>NZ_CP109592.1 GCF_036250675.1 Streptomyces sp. NBC_01689 | reverse complement strand
CCCGCAGACACGACGCGGTGCCGCTACGCGGCACTTCCCGCGCTCCGCGCGAAGCCGGAACCCGTTCTGTCTGGCCGTATCGCTCCGCGATATGGCACGTCCGGTCCTCCCGGACCGGACTCGTACCGGCCTGCTCCGCAGTCCGGTACGGGACCTGACGGACCCTCCGGGCCCGCCAGGGAAAGACGCAGCAGTAGGGGGAGGTGGGGTGTGGCCTGTCGGTCGGAATCGGTCATCCTCGAAGGACTCCACTCGGTTCCGGCCAACTCGCGTGCGTCACTTCTCAGGCTGGCTTGGTTCTGGGATGATAGCTGAGTACCGCTCGCCCCTTGATGCCTCGATTGATGCCTCGATAGCGAAAGTCGTCATTCGGAGACTGGGTGAATTCTGGAATCAGAGGCAGTCACCATTCCGCACCTTCGAGCATTGGACTCTCGTGAATCAGATGGAATTGCGTCCACATCAGGCCGAAGCGGTCGATAATATTGCTCGCATTCTCGGAATTCCTCCCGGGGGGCGTATCCCTCCGGACGGTCTGCGAACGCAGGTAATTGCCGCCACTGGCTCCGGGAAAACCCTGATCGGCGCGGAGGCCGCGCACCGCCTTTCTGCCCGCCGTGTACTGGTGTTGGTGCCCACTCTGGACCTGCTGACGCAGATGGCCGGCGCATGGCGCCGTGCAGGTCGGTCCGGAGCGATGATCGGTGTCTGCTCGCTGCGTACCGAGGACAGCCAAG
The DNA here is from genome assembly GCF_036250675.1 of Streptomyces sp. NBC_01689. Lineage (NCBI taxonomy): Bacteria > Bacillati > Actinomycetota > Actinomycetes > Kitasatosporales > Streptomycetaceae > Streptomyces > Streptomyces sp. NBC_01689. The sequence continues at coordinate 9,908,968 of NZ_CP109592.1, read as the reverse complement.
GGTTGCCGTGCACGACGGACCCGGACGAACTGGTGGCGTGGATGGCCGGGTTGGAGACGGTCACCGTGTTCGCGACGTACGCGTCCGTCGGCCTGGGCATCCTCCAGCGCGCACACGCGGCCGGCCTCCCAGTGTGGAGCCTCATGGTCGTAGACGAGGCGCACCGTACGAGTGGTGACGGTCTCAAGCCGTGGGCGGCCGTTCACGACCAGGCGCAGCTCCCGGCGGAGCGTCGGCTGTACATGACGGCCACAGCCCGGGTGTGGGAGGCGGAGGGCGAGCGGCCGCGGCTGGTGGCGTCGATGGAGGACGGTTCGCCAGTCTTCGGGCCGGTGGCGTACATGTTGACGTTGTCGGAGGCGATCAGCCGGGGCATCGTGGCGCCCTACCAGGTCCTGTGCCTGGACATCCGTGACCCTGATTTGTATGCGGCGTTGACCAGCGATGACACCGGATCGGATGCCGTGCGTGGGGCACGGCTGGCTGCTGTACAGACGGGGTTGATGCACGCGGCCGTGGAGGAGCGGTTCCGACGGGTCCTCAGCTTCCACAGCCGGGTCGGCGAGGCCGAAGCGATGGCCGCGTCGGTCCCGCTGGTCGCAGCCCGGCTCGCGGCAGAAGAGCCGGACGTGTACCCGCCCGCAGAGCAGGTGTGGGCGGACTGGCTGTATGGCGAACACACGCCCGGGCACCGCCGGAATGTGCTGGAAGAATTCGCCTCCGATTACCTCGGAGGCCCCGAATTCAAGGGCCAGAATATGCGTGCCGAGTTTCGTGTTCTGTCGTCCGTGAGGGTTCTTGGCGAAGGTGTCGATACTGCCGAGTGTGACGCCGTTCTATTTTCGGATGCTCGCGGGTCGATGGTCGATATCGTGCAGATGGTAGGGCGCGCCCTACGTCTGCATCCGGGGCGCGGGAAACTGGCCTCTCTGGTGGTGCCCGTTTTCCTCGGACCGGACGAAGATCCGAATGAATTGCTCACCTCGGATGCTTACAGCACCCTCAGCAAGGTCCTCGGAGCCCTCCGAGCGCATGACGCAGACACGATCGAGGCGCTCGCGGACCCCCGCCTGCGCAACAGCCGTCCGACACTCGAACAGGGTTCTGAGGACGCCGAGTTGGGCCCCGAGGATGGAGACCTGGACGACGTCGACGCGGAGGTGGTGCGGGTGTCGTCGCGGGCTGCGGGAGTGCTGCGGTTCACCGAGGAACGCGACCCGGCGGCCTTGACCCGGTTCGTGCAGCTGCGGGTCATCGATCCCGAGGGCGCCTACTGGCGGCGTGGGATCGAGGCCGCCACGCGGTGGCTGCGGGAGTCGGGGAGCAGCGAGTTGCGGGTGCCGTTCACGTACGTCACGCCGGAGGACTGGGGAGCGGTCGGGTCGCATCCGCTGGGGGCGTGGATCGCGGACCAGCGGCGCTACTACGCCGCGGGGACGCTGGAGGCCTCGCGGGTGGCGGAGCTGGAGAGGCTGGGCATGGTGTGGTCGGTGCACGCCTCCGCGTGGGACGCCGGCCTGGACGTCGCCCGCTCCTATGCGGCTGTGCACGGGCACTTCCTGCCCGCCGCCTCGGTGGTGTGGGAGTCGTTCCCGCTGGGGGTGTGGGCCAAGAATCAGCGTGCAGCGGCCAGGAAGGCGGTGGAGAACGCCGAACGGCGCCTCGCGGGAGAGACGGGCCTCTCGTATGCCGGAGAGTTGTCCGAGAGCCGTATGGAGGCTCTCGCGGAGGTGGATCCGGGGTGGTGCCCGGCGTGGGAGATCGGATGGCAGCGCAGCTACCGCCTCGCTCTCGCCCACGTCCGCGCCGGAGGTCAACTCCCGGGTGTGGGCGGGGAGCTGGTCGTCCAGGGCGAGGACCTCGGAGCCTGGATCGTCACGCAGCGGACCGGGTGGGAGCGCCTGATGCCCGCACAGCAGTTCCTGCTCGAATCCATCGGCATCGAAGCACCGGCCGACGACGAGACGCTCGAACCGGCCCGGCGCACCCAGGACGACCGGTGGGCCGCCAACATCGCCGCGGCTCGGGCGTTCCACGCCCGCGAGGGCCACCTGCGGGTGCCGAGGAAGACGGTAGAGGACGTCGCGGGCGAGCAGGTCAAACTCGGAGCGTTCCTCGACAACACCCGCCGCAGAGCCGCCAAGCTGAGCGAACAGCGCCGCGCGGAACTCGATGAGCTCGGCATGCGCTGGTAGAGCCTGGGACTGGTCGGTCGACGGTTGTGGCGGACTTGATGGCGCTTCCTGAAAACGGCCACCCCCTGCTCGGGGGTGACCCCACAGGCGAATTCGTCCGTCATCTGCTCACCGAGAGCAAGCGAACGCCATTTCCGGCCGCCGAGATCGAGCGGGCCTTCGGCAGAAAATCGCCGTCGGGACGTCTCGAGACGGGTGGTGTGCCGGGGGCCCGAGGCGGCGTCGCAGTTGTTCGGTGCAGCGGTAGACGAAGTCGAGCGAAACCTCAGCGGTCTGGGCAAGGCCACGGAAGAAGATGGACTGTAAGCCAGCTTGCCCCCCCGCGGTCACGACTGGTCGGGGTGGCTGAGACGCACCGTCTCTGCGCCGAATGGTAGGCGCGTGACCCGGCTGGCGAGGAGCCAAGTGTCCTCGACCTTCCGGAATGTGTCCTCATAGTGACCCACGTTCGCAGGGAGCCTCGGGGGCACCATGCCATCGGTATAGCCGTCGACCCGGTAAGTGGCGAAGTAAGAGGTGGCGGTGGCCGCCCACGCGGAATTTACCGTGACCAGGATGTTCGTAGACATACGACGCGACAGCCGGTCCACGGGCCGCGAACCGAAGTAGCTGCGGAGCGCCTCACGCCCCTCCACTCTCCGGCCGCCATGAGGCCACTCCCACACCCCGTCCGGGGTGAAGAGGTCCGCAACACTGCTCGGATCTCCCAGGTCAAGGCGGCGCACAAACTCGACGATCAGACGCCCGCAGGCCCGCTCGGCGAAGAGACGTTCCATCGAGTCAAAAGCTTCAGTTGACATCATCAATTGCTACCAGCCCTCCATGAGGCACCGCCATGGCATTTTGGCTCTTGATTCTCCCGGCCCGCGAACACGAGACACACGCACCAAGTAGGTCACCCCCGCACTCGCCGCGGCCGTCACCGACGGATCCGGGAACAGGCCGCCCAGCCTGGGGAAGCGCCGCTCGGAGGTCCAGAGCTGGTGCTACCGTCCGATCATGCTTCGGGCGGAGGGTTGATGGAGAGCATCACAAAGAACCGGCAGACCGCTGCGGCCCTTCGCACCATGGTCACCCGCGCCTACGGTCCCCACGAGGTGTGCGACGCGGACGAGGACTGGTTCAGCGAACTGAGTCACGGCTGGTTCAACGTGGCCTACCGGATCCGGCTGCGCTCCGGCACAGACGTCGTTTTGAAAATCGCGCCGCCGCCGGACGTCGAAGTCATGACCTACGAACGTGGCGCCATGGCCACCGAGCTGCAGGCACTGCGGCTGATCCGGGAGCACACCGAAGTCCCGGTGCCCACTGTGCACTTCACCGACCGGACCCACGAGGTCTGCGACGCCGACTACTTCTTCATGTCGTACGTCGACGCGGACAACCTCAACGTCATCAGCGACACCCTGGCCAAGACGGAACTCGACGCCTACGACGAGGCGCTCGGCGCGATCACGCGGCAGCTCAACGCCATCCCCGGCACCGCCTTCGGCCCGCTGGCCGGACCAGGCGAGAACACGTGGCGTGCGGCCTTCCTGCGGATGGTCGAGGAACTGCTGGACGACGGCGAGCGACGGGCCGTCGTCCTCCCCCACGGCTACCACGCCGTCCGCCACGCCGTCTCAGCACACGCCGATGCACTGGACGAGGTGACCGAGTCCCGGTTCGTCGAGTGGGATCTGTGGCCAGGCAACTGCATGGTGCGCGACGGCCGGATCGTGGCGATCCTCGACCACGAGCGGGCCTTCTACGGTGACCCACTGATGGAGTTCGGCTTCGCCGGGAGCGAACCGGGCGCGTTCGGAGACTCCACAGCCTTCCTCAGGGGTTACGGCCACCAGCCGCTGACCCACACACAGCTGACCCGCCGGCGGCTGTACAACCTCCACCTCGCCCTGATCCAGATCATCGAGACCGAGTACCGGGCCCACACCGGCACAGAGCAGTACGACTGGGCATGCAAACGACTGCGAGAAGCCATGTCACTGCTCGCCACGCCGGCACGCTGACGGCCCGGTCCGTACCCGACGCGGCCAAACCTCAGTGCCCCATCCCCCCCGGTCCCGGGGCGGCGTCACGTCGGAAGCGACTCGTGAACAGACAGGACGGACGGGACTGCCAGGCCCACTCGGGTGCGGGGACACCGTGCGCGGCCTGCTCGGGGGGGCTGAGGCCGCGCACGGCGAGGGGTGCCGTGTGCAGTGCAGGACCGGCACCCAGCAGCATCGTGACACGGTCCGCAGAGCGTGCTGTGTTCGACGGGGCGACTGAATGACGGCCGGTTTCGGCGGCTCTGATGGTCGTGGAGGGGGATTATCCCTCCCGGCCGTGACTCTATGATCCATTCCCCCGTTGGCACAGCAGCGCCTGACCACCTCCCCACGAATGGCGCACCAACCGGGTCCCGGTGCCGGAACCCACCCCGCGGCCCGGCTCACGAGCTTCAAGCGGCCTGGAGGCCGTGCGCAGCCCTCCAGAGCGGACGACGACGGGCTGCGCACGGCCAGAATGATTATGTCCTGGCGGCCGGCGAGGGGTTCGGCCACCGCATCGCCCGGACGGCAAGGGACGCCGTGCGCAGCCGCCGGCGGGGGGGGTGCCTCTATGTCTTTGGTCAAGCGAGGCGTGGGGTTCTGGGTTCGTAGAAGGTGCCGTCGCGGAGCATGGCGAAGAGCACGTTGATGCGTTGTCGGGCGAGCCGGAGGAGGGCTTGCGTGTGGGTCTTTCCTCTGGTGCGGCATTTGTCGTAGTAGGTGCGGGAGGCGGGATCGTGCAGAGCGGCGAACGCGGACAGGAACATCGCGCGTTTGAGCTGCCGGTTGCCGCCTCTGGGCGCGTGTTCGCCGTGGATCGAGGTCCCCGACGACTTTGTTGTCGGGGCGAGGCCGGCGTAGGAGGCCAGATGGGCGGCGGTGGGGAAGCTGGTTCCGTCGCCGACGGTGACCAGCAATGCAGCGGCGGTCCTGACGCCGACGCCGGGCAGCGACGTCAGGACCTTGGAAAGAGGGTGATCCTCCAGCAGGGCTGTGATCTGGGCTTGTGCCGCCCGTCTTTGTTCGTGAACGGCGCCGAGCGAGCGGGCCAGGGATGGGATCACGATGTCGAGGGTGCCGGTGCCCGGGACCACGACGGTCTGCTCGTCGAGTGCGTCGAAGACGTCGTCGATCAGGCGTGTCGCCATGCGCGGGGCCTTGGGCCGGATCACTTCAACAAGCTTGCGTCGCCCAGCTTTCCGCAGGGCCGCCGGAGATCCGTAGCGTTCCAGCAGCCAGGTCACGGCGCTGTGGTCCAGGCGTGGGCCGAGGACCCGCTCGAGGCTGGGGTGGAACTGGGTGAGCAGGCCGCGGATCCTGTTGGATGTGCGGGTGGCCTCGGCGGCGAGGTCCTGGTCGAAGCCGACGAGCACGGTCAGCTCGGCTGTGATCTCGTCGGTGAGTTCCAGCGAGCGCAGGGTGTGCGGCATGGTGCGGGCCGCGTCCGCAATCACCGCGGCGTCCTTCGCGTCGGTTTTCGCCTCGCCGGGGTAGAGGTCGGCGATCCGCCGCATGGCCAGGCCGGGCAGATAGGCGACCTTGCAGCCGGTGTCCCGGGCGACCGTCAGCGGGAGGGCGCCGATGGAGGCGGGCTGGTCGACGATCACCAGGACGGTGCCGAACTTGGTCTTCAGCTTCTCGAAGACGTCCCGCAGCTTCGGTTCGGTGTTGGGCAGCTGCTTGTCGAAGACCTTCTTGCCGGCCGGGGTGAGCCCGTGCCCGTGGTGGGTGGTCTTGCCGACGTCCAAACCGAGGAAGACGTCTGTCTCGTCGCTGTCGTTCAAGCCGTCCTCCCGAACGGATGTCGTGTGTGCTGGCCGGGGCGTTGGCGTCGTGCGCGCATCCACGTTATGCAGACCTGCCGCCCGCGAACTGCCCGGCATTGCGCCGGACCGGACGGTGGCCGGACCTCTGATCAGCGTCTCCAACGGCGCCTCTCGGGCCCGGTGGCACCACCCCCCAGGTCATCGGTTCGACAGGGGGGAACAGCCATGCCGGGCCCGGAGGCCAGCGGCCCTCTTGCAGGACCGCGGAAAACATAACGGGGGGGGGCGAAACGACTGCGCACGGCAGATGACGCCCCCCGGGTAGTGGGGCTCCTGGATCATCGTTGTACAGGCCGCAGGGGCTTTGTGTGTGAGTGTGCTGCTCAACGGCCGTCTGCCGGCGGCCAGTTCAAGGCCCCCTTTACAGCCCGGTCGGGGGCTGGGGTGGGGTGTCCTTGTCGGGGCGGCCGAAGAGGGCTTTGAACAGCCCCATCGGGGGTTGTATGGCTGCATCGACGTCGCGACAGGATGCGCAGTTACGGCCGTCCGGCGGCGAGGCGGAAGGATCGTCAATGCCCAGCCCCCCGAGCGGGCCGCCGCAGGTCTGGCAGGGCGGGGTCGCGGGTTCGGGCTGTTCGGGCACGCGCGGCCCGTCCCAACCTTCGTTGGCAGCCGGCCGCCGCTCCTCTCGCTCCCTCGCTTCCCGGGCTTGCCGGGCTTTGTGGCGTTCCCTTTCACGGCGGCGCCAGGCGCGGACGTCGCGGGGGTTGTCGAGGGCGTCGGTGAGGGTTTCCCAGCTGCGGTGTCCGCAGCGCCACCACACCGCGGCTTGTGGGCCGGAGTCCTGGAGGCGGGTCAGGGTGGTGAACAGGACCGGGATGGCATCTTTGTAGTCGACGTAGCCGTCCGGCTCCTCACCGCCGTATCCGCCGCGCCTCTCATACTTGCCCGACCAGTGGTCGCGGGTCAGCTCCAAGACCCGGTTCATCCGGTTCTTGAGCGCTTGCTCTCCCAGCCTGGTGCCGGGGTCGAAGACCACCGCGATCGGCGGATACCCGTCGCGGCCGGTCGGCGGGTAGAAGCTCTCCCACAACGGCACGTGCTGGCCCCCGTGGGACACGGCGACGGAGTGGTCCTTCACCTGTACACGGAAGAACTCGCGGTAGCGGGCGAACTTGGCCGCCAGGACGTCGTCGGCCTCCGTGCACCGGTCCACCTCCACCAGCAGCGCGGGCAGGCCGTCCTCCGCAGCCCGCAGGACGGCGTCCGTGCGCACCGAGGCGCGGGTCCGGCTCGCGCCGGGCATGGGGTGCACGACCTCCGTCGCCCACGACGTCACCGACCCGAACCCCGCCGGAACCGGCGACGCGGCCGCCGTGCCGGATCCCGCGAGTGTCCCGGGGGTTGGGGTGGTGCGCAGGATTGGGCGGGTGGGGACGGGCTGGGTGCCGGTGAGGGCGATGACGGTTTCATTGACGGCCATCGCGTGCGGGGCCCCCGAGCGGGCCGCTCCGCGTGCGGTGCCGCCCATGTCCGCAGCAGGACGTCCGAGAGTCTCGGCTGCGGCGGTCAGGCCGAGGGTGGTCAGGCCCCACAGCTTCTGCCCGTCCCGGGCGTAGCCGTCCGACTGCGTCAGCCCGTGCTTGGCGAGATCGAGGCAGGCGTTGCGCACGCCCTTGCTGTCCTTGTGGCCGGGACAGGTCAGCCGGCGGATCTGATCCGCGCTCGCCACCTTCAGCACACCCAGCGCCGCGAGCACGTGCCCGCGCACCAAGCTGGTCGACCCGTACGGATACGTCAGCGAACCACCCACACCCCACACCCCTCCCCGCCCCCGTCTCACCGCCCACGGCGCCGACAGGCGCCACGGACCGGCCGCGCCAGGCCGGGCCGGATATGGACGGATGCGCGCAAACCCGATCGACTCAACGCCGCATCCACCCTGCCACCTGCCGCTGACATCAATCACAAGGCGGGTGGACAGGAGGATGAGGAGAGAGGGTTGTCGGGACCCACGGTCGGGCCCGGTCAAAGAGGCTGACCTGCACGAATGACTGTGAGGCTACTGCGCCTGCCGGTAGGGGAGTTGGCAGGGGGATCGGTAGGGAAGACGGCAGGGGGAACGGTCGACGCCCTACCGGATCACACCAGCAGCCACACCACCCCGACCACGACCTGCCGGCGGTGCGCGCGACCGATGCGCAGAGCGCACTCGCAGCACCGATGATCACCGGCACGCCCGTGCCCGCCGGGGCGCCACCAGGTACCCGTACAGACCTCACGCCCGCACCCGGGCAACAGCGCGGCGGCGACCCACGGTTGCCTGCCTGCCGGGTCGTACGGCTATCTCGAAAACCGGATTGCAGTCCGGCCCGCGCTCTGGCTACGGTTCGCACATGTCTGTTACGCCTCGTGTTTCTTAGCTCGGACACCAGCTTCGACGTCACCCGTGTGTCCACGAGCTGTTACGGAGCGTAACTGAATTGAATACTCTTCGCGATCCCGGCCTGTTCCGGAATCGGGACTTCTCGCTGCTACTGAGCGGCCAGTTGGTCTCTGCTGTCGGCGACCAGGCTCACTTCATGGCCTTGCCGCTGATCGTGCTGGCCCTTACCGGGTCGGCCACTCAAGCCGGGTACGTACTCGGCCTGGGCACCCTTTCCTTCCTGCTGTTCGGCCTGATTGCCGGCGCCCTGGTCGACCGGTGGGACCGTAAGGCCACCATGATCTGGTGTGAGGTTGGCCGGGCCGTACTCACCGCCGGCGTCGCCGTCGCACTCTGGCTGAACAGGCTCACCCTGCCCCAGCTGTATGCGACAGCGCTGCTTGCCGGGGTCCTGACCACTCTCTTCCAGGTGGCGAACACAGCCGCGCTGCCCAACGTGGTTGGTCCTCGACAGCTGTCCGCTGCGCTCGGCTACTCGCAGTCCGCCGCCGGCGCGGTGGGCATCTTCGGGGCCCCACTCGCCGGCGCGCTCTACGCCGTCGGCCGGACTGTGCCATTCACCCTCAACGCGGTCTCCTTCGCGGTGTCAGCGGCCTCGCTGCGCCTGATGCGCGCTCGATTCCAAGTGGACCGACAGGACGTTCGGACAACATCGCCTCTAACCACCGAGATCCGAGAAGGCATCGGCTGGCTCTGGCGCCAGCCGGTCATCCGCTTCCTCACTCTCGTCTCGGCCGCTGACAAAGTGCGCTACGGCGCCGGCTACCTGTTGATCATCACCCTCGCCCGGCAGGCGGGAGCCTCGCCACTGTGGATCGGCCTCATCTTCAGCGGCGCGGCCGTTGGCGCCATGGCGGGGGCGCTGGTCTCGGACAGGGTCACGCGCCGCTTTCCGCTGGGCCGCATCGCCGTGGTGATGCTGTGGCTGGAGGCACTGATGTTCCCGCTGTACGCTCTCGCGCCCAACCCGCTGACACTGGCAGCGGTCGCAGCCGCGGAGTCGTTGGTGGCTCCGGTCTATGCCGTGGCCATGACCACCCACCAACTGGCCATCACCCCCGATGAGCTGCGCGGCCGGGCAACGAGCGCAGTCTCCACGCTCACCACGGGAGCCTTGTCGATCGGCACGCTCGCAGGCGGCGCGCTGATCACCACGCTGGGTTCCAAGCCGCTTGTCTGGGTCTGCGGCGGATGGCTTCTCATCCTGGCCCTCCTCACCACTGCCAACCGTGCAGTGCGGCAGGCGCCACCAGCGGGCGCACTTCCACAGCGGCAGGCCACCGACACGGCCGAGACCGCCGATACGCCTGGCTGATGCCCACAGTGCGGCCACCGTTGATCGTCAGCAGGCGAAAGGACACTGACGGCTCAACGGTGGCCGCCGGCCGTACCCCTGCCTGCTCCTGGAAACCGTGGAGCCGGGAGAGCAGGTACGCGAGCGCGCCTGGAAAATGACCGAGGTCGCAGCGCTGCTACGGGACCTGCGAGTTCCTTCTCCCACGGCGGACGAACGTTCAGCAGTACGGCCCCAACCCGGGGGCGCGACAAACACATGATCCCGGCCGCCGGAACCACGCTCACCGTCCTTTGACGGGCGATCTTGACTGATTGACAGGTGAGTTTGACCGCTGGGTTCAAGGAGACAGCTCGCCTGCGGGATCGGTGTCAGCGGTCCCTGCGAGCATACGGATCATGAAGCGATCCGACGATCTCCTGGCAGGGCTGGACGACATCGACTGGGCAGCCCTGGGACATGCCTACGGCAGCGCCGAGGACGTGCCCGGCCAGCTCCGGACGGTGTGCGGGCCGGACCAGGAGGCCCGGGAGAGCGCCATCCGCAGCCTGTTCAGCAACATCTTCCACCAGGGCACCCGATACTCGGCCTCTCCGTACGCCGTGCCGTTCCTCACCCGAATCGCTGCCGCGGGCCCGGCAGGCGCCCGGGCCGACGCGCTGCTGCTGCTGACCCGTCTGGCCGTTGACTGGCACGACGAGTACGACCTCCCGCTCGGCATCGACACCGTCGCGTGGCGCGCCGCAGCCATCAGCCCCGAAGACAATCTGCGCTGGTACGACGGGCAGATCGCCGCCGAGACCGACGAGAAGCGGCTGAAGAACCTGCGCGAGGGACGGGCGTACTGTGCGGCGGGGCACCCCGTCGACGCCCGCGAGGGCGCACTGCGCTCCTATGATGCGGTCCGCGCCCAGCTTCCCGTCCTGCTCGAACTGCTCGGCAACCGGGACCCGGAAATCCGCACCAAGACCGCGTACCTCCTCGGCTGGTTCCCCGAGGAGGCCGACGCCACGCTGCTCCCATTGCTGGCCTGCCTCGACGGCGAGCGGGACCCCGTCTGCGTCGCCACGGTCCTCATCGCGGTCGGGCTGATCGCCGACCACGACCCGCACGGCCGACTCCGGCACCACCTCGACCACGAGCACCCCTTGCCGCGCTGGGCCGCCGCCACCGCCCTGACCCGTTTGCTGGCCGCACACCCGGCCACCGCGCCCGGCCTGCCGCCGGCGGAGCGCATCGCCGCCGAGCTGGCGGCCTTCGGCGCCGGGCCGGCCCCCGAGACCCCTACCGCCCACCACGCGGGCGACCTGCACAGCTACACCGTCCGCAGTCTGCTGCACCTGATGGGCGCCGCCGAGGACCCGGACGGGGTCCTCCTGGAGATCGTCCGCGCCCTGCCCCGTATCGAGGAGACCGGAGTCGTGCCCCGCCCGCTGGCCGTCCGCGTCGAGAACCTGCTGGAAGCCTTGTTCGACCCCGCGGACACCGTACCGGTGTTCGCCGAGCTCTCCCCAGGACGCCGGGAGTTGCTGAGGGTCCTGGCCGAGCTGCTGACCGCCGCGGACTTCCAGCCCGTGCCGTTCGGCTCAGACCTCCACGAGCGGTTCACCCAGTACGGCCTCCCCGGTACCCGCCCCGCCCTACGCGCCTACGTCGGACTGTCCACCGAAGGTGAAGACCCAAGCGCTCCCCTCCCCGATCCCTGGGCACCGTTCCGCAACCACTGATCCCACCACCCCTCACCAAGCACCGGCCGCTCGCCGAGACTGGGCGACAGGAACCCAGCAGCGGTCAAACGCACCTGTCAAAGGGACGAGATCACCTGTCAGAGGTCAGCGGATCCTGGCAGGCACCCACACCGACCACACGAATATAATCGAACGCATGTCCGAGCTGCCGCCTGATCCCGCCCGCCTCCGCGCGATCCTCGCCCACCTCGACAAGCAGCTCGCCGACACCGACACCATCCGCACCTACCTGCATCTGCAGCGCGAGGAAGTACAGCGCGCCCTCCACGCCGCCGCGCAGCCGGCCCGCCCACCGCGGCCGCAGCGGCAGGCACGGCCGACCCTGGCACCCGCGCCATTCCCCAGCCTCACCGAACGGCACCCCAACGGCCCCACCGGGACGGGAGACGGCTACATGCTGGAGATCAAACGCCACCCCAAAGACCCCGAGCCCGCCATCCTCCACATCGACAGCTGCACCCGGGCCACCCGGAAAACATCACCGATCACCCCAGACGAGTTCCGCGTCGCACTCCGCGACACCGAATACGTCCAGACCTGCAGCTACTGCCGGCCGGAAGACAAGCCCGACGACGCTACCGGCTGAACTTCTGCGCAGCCGTTGCGCAAACGCAGACACGCAGCGGACCAGCCACTGCGCAACCCACCTCCCGGCCCGCCCGACCACGCAACAGGCCAGCGCCGCCGGACCCGACCACAGACCCGACCCATGACCCGACCACGGCAGGTCACAGCCCTGCACTGTGCTGCGCACCGCGTGCGCACTCAGCCCGGCGAAGCGAAGCGCAACGACCGGACAGGGACAGCGCGACCGCACCGGTGTGGCCTGTGGTGAGGCCACACCACAGGCCACACCACAGAAGTAAAGACACCTCCGTGCCCCGCGGCGGACACGACCAGCTCCGAGCAGATGGGCCGGGCCCCGTACGGAGAAGGTGCTCCGTACGGGGCCCGGCCCCTCCTGATGGTTCGCGATGCAGGGGCGAGGTCAGCCGACGTGGTACACGGTGACCGTCACCGACCCGTCCGGACCGGGGATCGTGTACGCGCCGGGACCGTGGAACGGCTCGCAGCCCTGAGCGAGGACGTCATCGACGTTGATGCCCGTGTCGTCCTCACCGACGAAGGCACACACCTCGTTGATCAGGTGGTCGGCGAACCGCTGGGTGACCCCGGCCTCCGGATAGCGCGGCACGGTAGGAGTGTTGATGTCCAGGTCCGGATGCTCCCACAGGGCACTCTGCCGCAGGACGCCATCCGTCACATAGACCCGCCCGTAGGGTTCCGGCAGGTTGTTGTTGTCCTTCTCCTGCGGGTTGGAGAACTCGATCGAGTAGGTGACGAGCCCTCCGGGATACACGGCCTGAGCGGCAGGCTGCGCCTGAGCCGACCCGGCACCCGCCATGCCGGCCAGCAACACGGCCGCCGACACGAGGGCCGCCATCCGGCCCGTGGACATAAAACGCATCCCCGATCCCTTCTCGCTAAAAGTAGTCAAATGACTACGCTGTGAAGGTAGATCGAAGGAGATAGCCCCTCGGCATATGCATCCGGTAAACCACTCAGCCGTATGGACCGGAAGCTCTCCACCCACCCCGAACACGCGGGGGCGCCCACCCCTCCCAAAGCCGACCACAGCCCGACCACCGCAGGTCACGACGGTGCACAGCCCTGCGCAAGGCGGTGGTTGAGGATGGCGAGGCCAGCTGCCGCGGCGCGGTGCTGATAGGCGCGCAGTCCCGGGGTGCCGGGGGGCGCGGGTTTGCGGGCGTTGCGGTGCCAGTGGCCGGTGAGCGCGGCGAGGAATGCGGTGGTGGTGTCGGGATTGCTGGCGGTGGCGGGGTGGTCGCGGAGCAGGCGGGCGACGTCTTCGGGTGTGTGGCCGGCGAGGACGAGTTGTGGGGCGAGGGATGCGGCGTCGATGCAGGCGGGGCCGGTGGTGGCGTGTGCCCAGTCCACGAAGGTGACGCCGCGGTGGTGGTCGCGGACCATGTTGTCGGCGCGCAGGTCGCCGTGGACGATGCGGTCGCCGTGGGCGAGGGCAGGCCAGGCGGCCTCGAGTTCGGCGAGTTGCGGCAGGCGGTCCCGGGCGGAGGGGGCCAGGTCGGCCGGCGGATCGGAGAGCAGTTCGTTCCAGCCGTGCAGAGCGGCCGCTGTGGAGGGGGCTGTGCTCACCGCCGCGGCGTAGGGGGCCGAGGCGGGGCTGGAGGTGAGTTTATCCAGCAGAGCCCAGGTGTGGTCAGCGTCGCCGGAGGCCGGAGAAAGATCGGGGTGCGGGCCGTCCAGGTGCGCAATGACCACAGCCGTCCAACCATCGGCATGGTGGATGCCGAGCAGGTCCGGGGCGGGAGCGCCGGAGGGCAGCGCGTCCAGCACGGCGGCCTCGTGGACGTTGGCGGCGGTCAAGGGGTCGTCGTCAGGGGCCGCTTTGACGAAAGCCCTCCGGCCGCCGGCCAGGGTGAGCGCGGCAGCGAGTTGGTGGCCAAAGCCACCGGCGGGAGTGGCCGTGTCGGTGACGGGCGCACCCAGGGCGTCTTCGAGACAGGTACGCAGGGCGCTGGGGACGTCGGTCCATTGCAGACGGCCGCTAATGGGCGGTACAGGCATCGGGGCAACTCTCAGAGGTCCGGGAAACGGGTGGCGGGGTGATGGGGGTGCGCGCCGAGCCGGACCGCGAGTCGGGCTGAGGAGGAAGGTTCCTCAGACCGCGTTTGAGATCTGCCACAGAGCCGCAGATCCGACCGCGGCGGAAGTGCCAGCGGGGCGATCCCTCTTGGTAATCGCTACGATCGGCGGGTTGGAGGGGATGTGATGTTGCAGGTTCTGTACAGCGGGGAAACGAAAGAGCTTGAGCTCTCTGGGACGCGTCAAGGCCTCCTGGCGTTCGGGCAGCTGCTGCGGGGGCAGGCCGGAAGCTTTGACCTCTCGGAGAACCCGTGCCCCTCTCCCTACGAGAGGTCGCTGTCGGAGATCGCGTTTCGGGAGGATCCGGAGCGGGCCACCGTTTCGATCGTCACGGAAGCCCAGGTCCTGAGGATCGAGGGAGGGCGGGAAGCTCTCGACCTCCTCGCCGACAACCTTGCGGGCTTCGCCTCGGAGGCGGGTGCAAGCGATCATTGCCACGTCGACTCCCCGACATACGACTACGTCGCGCCAGAGTCGGACCCGCTGGTGATCGCGTTCATGAAGTGAGCCACGAGCCTTCGGCTGCACCGTGGTTGAGCCTGTGGGCCTCAGTGCGGGAGAGCGATCGTGGGCCTGGTCGGGTTGCCGGTCGGCCTCGGGTAAGGCGGCGGACCATGACGCCGATCATGGCCCATCGAATCATCGTCTCGGAGTGGGCCGGGCTGGTCTCGTAGTCCCGGGCGAGGCGCCGGTGGGCGGTAAGCCACGCGAAGGTGCGCTCTACCGCCCACCGCTTGGGCTGGACCTGGAAACCGCGCTGGTCAGGGGCCTTGCGGACGATCTCCAGATCGCGGCCGAGGATCTGTGCGCCCCACTCGACCAAGCGGCCGGCGAAGCCCTGGTCGGCCCAGATCTTCCGGACACCGGGATGGTCGAGCCTGGTCCACAGCAACGGCCGCTTCGCGCCATCGCGGTCCTGGACGCTCGCCGCGACGACATGGACGGCCAACAGCAGTCCGAGGGTGTCGGTGACGATGAACCGCTTGCGGCCCTTCACCTTCTTGCCCGCGTCGAATCCCCTGGTCGCAGCGGGGACGGTGTCGGCGGTGCGGATGGACTGCGAGTCGATCAGGCCTGCGCTCGGCTCCGCGTCACGGCCGTCGGCCTCGCGGACCTGACCGCGCAGGGCGTTATGGATTCGCTCCACGGTGCCGTCGTCGTGCCACCACGTGAAGTACCAGTACACCGTCGGCCACGGAGCGAAGTCCTTCGGCAACTGCCGCCAGGCACACCCCGTCCGCACCACGTAGAAGATCGCATCCATGATCCGCCGCCGCGGATGCTTCTCCCGCCGACCACCCTTCGGACCCACCCGCGCTGACGGCAGCAACGGCTCCACCAGCGCCCACTGCTCATCCGTCAAGTCCGACGGATACCCACCCCCAACACCGCTCACAGAGGATTCAACGACCGCCTTGGCAACGGGAGACGGCAGATCTCAAACACGGTCTCAGTACTCCAGCTCGACGCCGGGTGCTCGTCGCCGCATCACGCGCATTCGCCTGTGTCCTCTGAATCAGAAGTGCAAAGGGGCGCCCCTCCACTGTAGTGGTGGTGCAAAATCACGCGCTGTTGATTGGGGGCAGGTGGCGCAGGAGGGACGGTCCGATGCTGGCTAGCTCCAGTGCTCGTCGGTAGCAGTGGTCCCACGAGAGTGGTCGGTATCAGACATAAAGGAAGCTCTGCTCGTCGCCTACGCGTCTGATTCCCATACTTTCAATTGACTTTTCGCTGGTTTTACGCCGATCGAAGTCTTGAATTCCTGCCAGCCCGTCGGACGGTAGCAAGCCTTGCTTGTCGATGATCAGACGGTGGAGGGAGGTTCCGATCAAGGACGCAGCGTCATTGACGGCGGCGAGGACAAACAGGTTGTCACGCGGATCGTCAAGATGCCCCTCCGCCAGGCCAACGGCAACGAGCCCACGCCCGAGAGCCTCTACCGACCTGGTACGAACAGCTATCGATGCCATGCGCTGTCCGTAGGCGCTAAACACTGCCGCAACGTGACCGTTCACATCATCGATCGTCGTCCGCCTGATCGACTCAGGGCTGTCCATGTACGCACAAAGCGAAGCTTCAACCTGATTGTCTAGTTCATGCGGAATTCTGACTCTCAGGTACCCGTTAAAGCGCCTGTCTCCGAGGCCCGAAAAGCCTACGGCCACGGAGCCTGGTTTTTCATCATCATGCTGGCGGGACAAGGTAGTCCCCTTTCCACCGGTATCCGGCTTGGATAAGTTGCTGGACTTCCCGGGCGAAGACGGAAGGTTCCTGGCGCCCGACGTTCCAATAGCTTCCCCTCGTGGGCGTGCATCACCCGACGCGGGCTAGAGCTCGCAGCGTCAGACATCGAACGATTCCTCTCTGGGAGAGATACGGACTCTGTCTCAATGAGCTGCAGGTATGGATTCACCCCTCTACACACTATATTTCCAGTCTGTTTTCCGGTCGGATGGTAGGGATTACTCCTGCGATCCTCGATGATACGGCAGCGCCAGAAAGCGAGCACCGCACAAATAAAATTCAACCCTTCGGCGACTGCCGAGCCTTGATAAGATCAGCCGCAAACTCAACCGCCTCTTCAGGATCGCTTGTCAGAAAGAGGTACTCGTCTCCGCGATAAGGCCAGGCGAGAACGCGATACTCACCCGATGCCGCAGAAACAGCGGGAAGCTCGTCCTTGATTTCAGTAATCAAGTCTGCATCTGAAACAGTCAGCGACCACATGGAAATGGACGGGTAGAGGGCGCGAAACGTCGCGTTGCGAAATGCAGTCGAAAGCAGTTCCCACATTTCACGTGTAGCCCGACCGTTGGCCGCATGCGGCGGCCTGTACTCGTCAAGGATTACACGCCACTCCTGTTCTCGAGTTCTCGGGGGTAGCTGATCCATCCTTATTGCCCTTCGATTGCTTCTAGCGGAACAATTCGCCTTGACGACATGGTCGACCTCTTATGGGTCAACAGGGTGCAGGACCGTTGTAGAACGTGGTGATGGCACGAGCGGATTCGTGTCCACACACATATCTGAGCTCATCCGCCGTTACAGACCTTCCGGCGTATGTCGGAGCTCCGGACAGCATTTCGTCAATGTTCATGATGGCTTGCATGTTGAAGGAGATCTTTCCCTTCTTCGCGACGACAAGCTCGATCATATCGGCTACCTGCTTGGTCGTCATAGTAGCTCCGCCTGCGGGGAGTCCGAAGATCGGATCGCTGTATTGAATCGCTCCCTTTTCCCTCGCGAATGTACCCAGAATATCGCGTTCCCCTCCCCGAATGTCCCTCAGACCAAGGGCGAGGTGTGGTCCTGGCTTCTCCGATGAGGCCACAGCCGGATCACTGGAATGCGCAGCCCCTGGCCCAAAACGCGGTGGCACCGAAGGACTGGGAGAGAACTTTCCCTTTATCCAGTTGAACGCAGGGCCGAGAAGGCTGCTGCTGGCGCCACCTGCTGCTCCGAACAGTAGATCCCAAGGGCCTGTGGGGCGGCAGTGGACTTCGTTCAGGCCCCATGAGAAGGCCGCGCCGACGCCCGCGTTGACAATCGCCGATGTGGCAAGTGCGCGGCCTCCTGTGAAGCCGAGGCCGCGGGCTATGGCGTTGCCTGCACCCGGCATGAGCAGACCGGCGATGGCTCCTGTGAGAGCCCCTTCGCCACTTGCCCCAGCAAGGCCTCCCCAGGTGAATCCGCCGTGGCGATGCTGCCAGGAGTAGATACCGCCTTCGATGACAGCTCCGAAGGCGGCTCCGATACCGGCACTGACACACCAGGGGCAATTGCCTGAGGGGTCGGCTTGGTTGACCGGGTCGTTATTGGCATACACGTACAGGGAGGAGTTGGCGCTGCCGACATCGGCTGGAACGGGGTCGGTAGTGGCAAACCGACCAAGGGCGGGGGCGTAGCTGCGGGCCCTGAGAGCGAGGCGCCCTGTGAGGTACGGATCGGTGTACTGGCCGTCGAAAGCGAAGGGGCTGTTCTGGCCGTTGGTGGTGGCCGCCGTGCCTGTGGCTTCGCCCCAGGGCGAGTACTTGTAGGTGTAGGTCGCTGCACCGGTGGCATCCCGGACGGCGCTGATGGAGTCTTGCGGGTCGTGTAGGAGGTAAAAGACACCGGTGGTCTGGTTGATGGCCTGCGGGATGCCGGCCGGGTTGTAGTTGTAGTCGGCGATCAGGGCGCCGGTGCTGTTGGTGTCGGTGGCTATCTGGGCGAGCGGGTTGTTGAGGTCCCAGCGGGTGGTGCGGTCCAGGGTGCCGTTTTTGTTTGAGGTAGTGCGGTTGCCGTCGGCGTCGTAACCGAAGGTGAAGGAGTTGGCACCGATGGTGGCGGACTTGATACGGCTGGCGGCGTCATAGGCATAAGTGCCGGTGGCGTCTTTGGTTAGATTGCCGTCTGTGTCATAGGTCAGGTTTGTGGTGGTGGTTCCGACTACGCGCTTGGTCAGCTGGTCGGCTGCATCAAAGGTGTTGGTGACGGTGGTAGCACCGGTCTTTGTCGTGGAGAGGTTGCCGACCTTGTCGTAGCTGTAGACCGTTCCGCTGGTGCCTCCCAGGCAGGAGGTGGTGGCGAGGGTGTCGGTGCAGGCTTGGGTGAGGTGACCGGTGTCGTCGTATCCGTATCTGCTGGCGAGGCCGGTGGTTGTTGCGTCTTTGAACTGGTCGGAGACGATTCGGCCGTTGGGGTCGCGGGTGAGCTGGCGTGCTCCGGTGCCTTCCGAGACGGAGGCCAGATTGCCGACCCGGTCGTAGGTGCGGGACTCAGTCAGCGGTGTGGTGGTGGGCAGTTGGGCAGAGGTGAGGTTGCCCGCAGGGTCGTATCCGTAGGTGACGGTCTTGCCGCTGGTGGCCTGGGTCTTGATGCGGCCGTCTGCGTCGTACACGTAGCTGATGGCGTAGCCGTCCGGGTAGGTGCGGCTCTTGACGGTGCCGTCGCCGTTGTAGGTGTATTTGAATGGGTTGGTGGAGCCGGGTGAGGTGATCGTCAGCGGGCGGGCCTCTGCGTCATAGGTCAGAGTGCGGGTTCCTGTGCCATCGGCGACCGTCGAGATTCGCCCTGCTGCGTCGTATGTGTAGGTGACGGATGGCGTGCCGTCGGAGTAGGTGGTCTTGGACAGCAGGCCGCGTCCGTCGAAGGTGTTGCTGATGCTCTGGCTTCGGGCATTGGTGATGGTGGTGCGGTTGCCGTCCGCGTCATAGGCGTAGGACGTAGCGCGGGCCAGCGGGTCTGTGATCTTGGTGATGTGGCCGGCTTTGTCGTAGGCGTACGCGGTGGTGTGCTGATTGGCGTCGAGACGCGATGTCAGATTGCTCAGGGCGTCGTAGCCGAGCGTGGTGATGCCGCCGTCGGGTGCGGTGATCTTCGTGAGCCGGTCCAGGTCGTCGTAGCCGTAACCGGTCTTCTTACCCAGGGCATCGGTGCTTTCGGTGACGTTGCCGACAGTGTCGTACGTGTTCGACGTCTTGTTGCCCAACGGGTCGGTCTGGCCGGTGGCATTGCCTGACGCGTCGTATGAGGTGTGCCAGGTGTACTGGGCCGGGTCGGCGCCTGTCACATTGCCGCGCGGCTCCACGGTGTCGGTCAGCAGGCCGTCGGTGTTGTAGGCGTAGGTGGTCTTGTTGCCCATCGGGGAGGTCTGGGATGTGAGCCGGCCCGCAGCGTCATAGCCGTAAGTGACGGTGTTGCTGTTACGGTCCCTGACCGTGGCCACCTGGTTGTTGGCGTTGTACGTGCTGATGGTCGTCCGGTTCAGCGCATCCATGGCCCGCACGACGTTGCCCATGTCGTCGTAGCTGTAGGTCTGGACGTTGCCGAGGGGGTCGGTCACGGACTCGGGCAGGCCGTCGGCGGTGTACGTCGTGGCGGTCGTGTGGTTGAGGGGGTCTGTGACCGTCGTGTTGTTCCCGACCGCGTCGTAGCCGTACTTCCAGGTGTACTGGACAGCATCGGCACCGGCTGTGTTGCCCCGCGGAGTCGTCATGGACAACGAGCGACCGGCCTTGTCGTATGTGTAGGTCGTCCTGCTGCCGGCCGCATCGGTCGCGGACAGGAGTCGTCCCATAGCGTCGTAGGAGCGCTGAGTCGTGTTGCCGGCGGCGTCGGTCCCGCCGGTGGCACGGTTTGCCGCGTCGTACGTGGTCGACGTCGTCTTTTGCGTGGCGTCAGTGATCGACGTCGGATTGCCTACGTCGTCGTATCCGCGCGTCGTGATCCGGCCCTTCGGGTCCGTGACTTTCAGGAGCCGGTCGCCGTCGTCGTACGCGTACTTTGTGGTGAATGCTGTCGGGTCCGCGCCTGAAGCGTTGCCTCGCGCGTCGGTGCTGGTGATCACGCGTCCGGACTGATCGAAGGACTGCGTGGTTGTCGCGCCGCTCGGGGCCCTGACGGATGTCTGGTTGCCTGCCGCGTCGTACCCGTAGGTCGTCGTGTTCTGCAGGGGGTCGGTTTCCGTGGCGAGCTGCCCGGTGGAGGTATAGGTGAAGGAGGTGACGTTGGCCAGTGGATCCTTGACCGTGGCAAGGAGGTTGTCAGTGGTGTAGGTGTACGTCGTGGCGTGCACGTCAGGGTCTGTGGATTTGGACAGGTTCCCGTTCGTGTCGTAGGCGTATCTCCAGCGGGCGCCCGAGGGGTCTGTCTCCGTTGTCAGGCGGTTTGAGGTGTCATAGGCGTAGGCCGTGAAGTGACCGAGCGGGTCGGTGGCTCTGATGAGGTTCGCTGAGCCGTCGTAGCTGTAGAACGTGCGGTTTCCGAAGGGGTCGTACTGGACCAACAGGTAGTTGTGGGCGTAGACGTCGGTCCATACACCGCCGTCCGGAGCGGTGGTGTCCGTCTCTCCGCTGCGGTATGTGTAGGTCGTGCTGTTGCCGAGGGCGTCTTTCTGGGTCGCCACGCGCCCCTGAGAGTCGTAGGTGTTGCGGACGGGGTAGTGCCCCGCTGCGTCCTGGGTCGAGGCGAGGCGACCCTCGGTGTCGTAGCCGTAGCTGGTCTGTTTGCCGTCGGTCCCTGTGACGCTCGTCAGACGGCCGGCGGCGTATCCGTAGTCGACATGCCGTCCGTCGGCGAGCTGCACCCGTGAGAGCAGGTCGCCGGTGTATGTCGTCGTGGACGACCGGCCTGCCGCGTCGGTCACGGATGCCAGGTGGCCGGCCGCGTAGCGGTAGGTGACTCCCTGGCCTGAGCGGTTCTTCGATGAGGTGAGGTGTCCGCCGGAATCGAAGGTGAGTGTCTGCTTGTCCGGTGTGGTGAGGGTGTATGTCCCGTCGGTCTGCGCTTTCAGGGATGACCGGGAGGTGGAGGGCGCCGTGAACGTGCCGTCAGACTTTCTTGTGTAGGGGTACTTCGCCCCGCTCTCCGACGTGTAGGTGACGTTGCCGGCCGCGTCCTTGGTCAGCTGGGCGTCCCAGGGCAGCGTCCATCCCTGGCCGAGGGATCCGGTAGTGGTGTTGTTGGAGGAATATCGGCGGGTAAGGTCGAGTCCGCCTCCGACGGACGGCTGTTGGACGTCGGTATAAGAGCCCGAGAACGCGCCCGTGGCCGTGTTCACCGAGGCTCCGCGCTGCGCCTGCGGTTGAGCGAATGCCGTGCTCAAGGACGTGCACTCGGGGGCGCATCCGTATGTCTGATCGTTGGGAATCCCCCGAGCCAAGGTCATCAGAGTTACCACGCCACCACGGCCGCCGCCTGCGACGTCGACGACGGTCGCGAGCGCCGTGACGGAGAAGTTCCCGATGTTGGGAACCGCACCTGCACACTGTTCCGGGTCCACAGACAGCTGGAGAGTCACGACCGGGTCGCTGACCTCGGGATGGACCAGCGAATAGGCACCTGAATGGGCTGTCACGACCTGGCCCGTGTCGTAGTCGACAACATCGGAGCCGCAGCCGACTTCCCAGGTCACCTTGACCTGATGCAGTACATCAGCGAGCTTGCCGTCCGCATCGGTGGTGTAGTCGGAGTGCGTGATCTCCGCGCTTGCGAGGAGGGTTTCTCCTTCAAAGACCTGCCCGGTGAGAGGATCAGGGCCCAGAGGGCTCGCACCGACAACCGAACGGTAGGAACCCTCGGAGCCGACCACTGCCACGTAGTCCACGTCTCCGCCAGGTACAGCAGCGGCAGCGCCCTTGATACTGGCAGCCGTTCGACCGGTGCCTGCAACAGAGCGGGCCCGGGCTGCAGACTTCTTTGCCTCAGCCACCGCTTCGGCCTCGGTAAATTGCTTCCGATGAGCCTCGTGGGCCGGTGGCTTGAACCGCCCTTGGTCTACCTGCTGGTGACGCTGCTTCAGCGTCATAGGCTTCTGCGGCTTCGCAGGCCTTGGCCCGGGGACGCCAGCAGTATCCGCGCTCTCCACGCGCTGCTTTTCCGCCGGCGCCGCGGTCGCTGACCCTGCAAAGATCACAGCCCATGCGGTTACTACGCCCACAACGACCTGTCGCAACCTCGAAGAACGTGCCACGTCAGCCCCTCCGACCACGACCCACCAGGATGCGACCTAAAGCGATCACACAGTCACGGAAGGTGAAAGTACAGAATCGAACATGGGCATGTCATCTGTGTGCTCACGCGTGGCCTAGACCGGTCCATGGATGGCCAGATCCACGTACAACATGCTGAGCCCCTGAGGCCCCAAGCTCATGAGCCAGCTGTGCTCATCGCACTACGGCTTCAAGTGCGCTGGACTCCCCCTGTGCGGCTCGAACGGCATCAGGGGGCGCCATCACGCACGTCCCGTCAGAGAACGATGTCCGTACCGACAAGATCCGGCGCCGGCGTTCCCCGGCATCCCGGCGGCCGCCGTGCAACTGCCGGACGCGACCACACTGGGCGAGAAGCTGGTCGGCTGGGAGGGCAACCGGCTCGCGTTCCTACGGCTGCAGGGCCGGTTCCTCGGGATCACCCCTCAACGCAGGGTGTATCTGTTGCACTCAATGGCGGGTGCGGCTGAACCAGGCCATGCCATCCCTCTGAGCCATGAAGACGATCAGCACGACTCCGGCGGCCAGCTGCACGAGGGCTGCCATCACAGTGGCGGCGGGTGCGCTGCTGGCGGTGAGGCCGAGGGGCAAAAGTACCCACAATGCAGTGCCAGGCGCCGTAGACGATTGTTCCGATACGGAGGGCGTTGCCACCCTTGCCAAAGCGTAGAGCAAGGACGATCGCGATGACGGCGTGGACGCCAGCGCCAACCAGACCGAGACGGGCCGCTGCCACTCCGCGCGGGGTGAAGACCGCGGTGACACCGGCATCCGTGACAGTGAGGATCACGGCAGGACGCGCCCCCTCCCGGTGGTCACGATCGGGGGAGCATCCCATGCGCGCGCACGGATCGATGCGACCAGCCCCGTACCTCTCGTCGCGCGATGACGCGATGCGGATTCAGCGGACCATTCCTCTTCTCAGTGGCCTGCCTGAGTAATCCCGCTGGCGAGCTGTCCGGCCACGTTGAGGATCCCCTGTCCGAATGCTGTGGGAGCGATCAGGACGCCGAACACCAGCACGATGAGCACGGTCAACTGCTCGTCAGTACGTTTCCGCGCCTCGGTGCGACGCCGAAGCCGCAGCACGATGATCACCGCCAGGAGAACCGCCAGGTTGATCGACAGCACCATGAGAGCCCCCTTCTCCGAACGCGACTGGTCCACATGTAGCGAGCACCGACACTGGCGGCAGCTCAGACGCGGCCTGGTGGCGACAAAACACAGTAGATCGGCTTGATTCACGAGGTTGCGCCGACACCCGTTCTGACTTCTCGGGCAGTAGGGGCACCAAAGTTCTGTACGGAGCGCAATCAGCCTCAGCTGGGCTACTCGTCGTCGACGTCGCCACGGATCGCACCTCTGGCCCGGTGCCAGGCAACGAAAACCTCGCGCAGCTGGTCCAAAATGCCGCGCACGGTGAACAGGGCAACGCTCACAACACTCGCCGCAGCCAGGAACCACAGAATCAGCACATCCACTGGTCGACACCTTCGTGACGGAGGCCGAACCAGCGACGGGTGCTGCTCAGTTCGACCAAGAAGCGGTCAGAACTGAGTTCCACGCCGACGGCAAAGCTCAGGTACAGCTGAAGAGGTTCAGGCAGAAGCAGGAGCAACTGCAGGCGGCCGGTTGATTGCAGGAGTCCGGGTCGTGGTTCACGGATCACAGACAGAGATCGGCGACATGTCGGCTCGCCTGTCCCTGCGCCTGCGGATATCAGCGAACCGCACCATGACCGTGCGTCGCACTGAATCTCCTGATATCGCCACGCGCTCGCAACGCCTCTGCTATCAGGCTCCGGAGGCACGGTGGACAGGAAAGTCTCGAAGCGAAACCGAGAACACGGTCCGAGCGCACCTGCCAGGTGCGGTGCGGGCCGGAGCTGCGGGACATGCTGCCTGGTTTCGCGATGGTCGGCGTAGTGGTGCTCGTGTCCCTCGCGCTACTGCCTGGCTCTACACCGCGCTCGGGGTCGGCGGCCTGGTGCTGGGTGTGGTGCTCCTTGGTACGGCCGCGATCGGCGGGCTGCGCTGGCATCGAGAGGTCGCGCGCCGGCGGGGCGGCCGCTACTCCGCGGCGGAACTGTCTCGGCTCGATGACCGGGGGCTGACGGTGGCGGCCACGCGGATGTTGCGGAGGGATGGCTGGCACGTGGTCGACGTGGGCGAGCCCGGTCGACCGCGTCTGTACGCGAGTCGTCAGGGTCGCCAGCTGGATGTCGGCTTTCGCCCGGTGGACTCTGCGGACGAGGGTGGGAGCGGGTTCGCTCCGCTGCGCGAGGTAGGCCGACCTGGTCCCGATGGCCTGCTCCGAGTCGTGGTCCACCGCGGCGACTTCAGCCGTGCGGACGTGCTCTGGGCTTCGCGCCAGGGCGGTGTTCTGCTCGACGGGAACCAGTTGGGGCGGTGGGCGGCGGGGTCGCGGCTGGACGAACTGGGCCTGTGACCGCGGCGGACTATATGGACTGAAGCCTACGAAAATTGGGCTTTCTTTACAGGCAACCGTTGCGGGTGGCTACCGTCAGACGATGACGTGGTGGCAAGCAGCCCTGTGGGGCTTGGCCGGCGGCGGAGCCGCTTCGCTCGTGTCCTTCTGCGGCTCCATCATGTCTGGCGGGTACCGCTGGCCGTGGCAGCGGAGACTTGACACGGTAGGGCCCCGACTGTTCGTACTGGGGAGCGGGCTCGTTCTGGGTGCCGTGGTGGCGGCTGCCGCACACGATCAGATGAACGGGCCGTGGCCAGCCTTCATCTTCGGCATCGGTGCGCCCGCCACAATCCGAGGCATCCTCTCCGGGGTAGAGGTCGGACCCTCCATCCAACCGTCAACCGGGCCTCCCTCGATTTCAGGCAGCCAGGCGAGTGCCCCTCCGCCCCTCTCGCGCGCGACTGAGGATGGGGAGATCCGTGAAGACGCGTCCTGACTCCTTCCTCGGCCGTGTGGCTCGGACCGCGCGACCTTCACGTCCCTGGCTAAGTATTGAGGCATCTGCCTGGTGGACCCGGGTGCTCTTGGCCGGCGGCGCCCGTCCCCGTTACAAGACCATTCCAGCTGCCTCGATCCTGGCCAGCCCAGACCGGGCCAGCCCAGACCTGACCGGGGCGGACCTGACCGGGGCGGACCTGACCGACTCAAACCTGTCCTACGCGAACCTGTCCTACGCGAACCTGACCGGTGCGGACCTGTCTCGCGCGTACCTGTCCCGCACGGACCTGTCTCGCGCGGACCTGGGCCGTGCGAACCTGACCCGCGCGGACCTGACCTTCGCGGACCTGACCTTCGCGGACCTGACCCGCGCGAACCTGACCCGTGCGAACCTGACCATCTCAGACCTGGGCGGCGCGTACCTGACCGGCGCGTACCTGACCGGCGCGAACCTAGCCGACGCGGACCTGTCCCGCGCGGACCTGTCCCGCGCGGACCTGACCGGCGCGGACCTGACCGGCGCGGACCTGACCGGCGCGAACCTGTCCCGCGCGAACCTGGGCAGCGCGAACCTGACCGGCGCGAACCTAGCCGACGCGGACCTGTCCCGCGCGGACCTGCGCAGCGCGGACCTGACCGGCGCGGACCTGACCGGCGCGGACCTGACCGACGCGGACCTGGGCAGCGCGAACCTGACCCGCGCGAACCTCACCCACGCGAACCTGACCGACGCGGACCTGGTGGGTATCACGTGGTCGGATTTGACTGTTTGGCCGACTG
Organism: Streptomyces sp. NBC_01689; assembly: GCF_036250675.1. Taxonomy (NCBI): domain Bacteria; kingdom Bacillati; phylum Actinomycetota; class Actinomycetes; order Kitasatosporales; family Streptomycetaceae; genus Streptomyces; species Streptomyces sp. NBC_01689. The sequence goes on along the minus strand of NZ_CP109592.1, from coordinate 9,882,622 downwards.
AATATCGCGCAGTGATGTTGGAGCGGTCCGTACCGATCGGGGTCGGCCTCTGGCGCGTGCAGGGGTCAGGGAACAGCGGCGCCGACCTGTCGGTGCCTCCGATCCCTGTGGGCTGACGGCTCAGCTCGAAGGCTCCAGCACCACTACAAAGGCGTTCAAGAACGCTTCTGCAGCTGCTGGCGGGCGGCGGCGAGTAGGCGCTCTCCGGTCCGCCGGCTCACGCTGTAGCGCTCTGCCAACTGGTCGGCGGTTACGGTCCGGTTCTCCGCTTCGGCTGCGGCGAGTTCGGCGGCAACGGCGGGCACGCGGTCGTCAGTGCGCGGGCGGGGGGAACGGTTGCGCGGGTCGCCTGGCCGGCGGCCCGCACCGGTGCGCTCGGGGTGGTGTCTCTGGTCTCCGGCGTCGATCCGGGCCTGCACGACGTGCCGGGGCCACCAGGGGCGGCCGTGCAGCTCGACGCCCTTGGGCAGATAGCCAGTGCTGGCGTACGCACGGACGGTGGAGGCGTCGGTGCCCAGGACTTCGGCGGTTTCGCCCACGCTGAGCAAGTCCTCGGGGTGAGGCTCGGGGGTGGGCGCCGGCGGGACGGGCTGGCCCTCGAGGTAGGCGTGGGCCTGGGCTGCGTCGTACAGACGCAGTCGCTCGCCGGGGTTGGTGACGGGCACCCGGGCGCGGAAATCGGTGCCGTGGCGCCGGCGCCACGTGTGCAGCTCGATGCCTGCGGCCGCCGCGATGCTGGCCTCCGTCATGACGGGGTGGCCGTGGGGGATCATCGGTGCGTCTCCTGTCCGGTATCAGGGCTGTCGCCTGAGGCTACGGCGATAGACTGCCGCGGTCGCGCCCTGGTGGTGTTGACGGGTCGGGACCGGTGGATACCGACCGCACCGCTCTTGGGCGGGGCGGGCCGCCGGTCCCTTTTTCGTGCTCGTGCCCACCGGCCAGCACCACGCACCAGCGGGCGGTCCGGTCGGGCTCGATGCCCGACCGGACCGCCACTACGGCTGCCGGGTGTCAGCTACCGCTCGTAGGCGCCGATCGCCTCGCGGACCTTGTCGGCTCCGATGCATCCTCCGTCGTGGCGGAGGACGGTGGGCGGCTGGCCGTTGCGTCCCCGGAGGTGCGACCAGTAGCGCGGGCCCTTCCATCCGCACAGCTGGCACTCCATGACCCAAGGTTGTCACTGCCCGGGTATCCGCCGTACGGCGTCCAGCGGTGCGCCTCCAGTCCGGCGAACGCGGTCCGGGCCGACGCGATGTTGCGCGCGGTCTCGGGCATGCGCGGGTGGAGCAGAGGAACGGTCTCCGGCTTCACCAGGGTGGCGGCGGCGCTGTCGACCACGCTCTGCGGGGTGATGCGTCCCTCCGTGAACTCGGAGTAGAGCCAGGCGGCGGCTGCCGGGCTGCCTCCGCCACGGCGCGGGCCTCCGTCCGCCACGCGGACGTCGGTGGTGGTCCCGGCCGGTACGGCATACCAGACACCGTGCCAGCGCAGGGCGTGGCCGATGAACCACGTTCCGACGAGAACGGGGTAGCGGCACTCGATGTCCGGCTCCCCGAGCCGGTAGGGCAGTTGCGGGGTCTCGCTCATGAGGTGGTCTCTCCTGTCGCGTGCTGGCGGGTCGTGCCGGGCGGGGCGGATACCGACCGCCCCACCCGACATTTACAGCGTTACAGCGTTAGCTGACTGGCTAGAGGACGGCGGCGACGCGTTCGCCGATCCACTGGGCCACGTTGCAGGACACGGCGTTACCGGCCTGCATGGTCTGCTCGCCCTTGTTGCCGCGCATGATGTAGTCGCCGGGGAAGCGCTGGGCGGCCAGCTGCTCGCGCGGCTGCAGCATCCGGAAGTGGCAGTCCTCGACCGTCAGGGCCGCGTCTGGGACGCAGATCCCGGCGGAGTCCCGGGTGGCCAGGGTGAGGAGCGGCTGATCGGTCGGCTTCGCGGTGCCCTTGCGGTAGGGGATGACCAGACCGTGGTGGCGGCCCGCTGCGGTGACCGTGGCGAGCGGCTGATCGACGGCGGCCGCCCCGCCGTTGCGGCGGAGGGTGACGACGTAGGGCATGGTCACCAGGGCCTCGGTGTCCCGGGTGGTGCGGGTGCGCATCGGCTCGGCCAGCGGCGTGCCCGTGTCGTTCCACGTGCCTCCGGCCGGTACGAGCATGCCGTGCCGGTCCTGCGGGAAGAGCAGTCCCTCGCCGATCTTGCGCGTGCGGGCGGGGAGGGGGACCCGCGTGGGGTCCTGGGCCCGCCCGTCGTGCCCGGAGTGGTTGAGCGTCAGGAGGCTGACCCGCTGCGGGTACTCGGCCAGCCCAGCCGAGATCCGGCGCAGGGTGGCGGCCGCCAGCGGGCGGGAGCGGTCCCCGATCCGGGATCCCAGGTTGGTCCAGTCGATCGCGTCGGCGGCCGCGCGCACGTAGGGCTCCACCAGGGCGTTGCGGCACTTCGCGTTCGGGCACCGGTAGTCGTACTGCTGCCGGTACTTCCCCACCGTGCGGCGGGGGTTGCGGAACGCCTGAATGGCCTGAACGTCTTCGCCGCACTCCGCGCACCATGCCAGCGGGCGGGGCCGGACGTCGGGCAGCTTGATGCCGGTCCGCGTGAAAACGAGATAGATCCGGTCCCGCCACTGCGGTGCGCGGGGGTTGTCCGGGCCGCCCACGTGGGCGGAGGACACGGACACGATCTGGGAGTTGTAGCCCAGCTGCTCCATGCCCGAGCGCCACCAGCCGAACAACGGCCACTGCGTCACGAACTCCACCACGTTCTCGCACAGGACGGCGCGGTACCGGTGCACCTCGGTGGCGCGGATGACGTCGTACGCCGTGGCCCGGGTCCGGATGAACGCCTCGGCCTCGACCTCGTCCTCCTCGCCGAACGCCAGCTGTCCGCCGTTACGGCGCTGGGTCCCCCCGGCGGGGCTCATCTCCGTGCAGATCGGCGATGCCCAGAGCACGTCCGTGGTGGGCAGGCGCCGCATGTCGTAGTTGTTGACGTCCGCACAGACGTGGTCGGCCTGGCGGTGGTTGGCGCTGTGGGTGTCGATCGCCACCTGGCTGTGGTTCGCCGCGAGCTTCAGCTCATACCCGGCGGCCACCAGACCGGTGCTCGATCCTCCGGCGCCGCAAAAGATGTCCGTGAAGGTCAAGGACATTGCTTCCTCCGGTTCTTCGTTGACGGGTCGTCGGGGGCGGATACCGTCCACCCGTTCCGACAAGAACAATATTACAGCACTAGGTGACACTCGTCCAGAGTGGGATGCGTGTTTCCGCAGATCAAAGGGGGTTTATAGGCAACGGTGGCGCGCTGAGCGGAGCGCCCCCACGGACCTGTTCCACATCGCGGCAGCTACTGCTCCCCCTCGACCACGACCGGTGGTGCGGTCTCCTCGCGCGCCCGTCATCCGCGACGGCGGGAGTACGACGCCCGGCCCGCTCGCGGCCCGGCGGACGGCTCCCCGGAGGCCAGCCCGGCACCCCTCCCCTCCCCGCCGGCCGTTCAGGACGCGCGCAACCGAGCCGCCGCGGCCGGGAGCGCGCCCGCCATGTAAACCGCCCACAGATGCCGTTCCCCCTCGTGTATGAGAACCAGCACACACCACCCTCACTGCGTTGCCCTCCGTGGCGACAGAAGTGCGGCGGCCGACTCATGGATCGGGTAACAGTCGCGTGGACTGTTACCGCGTCTGACCTGGGCAAGTTCCAGAAATCCGACCGGAGATGAGGGGCCGGTACGAGCGGCCAGGGCGTCTCTGCCTCGACTCCGGACGCAAGGTCCGGCTGCACTTCGCCCCCTGGCGTCCCGACCCGCGCCCCCTCGACAGCCTGCTCCAAGGCGCATACGCATTCTTCGAGGTCAGCGCGCTGTGACAGGGGCATCCGTGTCGCGGGCAGCGCCGGCGCCCAGCAGGCAACGACCGCTCTCTGCCGAGCGATCCCCGCTCACTAGCATGCAAGGTGGGATGCGAACCCCCGCTCTGAGCTGGGGTTTCTCAGTGAATTCACGATCGGTGATTTCACTCGAAGCGATAAGGAGCGCCGGAATCCTTTCGGGCGGCCCGCTCGGTGCACATTGCGCACAGTGCGGATGGTCGACATGAAAGCCGTGACGGTCCGTCGAATGGTGTAATGTCACTAATACCTCTTCGGCTGGCTGGGTGGCATCCAGCTGGTTCCATCCAGCGAGGGGAGGTATAGGTGATCACCGGAACGGAGTCCCGCGACGCGGGCGACGGTTCGGTGTGGGCAAAGCGGATCCGCCGCGTCACAGACGCGGTCCGGCTTGTAGGCGCCGTGTTCCAGGCCGTGTACTACGGCTTGAAGCTCTGGTGACCTGCGGCTGAAGAAGCTGATGGGCCCGACCCTCTCGCGAAGGGTGGGCCCATCGACGTCCCTCACCGAGGTTGAGCCCCACGTGTTTCGCTACCTGGCGGACCGTGGGGCTCAGTCATGTGCGGGTCGTGTATGTATCCACACTACCACGAACCCAATTCCCGCTTTGAAGATTCGACTGGTCCCACCGAAATGTCGTGCGCGCCAATTGGTCACCGACATCGAATTACGTGAAGTGAATCAGTCTCGGTGAATTACGCATCGCCATCCGTGATTTGAGCGCGGTTGTCAATTGGCGTTCGGAGACACATTGACAATGCTGCCAGGACGCACATTGGCAATGCTGTCCGACAGGGCCGGCCAGCAGGCATCGTCGCTGACGCCCGTCATGACGGGCGTCACCAGCGTCGTCGCCCGTCGTCGCCCGTCGTCGGAGAGCCGACGACGCCCGTCACGCTGCTGAGGCAACCCAGGCAACTTGACCGTGCACGCGGTCAAGTTGCCTGGGTTGCCTCTCGCTCACCGCCCTGCACACTCGCGTTGAACGACGTTGAGCGAGGAGGCTGAGCCGATCTGTCCGACGTTCAACAGGTGGACTGGTACGCCGTTCAACAGGTGGACTAGTCGTCTACCCGGCGTTACACACGGTGGAACGAGTGGTCTACGCCGGTATACGCCTCCTTTACCGGCCTCTTGCTCGCGGCTGTCTCACGTCCCGGCCGGCCTGTCTCACAGGGGTTCCAAGGCCGTCCACCTACCGTTGAACGCGGTATACGGGACGTGCACCATGTTCCACAACTGGCTGGCTCCGGCTCACGGGTGTCTCGCGCCGGCTCGTCTCTCTCGCGGGTGTCTCACGGGTGTCTCGCGCCCGCTCGCCTCTCTCTCACCGGCGTCTCATGTCCCTCGCCGCACTCTCACCGGCGTCTCACGTCCCTCGCCGCACTCTCACGGCTTCTGTCATGCCTGAGGCAACCCAGGCAACTTGACCGCGTGCACGGTCAAGTTGCCTGGGTTGCCTCAGCAGCGTGACGGGCGTCGTCGGCTCTCCGACGACGGGCGACGACGCGGCTGACGCCCGTCATGACGGGCGTCAGCCGGCTCTCTCATCTCGTCGGATTGGCCGCGCTCGCCGTTTTGAATCGACCTGCCATTTCTGCTGCTCGCGCACCCGCACAATCACGCGTTGCAGACGTGCCGCCGGGTGCTTTGACGATTTGGTGTGCCGTCAAACGAGGTTTTCAGCAGGTCAGTTACCCGTCGCTCAGAGGCGGGCTGCCTCAGCCAGGGCGTAATGGAGGGGGACCACATCCTCTGCCCTGGGGTCAGACATAGTCGGGTCTTGTGGCCGCTACGGCATCCGCTTGCAGGGTCGGGGGTCGGTCAGTGGGGTTGGCGAGGATCCGGCGGACGGTCTCCGGGTGCCATCGATCGCCCCGCTTCGGTCGGATGGCTTCGGCGTCTAGGACGGCGGCAATCTCGCGGTACGACAGCTCGTCCTCGTCCCGGAGTTGGCGGGCGCGATCGCGGCCGGCCTGCTCCATCTCGTCCTCGGTCAGCTCCGTCTTGTGAGCGTGCCAGCAGGCCCCGGACGGCCACTGTCCGGGGCCTTGCTGCGTCTTCATGCCCTCACGCCCCCAGGGGCTGGGTCGCACCGTGTTCGCCCTGGGGGCCCCACGCCGTGAGTCCCGCGTGTTACGAAAGCCTCGCCCGTGGCAAACTCTGGCTTGCCGCGGACGAACACGTATCCGCAGCAGCTCCTGCAGCCCCGTGAGGGATGTGGGAGCTTTCTCGTTTCTGCGTACCCCTTCCGCTCTCCATGGCCTCGGTCCCCTTCGACCGGGGCCTTTCTCGTTCCTGGAGGTTGTGTCGTGCAGGTCGTCTCAGCCGCGCTGTCAGCCGTCGGCTCCCTGTCGTTCGTGCTGGGCCTGGTCGTTCTGGTGGTCGTGTTCGCGGTGTTGTTGTTCGTCGTCCGGCCCGTGGTGAAGAAGACCCGGGCCGAGGACGTGCCGGCAACCCTGGTCGGGTTGAGCCATGTGATTGCGGCACTGGCCTCTTTCCTGCCCTGGAGCGGGCGGCGCTCCCCGGCGCAGACGCCCGAGGCTCCGAGTGCAGACGGCCAACCTGGCGGCGCTGCTCCGACGTCCCCCACAATCATCACCACCGACCGTTTGACGGTGATGCGTCCACCCGATCCGCCGGAGGCCAGCGGGCTCGGGCAGATCACGGCCGCGCCCACAGGGGGAGAGTAGGGATGTCCGAGGTCCTCGTTCACCGCTGCGCCCACTGTGCCGAGCCGGTGAAGGCAGCGGGTGGAGGCCGCCCGCGCCGGTTCTGCTCGTCTGCCTGCAGGCAGGCGTCATACCGCGCACGGCACGCTGCCGCGATACCGCTCGAAGGATCCGGACCTGGTCAGAGCACGTGGCGGGTCAAACCCCGGTCGTGCCGTGCGGTTCCGAGCCTAGGGCCGGAAGGGATGGTGCCTTTCCTTCGCTGCCCCCTGTCCCGCGGCCATAAGGGCTGGCATCGCGCCCTGGTGGGGGTGCCCAAGCCGTGGCCGCAAGAAGTCACGCTGTGGTGGGCTGGCTGGGAAAGCAGGTGGGGGTGGGCCGGAGGAGAAGTCGGACGGTCTCCAGCAGAGCTGTACTACTCCTGCAAGAACTGTCTCCTGCCGCGCGGTCACGCAGGAACCTGCCTCGAAACGGACACTGTCTGGATGGACGAGGCCAATATCCTGACGCTGGACCGCCAACTTGACCGCGTAGTGCGGCTGAGGATCTCCCTCCCGTCCCCCGGAATCGCCGTCCCGCGCTGGTTTCGCGCCGGATGAGGCCCCCGCTATCCGACGCGAGGCGCGCGAGCCACCGGGCTGTCCAACAACCGATCAGTTGTCGGACACCATGCGGTACGCGGCTACCGAGCGGCGAAGAACGGGTTGTGCGCGTCCAAGAACGACGTCCAGGACGGGCCCGACCGCGTGAGCGCGGTCGGGCCCGTCCGTACGCGGAACGTCACCGGTAGCGGTTAGCGTCGATTGCGTACGTTGATCTGAGCCCCTGCGAAGGCGGCGCCGATGGTGCCCACCGCGGCAGCGGCCTCCGTGTAGTGCGTCAGGGCCAGCACGACCACGGCCGCCATGGACGCGAACGTGGTCGCGACGATGGCCCAGGCCAGCCAATCCGGGTCGGGCTCAGGGGGTGTGGTTGCGGTACCTTCGACGGGCGTCACTCGGGCAGTTCTCCTTTCAGCAGGACGGACCACCTCGACGCAACGAGAGGGAGATCCTCATCGCGGCCCTTGCTTCCTACGGCCGGCCGCCGGGGGTCTCCCTCCGTCGTGTCGAGGGGAGTTGGTGGGCATAACCGTACTGGGCGCCAGGTACAACGCCCTTTGAGCTGCCCCGACCGGGCATTTCGGAGGTTTCTGGTTCCAGCTAGGGCATTTTTTCGTAGTGGGGGGAACACAAGCTCAACGGATGTGTATCGTCTTTGTCGTCCTCTTGCCTTCGCGCGGGCGCCTTTAAAAGCGCAGGTCAGCGGCTTGAGTAGACGTCAGTCCGCAGCGAACTGCTGTGTCTCAGCTCACAGAAAAATTGGGCGGGTCGGTGTCGGATGACCGCTTGCTCGCCCTTCTCACCTGCCTTCCTTCGCAAGTGGGGGCGTCTCCTGTGGCTGTCAGCGCTCTGACCTCTTCTTTCGGCTTCCGAATGAGCTTCCCGAAGGTGTTCATGTCGTACAGCGCGTCCTTCATGTCCCGCTTGAGCTTGTCGCCCTTCTCTACGGAGTCGCTGATGAGGAGAGTCATCGAGATGGTGCTGAACACGTGCCCCTCGGCACAGCGGACACCGGTCCGCCGAACTTGCCGCCGGCGTGCAGCATGGTCGCCTTCACCATCGAGACGCCCGCATCACACTCGTCCCGACCTCGGCGTCCCCGTGCAGGACCGAACTACGTCGTCCGCTTCCGCAACGTCGGGGGCCGGTCGGTGGGGTTGGCGAGCATCCGGCGGACGGTCTCCGGGTGCCAGCGCTCCCCGCGCTTGGGCCGGATGTCCTCGGCTTCCAGGACGGCCGCGATCTCGCGGTAGGACAGTTCGTCCTCGTCCCGGAGCTGGCGGGCGCGGGTCCGGCCGGCCTGCTCCATCTCCTCCGGGGTGAGTTCCTTCTTGTGGGCCTGCCAGCCGTAGGGCGGGGCGCCGTAGGCGTACTCGCCCTTCTCGCCCTTGATGCGGCGGCCGCGGCGGAGCTTGGCGACGGTCATGCCGCGGTCGAGCTGTGCGAAGACGCCCATCATCTGGCGCATGGCGGTGCGCATCGGGACTTCGGGGTCGTCGGGCAGGATCTCGCCCTGGTCGGCCATGAAGGCGCGGCCGCCGTGCTGCCAGCACTGGGCCAGGGCTGCCTCCTGCACGACCAGTTCGCGCGCGAGGCGGTCGAGGTTCGGCGCGATGATCCCGTGCACGCGCTTCTCCTCGACCCACAGCAGTGCGGTGGCCAGCTCGGGCCGCTCGTCGCCGGCGACAGTGCCGGACACCGCTTTCTCCACGAAGAGGTGCGCGAGCTTGTGGCTGTGCTCGCGGGTCCAGCGGCGCACGATGCGTTCCTGGTCCTCCAGCCCGAATCCGTCCAACTGCCCGCCGGTCGACACCCGGATGTACCCCGCGAGCCGCATCTGATCGCCTCCAACGCGTTGACCTGCAGTGTCACAGATATTGGTGTAACTGTGACTCCCTGAGCCACTGGTCGAGTGGTGCGCACATGTTCCGGCCGTAGCAGCGAGAGAAGAGCGGCTGTGACCAGCCTTCCGCGTGTCCGGCGATCGCGGGGATCGTTGAGAAAACATCGCGCGCTGCACCGCCCTGCGGACATGCCCACGATGGATGGGGGCCCCAGTCTCACCCCCTGGACTCGGGCCCTCCTTCGTGCCCCTGCAGGACTGGGGCTGTGCCGTCGTCTGCGCGCACCACCTTCCAGTTCGTCCCGCACCGGGTCTGGCAGGGGGTGGTCCTGCGTCCAGCCGATGATGTGCCAGCGACCTCGGTTCCGTGGGCCATGCCTCTCCACCGTCCGTCACCCCATGTTGAACCGGGTTCTCATCGCCAGCGGACGGCAGTACCGCAGCCGACTCCTCGCGCCGGCCAGCTATCACCGCAGACGGGAGGGCTGCGTCAGACCCTCCCAGCCTGTGTCTTTTCGGCTCGAAGGCACCCCCAAGGGCCCTGGATGTCTCGCGCGGCCGCCAGGACCTCACCCCACGCCCGGCCCTCCGGGGCCCGCACCATCCCCACAGGCGACCCGCCCAGCGCCGTGACAGTCGGCGGAGTCCCCCGGTCCCCTCTAGGCCGGACGTACCTCGACGGCCCGTACGGCGGCATCCGCCCGTTCGATCGCGTAGATGACGAGCTGCCCTTGCCTGACGAAGTCGACGAACCTCACGGCCTGCGCGTGAAAAGGGACGTGTTCCTCGCCACCGCACGGGGCGATGACCCCCGACCCCCGCGCAGGATCGAACGAAATCACCGTGCCCGCCCGCAGAATGCTCCGCACACCGCCACCTCTCCTCCAACGCGCCCGGCCGATCCCTTCATCTCCTCGCGGAGCGGAACATAGAGCAACCCGGCCTCCCCCGGACAGAGCACACAGCACACGCACTCCGGGCCGCCGGCACGACAAGCCCACAGCACCCGCATGGCGGCATCGGCGGCCCCGAACCAGGAAGTCACCTGGGATAGCACGACCGCCGCAGCAGTCCGCAGCCCCGCACCCCGTCAGTGGGTCCGCCTGAGTGGGACGATTTCCGTGCTGCGGGTCAGGCATAGTGGGCCGGACGGCTTCTGGAGTGGCCCAGCGGCGCGACGATGGTGATGGGCTATTGGCAGTGCGGGCAGTTGCGTGTCGCAGTGGGCGCCATGGGGCGCGTTCGCCGTGGCCCTGGCGGCTCCCGACGGTTCGGACGGTGGGCGGAACGCGGGCAGCCTGAGGGGCAACTGACCTGACTCTTGGGATTGTTGTTCCTTGTGCTGCCAGTGGGATTTCCGTACCGTGATCAAGTAATCCCCCGGACGCCGCGCCGGACCACCGGCCTCCGGGGGAACGACCGCCTCTCGTGCCCGCTCCGCGGCGTGCGGGCGGCTGTCGCACGCGCTGTATTCGGGGAGGAAATACGTGATCCGCATCCGCACCACCATGACCGCCGGTGCCGCCTTCGTCGGCGCGCTCGCGCTTGCGCTGTCCGCCGCCAGTCCGGCCGCCGCCGCCGACGACTCCTGGCAGCAGGGGACCAGGACGAGCAACCCGGGCAGCGCTGCCCTCTGCGTGGGTTCGCCCGACAAGGCCAGGGTCTGCTTCAATCCGACCGGTGACAAGATCTACGTCTACGACGGCGACGCCGACAGCGCCTCCGCGGTCGCCGACTGGGACAACTACAAGCACTGGAACGACACCAGCATCTACCGGTCCGGCCAGTGCGTGAACTCGGAGGGCGCCGGCACCTGGGTCGTGTGCAACAAGGACTTCTACGAGGACGGCCTGATCCTCATGAGGGCCCGCACCTACGACCGCAGCGCCGGCCAGTGGACCGGCTCCTACGGCTACGAGTCCTTCAGCACCAGCTGATCTGATCCGTCTCCGGCAGACGCGTCCGGCCGCGCCCCGATCACCGGGCGCGGCCGGACGCGCTGCCGGAGACGAACAACGTCACGCCGGACCTGACTGGTCGTGGAAGTCGGCGCCGACGTCGCCCGCGACGCGGCCGGCCGGTGGCGGCATCCCGCACGCCGGCCCCGCCCCCGCACCGACCTCGCTCCCAGCGATGTCCCCCGCGCCTCCGGGCGCACGTGATCAAAACGCTCGCAGCCCCGGCCGGTGTCCCGGCCGGGGCTGTCGACGTGCGTGGTCGTGAAGGTTCAGCAGTCTGCTTGTGCTGAGCCGCTCAGTTGGCGCGGAGCGTCCTGACTCCGCCGGCCTCGAAGTCGTAGATGTTCCGGTTGATCCGCAGGCCGTCGACGGCGCCGGCCCACAGGTTGTCGCGGCCCTTGCCCACGGCCGCGGTGTAGATGGTCGGAGCCTGGCCGCCGTCGTTGAGAGCGGTCTTCAGCTGCGGGAAGGTGCACGGGGTGCTCTGGTTGCATCCGGTGACGGTCCCCGCGTTGCCCGTGAGGAACCATGTGCCGCTGGTGGTGGCGTCCAGGTAGGGACTCCAGCGGTCGGTCACCGGGGAGGCCGGCGGAGCCCACACCATCGAGGAGTAGGTGGTGCCAGGCGCCGCGGTCAGGCGCGGGTTGATCTCGAACCTGATGTTGGGCATGTTCCCGGGACCGCCGTGCGTGGTGTTCTCGCCGGTCTGGAAAACATGGAACCCGACCCTGGTCAGCCCCAGGACCGGGTCGCCATAGAAGTCGACCTCGTTGCCGAAGTCGACCTTCTCACTGGGCGGGGTCAGGGAGGTGGAGTTGTCCGCCACCTCGATACCGAGGCTCCCCGTTCCGTAGGGCGGCCTCGCGGCGCGGCCCGTGACACCGAACGAGCCGAACGGACCGTTCCGCAGCGCGGCGACCGGAGAGCCGATCGTATTGCGGGTGATCACACCCCAGTGATCCGAGCCGCCCTGAGCTGGGCCAGTAGCGGGCGCCGCCGATCCCGGGACCGCCGACACGGCGATCGCCGCCAGCGTCGTGATCCCCAGCGCCATCGTCCGTTTCACGCCGGACAGAGCATTCACGTCCTGCTCCCTTTTCGTGGGTGGTTGAAGCGCAGGACATGCACCTGCACGGGCCCTGCGTCACGCCCGTCACATAAGCACTCTCCCGTCGTGGCATATGCCACGACTCGCCTGCATATGCCACGATTCGCCCGCACGGTGGCATAGAGAGCCACCCTCCCGGCGCCCTGCTCCCAGAGCGAGCCCGCACGCTCACCGCTTCGACCGGGTGGGCCGCCACAGAAGCTCGCATGTCACACGGTGTCGCCGCCTCCGCACCGACCTCACCGCCGCCGACCTTCCGCACACCACGGCATCCGCGTGATCGATACGCAAGCAGCCCCGTCCGGGTGCGGGGCCTGGTCGGGGCTGTCCAGATGCGTAGCCGTGAAGGGCGGTCGCCTCCGCGGCGCGCCGTCCGGCCCTGCGCACACGCGAAACGCAAGAGCACACCGGAAAACCAGAGTCAGCGCCCCGCCGCACATGCATCGGAGAACGGGCCGTTCAGGAGGTTCAGTCCTCGCCCAGAATGATCGCGGTGTTCGGGGTGCCACCCCCGTTGTCCTCCCGCAGCGCAGGATCCGCATCCGTCAGGATCGCCGGCTCGCAGGTACGAACAGGCTCCCCGCTCATGTGCCGGCTGCTTATCAAGCCGTCTTCTGCCGACGCCTCGCTCACCGTCCCACCCCTGTTCCTCTCGACCTATTCCGGTTCGACGCCCATGCCGACCCAGAGGGTCGGGTACCCCGCCAACACCTGCCCTCACGGCGCGACAGCATCGGAGAGCAACTCCCGCTGCAGCCCCGCCCCGACCTGGGGGCGTGGATCGCGGACCAGCGGCGGTAACTACGCGGCGGGGACGCTGGAGGCCTCGCGTGCCGCGGAGCGGGGTGGCCCGGGTCGCGGTGTCATACGCCTCGGCCCGGACCGGGACGACCTGACCGACACCAGCGTCGGAAAGGTCAGGCGGCGAAGCCGACGTTGGTGACGTATTCGTACTGGCCCCACTGGGAGCCTAGGTCGATGACCTGTTCCACCCACGCGTCGTCCAGTTCCTGCTCCGCGCCGGCCGCCCATGCGGCGACGATGCGGTCCCAGCGGCGCACGTTCATGTGGCGCATGCCCACCTCGCGCTGGAGTGGCCGGGAGACCTGGGACTGGTTGAGCGGGTGGATCTCCACCCGGGTCCCGCGGCCTTCGCGGTTGAGGCGGGCGAGGAGGTAGCGGGCGACGTTCTCACGCCGCACGGTGCGGTAAGCCTGCTCGATCTTCTCCAGCGTCGCGCGGCGCGGGGTGACGGAGCCGTCGCGCCAGCCCCTGAGTTGGGCTCTGGCCGGGGTGAAGCCGAGGGCGGCCGCGGCGGCGCGGGCGTGGGCGGTGCGGGTCAGGTAGTTCAGCCGGGCGGTGAGGCCGCGGCGGGCGGTGACGGGCGTGGCGATGTAGCCGGCGAGGTTGTCGAGCTGCCGGGCGACGGCTTCGTGGCCTTTGATGCCGCGGGCCCCGAATTTCCCGAACTCGATGGTGCGCTCAGGCATGGTCTCCGGTCCTCAAAGTCTGTGGATCACTGTACGGGCTCCCGGAGGCCGAGGGGCCGCCCCGGCAGGGGGGATCGGCGCCGGGGCGGGTGATCGGCTCCAGGGAGAACCGTCAGGGGCGTTCTGAGGGGTCTGTGGATCAGTGCCGACGGTGTAGACGTCCTTGACCTTCACCTCGGTGACGCCGCGGCCCTCGGGGAACACGGCCCGCCAGTCGCCGATGACGTGCAGTTCGTCGGTGCCCATCGCGCGGAGCACCATGAGGCCTTCGTCGTAGGCCTTGAACGCTTTCGTCCAGAGGTTGGCGAAGGCCTGGGAGCGGATGAGGTGCATCCAGTCGGTGCGGTAGAGCTCGCGGTTGTAGTTCGACTCCCCCAGCGTGGACACGAACTTGGAGTACATCGCCTTCACGTACTCCAGCGTCACCGGATCGTCGTCGGCGATCGCCCGTTCGCGGGCGTCGCGCAGGGTGGTGCGGAACTTCTCCAGCAGGCCCTCGGTGGAGCCGGACGTCCACGACTCGTGGATCTCCGGCGGGTCGCACAGCCCGTACTTCGGCCCGGACAGGCGCAGCAGCAGGCGCAGGGTGGGTTCGGTGACCCACAGCGGTCCGTCCTCGTCGCGGTCGCCCAGGGGGTTCGGCAGGACGGTGTGGTGGTCCCAGGCGGGCGGGGTGATCAGGTGCAGGCCGGAGCGCTTCCTGTCGTGGTGGTCGCCGGTGGAGTGTTCGAGCTGTCCGAGCGGCAGGTGGGTCTTGAGGGCGGACAGGTAGGCGCCGTTGAGGTCCAGAGCGGTCACCTCGTGCCGGCCGGCCGGGAGTTCGGCCCGCGTCCATCTGGGGCGGGCTTCCCATACCTGGTCGGCGCCGCGGGCGGTCTGCTTGCGCAGGATGTCCGGCAGCCACGGGTGGGCGACGATGTCGTAGCGGCCGCCCCTGCGTGTGCGGTCGAGCAGCGCCATCGCATCCGGGATCGCCCGCTTCAGCAGCGCGGCCGTCGCCGCTTCCGCATCCCCGCCGTGCTCCTCAAGCGCGGCGGCTACGGCGGATCCGACCGCGTCGGGCAGGTCCTCGGTGGCCTGCACGCGCCGTCCTACCGGCGCGACCTTCACCCCGTGACCGCCACCGCGGCCGGCTTGCCGTCCGTTCCCCGCCGACGCCGGCCCGGCCGTCTCCGCTCGGTCCGCCCGACCCGGGCGGACCGGCTTCGAGGGCGCGGCAAGGTCTGCGTCCGGTGCGGGCGTGGCGACGGGTGCGGGGGCCGCGCATTCGGCGGCATCGAGGTGCTGGGGGAATCCTTCGACCTGGTGGCGGGCTGGCTGCCCGCACAGCACGCAGGGGCGGGGCGTGGCCAACTCGTCAGCGTCCTCCTCGTCGTCGGTGTGGCCCGCTTCCGCCGGTTCGTCCGCCGGTTCGTCCGCCGCTTCGTCCGCCGCTTCGCCGTCCGAGGCTGTGACAGCGTCCAGTTTGGTACGGGCTCCCTCGAGGAAGTACGCGTACTTCTCACGGCTCTCGCCGCCCGGGTCGCGTCCGGACTCCCAGCCGCCCACCGTGGAAGGACTCACGCCGAGGACCGCGGAGAGCTGGGCACGTGAGAGGTACAGCCCCTCACGCAGGCGTCGCCGCTCCTCGGGAGGGGGCAGGGACACTTCCTGCTTGGCCGCGGCGAGCAGGGCATCGATGGCGTCGAACCCGGTCACCGTACGCTTCCGTCCTGAACGGCCTGACGGCGGGTACCGGCTGCCGAACGCTCGACAGGTCGGAAGCGCTGGTCGGGCAGAGCCTCCATCGCCTGCGTGGGTCCGGCCAGGAGGTCGAGGGTGCCGATGCCGTAGTGCGTGGCGACGGCGTCGCAGTCCGTCAGACTCCATGCCGCCGTGCCGGACTGCCGGCGACTCACCTGGGCCTGGCTGACTCCGAGAGCGGCTGCCAGATCGGCCTGCGATTCGCCCGTCGTATGCAGAAGCGCTGCCACGGCGGATCGCATCCGCTCATCGAGGCTGATCCTCATAACATCAAAGGTACCACTTTTTTCGTATCAGGTATGCGGATATAGCAATTCTCTGCGGCCGGACCCTCTCTTCGATCTGGTTGTCCATGAGGTGAGTTGCGGTCAGTACGGCGACGGCACCTCGTCCTTGGCGGTGGTGCAGGCCGATACGGGCGGCGATGTCACGAGCGGCAGCTGGGCTCCGCCGGCATAGCCGCGGGCCTGGCGCCCGCACCCGGCGTCGACCCGCCTGCGGCCTCCTCGAGTGGGTCTTCCCAGTAGGCCAGAGGTGAGGCCCGATGGCGCCGCGGCCATCCGCGCATGCACGGAGAGCAGTGGACCTTCGCCCGGCTCCAGCAGTTCAAACGACTCCGCATCCGCTTCGAGATACGCGGCGACCTCCACCTCGCCCTGCTCCGACTCGCCTGCAGCATCATCCGCTTGAGACGCCCGCGGACCTCGTTCCGACCATGTATTCACCACGAAGCGGATCCTCACCCCCGGACTTCTCGGGGCGAGGGTCCGCCTTCTTGCGTTCTGGGCCGGAAACCGGTCGGGGCCAGAAGCATCGGGCCCCGGAGGCGCTCACCCGTGCGCCCTGGAACGGAAGCGTCTGCACGATCGCTCGGCCAGGGATGGAGGCTGTGGCACTGCTGGGTGAGGCGGATCGCGTTGGTGTACAGAACAGCGCAGGCCCGCCCTGTCTTCCACAGCTGCGGGCCGGTTCCGAAATCGACGCGTACGTTGCCGTTGACCATGCAGCGGCCACCGTGAGCCTGCCCCTGGACGTGCTGGTACCTGCTGCCGGCCGCGTCGTGACCGTCGAAGTCGATCCACCGGTTGCAGATGGGCCACCCACCGGTGGGTGACAGGCTGGACTTGATGGCTTCGGGTGCGTGATGGGGTTTGACTCAGGGGTGGTTCATGGGGTGGTCGGGGCGCATCGAGTCGTTCACACGATGTGCATGGGCCGGCCGGGCGGAGATCACTCTTGCTGGTGATTCTCCTCCTCATGACGATCACTTCCCGCATGGCCCGGCTCCACCTCGCCGCCGCGATCGCCCTGGCGGCCTCGGCGTCGCTGTTGGCGACACCGACTCCCGCACGGGCCGCTTCGAACGCGGTTCCCACGTACGAAGTGAAGATCAACCTCACGGCCACCGCGCTGGACTCTTCACACAGCCCGCTCGGCGCCGTGAAGTCGGCCTTCGGCATCAGCGGTTCCGCCAAGGCCCGTTCCTACGAGTACTTCGACACGAGCGCGCTGGGGCTGAACGCCCAGGGCTGGGACGTGCGGCTCCGTCACAAGAGCGGCTCGTCGTTCGAGGAGAGCTACAAGAAGCGCTTCCCTGTCACGGGTGGCGACATCAACGGCGCTCTGAGCACGGCCAACTCCGCCGGCTTCAGCGGCAGCGACACCAATTACGACGCAGAGGTCGACTGGGGCTACTCGAAGCAGACGCTGAGTTTCAGCAACGAGAAGTCGCATAGTGCTTCGGGCTACTCCGGCACGGCCATGCCGAGCGCGAGCACGGGCCTCGGCTGGGTCGTTGGCGACATCCCCGGCAAGTTGGAGGACTGGAACTCCGCGAACTGGGGCAAGACCGCACTCCAGGCGTCGCGGGTTCACGGCCCGGTCACCTCGCAGGTGTGGGGCGGCGCGTGGGAGGTCTCGGACGATGCGAGCATCGAGGTGCTGCCGGTCATCGGGGCGAGCGGGTCGGGCACCGAGTACATCGTCGAGTTGTCCTTCAAGACGGACAGCTACGCCGACGCGGCGAAGCTGCACACCGACGCCGTCAATGTCGCGGAGAGCCATGGCTGGCTTTACCACGGCGACATCCTCAAGACCCAGACGATCCTGGACCGTTACTGACTGCTGGTAGGGCGTGGTGGCTCCCCGTGGTGCGGCCCTGCCGGTTTCACCGGATCCGGAACGAGGCTGATCGCTTCCCCCGGGTGATCCTGACCGCGATCGATCACGACGCGCTCGGCGATGTTCTGGTCGGTTTCGGCGACTTCTCCGCGACGGTCAGCAGCTCGGCCAGGATCTTCAGCAGCTTCTGGCGTCCCGGGGAGAGCTCGGTGAACACCGGTACGGCATCCGTGGGGCCGATCAGGGCTTTCAGCAGGTTCTCGGTGCGGACCGCCTGCGGGCGGGGCACGACTCCGGTCTCCTTGATAGGGGGCAGGGGGCGGACGATGTCCAGAAGGACCCCGTCCGGGTCCTCGGCGGCGCCCATCAGGAGCAGCCGACTGCGGACGGTGTGGTGGTGAGGTCGCCGGCATGGTGGGCGGTGGCGGACTCGCGGGCCGGCCCGGCGCCGAAGGCCGCCAGCTCGGCGGCGGTGCGCCCCGCCGGCGGCAGGCCGGGCGCGGCAGGTTGATCCGCGGCCGCCCGCCGGACCCGGCGACAGGCTACGGTGGCGCACCCGCCGTCAAGGGAGGCAGTGCGTGATCGATGTCGTCTTCGGAGTTGACGTTGGCACCTCCAGCACCAAGGGCGTGGTGGTCGACACCGCCGGCCGCATCCTGGGTCAGGCCGTACGCTCTCACGTGGTCGACCGTCCCCGCCCGGGGCACGTCGAGATGGACGCGCAGGTGTGGTGGGAGGAGTTCGTCTCGCTCGCGGCGGAGTTGCTCGTCCGCGACGACGTCGCCGTCCGTGCCGTCGGAGTCAGCGGCATGGGCCCGTGCACCCTTCTGGTCGACGACGCGGGCGAGCCGGTCCGTCCGGCGGTCCTGTACGGGGTGGACACCCGCGCCGAGCAACAGATCGCCCGGCTGAACGGGGAGTTGGGGCCGGACACCGTCTTCCGCAGGTGCGGTTCCGCGCTGTCGTCCCAGGCCGTCGGGCCGAAACTCGCCTGGATCCGCGAGCGGGAGCCCGAGGTGTGGGCACGCGCCCGCCGCCTCTTCATGCCCGCCTCGTGGCTCGCCCACCGGCTGACCGGCGCCTACGTGCTGGACCTGCATTCCGCCAGCCAGTGCACGCCGCTGTTCGACATCCACGAGCAGCGCTGGATCCCCGAGTGGGCCGAGCGCATCGCACCCGGCATCGACCTCCCCCCGCTGCGCTGGCCGGGTGAGGAGGCCGGCCGGGTCGACACGCCCGTCGCGGGCGTCCCGGCCGGGACGCCGGTGATCGTGGGGACGATCGACGCGTGGAGCGAGGCCATCAGCGTCGGAGGCCACAACGTCGGCGACCTGATGCTGATGTACGGCACCACGATGTTCCTGGTGAACACCGTCGACCGGCTCGTGACCAGCCCTTCGATGTGGTCCACGGTCGGCGCCCTGCCCGGCACCCGTTGCCTGGCCGGCGGCATGGCCACCTCCGGGGCCGTCACCGACTGGCTCGGGCACCTCTTCGGCCAGGTCGACCCCGGGGTGCTGTTCGACGAGGCTGCCTCCTCGCCCCCGGGCGCGAACGGCCTGGTGATGCTGCCGTACTTCGCCGGGGAAAGGACACCCCTCATGGACCCCGACGCCCGGGGAGTGATCGCGGGCCTGACGCTCGGTCACACCCGGGCCGACCTGATGCGCGCGGCGCTGGAGGGCACCGCGTACGGTGTCCGGCACAACATCGAGACGATGCTCGCGGCCGGCGCCGACATCCGGCGGATCGTGGCGGTCGGCGGCGGCACCCGGGGCGGACTGTGGCCTCAGATCGTCAGCGATGTCACCGGTCTCGAACAGATCGTCGCCCGCACGACCGTCGGCGCCGGTTACGGTGCCGCCTTCCTCGCCGCCGGGCTGATCGGCCGACCGGACATCACCGCCTGGAATCCGACGGAATCAGTGGTCCGGCCCACCGCAGCCGCGGGTGTCTACGACCGCCGGTTCACCCAGTACCGAGCCCTGTACGAGAGCACCACCACGGTCACCCACGCCCTGGCCCACGACCAGAACACAGGCCCTGGGGAACATGCCGTGTGACAGCGGTGGGCGAGCGTGGGTGTCAGCAGAGTGGGGCCCGCGGTCGTACAACGCGAGATCCCGCCTCCAGAGTTCGGAGGCGGGATCGTGTGGAGCGCCGGGCAGGCCTTGCACCTGCATCTCCCCGCAGGAAGCGGGGCGTCTTTCCTTGGACCACCAACGCGAGGCTCACCGCTGAAAGTTCGAGCGGCGAACACCTGAATCACTGTAGCCCACTCCCCGCGCGCGCAAGCACAGGGGAGGCGGCGCAGGCCGCGAGGGCGACTCGCTGCCCGGTGCGGACGTCACGCCGGTGATGGAGCCGGCCAGGATCGGTCCTGCGGGTGCGCGGTGGCCGGGTGGGCCGCCGCGCGCCGGCGGTGCTCGGGGCGGTTCCGCACTCACTGTCCACCCGGGTCGACGTCCTGACCGGCAAGGGGCTGGACGAGGTGCTGAACGGGTGGTCGAGGTGGGGGTGCCGGACCTGCGCCGGCCGCCGCCGGGAGACGGAACCCCATCCCGCGCTGCCCGCCGGCCGTACGGGGTCTCGCTCTCAGGTCGCCTGCGGCAGCCAGGTGGCGCCTGCCTGCGCGGCGAGGATGAACGCGCGGACGTGGGCGGGCAGGACGGCGCCGTTGAGCCACGCCAGGGCGATCGGTGCGCTGGGCATGTCGCTGACCGGGACGGCCCTGATCCGCGGCGCCAGGCCCGCCTCGACCGAGCGGAAGGAGAAGTGGAGTGCCTGGGTGGTGCTCAGGGTGTGGGTCAGCGCCTCCTGTGTGGTGAGGGTGTGGACGCGGCGGATCGGCGTCCCGGCCGGGGTGCACGGGGGGACTATGAGGTCCCACACCGACTCCGGGAACCCTCGTGGGCGGTCGAACGCGTCATAGGCGGCGGCCTCCTCGACCGTGACGGTGTCGCGCGAGGCGAGCGGGTGGTCGGTGCCGACGAGCACGGCCCGGGCGTCGAAGCCGACCGGCGGGCCCACCGCGATGTCGTTCTCGTGGGGGCTGTACTTCACGAGCATGACGTCGACGCGGCGGGTGCGCAGCTGCGTGAACGACTCGCGGACGCTGGACGGGACCAGGACGAAGTCCTCGATGCGCGAGCCGGTCCGGGCGATGACGCCCTTGGCGAGGTCCGGTGTCACATGGATGCCGAAGCGGATCGCGGGGGCGTCGGTGGTACCGAGGCCGCGGGTGGTTGGCTCGGGGTCGGTCAGGTGGACCATGTCAGAGCTCCTCGGTGGGGGTGTCAGGGGTGGTGTGTCGGAGGTGCGGTGGGGTTGGTCTCGGGGGCGCTGCGGGCCGCGTACGTCCGTCCCGGTGTGTACGGATGAGGGTGGGCGCGTGTCCGTGGCCCGCCGGGTGGGGTGCCCGGAGCGGTGTGCGCCGGGTGCCGGTGCGGCCGTGGCGGCTCGGGGAGGGGACCGACCGCGGACAGACGTGTCCCCGGGCGATGGTGACCAGGCGCGGTGGCACGGTGCGGGGCGCGGCGGGTGGTCTCCCCCGGCCGCGGTGTGGGCGTACTCGCCGGGGCGGCAGAGTGGGTGGCGGGTGCGCCGTGTGTGGTGGCCGGGTCGTGCGCTGCGGCGGCTTCGGGGAGGACTCGCGGGGTCCGGCGGGGAGGGGCCGGGCCCCGCGGGTGCCGCTCGCGGGGGCGGGGCGCGCGTACGCCGGGAGCGGTCGTTGTCCGGGCCGTGGCCATCGTCCGGCCTGGGGCCGTCACCCGGCCTGGGGCCACCGTCCGGCCTGGGACCACCGTCCGGGCCGGGTCTGTGGTCCGGCCCGGAACCGCGGCCCGGTCCGGGTCCGCCGGCCGGGGGCGTCCGCCGTCACGGGCGTCCGCCGGTCGCGGTGCGGGAACCGGTCGCCGTCGGGACGTGGGAACATCCACCCGCCAGGGCGCGGAAGCAACCGCCTCGCGTGCGGTGCCGGTTGGGGCGCCGGCGGTGCGGTGGGGGTGCGGGCGCGCGCCGGCTGTCCGGTTCCCGGTGGCCGCGCGTCCGGGAATCCGGTGGCCGCCCGGTGCCGCGGGGCGGGTGGCGGTGCGTGTGTGGGAGGGCATGCCGGTGGCCGGGGCCGCTGACGGCGGGTCAGAGACCCGGTGCCCGGGAGGGGCCGGCGGTGTCTGCGGCGCGCGGTCCCGGCCGGCCGGTGTGCCCTTCGGCGACACCGCTGAGGTTCAGTGGTGTGTTCATGCCGTCAGCCTCGCGGGTGGAGGGTGCCGGGCGACAGCCGAGACGGGCAGATCTAATAATTCACTTACGGATCGCTTCCCGTTCGGACGGTGCGCGGCACGGCGGGGGCCCGGGCGGCGGGGGCTCAGGCCTGGCGGGCGAGGTCGGCCAGGGGTTCGCCGGAGAGGCGGAAGACGGTGAGTTCCTTGCCCTGGACGGAGGGGATCTCCGCGCCGAGGGAGCGGTAGAACGCGGCGGTCGGTTCGTTGGTGACCCTCCCCCACCACTGCATGTGGCGGTAGCCGCGCTCGGCGCACAGGCCGGCGAGGGTGCTCAGCAGGGCGGTGTCGAAGCCGCGGCCGACGGCGTCCTCGCGGACGTAGATGTCGTCGATGTGGATGGCCGTGCCGCGCCAGGTGCTGTAGACGAGGGCCCACAGGGTGTAGCCGACGATCTCGTCGGTCTTGTCGTCGACGGCGAAGTGGGCCCAGGCCACCGGCTGCGGGCCGAACAGGGCGCGGCGCAGTTCGTCCTCGTCGGTGCTGATCTGCCCGGTGGCCTCCTCGTTCTCGGCCATCCCGTGCACCATCGTGTGGAGCAGTGTGAGGTCCTCGGCGGTGACTGGACGAATCATGTGTGCCATCCCCTGATCCTGGTGATCCGATGAACCGGCCACGGGGGCGCGGCGGGCGGGCCGTGCGGCGTGGGGTGCCGTGGCGGCCGGGCCCCGGGGGCTCAGGTTCGCACGCGTGTGCAGGTGCCATGGATCGGCCGCGGGGGAACTGGTGGAATTCCCAGAGTCCGTCGCGCGTGCTTCCCGGGCGGGAGGGGCGGCGGTAAATACGGGGGTGGGTGGGGCGGTTCGCGTCTTCGTCCGGGGAATGCCGGGGTGAATGCCGGGGAATGCGGGTGGCCGGGGCGGGGCACGGGGACGTGCTTGTACCACATGGCCGGCCGGGAGGAAAAGGGCTGTCGGGCTTCGTCCCGTTCTCCGGGGACGTTCCATTGTTTTCCCTACGACCTGTCTGCCGAGGTATCCGGTCGGTGGCCGGGGCGGCGAGAATTCATTGTCCGGAGGCGGCCTGCAGGCGTGGTGACACGAGAGCCGGGCGGTCGCGTGGCCGGAGTGACGATTCAACGCGCAGAGAGGCAGCCATGATAGAGCCGGTACGGTTCGAGCTCAGCGCCCGGGAGATTCCCGAGACCTGGTACAACATCGCCGCCGACCTCGACTATGTGGCGCCGGTGTTGAGCCCGGCGACCGGTAAGCCGGTCACTCGTGAAGAGATGACCCGCACGATGCCGGAGGCGCTGGTCGACCAGGAGCTCAGCAGGGAAGCCGAGTTCGAGATTCCTGGAGAGGTGCGGCAGTTCTACGCCCGGTGGCGGCCGGCGCCGCTGCTGCGTGCCCGTGGTCTGGAGAAGGTCCTGGACACGCCGGCGCGGATCTACTTCAAGTACGAGGGTGTCGCGCCGACCGGCAGCTTCAAGCCGAACTCCGCGATCCCGCAGGCCTATTACAACAAGCGGGCGGGCCGTACCGGTCTGATCGCCGAGACCGGTGCGGGCCAGTGGGGCAGCGCGGTCGCGTTCGCGGCGTCCCTGTTCGGCATGGACGCCAAGGTGTTCATGGTGAACGTGAGCTTCCAGCAGAAGCCGTACCGGCGGGCGCTGATGGAGACGTTCGGGGCGAGCTGCACGCCGAGCCCGAGCATGGAGACCGAGGCCGGGCGTGCGGTGCTGAAGGAGAACCCGGACCACCCGGGCAGCCTGGGCATCGCCAAGTCCGAGGCGCTGCAGGTCGCTTTCTCCGACCCGCGCTGGGGCTACACCCGCGGCAGCGCGCTCAACCATGTGTGTGCGCACCAGACGGTGATCGGGCAGGAGGCGCTCCTGCAGATGGAGAAGGCCGGGGACTACCCGGACATCGTGGTGGGCTGCGCGGGCGGCGGTTCCAATCTGGCGGGGCTGTCGTTCCCGTTCCTGCGGGCGCAGCTGCACGGCGGGCCGAAGATCCGGTTCATCGCGGCGGAGCCGGCCGCGTGCCCCTCGCTCACGCAGGGGCGCATCGCCTACGACTACTCCGACACCGCGGGGCTGACGTCGCTGACCCGTACGCACACGCTGGGCCACCAGTTCGTGCCGCCGTCGGTGCACGCGGGCGGGCTGCGGGCGCACAACATCGCTCCGCTGGTCAGCCGGGTGGTGGAGGAGGGTCTGATGGAGGCGGTGGCGCTGCGCCAGCGTGACTGCTTCGAGGCCGGTGTGCTGTTCGCGCGGACGGAGGGCATCGTGCCCGCGCCGGAGTCGACGCACGCGATCCGCGGCGCGGTCAACGAGGCGATCCGGTGCCGTGAGGAGGGTGTGGGCAAGACGATCCTGTTCGGTCTGTCCGGGCACGGGAACTTCGATCTGAGCGCCTATGACCGTTATCTGTCCGGCAGCCTCGCCGACGACAGCATCGACCCCGGCGCCCTGGAGCACGGGCTGGAGAGCATTCCCAAGCTGGTGAACGCCTGACGCCGTCGGGCCGGCCCGCAAGCAGGAGTACAGGAGAAGGGACGGGACGATCCCGTGAAACGTGTCAGCGCCGTGCAGTTCGTGGTCCTGGGGATCATCTGGGGCTCCAGTTATCCCCTGATCAAGGTCTCCGGTGAGGGTCTGAACCCAGGTCAGCTGGTGCTGGCCCGGCTGGTCCTGGGGGCGGTGGTCCTGCTCGGCATCGGTGCGGTGACGGGTGCGGGGCTGCCGCGCTTCGGCTTCGTGTGGGTGCACATCACCGTCACGACCGTGCTGGGCATGGTCGCTCCGTTCCTTCTTCTCGCCTGGGGTGAGCAGCACACCAGTGCCGCGATGGCCGGTGTGCTGACGGGTGCGACTCCGCTGCTGACGCTGGGGCTGGCCACGGTGCAGCTGCGCAGTGAGCGGGCGACGGCGCGCCGCGGTGCGGGTCTGGTGCTCGGTTTCGCGGGCATCGTGCTGGCGATCGGTCCCTGGAACGGGGCGACGGGCACCGCGGGCGGTGAGGCGGCGTGCCTGGCGGTCGCCGTGATCTATGCGGGGCATGCGGTGTTCGTGCGCAAGTTCCTGTCCGATCGCGGTATCCCGCCGATGTCCTCGGCCAGTGCGCAGGTGCTGGTGGCGCTCGTCATCCAGGCGGCGCTGCTGCCGTTCCTGGGCTGGCGCACCCCGTCGTTCACCTGGTCGGTCTCCCTGAGCATCGTGCTGCTCGGGGTGTTCGGCACGGGGCTGGCCTATGTGCTGTACAACCGGCTGATCGCGGACATCGGGGCGACCGGTGCCTCGGCGGTCAACTACCTCGTGCCGTTCATCAGTCTGGTGGTCAGCGCGGTCTTCCTCGGGGAGCGGTTCAGCTGGAACGTGCCGGTCGGCGGGGCGGTGATCGTGGTGAGCATCCTGCTGGGCGAGAACCAGCTGGCGCGGCTGGGGCGGCGTGCGGTCGTCACCGGTCCCGAGCCGGAGTTCACGCCGGCGGCGGTGGCCGTGGGGGCCGTGCGGGCGAAGTCCGCGGGTGAGGCGGGGCGCGTGCCCTGATCCGGGGGTGTGCCGTGGCCGCCGGCGGGCGGGGTGAGGTTTCCCCGCGGCCGGGTGGCGGGCCGGGCCGCCGGTCGTGGCGGAAGGGATCCGGTGCGCGGAGCGCTCGGCCGGGTGTGCCGGCAGCGGCTCGTTCACGAGCCGGGGGAGCTGTGGCCCCGGTGCCTCATCCAGGATGTTTGGAGGTTGATGTCGCAGATGGCCGCCACCGGTCCCCGTACCCGGCCGATCCGGATCGCCGTTCTGGCCCGTCGGCCGCTGCTCGTCACGGCGTTGCGCGCCCTGATGGCGGCGGAGGCGGAACTAGAAGCGGTCGGGGTGGCCGATTCCCGGCCGCAGTTGCTGCGTCTGCTGGACGAGCAGGAGCCGCGGGTCGTGCTGATCGACGACTCCGATCCGGGCTGGGAGACGGGTGACATCCTGCGCGCGGTCGTCGCCCGGGGCGGCGGCCCGGCGGCGGTGGTGCTCGTCGACCGGTGTGTGGACGAGACGGCGCTGGAGCATCTGCGGGCCGGCGCGGACGGGTTCGTGCTGCACGACGCGGCGCTCAGTGAGATCGCCACCGCGATCCGCGCGGTCTCGGACGGGTACGCCGTGCTGCCGCCGCCGCTGACCCGCCGGCTGGTGGACCTCCTGGTGCGGCGTGGGCCGGCGCAGGTGGCGGTGGAGCAGGTGCCTCAGGTGGCGACGCTGACGTCCCGGGAGCGGGAGATCTTCGATCTGATCGCGGCGGGCATGTCCAACAGCGAGGTCGCCCAGGAGCTGGTGCTGAGCGAGAAGACCGTGAAGTTCCACGTGTCGAACCTGCTGCGCAAGCTCGGTGTGCGCAGTCGTGCGCAGGCCATCGTCCGTGCGTGGGACCGGGGTGTTCTGGCCGGCCCGCGGGGCGGGGGTTTCTAGGTTCCGCGCGGTCGCGGAACCGAATGGGGTATTTCCTGGAGAATCAGGTATCCACTGTTGCGGAGAATGCTCGTCGAAGGCGGTCGGGGCCGGTTTTGAATTCACGGTCCGGGCCGCCTGGACGAGCTTTTCTGTTCCCCGGGGGGGGAGTTCATCAAGGCAGGAGAGACGTCTGTCACGTTTATTTGTGGAGTGTCTTCCGTCCGGTCCTGATACAGGTCCAAAGAACGGGTACAAAACCCGTCCGCTAGTCCGAAGAGAATTACGGGGCGGCCCCCTCAGAATGTTCGTGACGGTATATCCGGTCGGAGGACTCGATTGCTCGGGTCCCCCGATCTTCGATCAATGGGGAGTCATGTCCAGATCGGTGGCGGCGGACGTCGCAGTGCGTGCGAAGCAAAGCCCGGACGATCCGGCGCTGCTGTTCGGCGGCGCGCGGGACGAGGTCGTCACGTATGCCGAACTGGTCGCGGCGGCGGAGCGGATCGGTGCGGAGCTGGCCGGCCGGTATCCCGACACCCGCCGCCCGCTCGCGCTCCAGGCGTCGAAGTCGGCCGTGGCGATCGCCACGGTCCTGGCCTGCATGAGGGCCGGACGGCCGCTGCTGCTGGCCTCCACGGAACTCGGCCGGGAGCTCCTGGCCGAGCTGGTCGGACGCAGCGGCTGTCAGGCCGTCCTGGGCGTCGCCGAGGAGCGTCTGACGCACCGTCCGGTGACGGCCGCGCCGGGCGGGCCGGTGCTGCCCGAGGACACCAGCCTGCTGCTGACGACGTCCGGTTCCACCGGCATCCCCAAGCTCGTTCCGCTGGGCGCGGCCGGCGTCGACGCCTTCACCTCCTGGGCGGGCAGCGCGTTCGCGCTCGGCACCGGTACGCGGGTGCTGAACTTCGCCCCGCTCAACTTCGACCTGACCCTCCTGGACATCTGGGGCACGCTGCGGCACGGCGGCTGTGTCGTACCGGTGGACCACGACCGCAGCGTCGACACGAAGTACCTGCTCGGGCTGCTGGAGAGCACCCGGCCGCACGTCGTGCAGGCGGTGCCGATGTTCTTCCGGCTGCTGACCGAGGCGGGCACCGGGTCCACGTTCCCGGGCGTGCGTGAGCTGCTGCTGACGGGTGATCACGTGCCGCGGTCCGTGCGGGCCGGGCTGTCGCGGCTCTTCCCGGCGGCGCGGCTGCACAACGTGTACGGCTGCACCGAGACGAACGACAGCATGATCCACACGTTCTCCGCGGCCGAGGCCGCCGACCGGGAGGTGCTGCCCCTGGGCAGTCCGTTGCCGGGCGTGCTGGTGGACGTGGTGGCCGACGGCGAGGTGCTGCGCGGTGCCGGCAGCGGCGAACTGCTGGTCTCGACGCCGTTCCAGACCTCCGGGTACCTCGGCGAGGCCGGGGCGAAGGACCGGTTCGTGGTGCGCGGCGACCGTGTCTGGTACCGCACCGGTGATGTGGTCACCCGTTCCGCCGGCGGTGAACTGGCCCTGGTGGGCCGCACCGACTCGCAGGTCAAGGTGCGCGGTGTGCGCATCAACCTGGAGGAGGTCGAACGGGTCCTGCAGGGCCACGGAGGGGTCGCCGAGGCGGCCGTGGTGGCCGTGCCGCACCCCGACTCGGGACGTGCACTGCACGCGTTCGTCCGGCGCAGCGACGACGCGGTGACCGGACTGCAGCTGCGCAGCTACTGCGCCGCCAAGGTCAACCGGGCGGCCATTCCCGCCGCCTTCCACCTGATGACCGACCCACTGCCGATCGGGCCCACCGGCAAGGTGAGCCGTCGCCTGCTCATGGAGAAGATCCAATGACCATCCAACGCGACATCACCGCGCACATCGTGGCGGAGTACCTGCCCGGCACCCCCGTCTCGGAACTGGACCCGTCCTACGACCTGCTGGAGAACGGCGTCATCAGCAGCCTGGACCTGCTGCGGCTCATCGAGTGGCTGGGTGACCGCTTCGACATCCCGTTCGCCGACCTGGAGATCTCCCCGGACGACTTCCGGTCGGTCGCGGCCGTCGAGAAGGTCGTCCGCCGCTACGCCGGCGTCACCGCCCCCGAGTAACCCCCGCTCCCCCGCACCTCCACACCAGGAGAAAGAAAGGAAACCATGTTCATTCGCGAGAAGTCGCAGGTCACACCGGTCGAGTGGGGAAGCGGTCCGAGTCACCGCCTCCTGGTCGAAGCGGACAACATGGGCTTCGGCATCTGTCACACCGTCGTCCGCGCGGGCACGAAGTCACGGCTGCAGTACCGGCGTCACCTCGAGGCGTGCTACTGCATCTCCGGCTCGGGCCGTGTCGAGGCCGCCGACGGCAGCGTCGCGCAGGACCTGACCCCCGGTGTGCTGTACGTCCTCGACGAGCACGACGCCCACTTCCTGATCGCCTCCCCCGACCAGGACATGGAGCTCGTGAGCGTCTTCAACCCGCCGCTGAGGGGCGACGAGAGCCACGCGCTCAGCGACGAAGCCTTTTCCCAGTACTGAGGATCGGACACTTCCCCGTCATGATGCGCTGGAGCGAGGAACAGCAGGAACTGCGTGAGGCGATCGGCGCCGTGGCCTCGAAGGCCGGCGCCGACCACCTCGAACGCGACCGGGACGGCACGTTCGACCGGGACGGCTGGCAACGACTCAGGGACGTGGGCCTGTTCGGGCTGCCGTTCGACCCCCTCCACGGGGGTCTGGGCAAGGACCTGCTGACCACCGTCCATGTGCTGGAGCAGCTCGGCCACGACTGCCAGGACTCCGGGCTGAACTTCTCGGTCTCCACCCACATGGTCAGCACCGGTGTCCCGCTCCAGCGGTTCGGTTCGTCGGCGCTCAAGGCCCGCTACCTGCCGGAGATCTGCGCCGGCACGATGATCGGCGCGCACGCCATCACCGAACCCTCCGGCGGTTCGGACGTGATGGGGATGCAGACCACCGCCGTCCTGGACGGCGACGACTTCGTCCTCAACGGGAGCAAGTCGTTCATCAGCAACGCCTCGATCGCCGACGTGATCGTCGTCTACGCCCGGACCGGCGCGCCCGGTGACCTGGCCGGGATCACCGCGTTCCTGGTGCGCCGCGACTCGCCGGGCCTGTCGGTCGGCAACCCCATCTCGAAGATGGGGCTGCGCACCTCGCCGCTGGCCGAGGTCTTCCTGGACGACGTCCGGGTGCCCCGGGACCACGTGGTCGGCAGCAAGGGCGCGGGGTTCCTCATCTTCGACCACGTCATGAAGTGGGAGATCCTGTGCGGCTTCGGGATCAACGTCGGCGAGATGCGCCGGCGCCTGGAGCGGTGCGTGGAGTACGCCCGTACCCGTACCCAGTTCGGGTCGGTCATCGGCGCGAACCAGTCGGTCGCCAACATGATCGTCGAGATGCGGATCGACCTGGAGACCTCACAGAAGTGGATCTACGACACCGCCGAGAAGGTGCAGTCCAAGGCCGACGCCGCCAGTGACGTCGCGATGACCAAGCTGGTGGTGAGCGAGGCGAACGTGCGCTCCGCGCTGAACGCGATCCAGGTCTTCGGCGGTTACGGCTACGTCAGCGAGTACGGAGTCGAGAAGGACCTGCGGGACGCCGTGGGCGGGCGGATCTACTCCGGCACCTCGGAGATCCAGCGCCAGCGTCTGGCCACCCTCATGGGCCTGAACCGTCCGCTCAGGCCCGCGCAGGCCTGAGGATCTGGAAGGAATCCCGAGAAACATGGCAGAGAACACCGGTGCCGCGGCTGCGGCCGGCACCGCCACCGAGACGGCCACTCTGGCCGCGACCGAGTTCCTGGACCACCGCTCGCCGGCCGTCCGCGCGTTCGTCGACAAGACCCTCGCCCGGGCCAAGGAGAGCGAGACAAAGACGCAGAAGGCGATCGCGCTCTACTACGCGGTGCGCGACGGCATCACCTACGAGGTGTACGGCGCCGATCTGACCCGGCACGGGCTGAGCGCGACCGGCGTGCTGGAGAAGGGCTTCGGGTTCTGCGTCCACAAGTCCATCCTCTACGCGGCCGCGCTGCGCGCCGTGGGCATCCCGAGCCGCGTCTACTACGGCGACGTGCGCAACCACCTCGCCTCGCCGCGGCTGCG
The DNA here is from genome assembly GCF_036250675.1 of Streptomyces sp. NBC_01689. Taxonomy (NCBI): domain Bacteria; kingdom Bacillati; phylum Actinomycetota; class Actinomycetes; order Kitasatosporales; family Streptomycetaceae; genus Streptomyces; species Streptomyces sp. NBC_01689. The sequence continues at coordinate 9,852,446 of NZ_CP109592.1, read as the reverse complement.
GGAGCTGGTCGGCGGGGACGTCTTCCGCTTCCACAGCCTGACCGTGGTCGAGCTCGACGGCAGGTGGGTGAAGGCGACCCCGGTCTTCAACAAGCTTCTCTGCAAGCTCTACAAGATCAAGCCGCTGGACTTCGACGGCCGCACGGACAGCCTGTACCACCCGTTCGACGAGGACGGCCGGCAGCACATGGAGTTCATCCACGAGCACGGCTCCTTCGACGACGTCCCCTACGACCTGGTGGTCGGCGGGATCCAGCGGGCCCACCCGCAGCTGTTCGCGAGCGCCCACACCACCGTCTCCGGATCGCTGGCCGACGAGGCCGCGACCGCGACGGTCTGAGACGGGGTCCGGTGCGGCCCCACCCGGTCTCCCCCGCCGGGCCGGCCGCACCGGACCGCCCACCACCCCGCACCCCCCTGCACCACCTCGCCCCCACCCGCACCCGTATGTACCCGCACCCCACAGGAACGGAGATCGCTGTGTCGGCAGCGGCCACGACCCGCGACGACCTCACCGGATACGCCGAGTACGCCGGCTGGTCGCACACGCTGCACCGCAGCCACCCCGGAGGGCACCTCGTCCTGCCGGGCGCCTACCTGAAGTGGTACGACATCCGCGGCGCGGAGCAGGAGGCGACGCCCGAGGTCGGCGAGCGGGCGCGGGTGTTCCTGCGGGCCGAGGAGGCCGCCGGACGGCTGGCGTTCCGCAAGGAGTTCGGCTACGTGCTGCTGCACCGCTGCGGCGACCACTACTTCATGCAGGTCTGCGTGTGGCGGGACCGCAACGAGCTGGTCCAGGCGATCTACGCCGACACCGGCGACGGCTTCCGCCCCTACGAACAGGAGCCCGGCCTGCAGCTCGCCGCCCAGGACGTCGTCGAACTGGACGTGACCGGGCACGAGCGGCGCGCCTGGTCGCTCTACCTGCGCTCGGCGCGCGACACCGCCGCGAAGCAGGCCTACCTCGACGACTTCGACACCGAGCGCCCGGTGGGCTGACCCTTGCGAAAGGCAGGAAGCGCCGTGTCCCTCCACCCGGTCACCGACCACGCGTTCTCCCCCCGCCTCATCGGTGAGATCCGCTCCGACGCGCCGCTGATCGTCGCGGCCGTGGCGGAGGAGGCGGCCCACCTCGACGGCCGCTTCCCCCTGCTGGTCACCGGGATGGGAAAGGTCAACGCGGCCGCGGCCCTCGCCCTCACCCTGTCCCGGGGCGAGCGCCCCGGCGAGATCGTCAACCTCGGCACGGCCGGAGCGCTGAAGGACGGCCTGCCGGGCGTCCACGAGATCTCCCGGGTCGTCCAGCACGACTTCGACACCGCCCTCCTGCACCGGATCAGCGGCCGCGTCTACGGTGCCCCCCTCACCGTGGGCGCGGACCGCGGGCCCACCCTCGCGACCGGCGACACCTTCGTCACGGACTCCGCCGTCCGCGACCGGCTCGCCCAGGAGGCCGACCTCGTCGACATGGAGGGCTACGCCGTCGCGACCGTGGCACAGCACCTCAACATCCCCGTACGTCTCGTCAAGTTCGTCAGTGACAGCGCCGACGAGGACGCACGTACCACCTGGCCCGAGGCACTCGACCACGCCGCCGGAATCCTGGCCGGCTGGGTCGCACAGCACCTCCCCGCACCCCGCACGCCCCGCCGCCTCCCCCGCCGCACCCGCACGTCCGCCGTCTTCACCGTCCACCCGCTGTCAGCGCCCCGCGCCGCATAGGGCTTCACCGCCGACAGCCCCCGCACCCAAGGGAGCGCCGTGTCTCACCGCCTGTTCACCTCGGAGTCCGTCACAGAGGGACACCCCGACAAGATCGCCGACCAGATCAGCGACACCATCCTCGACGCGCTGCTGCGCCAGGACCCCACCTCACGCGTGGCGGTGGAGACACTGATCACCACCGGCCTGGTGCACGTGGCCGGCGAGGTCGCGACCACCGCCTACGTGCCGATCGCCCAGCTCGTCCGGGACAAGATCCTGGAGATCGGCTACGACTCCTCCGTCAAGGGCTTCGACGGACTGTCGTGCGGGGTGTCCACGTCGATCGGCACCCAGTCCCCCGACATCGCCCAGGGCGTCGACTCCGCGTACGAGAAGCGCGCCGGGGACGGCCAGAGCGACGACCTGGACCAGCAGGGCGCCGGTGACCAGGGCCTGATGTTCGGCTACGCGACGGACGAGACCCCGGAGCTGATGCCGCTGCCGATCCACCTCGCGCACCGGCTCTCCCACCGGCTCTCCGAGGTCCGCAAGAACGGCACGGTCCCCTACCTGCGCCCCGACGGCAAGACCCAGGTCACCATCGAGTACGACGGCGACCGGGCGGTCCGCCTGGACACCGTCGTCGTGTCCTCCCAGCACTCCGCGGACATCGACCTCGACTCGCTGCTCGCCCCGGACATCCGCGAGTTCGTCGTCGAACCGGAGGTGCGGGCGCTCGCGGACAACGGCATCAAGCTGGACACCGAGGGCTACCGCCTGCTGGTCAACCCGACCGGCCGCTTCGAGATCGGCGGCCCGATGGGCGACGCCGGCCTCACCGGCCGCAAGATCATCATCGACACGTACGGCGGCATGGCCCGTCACGGCGGCGGCGCCTTCTCCGGCAAGGACCCGTCCAAGGTCGACCGTTCCGCCGCGTACGCGATGCGCTGGGTCGCCAAGAACGTCGTCGCCGCCGGGCTCGCCTCGCGCTGCGAGGTCCAGGTCGCCTACGCCATCGGCAAGGCGCGGCCGGTCGGCCTGTTCGTGGAGACCTTCGGCACCCACACCGTCGACGTCGACCGGATCGAGAAGGCCATCGACGAGGTCTTCGACCTGCGCCCGGCCGCGATCATCCGCGACCTCGACCTGCTGCGCCCGATCTACGCGCAGACCGCCGCCTACGGCCACTTCGGCCGCGAGGGCGACGCCTTCACGTGGGAGCGCACCGACCGCGTCAACGCCCTGCGGACAGCGGTCGGGCTGTAGGCCCGCCCCGTCCCGGCGACGCGGTGCCGACCGCCTCGCACACGCATCGGGCCCGGCGTCCTCGGGGGACGCCGGGCTCCGGCATTCCCCCGGGCGCCCGGGCGCCTGCGGCGGGCGGCACCAGGGCCTCCGGCGTGCGCCGCCCGAAGCCGGGGCGTGCACGCGGGAGATGACACCCGCGGCGGCGGAGGTCGTCTCGGCGTGGCGGAGGGGGTCCAGGCGTGGCCGCGGTCGTCTCGGCGGGGTGAAGGGGTCTGGGCGTGGTGGAAGCGGTCTGGGTCTGACGGAGGGCGGGCCGTCCGGCCCCCGTCGGGTCTGACGGAGGGCGGGCCGAGCCCGGGTGAGACGAGCCGGGCCTGGGTGAGCTGCCCGGGCTGGTCCGGCTTGAGCGGAGCGGGCCGCGGCGGGGGCCCTGCCGGGCGCGCGCAGCCGGAGAGTGTCCGCGATGCGGGACCGGAGGTGCCGGAGGCGCACCGGCGGCGGGGGCGAGTCGGCCGGTGCGGGGCGGAATCGACGGGAACGGCCCGGCCGGACCCGTGGCAAGTCCGCCCGTCCGGACCGGCGGTGAATCCGGACGAGCGGACCGGCGGTGAATCCGGACGGCTGGATCGGAGGTGAGCCCGGCGGCGCGCAGCGAGTTGGCCGGACGCCGGATCGTGGGCGAACGGCGCCGGCAGGCCAGGCGTGCGGTGTCGCCGGGACGGCGTCGAGCGGAACCCGCCCGGGGGTCGCGCGTCCGGTGACGCCAGGACAGCCCCCGGGCAGAGCCTCGGTGTCAGGCATCCGGTGGCGCGGGGACGGTTCCGGGCAGAGCCCGGGCGGCAGGCGTCCGGTGGCACCAGGGCAGGCCCGGGCGGAGGCCGGACCGCGGGCGTGCCGGTGGTGCCGGGGTGGAAGCCCGGGTCAGGCGTCCGGCGCGTACGTGTGCAGCCGCTTGGTCCACTCCGGCGTGAGGAGTGCCCGCGCGCTCTCGCGCGGGACGCTGAAGTGCACGTCCCGGCTGCCGTCGTCCACCGGTGTGGGAGTGATCAGGATCGACCACGGCACGGGGCTGGCGGGGAACTCGAACCAGAACGGCCGTCCCGCGCCGAGGTCGATCTCGTAGACGGGCAGCCGGCTGACGTTGTTGACCGCGACGGTTCCCCCGAAGGCGTCCAGGGCCATCCGGCTCAGGACGAGGTGGGTGCGGCGGGCGTCGCGCTGGGCCTCCAGGAAGGCGGCCTCGTCGCGTACCCGGTCGGCGGTGATGCCGTCGACGGCCCGGCGGACGGCCGCGACGGTGTCGGCGAGCGAGGCGGCGCGCAGTTCCGCGGCCCGCATCTCCGGCGTGACGTTGGTGACGGCGTTGCCCCAGTACCCGTCGGGCAGGGCCGCGCGCAGCGCGGAGCGCAGGCCGACGACCATGCCGAGCCGCTCCGCGCTGTCGTCTGGGCGCGCCCGCAGGTCGGCGAGGACCTTCCACAGGTGCGCGCTGAGCGCGTCGCCGCTGGAGACCCGCAGACCGCTGCCGGCGAGCCCGGCGCGGGCGTGCTCCTTCAGCGCCCGCACCTCCTCGGCGGCGAAGCGCAGGGTGAGGGTGCGCACGCGTCGCGCACCGGCGTTGACCCGGAGGATGAAGCGGGCCTTCCGCGGTCCGGACACCAGGGCGTACTGGCTGCTGTGCCGTGCGGCGTCGGGCGCGGCGCCCTCCGCGAGGCCGTCGAGGAGCGTGCGGGCGTACGGGGCCGCGCGGTGCTCCTCGCCGTGGTGGACGCGCGACCAGTGCCGCAGGAAGTCGAGGTATCCCGCGCCGTCGACGATGCTGTGGTTGATCGAGACGCCGAGGACCGAGCCGCCGCCGCGCATATGGGTGACCCGCACGGTCAGCAGCGGGGTGTCGTGCCCGACGATCCGGAAGGCGCTGGCCTTGTGGAGGTAGGAGCCGATGTCGTCCTTGGCCGAACGGCCCAAGCCGTACTCGGGCATGGGCCGGTCGCTGTGGCTCTCGGTGAACGGGACGCCCGCGTCGTCGCAGACGACGCTGAGCCCGCGGTCGTCGTCACGGACCAGCCGTCCGGTCAGCAGCGGGTAGTGCGGCAGGGTCGCGGCCAGTGAGGCGCGCAGCGCCGCGGCGTCCAGCGTCCGGCGGTAGTAGAAGGTGCGCGGGGTCGCGAACGTGCCGGTCATGAGGTCGTAGACGCTCAGGCGCACGCGCTCCGCGGTCGCTTCGCCGGCCCGGACGGTGACGGTGTGGTGCCGTGTCCGGGACGCAGCTGAAGTGTTGTTCATCGAGCCTCACTGGAATCGGCCTGCGGGCGTGCCTGTTGACCTGACACTCCAGCGTTCCGCGGACCGGGCGAGGAAATCACTAGTCCTCGTCCGCGGGTCTTCCCCGTGGCTGCTCAGGCCACCAACGGCCGTGCGCGGGCCGGGTTTTGGTTGTTCCCTAGACTTGTCCGGCAGCGCTGGGCAGGCCGGTGCGCCGTGTGTTGGGCTGGGCTTCCCGGACGGCACAAGCCCGGCCCGGGGACCCCGCTCGCACTTCCTGCCGTCGAGGCCACGGCTCCGTCCCCGCCGGCAGCCACAGGGAGGCCACCAGCCGATGGGCAACGACAAGACAGAGATCCTCGACCTGGTACGCGAGTACCACCGCTCCAACGCGTCCTCGGGATTCGTGCCCGGGATCACGTCCGTCATGGCCTCCGGTGCCGTCCTCGACGAGGACGACCGGGTCGCGCTGGTCGAGGCGGCCCTGGACATGCGGATCGCGGCCGGGCCGAGCTCGCGCAAGCTGGAACGGGCGCTGGCCAAGTACTTCGGTCTGCGCAAGGCGCATCTGACGAACTCCGGTTCGTCGGCGAACCTGCTGGCGCTCAGCTCGCTCACCTCACCGCAGCTGGAGGACAGCCGTCTGGTGCCGGGCGACGAGGTGGTCACCGTGGCGGCCGGGTTCCCGACGACCGTCAACCCGATCATCCAGAACGGTCTGGTGCCGGTCTTCACCGACATCGAGATCGGCACGTACAACCCGACGCCGGAGCGGATCGAGCAGGCCATCGGTCCGCGGACGCGGGCCATCATGGTGGCGCACGCGCTCGGCAACCCGTACGCCGTGGAGGAGATCGCGCAGATCGCCGACGACCACGGCCTGTTCCTCATCGAGGACAACTGCGACGCGCTGGGCAGCACCTACAACGGCCGTCTCACCGGCACGTTCGGTGATCTGGCGACCGAGAGTTTCTACCCGGCGCACCACATCACGATGGGTGAGGGCGGGGTGGTCCTGACGGACAACCTGGCGCTGGCGCGCATCGTGGAGTCCATGCGCGACTGGGGCCGGGACTGCTGGTGCGAGCCGGCCGAGGACAACCGCTGCTTCAAGCGGTTCGAGCACCAGATGGGGACGCTGCCGGCCGGCTACGACCACAAATACATCTTCTCGCACGTGGGTTACAACCTGAAGTCGACCGACGTGCAGGCGGCGCTGGGTCTGCAGCAGCTGACGCACATCGACGAGTTCGGCAAGGCCCGGCGTCACAACTGGGCGCGGCTGCGGGAGGGGTTGGACGGTCTTCCGCACCTGGTGCTGCCGGAGGCGACCCCGGGCAGCGATCCGAGCTGGTTCGGTTTCGCCATCACCGTGGTGCCGGGGGCGCCGTTCGCGCCGGGCGCGCTCATCGACCACCTGGAGTACAGCAAGGTGGCCACCCGGCGTTTCTTCGCGGGCAACCTCACCCGCCACCCGGCCTACGAGGGGCAGAAGTTCCGGGTCAGCGGTCCGCTGACCAACAGTGACATCACCACCGAGCGCACGTTCTGGATCGGTGTGTTCCCCGGTCTGACGGACGAGATGATCGACTACAGCATCTCGACCATCAGCGAGTTCGTCACGCTGCCCCACTGATGCCGGCCGGCCCGCCCGTGCGGTGCCGGCGGTGCCGCGCCGCCCAGCCCTGAAGGGTGTCGGCGGCGCGGACGGCACCGCCGGCGCCGCGGACGGCTTCGCGCATCCGCCGCAGGGCGCCGGGGGTGCGCGGGTCGGCCAGCAGCCCGTTCACGGTGCGGGCGAGGACCTGGGCGTCGAGGCCGGTCCGTGACAGGGTGCGGCCGACCCCGCACTGCTCCAGCCGCTCGGCGCTGAGGCCGAGTTCGTGGGCGCGCGGGATGGCCACCACGGGGGTGGCGAAGTACAGGGCCTCCATGAGGCTGCCCATGCCGGCGTGGCAGACGAGGACGTCGGCGTGCGGCAGCACGGCGGGGTGCGGCAGCCAGTCGTGGATCTCCACGTGCGGGGGCAGCGGCCCCAGTTGTGCGTGGTCGGCGCCGTGTCCGAGGGTCATCACGACGTGCCAGGAGGCCGGGTCGAAGGCCTGGGCGCAGGTGCGGAAGAAGTCGCCGCGGTCGCCGGACTCGGTGCCCAGGGACACCAGCGCGGTGCGCCGGCCGTCCGCCGGCGGCGACCAGAGGCCGGCCGGGGCTTCGGTGACCATGGGGCCCACGAACGCGAAGCGGTCGTCGAAGGTGTCGCCCTCGATCTGGAAGTCCCGCGGCAGGAAGACGAGGTTGTGCTCGTCCCACTCGGTGCCGTAGCGGCTCATCTCGTCCAGGCCGATGCCGTGTTCGCCCATGAACTCGATGAGGACGCCGGCGCCCTTGGCCATGACCGGGTCGGCCCGGTCCCACATCTGGGCGCGCAGGGAGAAGGTCTCGTTCGCCGCGTGGCTGGGGAACATCTGCACCGGCAGGGCGCCGAGGACCCGGGCGGCGACGCGTCCGGCGGCCACGTTCTCGAAGTCGTAGAGGACGGCGTCCGGGGGGTCCTGGGCGAGGGCGGTCAGGGCGGCGGGGAACACGGTCTCGATGGTGTCCACCAGCAACGCGTAGCCCTCGGCGGCCAGTTGGCCGGGGGCCGGGTCGGCGGCGCGGTAGAACTCGCCGCGTGCGGAGGTGTAGGTGACGGCGCGGGCGCCCGCTTCCTCGACCAGGGAGGCGTACCGCTCGTCCACGACGTAGGTCACCCGGTGGCCGCCGGCGACGAGCGCGCGGGCGACGCCGAGGCTCGGTGCGACGTGCCCGAAGTCCGCGAAGGGCAGGACGGCGCAGTGGAGCGGGCGGGGGTCGGCGGGGTGCGGCATCGGCTGTTCCTTCGGTACGGCGGCGGCCTCGGACGGTGTGCCGGCGGCCGCCGGGGAGGGGGGCGGGTCCGCTGCCGGGCGGCCGGTCACGTGCCGCGCAGTGCCGCGTAGTGGTCGAGGCAGTCCTCGTAGCGCGGCAGCAGGCCGGTGCGGCGGGCGGTGGCGACGGAGACGGCCCGGGAGTCCTTGGCCGACATCAGCGGGGTCTCCGACAGCTGCCACGGTAAGTCGAGTTCGGCGTCGAGGGGGTCGATGTCGATCTGGGTGCCGGGGACGAACTCGGTGGAGCACAGGTAGGAGACGCAGGTGTCGTCGGTGAGGGCGAGGAAGCCGTGCACGAGGCCTTCGGAGACGAAGACGCTGTCGCCGGACTCGGCGGTCATCCAGTTCGCCTCGTGCGCGCCGAAGGTGGGCGAGCCGAGGCGCACGTCGACGACGATGTCGAGGATCGCGCCGCGGACGACGCACACGACCTTCGCCTGGCCGGGTGGCAGGAGGGTGCCGTGGAGTCCGCGCAGGGTGCTCTTGCGGGACACCGAGTAGTTCACCTGCACCAGGGGCACCGGTCTGCCGATCTCCTCGGCCAGCCTGTCGTGGCGGAACGACTCGTAGAAGTTCCCGCGCACGTCGCCGATCTTGTGCGGTGTGATGTGGTATGCGTCCGGCACAGCCATCTCTCGAACCTTCATGGTGTCAGCACCATAGGGCGGGCCGGTAGAGGACCGTTGAAGGGCCGCACAGGGCATGGTCGAGTCGAACGGTCCTGGAGGGGTCCTCGATCGCCGGGTGCGACAGTGACCGCACAAATCCGACGTCCGCCGCCGTGGCGCACCGGGACGACGTACGGGTGCGGGGGCGACCCGGCCCAAAAGGAGAACGGCATGACGCTGGTCGGTACGCAGTCAGTGCCCGGAGCGCCGGACGGATCCCCGGGCCGGGTGGTCGTCCTCGGCGCGACCGGCTTCGTCGGCCGGCACGCGGGCGCGGCCCTGGAGGCGGCCGGTCACGAGGTCATCGCCGTCGCGCGGCAGGCCGCGAAGATGCCGGCCTCGTGGCAGTTCTGCCCGATGGACCTGGTCAAGGACGGGCCGGACGCGCTGACGAGGCTGATCGAGGCGGAGCATCCGGTGGCGGTCGTCAACGCGGCCGGGGTGGCCTGGTCGTCGTCGGTCGGCGTCATGCGGCAGGGCAACCAGCTGCTCGTGGATCAGCTGCTGGCGGCGCTGGACGCCGCCTCGTGGCGGCCGCGTCTGGTGCATCTGGGCTCGGTGCACGAGTACACGCCGCAGCCCGCGGGTGTCCTGCTCGCCGAGGACTCCCCCACTCGCCCGGCGACGGACTACGGGCAGTCGAAACTGCTCGGCAGCCAGGCCGTCCTGCGCTCCGTCGAAGAAGGCCGGACGAACGCGGTGGTGCTGCGGCTGTCGAACCTGATCGGCGCCGGGACCCCGCCCGGCAGCCTGCTGGGCCGTGTGGCGCAGCAGTTGCTCGCCCGGCCGGAGCCGGGCGGGGCCGTCACGGTGCAGCTGTCCCCGTTGCGCAGCAGCCGGGACTTCGTCGACGCCAAGGACGCGTCCGAGGCGGTCGTGGCCGCGACGCGGGCACCGGGGGCGCGGGGCAGGGTGGTGAACATCGGCAGCGGCACCTCGCTGCATGTGCGTGCCGTGGTGGAGCGGCTGATCGCGGCGAGCGGCAGACGGGTGCGGCTGGTCGAGGACACCGGCGGTACGGTGCGGCCGGCCACGGACGCGGACTGGATGTGCGTGGACGTCACCGCGGCGCGCGAGCTGCTGGGCTGGTCGCCCCGCCGCGGGCCCGAGGAGGCCGTACGGGACCTGTGGAAGGCGGCGAAACGTTCCGTCTGAGCCGGGGGCGGGGTGCGCGTGCGGGTCGGCGTCCGCACGCGTGCGGACGCCGCCGGCCGGTCGGCGACCCGTCGGCGCAGGGCCGCAGGGCCGCAGGGCGCACCGACCGGACCCAAGGCCTCCACGCGCAGAGCCGAGGACAGCAGAGCCAGGACATGGGGGCCTCCGCGTACGGCGCGGGTACACGAACGCGGGCCGCGCGCACACCACTCGATGCAGAGTCAGGGACGCGGGGACCGGACACGGACGCGAGGCAGCAGACGCACTGGCGCGAAGGCAAGGACCGGGCACGGGGATGCGGGGCAACGGACGCGGGCGCGGGGCCGTGCCCGCGCTGGCGCGGGCGCAAGGGCGTGGACGTACGGGCCGAGCGCAGGGCCTCGGGGGGCGCGGCGCGGGCGCGCGAACGTGGGAGAGCCGGCGCAGGCGCTCCGGCATGGGAGGGCCGGCGCGGGCGCGCGAACGTGGGAGAGCCGGGGCGGGCGCGCGGGCGTGGGAGGGCCGGGGCGGGTGTGGGCCCGTCCGGCGGCTCCCCGGTCAGCCCGGCAGCAGGCTGAGGTCGGCGGTGGTGACGCGGTCCAGGAGGACGTGCTGGCGGATCTGCTGCAGTCCCGCGGAGGGTTCCAGGCCCAGTTCGTCGCGGAGGAGCCGGCGCAGCCGCTGGTAGACCTGGAGGGCCTCGCTGCTGCGGCCGCAGCGCTGGAGCGCGATGATCAGGCCGCCCTGGAACCATTCGTGGAGCGGGTAGGTGCTGGCCAGTTCCTTGAGTTCCGGGACGAGTTCGCGGTGCAGGCCGAGGCCGAGGCCCGCGGTGATGCGCAGCTCCAGCGCGTGCATGTGGAGCTCCTCCAGGCGCAGCGCGTACGCCTGGAGGCAGGGGCCCTGGCCGATGTCGGCGAACGGCTGCCCCGACCACCAGGCCAGTGCGGCCTGGAGGCGTTCGGTGGCCGTGTGCGCGTCACCGGCCTCGATCGCGGACCGTGCCTGGACGGTGAGCCGTTCGAACTCCTCGGCGTCGTAGTCGCCGGGGGCCACCCGCAGGATGTAGCCGGTGGCCCGGGTGACGAGCGGTCCCGTTCCCTCGGTCGTCTCGCTGTCGCTCTGCAGGAGTTTGCGCAGCTGGTAGACGTACGTCTGGACGGTGGCGGTGGCGCTGCGCGGCGGGGTGCGCTCCCACAGTTCCCCGGCGATCGCGGAGATCGACACCAGGGTGTTGCGGCGGGCCAGCAGCAGCGCCAGCATCTGGCGGACCTTGGGGGCGGTGGGTGTCACGGGCCGTCCGTCCCGGGTCACCTCCAGCAGTCCCAGGGTGCGGAAGGTCAGCATGCGGGGGTCCCTGTCGCCGCCTCGCCGGTCCCGGCGAGGGCGGGCTCCCACCAGTCGCGGTTGTCGCGGTACCAGGCGACGGTCTCGGCGAGGCCCTCGGTGAAGTCCTTCTGCGGCTTGTAGCCCAGCTCGGTGTGGGCCTTGGTCCAGTCGACGGAGTAGCGGCGGTCGTGTCCCTTGCGGTCGGTGACGTACTCGACCTGGTCCCAGGTGGCGCCGCACGCCTCCAGGAGCCGTTCGGTGAGCCGGCGGTTGTCGAGTTCGGTGCCGCCGCCGATGTTGTAGATCTCGCCGGCCCGGCCCCGGGTGCGGACCAGTTCGATGCCGCGGACGTGGTCGTCGATGTGGAGCCAGTCGCGCACGTTCATGCCGTCGCCGTACAGCGGGACCTTCTTGCCCTGCAGGAGGAGGCTGACGAAGAGCGGGATGATCTTCTCGGGGTACTGGTGGTGGCCGTAGTTGTTGGAGCAGCGGGTCACCCGTACGTCCAGGTCGTGGGAGCGGTGGTAGACCAGGGCGAGCAGGTCGCTGGCCGCCTTGGAGGCGGCGTAGGGCGAGTTGGGGTTCACGGACTGCTCCTCGGAGCAGGAGCCGGCCGGGATGGAGCCGTAGACCTCGTCGGTGGAGACGTGCACGAAGGTGCCGATGCCGTGCTGCAGGGCGGCGTCCAGGAGCACCTGGGTGCCCATGACGTTGGTGCGCACGAACTCGGCGGAGCTGGAGAGCGACCGGTCGACGTGCGACTCGGCGGCGAAGTGCACGACCTGGTCGTGTTCGGCCATGAGGAGGCCGACGACGTCCGGGTCGCAGATGTCGCCGACGACCAGCCGGAAGCGGTCGGAGTCGTGGACTTCGTCGAGGCTGGCTCGTTTGGCCGCGTAGGTGAAGGCGTCCAGCACGGTCACCGAGACGTCGCCGGGGCCGAGGGGACCGAGGAGGGTGCGGACGTAGTGGGAACCGATGAAGCCGGCACCGCCGGTCACCAGGATGCGTGTCTGACTCATCGGGATTGCGGCGCCAGGTACCCCGTCGGGGTCGCGGTTGACGCCGTCCTCCTTCCTCGTGTGTGCGGTGTGGTGCGCGAATCCGGCCGGTGGGCCGGTCTGTCCGGGGCAGGGTGCTCGGGGCGGTGCGTTCGGGCGGGTGTGTGCGGACCGTGCGCTTCGGGCGGGTGTGTGCGGGGCGGTGTCAGCGGTCGGCGACCAGTTGTTCCAGTCGGCCGACCAGGGCGTGCGGGCTGGGGAGGGCCGCGGACTCGTCCCGCAGCCGTCCCGCGGCGGCCGCGAACGACGGCTCCTCCACGAGCATGCGGGTGTGCACGAGGACCTGGCCGGCGTCGACGTCGCTGTGGTGGACGAAGATCCCGGCGCCGGCCTTCTGCACCGCGCGTCCGCGCAGTTCCTGGTCGGCGACGTTCGTCGACAGGGCGAGCTGCGGGACGCCGTTGACGAGGGCGGTGGCGAAGGAGCCCCAGCCGCCGTGGTGGATGACGGCGGAGCAGGTGGGCAGCAGCGTGTTCAGGGCGATCCCGCTGACGGCGCGCACGTTGGGGGGCAGGTCGCCGAGCTGTTCGGCCTGCTCGGGCATGAGCGCGGCGACGACGTCGACGTCGAGTGCGCCCAGGGATCTGAGGATGTCGTAGAGGGGGACGTAGTCGCCGCCGTAGGCCTCGCTGTTGGTGCGGCCGAGGGTGACGCACACCCGGGGCGACTTGGGCCGCTCGCGCAGCCAGTCCCACTGCACGGCGGGGCCGTTGTAGGGGATGTAGCGCATGGGCAGCTGGTGCAGTTCGCTCGGCGGCCGCAGGCTCGGGGGCAGGGTGTCGATCGTGAACTGGCCGTTGAGGAGTTCCTCGTCGCAGGACACGCCGTAGGCGCGGCCGCGTTCGTCGATCCACTCGGCGAGCGGGTCGGTGCGTTCGGCCTCGGGGACGTCGCGGGCGAGGTCGACGAAGGTGCGGCGGGCCTGCCCGTACACGTCGGCGCACCACAGCAGGCGGGCGTGGGCGGCGCCGCAGGCGCGTGCGGCGACCGCGCCCGCGTAGGCGATGGGGTCGCGGATGACGAGGTCGGGCCGCCAGTCGCGGGCGAGGGCCACCATGTCGTCCATGACGGGATCGTTGTAGCGGGCGAAGCCCCAGGGCACGCTGATCTCGTAGCGTTCGCGCAGGGTGGCCCAGTCGACCTGGCCGGGGCCGAGGTGGCTCCAGTTGGCGACGTCGGCGTCCTGGGACTCGCGGGCGAGGGCCATGTCCGCGTGCAGCAGGGTGTGGTCGTCGGTGCCCACGGGGGCGGCCACCAGGCCTACCCCGGTGATGGAGGGGGTCAGCGACGGCGAGTTGGCCATCAGCACGTCGTGGCCGGCCGTGACGAAGGCCCAGGCGAGCGGCACCATGGTGTTCAGGTGCGACTTCTCCGACAGGCCGGCGAACAGAACGCGCATGGCATCCTCTCGTTCGTAGAAGGTCTGCGGCCGGGCCGCGGGACATCGGAGCGGGTCCGGCAGAAGGCGGGCCGGGCGCCGCCGTCCGGCCTGCCGGAGCCGCTCAGTCCCCGTCGAGGGTGATGGCACCCAGCGGGCAGGATTCGTGCGCTTCGCGGATCGCCTCGTGGTGGTCGCTCCCCGGCCGTTCGATCAGGAGCAGGGCACGTCCGTCGGTCTCGTCCTGGTCGAAGACCTCGGGTGCGATCAGTACGCACTGACCCGCTCCCATGCACTTGTCGTGGTCGATCGCGATGTCCATGCCGGCCTTCCGCGTCGGGCGGTACGGGGTGGCGCCCCGCTGCCGGGGCGTGCCCATCTTGGGCCGCGGGCAGGCCCGTTGCCGCCGTGGGCGGGCACTGTCTGGGATTTCCTCCAGAGATTGCGGCCGCCGCCCGGCCTCCCGGGCGAGGGCCCGGCGGGCGGTACTCGGTGAATCCCTAGACTGCGCGGCCGTTCCTGGCCCCGGTCCGGCGCCGCGTGCTGGAGTGACGCGAGAGCCGGGCCCGTCGGGCGCCGGCCGGACCGGGCACGTCGCGGGCCGCGATCGCGACCGGGCCGCACGAGAGGGGGAACCACTGGTGGCGGAGGAAGGCACCCCGGACGTCGGTGTGACGCGGGCAGGGGCGGATGCGGCGCCCGGCGCGGCGCCGGGGCCCGGCGTCGGCAGGGCTCCCTCGGTGGAGCCGGACGGCGGGGCGACGCTGCTCGCCTGGCTCGCGCGGATGCGTGAACAGTGCCCCGTCTGGCGTGACGAGGCGGGCCAGGTGCATCTGTTCCGGTACGAGGACGTGCAGCGGGTCCTCACCGACCCGGCGACCTTCTCGTCCGACACCGTGGGCCGCCTGTCGGGCGGTGAACGCCAGGCCCCGCGCGGCACCCTCCTGCTGCTGGACCCGCCGCTGCACGGCAAGATGCGGCGTCTGGTCAGCCGTGCCTTCACACCGGGGCTGATCTCCGGTCTCGAACCGTGGATCACCGATCTGACGGCCGAGTTGCTGGCCGCGGCCGGCTCCGACCGCTTCGACCTGGTGGACGTGCTCGCCAACCCGCTGCCGGTGACGGTGATCGCGCGGATGCTCGGCGTGCCGACGGCCGACCGGGACCTGTTCCAGGGGTGGGCGGACCAGCTGCTGTCGACGGACCCGGAGGATCCCGGGAGCGTGCAGCGGATGGAGGAGACCGGCGCCGTCATCTCGGCGTACCTGCAGGGCTTCATCGACGAGCGGCGCCGCGAGCGGCAGGACGACCTGCTGGGCACCCTGGTGCACGCGGAGCTCGACGGTGAGCGCCTCGACGACGAGGACATCGCGAGTTTCGCGACGCTGCTGCTGCTCGCGGGGCATGTCACCACCTCGGTGCTGCTGGGCAACACGCTGATGTGTCTGGACGGGGAGCCGGAACTGTTCGAACGGGTCCGTGAGGACCGGTCGTTGGTGCCGGCCGTGATCGAGGAGACCCTGCGGCTGCGTCCGCCGTTCACGCGGATCGAGCGCGTCACCACGGTGGAGACCGAGTTCCACGGGACGAGCCTCGCCCCCGACACCCTGGTGCATCTGTGGCTGTTGTCGGCCAACCTGGACGAGGAGGTCTTCGAGGACGCGGCCGCCTTCCGTCCGGACCGCTCCAACTCCCGTCAGGCCGCCTTCGGTCACGGTATCCACTACTGCATCGGGGCGCCGCTGGCCCGGCTGGAGGGGCGGGTCGCGCTGAACGCGCTCCTCGACCGGTTCGCCCGGATCGAGGTCGACCCCGACGCACGGCTGACCTACCACGGCACCAACGTCTATGGCGCCCGGCATCTGCCGCTGGCCGTCAAGCGTGCCTGACCCCTCCACCCGCTCCCGCCCCACGACACCCGACGGCGCAGCCGGCACACCAACGGAGTGACCATGAAGACACGGCCCGACGCACCCGTCATCCCGGCGGACCGGGGCACATGCCCGTTCGATCCGCCGGCGGCCTACGCCCGCCTGCGTGCGGAGAACCCGGTCAGCCCCATCACCTTCCAGGTGGCCCCGGCGGACACCTCGGGCTGGCTGGTCACCCGGCACGACCTGGTGCGGCAGATCCTGGCCGACAACCGCTTCAGCCACCGCAACGAACTGCTGGCCCATGTCGTCGCGCCGCCGTTCCCGATGGACGAGTACAAGCCCCAGCCCTCGCCGCCCGGTTCGTTCGCGAAGACGGACGCGCCCGAGCACTCCAAGTACCGCCGGCTGCTGGCCGGGCACTTCACGGTCCGCCGGATCCAGCAGTTCGAGCCGGAGCTGACCCGCATCATCGGCGAGACCCTGGACGAGATGGCCGCGCAGGGCTCGCAGGCCGATCTGCTGACGTCGTTCGCCGAGGTGGTGAGCGTGCGCACGGTGCAGTCCCTGATGGGGGCCTCCGCCGAGCTGATGGCGGTCATCTCGAAGCACTTCTCGGCGATGATGACGCTGACGTACACGCTGGAGGAGTTCATCCACCACGTCGAGTCCATGGACGCGGCGCTGCGGCCCATGGTCCGCGAGCGGATGAAGGAACGGGGCGACGACTTCTTCGGGCAGCTGGCGTCCACCGGGGAGCTGACCGAGGAGGAGATGGTCAACCTCGCCGTCCTCACCCTGGGCGGCTCCCTCGACACGACGCCCAACATGCTGGCCCTGAGCACGTTCGCGCTGCTGGAGCAGCCGGAGCAGCTGGCCCTGCTGCGCAGCCGCCCGGAGCTGTACGAGGCGGGTGCCGTCGACGAGTTGATGCGCTATCTGACCATCTCACAGATGGGGTCGAGCCGTTGCGCGCTGGAGGACGTCGAGATCGAGGGCGTCACCATCAAGGCCGGGCAGACCGTCGTCCTGTCGCTGCCCGCCGCCAACCGTGATCCCTCGGTCTTCACCGACCCCGACGCCCTCGACGTCACCCGTATCCCGCGCAAGCACCTGGCGCTCGGGTTCGGGGCGCATCAGTGCCTGGGCCAGCACCTGGCCCGCGCCACCCTCAGGATCGGTCTGCGCACCCTGTTCGAGCGTTTCCCGAAGCTGCGGCTGGCGACGCCCGCGGACGAGGTGCCGCTGCGCGACCGCGCCGTGCACTACGGGGTCGACAGCCTGCTCGTCGCCTGGGACTGATCGGCCGCGAGGAGGACATCCGTGACAGCGAACACGACCAACCCGAAGGACACGCCCGACCCGGGCACGACGAGTACGGCGAGCACGACGGACGGGACGCCTGCGACCGGCGGCGCGGGCTGGACCCGCAGGACGGGCCGCGCGGGCCGCACGGGCGGCCCGAGGGGCGGGAAGGGCCGGAAGGGCAAGGCGCCCGTGCCGGCGTTCCGCCACGCCGTGGAGAGCCGGGAGGAGCGGTCCTTCCTGGTCCGCGCCGGCACGGCCGGCACCACCCGGGTCCGGCTCAGCGGTTACGACCTGCTGACCGGTCCCTGGTACACACCGCTGACGTTCTTCTACCGCGAGACGCTGGACGGCGCGGAGCTGCGCGCGTCCCTGGCGCGCACGCTGCGCCACTTCCCGCTGCTGGCGGGCCGTCTCACCCGGGACGGGGACGGCGGGCTGAGTGTGCTCTGCAACGACGCCGGGGTCCGCTTCACCGAGGCGGTGTCGCCGGAGCCGCTGCGGGAGTACGGGCCCTCGCTGCGTACCGAGCCGGTGATCGGCAACCTGCTGCGCGAGGTCAGCGCGTTCCGTGTCGTCGACCGGGACACCCCGCTGCTGAAGATCCGGCTGACCCGGATGCGCGGCGGCGGTTCGGTCCTCGGCGTGATGATCAACCACAGTCTCGCGGACGGCGGGAACACCGTCGCGTTCCTGGAGAGCTGGTCGCGCGAGCACCACGGGCTGGACTCTCCCGGGGAGCCGTTCCACGACCGGACCGTCCTCGACGCGCTGGGCCGGACGTCCACGGACCCCGCGACGGTGGCCTCGCGCGCGTTCACCGGTGTCTCACGCGCACGGCTGCTGGCGACGAACATCAAGGTCGGCCTGCACAAGCTCGCGACCGTCGCCACCCGCTTCGAAGCCGCCGAACTCGCCGCGATGAAGCGGTCCGCGCAGCGGCAGCTGACCGGCGAGGGCTCCTGGGTCTCCACCAACGACGTCCTGACCGCGCACATCTGGCAGGTGCTCGGCGCCCTGCGCGGCCGGCCCGACGACGCGGCCGAATGGCTCGGCATGATCGTCAGCGCGCAGTCCCGGCTCGGTGAGGCGCTGCCCGCCGGGTACTGGGGCAACTGTGTCAGCAACAGCTGGACCGGTACCTCGGCGGCGGCGCTGCGCGAGAGCCCGCTGGGCCAGGTCGCCCAGGACGTCCGGGCCTGTCTGGACTCCAACACCGCCGACAAGATCCGCGACGAGATCGCCTTCCTCAACTCCTATCGCGGGGCGGGTGTGTCACGGCACGTCATGTCGGTGCGGGCGCCGGACGTCTTCGACACGGCGCTGACCGTCAACAACTGGTCGCAGTTCCCGCTGTACCGCATCGACCTGGGTGCGGGGCGGCCGTTCTGGTACGAGTTCCCGGACCTTCCGGTGCCGACGGTGCACATCGCGCCGACGCCCGCCGAGGACGGGGGCCGGGACGTGTACCTGTGTCTGGCCCAGGAGCACGCGGCCGAGGTACGGGAGCCGGCCTGGCTGGAGCGTCTGCACGCGCACGCGCGGACCGGCGGGGGTGGCGTACCCGAGGAGAAGTGACGCGGGTGGGCCGGTGGCCCCGGTTCTCACCGGGGGCCACCGGCCCGCCCGTGTCCGTTCCTCCGCGGTCCGCCGACACGGATCGTGGAAGGACTCCCGGCCGGCAGCCGCCGGCTGGGGACGGGTGGACGCGGGCCGCCGGTCACCGGTTCCGCACCGCCCAAGGGCACACTGCCCAAGGCGCACCGGCCGGGGCCGCTCCGCGGGCCCGGAGCGAGAGTGTAGAAGTTCGCCTAGCCGGGGCGGCTCCGGGAAATCCCGTCCGCCGTCGTGCCCCATGCTCGTCGTGATTGTGTCGGCCACGACGAGGCGAGGTGGCGTGAGGTCGATGAAGAGTGGGTCGAACGGCACGTACGAGCAGGGGACTTCGCGGCCGGAGCCGCGGCCCGGGCCGCTCGTCCCCCCGGTGCCGGGTCTCGCCGGGCCGCGGTCGGCGGTCGTGGCCGGGCTGGGCGGTTCGGTGCCCGCCACGGTGGTCTCCAACGACGATCTGGCCGCGGTCCTCGACACCGACGACGAGTGGATCCGCCGCCGTACCGGTATCGGGCACCGGCGGGTGATCGCGCCCGGCCAGTCCACGGGTGACCTCGCCGTCGAGGCGGCACGCAACGCGCTGGCGTCGGCGGGCCTGGAGCGAGCGGGGGCCGTCGTCCTGGCGACGAGCACCCCGGACCGGCTCTGTCCGGCGACCGCGCCGCACGTGGCGAGCCGTCTCGGGCTGGGCCCGGTGCCCGCGTTCGACGTGCAGGCCGTGTGCACCGGATTCGTGTACGCGCTGGCCGCCGGCGCCGGGCTGGTGTCGCTGGGGGTCGCCGACAGTGTGCTGGTGATCGGCGCCGACACGTTCTCGACGATCCTCGATCCCGCGGACCGGGCGACCCGGGTGGTGTTCGGCGACGGGGCGGGCGCGGTCGTGCTGCGCGCGGGCGACGCCGCGGAGCCGGGCGCGCTGCTGGGGTTCAGCCTGGGCAGCGACGGCGGCGAGGCCGATCTCATCGAGATCCCCGCGGGCGGATCCAGGCAGCGTTCCACCGGTCTGCCGACGAAGACCGAGGACACCTTCTTCACGATGCGGGGCCAGGCGGTCTTCGCTCAGGCGGTACGCCGGATGGCCCAGTCGGTGGAGGAGATCGCCGCGCTCGCGGGATGGCCGCCGGGGGAGATCGACTCCTTCGTGCTCCATCAGGCCAACGCCCGCATCCTGACGTCCGTCGCCAGGCGTCTGGGCCTGCCCGCCGGTCGGTTCGCGTCCAACATCGCCGCGCTGGGCAACACGGTCGCCGCGTCGATCCCCCTCGCGCTCACCGACTGCGCCGCCTCCGGTGCGCTGCGGCCCGGTCAGAGGGTGGTGCTGACCGGGTTCGGCGGTGGCCTCACCTGGGGTTCCACGGCCCTGGTCTGGCCCGGACTGCGTCCGCTGCGTACAGAACTGCCGGGGTCAAGCGCTGAACCGCCCCTGACGTCAGGTGCCGGAGCCGTTCCCCGCTGACGCGGTCGTCACCGTCCTGGCCGGGCCGCGGGCGCGGACCGGCCGGGGGTGAGGGGCCGCGCGGCCGCGTCCCACCGCCCGGGGAACCGTGTTCGTCCCCCGGGGCCCGGCCGTGGTCCTACGACTGGTCGAGTTGCCGGCTGATGAAGTCGAACAGCTCCTCGTCGGTGGCGTCGTCGAGCCGGTCGGCCATGGACACCGCCGCGCTCGTCCCGTCGTCCGGGCCGTCGAGTCCGCCGCGGTCCGGCTCCAGGTCCTCGACCTCGGTGAGGAAGGCCTTGAGCCGTGCCTTGAGCAGGATTCTCACGTCCTGTCCCGGGTCGGAGCCGATGAGCTTCGTGACCGCGTTCTCCATCTCCGCGAGCAGCGCGGTGGCGTTGGCCTGTCCGCCGCCGAAGAGTTCACCGGTGAGGTGGCGGGCGAGGTCGGCGGGTGTGGGGTGGTCGAAGACGAGGGTGGTCGGCAGCCGCAGTCCGGTGTCGGCGTTGAGCCGGTCGCGCAGTTCCACGGCGGTCAGTGAGTCGAAGCCCATCTCCCGGAATGCCTTGGTGGGTTCGACGGCCGCCGGCCCGTCGAAGCCGAGTGCCGTGGCAGCGACGCCCCGCACGTGGTCCTGGACCAGCTGGAGGCGGGCCTCGGCGGGCGCCGCGGTCAGTTTCTCGACCAGGGGGCGCGGGCCGTCGGAGCCGGTTCCCGTGTCCCCGGGGGCCGTCGCGGCGGCCCGTGCCTCCGGGAGGGCGGACAGCAAGGGGCTGGGGCGGCGGGCGGTGAAGGGCGCGAGGAACTTCTCCCAGTCGACGTCGGCCACCACCACCGTGGTGTCCGCGACGTCCAGAGCGCGCCCGAGCCCGGCAAGCGCCCGGTCCGGATCCATCACCCGCAGTCCCCGGCGCACCAACTCCGCCGCGCCCTCGTCCGACACCATCCCTCCGCCACCCCACGGCCCCCAAGCCATCGCCGTACCCGCGAGACCCCGGGCCCGGCGCCGCTCCACCAGCGCATCGAGGTGAGCGTTGGCCGCGGCATACGCCGACTGCCCGCCACTGCCCCACACACCGGCGATCGAGGAGAACACCACGAACGCCTTCAGGTCCATGTCCCGTGTCAGCGCGTCGAGATGATCGGCGCCCACCGCCTTCGCGGCCAGCACCGCGGCCACCCGCTCCGGAGTCAGCCGCTCGATCAGATCGTCGTCCAGGACACCCGCCGCGTGGAACACACCATCGACCGGATGCCGGGACAGCAGGTCCCCGACCGCGACCGCGTCGGACGTGTCGCACGCCTCCACCACGACCCGCGCACCCAGCCCCTCCAGGTCACGCACCAGATCGGCCGCACCGGGAGCGTCCATCCCACGCCGTCCGACGAGGACGAGCTCCTCCGTGCCCCGCTCCACCAGCCAGCGGGCCAGCCGCGCGCCGACGCCGCCCGTGCCGCCGGTCACCAGCACCCGGCGCGGAGCGTGCCAGGCGTCGGCGGAGGGTCCCCAGGCCGGTGTGCCGTCGGGCAGCGGGGCGTGGGAGAGCCGGCGGGCGTAGGCGGCCGTACCACGGACGGCGACCTGGTCCTCTCCGCCGTCCGTGATGACCGCGGCCAGACCCGCGAGGACGCTCCGGTCCACGGCCTCCGGCAGGTCGACGAGGCCGCCCCACCGGTCGGGGTGTTCCAGGGCGGCGACCCGGCCGAAGCCCCACAGAGCGGCGCCGGCCGGATCGACGACACCCTCGGACGGGGCGCCGACGGTCACGGCGCCCTGGGTGAGCAGCCACAGCGGCGCGGTCAATGCCGCGTCGCCCAGCGCCTGGACGAGGGCCAGGGAGGCCGTCACGTCCGCCGGCCGGAGCAGGACGCCGGCGACCGGGTCGCCCGCCGCCGCGTCGGACAGGATGCGGCCCAGGGCGGCACGGCCGGCGTCGGGGTCGTAGACGACCCGTTCCACGCCCGGGAGGAATTCCTCGATCCCCGCGAGCGTGTCCTTGTCCTCGCCGGCGGCCTGGAGCAGGAGCCTGCGTCCGGTGTCCGGCGTGGCGGGCGGCGGTGCGGTGAAGGGCTGCCAGTCGATCCGGTAGCGCCAGCCGTCCACCCGCGACCGCTCGGCCGCACCCTGCCGCCAGGCGGACAACGCCGGTACGACCGCGTCAAGTTCGGCCTCGTCCACTCCCAGCACCTCGGCGAGGTTCCGGGCGTCACCGCGTTCCACCGCATCCCAGAAGCCCGCGTCCAGCGGGTTCGCGCCGGTCCCGGGCCCGCGGTGTGCGGCGGGCTCGGGCCAGTACCGTTCGTGCTGGAAGGCGTACGTCGGAAGCTCCACGCTCCGTGCGCCGGAACCGGCCAGCAGAGCGGGCCAGTCGACAGCCACTCCGTGCGTGAACGCACGCGAGACCGCCGCCACGACGGCATCCGCCTCGGGCCGGTCCTTGCGCAACACCGACACGAACAGCACGCTCCCGTCGTCGGAGACGCAGGCCTGGGCGAGGGCGGTGAGCGTGCCGTCCGGGCCGAGCTCCACGAACCGGGTCACGCCCCACTCCGCCAGCGTGCGCACCCCGTCGGCGAACCGCACCGCCTCACGGACATGCCGCACCCAGTACTCGGGCGAGCCCAACTCCCCCGCATCCGCGACCTGTCCGGTCAGGTTCGAGACAACCCCCAGACGCGGCTCTTCGTAGGTCACGCTCTCGGCGACCGTGCGGAACTCCGCCAGCATCGGCTCCATCAGCGGCGAGTGGAAAGCGTGCGAGACGCGGAGGCGGGAGGTGCGGCGGCCCAGGGCGGCGATCTGCTGCGCGACGGCCGAGGCCGCCACTTCGGCACCGGAGACGACCACCGAGCGCGGGCCGTTCACGGCCGCGACCGACACCCCGTCCGTCAGCAGCGGGAGGACTTCGTCCTCCGCCGCCTCCAGCGCGAACATCGCACCACCGGCCGGGAGTTCCTGCATCAGCCGACCGCGCGCCGACACCAGACGGCACGCATCCTCCAGGGAGAACACCCCCGCCACGTGCGCGGCCGCCAGCTCACCCACCGAATGGCCGACCAGGAAGTCCGGGCTCATCCCCCACGACTCCACCAACCGGAACAACGCCACCTCGACCGCGAACAGCGCGGGCTGCGTCCAGGCGGTCTGATTCAGGAGATCGGCGTCCTCACCGAACACCACCCCGCGCAGCCCCTCGCCGAGGTGCGCGCACACCGCGTCGAAGGCCTCCGCGAACACCGGATACGCGTCGTACAACTCCCGCCCCATACCCAGCCGTTGCGCGCCCTGACCGGAGAAGAGGAAGGCGAGCTTGCCGGTGGCCGGGGTTCCGTGTGCCGTGCCTGACGGTGTCTCGCCGTGGGCGACGGCGGCAAGGCCCGTGAGGAGTTCCTCGCGATCCGCGCCGCGCACCACCGCACGGTGGTCGAAGGCCGACCGTGATCCGACGAGCGACCGGGCCACATCGGCTGCGTTCAGCTCCGGGCGGGCCTGGAGGTGGTGCAGCAGGCGGTCGGCCTGGGCCCGCAGAGCGGCGGGGGTCTGTCCGGACACCACCCAGGGGGTGACCGGTAGCGGTCGGCCGGTGTCCGTCTCTTCGACGGCGGGCTCCCGGGCCTGTTCGAGGACGACGTGCGCGTTGGTGCCGCTCAGCCCGAACGAGGACACACCCGCCCGGCGCGGACGGTCCGTGTCCGGCCAGTCCACGGACTCCGTCAGGAGCCTGACGTCACCGGCCGCCCAGTCGACATGCGACGACGGCTCGTCCACGTGGAGGGTGGCCGGCAGCACGCCGTGGCGCATCGCCTCGACCATCTTGATCACACCCGCCACACCGGCGGCCGCCTGTGTGTGGCCGATGTTGGACTTCACCGATCCCAGCCACAAGGGCCGTTCGGCGTCACGGTCCTTGCCGTAGGTGGCGAGCAGGGCGTGTGCCTCGATCGGGTCGCCGAGCGAGGTGCCGGTGCCGTGGGCCTCGACCGCGTCCACGTCCGACGGTGTCAGGCCCGCGTTCGTCAACGCCGCGCGGATGACGCGCTGTTGGGAGGGTCCGTTCGGTGCGGTCAGGCCGTTCGAGGCGCCGTCCTGGTTCACCGCCGAACCACGCACCACCGCCAGGACGGGATGGTTGTTGCGGCGCGCGTCCGAGAGCCGTTCCACGAGCAGGACGCCGACGCCCTCACCCCAGCCCGTACCGTCCGCACCCTCCGCGAACGCCTTGCACCGCCCGTCCGGTGCGAGGCCGCCCTGACGGCTGAATTCCGCGAACGCGCCCGGCGTCGACATCACGGTCACGCCGCCGGCGAGGGCGAGGTCGCACTCCCCCGACCGCAGCGCCTGCACCGCGAGATGCAGGGCCACCAGGGAGGAGGAGCAGGCGGTGTCGACGGTCACCGCGGGGCCTTCGAGGCCCAGCGCGTACGACACCCGGCCGGAGAAGACGCTCGCGGCGTTGCCGGTGCCCACATAGCCGCCGAAGTCGCCTTCCGACAGCGACAGCAGGGCCGGGTAGTCCTGGCCGTTCGTCCCGGCGAACACGCCGGTCCGCGAACCGCGCAGGGTACGGGGGTCGATGCCGGCCCGCTCGACGGCCTCCCACGACGTCTCCAGCAGCAGACGCTGCTGCGGATCCATCGCCAGGGCCTCACGCGGCGAGATCCCGAAGAAACCCGCGTCGAACGAACCCACACCCGACAGGAAGCCGCCCACCTGTGCGAAGTCCGCCGCGTCATACCCGTAGACCGTGCCGAGTCCTTCCCAGCCGCGGTCGTCGGGGAAGCCTCCCATGCCGTCGCGCCCCTGCGACAGCAGACTCCACAGGGTCTCCGGGGAGTCGACGCCGCCGGGGAACCGGCAGGCCGTCGAGACGATCACCACCGGGTCGCCGGCCACGGCCGAACTCACGGACGTGCCGGGCTCCTCGTCGACCGCGCCGCCCAACTCGGCGTACAGGAACTCCGCGAGAGCCGTCGGGGTCGGATGGTCGAACACCACGGTGGCGGGCAGCCGTACCCCGCACTCCGCGCTCAGGACGTTGCGCAGTTCCACCGCGATCAGTGAGTCCACGCCCAGGTCGCGGAACGCGCGATCGGCCGGGACCGCGTCCGCGTCGGCATGGCCCAGCACCGCCGCCGCGCGGGCCCGGATCAGGTCCACGGCGGCTCGGACGCCCGCCTCGCGCGGGAGGGTTGCGATGCGCGCGCCGGTGCTGTCGGCGCCGTTCGGCGACGGCCGGTCGGCGGACGGGGCGGGGGCCGCCTCCGGAAGTTCCCGCAGCAGGGCGCTGGGCCGGATCGACGTGAAGGCCGGTACGAACCGGGGCCAGTCGATGTCGGCCACGAACTCGGTGGTCACTCCGGAGTCCAGGGCCGTCGCGAGCGCGGCGACGGCCAGGTCGGGATCGAGCGAGGCCACGGCGCCGCGGCTGCGCCTGCGGTCGCCGGTGGCCTCGGCGGCCATGCCGGCGCCGGCCCAGGGGCCCCAGGCGACGGAGGTGGCGGGCAGCCCTTCGGCGCGGCGGCGCTCGGCGAGGGCGTCGAGGACCGCGTTGGCGGCGGCGTACGCGCCCTGCCCGGCGTTGCCCAGGACGCCGGCGAGCGACGAGAAGAGGACGAAGGCGGACAGGTCCCGGTCCCGGGTCAGTTCGTCGAGGTGCAGGGCGGCCTCGGCCTTGGCCCGCATGACGTGCCGGATGCGCCGGGGGTCGGTGCCGCCGATGACGGCGTCGTCGAGGACGCCCGCGGTGTGCAGTACGGCGTCCACGGGGTGCCGTTCGAGGAGCGCGGCGACTTCCTCCCTGACGGACACGTCGGCCGCGGCGAGCGTGACCTGGGCGCCGAGCGCTCGCAGGGCCGTCTCGAGTTCGGGGGCGCCGGGCGCGTCGGGGCCGCGCCGGCTCACCAGGAGGATGTTCTCGGCGCCGCGCTCGACGGCCCAGCGCGCGACCCGGGCGCCGATGGCGCCCGTGCCTCCGGTGACGAGGACGGTCCCTCGGGGCTGCCACGTCTCCAGCGGGGTGGGGAGGGGCCTCGACAGTCTGCGGCCGAAGACTCCGGAGCCGCGGACGGCCACTTGGTCCTCGCCGCGCTCACCGGGCGTGGCACTCCCGGCGGACGACGCCGGTTCGCCTTCCTCGCCCGGCAGTTCGGTGAGGACGTCGGCGAGTCGTGCGAGCGTCCGCTCGTCGAGCTCGTCGGGGAGGTCGACGAGTCCGCCCCACAGGTCGGGGTGTTCGAGGGCCGCGACCCGGCCGAGTCCCCAGACCGCCGCCTGTTCGGGGGCCGTGACCGCGTCGGAGTCTCCGACGGAGACGGCGCCGCGCGTCAGCGACCACAGCGGGCCGTCCAGTCCGCCGTCCGTGAGCGCCTGGATCAGGGTGGCCGTGGCCGCGGCCACCCCGGCCCGGTCCTCGGCCAGCGGGAGCAGGGACAGGACGGCCGTGACGGGCCCGAACTCGTCGTGGGCGTCGGCGAGTCGGGCCGCGAGGTCGGCACGGTCCGCCCCGGAGGCGGGGTGCGGCACCTCGATCCGTCGGAGTTCGAACCCGTGCCCGGCGAGTCCTTCGAGTACGGCGCGGATCGTGGCGTCGGCCCGCTCGTCGCGCTCCTGCGGGACGAGCACCAGGCGCGCGCCGGGGGAAGGCGCGGGCGCGGTTCCGGAGAACCGGGACAGTGGCTTCCAGGTGACGGAGTAGCGCCAGGAGTCGGCGCCGGGCCTCGGCCTCGGCGCGGCCGGGTCGAGCCAGTAGCGCTCACGCTGGAACGCGTACGTCGGCAGCTCCACGGCCGTCGCGCCGGTTCCCGCGAAGAATGTCCGCCAGTCGACGGGCGCTCCGTGTGTGTGCAGTCGGCCCAGGGCGCGCAGGACGGCCGCCGGTTCGGGTCCGGTCTTGTGCAGCAGGGGTGTGAAGAGCACCCCGTCGTCGGAGGGGACGCAGGCCTGGGCGAGGGCGGTGAGGGTGCCGTCCGGGCCGAGCTCCACGAACCGGGTCACCCCGTTCACGGCCAGCGTGCGCACCCCGTCGGCGAACCGCACCGCCTCACGGACATGCCGCACCCAGTACTCGGGCGAGCCCAACTCCCCCGCATCCGCGACCTGTCCGGTCAGGTTCGACACGACCGCCAGACGCGGCTCTTCGTAGGTCACGCTCTCGGCGACCGCACGGAACTCCACCAGCATCGGTTCCATCAGCGGCGAGTGGAAAGCGTGCGAGACCCGCAGCCGCGAGGTGCGGCGGCCCAGCGCGGCGATCTGCTGCGCGACGGCCTCCGCGACCGCCTCGACACCCGAGACGACCACCGACCGCGGGCCGTTCACGGCCGCGACCGACACCCCCTCCGTCAGCAGCGGGAGGACCTCGTCCTCCGTCGCTTCCAGCGCGAACATCGCACCACCGGCCGGGAGTTCCTGCATCAGCCGACCACGTGCCGACACCAGACGGCACGCATCCTCCAGGGAGAACACCCCCGCCACGTGCGCGGCCGCCAGCTCACCCACCGAGTGACCGACGAGGAAGTCGGGACGCACACCCCACGACTCCACCAACCGGAACAACGCCACCTCGATCGCGAACAGCGCGGGCTGCGTCCACCCCGTCTCGTTCAGCAGATCGGCGTCCTCACCGAACACCACCCCCCGCAGCCCCTCGTCGAGGTACGCGCACACCGCATCGAACGCCTCCGCGAACACCGGATACGCGTCGTACAACTCCCGCCCCATACCCAGCCGTTGCGCGCCCTGGCCGGAGAAGAGGAAGGCGAGCTTGCCCTCGTCATGGGCGGAGCCGGTCACGGCCCGAGATGTCGTCTCGTTGTCGGCGAGGCCGCGCAGGCCGTCGAGGAGGTCGGTGCGGTCGGCGCCGAAGACGACGGCTCGGTGGTCGAACGTCGACCGGGTGGTCAGCAGGGACCAGCCGATGTCGGTGGGAGTGTGGTGGTCGGGGTGTCCGGTCAGGAAGTCCGTCAGTGTGCGGGCCTGTGCGCGCAGGGCCTTGGGGGTGCGGGCGGAGAGCAGCCACGGGACCATGGGCGGTGCGGCGGAGGTCTGTTCCCGTGCCGGGTCCGCCTTCGGGTCCAGGACCGGGGCCGGCTCCGGTGCCGGGGTGCCCTGTTCCAGGATGACGTGGGCGTTGGTGCCGCTGACGCCGAAGGCGGAGACGGCCGCGGTGCGGGGGCGGCCGGTCTCGGGCCAGGCGCGTGGTGCGGTGAGGAGGCTGACCTCGCCCGCCTCCCAGTCGATGTGGGTCGAGGGTTCGTCGACGTGGAGGGTGGCCGGCAGGACGCCGTGGCGCATCGCCTCCACCATCTTGATCACACCCGCCACACCCGCAGCCGCCTGCGTGTGACCGATGTTCGACTTCACCGACCCCAGCCACAAGGGCCGTTCGGCGTCACGGTCCTTGCCGTAGGTGGCGAGCAGGGCGTGTGCCTCGATCGGGTCGCCGAGCGAGGTGCCGGTGCCGTGCGCCTCGACCGCGTCCACCTCCGACGGCGTAAGGCCCGCGTTCGTCAACGCCGCGCGGATGACGCGCTGTTGGGAGGGGCCGTTCGGTGCGGTCAGGCCGTTCGAGGCGCCGTCCTGGTTCACCGCCGAACCACGCACCACCGCCAGCACCGGGTGGCCGTTCGCGCGGGCGTCCGAGAGCCGTTCCACGAGGAGGACGCCGACGCCCTCGCCCCAGCCCGTACCGTCCGCACCGTCCGCGAACGCCTTGCACCGTCCGTCGCCCGCCAGGCCGCCCTGCCGGTCGAACTCGGCGAACACGTCGGGGGTGGACATGACGGTGACGCCGCCGGCGAGGGCGAGGTCGCACTCCCCCGACCGCAGCGCCTGCACCGCGAGATGGAGGGCGACGAGGGACGACGAGCAGGCGGTGTCGACGGTCACCGCCGGGCCTTCGAGGCCCAGCGCGTACGACACCCGGCCCGAGACCACGCTCGCGGCGTTGCCGGTGAGCAGGTGGCCCTCGATGCCCTCGGGGAGTTCACGTCCGGTCGCGGAGCCGTAGTTCTGGTTGCTGCAGCCGACGAAGACGCCCGTGCGGCTGCCGCGTACGGCGGCGGCGGCGATGCCCGCCCGTTCCAGGGCCTCCCAGGACGCCTCCAGGGTGAGGCGCTGCTGCGGGTCCATGGCGAGGGCCTCGCGGGGCGAGATCCCGAAGAACGCGGCGTCGAACTCGGTCGCGGAGGCCACGAATCCGCCGCGCAGGGCGGCCGCGTCGGTGGTGCTCCCGGCCAGGTCCCAGCCCCGGTCCTCCGGAAAGCCGGTCATCGCGTCCCGGCTGTCGGCCACGAGCCGCCACAGTTCCTCGGGCGAGTGGACGTCTCCCGGGTAGCGGCAGGCCATGCCGACCACGGCCACCGGTTCGGTGGCCGCGCGGGCGAGGCGGTCGTTCTGCTTGCGCAGCCGCTCGTTCTCGACCAGCGACGCGCGCAGGGCCGCGACGACGCGTTCCTCGGAGGTGGGCATACTCAGCTCCACTGTTCTTGCATCGGGCTTCGGCGGGCGGGGTGGGCGGCGGGCTGCACGGTCAGGGAGCCGAGTCGCCGAGGGCCAGTTGGACGAGGTCGTCGACGTCCATCGTGCTGATCAGGTCGTCGTCCGTCGCCTCGCCGGGGGCATCAGGGGCCGTCCCCTCCGATGGCGAGGGCCGGTCCGGTTCGGCGAGGGCCAGCAGTGCGGTGAGCAGGCCGCTCTCCTTCAGCCGGGCCAGCGGGACGGTCGAGAGTCTCCTGCGCAGCGCGGTCTCCTCGTCGTCGCCGGCCGTGCCGGGCTGGTCGAACAGGCCGCCCGGGCGGGTGGGCGCGGCGGGGAAGAGTTCGGCGCCGAGGTGATCGGCGAGGTGTCCGGGGGTGGGGTAGTCGTAGACGAGGGTGCTGGGCAGGCGCAGTCCGGTGTCCTGGTTGAGCTGGTTGCGGAGTTCGACGGCCGTGAGGGAGTCGAAGCCGATGTCGCGGAAGGCCTGGGCGGGTGCCACGCTCTCGCCGCTCGCGCGGCCCAGGACCGAGGCCGCGCGGTCGCGTACGAGGTCCCGCAGCGCGGTCCTGCGGTCGGTCTCGGAGAGCGCGGAGAGCTCCTTGCGCAGGGCCGCTCCCTTGGCCTCCGGTTCCGTGCCCGTCGCGGGCCGTGCCGCCGTGGTGTCGGCCTCTTCGAGGAGGGCGGTCAGCAGGGGGCTGGGGCGGCGGGCGGTGAACGTGGGCAGGAACTTCTCCCAGTCGACGTCGGCCACCACCACCGTGGTGTCCGCGACGTCCAGGGCGCGCCCGAGCCCGGCAAGCGCCCGGTCCGGATCCATCACCCGCAGTCCCCGGCGCACCAACTCCGCCGCGCCCTCGTCCGACACCATCCCTCCCCCGCCCCACGGCCCCCAGGCCACCGCCGTACCCGCGAGACCCCGGGCCCGGCGCCGCTCCACCAGCGCATCGAGGTGAGCGTTGGCCGCGGCATACGCCGACTGCCCGCCACTGCCCCACACACCCGCGATCGAGGAGAACACCACGAACGCCGACAGGTCCGACTCCCGCGTCAGCGCGTCGAGATGATCGGCACCCACCGCCTTCGCGGCCAGCACCGCGGCGAGGTGGTGGTCGTCGGTCTTCTCGAACGGTGTGGCGTCGCCCAGGCCGGCGGCGTGGAACACCGCGTCGACCGGGTGCCGTTCCAGCAGGGCCCCGACCTCGGCGCGGTCCGCCATGTCACAGGCTTCGAGGGTGACCTCGGCGCCCAGGTCCCGGAGTTCCTCGGCCAGTTCGGCGGCGCCGGGGGCCTGGGCTCCGCGGCGGCTCGTCAGGACGAGGTCCCGTGCGCCTCGGCCCACCAGCCAGTGTGCGAGGCGTCCGCCGAGGGCGCCCGTGCCGCCGGTCACCAGGACGCGGCCGCGCGGGGTCCAGGACACGGCGGGGACCGTGGCGGACGGGGCGTGGGCCAGTCGGCGGGCGACCAGTCCGGGTTCGCGTACGGCGAGCTGGTCCTCGCCGCTGACGAGGGCGGACGCGATCCCGGCGAGGGTGTGCCGGTCGGTCTGTCCAGCGGGGACGTCCACGAGGCCGCCCCAGCGGTCGGGGTGTTCGAGCGCGGCGACCCGGCCGAGTCCCCAGACCGCGGCCTGGTTCGGGTCGGCGGGCTCCTCGCCGGGCGCGCCCGTCGAGACCGCGCCGTGCGTCACCGTCCACGCCGGAACCGCCAGCCCGGCGTCGCCCAGTGCCTGGACGAGCGCCGTCGTCACCCGCGCTCCGCCGGCGGGGGCGAGGCAGGACAACACGCCCGCGACGAGCCCGCATTCGGCCGCCTGTGTCAGCAGCCGTGCCAGTCCGGCGCGGTCGGCCGTCTCCGCCGGGCAGGTGAACCGGTCGACGCCGGGGACGAACTCCTCGATCCCCGCGAGCGCGTCGTCGCCCGGGGGCTGGAGCAGGATCCAGCGGCCCGGCACCGGTGCGGGGTCGGCCGGGGTGGGAACGGTCTCCCACCCGACGCGGTAGCGCCAGCCTTCGACCCGCCGCTCGACCGCGGCCTGTGCCGGTCGGGGCCAGTACCGTTCACGCTGGAAGGCGTACGTCGGAAGCTCCACGGCCGTCGCGCCGGAACCGGCCGGCAGAGCGGGCCAGTCGACAGCCACTCCGTGCGTGAACGCCCGCGAGACCGCCGCCACGACGGCATCCGCCTCGGGCCGGTCCTTGCGCAACACCGACGCGAACAGCACGCTCCCGTCGTCGGAGACGCCGGACTGGGCGAGGGTGGTGAGGGTGCCGTCGGGGCCGAGCTCCACGAACCGGGTCACCCCGTTCACGGCCAGCCAGGAGATCCCGTCGGCGAACCGCACCGCCTCACGGACATGCCGCACCCAGTACTCGGGCGAGCCCAACTCCCCCGCATCCGCGACCTGCCCGGTCAGGTTCGACACGACCGCCAGACGCGGCAGTTCGTAGGTCACGCTCTCGGCGACCGCACGGAACTCCACCAGCATCGGTTCCATCAACGGCGAGTGGAAAGCGTGCGAGACCCGCAGCCGCGAGGTGCGGCGGCCCAGCGCGGCGACCTGCTGGGCGACGGCCTCCGCGACCGCCTCGACACCCGAGACGACCACCGACCGCGGGCCGTTCACGGCCGCGACCGACACCTCCGCCTCCCAGCCCGCCAGCAGCGGGAGGACTTCGTCCTCCGCCGCCTCCAGCGCGAACATCGCACCACCGGCCGGGAGTTCCTGCATCAGCCGACCGCGCGCCGACACCAGACGGCACGCATCCTCCAGGGAGAACACCCCCGCCACGTGCGCGGCCGCCAGCTCACCCACCGAATGGCCGACCAGGAAGTCCGGGCTCATCCCCCACGACTCCACCAACCGGAACAACGCCACCTCGACCGCGAACAGCGCTGGCTGCGTCCAGGCGGTCTGATTCAGGAGATCGGCGTCCTCACCGAACACCACCCCCCGCAGCCCCTCGTCGAGGTGCGCGCACACCGCGTCGAACGCCTCCGCGAACACCGGATACGCGTCGTACAACTCCCGCCCCATACCCAGCCGTTGCGCGCCCTGGCCGGAGAAGAGGAAGGCGAGCTTGCCCTCGGTCGCCAGGCCCTGGGCCACGGAGGGCAGGTTCTCGCCGCGGGCGAGGGCGGCAAGTCCCGTGAGGAGTTCCTCACGGTCGCCGCCCCGGACCACCGCACGGTTCTCGAACACCGACCGGGTCCGCACCAGCGACAAACCCACATCCACGGGGTCGAGGTCCGGACGGGCCTGTACATGGGCCAGCAGTCCGGCGGCCTGGGCGTGCAGGGCGTCGGTGCCGCGGCCGGAGACGACCCAGCTGGTCACGGGGGCGGGGCGGGGAGCGGTGGCCGTGTTCTCCTCGGTGACGTTCTCCGGTGCCTGTTCCAGGACGACGTGGGCGTTCGTGCCGCTGAACCCGAAGGCGGAGACCGCGGCCCGGCGCGAACGGTCCGTGTCCGGCCAGTCCACGGACTCCGTCAGGAGCCTGACGTCACCGGCCGCCCAGTCGACATGCGACGACGGCTCGTCCACGTGGAGGGTGGCCGGCAGCACGCCGTGGCGCATCGCCTCCACCATCTTGATCACACCCGCCACACCCGCAGCCGCCTGCGTGTGACCGATGTTCGACTTCACCGACCCCAGCCACAACGGCCGCTCAACGTCACGGTCCCTGCCGTACGTGGCCAGCAGCGCCTGCGCCTCGATCGGGTCACCGAGCGAGGTACCGGTGCCGTGCGCCTCCACCGCGTCCACCTCCGACGGCGTAAGGCCCGCACTCGCCAACGCCGCACGGATGACACGCTGTTGGGACGGACCGTTCGGCGCCGTCAGACCGTTCGAAGCGCCGTCCTGGTTCACCGCCGAACCACGCACCACCGCCAGGACGGGATGGTTGTTGCGGCGCGCGTCCGAGAGCCGTTCCACGAGCAGGACGCCGACGCCCTCACCCCAGCCCGTACCGTCCGCACCCTCCGCGAACGCCTTGCACCGCCCGTCCGGTGCGAGGCCGCGCTGGCGGCTGAACTCGACGAAGGCCGCCGGGGTCGACATCACGGTCACTCCGCCGACGAGTGCCATCGAGCACTCCCCCGAGGTGAGCGCGCGGATCGCCCAGTGCAGGGCGACGAGGGATGCCGAGCAGGCGGTGTCGACGGTGACCGCCGGGCCTTCGAGGCCCAGGACGTAGGAGATGCGGCCGGAGATGACACTCGCGGCGTTGCCGGTGCCGAGGTAGCCCTCGGTGTCGGCGTCGGCCGTGCTCAGGACGTGTGCGTAGTCCTGGCCGTTGGTGCCGGTGAAGACGCCGGTGCGGGAACCGCGCAGGGTGCGGGGGTCGATGCCGGCCCGCTCGACGGCCTCCCACGACGTCTCCAGCAGCAGACGCTGCTGCGGATCCATCGCCAGGGCCTCACGCGGCGAGATCCCGAAGAAACCCGCGTCGAAGGAGGCGACGTCGGTGAGGAAGCCGCCGCGGTGGGTGTAGGTCGTGCCGCGGCGCCGGGACTCGGGGTCCGGGTCGTAGAGGGCGGCCAGGTCCCAGCCGCGGTCGGCGGGGAAGTCTCCGATGCCGTCGACGCCCTTGAGGAGCATGTCCCACAGCTGTTCGGGGCTCTCGGCGCCGCCGGGGAAGCGGCAGCCCATGCCGACGATCGCGATCGGGTCGTCGGCGAGGGCGGCGGGTGCAGCGGGGGTGCGGGGTGCGTCGTGCTCCGGCTCGGTGGGGGTGGCGAGTTCGGCGAGGAGGAGGTCGGCGACGGCGGTCGGGGTGGGGTGGTCGAAGACCAGGGTCGCGGGCAGGGTGAGGCCGGTCTCGCGGGTGAAGGCGTTGCGCAGCTCCATGGCGGTGAGGGAGTCGAAGCCCATCTCCGCGAAGGGGCGGTCGAGGCTGATCGACGTGTCGTCGCTGTGGCCGAGGACGGCGGCGACGGTCGTGCGGACCAGGGTGCGGACAGCCGCTCGCCGCTGTTCCTCGGGGAGCGCGGCGAGCGTGCCGCCGGCGGGTGCCGGGCCGCTCGCCGTTCCGGCGCCTACGCCGGTGGCGCGGCGCAGCGGGGGGCGGCCGGCCAGGGAGCGCAGGACGGGGGGAAGTCCGGCCGCGTTGCGGCGCAGTGCGGGCAGGTCGACGCGCAGGGGCAGGGGGGTGCCGCCGGTGTGGGACAGGCAGCGGTCGAAGAGGGCCAGGGCTTGCGGGGTGGGCAGGGCGCCGATGCCGCTGCGGTCGATGCGGCCGCGCTGTGCGGTGTCCAGGTGTCCGGTGATGCCGCTGTCCGCGGCCCACAGGCCCCAGCCGATGGAGAGGGCGGGGTGTCCCTGTCCGCGGAGGTGTCCGGCGAAGGCGTCCAGGAAGGAGTTGGCCGCGACGTAGTTGCCCTGGCCGGGGCTGCCGAGCGTGGCGGCGGCCGAGGAGAAGACGACGAAGGCGGTCAGGCCGAGGGTGCGGGTCAGTTCGTGGAGGTGGACCGTGGCGTCGACCTTGGGGCGCAGGACCGCGTCGAGGCGTTCGGGGGTGAGGGAGGTGATGAGGCCGTCGTCGGCCACACCGGCGGCGTGGACGACGGCGCCGAGCGGATGGTCGCGCGCGATGGTGTCCAGGAGTGCGGCGAGGGCGTCGCGGTCGGTGGTGTCGCAGGCGGCCACGGTGATGTCGGCGCCCGCTTCGGTCATCTCGGCGACGAGTTCGCGGGCGCCGGGGGCGTCCGCGCCCCGGCGTCCGGCGAGGACGAGGTGGCGTGCGCCGTGCTCGGTCACCAGGTGGCGGACGGTGGCGGCGCCGACGGTGCCGGTGCCTCCGGTGACCAGGACGGTGCGCTCGGGGTCGAATGCCGGTGTCCGATCGGCCGGCCGGGCAGCGGTGCGGGTGAGGCGGGGCAGCAGGACCCGGCCGTCGCGCAGGGCGAGGTCGGGCTCGTCGTGGCGCAGTGCCTCGGCGAGGGTGCGGGGGTCGGGTTCGGGGGTGTCGGTGTCCAGGAGCAGGAAGCGGCCGGGGTGCTCCGCCTGGGCGGAGCGTACGAGTCCGCGGACGGCCGCGGCGGGCAGGTCGTCGGCGGTCTCGCCGGCGGCCGCGGCGACGGCGCCCGAGGTGAGCAGGAGCAGGCGGGAGCCGGTGAGACGGTCGTCCGTCAGCCAGGTCTGCAGCAGGGTGAGTGCGGTGGTGGTGGCGGTGCGGACGGCTTCGGCGGTCGGCGTGCGGTCGTCGAGGGGGGTGTGGAAGGGGACGGCGACGACCTCGGGTACGCGGCGGGCGGCGAGGAGGTCGTCGAGGCCGGTGTGGACGGCGAGTTCGGGGGTGTGGGGCAGGACCGGTCCGGGTGAGGCGGTCCAGACGAGGCCGAAGAGGTCGTCGTCCGCGGTGTCCGGGGCCGGCAGGTCGGCCGTGGTGAGGGTGCGTGTCCTCAGTCCGTCGGCGCTGAGGACGGGTGCGCCGGTGGTGTCGAAGAGGCTCAGCGCGACGGTGCCGTCCGGGCGGGGGCGGATCCGGACGCGTACGGACTCGGCGGCCGTGGCGTGCAGGGTGAGGCCGGTCCAGGACAGGGCGTGGGGTGCGGGGTGTCCGGTCGCGGACAGGGCGAGGAGGGCGCCCTCGACGAGGGCGGGGTGCAGGGCGAAGTGACCGGCCTCGGTGCGCTGCGGCTCGGACAGCACGGCGTCGGCGTACACCTCGTCGCCGAGTCGCCAGGCGGCGGTCAGGGTGCGCAGGGCGGTGCCGGGGACGGTGTCGTGGTCCTCGAGGGTGAGGTACAGCTCGTCGAGGTCGAGGGGGACGGCTCCGGCGGGCGGCCAGGCGGCGGGGTCCTGGTGCTCGGGGGCCGGCGAGGTGTCCGGCTGCCGTACGAGGACGCCTCGTGCGTGCTGGCGCCAGGGGCCCTCCCCCGTGGCGTCGGTGGGGTCGGCGGGGCGGGAGTGCGCGGTGAACGTCCACCGGCCGTCGTCCTCGGTGCCCTCGACCACGGTCTGGATCTCGGTCTCGCCGGTCTCGGAGAGGACGAGGGGCAGGTCCACGGTGAGTTCGGCCAGGTGCGGGCTGCCGAGCCGGGAACCGGCGTGCAGGGCGAGGTCCGTGAAGACCGCGGCAGGTACGAGCGATGTGCCGAAGGCGGTGTGGTCGGCGAGCCAGGGCTGGGCGCGGCGCGAGAGGCGTCCGGTGGAGACGACGGTGTGTGAGCCGGCGAGCGCGAGGGTGGTGCCGAGCAGGGGGTGTCCCGTCGTCCTGGTGGTGTCCTTGGAGACGGGGTCGAGCCAGTAGCGCGTGCGCTGGAAGGCGTAGGTGGGCAGGGTGACCGGCGGCTGGTCGCCGCCCTGGATCACGGCGGCCCAGTCGACGGTGACGCCGCGGGTGTGGAGGGTGGCGGCCGTGCCGAGCGCCGTGAGCGGTTCGGGGCGGTCCTTGCGCAGGACGGATGTGAACAGGAGGTCGTCGTCGCCGGAGACGGCGGCCTGGGCGAGGGCGGTGAGGGTGGCGTCGGGGCCGAGTTCGACGAACCGGCGTACGCCGCGTCCTTCGAGCCAGGCGATCCCGTCGGCGAACCGTACGGCCTCGCGGACGTGCCGCACCCAGTACTCGGGTGAGCCCAACTCTCCTGCTCCGGCGACCTGTCCGGTCAGGTTCGAGACGACCGCCAGACGCGGCTGTTCGTAGGTCACGCTCTCGGCGACCGTGCGGAACTCGGCCAGCATCGGTTCCATCAGCGGCGAGTGGAAGGCGTGCGAGACGCGGAGGCGGGAGGTGCGGCGGCCCAGGGCGGCGATCTGCTGGGCGAGGGCGGAGGCGTCGGTCTCGGCGCCGGAGACGACCACCGAGCGCGGGCCGTTGACCGCCGCGACCGACACCCCCTCCGTCAGCAGCGGGAGGACTTCGTCCTCCGCCGCCTCCAGCGCGAACATCGCACCACCGGCCGGGAGTTCCTGCATCAAGCGGCCGCGCGCCGACACCAGACGGCAGGCGTCCTCCAGGGAGAACACCCCGGCCACGTGCGCGGCGGCCAGTTCACCCACCGAGTGGCCGACCAGGAAGTCGGGACGCACACCCCACGACTCCACCAGCCGGAACAGCGCCACCTCGATGGCGAACAGCGCGGGCTGCGTCCAGGCGGTCTGATTCAGCAGGTCGGCGTCCTCACCGAACACCACCTCCCGCAGCCCCTCGCCGAGGTACGCGCACACCGCATCGAACGCCTCCGCGAACACCGGATACGCGTCGTACAACTCCCGCCCCATGCCGAGGCGTTGGGCGCCCTGGCCGGAGAAGAGGAAGGCGAGTCTTCCTCCGCCGCGGCGGGCCGTGCCGGTGACGGCCTCGGGGGCGGTGGTGCCGTTCGCGACGGCGTCGAGGCCGCGGATCAGGGCGTCGTGGTCGTCGCCGAGGACGACGGCGCGGTGGTCGAAGACGGAGCGTGTGGTGGAGAGGGCGTGTGCCACGGCGTGGTCGCCGTCGCCGTCGGGGTGGGTGCCGAGGTGGGTGAGGAGTGTGCGGGCCTGGGCCTGGAGGGCCTGGGGGGTCTGTGCGGACAGCAGCCAGGGCATGGCCGGTGGGCGGGGGGCGGTGCGGGTCCCGGCCGGGGCGTCGTTCGTGTCGGCGGGCGCGTCGGCGTTCTGGTCGGCGGCCGGTTCGGCGGGGGGCGCCTGTTCGACGATGACGTGGGCGTTGGTGCCGCTGACGCCGAACGCGGAGACGCCGGCCCGGCGGGGCCGGCCCGGGTCGGTCCACTCGACCGGTGACGTCAGCAGGCGGACGTTGCCCTCCGTCCAGTCGACGGTGGTGGACGGCTGGTCGACGTGGAGGGTGCGGGGCAGCCGCCGGTGCTGCAGGGCCTGCACCATCTTGATGACGCCGCCGACGCCGGCGGCGGCCTGGGTGTGGCCGATGTTCGACTTGAGCGAGCCGAGCCACAGGGGGCGGTCGGCGGGCCGGTCCTGGCCGTAGGTGGCCAGCAGGGCCTGGGCCTCGATGGGGTCGCCGAGGGTGGTGCCGGTGCCGTGTCCCTCGACGGCGTCGACGTCGCCCGGCCGGAGGTCGGCGGCGGCGAGCGCGGCGCGGATGACGCGTTGCTGGGAGGGGCCGTTGGGGGCGGTGAGGCCGCTGCTCGCGCCGTCCTGGTTGACGGCGGAGCCGCGGATGACCGCGAGGACGTCGTGGCCGGCCCGCCGGGCGTCCGAGAGGCGTTCCAGGAGGAGCATGCCGACGCCCTCGCCCCAGCCGGTGCCGTCGGCGGCGTCCGCGTAGGACTTGCAGCGGCCGTCGGCGGACAGTCCGCGCTGGCGGCTGAACTCCATGAAGGTGACGGGGGTGGACATGACGGCGACGCCGCCGGCGAGGGCGAGGTCGCACTCGCCGGCGCGCAGGGCCTGGACGGCGAGGTGCAGGGCGACCAGGGAGGAGGAGCAGGCGGTGTCCACCGTGATGGCGGGGCCCTCGAAGCCGAAGGTGTAGGCGATGCGGCCGGAGGCGATGCTGGCGGCGCTGCCGTTGCCGATGTAGCCGTCGAGTCCTTCGGGCGGTTCGGGGAACCGTGAGCCGTAGTCGTTGTACATGACGCCCGCGAAGACGCCGGTGGCGGTGCCCTTGAGGTCGGCGGGGCGCAGTCCGGCGCGTTCCATCGCCTCCCAGGTGACCTCCAGGAGCAGGCGCTGCTGGGGGTCGGTGGCGAGGGCTTCGCGGGGTGACATGCCGAAGAAGTCGGCGTCGAAGTCGGCGGCGTCGTGCAGGAATCCGCCGGTGCGGGTGTAGCAGGTGCCGGGGTGGTCGGGGTCGGGGTCGTAGAGGGTGTCGACGGACCAGCCGCGGTCCTCGGGGAAGTCGGAGACGCCGTCGGTCGCGGTGTCCACGAGGTGCCAGAGGTCTTCGGGGGTGCGGACGCCGCCCGGGTAGCGGCAGCTCATGGAGACGATGGCGATGGGTTCCGTGGCCCTCGACTCGACCTGGTGCAGGCGGTTGCGCGTG
This sequence comes from Streptomyces sp. NBC_01689, assembly GCF_036250675.1. NCBI lineage: Bacteria > Bacillati > Actinomycetota > Actinomycetes > Kitasatosporales > Streptomycetaceae > Streptomyces > Streptomyces sp. NBC_01689. Next base: position 9,813,100 of record NZ_CP109592.1, on the reverse strand, counting down.
CGTTGGAGGTCTGCGGTGACGCGCTTCAGGAACTCGTGAAGTTCGCGGAGCCTGTCCTCGGTCACGGATCGGTTCCCTTCGGCAGCGGGGCCCGGTGGTGTCGCCGGTGGTGGGTCGGTGGCGCGGGCGGTGGCGGTCCCGGACGGGTGGGGGCGGCCTGGGGCCGATTATGCGGAGGGCCGGGGGTGGCTTCCGGACCTGCGGTGACCGGCTCTAAGAGATCCCCTAGCGTTGGCCGGGCCGGGCACCGGGGGGCCTAGGGGAAGTCGAGGGCGCCGTCGGGTACGGCGGGCAGCAGGCCGAGGTCGGCGCTGCGGCCGAGGAGTTCGCGTACGGCGGCGTGGCCTTCGTCGCCGAGTTCCGCGGTGAAGGAGTTGACGTAGAGCTCGATGTGCTGGTCGACGACGTCCGTGGCCAGTTCCTGGGCGTGCTCCAGGACGTAGGGGCGGGAGGCGGCGGGGGTGTCCCAGGCGGCGCGGACGGAGGCGCGGACGGCGTCGGCGAGGGCGGTGAGGCGGGTGGCGCCGAGGGTGCGGCGGGCGATGATGGCGCCGAGCGGGACGGGCAGGGTCGTCTCCTTCTCCCACTCCTCGCCCAGGTCGGCGACGCTGTGCAGGCCGTAGTGGCGGTAGGTGAAGCGGGCCTCGTGGATGACGAGGCCGGCGTCGACGAGGCCGTCGCGGACGGCGGGCATGATCTCGTGGAAGGGCAGGACGACGATCTCGCCGACGCCGCCGGGGACGGCGCGGGCCGCCCAGAGGCGGAAGAGGAGGTAGGCCGTGGAACTGGTGCTGGGTACGGCGACGCGGGCGCCGCTGAGACCGGCGGCCGGGCCGGCCTGCCGGCGCAGGACGAGGGGTCCGCAGCCGCGGCCGACGGCGCCGCCGCACGGCAGCAGGGCGTAGGTGTCGAGTACGTGCGGCAGGACGCCGTAGGACACCTTGAGGACGTCCAGTTCGCCGCGTTCGGCGAGCCCGTTGGTGACGTCGATGTCGGCCAGGCGCACGTCGGTCTCGGGGGCGCCGGGGAGCAGGCCGTGGGTCAGCGCGTGGAAGACGAACGTGTCGTTGGGGCACGGGGAGTGCGCCAGGGTCAGTCGTGACGTCATGCGGCCCGCCTCATTCTCTGCCGTGAGTGATCCGGTGGCGGCGCTCTCGCGCGCCCCCTCCAGGAAAGCCGGAGTGGGTGTGGGGTTTTCCCCAGACTGTCCTCCGCGAAGATGAGGGAGCCTCATCCGACGTGGCCGGATCCCCTGTGTTCCGGTCGGGGAGCGGTCCATGTGCCGTTGTCTCCAGGAGGGTTCGGGTCCGTCCGTGAAGGGCGGTCCGGCCGGCCTGGGTCGGGTGGCGCGGCTCCGTACCAGTTCCGCCCTGCCGGATCCACGGCGGTGCGAGCCGTCCGCGAAGACGGGTGGCTCGGCCGGGGCCCGCAGACGAGTTACGTGCCATCCGCGTACTCGCACTCACTACGTGTGCCGCCAGGCACTGACCGAGGAGGTTCCCCGGTAATGGACGCAGGGCTCAAGCGTGAGCTGGAGGAGAAGGTCTACTCCGGTGAACGGCTGTCCCGCGAGGACGGCATCGCGTTGTACGAGTCGGACGAGCTGGCCTGGCTGGGCGAGCTCGCGCACCATGCGCGCACGGTCAAGAACGGTGACGTGGTCCACTTCAACGTCAACCGTCACCTCAACATGACGAACGTGTGCACCGCGTCGTGCGCCTACTGCTCGTTCCAGCGCAAGCCGGGCGAGATGGACGCGTACACGATGCGCATCGAGGAGGCGGTCCGTCTCGCCAAGACGATGGAGAGCGAGCATCTCTCGGAGCTGCACATCGTCAACGGGCTGCACCCGACGCTTCCTTGGCGTTACTACCCGCGTTCGCTGCGGGAGCTGAAGAAGGCGCTGCCGAACGTGTCGATCAAGGCGTTCACGGCGACGGAGATCCATCACTTCGAGACGATCTCCGGGCTGCCCGCCTCGGAGGTCCTGGACGAGCTGATCGACGCCGGTCTGGAGTCGCTGACCGGTGGCGGCGCGGAGATCTTCGACTGGGAGGTGCGTCAGCACATCGTCGACCACCGCACCCACTGGGAGGACTGGTCGCGCATCCACCGTCTGGCGCACTCCAAGGGCCTCAAGACGCCGTGCACCATGCTGTACGGGCACATCGAGGAGCCCCGCCACCGGGTCGACCACGTCCTGAGGCTGCGTGAGCTGCAGGACGAGACCGGCGGTTTCCAGGTCTTCATCCCGCTGCGCTACCAGCACGACTTCGTGGACATGAAGGACGGCAAGGTCCGCAACAAGCTGCAGGCGCGCACCCAGATGGCGACCGGCACCGAGGCGCTGAAGATCTTCGCGGTCTCCCGGCTGCTGTTCGACAACGTCCCGCACGTCAAGGTCTTCTGGGTCATGCACGGTCTGCACACCGCGCAGCTCGCCCTGCAGCACGGCGCGGACGACATGGACGGCTCGGTCGTCGAGTACAAGATCACGCACGACGCGGACAACTACGGCACCCCGAACAAGCTGACCCGCGAGGACCTGCTCGACCTGATCCGCGACGCCGGCTTCCGTCCCGTGGAGCGCAACACCCGCTACGAGATCATCCGCGAGTACGACGGTCCGGACCGCACCCGCCGCGACGAGCCGCAGCCGATGCGTGTCTGACGCGCCGGGCCGTGGCGGACGGTGTGTCCCGTCCCGGCCTTCCCTCCCCCCTTCACCCCGCGTGCCCCGGTGCGCGGTCTCACGACACGATCGGCAGGCAGGTGGACATGTCCGAGCAGACGACCGGCGAGCAGGCCTTCGAGGTCTGGATCGACCATGAGCTGTGCACCGGTGACGGTATCTGTGCCCAGTACGCGCCCGAGGTGTTCGAACTGGACGTGGACGGCATCGCCTATGTGAAAGACGAGGACGACGAGCTCCTGCAGGAACCGCGTGCCACCACGCGGATCCCCCTGGAGCTTCTGCCGGACGTCGCCGACTCCGCCAAGGAGTGCCCCGGCGAGTGCATCCATGTGCGCCGTGTCGCCGACTCCGTCGAGGTGTGGGGTCCGGAGGCGGAGAGCGCCTGAGGCTCCGCCGCCCCGCAGCCAGTTCCGCACCGCCCACCGGCCCCTGTGCCGGGTGCGCCGATTTCCCGGAAGGACATCCGCGTCTCATGAGTCCAAGTCCCGCGGACGATCTGTGGATCCGCAGTTTCCGTCCCGCTCCCGAGGCGGCCGAGCGTCTGGTGTGCTTTCCGCACGCGGGGGGTTCCGCCAGTTTCTACCTGCCGGTCGCCGCGGCTCTCAGTCCCGCTGTCGACGTGGTCGCGGTGCAGTACCCGGGCCGGCAGGACCGGCGTCACGAGCCGGGTCTGACCTCGGTCGCCGAGCTCGCCGACCGGGTGGCCGAGGCCCTGCGGGGCCGGCAGGACCGGCCGTTGACGTTCTTCGGGCACAGCATGGGAGCGGTGGTCGCCTTCGAGGTGGCCCGGCGTCTGGAGCGGTCCGGGACCGGGCCGGTGCGGCTGTTCGCGTCGGGGCGCAGGGCGCCGTCGCGGACCCGGGACGAGCGGGTGCACACCCTCGGTGACGACCGGCTGATCGCCGAGATCCGTGCGCTCAGCGGTACCGACAGCCGGCTCCTCGACGACGAGGAGCTGCTGCGCATGGTGCTGCCGGCGATCCGTAACGATTACACGGCCGTCGAGACCTATCTGGCCGCGCCGGACGACACCGTGCGCTGCCCGGTGACGGTGCTGGTCGGCGACGACGACCCGAAGACCTCGCTGGACGAGGCGCGCGCCTGGGAGGGTCACACGCTCGGCGGCAGCACGCTGCAGGTGTTCCCCGGCGGTCACTTCTATCTCACCGAGCGGGCGGCGGACGTCCTCGCCGTCCTCACCGAGCACTTCACGGCGACGGTCGCCCGCGGGGCGTAGGGCCGGCGCGGGCTGCCGGGCAGGGCCGTACACGTCCAGGCGGGCGCCGGGTGTTCTTCCCGGCGCGTCGCTCACCCTCCTTTGTCCCTCCTCGTTCCGTGCGCCGGGCACCGAGTACGCCCCGCCGCCCCTTCTCCGACCCGCTCCGGGAGCGTCCACAGATGACCGAACCACTCGTCGCAGAACCGTCGTCGGCGCTGCGCACCAAACGTCGCCGCCCCCGAGTCGGGCACATCGAGTTCCTCAACTGCCTGCCGCTGTTCTGGGGGCTGGCCCGTACCGGCAGCCTGCTCGACCTGGATCTGCGCACGGACAGCCCGGACGGCCTCAACCAGGCGCTGGCCGCCGGTGATCTGGACATCGGGCCCATCAGCCTGGTCGAGTTCCTGCGGCACGCCGACGATCTGGTGGCCCTGCCGGACATCGCGGTGGGCAGCGACGGCGACGTCATGTCGTGCTTGATCCTCAGTCAGGTGCCGCTGGAGCAGCTGGACGGCGAGCGGGTCGCGCTGGGTTCGACCAGCCGGACCTCGGTGCGGCTGGCCCGGCTGCTGCTGGAGGAGAAGGTAGGTGTCCGTCCCGAGTACGTGGTGCGGCCGCCTGACCTGCGCACGATGCTGTCCGAGGCCCGCGCGGCGGTCATCATCGGTGACGTGGCGCTCAGTGCCGCGCTGCACGAGGCTCCCGGACTCGGCCTCCAGGTCCACGACCTGGGCCGGATGTGGAAGGAGTGGACCGGCCTCCCGTTCGTGTTCGCCGTGTTCGCGGCGCGCCGCGACTTCCTCGCCCGCGAACCCGCTCTGGTCCGCCAGGTCCATGCCGATCTGCTGGCCTCCCGGGACCTGTCGTTGCGCGAGGTGACCGAGGTGAGCGAACAGGCCTCCCAGTGGGAGGAGTTCGACGCCGGAACGCTGGAGCGGTACTACACGGAGGCGCTCGACTTCCGGCTCGGCGCCGAACAGCTGGCCGGTATCCGGGAGTTCGCCCGCCGGGTCGGCGGTGCGGCGGAGGGCTTCCCCGCCGACGTGGCCGTGCGCCTGCTGGACACCGACTCTCCGTGACACCCCCGCCATGACCAGGAAGACCATCCACAGCCCCGGAAAGGCCGGCACCATGCCCCGACCTACCCCGTCCCCGTTGCAGTCCGTCCTCGACCGTGCCGCCGAAGGCGGGCGCATCACCCCGGAAGAGGCCCTCGACCTCTACCGTGACGCTCCGCTGCACGCGCTGGGCGCCGCCGCCGACGCCGTACGCCGCCGCAAGTACGCCGGTACCGAGCACATCGCGACGTACATCATCGAGCGGAACATCAACTACACCAACGTGTGCGTCACGGCGTGCAAGTTCTGCGCCTTCTACGCCGCGCCGAAGGACACCGCCAAGGGCTGGACCCGCGACCTCGACGACATCCTGCGCCGCTGCGCGGAGACCGTCGAACTCGGCGGCACCCAGATCATGTTCCAGGGCGGCCACCACCCCGACTACGGCGTCGAGTACTACGAGAAGCACTTCTCCGCGATCAAGGAGAACTTCCCCCAGCTGGTCATCCACTCGCTGGGCGCCTCCGAGGTCGAGCACATGGCCCGGATCTCCAAGGTCGGCGTGGAGGAGGCCATCACCCGCATCCACCAGGCGGGCCTGGACTCCTTCGCGGGCGCCGGCGCCGAACTGCTGCCCGCCCGCCCGCGCAAGGCCATCGCCCCGCTCAAGGAGTCCGGCGAACGCTGGCTGGAGATCATGGAGATCGCGCACGGCCTGGGCGTCGAATCCACCTCCACCATGCTCATGGGCACCGGCGAGACCAACGCCGAGCGCATCGAGCACATGCGCATGATCCGCGACGTACAGGACCGCACCGGCGGTTTCCGCGCCTTCATCCCGTACACCTACCAGCCCGAGAACAACCACCTCAAGGGCCGCACGCAGGCCACACTCTTCGAGTACGTACGGATGATCGCCGTCGCGCGCCTGTTCCTCGACAACGTCCGTCACATCCAGGGCTCCTGGCTGACCACCGGCAAGGAGGCGGGCCAGCTGACCCTGCACTACGGCGCGGACGACCTCGGCTCGGTGATGCTGGAGGAGAACGTCGTCTCCTCGGCCGGCGCCAAGCACCGCTCCAACCTGGTGGAGCTGCTCACGCTGATCCGCGGTGCCGGGCGGGTGCCCGCGCAGCGCTCCACGACGTACGAGCACCTCAAGGTCAACGACGACCCGGCGAACGACCCGGTCGACGAGCGGGTCGTCTCCCACATCTCGTCCACCGCGATCGCGGGCGGCACCGCCCACCCCGAGCTGAAGCTGATCTCCGCGAACTGACGAAGTCCCACCGAACGCAGAAACAGGACGGAGAAGCCATGCCGGGCGCCATCCACGCTGAGGGCCTCGTCAAGACCTTCGGGAAGATCCGGGCTCTCGACGGAGTCAGTCTCACGGTCCCGGAGGGCACCGTGCTGGGTCTGCTGGGCCCCAACGGGGCGGGCAAGACCACCGCGGTCCGGGTGCTCACCACCCTGCTGCGCCCCGACGCGGGCACCGCCACGGTCGCGGGCCACGACGTGGTCCGCGCCCCGGACCTGGTACGCCGGTCGATCGGGCTGTCCGGTCAGTTCGCGGCCGTCGACGACCGGCTGACGGGCCGTGAGAACCTGCGCATGATCGGCGAGTTGTACGGCATGCGGAGCGGCGCGGCCCGGCGGCGGGGTGAGGAGCTGCTCGCGCAGTTCGAGCTGACCGGGGCCGCCGACCGGGTGTCCACCACGTACTCGGGCGGCATGCGCCGCCGGCTCGATCTGGCGTGCGCGCTGGTGGTGCGGCCGTCGGTGATGTTCCTCGACGAGCCGTCGGTGGGCCTCGACCCCACCAGCCGCCTGCTGCTGTGGGAGGCCATCGACCGGCTGGTCGACGCGGGCACCACCCTGCTGCTGACCACGCAGTACCTGGAGGAGGCCGACCGCCTCGCCCGGGACATCGCCGTCGTCGACCAGGGCCGGATCATCGCCCAGGGCACACCGCGCGAGCTCAAGACCCGCACCAGCCGGCAGCAGATCGAGATCGTCGTGGAGCGCGCCGAGCAGATCGCGGGCGCCGCCGCGCTGCTGGGCCGCTTCAGCACCCGCGCACCCGACGTGGACCGGGCCAGGTCACTGGTCTCCGCGCCGGTGGACGGCGGCGTGCACCTGCTGACCGAGGTCATCGGCGCCCTGGCCGGCGCCGGGATCGAGATCAGTGACATCAGCCTGCGCCAGCCCACCCTCGACGAGGTGTTCCTGGCCCTGACGGACCCGCCCCGCGGTGACCGGTCCGAGCCCGTGATGGCCTCGGCCGGCGCGTCGAACGAGAAGGAGTGATGACCGTGGCATGGGCGGTACAGTCCCGCGACGGGGACGCCCTGCGCCCCGCGTCCGCGGCGAAGGCGATCCACGACGTGGTCGTGATCACCCGGCGCAACATGATCAGGATGATCCGCATCCCCGAGGTGCTGGTCCTCAGCCTCGTGCAGCCGATCGTGTTCGTCCTGCTCTTCGCCTACCTCTTCGCGGGCTCCTTCGCGCTGCCCGGCGCGGGCGGCCCGGAGGCCTACCGCGAGTACATGATGCCCGGCTTCTTCGCGCAGACCATCGCCTTCGCGACCGCCAGCAACAGCAGCGTGGGCATGGCCAACGACCTCAAGAGCGGCATGGTCGACCGGTTCCGCTCACTGCCCATGGCCCGCAGCGCGCTGCTGACCGGCCGCGCGGTGGCCGACCTGGTGCAGAACTCCGCCGTGATCGTGGTGATGGTGGGCTGCGCCCTGATCGTCGGCTGGCGCATCCACCACGGATTCCTGCACGCGGCCGCGGCGTTCGGGCTGCTGCTCCTGCTCGGCTACGCCCTGTCGTGGGTGGGTGTGCTCATCGGTCTGTCGGTCCGCGCGCCGGAGGCCGCCGCGACCGGCAACTTCCTGTGGCTGTTCCCGCTGACCTTCCTGTCCAACGCGTTCGTCGCACCGTCCACGCTCCCGGCCCCGCTGCGTTTCGCGGCGGAGTGGAACCCGCTCACGGCCACCGTCCAGGCGGCCCGTGACCTGTTCGGCAACCCGGGGCTGCACGCGACGACGGGCTGGCCCGCCGAGCACGCCGTGGTGGTGTCCGTGGGCTGGTCGGTCGTCATCGCCCTGGTGTGCCGGACGCTCGCGGTGCGCCGCTACCGCTCGTCCGCCGCCTGACCGCAGGGAGTCCGAGGAGCGTGAGTGACATGTTCCGTGCCGATCTCGTCCGGCCGCTGCACGAGCTGCTCGCCGAACACGCCGAGCGGCGGCCGCGGCAGCCCGCGTTCCGTGACGCGCACCGTTCGGTGACGTACGCCGAACTCGCCCTGCGTACCGCCCGGGTGGCCGGTCACCTCGCCGAACTGGGTCTGCAGCGCGGGGCGCGGGCCGTGATCTATCTGCCCAACCGGGTGGAGACGGTGGAGAGTTACCTGGCGATCACGCGGGCGAGCGCGGTCGGTGTGCCGCTCAACCCGCAGTCCACCGACGCCGAGCTGTCCTTCCTGCTGGACGACTGCGCGGCCCGCATGGTGATCACCGGGGTGGCCCAACTGCCGCAGGTGCGGCGGGTCCTGGTCGACCGTCCGGGGGTCGCGGTGGTGGTCGTCCCGGATCCCTCGGGCCCCGGCGAGGACCACGGCCTGCCGCGTTACGAGACGCTGGCGACGACCTGGTCGATACGTCATCCCCCGCGCGACGACCTGGGTCTGGACGAGCCGGCGTGGATGCTCTACACGTCCGGCACCACGGGCCGTCCCAAGGGCGTGGTCTCCACCCAGCGGTCGTCGCTGTGGGCGACCGGCGCCTGCACCGCCCCGGTCCTCGGGCTGTCGCCCGAGGACCGGGTGCTGTGGCCGATGCCGCTGTTCCACGCCGTCGCGCACAACGTGTGCGTGCTCGGGGTGGTGGCGGTCGGCGCGACGGCCCGGATCACCGACGGGCTGGCCGCGGACGAGATCCTGCGCACGGCCCGGGAGGAGCGCTCCACGTTCCTCGTCGGGGTGCCCACGATGTACCACCACATGGTCGAACAGGCCCGGTCCGACGGCTTCGACGCCCTGGCGGACCTCCGGCTGTGCATGGTCGCGGGCTCCTCCTGCCCGGTGTCGCTGCACGAGTCGTTCCGCGCCGCGTTCGGCCTGCCCCTGCTGGACAGTTACGGCAGCACCGAGACCGGCGGCGCGATCACCACCAACCTCCCCCAGGGCCCGTACGTGCCGGGCTCCTGCGGGCTGCCCGTGCCGGGGCTGACACTGCGCCTGACGGACCCCCGCACCGGGGAGGAGGTGCCCGGCGGCGCGGAGGGCGAGGTGTGGGTCTCCAGCCCCGCGCTGATGCTCGGCTACCACCGCCAGGAGGAGGCGACGGCCTCCGTGCTGAGCGACGGCTGGTACCGCACCGGCGACATCGCCTGGCAGGACGGGGCCGGATACGTCACGATCAGCGGCCGGCTGAAGGAACTCATCATCCGCGGCGGCGAGAACATCCACCCGGGCGAGATCGAGAAGGTGCTGGGCCGGGTGGAGGGCGTCGCGGACGCGGCCGTGGGCGCACTGCCGCACGACACGCTCGGCGAGGTGCCGGTGGCGTACCTGGTGCGCGGCCCGGGCGGCATCGACACGGAGACGGTCCTGGCCGCGTGCCGCGCGGAGCTGTCGGCGTTCAAGCTGCCCGAGGAGCTGTACGAGGTCGACGAGATCCCCCGCAACCCCGCCGGGAAGATCGCCCGCAAGCGGCTGGCCGGGCTGCCCGGCCGGCTGCTGTGGCGCCGGGCCCAGACGGCGGAGCGGTCCTCGCGGGTCTACGAAGGGGCCCTGGAACTCGGCCTGGTGGACGGTGCGCACCCGCTGCTGCAGGCCGCGATCGAGCTGCCCGGCGGGGACGGCGTGCTGTTCGCGGGCCGGCTCGAGGGCGGCGGGAACACGGTGCCGGCCTCGCGCACGGTGGCCGGCCGGGCCGTCGTGGCGCCCGCGGTCCTCACCGAACTGGTGCTGCACGCCGGGGAGCACGTCGGCTGCGGGCATCTGGTGGAACTGAGCACCGGGGAACCGCTGGTGCTGCCCGAGCGGGACGGCGTCCAGCTGCGGGTGAGTGTCGGGGCCGCCGGTGACGAGGGCCTGCGTCCCGTGACCGTGCACGCCCGGCGGGACGGCGAGGGCGCGGCCGGACGGCCCTGGACCCGGCACGCGTCCGGCACCCTCGCGCCCGGCCTGCCCGGCCCCGACGACCCGGGTGAGCCGGCCGTGTGGCCGCCCGCGGGGTCCCGGCGCGTCCCCTTCGAGGAGCTGCCGTCCGATCCCGGCGACGGCGTGCCGCGGGAGCTGCGGACGGTGTGGCGGCGCGACGGTGAGCTGTTCGCCGAGGTCGCGCTCCCCGACGACAGCCGGGAGCAGGGCGCCCTGTTCGGACTGCACCCGGCCCTGCTGGACGCGGTGGTACGGCCCCTGCTCCTGCACACCCGAGTGGATCCGTCGGTCCAGGCGCCCGCGCCGGACGCCGACGGCCTGTGGTGGCCGGACTCCTGGCACGGGGTGACGCTGTACGCCTCCGGGGCGTCGGTGCTGCGGGTACGGGTTCGGCCGCGCCCCGACGGCGGGTTCGGCATCGAGGCCGCCGACGCGGCCGGGGATCCCGTACTGAGCGTGGAGTCGGTGGCCTCCGGGGGGCTGGCCCGCTCCGCCCCGGCCCGGGCCTCGGCCCTTCAGCAGGACGGCCTGTTCACCCAGGTGTGGGACGACGTGCGGCTCACGCCGGCCGCGCGGCACGGGGACGAGCGGTGGGCGGTGGTCGGGGACGATCCGTTGCGGGTCCGTGCCGGCCTGATGGCCGCCGGGCGCTACTCGGAGACCTATCCGGACCTCGGCACCCTCGCGAAGGCCGTCTCGGACGGCGGCGCGCCGCCGCACGTCGTGGTCGTCTCCCCCGCCCCGGGCGCCGGGAGCGGGGCGGAGGCCGCGGACGCGGTGCGCGGCGCCGTGCGCGAAGGCCTGGAGTGGGCGCGCCGGTGGGGTGATCCGCTGTTCGCGGACAGCCGTCTGGTCGTGGTGACCCGCGGCGCGGTGCCCGCCGGGGAGGACGCCGCGGTGCCGGATCTGCCGGCCGCCGCCCTGTGGGGGCTGGTCGGCGCGGCGCAGGACCGGGCCCCCGGCCGTTTCGTCCTGGTCGACACGGACGCCTCCAAGCGGGCCTGGCGCGTCCTGCCGGACGCGGTGGCCTCGGGCGAGCCCCGGCTGGCGCTGCGCGGCCGTACGGTGCGGGTGCCGCGCCTCGCCCGCGTCGGGCCCGGGACCGGCTCGCCGGTGCCCGCCCCGCGCGGCACGGGCCCGCTGCTGGTGGTGCGGGCCGGGGCGGCCGCACCGGTCGGACGCCTGTCGGCCGGACTCGGCTCGCGTGAGGTGCTGCTGGCCGACACCGCGGGACCGGAGGCCGCCGCGGGGGCAGAGGTGCCGGGCGCGTCCGTGGCCGGGTGGGACGCGGCGGACCCGGTGGCGTCCGTGCGCCCGCTGCGGGCGGCCGGTCCTTCGGCCGTGCTGTTCGCGGCGGCCGTGCACCTCGCCTCCGAGGGCCCCGACGGCGATGTCGACGCGGTGCTGCGGCCGGTCGTCGACACCGCGCTCGCGCTCGGTGACGGGCTCGCGGCCGGGGACGTGGACACGTTCGTGCTCAGCTCCCCCGGCCCCTCGCCGGCCGCCCCCGGGCTGGTCGCCGAGGCCGCCGGCGCGTTCCTCGACGCGTGGGCGGTGCGGCTGCGGGCCGCCGGTGTGCCGGCCGTGTCGGTGCGCGGTGCCGATCTCGCCTCGGGTGAGGCCCTCGACCTCTTCGACGCGGCGCGCTCGCTGGGGCTGCCCGCGGTCGTCGCCGCGCGCACCCCGCTGGGCGGCACCGGTTCGCCCGGCCCGCTCACCGGCTCGGCCGCGCTGCGGCGCGGTCTGGTGCGCGGTGCGGGCCGCCGGGTGGCCCGTGACGCGGTGACGGACCCGTCCGGGCTGCGGCACCGGCTGGCGGCCCTGTCGGACGCGGAGCAGGAGCAGTCCCTCATCGACCTGGTGTGCGGGCACTTCGCCGCCTCCCTCGGACTCTCCGGCGGCGCCCAGGTGCCGCCGGACGGCGAGACCCGGGAGCTCGGCTTCGACTCGCTGACGGCGCTCACCGCGCGCAACGCGCTGGTCGAGGCGACCGGGCTGCCGCTGTCGGCGGCCGTGGTGTTCGACTTCGCCACGCCGGCCGGGCTCGCCCGCCATCTGAAGAAGGAGCTGCTCGCCCGCTGAACCAGGCGGTCCGACAGGCCCGTTGAGGCGGGATCCCCCAGGCCGGGCGGTGCGGCACCCGACGGTGGTGCCGCGCCGCCCGGCGCCGTCGTGACGCGGGAGGTCCGCCGTCATGACGCCGCATGACAGACAACGCCCCAAGGCGGAAGAGGAGAAGAAGGCAGATGAGGGTCGAGAACGTGCACATCGAATCGCTGGGCGTCGTGCTGCCCGAGTGGGCCGACGCCCTGCAGGCCGTGGCCGAAGGGAGGCTGGACGGCGAGATCCAGGCGGCGAACGGGCTGACGGGCACGCATGTCGCCGGTGACGTGCCGGCCATGGACATGGTCGTGGCGGCGGCGCGGACCACGCTGGGGCGCTCGAAGACCGACCCCGAGGACCTCGGGGCGTACATCCACAGCGCCGTCCACTACCAGGGCCCCGACGGCGCCTACCCGCCCGGCTACATCCTGCGGGAGCTGGGGCTGGGCAACATTCCCGCGCTCTACCTGCAGCAGGGCTGCGACGGCATGCTCAGCGCCCTGGAGGTGGCGATCGGCAAGCTCACCGGGGCCGCCGGGGCGGGCTCGGTGCTGCTGACGACGGGCGAGAACTTCTCCTCGCCGCAGATGGACCGCTGGAAGGGCTTCGGCCAGGCGTACATCCTCGGCGACGGCGCGGCCGCGGTGCTGGTGAGCGACGAGGGGGGCTTCGCCGAGGTGCGCTCCCTCAACTCGGGGGTGCTGCACGAGCTGGAGTCGTGGCACCGCGGGGACGGGCCGCTGCTGCTGCGCGAGGACACCGGGACGGTGGCCGGCATGGTCGAGCGGGCCGAGCAGTTCAGCGAGCGGATGCCGCTGTCGGAGACGATGGAGAAGCTGACCCTGTTCGGCCTGGACATGATCCACCGGTCGCTGGTCGACGCCGGTCTGAACGCGTCCGACCTCACCAAGGTGGTGCCGATCAACATGGACGGCCGGATGATCGAGTACTCGATCATGCTGCCGCTCGGGCTGACCATGGCGGAGTGCAGCTGGGACTTCGGCAGAACGGTCGGGCACGTGGGCGGCGCCGACGTGTTCATCTCCCTGGAGCACCTGGTGCGCACGCGCGAGGTGGGCCCGGGCGACAACGTCCTGCTGTTCTCCCAGGGTCCGGGATGGCTGTGCAGCGCGGCCGTGCTCACCATCACCGACACGCCGCACTGGGCGGTCTGAACACCATCGCCTCCCCTTCCACTGCCACTTCCACTGCCCCTGCCACCACGCACGATGCCCCCCGGGTCCCGACCCGGGGGGCATCGTGCGTGGGCACGCGGTGGGTCAGCCGCCCTGGCCCAGGCCGCCCAGCCACGCGCCGGTGGCGTCGGCGGTGCTGCGCGCGTGGGTCTCCATCATCGTGAAGTGGTTGCCGGGGACGTCGATCGTGGTGTGCGCCCGCTCCCACGACGCCTGCCACTCCTCCCGCCGCAGGGGGCCGTCCGGGTCGGCGGGCACCGGGGGTTCGCTGGAGCGCACCAGGACGACGGGGCTGTCCAGCGGCCCCGGCTCCCATTCGCCGATGAGGCTGATGTACCAGCTCATGGCGGTCAGCCGGTCGGTGTCCATGTGGGCGAACATCGACTCGCGGTCGAACATGCCGCCCAGCATCTGCTGGGAGAACTTCAGGAACGGCGAGTCGGCGCGCGGCATGTAGGTGTCGAGCAGGACCACGGCGGCCGGGGGCCGGCCCTGCTCCTGGAGGTGCCGGGCGGCGGCCAGGGCGAGGATGCCGCCCGACGAGGAGCCGACGAGGACGACGGGTCCCTCGCCGACGGTCCGGGTGACCGCCTCGGCCTGGAGCGCGGCGACGGCGTCGAAGGAGGCGGGCAGCGCCTCGCCGGTGCCGAACCCCTGGGTGGGCAGGGCCCATACGTCGCGTTCGCCGCGGAAGGCCGAGGCGAACCGCGCGTACTGGTGCACGCCGGCCAGCGCCACGTAGGAGCTGAAGCAGACGAACGGTGTGGCCCGCTCGCCCTTGGAGAGCCTGATCGGCTCGGTGGCCGCGGGCAGTTCCCGCGGGGAGGCGAAGGTCGGCCGCAGTCCGGCGGCGGCCTGGAGCAGGGCGAAACCCTCGTCGACGCGGCCGCTCTCGCAGGCCTGCTTGAACAGGCCGCTGAGGGTGTCCCCGGGGGGCGCGGCGGGCCGGTCGGCCGGGGCCGCCGGGGCGCCGCCGGCGGGCGCGTCCAGCAGCCGCCGGTCGAGGTGGGCGGCGAGCAGTTCCGGGGTGGCGTGGTCGAACAGGAGGGTCGGCGGCAGGGTCAGGGCGGTCGCGGTGGCGAGGTGGTTGCGCAGTTCGACGGCGGTCAGGGAGTCGAAGCCCTGTTCGGTGAAGAGCTGGTCGGCCTCCACCGCGTCGCCGGACGCGTGTCCCAGGACCGCCGCGGCCAGGTCGCGGACCAGGCCGACCAGTGCGGTGCGGCGCTCCTCGGGGGCGAGCCCCGCCAGTCGTACGGACGTGCCGGGGCCGGCCGGGGCGCCCGCGGCGGTGCGGCGGGCGGCGGGGCGGGCGGCGGGCCGCAGCAGGCTCTGCAGGGCCTCGGGTCCGCCGGTGGTGCCCATGGCGACCAGGGCCGGGTGGTCCGTGGACAGGGCGGTGTCGAACAGCAGGAGCGCGTCCTCGGCGGGCAGTGGCCGCATGCCGCCGCGGGCCATGCGCCGGCGGTCGGTCTCGGAGAGGCCGGAGGTCAGGGCGCTGTCGCTCTCCCACAGTCCCCAGGCGAGGGAGGAGGCGGGCAGGCCGAGCGAGCGCCGGTGGGAGGCGAGGGCGTCGAGGAAGGCGTTGGCGGCGGCGTAGTTGGCCTGGCCCGGGGAGCCGAAGGTGCCCGCGGCGGAGGAGAACAGGACGAACGCGGCCAGGTCCTGGCCGGCGGTGAGTTCGTGCAGCAGCCAGCCGCCGTCGGCCTTGGGGCGCAGGACCCGTTCGAAGCGCTCGGGGTCCAGGGCGGTGACCGGTTTGTCGTCGACGACGCCGGCGGCGTGCACGATGCCGGTCAGGGGCCGGTCTGCGGGGACGGCGGCGAGGAGGCGGGTGACGTCGGCGCGGTCTGCGGTGTCGCAGGCGACGAGGGTGACGTCCGCGCCCAGCGCGGTGAGCTCGTCGCGCAGTGCGGCCGCGCCGGGGGCGCCGGCGCCGCGGCGGCCGGTGAGCAGCAGGCTGCGTACCCCGTGGGCGGTGACGAGGTGCCGGGCGAGGATGCCGCCGAGGGTGCCGGTGGCGCCGGTGACCAGGACGGTGCCGGACGCCAGGGCGGGGGCGGCGGTGCCGGGGCCGGCCGGGGCGAGCCCGGGCAGCAGGACCTGGCCGGCCCGGACCGCGCTCTGCGGCGCGGCGGCGACGACGGCGGCGAGCAGGGCGCGGTCGTCGGCCTCACCGGATGCGCCGTCGGGTGTGCCGTCGGGTGTGCCGTCGGTGGCGGGCAGGTCCACGAGCTGGAAGCGGCCGGGGTGTTCGGCCCGCGCGGAGCGGACCATGCCCCACAGGGCGGCGCCCGCCATGTCCTGGACGGTGTCGGTGTCCGTGGCCACGCAGGAGCGGGTGACGAACACCAGCCGGGCGGCGGCGAAGCGGTCGTCGCCGAGCCAGCCGCGGATCTGCTCGTGGGCCGGGGTGAGCACCGAGCGGAGGGCGCCGGTAACGTCGCCGCGCCCGGCCCGGGAGCCGTCCGGGGTGACGAGGACGACGTCCGGCATGGTCATGCCGGTGTCCACCGCCTTGCCGAGCGCGTCGAGATCGGCGTACGTCTCCAGGTGGACGCCCGTGGCGTCGAGGGCCTTGGCGACCCGGTCGTCGCCCTCGCCGAGGATGATCCAGCGGAGCGTCTCCGGGCGAGGTGCCGGGGCGGCCGGGGCGGGGCTCCAGGCGACGCGCAGCAGACCGGGGGCACGGCCGTCGGTCTCCCGCGGCGGGGCGGCGGCCACGGCGCGCAGGGTGAGGGACTCGGCGGTGGCGACGGGGCGGCCGTCGGTGTCGCAGGCGAGCACGGAGAACCCGTGGGTGTGTCCGGCCGGCGCCAGCCGCACCCGCAGGGCGGTGGCGCCCTCCGCGTGCAGGGTCAGGCCGCTCCACGCGAAGGGCAGCATCGGTTCCGCCGATGTCCCGGCGCCGCCCGGGAGTTCGACGAGGAGCGCCTGGGTCGCCGCGTCCAGCAGGGCGGGGTGCAGGCCGAAGCGGGTGGCGTCGGCGCGGTACTCCTCGGGGAGCGCGACCTCGGCGAACACCTCGTCGCCGCGCCGCCAGACCCGGCCCAGGCCCTGGAAGCTGGGCCCGTAGTCGAACCCGGCCCCGGCGAAGCCTTCGTAGTGGCCGCCGTCGGCGACGCTCTCGGCGCCCTGCGGGGGCCAGACGCTCAGGTCGGCGAAGGGCGCGGCGGGGGCCGGGGCCTCGGGGGCGAGGGTTCCGCGGGCGTGCTGTTCCCACGGGGTGTCGGTGTCGGCGGGGCGGGCGTGCACGCCGAAGGCGCGCCGGCCCCGCTCGTCGGGTGCCTCGACGGTGACCTGGAGCTGGACGGCGCTCTCGCGGGGGATCACCAGCGGGCTGTGCAGGGTGAGTTCGGCGAGGTGGGCGCAGCCGGTGCGGTCGCCGGCGTGGACGGCGAGGTCGAGGTAGCCGGTCGCGGGCAGGATGACCTGGCCGAGCACGGTGTGGTCGGCGAGCCAGGGGTGGGTGCGCAGGGACAGGCGTCCGGTGAGCAGGAGGGTGCCGGAGCCGGCGGGGCTGACGGCGGCGCCCAGCAGGGGGTGGGTCGCCGGTTCCAGGCCGGCGCCCGCCAGGTCGCCGGTCCAGGGGGCGCTGGGCAGCCAGTAGCGCTCGTGCTGGAAGGCGTAGGTGGGCAGCGGTACCGGCCGGGCGCCGGGGAACAGGGCGGCCCAGTCGGGTCCGGTGCCGGTGGTGAACAGCCGGCCGAGGGCGGTGAGGAGGCCGCGGGTCTCGGGGACGTCCTTGCGGACGGCCGGGACGAGTTGGGCCTCGGGGCGGTCGGGGTCGTCCAGGGCGGCCGTGGCCAGGGCGGTCAGGGTGGCGTCCGGGCCGATCTCCAGGAAGCGGGTGACGCCGAGGCCGTCGCGGAGGTGACGGACGGCGTCCTGGAAGCGGACCGGCTCGCGGACGTGGCGTACCCAGTACTCGGGGTCGGTCAGCTGCCGTGCGCCGACCGGTTCTCCGGTGGTGCCGGAGACGAAGGCCAGCGTCGGCGCGGAGTAGGTGAGGCCCGCGGCGACGGACCGGAAGGCGTCGAGGACGGGGTCCATCAGCGGCGAGTGGAAGGCGTGGCTGACGCGCAGCCGGGAGGTCTTGCGGCCCTGTGCCGCGAGCTGGTCGACGACGGCGGTGACGGCGTCCTCGGTGCCGGAGACGACGGTGGCGGCGGGGCCGTTGAGGGCGGCGATGCCGAGGGTGTCCTCCCGCCCGGCGAGCAGGGGCAGCACCTCCGTCTCGGAGGCCTGCAGGGAGGCCATCGCGCCGCCCGCGGGCAGCTGCTGCATGAGGCGGCCGCGGGCGGCGACCAGGGTGCAGGCGTCCTGGAGGGAGAGGACGCCGGCGACGTGGGCCGCGGCGAGTTCGCCGACGGAGTGGCCGGTGACCTGGTCGGGCACGACGCCCCAGGATTCCAGCAGGCGGTAGAGGGCGACCTCGAAGGCGAACAGGGCGGGCTGGGCGTGTTCGGTGCGGTTCAGGACCTCGGCGGCGGTCTCGGAACCGCCGTCGCCGTCGCCGTCGCCGTCGCCGTCGCCGTCGCCGAGGACGATCTCGCGCAGTCCAGGCAGGTGGGCGCAGACCGCGTCGAAGGCCTCGGCGAACACGGGGTGACTGCGGTGGAGTTCGCGGCCCATGCCCGGACGCTGGGCGCCCTGGCCGGTGAACAGGAACGCGGTGCGGCCGGTGCCGCGCGCCGTGCCGGCCGGGGTCCGGGGCTCGGACCGTCCCTCGGCGAGCGCGGTGAGGGCGTCGGTGAGTTCCGCCCGGTCGGCGCCGACCACCACGGCCCGGTGTTCGAAGGAGGTGCGGGTGGTGGCGAGGGACAGTCCCACGTCGCGGGGGTCGGCCTCCGGCCGGTCGGCGAGGTGGGCGAGCAGGCGGGCCGCCTGGTCCCGCAGGGCGGCGGCGCTGCGGGCGCTGAGCGCCCAGGGGACGACGGGGGCCCCGGTGACGGAGGCCGCGGGTGCGGCGGGTACGGCGGACGGGGTCGCGTCGGGTCCGTCGGGTTCCTCGCCGGTGGCGGCTTCGAGGATGACGTGGGCGTTGGTGCCGCTGATGCCGAAGGAGGAGACGCCCGCGCGGCCCGGGCGGCCGTTCTCGGGCCAGGTGACGGGCTCGGTCAGCAGCCGGACGTCACCCGTCTCCCAGTCGACGTGCGTGGATGGCCGGTCGACGTGGAGGGTGGCGGGCAGGACGCCGTTGTCCATGGCCAGGACCATCTTGATGATCCCGGCGACGCCGGCGCCGGCCTGGGTGTGGCCGATGTTGGACTTGACCGAGCCGAGCCACAGCGGGCGGTCGGCGGGCCGGTCCTGTCCGTAGGTGGCGAGGACGGCCTGCGCCTCGATCGGGTCGCCGAGCATGGTTCCCGTGCCGTGCGCCTCCAGGACGTCGACGTCCGCGGTGCCGAGGCCCGCGTCGGCGAGCGCGGCGCGGATGACCCGTTGCTGGGAGGGGCCGTTGGGGGCGGTGAGCCCGTTGGAGGCGCCGTCCTGGTTGACGGCGGAGCCGCGGACGACGGCGAGGACGGGGTGGTTGTTGCGGCGGGCGTCGGACAGGCGCTCGACCAGGAGCATGCCGCCGCCCTCGGAGAAGCCGGTGCCGTCGGCGGCGTCCGCGAAGGACTTGCAGCGGCCGTCCGCCGCGAGGCCCCGCTGCCGGCTGAAGTCGAGGAACAGTCCGGGGGTGGACATCACGGTGACGCCTCCGGCGAGCGCGAGGTCGCTCTCGCCGGAGCGCAGGGAGCGCACGGCCAGGTGCAGGGCGACCAGGGAGGAGGAGCAGGCGGTGTCGACGGTGACCGCGGGCCCTTCCAGGCCGAAGGTGTAGGAGATGCGGCCGGACAGGACGCTCGCCGAGTTGCCGGTGCCGAGGTGGGCGCCGGCGTCCTCGTCGAGGGCGAGCGGCCGGGAGGAGTAGTCCTGGTAGTTGGTGCCGGCGAAGACACCGGTACGGCTGCCGCGCAGGGTCCTCGGTTCGATGCCGGCCCGCTCGAACGCCTCCCAGGACATCTCCAGCAGGTGCCGCTGCTGCGGGTCCATCGCGGCGGCTTCGCGCGGGGAGATGGTGAAGAACGCCGGGTCGAAGTCGGCGAACCCGGTGAGGAAGCCGCCCGCCCGGGTGGAGACGCCGTGGTGTCCCGCCTCGGGGTCGTGGAGTGCGTCGAGGTCCCAGTCGCGGTCGTCGGGGAAGGGGGTGATCGCGTCGGTGCCGGCGGCCAGCAGCCGCCAGAACTCCTCGGGTGTGCCGACGTCGCCGGGGAACCGGCAGGCCATGCCGATGATGGCGATCGGGTCGTCGTCGGTGTCCGCGCGCCGGGCGCCGGGCGCCGTGTCCGCGACGGGGGCCGGGGAGTGCGCGGGGGCCAGCTCGGCGCCGAGGTGGTCGGCGAGCGCGGCGGGCGTCGGGTAGTCGTAGACGAGGCTGGTCGGCAGCCGCAGGCCGGTGGCCGTGTTGAGGGCGTTGCGCAGTTCGACGGCGGTCAGGGAGTCGAAGCCGAGTTCCCGGAAGGCCCGGGTGGGTTCGACCTCGTCGGGGCTCGGGTGGTTGAGCACGTAGGCGATGTGGGCGCGGACGAGGTCGAGCAGCGCGGCGCGGCGGTCGGTGTCGCCGAGCCGGGCGAGCTGTCCGGCGAGGCCGGTCCCCTCCCCCGGCGCGGGTTCCGCCGCGGTGCCGCGGGCGCCGGCCAGGGCCTGCCGGGCTTCGGGCAGGGCGGCGTAGAGGCGGCGCGGGCGGCCCTTGGCGAGTTCGGCGCCGAACACCTCCCAGTCGATGTCGGTGACGACGAGGGTGGTGTCGTCGTGGTCGAGGGCGTGCTGCAGCGCGGTGACGGCCGTCTCGGGGTCCATGAGGCGCACGCCGTGGCGTTCCAGGCGTTCACCGACGGTGCCGGAGGCCATGCCGCCGTCGGCCCAGCCGCTCCAGGCGACGGCGGTCGCGGGCAGTCCGCGGGCGCGGCGGTCCTCGGCGAGGGCGTCGAGGTGGGCGTTGCCGGGGGCGTAGTTGCCGTGTCCGGGGCTGCCGAAGACGCCGGAGGACGAGGAGAACAGGACGAAGGCCGACAGGTCGAGGCCGGCGGTGGCGGCGTCGAGGTTGAGGGCGCCGCCCACCTTCACGCGCAGCACGTCGGCGAGGCGTTCGGGGGTGAGGGAGCCGATGACGCCGTCGTCGAGGACGGCGGCCGTGTGGAACACGGCGGTCAGGGGCCGCTCGTCGGGTATCGCGGCGAGCAGCCGGGCGACGTCGTCGGGGTCGGCGAGGTCGCAGCGGGCGAGGTCGGCGCGGGCGCCGAGGGCGGCGAGTTCGGCGGCGAACTCGGCGGCGCCGGGCGCGTCCGGGCCGGAGCGGCTGACCAGCAGCAGGTCGCGGGCGCCGGAGCGGGCGAGCCAGCGGGCGACGTGCCGGCCGAGGGCGCCGGTGCCGCCGGTGACCAGGATCGTGCCGTCGGGCTGCCAGCGGCGGCCGGTCGGCAGGGCGCCGGTGGCCGCGCGCAGCAGACGGCGGCCGAGGACGCCGGTGGCGCGGATCGCGACCTGGTCCTCGTGGTCGCGGCCGGCCAGTACGGCGGTGAACCGGTCGGCGGCCCGCTCGTCGAGGGTGGCGGGCAGGTCGACGAGACCGCCCCACAGGTCGGCCTGTTCGAGGGCGACGACCCGTCCGAAGCCCCAGACCGTCGACTGGGCGGGCGCCTGCGGGGCGCTGTGGGCGCCGGTCGCGACGGCGCCGCGCGTGGTGAACCACACGGGGGCGTCGGTGCCGAGGTCCTGCAGTGCCTGGACGAGGGTGACGGTCGCGGCGAATCCGCTCGGCAGGGCGGGCAGCGCGGGCAGCGGGTCCTCGTCGAGGGCGAGCAGCGAGACGACTCCGGCAACCTGCGCGGCACCGTTCGCCGCGGTGGGGCCGGTGCTCCCGGTGAGGGCGGCCGACAGGGCGGCGGCGACGGCGGTCCGGCCGGCGGCGCAGTCGACGGGGACGGTCACCGGGGTGGCGCCCGCGCGCCGCAGGGCGGCGGTCAGGGCGGTGGCCTCGGGGCCGTCCTCGCGGCCCAGGGGGACGACGAGGGCCCAGGGGCCGGTGAGGGCGGCGGCGGGTCCGTCCTCGACGGGCTGCCAGGCGATGCGGTAGCGCCAGGAGTCGGCGACGGCGGTCTCGGTGCTGTGCCGGCGGTAGTGCGCGAGCGCCGGGACGAGCCGGGAGACGGCGGTCTCGTCGAGGTCGAGGGCGGCGGTGAGGGTGGTGACGTCGCCCTGCTCGACGGCTTCCCAGAACGGTGCGTCGGTGGTGCCCGGTGCGGTGCCGGCGGCCGCGGCCCGGGTGAACTCGGGCCAGTAGCGGCGTCGTTGGAAGGCGTAGGTGGGCAGCTCGACGCGGTGGGCCGGGGTGTCGTCGGCGGTGGGGAGCCCGGCGCAGCCCTGTACGTGGAGTTCGGCGAGCGAGAGCAGGAAGCGGACGGGGCCGCCGTCGCCGCGGCGCAGAGTGGCGACGACCACGCTGTCGGCGGCGCCGGCCTCGTCCAGGACGTCGCCGAGGACGGTGGTCACCACGGGGTGGGGGCCGACCTCGACGAAGACGCGGTGGCCCGCGGCGGCGAGGGACTCGACGGCGTCCCCGAGGCGGACGGTCCGGCGGACGTTGCGGTACCAGTAGTCCGCGTCGAGCGTGGTGGTGTCCTCGATCCGGCCGCCGGTGACCGTGGAGTGGAAGGGCACGTCGGCCGGGCGGGCGGCGACCGGTGCGAACGCGGCGAGCAGGTCGTCGCGCACCTCCTCGATCTGCGCGGAGTGCGAGGCGTAGCCGATGGCGACGCGGCGGGACCGTACGCCCTCGTCGGCGAGTTCGGTCTGCAGGGCGTCGAGCGCCTGTGTGTCGCCGGAGACGACGACCGCGCGGGGGCCGCTGAGCGAGCCCACGGCGATCCGTCCCTCCCAGCGGGCCAGGCGGTGTTCGACCTCGGCGAGCGGCAGCGGTACGGAGAGCATGCCGCCGCGGCCGGCGAGCGGGGCGAGCGCGCGGCCCCGGGTGACGACGATCCGGGCGGCGTCGGCGAGGGTGAGGGCGCCGGCGACGTGCGCGGCGGCGATCTCGCCCTGGCTCTGGCCGACGACGGCGACGGGCCGCACGCCGTGGGACCGCCACAGCCGGGCGAGCGCGACGCAGACCACGAACAGGACGGGCTGGACGATGTCGAGGCGGTCCAGCGGCGGGGCGCCGTCGGCCTCGCGCAGCACGTCCAGCACCTTCCAGTCGGTGTACTCCTCGACAGCGGTGGCGACTTCGGTGAAGTGGGTGCGGAACAGCTCGTCGGTGTCGAGGAGTTCGGTGGCCATGCCGGGCCACTGCGGGCCGTGTCCGGGGAAGACGAAGACGGGTCCGCCCTCGGTGTCGGCGACGCCCCTGACCACGCAGGGCGCGGGGGTGTCCGCGGCGACGGCGGCGAGGCCGGTAAGGAGTTCGCCGGTGTCGCGGGCGACGACGACGGCGCGGTGTTCCAGAGCGGAGCGGGTGCGGGTCAGGGCCCGGGCGAGGTCGGCGGGGTGCGGGGCGGGGCCCTTGCCCGCGGTCAGGTGGTCGTGCAGGCGCCGGGCCTGGGCGCGCAGCGCGGTGCTGGTGCGGGCGGACACCGGGAAGGCGAAGGGGCCGGCGGGCGCGGCGGCCGGCGGTGCGTCGGTGCCGGCGGCGGGCGGTGCGGTCTCCGGTTCGGCCGGGGGCTGTTCGAGGATGACGTGGGCGTTGGTGCCGCTGACGCCGAACGAGGAGACGCCGCAGCGCAGCGGCCGGTCGGCGGCGGGCCAGGGCCGGGCCTCGGTGAGCAGTTCGACGTGTCCGGCGGTCCAGTCGACGTGGGTGGAGGGCTGGTCGACGTGGAGGGTGGCGGGCAGCTGCCGCTCGCGCAGGGCGAGGACCATCTTGATGACACCGGCGACACCGGCGGCGGCCTGGGTGTGGCCGATGTGGGACTTGACCGAGCCGAGCAGCAGCGGCCGGTCGGCGGGCCGGTCCTGGCCGTAGGTGGCCAGCAGGGCCTGCGCCTCGATCGGGTCGCCGAGGCGGGTGCCGGTGCCGTGGGCCTCGACGGCGTCGACGTCGGCCGGGGCGAGGCCCGCGGAGGTGAGCGCCTGCCAGATGACGCGTTCCTGGGAGGGGCCGTTGGGGGCGGTCAGTCCGTTGGAGGCGCCGTCCTGGTTGACGGCGGAGCCGCGGACGACGGCGAGGACGGGGTGGTTGTTGCGGCGGGCGTCGGACAGCCGCTCGACGACGAGGACGCCGGCGCCCTCGCCCCAGGCGGTGCCGTCGGCGGCGTCCGCGAAGGCCTTGCAGCGGCCGTCGGCGGCGAGGCCGCGCTGCCGGCTGAACTCCAGGAAGACGGTGGGCGTCGACATGACGGTGACGCCGCCGGCGAGCGCGAGGTCGCACTCGCCGCTGCGCAGCGCCTGTACGGCCAGGTGCAGGGTGACCAGGGAGGACGAGCAGGCGGTGTCGAGGGACACCGCGGGGCCCTCCAGGCCGAGGGTGTAGGAGACGCGGCCGGACAGGACGCTCGCGGAGTTGCCGACGCCGTCGTCGCCCGCGTTGTCGGAGAGGCTGAGCAGGGTGGTGTAGTCCTGCAGGTTGGTGCCCGCGAAGACGCCGGTGCGGCTGCCGCGCAGGGCGGCCGGGTCGATGCCCGCGCGTTCCAGCGCCTCCCAGCAGATCTCCAGCAGAAGGCGCTGCTGCGGGTCGGTGCCGACGGCCTCGCGGGGCGAGACGCCGAAGAAGCCGGCGTCGAAGTCCGCGACGCGGTCGATGAATCCGCCGGTCCGGGTGTAGCTGCGGCCGGGGGTGCCGGGCTCGGGGTCGTACAGCGAATCGGTGTCCCAGCCGCGGTCGACGGGCCATTCGGTCATGGCGTCGTCGCCGGAGTCCAGCAGCCGCCACAGCGCCTCGGGGTCGCTCACGCCGCCGGGGAACCGGCAGCCCATGGCGACGATCGCGACGGGTTCCCGGTTGCGGGCCTCGGCCTCGCTCAGCCGTTGCCGCGTCTGGTGGAGATCGGCTGTGACCTTCCTCAGGTAGCCGAGGAGCTTCTCCTCATCGCTCATGCGTGTTCACCCGTTCCCCAGTCCCGTGTCGCGTGTCGTCGCCCTGGCCGGCCGTCGCGGCGGCCTCAGGAGATTCCAAGATCGTTCTCGATGAAGTCGAAGATCTCGTCCGCCGCTGCGGAGTTGATCCGGTCGCTGACGTCGTCGGTCGCCGGTGCCGTGAGGACCGGGCCGCGGTCCGGGCCGTCCCAGCGGGCCAGCAGGGAGCGCAGCCGGGCGCCGATCCGGTCCCGTCGCGTGTCGTCGTCCGCGAGGTCCGTCAACGCGGTCTCCAGGCGGTCGAGTTCGGCGAGCGCCCGGCCCGCGCCGTCCATGCCCTCGGTGAGCCGGCCGCGCAGGTATCCGGCGAGGGCCGTCGCGTTGGGCTGGTCGAACAGGAGCGTGGCGGGCAGGGCCAGGCCGGTGGCGGTGCCGAGCCGGTTGCGCAGTTCGACGGCGGTCAGGGAGTCGAAGCCGAGGGCGTTGAACGCCTGGGCGGCGCCGACCTTGTCGGTGGAGGCGTGGCCGAGGACGCCGGCGGCCTGGCCGCGGACCAGGGCCAGGAGCGTGCGCTCCTGCTCGGCGGCGGACTGCTCGGCCAGCCGGGCGCGCAGGGTGGTGGCGGCGGCGTCCCCGCCCGGGGCCGCCGGGCGGGCGGCCGCGAGGTCGCGGAGCTCCGGCAGGTCGGACAGGAGCGGGCTGCGCCGGGCCGAGGTGAAGCCGGGCGCGAAACGTGTCCAATGGACGTCGGCGACGGTCACGGCCGCGTCCGGGCGGGCCACGGCCCGGCCCAGGGCGGCCGGGGCGTGCTCCGGGTCCAGCGGGTTCATGCCGCTGCGCCGCATGCGTTCCTCGGCCCCGGTGTTCTGCGCGGCCATGCCGCCGCCGGCCCACGGCCCCCAGGCCAGCGAGGTGCCGGGCAGTCCCGCGGCGCGGCGCTGCTGCGCGAGGGTGTCCAGACAGGCGTTGGCGGCGGCGTAGTTGGCCTGGCCGAGGGTGCCGAGGGTGCCGGAGACGGACGAGTACAGCACGAAGGCGGACAGGTCCCGGTCGCGGGTGAGGTCGTGCAGGTTGCGGGCGGCGGCCAGCTTGGGGCGCAGCACGGTCTCCAGGCTCTCGGGCGACAGGGTGTCGATGAGCCGGTCGTCGAGGACGCCCGCGGTGTGGATCACGGCGTCCACGGGGTGCCGGGCCAGGAGCGCGGCGAGCGCGTCGCGGTCGGCGACGTCGCAGGCGGCGATCTCCAGTTCGGTGCCGGTGCCCTCCAGCGCGGCCTTCAGCCGGGCCGCGCCCTCGGCGCCGGCGCCGGAGCGGCTGACGGCGAGTATCCGTGCGGCGCCCTGCGCGGCGAGCCACGCGGCGGTGTGCACGCCGAGGGCGCCGGTGGCGCCGGTCAGCAGGACGGTGCCGTGCCAGGCGGGGGCGGCGGCGGGTTCGGAGCCGGCCGGGATCCGCTCCAGCCGGCGCAGAAAGGTGCCGGAGCCGCGGACCGCGACCTGGTCCTCCCCGTCGCGGCCGGTCAGGACGGCGCTCAGCCGGCGGCCGATGTCCTCGGCGATCGGGGTGCCGGTGGTGCCGGGGAGGTCGACGAGTCCGCCCCAGCTCTGCGGGTGTTCGAGGGCCGCGGTGCGGCCGAGGCCCCAGACGGCGGCCTGTTCGGGCGCTTCAGGTGCTTCCTGGGCGTGGATGCCGACGGCGCCGGCGGTCAGGCACCACAGGGGTGCGGTGCCCGCGCCGTCCGGGCCGTCCAGGGTGTCGGAACTGTCGGAGAATGCCTGGACGAGCGCGGCGGTGGCGGCGAGGCCGCTCGGGGTGGAGGGGTGGTCCGGCAGCGGCCGGGTGTCGGCGGCGAGCAGGGACAGGACGCCGCCGAGGCTCCCGCCGTCCGTCGTCGCGAGGGCGTCGCTCAGCCGGGCGGCCAGGGTGACGCGGTCGGCGGACGCGCAGTCGACGGGCACGCTCACCACGTGGGCGCCGTGCGCGCCGAGCGCGGCGGCGACCGAGGCGGCCCAGGCGCCGTCCGCGTGGCCGGCGGGGACGGGCAGCAGCCAGGTGCCGGTGAGGGCGGCGGCCTCCTCGACGGCCGGCTTCCACACGACGCGGTGCTCCCAGCCCTGTGCCCGGGACGTCTGCCGGCGCTCGCGGCGCAGGGAGGAGATCGCGGGCAGGACCGCGCTGAGCGGTGCGTCGGTGTCCAGGCCGAGGCGGTCGGCGAGGTCCTGCGGGCCGGCCTGTTCGACGAAGTCCCAGAACCGGCTCTCCTCACCGGAGTCGGCCGGTTCGGCGGCCCCGGCGGGCTGCGCGGAGGACTGGAGCCAGTAGCGCTCGCGCTGGAAGGCGTAGGTGGGCAGTTCGCCGCGGAGCGCGTCGGGGTCGTGCAGCGCGGCCGGGTCCAGCTCGGCGCCGCGGGCGTGCAGCAGGCCCGCGGCGAGCAGGGCGGCGCGGCGCTCGTCGCCCTCGCGGCGCATCAGCGGTGCGGCGGCGGCCGTCGTGGGGTCGGTGACGCTGTCGAGGGCCATCGTGGTCAGCGTGGCGTCGGGGCCCAGTTCGAGGTACGTGGTGACGCCGAGGGCCTCCAGGGCGCGCGCGCCGTCGCAGAAGCGGACCGCGTCGCGCACATGCCGGCGCCAGTAGGCCGCGGTGCGCAGGTCGTCGCCCTCGGCGAGGCGTCCGGTGACGTTGGAGACCACGGGCAGGGCGGGCGGGCCGTAGGTGACGCGTGCGGCGACCTGTTCGAACTCGTCGAGCATGGCGTCCATGCGGGCGGAGTGGAAGGCGTGGCTGACCCGCAGGCGCCGGGTGCGGCGTCCGCGCCCGGCGAGGACGGCGGCGATCCGCTCCACCTCGTCCTCGTCGCCGGAGAGCACGACCGAGGCGGGGCCGTTGAGCGCGGCGATGCCGGCGCGGCCTCCGTTCTGGTCGCTCCGGTCGTTCTGGTCGAGGAGTTGGCGTACCTCTTCCTCGGTGGCTTCGACGGCGGTCATCGCGCCGCCCTCGGGCAGTGCCTGCATCAGCCGGCCGCGGGCGGCCACCAGGGCGCAGGCGTCGGCGAGGGTGAGGACGCCCGCGGCGTGCGCGGCCGTCAGTTCGCCGACGGAGTGGCCCATCAGGGCGTCGGGGCGGGCGCCCCAGGAGTGGACCAGGGCGTGGGCGGCGGTGCCGACGGCGAACAGCGCGGCCTGGGTGTAGGCGGTCCGGCCGAGCAGGTCGGCCTCGGGCGAGCCCTCCTCGCAGAAGACGACCGAGCGCAGCGGCGGGCCGTCGAGGTGGCGGTCGAGTTCGGCGCAGACGGTGTCGAAGGTCTCCGCGTACACGGGGTGGGCCCGGTAGAGGTCCTGGCCCATGCCGGGGCGCTGGGCGCCCTGGCCGCTGAAGAGGAACGCGGTCCCGCCGCCGGTGCCGGCGGTGCCGGTGGCGACGTCGGGGCTGTGGGTGCCCTGTGCGGTGGCGGCGAGGGCGGTGAGCAGTTCCGTGTGGTCGCCGGCGACGGCGACGGCGCGGTGGCCGAGGGTGTGCCGGGCGGCGGTCAGGGTGTGCGCGAGGTCGCGCAGGTCGGTGCCGGGGTGGGCGAGGAGGTGGCTGCGCAGCCGGGCGGCCTGGGCGCGCAGGGCGTCCGGGGTGTGTCCGGAGACGGTGAACGCGCGGGGCCGGGCGGCCGGTTCGGGGCGGCCGGGGGCGGGCAGCGGCGCGGGCGGTTCCTCCAGGATGACGTGCGCGTTGCTGCCGCTGATGCCGAAGGAGGAGACGCCGGCGCGGCGGGGCCGTGCGGTGTCGGCCGGCCAGGTGCGGGGCTCGGTGAGCAGTTCGACGGCGCCGCTGGACCAGTCGATGTGCTCGGAGGGCTCGTCGACGTGGAGGGTGCGGGGCAGTTCGCCGTGGCGCATGGCCATGACCATCTTGATGACTCCGGCGGCGCCGGCGGCGGCCTGGGTGTGGCCGAAGTTGGACTTGGCGGAGCCGAGCAGCAGGGGCCGGCCGTCCTCGCGGTCCTGTCCGTAGGTGGCGAACAGGGCGCGTGCCTCGATGGGGTCGCCGAGGGTGGTGCCGGTGCCGTGCGCCTCGACGGCGTCCACCTCGCGCGCGGTGAGGCCGGCGGCGGCGAGGGCCTGGCGGATGACGCGTTCCTGGGAGGGGCCGTTGGGGGCGGTCAGTCCGTTGGAGGCGCCGTCCTGGTTGGTCGCCGAGCCGCGGACCACGGCGAGGACGGGGTGGTGGTTGCGGCGGGCGTCGGAGAGCCGTTCCAGGAGCAGGACTCCGACGCCCTCGGAGAAGCTGGTGCCGTCGGCGGACGCGGCGAACGCCTTGCAGCGGCCGTCCGCGGCGAGTCCGTTCTGCGCGGTGAACTCGGTGTAGGTGCCGGGGGTGGCCATCACGGTGACGCCGCCGGCCAGGGCCATGCCGCACTCGCCGGTGCGCAGCGCGTGCGCGGCCAGGTGCAGGGAGACCAGTGCCGAGGAGCAGGCCGTGTCGATGGTCATGGTGGGGCCTTCGAGGCCGAAGGTGTAGGCGACGCGGCCGGAGATGACGCTGCCGGAGACGCCGAGGCCGATGTAGCCCTCCATGCCCTCGGGGATGTCGGCGAGGCCGGAGGCGTATCCGGAGCCCATCGCGCCCACGAACACGCCGGTGCGGCTGCCGCGCAGGGACAGCGGGTCGATGCCGGCCCGTTCGAAGACCTCCCAGGAGGACTCCAGCAGCAGGCGCTGCTGGGGGTCCATGGCGAGGGCCTCGCGGGGGGAGATCCCGAACAGGGAGGCGTCGAAGTGGGTGGCCCCGTAGAGGAATCCGGCCTGGAGTCCGGGCAGGCGTTCCAGGTCCCAGCCGCGGTCGGAGGGGAACGCGGAGATCGCGTCGCCGCCCTCGGCGACGAAGCGCCACAGCTCTTCGGGGGAGGTGACGCCGCCGGGGTACTGGCAGGCCATGCCGATGATGACGACGGGGTCGTCGTCGGCGGCGGCCACGGCGGCGGTCTCCGTGCGCACGGTGGTGCCGCCGAGTTCCTCGCGCAGGTGGCGGGCGAGCGCGGCGGGCCGGGGGTGGTCGAAGACGAGCGTGGGCGGCAGCCGCAGACCGGTCTCGGTGTTGAGGCGGTTGCGCAGCTCGACGGAGGTGAGGGAGTCGAAGCCGAGGTCGCGGAAGGACTGGTCGGCGCCGACCGCGCCGGCCGTGTCGTGGCCGAGGGCGGTGGCGGCGTGCCGGCGGACCAGGTCCAGGAGCAGCCGTTCCTGTTCCGCGGGTTCCAGGCCGGCCAGCCGTGCGGTCAGCCGGGGTGCGTCGCCGGTGCCGGCCTCGACGGTGCGCCGGGCCGGGGCGCGGACCAGGCCGCGCAGCAGCACGGGCAGCCGGCCGGCGCCGGCGGCGGTGCGCAGCGCGGCGGTGTCCAGGCGCAGCGGGGCGAGCAGCGGCTCGCCGGCCGTCAGGGCGGCGTCGAGGAGGTCCAGGCCCTGTTCGGCGGTGATCGCGGGCAGGCCGGAGGCGGCGATGCGCCGGATGTCGTCCTCGTCGAGGCCGCCCGTCATGCCGGCGTCGCCGGCCCACAGCGTCCAGGCGAGGGAGGTGGCGGGCAGGCCCTGGGCGTGCCGGTGCTGGGCGAGGGCGTCCAGGACGGTGTTGGCGGCCGCGTAGTTGGCCTGTCCGGCGCCGCCGAGCAGGCCGGCGGCGGAGGAGAACAGCACGAACGCCGTCAGGTCCGCGTCGCGGGTGGCGTGGTGCAGGGCGAGCGCGGAGGCCGCCTTGGCGCGCAGGACGGCGCCGAGGCGCTCGGGGGTGAGCGAGGCGAGGACGCCGTCGTCGAGGACACCGGCGGTGTGCACGACGCCGCGCAGCGGGCGCTCGGCGGGGATCCGGGCGAGGAGGGCGGCGAGCGCGGCGGGGTCGGCGGTGTCGCAGGCCTCGACGGTCACCTGCGCGCCCTGTGCGGTGAGTTCGGCCGCCAGACCGCTCGCGCCCGGGGCGTCGGCGCCGCGCCGGGAGACGAGGACGAGGCCGCGTACGGCGTGCCGGGTGACGAGGTGGCGGGCGACGAGGGCGCCCAGGTAGCCGGTGCCGCCGGTGATCAGGACGGTGCCTTCGGGGTCCCAGGGGGCTCCGGGGCCGTCGGCCGGGTCCGCGGCGGGGCGGGCGGTGGGCCCGCGGGTGAGGCGGGGGGCGAGCGGCAGGCCGTCGCGCAGGGCGAGTTGGGGTTCGCCGGTGGCGAGGGCGGCGGCGAGGACGGAGGGCGTGGTGCCGGGGTCGGTGTCGGGGTCGGTGTCGAGCAGGACGAGGCGTCCGGGGTTCTCGCTCTGGGCGGAGCGGACCAGGCCCCAGGCGGCGGCCGCCGCGACGGCGGGCACGTCCTCGCCGTCGCGGGCGGCGATCGCCCCGCGGGTGAGGACGACGAGGCGGGCGCCGGCCGTGCGGGCGTCGGCGAGCCAGGTCTGCAGGGTCCGCAGGAGGTCCGCGGCGACGGTGGCGGGGTCGTCACCGGCGGGGCAGGGCAGCAGCACCGTCTCGGCGTCCTCGGGGAGTTCGCCGGGGCCGGACACGCGGGGCCAGGCGGCGTCGAGGCCGGTGTCCCCGTCCGTCCCGGCGACGTACCAGCGGCCGGCCGGGGGTGCGGCCGGGGCGCTCCCGGCGGGGCTCCAGGTGACCCGGTACAGGGCTCCGGCGGCGGCCGGGGCGGCGGCGCCGCGCAGGCTGTCGGCGGAGACGGGCCGGGAGACGAGGGTGTCGACGGTGGCGACGGGGCGGCCCTCGGCGTCGGCGATGCGCAGGGCGACCCCGCTCGCGCCGGACGGTTCGATCCGTACCCGCAGGCTGGTGGCTCCGACCGCGTGCAGGCGCACCCCGCTCCACGAGAACGGCAGGCCGACCCCGGCGGGGCCGCCCTCCTCCCCCGCGGGTGCGGTGAGCTGGGCGTGCAGGGCGGCGTCCAGCAGCGCGGGGTGCAGTCCGTAGCGGGCCGCGTCCTTGTGCTGGTCCTCGGGCAGCGCGACCTCGGCGTACCACGCCCCGTCGGCGCGCCAGGCGGCCCGCAGGCCCTGGAAGACGGGCCCGTACTGGTAGCCGGTGTCGGCGAGGGCGGCGTAGAAGCCGTCGAGGGGGACGGGGCGGGCGCCGGGCGGCGGCCAGGCCGTCAGGTCGAAGGCGGCGTCGGTGCTCCCGGCGGTCTGGGGGGCCAGGACCGCGGAGGCGTGGCGGGTCCACTCGGTGCCGGTGTCGTCCGCGGCGGTCTCGAGGCGTGCGTAGACGGCCAGTTGGCGGCGGCCGGTGTCGTCGGGGGCGCCGAGGACGAGCTGGAGCTGCGCGGTGTCCTTCTCCGCGAGGACGAGCGGGGCTTCGAGGGTCAGTTCCTCCAGCAGGTCGCAGCCGGCCTCGTCGCCCGCGCGCAGGGCGAGTTCGGCGAAGGCGGTGCCCGGCAGCAGGACGGCGCCGGAGACCCGGTGGTCGGCGAGCCAGGGCTGGGAGCGTGCCGAGAGCAGGCCGGTGAGCAGGACCCGGCCGTCGTCGGCGACGCGGACGACGGCGCTCAGCAGCGGGTGTCCGGCGCTGCCGAGTCCCGCGCCGGAGAGGTCGCCGGCGCCGCGGGCGCTCATGCGCAGCCAGTAGTCGTCGCGCTGGAAGGCGTAGGTGGGCAGGTCGACGCGGGCGGTGCCGGGCGCGGGCAGCAGGCGCTGCCAGTCCACGGCGGCGCCGTGCGTGAAGAGTCCGGCCACGGCCGCCAGCAGTGCGGGGGCCTCGGGCCGGTCCTTGCGCAGGGAGGCGAGGCAGACGCGTTCGGTGGTGTCGTCGGGCAGGCAGGCGCGGGCGAGCGCGGTGAGGGTGGCGTCGGGTCCGAGCTCGACGAACCGGCTGACGCCGTGTCCGGCGAGCCAGTCGATGCCGTCGGCGAAGCGCACGGGCCGGCGCAGGTGGCGCACCCAGTAGTCGGGCGAGCCCAGTTCGTCGGCGGTGGCCGGCCGGCCGGTCAGGTTGGAGACGACGGTGATGCGCGGCGCGTGGTAGGTGACGCTCTCGGCGACGGCGCGGAACTCGTCGAGGGCCGCGTCCATGCGGGCGCTGTGGAAGGCGTGGCCGACGCGCAGGCGCCGGGTGCGCCGCTGCCGGGCCTCCAGCTGGGCGGCGACCTCTTCGACGGCGTTCTCGTCGCCGGAGATCACCGTGGAGCGGGGGCCGTTGAGGGCGGCGATGCTCACGGCGCCGCCGTGGGCGGCGAGCAGCGGGGTGACCTCGTCCTCGGTCGCCTCGACGGAGATCATGGCGCCGCCCGGCGGGAGCGCCTGCATGATGCGGCCGCGGGCCGCGACCAGCCGGCAGGCGTCGGCCAGCGACCAGACGCCCGCGGCGTGCGCGGCGGACAGTTCGCCCAGGGAGTGTCCGACGAGGTACTTGGGCCTGACGCCCCAGGACTCCAGCAGCCGGAACAGGGCCACTTCGAGGGCGAACAGCGCGGGCTGGGTGAGGTCGGTGCCGTCCAGGGCGTCGGGGCCCTCGGCGCCGTCGAGGACGATGCTCTTCAGCGAGCGGCCCAGGGCGGTGTCGAGGTGGGCGCAGACCGCGTCGAAGGCCGCGGCGAAGGCGGGGAACGCCGCGTACAGCTCGCGTCCCATGCCGGTGCGCTGGGATCCCTGTCCGGAGAAGAGGAAGGCGGTGGCGCCGCGCAGGACGCGGCCGGTGACGACGTGCGGGGCGTCGGGCGTGTCGGGGTTGTCGTCGGCGAGCCGGGCCAGGCCGCGCAGCGCGGCGGCGTGGTCGTCGGCGAGGACGACGGCACGGTGTTCGAACAGCTGGCGGGTGGTGAGGAGCGCGTGGGCGATGCCGGGGGACGCGTGGTCGTCCTCGCCGGTGACGCGGTCCAGGAGCCGGGCGGCCTGGCCGCGCAGGGCGGCGGCGCCGCGCGCGGAGACGATCCACGGCACGACCGGGGACGGCGGTACGGCCGGGCTGCCGTCGGGTGCGGCGCCGTCGGGTGCCGTGGTGCCGGGTGCCGTGGTGTCCTGGGCCGGCCGGGCGGCGGGGGCCGTGCCGGGGGCGTCCTGCGCGGCGGCGTCGCCGGCGGGGTGCTCGGCGGGCGCGGCCTCCAGGATGGTGTGGGCGTTGGTGCCGCTGATGCCGAAGGACGACACGGCGGCGCGGCGCGGCCGGTCCCCGGTGTCGGGCCAGTCGGCGGGCTCGGTGAGCAGGCGGACGTGGCCCGCGGACCAGTCGACGTGGGTCGAGGGCTCGGAGACGTGCAGGGTGCGCGGGAGGCGGCCGTGGCGCAGCGCCATGACCATCTTGATGACGCTGGCGACGCCGGCGGCGGCCTGGGTGTGGCCGAGGTTGGACTTCAGGGAGCCGAGCAGCAGCGGACGCTCGGCGTCCTTGGCGCCGCCGTAGGTGGCCAGCAGGGCCTGGGCCTCGATCGGGTCGCCCAGGGAGGTGCCGGTGCCGTGGGCGTCGACGGCGTCGATGTCGGCGGCGCTCAGGCCGGCGTTGGCCAGGGCCTGTTCGATGACGCGCTGCTGGGCGGGGCCGTTGGGGGCGGTGAGGCCGTTGGAGGCGCCGTCGGAGTTGACGGCCGAGCCGCGGACGACGGCGAGGACGGGGTGGCCGTTGCGGCGGGCGTCGGAGAGGCGCTCCACCAGGAGCAGGCCGACGCCCTCGGACCATCCGGTGCCGTCGGCGTCGTCGGAGAACGCCTTGCAGCGGCCGTCGGCGGCGAGGCCGCGCTGCCGGCTGAACTCGAAGAGCAGTCCGGGGGTGGCCATGACGGCGACGCCGCCGGCCAGGGCGAGGTCGCACTCGCCCGACCGCAGTGCCTGAACGGCCCAGTGGAGGGCGACCAGGGAGGAGGAGCAGGCGGTGTCGACGGTGACGGTGGGGCCCTCCAGTCCCAGGACGTAGGAGATGCGGCCGGAGGCGACGGAGGTGGCGTTGCCCGCGAGCATCAGTCCGTGGACGTCCTCGGGGACCTCCACGGGGCCCTGGCCGTAGCCGGAGGTGGCGGCGCCGACGAAGACGCCGGTGGCGCTGGAGCGGAGGGTGGCGGGCGGGATGCCGGCCCGCTCCAGGAGTTCCCAGGACGCCTGCAGCAGCAGCCGCTGCTGGGGGTCGGTGGCGAGGGCCTCGCGCGGGCTCATGCCGAAGAACCCGGCGTCGAACGCGGCGGCGTCGCCGAGGAAGCCGCCCTCGCGGGTGGAGAAGGTGCCCGGTTTGTCGGGGTCGGGGTCGAAGCGGTCCTCGATGTCCCAGCCGCGGTCGGCGGGCAGCGGGCCGATGGCGTCGCCGTCCTCGTCGACGAGCCGCCACAGGTCCTCGGGGGTGGCCACCGCGCCGGGGAAGCGGCAGCTCATCGAGACGATGGCGATGGGCTCGCGCTGCTTCTCCTCCACCTCGTGGAGCTGCCGGCGGGTCTGGCGCAGCTCCGCCGTCACCCGCTTGAGGTACTCGACGTACTTGCCGTCGTCAGCCACGTGTCTCACTTCCTTGACCCGGGCCGGACCGTGTCCGCCGCGCGGGAGCCAGTGCCAAAGTGGGGAGGTCCAGGGCCGGAGCCAAGCGGTCGGCTCCGGTCGGGGGATGGTCCGCGGCGGTGGGTGCCGCCGCGGTGCGGGCGTCCGCTGCCGTGGTCACGTCGTTCCCAGCTCCCTGTCGATGAGGTCGAACAGATCGTCGGCGGTCTCGACCGATTCCAGTTCGCCGTCCCCGGCGTCCGGCTCCCCGGTGCCGTTGACCGTCACCGGTGCGCCCGACCAGCGGGCCAGCAGGTCCCGCAGCCGGTCGGTGACCCGGGAGCGGACCTCGGTGTCGTCCAGGTCGGTGCCGTTCAACGCGGCGTCCAGGCGGTCGAGTTCGCCCAGCAGGGCCTGCGCGCCGCCGGGCGGGTCGGGCAGGTCGAGCTGGGTCAGCAGATGGCGGACCTGGACGGCGGGGGTCGGGTAGTCGAAGACGAGGGTCGCCGACAGCCGCAGGCCGGTGACGGCGTTGAGGCGGTTGCGCAGTTCGACCGCGGTCAGTGAGTCGAAGCCGAGTTCCTTGAAGGACTGTTCGGGTTCGATCTCGGCGGCCGAGGAGTGGCCGAGGACGGCCGCGGCCTGCTCGGCGACCGCGTCGAGGAGCAGTTGCTCGCGGTCGGCGGCGGACAGCGGGGCCAGCCGCTCCGCGAGGGTCCGGGTGCCGCCGGCCGCGGCGGCGGACGTCTCGGCCCGGCGCCGGGCGGGCGCCTTGACCATGGCGCGCAGCAACGGGGGCAGTACGTCGGCGTGTTCGCGCAGGGAGGCGTGGTCGAGGTCCATGGGCAGCAGCACCGCGCGGTCGGTGGCGGGGCCGGCGTCGAGCAGGCGCATGCCCAGTTCCGCGTCGAGCGGGACCATGCCGGTCCTGGCGTGGCGTTCGCGGTCGGCCTGGCCGAGTTCACCGGTCATGCCCGCGTCGGGCAGCCAGGTGCCCCAGGCGAGGGAGGTGGCGGGCAGGCCCAGGTCGCGCCGGTGGTGGGCGAGGGCGTCGAGGAAGGCGTTGGCGGCCGAGTAGTTGGCCTGTCCGGCGCCGCCGAACGTGCCGGCGACGGACGAGAAGACCACGAACCGCGCCAGGTCCAGGTCACGGGTGAGTTCGTGCAGGTTGGTGACGGCGTCGGCCTTGGGCCGCATCGAGCGGTCGATGCGCTCCGGTGTCATCGAGGAGATGACGCCGTCCGCCAGGACGCCCGCGGTGTGGATCACCGCGGTCAGCGGGTGGGCCGGGGGCAGCGAGGCGAGGAGGCCGGCCAGTGCGGCGCGGTCTCCGGTGTCGCAGGCGACGATGGCGACGTCGGCTCCCAGGGCGGTCAGTTCCTCGCGCAGTTCGGCCGCGCCGGGCGCGTCGGGTCCCTGCCGGCCGGCCAGCACGAGATGGCGCAGGCCGTGGT
The DNA here is from genome assembly GCF_036250675.1 of Streptomyces sp. NBC_01689. Taxonomy (NCBI): domain Bacteria; kingdom Bacillati; phylum Actinomycetota; class Actinomycetes; order Kitasatosporales; family Streptomycetaceae; genus Streptomyces; species Streptomyces sp. NBC_01689. The sequence goes on along the minus strand of NZ_CP109592.1, from coordinate 9,776,732 downwards.
GGGCGACCAGGTGGCGGGCCGTGATGCGGCCCAGTCCGCCGGTGCCGCCGGTGAGCAGGACCGTGCCGTCGGGGTCGGGGGCGGTGGGCAGGGTCAGGACGACCTTGCCGATGTGGCGTGCCTGGCTGAGGAAGCGGAACGCGTCGGGGGCCCGGCGTACGTCGAACGTGGTCATGGGCAGCGGCGGCAGCACCCCTTCCTCGAAGAGGGCCACCAGCTCGCGCAGCATCTCCCCGATGCGGTCGGGTCCGGCCTCGACGAGGTCGAAGGCGCGGTAGACGACGCCCGGCTGGTCCTCGGCGACCTGCCGCGGGTCCCGGACGTCGGTCTTGCCCATCTCCAGGAAGTGTCCGCCGCGCGGCAGCAGCCGCAGCGAGGCGTCGACGAACTCCCGTGCCAGGGAGTCCAGTACGACGTCCACGCCGCGGCCCTCGGTGGTCTCCAGGAACAGTTTCTCGAAGCCGAGGTCGCGGGAGGAGGCGAGGTGGGCGTCGTCGAGGCCCGCGGCGCGCAGCGCGTCCCACTTGCCGGGGCTCGCGGTGCCGAACACCTCGGCGCCCAGGTGGCGGGCGAGCCGTACGGCGGCCGTGCCCACTCCCCCGGCGGCGGCGTGCACGAGGACCGACTGGCCGGGGCGGAGCCCGCCGAGGTCGACGAGGCCGTAGTAGGCGGTCAGGTAGACGATGGGCGCGGTGGCGGCCTGGGCGAAGGTCCAGCCGCGCGGGATGCGGGCGACCATCCGCTCGTCGGCGACGGCGACGGGGCCGAAGGCTCCGGCGAACATGCCCATCACCCGGTCGCCGACGGCGAGCGAGGTGACGTCGGCGCCGGTCTCGGTGATCACGCCGGCGCCTTCCAGGCCGATCGCCGTGGCGTCGCCGGGGTACATGCCCAGCGCGGTGAGGACGTCGCGGAAGTTGACGCCGGCGGCGCGCATCGAGATGCGGACCTCGCGCGGTGCGAGGGGTTCGGTGACCTCGGGGCACGGGGTGAGCCGCAGGCTCTCCAGGGTTCCCCGTTCCTCGACGGCGAGCCGCCAGGCGGCGGTGTCCGCGGGCTCGGCGAGCGCGCGCTGCGCGGCGAGGGGAATGATCTTCGGTGTGGTCACCGTCCCTTCCCTGACGGCCAGTTCGAGGTGGCCGGAGGCGAGGGCGGCGGGCAGCGCGGCCGCCGAGGCGGGGGCGGTGTCGAGGTCGGCGAGGACGAACCGGCCGGGGTTCTCGGAGCGGGCCGAGCGGACCAGGCCCCAGGCGGTGGCGCGGGCCGGGTCGGCGGGCCGGGTGGTGACGCGCATGGCGTCGCGGGTGACGACCGCGAGCCGGGCGTGGGCGAAGCGGGGTTCGTCGAGCCACTGCTGCACGAGCCGCAGCGTCGTCTGCGCGGTGGCGCGTGCGGCGGCGGCCAGTCCCCCGGTGCCGGTCTCGCTGCCGGTCTCGCTGTCGGGGTCGGGGTCGGGGTCGGGCAGGATCAGCAGGACGGTCTCGGGGATCTCCAGGTCCGAGGCGGCGAGCGCGGTCAGGTCGGGGAAGGCCCGTACCCGGGAGCCGGCCCGTTCCAGTTCCGCGGCCAGCGGCCGGGCTTCGCCGCCGCCGACCAGGGTCCAGTCCGTGCCGGGCGTCCGGGTGCCGGCGGGTACCGGCGTCCAGTCCAGCTCGTACAGGCCTTCCTGGCGCGGTGCGCCGATGGTGGCGCCCGCGAGGTCTCCGGCGAGTTCGCGCAGGGTGAGCGAGCCGACGGTGGCGACGGGGCGTCCGGTGGTGTCGGCGAGGGCCAGGCCGATGGACTCCGGGCCCGTCTGCACCATGCGGACCCGCAGGGCGTCGGCGCCCGCGGCCTCCAGGCGGACGTCGTTCCAGGAGAACGGCAGCCGGCCCGCGTCCTTCATGGGCACGAACATCACGGCGTGCAGGGCGGCGTCGAGCAGGGCGGGGTGCAGGTCGAACGCGTCGGCGGACGGGTCGGCGCCCTCGGGCAGCGCGACCTCGGCGAAGACCTCCTCGCCGCGGGTCCACACCGACTTCAGTCCCTGGAAGAGCGGACCGTACAGGTGGCCCCGTTCGGCGAACCGCTCGTAGAAGCCGTCGAGCGGTACCTCGTCGGCGTCCTGGGGCGGCCAGGCGGTGAAGTCGTAGGCGGCGTCGGGTTCCGTCACGCCGCCGTCGGCGGTGAGCAGGCCGGAGGCGTGCAGTGTCCACGGCGTCTCGGGGTCGGCGTCCTCGGTGCGGGAGTGCACGGTCAGGGTGCGGGCGCCGTTCGTGTCGGCGGCCTCCACGTGCAGTTGTACGTGCAGGGCGCCGCTGTCCGGGAGGGTGAGCGGGGTGAGGATCGTCAGTTCCTCCACCCGGTCGCAGCCGACGTGTTCGGCGGCGTGCAGGGCCAGGTCGAGGAAGCCGGTCGCCGGGAACAGGGCGGTGCTGGTGAGCGCGTGGTCCGCGAGCCAGGTCTGGCCGCGCAGCGACAGGCGTCCGGTGAAGAGGCGGGCGTCGCCGCCGGCGAGTTCGACCGCCGCGCCGAGCAGCGGGTGCGCGGCGGAGTCCAGGCCCGCGGAGCCGACGTCGCCCAGCAGGACGGGCGGTCCGGGCCAGAACCGCTGCCGCTGGAAGGCGTACGTCGGCAGGGGCGTGGGCCGTGCGCCGGTGGCGTCGAAGACGCGGGCCCACTCGACGTCGACGCCCCTGGTGAAGGCCTGGGCCAGGCCGGCCAGCAGCGCTTCGCGCTCTTCGCGGTCCTTGCGCAGGACGGGGACGAACAGCAGGTCCTCGTCGCCGGAGACGCTGGACTGGGCGAGCGCGGTGAGGGTGCCGTCGGGGCCGAGTTCGACGAACCGGCGTACGCCGCGTCCTTCGAGCCAGGCGATCCCGTCGGCGAACCGTACGGCCTCCCGCACGTGCCGCACCCAGTACTCGGGCGACTCCAACTCCCCGACGCCCGCGGCCTGTCCGGTGACGTTCGAGACGACCGCCATGCGGGGCGGCGTGTACGTCACGCTCTCGGCGACCGTACGGAACTCGGCCAGCATCGGTTCCATCAGCGGCGAGTGGAAGGCGTGCGAGACGCGGAGCCGGGAGGTGCGGCGGCCCAGCGCGGCGATCTGCTGGGCGACGGCCTCCGCGACCGCTTCGACACCGGAGACGACCACCGAGCGGGGGCCGTTGACGGCCGCGACGGACACCTCCGTCTCCCGGCCGTCCAGCAGCGGGAGCACTTCGCCCTCCGCCGCTTCCAGTGCGAACATCGCACCACCGGCGGGGAGTTCCTGCATGAGGCGGCCGCGCGCCGACACCAGACGGCAGGCGTCCTCCAGGGAGAAGACCCCGGCCACGTGCGCGGCGGCCAGCTCGCCCACCGAGTGGCCGACGAGGAAGTCGGGGCTCATCCCCCACGACTCCACCAGCCGGAAGAGCGCCACCTCGACCGCGAACAGCGCGGGCTGCGTCCACCCCGTCTCGTTCAGCAGGTCGGCGTCCTCACCGGACACCACCCCCCGCAGCCCCTCGTCGAGGTGGGCGGCCACCGCTTCGAAGGCCTCCGCGAACACGGGATACGCGTCGTACAACTCACGGCCCATACCGAGGCGTTGGGCGCCCTGGCCGGAGAAGAGGAAGGCGAGCTTGCCCTCGCCGCGGGCGGAGCCGGTCACGGTGGAGGGGTTCGGTTCGTCGTCGGCCAGGGCGCGCAGGCCCTGGAGGAGGGTGTCGTGGTCCTCGCCGAGGACGACCGCGCGGTGTTCGAAGACCGAGCGGTGCGCGGCCAGGGACAGGCCCACGTCGGCGGGGTTCGTGCCGGGGTGGTCGGTGAGGTGGGTGAGGAGCCGGTCCGCCTGGGCGCGCAGGGCGGTGCGGCTGCGCGCGGTCACGATCCACGGGACCGCGCCGTCGGCGGATTCGGTGGCGGGGGCCGGTGCGGTGGTGTCGGGGGCGGGGGCCGGGGTGGTCGGGGCGGGGTCGGGTGCCTCGTCGGTGGCGGCTTCGAGGATGACGTGGGCGTTGGTGCCGCTGATGCCGAAGGAGGAGACGCCCGCGCGGCGCGGGCGGCTCGTCTCGGGCCAGGTGACGGGCTCGGTCAGCAGCCGGACGTCGCCTTCCGTCCAGTCGACGTGGGTGGAGGGCCGGTCGACGTGGAGGGTGGCGGGCAGGACGCCGTTGTTCAGTGCCAGGACCATCTTGATGATCCCGGCGACGCCGGCGCCGGCCTGGGTGTGGCCGATGTTGGACTTGACCGAGCCGAGCCACAGCGGCCGGTCGGCGGGCCGGTCCTGGCCGTAGGTGGCGAGGACGGCCTGCGCCTCGATCGGGTCGCCGAGGGTGGTGCCGGTGCCGTGCGCCTCGACCGCGTCGACCTCGGTGGCCGGGACTCCGGCGTCGGCGAGCGCGGCGCGGATGACGCGCTGCTGGGCGGGGCCGTTCGGGGCGCTCAGGCCGTTGGAGGCGCCGTCCTGGTTGACGGCGGAGCCGCGGACGACGGCGAGGACGGGGTGGTTGTTGCGGCGGGCGTCGGACAGGCGCTCGACCAGGAGCATGCCGCCGCCCTCGGAGAACCCGGTGCCGTCGGCGGCGTCCGCGAACGCCTTGCAGCGGCCGTCCTGGGACAGGCCGCGCTGCCGGCTGAAGTCGACGAACAGTCCGGGTGAGGCCATCACGGTGACGCCTCCGGCGAGCGCGAGGTCGCACTCGCCGGAGCGCAGGGAGCGCACGGCCAGGTGCAGGGCGACCAGGGAGGCCGAGCAGGCGGTGTCGACGGTGACCGCGGGGCCTTCCAGGCCGAAGGTGTAGGAGAGCCGGCCGGAGACGACGCTGGCGGCGTTGCCGGTCAGCATGTAGCCCTCGAAGTCCTCGCGGGAGGCGGCCAGCATGCCGGTGTAGTCCTGGCCGTTGGTGCCGGCGAAGACGCCGGTGCGGCTGCCCTTGAGGGTCCTGGGGTCGATGCCGGCCCGTTCGAAGGTCTCCCACGTCATCTCCAGCAGCAGGCGCTGCTGGGGGTCCATGGCGACGGCCTCGCGCGGTGAGATGTTGAAGAACGCGGGGTCGAAGCCGCTGGCGTCGTGGAGGAAGCCGCCGGTGCGGGTGTAGACGCTGCCGGGTTTCCCGGGCTCGGGGTCGTAGAGCGCGTCGAGGTCCCAGCCGCGGTCCTCGGGGAAGGGGACGAGTCCCTCCTGGCCGTCGAGGAGCATGGCCCACAGCTGTTCGGGGGTGCTGACGTCGCCCGGGAAGCGGCAGCCCATGGCGACGATCGCGATCGGTTCGTCGTCGCGCGGCGCCGTGACGGGCGCGGGGGCCGTGGTGCCGGGCTGTTCGGCGCCGGCCAGCTCGCTCAGGAGGTGGCCTGCGAGGGCGTCGCAGGTGGGGTGGTCGAAGACGAGGGTGGCCGGCAGGCGCAGGCCGGTGATGCGGTTCATGCCGTTGCGCAGTTCGACGGCGCTGAGGGAGTCGATGCCGAGGTCGGTGAAGGGGCGGCCGGGTTCGACGGCCTCGGCGGAGGGGTAGCCGAGGACGCCCGCGACGTAGGAGCGGACGACGTCGAGGACGGCGCCGGCCCGGTCGTAGGCGGGCAGTTGGGCCAGGTGGGCCTGGAGGGAGGAGGTGTCCGCGGCGGGGTTCCCGGCCTGCTGGGTGCGGGCGGCGTCCAGGGCGCGGCGGGCGGCGGGCAGTTCGTCGAGGAGGTGGCTGGGGCGCGGTCCGGTGAAGGCGAGCGCGTAGGTGTCCCAGCGCAGGTCGGTGACGACGACGGCGGTGTCGTCGGCGTCCAGGGCCCGGCCGAGCGCGTCGCAGGCGGACTTGGTGTCCATGGGGTGGACGCCGTAGCGGCGCATGCGGTCGCCCGCGGCGTCGCCGACCATGCCGCCGTCGGCCCACAGGCCCCAGGCGACGGCGGTGGCGGGCAGTCCCTGGGAGCGGCGGTGCTGGGCGAGGGCGTCGAGGTAGGCGTTGCCGGGGGCGTAGTTGCCCAGGCCCGCGCCGCCGAGGACGCCGGAGGAGGAGGAGAACAGGACGAAGGCCGACAGGTCCAGGTCCCGGGTGAGTTCGTGGAGGTGCAGGGCGGCGGTGGCCTTGCCGCGCAGGACGGGGTCCATGCGGTCGGGGGTCAGGGAGTCGACGACGGTGTCGTCGAGGGTGCCGGCGGCGTGGAAGACGGCGTCCAGCGGGTGGTCGGCGGGGATCGAGCGGAGCAGGTCCTCCAGGGCGTCCCGGTCGGCGACGTCGCAGGCGGCGAGGGTGATGTCGGCGCCGAGGGCGGTGAGTTCGTCGCGCAGTCCGCTCGCGCCGGGGGCGTCGGCGCCGCGCCGGCCGGCCAGGATCAGGCGGGTGGCGCCGCGTCCGACGAGCCAGCGGGCGAGGTGCCCGCCGAGGGCGCCGGTGCCGCCGGTGACCAGGACGGTGCCGCGCGGGTGCCAGGTCGCGGTGTCGGCGAGGGGGGCCGCGGCGTGGACCAGGCGGCGTCCGAAGGAGCCGGAGGGCCGGATCGCGATCTGGTCCTCGTCGCCGGGGGCGGCGAGGACGGCGCACAGGCGGGTGCCGGCCCGGCCGTCGAGTGCGGCGGGCAGGTCGACGAGGCCGCCCCAGCGCTCGGAGTGTTCCAGGGCGGCGACCCTGCCGAGGCCCCAGACGAGCGCCTGGGCGGGGCTGGTGACGGTCTCGGAGGCGCCGACGGCGACGGCGCCGCGGGTGGCGCACCACAGCGGTGCGTCGGTGCCGGTGTCACCGAGGGCCTGGAGGAGGGCGACGGTGCCGGCGAGGCCGTGCGGGAGCGCCGGGTGGCCGGGGTGGGGGCGTTCGTCGAGGGCGAGCAGGGACAGGACGCCCGCCACGGCGGGGGTGGTGTCCTCGGTGGTGAGGGCGGCCGTCAGGAGGGCGGCGAGGGCGGTGCGGTCGGTGGCGTCGTCGGGGACGGTGACCACGCGGGTGTCGCGGGCGCCGCCGCCGGTCAGGGCGCGGTGGGCGTCGGCGACGAGGGCGGCGTGGGTGCCGTCCGGGTCGGCGGGGGCGACGAGGAGCCAGGTGCCGGACAGGGCGCCGGCGGCGTCGCCGGTGAGCGGGGACCATCCGACGCCGTAGCGCCAGGAGTCCGTGGTGGAGCGTTCGCGGCTGGTGCGGCGCCAGCTGGACAGGGCCGGCAGGAAGGCGCTGAGCGGGGCGTCGGCGGGCAGGTCGAGGGCGTCGGCGAGGGCGTCCGGGTCGCCTTGGTCGACGGTCTCCCAGAACCGGGACTCGACGGTGTCCGTGGCGGCGCCGCCGAGGGGCTCGGAGGTGTCCTGTTCCGGTATGTGCGGCCAGTACCGCTGCTGCTGGAAGGGGTAGGTCGGTACGTCGACGCGGTGGGCGCCGGTGGCGGCGAACACGGCCGTCCAGTCGAGGGCGACGCCGCTCACGTGGGCTTCGGCGGCCGCGGTGAGGAACTGGCCGAGGCCGCCCTTGTCGCGGCGCAGGGAGCCGAGCGCGGCGCCTTCGACGCCGGCGTCCTCCAGGGTCTCGCGCAGCCCGACGGCGAGCACGGGGTGCGGGCTGACCTCGATGAAGGTGCGGTGCCCTTCGGCGATCAGGCCGCGGACGGCCTCCTCGAAGCGGACGGTCTCGCGCAGGTTGGTGTACCAGTACGTGGGGTCGAGGGTGGTGGTGTCCTGCCACTGGCCGGTGAGGGAGGAGCGGAAGGGGATCTCGGCGTCCCGCGGCTCGATGCCGGCGAGGGCGTCGAGGACGGTTTCGCGAATGGCTTCGACCTGCGGGGAGTGGGAGCCGTAGTCGACGGCGACCTTGCGGGCGCGTACGCCGTCCTCGGTGAGGGCGGTGAACAGTTCGTCGAGCGCGGCGGCTTCGCCGGAGACCACCACCGAGGCCGGTCCGTTGACGGCGGCGACGGCGAGGCGGTCGGCCCACGGGCTCATCCGGGCGCGGGTCTCGTCGGCGCCCAGCGGTACGGACATCATGCCGCCGGTGCCGGCGATGGCGACGATGGCCCGGCTGCGCAGGGCGACGATCCGGGCGCCGTCGTCGAGGGACAGGGCGCCGGCGACGCAGGCGGCGGCGATCTCGCCCTGCGAGTGGCCGACGACGGCGGCGGGGGTGATGCCGAGGGAGCGCCACAGGGCGGCGAGGCCGACCATGACGGCCCACAGGGCGGGCTGGACGACGTCGACCCGGCCGATGTCGGCCGCGTCCTCGTCGCCGCGCAGGACCGCGGTCAGCGACCAGTCGGCGTAGGGGGCGAGGGCGCGTTCGCAGTCGGCGACGACCGCGGCGAACAGGGGTGATCCGGTGAGGAGTTCGCGTGCCATGCCGGTCCACTGCGCGCCCTGTCCGGGGAAGACCAGGACGGGGTCGGCGGCGGTGGGCGCGGTGCCGGAGACGACGCCGGGTCCGGCGACGGGGGCGCCCGCGGCGAGGGCGGCGAGCGCCTCGTCGAGGGTGTCGCGTCCGGTGGCGAGGACGGCTGCCCGGTGCTCGAAGGCCGGGCGGGTGGTGGCCTGGGAGTAGGCGAGGTCGGTGAGCGGGGTGTCGGGACGGGCGAGCAGGTGGGTGCGCAGGCGTGCGGCCTGGCTGCGCAGGGCGGCTTCGGTGCGGCCGGACAGCAGGGTCGGTACGACGGGCAGGGCGCCGGTGAGGACCGCGGGGTCCGGGGTGGCGGGCGGGGCGGTGGCCGGCTCGGCGGCGGGGGCCTGTTCGACGATGACGTGGGCGTTGGTGCCGCTCATGCCGAACGAGGAGACACCGGCGCGGCGCGGGCGTCCGGTCTCGGGCCAGTCCCGCGCCTCGGTGAGCAGGCGGACGTCGCCCGCGGTCCAGTCGACGTGCGGGGTGGGGTTGTCGGCGTACAGGGTGCGGGGCAGGACGCCCTCGCGGATGGCCATGACCATCTTGATGATGCCGCCGACGCCGGCGGCGGCCTGGCTGTGGCCGATGTTGGACTTCAGGGAGCCCAGCCACAGGGGCCGGTCCTCGGGCCGGTCCTGGCCGTAGACCGCGATGAGGGCCTGGGCCTCGATGGGGTCGCCGAGGGTGGTGCCGGTGCCGTGCGCCTCGACCGCGTCGACCTCGGTGGGGGTCAGGCCGGCGCCGGCCAGGGCCTGGCGGATGACCCGCTGCTGGGAGGGGCCGCTGGGGGCGGTCAGTCCGTTGGAGGCGCCGTCCTGGTTGAGGGCGCTGCCGCGCAGCACGGACAGGACGGGGTGGTGGTTGCGGCGGGCGTCGGAGAGCCGTTCGAGGACGACCATGCCGACGCCTTCGGCCCAGCTGGCGCCGTCGGCGTCCGCGGAGAACGGCTTGCAGCGGCCGTCCGGGGCGAGCGCCCGCTGGCGGCTGAACTCGATGAGGGAGCCGGGGGTGGACATCACGGTGACGCCGCCGGCCAGCGCGAGGGTGCATTCGCCCTGGCGCAGTGCCTGGGAGGCGAGGTGGAGGGCGACGAGGCTGGAGGAGCAGGCGGTGTCGACGGAGACCGCGGGGCCTTCCAGGCCGAGGGTGTAGGCGATGCGGCCGGAGAGCACGCTGGGCGAGTTGCCGGTGCCGACGTAGCCCTCGACGTTGTCGTCGGCGGCGGCCAGGATCGTGACGTAGTCCTGGTAGGTGACGCCGGCGAAGACGCCGGTGCGGCTGCCGCGTGCGGTGGTCGGGTCGATGCCGGCGCGTTCCAGTGCCTCCCAGGACGTCTCCAGCAGCAGGCGCTGCTGGGGGTCCATGGCGAGGGCCTCGCGGGGGCTGATGCCGAAGAACGCGGGGTCGAACCGGCTGGCGTCGTGGAGGAACCCGCCCTCGCGGGTGTAGACGGTGCCCGGATGGTCGGGGTCGGGGTGGTAGAGGGTCTCCGGGCTCCAGTTGCGGTCGCCGGGCAGCGGCGAGATGCCGTCGGCGCCGGCCACGACGAGGTCCCACAGGTCCTCGGGGCTGCGGACGCCGCCGGGGTAACGGCAGGCCATGCCGACGATGACGATCGGGTCGTCGTCGGTGGCGGCCGGGCGGCGGGTGTGGTCGCCGTCGTGGCCGGCGGTGCCGAACAGGTCGGCGTCGAGGTGGTGGGCGAGCGCGTGCGGGGTGGGGTGGTCGAAGACGAGGGTGGCCGGGAGGGCCACGCCGAGCGCGGTGCTGAGCGCGTCGCGCAGTTCGACGGAGGTCAGGGAGGTGAATCCGAGGGAGGAGAAGGAGTGGGCCGGCTCGATGTCGGTGGGGCCCTCGTAGCCGAGGATGGCGGCGACCTGGGTGCGGACGGTGGCGAGCAGGACGCGGGCGCGTTCGGCCGGGGGCCGGTTCGCCAGCCGTTCCAGCAGGCTTCCGGGCTGCTGGGCGCGGGCCGCGGTGCGGCGGGCGGCGGCCCGGGCGGGTACGGAGGCGGGCCGGCCGGTGGCGTCGGGGGCGGCGGGGGTGCTCGTGCGCTGCGGGTCGAGGGGCCGCATCAGCAGGGAGGAGACGGCGAGGACGCTTTCGCCGATCGCGTCGGCGGCCTCCAGGGCCAGGGTGTCGGGGCCGCTGCGGGAGAGGCGTACGCGCAGCGTGGTGGCGCCGGTGGCCTGGAGCGAGGCGCCGGCCAGGGAGAACAGGACGCGGCCGTCCCCGAATCCGTCGAAGACGCCCAGGGCGAGCGGGTGCAGGGCGGCGTCCAGGAGGGCCGGGTGCAGGTCGAAGCGTCCGGCCTCCTGCGCGGTGCCTTCGGGGAGGGCGACCTCGGCGTACACGTCCCCGTCGTGGCTCCAGGCGGCCCGCAGGCCCTGGAAGACGGGTCCGTAGTCGAGTCCGGCGGTGGCGAGCCGTTCGTAGACGCCGTCGGTGTCGAGGGGTTCGGCGTCCTGGGGCGGCCAGGCGGTGAAGTCGAACTCCGTGTCCGTGGCGGTGCGTTCGGGCTCCCGGTCGCTCAGGAGACCGCCGGCGTGCCGGGTCCAGGGGCCGTCCGCGCCGTTGACGTTGCCGGTGTCGTGGGTGTCGTGGGTGTTTTCGGGCCGGCCGTACACGGCGAAGGCGCGGGAGCCCAGCGCGTCGGGTCCGTCGACCCGGATCTGGAGGTGGACGCGGCCCTGTCCGGGCAGGACGAGCGGGGATTCCAGGACGAGTTCGCGTACGTGCCCGCAGCCGGTGTGGGCACCGGCGCGCAGGGCGAGTTCGAGGAAGGCGGTGCTCGGCACCACGACGGAGCCGTTGACGCGGTGGGCGGCGAGCCAGGGCTGCGCGTGGGCCGACAGGCGTCCGGTCAGGACGACGGTCGCGCCCTCGGCGGGCGGGACGACGGCGGTCAGCATCGGGTGGCGCGCGTCGAGGAGTCCGGCCGCGGCCGGGTCGCCGGAGGCGGTGGGTACGTCGAGCCAGAAGGTGCGGTGCTGGAAGGCGTAGGTGGGCAGGGGTACGGGCCGGCCGCCGGGGGCGACCGCGTCCAGGCAGGACTGCCAGTCGACCGGGACACCGCGGGTGAACAGGGCGCCCACGGCGGCGAGGAGGGTGGCCGGTTCGGGGCGGTCGGCGCGCAGCGCGGGCACGGTGAGGTGACCGTGAGTCTCGAAGCAGCCCTGGGCGAGGGTGCTGAGGGTGGCGTCGGGGCCGAGTTCGAGGCAGTGCTCGACACCGCTGCGTTCCAGCCAGGCCATCCCGTCGGCGAAGCGGACCGCGTGCCGGACGTGGCGCACCCAGTACTCGGGCGTGGTCAGTTCCCCGGCCTCGGCCGGCCTGCCGGTGAGGTCGGAGACGACCGGGATGCGCGGCTCGCTGTAGGTGATGCTCTCGGCGACGGCCCGGAAGTCGGCCAGCATCGGTTCCATGCGCGGCGAGTGGAAGGCGTGGCTGACGCGCAGCCGGGTGGTCTTGCGTCCCTCGCCCGCGAAGTGCGCGGCCACCGCGAGCACGGCGGGTTCGTCGCCGGCGACGACCACGGACCGGGGTCCGTTGAGGGCGGCGAGGCCGATCTCGTCCTCCCGGCCGGCCAGCAGGGGCAGGACCTCTTCCTCGGTGGCCTGCAGCGCGATCATGGCGCCGCCTTCCGGGAGGGCCTGCATGAGCCGGCCCCGGGCGGCGACGAGCCGGCACGCGTCGGGCAGCGTGAGGACGCCGGCGACGTGGGCGGCGGCCAGTTCACCGATGGAGTGGCCCAGGAGGTGGTGGGGCCGTACGCCCCAGGACTCGACCAGCCGGTACAGCGCGACCTCGACGGCGAACAGGGCGGGCTGCGCGTACTCGGTGCGGTCGAGGAGGGTGCCGTCGTCACCGAGGACGGCCTCGCGCAGCGGCTGCTCCAGCCGGCCTTCGAAGTGGCCGCACACGGCGTCGAAGGCGTCCGCGTAGACAGGGAAGGCGTCGTAGAGTCCGCGGCCCGTGCCGGGCCGCTGGGTGCCCTGGCCGGCGAAGAGGAACGCGGTGGTCCCCTCGGTCAGGGTGTCGCCGGTGACGGCGTCCGGGGAGGGTTCGCCGGCGGCGACGGCGGCGAGGCCGCGCAGGAGTTCATCGCGTCCGCTGCCGCGGACCACGGCCCGGTGTTCGAAGCCGGGCCGGGTCGTGACCAGCGCGTGGGCGATGTCGGCGGTGTCGAGTCCGGGGTGCTCCTCGGCGTGGGCGAGCAGGCGGGCGGCCTGCTCGCGCAGGGCGGCGGCGCCGCGGGCGGACACGATCCACGGGGTCACCGCGTCGCCGGCGGGCCGGCGGGCCGGGACGGCGGGGCTGGCGGCCTGCCCGGGGGCCTGTTCGATCACGACGTGGGCGTTGGTGCCGGACACGCCGAAGGCGGAGACGCCGGCCCGGCGCGGGCGTCCGGTGTCGGGCCAGTCCCGCGCTTCGGTGAGCAGGCGGACGTCGCCGGTGCTCCAGTCGACGCGTGAGGAGGGCGCGTCGGCGTGCAGGGTCTGCGGGAGGACGCCCCGGTCGAGGGCGAGGACCATCTTGATGATGCCGGCGGCTCCGGCGGCGGCCTGGGTGTGGCCGATGTTGGACTTCACCGAGCCGAGCCACAGCGGCTGGTCGGCGGGCCGGTCCTTGCCGTACGTGGCGAGCAGGGCCTGCGCCTCGATGGGGTCACCGAGGACGGTGCCGGTGCCGTGCGCCTCGACGGCGTCGACGTCCGCGGGGGCCAGGCCCGCGGCGGCGAGGGCGGCGCGGATGACGCGCTGCTGGGAGGGGCCGTTGGGGGCGGTCAGGCCGTTGGAGGCGCCGTCCTGGTTGACGGCGGTGCCGCGGACGACGGCGAGGACGGTGTGGCCGTTGCGCCGGGCGTCGGACAGGCGCTCGACGACGAGCACGCCGACCCCTTCGGACCAGCCCGTCCCGTCGGCGCCGTCGGCGAACGCCTTGCAGCGGCCGTCGGGTGCGAGGCCGCCTTGGAGGCTGAACTCTACGAAGGCGCCGGGGTTCGCCATGACGGTGACACCGCCGGCCAGCGCGAGGTCGCACTCGCCGGTGCGCAGGGACTGCACGGCGAGGTGCAGGGCGACCAGGGACGAGGAGCAGGCGGTGTCGACGGTGACCGCGGGGCCTTCGAGGCCGAGCGTGTAGGCGACGCGGCCGGAGACGACGCTTCCGGCGCCGCCGGTCAGCAGATGTCCGCCGAGGCCTTCGGGGACCTCGGTCAGGCCCGATCCGTAGCCGGAGCTTCCGGCGCCGACGAAGACGCCGGTCCGGCTGCCCTTGAGGGCGGTCGGGTCGATGCCGCCGCGCTCCAGGGCCTCCCAGGACGTCTCCAGGATCAGGCGCTGCTGGGGGTCGATCGCGAGGGCCTCGCGGGGGCTGATGCCGAAGAACGGGGCGTCGAAGCCGGCGGCCTCCCGCAGGAAGCCGCCCGAGCGGGTGTCGCTGGCGGCGAGCAGGGTCTCCAGGTCCCAGCCGCGGTCCTCGGGGAACCCGGAGACGGTGTCGAGGCCGCCGGAGACGATCCGCCACAGCTCCTCGGGGCCGGCCACACCGCCCGGCAGGCGGCAGCCCATGCCGACGATGACGACGGGGTCGGTGTCGGTGGCCGTCGTGGGCCCGGTGGGACTGTCGTCGCCGGGGTCGGTGCCGAAGAGTTCGTCGCGCAGCCGGGCGGCGACGGCCAGCGGGGTCGGGTGGTCGAAGACGAGGGTGGAGGGCAGCGGCACCCCGGTGGCGCCGGTGAGTTCGTTGCGCAGTTCGACCGCGGTCAGGGAGTCGAAGCCCAGTTCGCGGAAGCTCCGTCCGGGGGCGACGGCCGCGGTGTCGGTGTGGGCGAGCACGGCGGCGGCGCGGTCGCGGACCAGGTCCAGGAGGGCGGTGTCGCGGTCCTCGGCGGACAGCGGGGCGAGCCGTTCGCGGAGGGCGGCGCCGACGCTCGTGGTGTCCGCGGCGGGGCCGGTGCCGCGCAGTGCGTCGGAGACCTCCGGCAGTGCGGACAGCAGGGGGCTGGGGCGGCCGGTCGTGAAGGCGGGGGCGAAGCGGTCCCAGTCCACGTCGGCCACGACCACGGCGGTGTCGCCGAGTTCGAGGGCACGGGAGAGGGCGCGCAGGCCCGCGTCGGGCTCCAGCGGGCGCAGTCCGCGGCGGCGCAGCAGGTCCTGGGCGTCGGCGTCGGCGGCCATGCCGCTCTCGCCCCACGGCCCCCAGGCCACCGCCGTACCCGCGAGACCCCGGGACCGGCGCCGCTCCACGAGGGCGTCGAGGTGGGCGTTGGCCGCGGCATACGCCGACTGGCCGCCGCTGCCCCACACACCGGCGATCGAGGAGAACACCACGAACGCCTTCAGGTCCATGTCCCGTGTCAGCGCGTCGAGATGATCGGCGCCCACCGCCTTGGCGGCCAGCACCGCGGCCACCCGCTCCGGAGTCAGCCGCTCGATCAGATCGTCGTCCAGGACACCCGCCGCGTGGAACACACCGTCGACCGGATGCCGGGACAGCAGGTCCCCGACCGCGACCGCGTCGGACGTGTCGCACGCCTCCACCACGACCCGCGCACCCAGCCCCTCCAGGTCACGCACCAGATCGGCCGCACCGGGAGCGTCGATCCCACGACGGCCGGTGAGGATGAGCTCCTCCGTGCCCCGTCCGACGAGCCAGTGCGCCACCCGCGTGCCGAGCGCTCCGGTGCCGCCGGTGAGCAGCACCCGGCGGGGCGCGTTCCATCGCCCGCTGGTGTCGGACGGCGCGGCGGCGCGGGTGAGGCGCCGTGCGTAGGCGGTCGCACCGCGGACGGCGACCTGGTCCTCGCCCCGGTCGGTGACGACGGAGGCCAGCGCGGCCAGGGCGCGACGGTCGGGGCGGGCCGGCAGGTCGACGAGGCCGCCCCACCGGTCGGGGTGTTCCAGGGTGGCGACCCGGCCGAAGCCCCACAGGGCGGCGGCCGCCGGATCGACGACGCCTTCGGACGGGGCGCCGACGGTGACGGCGCCGTGGGTCAGCAGCCACAGCGGCGCGGTCACTCCCGCGTCGCCCAGCGCCTGGACGAGGATCAGCAGGGAAGCCGGGTCGGACGGGGACGCCAGGACGCCCGCGACCGGTTCGCTCTCCGCCGTGCCGGACAGGCCGGACAGGACGCCGGCCAGCGCGGCACGGTCCGCCCGCGGGTCGTACGTCACGCGCTCCACGCCGGGGAGGATCTCCTCGATCCCCGCGAGCGTGTCCTCGTCCTCGCCGGCGGGCTGGAGCAGGAGCCTGCGTCCGGTGTCCGGGGCGGCGGGCGACGGTGCGGTGAAGGGCTGCCAGTCGATCCGGTAGCGCCAGCCGTCCACCCGCGACCGCTCGGCCGCACCCTGCCGCCAGGCGGACAACGCCGGTACGACCGAGTCGAGTTCGTTCTCCTCGACGCCGAGGACCTCGGCGAGGTGGTGGGCGTCGCCGCGCTCCACGGCCGCCCAGAAGCTCGCGTCCAGCGGGTCGGCCGCCACGGGTGTGGCGTCAGCGGCGGGCTCGGGCCAGTACCACTCGTGCTGGAAGGCGTAGGTGGGCAACTGGACCGCTCGTGCGCCGGAACCGGCCAGCAGAGCGGGCCAGTCGACAGCCACTCCGTGCGTGAACGCCCGCGAGACCGCCGCCACGACGGCATCCGCCTCGGGCCGGTCCTTGCGCAACACCGACACGAACAGCTTGCCTTCATCCCCCGGGACAGCGGACTGAGCGAGGGCGGTGAGCGTGCCGTCCGGGCCGAGCTCCACGAACCGGGTCACCCCGTTCACGGCCAGCCAGGAGATCCCGTCGGCGAACCGCACCGCCTCACGGACATGCCGCACCCAGTACTCGGGCGAGCCCAACTCCCCCGCATCCGCGACCTGCCCGGTCAGGTTCGACACGACCGCCAGACGCGGCAGTTCGTAGGTCACGCTCTCGGCGACCGCACGGAACTCCACCAGCATCGGTTCCATCAACGGCGAGTGGAAAGCGTGCGAGACCCGCAGCCGCGAGGTGCGGCGGCCCAGCGCGGCGACCTGCTGGGCGACGGCCTCCGCGACCGCCTCGACACCCGAGACGACCACCGACCGCGGGCCGTTCACGGCCGCGACCGACACCTCCGCCTCCCAGCCCGCCAGCAGCGGGAGGACTTCGTCCTCCGCCGCCTCCAGCGCGAACATCGCACCACCGGCCGGGAGTTCCTGCATCAGCCGACCGCGCGCCGACACCAGACGGCAGGCGTCCTCCAGGGAGAACACCCCCGCCACGTGCGCGGCGGCCAGTTCACCCACCGAGTGGCCGACCAGGAAGTCGGGACGCACACCCCACGACTCCACCAGCCGGAACAGCGCCACCTCGACCGCGAACAGCGCGGGCTGCGTCCACCCCGTCTCGTTCAGCAGATCGGCGTCCTCACCGGACACCACCTCCCGCAGCCCCTCGTCGAGGTGCGCGCACACCGCGTCGAAGGCCTCCGCGAACACCGGATACGCGTCGTACAACTCACGGCCCATACCGAGGCGTTGGGCGCCCTGGCCGGAGAAGAGGAAGGCGAGCTTGCCCTCGGTCGCCAGGCCCTGGGCCACGGAGGGCAGGTTCTCGCCGCGGGCGAGGGCGGCAAGACCCGCGAGGAGTTCCTCACGGTCGCCGCCCCGGACCACCGCACGGTTCTCGAACACCGACCGGGTCCGCACCAGCGACAAACCCACATCCACGGGGTCGAGGCCGGGCTGTGCACCGAGATGGGCCAGAAGCCTTTCGGCCTGGTCCCGCAGCGCGTCGGCACCTTGTCCGGAGACCACCCACGGCAGGACGGGCACGGCCGGAGAGGTCACGGCGTCCGTGTCCTCGGCGGGCTCCCGGACCTGTTCGAGGACGACGTGCGCGTTGGTGCCGCTCAGTCCGAACGAGGACACACCCGCCCGGCGCGGGCGGTCGGTGTCCGGCCAGTCCACCGCCCCGGCCAGGAGTCGTACGTCACCGGTGTCCCAGTCGACGTGTGAGGACGGTTCGTCGACGTGGAGGGTGGCCGGCAGCACGCCGTGACGTATCGCCTCCACCATCTTGATCACACCCGCCACACCCGCAGCCGCCTGCGTGTGACCGATGTTCGACTTCACCGACCCCAGCCACAACGGCCGCTCAACGTCACGGTCCCTGCCGTACGTGGCCAGCAGCGCCTGCGCCTCGATCGGGTCACCGAGCGAGGTACCGGTGCCGTGCGCCTCCACCGCGTCCACCTCCGACGGCGTAAGGCCCGCACTCGCCAACGCCGCACGGATGACACGCTGTTGGGACGGACCGTTCGGTGCGGTCAGGCCGTTCGAAGCGCCGTCCTGGTTCACCGCCGAACCACGCACCACCGCCAACACCGGGTGGCCGTTCGCGCGGGCGTCCGAGAGCCGTTCCACGAGCAGGACGCCGACGCCCTCACCCCAGCCCGTACCGTCCGCACCCTCCGCGAACGCCTTGCACAGGCCGTCGCCCGCGAGGCCGCCTTGGCGGCTGAACTCGATGAAGGCACCGGGGGTGGACATGACGGTGACGCCGCCGGCCAGCGCGAGGTCGCACTCCCCCGAGCGCAGGGCCTGCGCGGCCAGGTGCAGGGCGACGAGTGAGGAGGAGCAGGCGGTGTCGACGGTGACCGCAGGGCCTTCGAGGCCCAGGACGTAGGAGACCCGGCCGGAGAAGACGCTCGCGGCGTTGCCGGTGCCCACATAGCCGCCGAAGTCGCCGCCCGAGGAGGCGAGCAGGGCCGGGTAGTCCTGGCCGTTCGTCCCGGCGAACACGCCGGTCCGCGAACCGCGCAGGGTACGGGGGTCGATGCCGGCCCGCTCGACGGCCTCCCACGACGTCTCCAGCAGCAGACGCTGCTGCGGATCCATCGCCAGGGCCTCACGCGGCGAGATCCCGAAGAAACCCGCGTCGAACGAACCCACACCCGACAGGAAGCCGCCGCGGTGGGTGTGGCTGGTGTAGGGGCCGTCGGGTGTGTGGAGGGCGTCGAGGTCCCAGCCGCGGTCGCGGGGGAAGTCGACGATGCCGTCGCGTTCCTCGGACAGCAGGTTCCACAGTGTTTCGGGGGAGTCGACTCCGCCGGGGAAGCGGCAGGCCATCGCGACGATCACGACGGGGTCGGCGGACAGGTCGGCCCCGGTCGCGGTGGGGGCGCCCGGTGTCTCCGCGACGGCGCCGCCCAGTTCGCCGTGGAGGAAGTCCGCCAGGGCCGAGGGGGTCGGGTAGTCGAAGACCACCGTGGCGGGCAGCCGTACCCCGCACTCCGCGCCCAGGACGTTGCGCAGTTCCACCGCGATGAGCGAGTCCACGCCCAGTTCGCGGAAGGCACGGTCCGCCGGGACCGCTTCCGGGCCGGAGTGGCCGAGTACGGCGGCCGCGCGGGTGCGGACCGTGTCGAGGAGTTCGGCGCGCCGGGCCGGTGCGGTCAGGCCGGTGAGGCGTTCGCGCAGGGCGGTGGCGGGGGCGGACGGTCCGGCCGTGTGCTTGGGGGCGGCATACAGTTCGGCGAGGAGCGGGCTGGTGCGGACGGCGGTGAAGGCGGGGCCGAACAGGGTCCAGTCGAGGTCGGCGACGAAGGTGACCGGGGCCGGTGCGGCGGCGCAGACGGCGAGGGCGTCGAGTCCGGTGGCCGGGTCCAGGAGGTTGACGCCTCCGCGGCGCTGCCGGTCCTCGGCGGAGGCGTCGGCGGCCATGCCGCCGCCGGCCCAGGGGCCCCAGGCGATGGACGTGGCGGAGAGGCCCTGCGCGCGGCGGCGTTCGGCGAGCGCGTCCAGCATGGCGTTGGCCGCGGCGTAGTTGGCCTGGCCCGCGGAGCCGACGGTGCCGGCGAAGGAGGAGAAGAGGACGAACGCCGAGAGGTCGCGCTCGCGGGTCAGTTCGTCCAGGTGGAGGGCGGCGGCGACCTTGGAGCGTACGACCGTGTCGAACTGCTCGGAAGTAAGCCGGTCGAGGACCCCGTCGTCGAGGACTCCGGCGGTGTGCACGACGGCGTCCACGGGGTGGTCGTCCAGCAGCTGCCGTACGGCGTCACGGTCCGTCATGTCGCAGGCGAGGAGGGAGACTTCGGCGCCCAGGGCGGAGAGTTCGGCCTCCAGTTCGGCGGCACCGGGTGCCTGGGCTCCGCGCCTGCTCGTGAGGACGAGACGGGTGGCGCCGTGTTCGGCGGCCCAGCGGGCCACCCGGGCGCCGAGCGCGCCGGTGCCGCCGGTGACCAGGACCGTACCGGCGGGGGTCCAGGTGGCGGGTTCGTCCAGGGCCGGGGCCGGGACCAGGCGGCGGGCGAGGACGCCCGCGGCGCGGACGGCGACCTGGTCCTCGTCGGCGCCGCCGCCGGAGAGCAGGGCGGCCAGTCGGGAGGCCGCGCGGCGGTCGAGTTCCTGCGGGAGGTCGATGAGACCGCCCCAGCGGTCGGGGTGTTCGAGCGCGGCCACACGGCCCAGTCCCCAGACGGCGGCCTGGTCGAGGCGCGGGGGCGTGTCGCCGCGGCCGGTGGTGACCGCTTCCCGGGTGAGGGTCCACAGGGGGGCGGTGATGTCGGTGTCGCCGAGTGCCTGGACGAGGAGGGTGGTGGCCAGGACGGCGTCCGGTGTTCCGGTGCGCTCGGCCGGGGTGAGGGCCAGGGCCGACACGACGCCGTCGACCGGGGTGCCGTCGGCTGCCGAGGTCAGCAGGCCGGCGAGCGTCGCGCGGTCGGCGTCGGCGGGGCAGGGCACGGTGACGAGGTCGGCGGCGCGTGCGGCCAGGGCCTCGGTGAGGGGGTCGTGCCGGCCGTCGTCGCCGGGGGTGGCCGGGGTGACGAGCAGCCAGCGGCCGGTCAGGCGTGCTTCGGTGGGCAGGCCGGTGACGGGGCGCCAGGTCACCTGGTGGCGGTGGTCGCCTTCGGCGGTGGGCGCGGCGGCGCCGTCGGGCCGGTAGGAGCGTTCGAGCCAGTAGCGGTCGCGGCGGAAGGCGTAGGTGGGCAGGTCGACGTGTCCGGCGCCGGGCAGGAGGGAGGTCCACTCGGGGGTGCGGCCGTGTACGTGGAGGAGGCTGACGGCGGACGTCAGGGTCTCGGCCTCGTCGCGTTCCTTGCGGAGGGTGGGGACGAAGAGCGTGTCCTGGCTGTCGGGCAGGATGGACTGGGCGAGGGCGGTGAGGGTGCCGTCCGGGCCGAGCTCCACGAACCGGGTCACCCCGTTCGCGGCCAGCCAGGAGATCCCGTCGGCGAACCGCACCGCCTCGCGGACGTGCCGCACCCAGTACTCGGGTGACTCCAACTCCCCTGTTCCGGCGACCTGTCCGGTCAGGTTCGACACGACCGCCAGACGCGGCTCTTCGTAGGTCACGCTCTCGGCGACCGCACGGAACTCCACCAGCATCGGCTCCATCAACGGCGAGTGGAAAGCGTGCGAGACCCGCAGCCGCGAGGTGCGGCGGCCCAGCGCGGCGATCTGCTGCGCGACGGCCTCCGCGACCGCCTCGACACCCGAGATCACCACCGACCGCGGGCCGTTCACGGCCGCGACCGACACCCCCTCCGTCAGCAGCGGGAGGACCTCGTCCTCCGCCGCCTCCAGCGCGAACATCGCACCACCGGCCGGGAGTTCCTGCATCAGCCGGCCGCGCGCCGACACCAGACGGCACGCATCCTCCAGGGAGAACACCCCCGCCACGTGCGCGGCCGCCAGCTCACCCACCGAATGGCCGACCAGGAAGTCCGGGCTCATCCCCCACGACTCCACCAACCGGAACAACGCCACCTCGACCGCGAACAGCGCGGGCTGCGTCCAGGCGGTCTGATTCAGGAGATCGGCGTCCTCACCGAACACCACCCCCCGCAGCCCCTCGTCGAGGTGCGCGCACACCGCATCGAAGGCCTCCGCGAACACCGGATACGCGTCGTACAACTCCCGGCCCATACCCAGCCGTTGCGCGCCCTGGCCGGAGAAGAGGAAGGCGAGTTTGCCCTCGCCCTTCGTCGAACCGGTGAGGACGCGGTCGGTGCTGCGGTCCTCGGCGAGGGCGGCGAGGCCGGTGAGCAGGTCGGTGAGGCCGGTGCCCAGGAGCGCGGCGCGTTCGGGGAGTGCGGCGCGGGTGGCGGCGAGGGACCAGGCGAGGTCGTAGGGGTCGGTGTCGGGGTGCTCGGTGAGGTGGGCGCTCAGGCGGGCGGCCTGTTCGCGCAGGGTGTGCGGGTCGCGGGCCGAGAGGACCCAGGGCAGCAGGGGCAGGGCGGCGCGGGCGGGAGGCTCGGTGGCCGGTTCGCCGGCGGGGGCCTGCTCGATGACGGCGTGGGCGTTGGTGCCGGAGACGCCGAAGGCGGAGACGGCGCCGCGGCGGGGCCGGTCGGCGTGCGGCCAGTCGACGGATTCGGCCAGGAGCCTGACGTTGCCGGCGTTCCAGTCGACGTGGGAGGAGGGGTTGTCGACGTGGAGGGTGGGCGGGAGGACGCCGTGGCGGATCGACAGGACCGTCTTGATGACGCCGACGACGCCCGCGGCGGCCTGGGTGTGGCCGATGTTGGACTTCACCGAGCCGAGCCACAGGGGGTGGTCGGCGTCGCGGCCCTGGCCGTAGGTGGCGAGCAGCGCCTGGGCCTCGATGGGGTCGCCGAGCGCGGTGCCGGTGCCGTGGGCCTCGACGGCGTCGATCTCGGTGGCGGGTATGCCCGCGTTGGCGAGGGCGGCGAGGATGACGCGCTGCTGGGAGGGGCCGTTGGGGGCGGTCAGTCCGTTGGAGGCGCCGTCCTGGTTGACGGCGGAGCCGCGGACGACGGCGAGGATCCGGTGGCCGTTGCGGCGGGCGTCCGACAGCCGCTCGACGACGACGACGCCGACGCCCTCGGCCCAGCCGGTGCCGTCCGCGTCCTCGGAGAACGCCTTGCAGCGGCCGTCGGAGGCGAGGCCTCCCTGCTGGCCGAACTCGATGAAGGCGCCGGGGCTCGACATGACGGTGACGCCGCCGACGGCGGCGAGGGAGCACTCGCCGGAGCGCAGGGACTGGGCGGCCAGGTGGAGGGCGACCAGGGAGGAGGAGCAGGCGGTGTCGACGGTGATCGCGGGGCCTTCGAGGCCGAGGGTGTAGGCGACGCGGCCGGAGACGACGGACATGGAGGTGCCGGTCAGCAGGTGGCCGCGGACGTCGTCGGGGACTTCCCGCAGTCCGCTGCTGTAGCCCTGGTCGCTGCATCCGACGAAGACTCCGCAGCGGCTGCCGCGCAGCCCGGCGGGGTCGATGCCCGCGCGTTCGAAGGCCTCCCAGGTCGCTTCCAGGAGCACGCGCTGCTGGGGGTCCATGGCGAGGGCTTCGCGGGGCGAGATGCCGAAGAAGGCGGGGTCGAAGCGGTCGGCGTCGAAGACGAAGCCGCCCTGGCGGCGGGCGCCGCCGGTGGCGTCGGTGTCGAGGTCCCAGCCGCGGTCGGCGGGCCAGTCGGTCACCGCGTCCGTCCCGGACACGAGCAGGTCCCAGAAGTCCTCGGGCGACCGGACACCGCCGGGCAGACGGCAGCTCATGCCGACGATGGCGACGGGTTCGTCGTCCTTGGTCTCCAACTGGCGGAGCTTGAGCCGGGTCTCATGAAGATCGACGGTGAGTCGTTTGAGGTAGTCCCGAAGCCGCGCTTCAGTTGTCATGGACTGCCCCCATGCTGTTGTGGTGAGAAAGGGTCGCGCCTGGTGCGGCTTGGACAGCATGTCCCGGGGGTGGACGGTTTCCGTGGCCCCGGCCGGGTTGTCTGGGGAAACCCTTGGAAATCATCACCGCAGGCCGGGGACGTGGCGGTGGACACGGCGAAGCGGCGGGGCCGGGCGACGTGGTCGCCCGGCCCCGCCGCTTCGCGCCGGCCGTGTCCGCTCAGGTGTACGGGGGTGGGGGGCCCTTCTCCAGGACGGTGCGCAGGGCGGCGAAGGCCTCCTGGAGGGCGGCGAGGGCCTCGCCGATGCGCCAGGCCGCACGGTCGCGGGGGCCGACGGCGTTGGAGACGGTGCGGATCTCCAGTACGGGGATGCCGTGCGCGGCGGCCGCTTCGGCGACGCCGAATCCCTCCATGGCCTCGGCGCCCGCGTCGGGGTGGGCGTGTGCGAGGGCGCGGGCGCGGGCGGCGGTGCCGGTGGCGGTGGAGACGGTCAGGACGGGGGCGTGGGCGGCGCCGAGGGCGCGGGCCGCGGCGGCGGCGAGACGGGGCGGGCAGGTGTGGGTGGTCCTGCCGAAACCGAGGGTGTCGACGGGGAGGAAGCCGTCCGGGGAGTCGGCGCCGAGGTCGGCGGCGACGATGCGGTCGGCGACGACGGCGGCGCCGACCGGTGCGTGGGGGGCGAAGCCTCCGCCGATGCCGGCCGCGACGACGAGGTGGTAGGGCTCGTCGCGCAGGGCCGCCGCGGTGAGGGCGGCGCCGGTGGCGGCCGCGGCGGCGGCCGGCCCGACGCCCCCGGCGAGCAGGTCGGCGCGGAGCGGGCCGGGGGCGGTGCCGTCGCCGGTGCGTCGCAGGACGTGGCCGGGCAGGGCGTGTTCGGCGGGGGGTGCGGCGGGTTCCAGGCCCCGGGCGGCGGCTTCGCGTTCCGCGGTGACGGCGGTCACCACGAGCAGCCGTACGGGGGTCATGACGGGATCTGCACGCGGCCGTGGTCGCCGATCACGAACCGGTGGGCGGCGGGCAGGCGTGGGGCGAGGGTGACTTGGACGTTGCGGCCGATGAGGGAGGCCTCGACGCGGCGGATGCGGTCGAAGGAGGAGTCGCGCAGCACGATGGAGAACTCGATCTCGCTGGCGGTGATGCGGCAGTTCTCGGCGACGGAGGTGGAGGGGCCGATGTAGGAGTCGGTGATGACGCTGCCGGCGCCGATGACGGCGGGGCCGACGATGCGTGAGTTGCGCACCACGGTGCCGGCCTCGATGCGGACGCGTCCGATGATCTCGCTGGCCTCGTCGACGTGACCGTCGATGCGGGTCTCCAGGCGTTCCAGGAGGGTGCGGTTGACCTCCAGCATGTCGTTGACGTTGCCGGTGTCCTTCCAGTACCCGGTGATCACGGTGGAGCGCACGGCGAACCGCTGCTCGACCAGCCAGCGCAGGGCGTCGGTGATCTCCAGTTCGCCGCGCGGGGAGGGGGAGATGGCGCGGACGGCGTCGTGGATGTGGGGGGTGAAGAGGTAGACGCCGGCGACGGCGAGGTCGCTCCTGGGGTGCTTGGGCTTCTCCTCCAGGTCGATGACGTTGCCGCTGTCGTCGATGACGGCGACGCCGAAGGCGGTGGGGTCGGGGACGCGGGTGAGGAGGATCTGCGCGTCGCAGCGGTCCTTGCGGAACTCGTCGACGACGTCGGTGATGCCGTCGAGGACGAAGTTGTCGCCGAGGTACATGACGAAGTCGTCGTCGCCGAGGAAGGGGCGGGCGATGAGGACGGCGTGGGCGAGTCCGAGGGGGTCGCCCTGCGGTATGTAGGTGATGTCCAGGCCGAAGGCGGAGCCGTCGCCGACGGCGGCCTCGATCTCCTCGGCGGTGTTCCCGACGATGATGCCGACTTCGGTGATGCCTGCTTCGGCGATGGCTTCGAGGCCGTAGAAGAGGATCGGTTTGTTGGCGACCGGCACCAGTTGCTTGCTGGACGTGTGGGTGATCGGCCGCAGTCGCGTACCGGATCCCCCCGCGAGCACGAGAGCCTTCACAGTTCCATCCAGGTGACGAGTGGCTGATCGGCCGGTGGTCGCCGGGGCGTCCACGCGGCCGGGTGGGGTGGGGCGGCCGTCCTTGCCGGACGGCCGCCTCCGTGGTTCATGCGCCGCCGAGTTCGGTCTCCAGGAACCGGCGCAGTTCGTCGTCCGACACCTCGTCCGGGTGGCCGGTGCCGGCCGCCTGGTGCGCCGCGGGTGCGGCGGCGTCGAGTTGGGCGAGCAGCCGCTGGAGCCGGCTGCGGAGTCCGTCGTGGAGTTCGTCGTAGGGTCCGGCCTCGGCCAGTACCTGCTGGAACTCTCCTTCCATGTGGTCGAGTCGGGCCAGCACGGAGTCGCCGGTGGCGGGGGCCGTGCCGTTCGCCGCGGGGGCGGGTGCGGGGGCCATCCGGGTCAGCAGGTGCTCGGCGAGTCCCGCGGGGGTGGGGTAGTCGAACAGCAGGGTGGCGGGGAGGCGGACGCCGGTGACGGCGCCGAGCCGGTTGCGCAGTTCGACGGCGGTCAGGGAGTCGAAACCGACCTGCAGGAAGCCCCGTTCGGGGTCGATGGGGTCGGCCGAGTCGTAGCCCAGGACGAGGGCCGCCTGGGCGAGTACCGCCTGCAGCAGGGCGCCGTGGCGCTCGGCGGCGGGCAGGGCCGCGAGGCGTTCTTGCAGACCGTCGGCGCTCTCCGGGGCCCGGGTGTCGGCGGCCGTGCCGCTCGCGCGGGCCGGGCGTGGGGTGCGGGCCCGGACGAGGTCGCGCAGCAGGTGCGGTACGGATCCGTCGGAGGCGCGCAGGGCGGCCGGGTCGAGGGCGGCGGGCGCGAGGAAGACGTCCGGTGCGTCGAGGGCGGTGTCGAGCAGGGCGAGGGCTTCGGCGGTGTCCATGGGCTGGACGCCTCCGCGTCGCACCCGGCGCAGGTCGGCCTCGCCGAGTTTGCCGGTCATGCCGCTGCGTTCGGCCCACAGTCCCCAGGCCAGGGAGAGCGCCGGGTGTCCCTCGGCGGCGCGCCGGGCGGCGAGGGCGTCGAGGAAGGCGTTGGCGGCCGAGTAGTTGCCCTGGCCGACGCCGCCGAAGGTGCCGGCGAGCGAGGAGAACAGGACGAGGGTGACCGGCCGGGCGTGGCGGGTGAGGCCGTCGAGGTGTGCCGCGGCGTCGGCCTTGGCCCGCAGGACGGTGTCCATCCGCTGGGGGGTGAGTGCTTCGACCACGCCGTCGTCGAGGACTCCGGCGGTGTGGACGACGGCGGTCAGCGGGCGGTCGGCGGGGAGGCCGGCCAGGAGTGCGGCGAGGGCGTCGCGGTCGGCGACGTCGCAGGCGGCGACGGTCACCCGGGCGCCGTGGCCGCGCAGTTCCTCGGCGAGTGCGTCCATGCCCTCGGCCTCGGCGCCTCGCCGGCTGGCCAGGACGAGGGAGGTGACGGCGTGGGTGGTGGCGAGGTGGCGGGCGACCTGCCGGGCGAGCACTCCGGACGCCCCGGTGACCAGGACCGTGCCGGACGGGTCGATGCCGGTGAGCGGCCCGGTGCCGGTAGTGGCGCCGGGGTCCGTGAGGTCCTGGGCGCGGGTCAGGCGCGGGGCGAGCGCGATGCCGTCGCGCAGGGCCGTCTCCGCTTCGCCGCCGGCCAGGACCGCGGGCAGCAGGTCCAGGGAGGCGGGGGTGCCGTCGTGGTCGAGGAGGCCGAAGCGGCCCGGGTTCTCGGCCTTGGCGGCGCGGATCAGGCCCCATACGGCGGCCTGCGCCGGGTCGGTGGCCGCGGCGTCGCCGGTGTCGGTCGTCACGGCGTGGCGGGTGGTGAACACCAGCCGTGCCGGGGCGAACGTCTCCTCCCGCAGCCAGGCGCCGGCCAGTTCGAGGGCTCGGTGCGTGGTCTCGCGGACGGCGTCGGCGAGGTCCGGGGCGCCGGTGGTCGTGGGCAGGGCGACCAGGACCGCCGGGGGCAGCGGGGCGCCGGCGGCGATCTCGGCGCGCAGGGCGTCGAGGCTGTCGTGGCGGCTGACCGGGCCGGTGTGGCGGGCGGCCCAGTCGTTCAGGTCGGTGTCGGCGTCGACCAGGGCCGGTGCCGGGGCGGTGCCGGTGTCCGTGCCGGCGGGTGTCCACCGCACCCGGTAGAGGCCGGCGGTCCCGGCGGGCCGGGCCGGGCGGGTGCTGTCGACGGGGCGCAGCACGAGTCCGGTGATGCCGGCGACGGGTGCGCCGGTGGCGTCGGCGACGTGGACGGCGTACTGGTGGTCTCCGCGCGGGGTGAGGCGTACGCGCAGCGCGGCGGGTCCGGCGGCGGTCACCGACACGCCGGTGAAGGTGAACGGGACGACGGTGGGTCCGTCGGCGTCGGCGACGAGTGCCACGGTGTGCAGGGCGGCGTCCAGGAGCGCGGGGTGGACGGTGAAGTCCCCGGCGCGTTCGGGGGCGGTGCCGTCCTGCGGGGCGATCTCCGCGTACACCTCGTCGCCCAGGCGCCAGGCGGCGCGCAGGCCGCGGAAGGCGGGGCCGTAGTGGAAGCCGTTCTCGGCGATGCGGGTGTACAGGCCGGACACGTCGAGGGGTTCGGCGCCGGCGGGCGGCCAGGGGGCGGTGCCGGGGTGCTCGGGCGGGCCGGCCGGTTCGTCGCCGAGGGTGCCTCCGGCGTGCCGGACCCAGGGCAGGTCGGTGTCGCCGCGGGTGTCCAGGGGCCGGGCGTGGACGGTCAGGGCGCGGGTTCCGGAGCCGTCGGAGGGGGCGACGGTGACCTGGAGCTGGAGGGCGCCGGTGCGGGGCAGGACGAGGGGGGTCTCCAGGGTGAGGTCGGTGACCTGGGCTGCTCCGGCCCGTTCGCAGGCCTGCAGGGCGAGTTCGAGGAACGCGGTGCCCGGGAAGAGGACGCTGTCGCCGAGTGCGTGGTCGCGCAGCCAGGGCTGGCGTTCCACGGACACGGTGCCGGTGAGCAGGACGCCGTCCGAGCCGGCCAGCGGTACGGCGATGTCGAGCAGCGGGTGTCCGGCGGCCTCCAGTCCGGTGTGGGCGACGTCGCGGGTGCTGGGGGTGGCCTGGAGCCAGTACCGGCCGCGCTGGAAGGGGTAGGTCGGCAGGTCGACCCGGTGTGCGCCCAGCGGGGCGAGCAGGGTGGACCAGTCGGGTGCGTGGCCGCGGACGTGCAGGCGGGCGAGCGCGGTGGTGAAGGACTCGTTCTCGTCGGTGTCGCGGCGCAGCAGCGGGACGAGGGTGGCGTCGCCGGTGACGCAGTCGCCGGCCAGGGCGGTCAGTACGGCGCCGGGGCCGATCTCGACGTAGGTGGTGATGCCCTGTTCCTCCAGGGTGCGTATGCCGTCGCTGAACCGGACGGCCTCGCGGACCTGGCGTCCCCAGTGGGCGGGGTCGGCGATCTCCTGTGCTCCGTAGGGGGCGCCGGTGACGGCGGAGATCACGGGCAGGTCCGGTGCGCGGTGCGGGAGGTGGGCGGTGAGGGCGGTGAACTCGTCGAGCATGGCGTCCATGCGGGGCGAGTGGAAGGCGTGGCTGACGTTCAGGCGCCGGGTCTTGCGGCCCTGGGCGGCGAGTGCGTCGGCGACGGCGCGCACCGCGTCCTCGTCCCCGGAGACGACGGTGGCCAGGGGGCTGTTGAGGGCGGCGATCGCGGCCCGGCCCTCGTGGCCGGTGAGCAGGTCCCGTACCTCCTGCTCGGATGCCTGTACGGAGATCATGGCGCCGCCCTCCGGGAGGGCCTGCATGAGCCGGCCGCGGGTGGCGACCAGCAGGCAGGCGTCCTCCAGGGTGAGGACTCCGGCGACGTGCGCGGCGGCGATCTCGCCGACGGAGTGGCCGAGTACGGCGTCGGGCCTGAGGCCGGTGCTCTCCACGAGCCGGAACAGGGCGACCTCGACGGCGAACAGGCCTGCCTGGGTGTAGGCGGTCCGGTCGAGGAGTGCGGCCTCGGGGGTACCGGCCGGTGCGAACAGGATGTCGCGCAGGGGGTGTTCGAGGTGGCGGTCCATGTGGGCGCAGACCGCGTCCAGGGCGTCGGCGAAGGCGTCGTGGCGGGCGTAGAGCTCGCGTCCGGTGCCGGGCTGCTGCGCGCCCTGTCCGGAGAAGAGGAACGCCACCTTGCCGGTGCGGGCCCGGTCCACGCTCAGGAGCGGGTGTTCGCGGCCCTCGGCGAGTGCGGTCAGGGCCTCGGTGAAGGACGCCGGATCGTCGGTGACGACCGCGGCGCGGTCCTCGAAGGCGGTCCGTCCGCGGGCCAGGGACAGCGCGATGTCGGCCGGGCGTGCGTCGTGGGGCGGGGCGAGGTGGTCGAGCAGGCGGCGGGCCTGCTCGCGCAGGGCGGCGGTGCCGCGGGCCGACAGCAGCCACGGCACGACGGGCGCCGCGGACGTTGATGTCACCGTCGCCGTCGTGGTGGAGGCCGGTGCGGGTGTGCCGTTCGCCGGGCCGCCGTCGCTGCCGGTGGCTGCGGTGCGGTCGGTGTGGTCGGCGGTGGTCCGGGCGGCCGCGGGGAGGGCCTGGTCGGTGGGCTCGGGTTCCTGGAGGATGACGTGGGCGTTGGTTCCGCTGACGCCGAAGGAGGAGACACCGGCGCGCCGCGGGGCGTCGCCCCGGTCCCAGTCGCGTTCCCGGTCGAGCAGGCGGACCGCGCCCGAGGCCCAGTCGATGTGCGGGGAGGGGGTCTCGGCGTGCAGGGTGCGGGGCAGGATGCCGTGCCGCATCGCCATCACCATCTTGATGATGCCGGCGACACCCGAAGCGGCCTGGGTGTGGCCGATGTTGGACTTCAGCGCGCCGAGCCACAGCGGCCGGTCGGCGGGCCGGTCCTGCCCGTACGCCGCGAGCAGGGCCTGGGCCTCGATGGGGTCGCCGAGTTTGGTGCCGGTGCCGTGCGCCTCGACGGCGTCGACGTCGGCCGGGGTGAGTCCGGCGGAGGCGAGGGCCTGGCGGATGACGCGCTGCTGCGCGGGGCCGTTGGGGGCGGTGAGCCCGTTGGAGGCGCCGTCCTGGTTGACGGCGGTGCCGGCCACGGTCGCGAGGACGGTGTGGCCGTTGCGGCGGGCGTCGGAGAGCCGCTCCAGGAGCAGCAGGCCGACGCCCTCGGCCCAGCCCGCGCCGTCGGCGTCGGCGGAGAAGGCCTTGCAGCGGCCGTCGGGCGACAGGGCGCGCTGCCGGCTGAACTCGATGAAGGTGTCCGGTGTGGAGATCACGGTGACACCGCCGGCGAGGGCGAGGCCGCACTCCCCCGACTTCAGGGCCTGCACGGCGAGGTGCAGGGCCACCAGGGAGGAGGAGCAGGCGGTGTCGACGGTGACCGCCGGGCCTTCCAGGCCGAAGGTGTAGGCGATGCGGCCGGAGGCGACGCTGCTCGCGCTGCCGGTGGCCAGGTAGCCCTCCAGGCCCTCGGGTGCCTGGCGGGCCCGGGTGCCGTAGTCGTTGTAGTTGGAGCCGATGAACACGCCGGTCTGGGTGCCGCGGACGAGTTCGGGGTCGATCCCGGCCCGCTCCAGCGCTTCCCAGGAGGTCTCCAGCAGCAGCCGGTGCTGCGGGTCGACGGCCACCGCCTCACGGGGTGAGATCCCGAAGAAGGCGGGGTCGAACCGGTCGGCGTCGTAGAGGAATCCGCCGTGCCGGGCGTAGGAGTGGCCGGGCTTGTCGGGGTCGGGGTCGTAGAGGTTGTCGACGTCCCAGCCGCGGTTGTCGGGGAACTCGCCGATGGCGTCGGTGCCGTCGGTGACGAGGTTCCACAGTTCCTCGGGCGTGGTGACGCCGCCGGGGAAGCGGCAGCCCATGCCGACAATGACGATCGGGTCGTCGGCCGGTGCCGGGAGCCGGTCCGTCGTGGTGGTGTCCACGGCGGTGCCGTGGTCGTCGGTGAACAGTTCGGTGTCGAGGTGGGCGGCGAGCGCCGCGGCCGAGGGGTGGTCGAAGGCCATGGTGACGGGCAGCCGCAGCCCGGTCGCCTCGGCGAGCCGGTTGCGCAGTTCGACGGCGGTCAGCGAGTCGAAGCCGAGGTCGCGGAAGGCCCGGCCCTCGGGCACGGAGTCGATGTCGGTGTGTCCGAGGACGGCCGCGGCCTGGCGGCGGATCTCGGTGAGGAGCGCGGCGCGCCGCTCGGCGGGGGTGAGGCCGCGCAGCCGGGCCGGCAGCGGCGGGCCGTCCTGTGCGGCGGTGTCCTTCTCGGTGTGTTCGCCGTCGGTGGCGGCGGCGCGGGCCTCGGGGAAGTCGCGCAGTGCGGCGAAGGCGCGGGCGGTGACCAGTTTCCAGTCGACGTCGGCGACGACGAGGAACTCCTCGTCCTGGTCGAGTGCCTGCTGCAGGGCGGACACGGCGAGTTCGGGTTCCATGGGCGGCACGCCGTCGCGGCGCAGTCGCTGGGCGACCTCGTCGCTGACCATGCCGCCGCCGGCCCAGGTGCCCCAGGCCATGGACGTCGCGGGCAGGCCCTCGGCGCGCCGCTGGGCGGCGAACGCGTCGAGGAAGGCGTTGGCGGCGGCGTAGCTGCCCTGCCCGGCGCGTCCGAGGGTGCCGGCCATGGAGGAGAACAGGACGAACGCGGTCAGGTCGAGGTGGCGGGTCGCCTCGTGCAGGGCCAGCGCGGCGTCCACCTTCGGCCGCAGGACGCCGTGGGCGCGCTGCGGGGTGAGGCCGTCGATGACACCGTCGTCGATGATCCCGGCGGTGTGCACGACAGCGGTCAGGGGGCCGCCGCCGGGCAGGTCGTCGATCAGCCGGCGGACGGCGTCACGGTCGGCGACATCGCAGGCGACGACGGTGGCCGGGGTGCCCGACTGGGCGAGTTCGGCGACGAGTTCGGCGGCGCCGGGGGCCTCGGGCCCGTGCCGGCTGACCAGGACCAGGTGTTCCGCGCCGCCGCGGGCCAGCCAGTGGGCGACGTGGCGGCCGAGGCCGCCGGTGCCGCCGGTGACCAGGACGGTGCCGCTGGGCGACCAGGCGGGTCCGGCCGGGCGGGGGCCGTCGCCGGCGCGCACGAGGCGGCGGGCGAACAGGCCGGAGGGGCGCAGGGCGACGTGGTCCTCGTCGAGGGATCCGGACAGGGCGGCGGCGAGCCGCCGGCCGGCCCGGTCGTCCAGGGTCTGCGGCAGGTCGATCAGGCCGCCCCAGCGCTGCGGGTACTCCATGGAGGCGATCCGGCCGAGGCCCCAGGCCATGGCCTGCAGCGGGTGGTCCAGGGTGTCGTTGCGGTGCACGGAGACCGCGCCGCTGGTGGCGCACCACAGGGGTGCGTCGAAGGACGCGTCGCCGAGCGCCTGGACGAGGGTGGTCATCAGGACGAGCCCGGTGGTCAGGGCGCATTCGTCGGCCCAGGGACGTTCGTCGAGGGCCAGCAGGGACAGGATGCCGTGCACGGGGCCGTGGGCCGCCTCCTGCTTCAGCAGGTCGGCGAGCCGGTCGCGTTCGGCCTCCCGGGCTCCGATGACGAGGGTGCGCAGGCCGCCGTCCGCCCGCTCGGCCACCGACGAGGTCACACCGCGTACGAAGTCGCTGTTCTCCTGTCCCTCGGGGACGACGAGGAGCCAGGTGCCGTCGAGGGTGAGGGGCGTGTTCTGTTCGGGCTTGGGCCGCCAGGCGATGCGGTAGCGCCAGCTGTCGAGGGTGGAACGCTCGCGGTGGCCGCGGCGCCAGGAGGACAGGGCGGGCACGACCGCGCCCAGGGACTCCTGGTCCTCGATGCCGAGGGTGCGGGCGAGGCTTTCGACGTCGCCGTCCTCGACCGACGCCCAGAACCCGTCGTCGGCCAGGTCGACCCCGCCGAACATGACGGGGCCGGCGAAGGGTCCGGCCGGCTCGGGCGCGTCCAGCCAGTAGTGCTGGCGCTGGAAGGCGTAGGTGGGCAACTCGACGCGCTGCGGACGCTGTTCGGCGAACGCCTGGGTCCAGTCGACGGTGACGCCGCGTGTCCAGGCCTCGCCGAGGGAGGTGTAGAAGCGGGCGAGTCCGCCCTGACCGCGGCGCAGGGTGCCGGTGACCACGGCCTCGGCACCGGCCGCCTCCACCGTCTCCGCGACGGGAACGGTCAGCACCGGGTGCGGGCTCATCTCCAGGAACGCACCATGACCCGACGCGACCAGCGCCCGCACAGCGGGCTCCAGCTGGACGGTCTGACGCAGGTTCGTGTACCAGTAGTCGGCATCCGTCTGCGCGGACTCGATCCACTCCCCCGTCACCGTCGAGAAGAACGGCACCCCCGGCTCACGCGGAACGACCGGAGCAAGAACCTCCAGGAGTTCGTCCCTGATCCGCTCGACGTGCGCGGAATGCGAGGCGTAATCGACCTCGACCCGACGCACCCGCACCTCCTGCCCGCCCGCCCGCTCGACCAGCTCATACAGGGCGTCCGCGTCGCCGGAGACCACGACCGAGGTCGGGCCGTTGACCGCCGCGACCGAGATACGGCCCTCCCAGGCCGCGATGAACTCCTCGGCCCGCTCCCGCGAGAGCGCGACCGACACCATCCCGCCCTGACCGGCCAGCGCGGTGATCGCACGAGAGCGCAACGCCGCCACCCGCGCACCGTCCTGCAACGACAACGCACCCGCAACGACCGCGGCCGCGATCTCACCCTGCGAATGACCCACCACCGCGGACGGACGCACACCGAACGACTCCCACAACGCCGCCAGCGACACCATCACCGCCCACAGCACGGGCTGCACCACATCCACCCGGTCCAGCCCGGGAGCGCCTTCCGCGCCCCGGACCACATCCATCAACGACCACTCCACCAACCCGTCCAGCGCCGCCGCGCACTCACCGAAGCGAGCCGCGAACACCGTGGAGGAATGCAGGAGTTCCACCGCCATCCCCACCCACTGCGCACCCTGACCCGGGAACACGAAGACGGTGTCGATGTCCTCGCCGACGCGTTGGGTGGTGCCGCGGACGAGGGCGGGGGTCGCCTCGCCGTCGGTGAACGAGGTGAGGGAGGTCAGCAGTTCGGCGCGGTCGGCGCCGACGACGACGACCCGCTCCTCCAGCGCGGCGCGGCCGGTGGCCAGGGAGTGGGCGATGTCGACGGCGGCGGCGTCACCGGCTCCGACGGCGGCCACGAGGCGTTCGGCCTGGGCCTTGAGGGCCTTCTCGGAGCGGGCCGTGACGAGCCACGGGACGACGGGGCCGTCCGTCCGGGGAGCGGGCTCGGTGGCTGCCGCCCCGGGCCGCCCGGACGTGGCCGGTTCGGGCAGGGACGGTTCGAGTCCGGGCCGCTCGGTCGCGGACGGTTCGAGCTCGGGCCGTTCGGGTGCGGGCTGTTCGATGATGATGTGCGCGTTGGTGCCGCTCACGCCGAACGAGGAGATGCCGGCCCGTCGGGGTGGCCGTTCTCCGTCCAGGGCCGGGCCTCGGAGAGGACCTCGACCGCGCCGGCCGACCAGTCCACGAACGACGACACCTCGTCTGCGTGCAGGGATTTGGGCAGCACACCGTGCCGCATCGCCTGCACCATCTTGATGACCCCGGCCATGCCGGAGGCGGCCTGGGTGTGGCCGATGTTGGACTTCACCGAGCCGAGCCACAGCGGCTGGTCGGCGGGCCGGTCCTTGCCGTAGGTGGCCAGCAGCGCCTGGGCCTCGATCGGGTCGCCGAGCTTGGTGCCCGTGCCGTGCGCCTCCACCGCGTCGACGTCGACGGCCGACAGGCCCGCGTTGGCGAGGGCGGCGCGGATGACACGCTGCTGGGAGAGGCCGTTGGGGGCGGTCAGACCGTTGGACGCACCGTCCTGGTTGATCGCCGAGCCACGGACGACCGCGAGGACCTCGTGGCCGTTGCGGCGGGCGTCCGAGAGCCGCTCCAGGAGCACCATGCCGACGCCCTCGGCCATGCCCATGCCGTCGGCCTCGGAGGAGAAGGGCTTGCAGCGGCCGTCCACCGCGAGCCCGCGCTGCCGGCTGAAGCCGACGAGGCCGATGGGCTCGCCCATGACGGCGGCGCCACCGGTGAGCGCGAGGGAGCACTCTCCGGAGCGCAGCGCCTGCAGGGCGAGGTGCAGGGCGACCAGGGCGGAGGAGCAGCCGGTGTCCATGGTGACGGCCGGGCCCTCCAGGCCCAGGGTGTAGGAGATGCGGCCGGAGGCGATGCTGGTGACGGTCCCGGTGATGAGGTGGCCCTCGAGGCCTTCCGGTACCTCGGAGCGTGACCCGTATCCCTGGTGGGAGGCGCCGACGAAGACGCCGGTGGGGCTGCCGTGGAGGCTGTCGGGGGCGATACCGGCCCGCTCCAGTGCCTCCCAGGCGGTCTCCAGCAGGAGGCGCTGCTGCGGGTCCATGGCGGTCGCCTCGCGAGGCGAGATCCCGAAGAACGCGGCGTCGAACTCGGCGGCGTCGTGCAGGAATCCGCCCTCACGGGCGTAGGTCGTACCGGCCCGGTCCGGGTCGGGGTCGTAGAGGTTCTCGACGTCCCAGCCGCGGTCGGTGGGCAGGGTGGACACCGCGTCGGTCTCGTCCAGGACGAGGTTCCACAGTTCGTCGGGGGTGGTGACGCCGCCGGGGAAGCGGCAGCTCATGGAGACGATGGCGATGGGCTCGTCGTCGGGGGCGGCGGCCACGGAGGTGGCGGCGGCCGCCGGCGCGGTGTCCTCGGCGAGGGTGTCGGGGACGAGGTTCGTGCGCAGGAAGCGGACGAGGTCGCGGACGTTGGGGTGGTCGAAGACGATCGTCGCCGGGAGGCCGAGGCCGGTGGCGGCGTTGAGGCGGTTGCGGAGTTCGACCGCGGTGAGGGAGTCGAAGCCCATCTCGCGGAAGGCGCGGGTGACGGCGACCTCGGCGCTGTCCGCGTGGCCGAGGACTCCGGCGACCTCGGTGCGGACCAGTTCGAACAGCACGCGGTCGCGTTCGGATCCGGACATCTGGGCCAGTTCCGCGCGGAGCGTGTCGGCGCGGCTGACCGCGCCGGCGACGACGGCCTCGTCGGCCTTCATCGCCTCGGCGACCTCGGGCACCTCGTGCAGGAGCGGTCGCGGGTGCGCGGCGGTGAAGACCGGGACGAAGCGCTCCCAGTCGATGTCGGCGACGGCGAGGAAGGTGTCGTCGTGGTCGAGTGCCTGTTGCAGTCCCTGGACGGCGAGTTGGGCGTCCATGAAGGGGATGCCGCGCCAACGCAGCTGTTCGCGGACGATGTTGACGGCCATGCCGCCGCCTTCGGGGCTCCAGATGCCCCATGCCAGGGACGTGCCGGTCAGGCCGCGGGCGCGGCGGTGGTCCGCGAGGGCGTCGACGTAGGCGTTGCCGGCGGAGTAGGCGCCGTGGTCGCCGCTGCCCCAGGTGCCCGCGACGGAGGAGTACAGCACGAACGCGTCGAGCCGGTCGTGGTCGAAGACGGCGTCGAGGTTGGCCGCTCCGAGGACCTTGGCGCGCAGGCCTTCGGCGAAGAAGTCGAGGTCCGTCTCGGCGAGCGGTGCCAGCAGGCCGACGCCCGCGGTGTGGACGACGGTGCGGATGGCGGGGCCTTCGGCCTCGACCTGTGCCACGAGCCGGGTCAGTGCCTCGCGGTCGGCGACGTCGCAGGCGGCGATGGTCACGCGGCAGCCGAGGGCGGTGAGTTCGTCGGACAGTTCGCTTGCGCCGGGGGCGTCGAGGCCGTGCCGGCTGGTGAGGACCAGGTGCTCGGCGCCGCTGCGGGCGAGGAGGCGCGCGGCGTGGCCGCCGAGGCCTCCGGTGCCGCCGGTGACCAGGGCGCTGCCGCTGGTGGTCCACGTCCGGGCGGCCCGGCGGCCGGAGAGCGGTGCGCGGACCAGGCGGCGGATGTAGGTGCCGGAGGGACGCAGGGCGATCTGGTCCTCGTCGCCGGCGGCGGCGAGGGTCTCCACGAGTGCCGCTCCGGTGCGCGCGTCGAGTTCGGCGGGCAGGTCGAGGAGGGCGCCCCACAGTTTGGGCTGTTCGAGGGCGGTGACCCGGCCGAGGCCCCAGACGGCTGCCTGGAGCGGGTGTGTCACGGTGTCGCCGGCGATGCCGGTGGTGGCGGACTCGGTGGTCAGCAGCCACAGCCGGGTGTCGGTCCCGGCGTCGAGGAGGCCCTGGAGGAGGGCGACCGACTGGGTGAGGCCGACGGTGGGTCCGGCGTGTCCGGGGGCGGGGCGCTCGTCGAGGGCGAGCAGGGAGACCACGCCGCGTACGGGGGTGGTGGCGTCGGCGGCGACGATGTCGGTGAGCTGTTCGGCGACGGCGGTCCGGTCGAGGTCCGTCTCGTGCATCACCAGGGGGACGGTCGCGGCGCCGGCCTCGACGAGGAGGCGGGTGACGGTCTGGACGATCGCGGCGTCCTGGTGGGTCTCGGGGACGACGACGAGCCAGGTGCCGTCGAGGGCCGGGGCGGGCGTGTCGGATTCGGGCCGGGGCCGCCAGACGATGCGGTAGCGCCAGCTGTCGAGGGTGGAACGGGCCTGCCGCCCCTTGCGCCACGACGACAGAGCCGGCACGACCGACCCCAACGACTCCCGGTCCTCGATCCCGAGCGTACGGGCGAACCCTTCCAGGTCACCGTCCTCGACACTCTTCCAGAACGCCTCGTCCACCGGATCCGCCGCGGCTGACGCCTTCGGCAACTCCAGCCAGAACCGCTGACGCTGGAAAGCGTAGGTCGGCAACTCGACGCGCTGCGGCCGCTG
This sequence comes from Streptomyces sp. NBC_01689, assembly GCF_036250675.1. NCBI lineage: Bacteria > Bacillati > Actinomycetota > Actinomycetes > Kitasatosporales > Streptomycetaceae > Streptomyces > Streptomyces sp. NBC_01689. Next base: position 9,739,216 of record NZ_CP109592.1, on the reverse strand, counting down.
TTCGGCGAACGCCTGGGTCCAGTCGACGGTGACGCCGCGTGTCCAGGCCTCGCCGAGGGAGGTGTAGAAACGGGCCAGACCGCCCTGACCGCGGCGCAGGGTGCCGGTGACCACGGCCTCGCTCCCGGCCGCCTCCACCGTCTCCCCCACCGGAACAGTCAGGACAGGGTGCGGGCTCATCTCCAGGAACGCACCATGACCCGACGCGACCAGCGCCCGCACAGCGGGCTCCAGCTGGACGGTCTGACGCAGGTTCGTGTACCAGTAGTCGGCATCCGTCTGCGCGGACTCGATCCACTCCCCCGTCACCGTCGAGAAGAACGGCACCCCCGGCTCACGCGGAACGACCGGAGCAAGAACCTCCAACAGCTCATCCCTGATCCGCTCGACGTGCGCGGAATGCGAGGCGTAATCGACCTCGACCCGACGCACCCGCACCTCCTGCCCGCCCGCCCGCTCCACGAGCTCATCCAGGGCGTCCGCGTCACCGGAAACCACGACCGAGGTCGGGCCGTTGACCGCCGCGACGGAGATACGGCCCTCCCAGGCGGAGATCAGCTCCTCGGCCCGCTCCCGTGAGAGCGCGACCGACACCATCCCGCCCTGACCGGCCAGCGCGGTGATCGCACGAGAGCGCAACGCCGCCACCCGCGCACCGTCCTGCAGGCTCAACGCACCCGCAACCACCGCCGCGGCGATCTCACCCTGCGAATGACCCACCACCGCGGACGGACGCACACCGAACGACTCCCACAACGCCGCCAGCGACACCATCACCGCCCACAGCACAGGCTGCACCACATCCACCCGGTCCAGCGGACGGCCCTCACGCACCACCTCGAGCAGATCGAAGTCCACGAACTCGCCCAACGCCGCCGCGCACTCACCGAAACGAGCCGCGAACACCGGCGAAGAGTCCAGGAGTTCCACCGCCATCCCCACCCACTGCGCACCCTGACCCGGGAACACGAAGACGGTGTCGATGTCCTCGCCGGGGTTGTCGGCGAGGCCGCGCGCCACGGTGGGGGGCTGTTCGCCGCGTGCGACGGCGCGCAGTGCGGTGAGGAGTTCGGCGCGGTCGGCGCCGACGACGGTGGCGCGTTCCTCCAGCGCGGCGCGGCCGGTGGCCAGGGAGTGGGCGATGTCGACGGCGTCGGTGCCGCCGTTTTCGACGGCGGCCACGAGTCGTTCGGCCTGGGCCTTGAGGGCCTTCTCGGAGCGGGCGGACAGCAGCCAGGGAAGGGCGGTGGGGGTGGTGAGGGGGGCGGGTCCGGCGGTGTCGGTCTCCTCCGGTTCCTCGTCCTGGGGTGCCTGTTCGAGGAGGACGTGGGCGTTGGTGCCGCTGCCGCCGAAGGAGGAGACACCGGCGCGGCGGGGCCGGCCGGTCTCGGGCCAGTCGACCGCCTCCGTCAGGAGTTTCAGCGTCTCGGCGGACCAGTCGACGTGGGAGGTGGGCTCGTCGACGTGCAGGCTCTTGGGGAGGATGCCGCGGCGGAGGGACTCGACCGTCTTGATCACGGCGGCGACGCCGGAGGCGGCCTGGGTGTGGCCGATGTTGGACTTCACCGAGCCGAGCCACAGTGGCTGGTCGGCGGGCCGGTCCTTGCCGTAGGTGGCGAGGAGTGCCTGGGCCTCGATGGGGTCGCCGAGTTTGGTGCCGGTGCCGTGGGCCTCGATGGCGTCGACGTCCTGCGGGGTGAGGTCGGCGTTGGCGAGGGCGGCGCGGATGACGCGCTGCTGGGAGGGGCCGTTGGGGGCGGTGAGGCCGTTGGAGGCGCCGTCCTGGTTGATGGCCGAGCCGCGGACGACGGCGAGGATCTGGTGGCCGTTGCGGCGGGCGTCGGAGAGCCGCTCCAGGAGCAGGACGCCCACGCCCTCGCCCCAGCCCGTGCCGTCGGCGCCTTCCGCGAACGGCTTGCACCGGCCGTCCGTGGCCAGGCCGCGCTGGCGGCTGAACTCCACGAAGTTGCGGGTGGTGGCCATGACGGTGGCGCCGCCGGTGACGGCCATGGAGCACTCGCCGGTGCGCAGGGCCTGCATGGCGAGGTGGAGGGCCACGAGGGACGACGAGCACATGGTGTCCAGGCTGACCGCGGGTCCCTCGAAGCCGAAGCTGTAGGAGAGGCGGCCGGAGAGGACGGCCGCGGAGCCGCCGGTCAGCAGGTGGCCCTCGACGTCGTCGGGGGCGTTGCTGCCGTCGACGGCGTAGCCCTGGTTGCTGGAGCCGATGAAGACGCCGGTGCTGCTGCCGCGCAGGGTGTTGGGGTCGATGCCGGCCCGTTCGAACAGCTCCCAGGTGGTCTCCAGCAGGAGGCGCTGCTGCGGGTCCATGGCCAGGGCCTCGCGCGGGGAGATCCCGAAGAACCCGGCGTCGAACTCGGCGGCGTCGTAGAGGAAGGCGCCCTCACGGACGTAGCTGGTGCCGGTCCGGTCGGGGTCCGGGTCGTAGAGCGCGTCGAGGTCCCAGCCGCGGTCGGTGGGCATGGCGGCGACGGTGTCGGTGCCCTCGCTCACCACCGTCCAGAGGTCCTCCGGGGTGCGGACTCCGCCTGGCAGGCGGCAGGCGGTCGCCACGATGGCAACGGGCTCGTGCTCGCGGGTCTCGAACTCGGCGAGCCTGCGGCGCGTCTGCCGCAGGTCCGTGGTGACCCGCTTGAGGTAGTCGCGGAGCTTGTCCTCGTTGTTGTCCATGGCAAAAAGTCAGCCCTTCGAGAATCGGGAGCCATGACGGGGTTCCGCTCAGGAGATCCCGAGTTCCCTGTCGATCAGGTCGAACATGTCCTCGTCGGAGGCGGCGAGCAGTTCCTCGTCGACCGTCGCCTCTTCCGGCTCTTCGGATGCGGCCCAGGTGTCCAGCAGTGTGCGCAGTGATGCGGTGAGTGCCTGTCGTGCGGCGGGGTCGGACGCCTGCCGGTAGGCGGCTTCGAGCTGTTGCAGACCGGCGGGCAGATCGGTGGCCGGTCCGCTCGCCTCCGGCAGCAGTTCCGCTTCCAGGTGGTCGGCGAGGGCGTTCGGCGTCGGGTGGTCGAAGACGATGGTCGCCGAGAGGCGGGTGCCGAAGACCCCGCTGAGCCGGTTGCGCAGTTCCACCGCGGTCAGGGAGTCGAATCCCATGTCGCGGAAGGCGCGTCCGGGTTTGACGGTGCCGGACGGGCCGTGTCCCAGGACCGCGCCCACGTGGGTACGGATCAGGTCGACGAGCCGGCGTCGGCGTTTGGCCTCGGGCAGCGCGGCCAGTTCGGCCAGCAGGGCGGTGGCCGCGTCGGCTCCGTCGTCCTGGGTGTCGGGGCGTGCGGCGTCGCGTGCGGCGAGGAGTTCGCGTACCTCGGGCACCTCGTCGATGAGCGGCCGGTGTCCGTGGGCGCAGTAGGCGGGCAGGAAGCGGTCCCAGCGAATGTCGGCGACCACGAGGGTGCTCTCCCGGCCGGTGGCCGCCCCGGCCAGGGCGCGGACCGCGAGTTCGGGGGCCATCGCCGGGACGCCGCGGCGCAGCAGTTGCTCCCCGACCTCTTCGTCGACCATGCCGCCGCCCGCCCAGGCTCCCCAGGCGATCGAGGTGGCGGGCAGTCCTCGGGCGCGGCGCTGTTCGGCGAGGGCGTCGAGGTGGGCGTTGGCGGCGGCGTAGGGGGCCTGTCCTCCGTTGCCCCAGACGCCGGCGCCGGAGGAGAACAGGACGAAGGCGTCCAGGGGGTGGCCGCTCAGCAGTTCGTGGAGGTTCTGCGCGCCGAGGACCTTGGCGTGCATCACGGCGACGGCGTCCTCGGGTGCGAGGTCGCCCAGCGGCCGTGCCGTCTCGACCGCGCCCGCCGTGTGGACGACCGCGGTGAGGGGCGCGGTGTCGGGCACCTGGGCGAGCAGGGCGGCGAGTGCCTCGCGGTCGGCGACGTCGCAGGCGGCGACGGTCACGCGGCAGCCGAGGGCGGTGAGTTCGTCGCACAGTTCGCTTGCGCCGGGGGCATCGGGGCCGCGCCGGCTGGTCAGGATGAGGTGTTCGGCGCCGCCCTCGGCCAGGGACCGGGCGACCTGGGAGCCGAGGGCTCCCGTTCCACCGGTGACGAGGACCGTGCCGCGCGGTCGCCAGGTGTCGTCGTCGCGCGCGGACGTGGGGAGCGGTGTGCGGATCATACGGCGGACGCTGACCCCTCCCCCGCGCACCGCGAACTCGGTCTCTCGGCCGCCGTCCTCCCCGGTCTGCGGGGTGAGCAGGGCGAGCGCGAGGTGTACGGCGGACTCCGTGTCACCGGCGGGCAGGTCGACGAGGCCGCCGCAGCGATCGGGGGCGTCGAGGCCGATCACCCGGGCGAGTCCCCATACGGCCGCTTGTGCCGGATCGGGGGCGTGGTCGCCTTCGCCGGTCGAGACCGCGCCGCGGGTGAGGCACCACAGCCGGCCGGGTATCGCGGCGTCGTCGAGGGCCTGGACGAGTGCCATCGATCCGAGCAGTCCGTACGAGACGCCCGGACTGTGGTCGCTCGCACGGGTGTTGACGGCGAGCAGGGACAGGACGCCGTCCGGTGTCACGTCCGCGGGCAGGTCCGCGAGCAGTCGTCCGGCCAGTTCGCCGCGCTGGGCGGAGTCGGGCACGGTCAGCCGGACGGTCCGGGCGCCGGCGGTGTGCAGGGCGTCGAGGGCGGCCGTGACGAGAGTGTCGTCCTGGTGGCTCTCGGGGACGGCGACGAGCCAGGTGCCGTCGAGGGCCGGGGCGGGTGCCCCCGGTGCGGGTGCGGCCTGCGCGGGCCTGGGCCGCCAGGCGATGCGGTAGCGCCAGCTGTCGAGGGTGGAACGCTCGCGGCGGCCGCGGCGCCAGGAGGACAGGGCGGGCACGACCGCGCCCAGCGACTCCTGGTCCTCTATGCCGAGCGTACGGGCGAACCCTTCCAGGTCACCGTCCTCGACACTCTTCCAGAACGCCTCGTCCACCGGATCCGCCGCGGCTGACGCTTTCGGCAACTCCAGCCAGTAGCGGTCGCGTTGGAAGGCGTAGGTGGGCAGTTCGACCCGGCGGGGCGTGTAGGGGGTGAAGGCCGGTGCCCAGTCGACGGCGACGCCGCGTGTCCACGCCTCGCCGAGGGAGGTGTAGAAACGGGCGAGTCCGCCCTGACCGCGGCGCAGAGTACCGGTGACCACGGCCTCGCTCCCGGCCGCCTCCACCGTCTCCCCCACCGGAACAGTCAGCACCGGATGCGGGCTCATCTCCAAGAACGCACCATGACCCGACGCGACCAGCGCCCGGACAGCGGGCTCCAGCTGGACGGTCTGACGCAGGTTCGTGTACCAGTAGTCGGCATCCGTCTGCGCGGACTCGATCCACTCCCCCGTCACCGTCGAGAAGAACGGCACCCCCGGCTCACGCGGAACGACCGGAGCAAGAACCTCCAACAGCTCATCCCTGATCCGCTCGACGTGCGCGGAGTGCGAGGCGTAGTCGACCTCGACCCGACGCACCCGCACCTCCTGCCCGCCCGCCTGCTCCACGAGCTCATCCAGGGCGTCCGCGTCACCGGAAACCACCACCGAGGTCGGCCCGTTGACCGCCGCGACCGAGATACGGCCCTCCCAGGCCGCGATGAACTCCTCGGCCCGCTCCCGCGAGAGCGCGACCGACACCATCCCGCCCTGACCCGCCAGCGCGGTGATCGCACGAGAGCGCAACGCCGCCACCCGCGCACCGTCCTGCAGGCTCAACGCACCCGCAACGACCGCGGCCGCGATCTCACCCTGCGAATGACCCACCACCGCGGACGGACGCACACCGAACGACTCCCACAACGCCGCCAGCGACACCATCACCGCCCACAGCACAGGCTGCACCACATCCACCCGGTCCAGCCCGGGAGCGCCTTCCGCACCCCGGACCACATCCATCAACGACCACTCCACCAACCCGTCCAGCGCCGCCGCGCACTCACCGAAACGAGCCGCGAACACCGGTGAAGAGTCCAGGAGTTCCACGGCCATCCCCACCCACTGCGCACCCTGACCCGGGAACACGAAGACGGCGGACGGCGGTGTGGCGGCGGACCCTGCGGCACCGGAGGCGACGACGTCCTCGCCGATCAGCACCGCCCGGTTCTCGAACATGGAACGGTGGTTGAACAGGGTCCAGGCCACGTCGACGGGGCGTGTGCCCGTCTCGCCCGGGTCGGTGTCGCGCAGATGGGCCAGGAGTCGCTTCGTCTGCTGGTCGAGCGCCTTCTCGGAGCGGGTCGAGACCAGCAGGGGGACGGTCACGCCCGTGGGGTCGGGAAGGTCGGTGGGGGCGGGCTCGGCGGGTACGGGTGCGGGCTGTTCGATGATGACGTGGGCGTTGGTGCCGCTGATGCCGAAGGAGGAGACGCCGGCCCGTCGGGGGTGCTCGTCGCCGGTCCAGGGCCGGGCCTGGGAAAGGACTTCCACCGCGCCGGCGGACCAGTCCACGAACGGTGACACCTCGTCGGCGTGCAGGGACCTGGGCAGCACACCGTGCCGCATCGCCTGCACCATCTTGATGACCCCGGCCACACCCGAAGCCGCCTGACTGTGACCGATGTTGGACTTCACGGAGCCCAGCCACAGCGGCCGGTCCGCGTCCCGGTCCTGCCCGTAGGTGGCCAGCAGCGCCTGCGCCTCGATCGGGTCACCGAGCTTCGTGCCCGTACCGTGCGCCTCGACGACGTCGATGTCCTGGGCGGCGAGGCCCGCGTTGGCCAGGGCCGCCTGGATCACTCGTTGCTGGGAGGGGCCGTTGGGGGCGGTCAGACCGTTGGACGCACCGTCCTGGTTGATCGCCGAGCCGCGGACGACCGCGAGGACCTCGTGGCCGTTGCGGCGGGCGTCGGACAGGCGCTCCAGGAGCAGGACGCCCGCGCCCTCGGACAGGGCGAAGCCGTCCGCCTCGGCGGAGAAGGGCTTGCAGCGACCGTCCGGGGACAGGGCCCGCTGCCTGCTGAAGGCGACGAAGGGGCCGGGCCCGGACATCACGGTGACGGCTCCCGCGAGGGCGAGGGAGCACTCTCCGGAGCGCAGGGACTGGACGGCCATGTGGAGGGCGACCAGGGAGGAGGAGCAGGCGGTGTCGACCGTGACGGCGGGGCCTTCCAGGCCCAGGGTGTAGGCGACGCGGCCGGAGGCGACGCTCGCCGCCGCTCCGGTGGCCAGGTATCCCTCGGCCTCCCCCGCGGCCGCGCGCAGTTGGGCGGCGTACTCCTGGTCGGTCAGGCCCAGGTAGACGCCGGTGCTGCTGCCGCGCAGTGCCCGCGGGTCGATGCCGGCGCGTTCCAGCGTCTCCCAGGTGGTCTCCAGCAGGAGGCGCTGCTGCGGGTCCATCGCGAGGGCTTCACGCGGGGAGATCCCGAAGAATCCGGCGTCGAACTCGGCGGCGTCGTGCAGGAATCCGCTCTCACGGACGTAGCTGGTGCCGCTGCGGTCGGGATCCGGGTCGTAGAGCGCGTCGAGGTCCCAGCCACGGTCCGTGGGGAACCCCGAGATGACGTCGGCCTCCTCACGCACCACTCGCCACAGGTCCTCGGGCGAACGCACCCCGCCGGGATACCGGCACCCCATCGACACGATCGCGATCGGGTCGCCGTCCACCGCGCCCCGCGCCACCGGTGCGGCCGCCTCGGCGGGGTCCTGCCGGGAGCCGAAGGCCTGTGCGTCGATGAGGTCGGCCAGTGCCGAGATGCTGGGGTGGTCGAAGACGACGGTGGTGGGCAGCCGCAGTCCGGTGGTCCGGCCGAGGCGGTTGCGCAGTTCGACGGCGGTGAGCGAGTCGAAGCCGAGGTCCTTGAAGGCGAGTTCGGTGTCGATGTCCTCCGCGCTGTCGTGGCCGAGGACGGTGGCGACCTGTCGGCTGACCAGGTCCAGCAGGGCCGTGCGGCGGCGGGCCGGGTCGAGCGGCGCCAGGTGCTGGAGCGGCGTGGGGTCGGTTCCGGGTGCCGGGTTCTCGTCGTCGGCGGCCTGTGCCTCGGGCAGTTCGGCGAGGAGGTCACTGCGCCGGACCGAGGTGAACACCCCGGCGAAGCGGCGCCAGTCCACGTCGGCGAGCGCGATGAGTGTCTCGTCGTGGTCCAGGGCCTGCTGGAGACCGGTGACGGCGGTGTCCGGATCGATGACGGGCACACCGCGGCGGCGGAGGGTGTCCTGAAGGTTCTCGGCGATCATGCCGCCGCCCGCCCAGGGGCCCCAGGCGACCGAGAGGACGGGCACGCCGTCCGCGCGGCGCTGCTCGGCGCGTGCGTCGAGGATGGCGTTGGCGGCGGCGTAGGCGCCGTGGTCGGCGACGCCCCATGTGCCGGAGATGGAGGAGAAGTAGACGACGGCGTCGAGTGCGGCCGGGTCGAGTGCGGCGTCGAGGTGGTCGGCGCCGAGGACCTTGCCGGACAGGGTCGACACCAGGTCGGTGATCCCCGCGTCGTCGAGGGATCCCAGGGCACTGATGCCCGCGGCGTGCACGACCGTGCGGACGGGCGGTACGTCCTCCTGCTCCAGGTGCCGGACCAGCGCGGTGACGGAGCCGGGGTCGGCCATGTCGCAGGCGACGACGCTGACCGAGGTGCCCTGTTCCTCGAGTTCCCGGCGGACCTCGTCCATGCCCGGTGTGTCGGCGCCGCGGCGTCCGGTCAGGACGAGACGGGCGGCGCCCTGGCCGGCGAGCCAGCGCGCCATACGGACACCGAGGGCGCCGGTGCCGCCCGTGACGAGGACGGTGTCGCTCGGCTTCCAGGACCGGGTGGCGGGTGCCTGGCCGTACGGGGCGCGGATGAGCCGACGGCCGTAGGCCTTGCTGGCGCGGACGGCGATCTGGTCCTCGGTGCCCTGTCCGGCGAGGAGGTGGACGAGCAGCTTCAGGGTGGACTCGTCGGCCGCCTCGGGGAGGTCGATCAGACCGCCCCAGCGCTTGGGGTGTTCGAGGGCGGCGACGCGGCCGAGTCCCCAGACACCTGCCTGTACGGGTGCGGCGGGTGCCCGGTCGTCGGCGGTGGCGACGGCACCGCGGGTGAGGCACCACAGGGGTGCCTGGATCTCCGCGTCGCCGAGCGCCTGCACGAGGGTCAGGCTCACGGCCAGGCCACGGGGTACGGACGCGTGCTCGGGGTGCGGCAGTTCGTCGAGGCCGGTCAGGGAGAGGACGCCGCCGAAGGTACGGTTCTCGGCCTCGGCCCGCAGGCGTTCCGCCAGTCGCTGCCGCTCGGAGTCCGCGGTACCGACGGTCAAAACGCTGACGCCGTCCGTCCGTTCGGTGAGGGCGCCGAGGACGGCCCGGAAGAGCGGGGCGTCGTCGAACGTCTCCGGGACGACGAGCAGCCAACTGCCGTCGGCGTGCGCGCCGGTGGGCGCCTGGATGGACAGCGGCCGCCAGACGATGCGGTAGCGCCAGCTGTCGAGGGTGGAACGCTCGCGGCGGCCGCGGCGCCAGGAGGACAGGGCGGGCACGACCGCGCCCAGCGACTCCTGGTCCTCTATGCCGAGCGTACGGGCGAACCCTTCCAGGTCACCGTCCTCGACACTCTTCCAGAACGCCTCGTCCACCGGATCCGCCGCGGCTGACGCCTTCGGCAACTCCAGCCAGAACCGCTGGCGCTGGAAGGCGTAGGTGGGCAACTCGACGCGCTGCGGACGCTGTTCGGCGAACGCCTGGGCCCAGTCGACGGTGACACCGCGTGTCCAGGCCTCACCGAGGGAGGTGTAGAAACGGGCCAGACCGCCCTGACCGCGGCGCAAAGTACCGGTGACCACGGCCTCGACACCGGCCGCCTCCACCGTCTCCCCCACCGGAACGGTCAGCACCGGGTGCGGGCTCATCTCCAGGAACGCACCATGACCCGACGCGACCAGCGCCCGGACAGCGGGCTCCAGCTGGACGGTCTGACGCAGGTTCGTGTACCAGTAGTCGGCATCCGTCTGCGCGGACTCGATCCACTCCCCCGTCACCGTCGAGAAGAACGGCACCCCCGGCTCACGCGGAACGACCGGAGCAAGAACCTCCAACAGCTCATCCCTGATCCGCTCGACGTGCGCGGAGTGCGAGGCGTAGTCCACCTCGACCCGACGCACCCGCACCTCCTGAACACCGGCCTGCTCCACGAGCTCATCCAGGGCGTCCGCGTCGCCGGAAACCACCACCGAGGTCGGCCCGTTGACCGCCGCGACCGAGATACGGCCCTCCCAGGCCGCGATCAGTTCCTCGGCCCGCTCCCGCGAGAGCGCCACCGACACCATCCCGCCCTCACCCGCCAGCGCGGTGATCGCACGAGAGCGCAACGCCGCCACCCGCGCACCGTCCTGCAGGCTCAACGCACCCGCAACGACCGCGGCCGCGATCTCACCCTGCGAATGACCCACCACCGCGGACGGACGCACACCGAACGACTCCCACAACGCCGCCAGCGACACCATCACCGCCCACAGCACAGGCTGCACCACATCCACCCGGTCCAGCCCGGGAGCGCCTTCCGCGCCCCGGACCACATCCATCAACGACCACTCCACCAACCCGTCCAGCGCCGCCGCGCACTCACCGAAACGAGCCGCGAACACCGGTGAAGAGTCCAGGAGTTCCACCGCCATCCCCACCCACTGCGCACCCTGACCCGGGAACACGAAGACGGCGGACGGCGGTGTGGCGGCGGACCCAGCGGCACCGGAGGCGACGACCTCCTCGCCGATCAGCACCGCCCGGTTCTCGAACACGGAACGGTGATTGAACAGGGTCCAGGCCACATCGACGGGGTGCGCGTCCGTCTCCCGGAGGTGGGAGACAAGGCGCTCGGTCTGGTCGTCGAGCGCCTTCTCAGAGCGGGCCGAGACCAGCAGGGGGACCACGACGTCGGCGGGCTCGGCAGCGGGCTCGGCGGCCGCCGGGCCGGACGCCTCGGACGCGGGCTCGTCGGGGACGGTCGACTCGGACGCGGACGGGTCGGGTTCGGGGCGCCCGGACTCGTGCTGCCCGGGTGCGGGCTGTTCGATGATGACGTGGGCGTTGGTGCCGCTCACGCCGAACGAGGAGACGCCGGCCCGTCGGGGGCGGTCGTCCCCCGCCCAGGGCCGGGCCTCGGAGAGGACCTCGACCGCGCCGGCCGACCAGTCCACGAACGACGACACCTCGTCTGCGTGCAGGGACCTGGGCAGCACACCGTGCCGCATCGCCTGCACCATCTTGATGACCCCGGCCACACCCGAAGCCGCCTGACTGTGACCGATGTTGGACTTCACCGAGCCCAGCCACAGCGGCCGGTCCGCGTCCCGGTCCTGCCCGTAGGTGGCCAGCAGCGCCTGCGCCTCGATCGGGTCACCGAGCTTGGTGCCCGTACCGTGCGCCTCCACCGCGTCGACGTCGACGGCCGACAGGCCCGCGTTGGCGAGGGCGGCGCGGATGACACGCTGCTGGGAGAGGCCGTTGGGGGCGGTCAGACCGTTGGACGCACCGTCCTGGTTGATCGCCGAGCCACGGACGACCGCGAGGACCTCGTGGCCGTTGCGGCGGGCGTCCGAGAGCCGCTCCAGGAGCAGGACCCCCACGCCTTCGGCCCAGGCCGTGCCGTCGGCGCCTTCCGCGAACGGCTTGCAGCGTCCGTCGGCCGCGAGGCCGCGCTGGCGGCTGAACTCCACGAACATGCCCGGGGCGCCCATGACGGTGGCGCCGCCGGCGAAGGCGAGGGAGCACTCTCCGGAGCGCAGGGACTGGACGGCCATGTGGAGGGCGACCAGGGAGGAGGAGCAGGCGGTGTCGACGGTGACGGCGGGGCCTTCGAGGCCCAGGGTGTAGGCGATGCGGCCGGAGGCGACGCTCGCCGTGGTGCCGGTCAGGACGTGGCCCTCGACCGCTTCGAGCGCTTCGTGCAGGCGTGGGCCGTACTCGGGGGCGGTGGCTCCGATGAAGACGCCGGTGGGGGTGGACTGCAGTCGGTGCGGGTCGATGCCGGCGCGCTCCAGTGCCTCCCAGGTGGTCTCCAGCAGGAGGCGCTGCTGCGGGTCCATCGCGAGGGCTTCACGCGGGGAGATCCCGAAGAATCCGGCGTCGAACTCGGCGGCGTCGTGCAGGAATCCGCCTTCGCGGACGTAGCTGGTGCCGCTGCGGTCGGGATCCGGGTCGTAGAGCGCGTCGAGGTCCCAGCCACGGTCCGTGGGGAACCCCGAGATGACGTCGGCCTCCTCACGCACCAGCCGCCACAGGTCCTCGGGCGAGCGCACCCCGCCGGGATACCGGCAGCCGATCGACACGATCGCGATGGGTTCGTCGTTCGCCGCGCCCCGCGCCACGGGCGCGGCCGCCTCGGTCGCGGTGGTGTCGTGTGCGGTGTCGAGGTGGCGGGCGAGGCGGGCGGGGGTGGGGTGTTCGTAGACGACGGTGGCGGGCAGGCGCAGGCCGGCGGCGCGGTTGAGGCGGTCGCACAGTTCGACGACGGTGACCGAGTCGAAGCCGAGGTCCTTGAACGAGCGTGCGGGGTCGATGGCGTCGGCGTCGGTGTGGCCGAGGATGAGGGCCGCGCTCTCCCGGACGAGTCGGAGGCTGTCGCCGGTGCCGGTGCCGGTGGGGGTGGCGGGTGCCGGGGGGCGGTGCGCGGGGGCGGCGGGGACGGTGTGGGGGTGTGCGGGGGTGCCGGGGGTGGTGTCGATCCAGTGGCGGCGGCGCTGGAAGGCGTAGGTGGGCAGGTCGACCGTGCGGGGCCGGTGGGCGGCGAAGGCCGGGGTCCAGTCGACGTCGGCGCCGCGTGTCCAGAGTTCTCCGAGCGAGGTGTAGAAGCGGGTGAGGCCGCCGTCGTTGCGCCGCAGGGTGCCGGTGACGACGGTGTGTTCGGGGTGGGCGGCCGCGGCCTCGGCGGTCTCGCGGACCGGGGTGGTCAGCACGGGGTGCGGGCTGACCTCGACGAAGACGGTGTGTCCGGCGGCGGCCAGGGCCCGTACGGCGGGTTCCAGGAGGACGGGCCGGCGCAGGTTGGCGTACCAGTAGGCGGCGTCGGTGCGGGCGTCGCGCAGCCAGTCGCCGGTGACCGTGGACAGGAAGGGGATCTCGGGCGTGCGGGGGGTGAGCGGGGCGAGGAGGCGCAGGACCTCGTCCTGGACGGCTTCGACGTGCGCGGAGTGGGAGGCGTAGTCGACGTCGATGCGGCGTACGCGTACGCCTTGGTGTTCGGCCTCGGCGGTCAGTTCGTCGAGGGCGGTGGTGTCGCCGGAGACGACGACCGAGGAGGGGCCGTTGACGGCGGCGACGGCGACGCGGCCGTCCCAGGCGGCGATGAGGGTGCGTGCCTGGGGCTCGGGGAGGGCCACGGACATCATGCCGCTGAGGCCTTTGAGCGCGATGAGTGCCTTGCTGCGCTGGGCGACGGCCAGGGCGCCGTCCTCCAGGCTCAGCGCGCCGGCGACGCAGGCGGCGGCGATCTCGCCCTGGGAGTGTCCGACGACCGCCGCAGGTCGTACGCCGTGGGCCTGCCACAGGGCGGCCAGGGACACCATGACGGCCCACAGGACGGGCTGGACGACTTCGACGTCGGAGCGGTCCAGCGAGGGTGCGCTGGGGTCGCCGCGCAGGACGGCGGAGAGTGACCAGTCGACGTGCGGGGCGAGGGCGGCCTCGCACTCGGCGATCCGGTCGGCGAAGGCGGGTGCGGTGGTCATGAGTTCGTCCGCCATGGCGGCCCACTGGCTGCCCTGGCCGGGGAAGACGAAGACGGGCCGGTCGATGTGTCCGCCCGCGGGGCCCGGGGGGATGGCGGCGGTGAGGTGGCGCAGGATGCCGGCGGAGTCGGTGGCGGCGCCGACGGCCCGGTACGCGAGGGGGGTGCGGGTGGTGAGCAGGGACCAGCCGGTGTCGACGGGGTCGGCCTGGGCGGCGGGGTGGGCGGCGAGTCGTGCGGTCTGGGCGTGCAGGGCCTCGGGGCTGCGGGCGGACAGCAGCCAGGGCACCACGGGGGGTTCGGCGCCGGCGGGCCGTGCGGTGTCGGCTGGCCGGGGTGCGGGCGGGGTGGTCGGGGGTGCCTGTTCGAGGACGAGGTGGGCGTTGGTGCCGCCCATGCCGAAGGAGGAGACGCCCGCGCGCAGCGGCCGGCCGGGGTCCGGTGTGGTCCACTCGGTGGTTTCCAGCTGGACGCGCAGGCCGAGTCCGTCGAGGTCGATGGCCGGGTTGGGCGTGGTGTGGTTGAGGCTCGGGACGAGCCGGCCGTGGGCGAGGCAGAGGACCGTCTTGAGCAGTCCCGCGATGCCGGCGGCGCCTTCCAGGTGGCCGATGTTGGTCTTGACGGAGCCGACGGCCAGGGGGGTGCGGCGGTCGGGGTCGGTGCCGATGGCGGCGCCGAGCGCGGCGGCTTCCACGGGGTCGCCGACCCGGGTGCCGGTGCCGTGCAGTTCGACGTAGTCGATGCCGGCCGGGGCGACGCCGGCGCGGGCGCAGGCGCTGCGGATGGCGGCTTCCTGGGCGGCGGCGTCGGGGGTGGTGAGGGTGGCGCCGGTGCCGTCGTTGTTGACGGCTCCGCCGCGGATGACTGCGTGGACGCGGTCGCCGTCGGCCAGGGCCCGGGCGAGGGGCTTGAGGACGACGAAGGCGGCGCCCTCGCCGCGGACGAATCCGTTGGCGCGGGCGTCGAAGGTGTGGCACAGGCCGTCCGGGCTGAGGCCGCCGAACTCGGCGAGGGTCAGGGTGCTGTCGGGGGTGAGGTTGAGGTGGACGCCGCCGGCGAGGGCGAGTTCGCAGTCGCCGGAGCGGAGGCTGTCGCAGGCGAGCTGGACGGCGACGAGGGAGGACGACTGGGCGCTGTCGACGGTGAGGCTGGGGCCGCTGACGCCGAGGGCGTAGGAGAGGCGGCCCGCGATGAGGCCGCGGTTGAGGCCGGTGGCGGTGTGGTGGCCGACGGCTTCGGGGCCCTGCCGGTGGACGAGGGCGGCGTAGTCGGAGACGTCGGCGCCGACGAAGACGCCGGTGGCGTGCGGCAGGCCGGTCACCGGGAGCGCGGCGTGTTCCAGTGCCTCCCAGCCCAGTTCGAGGACGAGCCGGGCCTGCGGGTCCATGGCTTCGGCCTCACGGGGTGAGATGCCGAAGAAGTCCGCGTCGAAGTCGGCGGGGGCGTCGATGAAGCCGCCGCGGTAGGGGATCGTGGTGCCCCGGCCGGTGGTGAAGGCGTCGTCGTGCGGTGCGCCGGTGCGACGGTCCGCGGGGGCGTCGGTGATGGCGCTGCGGCCCTCCGTGAGCAGCCTCCAGTAGGCGTCCGGTCCGTTCGCGCCGGGCAGCCGGCACGCAAGGCCGACCACGGCCACGGGTTCGTGGGCCGAAACGGTGGTCCGGGCGTCCGCGGGTACCGGCTCGTTCATGGATGGCACTCCAAACACCAAGGCGACGGGGTCGGGGCAGCCCTCACGGTTGCACGGTGTCCGGCGCGCTCGACGCTCCTGCCAGGTGCTCTAGGGGAATTCCTAAGCGGTGCCCGGGTGCCCGGGACGTGCCGTTCGCGGGCTCTGGGACCTGTCCCCATAGCGAGGGAGGGAGGGTCCGGGCAAGGGGTCAAGTCTAGGCGTCTGCCCGAACTGCGGAC
Organism: Streptomyces sp. NBC_01689; assembly: GCF_036250675.1. Classification (NCBI taxonomy): domain Bacteria; kingdom Bacillati; phylum Actinomycetota; class Actinomycetes; order Kitasatosporales; family Streptomycetaceae; genus Streptomyces; species Streptomyces sp. NBC_01689. Next base: position 9,723,710 of record NZ_CP109592.1, on the reverse strand, counting down.
GGCACGCTCAAGGGGCGGCAGCCGACTGCCGCGAGGCCTGTGCCCGGGTGCCGACCGCGTCGTGCGCGCGGGCCGATCGCTGTACCCCTTGAAGGAGAAGAGGCGCATCCATGACCGCGATGAACCTGGTGTTGCCGTCACGTGCCGTGGACCCTCCCCTCGTGTCCCGGCTGGCGGCGTCGGCGGCGGTGGTCGAGGGCGGGGTGATGAGCAATGCGGAGGTGTTCGCCTGGATCGACGAGCGGCAGCGTGCGCAGCAGCAGCATGTCGAGCGGGTGCCGTTCGCGGCTCTGCGCGGCTGGCGTTTCGACCAGCGGACCGGCGATCTGCGTCATGACAGCGGGCGGTTCTTCTCGGTGCTGGGGCTCGCGGTGCGCTCGGACTTCGGGCCGGTGCGGACGTGGTCGCAGCCGATCATCCACCAGCCGGAGATCGGGATCCTGGGCATCGCGCTGCGGGACTTCGACGGCATTCCGCATCTGCTGATGCAGGCGAAGTCGGAGCCGGGCAACGTGAACGGCGTGCAGTTGTCGCCGACCGTGCAGGCGACGAAGAGCAACTACACAGGTGTGCACGGTGGTTCGGCGGTGCCGTACATGGATGTCTTCCGCAGGCCCGGGCCGGGGCAGGTGGTCGCAGACGTCCTGCAGTCGGAGCAGGGGTCGTGGTTCCTGCACAAGCGCAACCGGAACATGGTCGTGGAGGTGGGCCCGGAGGTGGAGGCCGGCGAGGACTTCGCCTGGCTGACGCTGGGTCAGGTCAACCTGCTGCTGGGCCACGACAACCTGGTGAACATGGACGCCCGTACGGTGCTGTCCTGCCTGCCGGACTGGCGTGGCGGCGAGGAGAACCTGGTCGAGGACGCCGGCTGGTCGCTGCACACCGGCCGGGAGGTCCGGACCTGGATCACCCGGCGGCGTGCGGAGCACGAGGTGAGCGCGGCGCCGATCCCGCTGGCGCAGGCGCAGGGCTGGCTGCGGACGCAGCACGCGGTGACGCACTGCAACGGCCTGTACTTCGATGTCGTCGCGGTGGACGTGTCCTCCCGCGGGCGTGAGGTGCCCGCCTGGTCGCAGCCGCTGCTGGAGCCCCGGGGCATGGGGGTGGCGGCGCTGTTCGTGAAGCGGATCGACGGGGTGCTGCACGCCCTGCTGCGGGCCCGTGCCGAACCGGGTTTCCTCGATGTGGTGGAGCTGGGTCCGACCGTGCAGTGCGTGCCGGAGAACTACGAGCATCTGCCCGAGTCGGACCGGCCGCCGTATCTCGCGCAGGCGCTGGCGCGCCGCGACCGTGCCCGTTACGACGTGGTGCTGTCCGAGGAGGGCGGCCGGTTCCGGAACGCGCAGAGCCACTACATGATCATCGAGACGGAGAGCGACTTCCCCGCCGTGTCGGACGAGTTCCGCTGGCTGACGCCTGGTCAGCTGGATGAACTGCTGCGGTACAGCCATCACTTGAACGTGCAGGCGAGGACGCTGGTCGCGGCGCTGAGGTCGCTGTGAGCGGCGGTACGGACCGGCCGCTGCGGCTGGGCGCGCTGGGGACCTCGTCGATCGCGCGCCGTCGCGCGCTGCCGAGCGCGGTGGCCGCGCCGGAGGTGGAACTCGTCGCCGTCGCGGGCCGGTCGGCGCAGAAGACGGCGGTGTTCGCGGAGCAGTTCGGCTGTGCGGCGGAGGCGGATCCCGCGTCGCTGCTGGAGCGTCCGGACGTGGAGGCGGTGTACATCTCCACGCCGACCGCGCTGCACCACACCTGGGCGGCGCGGGCCCTGCGGGCGGGCAAGCACGTGCTGGTCGAGAAGCCGGTCGGGGTCAACGCCCACGAGGCCCGCGAGCTGGCCGACCTGGCGCGGGAGCGCGGGCTGGTCCTGCGTGAGAACTTCATGTTCCTGCACCACCCGCAGCACGACTTCGCCGCGGATCTGGTGCGCCGTGGCCGGCTGGGCCGGCTGAGCGCGATGCACGCGGCCTTCTGCATTCCTCCGCTGCCCGCCGACGACATCCGCTACGTGCCCGACATGGGGGGCGGGGCGCTGCTGGACGTGGGGGTGTATCCGCTGCGCGCCGCCCAACTGCTGCTGGGCAAGGGGCTCCAGGTGGCCGGGGCGGTGCTGCGTACCCGGCCGGACGGGCTGGACCTGTCGGGTCAGGCGCTGCTGGTGTCGCCGTCCGGTGTCCTCGCGGACGTGACGTTCGGTTTCGAGCACGCGTACACGTCGACGTACTCGCTGTGGGGTGACGCGGCGCGTCTGTCGGTGACGCGGGCCTTCACGCCGCCGCCCGCGCACCAGCCGGTGCTCGTGCTGGAGGAGCAGGACCACGAGGAGCGGTTCACGCTGCCGGCCGCCGACCAACTGCACCGCTGTCTCGCGGAGTTCGCGGCGGCGGTCCGGCGGGGCGAGGCGGGCGGCGCGGAGGAGGCCGAGTGGCGCCGGGCCGTGGTGGCGGGCATGGATCTGGTCGACCTGGTGAACAAGGTGGCCGTGCGGGTGCCCGTGGGTGACGGCCGGGAGGACCGGGACAGACCCTCCGGCGGCAGGTGAGCGCCGCTGCCCGGTCCTGACGTCCCGCCGTGCACGACGACCGGAAATCGCCCTCCCCCCGCGCGCACCCGTGGTCCACTGCCGGGCAGACCATCACAGGGGGGAGGGCCCGGAAGCCGACGAGCGTGGCATGCCACCCCGAAGACCGTCCTGCCCAGCCCAATGGCCGGCCCGGAAGCCGGCCGCACCAGAGGAGTGTCCGTCATGGCTCCCCCCACCTCTCCCGGTCCCGCCTACGACAGTCCGCCGCCCCCGCCCGCCGGGGACGCGCCGGAGACCGCCGCGTCCCCCCGGTCCCCGGCCGGGGCGTGGGGCTTCCTCGCGACCGTGGTCTGCGACATCGTCCTGCCGGCCGGCCTCTACTACGTGCTGCGCGACCTGGGCGCCGACGAGATCACCTCGCTGCTGGTGAGCGGATCGGCGCCCGCCCTGCACACGCTGTACCTTGCGGTGCGGCACCGCAAGGTCGACGCCCTCGGTGTCTTCACCCTCACGCTGCTCGCCGTGAGTGCCCTCGCTTCGGTGGCGACCGCCAGTCCGCGCATCGTGCTCGCCCGCAACAGTCTGTTCACGGCGCTGGCCGGGGTGTGGCTGCTGGTCACCCTCTTCACCGCCCGGCCCTTCACGTACCAGGCCCTCAAGGCGCTGCTGCCCGGCCGGACCGAACGGCTGGAGAGCCTGTGGGAGCGGGATGTCGCGTTCCGCCGTGTGTGGCGTGCCGTGACCGTCCTGTGGGGTCTGGGGCTGCTCGTGGACGCCCTGGCGCGCCTGATCATGGCTTACACCCTGCCGGTCGACAGCGTGCCCGCGCTGGACGCGGCCCTGTACGCGGTGACCTGGATCGTGCTCCAGATCGTCACGCAGATCTCGCTGTACCGCTCGGGCACCTTCCGGAAGATCTTCTCGCGCTGATCACCCGGCCGGAGCCGGTCCGAGGCACGACAGACTTAACGGTCGTTTAATTCGGATCTTTCGCGCCACATATGTAACTTCGAGATGATTATTCGGTTACGTGTGATCGGTGTCGGGTTCGCCTGCGGGGCGTCCGGCCGCCGGGCCGGGCGCCCGTCGGGGGCCGTCGGGCACCGGCGCGCGTACGGGCGGCCGCAAACGGGCGCCCGCGGGCGCGGGCGGCATCCGCCCCCCGCCCGGCGTCACCTCCGCAAACCTCCCGCGCCCGGGGCGCGGAGGGTGTCCCGGCCCCCTTCGGGGCCGCCCCTCACGGACCTCACCTCGGTATCCGCTCTCCCGGCCGGCGGCCCGTGCCCGGCGCGGGCCGCCCAGGTGTTCCTGGGCGCCACGCCGTCGAGCAAACTCCCGGCCCGCGGCCCCGCCGCCCGGCGCGGGCACGGCGGCCGGCGCGGGCACGGCGGCCGGGCCGGCGACGGCCGGCCGGTGCCCCGCGCACCGGCCGGGTGCGCCCCCGCGAGCCCCTCCGCGCCGGGCGCGAGGACGGCCGCACCCGTCCGGTCACCTCACGGACGGGAGGAAGGGTGAAGGTGACGTGAAGGTGTCACCGGGGTGCGGTGCGCGCGGTCCGGGCGAGGTTGTGAAGTCGGCGGCCACAGCGGGCCCGTAGGCATAACCCGACCGAATACGGCGCACGCGCCACGGGCCGCCGCCGCTTCTCCCGGCGCACGTCGAATGGGCGAGAACGCGTCCGGCCGCCGACGCCGCGGGCCGGACACGGCCGGTGTTTGGCCCCCGCGGGGGGCCAACGTTGTCACGGGCCTCCGCACGGCCCCCAACGTCCATGTGTGAAAGCCTGGTTCGCGCATATCCGGGGAAGAGCCGCGCAAACTTGAGACGCGCTGGAGACTCGCTCGAAAGACAGTTGAATCCTGCAACGCGAACGTCAATTTGTGACCGCTTTCCTCTCTTCTTGTCACCGCACCGCGCATTCGACCGCTTGGCCACCTGTCAGGGAATTCCCTGACACCGTCCCCGCCCGCACCCAGCCCCACCTGCACTTCCTGCCATGCAGGCACCGGCCAGCAGCAACCCCTGGGAACGGGCCTGACGTTGCGCCAGCCTGCCCCTCAGCCGCAGCGACGAGGGAGGCCCTGTGCCGCACGGGCGGGCCGGTGCGCCCGGGCAGGGTGTCCACGCACATGAACTGGCCCTTCTGACGGAGGAGTTGGATCATGCTCACGGGTCGGCCGGGTTCGTCCGGCTGAGCGGCGAACCATGGGTCGGCAAGACCCGTCTGGCGCTCCGCCTGGCCCGGGCCGCCGCACACCGGGGGTGGGCCGTGGCGTGCGGCCGGGCCGCCAGGGACGGGACCGGACGTCCCTTCCACGCGCTGGTGGACGCGCTCGACGACCAGCTCGCCGCGGCGGACCCCGCCGTCCTGGAACGGCTGGGTCCGGCCCGGCTGCGCGTGCTGGCCCAGGTCTTCCCCGCCCTGGGCGGCTCCGTCCCGCACGGCCCGCCGGAGGCCGATGTCCACGCGGTCGCGCGGGCGTTGCGTGCCGTGCTGGAGGAACTGGCCGGCCGGCGCGGGCTCCTGCTGGTGCTGGACGACGCGCACCGCGCGGGGTGGGAGGTGGCGGAGTTCGCCGAACACCTGCTGCGCCACCCGCCCGACGCACCCGTGCTGACGGTGCTCGTGCACCGCGGCAGCGGGCCGGGCGCCGGACGGCTGGCCTCGCTCGCCCACCCCGACGGCGCGGTGCGCCACATCCCGCTGCGGCCGCTGGCGCGCGAGGCGGCCGCGGCGCTGCTGCCCGAGGGGCTCGCCCCGCTCCACCGGGAGCTGGTCCTGCGGGACGCGGAGGGGGTGCCGGGGCTGCTGCGGGCGCTGTCCGACGGTGAGCCGCCCGACGCCGCGGGAGTCCCCCACAGCAGTCTCGAACTGGCCTGCGGGCCCTCCCCCTTGGCGCCGTCCGCCCCGGCGCTGGACCTGGGCGCGCTGTCCCCGCTCGCCCGGCTGGCCGCGGACGCGGCCGCCGCCGCGGGCGACCCCTTCACCGTGGAGACGGTGGCGCACACGGCGCCGCTGCCCCTCGGCCTGGCCCTGCGCGCGGTGGACGAACTGCACAGCGAGGGCATCCTCGTGCCGGACCCGCGGGCGGGGTGGTCCCGCTTCCGCCGGCCCGCGGCCCGGGCCCTGGTGCACCAGGCCGCGGGGGCCGCGCAGCGGCGCGCGGCCCGGGAGCGGGCGCTCGCCGCACCGGACGCCGGAGACGACACCGGCGGCGCGGTCCTCGCGCTGCTGGAGACCGCCGGGCCGCCCACGGCCGCGCAGGCGGCCCTGCTGGAGAGCTGCGCGCGCACCACGGTGTTCACCCAGCCGGCCCGCGCGGAGCGGGCCGCCCGCCGGGCGGCGGAACGGCCCGGCGCCCCGCCCGGCCCGCATCTGCTGCGCTGCCAGGCCCTGGTGCTGTGCGGGCGGCCGGCCCAGGCGCTGACCGAGTACGCGCGGCTGTGGCCACGGCGGGAGGCCGCCCCGCCTCCCGCCACCACCGAACGCACCGAACGCACCGAACGCACCGAACGCACCGACACCACGGTGTGGACCGAGGCCGCGGTGTGGCGGGCCCGGGCGCTGCGGCTGCTGGGGGCCCGCCCGCAGGCGAGACGGGTGCTGCGCGCGGTGTCCGCCGGTGACCGGGCCGCCGTTCCGGCGGCGCAGGCCGAACTGGCCGCGCTGCTGCTGGAGTCGGGGCGGCCGGCCCGGGGGGCCGCGCTCGGCGCCGCCCGCCGCGCGGTGCGCTGCGCGCCGCAGAGCGACGTGGCCGCGTACAGCCACGCGCTGGCGCTGCTGGCCGCCGCGCACGCGGCGCAGGGGGCGCGGGAGGCGGCTCTGGAGGCGGCCGGGGAGGCCGGACCGCTGCTGTCCGGGCTCGGACCGGAGGAGGCCGCTCCGGTCGTGGAGGCGTGGCGCTGGCTGGGCGAGGCCGTGGCGGACGGCGACGCCCGGCGGGCCCGGCAGTTCTTCCGGCACGGTTTCGACCTCGCCCTGCACCACGGGCAGGGGCATTTGCTCGGCCCCTTCGCGCTGGGGCTGGCACTGGCCTGCCTGCATTCCGGTGAACCGGCCGCCGCCGCCCGGCACGCCCGTTTCGCCGCCGCGGAATTCGACCGGCTCACCGCCTACGATTCCGCGGCCACCGCTCAAGATCTCCTCGAATTCATCGAAAGAGGACCCGAACGCAATCCGGAGAACGATTTCGGAATTCCGCTCAGCACGCGCGAGAAGGAAATCGCGATGCTGATAGGCCCGGGTCTCACGAATAAACAGATCGCGGCCCGCATGAACATCAGCATCAAGACCGTGGAAACTCATCTCGGCCGCATATTCAAGAAGCTCGGGGTGAGATCACGGGCCGAGGTCGTCTTCCGGCTCAGTATTCCGGCGGCCGGGTTTCCGCCACCGGACGAGGAATGCGGGCCCGCCGCGCGGCGGCCGGCCACCGTCCGTTCACCCGCACCCGGAGGGCACCCTCCCGGTTCCGGGTGAACGGACGGTGGCACGGGGGTCCGTCCGCGCGGACGGTTCTGCCGTTGGCCGGTGCCTGAGGCAAAACCGCCGGGAAGCGGACCCGGTACGCCCGCTACGGGCACCTTTGCGGCCACAAAGACCCGGCCGGGGCCGGCGCCCGGACACCGCTCCCGGGGCGAACGCGCAGGTCCGGAGCGGTGTCAGAGGGTCCTTCTCCCCCGACGCCGGGCGGCGCCGGACCCGGCGGGGCCCCGCCGGGCGGGCCGGTGCCGGCCGCGCCGCGCACAAGGCCACCCTGCACGCACCCCGCCGCCCCAGACCGACCGACCGCCCGGTACGGACCTTTCCGCCAGGTCCGCGGGCCGCCGTCATGCACAGGAGCGGGCGCCGCGTCCAGGCCCTTACGGGCAGAGTGTCGGCCACGAAGAGGACGCGCCCCGGGGCCCCGGCCGCCGCGCCCCACGGGCCCGCGGCCGGGTGCGGCAGGCCCCTGATCCGGCCAGGCGCCGCCGGGACCCCGCGGCCCCCTCGCGCCGGGCCCCGCCGGACCGGCGCCGACCGCTGTCCGTGCCACCGAACAGGCCTTACGCCGTCCCGGACCGTATACCCCGGGCCGCACACCCCCGCCGGGCGGCCGCGACGCGCCCGGGCGCCCCGCGGGAGCCCGGCCGTCCGGCGGGAGCGGCCCGGCTCCCCCGGGCCGCGCCGCGAGGAGTCCCGCCACGGCGGCCGCCGCCCGTCATCGCACCCGCTCCCGCGCCGCGCCCCACGGGGCCGGGGCGCGGGGGCGCGCGGGCCGCCGCGGCCGCCCGGGATCCGTCCGCCGGCCCGGCGGACCCCGTACAGCAGGACGGCCCGCCGGTTTCCGCGGCGGGCCGTCCGACCGGTCGGGCCGACCGGCCGGCTGCCGGTTCGACGGGCCGGCTGGTCAGGTCGGGCCCGTCGGGTGGAAACATGAGCAAAGCCCGCTTTGCGGACATGCCGACGGGCGGCCCGGGAAGCACCGGCCCGCCCGCGTCACAGCTGGTCCATCAGCCCCACTGGTCGTCCCCGAGCGGCGCCGCGTGCACGGAATGCGACGAAGGTGTCGACACGGCCACCTGGCCGTGCGCAATCGCGGGAACCGTAATGTTGGCGCCGAGTGCGCCGATGAATCCGGCAGTGGCCAGAAGTCCAGCGGTCGTGATTCGCAGTACAAGCTTGCTCATAGCTACCCCCAAGTTCGACAGTTGGCCGTGCAGCAGCAAGACTCGCCGACCCGGGTTCTCCGCCCAACCCATTCCTGGTGTCGTAAAGTTGCCTGACAAGAAGTTCCGTCGCGCGGGAATGCGAGCCTCCAGTGCCTGAAAGCTCTCTCCCTGCAGGCGCTTTCGCCATGCTGGATGACGCAGAAGCGAAGGCGTACCGCAATGCAGTCCTGCTGGGCCGCTTTGTCCGTGAGGAGATGGCGACCGCCCTCGGCGTCTCCCTGGAAAAGGTGGCACAAGTCGAGGAGCGCCTGACGGCGCTCAGCCTGCTGCGCCCGCTGCCCGGCGAGCCGGACCTGCTGGTCCCGGTGAGCCCCGACACTGCGGTGGCCGACCTCGTGGGGCCGGCCGAGGGCCGCATACGCGACCTGCAGCGGGAGGTCACCGAGATACGTGACCAGATGGGCGCGCTGCGCGCGACCTACTTCGAGAGCCGCCAGCAGCGCAACCAGGCCGAGGCCTTCGACGTGATCAGCGACATCAACGCGCTGCAGGCCGTGCTGGACGAGCAGGGCGAGCGCTGCCGCACCGAGATGCTCAGCGCCCAGCCCGGCGGTGCCCGCCCCTCCAGCCTGCTGGCCAACGCCCGGCCCAGAACCCTGGAACGGCTCAGACGCGGGGTGCAGATACGTCACCTCTACCAGCACACCGCGCGCAGCGACCTGGCCACCGCCTCCTATGTGCGGGCGATCACCGAGCACGGCGCCGAGGTGCGCACCACCGACGAGCTGATCGACCGGATCGTCATCTACGACCGGGAGGTGGCCTTCCTTCCCGAGCAGCACGTGGGCGGCCGGGCCCCCGGGGCGGTGGTGGTGCGCGAGCCGACCCTGGTGGCCTTCATCTGCCGGGTCTACGAGCATCTGTGGTCCGGGGCCACCCAGTTCGTGCCCGGGGCCGAGGACAGCAGCGAGATCACCGACGACCTGAAGCGGTCGATCATCCGGCTCATGGCGCAGGGCTACAAGGACGAGCTGGTGGCCCGCAGGCTGGGCATGTCGGTGCGCACCTGCCGCCGCTACATCTCCCAGATCATGCTGAGCGTCGACGCCAACAGCCGCTTCCAGGCCGGGGTGCACATCGCGCTGACGGGACTGCCCGACCTCCAGTAGACCGGCCGGCACTGCCTGCCAGGCCACAACCTGTCACCGGACGCAAGTGGCCTTACCGCCCCGCTCCCCGGCAGGCTGGTACGACCAGTCACATCGAGCCAGGACACCGCCGAGGAGTGTGAGGCGTTGGAGACTTCCCGGCCCGCGCCGCCGGGGTACGGACACGGCAGCCGCCATCTGGTGCACCGGCCGCAGTGCTTCGGCCCCCAGACGCCCGACAGCCCCGACGACCGGTCGCAGGAGTTCGTCCTGACCGGTGAACTGCCCACCTCGCACCCGCTGTTCAACGACGGGCACGACCGCTTCCACGACCTGCAGGCGGCCATGGCGATGGTCCGCCAGGTCAGCGGCGGGATCGGCCAGGCCCACTTCGGGGTCGCGGCCGACCGGGTGCCGATCTTCTACCGGTTCGGCCTGGAGATGGACGAGGTCAGCGCCTGGCGCCGGCACGCGGGACCCGGCACACTGACGACGACCATGCGGGTGCGGCCGGACAAGGTGATCTCCGGCGTCCCGCGGGCCCTGGAGTTCGACGCGCGCCTGGAGATCGACGGGGTCGCGGCGGGCACCGGGTCGGCCAATCTGCTCTTCCTCGCCCCGATGGCGCACCGCAGCCATCGCGAGCACTCCCGTCACACCGTCCTCGCCACGGCCGGGCAGCAGCATCCCGGGCACGACGACACCACCGACACCACCAGCAGGTCACCGGGGCCCGCTCCCGCGGACGTGGGGCGCGCCAGCGCCGCCAACGTCCTGCTGCGCCCCCCGGTGACCGTCAACGGGCAGCGGCTGTCGGCCGCGGTGCTCGCGCCCGACACCTGGCGGGCCGGCGCGGTCCGCCCGGACCGGGTGACCTCATCCGCGCTGCTGCTCGAAGTGCTGCGCCAGACGGCGCTGTTGACCGCGCACCGGCTGCACGGCCTGGACCCGCGGCACTGTGCGCCCGTGGCCATGCACACGCATTTCCGGGGCCACGCGGAGCCCGATCTGCCGCTGCGGTGCGTGGCGGTGGCGCAGTCGGTCCGGCAGGACGCGCTGGGGCGGCCGCTGGTGGCGATGACGCTCGCCCTGACCCAGGCGGGGAGGGCGGTGACGGAGGCGGCGGTGTCAGTCGTCGAGGATCTGTGACCACTCCTCCTGCTCGGCGTCCAGTGCCTCCTGGATCGCCGCGACGGCCTCGGCGTCGAGCATCGTGGTGATCTCCGTGTCCAGGGTGCGGCCCATGCCGGCATCGTAGACCGCGATGCTCACCACGAACTCGGTGCCGCCGCTGTTGAGGACGAGGGTGCGCAGGGTCCACTCGTCACCCGCTCCGGCCGTGCCGTCGGGCCGGTTCAGCTGCACGGGCCTACTCTGCGGGCCGAAGCCGAACTCGTTGAAGCGGAACTGCATGCCCTGGCCGATCGCCTTGCTGTAGGCCTCCTTGAGCGTCCACAGCCGGACCAGGCTCGGGTTGCGTTCCGGCTCCGGCAGCCTCGACAGCATGCGCTGCTCGTCGGGGGTGCAGATGAGCCGGGCCAGGCCGCGGGCGTAGATGCTGCGGTCGGCGCGTTCCGCGTCCACCCCGATCAGGCCGCTGCTGGTCAGGCCGACCAGCAGCAGGTCGTCGGTGTGGCTGAGGCTGATGTCGATCTGGTCGCAGCCGCGCAGGTAGGGGCGTCCGGTCGGCCCGTAGGCCAGTTCCAGGTCGATCGCCTCGGCCCGCAGGGCGGCCGCGGCGGCGTGTTTGAGCAGCCGCCGTGACGCCGCGTACCGGCTCTGGATGTCCGGGTGTCCGATGTCGCGGTAGCGCGACCAGTCGCGGCCCAGCACCGCGCGCAGGGCGGGGCCGTCCGGTGCCCGCGGCCGCCAGTCGGCGAGCCGGCCGTGGACCACCGCCGTGCCGTAGCGCCGCAGGTCCTCGCGGACCGCCGCCCAGTCGCTGTCCTCGGCTGTCACACCGATCAGGCCCCCGCCGACGGCGTTCATCGGGTGTCCCTCCCCTCGGTGGTGACCAGTGAGTGGATCTCGCGCATGCTACGGGCTTCGAGCAGGCGGCTGACCGGGACGCTGCGGCCCGTCTCGCGTTCCAGGAGCATCAGCAGGCGCAGCAGGTGGACCGAGTCCCAGTCGGGCAGCTGGTCGAAGTCGGCCGCGGCCTGTTCCTCGGTCAGGTCCAGGCCCAGGCCGTCGCGCACCGCTTCGAGGAAGCCGGCGAGGCCGGCCGTGCTGTCACGACTCATCGGCGTCTCCTTCGAAGTCGGCCCGCACACTCAGGTGGCCGGGCGGGGCGGGGATGTCCTTCAGGTCGTGCCGGAACAGTGTCTCCGCGCTGTCGCCGGGGGTGTCGGGCACGAAGCCGAGTGAGGGGTAGAAGCCGCTCGCCCGTCCGTTGCCGCGGGTGGCGCGGTAGCGGGCGCGGACCGCGGGCAGGCCCAGGTCGCGGGCGTGGGCGAGGACCGCGGCCAGGCAGCCGTGTTCGATGTCGCGGGCCAGTACCCGGCAGCTGAGCAGCATGTTGTCGATCGTCAGGCCGTCCGGGGCGCGGCGGGTGAAGATCGCGCCGACCAGGCCGCTGTCGCCGTACCGGTCGCTCACGCGCACCGTCAGCGGGCGGCGGCCCCCGGTGCACAGCTGCTCGGGCGGGAGGCGTTCGCCGGTGAGGTTGAACTGGTTGGTGCGCAGCGAGAGTTGGGACAGCCGCGGTAGTTCGTGGGGGCGGGGCGGGGCGATGCTGACGACGATGCCCAGTTCGCGCAGGTACTCCTCGTGCGAGCCGGTCGCGCCGCGCAGCCGGGCCCGGGCGTCGGCGCCCCGGTACTGGGCGGCCCGGCCGCGGTCCTCGTCGGTCACGTGCGGGGTGTCGAACCAGCCGTCGGCCAGCAGCCGGGTGACGTGCCAGGCCGGTTCGGTGCCCAGCGGGACGACGGGGGTGTCGGGCAGGCGGTGGCGGACCAGGGCGCGTTCGGCGGGGTTGTCGTCGGCGAACACCAGGGCGTCGGTGGCGATGCCCAGCCGGCCGGCGATGGTGCGCAGGGCGGTGTCCTTGGGGTCCCAGCCGGCCTGCACGCTGACGAAGTCCTCGGCGCGCAGGGTCATCTCGGGGTGGTGGGCGAGGACGTCCCGGACCGGGCCTGGGTCGTTCTTGCTGCTGACGGCGAGCAGGACGCCCTGGGCGGCGAGTTGCTTGACGACCCGTTGGAGCGCGGCGTACGGCTCGCCCCGGGGGGTGGGCCCGCAGGTGATGCCGTCCGGTCCGTCCTCGCTCAGCACCCCGTCCCACAGGGTGTGGTCGAGGTCGAGGACCAGGCATTTCTTCGTCATGCCGCGCCGGGCGCGCAGCACGTGCACGGCCTCGCGGGCCAGGGCGGCGAAGAGGGCGGCGCTGAAGGCGCTGCGGGTGTAGAGGGCTAGCCGGGCGTCGGTGGCCGGTCCGGTGGCGGCGATGAGCGGGTCGAGGTCGACGACGGCCAGGGCGGGGTGGTCGCCGGGCAGCCGCAGCAGGCGGGCGTTGAACTCCCGCCACACCGCGCCGAGCAGGGCGCGCTGTCGCTGGTCGATGATCTGGTGGGTGGCGGCGCGGGGCAGCGGGAGGGTGTTGAGGACCAGGGCTCCGGTGCCGTGTGCGGTGTGGGCGTCGGCGACGGCGCGCAGCTGGTCCAGGAGCCGGGCGCAGGCCTGTTCGGCGTCGTCGACGCTCCAGGGCGTCACGAGCTGTTCCAGGACGGCTTCGGGTCCCAGTACACAGATCGTCAGTTCCGGTCTGTGGGAGCGCAGTTCGCTGTGTTCGTCGGTGAGGTCGCGCAGGTAGGCGCCGTGGTCGCCGGTGACGAGGCGGCCGAGCAGGCCGTGCCGGGCGAGTTCGGCCGTCAGCGGGTCGGTGAGCTGGGCGGTGGCGGAGTGCCCGGTGACGGCCACGGTCGGCACGGGGGTGTGCGGATGGTGGGCGAGGACGTCGTCGGGGCTCAGCCGGGTCAGCAGGCTTCCGCAGCGGGTCAGTTCGTCGGCGGTCTGTTCCTCGGTGCGGTCCGCGGCGTCGGTGACGGCGGTCAGCAGGGGGGCGACGTCGGGGTAGGCCGCGGCCAGCCGGCCGGTGCGGTGCAGGGTGCGCAGTTCGTCCAGGGCGGTGGTCATCGGGCGGGCCCTTCTTCCCCGGGGCCGGCGGCGGGCCGTCGCAGTGCCAGCCCCGCCTTGATCCATTTGCTGGACTCGACGACCACGGACAGGGCGCGTTCCCCGGGGGCCAGCCGGTCCATGAGCCGGTCGAGCTGGAGCAGGGGCAGGGCGTTGCCGGTGTTGCCGGTGTCGCGTACGCAGGAGACCTCGCGGCAGCCGGGCGGCAGGCCGAGGCCGGCGACGATCCGGTCGGTCATGTGTCCCGACAGCTGGGGCGGCAGGACGGCGTCGACCTGCTGCGGGGTCCAGCCCGCGGTGCTGAGCAGTTCCCACACGATCTCGCCGGCGAGGGCGGGTACCTCCTCCTCGATGGTCTTGTAGTCCTCGAAGAGCATCTGGCGGTCGGGGTCGGGTTCGGTGATCCCGCGCCAGCCCACGACCTGTCCCGGCGGGCGTCCCTGTCCCGCGAAGCGGTGCAGCAGGCCGTGTACGGCCAGGGCGTCGCCGTGCGGGTGCGTGGTGACGACCGCGGCGGCGGCTCCGTCGCCGAACAGGACGTAGTTGACGAGTTCCTGGCCGGCGAGGGTGGTGGCGTCCCGGCCGGCCTGGAGGAAGCGGGCGGTGACGTCGCCGGAGACGACGAGGCCGGTGCGGTGGCCGCCGGCGAGCAGGGCGCGGGCGACGTCGAGGGCCTGGACGGCGCCCGAGCAGCCGGCCTGGAGCTGGTAGGTGGGCAGGTGGTTGAGGCCGAGCCGGTCGGCGGTCTCGTTGGCGGTGGTGGGCAGCAGGGTGTCGGGGGTGGCGGTGGACAGCACCAGGAAGTCGAGGTCGGCGGCGGCCAGTCCGGCGGCGGCCAGGGCCCGGGCCGCGGACTCGGCGCACAGGTCGCCGAGGGTGTGGGTGATCTTTCCGGTCGCCAGGTCCCAGCCGAAGTGGCGGGTGCCGGTGCCGACGAAGAGGTCGATCCACTCCTCGCTGATCCCGAAGGCGCGGCTCAGTGCCGCGTTGTCGACGGGTTCGGCGGGCAGTGCGCTGCCCGTGCCGGCGATGTGCATGAGTGCGGTGCGCGCTGTCATGGCGTGGCCCCCGTGCTGGTCAGTTCGCGTACGAAGGCGGCGAGGGTGCCCACGGACTTCAGCGCGGGCAGCAGTTGCGGCACGGTGATGTCGGCGCCCCGCGGGAGTTGTTGTTCGATGCGGTTCTTCAACTGCATGATCATCACCGAGTCGAAGCCGAGGTCCTCGTAGAGCCGGGCCTCGGCGTTGACCTGTTCGGGTGCGTAGGCGCCGACCTCGACGACGGCGTCGATGACCGCGCTGAGCGCGGAATCGGGCCGGGTGCCCGGCGGGGTGCCGGGGTCCTCGGGGTGCGGTGGGCGGTCCGGGCCGTGGGCCGCCGGCCGGTGGGTGGTGTCCGGGGCGGTGGGCGGCGGGGCGGGGTGGGCGGTGGTCTGTCCGAAGCGGTGTGCGGCGGAGAAGACGTAGGGGGCGAGGCGTTCGGTGCGGCGGTGGGCGGGCTCGTAGAGGGCGTCCCAGCAGGGTTCGACGCCGCTGAGGTAGAGGCCGCCCACGGTCTCGGCCAGGTCGGTGAAGGTGGCGGCCCGGCCGGGGGCGGGGTGCAGCAGCCGGATGCCGGTGGGCAGGTCGCCCTGCCGGACGAGGTTCAGCAGGTGGGCGGCCGGGCCGAGTTCGACCAGGCAGGTCGGGGCGGCCTCGGTCATCAGGGCGGACAGTGCGTCGGCGAAGCGGACCGGTGTCACGGCCAGGTCCGCCC
This sequence comes from Streptomyces sp. NBC_01689, assembly GCF_036250675.1. Taxonomy (NCBI): domain Bacteria; kingdom Bacillati; phylum Actinomycetota; class Actinomycetes; order Kitasatosporales; family Streptomycetaceae; genus Streptomyces; species Streptomyces sp. NBC_01689. The sequence goes on along the minus strand of NZ_CP109592.1, from coordinate 9,708,497 downwards.
AGTACGCGGTGTCCGGGATCTCGTCGCGCAGCATCCGGCCGTGGCGGGCCGAGGCCAGGGCGATTCTGGCGGGGCCGGCCGTGACCGGGCCGGCCAGGGCGGCGATCCGGGCCTGCAGGTCGGTGTCCGCGGAGCCCTGGGCGGCGTGCGGGACCGGGAGGCGGCGGGTGTTCAGGCCGCGGGCGGCCAGGTCGGCGGCGGCCTGCCGCAGGACGTCGGCGGTGCCGGAGACGACGGTGTCGTGCGGGCCGTTGACGGCGGCGAGGAACAGGCCGGGGCGGGCGGCGAGGAGGTCGGCGAGTTCCTCCGGGGTGGCGCGCACGCTCAGCATGCCGCCGTCGGGCAGGTCGTGGGCGGCGGTGGCGTGGGCGGCGACCAGGCGTGCGGCGTCCGGCAGGGTGAGCATGCCCGCGGCCACCGCGGCGGCGATTTCGCCGGTGCCGTGGCCGAGGACGGCGTCGGGCACCACGCCCAGCTCGGCCAGGGTCCGGGTGAGGGCGTGGGCGACCGCGAACAGGGCGGGCTGGGCCCAGCGGGCGTGGTGGATCGCGGGGTCGTCGGCGAGGATCAGGTCCCGTACCGAGCCGCCGGTGTGGGGGCGCAGCGCGTCGTCGGCCTCGTCGAGATGGCGCCGGTAGAGGACGGATTCGCGGTAGAGGGCGGCCGTCATGCCGGGCTCCTGGCAGCCCTGTCCGGGGTAGAGGAAGGCGACGGCGGGCGGGCGCAGGGCGCGGTCGGTGACGCGGGCCAGGGTGTGTTCGTCGGCGGCGGCCGCACGGAGGGAGTCGGCGAGTTCGGCCGTGTCGCGGGCGGTGAACACGGCCCGGTAGGGCAGGCCGGTCTTGACCTGGTTGCTGGTCCAGCACACCGAGGCGGCGTCGCCGCGCGGACGGCGGGCGAGCGCTTCGGCCTGGGCGGTGAGGTTGCGGCGCAGGGCCTCGGGGGTGTCGGCGGAGAGGGTGAACGCCCCGGCGGTGGCCGGTCCGCGCACGGCGGTGACGGGGGTGCGGGGTGCGGAGGCCAGGACGGCGTGGGCGTTGGTGCCGCCCATGCCGAAGCTGCTGACGGCGGCGACCACTTCTTCGGCCGGCAGCCGCAAGGGGGCCTTGAGCAGGCTCAGTCCCCGTTCGGCGAGGCGCAGTTGGGGGTTCTCGCGGGTGGCGAAGCGGCTGGCGGGCACGATGCGGTGGTGCAGGGCGAGGGCGGTCTTGATGAGGCCGGCGATGCCGGCGGCTCCTTCGGTGTGCCCGATGTTGCCCTTGACCGAGCCGATCGCGCAGGGTTCGTCGCGGGGCACCGCGTGCACCTCGCCGAGGGCCGCGCACTCGATGATGTCGCCGAGCGAGGTGCCGGTGCCGTGTGCCTCGATGAAGCGGACCTGGTCGGCGTCGACGCCGGCCCTGCGGTAGGCGGCGGCCACCACGGCCTGCTGGGACCAGCGGCTGGGTGCGCTGACGCCGTTGCTGCGGCCGTCCTGGTTGACGGCGGTGCCGCGGATGACGGCGTAGACGCGCTGGTGGTCGTCGAGGGCGTCCTGGAGGCGGCGCAGGACCACCACGCCGACGCCGTCGCTGCGGCCGATGCCGTCGGAGTCGAGGCTGAAGGGCTTGCAGCGTCCGTCGGGCGCCTTGAGTCCCATCTGCTGGTAGACCATGCCCAGTGCGGGGGTGAGCACGATGTTGACGCCGGCGGCGAGCGCGGTGGAGCACTCCCCGGACAGCAGTGAGTTGACGGCGAGGTGCACGGCGACCAGGGACGAGGAGCAGGCGGTGTCGACCGCGAGGCTGGGGCCCTTGAGGTCGAGGTGGTAGGAGATCCGGTTGGCCGTCATGCCCGCGCTGCTGCCGGCGCCCAGTTGCGGGGTGACCCGCGCGTAGTCGCCCATGTGGAGCTGGGCCCACTCGCTGCCCATCACCCCGACGAAGACACCGGCGTCGCTGCCGGCGAGTGCGGACGGGGCGCGGCCGGAGTCCTCCAGGGCCCGCCAGGCGCACTGCAGCAGGAGCCGCTGCTGCGGGTCCATGGCGGCCGCCTCGCGGGGCGCGATGGTGAAGAAGTCGTTGTCGAAGGTGGTGACGGTGTCGACGAAGCCGCCCTGGACGGTGTCGTCGAAGCCGGGGCCGCGGCGGTCCTCGGGCAGCGGGCCGATCGCGTCGCCGCCGCGCATCAGCAGGTCCCAGTAGGCCTCGACGCCGTGGGCGGCGGGAAAGACGCAGTCCAGACCGACCACGGCGACGGCGTTCACCGTTGCCACCGGTCGGGGTCCGCGCCGCGCGCCGTCAGATGGGCCGTCAGGTGGGCGACGGTCGGATGGTCCCAGACGAGCGAGGGTTCGACGACGATGCCGAAGTCGTCCTCGATGTCGCCGCACAGGCTGAGCGCGCACACGGAGTCCATGCCGTACTCGGCCAGGGGCACCGTCGCCTCGATGTTCTCGGGCAGCCGGTCCAGGTAGACCGCCAGGTGCGTGATCAGCCACTCGTGGAGCGGGGCCTCGGTGTGCCACGGCGGGGAGGGAGTCATCCCTGAAGGCTCCTTGTCCTGATACGGGCCCGTGCTCAGCCCGGAATCGGTGTGTTGTGCAGGTCGAAGCCGCGCCGGTCGCCGTAGCGGGCCAGGACCTCCCGGTGGACCCGGGCGGTGCACTCGGCGGGCAGGTCGGAGGCGGGGATGCCCAGCCGCCGGGCGATGCGGTGCAGGGCGGCGGCGGCCCACGCCGGGTCGGCGAGGAAGGGGTCGGGGCCGCCCCGGTTGTGGTGCCACACGCCCAGGACGCAGGCGGCGGCGAGCACCAGCACGTAGCGGTCGGTCAGGGCGAACCAGGCCGGGCCCACCGGGTGGGCGGCGTCGGGGGGCGGCAGCGCCAGGACCCGGCTGCGCAGTTCGTGCAGTTCGGCGCTCATCTGGCCGGCCAGATGGCGCAGCGTGCGCTCGACGGCGGTGGAGCCGGGCACGGACGCGGCGGTGGCCAGCAGGGAGGCGCTGACGCTGTCGCGGCCGCAGGCCAGCGACAGTTGCCCGTAGTCGAAGGGCGGCAGCGGGGCGCCGGGGTGGAACAGGGAGGCGGGTGCCTCGGCGCTGGTGAACCAGGACTTCTCGGCGAGGGATCTGAGCTGCGGGATGATCGTGGCCTGGCAGGCGGCGGTGCCGGCGTGTCCGAGGCTGACCACCGGCACGTCGCGGATGTGTTTCTGGAAGATGCCGACGGTGCCCTCGCGGGTGTAGATCTGCGAGCCGAGCACGGTCGCCAGGTCGTACATGGTGTCGCTGAGCACCTGGGGCAGCAGCAGTTTGACCGCCGCGGAGTAGATGCTGGTCTCGGCGGGCAGCAGGTGCAGCGCCCGGGTGGCGACCACGGCCAGGCAGTCGTAGAGCAGCAGGTTGACGAAGGCCCCGGCGAGGGTGCCGGCGGTGTGCTGGGGGTCGGTGGGGTCGAGTCCGGTGCGGCCGGGCCGCTGGCTGCGGTCGACCAGGACGGCGGTGCGCAGGCCGGTCTCCACCGCCGCGGACACCATGGAGGCCATGAGGGTGCGGCTGACCTGGAAGGAGCGCAGGGCGGTCACCACTCCCCCGCCCAGGGGTCCCAGCAGGCTGTCGTGGGGGACGGCGCAGTCGTCGAGTTCGACCCCGGCGAAGAAGCAGCCGCGCAGGCCCAGGGTGGCGGGGCGGCGGGTGACGCGGTAGCGGTCGGCGGGCAGGGTGTGCGGGTCGAGCAGGAGCACCGAGTGGGCGCCCGTGGTGCCCGGCTGCGGTTCGGTGCGGCAGAACAGCACCAGGGCGTCGGCGCGGTGCAGGTTGTTGATGACCGGTTTGACGCCGGTGACCGACAGGCCGTCGGCGTGCACCTCGGCGCGTACCCCGCTGCGGACGAAGTCGTTGGTGTGGGCGGTCTCGTGCTGGGCGATGGCCGCCTTGGAGCCGGACAGCAGCAGGTCCGCCAGCCAGGTCCGCTGGGCGGCGCTGCCCTGCATCCACACGTCGGACGCGGCCATGAAGGTGGTCATGCCGTAGCCGGCGCCGAGGGCGACGTCGCGGCGGAAGACCGCGCGCATCACCCGCAGCAGGGTCTCGGCGGAGTCGAAGCGGCCGCCCAGTTCGGTCGGCACGAACTCGTGGCTCATGCCGAAGTCGTCGAGCAGCCCCTCGGCGTCGGCGGACAGCGCGGCCCGCCGGTCGGCGTGCAGCAGGGCCCGGTAGCCGACCGGGTTGGCCGGGTCGGCGGGGTCGCCCAGCAGCGCTTCCAGCCGGGCGACACGGGCCGGGGCCCCGCTCGGGGGCAGGCCCTCGTGCAGCGGCGGCTGGGTCAGCAGCGCGGAGGTCACCACTAGCTGCTCCGCACCATGGTGGGGGCGCTCTCGCCGCTGGGCACCTCGGAGGGTGTGATCAGGGCGCGGACGGCCGGGTCGAGGACGTCGTGGAGCGGGGTGATCTCGCCGCGCAGGAACAGGGAGCGCATCAGGGTGCGCTGGATCTTGCCGCTGGTGGTGCGGCGCACGGTGCCGGGGCGTACCAGGACGACGTTGCCGGCGGGGACGTCGAAGTCCTGTCCGACGAGTGTCTGGATGCCGCAGGCCAGTTCCCGCAGGCGGTCGGTGTCCGCCCGGGGAAGGCGTGCCTCGTGGATCACTACGAGCTGCTCCCGGTCCGCTCCGACGGTGAAGACCGCGCCGTGACCGGCCGCGAGGGCGGGGCCGGTCTCCCGGATCGCCCACTCCACGTCCTGAGGGTAGATGTTGCGCCCGTTGAGGATGATGACTTCCTTCAAACGCCCGGTGATGTAGAGCTCGCCGTCGTGGACGGCGCCCAGGTCACCGGTGCGCAGGAAGTCGCCGGGACTGTCCTCGGGGGCGCCTTCCAGTGTGGCGTGGAAGGTCTCGTCGGTCTCCAGGGGCTGGCGCCAGTAGCCCTGGGCGACGCTGTCGCCGCGCAGCCAGATCTCCCCGACGCGTCCGGGGGGCAGTTCCACGCCCGCCAGCGGGTCGACGACCCGCAGGTCGAAGTCGTGGGCCTTGCCCGAGCCGACCAGGGTGCGGGTGGGCGCGCCCTCGGCCGGGGCCCGCAGTTCGTCCTGTTCCAGGGCGGTCGCGTCCACGGTCAGCCGGCGGGCCGGGACGCCCGGCCGGCCGCCGGAGACCACCAGGGTGGTCTCGGCGAGCCCGTAGCCGGGGTAGAGACTCGCGGCGCGCAGGCCGGCGGAGGCGAAGCGGCGGGCGAAGGCGTCCAGGGTCTGCGCGCGGACGGGTTCGGCGCCGCACAGGGCCAGGCGCCAGCTGGACAGGTCGAGTTCGGCGAGGTGGGCGTCGGTGACCCGGCGGGTGCACAGGTCGTAGCAGAAGTTCGGGCCGCCGCTCACGGTCAGACCGTACTCGCCGATCGCGCGCAGCCAGCTGACGGGCCGTTTGATGAAGGAGACCGGGGAGAGCTGGACGCTCAGGGTGCCCAGCCACAGGGGGTGCAGCACATGGGCGATGAGGCCCATGTCGTGGTAGTGCGGCAGCCAGTTGGCGAAGCGGTCGTCGGCGGTGGTGCCCAGCAGGTGCTGCAGCGCCTGCTGGTTGGCCATCAGGTTGCGGTGGCTGACCATGACGCCGCGCGGTTTGCTGGTGGAGCCGGAGGTGTACTGCAGGAAGGCGATGTCGTCGGGGCCGACGCGGGGGGCGCGCCAGGCGTCGGCGGACGTGGTGTCGTCGAGGTCGGTGGCCAGGCAAACCGTTTCTCCTCGGCCGGTCACGGCCAGCCACAAGGAGGTGTCCGCCGCGTGCTCGGAGTCGGTCAGCACCAGCGTGGCCGCGGTGTCCCGCAGGATGCCGGAGACCCGCTGCAGCCGTTCGCCCCGGTCGCCGGGGAGCGGGGCGGGCACGGCGATCGCGCCGGCGTACAGGCAGCCCGTGAACGCGACGAGGAATTCCGGGCCGGGTGGGTACAGGAGCAGCACGGGCCGGCCCTGGGAGCCGAGTTCGTGCAGCCGTACCGCCAGGGCGCGGGCGCGGCGGTCGAGAGTGGAGTAGGTGAGGTGTTCGGCTTCGCTGACGTCCCGCAGGAACACCTGGGCGTCCGCGTCGCCGAGCGCGGCGACCCGTTCCCGCATCAGCTGGGTGAAGGTGGTGAATGCAGCGGTCAACGTCAGCCCCCTCATGGCGCATACGAAGCGGGGCACAGGACGCCCCTCTGCCGCCGAGCAAGCTCATCGTGAGATCACGGGCTAAAGCGCCGCTTGCGATACACCGCCCCCTCACGGAATTCAGGGGTACGCCTGTCCGATTCTGGGGTGTGGCCGACGCCTACATTGGGGCAGCACGGTCTGTCGTCGGAGTTCCGCGGAGCGCGGGGACGACGAGCGGCTCCGGCGCGCGTCGGCCGTCCGGTCCCGCCGGCCCGTGCGACGGGGAGAAGAGGGTGGGAACATGCGTTTTCGGATTCTGGGTCCGCTGGAGATCACCTCGTCCGCGGCGGCCGAACCGGTCCGGCCCCGGGCGGCCAAGATCCGTGCGGTGCTCGCGACGTTGCTGGTCAGGGCGAACGAGATCGTCTCGGTGGACAGTCTCATCGACGAGTTGTGGGGCGAGCACCCGCCGCGCACCGCGACGACCACCCTGCAGGTCTACGTCTCGCAGCTGCGCAAGCTGCTGCACACCGCCGACCCGGAGTACGGGCGGGACGCGCTGGTCACCCGTCCGCCCGGGTACGCGCTGCACCTGGATCCCGCGCAGCTGGATCTGACGGTGTTCGAGGAACTGCACCACAACGGCCAGAAGGCACTGCAGCGCGGCGACCACGCCGCCGCCGCGGACCTGCAGCGCCGCGCGCTGCAGCTGTGGCGTGCCCCGCTGGCCTCCGACACCCCGCACGGCGCGCTGCTGGCGCGGACCGCGGTGCGGCTGGCCGAGGTCCGCGCCGCCGCCCTGGAGCAGCGCATGCGTGCCGAGCTGCGGCTCGGTCACCATCAGCGGCTGATCGGTGAACTCCACTCCGCCGTGGCCGAGATGCCGATGCGCGAGGAGTTCCACATGCTGCTGATGACGGCCCTGTACCGGGCCGGGCGGCAGGCGGAGGCGTTAAGGATCTTCGCGCAGCTGCGCCAGACTCTCGTCGCGGAACTCGCCATCGAACCGGGTCAGCCGCTGCAACTGCTCCACCAGCGGATCCTGTCGGGCGACACGGAACTGCTGCACCCCGCGCCGCTGCCCCGGGCCGCCGAGGAGAGCGCGCCGCAGGACACCGGGCCCGCGACCCCGCCGGAGACCCACCTCGGGCAGGTCCCGCTGCCCGGCCGGACACCGGACCGGCTGCCCCCGCGCGACCCGGTGTTCGTCGGCCGCTCCGACGAACTGGACCGGCTGGGCGCCCTGTTGCGCGACATCCCGGCCGGCGGCTGCGCGGCCGTCGCCGGCGCGGCCGGGGTCGGCAAGACGGCGCTGGCCGTCGCGGCCGGCCACGAGCTGGGCGACCTCTTCCCCGACGGCCGGGTCTTCCTCGAACTGGGCGGTCCGCGCCCGGCCGACCCGGCCGAACTGCTGACCCGCCTGCTGCAGCGGCTCGGGGTGGACAAGCCGCTGCCCGCCGACGTCGCCGGACTGCGCCGCGTCCTGGACCGGCTGACCGCCGACCGGCGGATCCTGCTCATCCTGGACGGCGCCGAATCCCTCGACCGCATACGGGCGTTGCTGCCGGCCACGGCGGGCAGCACCGCGCTGGTCACCTGCCGGCGGGTGCCGGAGGGGGTGACCGACCGGGTGCTGGAACTGGACGTCCTGCCCCAGGACGAGGCCCGCCGGCTGTTCACCGCGGCGGCCGGCCGGCTGATCCCGCAGCACGGCGGCGAGACACCGGTCCGGGAGATCGCCGCACTGTGCGAGGGACTGCCGCTGGCCCTGCGGGCCGCCGCGGCACGGCTGGCCTCCCGCCCCAACTGGGGCCCGGAGATGCTGGCCGCCCGGCTGCGCGGCGAACAGCGGCGGCTGGCCGAACTGAGCGCCGCCGCACCGGGTTTCCACGACCGGCTGCGCTCCTGCTACGAGGAGACGGAACCGGTGCTGCGGCGCGCCTTCCGCCTGCTGGGGCTCGTGCCCGTGGGCCCCTTCGACACCCGCACGGCCGCCGCGGTCCTCGGGGAGGACGTGGCCAAGACCGGTGAGCTGCTGAACGCCCTGGTCGCCGCGCAGCTGCTGCGCCGGGTGGCGGGCGGCCCGGAACACGGCACGCACCACCGGATGCATCCGCTGTGGCGGCTGCTGGCCCTGGAGTGCCTGGCCTCGGAGAGCCCGGCCGCGGAGGCGCGGGCGGCCACCGCCAGACTGGCGAAGGAGTTCACCGGACAGCTGCGCGACGCCGACGGCCGCACCGAGAAGTGCGGGATCCATCCGCTGGAGCTGTTCAGCCGCCGGCAGGACGGACTGGTGGACGTCGTACGACGGTGTCACGCGGCGGGCCTGTGGGCGCAGACGGTGGAACTCGCCGACGCCATGACCGGTTTCCTGGAGGCCCGGGCGGCCTGGGACACCTGGGAGACCTGCCACGCCCTGGCGCTGGAGGCGGCGCGCCACCAGGAGGACCTCGGCGCCGAGGCCCGGCTGCTGCGCTCGCTGGGCGACCTGGCCTGGCAGCGGCGGCAGCTCACCGAAGCCGGCGAGTTCTACGAGCGGGCACTGCTGACGGCCGACGCGGCCGCGGCCGCCACCGAACGCGGCCGGGCCCTGGTCGGCCTGGCCGACCTGCAGCTCGACGCGGGCGGCCTGGAGGAGGCCGCGGCCCTGCTGTCCCCCGCGCTCGACGCGGTGGCCGACGACCCCCGGGGCCGCTACGAGGCCCACCGGGTACTGGGCCTGCTGGCCCTGGAGAACGTCGGGGCGCACGCGGCCGAGGCGCACTTCGCCGACTGCCTGGGCCTTGCGACGACCCTGCGCGACCCGCGCCTGGAGTCCTACGCGCGGCGCTGGCTCGACCGTGTCCAGGGCCAGGGCCACCGCCCCGCCGGCTGGTCGGAGGTACGCCCCGGAGTGTGGCGCCTGGCCCCCTGCGCCAACTGAGCGCACCCGCCACCCCGCACGCGCCGGTCCGGGACGGGACCGGCGGCCTGGAGTCACGCCGTACATGACGATTTCATCATGTACGGTTGATGGATGACGGAACAGAGCATCTACCACCACCTGCGAGAGTTCCGTGAGGCCTTCGACAAGCCCGAGCCACTGGCCTGGCCGGAGATCAGTCACGGCCAGCTGCTCATGATGATGAGTCCCAAGAAGCAGCATCAGCTGGTCGCTCACCGTTTGCGTGTCCAATTGGACCCACAGCTGGACCCGGACCTGGTCCTCATGCTCGAAACCGACATGGAGGACGCCGCACTCGGCATCCTGCGCGTCCCGGACCTTGTCGTGGTCGACGAGGAAGAGGCCACCGCCGACAGCGACGCGATCGATCCCCGCCGCTGCCACCTGGTGATCGAGATCGTCTCCCGTTCCAACCCCAGCAATGACTATGAGGGCAAACTGCGCGACTATCCGGCCATGGGGGTGCCGCACTACCTCATCGTCGACCCTCGGGACGGAAGCGCTGTCCACCACTGGGCGCCCGTGCGGCGGGCCGGCGTGGCCTCCTACGACAACAGGCAGCACTACACGTTCCCGGAGGCGATCACGGTCGGCGCCTGGAAGATCGACACGGCAGTTCTGCCGCGCTACAGCCCGGACACCGGACGATGAGCGACGCCGCGGACCTGGTGCGCTTCTGGCGCCGGCAGCGAAGCATGTCCCAGGCACGCCTGGCCGAGCTCGCCGGCACCGGCCAAGCGGCGATCTCCCGTATCGAATCCGGGCGGGACCAGCCCACTCTGGCGCTGCTGGAGCGCATCGCCTCCGCGCTGGACTGCCGGCTCGGCATCACGTTCACGTCCGACGCGGAAGCCGCGCCGCGGTCGGACCCGGCCGTCTGATCCCTGCCGGTCAGGACCGACGGCCCGGAGTCCACGGTTGACGCATGACGGCACAGAGCGTCCACCGCCGGCTGCGCGAGTTCCGTGAGGCCGGTCCTCATGCCCGGACGTTGCCGCTCACGGAGGTCTTCTTTCGCTCAGTTGGCGGTGAAGGCGGGGTAGTCGGTGTAGCCCTCGGCCTGACCGGCGTAGTAGGTGTCCCGGTCGCTGTCGGCCAGCGGGTGGCCCTGCGCGAAGCGCTCGACCAGGTCGGGGTTGGCGATGAAGGGTTCGGCGAAGGAGACCGCGTTGACGATCCCGTGGTCGAGGATCTCGTTGCCGAGGGCCTGGGTGAAGCCGAGGTTGGCGACGATGTTGCCCTGGTAGTGGGCGCGGTAGCGGGAGAAGAGGGCGACGCGCTCCTCGATGGTGCCGGGGGTGCCCAGGAGGTGCAGGTAGGCCAGGTTGCTGTCGTTGAGCTTCTTGAGCAGCTGGTCGTAGTCGGCGAGTGCCTCCTCGTCCGCGATGAACGTGCCTCCGTTGTCCCAGGTCGGGGACATCTTCACACTGACGCGGTCGCTGCCCCACACGTCACCGACGGCGTCGAGGATGTCGAGGAGGAACTGGGCCCGCTTCTCGCTGCTGCCTCCGTAGGCGTCGGTGCGCTGGTTGAGACGCGGGTTGAGAAACTGCGGGATCAGGTGGGACTGCTGGGCGTGGATTTCCACGCCGTCGAAGCCGGCGCGGCGGGCGTTCTCGGCCGCGCGGCGGTAGTCGGCGACGGTGGCGGCGATCTCGGCGGCGGTGTAGGCGCGCGGGGTGACGGTGTCCTTCGGGCCGGAGGGGGTGAAGGACTTCTCGCCGGGGTTGACGGCCGAGGGTCCGGCGGGCACGCGGCCGCCGAGGTGGTCGGGGTGGGAGGCCGCGCCGAGGTGGCCGAACTGGGAGACGATCCGCCCGCCGGCCTCGTGGACGGCTTCGGTGACCTTCGCCCAGCCGGCGGTCTGCGTGTCGGTGTAGATGCCGGGCACGTGGATCATACCGACCCCGTCGGCGTTGACCCAGGTTCCCTCGGTGACGATCAGGCCGGCGCCGGCGCGCTGCGCGTAGTAGGTCGCGTGCAGGTCTGTGGGTGCCAGCTCGGCGTTCTGGGCTCGGGCGCGGGTCATGGGGGCCATGACGACGCTGTTGGCGAGTTCCAGAGCGCCGAGACGGACGGGCTGCAGCAGGGGCTGGGTGGTGGTCATGAGCAACTTCCTTGAGCTGGGGGGTGGATGAGGAGGAGAGCGAGGAACGGGCGAGGGCCCGGCTCAGTCCTGTTTGAGGGCGTGGAGGCCGGAGAGCGGGCCGCCGAGTTGCATGAGACGTCCGCCCTCGCGCAGGGAGCCGAGGTCCACGGGGGCGAAACCGAAGGCGGCGGTGAGGTCCTTGACGGTGGTCTTGGCGCCGGCGTCGTCACCGGCGAGGAACAGCACCTGGCGTCCGGCCCGGTGGCGCGGGTCGGCGGCGATGTACTGGCCGTAGAGGGTGTTGAACGCCTTGACGACGCGGGCTCCGGGCAGCAGTGAGGCGACGTGTTCGCTGCCGGTCAGCTCGCCCAGGTCGGCGATCTTCATGGGCGGCGGCGGGGAGGCGAACTGGTTGGTGGTGTCGATGACGACGCGCCCGTCGAAGGGTGGCAGGCCGGTTACCGCGTCCGGGATCTGGGGCCAGCCGACCGCGAGCACGACGAGTTCCGCCGCGGCGGCTTCCTCCGTGGTGCCGGCGTGGGCGAGCGGTCCGAGTTCGTCGGCGAGGCCGGCCAGGGAGGCGGGGCCGCGGCTGTTGCTCAGTACGACCTGGTGGCCGTGGGCCACGGCGTGGCGGGCGATGGCCCGGGCGACGGTTCCGGCGCCGAGGGTTCCGATCTTCATGGCGGTGTCCTTCGTGGGGTTCAGGGTGCGGGGCTGGTGAGCAGGACGGTTCCGCTCTTGCCGGGGCGGCGGGCATGGTCGACGGCCTGCGCGAAGTCGGCGAGGTCGTAGCCGGCGGCGACCTCGAAGAGTTCCGGGGCGGTCGCGGCCAGAAGGGCGGCGAAGGCGACGTCCTCGGCCCGTTCCTCGGGCGTGCGGGTGGTCATCCACTGGAGGACGGACGTGCCCCGTACGGTCAGGGCCCGCGGGGTCAGCGCGAGCGACTCCAGCGGCGTGCTGCCGGAACCGAGGCCTCCATAGGCGATCAGTGTTCCGCCGTCGGTGAGCAGTCCGGCCAGCTCACCGGTCAGGGATCCGCCCACCGCGTCCAGTACGACCTGGGCGCCCCGGCCGCCGGTCGCGTCCTTGACCTGAGTGCGCCAGTCCGCGTCTGCCGTGGAGATGGTCGGCAGTCCGGGGAAGCGCTGCCGCAGGGCCTGCGCCCCCGTGGCGCTGCGTACCAGGTTGACCAGCGGGATGCCGTGCCTGAGTGCCGCGGCGCCGACCAGCTTTCCCACCGACGAACCGGCGGCCGTCTGCACCACCGGACCGGCCTGGCCGTGCTGGGCGTCCTCGACCGCCCGCAGCAAGGAGAGCAGGGTCAGCGGGTTGACCAGCATCAAAGCCGCGGTCTCGTCGCCGACGCCCTCGGGAACCGGCACCACGAGATCGGCCGGCGCCGTGACGAGTTCGCTCCACGCGCCCGGCACCGGGAAGAACGCCACCCGCTGACCGGCGCGCAGCTCCCGCACACCGTCGCCGACGGTCTCGATGACGCCCATTCCCTCCAAGCCGGGAATCCGTGGCGTGGCGAACCGCTGCCGCGGCGCGCCCGGAAAGCCCTCCACTCCCGCCAGGTCGCCGGGGTGGACCGGCCGGGACAGCACCCGCACCCGCACCTGCCCGGCCGCGGGCCCCGCCGGGGCCGGCTGCTCGCTCAGGCGCAGTACCTGCCCGGCTCGGCCGTGCCGGTCGTAGGCGATGGCGCGCATGGCGCTCCCCTTCCGCGAAGTATTAATGATGGGCGTCATTAGAACTCTTGCTATGATGATAGACATCCTTAAAAAGGTCAAATCGAGAGCGTGCGAGAGGACGGCCATGCCGCGGATCACCAAGCAGGACAAGGCCCGCAACCGGCAGAACATCCTCGAAGCGGCGAGCCGCATGTTCCGCTCACAGGGCATCGACGCGGTCGGCATCGCCGAGCTGATGAAGGAAGCCGGACTCACCCACGGCGGCTTCTACAACCACTTCGCCTCCAAGAACGACCTGGCCGTGGAGGTGTGCAGCGCCTCCTACGCCATCTCGCTCGGGGTCCTGGCCCAGGCGATCGAGGACGGTCCGGGCCAGGCCGGCTCTCCGCTGGAGCGGGTCGTGGCCGACTATCTGTCCGCCGCGCACCGCGACGACCCGGACGGCGGCTGCCCCTCCGTCTCCCTGGCCACCGACGCCGGACGGCACAGCGAAGCCGTGCAGAGCGCGTACGCCGAAGGCGTCGAGGGATACCTCACCGGCTTCACCTCCGAGCTCCTGCGCGAAGCCGAGGACAAAGGCCACGAGCCCGACCCGGCCGAGGCCCGCCTCAGAGCCATCCGCCTGCTCAGCGAAATGGTCGGCGCGCTGATGCTCGCCCGCGCCGTACACCACGTCGAACCCGAGCTCTCCGACGAAATCCTGCAGACCGGCCGCAGCCACGCCCTCGACTGATACGAATCGGAACCCCCGCGGGACCGGCGGCCGGGGCGTTCGCGACACACGACCCGGTCCCGACAAGCGCGGGAAGCGGCACAATCGGTCTTGAGGTCCGGGTGCCGCCGGGCCGGCGTGCTGCCGGTGTGCCGGCTTCCCCGGCCAGGGCGACGTCCGACGCGGAAGCCGCGCCGCGGTCGGACCCGGCCAGCTGATCCCTGCCGGTCAGGAACGACGGCCTTCCCCGTGACGCGGGCGCGCGCCGCTTCGCGGGACTTCGCGGGACTTCGCGGCCCTTTGATGTTCCCTCTGCTCCGCCCCGCCCGGGGTGACGGCCGGCGACGCACCCCGGGACACGGCGCCCGGCGCCCCGGCCCGCCGAGCGCACGGCCGAGCGCACAGAACCGGCCTCGCGAGCCCTCCTCCGCGGCCTCCGGCGGGCCCCCGCCGGGCTGCCACAGAGATCCCCCATGCCGCACACAACACAGGCGCAAGCGGCCGGTGGTGCAGTAGGACAGGTCACTTCCCGTTCAGGAGGAAACGAAGAGATCCAGCCGATCGAGGAGATCGCGGAGCTCACGGGGATCGCGGCACGACCGCCCGCACGCCGAGGGGATCACGAGCACGTCGGCGGCGGCGCGGACGGGATCCCCACGCCCCAACCGCCGCGCACGGATTCCCGGCGATCGCCCGGCGTTGTGTGAAAGCCGGCCGTGCAACGAGGCATGCGCTGTCCCGCACTTGGATACAGAAAGCCGGTATCTCGTCATGACCACTAGCATCACGGATGTCCAGCTCACCAACGACCGGTCGACCACCTCGCACCCCGCGGCCGGACACCGGTACGCCTACGCCGCCCGTTCGGCGTCCGCGGCCGGCCGGCGCACCTACACCGCCCACCTCAATCCCGAACGGCGCATCGTCGCGGCCGAGCCCGACTTCTCCCGCCGGTTCGGACGTACCTCGGCCGACACCTGCGGCCGCAGCCTGTACGAACTGCTCCACCCGAGCTCCCCGTCCTATCTCGACCGGCACTTCACGCGCCTGTCGGAAGGCCGGTGCAACCGCTTCGACGAGCGGATGATCGGACTCGGTGACTCGGGACGTGTGTTCTCCGCCGGTCTCACCGGAATCGCGGTCCACGACACCACCGGCGGGCTCGCCGGCATCGTTGTCCAAGTACGCCCGGACCAGGAGGGCGCGGCCGCCGAGGAGCCGGCCGTCCACTCCCCCGAGCGGCTGCTGAGCAAGCTGGACGCGCAGGTCCTGGAGGGTGTCGCCGCCGGAGCCTCCACCGTGCAGCTCGCCGCGCGCCTCTACCTCAGCCGGCAGGGCGTCGAGTACCACGTCGGTCTCATGCTGCGGAAGCTCAAGGCTCCCAACCGGGCCGCCCTCGTCGCCCGCGCCCACTCCCTGGGCATGCTGACGGTGGGACACTGGCCGCCGCGTGTGCCGCCGGAGTTCATCAAGTAGCCCGACCGAACAGCCGTAGCGCGACCGAACCGCCTGGTCCAGCCTGCCCCCCCCCATGAGCTGGATGCTCCCGCCGGGTTCCTGGCCGTCACCGGCCAGGAACCCGGGAACATCGCACCCCCGCGGCGGTACCGTGCCGTGCCGGAGGCGGTGGACACGCGGCCACGGTGTGCGGCGGACCGTCGAGGATCTCCTGCCCCAGGATGAGCCCGGTCCGCTCTCCTACGGTGTCCACTCCCCTGTGTCCGTTCCTCCTGTGTCCTCTCCCCCCGTGCCCATGTCCCCGTGTGTCCGCCCCCCATATGTCCGCTCCCGCACGGCCGTTCCGTCCCGCCCCGGGTTCCTCCTCCGGGGTGCGCGGGTGTTCCGCCGCGGGTACCTCGAACTGCGCTTCACCGGAGGCGAGTTCGGGTCGTCGGCGTGCCGCCCGCTGGCCTGTGACCCTGCGGCCATGTGACCCGCGGCCGTGTGGCCGTGTGGCCCGGTGAGTGTGCGGCCCGCGGATGGGTGCCGGTCGGGTGCGCCCCCGCGATGTGTGCCCGGATGCCATGTGTCCGGGAGCCATGTGCCCGGGCAACGTGTCCGCAGGCCGTGTGCCCGGGCAACGTGTCCGCAGGCCGTGTGCCCGGTCGATGTGTGTCCGGCGGGCGGATGCGTGTGCCCGGCGGCCGTGCCGTCACCGGGCCCGTGCGGGCCTCTTCAGTGACCGGCCTGTTCGAACGTCCGGGTGCGCAGGTCCGAGGGCAGGTCCTGGCGGCGGGAGATGCCGAGCTTGCGGTAGACGCAGGTGAGGTGGCGCTCGACCGTGCTGGGGCTGACGAAGAGCTTGACCGCGATCTCCCGGTTGGTGTGCCCCTGGGCGGCGAGGGCGGCCACCCGTTCCTCCGAACCGCTCAGCCGGGCGGCGTCCCGGCTGCGGACGGGACGCTCGGCACGCTCCGGTCCGTCGACGGGCCGTATCCGCTCGCGCAGCGGCACCGCGCCGCAGTCACCCGCCAGTTGCCAGGCCCGCCGGGTGATCGTCCCCGCCCGGGCCCCCTCGCCGTTGAGCCGCAGCGCGCTGCCCAGGTCGGCCAGGGCGCGGGCGAGTTCGAGGCGGTCCCCGTAGTCGCGGAGTTCGTCGACCGCGTTGCCCAGCAGTTCGACACGGCGCCGGGGCTCGGCGGTGGCCGCGCTGAGGCGCAGGGTCACCCCGCGCACCCGCGCCCCGGTGGCCGCGGGCAGGGCGAGCTGGTCGGCGACCAGGGCCTGTGCCTCGCCGAGGCGCCCGAGCAGGAGCAGGGCCTCCGCCGCGTCGGTGCGCCAGGGCAGCAGTTCGGGCTGGTCGGTCGCCCAGCGGCCGGCGGCGCGGCCCGCTTCCAGGAACTCCTCCAGGGCCGCCTGGGGGCGTCCGGTGGCCAGGTGGTGGCGCCCGCGGGCGCGCAGGAAGGCGAGGGCGTGCACGGTGGAGTACGGCTCGCCGGGCAGGGTGGGGTGCAGGTGCAGGGCGGCCGTGGCGTACTCGCCCTGCTCGGTGAGGGCCTGAACCAGCAGGGCGAGCGGGGCGAGGAGGAAGGGGCCGCCGCGGCCGGCGAGGTGTTCGAGGGCGCCTGTCGCCTCCCGCCGGGCACCGGCGAGGTCGCCGAGCCGCAGCAAGGACTCGGCGTGCGCGGTGGCGAAGGCGGCCTGCCAGCCGGGCGCGTTGCGGGCGGAGATCTCCTCGCCGAGCCGGCCGCACCAGGTCACGGCCCGCTGCGGCCGGTGCTGGACCAGGGTGCGCAGGGCCCGCGCCAGGGACTCGTAGGTGGCCGGGGTCAGGGGGGTGTCGCTCAGCAGCCGTTCGGCGGCCGGTACGTCCTCGCGGGCGCCCACGCTCAGCCACAGTGCGGCGGCGCGGGTGACCGGTGCGGTGGGGCGTTCGTGGGTGACCGGGCACTGGGCGTGGGGCCGGCTGGGCACGCTGTCGCGCGGCGGGCGGACGTCCCCGGCCGCCCGGGCCAGGACCTCGTCGGCCTCCTCGATGCGGCCCTGGGCCGCCAGCAGCCGGGCCAGCCATCCCGCGTCGGCGCAGGACAGCTGTCCTGCGCGCAGGGCGGTCTGCGGTTCGTCGAGGAGGTGGTGGGCCGCGGCCGGGTGCAGGCGCCAGGTGTGCGCCGCGAGTTGCAGGGTGATGCGCAGGCGGGTGGGTTCGTCGGGGCAGCCGGAGCGGGCCAGGCGCAGGAAGGTCGGTGCGCCGTCCGGGTCGGCGGGCGAGAAGGGCTCCTGGCGGGCCGCGTCCCGCAGGGCCTGGATCTCCCAGGTGTGCGTGGCGGTGCCGGCGGCGAGTAACTGGCCTGCCACCAGGACGGGTTCGGCCAGGGCGTGGTGCAGGACGCGGGCGGCGTTGCGGTGCATCGACCGGCGTTGTTCGGAGGAGAGCATGCCCAGGACCGCGGACTCGGCCGCGGGGTGGCGCAGCCGGGCGCCGGTGACGAGTCCGGCGGCGTCCAGGGCGTTGCCCGCGCGGGCGGCGGCGTCGGTGCCGAGCCGGGCGAGCCGGGCCGCGCGCTGCGCGTCGGCCTGCGGGCCCAGCACGGCGAGGGCGGCGGCCAGCCGGCGGGCGGCGGGGCCGCAGCGCTGCACGCAGGTCGCGAACGCCTCGGTGAAGGGGCCGCCGGGTTCGGGCTCCGGCCAGCCGGGCCGGCCGGCGGGGGTGTCCGTCTCGGCCAGCAGGGCGCGGATCAGCAGGGGGTTGCCGCCGCTGAGCGCGTGCAGGGAGGTGATGGCGTCGTCGGGTACCGGGGTGCCCCAGAAGCGGGCCAGTTCGGCGGTGCCCGCGGCGTCCAGGCGGCCCAGCGGGATGCGGACGAAGCCCTGGTGGCGCAGGAGTTCGGTGTGCAGGCCGAATCCGTCCGTGCGGTGGTACGGGGACTGGGCGAGCACCGTCAGCAGGGGCGCCTCGTGCAGGGTGTGGGTGAGGCGCAGCAGTTCGGCGAGCGAGGCGCGGTCGGCGTGTTGCAGGTCGTCGACGCACAGGAGGACCGGGCCGTTCGCGCAGGCGGTACGCAGCAGGGCGGCGAAGCCGGCCGCCGTCTCGTCCGGTGCGGGCGGGGTCCGGGGCAGGTCCCCGGTGAGGCAGGCGGCGAGGCGGCGCAGCAGGGCGTGGTCCTCGCGGCGGGCGCCGGGGTCGGCGGCGGCGCGCAGCACGGTGAGTCCGCGGCCGGCGGCGAGGTCGGCGGCGTACTGCAGGAACCGTGTCTTGCCGCAGCCGGGCGCCCCCTCCACCAGCACCAGCTGGGCGGTGCCGTCGCTGCAGGCGCGCAGTGCCTTGTCGAGTCGTGCGCGTTCGTCGTCGCGGTGCAGGAGCATCATGGGCCCGCCCTCCCGGTCGCATTCCCTCCACGTTCCCGCAGTCTAGGAACGCATATGCCCCGCACGAGTCCGGCGCGCGATGGCCAGTGACTGCACGGCAGGAAGTACCGGGATGCCGTCCCTGTCACGCCGTCGGCGGGTTTCGGCAGGTCCTCGCGGTGGCGGGCGCCCTGCCCCGGCTTTAGCCGCTGCCCCCACCATGACGACCCGCGGCGCTCCCGCGGTACGACGGGCCTTTCGGAGGGACGCACATCGATGTTCACCGTCTGCCCCTGGACGACGCAGCGGTCCGCCGGTCTGCGTGGCGCGGGTGAGTCCAACGCCTACTTCCGGCGGCTGGTCGCGCACGGCACGACGGAGCTGTCGGTCGTCTTCGACGTACCCACGCGGCTGGGGCTGGACTCGGACTCCCCGCTCGCGAGCGGGGAGGTCGGCCGGGCGGGCGTGGCGGTCGACTCCCTCGACGACATGCGGGTGCTGTTCACCGGGGTCCCCCTGGAGCGGGTGTCGACGTCGATGGCGGCCGGCGCGCCGGCCGCCGTGCTCCTGCTGCTGTACCAGCTGGTCGCCGAGGAACAGGGCCTGCGCGCCGACCGGTTGACCGGCACACTCCACCACGACGTGGTGACGGAGTACGCCGTGCGGGACCGGCATGTCTTCCCGCCGGAGGCCTCACTGCGGCTGGCCGGGGACCTTTTCGCCTACTGCCGTGCGCAGTTGCCCGGGTGGCACACGCTCTCCGTCTCGGGGCGCGCGCTGGCGGAGGCGGGAGCCACGCCCGCCCAGGAGGTCGCCTTCACTCTCGCCGAGGGTGTCGAGTACGTGCGGACGGCGGTCGCGTACGGGATGGACGTGGACGACTTCGCGCCGCGGCTGTCGTTCCTCTTCGGCGCGCGGGCCACGCTCCTGGAGGAGCTCGCCGTCCTGCGTGCGGCCCGGCGCCTCTGGTCGCGGGTGCTGGGTGAGCGGTTCGGGGCGCGCGGTCCCTCGTCGCGCATGCCGGTGCGCAGGGCCGTGCGGGGTCTGGCCGCGGTGCTCGGCGGCGGACTCGGGTACGGGCCCGCTCCCGGCGTGCGCGCGATCGCGGGCGGCCGGGCCGGGGCGAGGACCGTCGAGGCCGTGGAGGCCGCGGCGCTGGAACTGATGCTGCGGGTGGAGGAGCTGGGCGGTGCGGTCGCCGCCCTCGGCCAGGGCTTCCAGAAGGACGAGATCGAGCGCGTCGCCCACCATGGCCGGCGCCGCCTCGAGGGGGACGGGCCGTACGAGACGGTCCGGCTCGACCCGGTCGCCGAACAGCGGCAGACCGAGCGGCTGGCCAAACTGCGCGCATGGCGGTGCGCGGACCGGGTCGACGACGCGCTCATCGCGGTGCGCAAGGCGGCGGAGGGCGGTGACAACGTCCTGCACCCGATGAAGCGGGCGCTGGCGTGCGGAGCCTCCGTGGGTGAGGTCTGCGACACACTGCGGCAGGTGTGGGGCGCCGGTTTTCAGTCCGCCGTGTGACGGGCGCGGCCGGGACGGTGGTGGGTCGCGGCGGGGACGGTGGTGGGTCGCGGCGGCGGGTGACCTCGGCGGGCCGGTCCACGGGCGGGGTGCCGTTCGGGTGAGTTCCGCTGTTCTCCCCGTTGTCGTGCCCTGTTGTCTGGGACTGTGCCTCCTACGACGTGGCCGATCTCAGCGGCCCCGGAACGGAGGGGAATTGGTGTGTCCGCCTGCCGCACATCGCTGCGGCCGGTATCGGCCATGGTCCGCGCGGGGCTGGTTCCGCGGGGGATGTCTCGTACTGATGAGGGGAATGAGACACCTTCGATGTGGGCCGGTGGTGCCACTCACATGTGGTCGTCCTTGATGTCATGTGGGCCCCGAGCAGGCATCCTTGGAAGGCGGCCGGTGCGTGGGAGCCCGAACACGCACAGGATCATGGCCAGATGATGCAGGTACCATCCGCCCTCAGGACCGATTCAGACATCACGGAAAGAAGGAACTGTCATGGCCCAAGTCCACTCGGAGACCACCGGACTTCAGTCGCAGTACTCGGCCCAGCTCACCGCGGACCTCGAGCGCAACACCAAGGAACAGGAACGTATCAGCGCCGAGGTGACGTCTTTGCAGGAGCTGTTGGAGGCGCTGCGGCGCGACCAGGCCCTGCTGGTCAACCTGCAGCGGACCCTGGGTGACGACGCGCCCGGCGCCGGGGAGAAGGCGGCCGGGCCCGCCGCGGCGGTGCCCTCGGTGCCGCGGCAGACCACCGCCGGGCCCAAGTCCAAGGCCAAGCCCGCCAAGCAGCAGGCCGCACCGGCCAAGGCCGCCCCCGCCAAGGCGGCGTCCACCAAGACCGCCCCGGCCAAGACCGTCTCGGCCAAGGCCACCCCGGTCAAGGACGCCCCGGCCAAGGCGGCTTCGTCCAAGGCGACCCCGGTGAAGGCCGCCTCGTCCAAGGCCACCCCGGCCAAGGCCGCGACACCGAAGGCCGCCGCGAAGGCGCCGGAAGCCGCGGGCAAGCCCACCCTGGTCGAGCTCATCCACGACCACCTGAGCCGGCAGTCCGAGCCGCGGTCCGCCGCGGAGATCACCACCACGCTCTCCGAGTCCCACCCCGAGCGCGGCATCAAGGCCACGGTCGTGCGCACCACGGTGGAGGGGCTGGTCGCCAAGGGCCGCGCCCAGCGCAGCAAGCAGGGCACGTCGGTGTACTACACGGCGGCCGGGACCGGTGCGGTCGACGGCTCCGCGAAGCAGCCCGCCGCGGAGCAGAAGACCCCGGCCACCGACTGACACGAAGGCATGCGCAGCCCTGCCCGCGCGGCCGGTCCGCGCCGGTCGGCATCGTCCTGCCCGCGCCGGGCCCGGACCCGTCGACACCCATGTCATGAGCGGGCCGCTGCCTCCGGTGCCGCCGCGGCGGCGCCGTCACCCGGTCGTGGCGCCCGGGGCCCTCATGTGCCGCTCTTCTTCCGCGGGTTGGGCGGGGCCGGCGGTCCAGGTGATGTGCGGAGGTTCGACACGTGCGCACAAGGGGTGGCCGTGCGCGTCGCTGAGGCCGAGGCGTCCGACGAGGAGGCCTTCGCGCGCGGCGGCCGCGAGCACCTCCGGGGGTACGGCGTCGAGCATCAGCTTGGCGCGGCGGAACATCGTGAAGACGCCCGGCTCGTCGACGGTGCCCCACGACAGGTAGACGAACCGGCGGCCCAGGCGGTCCTGGACGTAGGGGCCTTGGACATGGGTGCCGGCCGGCGAGGCGGTCGCCGTGCACGGCAGGGTCCAGGTCGCGGACGGGGCGTCACCGGGCTGCGGGTCGAGGAGTTCGGCGGGCCGGTCACGGCGTTGCACGGCGACATGGATGTTGCGGTACGCGGGGAACGCGGCGTCTGCGGGTGCCGGGCAGGTGCGGCCCGGCAGGTCGACGGCGTCGATACGGATGTGCATGCCGGCCATCATCCCCGCCGTGGCCGTCGCGGGGTGTCCCGCGGCGCCGTGGCGGGGGCCGGTGCGCGGGGCGAACCGTTCCACGCCTGGTGGTGGTCCGTGCGAGTGGTGGATCTCCCGGTGGGGTCGTAGCGTCGGTGGGAGGAGCCAACCTCCGTGTGGGAAGGCAGTCGGCCGTCGTCCGCCGTCAGGCGGGGCCCCGGCGGACCGGCCGGACCAGTGCGGGGGCCAGTGAATCCAAGGAGAACGCGGCCGGGAGCGGACATGCGAAAACTCACCGTCAGGGCGGCAGTCACGTTCTGTGCCGCGGTATCGCTGGCCACGGTCATGGGAACGGCGGACGCCGCTCCCGTGGCGTCGCCGCGGTCCGCGCACACCGTCGCGCAGGAGTCGGCGCCCCGCCAGGTGCCGACGCGGACTGTCGTCCTCGACTGCTTCTCGCAGCCGCAGGTCGAGCCCGGCGACTTCGTGCTCGCCTGCGGTGACGGCAACAGCCGTCTCACCTCGCTGCAGTGGTCGCGCTGGGGCGCCAACTCCGCGGTGGCCACCGGCATCAACATGGTCAACGACTGCAAGCCGTACTGCGCCGCGGGAACCTTCCGTGACTACCCCGTCACCGTGCGGCTCGACCGCCCGCAAGCCTCGAAGAACAACCCCCAGTCCACGCACTACACCCGGCTGACGCTCCTGTACACCGACACCGAGCCCGCCGGATACGGACAGACGGCCACCTACCCCTTGTCGAACTGACGGCGGCGGTGGCCGCGCCCGGGAGGGGTTGTCGCGGGCCGCTTCACCTGGTCTTCTGTACCCCGGTCGTCCGGCAGGCATCCCGCCCGCCGGACCACCGGGCCGTCCTGTGTCCGGTGTGGGACACGGGATCTGGGGTGGGCGAGGCGTGGAATCGGTGGCCGGGCAGGACGTACGGGGCGCTCTGCCCGAGGGGCTGGAGGCGGCCGTCCGTGAAACCGCCCGGGAGATCGCCGCGCTGCTGAGCCGGGACGCGGACATGGAGCGCGCGGTACCCGGGTCGCGGTGGAGCGTCGGGGAGGCGGCCGCGCATCTGGCACAGGCCAACGAACTGATGGCCCAGCTCGCGGCGGGACAGCCGCGCGCTTACGGGGACGGGACACCGCAGAGCCTGGCCGCGGCCAACGAGCGGGCACTCGCCGCGTTCGGCGAGCGCCGGGCACAGCCGCTGGCCGAGATGATCGAGACACAGGCCGAGGCGTACCTGAAGGCGTGGGACACGGGTGCCGCCGCGCGGGGAACGCTCCTCACTCCGCTGGGCCCGATGACCGCCGACGTGCTGGGCTCCTATCTGCTGACCCACATGCTGGGCCACGGGTACGACCTGGCCCGCGCGCTGGGCCGGCCGCACATGATCGACCGTGCCCGGGTCGGACTGACCGTGCCGTTCCTGCTCACGGCCATGCCGCGGGTGACCGACCCGGCCCGGGCCGCCGGGCTGAGCGCGCGCTACACGATCCGGCTGCGGGGCGGCGGCCGGTTCGGGGTGACGGTGGCCGACGGTGCCGTGCGGGTCGACCCGCGGCCGCCGGCCCGGCCGGACTGCACCATCCTGACCGAACCGGTCACCTTCCTGCTGATGGCGCTCGGCCGGCGGGGCCAGTGGAACGCCCTGGGGCGGGGCGGCATCACCGTCTGGGGCCGCAGGCCCTGGCTCGCGCCCCGCTTCCCCGGCCTGTTCAAGGCGCCCTGACCGCGGCGGGTGCGGCCGGGACGGTCTACCTCGGGCCGGGCGCGCCGGCCGCGGGAGTGGTGACCAGCAGGCCGAGCAGGGTCCCGCGGTGCAGGTCGGCGATCGGGTCCAGGAGGTCCGGGTGCCGCAGCAGGGGTGCCGCCCGGTGGTCGCGGGGGCTGGGCACGGTGAGACGGCGTGCGCTGCCGATGCCGCGGGTGCCGTGGTGGGTGGCGGCCAGGCAGGCCGTCGCGACGGCGGCGAGATCGGCGTCGGCCAGCAGGCAGGCCGCCCAGCTGACGACGGTCTCGTCGACCCAGGTGCGCCAGAGGTGGTCGGCTCCGGCCGGCGGGGGCGCGTCGGCGCCGGTCACGTAGTCCAGGCGGCCCGAACCGCCGGGGCCGAGCAGGCCGAGCAGTTCGGCGTCCAGCGGGGTGGGGTAGCGCAGCGCGGCGGCGATGGTGACCGCGTGCTGCGCCTGGGCCTCGGCCAGGGCATGGTTCAGCGAGCCGGCCGCCGGCGGGAACGCCGACAGCAGCCAGCGCGCGGAGGCGCTGATGACGGGTGAGAGTTCGCTGGGCATGGTGACCGTCCTTCGCAGGTACCCGCCGTGGCCGTGCCCGGCCAGGTCACGGGCGCTCGCGCACCGGAGGAGCAGGCGCGTGGCGGTCAAACGTAAGGGCCGCCGTCGCGACGGCGACAGGACGTGGGTCACAGACCGGGGTGTGAGGTTGCCCGCCGCGCCCCGGGCACGGTCCGGGACGGTCCGCCGCCCGGGGCTGCCCCCTGCCCGGCGCCGAGCGTGACGGTCGCCGCCCGGGGGCTGCCCCCCCGGACCCGGACGCGAGGGGCGCCGCCCGGGGCAGGAGCGGGCGCGCGGAAGCAGGATGGGGCGCCCCGGAGTCAGGGGCGTGGGCGGCCCTGGGTCAGGATGGGGCTCAATGGGCCTGTTGGGCGCGCCTGGGCAGCAGGCCCACCAGCAGCAGTGTCAGGAGGTTCAGGCCCGCGGCGACGGCGAGGACGAGTTCGGCGGCGGCGAGGCAGGAGGACGGGGACGGGTGCCCGGCCCGGGCGAAGAAGACCGTGCCGAGGGCGGCGACGCCGAGGGCGCCGGCGAACTGCTGGACGGCGTTGAGCAGGCCCGCGCCGGTGCCGACCTCCTCGGCGGTGGCGTCGCCGATGATGAAGTCGACCAGCGGGACGAACACCAGGCCGGAGCCGAAACCGGTGCACAGCAGCGCGGGCGCCAGCTTCCAGACGGTGATGCCGGTCCCGAAGCGGTCGAGGGACCAGCACAGGGCCAGCAGGCCCACGACGGCGACGGCCAGCCCCAGGTGCAGGGTCGCGCGTCCCAGCTTCTCGGTGAGCACGGCGCCCGCGAGCAGGACGGCGACGGCCGTGCCGAGGGCCCAGGGGATCAGGGTCAGGCCGGTGTGCAGCGGCGTCCAGTGCAGGCCCTGCTGCAGCAGCAGGTTGATGACGAGGACGAACGCGCTCAGTGACGCGTAGAACCCGGCCACGATCACCAGGCCGACGACGAAGCTGCGCCTGCGGAACAGCGAGGGCGCGATGACAGGGTGGCGGCTGCGCCGCTGGGAGAGAACGAACAGGGCGAGCAGGACGACGGAGGCGGCCGTCATGACGTAGGTCCAGACGGGCCAGCCGAGGTCGCGTCCCTGGATGAGCGGGACGATCAGCAGGGCCGAGGCCGCGGTGAGCAGGCCGACGCCGGTGAGGTCGAGGCGGGCGGTGGGGTCCTCGCCGCCGTGGTGCGGCAGGACCCGCCGGGCGAGGGCGCCGGCCACGACACCGAGCGGCACGTTGATCAGGAAGATGGAGCGCCACTGGCTGCCGAAGAGGTCCAGGTGGAGCAGCCAGCCCGCCAGGACGGGCCCGCCGACCATGGTCAGACCCATCAGCGGGCCGACCGGGGTCAGCGCCCTGCGCAGGTGCTGGGGCGGGAAGACGACCTTCACCAGGGCCAGGCCCTGCGGGATCATCACCGACCCGCACAGGCCCTGCAGGGTGCGGGCGACTATCAGGAAGAGCGGGTCGGGGGCGAGACCGCAGGCCAGTGAGGTCAGGGTGAAGCCGGCCATGCCGAGCAGGAAGAGCCGGCGCCGCCCGAGCAGGTCCCCGAGCCGTCCCGAGGTGACGAGACCGAGCGCGAAGGCGGCGGTGTAGGCGCTCACCACCCACTGGACGGTGACC
The DNA here is from genome assembly GCF_036250675.1 of Streptomyces sp. NBC_01689. NCBI lineage: Bacteria > Bacillati > Actinomycetota > Actinomycetes > Kitasatosporales > Streptomycetaceae > Streptomyces > Streptomyces sp. NBC_01689. The sequence continues at coordinate 9,682,807 of NZ_CP109592.1, read as the reverse complement.
TGGCCGCCGCCGAGGTCGGCGTGGATGGACGGGCCGGCGAGGCTCGCGATGCTGGAGTCGATCAGATCCATGACGTCGGCCATGACCACGACGGTCAGGACGAGCCACGCGGTCCGCGACGGCGGTGTGCTGGTGGGAGGCGCTTGGGAGGAGCGCTGGTCGATGGACACGAACACCGTTCTACATTAGATCGCCGTTCTGAACAATACGAACACTGTTCGGAGTTGCGTGGAACACTGTTCGCCGATTGTGGTTAGACTGCCCGTATGTCACCGACCCCGGAACAGCGGCGCGCGGCGCGGCACCAGCTCGGCACCGGTTCGAGCGCACCCGCGGCCCGGCGCGGACCGTCCGGCGGGCGCAAGAAGCCGATCACGGTCGACGCCATCATCAGCACCGCGTTCGCCATCGTGGAGGCGGAGGGGTACGACGCCCTGACGATGCGGCGGGTGGCCACCGCGCTGGAGACGGGACCGTCCTCGCTCTACGCCCACGTGGTCAACAAGGAGGACCTGGACGAGCTGCTCATCGGCCGGCTGTGCGCCGAGATCGAGCTGCCCGAGCCGGACCCCGCGCTGTGGCGGCAGCAGCTCACCGATGTCTGCACCCAGCTGCGCGACCAGTACCTGCGCTTCCCGGGCATCTCCCGGGCGGCCATCGCGGCGGCCCCCTCCCATCTGGAGACGCTGCGGGTCGCCGAGGGCATGCTCGCCCTCCTGCTCGCCGGGGGCATCGCCCCGCAGGTCGCGGCCTGGGCGCTCGACTCGCTGTCGCTGTACGTCAACGCCTACAGCCTGGAGGTCTCCCTGGTGAACAGCCGGCTGGGGCGCGGCGACGACGAGTGGGTCGTCAGCCGCGACGAACTGCTGCGCCGGTTCGCCGCCCTGCCGGACGACACCTTCCCGCGGACCAAGCGCTACGCCGCCGAGCTCACCGCCGGGAGCGTGCACGACCGCTTCGACTTCACCATCGGCCTGATGATCGACGGGCTGCCGGGCGCACGCTGAGATCCCGCCCGGCCCGCGCCCCGGCCCAAGGGCGTGGCGGTCGTGGCGGCGGACCGGGAGAGGGCCGGGAGAGGGGACCGGCTGCTAGCCGAGTCTGCGGTCGAGGTTGAAGGCCGCGCTGATCAGGGCGAGGTGGGTGAACGCCTGGGGGAAGTTCCCCTGCTGTTCGCCCGTGTGGCCGATCTCCTCCGCGTACAGGCCGAGGTGGTTGGCGTAGGTGAGCATCTTCTCGAACGCGAGCCGGGCCTCGTCCAGCCGGCCCGCGCGGGTGAGCGCCTCGACGTACCAGAACGAGCAGATCGAGAACGTGCCCTCCTCGCCCTGGAGGCCGTCGGGGCTGGCCTGGGGGTCGTAGCGGTAGACCAGCGAGTCGGACACCAGGTCCTCGCCCAGCGCGTCCAAGGTGGCGAGCCACTTCGGGTCGGTCGGGGAGATGAACTTCGCCAGCGGCATCATCAGCAGCGACGCGTCGAGGATGGAGCTGTTCTCGTACTGGACGAAGGCGTGACGTTCGGCGGACCAGCCGTGGCTCATGATCCGCCGGTAGATCGCGTCCCGCGCCCTGCCCCAGCGCACCATGTCGCTGGGCAGGCCGCGGTGCTGGGCCAGCCGCATCGCCCGTTCGATCGCCACCCAGCACATCAGCCGCGAGTACAGGAACGGTTTGCGTCCGCCGCGGGTCTCCCACACCCCCTCGTCGGGCTGGTCCCAGTGGTCGCACACCCAGTCCACGAGTTCGCAGATGCTGTCCCAGTGCCCGCTGGAGATGGGCTTGCCCCACTTGTCGTAGAGGTAGAACGAGTCGAGCAGTGCCCCGTAGATGTCCAGTTGCAACTGGCCGACGGCGGCGTTGCCGACGCGTACGGGGGCCGATCCGCGGTAGCCCTCCAGGTGGGGCAGTTCACGTTCGGACAGGTCGAGGCGGCCGTCGATGCCGTACATGATCTGCAGGGGGCCCTCGGCCTGGGAGGCCCGCACCGATTCGAGGCCGACGTTCTCGGTGAGGAAGCCCATGAAGGACTCGGCCTCGTCGATGAACCCGAGCCTGAGCAGCGCGTAGACGCAGAACGCGGCGTCGCGGACCCACACGTAGCGGTAGTCCCAGTTGCGTTCGCCGCCGATCTGCTCGGGCAGGCTGGTGGTCGGCGCGGCGATGATGGCGCCGGTCGGGGCGTAGGTGAGCAGTTTCAGGGTCAGGGCGGAGCGGTGCACCATCTCCCGCCAGCGGCCGCGGTAGCGCGACTGGGACAACCAGTGCCGCCAGTAGCGCACGGTCGCGTTGAACTCGCGCTCCGCCTCGGCCACGGCGCAGAACCGGGGGCCCACGTCGCCGCCGATCCGGTCGATGGTGAAGACGGCGGCCTCGCCCTCGTGAAGTTTGAACAGGGACCACACGTCGGGGCCCGCGACCTCGAAGGGCACCGTGGAGGTCAGCGCGAGGTGGAGGGAGGCCGACTCGAAGACCGCCTGGCCGTCGTAGGCGTGCACGGTGTGCGGCACGCTGCCGTACTCGAAGCGGGGGGCGACGCGCGCGCGGAAGGGCAGTGTTCCGCGTACGCACACCACCCGGCGGATCAGCCGGTGCCGGTCGGCCTCGCGCGAGTCGTCGACGACCGGCATGAAGTCCTGGATCTCACCGACCCCGTCCTCCGCGAAGAAGCGGGTGATGAGCACATTGGTGTCGGGGAAGTAGAACTGCTTCGTGCGGGTGGGGACGTCCGCGGCCAGTTCGAAGCACCCGCCGCGGTCCGCGTCGAGGATCGAGGCGAAGACGCTGGGCGCGTCGAAGCGTGCGCAGCAGTACCAGTCGATGGTGCCGTTAGTGCCGACCAGGGCCGCGCTGCGCAGGTCGCCGATCAGGCCGTGTTCGGCGATCGGCAGATAGCGGGGGGTGGGGGTGCCGCGGGGGCCGGGGGCACCGGGACCGCGGCGCGGCCCCTTCGCCGCTCCGGTGTCGGTCGTCGCTTCAGCCACGTCAGCCTCCTCGGGCTGTCGGCCTGGCCACCCCCCTGTGCCCCTCCAGGCTAGCGAGTCCCCGGGGCCGGGGCTTGGGGAGGAAGCGGGACCCCGGGACGGCGGGGCGGATCAGGTCCGGCCGCGGCGGTGGGCCGGAGGTACGGCGACCAGGGTCTGGGCGAGGGGGATGCGGGCCAGCAGGACCGCCCCGTACAGGATCAGGCCGGCCCCGGCGATCTCGGGGACCAGCCACCAGCCGGTGCGGATCTGCTCCGCGTACAGGGTGACGCCCAGGGTGAGGCTGACCAGCGCGTCGCCGAGGGTGAGGGCGGGCTGGGAGGCGACCAGGGGGCCGGACTGGACGGCGTTCTGCAGCAGGAACAGCGCGCAGACCCCGGCGGCGGCGAAGGCGTAGGTCTGCCAGGCGAGGAAGAAGCCGGTGACTCCGCCGGTCTGCCAGGCGTGGGTGGCGTCCTTGATCAGGGCCGCGGTGAGCGCGTAGCCGATGGCCGCGGCGCTGCCGAAGCAGGCCGCGCGGGCCCGTCCGGCGGGCCAGCGCAGCGCGATCCGGACGGCGACCGCCATGACGCCGACGCAGCCGGCGACGGCCATCGCCCAGCCGCCCGCGGAGGGCTGGTCGGTGCCGGGCGAGGGGGCCGCCGCGCCCAGGGCGACGCCCAGCCCGGCGGCGATGCACGCCACCGCCGTCCAGCCGCGCCGGGTCACCCGCCGGCGCAGCACCAGGCCGCCGATCAGCAGGGCGAAGGGAAGCTCCAGGACGAAGATCGGCTGTACGACGGCGAGGGCGCCGTTGACCAGTGCCAGTGCCTGGAAGCAGGCCGCCGCCATGACCGCGGCCATGCCGCCGAGCCAGGCCGGCCGGCGCAGCAGGTCGACGAAGAGCCGGGCGCGGAAGCCTTCGGAGAGGGGGACGTCCTGTGCGGCACGGCGCTGGAGGACGGTGGCGGTCGCGTTGCTGGCGGCGGCCAGCAGGGCGAAGACGACGGAGACCACCATGCCCACCGGCCTGTCCCTCCTCGTCTCCCGTACCCGGGTCCCGGCGCGTGGGCCGGTTCATGCCCATGCTCCCGCGCGGCCCCGGCGCCCGCCCCCCGACCGGCCCGGCCCGGGGTGTCGGACCCGTGGGGCGCCGTCAGCGGGCGGCGGGCTGCGCGGGGAGGTCGAAGACGTGTCCGGGTGAGACGATCTTCGTGACCACTTCGCCGAGGAGGGTGCTGGGCTCGGTGCCGTCGTGGCTGATGTCGGTGTTCACGAGCACGACCAGGGTGGCCTGGGCCGAGGGCAGGTAGACGGTCAGCGACTCGTAGCCCGGCAGGGAGCCGTTGTGGCCGATCCAGCCCTGCACGTCGAAGATGCCCAGGCCGTAGCCGGCGCCCGGGATCGTGGTGGGGGGTGTGGTCAGCCGCTGCTTCTGGAGGGCGGGGCTGATCAGCTCCGTACCGTCGGGCAGGACGCCCGTGGCGACGGTACGGGCCCAGATGTGCAGGTCGTCCAGGTTCGAGATCATCGCGCCGGCCGTCCAGGCCCAGGAGGGGTTCCAGCCGGCGGTCTCCTCGATCTCGCCGCTCGCGGTCTGGTCGGTGTAGCCCTGGGCGTGCGGGGCGGGGAAGGCCGCGTCGGACGGGAAGAACGTGTGGTCCATGCCCGCCGGGGCGAGGACGTTCTCGCGGATGTAGTCCCCGGCGGGCACGCCGGTCGCCTTCTCCAGGACCAGTCCGAGCAGGATGAGGTTGGTGTTGCAGTAGGAGAACTCCCCGCCGGGCGGCGCCAGCGGCGGGTGCCTGAAGGCGTAGCCGAGCAACTCCCGTGGGGTGAAGGATCGTTGGGGGTGGGACAGGAAGGTCCTGAAGAAGTCCGGGTCCTCGGTGTAGTTGAACAGGCCGCTGCGCATCCCGGCGAGCTCCCGCAGGGTGATCCTGTTCCCGCCGGGCACGCCGTCGACGTATCTGCCGATCGGGTCGTCCAGCCCCACCTTGCCCTCGTCGACCAGTTTGAGCAGTGCCGTCACGGTGAAGGTCTTGGTCTCGCTGCCGATCCGCATGTACAGGTCCGGCGCCATCCCGCGCCCGTCGCTGCGGTCGGCGACACCGAACGACCGTACGTAGGTGCCCTGACCGTGCGTCCACAGCCCCACGGTCACCCCGGGTATACCGGCGTCGTCCATGACCTTCCGTACGGTCGCGTCGAGTTGACGGGTCACGGCGGGGGTGAGCGTGCGTACGTCGCCCGTCGCCGGGCCGGACGGTGACGGGGACCCGGGGACCTTCGCGGCGGCAGCGGTCGTGACGGCGGGGCCGGCCGCGTGCGCGGTGGCGGCGGGGGCGCCGCCCGCGGCCGCGGTCATGAGCGCTCCCACCGCCGTGGCGGTGACGGCTCCTCTGCGCAGTCGGGTGCACGAGTGGGTCATGGGCCGGCTCCAGGCGCGTGAGGACCGGGCCCGCGGGCGTCGCGGGCACGGCCGCGGGGCGTCCGGGTCGGGCGGACGCCGTGTACGGGGCGTGTCACGTGTCCGCCCCCGTCGCCCGTGCCGGGGGGGGGCCGGGCGCGAGGCCGCGCGCCGGGCCGCGGGGTCCGCGGCGCTCGCGCGGGACACGGGACCCTGGGCCCCGTCCTCCTCAAGGATAGGAGGGGCGGGATGCCGTCGCCTGTCGGGCGGTGGCATCGACGGCGCGGGCCGCGGACCGGGTCAGGGAGGAGCCGCGGACCGGGCGGGGAAAGGTTTCGAGGACGGGCTCGGAGACTGATCCGACGCTCCGGGCAAGCCCTGGTGGGGGCCGGCCGCGGGGCGGGGCTCAGGTCCGTACGCCGGGTGCGGGTGCCCGCGCGGGTGGTGCGGCGAGGGTGCGGTCGGCGTCGGGGAGCCAGGAGCCCGGCGGCTGTTCGAGCCAGTCCTCGGCCGCGCCGAGTATCCGCGCGGCCTCGGCCAGCGCCCGCACCCCCGGGTGACGAAGACCGCGGCGCCAGACCAGGGAGACGGGCGAAAGAGGCACCGGGTCGGTCAGCGGACGCAGGGCCATCTCCGGCACGTCCGAGAAGTCGACGTTGGCCAGGACCGACCAGCCCCGCTTGCGCATGACCCGCCGGAACTCGGCCTCGCCCTCGATCTTCGGGAAGGGCGGTGCCAGGTCGATGCCGCGGCCCGCGAACAGGGCGCGCGCGTAGTCCGTCCACTCGGTGGTGTCCTCGTTGCCCGCGGCCGCGTACACGGTCTCCCCGGCGAGCGCGGCCAGCGGCACCCGGGGCAGGGCGGCCAGCCGGTGGCCGGGGGGCAGGTGCACCGCCAGCCGGTCGTAGCGGATCAGCCGGTGTTCCAGGCCGGCCCGGACCGCCCTCGGCAGCCCGGCGACACGGCCGAAGGAGACGTCGAGCCGGCCGGCCGCCATCTCGGCCGCCGCCCGCGTCAGGCCGCTGTGGAACCGGGGGACGAACTCCACGCCGGGGGCGGCCTCCCGGGCCGCCGCCAGCACGCGCGGGCCGGTGGCGCCGTGCAGCGCGACGTCGACGATCAGCGGGCGGACGTCCTCCTCGGGCGGGGCATGTTCCAGTTCCCGGCCCAGCTGTTCCTGGGCGGCCAGCACGTGCCGCACGACGGGCAGCAGCCGGTGCCCCTCACGGGTCAGGGCCACATGCCGGGTGTCCCGCTCGAACAGGGCCCTGCCCCACACCCGTTCCAGCTGCCGGATGTCCCGGCTGAGCGCCTGCTGCGCGACGAACAGCCGGGCGGCGGCGCGGGTGAAGTGCAGCTCCTCGGCGACGGCCACGAAGGCACGCAGCAGTCTGGGGTTGATGTCATGACGCACGCCCCCATTCTCACCAACCGGGCCCGGACCCTCACGCGACGGTCCCGCGGCGCGGGCCGCCCCGGTCCCCGCACGGGCGTCGCGGGGTCAGGGCGCGGGGCACAGGGTCAGATGGCGGCGGGCGGCGGGGCGGGGAGCGGCCTTCCCGGCGGGGGTGCCGGTGCGGGCGGCCGGGCGGGGAGCAGCGGGGTGCGGGCGTTCCTCGCGGACGACGGCCCGCAGGGCGTGGCCGAAGCGGGTGATGTCGTCGGGGGTGGTGCCGCGGTGCAGGGACGCGCGCAGGGAGGTGCCCGCGGGGTGGTCCAGGAGCGGGATCTCCTGGGCGACGGTCTTCCACAGGAGGACGCCGCGGGCCGCGAGTTGTCTGCGGACCAGTGCGGCGGGCAGTTCCCGGTGGCGGAAGGCGAGGATGCCGGACTGGACCCGGCCGGGTGTGATCAGTTCGGTGCCGGGGGTCTCCTCGACCGCGGCGCGCAGCGCGGGCAGCAGGCGCAGCCCGCCGGGTCCCGGGGGCCCGGTGAGGGCGGCCGCGTGGTGGGCCAGGGCGGCTTCGAGGCCCGCGACGGCCGCGTTCTGCGGCGGCGGACGGTGGGCGAGGCTCTCCTCGAACGTCTCCCTCAACGAGGCTGCCAGGTAGGCGAATCCGACGTCGTGGGGGCCGCGCAGGAACCTCCAGCCGTCGCCGGTCAGCAGATGGCATCCGATACGGGCGGCGTCCACGGGGAGCTGGCCGGCCGAGTAGGAGGCGTCGACGGCGTACAGGCACCGGTACGGGGCGAGGATCCGCCCCACGGCTTCGACCGGGTTGACGATGCCGCGGCCGGAGGGGACGTGGACGACCGAGACGAGGGCGACGTCGTCGTCGATGTTGCGGGCCATCCAGTCCAGGTCCAGGTCGCCGTCCTCGCGCAGCGGTACGACCTCCAGCCGGCAGCGCGTGCGGTCGCGCAGGGCGTACAGGGCCGTCAGGTTGGCCACCCCCTCGTAGGGGGTCGTCCAGATCCGGTCGCCACGGCCGGGACCCAGGCCGCGGACCAGCGCGTCGAAGGCGGTGGCCGCGTCCGTGACCACGGCGGTGTCGGCCGCCGGGACACCGAGCAGGGCGCCGAGACGGTCGTGGACCGCGGTACGCAGGACGTGTTCGAGGTGTTCCTCGAGTTCGTGCGGTCCATGACGGTCCTCACGGGCCGCGCAGTCGACGACGAGCTCGCGCACGGCGGCCGGCATACGGCCCCAGCCCGCGGTGTCCAGGTGGACCGTCCGGCCACCCGCGCCGCCCGGGCCACCCGCGCCGCCCGGGCCACCCGCGCCGCCCGGGCCGCCCGGGCCGCTCCGGTCGTCCTGTCGGTCCTTCTCATCCTGATCCGTCGATGACGGCGTCGCGTTCATTTCCGGGGCCTCCCCCCGCTGTCGGGGCCATCGGCCGCCAGGGCGCGGGGGCCGCTGTGCACGACCCGTCACGACCAAGCATTGCCAACGTGCTTGGCAATATGTTGCCTAGCGCGAGGGTGCGGTGGCAACACCGGCTCCGGCGACGCTCTAGCGAACGGGCCGCGGAGGCGCCGCCCACCCCCTTCGGAACAGCGCGGATCGGGCTTCGAAGAGGCCCTGTTGACAAACTTTGCCAGGCGTTCGCGCAGATGGTGGGGTGTCTCTCGCGGGTCTCCAGTCCATCTCCAGCGGATGCCGAGCAGATCCCTAGTTCGCGTTGCCAAGCTTCTTGGCAAGAAGTTACCAACACAGATTCGCTTCATTGCCACGGAGGAGCCGTCATGAGGAACATCGCCCGCATCGCCGTCACCACCGCCGCCGTCGCCTCCGCCGTCCTCACCGTCGGCGGTGTCAGCGTCGCCGCGCAGAACGTCGTCCGCCCGCAGCAGTCGGCGGCCACCACGGCCTCCTCCGCCATCGGATGGCCGGCCGCGGCCGACTCCTCCTCCGACGAGAGCAACATCGGCTGGCCGAAGGCCACTTACGCCGGTGTCACCGGCGACATCGGCTGGCCCAAGGCGGCCACCGTCGCGGCCGACGACACCAACATCGGCTGGCCCAAGGCGACCTACGCCGACGCCACCGGCGACATCGGCTGGCCCAAGGCGGCCACCGTCGCGGCCGACAACACCAACATCGGCTGGCCCAAGGCCACCACCCAGATCGACGACACCAACATCGGCTGGCCCAAGGCGGCCGGCAGCGCGGCTGTCTGACGGGCACGGGCGCCGCAGCGGACCACCGGGCCGCCGCGCCCGCCGGGTTCACCCGGCCCACCACCGGATCCACCGAATCTTGAGGCCCCCGCCGGCAGTGCCGTGGCGGGGGCTTCGGTCGTGTGCGGGGCCCGCGCGGCGACCGGCCTGAGCACGCGTCCACGGCGGCTCGAGCGGCGTCCGGCACGGTGCTGCTCGGAGCACCGCTTCACCTCTCCCGTGTCCGGAAGGAAGTCGCCCGATGGCCCACGTACCGTGGAACGCGAAATTCGAGGACGTACTGCGCCAGGGCCTGACGGGGCTCGGCAAGGACAAGGCGCCCGCGGCCGACGTCCCGATGGAGGCCTACGGGCTGGACTCGATGGCACTCATCGGCATCGTCGGCGCACTGGAGTCGGCGTTCCGGGTCAGCCTGGCCGGCCAGGTCGTCATCCCCGTCCACACGCTGACCGCCGGTCAGCTGTGGGGCATCCTCTCGGCCGCGCTGCAGCCGGCCTGGGACGAGAGCCGCCCCTCGGCAGCCGGCCGGCGCACACGCGACCTGGGCCCCTGGGCCGTCGCCTGACCGCTGCCGGACACCGCGGCGTCGACCACCGCGCTCCTCCCCCGCGCACTCCCCGCCGACGTACGACGACGCTCCCGGCAGCGCCCGGGACACCACCTCCGCGAAACCTCCGGCGCCCGGCGCCGCCGCGGGGGCGGCCGCCCCTGAACCACCGCCGGCAAAGGCCCCCGCCGGTCACAGCGCCGTGACGGGGGCCTCCCGTACGCCGGTCATGTTCGGTGCCACACCCCAGGCGCTCAGGTCCCGGTGCCGCTCCAGCCAGCCGCAGGCCAGGTCCACGAGTCCGGCGACCGGGCACAGCAGGGCACGGGCCGCACCGAGAGGACCCTCCCGGACCAGACCGGCGCGGACGGCGCGGTCGCCGATGCGCGCGTAGTCACCCTCGTACATGACGAGTTGGTCGCTGTCCTGCCAGACGGTGGTCCCGTCGTCGCCCGCGCGGGGCACCCGCATGCGGTGGACGCGGCGCCCCGGGTAGGGGGTGAGGTGTTCGGCCAGGTGCAGGACGGTGCACTTGTCCCAGCCCACCCCGATCATCAGGACCTTCGCGGCCGCACCGCCCAGCGCGGTCAGCGGGCTGCGCGCACCCAGGCCGTAGGGCAGCGGGTGGGCGGCGAGCAGGGCGGGGGCGGCCGGGCCGGAGGCGGCCAGCGAGTAGAGCGGGTGCGGGGAGCGGCGGGCGCCGGGCAGGGTCCGTACGAACTCGGGGAAGCGGCCCAGCCGGGGCTGGACGGGGTGCACGTCCGGGTCGAACGGGGGCAGGGACGCCCTGACGCGGGGCCACCACGTGGGCGGCACGGGCCGCTGGACCCAGGTCGCCGGGTCGGTCAGGTAGGTGGTGAAGGCGGGTACGACGAGGGTTCCCGGCGCCCCGACGGCCTCCCGCAGCGCCGACAGCAGGGCGACGGGACCGCCCACCGTCCAGCCCAGGGCGCTCAGGGAGGTGTGGACCATGACGACGTCGCCGCGTCCGACGCCCAGGGCCCGCAGGTCCCGGGCCAGTTCGCGGCCGCTGTAGGGGCCGGGGGTGCGGGCGTCCGCGGCGGGGTGCAGCATCCGTGCCTCCGGTCTCTGCCGTGTCCGCGGTCCGCCGTGTCCGCGGTGCCCGTGACGGCTGGGGTCCGTGTCCCTGCGTCTCTATGGCTCTATGTCTGTATGTCTCTATGTGTCCGTGCCGCTGTGTGTCCGTGTGTCTTGGGGTCAGTTGTGTGTCCGTGTGTCTTGGGGCCGGTCCAGGGCGGGCTGGTCCGCGGCGGGCCGGGGTGACGGCACCTCCGCGGTGGAGGCCGCGGCGGCCGCGCGTACCGCCGGCTGGACGAGGAGGGCCGCGGCGGCGAACAGGACCGCGGCCGCCGCCCAGCCGAGGCCGGAGCCGTGCCCGATGAACGCGGTCAGGACCAGCGGGCCGATGATCGACTGCAGGCCGTGGTGGAGCTGGAAGGCGCCGAGGTACTCGCCGCGCCGGTCCTCGGGGGCCAGGCCGATGCCGATGCCGAAGGACCCGGCCGCGTGCCACAGTTCGGCGCCGGTCATCACCACGAACGCGGCGCACACCAGGAACCCGGCCGTGAGGGCGTCCAGTTGACCGGTGGGGATCAGGAGCAGGCAGGACGCCGCGCCGGCCAGGCCCGCACGGCGGGCGAGGCGGGCGGCGCCGGGCAGGTCGTCGCTGCCCCTGGCCGCCCGGACCTGGAGCAGCACGCACAGCACGGTGTTGAGCCCGATGAGCAGGGGGGTGAGCACGGTGGGCAGACCGGTGCCGACGACGATCCACAGCGGGATGGCCACCGCCAGCACGGAGTCGTGCAGCGACAGCGCCGCGTTGACCGCGACGACCCGCAGGAACGGCTTGTCGCGCAGCGCGGTGAAGCGGCCCGAGGCGGGCGGGGCCGGGCGGGCGGCGGCCGCGGGCAGCCGGTGCACCAGCAGGCCCGCCACCAGGAACGTGACGCCGTTGGCGAGCGGGATGACCTGGAGGGCGCCGCGGGTGCCGACGGCGAGCAGGACCGCGGCGGCGAGCGTGCCCAGGCCCATGCTGGCGTTGCCGACGGAGCGGATCGCGGCGCGCGCGTTCACCCGGTCCTGGCCGGGGACGAGTTCGGCGATCAGGGACATGAAGGAGGGGCCGGTGCCGAACTGCAGGGCGCCCACCGCCACCGCCAGGACGACGAACTGCCAGGCGGTGTGCACGGCGGGCAGCGCGAGGTAGCCGCAGCCCAGCCCGATCAGCAGCCAGGTCAGCAGCGGGCGGGCCCCGGTGCGGTCGGCGACCATGCCGAACAGCACCGAGGCGAGCAGGCCGGTCAGTCCGGCGGCGGACAGCGCCAGCCCGATCTGGGCCGGGCTCAGGCCCGTGACCTGGGTGAGGTAGACCGCGGAGCCGGACATGTACAGGCCCACGCCGATGCCGTCGATGCCGTGCAGGACGGCGAGCTGCCGTGCGGGGCCCTTCAGGCTGGCCGGGAACAGGGGCATGCGCGCTCTCCGTTCGGTCGTACGGCATGACTACGGCTGTGAACTCGGGCTCGGGCCTTGGGGCTTGGGGCCTGGGGCCTGGGGCTTGGTGCTTGGTGCTTGGTGCTTGGGGTTGTCACCGGGTCGGTGTCCGGGTCAGGGGGCGGGCGGGCCGGGGCGCAGGGCGGAGTAGAGGAGTTGGTCGTGCCAGGCGCCGGCGCGCCACTGGGCGCGGCGGATCCGGCCCTCCCGCACGAAGCCGGCCTTCTCCGCGGCGCGTTGCTCGGCGAGGTTGTCGGCGTCGGTGCACACCTGGACGCGTTCGGCCCGGGTGTGGGTGAAGAGGTAGTCGACGAGCAGGCGCTGCGCCTGGGTTCCGATGCCCTGGCCGCGGTGGGCGGCGAACAGGCCGATAGCGATCTCCCAGCAGGCGGAGGTCTCCACGCGTCCCCACGCGCGGCGGAACCACTCGACGCGTCCGGCGAGGGTGTCGTCGACGGTGACGGACAGCATGTTCTCGTCACCGCCGAGCAGGCCTCGCTCGTCGAGCAGTCCCCGCAGCCGCAGGGTGGGCGTGTGCCCGAACCACTGGTAGGGGCCCGGTCCGTCGGGCCCGGCGAACTCCGTGTCGAACCGGTCGAGGTCCGCGGAGGTCACCGGGCGCAGGACGGTCGCCGGGCGCAGCACCGGTCTCATCCGAGGTGCCTGGCCTTGAGCCGTACGGCCTGTTCGAGCACCTGGGTCTCGTCCGCCGCGCCGAGGGTGCGGGTGAGCAGGGCGCGCAGCCGGGTGAGGCGTTCGGCCAGGGACAGTTCGTGGTGGCCGCGGGTGAGGGCCTCGAACTCGGGCAGGCCGAGGAGTTCGGCGAGGAAGACGTCGGCGAGGTCCCGGGGGGTGGGTTCCTCGATGGTGACGGCGATGTGGAGTGAGGTGCCGATGCGGGCGGTGGCGGAGTGCGGGGTGCCGTGCGGCATGTAGAGCACGTCGCCGGGGCGCAGGGTGACCTCCATGCGCCGGTCGTAGGGGATGACGCCGCCGGTGTAGCGGTCGGAGTCGCTGGTGGAGGTCTCGTCGAGTCTGCCCACCACCCAGTCCTTGACGCCGGCGATCTGAAGGACGAGGACGTGGGAGCCGTCCATGTGGGCGGCGATGGCGGTCTTGCCGGGCGGGCTGAGGAAGACGAACGACTCGAGTTCGGCGCGGAATTCGGGTGCCAGGGCCTGTACGAGGGCGCGCAGGCGGGGGTGCCAGTGTTCGGGCTGGCTGAACTTGAAGGTGCCGCCGGCCGCGAAGTCCGCCTTGATCTGGGCGGGGTTGATGTAGCCGGGGACGTGGTGGCCGACGACGGTGCGCGAGCGGGTCATCTCGGAGACGGCGGTGCGCACGCCTTCGTCGAAGGCGGTGAAGTAGGGGCGGATCAGCAGCCCGCAGTCCACCTCCTCCCACATCTCCTGCTCGGTGATCAGGCCGGTCAGGTCGGCCGAGGCGCGGAAGACGGCGGGCTGGGCGGCCCAGTGGTCGCGGAAGAACGCGTCGGTGTCGCCGACCAGGTCCTTCAGGGTGATCCGGGGGGCCGGGACGGCGTCGTCCGATGCGGCCCCGGTGGTCTGCGCGGCCGAAGTGGGCTGTGCGGAGCGGGCGTTGACGGTTCCTGCGGTGTCCGGGGTGGGCCGGCGCTCCTGGGCGGTGGTCATCCCGTCACCTCCCGCATGGCGGTGAGGGCGGCCTGCGCCCAGGTGTCGTCGCCGAGGCGGCGGGTGTGGGCGAGCAGGGCGGTGCGGACACGCTCGGTGCGCTGTTCGAGGGTGGTGGTGTGGAAGCGGTGGGCGAGGTCGGGGTCCGCGTCCAGGAGGTGGCGGCCGAGCGCCTCGAGGAGGTCGTCGGGGGTGGGTTCGGTGAGGGTGAAGGTGAGGTGGAGGGAGTCGCCGTCGCGGGCGACGGCGTCGTGGGGCCAGCCGTGCGGGAGGTAGAGCACGTCACCGGGTTCCAGGACGAAGGTGTGGGTGGGGTGGGCGGTGTCGACGTCGAGGCCGGCGTCCGCGCGGACCTGCTGCGAACCCGCGTACAGCTGCCATTCCTTGCGGCCTTCGAGCTGGAGGGCCACGACGTGGGAGGCGTCTCGGTGCGGGAGCATGCCGCGGCTCTCGGGCGGGGTCCAGAAGACGTAGGAGGCCACCGCGACCGCGGCGGCGGCCTGCAGCTGTTCGACGACGGTGCGGGTGGGGCGGTGCCAGTCGGAGAGCTGGTTGAGCTTGAGGGTGCCGCCGGCCGACATCAGCCGGCGGACCGCCGCGGCGTCGGGGAAGCCGGGGCGCTGGTGCCCGATGACGTCCCGGGAGCGGGTGTAGGCGCTTTCCGGCGGTACGGCTCCGTGGCGCAGCACCGAGAAGTAGGGCCAGCGCAGCAGGCTGGCGTCCAGCTTCTGTTCGATGAAGGCGGAGGAGAGGTGGCCGGCGGGATCGACCGCGCCGCGGAGGATCCTGAATTCCTTGTTCCATGCGTCGGCGAAGATTCCCTCGCCGCGCAGAGTGTCCACGAGCGACGTGTTCAACCCGACCCCCAGGGCTCTGGTTTCTTCGGTGTCCGGGCGCCGGCCGGAGCGCTCGGCTGAGTGCGGGCGTTCCGGCCGGGCGGAGCCGTCTGGCGTGTCAGGCGTTGGAAATCTGGTTCATGATCGTCTTCGGGGAGTCGAAGGCGTCCTCCTCCTCGACGCTGATGTTCGTCTGCGCCAGCTCCTCCGGGTTGTCGGAGTTGTCGATCGCGTTCTTCGTGTCGCGGATACCCATGTCAGCCTCCACAGGCGGCGGGGTTCTCACCGCGGTGGTGCGGTGAGCTGCCCTGGAGCATGCCAGCGGGGCCTCGCGCGGTCCTCGACCACACTCGGGTGCGACGGTCGAGCCCCGCCGGGGCGGACGGGCCGGACCTTGCGGCCCGCCGGCGCGGGCGAGGCGGGTGGAGCGAGGCAGGGCGAAGCGGTGAGGGCGCGTGGGCCGGGGTGCCGGCGAAGGCCGGGAGACGGCGGGTCGGGCACGTCGGACACGCCGCGGGACTACAGGGCCCCGGGACCACAGGACCGCGGGAGCGGGTCGTGGCGCCCCGGCCCGCTGGAGGCACCGTGCCGGGGCCCGCCGCAGAATCGCACGAGAACGGCTGGAGACGGGGCCCGGACCCGGGGGCGCCGCCGAGGCCCGCCCCCGGGGAGCACCCGCCGCACCCGGGCCGGGAGCACCCCGGCGCTCCCTCTCCCCTTGCCCCTGCCCCCTCCCCTGGCCCGCTCCTCGGCCCCCGGGTCGGTCAGGACGTCGGTGCGGGTATCTCGAACCACATGGTCTTGCCGGTGGCCGTGCGGGTGCTGCCCCAGGTCTCGGTGAGCAGGTCGAGCAGTTCCGTGCCGCGCCCGCTCTCCGCGTCGGCGTCGACGAAGCGGCGTACGGGGCCGGTGGACTCGGTGTCCTCGACCTCGCACCGCAGGTGGGAGCCGCGCGCGTACAGGTTGAGCCGCAGCGGGCCGCGGGTGTGGCGCAGGGCGTTGGTGACCAGTTCGCTGACCAGGAGCTCGGTGGTGTCGGCCAGCTCCTCCAGGTCCCACTCGCTCAGCTGGGCGGTCGCCATCCGCCGGGCCCGGCGGACCGAGGTCAGCTCCCGCGACAGGGGCCAGGAGGCGTCCCGGGCGGTGGCCCGGGCGCGCGGCGCGTCGAGCGGCCGCAGGGGCTCCAGGGAGCGCGACCACAGGGCCTGGCTCCGGGCGAGCCATGAGGTGGGCGCGGCCTCCGGCGCCGGATCGACGTCCTGGGCGCGGTCCGTGGCGGCTTTCCGCGCGGGCCCCTCGGTCCGATTCCGGGAGAACCGGGCGAAGAACCCCAGGTACGAGATCGAGGCGAGGTCGACGGCCCAGGCGGCCATGGGAATCAGTCCCTTCCGTACGGCTGGCGGTGATCGCTGCCGGGCGGCCGAGGCCTGTCGACGACCGGGGTGGGCAGCTGCCAGATCCCACATTCACGTAGCGCACGCTACATCCATAAATATACATGTAGCGTGCGCTACGGTAAATACCTGGACATAAGTTGATCAAACGGACGAGCGGGGTGTGTCCGGACCCCGCACGACCGCAGGTGGGAGCCCCTCATGTCACGGCCGCCCGACCCGGCCAAACGACGCGACCTCCTGGACCGGGTCCGCGCCTACATCGTCCGCAACGGCCTGGCCGACCTGTCCCTGCGCCCGCTCGCCCGGGACCTGGGGACCAGCGACCGCATGCTGCTGTACTACTTCGGCAGCAAGGAACGCATGGTCGCCGAGGCACTCGCCGTGTACGAGAGGCGGCCGCTGCTGCGCGCCCACCGGCTGCTCCGCTCCGCCACCTCGCCCCGGGACGCGGCGGGGATGCGCCGCTTCATGGAGGAGACCTGGCGGCAGTTCAGCTCTCCCGAGCTGCGCGCCACGCTCCCCCTCTATCTCGAGATCATGGCCGTCAGCCTGCTCCACCCCGACCGGTACGGGCCGGTCATGCGCAACGCGATGAGCGAGTGGATGCGCCTGCTCACCGCCGCCTTCCGCGATCTGGGCATGACCGAGGCCCGGGCCCGCACGGAGGCCACCCTCCTGCTCGACGCGACCTTCGGCTTGCTCATGGCCCCCCTGACCACCGGCGACTGGGACCGGGCCGGCGCGGCCTTCCACGCCCTCCTCGACCGCCTCGAACCCGGCTGGCGGGACGTCTAGCGGGGGATGCCGGCTCGGGCCCGCCGGACCCGCCCGCCCGGACGTCCCTCCCGCCCCGGCATTCCCGCGCGTCCCGGCGGCCGGCGGCCCCGGCGGCCGTCCCTGACGGCCCCCGGCAGGGGCTCCAGCGGTGCTCCAGCAGTGCGAGACACGCTCTCAAGATCTTGTTGCCAACCTCTTGGCAAGGTTTTGCCAAGGCGGAGCCGTCCGTCCTTCCGAGCCGCTGTCGAAGGAGCGAGCCCGTATGTCACTCTCCGGCCTGATCGAGCAGCACGTCCGTACGCGGCCCGAGGCGACCGCCGTCACCTACCCCTCGGCCGACGGCCGCGGCGTCTCGCTCACCTACCGGGAGCTGAGCGCGGCGGCCAACCGTCTCGCCGCTCATCTGGGGGCGCTGGGGGTCGCTCCCGGGGACCGGGTGGTGACCGCGCTCGGGCCGGGCCCGCACCTGGTGACCGCGTTCCTCGCCGTGGTGCGGGCGGGCGCGGCGTACGTGCCGGTGGACCCGGACCATCCGGAGCTGCGCCGCCGGCTGATCGTGCGGGACAGCGCGGCCCGCGCCGTGCTGACCGAGGGCGGCGGGGCCGGTGGGTACGCGGGGCTGGACGCGGTCGCCGTCGACCTGGACGCGGACGCGGGCCCGATCGCGGCCCGGCCCGCGGACCTGCCGGCCGTGCGGCCGGCGCCCGGGGACGCGGCCTACGTCTGCTACACCTCCGGGACCACCGGCACCCCCAAGGGCGTCGTCGTCCCGCACCGCGCCGTCCTCGACCTGGTGGCCTCCACCGACTACGTGCGTCTGACGCCGGACGACGTGGTCGCCCAGGCCGCCAACCCCGCCTTCGACGCGGTCACCTTCGAGATCTGGTCCACTCTCGCCGCCGGTGCCCGGCTGGTCGGGCTGGCCAAGGCCACCGTCGTCGACCCGGCCCGTTTCGCCGCCGCGGTCCGCGAGCACGAGGTGAGCACCGTCTTCCTGACCACCGCGCTGTTCCACCAGATCGCCCGCGAGCGGCCCGGCGCCTTCGCCCCGCTGCGCACCGTCCTGTTCGGCGGCGAGGCCTGCGACCCGCGCCGGGTGCGGCAGGTCCTGGCGGCCGGCGGGCCGGGGCGGCTGCTGCACGTGTACGGGCCGACCGAGACCACCACGTTCGCCACCTGGCACGAGGTGACCGGCGTCGCGCCGGACGCGCGGACCGTGCCGATCGGGCGGCCGCTGGGTGCCACCGTCGCCGTCGTGGTGAGCGCGGACGGCAGCCCGGCCGCGCCGGGCGGTGTCGGTGAACTCCTGCTGGGCGGGCCGGGCCTGGCCACCGGCTACCTGGACCGGCCCGAGCTGACCGCGCAGCGGTTCGTCGAGGACCGTTTCACCCCCGGCGGCGGACTGCTGTACCGCACGGGCGATCTGGTGCGGCTGCGCGAGGACGGGGCGATGGAGTTCACCGGCCGGGTCGACAACCAGGTCAAGCTGCGCGGTTTCCGTATCGAGCTGGGTGAGATCGAGTCCGTGCTGACCGCGCACCCGGCAGTGTCCGAGGCGGTCGTGTCGGTGCACACCACCGCCGAGCCCGGCGAGGACACCGGGCGCGGCAGGGGCGGCGGGTACGACGGGAGTGCCGGGGGCGGCGGGGGCGGGGAGCGGCGTCTGGTGGCGCATGTGGTGCCGGCCGTGCGGCGGGTGGCGGCACGCGAGAGCGAGCAGCTCACCGAGTGGAAGGAGATCTACGAGACGCTCTACGACGACGCCGGCGAGGCCGCGTACGGGGAGAACTTCGCGGGCTGGAACAGCAGTTACGACGCCCGTCCCATTGCGCTGGAGGAGATGCGGCAGTGGCGGGCGGCGACGGTGGAGCGGGTCCGTGAGCTCGGCGGGCGGCGCGTCCTGGAGATCGGTGTCGGCACCGGTCTGCTGATGGCGCGGCTGGCCGGTGAGCCGGAGTGCGAGGAGTACTGGGCGACCGACTTCTCCGCCTCGGTCATCGAGGCACTGCGGGCGCAGACCGGGGCGGACGAGCGGCTGCGCGGCAAGGTGCGGCTGAGCTGCCGCGGCGCCGACGACCTGGAGGGGCTGCCCGTCGGGTACTTCGACACCGTCGTCGTCAACTCGGTCCTGCAGTACTTCCCCCGGCTGGCGTATCTGCGCACCGTCGTGGAGGGGGTGCTGCCGCTGCTCGCGCCCGGCGGTTCGGTGCTCCTGGGCGATGTGCGCAACCTCGACCTGGCGTCCTGTCTGCAGACCGGGGTCGAACTCGCCACGCGGGCCGGGCGGCCGGAGCCGGCCGACGGCGCGGACGTGTGGCGTGCGGTGGAGCAGCGGGTGGCGCTGGAGACCGAACTGCTGCTCTCCCCGGCCCTGTTCGCGGCGTGGGCGCGTGAACTGCCCGCGGTGCGCGCGGTGGACGTACGGGTCAAGCGCGGCGGTGCGCACAACGAGCTGACCCGCTACCGCTACGAGGCGGTCCTGTCGACCGCCGCCCCGGTGGCGGACCTCTCCGGTGCTCCCCGTCTGGTGTGGGGGCGTGAGGCCGTCTCGGCGGCGGATGTGGAGGCGTGTCTGCGGGCGCGGCGGCCGGCCGCCGTGCGGCTGGCCGGGGTGCCCAACCGGCGGGTGCACGGCGAGTGGGCGGCGATGCGCGCGCTGCGCGAGGGTGCGGCGGGGGCGGCCGGTGCGGCGGCGCTGCTGGCCGACGGCGGCGGCGCGCCCGACCCGGAGGAGCTGTGCGCGGCCGGGGAGCGGGCCGGCTACCGGGCCCTGCCGACCTGGTCGGCCGAGGAGGGCCGGCTCCTGGACGTCGTCTTCGTCGACCCGGGCCAGGTGCCGGCCGGTCCGCTGACCGGTGTGTACGCGGCGCCCGTGGTGGCGGCCGGGGACTGTGCGAACACTCCGACCGCCTTCCGCGGCACCGTCGACACCGAGGTCGTCCTGCGTGCCCATCTGCAGGAGCGGTTGCCGGACTACATGATCCCGTCGGCGCTGATGACGCTGGCGGCGCTGCCGCTGAACGCCAACAGCAAGGTGGACCGGGCCGCGCTGCCGGCGCCCGCGTTCAGTGCCGACCGGCCCGGTACGCCGCCGGGCACCCCGCTGCAGGAGATCGTGCGGGATCTGTTCGCCGAGGTGATCGGGGTGCCGCGGCGCACGGTCCACGCCGACTCCGACTTCTTCCGGATCGGCGGGCATTCGCTGGCCGCGGCCCGGCTGCTGGCCCGGGCGCGGGCGGTGCTGGGTGCCGACCCGGGCAGCCGTGCCCTGTACGAGGCACCCACGCCCGCGCTGTTCGCCGCTCTCGTGGGTGACGGGCCGGCCGACGCCACCGGGCCCGGCCGGGCCGGTGCCGGGGAGGGCTGCGCGGTGCTGCCGCTGCGGCTGCGCGGCGCTTTGAGCGTTCGGGCGCTGGAGGAGGCGCTGGGCGATCTGGGGCGCCGTCACGAGGCGCTGCGCAACAGCCGGCTGGGGTCGGCGGGCACCCGGCTGCGCACGCCGGCCGCCGACGACCATCTGCTGGAGCTCACGCTGCCGGCCGGTCTGGTCGACCTGTGGTCGCACACCCCGCTGGCCGCCGAACTGGCCCTGGCCTACGGGGCGCGGGCCACCGGCGGCGCCCCGCACCGGGACGGCGGCGCGCCGGAGGCGGCTCCGCGGGCGCTGGCCGGTGATCTCGCGCCCACCGTGGTTCCGGGCAGCGGGCCCACTCCGGCCGGCGGGCGGGACGGCGGCCGTCTCGGCCTGGACTGGGACGCGGGCCTGCACGAGCGGCTGGTCCGGCTGGCCGCCGAGCAGGGCGTCACCCTGTTCATGGTGGTGCACGCCGCGCTCGCGGCCCTGCTCGCCCGGCTCGGCGCGGGGGACGTCGTCACCCTGGCCGCGCCGGTACCGGCCCGCGACAGCGCCGCTCTGCGCCGCGCGGTGGGCCCCTACGGGCGGGTGCTGGCCCTGTCGGTGGACACCTCGGGCGACCCGGCCTTCACCGAACTGCTGCGGCGGGTGCGCGCCGCCGACCTCGCCGCCTACCGCGACGGCGGTGCGGCGCTGGCCCGGCCCGGCGGGATCGCGCTGAGTGTCCTGGCGGAGAGCTGCGCCGAGTACGAGGCGGCCGGGCTGACCGTGCAGGCGGTGCCGCCGCAACTCCCCGCGCAGGACGCCGGTCTCGATCTGACCCTGACCGAGCGGCAGACCCCGGCCGGTGCGCCGGCCGGCATCACCGTCAGCGCCGCCTTCGACCACGGCAGTGTCGGGGAGGCGGCCGCCGCCCGTCTGACCGGTCTGCTGACCGCGTTGCTCGAAGCCGCCGCGGACGCTCCCGCCACCGTGCTGAGCAGGCTGCGCACCGCGCCCGGTTCACCGTCCGACGGTGTGCGGCGGTGGGCGGGGCCGGCCCTGGACCTGCCGGAGGCCGGCGTCGCCGACCTGTTCGCCGCCCAGGCCGCCCGTACCCCCGGCGCGCCGGCCCTGGCGGGCATGGACTACGCCGAACTGGACGCCCGTTCCGACCTGCTCGCCCACGCGCTGCTCGCGCACCGGGCCGGCCCCGGCACCGCGGTGGCGACCGCGGTCGCCTCCCCGACCGGCTTCGCGGTCGCCGTCCTCGCCATCGCCAAGACCGGCGCCGCCTGCCTGCCCCTCGACCCGGCCCGCGCCCTGCCCGCCCTCGCCCGGCCGGCCGTCCTGCTCCTCGACGAGGCCGCCGACCGGGCCCTGCCGCCCGTGCCCGGCGCCGCCCGGCTGGTCCGCGACCCGGCCGCGGACCTGCTGCCCGCCACCCCGGCCCGGCCCGTGCGCCCCCCGCACACCGCGCACCCCGCGCACCCGGTGGTGCTGGCCCCCGCCACCCGCGACGCCACCGGCACGGCGGGGGCGGGCGGTCCGGCGGGCGCGCTGGTGGAGATCGGTCCCGAGAGCGTCGTCGCCGCCACTCTCGCCCCGGCCGCCGACGCGGCCTGGCTGACGGCCGGTTACCCGGACGCGGACACCGCGCTCGGCCTGCTCGCGGCCCTGGTCGGCGGCGCCCGTGTCCACCTGCCCGCCGCCCCGCCGGACGGCGCCGCGCCCGACGCCGTCCTGGAGCGGCTGCGCGGCTGCGGAGCGAGCGTGCTGCTCGGCGGTGACGCCGCCACTGCCGCTGCCGCTGCCGCTGCCGACGCCGGGGACCTCGCGCTGAGCGTGCCCGGCGGCTGGCCGGAGGGCCGGCTGCGCGTCGAGCACACCCCCGCCGGACCCCGGCCCGCCCCCGGCCACCGCGCCTACGTCCTGGACGCGCACCTGCGGCCCGCCGGGGACGGCCGCACCGGGAGCCTGTACATCGCGGGCGTCGGGGTCGCCCGCGGCTACACCGGGGACCCCGCGGCCACCGGTGAGCGTTTCCTGCCCGACCCGCTGGCCGGCCCCGGCGCGGGGACCGCCCTGATGTGGCGCACCGGCCGTGCCGCCCGCATCGACGCCGACGGCCGGCTGACCGTCCTCGGCGGGCCGCCCGCCGACGATCCCTTCGCCGACGAGTACGCCACCTTCGTCGTCCTGTCCGACGACCGCGACCGGCACGCCCTGTGGCCGGCCTGCGTGCCCGCTCCCGAGGGCTGGCACGAGACCCACGCCGAGGACCTGTACGAACTGTGCCTGGACCATCTGCAGACCACCCGCTGAACCGGCCCCGCCCCGCAAGCGCCCACCCCACCCGCGCCCGTAGCCGTAAGGGACCCGCCATGACCGTCAACGCCCCCGCCCGTTCCGTCCGTTCCGTCTCCTCCGCCCGCCCGGCCGCCGCCCGCCCGGGGCCCCTGCCCGTCCCGGAGCAGGCCGGCGACCCCCGCCACCACGTGCTCGACCTGACCGCCCGCGAGGCCCGCGCGGCCCACGTGCTGGCCGCGGCCTGCGCCGAGACGTTCAAGGCCGCCGACGACCCCCGGTTCCTCGACGAGGCCCCGGTGATCGCCCACGAGCTGCCGCTCGCGGTGCGCCGCCACCTCAACTCCGCGCGCCGCGACGAGAACACCCACGCCACCCTGGTCCGCGGCCACCTCGTCGACCAGGCGGCCCTGGGCCCCACCCCCCACCACTGGAGCACGGCCGACACCGGGGCGAGCCAGGTCCACGGCTGCCTGCTGGTGCTGTACGCGGCGCTGCTCGGCGACATCACCGGCTGGGCCACCCAGCAGGCCGGCCGGCTGGTGACCGACATCCTGCCCAGCCGGGGCTACGAGCACAGCCTCGTCTCCGCCTCCAGCGCACGGGAACTGGCCTGGCACACCGAGGACGCCTTCTCCCCCCACCGGGCGGACTGGGTCGGCCTGTTCGCGCTGCGCAACCCGGGCCGGGTGCCCACCACCGTCGCGCACATCGACGCGCGCCGGGTGCCCGCCGCGGTGCGCGCGGTGCTGGCCCAGCCGAGGTTCGCCGCCCGGCCCGACACCTCCCACGAGTTCAGCGCCGACACTCCCGCGGCCGAGCCGGTCGCCGTCCTGTCGGGCCACCGCGACCGGCCGGTGCTCCGCATCGACCGGGACTTCTTCACCGCGCTGCCCGGCGACGAGGAGGCCGGACGGGCCCTGGCCTGGCTGGTGGCGCACCTGGACGCCAACCTCACCGACGTGCTGGTGCCCACCGGCGCCGTCTGCTTCCTCGACAACCGCAACGTGGTGCACGGGCGGCGCCCCTTCAGCGCCGGCTTCGACGGGTCCGACCGCTGGCTCAAGCGCGTCAACCTCGTCCGCGACCTGCGGCGCACCCGCCCCGGCCGCCTCGACGGCGCCACCCGGGTCATCGGCTGACGCCCCCGCCCGCACCGCCCCGCCGGCCCGCGACCGTCCGCCCCAACCCAGGAGACCGCCATGCCCAGCACACCCGCCCGCCCCGCCGTCCTGCTCGTCGAGAGCCGCCGGGCCACCTTCACCGACAGCGTCCTCGCCCGCGACGACGTGGACGTCGTCCTGCTGCGCTTCGACTCCGTGCCGCTGGACGAGGACCACCTGCGGCGCACCGCGCACCTGCCCACCTTCACCCTGCGCACCGCCGCTCCCCCGCACGAGGAGGCCGCCCGCTACCTGCGCTGGATGAAGGGCACCCGGGGCCTGCCCCGGCCGCGGTTCTTCTGCAACCCCAACGAGGCCCTGCAGGACCGCGCCCAGCGGTTCGCCGCCCTCGTCGACCTGCCACACCTGACGCCCCGTCAAGTAGCGTGGGTGCGCAACAAGAAGACCATGAAGGACCGCTATGCCGAGCTCGGCATCCCGCACGCCGCCTACCGCGCCGTGGAGAGCCTCGACGACGTCGCCGCGTTCGGCGACACACACGGCTGGCCGGTCGTCCTCAAGCCCGTCGACTCCGACTCCTGCCTGCACACCTACCGGGTGGACTCCCGCGCCGCGCTCGCCGCGATCCCGCCGCTCGACCCCCGACTCGACTGGATGGCCGAGGAGTTCGTCCACGGCCGCGAGTTCCAGCTGTGCGCCGTCGTCGCCCGCGGCCGGGTCGTGGACGCCTACCTGTCGAAGAACCCCCGCCCCATCCTGGAGGTCCTCGACGGCGCGATCAACGCCAACATCACCTACGCGCCCGGCGAACCGCTCCCCGTCGACGCGCGGGCCCTGGCCCAGCGGCTCACCGACGGCCTGGAACTGCCCTTCGGCTATCTGCACGGCGAGTTCTTCCTCACCGACGACGGCTCCTTCCGCATGAGCGAGGTCGCCGCCCGCCTCAGCGGCTGCGAAGTCCCCGTGAACCACTCCCTCGCCTACGGGTTCGACTTCCTGCACGTCATCCTCGACACCTACCTCGACCGCGTCCCGCAACCCGTCTACACCCGCGACCGGGCGGTCGGCGACCTGCTCCTGCCCACCCGGCCCGGCCGCGTGGTCCACATCAGCTCCGAGGAGGAACTGCTGCGGCTGCCCGGTGTCATCGGCGCCCACCTGGACGCCGCTCCCGGCGACGTCCTCGACCCGCCCCGCGCCTCCCACGCCTCCACCGGCTACGTCCATGTCGAGGGCGCCACCGCCGAGCAGGTCGAACAGCGCATGCGGGCCGTCCTCGACCACTTCGAGCTGAAGGTGGACCACCCGTGAACACCGCCCCCGCCCTCACCGCACCGGCCCGCCCCGGCACTTCGGCCCCCGCCGACGCCCCCGCCGGCCCCGGCTCCGGCCCCGCGAACACCCGTACCCTCAGCGGCGGTCGGGCCCCCGCCAACGCCCCCGCCGCCCCCGGACCCGCCCGCTCGGCCGCCCCCGGCGGCACTTCGGACGCCGTGAACACCCCGGCCGCCGCGCACGCCGGGCCCGCGGCCGGGACCGGGCAGGGCCCGCTGTTCGCGGCGTACACCTCGCTCGACGACTACACCCGGGCCGTGGCCCGCGGCCGGGGCCCCCTGCCGGTGTTCACCGGCCCCCGCACCGACCTGCTGGACGGCATCGCCCTGGCCGAGGACGTCTACAGCGGCCTGCGCACCCCCGAGCCCCGCGACACCGGCGTCATGACCGGCGGCCCGCTGCCCGCCGCGCTGAACGCGCTGATCCGCCCGCTGGCCCGGCACTGGGTGAACAGCCCGGACGACCTGCCCGGCACCGGATCGGTGCTGCTGGTCGGCGAGTACGCCCACCTGCGCGCCGACGCCGTGCAGCACGTCCTCGACGCCGCCCACGCCACCGGCCGCCCTCTGTCCCTGCTGACCGGACGCGACCTGCACAGCCTCAGCTGGACGGCGGCCAAGCAGTACGCCCGCGTCGTCCCGCACGCCCCCGTCGGTGTCCTGTCCGAACTCGACACCGCCGCCCCCGCACCGCAGGCCGACGTGTGGCTCGGCGCCGACGACGTCCACCGCCTCGACGTCCAGCAGATCGCGCTCGGCCGCGTGTGGCGGCGGGTCCTCTTCCACGGCAACGGCAAGGACGACCAGCTCAACCTCGGCCGGTTCACCCTGTGCGGAGCCAGCCCCGCCGCGCCCGCGCCCGGCATGCCCGGCCCCCGCTGCGCCTACGGCCTGGGCTGCACCAAACCGCAGGACAAACTCATCCCCGCCCGCGGCATCCGCACCGCCGAACTGGTCCTGGCCAACTGCTTCAGCGGCGCCCTCGCCGGCCACGCGATGTACGACCCGAAGTACCTCATCCTCCTCGACGCGCTCGACGGGCCCGCGCAGACCGTCATCGCCACCCTCACCGCCTGCGACGGACAACGCCCCGAGAACCTGGCCTGGCTCACCGCCGCCGAGGCCGCCGGCAGCGCCGCGCTCGCCATGAACCACCGCCTGCACGACATCAACCCCTACCCGGCGTTCGTCCAGACCGGCCTGCAGTCCTCCGCCCTCGACCCCGCCCGCCCCCACTCCCCCGCCGGCACCGGCACCGCGGCCGGCACCCGCACAGCCACCGCCGCCGACCGTGCCCGGGAGGCAACCCCGGAGGCGCCCGCGGACACCGCCGGAACCGGCACCGAGCCCGGCACGGCCGCCCCCCACCCGCCACTGCACCGGCTCGGCGCCCGCCTCTCGGGCCTGCTCGACAGCGGACTGCTGGGCCCCGACTACCCGCTGCGCCCCCGGCTGCGGGCCCTGGCGGACACCGTGCTGCGCGACGCGGTGCGCACCGTGGCCCGCTCCGCGCCCGACGCCGGCCCGGCCCTGGCCGCGATCGCCGCCGAGACCAAGTCCCTCGACCTCGCGCTGGCCCACCGCTTCGCCAAGCACCACGACGACCCCGCCCTCGCCTTCCCCACCTACTTCGGCGAACGCAGCACCGCCGGGACCCCCCGCGCGCTCGACACCCCGTGCGCCTGCGGCCGGCCGCTGCGCTCCTACCGCCGCCAGGGCCGGGTCCCGGCGATCGCCGACACCGTCCAGACGGTGTGCGCGCGCTGCGGCGACGTCGCCAACGCCCACACCGGCGCCGTCGAACTGCACGTGAAGGCACCCGCCGAGGCGGCCGCCGGCAGCACCTTGCACGTGGTCGTGGAGGCGGTGGCCCCCCGCGACGGCACCCTCAACCTGGGCATCGTGCTGCCGCTCTACCTCGACGCCCGGGTGGGCCCCGTACTGCGCCGCGTCGACGCCGTCGCCGGACGCCGCGCCCACGCCGAGTTCACCCTCGACCTCGCCCCCCAGGCCACCCCGCAGGCCTACTACTTCTGCCCCTTCGCCGTACAGGACCTGGGCATGAGCGTCTCCCGGGTGCACTTCACCGTCCTGCCCCGCCGCTAGGGAGAACCCGCCATGGAACCCGCCACCGCCGCGCCCGGCCACGCCCCGCGTCCGCGCGGTCCGCTCGGCCACCGCCCCTTCCGCCGGCTGGCCGCCGGACGGGCACTGGTGTACTGCGCCAACGCGATGGCCCCCGTCGTCCTGGCCTTCGCCGTCCTGGACACCTCCGGCTCGGCCACCGCGCTGGGCCTGGTCGTCGGAGCCCGCTCGGTGGCCAACGTGGCACTGCTGCCGGCCGGCGGGGTCGTCGCCGACCGCATCCGGCGCACCCTGGTCGTACGGGGCTCCGCGCTGGCCGCGTGCGGGACGCAGACGGCGGTCGCGGTGAGCGTGCTGCTGGGCCTCACCTCCCTTCCGCTGCTGACCGTGCTCAGCGTCCTCAACGGCGCGCTGGCGGCACTGTCGCTGCCCGCCTCCGCCGCGCTGACCCCGCAGACCGTGCCGGCCGGCCTGATCCGCCCGGCGGGTGCGCTGATGCGGATGGGCACCAACCTCGGCATGATCGCGGGAGTGTCGCTGGGCGGCGCGGTCGCCGCCGGGTGGGGAGCCGGCTGGGGACTGGCCTGCAGCGCGGCCGCGTTCGGCGCGGCGGCCTGGTGCTTCCTGGGCGTACGCACCGCGGACCCCGGCACGCCCGCGCCGGGCCGCACCCGCCCGCTGCGGGAACTGCGGGCGGGCTGGCGGGAGTTCACCGCGCGCCGCTGGGTGTGGATCGTGGTGGCACAGTTCATGGTCGTCAACGCCGTGGTCGCGGGCGGTGTGCAGGTGCTGGGACCGGCCGTCGCCGACGCCACGTTCGGGCGCGGTGCGTGGGGCGCGGTGCTGGCCGCGCAGATGGCCGGGGCCCTGCTGGGCGGGGTGTTCGCGGCGCGGTCCCGGGCCCGGCGGATGCTGCTGGTGGGGGTGGCGGCGGTGGCGGTGGAGGCGCTGCCGCTGGTGGTACTGGCCCAGGGCGGCGGGGCGCTGCTGCTGGGCGCGGCGATGTTCGCCAACGGCGTCGCGCTGGAACAGTTCGGGGTGGCCTGGGACGTGTCCCTGCAGGAGAACATCCCCGCCGACCGGCTGGCCCGCGTGTACTCCTACGACGCGCTGGGCTCGTTCGTGGCCCTGCCGGTGGGCGAGATGGCCGCGGGTCCCGTCGCCGCGCACGCCGGGACCGGCGGCGCGCTGCTGGGCGGGGCCGCGCTGGTGGTGTGCGCGACCGCGGCGGCGCTGTGCAGCACCCAGGTGCGCTCGCTGACCGCCGCCCCGCACCGGCCCTCCGCCGCCCGGCCGGCCCAGCCCCTCCCCGCCACCTGAACCACGCCGGCGCCCAGCAGCGTGCCACCGGGCGGTGCGGTGCGGTGTGCCGCCGGGCGGTGCGGTGCGGTGCGGTGTGGTCCGGTGGAGGGTGGTGTGGACGCGAGGAGGGGTGGATGACGCGGTGGCTGGTCACCGGGGGCGGCGGGGCGCTGGGCCGCGAGGTGCGGGCGCGGCTGGCCGGCGGCCGGGTCACCGCGCTCGACCGGGCCCGCCTCGACATCACCGATCCGCGGGCCGTCCGTGCCGCGGTCACCGGCCACGACGTGGTGGTCAACTGCGCCGCCTGGACGGACGTCGACGGCGCCGAGCGGGCCGAGGCCGCCGCGACCGCCGTCAACGGCACGGGCGTACGTCACCTGGCCCTCGCCTGCCGCCGCACCGGCGCCCGGCTGCTGCACGTCTCCAGCGACTACGTGCTGCCCGGAACCGGCACCGAACCCTGTCCCGAGTCGGCCCCGACCGGCCCGGTCAACGCCTACGGCCGCAGCAAACTGGCGGGCGAACGCGCGGTCGCCGAACTCCTTCCGGACACCGGCTACATCGTGCGCACCGCCTGGCTGTACGGCGAACACGGACCGAACTTCGTCTCCACCGTCCTTGCTCTCGCCGCCCGCAGGGACACCGTCGACGTCGTCGACGACCAGTACGGGCAGCCCACCTGGACCCACGACCTGGCCGGGCTGCTGGTCGCGCTCGGCCGCGCGGGCGGGGCCGAGCCGGGCGTCTACCACGCCACCGCCGCCGGCCGCACGACCTGGTACGGCCTGGCCCGGGCCGCGTACGAACTCAGCGGGCTGGATCCCGACCGGGTGCGCCCGACCACGTCGGCGGCCTTCGCCCGTCCGGCGCGCCGCCCCGCGTCCAGCGTTCTGGGCCACGCCCGCCGGGCCGCGGCCGGCCTGCCCGGGCTCCCCCACTGGCGCACGTCGCTCGCCGAGGCACTGCGCCGCCCCGCCTTCACCGCGCTCGTCTCCCGCGACACCGTCCCCCGACCCGTACCGTGAGGAGGCCGCGACCGCGGCCGACCGCCCCGTGTGCCGCGCCGGTGCGACACGGACACCAACGCCCTTTCCAGGAAGCGGTGTTGGGGCAGAGTGGCGAGACACCGGACCGGGCGGGAGACCGACGGCGTGCACACCCGACGTCCGCCGGACGGCCGTCCGACTGTCCGGCCGCGCCGCGCGTCGCGCCTGCGCCGCGCGCGGGTGTCGCCCGCAGGGCCCGCGAAGCCGCGTCGTGGTCCGTGGAAGCTGGTCGGTCTCCCGGGCCGTGGCGGGGCCACGCGGCGGCGCCGGGGCCGACCACCGTACGGACCGCACCGGACCGGTCCGCCACGTGTCGTCAACGCGCTTCCTGCGAGGCCGTGTTGTGTCCCGGTCGGGCGGAGCCGGGCACCGGTCCGGCTCCGACGCGGGCGCCCGTCGCGGTCCCGGGCGGCGGTGTCCGTCGTACCGCCCGCCGCCCGCGGTGTCCCCGCGGCCGTGGGCGGGCCGGGGCGGGTGTCAGGCCGGGCGGGCGGCGGTCCAGGCGGCGAGTTGTTCGGGGGTGACGTCCGGGTCGGCGACCAGGGAGGCCAGTTCGTCGTCGGTGTGGTGGCGGGTGGCCAGTGCCGGGCAGCGGCGGCAGCCGTCGACACCGGCCTGCGCCCACCACTGGCAGCCGGCCCGCAGATGGCAGCGCGGCACCGCACCGCCCGCCGGCGCCGGGTAGGCCGCCACCACCCGTTCCACCAGGGTGCAGTCGCCGCCCCGGCGGTTGGCGCAGCCGGCGACGCAGTGCGAGGCGAACCGCAGGATCCGGCGCGGTTCGATGTCCTCGGGGATCTGGTCGAGCACCGCGGCGGCCGGGACCGCCTCGGCGAGGTAGGTCACCTCTCCGTCGAGGCCGGAACGCACGCCCAGGACCAGCGACTCCGGCGCGTGCGCCGCACCGCTGGGACACCAGCTGACGCGGGGGTCCGTCCCGGCGGGGGCCGGGAGCGCGGGCTGCCGCCCGGCGGCGGCCGCGTCCGGGCGGGCGGGGCCCCGCGTCAGCACGGCAGCACGGCCGGGACGTCGACGCTCAGTCCCCGCGCCGCCGGGGACAACGGCGAGCTCGCGGCGGCCTGTTCCCGGGCCACCGCGCCGGCGATGTCGCGGGCCAGCTGTGCGCGTGAGGTGATGCGCTCCGGGCCGGTGCGCGGCTGCGCGGGTGCCGCGCCCGCGGCGGCCAGGACGAGCCCGGTGGCCGCGACGGCGGCGGCGACGCCCGTGGCGCCGCGGGGGTGCTTCATACCGCCTCCTCCGGGTCGCGCGGCGACGGCGGGGTGACGGGCCCGGGCGTGACCTGGGCGCTCGCCGCGCCCGCGGCGGCCAGGACCAGTCCGGTGACCGCGGCGACGGCCGCGACCGTACGGGAGTGCCTCATGCGGATGCCTCTCGTTCTGCGGGGGACGAACCTCGACGCCCCAGCGTGGCCCGGGACTTCGCAGAGGCCCTCGAGACCCGCTGGAGGCGGGCTCGAACGATCTCCGAAAACGGGCGAAGGGCTCACGCCGGAGTGCTTCAATGGCCCCCGTGAAGGCCTGAATTGACCGGCAATGACCAGCAGGGAGCGAGCACGGGGATGCGGAAGTCGTATTACGCGGCACACGTCTACATGATCCTGGGAGTGATCTCCGGTCTGTACTACCGGGAGTTCACCAAAGCCAAAGACTTCGACGGTGACACCCAGCTGGCGCTCATGCACACCCACCTCCTCGCGCTGGGCATGATGGGGTTCCTCATCGTCCTCGCCCTGGACAAGCAGTTCGGGCTGTCCGGGACGAAACTGTTCACGTACTTCTTCTGGTTCTACAACGCGGGCATCGCGATCACCGTCGCCATGATGTTCGTGCACGGCACCGAGACCGTGCTCGGCGACCACGTGCCCGAGGCGGTCCCGCTCACCGCGGGCCTGGGGCACACCCTGCTCACGGTCGGCCTCATCCTGCTGTTCGTACTGCTCGGCAAGCGGCTGAACGAGCCCGCCGGAGCCGGACCCGCCGAGCCGGAGCAGCAGGCCGAGACGGCCAGGACCCCGGTCTGAACCACCACGCCCCGGCCCGGGAATGCCCCCGAACCGGCAGGCCCCGAACGGGCGCGCTCCTCGACCGGCGTACGGCCGGGCGGGGCTGACGGCGAGCCTGCCCGGCTCCGGGCCCACCAGGCATGCGGGACCGGGGCGCGCGGGGCCGGGGCGCGCCCGCGGTCGGGGCCCGTGGGCGTGTGCCGGTCGCGTCCGTCGGGTCAGGCGTGTCCGTCCCGCCCGCCCGTCCTGTCCGTCCGTCAGGCGGGCTGGGCGGCGGGGCCGAGGAGAACCTCGGTGAGCGCGGCCAGCCGCCGGCCGGTGAGGCCCGGGCGCAGCCGGCCTCCCCCGGTCAGGACGGCCAGACCGTGCCAGGCGCTCCACAGGACCTCGGCCAGCAGATCGCCGTCGCGGCCGGCGGCGACGGGTGCGACGGCGAGGCCGATCTCGGCGAGGACGTCCGCGAGCGGCGCCGGTGCGTCCCCGGTGCCGGGGGTCTCCTCGGGGGTGCCGTCGTCTCCCGGGTCGAGGGTGAGCATGGCCTGGTAGAGGACGGGTCCGCGCGCGGCGAAGTCGACGTAGGCGCGGGCCACCGCGTCCAGGGCGCCGCGCGGGTCCGGCGTGCCCAGGCGGGCGGCGCGCAGCTCGGCCGCGAGTTCGGCGAGACCCTCCAGCGCGACCGCGTGGACGATGGCGTCCTTGTTCTTGAAGTGCTGGTACAGCACGGGCTGGCTGTATTCGATACGGTCCGCGAGACGCCGCGTGGTGACGTAGTCCCAGCCTTCGGCCTCGGCCATCTCGCGGGCCGTGGTGAGGATCAGGCGGTGGCGCTGGGCCTGCTCGCGCAGGCGTCGTTCTCGGAGCGTCATGGCCCGACTTTAGCACTTTCAGCGATAATCGAGCTGTCAGTGATAGGGTTTCTGCCTTTGAAATCGGCGGGGTCGGGGGCGCTCCGTGCGGCGGGGCGGAGTGCCCGCGTGCGGCCGCGTTCGAGCGGCCTTCGAGGCAGGGGCGCCAGCATCGGGGCACGACTGCCCACAGAGAGGGCCACCCATGCTGACGCCGACTCCCCTGGAGGAGCTGCTCGATCTGGCCGCGGACGTCATCGGCGGCGACCGGCGCGTCCTGCCGGCCGGGGCGGCGGGGTCCCCCTTCATCACGCTGGGCGGCGGCCTCGGACAGGCCGTACGGCTGCAGGCGCGCGCCGAGCGGCAGTTGGGCCTGGCCGTGGACCTGGCGCAGCTGCTGGGTCCCGCCCCCCTCGCTGACGTACTGGCCCGGGCGCGGCCCGCCCCGGTGCGGGCCGCGGGCGGCGTGGAGCGGGGAGCGGCCGTACGGGCGCTGCTGCCGGGGCAGTCGGCGGCGCTGGCCGCCGAACGGGAGGCCGGGGCCGGGGCGGTGACCCGGATCCTGAGCGCCGAACTGTCCGGCCCGCTGGACACGGACGCGCTGCGCCGCGCGCTGGCCGCCCTCAGCGCTCGGCACGAGGGCCTGCGGACCGCGTTCGCCGCCACCACGCGCGGGCCCGTGCGGCGGGTGCTCGCCGTCTGCCCCCCGTCGCTGGTCACGCTGGAGGCGGTGGCCGGGGGCCCGGGCGAGGACCTGGTGGCGGCGGCGCACGCGCGGCTGGCCGTGCGGGCCGGGCGGCTGGTCACCCGGCCCGGCCTGCCGCCGCTGGCCTTCGCGCTGACCCCGCTGGCCACCGGTCGCCATCTGCTGTCGTTCGTCCACCACGACGCCGTGGCCGACAGCCGCTCGGCCGCCCTGGTGTGGCAGGAACTGCTCGCCGACTACGACCGCGCCGTGCGCCGCCGCCCGCTGGACCGTGCGCCGCGGCCCGGCCCGGACACACCCGGCCGCGGCGGGGCGGCTCCGGGCGGCCCCGTACGGATGCTGCCGCCCGGAGCCGCCCCGCACCCCGAACACCCCCAGCGCGCCCCGCACCCCGAACACCCCCGACACGCCGAGTCTGCCGACCGCACCGACCACACCGAGTCTGCCGGGCTGCGGCGCGCTGTGGCCGCCGCCCGCGCCGGAATGCCCGGGTCAGCACCGGCGGCCGCCCGCGACGTCCGTGGCGAGCGGCTGCTGCTGGGACTCGGCACGAGGCTGCGGGACGCGGCCGACGCGACGGCCCGGCGGGCCGGCGTGCCGCACAGCACGGTGCTGCTGGCGGCCTGGGCGCTGGCCGTGGGCCGGCGCACGGGCCGTGAACGGCTGCTGGTGGATGCCGAGATGCCGGGCCGGCCCACCGCGGAACTCCTCGGCACCGTCGTGCCGTGCGCGGCGACCGCCCCGGTGGTCTGTGAACTGGAGGGCGGCGTCGACTACTTCCTGCGCGGTGTCGCCTGCGCGTTCAGCGAGGCGCTGCAGTACGCGGATCCGGACGACGGCGCGGCGGTGCGCGGTGCGGCAGCACCCTCGGGCCCTCTCCCTCCCGCCCCGGCGCGGGTGACGTTCGCGGCCCGCGACGAGTTGCTGCCCGCGAGCCTGCGGACGGGCGCCCTGACCGCGCGCTTCCATCACGGACACTCCGGCGCCGTCACCGCGGACGCCGCCCTGACGGTGCTGCGCTGGCACGAACACCCGCTGCTGAGCCTGGAGTTCGCCTCCGCGCGACTCCCCCGGGCACAGGCCGCACAGCTCGCCCGCGCGCTGCGCGCCGCACTGACGGCACTGGTGACCTCGCCCCCGCACACCCCGGTCGACGACCTGGCACTCGCTCCGGCCGACGACCTGCCGAAGAGCCCGGCCGCCCGCGCGGGCACACCCGCCGCCCGCCCTCTCGCCCTGCCCTGACCCACACCCCCGGTCCCCAACTGCGCCGCCCGGCCAGTTGGGTTGCGGGGCCCGGGGCCACCGGGCACGCCGGCCGCCCGCACCGTACGGCGAAAGGACGCCACACGCGGCGGGGGGACGCGCCCTACGGCGACTCCCGGCGACCTCGGCACCTCGGCCCGGCGCCCGCCGTACCACGTCACCGGACACCCGCACCCCCAGCGCCCCCCCAACTCCGCCATCCCGTCACCGGGTTGCGGGCCCGGCGCCGCGGGGTGCTCCGGCCGCCCGCGCGTACCGCGAAAGGACGCGGCGCGCGGCGGAGGACCCGCCGTACGGCGGACGACGGCGGACGACGGCGGACGACGGTGGCCTCGGGGGCACGGCGGCTCGGCGCGTGCCGTGCACGTCGCCGGACACCCGCATCCCCGTCCGGGCGGACGCCGCCGTACGGGCACCCGGGGGCCGGGCGGTGCGGGCCGGCGCCGTACGGCCGGGAGCCGGAGGGCACCGGCGCCGTGCCCCGCGGCGGGCGGGGGGGCATCCGGTGCGCGCGTACCGGGGGAGTGCACGCGCGCACCGGAGCCGTGGACCGGGCGGCCGGCGGATCGGCACCCGGAGGCGGACGGGCCCAACGGGCCCAGGGGTTCGGGCCGTTCGGGCGATCGAGGCGGGTCAGGCGGGCCGGGTGGTGAACTGCGGCAGGCGGGCGGCGGTCTCGGCGGGGTCGGGCATCGCGGCGATCTCGGCGGCGACCTTGCGGGCCGCGTCCCGGTAGCTCTCGTCGCCCAGGATGCGGCGGGCCTGTTCGGTGACCGCGTCGGCCGTCAGATCACCGGCGAAGATCACTTCGCCGGCGCCGGCGTCGCGTACGGCGGTGCCGTTGGCGGGGCCGTCGGCGCCCTGCGGCAGGATCAGCTGGGGCAGGGCGGCCGCCAGCGCGGCGAGTGTGGTGCCCGCGCCGCCGTGCTGGACCACCAGGGCCGCCCGCCGCAGCGCCTCGGGCTGGGCCACCCACTCCACCGCCACCACGCGCTCGGGCAGTTCGCCCAGGTCGGCGACGGCGACCACGGGGCCGGTCGCCACCAGGACCGGCACCTGCAGCGGCAGCAGCCCGTCGATGACCGTGCGCAGCACGTCGACCGAGCCCAGCGCGGTGCCCAGGGTCAGGTAGACGAACGGGCCGTCCGCGTCGCGGATGCCGGCCGGCAGTTCGCCCGGCTCGCCGTAGGCGACGGGGCGCTGCTCGATGCGGGGCAGCGGGGCGGCCAGGAAGCCGGGGTCCTGCAGGCTGGGCGGGCAGATGTCGATGTAGGTGGCGGCCAGTGCCAGCAGCCGGCCGTACGGCACGTCCACGCCCAGGTCGGCGGCGGTGGCCAGCAACTCCTCCTGGATGCGGGCCTCTTCGGCGCCCATCGCCATCACCCCGACGCCGTGCGCGACGGCGGGCACGCCCGCCAGCCGGGCGGCGAAGGCGGCGCCCGGGTTCATCGCCTCGTAGACGACGAGGTCGGGGCGCAGGCCGGTGAGGACGGGGGCGAGGTCGGCGGCCACCCAGCGGGGCAGCACCGAACCGAACACCTTCACATGCAGGTCCGCCAGCACCTCGGGCGGCACGTCCTGGGCGCCCAGGTCGGCGCCCTCGTGCTCCAGGGAGTCACTACCGCGCACTGCTTCCATGAACGCCTCGGGGACCGAGCGGCCCGCCGCCACCGGCTCCAGGCCGGCGGCCCGCAGGGCCGGGTGGAGCTGCTCGCCGGTGGCGAACACCACCTCGTGGCCCGCGGCGCGCGCGGCCTTCGCCAAGGGAAGCAGGGGATACACGTGCCCGAAGTTGCCCGCGCTGGCAAAGAGGATTCTCATACCGCCTCAGCGTAAGGACGCCCACCCCCGTTGTCTACCACTGACAATAATTCTAGCGCTGACAACACCCGAGTCTTGGACGGCAGGTCGGCCCTGGTGGGCGGGCCCGGGGCCCGCTCCCCCGGCCCCGGCGGCGGGGGCGGCTCCAGCCGCCGTGCGGGACGTTTCGAGGCGCCCTCCAGCAACGGCCGATCCCCCTGGCGGATCGTCAGGGGCGGCGGCCCGGCCCCGGTCGCACGGGACACGGCGAAGGAGTCATGTTCGATGACCATCACCCACGCGGTGCCCCCGGGCGCCCTCACCGGCCTCGGGCGGCGCTTCACACTGTCGGCCCAGACCCTGGACAGCCCGGTGACACCCAATCCGGTCTTCCGCGAATGGTTCGCCGAGCAGCGCCGCGCCAACCGCTACGAGGTGCGGCGCATCCCCTTCCGCGAACTGGTCGGCTGGCGCTTCCAGGGCGCCACCGGGAACCTGGTGCACGACAGCGGCCGGTTCTTCTCCGTCGAGGGCCTGCATGTGCGCGCCGAGTGGAACGGGCACGCCGCGTCCTGGTCGCAGCCCATCATCAACCAGCCGGAGATCGGCATCCTGGGCATCGTCGTCAAGGAGTTCGACGGCGTCCTGCACTGCCTGATGCAGGCCAAGATGGAACCCGGCAACATCGAGACCGTCCAGCTGTCCCCCACCGTGCAGGCCACCCGCAGCAACTACACCGGTGTGCACCGCGGCGCCCCCGTCACGCACATCGAGTACTTCGCGCCGCCGCGGACCGCCTCACGGGTGCTGTTCGACTCCCTGCAGTCCGAACAGGGCTCCTGGTTCCTGCGCAAGCGCAACCGGAACATGGTGGTGGAGGCGCTCGGCCCGGTGCCCGCGCACGAGGACTTCGTATGGCTGACGCTCGGTCAGATCCATCAGCTGCTGCACGAGTCGAACGTCGTCAACATGGACGCCCGGACCGTGCTGTCGCTGATCCCGTCCTTCGCCGACGAGGGGCCCCCGCTGCACTCCATGGAACACCTCCTCAACCGCCTCACCGAGATCAAGGCGCACCGGGAGCTGGTGCAGACCAGCATGCCGCTGTCGGCCGTCCGGCGCTGGCGGCGCACCGAGGACGGGATCTCCCACGACAGCGGCCACCACTTCACCGTCATCGCCGCGTCCGTGGCCGCCGCCAACCGCGAGGTCACCCGCTGGACCCAGCCGCTGCTCGCACCGGCCGAACAGGGCCTGTCCGCGTTCCTGGTGCGCCGCATCGGCGGTGTGCCGCACCTGCTGGCGCACGCCCGCTCCGAGGCGGGCGTGCTGGACGTCGCGGAGCTCGGCCCCACCGTGCAGTGCCAGCCGGGCCGCGCGCTGACCCTGCCCGCGCCGAGCCGGCCGCAGTTCCTGGACCTGGTCCTGCGGGCCGCTCCGGGCTCCCTGCTCTACGACACCGTGCAGTCCGAGGAGGGCGGCCGCTTCCACCACGCCGGCAACCGCTACGTCCTGATGGAGGTCGGCGACGACTTCCCCGTCGACGTGCCCGAGGACTTCCTGTGGGTGACCGCCGACCAGATGTCGGCGCTGCTGCGGCACAGCAACTACCTCAACATCGAGGCCCGTACGCTGCTGACCGGACTGCGCGCGGCGTGGGCGCGCGGCGGGACGTACGCCCGGTGAGCGGGCCGGGAGGACCGAGGGGCCCGGTGCTGCGGATCGGCGTGCTGGGCTGCGCGGACATCGCCGGGCGGCGCATGCTGCCCTCGATGGCCCGCCAGCCGCTCGTCGAGGTGACCGCCGTGGCCAGCCGCACCCCCGCCAGGGCGCGCGCGTTCACCGACCGGTTCGGCGGCACGCCGGTGACCGGCTACGCACGGCTGCTGGAACGCGAGGACGTGGACGCGGTGTACCTGCCGCTGCCGCCCGAGCTGCACGCGCAGTGGACGCTGCGGGCGCTGGCGGCCGGCAAGCACGTGCTGTGCGAGAAGCCGTTCGCCCTGCGGTACGCCGACGCGGACAAGGCGGTCTGTCTCGCCCGCGAGCGCGGCCTGCTGCTGATGGAGAGCTTCATGTTCCTGCACCACTCCCAGCACGCCCGGGTCCGCCGGCTCCTCGACGACGGGCTGATCGGCGAACTGCAGCTGTTCGGCTCCGAGTTCGGCATCCCGCTGCGCCGCGAGAGCGACGGCACCCATCGGCGCGCCAGCACCCTGCCCGAGGTCGCCGCCTACCCGCTGCGCGCCGCCCGGCTCTTCCTGGGCCCCGGCCTGCGGGTGGCCGGCGCCCATGTCCGCGCGGCCGGCCCGCACGGACCCGCCCCCGCCGGCGGCGCCCTGCTGACGGCGCCCTCCGGGGCGGCGGCCCAGCTCGCCTACGGCGTCGAGCACGCCTACCGCAGCGGATACGACCTGTGGGGCAGCCGGGGACGGCTGCGCCTGGAACGCGCCTTCAGCACCCCCGACGAGCATGTGCCCGTCCTGCACGTCGAACGCGGCGCCGGCGTCGAGGAGATCCGCCTCGCGCCCGACGCCCACTTCACCAACATCGCGGGCGTCTTCGCCCGCGCCGTCCTCGACGGCGAGGACTTCACCCCGCACACCGAGGCCGTCCTGGACCACGCCCGGCTCGTGGACGAGGTCGAACAGGCCGCCGCCCGCCCGGCAGCCCCCTGACCGCCCCCTCCCCTCCCCCGGCACCCTCCTTGCGGTCCCTTCCTCCGGCCGGCCGCCACCTGACCGGCGGCCGTCACCGCGCGGCGGGGCCGGGGGCAGGAAAGCGGCCCGGCACGCACCGAGTGCGTGCCGGGCCGCCCGCGTCCGCAGGGAACGCCCGCCAGGGATGCGCTCACGCCTCCTGGCCGGCGTGGATGTCGACGCCGAGCTGGCGGAAGAGACCGGCCATGTCCAGCTGGTCCCAGTGCTCGGCCAGCAGCCCGTCCTCGACCCGCCAGAAGTCGATCGACTGGAAGCTGAGCGGACGCCCGGTCGCCTCGACCCCGAAGAACGTGCCCCGGTGGGTGCCGGAGTACTCGAAGCGGCCCGCGATCCGGTCCCCCTCCACGACGAGGTCGTGGGTGACGACCTTCACGTCGGGGAACGCGGCGAAGATCTGCTCCCAGAACGCCGTGTTGGCCTCGATGCCGTCCTCGACGACCGGGTTGTGGTCGATGTGCCCGGGCGCGGTGTGCGCGCTCATGGTGCTCACGTCATGACTGTTGATCATGTCGACGAAGCGCTGGACGAGTTCACGGTGGTTGGCTGCCATGCCTGTGCCTCTCTGGGCTCGCGTCACTGGACGGGCGGGCGAGGACGCCCCCACGGGTCACCCCGGGCACACGCCGCCGGCCGCCGCCCACCGAGGATCCCCATCGCGTCTCGAGCCGCCCTGGAGGCCGCCTGTGGGCCCGGCCCATCCCCGATCCCGGCTCAAGTGCCCGCTCCTAGCGTCACCTTCATGAAGGCTCTCGTACTCTCCGGCGGGGCCGGAACCCGCCTGCGCCCCCTCACCCACACATCCGCCAAGCAGCTGGTGCCCGTGGCCAACAAGCCGGTGCTCTTCTACGGCCTGGAAGCGATCGCGGACGCGGGCATCACCGAGGTCGGGATCATCGTCGGGGACACCGCCGACGAGATCACGCAAGCCGTCGGCGACGGCTCCAAGTTCGGCCTCGCCGTCACCTACATCCCCCAGTCCGCGCCCCTCGGGCTGGCCCACGCCGTCCTCATCGCCCGCGAGTTCCTCGCCGACGACGACTTCGTCATGTACCTCGGCGACAACTTCATCGTGGGCGGCATCTCCGACCTGGTCGACGCCTTCCGCGCGCAGCGGCCCGCCGCCCAGATCCTGCTCACCCAGGTCTCCGACCCGACGCAGTTCGGGGTCGCCGAATTCGGCCCCGACGGACGGATCGTGGGCCTGGAGGAGAAACCGGAGCACCCCAGGAGCGACCTCGCGCTCGTCGGCGTCTACCTGTTCACCGACGCCGTGCACGAGGCCGTCCGCGCCATCAAGCCGTCCTGGCGCGGCGAACTGGAGATCACCCACGCGCTGCAGTGGCTGATCGACCACGACCGCGACGTCCGCTCCACGACGATCTCCGGATACTGGAAGGACACCGGGAACGTCGGCGACATGCTGGAGGTCAACCGGTCCGTCCTGGAACACGCCGAACCCCGCATCGAGGGCGACGTCGACGACACCAGCGAGATCATCGGCCGGGTACGGATCGACGAGGGCGCCCGCGTCACCGGCTCCCGCATCGTGGGCCCCGCCGTCATCGGCACCGGCAGCGTGATCACCGGCTCCTACGTCGGCCCGTTCACCTCCATCGCCCCCGACTGCCGCATCACCGACAGCGAGATCGAGTTCTCCATCGTCCTGGACGGCTCCTCGGTGCACGGCGCCCGCCGCGTGGAGGCCTCCATCATCGGCCGCAACGTGGAGGTGACCCCCGCCCCCCGGATCCCCGCCGCCCACCGCCTCATCCTCGGCGACCACAGCAAGGTGCAGATTTCCTCATGACCACCACACGCATCCTCGTCACCGGCGGCGCGGGGTTCATCGGCTCGCACTACGTGCGCACCCTGCTCGGCCCGGCCGGCCCCGGCGACGTCCACGTCACCGTCCTCGACAAACTCACCTACGCCGGCAACCCCGCCAACCTCGACCCGGTCCGCGGCCACCCCGGCTTCCGCTTCGTCCAGGGCGACATCTGCGACACCCGCCTGGTCGCCGAACTCGTCGCCGGACACGAGCAGATCGTGCACTTCGCCGCCGAGTCCCACGTCGACCGCTCCATCCTCGGCGCCGCCGAGTTCATCACCACCAACGTGCTCGGCACCCAGACCCTCCTGGACGCGGCGCTGCGCCGGCCCGGCGGCCGCGCCCGCTTCCTGCACGTGTCCACCGACGAGGTCTACGGCTCCGTGGCCGAGGGATCCTGGCCGGAGAGCGACCCGCTGCGGCCCAACTCCCCCTACGCCGCCTCCAAGGCCTCCTCCGACCTGGTGGCCCTGTCCTACCACCGCACCCACGGCCTCGACGTACGGGTGACCCGCTGCTCCAACAACTACGGCCACCACCACTTCCCCGAGAAGGTCATCCCGCTGTTCGTCACCAACCTCCTCGACGGACACCGCGTCCCGCTGTACGGGGAAGGACTGAACGTACGGGACTGGCTGCACATCGACGACCACGTCCAGGGCCTGGAACTGGTCCGCACCGGCGGCCGGCCCGGCGAGGTCTACAACATCGGCGGCGGCACCGAACTGAGCAACAAGGAACTGACCACGCTGCTGCTGGATCTGGCCGGAGCGGGCTGGGACAGCGTCGAGCACGTGCCCGACCGGCTCGGCCACGACCTGCGCTACTCGGTGGACTGCGGCAAGATCTCCCGCGAGCTGGGCTACCGGCCCCGCAAGGACTTCACCCAGGGCCTGGCGGAGACCTTCGCCTGGTACCGCGACAACCGTTCCTGGTGGGAACCGCTCAAACACAGGGCCGCCCTGTGACCGCGTGAGCCCCCGGCGGCCCCGCGGCCGCGCACCGACCGGTGCCCCGAAAACCCCTGCGGGTCTTCGGGACACCGGCATGCCTGCGGCGGCGGACCAGGAGCCGGGTTCGGCCCGGGCCTGGGCCGGGTCCGGACCGTCCGGGTCCGGGCCGCCGTGGCGCCGGCGGCCTCCCCCGTCGGGTGAGGCACCCCTGCGACAGCACGCGCCGCACCATGGGCCAAGAGAGCGTGGGGCGGAGCCGGAACACCGGGCCGCCCGAGGGCCAGCCGGGAACGGGCGCGGGTCCTGTCGGGGTCGGGAGAGAGGGCAGCCAGGGCCGGACCAGGGGTTCACCAGGACCGGGTGAGGGGTCCGCCGGACCGGGCAGGAGCCCGCCGGAACGGGCCAGGGCCTGCCGGGACGCCGGGACCAGGGTTGTCTGGCGACGGGCCACCGCGCCCGGGGCCCAACGGCACCCGGACGGTGGGCCGTCGAACCGGGGCCCCGGCTGCGGCCCGCGGCGAGCGCGCATCGGCGTCCCAAGTGCCGGAGCGTGCGTCCGGTGACGAGCCCGGCGGCGCGCCGCGCGGGGCGCGGGGCCCGCTCCCCCGTTGGCGGCGGCCCGCCATCGCCAGGGCCCAACGGACCGCTGTCGGTGAGCCGTTACGGCTGCGACTCGCGGTGAGCGCGCACCTCGGCATCCCGGGCGCCTGGGCGGTGCGTCCGGTGACGAGCCCGGTGGTGCACCGTGCGGGGCCGCGGGGCCCGCTCCCCCGGGTGCCGGGGGTCGGCGCGACGGGCTCGGCCGTGGCCGGGGCGGGGCGGAACGTGGGCCCGCCCCTCCTGCGTTCCCGGGCGCCGTGGTGACGGGCCCGGCCGGCCGTGGACGTGCGGGCGCGGGAAGGAACTCGCCCTCCTGGGCGCCGGGTTCGGGCGCGTGCTGTCCCGCGTGCGCGGGTGCGGCGTTCGCCGTGGGCCGGGGCGCGGTGCCATTCGGTCCGGTGCCGGCGCGCGGTGCCGTTCCGCCCGGTGCCGGCGCGCGGTGCCGTTCCGCCCGGTGCCGGCGCGGGGTGCCGTTCCGCCCGGTGTCGGGGCGGGGTGGCGGCTGCGGGCGTCCCGGGGCGGGGTCAGCGGGTGAGGTGTTGGGGGTGCGGGAGTTGCCAGGAGGGGCCGTAGGAGGTGAGGGCCTCTTCGTAGGTGGGCAGCAGGCCGCGTTCGACGGCCTCGGACAGGCTCGGGGCGGTGGCGTCCTTCTCGGAGCGGATCAGGCCCGTGGTGGTGGGCCAGGGGATGCCGATGGCCGGGTCGAGGGCCTGGATGTCGACCATGGTGCCGGGCACGTACTCCTCGGAGCACAGATAGTTCATGCAGGTGTCGTCGGTCAGGGCGAGGAAGGCGTGGCCGAGGCCGTCGGCGAGGTAGACGCCGATGCCGGAGCCGGCCTCCTGCAGGGTGGTGTCGAACATGCCGAACGTCGGGGAGCCGACGCGCAGGTCGACCACCACGTCCAGGGCGGCGCCGCGGACGCAGGTCACCAGTTTCGCCTGGCCGGGCGGGAGGGTGGTGCCGTGGATGCCGCGCAGCGTGTCACGGTGGGAGACCGAGAAGTTGACCTGGCGGACGGTGAACGGCTGGCCGCTGCTTCCGGTCAGTTCGCCCATGCGCCAGGCCTCGAAGAACCGGCCCCGGTTGTCCGGGAGTTGCGACGGCGTGATCCGGAAGGCGTCGCGGACCTTCATCTCCTCAATGGCCATGCTTCCTCGGTTCGGGTCGACGGAACGGGGTCCGCGGCCGGTGGGGCCCCGGACCCCGGGTGGGTGTGCGGGTCAGTGCAGCGGTGCCGGGGTGTTCTCCCCCGCCGGGGCGTGCTGGTCGGCGGCCGGGGTGTGGTGCCGGCCGGGCGGCGCGGCCGGGGCGGCGGCGGGCGCGGCGGCCGGCCGGCGGGAGGGGGCGAGCAGCATGGAGAAGGTCGCCAGGGCCACCGCGACGGCGCCCACCCACATGGCGGGGACGAGGCCGTCGACGAAGTCGCGCGGGGAGGCGTAGCCGCCGTTGGCGCTGAAGATGGAGGCGAGCAGGGCGACGCCGAGGGCTGCGCCGACCTCGCGGGTGGCGGCGGTGACGCCGGAGGCGATGCCCTGTTCGTGTTCGGCGACCGAGCCCATGGTGAGGTTCATCAGCGGGGCGTAGAACAGGGCCATGCCGGCGCCGCAGATCATCAGGGAGGGCAGCTGGGCGGCGTAGGAGACGTCCGGTTCGAGGACGAAGGCCCAATAGACCATGCCGGCGGTCATCATGGCGAGGCCGAGGGTGACCACGGGTTTGCCGCCGATGCGGTCGGAGACCATGCCGCCGATGGGGGCGACGACCATCGGCATGGCGGTCCAGGCCAGCAGGCGGACGCCGGCCTGCATGGCGGTGTAGCCCTGGATGTTCTGCAGGAACTGGGTCATCAGGAAGATCGCGCCGAACATGCCGACGGACATCAGGGCGCCGGCCAGGTTGATCGCGGTGAAGGCGCGGTTGCGGAACATGCGCATCGGCACCATGGGGTGTTCGGTGTGGTTCTCCCAGGCGACGAAGACGGCCATCACGGCGGTGCCGCCGATGAGGGCGCCCAGGACCTGCGGGGACGTCCAGCCGTCGCCGTGGCCCTTGATGAGGCCCAGCACGATGCCGAACAGGCCGAGGCTGGCCAGGGCGGTGCCGACGGCGTCGAGGCGGGAGTGGGCGATGCGGCTCTCGGCGAGTTTGCGGAAGGACAGCGGGGCCAGGGCGAGGCCGATGGGTACGTTCAGCCAGAAGATCCACTGCCAGGACAGGTGTTCGACGATGGCGCCGCCC
This sequence comes from Streptomyces sp. NBC_01689, assembly GCF_036250675.1. Lineage (NCBI taxonomy): Bacteria > Bacillati > Actinomycetota > Actinomycetes > Kitasatosporales > Streptomycetaceae > Streptomyces > Streptomyces sp. NBC_01689. Next base: position 9,638,579 of record NZ_CP109592.1, on the reverse strand, counting down.
ACCAGCGGGCCGGCGGCGATGGACAGTCCGTTGACGGCGCCCCAGATGCCCAGGGCCGCGCCGCGTTTCTCGGCGGGCACGGCGGCGGTCAGCAGGGTCACCGACAGCGGCATGATGATGGCGGCGCCGACGCCCTGGACGGCGCGGGCGGCGACGAGTTCGTTGATGCCGGGGGCGAGGGCGGCGGCCGCGGAGGCGGCGGTGAACAGCAGCAGGCCCAGGCTGAAGACCTTGCGGCGGCCGAAGCGGTCGCCGAGGGCGGCGCCGAACATCATCAGGACCGCGAAGGACAGGGTGTAGGCGTTGACCGTCCATTCCAGGTCGGTGAGGCTGCCGCCGAGTTTCTCCCGGATGGTGGGCAGCGCCGTGATGATGACGAGGTTGTCCAGTCCCGCCATGAAGGAGGCGAGGCTGGTGGTGAGGATGGCCCAGAAGACCACCCTCTTGGTTTCACCGCCCGGGGATGGGGGGTTGACGGTGCTCATCGAGCATCCTTTCTGGAGGCTGGTCAGTGCGAGATGCTCCTCGCCGTGACCTGTCCGGCCTGCGCCGGCGCACCCGGCGCCACCGGGCCGGTCCGGCGCCGACGACGCTACGGACGCGTACTCGACTCCTCCTCGAGCGCCGGTGGGCGCGGGCCCCGCGGCGGGCACGGCGGCGCCGCGGGGCCCGCGTACCGGTGTGGGTGCGCGGGCTCCGCGGCGGGGGCGGCCGGGCCGGGGGCCGGTCAGGCGAGCTGGCGCTGGAAGGTGGCGATGTCGAAGTAGAGGGTCTCGTCGACGAGGACGTCGCCGTCGAAGTGGAAGAAGACGGCGACGGGGGCGTCGATGGACTTGCCCCGGTTGGGTATGCCGCGCCAGTCGGCGTGCTGCTTGCCGCGTGCCTGGGCCTCCAGGATCACCGCGGTGGGGGTGTGGTGGACGTGGTGCAGGTCGTGCTCCAGGTCGGGGAAGGCGGCCTTGAGTTCGGCGAAGTAGCCCTTCTTGATGGCTTCTTCACCGATCAGCGGTCCTTCTTCGAAGGCCTGGATGCGGTAGACGCCGCCGCGCGGGAAGGTGGCCAGCACGCCGTCGATGTCCCAGGCGATCTCGGCGACCGTGTGCTGCAGGACGACCGCCTCGCGCTTCTTGCGCAGTTCGGCGTCGGGCTGCGGGAGATCCGCGCCGGGCAGGGTGAATTCGTGTGCTTCGGTGGCCATGACCATTCCTCCACGCATCGGCCTGTTCGGTTGCCGCCGACGCTAGGGCGGCGCGCTCGCTCGGGCCTCGTTTCCGGCTCGAACCGCCTGGTGCGGGGCCTCTTGGTGCGGGGCCTCTTGGTGCGGGGCCGGTTCAGGCGGTGGGCTGGAGGCGGGGGGTGTCCTGGGGCGGGCGGTAGGTGGGGCGGTAGCCGCAGGCCAGGCCGAGCGGGGCGAGGAGCAGGCACAGGCCCATGTCGAGGGGGAAGGGGCGGCCGGTGACGACGCGGTACTCGTCGCGGAAGGCGAGGGCGAGCAGCGGCATCTGCAGGCGGGGGGTGCCGTCGGGGCGCAGCCGGCCTTCGTTGGTCAGTCCCCACAGGGTCTCGAAGACGGTTTCGGTCTGGTAGGCGGGGGTGGTGCGCCAGATGACGCGGGTGGTGTCGGGTCCGGGGTTCCACATGGAGTGGACGGCGCCCGGGGGGATGTGGAAGTCGGCGCCGGGCTCGTACTCGTGGAGGGTGCCGTCGAGTTGGAGGCTCAGGCGGCCGCTTTCCAGGCGCATGTGTTCGGTCTGGCGGGGGTGGTAGTGCTGGGGCGGTTTGATGACGGCGGGCGCGTATTCGACGGCGACCTCGACGTAGGCGCCGCCGGTCTCGGCGGCGGTGGTCAGGAAGGTGAGGGTGTCCTTGCCGAGGCGCAGGGTGTCTCCGGGGCGGGCCATCGGGTGCCTCTTCTCGTCCGGTGAGGGGGGTGGCGGGGTGGGTCAGGCGGTGCGGGTGGTGGGGTGGCGGGGCAGTCCGAAGCAGGCGGTGAGGAGGTTGAGGACGCCGATGCCGGCGGCGATCCAGAAGCCGAGGTGGAGGCCGTCCAGCCAGGCCAGGGCGGGGGTGGTGTGGGCGGTGAGTTCGCTGGTGGTGCGGGTCAGGGCGCTGGTGGCGACGGTGGCGACGCCGAGGGAGGCGCCGACCTGGAAGGCGGCGACCAGGACGCCGGAGGCGATGCCCTGCTGGTGGGGCGGGATGTCGGAGACGCCGTGCACGTTGACGGGGATGCCGCAGCACTGCATGGAGGCGCCCAGGATGAGCAGGGCGGGCAGCAGGTGCAGGAGGTAGTTGCCGTGGGCGGGGGCCTGGGTGAGCAGGAGCAGGCCGAGCAGGGAGCCGGCGGCGCCGGCGAGGTAGACGGGGCGGGGGCCGGCGCGGTGCATGACGCGGGTGGCGGGGGCGGTGACCAGGATGGCGACGATGCCCAGGGGCAGGAACGCGAAGCCGGAGGCGAGGGTGGAGTAGCCGAGGGTGCGTTGCAGGTAGTAGCTGCACAGGAAGAGCACGGAGGCCTGGACGGCGCTGGTCAGGACGCGGCCGAGGCCGGCGGTGGCCAGGGAGCGGGTGGCGAACAGTTGCAGGGGCAGCAGGGGGTCGGCGGCGCGGCGTTCGATGAGGAGGAACGCGGCGAGCAGGGTGAGGGCGGCGGCGGCCGGGGCGAGGACGTAGGGCGGGGAGGCGGCGCCGTGGTCCTGGATGTTGACGATGGCGTAGACGAGGGCGGCCAGGCCCGCGGTGACGGTGGCGGCGCCGGCCAGGTCGGGGCGGGAGCCGCGGACGGCGGTGTCGGGGCGGCCGCGGGAGAGCAGCAGGACGCCGGCGACGGCGACGGCGCCGAAGGGGAGGTTGATGTAGAAGATCCAGCGCCAGCTGAGGCTGTCGGTGATCAGGCCGCCGGCGATGACGCCGAGGGTGCCGCCGAGGCCGGCGAGTGCGGCCCAGACGGCGAGTGCGGTGGTGCGTTCGCGGCCGCGCGGGAAGGTGGTGGTGACCAGGGACATCGCGGCGGGTGAGAGGAAGGCTGCGCCGCAGCCCTGCAGGGCGCGGGCGGCGATGAGCAGGCCGGCGTCGCGGGAGAGGCCGCACAGCAGGGAGGCGGCGGTGAACAGCAGGGCGCCGAGGAGGAAGGTGCGGCGTCTGCCCCAGCGGTCGGCGGTGCGGCCGCCGAGCAGCATGAGGCCGCCGAAGCACAGGATGTAGGAGGTCAGGACCCATTCGATGGCGGTGGGGCCGGCGCCGAGGTCGCTCTGGACGGCGGGCAGGGCGAGGTTCACCACGGTGGTGTCCAGCAGGACCATGAACTGGGCGAGGGCGACGAAGACGAGCAGGCGCCAGCGGCGCGGGTCGGCCGCGGCGGCGTCGGTGTCGGTGTCGGGGGTGCGGTCCTGGGTGCGGGCGGCGGGGTGGTCGGTGGTCATGGCTCCCTCTCGGACGGGTCTGTCTCCCGCCCCGCCCCGGCGCCGCCCCTGGGGGCTGGTGTGCGGGGCGGGGGCGGCCCGGTCAGGCGGCGGGTGCCTCGATGTAGCTGAGGGCGTTGTAGATGGTGCGGTCGGGGTCGGTGATGGCGCGCCGGCCGTGCATGACGCGGGTGTTGTCGATGACGGCGGCGTCGCCGTCCTGCCAGTCGAGGTTCTCGGTGAGGCGGGCGGTGACCTCTTCGACCTCGGCGAGCAGGGGGGCGGGCAGTTCGGTGGTGTCGGCGAAGGTGATGGTGGGCTTCTCGTAGTTGAAGGAGGGGCCCAGGATGCTGTTGGCGAAGGAGGGGCGGGGGCCGAAGACGGTGGGGCCGGCGGCGGGGGTGCGGAAGGAGTAGCGCACGCCGCCGTCGTCCTGGGGGGTGATCTCGGTGCCGGGCAGCTGTCCGGCCAGGGCGAGGAGTTCGCTCACCTGGATCCGGTCGGCGGGCTTGGTGCGGCCCAGCAGGTGGTGGGCCATGGCCCGCCACTGGGGTTCGCCGACGTAGCGGCTGTAGACGATGTCCTGGGCGGCGAAGGCGGTGCGGGCCTGCTCGCTGAGGGCGTCCCAGACGCGGTAGCCGTCGCAGACGGTGGTCTGGGAGCCGGTGGAGGCGGCCTTCTCGCAGAAGAACCAGGCGAGGTGGGAGCGGAAGGGGCTGTTGCCGTTCTCGGTGTGCAGGCCGACCTCGTCGAAGCCCGCGTCGACCTTCTGGGCGACCTCGGAGTAGAAGTCGCGGGCGGGGTCGAGGGTGGTGGAGGTGGAGGTGTTCTGGACCAGGGCGGTGAAGGCGTCCATGTCGGCGCCGAAACCGCGCAGCAGCAGGAACCCGGCCTGGGCGAGGAGGTCGCGCAGTTCCTTGGGGTCGATGGCGTCGAGGCCGCCGGGGCCCGCGGGCTGGACCAGCAGGCCGCTGCCGGTGCCGTAGGGCGTGGTCTGCACAGCCGTACTCATGCCTTCTCCTTGTTCTGGTTGCTCGGGGACGCCGCGGCCGTGGCGGGGGCCGGGCCGAGGACGTGGTGGCGGATGACGTCGCGGCGGGGGCGTCCGGTGACGGTGAAGCAGGTGGCGTAGGCGGGGTCGTCCTCGGACATGAGGTGGACGACGGCGGCGCGTTCGATGCCGGAGAGCCTGCGCCGGCCGAATTCGGTGATGCGGCCGCGGGCGGTGTCGGGGTCGAGGGCGGCGTCGATGACGAACAGGCCGTGCACGTCGTCGAGGCCGTCGGCGATGACGGCGGCCTCGCGGACGAAGCCGAGTTCGCGGTAGCGGGCCTCGACCCATTCGGGGGCGACGTTGCGGCCGCCCGCGGTGATGACGAGGTTCTTCTTGCGTCCGGTGATGCGCAGGTAGCCGTCGTCGTCGATCTCGGCGAGGTCGCCGGTGTGCAGGCGGCCCTGGTCGTCGACGACGACGCTGGAGGGGTCCTCGCGGGTGTAGCCGGCGAACAGGGAGGTGCTGCGGATGAGGAGTTCACCGTCGTCGGCGAGTTCGGCGTGGACGTGGTCCAGGGGGCGGCCGACGGTGCCGAAGCGGACTTCGCCGGGGAAGTTCCAGGACACCACGGAGGAGTTCTCGCTCAGTCCGTAGCCCTCGTGGACGGTCAGTCCGTGGGCGTGCAGGCGCTGGAGGATCTCGGGCGGGACGGGGGCGCCGCCGCAGGCGATGAAGACCGGGCCGTCGTGGCCGAAGATCCGCCGGTGGCGTTCGGTGACGCTCTCGGCGGGCTGCTGGTCGCACACGGCGAGGAAGAGGCCGGCGACGGTGGGCGGGACGACCAGGGCGGTGGGGCGGGCCGCTCGCAGCAGGGTGAGCATGCGCGGTGCGGCGTCGGCGGCGGTGCCGACCAGGGCGGTGCCGGGGGGCAGGAAGGAGACCGAACCGCCTGCCAGGAAGGGCATGTAGAGGCCGGCGACCTGTTCGATGAGCAGGCTGAGGGGGACGATGGACAGGTACCGCTCGAAGATCGCCGGGCGGGTGCGGGTGCGCAGCGAGGTGAGCAGTGCGTCCAGGCCGTGCCGGCGGATCTGTACGCCTTTGGGGGCGGAGGTGGTGCCGGAGGTGTGGATGACCTTGACGACCGCGTCGTGGTCGGGGACGGGCGGGTGCGGGACGGGGGGCCGGGCGAGCAGGGCGGGCAGGTCGAGGGCGGTGGTGGGGCAGCCGGCGGGCAGGACGGGGTCGGGGGTGTCGGTGCTCCAGCGGGCCAGGGCCGCGCTGCCCGCGGTGTCGGTCAGGCACAGGTCGGCGCTCTCCAGGAGGGAGGCGGCCTGCTGGGCGGTGAAGGCGGTGGGTACGGGGATCTCCACGGCGCCGGCGAACAGGGCGGCGAGGTCGGCGACGACCCATTCCGGGGAGTTCTCGGCGAGCAGTCCCACCCGGGCGGGGCGGCCCAGGGTGCGGGCCAGGCCGGTGAGGTCGGCGGCCAGGGCCAGGGCGGTGCGCAGGAGGTCGCGGTAGCTGTGGGTGGTGCCCTCGCCGCCGTCGGCGGCCAGGACGCGCACCATGACGGCGTCGCTGTCGGCCTGCCGCAGCAGTCCGCGGGCCAGGGACAGGGGTGCGGTCTCAGGCGGCACGGGTCAGCACCCCCTGCTGTGCCGGGCGGTTGCTCAGCAGCCGCATGTCGACCGAGGTGAAGCAGTAGCGGCCGATGGCGGCCAGCAGCAGGGTGGACTGTTCGGCGGCCTCGGCGTAGCCGACGACGGGCCGGGTGTCGTAGTAGGTGCCCCAGGAGGCGCGTTCGTCGGCGGGCAGCCGCTCCAGGGAGGCGTCGGCGAGGGGGTGGAAGACGCAGCCGAGGCGCTGCATGAGCGCGGCGAGCCGGCCGGTCATCGTCATGACGGCGTACGGGCGGCCCAGGCAGGCCATGATCAGCGGGATCGCTTTGATGATCTCGGCGCCGGCGGCGGCCCGTACGGAGGCGATGGAGCCGATCTGCAGGACCTGGGAGCGTTTGACGGGGGCGCCGACGGCCTGGGTGATGACGTCTTCGACGGGCGCGTCGAGATAGCGCTCCAGCAGGATGGTCTCTTCCTCGGGGAAGGACAGGCCGGCGCAGGCGAGGACTTCCTCCTGGCCGTCGGCGGCGGTCTCGAAGAAGGCGAGGAAGCCGTCCGGGTCGGGGGTGATGCTGGCCCGGTACTGCTTGGCGAAGACCAGCCGGGCCAGGTCCGCGGCGGTCTGCCAGTCCGGGGTGCCGCGCTCGGACAGGGTGATTCTCATGTGCTGCGCTCCCTAACGGGGTGGGGTGGGACGCGAGGCTCACTCATCGCCCGAGCACCGCGGAGTGGTGCGCGGCCGGCCGGGCGCTGAGGGCGAGTTCCGCGGCCCGCAGGGCGCTGTTGATGGAGGTCTCGGCGAGGATGCCGGGGGCGGCGACGCTGTCGCCGGCCAGGAACACCCCGTCCCCGCGGTCGACGGCGGGCCGGTCGCGCCAGCTGAGGCCGGGCAGGTCGAGGGCGCCGGTGCGGCCCCGGGAGACGCCTTCGCGGCGCCACAGGATGCGCTGCTGCCAGCCGGGGGTGGTCAGGTCGAAGAGTTTCTCCAGCCGGGCCAGCGCGTCGGCCTTCGACTCGCCGGGCCTGATCGGCATCTGTCCCTGGAACAGGGCCTGGCCCTCGGGGGCGAGGGAGGGGTCGTGGTCGGAGTACTGGGAGGTGAAGCCGCCCTCGTCCATGTCGAAGGAGACGTTGCCGTCCTTCTTGGAGTGGGTGACGGCCATGTCGAGCAGGGCGGCGGTGCCGCTGGGCCACTGCAGGGAGTCGTCGCCGAGCAGGCTGCGGGCGGCGGCGAGGGAGGTGGCGACGATGACCGGTCCGCCGGTGGGCAGTTCGGTCAGCCGGGAGCCGGTCTCGATGACGACGCCGCGGGCGCGGGCGACGCGTTCCATGCGGGCGATCAGCGCGCCCCAGCCGCCCATGAAGTAGCGGCTGGGCAGCGGGAAGCGGGGGGTGCCCACGCGCAGCAGGCGTTCCCACACGAAGGCCGCGGAGAGGCGTCCGGGGTCGCCGTCGAAGAGGATCGGGCCGAGGAAGCCGAGGGCTTCGTCGACGGTCTGCTGGGCGAAGCGTTCGCTCGCCCAGTCCTGGAAGGAGCGGTCGACGGGGACGTCGATGCCGCGGTGCATCCAGGTCATCCGCATGTAGCCGCCGGGCAGGGTCATCCGCAGCCGGCCCTGGTGGCGGAAGCGCATCCGGGTCCACTCGTGGAAGGACAGCCGTACGTAGCGGCCGGCCAGTCCGCGCTGCAGCAGCCAGTGCCAGGCGTCGCCGTTGTCGAAGAAGGTGTGCGGCCCGTCGTTGGTGACGTAGGGGCCGGAGGCGGAGCGGGCGCGGCCGCCCGCGTGGGAGTGGGCCTCGTGGACGGTGACGTGGGCGCCCTGTTCGGCGGCGGAGATCGCCGCGGTCAGGCCGGCCAGTCCGCCGCCGATGATCGTGATGTTCGCCATGGTTGTCGCTCTCACTCGTCTTCGAAGGTCCGCGGCCGGTCGGGGTTCAGCCGTCGAGCGTGGCCATGGCGCCGACGGGATAGCGGTCCCCCACCGTGGAGCCGTGGGGGGCGATCTCGTCGAGCGCCCTGAGGTCGTCCGCACTCAGGGTCACGTCGCTCGCGGCGAGGTTCTCCTGCAGGTACGGGACGCGCTTGGTGCCGGGGATGGCGATGACGTCGTCGCCCTGGGCGAGCACCCAGGCCAGGGCGAGCTGCCCGGCGGTGATGCCCTTGGACGCGGCCAGGTGCTGCAGCCGTTCGACGACGTGCAGGTTCTGGTCGAGGTTGCCCTGCTGGAAGCGGGGCGCGATACGGCGGAAGTCGTGTTCGGCCAGCCCGTCGAGGCTGCGGATGCGGCCGGTGAGCAGGCCGCGGCCCAGCGGGCTGTAGCCGACGAAGCCGATGCCCAGTTCGCGGACGGTGGCCAGGACTCCGTTGGCCTCGACGTCGCGGGTGGACAGGGAGTACTCGGTCTGTACGGCGGCCAGCGGGTGCACGGCGTGGGCGCGGCGGATGGTGGCGGCGGACGCCTCGCACACGCCGAGGTGGCGGACCTTGCCGGCCTGGACCAGTTCGGCCAGCGCGCCGACGGACTCCTCGACGGGCACGGCGGGGTCGACGCGGTGCAGGTAGTACAGGTCGAGGTGGTCGGTGCCCAGCCGGCGCAGGGTGCCCTCGACGGCGGTACGGATGTAGTCGGGGCGGTTGTTGAGGCGGCCGGTGATGGTGCCGTCCTCGGTGACCTCGTTGCCGACCTTGGAACAGACGACGACGCCGTCGCGGCGGCCGGCGATGACCCGGGCGACGAACTCCTCGTTGCTGTGCGGGCCGTAGAAGTCGGCGGTGTCGAGGAGGGTGACGCCCAGTTCCAGTGCCCGGTGCGCGGTGCGCAGGGCCTCCTGCTCGTCGGCGGGGCCGTAGGCGAAGGTCATGCCCATGCAGCCGAGTCCCTGTTCGGAGACCGCCGGCCCCTGGCTGCCGAGTGTTCGTTGCCGCATCATCGGTTCCTTCCTGAGCCGTGCGGGCGGGTGCCGTCCCGGGTACGGCCGGTTCCGGCACCACCCGGGAATTAGCAGTGACAGTATTGATGCCCTTGCTAGAGAAGTACTGGGGCCGGGTGGCCTGCGGCCGGCTCACCAGGTCCGGGACTCCTGGAGCCGGGGGCGCCGACTGCCCCCGGCAGGGGGGCTGTTGACCGGCACCGGTTTCCTTGAGCCCCGGGGGCGCCTGCGGGCGTCGGCTCCGCGATCCGGGAAACCGCCCGCCGGGGGCCGGTCTTTATGCGCCGGGGCGCCGACTCCCCTCGGGCGGGGGGCCGTTGACCGGCACCGGTTCCCTTGAGCCCGGGGGGGCGCCTGCGGGCGTCGGCTCCGCGATCCGGGAAACCGCCCGCCGGGGGCCGGTCTCCATGCGCCGGGGGCGCCGACTGCCTCCGGGCCAGGGGCCGTTCAGGTGCACCGGGTCGGGTGCCGCGCCGGTTGCCGGGCGCGCCCCGGACCGCCCTGGCCGTGGCATCCCGGCCGGGACAGGGAGCCGACTCCGCCGAGCCGAGGCCTGTTCACCCCTGCGGGCCCTCGCGCAGGAGTCGATCCCCCGTGGTCCGGGGCCCGTTCACCGGGTTCAGCTCCCGGTCCGGAGGCGTTCGAGGAGAGGTGTCCCTCGGGCGGAGGCCGTTCACCGCATCACTCCCCTGGCCCCCGGGCCCGTCCACCGCGTCACCGGTCGGCCCGGGCGGGGACCGGTCCGGGCGTACCGGCCCCCGAGGTTCGGGCTCCGGCGGCCCGTCCGCCGGGGGCGGGCCGCCGGGGGGGCGGCCGGTTGCCGGTCGGTCGGCTGGGGCCGCCCGTCGGCGGTCAGTCGGCGGTGGTCAGCTCGGTGGTGACGGAGGTCCAGGTGTGGGCCGTGCCGGTGGTGGTGCTGTCGGCGAGGCGGGACCAGGGGTCGGTGCCGAGGATCTCGGTGGCCTGTTCGCGCAGCCACTGGTCGAAGGGGTCGGTGGAGGTGAGCAGGCGGCGGGCGGCGGCCTGCGGGTCGCGGGCTTCGATCTGGTGGACGAGGACGTCGTGGCCGTCGAGCGGGCGCAGGTCGAAGGACTCCTGGAGGATGCCGGCGCGGCGCCGGGAGGTCTCGTAGGCGTGCAGCCGGGGTCCGGCGAGCTCGGTCTGCAGGCGGCGCCAGCCTTCGGCGGCGCCGCCGGTCAGGGTGAGCAGGGTGCAGGCGCCGGTGACGGCGCGGCGGGCGGCGGCGCGGGCCGCGGTGCGGGCGGCGGGGGCCAGCCGGCGCATGCCGAGCACGGCGAGCATGTTGGACTCCACGCCGATGCCCCAGCGTTCGGCGATCAGGCCGTTGTCGAGCAGCCGCCACACCACGACGCCGTTGAACTCGATGACCTGTCCGGTGGGGGCGGCGCCGAGGAAGTCGCCGAGGTGGGTGCCGCGCCAGGTGTTGTGGATGACGACGTGGTCGCCGTGGGCGCTCATGTCCTGGATGGTCACGTGCAGGTCGGGGAAGCCCTCGCGCAGGCCGGCGATGGTGTAGCGGACTCCTTCGAGTCCTTCGGGGGCTCCGGGCAGCGGCTGGTGGTCGACCATGTCGGGGCTGTAGATCTCGTCCACGACCGAGAAGTCGCCCTGGTTGACGAAGGCGTCGAAGACCCGGCGGATGGTCTTCTTGTTGCGCTCCTCCACGCTCTGTGCGGTGCGCACCGTCTCTTGTATCGACACGTTCCATCCTTGTGGTGTCGGCGCCCGCGGGGGGCGGGTCGGGGCGGGCGGGGGCGGGCCGGGGCCCGTCACCGGCCGGGGAAGGGGGCGTCCCAGGTGAGGGTGAGGCCCGCGTACACGTAGCGGCTGGCCTCGATGGCGAGGAGCAGGACGGTGTCGCCGGGGGTGATGCGGCCCTGGCTCCAGCCGGCGTCCAGGGCCAGCGGGACGGCGGCGGAGCCGGTGGCGCCGACGTCGGTGAGGTTCTCCACGATGGTCTTGCTCAGGGTGGTCCGGTCGGCGTCGGACAGTCCGGCGGTGCCGTACTCGCTGGCGAAGTACTCGGCGTTTCCCTCGGGCAGGACGCAGGCGTCGATGTCGTCGAGGGTGAGGCGGGAGCGGTGGAGCATGTCGTGGATGCCCTCGACGAAGACGCGGGGGCCGAAGCGGGCGGTGCCGGGGATGTCGAGGCGGATGTCCATGAGGCGGGGGCGGCGCTGCTGTTCGGCGAGGGGGGCGTCGGTGCCGCCGCCGATGATGTGCATGCCGGGTTTGCGGGTGCCGCCCAGGGAGCGGGTGGCGAAGACGGGGCGCGGGCGGCCGGCGGCGGAGCCTTCCTCGCCGGCGCGCAGCACCATGGCGCCGGCGCCGTCGCCGAAGGTGTAGACGGTCAGGCGGTCGCGCATCCGTACGCGTTCGGGTTCGCGGCCCAGGAAGACGGGGGCCAGCAGCGGGGAGACGGCTTCGGCGCCGATGACCAGGGCGGTGGCGTAGGTGCCGTCGGCGAGCAGGCGGCGGGCGATGTCGAGGGCTTGGACGGCGCCGACGCAGCCGGCCCTGACCTCGATGACGGCGCAGCGTTCCAGGCCGAGTTGTTCCTGGACGTAGGTGGCGGCGACGGGCAGCAGGTAGTCGGGGCTGGCGGTGGAGACGACGATGAGGTCGATCTCGTCGGCGCCGACGCCGGCCCGGTCGAGGGCCTGGCGGGCGGCGGCGGTCGCCATGGCGGAGGTGCTGGTGGTGTGGGCGCCGGTGCGGGGGTCGGTCATCCAGTGCCGGCGCTGGACCTGGATGCCGTCCAGGACGTCGTCGGGCAGCGGTCCGCAGACGCGGGCCAGGGCGTCGTTGTCGAGGGCCTCGCCGGGCAGGTGGGCGCCGGTGGCCAGGACGGACACGTGGCGTTCGGCGGGGGGCGGGGCGGGGGTGTGGGGCATGGTCAGTTCTCCGTTGCGGGACGCAGGACGAGGCTGATGTGGGTGCCGCCGAGGGAGGAGCTGTTGATGAGGACCGGGCCGGCGGTGGTGTGGTGCTGCCAGCCGGTGACGGCGAGGAGGGCGGCGAGCTGGGCGCCCGCGCCGACGGGTTCACCGAGGGTCTGCTTGGGGGTGTGCACGGGGCAGCCGGACGCGGCGGCGAGCCGGCCGGTGGCCCGTGCCTCGGGGGCGTCGGCGCGGGTGAGGCCGGCGGCGTTGGCCCAGATCGCGGTGATGTCGCGGGGGTGGACCCCGGCGTGGCCGAGGGCCGCGTGCATGGCGCGTTCGACGCCGTCGCCGTCCTCGTCCCAGCGTCCGACGCCGGCCGCGTCGCCGGCGGTGCCGTGGCCGGCGAACTCGGCCAGGATGCGGGCGCCGCGGGCACGGGCGCTGGACTCGCGTTCCAGGACCAGGGTGATGCCGGCCTCGGCGAGGGTGTAGCCGGTGTCGGTGAACAGCGGCAGGCCGCGGTAGGCGGTCAGGACGCCCGGGGAGAGGTCCTCGACGGCGGGGCACAGGACGGCGTCGGCGCGGTGCTGCAGCAGCAGGTCGTGGGCGACGGTCAGGGCGGAGGCGCCGGCCGCGTGGCCGGTGGTCACGGTGGAGGTGGGGCCCTTGGCGCCGACGTGCATGGCGACCTGGCCGGCGGCGGCGTTGAAGACGGTGTTGGGGAAGACGGCCGGGCTGCCCTCGGCGGGGCAGCCGTCCAGGACGGGCAGCAGGAAGTCCTCGATGCTGCGCATCGGGCCGAGCCCGGTGCCCAGGACGACGCCGGTGTGTTCGTCGGCGTCCAGTCCCGCGTGGGCGAGGGCGGCGCGGCAGGAGGCGACGGCGAGCTGGGAGAGGCGGTCCATGCGGCGGCGGTCGCGGGCGCCGATGTGGGCGGCGGGGTCGAAGTCGGCGCGGGCGACGTGCAGTCCGTCCTCTTCGCCGCCCAGCCGTGTGCCGCGCTGCCAGGCCTCCCACAGGGCGTCCGGGCCTTCGCCGGCGGCGGTGATGGCGGCGCCGCCGGTGATGACGACCTTCTCCGCGGCGGGCGGGGCCGGTACGGAGAAGCGGCGGCCCGACGGCCAGCCGAAGGCGACGCAGGCGTTGGCGCCGGCGAAGGCGAAGTTGTTGGACAGGGCGGCGTTCATGGCCAGTTCGCGGCCGGTGTCGGGGACGGCGTCGAGTCCGCATTTGGGGTCGGTGCCGGTGAAGTTGGCGGTCGGCGGGGCGGTCTGTTCGACGAGGGCCTGGACGGTGACGATGGCCTCGACCGCGCCGGCCGCGCCGAGCAGGTGGCCGATCATCGACTTGGAGCTGCTGAGCGCGGTCTTGTCGGCGGCCTCGCCGAACGCGGCGCGCACGGCGTTGGACTCGGCGGAGTCGTTCTTGGGGGTACCGGTGCCGTGGCCGTTGATGTAGCCGACGTCCTGCGGGGTGATGCCGGCGGCCTTCAGGGCGCCGCGGATGGCGCGGGCGGCGCCTTCGCCCTCGGGGTGCGGGGCGGTGGCGTGGTAGCCGTCGGCGGACAGGCCGTAGCCCAGGACCTCGGCGAGGATGGGGGCGCCGGCGGCGCGTGCCACGGACTCCTCGGCGAGGACCAGCATGCCGGCGCCCTCGCCGAGGGAGAGGCCGTCGCGGTCCTTGGAGTAGGGGGCGGCGGGCTTGGTGGACAGGGACTGCAGGCTGGTGAAGCCGGCGAAGGCGGTCTCGGTGAAGGCGTCGCTGCCGCCGGCGAGCATCGCGTCCGCGCGGCCGGCGGAGATCGCCTCGGCGGCGTGGGCGATGGCGTGGGCGCCGGAGGCGCAGGCGGTGTTGACGCTCAGTGCGGGGCCCTTGAGGGAAAAGGCGCTGCTGAGTGCCTCGGCGATGGCCTGCGGGGGCACCAGCAGGTAGTGCCGGCCGTCGTCGGGGGGCGCGGTGCCCTCGCGGCTGCGGCGGGCGAGTTTCTCGGCGGTGCGCAGGCCTCCGTTGCAGGAGCCGAAGGCGACGCCCCAGCGTTCGGCGGGCAGCGAGGCGAGGCCGGCGCCGGCCATCGCCTCCTGGGCGGCGGTCAGCGCGAAGTCCATCGCCGGTTCGCGTTCGCGGCCGCCGAAGGAGGCGAGGTAGTCGTAGGCGGGCCGGGAGGGGTTGCGCACCTCGCCGCCGATGGCCGTGCCGTAGCCGTCCATCGGCATGCCGCGTACCGGGCCGATGGCGGAATGCCCGGCCCGGATGCCCTCCCACAGCGCCGTGGCGCCCTCGCCCTGGGCGGTCACGGCGCCGATGCCGCAGACCACCACGGTCCGGGGCCGGGCCGCGGCGTCCGGCCGGGTGTCGTGGTCGTAGACGTCGGTCATGGCCGCACTCCTTTCGGGGATGCCGTGTGGTGCGGGCATTCCAGCTGTTGCGGGTATCGCGGGTGTCACGGGCGTGCCAGGCATGCCCGGCGCGGCGGGTGCGACAGGCACGGCGGGCGGGGCAGGCACGGCGGATGTCGCGGACGGACCGGCCGCACCGGCTGTGCGGGCTGTGTCGGTGGTGTCGGGGGCCGCGGGTGAGGCGGGTGCGGCGGGGGTCCGTGTGGTGTGGGGTGTGCCGGGTGCCGGTGCGGTGTGGGGTGTGGCGGGTGCCGGTGCGGTGCGGGGTGTGGCGGGGGTGTCGGGTTGCCGGGTCACGAGGGCCGTCCCAGGGCGACGGCGACGGCCTGCCCTTCCAGGCCGCGGGCCAGGGCGAGGGCGCTGTCGGGGCGGGTGTGGCGGGGGCTGAGCGGGACGTAGTCGAGGTCGCACTCGGGGGCGGGGCGGTGCAGGTTGAGGGTGGCGGGCACGGTGCCGCTGTCCAGGGCGAGCGCGGCGACGGCCGCGTTGAGTGCGCCGGCGCCGCCGACCAGGTGGCCGGTCTGCGGTTTGACGCTGCTGATCTGGGCGGACTTGGCGGCGGTGCCGAGGGCGTCGTGCAGGGCGACGGTCTCGCTGGCGTCGCCCTGCAGGGTGGCGCAGCCGTGTGCGGCGATGTATCCGCCGTCGGGGAAGGGGCGTTCGGCGTCGCGCAGGGCGCGGCCGATCGCGCGGGCCAGGCCGCGGGCGCGGGGCTGGGGGCTGGGCGGGCGGACGCAGTCGTTGCCGGCGCCGAATCCGGTGACCTCGGCGTAGCAGTGGGCGCCGCGGGCCAGGGCGTGTCCGCGTTCCTCCAGGACGAGGAGGGCGGCGCCCTCGCCGAACACGGAGCCGGAGCGGTCGCGGTCGAAGGGGCGGAAGGCTTCCTGGCCGAGGTCGGTGCGGGTGCTCAGGACGCCGAGGCCGTCCATCTTGGACATCGCCCACCAGCCGGTGGCGTCGTCGTAGCCGCCGGCGAGGACGACGTCGGCCTCGCCGCGGCGTACGGTGCGCATGGCGCGGCCGATGGCCATCGCGCCGGAGTCGGCGGTGCCGGCGAAGTAGGCGTTGGCGCCGCGGATGCCGTACTTCTCGGAGATGTGGAAGGCGGCGGCGGGCTGCAGTCCCTCGACGAAGAACAGCGGGGCGACCACCGAGGAGGCGGTGCGGCCCAGCAGGTGCAGGTCGGGGGTGCCGTCGTCGGCGCGGACGGCCTGGAGCTGGGTGATGAGTTCGTCCATGCGGGGCATTTCCTTGTTGCTGCCGAGGAAGAGCCCGGTGCGCTGTCCCAGGTCGCTCTCGCCGTCCAGGCCCGCGTCGCGCAGGGCGAGGGTGGCGCCGGCCAGGGCCAGCTGGTCGCCGCGGCACAGCATGCGCAGGGTGCGCCGGCCGGCCCACTGGGCGGGGTCGAAGCCGTGGATCTCGGCGCCGATGCCGGTGCGCAGCGGGGCCGGGTCGTAGGCGCGCAGCGGGCCGATGCCGCAGCGGCCCTCCAGCAGGCTGTCCCAGGTCTCGGCGGCGCTCTGGCCGATCGCGGTCATCAGGCCGATGCCGGTGACCATCACGCGGCGGCGCTGCTCGCTCATGCTGTGCCCTCCCGGGTCGTGGTGGCGCCGGCCAGGGTCAGGGCGCGGACGGTGGCGACCACCCGGTCCCCGACCCGGGCGGTGGCCCGGCATTCGGTCTGCCGGGGGCTGTGCCGGCTCACCTCGACGGTGAGGTGCACCTGGTCGCCGGGGCCGACGAAGTGCTTGAAGCGCACCCCGCGCACGGCGGCCAGGTGCCAGGAGCCGGGGCCGGCGGCGGCGCGGGCCAGTGCGGTGAGGCTCTCCAGCAGCAGGACGCCGGGCAGGACGGGGTGGCGGGGGAAGTGGGCGGTGAAGCAGGCCAGGGTGGCGGGCACGTTGCGGACGGCCACGGCCCGTTCGCCCTCCACGAGTTCCAGCAGCCGGTCGAAGGCCGGCACCGCCTGGGCGCCGGCGGCCCGCGCCTGTGCCCGGGTGAGGGCGGCGGCCCGCACGGCAGCGGCGTCGTCGGCGGTGGTCTGCCCGGGGGCCGTGCGCGCGGGGGCGGCGCCGGTCCGGGGGGCGGTGGTGGTCATGTGTCCTCCCGCGGGGCGCCGATGACGAGGCTGGTGTTGCTGCCGCCGAACGCGAACGCGTTGATGAGGGCCGCGTCCACCGGCATCGGGCGGGCGGTGTGCGGTACGTAGTCGAGGTCGAGGCCGCGGTCGGGCTGGTCGAGGTTGACGGTGGGCGGGACCAGGCGGTGGCGGATCGCGCCGAGCGCGGCCAGTACGCCCAGGCCCAGGCTGGCGGAGGTGAGGTGGCCGGCCATCGACTTGGGGGCGCTGACGACCAGGCGGTGGGCGTCGTCGGCGAAGACCTTCTTGATGGCGACGGTCTCGGACTGGTCGTTGCCGTGGGTGCTGGTGCCGTGCGCGACGACGTAGTCGATGCCGCCGGTGCCCACGCCGGACTCGGCCAGTGCGGCCTGCATGGCCTGGATCGCGCCGGAGCCGTCGGGCGGTGAGTCGGTGATGCGCCAGGCGTTGAGGGTGGAGCCGTAGCCGAGGACCTCGCCGAGGACGGGTGCGCCGCGCTCGCGGGCGGCGTCCAGGTCCTCCAGGACCACGGCGACGGCGCCCTCGCCGACCACGAAGCCGGAGCGGTCGGCGTCGAAGGGCCGTGAGGCGTGCTCGGGGTCGTCGTTGTGGCGGTCGGTCAGGGCGCCCAGCAGGCTGAAGCCGAGCAGGTCGAGCCAGGTGGTCAGGGAGTCGTAGCCGCCGGCGACCATCAGCTGGGCGTCGCCCTCCTGGATGGCGCGGAAGGCCTCGCCGATGGCGTGCCCGGAGCCGGAGCAGGCGGTGGAGATGCCGATCATCGGCCCGGTCGCGGACATCATCCGGGCCATGGCGCTCAGCGGCACGTTCTGGTCGTCGGTCAGGGTGACGGCCGGCGGGTGGCACAGGAAGGCGTCGGGGCGGCCGGTGGTGGCGCGCAGGTGGCCGACGTCGAGGAGGGCCTGCAGTTCGGGCCGGCCGACGCTGGCGCCCATGGCGACGCCGCGCTCGTCGAAGGGGTACACGTCCTCGCCGAGTTCGTCGGCGCCCGCGTTGCGCAGCGCCTCCCAGGCGGCCGCGACGCCGAACTGGCCGACGCGGGAAAGGTGTTTGCGTCCCACCCGGGCGGGGATCGCCGTGGCCGCGTCGAAGTCCTTGACCTGGGCGGCGATGCGCACCGGGAAGCCGGAGGCGTCGAAGGTGGTGAGTCTGCCGACGCCGCTGCGGCCGGCGGCCAGTGCCTGCCAGGTGCTCTCGGCGTCGTTGCCGAGCGGGGTGACGGCCCCCACTCCGGTGATGGCTACACGGGTCATCCCACCGGCCCTCCGCCCTGCAGCTGGTGCGCCATGCGCCGGGTGTCGGCGGGGTCGTCGAGGCGTTCGGCGTCGATGAGCGCGCACAGGATGCCGCCGGCGCTCAGGACGTCCTCGCCGTCCGCGGTCACGGTGCCGTCCAGGAGGGCGGCCTCCTCGGTCATCGACTCGATGGTGGCCCGCATGCGCAGCACCTCTCCGGGGCGGACGGCGCGGTGCGCGGTGGCCTCGCCGACGGCGAGGAGCGCGGCACGCAGCCGGTGGTCGGTGGAGAGCATGATCAGCCAGGTCGCCGACTGGCACAGCGCCTCCAGGGCCAGTCCGAAGGGCATGGCCGGTCCGCTCCCGGTGTCCTGCCAGTAGCTCTCGTCGACGGAGGTGACCTTGCGCGCGGTGATGTGCTCCCGCGGCGTGAAGGTCTCGATCCGGTCGATCAGATGGAATCGCATCGTCGTCTCTTCTTCCGTTCCCTCACGGTCCGTCACGGACGGCCGGTGCCCAGCTGGGCGGAGAACCCGCCGTCGACGCTGAGCAGTTCGCCGGTGGTGTAGCCGGAGTCGGGTCCGGCCAGGAACACCGCCGCCGCCGCGACCTGCTCGACGGTGGCGAAACGGCGCAGCGGTATCTGCCGCTTGATGCTGCGGCCGCCGTCGCGCTGCATCACCCCCTCCACCAGGTCGGTCGGGGTGAAGCCGGCCAGGACCGCGTTGACGCGCACGCCGAAGCGGGCGAGCTCGATCGCCGCGCAGCGGGTGAAGGAGTTCAACGCTCCTTTGGAGGCGGAGTAGTTGGCCTGGCCGATCCAGCCGCGTTCGCCCATCGCCGAGGAGATGTTGACGATCGTGGCGTCGCCGTGGGCCATGAACTGCTCCAGGACGGCGTGTGTGCAGTGGTAGGCGCCGCCGAAGTTGACCTTCATGACGTTCAGCCAGGCGTCCGGCGGCGCGTCGTAGATGAGACCGTCGTCGCTGGTGCCCGCGTTGTTGACGAGGATGTCGAGGGAGCCGAGGTGGCGGGTGGCCTCCTGGACCAGGCGGGCGGCCTGCTGCGGGTCGGCGACGTCGGCGCCGACGGCCACGGCCCGGCCGCCGGCGGTCTCGATCTCCTTGACGACCGCGGCGGCGTCCTCCTGCCGGGAGCGGTAGTTGACGGCGACGGCCGCGCCCTGCTCGGCCAGGGCCAGGGCGATGGCCCGGCCGATGCCGCGTGAGGCACCGGTGACCAGGGCGGTGCGGTCCTTCAGCTTCATCTGTCTCTTCCCGTTTCTGCTACGAGGTGGGCGGCGGCGCCGGGGCCCGCGCGGACCGGGGCCGTGTCCCGGCCGGGCGGCCGCCCGGGACGCGACGGGCGGCCGGCCGGGGTGCGGGTGGTGCGCGGGACGCCTTCGGCCCGCGCGCCACCGGCCGGACGGAGCGGTCAGGCGGCGTTCTGCGCCGCGGCCCGCTCGGTCAGCAGGTCGGTGAGGTTCTGCACGGTGAACAGGCCCAGCACGCCCTCGGCGGTCAGCGGCTCGGCGAGCTGGCTGCGGTCGAACTGCGGCAGGACCTTCTCCAGGTGGGTGAGGCCCGTGTCGTTGACGACCTCGTTCTCGTCACCGAACTCCTCGTCGGGGATGCCGCCCTGGAGCAGGGCGGCGATGTCGGCCACGGTGATCTTCACCTTGGTGGCGCGCTCGATGCGGAAGAGGATGTCGAGCAGGTCGATCGACTCGGCGCCGAGCTGCCCGAGCAGGGTGGCCTCGGCAACCGCCTCGGACTCGTCGATGCCCAGGGCGTCGGCGATGGCGGCCTGGACCGCGGAGAAGTAGTCGGTCGAGGTGGGAGTCAGGGTTTCGGACACCGTTGGCTGCCTTTCGGATGGGTCGCTCCGCGGCGCCGGCACCGAAGGCCGGCACCGGAGGGACGGGAACGGGATGAAGAAGAAGGACCGGATGACGACGAAGGACGACAGGGACAGGAGGACGGAAGGGACGGGACGGAGAGGGCCGGGCGGATCGGAGGGGTCGGAAGGGTCGGAGGGGTCGGAAGGGGCGGAGGCCGGGGAGCGGGAGGGAGGCGGGCGGGGTGTCAGGCGGCGGCGCCGGGCGCGGACTCCTGTCCCAGCTCGCGCAGCAGCGCGGCGACACGGCGTGCGTCGTGGGTGCTGCGCACCAGGGAGTGGACGCCGGTGCGGTTGGCGAAGCCGCTCAGCACCCGGCCGGGGCCGACCTCCAGGCAGCCGCCCGTCCCCAGCGCGGCCGCCGCGCCCAGCACGTCCACCCAGCGCACCGGACCGGCCAGCTGACGGCGCAGCAGATCGCGGGCGTGGGCGCCGTCACGCACCCGGGTGCCGGTGACCGAGCTGATCACGGGCAGCCGGGGCGCGGCGAAGGCGACGTGCTCCAGTTCGGCGGCGAACTCGTCCTCGATCGCCCGCATCAGCGAGCAGTGGAAGGGGGCCGACACCTTCAGCGCGACCACCCGTTCGGCGCCCGCCGCCAGCGCCCGGCGGCCGGCCTCCTCGACCGCGGCGTGCTGCCCGGAGACGACCGTCTGGCCCGGCTCGTTGTAGTTGGCGATCTCCACCACGCCCAGCGGGGCGCAGCCGGCGCAGATCTCCTCGATCCGGCCGGGGTCCAGGCCCAGCACGGCCGTCATCGACCCGCCGTCACGGCGCGCGACCCCGGCCATCAGCTCGCCGCGGCGGCGCACCAGGCGCAGCGCGTCGTCGGCGCCCAGCACCCCGGCGGCGACCAGTGCCGTGTACTCGCCCAGGCTGTGCCCGGCGACCACGGCCGGCACGAACCCGGCCTCCTCGCGCAGCACTTCGAGGACCGCGAGGCTGGTGGCGACGATGGCGGGCTGCGCGATCTCGGTCGGGGCGAGCTCCTCCTCCCCCGCCGTGCTGCACAGCGCGGTCAGCGGCAGGCCGGTGGCGTCCTGCGCGCGCGCCAGGACGCGTCCGGCGGTGCGGGGGTGCTCACGCAGCAGATGCCCGGCCATGCCCGCGCGCTGCGAGCCCTGCCCGGGAAACATCGTGAAGAAATTGTCGATCATCCCCGTTCCTGCCTCACTGAGTCGAAGAAGACGCCGGAGAAAGGTCATCGAGCCGTCGGCGACCGGATCTCGATTCTGTGAATCTGGCACGGAGTTCTGGCGCATTCCTCGAATGCGTCTGGACCGGCGGTACCGCGCCGGATTCCCGCCGCCGCATTCCGCACCGGACGGCGCGCCCTTTCCCGCCCGCGATCCGCCGGAAAACCACCCGGAACCCACCCTGAACCCACCCGTATTCCAGCCGCGTTCCACCGCTCCGGGTATTACCCGGGCCGACCCCTTGACCCAGTTAGTGATCAAACACTAACTTGTGGTCATGGTGAGGATGAGCGCAGACGAGCGGCGCGAGAGCGTCATCCGCGCGGCGATGAGCGAGTTCGCCCGGGGCGGGTACGACGGGACCTCCACCGAGGCCGTCGCCCGGCGCGCGGGGGTGTCGCAGCCGTACCTCTTCCGTCTCTTCGCGGGCAAGCGGGCCCTGTTCCTGGCGGCGGCGCGGCGCTGTCTGGCCGACACCGCGCGGCTGTTCGCCGAGGCGACCAAGGGCCTGGCGGGCGAGGAGGCACTGCGCGCGATGGCCGACGCGTACACCCGCGTCATCCTCAAGGAGCCGGAACGGCTGCTGATGCAGATGCAGGTGTACGTCGCGGTCGCGGCCTGCGAGGCGCGGGGGGACGCCGGGTTCGGCGAGGCGGTCCGGGCCGAGTGGCAGCGGCTGTGGGACACCGTCCACCGCCCGCTCGGCGCGGACACCGGCCAGACCACCACGTTCATGGCGTACGGGATGCTGGTCAACGTCCTGGTCTCCCTCGGGTTCCCGCCCGACCACCCGCTCTGGAACGGCCTGTACCCGGCGGTCCGGGCCGGGGCACGCCCGATGGCTCCGCCGGCGTGACAGGCCCCGCGGGGCTCGGCCGGGGTGCCTGCTGCGGGTGGAGGCGGTGGAACGGATGGAGTTGGCGGAGCGTCGACGTCGCTGTCGGCACGGGCGGTTGCGGTGCGGGGGGGCTGTGGTGCGGGGAGTTGCGGTGCGCGCGGTTGCGGTGCGGGTGCGGGTGGGGTGAACCGGCGCCGGACGCGGGTGCCGTGGCCCGGCCTCGGCGCTCCGGCCCGGCGCGGAGGTGAGGCCGGGTCCCGGATCGGGGGCGCTCCTGTGCGAGGTGGGTCCCGAGCCCAGGCGCTGTCCAAGCTCCTTTCCGTGCCGTGGAGTTGGTCTGCGGAGGGGGTGGGCCGGGGCCGGCCGGCGGCGGTGCGCCCGCGGCCGGCGCGGGATGGCGCGCGCCCGGAAGCCGGCCACGGCGTGGGGCCCCGGGGGTGCCGGGGGCGGGCGCACGATGCCGTACGGCCGGTGACTCCCGCCGCGGTGGCAGGGCCGGCAGGGCCCGAGGTCCCGCGCGCGGTGGCGCAACGGCCCCGGACCGGTCCGTGGCGGTGGCGGGGACGGGGGCCGGGGTCAGTCCACGGTGGTGCGGGGGGCGGGGACCGGGCTGCCCGGGCGGGTTTCGCGCGCCCAGCGGGTGCCGTAGGCGACCTGGCCCTTCTCGGCCGCGGCGAAGGCCTTGGTGTTCCAGTTCTTGCGCATGAACGCCTCGCGCGCCCGGATCAGCAGCGGATGCTCCACCGCGCCCATCCGCCCGATCCGCCAGGCGATCCGCTGCAGCGGTGCGGTACGGGCGCGGCGCTCCTGTTCGTAGCGGCGCAGCGCGGCGACCGGGTCGCTGCCGGCGTGCTCGAGGTGCTCGGCGAGCACGAGGGCGTCCTCCAGTGCCTGGCAGGCGCCCTGGCCGATGTTGAAGGTGATGGGGTGCGCGGCGTCCCCGAGGAGGGTGACGCGGCCGCGGCCCCAGCGGCGTTCGGGGCGCCGGCCCTCGACGTCGCCCCGGATGATCCCCTCCTCCGGTGTGGCGGCGAGGATGTCGGCGACCGGTCCGCCCCAGCCGCGGTGCCGGCGCAGCAGCATCTCGCGCACGCCGGGTTCGTCGCGTCCGCCGGCCGGCCCGTTGGCCACGCTCATCCAGTGCACCAGGCCGGGCGCGACGTCGTAGTAGGTGAAGCGGACACCGGGCCCGAACATCGCGTTGAACGTCCCCGGCGGGATGTCGGGGTGCTTCAGGGGCGAGCGGCCGCGCCAGGCGATGTAGCCGCTGTAGCGGTTGTCGGCGGGCCCGAACAGGCAGTCACGGACGGCGCCGTGGATGCCGTCGGCGCCGATGAGCAGGTCGCCCCGCTCGCTGCCGCCGTCCGCGAAGCGCACGGTGACCCCGTCCTCGTCCTGGTCGAAGCCGACCACGTGCGCGCCGGTGCGCACCGGGGAGCCCTGCAGCGCGTCCCGCAGCACACCGTGCAGGACGGAGCGCTCGACGGCGATCGTGGGCGCCCCGTAGCGCTCGACGAAGTCCCCCACCGGCCAGGCGCCCAGCACCTCGCCGCGGTGGGTGCTGAAGTGCGCGACGTGCTGCGCCGGGGCGGTCTCCAGGACCCGGCCGGCCACGCCCAGGAAGTCGAGGGCGAGCACACCGTTGGTCCAGATGTGCAGACCCGCGCCGCCGTCGCGCAGTTCCTCGGCCCGTTCGAAGACCGCGCACTCCACACCGCTGCGCTGCAGCGCGAGGGCCGCGGCCAGGCCGCCGATCCCTCCGCCGGCGATGAGTACGCGACGGGCACGTCCATGGGCCATCTGGGTGTCTCCTCGTAGCGGTGCGGGCGGATGTCCTCGCAAGGCGCGGCACGGCGGACCGCCCCGGCCGGGCCGCCCCACGTCCTCGCCGAATTCCTTGCGGACTAATGGAGTTGTCAACGCTAGCATTCAAAGCACTGAACTTGATAGTGTCGACAGAACATCTAGCGTTGATAAATCCACGGGGCGGCACGGCCCTTGTGGCAACCGGCAGACGGACAAGGGTGGTTGTGATGGAAGCGCTCGTACAAACCCTGGCCGTGGTGGCCACGATGGCCAACGCGGTGGTCTACGGCACCGACGTCTTCTCCGCGATCGTCCAGCGGCCCGCCCTCGCGCACGTCGACGACGCGGTGCTGACCAGCACCATGGGGCAGATCCACCGCTTCGGGGACCGGCGGATGCCCGTCCCGGGCGTCTTCGGCCTGGTCGCCACCGTGGCCACCGCGGTCGCGGCCGGCGTCGACGGCAAGACCGCGCCGGCCGTCGCCGCGGCGGTGGCGGCCCTGGCCCTGGTGGTGTGGCTGGCCGTCTACAACAAGGTCAGCGCGCCGGTGAACAAGGAGCTCACCGGCGCCGCCCTGGACTGCCGCACCGCACCCGACGCGCGGGGCCTGCAGCGCACCTGGGACAGCGTCATCAACGCCCGGGTCGTGCTGCAGGCGGTGGCACTGGGCGCGATGTGCGTGGCGCTCGTGACGTCCTGACCGCACGGGCGGGAGAACGGACGGACAGGGGAGGGGACCCGCCGGCGGGTCCCCTCCCCCACGTCCGCCGCCGTCCGCGCCGCGGGCCGTGAGGTGAAGTGCGGTGCGGGACGGCGGGGTTGCTACTGCAGGGCGATGCTGCCCAGGACGTCCGCCTCCGTGTCCTCGTCCAGACCGTCGGTGACCTCACTGCCGAAGGCGGGGATGAGCTCCGGCTCGGGTCCTGCGGGATTCCTCTTCTTGCTGACCACGATGGTGTCCCTTCGGGCGTGAACGGCCAGTACCGTTCCGAGATTCACGAACCGCCACTCCACCCGTCAAGGCATGTCCCGCCCCGTCCACCGGAATTCGAGGCACCATCGAGAAAAACCCGCGGAACCACGGAATCGCGAAACGGAGGAACGGAAGAACGGAAGAACGGAGAACCGGAGAAGCGGAGAAGCGGGGGAACGGTGATCCGAAATCCGCTCCGCCGCCGGGAGATCCGCCCGGGCCCGCCACCCGGATTCGCCCGCCCCGCCACCCGATCTCCCCCGTCCACGCCACCTCGCGGGCCCGCGGCTTTCCGGCCGCGGCTTGTGGGCGCGGGGCGAACCGGCATCCGGTGGCGGGCACTTGGCGGCCGGCGGGGCCGGTCACACGGGCGGGGCGGCGGGGCGGGCCGGGGCGAGGGCGTCCGCGAGGGTGCGCCAGATCTCCGCCGCGAGGTCGATGTTGGCGTCGGCCTGGGCCTGCTGGGCCAGGGCGCGCAGCCCCTCCACGCCGGAGGCGTCGCCGCCCAGGATCAGCAGTTGCTGGCGCAGGATCTCCAGCCGGACCCGGTCGCGGTAGGTCATCCTCGGCTCGTCGCCGGCCAGGCCGCCCAGCAGGGCGCGGGCGTCGTCGTAGCGGCCGGTGGCGAAGGCCAGGTCGGCTTCGAGGGCGGTCAGGTCCTGGCGCAGGGCGGGGGTGCCGACGAACACGAGGGCGGCCTCGGCCTGTTCGGCGCAGCGCTGGGCCCGGACGGGGTCGGCGGGCAGTTTCTGCAGGTGCAGCCGGCCCGCGGCGAGCCGCAGCCGGAGCCACAGCACCAGGTCCTCCTGGCTGCTGAAGCGTTCCAGGGCCTGGTCGAGACAGTGCTGCGCGCCGGTGTGGTCGCCCTGGCGCACCCGTACGGCGGCGGCCGTCCACATCGCCTCCGCCCACAGCGCGTCGCTGCGCCCCTCGACCAGGGCGGTGAGTTCGTCGGCGTGCACCCGCGCCTCGGGCACCTGTCCGGCCTCCGCCTGGACCGACACCAGGGCCAGCAGCGCGGCGGCGCGGTCCTCGACGCCCAGGTCCTCGCCCAGGGCCAGCCGGTGGGCGTCGACGGCCGCGTCCAGGGCGGGGGTGATCTCGCCGAGCGAACGCAGGCAGCGTGCCAGCCGGGTCAGGCCGCGCACCCGCAGCTCGGCCAGGTCCACCTCGTCGCCGAGCGCGACCAGCCGGTCCAGGTCGGCGCGTTCGGCCGCGTGGTCGCCCTGCAGGCGGGCGGAGCGGGCCAGCAGCCACAGCGCCTGCCAGCGCAGCACCGCGCTCTCGTGGCCCTCGGCGGCCAGTGCCGCGCGCAGCGACTCGATGGCGTCCGCGGAACCGGTGGAGGAGGCCAGGGTCAGCGCGTGGGCCAGTGAGCCGGTGACCGGTTCCTCGAAGTCGGCGGCCTTGAGACCCAGCCGGTCGGCGAGGTAGGCGACGGCCCGGTCGGTGGGCTGGCGCGCCCCGGACTCCAGACGCGAGAGGTAGCCGGTGGACATGCCCTCACCCGCCAGCGCCGTCTGCGACAACCCCTGGGCCGTCCGGAGCTTCTTCAGGCGGTTTCCGAACGCGGGCTGTCGCAGCATGATTCGAATCCCCTGGGGTGAGCGGGCAAGAAAGTTTCGCCGGGAGCCGTCCCGAGCGTAGGGCTGCGGGCAACACGCGGGCAAACCTTTGCCAGGCCCGGGGCGGAAATCTCGTGCGTCCCTCACGCCCGCCTCACGCGTGTCTCGCGTCCGCCTCACGCATCTCTCACGTCCGCCTCACGTGTGTCTCACGCCCGTCTCGTGCGCTTCTCCAGCGTTCCTCCAGCACGGCCGGGCAGGCTCGGCATCATCCGGCCGGCGCACCCCGGCCGGCGCGGAGTCCTTGCGCATGTCAAACGTCCGGGAGTCGACGATGAGGCCATCGGTGTGCGCGCACCGGGCGGCACGGCCGGCCGCCGCGAAACCCGGCGGCCGGGCCCGCACACCGGGCACCGGCCGGCCGGCCGGACCGGCACCCGCCCCCTCCGACGAGGACATCGGCTGGCCCCGGCGCTGTGCCCCGGTCGCCTCCTGACACCGGAAGATCGCAACCATCCGTGGCCCGCGGCGGTCTTCGGGACGTGACTCCTCCCCGGCGTGAACGCCGGGGCTTCTCGCTATGCCGGTTGGGCGTCGCGACGGACCAGCCCGGCCCGTAGAACGTTCAGGGCGCCCACCGTGTCCGCGTGCGCGCTGTGGCCGCACGAGACGCAGTGGAACTTCTCCTGGGTGGGCCGGTTCTCCGCTGAGACGTGCCCGCAGGTGGGGCAGGTCCTGGAGGTGTTGCGGGGATCCACGGCGATCAATTCTCGTCCGGCGCTTTCAGCCTTGGCGTGCAGGATCGTCAGGAACACCCCCCATCCGGCATCCGAGATCGAGCGGTTCAGCCCTGTCTTCGCGGCGGCCCCGTTAGGCAGAAAGCCGCCGGGCCGGCCGGGGTCCGGCTTCGGCGCGGGGGCCTTGACCACGCTGCGGATCTTGAGGTCTTCGTGTGCGATGACGTCGTGCTTGCGGACCAGATCGAGGGCTGTCTTGTGCGCGTGGTCGAGCCGCTGGAGGCGTACCTTGCGGTGAAGTCCGGCGACCTTGTCCACGGCACGCCGGTGGTTGGCGGTGCGCTTGTCCCGGCGAACCCGGGGGAAGCGGGACAGTGCCTGCTGTGCGGCTTCGAGCTTCGCGGCGGCGCGCCGTCCGTGCCGGGGACCGGGCACGAACTCGCCGCCCGAGCCGGCGAGGAAGTTGGCTATGCCCATGTCGATGCCGACCATGCTGCCGGTCGGCGGCAGCGGCTGCGGCTTTGTCTGTTCGGCGGTCAGCACGACGTACCAGCGCCTGCCCTCGCGCTTGACGCTGACGGTCTTGACCGTGCCGGCCACCGGGCGGTGCTGATTGACCTTGATGTGCCCGACGCCCTGGAAACGGACGCGGGTCACAGGGTCGTGCGGGGTGGAGTTCCAGCGGCAGCCGTCGCCGTCCTTGGGGAAGTCCACCGTGTCGAACCAGTTCACCCCGCGAAAGCGCGGATGGCCGGGGGTCTGACCGGACTTGACCCGGCGGAAGAACGCGGCGAACGCCTTCTCCAGACGGCGGAGTGTGGCCTGCTGTGAGCTGAACGACCAGCGGCCCTGCCGCTCCGGGTCGAATGCCCGGATCTCCCTGAGCTGCGCGGACTGCTGCCCGTACGTGATGCTCGTCTTCGAGGCGTGCCGGTAGGCATCGCGGCGTTCCTGCAAGGCCCCGTTGTAGAGGGAGCAGTGGTCCCGCAGCATCTCGCCGAGCGCGGCCTGCTGGCCCACGGTGGGCCGCATGAGGAACTTGTACGCACGGATCATCCGGCCCGCCCCCCTTCGGCTGGGGTTCGCCTGCCCACAATACGCTTGGCGGATGTCGCCGCGCTGGGAACCGAACCCCGATGTCCGCCGGGGAAATCACGTCGTCCACCACCTGCATGCCCACTTGGTGTTCGTCACCAAGTACCGGCGTGAGGTCTTCAACGACGAGATGCTGACGCGCTGCGAGGCGATCATGCGGGACGTCTGCGAGAGCTTCGGCGCGGAGCTGGTCGAATTCAACGGCGAAGGCGATCACACCCACCTGCTGGTGCACTACCCGCCGAAGATCGCCCTGTCCAAGCTGGTCAACAGCCTCAAAGGTGTCAGCTCCCGCTACCTGCGCGCCGAATACACCGGGCGGGTCAACCGCATCGGCATGGGCCCGGTGTTCTGGGCGCCCTCGTACTTCGTGGGGTCATGCGGCGGCGCACCACTGAGCATCGTCAGGGACTACATCGAGAACCAGAAACGGCCTGCCTGACCGCCACCCCGAGACGCAGGGAACTCCGGCGCTGCGCGCCTCCGGGCCGAGGATCGCATTCCCGCCCGGCCTGAAGGCCGGGATTCCCTGCAAAGATCAAGGATGGACAGGATCGGGTACCCCGGCGGGACACTCCTGTGGCAGCCGGCACGGTTCGCGTGGGTGCAGGCGCGCTGCTGCGCGTTCTCCTGCGCGCTGCTGGGCGGTCTGGCGCTCTCGGTGCTGCTCCCGCCGCTGCCGGTGGCACGCTACGACCTGCTGCTGGTCTACGGGATGCTGCTGACCGGCGCGGGTTTCGCACTGGGGTGGGAGACCCCCCGGGAGGTGGCGGTCGTGGCCGTGTGCCATGTCCTGGGACTCGTCTTCGAGCTGGTGAAAGTGCGGACCGGTTCGTGGAGTTACCCCGAACCGGCGCTGACCAAGGTCGCCGGTGTGCCGCTGTACGGGGGATTCATGTACGCCGCGGTGGGCAGTTACGTCTGCCGGTCCTGGCGGCTGCTGGACCTGGCCCTGACCGGCTACCGGGCCCATGTCACCGCCGTCCTGTCCGGCGCCTTGTATCTCAACTTCCTGACCCGTCACTGGCTGCCGGACCTGCGCTGGCCGCTGGGCGCCGTGCTGCTGGCCGCGACCGCCGGGGTACGGGTCCACTTCACCGTCGGCGGGCGCCGCCACCGGATGCCGCTGGCACTGTCGTTCGTCCTGATCGGGTTCTTCCTGTGGCTGGCCGAGAACATCGCCACCTACTTCGGGGCCTGGCGATACCCCTACCAACTCCACGGCTGGGAGCCCGTGTCCGCGTCCAAATGGATCTCCTGGGCCCTGCTGATCAGCGTCACCTTCGTCGTCTGCCGGGCCTGCCGCCCCGCCCGTCCCGGCGATCCCGCGGCCGTGACCCCCCGGTTCCCGGTGCCCGAAGTCCCCTCCCGGGAGCCGGAGTCGGGAACGCGCACCCGCACGCAGACACGCGTACGCACGGGGACGGGGACGGGTCAGGGGGCGGGCGGCCGGGGGCGCAGGCCGGACTCGAAGGCGTAGATGGCCGCGTGGACGCGGTTGCGCAGGCGCAGCTTGTGCAGCATGTTCTGCACGTGGGTCTTGACGGTGTGCTCGGACACCGTCAGGGCCTGGGCTATCTCGCCGTTGGACAGGCCGCGGGCCAGCAGGCCGAGGACCTGGCACTCACGGTCGGTGAGCCGGTCGGGACTGACCGGTGAGATCGGCGGGACGGGCGGCGCGGCAAAGCGGCGTCCGGCCTCCGCCGGGGCCGGACCGTGCACCAGGGTGTAGCCGGCCGCGGCCAGCACCACCGCGGAGGCGAGCTGGCCGGCGGTGGCGGTGGCCGGCAGCCGGCCGGCGCGGTCGGTGCGGTCGGTGGTGGCCGGGCCGCCCAGGACCAGCACCGGCAGCCGGGCGCCGCCGGGGACCGGGACCTCCCAGCCGTCGCCCGCGAACGCGCCGTGGGCGATGAGGACATGCGGCGGCCGGGCGGCCAGCGCGCGGAGCAGGTCCGGCCCCGGTTCGCTCTCGCCGGTGACACGGATACCGGGATGGCCCTCGAGCAGCGCCGTAATGCCGCGCCGGGCGAGCGGGTCGTCACCGACCACGTGCACCCGCACGGCGGCCGGCGCGCCGGGCCGGGGAGCCGGGCCGTGTCCGGCGTGTCCCTCGTGCGCGGGGGCCGGCACGGGGAGCACCCGGAGTGTGGCGTGCCGCTCGTCCATGACGGCCTCCTCGCTGCTGTCCGGGGATGCCCCGCCGGATCCCGGGATGTCCCGCCGGCTCACCGTAGGCGGCGCGCGCCGCCGTGTCCGGCGCGCTCCAGCGGACCGCGACCGGACCGCTACCACGTCTCGCGCCATCCCGGCGCGCCCCCGCCGCCCGGCTGACCCGCCGTCCCGGCGCGCCTCACTGTTTCGGCGCGCCCTGTTGTCCCGGCGTGTCGCCGTCCGGCTGACCCGCTGTCCCGGCGCGTCGCCTCCCTGGCGTCTCGCCGTCCGGCCGCCTCGCTGTCCCGGGGCCCTGTTGTCCCAGGGCGGGCCTCGCTGTCCCGGGGCCTCTGCCGACGGGCCCTGGGCCCTGGGCCCGGGGCCCTGGTGCTGGACCGGCTGTACGCCAACGGAGTTCACCCCGCCGGAATGCTCACCACGGCGGCACACACCCGCAGTTCGGCGAATCACCGCGCCTGACCTGACCTGGCCCGGCGCCGGGTCGGGGGCAGGCCGGGCCGGGTCAGGTCGGGCCGAGGTCAGGTCAGGTCAGGTCAGGTCAGGTCAGGTCAGGCGGCGGCTTCCCCGGCGGCCAGGGCGTGCAGCCGCAGGCGCAGTTCGCGGCGGGCGGGGCGGCCGCCCGGCCGGCGGGGGACGGCGTCCAGTGCCTCCAGGCGGCGGATCTGCTCGCCGGGGCCGAGGCGGGCGTTGGCCTGTTCGGCGACGGAGTCGAGGACGTCGAGGAGTGCGGGGGCGTCGGCGTCGAACTCCTCGCGCAGCACCACTCCGGCCCAGACCAGGGCGCCGCGCGCCGGGTCGGGCCAGTCCGCGACGATGCACTCGGCCACCCGCGGGTCCTGGCCGATGACCCGCTCCACCACGCTGGGCGCGACCAGCGCGTCGTCGCAGGTGAACACCGAGCGGTGGGCGTCCACGAGGTGCAGTCCGCCGTCCGCGTCGAGGTAGCCCGTGTCGCCGGTGGACAGCCAGCCGTCCGTGTCCCGCGGCGCCGGGCCAATCCCCTCCACGGGGCCGGGACTCAGCTGCGGTCCGCGGATCTGCACCTCGCCGGTCGACCACACCGGGGCGGGCCGGGTGCCGCCGGGCAGGACCACCCGGCACTCGGTGCCCGGCAGCGGCACCCCGACCGCGCCGAGACCGGGCCGCGAGCCGGGCGGCTGGTGGTGGGAGAGGGTGAACACCTCGGTCAGGCCGTAGCCCTGCAGTACGGACACCCGCAGGGCGTCGCGCAGCGTACGGGCCCGTTCCGGCGCCAGGACTCCGCCGCTGACATGGATGGCGCCCAGGTGCCGCAGGTGCCGGCCGGGCAGGTCCGCGCCGTGCGCGGCCAGCCGGGGATCGTCCGCCAGCCGGTCCAGCCGGGCGGGCAGCCCGTAGTAGTGGGTGGCCTCCGCCCGCGCGGCCTCCGCCAGCGCCCCGAAGGGGTCCGCGTCCGTGCACAGCACCTGCCGCGCCCCCGCGTGCACGGCCGAGTTGAGGTGCACGGCGTGGTACTGCGGGAGATGGTTGAAGGCGACGGAGGCGGCACCGAGCCGGTGCGCCAGCGCGGTCTGGGCGGCGCCCGCGACCAGGTTGCGGTGGGTCAGCCGTACACCCTTCAGCCGCCCTGCGCCGTCCGGCGCGAACTGCAGGCACGCCACCGCGTCCGCACCCGGCCGCGCCCTGCGCACCGGCCCGCCGGCCGCCTCCCCCGCCACGGCCGCGGACAGCGCCACCACCGCACAGGCCCCCCGGCCGCCGGACACCGCTCCACCGGCCGGCGGCCGCACCGGCACCGGCACCGGCACCGGCACCGGCACCGGCACCGGCAGGCCCGATGCCGAACGGGCGGATCCCAAACGGGCGGACGCGGGGCGGGGGGCGGGGTCCGTGACCACGACGGTGTGCAGCCGGGGCAGCCGGTCCGCGAGCGCGGCCAGCAGCGCGGCCAGCGGGCCGGGTACGAAGGCGATCTCGACCCCGGCCGCCGTGCACACCTCGTGCAGCGCGGCCGGTCCCATCTGCGGGTCGAGCAGGGCCAGCAACTGTCCGCTGCGCACGGTGCCGTAGTACACGGCGGGGAAGACGGCGTCGAGGGTGGTCGCCGCGGCGACGACGGCGTCGGCCCGGCGGACGGTGCGCCGTACGTAGCCGGCGATGCGGTCCGCCTCCCGGTCCAGCGCGGCGAAGGTCACCGCGGCGCCGGCCGTGACCGCGGCCGGGGCGTCGGCGTCACGGTCGGCGGCCCGGCGCAGCAGGTCGTCCAGCGGGCTCTCCAGATACCGGAGGATGGGCACGGTGGCCTCCTGGCTGCCGACAGCGGGAACAGCGGATCGCCTCACGGTAGGTGTGCCGGCTCAAGAGGTCTTCGAAGCCTGCTGGAGATGGTCCCGGTGCTCACACGAGGGCCGCGGCCGGCCGGCCGCCCACCGGCCGGGGCAGCGGGAAGCTGCGGAGTTCCGCGCGGCTCCAGGGAAGCCGTAGCCGAGGTGGAGCACCGGGTCCTGGGCCGCGTCGGCGGGCACCGCGACGGCGGCCAGCACACCGGGCACCGGCTCCAGTTCGACGAACCGCCACGGGCGGGCCGTATCGTCGGCGGGCGGGGTGAAGGCGCGTACGCCGCGCTCGTCGTCCAGCGTGAACACGAACGCGTCGAAGGGCAGTCCGAGGCCGATCCCGCGGGCCTTGGAGTAGGCCTCCTTCAACGTCCACACCCGCAGCGCCCGCCGGTCGCGGTCCGGGCCGGGCGCCGCCCGCTCCACCCACTCCCGCTCCGGGGCGGCGAAGGTGCGCACGATGGTGGTGATGGCCCGCTCGTCCCGGTCCTCCAGGCGTTCCACGTCCACACCGATGCGGTGGCGGCGCACGATGCCCAGCAGGCTGTAGCCGCCCGCGTGGGAGAGGTTGAAGTCCAGCTGGGCCCCGCCGCGCGGCAGTTCACCCGCGGCGGGCCGCAGGAAGGGACGCCCCCGCGCGGAACGCCAGATGACCAGCTCGGCCTCGGCCAGGCCCGCCTCCAGCGCCAGCGCGCGCCGCACCAGGGTGTGCGCGAGCAGGTACTGCCTCCGGTCACGTTCGAACAGGAAACGGCTCGCGGTCCTCTGCTCCTGCGCGTCCAGCCAGTGCGCGGCGAGCAGACCGGCGACCGCCGGGGGCAGGCCGTCGTTGGGACACAGCCACAGCTTGACCGGCTCGTCCCGGCCCGCGTCCGCACCGGCCACCGGCCCCGGAACGGACACCGGAACCCCGGCCGGGACCTGGACGTGGGCCGGGGCCTGGGCGGTTGGGGTCTCGGGCACGACCGCGGACGGCGACCGGGCCGGGGCCGAGGGCGGGAGTGGGGAGGTCAGGGGTGCGGTCACCGCTGCACTCCGTCCGTACCGGCGTCGGACACCACGCGCGCACCCGCGCCGGGCCCCGTCACACCAGGCCCCGCTGCGCCGGGAGCGGACTCCACCGGCCCTTCCTGCGGCCCATGTCGAGACCGCGACCGGGATACCGAGCGGACCGCGGAGTCCGCCCCTGACCGCGATCGGGGCCGCGGACCGGGCCAGGGCCGGGGCGCCGGCCGGGCCCCCGGCCCGGACTCCGCCTCGGGTCCGGACTCCGGCTCCGGCCCAGGCCCTGACTCCAGCTCGGACTCGGACTCGGACTCGGACTCGGACTCTAGCTCGGGCCCGGGTTCGGGCTCGGGCTCCGGCTCGGGCCCGGGTTCGGGCTCGGGTTCGGGCTCGGGCTCCGGCTCGGGTTGCAGCACGGTGGGGGGCAGTTCGATGTCCGCGGGGCCGGGGTGCGCGGGCAGTACGGCGCAGATGTCGGCCCCGGCCAGCCACAGCCGCGTCAGCTGTTCGAGGTGGCCGCCCTGCCACAGGGCGGCCAGGTAGGCGCGGGTCTCCGCGAGCCCGTCGAGCAGCAGCGGCTCGCCCGCGTCGCGCAGGTCGGCACTGTGTACGCCCGCCGGATGGCGGCCCGGCCCGGCGGACTCGGCGAAGGCGGCCAGGTGCGCGGCCAGGCCGGGGACCGTGTGGGCGACCACCGCCAGGCGGCAGCGCAGGGCGGCCCGGCCCAGGCGCAGTTCGTGTGCGACCGCGGCGAGGTCCGCTCCGCCCGGCCCGCCGTGGTGTGCCGTGCCGCTCAGCCACCGCGCCAACCGCGCCGCGGTGTCCGCCAGTTGGCGGGGCGTGGCGGCGGACAGCAGCACCAGTTCCGCGGAGACGGGCCGATGGGCGGACGCGGGCGGCCGCGCCGGTGCGGGAGGACGGTGTGCGCGGGGCGCCTCCTCCACGACCAGCACGGCGTCCGCGGCCGGCGGCGCGGACACACCGACCAGAGCTCTGCGGGGCACCGTGGTGCCGTCGTCGCGGCGGACCTGCTCCCAGACGGCGGGCGCCGTCCGGCCCGGCCCGGGCAACAGCGTGGCATGGCGCACCTGCCCCACGGCACGCGCCAGGGCGACCGCCGCCGCCAGCACCCCCGTCCCGCCCGCCAAGTCCACCGACTCCGCCGGGCTCACCGGTTCTGCCAGGTTCACCGGTTCTGCCAGGTTCACCGGTTCTGCCGGGTCCGCCGCCGTCCGGACGGTCTCCCGCACCGCGATGCCCAGCGCCTGCCACGCGTCTCGGGATGCCGCCGGATCGCCGCCCGCACCACCGGGAACGGCAGGGAGGCCGGGCGGCGCGGCAGACTCCGGGGGCCACGGGTCGCCGTCCGGTCCGTGCGGGGCGGCGGCCGGGACCGGCAGGCCCGCCGCGGCCAGTGCCCGGCCGACCAGCCGGGCATGATGCGCCACGGCTCCGAGTCGGCCCGGGTGACCGGCCGCACCGGCCCGGATCACCGCGTACACACGGTCCCCGGCCGCACGGGCCGCGGCCAGCGGCTTGAGCAGCACGACCACAACTCCCCCGCCTCCCACGCCTTCCCCGCCCGCACCGGCGCCGGCCGGGTCGCGGGGATGGGTGTGGGGCGGGTGGGGTTGCGGACGGGGCGGCAGTTCGACGGCACCGGCCAGCGCCGCCTCGCACTCCCCCGCCCGCAGCCCGGCGAGTGCCAGGTGCAGCGCGGTCAGGAAGGAGGACGCGCCCGTGTCGACGCTCAGACTGGGCCCGCGCAGGTCGAGCAGCCGCGACAGCCGCCCGGCCGCTCCGGCCCCGCCCGGCAGGTGCACGCCCGGGACGGACCCGCCCGGTGTGCCGGCCGGGCCGGCGGCGACGTAGACCCCGATACCGCGCCCCGTGCTGTCGGGCCCGGTCAGCCGGTCGGTCCGTGCCCCGGCGTACCCGGCGCTCTCCAGCAACTGCCACACGCTGCGGGCCAACAGGCGTTCCCGGCCGTCCAGAGGGGCCGCGCCGGCCGCGTCGAGGCCGAACAGGGCGAGCAGTCCCTCGCCGAACTCCCCCGCGCCGTCAGCGAACCGGTCCTCTTCCCACGGCGGCGCGTCCGTACGGGTGTGCTGTCCCAGCGCCTGGCGCCACAACGCGTCCAGGTCCCCCGCCCCCGGGAAGCAGCCCTGCATCCCCACGACGGCGCACGGCTCGACACCCCCGCCGCCACCCGCCCCACCACCGAAGCCGGGACCGGGACCGGGATCGGGAGCGGGACCGGGACCGGGACCAAGGCTGGGGCTGGGGCCGGTCGCGGTGGTGGGGGCGGGTGCGGGGCTGCTGCCCGTCGCGGGCCGCATCCCGTCGCCGGGGCGTACCGCGGGGCCGGGCTGCGCAGGTGTTCCGGCCGCCGCCGGCAGGGGGGTGCCGCCCAGCAGCGCGACGGCGTGCTCGCGCCGCAGGGTGCCTCCTTTGAACCGCGTGAGGATCTCGCGGGTGTCCATCACCGTGTGCCCTTCGTGTCAGGCGGAACGGGCCGCCAGCAGGGCAGCCGCCTCATCGATGCTGAGCACCTCGTCACGCACCGCGTCCAGCAGCGCGTTCAGGTCGATCTCCACGGCCCGGGGCGGCTGCGCGGGGTCCGGCGCCCGGTCCGCCCGCCCGGCCGCGGGAACGGGGGTGTCCGTCACCCGCGCGGTGACGTACGCGGCCATGGCCGCGAGGTCGGGGTGGTCGTAGAGCAGGTCGGTCTGCTCGCTGAGACCGTAGGTGCGGTTGATGCCCGCCAGGAACTCCGCCGCCAGGATGGAGTCCAGGCCCAGCGCGTCGAACGGCGCGCTCACGTCGATGTCCCGCACGGCGCAGTGCAGGATCCCGGCGAGCTGCGTGCGCAGGGTGTCGGTGACCGTGTCCGCACCCGGCACGGACGAGCCCGCGGACACGGGTGCGGACACGGGTGCGGTTGCGGGCGCGGATGCGGATGCCGGTGCGGGTGCGGCGAGTTCGGCCGCGAGGTGCCGGGCCAGTGCCGCCGGGGTGGGGTGCTCGTACAGCGCGGTGGCCGCGATCCGGGTGCCGTAACGCGCGTTGAGCGCCGCGACGAACTCGACGGACAGCATCGAGTCCAGGCCCAGCAGCCGGAAGGAGTCCTGCGCGTCCAGGCGCTGCGGCTCGACGCCCATCATGCCCGCCAGTACCGCGGTCAGCTCGGCGAGCACGTCGGCCGCCGGCGTCGGACAGGCCGTGCGCGGGTCGGGGGCGGAGGTCATGGTGGGCGTCTCCCAGGGGTCGGATCCCGGCTGGCCGTCCTGGCATTGTGGGCGCCGACGCCACCGCGCCACATCCCCGGCCGTGGTGATCCCCGGCCCCGGCGACTGGCTCCCCGGAACCAGCCGGCCCCCGCCCCCTCCGCCCAAAGAATGAGCCGCCGCACCGGCACGACGCCCGCACCCACGCGGTACGCAGGCGCGGACACGGACACGGACACGGATGCGGGCGCGGGCGCGCGGACACGGGCGCAGGCGTGGGCGCGCGGACACGGGCGCAGGCGTGGGCGCGCGGACACGGGCGCAGGCGTGGGCGGGGGCGCTCAAGTGCCGTACGGAGGAGGCGTGTCCGGGCGGTCCACGCATCCGATGCGGGGGCCGCCCGAATGCGGGGGCCGCCCGATGCGGGCAAGCGGGGCGCGGACCGTCCCGTGCGGGCAGGTCCGGTACACCGGCCCCGGCCCGTGCACCACCCGCACGCCGGGCCACCTCATCCGGGCCGCACGACCCAAGCCACGCGTCAGGCCACCGGGCCGCCGGGCCGCGGGGCCGGCGGGCCACCCTGGTCGCCAAGTCGCCAAGTCGCCGGGCCGACGGGCGACTTGCCGGTGCCCGGCGAGTCTCGCCGTCCCCGGGCCGGCCGCCCGCGGCACCGGTGTGCGGGCGGGCGGGACGGTGCGGGGGCGGTGCCGGCGGGCGGTGCGGGTCCTAACGGGCCCGTGCGGGCGCGGGCGGTCCCGCGCCGTCGAACGGCGCGGGTACCGCGGCCGGCTCCGACGCCGCCGTCTGGATGGAGTGCTGCAGCCGCCGCAGCCGTGGCGAGGGCTCCAGGCCCAGGTCGTTGACGAGGGTGGCCCGCAACTGGTGGTAG
Organism: Streptomyces sp. NBC_01689; assembly: GCF_036250675.1. Lineage (NCBI taxonomy): Bacteria > Bacillati > Actinomycetota > Actinomycetes > Kitasatosporales > Streptomycetaceae > Streptomyces > Streptomyces sp. NBC_01689. Next base: position 9,601,263 of record NZ_CP109592.1, on the reverse strand, counting down.
ACGCTGAGCGACTCGCTGCGCCGCCCGGAGCGGTGCAGGGCCAGCATGAACTGCGCGTGCAGGTTCTCGTGGGTACGGTAACGGCTCGTCAGCACCGTGAGTTCGGGCAGCAGTTCACGGTGGCGGCCCAGCCGCAGATCGGCCTCGATGCGCTGGTCCAGCGCGCACAGCCGGCTCTCCTCCAGGCGCCGGATCTCCATCGCCAGCTGCGCCCCGGCCGTCACGTCCGCGAACGCCGGCCCCGTCCACAGCTCCAGCGCCCCGGCCAGGGTGCGGGCCGCCTCCGTGAAGGCCCCCTGGTCCATGGCCCGGTAGCCCTCCCCCGCGAGCCGCTCGAACTCGCGCACGTCACTGCGGCCGCCGCCGGAGACGAGCAGATAGCCGCCCGGCAGGGTCATCAGGACGTCCTTGGCACCGCTGCGGCCGCCTTCGAGCGCCTGCGCGAGGAGTTCGCGCAGCTGCAGCACGTACGTCTGCAGGGTGGTACGGGCGCTGCGCGGCGGGGAGTTGCCCCACAGTTCCTCGACCAGGGCAGCGACGGGCACCACCTGGTCGGCGCGGAGCGCGAGCAGTGCCAGGACCTGCCGCGGTTTCGGCGCCGTGGGGGTGATGGACACCCCGTTCTCCCGCACTGCCAGTGCGCCCAGTACGTCGATGTCCACGCCGTCTCCCCTGCTCGGTGTCCCCTGCCGCACCCCCGATTACAAAACAGCGCATCCGGTCTGTCAATACCCGACCGTTCGTGCGGTTTTTGTGGGGGTGAGGGACGGGCGTCTTCCTGCGGTCCGCGTACCACCGGGGCGGGGCCGCTGCCAGGGCTTCCGGGCAACTCCGTTCCTTTTCCGCTGCGTTGCGTCCTGTTCTCCGGTGCCAGGGGGCGGCGGGGGCGGCACCGGCCGGCGCTCCGCAAAGCAGACCGTCAGGTCTGCTCCTGGTGCGGAGGGCCGGCGGGAAACGGAGCGGGGGTGGCGGTACGGGGGCGGGGCGGGGTGGTCACTGCGGGGGGTTGCCGTGTTTGCGGGAGGGCAGGTCGGCGTGTTTGGCGTGCAGCATGGCCAGCGAGCGGATGAGGACCTCGCGGGTCTCGGCGGGGTCGATGACGTCGTCGACCAGGCCGCGTTCGGCCGCGTAGTAGGGGTGCATGAGTTCGGCCCTGTACTCCTTGACCATGCGGGCGCGCATGGCCTCGGGGTCGGCGGCGTCGGCGATCTGGCGGCGGAAGATGACGTTGGCGGCGCCCTCGGCGCCCATCACGGCGATCTCGTTGGTGGGCCAGGCGTAGGTGAGGTCGGCGCCGATGGACTGGGAGTCCATGACGATGTAGGCGCCGCCGTAGGCCTTGCGCAGGATCAGCGAGATCCTCGGCACCGTCGCGTTGCAGTACGCGTACAGGAGCTTCGCGCCGTGCCGGATGATCCCACCGTGCTCCTGGTCGACGCCGGGCAGGAAGCCGGGCACGTCCAGGAGGGTGAGGATGGGGATGTTGAAGGCGTCGCACATCTGCACGAACCGGGCGGCTTTTTCGGAGGCTTCGATGTCCAGGACGCCGGCGAGGGTCTGCGGCTGGTTGGCGACGATGCCGACGACCTGGCCGTCGAGGCGGGCCAGCGCGCAGATGATGTTGCGGGCCCAGCGTTCGTGGACCTCCAGGTAGTCGCCGTCGTCGACGAGTTCCTCGATGACCTTGGTCATGTCGTAGGGCCGGTTGCCGTCCGCGGGCACCAGGTCCAGGAGGATCTCGCCGCGCCGGCCGGCCGGGTCGTGGGGGGTGGTGTGCGGGGGGTTCTCGCGGTTGTTCTGCGGCAGCATCGACAGGAGGTAGCGGACCTCGGCGAGGCAGGTCTCCTCGTCGTCGTACGCGAAGTGACAGACACCGCTGGTCTCGGCGTGCACGTCGGCGCCGCCCAGCCCGTTCTGGCTGATCTCCTCACCGGTGACGGCCTTGACCACGTCCGGGCCGGTGATGAACATCTGCGAGGTCTCACGGACCATGAACACGAAGTCGGTCAGCGCCGGCGAGTACGCCGCGCCGCCCGCGCACGGGCCGAGCATCACCGAGATCTGCGGGATGACACCCGAGGCCTTCGTGTTGCGCTGGAAGATGCCGCCGTAGCCGGCCAGCGCCGAGACACCCTCCTGGATCCGGGCACCCGCACCGTCGTTGAGGGAGACCAGCGGCGCACCCGCCGCGATGGCCATGTCCATGATCTTGTGGATCTTCGTGGCGTGCGCCTCGCCCAGCGCCCCGCCGAAGATACGGAAGTCGTGCGCGTAGACGAAGACCGTGCGGCCCTCCACCGTGCCCCAGCCGGTGATCACACCGTCCGTGTACGGCTTCTTGGCCTCCAGGCCGAACCCGGTCGCCCGGTGCCGCCGCAACTGCTCGACCTCCTGGAAGCTGTTCTCGTCCAGCAGCAGGGCGATGCGTTCACGGGCGGTCAGTTTGCCCTTGGCGTGCTGGGCGGCGGTCGCCCTCTCGCTGGGGCCCAGCCGGGCCGCCTCACGGATCGCGTGCAGTTCCGCCACGCGTCCGCGGATGTCGGTCGGCCCCGGCTCGGCGGAGGCGGGGGCGGGGGCAGTGGTCATTGCCATGTCAGATCCCTTTCTGGGGCGAGGTCCGTCACTGCCAGCCGCGCGGGCCGCGGTGGGCCCGGGGCCTCCTCCACCAGCGGGAGCCGTTGACCGGCCTGCCCCGGCGGGCGGGTGCGCCGCCCGCGCCGAGCGCGAGCAGCACCACGGTGAGTGCGGCCAGTTCCTCTTCGCCGGCCCGCCCGCGTTCCACGCGCAGGACGGGCTCGTACTGGTCCGGCGTGCCCATACCTCCTCCCTCCTCCTTCTGCACCTTCGGGGACACCATCGGTCACCCCGCTCAAGAACCGCTCTCACTGCGCTCGAAGAGCACTCCACGCCACGGACGGTGACACCACGGCGGCCAGGCACGCGGCACCGGATCCGGTACGGGAGCGGCCCCCTGGGCGAGACGGGACGGTCTCCCGCCCCGGTACCGGGGCGGGAGACCGCCGGCCGCGGACGCGGCACAGGGCGTGCTCCGGGCCGGGTCCGGGTGGGGTGGGGGTGCGGGGCGGGGTGACCGGGGTGAGGTGGGCGGGGGGAAACGCTTCGGCCAGTCGCCGTGCGGGCGGGCGGGGCCGCGGGGGCCGGCGGGGTGGGCCGGCAGAGCGGGCGGCGGGGTGCGCGGGCCGGCACGCGGCGGGGGCGCGGCGGGGCGGGCACGGGGTGTCTTGACGGCGCCCGCGACGGTGATTACGGCTGTCGCCGGCAGCCGCGCGGGCGCGCGGAAATGGACGACGGTAACCGTCTGGAGTGCGGTGACGGCGGAATCAGGAGTTCGATTCGAGCCGTGCTGCAAGCGTCCTCCAGCGCCCCCGGCAGCGTGCGTGGCAGCGGACTTGGAAGTCCGCTCGAGAACGGCTCCAGGAAATCGCTGGGGAGGGACGGCCGCGGCTAGCGTGAGCGGCGGCGCGGATTTCTGGCCACAAAAGGAACGGGACAAGGAGCTCGACGACATACGGAGGAGACCGGTGAGGATTCAGGTTCTGGGTCCGTTGAGTGCCGAGGTCAACGGGGGATCCATCGTTCCGAGCGCGGGCAAGCCGCGACAGATCCTGTCGCTGCTGGCGTTGTATCCCGGACGGGTGATGCCCGTCCCGACCCTCATGGAGGAGATCTGGGCGACGCAGCCCCCGCAGAGCGCACTGACGACCCTGCAGACCTACATCCTGCAACTGCGCCGGCGGCTGGGCACCGCGATGGGTCCCGGCGCGCCGGGCGGCGCCAAGGAGGTACTGGCCACCCGGCACGGCGGTTATCTGCTGCAGATCCCGCCCGACAGCGTCGACGTCCACCAGTACGACCGGCTGACGCGGGAGGGACAGACCGCGTTCGAGCACGGCGACGACGAGGTCTCCGCCGCCCGCTTCCGCGAGGCCCTGGGCCTGTGGCAGGGGCCCGCCCTGGTCGACGTACGGCTGGGCCCGGTCCTGGAGATCGAGGTGGTACGGCTGGAGGAGAGCCGGCTGGTCACCGTGGAACGGCGTATCGACGCCGACCTGCGACTGGGCCGGCACGCCGAACTCATCGCCGAACTCATCGAACTGACCGCCCGTCACCCGCAGCACGAGGGACTGCACTCACAGGCCATGGTGGCGCTCTACCGCTCGGGCCGGCAGGCCTCCGCCCTGGAGGTCTACCGCCGACTGCGGGTCCGGCTGATCGAGGACCTGGGCGTGGAACCCTCCCCCCAGCTGCAGCGGCTGCACCAGGCCGTCCTCACCGTCGACCCCCAGCTGGACGTACTGGCCGGACCGCGCCACAGCTCCACCTACGACCTGTTCACCGCCTGAGCACGTTCCCCCACCGGGCACGGCGGACAGGCCGCCCGGCCACCACCGGCCCGCGAAACCACGGCAGGTGACAGGCCGTCAGGAAATGGGTCCCGGCCCGGGTGCCGTAACAAGCGGCGTCTCCCCGCCCCGGCACACCCCCGGCCCCGGGGCCGGGGGTGTGCCGGGGCGGCTCGCTGTGCGGATCGCGCGCCGCGTCAGCGCCGGGGGCGCCAGGTCGCACAGGCCCCGGAGGACCGGCCCGCACCCGGGCCGGGACGACGCGGGGCCGGCCCTGCGCAGTCCGCCCGGCCCCGGAGCTGAACAGCGGGGCGCGGGAGGGCTGTCCGCTGTCCCGCACCGCCTCCCGGCCCGCCCCGGTCCGGCTCGTCTCCCGCCCTGCCGGCCGGCGGCCGCAGCCCGGCGTGTTCGTCCCCGGTGTGTCCGTCGCCTCTGCGTCCCCGCCCTGCCGGGCGTGGCTCACGTCCGTTCCGGGGCCCCCGTGTTCACCCGCGGCCTCCCCGGCCAGGGCCGGGCCGAAGCCGGGGCGCACGCTGTTCACCCCGCCGCACCCCTCCCTCCCTCTGCGCTGGCTCACCTCCGATCTGCGCTGGCTCACCTCCGAGCCGGAACGGGTCCGCCGGCCACCCCTCCCCCTCCCCCTCCCCTCTCTCCGTCTGGCGCGCCGTCTGGCGCGCCGTGGTCGAAGTCGGCGCCGGGGCCGCCCCGTTCATCCCGCCTCTCCCCCGTGCTCCCCTGCGTGCTTCGTGCTCCGCCGTGCCATGGACCAAGTCGGTTCCCGGGCAGGCCCGTTCGTCTCCTGCCCGGGGGCGGCTCCGGGCCGGTGCCGGGCAGGTGCCGGGCCGCCGCCGCGTTCGTCGCACGGGCGGCCGGGGGCCTGTCGGTGTGCCCGGCCGGACCGCGGCTGCGGGCGGCGGACCCGTGGCGGTGCCGGGCACACCGTGGGTGCGGGCGGGGCGGGGTTCAGGGCGGCGGCGGGGTCAGGACGGAGCGGACGCCGCGGGCGAGGGCGGAGGCGCCGGCGGCGGCGTCACCGATGCCGGTCATGACCACGGCCGGAGCGGGACCGGTGCCGTACGGCAGGCGCTGGGCGAGCTCGTAGGCCGCCCGCCCGCCGGGCCCGCACCCGCACAGCACCAGCCGCCGGCCCGGCCCCCGGGCCTGGTGCGCGACGGCCTGCGGCGCGCCGGGGGCACCGTCGACGTGGACGGCCACGATCCGCTCCGGACCCCGGTGGCCGCGCACGAACAGGTCGTAACTGCCCTGGGGCACACCGGGGACGACGACCAGACAGATCACGTCCGCGTGGGGGTGTCCGGGACGCAGCACGCTCAGCGCGGGACGCGGCGGGGGCGAGGCGGGGCGGGCCATCCGCGGGACCGCGGCCCGCTCCAGCACGTCCAGCAGCTGCCCGGCGGTGGCGTCGGCGGCCCGGTGTCCGGGCAGCGCGCGCAGCAGGCGCAGGCACTGGGCGTGCAGGGCGGCCGCGTCCTCGTCGGCCAGGCGGGCCCGGTCGTGGACGGCGCTGAGGGACAGACCGCCCCGGGCGTCATGGCGGGCGGTGAGGGTCAGCGGCCGGCCGGTGGCACCGGCCGCGGTCCGCGGGCTCGGGACGCCGATGCCCTGGGCGGCGAGTTCCCCGCGCAGCGCCTGCGGCAGCGGCAGCGGGCCCTGGAACCGCACCAGGGTGTCGGTGCACGGATCGACGAACGGGCCGGGCACCACGCCGGCGGACGGGCCGGTGGGAGCAGTGCCCGCCGACGGGGGCGGGGCCGGGGGCCGGCCGCTCCACGCGCGGATCGACTCGCCGGCCGCCCACGGATAGACCGCCAGGTCCAGCAGCGTGTCACGGACCTGGTGGAGCAGGCCGGTGAGGGGTTCACCGGGGTCGACGGTCACGGTCATCGGCAGCGGGCCGTCCAGCGGCCCGGGGATGCCCGCCGCGCCCGGCAGGGCGATGTCCCGGCCCGACAGCTGCACCCCGAAACTCACCGGCAGCGGCCCGCGGGCGTCCGCCGCCCGGTACAGCAGCAGCGCCCACACCAGGTGCAGGGCGCTGCTCTCCGCGGCACCGCGCAGCGCCGCCCAGGACCGCAGCCGGAAGGTCTGGGCCGCCCGCAGCCGGGTGTCCAGCAGCCCGGGCCCGTGCTGCCCGGTGGCGCCGCCCGCCCGGCCCGGCCGGGTCGCGGCGTGCCGCGGCGGCGCGGCCCGCGCCCAGAACTGCCGTGCGGCGTCGGTGTTCTGGCCCGCCAGCCAGCGGGCGTGATCACGCAGGTCGGGGCGGCGTTCCCCGCCGGGCAGCACACCGCCCGCGGCGTAGGCGCGGTAGAACTCCCGCAGCAGCAGGTGCACGCCCCGCTCGTCCAGCAGCGCCGGATGGTACGTCAGCAGCACCCGCGGGGGCGGCGCCGGCACACCGGCCGAAACAGCCCCCCGCAGCAGGGTCAGACGCAGCAGGCCCGGCCGGTGCAGCGCGAAGCCCCGCGCCCGGTCGCGCCGCAGCATCTGCGCCCAGCCGACCTCACTGCGGGAGTGGACGGCGATGTCGGCGTCGGCGCGCGCGTGCAGCACCAGACGGGGCGAGGCGACCCAGTCGAAACAGGCCCGCAGCACCGACTCCCGGTCGACGACCGACTGCCAGGCCGCGGCGAACCGGGCCACCTCCAGCGGCCCGGACCAGTCCCAGTACAACTGCTCCAGCTGACCGCCCCCGCCCACACCCCCGTCTGCGCCCGCGCCGCCGGCGGCGTCCGGGCCGCCGAGGTCCGTACCGGCGGTGCCGCCCACGCCGTCGACACCGTGCGCGGAGGACATGTCCCGCAGGCCCTGCGTGCCGTGCGTGCCGTGCGCGTGGCGGATGTCGTACGTGTCATGGGCGCCGTACGTGTCGTACGTGTCGTGGGTGTCGTGGGCGCCGTACGTGTCGTGGGTGTCGTGGGTGTCGTGGGCGCCGTACGTGTCGTGGGTGTCGTGGGTGTCGTGGGTGTGGTGGGGGCTGTCGGCGGGGGCGAGGGCCGCGCGCAGCAGGCTCTGCTGGTGTCCGGTGACCGGGAGGACCTCGCCGCCCGGCGGGGGCGGGGACAGTACGTCGGCGAGCAGTTCCGCGGGCAGCGGGACGGGGCCCGGCGCGGCGGCGGGCGGGGTCAGGCGCAGGAGGTGACGGCCGGGCAGGTGACTGTCCAGCGCGACGTCGAAGGCACGGTGGCGCTGCGCGAGGCGGGCGGCGACGGTCTCGGCGTCCGCCGGGCCCAGCGGGCCGCACAGCTCCAGCACCAGCGGGCTGCCCGGCGACGGCGTACCCGGCTCGTGGACCACGGCGAGGACGGCGTCCCGCGGCGCGTACCGGCTGTTCATCCGCCCTCCCGCAACCCGCGGACCGTGTCCGCGGCACACCGGCCGAAACGCTCCCCGCTCCTTGCGCCCCCCACCAGCACCCGCACCGTCATCCGGCCCGCTCCCGGAGCCGGGCGCCTCACACCCGGCAGACCCGGCAGACCCGGCAGGCCTGTTCGGGCCGGCAGGGCAGACGGGCCCGTCCGGGCGGAGAAGAGGCAGTGCCGGGCGGGCTGAGGGGGGTCAGCGGGCCGGAGGGGCCGAGAGGGGTGCCCGGCGACGCGGGATCGTGGTGCCCGGCCCGGATCCGGCCGGGCGGCGGCGAAAGCTGCCGCCCGGCCTGCCGCCGGCACAGGCCCGCGCGGGGGCGGGCGGGGCGGTGCGCGGTGGAACGGCTGCGGTGGCTGCACGGTGGTTCACGACGCCCGCCTCTCGTCATGTCGGCTGTGCGCCGGAGCTGCCCGGCAGCCGCCAGCCTAGCGTCGCCGCAGGTGGGAGGCGTGTTCCCTCGAGCGGGTGTGGAGCGGGCCGCGAAGCGGTCTCGACCGGGTGCGACGGCCGGTGCGCGGCACTGACCAGATAACGGTCATGGACGAGATGGGTGGCGAGAATCCACCGCGCCGTGCCCGCCGGCCCGGCGCCCTCAGATGCGGCACCCTCAGATGCGGCGCCCTCGGGTCCGGGACCATCGGGTCCGGGGCGGGCGGGTCCGGGGCGGGCGGGTCCGGGGTCATCTACGGGTTCGGGGGTGGCCGGTTCGCCGGCCAGGACGGTACGGCCCTGCGCGTCCCGGCTGAAACCGAACGCGGCGAAACGGCGCCGCATGCCGTGCCCGAGGGCCTTGGTGTAGGCCTCCTTGAGGGTCCACAGGTGCAGCAGCCGCACCGTGCGCTCGTCCTCGGGTAGCGCGGCGAGTTCGGCGGCCTCGGCGGGTGTGCACACGTAAGGGTGCAGCAGGTCGAAGGACGGGCGGCGGGTGAGGGGCTCGGCGTCCACCCCGATCGGCCCGCTGCGGCTGACCGCGACCACGATCAGCTCGTCGGTGTGGGCCAGGCTCACCTCGGTGCCGGCCAGACCGCGCAGATGGGGACGGCCGCCGGGCCGGTAGGCCAGGTCCAGGGCGTCCGCGGGCAGTTGCAGGGCGGCGGCCGCGGTGTGCTTGAGGACCATCCGCGAGGCCGCGAACCGCAGCCGGCCCGCCGGCGCGGCCGTCTGCCGGTAGCGCGGCCAGTCACGGCCGAGCAGCCCCCGCAGTCCCGGGTCCAGCAGCGCGGCCGCCAGCCACTGTCCCCAGGTGGTGTGCACCAGGACCTGGCCGCGGTCGGTGAGCTGGTCGTGGACCTCCTCCCAGGGCCCCTCCGGACCGGCCACGTGCAACGGCGGCCCGAGCAGCACCCCACCGCTCCCCGCCACCGCACCCGCCCCGTCCGGCACCTCCATCCGGCGGCCCCGCGGACCCGGCAGGCCCGGGCCGTCCTCGTCCGGCGGGCCGAACCCGGCCGGCAGGCGCGGCAGTTCCGGCAGGCGCGGCGGCCCGGGCCGGCCCGGAGCGGGACCCGGCCCGCCGGGTGCGCTCACCACAGCAGCCGGGTGGCGTAGATGTCGCAGTCCACGCCGTGCCGGACCCGGTCGGCGAGTTCCGCCCAGACCTGCTCGCGCGGGTCGGCGGCCGGTCCGGGCAGCGGCACCCCGAGCCGTTCGGTGATGCCCGACAGGGCCAGCAGCGTCCAGTGCGGGCCGCCCAGGAACAGTCCGCGCCCGTCGTCCGCGGCCTCCTGGACCCCGAGCACGGCGGCCGCCAGCCACAACAGTGCCTGACGGTCCGCCAGCGCCCGTGCGGCCGCGCCCTCGGAACCGTCCCGGCCCGCCGTGCGGCACACACGGCGCAGCGCGCGGTGTTCGCTCAGCAGCCGCCGGGCCACCGCGGCCAGCGCCGCCCGCACCGTGTCCCCCGCACCGTCCACCGGCCGGGCGGCCCCCCGCACCAGCCCGGCCAGCACCACCCCGTCCCCCTCCTCGTCAGGCCCGTCCCGCCCGTCTGGGCCCTGCCCGTCGTATCCGTCGGGCCCGTCCGGGGTCTGCTCGTTCTGCCCGTTCCGGTGCTGCGGGTCCTGCTGATCGGTGCCGGGTGCGGGTGCGGGGTGGGGGTCGGCGAGCCGGAACAGGGCGGGCAGGGCGGGCGGGGCGGCAGGGTGCCGGAGGTACGGAGTGCGGGGGCTTTGGGCCAGCGTGGGCAGAGCCCGTACCAGGTGGGTCTGCCAGGCTGTGGCACCCGCCGCGTCCACCCCGGCCGCGGGCAGGTCGCGGGCGAGTTTCGCCAGCATGCGGCCCTCGGGGCCGGCCGGTCCGTGGCCGCATTCGGTCAGGACCAGTTCGAGCCGGGCCAGTACGTCGGCCGCCACCGTGGGCACCACGTAGCCGGCGACCGCGGGCAGCAGGCCGCCGGGCACCGGGCGCGCCGCCGGGCGGCGCAGTGCCACGCTGGTCAGGCTCTCGCAGGCCAGCAGGTCGGCGAAGGCGGCGGCGAGCACGGGCCGCCACTGCCGCAGGGCCGGCTCGCTGCGGCAGCGGCCGTCGACGATCCGCGCGGCCTGGCGCAGGAGGCTGCCGGTGACGGCCAGCAGCGCGACCGGGCCCCGCAGCGCGGCGGGCACCGGGCAGGGTCCGGCGGCCGTGGCGCAGGCGTGTCCCAGCGCCACGTCCCGGCGCAGGACCGGCCGCAGGGCACGCGCCAGCTGGTCGGCCGCCGGTATCCGGCCGAGGCCCGCCGCGGCCAGCAGCCCGGCCCGCTCCTCCCCACCGCCGCCGTCCGCCCTGCCACTGTCCGGCCCGCGGCCGGTGATACGGGCGGTGGGGGCGGTGCGGGTGGTCAGGGCGGCCAGGCCGTAGGGGTTGGCGGCATCCCGGGGGTCACCGAGCAGGGCCTCCAGACGCAGCGCGGCGAGTGCCACCTCCAGGGGCGGGGGCAGCGCGGCATAACGGTGCGCCAGAGCCCCGCCGGCCCCGGGCACCGCCGCACCACCGCCCCCGCGGCTGTCTCTGCCCCTGCCGCCGCTGGTGCGGCTGTCGGCGCGGCGATTACCGCCGCCGCTGCTGTGGTCGGGGGGCGGGGCGGGCGGGAGCACGGCGGGAACGGGGCGGGGGGCGGGACGGGTGACGGCCATCGACGGCCTCCTGTTCATCTGTTCATCGCAGACGGCGCACGGTGCTCTCCGCGTGCCACTTGGCCAGGCCCAGGGCCTGCCGGTCGGCCCGGGACAGCCGGCCGTGCACCTGCCGGCGGGCCTCCAGCAGGCTGGTGCCGGCGCCGAGTTCACGGGCGACGGCGTCCGGCCGGAGCATCACCCGGTGGGCGGCGACGACCGTCACCCCCACGGCGTCCGGCAGCAGGGACCACTCGCCGCTGTGCGCGGCGAGCAGCGGGGGCAGCAGCGTCTCCTTGTAGACGATCCGCCCGGCGTGCGGGAAACACAGCCGTACCGCCCCGGTGGTGAGGCCCGCGCCGCCCTCCGGGGCGCAGGTGTCCACCAGCACCACCTGGACACCGGGCGAGTCCTCACGCACCCGGGCCCCCTCGACGTGCGGCAGCCGTTCCTCCCAGTCCTCGACCCGGTAGAGGAAGTCGTAGACCAGCTCGGCGGGGCCCTCGACACGGATCCGGTCCTCGAAGGACAGCAGCAGTCCGTCGAGTTCCTCCCACCGCTCGGCCGCCGCACGGACCTCCCCGAGCCGGCGCCGTACGCCGCCGGTGTCCTCGTCCCGCACGCGGCTGTCACCGGCGGCCGGCAGCAGGGGCAGCACCCGTTCCTCGCACAGGCCCAGCACGCACCGGTCCTCTCCCGCCGGGCGCACCGTCCACACCCCCGAGGTGACCAGGCCAGGGCGGGCCTGGTCCTCCTCCTCGAAGACGACACTGCGCTCGTGCGGCCGCAGCACCCGCCGGGTGTGCCGGGAACGGACGTGACCGCCCGGCGCGCCAGGCTGCGCGGCCGCCTCCCACACCAGCAGCCGTTCCCGCGTCCCGTCGAAGTCCAGCCGCTCGACATGCACGAGGGACGGCAGGAACACCGGCCAGCGCACGGCATCGGCCAGCAGCCCGTAGACCACACCGGCCGGAGCGGCCACCTCCACGGCGTCCTCACCGGCGTGCACGCGCGACGACATCCCTGCGCCTCCTCCCGCGGACACCCCCACCCTGCCCCGCCCCACTCGAGCCCGCCTCGCGCCCGCCCCGACTCCCCCACACCCAACTCCCCCGCCCCACCCCGCCCACCACCGGCCTGATGCCACCGCCTACCGCCCGGCTCCCGGCTCCCGGCTCCCGGCTCCCGGCTCCCGGCCGGTCCGTACGGGGGTACGCGGCCCGTCGGCCCGTACGGGGGTACGCGGGCCTGTACCGGCAACCGGTACGGCGTGCACGGCAGGTACCAGGCGCACGGCATGCACGAGGTGCGGCGGGAGCAGGGGCGGCGGGGCCAACCCGCTTGCCCGGGACTGGATTTCACCCAGCACACCCGGCACGGCCCGGTGTGACCGACCCCGGGAAGACGGCCTTCACCTCGCCCCGCGCCGCACACCCCCTCACGCCTCCCGCCTGACCCCTGACCCCTGACGCCGTGTCGGGTCCTCCGGCGTGGTGCCCCGGCCAGGTCCTGCTGGGACCGGGCCCCGCCCTCCGTACCCCCGAAGGCCGAGCCCCGGAGGGCCGGAGGCCGAAGCCCTGAGGTCGGGGCCTGAAGGTCGTGCCCGCGGAGGTCGGATCCCGGGTGCCGGACGGCCCGGACCGCCGACGCGAGGTGACGCGTGGGCGGTCCGGGCCGTCCGGGCGGTCCGGTCCGTACCCCCGAGCCCGGGGCCCGCGCGGGGAGGAAGCGGCGGGTCCGGAACGGGCGCCGGGGAACGGGCCGAAGACCGGAAGGCCGTGGGAGGCGGGGCCTGTTGAATCTGTTGGGCGCCTGCTGGGCCTCGCGGGGCGTGGGGGCGGGGTGGTCAGCCGACGGGGGCGGCGAGCCGCCCGCTGCCGGCCGCACCGGGACTTGTCCCCGGCCCCGCAGCGGGTGCGGTGGTGGCCGCTGCCGCGGCGGGTGAGCCGTCGGGCCGGGCCATCAGGATGGAACGCTGCAGCTTGCCCAGTGCCGCCGACGGCTCCAGGCCCAGACCGCGGACCAGGGTCGCGCGCAGCCGCTGGTAGGCGTCCAGGGCCTCGCCCCGGCGCCCCGAGCGGTACAGGGCCAGCATGTACTGCCCGCACAGACTCTCGTGGGTGGGATACCGGCTGACCAGCACGGTCAGTTCGGCGAGCAGTTCACGGTGGCGGCCCAGGCGCAGATCGGCCTCGATGCGCTGGTCCAGCGCGCACAGCCGGCTCTCCTCCAGCCGTTTGACCTGGGTGGCCAGGTGCGGGCCTGCCTGCACGTCGGCCAGCGGCGGCCCGCTCCACAGTGCGAGCGCGGCCCGCAGGTGCCGGGCCGCCTCGGGGAAGTCCGCCGTGTCCATCGCCCGGTAGCCCAGCCCCGCCAGCCGTTCGAACTCCCGCACGTCGCTGCTGCCCTCACCGCTCTTGAGGAGATACCCCCCGGGCACGGTCAGCAGCACGTCCTTGGCCGTACGGTGCCCGCCGGGATCCTTCTCCAGCGCCGCGGTGATCAGCTCACGCAGCTGCAGGATGTACGTCTGCAGGGTGGGCCGCGCACTGCGCGGCGGCCGCGCGCCCCACAGTTCCTCGCTCAGCATCCCCACCGGCACCATCTGGTCGGCGTGCAGGACCAGCAGGGCCAGCACCTGACGCGGCTTGGGAGCGGTCGGGGTGATCGAGATGCCCTTCTCCCGCACAGCAAGTGTGCCGAGTATGTCGGTGTCCACGCCGTCTCCCCTGTCCGTCCGCTGCCATCTGCCAGACCCCGGGAACCACGCACCAGCCACCGCGTCCCCGTCGCCCTGCCGCACCACCCGGCCCGCAGGCCGGCCCATCACACCAGCCGGCCCGCCCGAACCCGCCAGGCCCCGAACCCGCCAAGCCACCGGGCCACCGGGCCACCGGGCACGAACCCGCCGGGCCGGCGTCGCGTCTCCACACCGGCCGCCAGGCCCGCGCACCCGCCGGCTCCAGACCCCGGACCCCCGGACCCCCGGACCCCCGGGCCCTCGGACCCCCAGGCCCTCGGACCCCCAGGCCCTCGGACCCCCAGGCCCTCGGGCCCCGGGATACCGCCGGCCCGCAGACCGGCCGCCGACCGGCCGCACGGCAGCCGGCCCGCCCGTCTCCAGGTGTGCCGGCCGGCCGTGCTGCCGGCCCGTCAGCCGGCCCTGTCCGGCCGGGACTTGCTGTCCGGGAGGCGGTCCGGCCGCCGTCGCACTTCCCCGGCACACCCGAGTAAAAAACAGCATGGACGGTATGTCAATCTCAAACCGGTCGTCGTGTTTTCTCTCCGTCGGCACTCGAGATCCCCTCCAGGGAACCCGACTTTTGCCGCACAACGCCCCGGCCAGGCCGAACACCGGTCCTCCGGGACCATTCCCCATCCGACTTGACCTCTCCATTGCCGAACCATGCGGTCTGTTTACCCGGGTGCGGGTGCACTCCCCCGCCGGGAGCAGCACCGAGACCCCGCCCAGCAGCAGGCCCGGTCCGCTCCCGCAAGACCCGCCCCGGCCGGCGAAGGGGACTTCCCGCCCCTCCTCCGGGGAAAGGGGCGCACCCACCGAAGGACGCACCCGGTCCGCCGCCAGGGGCCCCGCCCCGCCGTCAGGACAGACACGCCGGCTCACCACAGGGCCGGACAGGGCAGGGCGGGCGGGGCGGGTCCGCCGCCGAGAGGAAGACCCGCCAGGTGAAGGACACCCCCTCCCGGCCCCACCGCCGGAGGGGCCGGGGCCGCCACCGGGAGACCGGCCCGCCACCCGAGCGGACACGGCCCAGCCCCGGGACGCCGGGCCGGTCCCGCGGTCTCCAGGTCGGCGGGACCGGCCCGGCACCGGTGCCGGCGAAGGCGCGGCGCCGGGACCGGTCCGCCTCCGTCGGCGGCGGGACGCGGGTGCCGGGCGCGGCGCCGGCAAAGGCGGGACGCCGGGGCGGCCCTGGGGGCGGCAGCCCGGCGTCGGGGGCGGCCTGGTCAGCGGGGGGCGGGGCCGCTCTCGGCGGCGGATATGCCCGGCCGGGCCGGGCGCCGGGGCGGACGCGCGGCGAGGCCGGGCAGCAGCAGGGCCCAGAACTGTTCGACCAGGTGCGGGGAGAAGTGGAGACGGTGGCGGGAGGCGAGGCCGGCCAGTCCCAGGGTCGCGGCGACCACGGCCACCGCGGCCGCCTCCGGGGAGACCCCCTCGGCCAGTTCGCCCGCACCGTGGGCCTCGCGCAGCAGGGCGTGCACCCACTCGTTCCACCACCGGCCCGGCCCCTCACCGCCCTTGCGCGAGGGATCACCGCCCAGTCCGAACCCGGCCCGCAGGACCGGATCCGCCGACAGTGCCAGCACCAGATCCCGGCTGACGTCCACCAGCAACCGCAGCGCCGCACCCCCCGACGGAGGCCCGGCGGGAGGTGCGGCCGGGCCGGGCCGGGCGGATCCGCCGGGAGCACCCGGCGCACGCGCCGCCGACACGTCCTGCCGCGCCGCCGACACGTCCTGCCGCGCCGCCGGCACGTCCTGCCGCGCGGCCAGCCTCTGCAGCGAGACCGTGGCCGCCGCCTCCACCTCACGGGCCAGCAGATCCTTGCTCGGGAAATGGAAATGCAGCGCCCCGGTACTCACCCCGGCCCGCCGGCTGATCGCCGGCAGCGAGGCGAGGGCGTACCCGTCATCGGCGAACACCTCGGCCGCCGCCCGGACCAGGGCCTGACGCGTACGTGCCGCCCGAACCTGCTTGACCATCCCGCCTCCTCCCGGGCCCGCACCGGCCGCCGCCACGACGGACACCCCCGGGCACTCCGAGGCCACACCCTATCAAACCGCATGCGCGGTATGTTTCACTGTCCGGGTGTCCCTCCAGCACCCGGCCGCACCGCACAGACCACCCGCCACCAGCACCACCACCCGAGGACCCCCGGCCACGCCCCACCCTCAGGCCACCGCCCGGCCGACCCGGAAACCGCCCGCGACCCGACGCCCCGCGACAAGCCGCCCGCACCGGCCACCAGAAAAGACCCCGAGGAGACCACCGGCACGGACAGAACCGTCAGGCCGGCAGTCCGCTCAGGCCGCCCGAAGCCGCACCCCGCCCCGACCTGGTCCGGACCCTGCCCCTGACCTGGCCGGGGCTCCGGTCCCGGTCCGGACCACGGCCTGCCGACACACTCCACAGCGGCACCCGACACCCGCTCGCGCCCGCCCGGAGCCGCCCGCCACCGCGCGGACCCGCCGGCCTGCACACCCACAACGCCCGCGACGCCGGCGGATCCGCACAACGCCCCGTCCACGGACGGGCGAAGCCCGCACGCCGGGCCGGCCCGGACAGCACCGCCCGGACAGATCCGCGCCCGGGTCCACGGTCCCGCCCAGGTCCAGGGGGTTCCGCCCGGGTCCGGGGGCCGCCCTGCCGGTGCGGGGCCGCCCGGGTCCAGGCGGGTGCGGGGTGGTGTCAGGCGGGAGCGGCGACCTCGTCGAGGTCGCCCAGCTCTCCCGCCTCGGCGGCCAGCCGTTCGCCCTCGGCGGCGACCTCGGCGGCCCGGGCCGGGTCGATGACCAGCTTTCCGAGCACCGCCGGCACCGCGATGCTCGGCAGCAGATGCTCGAACAGCGAGGAGACCCGCCGCTCCAGATCCTCCCGGCCCGCCAGCGTGTGGGAGTAGACCTGCACACCCGTCCACGCCGCCGAGAACAGCCACGCACTCTCCGCCGGATCCACATGCGGCAGCAGCTCACCCTGCTCCCGCGCCTCGCGCAGCACCTTCTCCGTCGCATCCAGCCAGGTCGTGATCGTCCAGGTGCCGAAGATCGCACCCATCTCCTGGCCCAGCGAAAGTCTCGCCGACGCGCTGACCACCGGGTTACGGCGCATCCGGTACGCCAGCGCCAGCCCCATGTCCACCAGCTCCTGCAGCTTGCTCGCCCGGGGCGCCAGCACGAACCCCGAGAACTGCTCGGCCAGCACCCCCTCCGCCAGCGCCTGCTTCGAGGGGAAATGGAAGTACAGGGCCCCCTTGGTCACACCCGCCCGGGTCAGCACCTCACCGATCGTGGCGGCCTCATACCCGCGCTCGTCGAAAACCGACGCCGCCGCATTCAAAATCGCCCGCCGGGTGCGAATCGCACGCTCCTGCCGCACCACGAACCCTCCAGTGATCGTTCCTCACTCCATCGCAAGATGTTTTCCTTGCAACCACTCCAAACCAAACCAGGTAGTCCGTATTTTCACAAGGGCGGCGCCCCCGCCACCATCCCGCCCCGGCTCAAAACCCCGCCCCCGCACACCCCCGCACCACCCCGCCCCGACCACCCCCTCACCGGGACGGACAACCCCTCCGCCCCCCGCCCACCACCCCGCACACCCACCCAACCGGAAGTCCGGATTCAACCGGTCCCCGCCCCCGGCCCCGAACCACCACACCCGCACACCCCCCAGCACACCCACCCCCTCCAGCCACCCACCACCCCACACCAGCACCCACCCCCGGACACGGCGGCACGCCACACCCCCCGGCAGCCCGGCCCGCCGCAGCACCCACACACCCGCCGCCCGCCCCGCCAACCACCCCGCCACCCTCGCCACCCCCACGACGAACCCACCCACGACCGGCCCATGCCACCCCCACCCCGGCCACCGCCTCACCGGCCGGCCTGTCCAGGGTCGTTCCGCGGGCGCACCGCGGGGCCGGGCAGAGGCCTCACGAGCACGCCGGGAAGGCGGCTCCATGCCGGATTCACGCAGGGGGCGGTGGAAGGGGGCGCCGAAGCATCCGGCCGCCCGGTACCGCCGCCGGGCCACAGCCGGCGGTACCGGGGCCGGCAGGCTTCTGCGTCCCGGCCCGCGCGGCACGCCTCCCAGTCCGGCACCCGGCCGTCCGGTGCACGACGGTGCAGTGCACGACGGTCCGGTACACGACGGTGCAGTGCACGACGGTCCGGTGCACGACGGTCCGGTGCACGACGGTCCGGTGCACGGGGACGGCCAGGACCACGCCCTTGCCGCGGCCAGCCCCACCCCGGCTCTCCCCAACGGCCCGCACCACAAAGCCCCGTACGACCGCCCACTCCTCCGCGACCGGCCACCACCGGCCCACCCCGGCACCCCGGCACCCCTGCCCCCGGCACTCCGCGCTGCCGGTCACCCAGCCGGAGCGGACACACCGGCCCCACCACACGCCGACAGGCCGGCGCCGCCCACCACGACACCGGCCACCGCCCCAGCCCCCGCACACCCCCCACCCGCAGGCCCCGCCTCAGCCCGCCGCGCGACCCGCCGCGCCGCCCGGACCCGACCCACCCACCCGGCGGCCCGGACGGGCCGGGCCGGGACGGGACGGGGGCGGGACGGGACGGGGGCGGGCCGGGGCGGGGGCGGGCCGGGGCGGGGGCGGGCCGGGGCGGGGGCGGGGCAGGTCGGGGCGGGCCGCTCACACCACCGCGGCCGCCGGCCCCGGTATCACCGGCAGCACCCGCGGCCCGTTCGAGATGAACGACTCCGTCCGCGGCAACTCCCCCGGCCCGAACGCCGCCCGCATCCGCGGGAACCGCCCGAACAACGCCCGCAACGCGATCTCCGCCTCCAGCCGCGCCAACGGCGCCCCCAGGCAGTAATGCACCCCGTACCCGAACGACAGATGCTCACGCCGCGTCCCACGCGTCACATCGAACACATCCGCATCCGCCCCGTGCACCCCCGGATCCCGCCCCGCCGCCGCGAACGACATCACCAGCGCATCCCCCGCGGGAATCACCGTCTCCCCCACCCGCACATCCTCCACCGCATACCGCAAAATCGCATTCGCCCCCGGCGCCTCCACCCGCACCGCCTCCTCCACCACATCCCCCCACGACACCCGGCCCGACCGCACCAGCTCCAACTGCCCCCGGTCCCCCAGCAACAACGCCACCGCATTCCCCAGCAGATTCACCGTCGGCTCACACCCCGCACTCAACAACATGATCAAATTGTCGACAATCTCCTTCTCACTCAACCCCCCACCCCCCGAACCACCCTCAGCACCCGACACACCCGCAACACCCGCCCCGCCCACACCACTTGGGGAACCCGCAACACCCGAGGCACCCACAACCCCCTGAGCCCCGGAAAAGCCCACACCACCCGCACCACCCGCAGGGCCCGCACCACCCGCCCCGCCCGTGCCGCCCGCACCACCCGCCCCGCCCGCGCCGCCCGCGCCGTCCGTACGGTCCGTACGGTCCGTGCCGCCGGCGGCGATCAGCGCACTCGTCAGATCCTCACCCGGACACCGCCGCTTGAACGCGACCAGCTCCCCCATCGTCGAGTACAACGCCCGGTAATTCGCCTGCGCCCGCTCCGACGACACCCCCGTGTCGAAGAACCCGTCGATGATCTCCCGCAACGGCCCCCGGAACTCCTCCGGAATCCCGAACAGCTCCAGCATCACCCGCCCCGGCAACGGCAACGCGAACAGCTCCCGCACATCCACCACCCCACCCCCGCCACGCCCCGCCGCCGCCTCGACCTCCTCCAGCAGACCCGCCGCGATCTCCTCCACCCGCGGCGCCAGCAACGCCACCCGCCGCGCCGTGAACGCCGACGCCATCAACCCCCGCAACCGCCGGTGCTCCGCCCCGTACGACGTCACCAGATTCTGCACCGACACCCACACCGCCAACGGCCAGCTCCCCGACACCTCACCCCGCCGCCACGCCGGCCAATGCCGATACGCATCCTTCGACACCCGCCCATCCGCCAGCAAACCCCGCATCACCCCCGCATCCGTCACCACCCACGCCCCCACCCCACCCGGCAACACCACCCGCGACACCGCACCCCGCCCCCGCAACAACGCCGCCTCCCCCTGCACATCCCGCCCCAACACATCCAACACAAACGGACACCCCCCACCCCCACCCGCCGACCCGCCCGCAGACCCCCCACCACCAACCCCAGCCCGCACAACCGCAGACCCCCCACCACCACCCGGCCCAGCCAGCCCCACCACCACCGCCGCACCCTCCACCACACCCGGCACAGCCACCCCACCCCCGGCCGCTCCCCCCACAACCGGCATCCCGCCCCCGGCCGCTCCCCCCACAACCGGCATCCCGCCCCCGGCCGCTCCCCCCACAACCGGCATCCCGCCCCCGGCCGGCCCCTCCGCATTCCCGGCCCCCGCCACGCCCGCCACACCGGCCACACCCCCCACATCTGCCGCGCCCGCGACCACGGGCACTCCGCCCCCCGCACACGCCCGGCTCCCGGCCGGCCCCGCCACCCCGCCCACGACCGCCCCGCTCCCACCCGGCCCGGCCGCTGCGTCCAGCTCACCGCGACCCTGCTCACGCCCATCCATCCGACGCACCATCAGACCCTCCCCGCAGACACCGAAAACACCGGAAAAACACAACGACACGAACCAACACAGCAATACGAACAAACACCAACAACAAACCATGACAAAACGCCGGCCCATGACCCACCCCCGCCCACCACCGAGCTCCCCCCACCCCCCGGCACACCCCACCCCCCGCAGCCCCCCGACACCCCACCCTCAGGAACCAACCCCCCACAAACCCCCGGACGCCCGCCCTCTCGGACACCGCCCCACCGGCAAACCGCCCACGTCCGGGAACCACCCGACACCCGACACTCGCCCCAACACCCCGACAACCTCACCACCGGGAACCACCCGGACCCGAGACCCGCACCACCCAGAAACCACGACCCCCGACCCCCGACCTCCGACCCCCGGGAACCGGCCCCCGGGAACCGCACCCCCTGCACGAGGCCCAGGACCACCCAGCCGGAAACGCTCCAGGCCCCGCATCACACCACCGTCATCACCTCACACAGCAGCCGGGGCCACCACACCCCCACACCCCGCACCACCCACGAACCAGAACGCAGCAACCACGCCAACCCCCAACCCACAGCCCACAGCCCACAAGCGTCCAAGCCCACAAGCACCCAAGCCCCAGCACCCCCAAGCCCCAAGACTCCACGGACCGGCCCCTGCACCCGAGCCCCTCAACTCATCGACTCCTGCGCCCCTGCGCCCCTGCGCCCCTGGACTCCTGCGCTCCTGCGCTCCTGCGCTCCTGCGCCGACAGCCTCCACGGCCACCCGCACGCCCCAGCCCGCCGGCCCCGCGCCCCGCCGCGGCCACCCCCGAATCCGCACCACCCACCCCCACACCTCCCCCGCGACCAGCCCCCCACCCCGGCACCCCCGCACGAGACCCCCAACCCCGCCAGGCCCGCACCCCCGCCCCACACCCCCCGCACGAGACCCCCAACCCCGCCAGGCCCGCACCCCCGCCCCACACCCCCCGCACCCCGACCCGGCACCACCCGCACCCGCCGCCCCGGACACCCGCACCCGCCACCACACCGCACCGCACCGCACCTGCACCAAACCCGCCCCGGCACACGGCCCGCACCCCACCACCACACCCCCCGCCGCCCGGACCAGCCCCACCCGGACCCCCACCCAGGCCCCCGCCCAGGCCCCCGCCCAGGCCCGCACCCGCGCCCGCGCCCGGCGCCCGGCGCCCGGTCCCGGCCCGCTCACGGCAGAGACCGGCACCCACCCAAAACAGCACCCGAACCAAACCGCTCAGCCGGTTTCACCATAGCCCCCGACACCCGCCCACCGCGAGAGCCCCACCCCCGCCGAGCCACCGCCCCCGAGCCTCGCACAGCACCCCGCACCCACGGAAGACACCACCAGAACGGAATACAACCCCCCGTTTACCCCGAAGATCCCCACCCCCGCCCCACCCCCGCCCCCTACCGCCGGCCCGGCACCCCCCACCCCCCGCACCCCCGCACCACCCGGCCCCCACACCCGACCACCGCCCGCGAAATTCCCCGCCCACCCTTGAAAAGAAAACCGGTAGGTTCGTATCTTATGACCCTGCACGGTCGATCCCAGCCCACCCAACGGCGCAACGGAGACCCCCATGACCCTGCTCACCGTCCACCCGGACAACCACCCCACCCCCCACACCCCCACACCCCCACCCCCCGCACCCCCCACCCCCATGCCCCGCCTCACCACCACCGTCCCCCGCGAATACGTCCACCGCAAAAGCCTCGCCGAGGTCTTCCTCACCGGCAGCGAGAAAACCGGCGACAACCACTACACCCTCACCGCCCAATGGCCCCGGACCCACACCTTCTACACCACCCCCCACGCCACCCACCACGACCCCCTCCAAGCCGCAGAAACCATCCGCCAGACCGGCCTCTACCTCGCCCACGCCGAACTCGGCGTCCCCCTCGACCACCACTTCCTCATGTGGAACATCCACCTCACCACCCACCCCCAACACCTCACCATCGGCCCCACCCCCACCGACCTCACCCTCACCACCACCTGCACCACCCTCCGCTACAAAGGCAAACGCCTCGCCGACTTCACCATGCACATCAACATCACCCGAAACGGCCACACCACCGCCACCGGCGGCGGCCAATTCACCTGCCTCACCCCCACCACCTACCACCGCCTCCGCCAACCCCACACCCACCAACCCACCCCCACACCACCCACCACCCCCACCACCACCGACCCCACCCCCTACGGACGCCACCTCCCCCTCGACCTCGTCCTCACCCCCACCCCCACCCCCCACACCTGGCAACTCACCCCCAACCCCCACCACCCCATCCTCTTCGACCACACCACCGACCACATCCCCGGCATGGTCCTCCTCGAAGCCGCCCGCCAAGCCACCCACACCCACACCCACCCCACCCCCACCCACCTCACCACCCTCCACGCCACCTTCCACCGCTACACCGAACACCACACCCCCACCTACATCACCACCACCCACACCCCCACCACCCACACCACCCACGTCACCGCCACCCAAAACAACACCACCACCTTCACCGCCCACCTCACCACCACCCCCCACACCTAACCCACCCACCACCCACCACCACCCACCAACCCAACCCCACCACCCGCCCAGCGATCGGCGAACGAAGCCCCTCACACACCCCAACCGACACAACCCATGAGCTCGACACTCTCCGAGCTCCAAAGCACACCAACGTCGAGGCAGGCCCCAGCCGGGCCACCAGGCCCGCACATCATGACCCCAAAGACAGGAATCAAGCCGGCCAGGCGAAGAACACACAGTCCCGGACTGGACCAACTCTCACCGGGCATCGGACAAAACACCGGTCCGGAACGCGCAGCGGCGAACGCCATGAATTCCTCATCCTCCCGGTCCCTCAACCGAGATCCCGTCCGCAGTCCACACCTGAAGTCACTGTGGCCAGTGAAATACGTCCCACCCCGAGAAACAGAAATCCGGCCACCTCAGGCGAACCGCCCCCGGCAATGCTCACGCCCGGCATCCACCAGGGCCACGACTCCCACGATGACCCGTCCGCCACCCGGACGACATCCGATGAAACGACGGTGCCGAACGCGCGGTGGACAACAACTCGGCACCACTGCCAGCCCCACCAGCAGAGCAGCACCCGGCCCACCGCCCCAGGAAAAAGGAAAGCCCCGGAAGAAGGTCCAGCAGCGTCAAGAACTGCTCCGGCACATCGCCGGACATCTCCGCTCACGCGAAGAAAACCAAGGCCACAGACCATCCACCACGGAAGGTGCTACAAGCAACCGACACCCCGCACAAAAAGCAGTGTTGGACGGCCAAATACGGAGATACCTGGGCCTGCCCCCGATCCACACCGAGCAGACAAACATGTTCACAAACGCCCACACCGAAGCCAAGAGCACGGAACCCGCGACGACACTCCCACAGTCCTCCCAGACGTCCATCTGCTGCCGAAAAACGGTGCCCCAACGACACCACGAAAGAGACGCCCGGTCACGCCACTGACCACCGCACCGACAGTCAAAAACCCACAGGCACACACTCCAAAGAATTCAGGGTGAGCGGAGTAAGGTAACGCCGTCGTACCGGCAGTCATCGCGGTTGTCCCACGGTAGTTCGGAGTCGCCCGCGGCAGAACTGAGTACATGACGGGCGAGCACACGTCGCTTGGCCTCGACCTCCCGCCGAACGCGAGCGGGGTCGTGCAGCGCGATGTACAGGGCGATCGTCGGACGGACGCCGGAGAGTTCCGCTTGGCAGAAGTTCACCGTGTACCCGTGAGCAGTCCACTCTCCGCGACCGTCACCGTCGCAGCGTCAGGCCAGGTCGGCCTCCTCATCCAGCCGTGCGTGAAAGAACGTCACAAGGTCATGGCTCATGGGGTCATGGGGTCATGGGGTCATGGGGTCATGGGGTCATGGGGTCATGGGGTCATGGGGTCATGGGGTCATGGGGTCATGGGGTCATGGGGTCATGGGGTCATGGGGTCATGGGGTCATCCTGGATCATGTGCCAGGCCCAAACGCCTGAATTCCATGCGAGGCCGCCCGCAACGATGTTCGACCACGCGCGGCGGGTTCCTGGCGCGGGGCGGTGGCGAGGGCCTCTCGGGTCATGGCACGGTTCGGGGCGTCCGGCCGGGACCGGGGCCGGAGTCTGGCCCTGCTTGCACAAAAGCCTCCTCGCGGAACTCCATAAGGCCGGGCTCCCGGACCTGGAGGACGCCGCGGCCGACGGCTCGCACGACCGGACCCTCAAACGGGGGCTCACACAGGACCTTAACCGGTCGACCGCGCCCGGCCCGGCAGCAAGCACCACGTGATCACCGACCGGCACAGAACGCCTCCACCTGTATCTTTGACCAGCGGAAACCGACACCACGTCACCCAGGTCACGCCCCTGGCGGACGCGACACCCCGCATCCGCAGCCTGGCGGCCCAGCCACGCCACCGATCCCGGCCGGCCACACCACCGGCCTCAGCGGCCGTCCACAGCATCATCGTGACACCTACGCGCAAGGCGGCGTGCTGCCCGACGTCGGAAGAGCCGCGCGGAAGCTGGCTCGACTCCACGCCCTGGAACGCTTCGAGTGCGGCCAGGGGAACCGAAAGATCACTGCCATGCTGAGGTCAACGAGCGATCTTTGCAGCGTGATGCCCGTGCCCGCGTACAACCACAACTCCAACAACAGGACGGTGAACAGTTCTCCCTCGTCGACGGTCCAGCAGGAAATGCCTGGCGGCCACCTCCGCCAGCCACGGCTGCACCCGTGGCCCTGACAGGATGGCCGAAGTCACCACCTCTCCACACGAACAGCCCCTGCGAACCTGCATCATGGCTACGCACAGGAACCGTAGGCTGCCGCGCATGGAACAGCGCGAGGTACTACAGGGAGTCGTTGCCGTACTCACCGAAGCCCTCGAGAAGCGGCGACTGGCCCGCGAAAGCCCAGACCGGGACAACGAACCGGCATCCACGATGATCCCGTCGCTCCTGACAGACCTGATGCCGAAGCTGGCGTTCGCTCCCGACGCGACCGCCCGCGACGTGACTGTGGCCGTCAAACGCGAATGGTCACCGGCCATCGAACAGATGGCAGCCGCATTCACCCTGGCATTCGTCACCCTCGCCGAGGCACACGACGACGGCGTCGCAGACGTATCGACCGCTGACATCCTCCGCGCACTGGCACTGCACTTCGAGGAGTAATACACAAAACTCAGATCCACCCCACCTCGAGGACCACCGCGCCCCGACAAAAAGCCCAGGACGCCCCCCGGCACCGGACAATCCAGACCGGAACCGCTCCGCGCTCATGCACCTCCTCACCGACGCCGCGCCGGAGACCACCAACGGTGTTCAGAGCCGGTTGACGCTCCCAGGCCGTCCCCTGCATGCTCTCGGCGGGCCAAGGTCCGATAACCAGCTGCGCGTACGGGGACTTCAGTCGTCAACCACGGAAACCGGCGCACGCGGGAGGCCAGGCGCTACCGCTGATGGCCGCCGGTTTCCAGGACCTTCATCTGGGCGGTGACGAGGGCGGCGGGAATCTTCTTGAGCCTGTAGACATCCACATCGACCGCATCAAAGACCGCCACGGTGGAACCGGAGCGGATGACCTGGTAACTCTGGAGCCTCCGGTAGGGATCGCTGTCCCCGCCGGGAGAGCGATCCACGACGTCGAGCCGGAAGGAGACACCCTCCTCGCCCTGGTGAGGATCACCGGTGGGCGCCAACTTCTCGAAGGTCGTATCCGCCGGAAACGTCATCGTGTAGCTGGTGCACGTCGCCAGGGCCGACCGCAATTCGTCCATCACCCGCACGGCGTCGGCCGCACGATAGGACACGAGGTGCATGGTGGATATGACGCCCTCGTTCTGGACCATGCGCGTCACACTGCCGAGCGGGGTGTACTTGCTGGCCCCCGACAAGGCTGATCCGACCGGCGCGCAGGACGCCGGATGCGTGCCCTCCTCGCGCAGGGCACTGACGGTGCCATCGCCGAAGCCGTCCGTGCCGGCGCCCAGCCTGGAGATGGTCCACCCCGGCAAGTCCCGCTTGTCGACCACCGCCCGTTCGAGCTGATCCTGCGTCAGCGGGCGCCGTGCCGGACTTTGCGGTGTCGGCGTCCCGGCGGAAGCCGTTCGTGCGGCGTTCTCCGCGCCCGGCGCATGGCCTGCGGTGGAATCCCCACCTTTCTGGCCACCGCAGCCGACCGCTCCGAGGCCCAGGACCACGCTTGCGGCGCCGACGGACCATCTTCGTATGACGACGTTCTTCACTGCCCACCCCTTGATCACATCTGTGAAAGGGGATAGTACGGCCATGACCTCGGATGTTGCCCCAGGACCCGGCACTCGGCGTC
The DNA here is from genome assembly GCF_036250675.1 of Streptomyces sp. NBC_01689. NCBI lineage: Bacteria > Bacillati > Actinomycetota > Actinomycetes > Kitasatosporales > Streptomycetaceae > Streptomyces > Streptomyces sp. NBC_01689. The sequence continues at coordinate 9,574,733 of NZ_CP109592.1, read as the reverse complement.
GGGCACGCGTAGCGTGCGGGCACGCGCCGTCGCCGGGATGGAATCGAACACGTGATGCCTGAGCAGTACGTGCCGACCCTCGGTCCAGCCCAACCGGACGGCCCGCACCCTCCCACCGACCTGGGCCGGCACCTTCCCGTCGGGCATCTCGGGCCGCGAGCTCGTCGAACGCGCGGTCCTTCAGGGCCACAAGTTCGGTGCCCGTCTTGGCGTACGGGGCATAGTTGCGCTCCTTGCGCGGACCACCGTGGACAGGCTGCGAAGGACGCGATCCGCGAACGATCCTGCTCGGCGGACGCCGTCGCAGTCGGTGGCCACGTGTCCCCCGCCGGGGCCATGGGTCCCGTTCGGCAGCGTCCCGGACGGCTCGGCTCCGTGGTCCCCCCGGATAGCCCGGGGGGACCACGGAGCCGTTCGCGTGCCGAAGCGATGATCAGGACGAGGACAGCCCCAGCCCGTGGACGGAGCGGCCCCCTACGAGCTGACGGCCGGTCACCAGTTCGGGCTCGACCCGGATGAACACCTCCTCGGGCGAGGCCACCCAGGAGCGCGGCCCGGTACGGGTGAGCCGGCCATGCTCGGCTGGATCAGTCACCATCGCGGCGCGTCCGGTGACCACGACGCTCCAGCCGGAACGGGCTGCCGCATCCACCTCGTCCGCTTCGAAAGCGATCACCGCACCGTCGATCGCGGCGACCAGTTCCGAGTCGGCCGAAGTCCGCATCACCACAGCGGAATCGGTGTCCAGGCTGAAGTTGACCGGCAGAACGGCGGGCAGGGCATGGCGCGTGTGGACGACGCGGCCTATCGGGACCCGCGACAACAGACGCAGGCACTCCTCGCGGTCGAGTTCACGGAAGCCGTCGTGGGGATTCATCGCGGGGTCCAACTCTCAAGGCGTGCGGTGGCATGCGTTGCCGCCTGTGGAACGGCACGCCGCGGGGCCGACCGGTCCCCGCCGGACGACGGAGCGGCGGCCGCCGGTACCGACACTCAGGGCACGGCGATCCGACGCCCGGTGACGGCGGCCGGATCGACGCAGCGGCCTTGCCGATCCCTGGTGTCAGGTCGGCTTCACCGCCACGCAGGGCCGCCACACTGGTCTCGAGGACGTCGGCGAGGCGGATGAGTACGCTCATGCCTGGCATGGCGGTGCACTGTTCCTCCAGGTACCTGATGTATCCGGGAGCAGTACCCGCGCGGGAGGCGGTCTCTTCCTGGGTCAGGCCGAGTTCCTCGCGTCGTCGGGCGATACGGTGCCCGATGTCGCCCGACGCGTGGTCCACGGTGGCGGACGACGCGGGCGTCGATGTCTGTTCCGGCATGGCCGTTCACTTCCTCGTCTCAGGATGTCGTGACCGTCAGGGCGTCGTGCTGCGGCCCGCCGAGGACGATCTTCAGGGCGCCGGTGTCCGCGGCCCCCGAGAAGACGTCATAGGCCTCCTCCATCGCCTCCAACGGGAAGGTATGGGTCACCAGGGACGACGTGGGCAGGTGCCCCGCGGCCATCATGCGCAGCAGGGTGGGCGTGGAGTACGTGTCCACGAGTCCGGTGGTGATGGTCACGTTCTTGGCCCACAGGTCTTCGAGGTGAAGTGTCGCGGGCTTGCCGTGCACGCCGACGTTGGCCACGTGCCCACCGGGCCGCACCATCCGTGTACATCCTTCGAAACTCGCCGGCACCCCCACCGCCTCGATGACGACATCCGCCCCCAGCCCTTCGGTGAGGTCGGCGACCAGCTGCTCGGCTTCCTCCCCCGCGACGGCCACGGCGTCAGCGCCGAGGTGCTTGGCGGCGTCCAGCCGTGCTGGGGCCAGGTCCACGGCAATGATCTTCTCGGGGGTGAAGAGCCGTGCCGTGGTGACAGCAGCGAGCCCGATGGGTCCCGCTCCGACCACGACCACGGTGTCCGCGGGCCGTACCCGCCCGTTCAGCACACCCACCTCGTAAGCGGTGGGCAAGATGTCGGCCAGCAGCACGGCGTCCCTGCTGTCCACCGCGCCGGGCAGCGGATGGGTGGACAGGTCCGCGTGCGGTACACGGACGTACTCGGCCTGCGTGCCATTGATCAGGTGGCCGAGGATCCAGCCGCCGTCCGCGCGGCACTGTCCGTACATTCCCTCCCGGCAGAAGCGGCAGCGGCCGCACGCCGTGATGCACGACACCAGCACCCGGTCACCGGGGCGGACCGTGCTGACGTCGGTGCCCACCTCCACGATCTCTCCGACAGCCTCGTGTCCGAGCACCGTGCCGGGACGGACCTCCGGTACGTCACCCTTGAGGATGTGCAGGTCAGTCCCGCAGATGGTGACCGCGTCGACGCGGACGATCGCATCGGTGGCGTTCTGGATTGCGGGATCCGCGACATCCTCCCACGCGGACTTTCCCGAACCATGGAACACAAGTGCTCTCATGACACCCCTTCTCTGTGCTCGGCCCTCGCCGGTCGTGGAGGAGGACGGCATGGAGCTTCACCGCTGCCTGCGACTACCGTGGCCCGTGTCCTGCCGTGTCGGCTCCGACACGGGTGGAAAGCCCTTCGGCGATCGCCCCACGCGTGGATTGAACTTGTATGTCCAGCCTGAGCGTGACAGCTGCTGTCCGCTTGGGCCGGTCGGTCCCCATCGGGGGACCGGGCGGGCGGTACGGGTCGGCTGACGGTCTCGCGTACGTGGACGGTGGCGCCGCACTTCGCGTACGAGGGCCGAACGGGCCGACCGCCGGACCTCGCTGGGGCCCGGACGGCCCGTGATACCGCCTGGACGGCCCCTGCCCGCCATGCAGTCCCCGCTGCCACCGTCCTGTCTGTGACGGGACGACAAGGAGGTGCGGTCCGATGCGCGGGACCAAGCGTGTGAGTCGACTGCTGTGGCGGTGGCGGACCAATCCTCTGCGACGACACGAGGACGTCGTCGGGGCCTGGATCGTGCTGGCGGTCTGGATGGTCATCGCGACCGGCGGCACCGTGATCGGCGTGCTGACGGCCCACGCCGCCGACGAGTCCTTCGCGCAGCTTCGCCGCGAGCGGCACCCGGTCCAGGCCGTTCTCGCCGAGAGCACGGCTCCGACCGTGACCAGGGGAGCGGGCACGCCCTACGACCAGGTCCGGGCCACCGTCCGCTGGACGGCGAAGGACGGCGCCACACGTACCGGCCAGGCCTTGCTGGATCCCGGGCAGCGAGCCGGATCGGAAGTTGTGGTCTGGCTGAACGGCAGCGGGCGGCTCACCACCGAACCGACCTCCGCCTCGACGGCCGCTGTGGAGGCGGACGTGTTCGGAGCCGCAGCCGCGCTCGCCTTCGCCAGCCTGGCTCTCGCCGCCGGACGCGTCGTCCGATGGCGGTTCGATCAGCGGCTCCACGACCGATGGGGCCGCGAGTGGGAGCAGCTCGGACCGCAGTGGCGGCGCAGGACCAACTGACGCGGAAACCGGCAGGGGGATCCGGCCCACGGGCGGAGGACATCCGACGGCGGGGCGACCGTTCCTGGTCGCCCCGCCGTCACATGAGCCGTCGCGGACTGTGCCGAGGCTCTGGGCCGACCGGCGTCCCGCCGGGCCCAAACAGCGCTCGCAGGGGGCGCGGGCGGCCACGCCGGCCCATGAGACCAACTCGGCGCCTCGCACGCCGGACTGAAGGAGAGGCACCATGTCGAGCCTGGTGAAGGTCCCGGACAACCCGGTCCGGGTGAACGCACGTCTGGACGATCCGCTGTCCCGGTGGCTGTGGCTGGCGAAGTGGACCCTCGCCGTCCCCCAATACGTGCTCCTGTTCTTCCTGTGGATCACGTTCCCCGTGGTGAGCGTGATCGCGTTCTTCGCCATCCTGTTCACCGAGCGCTGTCCAACCCCACAAAGCCCACGGGCCCGGAACCTTGGTGCCGGGCCCGTGCGCTTGCCGCGCGTCAGGTGGCTGGTCAGTCGTGCGGGACCACCACGACCGGGGCCATGGCATGGTGCAGGACCGGCTGCGTGACCGGTCCCACGTGCAGGCCCGCGGGTGAACGACGCCTGCGGCGCCCGACGACGACCAGGGCCGCGTCCCGCGAGGCTTCCACCAGGTGAGGCGCCGCGCTGCCGACGACCACCTGCCCGTGTGTTTCGACGCCGGGGAACTTCTCCTGCCACGGCCGCAGCACCTCGGCCAGCTCACGCTGCGCGGGCGCATCAAACTCGAAGTCGAGTCCGGCGTCCAGGGCGCCACCGTATCCGTCATAGGGCGGCAGGCTCCCACCGTGGACGACGCGAAGGCCTGCCCCTCGGCGGGCAGCTGCGTCGAACGCGAACCCGATCACGGTGGCGTCCGGATGCTCCAGGTCGAGCCCGAGCACGATATCGCCCGTCGGGGACTGTTCCCCGGCACGCTCGCCGGCTCGTACGAGGGCGAGCGGAGCCTTGGCACGGGCCACCACGGCGAGTGCGACCGAGCCGACCAGAAATCCCCTCACGCCGCCCAGGCCCCGGGATCCGAGCACCAGGAGATCGGTGTCCTCAGCGGCGGCCAGGAGGCCCGTGACGGGCGGCTCCGCGATCAGGTCGGCACTGACGCGCAGACCGGGGTGGCGTTCGGCGATCCGTGCCGCGGTCTGCCGCAGCAGGCGCGGGCCCCACTCTTCCTGCTGATCGTCCACGGGCGGCACAGCAGCACCCGCCCGAGGCAAGTACGCATAGGGCTGCTGCCACAGCCAGGCATGCACGAGGCGCAGGGGCGCGGCGCGCAGCAGCGCCTCGTCGGCGGCCCAGTCGGCGGCTGCGGTGCTTTCGGGCGAGCCGTCCAGGCCGACGGTGACGTCGCGGGACATGTGCGGACCTCCTCAGGGGGACGCCTCTCAGTCTCCGCGTGCCACGACTGTGTCAGGAGGGGCCGCTGGTCCCACGGTCAGGGACCGACCGGTCCCCGCGTCACTCGTCCATGGACGCACGGGCAGCGCCAGTAGCGGCGCGCCGGCCCTCCCTGTGCACGCGGGACCGAACGACCCGGACATCGTTCTCCGAGGCTCGTTCAGACCACCGTGACCGGACAGTGGGAGTGATGCAGCAGGAAGGCGGCGAGGGGCCCCGGCCATGGGCCGATGCGGTGCGAGTGGCTGCCAGAACCGACCACCACGACGGCGGCATCACGCGTCGCCTCCAGCAGTGCACGCATCCGGTTGGAGCCGACCGTGCGGGCCTGCACCGCCACCCCGGGACACTGCTCCCGTGACCCGGTCACAGCACGGCACGGTGGAGACGGTTCGGTCTGTGCCTGTGGGCCCGCACCGTCGCGGACCCGATCCGCGGTAACCGGTGCAGGAAGGGAGGGCGCCGGGCGGTACCGGGGACCGGCGTGCACCACACGCAGCCGGAGCCCGCGACGCTGCGCCTCGGCGAAGGCGAAAGCCGCGGCATCCATGTCGGCCTCGTCCTCCAGGCCGAGCAGCACCTCGCTACGGCCGGCTGCCCTGTAGTTCCCCCGTACGACGAGCAGTGGACCTCGCGTACGCGCGGCCAGCCGCAGGCTCACCGAGCCGAACAATAAGCCCGCGAGACCGCCGAGGCCCCGTGTGCCGATGACGGTGAGCGCCGCATCTTGGCCGTGCCGGGCCAGCGCCTGGACCGGTCCGCCCTGGAAGGCCGAGGCCGTGACGGGTAGTCCTGGGTGCCGCTCGCGCACCCGCGCTGCCGCGGACGCCAGGACCGGACCGGCTTCGTCGGGGTCGGACACGGCGTACACGATGTCCAGCGGGGCGCCGCGCAGCAGCGCTTCCTCGGCGGCCCGGTCCAGCGCTCGTACGGCGATGAGCGAGCCGTCCACTCCGACGATCACATGACGGGTGGTCATGTCGTTCCCTCCCCTTGGTCGATGCTGTCTAGGTGGCGGCTGTCGTGCCGTCGGCCCGGTTCTCGAGTGCAGCTCGCCCCGCTTCGAGGCGGGCCGACGGGACGCGGAACGACGAGCAGGAGACGTAGTCGATGCCGGTGTCGTGGAAGAAGTGGATGGAGTCCGGGTCCCCACCGTGTTCGCCGCAGACGCCGGTCTTCAGGGCGGGGCTGGTCGCACGGCCCTCTTCGACGGCGATCCGGACCAGACGGCCGACGCCGTCCCGGTCGAGGGTCTCGAAAGGCGAGGTGGCGATGATCCCCCGGTCGAGATACGCAGGGAAGAAGGATGCCTCGGCGTCGTCGCGGGACCGTCCCCACGTGGTCTGCGTCAGGTCGTTGGTGCCGAGGGAGAAGAAGTCGGCGGCTTCGGCGATCCGCCCCGCGGTCAGGGCGGCACGGGGCAGTTCGATCATCGTGCCGAGGGGGCAGCCGACGGGGTGCCCGGCGGCGTCCGACACCTGGGCGAGCACACGCTCCGCCGTCGCCCGCACGATCCTGAGTTCTTCGACCGTCCCCACCAGCGGAACCATGATCTCGGCCCGTGGATCTCCCCCGGCCCGCCGGCGTTCCACGGCGGCCTCGGCGATCGCCCGTACCTGCATCTCGACCAGTCCCGGGACGACCAGTCCCAGGCGCACGCCGCGCAGCCCCGGCATCGGGTTGCTCTCGTGCATGCGCTCCACAGCGGCCGGCAGACGCCGGTCGTGCGCGGTGGGTCGGGTGGCGACGCGGACGGCGAGTTCGGTGCGGTCGGGCAGGAACGCGTGCAGCGGTGGATCGACCAGCCGGATCGTCACCGGCAGCCCGTCCATAGCTGCCAGGATGCCGACGAAGTCCGCCCGTTGCAGCGGCAGCAGCGCGTCCAGCGCGGTGCGGCGCCCTGCCTCGTCCTCGGCGAGGATCATCGCCTCGACCAGGCTCCGCCGCTCGCCGAGGAACATGTGCTCGGTGCGGCACGGTCCGATGCATTCGGCTCCGGAGCGGCGGGCACGTGCCGCGTCCTTCGGGCTGTCGTCGTTGGCACGCACCCCCAAGCGCCGCAGGCTGTCGGGGTGTTCGAGGGTACGGGCCACAGCTGCGGTCAGCGCTCCGTCGTGTTCCCCGGTGTCCAGGAAGTGGCTCACCGGCGAGTCGGTGAGCGGCAGAGCGCCGAGGTGGACCGTGCCCGCCGTGCCGTCCACGGAGATCACCGTGCCTTCGGCGAGCACGGTCCGGTCGGGTGCGGTGAGCGTCCGTGTCTCCGCGTCCACCGTCAGTTCCTCGGCAGCGCACACGCACACCTTGCCCATACCGCGCGCCACGACCGCTGCGTGACCGGTCTTGCCACCAGGTCGTCGGGGATGTGTTGGCAACGGCGGTGCAGGCGGGCTCGTTCGCTGTTCCAGGAGCGGAAGACCGCATGGATCGCCCGGTGCAGTTGCTCGCCCGGGTCCTGCGGGAACTCCTCGCCCGTCGCGTTCCGGATCATCGTTGTGAAGTCCTCGACGGGCCCGGCGGGGTCGCCGGTGGTCCCGCGCCGGTCGAACAGTGCCGGGTCGATATCGAGGACCGTGCGGCCGTACATCTGCAGGAGGCGGCGGTAGGAGTCCCGTGCGAACTGCTCGCAGCCTGTGGCCTCGGCGAGCCCGAGGACGGACGCGTCATCGAGACCGACGTCGAGGATCGTCTCCATCATGCCGGGCATGGAGAACTCGCCGCCCGAACGCACGGACAGCAACAGCGGGTTTTCCCGCCCACCGAGTCCACGACCGGCGCCACGTTCCAACTCGCCGTTTGCTGCCGCGACCCGAGCGGCCAGCGCCGCCGGCTCCTTGCCCGTGGCGAGGTGTTCCCGGCAGGCGTCGGTGGTGACGGTGGAGCCGGGCGGTACCGGCAGTCCCAGCCGGGTCATCTCCGCGAGGTTGGCTCCCTTGCCGCCGAGCAGGTCCGCCATGTCACGGCCGCCCTCGGCACACCCGTACACGTACCGGGTCATCTCTCTCGTCCTCCGGTGCTGCTCAGACGTGCGGGACGACGGCGACGGGACCGGGGGCGTGATGCAGCACAGCGTGCGCGACGGATCCGATGTGGGTGCCGAACCTGGCTTCCCGCATCCGCCGTCCCACGACCACGAGACCCGCGTCGGCCGAAGCCCGGATCAGCGAACTGGCAGCCCTCCCTCTCGCGACGGTCCCGGTCACGGCGACCTCAGGGAACTTCTCGCACCAGGGACGCAGCGTCCCGACCACGAAGCGCTCCTGTTCAGCGAGTAGTCGCGGGCCGTCAACGGGAGTGAGCCGGCCGGCCGCGGCGTAGGCGGACGGGCCGCCGAAGGCGTGGATCACGCGGAGCGGGGCCGCACGGCGCCGGGCGGCGTCGAAGGCGAACTCGATCAATTCGTCGCACGGCTGCTCGGTGTCGAGGCCCAGCACGACGTCGCGGTACGGGGTCTCGGGTATCTCCTCCGGGGATATCCCGTCCGTCGCGCACAAGTGCTCGTCGGTGCCGCTCCGTCCCGCCCGCACCAGCACCACGGTGCGCATCGACCTGGCGACCACCCGCTGTGACACCGATCCGGTCAGGAACCCGGCTGCTCCGCTGATCCCAGGGGAACCGAGAACCAGCAGGTCGGCCTGCCCGGCCGCGGCCAGAAGAGCCGTGACCGGCGTGTCCTCCAGCACGTCGTCGATGATCAGCAGGTCGCTGTGGCCGGCGTGTACCGTGTCCGACACTCGTGACAGCGTCTCCTCGGCCCAGGCCCTCTGCGGCAGGTCCGCCGGTACGGACGCGGTTGGGCGCGGCTGCCACTTCCAGGCGTGCACAAGGCGCAGCGCCGTGCCTCGGCGTACAGCCTCCCGGGCCGCCCAGTGAGCGGCGGCCAGGCTTTCGGGAGAACCGTCGATCCCCGCGGCGACGTGTCGAAGCATGATCCGCACCTCCAGCGTGCATGCCCGTGGATTTCCTCTTCTCCCGACGAGCCTCGTCTCAGGGCCGGCATGGGTGCAGAGGCCGTGCAGACCCTCCCGAGGGGCCCTTCGGCCCAAGTGCTGTCCGCCCTTCCACGCCCGGAACGGCGGCCCTTCGCACACGCTGGGGGGAAGTGTCGGCCTCGTGTCCAGGCCCGGTGCCGTGCGGCCCGGCCTCGGGGCCGGTCGGCCCATGGTGAATACGGGGCTTCACAGAGAAGTTGGAGAGAGCAGTCTCGCGCTCCGGGAAGAGGCCAGGATCATGAACGCTCCCCCCACTTCCAGCATGCTGCGGGCGTTGCCGGCCGAGTGCGCCGAGCGGCTCATGGAGATCGCCCGGGAAGTGTCCTTCCCTCAGGGAACCCGCCTGTTCGAGGAGGGACATCGCGCGGACCGGTTCTGGATCATCCGTAGCGGCACGGTGGCCCTCGACATGCGTGTGCCAGGTCGCCGAGCCGCGACCATCGAGACTCTCGGCCACAACGAACTCGTGGGCTGGTCCTGGTTGTACGCACCGCACACCTGGCATATGGGCGCCGAGGCCACGAGCCCGGTGCGCGCCTACGAGTTCAGCGCCGACGTGGTACAGGCCATGTGCCAGGCCGATCCCGCCCTGGGCATGGCAGTGGGTCTGTGGGTGGGGAACACCGTCGGACGCCGTCTGCGTGCGGCCAGAACACGACTCCTTGACCTGTACGCGCCCTACGGCAGCGGAGTCGATCGTTGACCGCGTCGGAATCCACCGAGGAGTCACCGTGCACGGTACCCCGCACATCGTCAGCGACGTGATGACCCACACCGTCGCCTCCATCGGCCGCAGGGCCGACTTCAAAGAGATCGTGGAGATGATGGAGCAGTGGAGGGTCAGCGCCCTGCCCGTCCTGGAGGGCGAGGGCCGGGTGATCGGTGTGGTCTCAGAGGCCGATCTCCTCCCCAAGGAGGAGTTCCGCGACAGCGATCCTGACCGGTACACGCAGCTGCGACGGCTCTCTGATCTCGCCAAGGCCGGCGCCGTGACGGCGGAGGAACTCATGACGGCCCCGGCCCTCACCGTCCGGGCGGGCGCGACCCTCGCGCAAGCCGCCCGGATCATGGCGCACGCCAAGGTCAAGCGGCTGCCCGTCGTCGACGACGTGGGCCTGCTGGAGGGCGTCGTCAGTCGCGGCGATCTCCTCAAGGTATTCCTCCGCGACGATGAGGAGATCGCCGAGGAGGTCCGCCGCGAAGTGGTGTCGTATCTGTTCCGTGCGCCGTTGTCACCGGTGCGGGTGAACGTCCACGACGGGATCGTCACCCTCGCCGGGCGCGTCCGGGACACCTCCTTGGTGCCCGTGGCCGCGCGCCTGGTGCGGGCCGTTGAGGGTGTGGTGGACGTCGAGTTCGAGCTCACGGGCCCGTCGGCCCAGCAGGTGCGGTGACCGGCGGTCGATTCCAGGCCCGCGAGGGAATTGGGCCGGTCGGCCCTAGTGTGTTCGGGCCCGGAGGGTGATGATCGTCGTCATAACCAGCTGGTGGTCCGCAGTCCACTACGGAAACTCGACTAGGGGTCTTCATGGCCGAGGCGCGTGCCTTCACGGAACAGAACCCGATCCGGGTCTTTCTGCTGGACGACCACGAGGTCGTACGCCGCGGCCTGACCGATCTCCTGGACGCCGAGCCGGACATCTCGGTGGTCGGCGACGCGGGCAGCGTCGAACACGCACTGGTGCGGGGGCCGGCGCTGCGTCCGCACGTCGCCGTGCTCGACGTACGCCTGCCGGACGGCGACGGGATCGGCGTCTGCCGCGAGCTGCGCAGCCAGATGCCGGAACTGGCCTGTCTGATGCTGACGTCCTTCGACGACGAGGAAGCACTGCTCGACGCGATCATGGCCGGAGCCTCGGGATACGTGCTCAAACAGATCAAGGGCTCCGACCTGGTCTCCGCAGTCCGCACCGTGGCTTCGGGCCAGTCGATGCTGGATCCGACCACGACCGCCCGGCTGATGCGGTCGCTGCGCGCCGACCCGGCCGGGGAGCCGGCCGTCGCTCCCGAACTCGCCGCACTCTCGCCCCGCGAGCGGGACATCCTCGCGCTCATCGGGGACGGGCTCACCAACCGGGAGATCGGCAAGAAGCTGTACCTGTCCGAGAAGACGGTGAAGAACCACATCTCCCGGCTGCTGGCCAAACTCGGTGTCCAGCGCCGCGTCCAGGCGGCGGTCCTGGCCACCCACCTGGAGAACCCCGACACCGCCGACCGTAAGAGTCGCTGACCCCGGGGAGTGCCCTGTGACGGGCGTGCCGGCCCACGCGACCGGCCCTGGTCACCCGCAGCCGCCGGACACCGTACGCACAGGCAGGTCGCCGGCTGTCTCAGTCATTCGCCGGACCGGGTCCCGGCCCAGCGCTGGGTGCGCCCACCGGTACCCGCCACACCAGCCGCGTGCCACCGCCCTCGGGCCGCTCGCCGAGCGTCAATGCGCCCCTGAGTGCGGTGGCCCGCTCCTCCATGTTCTTCAACCCGCTGCGCCGTACGTCACTTGGCACCCCGCGGCCGTCGTCCGTCACGGTGAGCGTCAGCTCTCCCCCGGCGCAGTGAAGCCGGACGTCCACGGCTCGCGCCCCGGAGTGCCGGGCCGCGTTGCTCAGCGCCTCGCCGAGCACCGCAACGGCGTGGTCGGCGATGTCGCCGGGGACGTCGGTCTCCACGAGCCCCTCGATCCGCAGCGCCGGCGGGAACCCGAACGACGTGGTCGACGCCGTGACGGCCTCGGAGACCCGGCCGCGCAGACCATTGCCCTCTCGGCCGGACCCACCGTGTGTCCGCAAGCCGAAGATCGTCGATCTGATGATCTTGATGGTCTCGTCGAGATCGTCGACGGTGCGCGTCAGTCGTTCCATGCCTTCGGGATGCTCCATGAAGCGCTGTGCGCTCTGCAGGGTCATCCCGGCCGCGAAGAGTCTCTGGATGGCGAGGTCGTGCAGGTCACGGGCGATGCGGTCACGGTCCTCGAGCAGTGCGATCTGTTCCGCGTCCCGGCGCCGTTCGGCCAGTTCCAGGGCGAGGGCGGCCTGGTCGGCGAAGCCGAGCAGCGGACCGGTAACCGCGTCGCCGAAGGGTGCGCCGCCCTGGACCCGCCCGAGCAGCAGCACTCCCCGAGCCTTCCCGTTGATGCCGAGCGGCACAGCCACGACGGGTCCGAGCCCGCCCCACTGGGCTTCGCCCTCGCTCGCGCGCCCATCGTGTGCGATGTCGGTGCTGACCACGGGCTCCGCGGAGCTGAGCGCGGCTCCGACGAAGCCGTCCCGCGTCGACATCACCAGGCCCCCGCGCTGCTCCGCGCCGAGCCCGACGGCCAGCGCGGGACGCAGCGCCTCCTCGCCCGGAACGCCTTCCGCGATCATCCCCATGTCGGCGGAGACGATCTTCCGGGCCTCGTCGATGATCAGTTCCAGCACGTCCGCACTCGACGCACCGGTCAGGAGCATGCTGGTGACCTTCCCGCTGGCCCGCTGCCACCGCTCCCGCAGCCGCGTCTCCTCGTACAGCCGCGCGTTCTCGATGGCGACGCCGGCCGCGACCGCGAGGGTCGACAGGACCGACTCGTCCTCGGCGTCGAACTGCGTGCCGTTGCGTTTCTCGGTGAGGTACAGGTTCCCGAACACCTCGTCGCGCACCCGGATCGGCACCCCGAGGAACGAGTGCATCGGCGGATGATGGGCCGGGAAGCCGTACGACTCCGGGTGGTGCGCGAGCTCCGGCAGCCGCAGCGGCACCGGATGCCGGATCAGCTCACCGAGGAGCCCGTGCCCGCTGGGCAGCGCCCCGATCCGGGCCCGCCGCTCCTCGTCGATCCCGACGGTCAGGAACTCGGACAGTTTCCGGTCGCCGCCGATCACGCCGAGCGCCCCGTACTCGGCGTCCACGAGCACCACCGCGGCCTCCACGATGCTGCGCAGCACCTGCGGCAGATCGAGCTCCCGCCCCACCGACAGGACGGCCTCCAGCAGGCTGTGCAGACGGTCCCTGGTACCGCGCACCGCGTCGATACGCACCTGCAGCTCGCCCAACAACTCGTCGAGCCGCAGCCTGGGCAGATGCTGCCCGGGTTCCCCGCGCAAGCCCGCGTCCTCCGCGCCCATCGCTTCCTCCAGCCGATTCAGCGATCAAGACCGCGCACCGGTTCGCCTGCGCTCACCGTACTGCTTGGGCGGCCTGGGCATCACCGCGCACTGCCCGATGACCTGACTCCTGAAGGAAGTTCAGCGGGGCAGGCGTCGCTGGGGCCGCTTCCGGTCACCCCGCGCTCCGGGAGCGGAACGGGGGTGCAACGAAGGGTTCCGGTTGCACCCCATTCCATCGCGGCACGGGCTGCCGCTGCTTCACCCCGTATGTGCCACGGACGACAGCTCGGCACCCACGCGTGTCGCCCACGTCTCGATCCGCTCGTGGTCGCGGAAGTCCCCCCTTCCCCGAGGAAACGATCTTCCGGGCGACGAATCCTTTGGCCCCCTCCTCCAGACAGCCCCCGAACGTGACGTGTTCACGGGCATCCAGCCGGGTCACGACCCGCCGCACGCCGAGCACAGGCGGGATGTCCTTTTACGTGGCCGATAGGCCGAGTGGACCGCTGCTGAACAACCACAGCGGGCGTCCGGCGAGCGCACGGCCGTGCCGGCGGACGAAGCGGCGGGCGTCCTTGTGCCAGCGCCCGCCATACAGGCCGCCGCCCACGACGACGGCGTCGTACGAGTCGACGTTCTTCACCGACCGCGCGGGCACCGCCTCGGTGGACAGGCCTTTCTTCCGCAGGACTTCGGCGATCGTCTCGGCTATCCACGCGGTCGATCCGTTCGTCGTCCCGTAGGCGACGAGCACCTTGCTCACCACGTCGGTACCCCTCTTCCCGCCGCGGGCTTCACAGCTTGCGCAGCCATGTCTCGGTGACACCCTGCAGGGCCGGCTCGTCCGGTCGCACGTGCGAGTCGTCCATCCGGTAGGTGAGCTTGTCGAGCACCGCGACCACGCCGTCGATCCGGTCGGTCATGGAGACGGCGATCTCTGCCTCGCTCCGGCGCTCCACATGGCCGACGAGCGTGACGACGCCCTCGTGCACACCGACCTCGACGGTCGAGGGAGTCATCCACAGCGCGCGGACCAGTACCTCGTCGATCACCTCGCGGCGGATCACGTCGTCCGGCTGCAGGAAGACCTGGATCAGGTCGCGGCGGGTGACGATGCCGACCATTCGGTCCTCGTCGTCCACCACCGGGAGCCGCTCCACACGGCTGCGCGCCATGGTCCGGGCGGCTTCGGCGATGGTGCCGTCGGCGTGCACGGTGACCGGTGGAACCGACATCAGCTGTTCGGCCGTGCGTGCGTGCCCCTTGGCGGCCTGTCGTCGGGCGCCGCGGGTCAGCCCGGGGAACCGGAACCGGCGGGGTGTCTCGTAGGGGTCCGGAATGGCCGCCTGCCGGACCATGAGGTCGGTCTCCGAGATCACGCCGAGGACCTTGTCGTCCTCGTCGATCACCGGCAGTCCGCTGATGCGGTGCTCATGGAGCAGCCGGGCCACTTCCTTGAAGGGTGTGCCGTACCGGGCCGTGACGACCTCCGTGGCCATCACCGATCCGACCTTGTCCTGCCTCATCTCTGTTCCTCCTCAGCGCAGTCGGCGCAGGTAGGGGTCCTGGGCGCGGCGCGGCAGCAGGCGGACGCGTGCGTCGAGCACGGTGACCTCGGCGGGTGTCGCCAGGACGGGGTTGAAGTCGGCCTCGGCGAGCTGCGGCAGGTCGCCCGCCATGCGGGACAGTCGCAGCAGAAGCTGTTCGAGGCCTTGGAGATCAGCCGGCCGGCTGCCGTGCGTGCCCAGCAGCAGGGGCGCACAGCGCGGCGCGGTGATCAGGTCGTGTACGTCGTGGTCGGTCAGCGGTGCGAGGCGGGCGGCGTGGTCGGCCAGCACCTCGGTCGCCGTGCCGCCGAGCCCGAACAGCACCAGCGGGCCGAAGACGTCGTCCTGCGTCACGCCCGCGAACAGTTCGGTGCCGCGCGCGGCGAGCGGCTGGACCACGACTCCGGTCATGAGTCCGGCGAACCGGGTCTCGAAGTCCCGGAAGGCGGCGCGTACTTGGGCGTCGCCCTCGAGGTCGAGATGGATCGCGTGCTGTTCGGTCTTGTGGACCAGGCCGGGCCAGTGGGCCTTCATGACCACGCGGCCGTCGGCACCACGGAGCCGTTCGGCGGCGATGACGGCGTCGTCCTCGGTCTCGGCCCAGGCCCACGGAAGTTGCGGAATGCCGTAGCAGGCGAGGAGTTCGGCGCAGGTGCGCGGGTCGAGCCGGCCGCCGTCCGGATGGGTGGCGAGGTAGGTCTCTGCGACCGCGTGCGCCCGGGCCGGGTCCACCTCGACGAGCTCGGGGATCGAGCCCGCGGGCCGCTGCAGCCAGGCCGTGCGGCGGGCGGCGTGCGCCAGGGCCCGGGCCGCCGCGACCGGTTCGGCGTACGAGGGGACGGCGCCGCCCTCCCGCGCGGGCAGCAGCGTGACCGGCAGGTCCTGCTCAAGGCGTACGACGACGGCGGGCCGTTCCCGCCGTCCGGGGCCGTCGGTGAGGGCTCGGACGAGGTCGTCGCCGGTCGCCACGGCGACCGCGGTGGGGACGAGGGCCATGAGCACGGCGTCGATGCCCGGGGACCGCAGAAGCCGGTCCACACAGTCCCTGAGCTGGTCCTCCGTGACGGCCGCCGTGGCGTCGACGGGATTGCCCGCGGCCGCCCCTTCGGGCAGCACGGCGAGCAGGTCGTCGATCAGCTCGGGAGTGGGGGCGGCCAGGGACAGTCCTGCTTCGGCGCAGGCATCCGCCGCAAGGACACCCGCGCCGCCCGCGTTGGTGACGATCGCCACGCGGGTCCCGGCCGGAAGCGGCTGGGCGTGCAACAGCGCGGCGGTTTCGAGGAGTTCGCCCACCGAGCGGGTTGCGGTGATGCCTGCCTGGGCGAACAGTGCCTGTCGGGTCATGGTCCGGGTCGCGGCGGCCGCGGTGTGCGAGGCGGCGGCACGGCGACCGGCCTCGGTACGGCCCGCGTCGACCGTCAGGACGGGCATCCGGCGGGTCACGCGCCGGGCGGTGCGGGAGAAGGCCCGCGGGTTGCCGAAGGACTCCAGGTGCAGCAGGGCCAGGTCGGTGCGGCCGTCGCTCTCCCACCACTGGAGCATGTCGTTGCCGCTGACGTCGTACTTGTCGCCGAGCGACACGAAGGACGAGACGCCGATGCCGAGCCGGGACAGCCCGTCGAGCAGGGCGATGCCCACGCCGCCCGACTGTACGGCTATGCCCGCGGTGCCGGGGCGGGGATGTTCGGCCGCGAAGGTGGCGTCGAGGCGGATCTTCGGGTCGGTGTTGGAGATGCCCAGGCAGTTGGGGCCGACGAGACGCATGCCGTAGGTGCGGCACGCGGTCATGAGCGCTTCCGCCTGGAGGGGGCTGAGTCCGGCCGTCACCACGAGCAGTGCCCGTACCCCGGCCTTGCCGCACTCTTCGGCCATGGCGGGCAGGGCGTCCGCCGGTATCGCGAGGACCGCGAGATCGGGGGCCTTGGGCAGCGCGCCGACCGACGAGTAGGAGGGCACGCCGAGAATCGAGGAGACGTGGGGGTTCACCGCGAAGAGCCGTCGGGTGAAGCCCCCCGCGTGCAGATGGTGCAGGAGAGCCCGCCCCACCGATCCGGGCCTGCGTCCGGCGCCGACCACGGCGACCGCTTCGGGTCGCAGCAGCGGTTCCAGGCTGACGACGTCGGCGGCCCGGCCACGGGCCTCGACGGCCGCGAGGTAGGTGTCGTCCTCGTCGAGCGCGATGGTGCAGCGCACCTCGGGACCCTCGAACCGGCGTCCGGCGCGCAGGCCCAGGTCGGTGAAGAGCCGCAGCACCTCGTGGTTCTCGCTGAGCGCGTCGGCGGTGAACGTGGTGACGCCGTCCGCACGCGCGGCGGAGACGAGGTGTTCCACCAGGAGGGTGCCGACACCCCGGTGATGCAGCCCGTCGGCCACGGCGATCGACATCTCGGCCGTCTCGGGGTCGTCGACGGTCTCGTACTCGGCCAGGCCGATCACCCGGCCGTGCGTCTCGGCGAGCAGCGCCCGGTACCCGGGGCGGGCCGGCGCCGCGGCCCGGTCCGCGGCCAGGTCGGCGGAGCGGCGGCTGGCGGCGAAGAACCGCAACCGGAGGTTCTCCGGGGACATCTCCTCGTAGAGCCCTCGCAGCTGCTCGTGGTCGCCGGGCCGTGCGGACCGTATGCACACGGTGGTGCCGTCCGCGAGCAAAGCGTGCACGGTGGGGCGATCGCGCTCGCCGTCCGTCATCTCGGACCTCCTCGGAACTTCTCGACTCTTCGAGCATCCAGCGGTGCGCGGCCCCGCCCCAGGGGCTGATCGGGTGCTCCACATGGGTCGGTCGGCCCCTGTCTCGTGGGACGGGCCACGGCGGAAGGTGGACACCCTTGGAATCCCGTACGCGTGGAGGGAACTGCTGCCATGACCGAGCCGATCGTTGTCGGGGTCGACGCATCCGCGCCCAGCAGGGCGGCGGCCGAATGGGCGGCGGGGGACGCGCGGCTGCGCGGGCTGCCGTTGCGGGTCGTGCGCATCGAGGGAGCCGGAGCGATCGCCGCGGTGCTGGCTTCGCGGGCCTCGATCATTGTTCTCGGGCTGCGCGGCGAGGACGGCGTCCCGGTGCCGGCCGTGGGTTCCGTCATCCATGAGGTGGCGGCCCGCTCGGACCTGCCCGTGGTCCTGGTACCAGCCGGCGGCCATGGCCCTGTGGGCGGCGAGTGGCGTACGGTCCAGGTGGTTCTGAGCCTGGACGCCCGCAACCCGGTGAGCCCTGTCGTGGACTTCGCGTTCGACGCCGCCCGGCGCCGCGGTGCCCGGCTGCACGCCATCCATACCTGGCGGCTGCCACCCTTCGCCGAGCGGTGGATGCCGTACGCGCTGCCGGAGGAGGACCGGGGCGCGTGGGAGGACCAGGAGGTGCAGCTGCTGTCGGACGCACTGCGGCCGTGGCGGGAGAAGTACCCGCACGTGGACGTCTACGAAGACGTCCGTCTCCAGATCCCATCGGCCGCCCTCGTCCGGGCGTCAGCCTCGGCGGAGCTCTTGGTGGTCGGCCGCCCGGGCCGGACGCTCGGCCCCACTCTGCGGGCCGTGCTGGAGCACACCGCCTGCCCGGTGGCTGTGGTTCCGGACTGACACGGGACCGTCCGGTCACGGTTCCGGCAGGAGGAGGGTGCGCGATTCCCCGGGCCCCACGGACACGATGCGGTCCGCGAGGGCGATGTCGATCGGATCCTGGTCGGAAGCAGGCACCGCAATCCCCAGCTCGGCTGCCCGCAAGCGCAGTTGCACACCGCGATGGCCGCGGTAGCGAATCGCGAAGCCGTACTCGGACAACTCCGGCAGCGGCACCGGATCGAGCCGCAGCACACCGCCCCGGGTCTCCAGACCGGTCAGGCAACGCTGGACGAGATCAAGCGTGCCGGCCATGGCACCGAGGTGGATGCCCTCCCCCGTGGTGCCGCCCTGCAGATCGGCGATGTCCCCGGCCAGGGCCTCGTGTACGAACGCCCACGCCTCCGCGCGCCGCGCCCTGGCCAGCACCCACCCGTGCACCACGCTGCTCAGCGTCGAGCCGTGACTCGTGCGGCGCAGGTAGTGGTCGACGGTGCGCCGCCAGACAGTGTCGTCCACCTCATGTCCCAGCCTGCGGAACAGCCCGCCGAGTTCGGCGGGCGAGAAGAGGTAGCCCAGCATCAGGACGTCCGCCTGCTTCGACGCCTGGTAGCGGTTGACGCTGTCACCCTCGGCCTCCAGGATCCGGTCGAGCCGCCGGATGTCGCCGTACCGTGCCCGGTAGCTGTCCCAGTCCAGCTCCTGGAGTGTGCCGTAGCCCTCGAACTGGCTGACCACCCCGGCGTGGAAGGGCACGTACAGCTTCCGGGAGACCTCATGCCAGCGGTCGAGTTCCGCCGCGTCGAGACCGGTGCGCTCGCACAGGTCCCGGCGCGGCAGTTCGGGCAGGTCGTAGAGGACGTCGAGGGTGCGGGCGATCACCCAGGCGGCGGTGACGTTGGTGTACGCGTTGTCGTCGAGTCCGGCCCGCTCCGCGCCCGGGTAGGCGTCGTGATACTCGTCGGGGCCGACGACGCCACGGATCCGGTACCTGCCGAGCGTCCTGTCGTACACCGCGAGGCCGCTCCAGAAGCGGGCGATCTGCACGAGCATCTCGACGCCCTTGGTGTGCAGGAACTCGGTGTCTCCGCTCGCCTCGCAGTACTGCCACACGTTGTACGCGATCGCCGAACCGACGTGGTGCTGCAGCCGCGAGTGGTCGGGGAGCCAGCGGCCGGAGCGGGGGTTGAGGTGCAGTTGCTGAGTCTCCTCCCGGCCGTCGCTGCCGCTCTGCCACGGGTACATCGCACCGGCGTGACCGGCGTCGGCCGCGGCCCGGCAGGCCTGCTCGAGGCGACGGTGGCGGTAGGTGAGCAGGGCGCGGGAGACCTCGGGGAAGTGCAGGTTGAGGTACGGCAGGACGAACAGCTCGTCCCAGAAGACGTGTCCGCGGTAGGCCTCGCCGTGAAGTCCGCGGGCCGGCACGCCGACGTCCAGCTCCGCGGTGTGCGGGGAGAGTGTCTGGAGCAGGTGGAAGAGGTGGAGCCGCAGTACCGGGCCCGCACTGTTCGGCACGTCCAACTCGACGTTGCGCCAGAGCTGTTGCCAGGCCGTGCGATGGGAGTCCAACAGTGTTTCGAAGTCCGGAGCGCGGCCGACCCGGTCGAGGGCGGCGTGCGCGGGGTCCTGGATGGCCGGGTCGTGGGAGGTGTGCAGGGCGACCGTCTTGTCCACGGTCACCGTCCGGCCGTCGGTCAGGGAGAGCCGCAGCAGCTGGGCCGCCCGCGCGTCTCCGTGTGCGTCCAAGGTCCGGACGGGTGCGTCGGTGGTCGTGCGCGCCGCCAGGCCGATCCTGATGTCGGACGTGTTGGTCCGGCAGTCCAGCCAGATCGTGTCCGGCGCCGCGGTGCCGGTCCGGAGGTCTGTGAGGTGTCGGGAGGCGAGGGAGCGGTACCTCTCCACTCCGGTGTTGGCGACTCTCCCGTCGAGCGCCGTCTCGACCTCGATCTCCCCGGACCAACCCTGAGCCGTCAACTCCATGCGCAGGACGGCCAGATGCGGGTCGGCCATATGAACCAGCCGTACCTGCCGTACGGCGAGGTACCGGCCCACACCGTCCTCGACGTACTCGTAGCGCAGGGTGCGTTCCAGCGTGCCCGCGCGCAGGTCCAGGGTCTGACGGTGGTCGAGAACCTTGTGGGTCTCCGGCGTGAGCCAGTTCCCTGAGGCGGTGCGCACTCGAAGTGGCAGCCAGTTGGGGAGATTGACCATGTCCTCGTTCTCGACCCGGTGGCCGGCCACGTCCGACGTGAGGCGGTTGTAACAGCCTGCCACGTACGTCCCCGGGTAGTGGACCGGGTCCGCCTCGCATTCGGGAGCCGCGCCCCTGGTGGCGAAGTAGCCGTTGCCGAGGGTGCACAGCGCCTCGCGCAGCCGTTCCTGCGCGGGCTCGTAGCCTTCGTACACCCACACCCAGTCGGGCATCCTCAGTCCTCCTTCTCTGTGAGCAGCTCCGCGAGGTCCTCTACCACCAGGTCCGCACCGTGCTTCAGAAGGGCGGTTCGGGTGGCTGGGGTGCGGGCGCGGTCGACGCCCACGACGACACCGAATCCGCCGCGTCGCCCGGCCTCGACTCCGGCGAGTGCGTCCTCGACGACGGCGGCGTGTCCGGCGGGAACCCCGAGGCGACGGGTCGCCTCCAGGAAGAGAGCGGGGTCGGGCTTCCCGGGGAGCCCCAGCCGAGCGGCCTCCCCGCCGTCCACCAGGGTGTCGAACAGACCGCGTACGCCGGCGTGTTCGAGGAGTTCGCCCGCGTGGCGGGAGGCGGATGCCGCGGCCGCCGGGATCCCGGCGGACCGCAGGACGCGCAGCAGACGGACCGTGCCCGGGTAGGCGTCGACGCTCCCGGCGCGCAGCTGCTCGGTGAACAGCAGTTCCTTGTGTGCGGCCACGGCCCTGACCTCGTCCTCGGAAGGTCGCAGGCCACGCGCTTCGAGGAAGGCCGCGGCGCCGTCGAGGCGCGACTTCCCGTCGACGTGGCGCAGATAATCATCGCGCGGGTCGAAGGGGCGCTCACCGCGTGGGCCCAGAAAGGCGTCGAAGGCGGTCTTCCACGCCGCGGCGTGCACCCGCGCGGAGTCGGTGATGACCCCATCGGTGTCGAGGACCACGGCCCGCGTCCCCTGTAGCGCACGGGGTACGCCGGTCGTGCCGCTCCGCTCCGCGCTCATCAGACGTCGGCCACCGGTGCGGTGTGGTCGAGGAGCCGGTTGGTGCAGCCCCACTCGTTGTCGTACCAGCCGAAGACCTTCACCAGGGAGCCGTTCGCCTGGGTCAGGGCCGGGTCGAAGACGCAGGAGGCGGGGTCGCCGATGACGTCCCGGGAGACGATCGGTGCCTTCGAGACACGGACGATGCCGTTCAGAGGTCCCTGCGATGCCTCGGCGAAGGCGGTGTTGATCTCCTCTGCCGTCGCGACCGTCCGCAGAACCACCGCGAGGTCGGTGAGCGAGCCGTCCTCGACGGGCACGCGCACCACGATGCCGTCCAGGGCACCGGCCGGTTCCGGTACCACCAGCCCGACGGCGCGGGCGGCTCCCGTGCTGGCCGGAATGATGCTCAGGGCCGCCGACCGGGCCCGGCGCGGGTCCTTGTGCGGGCCGTCCAGCAAGGACTGGTCGTTGGTGTGGCCGTGGACGGTGGTCATCACGCCGCGATCGATACCGAAGGCCTCGTGGAGCACCTTGACCACGGGCTCGACGCAGTTGGTGGTGCAGGAGGCGGCGGACACGATCCGGTCGTTGTGCCGGTCGTAGGTCCCGTCGTTGACGCCCATGGCGATGGTGGCGTCCGCGTTCTCGCCAGGCGCCGACAGCAACACCGTGGGGGCGCCGCCCTTCAGGTGCAGGGCCGCGGCGTCACGGTCCCGGAAGCGGCCGGTGGATTCGATGACGATGTCGGCGCCGTGGTCCGGCCAGTGAAGGGCCGCCGGGTCGCGCTCGGCGGAGACCGCGATACGCCCGCCGTCGACGGTGATCGAGTTGTCGTCGTGACTGACCTCGCGTCCGATGTGACCGCACGTGGAGTCGTACTCCAGCAGGTGGGCCAGGGTCGCGGGCGGGGCGATCTCGTTGACGGCGACCACTCCTACGTCCTGGGGGCCCGCCTCCGCCCCGTCGAGTGCCGCGCGCAGATACGTGCGGCCCATGCGACCGAAGCCGTCGATGCCGACCCGTACGGTCATGGTGATGTCTCCTCGTGGCCGCGCACGTGCAGTTCGGAATGGCCGGAGCGGCGGTAGGCGAGCCGGTGGATGAGCCAGGGGTGGCATGCCCGCGCTGCGCGACCTGCGGACCTGCGTCCGCGACGGCCCAGCGCCCTTCTGGCCCGCTCATCCGCGCTGCGGTACCACGGCGACCGGGCAAGCGGAGTGGTGCAGGACCGCGTGGGCGACCAGACCCAGCTGGAGCCCGGCGTGTCCGTCGCGCTTCCTGGCGCCGACGACGAGCAGGTCGGCGTGGGCCGAGGCGTCCAGCAGAACTCGTCGGGCCGTCCCTTCGACGGTGCTGCGCCGCAGGTCGACATCCGGGTGCTCGGCTGCGGCCGTGCTCAGCGCCGACGCCAGGATCTCCGCGGCGCGATCCTCGTGCGAACGGGCCGGTTCACCCGCGTACAGCGGATGGTCGGTGCTTTCCCGCGCCGGCCATCGCCAGGCCCGCACGGCCTCCAAGGCGGCGCCGCGGATCTCGGCCTCCTCGAAGGCGAAACGCGTCGCCGCCGTGTCGTGCGGTGCCTCCCCGACTCCGAGCAGTACGCGCCGGTGTTTCCCGGCCCTGGCCTGGTTGTCGTGGTTGCCCCGCAGCACGATCACGGGGCAGGCGGCACGGCCGGCTACCGCGAGACTCACCGAGCCCAGCAGAAGTGCGGCCAGGCCGCCGCGGCCGCGCGACCCGACGACCAGTGCGGAAGCGGTGTGTGCCTCGTTCAGCAGGACGCTCACCGCGTCGTCGGGCAGGACATCGGTACTGACCTTCAGGTCGGGGTCACGGCGCTGGGCGCGCCGCGCGGCGACCTCCGCGATGTCGTCCGCCAACACCTGCTCCGAGGGCCTGCCGAGGCCTTCGGCCGGCGCGGCGCCCTCGTAGCGCTCCCACAGCGAGGCGTACACCAGGCGCAGCGGTACACCGCGCAGCGCAGCCTCCTCCGTCGCCCAGTCAACGGCGCGCAGGCTGGACTCCGAGCCGTCGACGCCCACGACCAGGGGCAGCTCCACCGTCCTCACCGTCCTTCATTGAAGTCGAAGACGATCCGGGCCTTGACGTGACCGCGCAGCACCTCGTCGATGGACTCGTTGACGGAGACGAGGGGCCGGGATTCCCGGATGACCCGGGTACGGCCCGCCGCGTGCAGTTCGAAGACCTCGGTGAGATCTTGCCGTGTTCCGACGATCGAGCCGATCACCGACGTGCCGTTCAGGACGGTGTCGAAGATCGGAACCTGGATCGTTCCATGAGCCGGGAGGGCCACCATCACGAGCTTCCCGCCGCGCCGCAGCCCTCCGTACACAGCGGAGAACGCGGCCTCGTCCACCGCGAGCGCGATCGCGGCGTGCGCGCCACCGAACCGCTTGAGCACCTCGGCCGGGTCGTGGGCGCGGGCGTCGATGACGAGGTCGGCACCCAGTTCCGAGGCGAGTTCGAGCTTCTCGTCAGTGACATCGACGGCCGCCACCGTCGCCCCGGCGATCTTCGCGTACTGCACTGCCAGATGGCCCAGTCCCCCGACTCCCGAAATGGCAACAACCTGGGCGGGCCTGACTCCGGCGACCTTGAGCGCCTTGTACGTGGTGACGCCGGCGCAGGTGAGCGGTGCAGCGTCGAGCGGGGAGATTCCGTCGGGCACCGGCTGGGCGAAGTCGGCCCGGGCGAGCATCTTCTCGGCGTATGCGCCGTCGCACCCGTACCCGGTGTTGACCTGCTCCTCGCAGAGCGTCTCCCAGCCGGACAGGCAGTGCTCGCAGCGGCCGCAGGCGGAGCCGAGCCAGGGCACCGCGACGCGCTGACCGAGCGCGAGGTGCGTGACACCGGCCCCCATGGCCTCGATCAGCCCCACGCCCTCGTGACCGGGAACGAAGGGCGGATTCGGCTTCACCGGCCAGTCGCCGTGCGCGGCGTGGATGTCGGTGTGACAGAGCCCGGAAGCCTCCACCCGGATGCGGACCTGGCCGGGGCCCGGCTCGGGATCGGGACGCTCCTCGATGACCAGGGGCTCACCGAACGCTCGTACGACTGCTGCCTTCACGGGGTCTCTCCTCGGATGGTCGTTCGCGTCAGGTGATCGTCGTGCTAGCTGGTCAGTCGTGAGGGACGACAGCGACGGGGGCCGTGGCGTGGTGCAGCACCCCGTGCGTGACCGGCCCGATGTGCGCGCCGAACGGGGAGCGGCGGATCCGGCGGCCGACAACCACCAGGGACGCCTCGCGTGAGGCGTCGACCAAAAGGTTGGCCGCCTTCCCGGACAGCGAGTCCTCGACGACGTCCACCGTCGGGAACTTCTGTCGCCACGGCCGGAGCACTCCGGCCACGGCCGCCGCTTCCTCCACTCCGAGCTGAGCATTCAGCTCCAGGTCCGGAGGCATCCCGTACGCGATGTAGGGCGGCTCGTTCCAGGCGTGGACGACCCGCAGCGAGGTGTTGCGCAAGTGTGCGGCCTCGAAGGCGAAGCCGATCAGCGTGTCGTCGGGGCCTGTGGTGTCGAGCCCGAGCACGACGGGCCGGGAGGGCGCGGCGCCGGATCCGGTGTCCGAGGTGCCCGGCGGCTCGGTCGCGTGCTCGCCGACGCCCCGGCCCTCGCCCCGTACGAGGACGACGGGGCGCTCTGCGTGCGCCACCACGGCCAGGCCGACGGAGCCGACCGCGAAGCCGCCCACCCCGCTCAGGCCGCGGGATCCCAGCACCAGCAGCTCGGTGTCCTTCGCGGCATCGATCAGCAGGTCGGCGGGCCGGCCCGTGACCTGTTCCACGTGCAGGTCGACCTCCAGGTGGGCCGCCCGCAGACCAGCGGCCACCTCACGCGGTACGCGCTCGGTCCAGTGCTTGTGGGTCTCAGGGCCGAACAGAGGAGCCAGTGCCATGGGCTCCGGGACCGGCTCCCAGACGTGCACCAGCTTCAGCGGCAGCTCACGAAGCTGCGCCTCGCGGGCCGCCCACTCAGCGGCGGCACGGCTCTCGGACGAGCCGTCGATGCCTACCGTGACAGTGCGGGCCATGCTGTTCACCTCCTGAACCGGGATCGCTCGATCCCGGTTCCAGCGTCGGGTCGTGGTGGGTGGCGGTGCAGGGGCCGCAGGTCCCCGGAAGAGGCCGTTCGGCCCTGAGGGCCCGAGTTCGGTGAGGGCGGGCGCCCCCTTGTCGGGGGCGGCCGTCCCTTCCCGCGGTCAGCGCAACCAGCCGTTGTTGCGGACGACGGGCAGCTTGGCCCAGAGCTTGCCGACGCCCAGGGTGTCGCCCGCCGCCACCAGCGCCAAGGCGATGAGGACTACGGCGTAGACGAGGTGGTAGTCCGCGAACGGGTTGCTGGACATGCTGGCCGAGCCATCGGAGAGGTGCTTGGCGGGCGGCCACTCGGCAACCCACATCAGCGCCATCATCGCCGTGCCCGCGACGGCGGCGAGCCGCAGCGCGAAGCCGCCGACGAGGGCCAGTCCGATGCCGAGCAGACCGGCCATGAACAGCCAGTCCGCCCAGGTGGCACCGGCCCAGGAGTGGAAAGTGGACTCCATCGGTCCGGCGGCGACGCCGCTGAGGAAGCCCTTGGTCGGCGAACCGCCGTCGATCCAGCCCTTGCCGGCGGACGTGGCGTAGCCGAACCCGAAGGTCTTGTCGAGGAAGGCCCACAGGAAGACGAACCCGGTCAGCAGCCGGAGGGAAGCGAAGACGTAGGCCCGTGCGATGGCCGTGTCGCCGCGCGCCGATTCGACGGCCTCGGACGTCGACGATGCCCGGTCCCTGCGGAACGACGACAGACGGAATCCCGCACTCCGATGAGGGTGCTCGTGCATGGCCATGATGGTGGTCCCTTCAGGGGAATCGGAGAGTGTCGGATCCGTGCCCGACAGCGACCACTCTGGTGGCGGCAGTCCGGTCCCACCGGATGCCGAAAGGCCGTGCCTGTAGGGCTGAACGGCCCCATCTGGCAGTCTCGTTGGGCTCGTCGCACAACGGGTTCGCGGCAAAATGCACCGAAGGCCTCGCCAGGGGCGCCGGCCTCCGACCACAGGGTTCACCGCTTCCTTCAGTTCCGGCGGCAGGGGTCCTTCGTCCCCTGCCCCGCGTGCTGCTCCCAGGTGTGACGAGAGGGAAGTTTGCCGGTCCATTCCCGCCACCGCCGGATTCGGGGGCCTGCCATGAACCGGCGCCTCCCGGGGGAGCTCTTCCGCCGCGCACGCACCTTGCAACCCTGTCCGCGCGGGAGTGTCGGCCCGCAGCGCTGGTCGCGGTCAATGCCGGCTTCCGGACGGACACGGGAGGCGGCAGCCCATCGGCGCGCCTCGCACGACCCGTGCGCGCTGCTGGAGTACGCGCCGCGCGCATCCGGACGGGCGACCGCGTCCGGGAGGTATCGCTGGGCGACATCGCGATCGTGCGCTTCGCACAGGAGGAGGACTATTTCCCCCTGGCTACTTGACCGCCCCCGTGTCCCAGCCACTCCTGGTAGGCGGATACGGCCGTGGGCAGCGTCGGGAAGATCCGCTCAACACCGATGGCCCCGGTCAGCCCGTAGGCATCGAGGTCATCGCGCAGGTCCTGTTTGACGCGGGCGAGCGCGAAGACGATGCGGCGCCTCTCGAACTCCTGACGCAGGGCGTCGACTGCGTCGAGTGCGGTGATGTCCACCTCGACGATGGCCTCGGTGTTGAGGACGAACCAGTCGACAGGACCGTCGTGACGGTCGGCTGCGGTGAGCGCTCGCCGCTTGAAGTCCTCGGCGTTGGCGAAGAACAGCGGCGAATCGTACCGATAGACAAGCAGGCCGGGGATCATGTGGGCCTGCGGATAATCGTCCACGTCGTGCATCCCGGCCAGGCCCGGGACCAGTCCTTCGATTGCGTCGTGCGGCCGGGCCACCCGGGTGAGCAGCTCCGCGACGGAGAGCCCGACCGCCACAAGCACGCCGTACAGGATGTCCAGGGCGAGTACCCCGATCAGACATCCCAGGGCCAACAGCAGCTCCCGGCGTCGGAAAGCGGCCAGCCGTCGGAACCCCGCCAGATCCATCATGCGGACGGCGGCATAGACGACCAGGGCGCCCAGGACGGTCGTAGGCGTGTGCGCGAGGAGAGGGCTGAGGAACAGCAGTACGGCCAGGACCGCGGCACCGGCGACAAGGGAGTACGCCTGGGTGCGGCCCCCGGCCGCGTCCGCGAGAGCGGTGCGACTGGCGCTGCTGCTCACCGGAAGGCCGTGCAGCACGCCCGCACCCAGGTTCGCGGCCCCCAGGGCCAACAGCTCCTGGTTGGGATCAAGTTCGTCGCGATGCGAGAAGGCGCGCGCTGAGGATGACATCGGTGTAGCCGACGAGGAGCACGCCAAGAGCGGGCAGTACCAGGCGTGGCAGGTCACCCGGCGTCGGCAGCCCTGCGACAGGCAGCCCGGCCGGTACCGTGCCGATGACGGCGATGCCGTGATCTCCCAGTCCGAAGACCGCGACGGCCGCCGTCCCGAGAATCAAGGCCAGCAGTGGCCCAGGGACACGGGGGCAGAACCGCGCGACCGCGAAAAGGAGCATGATCGCGCCCACAGAGAAGATCATCGTGGCAGGACGAGCCGTTCCCAGGTTCCTCGCGAAGGACATCAGTTGCGGAAAGAACCGGGAACCTGAGGTGCCGACACCGGTCAGTTCGGGCAGCTGGTCGACGATCATGATGAGTGCCACGCCCGTCATGTAGCCGATCAGAATCGGCCGCGACAGGAGGTCGGCGAGGAAGCCCAGTCGGGCCACCCATGCCACCAGCAACATCACCCCGACCACGAACGCGAGTGCGGAGGCCAGGGCCGCGTACCGGTCGGGGTCGCCGGCGGCGAGTGGTCCCACCACCGTGGCCGTCATCAGTGCGGTGGTCGACTCGGGCCCGACCGACAGCAGCCGCGACGATCCCAGCAGCGCGTACACCAGCAGGGCGGGGAGGATCGCCCACAGTCCCACGACCGGCGGCAGCCCCGCGAGGCCCGCGTAGGCCATGACCTGCGGAACGAGATACGCCGCGACGGTCACTCCTGCCAGCAGGTCGCCGCGTAGCCACGGCCGGTGGTAGCCGGCCAGCACACCCAGCCCGGGAGCAAGCCGCCGCACGAGTCCGCCGCGCCGTTCCCCGGCGGACACACCCGGGTGCTCGGACATGGGGCTCCCTTCGCCCTTTTCAGCATCGCCCCGCGTACCTTCCGCGGCGAGGGCCTGCCCGACCTCGCCGCGGAACGCTCAGGACCGATGCCCTTCGTCAACACGAACGTCAGATCTTAGGTCGTAGAGTTCCCGGGCTCGGATGACGCGTCGTCTCGTGGCAAGGCCATCGACTGCAGCGCATGACACCCCCGTGGCCTGGACCGGCGGCGCGATCCGGCGCAGGCTGGAGAGGAGCGGGGGACACACCCCTGCCGCCCTCTCGGACTGCGCAGCGGGGCGGCGCCCGCGTGCGAGGCGTATCCGCCCCGTCCCTCCCCTCGGAGCAGGAGTGATCACGATGGAAGCCAAACAGTGGTCGGTTCAGATCTACATATCCGAGGACGGCGACGCCACCCACGCCCGTGCCGTCCTCACCACCCGGGACACGGCGGCCCTCACTGGAAGGGGCGTGGCCCAGCGCAACCCGGGCGACCGCCCCATACCGGAGATCGGCGACGAGCTCGCCGCCAGCCGCGCCCTCGATGATCTGGCCGTCCGGCTGCGCGACCTCGCCTCCGCCGACATCGTGCAGCCGGCAGGACCGGCCGAACCGTCCAGGGCCGGCTGGTGAGGGAGTCGGAACGAACAGAGATTCGGCATGCCTGCCATACGCCATGCCGACGCCACCATCCGCTCACGCGCCTCGCCCCTGCTCCGCCCACTTCCTCGACCCGCCATCGTCTCCGCACGACGTCCTGAGGAGGGGACCATGCACGCCAGCCGCTACACCGTGAGCGACGTGATGACCCATACCGTCGTCGCCGTCAGCCGCGACGCCACCTTCAAGAAAATCGTCGAGGCCATGGACGAGTGGAAGGTCAGCGCCGTGCCGGTCCTGGAGGCGGACGGCCGAGTCATCGGTGTCGTCTCGGAGGCCGATCTTCTGCCGAAGGAAGAGTTCCGTGACACCGTCCCCACCCTGACTCAGTCCCCGCCCGCCCCGAACGAGGCGACCCCTTCCACCCGGCTGAGTGCCCTCACCGACCTCGCAAAGGCGGGAGCCGTGACCGCCACCGAGCTGATGGCCACCCCTGCTCTCACCATCCACGCCGACGCCACTCTCCCCGAGGCTGCCCGCATCATGGCCCGGCGCAGGGTGAAGCGACTACCGGTCACCGACAGTGAGGGCATGCTCAAAGGCATCGTCAGCCGGGGTGACCTTCTGAAGGTCTTCCTTCGCTCGGATGACGATATCGCCGAGGAAGTCCGGCACCAGGTGATCCCCTACGTCTTCGCCCATCCGGCCGAACCGGTGCGGGTGCATGTGAGGGACGGCGTCGTGACACTCACCGGGGAAGCCGACGATCCCTCGCTGACAGCCGTGGCCGCCCGCCTGATTCAGGCCGTCGAAGGCGTGGTGGATGTCGAATGCGACCTCTCCGGCCGCTCGGTGGCGCACCCCTCGCCACCAAGCGACCCACGGTGAGTTCCCGAACCCCTCTCCATGAGACTTGCCGAATCCTCCCCTTCCGAAGGTGCGTGCGACCCTTTCCGTCGCCGGGCCCAACGAGACGGCACGACTGCTGGGCATCACCACGTCTCCCTCGGTGCCGGCCACGACCGGCACACCGATCGGCTCCGGGCAGGGCAGGCGCTGGAGCGTGTCCTGCTCGTCACGACAGCCCACGGGCTGCGCACCTCGCTGCTGCGCCAGGCACTCGTGTGGGCCGACCTCCGCGGCAAACTGTGTTCCGCAACAGCTCCGTTCGACCAGGATCAGAGGCTCTTTCGACTCGGATATGGACCGGAGGACCCCCCACCCCGCGCCGCGCCGCGCACCTCTCCCTCGGCCTCTACGACCGTCCCGCCCAGGCGGATCGCCCCTGACCCAGGGGGCGAGCGTGCTACTGAACCTCGCCCAGCCTTCGGAGCCTGTCGGACCCAGCGGTTCCACAGCGACGGCGTCACTCCACGGCCCCCACCCCTGTCGCTCACCGGGCCGGTCGGCTGAAGCCGGGGCCGACCGGCCCATGGAGCCGCAGCGCAGACCATCGCAGAGTGGAGGGGAAGACATCGGACGAAGGAAGTGGAGTCATGCAGCATCGGATGGTGAGCGATCTGATGACGACTTCAGTCGTGCGGGTACGACAGAACACCGGCTTCAAGGAGATCGCCAAGCTGCTCGCCGAGTACGACATCACGGCGGTGCCTGTCGTGGACGACGACGACCGGCCCGTCGGCATGGTTTCCGAAGCGGATCTCCTACGCAAAGAGGCGGGACAGCTGGACCCCGAGGGGCTGCTGCCAGTCCTTCGTCCACACCCCGCCGACCAGGCCAAGCAGGCGGCGACCACCGCCGGAGGCCTGATGAGCAGTCCGTCCGTCACGGCACGGCCGCAATGGACGGTCGTGGAAGCCGCCCAGGTGATGGAGCGCTGTCGCGTCAAGCGGCTCCCGGTGGTGGACGAGGCCGACCGTCTCGTCGGGCTGATCAGCCGCGCAGACCTGCTGCGGGTGTTCCTGCGCAGTGATCATGCCATCCGGGAGGAGATCTCCAGAGATGTCCTGGTCCGCACGCTGGGCATCGCCCCAGACTCGGTGACCGTTCATGTCGTGGATGGCAGGGTCGTCCTGAGCGGAACAGTCGAACGGAAATCGCTCATCCCCGTCGCCATGCGGTTGTGCCAGGGCGTGGACGGGGTGGTGGACGTCACCGAACAGCTGAGCCACCGGACGGACGACACCGCGGAAGCCTTGAGCGCCGGCTCACCACGGTGAGCACAACTCGCGCCCTGAGGTGCGCATTGGCCCGGCGACACGGCTCGCGCAGCCTTCCGCACACGTGAGCTTGTGCACGGCGCCGATCTCCGGGGCCTCGCGTTGTGCGCCTGTGAGAGCGACAGGAACCTGTCTTTCCATCGAGGGCCTCAAGGGTCGTCCGTAAGAACACCGCCGAGCGAACGCACCGTCACCAGTGTCCGAGCCAGGAATTCGTTTCAGATGGCCGGCCAGACATCAGAGGGTCTCGTCGGCGATCTTCGTGGCGCCGACGGGTGGTCCATTTCTCTCACAAACCTCCATGCCGATCCTGCGCACCGAACCATGGCCGTGATCAATGCAGGAGTTCGGCTCCACCCCCGCCTTCGCCCGGACATCAGTAGTGACAGAGCAGGTCGACGACAACGGCTTCGGCATGGAGGCTGTCGAGATAACTGTTGGCGTTCTCCCAGTACCCGTCACGCTCCGCATCCATCCACACACCGTCGAGGGTGACCAGGGCAAAGCCGGGCACAGCGCACTGAACCGACGACCGTCGAGCTTCCTCATGTTCCTGCGCGAAGTACGCGACCGGGTCATTGAACAGGAACGATGTGTCGAAGTGCGGGTCGCCCGAAACGGCCCGCTGCACCACGTCCTGCACCAGCGGCTGGACCAGGTGCTCTCTCTTGGCGTCCGCCAAAGAGTAGTCACCGGGATCGGACTCGTGGCGGGCGACGAAGTCGGACAGCGGACGGGCCGGCGGATACAAGGCGGTTAGTTCCTTCCAGGCGGCGAGCCTGGCATCATGCCTTGTCGCCGCACGCCGCCGCATGGCGCCGAAATCGAGCAGGCCCCGAGGTCCGCCGTAGCACTCCAGCGGCCCGAGGGCATCGAGCTCGGCCTTCCTGCGCGGGACAGTGGAGATTGTGACAAGCCTGTCGTCGCCGTCATGCTCGGGCCGGGTGAGATAGGAGCTCTCCGCATCGGAGTAGATGACCCACCAGTCCCACTGCCCGACCGGGTTCCAGTCGTCGGTGAGGTTGGCGTCATACGGCGCCATGACGGCTGCTATCGCTTCCGGAAGCATTGATGGCCTGGTCGGCGGCAGGCACACTGTGACGAGGAACTTGGTCATACGCCGGATCGTATGAACCGGGGCGCTGTTCGAGCGAATAGCGTCATCAATCCGCTGGACGCCTGTTCGGCGGACAATCCACAAGATCAGTACGACAACAGTCACTCAACGCTGTTCCTGCGGGTTTCACCGTGGAAGCGAGAGGCGGAACGTCGTGCGTCCGGGGCGGCTGGTAAGGGTGACGGCTCCGCCGTGTGCCGTGGTGATGGCATGGACGATGGCGAGGCCGAGGCCGGTGCTCCCGGTGGTGCGGGCGCGCGCACGGTCCGCGCGGACGAAGCGGCCGAAGACCTCCCGTTCGAGATCCTGGGGAATGCCAGGCCCGTTGTCGCTCACGCTGAGGGAGACCTCGGCCCCGTCGCTGACGAGGGTGATGGTGACGTCAGTTCCGGGGGGTGTGTGCGTGCGGGCGTTGGCGAGAAGGTTGCCGATGGCCTGCTGAAGGCGGTGGGCGTCACCGAAGACGGTGACGGGTTGTTCGGGCAGGTCGAGAAGCCAGTGGTGGGTCGGGCCCGCGGCGCGAGCGTCGTCCGTGGCGTTGAGGACCAGCAGGGTCAGGTCGACCTGTTCGTTTTCGAGAGGGCGGCCGGCATCTAGGCGGGCGAGGAGGAGGAGGTCGTCGACGAGGCGGGTCATGCGCTGGGACTCGCCGTCGATGCGGTGCAGGGCATGGCGCACTTCGTCGGGGACGGGGCCTGGGTGGCGCAGCGCAAGTTCGGCGTGGCCGCGGATGTTGGCGACGGGGGTACGCAGTTCGTGACTGGCATCGGCGGCGAAGTGACGCAGTCTCTTCTCGCTTGCTTGGCGGCGGGTGAGGGCGTCTTCGACGTGCCCGATCATGTGATTGAGTGCGGTGCCAACCTGCCCGACCTCGGTGCGCGGGTCGGTGTCGCCGAGCGGTCCTGGCATGGCGATCTCGCCGCTGGCGAGCGGCAGCCCAGCCACCTCCGCGGCTCGCGCGGTGACCCGCTGCAAGGGCCGCAGGGAGATCCGTACCCATACAGCTCCGGCGATGCCGGTCATCACGAGGGCGGCACCGAACACCACGGCCTCGACTGCCTCGAGTCGGTGGACCGTCTCCTCCACCGGGTGCAGGGGCAGACCCGTGACCAGGACGTCCTGGTCGTCGCCGTCGAACGCCATGACGCGGTACCCGCCGAGCGAGGAAAGACGAATGCTGTGCCCCTGGCCGTCGGTCGGAAGTGCAGCCAGGACGCGCCGGTCCTGGCTGGTGAGGTCGACAGGGCGGTCGGTGGCTTCATCGACGGCGGCGGCCTGGGTGACGGTGCCGTCCAAGAGGCGGGCACCGAATGTGTGATCTGACTGGCCTCGGGTGTCGGGACGGTTGTCGGCGTCGGGAGCCGCCTCGTGTTCCAGACTGGCAGGGAAACGGCCACCGGACGTGGTGAGCTGCTCATCCAAGCGCCCCATGAGAAACCCGCGCAGCGCGAGGGCAGTGGTGACGCCGACGGCGAGGCAGGCCAGGGCGAGCAGGGCGACAAGCCCCGCCGTGAGCTGGCCGCGCAGGCTGCGGAGTGGTGGACGCCTCATGTGGATTCCGGCTTGAGGACGTAGCCGACGCCACGCACTGTATGGATCATCGGAGCGCGTCCGGCGTCGATCTTCTTGCGCAGATAACTGATGTAGAGCTCGACAACGTGCGCGCGGCCGCCGAAGTCGTAGGCCCAGACCCGGTCGAGAATCTGGGCTTTGGACAGGACCCGGCGCGGATTGCGCATAAGAAACCGCAGAAGCTCGAACTCCGTGCGGGACAGTTCCACCACAGCTCCCGCACGTCGCACTTCTCTGGCTTCCTCATCCATCGTGAGGTCGCCGACGGTGAGGCGGTTCGCGCCCGGCTCGGCGGTCATGCCGGCCCGTCGCAGCAGCCCGCGCAGCCGCGCCAGGACTTCTTCCAGGCTGTAGGGCTTGGTGACGTAGTCGTCGCCGCCGGCCGTGATGCCCGCGATGCGGTCCTCCACCGCGTCCCGGGCGGTGAGGAACAGCACGCACATGCGGGGTGCCTCGCGTCGCAGGGCACGCAGGACCTGCAGCCCGTCGATATCGGGGAGCATCCAGTCCAGGACGACCGCGTCCGGCTGGAAGTCGTGCGCGACCGTCAAGGCGCTCGCGCCGTCAGCAGCGGTGCGGACCTGCATACCCTCGCTGGTCATCACGGCGGCCAGGATCTCTGTGACGTCGGGTTCGTCGTCGACAACGAGGATCCGTACCGGGTCTCCGTCGGGGCGATGCAAGAGGGATGTGGTGTGCGACTCGTCCATGGTTCATCCAGCATCCCTCAGGGGGCACGCCATTCCTCTGCGTTCTCTCTGAATCACCGCTGAGTAGTGCCGGCGGGCCGGTTTCAGAAGGTTCACAGAGGTTGAGCTGTGAGTCTGACCGCTCGTCGCCGGATCGAGTCCCTTTGGGGGTGTCCATGACCACCACGTCCAGCAGCCCGCTCTATGCAGGCCAGGACACACGCCGCCGTCGCCGCCGTCCACACCGCAGCGCGGTGCCTTTCCTGGCGCAGCTGGCCATCTGGGCCGGTGCCGCCGCAGTGCTGGCACTGTGGTGGAGCGACACTACGTCGGTAGTGGGCCCGGCGGGCTGGTTCACCGGCGCTGGGCGTATCACCGGGCTGCTGGAAGGGTACGCGTGCGCAGTGCTCCTGGCTCTGATGGCCCGCGTTCCCTTCCTGGATCACAGCATCGGCAGCGACCGGCTCGCCCGCTGGCATGCTCTGGGAGGACGCTGCACCATCTCGCTCGCGCTGGCCCACACCCTCCTCATCATCTGGGGCTATTCGCTGACCTCTCACGCAGGCGTGATCAGCCAAACCTCAACGCTCGTCTTCCACTACCCAGACCTGCTCAAGGGCACGATCGGTTTCCTCCTGTTTCTTGCAACCGGAGTCATCTCGGCACGCGCGGCACGCCGCAGGATGAGCTACGAGACCTGGCACTATCTGCATTTCGCCACCTACCTAGCCATTTTTCTCTCTTTCGGACACCAGCTTTCCAACGGCGCCGACTTCGTCGGCAACCGGCTTGCCCAGGTCGCCTGGTATGCGCTGTTCCTCGGTATCGCCGCCCTGGTGGCCTGGTTCCGCTTCGTCGTTCCGGTACGGCGCGGACTCCGCCACCGGATGCGGGTCACCGCGGTACGCCCCGAAACCCCCGGCGTGGTCTCCGTCCACCTCACCGGCAACCGCCTGGACGAACTGGGCGGCGAGCCCGGCCAGTTCCTACGCTGGCGCTTCATCACCCCCGGACTGTGGTGGACGGCCAACCCCTACTCACTGTCCGCCCCCGCCCACCCCCGTCACCTGCGCATCGCAGTGAAGGCCGCCGGCGGCCACAGTGCCTCCCTCGCCCGGCTGAAACCCAGCACCCGGGTATGGGCCGAAGGGCCCTACGGCAGCTTCACGGCCAACCGACGCACCTCCCCCAAGGTGCTCCTCCTGGCCGGCGGCGTCGGCATCACCCCCCTGCGCACGCTCTTCGAGACGCTGCCCGGACAGGTCACCCTCGTCTACCGGGCACGCACCGTCCAAGATCTCGCCCTTCGTGGCGAGATCGACGCCATCGCCGCTCACCGACGAGCCGGCGTCCACTACGTCGTCGACGAGCCCGCGGGCTACTCGTCACCTCTGACTGCCCAGAGCCTGCGCTCCCTGATCCCCGATCTGGCGGTACACGACGTCTACCTGTGCGGTCCACCCGGCATGACGCAGGCCGCCACCGAAGCCCTCCGGGACGCCGGCGTCCCATCCCGCCGCATCCACCACGAGTCGTTCGCGTTCTGAGGAGATCCTGACATGCGCCCAGCCGTCAACGTCGCCACAGGGATCAGCGCCGTGATCATTACTCTGCTCGCCCTCAAACCTCATCAACTCCCCGCCCTGGACGGCGTATCACGCGCACCCTCCGCCTCTTCCAGTCTGCGCAGCACGCCCTCGGCGGCGCCGTCGGGTGGCGTGTCGACGGGAACCGGCAAGTTCACCGGGGACCCCATCGACACCCCGTACGGGACCGTGCAGGTCGCCGCCACTCTGGCCAAGGGAAAACTCACCGCCGTCAAAGTCCTCAAGGCCCCAGACCAGAACGGCCGCGACCAGCAGATAGCCAACTACGCATTGCCCCGCCTCACCCAGGAGGCGCTCGGCGCCCAGAGCGCGCACATCGACGTGGTCTCCGGCGCCAGCTACACCAGCCAGGGTTACATCCAGTCCCTGCAGAGCGCTCTGGACCAGGCAGGTGCCTGACGCCGCGCACCCTGCCAGCGTGCTACGGCACGTCGAGTACGTGATGGGTACAGTCTTCTCCTTCGACATCCGCGACGAACCCACCCCCGCCATCCGTCGCGCTCTGGCCCAGGCGGTACGCCAACTCCACCACGTCGATGCCGTGTTCTCCACCTACCGGCCAGACAGCCACATCAGCCGCCTCAACCACGGAGAGATCCGTCTCGCGGAGTGCCCTCCCGAAGTCCACGAAGTCATGTCACTCTGCGCACGCGCCGCCCACGACAGCGACGGCTACTTCAGCATCAACCTCGCCGGCACCCTCGACCCGTCCGGTCTCGTCAAAGGGTGGGCAGCCGAAGCCGACTCCCACATCCTCTACGACGCCGGCGCCCACCACACGTGCGTCAACGGCGGCGGTGACCTCCAACTCCGCACGCCAGCCCACCACTCCACTCCGTAGCGCATCGGAATCGCCCACCCCCTGCATCCCGGCAAACTCGCCACCGTGATCACCACCCGCCGCGACCTGGCTGTCGCCACCTCCGGCACAGCCGAACGCGGCGCCCACATCCTCGACCCACGCGACGGCACCCCCGTCACCGCCATCGCCTCGCGCACCGTTGTCGGCCCACGTCTGACCATGATCGACGTCTATGCCACGGCAGCTTTCGCCCGCGGTGACGGCGCCCGCGCCTGGCTGGAGACCCTCCCCGATCATGAAGCCCTCGCGATCCTTCCCGATGGCCATCGATGGCGGACCTCAGGCTTCGGTCAGTACGAGTCCTGACACACCAGACTGCGACCCTCACTGCCCCCACGCCCCTTCACCCACTGCCCACCACCCCCTCAAGGAGCCCTTTTTGGGACTCGATCTGATCGACAACGTTCCCGCGCATGTCCTGCTCGTGCATGTCGTCGTCGTCCTGGTACCGCTGACAGCACTGTCACTCGTTCTGTGCGCCGTCCTACCCTCCGTCATGAGGCGATTCGGCTTCGCCCTTCCCGCACTCGCCCTCGTCACGCTGATCAGCGTCCCTCTCACCACTCATGCGGGCGAATGGTTGAAGAGCCACGTGGACGGCAACGCCCTGGTCCGCCGACATGCCGAACTCGGCGACGAACTGCTGCCCTGGACGCTCGCACTAGCCCTGATCGCGACAGGTGTGTGGTGGGCCTACGGCCGCGCCGCACGCCTAGTGCCCGGTTCGACCGCAAGGTCAACGGTGGCGATGCCACTGCGCATCGCGGCCGCGGTATTCTCCGTCGTCATCGGCGTCGGTGCGGGCGTGCAGGTCTACCGCATCGGCGACTCCGGGGCCAAAGCAGCATGGCACGACGGCTACTCCGCCGGCGCCCACCGCGTTCAGGGGTGACTTCCCTCGGACGCTGCCCCCTCTGATCAATTCCATTGCAGTTTCGAGTCTCTTGGGGCGCGCGAATTCAGGATGCCGCCGATGAAATGCGCGGCGGCATCCTGTGGCACGGATTGGCCCGGCTGTCGGTGGGCTGTCGGCAGTGCTCCGGGGCGGGCATGCGCTCCAGCGGTGTCGTGTCGTGTCGGCCGGTCCAGCGGTCGATGACTTCGACGCGGCCGTCGGTCTGCTGCGGGGAGAGGACGACAGCGCGGGGAGTCCGATGAGCTGGGCGCAGGCGAACTTCTCGCCGGCCGCTTCGTGCCGGTCGTCGACGAGGAGCGGATGCCGTGGTGCTGGAGCTGCCTGACGGCCTGGGCGATGCGCCGGCGCATCTCCGGCAGGTCGGCGCGCAGCAACGATGAGGTGGAGGTCGGCCGGCCCGGTTCCCGGCTTCCAGCGCAGTCCGTGGCGGTGGCGGTGGGGGTCGGCGAAGGTCTGCGGGCAGCGGGTGAGGCCGATGCCGGAGCACGCCATGTGAACGGGGCGCCGTGCGGGTCGGGAACGGTGAGGTTCAGCAGGGCGGAGTACTGGGTGCCGAGTTCGAAGACGTGGGCGTCTTCGACCGCGCGGACTGCCTGGTATCGGCCTTCGTCGCAGCGGCCGCACCCCATGTCCTCGGCGGCCCGGTGCAGTTCGGCGGTCTGCGGGTCCAGCGCGGGCAGACATGGTGCGCGGACCAGGACATGTGCGGGCGCAGTCCGTCGCTCCGGTCGGAGACGGAGAAGTCGTCCAGGCGGGCCGCGGAGGTGTCGCGGTAGAGGGTGACGTGTGCGCAGTCCCAGGGCGTGAGGGTTCCGGCCTGTTCGCCGAACAGGGCGGGAAGGGTGTCGGCGTCCAGGAGCTCGACGTGGGGGGCTCCGGTCGCGGCCTCGAGTTGCGCGGGCTGACGTGGAGGTCAGCGCTGGAAGACCGCTGTCGCCACGGGCACCGCCAGCAGCAGGCTGAGCCCGATCAGGGGCAGCCGGTCCAGCCACAGGACGGCGGCGAACTCACGCAGGGTCGCGGAGAGCCAGTACGCGGGAGAGGTCGGCGCCCCCACGACGTGGGCAGGGACGCCGGCGCGACGGGCCAGCAGGGCCGTGCGGTAGACGTGGAAGCCGCTGGTGACCACCGTGGCACGGTGCCCGGAAGCGATGCGGTCCATCAGAGCCGCGCTGAAGCGGAGGTTCTGCCCGGTGTTCACGGAGCGGTCCTCCCGTACGATCCGGTCGGCAGCCACCCCGCGTGCGCGCAAGTAGTCGGCCATGGCGTCCGCCTCGGAGCGCACCTCGTCGTCGCCCTGGCCTCCGGAGACGACGAACACCACACCGTCTGCGTCCGGTGCGCCGGCGTCGTCGACCCCGAGGGCCCGCTCCAGCCTGCGGCGCAGCAGCGGACCGGGCCGGTCGCCATTGAGCCCGGCGCCCAGGACGACGACATGAGTGGTCTCCGGCGGCGGGGTCCTGCGGCCCCAGACGAACACGTAGACGGTGAAGACGAGGAAGAGCAGGCTGAGGTATCCGGCGGCCGCGTTCACCGCCACCATGAGGGCACCCGCCACCTCGCCCCCACCAGTCTGGACGACCACGTCGAGGCCGAGCACCGCCAGCAGGGCGCAGCCGGCGGCGCCGGTGGCCAGCAGGGACGCCTGCGGTCCGTAGCGCCGGACCAGGACGATGCTGTCGACCACCAGGAGCAGGCCCAGCGCGAGGGTCATGAGCAGGGCGGCGACGGCGAGCACGGTCACGACGGCGGGGTGAGTCTCCGCACCGCGGGCGGCCTCGCCGAGCCCGGCCGACGTCACCGCGAGACAGAACAGGACAGCGGTGGAGAACCGGTGCGGCGCCAGCACGGCATGGACGACGCCGCCCACGGCGAACACCGCCGCGGCAACGTACTCCGGGTACTCCGGCACATCCACCACCATCCGCTCTCCCGCCCGCCGGGCCCGACCCCGTCCGCCTTTCGCCGCCTGCGCATTTTCGGCCCCGCGCAGCGCTGCGGGGCCCGGTGCGGACGCCGCCGGACATCCTCGCAGACCCGTCGGGGCGCGCCGTGCGCGGGCGGGCGCCGGCACGATCAGCCGGGACCGGCGTACGCCCGTCGCCCAGGTCAGATGCATGAGGAGCGGAGGACCTCGGCGACGGCGTAGCTGCTCAGCCGGGTGGACAGGTCCACAAGGGGCCGAGGCGGGCGGGGCCAAGTTGGCCGGTCGTGCAAGGGCGAGGCACAGGGGCGGATGCGGTTGCTGATGGGGTGCCGTGGTCTCTATGTGCGCTCGTTCGGGGTTGCAGACTCGTCATCCAAGCGCACCCCATGCACGGGTAAAGATCCATACAACTAAGCCCACTCCTCGTGAGTCTTGATCATCACGGGCCGGAACTCCCGTCCCGCTCAAGACCTGAGGGCCGAATGAACTCAACTCGACGATGCACGTCCACGGTGTCCGCAACCGCCGTCGTGCTCGCCACCGCCGGCGGTCTGCTCACCGTCGTCGCCGTTCCCGCTTCCGCCGCGACGACCTGCACCTCCCCGGTGTACAAACGGCAGTTCTACGCGAACACCACCTTCTCGGGAACTCCGAAGCGGACCGACTGCGACAGCGCGGTCGACGAGAACTGGGGCGCCAAGGCCCCCGCCTCCGGCCTGCCGACAAACAACTTCGCGGTCCGTTGGAGCGTCACCCGCGACTTCGGCTCCGGCGGCCCCTTCACCTTCTCGGCCGCCGTCCAGGACGGCATCCGCGTCTACGTCGACAGCTCCCGCAAGGTCGACCTGTGGAAGAACGGCTCGACGACGACGAAGAAGACCGTCAACGTCACGATCCCCGCGGGCCGCCACACCCTGCGCGTGGACTACGTCAACTGGACGGGCTCGGCGAACGTCAAGTTCGGCTACGCACCCTCCACTTCGGCGACCGCCGACAAGGTCAAGCCGCTCCCCCCGGTGGGCGCGTCGGCTTCGTACGACAAGACCACGGGCAAGGCGAAGCTCGGCTGGACGAAGAACAACGAGATGGATCTCGCCGGCTACCGCGTCTATCGCCGTCTCAAGGGCGCGGCCTTCGGTAGCACTCCTCTGGCCACCACCACCTCCACCTCGTACACCGACACCCCGCCGGCCAGCGGCGAGGTGTACTACTACGAGGTTCGCGCCCACGACAAGGCGGGCAACCTCTCCGCGGGCTCCGCCGACCAGGCTGTGGTGAGCGCGGACCGCACCCCACCCGCCGTCCCCACCGGACTGAGTTCGGCCACCGAGTCCAATGGTCTGCGGGTCAGGTGGAGCGCGGCCGAGGGGGCGGCGTCGTACCGGGTCTACCGGGCGGCGACCGCCCAGGGGACGTACACCCTGGTCGGCAGTACCGGCCAGGTGTCGTACACGGATACCTCGGCCGCCGAGGACGTGAGCTACTCCTACCGCGTGACCGCCCTCGACACGGCGGGCAACGAGTCGGCGCGGTCCGCCGCCGTCACCGGCACACGCAGGGACCGCACCCCGCCCTCCGCCGTCACCGGAGTCACCGTCGTCCCGACCGAATACGGTTTCGCGGTGAGCTGGGACGCGAACTTCACCCCGGACCTGGCGAGTTACGTGGTCCGCCGCGGCGAACTCTGGGGAGACGACGACGAGAAGATGTGCTCCCTCTACCCGGGCTACTACGTGTCGGCCGACACCACCTCCTACGCGTACACCACCGTCCCCGACGGCGAAGAGAGCTGCTTCATCGTCGACGCCGTCGACGATGCCGGGAACTCCGCCTTCCAGTCGACCGGCGAGGCACAGATCGTGACCGCGACCGAGTTCGACATGACGCCGAACGTCGCAACGCCCGAAGGCTCGCCCCTGCACCTGGAGGCTTCCGCCGCAGCGGGCGCCGAAGGGAACCGCCTGACGTGGTCCGGGCTCGGTGCGGGCGAGGAAGGCTCCTCCCCACCCGCGCTGGGCTTCCGCATCTACCGATGGAACCCCGCCACCGCCGCCTACGAGAAGATCCACGAGGCGCCCGCCGGAGCCTTCGAGTACTACGACACCGGCGCCCGGCGTGGCACGACCAGCTACTACTGGGTGACGGGCGTGAAAGCTGACGGCACCGAAACTCTGCCCGCCGGCGACTGGGCCGTCACCGCACCCGCGGCGTGACCTGACCCGACGCTCAGGCTCGGCCAAAGGCTCCCCCTGTATCCGAGCCATGCATGATCGCTTCGGAGATCGCCGCCCACCCGGCCAGTCAGCGAGGGCGACCGCCCTGGTCGCGTCGGCCACAGCAGAGCCCGCCGGGCCCACGGTTTCCGGCGGGCTTCGCTGCATGGCTGCCTACCGGAGGCCCCTGATCGGCGCCCGACCGTCCCGGCACGTTCGAGAGATCCGGCTGCCGGACCGTCGTGGACGGCAGAGTCCAGCGCCGCACACCGCTCCCCCCTATTTCCTGGCGGGGCTGTCGGCCGGGTCGGGAGCGACGATCTCCGGCCGCCCAGAGGGGAGGGCGCGGTGTGTCTGCCCGCAACGGCTGTCGTCGAACGGGCACCGCACACGGTTCTCCCACAGCCCGTGGACGGGGGCCCGGGGCTGTTCGCTGGCTCCGGGCCCCCTCAGCTCACCCCAGGCGGCGAAATACCACCCGGTCGCGAGCAGCCGCGCCCGAGCGGGCGATGTTCCCGGCGCCGTCGCCGACCTCAGCCGCTTCATGGGCGAGCAGAAAAGATCGTTGCCCGGGACCTACCCGTCCCTGCTCGAGACGCGGCACGACCTCGCCGTGTTCCAGGGCCTGAGCGGAGACCCCGCCACGGCCGCGGCCGCCCTTGCCCGGCTCGTTCCCGCCACGGTGTCCTCCCCGGGAGCGGAAGACCCCTTCCCCTCGCGCGTACGCGTGCGCGCCGCCGTGTGGCGCAGTGGGGCCCGTGACCCGGATGGAGCCGCCGCAGACCTCGAACCCCTGGTTGCCGTTGTCTCCCGCGTCCTCGGACCAGAGAGCGAGCAGACCGTCTCCGCCCGCACATAGCTGGTGCACATGCGAGAGCGCGCCATCCGGTTGTCGGCCGCCGACACCGGGGAGCCGGGGCAGGGGCATCAACAATTTGACGTGCAGTAACTTGCCTCTCATCAGAAGCGTTCGTCCTATTGCCGGCCGACGGTGTGAGCTCGTACTGAGTGGCGACATCTACTCGGCGTCGGGCTGATGATCGGCCCAGACGTAGCTTTCGGGCAGCAAATCGGTGACAAGGACGGTTCGGACGCGGTCGCCTTCGCCGACGATGACCTTGAGGGTGGGAAAGTGGTCGAGAAGGACCTGACGGCATCGGCCGCACGGGGGAACAACCCCCCGCCCGCGGTCGCCCACTGCGACAATCGTGTCCAGCTCGTAGGCGCCCTGGGCGGCTGCCGCACCAATGACGACCAGCTCGGCGCAGGGGCCGCCCGTGAAGTGGTACACGTTCACCGCCGTGACGATCCGGCCGTCCCGGGCGCGAGCCGCGGCCGCCATGGTGTGGTTGTCTCCGCAGCAGCGGGTGCGAGCTACGTGTGCCGCGGCCTCGATGAGTTCGTGGTCGACGGGGTGATTTTGCATGATCATCTTCTCCTTCGTCAGGTGTCAGGCGACGTTGACCCGAGAGACGATGGCGTGCAAGCGAATATCGGTGGTGTGCCTGTTCCGCTCGCGCGGGAGCGGCGGACGGCCTCAGGCGCTGGTGGTGGAACGTGGAGGACCTGGTCGAGTCGAGGACGGCGTCTTCGAGATCGGCGAGCAGATGCAGATCGCGGCGGCGTACAGTCAGGAGTACGCCGACAACTTCAGATCGGCGCCGCGGGCGTCGGCGCCGGACCTCCCGTGGGCCTGGAAGCGGCCCTCCTTGTCCAGGTTGATCAGCATGACGA
Source organism: Streptomyces sp. NBC_01689 (assembly GCF_036250675.1). Lineage (NCBI taxonomy): Bacteria > Bacillati > Actinomycetota > Actinomycetes > Kitasatosporales > Streptomycetaceae > Streptomyces > Streptomyces sp. NBC_01689. The sequence continues at coordinate 9,530,990 of NZ_CP109592.1, read as the reverse complement.
TCCACACGGCGGCGGCCCGCACCACGCCCAGCGCCTCGATCCGGGTCAGCTGCACGTCCTTCTGGCCGCCGCCGTGGCGCACCCGCGGTATCGCGGACCCGTAGCCGTGCAGCTGGCTGATCGCCTGGCACAGCGGCCGGGAGCGCAGGAGTTGCCGGAGGATCTGCTCGACCTGTGGCAGCGCAACGCACGCCGCGGCGCCCCCTCGTCGTCCTCCAGGAACGAGCCGTCGCCCATAAGGAGAGCGATGTCGGCCTCCTTCAGGGTCACCCCCTCGCCGCCCAACCGCCCGACCACGTCGAAGAAGACGGTCGCTCGTACACAGGTGGACGGCCGTGCCGTCGTACACGGGCCGGATCCCGTTGTGCTCGAGGTCCCACTGCCGGCACGGACGCTGCCGGGGGCGCGCTCGCCAGTGTTACGCGCACAGCGGTGTCTCCCCGCGGACGGCGCGAACCCTCCTCTGCCTGGGACAGTCGGAGCTGCTGATCCAGGCGGCGCGAGAGCGCGGGGACTGGAACTGCGCGCAGGCGCCGGCGCGTGAGTTGTGCCCGGCCGCGGAGTTCGAGCGGGCGCGGGCGCTGTTGATCCCCCTCACCGATGTCGGCTGGCGGGCCGCCGAGTGGACCACCGCCGAGATCGTGATCCAGCAAGGCGAAGGCGATGAGGCCCTCGCGATGGTCGGCCTGGCCGCGGCCGAGAGGGACGAGGCGAACCTACCCGGTCACAGCACTAGCTCCCGGTGAAGGCGTTGATCAGGTTGTGGGGCGGGCCGGCGCCCAGCATGTCATGAAGATCGGGGGCCTCGGCGTTGGCCGCGGCACTGCGCACGAACATGGCATGCTCGTACTCGGTGAGTGCGGTCTCGATGTCGTCGGGGTGCGCGGCGATGGCCTTGCCCAGTTCGGCCCCGTCGTACATGGCCAGGTTGGCGCCTTCGCCGTTGGGGGCCGTCAGATGTGCGGCGTCGCCGAGCAGAGTCACCCCGGGCGTGCGGTCCCACCGGTGCTCGACGGGCAGGGAGTAGATGTGACGCAGGACCGGCGGGGTCTCGCCGTCGGTGACCAGAGCGGTGAGTTCTGGCGCCCAACCGGCGAATTCCTGGACGATCCGTGCGGTGGCCGCGGCGGGATCGGTGAAATCGATATCGGCGAACCAGTCCTGCGGCCTGGCGAGCATCACCCAGGTGTGAAGGTTCCCGCCGCGCTCCCGGTGAGCGAAGATCCCCTTGCCCGGTTCGAGCACCATCATCGCTCCGCCTCCGACGTTTTTCGCGCTGGTCTGGTGCCGGGTGTCGCCATCGAACAGGTGGGTCTCGATGAAGGAGAAACCGGTGTACTCGGGGACCGCGCCGGAAAGCAGTGATCGGACCCGGGACCATGCGCCATCCGCGCCGACCAGCAGGCTCGTGGTGGCGGTGGTGCCGTTGGCGAAGGCCACCTCGTGGCGGCCGTCGCCGACGGCACGGATGCTGCTGGCTTTGTGACCCCACCGGACGGTGCCGTCCGGGAGTGAGTCGAGCAGCATCTGGCGCAGTTCGCCGCGCTGTACTTCGGGGTTGCCGCCCGTACCGTCGTCGGGCACGTCGAGCAGAACCTTTCCGCCCCGGTCCAGGAGACGCAGCGCCTGGCGCCCCTCCAGGATGAGCCTGCGGAACTCTTCGGTCAGCCCCGCGGTCTCCAGCGCAGGCTGGCCGTTGTAGTCCCGGATGTCGAGCAGTCCCCCCTGGGTGCGGGCCGTCGCGGAAGTCTCCCCCTCATGAACCGTGGACGGAATCCCGTGGACATACAGCACACGGGCGAGCGTGAGACCGCCGAGTCCTGCGCCGATGATCGTGACGTGACTGCTCATGCTCATAGTGATTCCTCACATGTTCACGCCTGCCGGATGAACGCCCAGCAGGATCTCCGCAAAACGTTCCAGCCCTCGCCGACAGAGCGCCGACACCTCAGGTACACCCTTCCCGACAACCGACAGCGCACCGACAAGCGCACCGACACCCCGCGGGGCAGACGAGTCGGGGCGGCATACAGAGACGCACATCCGTACACGCACCGTCGAGCCGGGGACAGCAAAAGGTGCCCCGACCTGAGGTCGGAGCACCGCATTGTCTTTCGGGAAGAGGCCGGGGTGGGCCCGTACCTCCGGAAGGTCAGGCCGCGCGCAGGGTCTTCGCGGAAGCGGTGGCTTCCGCGTCGGCCGCCGCGGGCCGGCAGAGTCTGACCGAGCGTGAGTCAGCACGCCACACTATTCGTAGGCTGTATACATGCGGTGGCGCGCAGAGGCCAGAGCACAAGCCACCGCGCGCCGCCGAACAGAACTCACCCGGTAACCGACTCCACGGTCATCCTGGACACGGGATCCGTGGCGACCACCCTGACCCGCCCGACCGGCCTGGCCCTGCCCTGCCTGGTGCTGACCACCCTGACCGGTCCAGGTTCACGCTGCTCCGCGGGGTGTTGGTGACGTCGATCCACTCCCGGTTCCGGTACAGGGAACGATTGCTTCGGTCGTCGAAGCCTGGGGAGTCGGCCTGCACACCGCTGATGACCACGCTCGACCGGTACGCGGCGCCCTGGTGGGGGCCGACTGGGCGGAGGCCGGCAGCACGGCCGCCCCAAGAACCGCTCCGGCCGCGAGAGTCGCGGCGGCGAGACGGCGGATCGAAGGAGACATGAGCACTCCCCTGAAGGGCAAGCCCACAGCCTGCCGGGGTTGGCCGGCGGTCGATGAAGGGAGGCTGACCAGGCACACCGAAAGTGTGCAACCCCTTTGAGCTTTCGCAACGCGAATGCTCTACTCCCTGCCATGACGACTTCGACGAAGCTTGCGACGGCCCCTGTCATCGACGAGACGGCTCGGCTGCTGACCGAGCACTACGTTTTCCCCGAGATAGCCGGACAACTGGCCGACCTGCTGCAACGACGCCTCGCCGAGGGAGCATACGACGTCGCCGAGGCCGAGGAGCTCGCCCGCCTGGTCACCGTGGACCTGCAGTCCGTCAACAGCGACCGGCACCTGAGACTGAAGCACCACGCCACCCCCATTCCCCCGAAGCAGGGAGCGGCCACCCTGGACGCCATGCGCCGGGACTTCGACTCCTCTCTGGGCGGTGCGCCCCGGGTGCAGTTGCTCGACGGAGGGGTCGCCGTGGTGGAGCTGGCACCGATGCTGTTCCCGCTGGAGTGGGCCGCCGAACCGCTGAGCGCCGCGCTCACCCTGGCCTCCCGTGCCCAGGCGCTGATCGTGGACCTGCGTACCAACCGGGGCGGAGACCCGGACACGGTCGCCTTCGTCTGCAGCTACCTGCTCGACGAGCGCACCCACCTGAACACCGTGTACTGGCGCGACGGCGAACGCAGCGAGCAGTCCTGGAGCCTGCCGCACGTACCCGGGGCGCGGTTCGGCGGCACCAAGCCGTTGTATGTGCTGTCCAGTCACAGCACCTTCTCCGCCGCCGAGGAGCTGGCGTACGACCTCCAGCAGCTCGGCCGCGCCGTAGTCGTCGGAGAGCCCACCCGCGGCGGCGCACACCCGTGCCAGGGCTGGACCCTCCACCCCCATCTGGAAGCCACCGTCCCCGTCGGCCGCGCCATCAACCCCGTCTCGAGCACCAACTGGGAGGGCATCGGTGTGCAGCCGGACATCCCGTGTCCCGCTACCGACTCCCTCGACCGCGCTCACGCCCTGGCGCTCGCCCGACTGGCAGGCTGACCCGGTCCAACTCGCGCAACGGCACTGCGCGCGACGCCTCCCCCACCAGGAGCTCCAAGAGCAGCCGGAGCCGAGGGAGCCTGCTGGTTCATTGTCTGTGGACAACAAACCGGACGACCTGACACCTTGTCCGTCACAGGCAGCGGACGTTCGGTGAAGGCCGTGCGCGGCCTACTCGGGGGGTGCCGCGCACGGCGTCGGGTGCCTGGTGCGGTGCGTACCGGGACACCCAGCCACGGCGTGACACCGCCCGCGGAGCGTGCGGTGTCGGGCGAGGCAACTGGATGAGCATGGCCTCAATCCGGAGCCGTGCACAGCGCTCAGAGCGGACACCGACGCAGAGGCCTGCGCGTCGTACGTCTCACTCGTCTGAGCCCTCCCAGGGACCAGGAGGGACGTCGTCGGGGATTGGTCAGGTCTGGGACCTTGAAGCGCTCGCCCTGCGTCCTGCAGGGCCAAAAAGCCCGACGAACCGGGTGCGGAGCGGGTGTGGGAGTCTGACGGTCGTTCGAGGCTGACGAGCGAGACGACAAGGGCGGTGGAGGGGCTATGCGCGATGCGTATCAGCAGGAACTGGGTTCGATCGGCGACACTCTGGTGGAGATGGCGAACCTGGTCGGATCGGCCATCGGTCTGGCCACCACCGCACTTCTGGACGCCGACCTCAATCTCGCCGAGAACGTGATCTCTGCCGAGAGCAAGGTCGACGACCTTCAGCGCGATCTGGAAAACCGCGCGATCGCGATCCTCGCCAGACAGCAGCCCGTCGCCACAGACCTGAGGATCGTGGTCACGTCACTGCGCATGAGCGCGGACCTGGAACGCAGCGGCGACCTCGCCGAGCACGTGGCGAAACTGGCCCGGATGCGCTTCCCCGAGAAAGCCGTGCCACGGGACCTGCGCCGCACCATCCTGGAGATGGGCCAACTCGCCCAGCGCCTGATGGCACAGGCCGCCGAAGTCATCATCACCCAGGACGTCGAGGCAGCCCTTCAGCTGGAGAAGGACGACGATCGCATGGACGAACTGCACCGCATGGTCTTCCAGCACCTGATGGACAAGCAGTGGCACCACGGAGTGGAAACAGCCGTCGACGTCACCCTGGTCGGACGCTACTACGAACGGTTCGCCGACCACGCCGTGTCCGTCGCCCGACGCGTCATCTACCTCGTCACCGGCGAACACGCCGACGAGCCCACCCCGGAGCAGCCCGCGACCGCGTAACCCGACAGCCGGCGCGATGAAGACAAGGCCAGGCCGCCGGCCCGCGGGCACACCTTCACAACGCCGTTTTCACACCGGGCCGTTGCCCCGGATATGGTGCTGTCGCTGCAGAGTGCGGCAGGCCGTGTACGGCGGTACACGGCCTGCCGCCCTTCCGCCTCGGTCCCCGGCTTCGATCGCCTCGAATGTCGGGGCGAGGGCGCCCGAGCAAGGAGCTCAAGACCCAGCGGGCTCCCCTGAGCCAGGCACCCTGAACCACGCTAAGGGCTTGCCGGGAAATAAGTCGTGGCTTCCAGTTCTGAGGATCGTTGTAGTGGTATGGGGAGTCCGGAGGGGATCGAGGCCGTACTGGCCGCGAAGTTCGAGACGTTGTTGCCACATCTCGATGAGCGTCAGCGTCGGCTGGCCATAGGGGCGGAGGCGCGGTCGCTGGGACACGGCGGGATCAGACTTGTCGCCCGTGCGGCCGGAGTGGGGGAGGGCACGGTCTCACGCGGCGTTGCTGAACTGGAGTCCGGTCAGGGCCCGTTGGGCCGGATCCGTCGTACGGGCGGAGGCCGGAAGAAGGCGAGTGAACTGGATGCGGGACTGCGGCCCGCGCTGCTGGCACTGGTCGAGCCCGACGAGCGAGGCGATCCGATGTCGCCGCTGCGCTGGACGACGAAGTCGACCCGGAACCTGGCGGCGGAGCTGACCCGGCAGGGCCATCGTGTCTCCGCCGACACAGTCGCCGGCCTGCTGCGGGAGGAAGGCTTCAGCCTGCAGGCCAATGCCAAGACCGTCGAAGGCACCCAGCACCCGGACAGGGACGGCCAGTTCCGCTACCTCAACGAGCAGGCACGAGAGCACCGGGACGCCGGAGATGCCGTGATCAGCGTGGACACCAAGAAGAAGGAACTGATCGGCAACTACAAGAACGCCGGGCGGGGGTGGCGGCCCGCAGGGCAGCCCGTTCAGGTCAAGACACATGACTTCCCCAGCCAGGCCGAGAAGGCGATCCCCTACGGGATCTACGACACCAAGGCGAACACCGGGTGGGTCTCCATCGGCACCGATCACGACACCGCGGCATTCGCCGTCGCCTCGATCCGCCGCCGGTGGCGGGCCCGCGGCCGGCACGACTACCCCCACGCTCGCAGGCTGCTGATCACTGCCGATGCCGGGGGCTCAAACGGCTACCGCACCCGCGGCTGGAAGACCCACCTGGCCGACCTCGCCGACGAAACGGGCCTGGAGATCACCGTGTGTCACCTGCCGCCCGGCACATCGAAGTGGAACAAGATCGAGCACCGACTGTTCTCCCACATCACCATGAACTGGCGCGGCAGGCCCCTGACCAGCCACGAAGTCATGCTCCGCACCATCGCCGCGACCACCAGCCGCACCGGCCTGACAGTGCACGCCGAACTCGACAGCGGTCGCTACCCCACCGGCATCCAGATCAGCGACGAAGCCATCGCCGCTCTGCCGATCATCCGGCACCGCTTCCATGGAGACTGGAACTACACCCTGCACCCCGCAGACCAGCAGCAGCGTCTGGACCGTCCCCGGCGCAATCGGCTGCCGGCCAGCGGCTCTCACACGCTCATGCCCGAAGAACTGCACCACCCTGATCTGACCGGCATGCCCCGCTCACAGCTCAGCGGCCTGATCAATACCTTGATCCCGAGGCTGGAAGAGTCCCGCGAGCAAGCCCGCCACGCAGCCCGCGGCGGAGCACGCCGGGTCGCCCGGGGCACAGGCCGCAAACCCAGCCTCACACCCGCCGAGCAGATCCTGGTCACCATCCTCTACCTGCGAAAGCACTCTCTTCAGGAGCTTCTCGGGCAACTCTTCAACACCACAGCCATGACCATCAGCCGTGCCGTCAAAGACGTCCGCCCACTCCTCGATGCGCACGACGTCCACATCCCCGCGTCGACAGCCCGGTTCCGCACCTCAGACGACATCACCAGATTCCTCGACCCGGACAACCCCAAGATCAAACCAGCGTGTTGATTCCCGGCAAGCCCTAACTGGCTCTAACAAAAGCTGCTGATCATGTGACCGTGGGCGTGTCTGCTTGTTGGTCTGGTCGTGGGGAAACGACAGTCGCGGCCGTGGATCGTGTCGGATGAACTGTGGTCGCTCATCGAACCGTTGCTGCCCGTACCTGCGGCGAAGCTGGTCGAGGGCAGACCTCGAGTGCCGGACCGACAGGCACTGTGCGGGATCCTCTTCGTCCTGCGCACCGGCATCCTGGCGAATCGAGACAGTCAGGTTCCCCGAGGAGCATTTCCATGTTCTGGGGGAACCCGGAGTCCAGTGGGCGTGACGCTTCGGGCCGACAGGTCGTTGAACCGGCCGGAGATCCCCACAGAGCGCAGAGAGACCCCGGGCCGAAGAGGTCTGGGGTCTCGTACTGTCGCGCCGCGTAAGGTGAAGCCGATGTACGAAGGGCGCACCGGCTCTGAGGCACTGCCCCGAACAGGGCATCTGTGTGACGCCGGGGTTTTCAGGAAGTCTGGTCGTCGTAGAGGTGGATGAAGCCGGGGCGGCAGCCACGGACCGCTTCGTTCAAGGTCCACACCGCTGCCTGTGCCTGCTTCGCGTACTGGCTTTGCTCGATGGTTCCCAGTGCTTCGGCCGCCGCACTCGCACCCGCTGCGGCAGGCCCTCACGGGCCGCGAACCGGTACGCGATGAGGCGCCGAAGCTCCCGCTCGTCCGCGCTCACTCCACCGGGCCGCAGCGGGAACACCGCAGCCTCATACAGGGCGACCGCGTGCAGGACCATGTGCGCGGCCGCCTCCCCCTGCGGATCGCCCTGGGTGAGACTGCGCAGAGTCTCCCGCGTCCGCAGGCTGCACAGCAGGACCATCGTCTTCACGATCACCAGGAACAGACCCACGCCCAGGACCGGCCCAGCGCCCAGACCCCACCACGCATCCACCAGGAACCCCACACCGGCACCCAACACCATCACGCACAGTGAACCTTAGCGCGCAGAGCGAAAGACACGTGGAACGCTTTGCGGGCCCGGGGGGTGACCCTGCCGCTGCCCTGCGCGGTAGGGCGGCCGACAGCGCAGGCTGCTTCCCTAGGAGCTCGCCAAAAAATCTTGGGCGGGTGAGCTTGTCGAGCGTGTCCGATGTGATGATCCGACCATTGATGGGCGTGTGAGTAGTCGGCCGCGGATCGTGGGCGATGACCTGTGGGAGCTGATCGAGCCGTTGGTGCCGCCTTGGCCCGAGCAGTCGCCGGAGCCACAGCCGGTGGACGACCGGCTGTGTCTGCATCCTGTGCGACAACAGCGTCCCGCAGCGGCCGGACCGATTCTCCCCACGTCGCGTTCGGCCTCTACTGTCGAGGAGCTGTCCCACCGTACGCATCCGACCGTTGATTCTTCCGGTGCGTTTGCCGAGTGGATGCGGTGTCGCAGTGGCCGGCCAGGGGCCGGTTACCGGCGGTTCGGAGGGGTGACCCAGACTGCCGCCAGCGCCCTGCCTGTCGCCGGGGCCTCAGTCGGCGCGTCCCACCCGTGCCGCACCCGGCAGGCACCGACCGCCACTGCCGTATCGACCGTTCCGTCCGGGTCCGCCGCGGCGGGCCCGGCACGCTCGCTGTGGAAGCGCCTCACCAACACGGCGTAGATTTCTACTGACAGGTGACATATCGAGAATTATCGCCCGCTTCCGACTATCGGGCTGGTCACCTGCCTGTGACCAGCACTCACACCGCTCACCGGTAGCCCCGCGTGGATGCCACTGCCCGCCCGTTTCCCGGTCGCTTGCTGTGTGGCAGCCATCCCGAGGAGGACATCATGCACCGCACCCCGCTGGTCCCCCATCGGGCCGGGAGCGCTGCGCCGTCCGTCCGGCCCGCCTTCATCACCCTACTGATCGCCGTGGTGGTGATTGCGGGCGCGCGACTGGTCCTCGCCGCCGCGGGAATGCAGGTCATGGGGATGGCCGAGTACTCGACGCTGATCCCGGTCGTGGCAGCCGCTCTGCTGCCGCTGCGGCAGACCCTGATCGTGGGCCTGGCGAACCTGGCCGTCGGCATCCTTGCCTACGGCATTCTGCTGCCGTCCATGTCCCACGCCAGCCGGATCACCGTCATCACCGCGCTGGGCGCCTCGATCCTGGTCAGTCTGGCCGTCTGCCGCGCCCGTATCGCCGCGGAGAGAAGCCTGAAAGGCCTGATGGTCGCCCGGGAGCGGCTCACGCTGCTCAGCGAGGCCAGCACCCGGGTCGGCGGCACCCTGGACGTTGCCCGCACCGCTGAGGAACTCGCCGAGGTCGCCGTGCGCCGCTTCGCGGACCACGCCGCGGTCGACCTCTTCGATCCCGTCCTCAAAGGCGAGGAGCCCGCGCCAGGGCCGCTCGCGGGCCCGGTCACCCTGCGTCGCGTCGCCCATCGGTCGGTACCGGCCGCGCTCACCGCCGCCGAGCCGCCCGACAGCAGTACCGTCACCTACCCCGGAGGCTCGATGCCGGCCATGAGCCTGCTGCGAGGCGTCCCCGTGCACGGGCAGTTCACCGACGCAGCTGAGAGCGAGGAGTGCTGGCCCACTGATCCGAACGGCCCCGCCACGCAGGCGCCTCACTCCGCGCTGGCGATCCCGCTGCGTGCCCGCGGGGTGACCCTCGGTGCGGCGCTGTTCACCCGCTCCCGGCACCGCGACCCCTTCGACACCGACGATGCGCTGCTCGCGCAGGAGATCGCGGCGCGGGCCGCGGTATGCGTGGACAACGCCCGCCGCTACACCCACGAGCGCGCCACCTCGGTAGCACTCCAGCGCAGCCTGCTGCCCCAGATGGTCCCGCCGCAGCCGGCCGTGCAAGCGGCCGCCCGCTATCTGCCCGCGGACATCGAGGTGGGCGTGGGGGGCGACTGGTACGACGTGATCCCGCTGTCCGGGGCCCGGGTCGCCCTGGTCGTGGGCGACGTGGTCGGACACGGCATCCGCGCCTCGGCGGCGATGGGACGACTGCGTGCCGCGGTGCGCACCCTCGCCGACATCGACCTGCCGCCCGACGAGCTGCTCACCCACCTCGACGACATCGTCATCCGGCTCCAGAACGAGACTGCCCCCTCCCCGGGGGGCTTGGACGAGGACGCGGTCGCCGGCGCGGATGTCGGCGAGTTCCTCGCGACCTGCCTCTACATGGTCTACGACCCGATCTCGCGGCGGTGCACCGCCGCCCGGGCCGGCCACCCCTCGCCGGCCGTCGTGCGCCCCGGCGAGGACGCCCGCTTCCTCGACATCCCGGCAGGCCCCCCGCTGGGCGTGGGCGGCCTGCCCTTCGAGACCGCCGAGATCCACCTGCCGGAGGGCAGTCTGCTCGCTCTGTACACCGACGGCCTCGTTGAATCTCCCCGCCACTGCCTGGACGAACGTCTCGAGCGCCTGCTCGAGGTCCTGTCCGAGCGGAAGCCCACGCTGCAGGAGGCCTGCGACCACGTACTGGACCTCCTGGTCGACGACCGCACCCGCGACGACATAGCCCTCGTCGTCGCTCGCACCCAGGCCCTGGACCACGGGCACACCGTCGCCTGGGAGCTGCTGGAGGACCTCTCCGAGGTAGCCCGCGCCCGCGATCTGGCCTCGCTGCAACTGGCTCGCTGGGGGCTGCCGGAGACGGCGTTCCTCGCGGAACTCGTAGTGAGCGAGTTGGTCACCAACGCCATCCGATACGGCGGAAGCCCCGTGCAGCTGCGCCTGATCCGGCAGGACACCCTGATCTGCGAGGTGTCCGACAGCTCCAACACCGCCCCTCACCTGCGCCGGGCCCGCACCTTCGACGAGGGCGGACGCGGACTGTTCATCGTGGCGCAGCTCGCTGAGCGCTGGGGCACCCGACAGCACTCTGACGGGAAGACCATCTGGGCCGAACTCGCCGTGCCACCAGCCACCGTTCAAGCCCCCGCACCCAAGGAGATGAGTAGAGCAGCCGCAGCGGGGATGTCGGCAAGCCGACCACGGTAAACAGCTTGGTGACCTTCACGGACACAGGAACGGTCCTGCGGTCCCCTCAGCAGCAGGCGCGCCCCCCAGAGGCTGTCCCGTACGGGGCGTGAGTGATCCAGCGAGGGTCAGGTTGTGGAGTCGGACGATGCCGAGCATCGCCTGCTCCCGGGTGCATGTGGGACTGCGCTCGCGCAAGAGCGCCCCGCGGCGCGTGGCTGCGGGGGCGCCTTGTGAGGCTTCAGTCGATCGCCTCTCCATTGCGCGTACCGCCGTTGCAGGTGTTGCTGACGAGATCGGGCGTTCCTCCGCCATGCTTGCATTCAGAGGGGGTCGCATAGGACCGCGCACCCTGTGCGGTGGCTGTGGCGGCGCCTGCGAGCCCGAGTCCAGCGAGGGCTGCTGTGGCGATGACGGCGGCGAGAGTTCGCCGAATGCGCATTCGGTTTCTCTTTCGCGGATTACCTAGATCGGTGCACTTGCCATCTTGATCTTCACCCATGCGGGTGGCGCGTCATGTTGAGCCATTCGGGTGACTGCACCGTCGGGAACCTATGAATGGAACCCCGACCGCAAGCGACGACCAGCCGATCACAGCTGCCGACATCACGCTCTCAAGTTCGAAGCGGCACGCTGATTCGCACCGAGCGCCTGGGCGGCCGCCCTGAAGTGGCCCCGCCTCCCGATCCGCTCTGGCCCCAGCGACTATCACCACTTCAACAGAACAACGGCTCCGTCGTTCGCTTCTGGGCGCCTTTCCTCTACGCTCAAGACAGTCATCAACTACCGCATGACATCTGCCCGGTGACGGAGTCGGCGTGGGGTGCGCGTCCCCGCCCCCGCCACCACTGGACGGCTTCAGGCGCAGCCACGGGTCGGCACATCCGGACGCCGACGACCCCGTGTGGCGCGTCCCGCCGGGCGGCGAAAGGGATGCGTCGTGCCATCGGCGTCGGCGAACTACAACTCTCTGCTGCGCACGTCGGGTGCCGCGGCCTTCTTCCTTCCCGCTGCTCTCGGCCGTGTGGGCATCGCCATGACGGGGATCGGCATCGTCTGGCTGGTGCATGCACGCACCGGGTCGTATGCCGCCGCAGGTCTCGTTACCGGCGGATTCGCTGTCGCGGATGCCGTCGCGGGACCCCAGATCGGGCGCCTTGCCGACCGGTTCGGGCAGGCGCGGGTGCTTCCCGGCGTGCTGGGCGCACATGCCGGGGCCGTGGTGCTGCTGCTCGTCGGCGCCGTTCCAGACATCGTCGCCGGAGTGCTCGTGGGGGCGACCCTGCCCCAGCTCGCTGCCCTGTCCGCCGCTCGCTGGACCGCCTTGCTGTCTGGCGAACGGGCTGCCGCGCTGTCCACCGCATTCGCCTTGGAGGCCCTTGCCAACGGCGTCTCCTACCTGGCCGGCCCAGCCCTGGTCAGCCTCCTCGGCGCGGCGGGGCACCCGGGCGCCGGGGTGTTGCTCGCTGCCGCACTCGTCGTCGGAGGCGGGCTCGCCCTCGCTGCTCAGCGCCGCACCATGCCTCCCCTCACCGGCCACGCCGAACGCCGGCACGCCGGACGCGCCTTGCTGCGTTCCGCATTCCTGCGTCAGATCGCGCTCGGCCTCGCGCTCGGAGTGTTCTTCGGCGCGATACAGGTGTCCGTCGCCGCGTACGCAGTCGAACGAGGCACTCCGGACGCGGCAGCACTGCTCTACTTCGCCTCCAACTGCACCAATCTGGTGGGGGGTTGGGCTTATGGAGTATGGCGCCGCGGCTACTCACCTCGACGCCACCAGGCCGCAGCCGCCGCCTGCCTCACCCTCACGAGCCTGCCGCTGACCATCCTCAGCGCGCCCTTCGCGGTCGGCGCCACCCTCGCCCTGACCGGCCTCGCCGTTCCGGTCCTGCTGATCCTCACCTCCCTCCTCACCGAGTCGTCGGTCCCGCGCGCTGTCCTCACCCAGGCGTTCACGTGGGGCAACTCCGCAAGTGCGGCAGGAACAGCGGGCGCGGCGGCGGTCGCGGGGCGGGTGGTGGACACGGGCGGTGCGCACGGTGGTTTCGACGTGGCGGTCGGGGCCGCGACGGTGATGACGGTCCTGGCCTTCAGCGGCCTGCGCGGCTCATCACCGGAGGTGCCGAAGTTGTCCGCTCCCGCGGAAACCACGGCGCCGAACCCGCCGACCACACGGCGGGATTCGTCCACGAACGGCAAGGCACCCGGAACTCCATGACGGAGTGGTATGCCAGTTCGGCCCGTGAGACTTCCGCACCCGCCGCGGCGGGGCACTTTCAGTGCCGGAGCCGGGTGGCGGTCACAGTCGCGGCCATGCCTGCCGTTCCGTACAGCGCGTACAGCGCGTACAGCAGACCCTCGCCCAAGGGGACGCGGCGCTTCACCTTCTGACCGTACGTGAGTTGATCGTCGCGGCCCTGCCGCTCGCGTTCCAGGCGTCGCAGCCGCCGGCAGAGCTCGCGCACGTAGCCGTGGCGGCACCGGCGCCGGAAGAGGTCGTACACCACCCACCACCGGAGGAAGTGTGTCTCGATGCTCCCCTACTCCCGTGCCGATGCCGGGGAGTAGAGTCGGCGGCCTGTGACGTGGGGGAAGGGGCGCGGGTGCCGTTCCGCTATTACCTGTACATCAGTGACGCCAAGGTCGACATGATGCTGGCCCAGATCGACCCGGGGTGGGGGCGCAAGCGGGTCACCGAGTTCAGTTTCGGGCTGAAGATGCTGGGCGCCCGGCACAGTGTCGAGAGCGCAGGCACGGAGCGCGTCGCCCGTCTCGAGCGGGTGGTTCGCCATCTGGAGGACCACGGCGGTCTGGGGGACGTGGACGAAGCCGGGCAGTATGTGTACGGGGTACTACCGATGCAGTGGGGCCCCGTCGGCAACAGCGGCACCGTGTACTTCGGCGGGCGCAGCGACCGGACGATCGTGGGCCTCGGCGGCTCGACGGGGCACGTGCTGGGCGCCCAGCAGGCCGAGAACCCCGCGCCGCACCAGATGAGCGGTTCCATGACGCCGATGATGCTGGCCCAGCTGGCATCCCTGGCAGTCGGGGACACGGTGCTGCCCGAAGCCCTGACCACCGTCGTGCAAGCCAATGCCGTCCTCCGCGGGCCCGTCCAGAACATCGAGTTCGTGGCCAAGCGGCTGGTGAGCGGGCCCTGCCCCTACCCGGAGCTGTACCCGGCGGGGGACATGACGGTCCTGCTCGGCAGCCCCCTGTACGTGGCACTGGCCGAATGAGGAGGCGGAGCGCGCACGCACCGGATCCCTGGAGGCCGGCCGTGTCGTCGCGGATCGATGCGGCACAGGGCATCATGCTCACGTTCGGTATCCACCCGCTGGCCCTCGACATCGGCGCCGACGGTGCGCGGATGACGGCCACGATGAACGACAGCGCCCTGCGGACCCGCAGCCGGGGGCCGTACAGCCCGGACAAGCTGCCGCCCGAGGCCCTGGAGATGGTGGATCTCGTACTGCTGCGCTGGTCGCCCCGGCCGCAGCCCGAGTTCACCGTCGAGGGCGGTGGAAAATGGCCGGGCCTGCTGGTGCAGTTCCATGCCGAGCACGTCGCCGTGCGCTATGTGGTGCCGGAGGCCGTGCCACCGGATCTGTTCGTGCCACCGCGCGGCCATGTGACGCTCAGCAGCGACATCCGCATGGCCCTGCAGCAGCTGGCGGAGTCGCTGCGCACCGCGGGGCGGCGCCTCGGCGCGGAGCCGCCCGTCACCCTGTCGCTGAGCTACCCCGACGACCCGGACTACGACGAGGCACGCGCGGATTCCCTTCCCGAGGAGTTCCGGGGCGCCGTCCCGCCGGTCGTCGCCGCGCTCGACATCGACCGGAGCGGCTGCACCCGTAAGCAACGGGCGGCGCACGACGATGCTCTGCGCCAGGCCCTGTACGGCGGACAGCACTGGGAGCGGACGGGCCGGACAGGGTTTCACGTCCGCACCGGGTATGTCTGTATGCGTGACGGCGGAACGTGAGCAGACCGTTCTCCCGTCCGACAGGGACGACCACCGGCGCGGTCTGCGCGACCGTCAGAAGTCCGCCAGCGTCGCGGTCAGTTCGTCCGCCGTACGGACCGTGATGGCCGGGTTGTCGTTCAGCGCCTCGTCGATGACCTTCGCCAGCCGGGGAGGCAGGGACGGATCGCGGTCCCTGACCGGCACCACGGGCTCGCGCAGCGCCACCGCGACGGGGTCCTTGTGCTGGGGGAAGTCGCGTGGCGTGGCGCCGGTGAGCATCCAGTACAGGCAGGCAGCGCTCGCCCACACGTCCACCTCCGGCCCGGCGTACTTGTAGCCGATCAGCTGGGTGCGCGCCATGAACGGGATCGTGCCGCCCATCGCCCCCGTCCTGGTGTGGCCGGACAGACCCGCCCGCTCGAAGGCCTTGGCCAGACCGAAGTCGGCGAGCTTGACCACGGGCCGGCCGTCCGATCCGGAGCCGGACAGCAGGATGTTGGCGGGCTTCACGTCGCGGTGGACCAGACCGCGCACCGAGGTGGCCGCACCGTCCTGCTGCCGCAGCGCGGGCAGCTCCGCCCGGTGGGCATGGGACAGCCCCGCCAGCACCTGCCGGACGACGCACAGTGCCTCGGCCACCGGCACCCTCCCGCCGTGCCGCTCGGAGAACTCTTCGAGGCTGCCGCCGGGGCAGTACTCGCCGGCGAAGTAGAAGGCGCGGTGGTCGTCGCCGCTGTCGCGGAACTCCACGATGTTCCGATGACGCAGCGCGCGGACGCTCTCCAGCTCGCGTCGCAGGGCGAAGCGGGCATGGTCGTCGGCGTGGCGGGTGACCGGCACCTGTTTGAGCGCGACGAGATCGCCCGTCGCCAGACTGCGGGCCAGCTGGACGACGCCCTGGGATCCGCGGCCCAGTTCGCGTACCAGGCGGTAGCCGGGCACCTCAGGAGGCACGAAGGAGGCGAGGGGGTCGAACTGCGCGCGGCCCTCGTCCGGTTCACGATCGGGCGACAGGGTCACCCTGATCCGTAGCCGTACGTCGCCGATGCGGATCTCGTCACCGTCGGCCAGAGGTTTCTCGGTGAGCCGGCCGAGACGGCTGTCGTTGACGAAAGTGCCATAACTGCTGCCCAGGTCCCGCACCCGCAGCCGCGGCGGGTCGATGTCCAGCCGGCAGTGCCGCCTGGACACGCTGCGGTGCCGTTCGGGGATGCGGATACGGCAGGCGTCCGACCGGCCCACCTCGCAAGTGACGGGTGTCTCGAAAACGTGGTCGCCGGCCTCGTCAGCGGTGTGCACCGAAACGGTCACCCGGGCCGTCATGTGCCGTCCGTCCTCTCGGCGGTGAAGTCGTAGTCGTAGTCGAGCTCCCACAGCCGCAGGCCGGGCCGGTGGTCGGCCGAGAGAAGGTACCGGCCGTCGGCCGCGAACATCACCAGGCAGACCGCCTCGGGGTGGCCCTCCAGCGTGTGCACACGCTGCCCCGTGCGCACATCCCACACGTGGAGCACCCGGTCGGAAGCCGAGACCACGTGGCGCCCGTCGGGGCTCACCTCGAACAGATGGCTGTACCAGGGCACCTCGCACAGCGTCCGGCCACTGCTCGTCTCCCACACCTCGAGTGTGCCGTCAGCGCCCTCGGTCGCCGCCGTGCCGCCGTCGGCGCTCAGCGCGAAGGACTCGGAGTGCCCGTCCCGCTCGTACAGCAGGCGGCGCCCGCGCACGTCCCACACGGACATCCGGAAGCCGGTGTAGACGAAGAGGCGCCTACTGTCCGGTGTGAACCGCAGATCGGGATTGCCGAACGCGACGGGGAAGTCGAGCAACGGGCGGCCGGTGCCGGTGTCCCACAGCCTGCCCGTGCCGTCCTCCCGGCCGACCGACGCGGCATAACGCGCGTCGGGCGACAAGCGCACCAGGCGCGCGGCGCCGTCGTGGCCCACCATCGTGCGCTGCAAGAAGGCCGGGCGCAGCCGCCACAGGCACAGGGCCCCGTCCTCGTCGCCGACCAGCGCGTACCGGCCGGCCCGGTCCATGGCGAGCGCCCTCACCAGGCCGTGGTCGCCGTGCAGCTCGCAGCTCCTGGTGCCGGCGTCGAGGTCCCACAGGTGTGCGGTGCCGGCCCAGTCGGCGGTGACGGCAAGGAGGCCGTCGTCGGCGACCGCGACGGTGTGCGTGTTGCCCTGAAGAAGTTCGGGAAAGGTGTACTGGACCCGGCCCGTCGCCAGGTCGCACACATGGACTCGGCCGAAGGCGCCGGGGATCACCATCCGTGCGCCGTCGGGCGTTGGGGCCACCAGGACGTTCTGGCCGAGCACCGTGCCGCTGAAGCTGTAACAGTCCCAGATGCCGAGCAGACCGGTACGTCGGCCCGCGGCCCTGCCCAGCTCCTCCCACTGCCGCCGCAGTTCAGGATGGCGCTCGAAACCGGGGACGGCGCGGGCTGCCCGGAGCTGTTCCGCAGCCGCCTCCGGATCGCCCTGCGCCGCCAGTGCCGTGGCCCGCGCGACGAAGCGTGCCCGGTCCACCTCGCGCCGGGCCAGCGCGAGCGCGGCGGCCGGCCGCCCATAGAGCCACCCGGCGCGGAACCCGGCCTGGGCCAAACGGTGGATCTGGATGCCGCCCTCCCCGTCGCCGAGGACGGCGAGCCGGCCGTCGCCGCTGAGGGCCAGAGAGGTGAGACCCAGCCGAACGGGCAGATCGGGCCGGGTACTCGGGACGATCTGCGTACTGATCGTATGGAGACAGCGGCCGGAGGACAGTTCCCAGATCCGCAACGGCTCCGTTCCGCTCAGGGAAGCCGAAGCCGCGATCGTGGCGTCCTCGCTGAGCACGACCTGATCGTGGCGGCCGATCTGGTCGGGCACGGTGGCGCGGACCCGGTCGGTGGCGCACTCCCATATACGGGCCGTGGTCGACCGGTGGCCCAACAGCAGAGCTGCCGTGCCACCGGGGCTCAACGCCACCTCGTCGATGCCGGTGAGGTGCCGGTCCGCGGACGTGACCAACTGGTGCAGCGGACGGCCCTGCGCGATGTCCCAGGTCACCACGCTGCCGCTGCGCGGGGCCGCGGACACCGCCGTGCTGCCGTCCTCGGCGAGGGCGACGAGGGCGACCAGGGCCGGCTCGTAGTGGATCCGAGGCAGTACCCGCCAGCTGTCGGGGTCCATCTTCTGGTGCGATGCGGGCGGGTGCTCCAGCGTCCGCCGCAGCCACCCGGCCCGCGCGTCCCACACCTCCACCTGCCCCGTGCGGTAGGCCACCGCGGCGCCGCCCGAACCGTTCAGCGCCAGCGCGACGACCTCCGGGCCCCGCCGACCGATGGTGCCCAGCAGGGTGCCCGCGGTCAGGTCCCACAGCTCGACCGGCCCGTAGCGGTGGCCCACCAGACCGGCCCTGCCGTCGGGGGCGACGGCGACGGCGGTCACCGGAACCGGATGGTCATGGAGGGTGCCGGCCGCCCCGGGCGGCAGTTCGTACCGGCAGCGGCTGGTGGCAGTGTCCCACACCCGGGCCCGGCCGTCCGCACCGCCGGTGAGCACCACCGTTCCCGTCGCGTCCACCGCGACAGCACCTACCTCGCCCTGATGGCCGGTGAGCCGTTCGGGTCCGCGTGCGGGGCCGCGGCGACTCAACTCCGCCCGGGCGGCCCGCACCTCGGGACCATCCGGCGCGTCCGCGAGGAGCGCGAGGGCAGCGGTGTCGTCCCCCCGTTCCACCTGCACGAGGCCCAGCAGCCGGTCGGCCTCCTGGCCGGACCCGCCCAGGGCCTTCGCCGTCCGCAGGCCGGACAGCACGTCCTCGTCCGAGAACGAGGCTCGCCGCCACCGGTAGAGGGACTGGTTGTAGACGGTGGGCAGGTGGTGCGGGTCGATGTCCCTGGCCTCGCCCCAGAGGCCCTCCGCCTCCTGAGCGCGGTCCAGGTCGAGCAGCGACAGCGCCTGGTTGGAGAGCGAGTCGGCGAGCAGTCGCACGGCCTGTGCGGGCACCCGCGGATACGGCCTGCCGACGGCGTCCTGGTAGATCTCCGACACGGCCGCGGCGATCTCGTCCATCCGGCGCGGGCGCCGGTCCCGGTCGACCTCGAAGCACCGCATCAGCAGATCGGCCAGGGCCGTCGGCATGGCGGGTGCGCCCGGTGCCGGGCGCCCCGAAGCCACAAAGGCGGCCAACACCTCGGGAGCCGACTGCCCGTATTCGCAGGGCGGCCCGCCGGTGAACATCTCCAGCACGCTCAGCGCCCAGGACCAGATGTCCGTGGCACGAGTGAGCGTGACGGGGGCGCCGTACACCGCGTCCGCCTGCTCCGGGGAGCAGTACGCGGGCGTCATCCCGCCGTAACTGGCCAGCAGGCTGGCCTGAGGCGATGCCAGTACGCTCTCCCCGGCTGCGGCGCGGGCACCGGCAAGACCGAAATCGGTCACCTTGGCTGTCCAGCCGTCGGCCGGGTCGACCATGATGTTCGCAGGCTTGACGTCCTGGTGGATCAGCCCCTGCTCGTGTGCATGGCCGATGCCCCAGGCCATCTGCACAGCCAGGTCGAGCAGCCGTGCGAGCAGGTCGTCGCCGCCCCGGGTGTACAGCCGCCTGTCCCTCACCAGTTCGGCGAGCGAGCCCCCCGGCACCCACTCGGCGAACACGCACGGGACGGCGTCCACTTGACGAACGTACAGACAGGCGACAACGTGCGGGTGCAGGCCCAGGCCGACCCAAGTGCCCGCCTCCCGCTCGAACCCGCCTCGCCCCGCGGCCGTGGCGACCAGTTCGGGCCGGGGCACCTTGGCGGCGAGGTCCGTGTTCCAGGAACGGTGGCGGACCTTGTACACCAGGCCCATACCTCCGCCTTCCAGCACCTCGCGCACCTCGTACAGACCGAGGACGAGGTCCCCGCGCCGCCATCTCCCCGTCGCCATACCCATCAACCTTTCGCAGAACGAGGCAGGTTGGCAACGCGCACCTGCCCACTTCACGCACCCTGGTGCGGAACGCCCGCCCGCACGAGCCTCCCGAGGGACGGCGCGCAACCTCGGCCCTCGTACCACGGCCTCGACAGTGGCCAAGCCAACGCCGCGACCACACGGATCCACCGAAGGGCTTCCTCCGGCGCGACTTCCGAAACCCGATCTACGGCGCCCCACCAGCTCGGCCGCTCGATGCAGTTCGACTGGGAAGAGCACCTCCCTCACCTGACGGTGGGGAATGCGCCCGGCCATTGCGGCTCCGTCGACGCCGAGGCGGATCTTGCTGTAGGCCCAGGGTCAACGGCGTCCACGTCGGAGGAGGAATCGGCAGGACGGACGAAGACGTGCCGTCATGCCGCGGCATCACAGGCCTGCCCATCGTCCGGGCCGTCAAGTTGTTCGTGTTCCGTCCTGACAGCCTCGTGCAGGCGTCGCCACGAGGTGACCAGCGGACGCCGTCGCAGGACGAGCGGCGCCGGTGGTCTCTTCCGGGAGTTGGCGTCCGACGCTCGCTGCCGGTGGTTCACCGCGCCCGCGGAACTTGGGCCGGTCTCCGTTCGAAGACGGATGGTTGACAAGGTCGGACGTCCGATCCACCGGTCGGCGCGGCGATGGGCAGGCTGGGCGCCCACAGGTCGCAGGCCCGGGACAGTGCGCATCCGTAGTGCCCCAGTAACTCCCCTACGGATTGAGAATTACTCCGTGATGTGCGTGGCCATCGTAAAAAAGTGTTGCGTGACTCTGGGGATTCGGTCGCGGGGACGGAAAGATCGGAAGGCTCACACGGCGCTCGCGAACAGGTTGGGCGCCGCCCATACGACAGGAGACCGATCAACGATGTTCACTCCGGTACGGAGCAGAGTACGAACGGTCGCGCTCGCGCTCTCGGCCATTGCGGCCCTCGCTTTAGGCGCGACCGCCACGACCGGCGCGGCAGCGGCCCCATCTGCCGCGAAACAGGGACCGACCACGGTGGCGTACGTCGAGGTGAACAACAACAGCATGCTGAACGTCGGTAAGTACACCCTGGCCAACGGCGGCGGCAACGTCTTCGACGTCGCCGTGATCTTCGCGGCGAACATCAACTACGACACGGGCAGGAAGGCGGCAACTCTGTACTTCAACGAGAACGTGCAACACGTTCTCGACAACGCCGCCACGCAGATACGGCCGTTGCAGCAAAAGGGCATCAAGGTCGTCCTCTCGGTGCTCGGCAATCACCAGGGCGCGGGCTTCGCCAACTTCCCGTCCCAGCAGGCGGCTTCGACGTTCGCGAAACAACTGTCGGACACCGTGGCCAAGTACGGTCTCGACGGCATCGACTTCGACGACGAGTACGCCGAGTACGGCAACAACGGCACCGGCCAGCCCAACGCCAGTTCGTTCGTGTACCTGGTGTCGGCATTGCGCACCAACATGCCCGACAAGATCATCAGCCTCTACAACATCGGCCCCGCCGCGTCGCGTCTGTCCTACGGCGGTGTCGACATCTCGTCCAAGTTCAACTACGCCTGGAATCCGTACTACGGCTCCTGGCAGGTCCCCGGCATCGCACTGCCCAAGTCGAAGCTGTCGCCGGCGGCCGTCGAGATCGGCGGCACGTCGCAGAGCACGGCCGCCAGTCTCGCCCGACGCACGGTCAGTGAGGGCTACGGCGTCTATCTGACGTACAACCTTGACGGCGCCAATCGCAGTGCCGACGTCTCCGCCTTCACCAAGGAGCTGTACGGCAGTGACGCCCGCTACACGCCGTAGACCCACCGCGCTTCCCGGCGTCCAGCGCCCCCTCGGGGCCCGCTGCATCCCGTAGGGCCGCGCCTCGGACAGGCCGTGCCTTCGACAACGATGTCGAAGGCACGGCCGCCGGGTGGGCCAGCACTACGCGACCAGGTATCGCGCAGTCCGCTTCGCGTACGGCTGGGCCCGCCAGCTGAGTGACGCGCTGACGGCTGGCGCGCACGCGGCTGCACACGTCACCCCCCCACCCTCCGGCCACATCCCGCCTCACAGACGACTGTTGGGCACCGAACGACCTCCGCCCATCTAACTCCTAATTTAGGAATTAATATTGACGCGCGTCGGCGACCGCTGCAAGATCCTGGGCACCAACCCGTAGACGATCGGGCGCTGACTGGTTCCAACAACTGCCGCCGCACGTTCCGTTGGGCGGCGGTACCTCGGGCACACGACCGGGACGGGCCTGCACGCGTGATCGGACAGTGAAGGATCCGATGTGAAACGACATCTCACCGTCCTGTTTGCCCTCCTGATGTCCTTGCTGGTCGCACAAGCACCCGCCCACGCAGCCCCTGCGGCCGGTAGTGCCCGCACTGCCGACGGCGCCGGCACTACGACAGCCGCATCGAAGCAAGTGCTGGGCCAGACCCCATACATGGGGTGGAACACCTACTACGCTCTGGGTGGCGATCCGACCGAGTCGGAGATCAGATCGGTGGCGGACTTCCTGGTCAGCAGCGGTCTGCGCGACTCCGGCTACCAGTACGTCTGGATCGACGGCAACTGGGCGGCACCGACCCCGCGCAGCGCGGCCGGTGACCTGGTGCCCAACCCGGACCAGTTCCCGAACGGGCTGAGGCCACTGGTCGACTACATCCACAGCAAGGGCCTCAAAGCGGGCATCTACACCGACGCCGGCCCCTACATCCCGGGCAAGTGCGGGCTCGGCAGCCACGGTTACTACCAGCGCGACGCGAACCAGTTCGCGGCCTGGAAGTTCGACGCCGTGAAGGTGGACTACCTCTGCGGGATCGCCGCCGACCTCGACCCCAAGACCGTCTACACCGAGTTCGCGAAGGCGCTGCGGAACAACTCCAGCGGGCGCCCGATACTCTTCAACCTCTGCAACCCGGTGACCTCTCCGGACTGGGGCAACTACCCGGAGACGCAGCAGTCCACGTACTCCTGGTCCTACGCGCCCGCGATCGCGCAGTCCTGGCGGACGTACACGGATGTCGGCTTCGTCGGCGAGATCAAGTTCAAGGACGTGCTGCGGAACTACGACGCGAACGCGCGGCATCCCGAGGCCGCCGGACCGGGGCACTTCAACGACCCGGACTACCTCGGACCCGAACTGGGGATGAGCGACGAGGAGTTCCGTACGCAGATGACGCTCTGGTCGGTGGCGGCCGCGCCGCTGGTGATCGGCAGCGACGTCCGTAAGCTCAGCAAGACCTCGCTCGGCATCCTCGAGGACCGCGATGTCCTCGCCATCAACCAGGATTCCGCGGGCGTCCAGGCCGTCCGTGTGGGCCCTGCCGGCATGACGGAGACCTGGGTGAAGCGACTGGCCGACGGGGACCGTGCCGTGATGCTGCTGAACCGGGGTGACACTCCGGCGACGCTGGCCACGACCGCCAGGTCGGTCGGCCTGTCCGGAGGACGGTTCACCGTGAAGAACGCCTGGTCCAACCAGGTCACCGAGAGCGGTGGAACCATCAGTGCGGCCGTCCCGGCGCACGGCGCGGCCCTGCTCCGGGTCGGCCGGGCAACGGGCAAGCCCGGGGTTCCGCACGTCGTCGCCGGCCTGCCGCGGGTGACGAAGGTCGGCAGCGACGCGGTCGCGACGGGCGTGGCTCCGGTCGCCGCGGGTGGCGACCAGGTCCGGGTCGAGGTCACCGTTCGCAACGACGGTACGAAGCCGGTCTACGCACCGCGGGTCGGACTTGCGGCGCCCGCCGGGTGGACGGTTCGCACGGCCGGCGAGGCACCGAAGATGCTGACGCCCAACCGCTCCGTGAACCTCGCCTTCACCGTGACCCTGCCGGCCAGCGCCGCACCTGGTAGCGCCGATCTGACCGCCACCACCTCGTACGAAGTGGCCGGAAAGGGGCAGCTGCGGCAACAGACGACCACGGCGATGGTCGTGGCACCGGCGGCACCGAACGGCGAAGCCGTCCTGTCCCACCACGACTGGATCAGCGCCACCAGTGGATGGATGAGCCCGACGGTCGACCGGAGCGTCGGGGGCTGGACGCCCATCAGCATGCTCGGCCAGGAGTACCCGACCGGCATCGGAGTCGCCTCGCCCTCCACGATCCGCTACTACCTCGGCGACCGGTGCACCCGGCTGACCACGACCGTCGGCATCGACGACGCGGTGCGCAACGTCGGCCCGGAGGGCGGCACCTCGACCTTCCAGGTCATCGGTGACGGCCGGGTGCTGTACGACAGCGGTGTGCTCGGCCGCGACGACGTCCGCCAGGCCGACATCGACCTGACCGGCGTCCGGGTGCTCGACCTGGTGGTCGGCGACGCCGGCGACGGCGGCTACAACGACCGCGCCAACTGGGCGGGCTTGAACGCCAGTTGCTGACTCGGCTCCGCCGTACCCAGGTGACAGCTCACCCGGGTGCGGCGGTCTCGCCGAGAGGTCGCCGGGACACGAGAAGGTGCTGGTCGCCAGGGTGCGGGCCTCCACGCAGAATCCGCCGATCCCGTCCGGGAAGCGGGTCATTTTCCGTGACGGTGCCGGCCTGATCGAGCTGGCGTTCTTCGAGGACTCCCACGATTCCTCCGCGCACACCGTCTTCCATTCCAGGCCGCTGGTGGTCCGCGGCACCGTCGAGCCGTCTACCCCGCGACTCTCGCGACCGGAGGCGGCAGGTACAGGCACCGGCTGCATGATCGACCGATCCTCGGCAACCCGCAGTTCGATCGAGAACTCATGAGGAGGTTGCTGTGCCGAACAATGAGCAAGCGTGGGGCCGACCGGCAGACGGGCCATGGTGGCGATTCGTGCCGCGGAACCGCTGGGCTGGTGCACTCGGAGTCCTTGCGGGAGTACTGCTCCTCGTGCAGGCCGTCGCAGTCCTCTTCGATGATCCTTCGGGGACCCGGATCGTGCTCGAGACCGTGTGCGCGCTGCTGGGCTGCGCCCTCCTGGTACAGAGCGTCGACGGACTCCGAATCCTCAGCCGGAACGCCAGGCATCGCTGAACGGTCATCGCGTACGGTGCTCTTCATGCGCGAGGGGCGCACTCTGGTCGTATCGCCCAGATGACCTGCGAGGCGAAGGACCCGGCGCTCAGGCTCCGCTCCGCACGCGCCGATACGTTCGGCACCCTTGGCTGGTCGAATCCGCCGGTTCGGTCGCCGGTGTGGGCGGTCCCGCGCGGCATGCGAACGAAGCGCGGGACCGCATGCCCTGTCGTCCTGTCAGCGAGCCGGACTCAGGGCACTACGAATGCCTGACTTCGGGCAGGAGTGCACCGGGCCGGGTGCGCCTGTGGAACTCGGCGGCTGGACCCGACGTGAAGAGGCCTGGTCCGCCACCACCGGGACTGCAGCCACGGACGAAGTCTCGAGGAGGTTCGGGGTCTCGAACTGCCCCATCGGCAGGACCGCATCGTCAGCAGCAGAGCCGTGGGGACCGGGCGCACGACGACAGCTACGGCACCTCGCCGCGTTGTCGGATCGCCCGAACACACCCTGATGAGAACGAGCCTCCGCCTTGCGACGCACCGCGTCCGACGCCGCGCGCTGATCCACGGGGGATCACGGGACAGCCCTCAGCTGGAAGGCGCTACGGAACGATCAGGCAGCAGTGCGTGACGGGCCGAGCGGGCAATCCAGTCCTGCGCCCGCCCGAAGGGCCATCCGCGTTCGCCGACGAGCGTGATCCAGGCGTGCGGCCCCAGATAGAACCAGAGCAGGTCGATGGCCTCGGCGCGGTCCACCCCGGCGCGCAGCGCATCGAGCTCGGCCAGGCGATCAGCGACCAGGGTCAGAGCTTGGACGTAGTCGTCCGCCCCTTTGTCCAGAACGGCCTTGACGGCGGGCTCGCCGGGCGGGTTCCGGTAGAAGACCTCGTACACCAGGTCCCAGTGACGCTCATGCGTGAGCCGAGTACCCGCTGCCGTCAGGTCGATCACGGCGCGCGGATCGTCGGTGGCCTCGACTGCCGCGAGGGTCGTGGCGATGGCGGGGTCCGTGAGTGCAGGCTCCAAAAGCGCCGTCAGGATGCCGGGCTTGTTGCCCACGCTGCTGTACACGGTCGGTACGGCGACCTTTGCCGCGTCCGCGATCTCCGCGACGGTCACACCGGCGTACCCACGTGCGAGAAAGAGCGCGTGCGCGCTGCTCAGGATGGCTTCGCGGGTGGCGGCCGCCGAGCTGACGCGTCGGGTCGAGGTGTACTTCCGGGTCGTCGTCACGGACGCAGTGTACCGCGCGTACGATAGGTGACCATATTGACAATAGGTTCCTATAATGAATAGGTTGCGTTACATGACATCGACACCCCCCACGGACGTACCCGCAGTCGTCGAGACCCGGCTGGCCCACGACGTCCACCGCGTGGCCACCACGCTGCTGGCCGATGCAGCCCTCGACGGCTCGGTCCCCCTCGACGCGACCGCACAGCTGCGCGACTTCCTCGTCGCCAACCTCCGGCACCACCACCAGACCGAGGACGACGACCTGTGGCCCCGGATCACCGCGAAAGCGCCGGCCGCCGCACAGGATCTGGACTCACTGACCGACGAGCATGACCAACTGGACGCGGCGCTCGACCGGCTGGCCGGAGTCGCCGTCCACGCCGGCGAAAACGGCGACGGCGTCCCGTTGGCGACGGCCGACACCGGCGACGGTGCGGCGTCCACGGACGAGTCGGCGGTTCGCGCCGCGTTGTACGACGCCGCGGTGACGGTCCGAGACGTCGTGCACGACCACCTGACCCATGAAGAGCCCGTCCTCTTCCCTGCGCTCCGCGCGCATGTCAGCCCCGCGGAGTGGCAGGACTTCGCACAGCGCGTGATCGCGACCACTCCCCCTGTGGCCGGGCACCTCATGGTCGGCTTCCTCGACGAGGTGGGCACCCCCGCGGAGGTCGAGCTGGTCCTCTCGGGCCTGCCCGAGCCGGTGCGCCCGCTGGTCCCCGCGATGCGTCTCCAGGCAGCGGCCGATCTCGGTGTCCTCCGCGGGACCGGCGCATGACGTCCGCACCGCTCCGGTGGCCCGACGCCGCGGACCCCGTGATCAAGGGCGACCTCACCGTGGCGGTCGCCTATGTCACTCCGGCAGGCGGCGCCGTGGTCACCAGCGTCTCACCGCTGGGCCTCGGGAACCGTGACGCCGGGCGGGTCGGGTTCACCACCTCGCTCGGCTTCCCGAAGAAGCTCGAACGGATCCTGCGCGACCCGAACGTCGCCGTCGCCTATCACACCCGGGAGCACGGCTTCGCCGCCGGTGACGCGTACGTACTGGCCCAGGGCGCCGCGTCGGTGGACATGCGCCCGTCGCCGGAGCGTCTGGCAGAACTGATGCGTGCCTCCGAGCCGTTCCTCGGAGAAGTGAGGCACGGGCCTTTGTGGGACTGGCTCTTGCGCGAGTACCACCAGGAACGCGTCTTCGTGGAGGTCGAGTTGAAGCGTGTCGCGGTGTGGGAGAACCTCGCGGCCCTCGGCGCGGGAGCGGTCACAGGAACC
Organism: Streptomyces sp. NBC_01689; assembly: GCF_036250675.1. Lineage (NCBI taxonomy): Bacteria > Bacillati > Actinomycetota > Actinomycetes > Kitasatosporales > Streptomycetaceae > Streptomyces > Streptomyces sp. NBC_01689. The sequence continues at coordinate 9,503,730 of NZ_CP109592.1, read as the reverse complement.
GCCTGGCCTCAGTTCCCGGCGGAGCAGGACGCACCCAAGAACGGTACCGGCCCGCGCGTCGACGTCGCCGCGGTCGCCCGTCAGGTTCACCGGCTGCCGCACCGGCTTCTTGCCTACCGCGGCGCGGACGGTCTACCCGTCATCGTCCCCGTGAGAGTCACCGGTCACGACGAGGCCGGACTGCACCTGGACATCCCCGCAGGACTGCTTCCGCCCGGCGGCCGTAGAGCGGGCTTCCTTGCGCACGCCTTCCAACCGCAGTGTGTGGGGCTGGGCATGCGGACGCTCACCGGCTGGCTCACGGTCACCGAGAAGGATGCGGTCTACGCACCGCACACGTCCAAGGGCCTGGCCGCTCCCCCGTACCGGACACTGCTGACCGTCTCCAACGGGCTACTGGCCAAATACGGGTTGTGGCGCGCGCAGCGTGACGGCACCTCCGCCCGCCTGAACGCCCTCGCCGCCCAGCGCCCGACGGACTGACATACCCTTTTGTCCAGGACCTGCTGGCGAGAACGCCCCACCCCTGGACGCGATTCCCCGCGTATGCGCCCGTCATCGCGGATGCGCCACGATCAGCCCTGCGACCCGGGACCCTGGAGCGCCAGCCGGCGGACGCGCGTACGGCAGCCCCGCACGGCCGGCCTGCGGTACGAAGGCCGGGAAACCCGATAGTTCCCGGCCTTGGTCTCGGCGCGTCCGCGTGCGAACGCACCCCCGTCAGCGCCACGGCTGGACCAGAGCATGCCGGTGGGCCCGGTCGACGTGCCTCTGCGTTCCGCCGGCCGGGGGGCGGCCGACGGACTGCTGGCGGCGTACGAAGTGCTGGTGGCCGGCTGATCAGCGCTCGGCGAAGACAGGCGTCCAGCGTCCGGCGGCGCGGTCGTCACCTCCGCGGAAGCCGCTCAGCGGCACCTCCTTGTCGCTGCCCAGGGCGACGACCACGAGCCGGTTGCGGAACTCGTTCGAGCCGGGCGTGATGTCCCAGGCGATCAGCCGCTCGTCGTCGATCCAGGCGAGCAGCTGCTCTCCGCGCACCATGGTCGAACGACTGCCGGTGGTGGGGTTCAGGATCTCGGAAGACGTGTACTTCGTCCCGTCACTGGCGGCGCCCGCGGCGAGTCGGCCGTTCGGGGACAGCCGCGCGTCGACGTACCACTGCAGGTGCCTCTCCAGCGCGGGCGTCGGGACCGGGCGGCCCCGGAAGTCGTAGAACCGCTGGCCCGGTTCCTCGGTGAGCCCGGTGTAGACGAGCTTCCCGTCACGGCTGAAACCGAAATCCTGTCGGTCGTTGAGGCCGGTGCCGTCACCCGACGGGACCTTGCTCCACGACTCCGTACCGGAGGCGACGTCGATGATGGAGAAGCCTGTCCGGCCTGGCTCCTGGTAGTTCGGCCAGCGGCTGGACTGATTGCCGGACAGGGTGACGTGCACGTCGGGGTTCTTCTTGTAGGTCGTCGCGAGGAGTGTGCGGCCGTCGGGCGAGAACGAGAGGGCTCCCACGGTGTGTTCGACCGGGATCCAGCGTTCCACCTTGCCGGTGAGCAGGTCGAGCAGGCCGATCCGCCCGGCCGGCAGGTCGCGTTCCAGAACGGCGGCGGTCCGCAGGCCCGGGGCGACCGCGACGAAGGACCACTTCTCCGCCTTCTCGTACGTGTGCGTCCGCGGGTTGAGGAGCCAGTAGGTACGGACGTCGGTGTGCCGGCCGCCCGACTGTTTGACGCTCGTCGAGGTGCAGTAGGCGGCCAGTACGACGCGCCCGGCCGCGATCATCTCGCGCGGTGGCGACTGGTCGGGGTGGGCAATGAGGTCGCCGTGGTCGAGGACGTTCGCGGGGCGCACGTCATTCTTGCCGCCGCCCAGCCCCGGCACCGTCACGGCGACCGCGACCGCCGCGGCAGTGGCCACGGCAACGGACACGACCGCTCGGGTCCGGCGACGCCGCCGGACCGCCAGTACCCGCTCGGCGAGGTCCACCGGCGGTGGGGCCGACTCCGCGTGCTGCTCGCGGAAGGAGTCGCGGATGAGGTCGTCGACGTTCACGGGCGCGCCTCCAGGGCCGAGAAGTCACGGGTCGGGGGTTGTTCGTCGGCGCCCCGGCCGAGCGCGGCCAGTTCGGGGGCGAGGGTGCGCAGCCGGGCCAGTGAGCGGTGGGTCGTGGACCGCACCGTCCCGACCGAACAGCCCAGGAGCCGGGCGACGTCCGCCTCGGGCAGGTCCTCGTAGTAGCGCAGCACGAGCACGCTGCGCTGGCGTGCGGTGAGCCGGGCGAGCGCGCCGCGCATCACGACGCGCAGTTCGGCCGCGGCCGCGGAGTCCGTGACGTGGCGGGTGCCTTCCGGCGGCTCGCCGACGCTCGTCTCCTGCCGGGGCCACTTCAGCCGCCAGCGGCTCACCTGCTGCCGGTAGAGGATCTGCCGTACGTACGCCTCGGGTTCGTCGATGCGGTGCCAGCGCCCGGCCGCCTTGATCAGCGCGTTCTGCAGCAGGTCCTCGGCGGCGTGCCGGTCCCCGCCGCTGAGCAGGACGGCCGTCCTCAGCAGCGCGTACGACCGGTTCGCCACGAACTCCCGGAAGTTCTCCTGAGCTTCGGCATCCATCGTCACCTTCGTCCGTCCCGGGGCCTTCTCCGACGGCCCTCGCCGCCACCCCCTGTGCCCCGGGTGACGCGTGCGACGGGCCGCCGCTATGCCCCAGGTGGCAGCAAAATTATCCGTGTTCCCCAACCCTGTGTCCCGGCCGGATGGCGACACGCGGCACGAGCCGTCGATGCACGAGGCGTCGCCGGACGCCGCTGCGCGCGATCCTTTGCCGCTTGGCCGGTCGGGCTGGACAGCACCCGGACGAGTCCAGACGGTGTCACACCGCAGCGACGCCCGACGGTCAGGCTCTGATGCGCAGGCCTGTGTCGGCAGTGCCCCGTCGGAAGATCCCTCGGCACCCTCGACAAGGCTGGCACCCAGCTCCTCGAAGCGCCGGACGAAGTACCCCACGGCACCAGGATCGTCGCCCGCCACCCGGACACTTCCGTGTTCGAGTACATGCGGCTTCGCGTCTGCCCCTCCGCACCTGGCACCACTGCGGTGCTCCGGGGCCGGCATCTGGCCGGCCCCGGAGCACCGTCACCGCATGTGGCCCTGAACCGCCTGCGCCCCAATCGCCTATCGGCACCGATATCGCCTGAACGGGTCCGACGCGCCCTCTGACCGGCGAACACACGTTCCGCTTCAGCGCTGCTTCATTCCACGGCCAGCAGGTGAACGGGAGCGATCCGGGACAGGGCCCGGATCGGCACCATCAGCGCCGCGCTCACCAGGGCGGTCGCCGTCAACGTGGCCAGGAGTGCGGCGCCGGTCACCGCGAGAAGGTGTCCGTGCAGGACGCCTTGCCCCAGCGAAACCACCCCGGTGAGGCCGGCCACGGCCCCGGCCAGTCCGCCCGTCAGAGCCAGGCCGATTCCTTCATAGAGGGTGAGCATCGCCAGTTCGCGGTTGGTCCAGCCGGTTGCCCGCAGCACCGCGAGGTCGGCGGCTCGCTCGCGCTGTGAAATGACCAGGACGTCAATGGCGCCGGCCGCGCCCAGCACCAAGGACAGGGCGACGCTGAGGTAGTCGGCCTCGCGCGCCTGTGCCACCACGGCGTTGCCGAGCAGGGATCCGGCCACCTCGCCCCGGAAGGCGAGCGTCATGGCGAGAAGCATCGTGAAGCCCGCAACTCCCAGCGCCAGCCCGGCCGCGCCGAGTACCGTGCGGCCCTTCACCCGCAGGAGGTTGAGCAAGGCCAGTCCGGCAACCGAACGCACCGAGTAGGTGTGACCGACCGCGGTCACCGCGGGTCGGACTGCTTCCATCGGCCCCAGCCTGGTGGCGCGCCAGGCGGGAACGAGGCCCGCTGCCACGGCGAGGAGAAGTGCCACCGGCAATACAAGCAATGCCTTGACCGCCGTGTGGGGCTGCCCCAGCACTTGGCCCAGAACGTAGGCCACCGCCGTGCCTGCAGTCCCCGCGACGAGGCCGATCACCGCCAGTTCGCCGAGGATGAGGCGAAGTATCTCTCCGCTGCTCCAGCCCAGACAGCGCAAAGTGCCGATCTCCGTGCGGCGCGAGCGTACCGAGGCGAGTGCCGCCTGCCCGAGGAAGAGCGCGCACACGACGAGAACGAGGACGAAGAGCACGGCGCTCTTGGTGTCCACCGCTTTGAGGATGCGCAGTGCCACACCCTTGGCGACCCAGCGCTCCGTCACCTGCGCCGAGGCGCTCAGCGCCACCGTCTGAGGGGCAGGCGAACTGCCGACGGTGACGTCGACCTGGAGGCCGGGGTAGGCGGCCTGGATCCTGCCGGCCACCGCGTTCACCCGTGCGCGGGACGCGGTGTCGACGCCGCTGACTCCGGCCACGCGGATCCTGATCGCGCTGACCGGCGCCTTGTCCTGCTGGCTCGGGATCCGGCGGCTCTTGGTGAGCGCGGTGATGGAGTCCATCGTCGTCAGCATGGTGGGCGGCGGGCTGAGGTAGCCGCCCAAGTTCCGGTCCGGCTTGAGGGGTTGATTCTCAAGTGCTGTGCGGGTGGCTGCGTCCGCTCCGGTGACCTGGGGTGGTTGATAGGTCTCCAAGGGTGCGTCGGAGAGCGGTGCGAAGCCGGACAGCTTCCCGGTGTCGTAGCGGCCGACCAGGTGGACGAAGGGATTGGGCAGGCGCCCCGAGTCCACGCCGTCGCAGATGCCCCGTCCGATGCACTCCGTGGCGGCGTGTTTGGTCACTTTCCGGTACTGTTCGCCCTGGTTTTCCTCGGGGACGTAGGGAAACGGCTGCTCGGAGGAGTTGGTCACCCACAGACTGGGCTTTTGCGGCGGCTGGGCCTCGACGGCCAGTTCGCCGCCCGAGGTCGTGTGGTAGGTGACAGGGCCGACCGTCCAGTAGGCGTCGGTGTTGAACGAGTTCTCGCCCAGCGTCTTCCGGTAGCCCTTGCTCAGGTCGGCGCGGACTTGACCCACAGGGGTGCCGTGCAGGCCGTGCACGAAACTGTGAGCGGTCGGATTGCCAAGCTCGGAGGGGAGTTTGTCCGGGTCACCGATATCGAGACGCTCGACAGTCGCCTTGAGCGTCCCGGCGGTCAGCGGGGTGCTGCTGAGCATTGCCGGGATGTAGGCGTCGCGCTGCCCGTGGACGCTCTTCTTGGAGGACAGTACCCACGGTCTGTCCTTCTCGGTGAGCATCCTGCCCGAGGTGACCGCGTCACCCAGACCCACCAGACGGTCCTCTGCGACCGGATCGACGGCGGACAGCAGCACGGGGTAGCCCGTCCAGACGTCGATGGTGGCCTTGTCCCGGCCGGACTGGCAGTTCATCGTCGAGTGCAGATCCCGGTCGAACGCGGACTTGCCACTGAGGTCTTCGGCAATGGGGTTCGGCTTCATGGGCAGTTCTGTATTGAAGCGCGTTCGCTCAGTCTTGTCCCAGTTGAAGTAGAAGCAGACGTCGTACTTTCCCTTCAACTGGTACTGCCGCGTGCTCCTCTGTGTCCTGCCCTCTTCCAGAGTGTCGGAACTGAAGAGGCCGTCGGAACTCTCCGCCGACGTCAACGCTCTGCGAGTGAGGTACACGTATTGATCGGACATGCGCTGAGTACCCAGCCCAGCAGTGAGCGTGGGGCTGAGCCGCAAGATCTGCCGGGAGGCGCCACTGTCCAGGAAACGGGACACATCCACGGTGACGGAGCTTCCCACCACGAGATAGCCGATGTTGGCGACCGGCGCGGCCACATCCACTCCAGTCATGTCGCGGATATGCCGGAACTGGTCCATGGTGATGCCGCCGAACGTACCGGACAGAAAGTTCGGCGCGACCCGCCCGCTCTGCTCCTCCACGGCTGTCTGGGAGCCGGGCGGGCGCACCAGGACGTCGTAGGCGGACCGTGCGTTGCGGCGCACCTCACCCACCGTCGTCGCCTTGCTCGTGCTCACCGTGGCGGTCAGCAGAGTGAAGCTGGTCGCCGCCACCAGGATTCCGGCCGCCAGAGCCAGCGCGCGCCCGCGTCGCCGCCGGAGCTGATCGAGAATCATCGTTATCACGGGCGCAGGCCCCCCAGCCTGTCCAGCACGTCAACCGAGGGCGTGAGCCGTTGGTCGGAGGTGACCCTGCCGTCCTGCAACCGCACCACCCGGTCGCCGTTGGAGGCAACTTCCGCATCATGGGTGGCGATCAGCATCGTCATCCCGTACCGCTCACGCAGCGACATCAGCAGGTCGATGATCTCTCGCCCGATGACGCTGTCCAGGTTGCCCGTCGGCTCGTCGGCCAGCAGCAGTCCCGGCCTGTTGACCAACGCCCGGGCGATAGCGATGCGTTGTTGCTGGCCACCTGACAGCTGCGAGGGAAGAGCGTCGGCCCGCTGCCCCAGACCGACCGCTTCGAGCAGCTCCATGCCCCGCGCTCGCCGGTCGAAGTCCACCCTGCGCGGCAGCACAGGTGCGAGCACGTTGTCCAGCGCGGTCAGCGCGGGCAGCAGGTGGAAGCGCTGGAAGACGAAGCCGATGCGGCGCCGGTGACCGTCCAGGTCACGGGGCACCAGCTTCCTCCCGTCGATCTCGACATAGCCCTCGTCGGGCTTGTCCATACCACCCGTTACGTGCAGCACGGTGGACTTGCCGGCACCGGAAGGCCCCGTCAGCATCACCACTTCACCAGCGGGAACCTCCAGCTCCACCCCGTCCAGGGCGACGAGCTTCGGATACCGGCGGCTCACCCCGCGCAATGCCACGCTCACAGCCATCGATGCAGCCCCCCTCATACATTGTTGCAATGTAGGGGTATCGTGTCACACCACGGAAGGGAGGTATATGCCACTCCACCACGCCGTCCTCGCGCTGCTGACCCAGCGGCCGAACCACGGATACGAACTCAAGGCCCGTTTCGAGGAGACCATCGGCCCGCAGTGGGGCGGCCTGAACATCGGTCACCTGTACCAGATCCTCGAACGGCTGGTCCGTGACGGCTATGTCGCCAGGTCACAGGTCGTACAGACCGACCGGCCCGACAAGAATCTGTACACCCTCACCGAAGCCGGCGAGAGCGAGTTGCGTGGCTGGGCCACCACCGCCTGGGTCCGAGTCGGCGGGTTCCGCGACGAGCTGTTCCTCAAGCTCCTCGGTGCCGTGGCCCTGGGTCCGCAGACCCTCGACAAGCTGATCGAGTCTCAGCGGCAGACCTACCTCTCCGAACTCGCCGGGCTGGCTCAGCAGCGCCGGGCCCATACCGGCGAGCCACTGGTTGCGGTCCTGATCGACGCCGCCATCGCGCACACCAAGGCCGATCTCGCGCTGCTGGACAGCGCGGCACAGCATCTGGGACCGCTCGCCGCAGCCCACGGCGCGCAGGCGTCGGAGCGCTCACGGCAGCAGGCGCCCGAGCCCGTCGAGGCCGCTGACGGCAACGACGGAGCGGAAAGGTCGGCGTAGCCGCCACTGCGCGCTCGGGCATCCGGGAAAGCGCACGCGGTACGGCATGAACGTCCGCGTCTCGCCGGGTTCCGGAAGCCGGCCACGACCCGCGCCCGCTCCAACCGGTGCCCGGCCCGCGTGCGAGGGAGCCGGCCGGGCACCGGGAGCCCGTCGGTATTCATCCTGTCTCGCCGCTCCTCTCCGGCAGGGTGCCTGTGCGCGCCACGTCGGCGTACCACCGCGCGCTCGCCTTCGGAATGCGCCGGCCGGTCGGGTAGTCGACGTAGACAGCACCGAAGCGCTTGCTGTAGCCGTAGCCCCACTCGAAGTTGTCCAGCAGAGACCACAGGAAGTAGCCCCGGACATCGACTCCCCCGGCGATCGCCCGCCGCACAGCCGACAGGTGGCTGCGGAGGTAGGCGATCCGTTCCGGATCCGTCACCTCGCCTTCCGGACTGGCGTAGTCGTCGAACGCGGCACCGTTCTCGGTGATCATCAACGGCGTGGTGGGGAAGTCCGCCTTGAGCCGCAGCAACAGGTCGTACAGGCCGGTGGGATCGACCGCCCAGCCCATCGCGGTGGTACTGCCCGGGGATCGGTGGAAGGCGACGTGGTCGGCGCCCGGCCAGGGACTGTGGTCGCTCACCCCGTGGCCGTCCGCGTGGTGACCGGCCCCACCGGTCGCCCCGGAGACGAGGGTCGGTGTGTAGTAGTTGACGCCCAGGAAGTCGAGCGGTTGGTGGATCGTGGCCGTGTCTCCGTTTCGCAGGAAGGACCAGTCGGTCAGGGCGGCGGTGTCGTCGAGAAGGTCCTGGGGGTAGCGGCCCCCCAGGATCGGGCCGGTGAAGATGCGGTTGGCCAGTGCGTCGATCCGGCGCGCCGCGTCGACGTCCTCGGCGGACTCGGTGAGCGTGCGCACGTGATGGATGTTGAGTGTGATGGATGTTCTGGCGGAGGACGGCAGTTCGGCACGCAAGGCCTGAACGGCCTTGCCGTGGCCGAGATTGAGATGGTGTGCAGCGCGCAGGGCCGCGACCGGGTCGGTCCGTCCGGGGGCGTGGACACCGGAGCCGTATCCGAGGAAGGCGCTGCACCAGGGTTCGTTGAGCGTGGTCCAGGTCTTCACCCGATCCCCGAGCGCCTTGACGGCCAGGGTCGCATAGTCGGCGAAACGATCGCTGGTGACGCGCTCCGGCCAGCCGCCCGCGTCCTCCAGCTCCTGTGGCAGGTCCCAGTGGTAGAGCGTGACGACCGGTTCGATGCCGTTCTCCAGCAGGGCGTCGGTCAAAGCCCGGTAGAAGTCGAGGCCTTTCTGGGCGGCCGGGCCGCGGCCAGTGGGCTGGACACGGGGCCACGACAGGGAGAACCGGTAGGCGCTCACGCCGAGATCGGCCATGATCGCGACGTCTTCCCGCCAGCGGTGGTAGTGGTCGGTGGCCACGTCACCGGTGTCACCGTTGCGCACCCTGCCGGGGGTGTGCGAGTAGGTGTCCCAGATGGAGGGCGTGCGGCCGTCGGCAGTAGCGGCACCCTCGATCTGGTAGGCGGCGGTCGCCGTGCCCCAGGTGAACCCTTGTGGAAATCGATTGGTGTCGGTGGTGTCCGGAGCGGGAGCGGCACGGCGGGTAACGGTGGTCACGTGGGTCCTTCCAGAGGTTCTGCGGGGCGGAAGCGGTGAAAGACCGGTCTGGTGAAGGGCGTGCGAGGAGGAGAACGGCCAGCTGCTCATCCCTTGACGGCGCCCTGCATGATTCCGCCGACGATCTGCCGGCCGAAGACGACGAACATCGCGAGCAGGGGCAGCGTGCCGAGCAGCGCTCCGGCCATGATCAGGGACTGGTCGCGAACATATCCGGCACTCAGCTGGGTGAGGGCGACGGGCACCGTCGGGTTGGTCATGTCGAGGACGATGAACGGCCAGAAGAAATCGTTCCAGGCGTGCACGAATGTGATCATGAAGAGTACGGCCATGGGAGCTCGGGCGATCGGCAGCACAATGCTCCAGAAGATGCGCAGGGAGTGCGCACCGTCCACGCGGCCCGCTTCGACGAGTTCGTCGGGTAGCGCCTCGGTCAGGTACTGCCGCATGAAGAACACGCCGACGGCGCTGACGAGAGTGGGAAAGATGACGGCGGGCAGGGTCTGGCCCCAGCCCAGTTCCGACATCATCATGAACAGGGGGACGACGCCGAGTTGGGGCGGGACCAGCATGGTGCCGATCACAAGCATGAGCAGGATGTTGCGGCCCTTGAAGCGGAGTTTCGCGAAGGCGAAACCCGCCAGTGTGGCGAAGAGCACCGTGGACAGGGCGATCGCCCCGGCCACGATCATGCTGTTGAGCATGGCCTTGCCCAGCGCGGCGTCCCGCCAGGCCTTGCCCAGGTTGTCCAGCAGGTGGGGTCCGGGCAGGAACGGCGGAGGTGTCTGGGTGACGCGGGTGTTGTCGGTCGAGGCTGCCACCAGCGTCCAGTAGAGCGGGAAGAGGGAGAAGAGAGCTGCGATCCCCAGGAGGATGTAGGCGACGGGTCCCGCGTGATGCTGGCGTCCCGCGCCCGGGTGCCGGAACAGCGGCCGCCTTCGCCCTCCGGGCGCGGTGTTCCTCCGAGCTTTGGGTGCGGCCTCGGGGCAGGTGTCCGCCGTCCGGACCGGGATGCTGTCTGTGGTCATGAGGTTCTCCCGGTCACGTCCTGCGCGCGAGGACGCGCCTGACGACTTGTTGGACGACGAACACCACGATGAGCAGGAGGAACATTGCCCAGGCGACCGTGGCCGCCCGGCCCATCTGGTAGTTCTTCCAGCCCTCCTCGTACAGCAGCAGTCCCAGCGTCTGGTACTGGTTGTCCGCTCCCCCGGTGATGCCGTTCGGGCCCTGGCCGAAGATCAGGGGCTCACCGAAGAGCTGTGTGGCGCCGATGGTGGACAGCACGATGGTGAACACGATGGTGGAGCGGATACCGGGGACGGTCACCTTGAGGAACTGCTGCCAGCGGGAGGCGCCGTCGATCGCCGCGGCCTCGTAGCGGTCGCGAGGAATCGCTTGCATTGCCGCCAGGTACAGCAGTGCGTTGTAGCCGGTCCAGCGCCAGATCACGATCGTGGAAATCGCCGTCTGAGCAGCCCATTTGTTGTTCTCCCAGTCGATATTGTCGACGCCGACCAGGTTCAGCATCCAGTTGATCATGCCGAAGTCTCGTTCGAAGAGCATCGTGAACACGAGGGCAGCGGCCCCCACCGACGTGGCGTAGGGCGTCAGCGCGGCGACGCGGAAGAACGTGGAGCCACGCAATTGGTAGTTGAGCAGGTGGGCGAGCCCCAGGGCCATCATCAGTTGCGGCACGGTCGACAGCACGCCGATGGTGAATGTGTTGAGCAGCGCGTTCCAGAAGCGCTCGTCGTTCCACAGGGCCGTGTAGTTGTCGAAACCGACCCATTCCATGAGGTTCAAGGTCGACAACTCGACGCGGTGCAAGGAGATCCACCAGGTGTAGATCAGTGGATAGAGGCTGAAGGCGGCGAAGACGACGAAGAACGGCGCGATGAAGGCGTAGGGGGCTCCACCCACGTCGAGGCGGTGCAACAGCGTACGGCGCCGGAGCAGGTCCCCGTCGGGGTCGGGGTCGGTGCCGGTCGGCATGGTGCCAGAGGGTCCGTCAGGGGGTGTCGAGGTGGAGATGGCCACCGCGAGGCGTCCTTCCTGGAGGGTGACAGGAGCGGGCGGAGGCGGGCCCGGCGGCCCGGACAGGCCGTGCGTGGGGCGCCGGGCGGCTCCGTTGACGGGCGGTGCCCGAGATCAGCCGGCGGCCTTCTTGATGCGCTGGTCGGTGGTCTTCCACGCATCGTCCGGACTCTTGTTCTGGGACTCGATCAAGCTCAGTCCCTGCGAGAAGATGTCCTTGATGGTGCCGTCCTTGCGGCCCAGCACCTGCTCGTCGGGGATCTCCTTGGCAGCGGCGCCGAAGATCTGGCCGATGGGCGCGCCGCTGAAGTAGTCCGACTTGGCGTCGACGACGTCCGGCATCGCCAGTGCGGTCTTCGACGAGGGGAAGTTGCCGATCTTCTTGAAGAGGTACGCCTGCTGTTCAGGGGAGGTGAGCCAGGCCACCAGCTCCTGCGCCTCCTTCTTCACGGGGCTCTTCTCCATCACGCCGAGGAAAGATCCGCCCCAGTTGGCGCCCTGAGGCGCCTTGGCGACGTCCCACTTGCCCTTGTTCGCCGGTCCCGCCTTCTCACTGATGTGCGCGAGCATCCATGCCGGACAGACGGTGGTGGCGAAAGTGCTGTTGGCCAGACCGGGGTCCCAACCGGGCTGGAACTGGCGGAGCTTCGCGGTGAGACCGGAAGTGGCCGCCTTCGATGCCAGCTTCCAGGCGTCCTTCACGACAGGGTTGGAGGCATAGATCAACTCCCCCCTCTTGTCGTAGAACTGCTGGGAGTGGCCGTAGATCATGGCGTTGAACAGTCCGCTGGAGCTGTCCATGAACGCGACCTTGTCACCCTTGGACTTCTGCTTGAACTCCACGCCCGCATCGACGTATTTGGTCCAGTCCCCCTCCCACAGCTTGGCCACCTCCTCGCGGTCGGTCGGCAGGCCTGCCTGCTCGAAGAGGTCCTTGCGGTAACAGACCGCCATCGGGCCGATGTCGGTGCCGAGGCCGATGACCTTCTTGTCCGTGGTGGTGACCTGGCTCTGCTTCCACGGCAGGAAGTGGTCCGTGCCGGCCACACCGGCCAGATCGACGAAGTTGTCCTTCTGGGTGTCGGACAATTCCTTGGCCCGGCCGATCTCTATGCCCTGGATGTCCTTCAGCCCGCTGCCCGCGGCCAAGTGAGTCTGCAATGCGGTGTAGTAGGTCTGCTCGTCACCGGCGACGTCGGCCTTGATGACGACGTCCGGATGCTCCTTCATGTACTTGTCGAGCAGACCGGTCTCCTTGAAGCCCATGACGCCGAACAGCCCCATGGTGATGGTGACCTTGCCGTCCTTCTTCCCTCCCCCCGTCCCACCGCTGCCGCCGCTCCCGCAGCCGACGACCAGGCCGAGAGCCGACACGACCGATACGGCGGCTACCGCTCGTGTGCGTATACGTAACTTCTGTCGCACCATGCCCATTTCATCCTTCTCGTGATGGCGCTGACGCACCGGACTTCGAGCTCACGGTCACTCCGAGAGCCCCGATTTGCCCTAGTGGGTACGTTCCCAATGAAGAATGGGAACGTTCCCACCCGAGGGCCCGAAGCGTGGCGGCCCTCAACACCCCCTGTCAAGAAGTTGAATCCAGTTCGTTGCGGAGAGATGTCGCGCCTCCCCACCGGCATCCTCCGGAAGCACTTCCGGTATCTGGCACAATGCGCAGGTGAAAGCCGTTGGAACAGCAAGCGAGCGAGGAGACGGCATGGAGGGCAGGCGACGCCCGACCATCAAGAGCGTGGCCGCGCGTGCCGGCGTCGGACGCACCACGGTTTCACGAGTCATCAACGGTTCCGAACTCGTCAGCGAGAAGGCCAGGACCGCCGTACTCGCCGCCATCGCCGAACTGAACTACGTCCCGAACTCCGTCGCCCGGGGTCTCGTGACGAGCCGCACGAACTCCGTGGCCCTGGTCATACCCGAGTCGGAGAGCCGACTGGGCTCCGAGCCGTACTTCTCGGCAGTCATCCGCGGGGTCAGCACCGCCTTGGCGGAGACCCGGACACAACTGCAACTCATCCTTGTACGCGATCAGTCCGAACGAGACCAGCTCACCGAGTCGGTGGCGGAGCGGCGGGTGGACGGAGTCCTCCTCGTCTCAGTGCACGAACACGACCCGCTGCCGGGGCTTCTGGAGGACATGGGTCTGCCCACCGTGCTCGCCGGGCGCCGCTCGGCCGACGAGTCACTCAGCCACGTGCACTCCGACAACGCCGGCGGAGCCGCGGCGGCAGTCGAGCACCTGCTCGCTCGGGGGCGCCGGACGATCGGCACCATCAGCGGGCCGTTGGACATGGACGTGGCCCGCAGCAGGCTCCAGGGGTGGCGCGAGACCCTCGGAAAGGCGGGCCATGACGCCCCCGACCGGCTCGTGGCCTCGGCCGACTTCACCGAGGAGGGCGGCGAGGCCGCCATGCGTGCACTCCTTCGACAAGTTCCCTCGCTCGACGCCGTCTTCGTCGCCTCGGACGTCATGGCAGCGGGGGCGCTCGCGGAATTGCGCCGACAGGGGCGTCGCGTTCCCGATGACGTGGCGGTGATCGGGTTCGACGACTCCATCATCGCCCGCCACAGCACCCCGCCGCTCACCAGCGTGCGCCAGCCGGTCGAGGAGATCGGCACTGCGATCGCCCGGATTCTGCTGGCTGAGATCGATGATCCCGAGGAGCCTCGCAGGCACATCGTCCTTCCCACCGAACTGGTGGTGCGGGACTCGTCGTGACGGGGTCGCGTCCGTCACGGGCGTGGAACGGGCAGCGGCCACGGACCGACCTACTGCCCGTTCCACGGCCGTTCCGGTCATCCACCGGCGCGAGCCAGCGTCTCCAGTGGGCCGACCAGGATCTCGGAGAAGGCTAGTTCGGCGGCTCCGATGAGCACCGCGTCGTCGCCGAGTTCTCCCACGCGCAGCCTGAGGTTCTCGCGGGAGGCGGTGAGGGCGATGCGGTTGATACGGCTGCGGATCTGGGCGGCCGAGGCGAGAAACACCTCGCGGAGCGTCCCGCCGAAGACGACCGTGCGCGGGTTGAGCACATTGACCAGGTTGGCGACGCCGATGCCGAGCCAGTCGCCGACGTCGTGGAGGGCGGCGCGGGCGACGATGTCTCCTCGGTCAGCCGCTTCGACGACGGCGTGCACGGCTTCCCGGCCGGTGGCCGACGGATCGCGCCGCGCGGCCTCCAGCAGGGCCCGCTCTCCCGCCTCGGCTTCCAGGCAGCCGCGCGCCCCGCAGGCGCAGGGCCTGCCATCGCGCGGGTTGACGACCATGTGCCCGATCTCGCCGCCGTATCCGCCGTCGCCGTGCAGCAGTTGGCCACCGGTGATGACACCGCCGCCGATGCCGATGTCGCCATGCAGGTACAAGAGGTCCTGGCAGCCCGTTCCGGCGCCGCGCAGGTGCTCCGCGAGCGCCCCGAGACTGGCCTCGTTGCCCACGGAGACGGGAAGGCCGAGGCCCAGCCTGCGCGTGAGGTCCGTGCCGAACTCCTCGTCCTTCCAGCCGAGGTAGGGGACGGCTCGGACGAGGCCGTCGGGTCGGCGAACCATCCCGCGGACGGCGGCGGCCACCCCGACGCAGTGAGTACCGTGCGGTGCTGTGCTGTGCATGTCCAGCGCGGAGCCGGCGAGGGCCTCGGCCACCTGGTCGACGCTGCGAGGGTCTGGGGGTATGGGGATCTCCCTGCGGTCGAGGAAGATGCCACCCAGGCCGATGCGGGCGACGGCCAGCCGATCGACACCCACATCGAACGCGAGGACGTACACGCGGTCGGACTCCGGCCGTACCACCAGAGACGGCCGGCCGGCCCTGCCGGTCTCACGCGGCAGTTCCTCACGGACCAGACCGGCCGAGCCCAGCTCGCTCACCAGCCCCAGAATGGTGCTGCGGTTGAGCCCCATGCGCTCCGCCAGCACGGCCCGCGACATGGATCCACCGATGTGTACATGACGGAGCAGGGTGCCGAGGTTGTGCCGGCGAATCTCCTCCTGCGAGGGACCGGCTTTCATCGAACCCCAGACGTCAACGTTGTACGGCCCGGCGACGGGACAGCGCATCCACGCCTGCGGCCACCAGCAGAACCGAACCCGTGACAGCGTACTTGACTCCTGAGCTGTACCCCATCAGGCCCATGCCGTTCTGTATGACCGCGACCACCATGCCGCCGAGCACGGCATCCCGCGCTCTGCCGCGCCCGCCGAACAGGCTCGTCCCGCCGATCACGGCGGCGCCGACCGCCAGCAGCAGCACATTGCTGCCACCGGTGTTGGGGTCGACCGAGTTGCCCCGGGACGCGGCGATGATGCCGCCGACCGCGGCCAGGGAGGAGCAGATCACGAACGCGGTGACACGGATGGCCGCCACGTTGATGCCGGCCCGGCGGGCCGCCTCGGCGTTGCCGCCCACCGCGTAGATGTGCAGCCCGAACGAGGTGCGCTGGAGCAGGAAGGTACCGGCGATGAGCAGGACGGCGATGACCGGCACCACGATCGGCACGCCCTTGAGCGAGTCGACGACGATGTTGCGGCTGCGCTCCTGGTTGAGCAGGTGGACGGCGATCGCACCGAGCACCGCCAGGCCGCCGATCCTGACCGCGAGCAGGGTGAGCGGATCTGGGGCGAGCCCGCGCCGGCGGCGGTTGCGGCTCTGCCGGAACTGGATCGCCGCGTACGCCCCGACACTGACGGCGAGCAGGACCCAGCCCAGCGCGGGGGAAAGGTTGTTGTTCGCGACGGCCAGGATCGTCTCGTCCCGGATCGAGATGTTGGTGCCTTCCTTCAACAGCATCAGCACGATGCCCTGGAAGCCGAGGAAGGCTGCCAGCGTGACCACGAATGAGGGGATGCCGACCTTCGCCACCAGCAGGCCGAGTACCAGGCCTATGACCGTGCCGGTGAGGATCGCCGCACCGACCGCGCCGTACCAGGGCCATCCGTGCTCGGTGAGCAGAATGGCGAGGACGGCGGCGCAGACGCCGCTGGCGTAACCGGCGGACAGGTCGATCTCGCCGAGGAGGAGGACGAAGACCAGACCCATGGCGATGGCGATGCTGCCCGCGCCCTGGGTCAGCAGGTTGGCGAAGTTCAGCTCGGACAGGAAGACCGGACGCAGGACGGCGAAGAACACGCACAGGACGATCAGGCCGAGTACGGCGGGGACGGCGCCCAGCTCGCCTCCCCTCACCCGATCGACATAGTTCCGGGCGACCGAGCGCAGACTCGCGGCTTTGCCCGCTCCGTTCTTCTTCGGCTGACCGGGACCACGCGGCATTTCCGGCTTCTCGGGGGCGACTGCGGCAGTCATGTGGTGACTCCGTTGCTGTGGGCGAGGCCGAGGTCTCCGCTGCGGCCCGAGGTGATGAGTTCGACGACCTGGGAGTGCGTCACGTCCGACGTGCTGACCTGAGCGGCCATCCGGCCCAGGTAGAGGGTGGCGATCCGGTCGGACACCGCGAAGACGTCGTTCATGTTGTGGGAGATCAGGACGACGGCGAGACCGTTGTCGGCCAGGCGCCGGACCAGTTCGAGGACCTGTGCCGTCTGAGCGACACCGAGTGCGGCGGTCGGTTCGTCCAGGATGACGACCTTGCTGTTCCACAGCACGGCCTTGGCGATGGCCACGGTCTGCCGCTGTCCGCCGGAGAGACTGGAGACCTGTTGGCGGATGGACTTGACGGTGCGGACCGACAGTCCCTCGAGGGTCCGGGTGGCCATCTCCTCCATCGTGGTGTTGTCCAGGACGAGCCCGCGGCGCTTTTCGCGGCCGAGGAACATGTTCTGCACGATGTCGAGGTTGTCGCAGAGCGCGAGGTCCTGGTACACGATCTCGACGCCGAGGGCCGCCGCATCACGGGGGCCGTGCACCTGGACCTGCTGACCTTCGAACCAGTACGCGCCGCCGTCGATCGCGTGGATCCCGCCGATGCACTTGACCAGCGTGGACTTGCCCGCGCCGTTGTCTCCGACGAGAGCGGTCACCTCTCCCGGATGGACGTCGAAGGACACGTCGTGCAGCACCTGCACGGCGCCGAAGCTCTTGTCGATCCCGCGCAGTTGGAGGATCGGGGTCGCTGTCATGGAAGACGGCTCCTTGTGATCGGGAGGTCGCGGGTCCCGGGTCCGGGCCGGGCGGAGCCCCGGGAACCGCGGTCGGGTCGGCCGGACCAGGGGCAGCGGTCCGAGCAGCCGGGCTGGGCTACTTGATGCCGGCCTTGGTGCACAGGGCGGCGTACTTGCCCGTGCACAGCTGCGCTTTGGTGACATAGCCGTCGTCCACGACGTCCTGGACGTTGTCCTTGTAGATGGCCACGGGTGTCTCCAGCACGGACGGGACCTTGCGCTTGCCCTCGGGGTCCTCGACCGTCGCGTTCGTCTCGCCCTTCTCGGCCTTGGCCAGGGAGACGGCGAGCTTGACCGTGGCGTCCGCCTCTTTCTTGACCGCCTTGTAGACGGTCATGCACTGATCGCCCGCCAGGATGTTCTGCAAGGCCTGCACCGTGGCGTCCTGGCCGGTGACCGGGACCTCGCCGTTGCGGTGCTGCTTGCGCAGGATGGCGATGGCCGCGTTGCCGAGAGTGTCGTTGGCGGCGAGCACACCGCCGATCTTGGGCTCGCTGGTGAGCATCTGCTCGAAGATGGTGCTGGCCTCAGCACTGTCCCAGTCCGGGACGGACTGGTCCGGGCCCTTGACGTAGTCGCCCGACTTGTACTTCGGGTCGAGGACGCCGTTGTAACCGTCGGCGAGGAGGGTGGCGTTGTTGTCCGTCGGCGAGCCGTTGAGTGTCGCGACGATGGGCTTCTTGGCCTTCATGTCGCTCAGGCACTTGCTGAGGCCCTCGCCTTGAAGCTTGCCGACCTCGGTGTTGTCGAAGCTCACGTAGTACTGGGCGGAGCCGCCGAGGGTGAGCCGGTCGTAGTCGATCGTGGCGACGCCCTGCGCCTTGGCCTTGTCCAGAACTGCCTTGCCCGTGCCGCTGTCCAGGTTCACGATCACCAGGACGTTCACACCGCTGGTGATCATCTGGTCCGCGATGGTCTGGAACTGCTGCTTGTCGTTCTGGGCGTTCTGGATGTCGAAGTCGACGCCCGCCGCCTTGAACGCCTCGGAGAGGTACTTGCGGTCCGCGGTCTCCCAGCGGGCGGAGGACTTGCTGTCCGGGAGGATCACGCCGATCTTCGGCTTGACGTGGGAGCCGGAGCCGGTGCCGCCCGACGAGGAGTCGTCACAGGCAGCGAGCGAACTGACCAGTACCACTGAGGCGGCGGTGAGCAGGAGTCCCTTGCGCATGGCAGGGTCCTTTCTGATGTGACGGCCGGAGACCGGACGTACGAGCGCGGTCGGGAAGCCGAGGAGCGCGCTCTCGGGGAATTGGCGGGTGTCGGGCGGCCCGGATCGAATGTTGTGAGCGGGAACTTACGGCGCTCCGGACCCTCTGCCCAGAGCGCGGGAGGCGCTATTTGTCATCCGCCATAACAATTAGGTGACGCCCGTCACAACGCGCCGGCCTCGCAGCCCCCTGCGCCCCATGAACCCGGCGAGGCACGCGAGTCCCTGCTGCGGGCAGATCGGCAGGTCCCTGGAACGCGCGGCACGAGGTGTCCGAACTGAGGCCCGCGCTGAGACCCCTGCATGACCACCACCACGCTCGAGGCCGCAAGACCCAGGCACCGATCAGGCCGGCCCCAGACCTCCGGGGAATGCCTGCGGAGTCAGCCGCCGATCGGGAGGCCCGGTACTCGTTGTCGTGGATACCGGTTGCCCGGTCGGTGAGCGCGCTTCCTCACCCCCGCACCGTTTCCGTCCAGTGACGGTCGGCCGCGAGGGTGAGGGCCGTTGCCCCGGCTGGCAAAGCAGCCGGTTCACCGGGTGAGCACGGCCACGTCGGCAGGCTGCTCGGCCAACCGCCCGTCATCGGAGACATCCGCCGACTTGTTCGCGCAATGGCCCGACCGCTGGGACACAGTCTCGAGCTCTTTCACGGTCTGAGCTTCCTGGTCGTCGACGGCGACGCAATGCTGCCGGCGGCGCCCCGCGTGTGCCAGTCGTTTACGGCACGCACGTAGCGGCGGACGGGCAGGATGGGAACATGAGGAATAGATTCTCCGCCGGATCGCAGCCGGCCTCACAGGGCTCCGTACTGTCCCTGTGGTCGAAGGACTCCATCCTGTCCATCGGTTCAGTGGGATCCGTGCTGTCCATCGGCTCCGTCGGTTCCGCCCTTTCAGTCGGGTCGATCGGAAGCTCGCTGTCCGTCGGCTCGATCGGATCCTCACTGTCTCTGCTCTCGGCCGGATCTTGGCTGAGTACGGGATCGGTGCTCTCAGCTCAGTCGACGTGGTCCGTTCTGTCCTGGCGCTCCAACCGGGCGTTCCTGTCCGCGGGGGCCGCTGCCTGCCTCGTCGGAGCGACCCTTCTACACATCAGGCAATCCAAGGGAGTTCGCGATTTCGCCGCGTGAGCCTAGCTGTTGGGAGGTTGCCTGACCTGCCGGCGGACGGCACAACCTTCGTGGGTCCGGCTCAAGGTGTAGCGGGCCGCACGAGTCGGGGCAGCGCGGGGGCCTGTACACCCATCGGTAACGGATCTCTACAGAGCCACGGTTCAGAAGGCGGGTCAGGTCGAACCTGTACAACACCCCCTGGACGCAACCTTTTGGGCACCCCCTCCCAGCACGCTTCAGTCGTCGTGCGAGACTCCTGCCCTGGTCAGAGGGAGGGGCAGGGGCATGGAGAAGTCCGAGGCCAAGCAGGTGCTGGAACGGGCTCGTGAGATGTGGGATGCGCAGGAGTGGCTGCGTTCCGCCGAGCTGTACGAGCAGGTCCTTGCCCACTATCCGGACGAGGACCTCAGCGCGATGTGGTGGTACGACGCTGCGCTGGCGCACAAGTTTCTGCGCAACTGGGCGAAGGCCCATGAACTCGGCCGTGAGGCTGCCGCCCGCTCACCCCGCGGTGAGCAGGACCCGGCGTTCTGGAACCTGGGGGTCGCTGCCACGATCCAGCGTGACTGGGCGACCGCCCGTGACGCCTGGGAGGGTTTCGGGATCCCGATGCCCGAGGGCGAGGGGGAGATCAACGGTGCCTTCGGCCCCGCGTGCGTGCGGCTGGACACGGGTGGTGAGCGCGAGGTCGTCTGGATCCAGCGGCTCTGTCCCACCCGAGGCCGAGTGATGAACGTACCCGCCACGAAAGGCCGTCGCTTCGGTGAGATCGTCGTGCACGATGGGGAGCCGACGGGCGAGCGGACGTACAACGGCCAGAGCGTCACAGTCTTCGATGAATTGCTGCTTTTTGAAAGCTCTTCGCTGCCGACGCTGCATGTGACCGTAAGCGCGGCGGATGCATCCGACATCGACGCCCTGGTGGCTTCATTCTTCGCGCAGGATTTCGGTGCCGAGCCGGCGAGCAGCTTCCACACGCTCTGCGCGTGCTGCAGCGGGGGCCGGGTCGACTGGGACGAGGCCAACGTGCCGACACACGGCGGCTCCCAGAGTGTCTGGCTGGCCGCCCCTGAGACCGAGGCCCGGCAGCTACTGGAGGCGTGGGCGACGGGCGACGGGCGCGGTTGGAACGGGCTGGAGCTGTTTGGTTGAGCTCCTGGGGGTGAGCCAGGAGGGGATAGAGAATCGTGCAGCGCAGTGGCCACCTGGACCAACGCAACCAAGTCCTTAACGAAGTCGCCGTCCGAGGGCACCGGGCCGCAGGCTGCCGGCTGCCGGTCCGACGGGCGTCGCCACTGAGGTGAAGAGGGTCTCGGCCGTGACGGGACTGTCGAGCAGTGCCAACAGCGGCTTGGTGGTGGGGCGTTTGCTTGGCGTGGAAGATCACGTTCTTGGCGGCGGGGTCGGAGGCGTGGGCACAGCGACCAGTTGCCCAGCGGCAAGGAGCCGGGCAGCATCGGGGTCAGATGAGGGTCTGTCCTGCGGGCCGGGCCCTCGGTGAACTCGTGCCGATGCCCGCGGGTCAGTCGTCGCCCCACCTCGACTGCGCCACTTCACCTCCGGTCGCAGGATGAGTGCAGGTGGAGGACGACGGCTGCCGTTCCGAGCACTGGAACGCCGACCGCCCTCGGCCTCGCCACGTGCCTGGTCACCCGCAGACACGTCCGGCGCCCTTGTCAGGACCTCTCACACCCACACCACCCCAGCCAACCCACCCGCGGCCCGGCACCCGGCACCGGCGGCAGCCGCCCCGCAGCCAGCACCCGGCCCGCGCTACATGCTCACTGATCACCCGACGCCCACCCCGACAAGATCTAACCTCTCATCTCATCGCGACAGGTTATATACTGGACAGCCAACTCCACGGGGACGTAGCAGCGAACACCACGCGGCCGGGCAGGCCCCCACACCCTCACCAGCCCCCAGGCACTCCCCCTAGTACGCCCCTCAACCACCACCCATCACCCGCCCCCGCCCGAAAGGACCGCGCCATGACCGGACCCCTGGAAGGCAAGACCGTCCTGGTCATCGGGCGAGGCGCAGGAATCGCCAACGCCATCGCCGTCACCGCCCGAGACGCAGGAGCTGACGTCACAGCCGCCGGCCGTAACCACGATGCTCTGGCCGACGCCTACGCACACGAGCCCGGGATCACCGCCGAGACCGTCGACCTCACCGACGAAACCTCCATCGCCGCGCTCGGCGAAAGACTCGGCACGGTCGACCACGTGGTCTCCACCGCGTCGGCCCGCGCACGCGGTCGCATCGCCGACCTGGACCGCGACGCAGTCAGACTCTCCCTCGACATCAAGGTCATCGGCCCGCTGATGCTGGCCAAACACCTGGCCCCCCGCATCCCCGATTCCGGGTCGCTCACGCTCTTCTCCGGTGTCGCCGCTGCGAAGATCGCGGTCGGCACCCTGGCCGTGGCCATCACCAACGCCGCGGCCGAAACCCTCACCCGCTCCCTCGCCCTGGAACTCGCCCCCACCCGCGTCAACGCCATCTCACCGGGGGTGATCGACACCGGAGCCTGGGACGCCTTCGGAGAAGACGGCAAGGCCGAGTATTTCGCCGATATCCGTACCCGTAACCCGGTCCGGCGGATCGGCACCACGCACGACATCGCCCACGCGGTGCTGTTCGCCATGACCAGCACGTTCCTCACCGGAGAAACCATCCACGTCGACGGCGGGGAACCACTCACCTGACCCGAGCCGCGCGGCACGCCCGACCCGCCTACGGACAACCACTCACGCGCGCCACCGAACTCCTGTCGCCGGTCTCCCCGTCTCTCCTCACCAGTCACCCGCCACCCGTCGAAGCGCGCCGTGCCGACCGTGCGAGATGTTCCGCCAACTCCACCACCAGGACCCGGAGTTCGTCCGGCCGCTCGATGAGGAACGGCATGTCCAGAGACGCGAGTACCGCGGGGAGCCAGTCGAGCCGTTCCACCCGCAGGTCGACCAGACACCACCGCTCGGATTCAAGATTCGCGTCGCCCGGGTCCGACGACAGTTCCCGCACGACCGCGACCCCGGCGGGAAGTCGGGCGTCGATCTCCTCGGCGTTCCCCTGGACCCGCAGCGTCACCTCGTACCGGTACGGAGCCGTGGCGAGCGCCGTCAGGACACGTTTCGCCGGGTCGAGTCCGGCGGGTGGTTCGAACGAGCCGGGCAGAGTCCTGATCTCGGTGATGCGATCCAGTCGGAACGTCCGGTCGTCGTCGGCCGTGAGGTCCGCGGCGGTCAGGTACCACTTGCCCGCGTGGGCGACAACTCCGTAGGGATGCACGGTGCGTTCGCTGTGCCGGCCGTCGGCCGCGGTGTACCGGATCGCGATCGGCCGTCGGTGACGGACCGCGTCAGTGATCGAGAGAAGCACCGTCGAATCCGAGGGGACCGCCTCGCCGGGCCGGGCGGTGAAGGTGAGGGAGTCGGACATGGAGTCGAGTCTTCCCGCCAGCCGCTTCGGAAGGACGCGCCGGATCTTGGCGGCCGCCGTCTCGCTCGCGGTGCCCATGGCGGTCGTCAGGCCGGCTCGCCGGGCCGCCAGCAGCCCCAGCAGCACGGCCAGCGCTTCGTCGTCGGTCAGCATGAGCGGAGGCATGCGGTACCCGGGGGCGAGCCGGTATCCGCCGTGGCGGCCACGCACCGACTCGACGGGTACGTCGAGGTCGAGCAGGTGGTCGATGTAGCGCCGCACGGTCCGCTCGTCGACGCCCAGTCGCTCGGCGAGACCGGCCGTGGTGCGGATGCCGCCCGACTGCAGAAGCTCCAAGAGGGTGAGGACGCGAGCAATGGGTCGAGGCATGTTCGAAAGTATCCTCCCTATACCGGGCGGATTCTGCCCGGTATAGGTGGCAGCCTGCGATCAGCAACACCGATCGACCAGGAGAACTCCCATGAACTTCGTCTCTGTCCGCGTCATCACGGGCGACGTCGCCCGTCTCGTCGACTTCTACGAGCGTGCCACCGGGGTGGCCGCCGACTGGGCCAACGAGGACTTCGCCGAGATCAGGACGGCCTCGGCCACGCTCGCGATCGGGAGCACCCGCACCGTCCCCCTGTTCGCACCCGGTTCGGCCCGGCCGGCCGACAACCACAGCGTCATCATCGAGTTCCTCGTGGACGACGTGGACCGCACGTACAAGAACCTGACCGGCTTCGTCGAGGACTTCGTCAACGAGCCGACCACGATGCCCTGGGGAAACCGCGCGCTCCTGTTCCGCGACCCCGACGGCAATCTGGTCAACTTCTTCACCCCCGTGACACCGGACGCCGTCGAGAAGTTCGCTCGCTGAGCACACCGGCGAGAGACGGCAGGACAAGGGGCGGCAGCGCAACCGACCACCCCTTGGTCGGGACGAGTTGCCGCCGGGACTCTCCTCACGACGGTGCCCGCCTCCCTACGCCGATGCCCGCCTCCACTCGAGGAGGCGGGCATGCGCGCGCGGTCCGGCCCAACCGGCCCGATCAGACCTCCGTCGTCCTCTTCGCGTACGAGGCTTCAGCCGCGGGCTCGTTCAGAGCCGTGTGCCCGGGTCCGCCTTCGCTGAGGCCGTACCGTGCGTGGAACCTCCGCAGGAAGGTGGGCGCGTACCAGGCCGAGCGCCCGAGGACGCGCATCGCGGCGGGTACGAGGATGCCGCGTACGGCCACGGCGTCGATGAGGACGGCGAGTCCGCTGCCCAGTCCGAACATCTGCATGAAGCTGAGCTTGGCCGTCCCGAAGGCGAAGAAGCTCACCGCGAGCAGACAGGCGGCCGCGCTGACGATGCGTCCTGTGTGCCCGAGTCCGTTGGCCACGGCCGACTCGTTGTCCTCGCCGGACTCGTGGAGTTCCTTGATCCGGCTGGTGACGAAGACCTCGTAGTCCATCGAGAGGCCGAAGGCGATGCAGAACATCAGGACCGTCATCGACACCTCCATCGGCTGCGCGGTGAAGCCGAGCAGGGAGGAGAGGTGGCCGTCCTGGAAGATCCAGGTCATGACGCCGAGGGTGGCTCCGAGGCTGATCAGGTTGAGGACCAGCGCGCGCAGCGGCTGCACGACGCTGCCGGTGAACAGGAAGAGCAGGAGAAAGGTGGTGAGGGCGACCAGAGCGACCGCGAGCGGGAGTCTCCCCGCGATGGAGTCCTTGGCGTCGACCAGTACCGCGTCGGTTCCGCCCACCAAGGGCCGCGTTCCGGCGGGCGGGGTGACCGCCCTCACCTGGTCGACCAGGCGCTGCGCTTGCGTCGACTTCGGCGGCAGGCCGCTCACCACGTTGATCTGCTGTGCGCCGGGGCGGCCGAGCGCGGCACTGCCGGGGCCCGTCGCCGTGGACCGTCCCTCGGCGTAGGTGCCCGTGCTCGTCTCGACGTGGACGACGCCTTCGAGTTCGGACAGTGCGACCGCGTAGGACGCCAACGGGGTGTCGCCGACCGGCTTGTCGATGACGATGTGGAGGGCGGCGTCGTCGCTGCCGTTGAAGTTCTTCCTCAGTGCCGAGGCGACCTGGCGGCTGTGGGCGTCCTCGGGCAGCACGCGTTCGTCGGGTGTGCCGAAGGAGATTCCGAGCAATGGGCTCGCCGCCAGCAGCAGGACCGCGAGCACGGGGAGCGCGGTGAGTGCCGGGCGCCTCATGACGGTGCGGGCGAGCCGTCCCCACGCCGGCAGGCGGGTGTCGGTGCGCCGGGGCTTCGCCCACGGCAGCCGACCGCTGTTGACGCGGTGGCCGAGGACCACGAACAGGGCGGGCATGACGAACAGAGTGCTGACGGCGGCGATGGCGACGACACCGACGCCGGCGTAGCCGAAGGAGCGCAGGAAGTACTGCGGGAACACCAGGAGGGCTCCGAGCGCCGCGGCGACCGTCGCCGCGGAGAACGCGATGGTGCGGCCCGCGGTGCTCACCGTGCGCCGGACCGCGTCGTCCACGCTCGCCCCCGAGGCGAGTTGTTCCCGGAAGCGGCTCACCATCAGCAGGGCGTAGTCGATGCCGAGACCCAGGCCGAGTGCCGTGGTGAGGTTGACCGCGAAGACGGAGACATCGGTGACGCTGCCGAGCACGAAGAGTTCCGCGAACGTGCCCGTGATGGCGATGGCTCCGATCGCCAGGGGCAGCAGCGCCGCGACGGCGCTCCCGAAGACCAGCAGGAGCAGGACCAGCGTGAGCGGTACGGCGATGGACTCGGCCAGCACGAGATCCTCACCCGACTGCTTCCCCATCTCGCTGGTCACGGCGGCGCCGCCACCGGCCCGGACCGCGAGTGTGCCCTCGTACGATCCGGCGTAGGCGTCGATGACGGCCTTGGCGTTCTCGTCCCGTTCGGTGCCGTCGCCCTTCACATGGGCGAGCACCAGTGCCTCACGACTGTCCTGGGAACGGAGATCGGCGCTGGACGTGTCCCAGTACGAGACCACGTTCCCCAGGTTTCGCTCCTTCTTGAGCTCGGCCACCAGGGCGAGGCCGGTGTGCCGGGCCGCCGGTGCGTCGACGCGGCCCTCCGACGGACGCACCAGCAGGACGAGGTTCGTCTCCCCGCCGAACTTCTTGTCGATGACTTCCAAGGCGCGGCTGGACGAGGAGGCCGGATCGTCGTAGCCGCCCCCGAGCAACTTGCCGAACGCGCCGGCGCCCACGGCTCCCATGAGGGCCATGGCCGCTGCGGCGACGACCAGTACCAGCCGGGACCGGCGGATCACCAGTTCGGCTATGCGTTCAAACACGCACGATCTCCTTCGGGCTCGCAGAGAATCAAGGTGTTGCTTCCCGTGATGCGGCTCGTTGTTGTGGTATGAGCGTCTCCGATGAGGTCCGAAGTCAACTCGCTGTGAAGTTCGGGGTGTTGTTCCCGCACCTTGATGAGCGGCAGCGGCGGCTGCTGATGGGGGCCGAGGCCCGGGTCCTGGGGCACGGTGGTATCCGGGCGGTTGCCCGGGCGGCCGAGGTCAGTGAGACGACGGTCCGCAAGGGCGTGAGCGAGCTGGAGGCCGGCGACGAACCTCTGGGCCGGGTACGCAGGCCCGGTGGTGGCCGCAAGAAGGCCGTGGACCTTGATCCGGGGCTGCGGCTCGCACTGCTGGCACTGGTGGAACCCGATGAACGAGGCGATCCGATGTCGCCGTTGCGTTGGACGGTGAAGTCGACCAGGAATCTCGCGGCTGAGCTCTCCCGCCAGGGGCACAGGGTGAGTGCGGACACGGTCGGGGACCTGCTGCGTGAGGAGGGCTTCAGCCTGCAGGCTGGTGCCAAGACCATCGAGGGCAAGCAACACCCGGACCGGGACGCCCAGTTCCGCTACATCAACGAGCGGGCCAGCCAGCACATCGACGGCGGACAGCCGGTGATCAGCGTGGACACCAAGAAGAAGGAGCTGGTAGGCGACTACAAGAACGCGGGCCACCAATGGCGGCCTGCCGGTGAGCCGGTGCTGGTCAAGACGCACGATTTCCTGGACCGGCAGGGACCGGGAAAGGCGATCCCGTACGGGATCTACGACATCGCCGCGAACACCGGCTGGGTCAGTGTCGGCACCGATCATGACACCGCAGCGTTCGCTGTTGCCTCCATCCGCCGTTGGTGGCAGGCCCGCGGTCGGCACGACTACCCTGCCGCCACCCGTTTGCTGATCACCGCGGACGCCGGCGGGTCCAACGGATACCGCACCCGCGCTTGGAAGACCGAACTCTCAGCCCTTGCCGCCGAGACGGGCCTGGACATCACGGTCTGCCACATGCCGCCGGGCACCTCGAAGTGGAACAAGATCGAACACCGGCTGTTCTCCCACATCAGCATGAACTGGCGAGGCCGCCCGCTGACCAGCCACGACGTCATCGTGAACAGCATCGCGGCGACCACCACCCGCACCGGGCTGAGAGTCCACGCCGAACTCGACCCGGGCACCTACGACACTGGCATCAAGGTCACCGACAGCGATATCGATGCTCTGCCCTTGCACCGGCATCGCTTCCACGGCGACTGGAATTACACCCTCCACCCACAGCCTCGCGACAACGCCAACGCATCAGCCGGATGCTCGCCCCCGGGGCCCTGCAGGGGATGTCTGCGCAACCCGGAGCTGACCGGCATGCCCGAACCAGCGCTGGACGAGCTCGTCAACCAACTAGCCGAGAAGCTGGAGGAGTTACGTGAGCAGGCACGGCTCCAGCAAAGAGGAGGCGAACGCATCCGCGCTCGCGGTGCGGGGGCCCAGGACAGGCTGACCACCGCCGACAGGGTGCTGGCCACCGTGCTCTACCTGCGCAAACTTGGCACCCGAGACCTGCTCGCCCAGCTTTTCGGAGTCAACGGCAGCACCCTTACCAGGGCCGTGCGCCAAGTCCAGCCCCTCCTCTCCGAGCACGGTTACACCGTTCCATCCTCGACAGCCAGGTTCCGGACACCCGCTGACGTCACCGCGTTCCTCGCAAACAGCAGCCCCACGGAGACCAAATCAGCATGTTGATTCTCTGCGGGCCCTTCGCGTCCTTGCGTGGAACAAGATCAGGCAACCGGCGCCCGGAGCGGGCCCGATGCGGGCCCGCACGGCGCCTGTTCGTCCCGGCCGGGGCGGATGCGATGGCGCATCCCGTCGCCGACACGACGCTAGTGAGACGGAGGAAGATTTGGCAGTGTCAGATTTTTCTCACAGTCTACAACTTCGGCCGCCGCGCATGGAGTTGCTGCCGTACGGTCGTCGCATGTCCACTGAGGAAGTCATGGCCGCCCCGATGTCACTGCGCGACCGGCGGCGGGCGGCGGCAACGCGGGAGATCCTGGAGGCGGCTGAGCACCAGATCGCCGAACACGGGCCCGCCGCCCTGTCGTTGCGCGCCGTCGCGCGGAGCCTGGGCATGACCGTGCAGGCGCTCTATCACTACTTCCCGAGCCGGGACGAGCTCGTCACGGCGCTCATCGTCAAGGCTTACGACGCCTTGGCCGAAGCCGTGCAGGCCGCTGTCGACGCCGTCCCCGACGGCTCGCCCGGGGAGCGTGTGCTCGTCGCGGCCGAGGGGTACCGCCAGTGGGCCGTCGCTCATCCCGAGCGTTTCCAGCTTCTCTACGGGACCCCGCTGCGGTACTACGCGGCTCCCGTCGAGGGCCCGACCACCCAGGCCGTGCGGCGGATGAGCGCGATCTTCGAGCGCGAGATGTTCGCGGGGTTCACCACCGCCCAGCTCGCGGCTGCGGAAGCCCCTGGTCTCTCGGCCGAACTTCTCTCCTATCTGGACCAGTTGCCACCGACCGGCGTGCGGGAACTGCCTCCGGCCGCGACCGCTCTCGTGATGAGCGCCTGGGGACACATGCACGGCATGGTCGTCCTGGAGGTGTTCGGACACACCTCGTTCCTCGGTGACCACCAGGCGGAGATCTTCCGTATGGCGATGCGGAACCTGTTCCAGGACATCCACAGCAGGATTCCCGCCGCCGGCACGGGCACGGCAACGGCGAACCCGCCAGAGACAGGAGAAGCCCCCGCCACCCGTCCGTGATTCGCCCGGCAGGAAGACGATCCCCCTGGGCCTTCCCTCCCGTCCGTTCATCGGTCACCAGGGAGAGGGGGGAGGCGGCGCGCTCAGTCCATCGCGGGCGCTCGGTACGGGCGGAAGAACGCCCGCAGTTCCTCCGCGTACAGCTCAGGTTCCTCGAACGGCGCGAAGTGACCGCCGCGTGCGGGCTCATTGAGATACACGACGTTCGCCGTGCGCTCGAGCCAGGCCCTCGGCGGGCGGACGATGTCGCCGCGGAACAGCGAGAAGCCGGACGGCACCTCGACCCGGCGGGCCAGTTGCCCAGGCGGGATCGCGGCGTTCGCGTGGTACATCCGCATCGACGAACCGATCGTGCCCGTCAGCCAGTAGAGGGTGATGTTCGTCAGGATCTCGTCCTTCGTGAAGCTCCGCTCGACGTGTCCGTCGCAGTCGCTCCACGCCCGGAGCTTCTCGACGATCCATGCGGCAAGACCGGCCGGCGAGTCGGTGAGTCCGACGGCGGCGGTCTGCGGCTTCGTACGGTGGATGGCACCGTAGGCTCCCTCGCTCCCGCCCCAGGCCGCGACCTCGTCGAACCATTCGCGCTCCTCGGGGGCGAGTTCGGCGTGATCGACCGTGCGGACGGGCAGCCCTCCGTCCATCCGGTGGACGGCCACGACCCGGTCGGGGTGGTCGAGGGCGAGGTAGCGACTCACGTGGCTGCCGACGTCCCCGCCCGCCGCGCCGAATCTGTCGTAGCCGAGCGCACTCATGAGTTCGGCCCACAGACCGGCGACCGCGATCGAGTCGAGCGGCGGACCGGTGGGCCGGTCGGAATACCCGTAGCCGGGCATGTCCGGCACGACCACGTCGAACGCGTCGGCCGGGTCGCCCCCGTGCGCGCCGGGGTCGGTCAGGAGCGGGACGACCTTCGAGTAGCGCCAGAACGAGTCGGGCCAGCCGTGGCTGAGGACCAGAGGCAGGACGGAACCGGTCGGGGCGACGGCCCGCGCGTGCACGAAATGGATCCCCAGGCCGCCGAGCCGGGTGCGGAAGCGGGGCAGCCGGGCGAGCGCCGCCTCCTGCGCGGCCCAGTCGAATCCGTCCGCCCAGTGTGCGACGAGCTCACGGAGATAGGTGATGTCGGTGCCGAGGGCCCACCCCGCGTCCTCGGGCGCGTCCGGCCAGCGTGTCGCGCGCAGCCGTGTCCGGAGATCCTCGAGCGCCGCGCGCTCGGCCTGCGGGGTGTATGACTCGAGGTGAGGCGATACGTCCGACATGCCACGCATGCTAACGCGTCGGAGACGATCACCGTAGCGGACCCGCCTGCCACACACGCCTCGGCAGCCACGTGCGTCACCGCGTGGCAGGAGGCTCGACACACTCTGCCGTCCTGTCGAGTCGGTCCCGCGCCACCTCGCCGGACGGCGCCACCCGCAACTCCCCTGTGTACACATCAGAATTCATTCCACGTTGAACCACCAAGATCTATGCAAGCGCGCCCGCCCGACCGATCCTGATTGTCATGCACCTGCGGCCCGACTGGCGGGCCGCAGCTTCGTGGAGGTGTGGAATGCGCCGAAGACTCGCCACCGCTCTCACCGCGTCCAGCCTGTCCCTCGTCGCCCTCGTCGGTGCCGCGAGCACCGCTCAGGCCGCCGCCCCCGCCGACAAGGCACAGGTCCTGTCGAACTGGACGCAGACCAGCGCGTCCAGCTACAACACCTGGGTGGCCGCCCGCTCGAACCAAGCCGCCTACGCGGCCTACCAGTTCGACTGGTCCACGGACTACTGCTCCTCCTCCCCCGACAACCCCTTCGGCTTCCCCTTCGCCACCTCCTGCGCACGGCACGACTTCGGCTACCGCAACTACAAGGCCGCGGGCACCTTCTCCACCAACAAGTCCCGCCTCGACAGCGCCCTCTACGAGGACCTCAAGCGCGTGTGCCTGAACTACACCGGCGCGACGAAGACCGCGTGCGACGGCACCGCGTGGACCTACTACCAGGCGGTCAAGGCCTTCGGCTGACCGGCCCGTCCGGGGCGCGGCGGGTCGCGAGGCAGGCCGGACCTCTCGTGACCCGCTCCGCCCGGTCCGCTCCCCGGCGGAAAGCGCGTCCTACGTTCAACCGCGGTGCCCGGTGGGGAAGATGGGGTCCTCTCCCTGAGGTCGAGTTCCCGAGATCCAGGTCCCGTTCACGAGGTGCGGTCCTTCACCCCGTGGGTGTCCGGTCGTCCGGCCGTCCATGACGCGAGGATCCGCAGTGCGTCGTACGACGGGCTGCCCACCTCGGCGGTCAGGACCATGAGTCGTTGTCCCGACCCGTCGGGGCTGTTCCACGTGTCGCAGTCCAGTCGGAGATCTCCCACCAGCCCATGCCGGTAGTGCTTGGTGCCGTATCCGGAGCTGATCACCCGGTGTTCCGCCCACCAGGAGCGGAAGTCGGGATCCTGTGCAGACAACTTGCCTACGAGGCGCGTGAGTTCGGGGTCGTCGGGATCGGTCGCGGCCTCCATGCGCAGCGCGGCCACGGCGTCTCGGGCGTCGTGCTCCCACTCCAGGTGCATGCCACGGATGACCGGGTCCGTGAACAACGGATTCACGTAGTTGCGTCGGGCGGCCGGCAGCGACGAGAAGTCCGTGTACAAGGCCGCCGCCGCGGGGTTCCAGGCCAGGATGTCCAGGCGTCTGCCGAGGACGACGGCCGGGGTTCCGGTGAGCTGGTCGAGCAGGCGTCGCATGGCGGGCCGTACGGTCTGGGCGGGGCGCCGTCGGCGGGGCCGTGCGTCGGTCCTCCCGGCGAGTTCGTACAGATACCTCTGCTGATCGTCGTCGAGGCGCAGCGCGCGGGTCAGGGTGACGAGCACCGACGCGGACGCCCGGACACGGCCCTGCTCCAGTCGTGTGTAGTAGTCGACGCTGATCGCCGCGAGCCGCGCGACCTCCTCACGGCGCAGACCCGCGACCTTGCGGGGCGAGTCCGTCGCGGGCAGCCCGTACATCTCGGGTGTCAGCTGTGCTCGGCGGGCTCTCAGGAAGGCGCCGAGTCCGCGGGAATCAGATGCCGACGTCATGCTCTCCATTGTCACGCGTGCGCAGCCCTGGGTGAGGGGGCAGGTTCCTTCCCGGGCAAGGACCTGCCTCTTTCGCGCGTCCGCGGCAGCGCCGAACGTGGGGACGTGCCCGGGTCGAGACCGGGCGCGGAGCCTTGCAGGAACACGCGGGGCTCCGCTGAGACAGTGAGAACGGAGCATCCCGTGACCAAGACCACCGTTGTCTTCGACAGCGCCGGCATTCCGCTCGTCGGCGATCTCTACACCCCCGACACACCGGCGACGGGTCCCCGTCCGGCCGTCGTCGTCGGCCACCCCGGCAGCGGGGTGAAGGAGCAGGCCGCCGGCCTGTACGCGCGGCGCCTGGCGGAGCAGGGGTTCGTCACGATCGCGTTCGACGCCGCCCATCAAGGCGAGAGCGGGGGCGAGCCCCGCGGTCTGGAGGACCCGGCCCAGCGCGTCGAGGACCTCAAGGCCGCCGTCTCCTTCCTCACCACACGCAGTGAGGTCGACACGGAACGCATCGGCGCTCTGGGGATCTGCGCCTCCGGTGGCTACGCGCTCGCCGCCACCGCGGGCGGTCACCGCATCAGGGCTGTCGCAACGGTCAGTGCCGTCGACGTGGCCCGTCAGTTCCGTCTGGGGGCGGACGGAACACAGGATCCGGCCGTGTTCCAGGGGATGCTGGACGCCGCCGCGCGGGCGCGCACCGTAGAGGCCCGAGGTGAGGAGCCACCAATCCTGGTGCTGTTCCCCGACACCGCCGACGAAGCCCGCGTCCTCGGCGGGGACCACGGCGCCGAGGGCTTCGAGTACTACCGCACCCCGAGGGGCCGGCATGATCGCTCCGCGAGCTTCTTCACCTGGCCGAGCATCGACAGGATGGCGACGTTCGACGCCTTCGCCTCGGTGCCCCTGATCGGCGGACGGCCGCTGCTCATGATCGCGGGATCGCGCGCCGTCACCGCGTGGATGAGTGTCGAGGCCTTCCAGCGGGCCACCGGACCCAAGGAGCTGTACTGGATCGACGGCGCGAGTCACGTGGATCTCTACGACAGGAAGCAGTACGTGGACCCTGCCGTAGAGAAGCTCGCCACCTTCTTCACCGAGTCCCTGGACCAGCGGGCCTGAACGCACCCTGCTGGAAGGTGAGTCGGGCGGTCGACGCCGTCGTCGGACGGCACCGCCACGAACCCGGGCGTTCTGTGGGGTGACGGTCCCCCGTCCCCCGTCTGTCACCCGATCACGACGGGGCCTGCCGGGTGATCGGGTCACCCAGCCGTACCGTCCCTGGCTCCAGTACGTCCAGGTACACCCCGAGGCAGGCCAGCCGCCCCAGGTCGAAGACGGGTACGCGGTGTGCGTGGGCGATCGCACGCATGATGGCGGTATCGGCTCCCAGCTCGTCATGGCCGAGGGTGGGCACCACACAGCGGGGTGTGGGCACCACCACGAGAAACAGTGCCTCTCCCACACGGACCCGGCAGTTCACCCAGGTGTCCTCCACGAACCCGTGCCCACTGCCGGTGTCGACGACCAGGTTCGGCCGGAAACGGCGGGGATCGAAGTCGATGTCGGGAAACCGGGCGCGGAGACCCGCCAGGGAGGACGTCGTGACGAGGTGGACTCTGCCGAAGTCGAAGAACGTGCCCGCGGCGACCTTGCCGACGGTGATCGCCTCACCCGTACCGTCCACGGAGGCCGTCGCCCGCACGACGTCCGGGACACCGCCCTCGTACCCGGGCACGGCGCGCTCCAGTGTGCTGTCCGGCGGGGCACTGTCCGAGACGAACACCTGCCGGCCCAGCAGCTTGGACAGCCGCGCGTCCAGATCGGGGTCTCCCGCCGGGAGGTTCACCCCGTCGGGCAGTTCGACCCGGACCTCACCACTGTCGGTCAACCGGCTTCGGCAGCGCAGCAGTTCTCCCCACTTGCGCGGATGCTTGGCGCTCCCGATCGCGCCCCCGTCATCCATGACGGCGAAGCTCCGGTCCCCGGTGAGCCCCGCGGGCGTCACGGTCACGGAGAGCAATGACTCCCCCAGCGTGGACTTCACCGGATACCGGTACAACGCGGCTACGGTCCCCATGGAGATCAATCATGGCACCGTCCACGACATCGCGACCAGATCATCGACGGGGCTCTCATCCTCTGGGGAACGGGCAGACCGGCTCCGAACG
This sequence comes from Streptomyces sp. NBC_01689, assembly GCF_036250675.1. Taxonomy (NCBI): domain Bacteria; kingdom Bacillati; phylum Actinomycetota; class Actinomycetes; order Kitasatosporales; family Streptomycetaceae; genus Streptomyces; species Streptomyces sp. NBC_01689. The sequence goes on along the minus strand of NZ_CP109592.1, from coordinate 9,469,477 downwards.
GCGATCTTGGATGCCCAACTGCCAACGCATCGACTGAACTCGTCCGAACGAGGGCCGCGCCGGCACGTCGAGCGCGACTCGCTGACCATTGCGGAGTGAACTTCAGCGTCGGCACCCTGTCGTGTTACACGCCGTCGTCGAGGGCATACAGGTCTCGGCTTCGTGGCACGCCTTCCACCAGGTTCAGGATCGCATCGTGGAGGAGACCGTTGGTGGCCAGTACCGTCATGTCGCCCTCCAATACGGGGCCGCCGCCAAGGTCCGTCACCTGGCCGCCGGCCTCCGAAACAATGACGGGCATAGGGGCCACGTCCTCGTAGCCCATGGGTGGTCCGGCGATCACGACGGCGTCCGCGCGACCGGTGACGAGGTCGACGATGCAGCCCATCGACGCCATCAGGAACACCTGACGATGGAGAGCCGTCAGGAGCTCCTCGGGCCAGCCGGCCGGATTGAGTGCCTGAGTCCTCGCTCCACGGGCGCTGGTTCGCCGGGTGACTCGGGCGAGGTGGCCCGACTTCAGGTCGGGGCTCTCCCCGGTCATCACCCAGCAGCCCAGCCCCCGTCCGGCTGCGACCATCTGTCGGCTCATGGGCATGTTGATCACCCCGACAGCGGGACCGTACTCGTCCTCGTAGGCGATGTCGTTCGAGAACAGCGGCCACCGGCGAGTGAACGACGTGGTGCCGTTGATGGGATCGATGATCCATCGTCGACCTGACACCCCGGCGGTCGAGCCCTTCTCCTCTCCGAAAATGCCGTCCTCCGGCACACGGCGGGCCAGCTCGTCCCTGACCAGCTCTTCGACTGCGAGGTCGATCTCGGTGACCTCGCTGCCGTCCTCCTTGCGGCGACTTCCCCACTCTCCGAAGAAGCCCTGGGCGGACACCTGACCGGCCCGCGCGGCCAAGCCGACGGCGAAGTCGAGGAGTTCTCCATCCGCGGGCGGAACGTCGAATGCGTGATCCATCCGGTGAGCCTGTCACGAAACACCGGTCCGCAGTACAACATGACTCCGCGAGTGCCGTAAGGTCGGGAACGCGCAGTCTGCCGGGGTAGCGGCGGCGCTGTTCAGGAGAGAGTGACGGGAGCGGAGCCACGCGCTCCCTGATGGATGCCGACGATGACGGACGACAACTCGGTGGCGTTTCCGGCAGGGCAGTCGGGGCTCATCGTGAGGATCCCCGAGGCGGAACTCGCTGTTCGAGCATGGCGCGAGCGTCTGGACCCTTCGGCCCGTGCGGGTGTTCCGGCCCATGTCACGGTCCTCTTCCCGTTTCTCGACGCGAGCCGTATCGACGAGGCTGCCTGCGCTGCCATCGGAGAAGTGATCGGGCGTCACCGGCCCTTCGAGACCCGGTTCGGGCACTGCGGTCGATTCCCAGGCATCTTGTACGCCGTCCCCGAACCCGCCGCTCCGTTCCGCCGACTCACCGAAGCGATCGCGGACCGGTGGCCGGAGACCCCACCGTTCGGCGGCCGGTTCGATGAACTCGTCCCGCATCTGACGGTAGCTCAGGGCCAGGAGGACGCCGTGCTGGCACAGGCCGAGGCCGACCTTCAGAGCCGACTGCCCGTAACTGCCCATGTCTCCACGGTCGACCTCATGGTCCATGACGGAACACGGTGGCAACGGAAGGCGTCGTTCTCGCTCCGGTGAGCATGCTCCGCGCCTGCAAGGTTCTTACGCTGCTGAGGAGTTCCGGCCCAGGACCGCCGGCCCACGGCTGTTGGTGTCCCGTCCTGTCAGACGCTCAGTCGATGCCGTCGGCGCGGAGCGGGTGCCGAGTGACAAATGAGGTCGACGTGGATCAGTGCGGTAACCGATCATGCGTGCATGCCCCTGAGAGACACCCTCGCCCGAGTCGATGCGGACCTGGCCGCCGGTCGGATTCCTGTCGCGCGTCAGCGCCTGCGCGGACTGGTCTCCTCCTTTCCGAACGATCTGGCGCTCCGCCGACGTCTGGCCGAGGTGTACCGCCTGTACGGAGAGCCCGCGGAAGCGGGACGCTGGATGTACCTCGAACAGGACCGGGACACAGACGAGACCATCGCCTTCGAGCGGAGGTACCCCACGGCTCAGCGGCGTATGCGGGCCCTTGCGTGGCGGGGCCCGGAGGCGCCCGCCCCATCTGCCTTTGCCAGAGAGCAACTTGTCGCCGTCAGGGAAGACTGCTCCCATGTCACGGGACGTGCCGTCGCACGGGAGAGCGTGCCAACTGTCGAAGTGGGCGACGGCAGGGGATCCGCCGTTGCCGGCTTCCTGGCGGGGGCTGGATGCCTCGTGGCGACCCTCGCGTTCCTCGCGATCTGGGTGAACGGACTCGTCGCTCTCTTCGACTGATTCAGGGCGTCGGAAGCCGTGGAGGTGCGCTCGGGGCGTCGTGACGCTCCGGAAACGGACGCCTTGGCATCCGTCAACTTCCGCACCCAAAAGCGCGGTTCGGGCAGAACTCGCCTGGCTCCCGGGCCCGGCTCCCCCTACGTTCAGCGGCATGGTAGACGACTGCTTCGCGCATCCACGGCTCGCCGCGATCTACGATCCGCTCGAACCGGACCGCGGCGATCTCGATGCGTATGTTCGGATGGCTGAGGAGTTCAGGGCGCGTCAGGTGCTGGACATCGGTTGCGGGACGGGAGTGTTCGCGCTCCTCCTGGCCGCCCGCGGGATCGAGGTCGTCGGGATCGATCCCGCCCCGGCCTCCATTGCTGTGGCTCGCGGCAAGGCGGGCGGTGAACGCGTCCGCTGGATCTGTGGTGAGGCGGCGGACCTCCCGCCGCTGCAGGTCGACCTGACGACGATGACGGCGAACGTGGCGCAGGCCATCGTCGATCCGCGCGGGTGGCAGGAGACGCTGCGCGGAGCCCGTCAGGCACTGCGGCCCGGCGGCGGGCTGGCCTTCGAGACCCGTGATCCGGCCGCGCGCGCCTGGGAGGAGTGGACCCGCGAGTACTCGTACCGCGTCTCGGAGATCCCCGGCGCCGGATCGGTCGAGTACTGGGTCGAGTTGCTCGATGTCAGTGCGCCGCTCGTGACGTTCCGCCAGGTCTATGTGTTCGCGTCGGACGGACAGGTGCTGACCTCGGACTCGACACTGCGATTCCGAGAGCGGAATGAGGTGGAACGGGATCTGATCACACACGGCTTTGTGCTGGATGACGTGCGCGAAGCTCCTGACCGGCCCGGAAGGGAATTCGTCTTCCTGGCACGACGGCCCTGATCGTCGGGGAGCCGACACCCCGGGACGCGATCCCATGGCCACCGCCCCGCCCCGCCCCGCTGGATCTCCATTCTCACCGGCCAACTCCTGAAGTCGGCCGACAGAGAGGCCCGTTGTGACAGATGCCGCCCTCCGCCTCCCTGCCCGGGAACAGCCACGCCCCCGCCAGACGTTGCCACCAGCATGACGACGAATACGCCCAGGCCAGAGGTGCTGCGATACACCGCTTTCTCCAGCGCCCCCGACGGAGGAAACCCCGCCGGTGTCGTTCTGGACGCCACCGGGCTGGACGACGGCGACATGCTCGCGATCGCCGCCGACCTCGGATACTCGGAATCCGCGTTCCTGACCGCGCCCCCGGAGGGCCTCGGTGGTGTGAAGGACCGGGCGTACGGCATTCGCTACTTCAGCCCCAAGGCCGAGGTGCCGTTCTGCGGGCACGCCACCGTCGCCACAGCCGTCGCCCTCGCCGAGCGGATCGGTCCCGGGGAACTGGTCTTCGCGACGCGCGCCGGGACCGTTCCGGTGGAGGTGTCCGAGAAGGACGGGGTGCTCCGGGCCACGCTCACCAGCGTCGAGCCGCACATGGAGGAGATCGCCGGGGTCGACCTCGTCGAGGCAATCGCCGCGCTCGACTGGGCGGCCGCCGATCTCGACCCTGCCTTCCCGCCCCGCATCGCCTTCGCCGGTGCGCGCCATCTCGTTCTCGCGGCGGCGACGCGCGGCCGCCTCGCGGATCTCGCCTACGATTTCGCGCGCCTCGAAGCCCTCATGCACCGCCTGGACCTGACCACGGTCCAGTTGGTGTGGCGGGAGTCGGCCACCGTGTTCCACGTCCGTGACCCCTTCCCCGTCGGCGGGGTCGTCGAGGACCCGGCCACCGGCGCGGCAGCCGCGGCGTTCGGCGCCTACGTCCGTGATCTCGGCCTGGTCCCGGCGGACGCCGTCCTCACCCTGCACCAGGGCGCTGACCTGGGCCGCCCCGGCGAACTCACGGTGACGCTGCGCGCCGACGACACACGCGTGCGAGTGGGCGGCGCGGGAGCTCGCATCGGCTGAACCGCGGGCATGACGGTGGCACGGGCATGACGGCAGCGGCGGCGTCACGGCAGCGTCGGCACACGTCGTCGCGCCGCGCGGACCGGCCGCTCGTCCCGGCACGTGAACGCGCGGGCGTCGCATACTCAGTTGGGCTGGGGAAGCCACAGCGGGGCGCTGCTGCCGCGCGGGAGAAGGATGTCGCGGAAGTGTCCGGGGGTGCCCGGCATGACGATCTGGTCGGTGACGCCCTGGTAGTGGCCGCAGGGCGTTTCCGCGGTGAAGGTGTCGGGGTCCAAGTAGGCGTGCGCGGAGGCGGGGTCGGGGTCGAGGACGATCGCGTGGGCGTGGTCGCGGTCGAAGAGGCCGAGGCTCTGCTGTGCTGATGTACGGCAGGGCGGGTGTGCTGGTCGGGCCTGCCGCGATGGCGTCCTCGCCCTCCATGAGCATGATGCCGGTGAGCGCGCCGGCGGTCTGGTCGAAGCCGACGCGATGAGCCCAGGGTCCGGTCTCGCCGGCGAGGTGGATGCTGACGTGGATGATGCCGGGTCGGACGGCCGCGGCCTCCTCGGCGCTGAGCCCGATCTCCGCCAGGTAGCAGGGGCGGCGGTTGGCGTAGAAGATGTCGGCGCCGCGCAGGAGTTCGCGGGATGCGGGCGGTGAGTTCGTCGGTGCTCATGGGTTCCGCGATCTCCGTGGTGGCGTGGGGAGGGATCTGTCCGGGTGGCGCGCGGGTCAGGGGGTGAAGGTCTCGCCCAGGGCCCGCATCACGGCGATCTGTTTGCGGTCGCGTTCGGCGGCGAGTTCGTCGACCGTGCCGCCGAAGTCCTCGGCCTGCTCGGTGAGCAGTCGCCTGGTGGGTTCGTCGAAGGCGACCTTCTCCTGGGTCATTCCGGCCCAGCGCCGCTCCATGCCGACGCCGAGGTGGCTCATGAAGTGGGGCAGGCCGCCCTCACCGCCACCGAGGTGGAAGGAGCGGAAGGGCCCGGCGACGGCCCACCGTTGGCCGATGGAGGAGGTGACGACGTCGTCGAGCTCCTGCATGGTGACGACGCCCTCGCTCACCAGGTACACGCACTCGCGGAAGATCGCCGCCTGCAGCCGGTTGGCGACGAAGCCGGGGACCTCCTTGCGCAGCACCTGCGGGCGCTTGCCGAGGTCGCGGTAGAAGGAGCGGGCCCGTTCGACCGTCTCCTCGGAGGTCCGCTCGCCCGGCACGACCTCCACCAGCGGCACCAGGTGCGGTGGGTTGAAGGGGTGCCCGACGACGAGCCGTGCCGGGTCCTTGAGGACGGTGGCGATCTCGGTGGCGGGGATGCCCGAGGTCGACGTGGCGAGCAGGGCGCCGGCCGGAGCGGCGCCCTCGATGGTCTGCCACATCTCGTGCTTGATCTCCAGCCGCTCGGGGCCGTTCTCCTGCACGAGGTCCGCCTCGCGGACCGCGGTCGCCAGGTCCGGCTCGAAGGCCGGCCGCGCAGTGAGCGACGTGGTGTCCAGCCCGAGTGCCTTCAGCGCGGGCGTGGCCTGTGCGACGTACGTGCGTACGGCCTCGTCGACGCCCGGCTGCGGGTCGCTGACGGTGACGGACAGGCCGCGGGCCAGGAAGAGCGCGGCCCAGGAGGCACCGATGACGCCTCCTCCGACCACGGTGACCTTGCTGATTCCGGCGATGCTGCCGTTCTGGGACATGCGGGACACCTGCTTTTCTTCTTCCGGCGCGTCTACGTGACGGGGAGGTGGGGCGGAGGTGCGGTTCCCGAGGCCGCGGGGCGCTGCGAGGACGTGGGAGGCGCGGCGATCGGTGAGGACGTGGGAGACGCGACCGACGATCAGGCCAGGTAGTCGTGGACGACCCGGGCGCGGCCCAGGGTCAGGTCGGTGAGGATGTGCGAGGCGGAGACGACCTCCAGGACCGGCAGGTCGGCCAGCGGGGCCAGTGCGTGGGCCATCAACTGCAGCCGGGCGGGCCCGCTCCAGGCGCCCTTGACCGCGAGATCGCTGATCCGGGTCCGGACGAGTTCACAGATGCGCGGGGTGCCGTCGTAGTGCGGGAGCTTCTTGAGCATGAACGTCGGCAGCGTCAGCTCCTCGCGCGCCTTCTCGATGGCCAGCTGCCGGTGCTTGTAGCCCATGGTCGCGCGGGCGACCGGCAGTGAGCCGTAGTCCAGCGTGCCGACGAGCGTGTCCTGGTCGACGTGGAGCCGGGGCCGGCCGAGCTTCTTCGGGAAGGCGCCGATCTCCCGGCCGCTGGCGATCGCGGGGAAGTTGTCGACGTACATGGACAGGTTGTACTCGCCCGTCTCGCCTTCGTACTCGACGAGGGCGAGTTGGCCCGACTCCGTGTAGTCACCCAGCCCGGTGACGTCAGGCATCCGCATGACCTCGAAGCGGACCAGTGGCTCCGCGACCCGCAGCGGCTCCGGCACGACCCGTTCCAGGGCGCCGGGGTCCGTCCGATAGGTGATGTTCAGGTACTCGCGGTCGGTGAAGCGGTACGGCCCCGCCGGAAAGGCCGGGGCGTCCAGTGGTGTGCTCGGTGCGTGGACGACGTCCTCGAAGCGCATGACACTCGCCTGCCTCTCACGTCCCGTTGATTGACATAACGACATTAAGCGGATGAACCGTCATACACACGTCCTTGGGCGAGTGTCCCGGGGTGTTCGGCGGGAGCCGGGCGGTCCGGATGTCCATGCACCCGCGGTGCGCGGCCGCCACCGGCACCTCTGCCGCTGTCGCTGACGCTGTGGCCACGGGCTCGCGGGCCGAGCCGTTGGTCCCGCCAGAAGGGTCTGGCGCCCCGCCCATTTCCATTCGACCTGTCCCGAGGGCGCCACCGCGCCGGGTGGGCCGGCGCCGCAAGGGGACCTGGCCCGGCGACGGCCGGTGCGACCGAACCACCAACCGTGGCAGGGTGGTCCGCGCCCGTGAGCCCGCCGGAACGCTGCGCCGAGTGGTCCTATGCGGCCTTCACAGCGTGCCCGGCGCGATGCGAACGGATGCCCGTGTCGCCGCCAGTACAAGCGCCGCGGTCAGCCCCGGAGGGATGTGCCGGCGGGTAGTGGGCGCGGGCTCGTCGCCAGTACCCAGGGCTCGCGGGGAGGGCGTCCCCACGAGGGGGGGCCGACCGTTGCGGTGTTCCCCGTAGATGATCACCACGGTCTTGCGGAACCAGCCGGCACCCGGCAGTGAGGGAATGCCTCACAGCCAGGACGCCCACCCACAGCCCCCCGCACGCGAGGTGCACCTCGGACAAATGATCACGGCCCTATCGGCTGGCGCGGTGTCTGTCGACCGGACCTAGCTCGCGGCCGCGGTAGTTTCGGCGTGCCGCGTCTCCATCGCGGCGATCACCCGCTGCCGGGCAAGCCGCCGGGCCTGGCGGAGCTTCGCGTCGGCCAGCAGGAGGGGCACGTACCAGATCCATCCCCACACGCTGTACGAGACCGTCCCGCTCAGCACCAGCGCCTTGTTGGTGACGAAGACCAGCACGAAGGTGGCGACGTACGCGGCCGCCCGATGGCGGATCATGAACCGCAGCGGGGCTCGCCACGGCCCGGCCAGCAGTTCCAGTGCGGCCGCGACCTCGGCGGCCCGCAGGTCCTCGGGATGCGCGGGCGCCTGACCTCCTTGGTCCAGGGCCTGTGCGACCTCGGCGCTGTGCGACGTCAGAGCCGCCCGCTCGGCGCGCGCGGTCGCCGTCTTCTCGCGTACGTCCTGCCAGTACCCCCGCCCCGCCCAGCTGAGCGCCTCTTCCACCCGTACCGCCTCGGGCGAACCCTCAGGAGCCAGTACGGCGATCCGGTCCTTGAGCGAGGCCGCACGACGGCTGCGCCCGGGATACGTCCACGCGTCCGCCCGCAGGCACAACTCCAGGTAGGAAACGAGGAGTCCCAGGTCGTCGGGGCTCCGTACGAGCCCGGCCTCGTAGGCCTTCTCCGCCTCGGCGTCGTGGTCGTCCTCGTCCTCCGCCGCGTGTGCGAGACCGAGCCATCGGTAGAGCACGGGATCGGGCCCGAGTTCGTCCAGGCCCGCTTCCGCCACCTTGCGGACCTGCGCGAATCCGCCCACTGCGAAGAGCTCCTCACAGCGGCTCACATATGCGTCCTGCGTCAAACTTCCCACCCCAGTCGATCAACACGGCCACTTTCAACCACGAGAACCCCCTGGTCAAGACATGTCGACGTCGAAGTGACCGCGGGACTCACACCTGGTCGTCGCCGCCGTACGAGGAGTTCGGCGCCCGTGACGGACTCGCTCTCCACGAACTCCACAAACCGGAGGACGCGGCCGTCGCAGCCGTCGCCTCGGCACGGTCGGGTCGCGCCCCCGCCACCCCCCGACCCCGATCCACGGTGCCTGCGGGCCCAGCGCAGACGCACGAAGCAACCGCCTGGGCCCCACTGACGCACCGGAACGCTCTCAGCCACCCTTGCGTTCGATGACGGTCGCCAGGCGCGGGCGGTCCTCCTTGCAGCGTGGCGCCACCGCGTCGAAAACTACATGGCGGCGGGCCGGCCCAGCCCGTCGAGGTCGGCCAACTTCTGCGCCGGACCGGGTGCGTTGCCCGTCGAGGGCGTCGACGCGGGCCTGCTGCGGCTCGTTCCAGGTGTGGCGGCTGCTGCCGAAGTGCGGTGCCCCCCGGCATCGTCGACCCCGGCGGCGCACCCCCACGTACTGGATGGCGTACGGCACGGTGGGGATCACGCGCTCGGTCGGGAGGGGGCGGCGCCCGCAAGCACGGCTCCGGACGGGTTCAGCGGGGCTCGTGGGCCGCCAGTCTGCAGGCTCCGTTCGCGGCCCCGCCTGGTACTCCGGCCGCGGTGAGTCCGTTCACGCAGCCCTGGAGGTCGCCGCTCACACCGAGGTGGCACGCCGACGTGATGCTGCCGCTGTCGCCGGCACCAGCCTGGCCAGCCATCCGGGTACAGGCGGGAATGTCCGCGTGGGCGGCGGGGACGACGAGAGCCGCGGTGCCGAATGCGAGGGTCAGGCCGGTAAGGGCAGCGGCGACGTGGGTCGACATGGACATGGGCCTACCTGCCTTCGGAGATTCTCAGGCGTCTGAGGTGTCGCGCCGGAAACCGTCCGGGAACGGCGCCGAGCCGCTCTCACACTCGTGCTCGGCAGACGCGGGGTGGCCGCGGGGTGGCCCTTCACAGTCACGTGAGGCGGACATCACCCCAGGGTGCTGGGGGCGCGGGTGCTGCGTAGGCGCGCCACCTGATGCCTCTACCGTACGACGCGGGGCTCCTTGCCACGAGCCGACCAGAGCGGCCCAGACACCCGATTCCCGTCACGAATGGCGGCGCCCACGTGGGCCCCCCTCCGCCACCGGCATCGCGTCGAGTTCGCGCCGCCTCACATCCGGGACCTCAGCACGTCGACCTCACAGCCCGGCGCGAAGGGGTCGAAGCCGTGCTCCGTCAGCCAGCGAACAATCAGAAGGCTTCGCAACGACCACCACGCCTGGATCACGTCGAGGTCGACGTCGGTGCCATAACCGGCGATGACGTCGTCGAGGTGCTCCTCGTGCCCGAGGGTGAAGGTGGCGAGGTCGTACAGGGCGTCGCCCTGGCCCGCCTCGGACCAGTCGATGATGCCGGTGACCTCACCGCCGTCGACGAAGACGTGCGCGATCTGCAGGTCGCCGTGCGTGAACGCGGGAATCCACGTCCGGAGCGCGGCTTCGGCGACCTGGCGGTTGCGGGTGACCAGGTCGACGGGCAGGACACCGTTCGCCACGAGGCGCTCGCACTCGTCGTCGAGTTCCGCCGTCAGCGCGACGATGTCCCGCCCGGCCCCGCCGACCCGGGCCGGCAGCGGCGCGTCGTGCAGCTTGCGGATGGCGGCGCCCGCCGCGGCCCATGCCGCCGGCGACCCGGTCGACGGTCCGCCGAGGCGCCCGAGCGTCGTCCCCGGGACCGCGGCGAGCGCGAGCACGGGCGGCTTGCGCCACAGCACCTCCGGGGTCGGGACCGGCGCGAGGGACATCACCTCGACCTCGACGTCGATGCGCGACTGATCGGCGTCCACCTTCAGGAACACGTCGCCGACCCGCAACGTGGCGCGCTCGGAATGGGCGACCACGACCTCGACCTCGTCCATGGGCGTCCAGTATCCCGGGGACATCCGCCGACGTCGACGGGATTGTCGTGCGCGACCGAGCGGCTCAATGGAGTTCGGGGAGTTCGCCCGTCGTCCCGTACCGGTCGAGCATCGCGATGCTCCGCGCGTGGCGGTCGTCCCCGGAATACAGGGTCTTCAGGAGGATCTCGACGAACTTCGTCGCCTCCTCCCGGGTGTGCATGCGCGCACCGATGCCGATCACGTTGGCGTCGACGTGTTCCCGTCCACGGGCGGCCGTCTGTTCGTTCCAGGCCGGCACGGCCCGTTCGTCGGCAGGGTCGGACCAGCCCGCTTCCCCAGGGGAACGGCTGCGAGCTCCGGCGAATCGGCAGGCCAACGCCCAGGACATCGGTCAATCCCTCACCGCCCCCGTCGCCCCCGGCCTCACCGGCACCACACACCAGTGCACCGCACTCCCGTCAAGCGATCACCACTGCCTGAGGGCTCCTGGCAGCCTGTCGCTCACGGACGCGGCGCCGGAGACGAGCGGACCGCTGCATTCCGAGGCGACTCGGACACGGACGCCCGATCTGCGGGGAACGGACCAGGCCGGCGAATTCCGCCGCTCCACCTGAGAGGTCCGCTATGAGAGGTCCGCTATGAGAGGTCCGCTCCACCTCCATGAGGAAAGAGCGGAACCATTGCGATTCGAAACATCGGGATCGAATGGGTGAGCATTTGGAGTACCATCCAACTATGGTTCAGAAGACAATTACGGTCTACACCGACGACCTCACGGGTAAAGAGCACCCGGAGATCTCCACTCACGAGTTTTCACTGAATGGTGTAAAGTACGAAATCGATCTGTCACCGGACAGTTACGACGAGCTCGCCGATGCCCTTGCCCGCTTCATTCAGGCAGGCCGGAAGACCGGTCGCACGAAGGTGAGCAAAGGCCGCAGGGCCGACGCCGACGGCCCCAGCGCCGTTGAGATGCGCACCTGGGCGCGGAGCAACGGGTACGAGGTCAACGACCGCGGACGGGTCCCGGCCAACGTCCGTGAGGCCTTTGAACAGGCCAATTGACAGACCACCGGCCCCCGGCGCGGAGCTGGGGGCCGACAGGACTTCATACGTCAATGGCGGGTCGGTCCGGCACAGCGCTCCCCTTGGCCCTACTAGTAGAACGCGGCCGACTCGGTCGGCCCGACGGTTGGATCAGCCCGGCTTGACCGCCCGCGTCGCAAAGTAGTTCGACATGTAGGGAGCGGACGCGTTGGACTGGTGCGGCGCTTCCGCGAAGCCGGTGAGGACGAAACCCGCGGCGAGTTGCCCGCCGATCTGGTCGGTGAGGGTGTGGCTGTATTCCAGAGCGGCATCCGCACCGAACTTCGTGGCGCGTTCTTCGGCGGAGTACTGCGTGACATCGCTGTAGGGCAGCTTGTGCACGACGATCAGCTCGCCGCGCTCGTCGAGCGCCTCGTGGTCGAACAAGTACGCATCAGGGTTGAGGAAGCCCGCGAGCAGAGTTCCGCCGGGTCGCAGGACGCGGAAGCACTCACGCCACACCGGTGCCACGTCCGGTACGAACAAGTTGGAGACCGGATGGAACACGACGTCGAACGTTGCGTCGCCGAAGGCGCTGAGGTCGCGCATGTCGCCCAGGACGGTGCGGAGTTCGAGTCCGTCACGCGCCGCCACCATCTGGTCCTGGCCGAGTTGGCGGGGTGAGTTGTCGAATACGGTGACCCGCGCGCCCGCGGCGGCGAGGATCGGACCCTGCTGGCCACCGCCGGAGGCGAGGCACAACACGTCCTTGCCGGTCAGGTCCGTCGGCAGCCAGGAGCGGTCGACCGGCTCACGCCCGATGAGAACGATCGACCAGTCGCCCGCGCGAGCGCGCTCGACCTCCTCGGAACTCACCGGCGTCGACCACTCGTTGCCCTCTTGGACATACTTGTCCCAGGCTGCCCGATTGTGGGCGACCGGGTCGACAACAATGTCCTGCACGTTGAACCCCCTGCTCCAGTCGAGCGGACACCTGCGGTACTGACAATTCGGTGCCGCCAGCCAACACCATGGCAGGGTGTGGGCTCAACGAAATTGGCGGGCATCGAGGTGTCCGAGAGCTCGACGGAGGGTCGCTCAACGCGTGCGTGAGCGCTGGGGCGGCAGTTCCTCGGGGTCAGTTCAGTGCCAGCACGCCCACCGTCTGGTCTCCGCTGGTCTCTCCTGTCGGCTGGAAGCCGAGTGCCAGACAGAAGCCTGCTGGGCCGTCTGCTCCGGGATGCCACGTGGTCGTCAGCCGGGTGCCGCCTCGTCGCCGGATCTCGCCGGCTACGGACTGCACTGCGAAGCGTCCGTAACCTCGGCCCTGCTGCCCGTCCGCGATGTCGAGCCGCCAGAGTCCGGAGCGGAAGTCGGTGCCTTCGCCGGTCCAGTCGATGGCGAAGAATCCCATGAGTGATCTCCTGCAGCGAGGCTGTCATGTCTGCACTCCAGGCAGGCGCTGCAAGCAATTTTCGGAACGTATGGCCGATGATGTGCCGACTGACGTGTGCTTCATGGCGACCGCCCGACGGACGTCGTCCCCCGGCCCTTCGAGGGCGAAGAAACGGGGACTCATGGAAACGATGGGGCCGCCCTGCTTCGCCTTGCTCGACCCTGGTGGCTCACTGAATCGAGGGCGACGGCCTATAGCAGCAGACCAGGGCGCGGACTCCCCGCGGCGCCCATCACCCCTGGCATCGATGCCACGGTCGTGTTCGCGACCTCGATCGGCGTGCCGTTCGTCGCTGCTGGACCTCGGTGAACGGGGTGCCGTGCGCAGCCGCCGACGGGGGCGGAGCAGCTGCGCACGGCCGAGAGCTCCCCGTGCTGTGCAGTGCGTGGCGGGGCGCTCGCCAGCATCGTGACATGCGGAGGGACGCGGTGGCGCGTGGGGCGTGGCAGCTGTGTGACAGCGGCCCGATCGAGGCTGGTCGTCAGGCGTGCGGACGCGGCCTGTGCCACGAGGGAAGGGCGCGGCCGGTCGCGCAAGAGGAAGTAGGACGCCGGCCTGCTTTGGTGCCGACCATACGTCGCACAGTTCCGCCGCCTTGGCCGTAGGGCTGGGGCCCCGCCCCCTGGAATCGTGTCATGTACGGCAAGAGTGCGGGTCCGACGTCTGCCGACTGCGGCCGACGTCGTTTCGAAGTCGGCCTCCCGACTTCGAGGGGCCGGAGCGGGTCCGCTCCACAGCACGGCGGCGCGTCGCGCCGTCCGAAGCGGAAATTCGACTGGATAGTGATGCGGTATATGTAGATATGAAGGGAACTGCATCATGGCGACCGCCCTCATCCACTCCGACGCGACCGAACTCGCCGAGCTGATCCGCACGAGGAAGGTCTCCTCCGTCGAGGTGGTCCAGGCGCACCTCGACCGGATCGAGGCGACCAATCCTCGCGTGAACGCGATCGTGACGCTCGCCGACGGTGCGCTCGACGCTGCAAAGGATGCGGACGCGGACCTCGCGGCAGGTGTACCGGTGGGTCCGCTCCATGGCGTGCCCTTCACCGTCAAGGACGGCTTCGACACCGCAGGCGTGCTCACCCAGCGCGGTTCGCCGGTCTTCGCGGGGCGTATCCCCAGCACGGACGCCACCGCCGTGGCGCGCTTGAAGCGGGCGGGCGCGATCCTGCTGGCGAAGACGAATCTCCCGGAGTTCTCGTACTGGGTCGAGTCCGACAACCTCCTGACGGGCAGGACGAACAATCCCTGGGACCTCAACCGCTCGTCCGGAGGTTCGAGCGGCGGGGAGTCCGCGGCCATCGCCGCCGGGATGTCGCCGCTCGGTCTCGGCAGCGACCTGTCCATCTCGGTGCGCGGGCCCGCTGCCGACACCGGTATCGCAGCGCTCAAGCCGACGCACGGGCGCATCCCGATGACGGGATTCTGGCCGCGGGCACCGCGCCGTGACTGGCACGCCGGCCCCATGGCCCGCACCGTCCGCGATGTGGCGCTGGCGTATTCGCTGGTGGCGGGCCCTGACGGTATCGACGGGTTCTCCGTGCTCCCGCCCGAGTACGACACCGGGCCGGGCGTTTCACCGGACCGGAGCGTCCGTGTCGGCTGGCTGGTCGATTCCGGGCTCGGCCCGGTCGACCCGGAGGTCGCGGCCACCGTGCGGAACGCGGCCGACGCATTGCGGGGGTCGGGATTCGGGGTCGAGTCCGTCGACATCCCGGCTCTCGAACGGGACAACCCCCTCGACCTCTTCTCCCGGCAGCACATCATGGAGATGAAGCCGGCCGTCCAGGAGATCACCGCAGGTCACGAGGACGAGATGTTCACCTACTCCAAGACCCTGCTCGCCACACCCGACAGGTCCGTGGAGGACTACGTCCTGGCCGAGCAGGGTGTCGAGCGGCTCCGGGACGGCTTCGCGGAGTACTTCCACGAGCACGACGTCCTGCTGCTTCCCGTCACGACGATCCCCGCACACGAGCACGCGCTCGGAGAGTTCGTCCTCGATGGCCAGACGGTCGGCCCCTTCCACGTCAGTTCGACGACCGTCCCGTTCAGCCTGACCGGACTTCCGGCCCTGTCCATGCGGTTCGGCACGACCAGCGACGGCATGCCCATCGGCGTGCAACTGGTCGGCGCCTGGTACGCCGAGTCGACCATCCTGCACATCGCCTCACTGCTGGAGACACTCAGCCCGGTCCGAAACCAGCACCCCGCCCTCTGACGGCCGGGACCGGGCGCGCGGGTGGGGCCTCGGCATCCGCGTCCCGTTCCGCATTCGACGGCCCCGGCATCTGCTGGTCGGCACCGGAACACCCGCAAAGATGCGCCGCGTTGGAAGCGGGTCATCCGCGCTCGCGCCTCCGCTGGTCAACGGCCGCGCCTCGCCCGATCGACCCAGCGTCCGAGACCGCGTCGTGATCGGCGAAGGCGCGGCCGACGGGACCTGCGGACCTCTGCCCCCGCGCGAGCGGTTTCGCCAGGGCTTCGCCTCCAGTGACCGTCAGGCGACAGGACCGGCGCCTTTCGCTCCGCTTGAGCTCGGATCTCCACGTGGGAATCGTGGGCCGTGACACGGAACGCCTCCTCGTACGAGGCCAAGGCCGCACTCATCGCCCCGCCTGCGAGGCCACGGCGACGCACACGGGATGCCAGCCATACGAAGAAGCCCAGGACGACGGCGAGGATCGCGACGAAGATCAGGAATGGCAGGAGTGCGCCCACAGGAACGAGTCTGCTTCCCGGCTGTGCTGGAGTCTTCGCGAGGGAGGGTACCGCTGCACCCCCCTGACCGGACGGTCGGCCGACCGAGCGTCCGACCTGGCGGTTTCGCCGTGCGGAGCGCTCGCGGGATGGTTGGTCGGCTCCGGGGCCTTCCCCCGTGAAGGTGGGCACGCGGTTATTGATCACGCGGCGAGCGTGAGCTTAGCGGTGTGGTGTCGGTGTTCGTATTCGTTGGGGCTGAGGTGGCCGTTGGCGGAGTGCCGGCGGCGGGTGTTGTAGCGGGTCAGCCAGGCGAAGACGGTCCGGCGGCAGGTGGCGGCGTCACCATAGTCGTGGGCGCCCTGGAGGGTCTCGCGTTTCAGGGAGGCGTGGAAGCTTTCGCAGGCCGCGTTGTCGGCGCTGGTGCCGACCGCGCCCATCGAGCGGGTGACCCCGAGCTGGTCGCAGAGGCCGGCGAAGGCCCGGGATCCGTATTGGGCCCCGTGGTCGGAATGGAACACGGCGCCGTCGAGGCGGCCGCGGGTCGAGGCTGCCATCCGTAGCGCGTCGGCGACCAGGCCGGTGCGCATGTGGTCGGCGATGGACCAGCCGACGACCTTGCGGCTGAAGCAGTCCAGTACGGTCGCGAGATAGAGGAACTCCCCGCCGGCGAGCGGGAGATACGTGATGTCGCCCATGTACTTCCGTCCCGGATCGGCGGCGGTGAAGTCCCGCTGGAAGAGGTCCGCAACCGGTGAGGCTGCCGGGTCCGGGACAGTGGTGCGCACGCGTCTGCGCAGGCGGATGCCGGTGATCGAGAACGTCCGCATGATCTGGGCGACCCGCTTTTCGTTGACCCGCCGTCCTTTCTCGCGGAGCTCGGCGGTCACTCGCGGGGAGCCGTAGGCGCCGCCGGACTCGCCGTGGATCTCGCGGATCTCCTCGGCCAGGATCCGGTCCTTGTGCTGCCGGGCGGCCCGGGCCTCGGCGCCGGCGAGCCACTTGTAGTAGCTGGACCGGTTCACGTCCAGGACGTGGCAGAGCCGCTTCACCTCGTAGGTGTCCCGGTGGTCGTCGACGAACTGGAAGCGGCTGATCACCAGTTCGTCTCTCCGGCGAAATACTTGGCCGCCTTGCGGAGGATGTCCCGCTCGGTCGCGAGCTTCCGCTCACTCGCCTCGAGCTCGGCCACCCGGGCCTCCAACTGCCGGATCCGCTCGTCCGGAGCGTCGGAGGGCACCGCCGCCCCCGGTTGGACGGCCGGCTTTGCAGCCGTGGCGGTGACACCGCGGCGTTCGCGGTCCCGCAGCACCCACTCGCGCAGGGTGGCCCGGTTGATGCCCAGGTCGGCAGCGATGCTCTTGTAGGTGGCCCCGGGTGTGGACTCGTACAGGGCCACGGCATCGGCCTTGAACTCGTCTGAGTAGTCCTTCATCGCCATCGGCGGTGTTCTCGCTTCCTCCGGATCAAGCAGATCCAGTATCAGCGTGTCCACCACTCAGGGGGAGGCCCCCCGTACCACGGCCCGGACTTCGAGCACCGGCCCCGACCTCATGCACAGACCTCGGCGTCATCCCGCCGACTATCGTGGCACGCGTCGGGTTGCCGCCGCCATGCGGTGCGCGGGGTGACGGAACAAGGCAGGCATCAGCCGGCACCCCGGGGCGGGTTCATCGGCCGGCGGTTCTTGGGAGAGGGGGGCGCGGCGGACCATGGGCGGCAGACCACTCGTAGTGGCAGTGCGACGGGGAGACACGGAGTCCGTGGTCGCGTTGCTGGAGTCGGGGGCGGTCCCGGACACGGTCACGGACGACGGCCTGCCGGTGTTGTGCCTGGCGGTCACCGCCTACGACGCCGCCGTCGCGAAGGCGCTCGTCGAGGGCGGCGCTGATCCGGACCGGCGACTGCCGGACGGAACGACTCCGCTGAGGCGGGCGGTCGACGGCGGCTCTCCGGCGATGGTGGAAGCCGTGCTGGGCCGAGAGCCCCGGCTACGCCTCCCTGAGGCGGAGAGGGCGTATCTGCTCGCCCTGGCCCGGCACTGGTACGAGATGGGCGCGGAGAACGAACTCAGGCGCAGGACACGTGGGTTGGGCCCCACGTGCCGCGCATGGGTGATGGACGACGAGTACGCTCGCGCGTCGCAGGTGACGCTCGACGGCCTCACGGTCCGCGACGGGCACGGTGCGATCCTCACCGCCCTGGAATGGGCCTTCCGTTTCCTGACACCCGTCGACGAGTTGGTGGCCAGGGCCATGGCACGGGGTGACCGGGACCATGTCGACCGGTCGGCCGCCCTGTGGGTCCTCAACGAACGCCGCAGCAAGCAGACCTGGTCGGCTCTCACGGCACACCGCCACAGCCCGGATCCCGAGCATCGCCGATTCGTCCTCGACGTCCTGCACGGTCACCTCCTGTCGCCGACGAGTGGGCGGAACTCCCACGAGAAGGAGACCGCCGAACTGCTCGTCGCCTGGGCCACGGAGGGGGAAGCCGACTCTCGCGTCCTCGCCGACGTGCTGCGCGTCCTGAGCGAGACGGAGCACCGGGAATCGCCGTCCGTGGGACTGCGGTACGCCGGTCACCCGTCCCCGCAGGTCCGCGCCCAGGTCCCCGACCTCCTGCTCGGCCTCGGCGAGGGCACACCCCTCCGTCCACTCGGCGCGGCGGCCCGAGCAGCGCTGCTGGTGCTCGCCCGGGACAAGGACCGGACCGTCCGTGCCCGGGCCGCCCGGACACTGGTCGTTGCCGACGACGTCAGCCCCGGCCTGACCGACGCAATCGTCGAGTTGCTCCGGGACCCGGAAGCCGAGGTGCGGGCCCGCACGGCCGAGGCCCTCGCGAACAGCACGAACCGTGGCACGGTGGTCGCCGACGCCCTCGCGGCCCTGCTCGACGAGGAGGACTTCACGATGCGGCTCGACGCCGCCTACGGTCTCCTTCGGCGAGACGATCCGCGCACCGGGAAGGCGATCGAACGGCTCGCACCGCTCTCCCACCCAGGCTTCGAACACGACCCCCGGCTCTCGGCGCTCTGGAGGTGGAAGTGGAACCGTGACAAGCGCGCCGCCTCCGGATGACACCGGGGCCTGGACGATCCCTGCGGCGTCGCTGCCGTCACGCCCGCGCCCTGACCCTCAGCGCCGTGAACTCGCAGTGTTCTGATGCTGGTTGCGGCCACAATCCACCAAATCCGCATACCGCACGGTGAAGCCGGTCACCCCGTCGTCCGGTCGCGGCCTGGACACCGGGCCCGGGCATCCAGGTCCTCCTGCCGCACCCCGGTCGGCCGGAAGATCCCAAAGCCCTGGTCCGCGGGCGACGTTGCGGGAGAGAATAGCCGCCATGACCTCCGAAGGCTCCTCCATCGACCCGGCCAAGCCGAGCATCGCCCGCGTCTACGACTACCTGCTCGGCGGCAAGGACAACTACGCCGTGGACCGTGAGATCGGCGACGTGTTCAAACGCGACCTGCCCGGATCGGTGGCCATCGCCTTCGCCAACCGCGCGGCCCTGACCCGGGCGGTCAGGGAGATCGCGAAGACCACCGGCATCCGACAGTTCATCGACCTGGGCAGTGGCCTGCCGACCGCGGACAACGTCCACCAGGTCGCGCAACGGCACGCCCCCGAATCCCGGGTCGTCTACGTCGACATCGACCGCCAGGTACTGGTCCACGGCAGGGCCCTGCTGGAGAACAACGACCGGACCCGCGTCGTCGCGGTCGATGTGCGCGACCCGGAAGCCATCCGCACTCACCCCGACACCCGGGAACTCATCGATTTCACCCGTCCCGTCGCCGTCATCCTCAGCGCCATCCTCCACCACGTCAACGACGACGAGGACCCGGCCGGCATCGTGCGCTACTGGCGGGACCACGTCCCCTCCGGAAGCTACTTCTTCGTCAGCCACTTCCGCTCCGGCAACAACCCGGAGACCGAGGAGGCCGAGAAGGTCCTCCAGCAGACCTTCGGCCGCGGCCGGTGGCGCACCGACGCGGAGATCGCCGCCCTGCTGGACGGCCTGGAGATCCTCGACCCCGGGATCGTGCCCGCGTCACTGTGGCGTCCCGACGAGACCGACAACCCGTGGAACAGCGGCGAAGCACGAGAACTCACGGTCTGGGAACACCTCATCGCGGCCGGTCTGGCCCGGAAGGCCTAGACCTGATTATTGGCTGAGGATCGCCGGTCAGCTGCGCCCATGACCGGCTTCGCCCAGCCAGGTGTCCGCCGCCGGGCGCGGCGCCGGTGCGTGGAGGGAGCGGGGCGTCCTCGATCACCGCCCGCCGCGCGGCTGGTCCTCGTGGACCCCCGAGACGGGGATGCGGAAGCCCGTGAACGACACGCCGCCTTGCGCCGTCCGGTCTGCCGCTGGTCGGCGGCTGTCGCCAGTTCCCTTCCGCCCCTCCCCCTTCTTCCGTCCCTTCTCAATCGTCTCCTCTTGTCCCTCCCCTTCCGTCCCTCCCCTTCCGTCCCTCCCCTTTCCGTCCGGCGCCTGCCGCCGACGACCTGCGATGGCACGGAGACCGCTGAGGGATTCCCTGGTCCGGCCCAGGGTTCGTCCGGCTCCCGGCTCTCCGGCATCCGAGCAGGGCCACGGCGTCTTTCACGGCCCGGCATCGATCGACGGCCTTGAGGGACGTCGGGAGGAAGTCGCCCCAGCAGATGCGGGGCCGACCGGCGCAGGTGGATTGGGCCCCGTACCGGGTCCTCCGTCGCAGGGGGACGAGGCGGCGTAGGACACGCGGCTCGACCGGTCGGGGACGCGAATGCGGCTGCCGAGAGCCACGCCCAGCTGGAAGCGGTTGTCGACGCCGAGACGGTCCATGAGCGAGCGCAGGATGTTGGTCACCGTACGCGGACTGACACCGAGCCGGCTCGCGGCACTGGCGTCGGTGTGTCCGGCGAGAAGCAGGGCTACGAGCTTGCGCTGACGCTCGTCCAGCGGCATGACGGCCGCCAGCCGGTCCTCGGCGGTCGGTCGGAGGTGGACGCCCCGCTGTTCGCTCCCGGGCATCCGAAGGCCGCTGCGGCGCAGGGGTGTGGGGTTCGCTGACGTACGCACAGGTCTCCCTTGGTCGGCGTGATCAAGAGTGGCGAGGTGGCTGGGGGATGAGCGGGGCTGCGGGGGCGCGGGCCCGGGGGAATGCCCGGCGGTCCTGATCAGAGGACATTTTTGGAAACGGCATCGCGACCGGCAGTCAATAAACCTTCACGACAGTCGAAAAGTGCCGAAAACGGAACCGACGGCTGCGCGAAATCCTCTCCCTGGGGTCTCCTTCGGTCACAGAAAGGTCTTCTCACCTGCACAGATACACCGGTGGGTCGCGTCCAGAAAAGAGGATCCCCGTTTGCCCTGTTCGCTGGTATCGTACGGGCGGCCCAGTTCCCTGAGCTAAACTTGACTGGCTCACAATGACGGAAACGTCTGTCAAGTTGACCGAGGAGTAGGTGTGAAGATCTCGGATGGAGTAGGTGCCCGCATCCGACGCCTGCGCCGAGCCGCAGGAATGTCCCAGGCCGACCTCGCCGGCGAGGACCTGTCCGCGAGCTATGTCTCGCTGCTGGAGGCCGGCAAGCGCACTCCCTCCCCCGAGGTGCTGGAGCAACTGGCCCGGCGTCTGGGCTGCGAGCTCTCCGAGCTGACCGACGATCCGGCGAAGGTCTCGGCCGGTGAGCTCGAAGTGGAGCTCAGCTACGCCGAGTTGGCCCTCAACAACGGGGACCCGCAGGCGGCGTTCGAGGCGTACCGCTCCGTTCAGGAAAAGGCGAGCGCCTCCTCCCAGCCGGAGATCCATTACAAGGCGGAGCTCGGGATGGCTCGCGCCCTGGAGCATCTGGGCCGGCTGGAGGAGGCGGTGGTCCGCCTCGATGCCCTGCACTCCGTCTCCCTGGAACACCCCGAACTGGTTCCGCGGCTCACCACGGTGATCGCGCTGTGCCGGTGCTACCGAGAGCTCGGCGACCTCTCCCACGCCATCGAAGTGGCCGAGGCCACCCTCACCGAGCTGGAGAAGCTGCATCTCGGGCCGACGGTCATCGGCGTCGAGCTGCTGTCCACCCTGGTGGGCGTCTACATGGAGCGTGGCGACATGCACCGCGCCTCGTACCTCGCCACCAAGGCGATCGAACAGGCGGGCTCGATCACCGACTCCCGGGCGCTGGGCGCCGCGTACTGGAACGCCAGCGTGGTCATGCACCGCAACGGAAAGACCGCGGACGCCCTCATGCTGATCGAGAAGGCGCTGGCCATCTACGCGGAGGGCGAGGACCAGCGCGCCCTGGCCAGGCTCCGCAACGCCTATGCCGTGGTGCTCCTCCAGTCGGACACTCCGCAGCCGGAAGCGGCACGCGACGTCCTCAGCCAGAGCCTCACCAGCCTGCGCGAGGTCGGCAGCAGTGTCGACATCGCGTACTGCCTCTCCGCCCTCGCCCGGGCGGAGTTGCGCCTCGGAAACGCGGCGGTCGCCATCGACCACGCCGAGCGCGCGCTGGAACTGCTCGGACCCGATCACCGTCTCCAGAACGCCCGCAACCACTTGGTGCTCGCCGCGGCCCGGCTGTGCCAGGGCGACCGCGAAGCCGCCCAGGTCGCCTACGAGCGGGGTGCGCTGATGCTGGAGGCGTCCGAAGCCAACCGCCAGGCCGCCTTCGCCTGGGCCGAGTTGGCCGAGATCCTGCGACTCTGCGGGGAGGACGAACGCGCCGTGTGGGCGTACCGGCAGAGCATGCGGTGCATGGGACACCGGGAGACGTTCCTGACGACACAGCCGGCGACGTCGCACCCTTGAGGACACCGCGGATCCGATGACGGATTCCACCCGGGGCGGCAGTGCGAGGCCACTGCCGCCCTCACTCGTTCCCGCGTGAACCATCAGCAGCAGAGCGGGATGTCGTCGCTGCCCGGAAGGTCGGTGGGCGAAGCAGCGGGGGCCGGGACAACGATGTCGGCGGAGGAGTCCAGGCTCCCTGCCAGTCCTCCCTGAGCCGCGGCCGTTCCCAGGGCAGCGGAACATCCCAGGATCACGGCGGCGACGAGCAGGCGAGTTGATCGCATCATTCGCTTCTCTCCCAGACGGTTTCTCATGAGCGGCTGAAGCACGTCGCTCGGCAATGACTCAGTTTTGTGACTGACTTGACTGCCTGACGACAGCCCGATGTTGGCATGACGTGACTCGGGCAGTCAATGCGTGCACCAGGTGGAGCGACTCGCGCATTACGGCCCAGTACGCGCGGCTTTTTTGAGGTTTCCCTGCCCGATATATACGCATCATTCAGACATACGGGAATGAGAAAAAAGTCTGGCGAGCAACCGCTTGACATGACTATGTTTTGTGACTGCTAGTGAAGTTCTGTCATCATGCGGACGGGAAGTGATGTGAGTGCTCGAGAGTGACGCGCACCGGTGGGCGGGCGAACCGGACGTCCGGGCCGCCGCGGCGTTCGCCGAATGCCTGGTCCGACGGGGCTACCGCCGTCGGCCACCGCGGCCGCTGCTCGCCGAGACCGGCGGAACGACACTCTTCACGTCCGTCGCCTCGCCGGACTGGCGACGGTCCCTGACCGGCTACCCCCGGCCCGAACCGGGTGGCGCCGCCGTCCTTCAGTGGATTCTCAACACGAGCCGGCTGATGACGCCGCCCTCCGCCTCACCACCGAGTGCCGGCCGTGCGGTGGGTGCCGTCTGGACAGGTTTACGCCCGTACGACGCGGCCCTGCGCGACTCCTGGGAGGCCTTGCGTCAGGCCGGCATCGCACCGGCCGAACTGAGGTTCCTTCTCAGCTCGGAACCCCAGGACTCCTCCCGGGTCGTGAACGCGCTTCTGGACCTCGGCGTCGACCACGGGCGCATCACGCTCGGGACCCGTCTGCCGGAGACCCCGCCGCGCATGGACCCTGAGCTGGGGCCGTGCCTGACGCTCCGCCGCACCGTACGGAGCTCCCTGTTCGCGCACTGCGACGCCAGATGCACCTGCGGCTGTCACGTCTCCGTCGCGCACATCCAGTTCGTGGAGCGCCGCCGGACCTCGGGACGGCTGGCAGCCGTCACACAGCCGCTGTTCGAGATGATCGTCTTCGAGCACACGCTCACCTACGTCGCCCGCCCTCCGTCATCGGAGCCGGACGGGACGGGGTCGGCCGTCCCTCTGCTGCTCGCACCGTTGAGCACGGCCATCTCCGACTTGCTGGCCGGGAGGACCGCCCCGCCCGGACCGAACCCCGTCCTCCTGGCCGACGTGTCGAGCAGCGCCTCTCTGCTGCTCGGTGAGGGGGTGGCTCCAGGACCGCGTGGGGGGCCGTACGTGCTGCGGCGGCTCATCCGCATGATCGGCACCGAACTGGCCCTGCACGGCCTGCCGCCGACGTTGCTCACGTCGGTGCTCGCCACCGCGGAGACCGCCTATCGGTCTCCTCACGGCTTTCCTCGGTTGCCCGCGCGGTCCTGGGAGCATGTGGCCGACGAGCTGAAGGCCTTCAGCAGGGTGCTCAGCAAGGGACGCAGCCATGTGAGGCGGCCCGGGGTTCTTTCGGACCAGCCCTATGAAATGGCTCGGCAGCTGATACGGCTGCGGTCCGAAAAGGGGGTGCCGCTCGGCCTGTCGCTGCGCTGGTGCCGGGAGGAGGGCATGGAACTGGCACACGTCCACCTGGCGCTGGCGGATCTCTCGCGGACCGAGTCGCCCGTGCCGCGGCCCGGCACCTCCGGATGACCTTCCTATGGGTTCCGCCCGTCCAGCGGAAGGCGTGCCGGTCGTTCCCGCCCGGACGGTGGGCCGGCAGCAGCGGACCGGCCCACCGATCCAGGACGAGCGACCGGGCGAACACCGACGACACCGCCCACACCGGCAACTCCGAGAACACCGACAACACCGCCGAGCGAACGCGGCGAAGCCCGCTCAGGTGCGGCCCGGACTGGTCGTGAGCTCCGGGTCCTTGAGCGCGACCGGGTCGAGGACGGCATCCACCGCCTCCTTGAGGCCCGCGTCCAGGGTGACCTCACAGGCCGCGGTGTTGGCGGCGATCTGCTCGGGTCTCGCGGCGCCGATGATCGCACTCGCCACGTTCGGCTCGTGCAGGACCCAGGCGAGTGCGAGGACCGGCAGCGGGACGCCCGCTTCACGGGCCAGCGGCAGCAGTCGCTGCACGCGTCCGAGGATGTCCTCGCGCAGCACCTTCTCCATGAAGTGCCGGCCGAAGCCCTTGGAGTCGGTGGCCCGTGACCCGGGCGGCGGCGGCCGTCCGGGCACGTACTTTCCCGTGAGAACACCTTGTGCCAGGGGGGAGAAGGCCAGTTGTCCCAACCCCTCGTCCAGGCAGGCCGGTATCACCTCGGCCTCGATGACGCGGTGCAGGGCGGAGTACCGGCACTGGTTGGAGACCAGCGGGACGTGCAGTTCCCTGGCGAGGGACTGCGCGGCGCGGATCTCCTCCGCCCGCCACTCGGAGACACCGATGTAGAGCGCCTTGCCCGAGCGGACGACATCGGCGAAGGCGGTCATCGTCTCCTCCAGCGGTGTCCCGTGATCGAAGCGATGGGCCTGATAGAGGTCCACGTAGTCGGTGCCGAGCCGGCGCAGCGACACCTCGATGGTCTCCATGATGTGTTTGCGCGAGAGACCCCGGTCGTTCGGCCCCGGGCCGACGGGCCAGTACACCTTGGTGAAGATCTCGACGCTGGAGCGGCGCTCCCCCGCCAGGGCGCGGCCCAGGATCTCCTCCCCGGCGCCGAACGCGTACCCGTCGGCCGTGTCGAAGCTGGTGATGCCGCGGTCCAGCGCGGTCCGTACGCACGCGAGCGCCATGTCGGTGTCGATCTGGCCCCCGTGGGTGATCCAGTTGCCGTAGGCGATCTCACTCACGTGCAGGCCGCTGCGGCCCAGCCGTCGGTGCTTCACGGCGTGTGTCCCGTCATGCGCCGTCCTCCGGTTCCGTCCAGAAGTGGACCGTGACGGTCTTGCGGG
Organism: Streptomyces sp. NBC_01689; assembly: GCF_036250675.1. Taxonomy (NCBI): domain Bacteria; kingdom Bacillati; phylum Actinomycetota; class Actinomycetes; order Kitasatosporales; family Streptomycetaceae; genus Streptomyces; species Streptomyces sp. NBC_01689. The sequence continues at coordinate 9,443,980 of NZ_CP109592.1, read as the reverse complement.
TGGCGGGCGGCGCCACCCGCACGGCCGAGATGCCGTGCAGTGACCGCGCCGTCGTCTCGATGAGGACGCTGCGGCCGAACACGGGCAGGATCCTGGCGGTCGGCACCTCCCCTGCGGGCTCGCCCAGTTCGAGCCATCCGCCGTCCTGCGGCTGCCAGCCCTCGCTGAGGTACGTGAACAACGAGTACCGGCGAAGACGGCCGGTCTCAGGGTGCCGGTTGGAGCCGACGTGAGCGTGGTGGACGGCGCCGTGGCCGGCGAGACGGTAGCTGCCCCAGTCGCCGTCCGGCTCGGTGCGCAGGCCCTCGACCCCGGTCACCTTCGCGAGGAACGCGGCGAGGTCGTCGCCGAGCAGAGCCGTGCACACGTCGCGCAGCTCCGGCCCGGCCAGGCCGAGGTTCTGGGAGTGCCATCGGGGGATGCCGGGTTTCGCGGTCATGAGGGAGGTGTCCGGATAGGCGTCCGCGGCGGCCCGCAGTACTTCCCGGGGAAGGATTCCCTCCCAGACGTAGTGGGGGAAGGGGTCGGCGCGGAAGCAGGACGGGGACGCCTCGTCCAGTTGCCGTTCCATGGCCGCAAAGTCGATCACTGCTGTTCCTGCCTCTCTCGGGGACGCCGGGTGGCGTCCGAAGGGGTGTCGCGGTCGGCGGACTGTGGGGTGACGCCGAGCCGTGCCCGGCCGTTGGAACAGGCGCCGTCCGGAAGGGCGAAACGCCAGCCGTGCTGGGGGCAGACCACCGATTCCAGTTCCGGGTCGTAGTCCTGTGGTCCGAGTCGCGCGCCGAGGTGCGGGCAGGTGTCGGAGACCAGGTAGGTCCCGCTCGCGGCCTCCAGCCGGAACTCGCCCGGTTCCCGGTCCTGCGCCGTCCGGTCGAGGTACTCGGCCAGGTCGTCGGGTGCGCTGCAGCGCAGCACCGACATCAGTTCCTCGTTGTAGGCGCCGATACCGGGACGCCAGGCGGTGAAGCGGAAGGAGAAGAAGAACTCCTCCCAGCTCATGCCGCCGTCCAGGATGTCCGGCACGAACCGTGAGGGAAGCGTGAACCGGTAGTCGTGCGGGTCTGTCGTGGGTCCGCTTCCCTCACTGACCCTCAGGCTACGGAAGTCGACGAGCCAGAACCCGCCGCCCGGCCCCTGGACGTCGAAGGCGACGACGGCGTCGACGGCCCTGCACAGTCTCTCGCCCGCCTGGAACAGAGCGGTGAAGTGGGCGGTGAACTCCTCGTAGAGGCTGCTCCGCGGTGCGGGGTGGCGGGCGAGCACCTCGGCGATGGCGGGTGCCCGCCGGCGGGCGTAGGCCTCCGTGTACGCCGGCAGGTCGTCCCAGTCGAACTCCTCCCGGATCTTCGGGTCGGCGGTCAACTCGCCGGAAGCCACGTCGAGTTCGTCGCCCGGCAGCGGGGCCGTGGTGCGCTCCGCCAGGCCGGGGTGTTCTTCCCGCAGCCAGGCGAGCAGTTCGGGGGGTGTGGTGAAGACGGACGACTCCGCGAAGAAGTGCGGGGAGAGTTCGGGATCGAGCAGAGCGGGCGGCCCGGCGAACGCGACGGCGTGGCGCGGGTCGAGCGCCTGCATGTAACGGGTCCAGCGGCGCATGGAGTTGACCTTCTTGCGCGCCGCGGCCTCCACCTGGTCCCGCTCGGGGAAGGAGTAGGCGAACGGGAACCACGTGGCACCCGAGAACTGGGCCATCACGACGTCGACGCGCGGATGAAGCCGCCGGATGGCGCGGAGCTGGTCCCGGTCGACCTGGCAGTCGTTGAGGTTGACGACGACCTGACCGGTGTCGGTGTCCTCGATGACGAGGGCCGAGTCCTGGTGCCGGGGCGTCGGGGAGTGGATCAGGCGCAGGCGCAGCGGCCCCGCCCGCCACACCTCCTGGTCGCGCAGGAGCACGGGTGCCGGGCCGCGCAGTGTGGTGACGAGCCGTTTCCAGCTCGGCAGGGGGTAGTCGGGCATCAGCAGGGTGACCGACGGGTCGAGTGCGTTGAGCACCTCGGCGTCGAAGTGGTCCTGGTGATCGTGCGAGACGTACACATGGGTCGCGTCGTACGTCAGGGGGAGGCAGTGGCTGTTGTCGGGCAGTTGGTGCCAGCCGGAGAGGAAGGCGCCGCCGGCGGAGAACCACGGGTCGCAGACCAGTCTGACGTCGCCGGCCTCCACGAGGGCGCCCGCGTGCCCCAGGAACGTGATCTTCATGACTGCCTCCACGGAGGTGAGTGGGGTGTGGGGGTCGGCCGGTGGGCCGCGACGAGGTGCCGGGCGAGGTTCGGGTCCGACGAGTCGGCGAAGGGCCGCCCGATCACGGATACTTCGAGCCCCGCCGAACGGAGGTGACCGGCGAGCTGTTCGGCGGTCGGCACGTGCAGGACCGAGTGGAAGACCTCGGGCTCGCGGGGTTCCGTGCCCTCGCCCACGGCGATGATCCGGTGGCCGAGCAGGGCTCCGCCGGCGGCGACGAAGCCCTCGCTGAGCAGCAGGTGGGGGCCGTCCCGGAAGACCGATCCGTGTCGGCGGCGGTGGACTTGACGTCCCTCGTCGAATCCGCGGATGCCGTCCTCGGCGAGCCGCAGGTCGAGGACGACGGTGCCTCCTCCGCGCAACCGTTCCACGAGCGCCCGGAGAAAGGGCCTCAGCGTGTGCGGGGCGAAGAAGTTGGCGGCGTCGTAGGTGAGAAGCAGGGTGTCGTACGCGTTGTCGGGCGCCGACAGTGCCGGGTCAAGGGCGTCGCCGAGCAGGAAGCGGACGTCGTCCTGCCCGGCGAATCGGCGGCGGGCGTGGTCGACGACGGCGGGGCCCGCGTCGATGCCGACGTAGGAGGTCATGCCGTGGTCGTGCAGGGCGGTCGCGTAGTTTCCCGGCCCGCACAGCGGGTGGTGGACCTGGCCCGCCCGCCAGGTGGGCAGCGCGGCACGCAGCCAGGCGAGTTGGCGTTCGACGAGGTCCGGAGGGCGGGAGGAGTCCGTCGTCGTGGTGTCGGTCTGCTCGCGCAGCAGGCGGCCGCTGAACGCCGGGTCGCCGTAGGGCAGGGAGGGAAGCGCGGTGATGCGGTCCGGTGACATGCCGTCGAGGTGCGGGAGGTCCGGCCAGAGAGACGGCGCACCGTTCGCCAGGAACTCTCCGGCCATTTCCTGCGGTGTTCTGTCGACCAATTCCATACCGACTCCGTGGTTCGCGGCGCCGCCGCTCTTCGCTGGTATTTCCGTTCAGGCTTGTGCGGGTGGAATGGCGTGGTCAACGTTTTTGCGGATACCCGCTAATTCTTGGACTCCGCCTGCGGGCCCCGGCATGATGCGCCGTATGTTCGACAATGCGTGCACGGTTGTGCTGGATCTGGTCCCCCATTGCTCGTCCTCCCCGCGCGAGACGTGGAGAGGCCACGACGATCTGCGTCCGTTGAGCGAGGAGGGGATGCGACAGGCCGACGTCCTGGCCGAGGTGTTCGGAGCGGGCGTCGACGCCGTGTACAGCAGCCCCTCGCTGCGCTGCCGCCAGTCGGTCGTCCCACTGGCGAAGGCCTCAGGTCTGGCGGTGGTGGACGAGGACCGGCTGCGGGAGGCCCGGGGGTTCGGCGAGCCGGCCGCGTGGACGGAGGGCGTCTTCCGGCCGATCGGCCCGTCCCTCGGTGGTGCGTGGGCGGCCGGCCGCGCCCTGGGCGCCCTGGTGGAGATCGCCGCCCGTCATCGGGGCGGTCACGCGGTCGCCTGTTCGCACGGAGACACCCTCCCCGCCGTCCTGACGTATCTGGCGGCGGCCCACGGCTGTGCGCTGCCGCCGGTCGTGGGGCGGGGCAGCTGGTACAGGCTGCGGCTGGAGGGCGGGCGCCTGTCCATGACGGCGCTGCGTCCCACGGACACCCTCTGAGGTCCATGACGGCGCTGCGACCCACGGACACCGTCTGAGGTCCTGGCGGACCCCCGGCGGGACCCGCGGGCCTCACCGGCGCGTGAGGTCCCGCAGGTCCGGCTGTGCCGCCTCCAGCAGCGTCGTCATGACGTCGGCGCGACGTCGCGTGTCGGCGTCCTCCGCCGCCTGCCGCCGGGACGCGCCGTCCCGGGCGAGCAGTCGCTCGGCGAGCCGGACCAGCGGCAGTCCGAAGTGGTAGGCAGCCACGAGCCTGAACGCGAGCGCGACGGAGTCCGGGTCGTACGGGCCGCCGGCCGCTTCCGCCCCCGCGCGATGACGCGCGGCGGCCGCTCCGGCGAGGGCGAGCGTGTCCTCGGGCCCCAGACGCGCGGCGGCCGCCGACGACAGGACGAGGGTGGCCAGGTCCTCACCGGCCGGTCCCTGCCCCACCTGGCCCCAGTCGACCGCCACCGTGCGCCCGCCGGACCGGAACAGGTTCCGGGGGGTCAGGTCCCGGTGCACCAGACCGGCCGGCAGGGACCGCAGCGTGCGTACGGCCCGATCGTGGCCGCGCGCGAGAGACTGCAGGGCGGTGACGGTCGTCCGCGGGAACAGCCTGCGCAGCGCCGGGTCGGCGCAGGTCGCGGCGGACGCGGCCCGCTCGATCAGGGTGAACCGGGCCTGGAGTGCGGCCTGTTCCACGAAGGGCCTGCACCACCAGGTCCGGTCGGCGGACCGTTGCCGCTGTGAGCGGGCGTGGAAGCCTCCCAGGGCCTCGGCGCTGTCGAGGAGTTCACCGGCCGCCCAGTCGTCGCCGGGCCTTCCGTCCACCTTCTCCAGCCACAGGCGGATCCGGTCTCCCGGCAGCGGCACGATGCCGAGGCACCGGACCGCCGCGAAGCGGCCGGCCGCGGTGCCGGGCACCGGCGAGGCGAGGGCCAGAGCCTCGCGCCGCCAGTACGCCCAGTCCCCCGGGCCGTCGCCCCCGTCGTCGATCTGACGGGCCAGGTCATGGCGGCTCGGCTGCCAGCGGCGGTGCCGGATCTGTTTGAGCACGGCCTCCCAGGTGTGGTCACCCTGGTCGGACGAGGCCGTTCCGCGCACCACGTACAGGCCGTCGCTCGCTCTGCTCCAGCTCTCGTAGCCGATCGGTTCGCAGGCGAAGTCGCGTACGCGCGCCGTGGGTTCGGCGAGCAGGGTCCGCACCGGGTCACGCAGATCCTCGGCGGTGAGGCCGGGTGGTGTGCCCGGGTTGCGGTACGGCGGGCCCGTCACGGGTCGCCGCCCTCAGACCGCGCGCCGCGCGTCGGCGACCGCGGAGCGCAGGTAGGCACGGAGGCGGTCGCTGTCCACCTGGTCGAAGCATTCCGAGGCTGCCGCGTGGCCGATCTCCAGCGATTCCAGTTCGACCTCGAGGCGTCGGCGCAGGACGGCGGCCAACTGGGAGCCGTCGTCGCTCGCCGGCTGGATGCGGGAGAGGTAGTGGATGACGTTCGCGAAGGCGAGGGCCGCGTGCACGATGCCGAACACCGGGCGGTCCTCGTTCTTCCACGGTGAGTGGAACCGGGGTCCGCCGTCCTCGAAGACCACCCCTTCGGACGCGAGGGATTCGTTGAGCCACGAGTGCGTGGCTTCGTGGACGAGGGTCTCGCCCAGGCGCAGCGGTTCGTCGGTCCAGTTCAGGACGACGGTGCTCGGCAGGAAGTCGAACGTGTAGCTGCGGCAGGTCGCGCCCAGCGGGACGGTCCCGGTCCGGATGACGACGGCCGTGGAGGAGCGCAGCACGTCGCTGCCGACCGCGAGTGCGGCGTCCACGGCCCGGTTGAGGGTGCGTGCGATCTGTTCCCGCTCCCCCGCGTCCTGCTCGGGCAGGTTCTCGAGCAGGTACATCTGGCTGCCGAGGCGGTCGTCGTCGACGGCGGCGCAGTCCTCGGCCCGTACCACCAGGACGGGGCCGACCGCCGTGGGCACGGCCCGGGCACGCAGCGCCGCGCGGTTCTGCCACAGGCGTACGGCCCGCATCGCGCGGTCGGCGTCGCGGGTCCGTGCGGCGATCCGTGCCTGCTGGAAGGCGTGGTGCAGAACGGCGTTGTCGAAGGCGTCCGGGGCCGCGTCGGGGCCGGTGAGGTCTGTCGCCGGCACCAGTTCGCGGAGGCTGGCCACGAGGGTGCGGGCGCGGTCCGTACGGTGTTCCACGAGTCGTTCGGTGAGAGCGGCTCGCAGCAGCGCGGTGGACGTGCCGTCCTCGGCGGTGTCGGGTCCGGCGGTCTCGGAGGTCTCGGTCTGGATCATGGTGGTTCCCGGTCCTTCCAGGGCGGGTGCGGTCAGCGTACGGCGGTGGGGGCGGCCCACCGGCTCAGGTGCTCCGCCTTCTCGGCGTCCGTCAGCGGCCTGATCTCGCGGATGTAGTCGAAGGGGGATTTGACGGCGAACTGCCGCCGGTTCCAGCAGGGGTAGGTCGTTCCGATCAGTTCGGCGACGATGCCCATGCCGACCGTCCGGCCCACCCGGTCGGGCAGTTCGGCCCGCAGGGCGCGCAGTGCGTCGTAGATCTCCTGCCGGCGCCGGGCCACCGGCGACGCCGGGTCCCGGGGCTCCCGCGCCGCGAGCCGGTCGTACAGCTGGAAGGCGAAGGAGTCGGCGAGGACGTCGGCGAGCCAGGTCCGGTCCGCCGCCGGGAGGTGTTCGCGGCGCGTGCCCACCGCCTCCTCGGTGCGCAGCCACTGCCTCGTCCACGACCGGGCGCCTTCGCGGAGCAGCGCCTCCGCGAAGGCGCCCGGGTCCGCACCCGGCCGGCCGGGCCACGCCACGTCACACAGCTCCGTGGTCCCGGCGGAGGGGAGGCCGTCCCCGTCGTCGCCGAGGACGACGGCCCCTATGCCGAGGTCCAGGACATATCCGAGGCCGGCCCCGTCGAGGATCCGGCGGGCGGCGGCGGTGGCCTCGCGGTCCCGCTGCCCGGCCGGCCGGAGCCGGAGGGCGCCGTCCTCGGCCGTGCCTGTCATGACCGCGATCCGTGGGCCGTCCGCCGGGCTGCCCGTCGCGGCGCTCGCCTCCGCGAGGTCGACGGTCACCGTCGGGCTCACGGCGAGTCCGACGAGGGCACGGCCGAGTGCGTGGGGGGTCTCGTCGAGGGTGACCGCCGACGCCGCTCCCCCGGCGCCCTCCGCGGCGCGCCGGGCCCAGGCGTTGCTGTGCGGCTCGACCCACAGCAGGAAGGAGTGGATGGCCCGGCCGTCCAGGGAGGCGTTCCAGAAGCGGTTCTGGGTCTCGTCGTCGTCGATGACGGGAAGCAGGAACATGGGTTCCGCCCTCTCAGGCCGCGGCCGGCAGGGCCGCGGCGACATGGTCGATGACCTTGCGCCGGTAGTCGCAGTAGTCCTCCTCGAAGCCCGTCCCTTCGAACCGGAGCCGGTCGGGAAGGGCGCCTCCACGGCACGACGCCTCGTGCGAGCAGCCCGCGCACTTGTTCAGCAGGGCGGACAGGTCGGTGCGGAGCCGGGGGTTGCTGTCCAGCGTGAGCAGGTCGTCCATCCCGGTGGCGGTGTCCACCGAGCCGAGCAGCGCCCCCGGCATGCTCAGTTCGTCGGAGCTGCCGATGCGTCCGTCGGGGTAGAGCGTGACGACGAAGGGTTCCTTGCGGTCGCTGAAGCTCGTGTAGCTGGTCGGCAGTCCGGACAGGGACCGGATGACGCTGAAGAAGGGTTCCAGTACGTACGAGCCGTAGGAGCGGGTCGCCGACCAGTGTTCGAACGACTCGATGAGGAAGTCGGCGTACTCGTCGGGGGTGGTCGCCCAGCCGGGCATGCCCACACCGTCGGGGTTGAGGATCTGGAGCGACTGCCGGTTGGGGGTCCGGTACTCCTTCGTCTTCACGTTGAAGTCCAGGCAGCCCGAGAGCTTGATGACCTTGACCGCCTCGAACTTGCTCAGCGAGTCCAGCACGTCCGGGGCGCGGCCGAGGATACGGCGGGTGACCACGACGATGACGCCGACGTTGCGCCCCCGGGAGGCCATCAGCTCGAGCGCCTTGGTGACCTTGCGGTAGGTGGGGCGGTCGCGGAAGTCGACCCGGTGGGCGTTGCCCTGTTCGTCGCCGTCGAGGCTGATGCCGATCTCGATGTCCGGCCATTCGGTGTCGAAGAAGTCGAGCCACGCCTTGTCGAGGAGGATGCCGTTGGTCTGCATGGAGACCGTCACGGCGCCCTCGTAGCGGCGCAGCTCCGCGAAGAGCTCGCCCATCTTGCGGCGGCCGATGAGCAGGGGTTCACCGCCGTGGAGTTCGACCGCCAGTGGCCGTCCTTCGCACAGACCGAGGAATTTCCGCAGTACTTCCGGCTTCAGCATGAGGGCATTGGGATAGGGCTTGCGGCGCTCATAGCAGTAATGGCAGTTGATATTGCACATTTCCCCTGGGAGTTTGAGCATCGCCAAGATGGTTTCCCCGGGCGCCGGCAGCTGCAGTTCCATCGTGCGACTCCTCCGCATCGAATGTCTTCGGGAAGATTCTCGTGCTCGCGCATATGCGGTCAACGAATTGGGGTTCTTCTTGCGCGAACCCGCATGTCACCTCGTGGCGGACATCGAGCCGGCTCGCCGGGCCTGTGCCGTCTTCCGCACGAGGGAGGCGGCGGACAGCCACTCGGTCTCGCCGACCGCGGCCGTCAGCCGGTCCAGGCGGGGCACCCGGCCGGTCACGTCCGTGCGTCCGGGGAAGACGGACTCGTAGGGCACGTGTACGACGTCGGCGGTGCTGCCGGTGGCGTCGAGGACCAGGCGGGCCAGGTCGCCGATGGACGTCTCGGTGGTGGAACCGATGTTGACGACGTTCGCGTCCGGCTGCCACGCGGCGTCGGTGTCGGTGAGCTCCAGCAGCCGGCGCGTGAACTGGTCGACGTCCGTGAAGCAGCGGCGCTGCGTACCGTCGCCGTGTACGGTCAACGGCCCTCCGGTCGTCGCCTGGCGGAGGAAGGTCGGCAGCACCATCCCGTAGCGGCCCCGCTGTCCCGGCCCGACGACGTTGAAGGGACGTACCACGAGCACGGGCCGGTGGCGGGAGGCTTCCCGGCCGAGCCGTTCCATCTCCCACTTGCCGGTCGCGTAGCCCGGGGTCCCGCTGTCGTAGGCCAGGGGGACGGACCGGTCCACGGGCACGTCGTCGCGCAGGGCGGCGGTGCTGTCGCTGAGTCCGTAGACGGCCGAACTGGACACCAGGACGACGGGTGTATCGCCGGAGTGCGCGAGGACGTTCGCGGTTCCGTGGTGTCCGACGGCGTAGGCGTGCTCGGCCTGCCCCGTGGCGAGCCGCATGCCGACGATCCCGGCGAGGTGCAGGACGAGCCGGGTGCCGTGCGCGCTCCGCGCCACCGCGTCCGGATCCAGCACACTGCCTCGGTCCAGGGTGACTCCCGGCAGGGATGCGACCGACTCCGCCCGGCCTGTCGTCAGGTCGTCCAGGACCCGTACCCGGTGCCCCGCCGTCGCGAGGAGGCGTACCAGGCGGCTGCCGATGAACCCGGCGCCTCCGGTGACCAGGACGGGCTGCGCCTTGGAAGTGTCGGACCACATACGTGTGTCTCCTTCGGGGTGGGACGGGAAAGGGCTCTCGGGGGGCTGGGATTGACGGTGCGTCACCTGGGATCCGAAGTCGTGCCGGGGGGAGCGCCGTTCGGGGACGGAGGATGCGGAAGGCGGCGACCAGTGCTCGATCGGGAGTCGTTGGGCCTGCCGCGCTTCACCGATGGCGGGCTCGGCGGACTGTCCGGGGCACCCTCCGCGCCCACCACAGCAGGCGCGGCGCCCAGTCCGCCCGCTCGTGCGGCTCCGCCTCGTCGAGCAGGCGCGTGTAGGTGACGAGCTGGTTGAAGGCGGCCACCGGCTCGGCGAGGCGCCACACCGCCCGGCACTCCTCGCGCGACATCAGGGGTGCCCAGTGCGTGAAGTACCGGTCGAGAGCGCGGGCGTGGGCGCCGGCGTCGGAACAGCTCCGCAAGGCGGCCGCGATGTCCAGGAAGGGGTGGCCCACACTGGCTTCCGCCCAGTCCAGGAGCACGATCCGGCCCGTGTCCCGCGCGATGCCCCAGTTCCCCGGGTGGAGGTCGCCGTGCACGAGGGTGACGCCGGGTGGTGCCGCCGCCAGCTCGGCGCAGAGCTCCGGCAGTCGGGCGCACGCCTCGGAGAACCGCTTCCACTCCCGTGCGGACAGCGCGCCGGGCAGGAGGGAGGCCGGTCCGAACAAGTCGTGCCGTGCGGCCGTCGGGACCAGGTCGGCCAGCGCCCGCGGGGCGCGCGACCAGCAGCCCAGGGCCGTGAGTTCGGCCGATCGCCCCAGCCAGTCGCGCTGCAGGCCGGAGAGCACGGCGAGGGCGCGGCCCCGGGCGTCCTGCGGGAAATCCGTGCCCGGGCTCAGCCGCACCTCCCGCGTGCACCAGCCGTCGTACGGTGCTCCCTGAGCGACGACGGCGGGTACCCGTACGGGGTCGCGGGCACCCAGCGCGGCCAGCACCCGGCCCTCATGTGCCAGGGACGGGTGGGACCGCTTGTGGAAGACGACTCCGCCGCTGGTCGCACAGCGCAGCACGACCGAGAGGGTCCAGCGTTTGACGACCTCGGCCGGGCCGGTGCGTCGCAGCCCGGCCGAGGCCAGTTGGGTGTCGAGAGCGGCGACCGTCCGGTCCTTCCAGCCGGGCAGCCGCCACGGCCGGGCCACGGGGCCGCTGTCGGCGCCGGCGCCGTGGATGCCCTCGCCGGTTTCAGTGCCGGAAGAATCGTTCACCGGTCACGACCCAGCTCATACCGTGCTCGGCACAGGCGTCACGCAGGGCGCCCGCGTCCGTCGAACCCTCCGGCGTGACCAGCTGGGTGACGCCCAGACGGGCTGCCAGCTCGACCACCTCGACGAACGGGAAATGGTTGTCGGCCGCCAGGGTGACTCCGGACAGTGGTGGGGTCCTGCTCCAGTCCGGTTCCGTCTCGGCGTCGATCGGATGAAGCAGCACGTCGGCGAGCTCGGCGCGGACCGAGGCCGTCAGGTCCCCCTCGGCGAGGCGTGCCCGCCACACGGCACGCTCCGCCGGGCCGATGCCCTCCCGGAAACGCAGGCCCAGGACGTCCGGGTGGTGGCGGCGCTGCCAGGTACGGGCCCGTGCGGCGGCGAGGCGGGTGCAGTCCAGGCGGTTCTGCTGGCCCATGCCGATACCGATGGTGGCGCCGTCCACGACGAACGCCATGGCGTTGGACTGCGCGTGCCGGACCGCCGTCACCGCGACGGCCAGGTCCTCCGGTCGGCCGGGCGTGCCGGTCTCGGTCCGCACGCCGCCCGCGAACCCGGAGAGGGGTGCCGCCGAGCGCGTCAGCCGAAGTCCCGCCGTCTCCAGGGTCTCGGGCACCGGCGTGCTCCCGGCGGACCGGGGGCCGGCGGGGTTCCCGCGCAGCACGATGAACCGGCCGCCGTTGAAACGGGACAGCGCCGCCAGCGCTCCGGGGGTGAAGTCGGGGGCGATGACCCCGATGGCGTGGGCGAAGAGGGGTGCTTCCGTCGTCACCGGTCCGGACACCGCGACGAAATCGCCGTAGGAGCACTTCGGCGCGGTGCTCCGGGCTCGTACGACGGCTCGTCCGAGCTGTCCCGACGGCAGCCGGCCGGAGTCGAGGAACTCCTCGTCGCCCGGTACGGAGGGAAGGCCCAGCGCGATGCCGGCGGGGGACGTGTGCTTGAAGGAGGCGCAGGCCTCGGTGCCGGTGTGGTCCCGCAGGGCTCGGACCGCCTCCCAGGCGCCGAGCGCGTCCAGCACGTTGATGTAGGACGGACTGCCGTGCAGCAGCTCGAATGGAGGCTCGCCCGGGTCGAGGGGTTCCGCCAGGGCGGTCTCGTGCGGGTTCAGTCCTCGGGACAGTGGGATCACGGCGTCTCCGGCGTCGGAAGCGGGGTGGGGGACGGCAGTGGGGTGCGGAGTGCGCCCAGGACCCCCGCCTGCCAGCCGAGTTCCCACACCAGTGCGGAGGGGGCGGCCCGCACTCCCGCGCGCGCCACTGCCGCGGGCAGCGCCAGCCAGTCCTTCAGGTGCGTGCGCCAGGTCGTCGGCGCGATCCCGTGCGGGGCGTATTTCGCGCGCAGGGCGACGATGTCGCGGCCCTGGAACCTGCCGCGGCGGAATCTGCCCCGGTGGGTGCTCCGGACGCTGACGGACACGACGGTGTCGGCGACGCCGATGGTGCGGCCGGCCAACTGCGCCCGCCAGGAGATGTCCACGTCGGCGAGGGCGGGCAGCCTCTCGTCGAAGCCGTCGAGTTCGTCGAACAGGTCGCGGGAGATGCCCATGAGGCCTCCCAGGACATGCGGTCGGAAGAGGCTGGGGGTCAGGATGTCGCAGAGTTGGTCGGGTGGTGTGGAGCGCAGGACCCCGGGCGGATTGAGGCGGCGGTAGTCGATGCCGGCGGTGACCAGTTCGGCCTGTTCCAGCGCCGTCGCCATCGCGTCGATGTGGTCGTCGGCGATCTCGTCGTCCGCGTCCAGGAACAGCAGGCGGTCGCCGCGGGCGGCGCGGGCGCCGGTGTTGCGTGCGGCGCCGGTGCCCCCGCGCCGGGGGCGGGTGACGATGCGAAGGTCGTCGGGCAGCACGGACCGGTGGCTGTCGACGACACCGGCCAGGTCGTCGGTGGAGCCGTCGTCGACGACCACCAGTCCCCAGTCGGTGCCGGTGCGCTGGCGGCCGAGGGCGGCGAGCTGCCGCCCGACGCAGTGCGCGGCGTTGTGGCAGGGCAGGACGACGTCGACGCGGCTCACGACGTCTCCAGCAACTGGCGGCGGGGCGCCGGAGGGGCGTCCACCGCGCGGAACAGGTCCAGGAGCCGGCTGTCCTCGTGCGCACCGGTGGTGTTGCGGAAGACGTGGACCGGGGGGAGGTAGGGCGGCGGGTCGTCCAGCAGCAGGGAACGGTAGACGGTGCTGACCTTGTCGAGGGTGTAGCTGTTCTCGTAGTGCCGCATGCTCTTGCCGCGGGCGACGACACGGTCCGCGGCCAGATTGACGGGGACGTCGAGGTAGACGATGAGGTCGGGCAGGAGTGTGCCGTGCGCGTGGTGGCGGTCCAGGGTCTCGCGGGCCGGGATGCCGTAGAGAACCTCCAGGTACGCCGCGTCGCTGAAGATGTACCGGTCCGACAGCACGCTGCGGTCGCGCAGGAGTTGACCGATGGCGCCGGCCTGGAGCTGCTTGTCGCGGAAGTACGCCCGCGTGATGTCCTGGTGGCTGTGGCGGTGGGGCCGGTCCTCGCGTACGTCGATGATGACGCGGGCCGCCTGCGGGTCGAGCCAGGAGTGCTGTCCGATGCGGGACAGGGGGCGCCCTTGGGCCCGTACGTGTTCGGCGATCAGGCGTGCGGTCGTGGTCTTCCCGGATCCGTCGACGCCCTCCAGCGCGAGGAAGCCGTGGTTCGTGGTGCTGGGCAAGGAGATCTCCCTGTCTGCTGTCTGGGTCATGCCGTCAGTGCCGGGCTCTCGGCCGCCCATGCGAACGCCTCCTCCATGACCTGGGACATGGAGGAGTAGGTCCACGTGCCGTAGCGGCCCAGCGGGGTGATGCCGCGGGAGGTGAGGAACCGGGTGGCTTCGGCGGTGGTCTCCCGGGTGGCATCGGTGAAGACGACGTAGCCCGGGTCGGAGGTGTACACGCTCGATCCGACGATCCGGCTGCCGGGAGCCAGCAGTCCGACCTCCGCGACGCCTCGCCGGACGTCGGCCACCAGGGACTCGTCCGAGGCGCGGGGCCCCTCGGAGGGTTCGAGCACTTCGGCGAGGACGCCCCAGCCGTCGGCGGGCGCCATGTCCGGGTCGAACTCCGTCATGAAGACGAGGCGGGTGAAGGGGACGTCCTCGCGGGTGTAGTACCGCCAGTGCCCGGTGTCCCGGGGGCGTGGCCCGCGCACGGCGAGGGCCACCGAACGGACCCGGTTGCGCGGGAGGTCGCCGCACTCCTCGACCAGGGCGGCGGGTGCCCGCGCGCACAGCGACACGATGGTGGGCAGTGGCAGCGTGGACAGGCAGTCGCGCGTGTAGTGGAAGTCGGTGACGCCTTCGGGCGAGCGCGTCCGTACCGTGCGGGAGTCCGGGTCGACGGCGGTGACGACGTGCCGCAGCCGCAGGTCGCCGACGCGGCCGGCCAGGGCACGGGACAGCACCTCCATACCGCGCCAGTCGCCTCGTGCGGGCCTGGGGTACCAGCCCCGTGCGTTGTAACCACCCGTCGGCCGGGGGGCGTTGGCGCCGCGCTCGATCTCCGCGACGCTCGGCCGGGTCAGGTTCCAGTGGAATCCGGAGGCCGAGAGACCGCTGAGCGGACGCCGCCAGAGCTTGCGGTTGTACGGGAAGAAGAACAGCTCGCACAGAGTGCGGCCGAAGGAGCTCAGCAGCAGTTCCTCGTAGTTGTCCGGCGCCGCCGGCCGCTCTTGCGCGCTCCGCAGGTCCTCGAGGCACGCGGTGCGCACCTCGGCGGGCAGACCGTTCAGGTTCAGCTGGACGGGGAATCGGGTCGCACCTCGCGCGGTCTCGACCCGGGCGTCGGGCGGACAGGGTTGCAGCACGTCGCCCAGCAGTGCGCGCACCCGGTTCTCGACATCAGGGTGGCTGAAGTAGAGAAGGTGGATGACGCGATCGAACCAGTAGTCCCCGATGCGTTCGGTGCGCACCAGACCTCCGGGACGCTCCTGCGCCTCGACGACGGTGGCGCGGTGGCCGAGGAGGGACCCGGCGGCGAGCCCGGCCAGTCCTCCCCCGAGGATCAGGACCTCGGACTCCACCTCGCGGTCCGCACGGGCCGCCCACGGGGACGTGTTGAGCATGACGAGCCACCTCGCAGTGCGGGCGCCGCCCCGGGTGGGGACCGACGCGGGGGGGGAAGAGAGCCGGCGGGCGGCCGCTGAGCAACCGCCCGCCGGTGTGGGACGACGCAGGTCAGACGGCGTCCGAGGTCTGCTCGGTGACGTGCTCCCACGGCTTCACCGAGACCGCGGACGAGTGGGCCGTGTCCTTGGCGCTGACGGATTCCAGGTCGTACGACTTCACGGCGTCGACGAACGCGTCGAAGGAGATCTCGTTCTTCTCGGACATGGTGTACCTCTTCCTTTTCCACAGGGGAAGCGGTTGATTCCCCGGAATGAAATTACCAGCGTCTTCGCCGCGGAATCAACGAAATGAAGGTCTCGCAATTTCCGAAATACGCACCACCGTTTCCGGCAATGCGAATGGCCCGGCGGGCTTCCGAATTTCTCAGCCGGAGCCGACCGGGTCATTCCGTGTGCGGGTGCTCAGAGATGCACGACGCGCGCGCCCACGGTCCGGCCGCTGGTGTCGAAGAGCAGCGGCGCGGTGTCCGCGATCACGGGGAGGTCGTAGTCGAGGTGCGGCTGGAGCAGCACGACGAGATCGGCGTCGGCGACCGCCGCGTCGAGCGAGGTCTCCGTGGGCAGACTGCGCCCGTTCAGCCGCAGTGTCCTGAGATAGGGGTCGTGGAACCGGACTTCGGCACCGAGGTCGAGCAGCAGTTCGGCCACGGGGACCGCGGGGGAACCGCGGCCGTCGGCGATGTCCGGTTTGTAGGTCACGCCGAGCAGCAGGACCTTGGTGCCGCGGACGCTGCGTCCACGGTCGTTGAGCAGACGCGCGATGCGGTCCACGACATAGGCGGGCATCCCGTCGTTCACCTCCTGTGCCAGTTCCGTCAGCCGCAGCGGGCGGCCGGCGGAGCGTCCGCTGAAGGCCAGATATCCCGGGTCGACGGGAATGCAGTGGCCGCCGACGCCGGGGCCGGGCCAGAAGGACTGGAAGCCGAACGGTTTGGTGCCGGCCGCGGCGACGACCTCCCACACGTCCACGCCGAGCCCGTCGCAGTACACCGCCAACTCGTTGACGAGCGCGATGTTGACCTGGCGGTAGGTGTTCTCCAGCAGCTTCGTGAGCTCGGCCGCCGCGGGAGTGCTGACGGCCACCACCTTCTGCACCATGCGTTCGTACAGGGTGGTCGCGGCCTCCGCGCACCGGGCGGTGACTCCCCCGACCACTTTCGGGGTGTTGTGCAGGCCGAAGGCGGGGTTCCCCGGGTCGACGCGCTCCGGGGAGAACGCCAGATGGAAGTCTTCGCCGACCACCCGGCCGGGCCGCGCCAGTACGGGCAGCAGCACGTCGGTGGTGGTGCCCGGGTAGGTGGTCGACTCCAGGACCACGAGTGCTCCCGCGCGCAGTCTCGGTGCCACCAGGTGGGCGGCGTCCAGGACGGCGGTCAGGTCCGGGACCGAGCCGCGCAGCGGTGTGGGGACGCAGATGGTGACGGCGGCCGCCCCGGCGATGACGTCCGGATCGGTGGTCGGGGTGAAGCCCGTGGCCAGTGCCTCGGCGACCTCCTCGTCGGAGATGTCGTCCACGTGGCTGAGCCCTCGGGCCAGGGTGCTGACTCGCGTGGCGTCGAGATCGAAACCGGCGACCCGCATGCCGTTGCGGGCAGCCGCGACGACCAGGGGCAGCCCGGCGTAACCGAGTCCGACGACAGCGAGGTCGTACTGTTCCGCCACGGCCCCGACTCCTTCCGTCCGGAGGAAGAGGATTCTGCGATCCCACCGCGGATGCGGCACGTTCTGCAGGATGACCGAAGCGCCTGTCCCACTACAAAGGAATTGCGGAAATACGAACCCGGAATGGGAATGTACGGTCTTCGGCGCTGCGTGAATACGCACTCTCGGCCCGCCGGGGACGAAAGGCTCGCCGCTTCTGGTTCTCCCGCCGTTAGGATCGCCCGGTCACCGCAGACCACCGGAAAGGGGAGGACGTTTTGACACGTACCGAAGAGGAGACCGCGGCCTGGCCCTACGGGGATTTCTCGCACTGCCGCACGCTCGGCCGGAGGTCCCGTTTCCCGAATGTCATGCCCGATGTCGCGGAATTCCTCGGCAGGTGGAACGCGCCCGACGTGCCGCGCCGCGATGCCCGGTTGCGCAGGAGCGCGGACGGCAACATCAACACTGTCGGGCTGCCGGGGATCCACGAGGCGGATGATCTGGACCCCGCCCACCCCCAGTGGCGTGCCGCCATCGAGGAAGGCGTGTGGCCGCTGGTCGACACGCTGACCACGGGCGCCTGGCGACTCGCCACGTACGACAGCTGCCAGGGGCACGCGTACAGCTCCCCGTCGCTCGTGCCCGGCCGGCGCCGGGTCGGTGTACTGCCGCGCACCCGGGGCGAGTTCGAGGCGGCCGCGGCCGCTCTGTGCCGGTCCGTGCGCGCGGCGGCGCCGGACGTTCCGGCGCCGGTGCGGGTCGTGCTGAGTTCCTGCGACCTGAGCTGCGGGCGGAGCGGGCACACCTACCCCGTGCTCGATCTGGGCCTGGACCCCGCGCCCGGCGTCTCCACCGAGGACTACTTCGCGTCGGTCGACGCCGCGACCGAGGTTCTCACCGCGCGGCTGCGCGAGCAGTGGCCGGCGACGGACACTCCGTGCGGCTGCGTCGGCGGCGGGCGTCCGGCCCGCCGCTGACCGCTGTCGTCCGCTCAGCCGGACAGGTCCAGGGTGCCCGCCCGGCGGGCGGGCACCGCGACCAGCCACCTGAACGTGACGACCGCCGCGGCCAGCCACAGCGCGCCGGTCAGCACCGCGGGCAGGACGGGCGTGAGGACCTGCGCGGTGGACCGGTGGTCGCCGAGGGCTCTGAGGGCCTTCAGGGTGTGGGTCAGGGGCACCGCCTGGACCGCCGCCCCGACGCCTCGCGGCCAGAAGCCGACCGGCACCTGCACACCTGAGAACGCCATCATCCCCAGGTAGGCCCAGTTGGAGACCACGTTGCGCAGCCGGGGCACGTTGACCACCAGTACGGCCAGAAAGAGACCGACGCAGTAGGTGCCCAGTGCGGTGAGGACGGTCAGGAACACCACGAGCGGCACCTGCGCCGGGCTCCACGTGACGCCGAAGAACGGGCCGAGGCCGAACAGGGCCACGAGCGCGGTGGCCACTCCGCTGACCGGCCAGTGCACGCTGCGTCCGACAAACACCCACACCGGGTCGGCAGGGCTGGCCACCAGGAGCGAGAGCGTGCCGGCCCTGCGTTCCCCGCTCGTCGTCGCGACGACGGCCATGGTGTCGACGACACAGGTCATCAGCGCGTTGCCGAGCGCCAGGTACCGCGCCGCGCCCGGCTGGTCCACGACCCGGCCCAGCCCGGTGAAGAACAGCACCTGGGCGAGCATCCGGCCGAGCCAGCCGAACAGCCAGCTCCGCCAGGTGTAGGTGGCCCTGAAGTCGGCCGCGGCGTTGAGGAATCCGTAACGTACGAGGTGGAGTGCGGAGGGATACACGTCTGCTCTCATGTGTGCGTGAGGGTCCCCAGCCGGCGGACGCGGCGCAGCACGCGGTCCAGCAGGAACGCTCCGATGGCATAACCGGACAGCCCGAGCACCAGGACGACGGCGATCCGCTCGGCCGGCCGGGAGACCGCGGCACCGTCGAGCGCGGACCGGAACAGGTCGGCGCTCCAGCTCAGGAACACGACGCGGCCGAAGGGCCTGAGCCACTCCGGGAGCGTCGACAGCGGTACGAGCACCCCGCTGAGCAGGTACAGCGGGTAGTTCAGCGTGTTCTGCACGATGCGCGCGGACGGCATCAGCACGAAGAGCGACGACAGGATGCTCGCGGTCCCTGCCATGGCGGCCGCGTTGGCAAGGAGCGCGACGCCCAGGACGAGGGGGTGCGGCACGGCGATCCATCGGCCGAAGCCGAGACCCGCGACCAGCCAGGCCTCCACCATCGCGGAGATCCCGAGCAGGCTGACGGCGCAGATCCGGCCCACGACGACCACCGACAGCCGGCAGGGTGTCGCGATCACCGCCTCCAGGGTGCCTTGGCTGCGCTCCTCGGTGATGAGTTCACCAGCGATGCCGAGGGCCAGCGCCCACTGGCCCATGAGCGTCGGCGCGACGATCGCGTAGGACGTGAGGTCCGTGCGTCCCGCGTGCTCGGCGATCGACAGGAAGACCGCGGTGAACAACGGTGCGGTGGCCCAGACCTGCAGGGTGCCGGGTGAGCTGGGGGCGAGGCGCAGTTGGAACCGCAGGGATGCCAGGAAGAGGGACATCAGCTCACCGCCATGCCCCGTCGGCCCACGAGGTGGAGATACACCTCACCGAGATCCGGCCGCGTGGCGCTGACCCGGTGGACGCCCGCCGCCGCGAGGACCCCGAGGACCGATGAGGTGGCGGACGGCTGCTCCGTCTCGACCTCGACCCGGCCGGCGTCGTGCCGTACGGCGACGACGCCCGGGAGGGTCTCCAGCCGCGGCATCAAGTCGAGGGGCACCTCCTCGGCGACGACCCGCTCGTAGCGGGACAGCAGCCGGCCGACGGCGTCGGTGCTCTCGGTCATGATCAGTCGGCCCCGGTCGATCAAGGAGACGCGGTCGCAGACCGCCGCGGCCTCCACCATGTCGTGCGTGGTCAACAGGACGGTCCTACCCTCGCGTTGGAGGTCACCGATGAGGGTGCGGAAGTCCAGTGCCGCCACCGGGTCCATGCCCACGGTGGGTTCGTCGAGGATCAGGACGCGGGGGTCGCCGACCAGTCCGCGCGCCAGGTGCAGCCGTTGTTTCATTCCCCGTGAGAACGTGTCGACGCGGGACCCGGCGCGATCCGCCAGGCCCACCCGGTCCAGCAACGCCGCCGCGTGCGACCGCAGTTCGGTGCGCCGCAGTCCGTACATCGCCCCCCAGAACCACAGGTTCTCCTGTGCGCTGAGCCGCCCGTACAGACCTCGGTCGCCGCCGAAGACGAGCCCGATCGACCGTCTGACGGCACGCGAATCGCGCACCACGTCCAGCCCCAGCACCCGTGCCGAGCCGGTCGTGGGTACCAGGGTCGTGGTGAGGATCTTGCACAGCGTGGTCTTGCCCGCGCCGTTCGGGCCGAGCAGGCCGTGCACCTCGCCGGACGCGACCCGCAGGCTGACACCGTCCAGCGCGACCACCTCACGGGCCGGGCGGCCTCGCCGGTCGCCGTAGGTGCGGCGGACGTCCTCGACCACGATGGCGTCGGCCCGACCGCCGCGGCTCACTGCGGTCGACCCCGGTCCTCCGTGCACCGGGGTGTTCTCCTCGTTGCTCACCACGGGCTCTCCCAGAAGCAGTGATCGACGGACCAGTCTCCGGCCACGAGCGCCCGCAGCACGGCGTCGGCGGCCTCCGCGGCCTCGGCCCCGTAGGGATGTACGACGTGACCGCACAGGGGACGCCCCTCGGTGGCCCGTACGGCTGCTGTCACGAGCGCGGCGACCGCGGCTCCGCGACGGCCCGCGTCGTCCACCAGGGTGTCCACCAGCTCGGCGAACTCCTCCCCGGTCACACTGTCCTGCTCGGACGTCAGCACGGTGCCGTGGCCGATCGGTTCGCCGTGGAGCTCGGCGATGAACGACATGCGCCCCGGGTCCTCCATGACGCCCGCGATGCCGGGATGCCCGGGGTCGACCTCCTGGTCGGGGTAGGCGTTGCGGAACGCCTGCGCGAGCCAGTCCCGTACGCGGGGGTCGTCGGCGGGGGTCGCCGCACGGACGGCCAGGCCGGCCGGGGGCTGCGCGGAGCGTCCTTCCCGGGTGACCCCGTCGTGCCGCACATAGGTCAGCCGGGGGCGCCACGGAGCCGGCAGCCTGGTGTCGCCGACGACGCGCATCAGTATCGTGTCGGCGTCCTGGCCACTGGTGCGCACCTTGTTCCGCAGCTCCTCAAGTGCGGCCCGGGAGGCGGGGATCCGGGGGTCGCAGTACTCGACCAGGACCTGTCGTCGCCCGGTGAACGGATCGTCGCACCGGTCGGCGACGAAGGTGAGGCCGCCCACCTCCCCCGTCAGTCCGGCCGCCGCGGCCTGCCGCAGGTAGCTCTGCGTGGCGGTCACGACGCCTCCGGCCTGACCACGGCCCGCCAGCCGCCGAGCAGCTGCGCGGCCGCGTCACGCAGGTCGGCGGCGCTCACCGCGGCGATGCTCTCCACCTCGGTGGTCGGTGACCAGTCGGCCGGACCGCCGCTGCGGAGCGCGAGGAAGCGCGCGCATTCCAGGGGGGCGTCGACGGATGTGAGGATCCGCATCCGCGCCTGGCGTCGGGCGGCTTCCAGATCGTCGGGTTTCGGACCGTCGGTGGCGATCTCCTCGAGTGCCCCGTGGATGACGGCAAGAGCGGCGTCGCCGTTGCCGGGTGCGACGCCGGCGAGGACCCGCCACGCGCCCGTCTCGCCGTAACCCCGGTTCCACGACTGGAAGGCGTAGGCGAGGCCGGCCTCTCCGCGCAGCCGCCGGTACAGCACCGACGACGGACTCGAACCCAGCAGCTGGGCGAGGACGTTGTAGTGCGGGCGGCGCGGATCGTGGTTGCCGACCGACCGCGCTCCCGCGCAGACCCAGGCGAATTCCTCGGGCCAGCGCACCGGTCCGTCCGCTTCGGGCTCGGGCAGACCGCTCAAATCCCGTCCGGCGGTGCCGAGATGCGCCAGTGTCTCCGGGGGGACGCCGGCGACGAGCGGGTCGGCACTGGCGGGGACGGCCGGGCCGACCACGATGAGCGACAGGGGGGCGGTGAGCAGCCGTTCTCCGTGCCCGGCCGCCATCGCGGACACGTCGAAACGCTCGACGCTCTCCCGGGTGCCGCCCACGGGACGGCCCAGCGCGTGGCCGGGGAACTGGTGGGCGAGAAAGGCGTCCTGCACCACATCGCTCGGATCGGCGGCAGCCGCTGCCAGTTCCTGGAAGACGGCCTGCTTCTCCTGGGGCAGGGTCTTCTCGTTCCAGCGGGGTCGCAGCACCGCCTGCTGCAACAGGCCGGTGATCTCCTCCGCGTCGTCCGCGTGGACCTGGGCGTAGAACAGCATGCGGTCGAGACCGGTCTCGGCGTTGGCGTGCCCGCCCAGCCGCTCGACGTATTCGCTGAAAGAGGGAACGGAACCCACGGGCGCGGACATCAGCACATGTTCGAGGACATGGGCGAGTCCGCACTCCTCTCGCGGGTCGTCCCGTGATCCGTACTTGGAGGCGAGGCAGACGGTCGTCGTGCTCAGCCGTTCGTCGATGACCGCCATGACCGGCAACGGTCCGTCGGTGGTGCGGAATTCGTACAAGGAAAGCACTCTCCCTCAGTGATCCGTACAAGCGAATGCCGCCACACGAGGGTGGCGGCATTCCACTTCACGTGTCGGTTCAGCGGCCCTGCGGCTTCACCTTGTCGAGGCGCGGACGCAGGATGGAAGCGTGCTTCATCATGACTTTCTCCCTGGTTGGAGTTGATCGAACGAAAGGGACTCTAGGTCGCACCGGTTACCTCGGCAACAGCCTCTTCCGTAATCCGCACCTAGTGCTCTCCGTTGCTCCGGAGAAGCTCTCTCCATGCGTGACGCCGAAGGTTTTCCGGATTCCGCATCCGGCCGTATCGACGGCACTCCGTACGGCTACTCTGCTCGCAATTCCCCTGCGGTCCACGCGCCGTGGCGGGCGGGCGACGGGACACCCGTCCCCGCCGCGCCGCCCGCCCGGCCGATTCCCTGGAGGTACACCGTGGAGCTGTCGCTGCGAACCGTGCGGGAGGTCATGGACGTACCCGCGGACCTGCGGCTGGGACTGGTCCTGGAACGGGCCGCCCGGCGCGACCAGCGGCTGGCGGGCACCGTGTGCTCGCTGGCCTCGGCCGAGGGCCACCGACTCGGCCGGCTCGGCGAGACGTTGCTGGACGTGGAGCGGGCACGGCAGGCGGAGCACGACTCGATCATCGAGCTCGTCCGCCGGGCGGGGCGCGCGGACGTCCTCAAAGGGGCGGCACTCCAGCGCTATTACCCGTCCGGCGTGCTGCGCACCAGCCGGGATGTCGACGTACTGATGCCGGACGAGGGAGAGTTGTGGGCGGCGGTGGCGACCGTCACGCACGCGCGGCCGGTCGACGAGGCCCGGGTGAGCATGATCGTGAGCGGCGGTCGGCGCCACTGGGGGGTGGCCCTGAACTGGGCCTCGCCGGAGTCGGACCTCGACTACGTGTACGCGGTGGAGTTCCTGACCGCGGCCTTCGTCGGGAACTCCACGACCGTACCGCTTCGGGCGGAGCGTCCGGACAACGAGAAGGCCGCCCACCTGCTCCTCATCGCGGAGGAACTGTTCCAACAGCCCCTGCGTGGACGGGATGTCGTCGATGCCGCGGTCCTCCTCGACGCGATGTCGGCCCAGGACGTGCGCGACCTGCACCGGGCCGCGGAGCGATGGCGGCTGGCGCCCGAGGTGTACGAGGTGGTGCTGCGGGTGAACAGCGTTCCCGGGCTGGTGACGAAGACCTCGCGCCTGTTGGCGGAGGAACTCGCCGACGCCGCCGAAGGAGAACGGCGGCGGAGGTCGGCGGTGAGCCCCGGGGGCGGTGCGGTGGCCACCGTTCACTACGGCCTGCCCCTCGGCCCGGCCCTGAGCAGTGACCGCCTCGCCGTCGAGGAGGACGCCGACATGACCGTCGTACGCTGCCCGGTGGGCGGATTCCTGATGGTCGACACCCTCACCGTTCCCACCGAACTGGCGCACGCGGCGCTGGAACGCTACCCCGACGCGGTTCTTCCCGTATGACCACGAAAGAGCGGCGATCCTTTACGGGGCGGTAACGCACCCGCATTGCGGGACCATCCGTTCTCTAGCTCAACTCGAAACGAAGGGACGCCCATGCACGCGCCGACACTCGCCCAATGGGTCGGAGACACGGACGAATTCCTCACCTCCTACTGGAACAAGCGCCCGGGAGTTTTCCACCCGGCCGGGGGCGGGTACAGCTCCTTCACTCTGGACGACCTGGACGCGGCGATATCCACGGGATTCTTCCGGGAGCCCTATGTGGAGATGTGGGACGGGGACAAACTCCCCGGCAGAAAGTTCACCTCGGTTCGAAACGTCGCCCGCACCACCCCGAGCGGTTTCGCGGACCCGCGCAAGATCCACGACCTTCTCGACAAGGGCGCGACGCTGCTCCTGCGCTGCGTCGACCAGTGGCACGCACCCACACGCAGCCTGCTGGCCGCCCTCGCCACCGAACTCGGCCGCCACATCGAGGCGTTCTTCTTCGTCACCCCGGCGGGCCGCCAGGGTCTCCCCCTGCATCGCGATGACGCGGACGTCCTGGTGGTCCAGGTGGCCGGCAGCAAGAGCTGGCACCTCCATGAAGGCCCCGCCGACGACAGCTGGCACGCGGGCCGGGTCACCGACGAGGACGGCCCGCGCCCGGCCGAGCTTCTCCGCACGACGCTCCACCCCGGCGACGTCCTCTACGTCCCCCGCGGCTTCGCGCACTGGGCATCCGGCGACGAAGGACTCTCCGCGCACCTCTCCCTGACCGTTCGCGAGGTCGGCTCCCGGGATCTGATCGAGACGCTGCACGCCTGCCTCGCCGAGGAACTCTCGCTCAGCGACCGCCCGTTGGGCCAAGAGGCTCTGGCGCGCACGGCGGCCCAGCTCCTCGCGCACGCCACGGGCCGCCTCGCGGAGCTCACTCCGGACGAACTGGTGAACCGCGCACGCGCCCGTGGAGTCGCGGGCATGCCGACGGCATCGCACGCCGGCTCGTTCACGGAGAGGGCGGCCCGGCCGATCGCTCCGGCGACGACCGAGGTCACGCGTGGGGACGCCGTCGCGGTGCCGTCCCCGGCCGGCTGACGACGACGTTCCGCGCAGGGGAACGCGTCGAGACGCCTCCACTCGGGTGAAGGTGACCCGCCGCCGGTCACGACGGCGTGCGCGGTGACGTCGGTTCCGTGCGGGCTGCGGCGTCCTGGTGAACCGGCACGGCACCCCGTCGCCGACTCCGTCGGACAACAGCGGCCCCCGGCCAGGGACCGCCAGAGATCGTCCGGCAAGACGCTCGGCCGCCGGCGAAGTGAGCGCTCCTCCGGCCTCGGCGGCTCCCGAGGCTTCGCCGACCCAGGAACCGGAGACATCGGGTATGACCAGCCGCACCGCCCTGCCGCGAGCGCCGAGCGGCACGAATCCGTGACCGGGCCACTTCGCACGCCGACTGCCTGGACCGGTCACCCGGCGCGGGTGCATGCCGGCCCTTCTCAACGCGACGAACCGTCGTACTCTGACCCATACAGGGGACTTCCGATCCCCGTCGCGCCCCGGATCTTGTCGGGATGGTTACGGTGTGCCGTATGCCACCAGAGCTGACTCCGGATCAGGTCATGCGCGCGGTCGCCGCACTCGAAGCGGCGTGGGCCCGTGACGATGACGCACTGGCCGCTCTGGTGCAGAGCGGGCACGGCGAGCGGCCGCTCGCGGAGCTCGTCGCCCAGTACGGCGCCAGCCGGCTGCAGACCGTGGTGCTCGTCGCCACCGGTATCGCCCACCTGGACGGTGCGGAGCAGCAAGAGGCGCTGACGCAGTGGCGGGAAGGCCCCCTCTCGCACGTGACCACGGTCGCGATGAGCACGATGTCCGGCTGGGCCCGGGCAGCCGGTGAAGACGTCGGGGCGACCGGCGACCTCGCCCGGCACGCCCTGCAGTCCATCCTCTCCTTCACGACGATCGGCGACGACCCACAGGACCTGCGCACGCTGTTCGCCTACCTCCGCGAAGACGCCGTGGCCCAGTCGTGAAGGAAGCCCACCGGGACCCCTCCGCTCCACGGCGTCCGGGGCGGTGAACGGGAGTCGCCCTGTAGCGGTGTCGAACGCCGCCAACCGGCACGGATGGGGCGAGCAGGCAATCTGCCCGCCGGGATTCGACACCGGGCGCACGCGATTCGGCTGCTGGTCGCCCGCGTTCACTCCCCCCTAGATGCCAAGGCTTCCACGCCCGCGCGCAGGAAGGCCATGACGGCGACGATGTCGTCGCGCGTCGGTTGAGGGCCCAGGGACGAGCACAGTGCGGCTGCGGCGGCGGCCGTCATGCGGGCGTCCCTGTCGTCGGGGGACGTGCCCGTCTCCTCGACCAGGCGACGCGCGCCCGCTTCGACGATCTCAGCCATGCGCGCCTTGTGGGAGGCCTGCAGTTCCGGGTTCAGCACGAGCATCCGCTCGGTGGGAGCGCTCAGTTCCGCGGGTCGGTCCAGTTCGCTGTACAGCCAGCGTTCGACCGCGTCGATGACGCTCCAGCCCGGTTCACGCCCCCTGATGGCTGTGTCGAGTCGCGTTTCCAGCGCGTCGAGGGGCGCCAGCGCGAGGCTCAGTTTGGTCGGGAAGTACAGGGTGACCGTGCGCCGCGAGACCTCGGCACGCTCGGCGACGTCGGCGATCGTGGTCGCCTCGTAGCCGCGCTCGATGAAGAGCTGGTGCGCGGCCCGCAGGATCGCCTCCCGCTTCTTGTACTTGTTGCGTTCCCTCAGCCCGTCCGCCGTCATGGCGCGAACTCTACCACCCGCGCAATTTTACACTCGATGCAATCGTGCCTAGAGTGCAACCGATCGTACGGTCCGTCCCGGATCCGCGGCCGTCTTCACGGGCGGCATCAACTGTGGGTTCCCGTAGGAGTGAGCATGAATCGACCGCTGTTCGGCAGGGTCGCCGTCGTCACCGGCGCGAGTCGCGGGGTGGGCAAGGGCATTGCCCTGGAGCTCGGGGCCGCGGGTGCGACGGTCTATGTGACCGGCCGCAGCATCACGGCAGGTCCACTGCCCGGCACCGTGAGCGAGACCGCCGACCAGGTGACCGCGCTGGGCGGCAGGGGAATCCCCCTCGTGTGCGATCACCACAGTGACGAGCAGGTGGCAGGGGTGTTTGAACGCGTGCGCGCCGACACCGGGCGACTGGACCTGCTGGTGAACAACGTCTTCTCGTCCCCGGACCTCGGGGCGTGGCTCGGCAAACCGTTCTGGGAGCTGCCGCTCGCCGCGTGGGACCAGGTCATGGACATCGGCACGCGCTCGCACTACGTCGCCGCCGTCCACGCCGCCCCGCTGTTCTTCGCCGGCGGCGGGGGGCTGATCGTCAACATCTCCTCGGCCGGGGCACGCCAGTACTCCCACAACACTCCGTACGGCGTGGGCAAGGCAGCACTCGACAAGATGACGGCGGACATGGCCGTGGAACTGCGCCCGCGCGACGTGGCCGTGGTGTCTCTCTGGCCGGGCCTGGTCCGGACCGAGCTGGTCGACGCCGCCGCCCGCAGGACCGGGCGCAGCGGCTCCGAGATCGAGCTCCCCGGCGAGGGCAGGTTCGACGTCGATGCCGCGGAGTCACCGCGTTTCGTCGGGCGTGCCGTGGCCGCGCTGGCGGCCGACCCGAAGGGAGGAGCCCGCTCGGGAACCGCGGTGTCCACGAGGGATCTGGCACACCACTACGGCTTCGCGGATGTCGACGGTGCGGCGCCGACCGGCACCGACGAGAACTGACACGAACGAGAACCGCGTCGAGAGCGTTCCGGAGAACGTGAAGCCAGGCTTGACTCACATGTCCCGGATGCCCCCACGAGGGTCATGTCCTTTCGGGGAGCACCTCGCGGAGACCGTTCCGCGTGCGCGGACCGGGCTTGCCGCCGGGCTTCGGCCCAGGGGCACCGGCACGCGCTCCGGAACACGGCCGGGGCATGCGATCCGGCGGTCGGCGGCCGCGAACGCCCTGGGGACACCAGGGGACTCGCCTCGCCCATTCCCTCGCACCGCGTCCGCGACGGACACGGGCCGACCCCGCTTTCGCCGACCTTCCCTCAACGGAGCCAGACCAGCGGGAAACAGGCAATCCGCCAACGGAGGTACGTCATGACTGTCACCCCCGGCCCCAGGATCACCGGAGTCCACCACCTGTCCTTCACCGTCTCCAACCTGGAGGACAGTCTGGACTGGTACCAGCGGCTGTTCGGCGCCGAGCGCGTGGACTACAGGTTCAACCACCTCTACCGTGAATCGACGGGGTACGGAGTCCTGCTCATCACGCCCGATTCCGGTGTCGTGATCGGCTTGCACAAGAACACGGGCAACCAGCACGAGGGTTTCCTCGAGTCCCGGACAGGGCTGGACCACATGTCGTTCCAGGTCGGCCCCCGTGCCGAACTGGAGTCCTGGATGTCCTGGCTCGACGAGTTGGGCATCCCGCATACACCGATCAGGGACGAGACCGAACCGTTCGCCTACTCGACGGTCGTGTTCCGGGACCCCGACAACCTGCAGCTCGAGTTCCTCGCACTCCCCTGAACCCCGCTGTGGTCGGGGGTGGTCCTCGGTTCCGTCACGCCGGTGGATCAGCTGGTGCGCTGGACGGCGATGACGTTGTCGGTGACGGTCGCGGTTCGTCCTCCAGGACCGGTGGCGGTGCGCCGGGGCGCTTCGCTCCGGGCGACGTGCCAAGCGTCGTCGAGCCGGAGCCAGGCGATGACGTCGTCGGGGGTGGGGTGCCGGATGTCCTGACCGGCCTGCCAGGACCAGGGGGCGGTGGAGGCGTGTTCGATCACGATCAGCAGTCCTCCGGGGGCTACGGCTTGGGCGGCCCGGCGCAGGACCTGCTCGCGGGCGAGGGCAACCGGGGTGTGGAAGTAGGTGGCGGTGACCAGGTCGTAGGTGCCGTCGGGGAAGGTTTCGCCGAGGTCGTGTCGTCTCGCGTGCACCCGGTCGGTGACACCGGTGGCCGCGGCGCCCGCCGCGACGCGGTCGAGGGCGGTCCGTGCCACGTCCACAGCGGTGACGTCCCAGCCCTGGGCGGCGAGCCAGAGGGCGTCGCCGCCGTGCCCGCACCCCAGATCCAGAGCGGTCCCGGGGAGGGGGGCCAGGTCGGCGAGCAGGGTGGTCAGGACGGCGTTGGGCCTGGTGCCCCACTGCTCGTCCATGCCCGCGTAGTGCTTCTCCCAGAACGCGGCGGACTCGTTGGCGGTGTTCATGTACGGGGCCTTTCGGTGCGGGTGGTCGCGAGGCTGATGTGGTGCGGCGACCGTTGACGATGAAGCCGGTGGCCGCGAGGGCGAGGGTGAACAGGGCCGTGCCGGCGCGGAAGTTGGTCATCACCGGGGGTCCGACCTCAGCAGGTTCGGGGAAGGCGGCAGGTCACGGGCGGCTCACCGGGTCCACGGCGGACCGCTGGTACGACACTGCGGCGGCCACCGCCGAACTTGCAAAGCCTCATGCCGTTTCAGCATGCTCGTAGGCATGAGCGCCGCACATGACATCCGGAAGGAGCGGCTGGCCGCCGTCGGGCCGCGGCTGCGGGACCTGCGCCTGCGGCACGGACTGACGCTCGCCGGCCTCGCCGAGCAGACCGGGATCAACGAGAGCACGCTCTCGCGCCTCGAAGGCGGTACCCGCAAACCGACCCTCGAGATGCTCCTGCCGCTCGCGGAGGTCTACGCCGTTCCCCTGGACGAGCTGGTCGGGGCGCCGCGTACCGGCGATCCGCGCATCCACCTCAAACCGGTCACCCGCAACGGCATGACCTTCGTGCCGCTGAGCCGGCCCGGCGGCGTCCAGGCCCACAAACTCCTCATCCCGCCCCGCCCCGACGCCGAACCGCGGCTCAACACCCACGAGGGCTTCGAATGGGTCTACGTCCTCGCGGGCCGCCTGCGCCTGCTTCTCGGCGACCAGACCGTGATCCTCAAGCCCGGCGAGGCCGCCGAGTTCGACACCCACGTGCCGCACTGGCTCGGCCCCGACGACGACCGCACCGTGGAACTCCTGATCCTCTTCGGCGCCCAGGGAGAACGGACCCACCTCAGGGCCCGCACCACCTGACCCCCGCCCGCGCCCGGCGGGCGGCGCAAGCCGCACTGCCCGGACCCCGTGCCCGTCCACGAGATCCAGGGCCGGTGGATCCGGACGGTCGAGGAGCCGCGGCCGGCCGCCGTCGACACGATCGGACAACGCGGCGAGGTGCCGTAGCCGTCGCCGTGCGCCCGCCGGGGATCACGGGACGGACCTCAGCGTCCTCGTCGCCGGCCCTTGGCGCGGCGCGAGTAGGGGAAGAGCCGCGGGCGGCGCCGGGCCGCGACGTCCTCGATCCAGCCGAAGAGCAGGATCGCCAGACAGATGAGCGGAACGGCGATCACGAGCGGGGTCCACTGGCTCGCCAGCAGCCACTGCAGGTGGTCGTAGAAGAAGCTGTTGCTCCACAGCGGGTCGATCAACGGCTCGGTCAGCACCAGCGCGAAGGAGTGCCACAGGTAGACGGTGACCGCGCGGGAGTTGAGCAGGCTGATCACCCCGGGCCCCGTGGAGTGCGCTCTCGCGTCACGGGATCGAACGTGTCAGCCAGACCACTTCGCCGTTGTCCTCGGTGGAGACGTGATCCCGGTCGAACTCCAGCTTCTCGAGGACGCGGAGTGAGGGTGTGTTCCACGCGCCTACGGTCGCCCAGAGCCGCTTTCGCCCGGTCGCGGCAGCCGCATCGAGCACCACGCCGGCTGCCTCGGTGGCGTAGCCACGGCCATGCGCGTGCTGGAACAGCTCATACGCGATTTCGGGCTCGTCCAGGGTGGAGCGGCCGACGATCAGCCCGCAGTAGCCGATGAAGTCGCCCTCGTCACGGCGCTCGATGGGCAGCAGGGCGATCCCCGTGGTCGCTGTCGCGGTGAGCAGTTCCGCGATGGACGTGCGGATGTGCTCGACCGAGGGAGTCCCCTTGCCGCGTTCGGAGAGGAGGGCGCAGAAGTCGGTGGCGTCCGACTCGGCCCAGGGGCGCAGTATCAGCCGCTGGGTCCCAAGGTGGTACGGCATCGTCGCGTAGGGAGTCATGCCTCCACTCTGCCCCCGAATGATCACGAACTACCGGTGAGGCACGGGCACAGGCCCCTGTCGCGCTGGAAACCGTGCGCGGGCCCATGGCGGAAATCGCCACTGTCCTCCCCGCGTCGCGCCACGGACCATGGTCAGGGGGTGTCGGGGGGCCATCTACCAGACAGGGCCGGTGCAGAGGTGCTGGATGGTGGATGCCAGTGCCTGTTCGAGCAGGTCGGTGTCCGCGGCGGTGATGGCGCCGAATTCCAGCAGGTACCGTCCCACGTGCAGGCCGAGCAGGTGGCTGGCGACCAGGGACGCTCGTAGTTCGGCGCGTTCCGGGTCGATGGCCGTGACGATGGGGCCGATCACGCAGGTCGTGAACAACTCTCTTGCCAGCGTGGCTGCTTCAGGGCGTTCGCATGCCGCGTGCAGCAGGGTCAGGGCCGTGTTGGGCCGACCGTCCTCCTCCCAGGTGCCGAGGAACACGTGGGCCAGACGCTCGCCGATGTGAGCGGGGCCCCCGGCCAGCACCTCGCGGACGACCGTGTCGGGGTCGAAGGGCCATTCCACGGTGGCGGCCAGAAGGCCCGCCTTCGAGCCGTAGAAGTGAACGACGAGTGAGGGCTTGACCCCCGCGTTCCTGGCGATCTCGCGCAGCGACGTGCCCGCGTAGCCCTTCTCGTCGAAGGCCGCTCGGGCAGCCGTGATGATCGTGGCGCGTGTCGCCTCCCCGTCCCGCGTGCGGTTCGCGGCGGGCGGAGGCGCTCCGGGCAGCTCTACCTGCGAGGACGGGGGATTCACTGCTGCCATACGGGCAGTGTGACACCCGTCACCTGTACATGTACAGCGCGCGTACCGTACAACTGTACATGTACAGCTAAATGCGTAGGCAGGGACCCGACAGGAGGAGCGACGTGAGGAAATGTCCGCTCGAAGGAGCGACCGCATGAAGGCCATACCCTCCGCCCTGGTCGTACCCCCCGGCGAAGCGGCCGGGGCGGCACTCACGGACGGCGCGTTCGAGCTGCTCGCCGACGGAGGCGCCGTCAGCGCCAGCCGGCTCACCCTCACCACCGGAGCCGACGGGGCACCCCCGCACCACCACAAGCTCTCCCATGAACTCTTCTACGTCCTGGGCGGAACGATGCTCTTCCGCCTCGGCGAGACACTCACCACCGTGGGAAAGGGCGGCCTCGTCGTCGTACCGCCAGGGCTCCCCCACGTCTTCGGAGCGGCCGAGGGCGAGAGCGCCGATGTCTTCGTCGTCCTCAGCCCCGGTATCGAACGATTCGGCTACTTCGAACAGCTCGCCGCCATCAGCCGCGGCGAAGCGGAATTCACCTCCCTCCTGCCCGAGCAGAGCCGCTACGACGTCCACTTCGAAGACCTCCCCGACTGGCGCGCACTCCCCTCGCGGTAGACGCGTCCGAAGCAGGACCGGGCCTCGCGGTACGCCCGACCACCGCCGCGCGCGGGACGGAAATCCGCAGGACGGGAGGTCCGTCGGGCGGGCACACTGCGGGAGTGGCTGATGATGATCGAGGCGTTGCGATTCCCCGTTTCCGTTCCAAGCCCACACTGGACGGCGAGCTGGTCAGGCTGCGGCCGGTCACGGTGGACGACGCGGTCGCGTTGACGCCCATGCTCCGGGACGCGCAGGTGAAACGGCTCACCGGCTACCGTGACGACCCCGGTGAGGCGCAGCTAAGAGCCTGGTACGGAAGTCGTGGCGACCAGGAAGACCGGCTGGACCTTGCCGTGGTGGACAAGGCGACGGGCCGGGTCGTGGGGGAAGCCGTCCTCAACGAGTGGGACGCGGACAACGAGAGCTGCAATTTCCGTATCGCCTTCGTGCCCGACGCTCACGGACGTGGTCAGGGGACCGAGGCGACCAGACTGATCGTCGGATACGGCTTCACGCGGCTGGGTCTGCACCGCATCTCACTGGAGGTGTACGCGTTCAACCCACGGGCCCGCCGTGTCTACGAGAAGGTGGGCTTCGTCGCCGAGGGCGTCCTGCGGGACGCCCTGCTGTGGGAGGGCGAGCGAGTGGACGCCGTCGTGATGTCGATCCTCGCACCGGACTGGTTCAAGAACAGCGGGACCTGACGGACCGGCACGCGATCGAGGCGCACGGCGTCATCCACCGGGGCCGAAGTCAGTCAAGTGGCCGCGGAGCTGACGGAGTTGAGGGCCGTCGCCCGCAAGGCAGCCGCTACACGGGCCACCGCCTCGGTCGGCCTCTGGGGTGGGCGGGCGAGAAGGAGGCGTCGCTGCTCCTGCGGGCCACCCCGGACGGGCAGGATACGGACGCCCTGGGGTGCGGCGGCAGCCAAGGTCGCGGGCACCGTGGTCAATCCGCATCCCGCCGCGACGAGTTGGAGCTTGGCCAGCCAGTCGCGGGCCGTGTGGGTGATCTCCGGTCGTTCGTCCAGCCCTGGCCACACGCCCATCAGCCGGTCCTCTCCCGAGGCGGACCCCGCGATCCAGCGCTGCCCGCGCAGGTCGGCCACGTCGACGAAGTCGCCGCGGGCGAGTGGATGCGCTGCAGGCACGGCCAGACACAGGGCGCGTTCGGTGAGGGTCTCCAGGGCAAGCGGGGGCGACTCGGTGTCCGGGGGCCGGAAGGGTGGGGCCGAGGCGAGCAGTGCCAGGTCGAGAATCCCGGCGCGCAGGGCGCGAACCAGGGCCGGTGTGCCGCCCTCTCGGCCGACGACCCGGATGCCGGGGTCCGTGTGCTGCAAGGCGGCCAAGGTGCGGGGAACCAGGAAGGCGCCGGCGGTGGGCAGCCAGCCGAGGCGCACTGTGGCTGACTGCTCGGGCAGACCGTTCAGTTCGCGGGCGGCCGCGTCGATCTCGTCGAGCACGACCGTGGCACGGCGCATCACGAGGCGCCCGGCTGTGGTGAGCCGTACGCCCTCGCGGCGCCGTTCGAGGAGTTCCGTGCCCGCGGCCCGTTCGATCGCGGCGATCTGCCGGGACACGGCCGACTGCGTGTAGCCCAGGGACGCGGCGGCAGCCGTAAAGGTTCCCTGCTCGGTGACGGCGCGGAAGACGCGCAGCGCGGTGAGCGACACGTCGGTGAAGTCCATGACGTTTACGCATACCACATATGCGCGACTTTCGTTGGACTCATGGATGCGGCGTTCCTAGCCTGGCCTGCATGAACAACTCACGTGTCGCCCTGGTGACAGGCGCCAACCAAGGACTTGGCCGCGCCCTTGCCGAAGGGCTTGCGGCCCGTATGCGACGGGACGGCCTGGTCCTGCTCACCGGACGCGACGCCGAGCGGGTTTCGGACGCCGCCCGCGAGGTCGCCGGGCTTCCCCGTACGCGCGCCCGCGTCGAGGGCCGTGTCCTCGACGTCACCGATTCCGAGGCCGTCGCCCGCCTCGCCGATGACCTCCGCTCTCGGCTGGGAGGGGTCGACGTCGTCCTCTCGAATGCCGTCGCCCGCCTGCTGCCGGAGGAGTCGCAGGCCGAACGGGCCGACGAGTTCATCGATGTGTCCAACACCGCGACCCACACGATGCTGCGGGCCTTCGGCCCGGTTCTGCGACCGGGTGGCCGACTGCTCGTCGTGGCCAGCAGTCTGGGCACCCTCGGTCATCTCGATGCGCGCCTGCATCACTTGTTCGACGGAGCGAGCCTCGATCAGGTCGAGTACGCCGTCGAGTCGTGGCGCGGCGCCATCCACCACGGGACCGCGCGGGCGGCTGGCTGGCCCGTCTGGCTGAACGTGCCCTCGAAGGTGGCACAGGTCGCCGCCGTCCGTGCGTTCGCCGCCGAACGCCGCGGGCACGACCTCGCGACCGGCACGCTCGTCGCTTCCGTGTGCCCCGGCATGGTCGACACCGCCACCTCGCGCCCCTGGTTCAGCGACTACAGCCAGGCACAGTCGCCCGCCCAGGCAGCCGAAGCCGTACTCGACCTGGTCTTCTCCGACCACGTCGACCCTTCCCTCTACGGCGAACTCGTCCGGTTCGGCAAAGCTCTGGACTGGCACGACGGCACGCCACCGGTGGAGCAGGACCGTCTGGTCACGCCTTGAACGCCCGGAGCCGGCGGCCACACATCCCAGCAGGAAACCCAGTACCGCACGGAGGTTGTTCATGAGTACCGTCACCACCCCCTTCGGCTTCGAGAGCACGGCCGCGGAGGTGGCGGAAGGGGTGGTTCTTGCCGGCCGTCAGGCGGTGGTCACCGGCGCTTCGTCCGGCATCGGGGCCGAGACGGCGCGTGTCCTGGCCGCGACCGGCGCCGGCGTCACCCTCGCGGTGCGTGACACAGTGGCGGGCGAGCGCGCCGCCAGGGGCATCACCGCTTCGACCGGCAACCCGGACGTACGGGTCGCACCTCTCGACCTCGCCGATCCGGCGTCCGTCACCGCCTTCACCGGCGCCTGGCAGGGCCCTCTGCACATCCTGCTGAACAACGCGGGCGTCATGGCCTGTCCCGAGCAGTACACCGAACAAGGCTGGGAGCTGCAGTTCGCCACCAACCACTTGGGCCACTTCGCCCTGGCCACCGGACTGCGTGACGCGTTGGCCGCCGACGGCAACGCCCGTGTCGTCGTGGTGAGTTCCACCGGTCATCAACAGTCGCCCGTCGTATGGGACGACGTCAACTTCGCCTTCCGCCGGTACGATCCGTGGCTGGCTTACGGCCAGTCCAAGACGGCGAACATCCTCTTCGCGGTCGAGGCGACCCGGCGCTGGGCCGACGCCAACATCACGGCCAACGCCTTGATGCCGGGCGCGATTTACACGAACCTGCAGCGCCACACGGGCGGACGAGGCAGCGGCCGGGTTCCTCCCGAGCTGATCAAGAGCGTCGAGCAAGGCGCCGCGACCTCCGTCCTCCTGGCCACCTCGCCCCACCTTGAGGGCGTCGGCGGCCGGTACTTCGTGGACTGCAACGAGACGGAGGTCGTCGACCGGCGCTCCGGCACACTTCACGGCGTCGCCCGGTACGCCGTCGACCCCGAGAACGCCCGGCGTCTGTGGGACGTCTCGCAGGACCTGCTCACCCGGGCGAAGTCCTCGTAGAACGCCAGGGTACGCCGCGTAGGGAGCACGAGAGCGCCGCGGCCAACCTCAAGTCCGGGCCGCTGGGCCGTCACTGCTCCTTTTACTGATCGCCTCGGTCGCGGGCATCGCACTCCGGAGGAGACGAATGCTCCTCGCTCCCTGACCGTCGCCAACACGTGAAACGCTTTCGGCATCGATCAGCCCCATCGCAGAAGTCGCGTTCGTGAAGCCACCGTTGCTCGGGAGCTGACCGGTCACCTGAAAACCAAGGGCTGAGGACTCTCTCCGTCAGCATACTGAGGGCGACGGGCCCGTCGCCGGAGGAGGTGTGTCCATGGAGGAGCCGGGTTTCACCGTGCTGGTGACCGAATCCGGGGCCGGAGGCCACAGGGCCCTGCAGGCGGTCAAAGCGGTGACCGGACTGAGCCTCTGGCGAAGCAAGCTTCTTCTGGGCAGTACCCCTGCGGAGGTCGTGGAGGAAGTCCCGCTCGACACGGCCGTCGTCGCGGCCCGGCGGCTGCGGGAGGCCGGTGTGCCCGCGGCCGTCCGCTGCACCTGGTGCGACAGGATGTTGCCGCGCGACGAGACACCACTCGACGACCAGGGGCCTTGCGTATCCCGCTACTGGCCGACGGCCCACTGCCGGGCGAACTCCCTGAGCAGCTGTGATTGCGAGTTCTGCAGCACCTATGGCCCTGTCGGACTCACCCTCTGAAACCGATGGACGGACACACCGCGGCGTCCTCGTTCGCGCCGTCGAGACGGAGTTCACAGAAGTACAGGGCCTTGAGCTCGCTGCAGGTGCGCAGGATGGTCGGATCGCCCTGGCGATCGGCGAGGTCGAACCCATATCGACTCGCCGACGCAGAACAGAGCCCCGGTCT
This sequence comes from Streptomyces sp. NBC_01689, assembly GCF_036250675.1. Lineage (NCBI taxonomy): Bacteria > Bacillati > Actinomycetota > Actinomycetes > Kitasatosporales > Streptomycetaceae > Streptomyces > Streptomyces sp. NBC_01689. Next base: position 9,407,558 of record NZ_CP109592.1, on the reverse strand, counting down.
CACGGCTGGAACGTGTCCGCCGACGAAGAGGCCGAGAACCGGCGAGCGCAGTGTCGGCTATGAACGAGCGCGGTGTCGGCGATGAATGCGTGGCCCGAGCGTGCCGAGCGCGTGCATCAGCTGTATGAATGATCATCACGTGCTGCCACGGGATACGGTGCGCTCCAGAGACAAGGCCGGCGCTCGCGGCAGCGTGACCATCTGCCGCATCGAGTGCCCCATGTGCTCGACTGGTCCTTGCGACGGCTTCCGACGGAGAGTGATGAGGGTGCGATGAGTGAACCGACGAAGCCCGAGGTCGGCGTTCCGCAGGGGGACGCTCCTACCGAGCTGGCCATCCGGGACCTGGTCGTCGGAGACGGGGCCGAGGTGAAGCCGGGGATGGTGGTCAGGGTCCACTATGTCGGGGTGACTTTCGAGACCGGCAAGGAGTTCGACGCTTCCTGGGACCGGGGCGAGCCGTACAAGTTCGCTTTGGGCGGTGGAAAGGTCATCAAGGGCTGGGACCGAGGTGTGAGGGGGATGAAGGTCGGCGGTCGGCGCGAGATCATCGTTCCCCCGCGTCTCGGGTACGGCAATCAGTCGCCCTCGCCCTTGATTCCGCCCGGCTCGACCCTGGTCTTCGTGGTGGACCTGCTGGACTCGTATTCCGGCACGACCGGGTGGAGCAACTCCTGATCCCCCTGACCGCTCCTCCCCTACAACCTGCGGCGTCGCCCCTCAGGTCGGCGCCGCCGCACTCCTGGCCGGCGCGCCTGCTTCCGCCTGCGCAGCGTCCGAACGCCTCCGCCGCGACTCATTGACGGCCGAAGGCAGCAAGACGACCGACTTCGGCCACTCGGTCACCTCGATCGCCCAGAGGTCGTGAACAACTGGTTTACGGGGACAGGCGCGCAAGCCCGGACATCGTCACGACACTCCCGTCGGTGACCGGAGAACGGCCCGCTGAAACTGCTCACCACCTGGTGACCGGGCTGTCCGCAAAAGGGCCTTGGGCCGCGCCTCAGTCCGAGGCACCGCTGCGCCGGGCGTAGGCGCGGGCGGCGCGTGCGCGGTCGCCGCAGCGGGTGGAACACCACTGGCGGCGGCCGTGGGTGAGCAGAAGGAAACGGTCGCAGGGGGCGGAGCCACAGGCGGCGAGGATGTCGGCGTCGGGACCGGTGAGCAGGTCGGCGGCGTCGGCGGCGAGGGCCGCCAGTGCGTGATTGACGGCCCGGTCCGCGGGGTGCGCCTGGACGCGCCGCAATCCCTGGGTCCCGTCCCAGGTGAGGAGGGGTGCGGTGGGTACGGCCGTGAGCGCGTCGTTCACCGCGCGCAGGGAGTCCTCGGGCGGGGTGGTGCCGTCGACTCGGGTGGCGAACAGGGCACGTACGTGTGTACGCAGGGTACGCATCCGCTGTGCGCACACCTCGTACATCTGCACGTCCGGGGTGGCCAGGTCATGGGCGACGAGCCAGCGTATGGCGGATTCCGGAGCGGCGAGCAGGTCGTAGCTCTGTCCGCCGGGCAGGGTCGCGGCAGCGTCGGCGAAGTCCAGGGAGCGATACCGGTCGGCGCCCGGCGCTGGGGGCAGGGCGGCCCGCGCCATGCCGGTGGCCAGGGTGTCTTCCATGCCCTCATGTTAACGCTTGCGTTTTTCCGTGAAGGCTGCCTAGCCTGGCATCACGTTAAACGCAGATTTTTTTCGTGAGAAACAAGGGTGATGTCATGTCCCGGCTCAACCCCGGCCAGTTCCCGGTCCGCACCTTCGGTGGTCCCACCGCCCTGTTCGAGTACGGCGGCCTGCGCTTCCTGACCGACCCGACCTTCGACGGTCCCGGCGACTACCCCTCGGCCGGTCCGACCCTGACCAAGACGGCACCCTCCAGCGCCACCCCGGCCGACCTCGGCCCCATCGACGTGGTCCTGCTCTCCCACGACGAGCACGCCGACAACCTCGACGTCTCCGGCCGCGCCCTGCTCGCGGACGTCTCCCTCACCCTGACCACGCCCGGCGGCGGCGAGCGCCTCGGGGAAAGGGCCAAGGGCCTGGCCGACTGGGAGACGGTCGAACTGGAGCGTCCGGACGGTGGCACCCTCACCGTCACAGCCGTTCCCGCCATCCACGGCCCCGGCCCGCGCGAGGAGGTCGAGCCCCTCACCGGCCAGGTCGTCGGCTTCGTCCTGACCGGGGAAGGCCTGCCGACGGTCTACGTCAGCGGCGACAACGCCTCCCTAGACGCCGTCAAGGAGATCGCCGAGCGCTTCGCCCCGGTGGACACGGCGATCCTCTTCGCCGGCGCACCCCGCTTCCCGATGCTCTTCGACGGCAACCTGATCGTCCTGGACAGTGCGCAGGCCGCCGAGGCCGCCCGGATCCTCTCCGTCCGCCGCGTCGTCCCGGTCCACCACGACAGTTGGGCCCACTTCACCGAGGGCCGCGACGAACTGGAGGCGGCTTTCGCCGCCGCCGGCCTGGCCGACCGCCTGGACCTGGAATGGGCACAACGCGCTTGAGGAGTAGGACATTGCGCGGCGACGACACGGCGAGACCGCTGCCGTCGACGCCCAGAACCACGGCGCCACTCCGAGTCCCGAGACACTTCAGCGCTTCGACCACAGGCCAGATACTGGCCCCGTAGGCGGCGTGGGCCAGATCCCACACCCACGCGGAGCGCCAGACCGGGTTCGGACTCGCGCTCGAGGGCGGTGGGAGCTTGATGCACCAGACGCAGGGTCCAGTAAAGACATGTGCCTTCCTGACCCGCGAGCCAAGCTCCATGAGGTCACTGAGTGGAGTACGAGACGCGTAGGGATCGATGAAGTCGCCTCGGGCCACTGCCCCCTGCGTGGCCCTCAGCCGACGCAAGTCGACGAGCGACGATCAACCCAGGCTCCGCAGCCCTACTCCTCGGCCGAGCCGCGGCGCAACCGCCACTCGACCCAACCCTTGGCGACCACGAAAAACACACTGACCACAGCGAAGCAGACGGCATCGAAAGTGTGCGTCGCCGACCTGGGGTCCTGCTTACTGTTGCTGTACCCCCAGAACCCCAGGGCGAGCACCGCGAACACCAGCGGCATCAACCAGCCCTTGAGCGGGGTGGTGGGCAGGAGCGGCCGGAGAAATCGAGGGAGCTGAAGATCCCTCCGCGCGGGAACGGCGATCACGTGCAAGGGGTCATCGGACATGGGGAATCGGGGTCCTTCTCAGTGGAAATACGCGGTTCTTGGCCTGCCGAGAGGGCCGGTCCGGAACTACTGCCCGAGACTCCGGGTCCTCTTCGCCTCCGCCTTCGCCTGCAGCGCGAGCGCCTTGGAAGAGTCTCCGTGGAACCACCACGTGTACCAGGTGATCGCGGCGAAGAGCACGGCGAAACCGACCGCCCACGCCGCGACCCCAGCCGGCGAAGCACCCTGCATCATCCGCAACGCTGTGAGCGCGAGGACAACAGCGGCCCCTCTGACCGCAGCAACCAAGGTGCGCTTCGAACGACTCGACATGCTGCGCACTGTAGGGCCCTGTTGATCATCCGGTAAAGCCACCCGACGTCGTAACGCCGATGCCCCTTGCCGCTTCCGTCAGCGACAAGGCCTCCGACCGAGTGCTGAACGGCAGCGAGGAGACGCTGCAAGGCGTGCGCACAGCGCTCGCTCGGGGCGGCTAGCAATGCCTTCGCATTCGCCGCCGCGAGCACACTGCCGGGAGTCACGCCCTCCGACACCACCCCACCCAGTCACATGTAAAGTTTCGGCAATCTGATCGAACTGAAGTGCGCACGACATGGGGTGGGATTCATGAGCGGAGACGCTCTCAACGCAGAGGGCATCTGGCAACTGACGCCGCAGGAGGGCGGAAAGCTCGCAGCCAGATGGTGGAAGTGGGCGCTGTCGGCTCCTGACGACCGGAGCCCGGTCACGGACCAGACCGGTGAATTCGCCGACTGGAAGCAACCGCGAGACCTGTGGTTCCTCGCGGGCACCTACGGCGGACGCGTGGTGCGCCGGTGTCAGGTCCCCGCACAGCGGCGCCTCTTCTTCCCGGTCTTCAACACCCAGCGCAGGAGCCGTTTCGCGCCCACACCCATGCTCGTCGACGTCGCGAGCGCCGAAGCAGCCGTGAACGGCCTGCCCCTACCCCTGCAGGAGTTCACATCGAAGCCCTTTCGAACAGGTCTGTACCGACGCGTGGCCTGGGGACTGTGGTGCGGACTTGAGCCGCTTCCGGCGGGCCAGTACGTGCTCGACATCAAGGCCCGCACCACAGGCGGCTTTTGGGTCGACACCACCTACCACCTGACCGTGGTCGGCGACCCTCACGCCTCCGGCGCGCAAGTCCTGTGATGTAGCACCGATCCCCGCTCGGCCGGAAGGCGCTCCACAGCGGTCACAACGGTCAGGTGACCGGCCGCGCGTGCCGCTGACACCGTCCGGCACCTGAACCATCTGCGGGCCCCTGTCCAGGGGCCCGCAGTCGTCGTACGGGCCCACGCGCGGGCGTCATCGATGAACTCGGTGGTCCGAACCGGCGCCGACGTGCCCCGTCCGTTCCCCGCCACACCTCGCGGATCCCGATGTGCCCGGCGACCGCCCCGCGTGTCAGCCGCACTCCCCTTGCCCCCCACTCGCCGCTCACCGCTCCTCCCCCGGGCGGTGGCGGATCCTCTCCAGGGTCAAACTCCAAGGGAAATACCAGAAAGCGTCTGCGAAAATACTTGGGAACCCGTCATCTGCGTAAAGTCCGTCAGATCCTGTCGCAAGTTGAAGCACCTTGAATGCCGTCCGCGCGACAGAAGATCGGAAAGGAGATGATGCATGGAAAAGAAGGAGATCCTTACAGGACACAATCCCTCCTTCGGAGGGAGCACGGCACATCTGGTGATCGACCGGGAGGACTCGTTCTTCTTCGACCACGCCCTCGATCACGTACCTGGAATTCTCGTCGTCACCGGATTGCTGGAGCTGATCCGCAGCGCGCACGGTGAATTACCACCTGACCACCGGATACAGATTTCCCTGAAATTCCACAGATTCTGCGAACTCGACGACGACATCACCCTTTCCGTTTCTCCGCTCACCGCCGACGGACAGAACGACGGCGGCGGCGACGACGAACCGGGCTGGAACCTACGCGCGCAGGTCGGCGCCGAACCGGCCGTCAGCGGAACGGCCGTCCTGCGCCAGAAGCCATCGGCCCCCCTCGTACCCGCCGCCCCGCGCCGCACCGGCTCGTCCCTCCCCGCGGCCGAGCTCTCCCACCGCTCCCGCCAGGAGAACTGCCTGCTCGACGACGTGTGGTGGGCCGACGCACGGCTGCTCGCGAGCGCCACGCAGCCACCTGCCGGCCACTTCCTCCGGGACTACCCGCTGGAGCAGCTCATCGAGACGTCACGGCAGTTCGCCACGCTGATCGGGCACGCCTGCTACGAGCGGCCGATGGACTCCAAATTCATTCTGCGGACCCTGGAGGCGGACCTACCGCTGACGCCCCCGGCCGACGGCGTCCGGCTGGAATGGGTGCCGCGCCCCGGCAAGGGCCGTGCGTTCGATCTCGCGATGCGGCTCTACCACCCCTCGGGCGACGGTCTCGACACGGAGATCGGAAATGCCCACCTGGACACGCTCATCGTGGACGAACGGCAGTACGAGACCATCCGATTCCGTCAGCGACGCACAGAGGACCGCGCACGATGACCCACGGGACAGTCTTCGCCGACACCGCGTCCGAATCCTCGGACCCGACGCTCGTGGGCCACAAGTTCGCACGCCAGGCCCAGCTTCGGGCGGCCGGGTACAACGTCCCGGAGTTCGTCTGCGTCCCCGTCGACGCGTTCGACCGCGCGATGGAGACCGCCCGACCGGACATCCCCGAGGCACCCGTCGGGGGCAGCCCCGACGAACTCGCCGAATGGGCGGAGAAGGCCGCCGCGGCCGTACTGCGCGTCGGCGTACCGGAGTCGCTCACGAACGCCCTGCTGAGCCGTTTCGACCATCTGGCAGGTGATGCCGGTGTCGTCGCGGTCCGCTCCTGTGCCGTCCCGCTGACGAGCGACACCGAGCAGGACGGGGAGGACTCCGCCGCTGATCCGTTCGCCGGGCTGGGACGCAGCTTCCTCTCGGTCGGCCGTGCCGAGCTCCCCGACGCCCTCGCCGCCTGCTGGGCCTCGGCCTTCACTCCGGAAGGCGTGCTGTACCGCGCCCGGCGCGGCGCGGACCCCACCGCCACGCGGATGGCCGTGGGTGTACAGCGCCTCGTCCCCGCCACCGCTTCCTTCGTGGCCTTCAGCCGTGACCCGCGCGGCGGCCGGAACGCCGAGGAGAGCCTCATCGCGGCGGCCTACGGACTCGGCGAGGGAGTCGCCCAGGAACAGGCCGACGTCGATCATTTCACCGTGCACGTCGCCACCGGCGCCGTCGTGCCGCAACTCGTGCGCAAGGAACGTCAGGTCGTAGCGGGACCGACGGGCGGCACCGTCCTCGCCGACGTCCCCGGGGAACTCGCCGACCGCCCCGTGCTCGACGACCGCACCGCGCGCGCCGTGGCGGATCTGGCACTCGCCCTGGAGCGCCACTTCGACATGCCCCAGGACATCGAGGGCGCGGTCACGGAAGACGGCGAGATCCACCTCGTCCAGGCCCGCCCGGCCGTCGTCGCCGCGGCGCCCCGGGACAGGCGCGAGCTGCACTGGAGCAACGGGAACATCTCCGAGAGCTACGCCGGACACACTTCGATGCTCACCTTCTCCGTCGCCTCCGAGCTGTACGCCGTGGGATTCGAGGAGTTCTACCGCAGCATGGGGGTGCCCGAACGGACCCTCCGTGCTCGGCGTTACGAACTGCGGCGGATGCTCGGCTATGTGGACGGCCGCGTGTACATGCGGCTGGAGTCCTGGTACCGGCTGCACAGCGGGATGCGGGCGTTCATCGGGCTCAAGCACAAGTGGGAGAAGGCCGTCGTCACGGTCGACTCCTCCGTGACCGTCCCCGCCCCCTCCGGACCGCGGCGCATGGCCGTACGGGCACGCGAAATCCCGGCGGCCGGCGTGCGCCGTCTGCTCAACCCCCGGCGTATGCGCGCGTTCTTCGCGTGGTGGGACGACCGCCGGGACGGTCTGCCCGACCCTGAGACCCGTTCACCCGGCCAACTCGTGCAGGACTACCGGGAGCTGTGGGCGGACGTCGCGCTGTACTGGGGTCGAACCCTCGTGGCCAACACCCATGTGATCGCCGAACTCGACCTGGCCGAGCGGCTGATGCGCCGCTGGGCTCCGGACGCGAACCGAGGTGTGCTCAACGGCATGCTGTGCGACGGGCCGGTCAACCGCTCGGTCCTGGCCCTGCGCTCACTCCTGACACTCGCCGATACGGTCGGCGGCCACGCCGAGGCACTGGCGGCCGTGTTCGGAGACGATCGGACCCATGAGGAACACGACGACACCGACGTCTGGCGACGGCTCGCGGGCGGCGCGTTCGGCGACGACCTCGCGGCCATGGCGACCGCCCATGTGAAGCGGTACGGCGACCGGGGTCTGCACGACCTCAAGCTGGAGACGACGGTGGTCTCCCAGCGTCCCCAGATGCTCCTGCCCCAGCTGCGGCCGGTCATCACGAGCGGCCGCTCCACCGAGGACAGCGCGAGGGAAGAGCGCAGGGCACGGCGCGAGGCGGAGAGCGAACTGCGTACCCACTGCGCGGGCCCGCTGCGCCTCGCCCTGCTGCGCCTGCTGTTCTGGTCGCTCCGCCGCAACCTGTTCATCCGCGAGAACGCCCGCTTCTGCCGCACCGAACTCTTCGGCGCGTCCCGCAGGATGATCCGTTCCCTCGGGCGGCACCTGGTCGACGCGGGCCGGCTGGACTCGGTCGACGACGTCAACGACCTCACCGTCGAGGAGATCCTCGGCGCGTACGAGGGCGGCGCGGCGACCGTCGGGCTGCGTGAACTCGCGGCGGTCCGTGCGAAGGCCCGTGCCGCGAGCCTGCGGCGTGCGGATCCCCCGAACATCTTCGCCACCGACGCCGACCTGCCCCTGGACGTGGCACTGGAGTCGTCCGGCTCCACCCGCGGCACCCCCGGATCCACACTCACCGGTCTCGCCTCCAGCGGAGGAGTCGTGCGCGGGCGGGCCCGTGTGGTCACCGAACCCGATGTCGACCCGGAGTCGTGCCGCGACCGAATCCTCATCGCCCGGGAGACCGACCCCGGTTGGATGTTCCTCATGCTGGTGGCCAAGGGCCTGGTCGCCGAGCGGGGGACCGTGCTGTCGCACATGGCCATCACCGGCCGGATCTTCGGCGTCCCCACGGTGGTCGCGGTGCACGGCGTGGTGGACCGCGTCCCCGACGGGGCCCTGATCGAGGTGGACGGCGACCGGGGCACGATCACCGTGCTCGACGAGACCACGGCCGAGGACGCCTCATGATCACCCGGCTCACCAGATACGCCCTCGCCTACCCGCTCTGGTTCTACGCCGCCGTCGGCCTCGGCTGGTCCTACGGCCTGACCTCCGCCTACCAGGCCGCCCACCGGACCGGCACGGCGCCCGCCTCCGGGCTCGCGGTGACCGCGGCCACCATCGCGGTCACGTTCCTGCTCTTCCGCGCCGTGGACGACGTACGCGATCTCGCATACGACCGGGTCCAGAACCCGCGCCGGCCGCTGGTCACCGGGGCGGTGCGGGTACGGGATCTCAAAACGCTGTTCGTTCTGGGCGTAGGTGTCCTGCTGCTGTTCAACGCACCGCGCGGCCTGCCCGTGGCCGGTTACGCCGCGGTCCTCGGGTACCTGTGCCTGACACTCCTCGTCGAGTGGCGCTGGAAGTGGCCCGACGCCGACCGGCCGTTGCTGCACCTGCCGGTCAACCTTCCGCTGCAGACGCTGATCTGCCTCTACGTCTACCTCGGTTCGACCCGCGGGCAGAGCGAGCCGCCCTCCGGACGGGACGTCGCCGCCGCCCTGGGCTTCGTACTGGCGCTGACCCACCTCGAGTTCGCCCGCAGGCTCGTCCGCGACCCCGCGCCCCACACCCGCACCTACGTCCACCAGTTGGGCGTGCGGGACACGGCGCGGGTGACCCTCGCCCTCCCGTTCGCGGCGGCGACGCTCGAACTCGCCGCCGTTCGGCCCTGGTTCACGGGGCAGGCGGCCGGCTGGCTGGTGCTGCTCTCCCTGCCCCTGCCCCTGGTCGCCGCCGCCCGCTTCCGCCGAGGGGCGGCACGCTGGTCCGTGGGCCTCGCCGTGCTGTACCTGCTGGTCTCCTTCGCGTCGTTCGCGGCCATCGGCCTGTTCGACGGCCGGTGAGCGCACCCCCATCCACCCTCTGTGGGAAAGGAGCACGTCCCTTGACCGGATTCTGGACGCTACTCGGACCAGACTTCTCCGGAAAGTCCACGGTCCTGAACCGGCTGCACACCGAACACGACTGGCACGTGGTCTCCTACGACGACCGCTACCTGGAGTCGGCCCCTCTGATCCGTCGGCTGCGAGAGATGTGGATCGCCGACGCGTTCGCCTGGAGCGGCAGACGGTACACACCTGAGCTGGTCCTCGCGGTGCTGCACCCCATCGTGCTGCACCTGCGCGACGAACTGGCCCGGGCCGCGGACCTGGAGCGGGTCGTCGTCGACTCCTACTACTACAAGCTGCTCTCCAAGTGTGCCCTGCTCGGCCTCGAGGACAGCGAGATGTTCGCCGCCTGGCGGTCCTTCCCGCAGCCCGAGGGCGTCATCTACCTCGACGTGTCCCCCGAGACGGCGTGGCAGCGCAGCGAAGGCGGACTGCGGATCAACCCATTCGAACACTTCGGCGCCCGACCCACCAGAGACGGGTTCCTCCGCCTCCAGGGCGAACTGCGCGGTGCGCTGCTCAAGGAGGCGTCCGAGCTACCGCTGACCGTCCTCGACGCCGACGCCCCGCCCCGGACGGTACTGGACCAGGTGCTCGCCGCACTCGGCACCCGGGCGGAGCGATGACACCCCCGCCCGCCGCCATCCTCACCCAGGACCGGCTGACCGCCCTCTTCGACGAGCGGACCCGTCTGGTGACCGGTGCCACCCAGGACGCCACCTCCGTCACCACCTTCGTGGTTCTGCGCGCCTTCGACGTCGTCGACCTCGTACGGGGCGCACGCGCGTTCGCAGCCGACCTGAGCGAGACGGAAGGACGCAGCTGGCTGGGCTCCTGGACCCGGACCCGCTTCCTGTTCGGTGATCCGCGGAACCTGACGGACCGCGCCCGGGCCGTGGCACCGGTCGGCACGGCCGCCTGGCTCGGCCCGCACCCCACGGAGCACCCACCGGGGGTGAGCCGCCTGCTCAAACCACTCACCGGCTCCCTGCCGAGGCTGCCGCGCACCCTCGACGTCCCGGGCCGCACGAGTGGTCCGCCCCGTGAACTCCGCCTGGCCACGCGGGAGGTGACCCTCGTCAACTACCTCGTTCATCTGCACCACACCGTCGCCGAGGCCGTGCTGCTCGGCCGGCTCACGGCCGACGAGCCCCTGCGCCTGGTCCACCAGGCCGACCTCGACCCGATGCACGCGCACGCCGACCCCGGATACGCCCGGGTGCACTACGCCGCCGACGACCCGTCGGAACTCCGTCTCTACGCCTGGCTCACCCCCGCGGAAAGGAGAGAACCGTGCGTCCCGCCCACTTCTCCGAGCAGGACCTGGCCCGTCTCGCCCTCTCGGCACAACTGAAGTACCTCTCCGAGGAGTTGCGCCTGGCGGTCGCCGAACCCGACGGTCCCACCGCGGACGGTTCCGGCAGCGTACTGGCCGAGCGCGTCCTCAGGGTGCTCGACGACGGCGTACCCGCTCTCCAAGACGCTCTGGTGGCCCATCTGCGCGCCCGCGACATACCCTGGGCCTGGATCGGCCCCCGCACCGGGCTGGGCCAGGACGATGCCCGGGCCCGCTGGGGCCGCACCGAACCCGTCCGCCTGGCCGATGCCCGTGCCACGGCCGCCGCACTCGACGAGTGGTACGTCCGTCATGCCCAGCTGGAACCCCTGGCCCATGTGAGCAACCCCGTCAGCCGGTTGCTCGGCGACGTCGAGGGCGATCCGCAGCGCTGCCTGATCTGCGCCAAATACGCGGGGGAAGCGGTACCCGCCTGGGCCGGCCGGCCTCAGCCTCCCGGCGGCCATCTGATCGACGACGGCACCTGGCGAGTCGGGCACGGCCCCGCGGGCTTCTGGCCACGCGGCACCCTCCTCATCGAGTCCCACCGCCACTTCCTCGGCCACGCCGAGATAGCGCCCGACGAGGCCACCTCACTGGCCCTGCTGATCCGCCGGCTGACCGATCCGCTCAAGGAGGCCACCGGCGCGCCCCGCGTCCACGTGTGGTCGAACATGGAAGGCACCCCGCACTTCCACACGTGGATGGTGCCACGCGTCACCGAGGTGCCGAGCGGACGGCACTTCATCGCGAATCCGGGCTACTGCACCGCGGTCGAGGCAGAAGAGGCGGTGCACGCCATCCGCAAGGCCCTCGAGAGCCACGCCCGGACGGAGGCCGACACGTGAACCAGACCCTGCGGTTCCCCTTCCCGGACCATCCGAGTGCCGAACCCGCCCCCGAGTTCGCCGTGTTGGCTCAGCTGGGTCGACTGGTGCCGGCCACGCTGCGCAGCGGTACGTCCGCGCTTCTCGTCCACCGGCACGAGGACATGTGCAAGGTGCTCACCGACCCCGCCTTCGCCCGGTTGCCGGCCGCGCGGTTCGGCCTCAGCGCCCGGTCCGCCGAGTCGCTCGCCCTCAACTCCGTCGACGCGCCCGACCACACGCGCCGCAGGCGCCTGGTCGCGCACGCTTTCACGGGCCGGCAGGCCGAACAACTGCGGCCCGAGGTGGAGCGCCTCACGAAGGAGCTGGTCTCGGCCATGCTCGAACGTGGCGCCCCCGCCGACCTGTTGGCCGACTACGCCGTCCCTCTCACGGTCGGCGTCATCAGCAGCGTCTTCGGTCTCCCCGAGTCCGAGGTACGACGGCTGCTGCCGCTGGTGGAGCGGATGATGTCCACCACGGCGTTCGACCGGTCCGAGACCCAGTCCGCACACCACGCCATGTTCGCCGCCTTCGAGAAGTATCTCGCGGGCCCGCACGAGGAACCCGACGGCCTTTTCGGCACGCTCGCCGCGGCACGTGACGCGGGGGATCTGATGCCCGACGAGGCCGTGCACCTGGCGTACGGGCTGCTGGTGGCCGCCCACGAGACGACCGCCAACCAACTCGGCATGTGTTTCCTGGTGCTGCAACGCGACCGGGAGAACGTCGAGCACCTGCGGGCCCGGCCCGAGCTGCTCCCCGCCGCTGTGTCGGAGCTGCTCAGATACACGTCGCTCAACGCCGTGGGCGGGGTTCCTCACATGGTCCAACGGCCGGTCGTCCTCGGCGGCGTGCGCCTCGAACCCGGCACGGTCGTCCTGCCGGTGGCCGACGCGGCCAATCGCGACCCCGACGTGTTCGCCGAGCCGGACGCCCTGCGCCTGGACCGGGCCGCCAATCCGCACCTCGCCTTCGGGCACGGCCGACACCGCTGCCTCGGTGCGCCGATGGCGCAGATGGAGCTGGAGGTCGCCCTGCACACCCTGCTCGGCCTGCTCCCGGAACTCCGCCTGGCCATACCGGAGGACGGACTCGAATGGCGTACCGGAATGTACATCCGGGGCGTCCGACGGCTACCGGTCACATGGTAGCCGCGGTGGCGCGGACGGCGACACACCGTGAGCGCGTGCTGCTCGCCCCGGTCACGGTGAGCCCCACCAAGCCCCTGACACCGACCCACCTGAAGTACCTGCTGTCCCTCGACATGATCCGCCGCGCCACCGGCGCCTTCGCGGACGTCGACGTCGCCTACCATCACGCGGTGTACGCGGGCAGCCGTCAAGTGGCGGGCTTCTGGGACTACCTCGAGCGCCACCATCCCGGGCTCGACGCCGACGCGCTCAGCGAGGAGGACATCGGCCACCTCTATGTCGCCCACCACCGCGACGCGTCAGCCCCCTTCGCGTCGATCCGGCCCATGGTGCGCCGCGCCGAGAACGGCTGGACCCACCCCGTCACCGCCCGGCTCCTCGACCTGTGGGAACAGCACTACCGTCGCCTCGGCATGGCCGACCCGCACCTCGGCCGCGGACGCCCCGAACTGGCCTCGACGGACGAGGTCATCGACCTGATGAGCCGTCATGCCGTATGTCTGGACGGGCGTCCGCTCAGCGCTCCCGTCCACCTGGACGCCACCTGCAGAGGGCTGCCCCTGCGGGCCGTCCTGAACGAGGAGGGCCAGGCCAATTACCTGCTCTACCTCCTGCGCGAGCTGATCCCGCTGCTGCCCCGCTACGACCTGGTGGTCCTGGCCCACGACGTCGAACTGCGCCACGACTACCGGACCGTGGCACACGTGCTGGAGACCCTGGGCTCACGCGTGGTCAGGTTCGAGGTGCCGCGCGTGCCCCTCGAAGGCGTCACCCGCTCGGCGCGGGCCGGCGGCTGGGAAGGCTACACGCTCGACGCGTACCAGGGGCCCCTCGTCGAAGAGCACGGACTGGCCGCCTTCCGCCTCGGCCTCCGTCTCTACCTGGTCGCGGGCCTCGGCCGGACCGCCGCGCAGTCCTTCGCCCTGCGACCACTGGAGCGCTGGATCCGCCGGGCCGCGCGCCTGCTGAGGGACCACGCGGGCGCCGCGGCCGAACCAGTCCCCTACCTGACCGGCATCACCGGCCGCCTGGGGTACGCGGATCCTTACCGTGTGGCGACGGCGTTGCTGAGCAAGAACGGTGACGTGCCGGTCGCGGGCCTGATCCAAGTAGTGACCGGCGGAAGCGGGGCCAGGTGAACCGGCTCGCCTCCGGCCCCGTCCTTCTGACAGGCGGCTCCGGCTTCATCGGATCGCACGTGCGCCGACTGCTGCGTTCACGCGGCACGCCCGTCAGGGTCCTCGCACGTCACACCGACACGGACGCCGACGACCTGGTCCGGGGCGACCTGAACGATCCGGCCTCACTGCGAGGCGTCTGCGAGGGGATCACCACGCTGGTGCATGCCGCGTCCGTGATCAACGGCAGCGAGGACGAGTGCCAGGCCGTCAACGAACGCGGTACCGCCGCCCTCGTCGCCGAGGCACGGCGCTCAGGGGTACGGCGCGTCGTCTACGTCAGCACCGCCGCCGTGTACGGGCACGGCGTTCACCGCGGCATCGACGAGGACGCCGTCGCGCCGGCCCCCGTGTCGCCGACCAGCCGCTCCCGCCTCAAGGCGGAGAGCAGTGTCCTGGCGGCGGGCGGGACGGTGCTGCGGCCCTTGTTCGTGTACGGCGAGGGCGACCGCTGGTTCATCCAGACGGTCGTGCGGCTGGCGAGGCTCCTGGGCGCACGGCCGTCGGGAGGCAGGGCGAGGCTGTCCGTCATCTCCGTCGACGCCCTGGCCGAAGCGGTGTGCGCCGTGGCCCAGTCGCCGACCCACGACCTGGACGGGGCCGTCCTGCACGTGACGCCCCCGGCCGCGACCACTCTCGGTGAGATCCTCGACGCGCTCACCGAGAACGGACTCCTGCCGGAGCTCACCGAGGAGATCGACCACGACACAGCCCTGACCCGCCTGGGCGACGCCACGGCCCGCACGCTGAGCCTCCTCGACTCCGACCACTTCTACGACAGCGGCCGCCTGCGCCGAGCCGTCCACCTCCCACCGGACGCACCCTTCAAGGACACCTTTCCGCGCTACGCACACTGGTACGCGCAGGCCATCACGGGCACGGCGCCGGAATGAAGGCGCCGCCTCCCCCACACCACAGATGCGCAATAACCCGGCATTTCGCATCATTCGGCACAAATACGAAATTCGAATTCAGGGCGGTCCCAGGACACAGCGGGCGGGTTCGCAACCACGGTCCCGGTCCGGACCGCACCGATGCGGTGGTAGAAGTCCTCGGCGGGAACATGCGAAACGACCTTGACACGGTCGAGCCCGGCGGCGGCCGCCTCGGACCGCATGTGCGCGACGAGCAGTCGCCCGATACCCCGCCCCTGCGCTTCGTCGGCGACGAAAAGCAGGTCGAGCTCCGGTGGGGTGAGGACGAGTGAATAGAACCCGAGGACCCGGCCTCCCTGCTCGTCGGCGTCGACGGCCACGAAGGCGCGGTGGGCCTCGATGTAATCAGGCCCCACCCGATAGCCCGCGACCGCGGCCGCGTACTGCCCCTCGTAGGCGCCCGAGCCACGCACGAGCCGCGTGAGCCGTTTGGCATCCCGCGCGACGGCCCTCCGAATCGTGACCGCCCGGCCGGTGCTGGAAGTGCGTGAACTCATCACCGGAGTATTTCGCACAGGCGAGAGCCTCCGCACAACGGGTCGGCTGCACGGGCAGGCCTTTCTGCGCCAGTCCAGAGAACGCCCGCCCGGCTCGCCGGCGGATTTCGGCGAGGGATGCGGGTCGTGATCCGGGCGAACGAAATACCGATCCCCCCCAGGTCGACAAAGGACCAGCGCCCTCGAACCGACACCGACGAGGAGCAATCGGCCGCTTTCGAATCGATCGATCAAGATCGCTCAACCGGGAGACTCGAAGAACAAAAGGGAAATTCAACCGTGGCCCATGTCACACTCAAAGAGTGCTTCGACTTCACTCTTACCTCCCACTGGGCCCCCGGGAAGGCCACGCCGGGCGGGATGGTCGCCAAGCCGGTCGGCCAGTCAGGCACGATCTCGCGAGCCCGTAGAGGGCGCGGGAGGCTAGCAGGCGGAAACCCGGGAGGGACAAAATCCCTTGTCGGTGGTGCACCGGGTCCGACATCATCCCCGCGTGATGGTGATGCACCCCGTTCTGGAGATCTTCGCTGCGGACGACTTCACGCTCTGGCCGGTTGGCGAGCAACAGCCCCATGGATACCTGGTCCTGAACGGAGACATGACTCCGGCAGAGGTCGGCAGGGCGGTCATGCGGATCGCCGACTGCAACGATTTCGACCCGGACGAGGAACACGGTCCGTGCCCGACCGACCCGCTCGGAGCGTTTCTGCACGGACTGCTCACCATGCCCGACCTGATCGCCACCGGTGGGTTCCGGGTGACTGACAGCGCCACCGGGTCCGTCTTCGTCGGGCCGGGCTGCTGCGGCGGCCTGGAGGCCTGGCGGGAGTGGCTGGAGGTGCTCGACGGCACTGGCTGCTCCTCCTTCGGCCACGACCCGTCCTCCATGGCCGAACGTGTCGGCGACTACGTCCGGTTGACACTCGACGCCGACGCGAAGGACTGCAGTCCAATGATCGAGCTACCGGTGGACGAGGTGCGCGCCCTTGTCACCGGCGCCCAGCAAGACTTGCGGAACTTCTCCAGCCTCGCCGGAAATTGGGCTACGGACCACCTGCCGGCCCACGCCATCGCCGTCACCGCCGCCCTGGCCCGGGCACTGGACCTCGAGCTCACAAGTTGACCAGCTTCCTGACCCATCGTGAGCGCGTGCACGACGCCCGCCTCCCTCTCCATCAGCACAGAGCGCTGCGCACCTGCCTCACCCTGTTCGCGCCCTACGGCTTCCGGGCGACCTACCACCACCTGACGCTCAGCGCCTCGATCCCCGACGGCTCGAGGCCGATCCGGAAGCGTTGGTGCGGGCAGTGGAGGAACTGCAGGAGGCACGGATGCTGTGGCTCGTTCATGTGGAGGAGTACGCCGCGCAACGCCGAGCGGAGAAGCTGGCCGGGCGGCGAACTCTGGCGAACTCGCGACCGTGGTGGCTGCGGAACAGGTGGGACGGCCCGAGCCGTGCCTGGTACGAAGACCCGATGCGGCACCCGTCCCTTCGCCTGTCCGAGTCGGTCCGGCGCCAGAACGCCATTCAGGACGGGGCCGATCTCCCAGGCTGCCCAGCCTGCGGGGACGAGAGGCCCCTGGAGTCGAAGTCGACCGGGCACAGCTGGGTCGAGCTGTGCCGTGGGTGCGCGTGGGCGCCGGTGCCGTGCCCGTGCGGCCAGCCGCACGGGCTCAGGCCGCAGACCCCCTACCGATGGAACGAGATCTGGCAACGGGCGCACATGAACAACGACGGCACGCCGAACCCACACCGGCCCGCTCCCTGAACAGTCGGACGGGACGAGCGCTCCGGAGATTGGATCACGTCAACTGCGGTGGGGCCGTGAGCGGACGAATGCCTCCGCGCGGCGAGCTGCGAGTGGTCGCAGTAGCTGACGCGGTACGCGAACTGCCGCATGACCCTGGCGCCGCGCTCGGGAGGAAGGAGCTCCGTCCGCACCGGGTGTCCTGCGACGACGAAAAGGTCGGCGGCCGGTAGGTCGAGTTCGGCAGCAAGTTCGGTGAGGCGCTGCGGGGTGGCGTCAGCTCCGCTCGCGGCGAGGCTGCTCAGGATGGTGGCCCGTTCCATGTGCGGAAGATAGCCGGTGGGCTACGAGGAACAGTCGGGGGTTGCATACCTTGGGTGGCGCGGTGGTCGCCTGTCCTGGACCGAGTGGGCGGCGCACGATACGACTGCGCGGATCGGATCGACCAGTTGGTGTCGGCCACGCGGTGCGCGGCGTTCGTGGTCGCGGGGCTGCGGGCGTGGCCGACTCGGTGGTCGGCCACGCCCTCAGCTGGTGGATCAGGTGCAGAGGCCGTTGTCGGAGTTGTAGTAGATGTCGATCGAGCCGCTCCACGTCAGGCACTGGCCGTCGTCGGGTGCGTCCTTGTACACCGGCCCCGCGTAGCTGGTGTAGCTGCCGGAGTCCCTCGCCTCGCCGCTGCTGTACGGCCAGGTGTCCAGCGTGACCTCCATGAAGACACGGGAGCCCGGGCTGGTGCGCACGGTGACCGCGCACACCTTGCCGGCGGTGCTGCTGTAGGTCACGAACGTCGTGGCGGGGATGGTGGTCTGGGAGGTCGAGCGGATCGGTGTCGCCCGGATGACGTCGTAGCCCTTGCCACAGGCGCCGTTGTAAGCCGTGGGCGTGGCGGCCGCGGCCGGACTGGTCGCGGCGAGCGTGCCGCCCAGGGCGACGACGGCGAGTGCGCCGGCGGTGGCGGCCTTGCGACGTATCGACTTCATGGTGTTCCCCCTGTTGATGTTCTTGGTCAATGTGCTGCGGACGGACGGTCGTTGCCATCCACGCATCATCAGACCAGGGAGCCCCCACGACAGTTGTGGGCCGTTCTGTCGCGGTTACGTCACCCGTGTCACAAAGGCCGTTACATCACCTGTGCCACTCAGACGGCTCGCCGGCGGGCGCAGCCTCGCACGTAGCGGCTTCCTCGCCGACGAGCAGCAGCTCGACGTCGTTTGGCGGGGTGCTCCGTCACGGCGCCAATCCGTAACGGGAGTTCAAGACCCTTGGCCGCCCCTGGACGACGGAGCAACGGCCCAGCCCGGAAGAGGCTGTCTGCGGGCGCGGTAGGCGCGTGCGAGAGCGAGCCGTGCCTCTTCGGCTCCGGCCTCGCATCACTCCAGGGTATCGAGAACCTCGGGCGGTTGGGCCTTGCTCCGCTGTGGCTCCCCGCGCTCACGCGCCGTGCCGAGAACCGCGCGCTTCGACCGCCAATGGCGCTGACCCGCTGCCGCCACGCCCCATTTGCCTCCTTGGGGTGATACGCGCATCCCGGAGTCGACATGGTCGCCCGGTACGCCGCCGAGCGCAGCCCCGCCGCGCCCGCCGCCACCATCGATGAACCTCCAGAACGCGCCGCCCGCTCACCACACCTGGAGCACTACTGGACCGTGTCGCGCGTGCTGTCGGCAGCCCGCGTTCCCGGTCTCACCGGCCTTCGGGCCAGGAGGTACGCCTGCTGACCCTGTCGGGGCTTCTCCTGTTCGTTCGGTTCGCGGATCAGCCGGGCGTCCACCGTGAATCCGGCCTGGCTCAGCAGCTCGGCGATGCGGTCAGGAGAGACCCAGTAGACGTCGAGCGACAACTCGTGCCCATACGCGTGTTCCAGGCGTCGAAGCCTGTCACCGGCTTTGAAGGCGATCAGCAGATGGCCGCCCGGAACGAGCACGCGGTGGAACTCCGCGAACACGACCGGCAGCAGCTCCGGAGGGGTGTGCACGATCGAGTACCAGGCGATGACTCCGCCAAGACTGCCGTCCGCCAGATCCAGGCCGGTCATCGACCCTTCGTCGAACTGCAGGTCCGGATGCCTGCGACGGGCCACCGCGACCGTCTCCGGGGACAGATCGACGCCGAACGCGGTCACCCCGAGGGACTGCAGGTGTGCCGTCACGTGGCCGGGCCCACAGCCGAGGTCGGCGACCGGCCCGGCGTCCAGGGCCCGCGTGAGTTCGGCGAAAGCGCCTATCATCGCGCGGCCGTACAGATCGGCCTCGAAGACGGGGGGTACGAGCTCGGCGTAGTCGACGGCAACGGTGTCGTAAGCCACCCGGGTGGCGTGCAGGTAGGTCGGTTCCGTCATGACCGAGGACACTACTGCCGTCCTTCGCGGTCTCAACTCCACTGTCCCCGGCGCTGTTTCGGGTTGCGTCCGACGGGCCGCGGAAACGAGCACCATGCCCCGGTCAAGGGGCTTTTGGTGGACAGTTCGAGAATGATGCCCGGGTTGCTGAGGGGTGTCCCCGCGGCAGGCCCGAATCGCCGGTGAGAAAGAGATCGGATCAGCGGGAACCTTCGACTGGATGCCGGACACGTACAGAGCATGGAACTGAACGACGCCGGACCGGTCGGACCGCTCGGACCGATATCCGACCGAGAGCTGTGGGCGAGGGCCGTTGACGGCGACAGGCAGGCGTTCGGCCAGATCTTCGACCGTCATGGGAAGGCCGTCTACAACTATCTGTTCCGGCGGACGGCCGACTGGTCCGAGGCGGAAGACCTCACGTCGACTGTCTTCTTGCACGCCTGGAGACGGCGATCGGAGACCGTGCTCGACCGCGACTCGGCTCTGCCCTGGCTGCTCGGCATCGCCGACCGCCTGGTGTCGAACACCAGGCGTCGGCTGAGGCGGGCCGAGGCGTTGCTGCACCGCCTCACCTCGCACAGCGAGCCCGAGGGCGACCACGCGGACCGCGTGGCCGTCCTGGTCGACGACGAGCGTCGCATGTCGGAGATCCACCGGGCGCTGGCCCGGCTGCCGCGCCATGAACGCGAGGTCGTCGAGCTCTGCGTCTGGTCGGGGCTCGACCAGCAAGCTGCCGCGGTGGCGTTGAAGGTGGCGGTGGGGACGGTCAAGTCCCGACTGCACCGGGCGCGGCGGAGGCTCGGGGCGGATCTCGTGGCCGGAGCCACGGTTCCGGCGCCGTTCAGTTCAGGTCATCCCGTCAACACGAAGGAAGTCGCACGATGAGTGACGAGCAGGGCATTCCCGCGGCTCCTTCCGATCGCGATCTGCCCGATCACCGGCGGATCCGAGAGGAGCTACTGATGAAGATCGGTCCTGAGACCGACCGCGCCACGCTGCGACACAGGTGGGGTGTGCCGCTCGGCGTGGCCGCCGGGGTCACGGCGGTGAGCACCGCGGCCGTGGTCATCCTGGGTGGAACAGGGGAAGCCAAGCCGAAGGTCGCCGATCGCGCTCTCAGCGACGGAGGCACGACGAGCGCCGCGGCAGCCGCGGAGCCGGGCGCGCCAGGTGGTTCCACGTCGAGCGGAGCCGGATCCACGCCGTCCCCGGCTCAGCCGAGTGCGGACCCGGACGCGTTCAGCATCACCGACCCGGCGACAACGCCGATCCAAGCGGGTTCCGTCGCCAGGATCCTCTCCTCCTGTCTGGGACCCGACGCGTCGCGGTACCACGCGGTCGTCGCGGTCCGTACGCCCATTGCGTCGAAGTCCACGGACGGCGTGGTCGTCGCCGTCGACTCGGCCCACCAGTACGTGCAGTGCCAGACGAAGGGCGACAAGGGCAGCAGCCTGGACTCCCCGCCCACCTTCATCAACAACCGTCTGTGGGGCTCCGGTGAGGTGATCGAGTATTTCGATTCCACTTTCGAACCCGCCGGCAAGAGGAAGTACCTCACCCTGGGTGCTGGTCACTACAGTTCCGATGTCACCAAGATCACCGTCAGCTATGGCGGGCACTCCACGGAGTACCCGGTGTTCATGGCGGGCGGCGCGTTCGTCTACGCGGCGGCCGTCTCCCCCGACAAGCCTCCCGTCAAGCACTACAGCGGCCCGATTCCGTACATCCATGCCTACAACGCGTCGGGCAAGGAGATCTACAACCAGACGAAGGACCCGAAGTTCGCGAGCAAGCAATAGGCCGGCCTGGCCAGGCTCTCTCCAACACCGGAGGGAGGGTGCCCGGCGGGGGTGCTCACGGTCACTGAGCGATGTACTGACCGCCCATGAACCCGGCTCAACGCCTCGGTTCTCATGGAGCTCGATCGCCTAGGCTGGCGGTGTGACTGACGAGCAGAGGCGGGTGCGGCCGTCGGGAGTGTGGGCCACGGCTGTGGGGGTGGCCAGGGTACGGGCACTGGAGAGCGAGCGGGAGAACGCGCTGTTCCGCGACCCACTGGCCCAGGCCTTCGCCGCCGCCGGTGGCTTGTGGCCCTCCTCGCCGCCGCCCGGTGACGAGGCCGCGCGACGCCGTCGGCTGGCCGTGGCCTTCTCCATCGTCATCAGGACGAAGTTCCTCGACGACCTGTTGCGGCAGGCCTCCACGTCCGGCATCCGGCAGGTCGTCCTGCTCGGCGCCGGCATGGACAGCCGGGCCTTCCGGATGGACTGGCCCGAGGGCACCCGGCTGTTCGAGGTCGACACGCCCGCGCCACTCGATTTCAAGGCTTCGGTGCTGCGGCAGGAGCGGGCCACCCCACGCTGCGAGCGGATCACCGTCGCGGTGGACCTGCGTGACGACTGGCCGGGCGCCCTTGCCGCCGCTGGGCACGATCCGACGGCTCCGACCGTGTGGATCGCCGAGGGACTGCTGATCTATCTGCCCGAGGACGCGGTGGAGCTGCTGCTGGCCCGGATCAGCGCGCAGTCGGCGGCAGGCAGCCGGATGGGGCTGACGCTGGGCTCGCGCGGCGTGATCGAGCGCTTCGGGGCGGACGCCGTGCCGGGATCGGCGGCGTCCCTGTGGGTCTCGGAGATGCCCGACGACCCGGTGGAGTGGCTGGCCGGGCACGGTTGGGAGGCCGGCAGTCACACCCTGCGTGAGCGCGCCGCCGCCTACGGCCGCCCGATCAGCAGCCCGCCGCAGGGCGAGGAGCAGCCTGGCGGGCTGATCTCAGCGGTCCGCCGGTAGCGCGTGATGCCCTGGCGGCCGTCAGGCAGCTCCCTGAATGACCAGCCGTTGCCCGTGCCACCGTTCAGCCCTTCGTGACCAGGTCGCGGAACCGCTGTCGGTGCCTGGAAGACGGACAGCGGTGACACCCCCTTCGATCCGCCGTTCGTTGCGCGCGCCCGTCAGCCGTGCTTGGCTCGCCCGATGAACCTTCTGCTGACGGCGAGCGGCCTGCGCAACGACACACTGCGGGATGCCCTGCGGGACATGCTGGGAAAGCCGTTCGGATCGGCGAACGTTGTGTTCGTTCCTACGGCGTCGGTCGCGGAGCCCGGTGACCACGGGTGGGTCGTCGAGGACATGAACCGGCTGCACGGCCTCGGCTGGCGGGAGTTCGACGTCCTCGAACTGAACGGTCTGCCCCGGCAGATGGTGCTCGACCGGCTCTTCCACGCCGACGTCATCTATGTCGAGGGCGGCAATCACTACCACCTCGCACGCAGCATCACCGGCAACGGCCTGGCCGACGGCATCCTGCGGGCGCTGGAGAGCCGGGTCTACGTAGGGGTCAGCGCCGGATCGATGATCTTCAGCCGCCATCTGACCGAGCACTCCGCCGACGTCATCGGGGACACAAAGGACCTCTCCGTACTCGGCGCGACGACCGTGAAGCCGCCCTTCGGCCTTTTCGACTGGTACCTCAAGCCCCACCTGTACTCGCCGGACTTCCCCGAGCGGGACGACGCCTGGGCCGACCGCATCGCCGCGCGGGCGGACTTCCCCCTCTACTTCATCGACGACGAGACGGCCATCCGCGTCCGGGACGACAAGGTGGATGTCCTCACCGAGGGCCGGTGGCGGTTCCATCCCTGAGCCGGCGTGTGTGTACGACAGCCTCGCCGCCGGGCGCAAGGAAAGCTGCGCAGTCCTGGGGGCCCTGGTCTCTCTCGGGCTTCGGGCCCTCGGCCCGCTTCAGTCCGCGAGGGCCTGGTCGCGTGTGGGGTAGCAGGCCAGGACCGTGTCGAGGCCGACGATCTCCACGACCCGCTGGACCGGCTCGGTCAGGGCTGCCAGCCGGATCCAGCCGCCTGCCGCCTCAGCGGTGTTGAAGGCGACGACCAGGACGTTGATGGCGCTGGAGTCCATGAAGGTGACGCCGCCGAGGTCGAGGACTGCCCGCGGGTCTCCGCCGACGCCGACGCGCAGGGCCTGGCGAAGCTGGTCGACGTTGTCGTGGTCGATCTCGCCGCTCACGACCAGGACGCGGATGCCCCCGGCGGCGGTCTGGGTGATCGACAGCGGGATGGGCTGCTCGGTTGTGTCCTGCATGTCTGCCACGTGCCCTTCAACACTCCTCCGTATTCGGCACAACTCCTTTGAAGGGAGCCCCTGAAGCGCACGATTCTATGGGCTCGACCTGTGAGTGGAGGTGGCACGGGCGGGGTGCTCGGCAGACGAACGCGGCCACGTTTTTGTCCCGCCGTCGCCACCCGGTATCGTGCGCGCATTCGAGGCCCCTCCGCACGACACAGGGGTGTGAAGGGAGAAGCCGGCATGCGTCTGGGCATCACGGGCCACCGAGGACTGTCCGCGGAGGTCGAGGCCCGAGTCCGTTCCGGGCTGGCCAAGGCCGTCGCCGCCTACGCCGCCGAGGACCTGGTGGCCGTCAGCTGCATCGCCGACGGACCCGACTCCTGGTTCGCGGAGGTCGTCCTCGATCACGGAGGACGCCTTGAGGCCGTCATCCCGGCGGACGAGTACCGTGCGAGCCTCCCCGACTGGCACCGCCCGGTCTACGACGGACTGATGGCGCGGGCCACCGACGTTCACCACACCGGCATGAAGGAGTCGACCTCACGCGCCCACCAGGCGGGCAGCGAGATCGTGGTGAGCCTCGCCGACCAGCTGATCGCCGTATGGGACGGGCAGCCTGCCCGCGGCCACGGCGGCACCGCCGACGCCGTCGCCTACGCCCACAGCGTCGGCCTCCCCATACGCGTCCTCTGGCCCGACGGTGCCGCACGGGACTGACTCACTCGGCGAAGGACCCCGGGCGGATCGGCATTCCCGTCGGCAACCGCTCCAGCCATCGACCTGACCGGTCCCGCACCGCGATGCGCCGGGACGGATGACACGCGCGCATCGCCCTTCTCCGGACGGGCTGTCGCCTTGTCGTGGGCCGGTCCCCGCCCCTGCGGCTGTCTTCAGAGGCCATCAGATCGATCATTTCCGCATCGCGGCTGCAATTATTTGCGCGACTTTCATTCATTTTCAACGCTATTGTCGTGATATGTCGTGCGTGCGAGTGGCGCTCGCGCCACGGAATGAGGCTGGAACGGTTCGACGCACGGTGACCGGCTGTGTGGGCGGTCGCCAGGGAGGTCGGTGACGGTCGTGGTGACTGCCGCGTCGGGCTCCGCACAGGACTGGAAGGAGATGGGCCGCCACTTCCATCGTCTGGTCACGGACGCCGACGCATCGAGCGCCATGCTGTTCCTCCTGCCGCTCAAGGAGCCGGTCCTGCAGCTGTCGATGCTGTACGGCACGTCGTGGAGCGTCCTTTCCTCCTGGGCACGGATCCACGTGCAGGAGGCGCTTCCGGCCGCCGAGGCGGCGCGGGAGAAACGCACGGTCTGGGTCGGTGATCCCCAGGAGCTCGCACTCCACTATCCCCGGCTCGCCCTCATGGTTCCTGACCACGCCCTGGCCGCTGCCCCCGTCCTCGCCGATGACGTCGTGCGGGGTGTCGCCTGTCTCCTGTGGCCGTCGTCGCACCCGAGGCACCTGGGCCGGGCAGAAGCGGCGGCCATCGATACCTTCTGCCACCGGGCCGGCCCGTTGCTGGCGCGCGCGGCGCGGCGCGGGCGTCCGTTGCTGCCCGGCACGCGTCCGATGACCCTGCCGGCGGAACGCTCCAGCCCTCCCGACCCGGCCGAAGCGCTGGCGGCTCATGACTATGTCGTACGCCTGCCAGGGGCCATGTCCCTGGACCTGGAAGGCCGGATCACCTTTGCCGGCGAGGCCGCGAGCGACCTGCTCGGAGTGCGGGTGGCCGACCTGCTGGGCGCGCGCCCCTGGGAGCTTCTGCCGTGGCTCACCGGCCCCGACTTCGAGGACAGGTTCCGTGCGGCGGTCATCGGCCACCGCCCCGCTCGCTTCACGGTCGCACACACCGCCGATACATGTCTGTCCTTCGAGCTCTACCCGGATGCTTCCGGCATCAGCGTCCACATGGCGGCGCTCCCCCGAGCATCATCGACCGGCCGGCGTCAGCACGCCGCGCCCCTCGTGGAGCCGACCGAGATCAAGCCGTTCCAGCAGTTGATGCATCTGGCCGCAGGTCTCACGGAGACGGTGCGGATGAGTGATGTCGCCGATGCCGTCGCCCACCAGTTCCTCCCCTCCTTCGGCGCCGCGGGGCTGATCCTGATGACCGCGTCCGAGGGACGGCTGCGGGTGGTCGGTCACCGCGGCTACGACACCGCCTTCCTGTCTCTCTTCGACGGTCACCCGCTGGACTCCGACAATCCGCCCGCGAAGGCCCTGACCGCGCGCAGACCCCTGTTCTTCACCAGCTTCGCCGAGTTCCGGCGGATGTACCCGGACGCCGTGCAATACGGCACCAGGAACGCCTGGGCGTTCCTGCCGCTGGTCATCCGCGGGCGGGCGGTGGGCATTCTCGTCCTGTCCTTCGACCGGACCCGGCAGTTCCCGCCGACGGAGCGCAATCTCCTGATCTCGGTGGCCGGACTGGTCGCACAGGCCCTGGACAGGGCCTGTCTGCACGAAGCCAGGGACGATCTCGCCCGCACCCTGCAGACCGGTCTGCTGCCTCAGCAGCTCCCCGCCGTCCCCGGGTTGCGGGCAGCCGCCCGCTACCTGCCCGCGGCTCACGGCATGGACGTCGGAGGCGACTTCTACGACCTCATCCGTAGCGGCCCCGCGAGCGCCACGGCGGTCATCGGCGACGTCCAGGGGCACAACGTCGGCGCCGCGGCCCTGATGGGCCAGCTCCGTACCGCCGTTCACACCCACGCGGCCGTAGGCATGCGCCCGGACGTTCTCCTCCGCCGCACCAACCAGGTGATGTTCGACCTCAACGCCGAACTCTTCGCCAGCTGCCTCTGCATCCGGCTCGACCTGGTCCGGCGCCGAGCCCTCCTGGCCACGGCCGGACACCCGCCGCCGCTCCTCCGCCATCCCGACGGCCGGACGGAGGTCCTCACGCTGGCTCCGGGACCCCTGCTCGGCGTCGTCGCGGACGCCGACTACCCGGCGGCGGAGTTCCCCCTGTCCTCAGGCCTCACTCTGGCGCTCTACACCGACGGACTCGTCGAAGCACCGGGCATCGACATCGACGACGCCATCGCCACCCTCGCCGGCCGGCTCGCCCGGGCGCCGCGCGACGACGTCGAGAGCCTCACCGAGACCCTCCTCGACCACGCCTCGCTCAGGCCGCGTACCGACGACATCGCCATGCTGCTGGTCCAGGTCACGCGGTGACGTCGGCATCGCAGTCGAGCGTGCGCCTCCACCTCACCCTGCTGCGGCCATGCGGGCCTGCGGCCGTCCCGTCGCGGGAACCGGGCCGCGCAGGAGGGGCCCGCGAGCCCGGAACGCTTCCCGCACGGCCCGGCATGACACGGTGCGGCGGCCGATCACCTTCAGTGGACCGATGGAGCCGACCCTTGGCACCGTCCCTGTCGGTGGGTCAACCCTTGGTCCATACGGTGTTGTTGGACCAGACGATCCTGTTGGGAGCCTGAAGTACTCCGGTGAAGGTGTTGTCGTCGGGGAAGGTCACCCGGATCGTCGAGGTGCTGGTGACCGTTCCGGTGGCCCGTCGGACGTCCGTTGGCCGACATGTCGACCGAGATGGACGCCTCGTTCACACTGATCACGGGTCCGCCGCCCAGCCATCGGCCGTTCAGGTCGAAGATCGTCGGGTCCGGTGGACTTGCGTCGTAGAACTGGAGCGAACCGACCTGGCCGTCGCCGGCCGGCCGTTTCAGGGGCGCGTAGTACGCCGGGTTGCCGCCGGCGGTGCCGTCCGAGCAGACGGTGTTGAGCTCCGGCGCGCCGACGATCGTGCCGCGGGCGAGTACGTTGCCTCCCTGGCCCACCGGCGAGTACACCGGGCCGCCGCTGTCCCCGGGGCTCGCGACACAGCCGACGTCATCCTGTGCGACCTCCGTGAGCGGGCCCTCGGTGGCGCAGGAACCGCCTTCGAACGAGGCGAACACGTCGACCGCGACCACCGTGACTCCGAGGTGCTCACCGGAGTCCGCGCCACTTGTCTCCACCAGATTTCCGACGAAGTCGGCCCTCGCGCCCAGGACTTGGACGCTGGTCTCCGACTCCGACGGTCCGATGTAGGTGCGCGGCTGCACGGCTCCGTAGGTGATGACCGCGGTGTCACGGCACGGGGACAGACGGGAGGCGACCCCCGCGAGCGCGCCCGAGACGGTCACCGTCGCACCGTCTCCGCCGAGGCAGTGGGCGGCCGTGAGCATGACGTAGTCGGTACTCATGCTGCCGTTCAGACGCACGGGGACGCCGTTGGTGCAGGCGCTGTCGCCCGCCCGGTTGAACGAGCCACCGGAGTAGGGAGCCGTGTCGCGCAGGCGACCGGACGGGTGTGTCGCGCGGGGTCCTTCGGTGACCGACACCGGTACGGCCGACCTCGAGGTCAGTGCCGCACGGTCGGTCGCTCCGGTGCTCTCGTCCACCGTGACGGCCAGTCCGCTGCCGTCGGCCTTCGGTGCCGCCTTGGCCACCCGCGGGTCGGCCGCCATCGCCCGTGCCTGTGTCACCAGTGTGCTGTGCGGGAACTTCGCGGGTGAGAAGACGACCGGAACATCCAGTCGCGCGGCCGCCGTTCGGACCGCGGCCGGTATGTCCCCGTTCCAGTAGACGTGCAGCTCATGGGCGGTCGGCGATGCCACGACGCTCGCGTTGCCCGAGCTCCCGGCCGCGAGGATCTTCTCCGCACCGGCGTTCAGCCGTGTCTGGTAGGCATACAGGTCACCCCGGTCGGCGAAGCCGCCCGGCACGGCCCCGGCCTTCGAGGGCGATGCCGAAGACGCTGCCGCCGAGCCGAATCCCGTCATGAGCGCCATCACGCTCAGGACCGTCCCGAACCGCCTGATGCGCCTCGCTCGTCGTCGGCGCCCACTCGTCGACTCCGGTCTCGTCCCCACGTACCTCATCACGGCTCCCCTCCGGCCGAACCAACGGGCCGGGCACCGATCCGACTCCGGACGAAGGGAGCGGTACCCGCGTCAGCACCCTCGCGACGGCGTCGCGAGCGACCTCTCACACTGCGGCCGGGATATTCGTCTGTCATGTGGTGTGCCACTCAGTGGAACCGGAGGTGGGGCACCGGCTTGATTCCCCGGCCGGACATCACGTCCACTCCCCCACGGGGCGGCCCCATGGCCGAAACGGCGCACCGGCCACCCATCACTCTCTACATTGCTGTAGAAGTCTCTCGTGGAGCATGATCGCTCCGAAAGCCCGCCCTCCGGACCGGTCGGCCGGGGACAGAGCGCAGCACGGAGGAACAGGGCGGAATGACGGATGTGACCACCGGGAGGCAGCCGGCCCGGCAGACGTTGGCACGGCGTTGTCGCGCCGTCACGGAGTCCCGTGGGTTCGCCGTCACCGTGTTCGCCCTGATCCTCACCAACGCGGCACTGCTCGGCGTCGAGACCTACAGCGGACTGGCGAGCGACTGGAGCCGGTGGTTACGCCTCGCCGAGCACGCCTGCGTAGCCGCCTTCACCGTGGAGATCGTGCTCCGCCTGGCCGCCCACGCCGACCGCCCCCGGGACTTCTTCCGGGACCCGTGGAACCTCTTCGACCTCGCCGTCGTCCTCAGCGCCTTCCTTCCCGTCGTCCGCGAGAACACCACCGTGCTACGGCTGTTGCGCCTCGCCCGGGTCCTGCGCACCGCACGCTTCCTGCCGCAGTTGCGCGTCTTCCTCGTCGCGGTCGCCCGAAGCCTCCCGGGCACCCTCAGCTTCCTGGTGGTCGGTGCGCTGCTGCTGTACGTCTACGCCATGGTCGGCTGGGTCTTCTTCGCCCGCCACGACCCCGAGCACTACGGCTCCATCGGCCGCGCCGTCCTGACCCTCTTCCTGCTGATGACCCTCGACGGCATCGGCGACGCGGTCCACGCCGGTCTGGAGATCTCCCACTGGAGCATCGTCTACTACGCGTCCTACGTGCTGCTCGCCTCTTTCGTCCTGGTCAACGTGCTCATCGGAGTGGTCATCACCTCGCTCGACGAGGCACGCGCCATGGAGGACAGCGAGGGTCCGGACCGACGTCCTCCGACTACCCCGGAGGACCCCCATGTGCTGCTCGAACGCATCGCCACCGCGCGGCGCGCCCTCGACGATCTGGAGCGCGGCCTGACCTGGACACCACCGCCCCGGCCCCGAGAGACGGAGGCGACCACCTCCACCGCCGGAGCGGGTTCGTAGTCACCGCGGCGCCAGGGCGGTGCCGCCGAGCCGGGTCGGCCGGAGAGGGTTGCCGCGGGCCGGCCGGAGACGGTTGCCCGCCCACGACGGGCGAGCCCGGCGGAGGCTCGCCCGTCGTTCGACCGACCGGGCGTTCCCTCTCAGGCCCGGTGGTACTGCTCGGGCGTGGCGATCTCGCCGCCGAGTTCCTTGGCCGCGTGCCGGGCCCAGTACGGGTTGCGCAGGAGTTCGCGGCCGAGCAGCACCGCATCGGCCTTGCCCGTGGCTACGACGGCCTGTGCGCGGGCGGGTTCGGTGATCAGGCCGACGGTCGCCACCGGCATGTCGGCCTCCTCACGGATGCGCTCGGCGAACGGCAGCTGGTAGTCCGGGGCGACCGGGATCACTGCGTCGGGGACATTGCCGCCGGTCGAGACGTCGAAGAGGTCGACGCCGAGGGCGCGCAGTTCCTTGGCCAGGCGTACGGCCTCGTCGGCGCACCAGCCGTCCCGGGGGTCGCCGTTCTCGGCGAGCCAGTCGGTGGCCGAGACCCGGAAGAAGACGGGCAGATGCTCGGGCCAGACCGCGCGCACGGCCTCGACGACCTCGAGGGCGAAACGGCTTCGGCCCTCGAAGGACCCGCCGTACGCGTCGGTGCGGTGGTTGCTGAACGGGGAGAGGAACTGGTGGATCAGATAGCCGTGCGCACCGTGGATCTCGACGACCTGGAACCCCGCCCGCAAGGCGCGGCGGGCTGCGTCGGCGAACTGCTCGACCAGCTCCCGGATCTGCTCGACCGTCAGCTCCGTCGGCGTCGTCGAACCCTCCGTGAAGGGGATGGCGCTGGGTGCCACAGGCTGCCAACCATGCTCCTGGTCCGGGGCGATGGGCGCGCCGCGGTCGACCCAGGTGCGCTCGGTCGACGCCTTGCGTCCGGCGTGCGCGAGCTGGATGCCGGGCACCGTGCCCTGTGAGACGAGGAAGTCGGTGATCCGGCGGAACGCCTCGACCTGCGTGTCGTTCCAGATGCCGAGGTCGTAGGGGCTGATCCGTCCCTCCGGGGTGACGGCGGTGGCCTCGGTGATGATCAGGCCGGTGCCCCCGGTCGCCCGGGCCGCGAGGTGGGTCAGGTGCCAGTCGTTCGGCGCTCCCGCGAGGTCGCCGTCGGGCGCGGCGCTGTACTGGCACATCGCGGCCATCCACACACGGTTCGGAATGGTCAGCGAGCGAGCGGTGTAGGGGGTGAAGAGCGTGGTCACGAAGGGTTCTCCTGTGGTGCGGGGAGGGCATCCTGGACGGTATGTGCAAACGCCGACTATGCGCGTACGCATTCCGATGTCGGCCGGATTTCGGTCATCGGTTTCTTTTGACCTCGCTCAGTGACGCCTGGCGACACTCGGTGACGAGTCGCGAGGGCTGTCGGCCGGATGGGCAGGCGTCAGGCGTCAGGCGTCAGGCGTCAGGCGTCAGGCGTCAGGCGTCAGGCGAGCGAGGTGATGACGAGCGCCGCGAGTCCGGCGCGTCGGACGAGTCCGGAGGCCAGGGCGTACTCGGAGGCCGCGTGGGCTCCGTCACCGACGGCACCCAGTCCGTCGAGGACCGGGCTGCCGGCGGCGGCCGCGAAGTTTCCGTCGCTGGCGCCGCCGACGCTAGCTTCGCCTAGCTTCTCGCCGAGCAGGCTCGCGCAGCCCCGGGCGAGGTCCGCGAGCGCTGCCACACCGGGGCCGCGGTCGAAGACGGGACGGTTCCAGCCACCGGTCACGGTGACGGTGGTCCGGGGGTCGTGGGGCGTCAAGGCGTTCAGGGCACCGCTGACGCGTTCTTCCTCGCCGCGCGAGGCGACCCGGACGTCCAGTTCGGCGACCGCGCGGCCCGCGGTCACGTTGGGCCGTGTCCCGCCGCTGACGACCCCGACGTTGACGGTGGTGCCCGCGGCCGGATCCCGCAGGTCGGCCAGGCGCACGATCTGGCGGGCCAGTTCGTCCACGGTTTTTCTTTCATCGCCGACGGCAGAGAGCCGCATGCGCCAGGACTGCACGCACCGGGAACGGAATACGTCGAAATCCTCGGGGCCGACGAATACATCGACGCGAAGAGAATGAAGAATCACCCGGAATCGGAAGGGTGAAATGCGGGGCGGACCCCGAGGTCAAATGTCGCACCGGGCATGCAGGACTTGCGCGGGTGGGACTCCGCGTCGAACGCGACGGGAGGCGGGCAGCACCGCCTCAGCCCCAAGGGCCTGGTGATCCAAGAGGTTTGCTAGGTGATCCGGCAGGACAAGGCGACCGGAACGAGGTTCGATGTGGCTGCCTTCGGCTTGCGGATTTCTATACTGATCTGAGCACCGATCGGCAGGCTTCTCTGGTACGCGGTGAAATCCATGGTCACTCGGCGAGCGTGGTCACCCTCCTTGAATGACAAGGTCTTCCACTCCGAGTCCACGAGGGGGGTACCCTCCGCCACCCAGTGGTACTCAACCGTCATCGGCGTCCGCGTACTGGTGAACGTCGCGGTGAGCGTGGGCGATTCCTTCGGATCCGGCGGGCAGTCCCCTGAATAGGCGGTGTGTGTGCCGGCCACGGTGACCGACACCGCGGCCGGCACAGACTTCCGCTCCCCCGGCGGGCTGGCATCCTTCTCGGCATCCGCACCCCACAGCGAACGGGTCAGCCCGGCGGCCAGCAGGACGACCACCGCCCCCACGCTCAGGAAGACGATCCGCCGATGACGGCGGGCGGGCGTCAGGGCGGACGCGAGTCCGACCTCCCTCACCGTCCGCTCGGCGCGCGATCCCGCGGAAGAGCTTCGCGTGACGATGTGAGCCCCGGTGACACTCGTATCCTCGGAGTTGCCGATGGCCCGCAGCGCCCGTTCCGCCTCGTCCGCCGTCAGGCGTTCGCCTGGATTCTTCCGCAGCAGTCCGTCGATCACGGGCGCCAGTGGCCCAGCCGCATGGGCCGGAGGCACCACCTCGTCCACGATCGCCCGAGGTGTCATCAGCGGCGTGTCCTGCCGGAAGGGAGAGCGCCCCTCAACCACACGATAGAGCAGGATCCCAAGTGCCCACAGGTCGGAGGCCGGTCCCGACTCCTGCCCCAACGCCCTCTCCGGCGAGAGGAATTCCGGAGAGCCCACCATCTCTCCGGTCAGCGTCAGGGACGAACTCCCTTCGACCATGGCAATGCCGAAGTCGCTGAGCACCACTCGGCCGCTCTGCGACACGAGCACATTGGCCGGCTTCACGTCACGGTGCAGGACTCCCGCCCGGTGGGCGGCACCGAGCGCGGCAGCCACTTCGGCACCGAGGTGAGCGGTGCGTCGCAACCCGAAAGGCCCATGCGCTTCCAGCAGGTCCGCCATTGATGAACCGTGGATGAGTTCCATGACGATCCATGGGCGGTCATCCTGTGTGACGACATCGAAGACCGTCACCACGTTGGGGTGCTGGACCCTGGCGGCCGCCCAGGCCTCGCGCTCGAGTCGGGCATTCATCCGCTCGAGTTGCGACGCCGTCATGTCGAAGGGAGCCCGAACCTCCTTGACGGCCACCTCACGCTGAAGCACTTCGTCGTAGGCGCGCCAAACGGTCCCCATGCCGCCTCTGCCCAGGGCTGACAACAAGCGGTAACGCCCAGAAATGAGCCGGCCGTCCGCTCGTCCTGTGGCCGTGGCGTCGTCGTGCATCGGGGCAGGCCCCTCTCCCTCAGGTTATTCGCGCGCAATCTTCTCCGGCCATACAGGCCGGGCAACGATGTGCCCCAATCCGCCGATAATGAAGTAGCGCGCGCTTCGGGAGTCATACGCAGGACAAGTCACGGCCCATGTCCACCGCCGTCAGGGATCTTAGACGGCTTCGCGGCTGGAAAACACGGGCTCCACCGGCGCTGCCGCGCATATCCGATCCTTCTGGCACGGACATACCATCGGTGGCGCGCGACATATCCCGGTGAGTCCCTCGGAGAGTGTTTCCGTCCGGTTTCCGGACCATTCGCACGCGGCCGCGACTCTCCGTCAGGTCTCCTTGGAAGACCGCTGGACGGTGTTCCAGAACGACCTGCACACTGTCGACCCAAATCTCCTCGCCCCCGTACAGAATCCGATGAGCCGCGAGTCCCGGAACGGGGCCTGGCCGTGTGCAGGGATCGGGCCGAGCCGACTGTCCGGCGGCGATGCCTGGCCGTCACCTCCCGAAGACACGGATGCCTAGGACTGGGAGACCCAGTTTCCGAGGGGTGACCGGGATGCGGGTCGAGAGAGAATGAGGGGGCGTCGTCCGAGCGCATCGAGCGGTGGCGTGAGCACACGGGGAGGCACACGAGCAGAGGCGAGGGGGCAGTCGAACGAGAGACTTTCCGTCCGCCCGTCGGAGCGGATCACCGGACGTGACATCCGGCCCTCTCGCGGGATCGGATCGGTGCTTGCCACCGCGGACTCGGGCCGACCGGAGAGACGCGCACGCACGAGGCCCACCGGCGCGAACATGCGGTCTCCCAGCGCCACGTCCTCGCATCACAGTGCCACCGGGACTCGCCTGCTCGACAGGCCTCGGGGCGAGTTCGTACGCTTCCGATCTTGACCAGCACATAGATGCCATCTACACGTTATCGATCGATTTCCCATTCACCACCTTTGCGATATTGCTGATCGTCGGCGCAGGAGAAACATGACAGCCAGTGGCAACCCCTCGGCCGATCGGACGTCCCCTCCGCCAGTCGTCGAGCGCGCGACGGATTTCGCCAACGCGCTGCATCTCACCGCCCGTCAGATCGAGCGTTCGATACGCCCCTTCGAAGAGTGGGAAGACAGTCCGTTCGCCCACCTGAAGAGCCTGGCCATCCCTCGACCCGATGCCGTGAGAGGATTCAGGTTCGCGGCCAAGGGACATCTTTTCAAGAGTCTCCTCTCGGTCAAAGTCTACTGCGACTCATTGACCGGCATCTCGGGCAGCGGCCAAGAGAAAGATCCCATCGTGGCCGACTTGGTCGCATCGGGCTCTTTGCGGTTCGAGGGCAAGCACGGTGAGAACGTGGTGGGGCCGGGCCAGCTGTGCATCAGAGACACCAAAGCGTCTTGGCAGTTCGCCTGCGCGCCAGGAACACGCATACGCGTGGTCACGATCCCCAGGCAGCTGGTCCCCTTTCCACACGGCTCCTTCAAGGCCTTTGACCGGGCATTCGTGGCAGACGTGGCATCGCCCCACGTCCGTTTCCTGACACATTTCCTCGAGGCCATCGAGAAGAGCAGCGGGGATCTGGATCAGTCACCGTTCACGCAGGACCTCGCGCTGAACACTTGCGCCACCCTGCTCTCGGGACTCCTCCACGAACAGGGCGAGAAGCCCTTCGGCGAAGATCCGCCGGCAACGCTGGAAGCGGCAAGAAGCGCGATCGAGAAGCACTTGGACCGGCGCGATCTGTCCCCTGCCGTGATTGCCGGTCTCGTGGGCGTGTCCGTTCGGACGTTGCACAGGTCCTTCGCTGCCGCCGATGACACTGTCATGGCTTTCACCCGCCGGAGACGTCTGGAAAGGGCTCATGATGAACTGATGACGAAGGGCGCGGCGGTCAACGTCTCGGAACTGGCGACGCGTTGGCACTTCGCGGACGCCAGCCACTTCATCAAACACTTCAGATCCTCTTACGGGGCGAGCCCGACCGCATACCTGAGGAGTCGCACAACCTCGACGGGAGATCTCGACCGCCCCTGAGAGCTGTCCCGCGGGCGCATCGACCGGCTCACGGACAAATTCGAGGTGGTCGGCCAGGAACATCTCGACGAGTCGTGGGTACTCGGTAGGAAGTGGGCGTGA
Organism: Streptomyces sp. NBC_01689; assembly: GCF_036250675.1. Lineage (NCBI taxonomy): Bacteria > Bacillati > Actinomycetota > Actinomycetes > Kitasatosporales > Streptomycetaceae > Streptomyces > Streptomyces sp. NBC_01689. The sequence continues at coordinate 9,372,131 of NZ_CP109592.1, read as the reverse complement.
CACTCCCGTCGGCAGGTCGTGGGACCGGACGGAGACCCCAGAGCGCAGAGAGACCCCGGGCCGCGGAGGTCCGGGGTTTCGTATGGTCCCGTCACCAGGGCCGCGTTCGCGGCTCGGGGCGGTCCCCGATCCCGGTCTGCATACGGTGCACGGGACGCCGTTCACGGCTGTCACGGAGCGCTGCGAGGCCGCCCGCGCAGGGGCGACACCTACCTAATCCGTGGTTAGGGGCGTTCCGATGGGGCGGAAGCTTCTCGGGATGTTCGAGTAGGGGGCTGCGATGCCTGCGGCGAAGCGGGTTCGCCGACGGCCGAGGCCTGAAGGCGTACGCCGGCGCCTCACCCATCACCCGGGCCTCCGGCAAGAAGTCGAGCATCACCCGCCGATGGGTGAAGAACGACCGTCTCAACCACGCCGGCTACCTCTGGGCCTCTTCCGCCATCACCGCCTCACCAGGTGTCAAAGCCCATTACCGCAGGCGCCGCGAGGGTCACGGAGACTGGCACGCTGCCGCACAGAGGAACCCCTTCAACCGCATGCTCGGCCAGCTCTACCACTGCCTTCAGCACGGACACCTTTTCGAGGAGGCCGTTCCCTTCCCCCCTCGCAACCGAGACTCTCGCAGCATGAGATACCTCAGCCACCGGTCGCGAGGGACCAGCGCTCTTGGATGACGGCCTGCTTCCGCTCAAGTTCCGCATCCATCACGCGATTGGTGAGTGTCCCCGGAATCGTGAGCGAGCGCCCATGGATCCTGATGACACGAAGGTCCGACCAGGTTCCGCTCCGTGACACCCGCTGCCGCTCCTCGATGCGCACGACCTCGCTCCAGGGAACCACACGACTGCTGACGAAGGTGCGGAATTCCAACTCCGTGGTGGTCAGGAGGACCTGGCCGTAGATCGAGTTGATCGCGCTCAAGAACACAGCTACGGAGAAGGCCCCTACGCCACCGGCCCACCATTTGCCCGGTTCATGCGTGGTCAAGCTGATCGCCACCATCACACCAGCGAGCGCCAGCGTCAGGATGCCGGTCCGCCACCAGTATCGCTGCCGATCAAGAGAGTTGAAGCCGATCCACGCCTCGGGCATGTCCATAACACTACCGACGCGCACTCGAACAACGACCACCCTGGCTTGACGAGTTACATGCCTGAGGTGTCTCTACCTCGCTCAAACCGTCACACCCTGTCCAGCCGGCCGTCCGGACGCCTTGCCCGGCCGGCTGTGCGGTGTGGAATGATCGGCCGCATGATCGAAGCCCCGGCACGGAAGGGCGGCCGCCGCCCCGTCCGATGACATGGCCGGACGATGCCGTGACCGACGGCACCGCCGCGACACCCGCCCACCCTTCCCGTGTCGCACTCTTCAAGGCGATACGCACGGACCGCACCGGCCCCGTCGCGACCCGGCTGCTCCAACTCGCCCACGCCGACTCCCCCTTCGTGCGTCGCGGAGCATTGAACCTCCTCCATGACCTCGCCGGCGAACGGCACTGGCCGGAGGCCGTCGACGCCGCGGTGGCGGGGCTCAGCGACCCCGACGAGGCGCTACGGCGTCAAGCCGCGTACTTCTTCGGCCACCATGGAGAGCCCGCCGTGGTTCTCGCCGCGCTCGGCGAACTCACCGACCCCGTCGTGCGCACCCTCCTGGCCAGGGCGCTCGGCCCGACCGTCGCCCAGCTGACGGACGATGACCTCGCGTCCGTCCGCTTCCTGGCCCACCTGGAGACGCTGCGGGCCGGGCCGGCCACGCGATGGCACCGCCTGGACACCGCGCTCCTCGACGACGTCCGGGAGGCCGCGCACCACCTGGACGACCTCGGGCGCAGCTGGGGCCAGGCCCTGTACGGACTGGGGCGTGAGCACGAGACGTACACCCTCGTGGCCCGCCTCCTCGCCGACCCCGCCACCCGCGACATCGGCGCCGACCTGGCCCGCGAGGCGTGCCACGACTGGCGGGCGGCCCCGGTCAGGCTGCTGCCCCTGCTCGTTCGGCACCGCGGCCAGAGGGCCACCCCGGCTCTCGACGCGGCCCTCGCGACAGCCTCGATCTCCCGGGCGGCGAGCCGGAGACATGGACGTCTCCTCGCCGAAGTCCCCTTCGCGCCGTCCCGGAGGGCCAGTCAGACCGAGTCTGCCTCGACGGCGTACGACAGCACAGCCGCCGCCGCGCTCCTTGCCACCAAGCCCGTGGGCGTCGTCCGGCTCGCTCACGCCCGCGAGATCTTCGCGGCCGTGCTGGATGCCGGCCCGTTGACCTTCCGACAGGCGGCCCAGTTGTACAACCTGACCTTCCGTCGTCCCGGTCGCTCGCAGGCGGAGTGCGTTCCGCTGTGGTTGCGGCACGCCGGTCCCTCCGTACTGCCCCGGCTGCTCGCCCTCATGACATCCCACCTGGCCGACTACGCGATCGGCGAGTACTACCTGGCGGGCCTCGCCCGGATGGGCGGCCACGCGCGCCCCGCCCTGCCGGCCGTGACAGCGTTGATCGACCGGCGCACCCGCATCCCGGTCAACGACTCCACTCGCGACGCCGAGATGAGGCTGGACGAGAGCCTTCTGGCCGCCGCGCTCAACACCCGCCATGCGATCCTCGCGGACGAGGTTCCGCAGCCTCACGCCCAGCCGTCTCCTCCCGCCCAGCCGTCTCCCCGATAGCCGTCTCCTCCCAGCCGCCGGACAACAGGCCATGGCGACGCGGGCACATGGCACGGTCGTCGCCGCGAAGGTGCCCGTGTGCCTGAGAGTCACACGATGCAGAAGCCGGTGTCCTTGAGAGCCTGGTTGATCTGCTTGGCCTCGGCCTCGGTGGTGGTGGCGTCCTTGTAGGTGAAGCGCTGCGAGGCGAGGTGGTCGAGGCGCTGCGCACCGCCGTTGATGGCGCTGCACTGGTTCCGGGCGGCGTCGATGGCCTTGTCCTCGTAGCGGGCGGCAGCCGGAGCGGCGGCCGCCAACGCGCGGAGCAGCCGGGCCCTGGCGGCGCCGGTCGGCTTCGGCGGAATGCCGGTCGCCTTCGCGAGCGCGGCCGCGTCGCTCGGTGTCGCCGCTGCGGTGGTGACCGGCTTGCCGGGTGCCGAACTGGCCTTGTCGGGCTTGCTGTCGGCCTTGCTGGTGCCGTCGTCGCAGGCGGTGAGCGCGGCGGCCGTCGCGAGCAGGATGACGGCAGGCAGGGTGGCGCGGGTCTTCAAGGTCCCCCCATGGGATCCGAGTTGAGCGGGCATCCTGCCGCCACCGTGGTGTCGGTGTCGCAAGCTACGGCAGATGCGAGGCAGACGGTCGTACGCTACAGGGCCACAGCATCCCCTGGACGGGCCGGTGTGCCCAGTCCGGGCGGCGAGGAAGTGCTGGTCGAAGGCGCGCGTGCGTGGACGGGGCGTGGCCGGTGCCGGGGTGGGTGAAGCGGCTGGCGGTGACGGTTTCGGCGGCCCGGGCGCCGTGGACCGTTCGGCCGGTTCCGGACGCCCCGAGCCGTACGCCCGCCCCAGCGGGACACCACCGCCTGACGAGCACTCCGCGGGCGCCGATCTGGTGGCCGACCGTCATTCCCGCCACCATCCCACGGTCACCCCCCACCACCCCCTGGCCACTCGCCACCATCCAATGGTCACTCACCGTTCGGCCCAGCACGGATGCCGGGCTTTCCCGGCCGTGGCAGTCTGGGGCGACCCGAGCCCGAAGGACTCGATCGACGTGACGGACACTCTTGAACCCACGCAGTCCAAAACTCCACAGGTCTGGCGGGTCGAGTGCGCGCTCGTGGAGGAGCCGGCCCCAGGACATGGCGTCTTCCGGTTGACGGTGACCAACGACTCGGACGTACTGGTGCACCGGTGGGCGGTGTCGTTCAGCGTGCCCGTCGGTACCCACGCCCATGCGGAGGGCACCGAATTCGACTTCGAACCCGATACGTCCGGGGCGCGCGGCCTGCCGGATCTGTTCGAGGTGGACTGCCTCGGCGAGGCCTATCTGTGTTCGGCCGTCTGGAGCCTCCCCGCCGGTGAGCAGGCCGCGGTCCTGGTCACGGTCCACGGCGGGAATCCGCTCCGCCCGTCGGGCGGACCTCAAGGATTCAAAGTGTTCGCCTGAGCCTCCAGGACCGCTCGCGCCCGGCGCCTCACGCCCGCCGCCCCGCGCCCGGCGCCTCGCCGCCGACGCCTGTCTCGGAGGACGAAGCTTCGAGCCTCGGCCTTCACCTGACCGGGGACGCCCGGTGGAGCGGATCGTCGTAGGACTCAGTCGTGTCACGCGGTCCGGCTCCCCGGTACGACGAGACCGCGCGCCGCCTCGTCGCTCGCAGGGCTGTCCTCCTCTCCGCGGTTTCCTGTGGTCTCCGACAGGGTCTGGAGGCCACGCCTAGGATGCCGGTATGGAGACGAGCCGCCTTCCCGCCGAGGCGCGGGCCCGACGCACCGCCGAGATACGGGAGTTCCTGCGCTCACGGCGGGCCCGGGTGTCACCGGCCGACGCCGGAGTGGCCGTCGGCGACCTCCGTGCCCGCCGCACCCCCGGGCTGCGCCGCGAGGAGGTCGCGGTGCTAGCCGGCGTCGGGGTGTCCTGGTACACGTGGCTTGAGCAGGGGCGCGAGATCAATGTGTCCGCGGACGTCCTCGACGCGATCGCGCGCGTGCTCCGCCTGGACGCCGCCGAGCGCGAGCACCTGTATCTGCTGGCCGGACTGAATCCGCCGCAGGCCGATCCCGCGACCACCCGCGCCGTCCCGGACGAGCTGCGCCGACTGATCGACTCCTGGCTGCCGCGTCCCGCCTACCTGATCGACCGGCACTGGAATCTGGTGGCCGTCAACCGCGCCGCCGCGGCGGTCTTCGGCTATCGCGAGCACGACCACAACTGCCTGGTCACCTTCTTCACCGGATCCCGCTACCGGTCGTCGCTCTGTCACTGGCGGGATGCCGCGCAGGCCATCGTCGGCCAGTTCCGCGCGGACGCCGCCCGCTACCAGGACGACGTGGAGTTCGGCCGGATCGCCGCCGACATGTGCGCCGTCAGCCCGGAGTTCGCGGAGATCTGGGCCGAGCACTCCGTACGTGACGCCACCAACGGAACCAAGGTGGTCGACCATCCGGACCTGGGCGAACTCACCTTCGCCTACACGACCTTGACGCTCCCCGAGCTGCCCGGGCACCGTCTGATGCTCCACCACCCGGTCCCCGGCACGGAGACCGAGGAACGGCTCGGCGCCCTGCCAGGCAACGCGGTCCCGTAGCACGGGCCGACACGAAGGTGGTGGTGACAGACCCAGGTTCGTCCCGCACAGCCGGACCGGGGACGGGCCGCGCAGGATCGTCGGCATGGAGCGATTCACCAACCACACAGTCCTGATCACCGGCGGCACCTCGGGCATGGGCCTGGCGACCGCCCGCCGCCTTCTCGACGAGGGTGCCTACGTCGTCATCACCGGCCGCGACGAGGCTCGACTCGCCAAGGCGGCCACCGAACTCGACGCCGGTACACGTCTGTTGACCGTGCGCGCGGACGCGGCGAGCCTGCCCGACCTGGACGCCCTGATGCGCCGTGTCGAGACCTGGCGCGGCAGCCTGGACGCGGTCTTCGCCAACGCCGGCACCGGCGTCTTCAAGCGCGGCACCGATCTGACCGAGGCCGACTTCGACCACTCGACGGACGTCAATTTCAAGGGCGTCTTCTTCACGGTCCAGAAGGCGCTCCCGCTGATGAGGGACGGTGGCGCGATCGTCCTCAACGCCTCCTGGACCCTGCACCGCGGCATGGCGGTCGCCTCGGTCTACTCCGCGACCAAGGCCGCGGTGCACAACCTGGCCCGCACTCTCGGATCCGATCTGGCCCCGCGTGGCATCCGCGTCAACTCGGTCAGCCCCGGATACATCGACACCGAGATGTACCGCGGCGCCAACACCACGCCCGAGGCCGACGAGCGCAACGCCGCGCAGGTGCCGCTCGGCACCATCGGCCACGCCGCCGACGTCGCCGCAGCCGTCGCCTTCCTGGCCTCCGCCGACGCCGCCTACATCACCGGCCAGGACCTGGTGATCGACGGCGGCCTGGTCGGCTCCCTTCCCAACCACTGAGCCGCCCTCGACCGGGAGTCGGCCAGAACCCGGAACAAGGAGACCCGCCGCGACGGACATCGCGCCCAGTCACAGCCGACCCCCACAACTGACCCACGAAGGAATCCCGGCGGGCGGACCGCCGGCCGGGGGCTCACACTCCGTCCGTCTTGCCCTGGGCGAGACGGGAGAGGTGGTCCCACTCTCCGAGGGCGGCGAGCCGACCGCCGAATTCGGTGCGCAGAGCGTCCAAGCCACCCGTGCCGAACAGGACGCGCAGCGGCGGGTTGGGCGCGTCGGCGAGTGCGAGGACGGCGTCCGCGGTCGCGGCGGGGTCTCCGGGCACGAAACCGCCGGTCTGTGCTGCGGCGTACAGCGCCTCGCGCGCGTGCCGGCACATCCTCCGCGGAACGTCTCACCCTCCTGGGTGCCATCGGGTCCCTCCAGGACCCAACTCCCTTGCAGGGCGGTGCCATCGATCGCGTCCGGCGGGAGGTGCGGCGGGCCCCGCCGGCCGCGGAAACCGACTGGGGCACGGACGCCCCACGGTGGGGATCAGCGCGGCACAGCCTCCATTATTTGACCGAACGTTCTGTAAAGTCCTAAGGTCATCGCATGGCCAGGACCAAGGAGTTCGATCCGGACGCCGTGCTGCAGTCGGCCCTCGAGCTGTTCTGGCGCCGCGGCTACGAAGCGACGTCGATGGCGGATCTCGTCGAGCGTCTCGGGATCGGTCGCGCCAGTATCTACGCGACCTTCGGCAGTAAGCACGAGCTGTACCTGAAGGCCCTCGACCGGTACGCCGAGACGCGCGACCCACTCGTCCTGGAGGAACTGTCCCAGCCGGGGCCGGCCATGCCCGCGATCCGGTCGGTGGTGCGCCGCTTCGCCGCCGAAGCCACCTCACCGGAGGTGCGCCAGGCGGGGTGCTTCATCACCAATACGGCGGCGGAGCTGGCCCCGCACGATCCCGCGGCGGCCCGTCGGGTGGAGACCAGCTGGGATCACGTCGAGACCCCGCTGTACTCAGCGCTCGTACGCGCCCAGGCCCAGGGCGAGCTTCCCGAGGACCGCGATCCGCGTGCGCTGGCCCGCATGCTGCTCGTCCTGCTGCAGGGCGTACGGATCGTGGGCAAGGCGTCGCACGATCCCGAGCGGGTACGGAGCGCCGCCGAGCAGGCATTGGCGCTACTGGACTAGATCAGGGCCCCGGAGACACAGGGCCCACATGGCCGTCTCGGCCCACGGCTGCCCTTTCCCTGCACCTGCCCACATATTGAACCGTTCGGTCTAATATCGAGGAGGAGTCATGGCTGTCACGAGCAGCGCATGCGTCTCCGTCTCGCGGAACCGGCGTGCGTTCGTCCTCCTCGGCAGCGTCCGGACCATGCTGGTCTGCACACTCTCCGCCATTGCTCCTTCCGGGCACCCCGCCCCACCGCGGCAGGGCACTGGACCTGCCGGGCGCGGTGCTCGCCACCGCCGGGATCACCCTGGCCAGCTACGGGTTCGTCGTCACCGACGGCCGGCCCTGGTCGTCGGCGGGCGTCCTCGCTCCGCTGCGCGGTGGGGCCGCGCTGGTGGTCGCGTTCTGGTGCGTCGAGCGCCGAGCCCGCGATCCGCTGCCGCCCCCCGGCTTTCTGGTCGACCGGCGGCGGGCCCTGGCCCTGACCGCCACCGCGCTGGGCGCCTGTGGGACCGGGATGACGTTCGTGGTTCTCTCCCTCCATCTCCAGCAGGATCGGGCCTGGTCACCGTTGCAGACCTCGGTCGCGTTCGTACCGTTCGCCGTGACGCTGGTCGTCTCGGGACGAACGGCCGGGCCGCTCATCGGGCGGTACGAGGCCAGGGCCGTAGCGGCCGCCGGTCTCGGCACGGCCCCGCCCTCGGGCTCGCCCTCCTCGCGTTCACCGGATTCGACGCGCACACGCCGTACGCGTACGGACTGCTGCCCGGCCTCGTCCTGCTGCCGGCTGGAGCCGCCGCCTCCTTCGCGACGGCCGATGTGTCCCACTGACAGAGCGGACTCTCGGGCGGCGTGCTGAACACCGCGATGGAGCTGGGCCCGACCGTCCTGTTCGCCGTCCTGCTCACACTCGGCAGCGACGCCGCGTCCCTGGCCGCGACCGGAGCCGCCCTGGCGGTCGTGGCCCTCCTGCACCACCACCGCACCAAGTGATCCACGGCCCGCCGACGGGCCATCCCCTCCCCGTCCTGAAGGAGACACCGACATGAACCGCTTCACCGGAAAGACCGTCCTCGTCACTGGCGCGGGCTCCGGCCTGGGCCGCGCCATCGCGATCGCCTTCGCCTCCGAAGGCGCGTCCGTGGCCGCCGCGGGACGCACCGCGGCCTCCTTGGACGAAACGGTCGCACTCATCCATGCCGACGGCGGCACCGCCGCCGCTTTCACCGCCGACGTCACCGACTCCGCACAGCTCCACGACCTCGTGCTCACGACCGTCGCCCGTTTCGGCGCGCTGGACATCGCGGTCAACAACGCCGGCATCTTCCGCGGCGGCGTACCCGCGGGCGAGGTCGAGGAGCAGGACTGGGACGCGGTGATCCGGACCAATGTCACCGGCGTGTGGCTGGCCATGAAGCACGAGATCGCCCACATGAAGGAGCACGGCGGTGGCACCATCGTCAACATCTCCGCCAACCTCGGCGCACACCGGCGCATCCCGAACGCCGCCCCCTACATCACCTCGAAGGCCGCGGTCTCCGCGCTCACCCGCGCCGCCGCCCTCGACCACATCCACCAGAACATCCGCATCAACGCGGTCAGCCCCGGCGCGTCCGACGCACCCATGTCCCTGCGGCCCGGCGAGACCGAGGCCGACCGCGCCGAGCGGATGAAGTCGGAGAACCCGCTGGGCCGCGTAGCCGAAGCGGACGAAGTGGCGGCCGCGGTGCTCTACCTCGCCTCCCCCGCCGCCGGCTCGGTCGTCGGCGCCGACCTGGTCATCGACAGCGGCGCCTCCGCCTGACGGACGTCCCTCCGGCCGGGGCAACGCGCGAGCGTGAGCCCCCGGCGACCAACTCGACACGGACAGGCGACCTCGGCGGCGCCGGACCGCCGAGGAGCCGGTGCCGCCGCGGGCACTCCCGTCCGCCTCCCGAAGGTCAGGCAGTGGTGAAGGCCTCCTCGGGGGCGTCGTCGACGACAAACCCGTTGTCGAGCCTGACGCGCACGGTGACGCGCAGCATCCGGTGCTGGTAGGCGAGCCACTCTTCTTCCAAGGCCCCTACCTGCTCGCCCAGTTGCTTCCTGCTCCCTGACGGCATCTGGTGACCGAAGTCGTCGAGGAGTGACTTGAGGCGCAGGTACTCACGGACCTTGTGGCTCTGTTCCCGGTGATGCTCGTCCACCCGCTCGACGGTGCCCTCGATGCCCGCTGCAAGGGCCAGAGAGGCGGCGAAGACACCCGTCTCGTCCGGAAGCTCCCCGGCCGGTGTCGCCGACCCGGCCAACCGCAGTTCCGCCGCCAGCCGCACCCGTTGGCCCACGTTCAACGTCATCGTTCCTTCGTCTTCCTCGTCGGTCACCGGCGATCCGCCACGCGTGGTGTCGCCAGGCCCACCGGTGGGGACAGGATCATCCCACCCCTGCCGGCCGATGGACGACGCGATCATCGAGACCGTCCGGCGTCGGCCGTCTCCGGTCCATCCGGTGGACGACCGTTTCGACAGCGCCGACCGGGATCCGCACCCGAGCCGTCACCCTTCGTGGAGTGCGCCTTCGGATCCATTCATCCATTTCATTTCTCAATGCCATGCCCAGCAACTGTTGGACTTACGAATCATTGATTCCTAGGCTCGGCCGGGCAGGCCTTCCGTGCGAGAGGACCTCGCCCCCTTGTCTTCCACATCCCGAGGAGACGTTCGATGAAGCAGCGCGCTATCGGCGGACAAACGGTGTCGGCGATCGGGCTCGGCGGCATGCCGATGTCCATCGAGGGCCGCCCCGACACTCACAGGTCGATCGCGACGATCCACGCCGCGCTCGACGCCGGTGTCACGCTCATCGACACCGCGGACGCGTATCACCGCGATGCCGGCGAGGTAGGACACAACGAGGAGCTCATCGCCCGGGCTCTGCAGGAGTACGGCCAGGGAGCGGACGGCGTTCTCGTCGCGACGAAGGGCGGTCACCTGCGGCCCGGCGACGGCAGCTGGACGGTGAACGGCAGTCCGGCCCACCTCAAGCAGGCCGCCAAGGAGTCGGCCAAGCGTCTGGGTGTCGAGGCGATCGGCCTCTACCAGTTCCACCGGCCCGACCCGCGCGTCCCGTACGCCGATTCGGTCGGTGCGATCCGCGACCTGCTCGACGAGGGCGTGATCGTCATGGCGGGCATCTCGAACGCGAGCGTGGACCAGATCGACGAGGCGAACGAGATCCTGGGCGGACGGCTCGCCTCGGTCCAGAACCAGTTCTCCCCCAGGTTCCGTTCGAGCCTGCCCGAGCTGGAACGCTGCGACGAACTGGGGATCGCGTTCCTGCCCTGGAGCCCGCTGGGCGGAATCGCGAACGCGCCCGAACTCTCGGCGCAGCAGGCCGTCTTCCAGGAGGTCGCGGACGAGGTGGGCGTCAGCGTCTACCGCGTGACCCTGGCCTGGGAACTCGCCCTCGCTCCCGTGGTGGTCCCGATTCCCGGCGCCTCTCGCCCCGAAAGCATCCGTGACTCGGCGACCGCGACCGACGTCGAGCTGACCGCCGAGCAGATTTCCCGCCTCTCAGCGGCCTGAGGTGCCCGGTGCCGACACCGGCATCGACTCTTTCTTACGGACAAGGACCTCATCGTGAAGACTTTCAAGCTGCCCGGCACCGACATGGTCGTCCCGAACATCGTGCTCGGCCTCATGCGCATCCAGGAGAAGAGCGACGCGGAGGTACGGGAACTCCTCGCCACCGCGATGGACGCGGGCATCACCTTCCTCGATCACGCCGACGTGTACGGCAGCGAGCTGCATGGCTGTGAGCGCCGATTCGCCGAAGCGATGGGACTGAGCCCCTCACAGCGCGAGAAGCTGATCATCCAGTCGAAGGCGGGCATCGTCCGCGAAGGTCCGTACTTCGACTTCTCCTACGAACACATCGTCGAGTCGGTGGAAGGGTCGCTCAAGGCACTCGGTACCGACTACCTCGACATCTTGCTGCTGCACCGGCCCGACGCCCTGGTCGAACCCGAAGAAGTCGCGCGTGCGTTCGATGAACTCGCCACGGCAGGCAAGGTACGGGCCTTCGGTGTCTCGAACCACACTCCCCGCCAGATCGACCTGCTGAAGCGCCACGTCAGTCAGCCGTTGGTGGCGAACCAGCTCCAGTTGTCGATCACGCACGCCCCGCTCATCGCGCAGGGCGTCGCAGCCAACATGCAGGGCTTGGAACAGTCGGTCAGCCGCGACGACGGGCTCCTGGACTACTGCCGCCTGCACGACATCACTGTGCAGGCCTGGTCACCGTTCCAGGCCGGTTTCTTCGACGGACCGTTCCTCGGCTCGGAGCGCCACCCCGAACTCAACGCCGTCATCGACGGCCTCGCGGCGAAGTACGGGGTGCCGCCTCTGGCCATCGCGACGGCCTGGATCACCCGGCACCCGGCGCGGATGCAGGTGGTCATCGGCACCACCACACCGCAGCGGGTGGCGGACGCCGCTCTCGGATCGGACGTACCCCTGACCCGCGCCGAATGGTACGAACTGTTCCGCGCGGCGAACTACATCGTGCCCTGACCGTCGATTCGGCCGGCCCGCTCCGAGAACCCGCCTTTGAACCCGGGGCCGAAGGGGGCCGGCCTGTCGGTTGTCGAGGTGTTCCTTGGTTCTGTACTGCGCCAGTGGACGAGTTCTGCCGTGGAGAACGAAGCCGACGCGCAGCGGTGGGCGCGGGATCAGGAACGAACGGGAATCGGTCCTGCGAACAGATCTCGAACGCCCTACCCGGCGTCTCCCGTCAAGGCCTCGGTGCCCTCCTCCGCGCTGACCAGCGAGGCGATCGCCGCGAAGAACGCCGCGATGCCGGGCAGGTTGGCACCTTTGGCGCGAGAGGCCGCGAAATCCTCCGGACTCCGCCAGGTCACGATGTCGAGCCACTCGTCGCCCGGTAGCTGAACCAGACGAGCCCCGAGGAAACCGGCGCGGTCGGCACGGAAGTCGGCGAGCATCCCTTCCCTGCTGCCCAGCAGATCGGCAACCCGCTCGGGCTCGACACGGAACCGTGTGAGTTCGATGGTCGGCACAACACCCTCCAGCCTCGGAAATCCTGTGCAGCTGTAAGACATCGCGATCACCACGGAGCTGAATACCCGTGCCGTTCAGAACCCTTCCGAAAGGGGACCCGAAGGGCCGAGAGCGCTCAGGCGCGCCCTAACCGCCCACCCCGGCAACGCTGATCACGGACGCGAGAGCCGCGTCGAGCGCGGTGCGGCCGCGGCGGATGTCCGCTCCGGCGGGAGGTTCGATCAGTCCCTTGTTGTGCGCGGCGCAGAAGTCCGCGTGCAGCTCGGCGAACGCCGGTGACGCCCCGGCGGCGGTGAGCGTGGGCTCCCATTCCTCGCGGGGCAGCTCGCGTGCGGTGATGACACCGCCGGTGACCGCGGCCAATGCGGCGGCGACCTCCCGTGCGGTGTAGCGGCGTGGCCCCTCCACATGGACGACTCGCGGCGATGCGCTGTGCGGCGGTGGCGAGAGCAGGAGATCGGCGGTGATCGTGCCGACATCCGCGGCATGGATCATCGGCAGCGGCCTGGTCAGAGGCTGGTGCCGGCTCGCGAATGTCCCCGTTCTCAGTGCCGTCGGCAGCTGAGGTGCCCAGTTGTGCATGTGCTCGGCCGAGCGCACCAGCGTCAGCGGGTTCGGCAGTTCCCCCAGGCGCTCTTCGATCTGGTGGAAGAGGATGGGGATGCCGGTCCCGGCGGGGATCTGGGCGCCGTAGTCGGAGATGACCAGGACCGGGAGGGACGCGAAGTCCCGCAGTCCCTCGGCCAGCGACTCGGCCAGGGCCCCCATCTCCGCCGCCGGGTCCGGCGCAACCGGCGACACCGGGCAGATGACCTGGACACCGTCGCACCCTTCAACGGCGGCCGCGACCGCTTGCGGGTCGAGCAGATCGGCCTGAACCACGGCGTCCGCCCCTTCGACCCGGCCGGCGGTGGAGGTCCGACGAACCACCGCCCGTACCGACGCGCCGGACTGGCCGAGGCGACGGACGGTGGCGGTCCCGACGTGTCCCGTGGATCCGAAAACCGCGATGGTATTCATACGTAGACCATAAGCAGATGCACATCATCCGTCAACGGGATCACATGCGGGCGCGGATCGTCCCCAGAGTGGATCATCGGTGGCGGCGATAGACTCCGCGCATGTCGGATTCAGATCGCGCAGATTTGGGAGCGTTGTTCGCATGGGTCACCGACCGGCTCGTCGACGCTGAGGCGCCGCTGCTGGCCGCCAGCGGCCTGACGATGTGGGAGTACATCGTGCTCGACCGACTGTCCCGGCGCCCCGCGCCGAATCAGCTGACGCTGGCGCGGGAGATCAAGCATGACAAGACGAGACTCATCAAACTGCTCGACCGGCTCCAGCAGCGCGCGCTGATCGACCGGCAGCGGGACGCGAGCGACCGTCGGTCCCAGACGGTCTCGATCACGAGCGAGGGTCGCGCGCTCCACGCGACCGCCCGGGCGGCGATCCGCGAGATGGAGGACGAGTTCCTGGCCGTCCTCGCACCGGACGAACGCCGGTCGCTGCTCGCGATACTGCCCCGGCTCGCTCCCCAGAACCAGCACTCTTCGAGCTAGACCACCACACACGAAGTCCGGCCTGCTGATGGTGCCCGGCGCAGCGCGGAGAGGGCGTCGGTTTCGCGGGCCGTGGGTGCCGGGACACGCTCGCGAACCTCGCCCGGCCGCGGGCGTGCGCCTCGCCGCCCGGCCGCGGCAAGCGAGCCACGGCACAACAGACGTGCGGCACGGCCCGGCCGTTGAGCCGGACCCCGCCATCAGCCCCGTGGTGCTCCGCCCGAGCGCACGGTCAGGACGTCAGCCGGAAGGACTGAGCCGGCGAACCGGAGCAGGTCTGCTGGGAGAGCTTCGCCCCGTTGGCGGTTGAAGTGCCGTCCACCGCAAGGCACTTGTTGCTGTGCCGGGCCACGAAACGGTACTGCCCCGAGGCGATCGTCTCGGCCCGCCACTGCTGGTTGGTGCCGCCCACGTAGTCCCACAGATGGACCTTGGTCCCGTCGGCCGTCGCGCCGGAGCCGCCGTCCACGTCCCAGGACTTGTTGTTGAACTGGTTGACGACCTGGTAGTAGCCGTCACCTGTCGAGCGGAACTGCCACTTCTCGTTGGCGCCGTCGCCGCAGGCCCACTGCTGGAGGGCCGTGCCGTTGACGGTGCCCCAGTCGGTGGCGTCCAGGCAGGTGCCGCTGTTGGTGTTGGCCACCCGGTACCAGGTGGAGGAGTCGATGGGGCCGGTGGGACCGCTGTCTCCGCTGGGGTTCCACACGAAGGTGGCCACCGCGCCGGCCGGCAGGGTGTAGGTCAGTGAGCGGCCGTTGTCGGTGAGAGAGATGCGCTGCGAGCCGCCGGAGGTGTTCACCACGTAGGCGACGCGGGTGCCGTCCGGGTTCTGGAAGGCCACGTCCTGCACTCCCCCGCCGCCCTGGCTCGTGGAGCCGATCCGGGTGGCGCCGACCTTGACGAACTTGCTGATGTGGCCGAGCGAGTAGTACTCGGCACCCCGGTTGACGTTGCCGTTCGCGATCTCCACGACGCCGTTGCAACGGGTACCGCACAGGCCCTGATGCGGGCCGCCGTTCTGGTCGAGAGCGAGGTTCCAGGTGACGACGGTCTCGCCTCCGTTGCGCATGTTCTGCACGACCAGGTTCTCGGCCTGCCAACGCAGGCTGTCGCCGAAGGTGTTGGCGGTGTTGTCGCTGTCCGTGCCGGAGCATTCCGTGAAGAAGACGCGCTTGCCCGTGCTGTAGACCTGCTGCTCGGCGGACGGGTTTCCGAGATAGCAGTGGAAGGCGGCACCGATCACACGGCTGATCCCGTTCGTGCGGGAGAACACGTCGAGCGGATAGTTGGGGTGATCCCAGTTGTGGTCGAAGGCGAGGATGTTCGTGGGCAGACCGGCCGCCGTCAGCTTCGGGTCGAGGACCTTGACGAAGTCGGCCTGCTGGGCCGACGTCATCGACATCGAGGGGTAACTCGTCGGATTCTCGGGCTCGTTCTGCACGGTGAGGTCGGTGAGGGTGATGCCTTCCTGCCCGTACGCCTTGATGGCCTTGACCAGGTAGTCGGCGAAGTCTCCGTAGTTCTCCGGCCGGAGGCTGCCGCCGTTGAGCGAGTTGTTCGTCTTCATCCACGCGGGCGGCGACCAGGGCGTACCCATGAGGCGGATCGAAGGATTGACACCGAGGGCCTGTTTGACGACGGGGATGATCTCCTGCTTGTCACGGTCGATGGAGAACTGCCCGCGCGTGTCCTCGTAGGAGTGCGGGCTGTTGGAGGCGTCGAAGTCCGTGCTGCCGAGCGGCTGGCGCAGGTAGGACAGGCCGATGCCGTCGCCGGAGGTGGAGAAGAGTGACCGCATCAGGTCGTTGCGCCGGTCCTGTGCGAGCCCCTGCATGAGGTGCGCGGAGGCGCCGGTGACCGAGGCACCGGCGCCGGTGTACCGCTGCCCCTTCTGGTTGCCGTCGATGCGCAGGTCGATGCTCTGCGGGGAGCCGTTGAAGGTCAGGGTCCCGTCGGGGCTCAGTTTGCGGGAGCCGTCCGGAGTAGTCACCCACACCTGGGCGACGGGGTCGGCCGCCTGCGCGGTTCCGCCACCCGTCAGGCCGATCCCGGTGACGGCCAGAGCGAGGGCCAGGGCTGCGGCCCCAGGCCGTGGCAGACGAATTCTGCTGCGGTAGGACACGGTGCGGGTCTCCTTCGGTCGGTGGCACGTGGGGGAGGCCACGGCCGGCTCGCCGTGGTGCACGGGGAGGACGGCGGGCCGGCCGAGAGCCGAAGGCGTGGTGCATTCGGGCCGCCCGGCCAGAACGGCAGGGCGGTACGACGGCGCCACACTTACTAAACACTTAGTAAGTGGTCTGCATCACATCCATGGAGATACCGGCAAGATCATCCGGCGGCGCGACAAGGCACCGTAGAGTGAGCGGGTGACTGAGCAGTCAGTAGGCCGAAACGGCCGGGGCGCCCGCGGCGGCCCCCGCGTCCCCCGCAGCCCCGAAGCCCAGCGACGCCAGCAGGACATCCTGCGCATGGCCATGGACACCTTCGCGGCCCGCGGCTACAACAACGCCTCGCTGGCCGAGATCGCCGACCGTGCGGGACTGACACAGGCCGGCGTCCTGCACTACTTCCGCTCCAAGTCTCTGCTGCTCACCAGCGTGCTCGAACTCCGCGACGAGACGGACATCGAGCAGCTCGGCACCGAGCGGCCGCGCGGCCTGGAGTTTCTGCACCACCTCATCGACACCGCGGGCCGCAACGCCGAGCGCGAGGGCATCGTCCGGCTCTACGCCGTCCTGTCAGCCGAGTCCGTCACCGACGACCACCCGGCACAGGGGTACTTCCGCGACCGTTACACCGGCCTGCGCACGTTCGTCACCGACGCGATCACCGAGGCGTGCGGGCTCGACGAGGCGGACGCGGAGCGTGCGCGACACGCAGCCAACGCGATCATCGCGGTCATGGACGGCCTCCAGGTCCAGTGGCTCCTCGATCCCGGCGCCGTCGACATGGCGGCCTCGACGGAGTTGGTCATCGACTCGATCCTCGCCGGGCTGATGCCGGCCGCTCGACCGCACGGCGATGCCCCTCCGCGGGATCATCGCCTCCGCCGACAGGGGTCGTAGCCGCGCGAGGTGTGTCGCCGAGTCCGCCATGGGCGGGCTGTCCGGCACCGGTCGGGATCCGATCCGCCGCGAGCGCGCGTTCCCGGCCGGTCCATCCGTCCTCGCCGCGCTCCGGCCCACCCGCCTCCTCTCCCCCGGCGGCTCACCCGACGAAGCCCCGGCCTGCCGGACGCCGTCGCCACCGATGGCAAGTCCCCTTCCGGGGAGGGGCGAAGGGGGCGCCGCGCGTCATGCCCCTTCGCCGCCGGACTCGGGCCGCGGCGGGACCACGGAGTGCAGACCGATCGCCAGAGCGGTCAGCTGCTGCTTCAAGCGCGGGGTGAAATCGAAGGCGACGTGACCCCACTCGGGCACCTGCTCATAGAGAGCCGCCAGTGTGGGTGTCGGGTGCGACACCTGCCACCCGTTCGACGCGAGCGCGAGAGTCGCGGCGATGAGCACCCGCAACTGGTCGGGGGACATCGCACTCGTCGCGTCGAGGAGGTCCACGATCGCGTCGTAGGCGACGAACGAGCGGGTCTTGTACCGGCGCGCGCGCTCCATGTCCACGTCACCCTCGAGTGTCAGCGGTACATGCGTGAGCAGGTCGCAGAACACCGGCAGGGCGGTGATCGTGTCCGCGACGATGTCGGCGACGTCAGCCGGTTGCAGCTCCGTGCGCCGGGCCACCGCGTCGGCGATCGCCCCCCGCCACCGCTCCCAGCCGCGTTCCGTGAGCTCCAACAGCAGCTCTTCCCTGCTCGCGTAGTACCGGCGCACGCCGGTCCGGTGCAGGCCAGCACGTTCGGTGACTGCCTGCATGGTGATGAACCGGACCCCGCCCAGCTCCGTCGCCAGCGCCTCCGCGGCACGCAGCAGCTCCTCCGACCGGCGAGCCTTGTCCTGCGCGGACCGCGCTCGTTCTTTCACTCACCCACCGTAACGCACCTGCTGATGCGTTACGCGGATCGCCGTGCTACGTTCTCGATAACGCATCACGACGTGCGTTAACTCGGACACGCAAACTTCCCCATCCAAGGACAGACTCATGCAGGCAGTGCATACCCTCCGATTCGGGGACCCGACGGTCCTCGACGTCGTCACCGGCCTCCCGGACCCTGAGCCGGGCCCGGGCGAGGTCACCATCGACGTCTCACACTCCGCGGTCGGTCTGATCGACCTGCTCCTTCGCGAGGGCCGGTTCAAGGACCACCCCGGTATGCCGCAGCCGCCCTTCGTACCCGGCCTCGAAGTGGCCGGCACCATCCGCGCACTGGGCCCGGGCGTGTCCGGGCTGAGCACCGGCGAGCAGGTGGTCGCGCTGTCCGCGGGATCCGGAACCGGCGGGTACGCCTCCGTCTACCGCGCGCAGGCCCCGCTGACCGTGTCGATCGAGGGACGCGGCATCGACGCGGCGCTCGCGGTGTCGGTCATCCCGAACGCCGCGATGGCGCATGCGGCGCTGACGCAGGTCGCGCACCTGGCCGAGGGCGAGAGCGTCCTCGTGCACGGCGCGCTCGGCGGCCTGTCCGCCGCCTTTCCGGGCATCGCCAAACAGCTCGGCGCGGCCCGCGTCGTCGGCACGGTCCGGCCCGGCAGGCTCGCCGTCGCCGAGGCGACGAGGCTGCCGTACGACCGGATCGTGGACTCCACGGACCTCCACAACGCCTTGGGCGACGAGAAGTTCGACGTGGTCATCGACCCCGTCGGTGGGACGCTCCGCACGCTGAGCCTCGACCTGATGACTCCGGGCAGCCGCCTGATCGCCGCGGGCAACGCCTCCGACGACTGGGGTCACCAGGTGGACACCAACCAGCTCTGGCTCCGCAGCGTCACCGTCAGCGGCTTCAACGCCGGCGCGTTCCTGCCGACCCATCCGCGGTTCGTCCCCGCCGCCCTCGCCGCGGCGATCGAGGCCACCGCGGCCGGCCTCATGGAGACGGACGTCGACGTGCTGCCGTTCAGCCAGGTCGTCACCGCCCACCGCCGCATGGAGAGCCGCGACCTCCACGGCCGCATCGCCCTCACCCCTGAGCCCTGACCACAACCACCGGCGGACGGCCCACAGAATGCACGGCTCGGCTCCCTCCCGGCGCTCCTGGGAAAATCCCACCACCTGCGACGACCCGCGTGGCGCGCCGGCGTTCGCCACCGAACGACGTCACGCAGACCCCCCTGCTGGGGTCCCGACCCGTGCGGCATCATTGCCGTCGACCGGGCCGGCAGCAGTGGGGGTAAGAACGTGGGACTTTTTGGCTCGCGAGGCCGACGTCGCGACATACCGAACAACCCGGCGCTCCTCGCCACCGCCGCGGAGAATCCCGGTGGCAGCGTCGCCGAGATCGACCCGACGTACATCGGTGACCCGAACGGCTACGTACCTCAAGAAGCGGTCCGTGGCTCGTGGTTGGTCGACAGCGGCGGGAAGCTGACGGGCGAGTACGAGGAGAATCCCCGGTACGGCGTGCCACAGGACGACTTCAGCCGGCTCACTGATCCCGATCACTGGCTCGGCTGGCTCGGCGACGATCCCGCGGCCGCCGTCCGGAAGGGCATCGAGGAGTCCCTGCGGGCCCAAGTGGCGAACGCTGTGGTCGAGTGGGTCAAGATCCTCGATGCACCACGGTTCCTCACGGGTGGACGTCGTCATACCGAGGACGAACAGGTCATGCTCGTGACGCGGGCGGGACTCGCCGCGCCGTTCGCGTTGTCCGTACGCTCGACGCAGCACGGGCGCTCCACCCTGCTGGGGGTGTTTTCGTGGGTGGCGGCACACCTCTCAGAGCCCCAAGGCCGCAAGGATCGCACCTGGTTCGACCTGGGCGTGGGGCTGGACTGGGCCGGCGAACGGCTTGGTGAGCGGATCTACGAGCTCGACGGTACGGGCGGCACCGTCGAGCGGTAGGACGGCCTCACCCTGCCGGGAGTTCTCGCCCACCCGGGAGGAACCGTCATCAGCGGGAGCTCCGGGGGCCTTCGCCGAGGTACGCCAAGTGGCCCCGCGGTGGCGTTCGTTGTCCGGCTGAGCCACGCCGCACGGGACACCTGTGCGCGGTGTCATCGGGCACGCTCCCCGACCTGTGTCGACGCCGAGGTCAGGCAGCGGACACATGGCGGGCCAACTCGGTGGCCATGCGTCGCATGACCGTCCGGTTGGCGCGTCGTATCGTGGCCCGGACGACGGGTGCCAGCAGGCGGTCGGCGAGCGGGGCGCGCGTCCAGGCGTACGTGAACGACACGTGACTCCCGCCGGTCGGCAGGGGCTCGATGATGTAGGTGCCCTGGGCCAGACGTCGGCCGGCCGCGCTGACGTTCCGCTCGACGATGCTCCGCGGCGGGTCCGCCTCGACGACCTCGATGGCGACGTCGGTCTTCGTGCCGCCCAGCGCGGCGGTGACCGTGGCACACGATCCGATGCCGCGGTCGGGGCCGCTGTGGCGCCAGTTGGTCAGATAGTGGTCGGTGAACCGTTCGTGGTGAGCGATGACATCGAGAAAGCCGTAGACCTGCTCGGGCGTCTGCGGTACGTCGATCGACACGGTGACAGACTTCATGTACCACACGGTACACACGACATGTACCAATCGGTACACTCGCGAGGTGATGAAAATGGTCGGCTCGGCTCCCGAGAGCGCGCCCGCGCCCGGCAAGGACGCGGACCGACGCGCCCAGTTGGTGAACGCCGCGGTCGACCACGTCGCGGCACACGGCATCACGGACCTGAGCCTGCGCGGCCTGGGCTCCGCGATCGGCGTCAGCCACCGCATGCTGATCCACCATTTCGGTTCCAAGGAACAGCTGTTCGTCGAGATCGTCCGGACGTCGGAGCAGCGCCAACGTGATCTGTTGTCACAGCTGCGACGCGATCCCGGTCTCTCGCCCGTCGATGCCGCGCGTCTGCTCTGGCGGCACCTGACGGACCCTCGACTGGCCGGTCAGGAGCGGCTCTTCTTCGAGATCTACGGGCAGGCGCTGCGAGGCCGCCCCGAGGCCGCCCCGGTCCTGGAGGGGCTCGTGAACGACTGGCTGGAGCCGCTCGTGGCCGCCGAGGTCGCCATGGGAACGGCTCCCGCCGTGGCCCGGAGCCGCGCCCGGCTGGGACTTGCCACCGTGCGCGGTCTGCTGCTCGACCTGCTCGCCACCGGTGACCGCGATGGCGTCAACGCGGCGATGGAGGACTTCCTCCAGTTGTACTACGGCGATTCGAAGTGACGGTGCCGGCCGGCCCGCGGCCGGCCGGCCCGGGATCCGACGGACGGCACAGGATCCGACGGACGGTGCGGGAGCCGACGGACGGTGCGGGAGCCCGTTCACCGGGAGTCCCGGCCTGCCTCACCTCACGAGTCCCTGTCCGTCCGCGCCATGTTCCGGTCGTTCGCTTACGACTCCAACTGTCCTGTACAGAGGCGGACTTGGCATCTCTCCACGAGCCACCATGTCCTCTGTTCCGCGCCCTCCCCCGCACCCTCTCCGCGGGACGGCCGTCAGGCCAGCACTCTTCCGAGGAAGTCGTGGATCAGGGCCGCGATCTCGGGTCCGTGCGACTCGAGGGCGAAGTGCCCCGCGTCCAGGAGGTGGATCTCGGCGTCCGGCAGGTCACGGGCGTAGGCGCGTGCGCCGTCCACGCCGAAGATCTCGTCGTGTTCTCCCCAGGTGATCAGCGTCGGTGGCTGGTGCCGGCGGAAGTACTCCTGGAAGTCGGGGTAGGCGGGGAGGTTGAACTGGTAGTCCCAGAAGAGCTGGAGCTGCACTTCCTTGTTGCCGGGCCGGTCCAGCAGTGCCTGGTCGAGCGTCCAAGTGTCC
The DNA here is from genome assembly GCF_036250675.1 of Streptomyces sp. NBC_01689. Taxonomy (NCBI): domain Bacteria; kingdom Bacillati; phylum Actinomycetota; class Actinomycetes; order Kitasatosporales; family Streptomycetaceae; genus Streptomyces; species Streptomyces sp. NBC_01689. Next base: position 9,350,436 of record NZ_CP109592.1, on the reverse strand, counting down.
GGAGTGAGCCGGTCGAGCCGGTCCTGGGGAACACCGTGGGTGTATTGCCAGCGGGTCTTGTCCGCCTCCAGGTAGGTCCGAACCTCCTCCTCGTTGCCCGGGCGGTCCTTCGCGTGGGCGAAGAGCACGTCCCAGAAGGGGGTGAAGCCCTCCATGTACGCGTTGCCCGACTGGACGAGGAGAGCAGTCACGCGCTCGGGGTTGCGACTGGCGATCCGCAGCCCGATGGGTGCCCCGTAATCCTGGATGTAGAGGGCGAACGACTGGAGGCCGATGTGGTCGAGGAGTTCCAGGGTGATGGCGGTGAGGTTCTCGAAGGAGTACTCGAACTCGTCGACGGGCGGCGCGTCGGAGAAGCCGTAGCCGATGTGGTCGGGAGCGACGACGTGGTAGCGGTCCGCGAGTGCCGGGATGAGATTGCGGAACATGTGGGACGAGGCAGGGAATCCGTGCAGAAGGACCACGGCGGGGGCGGCCGGGTCGCCGGCCTCGCGATAGAACATGGTTCGGCCGCCCACGGTGGCGGTGCGGTGGTGGACAACGGCTCTGTCGACGTCGGTCATGTCCGCCGACAGTAGCCCGGCCCTGACCGGTATGCCCGGGAACGACACAGGCGGAGGAGGCTCAGGAGGGTGCACAAACGTACCGCCGACGCGGTGTCCCTGGTCGGCCTTCCATTCGGCGCCCGCGCGAAACAGGCCGCCCCGCGGGTCAGTCGATCGGGCCGGGCCTCACCGCCGGTGCACCAGATCCGCCGCCACGGCGGACGGCAGGGACGGGTTGGCCGCGGCCGCCTCCACCACCCGCCAGTCCGCGTCGGCGAGCAGCTCCTCGATGACCGGTGCCGGAAGTGCGGGGTGGCCGGCGGCTACGGGTCTCGCTCGTCCGTCCGTCAGACAGACGAGCAGCGCCGTGTCCGTCGCCCTGCGATGCCGGGCGACCCCACGGAAGACCTTCCGCACCGTGGGTTCGTGCCGGACCAGGTCCTCGAGCAGGGCCGGAGACGCGTCCGGGTTGGCCGCCACTCAAGGTCTGCCGGGGCAGGTCCGGGCGGGCGGCGAGCGTCCAGCGCACCAGCATCGACGGATGGTCCACGAACCGACCACGGCTTCGACGGGGGTGGCGGGGTTGCGGAGTGCCGCCTCCACCACGGCGTGGACGGTGGACTCGTGGGAACCGTCGCAGGAGGCACCCGGCGGCAGGTCGCAGTTGAGCCGTGGGCACTGCCGATCGTGCACGAAGGGGATCTGTTCGCGGTCACAGACCGCGCAGTGTCGCGCCGCGGGCAGTCCTTCCCCTTTCAGCAGAACCGCAAGAATGCCGGGGGCGTGGACTCGTTGCCCGCCACCGCACGGCGGACCTCGGCGTGCGGGTGTGCCGCGAGCCTCGCGGCCATCGCCGGGACGGTCCGCGACGCGAGCTCGGCGACGACCCTCACGTCCGGGTCCGCCGCGAGCCTGTCCACCACGTCGGCCGGGAGGCCCGGGCAGGCTGCGAGCTTCTCGCGGCGTTCACGGACCGGGTCCGCCGCGAGGAGACGCGCCCACTCCGGGCGGCCGACACCCTGGTCGAGCAGGGCGAGGGCGGCATCCGGCCGGACGGAGGGATCGATGTCCACCGCGGTCAGCCGAGCCTCGTACGCGAGCCGTACCGCGCTCCGTTCGACGCGCTCGGCCAACGCGACCGCCTGCGTGCGGCTGAGATCCGCCCGACAGGCGAGGCTCGCTGCGATGTCGTCGTCCGCGACGGATATCAGCCGGTCGACCAGTTCGGACGACAGGGCCGGATTCGCCGCGAGCCCGCACAGGAGGTGATCCACGGAGGCATCCTGTCTGAGGCCCGACCGACGAGCGTAGGATTTTCGACGCCGCCAGATGGCCGACGGGGCCCCGATCCAGCGAGGTTGCCGTGTCGGCCCGGTCCACCCGCAGGGCGCGCCGACCCCGGGTGGGCGAGTGTTCCCGCGGCCCGCACCACGATAGCGTCGCGTCACATGATCGTATGGCTCAACGGCACCCACGGTGCCGGCAAGACGACGACCAGCGCGTTCGTTCAGCGGTTGATCCCGGATTCCCGGGTGTTCGACGCCGAGAAGGTCGGGGAGACACTCATGGACATCACTCCGGCGCTGCCGGCGACCGACAACTTCCAGCACTGGCCGCCGTGGCGACCGCTCGTGGTCGAGACCGCCCGCCGCGTCCTCGGCTACACCGGCGGCACGCTGGTGATGCCCATGACCGTCCTGGTCGAGCCGTACTGGCGCGAGATCAGCTCGGGCCTTGCCCGGCATGCCATTCCGGTACGGCACTTCGTCCTCCATGCCGACCAGGACACCCTCCGTGCGCGCATCGCGGGCGACACGGTGGTCGGCCCCGACTCCCCGTTCCGGCTCCACCACCTGGAGCCCTATGCCGAGGCCGCCCGTACCTGGCTGCACGCCGAGGCGGAGGTCGTCGACACCACGCACCTCACCCCCGCCCAGGCCGCGCAGCGGATCGCGGAGCTGGTCAAGGGCTGAGGTCTTCGGACATCAAGTCCTCTTCGCGGCTGTCCGGTTGCCTGTCGACCACCCGTCGACTGGTCGTCGGCGACGCGGCCGGAACCGTATCCGTTCGTCCGGCCGGGACGTCCGGCGCCTTATTCAAGCGGCTCGTCCGTGGATCGCGGGGAGAACCTTCTCGGCGATGTCGAGGAGAGCGCTGTCGTCCGGGAGCGCTCCGGTCGAGCTCCACACGGTGATGTCGTAGTAGCCACCCCGGTCCTCACGCTCGAGGGCCACGGACAACGTCCGGGCCAGGGGGCCTTCTTCGACCGGTCCGCCGGATCCTCCGTCGCCGCCGAGACTGATCTCGAACTTCATGGTGTGATCCGAGGAGAAGACCGCGGGCCGGCCGAGAACCGTGAGGGTCCTGACGTCCCTCTCGTTCCCGTACTTCATCAGCTTCACGTACTGCTCGGTCGACAGCTTGTTGTAGGTGGCCGAGACGTTCACGGTGTACGTGTCGAACGCGACCTCGGCCTCCGGCTCGGCGACCTTCCCGCCGGTCAGCAGAGCGGTGTTGTTGCTGCCGGAAGCGGTGGTCGCCGTCTCTCCGGGCGTTCCGAGCAGCTCGGCCAGGTCGGACCGGTTGAGCGCCTCGCACAGCTCCTCACCGGTCACCGGTCGGGGCTCCGCCTTGTAGGCCTTCGGCAGCTCCTCACGCTCTCCGTCCGAACACGACGCGGGCTGACGCGTGTTGTTGTCGGACGTCATGTCCGGGGCCCACCACAGCACGGCCGCGAGCACCCCGAACAGACCCACCGCCGCGAAGGCCTGCCGCCACGCGTGGTGCTCCTTCTCCTCGGGTTCCGGACGACGAGGCGGCACGGCTCCCGCGTGGACGGCGGGATCGACCGCCGTGGTGACCTCCGCCGAGCCGTCGACCGCGGCGCCGCCTCCGGAGGCCTCGGGACGCGCGGTCCGGCGCGCACGCAGGGCCCGGTTGACCGAGTAGCCGCTCATCGCGGCGACGGCGAGGAACACGGCGCCGATACCGGCCCCGGCCCAGTTGTGCTCGCGGACGGCGAGATACATGAGGCGTACGCCGAAAACGGACCCGACGATGATGAGCAGAGGCTCGCGGACCCAGAACGGGAGGCGACGGAGAAGGAAACCAACCATCCGGGGATCTCACCACAGCAAGATCACATCCACCGTGGTGGAAGCCACAGTTCCGGACATGTGCGAAACCGTTACTCCCCGCATGACCGGTGCTCTTCACCGGGCCGGTTCGAAGCGCCGGTTCTCGTCGAAAAGCCGGTTGCCGCCGACGGGACCGTGACCCGGTTGCCGCCGACCGGACCTGGCCCGGCCGGCGAACCGAGTGCGGGGAGGCTCAGCGCGCCAGCAGGTCCTGGATCGCCGCCGCGATCTCGTCGGGTGCCTCCTCGGCCATGAAGTGCCCCGCTCCGGTCAGCCGGTGGTCCAGGTCCGGCGCCCACGCCGCCCAGACGGCGGCGGCGTCGTAGCCCAGCCGCGCGCCCCAGTCCTGCTGGACGACCGTGACGGGCATGGCCAGTTGGGACCCCGCGTCCAGGTCCGCCTGGTCGTGGGTGACGTCGACGCCCGCCGAGGCACGGTAGTCCGCGACGATCGATGTCACGGCCCCGGCGCAGGCGCGCAGATACGCGGTACGCACGTCCTGCGGCATGGCGGCCGGGTCGTCCGCCCAGGCGTCGAGGAACGAGCCGAAGAACGCGTCCGCGCTGTTGCCGATCATCTCCTCCGGCAGACCTGGCGGCTGTGCCATCAGGAAGAGGTGGTAGCCGACGGCCGCCGAGACGCCGTGGAGGACGTTCCACATGTCGAGCGTCGGCACGATGTCGAGGATGCCGAGGTGCGTGATGGTCTCCGGGTGGTCCAGTCCCGCCCGGAAGGCGACCAGGGCACCCCGGTCGTGACCGACGAGGGCGAAACGCTCATGGCCCAGGGCCCTCGCCAGGGTCACGATGTCGGCGGCCATGGTCCGCTTGGCGTACACGTCTGGGGCGGTGGCCGCGGGCTTGTCGCTGGCACCGTAACCCCGCAGGTCGGGGCAGATCACCGTGTGCTCGTCGGAGAGCCGTTCGGCGACGTGCCGCCACATCAGGTGGGTCTGGGGGAAGCCGTGCAGCAGCACGACCGGGCTGCCGCTGCCGCCGACGGCGGCGGCCAGCCGTACACCGTCCGCGCCGGGCAGGCGGATGTGGTCGAAGCCGGGAATGGTGGGTGTCATCGAAGACCGTCCTCTCGGGTCTGGAACCGACCGGGTCAGATTGGGCGACCTCGATCAGCAGCCGATCAGTACGGTTGCGTGAGGCCCGTCCCCGACGCGGAGGATGGGGGCATGCGAATCGACGTGCTCGGTGCCGTGCGGGCCCTCCGCGACGACGGCAGCCCGATCGACCTGGGCGGGCCCCGCCATCGTGAGGTACTCGCGCGGCTCGTCGCCGCCGAGGGACGGATGGTCACCACCGACACCCTCGTGGACGACCTGTGGACCGATCCGCCGACCCGGGCCGTGGGCGCCCTGCGCACGTTCGTCGCGGCGCTGCGCCGCGCCCTGGAACCCGACCGGCCGCCCCGCGGCCCGTCGCGCGTCCTGGTCACCGAGGGTCCCGGCTACGCGCTGCGCCTGCCGCGTGAGGACGTGGACGTCCACCGGTTCCAGGACACCCTGGCCCGGGCCCGGCACACCCCCGACGCGGTGACCGCTCTCGGCGCGGCACTCGCGGACTGGCGCGGACCCGCCTACGCCGATGTGCCCGGCGCCGCGTGGGCACAGCGCGAGCGGACCCGGCTGGAGGAACTGAGGCTGGAAGGGGTGGAGCTGCGCGCCGGCATCCTGCTCGACCGTGGGGAAGGGGGTGATCTCGTCGCCGAACTGGGTGCCCACGTCACCGAGCATCCGTGGCGCGAGCCGGCCTGGGGGCTCCTCGCCCGTGCGCTGCACCGCGCGGGCCGTCAGGCCGACGCGCTGGCCGCTCTCCGCCGCGCCCGCGCGATGCTCGTCGATCAACTGGGACTGGACCCCGGCGCCGACCTCCAGCGCTTGGAGACGGACATCCTCAACGCTTCCGGGCCCGTCGAGGGCGCACGTATCCCGTGGACCGGCGGGGGTGTCCGGCTCGGCCCGCGCACCACCGTGGATGTGGCCCGCGCCCTCGCACTGGCGGGCGGCGACGCGCTCGTCCACTCCCGGCGCGACCGCCTCGCGGCCGTCCGGGCGGCGGAACGCACGGGAGACCTCGCCCTGACCGCCCGGATCATCGGCGCCTACGACGTACCCGCCCTTTGGAGCCGCGCCGACGACCCCGAGCAGTCCCGCGCCGTCGTCGCCGCTGCCGAGCGCACCCTCACCGCGCTCGGGCCCGCCATCCCCGCCGATCTGTCCGCCCGCCTGCTGGCGACGATCGCCGTCGAGAGCCGCAGTGCCGATCTGTCGGGCAGCGAGCTGAGCCGTGCGCAGCAGGCGGCGGAACGGGCCGAGTCACTGGCCCGGGGCCTGGCCGATCCCGCTCTGCTGGCCTTCGCCCTGAACGGGGTGTTCCTGCAGTCCTTCGCCCGCCCGGGCCTTGCGGCGGTACGGGACGGGATCGGCGTCGAGATCCTCGACCTGGCCGGCCGGCACGGGCTGCCGAGCTTCGCCGTGCTCGGCCGGCTCGTCCGTCTCCAGTCCGCGTCGGCGCTCGGCGATCTCGACGCCGCGACCGGGCATGCCGAGGCGGCCGAGCAACTCGCCGCCGGTGTCGAGTCTCCCCTCGTCCCCGTCCTGACCGGATGGTTCCGGGCCCGGGTCGCGGCGGCTCGCAGCACGGAACCCGGCGGACCGAGCGCCGCCACGGCCGCGGCGTACTACCGCACCGCCGAGGAGGCCCTCCGGACGGCCGGGATGCCGGGACTGCACCGCGGCCTGTTCCCGCTCGCCCTGCTGGGACTTCGTCTGCTGCACGACCGGCCCGCGCCCACGGACCCCCACCTCGACTGGGGCCCGTACCGGCCTTGGGCGCGACCTCTCGTGCTGCTGGCCCAGGACCGGGGTGAGGCTGCTCGTACCGCTCTCGCGGCGGCGCCCGAGCCGCCGCGGGACCATCTGCAGGAGGCCATGTGGTGCCTGACCGCCCGCGCCGCCGCACGCCTCGGCGAACGCGCAATCGCCGCGCGTGCCGAGGTCTTCCTGCGTGACGCCCGCACGGAGCACGCCGGGGCGGCGAGCGGAATGCTGACACTGGGACCGGTGGCGCGGTACTTGGCGGAGGCGGAAGCCTGCACCGGGGCGAGGTGAGTCGCGGCAACCCCCGACCGCGAGGCCGTACGGGATCACCTCAAGGTCCCGCCGGGGGAAGGGAGTTCATTACGGCGAGCCACACCGGTGGCCTTCCGTCAGGCCTCGTGATCGGTACCTGTCCGAGACCTGTCGCTGCCGCCCCGCCCATCGCCGGATTTCATGATCCTGCGGAACACAAGGTTCGCGTCGCTCATGCGCCCTCTTTGCCCACCCGGCCGGTCCCCCGAGCACGGTCGGCGGCGTTCTCAGGCGAGGGAGAAGCATGCGGGCGGCCGCCGTTCGATCTTGACAAGGGGCTTCCCCGCACTGAAGGCTGACCAACCAGTCGGTATGGAGGGTTTGATCGTGGACAAGCTGAGCATCTCCACCCCCGCGGGTGTGTTCGACGCACTCGCGGAGGGACCGTCGGAGGGCCGCCCGGTCCTCCTGCTGCACGGTTTCCCCCAGGCCGGGCGGGCGTGGCAGCGGCAGATCGCGGCGCTCTCCGCGGAGGGATGTCGGGTCGTGGCGCCCGACCAGCGCGGCTACTCCCCCGGGGTCCGTCCCGAACGACCCGAGGACTACCGCATGGGCGCCTTGGTCGGCGATGTCCTCGCGATCACCGAGGAGTTGGGCTGGGCGACGTTCGATCTCGTCGGTCACGACTGGGGAGGTGCGGTGGCCTGGTGGACCGCGGACTCCCATCCCGGTCGCCTGCGTACCCTGACCGTCGTCTCCACCCCGCACCCCGGCGCCCTGGCCGGGGCCCTGCGCAGCGACGAGGACCAGCGCGCACGCTCCCGGTACATGCTCGACTGGCGTGAGACGCCGTCGACCGAGGAGCGCATGCTCGCCGACGACGCCTGGCAGCTCCGCACCGTGTTCGCCGGCAAGGTCCCGCCGGCCAGTGCCGACGACTACGTACGGCGGCTGTCGCAGCCGGGCGCGCTCACCGCGGCTCTGAACTGGTACCGGTCCGGCCGTCCCGACGGCACGATCGGACGCATCGGCGTACCCACGCTGTACGTCTGGAGCACGCGGGACACCGCGTTCGGTCCGGCACCGGCGAGGGCGACCGGGGAGTAGGTCGGCGGGCCGTACCGGTTCGAGACACTCGACGGCGTCAGCCACTGGATCCCCGAAGAGGCTCCGGAGGCGCTCAACGAGTTGCTCCTCGAACACCTGAGGACGTACGGCAAGTAGGGCCGCCGCCGGGTTCCGTGGCCTCACCTGTCCGCCGATAGCACGTACATGGGAACTCCCCTTTTCAGCGTGACAGTTGGCGCGCGGACACACGTGCCCCGGGGCCCCGGCCGGCGGCGCACTCCGCTCGGGTGCACCGCCGGCCGGACGGACCGGGTGGGCGGGGACGGGTGTCGGCAGGTCGGTACGGGAGCCGTGGTGGCGACCGCCGTACCGGGAACGGTGGTGGTCAGGCCTCCACGAGATCCCCCGTCGCGGGCTGCTGTCCGGGAACAGCGGCGGTGCGACGGCGGGCCAGCACTCCGGAGTACCAGTATCCGCCGATCATCAGGGCGATGAGGACGAGGGTCTCGGTACTGCCGAGCACCCAGGTGGAGGCACTGACCACCTTGTCGGGGAGCCGCGGCAGGTCCTCGGGGGAGATGGCCTTCGCGGAGTGCTTCGCCGTCTCGGACTGGAAGGCCTGGTTACGGGCGGAGCCGTGCAGGAAGGGCGCGACGAAGAGCAGTGACATGCCGAGCAGGGTCTCGACGGTGACCACCGCGGGGAACTGACGCACCAGGATGGTGCGCAGCGGGCGCTCGTCACCGGCGGCCCGCAGGGCGTCGATCCGCGGGTGCAGCCAGAACTGGTTGAAAACACCGAGCAGGAGCAGCGTTCCGAAGATCAGGATCTTCACGCCGAGCACACGGCCGTACATCGTCGTGAACAGCTGCGACGGGCCGTCGACATGCTCCCAGTACAGGAACAGCCCGGACAGGGTGATGGCGGTGACGCATCCCATGGCGGCGGCGGAGAAGCGGCGGATCGCGGGGGACCAGAAGGCGGCGCGTTCGGCGGGAGGGACGGCGCCGGGCACGGCGAGCAGCGCCAGCCCGGCCAAGCCGCCCAACCAGACCGCCCCGCCGAAGAGATGGAGCATCCACATCGCCGTCTCGAAGATGGTGTGGCCCCACTCCTCGGGCATCGCGTCCGGGAACCTGGTGGTGCCCAGCGCGATCATCCCCGCGCCGAGGCCCGCCGCGAGCGGTCCGGTGCGCGCTCGGCCGTTCGCGGCCGCACGGAAAGCGAGTGGGGCGATCACCGCCGCGCCGACCAGCAGCATCGTCACCTCGATGCCGGACAGCCGTCCGGCGTTGGTGCCGTCGTGAAGGGTGTTCCAGGCGTCCTGGTAGTGGTAGCCGCCGCTGTCCCCGGAGTGGGCGAGCTCAGTGAGCACCGCGGCGACGGCCAGCACCGCCAGGACGACGGCCGTGCGGGAGAGCCGGGCCGTCACCGCGGCGAGGGTGTCGGCGCCGATCCGGCGTGCCGCGGGCCCCGCCGCCGTCAGGGCCAGGGCCGTCACTCCGACGAAGCCCATCAGGGTCACCCAGGTCGCCCAGGCGACCGCGCTGTCCTCGAACGGGCCGAGAGGGGTCGACGGGGCCGGTGCCGCGGTGAACTGGAGCAGACCGGACGACGGATCGGACAGGGGCATGACTGACCACCCTCTTGGGAACGGGGGAAGAATGCGAAAGCGATTTAGGTTAGGCAATCCTTACTTGAAACGTCAACAGGTGGCGATCCGCCCGCTCCGAGGGCTCCGGTGCGACGGGACGGCCGCCTTTCAACTGCCGGACGGCCGGGGTCGGGCGCCCGGTGTCGGAGGGCGGGCGCCACGTGTGATGACGCGTGCCGGAACCGGATGAGGCCGTGGTCAGTGCCCCGGCAGCACCGGCTCGCCGTCGATGTCCGGTGCGGGCCGGGAATCGTCCGGCGGTCGCCGGGTGGTCGGCAGGTCGCGGGTCCGCCGGACGGGCGAGAAGAAGAGGATCAGTGCGGCGAGCGGGACCCCCGCGGTCGTGATCGCGATCGCGGCGCGGATGCCGAGTACGGTTGCGAGCGCGCCGCCCGACAGGGCTCCGAGAGGGATGGTCCCGTAACTGAGGAACGCGGTGCTCGCCGTGAGGCGGCCGAGCAGTTCCGGCGGACAATAGCGTTGCTGGAAGCTCGCCTTGACGATGTTCCCGCCGACGACACCCGCGGAGACGCAGAATCCGCCGGCCACGAAGAGCAGCACGCCGGCTCCCGGAACCGTCAGCGGGATGAGCAGGGCGAAGAGACCAAGTCCCAGTTCGAACATCAGGGTTGCGCGGCCCGTGCCGATGCGGTCGGCGACCCGACGGGCCGTCAGCGCTCCGGCCACGCCTCCCGCGCTGGTGGCCGCGATGAGCGCACCGACCGGCCCCGGATCCAGGCCCACGCAGCGGACCAGGAAAACCACCTGGATCGACTGGTATCCCATCAACGCCAGGTTGGAGGCGGCTCCGAAGAGGGTCAGCGCGCGGAACCAGGGGTCGTACGCGATCAGCCGCAGGCCTTCGCGCACCTCACCCACCAGTGAGGCGTGACGGTCCCCGGTGCCGGGGACCCGTGGCTCGCGGTACCGAATGCCCGCGAGACAGAGCAGGGAGACGACGAAGGTGGCGGCATTGGCGTACATCGCCGTCACGGCACCGGTGAGTTGTGCGATCAGGCCGCCGGAGCCGAGTCCCGCGATCTGCGCGGCGGACGCACTGCCGTGCAGCTTGGCGTTGCCCTCGGGCTGGTCGTCGGGTTCGAGGATGCTGGGGAGATAGGCGCTGTAGGCGGTCTGGAAGAACACCGCCGCCGTCCCCGTCAGGAGCGCGACGGTCACCAGCAGTCCCGTGCTCAACCAGCCGAACCTTCCGGCCACCGGGACGGCGGCGAAGAGCAGGAGGGAGACCGCGGCGGCGGCCAGCATGATCGGTCTGCGCGGCGACCGGTCCACCCATACGCCGACCGGGAGGCCGAGGAGCAGCCACGGGGCCCAGGCCGCCGCGCTCAGCAGGCCGACTTCGAAGGGACCGGCGTCCAGGGCGGAGACCGCGATCAGTGGCATGGCCACTCCCGTGACGGACGCTCCGAACCTCCCGGCGGTCTCGCCGCACCAGAGCAGTCGGAAGTCGCGGTGCCGGCGCAGCAGACCACCGCGCGTGCTCGAACTCATGAGGTACCACGCTCCTGGCGGGTGAGGAACTCGGGCCGCGCGCGGGCGCCGAACCTGTCGGGGCGGGGCTCGATGTCCCGGGCGGGGACGTGACGGACGATGACGGCGAACCCCGGAGCGCCGACGACGCCGCCGCGAGCGTAGGCGCACACGCCGTGCCCAGCGACGGAATTACCGGAGCCGGCTCATCGCTCCCGCACCGACGACGCCGCCCGGGGTGTGGCGTGGCTGGTTGATCGCGGTCGGACGGTCGCGTTCACTCGGTGCATGTGGTGACCAACGGTGCCTCCCGCACGCCGCTGCCCCTGGGCGTAGTCCTCGATCAGGCCTCCATCGCGCCGCTGCACCGGCGATTCTGGCTGGTGGCGGCCCTGGGGGTGATACTGGACGGATTCGATTTCTTCATCATCGGCGTCGCCAACCCGCTCATCGCCAAGGACTTGGGCGGCAGCGCGGCGGACCGGGGTCTGCTCTCGGCCGCGGCCATCGTCGGCGCCATGTTCGGAGCGGCTCTGCTCGGTCCGCTGGGCGACCGCGTGGGACGCAGCAAGATCTTCCGGATCGACCTGTGGCTGTTCGTGGTCTTCTCCGTGGCCTGTACGTTCGCCTGGAACCTGTGGGCGCTGATCGCCTTCCGCTTCCTGTTGGGGATCGCCGTCGGACTCGACTACCCCATCGCGGCGAGCTATCTGGCGGAGATCCTGCCCGCACGTCAACGGGGCAGGTGGCTGGTGGGCGCCTTCAGTCTCCAGGCGGCGGGCATCATCGTCGGCGCGGTCGTCGGCGTCGTCGTCCTCACCGTGTGGCCCGCCGTCGGCGCCTGGCGGATCATGCTCGGCTTCGGTGCCCTGCTGGCGCTTCTCATCATCTGGCTGCGCCGCAACGTCCCCGAGAGCCCGCGCTGGCTGGCACAGAACGGCCGGGAGGCTGAGGCCACGGCGATCGCCGAGCGGATGACCGGCGTCGCCTGCCGCGTCACCGACAAAGACCGGGCACGCCCGCAGATGCCGCGGGAGGGGTGGAACGCCCTCGTTCAACCACAGTTGTTCAGACGCCCGTTGCTGCGGCTGACCGTGTTCACCTCGGTTCCCTGGTTCCTGATGGACATCGCCACGTACGGGGTGGGGATCTTCACGCCGACGCTGCTCGCCGGCCTGGCTCTGGCGGGCCCGAACGCGACGTTCCTGGCGGACGACATCTCCTCGACCGAGGGGACCGCGTTCCTGGACGTGTTCCTCGTCGTCGGCTTCGCCCTGGCCATCGTGCTCGTGGACCGGGTCGGGCGGATCCGGCTGCAACTCGTGGGCTTCGCCGTGATGACCGTGGCACTGTGCCTGCTGGCGTTCGCCGATCAGCTTCCCGGCGGCGGCAACACCCATCTGCCCCTGGCCTTCGTCGGGTTCGCGCTGTTCAACACCTTCATGAACCTCGGGCCGAACGCCACCACGTTCACCCTGCCCGCCGAGGTCTTTCCCGCCGACGTCCGGGCCGCCGGACACGGCTTCGCCGCCGGCTTCGGCAAACTGGGAGCGGCCGTCGGCACCTTCCTCTTCCCGGTCCTGCTCGCCTCCGCAGGCACCACACCGCTGCTCTACGGAGCGGCGACGACCAGCGCCCTCGCCTTCCTCGTCACCTGGACCCTGCGCGTCGAGACCCGGGGCCGTTCCTTGGACGAGCTCTCCGGCCTCGAAGCGGCCTCGGTCTCGCCGCGCATCACCCCTCCGTAGTCCCCGCCCTGGAGCCGGACCGAACGCCGACCCGGTGATCTCCGCCATGGACTCCGGCGACTTCGCGGAGGCGGCGAAGGGCGATCCCGACGGGGTCTTCCGAGGTTCCGAGGCCGTCTCCCCCGACGGGGTCTTCCGAGACCTTCTCGCCCGACGCGCTCGGCCTCGGCTCGCGCGACGGTTCGTGCCGGTCGTCGGCACGGCTTGAACCCCACGCGAGGTGAGGATGCATCGTTGTCCCATGACGACTTCCGGCACGTGGAAGGTGGGGCGGCTCGCCGAGACCGCCGGGCTGACCGTGCGTACGCTGCACCACTGGGACACCATCGGCCTGCTCGTCCCGTCACGGCGCACCCCGGGCGGGCACCGGGAGTACGCCGAGCAGGACCTCGTCCGCCTGTATCAGATACTGGCGCTCCGCGGTCTGGGCCTGCCGCTGGAGTCCGTCGCGTTCTGTCTCGATGCCGGCGTCGACCCCGCTCGGGTGCTGGGCGACCACCTGGCCGGCGTGGAGGCCTCCATCGCCGCACTCGGTGCCCTTCGTGAACGGCTCGTCCGGCTCCGTGAGGAGCTGTCCGCCGACCGGGCCTCGACGACCACGGCCCTGCTCGACGCCGTGCGGGCCGCGACCGGAGCCGGGCCCGCGAGCGAACGCACGCTGAGCCGTCATCTGGACGACGGCCGGATACAGGTGTTCCGCGACCGGGCCGCCGCCCTGGGGCCGGCCGCGCACTACCTGCTGAAGGTCGAGTGGCCCGAGCTGTATCGACGGGCCGAGCGGCTCCGGGCGGCCGGAACTCCCCCCACTCACCCGGAGGTTCGCCGACTGGTGGATCGCCTGGACGAGCTCGGCGCGCTGTTCTCCGGTGGTGACGCCAAGGTCTCCGCCGGTGTCAGGGCCGCCTGGCGCGACGATCCCGCCGCCATGTCAGAGGACCCCGACGCCTCGGTCGACGACTGGCGCGAGCTCGCCGACTACCTGGACCGGGCTCGCGGCGGCACATGCTGACCGGTGCGCCCGGTCCGCCACAACTCCCGTGGTCGGTCGGCGCGGTGGAGCCCGGCGCGCACGACACCCCTCGCTCGCCCGGCTGCCGAACCACGGCGGGGCAAGGGGGTTCTCCTTCCGTTGGCCGCCGGATCGGCCTCCCGCCGACAGGTCCCGTTCAGCCACGGCCGTCCTCCAATGGGCCCTCTCTCAGGGCGTCAGTCGGGAAGGCCGAGGTCGTCCAGGGACGCGCCGCTCGCCCAGCGGCGTAGTTGCCGGCCGTCGACCAGGTGGACGCTGTCGTGGCGGGACGCCCACAGCACGTCGGCGTGACTGAACTCACCCACACTGACCAGGACTCGGAACAGCCTGTCGATCCCCGCCAGCCCCGTCTCCCGCACGGTGGGCACCGGGTCGGTCGACGCGTCCCCGTCCGACGCCGACTCCTCCGTCGGACGGAACCCGACATCGAGTCGGCGACCGCCGCGGTCCCGTGCGTAGAGCCTCGGACGCCCCTGCCTCGGCATCGGGATCACGTTCCACCCGTCCCGGTTCAGCATCCGCTCGACGGCCTCCGCCAAGCCCTGGTCGTCGAGGCGTGCGAGTTCGGCCGGGGTGTAGATCCCGGCTCGCCGTCGGGTCGTCGCGCGCGAGAAGCGGAGCACCACCACCGCGATTCCAGCGAGCAGCACGAAGGCCAGGACCAGACCCCCGGGCCCGTACACCCGGTACTGCCAGGTGAGCGCGGCAGCCGACACCGCCGCCGCGAGGCCCAGTCCGGCGAACGCGGGCAGCACGTCCCGCAGTCTCGGCCCGTACCCGTCCTGGGCCCGCGGATCGGAATCCGCGCGCGGTCGTCGGGATGCCCGGTCCTCGGATCCAGGACCACGTCCTGGGCGGACCTCCGTCCGCGGCCGTCGCCTGCGTACCACCACCACGCGGTTCAACTCCCCCCTCGGTCACCGCCGTCCGTACTCAGGAATACCTCTTCTTCCCAGCGTTCCGCCAGGCGACGCCCGGGTCGGACAGAACACGACTGCCCGCAACTTGACGTGACGAGGTTTCAGGCCGAGGTCAGACGCCCGTACTTGACGGTCGGCAGGGCCGAAGACACCTCTGGGAAAGGTCTTCGACACCAGCCATGTGGGGAGGTCCACGGTCTCGTTGATCTTCAGGTCGCCGGCCACGTGCAAAGCGCGTAGGCCTCGTGGAGGCTCAACCGCTGGTCGGTCACCAGCCAGTCGACCATCTCCCGCACGGCCGCCTTGGCGTTCTCCATGAGATCCGGCCCGGTCCCGACCGTCTGGTAGTAGCCGCCCTGCTCCAACATCTCCGCGGGCATCGAGAGTTGGGTGGGGTCCGCGGCGGGGACGATCGCCCTCGCGATGTCAGTGGCGTGGTGCATGATCGGCGCATCGTTCCATGGGGAAGAGGGTGAGGCACCGTGTCGATCACCACACCGCAGGTGGCGGAGCACGCGTTTCTGAGGCGCCTGTACGCCGACGGGTACTTCCCCGATGACGTCGTCGACAAGGGCACGGCGATCCTGCTGCGACTGTGCGAGCGGATCGAGGCCGAGCGGCCGGCGGACCTGGCGGCCCTGTACGTGCTCACCCAGGCCGCGACGGACGAATTCAACCTGCTCCAGGAGGAGTTCGAGGCAGCCGAGAGCGAGATCGAGACCGTGGCGCGGGAGGAGATCGCGGAGGACTTCTGGTTCATCGCGTCCACCTACGGTTTCACGGACGCCGACGTGGAGGAACTGATCGCCACCCGGGACTGGTGAGCGCCCGCCGGGGGACTCCTGGCCGAGTCGCGACGGCCTCTCACCGCTCCTTCGTGCGCTGGGGCCCCGCACCCTCATCTCCAAGGCACTCCTCCAGCCACCGGGGATGGTGTCGCGCGGCCCAGGACCTGCTCACCCGTCCCGTGCGCATCCCGCGTCTGGCCTCCGGGTCCTGGTACGCCTTGCGCATGTGCCCGATCACCACGACGGTGATCGCCCAGGCGAGCACGTCGTGCACGAAGATGGCGCTGGTGCGGGAGATGTCCGGCAGGAAGCCGGTCCGCCACATGAGCAGGCCCGTGAACATCATCACCAGCACCGCGCCCGCGATCCATCCGGCGTAGACCTTCTGCCCCGCGTTGAACTTGCCCGCGGGCCGCGCCTCGGGCCCTGACCGTCGTCTGCGGACCGCGTTCAGCCACTGCCGGTCGTACGCGGCGAAGCGGTTCAGTCTGCGGAGATCGGCCCGGAATTCCCGGGAAAGGAGACCCGACAGCAGCGGGACCGGCAGGCAGATGCCGGACCATTCGTGGACCATGGCCACCAGGTGGCGGCGGCCGACGAGTTGGGCCAGCGGACCGAGGTAGAGGCAGGCAGCACTGCCGAGACACACCAGCATGAGCCAGCCCGTCGCGCGGTGCACCATGCGCTCGGCCGGGCTGAACCGACGGATCCGTCCGCGTTCACCGGGCCCACCGGACCGACCGGCCCGGCCACTCCGGCCGGACGGGCCGAACCGCGCGGACCGACCCGGCTGACCGGTCTGACCGGTCTGACCGGTCGACAACGACCGCACCGGCCGTCCCGGACGTTCAGGCCGCTTCGTCGCCGCGGTCGGCGTCGTCGAGCCATCCGTCGACCTCATAGCCGCGCTCCTCCCAGAAACCGGGTACGACCTTGTCGGTGACCGTGATTCCGGCCAGCCACTTGGCCGACTTGTAGAAGTACATGGGAGCCACGTAGAGGCGCACCGGCCCTCCGTGCTCATGGGTGATGGGCTTGTCCTGCATGTTCAGCGCCACCAGGACGTCCGGCCGGCGAGCCTGGTCGAGAGTGAGGCTCTCGGTGTACGCGCCGTCGAAGCAGGTGAACCGGATGGCCTTGCCCTCGGCACGCACGCCGGCGGCATCGAGGATGTCCGCGAGCCGCACGCCTTCGAAGGGGGTGTCGTCCACCCGCCATCCGTCCGTGCAGAGCACGTCGTGCACGACCCGTGTCTGGCGCAGGGCACGGAGCTCGGGCAACGTATAGGTCCTCGGCCGATCGACCAGACCGTCGATCGTGAGTTCGTAGTCGTTCTCGTGCTTGCGCGGCACGGAGCCGACGACGCTGTAGTACCGGAAGCCGCCGGGGTTGGGAAGGACGCCGGACAGCCCCGTCGGGTCGACCTGCGAGGCAGCTCCCAGGACCCCCTCCCAGCCGCGCTGCAGATAGGGCGCGGTGGCGAGGCCGGCGGCACCCGCGGCGAGCATGCCCAGGAGTGCGCGCCGTCCCACCGGTGCGCCTTCGGCTTTTTTCCCCGAACGTCCTGCCATGGTCCGCCCTTCCTCTGGGTGACGGCTGCTCCGGCACCGGCCGGAGTGCTCCTGCCATGGGCGCCGAGAGGCGCCCGTCCGGCGCGGTTCCGGACCCGAACAGCACCGACCGTCGTCACCTGTTTAAGTGGTGACGACACTGACATGCCCTCCCGTCGGCTGTCAACGGCGAACGGGCGGCAGGCAGGTGGCCGGAGCGGGCGAGGTGGCCCGGCCGACCCGGGCCAGAGGCCGGAAGGAACGGGGCTGCGGCCGTGCGGGCACCGACCGGCATGCCCTCTCGGTCGGGTCGGCACAGCACGACGTACTTGAGTCGTCGACCGACACGTTGTGACAAGGCACACGTGTGCCCGCGTGGGCCTCCGTACGGCCCCCATACGTGTCAGCCGTGGACGTCCGAGCGCTTCGGGAACCCCTCACCGCCCGGCGACGTATCAGCCGTGGAGACGCCCCACCGGGGTGCCGTCGAGCCGCGTACCGGCCGGGCGGACCCCACGAGGTGCACCAGGACACCCCGTGCACCAGCCGACCAAGGAGTGAAGACAACCGTGAGTCGAGTGACGCCCATGATCCCCGCGCGGCGCGGTGCCGACGAGCGGATGCTCGCGTGGCTGCCCGTGCCCGTCGAGGAGATCGAGGACGCCCCGGACTGCCTGGACTACGCCCACTGGGACGGACGGGGCCGCTATCCCACCGACCCGGACCGCGTCGATTTCTACGCTCCCCCGCTCACCAAGGACATCTCCACGATCGTCCGGCCGCTGGCCCGCATGTCCCGGCTGCGCGTGTTCCAGGCACTCAGCGCCGGAGTGGACCACCTCCTGCCGCACCTCCGACCGGAGATCACGCTCTGCAACGCCCGGGGTGTCCACGACGCCGGTACCGCCGAATTGGCACTGACGCTCACCCTGGCCGCGCTGCGCGGCATCCCCGACTTCGTCCGCAACCAGGCCACGGGCCGCTGGCAGGAGGGAGTCCGGCCCTCACTGTTCGGCGCCACGGTGCTCATCGTCGGGTACGGCTCGATCGGTGCCGCGATCGAAGAGCGTCTCCACCCCTTCGGATGCGAGGTGAAACGGGTTGCCAGCAGGCCGCGTTGGGTGGCGAGGGGAGCGGTTCACTCTCCGTCCGCCCTGGGCAAGCTGCTGCCGCAGGCGGACGTGGTGATCCTCTCGGTGTCACTGACCGAGCGGACGCGCCACCTGGCGGACGCGGAGTTCCTCGGGACGATGAAGGACGGCGCCCTGCTGGTCAACGTGGCCCGTGGCGCGGTGGTGGACACCGACGCACTGCTCGCGGAGCTGGGGGAAGGGCGGCTGCAGGCGGCCCTGGACGTGACGGACCCCGAACCGCTGCCCGCGGGACATCCACTGTGGTCCGCACCCGGCGTACTGATCAGTCCGCACTCCGGCGCCTTCACCTCGGCCGTGTCGTCGCACGTGAACGATCTGCTCGCCGACCAGTTGCGCCGCTTCGCCCAGGGGCACGAACTGGCGAACACGGTCGCGACGGTCGCCGCCGCGGGCTGAGGCTCCCGGCCGCGGCCCTCGCCGCGCGCCGGGGCGCCCTCGGCACGGCCGCGCGCACCCGTTCCGTGGGGCCCCGAAAACCGGTCCCGTCCACGAGATCTCTGCGACGTGTTTCCTCCCCTTCGGGAGGTGCGGGCTACCACCGCAGCTCACAGCCCCGCGCACCTGCGATCACCTGCCGAGACTCATTGGCGGTACGGCGACCGGTCGTCTATTCCTGAAGGGGTCGGCGGGAAGGTCGCACGGAAGCCCACCCCTCTGGAGAATCATCATGAGCACACCTCGGCGGAAGTTCACCGAACGGTTCTGGGAGGTCGCATGACAGGCAGCGTTCCGAACGAGGGACTGTCCCGCCAGGATTGCGCCGTCACGGTGCTGGGCGGCCCCACCGCGGTGATCGACATGGGCGGACTGCGCCTCGTCAGCGACCCCACGTTCGACGGGCCCGGCCCGCACGGATATCTCACGAAGACGGCCGGACCGGCTGCCGAGGAGAGCGCACTGGGCCCCGTCGACGTGGTGCTGGTCAGCCACGACCAGCACCCGGACAACCTCGACGAGCGGGGCCGGGCGTTCGCCGAGGCCGCTCCCCTGGTCGTCAGCGGCGCCCTCTCCGCCGCGCGTCTCGGTGAACGGGCCGTCGGGCTGGCGCCGTGGAGCAGCCACTCCGTACCGCGTCCCGACGGTGAAGGCGACCTCACCATCCTCGCCGTCCCGGCGGTCCACGGCCCCGAGGACGGGCAGCGTGACGCCGACGGCAACGTCAACTGCGAGGTCACCGGCTTCGTGCTGACGGGCCAGGGGCTTCCCACGGTCTATCTCAGCGGTGACAACGCGTCCATCCGTACGGTGGCCGAGGTGTCCCGTCGCGTACCCGGCATCAGTGCGGCGGTGCTGCACGCCGGAGCGGCCCGCGTGGCGGCGAAGTTCGACGGGCGGCCGTTGTCCATGGACAGCCGGCGGACCGCGGCCGCGGCGGCCGTGCTGGGCACGGAGGTCGTCGTACCCGCGCACTACGACGGGTGGACCCACTTCTCCGAGGGGCTGGAGGACCTCGAGTCGGCCTTCCACGAAGCCGGTCTGTCGCGGGTCCTGCGCGTGGCACCGCACGGATCCTGGGTGTCTCTGCGTCCGTGAACGAGGACCGGTCCCGCCCCGCGCCCCGGAACCCGCGAACCGTGCGCACTCGCAGAGCGCGGTGGGAGACCGCAGGTCCCGGGCGCACCCCCTGACGACGTGTCGCGACCTTCCGCCTTGACAACCAAACTCACACCCTAATTTACTTGACTCGACAACTATGGCGTGGACGGTATCGGACGGCATGCGTCTGCCTTGGTGCGCGTCCGGCCGGCGGATCACCCGGCGCCGATCCGCCGGTGCGGGGCATGTCCTGATCGTCGACCAGCTTTTCGTGTGCGGTCGGGGCAGGGTGCCGACCGACCGTCGGCCCGTCGGCACGAACGGCCCCGCTCGGGCTCTCGTGGGCCGTGGGACGGACGCCCACGGCCCACCCGGATGACAGCACAGTGATACGTGAGGAACGAAGCGGCACCATGGACGGAACAGTGCGGTACTCCATCCTCGGCACCGTGCGCGCGACGCGGGGCGACACCGAGCTCGACCTGGGTCCTCCGAAGAGGCTGGCACTGCTCTCCCTGCTGTTGCTGCGCGCGCCGGGGCCCGTCTCGCTGGACGACGCCGTGGACGTCCTGTGGGACGCCGAGCCGCCGGCCAGCGCTGTCAACGTGGTGCACCGGCACATAGGCGCGCTGCGGCGCCTGCTCGAACCCGGACTGCGCAGCCGGACCAACGCGGAACACCTCTCCCGGGCCGCGGACGGATACCGCCTCCTCGTCGACACCTCGACCTCCGATCTCCTGCGGTTCCGCGACCTCCGCGCCCAGGCCCACCTCGCACTCAAGGACGGGGACCGCGCCCAGGCCGCCCAGGACTTCGTCGAGGCGCTTAGGCTGTGGCGAAGTCCTGTCGTCGCGGACGGCACCTCCGTCGCCCGGCATCCGGTCTTCACCTCGGTCGGACACGACTTCGTGGCGACCGTCAAGGAAGCCACCGACGCCGTACTCGCCTCCGCACCGGCGCTCACGGAGGAGGTACTGGCCGCCCTGCGCGGTGCCGTGGACCGCCACCCCTTCGACGAGGCCCTGCACTCCCGGATCATCGCGGCCCTCGCCGCCGGCGGACGGCGGGCGGAAGCCCTGCAGCAGTTCGACACGATCCGCCGCACCCTCGCCGACGAGCTCGGTGTCGAACCCGGACCCGGCCTGCGCGCGGCCCGCCAGGACCTCCTGCGCTGCCCCCTCGCCCCGGTCACCGACCGGCCGACGGTACGGACCGCCGCGGACAGGACCCCTCACCTGCCGCCGGACTGCTCGTCCTACACGGACCGGCACGAGACACTGCTCCGCTACCGGGAACTCCTGCCGCCGGGCGGCGACTCCCCCGCGGCGACCGTCGCCCTGTGCGGCATGGCCGGAGTCGGCAAGTCGACCCTGGCCGTGCACTGGGCGCACCGGGCCGCCGAGCACTTCCCCGACGGCCGGATCCATGTGGACCTCCAGGGCTACCACGCTTCCCGGACTCCCCTCGGCACGGCCGAGGCCATGAACGCGGTGCTCGACACCCTGGGTGTCCCGCGGAACGGGAGCACCGACCCCGCCGGTCTCGATGTCGCCTACCGCGGCGCGCTGGCCGGACGGCGGCTGCTGCTCGTCCTCGACGACGCGCGGGACAGCGAACAGGTACGCCCGCTGCTGCCCACCGCTCCCGGTTCCCTCGCGATCGTCACCAGCCGCCGACGGCTGGAGGGCCTGACCGTGACCCACAACGCGCGGATGATCACACTGAACCCGATGACCCGGCAGGAGAGCCTCCACCTCCTCGAACGCCGGCTGGGCCCGGACCGGGTCAGGGCGGAGCGGGGGTCCGCCGAGGAGATCGTCGAACGGTGCGGAGGACTGCCCCTGGCGCTGGCCGTGACGGGAGCGCGCGCGTCGTCCCGACCGCGGTTCCCCCTGGCCTCACTCGCGGCCGAACTGCGGGACAGTCTGTTGCCGGCCCTGTCGAGTCAGGACGTCCGCACGGACACCCAGAGCGTCTTCCACCGTTCCTACGTGTCCCTGAGCGCCGGCGCGGCAAGGCTGTTCAGGCTGCTCGGCCTTCACCCGTCACGCGACATCACCCCGAGGGCGGCGGCCAGCCTGGCCGGCGCGGACCTGCGGACGACGCTGGAGCACCTGGCCGAACTGGCCGACCATCACCTGCTCGGCCAGCTGGTCCCGGGCCGGTACATCTGTCACGACCTGCTGCGCGCCTACGCCGCCGAGCTCTGTTCGGTGCTGGACGCGGCGGGTGTCCAGGCCCAGGCGCGCGCCCGGATGTTCGAGCACTACCTCTACAGCGCGGAGGCCGCCACCGCGCTGCTGGCTCCGCACCGCAGTGAGGTCATCCTGCCGCCGCCGCGCCCGGGTGTCCGCCCGCACGAGTTCGACGGGAGCGCCGAGGCCGCCGAGTGGATCATCGCCGAGCGCTTCCTGCTGCCGGCGCTGGCCCAGGACGTACGTCACCATCCCCACGGTGAGACCCTGCGGCAGAAGCTGACCGCGACGCTGGAGATCTCCCTGCGGCCGGACACCGTGTGAGGCGTCGCGTCACGCCAGGGACCGGGCGGCCCGAAGCCGAGCAAGGGGTTCCGTGGCTCGGCCGTGCCACGGAACCCCCTGCCCGCGGAGTTCGTCCCCGGGTCGGACCACCGCGTCAGGCGACCGCTTCGGCCGGGAACGCCATCCGCAGTTTGCGCAGGGCGTTGTGCTGACGGGACTTCACCGTCCCCGCCGGTATCCCGAGGATGTCGGCGGTCTCCTTGATCGTGCGGTCACAGAGATAGATGTGGACGAGCACCGCCCGGTGCTCGGGGGACAGCCGGCGCAGCGTGGGCTTGGCCACCATGGCGTGGTGCACCGCGTCCGTGTGATCCGCCCCCGACGACGGATCGTTGTACGTGCCGCCCAGAACCTCCCTGCGCCGGTGGGGCTTTCGCACCCAGTCCACGACGAGGTGCCGGGTGACGGTGAAGAGCCAGCCCTTCACCGACCCTTCCATCCCGAGCAGCCGGTCCATGTTCCGCCATGCCCGGATGATGGTCTCCTGCACGATGTCCTCGGCGAGCCCGCGGTCGCCCAGCATCTTCTCGGCGTACGAGACGAGTCCTTCCCGGTACTCGCTCATGATGGTCCCGAGCAGGTCCGAACAGGTCATCCGCGGAGGGGGCGTAGCCATCGTCGTGAGCCGTCCTGGTTCTCTGTCATAGCGATCGGAGGCCGGGTGCTGCCTCCGTCCGCGCACTCTAGGCAGAGAGGGGTGTCCGAAAACTGCCGCTCTTGTGACGTCGGCGTGGTGCCGGTGACCGCCCGGGACCGGCGGTCACACCGCGCGCTCGTAACTCGCCCAGGCGATGTGCGACTCGTGCAGGGTCACCGCTATCTGGGCGATACCGCGCGCGTTCTCCCCGAGGGCACCGGCGTGGATCCGGTCGGCGAGACAATCGGCGATCAGCGCGGCCAGGAACTCCGTGGACGTGTTGGTCCCCTTGAACTCCTCGTGATCGTCGAGGTTACGGTAGTTGAGGTCGCCGATCACGGAACGCAGCTCCGTGGAGGCGAGGCCCATGTCGACGACGATGTTGTCGTCGTCCAGTGCGGTCCGGCGGAAGGTCGCGTCCACGACGAACGTCGCCCCGTGCAGACGCTGGGCCGGTCCGAAGACATCGCCTTGGAAGCTGTGCGCGATCATGATGTGGTCACGTACGGTGATGCTGAACAACAGACCTCTCCTCATACTCCGTGGTGCGGGCATTCTCGTGCGCGCGCGGCGACTTCGGTCAGGACCGGCGCAACCGTCGTCCGGGCGTCACAAGGGGAACGGATCGACGACGTCCACGGTTCACCCTGGCTCGGCGGACCGCGCCGCGATCCCGGGCCTGCCTCGGACTCCGCCCTCTAGACTGGGCCCATGGCAGACGTGACGACCCTTGAGCCCCTCACCCCCGACGAGGAGGCCTTCCTCCGGGCCCTCGGCCGGGTGATGTCGCTCCTGCCCCGGGTCGTCGACGCGGACATGCTCGAAGAACAGCCGATCTCCGCCACCGAGTACACGGTGTTGATGCACCTCTCCGAGGCGCCGCGGAACCAGATGCGCATGAGTGAACTCGCCAACACCTGCGGGCTGTCGCTGAGCGGCATGACCCGGGTGGTGAACCGTCTGGAGTCACAGTCACTGGTCGTCCGGCAGAAGGCACCGGACGACGGAAGGGCGTCGCTCGCCCTCCTCACCAGCTCCGGATGGACCCTGCTGAAGCAGGCCTGGCCCACCAACCTCGCGAGTGTGCGGCGTCATGTCTTCTCGCGTCTGGAGGGCTGCGACATCGCCGCGGCCGCGAAGGCGCTGGAGCGCATAGCGCCCAGCTGACACCCGGCGTCCCCCGGTCCCGGGCGCGGCAGAGATACGCGGAGATACGTCATCCTGCGCGCGCCACCGGACGCCGCACGGCCATCACCGCGAGGAAGCACGCCACTTCGTGTGCGCTCACGGCTGCCCAGGCCCGCTCGGTCCGTACCCACGTCGACGCTTACCAAGTCGTTATGAAAAAACGTGACACCCGATCAGGCCGTCCATACGTGTGAGAAGTGAGCGCCTCGATCGCACGCCGTGCCGGGCACATGTCCCGGTGGTCGAGCGGGCCCGTCGAGGCCGTACATCAACTCGGGCTCCGGCGCCGGCGTCGGCGCGGCAGAACCATTCTGCCGAGCTGTCTCCTCCGCACCGCCGGACAGCCCGACCATGAGAGGACGCGTTGTGCGAAGACTGTTTCCCGCTCCCGGCGCAACCCGCGTCGTGGCCGTGGCCGCCGCACTGATCACGGCAGGAGCTGTGGCGGTGGCCGCCCCGGCCGAGGCGACCACCGCCACCGATGGCAGGCACCGGGTGGACTACGTCGCCCTCGGCGACTCCTACGCCTCGGCGCCCCTGGTCCCGGACCAGGTCGACCCGACCTGTCTGCGGTCCAGCCACAACTACCCGTCCCTGGTGGCCGGGTGGACGGCCGCGACGCTCACGGACGTCAGCTGCTCCGGCGCCACCACCGCCGACATGACCGCCGCCCAGGGCACGGCACCGGCCCAGTTCGCCGCCCTCGGCCGGGACACCGACCTCGTCACCGTCACCATCGGCGGCAACGACATCGGGTTCTCGACCGTCCTCGGAACCTGCGCCCAGGTCACCGCCACCGACCCGGCCGGAGCCCCGTGCCGGACCCACTTCACCAGCACCGGTTCCGACACGGTCACGGATTCCATCGCCCGGACCGCGCCGAAGGTCGCACAGGTGCTGCGCGGCATCCACCACCGCGCCCCGCACGCCCGGGTCGTGGTCGTCGGATACCCCGACCTCTTCCCGGACGACGGCGTGGGCTGCACGAGCGCCAAGGTGCCCCTGGCGGCAGGGGACTTCTCCTATCTGCGGGACAAGGAGAAGGAGCTCAACGCGATGCTCGCCCGGCAGGCCCGTCGCAACGGGGCCCGGTACGTGGACACGTACGCGCCCACGGTCGGGCACGACCTCTGCCGACCCGCCGCGAACCGGTGGATCGAGACGTTCGCTCCCGACAGCCCCGCCGCCCCCGTGCACCCCAACGCCGCGGGCGAGAGCGCCATGGCCGGGGCGGTCGAGCGCGGCCTGTCCCGACCCACCTGGCATCGGTGAGAGTCCTGGGCATAGGGCGGTGACACCCGTCCACCGTCCCTGAGAGGCACGTCCTGAGGGCGTGCCGGGGGCCCGGCGCTCACGCCGGGCCCCGCTCCCGTCAGGCCAGCCCCAAGGCAGGCCGCCCGCGGTCCCGAAGAGGTCCGCGTCGGCCGCGGCCGACGACCGTACGGCGGACGACGCCCTCCCCAGGGCGGTCCGCGACCATGCCCGCACACCCACACCCTCGTTCAGGAGGACGACCATGGACCGTTCCGCACGTGCTTTCTGGCTCCACGCGCCGGGCCGCGGGGAAATGCGCGACGTAAGCCTGCCGGAGCCCGCCGAGGGCGAGGTCCTGGTGAAGGCGCTGTGGTCGGGGGTCAGCCGGGGCACCGAGACGCTGGTCTTCCGCGGCGGAGTGCCCCACAGCCAGTACGAGACCATGCGTGCCCCCTTCCAGGAGGGCGACTTCCCCGGCCCGGTGAAGTACGGCTACCTCAGCGTCGGGGTCGTGGAGGAGGGGCCCAAGCACCTCCTCGGCCGCACCGTCTTCTGCCTGTACCCGCACCAGACCCGCTACGTGGTGCCGGCGAGCGCGGTCACTCCGCTGCCCGCCGGAGTGCCGGCCGAGCGAGCGGTCCTCGCGGGCACCGTGGAGACCGCCGTCAACGCGCTGTGGGACGCCGCGCCGCTGATCGGCGACCGGATCGCCGTGATCGGCGGGGGCATGGTCGGCTGCTCGGTGGCCGCGCTGCTGGCCCGCTTCCCCGGCGTACGGCTGCAGCTGGTGGACGCCGATCCGGCGCGGGCCGAGGTCGCCGCGGCGCTCGGTGCCGAGTTCGCGTCCCCGGCCGAGGCACGGGGCGAGTGCGACCTCGTGGTGCACGCCAGCGCCACCGAGCAGGGCCTCGCTCGCGCACTGGAGCTGCTGCGGCCCGAGGGGACGGTCCTGGAACTGAGCTGGTACGGCGACCGGCGCGTGACGCTGCCGCTCGGCGAGGCCTTCCACTCCCGTCGGCTCTCCGTCCGCAGCAGCCAGGTCGGTACGGTCTCGCCCGCCCGGGCCTCCCGTACGTACGCGGAGCGGCTCGCCCTCGCGCTCGAACTGCTCGCCGATCCGGCTCTGGACGCCTTGATCACCGGCGAAAGCGCCTTCGAGGAGCTGCCGGAGATCATGCCGCGCCTCGCCTCGGGAGAGATCCCGGCCCTGTGTCACCGCATCCGGTACTCCGGCTGACCCGGGCGACCCATCGGCGCGGCCGTCCTGGCCTCGCGGGCCGCACCAACGGTCCGAGAGCGGCTTCCCGGATCCGACGTGAACCTCCCGGCCCCGAGGAGACGTTCTCACCGTGCGGGGCCTCTCGCCGCCACGGTCCGTGAGGCGGCAAGGCCAGGGACACTCGGTCGCCCCCGCACGCCGCTCCGGCGACAAGCTCCCGCCGCGTCACCCCTTGCGGCGGGACGCGGGCGGCCGGCTCCTGTGTGCGCACTCGGGCGGCCGACGGATCCCCGGGGTCTCGCGCCACGGATCGCCGGACATGTGTCGATCTTGAAGTTCCGCAGTCGAAAGGCCCGCGTTGAAGAGCAGTAACCCCGTCCTTCTGAGCCGCCGGGGGTTCAGACGTCAGGAGGGCCGCAAGACGACGGCCAGGGGCCCGGCACCCCTGATCGAAGCCGTCGTCGCACGCGACCCGATCGGTTCGCCCCGGGACGCCTCCCCGGCGCAGGGGGACGAGTCCGCGCATCTGCTCCTCCTCGTCGCCGATCTGATGACGATGAGGGGCGTCCTCGTCCGCACCGCCCTGGCGTTCGCCCTGACGGTGCTCACGGCTGTCGTGTCCTGGACGGCCCCGCCGGTGCCTCCCACCCGCACGGGCTGGTCCTACGATCTCGTCGGCGGGGCGGGCACCACCGCGGCCGTCCTGACCCTGATCCGGTGCCGGAGCGACCGTCCGTCGCCCGGCCTGGCTCTCGCTCACGCGGTGTGCGAGGGCTTGTTCCTCGGGGTCCTTTCCAACACGGCGTCGACACAGACCTCTCCCGGAGTGTTCGTCCAGCTCGTCCTCGGGACCATGGCGGGCTTCGCCGGTGTCCTGGCGGCGTACGCACTGCGATGGATACGTGTCGGCGAGCGGTGGTACGGCTTCCTCTGCGCGGCGACGACGGGGCTGGTCCTGCTGATGGTGGGCGACGTGCTGCTGTTCCCGGTCCTCGGCGCCGCGGGCCTGGGATTCCGCCAGGTCCCTCTCGGCGTTCTCTGCGGGGTCACCGGCATCGGGGCGGCGGTGCCCGTCCTCGCCCTGCACTTCCGGCAGGTCGAGGACGGCCTCACGCACGGTGCTCTGCGCCAGGATTCCTGGGCGGCGGCGTACGGGCTGACACTGTCGCTGACGTGGCTCTACGTGGAGGCACTGCGACCGGCCGCGCTGATCCCGGTGGAGGACGACTGACGTGGCCACCGGTGTTCCGTGACCCCGGCCGGTCGCCGCTCACGCTTCCGCCTCACTCGCCCCGACCATCGGTGGGAATCCCTCTTCGTCATGCGCGTTCTTTCGCGATCGGTCCATCGCCGGCGCAACCCGACCGCTCGGCCCCTGGCCGCCACCGGGAAATCCTGGGGCGCACGAGGTGCGACACGGTTCTTGGTGCGGGTCTCCCTCACCGCCGTCGTGTTCGCGTGCGTTCTCTGCGCCGTCACGGTGCATTCACCGACGGACGCGGCACACCGGGACCGAGGTCCCGCGGTCATCGTGAGAGGCGCGGTGTGCAAGTCGCTGTCCGACCCTCGTTACGACGTGTCGTGCGGCACGACCGCTTTCGGCGACGTGCGTTACCGCTGTGCGTCGGACCATCGCGGGCACTGCCCCCGGACCACGTCCGTGACCCTGCGCAATGTCGGCCGTACACCGGTGACGGTGACCTCGGTGAGCGGAAAGCATGAGGGCGACCGGCGTATCGCACCGGCTCCCGAGCTCGCCCCGGGCGGCACCGTGACCCTGCGTCCGCGCCAGGACGAGAGATACCTCTTCGACATTCTCGTGCGCTCGCTGAGGCGCGGGGTGGGTGCCGTCGAAGTCGTCGCGCTGCACTGACGTTGGACGGCACCCGTCGACGCGCCGCCCGTCGGCCGACGGCCCTTCGAGGGAATCCCCTTCCGGGAGGCCGGGGCGGTCCTTCTCTCCGGGCGTGCGCGAAGGACCCCGAGCGATGTCCCGAGGCGCGGGAAGTCGTGTGAACCCCGCCGTGGGCGCGTTCCGTGTTCTGGGTGAAGGGACTCACCGCCGGTGGCACCCGGGAGGCGACGGGCGTCGCCGCCGGGGATTCCGGCGGGTGGCGGCGCCGCCCGAACGGGCCGCGCCGAGGACTCCCGTTCTGCCCTGACCCGTGGGGGGCGAGGGTACGAGCGGGACAGGGGCCCGGCGCGGGTGAACAACTCGCGCCGGGCCCCGACTCGGGGATTCCGAAGGCCCCACCACGCGGAGCGCGTTGCGCGCAGTCCTTTCAACGGCCGTTCCGCGCAGCCCTTTCGGTGACCGGTTTCACACCGCGCCCCCGGACACGGCTTCCTGGTCTCCCCGTCGAGGAGAACGTCCCTCCGGCCGCGTTCACCGGTTGTTCCTCCGGTGAACGGGCGGGCATCGGTGCGGTGAACCTTCGACCGGGTCCGGCACGTACTGTCGGTGGAGGGCCCACCCGGACCCGGCCCGGCCGGCGGCTCGGCATGAACAGCAGACGCGGCACGCGGGGTGCCGACTCGCCGCCGCGGTCACGGTCGGCCCCGGCTGCCCCTTGAAGCACACCGGCCACCACGGGATGATCGTCACTTCTCCGGTGTGGTCGATCTCGCGGGGCCGTCCGCTCGAACCGGTGCCGCTTCCGGCGCGTACCGCAGAACTGAACGGATTTCCATGAGTGTCGCAGTCACCCGTCCGAGCCTCACCGGCTCGCGCGGGAGCGGACGCGCCAGGCCCCCCGCACCGCGGGGTGGGGCCTCATGGTGCGGACGGCCGCGAAATCCGCCATGCCCAGGAGCCTCGGGAACCCGGCCCGCGTCCCGCCGACGCCGTCAGCCGCACGTTCCGGCTTAGGCCCGGAGCTGGAGTCCGAGGCGCCACCGGATTCCGGTCCCGCTTCTGTTCACCGTTCTGCCACGCGGCAGACCACCGGAGAGGGTGTCCACCGGCGCGCGTGCCGCCCGGTCCGCCCTTCCGCGGTGCCGACGCGCCGCGAACCATTCGTCCACCACCGCAGGCGCCGCCCCAGGCGTGAGGAGAGACACAGGCATGGCGGGTTCCCACCGGAACAACCCCGAACGCGGACGCGACATACCCATGGGTCGCAGCCGAAAACGCGCCGCGGAACGCCGCCGCCGCGCGAGGAGAAGGCGTCGGTTGACCGTCGTGGTGGCCACCGGTGCCCTGCTCCTCGGGGCCGCCACCGCGTTCGCGGCCCATCGGCTGGGCGGCTCGGAGGAGAAGGCCGCGGCCGGGCCGCCCAAGCCGTCCCCCTCGGCTCCCGCCGGGGCCCTGGACCTCACTTCACGGCTCACCGAGGTCACCTCGCTCGCCGGTTCCGACCAGATGTCGGTCGCGGTGCTGGACACGGAGTCCGGGAAGTGGGCGACCTACGGCACGGATGTCTTCGACACGGCCAGCATCGTCAAGGTGGACATACTCTCCACCCTCCTGCTCCAGGCGCAGGACGCCGGACGGAAGTTGACCGCCAAGGAGCGTGACCTCTCGACCGACATGATCGAGAACAGCGACAACGACTCCACGAGCACCCTGTGGGCGGGCATCGGAGGGGCGCGGGGCCTGGACAAGGCCAACGAGCGTCTCGGCCTGAAGGAGACCCGAGGCGCCGAGGGCACCGCCTGGGGCCTGACCCAGACCACGGCGGTGGACCAGGTCCGTCTCCTGTCCAGCGTGTTCGGCAAGAAGTCGGCGCTCGCCGCGGAGTCCCAGGCCTACATCCAGGACCTCATGTACCACATCGCGCCGGACCAGGACTGGGGCGTGTCCGCGGCAGCGGACCCCGGCCGGCCCACCGCACTCAAGAACGGCTGGCTCCAGAGGAGCCAGACCAAGTTGTGGGACATCAACAGCGTCGGCCGGATCGAGAAGGGCGGCCGGATCCTCTACGCGGCCGTTTTGATGAACGGCTGCAGCACGGAGGAGGCCGGCATCGGACTCGTGGAGCAGGCCGCGCGCGCCGCGGCGACGGAGTTCGTCCGCACACTGACCTGACGCACGGTGCCCCGGTCCCCCCTCGGGCGATCGTGTGCACGGTTCCCGCGGATCGCCGATCTCCCTCAGACCTGGTCGGCGCGAGGCGCGCACGCGGTCGCGACGCGGCGTTCGATACCCGGATGCGGAAAGATCCGTGACTCCGTCAGGATGGCCGGATGCAGCAGCCTCTCGACGTACCCGTACTCGCCGCGGACGGTGGACTCACCCTTCGGCCGTGGCGCCTCGCGGACCTGCCGTTGGTCCATGAGGCGGCACAGGACGAGTACATCCCGTCGATCACGACCGTCCCCTCGCCCTATACCGAGCCGGCCGGGGTCGCGTTCGTCGAGCGGCAGTGGACCCGCGCGACCACGAGGGCCGGGTACCCGTTCGTCGTCGTGACCGCCGACGACCGCCCTGTCGGACAGGTGGGGTTGTGGCTGAGGGACCTGGAACAGGGCCGTGCCTCCTTGGGTTACTGGGTCGTGAAGTCGGCGCGCGGTCACGGCACGGCGCTGGCCGCCGTCGACGCGGTGGTGGGCTGGGCCCTGCGCGATCTGCGGATTCCCCGGCTCGAACTGTGGGTGGAGCCCTGGAACCTGGCCTCCGTACGCACCGCCGAACGAGCCGGTTTCCAGCGGGAGGGGCTCCTGCGGAAGTGGCAGCGGGTGGGCGACGAACGCCGGGACATGTTCATGTACGCGCTGGTGTCGGGCGATCGGTGACCCCGCTCTGCGACATCTCCGGCCGCCGCGGACATCTGTAGAGGTTTTGTGAACCTTCTCCCGCGGGCTCGCGTGTTCTGCATGAAGAGCACATAGGAAAGCGGCCGGCCCGTGGAAGGACCGCCCTGGCAGGGGAGACCTGTGGACACGTCAGAGGGAACCCGTCTGGAGGCGCTTCTCGCCGACTTCGCCGGCCGGTACGTGGCCGTGGCGCGCGCCAGGCTGCAGCTGCGCACGCTGTCGGTGACCGCGCAGTCCAGGGACGGAGTCGTGGAGGCGACGGTGGGCGCCGGGGGCGGGGCACCGAGGATCCGGTTCACCGGCAAGCGGTGCGGGGAGATGCCCGCCGCCGATCTCGCCCAGGACATCCTGGACGCGCTGGCGACCGCCCGGGCCGAGGCGGCCACCCGCGTCGACACGCTGACGAGGGACGCGCATGCCTGGTCTCCGGTGCGTACGGCGTCCGCGGCGGGGAGCGTTCCGGGCACGCGTGGCACGTCGACGCCTTCCGCTCCCCCGGACGCGGGCCACCGGCCGGGAACGGTCGGCCCACCGGCCGAGGAACGGCCGGTGACCTGCTGGGGCCGGATGGTGCGGGAGGCCCGGACGGTGGTGGCCGGTCATGGCTCCGGCCCGGACGGCGGGGCCGCGGGGAGCGCCGCCGGGTCCGGAGGACGGACGCCGACGAGGGCGCCGGCCCCGCCGAGGAGGACGGGCCCGCCCGCCCCGGGCCCGCTCTGGGGCAGGCAGCACGGACTCCTCCCCGGTCCCGGGTCCGCACCCCTCCCCGAGGACCTGCGCCTCGCCGTCATCGCG
The DNA here is from genome assembly GCF_036250675.1 of Streptomyces sp. NBC_01689. Classification (NCBI taxonomy): domain Bacteria; kingdom Bacillati; phylum Actinomycetota; class Actinomycetes; order Kitasatosporales; family Streptomycetaceae; genus Streptomyces; species Streptomyces sp. NBC_01689. The sequence continues at coordinate 9,318,345 of NZ_CP109592.1, read as the reverse complement.
CTGGGAGACGCCGTCTGCGCTTCCGCGGGATGCTCCTGCCTGGCCACGGAGACCCGACCGGGCGGGCGAGGTCCTCAGCGCACGTGAGGCCCGGTGGCCTCCGCCGCGTTCCGGTCGTCGGCCGTACCCGGGGCGTCCCCCGTCCCGGAACCCGGCCGCCGCCGACGGGACGTTCAGTCCCACGGGGTGGACCGACGAACCACCGGCCGGGAAACGACGGCCCCCGGGCTCACGGCGACGGCGCCTCGGAGGTGCCGGGGATCGCTCCCTGCGTGCGCAGCCCGGCGATCTCGGAGGCGCCGAAGCCCAGTTGGGTGAGGATCTCGTCGGTGTGCTCGCCCAGATCCGGTGCGCGTCGCGCCGGGACCTTCGGTACGCCACGCAGGTTGACGGGGCTGCTGATGGTCTCCGTCAGACCCTCGACCCCTTCCAGGGGCACGACGATGTCGTTGGCCCGCAGCTGCGGGTCCTGGACGGTCTCCTCCGGCGTCTGGATGAGACTGTAGGTGATCCGTTCCCGGCCCAGGACGTCCTTCCAGTGCGCGAAGGGCCGCGAGCGGAACTCGGTGTCGAGCAGCTCGCTCAGCGCGGCCGCGTTCCGTACGAAACCCTCCAGGTCCGCGAACCGGGGGTCCTCCAGCAGCTCGGGGTGTCCCACGGCCCGCGTCAGCCCCGGCCAGTGCGGGGGTGAGGCGACCAGCATGAACCACTCGCCGTCCGCGGTCCGGTACGGGTTGATCAGCGGGTTGGCCGGTGCCTTCCGGTCGTGCAGTTCGAACGGCGTGCCGCCGGCGAGCGCTCCCGCCACGAGTGTCCCGGTGGCCCACACGCCCTCGGCGAGCAGCGAGGTGCCGACGCTGGTGCCCTGTCCCGTCCGCTCCCGCCGGTAGAGGGCCGTCACGATCGCCGCGTAGATGCCGATCGCCGACATGTAGTCGCCGCTTCCCCAGACCGGGACGGTCGGTGGGGCGCCCGCGTCGCGGGTGGAGGCGAGCAGGCCGCTGCGGGACCAGTAGGCGGTGAGGTCGAAGCCCGGCTGCCGGGCGTCGGGTCCCGCGTCGCCGAAGCCGGTGATGTCGGCGTAGACGACCCTCGGGTTCCAGCCGGAGACCTCCTCGTAGCCGAGGTGGAGCTTCTCGCGGGTGCCGTGCGGGAAGTTGGTGATCACCACGTCGGCCCATTCCACGAGCCGCTTGAGGACCTCGACGGCGGCCGGTGCCTTCAGGTCGAGCACCATGCCCCGCTTGTTCCGGTTGGTGAGGTGCCATCCATAGTTGGCCCGCGCGCGGGGACTGGGCGGCACGGAACTCAGCCGCCGCTGGGGATCGCCCATGCCCGGCGGTTCGATCTTGATGACGTCCGCTCCGAAGTCGGAGAGCACGGTGGCCGCCGCCGGTCCCGCGATGAACGAGGACGCGTCGAGGACCTTCAGGCCGGTGAAGACGGATTCGGTGGTCATCGCCGTCACCGCACGAACGCGCTGAGGCCACCGGTGACGGCACGTCCGACGATCAGGGTCTGGATCTCCCGCGTGCCCTCGTACGAGTACAGGGCCTCCGCGTCGGCGACGAACCGGCCGACCTTGTAGTCGAGGACGATTCCGTTGCCGGCCAGGAGCTCCCGGGCCCATCCCACGTTCTCGCGCATCCGGACCGTGCAGTAGGCCTTCGCCAGGGCCGACTGCTCGTCCCGGAAGATGCCCGCGTCCTGCAACTGCGCGAGGCGCGTCACCATCCCGCAGGAGGCCGTGGCGTTGCCGAGCATCTTCACCAGCAGGTCCTGCACGAGCTGGAAACCTCCGATCGGGCGCCCGAACTGCTCGCGCTCCTTCGCATACTTCAGGGCGATCTCGTAGGCGCCGAACATCACCCCCACCGCCTGCCAGGCCACACCGCTGCGCGTCTGGCGCAGGATGCCCGCGGTGTCCTTGAAGGAGTTCGCGTTCTGCAGCCGGTTTGCCTCCGGAACGCGGCAGCCCTCGAGGACGATGTCGGCGTTCTGCACGATGCGCAGGGCCATCTTGTTCTCGATCTTCGTCGCGGTGAATCCGGGGGTGTCCTTCTCCACGACGAAGCCCAGGACGTGCTGGGTGTCGACGTCACGGGCCCAGACGACCACCACGTCGGCGAACGTGGCGTTCCCGATCCACCGCTTGGCGCCGTCGAGGACCCATTCGTCACCGTCCCTGCGCGCGGTCGTCCGCAGACCGCCCGCGACATCGGACCCTCCATGCGGCTCCGTCAACGCGAAAGCGCCGATCCTCTCGAAGCGGCTCATGGCCGGCAGCCAGCGTCTGCGCTGTTCCTCGGAGCCGCAGGCCAGGATGGTGCCCATCGCCAGGCCCGTGTGCACGCCGGAGAACGTCGCCAGAGACGCGTCGGCGTGCGCGAACTCCAGCGCCAGGAAGCCCGAGAAGAGGTTCGTCGGCCTGGGTTGCGTGGAGTCCGGGTCGGCCCAGTCCACCAGACCGAGGCGCCCGATGCCCTCGATCAGCTGAAACGGGAACTCGGCCCGGGCCCAGTAGTCGTCGACGATCGGTGCGGCCTGGGTACGGAGGAACTCCCGGACGGCCCCGATCCTCTCGCGTTCACCGTCCGTCAGCAGTTCCTCGAAGGCGTAGAAGTCGGCGGGCAGCGGTCCTTCGTCCAGGTAGGGACCCGACGGTGTCGGCAGGTGCGGTGTGCCGCTCATGGCTGTCTCCCTCAAGCGCCGTGGGACATGGGTCGGAGGACCGGGCCCGTCAGTGCTCCGGGCGTCCGGCGTTCCGGTTCTCCGGCGCGATTCAACGTGGATCGCGGACCGATTCCCCGGACCCGCGCCGCGCGGGGGCGCCGTTCCCCGCCCAGACCACTCCAGTGGCCCGCCGGGGTCCGGTAGGGCAGCTGCCGGGAGAGTCACCGAGGACCACGAAGGGGCGACGGACAGGCGACGGAGGGCCCGCCGAGCGTCGCCGGGCCGCCGTCGGACCCCCGTCGAACCGCCGTCAGCGGGAAGCGCTTGCCGCGCTCAGCGGTGCTCGATGTCCGCTGAGCGGAGCCTGCTTGTAGGGGTTGCTGCCGAAATGGGTTTCTGTGAAACGCAGCTCTAACAGCCGACGCATTGACACACCCTCGCCCCGGACCGGTAATTGATCATCGACGGATGCGAATCCGCCTTCCCCGGACCCGAGTTGGGCCCTTTCACGGATGGGTGAACAGTGTCGACATCACCACCCTCGAGAAGTGCCGCCAGGCGCTTGCGCATACTCGGCCGAGGCGTCGTGGCCCTGGGTGCCGCCGCGGCCCTCGCACTGCTGGGCGGCCTCCCGTCCGCGCAGACGGCTCGGGCGTCCGACTCCCCGGCCGTCCACGCGGGCGCGCGGGCGGCCGTACGGACGGCCACCGTGCCGGACGGGACCGATCCCACCGGGCAGAAGCCCCCGACCCGGCTCGAACCCGTCTGCGGCAAGCCCGCGAAGAACCGGGCGACCTGCTTCGCGATGCGCGCCGACGACGAGACTCCACTCCTGCGGCTCAGCGCCACGGCCACCCCCGCGGGGCTGGGTCCCCAGGACATCCAGAGCGCCTACAGCCTGCCCGCGAACGGCGGCGCCGGTCAGACGATCGCGATCGTCGACGCGTACGACAACCCCCACGCCGAGGCCGATCTGGCCGTCTACCGCGCGCAGTACGGGCTTCCCGCCTGTACGACCGCGAACGGCTGCTTCACCAAGGTCGACCAGCGCGGGGGCACTTCCTATCCGCAGCCCAGTGAGTCGTGGGCCGGAGAGATCGCCCTCGACCTGGACATGGTCTCAGCGTCGGCCCCGGGTGCGCACATCCTCCTGGTCGAGACGGACAACGACGGTCTGGAGAACCTCGCCGCGGGCGTCGACCGCGCGGTCGCCCTCGGTGCCAAGTACGTGTCCAACTCCTATGGGAGGCCGGGCGACTTCGCCGCCGATCTGTCCACCTACGGTGCCTCCTACGACCACCCCGGCGTGGCCGTGGTCGCGGCGAGCGGCGACAACCGGTACGGGGTTTCGTTCCCCTCGACGCTGCCCTTCGTGACCGCCGTCGGCGGAACCGCGCTCACTCCCGCGCCGGACACCGCCCGCGGCTGGACCGAGACGGTCTGGGCCCGTGACCCCTACGGCCCCGGCTCCGGGTGCGCCCAGTACCAGGCCAAGCCCGACTACCAGAAGGACACCGGATGCACCGGCCGCAGCGTGTCGGACGTCTCCGCCGTCGCTGACAACGTTGCCGTCTACCACACGTACGGGTCCGGCGGCGTCGGGTGGCAGCGCTACGGAGGCACGAGTGCCGCCACCCCGCTGATCGCCTCGGTGTACGCGCTCGCGGGCGCCCCCCGCCCCGGCACCACCCCGGCCGCCTACCCGTACGCGACCGGCGGCGCCGGGCTGAACGACGTCACCACCGGCGCCAACGGCACCTGCGCGAGCGCCTATCTGTGCACCGCGGGCCCCGGCTACGACGGCCCGACGGGTCTCGGGACCCCCGCGGGACTGGCCGCGTTCCGCAGCGGGCCGCACGGCACGCTGTCGGGCACGGTCAGGGACGCGGCGTCCGGCAAGCCGGTCGCCCACGCGACCGTGGGCTCGGGACTGGACGTCGCGACGACCGACAGCCAGGGCGCCTACCAGCTGGATCTGCCCGCGGGCACCGTCAAGGACCTCACGGTCCGCGCCTTCGGCTACACGACGTCGGCCCCCGCCGCCGTCACCGTCTCCGACGGCCAGTCCCTGACCCGCGACTTCCACCTCGCCGCGATCCCGCGCGAGAAGGTCCGCGGCACCGTCAAGGACGGCTCCGGGCACGGGTGGCCGCTCTACGCGAAGGTCACGGTGGCCGGTTCTCCCGAAGCGCCGGTCTGGACCGACCCCGCCACCGGCGCCTACGAACTCTCGCTCCCCAAGGGGGCGGACTACGGCCTCGACGTCACGGCCGCGCTGCCCGGCTACGAACCCTCCGAACGGACCGTCACCGTCGGCAGGAGGCCGGTCGCCGAGAACTTCACCCTGGGCGCGGACCCCGACTCCGCCACGGCCGTCGGCTACACCCTCGAACGGGAGGGCACGACGGAGACGTTCGACTCCACCACCTCGGCCCCGCCGGGGTGGACGGTGACCAACGCGGCCGGGACCGACAACGGCTGGGAGTTCGACGACCCGATCCAGCGCGGCAACGCCACCGGCGGCAGCGGCTCCTTCGCCGTCGTCGAGAGCGACAACTGGCCGATCGGCCCGCACCAGGACAGCATGCTGATCAGTCCGGTCTACGACTTCTCGGGCAGCGATTCGGCCGAACTCGAGTTCAAGACGGCCTACTTGTACAACCCGAACAACCAGCGGATGAGCGTGGACGTCACCACCGACGGCGGCACCACCTGGCAGTCGGCCTGGGCCACCTCCACCACGAGCGGCGACGGCAGAGACCACCGGACCGTGCACGTCCCGCTGCGGGCGTACGCGGGTGAGAAGGCGGTCCAGCTGCGCTTCCACTTCGTGGCCGACTGGGGTTACTACTGGTCCGTCGACGACGTGTACGTCGGAACACGCGACCTGGTGCCGGTCTCCGGCGGCCTGGCCGTCGGCACCGTCCGTGACAGCCGCGGCGGCGCGGGTCTGGTCGGCGCCACCGTGGCCGACGTCCGGCACCCGGACGCCACGACGGTGACCGTCGCGACGCCGGACGACGCGGCCGTCGGCGACGGCTTCTACACCCTGTTCCTCGCGGGTCCGGGCCGGCACGTGCTGCGCGCGAGCACGTCCGGTCACGTCACCGCGGACCGGGCGACCGGAGTGCGACGGGACCACACGGTCCGCGCCGATCTCCGGCTGAAGCCCACCTCGGTGAAGTCAGGCTGATCCCCGGCCTTCCTGGGTGTCCCCGGCACAGGCCCGCAGCGGCCGCGGCCGGGGACACCCGTCCGCCGGATCCGGCCATCGCCTCCGCGCCTCCCGCTTCGTCGCCGGACCGCCGATCGGCGCACGTGTCGGCCTTCGCCGCCGGGGTTAGGCTGTTTCCGGGGGCTGGGCTGCGGAGACGGATCTCGTCCGCAGACGTTCTGTGGCCGGAGGCGACACGATGGGCGACCAGGAGATTCGGGCGGCGCTGGACCGGCACTGGGCGGCGTCCGCCGCCGGGGACCAGGACACCGAGCACGAGATCTACCACGACGACGTCATCACCGATTACCCGCAGTCCGGTGAGCGCATCCACGGTCGCCGCAACCTCCAGGCGCTGCGCTCGCACCACCCGGCCAGGCTCGACTTCATCCTCCGCCGGATTCTCGGCGGCGGCGACCTCTGGATCACCGAATACGTGATCGAGTACGACGGGCAACCGGCGTCCACCATCAGCATCATGGAGTTCCGGGACGGCAAGGTCGCGCACGAGACCCAGTACTTCGCCGATCCGTTCGCCCCGCCCGCCTGGCGTGCGCGGTGGGTGGACCCGATGCCCCGCACCTGACCCCTTCGATGCGGGACACCGCTGCCGGCCAACTCCTCGTACCGCGCGTCCCCGGAGCAGGGGGCGGCGGTCTACGGGGACGCCGCCGGACGCAGGGTCCACAGGTGGTCCGCGGTGCCGTTGTCGGAGTACTGGACCACGTCCGCGCTGTCGCCGGTGGACATGCCCGCGACGCCCAGCACCAGCCCGCTGTTCCGGTTGACGATCTTGTACTGGCCGCCGCCCGCGTCCACCAGCCGCCACAGATGATCGCTGGTGCCGCTGTCGTGGTACTGCTGGATCTGGGCGCTCAGGGCGGTCGAGGCCCCCTCGACGGCGAGGAGCAGGCCGCTGTGGACATTGACGATCTTGTACCAGCCGCTCCCGGCCTTGACGAGCCTCCAGAGGTGGTCCGGGGTGCCGTTGTCCGTGTACTGCTGCACGTCCGCGCTGTCGGAGAGCGAGGCGTTCTCGACGGCGAGGAGCTTGCCGCTGTTGACGTTGGCGATCTGGAAGACCGGTGCGGCCCGGACCTCGAACTCCGACAGGCCCCACCCGGTTCCGCCGCCGGCGTTGGGGGCCACGACGCGCAGCCGACTGGTCGTCAGGGCCGGGAAGGTGATCCTGTTCTCGCCGTTCGCGAGGGGGGCGGCGGGCGAGCGGCTCTGGCCGGGCACGGTGGCCCAGGCCGTGCCGGTCCAGTACTGCAGGTCGTAGTCGGCCGGGGTGCGCACCCCGCCTCCGTCGTCGTAGAAGTGCAGCCGTACGTCGGCGGTCCGCTGGTTCCGGCCGAAGTCGACTCCGTAGGAGTCACTGGCGTGCGGGGTGGCGTACGACGTCCAGCGGCTGTTCTCGGGGATGCCCTCGCGGTAGACGATCCCGTCGACGGCGTTCCAGACGTTGTCGTAGGGGGAGGTGTAGGAGGCGAAGGGCTGCGGACCGGAGGCGTGGCGCTGCCCGTTGGCGGCGATGTCCACCGTCGGGTCCGCGTCCGGGCGGACGTCCGGCGCGCCGACGTCGACGGTGACCGCGCCGAGCCCCGTCCTGGCGGCGGCCTGGCGGCCGTCCACGTAGACGTGCAGGCCGGCCCCCTGGCCGTACCGGCTGCCGGTGCGGTCCCAGAGCACGGTCACGTCGTGCCCGTGGTACGGGGTGTTCTCCAGCGCGAAGTAGTCCCAGGAGGCCGGTGCGAGCGGCTTGACGACCAGGGTGTCGTCGCTCTGGCCGCGCAGACCGATGAGTCCCGAGATGACGTTGTCGTTGTAGGTGGAGTGGTTGTAGTCCTCGCTGTGGTTGTTCCCGTCGTACAGCCAGCTGTCGCGGTCCGGGTCGTGGGCCTCGGCGACGTAGGGCGCGCCGTCCCGGTACTGGGTGGCGGCGTAGGTGTGCAGCAACTGGACGTAGTCGGCGCCGGAGAAGACCGACTGGGCCGGATAGTCCTCCAGCAGGTTCGCCGCGGCCGTCAGTGTCTGGGAGGTGGCGAACGGCCAGGAGGGACCGTCCCACCGGCAGCAGGCGCCGGCCTGGTACATGAACCAGGGGCTGCGCCGTTCCACCGTGGTCGGTCCGTAGGGCGCGGCGAATCCGCCGGAATCCTTGAGCTGGGCGAAGGCTCCGGCGTTCGCGGCCGGCGCCATGTCGAACATCCAGGGCAGGTAGCCCATCAGTTCGCGGCTTCCGGTCTTGGCCAGTGACGGGTTGTCGTCCCGGGCCACTCCGTAGTAGAACTGCCGCCCCTCGTCCCACAGATGGGCCTGCACCGCGCCGCGCAGAGCGGTGGCGCGGGCCTGGAAGTCGTTCGCCGTACCGGTGTCGCCCGCCAGCGCGGCGATCGCTGCGATCGCGCGCGCGTCGCCGTACTGGTAGGCGTTGATCGTGGGCCGGTAGCCGTGGCCCCCGTGGTAGGGCTCGGAGGACTCGTACGACGAGGCGGAGTACTCCGTCGCGTCCCACACCGGCGCCTGCCAGTAGAGGCCCAGCGCCTGGTTGAAGTGGTTGTCCCAGCCGTCGTACTGCTGGACGAGCGAAGCCAGTTGGGACTTCGCGAAGCTCCGGTCGCCGGTGGCCAGCATCTGCTGCCACACCGCGTCGGCCGCCCAGAAGCTGTACTCGTGGGCCCAGTCCGAGGTGTCGGCGTTCACACCGTCGGTCCGCGGTTTGGGGAACTGTCCCGGTCCGCCGAGCCAGTAGTCGACGACGTCGTCGGCGTACCTCCGGTCGCGCAGCCACCGCCCTTCGGTGATCTGGTGCCCGGCCGCGGCCGAGATCCCGCCGTACGGAGCGCCGTAGCCGACGGGCTGGAGGAACTCGCTCGACAGCCAGCCGTACTCCGGGCCGGTGTAGACGAGATGTTCCTTGTAGGTCTGCCACCGGTAGTAGTAGACGTCCCGGATCTGCTGGTCGGGCACGTCCAGGAAGGGGATGTTGGCCTTGAACCAGGCCGGGTCCTGAACTCCCCGCAACAGCGCGTCGTGGTCGAGGAACGACGTGCCCGTCTGCGGGAGGGAGGGCGTCCCCCCAGGGGTTCCGGCCGCGGCGGGCGAGGCGCCCGGTCCGCCGAGGAGACCACCGAGCAGCGCCACGGCGGCGGCCGCGCCCCGCCATCTGCCGAACCTCACCATGACGTACCCCTCCGACCCTGAACGGCGGTCTGACACGGTCTGCCTGCCGGCGCCGCACGAGGACAGCCCGCCGCGGAAAGCGGTCGCCACCCCGCCCGGACTCCTCTTACAACGTTGTAAACCGGAAGCTTAATGAACATGACAACATAGGCGTTCCGGAGTGTCCAGAGGTCGCGGGACAACCCGCCCGGCCTCCGTCCGTGCCGGACCGGGCTGTCACTCAGGTGGTCGTGGCGACACCCCGACTGGTCATGCAGCGGGGGTGAGTTGCTGTTCGGCCCAGATCGTCTTGCCGCGGTCTTCGTAGCGGGTCCCCCACCGCTGGGCGAACTGGGAGACCAGCAGCAGACCCCGGCCGCCCTCGTCGGTGGTACGGGCGTGCCGCAGATGGGGGGCGGCACTGCTGCTGTCGGACACCTCACAGGTCAGCGTGCGGTCGTGGATCAGTCGCAGGCGCACGGGCGGTTCGGCGTACCGGATGGCGTTGGTGACCAGTTCGCTGACGATGAGTTCGGTCGCGAAGGCCTCGTCCTCCAGGGCCCAGGCGCTCAGTTGGCCCGCGGCGAGCGCGCGGGCGGTGGCGACGGCCGCGGGGACGGAGGGGAGGCTCCAGGTGGCGACATGGGTGGGGTCCAGCGCCCGGGTGCACGCCACCAGCACCGCCGCGTCCTGCGGGGGGTCCACGGGGATGAGGGTCTCGGCGAGGCTCAGACACAGGTCCTGCGGGGGCTGGCGCGACCCGGTCAGCATGCGCGTCACCTCGGCGTGTCCCCCGTCCGCACCGAATGCCTGCAGCAGCCCGGCCGTGTACAGCACCAGCCGGGTCTGGTCGGGCACCGTCAGTTCGAACTTGCTGAACGCCGGTCCGGACCGGCCCAGCGGTGACCCCGTGGGCAGGTCGGGGAAGGTGACGGTCCCGTCCGGGAGGGCCACGGCCAGCCCCGGCCGGCCGGCCGTGGTCATGACGCAGCGGCTGGTCACCGGGTTGTAGACCAGGTAGAGACAGGTGGCCCCGGCGGCCGGGCTGTCGGTCTCGGGGTCGCCGCTCTCCGCGTCCATCTGGTGGACGACGTCGTCGAGTCGGGCCATGACCTCGTCCGGCGCCAGATCCAGGGCCGCGAGGATGTGCAGGGCGGTCCGCAGCCTGCCCATGGTGGCCGCCGTCCGCATTCCGCGGCCGGGGGCGCTGCCGGTCACGAGTCCCACCCGTGCCCCGGGGAGAGCGATCACGTCCGCCCAGTCGCCGCCCGCACCGGAGTGGACCACATGGTGCGCCGTACGTACCGAGTGCGGCGCGGGCGGGTCCTGCGGCAGCATGCCGCGCTGCAGGGAGAGCACGGCGTTCCGTTCGCGGACGAAGCGGCGGCCGTTGTCCAGAGCGACGGCGGTACGGCCCGCGAGATCCTGCGCGAGGGTGAGGTCCTCGTCCTCGAACGGGCCCCGGGCGCTGCGGCGGTAGAAGGCGACCAGGCCCAGGACGCTCTCGTGCGCGACCAGGGGCACCATCATCAGCGAGTGGATCCGCTCCTCCAGCATCCGCCGGCCGCGGACCATGTCGTCGTGTATCCAGGCACTGTCCTCGTCGACCGTCCGCACGAGGCAGGGACTGCGCTCGGCCAGGACCCGCATGGCGGCCGCGGAATCGGGATATCCGCTCGGCTCACCGACCGCGTAGACCCCTGGCGCGGCGTCCGTGCGGGTCGACCGGCAGGCCGCCCGCTGGAGGGCCCACCCGGTCTCCCCCGGCCCCTGCGGCAACTCCTGTCCGGCGAGGACCGGTTCGAGGAGGTCCACGCTCACGCTGTCGGCGAGCCGTGGCACCGCGACCTCGGTCAGTTCCTGGGCTGTGCGCAGCACGTCGAGCGTGGTCCCGATGCGGGAGCCCGCCTCGGCGACCAGGGCGAGGCGCTCCTGTGCCCGGTGCCGGTCGCTGACGTCGACCACGGTGTCGGCGAGTCCGATCACGCATCCGTCGGGGTCCTGCAGGCGGAACACGGAGGCCGAGTAGACGTGTTCGTGCTCGGGGTCGCCCGGCGGTCGCCCGCGCTTCTCGAAGGCGATCGCCGGTTCGCCGGTCTTCAGCACCTCGGCCATCACCCGCTCCGCCATCTCGGAGCTGAAGTCCGGCCATGCCTCGGTGGGCCTGAGCCCGATCCCCTCGGTCACCCGCGTGCCCTGCATCCCCTGCGCCGCCGCGTTGTAGCGCGTCAGGCGCAGCTGCGGGTCCAGGACGAACAGGCCGATCGGGGAACGGGTGAACAGGGCCTCCAGCAGGGCCCGGTCGACGGCCGGAACCGCCTCGGACCCCGCCGGCCAGAGATCCATCCGCCAGCACGCCCCGAACAGCGGGTCCCGCTCGGCACACACCCGCATCCGGCAGCCGACGGCATGCCCGTCCCGGTGCCTGAGGACGGTGTCGGCAGCCCCGAGACCTCCCGTCGGGGCCTCGGCGAAGAGTTCCGTGACCGGCCGGCCGACGCCCCACCGCGCCGGACGGCCGAGCAGTTCCTCGGCTGCCCGGCTCCACCGGACGACCACGCCCGCGCCGTCCACCAGGAGCGATGCCTGGCCGCCCGCGTCGGGCAGGGATGTCGCCGCCTGCGTGCTGCCGACTTCCGATCCGTTCATGACCATCCGACCGTTCTGGGCTGCCTCGGCTCGGCCAGTGCCTCCAGTCTCCCGCAGCCTGAACCGCTTCGCGCGGCCTGAACAGGGTGCGGACCGGCAGGCGCCGCGCCCGGGCCGCCCGGGCCGCCCGGGCCGCCCGCACCGGTCACGCGGCCCTCCCGGTCCGCCGACCGCACGGGCCGCCTCGGTCCGCCGACCGCACGGGCGGCCTCGGATCGCCGGCCCACGGCTCGCCTCAGAGCGCCGGTCGGACTCCCTGCCCCGGGTCGCCGGCCGCGATCGCATGCCGCGTCCCGGGACGGTCGGGCTCGGCGGCGGGGCCGCCCCTCGCCCGGTCACCCGCCGGACCGCGACCGGCCGCGCCGCACCCCCCTCGCCACTCGTCACCTGCTTGACCGGTGACGCGAGGAAATGCCATGCTCTCACCTGTCAAACCGGTGACGGGTGGCGGCCGCCAGGCCTCCGCCCGCGAAAGAGCCCGTGAAAGAGAAGGAAAAATGGACCTGAAACTCGAAGTCGTCGTACTGCCCGTCTCCGATGTCGACCGGGCCAAGGCCTTCTACGAGCAGGCAGGCTTCCGGCTGGACGTCGACTACGTCGCCGACGACACGTACCGCGTGGTGCACCTCACACCCCCCGGATCGCAGGCCTCGATCCTCTTCGGCACCGGGGTCACCACGGCTGCGCCGGGTTCGACCCAGGGCCTGCATCTCGTGGTCGAGGACATCGTGGCCGCCCACGCCGAGCTCGCCGGCCGGGGCATCGAGATGAGCGAGATCTTCCATGACGCCGGCGGGGTCTTCCACCGCGGCACGGAGGAGGGCCGGGTCGGCGGCCCCGATCCCCAGCGCGCCAGCTACGGCTCCTTCGCCGCGTTCAGCGACCCGGACGGCAACGGGTGGGTGATGCAGGAAGTGACGACCCGGCTCCCCGGCCGGTGACGACACCCCTCCCTGTCGCACACCTCGCAACATCCGCGCCCGGACCACCGGGCCCCCGTCCGGAGCGGGACACGGCGACAAGCGACAGGGCCAGGGACGGACGAGTCCTCGCGCGACCAGGACGTGACCGTCGCGGGCACCGGACCGGTCGGCGAGAACGCGGCCGACCGAACCCGGGCGGCCGACCTCGGTACCGTGGTCATGGAACGCGAACCGCTGGGCAGAGACAGCCCGTTCTGGGCCCGCGAGCCCGGCAGGTCCCCGCCGCGGCCGGTGATGGCGCGCACCGACGCCCCCGCGCGACCGGACGGGGCCGGGCGGTCCAGGGAGCCCTGGACGCCTCGACCTGGTCCGCGCCCTTCCGGCGCGCGGTCATCCTGTCGCGCCGGTACGCGGTCACCCTGTCGCGGTGCGCGAGGGCCGCGTCGGCTCGGTCCGGCCTCCGCCGACCTCGTACGCGTTCACGGCGGGCCCACCGGCCCGCACCTCGCGTCGGTGCGGACTCCGCCCCGCGGGGCGAACAGGCCGCGCCCCCGTCGCGCCGCATGGAGTCCGCCGCACACGACACCACCCGACGTCGGAACCATGGCGGCGACCAGCTTTAGTTGACCAATAAACTAAATGTCTTACGATGGGCACGGCGGGCAGACGGAGATCCGCCGGAGCGAACGGGACGCCACACCCCCGGCACGCCTCCTTGATTGACAAGTCAAGCATGTATCCTGGATTTATACTTGACTCGTCAATCATTTACTTCTGAGCGGTCGCCTCGTGCGGGCCGTCGGAGGGGGAGACCATGACGCCGCTGACCTTCGAGATCGGCCTCGACTCGTTCGGTGAGGTCGCCACAGACGACGGCCGCACACTGAGCGACGCCGAGACCGTCCGCCTGCTCATCGACGAGGCACGCCTCGCCGAATCGTCGGGACTGGACGTGTTCAGCGTCGGCGAGCACTACCGGCCCGGACACGTCGACAGCGCCACTCCCGTCCTGCTCTCCGCCATCGCCGCCGTCACGGAACGCATCCGCCTCGGAACGTCGGTGACCGTCCTGAGCACCAATGATCCCGTGCGGCTCTACCACGATTTCGCCACCCTGGACGCCGTGTCGGACGGCCGGGCCCAGATCGTGCTGGGACGCGCGTCGGCCACCGAGTCGTTCCCGCTCTTCGGTTATGAACTCGCCGACTACGAGGACCTGTTCGAGGAGAAACTCGAACTCTTCATGCGCCTGCAGCGGGAGGAGACGGTGACGTGGTCCGGCGCGTTCCGGGCCCCTCTCGTCGAACAGCGGCCGCGTCCACGCATGCGCCCAGGAGGCATCCCCACCTGGATCGGCGTGGGCGGCAGCCCGCACTCCGTCCTGCGTGCCGCCCGATACGGACTGCCCTTGATGCTGGCCGTCATTGGCGGACGTCCACAGCGCTTCGCCGGCCACGTCGACCTCTTCCACCGGGCGCTGGGGCAGTCCGGACACGATCCCCAGCCCGTCGGCCAGCACTCGCTGGGCCTCGTGGCCGACACCGACGAGGAGGCGACCGAGACCTGGTGGCGGTACTGGAAGCCGGTCGTGGCCCAGGCGGCCGAGGAGCGTGGCTTCTACCGACCGACCCGTGAACGCTACCTGGCCGAGATCGACCAGGGCGCGCTCTTCGTCGGCTCCCCGGAAACGGTCGCGCGCAAGATCGCGCGTACGGCCCGCGACCTGGGACTGAGCCGCTTCGACCTCAAGTACGACATCATGCACCTGCCCCGCCGGGCCCGCGCCCGCACGATCGAGCTGCTGGGCCGCGAAGTCGCCCCGCTCGTCAGGGAACTACTCACCGAGGAGCCCACCCATGTCTGAACTCGTCTTCGGTCTCGACACGTTCGGGGACGTACCCGCGGACGACTCCGGTGCGCCGGTCTCCCACGCGCGGGCGATCCGGCAGGTCCTCGACGAAGCCGTCCTCGCGGACGACCTCGGCGTCGACGTCATCGCGCTCGGCGAACACCACCGGGAGGAGTACTCGATCTCGTCCCCGGAGACCGTGCTCGCGGGCATCGCCACGCGCACCACGCGCATCCGGCTCTCCTCCGGTGTGACGGTGCTGAGTTCCGACGACCCCGTCCGGGTGTTCCAGCGCTTCGCGACCGTGGACGCCCTCTCCGGCGGGAGGGCCGAGGTGATCCTCGGCCGCGGCTCCTTCACGGAGTCGTTCCCCCTCTTCGGCTACGACCTCGCCGACTACGACACGCTGTTCGAGGAGAAGATCGAGCTGTTCGCGCGGCTGCTCGACGAGAAGCCCGTCACCTGGAAGGGAACCGTGCGCGCTCCCCTGGAGAACGCCGAGGTCTATCCCCCCACCGAGTCCGGCCACCTGACCACCTGGGTCGGTGTCGGCGGCTCACCCCAGTCGGTCATCCGCACCGCCCACTACGGTCTTCCGCTCATGCTCGCCATCATCGGTGGCTCCCCCGACCGCTTCGCCGCCTACATCGACCTCTACCGGCGCGCCTCCGACCAGTTCGGCACCACCGCGCACCCGGTGGGGATGCACTCCCCCGGCTTCATCGCCGACACCGACGAGGAAGCCCGCGAGCTGCACTGGCCGAGCTACCGGGTCATCCGCGACCGTATCGGCGCCCTCCGCGGCTGGCCGCCGATACGCCGGGAGGAGTACGAGTCCGAGATCGAGCACGGCTCCCTCTACATCGGGGCGCCGGAGACGGTCGCCCGCAAGATCGCCGGCGCCGTCCGCCGGCTCGGTGTCGGCAGGTTCGACCTCATCTACACGGCGGGCGCGCAGCCGGTCAGCGCGCGTCTGCGGGCGGTCGAGCTGTACGGCACGAAGGTCATCCCCATGGTCCGCGACCTCCTCGCCGGCTGACGAGCGGAACGGAGACACGATGAACACCGAGGACGTCCGCACGGTCGGCATCCTGGGCGCCGGCAAAGTGGGAACCGTACTGGCACGCCTGGCGCTCGCGGCGGGGTTCCGCGTGCTGATCGCCGGCTCGGGCCCGACCGGGAAGATCGCGCTCACCATCGAGGTACTCACCCCCGGCGCGGTCGCCGTCACCGCGACCGAGGCGGCGGACGGAGCGGACGTCGTGATCCTCGCACTCCCGCTGGGCAAGCACCGGGGCGTCCCGGTCGACGCGCTGCGCGGAAAGCTGGTCATCGACGCGATGAACTACTGGTGGGAGGTCGACGGGGTGCGCGACGACTTCACCGACCCCCGTATCTCCACCAGCGAGATCGTCCAGGCCTTCCTGCCGGGCTCCCGCGTGGTCAAGGCCTTCAACCACATGGGCTACCACGACCTGGAGGACGAGGCCCGGCCCGTCGGCACGCCGGGCCGCAAGGCGATCGCCCTCGCCGGGGACAACCCCGCCGACCGGGCCGCGGCCGCCCACCTCGTCGACGCCCTCGGCTTCGATCCCGTCGACGTCGGCCCACTCGCCGACGGCGTGCGCCTGGAACCGGGGACCGAGCCCTTCGGGGCCGACGTGAGCGCCGACGAACTGCGTGCCATGATCGCGCGATTCCCCACCACGGACCGCGGCGAGGCGGTCGCCAGGGCCCGCGCCGCCGCCACACTCCCGCCCGCCGACGTGAGCTGAGGCTTACACTCCCACCGGCCGACCTGCGCTGAGACTGAAAAGCGGTCCGCGACGGGTCGGCACGCGAGGCCGGACGCGGTACGGCGCGAGGCGGAGGGGCGCCCTCACGGTGGAACGCGTTCGGGCGGACACGGCGCGATGGCGCGGTCGTGGTCGCCGCGCCGCCGCCGGCGGAGGGCAGTGCGCAGTCGTCGCCGTCCCGAGCCGCCACCCAGCTTCACCCGCGACCTGCGGAAGTTGACCGTCAGCGCCGTGCCACGTCGCGCCGGATGCGCCGTACGGCGACCGTCCCCGATGCACCTGCCGAGCCACGGCGGCTCCCGCATCACCACGATCGCCGGGGCGCACGCGAACCCCCTCCATCTTCCGAACATTCAAACTGTCTTGACAATTATTTTTGTCGGTCGCATCCTGGAGCGGCGGCGGACAGCCGAGACGCGCCCACCGGACACCGAAGGAATCCCGCATGCGTACCCTCATCAGCTCCGCGTTCATCTCGCTCGACGGCGTCATGGAGGCTCCGGGCGGCGAATCCGGCTACCGCAACGCCGGATGGACCTTCAAGGACGTCGAGTTCGTCCCGGAGGCCTTCGGCATCAAAGGGCAGGAGCAGGAGGAGGCCGCCGCGGTACTGCTGGGACGGGCCAGCTACCAGGCCTTCAGTCCGGTGTGGCCCGACATGGCCGAGTTCACCCGCTACAAGACTCTGCCGAAGTACGTCGTCTCCACCACCCTGACCGAGGACGACCTCGTGTCGGACTGGGGCGAGACCACCATCCTGCGCTCCCTCGACGAGGTCGCCGCCCTCAAGGAGACCGACGGGGGGCCGATCATCGTCCACGGCAGCGTCGCCCTGAACCACAGCCTCGCGGACGCCGGCCTGATCGACCGTTACCACCTCCTCGTCTTCCCGTTGCTGCTCGGCGCCGGCCGGCGTCTCTTCCCCGCCACGGACATGGACACGCGGCACTTGAAGCTGGTCGAGCACGCCGTGTACGCCAACGGCCTCCAGATGAACGTCCTCGACGTCGTCCGCTGACCGGTCCCCACGCCAGGCCCCCGCCGAGCCCGTCGGTCCCGCGGCCCCGGCCTGGGCCCCGCCCTCCGCCCCCGGCTTCGGCCCTCCGGCCGATGCCGCCGGGCAGCCCGGATATCATCCACCGATGTCGACGATCTGCCTGATCGGTGTGGGCCGCATGGGCGAACCGCTCTGCGCCGCGCTCGTCCGCGCGGGACACCGGGTGCGCGCCTACGACGTGCTGGCCGAGCGCAGGGAAGCGGCCCTGTCGCGAGGGGCTCGGACCGCCGATTCGGCGGCAGCCGCGGCTTCGGGTGCGGATGTGCTCCTGACCGTCCTCCCGGGCCCCGCCGAGGTGGTCGCGGCGGTCGACGACGCCGTCCTCGCGGTGCTGGCACCCGGCGCCACCTGGATCGACATGAGCAGCAACACGCCGACCGACGCCAAACCCTGCAGGCGGCTGGCCGCCGCTCACGGGGTCGGCGTGCTGGAGGCGCCCATCGGAGGTTCTCCCGCGGACGCCGCCGCGGCGCGGTTGCGACTGTTCGTCGGCGGGGACGGCGACCTCCTGGAGCGCCACCGCCCGCTGCTGTCCGCGGTGTCCGACCGCGTCACCCACGTCGGCGGACCCGGCACCGGCTACGTGGCCAAACTACTGGTCAACCTCCTCTGGTTCGGCCAGGCGGCGGCCACCGCCGAAGCCCTTCTGCTCGGCCGGCGTGCCGGTATCGACCTGGGCGTGCTCACCGAGACGCTGGCAGCCGGTCCCGCCTCGACCGCGTTCCTCCGCGACGACCTGCCCGCCCTGCTGGCCGGTGACTACCTCACCGACTTCGGCCTCGACCACATCCACGACCAGCTGACGGCGATCACCGCGCTGGCCGAGCGGCTCGGCACGCCCCACGACGTCGCCGACGCCGTCCGTCGTCTCCACGGGGAGGCACTCGCGCGGTACGGCCCCGCCGACGGCGAGCTGCTCGCCGTGGCCCTGCTGGAGGAGAGAGCCGGGATCCTCCTGCGCCACCCGGCCACGCCCGGCGCCCACAGCGGCATCGACGTCACCGACAGGCCTACCGGACAAGGTTCTTGATGGAGCGTCAGTCGCGAATCAGAAGAGGGGGAACGGGTGGCACCTCCGCGGCGTTCGCGATGTCGTCGGCGGTCATCCTGAAACTCTCGGGATAGGCGTCGCGTCGGGTGCGGCGGGCCGGTTCACTCGTGCGCCAGCAGTAGAGGCACTGCCGGCACTGCAGCACGACCCATACGCCGGGGACGGGTGACGCGAACAACTGGTCGATGGTCTCGTGGGCGCAGCGCGGGCAGATGCCGGTGCCATCCATGCCGGTGGTTCCTTTTCGCTCGGGAGACGTGGGTTCAGCGCTGGGCGGCGAGCCGGCGGAGCCGGGTGACCCACTCGCCCGTCTCGGGCAGGTCGCGGACGGGGTTGCCGTAGTTGCCGCGACGGTCGGGCCGGACGGGTGTGGTGGCGTCGATGATGAGCTTGTCGACGATGCCGGGGGTGTCCGCCTGCGGACCCAGCTCCATCACGGACAGGTTCGGAAGGGTGATCAGGTCACCGGCGGGATTCATCTTGGTCGACAGCGCCCACATCACCTGCGGCAGGTCGAAGGGGTCCACGTCCTCGTCCACCACGATCACGGTGGCGGCGTAACCCATTCCGTGCGGGGTGGTCAGGACCCGCAGGCCCACCGCCTTGGCGAAACCACCGTACCGCTTCTTGGTGGAGACGATGACGACCAGCCCGTGCGTGTAGGTGGCGTTGACCGCCTGGACCTCGGGGAAGTCCCTCTTCAGCTGCTCGTACAGCGGGGCACAGGTGTTGGCGGCCATCAGGTAGTCGATCTCGGTCCACGGCATGCCCAGGTAGAGATGCTCGAAGACCGGTTCGCTGCGGTAGGAGATCCTGTCGATCCGGATCACGGGCATGCTGCGACCGCCCGAGTAGTGGCCGGTGAATTCGCCGAACGGTCCCTCCACCTCCCGCTTGCGTCCTTCGATCACGCCCTCGATCACGACCTCGCTCCCCCACGGCACCGGGAGTCCGGTCAGGGGCGCCGGTGCGATCGGCGCCGGGGCACCGCGCAGGGCACCGGCCAGCTCGTACTCGTTCTCGTCGTACCTCATCGGTGTGGAGGCGACGATCGAGATCACCGGGTCGTTGCCCACGGCGATGGCGACCGGCAGGTCCTCGCCGAACTCCTCCGCCGTACGCAGGTGTTGGGCGATGTCGTGCACCGGCACCGGCTGGAGGGCGAGCCTGCGCCCGCCCTTCACCTCGATGCGGTAGATGCCGACGTTCTGCTTGCCGCTGTTCTCCGGGTCCGCCGGATCCTTGGACACGACCGCGGCCTTGTCGATGTAGAAGCCGCCGTCGCCGTCGTTCAGGCGGAACAGCGGGAGCACCTCGAAGATGTCGGCGTCGTCGCCCTCCAGCGTGTTCTCGGCCCACAAGGGGTGCTCGCGCCACTCGGGCCGGACGGGGAACCGCGACCAGCGGCGGCTGAACTCCGCCACCTGCTCCTTGGTCCCGGTGTCCTTCGGCAGCCCCAGGGCCAGTGCGTGGTTGGCCCAGGAACCGTGCACGTTCATGGCTATCCGGGCGTCGGTGAAACCGCTGACGTTGTCGAAGTAGAGGGCCGGTGCCGCATCCCCGAGACGCGGCGCCGCGTTGGCTGCCGCGGCGATGTCCGGCTCCGGCTTCACCTCCTCGGTGATCCGGAGCAACTGCCCCTCCCTGTCCAGGGTTTCGAGAAAGCTGCGCAGATCGTCGTAAGCCATGTGAGTCCTTCGGTGGAGGTCGTGACGGGGTGTCAGAACGCTGACCCCAGCGTTTCGGTGCGGGCGGCGCGCATGCCCTCCCAGCGCCTGGCGGCAGGCGCGGGAAGGTCGAACTGGTCGAGGATCCGGGCGGTGATGTGGTCGACGATGTCGTCGACGGACGCCGGGTGGTTGTAGAAGGCGGGCATGGGAGGCACCATTCGTACGCCCATGCGCGACAGCGCGAGCATGTTCTCCAGATGGACCTCGCTCAGCGGCGTCTCCCGCGGTACGAGCACCAGCGTGCGCCGCTCCTTCAGCACCACGTCCGCGGCCCGGCCGATCAGACCGTCCGCGTAGCCGGCGCGGATCCCGGCGAGTGTCTTCATCGAGCAGGGGACGATCACCATCCCGTCCGTCCGGAACGATCCGGAGGAGATCTTGGCGCCCTGGTCCTCGGGGGCGTGCACCTCGTCCGCGAGGGCACCGAGGTCACGGGTGGAGAGTCCGGTCTCCAGCTCGATGGTGGTGCGCGCCCATCGGCTGAGCACCAGATGGGTCTCCACCTCGCGCAGGCGGCTGAGATTCTCCAGCAGCCGGACGCCGAGCACCGCGCCGGTCGCCCCCGTCATCCCCACGATCAGTCGCACACGGCTCAGCTCCTCGGTTGATGTGAGTGGTGACCGAAGGAGATGTGAGTGGTGACCGAGAGGACGAACCACCTCGGTCACCACTCCGCTCCCGCGTTTCACACTAGGCTCGACCTCCCTGGTCAAAGCCGTACGATGAAGACAGACCATGGATAAAAACGGACACGCGGATGTCACTGAGGTCCCCTACCGCTCCACCGCCGGGGCTCCTCCGGGGGTCGAGGTCCTCGGTTTCGCCGACCTGACCGAGCGGGCTCGCGGCCACGGCGTCGATCCCTACTCCCCGGTGCGGGTCGCGTTCCACGAACTCATCACCGTGCACACCGGCAGCCTGCGCTGCTCGCTGGACTTCACCGATCACGAGGTGGCCGAGGGCGACTGGCTGTGGGCACGCCCCGGGCAGATCCACCAGTTCCGCTCCGATCTCGGCTCGGCGGAGGGAACCGTGGTGCTCTTCCAGCCCGGTTTCCTCGACACCGCCACCGCCGAGGTCGCCCGTCTCGACCAGCATTTCCCCTACCGGCCGCTGACTCCGTCAGGAGCCGCGGGTGACGCGCTGCGGAGCACCCTCGACCTGCTGGACGGTGAGTACCACGGGCTGGGCGGACTGCCGTTGGACGCGCATGTCGAGGTGCTGCGCCATCTGCTGGCGGCCCTCGTCCTGCGCCTCGCCCACCAGCAACGCGCCACGCACGAGGACATGGTCCACGCGACGGCCACCGAGGCGTTCCGCCGATTCCAGCAGGCCGTGGAACGCGGTTACGCCCAGAGTCATCGCGTGGAGGACTACGCCAGGGAGCTCGGCTACAGCGTCCGTACCCTGACCAGGGCCACCCGTGACGCGGCCGGGTGCGGGGCCAAACGCTTCATCGACAACCGGGTCCTGCTGGAGGCCAGGCGCCTGCTGGCCCACACCGACCTGTCCGCGGGCGTGATCGCCGAACGGGTCGGCTTCCCGGAGGCGACGGTCTTCACCAAGTTCTTCCGCAAACTGTCCGGCGAGACCCCGACGGCCTTCCGCAGCGCGTCGAGGACCCACGGGCGGGGCGGCCACCCGCGGGGCACCGGCAGCTGAGGGCTGTCCGGCACACGCTCCTGCGCGAGAAAGCGGGTCGGCGTCGCCGGCGCGGTGCAGGATGTGGTCATGGAACCTTCGAAGACGGTGCGACTGCTCTGGGACCGCATGCAGGACCGTGACTGGACGGGCGTCGGGGAACTGCTCGCGGACGACGTGGTCGTGGAGTGGCCGGTCAGCGGGGAACGCATCCTCGGCCGGGAGAACTACGTCCGCATCAACGCGGAGTACCCCGAGGGATGGTCGGTCAACGTCCTCCGCGTCGTGCCGTCCGGCACCGAGGTCGTCTCCGAGGTCGAGGTCCCGCACGTCACGATGGGCGTCCACCGGGTCGTGTCGTTCTGGACCGTGCACGACGGTCTGATCACCAGCGGCCGTGAATACTGGAGCGAACTGGGTGTGGCCCCCGCCCCGGCGTGGCGGGCCCCCTACGTCGAGCGCATCTGAACCCGCGCGACATGTGCCGCACCGCCCGGCCGTCCCCCGCTGACCGCAGTCGACACCCGCGCGCGGGAACGGGTACCGATGTGGATACGGATACGGGTCCGTGTGCGGGGTCGTCGGCCGCGGAGACCCGATCGCCCGGAGCCGGCGCGCGATTTGTTCAGAGCAGGCGCAGGACGCCGACGACCTTGCCGAGGATCTGCGCGTCGTCGCCCGGGATGGGCTCGTACGCCGGGTTGCGGGGCATCAGCCACAC
The DNA here is from genome assembly GCF_036250675.1 of Streptomyces sp. NBC_01689. NCBI lineage: Bacteria > Bacillati > Actinomycetota > Actinomycetes > Kitasatosporales > Streptomycetaceae > Streptomyces > Streptomyces sp. NBC_01689. The sequence goes on along the minus strand of NZ_CP109592.1, from coordinate 9,295,876 downwards.
ACGGCCGTCCTTGCGGAGGAGCACCTTGATGGTGGCCTCGTCCTCCAGGAGCGCGGCGACGATGTCTCCGGAGTCGGCGCTGTCCTGGCGGCGCACGGTCACGATGTCACCGTCGCAGATCGCCGCGTCGATCATGGAGTCACCCGAGACCGTCAGGGCGAACAGCTCGCCGTCGCCCACGATCTGGCGGGGCAGCGAGTAGACGTCCTCGACCATCTCCTCGGCGAGCAGGGGCGCACCGGCCGCGATCCGCCCTACGAGGGGTACCTCGACCGGCGCCTGGCTCAGGCTGCCCAGGTCGGGCGCCCACGAGGGGCGTACGCGATAGGCGCGGGGGCGGTGCGGGTCGCGGTAGAGGACGCCCTTGCGCTCCAGCGCCATCAGCTGATGGGCGACCGAAGAGGTGCTGGAGAGGTTGACGGCCTCGCCGATCTCCCGCATCGAGGGCGGGTACCCCTGGCGGTCCACCGTCTCGGTGATGTAGCCGACGATGGCCGACTGGCGGCTCGTCAGCTCTCCCCCGGTGTTCCGGGTGCCCGGCGGACGGCCTCGGCGTGCGGGCGCGCTGTTCTCCATCCCGGGTACCTCCGTACAAGATCTTCGCAGAACGAGACCTTAACCCGCCATCCGGAGCATACGGAACACCGGTGCCGCCTGTGGTCCCGCGGACCGGCGGCGGATCGCCCCACGGACCGGTCCGGGCGGGCCGTGTCCGGGCCGACCGGCACCGGTGACCGGGTGCCGGTGACCGGAGCTGAGCACCAGGCACCGGAAGCCGAGGGCCGGGGACCGATGAGCCGCGAGAGGCGGGCGCCACGCAGCACACGGCACCCGGAACCCGGCGGAACCATGTGGCTGCCCGGACCCGGACGCCTCCTCCGCGTGCAGGCAGGTCCGATCAAGGTCCGGCCGGCCGATCCCGCTGGTCAGGAGGTGGGGGACGCCGGAGCGGCGCAGGGGGCGACGGCGGTGATCGCGCTCGCCGGGAGGTGCCGTCCCACGATGCTCCGCGCGGTGCTCTCCGCCTCGGCGTACAGGTCACGTCCCGTGCCGGTCAGCGTGACCTGCACGGTCCGCCGGTCGCGCTCGCGTCGGCCGCGCTCGATCAGACCGGACGCCTGCACGCCTTTCAGCAGGTAGGACATCCGGTCCCCGGACTCGCCCAGGAAGGCGGTCAGCTCGGCGACCGTCGCGGACCCGCTCGCGGTCCCGGCGAGGACGCCGAGGATGAGATAGCCGTGGAGCGACAGTCCGTGCCGTAGCCGCAGCTCCCCGTGGAGACGGCCCAGGGTCCAGAGGATGCCTGGCGCCTGTCCCTGGGGGAGGCCGGAGGAGGTGCTGTCGGTCATGTTCGTTCCCGGAGCTCGACTCTCGGGCCACGAACCCGCGGCCCATGAGGGAGAACCACCGTCGGCGCGGCGGCGGTCGCGCACCGGGAGGACACGACACCCTCGGTTCAGGACACCGCGACGCGTCCGGGCCCGGTGTCGGCCGGGAGCCCTGCGCGCCGACATCGGCCGGCCGGTCAGAGGTCCTGATGTGAGGCAGTTGTGGCACGTCCGCCCACCTGCCCCGGCTCTTCCGACGTCGTAGCGTTCGTCACCGAGTGTGACTCGGACGCACGGACCGCCCGCCATGACGGACGCGGAGGCCCCGGTCACGCCGGTCAGAGAGGGAGCGTGAGGGGCGGGGCCGACAGGTCGGGCACCGGAAGGCCGGACCCAGGACAGACGACAGAGGGCAGGGGGCGTTCGACGCAGTGACGGCGCGATCAGTCACCGGTCGGCACCACCGGTCTCCCCCTCTCGGCAGCCGCCACCCGACGTGCGGCGTTCGACAGCGCCCCGTCCGAGGCCTACGCGTTCGACGGCACCGCGTCCGAGGGCGGCACCTGCTTCCCGAACCCCGTTGCTCAGGTGAGGAGTTGGGATGCGGCGTGCACGGTCGGGAGCGGGACGGCCTCCGCGCCGGTCCCGGACGGTCCGCCGCCCTTCACCGTCATCCCGGGGCCGGAGCCCCTCGGTCCCGCCCGCACAGCCCAGTGGTTCAGCGACAAGGAGGATCAGTGGCATGACGCTGCTGGAACGCATCGGCCGGCCCTCGGACCTGCGGAGTCTGAGCCCGTCGCAGCTGACCCGGCTCGCCGGGGAGATCAGGGAGTTCCTGATCCGCCATGTGGCGGTGACCGGGGGCCACTTGGGGCCCAACCTCGGCGCGGTGGAACTCACGCTGGCCCTGCACCGGGTCTTCGACTCCCCGCGCGACACACTCCTCTGGGACGTCGGCCACCAGGCGTACGTCCACAAGATCGTCACCGGGCGGGCCGACCGGTTCCCCGGCCTGCGCCGACGCGGGGGACTGTCCGGATACCCGAGCCGGGAGGAGTCCGCGCACGACCACATCGAGCACTCGCACGCTTCGGTGTCCCTGTCGTACGCCGACGGCATGGCCAAGGCCCGGGCGCTCTCGGGGGAGACGGACCGGCACATCGTCGCCGTCGTCGGTGACGGGGCGCTCACCGGTGGGCTGGCCTGGGAGGCGCTGAACAACATCGCGGCCGCGCCCGAACGGCCCGTGGTGATCGTCGTCAACGACAACGGGCGCTCCTACGCGCCGACCGTCGGCGGGCTCGCCCAGCACCTGTCGGCCCTGCGCACCCACGCCGGTTACGAGCGGCTGCTCGGCTGGGGCAAACAGACCCTGGACGGCGCCGGCACGCCGGGGAGGGCCGTCTACCGCACCCTGCACGCGGCCAAGGAAGGCCTCAAGGACGCCTTGGTGCCGCGGCCGCTCTTCTCCGATCTGGGGCTGAAATACCTGGGCCCCGTCGACGGCCACGACATCCCGGCGCTCGAAGCCGCCCTGGAGCACGCCAAGGACCATGGCGCACCGGTCATCGTCCACTGCATCACCCGCAAGGGGCTGGGATACGCGCCCGCCGAGCAGGACGAGGAGGACCACCTGCACGGCGTGGGCGCCATCGACCCGCGGACCGGCCGCCCGCTCCGGCCCGGTGGACCGAGCTGGTCGGCGGCGTTCGGCCGGGAACTGGTGTCACTGGCGGCACAGCGGCGGGAGATCGTGGCGATCACCGCGGCCATGCCCGGATCGGTCGGTCTGAGCGATTTCGCCACCCGGTATCCGGAGCGGTTCTTCGACGTCGGGATCGCGGAGCAGCACGCGGTCGCGTCGGCGGCGGGCCTCGCCATGTCCGGGCTGCATCCGGTGGTCGCCGTCTACGGCACCTTCCTCAACCGCGCCCTCGACCAGGTGTTCATGGACCTGGCGCTGCACCGGCTCGGGGTCACGCTCGTCCTCGACCGGTCGGGGGTGACCGGCGACGACGGCGCGAGCCACAACGGGTTGTGGGATCTGGCGCTGCTCCAGGCGGTTCCCGGTCTGCGCATCGCGGCTCCCCGCGATGTCCCCACGCTCCAGGAGGAGTTGGCCCAAGCCGTGGCGACCGATGACGCGCCGACGGTTCTGCGGTACCCGCGAGGGGCCGTCCCTCCGGCGCTCCCCGCGGTCCGCCGCGTCGGTGGGGTCGACGTGCTGCGCGAGGCGCGCGGCGCCGGCGTCCTGCTGATCGCGGTGGGCACCATGGCACGGACCGCCCTGGAAGCCGCGGAACTCTGCGCCCGGCAGGGGGTGGAGGTCACCGTGGTGGACCCCCGGTGGGTGAAACCGCTGCCGGACGAGCTGCTCGGGCTGGCCGCCGATCACCTGCTGGTCGCCACGGTCGAGGACGGTCTGCGGACCGGCGGCGTCGGGGGCGCGGTGGCCCAGGCCCTGCATGAGGCCGACCTCCAGGTCCCCCTGCGCACCTTCGGGGTGACCGACGGGTTCCCCGGCCAGGGAACCCGCGCCGAGGTCCTCGCCGAAGCGGGCCTGACCGCGCGGGCCGTCGCGGACGCCCTGGTCGCCGCGGTGCCCCTCGGTTCCCCGGGACCGGATCCCGCGCCCCCGCGGCACGCGTCACGAGCCGACGAGAACGCCGGACAGGCGAGCGATCACCTCAAAAAATCATAGACTGGGGCATAACGGGCCGGCGGGGGGACGGGTGTGCGGCAACGGCGCACACCCGCGGACGCTCGTCACCGTGGTCGCCCGGAATCAGCGTTCCCGGGAGCGGACCGAGCCCCAGGGAGGCGTTTCTGCGCCCAGCTGACCCGAACCCCTCCGCGGACCGGGTCACCCACCCGCGAAAGGTACGACATGGCCGATGCACCGACCCCGCCGCCCGGATCCAGGGCGGCCGTCGCCGCCAAGGTCGAGAACCTCAACGCGGGAGCGTTCGCGTTCGTCATGGGGACCGGCATCGTGTCCACCGCCCTCTACATCAACGGCGCCCACACCGCCTCCCTCGTGCTGTTGGTGGTGGGTCTGGTGGGGTGTGCGGTGCTGTTGCCCGCCTACGTGTGGCGGCTGGTGCGATGGCCGCGGCGCTTCGTCGCGGACCTCGTCGCGCCACGCGCCTTCGCCTTCCTGACCATCAGCATCGCGTCGGACGTGATCGCCGCCCGGCTGGTGACGGGCGGCGACACCGTGGCGGCCGGGGCGTTCCTGGCCTTCGGGGCCGTGGCGTGGGTGCTGCTGGGCTACGGGATCCCCCTCGGCCTGGTCGCCAGCACCCGGCGCGACGCGTCGTTCGACCAGGTCAACGGCACCTGGTTCCTGTGGGCGGTCGGGTCCCAGTCGGTGGCGGTCGCGGCGGCCGGTCTGGCCCGCCTGACGTCGAGCCAGCCCTTGCAGGTACTCGCCCTGGTCTGCTGGGGCATCGGGCTGATGCAGTACGTGCTGACCGCGGCGATCGTCCTGGCCAGACTGCTCGCGCGGCCGGTGCGGCCGGGCGAGCTCATGACGTCCTCATGGATCTGCATGGGTGCGGCGGCGATCAGCGTGCTCGCCGGGACGCGTCTCCTCCAACTGCCCACCGAGACCCTGTTGCTGTCCCGGTCGGCCGTCGCCGGTGCGTCCGTCGTCCTCTGGTCGTTCTCCACCTGGCTGATCCCCCTCCTGCTGGGCCTGGGCTTCTGGCGGCACGTCCTGCGAAAAGTCCCGTTCCGCTACGAGCTCGGCTGGTGGAACCTGGTCTTCCCGATCGGCATGTACGCGGTCACCACCCACGAACTGGGGCGCGCGACCGGCGCCTCCTGGCTGACCACGCTGGGCCGCTGGGAGATCTGGATCGCCGGCGTCGTGTGGGTGGCGGTGATCGCGGCCATGGTGGCCTCCGCGGTCCGGCCCCGCCTCTCCGACAGGCGTACGGCGGGTCCCGGCCGACGCCTCGCGTAGGCTCGCACGCCCCGGCGCCAGGCGGCGGCCCGGCGCGCTCCACGCCCTCCTCCGTCCGGGCTCGTGCCCAGCTCAGGAGGCACATCCTGACCGGTCGGCCCGGGTGCTCCGCGTACGCTGGCACGCGTGCCAACCTCTCGTCTGCGCCGCGTCGCCGTCCTCGTGCTCAGTGGTGCGAAACCCCTCGACGTCGGCATCCCCGCCCAGGTGTTCACGACACGGGCGAGCATGCCGTACGAGGTTCGGGTGTGCGGCGCGGCACCCGGCCTCGTCACCGGCGGAGACGGGCTGTCGTACCACGTCGCGCACGGCCTCGAAGCGCTCGCCTGGGCCGACATCGTCTTCCTCCCCGGGTACCGGTTCCCGGACGTCGACGATCCCCCGCCGGCCGTCGTCGAGGCGCTGATCGCCGCCAGTGAGCGAGGGGCGCGGCTGGCCGCCATCTCCACCGGTGCCTTCGCGCTCGCGGCCACGGGTCTGCTGGACGGCAGGCGCGCGACCACCCACTGGCACTACACGCGCGCGCTCGCGGCGAAGCACCCGCTCGTCCGGGTCGACGAGAACGTCCTCTTCGTCGACGAGGGCGAGGTGCTGACGTCGGCGGGCGCCGCGTCGGGCATCGACCTCTGCCTCCACATCCTCCGCGGCGACCTCGGGGTGGCCGCGTCGAACCACGCGGCCCGGCGGCTGGTCGCGGCCCCCTACCGCAGCGGCGGCCAGGCGCAGTACGTACCGCGCAGCGTGCCCGAGCCGCTCGGCGAACGGTTCGCCGCGACCCGCGAGTGGGCCCTGCACCGGCTCGGCGAGCCCCTGACCCTGGAGATCCTCGCCCGGCACGCGGCGGTCTCACCGCGCACCTTCCTGCGGCGCTTCAGCGAGGACACGGGATACACGCCGATGGAGTGGGTCAGGCGCGCCCGGATCGACATGGCCCGTGCGCTGCTGGAGCGCTCGGAGCGGAGCGTGGAGCAGATCGCGGCCGAGGTCGGACTCGGTACCGGGTCGAATCTCCGGATGCATTTCCAGCGCATCCTGGGCACCACTCCGAGCGAGTACCGGCGCACCTTCGCCCGGGGTGAGTAGCCCGGCGTCCCTTGGCGTGATCCTTGCGGACCATGGCGCTCCCGCCGCTGCCACGCGCGGGCCGCGCCCGCGATCGTGGTGGTGAACAGAAGGGACACGTCACTCATGACTCGCATCGCCATCAACGGATTCGGCCGTATCGGGCGCAATGTGCTGCGCGCGCTGCTGGAGCGGGACAGCGACCTCGAAGTCGTCGCGGTCAACGACCTCACGGAGCCCGCCGGTCTGGCGCGGCTGCTCGCCTTCGACTCGACGTCCGGCCGGCTCGGACGCCCGGTGACCGTGGACGGGGACACCCTCGTCGTGGACGGCCGCCGGATCGTCGTGCTCGCCGAGCGTGAGCCCGCCCAACTGCCCTGGGCCAAGCTCGACGTCGACGTCGTGCTCGAGGCGACGGGCCGTTTCACGTCGGCCACGGCCGCCCGCGCGCATCTCGACGCGGGCGCGAGGAAGGTGCTCGTCAGCGCGCCGTCGGACGGAGCGGACGTCACGCTCGCGTTCGGCGTGAACACCGGCGCCTACGACCCGGCCGCGCACACGATCGTCTCCAACGCGTCCTGCACGACCAACGCGCTCGCGCCGCTCGCCGCGGTCCTCGACGAACTCGCGGGCATCGAGCACGGATTCATGACGACGGTGCACGCCTACACCCAGGAACAGAACCTTCAGGACGGTCCGCACCGCGACGCCCGGCGCGCCCGCGCCGCCGCGGTCAACATCGTGCCGACGACGACGGGTGCCGCCAAGGCGATCGGTCTCGTCCTGCCCGGCCTGGCGGGCAAGTTGTCGGGCGACTCGATCCGCGTTCCGGTGCCCGTGGGCTCGATCGTGGAGCTCAACACCACCGTGAGCCGCGATGTGACGCGCGACGAGGTGCTGGCCGCCTACCGGGCCGCCGCCGACGGGCATCTGCGGGGCGTCCTCGAGTACTCGGACGACGCGCTCGTCTCGTCCGACATCACCGGCAACCCCGCCTCGTCGATCTTCGACTCGGCCCTCACCCGGGTCGACGGCCGCCACATCAAGGTGGTCGCCTGGTACGACAACGAGTGGGGCTTCTCGAACCGTGTGATCGACACGCTCGAACTGCTCGCCGCCGGCTGACCGTTCACGAGTACACCGTCGCGGGGCGTCGCGTCGTCCGGCCCAACCACGCGTGTCGGCCGGGACGTTGCCGACAGGCCGGCTCCGGATCATTGTCCATGAGGGCCGGAAGTGACAGCATCGGCCTGATGTGGGGGATGAACGGGTCGGCCCCGCGCCGACAGCTGCGACGTGTCGTACGCATGCGGTTGCTGCCTCTGGTGCTGTGCGTGGTGACGGTCGCGGCGGCCGCCTTCTTCGCCGTGGCCGGGATCTCCTCCGAGGAGCGGCGTGACCGGGAGTGGCGGGCGGCCGAGCAGTGTCCGGCCGGGGTGACGGTCGCGGCCCGCGCGGACTGTATGGTGACGGTGCCCGCCGTGATCGAGAGCACCCGCGCCAAGCTGAACAAGTCCGACCGGGACGACTGGCTGTACTTCTCGGGCGGGACGCCGGTCGAGCGGCTGAACGTCTCGTACGACACCGCGAACGCCTTCGAGCACGGCGACCACGTCACCCTGACGTGGTGGCGGGGTGACCTGATGAGGGTCGCGAGCGCTCGGCACACCGCGGACGAGGACGTGCCGCGTCCCGGCGGCATCGCCGGCGGTGTCGTCTTCCTCGTCCTCGCGGCAGGCGTCCTCGCCGTCTTCGCGCTGGTGCGGCGGCGCCGCGACGGCCGGCCGGTCGCCGCGGACGAGCCGTTGCCCCCGAGCCTGTTCACGTTCCTGCTGCCGCTCATGGTCGCCGCCCTGTGGGCGGTGCCGCTGGCCGGTGTCCGGCCGGGGCGCACCGTGGCCACCTGGGTGGCGGCCGTCGGCGTGCTCGTGGTGCTCGGTCTGCTGGCGCGCGCCTGGCGGGTGAGCGGCCCGACGCCGCCCCTGGAGCCGCGTCCACTGCCCCCGGGGGAGGACGTCATCGTCCCGGCCGCCTTCCTGCAGGAGGCGCCCCGCGACCCGAACCTGCAAGGCACCCACGTCGTCGTCGGCGCCGGCCCCATGGCGGTGCTGTACCACGGCGGGCCGGGGCGTCTCGGCGCCAAGGAGATCGCCGTGGGCCGTTTCTCCGTACAGGGGCTGCGACGGCCGAGACGCCTCCTGGAGCACAACGTGCCGGCCCACTGGTACGTCGCCGAGCTCCTGGACTCAGGGACCCCGGTCCGCCTCGCCGCCGCCCCCGCCGACCTGCTCCTGCTCGTACAGGAGCTGCGGCGGGCGGAGCTCGGCGTCCCGAGCTGAGCCTGTCCCCCGGCGGTCCTGTCGCGCTGTCCTGGCCCGGGACACCCCGGCAGGTCGTTCCGGAGGGAAGCCGGACTCGGGGGGCGCGCGCTCCGGTGGCTCTCCGCGCGGGGCCGGGCAGCGCCGTCGCACTCCACCAGGTGGTCCTTCCGCCGGTCGTCGTCCCGGCCTCCGGGGCAGCTCCGTCGGGGGCAGAGTGCCGCCATCGGACGCCCGGCGTCCGCGCCCGCTCGGGCCACCGGGTGACGCCCCCGGTCTCTCTCCCCCGGTACCCCGCGCCCTGTCGTCCCGCTCCGGACCGTGGCGGAGGGGGGTGCCGATTAGCGCATGTGGAGGTGTCCGGGCGGCTGCGCACCGCGGAAATGACATATCCATGGAGGAGCGATGGAAGAGCGGAAGCAGCTGAAACTGGAGAACTGAGTCATGCCCCCGAACAGCAAAGCAGTCGCATGCCCGTTCGACTTCAGTACGGGACTGGAGTTCGACCCCTCCCTGGCGGCGCTCATGGCCCGCGACTCCATCACCCGGATCCGGCTGCCGTACGGCGACGCCGACGCCTGGCTGGTCACCGGCTTCGACGCGGTGCGCCAGGTGACCACCGACCAGCGTTTCAGCCGGGCCGGAATCATGGGGTCCGACTATCCGCGGCTCACTCCGGAGCCGATCGTCTCCCCGGAGTCGATCAACGTGATGGATCCGCCGCACAGCAGCCGTCTGCGCCGGCTGGCGTCACAGGCCTTCACCAAGGCGCACGTGGAGCGGATGCGGCAGAAGATCACCCGTATCGCGGACACCCTGCTCGACGAGATGGCCGCGCAGGGCCCGCCCGCGGATCTCGCACGGCATCTGTCGAACCGGCTCCCGCAGCACACCATCTGCGACGTCCTCGGGATCGTCCAGGACGACTGGCCCCTGATGGACCAGTACGTGCACAGACTGCTCTCCACGGGCCCCGACAGCCGCGAGGGGGCGGCGACCGCCAAGGCCGAGCTGGTGGCGTACTTCGGCCGTCTGGTCGACGAACGGCGGCACTCCCCCGGGGACGATCTGATCAGCGTGCTCGCCAACGCCCAGGACGGCGACGACGCGCTCGACGACAGAGAACTGGCGGTGATGGCCCTGACCCTGATGCTCAGCGGGCACGACACCGCCACCTGCCAGATCAGCAACATCTCCTACCTGCTCCTGACCCGTCCCGAGCTGATGAAGCACGTCAGGAGCCGCCCGGAGAGCCTGACCGCCGCCCTGAACGAGCTGCTCCGCTTCATCCCGTTCCGCAAGGGGGTCGGCATCCCGCGGGTGGCACTGGAGGACGTGGAGATGGAGGGGGTACGGATCCGCGCGGGCGACTTCGTCCATGTGTCCTACCTGACGGCGAACCGTGACCCGGGTCGCTATCCGGACCCGCACACCATCGACCCGGACCGGCCCCCTCTGCCCCACATGACCTTCGGCTGGGGCGGGCACCTGTGTGTCGCCGTGCCCCTGGCCATGGCCGAGCTGGAGGTGTCCATCGGGCGGCTGCTGGAACGGTTCCCGGACCTGCGGCTCGCGGTAGCCCCCGAGGATCTGCGCTGGGACACCGAGACCATCCGCCGCTTCCCCCTCGAACTGCCGGTGGCCTGGTAGGGCGGCGGGCGAGGACGCTCCGCGGACACGGGCGGCCGACGACACGCTACGTCGGCCGCCCGGCGGATCCGGCGGGCTCCGGCTCCTACCGGACCGGCCGAGCCGGCTCACCCGCACCCCGCGGACGGCTCGTGACCCCCGTACGGCGTCTCACGGGGACGGCCAGTCGAGGACGGTCAGTGCGGGCCACTGTCCCCGCCAGCGGGCCGATTTGGCCTCGTAGACCTCGCGCGGAGCGAGCACCGGGTTCGGACGTACGACGAGGTCGAACACGTCGGAGAGTCCGTGCGGCGCGTAGATCCGCCAGTGCCCGCCCGCCTCCACACGCACCCCAAGACAGCAGGTGGTGGCGGCGAACGAGTCGATCGCCGCCTCGGTGGAATCGTACGGAGGGCACGGCACCCCGAATTTCCGCTCGTACCAGAGGTGGACCCGGGCCTCGTTGCGGATCTCGACATCGGCGGGCAGGCGGGCGAAGACCTCCTTCGCCTCGCGGATCACGGCGTCCTCGGCCTCCCAGGACAGGTCGCCGTCGTCGAAGTAGAAGACGTCGTAGTCCTTGATCCCCTCGGCGGGCGGCCGGTCCGTGACGACGTTCCACACGGTCTGGAACAGACAGCCCGCCGTGAGGTACCAGCCGGGAAGCCGCAGCGCGGCGGTGCGGCTCAGCACCTCCAGCAGCACCTCGTTGCGGGAGAGCGCCGATCTCAGGGCGGAGGCCTGCTCGTCCAGGGGAAGGCGACCGATCATCGCCCATACCTACCACGCACGCCAGGAGGCCGGTGCGGACTCGGGCGTTCCCGAACCGGACCCGGCTCCGGCGGACCGTCGCGGCCCCGGAATCGAGACCGCGCGGCGCGGGGCGGTCGGGCCGCGGAGCGACCCGGACGCCGTGGGCGGCCGCACCTGCGCGCGCTCCGACCTGCGGATGCCCGCTCACCGTTCGATCATTTTGACTATGGCCGCTCATCCTTCCGAGGCCCCCTCGCCACCTCCCGCGATCGCACCGATGCTGGCCACGCCGGGGCCGCTGCCCGTGCCCGACACGGAGTGGGCGTTCGAGGCCAAGTGGGACGGAGCCCGCTGCGTCCTGACCACGACGGGCGACGGGACCGTGCGGCTGGTCGCACGGTCGGGCAACGACGTCACGGCGACCTATCCCGAGCTGCAGGATCTGGGCGGCGTGCTGTACGGGCGGAGCGCGGTCCTGGACGGTGAGGTCGTCGTCCTCGACGGCTCCGGACGCCCCGACTTCGGACTCCTCCAGCGCCGGATGGGCGTGGTCAACGCCCGCCGCGCCGCGCGGCTGGCCCTGGACTCCCCCGCCCATCTGATCATCTTCGACGTCCTCTTCCTCGACGGCAGCACACTCGTCGACACCTCGTACGCCGAGCGCCGCGAGACCCTGTCCCTGCTCGGGTTGGACGGTCCGCACTGGTCGACACCGGCCTACGTACAGGGCCACGGCGAGCAGGTGTGGGACGCCGTCGTCCGTGAGGGACTCGAAGGCGTGGTCGCCAAACGGCTCTCCTCCCCCTACACGCCGGGGGTCCGGTCGGCCGACTGGCGCAAGACCAGACGGATGGAGACCCTGGACGTGGTCATCGGCGGCTGGACACAGCGCACCGGGGCGGCCGAGGGCGTGCCCGGTGCGGTGCTGGTGGGGCTGGACGGGCCCTCCGGACTGCGGTACGCGGGATCGGTCGGGTCGGGGATGTCGCAGCACGAGATCGGCGAACTCAGCGCGTATCTCACGGTCATCGCACGCTCGACGTCTCCGTTCGTCGACCAGGCCGAGGTCCTCGGCGCGCACTGGGTGGAACCGCGGCTGGTCGCCGAGGTCACCGCCGCGGAATGGACCACGGCAGGCCGTCTGCGCCATCCGGTCTGGCAGCGTCTGCGCCCCGATCTCACCCGACTGGGGTGACACGGCGGGATCCGACCGGGTCACAGCGGTCCAGCGGGAGGTGACGCCGTGAGCAGGTCCCGCGTAACCCCAAAGACTTCTTCGCGAAGAACTCTTTGCGAAGAACTCTTTGCGGTCTACAGTGCAGGACATGACTGACGAAGACGCGCGGGAGGAAGGCCGGCGACCCGAGCCCGGCTCGGTCGTCCTCGACGCCAAGGGACTGCGGGCGCTGGCCCATCCCGTACGGGTCCAGCTGGTCGGGCTGCTGCGGAAGTACGGGCCGTCGACGGCCACCCGCCTCGCGGAACGGCTCGGCGTGAACTCCGGTACCGCCAGCTACCACTTGCGCCAGCTCGGCGCGGCGGGCTTCGTCGAGGAGGACACGGAACGCGGCAACGCCCGGGAGCGCTGGTGGCGTTCCGTGCATCAGAGGACGGAGCTGAACGACCCGGAACTGGCCGAGCGCGAGCCCGAGGCGGCGCTGGCCTACCTGCAGTCCGTCGCCGCCGCGTACACCCTGCGCACCCAACGCGCGGTCAACGAGCTTCAGACGATGCCCCGTACCTGGCGGGACACCTTCGACATGAGCGACTGGGCCCTGCGGCTCACACCCGAGGAGGCCGCCTCCCTGCGCGAGGAGTTGCAGGCCGTCATCGCCCGCTACCGCGAGGACACGCCGGAGGCGGCGGGTGACGCTCCGGACGGGGCCGAACGAGTCGCCGTCATCACGCACCTCGTGCCCGAACTCGACGCACCCGCCCCCTCGCGGGCCCACGCCGGTCCTCAGGAGGCCGAGGGAGAGGAGCCGTCATGACGACGGACGTCCCCGACGCGGGCGGCATACCCGGCCGGCGGTCCTTGAGGCCGCTGACCGGGGTCCTGGCGGCCATGGCCGTCTCGCTCACCGGTACCCGGGTCTCCGCCGTCGCGCTCCCCTGGTTCGTCCTCGTCACGACGGGCAGCGCCACCCAGACCGGACTGGTCGCCTTCTGCGAGATGACGCCCTATGTGGCGGCCAAGGCGTTCGCCGGACCGCTCGTGGACCGGATCGGCCCCCGGACCGTCTCGTGGAGCACCGATCTGGCCAGTGCGACCGCCGCCGCCGCGGTTCCCCTCTTCCACACCCTGGACCTGCTCTCCTTCCCTCTCCTGCTGGTGCTGGTCGCACTGATCGGCGCGGTCCGCGGTCCCGGTGACCTGGCCAAGATGGTCATGGTCCCGGAGGCCGCCGATCGGGGCGGGGTTCCGCTGGAGCGCGCCGCGGGGCTGGCCGGCGTGACCGAGCGGCTCGCCTCCACGGTCGGGCCGGCGGTGGGCGGCTCCCTGGTGGGGCTGCTCGGACCCATGACGGGGCTCGTCGTCAACGCGGGCTGTTTCGCGCTCGGATCACTGGTGATCGGCGTGGCGCTTCCTCGCGGAATGGGACACGCGGCCCACGAGACCGTCTCCGGGACCGACGGCACGGATCGGAAGGAACGGACGGAACCCGGCTACTGGCGGCGGTTCGGCGAGGGATTCGCCTTCCTGCGCGGCGAGTTGCTGCTGCTGACCGTCATCGTCATGGTGGGGATCACCAACCTGCTGGACGCGGGATTCAACACGGTGCTCATGCCGGTCTGGGCCAAGGAGTCCGGCCACGGTCCGGCCGCGATCGGTCTGATGGGCAGTGTGATGGGAGCGACGGCGGTCGCCGGGAGCCTGATCGCCGCGGTCGCGGCCCACCGGCTGCGGCGCCGGGTGGTGTTCTTCACCGGCTTCCTGCTGGCCGGAGCCCCGCGGTTCCTGGTCCTCGCGTCGGGTGCCCCGATGGGAGTGGTGCTGGCCGTGTTCGCCGTCAGCGGGTTCGGGTCGGGATTCCTCAACCCGGTCCTGGGAGCGGTTCTGTTCGAGCGGGTGCCGCGCCACATGCTGGGGCGGGTCAACGCGCTCGGGGACTCGCTGGCCTGGGCCGGCATCCCCCTCGGCGGGCTGATCACCGGAGCCGCCGTGGCCGCCGTCGGACTTTCGCCCGTACTGCTCGCCGGCGGGGCCGCCTACTTCCTCACCACCAACCTGGCCGGACTGCGGCCGGAATGGCGGGAGATGGACCGTGCGCGGGGGCGGGATTCCTCAACACCTGTGCCGGAGAGGGAAGTCGGTGCGAAGAGCGCGCATCCCACGACCTGACGACGCGACACCCCGAGGACGACTCCGCCACCGCCCGCCTCCCCCACGACTTGCCCCGCTGCTCGACCAACGTCACCCGCCCGGCTTCTAGCAATTTCCCGGAGTCGGCGGGAATAGCCTCCACTTGCGGTGGGCGGTCCACCGCAGAGGAGGAGAATCATGCGCTCTCGACGTGTGGCATCGGCCGCCACGGCAACCGCCTTCGCGGCCCTCTTACTGACACTCGGACTCGGCGGAACGGCCGAGGCCGCCGCCCGGCCCCCGGTCACCCAGGCGCAGTGCGTCGCGACGGGCGGCGCGGTCATCCCCATCGGTCTGGCCGGCGCCGTCTGTGTCTGGTTCGGCCCCAACGGCTGGGTCGACGCGGACTCGGCACAGATCACGGACATCCACCCGTGGAACACCGCCCCCGCCGGTGGCCCGCGCGGCTGACGGCGCCTCTCCAGGCTCCCGCACCCCTCTCCGCGTCGCCTCCGGCCCCCGGGAGGACGGCGCCCGGCACGGCACCTCAGCGGCCGGGGACGGTGATCGTCACCGTGGCACCGGGCTTCAGCGCGGAATCGGGTGCCGGGGACTGGGCGGTCACCGTGAGGGAGTCGTCCCCGATCTCCGAGTCGTCGGTGAACGCCATCCCGTAGTCCAGTTCGGCGAGCTTGCCCCGCGCGTCCGCGACGGTGAGACCCGTGAGGTCGGGCACCACGCCCTTCGCGGCGGTGGGGCTCGGCCTGGCCGGCGACGTCGGGGAGACCGAGACCGGTGCGGGCGAGCCGCCGTCGTCGTCGTTGCAGGCGACGAGCGGGCCGAACGCGAGCAACACGGCCACGGCGGGGAGGGCGACGAGGCGGACAGGGCGAGGACGGACGTGGCGCATGAAGGACTCCCCCGTGAATGACGCCCATGGACGTTCCGTGGCGTGACGGAACTCAGGGTGACGGGCCACCGCCGTCTCACGCCATACGCATTGCGGCGTAGCCCCATGACCAGGGGAACAGCTGCTCGAACGGCGTCGCCCTCCCCGGGCATCCGGCACCGGCACCGGCACCCGGCACCCGGCACCCGGCACCCGGCACCGAACGGCGGCCCCGCTGCCTGGTGCCGGCTCCGACGCTGCCGTTCCGAGGGCTCCGTCTCCTCCGGCACGGCAGTACGGGGCCACCCTCGCGGAGGGTGACCCCGTACCGTTCACGGCTGTTCGGAACTCACTCGGTATTGATCTTGAACGTGCTGGTCGTGTTCCGGATGTCCTGGGCGTTGCCGCTCATCCGCAGGTTGCGGAAGGTGGCCTCACCGACGGCCGGACCCTGACCGGGCTCCGGCAGCTCGTTGGCCCAGATGCCGAATCCCGACTTGGCGTCGAAGGCGTCACCGCTCTTCTTGGAGTTGGTGATGGAGATGTCGGTGAAGATCGTGTCCTTCACCGGGAACTGCGGCTGGCCGCCGACGTAGTTGGTCTGGAACATCACGCCTCCGTAGGTGGAGTCGTCGATGTCGACGTCGTTGACCCGTATCCCCTGGAAGACCTTGGACGCGGAGAACGCCCAGATGGCGGGGAAGACCTGCGAGCCCCAGAAGTGGCCGCCCGTCCGGTCGAGCGACACGTTCTCGATCGTCGTGGGATCGGTCCCGAAGCCGTTCATCGGGTAACCGAAGTCCAGCGAGGAGATCGTGATGCCGGAGTAGACCAGGGTGTCGGCGACCCGGATGTTGCGGAAGGTGTTGGCGTAGCCGCCGTAGACGGCGATACCGGCCGCTCTCCAGGTGAGCGTCGACGTCAGGTTCTCGTACAGGTTGTTCTTCTCGTCCGCGCCGCCGGCGTCGATCGCCGAGAAGAGCGCGAAGCTGTCGTCGCCCGTGGCCCGGGCGTCGTTGTTGACCACGTGGTTGTCCGTGGACCCGTTCGTCATGTTGATGCCGTCGGCGAACGTGTCACGGATGCGGGAGTTCTTGATGGTCATGTTGTCGGTGTTGGCGCCCCAGTAGAGGCACACCATGTGCTCGACCCAGATGTTGTCGATGGTGATGTCGGAGACGTTGGAGAAGTCGAACACCTTGCCCGGACCGTCGATCCGGGACGTGTAGTTGCCGAAGTAGGAGAAGCCCGCGAACGTCGAGCCCTTGGCGCTCGCCTCGGCCCGGAAGCCGATGTCGGTGTTCTCCTGCGAGGAGGGGGCGTGGAAGCGGGTGAACCACGGCCCGGCGCCGATCACCTGGACGGCCTTGCCGTAGACCTGGAACTTGCTGGAGGTCTCGTAGTCACCGGCGGGCAGGTAGACGCCGACGAGCTTGCCCGTGGTGTCCATGCGGACCTTGTCGAGCGCGTTCTGTACGTCCTGGTGCGCGAAGCCCGCCGGGACCGTGTAGGCGGCCGGGTCAGGGTTCGCGGCGGCGGTCGCCTGCTCCGTGTTGATGAAGTCGATGTTGTAGTAGGAGGAGTTGTTGGCGGCGTCCTTCTGGAGCCGGATCTTGGAACCGGCCGGCACGGTCTTGCCGAGCAGCAGGTTCGCCTCGTCGTAGATGTGGCGCGGAGCACCGGAGCCGGGCGAGTTGCCGGGCGCGGTCTCGTTGCCGTACAGCCAGGCGTACTTGGAGGTGAGGTCGATGGCCTTGAGGAACTGGCCGTCCACGTAGACGTTGAGCGTGCTGTCGGTGCCGTCCGGGATCGAGAAGCGGGTCACCAGGCTGTTGGTGGCCGCGCGGGTGGTCCACTCGACGTACTGGCCGGTCGCGTTGAGGGTGACCGCCTTGCGGCCGCTCGCCTCGCCGGCCGGGTCGCCGATGGTCCGGTTCGGGCCGACGACCTTGGCGCCGCCTCCGACCGTGCCGTCCTCGGCCTCGTACATGTCGTACGGCATGTCGGCGCCGCGTCCGACGAACAGGGACTGCGTGGTGGTGTTGTTGGCCCGCTTGACCGGCAGCTCGTTGGTGTCGTCGGCGATGACCGTCTTGACGGTGTACTTGCCGTTGACGCCGGTCCACGAACCGAGGCTGACCGGAGCGGTCGTCTGGCCCGAGGCGATGGCACCGTTGTAGGAGCCGGTGAGCGTCTTGACGGTGGCGCCCTTGGAGTCCTGGATCGTCAAGGTGACGCCGTGGGCACCGGAGGCCGAGTCTATCGTCCCCTGGTTCTTGATCGCGACGGTGAACTTGACGTCGTCACCGGCCGAGGCACTGGACGGGGTCCAGGAGACCGGCGCGGCGACCAGGTCGGAGCTGGAGACGGGCTTGACGACGAGGGCGTCCGAGCGGGTGAAGACGTTGTTCGCCTCGTTCTGCTCGATGACCTTGTTCGACGGGTCCACCTCCGCGCCCACCGGGTAGCTGCCCGCGTCGCGGGCACCGATGCTCGCGGTGACCGTCTTCGTCTCGCCGGCGGCGAGGGCGGGGACGTCCGCGGTGGCGACCTTCGTCCCCCCGAGGGTGAAGTTCAGGTCGGTGGCCTTGGCCGCCTTGGTGCCGCCGTTGGTGACGGTCGCGCTGAGGCTGATCGTGTCCGACTCGACGGGCGCCGAGGGCGTGTTGGTGATCCCGGTGACCTTCAGGTCCGGGTTGGCGGCGGGGGTGCCGATGACCTGGAACTCGGCGACCTGCGCGCCGGGAGCGCCGGTGTTGGAGGTGAACTTGAGCTGGAGGTCGGCGGCCGAGCCGGAGACCGGGATGGTCACCGTGTTGCCGCTCGCGGGTGAGAACGTGTAGTCCTTCGCCGCGGCGAGACTGGTGAAGGCCGTCGCGTCCTGGTCGCGGCCGAGCACCTGGATGTTCTGCGTACGTGTCGACCAGGCCGCGTCCGGGTTCAGCTTGACGACGATCTGGCTGAGATCGGCGTTGGCGCCCAGCTTGGTGGTGAGGGTGGCCGGGTAGGCGCCACCGCCGCTCTCCCAATAGGTGCTGGTCTGGCCGTCGTTGGCGTTGGCGGCGACATAGGTGAAGGTGTACGACGAAGCGTCGATGGGCTTGCCCTGGGCCAGGTTGGAGCCTCCGCCCGAGCCGGCCCGGGTGACGCTGTTGCTCGCCACCGAGACGTTTCCGGCGGCGTCCTTCGCCTTCACGTAGTAGGTGACCGTGGCCGCCGCCGACGGGGTGTCGGTGTAGGTGAGGACGTCGCCCGCCACGGACTTGACGAGCTGGTCGTTGGCGTAGACGTCGTAGCCGGTGACCTTGACGTTGTCGCTCGACGCCTGCCAGGTGAGCTTCACGTCACTGCCGGACTGCGTGTAGGCGAGGTTCCCGGGCGCCGTGGGGGCCTGGGTGTCGCCGCCCGTTCCCTTGCGGGTCACGCTGTTGCTGTTGGAGGAGACGTTGCCCGCCGCGTCCTTGGCGCGCACGAAGTACGTGACGTCGGTACTGGCCGACTGGGTGTCGGTGTACGTCAGGACGTTCCCCGCGACGGTCGCCCGCAGCTGGCCGTTGGCGTAGATGTCATATCCGGTGACACCCGTGTCGTCGCTCGACGCGCCCCAGGTCAGCTTGATCTGGCCGGTGCCGGGCTCGGTGTAGCTCAGGTTCGCGGGCGCGGAGGGCGCCTGGGTGTCGCCGGTCGCGGGCCCGTAGACCTCCAGCTCGGACAACTGCCCTGCCGGCCAGCCGCTGTTGGCGGTGATCAGCACACGGACGTACCGCGTCGTGGTGGTGTCGAGGCTGATGGTCGTCGACTGGTCGTTGCTGCTGTCGAAGGTGTACGCCTTGGACGCTGTCAGATCGGTGAAGTTCTGGTTGTCGGTGGAGCCCTGGATCTTGAGCGTCTGGCTGCGGCTCGGCCATCCGCCGGGCAGCCGCAGCGTCACCTGGTTCACCTTGACCGAGGAGCCCAGGTCGACCTGGAGCCACTGCGGGAAGGCGTTGTTCTTGCTCTCCCAGTAGGTGTCCCGGTTGCCGTCGCCGGCGTTGGCCGCGCCGTAGACGTCGGCGTGCCCGCTCTCGGTGAAGGTCTTGCCCTGGGCGAGGTTGGGGGTCGAGGCGGCGGCCGTGAGCACCTGCATCTCGGCGAGCTGGGCGGTGGAGGCGACCGAGTTCTTGCTGAAGTCGGCCCGCACGTAACGGGCCAGTGTCGCGGGGAAGGAGACCTTCACCGTGTTGCCGTTGCCGGGGCTGAAGACGTACTGCGCCGACGACTTGAGCGTGGCGAAGCTCTTTCCGTCGGCGCTGCCCTGAAGCGCGAGCGTCTGGGTGCGGGTCTGCCAGTCCTCGGGCAGCCGCAGCACGACCTGGCGGACGCGCTCGGTCCGCCCGAGGTCGGTCTGTACCCACTGCGCCGACTTCTTGCCGGCCTGCCAGTAGGTGTCGGTGTTCCCGTCGGTGATACCGGCGGCCGTGTGGGCGCCGAGGGCACTGCCGGCCCTGGTCGGGCTGTCCGCGGCGGCGTTGGGGCCGCCGGCGGCGTGGGCGCTCAGCGCGGGCATGCCCAGCGCTATGACGGTGGAGGCGAGCGCGGCGGTGGCTGCGCGTCGTCTCCAGGATCTGGGCCTGTGTCGGGTCATGCGGGGTCACTCCCTGCGGAGGTTCGCGCGCCGGCGGGGGCGGCGAGGTCGGCTCGTTCCTGGGCAGAGCGGTGGCGCGGTACGGCGGGACGGCGTGAGCTGTCCGCGCCGAGATCGGTGATCTCCGCATGGGCAGTTCACGCAGCTTCTTGCGCTCTTTCATCGCAATATTGCAGAGCCCTGCGAGTCCGTCTACCGCCCGGACGCCACAAGTTTCACCGACCACACCCGCGCCTCACCGACGAAGGCGCCGCGCTCGCCCCTCCCGGGGCCGATGAGCAGGACCGGGGACGCATCTCCGGGCGAGTCGGCCCCCGATGCGCTTGGCCCACTACTCCCGTTGGACTTCGCGCACTTGACATCTGTCGAGCGTCCCGGAAGCAGACGCGGGACCGACCCGCGTCCCTCTGTCCGGCATCGCGGCCCGGTCCCGTAAAGCAGCTGTCGATACCTTGCGCACCACGACGCAAGTGAACGCAAGATGCGCAAATTTTTGCGTCCCTCTGGGTCAGAGGGAGCCTTCCTGCCGCGACGGATCACGCCACTGCCGCTCGCGCATCCGGTCCGCCGGCCGGCGGGTGCCTTCGCTCAGCCCTGGGCCGTCGGCCGCACGACGAGTTCGTTGACGTCGACGTCCGCGGGCTGGTCCACGGCGAAGGCGATCGCCTCGGCGATCGCGGACGCGGGGATCGCGAGCTGCTCGGCGGCGGCACGGACGGCGCTCCGCACTTCCGGGTTGCCGCCCTGATGGGTGAGCTCGCTGTGGGTGAACCCGGGACTGACGACGGTGACGCGGATGTCGCGGCTCTCCTGCCTCAGGCCTTCGGAGAGAGCGGCCACGGCGAATTTCGTGGCGCTGTAGACGGCCGCCGTCGGGTCGACCCGGTGTCCGGAGACGGACGAGATGTTGATGATCTGCCCGCCGCCCTGTTCCCGCATCGCGGGGAGGACGGCGGCGATGCCGTGGAGCACGCCGCGGAGGTTCACGTCGATCATCCGGTTCCAGTCGTCGACGCGCAGGTCGGCGACCGGGGAGAGGGGCATCACGCCCGCGTTGTTGACCAGCACGTCGATGCCGCCGAACTCGGTCAGCGCCGAGGCGGCGAAGGCACGGAACGATCCGAGGTCGCACACGTCGAGCTCGCGGTGGTGGACGGTCCCGCCCGCGTCGCGGAGTTCCTTCGCGAGGGCGGCGAGTCGCCCGGTGCGGCGGGCGCCCACCAGGACACGGTGCCCCGCGGCGGCGAGACGGCGGGCGGTGGCCTCGCCGATACCGCTGCTCGCGCCGGTGACGAGGACGTTCTTCCGCGGTGCGGTCATGCGAGGGGTCTCCCTGTACGTCGGTCCGGCCGGGTCCCGTGCCCCGGCCCGCCCCCAGTCCACCGCCTCGTACCGCGCGCCGGGAGGACGTGGCTGCCTGGGTGTCCGGCACCCAGGCAGCGGCTTCCTGCGAGCGGTCCCGGTGTCCCCGCGGACACCGCCTCTCGACGCGCCGCGCCCCGTCGAACGACCACCGGCCGCGCGCCGCTCTCCGTGTCCGCACCGCCCTGCGTGTCCACAGCCGCACCGGTGCCATGAGCGCCTGCCCACCGGCCGGAGGCCACTCGGTCCGCGGCGAGCGGAGCCACCGGCGCGGCCGGCGCGGGACACGCCGGACCGAACGGCGGGACTACCATCGACGTCATGGCGGCACGGACGAATGAGCTCGGGGACTTCCTGCGGGCCGCCCGTGGCCGGCTCAAGCCCGCCGACGCCGGTCTCGCGGGCGGCACCGCCGGACGCCGGCTGAGCGGCCTGCGACGGGAAGAGGTCGCGGTGCTCGCCGGAGTGAGTGCCGACTACTACGCCCGGCTCGAACAGGGTCGCGAGCGGAACCCGTCCGCCCAGGTCGTCGACGCGATCGGTCACGCGCTGCACCTGTCCGTCGACGCACGCCAGCACCTGTTCCGGCTCGCCGGACTGAACCCCCGGCTCGACCCCGTCACCCCACGGGACCTGGTCCACCCGTCGCTCGCGGAGCTGCTGGAGGCCTTCCCGGCGGCGGCCGCGTACGTCCTCGGGCCGGCGTTCGACGTGCTCGCGGTCAACGCCATCGCCGACGCGCTCCTCGCGCCCTTCGGCGAGGAACGCAACATGCCGCGCATCCTGTTCACCCACCCGGAGGCCAAGACGGTCTTCGTGGAACGGGACCTCCTGCGGCGGGCCACCGTGCGGGCGCTCCGGCTCAACCGCGGCCGCTTCCCCGACGACGCCGCCCTCCGCGACCTCGTCACCGAACTGTCGTCCCTCTCAGCCGAGTTCGACATCCTGTGGAACGACCAGGAAGTGGGCGGCCTGACCCGCGCGTTCAAGGTGTTCGTCCACCCGGAGGTCGGCCGGATCGAGCTGACCTACCAGACCTTCGACGTCCATGACGCGCCTGGACAACAGCTCCTCGTCGGCACCCCCCGGGCCGGTTCCCGGAGCGAGGAGGCACTCGCCCGCCTAGCCTCCGCCCTCTCCTCCGGATAGCCATCGGGATCCCCCTGCTCCGTCAGGGGCGAACGGAATTCAGGGGACTCCGGAGAGAGGACGTCCACGTCTCACTCGGATGCCTACTGTATTCGGGTTGCATCCACGATCGATCGGTTGAATGGCGACCGCTCGGGGCGTAGTGGCCTGCTCCGAACCGCGAGGATGGCCGGCAGACGAGAGCCGTCGGACCACCGTCAGTTGGGGAGCAACCCGCCTTGAGCATGCGCAACGAACCTCGGGGTGCCACGGCATCCGAGGACTCTTACGAGAGCGAGCTGCCGGTCAGGCGCGAGCAACCCGGCAATGTCGTGGTGAAGTGGCTGACGACCACCGACCACAAGACCATCGGCACGCTGTATCTGACCACCTCGTTCGCGTTCTTCGTGATCGGCGGGGTGATGGCGCTGATCATGCGTGCCGAGCTGGCCCGGCCGGGCATCCAGATCGTCTCGAACGAGCAGTACAACCAGGCGTTCACGATGCACGGCACCGTCATGCTGCTGATGTTCGCGACGCCCCTGTTCGCCGGTTTCACGAACTGGATCATGCCGCTGCAGATCGGCGCGCCCGACGTGGCGTTCCCGCGGCTGAACATGTTCGCCTACTGGCTCTACCTCTTCGGCTCGCTCATCGCGGTCGGGGGCTTCCTCACCCCGCAGGGCGCGGCCGACTTCGGCTGGTTCGCGTACTCGCCGCTCTCCGACGCGGTCCGCTCGCCCGGCGTCGGCGCCGACATGTGGATCATGGGTCTGGCCTTCTCCGGCTTCGGCACCATCCTCGGCGCGGTCAACTTCATCACCACGATCATCTGCATGCGCGCTCCCGGCATGACGATGTTCCGTATGCCGATCTTCGTGTGGAACGTGCTGCTCACCGCCGTACTGGTGCTGCTCGCCTTCCCCGTGCTCGCCGCCGCGTTGCTGGCCCTGGAGGCGGATCGAAAATTCGGGGCACACGTCTTCGACGCCGCGAACGGTGGATCACTTCTGTGGCAGCACCTCTTCTGGTTCTTCGGCCATCCGGAGGTGTACATCATCGCGCTGCCGTTCTTCGGCATCGTCTCGGAAGTCATCCCCGTCTTCTCGCGCAAGCCGATGTTCGGCTACATGGGCCTGATCGGGGCGACCATCTCCATCGCGGGTCTCTCCGTGACCGTGTGGGCGCACCACATGTACGTCACCGGCGGGGTGCTCCTTCCGTTCTTCTCCTTCATGACGTTCCTGATCGCCGTACCGACCGGCGTGAAGTTCTTCAACTGGATCGGGACGATGTGGAAGGGCTCGCTGTCCTTCGAGACACCGATGCTCTGGGCGACCGGCTTCCTGGTGACCTTCCTCTTCGGCGGTCTGACCGGCGTCATCCTGGCCTCGCCCCCGATGGACTTCCACGTCTCCGACTCGTACTTCGTGGTGGCGCACTTCCACTACGTGGTGTTCGGCACCGTGGTCTTCGCGATGTTCTCCGGCTTCCACTTCTGGTGGCCGAAGTTCACGGGCAAGATGCTCGACGAGCGGCTCGGCAAGATCACCTTCTGGACGCTGTTCGTGGGCTTCCACGGCACGTTCCTCGTCCAGCACTGGCTGGGCGCCGAGGGCATGCCGCGTCGTTACGCCGACTACCTCGCGGCCGACGGCTTCACCGCCCTCAACACGATCTCCACGATCGCGTCCTTCCTGCTCGGCCTGTCGATGCTGCCGTTCCTCTACAACGTCTGGAAGACCGCCAAGTACGGCAAGAAGATCGAGGTCGACGACCCGTGGGGCTACGGCCGTTCACTGGAGTGGGCCACCTCCTGCCCGCCGCCGCGCCACAACTTCCACACCCTGCCGCGGATCCGCAGTGAATCCCCGGCGTTCGACCTCCACCACCCGGACATCGCCATGGCGGAGGACCGCGGCCACGGCGGGGGAGGCCAGCTCCTGACCGATCGAGGACCCAGGTGAGCGGTCTGCTGCGGCCCGGACCCGAGGGTGAACTCGGCAACGCGGTGGACGGTTACCTGCTCTGGCACGCAAGGGTCACGGAAGCCGAGCAACGCGCGCGTGAGTTCGTCCGGCCCATGGACTGGCTGACCACGTCGCAGCAGGCGGAGATCGAGCGGTACTACGTCGCCGACGCCCTGAAGCGTGCGCGCAAGGACCTCGAACGGATCGCGGCCCGGTGCCTCGATCTGCGGGCCGAGTACGAACACCGCTACCGGACGCTGCGCAGGCGCTGTGTGGGACTGGCCCTGACCGTCTGCGCGGCGGCCACCGCGACCGTCACCCTCCTCCTGCTCTTCTGATCACCGACAGCACCCCGCGGCCCGAACCCCTGGTTCGGGCCGCGGCGCGTTCAGGGGTCGAGGAGACAGTGGGCGGCGAGGGCCAGCGACAGTTCGACGACGTCGGCCGGCCGGCTCAGCGAACGGCCGGTGAGCTGTTCGCAGCGGCGCAGCCGGTTCAGGACCGTGTTGCGGTGGCAGTAGAGGCGGCCGGCGGCGCGCTGGGCGGACCCGTCGCAGGCGAGCCAGGCCGTGAGGGTCTCCAGCATGACGTCCCGGTCGGACGGGTCCAGCCGCAGCAGGGGGCCGAGCACCCGCTCGGCGAGCGCCGCTCCCAGGACCGGCGCGGAGACGACGAGCGCGGCGGGCAGGTGCTCCTCCAGCACGATGGTTCCCCCGGACCGCGGGCAGGCCCGCAGTGCCGTGTCCGCCAGACGCCGGGCGTCACCGATCGCGGCGAGACCGTCCACCACCGGGCTCACCCCGATCCGGGCCACCCCGGGGGCGGTCAGCCGGCGCGCGATCTCCCCGGCGTCCACGTCGAGTCCGTACGTCCGGGGACACTCCTCGTCCGAACCGGCGCCGTCGCCCGCCCCGGCCCCGTCCACCGCCCGCGCGGGGCCCGTACCGGTGTCCATGAGTCCGCTCTCGTGGCTGTGACCGGGTTCGCCCTCGTCGCGCGGGTGGCCGGCGAGTAGGACGATGCCGTAGCTGCCGCCGCCGTCGCGCTCACGATCGCGGTACCAGAGGACCCGCAGCCCGGACAGGTGCACCTGACCCCACGCGTCGGCGAACGTCCTCCCGGAGGGCAGGCGGGCCAGCACGACCGCGTACCGCCCGTGTTCGGGGAGGCCCAGGGCGGCCGCGGTGGCGGGCAGGTCGGCGATCCGCGCGGTGCCGTCGAGCAGTGCGGCCGTCATCAGACGGAGCCGGTTCTCCCGGCGCCACATCAGCTCCCGTTCCGTCTGCCGGTAGGCCTCGGCCACGACGGCGCAGTGGTCGTCGACGAAGTTCCAGACGTCGGCGGCGACATGGACGAGCAGCCGCGCGTCGGAGGGCTGACGGCGGGTCGTCTCCTCGACGAGCTCCTGCCAGACCATGCCGCCGCCCAGCCGGAACGCGCGCAGCAGGGCGTCCAGCGGGAGTCCGCGGTCGGCCCGAGCCCTGCCGATGGCCCAGGAGCAGCGGCGGGCGGCCTCGCGCAGTTCACCGGGCCTGATCAGCGATTCGACGTTGAGCCGCAGCGAGCGCCGCACCTCCTCGCGCACGCTCTCCGCGTCGGCCTCCATGGCGCTGCGGTAGGCGGGTTCACGCTCCCGCAGCAGCGTCATCAGGCGTTCGGTGAGCTCGGGCAGGCCGGCCATCAGTGCCCGGGCGGCCCGGTGCAGTACCGCGAGGGCCTCCGCGTCGACGGCGGGCCGCGCGGCCGTCGCCGGAGTCCGGGGTCCCGGCAGGGTCCTGCCGTGGGCGGGTACGAGGTGCTGCATCGCTGTCCTCCACCGGAGTCGGCTCGGTCCGGCCGGGCCGGTCGGCCGAGAGTGGCCGCACGGGTGCTCCGGATCCGGACCTCCTGATCCCGCAGGATGACATACCGCCTGGTCGGTACCTAGGGGTGTGCGGTGGTCTTCTCGGCGCGGTCCAGCCAGCGGGAGAGTTCGACGCGGGAGCGGACCCCCAGGGCGGCGAAGACATTCCGCAGGTGGTGGTCCACGGTGCGGGGGCTCACGGACAGGCGCAGCGCCACTTCGCGGTTGGTGGCGCCCTCGGCCACGCAGCGGGCGATCCGCAGCTGCTGAGGTGTCAGGAGGGCCAGCTCGCCGTGCGGTCGGTCCTGTCCGGCGTCCCCGGTCGCGCGCAGTTCGGCCCTGGTCTGCGCGGCCCAGCCATGGGCTCCGCCGCGTTCGAAGGACACCAGCGCGTCCCGCAGCCGGCCGCGCGCCTCCCCCGGCCTGCGCTGCCGTCGCAGCCAGGTACCGTAGAGGAGTTGGGTGCGTCCGCGCTCGAAGTCCCCCGTGTGCTGGTCGTGGTGGGCGAGGGCGGTGGTGAACAGCGGTTCGCAGGCTTCGGGTCCGGTCAGCAGCGCGCGGCAGCGGGCCAGCTGCGCAGGGGCCTGCGGGTCGGCGCCCTGGGCGGCCCAGCGGGCGAACTCCGCGACCGCCGCACGGGCCGCGTCCTCCTGCCCGGTGCGGGCCGCTGCCTCGACGAAGCAGGGGACGGCGAGCATGCGCACCGCGAAGTGTCCGCGGCGCGGGCCCGCGCAGACCAGCGGACCGAGCCGCGCGGCGGCCTCGGGGAGGCGGCCGTGGGCGAGATCGGCGCGGGCCCTGGCCCACTGGGACAGCGTGGCCGCCTGCGCGAGACCGTGCGGAGCCGCGACGCTCTCGGCGGCGGACGCGTGCTCGGCGACGGCCGCCCGGGAGCCCTCGACCGACGCGACCAGCGCGAGGATCGCG
The DNA here is from genome assembly GCF_036250675.1 of Streptomyces sp. NBC_01689. Lineage (NCBI taxonomy): Bacteria > Bacillati > Actinomycetota > Actinomycetes > Kitasatosporales > Streptomycetaceae > Streptomyces > Streptomyces sp. NBC_01689. The sequence continues at coordinate 9,268,772 of NZ_CP109592.1, read as the reverse complement.
TGGTGGTGCGCCGCCAGGTTGCGCTGCCCGGTACCGAGAGCGGCCCGCAGACCGTCCTCGGCGTGGGCCCGGGCGCGCGCGTGCCGGCCGGCCCTCAGCTCCCCGTAGGCGAGGCGTTCCAGCGCCTGGGCGACCAGGATGCGCGGCCCGCGGGCCCTGGCCACGGCCAGGGCCCGTGAGTTGGCCCGGCACGCGGCGACGAGGTCACCCGCGACCAGGGCCGCTCCCCCGGCGCGCAGCAGCGCCTCCGGGCCGTCCGGGGTACCGGCCGCTCCCGCCGCGGTGGCCGCCTCCCTCAGCTGGTGCCGCCCTCTGTCCAGACGTCCGTCCATGACCGAGGACATCCCCGCCCGGAAGGCCGCGAGCCGCTGGTCGGGCTCCGGCTGCTCCCGGGCATGATCCAGGGCCTCCCGGCAGGCGGCGGCGTCACCCGTCGCCCAGGCCGCCTCCATGGCGGCGAGTATCGCGGCGAGGGCTCGGCGTCCGTCGACAGGACCCAGCAACTCGGCTGCGAGGAGGAGTACTTCGCGGGCGTCGGCCGCCGGTCCGTCCTGGAGGGCGAGCTGCCCGAGCACCAGCTGGGCCGCCCCGCGTACGGCGTCGGCTGCCGTCTCGTGCCCGGCTCGGGCGAGCAATTCCTTTGCCCGGTCCGGCAGTCCGGCCAGTCTGGCCCGGTCGGCGGCGTCGATCAGCCGGACCGTGAGCGCACCCGCGTCGGCGGCGGGCGGCGCGTCGACCGGCTCCGTAGCGACGCCCTGCGGTGAGCGCGCCCGGCGGCCGAGGCCGTATACGGCCGTCACACCGGTCAAGTCGCCTGGGTTCCCCCGCCGTTCAGGACGCCTCGCGGCACCCGCGTGGCGTGTGGCCGGTCCGGCGGCGGGTCCGTCGGCGCGAGGGGGCGAGGCGGCATCGACCGGGGCGGCGACCGCATCCGCGGAACCCGGCCCGTCCTGGTCGGCCAGGGGTGGGGACGTCTGGCCGGCCGAAGGGGCCGTCGTCTCCGGAGCGCTGTCCCGGTCCGGCTCGTCCGTCACGGCCCGGACGGCCGTCGGTAAGGAGCTCCGGCCCGCCGTCCGCAGCGGACCTCGCACAGTCGCGTTTCCCGTCACGACCGTCACGTTACTTCCGCGTAAACGAAGGCGGAAGCCCTGCCTTCGGGTACCTCCGCGGGCGCGGAAACCGTCTGTGAGCAGCGCGAACAGACACCCGGCGGGAGCGCGGGGTGGGCCGGCTCCCAGGCCCGGACCGCAAGCCTTGTGAGCCCGCACAAGCGTCAACGGCCCCAGCTGGGACCGTCACACGGGTGACGGCCACCGGAACCGGAGTCCGGTGGCCGTCACCCGCGTTCACGGGCCCGTGGTGCGGGACGGGTCAGGAGGTGTGCGGGCAGTTGCCGCGGTACTCGGCGATGGTCAGCGACGCCTGGGGCAGCGGGCAGAGGAACTGCTCGTAGCGGGTGTCGTTGTCGATGAACCGCTTCAGCCACGAGATGCTGTACTTCGCGATCGTCGTGTTGGAGCTGTTGGGCGTGAAGTGCGTGGCGCCCCTCAGCTCCAGGTAGGCCTTGTCGAGCGTGCTCGGCAGGCTCCGGTAGAACGGCTCGGAGTGCGTGGCCACCGGCGCGATCGTGTCACCGTCGGCGCCCACGATCAGGGTGGGCGTCTGGATCTCCGGCCAGGTGGTGTCCAGGTTCCAGCCGGTGAGCGGGATGGCGGCCTGGAGCGAGGGACGGCTCTTCGCCGCCTCCAGGGTGCCGCCGCCGCCCATCGAGTGGCCCATCACGCCGAGCCGGGTGCTGTCGATCCTCGCCCGGACCGAGCTGCGCTGCGTCAGGTAGTCGAGCGCCGCGAGCAACTGCCGCCCACGGCTGTCCGGTTGATCCAGGGTGGTGAGGGTGTCGATGGTGAACACGACGAACCCCTGGGAGGCGAGCCGGGGGCCGAGCCAGGCGATGGACGACTGATAGGCGGTGTAGCCGGGGGAGATGGCGACCGCGCCGAAGGTACCGTCGCTGGTCGAGGTGGGGTAGTAGACGGTGCCGCCGCCGAAGCCCGTCACCGAGAGCGAGGAGACGGTGGTCTGGGAGACGGCGTACGGCCCGCGGCTCGCCTCGATGCCGGCCGTCGTGGGGGCGGGGCCGCGCTCGTACGGATTGGCCGCGGCCCGCGCCGCGGCGGCCGGGGTTCCGTTCGCCTGTGCTCCGGTGGCCTGCGCGGCGACGAGGCCGCCCGCGGCGAGGAGCGCCGCCAGACCGGCCCGCACCAGACGGCTCGTGAGCCGGTGCGGACGGCGTGCGGACGGGGCGGGGCGTGCCGGTTCGGCGGGGACTGCTCGGTTCTGCTGCTGCACGGCGGGGGCGTCCTCTCGGTGAGGGGCGACGGACCCGCGCCGCGCTCGTGGCGTCGCCGAGGGCGTGGGTGTCGGAAGGCGTACGCCGCGAGGCGACGGGGTCCGTCTCGATGGTTGCCCGGCAACTGTCGGTCCCGCCGGCGCTCCCGCGCATCGGCTGAATCACCGGCCTTGGCCCACCACCCGCACACCCACGACGCCCGACCCGGGGCGCCGGAGTCGGCGCCCCGGGGCGTCACATCGGCCGCACCACTCAGGAGCCCGCCGGCCACCGGTCAGCCGGGTTCGGGGTACGTGATGACGAGCATCGTGACCCCTTCCCGCGAGGTCCAGGGCCCGTGGGGCATGCCGGGCGGGCGGCAGGCGTACATCCCGGCGGTGAAGGTCGCGTCGAGGGTGAGGTCGTGCAGGGCTCCTTCCAGGAGATGCACCTCCTCCCAGAAGTCGTGCCGGGAGACGCCCTGGACGGAGGTGTCGGTGCCCGGTTCCCACCGCACGAGCGCGGTGCGGGCGCCGGTGGCGGAATCCTCGGCCAGTACCTGTTCACGCATTCCGGGAACGGCTCCGGGAGGCGTGCTCCAGGGGCCCTCGGGGCGGTGGAACTCCAGCTCGGGCTTGCTCACCGCCGCACCTCCCGTCGACCGTCCGCCCGGACGAGGACAGGCTCCGGCACCGCATCGACCACGTCGGTGTCCGGGCCGACGGAGAACAGTTCCGGCCCTACGGAGAACACCTCCGGCCCGACGCGGAACCGGTGCGGCGCGGTCCTCGCGAGGCCCGCGACGCTGCTTCCCCCGACGCCGTTCGGCACCGTGCCCGCGGCGCTGTCGGAGCCCGCCGGGTCGGCGGCAAGCCCAGCCCAACTCCTTTTCGGGAGCGGACTGTTCGGGGGGCCGGCGGTGAGGCGGCTCGATGTGTTGCGCACGAGGGGCTGTCTCCTTGTCCTGGGCGGTTCGGCGGACGTCGGGGGTGGTCACGGCGACCGTGACGGTGGACCCTCGCCGCCGTCCGCGGGCACCACGGAACCGTGGCCCCGGGCGGCCGGTCGGGACGACGACCGCTCGGGAGGCGCGGCGCCGACACCATCCGGCTCCCGTGGTCGCGGAGCGTACGCGTGCGTCGCACCCTGGCCGCCGGACCACCGGACCACCGACGACGACCAGGCTATCCGCGAGCGGGAGTTCGGCGCGGCCCGGTGCGCACGCGGAACGTCGGGCCGCCACCAAGGCCACCGGGCCCTCGGGGGAAGGCGCGCGGGCGACGGTCCGGCGCGCGCCGCGGGCGAGGGCGACCACCCGCCGGGGCCGGGTGCTCACGCGCCACATGGCTCCCTCGGTGGCCCGGTGTCAGCTCAGCAGCGTGCGCGGCCGCGAGGCCAGGATCGCCTCGGCCTCCTCGCTGACCGTCCGGACCACCTCGGCGGCAGGGCGGACGGCGTCGACGAAGGACGCCGACTGCCCGTAGAGGATCGCACCGGTGTCCGGATCGGGCGTCGCCTCAAGGGGGTTGACGTCCTCCATGGGCGCGAACTCGCCCTTGCGGTCCCGCAGCGCCGCCTCACGCCCGGCCCATTCGTCGGTGAAGCGATTGCGGCGGACGCGTTGTCCGACGGCCGACGGCCACGGCAGGTCGGACACGATGTCGTAGGCCCGCGTCCAGACGGTGTCGCCGCCGTCGCTCTCTACGATCAGGCGCTTGTGGACGGCGGACACCTCGACCGCTTCGGGCGTGGCGAGGAACGCCGTACCCAGCCAGGCGCCGTCCGCACCGGCGGTGAGCACCGCGGCGAGGGTCCGGCCGTCGCCGACGCCCCCCGCGGCCAGCACCGGAACATCGGGGTACCGCTTCACGATCCCGGCCAGGAAGGGCAGCAGTCCCATCGTCCCGGTGTGGCCACCGGCCTCCGTCCCCTGGGCCACGAGCACATCGGTTCCCGCGGCGACCGCCATCTCCGCGTCCTCGTAGCTCTGGACCTGGCACATCACCCGCGCGCCCGCCGCCTGGGCGCGCGCGACCCAGGGCCCGGGGTCGGCGAAGGACAGTGCGACGACCGCCGTGCGCTCCTCCAGCGCGGCCTCGAAGTGCGCCTCGGTGAACGGGAGGAAGGGCGTGATGAAGCCGACCCCGAACGGACGGTCCGTCGCGGCGCGGATGGTCGCGATCTCCGCCCGGATCCAGTCGGGCTCCTCCCACGGATGCGTTCCCGCGAAGGAGCCGAGCCCGCCGGCCACCGAGACCGCGGCGGCGAGCGTCCCGCCGCTGTGGAGGCCCATGGGGGCGGACATCACCGGATGAGTGATACCGAACATTTCGGTGAATCTCGTGTGCAACATGGGTCGAAGCTAGCGAAATCCTCTAATCCGGCCCACGAACGACGCGGCGCGCGGCCCGCCGGGGGCCGGGCGCTCGCTCCGTCGCCCCGGCCGCCGTCTCACCGGGACGCGAACCGCCTCCGACGACCCCGCGGCGCCCTGCCGGTCCCCGTGGCGACCCGGCGCCGGGCACCGCCGCGGCCTCGGTGAAGCGGTGCGGCCCCCTGGATACCTTCCGTTCACCGTCCACCCTTCGGGACGTCAGCGCCCGGCCGTGGAGCGACGGGCGCTTTCAGTCCTGGACAGACGTTTGATCTTCGTTTGTCATCTCACGTCTGCCCGGCCCGGACCGGTGCTGACTAGCGTCGTGGCTGTATGCACCATCGACCCGGGAAGAGCTCCTATGTCCAACATCGATGACAATCCGTCACAAGAGCCGACCGAGCAGAGTCGGCGAGGTTTTCTGCGCAACGCGGCACTGGCCGGTGCGGGAGCGGCAGCCCTGGGAGCAGGCACCTCGGTGGTCGGCGGGACCCCCGCGTTCGCCGCGGAGGACGCCAAGAGCGGCCGGACGGGTACGTGGAGACCGGATCAGACCGCGCTGCAGTTCACCCTCGCGGTCATGCCGGACACCCAGTTCCTGTACTGGGGCAGCCAGGACAGCGTCAACCGGACGCCGCAGGAGGAGTCCTTCCGCTACATCGTCGAGAACAGCGGCACCGACACCGACAACATCGTGTTCATGACGCACCTCGGCGACCTGACGCAGGACGCCGACCCGTCGTCGTTCCAGCAGGTCGACAAGGCGTTCGCCGTGCTGGACGCGCACGGGGCCGCGTACAGCGTGCTGGCCGGCAACCACGACGTGAGCGGCGACGACAGCCGCGGTGACACGCCGTACCTGCAGACCATGGGCCCGCACCGCTTCAAGCGCGCGAAGACGTTCGCCGGCGCGGACGCGACCGGGTACAACACCGCGCACATCTTCCAGGCCGCCGGCCGCTCGTGGCTGGTCCTGGCCCTGGACTGGCGGACCACCGACCAGGGTTTCGCGTGGGCCAACGACGTCATCAAGGCCCACCCGAAGATGCCGGTGATCCTCACGTCCCACGACATCGTCGCCTCGCCGTACGATGACAACGTTTTCCCCTACGAGTCGGGGGACCCGGAGGACAACGCCGTACTCTCCGGCTACGGGCAGACGGTCTGGGACAAGCTGATCAATGACAACGACCAGATCTTCCTGACCCTCAACGGCCACTACTGGCCGCCCGGGCGCACGACCCGCAAGAACGCCGCCGGCCACGACGTGGCCATGCACATCACGAACTACCAGAACCGCTACTTCGGCGGTGGCGGCATGATCCGCCTGTACCACTTCGACCTGGCCCGCAACACGATCGACGTCGAGACGATCAACCCGTGGATCCTCGCTCAGGACCCCGAGTCCCGCAACGAGTTGGCGGCCGAGCACGCGCGGATCACCGGTCCGGTCGACAACTTCTCCATACCGATCGACTTCGAGAAGCGGTTCTCCGGCTTCATCCCGGTTCCGGTGCGGCCCGCCCGTCCGGCCTCCCGGGAGTTGGTTAAGGGCACGCTGGCGTACTGGCGTTTCGACGGACAGGGTGCGCCCGGCACCTCGCTGGCCGCGGGCCAGACGATCCACGACCTCTCCGGCAAGGGCAACGACCTGACGGTGGTGACCGTGCCGGGCAGCGCCTCGGACGCGCTGACCTGGTCCGCCGACCACCACCCCGACCAGCCCGGGCACGCCAGCCTGAAGTTCGTCGGGGGCCGGAGCCCGGTCCACGGCTCGTACCTGACCACGGGACCGAAGGCGCCGCTGAACTCCGAGACGTTCAAGTCGGGGTACACCATCGAGACGTTCGTGATGCTGCCGCTGGACTGGGACTCCGGGAAGAACGGCAACGCGTCGATCCTGAGCCGCCGCGGCTCCGCCGGGGCCGCGGGCAAGCACGGCAAGAACACCGACCCGAACGAGCCGCTGGCCCAGTTCGCCGTCACGAACAACGGCCGCGAGGCCCAGTTCAACCACTACCCGACGAACGACACCTACCCGACGACCAACTGGGGTCACGGCATGGTGGAACTCAAGTGGTGGCACCTCGCGGTGGTGAACGACGGTCGTCTCACGAGGCTGTACGTGGAGGGCGCCCCGGTCGTCGACAACCCGAACCGTCTGTCGGTCGGCCTCACCTCGCTCGGGCTGCCCTGGCTGGTGGGCGGCCACGAGTACGCGGGCGCCGTCGACGTCGTCTTCCACGGCAACGTCGGTGACATCCGCATCGTCAACCGCCCGCTGTCCGCGCGTGAGTTCCTGACCGCGAAGTAGGCGCGGCGACCTCTCCCCGTCTCCGGCCGGCGCGTCGGACGGAGACGGGGAGAGGCCCGTTCCGGACCGGGGAGCACGGTGCCCGGCCCGGCACGGTCGGGTCCGTACGGCCGTGGTCGGCGCTGCGGCCGAACTCGCGCGTGTCCGGCGGCATGCCGCCCACGGGCTGGCCATGAGCCAACTGGTGCCGGCGGAGCCCGCGTTCGCGTCGTCCCGGACGTTCGCGCCACCCTTGCGCGCGAGGTACGTGCCGGAAGGCTCATGGCGCGAGGCGCGGAGAGGCGGGCTCGTCGCCTGCCGCCGCTCCTGACGGAAAGGTCTCAGACGACCTGCGCGACGGGCCAGGAACCGCGGCCGACCAGGTCGAGCACCAGGGCCGCGATGTTCCAGGCGTCGTCGTCACCGCGGTGGTGACGTCCCTCCAGCGGCAGGCCGACCACACGCAGGGCCTCCGCCATCCCCGGTCGCCTGCGAAGTCCGTGCGCCTCGGTGAACACCGCCTTGACGTTGGTGTGCCCCGCCCCGAAGGGGTAGCCCGCTCCGGTGGCCCGGCACTGCCGGACGAACTGCTTGCGGTCGTAGTCGCCCCAGCTAGCCCAGGGCCGTGTCCCCGCGCCGTGTTCGGCCGCCAGCGTCCGGCAGGCCTGGGCGAAGCTCACGCCTTGGTCCACCTCGGTCTGCGTCAGGCCCGTCAGCTCCGTACAGAAGTCGCTCACGACGGACCGGGCGGGACGGACCACCAGGCGATGCCTGCCGACCCGCTCGCCGGCGCGGAGATCGACGACCGTCAGCCCGATCTCGATGATCTCGCTGACCGCGCCGGACGGCGGCTGTCCGCGCCAGCATGTCGCTTCGACATCAATGACGTCGAGCAGGCCTCCAGCAGCGTCCATGGCCCGAGGTTATGGGGCCCAACGCCCCTCGGGCACCTGGATTTCCTCTCCCCCGCCGTACCGGGCCGAAGTTTTTCGCCGCCGTCGCGAACTTTGTCGCCGATCGGCGCATCGAACACATGTAGAGGGCAAGAAGACGGCTCGCGGCCACCCACGGCGGCCGCGCCGCCGGGAATCGAATGGAGTGTGATCGTTGCGATGAACGCTTACCGGAACGCCGACCGTCCCGTGGCCACTGCCGGCCGCGGCCGCCGCGTCGGACGGGTACTGCTCGCGGGGGCTGCCGTCGCCGCACTGGGGTTCGCCGGTACGGCCGCCGCACAGGCCGCGACCGGCAGTGGCGCGAAGAGCACGAAGGCCACGCCGACCTGCTCCGCGTCCGCGCTGAAGGCGACCTTCGGCAAGGCACTGGCCGGAGGCATGAACCATCAGGGTGTGGTCATCAACCTGCGCAACCTCAGCGGCCGGACCTGCGCCCTGCGCGGCTTCCCCGGTCTGGGCCTGGAGAACTCCGCGCACAAGGCGCTCGCCTCCCACACCTACTGGGGCGACACCTGGTACGCGGCCAGCCCGGCCAAGAAGACCCTCACCCTCAAGGACGGCGAGAGCGCCGAAGCGGTCGTCTCCTGGAGCCACGCCAACACCGGCACCTCCGGCGCGGTGCACGCCTCGTACCTCGAGATCACCCCGCCGGCCTCCACCCAGCACAAGACGCTGGCCTTCCCGCAGTGGGTCGACCACGGCGAACTCAGGGTCACCGTGCTGGCCAGGCACATCACCGTGAACGAGTGACGTCCCGGCGCACACACCTCTGAGCCCGGACCGCGGGCCCGGACCGGACGGTCCGGGCCCGCGGTCCGTTCCGGGAATGGGCAGGGGCACGCCCACAGCCACGGCCACGGCCACAGGAGGGAACCTCGGGCTGCGACGACCGACGAGGACCCGCGATGACCGGCGAACATGCGCGACCGGGTCCCTTGGACTCGGTCCGATGAACGGTTCGGGAACGGCGGGTAGGGCTTCGACGAAGAAAGGTGCCGGGAGGGCCGGACCAGGCCTGTTTGCCGCAACCCTTCCTCTTGATGGTCGGTCTGATCAGCGACGCCGTGCCGTTCGGCGCTCATCGGCCATCGTTCGGAGGAGATCCCCGTGGTTCGTGCCGCCTGGCCCGCAGTGAGGGCGACGCAGGCGCCGGCATCCCGACCGCACGCCCGGGACTGCGGCCCGACAGCGGGTGGTCCGGGCACCGGAACGCCTTCCCAGGCGGCGGGGAAAGCCCCTCTGCGTCTCGACATCCAGGGGCTGCGCGCCCTCGCGGTCTCGCTGGTCGTCCTCGCCCACGCGGGCGTCCGCCATGCCGCGGGCGGCTACATCGGGGTCGATGTCTTCTTCGTGATATCGGGCTTTCTGATCACCTCGCTGCTGCTGCGCGAACTGGTCCGCGACGGCCGCATATCGGTGCGGAGATTCTATGCCCGCCGGGCGCTGCGGCTGCTGCCCGCGTCGACCGTCGTCGCGCTCGTCACGCTCTGCGGTGCCTGGCTCTTTCTGTCGAAGATCCGCTTCGAGGAGTACGTGGGGGACGCGCTCAGCAGCACCTTCTACGTGGTGAACCTCCGGCTGGCGAGCGCCGGTACCGACTATCTGAACGCGGACAGCCCGCCGTCGCCGTTCCAGCACTTCTGGTCGCTGGCGGTGGAGGAGCAGTTCTACCTGGTCTGGCCCCTGCTCCTGTGGGCCGGTTGGAAGCTCGCGCGGCGCCGGAAGCGGCTCGTGGCCGTGCCGTTCGCGATGCTGTGCCTCGCGTCCTTCGCGCTGAACGTGCACGTGACGGGCGTCTCGGCGTCCTGGGCGTACTTCGGCTCGCACACCCGCTTCTGGGAGCTCGGCGTCGGCGCGCTGCTCGCCCTCTCCGTCGGCAGGCTGGAAAGGTTGCCGACCTGGGTGTCCGGTCCGATGAGCTGGATCGGGCTCGTCTCCCTGCTGGTGGCGGCGGCCCGCTTCGACGACGACACACCGTTTCCCGGCTACTACGCCCTCGTCCCGGTGCTCGGCGTCGCGCTGGTGCTGGCGGGCGGTTGCTCGCCCGCGCGGTACGGCGCCGGCCTGGTGCTCTCCCTCCGGCCGGCCGTGTGGCTCGGCGGGCTCTCCTACAGCTGGTATCTGTGGCACTGGCCGGTGCTGGTCATCCTCCCCATGGCCTTGGACCGGCCGGCCACCGCCCCGTTCGGGCTGGTCTCGGCGGCGCTCGCGCTGCTCCTGGCCTGGCTCACGCTGCACCTGGTGGAGAATCCGGTGCGGTTCCACCAGGTGTTCCGCGGCCGGCCGCTACGGGCGCTGGGGCTGGGGGCGGGGCTGGCCGCGGGCGCGGCGGCCGTCGCACTGGTCGCGGCGAGCTTCCCGCCGCCCATCGCCTCGGACCTGGCCGCCCCGGAGCTGAGGAGCATGCTCGCCGGGGCGGCGGACCCGCGGGCGGCACTGTCCACCTTGCTGGACAGCCCCCCTCACGGTCTGCCGAGCAACCTGACACCCGGGCTCACCGGGATCAGGGGAACCCTCTCGGCGGTCTACCGGGACGCCTGCCACATCGGCTACCAGAGCACGGCGACACCGCCATGCGTCTACGGGGACCGGTCCGCGTCGAAGGTCGTCGTGCTCTTCGGGGACTCGCACGCGGCCCAGTGGTTCCCGGCGCTCGACCGGCTGGCCAGGGAGCGCCACTGGAAGCTCGTCTCCATGACCAAGGCGTCGTGCAAGGTCGCCACGGTCACCACCGTCTACCAGGGCCGGCCGTACGTGTCCTGCGACCGGTGGCGGACGGCGCAGCTGGCCAGGATCAGGGCCCTGCGCCCCGCCCTGGTGATCACCTCCTCGTCCGACTCGGCGGATCTGGCCCGGCCGTCCGGCGACCCGCGCCGTCAGTGGACGGACGGCTTCGCACGGACGTACCGGGAACTGGCGAGGAGCGGCGCCGAGGTGCTGGCCGTCGTGGACACCCCCTGGCCGAAGGAGGACGCGGTCGACTGCGCGGGGACCCATCCGCTGGACCTCGAACGCTGCTCGTCGCTCGTCGTGGACGCGGTCAAGGACCCCGGCAAGAAGCGTGAGATCACCGACGCGGCGGCGGCCGCGGACGTCTCGGTGATCGACCCGGTCCCCTGGCTCTGCGGCACCGGTGGGTGCCCCGTGGTGGTGGGCGACACCCTGGTCTACCGCGACGACAGTCACCTCAGCGAGACCTACGCGGAGGCCGTCGCGCCCGTTCTGGGCCGCGAGTTGACCGCCCTCTACGGCGACGATCTGAGCCGCCGTCCCGGGCTCGTCCCGGAGTCACCGGCCGGCCGCTGACCGTACGCGTGCGGTGGGTTTCGGGTCACCGCGGCCGTGGGGGTCCGGACGCCGGGAACAGCCCGGAGGCGTAAAATTCTCGTGCGGGCTGTCGGTGCACGGGTTCCGCGATCCCCACGGTGCCACGGTGGACGCCCATGGACCGGGCCGTCCCCTCGGCAGGCCGCAGCGTCCGCGAGGAGGCCGCGATGACCGAACCTTCCGAAAAGTGGGTCGACCGGCTCAAGGAGCTCACCGGGGAGCCGCCCGGCGAGAAGGCCGAGAAGTTCGTTCACGACCTTTACACCACCGCCCAGAAGGATCTCGACGCCCAGCGTGCCCAGGCGGAGTTCGAACGCGAGGAGTAGCCGTCGGACCGCTGTGGCCCGCCGGGGCGAGGGCTTCGCCATGCGTCGGACCATGGCCGCGGCGGGCCCGCTGGAGGCGGGTCCGCCGCGGCGGGGGCGGGGCCGGATCGCCGTCGGCCCCTACCGGTAGGTCACCGTGATCGGGGCGTGCACCGAGTGCCGGGGCAGGGTGACGGTCAGTGTCCCCGACGCGGCGTCCCAGTGGCAGTCGTGCGGTGACAGGGCGACACCCGTGGCACTGGGGTGGGTTCGCTCGCCCCCATGATCGAGAGGGTCCACCGGCGTTGTGCGGGCTGACCGCGGAACGAGCCCTTCGTGGGGCTGATCGACAGGGTGTGGCGGCCGCCGGTCTCCTTGTACCGGATCTCGGTCGTGGCGCTGTGGCCCCTGCCCGTGGCGGTCCCGTCGTCCTCGTAGAGGCCGGTGGCCCCCGAGCCGCCCGCGGCGACGGTGAGGGTGACGTCCGTCAGCGGGCTGTCTTCGTCGTGGGCGACGTCGTGCGTCCTGGTGGGCAGGACGCCGCCGGCCCTGATGAACACCGGCATGGTGTCCAGGCCGGTGGTGATCTGCTCGGTGGTTCCGCCGGCGTAGGTCCTGCCGGTGAAGTAGTCGGTCCACCGGCCGGGCGGGAACCACACCGAGGTCGTGGCGGAGGACCCGGGGGCCGTGACGGGGGCCACGAGCACGTCGGAGCCGTAGAAGTACTCGCTGTCGGCGGTCGCGTACAACTGCGGTTCGTCCGGGTACTCCAGGTAGGCGGGCCGGACGATCGGTACGCCGGTGCGGTTCGCCTCCTCGGCCAGCGTGTAGGTGTACGGCACGAGGTTCTCGCGCAGGTTGAGGAACTTCTCCGCCGACTTGGCGGCCTCGGCGCCGTACTGCCACGGCAGCCGGTCGCTGTGGTTGCTGTGCAGGCGGTCGACGGGCTGGAAGGTACCGAACTGGACCCAGCGCGCGTACAGGTCGTCGGGCAGCTTGTGGGTGGTACGTGTCTGGCCGCCCTCGGTGTAGGTCTCGGCCCCCGTCAGACCGGTGGTGTCGTTGTGACCGCCGATGTCGTGGGTGATGGCGGCCATCCCCGTCGCGGCCGACTCGCCCGGGGTATAGCCGACTTCGAACTTCAGCGTTCCCCAGGTCGAGGAGGTGTCGCCGGTGAAGTGCACCGTGGTGCGCTTGTCCGCCCAGGGGCCGGTGGGCAGCGCCTGCTGGCCGCTGTACCCGGCCGGCCTGGAGGGACCCGTAGGCGCGCGAGAGGACGAACCCGCGGCCGAGGGTCCGGGCCGTGGCGGTGGCGTACTGCTCTTGACATCGATGTCGGCGGACAGGGAGCTGCCGGTGCCCTCGAACCCGGCGGCGAAGCCGCTCCCCGTGTAGCCCTTGTGGTCGGAGGCGACGGAGACGCCGTCGGTCCGCAGGTTCTCCGCCTCGCACAGGGCGCCGAGCCCACAGGTCAGTCGGTGCCACGGGGTGGCGGTCACCGGGGCGTCGCCGGCCGTCAGGCGCACGGAGAGATCCGCGCGTCGAACTCACCCGAGCCGACCTTGTAACGCAGCGTCATGGACCGCGTCTTGACGGTGAGCCAGCCGCCGGAGGTACGGGCGGTGTACTCGGTCGGGGTGAATCCGTCACGCCCGATGGCGTTGAACGTCGAGGCGTCGGTGAAGGTCCCGTCACCGGCGTACTCCGTGCGGATCAGCGTCGGCGAGAGGATCTCGAAGCGGGGTTCCCCGCCGTGACGGTCGGTATCCTTCGGTGACCGGGTGGCCCGTCCGCCGGTGCCGGACCTGCACCGGTCGCCGTCAGGGCGGCGATGGTGCACAGGACCACGGCAGGTCCGATCCGTTCCCTCAGGGATCTCCGCCGTCGCCTCACTGAACGTGGCCTCATGTGCGGCTCCTTCCTCACGTCGACCGCTCGGCTCGTCCACCCCGCACGGTCCGCGTCCGGAATTCTCGGGGACCTCCCAAGTCCCCCTGTCCGCACGGCTCCCGCGGGTGTCCACCAGGATGATTTACATCGTTGAAGAGAACATGCGTGACCGGACCGCGCGCGTGCGAGACGGCTGGACGTGTGCGCCTCAGGACGTCCGGCACAGCTTCCTCGACGGCCCGCCGAAGGCGGGACGGGGCACGAGGACGACGTGGTCGTCCCCGGCACGGCCCCGCAGCGACCGCGGCCGGGAGCACCCCGCTCCCCCGGTCCGATCCGGCCGGCGTCACCCTCCCCGACGGCCGTGAAGACGCCCGCCCCGGAGGGGAATGCGCTTCCGGCGGCGAGCCGTGGCGCATCCTCCGACGACCGGTACGCGAGAACGCTCCGGCCCGCGGCCGGTCCTCGTACGAGCCGCTCGGACCTCGGAGACGCCTGACCTGGGAAGCGAGCGGCCGCATAATCACCTGACGTGATCCCGGCGAAGGTGCAGACTCGCCCTATGGCGGACCTACACGCGTTCAGGGACGCGGTCGACGTCTGGGCGACCGGCGGTCCCGCCGGGCCCGCGGGCGATCTGGCCGGACGGCTGGGGGTGCGGACGGCGGTCCTGCTGGAGGGCCTGAGCGACCTCGCCGCCGTGGAGGCTCTGGCCGCCCGGCGCGGCCGGGACCTGGCTGCCGAGGGCGTCTGTGTCGTGTCGATGGGCGGGGCGATGAGCGTCGCGCGCTACGCCGGGCTGCTCGGGCCTCCCGGCCTCGGCCTCCGTCTGGCCGGACTGTGCGACGAGCGCGAGCGGGGCTTCTACGCGCGCGGCCTGGAGCGGGCCCGCGTGCCGCACGGGAGCTTCTTCGTGTGCGCGGCGGATCTGGAGGACGAGCTGATCCGTGCGCTGGGTACACCGGGGACCGAGGAGATCATCGAGGCCGAGGGCGACTTCCGGGCCTGGCGGACCTTCCTGCGCCAGCCCGCGCAGCACGGCAGGCCCCGACGGCAACAGCTGCGGCGCTTCCTCGGGACGAAGAGGGGCCGCAAGATCCGATACGGCCGTCTCCTCGTCGACGCCCTCGCCCCTGAACAGGTGCCGGCGCCGCTCGACGACCTCCTCGCGAGTCTGTGAACCGGCGCACGGGAACGGCCGTCGTCACCGAGGCGTCCAGCCATTCCCGCCATCCGCCGGTGAGCCCGGATCCGGGGGCCGCGACGATCCCGTAGTACGGTCACGCGGGACGGCGGGCACGAGAAGAGGAACCCCCATGAACCAGAACTCGGGCGATGCCTCACGCCTCGAGAACGCGGCGCTCACCCGCGCCGCGCAGGCGGGCGAGATCGCCGCCCTGGGACTGCTGCTGGAACGGCACCGGGCGGGTATGCGCGCGGTGGCGCTGAGCATTCTCGGTCCGGGGCCCGACGTCGACGACGTGGTCCAGGACGCGGCCCTCACCGCGCTGCGCCGCGTGCGCGACGTCCGTGACCCGGAGGCCGTCGGCGCGTGGCTGCGGATGATCGTGCGCAATGCCTGCCGATCCCTGCTCCGCTCCGCCGTCCCGTCCCGGCCGATCGAGGACCTGCCCATGCCGGCCACGGACGACGATCCGCAGCGGTGGCTGGAACAGCACACCACCCGCGACTGGATCTGGGCGGCCGTGGAGGAGCTCTCCCCCACCCTGCGCCTGCCCCTGGTGCTGCGGCACTTCAGCACCACCGTGAACTCCTACGAGCGGATCGCCGACGCCTGCGGGGTCCCGGTCGGCACGGTCCGCAGCCGGCTCAGCCAGGGACGGGCCAGGCTCGCGACCGCCCTCGCCGCCACGGCGGACACCGCGCACGGCGACACCGCGCGGCGCGTCCGCGCCAGCCGGGAAGAGGCGCACGAGACACTGGCCGCCGCCGAGAGCGGTCACTTCGGCGCCCTGATGGCTGAGCGCTGGTCGCCCGGGATCACCCTGTTCCGAGGGTCCGAGCCGGTGGGCGACAGGAGCGTCCTGGAGCGCGGCATGGACAGCGATCTCGACGCCGGGGTCCGCCAGCGCCTCGTCCATGCCGTGGCCGGCGAGTCCCTCACCCTCTGGGAGATGGACCTCCTGAGCCCCACGGACGACCCGGGACACTGCCCGCCCTCGGTGGCCTGGCTGATGACCCTGGACAACGGCGGCCGTCCGCTCCGCCTCCGTCTCCTGCACCCGAGGCCGGTGCCCGCGCTCCAGTCGCTCACACCGATGTGACGGGCGTCACGCGGCCCGGATCGAACTTCGCCCGCTCCCCCGCGTCCTGCCGGTGTCATCGACACCTACCGGACACGGAGATCCCCATGACCACCTTCGAGACCGCCCCCACGGCAGCGGGAACGCACACCGTCGAGATCGACGGGGTGACCCAGCGCTATCACGTGTACGGCACGGGACCGGTGTGCGTGGCGCACTCCGGCGGGCCGGGCATCGACTGGGAGTACCTGCGCATGCCGGCCCTGGAGCGCGACCTCACGATGGTGTACCCGGAGCCGGTCGGGAGCGGCGCCTCCGGGCGTCTGGCCTCCCACCCCCACGGTTACACCCGCTCGCGCTACAGCCGCTTCCTCGGCGGCCTCGTCGACCACCTCGGTGTGCCCGAGGTGCACCTCCTGGGGCATTCGCACGGCGGCTTCGTCGCGCAGTACCACGCCCTCCACCACCCCGAGCGCGTGGCGGGCGTGATCCTCTACGAGAGCGCGCCGCTGACCGGTCCCGAGCACATGGCCGAGGCCATGCGCCTGGTGCAGGCATTCGCGGAGCGGCACGCGGGCCATCCCGGGCTCCCCGAGGTCCTGGCGAGTTTCCAGGCGATCCCGACGATCTCGGACGACGAGGAGATGACCGCGGTCGCCCGGGGGCTGCTGCCCTCGTACTTCGCGGACTACTGGGGCCGGGAGGCGGAGTTCGCCCCCTTCCGCGCCTCGGTGCGGGCCACCCACATCTCGGGGCTGGCCGAGGACCTCACTCCCGACGTCATCGACGACCGCGCCGACCTCGGGGCGCTCACCGTGCCCGCCCTGATCGTCGTCGGCCGGCACGACGTCATCTGCGGGGTGCGGTGGTCCGAGGAGCTGCACCGCCTGATCCCCGGATCGGAGCTGCTGGTCCTGGAGAACAGCGGGCACTTCGGTCACCTGGAGGAGCCGGAGGCCTTCGCGGCCGCGGTGACGCGGTTCGTGACGGCCGGGCCGCCCGGCACGCTCTGACCCGTCCCGGCGGCCTTCCCGACGGGCCACGAGGGTGTGGTGCGCACGTTGTACGGGTGCGGGCCACGCCGGTGTGGTGCGCACCTGTGTGTGCGCACCACACCCGTCGCCCGGGAAGGACGCGTGGGCCGGGCCGACGTCCGGTCCGGAAAAAATTCCGGCCGATCCGCCCCGGCGATGTCGAGAATCCGTGGCCCGCTCCGTCCCCCGTGCAGAACGCGGCCACAATGGGTCGCACCAGGAACGAGGAGAACCACGATGGCCAAGTACCTGCTGCTGAAGCACTACCGCGGCGCCCCCGCCCCGGCGAACGACGTGCCCATGGACCGGTGGACGCCGGAGGAGATCTCGGCCCACCTGCAGTACATGCGCGACTTCGCGGACCGTCTGGAGAAGACCGGCGAGTTCGTCGACAGCCAGGCGCTCGCCCCCGAGGGAACCTTCGTCCGGTACGACGGTGAGGGACGCCCTCCGGTCACCGACGGCCCCTTCGCCGAGACCAAGGACGTCATCGCCGGCTGGATGGTGATCGACGTCGACAGCTACGAACGCGCCGTCGAACTGGCCGGAGAGCTGTCGGCGGCTCCCGGGGCGGGCGGCAGGCCGATCCACGAGTGGCTCGAACTGCGCCCCTTCATGGGCGCGCACTCCACCGTGACGGAGTGACCTGACACGTGGACGAGACGCTGCTCCGTGACCTCACGCCCGGCGTGCTCGGAATCCTCGTACGCCGCGGCGCCGACTTCGCCGCGGCCGAGGACGCCGTGCAGGAGGCACTGGTCGACGCGGTCCGCGTCTGGCCGGCCGACCCGCCCAGGGACGCGAAGGGCTGGCTGGTCACCGTGGCCTGGCGCCGGTTCCTCGACGCGGCCCGGGCGGACGCCGGACGCCGTCGCCGTGAGGAGTCCGTCGACGAGGAGCCGGCCCCCGGACCGGTTCCCGCCGTGGACGACACGCTCCAGCTCTACTTCCTGTGCGCACACCCCTCGTTGACGTCGTCGTCCGCGGTCGCGCTCACGCTGCGCGCCGTGGGCGGGCTGACGACCCGCCAGATCGCACAGGCCTATCTGGTGCCCGAGGCGACCATGGCGCAGCGGATCAGCCGGGCCAAACGCACGGTCTCCGGCGTACGGTTCGACCGGCCCGGGGACGTCGCCACGGTGCTGCGTGTCCTGTATCTGGTGTTCAACGAGGGCTACTCCGGCGACGTCGACCTCGTCGCCGAGGCCATTCGGCTGACCCGCAGGCTCGCGGCGGCGATCGACCACCCCGAGGTGGCGGGGCTGCTCGCCCTCATGCTGCTGCACCATGCCCGGCGCGCCGCCCGGACCGGGGCCGACGGCAGTCTGGTGCCGCTCGCGGAGCAGGACCGCGGCCGGTGGGACACCGGGGCGATCGCCGAGGGCGTCGCCATCCTCCAAGGCGCCCTGGCGCGCGACCGGCTGGGCGAGTTCCAGGCGCAGGCCGCCATCGCGGCCCTGCACGCGGACGCCCCCACGGCGGAGGAGACCGACTGGGTGCAGATCGTCGAGTGGTACGACGAACTCGCGCGCCTGACCGACAGCCCGGTCGTCCGGCTCAACCGGGCGGTGGCCGTGGGCGAGGCCGACGGCCCGCGGGCGGGCCTGGCGGCGCTCGCCGCGCTGGACGGTTCGCTGCCCCGGTACACGGCGGTGGCCGCGTACCTCCACGAACGGGACGGCGACCTGACGACCGCGGCACGGATGTACGCCGAGGCCGCCCGCGAGGCCACCGACCTCGCCGAACGCGACCACCTGACACGCCGGGCCGCACGGCTCAACAGCGCCCGCGGCGGCGCCTGACGAGTCACGTCCGCAGCCGCTCCGGCACTCGGCGACCGCGTGGCCGATGGGGCCGATGGGCCGATGGGGCCGACGCGCCGAGGGCGGTGGGCCGGAGGCCGCACCGGGGCCGGCGGCCCGTGGCGCCTCTCCCGCTCGTTCCTCCGGGCCTTCCTCCGAACGCTCACCGCGTGCCGCCCGGTCCCCGAGGCGGAATGACACGCGCGCGGCGGCTGATCCGCGGCCGCGCGGCCCGATGGCGACATGCGAGGTCACGGCCCTCCTGGAAGACTGGTTTCGGCGATCCGACATAGACGCCGGGCCGACCGCCGAGCGAGCCGGGCCGGGCATGGCACATGGACGCCGCCACCCCCATACAGCCCGATAGGCGCCATTCCACCGGAATGCCGGATAGAAGCATTTATGCGGAGCTTATGGGTAGAGGGTGGGTACACACCTCTCTTCTGGAGGCCATCATGGCGTCAACCCATCACGCACCCATCGAAGAGCACCCCGACCTGCTGGAACTCCGGGCCCAGCACGACCGTGCCGTCACCACCCCCCGCGCCCAGATGATCGAGGCCCTGGCCCTCATCACCGGCCTGTACCTCGCGGCCTCCCCCTGGATAGCCGGCTTCAACGGCTCCACGACGCTCGCCATCACCAACCTCATCGCCGGTATCGCGTACATGCTCCTCCTGGGCGGGCTCGGCAGCTCCTTCGAGCGCACGCACTCCATGGCATGGGCCGCCGCCGTCATCGGCATCTGGACCTGTGTCGCGCCCTGGGTCGTCGCGGGCGACGTCGCGCACACCCGTTCCATCATCAGCAACCTCATCACCGGCGCCGTGGCCACCCTGCTCGCGGTCGCCGCCGCCATGGCCGCCCACGGCCACACCGGCACCCGCCGCGGCGGCGACATCAGCACCGGACGCGGCGACAGCGTCAGCACCGGGCGCGGCGGCAACGTCGGCACCGGACTCCGTGACGACCGTCGCACCATGCCCCAGGGACGCGACGACCGCTGACCCACCCGGCCCCCGAGGCGCCCCCAGTCAGAGCGCGCGCCCCCTCCCGCCTGGCCGCCCGCTCCGTCGACCACCGTCGTGACGAGCGAACTCCCCCCGGTCACAGGGTTCTTGGCAGACCGCCGACCGAATGCGTCACCGGTTCCTACGAGCCCGTCGCGCACCTCGTAGGCCGACGTCAGGACAGGACAAGCCCATGGGACACGGAACATGACCACAGATCCGCCGCAGCGCTTCGAGGTCCTGCTGGTTCCCGAACACGTCGTGAACCGAGGCGATGCCCCGGTCGACGACTCGGCCGTCCGCTCGGCGGTCGTCGAGGCGACGGGCGAGACAGGGAACTCGGGCTATCCCCGCTACGCCGGAGACGGCATCGTCGCCGACATCGATCCGCTGACGCGCACGGTCGAGGCGGTGCTGGTCGACGGCTGGGAACTGGACTACGGGCTGAGCGCGAAGGTCGCTTCCTGATCGGTCCGTCGTCTTGTTCCCCCGGCCGCCGGGGTGAACGTGGTCGCGGCTACTGCAGTGCGCGGATCGCGGCCGCGAACAGGCGGGGCATACGGGATGCCGCGGGCACGACCAGAGCGGCGCCGGCAGGGTGCCTGGTTGCCGTCAACAGAGCTCCCGTCAGCAGTCTGTGACGGCGGGTCAGTCGCATCCACGTGTGCTCGTACGCGGCCGGACGGCCGGTGGTGAGGCAGCGGACGGCAGCCCCGGCCGAGCCCAGCGCGAGGGCGATGCCCTCACCGGTCAGGGCGTCCAGGTATCCCGCCGCGTCGCCGACGAGCAGGACCCGGCCGGCGACCCTGCGCCGCACCCGCTGCGGCATCGGCCCGGCGCCGCGTACATCCGTCGTGGCCGGGCCGCGCAGCGACGCGGCGAGCGCGGGGAAGGCGGCCAGCTGGTCCTCGTAGCCGCGACGGCTCCGGCTGAGCACCGCGACGCCCACCAGGTCGTCCCCGACCGGTGTCACGTAGGCCTCGCCGTGCCGCGACCAGTGGACCTCCACGAAGTCCGTCCACGGTGCCACCCGGTAGTGCCGGCGCAGTCCGTAGCGGCTTTGCTCCCGTCCCGGGAGTTCCAGCCCCAGGCTCCGGCGCACCGGGGAGTGCAGGCCGTCGGCCGCGATCAGCCAGCGAGAGGTGAATCCACCGGCCTCGACCCTGTCCGCGCTCTGGCGGACCTCACCGATCCTGCCGTGCACCAGCCGCACGCCGAGACCGAGGGCGCGTCCGTGCAGTGCGGAGTGCAGCGTCGTCCGGCGGATCCCCAGCCCGCCTCCGCCGCGGAAGGACGCTTCGGCCCGGGTGGCGCCGTCCAGGTAGCGGATGCCGCGCAGCGCGTGACCGGTGACCTCGACACCCAGGGTCCTCAACGCGACGACACCGCCCGGCATGACTCCCTCTCCGCAGGCCTTGTCCACGGGCGCCGTCCTCGGTTCGACGACGACGGCCTCCAGACCGGCGAGGGCCGCGTGGATGGCGGCGGCCAGGCCCGCCGGACCGCCGCCGGCCACCAGCACGTCGATCACGCGGAGGCCGGGGTGGTCGAGGGCGAGGCGGTCGCGGACGCCAGCGCCCGGTTCTCGCAGCGGATACGTACGGTGAGGACGGCGGCGTCGAGGACGGTGAACGCGACCGCCGTGACCCAGGCGGTGTGCACCAGGGGCAGGGCGACGCCCTCCGCGACGACGGCGACGTAGTTCGGATGCCGCAGCCGGCGCAGACGGTAGGGCCCGCTGGACACCGGCGGGAGGCCGGGGACGACGATCACCCGGGTGTTCCAACGGGGTCCCAAGGTCCTGACGCACCACCATCGCAGTCCCTGCGCGGCCACCAGGACGCCGAGCATCGGCCAGCCGAGCGCGGGCAGGAACGGCCGGTCGGCCAGCCGCACTTCGGCCAGGCACCCGGCCAACAGGCCGATGTGGAGGGCCACCATCGCCGGATAGTGGCGCTGCCCGGTCACGATCGCGCCGCGGGCCCTGCTCCAGCGCTCGTTGCGGCCGGCGACGACGAGTTCGGCGAGCCGTTCGGCGGCGATCGAGGCCACCAGCAGTCCGTACCAGTTCATGAGGTGCCTTGTCCCGGTCCCGCATCGTGTGTCCGTACGTTCTGTGTGTCCTGTGCGCGTAGGCCTTGTGTGCGTACGTCCCGTGCCCCGATGTTCTCTTGGCCTCGGCGCGTCCCGCCTACCAGCGCAACAGGACCAGCTCGCAGGCGAATCCGGGCCCCATGGCCAGCAACAGCCCCGCCGTGCCCGGTGGCGGGCGGCGTTCGGCGAGGGTGTCGCGCAGGACGTGGAGCACCGAGGACGAGGAGAGATTGCCGACGGCCGCCAGATGACGCCACGTCACGTCGAGCGCGTCGTCGGGAAGGCCGAGCGCCTCGGTGACGGCTTCCAGGATCTTGGGGCCGCCGGGGTGGCACACCCAGGCGGTCACGTCGTCCGGCTTGAGCCCGTGGTCGACGAGGAACCCCTCGACGTCGTCGGCGAGATACCGGCGGACCAGATCCGGGATCCGCGGGTCGAGGACCACCTGGAAGCCGGAGTCCCTGATGTCCCATCCCATGACGCGCCCCGTGTCCGGGTAGAGGTGGCTGCGCGTGTCCACGATCGTGGGCCCGTCGGTCCTCGCCGTACGGTGCGCGCCGTGGGCGACCACGGCGGCGGCGCCGTCGCCGAACAGTCCGGTGGCGACCAGGTTGGCCATGGAGGCGTCGTCGCGCTGGAAGGTGAGCGAGCACAGCTCGACCGACAGCAGTACCGCCACGTCGTCGGGCCGGCCCAGCAGGTGGTCGTGCACGCGGGCCAGTCCCGCGGCGCCACCGGCGCAGCCCAGTCCGAACAGGGGTAGTCGTTTGACGTCCGGCCGCAGTCCCAGGCGGCCCACCAGCCGTGCGTCGATCGAGGGCGTGGCCACGCCGGTGACGGAGGTGAAGACCACCAGGTCGACGTCGGCCGGGGCCAGCGCGGCCTCGCGCAGCGCGCCCCGGACGGTTTCGGCGCCGAGGTCGGTGGCGGCGGCGATGAACACGTCGTTGGCGGCACCGAACCCCGCGAGGTCCCCGTACTGTTCGAGAGGCAGCGTCATATGGCGCGAGCGGACCGTCGTGCCGCGGTGCAGCCGGTCCAGGACCCGGCGGTCGGTGCCCGCGGGCAGACAGGTCCGGGCGACCATGTCGGTGATCTCGGACTGGGTGCGGCGGTGCGGTGCGAGGGCACCGTGAACGGCGGCGATCCGCGTCATCTGCTTCCCGTCCGGTTGCCCCTGGTGTGGTCTGCTCTGCAGGTGTTCCCCGCGGGACCGCTCCGCCACCAGGGATCGCCCGTCCGGCCGTCCGGCGGTCCGTCGGGAGGCGCCCGGCGTGCGTCCCGGGTGCGCGCCCCGCACGCTGGGGGCATGGCCCCACCGCAGCCCGTGATCGTGTATCCGCCGGGAGACGACGGCGGCCGGCGCGTCCGGGTGGGCGAGCGGTTCCTCGGCATGGCCTACGGACTGCTGGACGTCGCGGACTTCCTGCGGCGGGCGGGCCTGGGCGAAGCGGACCCGCGGGGGGTCGCGGCCTCTCCCTCCATCGAGTGGCGCGGCGGCGGTCCGGACGTCTGGGGGCACTGACCCGCGGCATCCGCCGCCGCCCCCGCGCGACCCACACCCGGCCCCCCCGTCCTCGTCCCTCTCCCGCGCCCGGCACCGGAGCGGGGGCCGCGCCCTCGACGACGCAGTCCTGCCGTGCGTGCCGCACCTGCCGCGCCTGTCGTTCCGGGCGCATGTCCGTGGACCCGGAGCCACGGCCCTCAGCGGCTCGCGGCGCCCGCCCGAAGCCGGCGGCCCGGAGGTGAACCGTCCACGGTCGCCTCCGGCGGCACGAACCGGCCGAAACATTACGAAGAACCGGCTCGCCGGGAATCGAGGTTTCACCAAATGCCCCCTCGGAGTTCATCATTGACCGGCAGGTTCTCGGTGTGACTCCAAGACCCTTCTCCCGCAAGCCCACCCGGATCGCCGTCGCGATCGGTGCCGCTCTCGCCGCCGTGGGCGCAGGCACGGTCGCGGCCCAGGCCGGTGGCTGGCTCTCGGCCCCGTCCCACGACTTCCGTCCGGTCGCCGACTCCTTCTCCGGTCACGCCACGGTGGCCGGCAACGTGCTGCGCAACGACCACGGCGCGACCGCGGTCGTACGGCACACCGAGCCTGCCAACGGCAAGGTGACGGTCGGCGCGGACGGCACGTTCTCGTACGTCCCGAAGTCCGGCTTCACGGGCACGGACACCTTCACCTACACGGCCACCGACGCGGTCCAGCTGTTCAAGGACGCCCGGGCGGACGGGACCCCCATTCCGCCGCTGGCACAGGTCGCCGGTCCGAACGGCACCGCCACCAGGATCTCCGGCGAGGGCTTCGGCTCGTCGCTCACACCGGTACCGGATCGGTCGGGCCACTTCTACGGTCTCACCGACCGCGGCCCCAACGCCGACGCACCGGACGGCAACAAGTCCGAGATGGTCCTCGACTTCACTCCCGAGATCGGCGAGTTCAGGCTCGTCGACGGCAAGGCCCGGCTCGTCAGGACGATCACGCTGAAGGGGCCAAAGAGCCTCGGCGGTGTGTCGTACAGCGGCCGCCCGCCGCACGACACGAGCGAGACGATCGACGACGTCGCCGCGACGAACGCCAACGGCGGCACGCCCACTCCGGTGGCCAGGGACCCTTACGGCTACGACTCCGAGGGCCTGGTGGCACTCCCGGACGGGACGTTCTGGGTGTCGGACGAGTACGGCCCGTACCTCACCCACTTCGACGCGCACGGCTACGAGTTGGGCCGGCTGACCCCGTACCGGAACAGCCCGGACAACGCCTACCACAAGATCCTCGGCCATCTGCCCGCCGAGCTCGCCAACCGGTCGAAGAACAAGGGCATGGAAGGCCTGACGGTCACGCCCGACGGCTCGACCCTGGTGGGCGTCATGCAGGCCGCGCTGCAGCAGCCGGACCTCGGCAGCACCAAGGCCGGGAACGTCGCGGCCACCCGTATCGTCACGATCGACCTGCGCACGTTCCGGTCCAAGCAGTACCTGTACCTGCTGGACAACCCGGCTACCACGGGTGCCGCGAGCAGCGAGATCACCGCGCTGTCCGGCACGAGGTTCCTCGTCGACGAACGTGACGGCAACTTCGAGCCGTTCGCCAAGAAGACCCTGTACGAGGTGGACACCGACGGCGCGACCGACGTCAGCGGCCTGACGATCGGCGGGAAGTCGCCCGAGGCCCTCGTCGGGACTGCCGGGACCAACGCCGCGCTCACCTCGCTCACCTCGGCGGGTGTTCATGTCGCGCAGAAGCAGCCGTACCTCGACGTCGGCACGCTGGTGAGTCAACTCGACCCGAGTGGCGCGTTCTTCGGGCACGACAAGGTCGAGGGCGTGGCGACCGACGACTCCGGCCGGACGCTGTACCTGTCCAACGACGACGACTTCGGCATCGACACCATCGCCGTCGACCCGGACGGGAAGTGGACGGTGCACCAGAAGGTGCTGCCGCCCACCGGTCAGGAGGACGGCGGCGAGATCCTGAAGGTGGACACCACCAGGCTCCCGGCGGTCCTCAAGACCGTCTCGGTGACGGTCCGCGTGCGCTGAGGCGCCGCACCGCCGTCGGGCTCGTCCACTCGCTTCCGATCTCTCCCGTGGACGAGCCCGTCCGCTGTCACGGGCCCGCGTGGCCGCGCCTCCGGCCTCGCCCGGAACCGTCGTCAGCCGTTGAAGCGGTCCGGGTCGGGGCCGGTCCGCTCGTCGCGGTTCAGCGCGGAGATCTCACGCATGTCGCCCTCGGCGAGCTCGAAGTCGAAGAGGTCGAGGTTCTCCGCGATGCGCTTCGGGGTCACCGACTTCGGGAAGACGATGTCTCCCCGCTGGATGTGCCAGCGCAGGGTCACCTGGGCGGCCGTCCTCCCCACCCGCTCCGCGATGCGGTTGATCGTCGGGTCGTCGAGCACCTTGCCCTGCGCGATGGGCGACCAGGCCTCGGTGGCGATGTCGTGCTCGGCGCCGAAGGCCCTGACGTCGCCCTGGGTGAGGTAGGGGTGGACCTCGACCTGGTTGACGGCCGGGACCACCTCGCTCTCCTCGAGGAGCCGGCGCAGGTGGTGGGGCTGGAAGTTGGACACGCCGATGGCCTTGGTCCGGCCGGAGCGGTAGATCTCCTCCATGGCCTTCCAGGTCTCCACGAAGTCGCCCCGGCCGGGCAGCGGCCAGTGGATGAGGAAGAGATCCAGACGGTCGAGACCCAGGTCCTCCATCGTGCGGTCGAACGCCTGGAGGGCGTCGTCGTACGCGTGCGCGCCGTTGTTCAGCTTGCTGGTCACGAAGACCTCGTCACGGTCGAGACCGGAGTCGCGGACCGCCTGGCCCACCTCCTTCTCGTTGCCGTACATCTCCGCCGTGTCGATGTGCCGGTATCCGGCTTCCAGCGCGGCCAGCGTCGTGTCCCGGGTCTCCCCCGGCGGGATCTGGAAGGTACCGAAGCCGAGCTGGGGGATCCGCACTGCGTTGTTCAGGGTGAGGGCGGGGACTGCTGTCACGGTGGCTCCTGACGTCGCTGGTTTCACGGTCCGGGGTGTGCACGCCCACGCTGCTCCCCTTCCACCTCTGCCGCAAAACATACGTATCGTGAACTTTCCCCTGGTGCGGGTTCAGTCCTGGCGGGCGTGCACGGGATTGTTCGCGACCTCGTCCGGGCACGGGCGGTGCCGGTGGTGCCGGTCGCGCCGCCAGTCGAACGCGGCGAGAGCCAGGCAGGCCGCCGTGCCGACGAGGGCGGTGACCAGCGCCGTGACGAGGGCGCCTCGATAGTCACCACCCCTGTCGAGCCTCAGGTAGAAGAGGCCGGGGAGGGCGGCGGTGCCCACCGCGGCGCCGAGCCGCTGCCCGGTCTGCAGGGCGCCGCCCGCGGCGCCCGCCATCCGCACGGGAACGTCCCGCAGAGTCATGGTGATGTTGGGAGAGACCACGAATCCGCTGCCGACACCGCCGAGGAACAGGGCCGGGGCGGCCGCCCAGGGCGCTACGTCGAGGGAGACGAAGCGCAGCAGCAGCGCCGTGGTCCCGAGGCCGACGATCACGCCCGTCAGGCCGGCCACGGTGAGCAGGCGCCCGAACCGTTCCACCAGGCGTCCGGCGACCACCGCCGCGACCGCGGAACCGAGGGCGAAGGGCGTGACGGCGAGTCCGGAACGCAGCGGTGAGAAGTGGAGCCCGTGCTGGTAGAAGAGGGCGAAGACCAGCCAGACGCCGCTGAAGCCCATGAAGTAGAGCGTGCCCACGCCCGCGCCGACGGCGTAGCCGCGGACGGTGCTGAACAGGCGCAGGTCGAGCAGCGGCTGGCTGTCGGCGGCGACGAGGCGGCGCTCCCACCGGACGAAGCCGACGAGGACCACGGCGCCGACGGGGAAGAGCCACCACAGGTGGCCGATACCGCCGGAGTCCGCCTGGACCAGCGGATACATGAGGGCGAGGACGCCGAGCCCGAGGAGCAGGACCCCGATCCCGTCCACGCTGCCGCGCCCGGAACGGCGGACGCGCGGCAGCAGCCGGCGGCCGAGCAGCACGGCGAGAATTCCGATGGGGACGTTGACATAGAAGATCCACCGCCAGCCCTCCGGTCCGGACGCCAGGGCCAGGATCGCGCCGCCGGTGAGGGGGCCGGCGGCGGAGGAGATGCCGACGGTCGCGCCGAAGAAGCCGAAGGCCCGGCCGCGTTCGGCGCCACGGAACATCTGCTGGATGAGCGCGGAGTTCTGCGGTGCCATGAAGCCGGCCGCCAGCCCCTGGGCGAGACGGGCCACCACGAGCAGCATGATGTCGGGGGCCGCGCCGCAGGCCGCGCTGAACAGCACGAAGCCGCTGAGCGCCAGCAGGAAGATGCGGCGCCGGTCCAGGGCGTCACCGAGGCGGCCCGCGGTGACCAGGGCGAGGGCGAAGGTGAGGGCGTACCCGGACACCACCCACTGGACCTGGGCGGGAGTGGCGTGCAGATCACGCTGGATCGTGGGCAGGGCGACGGCCACGATCGTGACGTCCAGCAGGCTCATGAAGCCGGCCACCAGCGTGACCCACAGGGCCCGCCACCGCCGTGGGTCCGGCTCGGCCCCGGCCTCCTGGACGTCCGGTGTCCGGCCGCCGTCCGCTGACGTCGACGGGGTCACGTGGGCTCCTTTCACCTGGAGGAACCGGGTCACCTGGAGTCACCGGGTTCCCTGAGCGGCGCACGAGCACACACCCAGTGTGTAACCCGGGCCGCTCGTGCGCGTAAGCCTTGAGCCGTCCGGAGGGAACCCTTGCCCGGCGACACCGCCGTCGCGCAGGCACCTGGCTCCGGTGCGGTCCACGGGGCCGGTGCCTACTCCCCCGCCCGCATCCCCCGTCCCCGTTCTCGGCGCTCTCGGCGCGCTGTTGCGGGCACAGGTCCCGCTCGTACACGGTGAGCGCGGCCTCCACGTCGCCCGGGTGCGCGGCGACGGCCCGGCCGAGTTCGGCGCCGTCCCCTCGG
This sequence comes from Streptomyces sp. NBC_01689, assembly GCF_036250675.1. NCBI lineage: Bacteria > Bacillati > Actinomycetota > Actinomycetes > Kitasatosporales > Streptomycetaceae > Streptomyces > Streptomyces sp. NBC_01689. The sequence goes on along the minus strand of NZ_CP109592.1, from coordinate 9,240,640 downwards.
GCACAGCAGGGGTCCGGCAGCGCTACGGGCCTCGGCCCCGCGCCTCGACCAGGCCCCCGCCCTCGCCGACGCCGACGGCATTCCCCCACTAGGGTCACCCGCCGGGGCTCAGCCGGCGCAGTCCGGTCTCCAACAGTGTGAACGCGTGCTCCGCGTCGGTCACCGCGCCCGCCTGGCGCGCGTCGGCCGACTCTCCGTACGCCAGGCGATCCGCGTTGTCCTGCGCCAGCGCCCAGTGGACCGCGACGATCTGGACGGCGGCCAACCGCGCGGTGAGTTCCGGGGTGTCCGCCGTCTCCCGCAGCGCCTCGGCGAGCGCCCGCTCGGAGCCGGTCTTGAAGCGTTCCATCCGGGCGACCAGCGAGGGTGCGTCGAGGATCATCCGGTGGACCCTGCGCACCTGGGGGTGGTCGTTGAGCCCGGTGATCGGATCCCGGTCGCGCAGTCCCCGGAGGAAGTGCTCGCGCAGCGCGCTCAGCGGGTCCGTGCCGGACGGGCGAGCCCTCACCACGCGGGCGATCTCGGTCTCGTGGTCGGCGAGACGGTGCACCACGAGGTCCTCCTTCGCCGGGAAGTAGGCGAAGACCGTGCGCTTGGACACCTCGGCCGCTTCCGCCACCTGGGCCACCGAGACCTGCTGGAAGCCGTGCTCCAGGAACAGTGCGATCGCCGCGTCGGAGATCGCCGCGTGCGTCCGTCGCTTCTTCCGCTCCCGCAGTCCTGGCTTCTCGTCCACGGCACCCACCGTAACAGATTGCTACCCCGAGACTATTTCTGCACCTGGTATACATTTACTCCGAGACGAGAAATGGCAGGGAGCGAGTGAGGGTGGTGACGGTGAACGAGACCGAGGTCGTCGTGGTGGGCGCGGGCCCGACCGGACTGACGCTGGCGTACGAACTGGCCCTGGCGGGCGTCGAGACGCTGGTGCTGGAGAAACTTCCCCGGCGTCTGGAGCAGGTGAAGGGCGGCGGGATCCAGCCCCGCACCGCCGAACTGCTGGAGACACGCGGGCTGTTGGAGCCGATGCTGAAGCGGGTCACGCCGCGCGATCCGATCGGCGGGCACTTCGCCGCCCTTCCCGTGGCCCTGGACTGCACCCCCTGGGACACCAGGCACCCCTTCCCGATCGCGATGGCCCAGTGGGAGATCGAGGAGCTGCTCGAGGAGCGGGTGAGCGCGGCCGGCGTGCGGGTGGTCCGCGGCACCGCCGTCTCCGGGGTGGAGTCCGACGACGACGGCGTGACCGTGTCGGCGGACGGTCTGCGGGTGCGGGCCCGCCATCTGGTGGCGTGCGACGGCGGGCACAGCACCGTGCGCAAGGTGCTCGGGCTGCCGTTCCCCGGCAGGCCGGGCACGCACCACGCGGTGCTGGCCGACATCCGGCTCGCCTCCGTCTCGTCCCTCGTGCCACGGCAACTGGGGCACATGAGCACCCTGATGCGCCGAGCGGGCGACCACTGGGCCATGCTGGCGCCCCTCGGCGACGACCGGTACCGGTTCACCTTCGGCCGCGCGGACCGGTCGGACATCGCCCGCGACACCTCCGCCGTCACCGACGACGAGATCCGCGCGGCGCTGCGGATCCTCTACGGGCCCGGGACCACCCTCGGCTCCGTGGACAACGCCTCCCGGTTCAGCGACGCCACACGGCAGTTGGAGCGGTACCGCACCGGCCGCGTACTGTTCGCCGGCGACGCCGCGCACATCCACCCGCCACTGGGGGGCCAGGGCCTCAACCTCGGCATGCAGGACGCGTTCAACCTGGGCTGGAAGCTGGCCGCGGTCGTCCAGGACCGGGCACCGGAGGGTCTTCTGGACAGCTACCACGCCGAACGGCACCCGGTAGGAGCGCAGGTCCTGCACCATACCTCGGCGCAGCGCGTCCTGGCGGACCCGGACCCGAGCGAGGACGTGGCCGCCCTGCGGGACATCTTCGTCGACCTGCTGAGGCTCCCGGACGCCAACCGTCACCTCGCGGGACTCATGTCCGGCCTCTCGCTGGGCTACGACCTCTCCGGCGACCACCCGCTCACCGGGCAGCGCATGCCGGACGCCGACCTGGTCACCGCCGCCGGCCCCACCCGCCTGTCGACGCTCTTCGGCGCGGGGCACGCCGTCCTGCTCGATCTGGCCCGAGCCGTCCCGGCCGGACTCGGCCTCCCGCCGCGCGTCGACCTCGTCCGCGCCACCTGCGCGGCCGGTCCGGGCGCCGCGGCCCTGCTCATCCGCCCCGACGGTTACGTGTGCTGGGCCACGGACGGCCCCGCGGTCCACGGCGAGACCCTGCTCGCCGCGATCGCCGACCATCTCACAACGGCGGAGGCGCACTGAGCCGAGGCCTCCGTACCCGCCCCCACTCGTGCCTCCGCACCTCCGACTCACGGTCGGGGCAGGCCGAGTTCCCCGTCGAGTACGCGCGGCCGGTCACCGCCGGCCAGGCCTGCCGCGACCAGGAGATCGCGCCAGTCCAGCCGCGCGAGGCGCACCGCCGAACGGAACCCGTCGACGTCTCCCGCGGCGATCATCAGAACCGCGGCCAGGAGCCGCTCGACGCTCTGCCGCGACGAATCGAGCTCGGCTCCCAGCACGCGCGGGGCACCCTCGATCCCCCGGGCGACGTCGCCATCCGGGAAGTCGCGCCGGACTCTCGCGTGCAGACGGGCGCTGATCAGGTCCTCCGACATGCGGCCCCCTCGGAAACGATCATGGTCACGGCGCCGACCGAGCTGACGTAGACTCGTCCCGACGACGCGGGGTGGAGCAGCTCGGTAGCTCGCTGGGCTCATAACCCAGAGGTCGCAGGTTCAAATCCTGTCCCCGCTACGAGAAGAGGGGCCGGCACGATGTGCCGGCCCCTCTGGTGCGTCCGCCCTTCTAGACGGAGAGCCGGTCCGCCATCAGCTTGGTGAAGCGGGCCGGGTCCTTCAGCGCTCCGCCTTCGGCGAGGAGCGCCATGCCGTAAAGGAGTTCCGCGATCTCGGCGAGGCCGGGGTCCGCGCCGTCCTCGCGTTCGCCGTGGGCCTTGTTGAGGCCCTCGACCAGGGAGTGGCCGGGATTGAGTTCGAGGATGCGCTTGGTGCGCGGGATGTCCTGTCCCATGGCGCGGTAGATGTTCTCCAGCGCCGGGGGGATGTCGTGGGTGTCCGACACGAGACAGGCCGGCGAGACCGTCAGACGGGTGGACAGCCGGACCTCCTTGACGTCCTCGGCGAGTTGTCCGGTCATCCAGGTCAGGAGTCCCGCGTACTCCTGCCGCCGGCTTTCGCGCTCGTCCTCGGTCTCGTCGCTGTCCGGCTCGCCGCCTCCGAGGTCGACCTCGCCCTGGGTGATGGAGCGGAGCCGCTTCCCCTCGAACTCGGGCACGGCGGTGACCCAGATCTCGTCGATCGGGTCGGTCAGGAGCAGGACCTCGACGCCCTTGGCGCGGAACGCCTCCATGTGAGGGGAGTTCTCGATGGCTTCCCTGGAGTCGCCCGTCAGGTGGAAGATCTCCTCCTGGCCCTCCTTCATGCGTTCCACGTACTGCGCCAGCGTGGTCGGCTCCGCCCCGTGGGTCGAGGAGAACGAGGAGAGGGCGAGGAGGGCGTCGCGGTTCTCGTGGTCGTCGAGCAGGCCCTCCTTCAGGGCCCTGCCGAACTCGCGCCAGACGGTCGCGTAGTTCTCCGGGGCGCTGGTACGCATGTCCTTGATCGTGGACAGGACCTTCTTCGTCAGACGCCGCTGCATCCTCTGGATGTGCCGGTCCTGCTGGAGGATCTCGCGGGAGACGTTGAGGGAGAGGTCCTGGGCGTCGACGATGCCCTTGACGAAGCGCAGGTAGGGCGGCAGGAGTTGCTCGCAGTCGTCCATGATGTGCACGCGCTTGACGAACAGTTGGAGTCCGCGGCTGTGGCCCTGGGTGAACAGATCCTGCGAGGCGCGTGCGGGGATGAACAGCAGGGCCTGGTACTCGAAAGTCCCTTCCGCCTGCAGGCGGATGATCTCCAGCGGGTCGACCCAGTCGTGACTGATGCGCTTGTACAGCTCGTGGTACTCCTCGTCGGACACGTCCTCCCGTGCCCTGGCCCACAGCGCCTTCATCGAGTTCACGGTCTCGACGTCGTCGGCGGCCGGCTCGGCCGGGGTGCTCCCGTCGCCCTGTGCGGCCGCCGCGTCGCGCTGCGCGGGCATGCGGATCGGCCAGGTGATGAAGTCGGAGTACCGCTTGATGATCTCCCGGATCTTCCACGCCCGGGTGTAGTCCTCGGGCTGGTCCTCCTCGTCGACAGGCTTGAGGTGGAGGGTGACCGTGGTTCCCTGCGGCGCCTCGTCGAGATCCTCGACCGTGTACGTGCCTTCCCCCCGCGAGACCCACCGGGTGCCGCGGCTCTCGCCCGCGTGCCGGGTCACCACGGTGACCTCGTCGGCCACCATGAAGGCCGAATAGAAGCCGACGCCGAACTGGCCGATGAGACCGGCCGCCGCGTCCGCGTCGTCCGTCTCCTTCAGCTCACGGAGCAGCCGCGCGGTTCCTGAGCTGGCGATCGTGCCGATGAGCTGGACGACCTCCTCGCGCGACATGCCGATTCCGTTGTCCCGCACCGTCAGTGTCCTCGCCTGCGCGTCGGCGTCGACACCGATGTGCAGATCGGACACGTCCGCCCCGAGCACGTCCTCACGCAGGGCGGCGAGGCGCAGTTTGTCCAGCGCGTCCGAGGCGTTGGAGATCAGCTCCCGCAGAAACACATCCTTGTTCGAGTAGATCGAATGGATCATCAACTGCAGCAGTTGACGGGCTTCCACCTGGAACTCGTGGGTCTCGGCCGACATAGCCTGCGAATCCTCCAACATCATCGACGGCACTACGACTCATGCACTGTAGCCGCGGTGTTTCCGCGCGGGCGACGAGATGGGCCGATCACCGGCCGCGCGGCGCGCGAACCGGGTCCGGCCCCGGTCCGACGCGCCCCGCACGCGTGGGGTGCGGGGCGGTGGGAGTCCGGCCGGGATCAGGGGACCTCGGCCTCGAACACGGCCGTACAGCCGAAGACGGCGATCCGATGGCTGGGGAATCGCGCGGCCAGTTCGGTGCGCAGGTCGGCGAGGCTGTCGTGGGCGTTGTGGAAGACCCCGCGGCGGTTGAGGAGCGCGAGCTGGACGCGCGCGCCGGCCGTCACCCGGACTCCCCGGGCGAGCACGGTCGCCCCGAAGAGCCGCCCTCCGGGACGCACGCAGGCGGCCGCGTGGTCGAGGACCGCGGCCTTGGACCTGATGGTGCCGGGCAGGCAGTGGAGCAGGAAGTTGACCGACGCGGATCCGAAGCAGCCCGGCGGCAGCGGAAGGGCCCGCAGGGCGTCGGCCCGGACCGTCGTGATCTGGTGACGCGCGAGGCGGCGGGCGGCGTGCCGCAGCGAATGTTCGTTGAGGTCGGCGAGGGTGACGGCCTGCCGCGGGGCGTGGGCGCGGCAGCGATCCAGGAGGTAGCCGGTGCCGACTCCGATGTCGAGGTGGACGTCGGCGAGGTTGCGGTCGAACAGCGCGAGGAGTTCGCGGACGGGGACGCGCCAGAAGAACCGGCAGTTGACCTGGAAGATCGCCAGGTCGTAGAAGCGCAGCGTCCAGGGCGTGTACGCCGCCTGTCCCTCGTAGACGTCGACCGGCATCCCGGGGCCGGTCACGCGGCACCGCTCCGGACCGTGGCCGCGGGCCAGCGCAGGAGGACGGCCTCGTAGACGAGACCCGGGCCGACGGCCAGCACGATGCCCCAACTGCCCGGCACCGGCTGGTCGGCCAGCGTGCCGCGCAGGGCGTGGAGCACGGTGACGGAGGCCATGTTCCCGCAGTGGGCCAGGACTTCGTACGCGTGCCGCAGGGCTCGCTCCTCCACCCCCAGCCCCTCGGCCATCGTGTCCAGCATCTTCCGGCTGCCCGCGTGGCAGGTCCAGGTGCCGACGTCCTCCGGTCTGAGGCCGTGGCGGTTCAGCAGGGTCTGCACCGGGGTCCGGACCGACTCCATGACCATGCCGGGCAGGCCGGGGTCGAGCAGCGTCCGCAGGCGGTCGCCGTCGAGATACCAGCCCGCCATCCGCTCCGAGCCGGGCACCAGCACACTGTGCGTGTCCACCACGCGCGGTCCCGGCGGGAGTTCGCGAGTGCGCTCGTCGCCGGCCATCACCACCGCCGCGCTGCCGTCGCCGAACAACGCCCACTCCGCGAGCCGGGTCAGGGTCGGACCGCCCTGCCCGGCCAGCACGAACGCGGGTTCCACGGCCAGGCCGACCGCGATCTGGTCCGGGTTGCCCTTCAGGTACTCGTGCATCCGCGCGATCAGGGCCACCCCGCCCACGCACCCGAGACCGTTCATCGGCACCCGTCGCACATCGGGACGCAGCCCGGCCCGGCGCAGGACCTCCAGATCCCACAGGGGTGTCCCGATCGCCGTGTACGACGTCGACACCAGGGCGTCGACGTCCTCCCGCCGCATCCTGGCCCGCGCCAGTGCCGCGGTCAGGGTCTCCGCTCCCATCCGGGTGGCGGCGCGGCGCTGTGTGCGACTGGCCTCGGCGAAGGGGATGTCCGACAGGCACTGTTCCAGTGGAACGGCGAACGCGCGCTGCCGTACTCCCGCGTTGGCGGACATGCGTCTGGCCACTCCAGGGTTCGTTCCCCGCGTCCCGTCCGAGGGGAAGCGGGAGATGAAGGCGACCACCTTCTCGGTTATCTCGTCCTGCGTGTAGCGATGGGGAGGCTGCAGTCCCTCCACGACGGAGATCTGAGGCATGCCGCCAAGTGTGGTCCGCCGCACGGTCGTTGAGGATCACCTACACGAGTGCCACAGGGGCACGCCCGCGCAGCCTCGCGGTCCCGCCGTCGTCGAACGCGCCGGGTACGGGAACCCATCACCGCCACTCCCCCTCGTCCGCGGGAACAGGCGGCGTACGCGACCCCGGACTCCACGAACCGCCGGCGGCGGCGACACGGACGACAGCGAGGCATCGTGCGCCGCCCGGGGGTCGAGAATATCCGGCGCATCGATACGAACCCGGCACCAGCTGCCAAGAAGCACCGAACCGGGGCGAGTCCGGGCCGGGGAAGGGGACGCACGGACGGCACCGCGCGCCGGCACCACCGGAGGACACCGCCCACGGTCGCCGGACCCACGAGCGTACGGGCCGGTAGCCCTCCTCCCGTCGCCACCCATCGGACCTCCCGCGCGGACCGGCATCGCGGCGTGGCACACGATCGCGACTGCAACTCCCGCCCCGCGCGCAGAGCGCCGTCAAGCACCCGGAGGAGAGCGGACCGGGTCCACGACCGCACCGCCGGAGGGTCCACGCGGGAGGCCGTTCGCGGCGGGACGGCCGGTTCATCGGGCGGCCGCGGCCGAGCACCGTGACGTCACCTCGATCACGCAACGTGAAGGAATTCCTCCCGACACCCGTAGGAAACACGCGATTTCACGGCCGGCACGCTCACGTCCGGTACGGACCGTCACGGAGGCCGGTCGTCGCGCACACGGCTCATACCGGTCGGGCCCGCGTCCGGGCGCCCTGTCGGACACCGGCCCGGGGCGGCCGCGGGCATGCGGAACGGAGTACGGAGGCGGGTGAGTTCGCTTGCGCCATCATCCGCCGGATCCGCCCCACGGACCACATGAGCCGTCACCCGCCGATCCGGAGTTCGGGGGTTGACATGAGGCGCTTCGCGACACAGCCTTTGGCAACGTTGTCATTCCTGCTCGGCACGGGACTCGCGGAGCAGGTTCGGCTCGCGCCGCAATTTGATGGGACGTCACACACATGACAGATCAGTCGGGCTCGTCGCGCCACCCGTCGCGCCGGACCATCGTCACCACGGGTACCACGCTGCTGGCCGGTTTCGGCCTCGGCACCGCGCTCCCCGTGTCGACCGCTGCCGCCGCCCCCACCGGCGCACCAGCCACCTCCTCACCCCATGGCGAGCTGGCTCTCCACCGCCCCGTCGCGGTCTCCTCGACGGCCTACGCCGCGACCCCCGGCTCGTTCGTGGTCGACCGTCTCTCCTCCCCCGGTGTCCGCGGCAGCGGCTGGCGGGCCGAGGACGGCGACCCGCAGTGGATATCCATCGACCTCCAGGCCGCCTGTGACGTCGACCAGGTCATCCTGACCTTCGAGGCGGACGCCTCCGACCCGGTGTACACGCCGCCGACCTCCGGCAACGTCCACAGCGGCACCACCGGCAAGGAGATCCAGTCGAGCTACTCGCTGATCTTCGTCGTCGAGACGTCCCTGGACAACAAGTCGTGGACCACCGTGCACCGCACCACGGCGGGCACCGGCGGTGCGGTGAACATCCAGCTCGCCCGTCCGGTGACGGCGCGCTGGGTCCGGATGACCTCCCAGAAGCGCTCCAGCCCGCTGCCCCTCGGCCTCAACGGCTTCGAGGTGTACGGCCGTTCCAAGGGCCACCGCCCGGACGCCACCGGCTGGACCGACTGGGAGACCCAGCACGGCCCCGCCCCGAAGCTGTCGGTCGCCGAGGACGGGACCGTGCCCGTGGAGTCGGGCTGGCGGCTCACCATGGACGACTGGGCCGGCGCGGACGGCGCGGGCCTGTCGAAGGCGTCCTTCGACACCAGCACGTGGCTGCCCGCGACCGTTCCCGGTACCGTGCTCGGTTCGCTCGTGGAACAGGGCAAGCTCCCCGATCCGGTGGCGGGTCTGAACAACCTGCACGTCCCGGAGGCGCTCTCGCGCCACTCCTGGTGGTACAAGCGGGACTTCGGACTGCCGCGGGGCCTGCGCACCGGTGCCGGGCGCCATGTGTGGCTGGAGTTCGACGGCGTCAACCACAAGGCCGACGTGTGGCTCAACGGGAAGCAGATCGGTGATCTGACCTACCCGTTCGCCCGCGCCGCCTTCGACGTCACCAAGCAGCTCACGACGAGCGGCGACAACGCCCTCGCCGTACGCATCACCCCGATGCCGGTCCCCGGCAGCCCCGGCGACAAGGGTCCGCAGGGCGAGTCCTGGGTGGACGCGGGCGCGCAGCAGATGAACCTCAACTCGCCGACCTACCTCGCGTCCTCGGGCTGGGACTGGATGCCGGCCGTCCGGGACCGCGCGGCGGGCATCTGGAACCACGTCCGGCTGCGATCGACCGGTCATGTGGTCCTCGGTGACCCGCGCGTGGACACCGCGCTGCCCTCGCTGCCGGACCTGTCGGTCGCCGAGCTGACCGTGGTCGTCCCCGTCCGCAACGCCGACTCGGCCGACCGTCAGGTGACGGTCACCGCCGCCTTCGACGGCGTACGGGTGTCGAAGAGCCTCACCGTGAAGGCCGGCGAGAGCGTCGACGTCGTCTTCACCTCCGACGCCTACGCCCAGCTGAAGGTCCGGAACCCGAAGCTGTGGTGGCCCAACGGTCTCGGCGAGGCGCACCTGCACGACCTCACCCTGACCGCGTCCGCCGACGGCCAGGAGAGCGACCGGCGCACCACCCGCTTCGGCATCCGGCAGTTCGGCTACGAGTACGAGATCCCGCTGGTGTTCACCGCGTCCGGCGACGCCTACACGCAGACGGTCACCTTCGACCGGCAGCAGGCGCGCCACGTGCGCATCAGATGTCTGACCCGGGCGACCTCCTGGGGCAGTTCGCTGTGGACCCTGTCCGTGGGTGACAGCACGCGGCCGGGCACCGACCTCGCGCTGCACGCCCCTGCCGAGGCCTCCAGCAGCGACCAGGACGGCAACGGCGCGGGCAACGCCACCGACGGGAACGCGGGCACCCGATGGTCCTCGGCCTACGAGGACGACCAGTGGATCCGGGTGGATCTCGGCTCCGTCCAGTCGTTCGACCGGGTGGACCTCACCTGGGAGCAGGCGTACGCCAAGAGCTTCGTGGTGCAGGTCTCCGCGAACGGCTCGGACTGGACCGACGTGAAGTCGGTGGACAACGGGGCGGTGCCGTTGCCGTTCAACAACGGCAACGCGAGCCTCCAGGTCGAGGACTTCGACCAGCGGACCGCGCGCTATGTGCGTCTGAACTGTGGTCTTCGGAACACCAGTTGGGGCAACTCCCTGTGGTCCTTCGGTGTCGTCGACCGTTCCGACCCCGGCACCGACCTCGCCCTGCACCAGAAGGCCACCGCCTCCACCGAGGAGAGCGACAACCCCGCGTCGAACGCCACCGACGGGAACCCGGGCTCCCGCTGGTCCTCGGCCTACGAGGACAACCAGTGGATCCAGGTGGACCTCGGCTCCTCGCGGGCGTTCGACCGGGTGGCCGTGGTCTGGGAGACCGCGTACCCGAAGACGTACGTGATCCAGGTGTCCGACGACGGTCAGAAGTGGACCGACGTCAAGACGGTCTCGAACACGCCCGACCCGCTGAAGATCAGCGTCAACGGTGTGCGCGTACTGGCCCGCGGAGGCAACTGGGGCTGGGACGAACTGCTGCGGCGGATGCCGTCGGAGCGGATGGACGCGGCGGTCCGCATGCACCGCGACATGAACTTCACCATGATCCGCAACTGGGTCGGCTCCAGTGACCGGGAGGAGTTCTTCGCCGCCTGCGACCGGCACGGCATCCTGGTGTGGAACGACTTCCCCAACGCGTGGGGCATGGACCCGCCGGACCACGAGGCGTTCAACTCGCTGGCCCGCGACACGGTGCTGCGATACCGCATCCACCCGAGTGTGGTCGTGTGGTGCGGTGCCAACGAAGGCAATCCGCCGGCCGCCATCGACCAGGGCATGCGTGAGGCGGTGGAGCGTCAGGTGCCCGGCCTGCTCTACCAGAACAACTCGGCGGGGGGCATCATCACCGGTGGCGGCCCCTACGGCTGGGTGGAGCCGGAGAAGTACTTCGACCCGATGACGTACGGCAGCCGGGATTTCGGCTTCCACACCGAGATCGGGATGCCGGTCGTCTCCACCGCGGCGAGCACCCGCAGCATGACGGGCGACGAGCCGGAGTGGCCGATCCGCGGGGCGTGGTACTACCACGACTGGAGCGAGCGCGGGAACCAGGCTCCGCAGAACTACCGGGCGGCCATCGAGGCGCGCCTCGGCGAGGCGGGAGGTCTGGACGACTTCGCGCGCAAGGCGCAGTTCGTCAACTACGAGAACACCCGCGCCATGTTCGAGGCGTGGAACGCCAACCTCTGGGACAATGCGTCCGGTCTGATGCTGTGGATGTCCCACCCGGCCTGGCACAGCACCGTCTGGCAGACCTACGACTACGACTTCGACGTCAACGGCGTCTACTACGGCGCCCGTTCGGCCTGTGAGCCGCTGCATGTGCAGGCCGATCCGCTGAAGTGGCAGGTGATCGCGGTGAACCACACCTCGGCGGACCTGCGCGGCGCCACGGTCACCGCCCGGACGTTCGACCTGTCGGGTCGGCAGCTGGGCAAGTCCGTGACGGCCAGGGTGGACGTCGGACGGGCGAACACCGCGAAGGCGTTCACCGCCGGGTGGACGGACGGGCTTCCGGACCTGCACCTGCTGCGGCTGACCCTGGAGGACGCCAAGGGCCGGGAGCTGTCGCGGAACACCTACTGGCGCTACCGCGAGGCGGCCGCGCTGCGGGGTCTGAACAAGGCGAAGCAGGTGAGGCTGACGGGCGACGTCACCCGGATCTCGCGGTCCGGTGACCGTCACGAGCTGACGGCTGCCGTCCGCAACCAGGGGTCGTCGGTGGCCGCCATGGTGCGGCTGTCCCTGCTGGAGGACGCGCACGGCCGTCGGGTGCTGCCGACGCTGTACAGCGACAACTACCTGTGGCTGCTGCCCGGCGAGTCCCGGACGGTCACGCTCTCCTGGCCGGCGGAGGCCTGCTCGTCCCGGCACCCGGTGCTGACGGCCGAGGCCTACAACAGCCCGGTCGCCACGCTGCGCGGCTGAGCCGTCACCCGTGCGCCCCGGCCGAGCGGCCGGGGCGCACGGGTGTCGTGGGTCGCGGCCCCCGCGTCGTACCGGGGCCGCGCGTGCCTCCGCCGCGGCTCCCCGGGTTCGGTCCGGCCCGGCGACGATCACCGGGCGACGGACGCCCTCACGTCCTCGGGGAATGACGCACGAAGGGTCACGCGTTCCCGTAGGCAGAACGTTGAGCACGGGAGCACGCTGTGAGCGCTACCAGCATCGGTACCTCGGTGGCCGGGACCTTGCGGACCTGGCGCCGGGCCACGCCGGAACGGGTGTGGCCGGTCGGCGCGCTCCTGCTGATCGTCGCCATTCCGGTGGCCGACTTCTTCCTCCCTCCGAACATCCACCTGGCCCACCTGCTGGTCGTGGCGGTGGCCGTCACGGCCGTCCACACCGGCCCGCGCGTCACGTCGTCGCTCGGGCTGCTGGCGGTCCTGGCGCTGGTCGTGGCGGGAGCCGAGCGCCACACCCTGACCACCGAGAGTGTCGTCATCGAACTCGTCGCCCTGGTCGTGGTGGTCGCCTTCCTCGTCTTCTTCACGCGTCTGCGGGACCGTCGGGAAGGAGAGCTCGCGCGGGTACGCCGGGTGTCCGACGCGGCCCAGCGCGTCGTCCTGCGGCCGCTGCCGGAGCGCGCCGGGCCGGTGTCGCTCGCCTCGGAGTACCGCAGCGCCGACGCGGACACCTGCATCGGCGGTGACCTCTACGCGGTGGCCCGGGTACCCGGCTCCACCCGTCTGCTGATAGGGGACGTCCGGGGCAAGGGGCTCGCCTCCATCAGTGACACGGCGACCGTGCTGGGCGCCTTCCGCGCCGCGGCGCACCGCCGGCTGTCCCTTCCGGAGCTGGTCGCCTACATCGAGGACACCGTCCGCTGGAGTCTCGCGGAGTTCGCCGAACCGGACGACGACGTCGCCGAACGGTTCGTGACGGCCGCGGTGCTCGACATCCCGGACGACGAGCCGGTCGTGCGCATGATCAGCTGCGGGCACCCGCCGCCCCTGCTGCTGCCGGGCGCGGCCGCCGGGGTGACACCGCTCGTGGTGCCCGACCCGTCGCCACCGCTGGGCCTCGGTCCGCTGTCCGCGGACACCACCTACGCCCCGGCCACCTTCCCGTTCGACCGCGGCGACCGGCTCCTGCTGTACACCGACGGGGTCACCGAGGCCCGCGACCGCCAAGGGGCCTTCTACCCCCTCGCCGAGCGCGCCGCCCTCCGCCAGGACCGACCGCCGGAAGCGCTCGTCGCCGCCCTCATCACCGACGTGCGGGAGCACACGGGTGGCCGGCTGGACGACGACATGGCCATGATCGTCGTCCAGCGGGACCGGGATCCTTCCTTCGTCGCCTGAGCGGTCCTTCCGCCGTCGCCCGAGCGCCGGGGCTCCTTCCTCAGAGCCCGAGCGCCGGGGCGCCCGCCCCTCCGTTCACGGGGCGGGTGCCCCGGTCCTCGGTGCCTGTTCGGCGGCGTCCTGAGGCGAGTCGTAGAAGTCGAAGATCTGCTGCAGGCCGCCGATCTCGAAGACCTTGCGCATCCGGGCACTGGGGCAGGCGATGCGCAGAGAGCCCTGGTGGGCCTTGATCTGCTTGCTGATGGCGACCATGGCTCCGAGTGCCGTGGAGTCCAGGAACGGGACGAAGCACAGGTCCAGTACGAAATGCCGGTGTCCATGGTCGAGAAGCCCGATCGCCGCCTCGCGCACCTGCGGCGCGGTGTGGGCGTCGAACTCGCCGTCGACCTCGAAGACGGTCCAGCCGTTCAGGCGGTGATGGCTGATGGACAGCGCTTGATTCCGGATGATGTTGGTTCGCATCGCCGGCTCTCTCTCCGGAGATCGGGACAGCTCACGCGACCCGCGACGCGTGGCACGACCACGACTGTCCCCGGGGCGACGGATGTCGTCCTGCTCTCACCATACGAGCACCTCCGAACCCCTGCCACACCCCGCTCTCCCCTGGTGGGCAGGGAGGAGCGAGACCCCCGCCGGACGGCACTCAGACGGGCCGGCCCGCGCTCCCGGCCGGGCTGTCGTCGAGGAATCCCCCGGACTGGTGCCGCCACAGCTTCGCGTACGGGCCGTCGGTCCCCAGCAGTTCCCGGTGGGTGCCCTGTTCGACGATCCGGCCCCGGTCGATGACGACGAGTCTGTCCATCTTGGCGACCGTACTGAGCCGGTGCGCCACCACGAGCGCCGTCCTGCCGTCCATCAGCCGCCACAGTGCCTCCTGCACGAGGCGTTCGCTCTCCGAGTCCAGGGCGCTGGTCGCCTCGTCGAGCAGCAGGATCGGCGCGTCCCGCAGGATCGCGCGGGCGAGCGCGACCCGCTGGCGCTGTCCGCCGGAGAGTTTGACACCGCGCTCGCCGACGATGGTGTCGAAGCCGTCCGGCAGGGCGTCGGTGAACTCGGTGACGTGTGCCGCCTCGGCGGCGCGCCGGATCTCGGCGTCGGTGGCGCCGGGCCGGGCGAAGGCGATGTTGTCCCGCAGGGTGCGGTGGAACATGGCCGGATCCTGCGGCACGTAGGCGATGGTTCCGCGCAGGTCGGCCTGCCGGAGTCTGCTGATGTCCTGGCCGCCGATGAGGATGCGGCCGGCGTCGACGTCCGTCATCCGCAGCAGCAGACGGGTGAGCGTGGTCTTGCCGCCGCCGGACCGGCCCACGAGCCCGATCTTCGATCCGTGGGCGACCGCCAGGTCCAGTCCCTCGAAGAGGGGGCGCGCGCCCGCGTGGGAGAAACGGACCTGCTCGAAGCGGACGTCGGCGGCACGGGTGCGGAGGGGTTCCGGCACGGGCGGGTCGAGCACGGTCGGGGAGGTGAGCAGCAGCTCGGTGAACTGGGCGGCCTCCGTCATCGAGCTCTCCAGGCGCCGGTAGATCTGGTTGAACTCGAACATGATCCGGGTGGCGTTCGTGTAGTAGGTGAAGGCCACCACGACCGTCTCCACGCCGAGTTTCCCGCCGCCCAGCGCCACGGCCAGCACCAGGCCGAGGACGTTGGTCAGCACGGACATCGGCGCGACGAAGGTGTCGATGCGCAGGTTTCCGTAGTCCCACGACTTGAGGGTGAGGCGCCGTGACTCCGCGACCCGGGACCGGTGCTCGGCGGCCTCCCGCTCCTCGGCCGCGAACGCCCTGACCGTGTCCATGTTCATCAGGCTGTCGGAGACATGTCCGGAGACCCGGGCGATCGCCTCCTCGCGCTGACGGACGAGCGCCTGACGGCGACGGATCAGGGGGACGACGCACACCGCGGTGAGGGCGATCATCGTGAGGAGTCCGACGACGAGCAGGGGTGCGTAGCGCCACAGCACCACCGCGCCGAAGGCGAGCGGGACGAAGCGGCCCACGATCGAGAAGGTCAGTGTGTCGACGAACTCCTCGAAGCGGGAGGCGAAGCTGAGGGCCCGCTTGGTCAGCGATCCGGCGAAGTTGTCGTGGAAGAACGCGGCGTCCTTCGCGAACAGTTCGTCCAGGCCGATCACGTACAGGTGCTCGACACCGCGCGCGGCGAGCCGGTTGAGGCAGTGCAGCCCGAGGCGCCAGAACGCTTCGGAGAGCAGCAGGACACCGGCGAAGGCGAGGACGTACGGCAGCGTGGCGGCGACGGTCGTCGCCGGGTGGTCGGCGATCCGGCCGACGAGTTTGGCGACGACGAGCGGAGCGACGTAGTTGATCCCGATGTTGCCCACCGCGGGGAGCAGCAGCGCGGGCGCCGCCAGCCCGCGCCGCCGGGTCAGTTCCCGGGTGTAGTAGCGCAGGGCGAGGACCACCGGGCCCTTGCCCGGTAAGGAGTTACGTGGTGTGCGCGATCCCATTCCACCCCCGTGGTGTCGTGCGTCGTCCCCTCTCACCGCGGCTGCGGCGGTGAGCCGGGGCTGTCGCGTCGTCGGACGGTCGTGCGGAGCGTCGGCGCGCGGGAGGCCGTCGCCCGAGGGCACTCGGCGCACCCGTGGCGGACGTCGGACCGCGCATGATGACGGTGGGCGATCGCGTTCACACGCTCCGCCACGGACCGCAGTGTCTCCCGCGGACGGCCGCCCGGTCCAAGCATTTCTCGGCCGATTCGACGACCGGTCCCCACCCGGCAGGGGCCCTCGCCCCGCCCGTATCCGGTGCGGCGTCCGGTACGGGCGGCGTTGGCCACCGGGCCGATGAGCCCGGTTCCCCTCGCTCCCCCGGATGCGCCGCGACACGCACGGGACCGCGCCGGCGTCGTCGGCGGACGGGGGTGGTGCGAGGGGCGCGGCCGGTCGGTGTTCAGTGCGCGCCGACGTGGTCCAGGTCGGCCAGCAGCCGTTCCACATCGGTCATGAGGGAGCCGTAGACGTACCAGGCGCCCGGCTTGACGAGCGTGCCGTGCCCGATCAGGTCGGTCATGTCGTCGTGCCAGGCCTGGGCCTCGTCGATCGCGTCGCGGAGCTCGCCGCGGGGAGCGGGGTCCGAAGGGACCGGGACCTTGCGCGGTTCGGCGAATCCCTGGACGGCGTCTCCCGCGAGCCGCAGGGTCTCCGCGTACCGGTCGAGGAACTGCTGCCCGAGATGGTGTTCGGCGTGCTCGTTGTGGGCGTTGTCCGCCAGGGTCCGCGCGATGCCCCGGACCTGGAGCGACACCCCGCGCAGGGCGCCGAACGCCTCGCCGTACGTGAGGTCCTCGCAGCGGGCGTGCGCGGCGCACCGGGTGTTCCAGCGCAGGCTCTCGTCGGCCCGCTGCACCTCCTCCTGCGCGGTGTTGAAGCGCTCTTCCAGGTGGCGTGCCTGGTGCAGCCAGGTGTGGGCCTTGACGGTGAGGTGCCGCTGGGCCAGGCCGGACCCCATGTCGCGCAGCAGGGTTCCCATCTCGTGGGCCAGACCGCGCACGGCGGCGTCCGACTCGTCGAGGTACAGCGGAGGCAGCAGGAAGGCGTTCACGGCCACGCCGACGGCCGCGCCGACCAGGGTCTGGAGGACGGGAAAGACCAGGCTTCCCACCGGGTCGGCCGCGCTCGCGGCCAGCGCGATGAGCGCGGTGGAGGCGATCTGCACCCGGTCGTCCGTGGAACGGCGGGGACCGGCCAGGACCGCGACGACCACGATGGCCACGACGCCGCCCGCGGTGGGTCCCAGCAGCCGGGCCGCCACCAGGGCGAGAACGAGTCCGGCCACCCGGGCGGCCATGTTCTGCGCGGCCTGTGTCACGGACCGGTACACCGTGGAGGCGTTCACCGCGAGCAGCGCGGTCGTGACGGCCAGGTAGGGGTGCCCCCCGGGGGACCACGGGGCTACCGCACCCCAGGTGAGCATGGTCGCGGCCAGGGTCTTGACGCCGTACACCGCCTGACTGCTCCGCTTGCCGCGCAACCGTTCGGTGAGGTGACGTACCGACCCCGCCGCCTTGGCCAGGGAGTACCCCGGCAAGACGATGGAATCTTGCATGGAGTCGAGGGTGACAGCTTTTGTCGTCGTTTACAGCATGATGTCCGCCACGGTGGCCCCGCGGTCACCGGAGCCGGTACGGGTCCCGGGGGCGCCGTCGGTGGGCCGCCCGCGGGTCCGGTCAGGCCGCGGCAGCGGCCCGCACGTCGTCCCGCGCGGCCTCGAGACGGGCGATCGCCTCCTGGCGGGTGCAGCCGGCGAGGAGCATGACGATCGCGGTCTTGGCGTGCCCGTCGGCCTCCTGGAGGGCGGCCGACGCGGCGTCGAGGTCGGATCCGGTGGCCTGCGCGACGATGCGCCGCGCCCGGTCGACGAGCTTCTCGTTCGTGGCGCGCAGGTCGACCATGAGGTTCCCGTACACCTTGCCCAACTGCACCATCGTGGCGGTCGACAGCATGTTGCAGACCAGCTTCTCGGCGGTGCCGCCCTTGAGGCGGGTGGAACCGGTGAGGATCTCGGGGCCCGTGGGGACCTCGATGGCGACGTCCGCGTGACGGCTGATGACCGCGTCGCTGTTGCAGGCGACGGAGACGGTCGACGCGCCGACCGCGCGGGCGTGCTCCAGGCCGCCGACGACGTAGGGGGTGCGGCCGCTCGCGGCGAGCCCGACCACCGTGTCCCTCGCCGTCAGGCCGATGCCTTCGAGGTCGGTGACGGCGAGCTGCGGGCTGTCCTCCGCCCCCTCGACCGCGAGGACGAACGCGCCGGGGCCGCCGGAGAGCAGACCGACGACCCGGTCGGGATCGGTGCCGAAGGTCGGCGGGCACTCGACGGCGTCGAGCAGGCCGATCCGTCCGCTAGTGCCCGCGCCGAGATAGACGAGCCTGCCGCCCGCGCGCAGCGACGCGGTGATCTTCTCCACCGCCTCGGCGATCCGGGGCAGCGCCGTGCGCACCGCCAGGGCGACGGTCTGGTCCTCGTCGTTCATGGTGGCGAGCAGTTCGGTGACCGGCATGCGGTCCAGTTCGGCGGTCCGCGGATTGCGGGATTCGGTGCCGAGGGTGCTGAGGTCCACGTGCGGTCGTTCCTTTCGGGCGGGCGCCGCCGCTCCTTCCGGGGCGGGCGCTGTCGTGCGGTTCGTTCGGTTCATGCGGTTCGTTCGGTTCGTGCTGTGCGTTCGGTGGTGAAGGGGGAGAGGGCGCGGCGCGGGACGGTGCGGGCGCGTCGGCCGGTGGTTCCGACAGCGGTGGCCCCGGCGGCGGTGGGCGGGTCACCCGGTGGCCGGGGAACGCGGGCCGGGGGGGCGGCGGGACGCTCGTCCGCGGGCCGGGGGCCAGGCATGCGGGGAGGGACCGGGCCGGTCCCGCGTCACCCCGGGGGCGCCGCCACGGGTGGCTGCGGGGCCGCGGGCAGAGCCGTCGGTTCCGTCGCGGGGGCGGCGGCCGGTCCCGCGAGGGCTCCGTCGCCGGTGGGGCGGCGGGCCGCGGGGGTGCTCCGGTGGCGCTGCACCGCGCCGTAGGTCCGGTGCAGGGCGGCCGTGGTGGCGTCGTAGGAGCGCTGTGCGACGCCGACGAACAGACAGTCGATGAGCGCGAGTTGGGCGATGCGACTGACGGTCGCGCCGGAGCGGAACGGCATCTCGCGTGCGCAGGTGGTGAGCACGAGATCGGCGCTCTCGGCCAGCGGCGAGCGGGAGAAGTTGGTCAGGGCGATCGTCGTCGCGCCGTTCTCGGCGGCGGCCTGCAGGGGTTCGATCGTGTCCGTCGTCTCGCCGGAGTGGGAGATCGCGATGGCCACGTCGGCGGGGCCGAGCAGGGCCGCGGCGGTCAGCGCGGCGTGCGCGTCGGTCCAGATGAAGGCCATCCGGCCGATGCGGTGCAGCTTCTGGTGCAGGTCCTGGCCGACGAATCCGCTGGCGCCCACACCGAAGATGTCTATCCGGCGGGCGTCGGCGAGGGCGTCGACGGCCTGTCCGAGCTGGACCACGTCGAAGCCGTCGCGGGACTCCTCCAGGGCGCGGACCTCGTTGTAGATGATCTTGCTGATGATCTGTTCCAGCGAGTCGGTGGCGCCGATGTCGGTGCCCAGCACCGGACGTTCGGCACCGAGGGCGTTCTCGTGCGCCGCGGCGGCGGCGAGGCCGACCCGCAGGTGGGGGTAGTTGGTCAGGCCGATCGCGCGGCAGAACCTCATCACGGTGGCCACCGAGGTGCTGGCCCTCGCGGCCAGGGCGCTGATGGACAGTCCGGCCGCCTCGGACGGCGCCGCCAGCACGGTGTCGGCCACACGTCGCTCCGACGGTGCCAGGGACGGCAGCGCGCCCCGGATCCTCGTCAGTACGTCGACCGAGCCGCCGCCTTGCGGCGACTCCGCAGCTTCACGGTGCGCGACCTCGCGAGCCATGGGTCCTCCTGGGTGGTGTGGACGCCAGCGTAGCCACGCCCACCAGGGATGGCAAAAAGTTACGTGACGAATTTTCCTGGCGGTATTTATTGACATGCGGAGGACGGGCTTCCAAACTCGCAGCACCGCGGTCCGATCACCGGACGCTCTCGGCGCGGCCGAGCCGCGGATCGACTCTTTCGACGGAGAAGGCGTTGCACATGACGGCCGTACTGGCGGTGGACCTGGGGAAGACCGGCTGCCGCGCCGTGCTCTGGACCGGCCCGGACAGCCCGGGCCACCCCGTTCGCGAGGTTCCCGGAGCCCCCGGTCTGGCGGAGGCGGACGGCGTGACCGCCGCGGTCGCCGCCGTCACCGCCGCCGCGTCGCTCGGCGACGGACTCGCCTCCGCACTGCCCGCCGGACGGCTCGACACGGTCTGTGTGGGTGCCGCGGGCGCCGCCGCGGACCCGTCCGCGGCCCGCTCCCTGGCCGAACTGCTGCTGGACGCGCTGCCCACCGACGAGGTCGCGGTCACGAGCGACGCGGTCACCGCGCACGCCGGAGCGCTCGGCGGGGGCGCGGGCGTCGTGCTGGCCGCGGGAACCGGCGCCGTCACCGTGGGGATCGGCGAGGACGGCACCTTCGCCCGCGTCGACGGCTGGGGTCCCTGGCTCGGCGACGAGGGCAGCGGTGCCTGGATCGGCCGCGCCGGCCTGCGGGCCGCGCTGCGCTCGCACGACGGCCGTGGTCCCGCGACCTCCCTCACACGGGCCGCGGCCGACCGCTTCGGCGACCTGGACCGGTTGCCCGCGACCGTGGGACATTCCGCCAACCAGGCTCGGCTGACCGCGTCCTTCGCCCCGCTGGTGGCCGGTGCGGCCGCCGACGGCGACGCGGTCGCGACCGGGATCATGCGGGACGCCGCCGCCGCGCTGGCCGAGGCGGTCGTCGCCGCGGCGCGCGGGATCGGCGGCACGGACCCGCTGCCCGTCGCTCTCACCGGCGGTCTGATCGGGATCGGCGCCCCGCTGCTCGACCCGTTCGCCGACCTGCTCCGCTCCTCGGGGCTGCCGCTGCGGGTGACGCCCGCGCTCGGCGATCCCCTGCACGGGGCGCGCCTGCTGGCGCTCGACTCCGCCGGACCGCACGAACCCCTCGTCATCCGCGTCCACCGGACCGCGGTCCCCCCGCCGTGACCAGGTGTCCAGGACCGTCGCGCGCCCACCGCGCCGCCGGGAACCGGCACCGCCCCTCCCCCACCGTCCCCTTTCCCCCGGTGACTTCACCGATCCGTTCTAAGGAGTGCTCGTGCGCCAACTCGACCTGGCGGTGATCGCCGTCTACCTGGTCGCCATCGCCGTGATCGGACTGCGCCTGTCCGGGCGGCAGAAGACGGCGAAGGAGTACTTCGTCGGCGAGAGCCACATGCCCTGGTGGACGGTGTCCTTCTCGATCGTGGCCACCGAGACCAGCGTGCTGACCGTCATCAGCGTGCCCGGCGGGACGTACAGCGGACAGGGCTTCGGCAACGTCGAACTGGCGCTGGGTTACGTGGTCGGACGGGTCGTCGTCGCGACGGTGCTCATCCCGCTGTACAAGCGCGGCGGCTTCGTCAGCGCGTACCAGTACCTCGGGGAACGCTTCGGCCTGAAACTCCAGGGCCTGGCGTCGGTGGCGTTCGTCTTCACCCGGCTGCTCGCCGAGGGCGTCCGGCTGTTCGCGTCGGCCATCCCGATCAAGCTGCTGCTCGACGAACTCGGGGTGCACACCGGATACAAGGCCATCATCATCGTGCTGACCCTGATCACCGTCGTGTACACCTACCTCGGTGGCATCAAGGCGGTCATCTGGACGGACGCCATCCAGATGGGCCTGTACCTCGGCGGCGTGATCCTGGCCATCGCCGTGCTCACCGGGCACGTCGGAGCCACCGGGTTCTCGGATGCCCTGCACGGCGGCGAGTTCCGCCTCTTCGACACCGACTTCGGCCTCGGCCACATCCTCACCAGCTCCTTCGCCCTGCCGACCGCCATCATCGGCGGCGCCATCTTCGCGATGGCCAGCCACGGTTCGGACCAGTTGATCGTCCAGCGCGTCCTGACCACCCGCACCCTGCGCGAGGGCCAGAAGGCGATGATCGCCTCCGGTGTCTTCGTCACCGTGCAGTTCGCCGCGTTCTCCCTGGCCGGGGCGCTGCTCTGGTCGTACAACAAGGGCCGCAGCTTCAAGGAGATGGGGCTGAGCAGCTCCGACAACCTGTACCCGAACTTCATCCTGCACGGTCTGCCGGTGGGCATCTCGGGTCTTCTGGTGGCCGGCATCCTGGGCGCCGCGATGGGCTCGCTGTCCTCCGCGCTGAACTCCATGTCCAACTCCACCGTCTCCGACATCATCCACAGCTTCCGGAAGAAGGCCCCCTCCGAGCAGGCGCTGCTGAAGCTGGCCCGGGTGATGACACTGGTATGGGCGGCGCTGATGGCGGTGTTCGCCTGTGCGTTCAGCACCAGCTCGGGCAACGTCTACCTGACCGGCCTGACCATCGCGGGCTACACCTACGGCGCACTGCTCGGGGCGTTCCTGCTCGGCCGGCTGATCAGGCGGGCCACCGAGGTCGACGCCGTGGTGGCCTTCGTGGTGACGATCGGTGTGATGACCTACATCGTCCGCGGCGTGAAGATCGACGTGACCACCGCGGGGACGACCGTGCCCACGGCGATCGCCGCGCAGTGGCTGGTCCCGATCGGTGTGCTGGTCACGCTGGTCGTGGGTGGCGTGATGAGCCTGTTCCACCAGGGTCCGGCCGCCGCCCCGGCCACCGCCGACGTCACGCCGGTGGAGTCCGACGGACACGGCACGGAGGTCACGGCGACCGCCGGCCAGTCCTGACCGAACCCCGGGCCGGGGGCGCCGCGATCCGGCGGCCCCGGCCCGGCCCCATGCGTACCGGCCGGCCGCCCCGACGCGCCCGGCCGGTCCGACCAGCAGACACGGAGCTTCCCCATGCGTGTGATCGGCCTGATGTCCGGCACCTCGTACGACGCCATCGAAGCCGCCGCGGCCGATCTCACCCTCGACGGCGAGACGTTGCGGATGCGGCCGCTCGGCCGGATCGGCGTCCCCTACCCCGACGACCTGCGTGCCGCGATCGGCGCCGCTCTGCCGCCGGCCGCCACCGGCACCGAGGCCGTCTGCGCCCTGGACACCGGCATCGGCCGGGCCTTCGCCGACGCCGCCGTCCGGGCCCTGGACGAACTGTGCGACGGAGACGCCGCACTCGTCGTCTCGCACGGGCAGACGATGCACCACTGGGTACGGGACGGCGCCGTGCTCGGCACCCTCCAACTCGGCCAGCCCGCCTGGATCGCCGAGGCGACCGGCCTTCCCGTCGTGTCGGACCTGCGAGCCCGCGACATCGCCGCGGGCGGCCAGGGGGCACCCCTCGTCGGCATGACCGACACCCTGCTCCTGCGCGGGCTGCCGGGCATCCCGGCCGCGCTGAACCTGGGCGGCATCGCCAACATCACCGTCGCGGCTCCGGACGCCGATCCGGTCGCCTTCGACACGGGCCCCGCCAACGCCCTCCTGGACGCGGCCGTACGTCACTTCACCGCCGGCGCCCGCGAGTACGACGAGTCGGGGCGGGGCGCCGCCGCGGGCCGGGAGGCGCCGGAGCTGCTGGGACTGCTGCTCGACGAGCCGTACTACCGGCTGCCCGCGCCGAAGAGCACCGGCAAGGAGCTGTTCCATCTGCCCTACCTGCTGCGGGCGTTGGAGGCCGCGCCGGTCACCGAACCGAACGACGTCCTGGCCACCCTCACCCGGCTCACCGCGGTGACCGTGGCGGACGCGGTCCGGGCCCACGGCGTCACGCGGTTGGTGGTCTCCGGCGGCGGGGCTCACAATCCCGTCCTGACCGGCATGATCGCCGAGGAACTGCCCGGCGTGCGGCTGCTGCCCAGCGACGACCTGGGCGTCCCCTCCGACGCGAAGGAGGCGCTGGCCTTCGCCGTCCTGGGCTTCCTGACCGTGCACGGCCTGCCGGGCACCCTGCCGTCCGGCACCGGGGCCCGCCACGCGTCCCTGCTGGGCAGCATCACTCCCGGGCGGCAGCCGCTGCGGCTGCCGGAACCGGCGACGACGGCTCCCCGTCGGCTGCTGGTCGAGCCCCGGCCGTAGCCCCCGACCGTGAGGCCCCCGGTCGCCGACGCTCCCGCGGGCCGGCCCGATCCGCCTCCCGACCCGCCTCCCCGCCCGACTCACCGAGCGACCGACCGACCCGGCTTCCCCCTCCTCCCCCACGGTCCGGTGACCGGCCGGTCCCGGACCCGCACACCCCCGGAGCATCCATGAGCCGCCCCCACTCCGTCCCGACCTCCGTGACCGCCGGTGAACACCCCTCGGACCTGGCGGCGTTGCTGCGGGCCTGCGTCGACGATCCCCGGCGGGTGACGACCGACCTCCCCCGCCGGGTCGCGGCGGCCCACGACGCCTCGCCGTATCTCTTCGCTCCCCGGGCCGTGGTCCGCGCGGCGTCCGCGTCCGAGGTCGGGGCGCTGATGGCGGGTGCCCGGGCGGCCGGTCTGCCGCTGACCCTGCGCTCCGGCGGGACGAGTCTCGCGGGCCAGGCCGGCGGCGACGGCGTCCTGGTGGACGTACGCACCCACTGGCGCGAGGCCGAGGTGCTCGACGACGGCCATCGTGTCCGGCTGCAGCCAGGGTTGACGGTCCGTCAGGCCAACGCGCGGCTGGCCCGGTACGGCAGGCGGCTCGGTCCCGACCCGGCCAGCGAGTCGGCCTGCACGATCGGCGGGCTGGTGGCCAACAACTCCAGCGGCATGAACTGCGGCACTCAGGACAACGCGTACCACACCATGGAGTCCCTCCAGTTCGTGCTTCCCTCGGGCACGGTGATCGACTCCGGGGCGGCGGACGCGGACGAGCGGCTGCGGGCCATGGAGCCCGAACTCCACGCGGGCCTGGTCCGGTTGCGCGACCGGGTACGGTCCTCGGCGCCGGCCCGCGCCGCCGTCGAGCGGCTCTTCGCGATGAAGAACACCATGGGCTACGGTCTCAACTCCTTCCTGGACCACACCACTCCGGCCGATCTGCTGGCCCATCTCATGATCGGCAGCGAGGGCACCCTGGGCTTCGTCGGTGAGGCCGTCTTCCGTACGGTCCCGGTCCTCCCGCACGCCGCCACCGGCCTGCTGATCCTGCCGGGGCTCGCCGAGGCCACCGACGCCCTGCCCGCGCTGCTCGCGGCGGGCGCCCGCACGGCCGAGCTCCTCGACGCCTCCTCGCTGCGGGTGGCCCAGCTCGACCCCGGCTCCGGCACCGCGCTGCGCGGCCTGCGGGTCGAGCACCACGCCGCGCTGCTGGTCGAGTTCGCCGAGGACACCGCGGAGCGGCTGGAGGAGGTGGCCGCCGCGGCCCGGCCGGTGCTGGAACGCCTGCCCGCCGTGACCGGCACCGCGCTGACCCGCGACCCGCGGGAACGGGCCCGGCTGTGGCATCTGCGCAAGGGGCTCTACACGGCGGTCGCCGGCGCCCGCCGGCCCGGAACCACCGCCCTGCTGGAGGACATCGCGGTCCCCATGGACCGGCTCACCCGTACCTGCGAGGGGCTCATCGGCCTGTTCGACCGGCACGGGTACGAGGACGCGGTGATCTTCGGTCACGCCCGGGACGGCAACGTGCACTTCATGCTGACCCAGGACTTCGACTCACCGGCGGAGACCGACCGGTACGCGCGGTTCACCGACGACATGGTCGACCTGGTGCTGGCCGCCGAGGGCACGCTGAAGGCGGAGCACGGCACCGGCCGCGCCATGGCCCCGTTCGTCCGCCGCCAGTACGGCGACGAACTCTACGACGTCATGCGGGAACTGAAGCGGCTGTGCGACCCGGCAGGCGTCCTCAACCCCGGAGTGCTGCTGGACGAGGACCCGTCCGCGCACCTGCGGCACCTCAAGAGCGTGCCCCCGGTCGACCCGGCGGTGGACGCCTGTGTCGAGTGCGGCTACTGCGAACCGGTCTGTCCGACCGCGGACGTGACCACCACACCCCGTCAACGCATCGCCCTCCAGCGGGAGATCGCGCTGGCCGCGGCGGCGGGCGACGACGACCGGCGCCGGGAGCTGGAGGACGACTTCGCCTACGCCGCCGTGGACAGCTGCGCCGCCGACAGCCTCTGCGTGACCGCCTGCCCGGTGACCATCGACACCGGAGCGGTGATGAAGCGGCTGCGCGGCGAACGCCACGGCCCGCTCGCGCAGCACGCCGGACGCGTCACGGCGGAGCACTGGGCGACGGCCGTCAAGGGGGTGCGGATCGGCCTGGGCGCCGCGCACGCGCTGCCCGCACCGCTGACCGGGGCGGCCACCCGCGTGATCCGCCGACTGGGGGCGACCGAGCTCGTACCTGCCTGGAGTCAGGACGTGCCCCGCGGCGGCGGTCCCCGTCCGGCGGCCCGGCAGGTCCAGGCGGCGCAGGCGGTCTTCTTCGCGGCGTGCATCGGCAGCGTCTTCGCCCCCGAGGACACCGGCGGTTCCGGCCGGGGCGGTTCCGGAGAGCGGCCGAGCGGGGCCGCGGGGGCGTTCCTGCGGCTGTGCGACCGCGCGGGCGTGGCCGTCGACGTCCCCGAGCTGGCGGGTCTGTGCTGTGGCACGCCCTGGCAGTCCAAGGGGTACACCGAGGGCCACCGGGCGATGGCCGCCCGGACCCTCGACGTGCTGTGGACGGCCAGTGACCACGGGCGGCTGCCGGTCGTCTGCGACGCCTCCTCCTGCACCCACGGCCTGGACCAGCTCGCCGCGGCGCTCCCCGAGGCCGACCGGGACCGGTACTCCGGGCTGCGCTTCGTGGACAGCGTCACCTTCGCCGCCCGGACCCTGCTGCCGCTGCTGCCCGATGCACCGCGTCTCGACTCCCTCGCGCTGCATCCCACGTGTTCGACCGTGCATCTGGACATCACCGATGACCTGCGCACCGTCGCCGAGGCGGTGGCCGGCGAGGTGACGGTCCCCGACTCCTGGGGCTGTTGCGCCTTCGCCGGTGACCGCGGGCTGCTGCATCCCGAGGTGACCGCCGGCGCGACCGCGGCCCAGGCCGCCGAGGTCAACGCACGCGAGCACGACGCGTACGCCTCGTGCAACCGCACCTGCGAGATGGGCATGACCCGCGCCACCGGCCGCCCGTACCGCCACGTCCTGGAACTCCTGGCCGACGCCCTCGACCGGTCCGGGACGAGCAGCGGCTGAGCTCGCCATGTCGCCCGGCCCGCGGCACCCGTCCCGCCCACGGACTCGTGCGCGGGGCGGGCGTTGCCGGGGCTCGCCCACCCCGCGCGCGAGCCGCGGCCACCGGACCCCACGGCGGACCCCGGCCCGCCGCGTGCGCCGTCACCGGCAGGTGGCCGTCACGCCCCGACTCCGCCGCGCCGCCTTGCGCGTCCGGCCGGGGACGACGGGGCGGGCCCCGCCGACGCGGCGGAGGAGCCCAGGCCACCGCACCCCCGGGGCATCGGCCCCACCGGGCCCCGCACCGGCAGTCCGCCGTCACGCCCCTGCTTCGGCCGCCCGGCCGAGGGCGGTCGCCGCCGTGTGGAAGTCGCGGCGCACGGTCACGATGGCGTCGCCGGTCCTGGACGGGTGCACCCGGTTCGTCAGCAAGACCGCGTAGCGCGCGGTCGCCGGGTCGATCCACAGACTCGTCCCGGTGAAACCGGTGTGGCCGAAGGAGTCGGGGCCGAAGGACGGTCCGACGGGTGATCCCGCCGCGTCCTGCCCCTGCCAGGCCAGCCCGCGTCGCAGCGCGTGGGCGTCCGTGTGGGCGGCCGTCATCAGGGCGAAGGTCTCCGGACGCAGGAGTTCGGGCGCCCCGGCCGCCAGGGAACGGCCGAGCCGTTCCATGTCGGCGAGCGGGGCGAACAGGCCCGCGTGACCGCCGACTCCGCCCAGGACGACCGCGTTCTCGTCGTGGACCTGGCCCACCACCACATGGCCGCGCCACGGGCAGTCCTCGGTGGCCACGGCCCGCGCCCGGAGCGCGGCATCCGGGGTGAATCCGGTCTCCTTCATGCCGAGCGGGGCGCACACCAGCCGGTCCACCAGTTCGTCGAGCGGTGCGCCGGACGCGCTCTCGGCGATCAGCCCGAGCAGGATGAAGCCCTGCGAGGAGTACTCGACCCGGGTACCGGGCGCCGTGCGCGGTGGCAGCAGCCGCAGCGCCTCCAACAGGGCGTCGCGGGTGGGGTGTCGACGGTAGAGCTGTACCTGGCCCGGAAGTCCGGAGGTGTGGGTGAGCAGCCGCGCGACCGTCAACTCCGCTTTGTCGCCGCCCCGGTAGTCGGGCAGATGGGTGCCGACGGTGTCTTCGAGACCCAGCGCGCCGCGCTCCACGAGGGCCATGACCGCGAGCCCGACGATCGGTTTCGTCACCGACGCCAGGTCCCACGTCTCCTCGCCTGTGAGTGCCGCGCCGTCCCAGGCGCGGGTTCCGGTCCAGCCCCGGTCCCGTACTCCCGTGGCGGTCCCCACGGACCAGGCCGCGCCGGAGTAGACCCGCCGGGCCCGCCCGGCCACGAGGACGTCCTCCAGCGCGCTCACGCGGGTTCCCCCTCCCCGGCAGCGGCCTCCTCGGCTTCCTCGGTGTCGCCGTCGACCAGGCGGAACGCGGGCGCGGTGCCGCCCAGGCCCGCCGACACCGTACGGGCGGCGGCGCGCACCATCGGACCGAACAGCCGCACGCTCTGCTCGTCCAGTGTGAAGGTGAGCCCGGAGATGCCGATGGCGCCCACGACCAGCCCCTCGGCGTCGGTCACGGGCGCCGCGACCGACCGTACGTCCAGGTCCTCGTACTCGTCGTCCACGGCGTAGCCGGCCCCGGCCGCCTCCCGCAGGAGGGCGCGGAGCGCCGCCGGGTCGGTGGGGGTGTGCGGTGTGCGCGCGGCGAGGGGGGCCGCTGCCGCCAGCAGGGTGTCCACCTCGTGGGCGGGCATCGCGGCGAGCATCGCGAGGCCCGTGCCGCTGCTGTGGAGCGGCACCCGGCCACCGGGCCGGGCGTACATCCGGTACTCCCTGGCCGGTTCGGAGAGGGCCAGCACGACCGCGTCCTCGGCGTGCCGCACGGCGTACTGCGCGAGCAGACCGGTCCGCCGGCGCAGATCGGCCAGCACGGGACGGGCGAGTGCCAGGTCCCGGCTGTCGTGCAGAGCCGCGGCGGCGAGGCCCAGCAGTCGGGGGCCCGCGCGATAGCTGCCGCCATCGGCGGGCTGCGCGAAGCCGTACTCGGCGAGGGTCCGCAGATGGCGGTGGACCGTCGGTTTGGCGAGTCCCGTGCGCCGCGCGATCTCCCCGAGCCGGTGCGGGCCGCCCGTCTCGACGAGTGCTTCGAGCACCTCCATCGCCTTGTCGACGGGGCCCTTCACGGGCTCTGGCTCGCTGGCACGGGTGTTGACCGCTTTCGACATGTCGCTTAGCTTAACGCAACCGCATTCCATCTGACGGAACGGATGTGTTGCTGAATGGAACGTATACGTCAGGGGCGGGCCCTGGACCGCGACCGGCCGCGCCGCGACGTCCTGCGCCTGGCCGGCCTGGTCCTCCCGGCTCTCGCCGCGCCCCCCTTGCTGGCGGGGTGCGGGGCCGATGCCGCGAGCGGCGCGGGCAACGTCCTGCGGGTGTCGCAGCCCGGGGACCCCGTCACCATGGACCCGCAGAAGCAGGGCGACATGGTGTCGATGAACGCCCTGATCAACATGTTCGACACCCTGACCACGCGCGGCCGCGACAACAAGCTGCACCCGCGGCTCGCGCTGACCTGGACCGCCCGCGACGAGCACACCTGGCGCTTCACCCTGCGCCCCGGCGTGCGGTTCCACAACGGCGAGGTCTGCGACGCCGCCGCCGTGAAGTTCTCCATCGAGCGGCTGCTCGATCCCGCGACCAAGTCACCGATCGTCGAGCTGCGTTACGTGCGGAGCGTCTCCGTCGTCGACCCGCTCACCGTGGACGTGCACACGTCCCTGCACGACCCGATCCTGCCGGACAAACTCTCCCTCTTCGGCGGAGTGGTCGTCCCGCCGCGCTATCTGGCCGACGCCGGGGACCGGGGTTTCGCCTCCCACCCGGTCGGCACCGGGCCGTTCACCTTCGTCAGCTGGCAGCGCGACCACGAACTGCGGATGCGGGCCTTCCCCCGGCACTGGTCCGGCCGCCCCCATGTCGACGAACTGGTCTTCAGCCCGGCGCCCAACGCGTCGTCCTCGCTCGCCGCCCTGCAGAGCGGCGAGGTCGACCTGGTGGCGGGACTCACCCCCGACGCGGCGCAGCAGTTGGAGGGCTACGGCGGCGTCACCCTGGACGGGTTCAGCGGGATCCGCACCTCGTACCTCTCCCTCGACACCCTGGACAAGGGACCGCTCGGTGACCGGCGGGTACGGCAGGCGCTCAACCACGCCGTGGACGTACCGCTGTTGATCAAAGCGGTCCTCGGCGGCAAGGCACGCGAGGTGCCCGCGATGATCCCGCACGGCGCCTTCGGCTTCGACCCGTCCGTCAAGCCGTACACCCGCTCGGTGCGGACGGCACGCGAACTGCTCGCCGAAGCCGGCTATCCCCACGGCTTCAGCACCACGCTCACCGCCTCCAACGTCGACTCCAACGTCGCCGAGGCCCTGTCCGGACTCCTCGCCAAGGCGGGCGTGCGCGCACGCGTCGATCTCCTGGATCCCGGTACGTACTCCAGCCGCCTCACCTCCTCCAACCACGCTGCGCTCGGCCCGATGTACCTCGCCGCGAGCACCATCTGGACGCTGGACGGCGAGAGCATGATCCAGTCGAACGTGCGCAGTGACCGCCGGCAGAGCCGCTGGCACTCGAAGGAGGCGGACCGTCTCGTCGACATCGAGGAACTGTCCGTCGACCCGGCCCAGCGCCGCCAGGCCTTCTCCGACCTGCAGCGCCTGATGCGACGGGAGGCGCCGTTCGTCTTCCTCTACCAACTGGACAACATCTACGCCCGCAACCGGAGCCCGCGCTGGAAACCGGGCCCCGCCGGTGTCCTCGCCATGGCCGACGCGGAGGTCTCCCGATGACCGGACCCACCCTCCAGCAGCACACCACCGACGACGGGCCCCCGGTCGCGACCCGCGGCCGGGACACGAGACGGCTGCTGCGCGGCGTGCTCGTCCGGCTCGGGACCGCCCTGCTCGTCCTGTTCTGCGCGGCGACGGTGTCGTTCTTCCTGGTCCGGCTCTCCGGCGACCCCGTCAAACTGCTGCTCCCGCCGGACGCGACCGCCCAGCAGGAAGCCGTGCTCCGGAGCTCGCTCGGCCTGGACCGGCCGCTGTTCACCCAGTACGCCGACTTCCTCCAGGGGCTGCCCCGCCTCGACTTCGGCAACTCCCTCTTCTACAACGAGCCCGTCCGCACCGTGCTCGCCGACCGGCTTCCGGCGACGCTCCAACTCGCCGCGGCCGCACTGGTGGTGACCCTGATCGTCGCCGTCCCCGCAGGCATCTTCGCCGCGATGCGGCGCGGCCGGGCCTCCGACCGGGGGGTGATGACCATGGTGCTGCTCGGCCAGTCCACACCGCCGTTCTGGGTCGGCATCCTGCTGATCCTGGTCTTCGCCGTCGGACTGCACGCCCTGCCCGCCTCCGGCTACGGCACGTTCGCCCATCTGATCCTGCCGTCGATCACCCTCGCGGTCTACTCGGTCGCCGTCGTCGCACGGCTGTTGCGCTCCTCGCTGATCGACGTCCTGTCCTCCGACCACATCCGTACCGCGCGTGCCAAGGGTTTCGGCCCGCTCAAGGTGGTCCTCACCCACGGCCTGCGCAACGCGTCCCTGCCGGTGGTGACCGTGGTGGGCCTGGAGATCGGCAGCCTGCTGGGCGGCGCGATCCTCACCGAACAGGTCTTCTCCTGGCCCGGTGTCGGACAGCTGACGATCGAGGCCATCTCGCACCGCGACTTCCCGCTCGTCCAGGCCACCGTGCTGCTCTTCGCCGCGACCTTCGTCGTGGTGAACCTGCTCGTCGACCTCTCCTACAGCTTCCTCGACCCGAGGGTGAGGACGTCCCGATGACCGTCACATCACCGCCCGCCGCCGCGCCGGCGGCCGCGGCGGGCCTCAGCCCGCGCGCCGCCGCCCTGCGGACCCTGCTCCGCAACCGGCTCGCCCTGGCCGCGCTCGCCGTCCTCGCGATCATGCTGCTGCTCGCGGTCCTCGCACCGCTGATCGCCCCCTACGACCCCAACTCCCAGGATCTGCTGTTGCGGTTGAGGCCACCTGCCTGGCAGTCCGGCGGCAGCGGCTCCCACCCGCTCGGCACCGACCAGCTCGGCCGCGACATGCTCTCCCGCGTCATCTACGGCACCCGGGTCTCCCTGCTGGTCGGTGCGGGCGCCGCACTGCTCGCCGGGTTCATCGGCACCGCGGTCGGACTCACCTCCGGCTACTTCGGCGGCCTGCCCGACCGGGTCCTCATGCGGCTCGCCGATGTCCAACTGGCCTTCCCCGCCATCCTGCTGGCCCTGGCCATCGTGGGATTCCTCGGCTCCGGGCTCTGGTACGTCATCCTCGTCCTCGGCATCACCGGCTGGGTGTCCTACGCCCGCGTCGTCCGATCCGAGGTGATGTCACTTCGTTCACGTGACTTCATCACCGAGGCCCGCGCCATCGGTGTCACCGACGGCGCCATCATGCGGCGCCACCTCCTGCCCAACGTCATGGCTCCGCTCGCCACCATCGCGACGCTGCACGTCGCCGCCGCGATCGTGGCCGAGGCGTCCCTGAGTTACCTCGGGCTCGGGGTGCCCAGGGAGACCGTCACCTGGGGCTCGATGCTCGCCGACGGCCAGCTCTACCTCGGCACCTCGTGGTGGGTGGCGGTGTTCCCGGGCCTCGCTCTGATGATCACCTCGCTCGCCGTCAACATCACCGGCGACGCCCTGCGCGACGTCGCGGACCCGAAGGCGTACCGCCGATGACCAACGACCGCACCACACCCACCCGTTCGGCTCCCGTTCTCGAGATCGACGACCTGAGCGTCGCCTTCCGGCTCGACGCCTCCACCGTGCACGCCGTCCAGAGCGTCAGCCTGCGGGTCCACGCCGGTGAGACGCTGGCCGTCGTGGGCGAGTCCGGCAGCGGCAAGACCGCGACCGCGCTGTCCGTGCTCCGGCTCAACCCCGCGCCACCGTGCGTCTACACCGGCGGTGAGATCCGCTTCGAGGGCCGCGACCTGCTCGCCCTGAGCGAGCGGGAACTGTGCGCGATCCGCGGCCAGGACATCGCCATGATCTTCCAGGACCCGATGACCAGCCTCGACCCTCTCCAACGGGTGGGCACCCAGGTCGCCGAGGTACTGCGGCACCATCGCGGTCTCTCCCGCGCCGAGGCCGGGGCGGCGGCGCTCGCCGCACTGGACGAGGTCGGCATCCCCGACCCCGGACGCCGCTACCGGCAGTACCCGCACGAACTCTCCGGCGGGCTGCGCCAGCGCGTGATGATCGCGACGGCCCTGGTGGCGCGGCCCCGCGTCCTCATCGCCGACGAACCGACCACCGCGCTCGACGTCACCGTGCAGCGCCAGATCCTGGATCTGCTGGTCGCGCTCCAGGAGCGGCACGGCATGGCCGTCGTACTGATCACCCACGACCTGGGCGTGGTCGCCGAGACGGCCGACCGGGTCGTGGTCATGAACGCGGGCCGGGTCGTGGAGAGCGGCGACGTCATGGACGTCTTCGACCACCCCGCCGAGGACTACACGCGTCGGCTGCTGGACGCGACGCCACGATTGGAGTCGGCATGACCTTGCTCGAACTGGACCACCTGCGCAAGGAGTTCGCCGGCAGGCCGCCCCACGTGGCGGTCGACGACGTGTCACTGACCGTGGCCGAGGGGCAGACCCTGGCGCTGGTCGGCGAATCGGGCTGCGGCAAGACCACGCTGACGCGGCTCCTCCTGAGGCTGCTGGAGCCGACCGCCGGGACCGTCCGGTTCGACGGCCAGGATCTCGGGGCCCTCTCCCCGGCCCGGTTGCGTGCGGTGCGCCGCCAGATGCAGGTCGTGCTGCAGGACCCGTACTCCAGCATGAACCCGCGCATGCGGATCACCGACATCGTCGCCGAGCCGCTGGTCACCCACGACCCCGCGGCACGCGGCCGGCGCGGCAGGACACGCACCCGCGAACGCGTCGGCGAACTGCTGGAGTCGGTGGGACTGCCGGCCGCGATCCAGGACCGCTACCCGCACGAGTTCTCCGGCGGCCAGCGCCAGCGCGTCTCCATCGCCCGCGCCCTCGCTCTGGAACCCCGCCTCGTCGTGCTCGACGAACCCACCAGCGCGCTCGACGTCTCCGTCCAGGCACAGGTGCTCGACCTGCTGGCGGAGCTGCAGCGGCGCCTCGGTCTGACCTATGTCCTCGTCTCGCACAACCTCGCCGTCGTCCGGCAGGTGGCCGACCGGGTCGCCGTGATGCGCCACGGCCGGCTGGTCGAGGTCGGCGACGCGGCCGACGTCTTCGGCCGTCCGCGGCACCCCTACACCCGGCAGTTGCTGGACGCCGTTCCGCTGCCCGACCCGCGCCGCGCCCGTCGCACCCGCGCCGAGGCGGTCTAGAGGTGGGACAGCACCAAACCGGCGCCGCCCAGCAGCGCGACGTCGTCCACGGCCGCCCCGCTCACCCACACCTGCGGCAACTCGGCCCCTGCGTGGGTGACATCGGAGCGCAGCCGCTGCTCGATGAGGGTGCGGAAGAGCTCACCGCCCTCGCGTGCCTCACCGTGCAGGACGAACAGACCTGGTGCGAAGAGCTGTTGCACGTTGACCAGGCCCAGGGCCACGTTCTCCGCGTACTCGGCGACCGTGCGGCGGGCCGCCTCGTCGTCGCGCTCCACCAGGTCGGCGAGCGACACGCCGTCGCCGAGTCCCGCCGTGCGGGCGCGGGCCCGCAGCCAGCGGGTGGTGGCCACCGTCTTCCAGCAGCCACGCCCGCCGCAGGTGCAGGCGTCGCCGCTGGCCGACACCGTCATATGGGCACCGCTGCGTCCGCCGGCCGGGGCGAGCACCTCGCCGTCGTACAGGATGCCGACCCCGAGCACCTCGCCGGTCGACACCGACGCGAACGTCCGGCGGCCGCGCCCGGCTCCGAACCACCGGTCGCCGAGCACCTGCAGCCGGGCCCGGTGTTCGACACGCACCGGCACCCCGGTCAGCGCGCCGAGCCGGGCGGTCACCGGATATCCGTGCAGCGCGGGCACGTCGTTGACCTCGTCGATCAGTCCCGCTCCGGGATCCACCAGACCGGCGGCCGCCACGCCCACCCCGACCAGATCGTGCCCCTCGAAGACCCCCGCGGCCCGTGCGAGTGCCGCGTCGATGTCGGCGGGGCGGGCCGTCGTCGCGTCGTACGACGCCTCGGCCCGTCGCACCACGGTGCCGGACATGCTCAGCACGGCCGCCCGGATCCGTCCGGGCACCAGTTCCACCCCACCGAGCATCCGTCGCGGGCGGGGCGCGACCGGCGCCGGCGACGGGTCGGGTACCAACCGCAACGGAAAACGTTCATGGACCATGCGCCGACTCTGCCACGGCAGGGTTTCAGGGAGATAGCGCTGTGAGAGATCTGACCGAGCTGACCTGGCACGAAGTACGCGAAGGCGGCACACGTGCGATCGCGCTGCTGCCCATCGGTTCACAGGAACAGCACGCCGCCCACCTGCCCATGGGCACCGACACCCTCCTCGCCGAGGCGGTCCTCGACCGCGCGGGAGCGCTGCTCGCCGACGACCCGACCGAGTCCGGACTGGTCCGGCTGCCCGCCCTCCCGTTCGGCCACAGCCCGCACCATCTCTTCGCGGCGGCCGTCTCGCTGTCCGCGGCGACGCTGGGTGCCGTCCTCGACGACGTCCTCGACTCCCTGCTCGCGTGCGGATACCGGCGGATCATGGTCGTCAACGGTCACGGCGGCAACGACGAGATCATGCGGCTCGCCGTGAAGCGGTTCGCGCTGCGCGCGGAGGTCACCGTCGCCGCCTGCTCGTACTGGACGGTCACCACGGGCGAGGACCCGACGGGCGACGACAGGCCCGAGGTCACCCCGGGACACGCCGGGTGGTTCGAGACCTCCCTGATGCTCGCGGCGCACCCCGGTCTCGTCCGCACTCCGGTCGCCCCCCGGCCACCGGTCGAGCCACCGCCCCTGTTCGACAACCCGCCGTATCCCGGCCTGACCGTCGAACGCCACGGCGAGTGGGCGCGGGTCGGCGGATCGACGGACGACGCCTCCGGGGCCGACCCCGCATCGGGACGTCGGCTGCTGGACGACAGAGCCCGCGGACTCGCCCGTGCCATCCGCGCGTTCGACGCGGCCACCATCCGAACCGAGGAGAAGAATGAAGATCACTGACGTGGACGTGTGGGTGGTCAATCTGCCCCTGGTCAATCCGTTCACCAGCTCGTTCGAGACCAAGACCGGGGAGACCCGGACCGTCGTACGGATCCGCACCGACGACGGCGTCGAGGGCTGGGGCGAGACGATGTGGGGCCGTCCGGTCGCGGCGATCGTCCGCGCGCTGGCCGACGACCTGATCGGCACCAGTCCGTTCGCCCTGGAGAGCTTCCACCGCAAACAGCACATGGTGCCCTTCTTCCACGGCTATCTCGGGTACGCGGCCATCGCCGCGCTCGACGTGGCCTGCTGGGACGCCATGGGCAAGGCGACCGGGCAGTCCGTCACCGACCTGCTGGGCGGACCCGTCCGGGACGAGGTCCCCATCACCGCCCTGGTGACCCGCGCCGACGCACCCGGCGCCAACGCCGCCTCGCTTCCCGGCCGACTCGCCGAGCACGCCGCGCGGGTGGTCGCCGAAGGCGGGTTCGGCGCCGTCAAACTCAAGGGCACCAAGGACGTGGCGGGTGACGTCGACGTCATGCGGGCGCTGCGCGCCGCCCTGCCCGGGGTGAACCTGCGGGTGGACCCCAACGCGGCCTGGTCCGTGCCGGATTCGATACGTGCCGGGATCGCCCTCGAAGAGCTGGACCTCGAATATCTGGAGGACCCCTGTGTGGGAATCGACGGCATGAGCCAGGTGAGGGCGAAGGTGCGGATACCGCTGTGCACCAACATGTGCGTCGTGCGGTTCGAGGACTTCGCCCCGGCCATGCGGCTGAACGCGGTGGACGTCATCCACGGCGATGTCTACAAGTGGGGCGGTATCGCCCCGACCAAGGCGCTCGCGGCCCACTGTGAGACGTTCGGGCTTGGCATGAACCTGCACAGCGGTGGGGAGTTGGGCATCGCCACGGCCGCCCATCTCGCGGTCGTCGCCAGCACGCCCGTGCTCTCCCGTGCCATCGACAGCATGTACTACCTGCACGCCGACGACATCATCGAGCCGCTGCACCTGGAGGAGGGCCGGCTGCGGGTGCCGGCGGGGCCCGGTCTCGGGGTGACGGTGGACGAGGAGAAACTGCGTCACTTCGCCGGGGTCAACGAGCGGGAAGGCGACCTGACCGGATGAGCAAGGAAGCGGTTCGTACCGAGGACGCGCCACGGCCTGCCGGAGCGTACAGCCAGGGCGTGGTCGTCGGCGGATTCCTGTACACCGCCGGTTTCGGTCCTCAGGACCCGCGGACCGGGGCGACGCCGCAGGGCGTGGCCGACCAGACCCGGCAGGTCCTCCGGAACATCAGCGCGGTGCTGGCCGAGCGGGGGGCGAGCCTGGACGACGTCGTCAAGGTGACGGTCCATCTGCAGGACCTGCGGGGCGACTTCGCCGCGTTCGACGCCGCCTACCGGCCCTTCTTCGCCGAGCCCTGCCCGGTCCGTACGACGGTGGGCTCCGACCTCATGGACATCCTCGTGGAGATCGACGTGGTCGCCGCCCTCCCCGGCTGAGGGGCCGACCCGAGGGCTGGGGTGCGGGCCAAAGCGGTACGGCCGGGGCGTACGGGGCCGCCATCCTGGCTCGGCCCCGGTCGGCGTCGGTCGCGCGTCGGCCGGGGTCGCGCCGCCGGACGCGGGTGGCTGCGGTACGGGTGGCGGGGGTCGCGCACGGCCTGCACGCCGTGCACGACCCCGGGCCGCCAGGTCGGCGCCGGTCGTCCTGGCCGCGCGCGGCCGGTCCCCTGGTCACGGTCACCGGGTCACCAGGTCACCGGGTCACGTGAGAACGGCGCGGGCCGTCGACGGCGTGCGTTCCCGCGTCCTGGCGTCGCACGAAAGCGGGCTCCCGGTACTGCCGGACGCCGGTGGTCGCCGCGGCCGGTGAGCGTCAGCGGACGCGGGCGACCGCGCTGTAGATCCCGCTGCCCTCGGCGGCGGGTGCCTGGTCCGACCTGAACCACTCGGGCGCGGTGACCAGTCCGGGATCGACCAGGTCGAGGTCGTCGAAGAAGCGGGCGACCTCCGCGCGGGTGCGGAAACCGAGCCGGATGCCGCCCTTGGCGTACTCGGCGGTCACCCTCTCGGCCAGTTCCGGGTACAGGTCGGATGCGGCGTGCGACATCACCAGGTAGCTGCCGGACGGCAGGGTGGCGACCAGGTCGCGGACGATGCCGTGGGCGTCCTGCTCGTCGGGGATGAAGTGCATCAGGGCGATCAGCGACAGCGCGATCGGGCGCTCGAAGTCCAGTACGGTCCGGGCCCGTTCGAGGATCGCCGTCGGCTGCCGGACGTCGGCCTGGATGTAGTCCGTGGCTCCCTCGGGGCCGCTGGTCAGCAGGGCCTGCGCGTGACGGAGCACGATCGGGTCGTTGTCGGTGTAGACGATCTTCGCCGTGGGCGTGATCCGCTGGACTATCTGGTGCAGGTTCGGCTCGGTGGGTATGCCCGTGCCGATGTCGAGGAACTGGTCGACGCCCTGCGAGGAGAGCCACGCGGCGGCGCGCTGCATGAACTGCCGGTTCTGCCGGGCCGCGTCGCGCGCCTCGGGCGGAAGCTTCTCGCCCACCGCCTCGTCGACGGGGTAGTTGTCCTTGCCCCCGAGAAGCCAGTCGTAGACGCGCGCGGGATGCGCGTTGGCGGTGTCGATCTGCGGTGGCTGGGGGGTGTCGGTCGTCATGACGGGCTCCGGCGCACGAAGGGGATCATCGATGTCCGCAGCATCGTACTCGCAGATCACATCACGCCTGCTCCTGACCGGAGTTGACGTGACGCCCGACAGTCGGCGGCCTTGCGGGCACGCGCCCGGCCTGCCGTGCGGCACAGCGCGAGGCGCCGTACTCCGACCGGGTGTCGGAGAACGGCGCCTTGGGGGGAACGGGGGTCGCGGGCGGCATCCGCGGTGGTACGGCGTCTACTTGGGTTCGCGGTTGAACTGGGTGGTGGACCAGTGGTGGCCGAGGAGGGTGAGGGTGAGGGTCCAGGCGAGGGTGATCCAGCCGTTGTTGCCGATGGGGGTGTCCAGGAGGAGTCCGCGGAGGGTTTCGATGGCGGGGGTGAAGGGCTGGTAGTGGGCGATGGGCTGGAACCAGCCGGGCATGGAGTGGAGGGGGACGAAGGCGCTGGAGATGAGGGGCAGGAGGATCAGGGGCATGGCGTTGTTGCTGGCGGCTTCGGCGTGGGGGCTGCTCATGCCCATGCCGACGGCGATCCAGGTGAGGGCGAGGGCGAAGAGGGTCAGGAGTGCGAGTGCGGCGAGCCATTCCAGGGGGGTGGTGTGGGTGGTGCGGAAGCCCATGGCGGTGCCGACGGCGGCGACGAGGAGGGTGCTGGTGAGGGCTTGGAGGACGCTGCCGGCGACGTGGCCGAAGAGGACGGATCCGCGGTGGATGGGCAGGGTGCGGAAGCGGGCGATGATTCCTTCGTTCATGTCGGTGGCGACGGCGACGGCGGTGCCGACGACGGTGGAGCCGATGGTCATGAGGAGGATGCCGGGCAGGAGGTAGTCGATGTAGGCGGTGCGGCCGGCGCCGGCGCTCATGGTGGTGCCGAAGATGTAGACGAACAGGAGCAGGAGCATGACGGGGGTCAGGAGGAGGTTGAGGGTCATGGAGGGGTAGCGGCGGGCGTGGAGGAGGTTGCGGCGCAGCATGGTGGAGGAGTCGCGCAGGGCGAGGGACAGGGAGCTCATCGCACGGTGTCCTTGGTGTGGTGGGTGTGGGTGGTGTGCCGGGCGGTGTCGGTGTGGGTGTGGGTGTGGGGGGTGAGGGCGAAGAAGACGTCGTCGAGGTCGGGGGTGTGGATGGTGAGTTCGTCGGCTTGGATGCCGGCGGTGTCGAGTCGGTCGAGGAGGGTGCGCAGGGTGTGCTGGCTGCCGTCGCCGGGGATCTGGAGGGTGAGGGTGTGGTCGTGGGGGGTGGCGTCGGTGAGGGTGTGGGTGGCGGTGCGGTAGGTGGTGGGGTCGGTGAAGCGCAGGCGGATGTGTCCGCCGGGGACGAGTCGTTTGAGTTCGTCGGGGGTGCCTTCGGCGGCGATCTTTCCGTGGTGCAGGACGGCGATGCGGTCGGCGAGTCGGTCGGCTTCCTCGAGGTATTGGGTGGTGAGGAAGACGGTGGTGCCGGTGGTGAGGAGTTCGCGGATGATCTGCCACATGGTGTGGCGGGAGCGGGGGTCGAGGCCGGTGGTGGGTTCGTCGAGGAAGATGATGCGTGGGTTGCCGACCAGGGTCATGGCGAGGTCGAGTCGGCGTTTCATGCCGCCGGAGTAGGTGGCGGCGGGTTTCCCGGCCGCGTCGAGGAGGTCGAAGCGGGCGAGGAGGTCGGTGGCGGTGCGGTGTCTTTGGGTGCGGGGCAGGTGGTGCAGGTCGGCCATGAGGAGCATGTTCTCCTCGCCGGTGATCAGGCCGTCGACGGCGGAGAACTGGCCGGTCACCCCGATCGTGGCGCGTACGGCCCGGGCGTCGGTGGTCAGGTGGTGGCCCCCGACGTGGGCCACTCCGTCGTCGGCGGGGATCAGCGTGGAGAGGATCTTGACGGCCGTGGTCTTCCCGGCACCGTTCGCACCCAGCAGAGCGAACACCGTACCTTCGGGGACCGTCACGTCGATGCCGTCGAGCACGGTCTTGTCGCCGTAGGACTTGCGCAACCCGTACGCCGCGATGGCCAGGTCGGTCATGAGGGGAACTCCTTCTGAGGCTGCGGGCTCTGGTGGTGTCGCCGTGGGGTCAGATGCTGCGGGCGGTGATGTCGCCCTGGGCGGTCGTCGCCCGGATGGTCAGGCCGGGGGCGCCGTCGGCGTTCCGGAGCGCGTTGTCGATCCGGCCGTGGCCCGTGCCGGCGTCCAGGGACGCCGAGACGCCGCGGGCGGCGCCGACCGTGATGTCGCCGGACTCGGTGCGCAGGGTGACGGTGCCGCCGGTGGCCTCGGCGACGGTCAGGTCGCCCTTCTGAGTGCTGATCTCCGCGGCGCCGCCGAGGCGGCCGACGGTGATGTCCCCGGCCATGAGGGTGAGGCGGGCCTCGGCCGTCTCGTCGAGCTTGACCGTGCCCTGGGCGCCCTCGAACTCGACGTCGCCGAGCCGTCCCACGCCGCGCAACTCGGCCGCCGCGGCCTTGCCTTCGACGCGGGAGCCGGCCGGCAGCTGGACCGTGATCTCGACGGATCCCGAGCCGTTGCCGAGGAGCCGGTTCTTCGCCGGTGCCGCCTCGATGCGCAGGACGCCGTCGCCGAAGGCGACCCGGATGTCGTCCGCCGCCT
The DNA here is from genome assembly GCF_036250675.1 of Streptomyces sp. NBC_01689. Classification (NCBI taxonomy): domain Bacteria; kingdom Bacillati; phylum Actinomycetota; class Actinomycetes; order Kitasatosporales; family Streptomycetaceae; genus Streptomyces; species Streptomyces sp. NBC_01689. The sequence continues at coordinate 9,199,365 of NZ_CP109592.1, read as the reverse complement.
TCACGTCACGGTTCTTGGAGGCGTTGGCCGGGAGGACCTCGACGGTGGTGTCGGCCCGGTCGGCGGCGATGAACCGGATCCGCCCCGCGGGGATGTCGAGGACGGCCGAGACGGGGGCGGGGGTGTCGAACTTCTGCATCATGCTCTCCTTGACCTGCGTCGCGGGCCCTCGTGGCCCGCCGTTTCCGATGAAGGAAACGCTACGTTGCATTTACAGTTCTCACAACATCCTTGTTGCACGGAATCGCGATAACTGCAGGTAGATGCAGGACTTTTGTTGCAATGATTCTGCAGAGAATGCAACGCAAGCTCGACCAGCTCGTTGCAATGAATGACGGTGAACGCTCCACCGCGAGGCGTGAACGGGCCGGCGCGGGCCAGACCTGTCCCGGCGTTTCCGACCCGGAACGGCCTGTGCCGGTGCGCCCGCTCCTGGCAGCCTCCGGAATGTTCAGCGCTCCCCGCTGTTCTGAGGGGGTGCTTCGCCCTACCTGCTCGCGTTGACGCCCTCGGCTCCGAGCACGTTCAGAAGAGCCAGCGCCTCGGCGTCACCGGATCCGGGCGGTGCGGTGTAGAGCACGAGGTACTGGTCGTGGTCGGTGAGTGTCAGCGAGTCGCAGTCGACGGTGACCTCCCCGACGACCGGATGACGGAACGTCTTCGTGAGCATCGGCGCGGGCTGAACGTCGTGCCGCTCCCACAGCCGGGCGAAGTCGGCGCTGCCGTCCCGGAGTTCGTCGACGAGTCCGGTCACCGCAGGGTCGGCCGGGTACCGGGCGAGGGTGAGGCGGAGCCGCATGACGACGTGGTGCCGGAACTCGGCCGCGTCGGAGACCCCGTACAGCGTGGCACCGGGACGGACCGAACCGAGGAAGGCCCGGCGAGCGAGGTTGCGGTCCGCCGGGGCGAGTTGGGCGAAGTCCTCCATGAGCGCGGCCGCGAGGTCGTTCCACGCGAGCACCTCGAACACGGCGGAGGTCACGAAGGCGGCCGTCTGCGGCAGCCGCTGCAGAAGCGCGAGGATGCTCGGACGCACGTCGCGTCGGTGCAGTCCGCCACGGCTCGGAGCGGTGCCGGCGAGGACGTGAAGGTGATCGGACTCGGTGTCCGTCAGCCGCAGCGCACCCGCGATCCCGGCGAGGACCTCTCCCGAGGGCCGCGGGGCCCTGCCCTGTTCGAGCCGGACGTAGTACTCCGTGGAGATGTGCGCGAGCACCGCGACCTCCTCCCGGCGCAGACCCGGTGTCCGGCGGCGCGGGCCGGAGGGGAGGCCGACGTCGTCCGGCCGGAGCCGTTCTCGACGGCTGCGGAGGAACGCCCCGAGCTCCTGCTTGTCCATACCCCAAGTCTGCACGCCTCCCGGAGCCGGATCCTGGTACAGCCTGTGCCTGCATCCGGTCCGCGGGCCGCTCGACACTGACGTCATGACGAACGACATCGACAACGCACCCATCGGCCTGCTCACCGGAAAGGTCGTGTTCATCACCGGCGCCAGCCGCGGCATCGGGGCGGCCGCGGCCCGGCTCTTCGCACGTGAGGGCGCCGCCGTCGTCCTCGCCGCCCGCGGCACCGGCGCCCTCCGGAAGGTCGTCGACGAGATCCGCGCCGACGGCGGTGTCGCGGATGCCGTGGCCGTCGACCTCGCCGACCGGGCGAGCGTCCGCGCGGCGGTCGACCGCGTCGACGAGTTGCACGGCCGGCTCGACGGCGCCTTCAACAACGGAGCGGCGATCCAGCGGCCCGGCCCGCTGGACACCACGAGCGACGAGGACCTCGACGAGCAGTTCGCGGTGAACTTCCGCGGGCATTGGACCGCGATGACGGTCGAGGCCGCGCTCATGCGCCGGGGCGGCGGCGGGGCGATCGTCAACACCTCGAGCATCGGCAGCCGCCGCGCGAACCCGGAGCTTCCGGCCTACGGCGCGATGAAGCGGGCGCTGAACAGCATCACCGAGTCCGCGGCCGTGACCTGGGGGCGGGAGGGGATCCGGGTGAACGGCATCACTCCCGGCGGCACCGCGACGGAGATGATCGACACGTGGGAGGCCGCGTCCCCCGGCGTCGTCGAGCGCATCAGCGCCAGTATCCCCCTCGGGCGGATGGCCGAGCCGCACGAGGTCGCCGAGGTGGCCGCGTGGCTGCTCAGCGACCGGGCCTCGATGGTGACGGGCGCGATCGTCCCGGTGGACGGCGGCGCGGGAGCCTGAGGGACACCCGCCGCCCCGGAGCGCCCCGCCACCGGGGGTGTGTGTCTGCCGGTGCCGTTTCTCGACCGGGGGTGGGGCCGAGCCGAACGGTCCCGGGCAGGGTGGCGCGGGCGGATGCCGAGGTCACAGGCTCCGGCGCCGCCCGCGCCCCTTCTCCTCGTCCCTCCCCGCGTGGCGCGCCCCGCGCTTCGAGCGTTGAGTGGAGGTGCGCACACGTTCTCCCGGGACGGGGGTCCCAGGGCGACGGGTGCGGCGCGGACCAACAGGAATCCGGTCAAGGGCGGGAGGACGTCGTGCCGACGGGATCGAGCAGCAAGCGCGAGCGGCGGTACGAACAGGGCCTCGGGCGCTGACCACCAGCCGTCCCGCCCGCGGGCGACACCGTTCGCCCGCCGCGTTCGCACGTCCGCCCGGGCACCTGTGCGTGCGCGAGCAAGCGCTCGGTCTCCCACTCCGTTCACGATGCCGCCCCGGCCACCGCGAGCCCGACCGGGCAGGCAGTCGGTCGGCCGGTCCGGTGTCACACCCCGGAACCGTCCGGTACCCCGCCCCGGGACCCACGGGCCTCTCGCCCTCGAAACCGTCCCGTGTCACACCCGGAGCGGTACGTCGGCACGTTCCGAGGCCTCCCTGCGTCACGCTCCGAAGCCGTCCGTGTCACGCCCTGTGGCCCGGGGAGTTCACCGGAACGGGCTGGTGCCGGGGCGGAGCGCCGGACATGGTCGCCGAGCGGGCCCCATCGCGGCGCCTCGCGCGTCCGGGAGGGGTGTCCGGGGCGTTCGAGGGGATCAACCGGCCTCAGCGGAGCGGCCGTTGTCACCCGGCCGAGCCTGCCGCTCGTACGCCGTGCGCGCCGCCTCGAGGAGCCGGCGCCAGGAGGTGACGGTCGGCCGGCGCCGCAGCAACGCGCGCCGTTCACGTTCCGTCATGCCGCCCCACACACCGTGCTCGATACGGCGATCGAGTGCATGGGCGAGGCATTCGGTCCGCACCGGGCAAGCGGTGCAGACGGCCTTCGCGTCGTTCTGCGTCGCGCCCTCGACGAACAGTTCCTCCGGATCCCTCGTGCGACATGCCGCACGCGCGCCCCATGTGTCGTCCGTGTCCACCCCGTTGCCGTCCTCTCCCCGATCCGGCCTGCCCTGCACCACCCTATGCGTGTGGCAGTTCGGAGAACGTACGGCAATCGCACCAGGCGCGGAACGACGTCGCCCGGCAGCAATCCCTTCGAGTGAACGGCCCTTGCCAACAGCCCCCGAAGGGAATCTGACTGACCCTCAGCTCCCGTGTGTCAGGCGGGCCCGTGCTCACGGCCGGGAACTCACGCCGTCCGGCCGGGTGGTACTCGCGCGAACTCGTCGCCTCCACCGCGATCAGGAGGCCGGACGGGACGCCGAGCGGTACCGGCGACCGGTCGCCCGGGACCGGTCCTGGGTCGCGCGGACGGGCGTGGGGAGAGACCCTGGAACACGACTCGTGTGTTCGGGCCACGGGCTGCGGCGGGCCGCCGGTGCCCCGGCGGGAGTGGCCCGGGTACCACGGGTCGCCGGACCGACGTCTTCGACCAGAGTTCTGTGGTGAGGTCACCGATGACAGCCGATCACGAGGTGCGGGTACGGGTGCGCAGGGCCTACGAGGCGCCCGAGCGGGCGGACGGCGCGCGGGTGCTCGTCGACCGCCTGTGGCCACGAGGGCTGGCCAAGGCGAGGGCGCACCTCGACGAGTGGTGCAAGCAGGTCGCGCCTTCCACGGAGTTGCGGCAGTGGTACCACCACGAGCCGGACCGTTTCGAGGAGTTCGGGCGCCGCTACCGCGAGGAGCTGCGGGACCCCGAGCGGGCCGAGGCGTTGGCGCACCTGCGTGACCTGGCCGAGAAGCGGCCCTTGACGCTGATCACCGCGACGAAGCAGCCCGAGATCAGCGAGGCGGAGGTCCTCGCCGAGCTCTTGCGGACCTGACCGCGCCGGTGCCGGACCTCGCACGGGAGCGGGGACGAATCCGCGAGCCGCCCGCCGGCCGAGGAGCGCACGTACGCGCTCCCGGCCGGCGGGACCCGAACCGTCCCCGTCCCCCGTGACCGGTCACGGGGGAACGGTCAGCTGGTACGGCGCCTCGGGAGGACCTGGATCGTGTCACCGACCGCGCGCTCGCCCGTGGCGTCCGAGGTGACGTTCACCAGCTTGCCGTCGACGGCCATCGCCGTGGAGCCACCGCCGTCGAGGTTCAGCGCCCGCACGGCGCCGAGCGACCGCATGAAGCGGGCGGCTTCCGCCAGGGTGAATCCCTCGCTCACGCCGGGCTGCCGCCCGTCCACGGTCACCAGGAGCAGCCGGCCCCGCCCGTCGACGCCGGCCAGCGTCCGCGGCTGGCGGACGTTGGACCAGGCGAACCCGAAGGAGAGGTCGCGCGGGTCGAGCGTCCCCTCGGTTGCGGCGTCGATGTGGACACGGCCGTTCTCGACCAGAGTGGGCGCCGCGCTGACGACGGTGTCGTCGGGCCCGAGCCTGACCTCCCGGTGCGAGGAGTCCCGGATCACCTCGCTGAGCGCCAGGCGCCGGCCGACCCGGGCGTGCCTGGTGAGCCACTCCGCGGCTCCTCCGACGCCCTGGAGCACCGAACCCTGATCGGGCACCGCGCCGCCTCGGTCGCCCACGGAGACCACGACACCGCGCCGGTCCAGGACCACCTGGACACCCGCTCCGACGGGGAGCGCGGCACGGAACTCGGGGGTGAACTCGACGAGGTCGTCCGCGAGGGTGCAGGTGGTGTCGTGACGCGGCTCGACCGTGGGAACGGCCCCGGGCCGACCGCAGTTGCGCACCTTGCCCGGGACGCGGTTGATGCCCTGCACCCCGTACACCGCGGATCCGTCCCGCACCGTGACGGTGGCGGAGAGGTCGGCGATACGCGGTCGCCGGCCGCCGTCGCCCAGGATCAGCGCGGCGCGGGAGCCGACGGCCATCGACTGGAGTCTGCCGTGCTCCGCCGAGAGTCCAGCGGGGGTGCCCTGCACGCCGTCCGCGTCGGAGGTGATGAAGAACCCGCCGTTGACCCCGATCAGCGACCCGAGACGCGCCGCCACCGTGGAGGTGTTCTCCCGGTCGGCCACGTTGCCGTCGTCGGTGGCGCCGACCGTGCCGGTGAAGCGCGCGGGGTCCACGACGGCCACGTGGATGTTCTCCCCGTCGGCGCGCTGCCGGCCGTCGTATCCGGTCCACTCGACCGCGGTACGGAAACCTGCCGCCACGACCGCCGTGTTGGCGGCGCCGGCCTCGGTCTGGGTGGCGTACCGACCGACCCGGACCTGCCAGCCCATCGTGCCGTGGGGGGTGTCGGAGTAGTCGTCCCAGGTCACCCGTTCCAGACGCGGTTCGAGCCCGGCGTCCCGCAGACGGACCGCGGTCGCGTCCGCCCATACGCGGTCGCCGAGCGGTGCCCAAGTGGCGGCGCCGGTCAGGCGGTTGACCGCGGGGGCCTGCACGGTGACCGACCACACCGGGGCGGCGGCGGAGTCCCGCAGCGCGCCGGTGCGGACCTCGACACCCGGGGCCACGCGCTGCGTCGACCACGAGATGCCGCCGAACTCGGGGGATGCGGAGGAGACGGGGGAAGCGGACCGGCCGGAACCGGTGGCCGGCGTGCTCGCGTCAGCGGGCGGGGCGAGGGTGACGAGCGTGAGGGCGGCGGCGCACGCCAGGCCACCCCAGAGCGGACGCTTCATCCGGCCGGATCCGCGGCGCGCTTGCTCGACTGCGTGGGACATACGTCTCCTGACGATCTGACGGTCCTGCGGGCGGAGGTCTTCCGGACGCCGCGTTCCACATCCCAGACCGGCGGCGGTACGGACAGGTCACACGCCAACGGCGCCCGGGGAAAGCCTCGATGACAACGCGTCGTCGACTCCCCGGCACGCCACCCGGCACCTGCCGCCCCCCGCCCGCCGCCAACCAGGTCCGCCCCCCGAGCACGTTCCTGTCCGGGAGGCGCGCCGTCACTCCCCGGTGAAGTAGGTCCAGTGCTCCGCCACGTCGAAGCCCAGCGATAGGTAGAGCGGGAGGCCCATGCCGGACGAGCGCAGATAGGCGGTCCCGGCTCCCGCGGCCCGCCCGTGCGCCACCGCCTCCTCCGTGATCCGCCGTCCGTGGCCGGCCCCCCGGTGGCGGGGAATCGTCGAGATGTTGAAGATCCCGACATGCCCCTCCGTGAGGATGGTCATCGCCGTCGCGACCACCTCGCCGCGCACCTCCCCCACGTACGCCGTGATGGCCGGGCCGGCGTCGAGGACGGCGGGGGTGAAGAGGGGCGCGAAGATCTTCTCGGGGACGCCGAAGCCGTCGGCGAGCGCGCGGACGTACAGATCGCACTCCGCCCCCGCGACGGCCCGTACCCGCATCTCGCCCGCGCCGTCCGGGGCCGGAGGGGCGCCGCGCAGATCCCTGACCATGAAGGGTTCCTCCGCCCGCTTCGTCAGGCCGTGCCTCCGAGCCACCTCACGCACACGGTCGTCCGGGTCCGAACGCACCTGCACGCACCAGGACACGGGCCCGGGGAAGGACTCCGCAGTCCCGGGCGTCCGGGCCGCGAGACGCTCGATGCGTCCGGCGTCCGGTCTGAGGGCGGAGGTGAAGACACCGTTCACGCTGTCGGCCGGGCTCCCGGTGACGACCATGTACGTCCCGTTCCCGGCCGCTTCCTGACGCATGTGCGGATCGGCGGCGGCGATGCGACGCAGAGCGGCTCCCCAGGCCTCGGCGGCGGCGTCGATCCGAGCGCCGGACAGATTCGAACTCATGCGCGGAGTCTAATCTTCGCGGGAGAGAGGCCCCTGGGCGCCCGGCGGAAGCCCGGACACGCACCGGCAAACCCGATGTCCCGAATGGTCGGGCTTCCAGACATATGGGCCACAATGCGTACGGGGTCCCGGCCGGTCCGTCCGCGTACCACCGTCCTGTCGGGCCCCGCTCTCAGCCCGTCCGCGAACGAATGCGCAGGCTCTTCATGAACATGCCGGTGGATGCGGAGACGGAGATGGCGGAGACGGAGGTGGCGGAGACGGAGATGCCGGTGGGCCGGGGCCGTGACGGCCGTCCGGTGTACCTGGACCACAACGCCACCACCCCCGTCGACCCGCGGGTGGTCGGGGCGATGCTGCCGTTCCTCGTCGGCGACTTCGGCAATCCGTCCAGCGGCCATTCCTACGGCGCGGCGCCGCGGGCCGCGCTGGCCGGGGCCCGTCGGCAGGTCGCCGCGCTCGTCGGGGCGTCCCCGGAGGGGATCGTCCTCACGGGCTCCGGCTCCGAGGCGGACAACCTCGCGCTGCGGGGTGCCGTGCTCGCCGCGGGCGTCGGCAGGCGCCGGGTGATCACCCAGGTCACGGAGCACCCCGCGGTGCTGGAGACCTGCCGCGCCCTGCACCGCCTGCACGGGGTGGACGTGACGTACCTGCCGGTCGACCGCGAGGGGCTGGTCGATCCCGCCGATCTGGCCGCGGCACTGGACGAACGAACAGCGGTGGTCTCCGTCATGGCCGCCAACAACGAGACCGGCACGCTGCAACCCGTCACCGAACTGGCCCGGCTCGCCCACGAGCACGGCGCCCTCTTCCACTGCGACGCGGCCCAGGCGGCCGGCAAGGTCCCGGTGGACATGCGCGCGCTCGGCGCGGACCTGCTGACCCTGGCGGGCCACAAGATGTACGCGCCGAAAGGCGTCGGCGCCCTCTGTGTGCGCGTCGGTGTCCGCCTCGAACCCCTGGTGTACGGCGGCGGCCAGGAGGCCGGGCGCCGTGCCGGCACCGAGAGCGTCGTCCTCGCCGTGGCGCTGGGCACCGCCGCCGAACTCGCCGCCGCGGAGCTCGCGGACGGTGCCGCGCGGCGCGTCGGGCTGCTGCGGGACCGCCTCCACCACGGGCTCGCCCGCGCGCTTCCCGGGCGGGTGCACGTGAACGGGTCCGGCCACCGGCTGCCCGGCACCCTGAACGTCAGCATCGACGGCACCACGGGGCACGAACTGCTGGAGGCCGCGCCGCGCCTCGCGGCCTCCACCGGCTCGGCGTGCCACAGCGGGACCGGCACCGCCTCCCCCGTCCTGCGCGCGATGGGCCTCGACGAAGCCCGGGCGCGGGCGGCCGTACGGCTGTCGCTCGGCCGCTGGACGACCCCGCAGGACGTGGACAGGGCCGTCGAGCTGCTGGCTGACGCCGTGCGCGCGCTCGACCCGGCCGGACCCGGCGGGCCCCGGCCCGAGGCGTCCCGGACTTGCGGCCGGCCCCTCGGCCGGTAGCGTCGAACGGAGGCGGGAGCCCTCGCACGAAGGAGCGGGCGGATGGGTCTGAGACGGTGGATGAACGCCTGGCCGGTGTACCGGCAGCTCACCGGCACGGACCCGCTGGGCCGCGGCCGGGCGGCACAGTCGGCCCGCTCCGCCGGTCTGGGCGCCCGCACGGAGAGCGCGGACCGGGTGGTGGACTCGGTCTGCCCGTTCTGCGCGGTGGGCTGCGCCCAGCGCGTCTACGTGAAGGACGAGCGCGTCGTCCAGATCGAGGGGAACCCCGACAGCCCCATCTCCCGCGGCCGGCTGTGCCCCAAGGGCTCCGCCAGCAAGCAGCTCGTCACCGGGCCGCAGCGCGAGCAGCACGTGCTCTACCGGCCGCCGTACGGCACCGAGTGGCAGCGGCTCGACCTCGACACCGCGGTGGACATGGTGGCCGACCGGGTGCTCGACGCCCGCCGCAAGGGCTGGCAGGACACCGACGAGGACGGCAGGACGCTCCGCCGCACCATGGGTCTGGCGAGCCTCGGCGGCGCCGCGCTGGACAACGAGGAGAACTACCTCATCAAGAAGCTGTTCACCGCCCTCGGCGCGCTGCAGATCGAGAACCAGGCCCGTATTTGACACTCCGCCACGGTTCCCGGTCTGGGAGCCTCGCTCGGACGTGGCGGCGCCACGGACTACCTTCAGGACCTCGTCAACACCGACTGCATCATCATCATGGGCTCGAACATGGCCGAGGCCCATCCCGTCGGGTTCCAGTGGGTCATCGAGGCGAAGGCGCGCGGCGCCCGGGTCATCCACATCGATCCGCGCTTCACGCGCACCAGCGCCCACGCCGACCAGCACGTCACCATCAGGGCGGGCACCGACATCGCGTTCCTCGGAGGCGTGATCAACCACATCCTCGCCAACGACCTGGACTTCCGTGAGTACGTGCGGGCCTACACCAACGCCCCCTTCCTCGTGAACGAGCGGTTCCAGGACACCGAGGACCTCGACGGGCTGTTCAGCGGCTACGACCCGCACACCGCCGCGTACGACGCGTCGAGCTGGTCGTACGCGGGCGTCGCGGCGCGGGAGCGGCCCGGCAGCCACGCGAAGGAGACCTGCGAGCCGTACCAGCACGGCGCCAAGGGCCCGTTCGTCGAGGACGCCGAGGGCGGCATCGAGGCCGATCCCACCCTGGAGCATCCGCGCTGCGTGTTCCAGGTCCTCAAGCGGCACTTCGCGCGCTACACACCGGAAATGGTGGAGCGGATCTGCGGCGTCCCGCGGGAGCTGTTCCTCGACGTGTGCCGGGCCTGGACGGAGAACTCCGGCCGGGAGCGGACCACCGCCCTGGTCTACAGCGTCGGCTGGACCCAGCACTCCGTGGGCGCCCAGTACATCCGGGCCGGATCGATCGTCCAGCTCCTGCTGGGCAACATCGGCCGCCCGGGAAGCGGGATCTTCGCGCTGCGCGGTCACGCCAGCATCCAGGGCTCCACCGACATCCCCACCCTGTTCAACCTGCTGCCCGGATACCTGCCGATGCCCGACACCGGCCACGAGGACCTGGCCGGCTACCTGGACGGCGTCCGGGGCCGAGGACGGAAGGGCTTCTGGGGTGACGCCGACGCCTACATGGTGTCGCTGCTCAAGGAGTACTGGGGCGACGCGGCGACGGCGGAGAACGACTACTGCTTCGACTACCTGCCCCGGATCAACGGCGACCACGGCACGTACCGCACCGTGATGGACATGGTCGACGGCAAGGTCTTCGGCTACTTCCTGCTCGGACAGAACCCGGCGGTGGGCTCGGCGCACGGCCGTCTCCAGCGCCTCGGCATGGCGAACCTCGACTGGCTGGTCGTCCGCGACCTGGTCATGATCGAGAGCGCGTCGTTCTGGAAGGACGCGCCGGAGATCGAGACCGGCGAGATCGTCACCGAGCGCTGCCGCACCGAGGTGTTCTTCTTCCCCGCGTCCTCGCACGTCGAGAAGGCCGGCACCTTCACCCAGACCCAGCGCATGCTGCAGTGGCGCGACCAGGCGGTGGAGCCCTCCGGGGACCGGCGCTCCGAACTGTGGTTCTTCCACCAGCTCGCCGTCCGCATCAAGCAGCGGCTGGCCGGCTCGAGCGACGAACGCGACCGTCCCGTCCTCGACCTGGCCTGGGACTACGAGGTCGAGGGCGACGAGCCCTCCCCCTCGGACGTGCTGCGCCACATCAACGGCATCGACCTGCGCACCGGGCGCACCGTCGACGGCTACCCCGACCTCAGGGCGGACGGCAGCACCGCCTGCGGCTGCTGGATCTACAGCGGTGTGTACGCCGGGGAGACCAACCAGTCCCGCCGTCGCACCTCCCGCCTGGAGTCGGGGCCGTACGACGCGGAGTGGGGCTGGACCTGGCCGCTCAACCGCCGTGTGCTCTACAACCGCGCGTCCGCCGACCCGGACGGCCGTCCCTGGAGCGAGCGGAAGAAGCTGATCTGGTGGGACGAGGAGGCCGGCGAGTGGACGGGCAACGACACCCCGGACTTCGAGCGCACCAAACCGCCGCACTACCGGCCTCCGGCGGGGGCCTCGGGCCCCGAAGCGCTCGGCGGCAGCGACGCGTTCATCATGATGCGCGACGGCAAGGCATGGCTGTTCGCGCCGGCCGGGCTCGCCGACGGACCGCTGCCCACCCACTACGAACCGCACGAGTCGCCGATGCGCAACCTGCTCTACGGGCAGCAGGGCAACCCCGTGCGCAAGGTCTACGGGCGCCCGGACAACCCGTCCAACCCCGCGCCCCCGGAGGCGCACACCCAGGTGTTCCCGTACGTGTTCACCGCGGCCCGGCTGACCGAGCACCACACCGCCGGAGCCATGAGCCGTCAACTCCCCTATCTCGCCGAACTCCAGCCCGCGCTGTTCGTCGAGGTGTCGCCGGAGCTCGCCCGGGAGCGCGGTCTGCACCACCTGGACTGGGCGCACGTCATCACCAGCCGGACGGCGGTCGACGCGCGTGTGGTCGTCACGGACCGCATGGCGCCGCTGCGCGTCGACGGCCGTGTCGTGCACCAGGTCTGGATGCCGTACCACTGGGGCACGACGGGTCTGACCAGCGGCGACGTGGTCAACGACCTGATCGGCGTGGTGGCCGACCCGAACGTCTTCATCCAGGAGAGCAAGGTGCTGACCTGCGACGTACGGCCCGGACGGCGTCCGCGCGGGCCCGCCCTGCTCGCGTACGTGCGGGAGTACCGCCACCGGGCCGGGATCACGACGGAGACCGGCACCCGGATCGCGACGGCCGACGGCCGTACCGAGCGTGCCCACATCGAACCGGACGACCGGCCGGAGGAACCGTCATGACGAGCCAGAACAGCTTCCACGGGCCGCTTCCCGATCCGGCCGGGGACGCCGGCCACCGTGACCACCCGCCCCGCGTGGGTTTCTTCACCGACACCTCGGTGTGCATCGGCTGCAAGGCCTGTGAGGTGGCCTGCAAGGAGTGGAACGGCATCCCGGAGGACGGCATCGACCTGCTGGGCATGTCCTTCGACAACACGGGCATGCTGGGCGCGAGTTCGTGGCGGCACGTCGCCTTCATCGAGCAGGAGCGGCCGCTGGGCGGGCAGGACGCGGGCCTGGCCGACCTGCCCGTCGGTCCGTCGAGCGCCGGGGAGACCCCCGAGATCGTGGCGGACGCCCTGGAGTCCGCCCGGCGTGGCGGCGGTGACCTCGGCACCGCGCCCGTGGACCTGGGCTTCCCCTCCTTCGGTCTGCCCGGCGCGGAGACGGGCGCGGAGACCCGTACCCAGTTCCGCTGGCTGATGTCCTCGGACGTGTGCAAGCACTGCACCCATGCCGGCTGCCTCGACGTGTGTCCCACCGGCGCCCTGTTCCGCACCGAGTTCGGCACCGTGGTCGTACAGCCGGACATCTGCAACGGCTGTGGCTACTGCGTGTCCGGCTGTCCCTACGGTGTCATCGACCGACGGCCGGACGACGGGCGGGCCTGGAAGTGCACGATGTGCTACGACCGGCTGCGCGACGGGCTGGAACCGGCCTGCGCCAAGGCCTGCCCGACCGACTCCATCCAGTTCGGCCCCCTGGACGAGCTGCGCGAGCGCGCGGACCGGCGTCTGGCCACGCTGCACGAGGCGGGGGTGCCGGAGGCCCAGCTCTACGGCCGCGACCCCGAGGACGGCGTCGGGGGCGACGGCGCGTTCTTCCTGCTGCTGGACGACCCGGAGGTGTACGGGCTGCCGCCGGACCCGATCGTGCCGACACGCGACCTGGTGTCCATGTGGAAGCACGCGGGCGCGGCGGCTTCGGCCCTGCTGGCCGTCTCCGCGGCGGTCTTCCTGGGCGGGGGCCGGCGATGACCGGGGACGGCACCGCCGGGGGCAACGGTGCAGGCAGCGCCGGGGAGAACACGGCCGGGCACGGCGCGGCTGAGCGCGGCACCGCCGGGCACGGCGGGCGCCGCTCCGGCCGGGGACGGGGCCGCGGCGGGGGCGACGACGGGAGCCGCGAGCAGTCCATGGTGCCGCGGGCGGAGTTCCGCTCCTACTACGGGCGTCCGGTGCTCAAGCCGCCGGTGTGGGAGTGGAAGATCCCCGCGTACCTCTTCACCGGCGGGCTGTCGGCCGGCGCGGCGCTGCTCGCGGCCGGCGCGGACCTGACGAGGCGTCCCCGGCTGCGGCGGGCGGGCCGGGTCGGCGGCTTCGCCGCTCTGCTGGCGAGCATGTACCTGCTCGTGGCGGACCTCGGCCGGCCCGCGCGGTTCCACCACATGCTGAGGGTCGCCAAGCCGAGTTCACCTATGTCCGTCGGCACCTGGATCCTCGTCGCCTACGGACCGGGCAGCGCGCTGGCGGCCGCGGCCGAACTGGTGCCCGCCGCCTGGCGCGCCACACCGGCGGGGCGGCTGCTGCGCCTGGCGGCCCGTCCGGCGGGCCTGTCCGCCGCCCTGTTCGCCCCGGGCGTCGCCTCGTACACCGCGGTCCTGCTCTCCCAGACCGCGGTCCCCGCCTGGCACGACGCCCGCCGTGAGCTGCCCTTCGTGTTCACCGGGTCCGCGGCGGCCGGCGCCGGTGGTCTGGGCATGCTGCTGACGCCGGTCACGGAGGCGGGCCCGGCACGGCGGTTCGCCGTGGCCGGTTCGGCGGCCGAGGTCGTCGCGTCGCGTCTCATCGACCGGCGCCCCGGTTTCGTGACCCGGGCGTACACCACCGGCCGCCCGCACCGCCTGCGCAAGGCGTCGGAGTACCTCACCCTGGCCGGGGCGGTCACCGCACTGACCCTGGCCCGGCGCAGCCGTACGGCCGCCGCCGTGGGCGGGCTGGCCCTCATGGCCGGCAGCGCCCTGCAGCGCTTCGGCACCTTCGAGGCGGGTGTGACGTCCACCGAGGACCCGGCCTACGTGGTCGGGCCGCACCGCGAGCGCCTCGACGCCCGCCGCACACAGCGGGACGGGGAGTGATCTGGTCGCACGTCGTCGGGGACGCGCCCCGCCGGTCCCGCGGCCGGTTCCGGCCGTCGCGTACCGCTGCGGTGTGGCGCGGACGCGGGGACCGCCGGGCGCCCTAGCCTGACGGGGTTTCCTCCGGTACGTCCCCAGTGAGAGTGCACGAGATGGACCGCGACCAGGTCTCCGCCACGGGCTCCGCCCCGCCCGTCGACGAGCTGCGGCGGCTGCCCCGCACCGATGTGCTGCTGGCCGATCCGCGGCTCGTGGCGGCGGTACGACGGCTGGGCCGGGAGCTGGTCAAGGACGTCGTCGTCGGTGTGCAGGCACGGGCCAGGGCGGGTGAGGTACCCCTCGGTGAGATCGCCGAGCGGGCCGTGGCCGCCCTGCCCGCCACCGCCGCCGCGCTGCGCCCGGTCATCAACGCCACCGGAGTGCTGCTCCACACCAACCTCGGCCGGGCCGCGCTCTCGGCGGCGGCCCGTGACGCCGTACTGGCCGCCTCGGGGACGACGGACGTGGAGCTGGACCTCACCACCGGAGCCCGTTCCCGCCGGGGCTCCTCCGCGCTCGACGCCCTGTTGCGGTCGGTACCGGCCGCCGGGGCCGCCCACGTGGTCAACAACGGCGCGGCGGCACTGGCGCTGGCCGCCACCGCGCTCGCCCGGGGCCGGGAGATCGTCGTCAGCCGCGGCGAGATGGTGGAGATCGGGGACGGTTTCCGGCTGCCCGACCTGCTGGAGTCCACCGGCGCCCGGCTGCGCGAGGTCGGCACGACCAACCGCACCACGCCCGCCGACTACGCCGGGGCACTGGGGGCGGACACCGGCTTCATCCTGAAGGTCCACCCCTCCAACTTCCGTGTCACCGGCTTCACCCGGGAGGCGACCGTCGCCGAACTGGCCGCGCTCGGCGTGCCGGTGGTGGCGGACATCGGCTCGGGCCTGCTCGCTCCGGAACCGGTGCTGCCCGAGGAACCCGACGCGACGAGCCATCTGCGCGCCGGGGCGTCCCTCGTCACCGCCAGCGGCGACAAGCTGCTGGGCGGTCCCCAGTGCGGGCTGCTGCTGGGCGACGCCGGGCTGGTACGACGGCTGGCCCGTCACCCCCTGGCCCGCGCCCTGCGGGTGGACAAGCTGACCTTGGCGGCCCTGGAGGCGACGTTGCGCGGCCCCGAGCCCCCGGCCCTGACCGCGCTGCGCGCCGACCACGGGGAGCTGCGGCGACGCGCCGAACGGCTCGCGGAGGAGCTGCGGGCGGACGGGGTAGACGGCCGTGCCGTCGACACCGAGGCCGTGGTCGGCGGGGGCGGCGCGCCCGGCGTGACCCTGCCGAGCGCCGCAGTTTCCCTGCCGAGCGACTACGCGGCCCTGCTGCGCGGCACCGACCCCGCCGTGCTGGCCCGCGTGGAGGACGGCCGCTGCCTCCTCGACCTGCGGGCGGTCCCGGTCGACGCCGACGCACGGCTCGCGGAGGCGGTACGCCGGGCCGGCAGCCCACGGGGGACGGCCGGACCGGCAGCGGGGACCTGACCATGCACGTCATCGCCACCGCCGGCCACGTCGACCACGGCAAGTCCGCGCTGCTGCGCGCCCTGACCGGGATGGAGCCCGATCGCTGGGCGGAGGAACGGCGCCGGGGCATGACGCTGGACCTGGGCTTCGTGTGGACACGACTGCCGGGAGCGGGGGACATCGCGTTCGTGGACGTGCCGGGACACGAACGGCTCGTGGGCTCCATGCTGGCCGGGGTCGGCCCGGCCCCCGCCGTCCTCTTCGTCGTGGCGGCCGACCAGGGCTGGCAGCCGCAGTCGGAGGAGCATCTGTCCGTCCTCGACGCACTCGGGGTGCGGCACGGTGTCCTCGCTGTCTCCCGGTGCGACCTCGCCGAGCCGGACGCGGCCCGGGCCCAGGCGCTCGCCCGGATCGCCGAGTCCTCTCTCGGAACGCTGCCGAGCGTGGCCGTCAGCGCGGTGAGCGGCGCCGGCCTCGACGCGCTGCGTACGAGTCTGGTCCGGCTGGCCGGTGAACTGCCCGCCCCGGACCGCGCGGCGGACGTACGGCTGTGGGTGGACCGGGCGTTCACGGTGCATGGGCACGGCACCGTCGTCACGGGGACCCTCGGCGCGGGCACGGTGCGCGTCGGCGATCGGCTCCAACTCGCCCGGGACGGACAGGTGTTGCGGGTGCGCGGGCTGGAATGCCTGAAGGAGCCGCGACAGGTGGCCGACGCGGTGGCCCGGGTGGCGGTCAACGTGACCGGGCCGGGCGCGGGCGCCCTGCGCCGCGGCGACGCGTTGCTCACCCCCGGCCGGTGGCTGACCACCGACACCATGGACGTACGGCTGCGGGGCGATCCGGCCCGGGAGCTGCCCCGCGAACTCACCCTGCACGCGGGCTCCGCGGCGGTGCCGGTGACGGTCCGTCCGCTCGGCGAGGGCTCGGCCCGCCTACGGCTCGCCGTCCCTCTGCCGCTGCGCGTCGGCGACACCGCACTGCTTCGCGACCCCGGCAGACACCGTGTCGCGGCGGGCCTCACCGTGCTCGACATTCGCCCGCCGCGGCTGACCCGGCGCGGCGCGGCGGCCGCACGCGACCGCGAACTGCGGGCCGCCCCGGCGGGCGCCGACGGGACCGGGGAAGTACGCCGTCGGGGTCTGATCCGCCGCTCGGAGCTGTGCGCCATGGGCCTGCGGCCGCCGGCCGAACCGGTCGCCGGGGACTGGCTGGCGGACCCGGCCCACTGGTCGGCTCTGCGTGACCGCCTCCGGGACGTGGTCGAGGAGCACGCCGCTCGCAACCCGCTGGACCCCGGTCTGCCGCTGGAGTCGGCACGCCGGGCCCTCGATCTGCCCGAACGCGCCCTGATCGGCGCGCTGTTGGCGCGGTCGCCTGGGTTGCGGCACGTCGACGGACGTGTCTACGGCGATCACACACGCCCCGTTCTGCCCGCCGACGCCGAGGCCGCGGTCGACACCGTGCGCGCGGACCTCGCCCGCGAGCCGTTCCGCGCACCGGAGGCCGACAGGCTGCGGGAACTCGGGCTCACTCCCCGGCTGTTGGCGGCCGCGGAGGCCGCGGGAGCACTGCTGCGGATCAGCGACGGCATCGTGCTGCTGCCGGGGGCGGACGCGCGGGCCGCGGACGTCCTCGCGCGCCTGGCACAGCCGTTCTCCGTCAGCCAGGCGCGCCAGGCACTGGACACCACACGCCGGGTCGCCGTCCCGCTGCTCGAATACCTGGACGAGTGCGGCCGGACCGTTCGGGTGGACGGTGCGCTGCGCCGCTGTCGCGGCCCGGGCCCGGCCCCCGGACGAGACGGACGGGGGACTCCGGCCGGCGGAGACGGACGGGAATCGAACCCGCCTGCCCGAGTTGCTCGGACACCTCGGTTTTGAAGACCGGGAGGGCCACCAGGCACCTTGACGTCTCCCCGCGGGCCGTCACCGGGGCGAGGCCCCCGGCCGTCCGGCCATCGAACCCCCGCACCGCCCCGCAAGTCAACGCGCCACACGGCGCTCCCCCGCACAGGCAAGGAACGATGCGATGACCAGCCCACGGACCGACGTACGGCGGACTCCGCGTCCGGGCGTGCGGCTCACGCAGTACGCGCACGGTGGCGGCTGCGCCTGCAAGATCCCGCCGGGGGAACTCGAGGAGATCGTGGCCGGACTGACCTCACCGGAGGCGTGCGGTGGCGCGGAGGTGCTGGTCGGCCTGGATCACGGTGACGACGCCGCGGTCGTCCGGCTGCCGGGCGGCCCCGGCACGCTCGCGGCCGTCGCCACCGCCGACTTCTTCACGCCGGTGGTCGACGACCCCTACGACTGGGGCCGCATCGCCGCCGCGAACGCGCTCTCCGACGTCTACGCCATGGGGGGCACCCCCCTGGTGGCGGTCAATCTGCTGTGCTGGCCGCGCGACGTGCTGCCCTTCGATCTGGCGCAGGAGGTGCTGCGGGGCGGAACGGACGTGGCGGCGTCGGCGGGCTGTGTGGTGGCGGGCGGCCACAGCGTCGACGACCCGGAACCCAAGTACGGCATGGCGGTGACCGGCACCGTCGATCCGGAGCGCCTGCTGCGCAACGACGCGGGCCGGCCGGGGATGCCGCTGTCGCTGACCAAGCCGCTGGGCCTGGGAGTGCTCAACAACCGGCACAAGGCGACGGGCGAGATCTTCCCGCAGGCGGTGGAGACGATGACCGCGCTCAACGGCGAGGCGGCACGTGCCGCGCTGGCCGCGGGAGCGGTGTGCGCCACCGACGTCACCGGTTTCGGTCTGCTCGGCCACCTGTTCAAGCTGGCACGCGCGTCAGGGGTGACCGCGGTCGTCGACTCCGCCGCGGTCCCCTTCCTTGACGGCGCCCGGGACGCCGCCCGCGCCGGGCACATCAGCGGCGGAACCCGCCGCAACCTCGCCTGGGTCACCCCGTACACGGACTTCGGCCGTACCGACGAGCCGACCCGGCTCCTTCTCGCCGACGCCCAGACCTCCGGCGGACTGCTCGTCGCGGGCGAGGTGCCGGGCGCCCCGGTGATCGGCGAACTGGTACCTGCGGGCCCGTACCGGCTGGTCGTGCGCTGACCGGGATCACTGTTCGGACAGATACTTCTCCGGGCGACCGCGACCGGTCGGCCGCCGACGACGGGACCGGGCGATGTGGGCACGGGTCGAGGGCATGCGGTCCTACGAGCTCGGTACGGCCGACGAGATGCGGACCCGGCTCAACCGGCTGGTCCTGGCGGGCCGGAAGACCGCGTCCACCGGGCTGCTGACGGTCTACGCGGAGGAGGCCGAGGGCGTCGAGTATCCGGGTGAGACGCTCGCCCTGCTCGACAGGGACGGCGCCCGCGCGGCCCTGATCGAGGTGACCGGCGTGACCTTGACGCCCTTCGCCGAGGTGACGTGGGAACACGTGGAGGCCGAAGGGGAGGGTCACGCCTCGGTGGAGGAATGGCGGGCGGGGCATCGCCGGTACTGGGACCGCCTGGGCACCCCGGTCGACGACGACACCATGGTCGTGTGCGTGGCGTTCCGGCTGATCGAGGGCTCCGACTCCTACGGACCCGACGCTACGGACCCGGACCCCACGGACCCGCCCGCCTGAGGCCCATTTCCCCACGCCCGCACGGACCGCACGTCCGAGGCGCGCGCCCTCTGGGCGGCCCTGCGGCCGCAGGGCCGCAGGGCCGCACCATCCTGCCGGGGCCCGGGCCCCGGGCCTTGGTGGCGCAGGCGCCGTGGAGCGGATGCGCATGAGCAATTAAATTGTGCGCAACTAACTTGTCCGCAAGCACATTGCCCGCTATCTTTTGCTTGTCGCCCCGGGCCGAAACGCCCGGTACGGCCCACCGATGTCAGCTGCCACGCCCTGAAGGGGAAGTCACCATGAACGTCAAGACCGCGATCCGTCCCACCCGCAGGCGTGTCGCCGTGCTGGGAGCCGTCGCCGGTGTGGCGGCGCTCACCCTGACCGCCGCCACGGGCTCGGCGAGCGCGGCCAAGGCCGAGCACGGCCCGTCCCATCCGAAGCCCACGGTCGTACTGGTGCACGGCGCCTTCGCCGACTCCTCCAGCTGGAACGGTGTGATCGAGCGGCTGCGACACGAGGGATATCCGGTGATCGCCCCCGCCAACCCGTTGCGCGGGCTGGCCGGCGACGCCGCGTACATCCACAGCGTCCTCAAGAGCGTGAGCGGGCCGGTCGTCCTCGTCGGCCACTCCTACGGAGGCGCCGTGATCAGCGAGGCCGCCGTGGACTCCCCCCAGGTCAAGGCCCTGGTCTACATCGCCGCCTTCGCCCCCGAGAAGGGCGAGAGCGCGCTGGAGCTGTCCAACAAGTTCCCCGGCAGCACCCTCGGCACCGCCCTCAACCCCGTGTCCTTCCCGCTCCCCGGCGGCGGCACCGGCACCGACCTCTACATCAAGACCGACATGTTCCACCACCAGTTCGCCGCCGACGTACCGAAGCGGGTCACCGACCTGATGGCCGCCACCCAGCGCCCGGTCGCCGCCTCCGCCCTGGACGAGAAGGCGACGACGCCCGCCTGGAAGACCATCCCCTCCTGGGACCTCGTCACCACCCAGGACCTCAACATCCCTCCGGCCGCGCAGCGCTTCATGGCCGAGCGCGCCCACGCGCACACCATCGAGATCAAGGCGTCGCACGCCGTCTCGGTGTCGCACCCCGGCGCGGTCACCCGCCTGATAGAGCAGGCCGCCCGGACCACCGGCAACTGAGCCGGACCGGTCACCGCGGGCGGTGCGGCCCTCCGGGAGGCCGCACCGCCCGCGGCCACGTCACGGGCGGACGGAACGCCACGGTCCATGGTGTCGCCGCCGCCGGTCCGGAACCGGCAGCGCCCGTGGGTGACCCGGCCGGACCGGGTCACCCACGGGCGACAGGGGCGGGACCCCGCTCAGCAGTAGAGGTTGTTGCCCGGGGCGACCCCGAGGATCGCGGTGAACTGCTGGTAAGCGCTCACCCGGCTCTGCACCTGGGCGGGGTTGCGGCCGTCGCACTCCAGCGAGCCGTTGATGGACCGGATCGTCTGACCGAAGCCGGCTTGGTTCACCATGGCGTTGTGCGGGGTCATCGAGCCGGGTCCCGACTGCGTGTTCCAGTACCAAAGGCCCGTCTTCCAGGCGACGGCCGAGTCCTGTTCGACCCGCCACGGGTTGCCCAGCAGGTCGATGCCGAGCGCGTCACCCGCCGCCTTGTAGTTGAAGTTCCAGCTGAGCTGGATCGGGCCCCGCCCGTAGTACGCGGCCTGGCCGGCCGGGCAGCCGTAGGGCTGACCCGCGTCGCAGTAGTGCGGATAGTTGGCCGTGTTCTGCTCCACCACGTAGACCAGCCCGCCGGTCTCGTGGTTCACGTTGGCGAGGAAGGCCGCGGCCTCCTGCTTCTTGACCGTGTCGCTCCCGCTGTTCGCGAACCCCGGGTAGGCGCTCAGCGCCTGGACGAGCCCGCTGTAGGTGTAGAAGCCGTTCCGGCCCGGGAACATTTGATTGAACTGCCCCTCGCTGACGACGAATCCGGAGGGATTGGTGCCGCCACCGCCGCTCGCGGGGGCGTTCCACTTCTGATTGGCCGCGCCCGTGCAGGTCCATATCTGCAGCCGGCCGCCGTTGGCCGAGCTGTTGCCGCGGACGTCCAGACACTTGTTGGCCGCGGGATTGACGATGTCGTGGGCGGCGGTGACCACCCACTGCTGATTGGCACTGCCCGCGCAGTCCCACAGCTGGACCGCCGCGCCGTCGGCGGTGCCGCGGTCCACGATGTCGAGGCACTTCCCGAGCGCCCGCAGGGTGCCGTCGCCCGGGTTCGACCAGCTCTGCGCGGCGGTCCCGTTGCAGTCGTAGAGCTGTACCGCGGTGCCGTTGGCGCTGTTCGCGCCGGCCACGTCGGCGCACTTTCCGGCCAGTCCGGAGATCTGACCGCTGGCCGCGTGCGCGGGCGGCGCGGAGAGGAACAGCGCGGAGAGGACCACGGTGAGCACGGCTGTCACCAGGGAACGTCCGACCGTGACCCGTCCGAGGGAGAAGAAGTGAGCGGCAGGGCTGAAGAGCATCGGGGCATCGCTCCTAACGCGGTCGGAGGCCGCGGCGGTGGGGGAGGGAGCTGTGCGGGAAGGCGCCGCGCCCGGAGCGGACTCCGGACGCGGCACCTCATCAGGTCTAGACCATGACAGGCTGACGGAGCCACGTCAACCAATCGCGCACGGCCCACCGCCGCGCGTCTTCGTCAACGCCGCCCCGGAGCACGCCGGGTGACGGCCCGTCGGATGATCACGGTCGAGCCGGACCGCCTTCCTCGCCACCTACTGCGGTGGAGAGCCACACACAGGCGTCCGCCGGCAGCTCACCGCCGTCCAGCAGCGCGGCGCTCGCCAGCACCGGCCGGCCCGCCGACCCCGTCCGCGCCAGATCCAGCGCCTCCGGGCCGAGATTCACCACACAGGTCAACTCCCCTCGGGAGAAGGCCAGATAGGACGCGTCGGCCGGTGAGTGCCAGCGCAGGCCGCCGTGCGCGGCGACCGGGTGTTCCCGTCGCAGCCGCAGTGCTCGCCGGTAGAGGGACAGGACGGAGTCCGGGTCCTCGCGCTGGGCGGCGACGGAGTACCGGCCCCAGCCCTCGGGCTGGGGAAGCCAGCAGGCCTCGGGCGCGGCCGTGGTGAACCCGTACGGCGGCCGGTCCCCGCGCCAGGGGATCGGCACGCGGGCGCCGTCGCGTCCGCGGTCCGTACCGCCCGAGCGATGCCACAGCGGGTCCCGGATACGGTCGTCGGGCAGGTCGGCCTGCGGCAGACCCAGTTCCTCCCCCTGGTAGAGATAGACGGCGCCGGGGAGGGCGAGCATCAGCAGAGCGGCCGACCGGGCGCGCAGTTCGCCGCCCAGGCGGGTCGCGGGGCGGGGAGCGTCGTGACTGGACATCACCCAGGTCACGGGGGCGTCGACGGCCGCGGTGGCGGCCAGCGACTCGTCGATCACGCGGCGCAGTGTCGTGGCCTGCCAAGGGGCTTCGAGAAAGGCGAAGTTGAAGGCCTGTTGCATCTCGTCCGCACGAACGTACCGGGCCAGCCGGGTGGGTTCGAAGACCGCGGACTCGGCGACGAGGACACGCTCGCCGGGGGCCACCGCGCCGGGCGGGGCCGGATGGGTGTCCAGCAGCGTACGCCACTCCCGGTAGAGGGGATGCAGCTCCTCCTGGTCGTAGTACGGCATCAGGTGGTTGCGCGCGGGATCCCGGTGCTGTCCGGGCCCGGCGTCGGGCAGGCCGTCCGCCTTGAACAGGGCGTGGGCCACGTCGATCCGGAAGCCGTCCACGCCCTGGTCGAGCCAGAAGCGCAGCACCCTGGCGAACTCGGCTCGCACGTCGGGGTCGCGCCAGTCGAAGTCGGGCTGCTCCGGGGCGTGGAGGTGGAGGTACCACTCCCCGTCGGGCACCCGGGTCCAGGCCGGTCCGCCGAAGGCCGACTCCCAGTCGTTGGGCGGCAGGGCGCCGTCCGGGCCCTGCCCGGTTCGGAAGAGGTACCGGGCGCGCGCCGCCGAGCCCGGACCGGCCGCCAGGGCCTCACGGAACCAGGGGTGGGTGTCCGAACTGTGGTTGGGCACCACGTCGACGATGACCTTGAGGCCCATGGCGTGGGCGCGGACGGTGAGCGCCCCGAAGTCGGCGAGCGTGCCCAGGTCGTCGGCGACGGCGGTGTGGTCGGCGATGTCGTAGCCGCCGTCGGCCAGCGGAGACGGATAGAACGGCGTGATCCAGATCGCGTCCGCACCGAGGTCCCTGACGTGGTCGAGATGCCGGGTGATGCCCGGCAGGTCCCCGGTCCCGTCGCCGTCGCTGTCGGCGAACGACCGGGGGTACATCTCGTAGCAGACGGCGTCGCGCCACCAGATCATGCCGTTCGACTCCCTTCTCCCACCGTGACGACCTGCTGTACGTGTCCGCTCGCCGCCGCTCTCGTGGCGGCCTCGGCGACCGCCACGGCGCTCACTCCCGCCCGCACGTCGGCGACCGGGGTACCGCCGGTCGCGGCACACCGCACCAGGTCCGCCATGGCCGCGCGCACGCTTTCGGTGTAGACGTACGGCTTGCGTTCCTCGCCGCCGAGGTCGACGACCGCGTCCACGCGGTGCGGCACGCTGCGGGTGACTCCCCTGCCCCGGGCGGGCGCCGCTCCCCCGGCGTCCCGGTGGACCGAGACGGACACCCGGTCGTCCGGGTGCGGCCGGAAGCCCGGAACGTGCAGCAGCTCGGATGTTCTGAGGGGAAGCCGCTCCCAGGCGCGGGCACCGGCTTCGTCCGTCCAGGCCGTGATGACGCCGTGGGTCGGAATCCAGCCGGTGATGCGGGACTCGGCGAAGCCGTGGTCCAGACGCATCAGTTGGCGCTCGCAGCGATGGGCGTGGGTGAAGGAGTGCAGATGGCTGGCCAGGGCGCCGCCCGGGTGCACGACGTCCGCGACGACCATGTCGACCGGGCCGCCGGGCCGTCCCACGGCGCTCGCCCGCACCTCCTGCGGCTCGCTCCCGAGCAGGGCGCGGGCCGCGTCGAAGAAGTGGACGCCGTGCTCGACGAAGATGCCGCCGCTGTGGTCCGGGTCCCAGAACCAGTGGTCGGCGTCGAGGTCCTCGTCGGCCGCGTCGTTCTCGAACAGGAAGCGTCGTGGACCGTCCAGCAAGCCTTCGGAGACGAGCCGTCGGACGGCGCGCAGCAGCGGGTTGTAGCGCAGGACGTGGTCCACCACGAGTGTGCCGGGCGCGCGCGACGCCTCCTCCCCCACCCGTTCGGCGTCCCGCGCGGTGGTCGCCAGGGGCTTCTCGCAGAAGACGTGCCGGCCCGCGCGCAGGGCGGCGATCGACAACGCGGCGTGGGTGGCGGGCGGGGTCGCGACCGCCACGATGTCGACGCCCGGGTGGCGCAGCAGGGTGTCCGGGTCCGGGCAGGCCGTGACCTGGTGCCTGCCGGCGAGGGCGGCCGCGCGTGCCGGGTCGGCGTCGGCCACGGCCGTGACTCGCAGCCCCGGCAGGCCGGCCACGGCGTCCAGGACGTACGCCCCGAACGCGCCGCAGCCGACCAGCCCGAGCCCCAGTTCCGTGGTCACGCCGTACGTTCCAGCAGGGCCACACCGATGTGCGCGTCGGCCATGCCGTAGAAGACGAACAGCTTGCCGTCGACCTCTTCGATGGCGGTGGGGAAGACGACGTTCGGCACCGTGCCCGAGCGCTCCTCCTCGGTCTCGGGGGCCATCAGGGGCACGGTCGAACGGGTCAGCACCCGCGAGGGGTCGGCCGGGTCGAGGATCATGGCGCCGGCCGCGTAGGAGACGTTCTGGTTCTGCACCCAGGGGTCGTCGATGGTGCCGGAGACGCCGTGGTGGATGAGGAGCCAGCCCTCGTCGACGCGGATCGGGGCGGGGCCGCCGCCGATCTTCAGGTCCTCCCACGGGTGGGCGGAGAGCGCGACGAGCCGGTGGTGGCGCGGACGGGTCAGCGCGCTGATGTCCCGCTCCACCTCGGCCACGGGTACGTAGGAGATCCAGATGCCGGGCCGTTCGTCCGTGAGACCGGCCGGCAGGTGGACGCCCTCGCCGGGACGGAACCAGCCCAGGTCCCACATGGGCCGGTGCAGCATGGCGTACGACGGTTCGCCGTCGGGACCGGGGACCGGCTCGGGGAAGTGGACGACGTCCTTGTTGGGGAAGAGGTTGAGGTCCGTGTCCAGGTCGGGCTGGTAGGCGAACTGGACGGGGCCCAGGCGGGTCCACTCGGTGAGGTCGGTGGAGACGGCGAGGGCCGGCTTCGGACCGAGCGGTCCGTAGGCGACGTACGACATCACATGGCGGCCGAGGCTCGGGATCCAGGTGACGCGCGGGTCCTCGACACCGGCGTTGTTCTTGCCGCGCTCCCAGCCCTCGTCGGGGGCGAGGACGACGCCGCGGCGCTCGACGCCGCAGGGGACGCCCTCGTCGTCGAAGAGGACCTTCGCCAGGCCGACGCGGGAGACGTTGCCCTCGGCGACCAGTCGGGGCAGCAGGTGCAGGGTGCCGTCGGGGGTACGGCCGGAGGCGGGGTTGAGAACGCCTTCCGTCTCGTACGGCTGACCGGCCAGGGGGGACATCACCATGCCCTTGCGGACGAGGCGGTACGGGATGGGGTTCTGCGGCGCGGGGTGGTTCATGGGGGGTTCAGCCCTTTACTCCGGAGTCGATGTTGGTGTGGGTGAAGTGACGCTGGAACACGAGGAACAGCGCCACGGCGGGAAGAGCCAGGACGCACGCGCCCGCCAGCAGGGCGCCGGTCGGATTGGCGACGGTGCCCTGCAGGTTGGACAGGAATCCGGCGAGGGAGACGGCCAGCGGCTGCATGTCGGTGTTCTTGGTGACGAGGAAGGGCCAGAGGAACTCGTTCCAGGGGCCGATGAACGTGAGCAGGACACCGGTGAGCAGCGCGGGGCGGGCCATGGGCAGGGCGATCGTCCACAGGATGCGCAGTTCGCTCGCGCCGTCGATGCGGGCCGCCTCGAAGAGCGAGGCCGGCAGCTGCAGGAAGAACTGCCGGAAGAGGAAGACCGCCGTCGAGTTGATCGCGAAGGGCAGCATCATGCCCAGGTAGCTGTCGCCCAGGCCGTAGTTGCGCACGACCAGCGCGTACAGCGGCAGCATGAGCAGCTGGAACGGGATGGTCTGGACGAGCAGCAGGGTGGCGAACACGGTTCCGCGGCCGCGGAAGGACAGCCGGGCGAGGGCGTATCCGGCGAGGACGCCGAAGACCAGCGTGCACAGCAGGACCCCGCCGGTGACGATGCCGGAGTTCAGCAGTGAACGGCCCAGGGAGATGGCGCTGTTGATGGCCCGGTAGTTGGCGGTGGTGAAGCCGCCGGGCAGGGCGCCCGAGACGTCGCCGGTGGTCGTCTTCTTCAACGAGCCGACGACCATGTAGTAGAAGGGGAAGAGGAAGGCGACCGCTCCGAGCGACAGCGCGGTCAGCTGCAGTATCCGGCCGGTGCGGGCTCCACGGGTCGCGGGGCTCCGTGACTCCCGGGCGGCCGCTGACGGGGCGGGCGTGGTCCGGGTGTGGTCGGTGGGGGTGCTCATGGTGTCACTCGCCCCTCTCGGAGATCTTTCGGGCCAACAGGGAGATGGCGAGCACGAACACCATGAGGACGATGCCGAGGGCGGCCGCGAAGTCGGGGTGTCCCTGCTCGATGCCCTTCTGGTACATGACGAGTACGGGCGAGACCGAGGCGTGGTCGGGGCCGCCGCCTCCGGTGAGCAGATAGGGCTCGCTGAACAGGTTGGCGCCCGTGATGATCGCGTAGATCAGGACCAGCGTGGTGGCGGGGCGCACCCCCGGAACGGTGATCGAGAAGAACCGGCGCACGCTTCCCGCGCCGTCCACGGCGGCCGCCTCGTACAGTTCCCCGCTGACGTTCTGGAGCGCGGCCAGGTAGAGCATCACGAAGAAGCCGAGCTGTTTCCAGGTGACGAAGAAGGCGATCATCGGCATCGCCAGGTGCGTGTTGACGAGCCAAGAGGGATCGGGGGCCAGTCCGCCGAGTGCGTGGTTGACCAGTCCGTCGGAACCGAAGAGGAACGCCCACACGGCGACGAGCGCGACGCTGGCGGTGACGTAGGGCACGTAGTAGGCGGCCCGGAAGAAGGAACGGAAGGGCAGCTTGGCGTTGAGCGCGGCGGCCAGCACCAGCGAAAGGCCCACGGTCAGCGGGACGTTGATGACGAGGAAGATCAGGATGTTGAGGAAGGCGCGGCCCACGACGGGATCGGTGAACACGTCCCGGTAGTTGCTCAGGCCGACCCAGGGCGAGTCCACCCCCGCGCCCGGCGCGGTGAAGTAGAAGCGGTGGAAGGAGATCCACACCGTGTAGCCCAGCGGTACGGCGAACACGGCCAGGACGAACAGGACGTACGGTGCGGCGAACAGGGCGCCGATCCGCGAAGTGCCGCGCCGGCCGGGCCCGTTGGTCTGCGAGATTGTCATGACGGGACCTCAGTACTCGGCGAGGATGTCGGAGATCTTCCCCGCGGCGTCCCGCAGGGCGGAGTCGACCGGCTGGCGGCCGAAGACGACGGACTTCGTCCACGCGTCGCGGAACGCCTGCCACATGTCGATGGAACCGGCGACGTTGGGCACGTCCACGACGCGACGCGTCTGGTCGGCGAACATCTTGTAGCCGGGGTTCTTCGCGAACCAGTCCGGGTACGTGCCGGTCAGGTCGGGGCGCAGCGGCATCTGCCCGGTCGCGGCGAGGAACTTGCCGTCCTGGGACCGCGAGGTGGCGAACTTCATCACGTCCCAGGCGGTCGCGCGGTTCTTGCAGGCGCTGAACATCGCGACGGACTTCAGGTCGCTGAAGGTGTGCACCGCGGAGGCGGGTCGGCCGTCGGAGGTGGGTACGGGGACGACGCCCCAGTCGACGCTGTCCTTGTACGCGGCGATCGCCCACGGTCCGACGGTGGCCATCGCCGCCTTCCCGTCGCCGAACGCGTCACCCGGGTAGGCCTCCTGCGGCGCAAGTTTCTGCGCGTACAGGCTGCGCCAGAAGTCGGCGGCCTTGCGGCCCGCCGGCGAGTCGAACTGCGGTGTGCCCTTCTCGACGAGCGCCTTGCCGCCGCTCTCGGCGATGAAGGCGGGGTAGAAGTCGAACCACGACTGGAAGAACTCGCTGCTCGGCGCGGGCCAGATGGCCGCCTTGGCCGCGCCGCTGTGCACCAGGGTGCGGGAGGTGTCCAGGAACTGGTCGTAGGTCGCCAGCTTCGGGTGGTCCGGGTCAAGCCCGGCCTTTTTGAAGAGCTTCTTGTTGTAGAGGATCATCACCGGGTTGCTCTTCCACGGCAGTTGCCGGAACGAGCCGTCCTCGGAGCGGTACTGGTCGGCCAGTGAGCCGCTGCGGTCCTCGATGTAGCGCTCGGCGCCGGGGAAGTCGTCCAGATTCACCAGCCCCGCCTGCTTCTGGAACTGCGGGACGGACGCGGGCGAGGTGTTGAACACCAGACAGGCCGTGTTGCCCGCGATCACCGAGGCGCTGATGGCCTCCTCGGAGGTCTTGCCCGCGGGAATGTTCTGCGCGGTGACGCGCTGGCCCGGGTGCAGCTTGTTCCAGTCCGCGACCATCTGTTCGCCCCACGCCGCTTCCTGGGCGTTGTTGGACAGCCAGACCCTGATCGGTCCGTGGGCCTTGGCCGCGACCGCGGCGTCGGGACCGGACCGGGCGCAGGCCGCGAGTGCCCCCGCCATCGCCAGCGCGAGCAGCGCCGACGCCGTTCTCCTGAACATGATCTCTCCGTACTCTTCACGTCCGGCCCCGTTGCCGGACGCGCTCCCGAGGGGTGCCCCGCTCCTCCGCTACGCGGTCGGGACCGGGCCCACAGATCCCCGGGGCAGGAACTCGGCGGGCGGCAGCGCCACATCGGGCGCGCTGCCGTCCCTGACGACCTGATCGAGTGCCCTGGCCGCCGCGATGCCCCAGCCCTCGGCGTTCGCGCGGGCGGACGACAGCGGCGGGTGCGTGAACCGGGCCAGAGGTGTGTCGTCGTAGCCGATCACCGACAGGTCACCGGGCACGGACACCCCCAACTCCTGGGCGACGGCGAGTCCGGCGGTGGCCGCCAGGTCGTTGGCGAAGACGATCGCCGTCGGAGGCTCGGGCAGGGCGAGCAGTTCACGCGTGGCCGCGGCCCCGCCCTGCGCCGTGAAGCCGCCGGGGCGGACCAGGTCGGTGGCGAACCCGTGCGCCGCCATCGCGTCCTGCCACGCGCGGCGGCGCCGCTGGGCGTGGCGGAACTCCGCCGGTCCCTCCACGTGGGCGATCCGGCTGTGTCCCAGCTCGGCGAGGTGCCCGACGGCCGACTCGAACGCCGGAAGGTCGTCCAGTTCGACCGCGCACAGCCCCTCGGCCCATTCCGGCCGTCCGAGCACCACGGCGGGGAGTCCGACGGCCCGCACCAGGGCGGGGCGGGGGTCGTCCACCCGCAGGTCGGTGACGAAGACGCCGTCGACCCGGCGGTCGGCGGCGAGCCGCTCGTACACGGCCCGCTCCCGGCCCACATCGGTGACGTGCAGGACGAGCCCGTCGCCCCGCTCGGACAGCACGGACTCGATCCCGGCGATGAAGGCAGGGAAGAAGGGGTCGGCTCCGAGCAGGCCCGGTTCCCGGGTCACGACCAGGCCCAGCGCACCCGCCTTGCCGCGGGAGAGCGCCTGGGCCGGGCGGCTGGGCCGCCAGCCGAGCTCGTCGATGGCGGCGCGGATCCTGGCGGTGGTCTCCGCCGAGAGTCCGGGCCGGCCGTTGAGGACGAACGACACAGAGCTGCGGGAGACACCGGCCCGCCGAGCGACGTCGGCGATGGTGGGGCGGTTCGCCATGAGCTCCTCCAGTGTCTAAACCGATTTAATAAGCTGTGCGGCGAAACTAAACCGGTTTAGGGGCGAGGTCAAGAGATCTGTGCCGCAGGTCTCAGAGGGGGCCGGCGGGCAGCCACGGGAGGGCTCGCGGAGCGGGGGGCACGCGGCGGACGGCCAGGCGGGCGGGGTGCGGGGTGGCGGGTGAGGTGCGAGGTGGCGGGCGTGAACATCGGGACGCCGCGTTCGACGCGGCGGTCGTGCCCACCGGACCACCACCCATCGCTCATCGGCCACCGCCCACCACCCACCGCCCACCGGATCCGGCACCCGACGGACCCGGCCCAGAAACCGCATGAGGACGCACACGCAGAGGGTCGGGGCGCGCCAGGTATCACCCGGGTGCCACCGCACACAGCGGGTCGGCACGCTCCCCTGCGACACGTCAAGTGGTGTAGAGACGAGACGGCTTGAGATCGTCCGAGCGGTCAGAGCCCGAACGGTCCCGGCCCTCCGGACATGCCCCCGCCGTCACTGCCGCCGCCGCTCGGCCCGCGAACCATGAACTCCGTTGATTTCGGCTTCAGTTGTTGACGCCGGGCAGAGGCGGGGATACAACCCGAGAGAGCGCTCTCACGTCTGCGGTTGCTCCAACCCCCACGCACGCCGGCTCGGCCTGAGGAGATTCCATGCAGCCTTCCGCCAGCGCACTCACCGTCAGATCTCCGAGCACCGTCTTACGTTCCCGCACGGCTCTCGGCCTGGTCGTGGCGCTGCTCGTCGCCTGTGTCGCCGCCCTGACACCGACGTCCGCGCACGCCGCCGACCAACTCCTGTCCCAGGGACGCCCCGCCACGGCCTCGTCGACGGAGAACGCCTCCTTCCCGGCGTCGGCCGCGGTCGACGGCGACCCCGGTACACGCTGGTCCTCGGCCTTCGCGGACCCGCAGTGGGTCCAGGTGGACCTCGGCTCCGTGCAGCAGATCACCCGCGTCACCCTGAACTGGGAGGCCGCCTACGCCAAGGCCTTCCAGATCCAGACCTCCACGGACGCGAACAACTGGACCAGCGTCTACTCCACCACCACGGCCACCGGCGGCACCCAGAATCTCGCCGTCACGGGAAGCGGCCGTTACGTGCGCGTCTCCGGGACCACGCGAGCCACCCCGTACGGCTATTCGCTGTGGGAGTTCCAGGTCTACGGGCCCGGCAGCACGACTCCTCCGGACAGTTTCTGGGGCAGCACGAGCGACATACCGCAGGCGAACAACGCCGTCGAGGTGAAGATCCTCAACCGCACCAACGGAAAGTACCCGGACAGCCAGGTGTACTGGAGCTTCAACGGCCAGGTCCACTCCATCGCCGAACAGCCCCACCTCGACATGCCGGCGAACTCGGCGGGCCGCATGTACTTCTACCTCGGATCGCCGAACGGCCCCTACTTCGACTTCATCGAGTTCACGGTCGGCAACAACGTCTTCAACGGCAACACCACCCGGGTCGACGCCTTCGGCCTGAAGCTGGCGATGCGGCTGCACGCCAAGGACGGCTACGACGTCGAGGTCGGCGAGAACCGGCAGACCTTCGCCGAGGACCGGGCCACGACCATCCAGCGCTTCACCGACGCGGTGCCCGACCAGTTCAAGGTGCTGGCGCGGACCCAGGCCCCGTACCGGATCATCGCGCCGGGCAGCGACCCGAGCTTCCGCGCCGGCGGGGCGAACGCCAACTACTTCACCTCGTACGCGCAGTCGGTCGGCGTCAACGCGGCCACCTCCGACATCTTCGGCTGCGCCGCCTCCCTCGCCGCCGATCCCGACATGTGCGCCGCCCTCAACCGGCATGTGGCCACGCTGCCGGCCTCCCAGCAGTCCGATCCCGCTCAGTACTACAAGGCGGCGCCCGCGAACTACTACGCCAAGTTCTGGCACGACAACGCCATCAACCACCTCGCCTACGGCTTCCCCTACGACGACGTGGCGGGCCAGTCCTCCTTCGTCTCCCACGGCAACCCGCAGTGGCTCCTGGTCGCCGTGGGCTGGTAGCCACCCCGGGGGTACGCCGGACGTCCGCATCCGTCCGACGGCACTGTGTCCTGCCCCCGGCGGTTCGCTCCGCACCGAGCGAGCCGCCGGGGCCGCGGCGCGACGCGTCGGGTCCGGCGCCCCTCGGTGCGTCGGGCGCTTCAACCGGCTGGGGCCGACCCCAGTTCCTTGCTCAGCAAGGTCCCGCGCGGCCTGAAACCGGCCGAGGAGTAGAAGCGCACGGCTTCCTCGTTCCGCGTGAAGATGCCGGCATGGATGATCGAGATGCCGCGTTCCGCGGCGGTCCGCTCCGCCGCCGTCAGCAAGGCGGACCCGACGCCCTCCCCGCGATGCCCCTCCAGGACGACGGTGTGAACGTCGGCGGCGCGGCGCGGAACCAGGATCTGATGGTCCGGGGGATCGGGCAGCGGGACCAGCTCCACCATGCCCACCACCTCACCCGCCACCTCGGCGACCAGGATCACCACCGTGGACCCGGCCGACAGCGCCTCCTGGAAGTGCCCGCGCACGGCCTCGCTCTCGGGCACGCGGTAAACGACCGGATCGAGTCGGACATGCCTTTCGGCATTCGCCACACGCAGGCGGACCAGCGCGGACAGGTCGTCCCGCTCGGCGGCCCTGACCACGATCGGCACCGGTCGAGAGCCCTCCGTGCTGGAC
This sequence comes from Streptomyces sp. NBC_01689, assembly GCF_036250675.1. Taxonomy (NCBI): domain Bacteria; kingdom Bacillati; phylum Actinomycetota; class Actinomycetes; order Kitasatosporales; family Streptomycetaceae; genus Streptomyces; species Streptomyces sp. NBC_01689. Next base: position 9,166,868 of record NZ_CP109592.1, on the reverse strand, counting down.
CGCGCCACCGTCTCCTCGCCCGCGGAGGAGCGACGGGTGTGCCGCGCGGGCCCGATGAGCGCCTCGATCGCGTCCTCCAGGGCCGAGCGCAGGTCGTCGGCCTCGACGGACGCCAACGGCTCCACGGGGGCCATCGACCGCAGGGCGACCACCCCGCTGAACAGGGCCAGCAGCAACTGGGCGCGCAACCGGGTCTCGGGGCCCGGTGCCGCGGCCGCGCCCCCTGAGTCGCCCCGTCCCGAAGCGACGATCCGGTCGACCGCCTTGTCCATGGCGAGGGTGCGGAGGTCCTGGATCTCCTCGTCGACGCTGCTGTCACGGAGCAGCAGCAGCATGGGGTGACTGCCGAACTCCGGCCACGCGTCGGGGCGGAGGCCGTCGAGGAAGTCGTCGACGATGTCCCCCCGCGAGGACTCGTCCTCGGCCAGCGGGTCGGGCGACGCGGCCACGACCGCCTGGAACAGGCCCGGCTTGCCGCCGAAGTACCGGTTGATCAGCATGAGGTTGACCCCGGCGTCGTGGGCGACGTCGCGTGTCGTCGTGCGGTCGTAGCCGAGGACGGTGAAGCGTCCGCGCGCCGCTCGCAGCAGCGCACGGCGGGTGGCTTCGGCGTCCCTGGGGCGCGGCTCCCCGGCGGGGGCGGGCGGAGTGGTGTCCATGGCTCCATCCTCCCTCATGCAATCAACCGATTGACTGACCGCCCGGCCACCCCTAGGGTCGCCGATGTAATCACCCGATTACATTACTCAGGACGGGCAGGCCGCAGGGATGACCGGGACGAGCCTCGACCCCCTTTCGCCACATGACCAGGACAGCCCGGCACGGCCGGGACCGGGGACGAACCTCAAGATCATCGCGGTCGGGCTCGGCGCACTCGCCGCCGCGCTGGCACAGACGCTGATCATCCCGGTCCTGCCCACCCTCACCACCGATCTGCACACCACCACGGGCAACGCCCAGTGGCTGCTGACGTCGACCCTGCTCGTCGCCGCGGTCTCCGTGCCCGTGCTGGGCCGGCTGGCCGACATGTTCGGGCGGCGTCTCGTCCTGCTGATCAGCCTAGGTGGCCTCGCCGTGGGCTCGGCGATCGACGCCCTGACCTCGGACTTCGGCGTCATGCTGATCGGCCGGGCGGTGGCGGGGCTGTCGGCCGCGGCCATCCCCCTCGGCATCAGCCTGCTCGCCATCGTCCTGCCGGAGCAGCGCCGGGGTTCGGCGACCGCGCTGGTGAGCGCCATGCTCGGGATCGGCAGCGCCCTCGGGCTCCCGCTGGCCGGCCTGATCGGTGACAACGCCGACTACCACATCCTCTACTGGATCGGCGCGGGCGGAGCGGTGATCAGCGGCGTCCTCATCTTCGCCCTCGTCTCCGAACCGCCCGCCTCGCACGAGCGCCGGATCGACTGGGCGGGCATCGTCCTGCTGACCACGGGGCTGGCCTGCCTGGTGCCGGCCATCTCGCAGGGCAGCACCTGGGGTTGGAGTTCGGCGCGTGTCATCTCCCTTTTCGCCGTGGCCGTCGTGGCGCTGGCGGCCCTCACGGCGGCCGAGTCCCGGGTGTCCAATCCCCTGATCGACATGTCGGCGCTCCGTCGCCCGGCCATCGCGCTGACGAACATCGCCGCGATGTTCGTGGGCTTCGCGCTGTTCGCCGGTTTCACGGGGACCTCCTCGTACGTGCAGGCGCCGGCGGCCACCGGCTACGGCTTCGGGTCCTCGGTCCTCACCGCCGGTCTGTGCCTGCTGCCGAGCGGTGTCCTGATGCTCCTGCTGGCGCCCGTCGCCGCCAGGATCATCAACAACTGGGGGGCCGCGCGCGTCCTGACCGTCGGCGCGCTGGTGATCGCCGCCGGGCTGGTGTTCCGCATCGTCGCGGTCGACGCGCTCTGGGAGGTCGTCCTCGGCAGTTCGATCGTCGGAGCGGGCACCGGCGTCGCGTACGCGGCCCTGCCCTCGCTCATCAACGCCCACACCCCCCTGCCCCAACTCGCCGCGGCCAACGGCATCAACGCCCTTGCCCGCAGCCTCGGCAGCTCCCTGGCCAGCGCCGTCGGCGGTGCCCTGCTGTCGGCCATCACCCTGCGGATCGGCGGCTTCGAACTCCCCTCGCTCACCGCCTACCGCGTCCTTTTCGCCGTCTGCGCGGGGGCGGCCGTCGCCGCCGCCGTCATCGGACTCGTCGTCTCGTCCGGAACTCCGGCACGCGTCACCCGGAAGCCCGCGCCGGACGCCGCGTCGCACCCCTGACGATGCCCTCCCCCGCCGCGGGAGACGGCCCTGCCCCGGACCGCGTGGTCCGGGGCAGGGCCGGATGCGTCCCCCGGTCCCGTCCGGTCAGTGGACCGCGGCCGCGAACATGCCGGGTTCGTAGGAGCCTCCCCGCTGGTGCACGATCACGGCGAGCCGGTTGGCCGCGTTGATCAGGGCCACCAAGGAGACCAGCGCGGCGAGTTGGTCGTCGTCGTAGTGCGCGCGCGCCCGGTCCCAGGTCTCGTCGGACACCCCGTGGTGGGCGTCACCGAGCCGGGTGCCCTCCTCCGCGAGAGCCAACGCGGCCTGCTCGGCCTCGGTGAACACGGTGGACTCCCGCCAGGTGGCGACCAGATGGAGCCGGACCGCGCTCTCACCGGCGGCCGTCGCCTCCTTGGTGTGCATGTCGACGCACCAGCCGCAGCCGTTGATCTGGCTGGCCCGCAACGAGACCAGTTCCTGGGTGGACTTCGGCAGCGGCGACTGGTGGATGACCAGGGCGGCGTTGGCGAACCGCTTGCCGAACTTGGCGGCGATCGCGTTCTCGAACATGTTGAACCGTGCGTCCATGATGTCGTCCTCACTCGTGGCGATGCGCTGGATGCACACAAGATGCCGCCGCCTCGCACCCTGTGACCGGGTCACGGTGTGACCTGCGCCACCCTTCGTGGATGTCACAAAGCCGTGGGGAACGGTGTCTTGTGCGGACGGCACAGGGCCGACGGACGGGAGCAGCCGGTGCGGAGCGAGCACAGTGAGCCCAAGGAAGAGACGATCGAAGGGACCTCAGGCGGGGGACGGGCGGACCTCGCCACCGCGGCCTTCGTGACCCATCGGAATCTGTTGTTCACCGTCGCGTACGAGATGCTCGGCTCGGCCGCCGAGGCGGAGGACGTCCTGCAGGAGACCTGGCTGCGCTGGGCGGGCGTCGATCTCACCGCGGTGCGGGATCAGCGTGCGTACCTGGTCCGGATCACCACGCGGCAGGCGCTCGGCCGGCTGCGTACGCTGGGCCGCCGCAAGGAGTCCTATGTCGGCTCATGGCTGCCCGAGCCCCTGCTGACCGCGCCCGACGTGGCCGAGGACGTCGAGCTGGCCGACAGCGTCTCGATGGCCATGCTGCTGGTGATGGAGACCCTGTCCCCGACCGAGCGGGCGGTGTTCGTCCTGCGCGAGGTCTTCGACCTCGCGTACGACGAGATCGCCGAGGCCGTCGACAAGAGTCCGGCGGCGGTGCGTCAGGTCGCTCACCGGGCGCGGGCGCACGTCGCGGCACGCAGGCCGCGGGAGATCGTCTCCCCCGCCGAGACCCAGGTCGCGCTCGACGCCTTCCGCCGGGCCACGGAGACGGGCGACCTGCAGCGGCTGCTCGACATCCTCTCGCCGGACGTGGTCTTCATCGGGGACGGCGGCGGGATCAAGCAGGCCGTGCTGCGTCCCGTCGTGGGGGCCGACAAGGTGGCCCGCCTGCTGACCGCCGGAGCGGCCAGGGCCGTCGTGGCATCGCTGCGACCGGTGCAGGTCAACGCCTACCCGGCGCTGTTGCTGCGGCTCGACGGCGCGGTCGACACGGTTCTGGCCGTGCGCATCGACGATGGCCTGATCACCGGGCTCTACGCCGTGCGCAACCCCGAGAAGCTGTCGCACATGGGGCAGGAGACGCAGCTGCGCCGCTGAGCGTCGGTGTGCCCCGCGGTTCGTTTCCCCGGTGAACTCGCCCTGGACGTCCAGTCGTTCGGCTGAACGGGGAGCGACGGCGCCCTGCGCTCCGACGCGTTGACCGGTCATTCCTCCGGCGCGGGGGCGTGACGGACGGTGGCCGGATGCCGGCGCGCTCGTCCACGGGCGGGCCGACCGGAACCACCTGGGCCACGGCGGCGATGGCGGACGGTTCGTACTCCCGGGCGGTGCGGGCGGCCGGTCCCTGCTCCCGGGCGGTCCGGGAGGCCGTGCGGATTCCGGACCTCAGCGGTGTCCGTGAGGCAGGACGGCGGTCGCGGGCGCGTCGGCCGTCCAGTCCAGGAGCAGCCGCAGGGCGTCCGACGAGGCGCTGTCGGCGGGCGTGTGGACCAGCAGGGCCTGGCGGGGGTCGTCGGCCGCCCGCAACGTCTCGTAGGTCACCCGGAGTTCACCGACGACCGGGTGGTGGAAGGCCTTGGTGCCCGAGGTCTTGTCCTGGACCGGGTGCTCCGCCCACAGGGTGCGGAACTCCGCGCTCCTGAGGGCCAGTTCACTCACCACCGAGGTGAGCACCGGGTCGTCCGGGTACCGGCCCGCCTCCAGCCGCAGGTACGCCACGGCCTCTCGCGCGCAGACGTCCCGATGCGCGTACAGGGAACGGGATCCGGGGTGGAGGAGGATGAGCTTCGCGAGATTGCGGTCCGCCGGGTCCATGCCCGCGAAGTCGCCCAGCAACGCCGCCGCGGCACGGTTCCACGCGAGCACCGTCATGCCGCGCCCCATGACGAGGGCGGGCATGCCGTGCAGGGATTCCAGCATCGTCCTCAGGATCGGCCGCGCCGTCTGCGGTCGCTCCTCCACGGGCGCGGCCCGACGGCGCCGGGGACGGGAGCCCGCGCCGGCCAGGCGGTGCAGGTGCCGGGCCTCCACGTCGTCCAGGCGCAGAGCGGTCGCGAGCGCGTCCAGGATGCCGGGCGAGGCGCCGGTGACCCGGCCCTGTTCCATGCGCGTGTAGTAGTCGACGCTGATGCCCGCGGTCCGCGCGACCTCCTCGCGGCGCAGACCCGCGACACGCCGTCGGCCGGCTGCCGGGGCGAGGCCCACGTCCTCGGGGGTGAGCCGCGACCGCCGCACTCTGAGGAAATCGCTCAGGTCCGTCGGGGTACTCGTGTTTCCCATGGCGCCACCCACCTGTCGTCCTCTCACTGTCTGATTCCGGTGTGTCCGAGCCGGGCCGGCGTCGACCCGGGCCCCGCCCACGGTGTTCGGCCCGGTGGCGGGGGGGGCGGCTGCGGCTTCAGCGCTCCTCGGGGAAGGTGTCCCCGTACATCGGCAGGCCGCTGACGGAGGTGGCCCGGGACGCCTCGTCCTCGATGATGTCCCAGTGCTCGGCGAGGACGCCGTCCTTCATGCGGACGAAGTCCGCCGCGATCCAGGGAGCGGGCAGCCCGTGGCCGGAGAACCGCCCCCGCACCATCACCATGTCGCCGTCGGCCATGATGAGGTCGAGTTCGTGGGTCAGTTCGGCGGGCAGGCTCCTGATCAGTTCGAAGAGCCCCTCGCGGCCGGGCGCGATGTGGGCGCTGTGCTGAAGGTAGTCGGGTGACCAGAACTTCTCGGCGGCGGTGTAGTCCCGCTGGTTGAAAAGGGTGTCGAAGGCCTCGCGGACGATCGCCTTGTTCTTCTCCTCGACGGTGCTCATCGGGGATCACTCGCTTTCGTGTCGGATTTTCCCGGGGCCCCTGCCCGCGCGTCCGGCGGGGTTCGTACCGTCCAGGACCGGGGATCGGCATGTACACATGGGGCGGTCCGCGGAGCGGCGGGGGGCCGGGCGGTCCGCCGCCCGCCCGGAGAAGCCGGGCGCCGGACGGAACATTTTTTGTTGACCGCATGGACCACAATATGAGTAGTGGTCCATGCGGTCAACAAACATGTGAGGCGGACCACAGGCCCCGGTCGTGGGCGGTGACGCTCCCGCGACGGGGCGCTAGTCCCCGGAGGGAGGAGGAATCAGGGCCATGGCGCAGCGCACCGTCCGCTCCAGCGTGGACCCGTCGACATCGGCCTTGGCCAGGGAGTCGACACCCCTGATGACGCTCAGCAGCAGATACCCCAGGGCCGTCGAGTCGACCTGGTCGGCCACCTCTCCGGCGTCCTGCGCCTCACGGATCACCGCCGCGAACGCGGCGGCGAGGTCGTCGAAGGCGCGGCGGGCGATCCGGGCCACCTCCGCATCCTCGCCCGCGAGGTCCGAGGTTCCCTTGGTGAGGAAGCAGCCGCGGTGGGGCGACTCCGCGGCGAAGGCGGCGGCAATGGAGAGCAGGTAGCGCTCCAGGCGCGCCAGCGGCGCGGCCGGCACCGCGTCGGAACCGCTCCGCAACTGCTCGCGGGCCTGCGCGACGAGATCCCGGCAGTAGTCGGCGAACACCCGCACGTACAGCTCGCGCTTGTTGCCGAACGCCTTGTAGATGCTGCCCTTGCCGAGTCCGGTCGCGTCCATCAGGTCATAGGTGGAGGTCCCCTCGTACCCGGTGCCCCAGAACCGGTCACGCACGACGTCCAGCACTTCGATCTCGTCGAAGCCTCGCTTCCTGCCCATGACGCCACGGTACGCGGTTGTGGTCCACGCGGACCACAACCGTCCGCCGAGCGGCTGCGCACGGCCGGGACCGACCCACCACCGAACCGCGGATCCCCCCACGGCCCGGCGTCGCACCCCAATGAGAACTTGACCTCTTTTCCGCATATGGACACTCAAAAAGATGTGGTCTACTTTAGTAACCAAACCTACCAAGGAGTCTTGATGTCTCAGGTCGTATCCCCGGAAGTTCGCGTCGTCGTCGCCTACCACTCCGGTTACGGGCACACCGCGGTGCTCGCCGAAGCCGTGGGCCGTGGAGCCGCGAAGGGCGCCGCGCAGGTGGACCTCGTCGCGGTGGACACCATCACCGACGCGCAGTGGAGCCTGCTCGACGCCGCGGACGCCGTGATCTTCGGGACGCCCACCTACATGGGTGGCGCGTCCGCGGGCTTCCACGCCTTCGCGGAGGCCAGCAGCGGCCGGTACCTCCGCGGAACGTGGGCGGACAAGATCGCGGCCGGCTTCACCAACTCCGCCTCCAAGAGCGGGGACAAGCTCAACACACTGAACTTCCTCGCCGCGTTCGCCGCACAGCACCACATGATCTGGGTGGGACTCGGACTGGCCCCCGGCTGGAACGCCCTCCAGGCCAGTGAGCGCGATCTCAACCGCCTCGGATTCTGGGTCGGCGCGGGGGCTCAGACCCCTCAGGACGGCGGCGTGGAGACGGTGCACGAAGCCGACATCGCCACCGCCGAGCACCTCGGATCACGTGTCGCCGCCCAGGCCGCGGCCCTGGTGGCGGGCCGCGCCGCACTGGCCGCCGCCTGACCCGTACCGGAATTCCCCCGTCCCGGGCCGCGAGGATCCCCACGGCCCGTGCAGTGAAGAGTGAAGAACGACTAGGAGCACGAACCATGCCTCTGAACGGTGAGTACGAGCCGAGTGCCACTGAGTGGGTGCGCGAACAGGTCGCGCAGTACGAAGCGACCGACGGCGCGGAGGGCGGGACCTTCCTGGACCTGCCGGTCATCATCCTGACCACCAAGGGCGCGAAGTCCGGCAAGATCCGCAAGATGCCCCTCATGCGCGTGGAGCACGACGGTTCCTACGCGGTGGCCGCCTCCAACGGAGGCGCCGACACCCATCCGTCCTGGTACCGCAACGTCGTCTCGCACCCTCTCGTGGAGGTGCAGGACCACGCGGTCAAGCGCGACATGATCGCCCGGGAGCTCCAGGGCGAGGAGAAGGCGGCGTGGTGGAAGCGCGCGGACGCCGCGTACCCGCCGTTCGTCGAGTACCGGGCCGGGACCGAGCGTGACATCCCGCTCTTCGTCCTGGAGCCCGTGGCGGACGAGGGCTGACCTCCGCCCCGTCTCCCGGGTGGGGTGCGGCACCCGACGCCGTCCCACCCGGGCCCCGCGGCGAACCGGACCCGCGACACGGCCGGTTCCACGGCCCCGGGACGACATCGACCGACGGTGCGTCAACCCCTCACCGCCAGTGCCTCGGTCGAGGGCGTCTCCGCCATCACGCCCATCCGACCGGCCTGTCCGGGCCGGCCGTGTGCCCTCCCCCTCCGGCGAGTCCGCTCGCAGGTGACATCTGACCCCACAGGAAGTCCCTGAGCACCATGACGAGTTCCCCCGAAACAGCCGCATCCGACCGGCCGACCGCGAACAGCATGCGGCGCGCCCTGAAGCGGGCCGCGAGCGGTGTGTCCCTCGATGTCGGCGAAGCCGCGGTCCTGCTGCGGGCCCGCGGCGACGACCTCGCCGGCCTGGTCTCCACCGCGGGACGGATCCGGGACGCCGGCCTGGAGGCCGCCGGCCGTCCGGGCGTGATCACTTACTCCCGCAAGGTCTTCATCCCTCTCACCCGCCTGTGCCGGGACAGGTGCCACTACTGCACGTTCGCCACGGTTCCCGGCAGACTGCGGCGGGCCGGCCACGGAATGTTCCTGTCCCCCGACGAGGTTCTGGAGATCGCCCGGCGGGGCGCCGAACTGGGCTGCAAGGAAGCCCTGTTCACGCTCGGGGACCGGCCCGAGGACCGTTGGCCGGAGGCCCGGGAGTGGCTGGACGCGCACGGCTACGACGACACGCTCGCGTACGTGCGCGCCATGTCCGTCCGTGTGCTGGAGGAGACCGGGCTGCTGCCGCACCTGAACCCGGGGGTCATGTCGTGGACCGACCTTCAGCGGCTCAAGCCGGTCGCGCCCTCGATGGGCATGATGCTGGAGACCACGGCGGCCCGGCTGTGGAGCGAGCCCGGCGGCCCGCACCACGGTTCTCCCGACAAGGATCCGGCCGTACGGCTGCGGGTGCTGGAGGACGCCGGCCGGTCCGCCGTCCCCTTCACGACCGGGATCCTGATCGGCATCGGCGAGACGTACGAGGAGCGCGCGGAGTCACTGTTCGCGATCCGGCGGGTCGCCCGGGAGTACCACGGGGTCCAGGAAGTGATCGTGCAGAACTTCCGCGCCAAACCGGACACCGCGATGCGCGGCATTCCGGACGCGGAACTGGACGAACTCGCCGCCGCCATCGCGGTCGCCCGGGTGGTGCTGGGACCCACCGCGCGCATCCAGGCGCCGCCGAACCTGGTGGACGCCGAGTACGCGCTGATGCTGGAGGCGGGCATCGACGACTGGGGCGGCGTCTCCCCGCTCACCCCGGACCACGTCAATCCCGAGCGCCCGTGGCCGCAGATCGACGAACTGGCCCGGCGCACCGCCGAGTCGGGGTTCGCACTGCGGGAACGGCTGACCATCTACCCCGAATACGTCCGCAGGGGCGAACCGTGGCTGGACCCGCGGCTGCTGCCGCACGTCACCGCGCTCGCCGATCCCGAGACCGGACTGGCCCGTGCGGACGCCGTGGTGGAGGGCCGCCCGTGGCAGGAACCGGACGAGGTGTTCGTCGCGAGAGGCCGCACCGACCTGCACCGGACCGTCGACACCACGGGCCGTACCGGCGACCGCCGCGGCGACTTCGACGACGCCTACGGCGACTGGGACGCCGTCCGCGAGAAGTCCGCCGCCGTCGGTGTCCCCGAACGACTCGACGGCGACGTGCGTACGGCTCTGGCGCGGGCCTCCGACGATCCCACGAAGCTCACCGACGATCAGGCGCTGACCCTGTTCCACGCCGACGGGGCGGCACTCGACGCGCTCACCGGGATCGCCGACGACGTGCGCCGCGACACCGTCGGCGACGAGATCACCTACGTCGTCACCAGGAACATCAACTTCACCAACGTCTGCTACACCGGCTGCCGTTTCTGCGCCTTCGCCCAGCGCCGTACGGACGCCGACGCCTACACCCTCTCCCTGTCCCAGGTCGCCGACCGGGCCGAGCAGGCCTGGCAGGTCGGCGCCACCGAGGTGTGCATGCAGGGCGGGATCCACCCCGACCTGCCGGGCACCGCCTACTTCGACATCGCGCGGGCCGTCAAGGAGCGCGTACCGGGCATGCACGTGCACGCCTTCTCGCCGATGGAGGTCGTCAACGGCGCCACCCGTACGGGGATGTCGGTCCGCGCATGGCTGACCGCCGCCAAGGAAGCGGGCCTCGACACCGTCCCCGGCACCGCGGCGGAGATCCTCGACGACGAGATCCGCTGGATCCTCATCAAGGGCAAACTCCCCGCCGCCACCTGGGTCGAGGTCATCAGGACCGCGCACGAGCTGGGCCTGCGGTCCTCCTCCACCATGATGTACGGCCACGTGGACCAGCCCCACCACTGGCTGGCCCACCTGCGGCTGCTCGCCGGGATCCAGCAGGAGACCGGCGGCTTCACCGAGTTCGTCACCCTGCCCTTCATCCACACCAACGCGCCCGTCTATCTGGCCGGGGTGGCCCGGCCGGGCCCGACCATGCGGGACAACCGGGCGGTCACCGCGATGGCGCGGCTGCTGCTGCACGGTTACATCCCCAACATCCAGACCAGTTGGGTCAAGCTCGGGGCCGAGGGAGCCGCCGAGATGCTCCGCTCGGGTGCCAACGACCTCGGCGGCACACTCATGGAGGAGACCATCTCCCGTATGGCCGGATCGAGTTACGGCTCCCACCGGTCCATCCGCGAACTCGAGGCCGTCGCGGAGGCGGCCGGCCGGCCGGCCCGTCAGCGCACCACCACCTACGGCGAGGTGCCCGACGAGCGCGTCGCCGCCGGACGTGCCGCGGACGGCCGCCTGCCCGAACTGCTCCCCCTGGCCCCGACCACCCCGCGCGCCCTTCCCACGGGCGCCGCGGCGACGGAGTGACCACCGTGCCGACGACCTGGACCGTCGTGCTCCCGGTGAAACCGTTCGCGCGGGCCAAGAGCAGGCTGACCTCGGGTCCCGCGGTCCCGCGCGAGGCCCTGGCACACGCCTTCTTCCGGGACACCCTGGAAGCCGCGCTCAGGACCACCGGGGTGGCCCGCGTCCTGGTGGTGACGGACGACGAGCGGGCAGCGTCCGACGCCCGGTCCGCCGGCGCCCTGGCCGTGCCCGACCAGTCCGCGGCCGGACTCAACGCGGCCATCCGTACGGCGGTCCGGCACGCGCGGCCGATCACCGGGAACGGTCCGATGGCGGTGCTGACCACCGATCTGCCCGCGCTGCGCCCGCGCGAACTGGCCACGGTGCTGGACTCCGCGGCGGAGCACCCGCGAGCGTTCCTCGCCGATCACACCGGCCGTGGCACCACGTTCCTCGCCGCCGCCCGCCCGAGGTGGCTGGCACCGGCCTTCGAGGGAGACTCCCGCGAACGCCACCTGCTGGGCGGCGCGCACGAGATCACCGGTCCGGACGTGCCCGGCGCCCGGCTCGACGTCGACACCGTGGACGACCTGCGGATCGCCCGACGCCTCGGCGTGGGCCGGCACACCCGCGCCGCCCTCGATCCCGCACCTCCGACCACCGACCACCCACTCCCCCACCGGCCACCCCTCGTCCTCGTTCCCGAAGGAATCACTCCTCATGACCTCCACTGACATCTCGCCCACCACGGCGCCGTCCGGGCGGCGGCTCCCCGAGACGACCTCCGACGTGTCCGGGCTGGTGGTCGCCGTCCTCGGCGGCACCGGACCGCAGGGCCGCGGACTCGCCTACCGGCTCGCTCTCGCCGGCCAGCAGGTGATCATCGGCTCGCGCACCACGGAACGCGCCGAGGCCGCCGCCGCCGAACTCGGTCTCGGGATCACCGGCTCCGACAACGCCCGGGCGGCCCGGCTCGCCGACATCGCGATCGTCACGGTGCCCTGGGAGGGGCATGCGGCGACCCTGGAGGCACTGCGTGGGGAGCTGGCGGGCAAGCTCGTCATCGACTCGGTCAACCCGCTCGGCTTCGACGCCGGGGGCGCCTACGGCATCCGTCCGGAGGAGGGCAGCGCGGCCGAACAGGCCGCCGCGCTCCTGCCGGACTCACGGGTGACGGCCGCGTTCCACCACCTGTCGGCGGTGCTGCTCACCGATCCGGCCGTCGGGTCCCTCGACACCGATGTCCTCGTCCTCGGGGACACCCGTTCCGACACCGACCTCGTACAGGCCCTGACCGCCCGCATCCCGGGACTGCGCGGCGTGTACGCGGGCCGGCTGCGCAACGCCCACCAGGTCGAGGCCCTGGTCGCCAACCTCATCTCGGTGAACCGCCGTTACAAGGCCCACGCGGGCCTGCGCGTCACCGACGTGTGAGGAGGCGGCGTTCGCATCGGCGGCGAACCACCGTTCGTTCCTCGCCCCACCGCGCCCCGCACCACCACCGCCCCTCCGCCCGGCCCCGCACCGCCCCGGCCGGCCCACCGGCAACCACCGGCAACCGAACCACTGAACCACCGACCTGAGAACGAGCTCATGACGACCTTCAGCAAGAAGCAGCAGTACCCGGCCTCCGCGTCCACGGTGTGGGGTCTCATCGGGGACTTCTACTCCGTGGAGTCCTGGATGCCCGGCATCGCCGGGACCGTCGCGGACACCGGCCTCCGCACGCGCACCCTGACCCTGCACGACGGCGGACGGCTCGTCGAGCGGCTGCTCGACGAGGGGAAGCGGTTCCACCACTATCGCTTCGACGACCCCGGCCCCCTCCCGGTCCGCGACTTCACCGCCCGGATCACGGTCGTCGAGGAGGGCCCGGACCGCTCGGCGATCGAGTGGACGGCATCCTTCGAACCCGTCCCCGGCGTCCCCGGGGACGAGGCCGCGGCCGGGGTGGGCGCCTTCTACCAGGCATGCCTGGACCGTGTCACCGGCCTGCTCGGCACCTGACCGCGCGAAGGAGCACCCGACGGAACGGAAGCGCGCCGGAAGCGGTCCCGGTCACGGACCTCACGCGTCGGCCCGGACCGCCTGGTCGGTGCTGTGGCGCTCGTCGTAGGTGACCCGCGCGGCGTGGACCTGGGCCGCGCGCTTCTCGGTCCAGGCACACAGCGCCTTGGTCTCCTCGGCGATCTCGCTGCCGAGGTCGGTCAGTCCGTACATCACCAGGGGCGGGCTCGCCTGGGGGTCCACGCTGCGCAGCACCAGTCCGTCGCGTTCGAGCGTGCGCAGGGTCTGGGAGAGCATCTTGCGGCTGATCCCACCGAGGGAGCGCTGCAGTCCGGAGTACCGCTGGGCACCGAGCTCCCGCAGGCTCGCCAGCATCAGCAGCGCCCACTTGTCAGCCAGGTTCACGAACACGTCACGACTGGGGCACGCCGCGTCGAGGATGTCCATCGGCCGATTCGGGTCGATGGTCACCGGCTGATCCTGTTCCGTCATGACCTCATTCTATACCAGGAAACCAAAGACCACCTTAAACTCTTTTGGAGTCCGGGTTTACGTGAGAGACTCCCTCGCCCACACCGGGCGCTCTCCGGAGCCGCGCCGTGCGGGAGATGTTCGTGGTCGCCATGGGTGCGGCGGTGCGGAACCTCCTCGTCGCCCCCGCCGGGAAGCGGGAAGGGCGTGGGCTCCGCCCGGGTCTCCTCCACGAGGTTCTGCCGCGACACCGAGCGCGTGGTGTTGGATCTGCCCTCCGGATGGGATCCGATGGGGACCGTGGCGGTCGTCTGCCCGGATCGGCACACCCGACCCGTCGGCCCCCGACCCCGCACCGTCGCCCGCGAGGCGGCGCACCAGCACCCCGTTCCCGACGCCCCCAGGCCCCCACGCCCACCGAGAGACCTACCTGCGTGTCGCACCCCTGCGGACAGGAGCACGGCACGCACGGGCCGGTCCGCCCAGCAAGGAGCAGACGTTGAACACCCCACACCTCACGGCACCGCGGCTCGCCACGGGTCCGTACGGCATCTTCAGCCACGAGCTGCGGTCGGAGGACCCCGCGCGGGAGAGCGAACTGCTCGACGCCGCGGCCGAGCTGGAGGAACTCGGCTTCGGCACGATCTGGCTCGGCGGCAGCAGCAGCGTGCGGCACGCGGCCCGGCTGGCCGGGGCGACCGGGCGGGTCGTGCTGGCCACCGGAATCCTCAACATCTGGTACGAGGACGCCGACACGGTGGCTCGGCAGCGGGCCGAGCTGGAGCGGGCCCACCCCGACCGGTTCCTCCTGGGTCTGGGAGCGAGCCACGCGCAGCTGGCGCAGAACTACCGGCGGCCCTACTCCACGATGGTGGAGTACCTCGATGCCCTCGACGCCGCCGGCACACCCGTCCCCACGGAGCGCCGGGTCCTGGCCGCCCTCGGGCCGAAGATGCTGCGGCTCGCCCGGGACAGGTCGGCGGGCGCCCACCCGTACCTGGTCACCCCTGAGTACGTCGCGCAGGCCCGCGGAGTCCTGGGCGAGGGGCCGCTGCTGGCTCCCGAGGTCACCGTGGTCCTGGAGAGCGAGCCTGCCAAGGCGCGTGAGATCGCCCGCGGATTCCTCGACTACTACCTTCAGCTGCCCAACTACGCGGCCAATCTGGAACGTCTGGGCTTCTCGGACGACGATCTCACCGGGGGCGGCAGCGATCGTCTGGTCGACGCGCTCGCCGTCTGGGGCACGGACGAGGCGATCCGCGCCCGTCTGGCCGAGTTCCGGACGGCGGGCGCCGATCACCTGGCCCTGCAGATCATCACCGGAGACGGCGGAGAGGCCCCGCCGCGCGCGCGGTGGCGCCACCTCGCCGACCTCGTCGGTCTCGGCGCGAAGAGCGCGTAGCCGCCCGCCCGGCACCACCCACGGAACGTTCCCCGCGGGGCCAGGGCGGTCGAGGGCGTCGGTCATTCCTGGCTAGGGCCGATCGGCTGAGCCCGGTGCTGCCCGCGTCAGCGCTTCCTCGGCCCGGGCCGCCAGGGTCCGCACGAGGTCCGCCGCGGAGGGCCGGTCGTCGATCAGGTCGACGCCTTCCCCGGCCCAGACGGGCAGCGGCGGGACGACGCCGCGCGCCACGTCGTCCCGGTACTCCTCGGCGGCCCGGGGATCGGCGGCGAGCTCGGCCTCACGTCCCCGCCACCGGTCGAGGTAGGGATGGGCCAGCGTGCGGGCGGTGTACGCGGCGGGCCAGCGGGAGCCACGGACGATGTCGAGGACGCCGCTGCGCTCCGTGGCCTGCCCGCGTCCTTCGACGATCGCCCGGGTGACCGAGGGATCGGCCAGCGATTCAGCGGCGACGTGGAACCGGGTTCCGATGAGCGCCCCGGCCGCCCCCAGCGCCAGCGCCGCGGCGACTCCCCTGCCGTCGGCGATACCGCCGGCCGCCAACACCGGTACCGGTCCCGCGAGATCGGCCACCACCGGGACGAACGCCATCGTGGAGCGACCCCGGCGGGCGCCGTGCCCCCCGCTCTCGGTGCCCTGTGCCACGACGATGTCGGCGCCCAGATCCAGGGCACGGCGCGCCTCCTCCAGATCGGTGACCTGGACGATCAGCAGCGCCCCGGCCCGGCGGATCCGTTCCGCGAACGGGCCCGGGTCGCCGAAGGACAGCATCACGGCCGTGGGCCCGTACTCCAGCGCTCGCTCGACTGCCTCCACCTCTGCGGCCCAGGCCAGGAATCCGACGCCCCAGGGCGCGTGACCGCCCTCCGCGACGAGCGGCAACTCCCGCTCCAGCCACGGGAGGTCGCCGCCACCCGCGCCCAGCAGCCCGAGACCGCCGCCTCGGGAGACGGCCGAGGCGAGGGCGCCACCGGCCGTCCCGCCCATCGGGGCCAGCGCGATCGGGTGCCGCACTCCGCACAACCGTGTGAACTCCGTCGCCAACGTCATGCCCGCATCATCGCCCGGCGGGCCGCCGGTGGACACGGGTGCAGCGTCATTCCCCCGCTTCCTCTTCGGGCTCCAGGCTCTGTTCCGTCCAGATCACCTTGCCGCGCGGGGTGTAGCGGGTGCCCCACCGCTGGGTGAGCTGCGAGATGAGGAAGAGGCCACGGCCCCCCTCGTCCGTGGTCGCCGCGCGCCGCACGTGGGGTGATGTGCTGCTGGCGTCCGAGACCTCGCAGATGAGGGTGCGGTCGCGCAGCAGGCGCAGTTCGATGGGCGGCGAGGCGTACCGGATGGCGTTGGTGATCAGTTCGCTGAGGATCAGTTCCGTGGTGAACACGGCGTCGTCCAGTCCCCATTCGGTGAGCCGGCGTTCGACCGCGGCACGGGTCTCGGCGACCATCGCGGGGTCCGCGGGGACGTCCCAGCAGGCGAGGTGATCGTCGTCCAGGGCGCGCGTGCGGGCCACCAGGAGGGCGATGTCGTCCCCGGGGTGGCCGAGCCGGTCGGGTACCAGGGCGTCGAGCACGGCGTCGCAGGTCTCCCGGGGGGACCGCCCCGGGCGGGCGAGCACCTGTCGCAGCCAGTCCTGTCCGGTGGCCGGCTCCGGGTTGTGGTGCTTGAGCAGGCCGTCCGTGTAGAGGACGAGCCTGCTGTTCTCGGGGATGTCTACGGTGAGGCTCTCGAACGGCTGGCCCCCCATGCCCAGCGGGGGGCAGTCGCGGATGCGGGGGAAGTCCGCGGTGCCGTCCGGGAGGATCAGGACCGGCAGTGGATGACCGGCCCGGGCCATGACGCACTGCCGGCGGACCGGGTCGTAGACCACGTACAGGCAGGTGGCCCCAGTGAGTACGGAACCGTCCGCCGCCCGGGCGGTGCCGGACCGGGGCTTCCCGTCGGCCGGGCGTCCCTCGTCACGGTCGAGGCGGATGACGAGATCGTCGAGCCGGGCCAGAAGTTCGTCGGGGACCAGATCCAGGTCCGAGAAGTTGTGGACGGCGGTCCGCAGGCGGCCCATGGCGACGGCGGCGTGCAGCCCGTGTCCGGTCACGTCACCGGCGACGAGGGCGACCCGGGCACTGGAGAGCGGGATGACGTCGAACCAGCCGCCGGCCGTCGTCGCCTCTCCGGGCAGATAGCGGTGCGCCGCGTCCACGGCGTTCTGCTCGGGCAGGTCGTGCGGCAGCAGACTGCGCTGGAGGGAGACGGCGGTGGCGTGCTCGCGGGCGTAGCGCCGGGAGTTGTCGATGCAGACGGCCGCGTGGTGGACCAGTTCCTCGGCGAGTGACAGGTCCTCGGTGTCGAAGGGGCCGCCGCCGTCGGGGCGCGCGGCCTTGGCGCGGAAGAGCCCGACCACTCCCAGCACCGCGCCCCTCGCGCGCAGCGGTACGGCGATCATCACGTGGTCGGGGAGGTCCGGGGACCTCAGGGGGCCCGGGACGCAGTGCGGGCCCGCGGCGGACTCCGCGGCCGGCTCCGGTTCGGCGACGGGCTTGCCGGTCTTGAGGCTTCGGGCCTGTGGCGAGGAGGGCGGATAGTGGACGAGTTCCCCCACGGCGCGCGACGACGGAGCGCCGGGGAG
This sequence comes from Streptomyces sp. NBC_01689, assembly GCF_036250675.1. NCBI lineage: Bacteria > Bacillati > Actinomycetota > Actinomycetes > Kitasatosporales > Streptomycetaceae > Streptomyces > Streptomyces sp. NBC_01689. The sequence continues at coordinate 9,149,605 of NZ_CP109592.1, read as the reverse complement.
GGGGAGCCGGGCCGCACGACGCAGGGGTCCGGTGTCGTCGCCGTGCGGTTCCTCCCCGTGCAGGACGGAGTCCGAGAGGTCCACGATCGCGTGGTCGGCGAAGCGCGGGACGAAGGCGGCGACCAGTTCCTCCGCGGTACGGCTCACGTCGAGGGTCGTGCCGATGGTCATGCCGGCGTCGTAGAGGAGCCGCAGACGTTCGCGGGCGACGTCCGCCTGGCCCGCGAGGGAGCGCAGTTCGGTGGTGTCGCGCAGGGTGGTGACGGTGCCCAGCACGCGGCCGTTCCAGAGGGTGGGCTGCTGGTTCACCGCCAGGAGGCGGTCGCCGGCGGGGTGCACCTCGTCGGTGGCGACCCGGCCGGAGGCGAGCAGCCGGGTGAGCGCGGGGCCGAGCGCGAGGTCGTCGGCGTGCCGCCCCTGGACGTCGGGCGGCAGGCCGAGCAGGCGGTGCGCCTCGTCGTTGGCCAGCAGCAGTCGGCGGTCGCGGTCGGCGATGAGGACGCCCTCGCGGACCGCGTGCAGCACCGCGTCGTGGTGCTCGTACATCCGGGTGATCTCGGCCGGTCCGAGGCCGTGGGTCTGCCGGCGCAGCCGCCTGCTCAGCCAGGCGATCCCTCCCATGGACAGGGCGAGGGCGACGCCGGCGGAGCCGAGCAGGGGTGGCAGCTGTCCGTCGACCTGGTGGATCACGCTGGCGACGGGCACGCCGGTCATCACGGTGCCGACCACGGTGTGGCGGGCGTCGAAGACGGGGACCACCGCGCGGATCGACGGGGAGTGCAGGCTCCTGCCGACGACCTCGTCGGTGAAGGTGCGGCCGACCGTGGCGGGCCACACGGTGGCGTTGGAGGGCAGGCCGATCGCGTGGGGGTCCGGGTGGCTGTAGCGGATGCCCTTGGGGTCGGTGACCACGATGTAGGCGACCTGGGCGTCGCGGCGGGTGGCCTCGGCCAGTGGCTGCAGGGTCGTGCTCGGACTGGCGGACTTCAGCGCGTCCAGTACGGCCGGGGAGTGCGCGAAGGTCTCGGCGACCGCGAGGGCGCGCGTGCGAGCCTCCTGCGTGGCCTCCTTCCTGTCCTGCACCACCAGGACGGCGGTCGCCGCGGCGATCAGCAGCACCGCGATGGTCACCGCCAGCGCGAGCATCTGGCCCGCGATGCTGTGCGGGATCAGCGGGAAGCGGCCGCGCCGGGGGGCGGTCGGTTCCGGATCGGGACCGGCGCCCTGGTCCAGAGGTTCGCGCCGCCCGGGGAAGAACCTGCGTCTGATCAGGCTGAGCGGCGTCCGGAACCTGTTGACTGCCCGAGGCATACAGCCATGGTCGTACGTTTCATGGTCAAAGGTCCACTAAATATCTATTTGGATGCTTTCCAGGCGCGGACCGCCCCGGACGGCGAGCGCCGTTCGTCGACACCTCGGCCGGCCGGCGGACGTCGTTCACCCGCACCGATGGCGATCGACGAACACGAATCGCCGGCCACCGGTACCGACGCCGGCACCGGGCGGGGACGCGGGGGAAGCCCACGCCGGACCCGTCCCGGCAGGGGGTGACACCCCGGAGAGAGCCCGTGCCTCGCCGCCGACAAACCGCACCGTCACGCAATTCCGGCATATTCTGCTCATATGGGTGATGTTCGGTGCGGCTGGTGCGACGAGCCGCTGCCGCGGGAGGCCGGACCGAACCGGCGGTACTGCGGTCCGGCCCACCGGCAGGCCGCCTGGCGGGCGCGACGCCGGTGGGAGGCCGCGGCCCACGCGCGTCACGCGCTCGTCCTGGCCGACGCGGAGCTGCTGTCCCGGGCCCGGACGATGTCCCAGGAGACGGAGGCCGACGACCCGGTGAGGAGGGCCGCGACGGCGGGCCACGGTGCCGCGTCCGGCGTGCACAGTGCCGCCGCCGCGGAGATCCTCGGGCTGGCCGAACAGCTGGTGCGGTCCGCGGTACGCGCCGACCGGCAGGCCGGAGCCGACTGGACGCGCGTCGGCGCGGGCCTCGGCATGAGCGGCGCCGCGGCCCGGCGCCGGTTCGGACGGGCGTGCTCCCTCGAACAGGACGGGCAGGGGCCGCACGGCCCGGCGCCGCCCGTCGGGCCCACCGGCTCCACCGGCCCGGAACCCCTCGGCCCCCTGCTGCTCTCGGCGGTACGGGACACCGGTGCCTCCGTGTGCGGGATCTACCTGCACCCGCCCGGCAGGCCGGTGCTCCATCTCGCGGTGACGACCGGAGGCAGCTCGGTCGCCCTGTGGGAGAAGGTGGAGCCCGCGGCCGAGGGGCCCGTCTCCGACGCCGTACGGGAGCAGCGTCTGGTCTGGGTCGCCGGCCACGCGGAGCTGGCGCGCCGCTACCCGCGGACCGCACTCACCCTGCCCTATCCCGTGGCCGTGGCGGCCGCGCCGGTGACCACCGGTGGCACCGCCTGGGGCGCGCTCGCTTTCCTGTGGCCCGGAACGCATCCCCGCCTGCTGAGTACCCGTGAACGCGACGCGGTCACCACCGCCTGCCACCGCGCCGGGGCGTTCCTGCGGCAGGCCGCGGAGGACGGGCGCCCGGTCCTGCCCGGCGCACGTCCGCATGTGCCGGACCCGCCCCGGGTCCGCACCCCCGGGGCCACCGAGGCGCTGGCCGCCGTGGATCTCGTCGACCGTCTCCCGGAGGGCTGTCTCGCCCTCGATCTGGACAACCGGATCACCTTCATCGACGCCACCGCCCGCGAACTGGTCGAGGGGAGCGCGCCCGATCTGCTCGGGGCCCCGCTCTGCGAGGCCCTGCCCTGGCTGGACGAGCCGGTCCTCCAGGACCACCAGCGCGCCGCGACGATCAGCCGCCGGCCCGCCGTCTTCACGGCCCTGTGTCCGCCGGGCCGGTGGCTGAACTTCGAGCTGCACCCCGACGTCTCCGGCACCACCGTCCGTGTCACCCTCGCCGAGGACGGCGGTCCGGCGGACTCCGCGCGGCGGGGCGAACGGGACGGCGCCCTCGTCCCGACGCGGGCGCGCGTGCTGTACGAGCTGATGCAACTGGCCGCGTCCCTCACCCAGGCCGTCAGCGTGCAGGACGTGGTGGAGCTGGCGGCCGACCAGATCATGGCCACCTTCGACGCGCAGGGTTTCGTGCTGTCCGTGGCCGAGGACGGCCGCCTGCAGATCGTCGGCTCACGCGGGTACCGCGAGGAGGTCCTCCGGCCCTTCGACGGACCGCCTCTCACCGACCGGTCGGCCCCCACCGTGCACGCGCTCGTGACCGGAGACCCTCTCTTCTTCGGCTCTCCGCAGGAGATGGAACGCTTCCACCCCGACGTGCCGCGGCTGACCGGAAGAGCGGCATGGGCCTTCCTGCCGCTGGTGGTCTCCCGCCGCCCGGTCGGCTGCTGGGTGCTGTCCTTCGACCGCCCGCGCCCCTTCGGCCCCGACGAGCGCGCCGTGCTGACCTCGCTGGCCGGGCTGATCGCCCAGGCGCTCGACCGCGCCCGCCTCTACGACACCAAGCACCAGCTCGCCCACGACCTGCAGCGCGGCCTGCTGCCCAACACCCTGCCCACGGTGCCCGGCCTGGAGGCGGCCGCCCGGTACCTGCCCGCGGCCCGCGGCATGGACGTCGGTGGCGACTTCTACGACCTCATCCGGCTGGACGCCACCACCGTCGCCGCCGCCATCGGTGACGTCCAGGGACACAACGTGCACGCCGCCGCGCTCATGGGGCAGATCCGCACGGCCGTCCATGTCACCGCGGGGGCCGCACCCGACGAGGTACTCGCCCGCGCGAACCGTCTGCTCACCGACTTCGACCCGGGGCTCTTCGCCAGTTGCCTGTACGTCCACATCGATCTGGCGCACCGCCGCGCCCGGCTCGCCGGCGCGGGGCATCCGCCCCCGCTCCTGCGCCATCCCCACGGACGCGCCCAGGTCCTCGACCTGCCCCCCGGGCTCCTGCTCGGCATCGACTCCGCCGCCGACTACCGGACCACCGAGATCGACCTGCCGCCCGGCGCGCTGCTGGCCCTGTACACCGACGGTCTCATCGAGACTCCCGGCGGCGACATCGGCGAGGCCGCCGCCGATCTCGCGGACCACCTCGACCGTGCCGCGCACCAGCCGGTCGGCGCCCTCGCCGACACCCTTGTCCGGCACACCCGTCACACCGACCCGCGCAGCGACGACGTGGCGCTGCTTCTGCTCCGCGCGACGGACAGGAGCTGAGAGCCCCGGCACGTGGAGAGGCCCGGACCGCCGCCTCGGGGAGCGACGGACCGGGCCTGCGTCCACGGTGCCACAGCCTCCCCCGCCGCGCTCGCCCGCCGGGCGCCGGAGGAGCGGGAGAGCGCGTGCCCGACCTGACAGGACGCCCCGGCGGAGCCGTCTCGAGGGCTCTCCGGGGCCGCCGCCGACAGGGCGAACCGCGCCCGGGGACCGGTGCTCGGCGCGTCGGCACCGGCCGGCGTGCGCACCGCACCGGTGCCCGCCCTCTCGCCCGTACGAGCGAGAGGGCGGGTACGGGGGCCAACCGGGCCCGCGGCGCTCACCACGGGATCGGGCGCTTCGCGGGCGTCAGTTCGGCCAGCAGGAGCGTCCGGTCGTCCGCGCCCGCACCGGTCGGCGACGTCTTGTGCAACAGCTGCCGGCAGAGTGATTCCAGGCCGTCGGGGCCGTCGGTGCTCCCCGGTTCCGCGCCGTCCGGGTCGAGGAGACCGGCGAGGCGGGCGATGCCCTGCTCTATGTCGCTGTCGCGGGACTCGACCAGACCGTCGCTGTAGAGCACCAGCAGGACCGGTTCGGACACCCTGACGACGGTGGGTTCATAGCTGCCCATGCCGAGTCCGAGGGGCAGCCCCGCGCTGGCGAGCGCGAGCGGTCTGGCCCGTCCGTCCGCGGCACGGATCAGTGGAGGAGGATGTCCGGCTCCGACGAACGTGCAGAGCTGGTTCTGCGCGTCCCACTCGGCGTACATGCAGGTGGCGAAGGAGGCGCCCGGTGTGTCGCAGGCCAGCGCGTCCAGTCGCCGCATCAGCTCGGCCGGGGTGATGTCCAGGCCCGCGAGGGTGCGGACGGCGGTACGCAGCTGGATCATGGCGACCGCCGATTCCGGTCCGTGCCCCATCGCGTCCCCGACGATCAGACTGACCCGGCCCTCGGAGCGCGGCAGCACGTCGAACCAGTCACCGCCGATGATGTTGTCCTGTCCGGCCGGGAGATAGCCGTGGGCGATACGGCAGCCCTCGAACGTCTGCGAGGTCGCGGGCAGCAGGCTCTGCCGGATGGCCAGCGCCGTGCGCCGTTCGCGTTCGTAGCGCCGCGCGTTGTCGAGGGCGACGCAGGCGCGGGCGGCCAGTGACTCGACGGCCGCCGCGTCCCCGGTCAGGAACGGCGCCCGGTCCGGGCCGCGCGTGCACGCGATGAACCCGACCGCGACACCCCGCAGATGCAGGGGCACGACGAGGAAGGACGCCGTGCGCAGCAGGGCGTCCATGCGGACGTCGTCGCCCCCGGCGGTGCTGAGCCGTTCGGACGTGTGGGCGTCGACCGAGTCGAGCAGCTGTGTCGTCCGGGTCACGACGGAGCGGGTGTACGGGGTCTCCCGGGGGAACACGATCACCTCGCCCACCGGCAGCGCCCCCTCCCAGTCCTCGGGCGCGTCCTTCCCGATGCGCAGGGCCAGTCGCCGGGCCTCGATCTGGGCCGGGTCGGCGGAGGGGTACGCGTTCTCCTCCAGCAGCCAGCGCTCCAGCAGGTAGACCGAGGCCGCGTCGCAGAACCCGGGCGCCAGCGCCTGGACGACGTGGCTGCCGGTCAGGTCCAGGCTGAGTTCCGAGCCGATGGCGTCGGCCGCGCCCGAGAACACCGGCCGAAGGCGCGCGAACGCGGCTGCCGCGTCGTCCGCGTGGCTGTGTGCTTCGTTCCGCAGGGCGGTGCCTTCCACTGGAGGGGGTCGTCATCGCGTGGCATGGACGCACCTCGCCGCGCCTGGTCGGCAACTATATGATGGAGCGTCAAGATCACCTGCAGGACGGGGAGTTGTGGTGTCAGGTAGCGAAGGTCTGCCTCAGGGTGTGGACCCGGACAAGGCGAGCGTTGCCCGGATGTACGACGCGATGCTGGGCGGCCAGCACAATTTCGCCATAGACCGGGAGGCGTTGGCGGCGTTCACCGCCATCGACCCGCAGGTGCGCACCCTGGCGCGGGCCAATCGCGCCTTCCTCGGACGGGCCGTGCGCTTCCTGATCGACGCGGGGGTACGGCAGTTCATCGACCTCGGATCGGGCATCCCGACCCAGGGCAACGTCCACGAGGTGGCGCAGGCGGCCTGTCCGGGCGCCCGGGTGGTGTACGTGGACAGTGATCCGGTCGCGGTGGCGCACAGTGCCGCGCTGCTCGCCGACAATCCGGACGCGGACATCGTGGACGCCGACATCCGCCGGCCGGCCGAGGTGCTGTCCTCGCCGCAGGTGCACAAGCTGATCGACTTCGATCAGCCCGTGGCCGTACTGATGATCACGATCCTGCACTTCATCGCGCCCGAGGAGAACCCCGCCGGCATCGTCGCCGCGTTCCGGGACGCCCTGCCCGACGACAGCTGGCTCGCGCTGACGCACGCGACGAACGAGGATCGCCCCGACACCGCGGCCGCGGTCGGCAAGCTGTACCGCTCCCGGGCCACCTCACCGGTCACCGCCCGGTCGTACGGCGAGATCCACGGGCTCTTCGACGGCTTCGACCTCGTGGAGCCCGGTCTGGTCTACGTACCCCTGTGGCGACCGGACCCGGACGACCTCGTCCCCGACCACCCGTCGGAGTACTGGGTGTACTCGGGCGTCGGCCGCAAGCGTCCGGCGGACGGCTGAGCCGACCGGCCGGAGCGCACCCGGAAACCGCTCCCTGACGGTGGCGGACGGGCCCGAGGCTCCACCCGCGCGCGGGTGGAGCCTCGGGCCCGTCCGGGGCGCGGCGGTCAGGGGATGACTGAGTCGACGCAGCCCCCGTCCACGCGCAGCGCGCCGCCCGTGGTGGCGGAGGCCTGGTCCGAACTCAGGTACACGACCATGTTGGCGATCTCCTCGGGCAGGATCAGGCGCCTCAGCAGCGACTGGGGGCGGTGCTCACGCATGAAGACCCGCTCCGCCTCCTCCCAGGGCAGGTCACGGCCGACCAGTCCGTACACGAACTCCTCGACGCCCGCGGTCCGGGTCGGTCCGACGAGCACCGAGTTGACGGTGACACCCGTTCCCGCGGCCTTCTTCGCGAAGCCGCGGCCGACAGCGAGCAGGGCGGTCTTCGTCATCCCGTAATGGATCATCTCCTCCGGGATGGTCACCGCCGATTCGCTGGAGATGTACTGGACGCGGCCCCAGTCGTTCTCCAGCATCCGCGGCATGTACGCCCGGGTGAGGCGGACCGCGGCGAGCACGTTCACGTCGAAGTAGCGGCGCCACTCCTCGTCGGAGATGGCCAGCGGGTCCTGGGAGCCGAAGACGCCCAGGTTGTTGATGAGGACGTCGACCTCGGGCAGCGTGTCGAGGGCGATTGCGGCCCCCTCCTCGGAGGACACGTCCGCGCCGACGGCGACGAAGTCGCCGTGCGGCACCTCTTCCCGCATCTGCCGGATCGCGGCGTCCACCCGCTCCTTGTCGCGGCCGTTGACGCCCACCCGCGCCCCCGCCTCCGCGAGGCCACCCGCGATGGCCGCTCCGATGCCCTGTGTGGACCCGGTCACCAGGGCGGTCCGCCCCGTGAGATCGATACGCATGTACGACTCCCTCGCTGTGCCGGGCCACCGTCCGCGGGCGTTCGGTCCGCCGGTGCGGTGTGCACAGGCCGGGACCGTCGGCATGGATGGGCCCCGCACCCGGGAGGCGCCGGGACGACCCCGGCGACCGAGGCCGATGCCTTCGCCTCCGCACCGGGAACCGTCGGTCCACGGTGCGGAAGTGGGCGCGACAGCCGCGCCGGTCGGCTTCACATCCGCCACGGATCATCATAAAAGGCATGGACCGGGCAGGGCACGCGGAGACGCTCGGGCGACGGGGTAGCCACCCGGGCGGCCGGTACCCTCGCGCGCCGGTCGCCCGGTCCCCGCCCCCGAGCACGTACGGCGAAGCCCGGGGTCTCCGAAGGGAGTACGGTGACACCACCGAGCGCACCTCGTATGCCGTCATCCGTTTCGGCGTCGCCCTCGGGGAACGGCAGTCGCCTGAGCACCAGCGCTCCGGCCGGAAATGAACCGCCCCATGCCCATCGGTCCCCTCCCGCGCCGTGTTCCGTGTCCCGTTCCGCGCCCGCGGTGGCGGTCCGCCCGGTCCCCGAGGTGCTCCGGCACCGACACACCGCAGCCCTTGGGCCGATGACCGACGAAGAGGATGCGGCACCCATGTATTCACAGGACGCGATCTCCGGCCACCGCCGAGGACGGCCCGAGCCGACCTCCGAGATGCTCGCCGGACTGGCCTGCCTCATCTGCGGCACGGACTACCGCGACGCACCCGACAGGGAAGCGGTGGTGGTCTCGCACCGCGACGACAGGCAACAGCTGGCCTGCCGCGGGACCTGCGCGCGGCTGGCGAGCGGCTCGGCCACCGGCCTGGAGGAGACACCTCTCCCGATGACCGAACGCCTCCGGGGACACCGGCCCGACCGGCCCTGATCCGGCACCCCCGGGCACACCGTCGTCGGCGGAAACCACCCTCGCGCACCCGTTCCACCGACCGGTCGTGGCCGGCCCGCGCCCGCACTCTCGGGCGCCGGGCGTCCGGGCCACGGCCGACACAACTGAATGACAACTACATGACAAGGAAGCGCATGACCCTGTTGAGTCTCGGAGTCCTGGCCTCGTCCCGCAAGGAGAACGAGTTCCGGCTGCCGTTGCACCCCGCCCACTTCGACCGGGTCGCTCCCGAGGTACGCGCGAGAATCTTCCTCGAACACGGCTACGGACGGCGCTTCGGTATCGAGGACGCCGCGCTGCTGCCGCTCGTGGCGGGCCTGCGCTCGCGCGAACGCATCCTCGCCGAGTGCGATGTGCTCCTGCTGCCCAAACCTACGCACGACGACATCGCCGAGCTGCGTGAGGGCCAGGTCCTGTGGGGATGGCCGCACTGCGTGCAGGACGAGAAGATGACGCAGACCGCCATCGACCGGCGACTGACCCTCGTCGCCTGGGAAGCGATGAACCACTGGACCGCCACGGGCGCCTTCAGCGTCCACGTGTTCCACAAGAACAACGAGATGGCGGGCTACTGCTCGGTACTGCACGCGCTTCAGCTCGGCGGCGTGACCGGGAGCTACGGACGCCGGCTGCGCGCGGTGGTCATCAGCTTCGGCGCCACGGCACGCGGCGCCGTCACGGGTCTCGGCGCCATGGGGGTGTCCGACGTCACGGTCCTCACCCAGCGCGCCGCGGCGGCGGTGGCCTCACCGATGCCGTCGGTCGTGATGGGCCACTTCGAGGAACAGTCGGACGATCCCTCGCGGCTGCGGGCCCTCACCCCGGCGGGCCCGGTACCGCTCGCGGAGTACCTGGCAGGGTTCGACATCATCGTCAACTGCGTCCGGCAGGACACCGACGCGCCACTGATGTTCGTCACGGACGAGGAACTCGCCCTGTTCCGGCCGGGCACCTTCTTCGTGGACGTCTCCTGCGACGAGGGCATGGGCTTCACATGGGCCCGTCCCACGACCTTCGGCGACCCCATGCCCACGGTGGGCACCGACTGCCACTACTACGCGGTGGACCACAGTCCGTCCCACCTGTGGGACTCGGCGACCTGGGAGATCAGTGAGGCACTCCTCCCCTACCTGCGCGAGGTCATGAGCGGCCCCGCCGCCTGGGACGCGGACGCGACGATCCGCAACGCCATCGAGATCCGTGACGGCGTCGTGCGGAACCCGAAGATCCTCTCGTTCCAGCACCGTGCGGCCGCCTATCCCCATGCCACCGAGGTGCCGGCGCCGCGTACCGCCGCCCAGCCGGCCTGACCACGCCCCAGGTGTCCGTCACCGCCCACACGGCCGGTGACGGACTTCGCCGTCACCGGCCGGGGCCCCCGGGTCCGGCCTCCGGGGTCAGGCCTCCGCGCGCTTCGGCAGCCGCCAGTTCGGCCGCGGGAAGTGGCAGGTGTAGCCCTCGGGGAACTTCTCCAGGTAGTCCTGGTGCTCCGGCTCGGCCTCCCAGAAGTCACCGGCGGGCACGACCTCGGTCACGACGTCGCCCGGCCACAGCCCCGAGGCCTCGACATCGGCGATGGTGTCCTCGGCGACCCGCCGCTGCTCGTCGTCGGCGTAGAAGATCGCGGAGCGGTAGCTGAGGCCGATGTCGTTGCCCTGGCGGTTCTTCGTGGTCGGGTCGTGGATCTGGAAGAAGTACTCCAGGATCGCGCGGTAGTCGGTCACGGTGGGATCGAAGGTGATCTCGATCGACTCGGCGTGCGTCCCGTGGTGGCGGTAGGTCGCGTTGGGGACGTCACCGCCGCTGTACCCGACCCGCGTGGCCAGGACACCCGGGAGCTTGCGGATGAGGTCCTGCATCCCCCAGAAGCAGCCGCCCGCCAGCAACGCCTTTTCCTCAGTGGCGCTCATAGCCCTTCACATCCCTCTTCGTCTCTGCGCACGACGCGCGTGCGGACCGTGCGGACTCAACGGCGCGGCCACCGGCCGCTCCCCCACGGACAGACGCCCGGGACGGGCCCGAAAATTCCCGTCGGCCCACGCTCCGGGGCGGCACCGCCGCCCGGCACTCCTCCTCGTAGTGAATCATGAAGTCCACGTGCCCCCGGCGCCGGATCACGCCGTCCGGCGCAGCCCCGCCACGAGGAACTCGACCAGTCGCCGGGCGTCATAGCGGGGATCGGTGTCCGCGCCGATGCAGAGGTTCCCGACGCCTCGCATGAGCCCGAGCGGGTCGATGTCCGCGCGGATCTCGCCGGCGGCCGCCGAGGCGTCGAGCAGCCGGCCGCACACGGGCACCAGGCGGTCGAGGAAATACGTGTGCAGCGCGTCGAAGCCGGCGGCGTCGGACTGCAGCACGGCGGCGAGGCCGTGCTTGGTGACCAGGAAGTCGACGAAGAGGTCGATCCACCGGCCCAGTGCGGCGTGCGGGGTGGGGCTGCTCGCCAGCAGGGCCGGACCGGCCTCGGCGCAGGCTTCGACCTGGTGCCGGTAGACGGCGATGATGAGATCCGCCCGCGTCGGGAAGTGGCGGTAGATCGTGCCCGTCCCGACCCCGGCCCTGGCGGCGATGTCCCGCACCGGCGCCTCCACTCCCGAGGTCACGAAGATCGCGGCGGCCGCGTCGAGCAGGGTCTCCTCGTTGCGCCGGGCGTCCGCCCGCTTGGGCCGGGCCGCCCGCCCCGCCTCCCCGCCGCCGTCACTCATCGCGCCGTCCTCTCCATGACCGGGCTTGCTATCCGGAACAACGTTCCGTATCTTCAAACGGGACAAGGTTCCGTTTGCTCATCATCGCAGAGCCGGGGTCGGCGGCCAAACCGTGCGGGGCGGCGCCGACCCATCGCCTCGGCCCCACGACGAGTGGCCCGGAGCCCTTGTCGCGAGACGCACGCGAACCCGGGGGGCCCCGACGCGAGCGACGCGACCGCGGCGGTGAGACGCATCGGAACGTCACGGACCGGCCACCGGCGCGCCCCGGCCCGGCCGCCCGCCACACCCCCGGTCCGCCTCACCCCCCCACACCCGCTACCCACTGCCACTGCCACACCCACGCCCACACCCACACCCACACCCACCACGATCGACGATCCACCGCGCACGGAACGCGCGGAGGACGTGAACGGAAGGCACTTCCATGTCCGAATCGAACGTGGCGACCGCCCCGGTCCCCACCTCCACACCCAGCCCGGTCGTCTCCGTGCGGCCGGTCGTGCTGCCCGCCCCCGGTCGCGGCGAGGATCTCCAGGTCCGGGTCTCGGCGCCCACGACCGGGCAGGACCTGCCCGTCGTCGTCTTCTCGCACGGGTACGGCTGGTCGATGGACGGCTACGCCCCGCTGGCGGACTTCTGGGCCGCGCGCGGCTTCGTGGTCGTCCAGCCCACCCACCTCGACTCCCGGACGCTCGGCCTGCCCGAGGAAGACCCCCGCACGCCACTGATCTGGCGGTTCCGGGTCGAGGACATGAGGCGTGTCATCGACCGGCTCGATCTGCTGGAAGCGTCCGTACCGGGCCTCGAAGGGCGCCTGGACCGCGGTCGCGTCGCCGTGGCCGGGCACTCCTGGGGTGCCCAGACGGCGAGCATGCTGCTGGGGGCACGGATACTCGGCTCCGACGGTGTCCCCGGCGAGGACCTGTCCGACCCGCGGGTCTCGGCGGGTGTCCTGCTCGCCGTACCCGGCCGGGGCGGGGACGATCTGACTCCGTTCGCGGCCGAGCACTTCCCCTTCATGAACCCGTCGTTCGACACGATGACCACACCGGCGCTCGTGGTCGCCGGGGACCAGGACCAGTCGGCGCTGTCGGTCCGGGGACCGGACTGGTTCACCGACCCGTACTTCCTGAGCCCGGGCGACAAAAGTCTGCTGACCCTGTTCGGCGCCGAGCACTCGCTCGGAGGGATCTCCGGACACGGCGTCGCGGAGACGACCGACGAGAGTCCCGAACGGGTCTCCCTGGTACAGCGGTTCACCTCGGCGTTCCTCCGTGGCGCTCTCCACCCCGGGGACACCGGCTGGGCCGCGGCGTGCTCGGCGCTGGAGAAGGACCCCGAGCCGCTGGGTCTGGTGCGGAACAAGTAGGCGCGTCCGCCCCGGGACGACTGCGGCTCGCTCCCGCCGGCCCCGGCCGCTCTCAGGAGACGCGACCGGTGGCCGGTGACCGCCACCCCACTCCACCGAAAGGAACTCCGGCCCCATGTCCCCAGCGAACAAGGTCAGTTACGGGATCATGACCGCGCCCTCGCAGGTCGCCCATCAGGACATCCTGCGGGTCTGGCGGGAGGCCGACACGATCCCCGCGATCGAGCACGCGTGGCTCTTCGACCACCTCATGCCGATCGGCGGCGACCCGAACGGTCCGACCTACGAGGGGTGGACCCTGCTCTCGGCGCTGGCCGCGCACACCCGGCGGCTGCGTCTCGGTGTGCTCGTGACCAGCAACCGCTTCCGTCCGCCCGCGATGCTGGCCAAGATCGCCACGACCGTCGACGCGGTCTCCGGCGGCCGTCTCGACTTCGGCATCGGTGCCGGTTCGCGGCCGGGCCACCCGGTGGCCCGGCGCGAGTACGCGGCCCACGGTCTGCCCTTCCACGACGCGGCCCACGCCGTCAGTGCCCTCGCCGAGGCCTGCACGGTGATCCGGCGGCTGTGGACCGAGTCCGAGCCGTTCGACTTCGACGGCACCCACACCAGGCTCACCGGCGCGCTCGGCAGTCCCAAGCCCGTCCAACGCCCGCACCCGCCCGTGCTGATCGGCGGACGCGCACCGTCGACCCTGCGCGTGGTCGCCGAGCACGCCGATCTGTGGAACTACCCCGGCACCGACCTCGACGACGCCCGCGCCCGCGGCGCCCTGCTCGACCGGTACTGCGCCGAGATCGGGCGCGACCCGGCCACGATCACCCGGTCGACCGTACTGCCGGTCTCCTACGACGATCCGGGGAGCACCCGGAACGCGATCGAAGCGGCGACCGACGCCGGGTTCCGGCACCTCGTGCTCGCGCTGTCGCCGCCCTACCCCGCCGGCGTGGCACGGTGGGTCGCCGACGAACTGGTCCCGGCCCCGGCCTAGGCCATGTCCGGGACGGGACCCGGGGCCCGTACGTCCGCCACTCCGGTCCAGGTCGCCGGTGCCGCCCGCCGGTCACGCCGGTCCGCCGACGCCCTCCGGGGCGCGGTGCGCCGGCGGCGTCGCGGACGCCGTCACGAGCGGCGGCCGCGACCGCCTCGGCCGTGATGCCGAACTCCGCGCGGGGGCATCGGTGACCGGCCGAGGCACCGTGGTACTCCAGGGCGACCAGGCGTCCGGCGTCCGGTGTCCGCGACGACCTCGCGCCGACCCTGGCCCACCGCGGCCTCGGCACCGACCCGCGCCCGCGCCTCGGGCGGCAGCACCTCGTCCTGGTGCTCCGGTCCGGGGACCGGGCGGCGAACCACTCCGGGCTGGGCGGGGACACCACCCGAGCCCTCAGCCCTCCACGCGCCAAGGGGACACGGACGTCGAGGGCGAACCGCACCGCGGAGTCGCGGCACGCTCACCCGGACCGGGTCGCCGCACGCGCGCTCGCTCGGGCCGCGTTCCGCCCTGCACTCCGTACGGAGGGGCGGCGGCTCTACCGCACGTCGCCCGCGGAGCCGTCGAGGCCGAGTTCGCGCTCCAACTGGCTGCGGATCTCGCCGGGCAGTCGACCGGTGCGCGCCCAGTCGACGATCAGTTCGGCCACCTGCCGCAGTTTGACGTTGGTGTTCTGGGAGATGTTCCGCAGCATGTGCCAGCCCTCGTCCGGGGTCAGCCGCCCGACCGCCAGGATGACGCCGATGGCCTGATCGACGACGGCGTGCGACCGCACCGCCTGCTTGAGCTGGAGATTCTCGTCCTCCAGGCGCAGCACCTCGTCCGCCGAGGCCCCGAGGGGCGAGGGCACCTGCCGCGTCATGTCCGCTTCGGACGTCAACGTCGCCTCCGTGGTCCGGGGAGTCCGGCGCTCTTCCGTCTCATCTGATGCCCTCGAATCCGGCGTCGTCACACGGCCGTCGGGATCAGGTCCGTGCCACCGCCCTTCGGTCACCCGGGGAGCGCGGCCCGGCGTCACCGGTCGTCTTCGCGCGCCGGTGTCCGCGGGGACACGGTCACGCCCGCTGGTTGCCCGTGCCGTGTTCGGCGTCGTGCCGGGCCAGGAGGGCCAGCAGGTCGGCCACCGTCGGTCCGGCGTCCGCGGGGTGCCGCAGCCGGGTTCCCTCCTCGATCTGGTACTCGTTCGAACGGCCCTGCCGGGTGTGGGTGAGGTACCCGCCCTCCTCCAGGTCGGAAATGATCTTCTGGACGGCCCGCTCGGTGAGTTGGCAGCGCGCGGCGATGTCGCGGATGCGCGTGGTGCGGTCCTCGGCGATGGCGGCCAGCACGCGCGCATGGTTGGTCAGGAACGTCCAGCCGGTATGGGACTCGGGTACTCCATGCATGGTCCCAGGGTAGACGCACGATTCAGGTATAAGAAAGGGTGAAAAAGTTTTCCTGTATCTCTTGACGGGTGACGCGCGGGGCACGGACCCTTGAGGGGTTCCCGTCCACGGCGCTCCACCGACGCCGTGGGCTTCCGTCCCCGCACACCCGCCGAGCCCTGTCACACGGAAGGGATGACCGTGATGGAGTCCTCACGGCTGTCGGTAACCCGCTCCACCACCGCCGAGGGCATCACCGTGCTGGCCCTGTGCGGCGAGATCGACTTCACGACCGGTACCGAGGTCCAGCGCGCGCTTCTCGGGAGCGACGGCGCGGCGACCGCCCGCACCGTGGTGGAGCTGAGCCAGGTGACCTTCATGGACTCCAGCGGCATCAACGCGCTCATCGGGGCCCACCACGCCGCCACCGCCCGGCGCGGCTGGGTACGGGTGGCGGCCCCCTCCCCCTCGATCCTGCGCGTCCTGCGGATCGTCGGCCTCGACACCGTGATCACCTGCTACCCCACACTCCAGCAGGCGTTGAGCGTCGACACGCGGGACAACCGGACCGCCGCCGGACAGGACCGGACGGAGGACCCTGGCGGCCACCCTGCGGCGGACCCGGGCCGTGACCGGCCGGAGCACTCGGACCATGACCGGCCGCGGGACACTGCCGGTGACGGGCCGGCGGCAGGCCCGGCAGGTGGCTGACAGGCGGCCGTACGGCGCCGTCGCGGGTGAGGTGTGACCGCGCCCCGGCCGGCCCCTCTGCCCAGCCCCTCCCGGGGTGGAACCGGGGCGGGCCGGGGCCGGGAACGCGCCGCGGGACCTGTCCGCGCGGGCCGCGGGCCAGAGGCGCGGGGGCTCGCGGCAGGTGACGAGCGCTGTGCGCCCGGCCGAGTCCGGACCGGCGTCGGCCCCGTGCCCGTGCCGCCCGGAGCAACTCGGGCCCCCGTCAGCCCCCCGTCAGCCTTCGTGGCTCGGGAGGATCTCCTTGACCTTGGCGATGGCGAATCCCCATCCCTGCGACACGGTCGGCTTGCCGGGCACGGCCACCTCCTGCGGGTTGGTGAGGACGTCCAGCAGGACCGGCCCCGGGGTGTCGAAGGCCCGGCGCACGCTCGCGTCGAGATCGGCGGGGTCGGTGACGCGGATGCCGGTGAGCCCGAGCGCGGTGGCCACCGCGGCGAAGTCGGGGTTGTCCAGCTCCGTGCCGAACTCGGGCAGGCCGGCCTGCTCCTGTTCGAGTTTGACCATCCCCAGACGGCGGTTGTCGAAGACGACGAGCTTCACCGGCAGCCGGTAGGTCTTGATGGTCATGAGGTCGCCGAGCAGCATGCTCAGCCCGCCGTCGCCGCAGAAGGCGACGATCTGACGGTCGGGCGCCCAGAGTTGGGCCCCGAGGGCCTGGGGCATGGCGTTGGCCATCGAACCCAGGTTGTACGAGCCGATCAGCCGCCTGCTCCCGCGCATACCGACGAAGCGGGAGAGCCAGACCGTCGCCATTCCGGTGTCGGAGGTGAAGACGGCGTCCTCGGCCGCGTGGGTGTCGACCGCGGCGGCCAGTGCCTCGGGGCGGATCTCGTGGTCGCGGTTGTCCAGGACGGCCCTCAGCCTTCCGGTCCAGCGGTGCTCGTGCCCCGGGTCGGCCAGCCGCCGCTGGCCCTCCTGCCAATGGGCGAACCGCTCCCGCGCGTCGTCCAGGTGACTCCGGTCCGAGACCGTATCCAGCAGCGGGAGCAGGGCTCGCAGCGTCGCGCCCACATCGCCCGTCAGACCGACGTCCACGGGGATCCGACGGCCCAGGTGCTCCTCCCGGGTGTCGATCTGGACGACCTTGCAGCCTTTCGGATACCAGTCCCGGTACGGGAAGTCGGTGCCGAGCATGAGGAGCGCGTCGCCGCTGTCGAGTGCGTGGGCGGCGGCGGGGTTGCCTATCAGGCCGGTCTGGCCCACCTGGAACTCGTTGTCCCCCTCGAATCCCTCCTTCGCCTTGAGCGTGAGGACCATCGGCGCCGCGAGTGTTCCGGCGGTCCGCAGGACCTCGTCCCGGGCGTCGCGGGCTCCGCGGCCCACGAGCAGGGTCACCCGGTCGGCGGCATCGAGGAGTTCGGCGGCCCGTGCGAGGGCGGGGTCGTCGGGCCGGGTGACGGGCCGGTCGAGGGCGAAGCGGGCGGCCCGGTCCTCGCTCGGTTCCTGGTCGCCCAGGTCGCCGGGCACGGTGAGGACGGCCACTCCCCCTTGGCTCACGGCCGCGCGTACGGCCGACTCCAGCATCCGCGGCATCTGGTCCGGGGAGGTGAGGGTGGCCCGGTAGACCGCCACGTCGCGGAAGAGCAGGTCGTTGTCGACCTCCTGGAAGTAGTCGCTGCCGACCTCGGCGAGGGGCACCTGACCGCAGATCGCGAGGACGGGGGTGCGGCTCTTCGCCGCGTCGTAGAGCCCGTTGAGCAGGTGTACGGAGCCGGGCCCCACCGTCCCCATGCAGACCCCGAGGGTCCCGGAGAGCTGGGACTGCGCCCCGGCGGCGAAGGCCGCGGCCTCCTCGTGCCGGCAGCCGATCCAGTCGACGCCGTCGGTGGTGCGGATCGCGTCGGTCAGGGGGTTCAAGGCGTCTCCGACCACGCCGAAGACGTGCTGGACTCCCAGCTCCTGGAGTGCGTCGACGATCACACGGGCGACGGTTCGTGCCACGGGAATACCCTTCGGTTCGGTGCGGCCCCTCGGAACGGGTGCCGGATGGCGGGTGAGGCGGCGAATGCCGGATTCGGCGTTCAGCGGGCGAAGCGGTCCGGATCGGCCGCTTTCCAGTCGGACGCCCAGCCGGAGGGGGCCGACGCGATCAACTCTCCGGGCGTGAGCCAGTCGTGGAGTTCCGCGTAGGAGCGGACGGTGTAGGGGTTCACCCGCTGCAGCAGCATGTGGGGGTGCAGGTCACGGGGTTCGTCGACGCCCATCGAGGCCATGATCTGGAGCGCGCTCCGCACCGTCGCCTCCTGGTAACGCCGTACCCGCTGGGACTTGTCGGGAACGTCGATCGCACGGGCGCGCCGTTCGTCCTGGGTCGCGACTCCGACCGGGCAGGTGTTGGTGTGGCAGCGCTGGGCCTGGATGCATCCGATCGCGAACATCATGGCGCGGGCGGCGTTGGTGTAGTCGGCTCCCTGGAGAAGGCGTTTGACGAGGTCGCTGCCGGTGGCGACCTTGCCGCCGGCGCCGATCCGGATCCGGTCGCGCAGGCCCACGCCCACAAGGGCGTTGTGCACCGTCATCAGCCCCTCGCCCAGCGGCAGGCCCACGTTGTCCGCGAACTCGAGGGGTGCCGCGCCCGTTCCGCCCTCGGCGCCGTCGACGACGATGAAGTCCGGTGTGCTGTCCTCCTCCAGCATCGCCTTGCACACGGCGAGGAACTCCCGGCGCGAGCCGACGCACAGTTTGAACCCGACGGGCTTGCCGCCGGCCAGTTCACGCATCCGGGCCAGGAAGCGGACCAGTTCGCGCGGGGTGGAGTAGACACGGTGGAACGGTGGCGAGATGACGGTCCGTCCCTCCGGGACGCCCCGCACCCGGGCGATCTCGGCGTTCACCTTGGAGCCCGGCAGTACACCGCCGATGCCGGGCTTCGCACCCTGACTGATCTTCAACGACACGCACTTGACATGCTCGTGGGCCGCCTTCTCGGCGAACTGCCGTGCGTCGAAGTCCCCTTCGTCCGTGCGGCAGCCGAAGTAGCCGGTGCCGATCTCCCAGACGAGATCTCCGCCGGACCCGAGGTGGTACTCGGAGAGGCCGCCCTCGCCGGTGTCATGGGCGAACCCGCCAAGTCGCGCACCGGTGTTGAGGGCGCGTACGGCCGGGGCGGAGAGCGAACCGAAGCTCATCGCCGAGACGTTGAGCAGTGCCATGTCGTAGGGCCGGGTGCACTCGGGCCCGCCGATACGGACGCGCGGCACGTCGGTGGGCACCGGCCGGGGAGCCATCGACGGGGTGAGGTATTCACCGCCCGTCCGGTACAGGTCGAGTTCGGTACCGAAGGGCTCCTCGGCGTCGGTGCCCTTGGCGCGCTGGTAGACGATGCTGCGGGTGTCGCGGTCGAAGGGACGGCCGTCGAAGTTGCGCTCGACGAAGTACTGCTGGAGTTCCGGGCGCAGCGCCTCCAGCATGAAGCGGAGATGCCCGAGCAGGGGGTAGTTCCGCAGGACGGAGTGCCGGCGCTGCACCAGGTCGTGGACGGCCACCAGGGTGAACAGGAGCAGGGGGACGGCCGCGGCCCACCACCAGGGCGAGACCAGGGCGGCGACGGCCGTGGCGAGCGTCGCGAGCGAGCCGAGCAGGACGACCAGAAGTATCTTCAGCACCTGATGCGTGTGTCCCGAAGCCGGCACTCCAATCCGGTCGTCCCGCACCACACGTACGTCCCGGCGCACGGCCCCGCGCACACGAGTGGGCCCGAACTCGTCGAGTTCGGGCCCACTCCCGGAACGGGTCGGACGCGGCTACCAGCGATACCAGCGGCCGCTGCCGCCTTTGGGACGGGCGACGAAGCCGACCAGCCACAGGACCAGTACGACGATCGCGACCCACCAGAGAATCTTCAACGCGAATCCCGCGCCGAAGAGAAGCAGGACCAGCAGAAGGACGAGGAGCAGGGGAACCATGTGATCAACCTCCGAAGAACCCTCTGCCCCGACCCCACCCACCGATACATACTATTTTCAGATCTCACCCGTTCGCCGTGGCGGCCTGCCCCGTCCGGCCCATCAACCCCGCACGGTTCTCACCCCCAGGACGCGGCCGGGTGACACACCGACGGGTGACTCAGCCGCGCGCGAACTCCAACAGGTCGGCGTTGAAACGGTCGGCGAAGACGGGGACCATCGCCAGGCCGTGCGGGGCGCCCGGGTACACCTTGAACGTGGCGTCCTTGACGAGCTTCGAGGACTTCTCGCCCGCGGCCACGATGGGCACGATCTGGTCGTCGTCACCGTGCACGATCAGGGTCGGGACGTCGAACCGCTTGAGGTCCTCGGTCAGGTCGGTCTCCGAGAACGCCTTGACGCAGTCGTACGCGCTCTTGATGCCCACCTGCATCGACCACAGCCAGAACGCGTCACGCGTGCCCTGGGAGACCGTCGAGCCCTCCCGGTTGGCGCCGTAGAAGGTCTCACTGAGGTCCCGGTAGAACTGGGAGCGGTCCGTCGCGACACCGGCCCGGATCTCGTCGAACACCTCGATGGGCAGTCCCTCGGGGTTCGCCTCCGTCTTGAGCATCAGCGGCGGGATCGCGCTGAGCAGAACGGCCTTCGCGACCCGTCCGGTCCCATGGCGGCCGATGTACCGTGCCACCTCGCCACCGCCGGTGGAGTGCCCGACGAGGATGACGTCGCGCAGGTCCAGCGCCTCGATCAGCGAGGCCAGGTCGTCGGCGTAGGTGTCGAGGTCGTTGCCCGCCCAGGGCTGCCCCGAACGTCCGCCGCCGCGCCGGTCGTGGGCGATGGCACGGAATCCGTTGTCCGCCACGAAGTTCAGCTGGGGGTCCCACGCGTCGGCGGTCAGCGGCCAGCCGTGGCTGAACACGATCGGCTGACCGGACCCCCAGTCCTTGTAGAAGATCTCGGTTCCGTCTGCGGTCGTGATGAAGGGCACGGCGCGAATCCTTCCCTCGGTCACCGGGAAATCCGTCGTTCGTCACCGGGAATTCCGGTCGGACCCGCGGAGAAAGGCCTCACTCGGGCGGCTGGTTCCGCGACGGAACACGACCGGACGGTGCACGTCGATTCACCCAAGCTACCCGAGAAGCACTCCGTCGGCGCGCCGCGGACACCTCGGTGCCGACCTCGCACACGAGGCGTTTCCCGCGTCCTGCCGAGACGGCCTGCCGCACCTTCTTCGTCGCGCAGGAAAGCCCCCGGCTTCCTGCCGCCCACGCGGCCCGGCTTCCTTCCGCGCGGGAGGCCCGGCTTCGTTCGGCGCGAGGCGGAATCCGCGCGGGGAGGACGCCTCGCACGGCGGGGGTCATTCCCGCGGGGAGAGACCGTCGTCGACGGACACGTCCTCGGCTTCGAGCGTGAGGCCGGAGTTCCTGGCCTGCTCGAGGATCAGGGCGGCGAAGTCCTCGTCGGCATGGCCCGCGCCGACGGCACCCGCGACGAGCTGGGCGGTGGCGGCGGCCAGCGGCATCGGGACCCCCAGCTCACGGCCCGCGGACAGTCCCAGTTCCATGTCCTTGCGCAGCAGCGGCATGGTGAACGTCGGTGTGAAGTCCAGTTTGACCAGCGCGGGCGACTTGTACCGGGTGTACGCCGAGCCCATCACGGAGTCGTTGAGGAATTCCAGGAAGGCGGCACGGCCGACTCCTCCCTTCTCCGCGAGGACGAGGATCTCGGCGAGCGACTGGGTGACGACACCGAGGAAGACGTTGTGCGCGATCTTGACCAGCCTGGCGGCCTCGCCCTCGCCCACGTAGGTCACACCGCGCCCCAGCGGCGCGAGCAACCGCTCGACCCGGCCGAACACTTCGCGCGCACCGGAGACCGCGATCGTCAGGCCCCCCGAGGCGATCACCTTCGGGTTCCCGCTGACCGGGGCGGCCAGGAAGTCCGTTCCGCGCCGGGCCGCCGCCTCCCTGATCCGCGCGGACGTCCCGGTGGACACCGTGGAGCTGTCGATCAGGATCCCCGGTGCGGCGTCCGGCGAGGTCAGCACCCCGCCGGGACCCGTGGCGACCGCCTCCAGATCGGGTGAGGCGGAGACCATGGTGAAGACGACGTCCCGGTCGGCCAGGTCGACCGGCCGGTCCACGACCGTCGCGCCTCGCTCCGTGAGCGGCTCCGCCTTGGCGCGCGTCCGGTTGTGGACGGCCACGTCGTATCCCGCGTCCAGCAGCCGGGCCGCAAGGGGGAAGCCCATCCGGCCGGTACCGATCCAGCCGATACGCGGTGAGTCGCCGATCCGCGATGAGTCCTGGGTGTCGTCCGCCATTGCCCTACCTCGCTCCCGGAAGACTGCTCGGCCGATGAGGTCCTGCCCGGCGGCGCGTCCGGCTCCACGGCACCGTCACGGCATCGGGCGACCGGTCACCCACCGCACCGCCCGGCCGCCACCGAAGGACCGCCGCTCGGCACGGTCCGCAGAGGCGACGGTCCGGAGGGACGACGCTCCGCAGAGGCGACGGTCCGGAGGGACGACGGTCCGGAGAGACGCGGTGGGCGCCTGGGCGCCGCACTCCTCCGGGACCCGGCCCGCGACGGACACGGCTTCCGCCGCCGTGCGGGCCCGTGCGGCGGGTGGGACCGCGCGGCCACTGACGCTCCGCCCGCCGGATCCGAACATTGTGTCCGCGTCCCGTGCCGGACGCATCCCGGCCATCGCCGCCGCCCGGCCCGTGTCGCGGCCTCCCCCGCCGTCCGGGCCGGACGTGCGGGCGCACCGGCCATGTGCCTAAATTTATTGAGCGGACGTACTCGTGCCGCCGCGTCGCGGCACGCCCCGGGACCGCCGCGACGCACGTCTCGCGCACGTCACCACGGAGGCGCGCGTCGCCGGCGAAGGGACTCCCCGGCGGTCCCGTTCCCACTCGACCCGGTGCCCGGGCCGTCGTCCCCGGGGATCCGCCCCTGTCACGCCGGAGCAGCCGCGCGGCCGGGCGTCCCGCGCCGCCCGGCCGCCGGACCAGACATCCGACATCCGCCGCGGCAGAGCAACAGAGGGGTGCCATGTCCGAGCCGCACGACTTCACAGCGCTGGTCATCGGTGGATCGGTGGGCGGTCTGGCGGCCGCGCACGAACTGCGGGCCGTGGGCGCCGAGGTCGCCGTCTACGAACGTTCCGCGGGTGAGACATCGGCACGCGGTGCCGGCATCGTCATGCAGCCGGAGGTCGACGCGCTGCTGAGCCGCCTCGGCAGCGACGCGGCCTCGGTCAGTGTCGAACTGCGTGAGCGCCAGCAACTGGACGCCCAGGGCAAGGCCTCGCGGCACGGGGCGCCGCAGCTCATGACCGCGTGGGACACCCTCTACCGCGCGCTGCGCGAGCCTCTTTCCGGGGTCTGCCACCGCCAGGACAGCACTCTCAGAAGTGTGCGGGTGAGCGGCCACGAGGTCACCGCCGAGTTCGCGGACGGGCACAGCGCGTGCGGCAACTTCCTGGTGGGCGCCGACGGCATCGGATCGGCCACCCGCATGCTGCTCGACTCCGTCACCCGCCCCGAGTACGCCGGTTACGTGGCCTGGCGCGGCCTGGAACCCGAGTCCGCGCTCCCGGACGACCTGCGGGACCTTCTCGACGACCGCTTCACGTTCTTCACGTCGAGCGGGATGCAGATGCTGTGCTACCTGGTGCCGGGAGCCGACGGCGAGCGGGAGAAGGGCGCACGGCGCGTCAACTGGGTCTGGTACGTGAACGTGGCCGAGCCCGATCTCCCGAGGCTGCTCACCGGCCGTCTCGGAACGCACTTCGCGCACTTCGTGCCGCCGGGCGAGCTGCGGTCCGAGACCGTCGAAGAGGTCCGCCACCTGGCCGACGTGTCGCTGCCGCGGCCCCTGGCCGAGCTGGTGCGTCTGTCCGATGTCTTCATGCAGCCCGTGTTCGACCTCGCGCCGGGGCGCATGGTGGCCGACCACGCGGCGCTGATCGGCGACGCGGCGGGTACGGTCAGGCCCCACACCGCGTCGGGTACGTCCAAGGCGTTCGGTGACGCCGCCGGTCTCGCGGCCGCCCTGCGCGGGTGGACTCCGGCCAGGCCGCTGCCTTTCTACGAGCTCGAACACTGGGAGATACGCCGCCTCGACCGCTTCCTCACCCTCTCCGAGGCCGGATTCGATCTGGCGGTCCGGTCGACCCTGGGCGCCGGCCGCGGGACCCGGTTCTTCGCCTCCGACCGACCGTGACCGGCCTCCCGCCGTACATGCCCGCACGGTGCCACACGTGCGGGCATGTACAGACACGTGTGACACCTGTCCGCGCCGCCGGTCGCGCCACACCCCGGCATCCGGTGTGACCGGCATCACGTGACGGGAGTGCATAGCGGGGCGGCCGCCGACGTCTTTCACCAGGTGTACGTAGCTGGCAAGGGCGGGGACGGTGCGGATGCAACAGGCTGGAGCCGAGGGTTTCGACGATTTCGTCGCGGCCCGCTGGTCGGCGTTGATCCACCTCGCACGCCTGCTCAGCGGGGGTGACCGGCACCGAGCCGAGGACCTGCTCCAGGAGTCCCTGGTCAAACTCTGGTTCGTCTGGCCGCGGATCGCCGACGAGGCGCCCGAGGCGTACGTACGCAAGGTCCTCGCCCGGGCCGCCGCCCGCTCCGCCCGCAGACGGTGGTGGGGCGAGCGGCCCGTGGAGCGACTGCCCGACCTGCCGCAGGCGGGGGACGAGTCCGCCACCGTGGTGGAACGGTCGCGCCTGGAGACGGCCCTCGCCCAACTGCCGCCCCGCCAGCGGGCCGCCGTCGTGCTGCGCTACTACCAGGACCTGCCCGAGAAACAGGTCGCGGAGGCCCTCGGATGCCCCCTGGGCACCGCCCGGTCCCACGCCTCACGTGGTGTGGCGCGCCTGCGTCAGATCCTGGCCGTCGTCGTCGAACCGGTGGAGTGAAGGAATCATGGATCACTTCGAGCGGGAGTTGGCGCGGATGATGCGCGACGCCGAGGAGCACACCCCCTTCGACCCGGCACAGCGGAACCGTCTCAGGACCGGGATCCGCGACCGCCGCCGGGTCCGCTCCGCGCAGAAGGCCGTGGGCTCCGTGCTCGCGGTCGCCGGACTCGGCGCCGGACTCTTCCTGTTGCCCCACACCCCGGACAGCGACCGGCCGCAGGCCCCGCTGCCCCTGACCGGCCGCCCGTCGCCGGACGTCACACCGACGCTCTCCCCCACTCCGCCCCAGCCCTCCGGAACCCCTACCGGCTCGGACACGGCCGCGCCGGACGACACCGCCGGCACCTCCGCACCGCCCTCCGCTCCTGCCTCGACGGGCGGGGCGGCCTCGGACGGCTCGGACGGCTCCGGGACCACGACCTCGGCCCCGCCGCCCCGGAGTTCGTCGACCCCGGGCGACAGCAGCGCACCACCACCCCCCACGACGACGCCCGTCGAGTCACCCTCGTCCCCGCCCTCGTCCTCCTCCTCCGGCTCGGCCGACACCGGGTAACCACCACCCGCCCGCCGGTCCGCCCGCTCTCCGTACTCCCCGGCCGAGGCATCCTCCGGCCCGCCCGCCCTGCCCCGGGACCTTCCGTCCCGCCGACCCTTCCTCGCTCGCCCGCGGCCTCACCCCGGAACCACAGCTCCGCCGTGAGTGCCTTCGGGATGCCCTGCGAGGACGTACAGACCTGGACGAACCATGACCCATACCGTGCGGCTCTCCCCGGCGACCCGCCCGACAGGACTGCCCCTGGACGGACTGCCGCTCCGGCTGCCGCTCCCAGCGGACCACCCGGAACCCGTACTGGACGTCGTCGTCCCGGTGTTCAACGAGGAGCGGGACCTGGAGCCGAGCGTGCGACGGCTGCACCGGCACCTGCGCGAGACGTTCCCCTACCCGTTCCGCATCACCGTCGCCGACAACGCCAGCACCGACGCCACGCCCCGGATCGCGGCCCGGCTGGCCGCCGACCTGCCGGAGGCCGAGTGGATACGGCTGACCGAGAAGGGCCGCGGACGGGCTCTGCGTGCCGCCTGGTCGCGGTCACGAGCCCCGGTCCTGGCCTACCTGGACGTGGACCTGTCCACCGAACTGACGGCCCTGCTCCCGCTGGTGGCCCCACTGATCTCCGGCCACTCCGACCTGGCCATCGGGACCCGGCTGGCCCGGGGCTCCCGGGTGGTGCGCGGTCCCAAGCGGGAGATCATCTCCCGTTGCTACAACGCCCTGTTGCGGTCCACCCTCGCCGTCGGGTTCTCCGACGCCCAGTGCGGTTTCAAGGCGGTCCGGCGCGATGTCGCCGAACGGCTGCTCCCCCTGGTGGAGGACTCGGGCTGGTTCTTCGACACGGAGATGCTCGTCATCGCCGAGCGAGCGGGCCTGCGGATCCACGAGGTGCCCGTCGACTGGGTGGACGACCCCGACAGCCGGGTCGACCTGATCCCCACGGCCGTGGCGGACCTGCGCGGGATCGCCAGGATCGGCGGGGCACTGGCCCGTGGCGCGCTCCCGACCGCTGATCTGCGGCGCGCCGACGCGGGCCCCGCTCCGGGCTCACCCGTGGGCCGCTCCCCACGCCTCGGCGCGGTCGGCCTGCTGACCACGGTCGGGTACGTCCTGCTCTACGTGTCCCTGCGCACGGTGACGGGTCCGCAGGAGGCCAACGCGTGGGCGCTCCTGTGCTGTGCCGTCGCCCACCCGGCCGCGCACCGGCGGCTCGCCCTCGGACGGGGCGGACGCGGCGGCGCGCCGCGCCGGCGGCCCGGAGGGCTCCTCGCCCTCGGTGCCGGTCTGGCCCTCACCGGTGGCGCGCTCGCCGCACTGCACCGCTGGGTCCCCCATCCCGGACGGCCGGGGGAGGTCGCCGTGCTCGCCGTCGCCGACCTCGCCACGACACTGCTGTGCCCCCTGCTCCTCCGGGCCGGGGTGTTCACCAGCGCCTCCACCGCCGACGCACGGGGAGGCGAGGCCCGATGAACCACCCGCGGTCCGCGCCCCCGCCGGCGTACGAGGACGCCAGGACGCGCGTCTACGGCGGTCGGCTCGCCACCGAGCCGCCGTACGCCACCGCCCCCGCGGTCCTCCCCTCCCCCACCGTCCCCACCGTCCCCGCCGTGCCGACACGCCGGGCCCGGCTGCGCCGCGCCGTGTCGCGCCACGCTCCGGTGCTCGCGCTGTACGGATCGCTGAAGCTCGTGGGCTTCTGCGTCTTCATGTACCTGCTCGACTCCGCCGGGGACTTCCGCCGCAAGGACCACCGCTTCGGCGGCGGCGCCCATGTCTGGGACGTCCTGGCCACCTGGGACGGCTGGTGGTACCAGCAGATCGCCGCGCACGGCTACCACCCCGCGCTCGTACCGGTGCCCGGCGCCACCGGCCTCATCACCCTGGAGGGCAACGCGGCGGCGTTCTTCCCGCTGTACCCGGCTCTGATGCGCCTGGTCTCCTCATGCACCGGCCTGGGTCTGCTGGGTGCGGGTCTGCTGGTCTCGGTCGTGGCCTCCTTCGCCGCCGCCCTGGCGATCCACGCCGTCACGGCGCGGATCGGCGGCCGACGGGCCGGACTCGCCGCGGCCGGGCTGTGGGCCGTGTGGCCCGGCTCCGGCCTGGAGTGGTCGGGCTATTCGGAGTCGCTCTACGTCGCCCTCGCGGCCTGGGCCTGTTACGCCGTCATGCGGCAGCGCTGGCTCACCGCCGGACTGCTGACCTGCGTCGCGGGACTCGCCCGCCCGACGGCCACCGCGCTGATCGCGGCGCTCGCCGTCGCCGCGCTGCTGCACGTGCTCCGACGACGGCGGCAGTTGCGGCGCTGGGGCGACGTCCCCGGCCCGGACGGGCAGGAACGCCGGGGCATGCTCCTGCGTCCCCTGGCCGCCGTGGCGATCGCCCCGCTCGGACTGGTCGGCTACCTCGGCTGGGTGGGATACCGGATGGGCGACTGGGGCGGGTACTTCAAGCTCCAGGAGGGCGCCTGGGCCCACACGTTCGACTACGGCGCGCAGACCCTCGACGTGTTCACCTCCCTCCCGGTCGGCCACTTCGACTACCTCTCCGCCTTCCCCTACGAGGACGTCATCGGGGCCGGCACGGTCCTGCTGGCGCTGATCGTCCTCCCCCTGCTGTTCCGGCTCCGACCCCCGCCGGTCCTCGTCGTCCACACCCTCCTGACGATCGTCCTCGTGCTGGGAAGCCAGCAGATCTTCGGCAACGTCTCGCGGTACCTGCTCCCCGCCTTCCCCCTGTTCATCCCGTGCGCGGTCGGGATGCGCCGGCTCAGTACGCCGGTGCTGTGCGCCGTCCTCGGGATCGCCGCGCTCGCCTCCGGCTCGTACGCGGGGTACGTCCTGTTCGAACTAGGCGTTCCGTAGCGGCGTCGCGGGGACGCAGACCCGGGCCCGAACCTGCCGGAGCCCTTGACGCGCCGGACTCGATGTTCGTTTCTCCCCGTGCTGGGCAGGGTCGTGGGCAAGAACAGGGCGGCACCACATGCCGGAGAACCCGGCCCGATTGCAGCGGGCCGGGTTCTCCATGCGGTGCGGTTGGTGCGGTGACGCCTCCAACTACCAGCGGTGGTGGTCCTCGACGACGCGGAAGCTGCCCACGACGCCGTTCTTGACCTTCACACCACCGTGGACCCGGAACGGCATGACACCGTTGCTGGTGCTCCACGGGCCGACCGTGGCAACGGGGGAACCGTTGTCGCAGGTCGCGCCGCGGAAGACCTCGACGGTCCGGCGGCTGTCGTTGCGGACGTTGAAGCTGCGCGAACCGAGACCGCTCACCACGGTGATGCAGCCCCAGCTCTGGGCGGAGTAGGTACGCTCGTTGAAGTCGATGTGGCCCTCGTAGTGGCCACGGCCACCACGGTCGCCGCCGCCGCCACCTCCTTCGTTGCCCTTCGACTGCCCGCTGTCGCCACCCATGGGAGCAACCTGCTTGACGACGGGGGCGGCCTCAGGAGCCGCGGCGGCCGAGGCGTAGGTGACGCCCGTGGCGACGAGGGCCGTAGCAGCCGCAGCAGCGGCCGTCACGGCAATGTTGCGCGTGGTCATGTCACTTTCCCAATCTCTGAGACGTCGGCCAAGCAGCCGATCTATGAGAGAACGTACCGATAATCGCTTTATCTGCCATATCGGACACGCGGGAGTTTCTCGACACCACCCGAATGGACGCAGGTGGCCCACCACCGCCGTCGCACGCCGATCTGACGCCCCCGCAAAGGCGCCTCGGACACGCGAATCTGACGCACCGGCGGCGACGCGCGGAGGAGACGGCACCCACGGCGGCCGGACCGGACCCGCCCGGCCGCCGACACCGGCCCCCGGGCGGGCCGGTACGGGACGGGGTCGGAGCCCGGGACCCGCGGGAAGCCCGGCCGGCCGTGACACGGATCAGCACCCAGCCCCGTCCGGCGTTGTGCGCATCACGGGCCCGGGCACCTCAACTCGGTTCACCAGCAGCGGAATCGAGCACCGACAGGTCGGCCCCGGACACCGTACGGTGGAGCCGATCCGGCCCAACTCACCACGGGCGCGGTGCTCGTCGTCCGGCGTACGGGGGACCCGCGCGGTCAGGGCCGGGTTGTCGGCACCGCCCACGCGATACGCGGGACACCGGGGCGCGTGAGCCCAACACGTTCCCCCGTGCGGACGCGACTCCTCACAGCTTCGCGCCGAAGTCCTGTGTCCACCAAGGGCCGCCGGAGCCCTTGTGAACGCCCACCCCGATGTTCTTGAACGAGCAGTTGAGGATGTTGGCGCGGTGACCGGGACTGTTCATCCAGGACTCCATCACCGCCTGCGGCGTCTGCTGCCCCTCCGCGATGTTCTCGCCGTACGTGGACCAGCGGTAGCCCGCGGCGGTGATGCGCTGCCCGGGGTCGGCACCGTCCGGGTTGGTGTGCTCGAAGAAGTTACGGGCGGCCATGTCGTCGGAGTGCGCCTGCGCGGCCTTCTCCAGCTGGGCGTCCTCGGTGAGCGGGCCGCACCCGGCCGCCGCGCGCTCCTTGTTCACCAGCGCGACCACCTGCTCGACGGTGGTCGTCGGCGCCGCGGCCGACTCCGATGCGCGGGCCGGGGCCTTCGCCGACGCGGTGGAGCTCCGGGGTGTCGGCACACTCTTCTTCGTGGCGGCCGGGGTTCTGGAAGGGCTCGCCTTCCTCGACGGCGACACCGATGCGGAGGGCAGCCCGGACGGCGAGGCCGACGGGGTGGACGAGGGCGTGGACGCGGAGGCGCTGGACTCCGACAGACCGACGACGTGGTCGTCGGTGGTCCGCGCGGCGTTGCCCCCTCCGCCACCGGACCCGGAGTCCGTACCGAAGTACCAGATACCGCCGCCCGCGACACAGGCCGCCACGACGGCGCCGCCCACCGCCCGGCGACGCCGGACGCGCCGGCGCCGTCGGGCCTCGCCGCGGGAGGTGCCCGTACGGCCGGCGGCACGGTGGCGTGCCCTCGTACCCGCTCCGCCGGAGGCACCGGAGCCGTCGGAGGTGCCGGGCGCCGACGACGCGGAGCCGGCTGGAGCCATGCCGCCGTGGGCGGAGCGCACCCGCTCCAGCAGGGCGGGGGACGCCGACACGAGGGCCAGCCCGGCCAGCAGTCCCTCCGCGGGCATCAGTCCACTCCACAGGCCGGAGCAGCGGGCGCACTCCCGGGCGTGCCTCGCTATGCGCTTGCGCCACAGCGCGGAGGGCCGGGCGTCCCACGAGGCGAGGACACCGCGCAGTTCCCCGCACGGCGGCCGCGCGTCGAGCGCCCGCACGACGACACGCGCCGCCTCCAGTTGTGCCTTCATCCGCTGGACCCGGACCGCCGCGTGCTGGGGTGAGACCTCCAGGGCGGCGGCGACCTCGGCCCGGGTCAGCTCACCGGCGCACTCCAGCCACCACAGCGACAGCAGCCCGCGGTCGTCCGGCTCCAGCCACCGGGTGGCACGCGCGGTCTCCTGGCGCTGACCGGACAACTGCAGCTGCACCAGGGTCAGGTCCACGAAGTCGGCGCCGGGATCGGCGAAGTCCCTGGGATCCTCCGGCGTTCCCGTGGTGACCTGCCGGTCCTGTCGGTGTGCCCGCACCTGGTTCATCGCGATCGCCACGAGCCACGAGCGGAAACTCTCCGGCGAACGCAGACTCCCCAGCCCGTCCAGGGCGCGGAGCATGGTCTCCTGCACCACGTCGTCGACGTCGACGGAACCGTTCAGGGCCCGGCCCACGATGTTGTAGACGAGGGGGAGGCAGGAACCGACCAGGGCGTCCTGAGCCCGCGGGTCGCCGCTTCGGGCGGCGGTCACCAGTGCCGCCTCGTCCACCGTGTTCCGTGTGCTCATCAAACGCTTCCCTGTCCTCGACGCCGAACGATGCTGTCCGATACCTGGGAGACCGCTCGGTGCGCCTCGGATAACAGTTCTTCGGAGAATCGTTCCGGGAGAGACTCACCGCTGCGCCGACGAAGCGCAATGGAGGACGTCACATCGGGGAGGGGCAGAAAACGCGCGTGCCGAGCCCGACCGGGTCAGGCTCGACACTTGGGTGTACAGCGTGAAGAGGTGGGAGGAAAGCGGCGATTCAGGCGTTCTTGCGTCCCACCCCGCCGTAGAAGCCGATCTCTTCGGACCTCTCCGGCGGCGGGCCGTCCGGGCGCCAGAACGGCACCTGGGCGAGGCCGGGCTCGACCAGTTCGAAGCCGTCGAAGAGCCGCTCGACCTCGGCACGGTCCCGCAGGTTCAGCGTGGCGCTCGCCTTGTTGTAGACCGCCTGCGCGTCCCTGCGGTCGGCGAAGTCGCCCGTGGCGTGGGAGAGCACCAGGAAACTGCCCTCGGGAAGCGCGTCGCGCAGCGTGGCGACGACCCGCCCGGGCTCGTCCGCGTCGGTGAGGAAATGGACGACCGCGGCGAGGAGGAGGGCGACGGGCTCGTCGAAGTCGATGACGCGGCGCACGTCGGGATGGGCCACGAGCGCCGCCGGATCGCGCAGGTCGGCGAGGACGACTCCGGTCGGGGCGGAGCGGCTGACCAGCGCGCCGGCGTGGGCGTTCACGATCGGGTCGTTGTCGACGTAGGCGATGCGCACGTCGGGCGCCACCGCCTCGGCCGTCTCGTGCACGTTCGGCGCGGTCGGCAGTCCGGTGCCGATGTCGAGGATCTGACGGACACCGCTGCCCACGACGTACCGGACCGCGCGTTGCAGGAACGCGCGGTTGGCCCGCAGACCGATGCGTGCCTCGGGGGCCGCGGCGGCGAGTTCGTCACCGGCCCGCTGGTCAGCCTCGTAGTGGTCCTTGCCGCCGAGCAGGTAGTCGTAGATCCGCGCAGGATGCGGCCTGCTGGTGTCGATCTCCTCGGAACGGATTCCGTACTGCGTCACACCGCGCTCCTCTCGACGGCCGTCCCGGCACCCCGCACACGAACGGCAGAGGACAGCCTGTCACATCAACTGGTGTGCGCATGAATTCAGTTCGCCCTGGTGGTCGAGGGTGGGAGGACCGCGGTGGGCCACCGTCCCGCGTACCGGTGAGCGCGTGGCTGCCGGCGCCGGCCGATCAGTACGTCCGGGGCGCGTCCGCGGACGGGAGGTTCTGTTCGGTCCAGATGGTCTTGCCGGCCGGCGAATAACGGGTGCCCCACCGCTGGACCATGTGCGCGACGATGAACAGGCCGCGCCCGCCCTCGTCCTCGCTGGTCGCCCGCCGGAGGTGGGGGGTGGTGTGCCCGGCGTCCGACACCTCGCACAGCAGGCTGCGGTCGCGGATCAGTCTGAGCTGGATCGGACCGGACGCGTAGTGGATCGCGTTGGTGACCAGTTCGCTGACGACCAGTTCGGTGGTGAAGGAGAGATCGGCCAGTCCCCAGCTGTCCAGTTGCCGACTGGCCAGGCCGCGGGCGCGCGCGACCGCCGCGGGGTCGAGGGGCAGCTCCCACACGGCCACCTCGCACGTGTCCAGTACATGGGTGCGGACCAGCAGCAGGGCGGCGTCGTCGGCCGCCGGGCCCTCGGGGAGGAGTTCGGCGATGACCTGGTCGCACAGCTCCTCGAGCGGCTTCTCGTGGTCGGACAGCACACGGCCGAGCCGTTCGAGTCCGAGCTCCATGTCATGGTCCCTGCCCATGACCAGACCGTCGGTGAACAGGGCCATGAGGCTGCCCGGGGGCAGTTCGAGTTCCGCGCTCTCGAAGGGGAGACCGCCGAGGCCCAGCGGCGGTCCGGAGGGGAGTTCGGGGTAGGTGAGGGTGCCGTCGGGCGCGACGACCGCCGGCGGCGGGTGTCCCGCCCGGGCGACGGAGCACCGGCCGGTGACCGGGTCGTACACGGCGTAGAGGCAGGTCACGCCGAGCGCCGGATCGTCGTCCGGTCCCGGTTCGGTGGGACGGCCGCTCACCCGACGTGCCAGCGTCTGCTCCTCGGAGGTCTGCTCGGCCAGGTCGTCGAGGCGGGTGAGCAGTTCGTCGGGGGTGTAGTCCAGCCGTGCCAGCGCGCGGACGCTGGTGCGCAGGCGCCCCATCGTGGCGGCGGCGCGCAGCCCGTGGCCCACGACGTCGCCGACGACCAGTCCGACCCGCGCCCCGGAGAGCGGTACGACGTCGAACCAGTCGCCGCCGACTCCGGCCAGATGGGCGGGCAGGTAGCGGTGGGCCACCTCGACGGCCGTCTGCGGTGGGATGTTCCGGGGCAGCAGGTCGCGCTGGAGCGCGAGGGCGGCCTCGCGCTCGCGTGTGTAGCGGCGTGCGTTGTCGATGCAGACGGCGGTGCGGGCGGCCAGTTCCTCCGCGAGCGACAGGTCGTCGGTGTCGAAGCGGGCGCAGGCGGGACCGCGCAGGTACGTGATGAGGCCGAGGGTCGTGCCGCGGGCGCGGAGAGGGACGGCCAGGACGGAGTGGGCCCACGGTTCGGCGTCGGGCAGGGGGACCTCCTCGTCCGGCCCGGACTCCTCCAGGACGCGCAGCCCGGAGGAGAGACTGCGGGCCTGGGGCGACTCCTCGGCGTAGGTGATCCGGCGCTCGGCCGGGGGTGTTTCCGGGGCGCCCTCCTCGGAAACACCCCCGGCCGAGCGCCGGGCCATGCGCAGCAGCGGCTCCGGGCGCGTCTGTCCGGGGCCGGGTTCCTCGCCTTCCGTGACGCCTTCCACGAGGTCCACCACGACGGCGTCGGCGAACCCGGGGACGGAGACCTCGGTGCACTCCGTGACCGTGCGCGCCACGTCGAGGGTGGTGCCGATGTGGGATCCGGCCCGTACGAGGAGCGCCAGCCGTCGCTGCGCGAGATAGCGGTCGGTCACGTCGAAGGCGTCCTCGCACACGCCCAGCGTCTGGCCGCGGGCGTCCTGCAGCCGGTAGTAGGAGCAGGACCAGACGTGGTCCTGCTCGCGGTCGGCCGGGGGGCGGCCCCGGTAGCGCAGGTCGACGACGGGCTCGCCGGTGGCGAGCACGTCGCGCATGACCTGTTCCAGCGTCGACGGCGCCCCCTCGGTCAGCACCTCGCCCCCCGGGTACAGGTCTTGCGACAGGGTTCCGACGACGTCCTCGACGGGTTCGGCGAACTCCCGGCCCGACGCGGTGTTGGCCCACGCCAGCCGGAGTTCGGTGTCGTAGATGGTCAGGCTGATGGGCGACTGGGTGGCCAGGCCGCGCAGCATCGCCTGGCCCGCCTCCCAGTCGTGGACCTCCTCCAGCTCCGCCGCGACCACGACCCAGGCCGGTCCCTCGTCCCCGTGGGACAGGCGGGACATCATCGTCGCCGAGCGCACGATGTGGCCGTCCCGGTGTTTCAGGTCGACGGCGTTGCTGCGCACGTTGGGGGCGTCGCGCCACTCGGCCAGGCCGGGCTGCCAGGAGCGCCCGCCCGCGAACAGCACGTCCACGGAGTGCCCGACGATCTCGTCCGACCGGTAGCCGAGCATCCCCTCGGCCGCCGGACTCCATCCGACGACCCAGCCCCGGGCGTCCAGGACCGCCGTGGCGGCCCGCGTGACGTCGAGGGGACCACGGAAGTAGACACTGTCCTTCGCGTTCCAGACATTCATGGCACCACCCCAACCCGTGGCGATGTCTACAGCATCTGTCGGCTGCCCGGGGTGTACAACCGCGGGCACACAGCGACCGGCGTCCTCCACCGCCGCCGCGCGCCGGTCCACGGGTGCACCGGACCCCGCCCCGTCGGGTGACCACGCCGTTGCGGTCCGTGGTCCAGCCGCCGCCGAACACGCGCTTTCCCGCCCCTGCCATGGCGGGCGGTCCCGGCGGTCCGGCCGCGGAAACCCGCCGGACCGGCCGTGACACCCGCGGCGGCCGCATGGGCCTTCCGGGTGGCCCCGGCCGGACGCGCCGCCGCGTGGATGGCGAAGACACCGGTCGGGCCCGGACAGGCCCGGCCGCTCCGCCCGGCCCCGACCGGGCCCCGCGCCGACGGGAGCACGCGTATTTTGGTCGGTATCCACTCGAACCCGTCACGATGCCCCTGTTCCCGGGTTTGCGCCGGTATAGCTGCGGGACTCGGCATGGAGGGAGAGGATGAGGAGAAGTATGACGCCCGCCGCCGAGCCATGGGGTGCGTCGGCGTCCGGAAGCCACCCGATGTTCCGCATGCGGTGAGGAGGGATGGGGATGGGTGCAGCCGAGTCGTTGGAGCGCGACTACGACGCCTCGGACATCGCCCCGACCGCGTCCGGTGGTCTCCTCGACCTGCTGAGCGTGGCCGCCGTCCTCCTCGACGACCAGGGAAAGATCGTCCTGTGGAGTCCGCAGGGCGAGGACCTCTTCGGGTACAGCGCCGACGAGGCGCTCGGTGAGTTCGCCGGCCGCCTGCTGATCCACGACGAGAACCGGGACCTCGTCCTCACCCTGTTCGCGCAGGTCATGGAGGGCGGCGGCAGCTGGGCCGGGGTCTTCCCCATCCGGCACAAGGATGGCAGCACACGACGGGTGGAGTTCCGCAACATGCGGCTCCAGGACGAGCAGGGGGACCACTACGCCCTGGGGCTCGCCGCGGACCAGGCCACGTTGCGGCAGGTCGAACGCGATCTTGCACTGGCGGCCCGGCTCGTCTCCCAGTCACCCATCGGTCTCGGCGTACTGGACACCGATCTGCGCTACGTCTCGGTCAACGCGGCCGAGGAACGGATGAGCGGCGTCCCCGCCGCCGATCACCTGGGCCGGCACGTGCACGAGGTGCTTCCGCACCTGGACGAGTCCTTCGAGACGACCATCCACGAGGTGCTGTCCACCGGCACGCCCGTCCTGGACCAGTACACCTCCGGGCGCACCCCCGCCGACCCGGACAACGAACACGCCTGGTCGATCTCGTTCCACCGTCTCGAAGCGCCCAACGGGAAGGCGCTGGGCGTGGTGACCTCCAGCGTGGACGTCACCGAGCGTTACCGCGCCTTCGAGGAGCAGCGGCGCACCGTCCTCGCCCTTCAACGCAGTCTCCTCCCCCACCCTCCGCCGCAGCGGCCCGGCCTTGCCGTCGCCTCCCGGTACCAGCCGGCCAGGGCGGCCAGCGGGATCGGCGGTGACTGGTTCGACGTCATCGCGCTCGGCGGCGACAAGACCGCTCTGGTCGTCGGGGACGTCATGGGCAGCGGAGTCGGCGCCGCCGCCACCATGGGGCAGCTCCGTACCGCCACCCGCACCCTGGCCGGCCTCGACCTCGACCCCGCGCAGGTCCTCCAGCACCTCGACCGCATCACCGAGGACCTGGAGCAGGACATCATCGCCACGTGCGTGTACGCCGTGTACGACCCGCACAGCACGCGGTGCCTCATCTCGCTGGCCGGCCATCTGCCGCCCGCCCTCCTGCGCCTGGACGGGAAACGCGAACTGCTCGACCTGCCCACCGGAACCCCGCTGGGCGTGGGCAACGGCGACTTCCACACCAGCGTGCTCACTCTGGGCCGTGGGGATCAACTCGTCCTGTACACCGACGGCCTGGTCGAGAAGCGCGGTCTTCCCATCGACACGTGCATGGACGATCTGGTCACTCTCCTCGACGATCCGCACCGCTCCCTGGACGAGACCTGCGAAGTGCTCCTGCACTCCCTGCGGGATCCCGGCGGCCACGACGACGTGGCCCTGCTCGTCGTCCGGGCTCTGCGGGCCTGCGCCTCCGAACGGCCGCCACTGTCCTGACCGCTCCCGTCGCCGCCGGACCCGTCCGGCGCGCCGACGGCGGACCCCTTCGGGCCGCCCCTTCAGTGCGTGGCCGCCCCCGTGCGTCGCACCACCAAGCTCTCCACCTGGTACGACATCGCGGTGGTCGCACGGGTGGGCGCGGGGTGGTAACGCCCGGCGCACACCGAGAGGTTGACGATGAGGTAGGCGTGCCAGGCACGCCCCACCCCCCGCCGGTCGGCGAACACCTGGGTGTCGTTGACCCACCACACCACGGAACGTACGCCGAACTCCACGCGCAGATCGATCCACGCGCCCGGGCTCACCGCCTCGTCCGTGTAGTAATGGCCGCTGCCGCGCACGTGGTTGGAGAACTCCAGCAGATCCGCGTTGTCGGGGTGGTACTCGAAGACGTCGATCTCCTGGCCGCCGTCCCGCCAGGTCCAGATCGCCGGCCAGGCCCCGATCTCGTGGGGCAACCGCACCCGCGCGTCCAGTACGTCGCCGACGCGGACGGCGAAGCCCTCCTCACTGCCCTCGGTCGTCAGCAGTCCCGTGTTCCACCTGCCGTCCCGTCTTCGGGTGGCCCGGAAAACGCCGGTACGGCTGTACGTACCGTCCTCGACCAGGTAGTCGAGCTTGTCGTCGCCCGGATTGACCGGACCGCCGTCGGGATAGGCCCAGGAGCGGCCGGCGACCCACTGGCGGGTGGAGGCGAAGTCCGCCGTGAAGACCACATCGGTCGCGGGCGGGTTTCCGGAGACGGGGAGCGGTTCGTCGGAGACCGGTTCGTGCATGTCCTCGTTCTCTCCGGCAGGAACCGCCGCCATGCCCGCACGCGCCCTCACCGCCGCGCAAACCACACGCCCGGGTGAGATGCCCTCCACCGCGTCGACGGAGCCCCGGCCTCACCGCACATGGCGCCGCCCGAGGCGTCCCGTCCTACCCATCTTCCATCCCGCCTTCCGTCCCGCATGGCCGTGCCGCTGCGCGACCGGGCATCACTGTCCGGGACCGTTCGGGGACCGGTCCGGAACCGGATGCGCCGTTGCCCACCGGCCGACCGACCGTGTGAGGCGGAGTGGAGTAAGGATGGAAGCACAGAGCCATGGGCGCACGACGAACACACCAGGCGGCGCGCCCCGGACGGACGCCGGACATGGTGACCGTGCGTGGCCCGTGCGTGGCCGTGGCGCGGACTTCCCCGTACGCCGTTCCCATGGCGTCACGACGACCGGACAACGAGCTCCGCCGGCCCCTCGAAGGTCAGCCGCCTCCCGCCGCGGACCGCGGAGCGGAGAAGAGTCCCCGTGAACTCCATACCCCGGCGCCTACGCGCTTCTCCCGATCCCGCGGCCGACGCTCCGGCACGGAGAGCCGTCTCGGCGGGCGACTGCGGCCTGTTGCTGATCAGGCTCACGTTCGGCCTGTTGCTGGCGGGGCACGGCGCCCAGAAACTCTTCGGGATCTTCGGTGGTGACGGACTGAACGCGACGGCGAAGGCGCTCGACTCACTCGACTACCGGCCGGGCAAGGTCTACGCCGTGATCGGTGGCGGCTCCGAACTCCTCGGCGGCCTCGGCTTCGCAATGGGTCTGTTCACCCCCCTCGCCGCCGGGGCCATGATCGGCGTGATGATCAACGCCATGGTGACCGTCACCGCCGCCCACGGGGTGTGGGTGACCGAGGGCGGTCTGGAATACAACGTGAGCATCGCGGTCGT
Source organism: Streptomyces sp. NBC_01689 (assembly GCF_036250675.1). Lineage (NCBI taxonomy): Bacteria > Bacillati > Actinomycetota > Actinomycetes > Kitasatosporales > Streptomycetaceae > Streptomyces > Streptomyces sp. NBC_01689. The sequence goes on along the minus strand of NZ_CP109592.1, from coordinate 9,111,046 downwards.
GGCGCTCGGCGTCGCCGCCACCGGCCCGGGCAGGCTGGCTCTGGACCGCCCGTTCCGCTGGGGCCGTGGTGGCTGGCCCGAAGCCGTGGTCGCCCTGCTCCTCGGAGGCGTCGGCGCCGCCGTCGTGCTGCTGCTGTAGCGGCCGGGACCGACCGTCGCGCCACCGGCACGGCCACCCACAGGGCCGCGAGACATGCCCCGACGAAGTCCGTGAAAGGGCCACGGAGAGGCCATGCACAGGGCCGGGAGAAAGCGGGTACGGCCCGGTGCCCCGGGCAAAGGTGCCCGGGGCGCCCATCGTCGCGGCGGCCGCTTTCCTTACACCGCGACAATGCCCTCCATGCCGGATTCGGCGAAGGAGGGAAGCCCGGTGACCGTGGTCACCTTGGTCAGAGAGCCGTTCTCGCCCACCCGGAACCCGTCGACCGTGCCGGACGTCGCGTTCTGCACATAGAGGAAGCGCTCGTCCGTGGTCACCGCCACGTCGATGACGCCCTGGGACGCGGCCGACGGCGGGGTGGCGACGCCGCTCGCGTCGGTCAACGACAGTGCGCCGTGGCGGTCGGTGCGGTAACCGGTGACGGTCGAACTTCCCGTGTTGCCCCCGTAGAAGAAGTCACCCGCGCGCTCCAGCCAGCACAGTGTCTTCTGTCCGTTCGGCAGAGGTTTCTGGAGGACGGCGAGCGCGCCGTCGGCGCGCACCTTGTACGTGGTGACCGTGGAGTCCTTCGCCTCGGCCACCAGCATGCGGCCGGACCGGTCGAAGGTGACGGCGAACGGCACGCCTCCGGCCGAGTCGTTGATCACCGCCCGGCGAGCGGGGCGCCCGTCCCGCCCGACGGGGAAGACCTCGATGGTGTTCGCGGACTTGGTGGTGACGACCAACTGGCCGCCGCCCGGCGTGAACGCGACCTGGCCCGGCGAACTCGAGAACAGGGGCACCTTCTTGTTGTCCAGCCCGAGGGAGCGGTGCGACCCCCGCAGCGGTTCGAGCCCTCTGGCCGTGATCCGGAAACCCTGGACGCTGCCCGCGCCGCCCGCGTTCAGGACGTAGGCGAGCCCGCCCGACACCGCGAGGGACGAGGGGAAGTCCCCGCCCGACCACACGACTTGACGGTCACTCAGTTTCTGGCCACGCACCCGGAACGAGGTCACGGTGCCGCTTCCCGCGTTGACGGCCAGAAGCCGCCCCGAGCGCTGGTCGTAGACGAGCGAACCCTGCGAGGCGAGTGAGTCGGTGGGGGCGTCGACCTGGTCGCCGCCCCTGCCCCCGGTCGCGTAGCGGCCCGCGGCCGTCAGCCGACCGCCCTCGCCCCGCTCGAAGACGTGGATGGTGTTGCCGTCCAGTTCGTCACCCTGGACGAAGACGGCATGATCGGCCTTGGCGGTGTCCCCCCGTGGACGGGTCTCCCCCGCCGAGGCGACGGTCACCGACGCGGCGGCGGCCGCCGCGGCGAGGACTCCGGCCGCGCCCACGGTCAGCCGGAACCGCAGCGTCGACCTGCGCCTGTCGTGCCTGCTCATGTGTCGCTCCTCGGACTCGGCCGCCACCCACGCCGGCGGCGGGCAGAGCCAGAGTTGCCCACGCGGAGGGTGGGACAGGAGGCGTTCGGCCGCCGCGTCAGCCTCTCGTAAGAACTCCCCGCACCGCTGGGCACGCGACGGTCGCCCGCCGACCAGGACGCCGGACGAGACGCCGACCGGCCACCAGTCGCCCACAACCCCCGCCCCGGGCGGTGCAGTTGCGCACGCGGTCACCAGACGTCGGCTCGGCGCCACACGGCCACGGGCACTCAGTCCCGCTCCCTCACTCGGGGACGCTCAGGACGACCGCCGTACCTCCTCCCGGCACGCTGCGGATCGTGAGCTCGGCGTCGATGAGGTCCGCACGCTCGTGCATGGCGGAGAGCCCCACCCCCCGTACGGTGGAAACCGGGAGCAACGCCGCGCGCCGGGCCGGCCAGCGCCTGGCGTCCGGGGCCTGCGGCATTCCCCGTCCGTCGTCGGCCACGGTCACCGTCATGACATGTCGGTCGGCCTCCACACCGACCGTGATCCGGGTGGGGTCGGCGTGTTTCACCGCGTTGGTCAGTGCCTCCTGCACGATCCGGTACACGTGGGCCTGCACTTCCGGGGCCAGCCGGTCACTGATGTCGGCCTGTTCAGGATCGATCCGCAGCTCGACACGGATTCCGAAGGTCTCCGAGGTGCGCCGGCACAGGGCTTCCAGAGCCGCGCGCAGCCCCAGTTCGTCCAGGACCAGGGGACGCAGATCGGTGATCAGGTGGCGCAGCGACGTGATCTGGTTGCCGACCAGGGCGCGTGCCTGCTCGATCGCGCCCCGCATCGCCTCCGGCCGTCCGTCGGCGGCGGCCGAGGAGAGCACCACCTGCACGGCGCCGAGTTCCTGGAGGGTGTCGTCGTGGAGTTCGCGGGCCCAGCGGCGCCGTTCGCGCTCCGCGCCGTCGTGGCGGGCGCGGACGCGTTCCCGCTGGAGCCCCCGGTCACGGTGGGTCGCGCTGCGCATCGTGGAAGCCGTGTACGCGACCAGGAGGAGCGGGAGCACATGGAGCGCGTTGAGCAGCGGCTGCTCGGTGATCCGGACCAGGCTGGCCACGGCGAGCATGAGCGCGATGGCACCGGCCACCACCATCCAGGTCCGGCGTCCCGCGGTGTAGAGCGGTGCGGCCCCGAGGAACGGGGTCGCCGCGGCGAGGGAGAGCGCCAGTTCGGACGGCAGCGGCTGGTCGGTGACCTCCAGGACCACCGCGACCGCGAGCAGACAGGTTCCGGCCGCCTGGAGGGCGAGGCCCCAGCGCGCCTGACGCGGTCCGCTCATGCCACCAGGCCGCGCTCGCGGGCCGCGGCGATGAGCTCCGCACGGCTGTCCTTGCCGAGCTTGTCCCGGATACGGGCACGATGGGACTCCACGGTCCGGACCGAGACGTAGAGCTGCCGAGCGATCTCCTGGTTGGTGTGGCCCAGCGCCAGCAGCGACAGCACCTCGGCCTCGCGTGTGGTCAGCGACTCCTGGTCGGCGGATCCCGGCGTCTCCACCGCGAGCCTCGCGCCCAGCACCGGCTGCACATAGGTCGCACCGTCGGCGACCTGGTGCGCGGCGGCCCGCAGCTCCTCGGCGGCCGCCTCTTTGAGCAGGTATCCGGCCGCTCCGGTGCGCAGGGCCTCCCGGGCGAACGCCGGATCCTCCTGCATCGTGAGGACCAGGATCCGGGTGTCGGGAGAAGCGGCGAGCAACGCGGGGATCACGGGCAGGCTCGACGTACCGGCCATGGTCAGATCCAGGACCAGCACCCGCGGACGGGTCCGGCGCACGGCTTCGAGGGTGTCGGGCACGGTGGCGCTCTCGGCGACGATCCGGAAAGCCGGGTCCTGGGCCAGGAGCAGCCTCATGCCGGCCCGGACCACCAGATGATCGTCGGCGAGTACGACGGTCACCTCCCGAGGCGTTTCCCGGGACGGCGCGGTCGCCTCCCGGGGCGCTTGCCGGGACGGCGCGGAGCTGGGGTCGTCCATAGCTGCAACGGTAGATCCCCTCCCGCGGTCAGGCAGCCGCTGTCCACCCGTGTGCGGGAAACCCGCAGGAAGGTGTACGGGCAGGGCGCAGCCGGGGCCGTGGTACCCACGGATTCGCCTACGGGGGTCCTCCGCACGCGGGGTGCGGAACGGCACCGATGTGCCCGCGCCCGCTCGGACGGATGCTCGAAGTGTCAGGACCCATCACCTCCTCTCCCGGGGCGGCCCCCATGATCCGTTCGCCTCTTCCGCTCACCCGAGCCGGCGCGGGCGGGCGGAAACACCCGCTCGCCGGGTGGTGTGCCGGCGGTGGCCGGACGCGGGATCCGTGGCACACCCCCTTCGTACACGGCGGACCGCGGTCAGGTGGCCTCCTCCGCCGGTCGGCGGTCCCGGTCGCGCTGATCACCTCCATCACCCTGGCCGCCACCTTCGCTCCCATGGCCGTCCACCTGTCACCCCTCCTGGTCGCCGCCCCGACCTCCACGGCGGCGTTCGCCGGCGCCCGCTTCACCACGGCCACCGCTCTGGCCGCCAGCGCCGCGGTGTTCGTCGTCGACCGCCATGACGGCCTGCTGCACTCGCCTCTCCTGCCGATCCACATCGCGGCCCTGCTGGTGGTGTCCGTCTTCGTCGTCTCCGCCCGGACCCTGCACGACCGCGATCTGAGGGAACTGACCCAGGTACGGGCGGTGGCCGAGGTGGCCCAGCGGGTCGTGCTGCGCCCGCTGCCCGCGCGGATGGGTCCGCTGCGGGTCGCGTGCACGTACCGGGCGGCGGCGGAGCACGCCCTGGTGGGTGGTGACCTGTACGCCGCCGCCCGGACCGACCACGCGACCCGCTTCCTCATCGGCGACGTCCGCGGCAAGGGACTGCCCGCCGTCGAGGACGCCTCCGCCCTGCTCGGTGCCTTCCGGGAGGCGGCCCACCGGCACGCCGCGCTTCCCGGACTGGCGGCCGCCCTGGAGAGCAGTGTCCGCAGGCATCTGGCGCAGCTCACCGACAGTGATCCCGAGAGCGGCGAACGTTTCATCACCGCGCTGCTCGTCGAGATCCCCGACGAATCGCCCCTCGTCCATGTCGTCAGCTGCGGGCACCCGTCGCCCCTGCGCGGCGGCCGCGGCGAGGTGACCACCCTGTCCGTACCGCGTCCCGCACCGCCCCTGGGGCTGGCCGGAACCTCTCCCGACGCCTATCCCGTGGAGACCTTCGCCTTCGGACCGGCGGACACACTGCTGCTCTACACGGACGGCGTCATCGAGGCCCGCGACACCGGAGGCGGCTTCTATCCGATCCTCGAACGGGCCGCCGACTGGCCGTGGCAGTGCCCGCGCGGACTGCTGCGGCGCATCAACGACGACGTCGACGTCCACGCGGGCGGCCGCCTGGAGGACGATCTCGCCCTGGTGGCCATCCGGCGCACCCCCGTTCCCGGCTCCGGTCAGGGTCCACAACCGTCCCGGCCGCACCACGTGACGGAGGCCGGCCCGTGACTCGTCCGGTACTCCCCAAACGATGTGGAATCCATGGAGAGGTGATGACGACGATGACTGCCACGCGACTCAACAGGTGGCTCTGTATGCTGCTCGTCGTCTATCTCGTCGCGTCGTGCGCCGTGCAGCTGGAGGAGTCCGCGGGCGGCCTCGTCCGCTGGTCGGGATTCTCCGTGCTCCTCCCCGTCACCGCCGCCGCGCTCCTGCCCATGCGGCGCTCCCTGGTCATCGGCCTCGCCACGCTGGCCGCCAGCATCGCCACCTACGGCTTCGCCATCCACGGTGTGTCGGCGGGCGGCCGGACGGTCGTGATCACCGCGGTCGCCCTGTCCGTCGCCCTGGGCCTCGTGGTCCACCGGGCACGCCCGAACCGGCCGACCGGCGGGACCCGACCCGCCCGGCAGCAGTCCTGTCCGGAGGCCCCGCCCGCCGGCCAGGACTGCGGTGCCCCCGGCACTCCGCACGCCATGACGGTCCCGCCCCGCTCGATCCTGCCCGCCGCGCTCCCGCAGCCCGCGGTGGTGGAGCTGGCCGGGCAGTGCGTCACCGGATCCGGGCGGCTCGGCGCCCGCGCCCAGTGGCTCGACGCCATCCCGCTGTCCGGCGCCCGCGTCGGACTCGTCGCCGGTGCGGTGACCGGACCGGACGCCACCGCCACCGCCTCCGAGCTCCGGGCCGCCGTACGCACTCTGGCCGACGTCGATCTGCAGCCGGACGAACTCCTCACGCACCTCGCCGACGTCCTCACCCGGCTGCGCCCCGACGTCCGCCCCGGCCGGGAGCCCCGGACCACCGGCACCGTGAGCGCTCAGTGCCTGTACGCGGTATACGACCCCGCGTCGTGCAGCTGCACCGTCGCGAGCGCCGGCGGCCCCCCGCCCGCCGTCGTCACGCCCGACGGCACGGTCACCTCCCTCGACCTGCCCGAGGGCCCGTCGCTGGGACAGGCGGACCTGCCCTTCGAGACCACGGAGACCGATCTCCCCGAGGGAAGCCTGCTCCTGCTGTACACTCACACCGGCACCAGCGCGCGGAGATCCGCCGGCCGCGAGCTGCTCGGCGCGCTCGCCAGGCCGCGGACCTCCCTGGACGCCACCTGCCGGTCCGCCGTCAGCGCCCTGGCCGACACTCCTGACGCCCAGGCGGCGGTCCTCGCCGTCCGTACCCACGCCCTGGACACCCGTACCGTCGCCACCTGGGACCTGCCGGCCGACCCGGCCGCCGTCTCCTACGCCCGTACCCACATCGCGGAGAAGCTGGACTCCTGGGGTCTCACGGACGCCGCCCCCACCACCGAACTCATCGTCAGCGAGCTGGTCACCAATGCCATCCGCCACGCCCAGCCGCCCATTCAACTGCGTCTGATCCACCACGCCGGCAGCCTGGTCTGCGAGGTCGCCGACGGCAGCAGCACGTCGCCGCACCTGCGCCGGGCCCGCACCTTCGACGAGAACGGTCGCGGGCTGTTCATCGTCGCCCAGCTCGCCGAGCGCTGGGGAACACGCCACGGCCACCACGGCAAGACCATCTGGGCCGAACACACCCACGCGCCCGAACACCCCGCTCCGGGCCGGCCCGAGCCCGGCTGTCCCACCCCCGGTCGGCCCGCTCCGGACAACCAGCCCGTTCCCGACCTGCGCGCTCCCACGGTCTGAACGCGTACGTGTCCTGCGCGACCACCAATCCGAACGCAGATTCGATACATGTCCGGGTCGCGGGTGCCTCTCACAGGTATCGACCGCCAGCTCCGGTTCGTCCCGTTCGCCGTCCGGCCCGTCCGGCAGCGGGTGACTACCATGGATGACAGGCATCTCCGCCGAACGTGTCGTCGACAGCCGTCGCTCCTCCGACGGGCGGGAGGCCCGGGCGATGACCTCCACGGATATCTACGACGCGGTCGTGGTCGGTGCCGGCCACAACGGCCTGGTCGCCGCCCTGTACCTGGCACGGGCCGGGTGGTCGGTCGCCGTGGTCGAGCGCGGGGCCGCGGTGGGTGGAGCGATCGCGAGCGGTGAGGTCACGCTGCCCGGGTTCGTGCACGACCTCTACTCCACCAACCAGAACCTCTTCCTCGGATCGCGAGCGTACGCCGACTTCGCGGACGAGCTGACACGGCGCGGGCTGCGGTTCCGGAGCACCGACCGCCCCTACGCCAACGTGTTCCCGGACGGCCGGAGCCTCGCGGTCCATCACGACTACGCGCGCACCCTCGGGCAGTTGGCGGCACACGACGCCGGTGACGCCGAGGGTTTCGCGGAACTCTACGAGGAGTACCGTAAGTTCGCGCCGTACCTGTTCGGGCTCTACGGGTCCGCGATGCCCTCCGCGGCAGCCGGCCGCCAGGTGCTGGGCCTGCTGCGCCATCACGGGGCGAGCGGTGCGGCCGAACTGGCCCACACCCTGCTGATGAGCACCCGGGAACTGGGCGAGACCTGGTTCAGCACGCCGGAGGCGCGGGCGATGGCCGCCTGTTGGGGCATGCACCTGGACTTCGCACCGGACGTCGCGGGCGGGGCGATGTTCCCGCTCCTCGAACTCTTCGCGGACATGGAGAACGGCATGTCCGTGGTCGAAGGCGGCGCACAGCTCCTCCCGCGAGCGCTCGCCGACGTACTGACCGCGTACGGCGGCGAGGTCCGCACCGGTGTCGAGGTGGACCGCATGGTCTGCCGCGACGGACGGGCCGCGGGCGTCCGCGACACCACGGGGGACGTCCTCACGGCCCGCCGCGCGGTGATCGCGGACGTGGGACCCACGGCCCTCTATCGACGGCTCCTGGACCCCGATCAAGTGCCCGCCCGGGTGCGCCGCAAGGCGTCCCACTACCGGTACGGGCCCGGCACCCTGATGCTCCACCTCGCCCTCGACGGCCCTCTGCCCTGGGAGGCGGGAGACGAGCCGGCGGGCTTCGCCTACGTCCATGTGGCGCCGTACGTCGACGACTTGGCGCGAACCTACGCCGAATCACAGGCCGGGCTTCTCCCCGTGGAACCCCTGCTGATCGTCGGGCAGACCTCCGCGGTGGACCCGACGCGGGCCCCGGCAGGCCGCCACGTCGTGTGGATCCAGGTCCGTACGATGCCGTCGGCCGTACGGGGTGACGCGGCCGGTACGATCCACGGCACCGGCTGGTCCGAGGTCGTCGAGGCGATGACCGACCGGGTCCTCGCCAAACTGGAGCGGTACGCACCCGGCGCCCGGTCCCGGATCGCCGGGCTGACCGCGTACTCCCCCGAGGACCTCGAAGCGGCCGACCCGAACCTCGTCGGCGGCGACAGCGTCGCGGGGAGCCACCACCTCGCGCAGAACTTCGTCTTCCGCCCGATGTACGGGCACAGCGGCTACCGCACGGCGGTCCCCGGCCTGTACCTGACCGGCGCGTCCACCTGGCCAGGTGCGGGCACCAACGCCACGTCAGGCCGGCTCGCGGCCCGACGCGTGCTCAAGGACGCCCGTAGGCGGATCACCCACCACCCGGGCCGACCACGACGCGGCATCGCCGAGCGGTTCACCTCCATGTGAAGATCGCCGGGTGACCGTGCTCCGTTTCCGCCTCGCCGCCGACACCGACCTGCCCTCCCTCGTTCGTCTGCGTGACGATGCCGCACGGTGGATGCTCGCCCACGGCATCACGGGTCAGTGGCGCCCTGGCGAACTGGACGAGGACCACTTCCGCCGGACCATGACGAGCGGGGAGGTCTGGCTCGCGGATTCCGGCGGCCGCCTGGCCGGCGCCTGGGAGCTGTGGTGGACGGACGAGGACGCCTGGGGGCCACAGCTCCCCGTGGCCGGTTACGTCCACCGCCTGATGGTGGACCGGAGTTGTGCCCCGCCGGGGACGGGGCGGCTGCTGCTCCGGGCCGCCGAGCGCCGGGTGGCCGCGGCGGGGCGGTCCTGGGTGCGGCTGGACTGCCTGGCCGGCAACACGCGCCTCAACGCGTACTACCTGAACGCCGGTTACCGGGTCGTCGGCCACAAGGAGGGCAAACCCCAGCCGGCCGGCGCGCCCAAGTCGTTCACCCTGCTGGAGAAGCCCGCGCCGATGCATGACGTGTAGGCATCGCCCGGCCCGATACGCACAAGGGTCACGAAAGCGGCGCCACCGAAATTCGGTGGAACCGCGCTCAGGTGCGCCACTACCGTGCTGCCGAGCCGAGTCGTCCGGGAAAGGACGTGCCGTTGTACACCGTGTGAGACCCCCCGAGCGCTGATCTGTCGCGCGTCGCACCTGTGCGCCGCGCTGCTTCTTGCTGCGGTCCTCTCACTGGAATCGGTGTACCTCTGTGCTCAACACCTGGGTGGTCGCTCCCACCTGCCTGCCCCTCGTTCGCCGTCGTTGCCACACGTGCTCTTCCGAGCACTTCCGCGCGAACGGGAAATTCCGCGTCAACGCCCATCACAAGCTCATCGACGCCTGGCTCCTCGTGCTGTGCACGGCCTGCGGGGAAACGGCGAAGCTCACGATCCTGGAGCGGATGAACGTCCGCTCCGTACCGCCGGAGCTGCTGGACCGGCTCCATGCCAACAGTGCCGTCCTGGCCGCCGAGTTGCTCCAGGATCCGGCCGTGCGGCGGCGCAATCGCATCGCCCTCGACTGGGACGGCGCCTGGCGCCTCGACACCGGCGGTTCGGACGACCTGGACGGCGACGTGGTCGATGTCGCGGTCCGCTTCGCGGCACGGATTCCTGTCCGACCGGTGCGACTGATCGCCGAAGGCTGCGGCCTTTCGCGAGCCGAGGCCGGGAGACTCCTCGCGGAAGGGCGACTCGTCTCGGCGGTCCGGCTCAGCGGCAAGGTCTCCGGGGACTTCACCTTCACGCTCAAGCGCTGAACTCCCCACGGAGGGACGGGGCCTGCCCGGGCTGAAGCACCGGGCGGGCCCTGCCCCACCGCGCCGCGGGCCGCCGTGTCCGTGCGCCCCACCCGCAACGCCTACCGACGTCACGCCCCGGCGTGCGTCCTACTGGCTCCGCCGGCCGAGGATGCAGAACTCGTTGCCCTCAGGGTCCGCCAGAACGACCCAGGACTGCTCGCCCTGACCGATGTCGACGCGCTGGGCGCCAAGAGCCTCCATCCGGGCCACCTCGGCCTCCTGGTCATCGGGCCTGAAGTCGAGATGCAGTCGGCTCTTGGACTTCTTGGTCTCTTCGAGGCGGACGAATTCCAGGCCCGGCAGGCGATCCGGCGCCGACCGGATCTCGAACTCGTCGTCGGAGGAGTGCACCACGACCCAGCCGAGAGCATCGGCCCACCACTGACCCAAGGCCACCGGATCTTCCGCGTGAACGATTACCTGTTCCCATTCCAAGGTCATCCGCAGAGCTTAGACCTGCCGCGGACCCGAACGAAGGCCCTCGGGCCCTCTCCATCCGCCGGAGGGCCCACGCGGTCCGTGTGTGTCCCGGCCGAACGGCCGGGACACACACGGACGATGCTCCGGGGCGGCTCGGCGGGTGCTCGGCGCGCCGGTGCCGATGACTCAGCCAGGCAGCTTCCAGTTCTGGGCACCCGAGCCGTTGCAGGTGTAGAGCTGGAGCTGGGTTCCGGTGGTGGTGGAGGAGTTGGGGTCGTCGAGGCACAGCTTGGACTGGGGGTTGACGAGCGATCCGTTGGCACCGGCGGTCCACTGCTGGGCTCCGCTGCCGTTGCACGTCCACAGCTGGATCAGGGTGCCGTTCGTCGTCCCGCTGTGGTCGACGTCCAGGCATTTGCCGAGGGTGCGGATCGTTCCGTCGCCGGCGACGATCCAGTCCTGGGCGTAGGTGCTGTTGCAGCTCCAGATCTGCACATGGGTGCCGTCGGAGGTCGCCGAACTCGCGTCGTCCACACAGAGGTTCGCGGCGACCGAAGAGGTGATGGCGCCGATGCGCGGCGAGGTCGGAGCCGTGGTGTCACCCGCGTAGGAGGGCGGCGCGGCGGAAGCGGCGGTCGCCCACGAGGTGTTGGCGCCGGTGCCGAGCGTGAAGTCCAGGGTGCCTCCGGCGGTGATGGCCGTGGTGGGGGCGAAGGCGTTGTTCCAGGAGGCGCCGTTCCAGGCCGCGGACTGCACGTAGGGGGCGTTGTCGGCGGCGCCGTTGCCGTTGATCGTGAGCGTCCTGCCGGACGGAAGTGTGACCACGGCCTGGGTGAACAGGGGTGAGCCCAGGGCGAGATCGGAGGTACCCGGGGTCTCGGGGTACATGCCGAGTGCGGACCAGACGTACCAGGCGCTCATCGCGCCGAGGTCGTCGTTGCCGTCGGCCAGGCCTCCGGGGGTGTTCGCCCAGATCTGGTCCTGGATCGCCCGGACGGTGCCCTGCGTCTTGTAGGGCTGCCCGGTGTAGTCGTACTCCCAGGGCAGTTCGATGCTCGGTTCGTTGCCGACCCACGCATAGCCCTTGTCACCGGTGTAGCTGCGCAGCACGGTGTCCAGGTAGTGGTTCATCGCCGTGTTGCCGCCCTTGGCCCGCGCGAGCCCACCGATGTTGAACGGCACCATGCCGGTGTAGATCCAGGAGTCGGCCTCGACCATGTCGGTACCGCTGGTGGGGTCGAACCCACCGGTCCACGCACCACTGGCGTTGCGCGGCTCGACGAAGCCGGAGGCGGGGTTGAGCACGTTGCGCCAGCCCTGGGCCCGGTTGGCGTACGTCTTCTGGGCACTGGTGTTGCCGAGTGCGCCGGCCATCGCGGAGATCGCGAAGTCGGCCGTGTTGTACTCCAGCGTGGTGGCGACCGGACCGTAGAAGTTGCAGCAGCCGTAGCTGCCGTCGTGCGGCATGTATCCGGGCGAGTTCAGGTAGTTCAGGCCCGGACGGTCGTTGTTGGTGGTACTCGCCTGTTTCACCATGTCGGCCAGGGCGGTCGAGGAGTCGAAGTCCCGTGCGCCGAAGGCGTAGTAGTCGGCGAGGATGGCGTCCGCCGGGTCGCCCACCATGACGTACGACTCGCCGTTGTTCTCCGACCACTTGGGGAAGATGCCGGTCTGGGCGTAGTCGTCGACCATCGACTGTGCGGTGTCCGAGGCGACCTGCGGAGCCACCAGGGCTTCGAGCTGGGCCTGTGAGCGGTAGATGTCCCAGCCGGAGTAGTTGGCGTATGCAGCCTGGTGACCGGCGTCCACGGTGTGCGTCCTGCCGTCGAACCCGAAGTACTGGCCGTTGGTGTCACTGATGACGTTCGGGTGCAGCAGCGAGTGGTAGAGCGCGGTGTAGAAGCTCTGCTGCTGCGCGGTCGTCCCGCCGGCAATCTGGATCTTCCCGAGCGCGCCGTTCCAGGCGTTCTGGGCGGCGGTCCGGGTCGCGTTGAAGTCCCAGCCGGAGTTCTCCGCGACCCGGTTGGCCGTGGCGTTCGCGACCGAGACATAGGAGATGCCGACCTTGGCCTGCACCACCGGGTTGGCGGTGGTGTTGAAGGTGACGTAGCCGTTCGAGGCGGCGGCGTTCGGGGCGGCGCCGACGGCAGCCTTCGCCTTGTTCGCCGCGGTGGGGGTCTTGCCGTGGAGTACGGGCCTGTTGGCTTTCTCGGCGGCATTCTTGGAAGCGGTTCCGGACTTCTCCGGCGTGGCCGCCGACTTCGCGACCGAGGCGCCCTGCGAGGTGAACGGCTGGTCGAAGACCATGTCGAAGTACACGCTGTACGTGTTTCCCGCGCCACAGAAGTGACCGCTGGTCACCTGACCACTCACCTCGGTGCTGGAGACCTTGGTGAACTGCGTCGAACTGGCGCCGTTCTGGCTCCCGGTGAGCTTGAAGATCAGGTTGGCCTGGTTGCTCGCCGGGAAGGTGAAGCGCGCCATGCCGCTGCGGGTCGTGGTGGTCAGTTCCGTGGTCACCTGATTGTTGAGGGCGACCTTGTAGGACCCGGCCGACGCGGACTCGTTGGCGTGTGAGAAGGCGTCCGTGGCACCGGTGTTGACGGCACCGACCGTCGGGAGCACCGGAATGTCCCCGGCCGCACCGCAGCCGGGTCCGGCGATGTGGGTGAGGCTGAAGCCGGTGATGGACGAGTCGTTGTACTCGTATCCGCCGCCGGAGGGACGCGACGGAGTGTCCGGACTCCACTGCACCATGCCGAACGGCACGTCGGCCCCGGGGAAGTCGTCTGCCTGGTTCGACGTGCCGATGAACGGGTTGACCACGGTGGCGGGCGACGTGACGAGCGCGGCCTTCACGGCGGCCGCCGCGGGCGCGCACAGACCCGCCGCGGCCAGGGCGCCGGCGGCGATCAACCCGATCGCGGTGGTTCCGGGGAGTCTCGGCCATCGTTTCATCACAGGGTTCTCCTCTACTCGGGAGCAGGAAGCGGCACTTGACAACGTTGCCTTCGACCAAAAAGCGCGATGTTCCGACCATGAGCGAGGGTGACAACGTTGTCTCATCACGAGGATGGGGCACCTGGCGATGTGAACGCGTTGACGGAGCCCCGGGGCCACGAGCACCTGGGGGCACAGACGGGAACTCTTTGTGAAGCTAGCCACAGGTCAGGGTCATGTCAACGCTTCGGGCGAGGGGTTGGCTCGACCTTGAGGCAACTGGGGCCTGGGAAGATCGGACGCGGCGGGCCTCGGGCTCACGACCCCGAGGGGGCCCGCGTCCCTTGCCGGACCGACTGGTCGATCTCGACGCCGCGACAGTCGAGCGGCAGGTCGAAGATCGGGCTGTTCAGACCCAGTTCGCCCATCCGAAGGTGAAGAGACAGGCCCGGCGCCCCGCTTCCAGGCCGCGAACGCCCCTGAGGAACATCGCTGCCAGAGCGCCGACGAACAGGAGGCCGAACACGCCGGCCACAAGGGCTCCACCGGCGGGCCCCGCACCGAGGCTCACGAGCACCGTCGCGATCACGACGATGCCCAGACCGAGGTGTGCGGCAGGCAGGTCGGCTCCGATCACCTCTCGCAGCGCCTTGCGCTCCGCGCGCATGTCGGAGGTGTACCGCTCTCTCGCCGCCTCCGGATCGGCGGCAGGCCCTTCAGACCACTTCTCCACCGAGGTCCCCCGTTCTGTTCGACTGATCCTGACGTGGACGCCGTTCTTCCATTGGACCATCGCGGACGACCACATGGTCGCCCTCTCGACGTCACCTGCGGCTCGGTCGGTCTCGGACCGCCAACTGGATTCGCACCGCCGAACCGGCCACGCCGCTGACCGTCTTGACAGTCAGGGGACGACCTTCAGCCTCCCCCTCAGGCGCCGCGTGCCCACCGCGAGCTGTGTCCCGGCCGCGACCTGTTCGGGGTCGGCTCCGTGGAGCAGGGTGATCCGTCCGGCGCTGACGTCGTCGCCGCGGAAGAACGTCAGGTTGGTGTAGGGGTCTGGGCACGCCACCCGCGAACGATCCAGGCCAGGCGTTCCGGCGGGTCGCGTCCGCACGGCCGCGCCGCACGCGCGTCGTTCATGCCTCCGCGGCGGAACCTGCTCCCCCACTCCCCGTTGACGCCGTCCGGCAACTCCGCCTGTCCGGCCACGAGGTCGGCGACCGGCCCCCGCCCCGGCGAGCGGGCCACCGTGTGCTCGGCGAGACTGCGAACAGCCTGCTCGGCAGCGAAGTGCAGCACCTGATCGACGTCCCGCGTGGCGAAGACTTCTTGGCGGGGGCCGCGGTCCCCGCGCGCGGTGCCGTACTCGCCGAGGACGAGGAAGACGGCGCCGGGATCACCCGCGTGTCACGGGTACTCACCGGGCGAGGAGCCCATGGAGGGAACATGATGTCGTCGAGCAGGTCGGAGCCCGCGGCTATCTGATGCCATGCCTGTTCGAGTGTGTGCTCCGTGATCCGCACGGGCGTCACTATGTGGTCAGGCACTGACAGAGCCCTTCCGGGCTCGGGCACCCCAGCCCCCGGATGCGGACGCGGCGCGTCGCGACAGGGCGGACCGTGGCCGATTCGGGCACCGCCGAGCACCGAGCCCGTGGACCGGGTCGCTGGTGCCGTGACCGCGTCCGGTCACCGGTGGTCCGGCGGCCGGGTGTCCGCCTCGGTAGATGGAACGCAGGTCGGCTGAAGATCGCGCCCCAGCCTGTCAGTTGCCTGGTCTAAGGTTTCCCGAATGGCTGAGCCCTCCTATCTGAAGGCCGTCCGTGAGTCGTACGACACCGTCGCCGCGGATTACGTCGAACGCGTGCCACCTCCGGCCGGGATGGACCCGCTCTCACGGGCGATGCTGGCCGGGTTCGCCGAACTCGTGCGGACGGCCGGCCAGCGGCCGGTCGCGGACCTGGGGTGCGGTCCCGGACGCTTGACCGCACACCTGGCAGGACTGGGTGTGTCCGCCTTCGGCGTCGATCTGTCTCCGAGGATGGTAGGGCTGGCCCGGCAGGCGTTTCCGAACCTGCGGTTCATGGAAGGCTCGATGACCGCGCTGGAGACGGGGGTGGACGAGCTCGGCGGCATTCTGGCCTGGTACTCCACCCATCACACACCCCCACGGTGGCTGCCCGCGGTGTTCGCCGAGTTCCACCGCACGCTCGCGCCCGGCGGCCACCTGCTCTGGGGGGACTACGTCGGCGACGAGCGGCTGCGGCCGACCCACGGCTACGGCCGCCCGGTCTCCTACGAGTCGTACCTCCTGCCATTGGACCGCGTGATCGGTCTGCTGGGCCGGGCCGGTTTCGTCGTCACCGCGAGACTGGAGCAGGAGCCCGGCGGGCGGGTGAAGAGGCCGCACGCCTGCCTTCTGGCCCGCAAGCCGGAAGCACCCTGCCCCGGCTCGTCCCCGGAGTGAGGCCGCTCGCGCTCGTCGGCCGACGGCCGACGGCCGACGACCACGGTACGGTCTGCCGGACCGCTGGGCGGACCTCGTCCCGCGGGTCCGGGTGGGAGGATTACGACGGTCCCGCCGTCCCGGGTCAGCGCCGGGCCGCGGCCACCGGAGCGGCGATGGGCGTGGCGACGCGGCGAGCCCTCCGACATCCGGGCGGGCGAGTCGCCGCTGCCACACCAGCGGCTTCAGCGACACCCGAACGGGGTCGGCCGCGTTTTCGGTGAGGCCGCGTTCGTACCCGTGCACGCCGAGCGGGATCGTCGTGAGGCCCTTCGCCGCGTTCGTCAGGTGGGCGGCCGGCAGGTCGGCGTCGCGGATCGCGGTGGCGGCTGCCCGACCGCCGGTCGGGGGGATCGCGTGGACCGCGTCCCCCCAGTGCGGTGACCGTGCCCGACGGCCAGGGTGTCAGATGCGCCCGGGGTCACAGGCGTGGTAGCGGAACGTGCCCACCGTCCTCGGATCGACCGCGCTCACGATCTCCCGCAGCACCGGAGACCACGCGTGGAGCAGGGCGACGGCAGCACGCACCGCGGCCTCGGCGCCGATCCTGCGGGCCTCCTGGAGTCGGTCGAGCGTCACGTTGACGCCCCAGTAGACGGCGGGGGCTCCGTGAACGCCGGTACCCCGGTGCGGACCTCGGGGTCGAGTGCGGGGCCCGGGACGGTGTCGTGCGGGGTGACGAACGCGCTCGTACCGCCGGGGCCCACCGCGCGGATGGAACCGCCCCACAGCACCGTGGGCAGTTGCTCGCGGACGTCCGCGGTGAGCGGGGTGCGACCGGCGATGCCACCCATGTCCACCGGTGACGACAGCGGCCTGCCCGTGACCACTTCCCCACCGAAGAGGCGCTCGTGGCGGCCGTCGTCGACAGCAGCGTCGGGCGGCGACCGGTGTTCCGCCGCCGGCGGAGAACGGCCCTCTCGCCCCGCCCGCCCACCTGTCGGCGCACATGCACTTCGTGCTGGACCAGTTCGACACGCAGCGTGGACAGTTCGTCGTCCTGAACGAGCTCTGCACACGCGCCGTACGGGACGAGGCCATGCGCGGGACCCTCGACGCCGGCGACACCGCCTGGAAGGACTACCTCCTCGGCATCCTGCGCGCGGGCCAGGACGGTGGCCACTTGCGTGCCGGCCTCGACCCCGACGCGGCCGCCATCCTCATCACCGGATTCCTCAAGAGCCTGCTCCTCCACCCCGGACTGACCGGACTCCGCCCGCAATGCCGCCGACGAGCTGCTCCGGAGTCTCGCACCCGCGTCCTGACGGTCCTCGGGCTGTCGGCTCCGTCCACCAACCGGGTTGGCCCGTTGTGGTCCTGACGGTCGTTCACACCAGGGCCCGCAATCTCGCCAGCCGTCGTCCCGGCACCGGGGCCGCGCCCGTGCCGTGCGGGTCCGGTCAACGGTGCCGTCCCGGAGGCGGGGCGTCGAAGAGGCTCAACTCGTGGCCGTCGGGGGCCTGAAAAGCCATGCGGTACTCCTCGAGCAACTCGCGGCTGATCGACACCGTTCCCGGACCGCCCTCACGGTGGCGGACTTCAAGACGGCGGGTCGACTCGTCGATGGGCACGGCGAGGTGATGCAGTTCCACGGGAACGCCACGTGCGTGCGCCGCCACGCGCTTCTCATCCCGCTCGGAACGCCCCCAGAAGCCGAATTCCAGGATCACGGTCTGTCCGAGCCCCAGCAACTCCTGTGCATGGGACCAAAGTCGCCTCTCCAGCCGGCCCCGCATGCGCTCGTCGAACAGGTCGACGTCGAGATCGAGCAGCCATTCGTCCGGGCACAGACGCACCGCTGGGAGGTCTCTCGCCAGACGCTCGGCCAGTGTCGTCCTGCCGGTGCCGGGAAGCCCGCACAGCAGGATCAACCTGGGCCCGGGACTCGCACCCATCACGCACCTCCACCCCACCGCGGCACCCTCGTCCCCCGCTCCTCCCGCAACCGCTCGGCGCGACGAAATCGGCCGGCCTGACCCCGACCGCGCGGTCCGTGTCCGTCGCGGTGCCGTCGTCACCAGCACCTGCGTGACGCGCAGCGGGTGAACGCGAGATGCCCGAGGTCCCGGCCGGTCGGAAGTCCTGCCGGCGCGGACCAGTACCGGCATCCACGTCCTGGACGGTGACCGGCCCGCCCGAATTCGTTCGACATCACGCGGACGGACGAGGAAGCTTCACCGCAATGACGACGACACGAACAGACACGCCTTCCGCATGGGACGAGCGCACCCAGCTCGCCACCTTCCTCGACTACGTCCGTGACACCGCCCGCGCCAAGTGCGAGGGCGTCTCGGCGCAGGACGCCCGGAGCGCTCCGCTGCCCGGCTCCCCGCTGATGACCCTCGGCGGGCTCATCAGTCACCTGCGCTGGGTCGAGTACTCCTGGTTCCAGGTCATCTTCCTCGGCGAGGAGGACGCAGGCCCCTGGACGGACGAGGATCCCGACCGCGAGATGCGGATCGGCGTCGACGTCCCGCTGGCCGAACTCCTGTCGGACTACGAGCAACAGGCCGCGCGGTACCGGGCGCTGGTGGCCGAGCACTCGCTGGACGACAAGGCGCGGCGCCCGATCCGGGACGGCCGCCATGTCGACCTCCGGTGGATCCTTCTCCATCTGATCGAGGAGACGGCCCGCCACAACGGCCACATCGACATTCTGCGCGAACTCGCCGACGGCACGACGGGATCCTGAACCGATGGACCACTCCGGCGGGTTGCACCCCACCCTCCACAGCCTCACCTTCGACTGCACCGGCGACCCCTACGACCTCGCCCTGTTCTGGGGCGAGTTGCTCGGACGTCCGCTCGACCCCGACGACAAGCCGGGTGACCCGGAAGCACTGCTCCGGGACCCCGCCGGGGGGCCGCGCCTCCTCTTCGTACGGGTCGAGGAGGGCAAGACCGCGAAGAACCGCGTCCATTTCGACCTCCAGCCGCACGGCCGGACCCGGGCGGAGGAGGTCGCCCGTGCGGTGGCACTCGGCGCCCGGCTCATCGCCGACCACACGCGGCCCGACGGCCGCGGCTGGGTCACCCTCGCGGACCCCGAGGGCAACGAGTTCTGCGTGGAGCGCGGGGATCTGGACCGGGTGACGGACCCGGCACCGGAGTAGCCGGCGAACCGGGGCGGTTCGTCCCGGGATGCGATTCAGTGTCGCTCATGTCCTCGTCGTGTCACAGTCGGTCCTGCTGTCGAACCCCGAAGGCCGGCCCCGCCCTCTCAGGGGGCAGGTGCCGGCGAGGGTCCGGCACCCAGACTTCTGCCTCGGGGGACTTCATGCGCTGCAGCACAGGTATCCGCAGGGCGTCGGCGGCGCTGGTGTCGGTGTCGGCGGTCACCGCGCTCCTGACCGGGTGTCAGCCGGACGGAGGCCCCACGGCCCCGGCCCCGGCCTCGGACGACCGGGCCGGGGGCGCGGGGTCCTCCTCCCCCACCGCTTCCGGCACCTCGCGTCCCGCCGGGACACCTGATCCCACGGCGGGGGACCCGTCACCCGGGTCGCCTTCGGCCACCGCCACCGGTAAGGCGGCGGGGTGTGCCGCGGACGATCTCGACGCGTCCATGCGCCAGGCCGCGGTCCGGCCACCCGGCACCGGAACCGGCGCGGTGATCGTCGAGTTCGCCAACGTGTCCGGGAAGCCTTGCGCAGTACGGGGCCGTCCTGAGGTCGCCGGCGCCGGGAACGGCTCCCCGCGGAACAACCGCCCGCTCGAGGTCACGCCCACGGGCACCTCGTCCGAGGTGCTTCTCGCGCCGGGAGCGAAGGCCTGGACGAAGCTCACGTTCGTCCAGGTCCAGGGTGAGGGCGACGGCTACTGCGTCTCCGGGACCCGGCCCGTCACCTTCCCGACGCTGGTGATCGGCCTCCCGGGCTCAGGATCGCACCAAGTCGCCCTGGACGACGGCGTCGTCGCCGAGTGCGACAACCGGGTGACGGTCACCGTCCTTCAGGCTCAACAGCCGGTCCGACCATCGTGACATGGCCTGCGGCTGGTCGGCGGACGCTCGCTCCCGGACGTTCGACCAGCAGCCGCTCGTACGCCAGTTGGGACGCCGGCTCGAACGACATCGGCGGACCTCACCCGCTGAGCCGGAACCGGCCTCCCGCCACGCGGTCTCAACCGACGGCCAGATTCTGGACCACCATGCCGGCCGCGAAGCCGTTCACGCCGAACACTCCGTCCGTGTAGGTGTCGTCCGTCGCGTCGATGACCGGATCGGCGCCGTCGCCGAGCCAGACGCGGATGCGGCTGCCGGTCGTCTGCACCTTCAGATGGTAGGTACGCCCTTCGACGACGGTCGTCCTGAAGGTCGCGATGTCACGCCCGGGGCGCCACAGCTTCACCACGCCGCTGGTGTCGATGTTCGCGGTGTAGCCCGCTCCGTCGGGATCGGCTCGGAAGGTGAGCCCCGCGGCGGTGCCGTTGGTGACGGTCAGGTCACCCTGGTAGGTGAAGTCTGTGCCCGTGCGGTCGCTGAGACAGAAGGCGTCCTGGGCGCTGCGCCCGTGCAGCCCGTCCGGTTCGACGGTCCAGGTGCCGCCGCGCTGGGCCCATCGCGTCGCGGCGAACGTCACGAAGCCCCCGGATCCGGTGTTGAGATTCTGCACCGTGGCCGTGCCGTTGTAGACGTTGGCCCCGAACACCCCGCTCGGGTAGGTGTCGTCGGTCGCGTCGATGACCGGATCGGCACCGTTGTCGAGCCAGACGCGGATGCGGCTGCCGGTCGTCTGCACCTTCAGATGGTGGGTGCTGCCCGCCGCGACGGGCGTGGCGTAGGTCGCGATGTCCTTGCCGGGGCGCCACAGTTTGACCACGCCGCTGGTGTCGATGTTCGCGGTGTAGCCCACGCCCGCCGCGTTCGCGCGGAAGGTGAGTCCGCCGGCCCGCGCGGAGTCGAGAGTGATGTCGCCCTGGTATACGGCGTCCCCCGCGCTGCCGGCGCTCAGGTAGAAGGCGTCACCGGAGGCGGAGACCCGTTTGCCGCCGCTCGTGTCGCTCCAGGCGCCGCCGGAGGCGTGCCAGGGGCCCTTCAGATTGCTCAGCAGCGTCGACTGTGCCGTGCCCCAGCTGGTGTTCAGGCGGGTGAAGGTCGCGCTGTCAAGCGTCACCTTCCCGCCCGCCGTGAAGAGCCCGATGCCTTGGCTGTCCGCCGAGGAGTCGAAGGAGGCGTTGTCGGACAGGGAGTACAGTCCGCCGTCGGCGAAGATCTCGAGCTGTCCCCGGTCCACGAGGATGCGCATCGTGACCTTGCCGTTCCTCGGCCTGAGCGGTTTGCCCTGCAGCGTCTGCGCCTTGGTGTCGTAGACGACCCTCCGGTCGGCGCTGCCGTCCGAGCGCAGGTGGAGGTCGAAGCCGAACTGGGTGGCCGTGGCGCCGTTGACGTCGAATTGCGCGGTCAGTTCGTAGGTGTCGGCTTTGACGTCGGCCAGGAGGTTGCCCTTCTTGGCCGCATCGAGGGTCCGGTTCTTCCAGGTACGGCTGTCGGAGGCCAGGGACTCCAGCTCGGCGACCGGGGTCCGCGTGACGCGCGGACCGTCGGGTGTGGTCACCAGGGCGAGGGCCGCCGGGAACGTGGCGTTGCCGGTCCAGGTGCTGCCGTAGTTGCCGCCCTGCCAGGCCATCTGCACCGTGCGGCCGTCCGGCGTGCCGGTGAACGTCTCGGCGGCGTAGAAGCTGCCTCCCGCGTACGTGGTACCGAGGTCCATCTGCTGGGGCTGGGTCCAGTCTGTGGTGAACGTCCTGCCGTCGAAGGAACCGACCACGTACTGGCTGGACGCGGACGTCAGCACCCATTTCTGCCGCCCGGCCCTGCCGTCCAGGTCGAGCGGGTACAGGTCGGGGCACTCGAACAGCCAGGGGGCCGCGAAGCGGCTGGCGAACGTCCAGTCCAGAAGGTTCGGCGAGGTGTAGATGTTCACCCCGTTGCCGCCCTGGGAGGACCACACCACCATGGTCCAACGGTGTCTGGCAGCGTCCCAGAACACCTTCGGGTCGCGGCTCTCGGCGGGGATGTCGATGACCTTGCGTCCTTTGTCGTACGCCTGGAACGTCCGCCCGTTGTCGTTGCTGTAGTAGACGCTCACACCGTCGGTGTTGGAGAACACCACGATGGGGTCGAGGGAGCCGGTCCTGAGGCCGGAGGTGTCGTCCTTGTCGACGACACCGCCACCGGAGAAGAGTGTGCCCGGATGCACCCCCGGTTCGAGCGCCATCGGCTTCTGCGTCCAGTGGACCAGGTCGGGGCTGGTGGCATGGCCCCAGTGCATGGTGTCCCAGGCCAGTCCGTGCGGGTTGTGCTGGTAGAAGAAGTGGTACAGCCCGTTGGCGTAGACGAGACCGTTGGGGTCGTTCATCCAGCCGGCCTGCGAGCTGAAGTGGAACTGCCCCCGGTACGGCTCGCTGTAGGTGGTCGGCGGATAGGGGAACTCCGGATAGTCCTGCACTGTCCCGGCGACGGCGGGTGTGCTCGGCAGGATCGCGGCCAGGGCCACGACCAGGGTGACGAGCAGGGCCCTGGCTCTTCGACGCATGTGAACCCACTCTCCGAACTTCGAGGGATCATGTCATCGTTGACACTGTCATCGCTGACAGTCGGTCGATGTCCGATGATGGGACCCCGGGCATGGCCAGTCAACGCCGCGGACGCGTCGGATCCGCTGACGTTTCGGACCGCCGGCGTGGCGGGCAGAACTCAGGACGCATCGCCGATGGGTCTCCAACTCAGCGATTCACAGGCGCACTTGATGATCCCCTTTCCACGGGATAACACATCTGATCGCGCGACGAAGTGGACCCCGGAGACCAACGGCGCCTACCTGCACAGGTGTTGTGATTGCCAGATGACTGACGTCATCTCAACATTGCTCGTGTGCGCGGCATTGACTCGCCCACAAGGGACGTCCATCATCCTCCGCAGCGAATGTCATCGTTGACATGTGTCAACGATGGCACCCCCGCCCGCACCCCCAGCACCCCCGAAAGCCGCGCGGATCAACAGTTCTGTCTGCCCGTAGGAGTCGTTCATGTTTCCCAGAACCCGTCCGGCCCTTTCCGTCGGAGTCGCCTGCCTCGCCCTGTCCCTGACGGCCTGCGGGTCCGGCTCAGGCGGCGGCTCCTCGTCCGGCGACGCCAAGGTCGGACTGATCACCAAGACGGACACCAACCCCTACTTCGTGAAGATGCGCGAGGGGGCCGAGCAGGCCGCGAAGTCCGCGCACGTCGATCTGTCCACGGCGGCCGGCAAGTTCGACGGTGACAACGCCAGTCAGGTCACCGCGCTGGAGAACATGGTCGCGTCGGGGGTCAAGGGCGTGCTGATCACCCCGAACGACTCGAAGGCCATCGTGCCCGCGATCGCCAAGGCCCGCGCCAAGGGTGTGCTGGTGATCGCCCTCGACACCCCGCCCGAGCCGCAGAGCGCCGCCGACGCGCTCTTCGCCACGGACAACGTGAAGGCGGGCGAGTTGATCGGCGCGTACGCCAAGGCGGCCATGAAGGGCAAGGCCGCGAAGATCGCCACGCTGGACCTCGCCCCGGGCATCTCGGTCGGCGTGCAGCGCCACGACGGCTTCGCGAAGGGCTTCGGTATCGGTGCGACCGATCCGTCCATCGTCTGCTCCCAGGACACCGGCGGCGACCAGGCCAAGGGCCAGACCGCCATGGAGAACTGCCTGCAGAAGGCGCCCGACATCAACCTCGTCTACACCATCAACGAGCCCGCCGCCCTCGGGGCGTACACCGCGCTCAAGGCCAAGGGCCGTGAGAAGGACGTCATGATCGTCTCGATCGACGGCGGGTGCACGGGCGTCCAGGCGGTCAAGGACGGCAAGATCGCCGCCACGTCGCAGCAGTACCCCCTGAAGATGGCCTCGGACGGCGTCAAGGCGATCGTCTCCTACGCCAAGGGCGGCAAGAAGGCGTCGGGTTACACCGACACCGGGGTGCAGCTCATCACCGACAAGGCACAGACCGGCATCGAGGCCAAGGACACCGGCTTCGGTCTGCAGAACTGCTGGGGCTGATCCCCCATGGCCGTCTCCACCTCGCTCGCCGCGGGCAAGGACCCGCTCACCCTGCGCAGACTGCTCACGACGCCCGTCGCCGGTCCGTTCGCGGCCCTGGTGCTCGCGTCGGTGTTCTTCTCCGTCGGCACCGACCGGTTCCTGTCCGGCGGAAACTTCTCGCTCATCCTCCAGCAGGTGATGGTCGTCGGCACGCTCGCGATCGGGCAGACGCTGATCATCCTGACCGCCGGGATCGACCTGTCGTGCGGTGCCGTCATGGCCTTCGGCAGCATCCTGATGGCAAGGCTGGCCGTTCATCAGGGGTGGCCGCCGCTGCTCGCGGTGCTGGCGGGACTGCTCGTCTGCGGAGCGTTCGGACTGCTCAACGGACTGCTCGTACAGGCCGTGCCCCTGCCCCCGTTCATCGTCACCCTCGGCATGCTGAACGTGGCGTTCGCCCTCACCCACCTCTACTCCGAGGAGCAGACGGTGACCGGGCTGCCGGGAACGCTCACCGCTCTCGGCCGCACCTTCCCGCTGGGCAGGACGGACGTGACCTACGGGTCGCTGGTCACCGTGGCGCTGTTCCTCGGTTTCGCGTACGCGCTCGGCAGCACCTCCTGGGGCCGTCATGTGTACGCCCTGGGGAACAGTTCCGAGAGCGCTCGGCTCAGCGGCATCCGGGTCGGGCGGCTGACCGTGAGCGTGTACGTCGTCGCCGGACTCGTCTACGGCATCGCCGCGCTGCTGCTCGTGTCGCGCACCGGAGTGGGTGACCCGCAGGCCGGCCAGACCGACAACCTGGACAGCATCACCGCGGTCGTCCTGGGCGGCACGAGTCTCTTCGGCGGACGGGGTACGGTCCTGGGCACGTTCGTCGGTGTGCTCATCGTCGGCGTCTTCCGCAACGGGCTCCAGCTGATGGGGGTTTCCTCCGTCTACCAGACGCTGGTCACCGGCGTCCTGGTGATCCTGGCCGTGACCGTCGATCAGCTGTCTCGGAAGGGGACACGATGAGCGGGTCCGAAGCCTCCGAAGAGCCGGCGCTCCCCTCCGGGACGCCCAGGTCGACGACGAAGGACGGTGGGACACCGGCGCCGCTCCCCCACAGCCGCGACGGCGGGGGGAGTCCGCCGGAAGCAGCGCCGCCGCCGGTGCTCAGCGCGCGCGGGCTGGTCAAGCGCTACGGCCATGTCACCGCCATCGACGGCGCCGACTTCGACCTGATGCCCGGCGAGGTGCTCGCCGTCATCGGCGACAACGGTGCCGGCAAGACGAGCCTGATCAAGGCTCTCACCGGCGCGCTGGTCCCGGACGCGGGCGAGATCCGCCTCGGCGGCGAGCCGATCCGCTTCGGAGGACCGCAGGACGCCAGGGCCCGGGGCATCGAGACCGTGTACCAGGACCTGGCGGTCGCCCCGTCCATGGACATCGCGTCGAACATGTTCCTCGGCCGCGAGATCCGCCGTCCCGGCGTGCTCGGCTCGGTCTTCCGGCTCCTCGACAAGCGGGCCATGCGGGAGCAGGCCGCCGCGCACCTGGCGGCGCTGAAGGTGGGCATCGGCTCGCTCACCCAGCCGGTGGAAACCTTGTCCGGCGGTCAGCGCCAGGCCGTCGCGGTGGCCCGCGCGGCGGCCTGGGCACGCAGCGTGGTGGTGATGGACGAGCCGACCGCCGCGCTCGGGGTCAAGGAGTCCGGTCAGGTACTCGACCTGATCCGCCGCATCCGTGACAGCGGCGTGCCGGTGATTCTCATCAGCCACAACATGCCGCACGTCTTCGAGATCGCCGACCGCGTCCACGTCCACCGGCTGGGCCGCCGAGCCGCGGTGATCAAACCGTCGGACTACACCATGGCGGAGGTGGTCGCCATCATGACGGGGGCGCTGAACGTGTCCGCCGACGGGGGTACGGTCGTCGCGGACAGTGACGCCGCCTCCGCGGCCGGGGTCCGGCCGAGCTGATCCCGGCGGGGCTGCGGTCGCACCCGGGGGGAGGTCCGGTCGAGCCGGCCCACGGATCCGGCGTCCCCGGGAACACGGCCCAGAGGACAGGGAGTTCATGACACCGACCCGCAGACCAACGCTCGCCGACGTCGCCCGCGAGGTCGGGGTCAGTGCCAAGACGGTCTCCCGAGTGCTCAACGAGGACGGCCCCAGCTCGGCCGAGACGCGCAGACGGGTCCTGGAAGCCGTGGACAGACTCGGCTTCCAGCCCAATCTGATGGCCCGCTCCATCCGGACCGGAGGCCCGGACACCACCGTGGGACTGGTCATACCCGACGTCGGGAACCCGTTCTTCGGGGCGGTCGCGGGCGGTATCGAGGACGCGCTGCACACCAGCGGCCTGACTCTGCTGATGGGCTCGTCGGACGACGACCCGGAGCGGGAACAGGCGCTCATCGACACGTTCCTGGCGCGCCGGGTGAGCGTGCTGATGGTCGCGCCCGCCGTGGGCGCCGAGCACTCCCGGCTGCGGCCGCACCGGTCGGCGGGCATGCCCGTCGTCTTCCTCGACCGGCCGGGCACCGGTCTGACGACGGACACGGTGGTCAGCACCAACCGCTCCGGCACCCGCGAGGGCGTGGCCCATCTGATCGCGGGCGGCCATCGGCGGATCGGGTTCGTCGGCGACACACCGGCTCGGCTCTACACGCGTCGCGAGCGGCTCGCCGGATACCGCGAGGCGCTCGCCGAAGCGGGCCTTCCCCACGATCGCGCCCTGGTCGCCGACGCACACGATCCCCGGACCGCGGCCGAGGCGACCGCCCGGCTGCTCGACCTGGCCGACCCGCCGACGGCCCTGCTGTCGGGCAACAACAACATGACACTCGGCGTCCTGAGTCAGCTGGCCCGCGGCGGACGCAAGGACGTCGCTGTCGTCGCCTTCGACGACGTCCCGATCGCGTCCCTGCTCGAACCGGCGCTCACCGTCGTGGCCCAGGACCCGGAGGCCGTGGGCTCGACCGCGGGAGCGATCGCGCTGAGGCGTCTGGCGGGAGACCGCTCGCGGGCCCGCACCGTCACCGTGGAGACCCGCCTGATCCGACGTGGTTCCGGTGAACTCCGCCCGGTCGCAAGCGCGGAGTGAACTCCCGGCCGACGTGTTCCCCGGGGACCGTTGGAGTCGGTCCGCCCCGACGCGCGGCCCCGGCGGTCCGGGCCCGACCGGGTCCGGACCGAGCCGTCGCCCAGGTCGGACCGTCGGCGTACCACCCGGCACGGTGTGCCGTGGGTGCCGCCAGGACCGGCGCGTCAGTTCTGCGCGCTGCGTTGACGCGCCCGGTAGGCGGCGGACTTGACCCGGCTTCCGCAGGTCTTCATGGCGCACCACTCCCTGCGGTGACCGCGTGAGTGGTCGAGGTAGACCTGGGTGCACTCGGGCCGGGCGCACTCGCGCAGCAGTGTCGCCTCGTCGCCCCCGAGGATCTCGACCGCCTCGCGCGCGAGGCCCGCGAGCCCCTGGGAGGCCGACCCGGTGTGACTCACGCCGTCCTTGCCGAGCTGGACTTCCACGGGCATGCCGGCCGCTCGCCGGTTCAGCGCGGCGACCGCCGCCGCGGGGAGTTCCTCGCCCGCCAGACGCAGGAAGACCAACTCGTAGATCAACTCACGCAGTTCCACCGCTGCTTCGAGGTCCGCCTCGTTCGCGTCGGGAGCCGCGTCGAGCATCCCGGACTCGACGAACCACGCGTCGAGCAGCTCGGGAGAGGCAAGCTTCTCCGTGGGCACCGTGTTGCGCCGCGCGCGCAGGGTGCCGACGAAGTCGAGGGGAAGCGTTCCGCAGGGAAAGGCATGGTTCACGTCACCATATTGACCGGTGACAGCCAATTGCGCAACGCCCCCGGCCGCACCCGCGACCCACCGGCACCACATGACCACACCGAGTGCTGCGACGCACACGCTGAGTTAAGTCTCCGTCACCGTCCGTCACCGCATGCCGCTGACGGCTCGGCCCGCTCGCGGCCGTGCCTGGCCTGCTCTCCCGCGGCCTGGTCGTCGGAGACCCCTTGGGCGGGTGTCAGCGGCCTGCGCTCGGCACGGCCCTCGACGCCGTGCGCGGCACTGCTTAAGATCGCGGGCACGGCATCGCGTGTCGGTCACCGACCGGGTGAGGCATGGAGGTGCCCGTGAGACTGCCTTGCGGAGGCATTCCACAGATGTCCGTCGAGTTGAATCACACCATCATCCACGCCCGGGACAACCGGGAGTCGGCCGAGTTCCTGGCGCGTGTCCTGGGGCTCGAGGTCGGGACCGAGTGGGGCCCGTTCCTTCCCGTGGCCACCGACAACGGGGTCGCCCTCGACTTCGCCACCGTCCCGGCGGGGTCGATCGTCCCGCAGCACTACGCGTTCCTCATCTCCGACGAGGAGTTCGACGCCTCCTTCGCGCGTATCCGGCAGGCCGGGATCACGTACTACGCCGATCCGCGCCTGAAGCAGCCCGGAGAGATCAACCACCATCACGGTGGGCGGGGGCTGTACTTCATGGACCCGGCCGGACACGGCATGGAGATCATCACGCGGCCCTACGGAAGCCACGAACCGGCACCGACGGCCTCGTGACGCGGCGGTGGGCCGGGAATCCGTCCTGGCCCACCACTCCTCGGCGCGGTTCGCCGAGGCCTTCGTCCCTCCTCGGCGGCTACGAGGATGCCGCGGTCTCCGCGAAACGGAGGACGTAACGCTTCTGCCAAGGGGTCTCGACGGCACGGGCGTCGTAGTTCCGGCGGACGAAGTCCACCGCCTGGCCGGCGGGCACCCCGTCCAGAACGGCGAGGCAGGCGAGGGCCGTTCCCGTGCGACCGCGCCCGCCGGCGCACGCGATCTCGACACGTTCGGCACTCGCTCGGACCCAGGCCTCCGTCAGGACGGTCCGGGCTTCGGCACGGCTGTTCGGCAGCCGGAAGTCGGGCCACCGCAGCCACCGGGCCTCCCACGGCGTGCGGGGAGGCGGTCTGCCGAGGAGATACACGGCGTAGGCGGGAACCGGGCCGTCGGGAATCGGGTGTCGTAGCCCCCGCCCGCGTATCAGACGTCCGGAAGGGAGGCGCAGTACCCCCTTGCCGGCCTCCCAGGTCCCCGTCATGGACCCACCGTAGTCTCCGTGAGCGAGGAGCATCGCCCCGTCGGCGAATCCTCCTGGCCGACTTCGGCTTCGGGCTTGGCTTCGGCTTCGGCTTCGGCTTCGGCTTCGGCTTCGGCTTCGGCTTCGGCTTCGGCTTCGTGGAGCGTCAGCCCGCGACGGTGTTGTAGTTGACGATTCCCTCGACCATGAGGGCGACCGCACCGGACAACGGGCTGTCCACCCCCTTGGCCACCACATCGGGCAGGCGGTGCGCCTCCTTCTCGGTGACCGCCACCATGCCCCAGTACGCGTTGAAGCCCGAGGGATCCGCCGGTTTGTCGGTCGCGGCCGCGACGGTCACCAGGCCGCTCCCCTCGGCCAGGGCCAACGCGCCCATCTGCCGCAGGGTGTCGGGGTTCCGCTCCTCCGCGGCCACCACGCTCCAACCCGCCACATCCGTCCGGCGGAACGCGGCGAGCAGGCTGCCGGTGCTCCCCGCTCCGGAGACAACGATGTCGGGCAGGACGAGGGCCACCGGCCCGTGCGTCATCGGGAGAGCCGTGCGGATGGCGCCGTCGAGGTCAGGTTCGAACGACTGGTCCTGGTAGACGAAGACCATCTGGAACGTGTCGGCGTAGCGGGCGAGATAACTCACCGTGTCCAGCTTGTGGGCTCCGAAGACGACGACCAGGCGTACGTTGAGTCCGCTCTTGGCCAGTTCGACGACGGCTTCCAGGCTGCGGTCCAGCACGGTCACCCCGGGCGCCAGGCAGTGCAGCTCCTTCGAGTAGGGCGCACCGAACCGTGTGCCGAAACCGGCGCAGGGCAGGATGACCGAGACATCAGGGACGGGCACAGACGACCTACGCATCCAGTGGCTCTCAGGTTGTGTTGACGATCGGGAACCTTGTACGTCTCGCCGGGCACGGGTACGGGCGGCCACGGGCCGACGCGACACCGTCGGCCCGAAGGCACGCTGGCGCACACCGTAGCCACTGAGGACGGCTCCACGCGAGAGGGCGTCGATCGGGGTCGGCCACGAGGGACCCGCAGGATGCCTGGGGTGCGCGTTCCGGCCCAACTCCATGTTTTGGAGGTTCACTTGAAGATCGGGCTGGGCAAGATCCGGGGGTGCGCGGGGCTCGGCGTCCAGGTGTCCGGGTACCCCTGCCGCGCGGAACGGCGCGCGACATGAGTTGCGCCGGGCACACTTCAGGGCCGTCGCATCGCAGTCGGCGGGCCGCTCGACCGCCCGCCGGGCAGTCGCGTCGCAGGGAAGACAGGACGAAGGAGGTCGCGGAGTGCGGGTGTTGTTGTCCACGTACGGGACGCGCGGCGATGTCGAACCGCTGGTGGCACTCGCGGTGCGGCTACGGGCGCTCGGGGCCGAGGTCCGGATGTGCGCGCCGCCGGACGACGAGTTCGCGCAGCGGCTCGCGGGTCTCGGGATACGGCTGGTGCCGGTCGGTCCTCCGGTGCGTGCGCTGATGCGCGGCGCCGGCCTGCCGTCGGCGGCCGAACTCTCCCGGTACCGGACCGAGATGGTCGGCACACAGTTCGACGTCTTCCCCGCGGCGGCCGACGGATGTGACGTGCTGGTGGCGGCGGGCCTGGCGCAGATCGCCGCGCGGTCGGTCGCGGAGACCTCGGGCATCCGCTACGTGTACGTGAGCTATTCGGCGGTCAACCTGCCGTCACCGCATCATGCTCCCCCGCCACGCCCGGGTTGGCCGGAGCCCGACGCGAGTGACCACCGGACGCTGTGGGAGCTGGACGCCCGTCATGTGAACGAGCAGTTCGGCGAGCCGCTCAACGCCCACCGGGCGTCGATCGGTCTGCCGCCCGTCGACAACGTCCGCGACCACGTCGTCACCGACCGGCCCTGGCTGGCGGCGGACCCGGTCCTGGGACGGTGGCGGAAGGTCCCGGGTCTCGACGTGACCCAGACGGGCGCGTGGACGCTGCCGGACGAACGCCCACTCCCGGCCGACCTGGTGACGTTCCTGGACGGGGGCGAGCCGCCGGTCTACGTGGGCTTCGGAAGCATGCGCCCGTCGCCGGACATCGCCCGCTGGGCGGTCGAGGCGGCGCGCGCGCAGGGTCACCGCGTACTCGTCTCCCGAGGGTGGGCGGACCTCGACCTGGTCGACGACGAGGACGACTGCTTCGCCATCGGCGAGGTCAGCCATCAGCGTCTGTTCGGCAGGGTGGCCGCCGTAGTGCACCACGGCGGCGCGGGGACCACGCTCACGGCCGCACGGGCGGGGACGCCGCAAGTGGTGGTGCCTCTCCGGCTGGCGGACAACCCCTACTGGGCCGGCCGGGTGGCGGACCTCGGCATCGGCGCGGCGGTCGACACCGCGGCTCCGACGATGGACTGCCTGAGCGTCGCGTTCAAGACGGCCCTGGCACCCGGGACCCGGGCGCGCGCGAAGGCTCTGGGCGGCGAGATCCGTACCGACGGAGCGGCCACGGCCGCGGCCCTGCTGCTCGAAGCGGCCCGCTGACCGGCGTCGGCCCGGTCCGCCTACCGGTGACGCCCGCACCGGAGGCGCGCGGTGGGCCCGAGGGGGTGGCACCGACATGGCTCCGACCTCTCCGGGCCGAGACCGAGCCCCGGTAGGCGGACCCGCGACCGGGGCTCCGGCAGGGGAAGGGACGAACCGGCATCTGTCGCGGACCGTCGCTGATCCGGTGACTGCTAGCGTTCGGGCGCATGGAAGACGGCGTGTACGTGGGCAAGGCGGGCAAGGACGCGGCGCTGGACCGGGGATGGCTGCTCGGACACTTCAAGGAGCGGGACGACCCTCGCCACAGTCAGGCGGTGGAGGTCAAGTGGGGCGTCCACCCGCGGGGCGACGAGCGCGCCCGGTGGGTGGAGGGGGAAGTCCGTACGGCTCTTCTGGTTCTCATCAGTGGCAGGTTCCGTATGGAGTTCCCCGGCCGGAGCGTGCTGTTGGAGGAACAGGGCGACTATGTCGTCTGGGGCCGGGGGGTGGATCACTCCTGGTCCGCCGAGGAGGAGTCCGTCGTACTGACCGTGCGATGGCCTTCCGTGCCCGGATACGCCGTACCGCGGGAGGAAGGGCCGACGGTGTCGTAGGACCGGGTGCGGCCGTGCTCGCGCACCTCCGTGACCGACGGGCGGTCGGTCATGTCGGCGGCGCTGTCCCGGCCGGCGGTTGCCGCCGCGGGGAGGGAACCACGGCCTCGGGCCGGCTCGTGTCCTCGTACGGGCGAACGGTGGGACCGCGCGAGGCTCAGGGGGGCATCATGCAGATCATCGAAGTGACCGGGTATGCCGTCCGATCCGCCGTGATCACCATGAGACGGACGGGGACCCCTCTTGAATTCGTCATCTTCCCGATGCTGCATGTGGCTTCGCCGACGTTCTACTCCCAGGTCCGCATCAGACTGAGGGAGTGCGACCTCATAGTGCTCGAGGGAATCCGCGGGCGAGCGGCCGGGGTGAGTGCCCTGACGCTGGCCTACCGTTTCGCTCCGCGCCGGCGGCGCAACGGCCTCCAGGAGCAGCGCGACGATCTCCTGCTTCCCGAGGGTGTGCCGGTGATCAACCCTGATGTGACCGCGGCCGAGGCGATCGCGGACCTGAAGACACTGCCGCGGTGGATGTACGTGCTGCTCATGGTCGCGGCCCCGGTGATGGGGCTGGTGTTCGCGCTGCGCGGTCCGCGGGCGTTCCTCGACGAGGACCTGGCGGTCGAGGACCTGCCCTCGACGCTCCGGGCGGAGATGATGGCCGACGATCCCGTGGAGCACGCCATGACGGATAGACGCGACCGGCGACTGCTCGACGCGCTCGGCAGGATCGACGCGGAGCGCGGCGCGGAGCCGATCCGGGTGGCGGTCGTGTACGGGGCCGGTCATGTCCCGGCGATCGTGTCGGGGCTGTGGGACCGCCACGGGTACCGGCCGCGCGAAGCGGAGTGGCTGACGGTTCTCATCCCGGCGTAGGGGGGTCCAAGGGCTGTCCCCCGTGATCCCCGGCGGGCGGACACCGCCGAGGGCGAGCGTGCGTAGGGGCGAGCGCCCGTGGGGGGCGCCATGGTTCCGTCCCGACGAGCACGGCGCCCTCCGGTGTGACGGTGGGTGCCGCACACGCCGAGGCGGGAGCCACCGGACCGCGCGGACCCGCCGCGGCCTGCCACCGCGACGGGCCGGTCCGGTGCGGGGGTCCACGCTGGGTCGGGTCAGGCGTCCGCGAGGGCGGCGAGCACCTGCTGTGCGGTGCTGAGGCTGGACTGCGGATTCTGGCCGGTGATCAGGTTGCCGTCGACGATCACGGTGTCGGACCAGGGCGCGCCGGTCCTCAGCCGCGCGCCGCGTTCCGCGAGCCGGGTCTCGACCAGCCACGGCGCCTTCTCGCCGAGACCGCCCTGCTGCTCCTCGGCGTCGCTGAAGCCGGTGAGGGCGCGGCCGGTGAAGACGAACGAGCCGTCCGGGCGCTCGGCGCTGAGCAGGGCGGCGACACCGTGGCACAGAGCGGTGATGATCCCGCCGCGGCGGTCGGCGTCGGCGAGCAGGGTGCCGAGTTCGGCGCTGGCGGCCAGGTCGGCCATCGGGGCGTGGCCACCGGGCAGGTAGAGGACGGCGTAGTCGGCCGCGCGGACGGTGGCCAGGTCGAGCGGGGTGGCGAGGACCGCGTCGATCGACTCCAGGTACGTCCGGAAGGCGGCGGCGGCCTCGGGCTCGACGCCACCGCGCCCGTCCAGGGAGATCGCGTCGACGGTCGGGCGGGCGCCGCCGGGGGTCGCGATGTCCACCTGATGGCCGGCTTCGGTCAGCACCCGGTGCGAGGCGGCGACCTCCTCGGCCCAGAAGCCCGTCGGGTGTGCGGTGCCGTCGGCCAGGGTCAGGGTGTCGGAGGCCGAGATGATCATCAGGATCTTCGCCATGGGGAAGGGGCCTTGTCTCGTGCGGGGACGTGGCTGGGTGTACGTCCCTCGGTGGGTGAGGCCTCCAGCTTTCATCAGATGCCTGCTGCGATCACGCTCGGTCCATAAGTTCTCTTATGTATCGTGGCTTGCGTGACGGACCTTGATCTGCTGACGACGTTCCTGGAGATCTACCGCCGTGGCTCGCTGACCGCCGCCGCCACCGCTCGGGGAATCTCCCAGCCCGCCGTCAGCGGACAGCTCGCCCGGCTGGAGGACCAACTGGGCGATACGCTGTTCACCCGCTCGCGCAACGGCGCGGAACCCACCGACCGAGCCCACGAGTTCGCCCGTCGGATCGGCCCCCATCTGGACGGCCTGCGGCACGCGCTGGCCGAGGACACCGACGAACAGGACTGCCGGGGCACCGTACGAGTCGGCGCGGCGAGCGAGTTCACGGCGGTCCGCCTGCTCCCCACGCTCGCCCCCCTCACCCGCCGTGGACTGCGGTTGCGCGTCACCCTCGATGTCGCCGAGCCGCTCCTCGCGCGCCTCGCCGACGGCGAGCTGGACCTGGTGGTGTCCTCCGCCCGCCCCTCCGCGAAACTGCGCGGTCTGGCCGCGGTCCCCTTCGTGGACGAGGAGTTCCTGCTCGTGGGCACGCCGACCGCGGCCCGCTCCGTCGACCCGCGGCGACTCGCCGAGGACCCCGTCGCGGCCCTCGCCCACCTGCCTCTGGTCACGTACGCCGACGAACTGCCGATCATCCGCCGGTACTGGCGCAGCGAGTTCCAGCGACGCCCGCCCAACCCCGTCTCCGTCGTGGTGCCCGATCTGCGCGCCGTGCTCGCGGCCGTGATCGCCGACGCGGGTGTCTCGGTCCTCCCCCGCTACCTCGCCGAACCGGCCCTGCACGCGGGGTCCTTGGAACAGCTGCACCGGACCCAGGTACCGCCGCTCAACACCCTCTACCTGGTGACCCGCGCCGACCTCGGCGAGCCGGCGGTCCGAATCGTCCACCGCCGGCTCCTCGATCACGCCTCGGCCTGGGGACCCCTCTGAGCCCCGGCGGCAGGGCCACCGGCAACGGCCGCCGCACGGAGGTGGGGCGGCCGTCGTCGTCCATCCGGCCGGTCCGAGGGGGCGTCCCGCGGTCACACCTGCATGAGTTGCGGTTCCGGGCGCTGTGCCGGTGCGGCGGCTTCGGGATCCCAGGACCTGGTGGTCCGCAGGTAGCGGTGGATCACCGACCCCATGGCCAGCAGGAGCAGGGGCCCGAACACCCATGGATGCGCGGCCATCCGCATCGGCAGCCAGCGGTACGACACCAGGAGCGCCGCGAAGACCGTCACACCGTGGGCGACCAGCCCGGCGCCCGACCGGTCCCACCCACGGTCGAACGAGCGCATCGCCACCTCGACCGTGAGCGCGAACACCACACCGGCGACGAGATCCACTCCGTAGTGGTAGCCGAATCCCAGCGTCGCGCAGACCGTGGCGACCAGCCAGAACGTGCCCGCGTACCGCAGGATCCTGGGGCCCTTGCGGGAGTGCAGGAAGAGCGTGGTGGCCCACGCGGTGTGCAGGCTCGGCATGCAGTTGCGAGGGGTGATCGCGTCGAACGGGATCGGGTGCGGGACATCGACCGGCACGGGTGTGGCCGGCCACAGGTTGGCCACGGCCCAGTGCCCGCCGTCGGCGCCGTAGGCGAAGACCGGCCCGACCACCGGGAAGATCATGTAGATGGCCGGACCGAGCAGGCCTATGGCGAGGAAGGTGCGCACCAGATGGTGGCCCGGGAAGCGCCGCTCGACGCCCACGTTGCGCAGTTGGTAGAGCGCGACGATGGCCGCGGCGAGGGGGAGCTGGCCGTACACGGCGCCGAGCACATGGGTCCCGATCGGGCCGGTGGCCTCCACCAACCGGCCCACCACCCACGAGGGGTTGCCCAGTGCGTGGTCGGCCGTGGCCAAGTAGGGGTCGAGCACCGCCGGGCGCGTCTTCGAGGTGATCAGCAGCCAGGTGTCACCGGTCTTGTGACCCGCGATGAGCAGCAGGCCCAGCCCGGCACCCTTCAGCAGCAGCGCACGGTCCCGGCCGGTGCGGCGCGTGACGGCGATGACCGCACAGCCGAGAATCACCCACAACGCGCCGTTGCCGAAGTTCATGGGTGCGTCGATCGCCCATCGCACCACCCAGAAGACGAAATCGACGGCGACCGCGGCACCGGCCGCGACGAACCGCTGCCGCCAGGTGAGCACCACCATCATCAGTGCCATACCGGCGTACAGCAGCGGTCCGGAGTGGGGAGCGAACACCACTTCGCGCGCCTGGTTGGTGAGGGGTCCCGGTACGCCGTACCAGCGCGCGGTGATCTCCAGCGCGACGAGGAAACCGAAGGTCGCCACACCCGCCGTGGCCCACAGCACCGCCCGTGGTCTGTGCCGCACGACGAACGCAATTCTGCTCTGTATTCGCGAGAACATCCGCGAAGCTATAGAAATCAACGTATTTGGCCGATTTACTAGTTTCCGGTCACATGGCTCACTCCATCCTCGTGGCTGCATGGCAGGTTTCTGCCGAGGGCGGACGATCACGGCGATCAACGTGAGATCGGACATGTTATCGGAGGGGTGCACGTTTGTTCCGCTGGTCACCGGTACCACTGAGGCCGAGAAACACCGTGGCCGCCGGGGCCGCCCCGCCGGTATCGTCCGCTTCCCCGACCGACCGCTTCGACCGTCCCGCCCTGAAGAGAGCGATCCTCATGACCAGCCGGCCCCCGACGACGACCCTGTGGCGCCCGACCGGCCCGCTGGAGCTGGACCTCGTCCGCGGGACGAACTGGCGCGCGTGGCCGCCCCGTCTGCCCGAGCAGCCGATCTTCTACCCGGTCCTCAACGAGGAGTACGCGATCAAGATCGCGAGAGACTGGAACGTGCGGCACGACGGAGCCGGCTTCGTCACCCGTTTCGAGGTCGACTCGGAGTTCCTGCGCCGCTACCCCGTCCGGCAGGCCGGAGGGCGGACCATCCTCGAACTGTGGGTCCCGGCGGAGGACCTCCACGACTTCAATGCCCATGTCGTCGGGGCCATCGAACTGGTCCACGAGTTCCATGGAGAGACGCGGGCCCACTGACACACCCGCGGTGACCGGCCCCGCACCGGTCGCCGTGAGCGGGCGGTCGGCCCGCCGTGCCCCGGTCACCGATCGGGACCCCCGCGGGTCCGGGAGCGATCGAGGAACCGTGCCTCGCCCGCCCCCACTCGTCCGAAATGCGTTGGCCGCTCGCCCGTCACCCCGTGCCGAGGGGCGGGCCCTCGGAATCAGTCACCCCGGCCCGGCCGCGGAGAGGCCTTTCCCGGCGTCTGGCAGGGGTCACGGCGCCCGACGGGCCCGGGGGCGGAGGTGGCCGTCACGGGCTTCCTTCCCGTGGCCCCTGCCACGCCCCACGGCATCCGCCCACCCGCCCTGACCTGGCCTTTCGATGCACACGGCACTAAGCTCGCACTCTGCTGAAGGGGGCCCCGAATGGACCGGACCGTGCGCACGGTCGAGGATGTTCTGACACTTCTGGACGGACTGTTCGCCGGACAGGACGGCCCGTGGGCGACGGGTGACGGCGTGGGCTTCTGGGACCGCTTCTACGCCGACCGGTCGAAACCGGTCCCGTTCTTCGCGGCCAAACCCGACGAGAGCCTGGCCGCCCACGTCGAACGGGGCGTCGTCACCCCGGGGCGGGTCCTGGACCTCGGTTGCGGCCCGGGGCGCAATGCCGTGTTCCTCGCATCCCGGGGGTTCGAGGTGGATGCCGTCGACCTCTCTCCGACCGTGCTCTCCTGGGCCAGGGACCGGGCGCACGAGGCCGGGGTCGACGTCCGCTTCGTCCAGGGTGACGCGTTCCGGCTCGTCGGCACGGAGCTGACGGGTCCCTACGATCTGGTCGTGGACTCGGGGTGCTTCCACCACCTTCCCCCGCACCGCCGCGTCAGCCACCTGGCCCTGCTCGACCGCTTGTTGACCCCGGGCGGCCATCTCGCGCTCACCTGCTTCGCCGCGGGCGCGATGGGCTCGGAACTCTCCGACGCGGACCTGTATCGCGAACTCCGGTTGCAGGGCGGGCTCGCCTACACCCCGGAGTCGTTGCGCCGGATCTTCTCGGAACTCACCGAGGTCGAACTGCGCCGCATGCGCGACGAGTCACCCGAGTCGGACCTGTTCGGCGAGGCGTTCCTCTGGACGGCCCTGTTCCGTCGCGACGCGGCTACGGTTTCCGGCTGACGCCGGGGCCGCTGGATCCTGAGGGCTGTCCCGTAATCCCCGGCGGGCGCACGACGACAGCTGCGGCACCTCGCCGCGTCGTCGGATCGCCCGAATACACCCGGTATGAGGACGACCCTCCGCCTTGCGATGCACCGCATCTTCAAGGCAAGGCAATGACGACGGCCAATGATCGTCAGCCGTGTGATCATGAGGGTGTCGCAGGCTAGGTTGTGGTCGGAGGTGACCATGCTGGAGGTTCTCGGGCTGGACCAGCCTGCTGAGGCGTTATACATCATCCTGGTCGACAACCCACCCCTGTCCGTCGACGAGTTGTGCCGCCGAACCGGCATCGAGCCCGAGGTCGCCGTCGCGGCCCTGGTGCGACTGGAGGACGGTGGCCTGATATCCCGGCTCCC
The DNA here is from genome assembly GCF_036250675.1 of Streptomyces sp. NBC_01689. Taxonomy (NCBI): domain Bacteria; kingdom Bacillati; phylum Actinomycetota; class Actinomycetes; order Kitasatosporales; family Streptomycetaceae; genus Streptomyces; species Streptomyces sp. NBC_01689. Next base: position 9,072,630 of record NZ_CP109592.1, on the reverse strand, counting down.
CGGCACTCCTCCCTGGTACACCGCGCTGCCCCCCGACCACGCCCTGGAAGTCCTCCTGCTCGCGCGCGAACGCGACATCCACCGGGTGCGGGCGCTGAGCGAGCGGCTGACGGAGCGGCACCGCGAGGCTCGTCGCAGCCGGGACTCGACGTCGCTGATCCAGGTGGTCACCGGACGCGACGGCGTCGCCCGCTGCGGGCAGCAACTGTTCAAACGGGCCGAGCGTGAGCTCCGCGGCATCGACGCGCCTCCCTACGCCCAGGCGAGCGACGGCGAACGTGTCAACTCCGCCACCGCCGTCGCCGGACGCAGTGTCCGCAGCCGCTTCATCCACGCTCGTGACACGCTCAGCATGCCCGGTGTCGTGGCACGGGTGGAGGACGACATCGCGGCGGGCGAAGAGGTCCGTTTCCTGCCCGAGGCCCCGATGAAGCTGATCATCGCGGACGACCAGGCGGCCCTGATCCCGCTGCTCGCCACGCCTCAGGTGCTGGACGCGTGCATTCTGGTCCACCCTTCCGCCCTGCTCGACGCGTTGTCCACTCTCTTCGAGTCGCTGTGGGAGCAGGCGCAGCCCTATCTGCCGGGGAAGCCGGCGTCGGTCGGTCCGAACGAGTTCGTCAGCGACGAGGAGCGGCGGATCATCTCCCTGTTGGCCATGGGGATGTCGGACGAGGCGATCGCCCGCCAACTGGGTATAGGACATCGCACGGTTCAGCGCCGGGTGCAGACACTGCTCGGCAGGCTGGGGGCGGCGAGCCGTTTCCAGGCGGGAGTGCTCGCGGCCAGTCGCGGCTGGTGGCAGCCGGATCACGAACAACGGCCGTCCGGACCCATGGCGTTGAGCGGCGGTCCTGGTCACGCCGGTTCGTGAGCCCGGTGCGCGGGACGCCCGTTGCCCGGCGGCGCGCGATGCGCTCCGCCGGGCAACGGTCCGGCCGGGTGCCCCGGCCGGACCCGTCTCATCTCGACGGCAGACGGAAGTCCGACGTGACCACTCCCCCCTTCACCAACCGGATCGACCGGGCCGCGGGCCGGTGCCCGTCGGCGGAGACGACCACCCGTACCGGGCCGTTCCTCACCGGCAACCAGGCGGAGTACGTGCCCTCCTGAGCGGTCGTCACCGTCAGCGCCGCGTCCGGGGCGTCGATGTCGACCGTGGCCCCGGCGAGCGGTTCCGCCTCGCCGGCGGGCGTCGTCCCCGTGACGGTCCCGGTCAGCCGTCCCCAGTCCGCCGGCGGTACCACCGTCATGGTCACCGGAAGCGACACCGCACCGTACGGGGTGTCCGTGTCGACGACGAGCGCGGCCCGGTGCGCGCCGGAGTCGGCGGCGGTCATCACCCCGGCGTCCAGGGTCAGCCGTATCCGGGCCGACCCGTGCGCCTTGACGGTGAGTTTCCCGGCCGATGCCGCGAGCCAGGGTACGTCGCCGTGCGCCTGGTCCCAGCCCGGCAGTTCACGTACGGCGGGCTGCGGCACACTGAAGGCGTCCATGCCGCCGACCGCGAACCAGCCGGGTGCCGACTGGGCGCCGAGCAGGGGTTCGGCCATGTTGGGAAGCGACGACCAGGTGTCGGTCGACGGGTCGTAGGCGTGCGCCTCGTTGGTCAGCGCGCCGGCGCTCACCTCGAAGCCTCCCGCCACCAGGAGCCGGCCGTCGGCCGCTGTCCCCGTGGCGCCCCAGAGGTCGGCCGGGGCGTCGGCCACCCGGTGCCAGGTCCCGCTCGCGCGGTCCAGGGCGTAGGTGTGCTCGGTGGCCCGTGGTGCGTGGCCGTCGGGTTCGTAGGCGCCGCCCGCGCAGTAGGCGACGCCGTCCGCGGCACCGCACACCGGGTACGAGATCGGCTCCGGGTAGGGCGCGCCCGCCGACCAGGCGTCGGTCGCCGGGTCGTAGACCTGGACGTCGGCCGTGCCGCAGTTGATCCGGTCGCAGCCGCCGATCACGTACAGCCGGTCACCGAGCACCACCGAGCCCGCGGCGCCGTAGGCCTTGGGCGCGTCCGCGATCTGCGACCACGTGTCGGTGGCGGGGTCGTAGACCTCGCCACCCGCGATGGGGGCGCCGGAGGCGTCACGGCCGCCGGTGACGTACAGCTTGCCGCGGATGAAGCCGTAGGCCGGGCCGAGCCTCTTGGTGGCCGGCGCGGTGAGCGCGCGCCAGGTCGCGGTGCCCGGGTCGTAGGCGGAGAAGGCACCGCTCCACCGGCCGCCGGGTGCCTCACCCAGTCCCGCGTACAGCGTGCCGTGGTCGACCGCCGCGAGTCCGGCGAAGGTCCCGGTCGGCAGGTCGGTCAGCGCGGACCACTCCTGCGCGGCCGGCGTACCTGTCCCGGAGGTCGGTGCGGCGGCGGTGCGCGGCAGCGAGTCCGGGGTGAGGGCGGCCTTGGTGTGCCGGGCCGGTACCCCGGCGGACGCCGTCGGGGTACCGCCGAGACCTTGCTCGCCGAGCGAGACGGTGGCCGGTGAGCCCCCGGTGTTGTGGACCGTGACCGTGACGTCCTTCCGGGCGCCCCACGGCACGTCGGCCGCCACCGCCGAGACGTCGTAACGGAGTTGGGCGGGGTGCAGGGTGAAGTCGGCCGGCGTGACCGTGTCCGGCCGGACCTTGACCGTCTCGCTGACCGGCGGGTAGCCGAAGCCCGGAAGTCCCGCGGTGAATCTCCGCGCACCCGTGCGCGAGGAGAACAGCCAGTACAGTCCGTCGCCGTGTGCCGGGTCGCCCGGAGCGGCCACCATGCGGCCGCTGTCGGCGGGCACGGCCGCGGCGGCGACGGTCGCGCCGAGGACGCCGTGGCCGGAGTTGGCGTCGTCGACCTGTCCGACCAGCAGGCCGCCGGGGCGGGTGACCAGGGTCGGGGTTCCGACCGTCACGTCGTCGATCTGCCAGATGCCGGTCAGGGAGCCGGTGAAGTGGAATCGGACGCGCACCGACTCCTTGCCCGCGTAGGCGGTCAGGGGCACCGTCTGGTGGGCCGGTCCTGCGACGATGTCGGTGTGGTGCCACAAGGTCGTCCAGGTCGCTCCGCCGTCGGTGCTCGCGTCCACGTCGGCGGTCAGGTCGCCGACCCGGTAGAGCGAGGGCAGCGAGGTGTCGAACTGCAGCTGTGGGGCTCGCTCGGCACTGAAATCGTAGGCGGGGCTGATGAGTTCGGTGTCCGCGGGGGCCCAGCCCAGGGCGAAGTCGTCCACCTCGGCGAACCGTCCGGTGCCGCCGGTCTGGTTGCCCCGGTTGAGCGGGTCGTCGAACTGCCAGCCGCCGGCCGCGGTGTGGTCGCGGACGGTCCATCCGTCGGGTGTGGCGGTGGTCGGGAAGGACTGCGACCCGCCGCCGTGGTAGGTCATCTCATAGCCGGGAGCCAGGGTTCCCGTGGTGTCGAGCGGCAGTGCCAGATCGGCGGTCCGCGGGGCGGAGCGCACCTGGACGGTGGTGTCGGCGGGGCGGTAGCCGGGGTAGAGCGCCGTGGCGCGCAGCGTGTAGGTGTGCCCCTCGGGGACACGGACCGTGTACCGGCCGGTCGCCGGGTCGGTGTGGAACGTGCCGGGCACGCCGTCGACCATGAGCCGGGCGTAGACGCCCCAGCCGTGCTGTCCGCCGTCACGGACGGTGCCGGACAGGGTCTGTGAGGGCAGCGCGGTGAGGGTCGCGTTCCTGGTCAGTGTGGTGCCGTCGGTCACGTGGACGGTGCCGAGGCCGGAGTCACGGTAACCGAAGGCGCTGATCGTCAGCCCGTACGCGTCGGCCGGTATGTCCAGTCGGTAGGCGCCCCGGGTGTCGGTGGTCGTCCGGTGGTCGCCGAGCGCGACGGTGGCGCCGGGCACCGGTCGGCCGGTGTCCGCGTCGGTGACGGAACCGGAGACGGTGCCGTGCGGGCCGGGGCGGAAGGCGGTCGTGCCGTCGGGTGTGCCCAGGCCGCTCGGTCCGTCGTAGCCGGGCTGCGCGGAGCAGGTGAAGGCGGGGGTGCACTCGGGGGTCGGTCCGTGGCCGCACACCGAGCGGTCGGCGCAGCTGGCGTCGTCGCCGCGGGTCACGTCGTGGAGGGCGCCGGGTGCCTGGTAGGGGTAGGCGGCCGGATACGTCCCGGAGACGGGGGTGCCGGCCAGCGCGTACACACCGGCGATGATCGGTGCGGAGGCGCTGGTGCCGCCGTAGACGTTCCAGCCGCCGTCCGAGAACGAGTTGTAGACCGCCACTCCGGTGGCCGGGTCGGCGACCGCGCTGACATCGGCGACCGAGCGGCCCGGGCAGTCCACGGCGGACTGGAAGGCGGGTTTGGGCTCGACCGCCGAGCAGCCGGATCCCGGGGCGCCCCAGTGCTGTTGGCCGTCGCCGTCGACGGTGGTGGTGTTCCACACCGATTCGTCCCAGCCGCGGGCGCTGCCGTCGCGGACCAGTGAGGTGCCACCCACCGCGGTGACGTACGGCGAGGAGGCCGGGTAGCTGGCGCCGTATCCGTTGTCACCCGAGCTGAACACGACGGCGACGCCCGGGTGGTTGAAGTAGGCCTCGTCGTAGGCCAGTTGCCCGCTGTCGTCGCTGTAACCGCCCCAGGAGTTGGAGACGTAGCGCGCGCCGAGGGACACCGCGGTGTTCTCGGCCGTGCCCAGGTCGTCGGAGGACGGGGAGTCCGCCTCGACCAGCAGGATGTGGGCGTCGGGCGCGATCGCGGAGACCATGTCGAGGTCGAGGGAGATCTCCCCCGCCCAGCCGTCGTCGGCGGTCGGGTAGGCGGTGGCGCCGTGCTCGTCGACCTTGCGGAAGCAGCCGTTCTCCGAGGTGCAGGCGGGCAGCCCGAACTGCTGTCGGTAGACCGCGAGATCGGCCTCGGCGCCGGGATTGTCGTAGGCGTCCACGACGGCGATCGTGGCCCCGGCCCCGCCGTCGGCCGGCAGCCCGTAGGCCGCGCGGAGGTCGGCCGGTGAGTAGCCGTCGGGGTCCGTCCGGCCCGCCGCGTCGCGGCGCAGGCCGAGGGTGGCGGGTACGTCGGTGCGGCGCAGGGCGAAGCAGGTGAAGGAGCCTGGGCGGGGGGCGCCGCAGGCGGGCTCGGCGGAGACGGCCGGTGCCGGGGAAGCGGACGGACGGGACGGCGAGGCCGAGGCGAAGGCCTGTCCGGGCAGCAGTGCCCCCAGGACGGCGAGGACGGCGGCGGCCACCGTGGCCGCGAGGGACCGTGGGCGGGACGGTCTGCGCCGTCCGGGACCGGCGGGCGAACTGTGCAGCAAGGACGTCTCCATGGGGTGACGGGGCGGGGCCCGGCATCGTGCGGAACGGGGGCGCTCGGCGGAAGTGACGTGTTGACCAGCACAAAAGTCCAACCATTCGTGTCGGCCGGTCAACGCGGACACCTGGCGGTTTGACGCCGTGTCGTATTCACGCCTTGGACACATTCCGCTGAACACGGCTTCGCGGGGGGCGTATTGCGTCCGCTCAACGGACGGACGGAATCGCGCATTCCCTGTGAAACGCCCTTGAATCGCAGGTCAAGGACGCGTCCATCGGCCCTCACTGTTGACGGACCGTCACCGCAGTCACCCAACGCAACTGATTGACACGCGAATTACTGGTCCCGCTAATTAGCCCCCGGTGAATACCAACCCATTCACCGTCGCCCGAGAGCCGTGTACGGGTCGACCCCAGCAACCACGCATGGGAGTCACACGTTGCGCACCACAGGCACTACAGCGAGAACCAGATCCCCGCTCCGTCGGACCGTCTCCGCCGGCCTGGCCGTGTTCGGCGCCACCGCGATGGCGCTGCTCGGTCTCCAGGTCCCGGCGTCGGCCTCGACCGCCGCGCACACCTCCACCTCCGCCTCCGCCGACAGCGCGCGTCCGCTCTTCGAGCCGACCTGTGCCGTCCCGAAACGAAGCCACTTCTCCTGCTTCGCCCTGCGCCGCTCCGACGTCAAGTCGGTCAAGGGCGTGATGCGGGCCGCGGACTCACCCGACGGCTACGGTGCCGCCGATCTGCAGAGCGCGTACAACCTCGCGGCCGACGGCGGTGGCGGGCAGACCGTCGCCATCGTCGACGCCTTCGACGACCCCAGCGCCGAGGCGGACCTCGCCGTCTACCGTCAGCAGTACGGACTGCCCGCCTGCACCTCGGACAGCGGCTGCTTCCACAAGGTCGACCAGCGCGGCGGGACCGACTACCCCACTCCCGACCCCGGTTGGGCCGGCGAGATCTCCCTCGACCTCGACATGGTCTCCGCGATCGCGCCCAACGCCCACATCCTGCTCGTCGAGGCGGACGACAACAGCTTCGAGAGCCTGTCCGCGGCGGTGGACGAGGCGGTCGCCCTCGGCGCGAAGTTCGTCTCCAACTCGTACGGCACCGACTACCGCGGCGGGACCGGCGAGGACCCGTCCGAGACCACCACACTGGACGCCCACTACAACCACCCGGGTGTCGCCATCACGGCGTCCACGGGCGACTACGCCTACGGGGTCGGCTACCCGGCGGCCTCCCAGTACGTGACCTCCGTCGGCGGCACCACGCTGACCCGGGCGCCGTCCACACCGCGCGGCTGGACGGAGTCGGCCTGGAACCTCGCCGGCTCCGGCTGCTCGCTGTACGAGCCCAAGCCGGCCTTCCAGCACGACACCGGCTGTGACAAGCGGGCGCTCGCCGACGTCTCCGCCGTCGCGGAGGACGTCGCGGTCTACCAGACCTACGGCAACGGCGGCTGGGCCGTGTACGGCGGCACCAGCGTCTCCGCGCCCATCATCGCGTCGGTGTACGCCGACGCCGGAACCCCCGTGCCCGGCACCTACCCGAACTCCTACCCGTACGCCACGCACGCCGGGATCAACGACATCACCACCGGCAGCAACGGCACCTGCTCCCCGTCGTACCTGTGCAACGGCACCGACGGCTACGACGGTCCCACCGGCCTCGGCACCCCGGCCGGCCTGTCCGCGTTCCGCAGCGGTCCGCACGGCGTGATCTCCGGCACGGTGACCGACAGCGCCACCGGCAAGCCGGTCGCCTCGGCCACCGTCGGCGCGGGCACCAACGTCGCGCACACGGACTCCTCCGGCGCGTACTCCCTGACCGTGCCGACCGGCACGTACGACGTCACGGTCCAGGCGTTCGGCTACGCCGACGGCTCGGCCGGCGGCGTCGTGGTCGACGACGGCGCCACCCTCACCAAGAGCTTCTCCCTCACCCCGGTGGCGAGCCGGACCGTGGCCGGCAAGGTCGTGGACGGCTCCGGCCACGGATGGCCGCTCTACGCCAGGATCACCGCGGACGGGGTGCCCGGCTCCGTGTGGACCGACCCGGTCACCGGCTCCTACAGCCTCGACCTGCCCGAAGGACACACCTACACCCTGCACGTCGCCACGGCCTCCACCGGCTACCGGGCCGTCACCAAGAAGGTCGACGTCGGCGGCTCCGACCAGACCGTCGGCTTCCAGGTCCCCGTCGACTCCTGGGCCACCAGCACACCCGGATACCAGGTCCACGACACCGGCGCCACCGAGCCCTTCGACGCCACCGACGCCCCGCCGACGGGCTGGAGTGTGGTCAACGCGGAAGGGACAGAAGGTGGTTGGCAGTTCGACGACCCCTCCAACCGCGGCAACGGCACCGGCGGTGACGGGGCGTTCGCCATCGCCGACAGCGACCACTTCGGCGGCGCGGCCACCCAGGACACCTCGCTGGTGACCCCGGTCTACGACTTCACCGGCAAGGACGACCCGGAGCTGGCGTTCAACACCCAGTACCAGCAGTTCAACAACCAGACCGCCGAGGTCGAGGCGACGGAGGACGGCGGCAAGACCTGGACCAAGGTCTGGACCGCGGGCTCGTCCATCTTCCCCGGCCAGCGGATCACCGTCCCGCTCACCGACTTCGCGGGCAAGTCCGCGGTGCGGCTGCGCTTCCACTTCGCCTCGCACTTCGGCTGGTGGTGGTCCGTCGACAACGTCTTCATCGGGGACCGCGCGGTCACGCCCACCCCCGGTGCTCTCGTCGTCGGCACCGTGAGCGACGCGAACACCTCCACGGGCGTGGTCGGCGCCACCGTCACCAGCCAGGACAAGCCCACCGAGCAGGCCGCCTCGGTCGCCACCCCGGACGACCCGAACCTCTCCGACGGCTACTACTCGCTCTTCTCGACGACTTTCGGCAGCCACTCCTTCACCGCCGCCAGGTCCAAGTACTCCTCCCAGTCCAAGGCGGTCAAGGTCGGGGCCGACAGCGCGGTCGCGGCCGACTTCACCCTCAAGGCCGGAAACATCACCGTCACCCCCGGGTCCGTTGCCGCCACCGTCGCCTGGGGCGGCTCCAAGACGCAGAACCTGACGGTGAAGAACACCGGAGGGGCGCCCGCCACGGTCAAGCTCGGCGAGCAGTCCGGTGCCTTCACCCAGCAGGGCGAGGGCGCCGCGCTGCGGACCGTCAAGGGCGAGTTCACTCCGCTGTCCAGCAAGGCCCACGCCAAGAGCGGTACGGCCGGGCCCGCCGCCGTGCCGGCCGACGGCCCGTGGCAGACGGCCCCGGACTTCCCGGGCGCCATCATGGACAACGCTGTCAGCGCCCAGGACGGCAAGGTCTACTCGGCCTTCGGCTTCACCGGGACGGCCGACAGCAAGGACATGTACGTCCTCGACCCGGTCGCCGGCGGCTGGACCAAGCTGGCGAGCGCGTCCGACACCCGTGAGGACCCCGCGCACGGCTTCATCGACGGCAAGTTCTACGCCGTCGGCGGCTGGGCGGCGAGTGGCAACCCCGACGCCAAACTGGAGATCTACGACCCGGGTTCGGACAGCTGGACCACGGGCGCGTCCGCGCCCAAGCCGTACGCGGGCTCCGGCAGCGCCGTCCTCGACGGCAAGCTGTACATGGTCGGCGGTTGCGGCGCCGACTCCTGCGGCACCACCGACGCCAGTGTCTACGACCCCAAGTCCGACTCGTGGTCCGCGATCGCCGCCTACCCCGAGCCCATCTCGTGGCAGGCCTGCGGGGCCGTCGACGACCTGCTCTACTGCGCGGGCGGTCTGGGCTCCGGAAACAGCGACGTGTCCCACACCTACGTCTACGACCCTGGTGCCGACAGCTGGTCCCCGCTCGCGGACATGCCCGCCCCGCAGTGGGGTTCGGCCTACACCGCGGCCAACGGGCAGCTCCTGCTGGCCGGTGGTGTCGGCAACAACGCCCTCACCAACCGCAGCCAGGCCTTCGACCCGAAGGCCGGTACCTGGAGCGCGCTGCCCAACCCCACCGTTCCCACCTACCGGGGCGGCGGCGCCCCCGGCTTCTACAAGGTCGGCGGCGGCACCGCACCGAGTACTCCGACGTCCAAGGCCGAGCTGCTGCCCGGCTACGACCAGACCGGATCGGGCGACATCACCTGGCTGGGTGAGAGCACCGACCAGTTCACCCTGCAGCCCGGTGCGAAGGCGACCGTCACCGTCTCCCTGGACGCCTCGGTCCCCGAGGTGACCCAGCCCGGTGACTTCACCGCAGCCCTCACCGTCGGCACCGACACACCGTACTCCGTGCCGCGCGTCCCGGTCAGCCTGCATGTCAACCCGCCCAAGACCTGGGGCAAGATCACCGGTACCGTCCTCGGCGCCACCGCGTCCGGCGGCACCGCGCCGCTGGCCGGGGCGACCGTGCAGATCGACAGCTGGGCGTCGACGTACACCCTCACCACCGCCGCCGACGGCACCTACGCGCTCTGGCTCGACACCCGTAACAATCCGCTGACCGTCATCGTCGCCAAGGACGGCTACCAGCCGACCGTGACGACGGTGAAGATCCAGAAGGGAGCGACGGTCACCAGCAACTTCACGCTCAAGCGCAAGTAGCACGGAAGGCCGTGCCAGGGCGCCGACAGCGCGGGGAACCGCACCACTGACGCGCTGTCGGCCCGACTGGGCATGAAGGGTGGGCCGGTCCTCGCGGGCCGGCCCACCCGTGCTTCCGCGGGCGACCCCGTCTCCGGAGCGGGAGTTGTCCGCGGCAGCGGTCACCTCCTAGTAGGCCTCCTCGCCCTGTCCCAGCCCGAGCCCGGTGGTCCAGGAGGTGAACGTGACACCCGCCTGGTACACCTCGTTGGCTCCGGGTGTGTAGAAGTACGTGCTGCGGCTGGTGCGATCGGGCATGGACAGGGTCATCGAGCCGACCTTGAGGGTGTGTTCGGCGGCGTCCGGGATGTTGTAGATCGCCGTGGTGTGCAGCGGGGAGTCGGGCCTCAGGACGAGGGTGCCGCCCCGGCCGTTCACGCTGACCGGAATGGGCTTGTCCTCGTCGGCGGTTCCCTTCACGGTGATCAGCGGTGTGTCCTTGAGGGTGCAGGAGACGCCGTCATGGGCGAGCAGGGTCAGGTCGAAGCTGCGTCGGCTGAGACTCGCGGTGTAGCCGCCGAAGTAGAACGAGACGTCGTCCATGGTGCACGGGCGGGGTGCCGGTGCCTTCGCGGCCGCCGGTCGTACGACGGGCCCGGCGGCCGCGGTGTCGCCGATGGTGGCGCTCGCCACCGCCGCACCGCTCAGCAGAAGGGCGGCGGCCACTGCCCCGACGGCCGCGGCACGGGAATTGAGACGCATGGGGTACCTCCACAGCACGTAGGAAAGGCGGGCCGGCACGGCCCGGGAGACGGCCTGGTCAGAACGCGCCCAGGCCGTGCGGGACACCGAGACCGGTCGGACCGTCCCAGCCCGGGCCCGCGGTGCACACGGCGGTGGTGACGCCGGTGTACGAGGCGCACTGGTGGTAGTCCTCGTTGTTGCCGCTCGTGATGTCCGTGAAGCCGGCCTTCGGAGCGCGGTACAGACTCCTCGGTCCGTCGACCGCGGAGAGGTGGCCGGCGCGGGCGAACAGTCCGGCCACATAGGGCGCGGAAGCACTGGTGCCTCCGGCGACCGCCCACTCGTACGGGTCGTCGCTGCTGGGTGCGTAGGTGTCGTACACGGCCACCCCGGTGGCGGGATCGGCGTCCGCGGAGATGTCGGACGCCGCCCGGTGACCGCCGCAGGCCGCCGCGACCGAACGCGGCTGGCCGGTGGCGGCGGGGAAGGCCGTCTCGCACCCGCTGCCCGCGGCCCACCACGCGGTGGGCTTCTCGCCGTCGGCGGGCAGGGTGATGCCGCCCACGCTGATCACCGAGGGCAGCGCGGACGGCCAGGACTGGTGGATGCCGCCGTTGAAGCCGGTGTCGCCGGTGGACGCGGTGATGGCCACCCCCTTGTGGTCCAGAGCGGTGGCACGCGGGCCCCGTGTGTTCTGAACGTCCGTGCGGTAGCCGTAGCTGATGCTGACCGCCGACGCGCCCGCGTCCACCGCCGTGTTCACCGCGCGGGCGAAGTCGGCGGTGGACACGTCGTTGTCGTCCTGGGCGTCCTGCCACGGCACGGATATCTCCAGGAGGCGGCAGGTGGGGCAGGCGGCGGAGGCCATGTCGAGGTCGAGCGCGGTCTCGACGGCGACCTGCTCCTCCAGGTAGCTGCCCTGGGCTCCCGTCTGCGCGGCCGGCTGCCTCCTCCCGTCGTAGTTCGTCAGGGTGAGGCACCCGGAGGCCGTGGTGCAGGCCGGAAGCCCGAACTCCTCGCGGTAGACGGCGAGATCCTTCTCCAGCGTCGGATAGACACCCGCGTCGATGATGGCGATGGTCCGCGTGCTGCGGGAGACGGTGGTCAGGCCGTAGGCCGCCTCCAGTTCGGCCGGGCTGTAGCCGACCGGGGCCGCCGACCTCAGCGGTGTCTTCCCCGCTGAGTCCTCGGTGACCACCTTGGCGTGGCACCGGGGGCAGACGTCCCGTTGCGCATGGTGGTCGAGAAGCGTCCCGTCGCGCACCTCCTGGTGCAGACGCGCCACGCTCTCACCGGAGTTCGCGGTCCCGGTCAGCCGCGTGACCGGGGGCTTCGGTGTACCGGAGACCGCCGCGACGGGAACCGCCGCCGGCGAGTTCGCCAGGGCGGAGACCGCCGCGGCGGGAACCGCCGCCGGCGAGTTCGCCAGGAGCGAGGCACACACCAGCGTCATGATCGCTGCCGCCGCGCCCGCCCCCCGGCGTCTCCCCGAAACGGTTCCGGCCCAGGTCCATTCTCGTCGTCTCACACGCACTCGATTCACTGGTGACCGTGCGGCCCGCCGCACGAAGACTCGGCGGGCCTCTGACACCTCGTTAACGCTGATGCTCGAAGGGCGAGTTCACGGTTGATCAGTAATTTCTGAGCAAGGCTTCCGCGGGAGCGGCTCTCTGTCGCGGAACCGGCTCTCCCGCGGTCACCGGGTGGCGGCGGCCTCCGTGGCGCCGGTCCCCTCGGCGGCGGGGGTCGCGTCCCTCGGGCCGCGGAGGGCGACGTGGAGGAAGAGAGCGCCCATGACGGCGACGCCCGCCCACATGGCCTGCTTCCAGCCGTCGACGAAGGACTGCTGGGCGGCCTGGACCAGGTCGTGCGCGTACGGGCCGTTGTCGCCCGCCACCTCGACGGCGTTGGCCACGCCCTGCCGGGCGGTGTCCGCGGCCCCCTGGGGGATGCCGTCCAGCCTGTCGTCGATGGCGCTGCGGTAGCCCGCCGACAGCAGTGCCCCGAGCAGCGCGACGCCGAGTGCGGTGCCGAACTCGCGCGTGACGTCGTTGAGCGCGGACGCGACGCCCTGCTTCTCTCGCGGCAGCGACGCCGTGACCGCTTCGGTGGCGGGGGTCATCGACAGGCCCATGCCGGTGCCCATGGCGAGCAGGCCCGGCAGGACGGCCGGATAACCGCCGTCGACGGAGACGAAGAGGGCCATGAGAGCCAGTCCGAAGGCGGCCAGCGCGATGCCCGCGGCCATGGTCCGGCGGGAGCCCGTCCGCGCGGCGAGCCTGGGAGCAAGGCCCGAAGCCGCCATCATCATGACGGCCATGGGCATCAGGGCCACTGTGGACCGCAGCCCCGACCAGCCGAGAACCGCCTGGAAGAACGGGAAGAGGACCACGGCGATGCCGGCCTGGACGCCGAAGACCACGAGGAGGGTGATCGAGCCGCCGGTCAGGCCGCGCTCACGGAACAGGCGCACGTCCAGCAGCGCGGCGTCGCGGCGCGCCAACTGCCGGGCCACGAAGCCGATGGCGGCGATCACACCGACGGCGAGGCCGATCAGTGTCCTGGGGTTCGTCCAGCCGCGTTCGGGTCCCTCCTGCAGGGCGAGGACGAGTCCGGTGACGGCGACGGCCGAGAGCAGCGCGCCCACGGTGTCGAAGCGATGGGCCGAGCTCTCGCGGGAGTCGGGAACCCACCTCAGCGTCATGGCCAGAGCGACGACGACCAGGACGACCGGCAGGACGAACAGCCCGTGCCAGTCCGCCACATCGACGAGGAGCGCGGAGAGGAACATGCCCAGGATGCCGCCGCCTCCGGCGACGCCCGTCCACACGCCGATCGCCTTGCCGCGCTGCCGTTCGGGGAAGGTGGAGGTGATGACGGCGAGGGTGACGGGCATGATCATGGCGGCGCCGACGCCACCGGCCACGCGTGCGACGAGCATGATCTCGGCCGACCGGGCCAGGCCCGCGAGCACGCTCGCGGCACCGAAGACACCCAGTCCGGTGATCAGCACCGGCCTGCGGCCCAGCCGGTCGCCGATGGCGCCGAGCGGCAGCAGCAGCGCGGCCAGGACGAGGGTGTAGCTGTTGATGATCCACAGGACGGTGCTCTGCGCGGCACCGAACTCGACGGCCATGTGGGTCTGCGCGACGTTCAGCCCGGACACCGAGGCGATGACGGCCATCAAGGCGACGGAGACGGCGATCAGGATCGCGCGCAGCCGACGTGCGTCGGGCACACCACCTCCCGGTTCGGTGGGCTGTGCGGGCCGGTTCGTGTTCATGGGTCCTCCCGGAGAGGGGCATGGCGGGTCGGCGCCGGGACGGAGCCGGTCGCCGCGTGAGAAGGGCGGAGGCCACCGCGCCGCGGGCCGTCCACGCGAGGACGCTAATCCCGCCTTGCATCCGAGGCATACGATGTTGCCCATGACGCAAGAAGATGAAGAGCTGGACAGCCTGGTGCGCAAACGCATCCGCGCGCTGCGGGTGGCGCAGGGCTGGTCGCTGGAGGAGCTGGCCACCCGCGCCCGCCTGAGCCAGTCCTCACTGAGCCGTATCGAGAACGGCCGCCGCCGCCTCGCGCTGGATCAGCTGGTGACCCTCGCCCGCGCCCTGGACACCACGCTGGACCAGCTCGTCGAGAACGCGGCCGACGACGTGGTCGTCAGCCCGATGATCGACAGCGCCCACAGCCTGATGCGCTGGCCGGTGAAGGGTGACCCCGGCATGAGCGTGGTGCGGCAGCGCATGACCGAACCGGCACCCGACAACCCGGCGCGCATGCGTGCGCACCCCGGGCGCGAATGGCTCGTCGTCCTGTCCGGCACCGCGACCCTCATGCTCGGTCACCGCCGCTTCCGTATCGAGACCAACCAGGCCGCGGAGTTCCCGACGATGATGCCGCACGCGATCGGCGCCGAGGGTGGTCCCTGCGAGATCCTGGGCATCTTCGACCGTGACGCCCGCCGCGGCCACCAGCGCGAGGGGACGGACCCGCCCGCTCCACGGGACACGGACGCATGACCGAGAGGGCCGGGCGACCGGTCCGGTCTTGCGCGCCGGGCAGCAGACACGGCCATCGCCTTGCGCGTTCCGGGAGAACCTGTGCCCGAGGCGCATGACGGTCCTACCGTGAAGCCATGAACCGAGCTCACGCGCACACCCGCCACGACGACGCTCCGCACGGCGCCCACCAGGACCACGGACCCGACGGCGAGGCGGAGATCCTCGACCTCGACGCCGAGGTGCTGGCCGAGCATCTGGCGTCCGTCACGGCCTGGCTGCCGCTGGCGGCCGGTCCGCGCCGGATCGTGGATCTGGGCTGTGGCACGGGCGCGGGCACCTTCGCCCTTCTCGACCGCTTCCCCGACGCCCACGTCACCGCCGTCGACGCGTCCCCCGGCCACCTCCAGCACCTGCGCGAGAAGGCCTGCGCCCGCGGTGTGCAGGAGCGCGTACGGACGGTGCAGGCCGACCTCGACGACCCCACGTGGCCCGACCTCGGGACGCCGGACCTGGTGTGGGCGTCGGCCTCCATGCACCACATGGCCCACCCCGGCCGCACGCTGCGCGCCGTGCGTGACACGCTCGCGCCCGGCGGCCTCTTCGCGGTCGTCGAACTGGTCGGCTTCCCCCGCTTCCTGCCCGAAGGCGCGCCGGAGGACCGGCCCGGTCTGGAGGAGCGCTGCCACGCCGCCACCGACCGCTTCCACGCCGAGCACGTGCCCCACCGCGGCGCCGACTGGGGCCCGATGCTGACCGCCGCCGGGTTCGCGATCGAGGGCGAGCGCACCGTCGCCGTGCACATCGAGGGCTCGCGCAGCGAGGCGATCGGCCGCTACGCCCTCGGCAGTCTGCGCCGCATCCGCGACACCGCGGCCGTCACGCTCTCCCCCGACGACCTCACCGCGCTCGACCGCCTCCTCGACACCGACGGACCGCACAGCATCCTGCGCCGTGACGACCTGGTGGTACGCACCGAGCGCACCGTCTGGGCGGCGCGCCGCACCTGACCTCGGGCGCCCCCGGCCAGGGGCAGGCCGGTACCTGCCCCCGGCCGTCCGACGCGACTCATGGCCCTCGGCCCCGACCGGTCGGACGCGGAACGCGATCACGACCGGGGAGGGCCGAGGCGCCGAAGGCACGCGGCGCAGAAGTTGCCGGGGGCCGGGCCTACCCCGTCACACGGAAGCTGTGGCTGCCCGCGCCGACCGTGAAGTGGGCGTATCCGCCCTCGCGTTCGCCGGCCACGGCGTCCGCGGGTGCGTGGGCCGTCTGCCGCCCGCCGACCGGCACGAGGACGTCGGCGGTCGACCCCATCGGCACGTCGACGCGCAGGGTGAACCGCCCCCGCGTCCGGGCCCACGACGAGGTGATCCGGCCGAGCGGTGACTCGACATGGGCCGAGGCGTGGGTCAGGCCGCCGACGACGTGGGGCCGGATCCGCACCTTCGCGTAGGCGGGTGCGGTGGCCTGGACACCGGCGACGTCCTGGTAGAGCCAGTCGTCCACCGTGCCCATGAACGCGTGGTCGTGCGAGCGCGAGTTCGCGTTCCACTCCTCCCACATCGTCGTGGCTCCCAGGCCCTCGAACCAGTAACCCCAGCCCGGATAGGTGGGGTTGGTGGCCACCGCGTACGCCAGATCAGCGTGCCCCGCCTCGGTGAGGACAGGAAGGAGGACCTTGGTGCCGAGGGCGCCCGTGTCCAGGTGGTCGCCTCGGGCGTGAAGGTCCGCGACGAGGTGGTCGATCACGGCCGCACGGTGTTCCTCGGGTACCAGACCGAAGCTGAGCGGCAGCAGGTTCGACGTCTGCCGATAGCCCGCCGCCTCGTTGTCGTAGTAGGCCCCCTTGTCCCGGTGGTAGAAGGTGGCGTTGAAGGTGTCCTTGACCTGGGCCGCGAACGCGTCGAAGTGCCGCGCGTCGGCGTCATGCCCCAGCGCCTCGGCCATCGTCGCGAGCCGGGTCGCGGTGAGGTAGATGTACGCGGTTCCCGAAAGCCGGGTGCCCTCGGGCGCGTTGGAGCCCTCCGGGGAGAGCCAGTCGCCGTAGCTGAAGCCCGTGTAGATACCGCCGGTGCCGGCGATGTCGTGCTCGTAGTACGCCAGCCAGGCCTTCATCCCGTCGTAGTTCTCGGCGACCGCCTTCGTGTCTCCGTAGTACCAGTACAGGTCCCAGGTACCGAGCACGTAACTGGCCGACCAGACCGGGTCCTTGACCAGTTTGCCCGACTCGGTGGTGGGGACGGTGGGGCCGATCGATCCGTCGGCGTTCTGGTCGTCGCGGTGCGAGCGCATCCAGCTCTCGTAGAAGTTCCGCATGTCGAAGTTCGCGATCGCCGAGTCCGCGTACAGGAAGCCGTCGGCCGTGTAAGGGCGCTTCTCGTACATGGGTGTGTCGGTCGGGATCGAGTGCAGGTTGTTGAGGACGGTGTCGGCCTGGGCGTCCTGGTAGCGGTTCAGCAGGTCGCTCGAGCTGGTGAAGTCACCGGTCGTCCGCACCGCCGTGTGGACCCTCATCCCGTCGACGGACCGGAGGGTGACGCCCTGGGGGACGACGACCTGGGCGTAGCGGAATCCGGCGTAGCTGTTACTCGGCTGGTAGCTCTCCACTCCGTCGCCCTTGAGGGTGTACGAGTAGGTCTGCAGAGCCATCCCGAAGGCCCCGGTGTTGTCGACGGTTCCGTCGGCGCGCAGCTTCTCACCGTAGGTGACGGTCACGGTCGCTCCGGCGGGCCCCTGGACACCGATGCGGGCCCAGCCCGCCGTGGGGCTGCCGTAGTCGTAGACGTGTGTGCCCTCGGCCGGAGCGGTGGTGTGCTCGGCATTCAGATGATCGGTCACCTTGACGGGCGGGAAGCTCTCCGAGCGGAGGGTGCCCTTCGGCCCGTCGACGTTCAGCGCGGGGTGCCAGGCGGTGTCGTCGAAGCCGGGCCGGCTCCAGCCGGGCTGCTCCGCGCGGGCGTCGTAACTCTCCCCGAACCAGAGCGATTCGGTGATCGTCGGTCCGTCGGACACCTTCCACCCGCTGTCGCTGACCACTCGGCGGTGTGTGCCGTCGGTGTAGGTGAGGTCGAGTTCCAGCTTGAGCTTGGGCTCGCCCCACCAGGACGACGCCTTCCACTCGTCGGGGTTCGTCATCGAGTAGAAGCCGCGCCCCAGGCTGACCCCGACGGCGTTGCCGCCGGTGCGCAGCGCGTCCGTGACGTCGTACGTGGCGTACAGGACCGTCTTGTCGTAGACCGTGAATCCGGGTTCGAGCTCGCGGTCGCCGATGCGTCGGCCGTTCAGGTAGAGCTTGTTGTACCCGAGGCCCGCGATGTGGGCCCGGGCCGAGGCGATGGGCTTGCTCGCGGTGAACTCGTCCCGCAGCAGTGTCTCGGGGGGCGGTGGCGCCGACACCGACCGGCCCCAGGGACCCGAGCCGTAGCGGGCTGCCACGCGGGCGTTCGGCCAGGCCGTGTCGTCGTGTCCGGGCTGTTCCCACCCGTCGTCCGCGGAGTTCGCGGCCTTCCAGGCACTGTCGGTGACGAGGTCGGCCGGTGATCCCGCCCCTTCGAAGTGCACGCTGCCGAGCACGCCCGCCGGCCCCTGGCTGGTGTTCGTCGCCTCCACCGCGAGCACGTTGGTGCCCGTGCGCAGGTACGGGGCGATGTCGACGACGGTCGCGGTGCGCCAGGAGTCCGCGACGCGCGCGGAGCCGGCCACCTCGGTGCCGTTGACGTAGAGGGTGAAGCGGTCGTCGGCGGTGAGCTGCGTCTCCGCCGAGCCGATCCGCGCCCCGTCGGGCAGGTCGAAGCTCCGGCGCAGGTAACGCGACCCGGCGGGAGCCGAGTCGGACGGGTCCCCCTCCGGGTACCAGATCCAGTTCGCGTCGTCGAGCCGCAGCGCGGGAGCCTTCGCGTGCGCCCCGATCCAACTCCCCTGGAAGTCACCGGGGTCGACGAAGGCCGTCTCGAACCGGGCTTCATCGCTCCACGGTGACACCTCCCCCGCGCCGTCCCATGTTCGTACGCGCCAGTAGTAGCGGGTACGTGACGTGAGAGCGGGTCCGCCGTACGTCACGTCGTAGGACCGGGAGGAGCGCACGCGTCCGCTGTCCCACACCTTTCCCCGGCCGTCGCGCGACGTCGACACCTCGATCTCGTACGCCGTCTGCCCGGCGGCGGCGCGCCCGGTCGCGCCACGGCCCAGGGCCGACCGCCAACTCAGGCCCGGCCGGGGGACGTCGACACCCAGGGGCTGGACCTGATGCTCGACCTCGAGGTCGCTCACCACCGGCGCCGGCCCGCTTGTCGACCGCCCCTGCCGGATGTCCGCGCCGGACACCGCCGCCGCCCCGGGTGTCGTGGCCAGACCTGACGCGGCCACCACGAAAGACAGCATCAGCCCGACAGCCATCCCGCGCTTCCTCAAGCTTGCCTCCATCGGCCGCGGACGTCTCGGGGCACGGCACGGCCACCGCCCCGCCGAGTGATTGAATCGTTTCAATCGTCCCGTATGTCACTCAACCACAGGCGTCTCGACGGGGACAAGAGGCCGGCGGCCGATCCGTTCGTCGGGCGCCCCGTTCGTCAACGGGCCTCTGGCACAAGGCCGATGTGCGACTTCGGCCCGATAGCGTGGGCGACGGTCCGGTCCCGGTCAGATCAGGGTGAAAGCACCGTCCTCGGCCATGGGTATGGGTGGGCGCGCACGAGACAGCAGGCACCACGACTGGCGGGCTCCGTCAGAGGCGCCGGGGAGCGGTGGACGCGGCTCTTCCAGGGTTCCCCGGCATCCGCGAGTGCCCCCGCCTATCGGGGTTCCCCGGCCTCGACCGGGCACCGGGGGGCACCCGTAGGGCTGGGCTCAGTCGATGACGCGGACCGGCTGGCCCGCGCGGAACGCGGCGATGTCCTCCACGGCGTCGCGGTAGAAGACCTCGTAGAGTTCGCTGGTCACGTAACCGATGTGCGGGGTGAGCACGGTGTTCGGCAGCGCGCGGAGCGGGTGGTCGGCGGGCAGTGGCTCGGTGTCGTAGACGTCGAGTGCGGCGCACCGGATCGTCTCGCGACGCAAGGCGTCCAGCAGCGCGTCCTGGTCGACGATCGGGCCGCGTGAGGTGTTCACCAGGATCGACGACGGCTTCATCGCGGCGAGTTCGGCGCCGCCGACCAGCCCTCGGGTGCGGGAACTGAGCACCAGGTGCACCGACAACACGTCGGCGGCGGCGAAGAGTTCGTCCTTGGTGACCGCCCTGACTCCGTGCTCGGCCGCGCGTCCGGGGGTCAGGTTCTCGCTCCAGGCGATGGTGTCCATGCCGAAGGCCTGGCCGATCCGCGCCACCCGGCTGCCCAGGTTTCCCAGTCCGAGGAGGCCGAGGGTCTTTCCGCGCAGCTCTGTGCCGACCGTGCGCTGCCAGCCCCCGTCCCGTACGGCTCGCTCCTCGGTCGGCAGATTGCGCGCGGCGGCGAGGATCAGGGCCCAGGTGAGCTCGACCGTGGGCTCGGGGTAATACCCGGTCCCGCAGACCACGACTCCCTGCCGGGTGGCGGCCGCCACGTCGATCGCGGCGTTGCGTGGGCCGGTGGTGACCAGCAGTCTCAGATCGGGCAGCCGGGCCAGGACGTCGGCGCTGAACCGGGTGCGCTCGCGCATCGCGACGACCACCTCGAAGCCGGCGAGTGCGCGGGCCAGTTCGTCGACGTCCGGGATGTGGTCGGTGAACACCGTCACCTCGGCGTTCAGACCGCTCCAGTCGGCACGGTCGAGTGCGACATTCTGGTAGTCGTCCAGCACCGCGATCTTCATGGGACCGATGCTAATACCCTGACCGGGAGGGTCCGCCGGTTGCCTCGCCGCCCCGGGCCTCCGGCAAGCGTTCCCGGACCCGGTGGGGCGATCACGGCCGACCCGGAATCTCCGCGCTCACCCACGCCACGCTTCCGTCCGCGCTCCGTCCGCGCTCCGTCCGCGCGCCGTTCCCCCGCTGTCAGCCGGCCGCCGCTCCAGGCTCCCCGTCGGCCGCCGTACGCTCTCCGGTCGGGCGCCTGCGCAGAGTGGTCCGCTGGAGTGCGGGCGGCGTATAGGCCATGTCGAGGCGGCCGACGTCGGTGCCGGGGGCGACGATCTCGTCGATCCTGTCGAGGATCTCGTCGTCGAGGGCGATGCCGGCTCCGGCGAGCAGGTCCTCGAGCTGCTCCATGGTGCGGGGGCCGATGATGGCCGACGTGACGCCGGGGTGGGCCACCGCGAAGGCCATCGCGAGATGGGTCAGTTTGATCCCGGCTTCGTCGGCGAGCGGGACGAGCCGCTCGACGGCGTCGAGACGGCGTTCGTCGCGGTAGTGCTTGAAGGGCAGCGCGGCACGGTGCGTGTCCGCCTGACGCCCCTTGCGGAAGCGCCCGGTGAGCATGCCCTGGGCCAGCGGGCTCCAGACCAGGGTCCCCATGCCGTAGCGCTGGGTGACCGGCAGGACCTCGCGCTCGATGCCGCGGTCGAGGATCGAGTACGCCGGCTGCTCGGTGCGGAAGCGCTCCAGGCCCCGGCGGTCGGCGGCCCACTGCGCCTCGACGATGTCCGAGGCGGGGAACGTGGACGAGCCGATGTGACGCACCTTGCCGCTGCGGACCAGGTCGGTCAGCGCGGACAGGGTCTCCTCGATGTCGACGGTCGGGTCCGGTCGGTGGACCTGGTAGAGGTCGATGTGGTCGGTGCGCAGGCGGCGGAGCGAGTTCTCGACCTCCGCGATGATCCAGCGCCGGGAGGTGCCACGCTGGTTCGGGTCGTCCCCCATCGCGCCGTTGACCTTGGTGGCGAGGACCACGTGGTCGCGGCGCCCCTTCAGCGCCTTGCCGACGATCTCCTCGGACTCACCGCGGGAGTAGACGTCGGCCGTGTCGATGAAGTTGATGCCCGCGTCCAGCGCCCGGTGGATGATGCGGACCGCGTCGTCGTGGTCCGGGTTGCCGATGGCGCCGAACATCATCGCTCCCAGGCAGTAGGGGCTCACCTGGATGCCTGTCCGGCCCAGCGTGCGACAGCGCATGACTCTCCTCGAAGTGCCGTAACATGGAGTAAGCGGAACGACTTCTCACTTAGAGAATACGGAACACCTTCTCACTTAGCAACGGAGGCTCGGTGGGCACGGCAGCACCCGAACCGTCACGGCGTGTACGAGCCGACGCGCGGCGCAGCATCGACGCCCTGGTCGAAGCGGCCCGCGACGTCTTCGCCACCCAGGGCGTGGACGCCCCCGTCCGCGAGATCACCAAGAAGGCCGGGGTGGGCCTCGCCACCTTCTACCGGCACTTCCCCGACCGCTCCGACCTGGTCAGCGCGGTCTTCCGGCACGAGGTGGACGCCTGCGCGGACGCCGCCGTCGCCATGGCCGCCGCGCACGAACCCTTCGACGCCCTCGCGCGCTGGCTGCGCCGCTTCACCGAGTTCATCGGGACCAAGCGGGGACTGGCCACGGCACTGCACTCCGGCAACCCCGCCTACGAGCCGCTTCCCGCCTACTTCCAGCAGCGCTTCGAGCCCGCCCTCACGTCCCTGCTCGTCACCGCGGCCGCCGCCGGCGACATCCGCGGTGACGTCGAGGCCACGGAGCTGCTGAGCGCCGTGGCACGGCTGTGCTCACCGGCCGACGCGGACCGCGCGCGCGACGACCGCATGATCGCCCTGCTCCTCGACGGACTCCGCTACGGCGCCCGCGTCCGGCCCCAGGACCACTGAGGGCTGTTCCGCCGCGGACGGGCGCGCGGGGCGGCGCGCCGTCCCCCGTCCACGCCACTCCATCCCAGGCGCCGACCGTGAGGCCGTGTCTCGCGTCCGGGGCGTGAGGGCCCCGCCCGCCCCCGATGTGCCGGTTCAGTCGCCGCGGCCGACTCCACGATCGGGTGCGCTCATGTCCCCCGTCCGGGGCGTACCGTCGGCGAGGCCGTAACGCAGGTACACGGTGCCCCGGGGACCGGCCACAGGCGGTTCGAGGAGGGTGACGTTCGCGGGCACCACGCCGCCGTCGAACACCTTCTTGCCGACGCCGAGCATGACCGGGTGCACCCAGAGGTCAAGACGGTCGAAGAGTTTCTCGCGCAGCAGGGTCTGCACCAGGTTCAGGCTCCCGACGACCCTCACGTGCTCGTGCCGGTCACGGATCTGGCGCACCGCCGCGGCCAGGTCCGGCCCGATGCTCGTGGACCCGGCCCACGAGAGGTCGGGCCTGCCCCGGGACGCCACGTACTTCGGGACGCCGTTGAAGAGCGTGGCGATCTCGTTGTCCTCGCCGCCCTTCTGGTGGGGCCAGTAGGAGGCGAAGATGTCGTACGTGCGCCGGCCGAGCAGGAGGGCGTCCGTGCCCTCGTACGCGGCGCCGATCTGCGCCCCGGTCACCTCGTCCATTAGGGGTGCCTGCCAGCCGCCGAACGGGAACCCTTCAGGGTCCTCGTCGGGGCCTCCGGGCGCCTGCCCGACGAGGTCGAGGGTCGCGAACAGTTCGATGTGGATGAGGCCCATGCCTTGCTCCCGATGAGTGGGGTGTCCCGTTCGACGGATAGACCGGCGGGCCCCTTCGGACTCATCGGTGCCGCGGCACCGGCTCTCGCGGCGGCTTCGCCGCCTTCGTCCAGCACCGCGTACCGTTTTCCGAGCTGCCGGATTCCGGGACGGATTCCTTCGGATTCCCGCGGTGCACCCGCGCGGGTGGCGGACACGCAGGGACGGAAGCAGCGAGAGGAAGCCACGGCGTCCGGGGGGCCACCTACGGCGTCATGCCGGACCTGCCCGGAGTCGAAGTGCTGGGACAGGTGTCCGATCCGCCGGGGCGGGAAGGCGTCGGTGTGATGTTCCCAGGGACGGACCGAACCCCGCTCGGGAGCACGCGGCAGCGGCTCGTCGTGGATCCGTCCACCGGGACGGTGCTCAGTGAGCGGCAGGTGCTGATCGCACCCTCGGCCCGGGTCCGCGCGGCGGGCCCCGACGCGGACGCGGCGCCGGACCACCGGGCGGCGGCCCGGATGAGCCGGGGTGAGCACCGCGTCACGGGGCTGAAGGACGCCCGCCGCCGAGTCGGGGGGCCGCCGCCGCGGTGCTTTCGTCGGAGACCGGCTCCGGGGGCAGCCGTACGCGACAGGCGCGGGTCTCTCACCGAGGTCCGCCGGACAGCAACCACGTTGGGAATCATGACTACAGAACAGCACCGTCCGGTCCCGGCGGACGAGCGCCCGGCGGCGCGGCTCGACGGCGGCCCCGGGGGCTCCCTCGGCCCACGCCGGGCGGTGGCCGCGACCGTCGTCCTCTCCGCCCTGCTGAGCGGGTGCGCGGGTGCCGGGTCCGGGACCGGCCACGGTGAGCGGATGTCCGTGCGCGAGGACGGTGCGCACACCGGGCGGAGGGCAGGTGCCGGCATGCCGTCCACGTCCGCCACCACCCGCCCGTCGGCGCACCCCGCCCCGGCCCCGGGGAAGCTCCCCGGGGTGGGGCCGCGCATGCTGGCCCGGATACCCGACCGGACGCGTCAGGTGGTGCTGGTCACAGGGGAGAACGCGAACTCCCCCAGGTCCACCGTGGTGTTGTACCGACGCACCGGCGCGGGGTGGCGCCCCGGCGCGGTCTGGCGGGCCCACAACGCCTTCCGGGGCTGGACGCGTGACCACCGTGCCGGCGATCTCCGTTCTCCCGTCGGTGTCTTCACGCTGACCGCCGCGGGCGGCCGGCTCGCGGACCCGGGGAGCGGGTTGCCCTACGACCGCTCCGGAGGCTTCACCGCGCACGGCACGGGATTCGAGGGTGAGCCGCTCGCCGGATCGTTCGACTACGTCATCGCGATCGACTACAACCACCGGCCGGGCACCTCACCGCTGGACCGGGGCCGTCCCATGGGCGCGAGCAGAGGCGGTGGCATATGGCTGCACGTCGACCACGGCGGTCCCACGCACGGATGCGTCGGTCTCGGAACGGACCACATGAAGGAACTGCTGCGGGTCCTCGAACCTGCCCGGCACCCGGTGATCGTGATGGGGGACGCCGCCTCCCTCGGCGCCTGACCACCGGCCGGATCCGCGCTCGCCCCGGCGACGCGGCGGGCGCCATCGACCGCCAGGCTCCCGGGCGGCGTACCCGGATGTCCTCTCGTCAGCGAGGCGACGACGTGGGTCAGAACGGGGCCAGCACGCAGAACTCGTGGCCCTCCGGGTCGCTCAGGCACGTCCACGGGACGTCGCCCTGTCCGACGTCGAGGCCGGCGGCGCCGAGCTCCCGCAGCCGGGCCACCTCCGCCGCCGTGTCGTCACCGGGATACGGCAGCAGGTCGAGATGGACACGGTCCGGCACCGTCTTCACACCGGGCGTGCGGAGGAGTTCGAGGTACGGGCCGACGCCCCGGGCGGAGCGCAACGCCGCGTGCTCGTCGGTCACTTCGTGCGGGGTCCAGTCGATCGCCTCGCTCCAGAACCGGGCCATGGCCCGAGGGTCGGCGCAGTCGACCACCACCGCGGCGATCGGTCCGGTGTCCCGGTAGATCTCCCGGGGCTCCAGCACGCAGAACTCGTTGCCCTCCGGGTCGGCCAGCACCGTCCAGGGGACGTCACCCTGGCCCACGTCCGCGGGTGTCGCACCGAGAGCCCGGAGTCGCGCGACCAACTCCGCCTGATGGGCCGGGGAGGTGGTGGCGAGGTCGAGGTGCACCCGGTTCTTCGTCGCCGTCCTGGCGTCCGGGACGGCGACGACATCGACGCCGACGAAGACCGGGTCGGGCCAGGTGAAGGGGCCGGGCGGTGCGACGTAGACGGTCTCGCCGGGGCTGAAGACGCTCCAGCCGAGCGCCTCGGCCCAGAACCGGCCGACCGCCGCGGTGTCGAGCGCCTTGATGTTCACCTGAACCGGCCGCAGTGACATGGCGGGATCCTACGTGACACCTCCTCCGGTTCCGTGTCTCCACGGGTCCCTCCGGGAGTCGTCGCGCCGTGCGGGCACCGGCCGCGTCGGTCCGGAACGGGGACCGGCCCGGAGCCGGTGCGCGGGGCGGATGCCGCCGGCCGCGGTCGGCGGGGCAGCGGACGTCCTTCGAGCCTCACCGGCAGGGGAACCGGCGTCGTCGAGACTGGTGCGCGCCCGTTCCCCTCCGAAAGGACCCTCCCTCCATGTCCGCTCCCGTCCCGCCGCCCGCCGTCGTGATGTCCCAGCTGCTCGGGGGCTTCCAGGTCTCACAGGCCCTCTACGTCGTCGCGAAACTGGACATCTGCACGATGCTGGACGACGGCCCCCGGACCGTCGCCGAACTGGCGGAGCGCAGCGGCGCGCTGGCGGGCCCGCTCGGCCGCCTGGTCCGCACGCTGACCATGGTCGGGGTGTTCCGCACGGAGGGCGATCTGGTGACGGCCACGCCCCTCGGCGCGCTGTTGTCCCGCGCTCATCCGGCCTCGCTGGCCGCCGTGGCCGAGCTGTGGATGGAGACGCATTACGGGCCGTTCGGCGAGCTGTTGGAGACGGTGCGCACGGGCGTGCCGGGAGCGGACCGGTACTTCGGCAAGCCGATGTTCGCGTGGCTGTCCGAGGATCCCGCGCGGTCGGAACTCATGACCCGCGCGATGGCGAACGTGACCGGTGCACTGCGGGCGGGGATGTTCGACGGGTACGAGCTGCCGCCGGGCCGGGTCGTGGCGGACATCGGCGGCGCGGACGGTTCGGTGCTGGGCCGGCTGATCGGTGACCGGCCGGAGCGGGTCGGCGTGGTGCTCGATCTCCCGGAGGTCGAGCCCGCGGCCACCGCGCGGCTGACCGAACTGGGGCTGGGCGACCGGATCACCTTCACGGCGGGTGACTTCTTCGCGTCGGTTCCGGCGGCCGACGTCTACGTGCTCAGCTTCGTCCTGCACGACTGGGACGACGAGTCCGGCGTCCGCGTGCTGGAGTCGATCCGCGAGGCCGCGCGTCCCGGGGCCCGGCTGCTCGTGCTGGAGGGTGTGGTCCCGCCCGGCGACACACCTCACCTGACGAAGATGGTGGACCTGACCATGCTGGGCATGCTGCCGGGCAGGGAGCGGACCGAGCCGGAGTTCCGCGCGCTGCTGGAGAAGGCCGGGTTCACCCTCGACCGTGTGGTCCCCACGCCGACCGCCTTCTCGATCGTCGAGGCGTCCGTGAACTGACCGTCGCGGAGGGCGTCCGGGGCCGGGAACCGGCGTCCGCATCCGGCGTCCCCGCGTCCTTCCTGCGCCCCCGCGGAGACGCCTTCCGTCTCCGCGGGACCTCTCCGTGTCCGGGGCGTCCGGGGCGCCCAGGGCCGAACGTACCCGGCCGGCCGGGTCGACCGTGCGTGGCCGGCCGGCGCACGGCCGTTCCCCCACGCATCGGGGGCGGTCGCGACGAAGCCCCCCTCGTCAGACCGTGGTGACCACCTGTTCGTACGTCAGACGCGGGGAGCGCGGGAACCAGGCGTTCTCGCCGGGCCGGCCGATGTTCACGACGGCGAGGACGGAGTGCTCGCCGTCACCGAAGAACTCCTTGTCGACGCCCTCGGCGTCGAAACCGGTCATCGGACCGGCGGCCAGACCGGCGGCGCGGACCCCGATGATGAAGTAGCCGACCTGCAGCAGTGCGTTGAGGCGTGCGGACCTCTCGCGGACCGCACGATCGGCGAAGAGGTTCCTTGCCTCCGGGAAGTGCGGGAACTGGCTGGGCAGTTCCTCGTGGAACTCCAGGTCGGCGGCGAGGATCGCGACGAGCGGGGCGGCCAGGGTCTTCTTCCGGTTGCCCTCGGACAGATGCGTGCCCAGGCGGTCGCGCGCCTCGGCGGAACGGACCAGCACGATCCGCAGCGGCTGCTGGTTCATCGACGTGGGGCCGTACTTGACCAGGTCGTGAATGGCCTCGATCTGATCGTCCGTCACCGGCTCGTCGGTGAAGGTGTTGGCGGTGCGTGCCTCCCGGAACAGGAGGTCCTGGGCGGCTGGTTCGAGCGCGAGGGACATGTGAACCTCTTACGGTGGGATGTCTGTGTTTCCCGGTGGTGCCGGACGGCGCGGCGGAGGAACCGGCCGCCCCCGCCCGGCGGGAGCACGGCGGTCGTGGCCGTCTCCACGGACCCCGCCGAAGGGCCCCGAACGACACCGGGGCAGCGCCGGATCGGCCGGCGCCGCGTGGGGGTGACGGTGCCGCTCCGGGAGCCGCGCCGTCGCTGCCAGCATCACGGGTGGTGCCGGGGTCGGGCGTCACCCATTCAAGGGATCCTCGCCGTTCCGTCCCCCGGCCGTCGCACCGTTGGGCCGGGTCGCCGCACCGTTCAGTCGGCCCCGTCGGTGCCGACGGCCCGCTCGATCGCCAGTCGGGTCAGCTCGACCCGGGAGTTGATGCCCAGTTTGGTGAAGATGTGCTTCATGTGCGTGTTGACGGTGTGCACGGACACGTAGAGCTGGTCGGCGATGGCCCGGTTGGTGAGCCCCTCGACGACGAGCGGGATCAGTTTCCGCTCGGATTCGGTGAGACCGTCCAGGCCCTGCGGACCGGACGGGTGGTGGCGGGTGGCCGGGGCGGTCCGCACGCCGAGTCGGCGCAGGCGTCGCCTGATCCGTTCCTGGTCGCGGGCGGCTCCCGAGGCCGTCGCCAGCCGGGCGGCTTCCTCGAAGTACGGGATCCCCGCCGTCCGGTCGGCCGATGCCGCCAGGAGTTCGCCGAGGTCCTCGCAGGCCGCGGCCAGGGCGGGCGGTCTGCCGGTGCTCCGGTAGGCGGTGACGGCGGACGCCAGTGCGGTGGGGTCGCGCCGGAGCAGGCCGTCCACGTGCGCGCGGACCGCACCGACGATCCGCCGGCTCTCGTCCTGCGCGGTCAGGCTGCGCAGCGCGACGGACACGGCCCGGGCGAGCGAGGGGTCCTCGTCACGGAGGGCTATCCGCACGATCGCGGGCCAGTGGGACGGGGGGACCGCGAGCAGCCGCGCCGGCTCATGGCTCGGGAAACTCACCGCGAGTGCCGCCGCCGCGTCGGCGTCCCGGCCCTCCGCGTCCGCCAGCCGGGCGCGCGCGAGGGACACCCAGGGCCCGTACCTCTGCGTCGTGTTCGCGCCGCATCCGGCTCCGGCGGCGCGGAGGTGATCCGCGGCCCTGGTGAGGTCACCGCGTCCGATCTCCACCAGGGCCAGCACGGAGCGGGCCTGCGGGTTCGGCAGCGTGATCTCGAGCTCGCCCGCGACCATCAGGCTGGCCTCGGCCTCCACGGCCGCGTCGTCCAGCGCGCCCTGCTCCAGGAGTGCGCAGGCACGGACGGCGTGCCAGTGGGGCAGTGACCAGCCGAGGCCCATCGCCTCCGCCTCGCGCTGCCCCTCCCGCAGGATCCGTTCGGTGTCCGCGAGCCGGTCGGTGGCGGTCAGTACGGTGGCCAGCCACAGTGCCGGGATCCGCGGAGGCCGGAGGTAGAGCGCGGCGGACCGGGTGGCCGCGCGGCGGGTGGCCTCCTCGGCGAGTTCGAGGGCGCGGGGCAGGCGGCCTCGGTAGAAGGACGTCTGCGACTGGAATACCATGGCGCTGACGACGACGGCCGGGTCATGGCTGTGGTACGAGGCCTCGACCAGCCAGGGACCGGTCTGTTCGGCGGCGGTGACGTCGCCGAGGTACACATGGCCCGTCGCCTTGGTCTTGAGGAGCCGGACGCGCAGGTCGGACGGGAGCGCGGGAAGGTCCAGTGCCTGCCGCAGGTGGGTCATCGCGGCCGCGTCGTCGCCGGCGGCCTGGTGGATCTCGGCGGCCACGAGGCGCAGGTACGCCTCCTGCAGGGGTTCGAGGCCCTCGGGGAGTGTGGCGTCGACCAGGTCGAGCGCCTCGTGGACGCGGCGGGTCCGGCCGAGATACTCGGCGGCATCGGTCAGCAGGGTGATGCGGCGCGGGTCGTGGCGGGGCAGCAGTCCGGCGACCCGCTGGGCCAGGTCGGCCGCGGCGTCGGGAGCCGACGACGACAGTTCCCGTACGGCGGTGGTCAACGTGGTCACGGCCTCGTCGTCGGCGGGGCCGCCCGACATGACCACGTGCCAGGCCACCTCGGCCGACCGTGCTCCGACACCGCGCAGGCTGTCGGCGGCCTCCCGGTGCAGGGCGATCCGTACGGCGGTCGGCAGGTTCTCGTGGACGGCCTGGCGGATGAGGTCGTGGCGGAAGGCGACGCGTGGGCCGTCGGCGGAGAGCAGACCGGAGTTCAGTGCGGCCTCGACGCCCGACAGCAGGCTGCCGACCTGTCTGCCGAGCATCCGGGCGGCCGTGCCGAGGTCGAACTCGCGGCCGAGGACGGACCCGATCTGGAGCAGCCGCACGGCGTCTTCCGGGAGCCGGTCGAGGCGGGCGGCGATGCTGCGCCGGAAACTGACGGGGATGCCGTCGTGCAGAAGGCTCGCCTCGCCCGCCTCCGTCCTGGCGATGTCCGTGTCGGCGAACGCCCGCACCAGTTCGATGGCCAGGAAGGGGTTGCCGGCGACGGCGCGCAGCAGCCGGACCAGGCCGGGCGACGGCGGTGTCCCGAGGACGTCCGCCGCGATGTCCCGCAGCGCCCGCTGCGGCAGGGGGCCCAGGGTCAGCCAGCGGGCCCCTAGGCGTTCGAGGTCGTCGCGGACCCGGGCCACGGTCGGCCGCTCGGTGTCCGACCGTACGGCCAGCACCCACAGGATCCGTGAGGCGGCGAGGCGGCCGGGCAGGGTGCGCAGCACGAAAAGCGTGGCCGGGTCCGCCCATTGGGCGTCGTCCACGAGGACGGCCACCGGGGCGTGCTGAGCCCGGTCCTCCAGCGCGTCCGTGATGCTGTCCAGGAGCCAGAGCCGCTGGTCGTCGGTGGCCGCGGCGGCCCGGTGGGAACCGTCGGAGGACTGCAGGGCGGACTGCAGACCGGCGCCCGCCGCATACTGGTCGAGTTCGTCGGCCCGTACGGACACCACGTCGAACCCGGACCGCCGCGCCGTCCCGTCGAGTTCCGCGAGCAGCCGGCTCTTGCCGACGCCGGGCGCGCCCTCCATGACGACGCAGGCGCCCCGTCCGCCGCGCACGGTCTCCAGGGCCTCACGGACAGCCGTGATCTCGCGGTCCCGCCCCCGCAGGCGCGGACCGCTCGCGCCCTGGTCCCCACGCCCGCCCGGGCGGTCGCCGGCG
Source organism: Streptomyces sp. NBC_01689 (assembly GCF_036250675.1). NCBI lineage: Bacteria > Bacillati > Actinomycetota > Actinomycetes > Kitasatosporales > Streptomycetaceae > Streptomyces > Streptomyces sp. NBC_01689. Next base: position 9,041,988 of record NZ_CP109592.1, on the reverse strand, counting down.
GCGTCTTGGCTGCTCATGCCGCAAGCATGGCTCACGGCCGGGTCCGCCCTCAACGCCGGTTTCCCGGTGACGGGTCCTTTCACCCGGGTGATTCCCGGCGGCCCGCCGCCGAGTCACCCCGCCCCGTCGCATGCTCCCTGCCATCCGGATCTCTTGCCCCTGGAGAGGAACACGACGTGCGAACAGGCAAGGAATACCTGGCAGCGCTGAACGACGGCCGCAAGGTGTGGGTGGGTGACGAACTCGTCGAGAACGTGGCCACGCACCCCAAGACCCGGGCGTACGCCCAGAGTCTCGCGGCCTTCTACGACCTGCACCACCGCCCCGACCTGCAGGACGTCATGACGTACGTGGACGAGGACGGCGTCCGGCGGTCCATGACGTGGTTCCAGCACCGCTCGAAGGAGGACCTGCGGCGCAAGCGGCGCTACCTGGAGACGGTGCAGCGGGAACTCGGCGGGGGCGCGATCCCGCGCACCCCGGATGTCAACAACTACGTGCTGCTGACCTACATCGACGACCCGGAGCCGTGGAGCAGCCAGTCCGTCGGGACCGGCGGGAGGGACCTCACGGCGGGGATCCTCGACTTCTGGGACGTGGTGCGGGACGGTGACCTCAACGCGACGCCGGCCTTCGTCGACCCGCAGGCGGACCGCTCCCGCGATTCGGCGCAGGCCGAGTCGCCGGCCCTGCGGGTGGTGGGCACCTCGGACGAGGGCATCACCGTGCGAGGCGTGAAGGCGATCAGCACCGGCGCGGCCTTCGGCGACTGGATCCACATCGGGGTCTTCTACCGCCCCGGGATCATCGCGGAACAGATCATCTACGGGGCGGTGAAGCCCGACACCCCCGGAGTCACCATCATCTGCCGGGAGAGCAACGTCCCCGACGGCGACGAGATCGAGCACCCGCTCGCCTCGCAGGGTGACGAGCTGGACAGTGTCATCGTGTTCGAGGACGTGTTCATCCCCTGGAACCGCGTCTTCCACATCGGTAACCCCCAGCACGCGTCGCTCTACCCGCAGCGTGTCTTCGACTGGCTGCACTACCACTCGCTGGTGCGCGCCATGGTGAAGGCGGAGCTGATGCTCGGCCTGGCCCTGCTGATCACCGAGCACATCGGCACGTACCAGCTGCCGCCGGTGCAGGCCCGGGTCGCCCGTTTCGCGGGCTTCCACCAGACGCTCAAGGCGCACACGGTCGGGTGCGAGGACGAAGGGTTCTTCACGCCGGGCGGCATCTTCAAGCCCAACGTCCTGATGTTCGACTTCGGGCGGGCGTACTACATCGAGCAGATCACCGACATGGTCCACGAACTCCTCGACCTGGCCGGCCGCTCCGCGCTCATCTACCCGTCCGAGGGCCAGTGGCAGCAGCCCGAACTGCGGCCTTGGCTGGAGGCGTTGCAGACGGGCCCGGTCGGCAGGCCCTACGACCGGCTGAAGATCAGCCGGGTGATCCGCGACATGTTCCTGTCCGACTGGGGCGGCCGCATCAGCACCTTCGAGAACTTCAACGGCACGCCCCTGCTGGCCATCCGCAGCCTCACCATGAAGCGCGCCGAGATGTCACCGACCGGCAGCATGGCGGACCTGGCGCGCAAGGTCTGCGGCATCGAGAGCGTGAGCGAGGAAGGGGAGACCGCGTACCAGGCCCAGGCGACCTACGCCCGACGCCAGGACGCCTCCTAGCAGGACGCCAGGGCCCGGTTCAGAGCACACCGCTCTCCCGGGCCCTGGCGACCGCGCCGCCCCTGTCGTGCGCGTCGAGCTTGCGGAAGATCGCCCGTACCTGGGTCTTCACGGTGTTGTGGGACACATAGAGCTCCGAGGCGATCTCCCGCAGGGTCAACGGGCCGCACAGGGCGCGGAGCACCCGCCGCTCCCCCACCGACAGATCCTGCGGGCGGGGTTCGCCGGGGGGCACCGCGGTGTCCTCCCCGGTCCGGCCGAGCAGGTCCGTGAGGATCCCGGGCGATTCGCAGTGGGCCGCCTCCCGTTCAGCCGCCTCGCGGGCCTCTTCCGCCGCTCCGCCGTCGCCCCGGGCGCTCTCCAGCCGCGACCGCGTGAAGTGGCACAGGGCGCGTACGTGGGGTTCGCTGCCGGTCCGGGGTGAGGACGCCAGCACGGCTTCCGCGGTCGCCAGGACCTGTTCGGCCTCTTCGGTCCTGCCCTCTTCGAGCAGCAGGCCGGCCCGGCCGAGGTACGCGGGCACGGAGACGAAGTGCCGGTCGAGTCCTGCGGCCGCCACCGCGTCGAGGGCCTCGTCACCGAGCACGCGCGTCAGTTCGTACCGTCCGGCCAGCAGCGCACCCATCGCGCGCAGTCCCAGGGCGCGGACGAGCGCCAGGCCGTGCCCGGCCGCGTGCGCGTCCCGGGTGGCCTCACCGAGCAGCGCCTCCGCCTCCGCGTACCGGCGGCTCCACAACAGCGCGGCGCCGCGGGCCGTGCAGGCCAGGGCGCGCCACGCGGTCAGCGGCAGGGTGCCCGCGACGGCGGCTTCGCCGAGACGGCCGGCGGTCAGCATCTCCCCGGTCAGACAGCAGGCCACGACCTGTGCGACGGCCGTGGCGTCGGACACCGTGCCGCCCTCGCCGACGATCTCGCCTCCCGTCTGCCGGAGCCGGGCCACGTCCAGCCAGCGGCGGGCCGTCTCCGGGGCGCCTCCCGAAAGGGCCGCCATCGCGGCCACGACGCACAGTCGCGCGTCGGCGGTGACCGTTCGGGGCGGCAGGAGGTCCAGCCACCGGGAGACCTGCGCACCGCGCCCCGCCGAGACCGCCCCCTCCCAGCCGTCCAGGACCGACCGGACGGCCGCGGACTCGTCGGCGCCGAGCATCCAGTGCCGTACGGCCGCTGCCGTCTGCCCCTGGCGGGAGTACCACCGGGCCGCCGAACGGTGCAGGGACACGACGGTGCCGGACCCCTCGGACGCGAGCACGTCGGACAGCAGCGCGGACAGTGCCCTGTGGTGCCGGTACGCCGACGGATCGGCGGCGACGGGCACGAGCAGCTGCACGGTCCGCGCGAGTTCGCGCAGCACCACGCCCGCCCGGTCCCCGGCCAGGGCCTGGCAGGGCCCGGCGCTCAGCTGGTCGAGCACACTCGTGCGCAGCAGGAACCGGCGCTGTTCGGCGGTGAGGCGGTCCAGCACCTCGGTGGCGAGATACTCGGTGACCGCCCGTCGGCCGCGGGCCGAACTCCCCTCCGTGTCGGCCCCGTTCGCCGAGCGGGCGACGGCGCGCCCCATGACGCACAGCCCCGCCGCCCATCCCTCGGTGGCCTCGTACAGCTCGGTCGAGACGTCGGGCGTCGGAGGCGAACCGAGCTGACGCGTCAGTACCGCCTCCGCCTCCCCCGGAGTGAACGCCAGGTCGTGCAGGGTGAGTTCGGCGACCAGGCCGCGTGCGCGCAGGGTCGGCAGCGGGCTGCCGGGAACGTGCCGGGTCGACAGCACGACGCGGAGACCCGGGGGCAGCCTGATCAGGAAGTCCGAGAGGCTGCGCACCGCGTCGGCGTCCGTGACGGATTCGAGTCCGTCGAGGATGAGCGTGAGCGGTCCCGCTCCGCCCAGTCCGGTCACCAGGTCCGGCAGGATCTCCTCGAGCCATGTGTCGACCGTCCAGCCGCGCCCGTCCAGACGACCGGGCAGGTCCGGCCGTACCCGCCGCACCGCTCCCAGGACGCAGGACCAGAGCCGGTCCGGGGAGTTGTCGTACGTGTCGAGGCTGAGCCAGGCGCACTGCCCACGGGCCGACGGGCCCTGCGACCACTCGGCGAGGAGCACCGTCTTCCCTGCGCCGGCCGGAGCGCAGAGCACCACCACGGGCTCGGTCGCCGCGTCGAGCGCGCGCAGGAGACGCGGCCGGGACAGGAGGTGCGGGGGCTGGGCCGGAGGACGCAGCTTGAAGGACGCGACGGAGCTGGTCATGGCACCTTCCGTGGGGTCGTCGGGACGGGCGGAGCCCCCGACGGCCCCGGCTCCTCGCGGGAGCCGGCCGTCGGGGGTGGGGGCGGACCGGTCACGGGACGGACGGCGCCCTCGTCCGGTCCGCCGCTCCGGGCTACCGCGGAGACCTGAGCGTGCCGAAGCCGCCCGCGAAGTGGAGCAGCGGCCGGCAGTCCGTCCGGTGCGCCCAGTGACGGACGTCGCCGACGAAGATGGTGTGGTCGCCGCCGGGGAGCGCGTCGGCGACGTCGCACACGACCGCCGCGATGGCGTCCTTCAGGACGGGTACGCCGTGGTCGTCGACGGTCTCGACGCCCGCGAACTTGTCCGCCTTGGACGCGGCGAAGTTCCGTGCCAGGTGCTCGCTGTCCTCACCGAGCACATTGACGGCGAAGCGGCCGTGCGCCGCGATCGCGGTCCGTGTGTACAGGTGGTTGCCGATGCATACGAGCAGTTGGATCGGGTCGAGGGAGAGGGCGGACACGGCACTCGCCGTCATCCCGATCGGTGTGTTCCCGGAGCAGGTGGTGATCACGCTGACTCCGGTGGCGAGCCGGCTCATCGTGGCTCGGAATTCGACTGTCATGTCAAGGGTTTCGGACATCGCAGAACCTCCGTGAAAGTCGGGAAGAGCGTCGGCCCGCGGCACGGGTCACCGGAGGGATCCGTCGCCTCACCCGGTGGGTCGGCGGGCGGGCCGTTCGTGCGCGGAAGGGGTGAAGGAGTGGGGACGGGCCTCCCCTGACGTGCGTGGGCCGGCCGGGAGCACGCCGGGGTGGGCGCTGTTCGCCTCGCTGACCGGGGAGTCGGGGTCCGGCGTAGTGCCGGGGGTTCCCGCGGCCGCCGGCTCGTCGCCGCGGCCGGACCACCGGGTGTCCGGGCCGGCGGGCGGGGCCGCCACGAACCGGTTCGCGTCACGAACCGGTTCGTCCTCAGCGGGCGGGACGGGGTTCGAGGACGAAGGTGTGCCGCAGCAGGGTGTAGGGCACGTCGGTCAGCCCGCGGCACGGCCCGGCGTCGGCCGCGTACGAGTCGTAGGACGCGACCAGTGACTCCTTGACGCCGAACACCGGATCGGTGTCCAGGTAGGGGTCGTCCGACGGGAACAGCATGCTCGTCACGCGCTGGAATCCCGGCGCGTCGATCAGCAGGTGCACATGGGCGGGACGCATGGGGGACCTGCCGGTCGCGCTCAGGAGTTCACCGACCGGGCCGTCACCGGGTATCGGGTAGCTGGCCGGGCGGATGGAACGGAAGGCGAAGTGTCCCTGCTCGTCGGTCCGGAACAGCGCGCGCATGGCCGTGTCCACCTGACCGGGCACGTCCACGTCGTAGTGACCCTCGGCGTCGCTGTGCCAGACGTCCACCGCGGCGTCGTTCACCGGCGCTCCGTCACGGTCGACGACCCGTCCCTCGAAGAACATCGGGGTTCCGGGCAGGCCCGCGGAGATGTCGGCGTCGTCGGCGTGGCGCGGCCTGTCCTCCCGGAAGAAGGGGCCGAGGACGCTGTTCTGCGTGGCTTCGGCGGGGCGCCGGTTGCTCAGGGCGTCGACCAGCATGGTGATGCCCAGGACGTCGGACAGCAGGATGAACTCCTGGCGGGTCGGTGTGCACTTCTGCCCGGTGCGGGTCAGGAAGTCCACTCCCCGGGCCCACTCCTCCTCGGTCGGTTCGACGTCACGGACGAAGTCGTGGAGGTGGCGCACCAGTGAGGTGAGGATCTCCGCGAGTCGGGCGTCCTTGGTGTCCCGCATGGTGGCGGTCACGGCCTCGGTGATGGTGTCGCCGGTCAGATCACGCATGGCGCGCTCCCGTGGTGATGGGGGGTTCGATGACGAAGTCGGTCCGCGGGCGTCCGGCGCCCGGTGGTGTTCTCGGTGCCTCCCCGGCCCAGGCACGGGTCAGGAGGTCGCGGACGGCGGCCCGGTCGACCGGGCGGGGGTTCCAGTAGCCGTCCCGCACGATCAGCTCGGCCGCCTCCTCGATCCCCTGCTCGGGCATGCCGAGGTCCCGGAGTGCCGTCGGGGCACCGAGTCCCCCCGCGAAGCCGAAGAGGCCGCTCGCGACGTCGTCCGCCGGGAGCGCCCGCTCGACGCGTGCCATGGCCTCGGGCGCCGCCGGCCGGTTGTAGGCGACCACGTGCGGCAGGACGACCGTGTGGGTCTCGGCGTGCGGGAGGCCGAACGTGCCGCCCAGCACGTGGCAGACCTTGTGGTGCAGGGCCATGCCCACCGTGCCGAGGCAGGTGCCCGCCAGCCATGCCCCGTACAGCGCGTCGGCACGTGCCTCGGCGTCGTCCGGCCGCCGCGCGATGACCGGAAGGGACCGGACGAGGGAGTCGAGCGCCTCACCGGCCATCAGGAAGGCGACCGGGTCACGGTCTCGTGCGTAGAGGGCCTCGACGGCGTGCGCCATCGCATTGACGCCGCTGACCACCGAACTCGCCGCCGGAAAGGTGAGCGTCAGGTCGATGTCGTAGACCACCGTCCTGACCCGCGCCTCCGGCAGCCGCCGGGTCGTCTTCCTGTTGCCCTCGGTCTCGCCGAGGATGGGGGTCATCTCGGAGCCGGCGTACGTGGTGGGCAGGGCGAGTTGAGGAAGCCCGGTCCGTACGGCGATCGCCTTGCCGAGGCCGATGGCCGATCCGCCGCCGACGGCCAGCACGGAGTCCGCCTCCACGGATCCGGCGTACGCGACCGCCTGTTGCGTGACCTCGACGGGAGTGTGCGGGGCTGCCTCGGCGAAGGTCCCCACGGCCGCCGCGCCCAGCAGGTCGCGCATCTCCGCCGCCTGGTCCGTCTGACCGGGTGTGCACACGACGAGCACCCGGCGGCATCCGAGAAGGTCGGCCTCCTCGGGAACGACGGCGCGCGTACCGCTGCCGAAGACCACCTTGGTCAGCTGTCCCCGATGCACGAATGTCTTCATGAGAATGTCCTCGGTCCTACGGGCCCTGGGTTCATGGGGAGAGCGTCGGCACTCCGCTGACGTGCGTCAACGGGATCCACGAGTGATAGCGGGATTCCGCAGCGGAATACCTTGTTCGCGCAACGTTCACCGACGGATCGGTCCGGGTCCCCCGGGCGATATCACTCATCTGCGTGATGGCGGCGAACGGCCCGTCGGGGGACCGGGGGCTTGGGTGGACCGGGGAGTTGGGTGGACCGGGGGGTGTGGTTGTCGGTCCGGGGATTCGGAGGACGCCGGGTCGGACCGGCGGTGCGGCCCGTCCGGAGCGGCGGGCACGGCGCGCGGGGCCTGCCCGTGCGGACGTAGGCTGCTGCTATGTGCGCCATACGGGAGGACGGTGCCGCACAGCCCTACGGGGCCCGCCCCCCGCCGCCGACCGCGACGGCATGCCGGGCCGAGCTGGACCGGCTGCTGGAACAGGCCGTGCGCGACACGGGTGTGCACGCGGGAGCGGTCTTCCTCACGGCGCCCGACGGACGGTCGCTGCGACTGGAGGTGACCGAGGGCATCCCCGCGGAGTTCCTCACGCCCTGGTTCGGGGTGGCGCTGTCCAGTCACGTCCCGGTGGCCGAAGCGGTGCGTGAGCAGCGGCTCGTCTGGCTCGGCGACCCCCAGGAACTGGCGCGCCGATACCCGCGGACGGCGATCGCCCTGCCCTACCACCACGCGGTGGCCGTGGTACCGCTCCTCACCGGGACCACGGCCTGGGGCGCACTGCTGCTGATCTGGCCCGGCTCCGGTTCCGCCGGTCCCGCCGGCCCGAGCCCCGAACGGGTTCGTGCCGCCGGTCGGCACCTGGCGTGGTTCCTGCGTGACGCCGCCCGCACCGGCCATCCCCTCGGTCCCGGACCGGTGCCACGGACCCTGCCGCAGCCGCCCGCCCGCGCGAGAGCGCCGGCCGAGGCGGTGGCCGCCGCGGAACTCGTCGAACGGCTGCCCGAGGGCAACTGCTCCCTCGATCTCGACGGCAGATTCACCTTCGTCAGCACCACCGCCGCCGCCCTGCTCGGCAGCACCGTCCCCCGTCTGCTCGGGACGCGCCCGTGGCAGTCGTTGCCCTGGTGCGGGGACCCGGCCTTCGAGGACCACTTCCGTGCCGCAGTGGTCAGTCGCGAGCCCGGTTTCCACACCGCCATGCCCGCGCCGGACCGGTGGCTCGCCGTCGAGCTCTACCCCGGCGGATCGGGCGTGAGCGTCCGTGTCTCGCCGACCGATCCGGGCGGAGTCCCCGAGCCCGCGCCCGCCGGAACGCGGACGCCCCCGGGTGAGCCGATCCGCCTGGGCGAGATCCACCAGGTGCTGCACCTCGCCGCCGCGCTCTCCGAGGCCGTCGGGGTCGACGACGTCGTCGACCTGATCACTGAGGAGATGCTGCCCGCCTTCGGGGCCCGGACCGTGGCCCTGCTCGCGGCCGAGGACGGCCGCACGCGCGTCATCGGCTGCCGGGGCTACCACGCCCAGCTCCTGCGGCAGTTCGACGGAGCGCCGCTGACCTCCCCGGCCCCCGCGATCCAGGTCCTCACCACCGGCGTGCCCAGCTTCTTCGCCACCTTCGAGGAGCTCTGCCGCGTCTATCCGGCCGCGCCCCGCCATGACGGCCAGTGCGCCTGGGCCTTCCTGCCACTGATCGCCTCCGGGCGCCCGGTGGGTTCGTGCGTGTTCGCCTTCGACCGCCCCCGCCCCTTCCCGGCCCGCCAGCGGGTCGTCTTCACCGCGCTCGCCGGTCTCATCGCGCAGGCGCTGGAGAGGGCCCACCTGTACGACACCAGCAAGGAGCTCGCGCAGACCCTGCAGGCGGCCCTCCTCCCGGACTCGCTGCCCGACCTCCCCGGGCTGGACGCGGCCGCCCGGTACCTGCCCAGCGTCCGCGGCATGGACATCGGCGGCGACTTCTACGACCTGGTACGGGTGGACGACACCGTCGCGGTGGCGGTCATCGGTGACGTCCAGGGCCACAACGCCACCGCCGCCGCGCTCGTGGGCCGCATCCGCCCCGTCATCCGCTCGCAGGCCCTCGCCGGGGCCACACCGGCACACGCCCTCACCCAGGCCAACCGCCTGCTCGTCGACATGAATCCCGGCCGCTTCGTCAGCTGTCTGTACATCCATCTCGATCTCGCGCGCCACCGGGCCGTCCTGGCCACCGCCGGGCATCCCCCACCGGTCCTGCGCCACCCGGACGGTCACGCCGAAGTCCTCGCGCTCCCGCCCGGCCTGCTGCTCGGCATCGATCCGGAGGCGGACTACCCCTCGACCACGATCTCCTGGGCCCCCGGCACCGTCCTCGCCCTGTACACCGACGGGCTCGTGGAGACCCCCGGAACCGACCTGGACGACGCCATGAGCGGGCTCGCCTCCCAACTCGCGCGGGCCGTCCGGCCCCAGTCCATGGACCGGCTCGCCACGGACCTGATCGACCATGCGCGGCAGACCGCCACCCGGACGGACGACATCGCGCTGCTGCTCCTCGCGCTCACCACCGCCGAGTAGGTCCCGCCCCCGGCTTCCCTCCCGTGCCTGCGCCCCGCCGGTCACCTCACCTCCCGCCCCGCCTCTCCCGTCCCGGCGCCACGTACTGCCACCCGCCGCCCATGTCTTGACAGTGGATGAGCATGAAGCCAGCATGGAAACTATGGAAACTGAATCAGTTTCGCAGTTTTCCACTGAACGTGGGCAACGGGCCGACGCGATCGTGGAGGCCGCCGGCCGGCTGTTCTTCGCGCCGGGCTCCGCCCGGGTGAGCATGGACGATCTCGCCCGCGAGCTCGGGATGAGCAAGAAGACGATCTACCGCCACTTCCCGGACAGGCGCAGCCTGCTGACCGCCGTGCTGGACCGGCAGTTCGGCGCGGTGGAGGCCACGCTGGCCGCCGCCACCGAGGAGACGGAGGGCCGGCCGTTCGGGGTGCGGGTGCAGGGCTTCCTGCTCGCGGCGGGCAGCGAACTCGGACGTATCGGGGCTGCCCAACTCACCTTGGGACGGGGCGATGTGATGCTTCGTCACTATGTGGAGCAGCGCCTGGACGCGGTGGTCTACGGACGGCTCGACGAGCTGTTCCGGGAAGGGCACCGGCAGGGACTGCTGCCGATGCCACCCGAGTTGCTGAGCGAGATCACCCGGGGCGCGGTGGAGCGCCTGCTCACCTCGCGGCTGCCGCACGAGCTCGACCGGACCGCGGCCGATCTGCTGCGCGCGGCCGTCGACACCGTGCTCCACGGGGCGATACGCCCGGCACACCCCGACGACGAAGGACGCGAGGCGGTCACTCCGGCGGCCCGCGACGACGAGCACGACGACGAACAGGAGGTGGGCTCATGACCGGGGCGACCGGCAGGGTGGTACTGGTGACAGGGGCCGGCAGCGGAATCGGGGCGGCCGCCGCGCGGCTGCTGGCCGCACGGGGGATGCGCGTGGTGGTCAACTACCTGAGCAACACCACGGCGGCCGAGGAGGTCGTGGCCGGTATCGAGGCCGCCGGCGGGCAGGCCATGGCCGTGCGGGCCGACGTGCGTGAGGTCGCGGCGATCGACGGCATGGTCGAGCGGGTCCGCGCCGCCTGGGGCGGCGTCGACGTCCTCGTGCACAACGCGCTGATCCCGTTCGCGGTCAAGTCGTTCCAGGACATGACCTGGGACGAACTCGGCGGCAAGCTCGACGGGGAGATGCACGCGGCGTTCGCCCTCACCAAAGCGGTCCTGCCCGGCATGGCCGAACAGGGCTGGGGGCGCATCGTCTACATCAGTACCGGGCTCAGCCGCAGGCCGCGGGAGAACATGATCGCCCTGGGCACGGCCAAGGCCGCGCTGGAGCAGTTCGGCCGGTACGTCGCCCAGGAGCTGGGCCCGCAGGGCATCACGGTCAACATCGTCTCGGCGGGCCCGGTGGAGGACACCCGCATGGCCCGTATGACGGACGTGTTCGACGACGCGCACAAGCAGCGGCAGATCTCCGCCACTCCCCTGGGCCGCCTGGCCCATCCGGACGACGTCGCCCGGGCGATCGCCTTCTACGCCGACGAGGACAACTCCTTCATGACCGGCACCACGGCCGCCGTCAACGGCGGCATGGCCATGTACTGACACCCGACCGCGCCCCTTGCCACACCCGGCCGCGGTCCGCACCGTTCGGGCGGGACCCTGGCGCGCGAGAACCTGAGGTCCGGGTCCGGCACCCACCGGCGGGCATCCGACACCCGCCGCCCTTCACGCGCAACTCGCCGTCCCCCTTTCGGCATTCGGCATTCGGCATTCGGCATTCGGCATTCGGCATTCGGCCGCACGCTTCCAGCACACCGTCCCCCAGCGCCGCGACACCTTCCAGGAAAGGCCTTCATGCACACGATCGATCTCGCCTACGTCGGGCGGGGCCTGCACGAGGAACTGGCCGCCTACATCGCCGACCAGGAGGACTTCTACGCGGACGAGGGTGTGCACGTCGCCCTGCGCGACGGCTGCACCTGGGACGAGGAGCGGCTGCGCCGCGGCGCCACCATCGGCCTCGGCCGGGCACTGCTGTCCCGCCTGACCGACGGCACCCCCTGGGTCGCCCTCAACGTCAACACCACCCGCCCGCTGTTCTGGTTCCTCGCCCGTCCGGGGCTCACCTCCCTGGCCGACCTGGCCGGGCGACGGCTCGCGGTGCACGCCCCGCACACGGCACCCGGCTGCTTCACCAGGATCGTGCTGCGCCGGGCCGGCCTCGACCCGGACCGCGACATGGACACCGTGGTCCGCGCGCCCGGGGACTACGGCATGGACCTGCGTCTGCTGCGGGAGGGCAAGCTCGACGCGGCCCTGGTCGGCAGCACCATGGCGCCGGAGGCCGTGGCCGCCGAACACGGCTGGCGGGTACTGGGCTGGGTCGGCGACCACTTCCGGATCCCCACCGTGGGCCTGGCGGTCGACCCTACCTACACCGACCCGGACGACCCTGCCGTCCACGCCGTCCTGCGGGCCCATCGCCGCGCCCTCCAGGTGATCCACAACGACCCCGACACCACCGTGCGGCACATGCGGACGTTTCTGGGCGGTCAGACCAGTGAGGAGGTCCGGGCGCACTACGACGCGTTCATCGCACCGCACTTCACCACCGACGGCCAGGCAGACCTCGCCGTCGGTGAGGCCGCGATCACGGCGGTCGCCGCCGAACTCGGCGTACCGGCCTCCGTCACGGCGGCCGAGTTCTACCGCACCTCGCCCACCACTCCGTAGCACCTGCCCGACAGGGCACACGGGGCGTGGCAAAGACACTCGCCCGCCCCGCGTCCGGCGCCCGGTGTCACACTCCCCCGACGGTCTTCCGTCCGAAGACGCCGGACCTGGAGTCGGCCGGGGAGGGGAAGGCCCGACCGGCCTTCCCCTCCCCGGCTTTGACGTGCGCGCCCGTTCGCGCCGCCGGTGGCCCGCACGTCGACAGGTGAGGCCGTGGCCTACTTCACACCATGGAAAGCACACCGAATCACACGTTCCGTGACGTACGGTTTCAACCGTCGACACCCGTGCAGATCCGGTACCGGCTGGCGGCGGACGGCGAGGCGCTGGTGGCGGCCCTGATGCCGCTCGCACGGTGGAGCAGTGACCGCGCCGGGTCCCGGGGATGAGGTGCGAGCCGTCGGTGAGTCCCGCCCTGGGATCGTCCGCGGCCGTCGCGCGCCCGGCTGCCGGGCTGTCGCGCGTCGGGCTGCCGCGCGCCGGCACCCGGTACCGTTCCTGATCCGACGAAGTGTGTCGCGGACCTCGAACACCACCGCACACTTCGTCGCACACTGCTTCTCCGTCCGACGGTCTCCGCATCACACCGTGAGAGATCGCCGTACCCGCGCGGCGTCCCACCGACCCGACCGCGGAGGCTCTCGGGGTGTCACCCCACGGTGCCGGTGATCGGCACTGGGCCGCCGTGAGCCCGGGGAGACACCGTCAGTCCCGGCCGACCGGCGGAGCCTGGTAGCGGCCCCGGCCCACCCGATGGGCACGGGAGGTGGCGACCAGACGATCGAGGGTGCTGCGCACCGCGTTGATGCTGCCCGCGCTCTCGTCACGGCCGAGCGCCTCGGCGATGTCGCGCGCCCGCAGCACGGCGTCCGGATCGCGCGTGAGAATCGCGATCACCTGCTCCGTGAAGCGGCGGCCCTGCAGCTCGGGCGGGGTCGAACCCGCCTTCGTGGCGGGCGCGTCGGCCGTCGTGCGGCCGCCTCGACCCCCGGCGGGAGGCCGGGGCGACTCGGGCTCGCCGTCCGCGGGCCGGGACACGGCCTGCAGTGCGGCCAGTGCTCCGCGCAGGGATTCGATGTGGCCCGACACCACCGCCAACTGCGCCTGGAGCGACTTCTGCTGGGCGTACAGGTCCGCCTGCTGCTCTTCCAGCTGGCCGAGTTCGGACTTCAGCAACGCCGTCGCCGTCTCGATGCCGTTCGCCGCCGAGGCCGCCGCTGACATGTGTGCTCCCTGATCCTCATACCGAACGAGCCGTGCGGGCCGTGTCACCACCGCCGTCGGAGCCGGCGCGGAGCAGGCCACGGGGCTCTCCCCACGCCTCTGAGCATACGGTGATCCGTTCCGTACCGTGACACGTGTGACTCCCGCGGGAGCGCACCCGGCCGCTGTCGAGGCGGCCACCCGGTCCCCGCGGCCGGCGGGAACCCCGTCCCGCCGGACCCGCTCGGTGGGTCCCCGCCGCGCCGCCGCGCGGTGTGAAGAGCCCGTGCCACGACTTTCGGAAGCGGTGTCACCGGGCGATCACACGGAAGGACCCGGCCTGCGTCCGCAACCCGCCACCGGCGGTCGGAGCAGCCCGCTACCAGGGACCGCGACCGCCCGGGCGTCGAAGGCCGCCGGCACGACAACGGCCCCTCGGGACGAACCGTTGTGGTTCGTCCCGAGGGGCCGGCCGTTCACGGCTGTGAGTTCCGGGGGCTCGGCGGCATGCTGCCGAGCCCCCGGCTCACGGCTCGTCAGACGGTCACATCGTGCCTCTCACCCCACGGGCCGCCAAGGGCCGCGCCCAGTCCGCGGACGGCGACCAGAGTCCCGGGCCGCCGGCTGAGCCGGCCCCCGCCCCTCCCGGACCCCACGGGCCGGAGAGGGACCACAGGGTGGATTCCCCGGCGTCGCGGTAGCCGGCGGTGCCGCCCGCCGCGACCGGCCGGTCGTCCCGGTCCGTGGGCTGGAAGCCGACCGTGTAGGTCCGGGTCACCGAACCGCTGGCCGAGGTCACCTTGATGGTGCGGGTGGTGAACCCGTGCCCGGTCGAGGAGAGGACCGAACTGCCGTCGGTGACCTTCACCCGCGCACCGGACTGCACCGGTACGGCGGAGACGGCCGGGATCCTGGCGTTCTTCGGCCAGTCGACGACATAGGTGGACACGTTCGGGTCGAACCCGGGGATCGCGACACCTCCGACCGTGATCGCCTTCGCGTCGGCGACACTGGCCTTGGTGGCGTCCGAGAAGTTCTTCACCGTGACCGACCCGTCGGCGTTGACGACCACCTTCGCCGCCATCGCCGCCGCGAGGTTGATCCGCTGCCAGCTCGCGCCGCCGTCGGCGGTGAGGTCGAGCGGGTACCCGGAGTCCGTCGCGGTCTGCTCCAGGATCTGGGTGCGCTGCTCGGTGGTGAGGTCCGGGAAGGCGGTGATCAGCAGGGCCGCCGCGTCGGACGGCGTCTTGAGCGCCTGCCCCGCTTTGCCCACCTGGGAGAACCCGTAGGTCAGACGCCGCGTGTACAGGTCGACGTCCTGCGCGTCGCTCAGACCGGCGTACGAGTCGCCCCCACAGGCCGCGAGGGTGTCTCCGTATCCCTTCTCCTGGCACTGCGCGAGCAGCACGTTCTCCATCTCGGTGTGGGCCTGCTGCAGCAGCTTCGCGAAGTCGGGGTCCGCCCACCGGTGCGCCACGGTGGCCTGGCCGGAGATCCGGCCGCCCATGACGTCCAGCGGGTAGTGGAACCCGAGGACGATGCGGTTGTCCCCGTACTCCGAAGTGCGCGCGAGGATGGACGGCGCCAGCTCCGGCAGGAGCGTGGCGAGGATCGTGCCGGCCTCGTAGCCGCCGTAGGTGTGGCCGCTCGGGTAGGAGCCGCTGGTGGCGAGACTGCCGTACGAACCGTCCTGCGACTCGTAGACGGACCCGCCGTCGCCGACGAATCCGAGCCGTACGTAAGGACGCAGGTACCCGTAGTGGTTCTTGGCCGCGTCGACCTTGTCGAGGTTCTGCGTGACGCGGGAGAACAGGGCGTTCGTCTTGGGCAGTTGACCGCCCTTCAGCGCGTCGCTGTAGATCTGGCCGAGCCGCGACCCGAGCCCGTCCGCCATCGTGACGGTGGAGCTGTTCGTCGCGTCGACCTCGGCCCGGTCCACCTCCTTCTGCGTCGCGGCGTTGTTGATCCGGACGGCGATCCGGTCGTTCTCGGCGGTCAGCGGGGTGCCCTGGGCCACCTTGCTGTTGGCGCCGATGATGCCGGAGCCAAGGTCGCCGACGCCGTTCAGCAGGCCGTAGAAGTAGTCGGTCCCGTCACCGGTTCCCGGCCACTTGTCCGACGTGTAGGCCGCGTTGAGCGTCTCGTCCGGGAAGGGGGACGACACGTACGCCGGGTCGGCGGCGTCCGCCGTGCCGGTCGCCGCGGAGTCCTCCGCCGGGGTGCTGGAGACGGAGTCGTCCGAGGTCCCGGCCAGGGTGATCGCGGTGACGGTGGCCGTGTGCGCCTTCGCCCCGCCCGCGGTCGTGAGCAGCGCGGTGTCCGCCGTGGCGGCGACGTGCGCGGTGGTTCCGTCGCCCAGGGCCACGGTGTAGCCGATGACCGGGAATCCGCCGTCGCCGGCGGGCCGCCAGGTCACCCGGACCTGCTTGCCGTCGGTGATCACGCCGGTGACGGCCGGCTTCTGCGGCTTGCCGCCACCGGTCACCACCGGCGCGGTGGCCGGGCTGGGACTCGAGGTGCCGACCCCGTTCACCGCACGGACCCGGGCCGTGTAGGACTTGCCGGCCCGCAGCCAGGTGAAGGTCGTGCTCCGGCTGTCCGGATCCCGGATCTCGGCCTGGTGGCCGTCGTCCAGGGTGACCTTGTAGCCGGTGACCGGTGAGCCGCCGGTGTCCCCGGGCGCGGCCCAGGAGACGGTCACGCTCGTGCCGGACGACGTCGCCGACACCGCCCCGGGCGAGGCGGGCACCGACCTGGGCTTCGTGGCGAGCCCGGCCATGGCGCGCTGGAGCGCGTCGTACCGTGCCGTCAGGGTCGCGTCCGTGGTGGTGTCGCTCGCGAGCGCGGTCCTCGCGTCGGTGAGCGCCTTGGTGAACGCCTTCCACGAGGTGTCCGTGTAGCGGGTGTCCTGGAGGGCCGACGCGGTGGTGACCAGGTCCTCCAGGCGCAGCCTCGGCACCGGTATGAGCTGCTTGGCGGCGAGGGTCAGGCTGCGGGTCCGGGTGTCGGCCTCGAGCTGGGTCGCGCCGTCGGCGTCGACGAGGGTGCGGGCGGCGGCGAGTTCGCGCCGGTACACACCGAAGTCGACGGTGTCGTAGCGTGCTTCGTCGGCGGAGAGCCCCTCGTACTGCTCGATCGCCTTGCGCAGGGCGGACTTGTCGGTGACGGCGGGCGTCTCGACGTGGTTGAAGGTGATCCGGCCCAGGTTCGCGACGTACGGGTGCGAGGAGTCCGGGGTCGTCGCCAGCCGCAGATGGACGGTGTGCGTGCCGGTGATCGCCTTGGGCAGGGTCAGGCTCGTCGTCCCTCCGGACGACCACGCCGATCCGGTGACCGGCAGCGGGACGGTCGCGTACGGCGTGCCGGGGTTGGCCGTGTCGAAGGAGTCCAGATAGAGGTCGACCGCGGAACCGGTGCCGCAGCGGGCGGAGTTGTTGACGTAGGTGATCGTGACGGTGCTCTTCGGCGAGGCACCGAAGTCGATGTCCCCGTAGGTGAGCCAGGCTCCGTTGTAGGTGCCGCCGAGGTCGGTGGTGGAACCCGAACCGGTCCAGCCGACCGGTTCGCTCTTGAGCCCGCCGCCGCTGTTCGCGCGCCACGCCGTGGCGTCGAAACCGACGGGCGCGTCGGTCTCCTGCGTCAGGGCCAGCGAGTAGACGTTGCCCACGTAGGGCTGGGACGAGGTCTGCGTGCTGGAGACGAAGTCGGCGTACACGTCCTGGACGCCGGTGAAGACGCTCGGATCGAGGTGGACGCTCGTGGTCGCGATGGTTCCCCAGCCCGAACCGCTGTAGTCGAGCGGCACGGACACGGTCTTCGGGCCGTCCTTCGAACCGAGGTGCAGTTCGATGTGCGAGTCCGAGGCCGCGCGCGACTGGGGCTTGTCATAGCGGACGGTGAGGGTGTCGGCGCCGTCCCGGAGGTCGGTGTCCTTCCACTCGGCCCACGCGCCGTTCGTCACGTTCTCGAAGATGCCGTTCGAGAGGTTGAGCGGAGCCGAACCGCCCCCGGTCGTCGTGCTGTTGACCGCGGTGAGGGTGGCGAGCGTCGTCGTCGGGGACGTGGAGACCTCGTACGGCGAGAACTGGTACCAGTCGAAGTTCGACACCCACTGCTGGCCGGCCGGCGCGTGGAACACGAAGGTCGCGCTCGACGCGTTCAGCAGCGCGTCCGGGTCGGTGACGGCGGCCTGCACCGTGCTGTAGTACTGCCAGCCGCCGGTTCCCGGGAGCTGGACGGTGGCGACGACGGGCCCGTCGGCGGCACCGGCGTGGATGTCGACGCTGCTCGGCTTCGCGTTGGTCGCCTGCGAGTTGGCGTAGCGGACCGAGAGGGTCCTGGGGGCGACCCCGCCGAAGTCGAGCTTGGTGTACCGCTCCCAGGCGCCTTCGGTGACGCCACCGAGGTTGCCGTCCGAGTTGTTCCGCTCGCTGACGAGGCTGGGACCCTCCTTCTGGTCGGGGGACTCGGCCTGCAGGACGGCGTAGCCGCCCTCGTCGATGGTGAGCGTGTCGATGGCGGAGTGCAGGGCGTCACCGGCGGCCATGATCGTGCCCGTCGCGGAGGTGGTGTCCGCGAGAACGGTCCGCGCGCGTTCGAGCGCCGACCTGAACAGGCTCCAGGAACCGTCGGAGTAGTTGCCGCTGCGGACCAGGGACGCCTGGTCGACCAGGGTGCGGAGCGCCTTGCGGTGCACCTCGGCGGCGGAGATGGTCAGCGGGTCGGTCGGGGACGTCCCGGTACCGTGGACCGTCGAGGCCCGCACGCCGTGGGCGAAGGCCTCGTCGGCGAAGGTGATGCCGAAGTGCGCGTCGGCCTGTGCGCTGCCGGTGAGTGACAGGGTCGCCGTGCGCGAGCCGGTGACCCGGAGGTCGGCCGTGACACCGCCCGGGAGGCCGGTCACGGTCGCCGCTCCGGTCCTGGTCAGGCTGGTCCCGTTGCGGGCGGCGAACGACGCGGGTCCGGACAGGGTGAGCTTCACGCTGCCGTCGACCTTGCCGTCCGCGCCGGTGTCGACGGTGTCCGGGCGGGCGGAGAGGACGGTGTCGCCCTTGCCCGTTCCCGCGCCGTCGTCACCCGTGTCGCCGCCGTCGGTGTTCAGCGAGTACGCGGGCTGCGAGTGGGTGCCCCACTGCGAGGGCTTGGAACCCATGGTGAAGTCCAGGGTTCCGCCGGAGATGATCTGGGAGTAGTCGAGCCACGTGTTGTCGAACCGCTTGCCGTCGAGGGTCGCGTTCTGCACGTAGTAGTTGCCCGGCGAGACGCCGTCGGCCTTCACCGTGAACTTGGAGCCGTTGGCGTAGGTGATCGTGGTCGCGTCGAAGAACGGGCTGCCGATCTGGAACTGGCTGGAGCCGGCGGTCACCGGGAACAGGCCCAGGGCGGCGCCGACGAACATGGTCGACATGGTGCCGGCGTCGTTGTCCATGGTCGGCAGGAAGCCGTTCGGGGACAGCTTGTACACCTGGGTCTTGACCGGCGGGGTGAACTGGCCGCCGGAGCTGGGCGCTTCGTTCGTGGAGCCCGTCGCGATGTAGCGGTTCCAGGTCGTGCCGGTGTAGATGGACCGCACCCACTTCTGGGTCAGGCTCGGCTCACCGACGTAGTTGAAGAGGTACGGGGCCTGCAGGTCGATCTCGTTGGCGTTGGAGTGCAGCATGGTCGAGCCGTCGTCGACGGCGGAGTCCTCGCCGAACATGTGCTTGACCGCGGCCTTGCCGGCCTTGTCGCCGCCCATGGCCTTGATGAGGCCGCCCATGTCGTAGGCGTCGTACCAGTGGTACTGCCACAGCGTGCCCTGGTAGAGGCCGGCCGCCTCGAACTTCTCGTAGTCGGCGCTCTGCCAGTCGCCGCCCGTGGCGCGCGGGGTGAGCAGGCCGACCTTGGTGCCGTCGGACGAGGTCCACGCGTCGGACTTCACGAGGTTGTCGATCGCCATGGTCGACTGGGCGCGCAGCTTCTTCGCGTCCGCGTCCTTGCCGAGGGCGTCGGCGATGACGGACAGCGCCCACTGGTCGTAGCCGCGCTGGACGGTCGTACCGGGATCACCGCTGACGTACCCCTGCCGCAGCTGGGCGCCGGTGTAGTACCCGGAGTACAACAGCAGCGCCGGGTACGCCTCGTCGAGCCGGTCGAAGTTCTTGAAGCCCTTCGACAGCGCGTCGGCGACCAGGACCGCCGAGCGCTCCCAGCGCACGGTCGGAACCGAGTGGGTGAGGCTGCCGAGGCTCTTGCCGGAGGCGCGCTGGTCGGCGAAGAGCTCGATCAGCGACTGGATCATGTCCCGGTAGGTGGCCGGGTCGATGTACGCCTCGACGGAGTACTTGCGGAAGTCGTCCCAGGTGGACCAACCGTCGTAGTACGTGAAGCCGTTCGCCTTGTGCACCGCTCCGTCCGCGCCGCGGTACGTTCCGCTGGTGCTGGTGGCGTTCACCGGCAGCGCGTACATGCGGTAGAGGTGCGTGTAGAACTCCTTGGTGAGCGTCGACCCGGGGTCGGACTTCGCCGAGGAGCGCACGTCGACCGCGCCGAGCGCGCTGTTCCAGGCCGCCTTCGTCCGGTCGCGGGCCTGGTCGAAGGTGAGCCCCCCGACCTCGTTCTTCTGGTCGGTCGCCGCCTGTTCGGCGCTGATGGGCGACAGGGTGACGCGCAGTTCGACGTCGTTCCCGGCGGAAGGGTCGAACCCGAGGACGGCGCCGGTGTCGGAGCCGTCCTGGGCGGTCGCGTCCGTCAGCTTGCCGTCGTTGCCCCAGCTCTTCAGTGAGGTCACCGGGACGTTCGTGGTGGCGTTGTAGTACAGCTGGTACGAGGCGCCGTTGAACGATCCCGCGATGAGCCCGGAGATCGAGGTCGTCCCGTCGGCGAGCTTCGTCGCCTTCATCGTCGAACGGGTCCGGCTGGTGAAGTTGTTGGCCAGGTCGAGGACGAGTTCGGGGTTCGACCCGGCGGGGAAGCTGTACCGCTCGAGCGCCGTGCGCGTCGTCGCGGTCATCTCGGCCTTGACGGTGCCGGGGTCCTGGGTCACCGACGAGGCGGTTCCGGAGACTGATCCGAGCCCCACCTGGTAGGAACCGGGCGTCGCGCTCTCGTCGTCGTGGCGGTACGTGTGGGCGTACGTGCTGGGGGCGGGGCGCTTGTCGTACCGCACGGAGGTCGGCACGACGAGCAGGTCACCGCCGCCGCCCGAGCCGCCGACGCCGTCGAGGTTGGTCGCGGTGAAGCCCGCGATGTGGTCCTCGTTGTAGTCGTACCCGGTGTGGTTGCGGTCCGGAGTCGTCAGCGGGTTGACCTTCGCGAGGCCGTGGGGCGCCTGCGCGCCCGGCAGGTCGTTGCCGTCGTCACCCGCGGTCGACACGAAGGGGTCGACCAGCTTCGTGTAGTCGGTGCCACCGGACGTCCCCGCGGACTTGGTGGGGGCGGGCAGGGCCGCGGCAGCGCCGCCGCCCGCCAGCGCGGCGGCGCCGAGTGCCCCGGTGACCAGTACGGCGACCGCCGCACGCAGTGTCCGGCGACGCCCGCCGGGTCTCTCGACAGCCACGCCACGCAAGGGTGGATGGGATCTGATGAACACGTAACCTCTCCAGCGTCGTTGTACGCACGCCCGGTTCACTCACCAGAAGACAACGTTGTCAGCCCGGTACACCGGGCGCGCAACCCAGGTTGAGACGGAAGTGGACACACAGGATTGCATCCGCGGGCCGGATTGCACCCGCCGCGTTCACAACCACCGGTCATCAGACACGGAAAAGGCGTACGACAGGCGAACAGTACTCATACAGCTCGCGCGTTCCGGACACCCTGCGGGCGACGCCGGGGGGGCGGCGTGTGTGGAGTTGCGGGGGTGAGGAGTTGTCAGGGGGCGTGTCCCCCACTTCCTGTCGGCCGGTCCGGTTTCACGAAGTGGAGACCGCGGCACGGGACCGTTCAGGCCCGGGAGCACCGTGCGGCGCCCGGCAGGACACGGCCCGCGGGCTCGGCGGGACCGGTCGCGCGACCGCCGGATCGACGGCGCCCCCGCCCGGGGCCCGAGGCCCTCCCGCGGCTCGCGCCCCCGCGCGCCGAACCACAGCGGCCGCACATCCCGGAGACCCCATGCCCACCCGCACAGTCGACGATCTCCTGCACGGCACCCTGCCCTCCCCGCTCCCCGCTCCCCGCTCTCGCCGCGCAGTACCCGCCTCGCCGTTCGTCCCGGGTCCGCGTGTGCCCGTACCGATGTCACAACCGGCCCGGGCCGCGGGTCATACAGGCGTCGGCCGCATCAGCGGGACACACCCCGACGGCATCGGAAGGACGGAAGAAGTGCTCGAACGCAACCTGGACCGTACGGAGCGACTCGCGCCCGGCGTGCACGAGATCGTGATCGACGGCGTCGTCCAGCGCTATCACGTGGCGGGGAACGGCCCGGTCTGCCTGGTGCACTCCGGCGGCCCTGGGGTCCACTGGGAATACCTGCGGATGCCGCTCCTCGAACAGCACATGACGGCGGTCTACGTGGCCCCGGTCGGGGCCGGGGAGTCGGGAGACCTTCCGGACGGCCACTACAGCATGGAACGGTACGCGCGCTTCGTCGACGGAGTCGTGGACCACCTGGACGTGCCGGAGGTCTACCTGATGGGGCACTCCGCCGGCGGTTTCGTGGCCCTGCAGTACGAGTTGGACCACCCTGGCAAGCTGGCGGGGATCATCCTCTACGACAGTGCTCCCCTCCTCGGCCCGGACCTGCACGCGGAGGCGGCGGCGCAGATGACCGCGTTCGCGCGGCGGCACGCCGGACGTCCCGAGGCCGCGGACGTCGTGGCCGCGTACCGGCGGTCACAGACGCCCCCGACCACCGGGGCCGAGGTCACCGCGCACGTACGGCGCCTGATTCCCGCGTACTTCGCCGACTACTGGGGGCTGCCGGACGAGTTGAAGGAGGCGGTGGGGAGCGTGGAGGCGGAGTACGTGCCGTCCGCGGGCATTTGGGACGTGCGGGGCACACTGGGGAAGGTCGGCATCCCCGCACTGATTCTCGTCGGCCGCCACGACTGGATATGCCCCGTCCGATGGGCCGAGGAGATGCACGCGGAGATGGCGGGTTCCCGGCTCACCGTCTTCGAGAGCAGCGGTCACTTCGCGCATCTCGAGGAACCCGGGGCGTTCGTGCGTGCCGTGACCGGTTTCCTCGCCGAGTGTGCCGGGCGGGCGGCGGTCTGAGGGCTCCGGCGGGGATCACCGGAGGCGGCACCCGGGCGTCGCGGCTCCCCGCCCGGCCGGGGGGGGTGGTCGGCGTCCTCGGCGCTGCCGTCCGGCCGCCGCCACCGCGTCTCCGGCTCAGGTCTCCAGGGGGATGTCCAGCCGGCCGGCCACGGTGGCCAGGGCGGCCCCGAGGGGAACCGCGACCCGGGCGAGCGCGTGCTGGTCGCCCCGGGTCGGATCGTGGTTGACGATCAGCACCGGGGTCCCGGCCTCGGCCGCCTGACGGACGAACCGCAGTCCGGACATGACGGTGAGCGACGATCCGAGCACCAGAAGCGCGTCGGCCTCGCGGACCAGGCGGCGGCAGTGGTCGACCCGGGGCGGGGGAACGGTCTCGCCGAAGAACACGACGTCCGGCTTGAGGACGCCGCCGCAGTCCGCGCAGGGCACGACCCGGAAGTCACCGACCTGCGCGTCGGTGAGGTCGGCGTCACCGTCCGGGTTGATCGCGGCGGCCACCGGCTCGAAACCCGGATTGGCTGTCTCCAGCCGCTCGGCGAGGTCCTGGCGCGAGCTCGACGCGCGGCAGGAGAGACAGACCACCCGGTCCAGGCTTCCGTGAAGTTCCAGGACGCCCTCGCTGCCGGCGGACTGGTGCAGCCCGTCCACGTTCTGTGTGATCACGCCCGAGAGCAGACCGTGCCGGCCGAACGCGGCGACCGCCCGGTGTCCGTCGTTCGGACGGGCCCGGCCGAAGGTCCGCCAGCCGAGGTGGCTGCGCGCCCAGTACCGTCGTCGGGCCTGGTCGCCGCCGGTGAAGTCCTGGTAGGTCATCGGGGTGTGCCGGCTCAGGCTGCCGCCCGCACCCCGGTAGTCGGGTATGCCTGACTCGGTGGAGATGCCGGCTCCGCTGAGCACCAGCACACCACCGGCGCCCAGCATGTCCGTGATCGGCTCCAGGTCCGTGGTGCCGGGCGGCAGGTCCTCGGTGGGGGTCCAGCTCAGGGTGGGACGCATGCGCATGCTGCCAGGGTACGGGCGCGGTCCGCGAACCGGCCCGGAGACCTCTGCCGGCCGGCGAGCTCCGTGCGGGTGCCCGCCCGTCCCCGGGTGCCACGGGCTCCCGCGCCCGGGCCCCCGGCGCCGGGCCCCGCTTCACGGGCCGGGCCGGGCCGGATCGGGAGCGTTCCGGTGTCACGATGCCGAGGAGGCGCGGGAGCCGTTCTCGTGACGACGGGAGCGACGGCGCGGCGCGGGTGGCGGTCTCAGCGGACGCTTGAGGCGGTGCAGAGCCGCCGTTGCTCCTGGAGCTCGACGGTGTCGGCGTCCGGCAGGGTGAGTGCCTGGTCGAAGTCGTCGAGGGCCAGGTCGGGGTGGCCGGCGGCCAGGTGGGCGATGCCCCGGTTGAGCAGGACGTCGGGGTCGTCGCCGACCGCCTCGAGTGCGGCGGTCAGGTCCGTGACGGCCAGATCCGGGTGCGACCGGCGGAAGTGGACGACGGCACGGTTGATCAGTGCGGCCGGATAGCGCGGGTCCTTTTCGAGCGCGCCGTCGAAGGCTTCGAGCGCGCGGCGGAGTTGATCGCGTTGCAGGAGGATCGTGCCCTTCAGGCAGAGCAGTTGGAGTTCACCGGGGTGAAGGCTCAGTCCGGCGTCCGTGTCCGCCTCGGCCGCGTCGAGGTCGCCGGTCTCCAGCAGCAGTTCGGCGCGTGCGATGCGGGTGTCGAGGTCGCCCGGTTCCATGTCGAGCACCAGGGTGAAGTCCGCGAGCGCCCCCGGACGGTCGCCGACCTGCGCGCGGGCGGTGCCGCGGTTGTAGTGCAGTTCGGGGAACGGAGGCGCGAGACGCACCGCACGGTCGTAGTCGGCCAGGGCCGCGTCGAAGTCGCCGCGGTCCCGCGAGATCCTGGCCCGTTCCGAGAGGTAGTCGGTGTAGTACGGGTCCATGTCGACGAGCCGGGTGTAGTCGGCGTGGGCCTCGTCCGGCCGCCCGAGGGCCACCAGCAGTCGGGCGCGGTTGTAGAGCAGTTGGGAGCGGTGCAGGGCCCACTGGTCGTCGTCGAGCCGCTCGTCGAGCCGGGTGATGCACGATTCCACGAGCGCCAGGGCGCGGTGCAGGTTGCCGCGGTGCATCTCGACGAGGGCCAGGCCGTTGTCGTGGAAGACGCTGTACGTGAGCCGTTCGGCCGGATCCGGGAGGATTCCCGCGATGGCGACCGCGTTGTGCTGCCACTGCACGGCCAGCTCGTGGTCGCGGGGCTTCAGGAACCGGGTGTGCAGCATGGCGACTGCATAGCTGGTCATCATGTGGATCTTGGGGTCGGTGAACCGGCGCAGCAGGCCCTGGTACAGCTCCATGGACTGTTCCAGGCGTCCGACCGGGATGCAGGCCGCGGCCGCCTCGCGGGTGAACTCCCAGTAGTCGTGTTCGTGCGCGCGGGGGTCGGTCAGACCGCGGCCGCGCAGCCCGAGGTCGACCACCGCGGCGGAGAAGCCGGTGGCGACGGCATGGCGCTGGGCCGCGAGCAGGGCGGTCCGGCCGGCGCCGGAGGGGTCGCTGCCGTGTTCGCGGTGGTGGGCGATCGCGCCCATGCGGATGCCCCAAGTGGCCGTCGGCTCGAGGGAGTCGGCGCGCCGGTCGTGGAGGAGGGCGCGGGTCCGCGGGTCGGTGCGCTGATATCCGCCGTGCGCGCGCGGGTCGTCGTCGGTGCAGTCGCCGTCCACGTAGACGGCGGCCCATTCGGAGGGGGTCCGGTCGTCGGCCGGGGGCTCGGCGGTGTGTGCGGGCCCGGTGGGGCGCGGGGCTGGCAGCACGGGCACGCCGGCCAGGGCGTCCTGGAGCTCACCGGAGAGTGTGCCCCCGGTCGCCGAGACCACGACGCGCAGTCGGCTCGGGTCCGCCCGGCGCAGCAGCAGGGCGATCAGTTCCTGTGTGGTGGGTTCGGCGGCGTGCGCTTCCTCGAAGGCGATCTCCAGGGCGGCGCCGTCGTGGATGCGCCGGGCGTACTCCAGCAGGAAGCCGACGATGCCCTGGCTCATGCAGCGGACCCAGCCGGCGCCGAAGAAGCGGGTGCGTTCCTCGTAGGGGGCTTCGTCCGCGAGGGTGCGCGGCGGCGGTCCGATGAGGCGGGAGAGTTCGGGCATGCCGTACAGGAGGGCCACGCGATGGTCCTCGACGAGGTCGGGCCAGCGCCGGTGGGCTTCGGGCAGGACTGCCCGGAGCACGGTGTCCACTCCGGTGCAGGGACCGCGCAGCCGCTGGTGGCAGCGGACCACGAGGGCCTTGTCGGTGTGGGCAGCGATGGCGCGCAGGCGGTCGTCACGCCTGTCTCCGACGATCCGCAGATGGCCCGTCATGCGAGTTCAACCTCCGGTGAAGAGGACGTGAGGGAGTGGGCGGACTTGTTGTTCCGGCGTTTCCTCCGGGACAGCACGACGAGTGCGACGATCTGGGCCACGTTCATGCACAGGGACAGCACGGCGTCCCAGAACGACGCGTCCACCGCGCCGGAGCGGAGGGCACGTCCGGCGATGCTGACGTAGTCGACCGTCACGGGGACGCTGACGAAGACGGTGATTCCGATGAACGCGGCATATCCCAGGACGATGAACGGCCCGTAGAAAGTACCGACGCGGCGGTCACGGAGTGTCCAGTTCTCCTCGTCCACGATTCGGTCGGGCCGGTTCACCAGACGCCACAGGCGATTCTTCAGCAGAGTCATTCCGGCGTCGTGCAGGTCGTAGCAGTTCCACGCGGTGGCCGCCACATAATAGAGGTCGGTGCGGAGATAGAGCTGAAACTGCCACAGCATACGCACCGCGACCGTGAAGGCCAGACCGAGACAGAGGCGGCCGGTGAACGAGAACGTTCCGCCGGGATTCCGGGTCAGATCGGCGACCAGTCCGAGCATCGCGAAGACGACGCCGTCGCACACCATTCCGGCGAAGAACGGAAGATAGCGTTTCACCCTCGGAACGCTGAGCAGTCCGTTGATCTGGGTTTCGGCCACGATGTACGTGAGGCGGTTGCTCACGCTCAGACGCGTGGGCAGGCCGAGGCGCCGGCCGGCCAGGATGTGGAAGCCCTCGTGCAGCAGGAGCAGCGGCACCTGGCCAAGGGTGATGACCAGTTGGACCGCGAGCAGCGAGTGCGTGAAGAAGATCTGCCCGGGGCGGGGGGCCAGGTCGGGGCGGGCGATCGCGGCCCATGTCCAGCCGCCGATCAAGGTGCCGTAGAGGATCCAGGCCGGCACGGAGAAGGCCGCGCGGCCCCAGGCGCGCAGCCGGACCGGCGACGCGGGAGCGGCCGGCTCCGTCGGGTCGCCCTCGCTGACGAACCCGAGTTCGCGCAGGGTGTCGAGGAAATCCTGGAGATCGGCCCCCTCCCCGAACGTGGCCTCGTACCAGTCCGCGGCGGCCGCGGGCGTCATTCCCCCCATGAGCCGCTGCAGCAATTGCGCGCCGTCGACGGGGAACACCGCGTAGGAGCCGGTGTCCAGCCGGCCGACCACCACCTCGTCGTCGCCCTCGGGAACGAAGCTCAGTTCGTGGAATACGAGGCCGTCACCGGCCACAGGCCCTCCTCCAGGGAAATGCGGAGCACAAGGGAACGCGGAACGGGAAACCCGGGTGCGCCGGCAGGCGGCGCACCCGAGCGTGGAACAGCGAGGCGATCAGGCCTGGACGGAGTACGGGCACTGACACGCGGCCGACGTCAGGCGCACGTCGCCGGTTCGGCGCACCGCAATCTTCTTGGAGCCGGCCTTCTTACGCATGGCGACAGTCGACTTCATGACAGTCCTTTCTCGAAGGAACGCACCGACCGGCGGTCGGCGGCAATCAAAGATCTTCCAGCCGGATCGCCGGAACAAGGTTCGATCGCGCCAATCGGTTCATCCGGCCCTTCCGGATAAGTGCCGGACGGTTGCCAGAAAGCGTTTTCGCACTGCCCCGTGACGCGGAATCCGACATTCACCACTGAATCCGCAGCGAAGGCCGCACCGACATCGTTGCCAGGTGACACCAAGGTGCCGTTTCCGCACCTGGGGCGCCCGGAGGGCCCTGTACGAAATCAGCGGCCCGTCGGCCACGCCACACAAAGCGGAGCGCGCTCCGCCGTATTCCGTTTGTCCGCGCCGCCTTTTCCTTCGCCTGAGGAAATGCCATCAACGCGTCAAGGAATCGACCGCACACCGTCCGTGCACCGTCGCCGCACCCTCCGTACCCGAAGAAGGACAAGGTTCTCCGGATATCGGACACGCGAACACGGCGAAAGGGTCCGCCGAGGGTCCTCACCCCCCTCTCCTCCGCTTCGGCCGCGGAGGTACGCGCCGACCCCGCCGCGCGGCCCGGATCCCACCGGAGTCGCGGCACCTTTGGGCATGTCCCCGTCAGTCGACCGTTTCCGGTTCTTTCCGTCGGGGGTGCGCGGATACGGGGTCCGGCGTGCGGCGGCCCCCACGGCTCGTTTCCGTCCGCGAGGGGAGGGCGCCGACGCACCGGTCGGGGCGAAGACCCCGCACCGCCCAGCTCATCTGCGCGCGAAGGCGTGGACGCGGCCGGCCGTCACGCTCGTCCTCGGGTGGTCCCGGCGCCCGCGGAGCGGAACGGCCCGGCGGGATTCCCGGCCCGGCCCTCGTGGCCGATACCGGTCGCCGACGACGGGCCTTCCTTGATGTCTCCCGGATGTCTCCCGCCGCGAGGACGCGTTCCGGGAGCGTGCGGGCACCCCGGGCCGTGTGCCGGTCGGCGGGGCGTCGGCCGGGCTAGCCACCGGGCCCGAGACACGTGTCCGTGTGCCGCGCACCCTCGCTCCGCCGGGAGCCTGCGGGTCCCGGCCGACGGTGGACGCCGGGAAGAAGACGGCGCCGGGAGCGCCGGAGAAACGACGAAGGCAAGGAGATTCCTCTCCCTGCCTCTCTCAACTTATAGCGCACCGGGGGGCTTGCGGCAAGGCCCCGGTGGTGCCGCAAAATCATCGGCCGAGGCCACAACCTGCGGGAATGGGAGCACGACGTGCGTGAGTCGGGGACGTATGGGGGACGCCGGGACGCCGGAACGGCGGCGAGGGAGCCGGCCCTCCGGCCGCGAGTGCGCGGAGCCGCGCCGCGCGGGTGCGCGTCGTCCGGCCGGGCGACGCGGTCGCCCTCTCCGTCGGCGGAACGGCGGTCGGTGAACACGCCGTGCCGGGCCGGGCGTTCGGCGGAACCGACGACGTCGGTGCGCCGACCGACGGGTGCGGTGCCTCAAGGCACGACGGTCCCGGGGGTGTCGCGATGACCGAGCGGTACGTATGCGACCTTTCCGAGGCCGACGGGACACAGGTCGCGGTCGTGGGCGGCAAGGGCGCGCAGCTGGGCGTGCTGTCGCGGATGGACGGCGTCCGGGTCCCGGACGGCTTCTGTGTGACGACGGACGCCTTCCGGCGGATCATGGCGGAGGCGCCCGCCGTCGAAGAACAGCTCGACCGGCTGTCACGCGTGGACCCGGACGACCGGGAGGGGGTCCGGACGGCCGCCGAGCGGATCCGGCGCACCATCGAGGGGATCACGGTCCCGGGCGACCTCGCGGCGGAGATCACTCGCGCGCTCGCGCGCCTGGGCGACCGGGCCGCCTTCGCCGTCCGGTCCAGTGCGACGGCGGAGGACCTGCCGACGGCCTCCTTCGCCGGCCAGCAGGACACGTACCTGAACGTCGTGGGTACCGCGGCGGTCCTCCGGCACGTCAGCCGGTGCTGGGCCTCGCTGTTCACCGAGCGGGCCGTGACCTACCGACGCCGCCAGGGCATCGATCACCGTACGGTCCGCATGGCGGTGGTCGTGCAGCGGATGGTCCTCCCGCGGGCGTCCGGCGTGCTGTTCACGGCCGACCCCGTCACGGGCGACCGGACGGTCGCCACGGTGGACGCCGGCTTCGGCCTCGGCGAGGCCCTGGTCTCCGGCCTGGTGAACCCGGACGTCCTCGAGGTCCGGCACGGCGAAGTCGTCGCCCGGACCGTCGCCGCCAAGAAGCGTGCCGTTCACGCCCTGCCGGACGGCGGTACGCGGGAAGTGGCGATCGACGCGCGGCAGCAGGAACAGCCGGCGCTGACGGACGAGCAGGCCGTACGGCTGGTACGGCTCGGCCGGCGCATCGAAGCGCACTTCGGCCGCCCGCAGGACATCGAGTGGTGCCTGGCCGACGACGACTTCCAGATCGTCCAGAGCCGTCCGATCACCACCCTGTTCCCCGTCCCCGAGGCGGCCGACGAGGAGAACCACGTCTATGTCTCGGTCGGTCATCAGCAGATGATGACCGACCCCATGAAGCCCCTGGGGCTCTCCATGTGGCGGCTGACGGCCATGGTGCCGATGCACGAGGCCGGCGGGAGGCTGTTCGTCGACGTCACCCGGCGTCTGGCCGCGCCCGCGAGCCGCACCGCCCTGCTGGACGTCATGGGCAAGGGCGATCCTCTGGTCAGGGACGCCCTGGAGACCGTCCTCGAACGCGAGGACTTCGTCCCGCCGCCGGACACGGGTCCCGGCGGGCCGCCCGCAGCCGGAGCGTCCGCCCGGGACACCTCCGCGCGCGGTGCGTCGGTCCCCGTCGAGACCGATCCGGCGATCGTCTCCGAGCTGATCGAGCGCAGCCGGACGTCCGTCGCCGCCCTGGCACGCGACATCCGGACGAAGAGCGGACCGGCGCTGTTCGACTTCCTGCGGGAGGCGTTCGAGGAGCACAAGCGGGTCCTCGGCGACCCCCTGAGCATCCAGGCGATCATGGCGGGGATGGAGGCCACCTGGTGGCTCAACGACAGACTGATGGAGTGGCTGGGCGAGAAGAACGCGGCTGACACGCTGACCCTCTCCGCTCCCGACAACGTCACCTCGGAGATGGGCCTGGCGCTCCTCGACGTCGCGGACGTGATCCGCCCGAAGGCGGAGGTCGTCGCGTTCCTGCGGGACGTCGGGGACGAGGACTTCCTGGACGGGCTGGTGAAGCTCCCGGGCGGGGCCGAAGCACGCGACGCCATCGAGGCGTACCTCGACCGGTACGGCATGCGCTGCGCCGGTGAGATCGACATCACCAGGCCACGCTGGCGCGAGCGCCCCGGCACGATCGTGCCCGCGCTCCTCGACAACGTCAGGAACTTCGCGCCGGGCGCGGCCGGGCGCCGCTTCGAGGAAGGGCTGCGCAAGGCGCGCCGGAAGGAACAGGACGTCCTGTCCCGTCTGCGGGCGCTCCCGGACGGGGACCGGAAGGCCGACGAGACCCGCCGGATGATCGCCCGGGTCCGTGCCTTCATCGGCTACCGCGAGTACCCGAAGTACGGCATCGTCTGCCGCTACTTCATCTACAAGCAGGCCCTGTTGAGGGAGGCCGAACAGCTCGTGCGGGCCGGTGTGATCCCCGAGACGGAGGACGTCTTCCACCTCACGTTCCAGGAGTTCCACGACGTCGTGCGCTCCCGGCAGGTGGACACGCGGCTCATCCAGGAGCGCAAGGACGCGTTCCGGTCGTACGCGGCGCTCACCCCGCCCCGGGTCCTCACCTCGGACGGCGTGGCGCTCTCGGGTTCGTACCGGCGCGACGACGTCCCGGCCGGTGCCCTGACCGGCCTCCCGGTCTCCGCGGGGACCGTCGAGGGCAGGGCCCGCGTCGTCCTCGACATGGCGGAGGCGGACCTCGCGGCGGGCGACATCCTGGTCACGACCTTCACGGACCCCAGCTGGTCACCGCTCTTCGTCGGCATCGCGGGGCTGGTGACCGAGGTGGGCGGCCTGATGACCCACGGCGCGGTGATCGCCCGGGAGTACGGCCTGCCCGCGGTCGTCGGCGTGGACCGGGCCACCCGGCTGATCCGGGACGGGCAGCGGATCCGGATCCACGGAACCGACGGGTACGTCGAGATCCTCCCCTGACCGACCCGGCGGGGTAAGGCCGTCGGCGGCGCCCGCCCGGAACCGGGGCCGGGCGCCCGAGGACCGCGTCGCGACCGTCCGCCGGAGACGGAAGGGCGTCCGCCGCGGTGGACGCCCTTCCGTCTCCGGACCCGTCAGGCGGGGACCTCGAAGACCGTTTCGAGACCGTCCTCTTCGTCCCACTGTTCTCCGGTCTTCACGAAACCGAATCCGGCGATGGTGGCGAGGGACGCGACGTTGTCCGGGCTGATCGACACCCGCGCCGTCCTGACGGCGGGTTCGGCGGCGGCACGGCGCAACAGCCCCGACAGGATGGCCCGGGCGAAGCCCTGGCGCCGGTACTCGGGATCCACGGAGTACCCGATCTCCACCATGCCCGCGTCGTCCGGCGGCCCGTGGTAGCCCGCGTACCCGATCACCTTTCCTTCCGGTTCGGCGACCACGGCCCGCGTGATCCACTCCGCGCTGCCCGGGTCCGCGGTCACCTGCTCGGTCCGCAGCCTCCAGAGCCCGCGCGCCTCTTCCGTCACGAAATACGGGGTGAGGGCGATCCCCGCTTCCGCGCCGGCCCGCGAGAGATCACCGTCCGACAGCGCGGTCATGGCCGCGCGCGTCAACTTCACGAAGCGCGGGTTCCTCGCGGGGGGCGTCTCACGGTCCACTTGAAAGGTCATGGGACCGATGGTCACCGCGACCCCTCCTGGTCTGTCCACTCATTTTCGTTCCGCCGCGGCGGTACAACAGCGGTGCACCGGCCGGTTCGCACCGGGCGACGCGTGGTGGCGGTGACGGCCGGCGGGTCGAGCGAAGTGCCGTTCCGGCGTCGATCCGCATGCCGGGGAGGCGAGCGGCGTGGGCCGGCGGTGAGCGGCGGCAGCGAGCGGTGCGCGGCGGCGGTGCCGACGCACGGGAATCACGGGGCGCGTCGCCCGGAGGCCTTCCTCGTTCGCCGGGACGCGCCACAGGTAACGTGCGCGCCTGGGATACCCGGGGCCTTGAGGGGTATGCGGCGGGAGACGGAAGCGGGCACACATGGACGAATCATCCGGGGGCTCCGGCGAGGGACGGCCCTGCGCCGCCCCGGAGTTGGAGACCTCCCTCGCGTTGGACGGCGACGGCTCCCGGATCGCCGAGGCCCGGCATGTCGCGGCCGCGTTCCTCGCGAAGGCGGGGGACGAGTGCGGGATACCGGTGGCGGCGGACACGGTGCAGATCGTGCAGCTCATCGTCAGCGAACTCGTCACCAACGCACGCAAGTACGCTCCCGGACCGGCTCTGCTGCACCTGCGCATCGCCGGTCCCTTCCTGCGGGTGGAGCTCTGGGACAGCGATCCCGTCCTGCCCGCCGCGAAGGCTCCGGACGCGTCCCGGGTCGGTCAGCACGGCCTGGAGATCGTCGCGGCCCTCGCCCACACCGTCACCATGGAACAGACGCCCGTCGGCAAGCGCATCACCGCCGAGGTCCCGCTCGGCCCGCAGCGCCCGTGACCGGCCGTCGGACGGCGCCGCGCCCGACCGCGTCGCCGGCCCGGGAGGCCGACGCGCAGCGCCCGGTGGTCCGGTCACCTCACATCGCGTCGGCTTCGACGAGCGCGGACGCTCCGGGGCGCGGACGCAGGATGCCCGCCGTGCAGGCCGCGACCGCGCAGAAGGCCACCGGGAGGAAGAAGGTGACGTTCAGCGGGACGAGCCCGGCCAGCGGTCCGATGACGGCGGGACCGGCGAGCATGCCGAGGTAACCGAGGCCCGCGACCCGCGACACGTTCGCTCCGGCGGCGTCCCGGTCCGCGTGGCCCGCCGCGCTGAAGAGCTGGGGCACGCAGCCCGACAGCCCGACCCCGAACACGGCCCAGCCGACGAGTGCCACCGGGACCCGGTCGGAGAGCGCGGCCGCGGTGAGCCCGACGGCCGCGGCGGACGCTCCGTACCGCAGGACGGCGACGGGGCCGAAGCGCCCGGCGACCCGGTCGGCGAGCAGACGTCCGACCGTCATCGCGGTGGCGAAGGCGCCGTACGCGAGGGCGGCGGTGGCCGGGGGCGCGTCGAGGACCCGGCGGAGGTGGAGCGTGCTCCAGTCGTTCGCCACGCCTTCGCACAGCATGATCATCAGTGCCAGCGCCGCCAGCATCCAGATGTGCCGGGGAGTCCGGCGCCCCGGGCTCGGGGCGGCCTGCGCGGACCCCGCGGCCGGCTCGCGGCCGGACGGGAGCAGTGCCGGGGCGGCGAGCGCGGAGACCACCAGGCCCAGGGCCGCGACCGTGAGGAGCGTGGCGGCGGGGCTCCAGCCCCAGCTGAGCGTGCGGGCGCCGAGCAGCGCCGCGAGGACCCCGCCGACGGAGAAGGTGGCGTGGAAGGCGGACATGACCGGGCGTCCGTACGCATGCTCCACCTGGACGGCGTGGGCGTTCATGCTCACGTCGAGACAGCCGTTGCCGACGCCGAGCGCCAGCAGCGCGGCGCCGAGGGACCAGACGTTCCCCGCGAGGCCCGGCAGGGCGACCATGGCGCTGCACAGGGCCGCGCTGAGCGGCACGACCTTACGGGCCCCGAACCGGTCGGCCAGTGGTCCGACGGCCTGCATGCCCGCGAAGGCTCCCGCGCCGAGCAGCAGCAGGAGCCACCCCAGGGTGGCGTGGCCGATGCCGACACGCTGTTCGACGCTGGGGATGTGCACGATCCACATGCCCAGGAGGAAGCCGTTGAGGACGAAGTAGGCGACGGTGGCCAGCCGGGCGGCCCGCAGTTGTCTTTCCATGATTCAAACATAACGAACAGTTCTAACTTTCGAAAGCTTGCTTTTCGAACATTCAAAATGTTCAATGTCACCATGGCTACTGACCGACTGAGGCAGATCACCGAGGCCGTGCGTGAGGCGGGTCGAGCGGGCGTCGCGGAACTGGCCGAGCTGACCGGCGCATCGGAGATGACGATCCGTCGCGACCTGGAGGTCCTGGCAGCACAGGGCGTGCTGGAGCGCTACCGCGGCGGTGCGCGCAGTCTGCTGCTGCGCGGCGACGAACCGCCGTTCGCGCTCCGCTCCCAGGACGGACTGGAGGCCAAGCGGCGGATCGCCACCGAGGCCGCCCGGCTGATCGCGGACGGCGAGTCCGTGGTGGTCGACAGCGGTACGACCTGCCTGGAGGTGGCCCGCGCCCTCAAGGACCGGCGGCTCACGGTGATGCCCCTGTCGTTGCACGCGGTCAACGCGCTGACGGACGGCCCCCAGTTGACCCTGCTCGTGCCGGGCGGCAGGCCGCGGCAGGGAGAGCTGGCGCTCACCGGCCCGCTGACGGAGGCGTCACTGTCGGCCCTCCGCTTCGACACCGCCGTCATCGGATGCTGCGGGCTGACCGCCGAGGACGGCCTGACCGCCTACGACCTGGACGACGCCGCCGTCAAGCGTGCCGCGATGGCCTCCGCACGGCGTGTCATCGCCGTGACCGAGGGATCGAAACTGTCCCGCACCGCCCTGGCCCACGTCGCGCCGGCCTCGACCCTGCACGCGGTCGTCACCGACCAGGACGCCCCCGAGGACCAGATCGACGCCCTGACCGCACAAGGCGTGACGGTACGTCAGGTGTGAGCGGGGACAGGGGACTTCGGGACCAGCGGGTCGTCCGCGTCACGGGGTGCCCGTACCGCACACCGTCCGCGCCACCGACGCGAGGGGAAGTGCGCCGCGTCGGTCACCGGGGACGGGCCGCGCCTCCTGGCAGCAGCTCGGACCCGAGACCGTCCGCCTCGGTGCGACGGCCGAACCAGTCCAGTATCAGGACCGTCGCGTCGTCCTTGAGACTGTCCTGACAGGCTTCCAGCACCGCCCCGGTGAGGCTCCGGACGGCTTCCCGCGGGTGCAGCGCGCGCGTGTCCCGGACGACCGAAGCCAGGTCGACAGCCGAGGCACCCCGCTCCTGCATCCCGTCGGTGACCAGCACCAGACGGTCCCCGGGGAGCAACTGCATCTCCTGCACACGGTAGTCGGTGGGCGCGGCGACGCCGAAGGGCAGATTGACGAGGAGTTTGACCTCTTCGACGACGCCGTCGCGCAGCCGCAGCGGCCGGGGGTGGCCCGCGTTGACCAGTTCGGCCAGCCCGGTTTCGAGGTCGACGCAGAGCAGTTGTCCGGTGGCCAGGCCACGACTGTGGCTCAACAGGGCCTCGTGGGCATGTCTGGCCTGCTCCAGGGCGTCGCAGCCGCTGCGCCGGGCCCGCCGCAACGCGCCGACCAGCAAGGTGGCCAGCAGGGCGGAGTCCGTGTCGTGGCCCATGGCGTCGGTGATCGACAGGTGCAAGGTGTCGCGGTCGAGCGTGTAGTCGTAGGTGTCGCCACCGATGTCGTCGGCCGGGACCAGCCCGGCGGCCAGGGTGAACTGGGCCGCCTCGCAGCAGGGGGCCGAAGGCAGCAGCTGATGCTGGATCTCCGCCGCCAGGCTGGTCTCGGTGGTGCGGCGGCCCAGGTGGTAGAGGTCGGTGAAGCGGCCGTCCGTGACGATGATGTACGCGAGCGCGTGTGCCGCGTCGCGGACCTGTCGCAGCACGGTCTCGTCGGCGCCCGGCAGGGTCACCTCCAGCACACCGATGCGGTCACCTCGGTTGCTCACCGGAGTGATCACGCGCTGCGCGCCCCGGCCGTCCGGCTCCACGTGCTGACGCTGGCTCCGCAGGACCCCGTCGTAGACGCTGCCCCGCAGGTCGATCGGGCCGCCGTCGTCGGCGGCTTCACCGCCGGTCGCGACGAGACGTACCAGCCGTCGGCCGATGAGGTCCACGAACAGAAAGGACACCCGTTCGGCGCCGAGCCGCTTCCGCAGGTCGTGCGCCACCACGTCGACGGACTCGCCGGGCGGGGCCGCTTCCGCCGCGGCGAGCAGCTCGCCAAGTTCCAGATCTCCATCCTTCACGACAACCTCCCGTCGGTTGCCGCATCTTGTGCCCCGAGTCGGCGCGACCTCACCTGATCGCGCCGTTCTTCCTGTTCAGGGCGGTGCGGACGCGACGTGCGGAGATCCGGGCAGCCCGTTTGCCGAACGAGCGCTCCCCGCCGGTCCGCCGCCGGTTCCGTCGCGGCTCAGCCGGACGGCGCGACCGGGGACCGCATGCCGAGCCACTGCTCGGCGCCCCAGGCCTCGAACCGTTCCACCTCGGTGAACCCAAGCCTCGCGGCCAGCCGCATCGAGCCGATGTTGGCGGTCTGGGTGGTGAGCACCACCGGCTGGGCGGGAAGCGCACGGGCGAACCAGTCCAGTGCCGCCCTGCACGCCTCGGCCGCGTACCCGCGTCCCCACGCCTTCGGCAGGAACAGATAACCGAGGTCGGCCCTGCCCGCGGCAGCCGGGCGCCGGTGCCCCGTCGCCCTCCTGAGCAGGATCTGGCCGATCATCGCACCGTCGAGTTCGACGACGAAGCTCCCGGGCCACCGCTCGGGCACCTCGGCCGTCCGCCGCTCGACCTCGGCCCGCGGTGGAGGGCCGCCGAGGAAGGTGTGCACCTCCGGCGAGGCGAGGAGTTCGACGAACGGCGGGCGGTCCCGGGGCTCGGACCCTCGCAGCACGAGCCTCTCGGTCCTGATCGGTTCGGGCGGCCACGTCACGGGTCCCAGATCATCCATCCGCGCACGCTAACAGGCGGCTGGGCCGCCCGCGGCCCGGGTGCCTGAGGCGGTCGGGAGCTTCCCAGATCCGGGCCCGTGCACGGAGCCGGACGCCCGCCGGACGGACCGGGCCGGCGACCGGCCGGTACCTGAGCGACGCCTCGTCCGCTCGCCTCGCACGCTCGCCACCCGCGCACCCCGCCGGTGCACCACGTCGGGCCGTCCCGGAGATCGCTCCGGGACGGCCCGTTGTCCCGTGACCGGCGTCCGCCGCCCGCGTCGGCGGCGCGGCATGACCCGCGGGGGGATCAGGCCTCGGTGCCGTCCTCCGGGGCGAGCAGCACGGCGGTCCGGCTCGCGTGCGCGACGGCGTCGCTGACGCGGGGGTTGAAGAGGGCTTCGACGGATCCGCGGTGATGGGGGTTCAGCACGATGAGGTCGGCGGCGAACTCCTCCGCCGCCTCGGAGATGGCGGTGGCGATCTGGGTGGTCAGTGCGTGGACGAGAGCGGCGTCCGCCTTGACCCCCTTGTCGCGCAGGGCGGCCAGGGACTCGTCGACGATCGCCTTCGCCTGGGCGTCGTCCTCGAGCGGGACGACGGCCGCGAGGGTCGCCGCGGAGGCCGCGACGTGCACGACCCGGACCTGGGCGTCCGTCAGCCGGGCCAGGTCACCGGCCAGGCGTACGGCGGAGAGCCGGGTGGGGCTGGGATCGACGGCGACCAGGATGCGCTGGAACATGGGATCTTCTTTCCCGTTCTGGAAGATACGGACGATCTTCGCTGTGATCTGTGACGCCGGAGCACCGGTGTCACAGAGATCAACGTCCGGCACGCCGCGAGCCTTCCCGATTCACCCGAGAGGTGTTCCGTCGCCCGTGGTGGTCCGCTGCCGGTCCCCCGGTGCCGGGCGGCACCCCGACACCGTCCTGGCCGCCGTCGGTGCGCTTCACTCGACCGGCGACAGGACCCGGGCCAGCCAGCCGTCGCGTGTCCGGCGCGCTTCGGCCGAGACGTGCGCCCGCGGAGACAGCGCGTCGAACCCGTGGCAGCCGCCCGCCCAGACGTGCAGCTCCGCCTGGCCGCCGGACTCCCAGATCCGGGTCGCGTAGGTGACGACCTCGTCGCGGAACACCTCGGCCGAACCGGCGTCGACGTAGGTGGTCGGGAGCCCGGACAGGTCCTCGGCCACCGCGGGTGAGACATGGCCCGGGACCTCCGCGCCGGGGAGTCCGCCGAGGAGCGAGCGCCAGCCGAACTCGTTCATCTCACGCGTCCAGACACCGGGGCCACCAGAGTACTGGTGACTCGACGCGGTGTCGTTGCGATGGTCGAGCATGGGACAGACGAGCATCTGGGCGGCGACCGCCGGGACGCCCCGGTCGCGTGCCATCAGTGTGACGCCCGCCGCGAGTCCGCCTCCGGCACTGACGCCCGCCACCACGATGCGGGAGCGGTCGACGCCCAGTTCCTCGGCGTGCTCCTCGACCCACAGGAGGCTCCGGTAGCAGTCGCCGACCGGCGTCGTGCCGCCGGCTTCGGGTGCCAGCCGGTACTCCACGGAGACGACGACGGCGCCGAACCGGTCGAGCCACTCCAGCGGTATGTCGATCTGTGAGAAGCGGTCTCCCATGACCATCCCGCCGCCGTGCATCCACAGGACACAGGGCGCCCCCGCGGCCGGCCGGTCACGGGCCGCACCGGCGGCAGCGTCGGCACCGGACGGGCTGAAGACCGACAGGGTGATCCGTGCACCGCCCTCTCCGTCCACGGTGATCTCGCGATGGTCGATCCGGCGTCCTTCGAGGAGGGCTTCGACCGGCGCCGACGGCAACTGCCGTAGCTGGGCGAGCAGTTCGTCGTCGAGGTGGGTCATGAGCGGCATGTCGGCGAGCAGTGCCCGCAGTTCGGGGTCCAGAGCCGGTCGTACGGAGGTCACAGGAGGGCCTTTCGTCAGGGTGTACCGGAGGTTCGTGAAAGGGGGCCGGGCGCCGGGCCGGTGCCCGCGGGGGCCGGGCCCGGTACCGCGCGGTGGGATCTCAGAAGGCGGCCTTGCCACGGACCGGTACGTGGTCGGTGTACTCGGGCTCCTGGGCCAGCATCCCCTCGATCCGGCGCACGATGGCCTGCGCCGCCTCGCCCGCGAAGATCCGGTGGTGGTCCTCCTCGCTGGTCCAGCCCTCCGTGACATGGACGACATCGGGGTCGGACGCGGAACGACAGACGAGGTAGACGACGCAGTACTCGCTCGCGCCGGGGTTGCCGTCACTCAGGCCGGTCAGCAGGAGGTCGGTCAGCTCCCCACCCGTTCCCGGCTTCGCGGTCAGGGTGGCGCTGAATCCGTAGGGGGCGTTCATGACTGCCTTCTCTCATGGACGATGGATGACGGGCTGTTGTCCTCAGGTGGAGGTCGTGCCCTCCCCTCGGGATTCCAGTGGTTCCATTGAATCGCCCTGAGCTGCCGAAATGGTAGAACGATCGCTTCTCCTACTTGCACGATCCTCTCGCACACGGGAAGGCCGAGCCTCGTGTGTGCTGCAATGAGGGCATGTACCTCGACGAGCTCCGAACCCTGCTGGACCGGCATGTGCGGCCCGACTGGACCACGGCCATCGACGGTGTCCTCATCTCGAAGGTCGAGCGGTCCGACCCGCCGGCACCCTCGATGTCCGGCACGGTGCTGGCGGTCATCGCCCAGGGCGCCAAGCGCCTCGCGCTGGGGGACCGGATGTTCGAGTACCGGGCCGGGCAGTACCTCGTCGCGTCGGTGGACCTGCCGGTCACCGGTCAGTTCGTCGGGGCCTCCCCGGAACGTCCGGCACTGGGGTTCGGCCTGACGCTGGATCCGTCCGCCGTCGCCGAACTGCTGCTGCAGGCAGGGTCGGCGGACGCGCCCCGCTCCGGCGGGGGCGCCCTGCCGGGCATCGCCGTCAGCGACGCCCCGGACCCGCTGCTCGACGCGGTGGTCCGGCTGCTGCGCCTGCTCGACGAGCCGCGTGACCGTACGGTGCTCGCCCCGATGGTCAAGCGCGAGATCCTGTGGCGCCTCATCACCGGCGAGCAGGGCGGCATCGTGCGCCAACTCGGGCTCGCCGACAGCAGTCTCAGCCACGTCGCGCGGGCCGTACGCTGGATCCGCGAACACTACGCGCAGCCGTTCCGGGTCGAGGACGTGGCCCAGCTGTCGGGGATGAGCGTCTCCGCGTTCTACCGCAACTTCCAGGCGGTGACCGCGATGAGCCCCATCCGGTTCCAGAAGCAGATCAGGCTGCAGGAGGCCCGGCTGCTGCTGGCCGTCCATCCCCACGACATCACCGGGGTCGGCCATCGCGTCGGGTACGACAGCCCGTCACAGTTCAGCCGGGAATACCGCCGCCAGTTCGGTGCTCCCCCGAGCCAGGACGCCGCCCGTCTGCATCACAGCGCGGGCACCACCGCGGGTGTCCTCCCCTGACCGCCCTCGCGACGGCGCTCACCGCCGGCCGCCGTCCCCGGTCCCGTTCACGCACGGGCAATGGGGCCGGGCGGTCAGGTCCGGTCAACTCCCCCTTGGCCACTCCCCCTTGGTCACTCCCACTCGGTCACTCCCACTCGGTCACTCCCTCTCGGTCACTCCCCCTTGCTCACCGCCGCGTCGAGCAGCGGACCGAGCTCCTCGGACACCACGGTCAGCGCGCGTACGTCCCGTTCGGCGCGGGCCACGAGAATCGCCCCCTCCAAGGCGCTGATCATGAGGGTGGCGAGGGCGCCGGCCCGCCCCACGGGCACGCCCATGTCCACCAGGGCGCGTGACACCGCGCCGGCCCAGGCCGAGAACGCGTCGGCCGCGGCCTCCCGGGTGGAGACGGCGGACTCCGCGCGGTCCACCGTGGCCGCGGCCACCGGGCAGCCGCCCGCGAAGCCGGCGGTCCGGTACTCCTCGGTCCACTGGCCGACCATCCCGGCGAACAGACCGCTGGGCGTCGGGTCGGGCAGCGCTGCGAGGAAGCGCGCGACACGGTTGCCGGCGTACCGGCCCGCCCAGCCCACGGCCTCGTTGACGAGCTGCTCCTTGCCCCCCGGGAAGTAGTGCTGGAGCGACCCCCGCGGCGCCCGGGCTCGCGCGGCGACCTCCCGCATCCCCGCGGCGGCGACGCCTTCGCGCCGGATGAGCTGGGCCGCGCTGAAGACCATCCGCTCCCGCGGCCCCCGTTCGGGCACCGTTGCCATCCCCGACCTCCGCCACCGTTCCGTGAACCGACCGGAGACCACACTATGACCGCCGTCATAGAACCGGCTACTATGACCGCCGTCATAGTCCTTGACGCCGACGGTGCGCCGAGGTGTCGGCCGGCTCGGCGCCCGCGGCGGCCCGACGACGCCCACGGCGGCTCGGCGCCCGCGGCGGCCCCTGCGCGGTGGAACGGAAGCGGTGACGCATGGTGTACACGGGATTCGTCGGCCTCGGGGTCATGGGACAGCCGATGGCGCTCAACCTCGCCCGCGCGGGGACCCCTCTCGTCGTCTGGAACCGCACCGCGGCCGCCTGCGATCCCCTGCGCTCGGCCGGCGCCGAGGTCGCGGCAGGTCCCGGTGAGGTGTTCGACCGGGCCGACACCGTCATCCTCATGCTGGCCGACGAGACCGCCGTCGACGCGGTACTGGCGCGCGGGACGGCCGACTTCGCCGCGCGCGTCGCCGGGCACACCGTCGTGCACATGGGCACGGTGTCACCGCAGTACTCGGCGGGCCTGCGGGACGACATCAGGTCCGCGGGCGGACGGTACGTCGAGGCCCCGGTGTCCGGCTCCCGGGTCCCCGCGGAGCAGGGGCAGTTGGTGGTCATGCTGGCCGGTGACGACGAGGACGTGACGGCCGTGCGCCCACTGCTCGCGCCCCTGTGCCGCGAGCAGTTCGACTGCGGCTCCGTCCCCGACGCGCTGCTGATGAAGTTCTCGGTGAACCTGTTCCTGATCACCCTGGTCACCGGTCTGACCGAGGCCTTCCACTTCGCCGACCGGCACGGGCTCGACCAACGCCTGCTCCGGAACGTCCTGGACGCGGGCCCGATGGCCAGCGCCGTGTCGCGCGTCAAGGCACCGAAGCTGCTCGCCCGGGACTTCGCCGTCCAGGCCGCGGCCACGGACGTCCTCAAGAACAACCGGCTGATCGCCGAGGCCGCCCGGCAGGCCGGTCTGGCCTCCCCGCTCCTCGACATCTGCCACACGCTCTTCGGCGAGACGGTCGCCCAAGGCCACGGCGGCGAGGACATGGTGGCGGTCCTGCACGCGCTGGAGAGCCGGACCGACGGCGCGCCCGGGCACGGTTCAGCGGGCGGCCGGCTCGGAGACCGGCCGCGCCCCGAGCCCAAGGGAGCGGTCTCCTCACACCCACGCTGACGCGCGGCCCCTGGCCACCACCGGAGGGGAGTCGACGGGCTCACCAAGACACCGAGGGCACCAAGACACCGAGGGCACCGAGGGCACCGAGCGGGGTCTCTCCCCCGGTACGCGCCCCGACCGTTACCAGGTCACCGGCAACGAGCGCGGTCCGTAGACAATCGCGTCCCGGTGGTAGAGGAGTTCCTCCGCCGGTGCGGCCTGCCGCAGTCCGGGCAGGCGCCGGAGCAGCGTGGCGAGGATGATCTGGAGCTCGACCCTCGCCAGCGTCTGGCCCAGGCACTGGTGGACTCCGTGCCCGAAGGCCAGGTGCCGCCGCGCGTCCCGGGTCACGTCGAACTCCGAGGGGCAGGTGCCGCCCTCGGTCGCGAACACCGCCGGGTCACGGTTGGCGGTGGACAGCATGCAGATCACGCCGTCACCCGCCTCGATCGTGACCCCGCCCACCTCGACGGAGCGCGTCGCCGCACGGCCCAGGCCGAGATGAATGATGGTGAGGTGGCGCAGGAGCTCCTCGACGGCCCCGCGGACGCGCTCCGGATTCTCGCGCAGGAGCGCGGCCTGCCCCGGGTCGCGCAGCAGCGCGAGCACACTGATGGCCGCCATGTTCGCGGTGCTCTCGTGACCGGTGACGAGCAGCAGGAATCCGAGGGACGCCGTCTCCTGGGGCGTGAGGTCGTCACGTACCACCAGGCGGCTGAGGATGTCGTCCGCCGGACGGAGACGTTTCCTGTGGGCCAACTCGACCAGGTACTTATTGAGTTGGGCGTGCGCCTGCTCGGCGCGCCGGCGGCTCGTCCGGGTGTCGAGCAGGGTGCGGCTGAGGGACTGGAACAGTTCGTGATCCTCGTAGGGCACTCCCAGCATCAGACAGATGACCGACGAGGGGACGGGCAGGGCGAAGTCGGCGACGAGGTCGGCCGAGGCGCGTCCGGCGGTCATGCGGTCCACGGCCCCGTCGACGATGCGCTGGATCGCGGGACGCAGTTCCTCGATGCGCTTGACCAGGAAGTCCTTGGTCACCATGCGGCGCAGACGGGCGTGTTCGGGGTCGTCCATGCGGATGAAGCTGGGCTTCGCGGTCGCCAGTTCTCGCTGCCCGGCGGAGAGGAACGGGAAGCCGGGGGCGCGCGCGTCGGCGCTGAAGCGGGGGTCGGAGAGAACGGCGCGCACCTCCTCGTGGCCGGTGACCAGCCAGCACCTGGCGCCGTTCGGCAGAAGGGCACGGGTGACGGCGGCGTCCCGGGCGGCGGCCGTGTAGGCCGGGGGCGGGTCGAACGGACACCTTCCGTACGGGGCGGGGAGGTCGAGAGCGGATGCGGGTGCGGGTACGGGTACGGGTACGGGTGCGGGTGCGGTGGTGGTCATGGTCGGGTCCGGCTCCTGGTCGGGGTCATGGGGTGTCCCTGAGGGTGAGGGCACCGCCGCGGCACGGGCGTCCGGTACCGGTGTCGTCGGCGGGGGTGCCAAGGACGCCGAGGGTGGTGCACATGGCGGCGGTCTGTCCGGCGAGGATCAGCAGCTCGACCAGTTGCTCCGGACCCAGGAAGCGCGTGAGCCGCTGCCAAAGAGCTTCTGGTACTGCGGTGTTGGCGGCGAGCAGGTCGCAGGTCTCCAGCAGGGCGAGCTCCTCCTCCGGCCAGGGATGGGTGTCCTGGTCCGCCGCGACGGCCCTGATCTCCCCCGTCGTCAGTCCGGCCCGTGCCGCCTGCGTGCGGTGACGCTCGTGGACGAAGGTCCCGCCGAGCCGGTGGGCGGTGCGCAGGACGACCAGCTCGCGTCGGCGGTCGCCCAGCGTGCCCTCGTGGG
Source organism: Streptomyces sp. NBC_01689 (assembly GCF_036250675.1). Taxonomy (NCBI): domain Bacteria; kingdom Bacillati; phylum Actinomycetota; class Actinomycetes; order Kitasatosporales; family Streptomycetaceae; genus Streptomyces; species Streptomyces sp. NBC_01689. The sequence goes on along the minus strand of NZ_CP109592.1, from coordinate 8,997,802 downwards.
TGAGCACCCGGGCGAGGGAGAGCCACGCGTGGGCCAGGGCGGGGTGATGGGCGAGGGTGCCGAAGAGGTTGACCCGGCCGGCACCGTCCTTCTGGGAGTCCGCCAGGAGGGCGCGGAGCGGAGCGGGCCACTCGGACGGCGGGAGGGGCGGGACGCGGGGCGCACCGGGCGCCCGGCCGTCCAGGGGTGACCGCTTCATGAGCATGCCCTTCCCATGGTTCGTACGGAGTCGGAGGACGTGGGGATTCCGGCGGCGGCCGGAGTACGCCGGTGGTCACGGCGCGCACCGGTGGACGCGGTGCGCCCGGACGCGTGCGGTGTGTCGCGGTGCCGTCGTCTCACCATCGGCAGAGGACCACTCCCGCGCTGGCCCCGCTCGCGAAGCCGAACATGCCCACCAGATCGCCGCGTCGCAGGCGGCCGCTCTCCAGTGCGGTGGCCAGCTGGAGCGGGATGGTGTTGGTCGCCACGTTGCCGTGGGCGGGGAAGGTGGCGAGGATCCGGCCGGGGTCCACTCCCACCCATGCGCAGACGACCCGGGTGAACGGCACCGAGGGCTGGTGCACGCAGACGAGGTCGAGATCGGCGCTCTCGACCCCGAACTCCTCCAGCGCCCCGCGCACCTTGGCGGGCAGTCCCTCGAACGAGTCGACCAACTGGGCGGAGTCGATGCGGAGTCGGCCGAGAGTGCGGTGCTGCGCGTAAGGGTTGGGCAGCGTCGCGGCCCGCCAGCCCCAGGAGTTGGCGAAGAAGCGCGTGCCGAGGATGCCGGGCCGGTCGCTCGCCGCCACCAGCAGGGCGGAGCCCATGTCGCCGGTGCTGAGGCTCGGCAGCGCGGTCAGGACCTCCGCCGGGTCGTCGACCTCCCAGCGACTCTCGCGAGTGCTGACCTCGGCGGTGGTCACCAGCACCCTGCGGTACCGGCCGCCCCGGATGAACGCGTCGGCGACCTCCAGGGCGTTGAGGACGCCGTTGCAGGCGTTCTTCAGGTCGAGCACGGGACACCCGAGACCCAGTTTGTCGGCGACGACATGGGCGGTGGCGGGCTCCTCCATGTCGGCGAGGATGCCCGCGTAGAGGAGCAGGTCGAAGTCGGCCGGATCGGTGTCCGTGTCCGCGAGCAGCCGCTGCGCCGCGCGGACTGCCAGGTCGGAGGGCTGTTCGTGGTCCGGGGCCACGGTGCGCTCGGCCAGCCCGTACATGCGCTGGAGCACTCCCCGGGACAACGGGATCGTGGGGCTGGCCGCCCGGAACCGGTCCTCCACGGCGGCCACGCTCTGCCGTCCCTCCGGGATGTGGACGGTCACGTGGACGATGCTGCTGTGCACGGTCATCGAATACGGTCCTCCGATCGGGCCTCGGTGAAAAGCGGCAGTCGGCCCTCGGTGCGGGCCGGTACGACGTCATGCCCGTCGATCCCGGAGGACCGGCTCAGCGCGACGTGGACGCGCCGGGGTCCTTGAGTTCGGGGCCGGTCGGCGCGGTGGAGCGACCTCGCGGGATCCCCTTCCGGGTCGCCTCCCGGCCGACACCGGCCGGGGTGATCAGCCCCCGGCCGGTGATCGGAACCTCTCTCTGACGGGACGTCATGCGTGGCCCTCACGGGCTCGCTTGGCGTTCAGTGCGGCGACGAGCCCGCCCACGGTGCTGTGCGCGGCCGCCTCGTCCTCCTCCACCCGGATGCCCAGCCGCTGCTGGAGGACGAGGGCGAATTCGGCGAGCGCCAGGGAGTCGAGGTCGAAGCTCTCCAGGGTGGCGTCCGGATGGATGCTCTCAGGGCGGACCTCGAACTTCTGGGTCAGGACGGCGGTGACGGCGGCCTGGACAGGGGACATGGAGATTCCTTTCGACACCACCGGCGGCGGTGGCGGAGACGAGGACAACGAGAGCTGCGGGAAGGGGACTTCGAGGGAAGAGGGGGCAGGAGGTCGAGGCGGCGACGGCCGTCACCGGCGGAGCGACGCCGTCACGGCGCGGCGCCGCACGGCAGGGAGCTCCGGCCGCACCGGCGCGGCCGACCCTCAGGCCGGTCCGGCACCGGACGCGGTCAGCGGTACGCGCCCTCAGCCGTCGACCGGGTGACCAGGACGCGCCGAGCCGCCGACGGGATCGCCGAGGGAGCTTCGGTGCGAGGGAATTCGTGGGTCACACACGCCTCGAAGGGGAGTGATCTTGAGCGAGCGGCACGACTGTAGATCGGATCAAGATCACCTCGCCACGCGACGCGATTCGAACGAAAGAGCCATTCGGATCGAGTGACGGAAAAAGGCCAGCTCAGGGGCAGGAGCGCAGAATCGTTACGGCCATTGGGCCGGTCGTGCGCCACCCGAAAGACGGCAAAAGAGAGCGACTGTTCGAAACGTGCCGCACGCATGAACAGCGTGTACACGTGCCCACCGCACCCTTCCGAACCCGTTCGAACGCACCCCGCCCTCCACCACGGGTCTCCGGCCCGCCCGACCACCGGTGAACGCGGCCACCCCCGTCGTCCGTGGCCGCGTCCGCGACCACCACCACGTCCCTCGAACGGGAGGCCAGAAGGCGCGGGTCACCACATGGGTCCTTGTGGTCCACGGACACCAGGCGCTGAACCGCCGTTCGGGGACGTGACCGCGCCGGGGCCCCGGACGGCCGGAGTCCCGACTCCCAACAGTCGCCGCCGGGCTCCGACCCGTTCAACTCCTCCTGCATCGAAGCCAATTCACAGACTCCTTTGCTTCATCTCTTGACGACTTTGGTTCAGACCTTTAAGTTCCCGATCACCACGGCTCCATGAATGCACCTGTCATTCAAGAACGTGAACTCTCCCCCACCATCAGCCTCACATGAAGGGCTGTGATCCCCCCAGATGACCAGCCAACCCCTCACCCGTTCCACCGTGTTGCGCGCCGCGCTCACCACCTCGCTGCTCGCGCTCTCGGTCGGTGCCCTGAGCGCGGCGCCCGCCTCCGCCGCCACCGGCACCATCACGGGCCTCGCGGGCAAGTGCCTCGACGTGGCCGGGGCGAACTCCGCCAACGGCACGGCCGTACAGCTCTACGACTGCAACGGCACAGCCGCCCAGCAGTGGACGGTCGGCTCGGACGGGACGGTACGAGCCCTCGGCAAGTGCCTCGACGTCACCGGCAACTCGACCGCCGACGGCGCCCGGCTCCAGCTGTGGGACTGCTCGGGGGGCGCGAACCAGAAGTGGACGGTCTCCGCGGCCCGCGACCTCGTCAACCCGCAGGCCAACAAGTGCGCCGACGTCACGGGCAACACCTCCGCGAACGGCTCCCCGATCCAGATCTGGACCTGCACGGGCGGCGCCAACCAGAAGTGGACCGCCCCCGCCGCGGGTGGCGGCGGCACCAATCCCAGCGCGCCGATGGCCGTCGCCCCGTACCTCTACAACGGCTGGGGCAGCCCGCCGAACCCCACCACCGTCATGAACGCCACGGGCGTCAAGTGGTTCACGCTGGCCTTCGTGCTCAGCAACGGCTACTGCAACCCGCAGTGGGACGGCAGCCGTGCGTTGACCGGCGGCGTCGACCAGCAGACGGTCAACACCGTACGAGCGGCCGGCGGCGACATCATCCCGTCGTTCGGCGGCTACAGCGGCAACAAGCTGGAGAGCTCCTGCTCGAGCGCCGGAGAGCTGGCGTCCGCCTACCAGAAGGTCATCAACGCCTACGGACTCAAGGCCATCGACATCGACATCGAAGCCGACGCCTACAGCAACCCGACGGTCCAGCAGCGCACCGTGGACGCCCTCAAGACCGTCAAGGCCAACAACCCCGGTATCAAGCTGTACGTCACCATCGGCACCGGGCAGAACGGCCCCGACACGAGCCTCATCAACCGGGCCGCGTCGTCCGGTCTGACCGTCGACAGCTGGACGATCATGCCGTTCGACTTCGGCGGCGCCGGTCAGAACATGGGCACGCTCACCCAGCGGGCCGCCGAGGGCCTCAAGACCGCCCTCAAGAACGCCTACGGCTACAGCGACGACCAGGCGTACCGGGACATGGGCATCTCCTCCATGAACGGCATCACCGACCAGAACGAGACGGTCACCGTCGCGGACTTCCAGACCATCCTCGGCTACGCCCAGCAGCACCACCTGGCGCGGCTCACCTTCTGGTCGGTCAACCGCGACCGCCCCTGCACGAGCGGCGTCGCCGACAGCTGCTCCGGAGTGGGCCAGCAGGACTGGGACTACACCCGCGTCCTCGCCAAGTACACCGGCTGACCCGCCCCGACCCCCCACCACCGCAGGAGAGCTCCATGCCTCGACCGACAAGACCTTCCGGTCCCCGCCGGATACCGCAAGCCCTCGCCGCGGTCGCCCTGGTCGCGACCACGGTCTCGGGCCTGACGGCCGCCTCACAGGACCGGGCGACCGCCGCGACCACCGCTGCCGCCGCACTGCCGACCGGCTGGGCCACGGTCGTCAACGCCGCCAGCGGCAAGTGCGTGGACGCGCGCGCCGCCGCGACGGCGAACGGCACCGCCGTCCAGCAGTACGCCTGCAACAGCAGTCAGGCCCAGCAGTGGCAGCTCGCGGCCACCTCCGGCGGCTACTCCCAGGTCGACAACCGGGCCGACGCCACCAAGGCCTGGGACGTCACCGACGTCTCGACGGCGGACGCCGCGCCGGTGCAGCTGTGGACGTACAGCGGCGGCAACAACCAGCAGTGGCAGGCCGTCGCGGACTCCGGTGGCTCGTACCACTTCGTCAACCGCAACAGCGGCAAATGCCTCGACGTGCCCAGCGCGTCCACCGCGGACAGCGTGCAGCTCCAGCAGTACACGTGCAACGGCACGGCGGCCCAGTCGTTCTTCGTCAACCCCGTCGACACGACGCCGCCGCCGGGGACCCCGGACCTCGGCCCGAACGTCACCGTCTTCGATCCGTCGACGCCCGCCGCCACCATCCAGAGCAGCCTCAACTCGGCGTTCTCGCAGCAGGAGACCAACCAGTTCGGCACGGCCCGCAAGGCCTTCCTCTTCAAGCCGGGCACCTACGACGCCAACGCCAACGTCGGCTTCTACACCCAGGTCGCCGGCCTCGGTCTCTCTCCCGACGACGTCAACATCCGCGGCGCTGTGCACGCGGAGGCCGACTGGTTCCAGGGCAACGCCACCCAGAACTTCTGGCGTTCGGCGGAGAACCTGTCGGTGACCCCGACCGGCGGCTCGGACCGCTGGGCGGTGTCGCAGGCGGCCCCCTACCGGCGGATGCATCTGCGCGGCAACCTCGCGCTGGACGACGGCGGTTGGTCGAGCGGCGGCTACATGGCCGACACGAAGATCGACGGCCAGGTCAACTCCGGTTCGCAGCAGCAGTGGCTGTCACGGAACACCGAGTGGGGCAGCTGGACCGGCTCCAACTGGAACATGGTCTTCGTCGGCTCCAAGAACGCCCCGGCCAACAGCTTCCCCAACCCGCCCTACACGACGGTCACCCAGGCACCGGTCACCCGTGAGAAGCCCTTCCTCTACGTGGACTCGGCGGGCGCCTGGAAGGTGTTCGTGCCCTCCGCCCGCACCAACACCACCGGCACCACCTGGGGCGCGGGTACCCCGGCGGGCGCGTCCCTGCCCCTGTCCGACTTCTTCGTCGTCAAGCCGGGCGCGACGGCCGCCCAGATGAACGACGCGCTCGCCCAGGGCAAGAACCTGCTGGTGACCCCCGGCGTCTACCACCTCTCCCAGACACTGAAGGTGACCCGGCCCGACACCGTCGTCCTGGGCCTCGGCCTGGCCACGCTCATCCCCGACAACGGAATCACGGCGATGACGGTCGCGGACGTGGACGGGGTCCAGCTCGCGGGTCTGCTGATCGACGCCGGGACCACCAACTCCGCCCAGCTGATGGAGATGGGACCGAGCGGCTCCTCCGCCGACCACAGCGCCGACCCCAGCTCCCTGCACGACGTCTTCTTCCGCATCGGCGGCGCGGGCGTCGGCAAGGCCACCACCAGCCTGACCATCAACAGTGACGACGTCATCGGCGACCATCTGTGGCTGTGGCGCGCCGACCACGGCAGCGGCGTGGGCTGGACCAGTAACACCGCCGACACCGGCCTCGTCGTCAACGGCGACGACGTGACGATGTACGGCCTGTTCGTCGAGCACTACCAGAAGTACCAGACCGTCTGGAACGGCAACGGCGGCCGCACGTACTTCTACCAGAACGAGATGCCGTACGACCCGCCCAACCAGGCCGCCTGGATGAACGGATCCACGCAGGGATACGCCGCCTACAAGGTGGCGAACTCGGTGACGAGCCACCAGGTGTACGGCTTCGGCAGTTACTGCTTCTTCAACGTCAACTCCTCGGTCGCCGCCGAGCACGCCATCGAGGCACCGAACACCGCGAACGTGAAGTTCAAGGACATGGTGACGGTCTCCCTCGGCGGCACGGGAACCATACGGCACGTCGTCAACGACCGGGGCGGCCCGTCCGACTCCGGTACGAACGTCGCCAACCTCGTCAGCTACCCGTGACCCGACCGGAGAGGACCGATCAGCCGATGCACACCACCGGATTCCGACCGAAGCGCGCGATCCTGCGGGTGCTGCTGCTGCTGGCGACGCTGCTCGCCGTGGCGGCACCACCCGCCGCGCAGGCGAGCACGACGGCGGCCCCGTTCAAGGTGCTCGCGCTCTACAGCGGCACCTGGGACGCGGCGCACATCGACTTCGACAAGGAAGCGAACGACTGGTTCCCCAAGCAGGCCGCCGCCAACGGCTTCACCTACACGGCCAGCACCAACTGGGACCTGCTCAGCAACGGCGGCGTCAACACCTACCAGGTCGTGCTGTTCCTGGACGACCTGCCGCAGACGTCCGCCCAGCGGAGCGGCTTCGAGCAGTACATGCGGAACGGGGGCGCCTGGATGGGCTTCCACGTCTCGGCCTTCACGACCAGTGCCTCGGACTGGCCCTGGTACCACAACCAGTTCCTCGGCAGCGGGAACTTCCAGTCGAACACCTGGGGTCCGACCACGGCGGTCCTGAAGGTCGAGGACCGTACGCACCCCGCCACCAAGAACCTGCCGGCCACGTTCACCTCGGCGGTCAGCGAGTGGTACAGCTGGTCCAACGACCTGCGGCAGAACCCGGACATCAAGATCCTGGCGTCCGTCGACCCCAGCAGCTTCCCGCTGGGCACGGACCCCAACCAGAGCTGGTACAGCGGCTACTACCCGATCCTGTGGACCAACACGAAGTACAAGATGCTGTACGCGAACTTCGGTCACAACGCGATGGACTACTCGACCAACACCCGTCTGTCGTCGACGTTCGCGAGTGAGACGCAGAACCGGTTCGTGCTGGACGGCCTCAAGTGGCTGGGCGGGGCGGGCGGCACGACCCCGCCGGCCGACTCGATCTCCGAGACCACCTGGTACTCGCTGACCAACGCCGGGAACGGCACGTGTGTGGACGCGCGCGCGGCGGCCACGGCGAACGGGACCGCGATCCAGCAGTACGCCTGCAACGGCACCCAGGCCCAGCAGTTCCAGTTCCGCTCGACCGACAGCGGCTACCGGCAGGCGGGCATCCGCGCCAACCCGCAGCAGGTCATCGACGTGACCGGCGTCTCGACCGCCGACAACGCGCCGTTGCAGCTGTGGAGTTACAGCGGCGGGCAGAACCAGCAGTGGCTGCCCGTCAAGGAGAGCACCGGGCGCTACCACTTCAGCGCCCGGCACAGCGGGAAGTGCCTGACGGCGGCGAGCGCCGCCACCAACAGCGTGCAGCTCACCCAGCGCGCCTGCGACGGTTCGTCCGCGCAGAGCTTCACGCTCACCGCACAGCCCTGACCGACCGGCACGGGGGTGCCCCCGTCCCACCGCACGCCGACGGTGGGACGGGGGCTCCGCCGTGTCCGGCCCGGCGGGGGTGGCGCACACGGAATGGACCGTGCAGGCCGGGGCACACGGCAGGGGGAGCCTCGTCGCCCCCATCCCCGTGGCGGCGAGGCTCCGCGCCGGGCGCGGCACCACGGAAGCCGCGGAGAGCACGGAGAACACACAGAACGCGGAGAACGGGGCGAACGGGGTGAACGGGGAGAACGGGGAGAACGGGGTACGCGTCCGCGAAGCCGAACCCCGTAGCCCGTCGAATCGCTCGCGCGGCGCCGGTTTGCGTCACCCGCCCGGCGGCCACACGGTGAGGAAAGGTGCGTCGCCTCCGCGGGAACGCACCGCGGCGACTCGAGTGAGAAGGCGATCGTGATGATCAAGGGAAACGCGAAAACGAAACAGATCACGGGCCGGCTGCGGGAAACCCTGGGAAAGGCCCTGGGAGACAAGTCCATGCAGCGGCAGGGACGCAGCGAACAGCTGCGGGGCAAGGCCCAGGAGATGACCGGGAAGGCCGCGGACCGCGTGCGCAGGGCGACCAGGCACTGAGGCCGCGCGCGGACCGCGGTCGGGAGCGCGCCGCCGCACGAAAAGGGTGCGGCCGGTGCCGCGGCCCCGGCGGACGCAAGAACGTCATGGGCGTCATGGGCGTCGCGCCGCACCCCGCGCGCGACGCCCCGGCCCGCCGCCCCGGGCCTGTCGCCCCAGGCCACTGGAACGGGCGCACCGGGTGGACCGCCAAGCCATGAGGAGAGCACAGAGGATCATGACCATCGAGCACCCCGCCGACCGTGGTGGCGACAAACGCGGCAGATTCGAACGGTTCGCCGAGTCCGCGTCGAAATTCACCAGCTCACCGGTCTTCTTCGTGTTCTGCCTCGCGCTGGTCTCCCTCACCGTCGCGCTGCACATCGTCGGCGTCGAAGTGACGTGGCTCCTCTTCGCCGGCGAATCCATGACCGCGGTGACCCTCATGCTCCTCGCCCTGCTGAAGAACTCCGAACTGCGGGCCGACCGCGCGATCCAGCGCAAGCTGGACGCCATCGCCGCCGCCCTGCTCGAAGCGCAGAATGGCACCCCGGGAAAGGCGCACGAGAACCTCAGGAAGGTCATTCGGCTGGAGGACGAGATCTGATGTCGAGGACGAGAGATCTCACCCGGCCGGAAAAGACCTGGGCGGTCACGAGGCAGGAGAAGACCTGGGAGGTGCCTCGGCACCCCTCAGGTCGTCTCCTTGTTCTCACCTTTTTCTCACCCGAGGCGTTTCTCACCCGAGGTGCTGAGTCTTGCCTTCCGGCGAAGTGCCGCGCGGGAGCGCGACGTCACCAGTAGTGCCGCCGGCCGCCGACCGCGTGTCCGATGCCTCCCAGGATCCACAGAACGGCTCCGATGATGACCAGGATGACCCCGATGGTCCATAGGATGCTGATGCCTGTCACGAGGCCGATGACGAGCAGAATTACTCCGAGGATGATCATCTTTTCCTCCGGTCGGGGAACTCTGACCCCCTGATCGCCGAGTCCCCGCAAATATTCGGCCGCAAACACGCGGGGGACGGGTCGGCTCCGACCACCGTCGTACCGGACCTCCGCGACCGTCACGTCCGCTCCTCGGCCGGAAGTTCGAGGCGCAGTTCGTAGCCGCCGTCCGCCGTGGGGCCGGCCGTGACGGTGCCGCCGAGGAGGGCCGCGCGCTGGCGCAGGCCGACCAGTCCGTGGTGCGCGCTCGGGAGCGGGAGCGGGGGCCGGGTCGGCGCCGTGTTGGTGACCGTGGCCCGGACGGCACCGTCGTGGTGGCGGATGTGTACCGTCGCGCTCGTTCCGGGGGCGTGCTTGCGTGCGTTGGTCAGCGCTTCCTGGACGGTGCGGTAGATGGCGCGTTGCACGGTGGGCGGCAGGTCCTCGGGCACGTCGGTCTGCAGCTCGGTCTCGATGCCGCTGTTGTCCACCAGCCGTTCGAGGTCGGCCAGGGACGGCTGCGGTGTCAGTTCCGTGGGCCGCCCCCCGGAGGCGCGCAGCACGCTGACCATGTGCCGCAGCTCGTCCAGGGTCTGCACACTCAGCCGCCGGATCGTGGCGGCCGCCTCCTTGACCTCGGCGTCCCGGGTACCGACCTGGAGCGCTCCCGCCCGCACCGCGATCAGACTGACCTGATGGGAGACCACGTCGTGCATCTCCCGGGCGAGCTGGGCGCGTTCCTTCGCCAGCACGCTCTGCGCGGTCAGCAGCCGCTTGTGGTCGCGCGCCTCGGAGATCTCGGCGAGCTGTCGTGACAGATCACGCCGGGCCTGGACGAGCTGGCCGAGGAAGACGGGCGCTGCCGCGGTCGCCGCGGTGTACCCCAGGGTGATCACCGTCGCCGTGTTCGTGAAGTCGTAGCTCAGGGACGGCCAGCTGGTCATGTCGCAGATCGTGAAGGCCGTCACGCAGACCGCGAGCAGGGTGCGGTGACGGGTGAAGGAGGCGAGGGTGTACAGCGCGGCCAGCGCGGCGAAGACGGCGTCCGACACCAGGACCGCGGGCAGCGTGAGCAGGAAGGTGAGCAGCGGCCGACGACGTCTCAGAAAGAGGGCGAAGGCGGCGACCAGCGCCCAGGACAGGCGGAGCGGCTCGTCGATGTGGACCTTGACCCAGACGTCGAGGAGCGACGCGGCGACGAGGGCGGTGTCCAGCAGTGGTGCGGGCGGTCTGCGGAGATTCATCCCCCCTCCCCACCCCGCGGCTCCTTCAGCAGACCGGCCCGTTCGGCGAGCAGAGCGGCCTGGACACGGCCGTCCACCTCGAGCTTGCCGAGGATCGCGCTGACGTGGTCCTTGACCGTGCCCGTGCTGAGGTGCATGCGCGTGCCGATGTCGGCGTTGGACAGCCCCTCGGCGACGAGGACGAGGACGGCCCGTTCGCGGTCGGTCAGCCGGGCGAGGCTGTGGGCCGCGGCGTCACGGGGACCGGTGTTCAGGAATCCGTCCACGACCGTCCGGGTGATCTTGGACGACAGGACGGTGCCGCCGTCGGCCAGGGTCCGCACCAGGAACGGCAGCTCCTCGGGGTCGGTGTCCTTGAGCAGGAAGCCCGCCGCGCCCGAGCGGAGCGCCGTCGTCACGTATTCGTCCATGTCGAATGTCGTGAGCATGGCCACCACTGGGGGGTGGGGCAGTCGCCGGAGACCGGCGAGCACGGTGAGGCCGTCGACGTCGGGCATCCGGATGTCGAGGAGGACGACGTCGGGGCGCATGTCCTGAGCGGTCTGGAGAGCCTGGCCGCCGGGGACCGCGGCCGCGACCTCGATGTCGTGCGCGGCGTCGAGGATGTGCTGAAAACCCGTACGGATCATGGCTTCGTCATCGACCACCAATACCCGGATCACAGGTGCTCCACTCGCCGTCGGACCACTGCCCGATTCGTACCATGTCGAGCACGGCGCGGGGCTGTCCGACACCGGGTCCGGCCGGGCGGCGGGGACGCGCCAGCCACTCGGCGGGGCGGTTCCGGACACCTGCCGGATGTCCGCCGGGACGGGTGTCTCCGACCCTGGAGCGTATGACGCACGACGTGGCGGAGACCGTACCGCCCGGGGCCGGGCCCGCGGGGCGGGCCTCCGCCTCTCGCGGGCGCGCCCCTCTGCCGGCCACGTCGTCCCCCGGCCCCGCGTCGACCGGACGGCTGGTCGGCCTGGACCTGGCCCGCGGTCTGGCGGTCCTCGGCATGTTCGCGGTCCACATAGGTCCCGACCCCACGGTGGGCGGCCCGCTCGGCTGGCTCATGGAGGTGGCTCGCGGCCGCTCCTCCGCCCTGTTCGCCCTGCTGGCCGGGTTCACCCTGATCCTGCTCACCGGGCGCCCGCGGCCGCGTACCGGCCGCGCGGGGCGCGAGGCCGTGGTCAGGGTGCTGATCCGCTCCGTCGTCCTGATCGCGCTCGGATACGCCCTGACCGGTCTGGGCACCGGTATCGACGTCATCCTCCCCGCCTACGGGGTGATCTTCGCCCTCGCCCTGCCTCTGCGCAGACTGCGGGCCGCCTCCCTGGCCGCCGTCGCCGGGGCGACCGCGCTCGTCCTGCCCCAGGTCCTGTATCCGCTGCAGGGCGCCGTCCAGGACGGGGGCTGGGCCGACACCGTCGTCGCCCATGACCCCCTGGCCAGGGTCACCGGTTCGGGCGGCGTCGTCGAACTGCTCGTCACCGGCGCGTACCCGGTACTGACCTGGCTGCCGTTCGTCGTCGCCGGGATGGCGCTGGCCCGGCTCGACCTCACCCGGCCGGGCGTCCGCGCCCGGATCGCCCTCTGGGGCGCCGCGCTGGCCGTGCTCGGTCACGGCGGCTCCTGGCTGGCGCTGCGCCTGGTCACGGGTGCGCGGGCCGCCGTGAGCGCGGCGACGGGCGGTGGTCCGGCCGCCTCCGCCTGGTGGTCCGACGCCGTGGGCGATCCCACCAGCCGTACCCCCGACTGGCTGCTGGTGGCCGCGCCGCACAGCCAGACCACGGGGTCGATCCTGGGCAGCACCGGTGTCGGCCTCGTGATCGTCGCCTGCTGCCTGCTCGCGACGGAGCGCTCGGCCCGCTTCCGGCGGCTCGCCACGCCGGTCGTCGCGGTCGGCTCGATCTCCCTGACCACCTATGTCTGCCATATCGTCGCCATCAAGGTGCTGGGCGTCGGCGACCTGCCGGACTCCGCCGCCCTGCCCGCTCTCGTCGCCTTCGCGGCGGCCGCCGTGCTGCTGGCCGTCGTCTGGACGCGCGCCTTCGGACGAGGGCCGCTGGAACGCCTGCTGCGTCTCGTCACCCTGCCCGCCCGTCTGATCGGCCGACCTGCCAAGGGCCCGAACCAGGCCCAGGCGGGTCGGCCCCCCGGCCGCCGTCACGGTCCTCGGCCGGCTCACGACCTCCGGCGTCCGCGCCGGGCCACTTAGGAGGTACGCCGATGTCGCTCCGCCTGACCTTCATGTGCGCGTCAGCCACGGACACCACGAGGGACGCGGTCTTCGGTGACGGTCCCCCGAGCGAGGACGGCCTGCGTGCGGCACGGGCCGTCGGCGGAACGCTGCCTCCGTACGCTCCGCTCGTCCGGGCGCCGTCGGTCCGGTGCGCGCTGACCGCCGACGCGCTCGGACTGGACGCCACCCCCGAGCCCGCGCTGCGCGACTTCGACTACGGGACGTGGCGGGGCCGTACCGTGCGTGAGATCGTGGCGGCGGACCCGTACGGCTACGCGAGCCGGCTCACGGACCCGGACGCGACGCCGCACGGGGGCGAGTCCGTGCGGCAGCTCTGCCGGCGTGTCGCGCACTGGCTGGGAAACGTGCCGCCGTTCCTGGACCAGGCACTGATCATCACCGAACCGGCTGTCGTCCGGGCCGCGCTCGTCCACGCGCTGTGCGCACCGGCGACGGCCTTCCGGCACTTCGAGGTATCGCCGCTGTCGACGGTCTCGCTGACCCTGTGCGAGGACGGTTGGACGGTGCGGCCCGGCCGGGTGGCCCCTGAACGGGCCGGGACCGGTGGCGCCGCGCCCATGCCGCCGGACGCACCGCAGGGCCGTACGGTCCCCCGGTGGGGCGACGCGCGGAGCGACGAGTGGTACGACCTCGTCGCCCGGGTGACGCCCTCGGACCCCGTCGGACGGACCGCGACGCCGCGCAGGCTTCATGTCACGGAGAACAGGGCCGGCGGTGCCGTCACGGCGGGGCCGGCGGGACGGGCTCTGTCCCCTCGGGGGCGAGAGCCGCTGGACGCGGGTGAGCATCGGGTGTGCGGGCGGTGCCGGGTCCGCCTGCACCCGCGGACCGAGCGGGAGCGATGAGGACCGCCCGCCGGCTCAGCCCGGAAACCCGCCCTGGTTCCGGCGGCCCTGACGGGGCTGCGGGCGGCCGCGGACACCGGACCGGCGCCGCGACGGCGCGGCGGGAGCGTCCGCGCTGTTGAAACCCGGTCCGGTGGGGGCGCTGAAGCCTCCGGGGACCGCCGGTGCGGTCGTCGGCTCCGCGTGCGCGGGCGTGCCCGCCGCCGCGGGCGCCTCACGTGTCCGCGGGAGTGCGCGACCGACGACGCGGGTGTGCGTCATCAGCGGGGCGCACGCGGTGCAGACCTCCAGCAGTGTCCAGACCTGCCCGACCGCCGGGTCGTGACGCAGGACCAGGACCACTCCGCCCGCGCAGTGGGTGTGCGTGCCCTCATGGGCCGCGCACTGGGTCTGACGGCAGGCGCAGGCGGCATCGGGACGCACCGTGGCAGCACGGGCGTGTGCCGCGGCGTGGGCCTCGGCGAAGCGGCGGAGTGCCGTCAGGTCGCGGGAGCGGGACGGCATTCCGCACGACGAGGAGCACGACACCGAGGCGGTACGGTCGCTGTGGCCGGAGACCCGGATGATCCACACCCGTCCTGGCCGGCGTGCGGCGGGTGTTTCGGGGTACGCGAGGTCCAAGACCGGCAGTCCTTCGGTAGTGGAGGCGGGGTGCACGTCGGTGCTGGGCACCACGTATACCTGTACCCCGTTCTCCTGCTGGTCATTTACCGGTTGCGCCGGGGTCCTCGGAACACGACTCCCCGCACAGCGTGCCGACTTCCGGCAAAAGCGACTGCGATCATGCCATGGGCGCGGTCGGGCGGGGACGGCACGGCAGGGCGGACGGCAGGACCGACAGCAGGGCGGACGGCAGTCGGGCCCGTATCCGCGGCGTGCGACGGGACGCTCCGCGAGGCTCAGCCCCAGGCTCACGCGGCGCGCCCCGGGCGACCGCCCCGGCTCCTGAGGGTGGACGTCGGGTGCGACGCGGTGCGGTGAGCGCCATCGGAGCATGGAGGGTGAGGGCTCTCCCGGAGACCCCGGGGTGGCCGCTCTCCCGGGCACCCCGCCTCAGAGTTCGCGGTCGATACCGGTGTCGATGCCGGTCACCACGGCGGCCCCCAGCATCGCGTCGGTCTCGGCGACACCGCTGTCGCGCAGCGCGCCGGACACCAGCCGCACCGCCTCGTGCTCGGCGCTCGACCGGTCCGCGGCCTCGACCTCGACGCGGGCGGCGAACCGGCCGTCCTCCTCCACCGTGAGCAGACTCAGCTCCTCGTTCTCGCCCAGATCGGTGTTCTTGGGGTCCTGGGGCCGCAGCCTGCGCTCGATGTCGGTGCGGGCGCCGTCGGACATGCCGTGGACGAAGGTGCCGGGGACGGTGATGACGTACGTGGTCACGCGAACTCCTCACGCAGAAGGACCGGGGCGCCCCCTCGCCCGCCGGATCACCGGCATCACGGGGTTTCCCGAGGTGCATGCGGTGCGTCTTCCCCGACTCGGGCCGGGAACACCGGCGACCGCACGACCGGCCCCCGTGACCTCACCCGTCCGGCTTACCGGCGCCGTCGGACCGTGTTGACGGGACCGGCCCGGCACCGCGGGCATCCGCGGCCCGGCGCGCCCCACGGGTGACGTGCGCCGAAAGACTTCGGCCGGATTCATGGCCGGAACTCGCCCTCGGCACGACCGGCACGTCACGGCTGGGTATCCCTCCGGCAGGTACATCGGTGCACGCGGGGTGGGAGGAGCCGACCCGGGTGGCATGGAGGGGACCAGAGGCCGAGAAGGGACCGTCACGCCGCAGCCGGCGGCGACTCGCGATCCGTGCACTGCGCGACCAGGGGCGTTACGGGCCCGGCCTTCGCGAGGTGCTGCCCGCGCTCGCGGGAGTCGTGATGACGGTGTGCGGGGTGGTGGCGGGCGTCGCCGTGGCGTACCGCACGCTCGGCGTCGGCGTGCTCGTGGCCGCGTCGGCGCTCCTCGCCGTCGCGACCCCGGTCGCGGTCCGGCATCACCGTCCCCTCGCCCGTCGCCGTCTGGGGCACTACACGCCCGAGGAGCTCGCGGATCTGGACACGGAGGGACTCGTCCTGGCCGTGTCCCGGATGCTGCGCCGGGACGGCTGGCTGGTCCTCCCGCCGTCCACCGTTCAGGACCGGCCCCGGGTGCGTGCGCGCAACGGCCAGGGACACCGCATCGAGGTGGCGTTCCGTCCCGTGGCCGAACCCCTGCCCGACGAGGACGCGCCAGCGCGGTCGGGGCGCCGGACGGGAACCCCCCTGCGACTCGTGGTGCACCGGGGGACCTTCAGCCACCGTGACGTCCAGTGGGCCCGGCGCCAGGGCGACATCCACCTCATCGACGGCCCGCGCCTCAGGAGCTGGGCGCACGGCACCCCCCTGCACCGGCTGACCGATGCCTCCTGAGCGCCCGACGCCTGCCGGGACCGCGCGGCGGGCCGAGGCCACCGGCACCAGGGAACCCGCCGCGACCCCTCGTCCACCGCCGGATCCGCCGGGCGGCGCCCCGCCCGGGACGCCGCCGTGACCCGTACGACCGACCGTCCCGAGGACCGGAGAGCCGCCGAACACATGTTCCCCACACGAAGCCCCCGTCCCGCCCACCACAGCCATGACAGCAGCAACACAGGAGGTCAGAGCCCTGTACACCGTCCGACCAGGCACTTGAGGCAAAGCCCTTTGCACTGCCCGGCCCGCCGAATAGCGTGCGAGGACCCGAGCAGCCCGCCCCTCCTCTTCGCGCGGTCCATGTCCGTCGGTACCGAACCCGCCAGGAGACCCGGAATGTCCTACGACAGCTCCGCCTCGAACTCCGCCCGACCCCACCACGGACAGCACTCCGCCTCCTCCCCCGCGCTCCCGGACCCCTCCGGGGAACCGTTACGCGGTGGGACGGCCCCTCGCCCCTGGACCGGACACCACCGCGACCTGCGCGTCCTCCGCCGCGCCTACCGCCGGCAGCGATGGCTCACCACCCTGACGGCCCTCGGCTACTTCTCCCTCTTCCTCGCCCTCTCCGTCGGGCGGCCCGACATCATGGCGCGACCGGTGACCGGCGGCCTGTCGACGGGCCTGGTCCTCGCCCTCACCCAGATCCCCGTCACCTGGCTCGCCGTGGCGCTGTACGAGCGCACCGCCCGCCGTTACGTGGACCCGTTGGCGCGCCGGGTGAACCGGCAGGCGCCCTGGGCCGGCGGCGAACAGGAGCGCGAGCGATGACGGACTTCAGCGACTCCGCACGGTCCTGGTCCCTCGTCGCCTTCTGCATCGCCGTCTCCGTGACCCTGCTGCTGTGCGTGCTGACCGGCCCCGACAGCGACGACCTCGAGGAGTTCTACACCGGATACCGTTCGCTGTCCCCCGTACGCAACGGCCTCGCCATCGCGGGCGACTACATCTCGGCCGCGACCGTGTTCACCATCGGCGGGGTCATCGCGCTCTGCGGGTACGACGGCGTCGTCCTGGCCCTCAGCACCCTGCTGTCCCTCCTGTTGCTGATGTTCCTGTTGGCCGAACCCCTGCGCAACACCGGCAAGTTCACCATGGGTGACGCTCTCGCCCGGCGGATGCCCGGGCGTTCGGTGCGCATCACGGCGTGCGCGGTCACCATCGTGGCGCTGGTACCGATGATGCTCGTCCAGCTCGCCAGCACCGGGCAGCTGCTGGCCTTCATCCTCGGTTTCTCCGACAGTGCCATGAAGACCGGCTGCATCGTCGGGGTGGGCGCCCTGATGATCACCTACGCGGCCATCGGCGGGATGCGGGGAACCGCGCTGATCCAGACCCTGAAGATGGTCGTGCTGCTCGGTTCCGGAGTGACCGTAGCGGTCCTGATCCTGCGGACCTTCGACTGGAACCCGGGGACGCTGTTCTCCGCGGCCGCCGACCACAGCGGCGCCCGGGACCGGTATCTGCACGGCGGCCTGGAGTTCGCCGGCGGTCCGCATCCACACCTCGACATGCTCAGCACCCAGTTGGCCATCGTGCTCGGCGGGGCCTGCCTTCCCCACGTCACCATGCGCATGTACACCGCGAAGAGCGCGCGCCAGGTGCGGCGTTCGATGTCGTGGGCGGTGTCGTCGGTGGCCCTGTTCGTCGCGGTGGCCACGGTCATCGGGATCGGCGCGACGGCGCTGATCGGCCGGGCCGGGATCGCGAAGGCCGACCCGTGGGGGCACACCGCCTATCTGCTCAGTTCCCGGGCGGCGTTCGGTACGGACATGTCGCGGGCGGAGACCCTCATCTTCACCACGGTCACCACGGCGATCTTCCTGACGCTGCTCGCCTCGGTGGCCGGCATGACGCTGGCGTGCGCCAACTCCCTCGCCCACGACGTGTTCGCCGCCCGGGGCTCCGGCATGGCCCCGCACCGCGAGACGATGCTCGCCCGGATCTCGGCCGTGGTCGTCGGGACTCCGATCGTCGTCCTCGCCGCCCTGGTCCAGCACCGCAGTCTCCAGCCGCTCGCGACCCTCTCCTTCTGTCTGGGCGCCTCGGCGATCGCCCCGGCCCTGATCTACAGCCTCTTCTGGCGCAACTTCACCCGCGCCGGCCTGTTGAGCACGCTCATCGGCGGCACCCTCTCGGTCCTGGTGCTGATGCCCGGCACCAGACTCGTGTCCGGTTCACCGACGTCGGCGTTCCCTCACGCGGACTTCAACTGGTTCCCGTTCACCACCACGGGGCTGGTCTCCGTCCCCCTCGGGTTCGCCTTCGGGTGGCTCGGCAGCGTGCTCTCCGGACGTCGCAGGGCCGCCCGCGAACGCCGGCGCTACGAGGCGGTCGAGAGCCTGATCCTGGCGGGGCCGAGACCGGAACGCTGACGGGCGGGAGCCCCTGGACCCTTCCGATGACGGGGGGCACCGTCCGCTTCCGGACGGTGCCCCCCGTCATCGGCGGCCGCCGCCGTCGTCAGTAGTTCAGGCTCGTCATGTAGGCGCACTCGGTGTAGATGTAGCCGGGCCTCAGCTTGGCGGTGTCGGAGGCGGGCGACTTCCCCGTGCCGGTCCGGGACTTGTGGACGAAGTAGGTGGTGCCGACCGGCAGCCGGATGGTCCGCTGCGGGTAGTTCTTCCCGCTGTCGTGACACGGCGAGAAGCCGGACAGGATCGTGCTCGTGAAGGAGTAGGTGGTGCAACTCCCGCAGGCCTTCAGGGAGAAGCTGCCGGTCACCGGCCCCGTGTACATCACCGTGATGTCGTCGGGACTGTCGTTCTTGACGGTGACGGCGATGCTGCCGCCGGACGCCGTCGTCGGCAGACTCCGGCCCGCCGCGGGCACCGTCTGGGCGACCTCCGCCGCGATGGCGATCTTCTGCGCGCGGGCCCGGTTCTTGGCGTGCGGGTTGCTCTTGACGAACTCGTTCATGGTGGTGAGGGCATCACCGAACCGCTTGTCCTTGTACTGACGCACACCGCAGGCGTACGTGCCCGAGTCCGCGTTCGTGTCCGCCCGGTCGGCGTCCCTGCCGAGGGCCGCGGTCACCCCGGCGTCGTCACCCGGGAGCGCGGTGACCTGAGTGCTGAGACTCCTGAGGTGCTCGACCGCCGAGCAGGGGTCGCTCCCGCCCACCTGCTTCACCGCCCGGTCGACCTCCGCGCTCACCGCGGGTTCCACCTTTCCGGCCGGCCCGGACCGCGGGAACGTCGACAGGAGGTCGCCGAAGTGTGTCGTCCAGTCGGCGTCACCGCGCCCGAGCGCCTCGGACGCGCACTCGTACAGCGAGGTCGCCAGCCGGTCGTCCGGCCAGGTGGACAGCGACCCGAGCTGTTTCCTGCCCATGGTTCCCGGGACCGTCCGCAGGTACTTCAACGGCGCTATGGCGTCGCAGTAGTTCTTCTGGGCATAGGGCGAACCCACCGTGCTGTAGAAGGTCTTGAGCCGGTCGGGCACCCGGTCGGCCGCCTTGGAGCCGGGATGGTCGTCGCGCAGACCCCGGTAGGCGGCCAGCGCCCGGCGGTAGTCGGACTCCGCGGTCGTGAACGACTGCTTCCCGGACTCCCGGACGAGCTTGTCGGCCCGTTCCAGTCGCTCCAGGAGCATCGCCTCGGTCGCCCGGTCCCGCGCGTCTCCGTACAGGACGACACCTCCCGCGGGCACGGCCAGGAGGACGACTCCGAGTGCGATCGCCAGCCACGCCCGCGGCGGCCACAGGAGACGGGTCCGCAGGCCCAGGAACGCTCCGTGGACGGCGGCGAGCCCGAGAAGGACCGGATAGAGGACGACCGCCGCGCCGGGGACGCCGTCCGGATCGGCGGGCAGGGCCACCACGAGCAGCAGCGCGGTCGCGACCCAGCAGACCGCCATCAGGCCCCAGCGACGCATCAGCGCATAACCCAGGCCCAGCCCGGAGAGGTTCAGCACCGCCACCGCGACCGCTCTCAGGCCGTCCGTCGGGGCGGGTGGCGGTGCGGTGGGCATCGGCGGGACGACGAACCCGCCGGGCAGGTCATTGTTGTTCCAGGACATGACGGCTCCCCCAGTCAATCACGCCCGAATCCCTATGAGTTGTCAGTGTACGTTCAGTAGCGGGCGAGCGACAGGGGAAAAGTCCGTCACTTGATGGATCGTCAAGTACGGCTCGTGGGCGGCTCCGCCTTCGCGGATCACGCCGCCTCCGCGGATCGCCGCGGCCCGGTGGAGCGGACCGCCGCGGGCAGCGGCGGGGCTCCCGGAGCACGGCACCGCACCGGGAGAGGCGGCGGTGCCGGACACGGCCGATCCGTGCGGTCCGGTTCCGGGTGGGTCAGTGTGTACGGCGTCCCGGTCGCCGGCTGAGGAGTACAGCGGCCGCACCGGACGCCAGCGACGCGCCGGCGATCCCGCCGAGTCCGGCCATGCCCCGGCCGCTCCCGGCGACACCGGTGTTCGCCAGTGCGGGGCGGTCCGACCCGGTCGCGGACGCGCCGGCCGCCTGGAGGATCAGGTCGGCCACCGCGTCGGGGTGGGCGATCAGGGACACATGACAGGAGTTGATCTCCACCGTGTGGGAGTGGGCCCGTTCGGCCTCGAAGCGTTCCTGTGCGGGGTTGATCGTCATGTCCTGGCGGCCGACGAGGGCCCAGGAGGGGATGGTCTTCCAGGCGGCGACCTTGGCCGTCTCCGAGAACGCGGTGGTGGCCGCGGGCCGCTGGGTGACGGCCAGCAGGTTCGCCTGGCTCTCGGGCAGGCAGGCGGCGAAGACCGAGTGCACCTTGTCCCGCTTGAGATACAGGTCGGTCCCGCTGACACCGTTGCCGGCCTGATAGGGCACGGAGTCGGTGGCGGTCCCGAGGGCGCTGGGGAACCGGGCGCCCAGCGACATGCCGCTCTCCCCCACGTCCGGCATCAGCGCCGAGATGTACACCAGGGACTTCACCTGGGGGTTGCCCTCCGCGGCGGTGCTGATCACGGCACCGCCGTAGGAATGACCGGCGAGCACGATCGGGCCCTTGACGCTCTTCAGCACGGAGGCGATGTAGGCGGAGTCGCTGTACAGCCCGCGCAGCGGGTTGGCCGGCGCCATGACGGTGTAGCCATGGCTTTCGAGCCGTTCGATCACCCCGTTCCAGCTCGAGCCGTCCGCGAAGGCACCGTGGATCAGCACGATGGTGGGTCTGGTGCCGCCGTCCGCGGCGGCCGGAGCCACCCCGGCCGTGCACAGGGCGGCGACGGCACAGCCCGCCGCCGCGGTGCGGGAGCGCCGTATTCGGCGTCGCGAGCCAGAATCCGCAGATGTCCGCATGCCGTTCTCGCTTTCTCTGGATGCCTACGGCACCAGATCGTTCACGCGCAGGAGCCGCCCGGCTCGGTCACACGGTCCAATCGGGTGAGACGCGTGCGGCACGGGGGTGACAACTGCCCTGTGTCCGTGAACGGGAGTGGAGACGGCGCACGGGAGACCGGCGGGCACGCCCGTTCGGGCGAAAGCGGCGGGAACCCGGCCTGGGAGCCGGACGCGGGAGGCGAACGGAGGAACCGGACGGGGGATTCCGCCCATGGATCCGTGGGCGCGTGTCCGGCCGTTCGTCGCACGGGCCGGCAGGCGGTCAGGCCCTGCCGACCCCGTTGAGGAACATGTCGACGACCAGATCGGCCGCCCGCGGGGGCTCGATGCCGGGGAACCGGTGCGCGGCGCTGTCCACCAGGTCGTCGAGGAGGCCGCGTGCCCATGCCTGCGGGACGTCGGCGCGCAGGAAGCCTTCGTCGGCGGCGCGCCGGAGGAAGTCGTCGAGCCGCCGGCTCTGTTCCTCGCGCGGGTCGCGGGCCTTCGGGTCCGCCTGCATCATGCGGCGGGTGTCGACGGGCCACTCCCGGCTGACCGGGATGATCCCCTCGACGTAGCGGTGCAGGGCGACGGCCACCGGAGCCTCGGTCAGCCGGGCCTCGTCGAGGACTCGCGAGGCGGAGTCGAGCTTCGCCTGGAACACGGCGTCGAGCAGCGCCTCGCGGGTGGCGAAACGGCGGTGGACGGTGGTGCGGTCCACGCCCGCCGCCGCGGCGATGGCCGAGATCGAGGTGCTCGGGTCGTCGGCGAGAAGGCGGGCCCCGGTGCGCAGGACCGCGGCCAGATTGCGTGCGGCGTCGGCTCTCATGATGGGTCAGTGTATCAATCAGTCGCAGTTGGTCCGTTTTCCTCATCCGCGAGGGCGCGACAGGCTTGTGTATTGCGATACCTCTGCTGCACTTAGAGCACGAAAAGCGGACGGGGGACGTGCGAAGGCAGGACCGTCGACGCCGATGCCCCGATCACCGGGGGTGCGGCCTCGCGTCCTTCCGGCCGGCCCGCGATTCCCTTGGGTCGGTTCCGGGTGGGGCCGGGGGGTCGGCCGGTTCGGACGCCACGACGACCACCTGGTCCTCGGCGTCCCATACGCGCCGCTCGCCCTTGTGGGGGTTGAGCCGGACGCCCAGGTCCGGGAGCGTCGCGCGCCGGTCGTGACGACGGTATCCGAGGGCGCACTCGCCCCGGTCGCGCGCCGCGGCCACCACGGTGGCGAAACTGGCCTCGGCACCCGGGCGGACGTAGTGCCCGGCGGGCCGCAGACAGATGGTGCTGCCCTCCGCGGAGAACAACTCGTCGAAGACGGCCGCGAGGTGCCGGTTCTGTGCGATCTGCGCCATGAGCAGTCCGGTCAGTTCGCCGCTCACGATGACGTCGGAGCCGGGGTTGAGAGGTGCCAGCGGCCGGTTGCGGTCGTCGACCAGTTCGGTGACCACGCGCATCTCGCGTCCGGTCCGGTCCTCCAGCAGTCGCACCGCCAGCAGGGTGACGAGGGTCCGGTCGTCGGGCCGTTCGGGTCCGTCGCCCGGATCGGGTCCGAGGACGACCATCCCGTCGTACGGGGCGAGGTCGAGCCCGAGCAGGGTCTCGGGCCGCGACAGGTCGGCGGACTGGAACCGCACGGTCAGCCGGGCGGCGGCCGCCGTCTCCGGTTCCCGCGCCGGTCCGGGTACGGCCCGGTCCGTGATCACGTGCAGTACGGAACCCGGGTGGGCCGTGCGCCGCAACTGGTCCACGACGAGCGGCGCCCGCCGGTTCCAGCCGAGGAGCAGCAGGTGGGCGGCGGCGTCCGCCGGGGGCGGGCCGGTGACGACGGCCGCGTGGTCGACGAGATGCCGGCAGTCCTCCAGCCGGGTCGTGTCCTCGTCGCGCGCGAGGACGATCAGGCGGCTGCCCGGCACGACCACGGTGTCGGTGGGCGGGTTCAGCAGCGTATGTCCGCCGGGCGTGAGCAGTCCGATCACGCAGGAGGTGGCGTGCCCCAGCAGGACCGTGCCGAAGGTGCTCCCGTGGAACGCGGAGCCGTCGGCGAGGTGGAACTCGTCGCCGGCGAAGTCCAGCAGGTCACGCAGGACCAGGGAGAGGCCCGGCCGGCCGACGCACTGCGCGATCAGCCGCGCCGTGACGGTGTCGGACTCCAGGACCGTGCCGCGTGGCCCGGCGGCCAGCCGGGCCGGCGCACGGTAACGGTCGTCCCGGACGGCGGCCAGCACCGGAGGGCCGTCCGGGCCGTCGCCCAGCACCGCGCGCAGCGCCAGCAGTACGCGCAGGACTTCGGCGTCGGCCGTCGGCTCGCCGGAGGGCAGCACCAGTACGGTGCTCGCCGTGCGCGGGCTGACCAGCGCGAGGACGTCGGGGTCGCTCGCCGGGCCGCTGCGGCAGATGATCCGGGCCCGCGCCGG
The DNA here is from genome assembly GCF_036250675.1 of Streptomyces sp. NBC_01689. Lineage (NCBI taxonomy): Bacteria > Bacillati > Actinomycetota > Actinomycetes > Kitasatosporales > Streptomycetaceae > Streptomyces > Streptomyces sp. NBC_01689. The sequence goes on along the minus strand of NZ_CP109592.1, from coordinate 8,973,986 downwards.
CGGACCGACCAGGAGGGCCAGCGTCCGCTCCATCTCCGTCTTGTCCCGGTCGGCGAGCAGGACGATGGCCCGCGGCCGGTGTCCGGCCCGGGCGGCGAGCAGTTCGCCCACCACCGTGCCCACCTGGTCCGACCAGCCGAGCACGACGGCGTGGCCCTCCTCGATCACCGTCGACCTGCCGCGGCTCAGTTCGGCAAGGCGGTCGGCCAGGCCGGTGGTGATGACCCCGACGAGGGTCGACACGCACAGCAGGGCGACCAGTCCGAGCACGGCGGAGAGCAGCATGCGCAGCGGGGTGCCGGTCACCGCGCCCAGGCGCAGTGTCTCGGCGCTGGTCCGCCACACCGCCGACAGCCGCCCCGGCAGCGAACGTGGGGAAGCGGGGTCCGTCCAGACCAGGAGTGCGCTCACCGGGACCACGACGGCCAGACAGGTGATCACCAGCCAGCCCATCAGGGTGCCCGTGCTGCGGGCCAACGTGCGGTCGAACCGGTAGCGCGCCCGTTCCTCGAGGGAAACCGGTCGCGGCTCCTCCAGCCGTTCCAATCCCACGCCACCCCTTGTCCTCGTACCCCGGTGCCCGTACCGCCGTCGCCGTACCGACAGTGAGGTCTCCGGCGGCGGGACACGCGGGAATCGGGAGCCGATTCATTCTTTCGGGCAGGTGCTGGGGTGAGGTGCGTGAAGGCGGTCGTGAGCTGGGCGGACACCGATGACGGCCGGCTCGGGGCGCGCCACCGGTCCGGTCATCGCCCGGCGACCGGCCCATGACCGGCCCATGACCGGGCCATGGCCGGCCGGTCGCCGTCCGGTTCCGCCGCGGGCCGTGGCCCGCGGCCGGGTCAGGCGGAGGCGGTCCAGCCCGGTGCCGTCCTGGCCCAGGCCGCGTCCCACTCGGCCAGGTTGCGCCGCCGCAGGACGAGGTCGGTGGCTCCGTACGCGAGCCCTCCGAGCAGGGTGACGGCCAGGGCGCCGGTGAGCGCCCAGCCCATGCAGCGGCTGCGGATCTGGTCGGTGGTCAGCGGCGGCCCGGTGAGCCGTCCCCGCGGGTCGGACCAGAGCCGGAGGGTGCTGCCGGCCGTCAGCCCGGGGCGCGCCTCGGTCTTCGCCGTGCGGGGGTGCCCGGCGGGGTCGGTGAAGCGGACCCGGACTGGATAGAGGGTCTCCTTCTCCTCCGTCGAACCGGGCTCGGGATGGCGCGGGACGTCCTGGAGGAGCACCGCGACGACCGGCTCCCTCACCTGGCGCTGACGCTCGGCGGCCCGCGTGTAGTGCCGGTACGCGGTGTCCCCCACGAGGAAAATGGCCGCCGGGGCCGCCGCCAGGACGGCCAGCAGCAGGCCGATGCCGACCCAGGCCTGCAGCAGGTCGCTGCGGCGGCGCAGTGGACTGGCGCGCAGCCGCCACAGCATGAGGCGCGGGAGGTCGTCGGGCGGGGGTTCCGGGTGGTGCGGAGGTTCCGTGGGTTCCAGGTGATGCGCAGGGTCCGTCGGGTCCAGGTCGTGCGCGAAGTCCTTGGGTTCCAGGTGGTGCGCGAGGTCCTTGGGCCCTGCGGATTTCTCGGACCCGTGGGATTCCGTGGGCTCCATGAGGTTCCTGGGTTCCGGAGGCTCCTCAGCGGGCGACGATGCCTCGGGAGTGCCGCCTGCCATGGTGTCCTCCCTTCCCCGGCCGGGCAGCCGGATCGTGGTGTGCGGTGGTGTGCGATGGTGCGGGGCGGATCTCGTGACGCGGGGTGCGCACGGGCCGGGGCCGGGCCGGGTCATGCCCGGTCCGCCGCCGCCGGGGTGACGGATCCGGTCACCGAGGGATGCGCGTGCGCCGCTTGCAGGACGGCCGCCGCCCCGCGGACCGCGGCGGTGTGCGGCGCCGCGACCGTACGCAGGGGCGTGCGCAGTCCGCGGGTGAGGCGGTAGGTGATCTCCGGGCGCAGGGCACCTCCACCGGCCAGCAGCGCGCCCCTGTCCAGGGCGTCGAGGGTGAGCGACGTACGGTCCTGGCGCAGCATCGTGGTCACCATGGACGCCACCGCCTCACCGATACGCGACGCCGGTGCGGTGTCGAGGTCGCCGGTGCCCAGAGCGGTGCGGTGCGCGTCGACGACGCCGCCGTCCGCGAGGAGCACCACCTCGGTGAGGTGGGCGCCGACGTCCACGACGAGCAGCGGCCGGGACAGGTCGGCACCCGCGCCCAGCGCGATGGCGCGGGCACCGGGGACCGTGATGACCCCGTGCGGCCGCAGCACCTCCAACGCCGTGCGCGCCGCCGCCCGGTAGGAGACTCCGTCCAGGACGGGGGTGGTCACGACGATCAGCGGGCGCGCGCCGCCGGGCAGTCGGTGGCCGAGCAGCCGGTCCAGCATCCGGGCCGCTCCCGCGGTGTCGACGATGGTCCCGCGCTGGACCGGGTACACGACACCGGCCCCCGGGAAGGTGACCGTGGGGACGTCGAGGACCAGTCCCCGGCCCGCGATCCAGGCCCGGGTACGGGCGCTGCCCATGTCGAGGGCGATCCCGCAGCACTTGCGGCACAGGGGCCAGGGCCGGTGCCGGGCGGGGCGCGCTCCGGCGCGCAGTCGGCGTGTCCTGTTCACCGGCCCGCCTCCCTGACCTGCTGGCAGGGGGTGCAGTAACGGGCCTGCGGCACGATCGCCAGCCGCTCGCTCGCGATGGGACGCCGGCACAGTCCGCAGGCGCCGTACCCGCCCTCGTCCATGCGCGCGAGAGCGGCTTCGACGTCGGCGAGCACCATACGGGCGGACGCGGCGAGTTGGACGCGGACCTCGGTCCGCGAGTCGTCCCGCTGCCGGAGCGGCGCGTCGGCACGGTCCGTGGCGGCGATCTGCCGCAGCTGTTCCAGGCGGAAGAGACGCTGTTCGAGCAGGTTCTCGCGCAGCGCCGGGAGATCGAGGTCCGCGGGCGCGGTTCGTGCGGCGCGGACGCCGAAGATCTGGTTGTTCACCACTTCACCCCTCGGGCAGGACAGTTGACGGGTGTCGGAACAGGGACGGGAGAAGACGGGGGCGGGGCTGGGGACGGGGGTGTGGGCGCGGTGGGACACCTGGGGAGAGGCCGGCGGCGGGGGCGGGACGGACGGCGGTCAGGTGGCCCGGCGTCGGCAGGTGACGCAGTGGCGTGTGTACGGGAGGATCTCCAGGCGCTCCGCCGGGACGGGCTTCGCACAGCCCAGACACGCTCCGTACGTGCCGTCCTCGACCCGGGCGATGGCCGCGTCGATCTCTTTGAGCACCTGTTCGATGGAGTGCTTCTGCGCGGACGTCAGGTGGTCGTCGGTGGTCTGCCCGCCGCCGGTGAGCGCGCGCAGCTGGATCAGCCGGGTCCCGCGGGCGTGGTCGAGACGCCGGCGGGCCTCCTGAGCCGTCGGTCGGTCGCGGCGCGGTTCGGTCCGGGTGGTCTCGAGCGGCATGGTGCGTTCCTTTCGCGGGGCCTGGTCGGCGGAGCGGTGCGACATGCCCCGAGCCTGGTCGTCCGGTCCGCGGAAACCTATAGGGGCCAGGCTCCATTTGCGCGGGGTCGGGGCATCCACGCCGCGCGGACACCTGTGGACGTGGGTGGGGCGGGCCGCGGGAAATGGGCGCTGGACCCCATGGACCCGGCGCGCGGGGGACCGCAGGCTGGCGGCAGGCCTGATCCGGCGCAGGGGCCGCACCTCGTCCGAGGTGCGCGATGCCCGCCGTGCGGGCCTCGTCGACGAAGGAGGCTCCACCCCGATGTCCCTGTTCTGGCGGATCTTCGGGCTCAACGCCGTGGTGCTGGGTACGGCCACCGCGCTGCTGCTCTGGGCTCCGGTGACCGTCTCGGTTCCGGTCGTGCTCACGGAGGCCGTCATCCTGGTGGGCGGTCTGGCCGTCATGCTGGTCGCCAACGCCGCGCTGCTGGGCTGGGGGCTGGCCCCACTGGTCCGGCTGACCGGGCTGATGACCACCGTCGACCTGCTGCGTCCCGGTCAACGGCTGCCCGCACGGGGCGGGGGCGAGGTCGCCGAGCTGATCCGCGCCTTCAACGCGATGCTCGACCGGCTCGAACAGGAGCGGGCCACCAGCAGTGCCCGCGTCCTGCTGGCCCAGGAGGCCGAACGGCGCCGTATCGCGCACGAGCTGCACGACGAGGTCGGGCAGAGCATGACCGCGATCCTGCTGGCCCTCAAGCGCGCCGCGGACGACGCGGACGGACCGCTGCGCGACGAGCTGCACCAGGCCCAGGAGATCACCCGGGGAAGCCTCGACGAGGTCCGCCGTCTGGTCCGCAGGCTGCGCCCCGGCGTCCTCGACGACCTCGGTCTGGTCAGCGCGATGACCTCGCTGACCCACGACTTCGCCACGCACACCGGGCTGCGCGTGGTGCGCCATTTCGACGCCGACCTGCCGGCCCTGGAGCCGGAGACGGAACTGGTTCTCTACCGCGTGGCACAGGAGAGTCTGACGAACGTGGCCCGCCACGCGGACGCCGAACGGGCGGAGGTCAGCCTGCGCCGCACCGACGGCGCCGTGGTGCTCGCGGTCGCCGACGACGGCCGCGGAATCGAGGCCGCCTGCGAGGGTGCCGGGATCCGCGGTATGCGCGAGCGTGCCCTGCTGATCGGCGCCGCCCTGGACATCACACCCGCGGCCCGTACCGGTACCCGGATCCGACTGACCGCGCCGGTTCCCGGGAAGCGGCCGTGACCATGACCGGAACCGCCCCGATCCGCATTCTGCTCGCCGACGACCACGCGCTGGTACGGCGCGGAGTGCGGCTGATCCTCGACCGCGAACCGGACCTCGAAGTCGTCGCCGAGGCCGGGGACGGCGCGGAGGCGATCGAGATGGCCCGCGCGCACGACATCGACCTCGCCGTCCTGGACATCGCGATGCCCCGTCTGACCGGGCTGCAGGCCACCCGCGAACTGGCTTCGCTCAAGCCCGGACTGCGCATCCTGATGCTCACGATGCACGACAACGAGCAGTACTTCTTCCAGGCCCTGAAGGCCGGAGCCTGCGGGTACGTCCTGAAGTCCGTCGCGGACCGGGACCTGGTGGCCGCCTGCCGGAGCGCGATGCGCGACGAGCCGTTCCTCCACCCCGGCGCGATCACCGCCCTCATCCGCAACTACCTCGACCGTGTCCGCCACGGCGAGGAGACCTCCGAGCAGGCCGTGACACACCGTGAGGAGGAGGTCCTCAAGCTCGTTGCGGAGGGCTACTCCTCCAGGGAGATCGCCGACCTGCTCTTCATCAGCGTCAAGACCGTCCAGCGGCACCGCGCCAACCTGCTGCACAAGCTCGGCCTGCGCGACCGTCTTGACCTCACCCGCTACGCCATCCGCGCCGGCCTCGTCGAACCCTGACCGGCCCGGGCCGCGCCACCGGACACCATCACGAAACGAGGACGGTGCATGCACGACGCCTCGCGCCCCGCCCGTCACGTGACCGGTGGCCGGCGCCGCGCCACCGGGTCCGGGGCCGTCCTGACGGCCGTCGCCGTCCTGTCGGCCCTCCTGCTCGCGCTGTTCACCACGGTCACCGTGAGCGGTCCACCGACGGGTCGGACGGGCCAGGTCGGAGACGGTGCGATGGCGGCCGGCCTCCCGGCCCGTACGGGTGACGCCACCGACGACCGTCCTGGTGCCGTCCCCCTGGCCCACGAGGAGTGCGCCGCGGTCTGCTCCGTCAGGGCGGGCGGCCGCTCCGCGTCCGGGGCCGAACGCCCGGCGCCGCCCGTTCACCAGGCCACCACCGCCGACAGGGCGGCCGTCCCCGCGCCCGTCCCCCTCCACACACCACCCGGCACCGAATCCGCGCACCGCTCCCCCGGCCTTCCGGTCCCCGACCGCGGGCGGGCACCTCCCGGGCCATCCGGCAGCTGACACCCGTCCCGTTCCCCCTCGTTCGCCGCGACCGCGCCGACCGCGCTCGCGGTGTGCCCGCCGGAGGCCCACCGTTGATCCGCTCCACCCGGGTGAGGGCGCTGCTCGCCCTCGCCGTGATCGCCCTGTCGTCGTACATCGCCTGCACCGTGCCGGTCCGTCTCGGACTCGATCTGCGCGGCGGCACCCAGATCGTCCTGGAGACCCGCTCCACCCCGTCGGCCGAGGCGGGCCGTGAGGCGACGGACCGCACGCTGGAGGTGCTCCGCGGGCGCGTCGACGCGCTGGGCGTCGCCGAACCCACCCTCGTCCGCTCCGGCAGCAACCGGATCATCGTCGAACTGCCGGGAGTACGGGACCCCGAGGAGGCGGCCGGTGTGCTGGGCCGTACCGCGCAGCTCACCTTCCACCCGGTGCTCGGCACGGCCGACGGCCCGGCAGACCGGCGCGGGAACGCCCGGGAACGCGTCCTGCCCGACGAGTCGGGACACCGTCTGCGCCTCGCCGGGAACAGCGCCCTGACCGGAAAGGACGTCAAGGGCGCCGCCGCGCGCTTCGACCAGGAGACGGGCGCCGGCTGGCACGTGACCCTCGACTTCGACCGCGCGGGCCGTGACCGGTGGACCCGGCTGACCGGGGAGGCCGCCTGCCGTCCGGCCGGTGACCCGGCACGCCGCGTCGCGATCGTCCTCGACGACAGGATCATCTCCGCTCCGCAGATCGACCCGTCGGTGTCCTGCGGGACGGGCATCCCGGGCGGCTCCACCCGGATCACCGGTTCCTTCGACGACGCCGAGGCCCGGGAGCTGGCCCTGCTCATCAACGGCGGCGCGCTTCCCGTTCCGGTCGAGACCGTCGAACAGCACACCGTCGGACCCACCCTGGGGGCACGCGCCATCACCGCAAGTGCCTGGGCCGCGGTCATCGGCACCGCCCTGACCTCGCTGTTCATCATCGGCGTCTATCGGGTGATGGGATTCCTGGCCGCGGTGGCCCTGCTCTGCCACGGCTTGATCTCGTACGCCGCGCTGGCCGCCCTCGGTGCCACGCTGACCCTTCCCGGCCTGGCCGGATTCGTGCTGGCGATCGGCATGGCCGTGGACGCCAACGTGCTCGTCTTCGAACGCGCCCGCGAGGAGTACACCACCCGGCGCCGGCCCAGTACGCGCTCGGCCCTCACCGCCGGATTCCGCAACGCCTTCAGCGCGATCGCCGACTCCAACATCACGACGCTGATCGCGGCCGTGCTGCTGTTCTTCCTCGCCTCGGGGCCGGTCCGGGGCTTCGGTGTCACCCTCGGCATCGGTGTCGTGGCGTCGATGTTCAGCGCGTTGGTGGTCACGCGTGTGCTCGCCGAGCACGCCGCGTCCCGCCGGTGGGCGCGCCGCCGACCGGGCGTGACGGGCGTCGCGACACCCGGCCGGGTCCGGGAACGTCTCCTGCGCCGGGGACCGGGTCTGATGCGCCGACCGCGCCGCTGGCTGGCCGCTTCCGCCGCCGTCCTCGTGCTCGCCTCGGCGGGGATCGCGGTGCGCGGCCTGCAGTTCGGCATCGACTTCACCGGCGGACGCCTGCTGGAGTACACCACCGGCGTCCCCGTGGACCCGGAACGCGCCCGCGCCGACCTGGCCCGCGCGGGAGTCGCCGGAGCCGTCGTCCAGACCTCCGGGGACAGCGGACTCACCGTGCGCGCCGGGGAGTTGACCGTGGCCGAAGCCGCCGCGGTCACCCGGACCGTCGGCGCGCTCGGCGATGGCGCGGACAAGGTGCGCGACGAGCTGATCGGCCCCAGTCTCGGCGAGGAACTGCGACGCAACGCCCTGATCGCGCTGGCCGTGGCGCTCGGTGCCCAGCTGCTCTACCTCGCGGCCCGATTCCGCTGGCTCTTCGGCACCGCGGCGGTCGCGTCCCTCGCGCACGACGTGCTCATCCTCGTCGGTGTCTTCGCCTGGCTCGGCAAACCCGTCGACGGCGTCTTCCTGGCCGCCCTCCTCACCGTCGTCGGCTACTCGGTCAACGACTCGGTCGTCGTATTCGACCGGATCAGGGAGTTGCGCCGGCGCGACGCCGGGAAGCCGCTGGCGGAGGTCGCCGACCGCGCGATCCTGCAGACACTGCCGCGTACCGTCAACACGGGCATGGGTGCGGCCCTCATCCTCACCGCCCTGGCGGTCCTCGGCGGGGATTCGCTGACGGACTTCGCGCTCGCCCTGCTCATCGGGCTCGCGGTCGGCACGTACTCGTCCGTCTTCACGGCGGTGCCCGTGGCGGTGGAACTCCACCGTCGTGGCCTGCCCCGGCCTCCCGCGCGCCGTCCGCGCGAGGTGGACCATGTGCGCGTTTCGTCGTCAACACCGGTGCTCCCGCCGGAGAGACCGCCCGGCCGGTGAGGTGACGGGCCGCCGGGGTGACAGGCCGCCGGGGCGGGTTTGGCGCGCGAGCGGGGCGGGAAACCGTCAACGTTCCCCCAGGCGGCTGGGCCGGACCTCCGGCTCGGCCGTCCGTGGGTGCCGGCTCAGGGAAGGAGCGCCAGATGCCGGGAGCCTTTCGGCGCGCGGGAGGCAGCCAAAGGCCTCGGAGACGCCCGGAAGCGAGGTGCGCATGACGGACCCCTCCGACGCGCCGCGGCCCGGACGGCCGCGGCGCCGGACCCCGAGAGCCGTCTGGCACGACTCGGCTCTCGGCCGCCTCTGGCAGCACGGCGGCGAACTGGAGCTGCTGCACCGGGCCATGGGGTTCGCGGCCCTGAGCCTGGTCACCCTGACACCGCTGCTGATCGTCGTCGCGGCGGCGGCCCCGTTCGAACACCGTGGGTTCGCCCTCTGGGTGATCGACGGCATGAGCCTGTCGGGACACCCGGCGGACGCGGTGGAGAAGCTGTTCTCCGCGCCACGGAGGGTGCTGAGCACGACCAGCGCCTTCAGTGTGCTCGCCGTCGCGCTGTTCGGGGTCAGCTTCGCCGCGAGCGTCCAGAACGGCTACGAGAGGATCTGGGAGATCCCCGCGGGGCCGTGGCACCACGCGTGGCGCCGCGTGGTGTGGCTCGCCGCCCTGACCGCTTATCTGTTCAGCGAGGCGGAGAGCGGCGCGGTGCTGGTCGGGGGGCTCACCGAGACCATCGTGCGGGTCGCGCTCACGGTCTTCTTCGGCGTCCTGTTCTTCTGGTGGGGGCAGCACTTCCTGCTCGGCGAGCGCGTGCCGTGGCCCGCGCTGCTGCCGGGGGCGGTGGCCACGATGGCGGGCCTGGTCGGCCTGCGCGGGTTCTCGTACGTCGTGTTCTCGCCGCTGATCGTGAACAACGCCATCAGCTACGGGACCGTCGGTACCGTTCTCGTCGTGCAGTCGTGGCTCATCGGCGTCGGATTCGTCGTCTTCGGCGGAGCCCTGGTGGGCCGCCACATCCACGACGCCCTGGAGCGGCGCGCCCCCACCCCCTGACGGCCGTTCACCGGCGGTGGTCCCCCACCCGGCCGAGGGCACCGGCCCGGTTCCGTGGCCGCGCCGTCATGGTGACCGCGGCGACCCCGGTCGCGGCCAGGACGGCTCCCGCCGTGCCGAGAGCGGTCTGCGCGGCGTCGCGGGAGGTGCCGTCGCCGGCCAGGTACACGCCTCCGACCACCGCCACGCCGAGGGTGCCGCCCGACTGCTGGACGGCGTTGAGGAGCCCGGCCGCCGAACCGGTCTCCTGCGGGCCGACGCCGCTCAGCGCCGCGGTGAAGAACGGCGGGGTGAACAGACCGGTGCCCAGGCCCGCCACGACGAGCGCGCGCGGCAGCGCGTCCGGGTACGTGCCGGGTGGGGCGGCGCGGTAGGCGAGAACGGCACCGCCGAGCCCGACGGCGAGGGTGGCGACCCCCGCGTGCATGACACGGGTCCCGTAGCGCGGGACCAGGTACGCGCCGGCGGCCCACGACACGACGGCCAGCCCGGCGGACCACGGCAGCAGGGTCAGCCCCGCGGTGAGCGGACCGCGACGCAGCCCGAGCTCCAGCTGGAGGACCACGGTGATCATGACGCCGTTCATGACCGCGAAGAAGAGCGTCGAGGTGGCCGGCACGGCGGGGAGCACGCGGCCGCGCAGCAGGGCCGGTTCGACCAGGGGAACACCGCCGCGGCGCACGCGACCCGTGCGGTCCCGCGTACCAACTCGGTGACGACGACCGGCTCCTGCCGGCCGCCTTGCGCGACGACGCGCGGCTCAGCTGTCCCGACCCGGCACCGGTCGAGGCCCGGTGACCGGCCGGAGCGGCTCTCTCGGCCTGCCACGTCTGCTCACCGCGGCGCTGCCCCCGCCGGCCCTGTGCGTCGCGGTGGGCGTCACCGACGGCGTGGGCCGCCGTCCGGCCCCGCTCGTCCGGCTCCTGGTACTGGCCCTGAACTGGTTCTCCGCGGGGGCGCTGCGTGACACGGACCCGGCGCCGGGGGACGACCGCTGAGGGGTGTCGGCCGCCCACGACGGAGTTCGGGCCCTCGGAGGCGAGGGAGCAGGGCGCCCCGGCCGGCGCGCCGTGCCCGTCGGCCCGTACCACGGAGACGGCGGGGACCGCGGCACACCGGCGACGGCGCCGGGCCGCGGGCCGGTTCCCCCGGCAGGCCCTCGGCCCGACGCCGCGGGTCCTCGCCCTCCCCCACCCGTCCAGGACCCGCTCCCGCGCCACGGGACGGCCGGTCAGCAGATCGGTACGGCTCCGGTGTGGAAGGCCCCGTTGCCGTCCACGAATTCCCCGTAAGTCCATCCCGCGCTGAACAGTTCGACCCCGTTGCCGGCGTAGCCCCGCAGGTCCACCACCCGGCGGGCGGGCAGTGCGGTCACCTCCTCGTCCAGGCCCACGATCCGGCCGTGCCAGATGCCGAGACCGTGGGCGACCGGACGGGACGGGTCCATGGTGACGAAGCGCGCGTTCGTCAGTCGCGTACTGAGCATCCGCCGCGGTCAGTCCGCCCGCTCCATGCTCTCCACCAGGCTCTTGGGCCGCATGTCGGTCCAGTGGGTCTCGATGTGTTCCAGGCATTCCTGGCGCGGTCCCGGACCGTGCACGACGGTCCAGCCGGCCGGCACGTCGACGAAGTCGGGCCACAGGCTGTACTGGCCCTCGTCGTTGACCAGCACGGAGTAGACGCCGTCGGGGTTCTCGAACGGGTTGGTCATCAGGAGTTCCTCGTCATCTCTCGGTGAAACAGGGACATCGTGGGACCGCGGACCGCGGAGGATCAGGAGGAGCCGGGGCCGTCGGACGGGCGCGCGGAGCCGGGCACCGTGCCGGCTCCGCCCCGGATCACCAGGGCCCGCAGTGCGCGGAACCAGGTCTCCGCCAGGTCCCGCACCGACTCCTCGGGCAGCACACCGGGAGCGAAGGTCCAGTGTGCGGAGAGTTCCGGGCCACCGCGCAGGTCCTCGGTGAGGGAGTTGACGGTCAGGGCGTGGGACAGCGGCATCAGCGGGTCCCCGTCCAGGTCCGCCGCGCCGTCCTCGGGGGCGTACGACCAGTCGGTGGCCTCGGGGACCCCGAACCGGCCCATGTAGTTGAACTCGATCTGGGGGGTGGCGAGTCGGGCGAGCCGCGGGCCGGTGACGGGATTGAGGTGGCGCAGCAGGCCGTGGCCGACGCCCGCCGTGGGAAGGGTGCCCAGGTGTTCCCGGATCCGTGTCAGGGCCTCGTCGAGTGCGGGGCCGCCCGCGAAGGCGTCGGTCAGGTCGACGGGGCCGGGGTCGAGCCGGACGGGGACGACACTGGTGAACCAGCCGACCGTGCGCGACAGGTCCGCGTTGCCCGCGAGTTCCTCCTCGCGGCCGTGGCCCTCCAGGTCCACCAGTACGCCGCCGCCGGTGTCCCCGGTCCCGCCCCGCCGCTCGCGCCAGTCCGCGACGGCCAGGGCCAGCGCGGTCAGCAGCACCTCGTTGACGGTCGCTCCGAGGGTGCTCGGCACCTGGCCCAGCAGGGGTGCCGTGACGTCCGCGGGCAGGGTGAGGGAGAGGCTCCGTGAGGTGGCGGTGACGTCCAGCCCCGGGTCGAGTGCCCGGAGGAGCGGGAGTTGGGGCGCGTCGGCCAGAATGCCTGTCCACAGCGGCAGTTCGTCCGTCCGGACCGGGTCCACGGCCCGTGCGGCGAGGAGTTCGGACCAGCGGCGGAACGACAGGTCGACCGGGGCGAGGGCCGGGGTCCGGCCCGCCGCGACGTCCTGCCAGGCGGCGGCGAGATCGGGCAGGAGGATGCGCCAGGACACGCCGTCGACGACCAGGTGGTGGACGAGCAGCAGCAGCCGTCCGGGGGTGTCCGGTCCCGCGTCGAACCAGACCCCCTGGACCATCCGTCCGCCGTCCGGGTCGAGTCGGGCCTGGGCGGCGCGGGCGTGTTCGCCGACGGCGGCACGCAGCGCGGGCTCGTCGGCGCCGGTCACGTCCACGCGTTCAAGCCAGGACGCCCTCTCCGCGTGGCCCCGCGCGGGCACCTGGAGCGACCACCGTTCGGCTCCCGGGGCGCCGGTCCGCTCCAGGCGGGCCCGCAGCAGGTCGTGCCGGTCCGTGACGGCCCGGAGGACCGCGTGCAGCGCGGGGAGGTCGAGTGCGGCGGGCGTCCGGACGAAGGCGGCCTGGTGGTAGGCCGCGATCGGGCCGCCCAGTTCGCGCAGCGCGTGCATGATCGGTGTCAGGGGCACGGTGCCGGATCCGTCGTCGTGGGCGGGGTTCTGTGTGTCCGGCCCGAGTTCCACGGCGACGGCCGCGAGCGCGGCGACGGTGCGGTGCTGGAAGACCTGGCGCGGGGTGACCCGCAGCCCGGCGGCGCGCGCCCGGCTGACGAGTTGCATGGCGACGATGCTGTCGCCGCCGAGCGTGAAGAAGTCGTCGTCGGCGCCGGTCCCCGGCAGCCCCAGCACCTCGGCGAAGTGGGCGCACAGGGCCCGTTCCCGGTCGTTCGAGGGCTCGCGTCCGGCCGTCATGCGGGTGAAGTCGGGGACGGGCAGGGACGTGCGATCGAGCTTGCCGTTGGACAGGAGCGGGAGTTCGTCCAGGACCAGGACGGCGGCCGGGACCATGTACTCCGGCAGTACGGCGGCCACATGGGCGCGCAGGGCGGCCGGATCGACGGCGGGGGAAGCGTCGGCGGGGACCGCGTAGGCGATCAGTCGCTTCACCCCGGGGCGGTCCTCGCGGGCGACGACGACGGCCTGCCCGACGTCGGGATGGCGGGTCAACGTGGCCTCGATCTCGGCGAGTTCGATGCGGAAGCCGCGGATCTTCACCTGGTCGTCGGCGCGTCCGAGGTAGTCGATCCGTCCGTCGTCGCTCCACCGTGCCAGGTCTCCGGTGCGGTACATCCGGGTGCCGGCGGGACCGTACGGGTCGGGGACGAAGCGGTCGGCGGTCAGGTCGGGCCGGCCGAGGTAGCCGCGGGCCAGTCCCTCGCCCGCGAGGTACAGCTCGCCCGTGACGCCGGGGAGTACGGGCCGCAGGGCCGCGTCCAGCACGTAGGCGCGGGTGTTGCCGACCGGGCGGCCGACGAGGGGGCGGTCGCTCTCGCCGACGCGGCAGACGAGGGCGTCGACGGTGGCCTCGGTGGGCCCGTAGAGGTTGAACGCGGCCGTGGACTCCCACGCGGCCAGCTCGGTCCAGAGCGCGTCCGGCACGGCCTCGCCGCCGACAGCGACCACCGCGAGCGGGCAGACGCCGTCCTCGACGAGGCCCGTGTCGGCCATCTGGGCCAGGAACGAGGGCGTGACCTCGATGAAGTCGATTCCCTGGGCGCGGATCGCGTCGGCGGTCAGCTCCGGGTCGCGGCGGGTCTCGTCGTCCAGGATGTGCAGGGCGTGTCCGTCGAGCAACCACAGCTGCGGCTGCCAGGAGGCGTCGAAGGAGAACGACCAGGCGTGTCCGACCCGGAGCCGTCGCCGGCCCGTGCTCCGCTTGGCCAGGTCGTGGAGCGTGCGCCGGTGGCTGTGGAAGAGGTTGACCACACTGCGGTGGCAGACCACAACCCCCTTGGGGCGGCCGGTGGAGCCGGAGGTGTAGATGACGTACGCCGGGTGCTCCGGGTCGGGCGCGGTCGTGGGCCGTTCCGCCGACCGGGCGGCCAGCCGTGCGACGGTCTCCTCCGCGTCCAGCGCCAGCCGGGGAACCGGCCCGTCCGGGAGGCGTTCCGCCAGTGCCTCGGTGGTGAGGACGAGCCGGGGCCGGGCGTCGTCGAGCAGCGCGCGGACCCGGTCGGGGGGCAGGTCCGCGTCGATGGGCAGATAGGCCGCTCCCGCCTTCATCACCGCGAGGATCGCCGTCATGAAGTCGGCGGTGCGCGGCAGCGACAGGGCGACGATCTCCTCGGGCCCGGCGCCGTACTCGGTCAGCAGCCGGGCGAGGCGGTTGGCGCGTTCGTCGAGTTCGGCGAAGGTCCAGGTGACGGGGCCCGCGACCACCGCGACGGCGTCCGGGGCGGCGGCTGCCTGTGCCTCGAACAGCGCGGGGAGGGTCGCCGGCGTGCCGGGGGCGACGGGCAGGGCGGTGTCGTTCCACGTCTCCAGGACGGTGTGGCGCTCCTCGGGGGTGAGGAGGTCGACGCCGCCGACGGGCTGTCCGGGGTCGGCGGTCATGGCCTCGAAGAGGCGGACCATCGCCGCGGAGATCCGCTCGACCACGGCCGGTTCGAACAGGTCGGTCCGGTACTCGGCGGTGAGGGTGAGCCGGTCGGCCGGCTCGACGGCCCAGGTGAACGGGTAGTGGGTGGAGTCCTGGTGGTCGCGCACCCGCGTGCGCAGCCCGTCGTCCGCGCCGAGGCCGGGGCCTCCGGCGTCGGGGTAGGACTCGAAGACGACGAGCGTGTCGAACAGCTCGCCCAGTCCATGGGCCCGCTGGATGTCGGAGAGGCCGACGTGCTGGTGTGCGATGAGCCGGGACTGTTCGTCCTGGAGGCGGTCGAGGAACGCGGCGAGCGGCTCCCGGTCGTCGATCACGGCCCGTACGGGCACGGTGTTGATGAACAGGCCGATCATCGACTCCGCGCCGTCCAGCTCCGGCGGCCTTCCGGACACGGTGGCGCCGAAGACGACGTCGGTACGTCCGGTGAGCCGGGACAGCAGGATGCTCCAGGCGCCCTGGACCAGGGTGTTGACGGTCAGACCGCGCGAGCGGGCGAGCGTCGTGAGGGCCCGGGTCAGTACCGGGGACAGCCGTGTGGTGCGGGTGCCGGGCACCGCCGGGTTCCGCTTGGGGTCGGCGGGCACCAGGTGGGTGGGCTCCGCCAGACCGGCCAGCGCGGCCGTCCAGGCGTCCGCGGAGGCCTCGGCGTCCTGACGGCCGAGCCAGGCCAGATGGTCGCGGTACGGCGCCGGGGCGGGGAGTTCCTTGCCCGCGTACAGCTCGGACAGCTCGCGTGTCAGCCGCGGAACCGACCAGCCGTCGAGCAGCAGGTGCTGGTGGGACAGGACCAGCCGATGTGCCCGGGGTCCGGCCTTGACGAGCGTCAGCCGCAGCAGGGGCGGCTCGGCCGGGTCGAACCGTCGCCGTTCCTCGGCCAGGCAGCGGGTCCAGCGTTCCTCGCGGGCGGTGGGGTCCAGGTCGGAGAGGTCGATCAGGCGCCAGGGCAGTGCGACGGTGCGCGGCACCACGGCGACGGGGCGGCCCGAGGAGAGGTAGCGGAACCCGGCCCGGAGGTTGCCGTGCCGGTCCAGGAGAGCCTGACCGGCACGGCGCAGCCGGGTGGGGTCCAGCGGGCCGTCGAGGTCGTAGGACACCTGCACGGTGTAGACGTCGGGTCCGTCGGCGCCGGAGTCGAACGAGGCGTGGAAGAGGAGACCCGTCTGGAGCGGTGAGAGCGGCAGGACCTCGGCGGCGCCGAGCGCGGAGATCTCCGCGCGCTCGGCGTCGGTGAGCGCCGCGAGGAGACCTGTGTCGGACGAGTGGTCCGCGCCGTCGTCGAGGTCCGCGGCGACGGCGGCCAGACCGGCCGGCGACTTGTGCCGGAACACGTCGCGCGGGGTGATCACGAGGCCCGCCGCGCGGACCCGGGCGACGAGTTGCATCGCGACGATGCTGTCTCCGCCGAGGGTGAAGAAGTCGTCGTCGGCTCCGACCCGTTCGAGGCCTAGGACGGACGCGACCAGGTCGCACAGGGTCGCCTCGCGCGCGGTGCGCGGTGGCGAGTCGGTGGCCGCCGCGGCGAAGTCGGGTGCGGGCAGGGCCTTTCGGTCCAGTTTGCCGTTCGGTGTCAGCGGCACCGCGTCGAGGGTGACGAAGGCGGCCGGGACCATGTGCTCGGGCAGCACGGCGGCGGTGTGGGCCCGCAGTTCGCCGGAGTCGGGGGTCCGGCCCGGGGCGGGGACGACGTACGCGACGAGTTGCTGTCCGCGGGCGACGACGGAGGCGTGGGCGACCGTCGCGTGCCGGGTGAGCACGGCTTCGGTCTCGGCGGGTTCGACGCGGAAGCCGCGGATCTTGACCTGGTCGTCGGTACGTCCCAGGTATTCGACCGTGCCGGACGCCGTCCAGCGGGACAGGTCGCCGGTGCGGTACATGCGCGCGCCCGGTTCCCCGTACGGATCGGCGACGAAACGCTCGGCGGACAGGGCGGACCGGTGGAGGTAGCCCCGGGCCAGCTGGGCGCCGGCCAGGTACAGCTCCCCCGCCACGCCGGGCGGTACCGGCCGCAGCGCGTCGTCCAGGACGTACACGCGGGTGTTCCAGACCGGACGGCCGATCGGGACGGTGACGGTGCCGGGGCGCACGCGGGCGGCGGTGACGTCCACGGAGGCCTCGGTCGGGCCGTACAGGTTGTGCAGCTCGGCCGGGAGGAGGGTGTGGAAGCGGTCGGCCAGGGCGGCGGGCAGTGCCTCACCGCTGCACAGGACGCGTCGCAGTCCGGTGCAGCCGGCGGCCGACGGCTCGTCCAGGAACGCGCGGAGCATCGAGGGGACGAAGTGCGCGGTGGTGACGCCCTGTTCCCGGATCAGCGCGGCCAGGTAGGCCGGGTCCCTGTGTCCCTCCGGGCGGGCCACGACCAGGGTCGCCCCGCTGATCAGCGGCCAGAAGAACTCCCACACCGACACGTCGAAGCTGGAGGGTGTCTTCTGCAGGACGCGGTCGTCCGTCGTCAGCCCGTAGGCGTCCTGCATCCACAGCAGACGGTTCACGATGCCCCGGTGCGGTACCACGACGCCCTTGGGGCGGCCGGTCGATCCGGAGGTGTAGATCACGTAGGCGGGGCCGGACGGGTCGTAGGAGGAGGGGAGTTCGTGTTCCGGGCCCTGCGGCAGCGCGTCCTCGACGGCGTACACCGGGCGGGCGTCCTCCAGCATGAGCGCGCGGCGCTCCGGCGGGTAGCCGGTGTCGACCGGGAGGTAGGCCGCGCCGGTGCGCTGCACCGCGAGCAGGGCGACGACAAGGTCCGCGGAGCGCGGCAGCGCGACCGCCACCGTACGTTCCGGTCCCGCGCCCAGTCCGGCCAGGACGCGCGCGGTGTGTTCCACCCGGGCGTCCAACTCGGCGTACGTGAGCTGTTGTTGCTCGAACACGAGGGCCGTCGCGTCGGGGGTCCTGGCCACCTGGGCGCGGAACAGTTCCGGCAGGGTCGTGCGGGGCACCTCGTGTGCGGTGTCGTTCCACCGCTCGACGACGAGGGCGCGTTCGTCCGCGTCCAGGATGTCCAGGTCCCGTACGGAGCGTCCCGGGTCGGCGGCCACCTGTTCCAGGAGCCGGACGAGCCGGTGGGCCAGGCGCTCGGCCGTGCCGTGGTCGAAGAGGTCGTCGCTGTACTCGATCCAGCCCTGGATGCCGGCCCCTTCGCCCTGTTCGATGAAGTCGAAGCTCAGGTCGAACTTGGCACTGTGCCGGCCGAGCGGCTCCCGCCGCACGGTCAGGCCGGGCAGGACGGGGACGCCGCCCGGGTCTCCGAGGTGGACGACCATGACCTGGAAGAGCGGGTGGCGGGCGAGGGACCGCTCCGGGTTGAGTGCCTCGACCAGCCGCTCGAAGGGCAGGTCCTGGTGGTCGTAGGCCGCGAGGTCGGTCTCCCTCACCCTGCGCAGGAGTTCGGTGAAGTCCGGGGCACCGGACAGGTCGGTCCGCAGCACCAGCGAGTTGACGAAGAAGCCGACCAGTTCCTCCAGTGCCTCGTCGCCCCGCCCGGAGACCGGTGCTCCGAGGGGGATGTCGTCGCCCGCGCCGAGCCGGTGGAGCAGCGCGGCGACGGCGGCCTGGGCGACCATGAACATGCTGACGCCCTCGCCGCGGGCCAACTCCCGCAGAGCGCGCTCCAGTTCCGGGGAGACGGTGAAGCCCACGGTGCCGCCCGTGTGCCCGGACTCGCGGGGGCGCGGCCGGTCGGTGGGCAGTGTCAGCTCATCGGGGAGGCCGCGCAGCCGTTCCGTCCAGTGGGCGAGGAGTTCGTCGCCGCTCCGCGTCAGCCGCTCGTCCTGCCAGAGGGTGTAGTCGGCGTACGTCGCGGGCAGCGGTGGCCAGTCGGGGGCGTGGCCCGCCGTGCGGGCGGCGTAGGCGGTGCTCAGGTCGGCGAGCAGCGGCCGGTCGGACCATTCGTCGGTGGCGATGTGGTGGAGCAGGAGCAGCAGGAGGTGCTCGTCGGGCCCCGTCTCGAACAGCGTGACGCGCAGCGGCGGTTCGCTTGCGAGGTCGAAGGTGTGGGCGGCGGCCTCGGCGAGCTTTTCGACGGGTTCCGTCGCGATCGTGACCTGTGCCTGTCCGGGTTCGAGGACGTGCTGGTACGGCAGTCCGTCGGCGCCGGCCGGGAAGACCGTGCGCAGGGTGGTGTGCCGGGCGACGAGGTCGCCGACCGCCGCTTCGAGGGCGGCACGGTCCAGGACGCCGGTGAGCCGCCAGGCGGCCGGGACGGTGTAGGTGTCGGTGGCGCCGTCCACCTGGTGGAGCAGCCACAGCCGCCGCTGGGCGGAGGAGAGGGGCAGCCGTCCGGGGCGTGCACGGTCGGCGGTGAGCGCCGGCCGTGCGGCCGTCCGGGTCTCGTCCAGGCGGGCGGCGAGCCGCGCCACCGTCGGCGCGTCGAAGACCGTGCGCAGGGACACCTCGGTCTCGAGGGTGGCGCGGACCCGGCTGACGAGGCGCATCGCCAGCAGCGAGTGGCCGCCGAGCGCGAAGAAGTCGTCGTCGATGCCGACGCGGTCCGCGCCCAGCACCGCGGCGAACAGCTCGCACAGCACTTCCTCGCGGGGCGTGCGCGGCAGCCGTCCACCGGCCGTGGCCGAGGTGTCGGGTGCGGGCAGGGCGGTCTTGTCCAGCTTGCCGTTGACCGTGCGGGGCAGCGCGTCGAGCGGGACGAAGGCGGCGGGGATCATCTGCTCGGGCAGTCCGGCCGCGAGGTGGGCGCGGAGCGCCGCCGGGTCGGTCGTGCCGGGTCCGGCGGGGACGACGTAGGCGACGAGCCGGCGTGCGCCCGGGGTGTCCTCGCGGACCACGACGGCCGCCGCGGCGACGGACGGGTGGGAGGTGACGGCGGATTCGATCTCGCCGGGTTCGATGCGGAAGCCGCGCAGTTTCACCTGTTCGTCGGCGCGTCCGAGGAACTCCAGGGTGCCGTCGGCGCGGCGCCGGGCGAGGTCGCCGGTGCGGTACATGCGCGCTCCGGGCGCGCCGTGGGGGTCGGCGACGAAGCGGCCGGCGGTGAGCGCCGGCCGGCCGAGATAGCCGCGGGCGAGGCCTTCACCGGCGAGGTACAGCTCACCGGGCGCGCCCACGGGGGTGGGGCGCATCCGGTCGTCGAGGAGGTGGGCGCGGAGGTTGTCGAGGGGGGCGGCCCAGGCGGGTCGGCCGGTGTCCCCGGCGTGCCGGCCGTATGCGTCGACGGCGCACTCGGTGGGGCCGTACAGGTCGTGCACGGCGGTGCCGGGCAGGGCCGCGAGCCGTCGCCACAGGGCGGCGGGGGTGGCCTCACCGCCGACCGCCAGGACGGCGGGGACCCGGCTGCCGGGGGCGAGGAATCCGTGGTGGAGCAGTTCGCGCAGATACGTCGGCGTGAGGTCGACGAAGTCGATCTCCTGGTCGTCGAGGGTCGCGAGCAGCGCTGCCGGGTCGAGCATGGTGGTCTCGTCGGTGATGTGCAGTTCGTGTCCGGCGAGGAGCCACAGCAGTGGCTCCCAGGACCCGTCGAAGCTGAACGAGGCCGCGTGGACCGCGCGCAGGACGTCCCGGCCGGTGTCCGCGACGGCGGGGGCGATCAGGTCCCGCAGGTGCGCGGCGAAGAGGTTGCTCAGCCCGCGGTGGGTGCCGATCACGCCCTTGGGGGTGCCGGTCGAACCGGAGGTGTAGATGGTGTACGCGGCGGCGTCCGGGTGGTGGGTGCGCGGGGGCAGCCGGTCCCCGGACGGCAGCGGTCCGTCGAGCAGCAGCCGTTCGACCCGGTCGGTCCGTGGCATCCTGCCGGTCAGCGTGGTGGTGGTGAGCAGACAGACCGGTGCCGCGTCGTCCAGCATGAACTCCAGGCGGTGCGGCGGGAGATCGGGGTCCAGCGGCAGATAGGCGGCGCCTGTCCGAAGGACGCCGAGGATGGCCGGGACCATCTCGTGGCGGGGCAGGGCCAGCGCCACCACGGTGTCGTCGGCGGCGCCGTGCGCGAGCAGCAGGGCGGCCACGGCGTCGGCGCGGGCGGAGAGTTCACCGAAGGTGTGACGGCCGGTGGCGGTGACCAGGGCGGTCCGCCCCGGGTGTGCCGCCACGGCGGCGGCCAGCAGTTCGGGCACGGCCCGGGTCTCCGGCGGACGGCCGGTGGCGTTCCACGCGCCGGTCGCGGCCGACCGTTCGTCCTCGGTGAGCAGGTCGAGCGCGGCGAGCGGGAGATCGGGGGCGGCCGCGGCTCCGCGCAGCAGCAACAGGAGCCGTTCGGCCAGGAGCGCGGCGGTGTCCGGGTCCACCAGATCGGTGGCGTACTCCAGGAGGAGGGTGACGCGGCCGTCGGCGCCGCCGTCGACGAAGGTGAAGTCGAGGTCGAACTTGGCGGTGCCGGTGTCCATCTCGTACCACTCGGTCGGCAGGCCCAGCAGGTCCGGGTCGCCGTCGGGACGGTGGTGGTAGCCCAGCATCACCTGGAACAGCGGGTTGCGTCCGGCCACCCGGGGCGGGTTGAGGGCCTCCACCACCCGGTCGAAGGGCAGGTCCTGGTGCTCGAAGGCCGCCAGGTCCGATTCCCTTACGCGGGCCAGAAGTTGGCGGAATGTCAGGTCCGCCCCGGACACGTCGGTGCGCAGGACCAGTGTGTTGACGAAGAAGCCGACCAGGTCGTCGAGTGCGCTGTCCGTGCGCCCGGCGATCGGCGCGCCGAGCGGGATGTCGTCGCCCGCGCCCAGCCGGCGCAGCAGCGCGGCCGTGGCTGCCTGGAACACCATGAACATGCTGGTGCCGGTCGTGCCGGAGAGTTCACGGAGTGCCTCGCCCACCTCCGGGGCCAGCTCGCGGCGCACGGTGGCGCCGTGGCCGGTGGGCTCGGCTGGCCGTGGCCGGTCCAACGGCAGGGTCAGTTCCTCGGGCAGCCCGCGCAGGGTCTCGGTCCAGTGGGCGAGCTGCCGGTCGCCGACCTGTTCCAGGAGGGCGGCCTGCCACAGTGTGTAGTCGGCGTACTGCACGGGCAGTGGCGCGAGGCCCGGTGCGCGGCCGGCGGTCCTGGCGGCGTAGGCGGCGTCGAGGTCGGCGAGGAGGGGCCGGTCCGACCACTCGTCGGTGACGATGTGGTGCAGCACGAGGGCGATCACGCAGTTCCCGTCCGCGTCGGCGTCGGGCCGGTCCGCGGGAAGACGGAAGACCGTGGCGCGCAGGGGGAGTTCATGTGCCAGGTCGAAGGGTGCGCGCTGGGCCGCCTCGATCAGTGCGGGCAGTTCGGCCTCCGCGCAGTCGGTCACCGTGAAGGGGACTGGCGCCGCGGCCGCGGGCAGGATGCGCTGATACGGCTCGCCCTCGTGTTCCCCGAGGACCGTGCGGAGCGATTCGTGGCGTGCGGCCACGTCGTGCAGGGCGTCCCGCAGCGCGGCGCGGTCGAGCGTGCCGCGTAGGCGGAAGACGAGGGGGAAGTTGTAGGCGGCCCCGCCGCCGGTGATCCGCTCCACGAGCCACAGCCGGCGCTGGGCGGCGGAGAGCGGGATGCGTCCGGGCCGGTCGACGACGGGAGTGACGGCAGGGCGGCGCGCGGGGCGTCCGCCGTCCGAGCGCAGGGCGAGCTGTTCGGGGGTGGGGGCCTCGAAGAGGTCACGGATCGCGAGTTCGGCGCCCAGTTCGGTACGGGCCCGGCTGATCAGCCGGGTGGCGAGCAGGGAGTGTCCGCCCAGGTCGAAGAAGCTGTCCTCGGCGCCCGCTTCCGGCAGGCCGAGCACCTCGGCGAAGAGCCGGCAGAGCACCTCCTCCCGCGGGGTGCGCGGGCCCCGGCCGGTCCCGGGGGCGACGGCCGGTTCGGCCTCGGGCAGCGCGCGGGCGTCGAGCTTGCCGTTGTCGTTCATGGGGAGCCGGTCGAGGGTGACGAAGGCGGCCGGGACCATGTAGTCGGGCAGCCGGGTCCTCAGATCCTCACGCACGCCTCTGATCAGGCTGTCCCTGTCGCGGGCCGCGGTGGGCGAGTTGGCGTACGGGGGCTCGCCGCCGCCCGGCCGATAGAGCCCAGCGGTCACCCGGGCCGGCTGTCCTTCCGTTTCCTCGCGCAGGAACACCGCTTCGTAGTGGCCGAGTTCGGAGGACCAGGTGGTGAGCACCCGGTAGCCCAGGGAGGCCCCGAGCGCGTGCAGTTCCTCCGGGTCCACTCCCCCGCCGGAATCGATGCGCGGGACGGGCCGGCCCTCGTCCAGGGCCCGTCGCGCGGCCAGTTCCCCGGCGGTACGGGCGTCGGGCACCTCGGTGACACGAAGCCGTTCCGGCCGCTGTCCGCACAGCCGCGCTTCGAGGCCGCCGGACGACCAGGGCAGCTCGGGGACCGTGGTGACGTCGAGCGGGTCGGCGCCCTCGCGGTAGAGGACGGCGTCGTAACGGTGCCGGGAGAGCTCGTTGTGGTGGTGACCACGTTTGGTGCGCAGGTCGACGCCGTGGCCGAGGCCCGTGAAGTAGTCGGGGTCGACGAGGAGTTCCTTCTCCAGCCGCAGCCCGCGCTCGGCGGCCTTGCGGACGGTCTCCGGGTCGGTGTCCCCCGCCGCCCGGGTGAGCTGGACCGCGGTGTGGAAGGTCCGGGCGAGCCGGGGGTTGCGTACGTCTCCGACGAACAGCGCGCCGCCCGTCCGCAGCAGCCGCATGGCGCCCTCGATGACCTCGGTGAGGTAGTCGACGTCCGGGAAGTACTGGATGACGGAGTTGATGACGACGGTGTCGAAGTAGTCCTCGGGCAGACCGGTGGTGTCGTGCGCGGGACGGCAGCGCAGTTCGACCTTGGCGGCCAGTGCGGGATCCTGGCGCAGGTCCTCGCGGAGCTTGCGGATCACGGGCGCGGCGAAGTCGGTCGCCCAGTAAGCCTCGGTCCGGGGGGCCAGCCGCGACAGCAGCAGGCCGGAGCCGACGCCGATCTCCAGGACGCGGCGCGGGCGCAGCGACCGGATGCGGGCGACGGTCTGTTCGCGCCACTCGCTCATCTCCTCGAAGGGGATGGGCTGTCCGTCGTAGCTGCTGTCCCAGCCCGCGTAGTCCTCGGTGAGGACGGCGGTGCTGATCCGCTCGTACTCGTCGGCGTACACGTCCTGCCATTCGCCGACGTGCTCCCGGGCCGCCGACCGCCGTTCCTCGTCGCTGCGTTCGGCGGGCACGACATAGCCGATCAGGCGCCGGGTGCCGGGGGCGGAGGGGTCGTCGCGGGCGACGACGGCGGCCTGGGCGACCCGGGGGTGCTGGACGAGGGCGGTCTCGATCTCGCCCAGCTCCACGCGGTAGCCGCGGATCTTGACCTGGTCGTCGGTGCGGCCGAGGAAGTCGAGGTTGCCTGCGGGGTCGCGGCGTACGAGGTCGCCGGTGCGGTACATGCGCTCGCCGGGTTCCCCGAACGGGTCGGCGACGAAACGCTCCCCGGTCAGGGCCGGCCGGTCGAGATAGCCACGGGCCAGTCCGATCCCGGCGATGTACAGCTCTCCCGGCACGCCCTCGGGAACCGGCCGCAGCCAGGCGTCCAGGATGTGCGCGCGGGTGCCGCGGATCGGACGGCCGACCGTCGGGGTGGCGCTGTCGCGGGTGCCGCCGCCGAGGGTGTTGATGGTGTACTCGGTGGGACCGTAGAGGTTGTAGCCGTAGGTGCCCTCGGTGTCCCGGAGCCGGTTCCAGACCGACTCGGAGACCGCCTCGCCGCCGAGCAGCACGAGAGGCGGCCGGTGGCCCTCCAGCAGGCCTTCCTCCATGAGGAGATGGGCGTAGGTGGGGGTGACGTTCACGACGTCCACGCGGTGCGTCTCGCAGTAGGCGACGAGGGCTTCGGCGTCACGCCGCAACTCCTCGTCACAGATGTGCACTTCGTGGCCCTCGACCAGCCAGAGCAGTTCCTCCCAGGACATGTCGAAGGCGAAGGACACCGTGTGCGCGATGCGCAGCCGCCGGCCGCCGGCCGCGGCGACGGCGGGGGCGAAGATCTCCTTCTGATGGTTGAGCTGCATGTTCGTCAGGCCGCGGTAGGGCGTGACGACGCCCTTGGGGCGCCCGGTGGATCCGGAGGTGTAGATGACGTACGCGGGATGTTCCGGACTGAACCGCCGCCTGGTGAAGTCGCCGGGCAGCGCGTCGAGTTCGGCGGCGACCGCGGGATCGTCCAGCAGGACGCGGACCGCGTCGGGCGCGGCGCCCGTCAGCCGGGCGGAGACCGCGCCGGTGGTGAGCAGCAGGGCGGGACGGGCGTCGTCGAGCATCGTGACGAGCCGGTCGTCCGGGTGGTCCAGCTCCAGCGGGAGGTACGCGGCGCCCGTGCGCAGGACGGCGAACAGGGCGATGACCATGTCCGGCGAGCGCGGCAGCCCGAGGGCGACGACCCGCTCCGGCGCGGCGCCGCGGGCCAGCAGGAGCCCGGCCGTCCTGTTGATCCGTGCGTCGAGTTCGGCGTAGGTGAGGGTGGTGCCGCCGAAGACCAGGGCGGTGGCGTCCGGGGTCGCCGCGGCCTGGACGGCGAGCAGGTCGGCGATGGTGTCCTCGGGTGCGGGGACCCGGCCGACGGCCCGTTCACGGGCCAGTGCCCGGTGCTCGGCCGGCAGCAGTCCGTCCAGACCTCCCACCCGGGCGGTCAGGTCGCCGCCGAGCCGCTCCAGCAGCAGGACGAACCGGTCGAGGAGTGCCTGGGCCCGCGGACGGGCGACGGCGTCGGGCCGGTGGGCCAGCATCACCTGGATGCGCCGCCCCGGGGTGACGACGAGGTTGACCGGATAGTGGGTGGCGTCGACGTTGGCGACGGCGCGGGCGCCGTGCCGGTCGGCGAGTTCGGCGAGCCGCTCCTCGGTGTCGCTGTTGCGCAGCACGAAGAGGGTGTCGAAGAGCCGTCGGTGGCCGGTCTCGGCCTGGAGGACACCCAGGCCGAGGTACTCGTACGGCATCACCGCGAGCCGTTCGCGCTGGACCCGGCGCAGCAGGTCGAGGACGGACTCGGCCGGGTCGTAGGCGATGCGGGCGGGGACCGTGTTGAGGAACAGGCCGATGACGTGCTCGATGTCGGGCACCTCGCTCGGGCGGCCCGCGACGGTGGTGCCGAAGACGACGTCGGTGCGACCGGTCGCGCCGGCCAGGGTGAGGCCCCAGGCCGCGGTGAGCACCGAGTTGAGGGTCAGGCCGTGCCGTCGTGCGCGGTTCCGGAGCCGCTCCCCCAGCTCGGCCGGGAGGATCGCGTCGAGGCGCTCCGGGATGTCCGGCTCCAGCCCCCGGTCGGCGGCGGCGAGGAGCGTGGGCTCGTCGAGGCCGGAGAGCGCGGTGCGCCAGGCGCCGGTGGCGACGTCGGTGTCCTGCGCCTCCAGCCAGGTCAGGTAGTCGCGGTACGAACCGGGTGACGGCAGAACGGCCGGGTCGCCCGCGGACTCGTACAGGGCGAAGAGCTGGTCGAGGAAGGTCCACGCGGACCAGCCGTCCCACAGCAGCAGATGACGGCCCACGACGAGTCGGTCACCACGCTCCGGGCCCAGCCGGACGACGAGCATGCGGAAGAGGAGCGGGCGGGTCAGCACGAAGCGACGTGTGCGCTCCGCCTCCGTCAACTCGTCGAGCCGTACGTTCTGTTCGTCCGCGGTGAGGGCGGACAGGTCGATCTCTTCGACCGGGATCCGCGGGTCCCGGACGATGAACTGCACGGGCCGGCGCAGGCCGTCGCTGGTGAATCCGGCGCGCAGGCCCGGGTTGCGGTCCAGGAGCACCCGTACGGCGGTGCGCAGCCGGTCGGTGTCGAGCGGCGTGCTGAGGTCGAAGGACTCGTGGACGGTGTAGACGTCCAGGGCGCCGTCGTCGTAGGTCGAGTGGAAGAACAGCCCTTCCTGAAGGGGGGCGAGGGGCCAGATGTCCTCGACCGGACCGGGGCTGAGCCGGTGGACCCGCTCGGTCTCCTCGGCGGTGAGGGCGAAGGCGGAGCGCGGCGCGGCGGGCGGGTCGGCACGGTGAGCGGTCGCGGCGAGTGCCGCGGGGGTGCGGTGCTCGAAGACGTCGCGGGGGTTCAGCTCCAGCCCGGCCCGGCGGGCGCGGCTCGCGACACCGATCGAGGAGATGCTGTCGCCGCCCAGCAGGAAGAAGTCGTCGTCGACGCCGACCTCGTCGAGCTTCAGGACAGCGGCGAAGATCTCGGTGAGGGCCAGTTCACGCGGGTCGCGGGGGGCGCGGGCCTCGGCGCGGACGGCCCGCGGGGCGGGCAGGGCGGTCCGGTCGAGCTTCCCGCTGGGCGTCAGCGGCAGGCTGTCCAGGACGACGCAGGCGCCGGGCACCATGGGGGCGGGCAGCAGGTCGGCGAGTGCGGTCAGCAGTCCGGCCGGCTCCGGCGTCGCCCCGCGGGCGGGCACGACGTAGGCGACGAGGGCGTTGTCCAGTACGGTGACGGCGGCCTGCGCGACGGCCGCCTGCCCGGTCAACGCTGCCTCGATCTCACCGAGTTCGACGCGGTTGCCGCGGATCTTCACCTGGCGGTCGGTGCGCCCCAGGTACTCGACGACGCCGTCGGTACGGCGGCTGACCAGGTCGCCGGTGCGGTACATGCGCTCGCCGGGGCCGCCGTACGGGTCCGCCACGAAGCGTTCGGCGGTCAGCGCGGCGCGGGCGTGGTAGCCGCGGGCCAGCTGGACGCCGGTCAGATACAGCTCGCCGGGCACCCCTTCGGGCACCGGGCGCAGGCAGGTGTCGAGGACGCGCAGTCCGGTGTTCCAGACCGGCCGGCCGATGGGAACGGTGGTGCCTGATGTGCCGTCGTACGGGTGGTGGGTGACGTCGACGGCGGCCTCGGTGGGTCCGTACAGGTTGTGCAGCGGTACACCGGTCAGCTCGTGCCAGCGGGCGGCCGCCCTGCCGGGCAGCGCCTCGCCGCTGCTGAACACGCGGCGCAGGGAGGCGGCCCAGGTGGGATCGGAGGTGATCTCCTCGGACTGGAGGAAGGCCTCCAGCATCGACGGCACGAAGTGCAGTGTCGTGACGCGCTGTGCGCGGATCAGTCCGGCGAGATGGGCCGGGTCGCGGTGGCCGTCGGGGCGGGCGAGCACGACGGCGGCGCCCTCGCACAGCGCCCAGAAGAACTCCCAGACGCTGACGTCGAAACTGGCCGGGGTCTTCTGCAGGACCCGGTCGTCGCCCGTCAGGCCGTACTGGCCCTGCATCCACCGGAGCCGGTTGACGATGGCCCGATGGGTGACGACGACCCCCTTGGGCCGGCCGGTCGAACCGGAGGTGTAGATCAGGTAGGCCGGGTCGTCGGGCCGGGCCGGGGTCGTCGCCGCGCCGGGACCGGTCTCCTCGGGAGTGTCCACGAGCAGGGTGGTGAGTCCCGGGAGCGACGGCAGACGGGCGGCCGTGCCGGTGGTGGTGACGACGGTCGTCGTACCGGAGTCGGCGAGCATGTGGGTCACCCGGTCGGCGGGGTAGTCCACGTCGACCGGAAGATAGGCGGCTCCGGACTTCAGGACGCCCAGGAGGGCCGTCATGAGCTCGGCGGAGCGGGGCACCGCGACCGCGACGACCTCGCCCGGTCCCGTTCCCCGGGCCGCCAGTCGCCGCGCCAGCACGGACGCCCGTGCGTCGAGTTCGCGATAGGAGAGCGTTCCCTCGGGGTGGACGACGGCGAGGGCGTCCGGGGTGCGGGCGGCCTGGTCCTCGAAGGCCGCGGCCAGGGTGGTCTCCGGTGTCCGCACACGCGCGCCTGCCGGATGCGCGTCGGCCAGCTCCTCCGCCGAGAGCAGTTCCAGGGCGGCGACGGACCGGCCGGGGTCGGTGGCCATGGCGTGCAGGATCCGGGTGAGCCGGTCGGCGATCAGGCGTACGGCCTCGCCGTCGAGCCGTCGGGCGTGGTGCTTGAGCCGCAGATCGAGGCGTCGGCCCGGCTTCACGACGAGCGCGAGCGGGTAGTGGACGGCGTCATGGAACGCGTGGCCGGTGAGACGGAGCGTGCCGGAGGGGTCGGTGAGGCCGGTGGCGGCCGGGTAGTTCTCGAAGACGACCAGGGTGTCGAAGAGTTCACCGCCGCCCGCGGGTACGGCGAGGCGCTGGAGCTCGGCCAGACCGAGGTGCTGGTGGTCGAGCAGCCGTGCCTGTTCGTCCTGGAGCCGCCGGAGCAGCTCGCCGAGCGTCTCCGCCGACTGCCAACGGAAGCGGGTGGGCAGGGTGTTGATGAAGAGGCCGACCATCGACTCGATGCCCTCGACCTCGGCGTCCCGGCCGGAGACGGTGGTGCCGAACACCACGTCGTGACGGCCGGTGAGCCGGCCGGTCAGCAGACCCCAGGCGGTCTGCACGACGGTGCCGAGCGTGACACCCAGGTCCCGGGCGCGCGCGGACAGCCGAGCGGTGACCTGTTCGGAGAGCTCCACGCGGACCTGCGCGGGCTCGATCGGCCGTCCGTCGGCGGGTGTCGCGACCAGCCGGGTCGGCTCCTCGATCCCGGCGAGGGCGGTGCGCCAGGCGTCCCTGGCGGCCTCCCGGTCGGCTCCGGCGAGTGCGCGCAGATAGGCGCGGTACGGCGCGACCTCGGGCAGCGGAGCCGGCGCGTCCCCGTAGGAGGACATCAGTTCCCGGTGCAGGACCGGCAACGACCAGCCGTCGGCGACGATGTGGTGGAACGTCAGCAGCAGCCGGCTGTGGCCGTCGCCGAGGCATATCAGGGCGCATCGCAGCAGGGGCGGTGCGGCGAGGTCGAAGCGGCGGGCCCGCTCCTCGTCGGCCACGGCGTCGGCGAGCGACGCTCCGGTCCGCGGGTCCTGGCTTGAGAGGTCGATCTCGCGCCACGGCAGTTCCACGCCGGCCGCCACGATCTGCACCGGCCTGCCGTCGGCGAGCGGCCGGAAGCAGGACCGCAGGGGTGCGTGCCGGTCCAGGACGCGCTGGGCGGCCCGGCGCAGGGCTGCGGCGTCCACCGGTCCGGAGAGTTCGAGGGCCTGTTGCACGACGTAGGCGTCGCGGTCGGCGCCGTCCACGAGGGAGTGGAAGTAGAAGCCCTCCTGGAGGGGGCTCAGAGGCGTCAGGTCCTCCACGGTGAGGGGGTGATCGCCCTGGAGTCCAGTGCGTTCGGCCTCGGTGAGGCGCGGCAGCGGGCCGTCGTCCTCGGTACCGGCCGGGTGGGTCCGCTCGACGGCGGCCCGGGCGAGCTCGGCGACCGTGCGGTCCCGGAACACGTCCCGGGAGGTGAGACGCAGGCCTGCCCTGCGGGCACGCACCAGGAGCTGGATGGCGGTGATGCTGTCGCCGCCGAGGGCGAAGAAGTCGTCGTCGACGGTGACCGAGCGCAGACCCAGGACCTCCGCGTAGGCGACGCACAGCAACTCCTCGCGGGTGTCGCGCGGCGGCCGGCCGGAGCTGAGGGCGCCGTAGTCGGGCGCGGGAAGCGCGGCGGCGTCGAGCTTTCCGCTGGGGGTGACCGGGAGGCGGTCGAGCGGCACGAGGGCGGCGGGGAGCATGTACTCCGGGAGCTTCTCGCCCGCGTACGAACGCAGGCGCCTCATCAGGGAGTTCACGTCCCGGAAGGGTGCCGGGCGGTTGGCGTGCGGGACGGTGCCGTTCCTCTGGTACAGCTCCGCGTACGGGATGTCGCCGCGAGTGAACAGCACGTCGAGACCACCGTCGTCGGCGGGTCCGTTCCATGTGACGGCGACCCGGTGCCCGTGGCGGGCCCCGAGCGCGTGGAACGTCTCCGGGTCCGGGGCTCCGGCGGGTGACGCGGTGCGGCTGCTGTCCTCCAGCGTCTCCAGCGCGGCCAGGTCCTCCGCGAGCCGGGCGTTGGGCACACCGGTGACCCGGAGCGGAGCGGTGTCGTCGGCGAGTTGGTCGCCGAGGGCGTCCAGACCGCCCAGCGCGGTCCAGGACATGGTGCGCACCGGGTCTCCGGCCGGGGCGCGGGTGCCGGTCGGCCTGCGGAGCACCACGTCGTACCGGTAGCGGGTCAGCTCGTTGTGGTGGGCGCCGCGCTTGACGCGGATGTCGGCGTCGAAGCCGTCGAGGGCGGCGAAGAAGTCGGGGTCGAGGAGCAGTTCGCCCTCCCAGGCCACCGACCGCTCCACGGCGGTCCGCAGGGCCTGCTTGTCCTGCGGGTCGGCGGCCCGGCGGGTCTCCACGGCGGCGCGCAGGCAGCGCAGCAGACGGGCGTTGCGCACGTCGCCGACGAAGATGCTGCCGCCCGGGGCGAGCAGTTCACCGGCGGCGCGGAGCACCTCGGCGAGGTAGTCGGCGCTGGGGAAGTACTGGGCCACGGAGTTGAGGACGACGGTGTCGAAGTGGTGCCGGGGCAGGCCGGAGGTGTCGTGGGCCGGCCGGGCATCGAGGCGGACCCGGTCGGCGAGGCCGTCCACGCTCTCCACCTGGGTGCGCAGGGCACGGACGGCCTCCTCGGAAAGGTCGGTGCCCCAGTACTCCTCGCATCCGGGCGCGACACGGGAGAGGATCAGGCCGCTGCCGACGCCGATCTCCAGGACGCGGCGCGGGGCCAGTTCGCCGATGCGGGCGATCGTGGCCTCCCGCCACTCCCTCATCTCCTGGACGGGGAGGGGCAGGCCGTCGTACATGCTGTTCCAGCCGGCGAAGTTCTCGCGGAATCCCGCGGATCCGCCGCTGTCGCCCTCGGCGTCGTCGCGGCGCCCCTCGGTTCCCACGGCGGAGTAGAGCAGTTCGTGGAGGTCCTTCCAGGCCTGGACCTGTTCGGCCGCCTCCCGTTGCCCCTCTCCCGGCTCCGCCGTCAGCGCGGGGACGACGTAGGCGGCCAGCCTGCGGTCACCGGGCCGGTCCTCGCGGATCACTACGGCGGCCTGGTCCACGGCCGGATGCGCGCGCAGCACGGACTCGATCTCGCCGGGTTCGATGCGGAAGCCGCGGATCTTGACCTGGGAGTCGGCCCGGCCGAGGAACTCCAGCCGTCCGTCGGACTTCCACCGCACGAGGTCGCCGGTGCGGTACAGCCGCTCGCCGGGGTTCCCGAAGGGATCGGCGACGAACCGTTCGGCCGTGAGGTCCGGCCGTCCGAGGTAGCCGCGGGCGAGTCCGGCGCCCCCGAGGTACAACTCGCCGGGCACACCGGCCGGTACGGGTTCGAGACGGGCGTCCAGGACATAGGCGCGGGTTCCCGGGTCGGGGACACCGATCGGCACGACGTGGCCGGCGGGGATGTCCGGGTCGCACAGGCCGAGGGTGGAGTTGGTGGTGGCCTCGGTGGGACCGTAGGCGTTGAACATCATCCGGCCGCGTGCGTAACGGCCGACGAGTTCGGGTGAGACCCGCTCGGTGCCGGCCAGCAGTGTGGCGGGCGGCAGTTCGACGTCCTCGGGCAGGGCGGCGAGCAGGGCGGGGGGCAGGATCATGAACGTGATGCCGTGTGCGTGCGCGTAGTCCGCGAGCGGTGCGCCGGGCACCCGCAGTTCGGTGGGCACGACGACGAGCCTGCCGCCGGAGAGCAGGCCTAGGCACAGGTCCCAGAAGGCGACGTCGAAGCTCGGTGACGCGAACTGGAGGACCCTGCTGTGCGGTCCGATGCCGAACCGTTCGGTCTGGGTGGCGACGAGTTTCGCGACACCGGCGTGGGAGAGCACCACGCCCTTGGGACGGCCGGTCGAGCCGGAGGTGTAGATCACATAGGCCGCGCCCGCGACCGGCAGGGGGCCACGGTCGGCGTCGCCCGGGTCGTGTGCGGGCAGACCCGCCAACTCCCTGACGGTGTCGGGCTCGTCGAGGATCACGAGGTGCGTGCCCTCGCCCGGTGGGATGTCGTCCACGACCTCGGAGGTGGTGACGAGACAGACCGGGCGGGCGTCGGCCAGCATGTACGAGACGCGGTCGGCCGGGTAGTCGGTGTCGACCGGGAGATAGGCGGCGCCGGTCTTGAGCACCGCGACCTCGGCGACGATCAGGTCGGCGGAGCGGGGTACGGCGAGGGCCACGACCCGTTCGGGCCCGGCACCGCGGGCGATCAGGGCGTGGGCCAGGCGGTTGGCGCGTGCGTCGAGTTCGGCGTAGGTGAGCCGGGTGTCCGCGAAGACCAGCGCGACGGAGTCGGGGCGCAGTCGGACCTGCTCGGCGAACATCTCCGGCCAGGTGCGCGGGGGGAGGGCGTGCTCGGTGTCGTTCCATCCCTCCAGGACGAGACGGCGCTCCTCGGCGCTCATCAGCTCCAGCTCGCCGACGGCGGCGTGCGGCCGGGCCAGGGCGTCGGCCAGCAGGATCACGTAGTGGTCGGCGATCCGTCGGGCGGTCGCCGTCTCGAAGAGGTCCTGACGGTAGCTCACCCATAGTTCACCCGGAGCGACTTCGAGCACGAGGTCCAGCGGGGGCGCGTCGTCCCGACTGACGGCTCCCAGTGCCGGACCGGACTCCCCGCCGGTCGGGCCGCAGGGCTCCTCGTCGTCCGTGGCGGACGCCGTACCGGGCGCCTGGGAGCGGGCGGTGCCGGACGCGGTACGGCCCGTCGTGCCGCGGTCCGTGCCGGACGGAGTGCGGAACGCCGTGTTGAACAGGAGTCCGCCGCCGCGGGTGGGTTCCGCGCGCAGCCAGGCGGCGAGGGTGCCGAGTTCGGCACGGTGGGCCCTCGCCCCCGCGACGGCCTCGGCCACGCGTCGTACCAGCTCGGTGAATCCGGTGCCGCCGTCCAGCCCGACCCTGACCGGCAGACCGTCGTACCCCACGGTGATGTCGTGCCCACCGCCGTAGCGGTGCAGCAGGCCCACGTACGCGGCTAGCAGGGTCGCCTCGTCGGCCGTCGGGTCCAGTGGGCGGTTCAGGGTCCGCCGCTCCCCCGCCGGCCGTGCCGGGTACGGGAGGTCGACGGGCAGGGCGGCCTCCCGCGGAAGCGGATCGAGGCACCGGCGCCAGAACTCCGCCACTTCGCCCTCGTCGATACCGGATACACGTACTTCGATACCGGACACAGCTGACCGTGCCTTTCGAATGCGCGGAACCGGCTCGGCCGGAGGAACGCGGCCATACTAAGGTAAGGATTACCTAATCAAAAGGTCCTTGTCTCGGAGATCCGGATGGCGCCCACTACGATTAAGGCCTGCCTAACCTAAGGGAGTTGGCCGTTGGAGACCGTAAGGTGAGCGGGGGCAAGCGGATACGCCCCGTCCTTCTCATGACATCGCTGGGCACTGCCCTGGCCGGGCTCTGTCTGCTGTCGATCGCCGTCGGCGCCGCCGGAATCCCACTGGACCAGGTGGTCCGGGCGCTGTTCGGTCACCCGCCCAGCCGCCTCGTGGAGAACATCGTGTGGACGGCGCGCGTTCCGCGCACGGCACTGGGTCTGTCGGCCGGAGCGGCGCTCGGGCTGTCCGGCGCGCTGATGCAGGCGCTGACGCGCAATCCGCTCGCCGACCCCGGAGTGCTCGGGGTCAGCGCCGGAGCCTCCTTCGCCATCGTGCTGGCCGTCGGCGTGCTGGGGCTCGGATCGTTCTACGGATATGTGTGGTTCGCGTTCGCCGGCGCCCTGGCCGCCAGCGTGTTGGTCTACCTCCTCGGCAGGCTGGGGCGATCCGGTCCGACCCCGGTCAAACTCGCGCTCTCCGGAGTCGCGGTGACCTCGTTGCTGTCCTCGCTCACCAGCGCGATCGCCCTCACCGACCCGGACGCGCTGGACCGTTACCGCTTCTGGTCGGCAGGCTCCATGGCCGACCAGGACGGAGCCACCGTACTGCGCATCCTGCCCTTCCTGGCCGTGGGCGGCGCACTGGCCCTGGCCTGTGCGCCGGCCCTCAACAGCCTGGCCCTCGGCGACGACGTGGCGGCCTCACTCGGCCGGCGGCTGGGCCTGGTCCGGCTCCAGGGCGTCGCCGCGATCACCTTGCTCACCGGCGCGGCCGTCGCGGTCATCGGGCCCGTCGTCTTCATCGGTCTGGTCGTCCCCCACATCGCCCGCGTCCTCGCCCGGTCGGCGGGACTCGGCCCCGACCACCGCTGGCTGCTCCCCCTGTCGGCCGTGCTCGCCCCCTGCCTGCTGCTCGCCGCGGACATCCTCGGACGGGTCGTCGCCCGGCCCACCGAGGTGCAGGCGGGAGTCGTCGTCGCCTTCATCGGCGGCCCGTTCTTCATCGCCCTGGTGCGCCGCCGGCGGCTGGCGGAGGTGTGACATGACGGACTCCACCACCACGACGAGACCGCCGGGCTCCGCCACGGAGCGGCTGGGTCCGGCCTGGCCACCGCTCCCTTCCGGCTTCCGCGCCTACCGGCTGACGATGCCGCCCGTCTCCGGAGTCCTGCGACCGCGCCTGGTCGTTCTCTGCATGGTCCTCGGCGTCGGCACCTTCCTGCTGTTCTGCTGGGGTCTGACCATCGGCGACTACCCGATCGCCTTCGCCGACGTCGTCCGCGCCCTGGGCGGCTCGGGCGACCCCGGCACCGTGCTGGTCGTCCAGGACCTGCGGCTGCCGCGCGCCCTGGTCGGACTGCTGGCCGGGATCGCGTTCGGCGTCTCCGGCGCGCTCTTCCAGACCATGACCCGCAATCCACTGGCCAGCCCCGACATGATCGGCCTCACCCAGGGAGCGGGCACCGCCGTGGTCGCGGGCATCGTCCTCGGCTGGGACGGCGGCCTCGGCACCCAGTCCCTCGGGCTGTTCGGGGCGCTGGCGACCGCCCTGCTCGTGTATCTGCTGGCCTGGCGGCGGGGCACGACCGGCTACCGGATCATCCTGGTCGGCATCGGCGTCTCCTGGATGTGCGCGAGCGCGACCGACTACCTGATGGCCAAGGGCGGGCGGTTCGAGGCGCAGGCCGCCCTCGGCTGGCTGGTGGGCAACCTCAACGGCCGTACCTGGGGCGAGACACGCCCCCTCGCCGTGGCCCTCGCGGTCCTGCTGCCGACGGCCCTGCTGCTCGGCCGGCTGCTGCGCACCCTCCAGCTCGGCGACGACATCGCCACCGGTCTGGGCACCCGCGTGCAGTCCGTACGGCTCGCCGTGCTGCTCACCGGCGTCGGTCTGATCGCCTTCGCCACCGCCGCGGCGGGCCCCGTCGCCTTCGTCGCGCTGGCCGCCCCACAGATCGCCCAGCGGCTGGCCCGCACCGCCTGGCCCCCGACCGTGGCCTCGGGACTCACCGGCGCCCTCGTGGTCCTCGGCGGCGATCTCATCGCCCGTACGCTCGTCCCCGGCACGGAACTCCCGGTCGGCATCGTCACCGGCGTCCTCGGCGCGCCGATCCTGCTCTGGCTGCTCGTCCGCGCCGACCGCGCGGGCTCAGGAGGTTGATCCCATGTCGGTCGAACCCATGCCGGTCGAACCCTTGCCGAACGGCTCCCTGTCCACCGGTCCCCTGTCCACGGACACCCGGCCGGCCGAACCGCCACCGGCCGGCTCCCCGCCCGTCGTCCCGACCCCGGCCGCCGGTCCGGACCTGCGCGCGAGCGGGCTGCGACTCGCGTACGACAGCCGCCTGGTGGTGGACGGTCTGGACCTGGTCGTCCCGCCGGGCCGCATCACCGCGATCGTCGGTGCCAACGCCTGCGGCAAATCGACCCTGTTGCGGGCCCTCGCCCGGCTGCTCGCCCCCCGGGCGGGCAGCGTCGAGCTGGACGGCCGGACGCTGCACTCCCTGCCTTCCAGGGAACTCGCCCAGCGCCTCGGCATCCTGCCGCAGAGCCCGGTGGCGCCCGAGGGGCTGACCGTCGTGGACCTGGTCAACCGCGGGCGCTCACCGCACCAGACCTGGTGGCGGCAGTGGTCGAGGGCCGACGAGCAGGCCGTGCGGCAGGCACTGGCGGCCACCGGCATGACCGAGCACGCGGACCGCCCGGTCGACGAACTCTCGGGAGGACAGCGGCAGCGTGCCTGGATCGCCATGGCCGTCGCGCAGGGCACCGAGGTGCTGCTCCTCGACGAACCGACGACCTACCTCGACCTGGCGCACCAGATCGACGTGCTCGACCTGGTCACGGACCTCAACCGGCGGGAGGACCGCACGATCGTGATGGTGCTGCACGACCTCAACCAGGCCTGCCGCTACGCCGACCACGTCGTCGCCATGAAGTCAGGACGGATCGCCGCCGAGGGCGCGCCGGCCGAGGTCATCACCGAGAAGACGGTGGCGGACGTCTTCGACCTGAACTGCCGGATCACCACGGACCCGGTCAGCGGGACGCCGTTGGTCATCCCGATGGGGCGGCACCACGGAACGCCGTCCCCGGAGACCGCGGCCCGGACCGCCGACGGAGGCGCCCCGACCACCGGCTGAGGGGCCTGGACCTTCACCTCCTCGCCGCGCCACAAGGTGCACCTGCTCCGGCCCCGGCCCCGGCCCCGGCCCCGGGCACCATGGCGGCGGCCTGACCGGCCCGGCAGTCCGGCGCGGCGGGAGCGGCGACGCGTCCCGGGCGGCCGCACGCGAGACCCCCCGCGCGGCCGCCCCGCCGGACCCGCTCCGTGCGGACGGACCCGGACGGACAACCCGTTCGGACGGACGTCCTCGAACTCGAACTCGAACTCGAACTCGGCTACAGGAGACTCCAGTTGTACGAGTCCTGATCGCCTACACCGCGCCGTCGTCCGGCAGGACCACCGTGCCGGGGGATCCCGCGGCGCCCGTCAGCCCGTCGAGGAGGGCGTGCGGGGTGCGGCCGTCGAGCACCCGGGCCGCCGTCACCCCGGACCGGACGGCCCGCAGCCACGCCTCCATCTTCGGTACCATGCCGCCGCCCAGCCCGGGGAGCAGCACCTCCAACTCCCCCGCGGTGATGCGGTCGACGACCCGGTCGCTCGTCGGCCAGTCCGGGTACAGGCCGGGCACGTCGGTCAGCACGACCAGCGCGTGGGCCCCGAGCGCCGCGGCGACCGCACCGGCCGCGGTGTCCGCGTTGACGTTGTAGACCTGGCCGTCCTCGCCCCGGCCCACCGAGGAGACCACCGGGATGTGGCCGTGTTCCAGCAGGATGCCGAGGACCGCGGTGTGTTCACCCGGGCCACGTCCCCGACGAGTCCGATGTCCACGCGTTCACCGGCCACCTCGGCGTACCGCTTGACGGCGGTGAGGGTACGCGCGTCCTCCCCGCTGAGCCCGACGGCGTGGGGACCGTCCTCGTTGAGCAGCCCGACCAGTTCCTTCTGGACCTTGCCGGAGAGCACCATCCGTACCACGTCCATGGTCTCCGGCGTGGTGACGCGCAGTCCGTTCAGGAACTCGGACCGGAGGCCGAGCCGGTCCGGATGGGCGCCGATCTGCGGCCCGCCGCCGTGCACCACGACCGTCCCGACTCCGGCGCGCCGCAGAGTGAGGACGTCCTGGGCGAAGGCGCGCCGCAGCGGCCCGTCGGTCATGGCGTGGCCGCCGTACTTGACGACCACGGTCCGGCCGCGCAGCGGCCCCAGCGACGGGAGCCGGACGGCCGGTGCGGAGGCGCCGCTCACGGGCGGGCGGTGAGGTAGCCGCCCATGGTCCGGAAGTAGTCGGTCGCCGCGTGCTCGGCACCGTCCTCGGTGCGGACCCGCCGGACCAGCAGCCCGCGCAGCCGGCCGGTCCTCGCCCCGGCACCGGCCACGACGACGATGCCGTCCCCCTCGCGGATGAAGATCCGTCCCGGGGTGCCCCCGTAGCACCCCTGCGACACCGAGGCGTCGACGATGCGGAGGCGTGCGCCGCGATGGTGGGTGAAGGCGTTGGGATAGGGGTCGGACTGGGCGCGCACCAGGCGTTCGAGGTCCTCGGCGGGCCAGCTCCAGTCGATCCTGCTGTCCTCGGGGGACCGCTTGTGGAAGAAGCTCGCGCGGCTGCGGTCCTGCGGTATCCACCGCGCGCGGCCGGAGGCGATCAGGTCGAGGGACTCGGTCACCACCGGCGGGATCAGGTCGACGGTGCGGTGGAACAGATCGGTGACGGTGTCGGTCGCGCCGACCGGCACCGCCCGTTGCAACAGGATGTCGCCCGCGTCCAGTTCGGCGTTCATCCGGTGCGCGGTGACGCCGACCTCCCGCTCTCCGTTGATGAGCGCCCAGATGAGGGGTGAGAAGCCCGCGTAGGCCGGCAGCAGCGAGTCGTGGATGTTGAGCGTGCCGTGCGGGGGGAGTTCGAAGACCTCCGGGGGCAGGACGGTCCGCCAGTTGTTGGCGACGATGATGTCCGGCGCGGATTCCCGCAGTGCGGCGAGGAGTTCGGGGTCGTCGGGCCGGTTGCGCAGGAGCACCCGGATGCCGTGCTTCTCGGCGAGGTCGGCCACGGAGTCGTCCCAGATCTTCTCGTAGGCGTGCTCGCTCCCGGGGTGGGTCACCGCCAGCACCACCTCGTGGTCGGACTCCAGCAGAGCCTGAAGCGTGCGATGCCCCCAGGTCTGATAGCCGAACATGACGACCCGCATAGTCGATCCTCTCTTCGAGACCACCATTGCAAGGTAAGGCTAACCTTATTTACCATCAGGGGTGCCCAAGGGAAGGGAAGTTGCGGTGAACGCACTGCACGACGAACCTGACGCCATCCATGACCTGCTCGGTATCGGTTTCGGACCGTCGAACCTCGCACTGGCCATAGCCGTCGAGGAGCACAACGCCCGAGCCGCCCCCGAGGACCGGCTCCACGCGAGGTTCCTGGAACGACAGCCCTCCTTCGGCTGGCACCGCGGAATGCTGATCGACGACGCGACGATGCAGGTCTCCTTCCTCAAGGACCTGGCCACGATGCGCAACCCCACCAGCGACTTCACCTTCCTGTGCTTCCTGCGGGAACGCGGCAGGCTGGTGGACTTCCTCAACGCGAAGACGCTCTTCCCGTTGC
This sequence comes from Streptomyces sp. NBC_01689, assembly GCF_036250675.1. NCBI lineage: Bacteria > Bacillati > Actinomycetota > Actinomycetes > Kitasatosporales > Streptomycetaceae > Streptomyces > Streptomyces sp. NBC_01689. Next base: position 8,934,844 of record NZ_CP109592.1, on the reverse strand, counting down.
GGATCGAGTTCCACGAGTACTTCGAGTGGGCGGCGGCCCGGCTCGCGCATCTCGCCGAGTACGACGCCGAGGTCGTCTCCGTCGAGCCGGTGACCTCGGACGACGGCGAGGTCCGCTGGTTCGACGTGACCAGTCGCGTGCCCGGCGCACCGGAGCGCACCCGCACCCGCAGGGCCCGCAACATCTCGGTGGCGGTCGGCCTGGAACCCCGTCTGCCGCCGGACACCGCCCTGTCGGACCGCATCTGGCACAACAGCGAACTGGTGCCGCGTGTCGCGCGGTTGACCGGCTCCGGCACCCCGGTCGGCCGCATCCTGGTGCTCGGCGCGGGACAGAGCGGAGCCGAGGTGGTCGACTTCCTGCACCGCTCGTTCCCCGAGACGGAGATCTGCGCGGTCTTCGCCAAGTACGGGTACACCCCCGCCGACGACAGCCCCTTCGCCAACCGGATCTTCGACCCCGACGCGGTCGACGTCTACTTCCGGTCGGCGCCCGAGGTGAAACAGTCGCTGGTCGACTACCACCGGAGCACCAACTACTCGGTGGTCGACATGGATCTGATCGAGTCGCTGTACGCCACCATGTACCGCGAGAAGGTCCTGGGCCGCGAACGCCTGCGGCTGCGCAACGTCTCCCGCATCCGGGACGTACGCACCCTGGAGGACCGCCTGGACGTCACGGTCGAGTACCTCCCCACCGGCGAACGTGAGGCGATCTCCTGCGACCTGCTCGTCCACGCGACCGGCTATCGCCCCAGAGACCTGGACGCGCTGCTGGGCAGGGCCGCGAAGCTCTGTCTGCGGGACCACAACGACGCCCTGCTCGTCGGTCGTGACCACCGGGCCGAGTCCTCACCCGAGGTGACGGCCGGCATCTATGTGCAGGGCGCGACGGAGCACACGCACGGGCTGACCTCGACCCTGCTGTCCACCACCGCCGTACGGTCCGGCGAGATCCTCGACTCCCTGCTCACCCGGCGCGCGGACGACACGGCGTCCACGACGTCCGGCCGCACGTGAACTTCCCTATGAGTCAGTTCCGTTGATGCACACGGGACGGCGCGCCGTCCGCGTGCCGTCCTGCCGAACCGGACGGGAACCGGGCAGGAACCGGGCAGGAACCGGATCGGCATCCGGCGGCGCACGCGGCCGGCACCGGGGGTTGATCCCTTCCGCGCCCAATACCGCACCGGACAGCCATACTTAAGGTAGCCTCACCTAAGTTTGTTTCGCCAGGTCCCGGAGGGGTGGGATGAGTCCTTCGTATCCGTCGGGACGCGACGTGCTGCGCGAGTCCGTCGGCGGTCAGCGCGGGCGCGTCGCGCTCAGCGCGCTCCTGGGCTCAGGACACCAGATCGGCGAGGCACTGGTACCCGCGCTGATCGGCATCGTGATCGACCACGCCGTCACGAGGTCGGACACCGGCGCCCTCGTCCTGTGGCTCGGAGTGCTCGCCGTGGTCTACGTGGGTCTCGCCCTGAGCTTCCGGTTCGGCGCCCGGTCCGGTGAACTGGCCGCCGTCCAGGCCGAACACACCCTGCGCGTCGCCCTCGTACGACGCGTCCTGCATCCCGGTGGCGGCGCCGAGGAGGGCCGGCTGCCCGGAGCCCTCGCCAACATCGCGACCGAGGACGCCAGACGGGTCGGCGCCCTGAGCATGGCGCTGATGTCCGGGATCTCGGCGCTGGTCGGCATCGCCACCTGCGCCGTCGTCCTGCTGCGCACCTCGGTCACCCTCGGGCTGGTCGTCCTCCTGGGCACTCCCGTACTGCTGTGGCTGGGACACCTGCTGAGCAAGCCGCTGGAGACCCGCAGCGAGGCCGAGCAGGAACGGGCGGCGCACGCCTCGGCCGTCGCCGCCGACCTGGTGACCGGACTGCGTGTCCTCAAGGGCATCGGCGGCGAGTCGACCGCCATCGCCCGCTACCGCACCACCAGCGACGACTCGCTGCGCGCGACCCTGCGCGCCGCTCGCGCACAGGCCTTCCAGAGCGGGATGGTGCTCGCGCTGACCGGCTGTCTGATCGCCGCCGTCGCCCTGGTCGGCGGCCGGCTCGCCGCTCAAGGCAGCATCACACTCGGCCAGTTGGTCTCGGCGGTCGGTCTCGCCCTGTTCCTGCTCGGCCCCCTCGAAGTCCTCGCCTGGGTCAACGCCGAGCTCGCTCAGGGCCGCGCCTCGGCCGCCCGGATCGCGGAGGTGCTCGCCACGGCTCCCGCGGTCACGGCGGGCGGTTCCCCGCTGCCGCGTCCGGTGCGCGGCGCCGTCCGACTGCGGGCCCTCAGCCACGGCGGGCTGCACGACCTGGACCTCGACATCGCCCCCGGCGAACTGCTCGGTGTCGTGGCCACCGATCCGGCGGACGCCGCCGACCTGCTGCGCTGCCTCTCCCGGCAGTCCGACCCCGACGCCGGGTCGGTCGACCTGGACGGTGTGCCCCTGCGTGATCTGGACCCCGCCGAGATCCGCGCCGCGATCCTCGTCGCCGAGCACGACGCGGACCTCTTCGAGGGCACCGTCCACGGGAACGTCACCGCCGCGGCCGGTTCCCGCGACCCGGAACCGGCGATGGCCGCCGCCGGGGTCGCCCAGGTCACCGGGACGCTGCCCGACGGCGCCGACACGGCGGTCAGCGAGCGAGGCCGCTCGCTCTCCGGCGGTCAGCGCCAACGCGTGGCGCTGGCACGCGCGTTGGCGGCGGACCGGCCCGTGCTCGTGGTCCACGAACCGACCACCGCGGTCGACGCGGTGACGGAGGCCCTGATCGCCACGGGCATCCGCGAGATCCGCAAGGGCCGCACCACGGTGCTCCTGACGACCAGTCCCGCACTGCTGTCCGCCACCGACCGGGTGCTGCTCATCCACGCCGGCCGGGCCGTCGACACGGCCCCGCACGACGACCTGGTACGCCGCCACGAGACCTATCGGACGGCGGTGCTGGCATGAGCGACCCGTCGGCGAACCCGAGTGAGGAGACCATGACCGTCCGTGCGCTGCTGCCCACCGCGACACCGGCCCGGACCCGCGCGGCCGTCCGCGAACTGGTCGGAAAGCAGCGGTGGCTGACTCTCGGAGGCTTCGCCACGATGGTCGCCGCGACCGCTGCCGGACTGCTGCTCCAGCCACTGCTGGGGCACATGGTGGACGTGGTCGCCGATCGCCGGCCGGCCGGGGACCTCACCCTCCCGGCCGTGCTGCTGGTCGTGGTCGCGCTCGCCCAGGGCGGCGCCACCGCGCTCGGGCTCTCCCTGGTCTCCCGGCTCGGTGAGACCGTACTGGCGCGGCTGCGCGAGCGGTTCGTGGACCGTGCCATCCGGTTGCCGGTGGAGCAGGTCGAGAAGGCCGGGACGGGCGACCTCTCGGCCCGTGTCACCCGCGACGTCTCGGTGGTCGGCGAGGCCGTACGCTCCGCCCTGCCCGAACTGGCCCGCTCCCTGCTCGCCATCGTCCTCACGCTCGGGGCGATGGCCACGCTCGACTGGCGCTTCCTGCTCGCCGCTCTGGTCGCGGTCCCCGTCCAGGCACACACCGCCCGCTGGTACGTGCGCAACGCCGTTCCCCTGTACGCCCGTCAGCGGATCGTCACCGGGGAGCAGCAGCAGCAACTGCTGGACACCATCTCGGGCGCGAGCACCGTCCGCTCCTTCCGGCTGGAGGACCAGCACACCGCCCGGGTCACCGAACGCTCCTCGGCCGCGGTCGAGTTGACGATGCGCGGGGTGGAACTGGTACTGCGGTTCTACAACCGGCTGCATGTCGCCGAATACACCGGCCTCGCCGCGGTCCTGGTCACCGGATTCCTGCTGGTGCGCGGCGGATCGGTCTCCGTCGGCACCGCCACGGCCGCGGCCCTCTACTTCCACAGTCTGTTCACGCCAGTGAACTCCGCGCTGGTCCTGCTCGACGACGCACAGTCGGCGGCCGCCGCGCTCGCCCGGCTGGTCGGGGTGGCCGAACAGCCCTCCGCGGCACCGGACTCCCGGACCCCCGCCCGAGCTCCGCTCGACGCGGCCCCGGACCCTGCCCCGGCCCCGGCCTCCGGCACGGTCGACGTGCACGGCGTCCACCACGCGTACGAGCCCGGCAGGCCCGTGCTCCACGACATACACCTCACGCTGCGGGCCGGGGAGCGGGTGGCCCTGGTCGGGCCGAGCGGGGCGGGCAAGACCACGCTCGCCAAACTGATCGCCGGCGTCCACCGGCCGACGTCCGGCTCGGTTCGGCCGGCCGGCCCCGCCGCGTCCGCCACCGGTCTTCCGGTCGCCCTGATCACCCAGGAGACGCACGTCTTCGCCGGGCCGCTCGCCGAGGACCTGCGCCTGGCGCGGGCCGCGGCCTCCGACGACGAGCTGCGCACGGCCCTGGCCGTGGTCGACGCGCTCGACTGGGTCGAGACGCTCCCCGACGGGCTCGGCACGGTCGTGGGCGAGGGCGGGCACCGCCTGACACCCGCTCAGGTCCAGCAACTCGCCCTGGCCCGGCTGGTGCTGGCCGACCCTCCGGTGGCCGTCCTCGACGAGGCAACCGCCGAGGCCGGCAGCGCCGGTGCCCGGCTCCTGGAGAAGGCCGCCGCCCGGGCCGTCGAGGGCCGCACCGCCCTCGTCGTCGCCCACCGCCTCACCCAGGCCGCCGCCGCGGACCGGATCGTCGTCATGGAGGACGGCCGGATCGTGGAGAGCGGCACCCACGCCGAACTGTGCCCGGCGGACGGGACGTACGCCACGCTCTGGCGGGCGTGGTCCGGCACGCGCGCGCCGGCCGACCAGCCCTCTCGCACCGCCACCGCCACCGCCACCGCCCCAACCATGAAGGACCACTGATGCTCGGCTCTCTCAGAGGCACACGGCTCGCCGCGGCGCTCGCCTCCGTACTGATGCTCTTCGTCACCGTCGCGGCCTGCGGCTCCTCAGGGAGTTCGGGGGCCGGGCCCGAGAAGCCCACGGCCGCGAACAAGGCCTTCCCCGTGACCATCGCGCACAAGTACGGCAGCACCACCGTCAAGGCGGAACCGCAGCGGATCGTCACGGTCGGTCTGACCGACCAGGACTCCGTCCTCGCCCTCGGCAAGGTTCCCGTCGGCACCACCGAGTGGCTCGGCGGCTACAAGGGCGCCATCGGGCCTTGGGCCGCCGCCGGTCTGGGCGGCGCGAAGGTGCCGACCGTGCTCAAGGACACCGGTACCGGCCCGCAGACCGAGAAGATCGCGGCGCTCCGTCCGGATCTGATCCTCGCGGTCTACGGCGGTCTCACCAAGACGCAGTACGAGACGCTGTCGAAGTTCGCCCCGGTGGTGGCCCAGCCGAAGGAGTACAACGACTTCGGGGTCCCGTGGCAGCAGCAGACCGAGATCATCGGCAAGGCGCTCGGCCAGGAGGCGAAGGCCAAGTCCCTGGTGGACGGCGTCGAGAAGGACTTCAAGGCGGCGACCGAGAAGAATCCGGAGTTCGCCGGGTCGACCGGCGTCGTGGCGACCCCGTACGAGGGCATCTTCGTCTTCGGCAGCCAGGACCCGCGTTCGCGCGTCCTGACCGACCTCGGTTTCACCCTGCCGACCGACCTGGACAAGGTCATCGGTGACGAGTTCGGTGCCAACATCAGCAAGGAACGCACCGACCTGCTGGACACCGACGCCGTCGTGTGGATCGCCTCCGACCCCGCGAAGGACGAGGCCAAGCTGCACAAGGACGCGCTGTACGGCGATCTCGAGGTGGCCCGTCAACACCGCGAGGTCTACCTCAAGGAGACCAGCGACTACGGCAACTCGGTCTCCTTCGTGACGGTCCTGAGCCTGCCGTACATGCTCGAACGGCTGGTGCCGCAGCTCGCCGCCGCCGTGGACGGCGACCCGGCGACGAAGGTGCCCGCCCCGGCGTCCTGAGCCCACCGCGCCCGTAGCGGACCGTGGCCGCCGTCGGAGCGTGACCGGTGCCAGGGCCTGGCCGGGGCCGGAGCGTGACCGGGGCCGGGGCCTGACCCGGGGCGGGAAGACGGGTGACCCGTGCTCCCGCCCCCGGCCGCTCCCGCTTCCCCTTCCGCTTCCCACGGGTGAAGGCACCCACGGGAAGATCGGCGCGCGGGCTCAGTTGCCGGCCAGGGCGGCGGCCCGCGCTCCGACCACGACGGCGGCCGGCGCGTCCTCCCGGCGCGCGGCGAGCCGGTCCAGCAGGTACTGGAGGGCCAGGCAGCCCACGACCCAGCCGATCAGCGCGCACAGCGACCCGGTGAGGTGCGCGTTGTCGAAGTACGCGGCGTCGCGCAGCGCGCGGATCGCGGCCGATGGCGCCAGGAGCTCGGCCAGCGGGGAGAGCCAGGCGGGCAGATAGGTGGCGGGCAGGATGCCTCCGGAGGTGGCGTTGCCCAGGATGAGCAGCAGTACGGAGGCGACCGGCATGCCGAGCGGCCCGAAGAGCCGCAGCAGGACTCCGGTGGCGGCGGCGGTCGCCCACGCGAGCAGCCCCACCACGACGGCCACGGTCAGGAAGGAGGCGGGCAGCGCGCCGAACCCGGAGTGCGCGATGAGGGCCACCGTCACACCGGAGGCGGCGGCGAAGACCAGCATCGACGCCGACCGGGCCGCGAGCGGCAGGCGCGGGGCGATCTGGTAGGAGGAGACGGCGAAGAGGAAGCCCGCGAGGACGACGCCGAACGAGGCGTAGAAGGCCGAGAGGCCCCGTGCGTCCCCGGCCGCCAGCGGGCGCACATCGCTCACGGGGACCGGGTGGCCGACCGCCTTGGTGGCGGCCGTGGCGAGGCTGGAGACGACGGAGGGGCCCTGCGCGCCGGCGGCCAGCAGACGCGTGCCGTGGGCGTCCTTGACCAGCGCGGCCGGCACCTCGTCGTGGACGATGGCGTGACGGGCGGCGGCCGCGTCCGCGTACCGGTGGAAGGTGTAGGCGTCCGGCGCCGCGCTGTTGAGCGCGAGTTCCGTGCGCGCGGCCACCGTGTCGGACGCGGCGATGCCGAGCGGCTGGTGACGTGCGCTGGGGGCGTGGAAGGCGGCCAGATAGACCGCGACGAATATCGTCCCGATCGCCAGCGCGGTGACGACGGGTACGAGCATCGCCTTACGGACTCCGGCGGCGGCCGCGAGCACCGGGGCCGGGATGCCCGGCTCGGTGTCGTCCAGCGCGTGACGGCCGTGCGCGGGGCGATGGCGGTCCGGATGCGCGGCCGGGTCGTACGGGGTGCCGTCGGGTGAGGCGACGGCGGGGAGTTCCGAACTGGGCTGCATGAGGAGAGGGCTCTCTGGGTGTCCGCGGCGTACGCGGAAGGTGATCCCGGTCGGGAACGCGACCGGTGGTCGGGAGGAGTGCGGGATGGAGTCGCCAGCGGGGTGGAGTCGCTTGCGGGTTCGGCCGTGTCGCGGCTCCCGCTCCGGCGGCGGGGCTGACGGTCTCGGCCAGGACGATCCGTGACGGTCCCGGTCAGGACAGTTCGTGACGGTCCCGTTCGCGACGATCCGTGACCGTCCCGATCAGGACGGTCCGTGTCCGGCCGCAGGGGTGTGCCGGTGCGACGCACTCGCCAGGGGCGAACGGGATGCCGCCCGCACCAAGGGCGTGTGCGCCGGCGTCCGGCGGCCCGCCGAGCGAGCGGCGCCGGTGTCAGCGCCGGGGCGACGGCGCCGGCCCGCACGGGGACCGACCGGTGCCCCGGCGTACCCACGCGACGACCCGTGCGCCGGTCACCTCCGTGGCGTCCCGGCGGCTGGTCGCCACCGCCCCGCCCTTGCAACGTGCCAGCTGCACGGTCGTCACCGCTTCTCATCTCTCGCGACAGGTCTGGAGTGCCGCGAGTGACACCGTCGGCGCCCGCGACGCGCACCGGCCCGCGGTACGGGGACACCCCGCGCCGAAAGGCGCACGCACACGGCGTGGCGCCCGAGCCGACCTGATCGACGGTACACTAAACGCAGAAAATCCTGCACTTGTTGTGCTGTGGCCCCCGCCACTGCCGTAATCTCGAACCGTCCGCCGGCTCGGACCACGGAGGGCCGGTCCACGCGGAACCGGTACACGCGGAGCCGTCCACACCGCACCGACCAGAAGGCGACGGGCCCCCGGTGACTCGCAGCGCAGCGCACGAAGACGGCCGACCGCGGTTGCGGGCGGACGCCGCGCGCAACCGTGCCCAGATCCTGGACGCCGCGCGTGCCGCCTTCCGAGAGCTCGGCACGGCCGCTCCCCTGGACGAGATCGCCCGCCGCGCCGGGGTGAACATCGCCACGCTGTACCGGCGTTTCGCCGACCGTGACGCCCTCATCCGCCAGGTCGTCGTGGACGGCTTCGCGCTGGTCCTCCGCACCGTGCGCCGGGCGCTGGAGGCCGCGCCCCGTGACCCGCTGGCCGCCATCGGGGAGTTCCTGCTCACGCTGGTCGAGGAGCGGGAGATGCTCGTCCTGCCCCTGATCGGCGGGCCGGTCACCGACGATCCCGAGGCGGCGGCCCTGCAGCGGGAGATCGTGGCCGCCCTGGAGGCGCTGCTGGCCACGGCCCGCGCCCAGGGGGTGATCCGCGCGGACGCCACCGCGGTGGACCTGATCGCCACCGGAGCGCTCTCCTGCCGCCCGCTCCCCCACCTCCCGGCCGACCAGGCCAGCGCGCTCGCCGCCCGTCACGTACGCATCTTCCTCGACGGCCTGCGGCCGGACGGTGCCCGGCCGCTCCCGCCTGCCCCCACGAACGAGGACCTCACCGTCCACCTGCACCCCGTGAAAGGCCACGGACGGCGGACCGGCCCCGGCGAGGTGTGACCGTACGGGGACGGCTCACGTCCCTCAGTCCGTCGCCTGCGGCTCCTCGTAGGGGATGCGCGAGAGGTGCAGGACCTCGCCGAGCGTCCCCCACTCGTCGCCGCCGAGCTTGGTCAGCGGCCGAAGCCGTGCGGAAGCGGGCCGCCGGCCGGCCATGAACTCCTCGTGGACCGCCATGTGGAGCACCCGCCCGAAGACCACCGTGGAGTTCCCGAGCCGCAGCGTCGTGTGCGAACGGCACTCCAGGACGACCGGGGAGGCGGCGACCCTGGGCGGCCGCACATGCAGGCTGGGTTCGCGTTCGATGCCCGCGTAGCCGAACTCGCTCACGCTCCGCGGGAAGTCCGTGGCGGTGGCGTTGATCTGGTGGAGCAGGGGCTCGGAGGCGAAGTTGACGACGAACTCCCCGGTGTCCTCGACATTCCGCAGCGAGTCCTTGCGGCCGATCGAGGTGAACTGCAGGATCGCCGGATCGGTGCTGGCGATGGTGAAGAAGGAGTGCGGTGCGAGGTTCTCCGTGGCCCCGTCCGGTGTGACGGTGGAGATCCACGCGATCGGACGAGGCACCACGACGGAGGTCATGAGCCCGTAGAAGGACGTCCTGTCCATGGCCTCTGGATCGAAGTCGACGCGCATGGCCTCACCTTCCACGGACGGTGCGGCGGGTGAGGCGTTCGACACGCGGGCCCCCGGAGCGTCTCACCGGCGCCCGGCCGCGCACGCTCGGCGCGCCGGCCGTTCCGCGTCGCTGGGGCGCCGGACGCACGGGTGGTCCGGCACCGCACCGGCGGGCAGCCCCCGCGGGGTCAGAGCGAGGTCATGACGTGCTTGACGCGGGTGTAGTCCTCGAAGCCGTAGGCGGACAGGTCCTTGCCGTAGCCGGACTTCTTGAAGCCGCCGTGCGGCATCTCGGCGACGAGGGCCATGTGGGTGTTGATCCAGACACAGCCGAAGTCGAGGTTCCTGGACATCCGCATCGCCCGTGCGTGGTCCTTGGTCCACACCGAGGAGGCCAGGGCGTAGTCGACTCCGTTGGCGTACCGCACGGCCTGCGCCTCGTCGGTGAACGACTGCACGGTCATGACCGGTCCGAAGACCTCGTTCTGCACGATCTCGTCGTCCTGCCGCAGACCGGAGACCACCGTCGGGGCGTAGAAGTAGCCCTTCTCTCCGACCCGGTGTCCGCCCGCCTCCACCCGGGCGTGCTCGGGCAGGCGCTCGATGAAGCCGCTGACCTGCGCGAACTGGCCCGCGTTGTTGAGCGGTCCGTACAGGACGTCCTCGTCGTCCGGCCGCCCGGTCCTGGTGGCGGCCGCGGCCGCGGCGAGGGCCGCCACGAACTCGTCGTGGACCGACTCGTGGACGAGGACGCGGGTCGCGGCGGTGCAGTCCTGACCGGCGTTGAAGAAGCCGCCGACCACCAGGTCCTCGACCGCCTTGGCCAGGTCCGCGTCCTCGAAGACCACCGCGGGCGCCTTGCCGCCCAGTTCCAGGTGGACCCGCTTGAGGTCCTTCGCGGCACTCCGCGCCACCTGGACGCCGGCGCGTACCGAGCCGGTGATGGATGCCATCGCCGGCGTCGGGTGCTCCACCATGAGCCGGCCCGTGTCGCGGTCGCCGCAGACCACGTTGAAGATCCCTCGCGGCAGGTCCAGCTCCTCCAGGACACCGCCGATGATCCCGGCGAGCAGCGCCGTGGAGGCCGGGGTGGTGTCCGAGGGCTTGAGGACGACGGCGTTGCCCGCGGCGAGCGCCGGAGCGAACTTCCACACCGCCATCAGCAGGGGGTAGTTCCACGGTGCGACCTGGGCACAGACACCGACCGGCTCGCGACGGATCATGGAGGTCATGCCCTCCATGTACTCGCCGGCCGAGCGGCCCTCGAGCATGCGCGCGGCGCCCGCGAAGAAGCGGACCTGGTCGATGGCGGGGACGATCTCCTCGCTGCGGGTGAGGTGGAGCGGCTTGCCGGTGTCGCGGCTCTCGGCGGCGACGAGTTCGTCCGCCCGCGCCTCCATGGTGTCAGCGATCCTCAGCAGCACGCGCTGGCGCACCGACGGTGTCGTGTCGCGCCAGACCGGGAACGCCGCGGCCGCCGCGGCCATCGCCGCGTCGACGTCCGCCGCCCCCGAGAGCGGCGAGGTCGCGTACACGTCTCCGGTGGTGGGGTCCACCACGTCGAGCGTGCGGCCGTCGGAGGCGTCGGTGAAGGCACCGTCGATGTAGTTGCGGAACGTGGTGCTCATGGAACGTCTCTCCCGGTCAGGCGGTGGTACGTGCGGACAGGTGCTCGTGGACGGCGGTCCAGCCACCGGTGCCGGCGCGGGTGAAGACGATGGTCTCCCGCTCGTGGAGCGTCTCCTCCCCCGCATGCGTGGCGACCCGTGTCGCCACGTCGTGGCTGAAGACGGCCGTGTCCCCGAAGTCCTGGACCAGCCGGCCGGACGAGACACAGCCGAGGACGCGGAAACCGTCCTCTTCCACCCATCGCTGCCAGAGCGCGCGGTAGTCGGCCGCCGAGCCGAGCCGTTCCGGGGTGGTGTGGAAGACGAAGGTCGCGTCCGGGGCGAAGGCGCCGAAGTAGTCGTCGAGCCGGCCCTCGGCGAACGCCGCGACGAGCGCGTCCGCGGCGGCCCGGACTTCCTGGACGGTGGTGGTGCTCATGGTCAGCTCCTGGTCACGGGCGTACGGCGGGGGCGCGACGCGCGGGGCCGGTCACGGGGATGCGGTGGCGGTCCGGCCTCCGCGTCCCGGTCGCGGGTCTCGATTCAGGTGACCGAGGCCGCCACGGGCACTCCGCCCTCCGTGCACGGGCGGGGCGGTCCCAGCAGTCTGTGCCGCCGGACGATCACCGACAATTGTGTCCGCCACGGAGATGTAGCGTTGCTGTTGTGGCTGCCGACAAACTCACGGTCGAGGACCTGCTCTCCTACCCGGCGCTCCAGCTCTCCGTGAAGGCCGGTCGGGGCGGCCTGGGCCGTTCCGTGTCCTGGGCGCACGCCAGCGAGCTCGCCGATCCGACACCCTGGCTCCTGGGCGCGGAGGTGATCATGACGGCGGGTCTCGCGGTCCCCGGCACCGCGGCCGGACAGCGCGCCTATCTGGAGCGGCTGGACGACGCCGGGGTGTCCGCCCTCGCCCTCTCGGCGCAGCTGCACATGCCCCCGCTTCACGACGCCTTCTTCCAGGCGGCGGAGGAGCGCGGTTTCCCGGTTCTCGAGGTGCCGCTCGCCGTTCCCTTCATCGCGGTCTCGCAGGAGGTGGCCGCCTCGGTCCAGGAGGACGCCCGGCACCGGCTGGGGGCGCAGCTGCAGGTCTTCGGCTCGCTGCGCTGGCTGGTCGCGGAGGATCTGGACACACCGGCGCTGCTGCGCCGCCTCGAAGGTCTGTCGGGATACGACGTGTACCTCTGCACGCCCCAGGGACGTCCGCTGCTGCCGGGCGTCCCCACGCCGGACCCCGGGGTGCTGCCCGCCTCCGTCGACGCTCCGCCGACGATCCCCGGCGGGTTCGTGCTGCCGGTTCCCGCGCCGGGCGGTCCGGCGGGCTTCCTGGTCGCCCACGAGCGGCGGGGCGCCCAGCCCGCGGGGCTCGCCGTCGTCCAGCACATCGCCACGGTGGCGGCACTGCGGCTGGCGATGGTGCGCAACGAACGCGAGACGCTGCGCCGTGAGGGCGCGGAGACGCTGGCCGAGCTGTTGCAGGAGGTGCTGGACCCGGAGGCGGCCCGGCGCCGGCTGGCACGGCACGCGATCGAGGGCGACGCGGTCCTGCTTGTGGTCCGCCGCACCACCGACGAGGCGCTGCTGCGCTGCCTGGAGAACCGTCCCCATCTGCTGCTGACCCGGGGTGAGGACCGCTATGTGCTGGGGGCGCCGGAGCTGTCGGAGGCGGTCGGCGGACTGCCGGACGTGGCGGCCGGGATGAGCCGCCCCTTCGCGCCCGGTGCCGCGCTGAGGGTCGCCCAGCGCGAGGCGCTCTGGGCGGTCTCGAAGGCCGCCGAGTCGGGCCGGTCCGTCGTCCGCTACGGCGACGACTCGACGGGCCGCTGGCTGCCCGACGACCCCGCCGTCCTGACCGCGCTGGTCGAGCATGTGCTGGGGGAGGTCCTGCGCTACGACGCGGCCCACGACGCGCAGTTGCTGGTCTCCGCCCGCACCTGGATGGAGCGCGACCGGCGCACCGAGACGGCCGCGGCGGCGCTGCACATCCACCCCAACACGCTCTCCTACCGCCTGCGCCGCTTCGGCACGCTCGCCGGCCGCGATCTGACGTCGACGGGGGCGCTGGCGGAGGTCTGGCTGGCCATCCAGGCGGCGGGGACCCTGGGTCTCACCGACTGACGGCTCCGGCGACGGACGGCGGCATGGGCGGAACGGAGCGTAATGGACCGGAACGTACGGGAGGGCGGCGGAGTCCGTCGAGAGATCCTCGGTCGACGGGCTGGCATCGCCAAATGCCCTTTGCCTAGGATGTATTGTCTGTCAAGCCAAGCCACTTGAAGCAGCTTGGAGCTGGGGGAACGATGCAGGCTGGAAAGCAGTTGTCCACGAAGATCGACGCCACGGTACCCACCGCCGCCCGCATGTACGACCACTATCTGGGCGGCAAGGACAACTACGCTGCGGACCGTACGGCCTGCGCCGAGCTGGACAAGGTCGTGCCGAGCACCCGCGTCCTGGCGCTGAACAACCGGCGGTTCCTGCAGCGGGTCGTCGGGACGCTGGCGGCGGACTACGGCATCCGGCAGTTCCTCGACCACGGGTCAGGCCTGCCCACCCAGGACAACGTCCACCAGGTCGCCCAGCGTGTCGATCCGGAGTCGCGGGTCGTGTACGTCGACAACGACCCGATGGTGCTGGTGCACGGCCGGGCGCTGCTGGACCAGAACGACCGCACCACGGTGATCCACGCGGACCTGCGGGACACGGAGAAGATCTTCTCCCACCCGGACACCCAGCGTCTGATCGACTTCTCGCAGCCGGTCGCCGTCCTGTTCAACTCGGTCTTCCACTGCATCCCGGACAGCGAGACCGACGGCCCGCTCGCCGTGGCCCGCAGAGTGGCCGAACGGCTGGTTCCCGACAGCTGCATGGTGATGTGTCAGCTGGTGAGCGAGGACGCGAAGGTCCGGGAGTTCGTCACCGACTTCATGGACAAGGCGACCCAGGGACACTGGGGCAGGGTCCGCGAGGAGAAGGACGTGGCCGAGTGGTTCGCGGACCTGGAGGTCCTGGAGCCGGGTCTGGTCGAGGTGTCCACGTGGCGGCCGGACAGTGAGGTGGCACCCCGTCAACTGACCCAGGAATGGGTGGAGTTCGGCGGCGTCGGACGCCTCAGGTAGGAAAGGCCGTCATCGTCGCGCGTGGGCTCCACCGGCCGAGGCCGGTGGAGCCCACGGCCGTTCAGGAGGCGGAGTACCGGTCGTCGACCGTCTTCTGAAGCAGGGTCAGGGTCTCGCGCGGAGTGAGTGCCTCATCGCCCAGCCGGTCCAGGGCGAGGCGATACTCCTCGGTCTCGTCCCGGTCCTCCAGGAAGTTCGCGCTCCTGATGTGCTCCAGGTAGACGATGTCGGGCAGGTCGAGGCCGCCGAAGCGCAGATAGGTGACCGGAATGGCGGGCGCGGAGGCGTTCGTCACGTCCAGGGGAACGATCTGCAGCGTCACATGCGGACGCTGGGCCATGTCCACCAGGTATTCCAGTTGCCCACGCATCACATCGCGGCTGCCCAGCACGCGCCACAGGACCGACTCGTCGATGACCGCCCACAGTTGGGGGGCGTCCTCGCGCAGCAGCAGTTCGCGGCGGCGCGTGCGCAGTTCCACGCGGCGCTGCACCTCTGCGGCAGGTGCGGTGGGCAGACCCCGTTCCACCACCGCTCTGGTGTAGTCCGGGGTCTGGAGCAGACCGGGAACGTACTGGATCTCGAAGGTCCGGATGGCGGCGGCCGCCTCCTGCAGTCCGACCAGCCGGTCGAACCACTCGGGCATCAGCCGCTTGTCGTAGCGCTGCCACCACCCGGGCTCACCGGCCCGCCGCAGCAGCTGGAGCAGGACCGACGCCTCGTGGCCGTCGGTCTCGTAGTGGTCCAGCAGCGCGCGGACGTCCGCCTCCGTCGGGGGCCGCCGCCCCTTGCCCGCCTCGATGCGCGACAGCTTCGCCGGGCTGAACCCGAGGGCCCGCGCGGCCTGTTCCTGCGAGAGACCGGCGTCCTCACGGATGCCCGCGAGCTGGACGCCGACCAGCATCTTCAGCAGGGTCGGGGCGGGCTCGGTGCGCTGCAGATACGGTTCGAGGCGGGAGGTACGAGGTGACTCGGCGGACATCCTTGCTCCCTGTGGACCGGCAGACGAGAAGAACCATCCTCGCATCATTCGGCCCTCTGTCGCATACTCCCGCAGAAGTGGAACCACGCGGCTCCGCTTCAGACCAGGTGATCGAACTCCCCGTCCTTCGCTCCGGCCAGGAAGGCGGCCAGTTCGGCGGCCGTGTAGATGAGGGCCGGCCCGTCGGGGTCGCGCGAGTTACGCAGCGCCACTCCCCCCTCGTCCAGCGGCGCCACCTCGACGCAGTTGCCCTCGGCGTTGCTGTGCCGGCTCTTGACCCAGCGGACACCCAGCGAACTGGCCCGCGTTCCGTTTCGCACTGATGGCACCGGACTCTCCTCGCTCACGTTCCACCACGGTGTACCCGTCGGCCGTCCCGGGTCGGACCGGTCCCACGCGGTCCTGTTCCAGCCACAACCTCTGCAATTTCCCGTGAAATTGCACGCCGGGCGTCGACAGGATGGATAATAGCCGGGTCGTCAACCGCACCGTTGGCGCACCGGACCTGACGTCGCATCAGGGAGATGTCGTGTCGTTATCCGCACCCCAAGCACCAAGTCCCGCAGGTGGAACGGCCGTGCCGTGGTCGGGTCGGACGGCTCCGGCCGGTTCCCCCGCGGACGGAGCGCCCGCCGGCCTCCCCGGACGGGAGCGCGCCGGAAGGGACGAGCCCAGGGGCCACGTGCCCAGATCCGCGAGCCTGCGCATCACCGAGTCCCCTCAGGGATTCGCCCAGGCACGCGACTTCACCCGTCGCACCCTCGGCGGCTGGGCGCTCGGCGACCGCAGCGACGACGCCGTGCTCGTCGTCACCGAACTGGCCACCAACGCGGTGCTGCACGCGGGTCCTGAGTCCCTCGACGGGCAGTCGGATGTGTGGCTGAGGCTGTCCCTCCGCCGCGCTCACGTCGTGTGCGCCGTCACGGACCAGAGCGACAGTCCTCCCCTGTGTCCCCGTACGGACGACACCATGGAGGTCCACGGCCGCGGACTGCGTATCGTCGAGGCGCTGTCCGAACACTGGGGCTGGACCAGGTCACCCGTGGGCAAGACCGTCTGGGCCATGCTGCAGGCCCCTCCCCGGCAGGCGTCTCCGGCCTGGCAGGACCCGGCATGACGCACGCCACGGCGGCGGAGCGACCCGCCGCTCCTCATCCCCCAACTCCTCACGCGGGAGCGGACATGGAGACAGCTCTCAAGGACCTCGAAGACATCCCCTGGCGCGAGCTCCAGGACTCCACCGGGGTGGCCACCGCCATCCCCTCGCTGCTCACCGCCCTCATGTCGGGCGACGAGGCCACCGCCTTCGCCGCACTCGCGCGTCTGCGGCAGCGCATCTGCCAGTACGGCTTCGTCGTGGACCAGGCCACCGCCGCCACCGTGCCCTTCCTGTGGGAGCTCGCCCAGCTTCCCCAGGTCGCGTGCCGCGTGCAGATCCTCCGGCTGCTGAAGAACATCGCCGACGCCCGGCAGTGGGAGAGCACGGCCATGGCCTATCCCAAACTCCTCAACCGCCGCGAAGACTACGTGGGTTGGGAGCGCGCGGCGCGCCGCGCCGTACGGGACCATCGCGAGAGCATCCCGCGCCTGCTCGCCGAGCCGGACAAGGAAGTCGTCCGGGCGACGAGGGAACTCGCCTCCGCGCTGACCGACTGACGCACCGTCCGGCGGGCCTTCCGCCCGGTCGCCCCACGGGCGGTCGCGGGTCAGGCACCGGCCGTCGGAGACAACAGCGGTGGCGAACCCGGGCCGTGTCAGTGGGCCGAAGCGGTCCCGCCCGTCGATGTGGGCCCCCGTCGGCCGCCGTTGCGCGCACGTCCTCGGCGTCCACGGTCTCTTGCCGAGGACAGCCCCGCGATCGGCCTCCGGCCCACCGACGCCCGTCCCGTCCGGCCACAGCCCGGTGCGCACGGGCACACCGGGGGTTCCCGCTCCGGGGCAGGAACCCCCGGATCGCGCGATGACTCAGGGGACGATGGGCGCGATGTCGGCGGTTCCGTCGTGGTTGTCGTAGAGACAGAAGGTCGTCTTCATCGGGATGTCGAAGACGATGCCTCCCGTCGCCACGCACTGCGCCTTGGTGACGGCCGGCCGGGAGGCGGCGTCGGCGGCGGCCCCGGTGGCCAGGACGAGGCCCAGGGCCCCGAGAGTCGCGGCCACGGCCGCGGCGGCAGAGCGAGAGCGCATGTCTGTCTCCTTCTCCTGTCGGTCCGTACGTCGGCATGATCCGAACGTCGGCAGGAGCAAGCCTGCGGCACCCCTCGCGAGGAATTCCCTAGTGTGGGCGCACACGGGCGACCCGCGTTCCACGCCCCTGGGCGGCGCCGCGTGGTGCACCGGGTCGTCGGTACCCGGTGCACCACGTCATGGCCGGCGGCACGGTGCGCCGCCGGATCGGGTCAGCGCGCGGACGTCGAGGCCATGGCGGCCCGGGCGGCGCCCTCCACCAGCGCGACACCGTCCTTCATCGAGGTACTGCCGTCCGAGAGGACCGCGACGAGGTAGTGGTGTCCGCCGACCACGATCCGTCCCACGCTGTTGACGTCCCAGAGCCCGGTCGTACTGCGCTGCAGCCAGCCGTTCTTCAGAGCCCACCCGGCGTCCGCGGCCGCCGACACACCCCACGCCTGCTCGTCGGCGACACCGGCCATCAGGGCACGGACATAGGTCCGGGACTCCTGGTCCAGCCCGCCGGTCCCCGCGTTCGCGTGCGCAACCGTACCGAACACCGCGCGCAACAGCCGGATCTGGTCACTCGCCGTCGTCCGGGTCAGCCCCCAGCGTGTGCCGGACCCGCCCTCGGTCTCCGTCAGGCCCAGCCGCTTGTTCGCCGCTTCCAGACCCGGTGCCCGGCCGATCTCGCGCCACAGCGCGTTCGCCGCCGCGTTGTCGCTGTCGCGGATCATCGGTTCGGCCTCCGCGCGTTCCGCCGCGGTGAGACGGCGTCCGGCGTCCTGTGCCCGGAGCAGCAGGGCCGCGAGGATGTCGACCTTGATGATGCTCGCCGTGTCGTACGTGACGTCGTGGCCGTACACAGTGGGTCGCCGGCCCGTCCCGTCGAGGTCGAGCACCGCCGCGGTCACCCGTGCCGCCGCCCGGGGCGCGGTCGTCGCCGGGCGGACGGTGTCGGCTCCGGCCTGCGCGGGGGCCCCGCCGAGGGCGGCGGCCGCGGGTGCGGCCTGCGCCGTACCGCTCGCGAGGAGGGCCGTCGACAGGGCGAGGAGCACACCGGCGCCGGCGAGAACGCGACGGCCCCGGTGTCTCGCCCGGGTCCGCGCGGGCTGGTGGGGGCGCGGTCGGTTCGGCATCTTCAAGCGAGCCTCGACAAGTGGTGTGGAAGGGTCACTGAAGAGCGAACATAAACAAATCGCGCACCACGCGGGGTGACCGGGGTCACGGAGTGCGTCTTCCCGGCCGGAATGTGAAAAGAGCCATAGCCGGGGGCCGCCGGATCGGACCCTCGGCGGGACCGGGTTCTCCGCGCGTGGCCCCGAACGCTCCCGGCCCGCGAACGTGGTCTCCGCCCCTGACCCCGTGTTCTCGGTCGACCTGCCTGGCTCGCCACCTGGCGACCCCGGGATTCACCGCCCCGGGTCCCGGCAGCCCTCCGCCCGCGGAAGCCGGCAGGTCCCCGAACCCTCCACCGCGAGAAGCCGCCCGACGCCGGACGCCCCGCCCGCTCAGCCCGGAGGCGACGCCTGGCGCGCTCGGGCCAGTGGCGCGCGTTCTCCGCTGCGGCGGATGGCGATGAGGGCCGCGTCGTCGCCGAAGCGTCCCCCTGCGTGGGCGAGCAGATCGCCCTGCACCCGCTGGAGGAGGGCCTCCGGCGGGTGACCGGCCCACTGGGCGACCCGTTCCGCGAGCGGGTAGAAGACACCCGCACGGTCACGGGCCTCCACCACACCGTCGGTGAACAGCAGCAGGGTGTCGTCGACGGCGAAGGGCAGCACGGCGACCGCGACCTCGCCGGGATCGGTGAGACCGACGCCGAGCGGGGGCGCGGGGACCAGATCCGGGGCGCTCACCGCGTGCCCCCGCTGGAGCAGCAGCGGCGCGAGATGGCCGCAGCTGACCATCCGGACGACGGGTTCGTCGTCCGGGATCTCCAGCAGGAGCGCCGTGACGAAGCGTTCCCCCGCCTCGTCCGTCGGCTCGAAGTCGTCGAGGTATCTGCTGAGGCTCCGCTCCAGGGAGCCGGCCAGCGCGGGCAGGCCGGCGTTCTGGTGCACGGCCTCGCGGAAGGCGCCGAGCAGGAAGGCGGCCTCACCGATGGCCGGCAGGCCCTTGCCGCGTACGTCGCCGATCACGACACGGGTGCCCTGCGGACTGCGGGCTGCCGCGTAGAGGTCGCCGCCGATCTCGGCCTCCTCCTCGGCGGCCAGATAGACGCAGGCGAGCCGCAGTGTGCCGATCCGGCTCGGGAGCGGCCAGAGCAGCACCCTCTGTGCGGCCTCGGCCACCGACCGCACCCGGGCGAGTTCACGGGTGTGCCGGTCGCGGACCACGGACAGGATGACGATCAGCGCCGAGAGCACGGCCAGGGCGAACAGCTGGACCAGCACGTTCCGTGACAGGAGAAGTCCCGAGCGCCAGCCGATGAACGCCTGGGCCGCCACCGCCGCGGCCCCGACACCGCCCGTGACCAGGGGGCCCGCACCCCACGCGGTGATCGCGGGGGCGATGACCAGCAGGGGGCCGAGCACGATGTCGGACGGCGCGACGATGTCGGCGACCGTGATGAGGACGATGAGCGCGACAGGGATCAGCAGCAACAGACGGCTGGTCCGGCCCGCCTGCGCAAAGCCCCGATTCCACGCCGTCATGGTTTCCACAGTGCACCGCGGCGGCCGCTGTCGCGAACCCGAGGATCACCCGCGGCCGACGACGTCTTCCTGACTTCTTACCTGCCGTGACGGCTGGTCGTCCGACGCCACCGCGCGCGGTCGCCGCCGAGGGCTCCGTGCCCGGAACAGGGCGCGCCCCCGGCACGCCTCCTCCTTGCACCGCTCACCGGGATCCGAAGGTAGGAGTCTGGTGAGGGCCGACGGTCCGCGGCGCCCTCTCCGCGGACTTCCCGTCCGCCACGCCTTCCGGCACGGACAGCCGGCACCCGAGACCCGCCGACGGTGATCGCGGCGTCCGTTCCGGAGCTCCGCGCACCACCCCCTTGCGCAATGGTCAAGAATCGTTGACCATTACTCGCATGCCTACCGATGACCTTCCCGCCGGCCTTCCCGAGACGTTCCACGTCACGACGGACGAGCAGTTACGCGCCGTCTCCAGCCTCACGCGCCACCGGATCATGGCCGTCCTCCGCTTCGAGCCCGCGACGATCACGCAGATCGCCGAGCGAGTGGGCCTCGCGAAGGGGAGCTCCAGCTACCACGTACGGCTGCTGGAGCGGGCGGGCCTGGTGAAGGTGGTGCGGACGCGGAAGGTCCGCGGGGTCACCGAGCGGTACTACGCGATGGCCGCGCGGTCGATCGAGCTGCCGGATCCGGGCGAAGGCGGCCCGGACGTGCTCATGCGGCACGCGGTGGCGGACCTGGAGGCTTCGCCGGCGGACGGCACACGGCACGTACGGATGGCGCATCTGCGGCTCACCGAGGAGCAGTTCGCTCAACTGGGCGCACGCCTGGAGGCGTTGGCGGACGAGTACCGGGCGCTGTCCGACCCGTCGCTGCCGGACGCGTCACTCGTCTTCGCCCTGTTCCACCCCACATCGAGCGAGCGGACCGAAGGAGACGCCAGGTGACCTCGGACATCCGGAAGCTGCCGACCGGGTTCGGACGGCTGTGGACCGCTCAGACGATCTCCTCGCTCGGCGACGGGGTCACCCATGCCGCACTGCCGCTGCTCGCGCTGACGCTGACGCGGGACCCGATGGCGCTCGCCGTCGTCGCGGCCGCCGGGACGCTGCCGTGGCTGCTCTTCGGGGTGCTCGGCGGTGCGCTGGTGGACCGCTGGGACCGCCGGCGCACGATGTGGGTCGCGGACACGGCACGTGCGGTGCTGCTCGCAATACCGGCGGTGGCGGCCGCGCTCGACGCCCTGAGCATTCCGCTGCTGGCGGCCGTCGCCTTCCTGCTCGGCCTCGGCGGACTCTTCTTCGACACGGCCGCCACGGCCTATCTGCCGGATCTGCTCCGCCGCGACCCCGCACTCCTCGAACGCGCCAACTCCCGCCTGCGCGGAGCCCAGACCGCCATGTCCGGCTTCGCGGGGCCGCCCGCGGGCAGTGCGCTGCTCGCGCTCGGACGGGCGGTTCCGCTGCTCACCGACGCGGTGTCGTTCCTGTTCTCCGCACTGCTCGTGCGTACGCTGCCCGCCCTGCCCCGGCCCGTGCCGGAGGTCCGCGAGTCACTGCTCCGGCAGGCGCGGGCCGGAGCCTCGTACGTCTTCCGGGACCGGGTGCTGCTCGGGCTCGCACTCCGCCCGGCGGTCGGGAACGTCTCCTTCCTCGCCGTGGAGACCGTCCTCGCCCTCTTCGCGCACGACCGCCTCGGCATCGACACCTACGGCTTCGGCCTGCTCCTCACGGCGGAGGCCACCGGCGGCCTGGTCGGTGCGGGCATCGCCTCCGCCCTCGGCCGACGGCTCGGCACCGGCACCGCGCTGACCTGCACGGCCGCGGTCGAGGGGCTGGCCATCCTGGGCCTGGCCGCTGCTCCGGACCCGTACGTGGCCGGGCTCGCGCTCGCCGTCTGCGGGGCCGGCATGGGCGCCACGATGGTCCTCGCGCCCTCCCTCCGGCAGTCGATCGTCCCGGCCCAGCTCATGGGCCGGGTCGCTTCCACCTCCCGCATGCTGGCCATGTGCGCCGCCCCCGTCGGGGCCTTCCTCGGCGGCTGGCTGGCCACCGCCTACGACATCCGCACCCCGCTCTACGCGGCCGCCGCGCTCCTCCTGGCCATGACGGCCGTCACGGCGTCCATGACCAGCAACCGGCGGGTCGAGGCGGCGCTGCGTGCCGCCGCCCGGACCGAGGGTCCGGACCGGCCCCCGGTCCGGAACCCCGCCCAGGAGAGCGCAGCCGATCTGGTGTGACATCCGGCGTGGAAGCGTCGCCGCGCCCGTCGGCTGCACCGGTGGCGTGCGCGGCCGCACCGTTCGGGACCCGCCCGCCCTCGGACACCGACAGCGGGCGTTCGGCCGCGGTACGGACCTGCGGGGCCGGGACCGACGGAACAACCGCCGCGGCTCAGTGCGTGCGCGCACCTGCGTGATGGCGCCGGAACCGGTGCACGGTACCGCCGACACCGCCTCGGCCGTCACCGCCGCGTCGGCGCACCGTCCGGGACACCTTCATCGGGACCGCGTCATCGGGATCTAGCTCTCACGCCGCCTCATCTGCGCCGACGCCTCGCGCCACGGCGGGAGTTGCCCGCCTCGTCGTCGCGGCGGGCGGACCGGCCGGACCGTTGCCGGGCAGACCGGGGAACGGGACGCGCGCTCCGACTCGCCCACCGTGCGGCGGCCGCGGACGGAAGCCCCTCGGCGACGTGGCCGGGCGGCACCATCCGCCCGCCGAGCGGGTCCCTACGGGCTCACTCCGCTCGACGACGGAACGGAACGCACGCGCGATGCGACGCGTGGCGGGATCAGCCGCCGCTCTTGCGACGGAAGGACCGCTGGCTGGACGCCGGGCCGTGCGCTCCGCGGATCTTCGACGCGTCCGGTTTGCCGTTGCCCCCGGCGCCGTCCGCCTGCATCCCGCGCTTGCGGTCCAGGGCCTCCCGGAACTTGCGCTTCAGGTCGTACTGCCCGTCGTCGTCGGGCGTCAGGGCGGGGCTCTCGGCCTCGGTGGGCTCCGAACCTTCTTGTGGCTGTGACTCGGCAGTCATGCTGACCTCCTGGGTTCGGGCGCTGGAGAGTACAGCTTGTCATGCCGCCGGCGTGCGGACCGCCGTCGCCGACACGGCACCCCGCCAGGCCGGGTGCGCGCCGGTCCGGCGGACCGGCGTCGCGGCGGCAGTGCCTGTCGCCGCGATCGGGCGACACCGGCGCACGGTGTACCGTCGGCCGGCCCGGGCGGGGCAGGGTGCGCGCTGCCGCGCGGCAGCGGGGACCGCGGCGCGAGGGCTCCCGGATGCACCAGGTCGAACGGAAGGGACCCGGTGACCGCCGCCCGCGGCGCGGACAGGCACGGAGGGCCCCGCGCCCCGCCGCCTGATCCGCACGGAAGTCCTTAACACGGAGGGTTCCCGCGCGTGACCCGGGGAGGTGTGTGCCATCGGGGAACGAGGAGATGTGAGGATGTCTTCATGAGCGACAACGTCTACTTCGACATCACCATCAACGACGAGCCCGCGGGCCGCATCGTCTTCAAGCTGTTCGACACGGAGGTCCCCAAGACCGCGCGGAACTTCCGCGAGCTGGCCACCGGCGTGCACGGCTTCGGTTACGAGGGTTCGAGCTTCCACCGGGTCATCCCGGAGTTCATGCTGCAGGGCGGCGACTTCACCCGGGGCGACGGCACCGGCGGCAAGAGCATCTACGGCGAGAAGTTCGCCGACGAGAACTTCCAGCTCAAGCACACCAAGCCCGGTCAGCTGTCGATGGCGAACGCGGGACCGAACACCAACGGTTCGCAGTTCTTCATCACCACCATCGTGACCGACTGGCTGGACAACAAGCACGTCGTCTTCGGCGAGGTCGTCGAGGGCATGGACATCGTCAAGCAGGTCGAGGCCCTCGGTTCCCGCAACGGTGCCACCAAGGCGAAGATCACCATCGCCAAGTCCGGTGTCGTCGGCGCCTGACGCCCCCTTCCCCGCCGTCTCCCCCGAGCCAGCCCGGGACGGCTCGTCCGTCCCACCCGGACGCCGGACTCGGGGGAGCCCGCACATCGGCGAACACCTCCGCCGGCCCGTGATCAAGCCGGACCGGCGGCCCGGGGCCCGGCGTGCCGGGGCCTTCCGGCGCGCCCGCCCCCGGCAGGGCTCGCGGAGGCGCGGCACCGGGCCTCAGGGCTCGATCGGATGGCCTCCGTCGCCGTCCACGACGACACGGTCCTCGCCTGGCTCCTCGGCTCGTTCGACCATCGTGACGTCCACCTGCCCGTCGCCCGTCGTGTCGAACTGGTAGAGGTCGGCCTTGCCGTCTCCCGTGGTGTCGGTCATCCACACATCGGGCTTGCCGTCACCGTTGGTGTCGGCGCTGAGGACGACATGGTGCTCGTCCCCCCGGGTCTCGATCGTCTCCGCCTGGTCCTCACCGTTGTTCATAGCGGCCGGTTGCCCTCGCGCGCCGGTCCGAAACAGCCCCCGACGGAACGCGTCCGCGCCGGAACACGGATCTCGGCCCGCCGCTGACACCGACGTCCGCGCAGGCACCCACGCAGTCCGCCGCCGCGCACTCAGGAATTGAAACCGTTCAATCGGCGACCTCATCAGGCACACGGCAACCACCGCAAGCGCGTTCCACGGTGACGATGCGTCAAGAAAGTCCCTGCACACTCATTGACCCTCACCTCGCGCACCCCTACGTTCACCTACGGCAACCGATGTGAATCGATTCATCATTCCTACGTGAGGGGTCGTAGTGATCAGTAGGAGGAACATCCTGGCGGGCGCGGTGGCCACGGTGGGTGCCATGGCCACCGGAGCCGGACCGGCCGTGGCCGCACCGTCCGGGTCCGCCGCCGCGGGGGTCCGGCGCGGCGCCCCGCGCATCACCGCGCCGACCGTCGAGTACGTTCAGCACCCCTTGGGCCTCGACGCGCAACACCCCCGGCTGAGCTGGCCGGTGACCTCGGACGGGCCGGGCACGCGTCAGAGCGCGTACCAGATCCGCGTCGCCTCGAGCGCCTCGCGTCTGTCGCACCCGGATGTCTGGGACAGCGGGAAGGTGACCTCCGGCGACTCCGTGCTCGTCCCCTACGCGGGCCCTCGACTCGCGCCGCGGACACGGTACTTCTGGACCGTGCGCGTCTGGGGTGCCGACGGCGGTGTCTCCGGCTGGAGCGAGCCGTCCTGGTGGGAGACCGGTCTCATGGACGCGGCGCAGTGGTCCGCCGAGTGGATCTCCGCTCCCCCGGCCCTCACCGACGCGCCGTCCCTCGAAGGCAGCGCCTGGATCTGGTTCCCCGAGGGCGAACCGGCCAACAGCGCCCCGGCGGCGACCCGTTGGTTCCGCCGGACTGTCGATCTCCCGGCCGGGATCACCGCGGCGACCTTGGCCATCACGGCGGACAACGTCTACGCCGTCTCCGTGAACGGGACCGAGGTGGCCCGGACCGACCTGGCGACGGACAACGAGGGCTGGCGCCGTCCGGCCGTCGTCGACGTCCTCGCCCAGGTGCGGTCCGGCACGAACGTCCTCGCGGTAGCGGCGACCAACGCGAGCGAGGGGCCGGCCGGTCTGGTGGCGGTCCTCACCCTGCACACCGCGTCCGGCGAGCAGCGGGTGCTCACCGACGCCTCCTGGAAGTCGACGGACAAGGAGCCCGCCGGAACCTGGCGCGAGACCGGTTTCGACGACAGCGCCTGGCCGGCGGCCAAGGAGGCCGCCGCGTGGGGCGCCGGACCATGGGGCAGGGTCGTTCCCGCGTCGTATGCCGCCAACCAGCTGCGGCACGAGTTCGCGCTGCCTCGCAAGAAGGTCTCCCGCGCGCGCCTCTACGCCACCGCTCTCGGCCTGTACGAGGCCCACCTCAACGGCCGCCGCGTGGGCCGGGATCATCTCGCTCCCGGCTGGACCGACTACCGCCGACGCGTCCAGTACCAGGCGTACGACGTCACGTCGCTGGTGCGCTCGGGCGGCAACGCCCTCGGTGTGTACGTGGCGCCCGGCTGGTACGCGGGCAACGTCGGTATGTTCGGGCCTCACCAGTACGGTGAACGGCCCGCACTGCTCGCCCAGTTGGAGGTCGAGTACACCGACGGCACGAGTGAGCGGATCACTTCGGGACCGGACTGGCGGGCCGCCTCCGGGCCGATCGTCGCCGCGGACCTGCTGGGCGGCGAGACGTACGACGCGCGCAAGGAGACCCCCGGCTGGACCTCCCCCGGCTTCGACGACCGGGCCTGGCTCGCCGTGCGCGGCGCGGGCGACGCCGCTCCCGCCCGGATCGTGGCGCAGGCGGACGGCCCGGTGCGGGTGGCCGAGGAACTCCCGGTCAGGAAGGTGACCCAGCCCCGGCCGGGCGTCTTCGTCCTCGACCTGGGCCAGAACATGGTCGGTTCCGTGCGGCTGCGGGTCTCCGGCAGGGCGGGCACGACGGTACGGCTGCGGCACGCCGAGGTCCTCAACCCGGACGGCACCCTCTACACCGCGAACCTGCGTACGGCCGCGGCGACCGACACGTACACGCTCAAGGGCGGCGGCGAGGAGACGTTCGAGCCCCGGTTCACCTTCCACGGCTTCCGCTACGTCGAACTGACCGGCTTTCCCGGCACCCCCTCGGCGAAGGCGGTGACCGGGCGCGTCATGCACACGTCCGCCCCCTTCACCTTCGAGTTCGAGACGAACGTCCCGATGCTCAACCAGCTGCACAGCAACATCACCTGGGGACAGCGCGGCAACTTCCTCTCCGTCCCGACGGACACCCCCGCGCGCGACGAACGGCTGGGCTGGACCGGCGACATCAACGTCTTCGCACCGACGGCGGCCTACACGATGGAGTCGGCCCGCTTCCTCGCCAAGTGGCTCGTGGACCTGCGTGACGCGCAGACCGCGGACGGCGCGTTCACGGACGTGGCCCCCATGGTCGGCACGGTGGGCAACGGCGTCGCCGGCTGGGGTGACGCGGGGGTCACGGTCCCCTGGTCCCTGTACCAGGCCTACGGGGACGGGCAGGTGCTGCGGGACGCGTGGCCGTCCGTCCAGTCCTGGCTGAAGTACCTGGAGAAGAACAGCTCCGGGCTGCTGCGGCCCGCCGGCGGCTACGGAGACTGGCTGAACGTCGAGGACGAGACGCCCAAGGACGTCATCGCCACCGCGTACTTCGCGCACAGCGCCGACCTCGCGTCGCGGATCGCCCAGGAGATCGGCGAGGACGCCGCGCCCTGGCTCGACCTGTTCGGCCGGATACGCGAGGCGTTCCGGAACGCCTATGTGACCGCCGACGGCCGGGTGAAGGGGGACACGCAGACCGCGTACGTCCTCTCCCTGTCCATGAACCTGCTCCCGGACGCGCTGAGAAAGGCCGCGGCCGATCGTCTCGTCGCCCTGATCGAGGCGAAGGACTGGCATCTGTCGACGGGCTTCCTCGGTACGCCCCGGCTCCTGCCCGTCCTCACCGACACCGGGCACACCGACGTCGCCTACCGGCTGTTGCAGCAGCGCACCTTCCCCAGTTGGGGCTACCAGATCGACAAGGGCTCCACGACGATGTGGGAACGCTGGGACTCGATCAAGCCCGACGGGAGTTTCCAGACACCCGACATGAACTCCTTCAACCACTACGCCTACGGCTCGGTGGGTGAGTGGATGTACACGAACATCGCGGGCATCTCGGCGGGCAAGCCCGGCTACCGGGAGATCGTCGTACGGCCGCGTCCCGGTGGTGACGTCACCTCCGCCCGCGCCACGTTCACCTCGGTCTACGGGCCGATCTCCACACAGTGGCGCACACGCTCCGGCCGCTTCGCCCTGACCTGTGACGTGCCTCCGAACACCACGGCGGAGGTGTGGATCCCCACGGCTGACCCGAGGGCGGTGACCCACGACCACGGCACCTTCCTGCGTGAGGAGGACGGCTGCGCGGTCTACCGGGTCGGTTCCGGCACCCATCGCTTCAGCGCGTAGCGTCTGCCCGGCCCGCGCCAGGTGCGCGGGCCGGGCTCCGGCCGCCCGCTCCCCGCCCCCTCGTTCCCCTCCTCACCCCCCCACGACCACGGGGTGAATCGGTACGAGGAGGAGGACCCCGGGGGTCGAGTAGCCGTCCACGGCGAGGACAAATAGCCTGGGACCAGGCGGTCCGACCCGTCGGGACGCCGTGTGCGCCACGTGGGGGATGCCTTCCGTCAGGAGTCCACCGTGATGTCCACGCTCCGCTCTCGCACCGCCCGCGCGCTCGCCGCGGGCGCCCTGTCCGCCGCTCTGCTGTCGGCGGGCACCGCCGGCGCCCTCGCCGCCGGGCCCACCGGTGTCCCGCACGCCGGTCTCACCGCGGCCGGCGCCACGCGGGCCGCACCGTCCGACAAGGGATCGATCACCATCAAGGCCGGAAAGACGGAGGTGAAGGCGGGAGAGTCGGTCACCTTCACCGGACGCTCCAAGGGCTTGAAGATCAACACCAAGGTGACGCTCCAGCACAAGAAGGACGACAAGTGGAACTCGCTGAAGGCGAGCACCACGATCAAGAACGGCAGCTCCTACATCCTGGACGCCAAGCTCCACACGAAGGGCAAGGAGCAACTGCGCGTCAAGGCGGACAAGACCGTGTCACCGGCCGTCACGGTCACCGTGAAGTAGCCCGGTCCGTCACGCCGTTCGCGTCGCCGCCTCTCCCCACCGTCCGGCGCGGTGCGCGGCACCGGACCGCGGGCCGGCCCGGCCCTCGCACGGCTCACCGCCGCCCGGCCGCACCGGTCCCGCGCGAGCCGGTGGGCCACAGGGGACCACGCGTCCCCGGTCGGCGGGCCGTCGCGCCGAAGTCCTGCGTCCAGTAGCTCCCCGGGCGGGCGAGGCCGACGCCGATCTCCCGGAACGCACAGGTCAGAATGTTGCGTCGGTGGCCGGGGCTGGCCATCCAGGCGGCCATGACCGAGGCGGCGGTGGGATATCCGTACGCGACGTTCTCGCCGTACGCGCTCCAGTCGTACCCGGCACGCGCGATCCGTCGGCCCGGCCCGGAACCGTCGGAGCCCCGGTGCGACATGTTCCGGTGGTCCGACATGTCCGCGCTGTGGTCCCGAGCGGCCTTCGAGAGCTTCGCGTTCAGGCTCACCGGGGAGCAACCCGCCCTGTGGCGGGCCCGGTTGACAAGGGCCACCACGTGCGCCTCGGCCACGGACACCCGTACCGCCGTGCCCGCGGGGGCCGCCGGGTGAGCCGAGGACACGGTCCCGGTCCCCGGTGTCTCCGGACGCGCCAGGGCCGCGGACGGTGTCGCCAGTACACTCGCGGCGATCACGGTGATGACCGCCGTCCAATGGCGGGGCCTCCTGCGGTGCTTCCTCAAGCGGACCTCTCCGGGTGTCACGGGGTGTCCCCGGTGCGGCCGACCCGATATCGGCACCGGGGCCGAACTGCGCGGACACCGGACGGGGCGGGCTGGTCGGAACCCGTGCGCGTGGGGGACGACGGACATCGCCCCTACCCGTCCCGGTGGTGCGCGACGACGCCTCGGCCGGGTGCGCGGGCGCGCGGACCCGGCTCGCCGGAGCGTGCCCCGACCGGTTCGCTCTCAGGACGCCCTGTCCGCGCCACGAGGCGCGCGTTTCCCTAAGGGTCGCCAACCGGGCCGGGTCACCAGGCGGTTGAGGGATCATGGAGCGGGGAGACTTCTACAGCACTGTAGATTTGGGCTGCGCCGTCCGGTACGCCGTATCGCGCGGCGTCCGCCACCGAGAGAGAGCAGACCTGATGTTCGGCATGAGCGAACTGACCGTGATCCTGCTGGTCGTCGTCGTGGTCCTCGGGATCAGGAAGCTGCCCGAGCTGACCCGGTCCGCGGGAAGGGCCGCCCGGATCTTCAAGAGCGAGTCCCGGGCCCTGAAGGACCAGAGGACGACCGACGGCGCGGCGGGGCCGGGACGGGTCGTGCGGGGCACCGTCGTGGACGGGGAGGCACCGCGACCGCGGCCCTGACGTGCACGGGGTGAGGCGCCGGCACCGCGAAGTGCGCGCGGCCCGGCGACCGGCGGCGGGGCGCGCGGGCCGTTACACGCGCGCCCGCACCGTCAGGACGGACGACGCCCCGGCGCGGGCGACGCCAGGGGCCGGGGTGAAGTCCCCGCAGCGCGCGGCGTCACCCCGGCCCCGGCACGGCGCTTCTCAGACGTTGACGCCGAAGTCCGCGGCGATCCCGGCCAGACCGGAGGCGTACCCCTGGCCCACGGCACGGAACTTCCACTCGGCACCGTTGCGGTACAGCTCGCCGAAGACCATCGCGGTCTCCGTCGAGGCGTCCTCGGACAGGTCGTAGCGGGCCAGTTCGGCACCGCCGGTCTGGTTGACAACCCGGATGAAGGCGTTGCGGATCTGTCCGAAGCTCTGCCCACGGGCCTCGGCGTCGTGGATCGACACGGGGAAGACGATCCTGTCGACGTCGGCGGGTACGGCGGCGAGGTTCACCTTGACGCTCTCGTCGTCCCCCTCGCCCTCACCGGTCAGGTTGTCGCCGGTGTGCTCGACCGAACCGTCGGGGCTCTTCAGGTTGTTGTAGAACACGAAGTGCTGGTCCGAGACGACCTTGCCCGACGCGTTCAGCAGGAGCGCGGAGGCGTCCAGGTCGAAGTCGGCGCCGGTGGTGGTCCGGACGTCCCAGCCCAGGCCCACCAGCACCGCGGTCAGACCCGGCGCCTCCTTGCTCAGCGAGACGTTGCCGCCCTTGCCCAGGGAAACACCCATGGCCGATCCCTCCACGTAGTCGGTCGGTTCGGGTCCGTCGAATGGACCTGTTCAGAATCTACAACACTGTAGAAATCAAGGCGGGGGTGGTGCGGGCCGGCATCGTCACCGTGCCGCGCCCCCGAAGGCCGAGGTGGCGGCCGGAGGGTGAACGCCGGACCGCTCCGGAGCGTAACTCCAGGGCAGCTGCGTAGAGTTCGAGGCCCACGTGGCCGGACGGTCGTGACAGCGTGGCATCCGAGCGGGCGATCGGGCCGGAGGTGGTCGGGGTGGGACAGCGGGGCGTACAGCGATCGGGAGGTCCGCGCACCGGGCGACCGCGAACCCTGCTGTGGGTCGCGGGAGTCCTGTCGGCGATACTCCTGGGCGTCGCGGGCGTAGGCGCGTGGGTCTACCAGGATCTCGACGGCAACATCCACGCGGCGGACCTCGACAACAAGCTCGGGGAGGGCCGGCCCGCGAATCTCAGTCCGGGCTCCAAGAACATCCTGCTCGTCGGTTCGGACACCCGCGCGGGCGGCAACGCCAAGTACGGCAAGGGCCTCACGACCATGCAGTCGGACACCCTGATGGTGCTGCACATCGCCGCCGACCGGAAATGGGCCACCGCCGTCTCCTTCCCCCGCGACTCCTGGGTGCGGATCCCCGCCTGCGACAAGGGTGACGGCAGTACGTCCACCGCGCACCGCTTCAAGATCAACGAAGCGTTCGCGATCGGCGGGAGCACCGGGAAGGTCGCCGACGCCGCCGCCTGCACCATCAGAACGGTCGAGCGGAACACCGGGCTGCGCATCGACCACTTCATGTCCATCGACTTCCAGGGCTTCAAGGGCATGGTCAACGCCCTGCAGGGAATCGAGGTCTGCCCGAAGACGCCCATCCACGACACCAAGGCCCATCTCGACCTGAGGGCCGGCTGCCAGACCGTCAAGGACGAGAAGGCGCTCGGCTACGTCCGCGCCCGCTACAGCGTCGGCGACGGCTCGGACCTCGGACGCATCGGCCGCCAGCAGGAGTTCATGCAGGCCCTCGGCGAGAAGGCCCGGTCGAAGCTCACCAGTCCGAGTTCCCTGTACGGCTTCCTGCAGTCCGCGACCAAGTCGCTCACCACGGACCGGGACCTGGCGGGCATCAAACCCCTCTACGGTCTGGCTTCCCAGGTCAAGGGCATCCCGAGCGACCGTCTCGCCTTCCTCACCGTGCCGAACTACCCGCGCGAGGCCGACGCGCCCACCGACAAGGCCAACGTCGTGTGGCAATACCCGCAGGCCGCCGACCTGTTCACCGCGCTGGCCAAGGACCACGAAGTCCGCAAGAAGCAACTGCAGAGCAGGGCAGAGGACTTGGTGTACGCCTCCTCCGTCCGCGTCCGGGTGCTGAACGGCACCGGCATCGGCGGACGGGCCGCGGCCGTCGCGGAGCAGCTCCGCGAGTTGGGCTTCACCGTCGTCGCCACCGGCAACGCGCCCTCCCCCGTCCGCACCACGACGGTCCGCCACCCGCGCGAACTCGCCCGGCAGGCCGCCGTGCTCACCTCCCGGCTCCCCGGCGTCTCCGCCGAACAGGACGACACTGCGACCGGCGGCGCGGTGACCCTGTCGGTCGGCCCGGATCTCGAGCTCGACGGCGTGCGATAGCGGGTACGCGCGGGGCGGGACGGTCGCACGACGGCTGACCCGCGCCGCACGGGAGCGGGCGCACCCGGCGCGGCAGTGGGTCTACGCAGCGCGGGACCAGCCCGCCCCCGCGCGACGAACGGGGCGCGGTCGAGCGGAGTCGCGGGGCGAGCCGGGCCACGGGTCGAACGGGGTCGCGGGAGGCGGCTCGCCCCCTGTCCCGCCCGCTCGTGCGGGCGGCGCCTCCGTCAGCCCCCGACGTAGGCCGCGAGGTGCTCGCCGGTGACCGTGGAACGGGCGGCGACCAGATCCGCGGGGGTGCCTTCGAAGACGACGCGTCCGCCGTCGTGACCGGCGCCGGGGCCCAGGTCGATGATCCAGTCGGCGTGCGCCATCACCGCCTGGTGGTGTTCGACGACGATGACCGACTTCCCCGAGTCGACGAGCCGGTCGAGCAGGCCGAGCAGCTGTTCCACGTCGGCGAGATGAAGGCCGGCGGTCGGCTCGTCGAGGACGTACACGCCGCCCTTGTCGGCCATGTGCGTGGCCAGCTTGAGCCGCTGCCGTTCGCCGCCGGACAGGGTGGTGAGCGGCTGGCCGAGGGTGAGATAGCCGAGCCCGACGTCGGCGAGGCGCCCGAGGACGCGCTGCGCGGCCGGCGTGCTCGCCTCGCCGGTGCCGAAGAACTCCTGGGCCTCGCTCACCGACATCGCGAGGACCTCGCTGATGTCGCGGCCACCGAGCCGGTACTCCAGCACCGACGAATCGAACCGCTTGCCCTCGCACTCCTCGCAGGTGGAGGTGACTCCGGCCATCATCGCCAGGTCGGTGTAGATGACCCCGGCCCCGTTGCACTGGGGGCACGCCCCTTCGGAGTTGGCGCTGAACAGGGCCGGCTTCACGCCGTTGGCCTTGGCGAAGGCCTTGCGGATCGGGTCGAGCAGTCCGGTGTACGTCGCCGGGTTGCTCCGCCGCGAGCCGCGGATCGCGCTCTGGTCGACCGACACCACGCCCTCACCGGCGGGGATCGACCCGTGCACGAGCGAACTCTTGCCGGACCCGGCGACGCCCGTGACGACGGTGAGCACCCCGAGCGGGATGTCGACGTCGACGTCGTGCAGGTTGTGCGTCGACGCGCCACGGATCTCCAGCGCTCCGGTCGGCTCGCGCACGGTGTCCTTGACGCGGGCCCGGTCGTCGAAATGCCGTCCGGTGACGGTGTCGCCCTTGCGCAGGCCCTCGACGGTGCCCTCGAAGCAGACGGTGCCGCCCCCCGTACCGGCGCCGGGCCCGAGGTCGACGACGTGGTCGGCGATCGCGATCACCTCGGGCTTGTGCTCCACGACGAGCACCGTGTTGCCCTTGTCCCGCAGCCGCAGCAGGAGGCCGTTCATGCGCTGGATGTCGTGCGGGTGCAGGCCGGTGGTGGGCTCGTCGAAGACGTACGTGACATCGGTGAGCGAGGAACCGAGGTGACGGATCATCTTGACGCGCTGCGCCTCGCCGCCGGACAGCGTTCCCGAGGGACGGTCGAGCGAGAGGTAGCCGAGGCCGATCTCGTCGAACGAGTCGAGGGTGTGCACCAGCGCGGCCAGCAGCGGCGCGACGGAGGGCTCGGCCAGACCCCGCGCCCACTCGGCGAGGTCGCTGATCTGCAGGGCGCAGGCGTCGGCGATGCTGATCCCGCCGATCTTCGAGGAGCGGGCGGTCTCGCTCAGCCGTGTGCCGTCGCACTCCGGACAGACGGTGAACGTCATCGCCCGCTCCACGAACGCGCGGACGTGCGGCTGGAGCGCGTCGACGTCCTTGGAGAGCATCGACTTCTGGATCTTCGGAATCAGCCCCTCGTACGTCAGGTTGATGCCGTCGACCTTGATCTTGGTCGGCTCCTTGTGCAGGAGGTCGTGGAGCTCCTTCTTGGTGTACTTGCGGATCGGCTTGTCCGGGTCGAAGAAGCCCGAGCCCTTGAAGATGCGGCCGTACCAGCCGTCCATGCTGTAACCGGGGACGGTGAGGGCACCCTCGGAGAGCGACTTGCTGTCGTCGTACAGCTGGGAGAGGTCGATGTCGGTGACCGTGCCGCGTCCCTCACAGCGCGGGCACATGCCGCCGAGGCGGTTGAAGGTCGCCTTGACCGTCTTCTTGGCGCCCCGCTCCACCGTGATCGCGCCGCTCGCCCGGACCGAGGGGACGTTGAAGGCGAACGCGCCCGGCGAGCCGATGTGCGGCTGCCCGAGCCGGCTGAACAGGATGCGGAGCATCGCGTTGGCGTCGGTGGCGGTGCCGACCGTGGAGCGCGGGTCGGCGCCCATGCGCTGCTGGTCCACGATGATCGCGGTGGTCAGGCCTTCGAGGACGTCGACCTCGGGGCGCGCCAGCGTCGGCATGAAGCCCTGCACGAAGGAGCTGTACGTCTCGTTGATCAGCCGCTGCGACTCCGCGGCGATGGTGCCGAAGACCAGGGAGCTCTTGCCCGAGCCGGAGACCCCGGTGAACACGGTCAGGCGACGCTTCGGGATCTCGACACTGACGTCCTTGAGGTTGTTCACACGCGCGCCGAGCACGCGGATCAGGTCGTGGCTGTCGGCACCGTGCGGCGCCGGCGACTGCGTGCCCGTCCTCGTGGCCTTGCTCATCGTGTCTCCCTCTGTCGCGCGGGACCCGTGCTCGCGGTCCCGTCCGGCGTCGCCCGGCTCGATCCAACCATCTACCGGCCCCGCGTCCCGGTGTGCTCCCGTGCGGTCCACGGGCTCCGGGCCCCGGCCGCTCCGGGGACCGTCAGGGCGCCCGTGCGGTGACCCTCCTGCGGTGCCTCGCGCCCGAGGAGGTCCGAACGGAGGGGGCCGTCCATGGCCGACACGTTAGCCGCGGCGCGCGGCCCGGGGCTTCTCGATTCCTGATCGATCCGGTCGGAGACCGAGCCGGGAGGTCAGCCCCGCGGACCGCCGCCGACGATCCGGTTCCACAGCGACCGCGTGGCACCGAAGCCGCTCTCGTGGACCCAGACGTGCGTGCACGACGGGCACTGCAGGTGGAGCAGGCTGCCGGTGTTGGTCAGCAGGTAGCGCCAGTGCTCGGAGCAGGTCCGCCGCTGCGCGCACGGCTCGCATCCGCGGCTGTCGTCGCAGTTCGGACAGGCCACCCACGCCCGGCGTCCACGGTCCGCCTGCGGGTCAAGCGGCAGCATGACCGCCGCCTCGGCGGGGCAGTACACCGGCCGCGACGAGTTCGTCGTACACCCGCTGCTGCTCCTGGTCGAGACCGGAGTAGAGGAGGTCGTACGCCGCCTCCTCCCCGCTCAGCGCCTCCACCGGACTCCAGTCCGCGCCGAGGGCGTCCAGGACGTGGGCCTGCCGGAGCACCTCCTGCGAGGTGAGGTCGACGGAGAAGTCCACGAGCCCGGCGTCCTCGGACCGTGCGCCCTCCGGCCGGGGCCGGCCGGCGGCCTCGTCCGGGCCGTGCGGATGTGGGGGGTTATGTGAAGCCATGCCAGAGAACTTAGGTTTGCCTTTCTTGTCGGGGCAAGGGGAGGTGGGAGAAGTCACAGCGGGCCTGTGACGTTGCCGACATCACGCGTCACCCACGGCGACGGCCGGTCGGCGCGACGCGCGCCGGCCGCGGCGACGACGGGCGCCCCGCCGCTCCCCATCCACGGCGATCCCGGCCGAAAGAGGATCATACCGGGCGACACCACCGCCTTCCCGGACAAGCGGACCCGCGGCGGCTCCCCGTTCCCGGCGCCGCGGCGACTTCCGGATCCCGGCCGCCGCGCGGCCCGGATCGCCCACCCGGCGCGGACGGCCCCGCCCGCGTGAGGCCGGTCGGGCGCCTGACCTGCCGTCAGGACCGGGCGGCGCGCGCCTTCTTCCGGTCTCCGGGGCGGCCCGCGGACCCCGCTGCGGCGTTCCGGCCACTCCGTCCCCGACGCTCACCGGGCCCCGGGGCACCCGGCATTGTCCGACGCGCACGGGTTCCCGTGCCGGAGAACCGGCCGAACGGCCAAAAGATATGAGAAGAGTGCTAGGTCACAGCCGTGCCCTCTGCTGCACCTTTGTAGGTCTGCCCTAGCATCCGAGCATGACGGTCCTGCCTGACGACGAGTTTTCGCTGGCCGCCGAGTTTCCTGACGCGACTCATGAGCAGTGGCAGCGCCTCGTGGCAGGCGTCCTGCGCAAGTCGGGCAAGGAAGTCTCGGGCTCAGCGGCCGAAGACGCCCTGTCCACCCCGGTGGAGGACGGGCTCACGACCCGTCCCCTGTACACCGCGCTCGACTCCGCCCCCGATCCCGGCTTCCCCGGCTTCGCACCCTTCGTACGCGGGGGCCGTGCCGAGGGCAACACCACCGGCGGCTGGGACGTACGGCAGCGGCACGCGGCGGTGGCGGACGGCGCGGTGCTCGCGGATCTGGAGAACGGCGTCACCTCGCTCTGGCTGCTCGTCGGCGAGAGCGGCATCCCGGTGTCGTCGCTCCCGAGCGTCCTGGACGGCGTCTATCTCGATCTGGCGCCCGTCGTCCTGGACGCGGGGCACGAAACCGAGTCCGCGGCCCGGGAGTTGCTGGCGCTGTACGAGAAGCGCGGCGTGGCGGCAGGTGACGTGCGCGGAAACCTCGGCGCCGACCCGCTGGGCCACGAGGCCCGTACGGGACGGCCCTACGGATTCGCGCCGGTGACGGAGCTCGCGCGACGCTGCGCCGCGGAGCACCCGGGGCTGCGGGCGCTCACCGTGGACGCCCTGCCGTACCACGAGGCCGGCGGCTCCGCCGCGCAGGAGCTGGGCTGCTCACTCGCCACCGGCGTCGCCTACCTGCGGGAGCTGACCACGGCCGGAGTGCCCGTCGAACTCGCCGCCGGGCAGATGGAGTTCCGCTACGCGGCCACCGCCGACCAGTTCCTCACCATCGCCAAGCTGCGGGCCGCCCGCAGGCTCTGGGCGCGCGTCGCGGAGGTCTGCGGGGCCCCCGGCGCGCAGCTCCAGCACGCCGTGACCTCGCCGGTGATGATGTCGCGGCGCGACCCGTGGGTGAACATGCTGCGCACGACGGTCGCCACGCTGGCCGCCGGGGTCGGCGGCGCCGAGGCGGTCACCGTCCTCCCCTTCGACGACGCGCTCGGCGCGCCGGACGCGTTCGCGCGGCGCATCGCCCGCAACACCTCGACGATCCTGGTCGAGGAATCGCACCTGGCCCGGGTCATCGACCCGGCGGGCGGGTCCTGGTACGTGGAGAAGCTCACCGACGAACTGGCCCACGCCGGCTGGGAGTTCTTCCAGCAGATCGAGCGAGCGGGCGGCCAGGCGGCCGGGCTGCGTTCGGGCCGGATCGGCGAGGAGCTGGCCGCGACCTGGGCCGCGCGCAGCACGAAGCTCGCCCGACGGCGCGAACCCATCACCGGGGTCAGTGAGTTCCCGCATCTCGCCGAGCGCCTCGTGGAACGCGAACCGGCGCCCGCACCGCCGTCCGGGGGTCTGCCCCGGGTGCGGCGCGACGAGGCGTACGAGGTACTGCGCGCCCGCTCCGACGCCCATCTCGCCGCCACCGGCGCCCGGCCGCGGATCTTCCTGGCCACGCTGGGCCCGGCCGCCGCCCACACCGCCCGGGCGACCTTCGCCTCGAACCTCTTCCAGGCGGGCGGCATCGAGCCGGTCACCGGGGAGCCCACTGCCGAGGCGTTCCGCGCCGCCGGTGCCACCGAGGTCTGTCTGTGCTCCAGCGACGCGCTGTACGAGGAACAGGCCGAAGCGGCGGCCGCGATGCTCAGATCGGCGGGCGCGCGGCAGGTGTTCCTCGCCGGGCGCCCCGGGCAGTACACCGATGTCGACGCGTACGTGTTCGCGGGCTGCGACGCCGTGGACGTACTGACCACCACCCTCGACCGCATGGGAGTGTCCTGATGGGAATCCCCGACTTCACCGGGATCGAACTGGGGACGCCCACCGCCGAGGGCGGTGCCGACGAGTGGCGCGCCGCCGTCAAGGGGGCGTCCGGAGGCGACGACCTGCTCTGGGAGACGCCCGAGGCCATCGCGGTCAAGCCGCTGTACACCGGCCGTGACCTGGAGGGCCTGGACTTCCTCGGCACCTACCCGGGCATCGCGCCGTATCTGCGCGGCCCCTACCCGACGATGTACGTGAACCAGCCCTGGACGATCCGCCAGTACGCGGGCTTCTCCACCGCCGAGGAGTCCAACGCGTTCTACCGGCGCAATCTGGCGGCCGGTCAGAAGGGCCTCTCCGTCGCCTTCGACCTGCCGACCCACCGCGGCTACGACAGCGACCACCCGCGGGTGACCGGTGACGTCGGCATGGCGGGTGTCGCCATCGACTCCATCTACGACATGCGGCAGCTCTTCGACGGCATTCCGCTGGACAGGATGACGGTGTCGATGACGATGAACGGCGCGGTGCTGCCCGTGCTGGCGCTGTACATCGTGGCCGCCGAGGAACAGGGTGTCCCGCCGGAGAAGCTGGCCGGGACCATCCAGAACGACATCCTCAAGGAGTTCATGGTCCGCAACACCTACATCTATCCGCCGAAGCCGTCGATGCGGATCATCTCCGACATCTTCGCCTTCACCTCCCAGCGGATGCCGCGCTACAACTCCATCTCCATCTCCGGGTACCACATCCAGGAGGCGGGCGCGACGGCCGACCTGGAGCTGGCCTACACCCTCGCGGACGGCGTGGAGTACCTGCGGGCCGGGCAGGAGGCGGGTCTGGACGTGGACGCGTTCGCGCCCCGGCTCTCGTTCTTCTGGGCGATCGGCATGAACTTCTTCATGGAGATCGCCAAGATGCGGGCGGCCCGGCTGCTGTGGGCCAAGCTGGTCAAGCAGTTCGACCCGAAGAACGCCAAGTCCCTCTCCCTGCGCACGCATTCGCAGACCTCCGGCTGGTCGCTCACCGCGCAGGACGTGTTCAACAACGTGACGCGCACCTGTGTCGAGGCGATGGCGGCCACCCAGGGCCACACCCAGTCGCTGCACACCAACGCCCTCGACGAGGCGCTCGCCCTGCCCACCGACTTCTCGGCACGGATCGCCCGCAACACCCAGCTGCTGATCCAGCAGGAGTCGGGCACCACGCGGGTGATCGACCCGTGGGGCGGCAGCGCGTACGTGGAGAAGCTGACCTACGACCTGGCGCGCCGCGCCTGGCAGCACATCCAGGAGGTCGAGGCGGCGGGCGGCATGGCGCAGGCCATCGACGCGGGCATCCCGAAGCTCCGGGTGGAGGAGGCCGCTGCCCGCACCCAGGCCCGGATCGACTCGGGCCGTCAGCCGGTCATCGGCGTCAACAAGTACCGGGTCGACAGCGACGAGCAGATCGACGTCCTCAAGGTCGACAACTCCTCCGTACGGACCCAGCAGATCGAGAAGCTGCGGCGGCTGCGCGCGGAGCGCGACGAGGCCGCGTGCCAGGACTCGCTGCGGGCGCTGACGGCGGCGGCCGCCGGCACCGGCAACCTGCTGGAGCTGGCGGTGAACGCGGCCCGCGCCAAGGCGACCGTCGGGGAGATCTCCGACGCCCTGGAGAAGGTGTACGGGCGGCACGCGAGCCAGATCCGTACGATCTCGGGTGTGTACCGCAACGAAGCAGGCGAGTCGCCTTCCGTGGATCGCACCCGCACGCGGGTGGACGCCTTCGAGGAGTCCGAGGGCCGACGGCCGCGCATCCTGGTGGCCAAGATGGGCCAGGACGGCCATGACCGCGGACAGAAGGTCATCGCCACCGCCTTCGCCGACCTCGGCTTCGACGTGGACGTCGGCCCGCTGTTCCAGACCCCGGCCGAGGTCGCGCGGCAGGCCGTGGAGGCCGACGTGCACATCGTCGGGGTGTCCTCGCTGGCGGCCGGGCACCTCACCCTGGTCCCGGCGCTGCGCGAGCAGCTCGCCGAGGAGGGGCGCGAGGACATCATGATCGTGGTGGGCGGGGTGATTCCCCCGCAGGACGTACCGACCCTCCTGGAGATGGGCGCGGCGGCCGTCTTCCCGCCGGGAACGGTGATCCCGGACGCGGCGTACGACCTGGTGGAGCGGCTGGCCACCGGTCTCGGACACGGCTGAGGGCCATGGCGATCGACCTGGACTCCTATGTGAAGGGCGTACTCGACGGGAAGCGCGCGTACATCGCGCGGGCCATCACTCTCGTCGAGTCCACCCGGGCCGACCACCGGTCCCTGGCACAGGCCCTGCTCACCGAGTTGTTGCCGCGCGGCGGCAACGCCCGGCGCATCGGCATCACCGGGGTGCCCGGGGTGGGCAAGTCGACCTTCATCGACGCGCTCGGCACCCTGCTCACCTCGCTGGGCCACCGGGTCGCGGTGCTCGCCGTGGACCCGTCGTCGACCCGTACGGGCGGTTCGATCCTGGGTGACAAGACCCGGATGGAGCGCCTGGCGGTGGACCCCGCCGCTTTCGTGCGGCCTTCCCCCACCGCCGGCACGCTCGGCGGCGTGGCGAAGGCGACGCGCGAGTCGATGGTCGTGATGGAGGCGGCCGGCTACGACGTGATCCTGGTCGAGACGGTGGGCGTCGGCCAGTCGGAGACGGCGGTGGCGAACATGGTCGACTCCTTCCTGCTGCTCACGCTGGCCCGCACCGGCGACCAGCTGCAGGGCATCAAGAAGGGCGTCCTGGAGCTCGCGGACGTGATCACCGTCAACAAGGCGGACGGCCCGCACGAGCGTGACGCGCGGTCCGCGGCACGGGAGTTGGCGGGCGCCCTCCGGCTGATGCACCCGGTGGACGCGGCCTGGACGCCGCCCGTGCTGAGTTGCAGCGCCCGCGAGTCGACCGGTCTGGACACCGTCTGGGAACGGCTCGAACAGCACCGCGCGCTGCTCGAGTCGACCGGCCGCCTCGCCGCCAAGCGCCGCGACCAGCAGGTCGACTGGACGTGGACGATGGTCCGTGACGAGCTCCTCGGCCGCCTGCACGCGGATCCCGCGGTACGGGCCCTCACGCCCTCCCTGGAACAGCAGGTACGGGACGGGGAGTTGACGGCCACGCTGGCCGCCGAACGCATCCTGGGCGCCTTCGGCGGCGCGACGGACTGACCCGGCTCGGCAGCACTCCGCCCGTGTCCGACGGACCCCGGTGCCGTATCCCTACGACGGACCCCGGTGCCGTATCCGTGTATCCGTACGTCGGACCCCGGCACCGTGTCCGTACGAAGGCCACGGTGCACGCCCGCGCCGTCCTCCGGCGCGCCCGGGCGGAGCACGTCCGGTGTCCCATGTCACCGTCCGCGATGTGAGCCGCTCCCGCCGCGGGAGCGCGTCGCCCTCTAGGCTGGCCCGTGCAGCTGGTTCGCCCCGTCCGCCAGGCGGGATGCGTCGTAAGAGGGAACCCGGTGGAAATCCGGGACTGCCCCGCAGCGGTGAGCGGGAACGACCGCCGTCATACGCACTGGGCCCGACCGGGCCCGGGAAGCGACGGCCAGTAGGTGGACTCCCTCCGGGGAGGCCGTGCCCGCGAGTCCGAAGACCTGCCCGTTGCCCGCACGCGACCGCTCGCGCGCGGACATCCCGGTGACCTCGTGGGCGGGTCGGCGTACATACCGGCGGACAGCCCTGCCTCCTGGTGCGGGCGGTCTCCGTCCGGTTCGTCATCCCTTCGCGCGCACGTCCCGTCCCCGGGATCTCAGGAGACATCTCGCGAAGGAGATATCCGTGACAGCCAAGCCCGCGACCGCGGCGGCACGCGCCACCGTGTACGGCTACCCCCGCCAAGGTCCCGACCGTGAGCTGAAGAAGGCCGTGGAGGGCTGCTGGAAGGGCCGGACCACGGCCGACGCCCTCCGGGAGACCGCCGCCGGTCTGCGCCGCTCGAACTGGCGGCACCTGACGGAATCCGGCATCCACGAGGTGCCCACCGGCGACTTCTCGTACTACGACCACGTCCTAGACACCACGGTCATGGTCGGCGCGATCCCCGAGCGGCACCGCAAGGCCGTCGAAGCCGACCCCCTCGACGGGTACTTCGCGATGGCGCGCGGCACCCAGGACGTGGCGCCGCTGGAGATGACCAAGTGGTTCGACACCAATTACCACTACCTGGTCCCGGAGTTGGGGCCGGACACGGTGTTCAGGACCGACTCCGCCCAGCAGGTCGGGCAGCTTCGGGAGGCGGTCGCCCTGGGGCTCGCGGCCCGGCCCGTCCTCGTCGGCCCGGTCACCTATCTCCTGCTCGCCAAGCCCGCGCCCGGTGTCGACCCGGACTTCGAGCCGCTCACCCTGCTGGACCGGCTGCTGCCCGTGTACGCCGAGGTGCTCGCCGACCTGCGCGCGGCGGGGGCCGAGTGGGTTCAACTCGACGAGCCCGCCCTGGTCCAGGACCGCACCGCGGCCGAACTCGACGCCGCCGCACGCGCGTACCGCGGCCTCGGCGCGTCGGACGACCGTCCGAAGCTGCTGCTCGCCTCGTACTTCGACCGGCTCGGCGACGCACTGCCCGTCCTGGCCAGGACCCCCGTGGACGGCCTGGCACTGGACTTCACCGGCGCGGCCGCCGCCAACCTCGACGCCCTGGCCGCGGTGGGCGGGCTCCCCGGAAAGCGTCTGGTCGCCGGGGTGGTCGACGGCCGCAACATCTGGGTCAACGATCTGGCGAAGTCCCTCGGCACCCTGGGCACCCTGCTCGGGCTCGCCGACCGGGTGGACGTCTCCGCCTCCTGCTCACTCCTGCACGTCCCGCTCGACGCGTCCGTGGAACGGGACATCGACCCCCAGATCCTGCGCTGGCTCGCCTTCGCCCGCCAGAAGACGGCGGAGATCGCCCTCCTCGCCAGGGGCCTCGCCCGGGGCACCGGCGCCATCGCCGCCGAACTGGCCGCCAACCGGGCCGACCTCGCCTCCCGCGCCGCCTCCGTGATCACCCATGACGGCGCCGTACGGGCCAGGGCGGCCGCGGTCACCGACGCCGACGGCCACCGCTCCCTGCCGTACGCCGAGCGGGCCGCCGCCCAGCGCGCCCGACTCGGTCTTCCGCTGCTGCCGACCACCACGATCGGTTCCTTCCCGCAGACCACCGAGTTGCGCACGGCCCGCGCCGAACTGCGCGGCCGGCGGCTCGACACCGACGGGTACGAGGAGCGGGTCAGGAACGAGATCCGGCAGGTGATCTCCTTCCAGGAGGAGGCCGGTCTCGACGTCTTCGTGCACGGCGAGGCCGAACGCAACGACATGGTCCAGTACTTCGCCGAACAGCTCACGGGCTACCTCGCCACGCGGCACGGGTGGGTCCAGTCGTACGGCACCCGTCACGTCCGTCCGCCGATCCTGGCCGGCGACGTCTCCCGGCCCGAACCGATGACCGTGCGCTGGACGACGTACGCGCAGTCGCTCACCACCAAGCCGGTCAAGGGCATGCTCACCGGCCCGGTGACCATGCTCGCGTGGTCCTTCGTCCGTGACGACCAGCCGCTCGGCGACACCGCCCGCCAGGTCGCGCTCGCCCTGCGCGACGAGGTCCAGGACCTGGAAGCCGCGGGTACCCCGGTCATCCAGGTCGACGAACCCGCGCTGCGCGAGACCCTGCCCCTGCGCGCGGCCGACCGGCCCGCCTACCTGGAATGGGCCACCGAGGCCTTCCGGCTGACCACCGGCGGCGTACGGCCGGACACCCAGATCCACACCCACATGTGCTACGCCGAGTTCGGCGACATCGTGCGGGCCATCGACGACCTCGACGCGGACGTGATCAGTCTGGAGGCCGCCCGCTCGCACATGCAGGTCGCCCGCGAACTCGCCGCCCACGGCTACCCCCGCGAGGCCGGACCCGGCGTGTACGACATCCACTCGCCCCGCGTCCCGAGCGCGGCCGAGTCGGCCGGACTGCTGCGTACGGGGCTCCGGGCCATCCCCGCCGAGCGGCTGTGGGTCAACCCCGACTGCGGCCTGAAGACCCGCGCCTGGCCCGAAGTGCGGGCCGCGCTGGAGAACTTGGTGGCGGCGGCCCGTGAAGTCCGCGGCGATCTGACGCCGACGGACTCCTGAGGCCGGGGCGGCCGGCACGGGCCGGGCCGCGGTCCGCGCCGGCCGCCCTCCACCCGCGTCGGCCGTCGCCCGCGATCTCCGTCCTCAACGGTGGTCCCGCGCGCCGGTGTTGAGGGCGCGGGACCACTCCTCGACGGTGGTGACCTCTCCGCGCCGGGCGAAAACGGAGTTCACGAGGGTGTCGTGGAGCGCGGTGTCGGGGTCGGCGCAGGCGTCGGACAGGACGGTGACCCGGTAGTCGAGGTCGGCCGCCTGAAGGGCGGTGGACAGGACGACCCCGCCGGTCGCGATGCCGGCCAGGACAAGGTGATCGATGTCCTGGGCGGCCAGGATCTGCCGGAGGTCGTTGCCCGCGAAGGCACTGACGCGGTTCTTGTGGACGACGATCTCGCCGTCCACGGGAGCGGCATCGGGGTGGAGGGCGCCGCCGGGGTCGTCCGCGGTGAAGAGCGCGGGCGGGAGCGAGC
Source organism: Streptomyces sp. NBC_01689 (assembly GCF_036250675.1). Taxonomy (NCBI): domain Bacteria; kingdom Bacillati; phylum Actinomycetota; class Actinomycetes; order Kitasatosporales; family Streptomycetaceae; genus Streptomyces; species Streptomyces sp. NBC_01689. Next base: position 8,890,172 of record NZ_CP109592.1, on the reverse strand, counting down.
CGAAGACCTTGTTGCGGGGATGGGCGTCGAGGTGGCCGGGGCGCAGCCGGAGGGCCACGTGGACGACGGGGACGCCCGCGGCACGCGCCGCGCCGAGTGCGGCCACGGCGCGCGGCAGGTAGTCGTCGGGCAGGTGGGCGAGGTGGTTGAGCTGAAGGTCCAGGGCGAGGAGGGCCGTGCGGGGCATGGTCTGCGCTTTCGTTCGGGTGCGCCGGGACGTGTTCGCGGCCACCGGTGGTCTATGCGGTCCGCGGTGCCTCGGCCGGGGTGTCCCGGTCCGCCGCCGCGCGGCCGAGCGTGCGGTCGAGGACGGTCAGGAGGAGGTAGACCACACCGGCGCCGAGCATGACCCAGGCCAGGTGGTGCATGCCGCCGGTGTCCGCGCGCCGTCCGAAGGAGGCGGCCGTCGTGGCGGAGGCGACCATCGAACCGACGTAGGCGAAGGTGCGCAGCAGGCCCGCCGAGGAGGCGGTGCGCTCGGGATCCGCCTGGAAGTAGACGGAGTTCTGCAGGGCCAGGCTGTTCAGTCCCTGCGGGACACCGAAGACGAGGGCGACGAGCACCAGCGTCCACACGGGGCTGTCCCCGGTGAGCGTCAGCATCACCACGCAGGCGACGATCTGTCCGACCCCGCCCACGAGCAGTTTGCCGCGCACGCCCTGGCGGCGTCCCGAGAGGAGCGAGACGCCGATGGCCACCAGGAACATGGGGATCTGCGCCAGCCCGGCGTGGAGGGGCGACAGTCCGAAGCCCTCCTCCGTCCACTGGGTGAAGCCGTAGAGGAAGGCGTAGGAGACGGTGTAGGCGACCAGCGCACGCCCGTACGTGGCGAGCAGCGGGGTGTTGCCGCCCAGGACCCGCAGGTCGATGAAGGGGGTGGCGGCCCGCAGCTCCCACGCGGCGAAGGCCGCGCTCGCGGCGAGGGCGGTCACCGGCAGATACCAGTCGCGCAGGTGCAGGTTCATCAGGAACAGCAGCAGCGACACCAGCGTCACGGCGAACAGGGCCATGCCGGGCAGGTCGAGCCGGGCCGCGAGGCGGCCACGCTGCGGGGACTCGCCGGTGCCCGCCTCCCTCGGCAGCCGGAGCAGACCCAGCAGGACGGCCGCGGCGGCCAGCGGTACGTTCAGCGCGAAGGTGGCGCGCCAGCCGCCGAGACCGATCAGGAGACCGCCGAGCAGCGGGCCGATCACGGCGATGGTCTGGTTGGTCACCGCCAGGGCGGTGAGCACCCCGCCGGGACTGTCCTTCCCGGTGCGCCTGGCCTCGCTGAGCAGCAGCGCCATCGCCGCGGGATATCCCGCGCAGGTTCCGAATCCGAGCAGGACCCGGGAGGCGATCAGTACGCCCAGGTCCGGGGCCAGCGTGCCGACGACGCCGGCGACCCCGACGAGGCTCGTACTGACGAGGAAGAGCCTGCGCGGCCCGAAGACGTCGATGAGCCGGCCGACGACGGGCTGTCCGAGGGCGGTGGCCAGATAGAGGGCGGAGACCAGCCAGGCGGTCTGCGAGGGCGGCGCCCCCAGGGCGTCGCCGATGGGTATGAGCGAGACGGCGATGATGGTCGAGTTGACCGGGTTGAGGACCGAGCCGAGCATCATCGGCGGCAGCAGCCGCCGGTCGAAGCCCGCCGGCGCCTCCGTGCCCCGGTCCTCCGTCTTCTGTTCAGTCATGCGTGAGTCGCTCCAGTACCGTCATTGCGGCCATCACGGTTCGCCGTTCCTCTTCCGTGCACCGTTCCTGCAGCCGGCCGGCGAGCCATTCCTGCCGGACCTGTCGCCCTTCGTCCACGCGCCGGTACCCCTCCTCGGTCAACGCGATCAGCAGACGGCGCCGGTCGTCGGGGTCGGGCCGCCGCTCCACCAGTCCGAGGACGGCCAGCGAGGCGACCGTCGTCGTCATCGACTGATGCCGTACCCCCTCGGCCGCGGCGAGCTCACTGGCCGTGACGCCGCGCTCGCCCGCGAGACGGGTGAGGACGGACGCCTGCCCCAGCGTGATGTCCTCGGCCTCCGCGGCGTTCAGGATGCGGCGCCGCAGGCGGCTGATGACCGTACGGACCTGTCGCGAGGCCTGAACCGCCGATGGCGACAGACGCGGGCTCTCCTTCATGCGCTCCACACTAGAACCCGCAGCTTTAGTTGTACAGTTTTGACTGCACAAACCGCTTCCGCCTTCGCTCGAAGAGGCCACCTGACGTCCGAGATGCGTCGCGATCCCGGGAGGCGGAGAGTTGAGACATGTCACAGCCATTGGTGCCACCGGGCGAAACCCCTCCGGCCGAGGGTTCGACCGCCGAGGCACATCAGGAACGACCGGACGGCGGGGTGTGGGAACACCCCCTGTGGTGGCTCGGGCTGATCGTCATCGGGTCGATCATCGTGGCGGCCTATTTCGCCGCTCGCATCATCGGTTACTGACGTCACCGGGACCCGTCCCGTTTCGAGCGCCCTCCTTCCGCGCGGGCGCTCCGGGACGTGCCGCCTTCACGCCCGACGGCTCTCGGCAAGGCCTGTCGGCGGCTCACGCCCGCGACGGCGGGAGCGTCACACGGGTCCCGTGAAGATTCGGTTCTCCCTTCCCCACCAAAAGCGCACTGGCTAGGCTCACCGCGCGCACAGGGCGCGAGCGGGCGGGGTGGGGGACATGGCGGAGGGTTTCACCGACGATTCCAGAAAGGCCCCGAACCCGGGGCTGCAGGCCGTCGCGGCGGTGGTGCTGGTCGCCGCCGTGGTGGGCGGCGTATGGAAGCTGGGGGGAGGGTTCCGGCAGCAGTCCGGAGACGGCGGGCAGGCCGCGTGCTCGCGCTCGGACGACTCCCTCCCGGCCAAGTACGTGTCCGGGGCCCGGCTCTGCGAGGCGCTGAACCGGCCCGACCTGCCGACGCTCCTCGGAACGCCCGAGGACCGCGCGGTGGCCGCCTGGGGCAGCGGGAACTGGGTCACCCTCGCGGGCGGCGGGAAGATCGCGTCACCCGAGGCGACGGTCACCCTCAAGACGTACTCCGTGAAGGTCGAGGCCTCCTACGACCGGCTCCCGGTCGCGGAGGCGGCCCGCCTCCTCGGCGGGGACGCGCAGCGGACGACGCTGTCCGGACACCCCGCGGTCCTCTACTCGGACCGGACGTTCTCGCTCGGCTTCGACGGCAGCAGGGCCACCACCGGCCCCGGCAGTGCCGCCCGCTGCCTCCTCGTCGCCCGGGACGCGAAGGACGGGGGCGGTTCCTTCGAGGTCACCGTCTGGCGTCAGGACACGGGCCTGCCCGACGACGCGGCACTGCGGCGCGTCGCCGAACGGGTCCTGCCGTCGGTACCGGGGTGGACCGGAGCCTGACCCCGCGGACGACGCAGCGGTCGGAGCGGGGCCGGGCCACCGCGACAGACCGTGGCAGGCGTCGGCTCCGTGGCGGGCGCCTTCTCCTTGGCGGGCGGTCTTCGCCCGCCTGCCGACGCGCGGACCTCATCAGAGCCGCGCGAACGTCACCCATTCCGCGCGGAGTTCATCCGTGCCGCGCGAACGTCACCCGTGCCGCGCGGAGTTCACTCGCGCCGCGCCGTCCGCGCCCATGGACCACGGTCGGCCGCACCGTGCGCTCCTCGACCGTGGACGACGGTCCGCCGAGACGCTCGCGAAAAAGTCCGCGCGGCACCCAACGGCCCCGCACCACAATCCAAGTGACGCCCCGTCGGCTCCGGTGGGCGGCGGACGCGCCCCTGGGTCCGGCCACCCTCAGCCGTGGGGCCGGGCACCCGGGCCGGGCAGGACCGTGACCTCTCTCGGAGTGAGCGCGACGTGTTCCTCGGCGCACTCCACCACGACCCGCACCGGTGCCGCGCACTCGCTGTGCCGGATGTCGAGCACCGGGCCCCCGGGGTCGGCGACGTACACCTCGCCCCACTGCCGGAGCGCCACCAGGACGGGCCAGAGGTCCCGGCCCTTCCGGGTCAGCCGGTACTCGTGCCGCGTGCGGCTGCCCGCTTCCCGGTAGGGCTCGGTCCGCAGGACCTCGGCCGCGACCAGCTTGCGGAGCCGGGCGGCCAGTACCGCTTCCGAAAGCCCCACATGGCGGCGGAAGTCGTCGAACCGGCGCACGCCGTTGAAGGCGTCGCGCAGGATCAGCAGCGTCCACTTCTCGCCCACCAGGTCGAGCGTGCGCTGCACCGTGCAGTTCTCCGTGCTCACCTCGAGCCACTCCATAGAGCCATCATAGGCGAGCTGGCTTCGTCGTTGACAGTCAGCCGACGCCACGGCTAGCTTCGACTGACGTAGTCAGATGAGGAGAGCACGCATGGGCCGGTCACGTACGTACGAGTGGGAAGACCCGTCGGTCTCGGCATCCGAGGTCGGACGCGCCAGTGGGCTCGACTTCCTGCGCGCGCTGATCGCCGGCCGGATCCCCGGTCCGCCCATCGGCGCCACGATCGGGTTCGTGCTCGAAGAGGTCGACCACGGACACGCGGTGTTCTCGCTGGAACCGGGTGAGGAGCACTACAACCCCATCGGCAGCGTGCACGGGGGGATCTACGCGACCCTGCTCGACTCCGCTGCGGGTTGCGCCGTCCAGACCACGCTTCCGCAGGGCATGGCCTACACCTCGCTCGACCTGACCGTGAAGTTCCTGCGTCCGGTCACGGTGGACACGGGCAAGGTCCGCGCCGTGGGCAAGGTCCTGAACGGCGGGCGCCGTACCGCGCTGGCCCAGGCCGAGCTGTTCGACTCCGCCGACCGGCTGCTCGCGCACGCCACCAGCAGCTGCCTGCTGTTCCCGGCGCCGACGGCCTGATCGGGGCTGGGGCGACGGGACCTTTCGTCGCCGTAGGGCTTGCACCCCTCGCGGGGGCGTCGCTCCGACGTCCCCGGCTGCCGTCATGGCGCCGTGCCGCACGGGGGTTCACCCAAGGGACGGAGCATGTTCCGGCCGGGACCCCGCGGACGACCGGATGTTCCGGCGGGCGCCGGCCGGTTCCTTCGTCATGTGTCGGCGCTCCGCGCCGGGACCGCCCGTGCCCGCGGAGTCTGCACTCCGCGGGCACGAACGGTCCGCCCTGCCGATGATCAGGCGGGGGTGATGTTCTCGGCCTGGGGGCCCTTCTGGCCCTGGGTCACGTCGAACGTGACGGCCTGGCCCTCCTGGAGCTCACGGAAGCCACTCGAGTTGATGTTCGAGTAGTGCGCGAAGACGTCGGGGCCGCCGCCGTCCTGCGCGATGAAGCCGAAGCCCTTTTCCGAGTTGAACCACTTCACGGTTCCGGTGGCCATGTCAATGCCTCTCAGTCGATTTCGGATCCGCACCGCGCGGATCCGGAGGTGATCGCCCTGGTCCTCAGGCACTGCACAGCAAAAAGCCCGCACCGGAGCGCGGGCAGGTACTGCGAACCACGACATCTGCGAGCGACGCTACACGGCGAATCCGCCGACCACCAGAGAGCAACGGCCATCAGGAGACGGAGCCGCCTCCGAGGCGGCACGGCAAAGGCCCGCAGTTCGGGCCGTTTCACACCGGGGAGTGACGGCCGAACGACGGTCGGACCGCGCCTCCGTACGAGACGTCACCACGCTTTCCGCACCACCGGCCGGGTGAGTGAACCGGAACCGTCCGGACGCGGACGCACTCCACGGCCGGTGCACCCGGGTGCTTCACCCAACCGGCGGCGGCCCTGCGGGGACGCCGCGGCGCGCCGGCCGCGCCCCCTCCGCGACCCGAGGGGGCACTCGTCCGCCCAGGAGACCTCAGGAGGGTGCGCCGGTCAGGATCTCCACCTTGCCGGTGTCCAGCGAGTAGTAGGCGCCGACCACGGCGAGGACGCCCTTCTTCACGAGCGGTGCGAGGTCCTTGTTGGAGCGCAGATCGTCCGCGGTCAGCTTGACCTGGGCGCGGGCCATGGTCTCGACCGGGTCGGACCCGCGGTCCCGGGCCGTCCGCTCGTACGCCGGACGCAGCGCCTCTACGATCGCCTGCAGCTTGCCCGGCAATGGTTTGCTGTCGCGAATCGACTTGTACGCGGCCGCGACCGCGCCGCACCGCTGGTGTCCGAGGACGACGACGAGCGGGGTCCCACTCGTCATGGGTCCGTACTCGACCGACCCGATGACCACCGGGCCGACCGCCTCCCCGCCCGTGCGCATCACGTAGAGGTCGCCCAGTCCGGTGTCGAAGAGCAGCTCGGGCGGCACCCGGGAGTCGATGCACGACAGGACCGAACCGAAGGGCACCTGCTCCTGGGCGACGAGTTCCCGCCGGTCGGGGTCGCGGTCGGGGTGCTCGAGATGCCCGCTCACCCAGCGCTTGTTGCCGTCCATGAGCCGCGTGAAGGCCTCGGCGGGCGTCTTCGGCCGCGGTGTCGGTGACGCGCCGGCCGTCGCCGGAGCACTGGTGGGCGGCGTCGACGGCGCACTCGGCGTCGGCGTCGGCGTCGGCGGTGTCCCGGCGGGCGACACCACTGAATCCCTGGGGGAGCATCCCGCGGCCGCGACCGCCGCGACCGTGAAGGCACCGGTGAGAAGCGCTCTGCGCCGCGGCTGTCCCGGCCGGTCCGATTCTCCGTGGTCCCGCGGGTGTTCCGGTCGTCCCGGCTGTTCCTGGCGTCCGTCCCTGTCCATCGTCGTTCCCCTCGTCACCGCTCCTGGACGTCTGCGCGTCCTGACCAGGGCGATTGTTCAGCGCGGCACGTGCGCCCCGGCGGCAGGCGCCAGTGGGCGGGGGCCGCATTGCCACCAACGGCCCACGGATCCGGGCCGGACACGGCCCACCGATCAACGTCGGACACGGCCGTGCGACCCGAGCCGGACACGGCACGGTGATCCAGGTCGGGCACGGCCCGGTGATCCAGGTCGGACGGCGTACGGGTCATCGCCCCGCGCACGCGGCCGGGTCGCGGGGGGGGGGGAGAGAGAGAGTCAGTGCGTACCGATGGGACCGGTCCGGGCCAGCAGCAGGGTGGCGTCGTCGGACGGGGAGGGGGTGCGGCGGGCGGCGACGGCCCGGTCGCACAGCTCCTCCAGGGGCAGCGCCGGGTGGGCCAGGGCGGCGGCGAGGCGGCATATCCCGGACTCGATGTCCTCGGTCGGGAATTCGACCAGTCCGTCGGTGTACAGGGCGATCAGGCTCCCGTCGGGGATCGCGATGCGGACGGACTCGAAGTGCCCGAGACCCAGGCCGATCGGGGCGCCGGACGGGATCTCCGTGACCGTCGCCCGGCCGGCGGGACTCACGACGACGGGCGGGGGGTGACCGGCTCCGGCGATGTCGACGAGTCGCCCGGCCGGGTCGTAGACGATGTACAGGCAGGTCGCGCCCACGCCGGAGACGGTGGCACCCGGGGTGTCCGCGTCCTCCTGGGTCAGGCGGCCGACCGTGCGGTCCAGGCGCGTCAGCAGCTCGACGGGCGGCAGGTCCTGGTCCGCGAGCGTACGCAGCGCGGTGCGCAGCCTGCCCATCGCGGCCGCCGCCTGGATGCCGTGACCGACCACGTCGCCGACGACCAGGGCCACGCGGTCGCCGGGGAGCGCGATCACGTCGTACCAGTCGCCGCCCACCCCGTGGTCCAGGTCGGCGGGCAGATAACGTGAGCTCACCTCCAGGGCCGGTCCTCCGGACAGCCGGGGCGGGAGCAGGTTGCGCTGCAGGGCCAGGGCAGCGATGTGTTCGCGAGTGTAACGATGGGCGTTGTCGAGACTCAGGGCCGCGCGGTCGACGAGTTCCTCCGCGAGGACCAGGTCGTCCTGCTCGAACGGGGCGGGATTGTCGGTCCGGACGAAGACGGCGATTCCGAGGACGACGCCCCTCGCCTTGATCGGCACCATCATCACGGTGTGCATGTCGGTGGTCCGGATGACCCGGGTCCGCTGCGGATCGCACCGCAGCCAGGTGCCGAGGGATCTCCGCAGCATCGGTTCGAGGAAGGACCTGCCCGTCGTCAGTACCGTGGTGAAGGGTGAGGCGGGCGGTACGAAGACGGGCTCCCCGCGGTCCCACAACGACTCGGGGATGCCCTCGTGGATGGACGCCACCCCCGCTCGTCGGAAGACGGGGACGCGTCCGGCGTCCCGCCCGAGCCGTGCCAGGGGTTCCTCGCCGAGGAACACGGAGTCCACCAGGTCCACGGTGACGTAGTCGGCCAGCCGCGGGACGGCGAAGTCGGCCAGTTCCTGCCCGGTCTGCATGACGTCGAGGGTGGTGCCGATCCGGGTGCTGGCCTCACTCAGCAGGGCCAGGCGCTCGCTCGCGAGCCGTCGCCGGGCGTCGGGATGGGGGTCGAACGCGGCGAGCCACCGGGGTGCGCCGTCCCGTGCGGCCAGTCGGGAGATGCGCAGCTCTCCCTCCAGCCGGTGCCCGCGCCGGTGACACAGCTGGGGAGCCCCGGTGGGAGCCAGCAGATCCGCGAACGGACGGCCGAGAACCTCCTCGGGCTCGTAGCCCAGGAGCCGTTGCGCGCCCTGGGTCCATCCCGCGATGGTCCCGTCCGCGTCGACGACCGCCGCCGCCGTGCCCTCCGGCTCGGCCCATTCCGGCGCGACGGGTTCCGGCGCGACAGGTTCCGCCTCGGTGGACTCCGCGTCGGTTGACTCCGGGTCAGGGGACTCCGGCTCGGCCGACACCGTTTCCGCGGGGGTGACCCGCGTGCCGTCGCCTCGGCCCCGCGCGGCTCCCTCGTCGGTGCTCATCGCTGCCTCCCGGTGAGCGGACCGGTCACCGCCCCCCGCGGTGCCGAGCCGGCCGCTGCCGTGACGTCCCGGCCGCGGGGGCCGGGAGGCCGAACTCGGCGCCGGGTAGGCGTTCTTGAGGGAGGTGCGCTCACCGAGGGCCCGCGAGGGTCACGGGATGAGCCCGAGCTGGCGGAGCATGCCGAGCTCGTCGCTGCTGCCCCAGCGTTCGACCATCTTCCCGTCGGCGAACCGGCTGATCTGCATGCCCCGGTAGCTCACCGTCCTGCCGGTCGGGCTGTAGCCCATCAATTCACCGAGATGGGTGCCCGTGATGGTGTACGCGAAGGCGATCTCGTCGTCGGTCGCCATGACGTGTTCGACCTCGATGTGCAGATCGGGGAAGGCCCGTCTCATCGTGGCGAACATCTCCTCGTAGCCCTCGGGTCCGGGGGCCTGGCCCGGGGCGGGGTCGTGGTCCACGGAGGCCGGCGCCACGTATTCGTCCAGCTCGCCGAGATGGTCACTGTTCACCGCTGACCCGAAGTTCTCCAGGACGGCGAAGTTGCTGCTGCGCGACATGACGCGCTCCCTGAGGTCGGGGATCTCGGGCGCACACCTCCCGGGTGTGCGGTCGCATGTTCCTCCTCTCCACGATAGGTCTGGCGGACCCGGGTGGCCTGCTGGACACCGGGGGCCCGCCGCAACGGGAGACCGGGCCCCTGTCGGGTGCGCCGGGGGCGAGGTGACGGACACCCGCCGGTGGGCGCCCCTCCCCCCGGTCCCCCGGGCGGACCCGTCGGTACCCGGCTCAGCCCCCGGACCCCTGCTCCGCCGTGCTCCGGAAGCGGGCGCGGTAGACGGTGGGGGCGACACCGAGGAGGTGCTGGAAGCTGCGCCGCATGGATTCGGCGGAGCCGAAGCCGGAGCGTTCGGCGACGGCGTCCACCGAGTCGTCGCCGCTCGTGAGCAGGGCCTGCGCGGCTTCCACCCGTACCAACTCCACATACCGCCCGGGCGTCATGCCCACCTCCGTGCGGAAGAGCCGGCTCAGATGCCGGGTGCTGACGCCCGCCTGCAGCGCGAGCGCGTCCATGTGATGGGCCTCCGCCGGGTCGGCGGCGATCGCGTCCATGACGCCGCGCAGCGTGGGATGTCCCGAGCGGCGCGGGGTCATCCGGGCGCTGAACTGGGACTGACCGGCCGGGCGGGCCATGAAGACCACGAGTTGCTGGGCGACGGCGCGGGCGAGGTCCGCGCCGTGGTCCGCCTCGACGAGGGCGAGGGCCAGATCGATGCCGGTCGTGACACCCGCCGAGGTCAGGACGGCGCCGTCCTGGACGAACACGGGGTCCGCCTCCACGCGCACCCGGGGGTAGCGCGCGGCGAGTTCGGCCGCGAGGCGCCAGTGGGTCGCGGCCCGGCGGCCGTCCAGGATCCCGGCCTCGGCCAGCAGGAAGGCGCCCGCGCAGACCGACGCGGTGCGCGACGCGCGCGCGGAGAGCGTCGTCACCAGGTCCATCAGAGGACGGTCACCGACCGCCCGCCGCCAGTCGGGGCGGCCGGGCACCACGAGGGTCCCGAGCCGCCCGGGCAGCTCCGCCGCCGCCGTGTCGGCGCTGAGCCGCACCCCGGAGGAGGTGCGGATGTCCCCGCCGGTCTCCGACACGATGCGTACGTCGTAGTCGGCACCGTCCTCGTTCGCCGTGGTGAACACCTCGGCGGGGCCCGCCACGTCGAGCAGCTGCACCCCGTCGAAGGCGAGCACCGCCACCGTGTGCCGCGGACCCGCCGCGCGGATGCGGTCGTCGGCCCTCACTCGGGCCACGGCGAATCCAGGATGGTGCTGACGAAGTCGCCGCGCTCGAAGCCGGGGACGTAGTGCGCGAGGACGTCGGCCTTGACGTTGCCGAAGGTGGTGTCCGGCTTGTTCCGGACGCCTTCGGTGAAGGCCTCGAGGATGCGGTGCTTGAAGTCGGGCCGGGGATGCAGCGCGGTGACGGCCGCGCGGTCCTCGTCGGAGACGCCGTCGTAGCCGATGCCGAGGACGTCGTACTCGACCCCTGCGGTCACCAGGGCGACCTCGGGTTCCATGAACTCCGGTACGCCCGGGGTGGTGTGCAGGGCGATGGCCGTCCAGACCCTGCGGACGCTGTCCTCGGGGACGTCATGCGCGCGCAGGAACCGGCGGGCCTCGTCGGCGCTGTCCACCTCGAACCGGCGGCCGCTGTGACGGAAGCGCTCGGCGAGCCCCAGGTCGTGGAACATGGCCCCGATGTAGAGCAGCTCGGGATCGAAGCTCAGGTCCCGGTTGCGTCCCTGGAGGCTGCCGAACCAGAACACCCGGCGCGAGTGGTGGAAGAGGAGCTCGGTCGAGGTGTCGCGCACCAGCTCGGTCGCTTCGCGCGCCAGGCGCGTGTCGGGCACCGTCACCCCGGCCACTGTGTCCGTACGACTCGCCATCACGTCCGCCTCCTTGTCACCGTCCGCCGGACCGGGCCGGGGACCTTCCGTGTTCCTCCTCAAGGGTCCGCTCGGAGCGCGGGAGCCGCCATGTCGCCGGAGCCATATGTCCCACAGATCCGGACACCGGTCCGGGACGCCACGGCGGTCCGACCTGGAAGACTTTGCATGGCCATGCGTTTCAATGCATACTCTTCCTATGTCTAAGGTCCTCACCTCCCTTCCGGCCGACGAGCGCGTCGGCATCGCCTTCTCCGGCGGTCTCGACACCTCCGTCGCGGTCGCGTGGATGCGCGACAAGGGGGCCGTCCCGTGCACCTACACCGCCGACATCGGCCAGTACGACGAACCCGACATCGCCTCGGTGCCGGGCCGCGCGAAGACCTACGGCGCCGAGATCGCGCGCCTGGTCGACTGCCGTGCCGCACTGGTCGAGGAGGGCCTGGCGGCGCTCACCTGCGGGGCGTTCCACATCCGCTCGGGCGGCCGCGCCTACTTCAACACGACCCCGCTGGGGCGCGCCGTCACCGGCACCCTCCTGGTCCGGGCGATGCTCGAGGACGACGTCCAGATCTGGGGCGACGGCTCGACGTTCAAGGGCAACGACATCGAGCGGTTCTACCGGTACGGGCTGCTCGCCAACCCGCACCTGCGGATCTACAAGCCGTGGCTGGACGCGGACTTCGTGACCGAGCTCGGCGGCCGCAAGGAGATGTCCGAGTGGCTCGTCGCGCACGACCTGCCCTACCGTGACAGCGCCGAGAAGGCGTACTCCACCGACGCCAACATCTGGGGCGCCACGCACGAGGCCAAGACCCTGGAACACCTCGACACCGGCGTGGAGAGCGTGGAGCCCATCATGGGCGTCCGGTTCTGGGACCCCTCGGTCGAGATCGCCACCGAGGACGTCACGATCGGCTTCGACCAGGGCCGCCCGGTGACGATCAACGGTGAGAAGTTCCCCTCCGCGGTGGAGCTGGTGATGGCCGCCAACGCGATCGGCGGCCGGCACGGCATGGGCATGTCGGACCAGATCGAGAACCGGATCATCGAGGCCAAGAGCCGCGGCATCTACGAGGCGCCCGGCATGGCCCTGCTGCACGCGGCCTACGAGCGTCTGGTCAACGCGATCCACAACGAGGACACCGTCGCCCAGTACCACAACGAGGGCCGGCGTCTCGGCCGGCTGATGTACGAGGGCCGCTGGCTGGACCCGCAGGCGCTGATGGTGCGTGAGTCGCTGCAGCGCTGGGTCGGCGCCGCGGTCACCGGCGAGGTGACCCTGCGGCTGCGGCGCGGCGAGGACTACTCGATCCTCGACACCACCGGCCCCGCGTTCAGTTACCACCCGGACAAGCTCTCCATGGAGCGCACCGAGGACTCGGCCTTCGGCCCCGTGGACCGGATCGGCCAGCTCACCATGCGTAACCTCGACATCGCCGACTCGCGCGCCAAGCTGGAGCAGTACGCCGGCCTCGGCCTGATCGGCACCTCGCCCGCGATCGGCGCCGCGCAGGCGGCGGCCACCGGGCTGATCGGCAGCATGCCCGAGGGCGGAGCCGAGGCCATCGCCTCCCGTGGCGAGGTCTCCGAGGACGACGAGATGCTGGACCGCGCCGCGATGGAGTTCGGCACGGACTGACCGGCCCCGGCCGCGCACGGCGTCCCCGGGGAGGCCGCGCGTCAGGGGAAAGGAGGGGGAGACGGACCGCGTCCGTCTCCCCCTCCTCCGTTCCTCCCCACGGGAACCACCGGGCGGCACGCCGGCGAACCGCCCGCCCCTCCGACGGCCCGTCCGCCCACCCCTCCGACGGCCGGTCCGACGCCCTGTTCGACGGCCCGTTCGAAAATCCCTGGCACCTCGCGGCGCGGGACGGCTACGATCCCGGCGATGCCGACTCACTCTGTTCTCAGATTGGGGGCCCCGTCCGCGCAAGGTGAGTGCTGATGCTCACTCACACCGCGAACGGGGACACCCGCCTTTCCCTCTGGCTGCGCGTGCGCGAGTTCGCCGTGCCGCCCTCCATGATCGAGACGTCGACCGCCCGCCGCCTGGCCGGTGACTGGGCGGGAGCGTGTGCCGCCGCGCGTATCGACGTCGACCTCGGCCCGCGTTCGGTGGCACGCACCCACGGCCGGGACCTCGCCACCCAGATCCGGGCCGATCTCCGCCGGCTCGCCCCCGACCTGCTGCGCTGGCACATGCCGAGGATCGCCCCGGACGGGCTGCTGCGCCCCGGGCTGACGCTCGCTCTGGCGCGCTACGACGGTGCCGGACGGGACGGTACGAGCCCGGTGCACCTCGTCGCACGGACCCCGCCGGGCTGGGCGGACGCCGGCCAGCGGATCAGCCTCGCGCTCTGGGACGCCTCCCGCCCCGACGCCGGGGACCGTCGCCACCCCCATCCTCATCCCGACCGGCGGTTCCGGCTCGATCTCCACCGGCACCTGTGGGACGCACGGCGGACGGACGAACTGCGGACGCGTTCCGGTGCCGATCAACTGACAGCCGAAGAAGGCCTCTTGGCGGGTACGGACGCCTTGGCCGGGGTGCCGGGGCTGCACCGGTGCGCCCTCGGCCGATGGGCGGCCGAGGCGGCGATCCTGCTGCGTGCCGAGGGTCCGCCCCACGGCAGCGGCAGTGACGCTGCCGCCGTCTCCGTGCGGATCGGGGCCCGGCACCGGATGGTGCTGCACCTGGCCGGGGACGCGGGCGGCGACGGGCCGCCTCCGGTACGGATCGCGCCCTCGTCCGCTCAGGCCGGCACGTCCACCCTGCCGGTCCTGCCCGACGCGGCGACCTGGGTGCTGCCCGACCTGGACCTGATCCGCGCCGGCGCGATCGAGCTGGACCGGCTGCACCCGCTGGTCGCCTCGGCGCTGGCACCGGGGACACCGGGCCCGTCCGCCGTACGCCCGCCCCCGCCCATGGACCCGCGGGGACAGCCGCACCTCGTCGAATGCCGGGGCTCGCAGCACCGGATCGGCCTGGTCGACGGCGTACTGGCCCCGCTGGACCATGACCCGGACGAGATCCGCCGCGAGGAACTGCTGGCCTCGCTCACCGGCACCCCGCTTCCCTGCCTCCGCGCCATCGACACGGCACACCGCCGTCCGGACTGTCTGGCCGGCGTACGTGAGCGGCTGGACCACGGCGACACCGCGGGGGCCCTGGCCGTCGTCGAAGGTCTGCTCGGCCCCGACGCGCTGCTGCGCGCCGGAGCCCTGCGGGACGAACTGGAGGCGGCGGCGCGGGGGCGGATCACGTACGGCCTCTACCGCGCCGGCCTGATCGGCGACGGACCCGGCACCGGACCCGGGTTCGCCGCCGAACCCGGCTTCGCCACCGCGTCGGGACGCGACGGCGATCGGGTCCGCCGCGGTTCTCGCCGGGCCGGTCCCGGCCGCCCGCACCCGCGCCACGCGACCTTCCGCTGAGCCAGGAGCCCGTCCCTCCGTCCTCCGCCGTGCCCGAGGCCTCTCTCCTCGGCTTCCTCGGCTTCCACGGCTTCCCCGGCTTCCTCCATCACACCCGTCTCCCCACCACTCCTCCGCCCACCCCTCCCCCGTCCCAAAGGTGATCATTCATGCCCGTACCCGCCGTATCCCGCCCCACCGCAACCGGTGCCGTACCGGACCGGCCCGCTCAACTCGATGTCGCCGGAGCGTTGTCGAGCCTGCTGCGCGACACGTCCACCGAACCGCGTCCCGACAGCCGGCTGGAGGCCCTCACGCTGGCCGTGGCCGCCGACCTGCCCATCCTGCTGTGGGGTGAACCCGGGATCGGCAAGACCGCGGCGCTCACCCAGCTCGCGGCGGCCCTCGATCTGCCGTTGACCACGGTGATCGCCAGCGTCCACGAGCCGTCGGACTTCTCGGGGCTGCCCGTCGTCGGCGACGATCCGGCGGAACAGGGGGTGCCCATGGCGCCGCCGGACTGGGCGGTGCGGCTGGTCCGGGCCGGCAGCGGACTGCTGTTCCTGGACGAGCTGTCCACCGCGCCACCGGCCGTGCAGGCCGCCCTGCTCCGCCTCGTCCTCGAACGGCGGATCGGCACGCTGCGGCTCCCGCCCCGGGTCCGTATCGTGGCCGCCGCCAACCCGCGTGCCTCCGCCGCCGACGGCTGGGAACTGAGCCCGCCCCTGGCCAACCGGTTCGTCCATCTTCAGTGGACGCACGACCACGAGGTGGTCGTCCGCGGGCTCGGCGGGACCTGGCCCCGGGCCACGCTCCCGCGGCTCGACCCCGAACGGCTCCCGGAAGCCGTGGAGTTCGCCCGTCGCGCGGTGTGCGGGCTGCTCGCCGCGCGCCCCGGGCTCGTGCACCGCCTGCCCAACGACGAGACACGCAGGGGCGGCCCCTGGCCCTCACCCCGGAGCTGGGAGTCGACCCTGCGTCTGATCGCGTTCGCGACGGCCGCGGGCTCCTCCCGCGAAGTGCTCTCCCTGCTGGTCCGGGGCACCGTGGGGGACGGCCCCGGGCTGGAACTGCTGGCCGCCATCGACCGGATGGACCTCCCGGACCCCGAACTCCTGCTCGCCGACCCGGCGAACGCCGTCCTGCCGGAACGGGGGGATCTGCGCCAGGCCGTGCTCGACGGTGTGGTGGAGGCGGTCCGCGGACGACCGGAGAGGTCACGCTGGGAGGCGGCCTGGGAGCTCCTGGTCCGGGCGGTGGAGACCGGAGCCCCGGACCTGGTGGTCGTGCCCGCGAACACGCTCGCCTCCCTGCGCCGGGAGGACTGGGACGTTCCGCCATCGATCGACAAGCTCGCCGGAGCGGTGTCCCTGTCCCGCCGGGCCGACCGCGCCGCGGCCGCCGTGCCGGTCGGCCGGTGAACGCGTACGGACCGGGCGCGCCCCGGGCGCTGGACCGCGACAAGCTCTTCGCCGCACGGCTGCACGCCGCCCGGGTCCGGCCCTACCTGGCGACGGCGCTCTTCGCCCTGCACACCGTGGAGTCGCGGCAGGTGCCGACGATGGCCGTCGACCGGTACTGGCGCTGCTACGTTTCGCCGTCGTTCGTGGACCGGACGTCGGTGGAGGAGCTGGCCGGGGTGTGGGTGCACGAGGTGTCGCACCTGCTGCGGGACCATCACGGGCGCAGTGACCGGGTCGCGCGGGAGCGTGGTCTGACCGGGCCGGGGGAACGGCTGCGGATGAACATCGCGGCGGACTGCGAGATCAACGACGACGCGTTCGGCGAGGGACTCCTCCGGCCCGAGGGTGCCGTCACCCCCGAGACCCTGGCGCTGCCCGGGGGTGAGCTCATGGAGGACTATCTTCGCCGGTTCCGGCTCGGGCCGCGCACGCAGAGCCTGGTCTGGCTGGACTGCGGCAGCGGCGCCGACGGACTGGACCGGGAATGGGATCTCGGCCCGGACGGAGCGTACGGCCTCAGCGACCAGGAGCGTGACGCCGTCCGGTTCCGCGTGGCGCGGGGCATCACCGGGCGTCCGGGCAACGCCCCCCGGGGATGGCGTCGTTGGGCGGAGGAGGCGTTCCAGCCACCGCAGCCGTGGCGGGAGCTGCTCGGTGCGGCCGTCCGTTCGGCCGCCTCCGGCTCCGGCACGGGCGAGGACTACACGTACGGGCGGCCGTCCCGGCGCTCGGCGGGGCTGCCCGGTGTCGTCCTGCCGAGCCTGCGGCGCAGACCTCCGCGGGTCTCCGTGATCATCGACACGTCCGGGTCGGTCAGCGACGCCGAACTCGGCAGCGCACTCCGGGAGGTGACGGCGATCTGCCGCGCGGTGGGCGGCCGCCGCGACCTCGTCACCGTGCTGCCGTGCGACGCGTCCGCCCGGCTCGTGCACTCGCTCTGCCGGGCCGAGGGCATTCCGCTGGTCGGCGGCGGGGGCACCGACCTGCGGACGGGCTTCGCCCGGGCTCTCCGCCGGGGTCCCCGGCCCGACGTCGTCGTGGTGCTGACGGACGGTCAGACGCCCTGGCCGAGGAACCGGCCGCCGTGCCGGACCGTGGTCGGTCTGTTCCCCCGGCGGCACGACTCCCACTCGTGGGACGAGAACGATCCCGACTACGTCCCGGACTCCCCGCCCGAGTGGGCACGGGTGGTCGTCATCGAGCCGACTCCCGGCGCCGGGTGAGCGGTTGACCACGCCTGTCCCGGAGTCCCGGGGATCCCTGCGTCCTCCGGCCGCGCCCATCTCCCCTCCGTGCCCGTGCCGCGGCCTCGGCGCGAGGGTCGGCGCGGGGCCGCGGGCCGTGAGGGGTCGACGGGCTCAGAGGTCAACGGGCCCTGGTCTCCTCGGCGTCCAGGCCGCGGTCGACGCCGTGGGCGACGACCTTCTGGCCCGGCTCGATCTCCAGCCGACGCCCGTCGAGGCGGACCTCGACCTGGTCCGGCTCGAAGGAGACCATGTCGTCGATGCGGCCGACCTCGCTGTACGCGTCGCGGTACGACCAGGCGGCGCGGTGCGCGGTGCCGATGTCGTAGTAGTCGCACAACCCCTTGTACGGGCAGAAGGTCTGCCCCTCGACGGGACGCAGCAGGCTCTCGTCGATGTCCGTGCGCGGGACGTACCAGCGCGGGGCGAAGCCGGACTCGTAGAGCACGACGGGGCGTTCCGAACGGGCCACCACGGCGTCCGCCGAACGGACCTCCAGCGTGCGGGAAGTGGTGCGGATGTCGATGCGGTGGTACGCGTCCGCCGCGTGACCGAGGACGCGTTCGTCCTCCTCGTAGAAGGCGTCCATCGCCCGCCAGGCGAAGGCGACGCGGTCCTCGAACTCGGCGGCGTACCCGGGCGGGGTGGTGAGCTGCCAGGCGGCGCGTTCGGTGGTCCGGTCGCCCGCTCGCACGGTGAACCACGCGGTGTCGCCGAGATCCTGATGCCGGGTCACCTTGTCGCTCTCGACCAGGGCCCGGGGATCCACGTCCGCGCGAGGGAAGTAGGCGACCGGGTAACGGCCCGGTTCGTGCAGCAGCAGCACGTTCTCGCTGTCGGCGATCCACTCCCCGTTGAACCGCACGCGCATACGGCGGCGCAGGCGCTCGGCGAACAGCAGGCGCCGCGGCAGGGGTTCGGGGGTGAGGAAGTGTCCGATCGCGCTCGTCGAGAGAGGCCCTTGCTGCCAGGACAGTCCCATGGCTCGTTCCTTCCGGGTGCGGGGTGCCGGGGTGGGGTGGGTGGGACGGACACCCATGAGGGCGGGGCCGGCCGGGGCTCGCGCGCCGTTCCGGCCGCCCCGGCCCTGGAGCGTCAGGCGACGACGCGGCCGAGGAAGTCCCGGATGTACTGGGTGATGTTCTCCAGATGGCTCTCCAGGGCGAAGTGCCCGGATTCGAGCAGGTGGACCTCGGCACGGGGCAGGTCCTGCCGGAACGCCTCCGCGCCCGCGGGACCGAAGATCTCGTCGTTGGCGCCCCAGACCGCGAGCACCGGCACCTGGGAGTCGCGGAAGTACTGGTGCACCTTCGGATAGAGGTCCACGTTGGTCGGGTAGTCCCGGAAGAGCCTGAGCTGGATCTCGTCGTTGCCGGGCCGGTCCAGCAGAGCCTGGTCATGCACCCAGTTGTCGGGGCTGACGAGACTCGGGTCGGCGACGCCGTTCAGGTACTGCCACCGGGTGATCTCGGGCGTCAGGGCGCCGCGCATCGGGGCCTCGGTCTCCGGTCCGGGCGCCTCGGCGTAGGCGAACACACCGTCCCAGAACGGTTTGACGAAGCCCTCGACATAGGCGTTGCCGTTCTGGGTGACGATCGCGGTGACGCGGTCGGGGGTCTGCAGCGCCAGACGCCAGCCGATGGGCGCCCCGTAGTCCTGCACGTACATCGCGAACCGGTCGACGCCCAGCTGCTCCAGCAGGTCGGAGGTGACCTGGGTGAGCGCCTCGAAGGTGTAGGGGAAGTCCTGCGGGGAGGGCATCGCCGACTGACCGAAGCCGATGTGGTCGGGGGCGATGACGTGGTAGCGGTCGGCGAGCGCCGGGATCAGGTGGCGGAACATGTGCGAGCTGGTCGGGAAGCCGTGGAGGAGGACCAGGGCCGGCGCCCGCGGGTCGCCCGCCTCCCGGTAGAAGACGTCCAGGCCACCGACGGTGGCCGTGCGGTGATGGACTACGGAAGTCATCTCTCTAACCTCTCACTTCACCTTCAAGGGTTATGCGCTCAGTCGACCATGCTCGCCCTAACCTGTCAACACCGTTTTAACGGTTAGATGCGTGCCGGTCCGCTCTTCGGGGCGGGCGCGAGCCGGACACTCCCCTCCAGCGTCCGCCCGTGAGCGCCCCCGGGCCACCGAGCCGGTACGACCGCTGCCGAAGAACTAAAATCGGCCATGACGCGAGAGGAGCCCCGCGCGAGAAGAGCCGACAGAAATCCGCTCCCGTCCGGCCACCACCCACGCAGGAGTACGCAATGGCGACGCTGCTGTCCGTGAACGTAGGGAAGCCCGAGGACGTCTCGTGGCAGGGAAGGACGGTCCACACGGGCGCGTGGAAGTCACCCGTGCACGGCCGCCGGATGGTGCGCCACCTGAACATCGACGGGGACGGGCAGGGCGATCTCGCGGGGCACGGCGGCGAGAACCGGGCGGTCCTCGTCTACCAGGTGCAGTCCTACCGCTACTGGGAGAAGGAACTGGATCGCCGGGACCTCACCCCCGGCAGCTTCGGGGAGAACTTCACCGTCGACGGGCTCCCCGACGACGAGGTGTGCATCGGCGACCGCTACCGCATCGGCGAGGCGGAGTTCGAGGTCACCCAGCCCCGCGTCACCTGTTACCGCGTCGGAATGCGCCTGGGGGAACCCGCCATGGCCTCCCTCCTGGTCGCCCACCACCGCCCCGGCTTCTACCTGCGCGTCATCACCGAGGGAGAGGTGACGGCGGGCGACGCCATCACCCGCACCCGACGAGGTCCGCAGGCACTCAGCGTCGCCGACACCGACGCGCTGCTCTACCTCCCCGGCCGTGATCCCGCGAAGCTGCGCAGCGCGCTGAGCATCCCCGCCCTGAGCCCCGGGTGGCAGCAGTCGTTCCGCGAACTCTCACAGGGCGAACCGCGGAGACGGGAACCGGGATGGCCCGGCTTCAGGACCCTGCGGGTGGCCCGCAAGGTCGCCGAGACCCCGGGCGTCACCTCGTTCCACCTGGACGCCACCGACAGCACGCCGCTGCCCGAGGCGCTGCCCGGCCAGTACCTGTCCGTCCGGGTCACCCCGGGGAAGGACTCCCCCGCCGTACGGAGCTACTCCCTCTCCTCCGCGCCGGGCGCCGGCACCTACCGCATCAGCGTGAAACGGGAGCCCCACGGCCGGGTCAGCGGATATCTCCACACCTGCCTGCGGCCCGGTGACCTGGTGGACATCGCGAGCCCCCGCGGGACGTTCGTCCTCCAGGAGGGCACCCGCCCGGTCGTCCTCGTCTCCGCCGGGATCGGCGCCACCCCCGTGCTGGCGATGCTGCACGGGCTCGCCGCGGCCCGGGACCCCCGCCCGGTGTGGTGGATCCACACGGCCAGGGACCGCACGCGGCACGTCTTCGCCGCCGAGACCCGGGAACTGCTGGCCCAACTCCCCGACGGCCGCGCGTACATCTCCTACACGGCCGGCGCCGACGACCCCCGGCACGACGACGAGCCGCACATCCGCCACGGCCGGCTCACCGCCCGGTCACTGGCCGACATGGCCGTACCCGCGGACGCCGACGCCTACCTCTGCGGGCCGCCCGCCTTCATGGACGACCTGGGGAGTCATCTGCGCGCGCGGGGGCTGAGTCCCGAGCGGATCCACACCGAGGTGTTCAGCGCACTGCCCGCCGTCAACCCCGGGATCACGGACACGCCCGCGGTGCGGCCGCACCAGCCGGACGGGCCCGCGGCGACCGGCCCGCGCGTCACCTTCGCCCGCAGCGGCATCTCCACCCCCTGGTCACCGGAGCGCGCGTCGCTCCTCGACCTCGCCGAGGCCTGCGACGTCCCCACCCGCTGGTCCTGTCGCACCGGTGTGTGCCACACCTGCGTCACGCCGGTCGTCTCGGGCGACGCCGCCTACACCACCGAGCCCCTCGAACCTCCCGAGGCCGGTACGGTCCTGATCTGCTGCAGTCGCCCCACCACCGAGATCGTCCTCGACCTGTAGGACTCGGGCGTGGTCCGGCCACCGTACGGAGGTACACGACGCGGTCGGCAGCCGGCCGGGCGGCCGCGTCCACAGGCCCCTTGAGCGGGTCACTCCCGGTCACCGGGCACGACATGCGTGCTACCCCGAACGGCCCCATACTCGAAGAACGGCACCACGGCGGCGCACAGATTGACTACCCCCTGGGGAGGTCCTGTGATCATGCTTGCTTTGCTAGCGCCGGGTCTCATGATGGCGTTCCTCTTCGGGATGGACGCCCTCGAGGACCGGCTCGTCCCACGCCCGGTCCCGGTCGACGACGGCGAAGGCTCCCCGGTCCCCGAGGACGTGCCCCCACCCGTGGCCTGACGGCCGCCCACCCGCCCGTACCGGTACGGGCGCGCGACCTCGGTGACGAGGAAAGGACGCGGAACCGGCACCGGCTGCGAGCGGCCGGGAGCAGCGCAGGAATCTGGTCCGCCACCACGCCGAGGCGGCAGGCGGCGGCCAGGGAGGTCGGGTGACGCGGACAGGTCAGCGGCGCAGGACGCCCTCGGCCGCGAACGGTGCGAGGGTCGGACGCCGGACCGGCACGTCGCCGAGCGCGGCGTCGACCGCGGCCAGTACGTCGTCGGAGAGCCGCACACCCGCGGCCGCCGCGTTGGCGTGGACCTGCTCGGGCCGCGAGGCTCCGGTGATCGCCGACGCGACCTCACCGCGGCGCAGCACCCAGGCCAGCGCGAGCGTCGGCAGACTCACACCGGCGCCCTCGGCCACGGGGACGAGCCGCTGCACGGCCTCCAGGGCGGCGTCGTTGAGGACGAGGTCCTTGGAGCCGCTCATCGCGTCGTTGGCGAAACGGCTGTCGGCGGGGAGCGGCCGGCCCGGCTTGTACTTGCCGGTCAGCACTCCCTGGGCCAGGGGGGACCACACGATGTGCGAGATGCCGTCGGCCGCGCACACCGGGAATACCTCCGCCTCGGGCGCCTGCCACAGCATCGAGTACTGCGGCTGCGACGAGACGAACAGCTCCGGCCCCGCGATGTCGACGGCGGTCCGGATCTGCTCGGGGGTCCACTCGCTGAATCCGAGGTAGCGGGCCTTGCCCTGCCGTACGACCTTCTGCAGCGCCTCGACGGTCTCCTCGATCGGCACGGTCACGTCGAAACGGTGTGCCTGGTACAGGTCGACGTGGTCGGTCCGCAGCCGCCGCAACGAGGCGTCGATCTGCTTGCCGATCTGCTCGGCAGAGAGGCCCTGGTCGGTGTCCGACATCTGACCCCAGACCTTGGTCGCCAGGATGTAGGAGTCACGGGGGTGCTGGGAGAGGATCTCGCCCCAGGCCGACTCGGCCGCGCCCCGGCCGTAGACGTTGGCGGTGTCGAAGAAGTTGATGCCCACGTCGAACGCGGCCTCGGTGCAGGCGCGTGTCTGCTCGGCCTGGATGCCTCCGGAGTAGGTGAGCCAGGAGCCGAGGGAGATCTCCGAGACCTCCAGGTCCGAGCTGCCGAGCTTGCGAAAACGCATGACGGTTCCCTTCCGTGGTTCCCCGCGACGGGGTGGACGATCACCATGAAACCGCAGGAACCCAGGGGAAGTGCTCGTGGTCGGCGCGCCGGGGCCGCCTCGGGCCGGGCGTGGCGGTCGGTCGGTCGGTCGGTCGGTCAGGGAGCGTCCGTCAGGTGCGGTCGCCGAGGTCATGCGCCGTGGCCGTCGAGGTCATGCGCCGCGGTCCGCCGGCCGGCACCGACAACTCCCCGGAGCGGGCGGCCCGTCGGCGCGGCCCGTGCACGTCGCGCGGCGGCCGACGGACCCGGTGGCGCTGTCCGGCGCGGAGACGGGATCAGGAGAACTTCTGCGCGGCGGCGCGGCGCTGCCGCTTGCCGAGAGGTGCCTGGGAGAGATCCTCGGCGCTGGAGCGGAGGTTCTTGTACGGATAGCCGCGCTGGGTCAGCCACGCCTTCGCCGCCTCTTCGGCGCGCTCGGTCGCCTCCAGGATGTCCTCCTCCTCTTCGCCCGAGTCCACGAAGCGGAAGGTGAAGGCGGACCGCGCGGCCAGGTCGTAGCTGAGGTGACCCTCCGCGGTGAACGCGGCGCGCAGCACGTCGTGCTCCGCCGCCCGGGCCAGGAGCTCGGCTCGCTGATCGGTGCCGAGGCCGTCGAAGACACCGCGAACGGTGATACGGAAGGTGCGCGTACTCATTCCGCGAGCCTAGCCAGCGACGCCCCGCGGCCTCCACCGCTTTTCCGCGCCCTCGGCGGACGGGCCGGACGCCGTCGCGCGGTGTCGGGCCGGGACGCGGTCGCACCGGATCGGGGACGCGCCGGCGCGCGTTCCGGATGTCCTGCCCGCCCGTGAAGTTCCGGATCCCTCGCCGGGACCGGCGGAACCCTGCCTGGGCGTCACCGGGAGTGAAACGCCTACCCTGCACGGGTGGAGAGGCGGCCGCAGGAGAGAGGGAGCCGGGCATGACAGGCGACCGACGGGGCGCGATCGGTGAGGCACCGCGCACCCCCCACCCCATCCCGCCGGGCCAGCGCAGGGTGCAGGGCCGGCCCGTCTCGCACTACGGCCCGGTTCCCCGGTTCCGCCCGAACGCTGGGACCTGCGGGTCTTCGGCGCCACCGCGGCGGGCGAGGAGCGTTCGTGGTCCTTCGACGACCTCACGGTGCTCCCCCACGTCACGGTCGTCGCCGATCTGCACTGCGCGACGGGACCCACGTCGACGGACCACGAGTGGTACGGGATCGCCGCCGCCACCCTGCTGGACCTGGCGCCTCCGGCTCCCGAGGCCACCCATGTGATGGCCTGGGCGGAGTACGGCTACGGGGCCAACCTGCGCCTCGCCGACTTCACGGCCGGGCAGACCCTCCTGGCCACCCACCACAACGGCGAGCCGCTCACCGCCGAGCACGGCTTCCCGCTGCGCCTGGTCGTTCCGCACCTCTACGGCTACAAGAGCGCCAAGTGGCTGCGCGGCATCGAGTACATGACCCGGGACCGGCGCGGACTCTGGGAGGACCGCGGGTACCACCACCTCGCGGACCCCTGGAAGGAACAGCGCTACTCCCACCAGGAGCAGGAAGGGGACGGCCCGGCCTGACCGGCCACCCGTCGCATCCGCGACATTGGTCGCCTTATCGACTTTGGCGGCCTCCATGGTCTTCATGGTCTCCGCGGCGCCGATCGTCCGCCGTCCGCCATCCGCCGTCCGCCATCCGCCATCCGCCATCCGCCATCCGCCATCCGCCATCCGCCATCCGCCATCCGCCGGACACTGTCCGACGCGCACCGCCGGGCGGCGCGGTCCTGCCGCACGGCGGAGCGCGTCACCAGCTCGGGGTCATGGGGTCATCATCATGGAGGTAGGAACCGCGGCGTCGGGAGAGCACATGGATCTGCGGCAGATGGAGGTCGTGGTCGCGGTGGCCGAGGAGGGCGGCTTCACGGCCGCGGCGCAACGGCTGCACGTGGTGCAGTCCGCCGTGTCGAGCACCGTACGCGCGCTGGAGCGTGAGCTGGGGACGGCGCTGTTCGACCGCACCACCCACCGGGTGTCGCTGACCCCGGCCGGTGAGGCCTTCGTACCGGCGGCCCGGGCGACCCTGCGCTCCGCCGAACAGGCCCGCTCCGCGGTCGACGTGGCCCAGGGACGGCTGCGGGGTCGGGTGACCGTCGGCACGATGCAGGGGGTGTGGGCCGATCTGCACCTCCCGCTGGCCGCACTGCGGGCGGAACATCCGGAGGTGTCGGTCCGGCTGCGGCAGGCGGCGGTGACCGACATCCGTCAGGCGCTGCGCGAGGGCACGGTCGATCTGGCCGTTGTCGCCCTCGACCGCCAGCAGCAGCGCGGGCTGGTCACCCGGCTGCTGTCCCGCGAGGAGATGGTGCTGGTGTCGGCGCCGGAGCGGCCGCTCGCCGGGTCCGGCGCGGGCGGGACGGTCACGCTTGCCGAGGCCGCCCGGCTGCCGATGGTGGAGTTCACCCCCGGCTGGGCGATCCGGCTCTCCGTCGACCGGGCGTTCCGCGCCGCCGCCGTCGAGCGCGAGCCGACCTTCGAGGTCAACGACATCGTGGCGGCGTCCGAGCTGGTCCGTAACGACCTGGGGGTCTGTGTCATGCCCGGTTCGATCGCTTCCCGCTTCCCCGACCTGCGGACGCACCGGTTCGACCGGCACGCGCCGAGCTGGAAGGTGATGGTGGTCCGGCCGCGTGGCGAGGCGTCGCCGGCCGTCGCCGCGCTGCTGCGGCACATGACCTGACCGGGCGCGGAGCCGGGCCCCACCCGTGTACCGGCACGGGTCGGCTCAGTCATCTCTCATCGAGATGACAGACATCTTCGATCATCGTCCCGGAGAGGGAAGCAATGAGGGCGCCCCGGCGCTGAGGCAACCGTGCGAGCGACAAGGAAGCCGCTCCCCCGTCACCCGGTCCGTCCCCGAACCGTCCCTCCGGTTCCCCTTCCCGAGAAGGTGCCCGTGTCCGCATCCCCCGAACTGAAGCGCTCGGACCCGACCTCCACCGGCACGACGGCGCACGGCGTACCCGGATGGCTGGTCGCGCTCTTCGCGGTCGCCTCCGGCATGACGGTGGCCAACCTCTACTACGCCCAGCCGCTGCTGTCCTCGCTCCGAGACGTCTTCCACGTCGGCACGGCGGCCGCCGGCGGCCTCATCACCGTCACCCAGGTCGGCTACGTGCTGGGCATGCTCTTCCTGGTGCCGCTCGGCGACCGGCTGGAGAAGCGCAAGCTGATCACCGTACTGCTGACGATCACCACCTTCGCCCTGGTCGCGGCCGGACTCGCCACGAACTTCCCGATGCTCCTGATCGCGTCGCTGATCAGCGGCGGCACCTCGGTCGTCGCCCAGATCCTGATCCCCTTCGCCGCGAGCCTCGCCCCCGATCACGCCCGCGGCCGGATCGTCGGCCGGGTGATGAGCGGCCTGCTCACCGGCATACTGCTCTCCCGCACCCTGAGCAGTCTGGTCTCCGACGTGGCCGGCTGGCGCGTGGTCTATCTCGGCTCCGCCGTGCTGATGGCCCTGCTGGCCCTCGCGCTGCGCGCCGCCCTGCCGCAACATGCGCCGACCACGACCGTCCCGTACGTCCATGTGCTGCGCTCCACGCTGCAACTGGTGCGCACTCACCCGGTGTTGCTGCGCCGGGGTCTCTACCAGGCGGCGATGTTCGGTGCGTTCAGCGCGTTCTGGACGACCGTGTCCTACGTCCTGACGGGCCCTCACTTCCACTACTCCGCTGTCGGAGTGGGCCTGTTCGCCCTGGTGGGTGCGGCGGGCGCGGCCGTCGCCCCGCTCGCCGGGCACTGGGCCGACCGCGGACACGTCCGTCCGGTGACCGGTCTCGCGTTCGTCGTCGCGGCCGTGGCCTTCGCGGCCGCGGGCTTCGGTCAGGAGTACGTCGCCCTGCTCGCGGTGGCCGCGGTCCTGCTCGACATGGCCGTGCAGACGACCCTGATCCTCGGCCAGCACACCATCTACCAGCTCGACGCGAACGCCCGGGCCCGGCTCAACAGCGCCTTCATCGCCACGTTCTTCGTCGGCGGGGCGCTCGGGTCCCAGTTCGGGTCGATCGCCTACCACGCGGCCGGCTGGACCGCCGTCAGCGTCCTCGGCGCCGCTCTGCCCGCCCTGGCTCTTCTCTACTGGACCACGGAGCGCAGGGCCGCCCGCCGTACCGCCTGATTCCCCCACCACGGCCGTTCGGCCGGCCGTACCGGCCGGACGGCCCCGTGACGCCGCGCACACCGCCTGTGCCGCGTACACCGCCTGTCAGGAACCGGCTTCCTTCCGGAGGAAGTTGCTCACCTGGCAGGCGAGGCTGTCCCCGCCGAGATCGGCGCGGGTCTCGGCGTCGACCAGGCCCTCGGACAGGTCGATGCCGCCCGCCCAGAGGTACCGGTCGGTCCACTCGTCGTCGACCTTCAGCTGGATCTGGATGTCCACCCGGGGCAGCGAGGCGTCCGGCCCCGCGGCGTAGAGGACCGCGGTGGCCCGGCGCAGGGGGTAGACGTCGTAGCCCTCGATGAACTGCGAGTTGCGCCAGTCCAGGAGGGCACTCTCGCCGTCGGAGCCGATACGGATGTCGATCTGACCGTCCTCTAGGTGGATACCGAAGTGTTCGCCGCCCCGGTTCTCGACGGTCACCCGGCAACGGAAGTAGGTCAGCCCTTCGGCCGCGTCGTCGCGTCCCCGCGGCGGCTCCGCCGCCTCCACGCCGTGGACGCGGACGCGCAGGCCGGCATGCTCGTCGTACTCCTGCCAGTCCCCGACCACGTTCGGCTCGTGCACAGTCCACCTCTCCACCTCAGAGAGCTGTTTCCTATCTGTGCTCTCAACTGGGTGTCAAATGCGTCGAACATGCCGTGGCCAGCGTTTTTGCCCTCGTAGATCGGCGATCAAGCCGTGCCCAGCCAGAACCCGCGCCCGGGCCGTCACGGGACATTTCCGTGCGTGCTGCACATCACGTTCCTCAGGCGTCGCGGCGCGCCCTCCGGGCCCGCCCACCGGACGACCCGGGCCGGCGCGCCGGCCCCGTGCCCGGAGGGTCCGGGGGCGCCGGCTCCGACGCGCGCCGAGGTCCGGCCACGGCCGCACCGGCTCCGTGCGGAGGCCGGTGCGGGGGGGGCACGACCGTCAGCGGGAGGCGGGGAAGCCCAGGTCCGGGCCGGCCGCGGTCTCGGCCGGGTCCGGCCAGCGGGTCGTGACGACCTTGCCCCGCGTGTAGAAGTGCACGGCTTCGCTGCCGTACATGCGGTGGTCACCGAAGGCCGAGTCCTTCCAGCCGCCGAAGGAGTGATGGCCCACCGGCACCGGCATCGGCACGTTCACGCCCACCATGCCGACCTCGGCCTCCAGCTGGAAACGGCGGGCGGCGCCTCCGTCGCGGGTGAAGATCGAGCCCGCGTTGCCGTACGGCGAGCCGTTGACGATGTCCATGGCCTCCTCGTAGGTCTCCGCGCGCAGCACGCACAGGACGGGGCCGAAGATCTCGTTCCGGTAGACGTCCGAGTCCGTGCCGACCCGGTCCAGGAGCGTGATGCCCATCCAGTGTCCGTTCTCCCGGCCCGCGACGGTGAAGTCCCTGCCGTCGAGCACCACGTCGGCGCCCTGGGCGGCCGCGCCCGCGACGTGGCGCGCGACGTCGTCGCGGTGTGCCCGGGTGACGAGCGGGCCCATCTCGGACGCCGGGTCGTCGCCCGGGCCGATCCTGACCGCGGTGGCCCGCTCGGCGATCCGGGAGACCAGCGCGTCGCCCGCCGAGCCGACCGCGACCACCACGGAGACCGCCATGCAGCGCTGGCCCGCGGAGCCGAAAGCGGCGGTCACCGCTGCCTCGGCGGCGGCGTCGAGGTCGGCGTCCGGCAGGACCAGCATGTGGTTCTTCGCGCCGCCGAGGGCCTGGACCCGCTTGCCGTTCGCGGCGGCCCGGCCGTAGACGTGGCGGGCGACCGGCGTGGAGCCCACGAACGACACGGCCGCGACGTCCGGGTGGTCGAGCAGCGCGTTCACCGCGGTCTCGTCGCCGTGCACGATGTTGAGCACACCGTCGGGCACGCCGGCCTCGGCCGCGAGCTCCGCGAGCAGCATGGAGGCGGACGGGGCCTTGCTGCTCGGCTTGTGGACGAAGGTGTTCCCGCAGGCGATCGCCATGGGGAACATCCACATGCT
The DNA here is from genome assembly GCF_036250675.1 of Streptomyces sp. NBC_01689. Lineage (NCBI taxonomy): Bacteria > Bacillati > Actinomycetota > Actinomycetes > Kitasatosporales > Streptomycetaceae > Streptomyces > Streptomyces sp. NBC_01689. Next base: position 8,861,297 of record NZ_CP109592.1, on the reverse strand, counting down.
GATCATCGCGGGGAAGTTGAACGGTGAGATGCCGACGACCACGCCGAGCGGCTGCCGGACCGACGCCACGTCGACGTGGTCCGACACCTCCGTGGACGTCTCGCCCTTGAGCGCCGTGCCGAGTCCGCAGGCCAGTTCGACGATCTCGAGGCCACGGGCCACCTCGCCGAGGGCGTCCGCGTGGACCTTGCCCTGCTCGGCGGTGATCAGCGCGGCGAGGTCGTCGCGGCGCGCGTTCAGCAGCTCGCGGTAGCGGAAGAGGATCGCGGTCCGCCGCGCGAGGGAGGACGTACGCCACCCGGTGTAGGCCTCCTTCGCCGCGGCGACGGCGGCGTCGACCTCGTCGGCGCCCGCCAGCGCGACCCGCGCGGTGACCTCGCCGGTCGCCGGGTCGGTCACCGGGCCCCAGGTGCCGGAGGCGTTCGGACCATCCCCGTAGGGCTTGCCACCGATCCAATGCGTGACGGTCTTCATCGGCGGGACTCCTTCAATGATGACGGCGATGGGGTGCGAGGTCGCCGTCGATGGACCTCGCGGGCCTCGACGCGGCCGGACGGCCCCACGGTCTCGGCCACGGGCACGTCCCGCCACGCCGGTGGGGCGGGACTGCTCGTTCAGCATCCCTCCGCGCGGGGCCCGCAGCGGCTCCTGAGCCCGTCCGGGCCCGAAGTGCCTCCCTCAGGTCCCGTTCCGTCGTGGCACGGGTCACTCCTGCGCCGGGCGCCGCGTCCCGCCACCCGACGTCGCCCTCGGTGCGACGGGCAGGGGGCAGGCGGGCCTGCCGGTTAAGGCCACGGTGGTGCCGCGTCGTCGGCCGGCGACCGGTGACCGGTGACCGGCGCCAGGAGGAACGGGACACACCGGCCGCCGACGGCGGCGCCGGGCACGACGGGCACGACGGCGCCGGTGGGACGGCCGTTCTCACGGACGCGGATCGGGACGGCGTCCGGGACACCGGCCTTGGGCAGGTCGGTGCGCGCCGGAAGGCGGTGAGGACTCCGGCGACCGCGTCGGCGGGCCGGTCGGTGGGAAGGCGGAAGACGTCGGGGAAGGAGTGCTGACCGACGTAGTCCGGGCTCGCGAGGAAGCGCGTGTCGGCCCGGGCGGCGGGATCGGGCCAGAAGCGTGTCGGCCGGGTCGAAGGTCGGCACGACGCCGAAGCCGGCCGCCAGGGGGTGAAGGAGGGCGCGCCTTGCCGTCCCCCGACCGGTCGCCGGGAGGTCGGTGACGTGCGGCGTCGGTGATCGGTTCGGTGACCGCGTCGGGCTCCGCGACCGGGGAAAGGTGCGGTGCGTCGATCTTGACGGTGTGCGCGTGCGCGCGCTCGGCCAGCTTCGGGTGCTCGCCCGGCGGCAGCACCCGGTCGGCGGTTTCTGCCGCCGTGCGCCGGGCGTCGCGGCCACCGGGGCGCGATGCGTCCGCGGTCCGCCGCGGCGGTGCACGCGGTGTGGCGAGGTGAGGACAAGGCCCGTGGGGCCGTCCGGCTGCGGGCTCGCCGACGGGCTCGGCGACGCGTCCGCGATCGGCCGTCGCTCGCACAACCGTCGCTCGCACAACCGTCGCTCGCACGGTCGTCCGCCGTTTCTTCCGCTGGGCCGCCCTTGCGATGACGGCTGGAATCCGGGCCTGGTGAAGCGTCCGTCAGGGCCCGGCAGGGCGTCGAGGGTGTCGCCTGCGAGCCGACCTGTCGCGGCCGTTGATCCGCAGGTCACCTCTGGGATCGACCCGGTCGCGCGCGGTTCGGCGATGGAGTCGGTTTCACCGCACCTCTGTTGGGCGGAATCGGTCACGATGTTCCGGCAGAGCGACGCGTGAGGAGGAGAGGTCCGACCCGCACCCGGCCGGGTGCCCGGTCCGGCCCGACGGAGTCAGGGCGCGACGACGGTCTCGACCTCGCCGGTGGCCACGTCGTAGAGGAGCCCGGAGACCCGCACCCCTTCGAGCCGTGTCTCGGCGCGCAGTTCGGCCACGTCATGGGCGACGGCCGCGCGCGGATCGCCGATCGCCTGCCCCGCGAGCCCCGCCTCGTCGGTCGCGAAGTAGGGGGTGAGCAGTTCGGGACGGTCCTGCAGCAGGGTGATCCCGCAGTGGGTGTGCTGCAGGACGATCAGCTCCCAGCCGGGACCGAGGTCGCCACCGGCCGCGCGCGTCACCTGGCGCAGCATGACCAGTTCCTCCAGCGTCCGCCGCGTGACCCGGCCGCCCACGTTGCGGATGGCCGCGATGTCTCCCGGCTCGGCGCCCAGGACCGAGGCCGGGTCGACGCGCGGGTCCACGCACCCGATCACGATCGTCTTGAGGTTCGGCATCATGCGCAGGCCTTCGGTGAACCGCGTCGCGGCGAAGTCGGCGTTGCGGTCGGTGAGGGTTTCCACGACACCCATGGCGTACTCCTTCATCAGGTGAGTCCATTTTCTGGACTGACGGAGGTGTACCCTAACAGGGTGAGTCCAGAATCGATACCCACCCCTCGGCAGTGCTCGATGAGCGACGCCCTCGAGATCCTCGGCGACCGCTACTCACTGCCCTTGCTCCGCGAACTGCTCTACGGCTTCCACCGCTTCTCCGACCTGGCCAAGCTCACCGGCGCCCCGCGCACCCTGCTGTCCGGACGTCTGCGCCGGCTCGAGGAAGCCGGGGTCATCGTGCGGCGGCAGTATTCGGAGCGCCCGGCACGTTTCGAGTACCACCTCACCCAGGCCGGAGTGGACCTCGTCCCGGTGATCCTCACGCTGAAGGACTGGGGTGAGCGCCACACCGGCGACCAGGAGCCCAAAGCCGTGTTCCGGCACCACTGCGGCGCCGAACTGCATCCGCTGACGACCTGCGCCGGCTGCCACGAGGAGATCCGCCCCGGAGAGTTCGACGTGGCGGGCGGCACGCACCCGCCGGTACTGCAGGGTTAAGCACTTCCCCCCACCTCGGCCCCGCCACCGGCCTCCGGAAGCCGGAACCGCCGCCCCCCGTACCACCACGCACCCCCGCCCCGCGCACAACGACGCGCGGCAGAAGGGCACTTGGGTGCGGGGGATCGGCATGGACCGCGAAGCGGCCGTCCGCGGCCTCACGCCACGCCCGGACCGCGACCGGCCGGCCCCGCGCCCGGCCGCACCAAGAGGAGGCAACCATGCCGGCTGACACCAGGACCGTCCTGATCTCGGGGGCGACGGGGAACACGGGACGGGCGGCGGTGCGCGCATCGCTCGCGCTGGGGATGAACGTCCGTGCGCTCGTGCACCGCATCGACGAGCGGTCGGACGCCCTGGCGGAGTCGGGGGCGGAGATCGTGACGGGCGACCTGCTGGACATCAACTCCCTCCGCCCCGCGATGGAGGGGACCGCGTACCTCGTGTGCCGGTCCAGCCGCACCTGATCCACACCGCCGTCAACTTCGCCCGGGCGGCGAAGGAGACGGGCGTCGGCACGGTGATCAACCTCTCGCAGCGTTTGAAGGGAACGAGGACGACGGTGCCGGACCGGCGGGGTGTCCCCGGCCGGCCGGGGACACCCCCGGCGAGCCTCGCCCGGCCAGGGCCCGGCGGCGCCCGTTCCACCCGCACACTGAACAGCCCGGACACGCCCACAGCGCCGCACACGTCGAAGGATCCCCATGCATCCCACACTCGCCGCGGACCACGCCCGTCTCGCGGAGTTGCTCCAGTCCGTTCACGCCCTCGCCGCACGGGAGTTGGCCGGTCTGGACGAGCGGCCCGCCTGGCAGCCCCACCCCGCACCGGCGCCGGAACCGCTGCCCGCCGAAGGGTCGGGCACCCAGGGCGCGCTCGACCGGTTCGCCGAGCGATGGGCTCCCGGATTCTCCGGCAGCGCCGGTCCTCGCTACCTGGGATTCGTGACCGGCGGCGCGACGCCTGCCTCGATCGCGGCGGACTGGCTCACCAGCGTCTACGACCAGAACGCGGGTGGCAGCGGCGGCTCCTCCGCGGCCGCGCTCGAGCGCCAGACACTGACCTGGCTGCGCGAACTGTTCGGTCTCGGCGACGCCCACAGCGGGGCCTTCGTCACGGGCTCGACCATGTCGAACACCGTGGGGCTGGCCGTCGCGCGCGAGTGGTTGGGTGAACAGCGCGACGTATCCGTCTCGGAGGACGGAGCGGCCGCGCTCGGTCCGGTCACCGTACTGTCCGGAGCGCCGCACTCGAGCATCACGAAGGCCTCGTCCGTCCTGGGATTCGGCCGCGCCGCCGTGCGCCGGACGCCCCTCCTGCCCGGCAACCGCGAGGCCGTGGACGTCACGGCGCTCGCCCGCGAACTGGCGGAACTGGACGGCCGCCCGGCCGTCGTGGTCGCCAACCTCGGAACCGTCGACACGGTCGACTTCGACGACCTGCGTGCCATCGCCGCCCTGAAGGAGCGCTACGGCTTCTGGCTCCACGCGGACGCCGCCTTCGGCGCCTTCGCCGCGCTGCTCCCCTCGCACGCGCACCTCACCGACGGCCTCGATCTCGCCGACTCCGTCTGCGTGGACCTGCACAAGTGGTTCAACGTCCCTTATGACAACGCCGTCCTGTTCACACGGCGGCAGGACCTCCAGGTCCGGGTTTTCCACAACTCCTCGCCCTACCTGGGCCTTCCCGCCCTGCCCGACCCGGACTTCCTGCATCTGACACCGGAGAACTCCCGTCGGCTGCGCGCCTTGACGGCATGGTTCTCCCTGGTCGCCTACGGGCGCGAGGGCCACCGCGAGATCGTCGCCCGGAACATCGCGGCCGCCGCCGGCCTCGGCGACGCCCTCGCCGAGGTCCCGCATCTGCGCCTGCTCGCGCCCGTCCGGCTCAACGTGGTCTGCTTCACCCTCGCCGGCTCCCCCACCCCGGAGGCCGTCCGAGCAGCCGTCGACGCCGTCGCCGCCACCGGCGAAGCCTTCGTCACGCCCACCTCGTACCGAGGTGTGCCCGCCCTGCGCGCCGCCTTCAGCAACTGGCGCACGACACCGGCGGACACGGAACGGGCGCTCGCGGCGATCACGGAAGCCACCCTGCCCACGGCGTGACCGGTGCCGACGGCGTGAACGGTCCGCACCTGGTGAACGGTGCCCGCTGCGGACCGCCGGATGCTGCGGCTGCGGACACTCAGGCGCACGGAGCGCCTGGCGTCCGGTACGGATCCGGTCGTCACGCGGCCTTGGTCGCGTAAGGGAGTTCGAACAGCGAACGGTGCTCCTCGAGGAAGTCCTGGACCGTCTGGAGAGGCCGGCCGGTGATATGGGCGGCGGTGTCGGTCACGCCCGCCAGCCGGCCTTCCTGCTGGTCGATGGTGACCGCCTCGAAATGCCTCAGCTTGGCCATGTCGTCCGGGATGCCGATCAGTTCCAGGAAGGTCGCGACCGTGACCCGTTCGAACGGCAGCTCCCGGCCCAGCACACGGCTCACCTCGGCCGCGAGTTCTTCGTGGCTGTACTCGACCGGGCCGGTGAGCGTCAGCGCCTGGCCGGCGTGCTCCGCCGGGTCGGTGAACAGCTTGGCGGCGGTCAGGGCGATGTCGTGGCCGGTGATCGGGGCGAAGCGGCTGTCCGCGTCGAAGGGCATGACGTAGCGGCCGTAGCGGATCTGCCCGGAGATGTAGAGCAGCCACTGGGTGAAGAACGTGATCCGCAGGTGGGTGGTGGGCACTCCGGACCAGGTGAAGACCTGCTCGGACAGCCAGTGGTTCTGCGTCGCCTTGCTGCGCGCGTCGGGACGCGACTGGATGTGAGACATGTTCACCACGTACTCCAGATCCTGCTCCTTGGCGGCCTGCGCGAACATCACCGCGGCTTCCACCAGGCCCTCCCCGACCGGGTAGTTGAAGTACGCGCGCCGCACACCCCGCAGGGCCACGCGGACGTCACGGAGGTTGAGGAGGTCACCGATGACGACCTCGGCTCCCCTGTCGCGCAGCCGCTGCGCCCGTTCGTCGTCCGTGCGGACCATCGCCCGCACCTGGAAGCCCTCGTCGATCAGGTGGTCCACCATCGGCCGGCCGGTCTCACCGGCGGCCGTCGTGATCAGAATCGTGGTCATGGTCGCTTCCTCGCCGTGTCCTTGGGGTCCCCGGCCAAATCCCGTGGGATCGCCGGTGGAGGCGCTTCGGTCACGCCCTGCCGCCACGTCGTCGGCCGGTCCGGTCACTGGGTGAATCCCGGCCTGACGAGGCGACCCATCTTAGATTACTACTGTCATCTAAGATGGGCAAACGACACCCCGGCACCCGTCACTTGATAGGCAAGCCGTCACTTGCCTATGGTGAGGTCATGGCGGACGACGTCTTCAAGGCGCTGGCCGACCCCACCCGCCGGCGCATCCTCGACGAGCTGGCGGAACGGAGCGGCCAGTCCCTGTTCGAGATCTGTGCGCGGTTGACGACCAAGCACGGCCTGGGGCTGTCCCGCCAGGGAGTCAGCCAGCACCTCGCCGTACTGGAAGCCGCCGGCCTGGTCCGGACACGCCGCGAGGGCCGTTACAAATTCCACGACCTGAACACCGAACCGCTTGAGCGCATGATGACCCGCTGGCTCAGGCCCGACGCGCCGGAGAACACCCCATGAAGATCAATCTCACCAGCGTCTTCGTCGACGACCAGGACAAGGCGCTGCGCTTCTACACCGAGGTGCTGGGCTTCGTGAAGAAGACCGAGGTCCCACTCGGAGAGCACCGGTGGCTGACCGTCGTGTCGCCCGAGCAGCCCGACGGAACGGAACTCGTCCTCGAACCCGACGGCCACCCCGCGGTCAAGCCGTACACGGAGGCACTGGTCCACGACGGGATCCCCGCCACCTCCTTCGCGGTGGACGACGTGCGTGCCGAGTTCGATCGACTGCGTGGCCTCGGCGTGCACTTCACCCAGGAGCCGGTGGAGATGGGTCCGGTCATCACCGCGGTCCTCGACGACACCTGCGGCAACCTCATCCAGATCGCCCAGTACAAGTAGCGTCCACGGTGCGGGCGGCACGGGGAGCCCGGTGCGCCGCCCCGACCGCGACAGGCCGTGGGGCGCTCCGCGGCCGCCGGCACCGAAGGTCGGTCCCCGGGCACCTCCCTCGATTCCCGATGCCTACGCCAGGGACTCACCGACGGATTCACGGGCCGTCCGCAGGATCTCGTCCGACAACTCGGTGGAGGACGTGGCCCGCGCCAGCAGGATCGCCCCCACCAGGGTGCACGTGGCGAGAAGGCCGTCGTCCTCACCCTCGGCCATCCAGTCCGCGAACCGCCGCACCCCCTCGGCGTAGGTCCGCTGCGAGGTGACGTTCCCCTCGTACGCGGCCTGCGCCAGGGCGCCGGCGAACCCGGCGGACGGACACCCCGTCCCCGGCTCGTCGCGGTGCTCGGGCGAGAGGTACTCCTCCACCATGACCCTGCGCGCGTCGGCCCGGTCGGGATGCCCCGCGTCCAGACCCGCCAGATAGGCGTCCCTGTCGAGGAACGCCCGCTCGGCGGCCTCGGTCACCAACGCCTCCTTCGAGGCGAACTGCTTGTAGAACCCGCCGTGCGTCAGTCCGACCGCCTTCATCAGGTCGGCCACGCTGACGCCCTGGACACCCCGCTCACGAAAGAGCCGCGCCGCCGCGGCGACCACACCGGCCCGGTTCTCCTCGGCCTGAACCCTGGAAACACGGCTCATGCGAGCACCCACCCTTCCGGTTACATGGTGACTGACATCTATAATAGGGCATCCTCGTCACCGGCCTGAACGGTGACATGCGGCGACCTTGACCCTTCGAACAAAACAGACTTTCTTGCGTAAATCCGACCCTCGGTTCTACTCTGGGCCAGACTGAGGCTCAGCACGCCGGAGGCATGCCGGACCGCCGATAGTCGACGGCCCCGCGCGGGGCAGGCGCGACCTGCCACAGCCGGCGTCACCCTGCCTCGCAAGGGCGTTCGCCCCCACCCGAGCGGTCCGTCGGCCGCCCCCGAGCCACGGTGCGGGACGATCGCCGCGGTTCACGTGTCCTGAGGATCGACACAGCGGAGACATAGATGGTGAAACATGCTGGGCAACGTCGTAGGCAGAGTCCGCAAGCGCCGCTCTGAGCACCGCCGGAGCCACCCGGGGACCACTCGCTCCGACGAGGCCGGGGGAGGGCGCGTACGAGCCGACCGTTCTCCGCGCCCCGCCCGCATGACGCAGAACACCACCCCTCCCCGCACGGCGCGATCGGCTCGGATCAGGGCCGCGGGGCACGCCGTGACCGCGAGCCGCTACGGCCCGTTCCTCTTCGCGATCGCCATGATCGCCGCGATCCTGGGCTTCGGCTTCATGCTGCCGACGTCGGAACACCTGGGTTCCCTCATGGCCACGGTTCCCGCGGCGACGGCCGCCCTCGCCGGAGCACGCGTCACCACGGCGGTTGCCGGCCTCTCGTGCGGGGCCTGCGTCCTGCTCGACGGGCATGACGGACTCATCGGCACCTCGACGTTCGTCGTGCATCTCGTGGCGATCGCCCTCGTCTCGCTGTGCGTCATCACCTTCCGCACGCTGCGGGAACGGTCCACCCGGGAACTGCTCGGAGTCCGGGCCGTCGCCGAGGCGGTCCAGCGGGTCCTGATTCGTCCGCTGCCCCCGTCCATCGGTGCGCTGCGCATCCGGGCGGAGTACCGGGCCTCCCACCCCCAGGCCCACGTGGGGGGCGACCTGTACGCGGTCGCCTGCGCCGACGGAACCGTCCGCTTCCTGATCGGCGACGTCAAGGGGAAGGGCCTCGCGGCCGTGGACGACGCGGCCGCACTGCTCGGGGCGTTCCGCAGTTCGGCCCGCCGGACGCGGTCCCTGGCCGAGCTGATGGCCCTCCTCGACGAAGCCGTGCTGGCGCACTTCGAAGAGGTGGCGGTCACCGACCCCGACGCCGCCGAACGCTTCATCACCGCGCTCCTGCTGGAGATTCCCGCCGACGGTTCGTACGTGAGGATGATCAACTGCGGACACCCTCCCCCGTTGCTGGTCGAGAAGGACACGGTCCGGTCCGTTCCGACCGGGCGCCCCGCGCCACCCCTCGGGCTGAACTCCAGCGGCGCACCGGGTTACGTCACGACGGAGCTCCCCCTGGCCGAGGAAGCACTGTTGCTCCTCTACACCGACGGTGTCATCGAGGCGCGCGACCACAAAGGCACCTTCTTCGACCTCGAAGCCCGGATCGCCACGTGGCCGGGCAGGGAGCCCGACGGGTTCCTGCCGTACATCCTCGACGGTCTCAGCGCTCACGTGGGCGGGAACACGCGCCTCGACGACGACGCCGCCATGGTCACGGTCCAACGCCTGCGCAACGGTGCCGTCCGGAGGCAGCACGACGGCAGGGACGAAACGCCGTCCACCCTGAAGGACGGCACCCGGACCACGAGATCGTTCCCGGCCCCGGCCGCTCCCCCACTCCCCGTGACGGACCTGACCGGCGCCCCGGGGACACCGTGACGAACCCGCCCGGTGCCCGGCAGGCGCTGTGACAGGGGTTCTCGTGCCACCATGGACACAGGGGGACCCGGCCTCAGGAACCCTTCCGTAGGGATGCCTCAACTACCGTGCGCCGGGCCGGTCTTCCCCCTCGGCCGCAAACGGGGGGAGACGGCATGACCAGCGACGGACGTGACGGGCTGTTCTTCATCGGATGGCTCCTGACCGGGGCCGGCTACCTGTTCGCCCTGCTGACCGTGCTGTCGATCGGGATCTTCATCCTCCCGATCCCCCTGATCGCCACCGTGGTGCTCGCGACGCGACGCGCGGCCCCGCGCTGCATGCTCGGCCTGGTGTCGAGCGCGAGCCTGCCGCTGTTCCTTCTCACCTACCTCAACCGGAACGGCCCGGGCACTCACTGCACCGCCTCTGCCGGCGGCAGCAGCTGCACCGAGGGGCTGCTCGACCCATGGATCCTTCTGGCCTTCGGCATTGTCGTCCTCGCCGCCGGGATCGCGCTGTTCCGGTTCAGGAGAACGGGTCCCGGCCCGGGTTCCGCGATCCCTCACTGAGGGTGTCCTCTCCGGGACGCCCCGAACCGCGCGGCGGAGCACCATCGTCCGGCTGCGATCCGGTTCTACGCTCTCTGTTCATGGCGACTCCCGATTGCTATGCGTGCGGCCAGGAGGCGGAGTTCGACGACCTCCCGCCACGCGAGCGTGTGGTCCACGACGAACTCTGGCGGGTGGCCCACGCGTTCGGTACGTCGGTACGTGGCTGGCTGGTCCTGCTCCCGCGCCGCCACGTCACCGCGGTTCATGACCTCACCGACGCCGAAGCCGCCTCCCTCGGGGTGTGGCAGGTCAGGCTGTCCCGGGCGCTGCGGGGCGTGACGGGTTGCGGCAAGACCTACGTCGTGCAGTTCGCCGAGGCGGAAGGCTTCGCGCACGTCCACTTCCACCTCGTACCGCGCATGGCCGACCTCCGGCCGGAGCACCGTGGGCCGGGCGTCTTCGAGCTGCTCCGGGGACCGGAGGAGGGCCGGGTGACACCTGGACAGGCGGACCGGGTGGCCCGCTCGCTGCGCGCCGCCCTGCGCCCGGCGCCTCTCCCCGGCGACACGTACCGGCGCGGCCGGGGGCACCGACCGGGGTGAGGAGTCCCTCCGGAGGACGTACGGAAGCGGGCGGCCGGCGCCCGGTCGCGCCCCGGCGGGGTCACGAGCCGGGGCGGCTCACCGGTCCAGGCCGCGGACGAAGTCCGTGACGATACGCGTGTACTCGTCGGGGTGGTCGAGGTTGGGGAAGTGCGCGGCGTCGTCGATCGCGGTCATCCGCCCCCGTGGAGCGGTGCGGGCGACGGACTCGGCCAGGGCTCGCAGCTCGGGAGCGTCCTGCGCGCCGTTGAGCGCCAGCACGGGGACCGCGATGCGGTCGGCGCGGGCGTCGAGGTCCCGCACCGGGATGTGGTGATCGGGTTCGTCGAGCGTGTGCTTGCCGATGGTGCGCAGACGCATCGCCCGCAGCTTGGCGTAGGTCTCGGAGCGGACGGCGTCACGCGGGCGCTCGGGGCCGTGCACCCAGGAGTCGGAGGTGTCCTGCCATCGCTCGATGTCGCCGGCGGCCAGTGCCTCGAACTGCGCGGCCTGGGCCTGCTGAGACCACGGCTCGGTGAACTCGCGGGCGTCGCCACCCCCACCGGAGACGACCAGCGCGCGGACCAGTCCAGGGTGTTCCAGCGCGGTTCCGACCGCGATGGTCGCGCCCATGGAGACACCGACCAGGACCGCGGGGCCGGTGTCCAGGTGGCGAAGGAGGTCCGCGAGGTCGTCGACCTGCCGGAAGGGGCGGCTCGCGTTGGCGGACCGTCCGTGGCCGCGGGCGTCCGGCGCGACGACGCGGAACTCCCGGGCGAGGACCGGTATCTGCGCGTCCCACATGGTGTGGTCGACGTAACCCGCGTGCAGCAGGACGACAGGGCGACCCGTACCGCCGGTGTCGCGGTAGGCGAGCTCGCCGTCGGAGGTGGCGAGGGAGTGGAGGCCGTGCACTGCATTCATGACAACCAAGTTGTCATGAATGCAGTGACATGACAACCCAGTTGTCATCTACCATCGACGGGTGTCTGCTCCGGAAAGCCCGCTGCCCCCCGACGAGGCCGGTTCGCGGTTGATGGAAGTCTTCGCCCTGGTCGGACCGCTCTACCGGCGCGTTCACCGCAAGGTGGAACAGGAGGCCGCCCGGCGGGGCCTGTCCGTGGGGGTGCGCGCGGTGCTCGACCTCCTGCGCGAGCACGGACCGATGACGGTTCCCGACATGGGGCGAGCGCAGTCGATCAGCCGCCAGTTCGTCCAGCGGATGGTCAACGACGCCGCGGCGAACGCCCTGGTGGAGGCCGTCCCGAATCCGGCGCACGCCCGGTCCTCCCTGATCCGGCTGACGGACACCGGCCGCACCGCGATCGAGGCGGTCGTCGCCCAGGAGCACGCGGTACTGCGCACGGCGGCGGCCGACCTCACCACCGGGGACGTGGACACCTGCGTACGAGTCCTCAGCCGGATGCTCACCCTGTTCGACGACGTCGACGTCGTCGGCGACCAGGGCCCGGACCGCACCACCGGGTCACCCGGTCCGAGCCGCACCGCACCCCCGGACGAGGACCCCGCCCAATCGGGCTGACACACCCACCAAGTCCACGAGTTCCACCACGAAGACGCCTCCGAACGGCACACACCGCGTTCGCTCGGCGACTCAAAGTATCCGACGCCTCACGCGACGCTCTCGCCCGTCGGGCACGGCGGATCACCACACCGCGACGGGAGCCACGCTTCGCCTCCGCCGTCCAACGATTCCCTCGCACAACGCCACTTGCCCTGATCACGACCGGGTCACTAGAGTGCGGTTCCGAACCTTTGCTCGGGTGTTCGCTCGTTGGGAGTGACGGCGGAGGGGCACCGCCCGTCGGCGTCTCGGCAGGCGGCTGGAGGAAGAAGGAGCTCGCCTTCGTGGCGTCCCACCGTCGACCCAAGCAGCCGAGCCGCACCCGCGTGACCGTGCTCACCACCGCCGCCGCGGCAGCCGTGGCCCTCAGCGCCAACGCCGCCAACGCCGCGCCCAGCGAGAAGCCGAGCAAGGACCAGGTCAAGGCGAAGGTCGACGCCCTCTACGAGCAGGCGGAGAAGGCCACCGAGAAGCTGGACGGGGCCAAGGAGAAGCAGGACACGCTGGAGAAGCAGATCAGCGCCCTGCAGGACAACGTCGCCCGCGGCCAGGAGGAGCTCAACGAGCTGCGTGACGGCCTGGGTTCGATGGCCAGCGCCCAGTACCGCACCGGCGGCATCGACCCGTCCGTGGCGCTCTTCCTCTCCTCGAACCCGGACGACTACCTGGACAAGGCGTCCGCGATGGACCAGCTGAGCGGTCAGCAGGTCGAGGCGCTGAAGAAGGTCCAGGAGAAGCAGCGCGAACTCGCCCAGCAGCGCCAGGAAGCGTCCGCGAAGCTCAAGGACCTCTCCGACACGCGCGCGGAGCTCAAGAAGAAGAAGCAGGAAGTCCAGGGCAAGCTCGCCTCCGCGCAGAAGCTGCTCAACTCCCTGACGGCCAAGGAGAAGGCGGCGCTGGCCGCGCAGGAGCAGGACCGCGCCACCCGGGCCAGCCAGCGCGTCGACCTCGGCAACTCCAAGGCCGCCTCCGGGCGGGCCGGCGCCGCGTTCGCCGCCGCTCAGAGCGTGATCGGCTCCCCGTACGTCTACGGCGCCACCGGCCCCGGCAGCTTCGACTGCTCCGGCCTCACCTCCTGGGCCTACGCCCAGGCCGGCGTCTCCATCCCGCGCACCTCCGAGGCACAGGCGAACGCGGGCACCCGCATCTACTCGCAGAGTGCCCTGCAGGTCGGCGACCTGGTCATCTTCTACGGGGACTACCACCACGTCGGCCTGTACGCGGGCAACGGCCAGGTGCTGCACGCCCCGCACACCGGCGCGTCCGTCCGCTACGAGGCGATCGGCAACATGCCGTTCCAGTTCGGCGTCCGTATCTGACCGGAAGGCTCGGCCCTCAGGTCTGGCACTGCCTCGTGGACGCGGGGGACCAATTGCTCCACGCGGCGCCGTCGGCCCGAGCGTGCACCCGGATCTCCACCTTCACGGGGCCGCACACCCGGGTGGTGCTTCCTACTTCGACCGGTCCGACCGACTCTCCCGCGCGGACATGGGCGCGACCGCTGCCCACCTTCACCCAGTGGCCGCCGTCGACCACGCGGAAGAAGGCCTCGTAGGCGATGTTCAGCGCTCTCGGCCCGGTGTTGCGGGCGTTGATATGGGCCGTGATCTCCCGGGTCATGACTCTGCCGACGGATCCCCGCTGGGCACTGACGCAGCCGTTGACGACCACCCGGCCGGTCGCCACGCCTCCGCCGCAGGCGATCGCCGCGGCGTGAGCCCCGACGGACATGGCCGGCATGATGAGCGCGACCGCGCTCAGAACCGTTCCGACACGCCTCAACCGCACTGCCTCGTCCCTCCGTCAGGCCTTCTTCCTTGAAGAGACCATGACTCGCCTCGGGGGCGTGGCGGGCGGATACCTCGGACTCTTCACCCTCATGGGTCCCGGTATGCGTTGATATGACTGGCACTCACGCGTTCTTGGGTGTCCGGCCGCCGGACACCAGCACGGTCCCTCAGGTCATCCCGTGGACCACCAGCGTGAACCACACCTTCTTTCCCGTGGTGCCCGGGTCGGGCGGTGCGATGCCCCAGTCGTCGGTGAGCGCGGCCACGATGGCGAGGCCGCGCCCCGACTCCGCCGCCGGGTCCGTCGTACGGGGCCGCGGCGCGACACAGGAGCGGTCGGCGACCGTCACGCGCAGTTCGTGCCCGGTGCGTTCGAGGGTGACCGTGACCGTGTCGGCGGGGTCCGGACTGCCGTGTCCGACCGCGTTGGCGAACAGTTCCCCGGTGGCGAGGACAGCGTTGTCCAGAGGCTCGGGAGGCAGCCGCAGACCGGTGAGACACGCGGCGACCATCGTCCGTACGCAGGCCGCGCGCGAGGCCTGCGCGGGGACCGTGGTCCGCAGGAGACGAGGCGCCACCGCCGGGTCGCCGGACCGGACCGCGCGGTCGGCCGGAGGACCGGACGCCACGGGAGTGCCGCGCGGCGGCTCGTGGCGCGGAGTTCCGGACGCGGTCATCGATCCTCCTCCGCGCGCAGCTCGGGTGGGGGACGTGTGCGGTGGCTGCTCCAGCAGCCAACAGCCCGCGGGCACGGGCCTGCAAGGGGGCAGCGGGGTTGTCCGGTTGCGGGTCCGTAGTGGTGCGGTAGGTATGTTCGAGCACGCCCGGGTGGACAAGGAGGGGCCCAGTGACCGGGCCGGCGCCGCCGGACCAGCCGTTGACGAGATGCGTCCGTCCGTCTCGCCCTTTGCGGACAACTTCCCTGCCCCACCGCCGAGATGGCCAAGATCGCGGAGCGGTAGGCTCGTTGCGCAACACGACGCGAAAGGAAGCTCAGTGGCGCGGGTTGCGGTGATCGGTGGAGGTATCAGCGGGCTGGGGACGGCGCTCATGCTCGGCCGACGGGGCCATCCGGTCACGTTGTTCGAGCAGGACGCGAGACAGGCCGGGGAGGATCTGGACGGGGACTTCTTCCACTGGCACAGGCCTCGTACCCCGCAGGCCGTCCAGCCCCACTCGCTCCTCGCACCGGTGCGCACCGTCCTGCGCGCCGAGGCCCCCGACGTGTACGCGGACCTGTTGACGCGCGGAGCCCGGGAGTACCACGAGTTCGACTGGTTCGGTGAGCACCCGCCGCACCGCGACGGCGACGACGACCTGGTGACCCTGCGCAGCCGCCGCATCGTGCTGGAGGCCGCCCTGACCGCCGCCGTGCGGCGGGAACCCACCGTTGTCGTGCGGCGGGGCTGCAGGGTGCGCGGTCTCACCCTGCGGGAGGGCCGTCCCCCACGGGTCACCGGCGTACGGGTCGGGGCGGAGACCCTCCGGGCGGACCTCGTCGTCGACGCGTCCGGGCGTCGCTCGGCGGTTCCCGACTGGCTGGTCGCGGCCGGTTGCCGCCCGCCGGTGGTCGACAGCCATCGCACCGGGATCGCCTATCTGTGCCGCTGGTACCGCCTGCGGGCGGAGGGTCCGCGTCACCCGGGACGGGTGAAGAACGGTTCGACGGCGGCGTTCGCGCTGGCGGGTGTCTTCCCTTCCGACAACGACACGTTCGCGGTGAGTCTGGTGCTGTCCACAGGGGATCCGACCCGTGGCGCGCTCACCGACCCCGCCGTGTTCGAGGCCGCCGCCCGCCGTTTCCCGGCCACCGCCGCCTGGCTCGCGCTGGACCCCGAGCCGCAGTCGGCCGTCCTGCCGATGGCCGGTCTGGACAACCGCTGGACGGCCCTCGTCGACGACGAAGGTCCTGTCGTCACCGGCCTGGTCAACGCCGGGGACAGCCTCATCCACACCAATCCCACCTTCGGTCATGGCGTGGCCCTCGGCCTGCGCGCCGCCCAGCACCTCGCCGTCCACGCCGACCGGATCGCCGAGGACCCCCTCGCCCATCACACCTGGGCGACGCGGACCCTGCGCCCGTGGTTCGACGCGCAGGTGACCGCCGACCGGGCCGACGAGCGACGTCTCGCCGGGAGTCCGCCACCCCTGGACCGGCGGGCCGCCGCCCGGGCCGTCTGCGCCTTCGAGGACCCCGTCGTCATGAGGGCCCGGGCGCAGGTGCGCCATCTCCTGCTGCCCGCCCAGGACGCGTACGGCACCGACGAGGTGGACCGTCACGTCACCGCCTGGCTCGCCGCGCACCCGGACTTCACGCCGGGTCACGACGGACCGACCCGCGACGAGTGGGAGACGCTCGTCCCGCGCTGAGCGCCTGCCCGGCACCGCGTCGCCGGCCCGCGTCCGCGTCGGACCGCGGGGCACCCACCGTTCAGGGGCCCTGCTCCACAAGGGCGTGGAGTCCGTTCACAAGGGCGGTGGGTCCGGGCCACAGCCCCCGCGTCGGATCGGAACGAGTCGAGTCACGTCGCGTCGGATCGACTCGTATCACGTCGAGTCACGTCACGTCGGATCGATTCATGCCCGTCACGTCGCGTCGCCGCGGCGACCACCCGGCTCCCCCGGCGGCGGACGCGGGACCGGGTCACGCCGACATGGCCTGCTCGCCGTCCCCGGAGTCCTCCGCGCAGGCGACGGCCAGATCGTCGAGCGACAGGTGCAGGGCGTGCGCCAGGGCCGCCACGGTGAAGAAGGCCGGGGTCGGGGCGCGGCCGGTCTCGATCTTGCGGAGGGTCTCGGCGGACACACCGGCCGCCGCCGCCACGTCGACCATGCTGCGGTCGCCGCGGGCCTCGCGCAGCAGCGCGCCGAAGCGCTCTCCGCGCTCCCGCTCCTGAGGGGTCAAGGGAACTCTCACCATACTCGTGATACTAATACCGGTATAAGTATTGGACATCACCGCATCGCGAGGAGTCACGGACCATGGTGGAGATCAAGACCGACACGGCACTGGAGGCCATGCGGGAAGCCGGGCGCGTCGTGGCCGACGCGCTCGCGGCAGCCCGCGCCACCGCGGCCGTGGGCGTACGGCTGCGGGAGCTCGACGAGGCCGCCCGCGCCGTTCTCACCGAGGCCGGCGCGAGCTCGCCGTTCCTCGGCTACCAGCCCTCCTTCGCCCCCGTCCCCTTCCCCGCCGTGATCTGCGCGTCCGTCAACGACGCCGTCGCGCACGGCATCCCCGGCGACTACCGCCTGCGCGACGGCGACCTGGTCAGCGTCGACTGCGGGGCCGAGCTCGACGGCTGGACCGGCGACGCCGCGGTCAGCTTCACCGTCGGCACCCCCCGCCCCGCCGACCTCGAACTGATCGCCGCGACCCAGCAGGCCCTGGACGCGGGCATCGCCGCCGCCACCGTGGGCCACCGGATCGGGGACATCTCCCACGCCATCGCCACGGTCGCGGGCAAGGCGGCCTGCGGCATGCCGGCCGACTTCGGCGGCCACGGCATCGGCCGCCGGATGCACGAGGACCCGCACGTCCCCAATCACGGACGGCCCGGCCGCGGCTTCCCCTTGCGCCACGGCCTCACGCTCGCCCTCGAACCGATGCTCATGGCCGGCGGACGCGACGCCTACTTCACCGACTCCGACGGATGGACCCTGCGCACGATCGACGGCAGCCGGGCCGCTCACATCGAACACACCATCGCAGTCACCGAGGACGGACCCCGCGTCCTCACCCTGCCCTGACCCCGGATCCGCACCCGCCCGGCAGCCGGACTCCTCCGTCGTGCCCGCCGATCACCGGCCGTCGTGCCCGCCGATCACCGGCCGCCGGAGCCACCGGGCACGCCGGGCCCCCGGGTCAGGCCACCGCTCCGAGGACCCCCCGGGACCTGCGCTCGAAGTCCTGCACCAGAGGTTCGTGACGGCGGGGCTCCAGACGTCTGCGGAAGTCGCGCAGTGCCTGGATCGACCGTTCACTGTGCACGGAACTGAGGGTGTCGAGCGCCTCGGTGGCGGTGCCGACCGCTTCGTCGAGCCGGTCCTGCTGCAGATGGGCGGTGGCCAGGACGGACCGGCTGATGGCCTGGCGCCTGCGCCGGTCGGCGTCGGCGCCCAGTGACTCGCTCGCCGTGCGCTCCGCTTCCGCGGCCAGGCCGAGATCACGGAAACAGAGCGCGGACTCGGCCTGGAGGTAGTGATGGTCGAGATAGCGCACCCATACGGATTCCTGGGCGGCCCCCCGGCTCACCGCCAGCTGCCGATCCGCCAGCCCCAGCGCCTCGGACGTCTCCCCCGCGTGCCCCTGGGCCGCGTGACCGCGCGCCGCCATGGCGTACAGCCTCATCAGTCCGAGCGGGCTGCCCGAGCCCTTCGCGGTGGCGACGCCCGCCCGGGCCAGCGCCACCCCCTCGTCGGGGCGGCCGAGGCTGGTCGCCAGATGGGAGAGCCCGGCCAGTATCTGACCCCCCAGGACGCGGTCACCTCCCTCGGCGCACAGGCGCAGCCCCTGGGTCATGTAGCGCTGCGCGAGGCCGTACTCCCCCGCGTCGTACGAGCTCCAGCCGGCCATCGCGGCCAGGCGCGCGGCGGCGGCGTACAACTGGCGCCGCAGGGACGGTGGTGTGCCACGGCGCTGGAGCATGGGCACGACCTCGGTGGAGAGGTAGTGCACGATGCTGGTGCGGACCCCGCCGCCGCCGAAGTGGTTGTCCATCCGGTCGAACATCGAGATCATCGCGTGCACCTGCTCGACCGGACCACCGCCGGCCGGCGACGTGGACCTCGGGTCTTCCCGGTGCTCCGACAGCCACAACAGCCAGTCGCGCTGGGGTCCCGTCAGCGCGGCGGCGACGAACGGGACCGGGCCGAGGAGGCTGCGCCGCGAGATGTCGGTGGATCCCAGTTCGGCCAGGGTGTGCAGGGTCTCCGCCACGTCCTCGCCGTAGCGGAGCGCCCGGCCGGCGACCGGACGCCGCTGTTCGGAGTGGAAGCCGAGTTCGGCGGGCGACAAGGGACGGCCGCACCGCTCGGACAGTACCGCGGCGATCAACCCCGGTGTGGTGCCACGTGGTTGCTGGCCCTGTAACCAGCGGGTGACCGAGGCCTTGTCGTAGTTGGAGTCGATGCCCTGGCGGCGGCCCAGTTCGTTGACCCGCAGGGCGAGCGAGGCGTACGAGCAGCCCGCGTCCCTCAGCGCGGCCGCGAGGGCCTTGTTGGCCCCGGCGGTGGCCTTGGCCGTGCCCCTTGGTCGTCCGTCGGTCACGGTGGCGCTCCAGGTCTCGCGTCACGATCGTCCGTGATGCCGCATCCCCTCCGCCGGACGGTCGACGTGTCGACCGATTCCCTTGTGGAACAGCAGAGTTGAGTAGCCGTCACCGACCTCTCCGCAGCGGGTCACCCGATCACTATGGTCTCCGCCGGGCTGGACACGCAACCGGCCTCTCATCCATTCCCCGCCCGGCTCGCGACACCGGTACGGCCGGCCCCGCGAACCCGCGCCGGTGCCACACCGGTCACAGAGGGACGAGCACCTCACCGCACCGGGCACGCCGACGGCGACCGCACCACTACGCCCGCACAACCGCACAGCCGACGCGCGCACTCCCGCCGTACGGGACGCCCAGGGACACTGGGGACATCGGTCCTCCTGGAGGGAGCGGCATGCGCACCGGCCCCTGTCCCGAGGTGCGGGGATGACCCTCCACCGGGCTCCGCAGCAGCCCCTCCACCCAGCTCTCCGCCTGGCCCTCGCACGGTGCCGCACCCTGGTCGTCGAGGGCCCGGACGGCATCGGCCGGGGCGCCCTGATCGCCGAACTGGCCCGCCAGGGGTTCCTCGTCCGGCGGGCGAGCGGTCCCCTGCACCATGTCGACCCCACCCAGCCGTACCGTGAACTCCTGGCCGCGCCAGGCCGGTTGGCCGTGGACGGGAGCCTGGTGCACGAGCTGGTCTACGGACCGCTGCGCCGCGGTCGCTCCCGGGTGACCTGGATCCAGGCCCTCGACTTCGCCGAGGCGGTGGCCGAACGCGACGGCGCCGTCCTCCATGTGACGGGCGCGAGGGACGACGCCGAGGCCGTGGAGGGGTACGAACGTGCCCTGGGCACCCTCGGGCAGCACGTCCCCGTCATCACCCTCGACGCCCGGAGCGTCGGTCTCCCGGTACGCGGACCCGCCCACACGTCCGCCGGCGACCCGCGACGCCCGCCGGGGAGTTGACGGCCGGCCGGCGTCCCGGAGCACCGGAGGTCAGTCGCCCTGCACCGGGCGGATGTTCTGGTTGACGCGAAAGAGGTTGGCCGGGTCGTAGGCGGCCTTGGTCCGGGCCAGGCGGGGGTGGTTCCCGCGGTAGCCGGCCCGTACCCTCTCCTGCCCTTCGTCCATCATCATGTTCACGTAGGCGCCGCCCGCGGAGTACGGGTGCAGGGCGTCGGAGTACTCGACGCTCCAGTTCCTCACCAGTTCCGCGTTGGCCGGGTCGGAGTCGACGCCCGCGAAGACGGAGGCCCAGCCCGTGTCGCGGTAGCCCCACGCGGTGTCCGTCGGCGCGAGGTCGTGGACGGCGCCGTCGATCGGGTACAGATGCATCCCCGACTTCCAGGTCGGCGGCTCCGCGCCGAACCGGGCGTGCAGCGCGACGGCTTCGGCGGGGATCTCGTCGACGAAGTCCGCGCGCCAGTACCACTGGTCGCCCGGGGGATAGACCGCGTCGAAGGCGGTCTGCAGGACGGGGTGCGGCATGGGCGCCGGTGCGTGCAGCAGCGGCGCGGGCAGCGCGGCGAGCAGGGGCGCCGTCTGCGCCGCCATGCGTGCCGCGTCGTCCCCGACGCGGCACCACATCACGCCGCATATCCTGCGCAGGCGGAGCTCCTCGGGGAACGGCGGGGCGGGCGGGACGGAGCCGAAGAGGAAGAAGCCGTTCAGCTCGCGGGGTGCGTGCGGGATGAAGTCGCGGTAGGCGGTCAGCACCTCGGCCCCGAGTTCGGCGGGCCAGAAGGTGGGACCTGCGACCACGGTGCCCACCTCGTGCAGCCGGAACAGGAACGAGGTGACGACTCCGAAGTTGCCGCCGCCACCCCGGATCGCCCAGTACAGATCGGGGTTCTCGGTGTCGCTCGCCCGCACCCGTTCGCCGCTCGCCAGGACGAGGTCGGCCGCCAGCAGGTTGTCCACGGTCAGTCCGTGGGCGCGGGTGAGATGTCCGAGGCCACCGCCCAGCGTGAGCCCGCCGACTCCGGTCGTGGAGACGATGCCGGCGGGGGTGGCCAGGCCGTACTCGTGGGTGGCGCGGTCGACCTCGCTCCACACGCACCCGCCGCCGACCCGTGCCGTACGGGCCTCGGGGTCGACCTCGACGCCCTTCATCGGCGCGAGGTCGAGGACCATGCCGTCGTCGCAGACCCCCAGTCCCGCGCCGTGGTGGCCCCCGCCGCGCACGGCGAGGACCAGCCCGTGGTCGCGGGCGAAGCCGACCACGGCGGAGACGTCGTCCGGACCGGTGCAGCGCGCCACCAGGGCGGGGCGCCGGTCGATCATCGCGTTGTAGACGGTGCGCGCCCGGTCGTACCCGGGGTCCTCGGGTCCGGTCAGCCGGCCCTCGAATCCGGTCAGCTCCTGTCGCGCCGCCTGTACCGGTGTGACGGTCATGCGCACCCCCGGGTCCGGGGACGGTTGCGGGACCCCGGCGGACGGGGTCGTCGTTCCAGTGTCCCTCCGACGGGTGAGCCGCGCGCGTTCCGCTCCGGTTCCCGCCCGCCTCAGCCGCCGGTGCCCGTCCGGGGGGACCTGGAGAGCAGCAGCAGACTGCGCGCTTCGAGACGTACGTCGGTGTCGGCCTTGCGTTCCCGTTCGTCGGGGAGGGCCGCCGGATCGGCGGTGTCGATCCGTGCCGTCCACCGTTCGCCGTACTCGGTGCCCGGAAGACGGAAGACGACGGGTTCCCAGTAGCTGTTCAGGAGCAGCAGGAAGGAGTCGTCGACCACCGGGCCGCCGTACGGGTCGGGCTCGGCGATCGCGTCACCGTTGAGGAACACGGTGAGGGCGTGCGCGTCGGCGCGCCGCCAGTCCGCGTCCGTCATCTCCCGGGCGTCCGGTCGCAGCCACACCAGATCGGGCAGCGGCTGATCCGCGTGGGTGACCGTGTCACCGAGGAAGAAGCGACGGCGGCGCAGCACGGGGTGGGCGGCGCGCAGGGCGACGGCGCGCCGGGTGAACTCGACGAGTTCGCGCTGCTCGTCGTCCAGCCGCCAGTCGATCCAGGAGAGTTCGTTGTCCTGGCAGTAGGCGTTGTTGTTGCCCTGCTGGGTGCGGCCCAGTTCGTCGCCGTGCGCGAGCATCGGGATGCCCTGGGAGAGCAGCAGGGTGGCGAGGAGGTTGCGCTGCTGGCGGGCCCGGAGTTCGAGGATCGCCTCGTCGTCGGTGGGACCCTCGGCACCGCAGTTCCAGGAACGGTTGACGCTCTCGCCGTCCCGGTTGCCCTCGCCGTTGGCCTCGTTGTGCTTGTCGTCGTACGAGACCAGGTCGCGCAGGGTGAAGCCGTCGTGCGCGGTGACGAAGTTGATTCCCGCGCGCGGCCGGCGCCGGTCGTGCTGGTAGAGGTCGGCGGAACCGGTGAGGCGGGAGGCGAACTCGCCGAGCGTGTGCTCGCCGGAGCGCCAGAAGTCCCGGACGGCGTCCCGGTACTTGCCGTTCCACTCGGACCACAGGGGCGGGAAGTTGCCGACCTGGTATCCGCCGTCGCCGAGGTCCCAGGGCTCGGCGATCAGTTTCACCCGGCCGACCACCGGGTCCTGCTGGATGAGGTCGAAGAACGCCGAGAGGCGGTCCACGTCGTGGAACTGCCGGGCGAGGGTGGCGGCGAGGTCGAAGCGGAAGCCGTCGACGTGCATCTCCGTCACCCAGTACCGCAGCGAGTCCATGATCAGCTGAAGGACGTTCGGGTGCCTCGTCAGCAGGCTGTTCCCGGTACCGGTGGTGTCGTAGTAGTGCGCCGCGTCCCCCTCCACCAGGCGGTAGTAGGAGGCGTTGTCGATGCCGCGGAAGGAGAGCGTGGGGCCGTTCTCGTTGCCCTCGGCGGTGTGGTTGTAGACGACGTCGAGGATGACTTCCAGGCCCGCCGAGTGCAGCGCCTTGACCATCGACTTGAACTCGGTGACCTGTTCTCCGCGGGTGCCGCTCGCGGCGTAGGCGTGGTGCGGCGCGAAGAAGCCGATCGTGTTGTAGCCCCAGTAGTTGGACAGACCCCGGTCGCGCAGGAACCCGTCCTGGGTGAACTGGTGCACCGGCATCAGCTCGACCGCGGTCACGCCCAGCGACGTCAGGTGCCCGACGACCGCCGGATGGGCCAGTCCCGCGTAGGTACCGCGCAGTTCCACGGGGACCTCGGGGTGGGTCCGGGTCAGGCCGCGCACATGGGCTTCGTAGATCACCGTCTCGGCGTACGGCCGCAGCGGCGGGCGGTCCTCACCCCAGTCGAAGGCAGGGTCGGTCACCACACCCAGCATGGTGTGCCCGGCGCTGTCCGCGGGATCGGGCCCGTCGGCGGCGCGCTCGTAGAGCGAGGCGTGGTTGTCGATCTGTCCGTCGACCGCTGTCGCGTACGGGTCGAGCAGCAGCTTCGCCGGGTTGCAGCGGTGTCCGGCCGCCGGGTCCCACGGTCCGTGGACCCGGTAGCCGTACCGCGTGCCCGGCCCGGCATCGGGCAGTCGGCAGTGCCACACGTAGCCGTCGACCTCGGTCATGGTGACGGTGCGCGAGGCACCGTCGTCATCCACGAGAACGAGGTCGACCCGTTCGGCGGCTTCGGTGAACAGGGCGAAGTTGGTGCCTTCGCCGTCGTATGACGCCCCGAGGGGGTACGGGCGTCCGGTCCAGGTACGCACGTGATCACCGTACGGTGATCACGGCTCCGGTGTCCTCCTGTGGCGCCGCGAAGGCGGGCACGGGAATCGACAGCGCCCGGGGTGCCCGGCACGCCTCCCGCAGGCTCGGCACGGGGCCGGCCGGTACCAGGGGGGCGCGTTCGGCGGAACGGGCCCGCCAGGAGAACCAGATGATCTTTCCGCCGGCGCCCGTCGCGCAGCAGCCCCAGTTGTCACTCAGGGCGGCGATGCGTGCGAGACAGCCCTGGGGCGCGTTGTGCGGGCCGATGTCCTGGTCGTTGTCGGACACGGCGGTGATGAGGTGCTTGCCGTTCCACCACATCTCGACGGTCGTGTTCTTGTCGGCCGAGTGCTGGGCGATGGTGTCCAGCAGTGCCTCGGCGCAGTGGCAGACGGACTCGACGAGGAACTCGAGGTTCCAGTACCGGAGATGGGCGGCCAGAATGCGTCTGACCTGACCCACTCGCTCCGGACTGACCTCGACGTCGAGGTGGTAGTAGGAGGGAACTGCAGGTTTCATCTTCGTTGGCTCCTCACCGGCGAAGCTCTCGCTCCGTCCCGCCCTTTGCGGGTGGGCCCCGGACACGAAGCGTGAGCGGTGGTCGCTCCTGAGTAAGTCCAAGGATGCGAGTGCTACTCCGTTCGTGCAACACGAGAGCGTTCCTGACGCCTCCCGTGGTGGTTGAAGAGCCAACAAGACGCTTTGTGGTGACACAGGCACCATGGGTGAGGGCGCCGGCCTCGATGACAGGCCGGTGCCTCTCTGTACACGCCCGCCCCGCACCAGCCGGACGGGCCCGTGCGCAGTCCTGGAGTGGAAAGGTGACCAGCGCCATGCTGCTGCCTGCCAAAACCGAGGTCGCCAGGCACCTGGAGCAATACCGGTCCTGGGAACGTCTGCTGCTCGTGGCCCCCATGGACCACGCGGTGCGGGGCAACTTCGAGAACGCGGGGTACACGCTGTGCGTCCTCATGGGGAAGCGGTGCGCGCGCGAGGCGGTGGACGCCGCCGAGCACTATCTGCGCGGCGGGCGGCGGGCCCCGGGCGACTCGCCGGCGACGCCCGCCCCCGTGGCGGCGCCGGCCTCGGCGACCACGTCCGTGACGGGCACACGCGGCAGGCGGACTCCCGGGGCGGTCACGGCCTTCCCGCCGCCCGAGCGGGCCGTACGGCCCGGGGCCGTCCCCGAGACGGGGCAGTGACAGGCGGTCGACGGGGCCGTCCCGGGCAATTCCGAACGACAGGCGCGATCGAGAACGGTGGAGGCGATGACCATGGACGCACATCCGGCCGACGGCCGTGACGCGATCGACCCCACGCCGATGGACCGGATCCCGGTCGTCGACGTCCACCCCGTCGTCGAGTGCGGGCGTCGCCCCGCCAAGGCGGTCCGCGGGGAGACCTTCCAGGTGACCGCCACCGTCTTCGGCGAAGGCCACGACGTGGTGGGTGCCAACGTCGTCCTGCGCGATCCGACCGGACTGGCCGGCCCCTGGACCCCGATGCGGGAACTCGCCCCCGGCACCGACCGCTGGGGCGCCGAGGTCACCCCCGGCTCCGTGGGTCACTGGACGTACCTGGTGGAGTCCTGGAGCGACCCGGTGGCCGCCTGGCGGCTGGCCGCCGGGGTCAAGGTCCCGGCGGACATCGACACGGGGCTGGTCCTGGAAGAGGGCGCCGCGCTGCACGAACGCGCCGCGGACGGTGTACCGGACCCGGCCGGGCGGTCGGCGGTGCGGGCCGCGGCCGAGGGCCTGCGCGACGTCTCGCGGTCACCGGCCGCCCGTCTGGCGGCGGCCCTGACCCCGGAGGTCGTCGCCGCCCTGTCGGCGCACCCGCTGCGCGAACGGGTCTCCCGCTCACTGCCGTTGCCGCTGCTCGTGGAGCGCGAGCGGGCGCTGTTCGGGTCCTGGTACGAGTTCTTCCCGCGCTCGGAGAGCGGGCAGCTGGACCCGCCGGTGCACGGCACCTTCCGCACCGCCGCCGAACGCCTGCCCGCCATCGCGGAGATGGGCTTCGACGTCGTCTACCTGCCACCGATCCACCCCATCGGGACGACCTTCCGCAAGGGACCCGACAACAGCCTGTCGGCGAGCCGTCAGGACGTCGGGGTGCCCTGGGCGATCGGCTCGCCCGAGGGCGGCCACGACGCGGTCCACCCCGACCTCGGGACCATCGACGACTTCGACGCGTTCGTCCGCCGGGCGGCGGACCTTCGCCTGGAGATCGCCCTCGACTTCGCGCTCCAGTGCTCCCCCGACCATCCGTGGGTGGAGAAGCACCCGGAGTGGTTCCGGCACCGCGCCGACGGCACGATCGCGTACGCGGAGAACCCGCCGAAGAAGTACCAGGACATCTACCCCGTCGCCTTCGACGAGGACATGCCCGGGCTGATCGCCGAGTGCGTGCGACTGCTGCGTTTCTGGATGGACCACGGGGTCCGGATCTTCCGCGTGGACAACCCGCACACCAAGCCGGTGGTCTTCTGGGAGCGGGTCATCGCCGAGATCAACCGCAGGGACCCGGACGTGATCTTCCTCGCCGAGGCGTTCACCCGGCCCGCCGTCATGGAGAGGCTGGCGACGGTCGGTTTCCAGCAGTCGTACACGTACTTCACCTGGCGCAACACCAAGCAGGAGCTGACCGACTACCTCACCGAACTGTCGGGCGAGTCGGCCGCGTTCATGCGGCCCAACCTGTTCGTCAACACCCCCGACATCCTGCCCGGCTACCTCCAGCACGGCGGCCGGCCGGCCTTCGAGGCCCGTGCCGTCCTGGCCGCCACCCTGTCACCCACCTGGGGTGTCTACGCCGGGTACGAACTGTGCGAGAACTCCGCGGCCGGGCCGGACAGCGAGGAGTACCTCGACTCGGAGAAGTACCAACTGCGCCCACGGGACTGGGAGTCGGCCGCGCGCGAGGGCAGGACGATCGCTCCGCTGATCACGCGCCTGAACCGTGTCCGAAGGCGCCACGGCGCTCTGCGCGCACTGCGCAACCTTCATTTCCACCGGGCTGACAACGATGCCTTGATCGCGTACAGCAAGCGCACCGGGCCGGACACGGTCGTCGTGGTGGTCAACCTCGACCCCCACCACACCCAGGAGGCCACGGTCTCGTTGGACATGCCGCGACTCGGCCTGGACGAGAACGAGCGCGTGCCGGTGCATGACGAGCTCACCGGCGAGACGTACTACTGGGGCAGAACCAACTTCGTACGACTGGAGCCGGGCAGTGCGCATGTGCTCGCGGTCGGGACGACACCGCAGATCGGAGGGTCACTCACCATATGATCATGAACGAGCCCGTACCGGACACCTTCGAGGACACTCCGGCCAAGGACCGCGACCCCGAATGGTTCAAACGCGCCGTCTTCTACGAGGTCCTGGTCCGCTCCTTCCAGGACAGCAACGGCGACGGCGTCGGTGACCTCAAGGGCCTCACCGCCAAGCTCGACTACCTGCAATGGCTCGGCGTCGACTGCCTCTGGCTGCCCCCGTTCTTCAAGTCCCCCCTGCGCGACGGCGGCTACGACGTCTCCGACTACACCGCCGTCCTGCCCGAGTTCGGCGACCTCGCCGACTTCGTCGAGTTCGTCGACGCCGCCCACCAACGCGGCATGCGCATCGTCATCGACTTCGTCATGAACCACACCAGCGACCAGCACCCGTGGTTCCAGGAGTCCCGCGCCCATCCCGACGGACCCTACGGCGACTACTACGTCTGGGCCGACGACGACAAGCAGTACCAGGACGCCCGGATCATCTTCGTCGACACCGAGGCCTCCAACTGGACCTTCGACCCGGTCCGTAAGCAGTACTACTGGCACCGCTTCTTCTCCCACCAGCCCGACCTCAACTACGAGAACCCCGCCGTGCAGGAAGAGATTCTGGCGGCCCTCCGCTTCTGGCTGGACCTCGGCATCGACGGCTTCCGCCTCGACGCCGTGCCCTACCTCTACCAAGTGGAAGGCACCAACTGCGAAAACCTTCCTGCCACGCACGAGTTCCTGAAGCGGGTCCGCAAGGAGATCGACACGCACTACCCGGACACGGTGCTGCTGGCCGAGGCGAACCAGTGGCCCGAGGACGTCGTCGACTACTTCGGCGACTTCCCCTCCGGCGGCGACGAATGCCACATGGCGTTCCACTTCCCCGTCATGCCCCGCATCTTCATGGCCGTACGCCGCGAGTCCCGCTACCCCGTCTCCGAGATCCTCGCCAAGACCCCCGCGATCCCCAGCAACTGCCAGTGGGGCATCTTCCTGCGCAACCACGACGAGCTCACCCTCGAAATGGTCACCGACGAAGAACGCGACTACATGTACGCGGAGTACGCCAAGGACCCGCGCATGCGCGCCAACATCGGCATCCGCCGCCGCCTGGCCCCCCTCCTCGACAACGACCGCAACCAGATCGAACTCTTCACCGCCCTGCTCCTGTCCCTGCCCGGCAGCCCGATCCTCTACTACGGCGACGAGATCGGCATGGGCGACAACATCTGGCTCGGCGACCGCGACGCCGTCCGCACCCCCATGCAGTGGACCCCCGACCGCAACGCCGGATTCTCCTCCAGCGACCCCGGCCGCCTCTTCCTCCCCACGATCATGGACCCCGTCTACGGCTACCAGGTCACCAACGTCGAAGCGTCCATGTCCTCCCCCTCGTCACTGCTGCACTGGACCCGCCGCATGATCGAGATCCGCAAACAGAACAAGGCCTTCGGCCTCGGCTCCTACACCGAACTCCCCTCCTCCAACCCCGCCGTCCTCGCCTTCCTGCGCGAGTATCAGGACGACTTGGTGCTCTGCGTGCACAACTTCTCGCGCTTCGCCCAGCCCACCGAACTCGACCTCCGCAGCTACGACGGCCGCCACCCCGTCGAACTCATCGGCGGCGTCCGCTTCCCCGCCATCGGTGAACTCCCCTATCTCCTCACCCTCGCAGGTCACGGCTTCTACTGGTTCCGGCTCCGCCGCGCGGTCACTCCGAGCATCGCCGCACGGTCCTGATCCGCCGCCCGGCCAAGTCCGCCTGCCTCTGAAAGGACGTGTTCGCCATGCCGACGACCGCGTTGCACCGTCCGGGCCGCCACACACCCCACGCGCTGCTCACCTCTCTCGGTGATCTGCTGCGGGAATGGCTGCCGCGGCAACGCTGGTTCGCGGGCAAGGGACGCCCGGTCACCGGCCTGAGCGTGGTGTCGTCGACCGAGCTGTACCCCGGCTGCCTGCATCTCCTGGTACGTACCGAACATCCGGGCCGGACCACGCACGGCGGGTCCGGCACCCCTCCGCCCGAGGACTGCTATCAACTCCTCCTCGGCGCGCGGAAGGTCCTGCCCCCGCGGCTCTCCCATGCCCTCATCGGTCGCGCGAGCGCCGGTCCACTGGCCGATCTGAGCGTCTACGACGCGCTCCACGACCCGCGGGCCACGGGGCTGCTCCTGGAGCGCCTGCGCACCCCCGGGTCGGCGGGCCCGCTGATCTTCGAGCGCGACGCGCGTGTGACGGTCCCCGCGGGTCTCGCTCCCCGGCTGCTCGACGCCGAACAGTCGAACTCCTCACTCGTGTACGGGGACTCCTTCATCCTGAAGTTCTTCCGGCGCGTCCAGCCCGGCATCAACCCGGACCTGGAACTGCCGTGGGCGCTGGCCCGGCAGGGCTGCACCCGGGTGCCCGCCCCCGCGGCGTGGTTCGGCACCTCACATCCGCGGGAGGCGACGCTCGGAGTGCTCCAGCCCTTCCTGTCGGGAGCCGCGGACGGCTGGACGCTGGCGCTGCGGTCACTCTCCTCGGAACGGGAGTTCACCGAGGAGGCGTACGAACTGGGCCGGGCCACCGCCGAGGTGCATCTGGCGCTCGCGACGGCCTTCCCCGTCGACACACCCAGCCCGCTCCAGAACGACCGGCTCGCCGCCGCGATGAGCGAGCGCCTCGAAGCCACCGCCCGCGCGGTACCCGGACTCGAGCCGTTCGTACCGGGGTTGCGCTCCGCCTTCGACGCGCTCGCCTCGCTCGACGCGGCGGCCAGACCGGCGCAGCGCATCCACGGCGACCTCCACCTCGGGCAGGTGCTCAGGGCAGGCCGCCAGTGGTCCGTCATCGACTTCGAGGGCGAGCCCGCCCGTCCGGTGCCCGAGCGCCGGCGACCGCAGTCACCCGTCCGCGATGTCGCGGGGATGCTGCGCTCCTTCGACTACGCCGCGCGCTCCCGCCGCCCCTGGCGCCCGGAGTGGGCGCTCCGCTGCCGGGAGGCGTACGGCTCCGGGTACGCGGCGGCCGCCGGTTGGGATCCGCACGACGAGCCCGAGCTGCTGCGCGCCTATGAGACCGACCGGGCCGTGTACGAGGTGCTGTACGAGGCGCGGCACCGGCCCGACTGGCTGCCCGTGCCGATGGCGGCGGTGGCCCGGCTCGCCGAAGGCCTCTGACGAGGAAACCCCGTTCCCTGTTCCGTGTTCGCTCTCGAGGAGGATGAAGCCGTGGCCGTTCCCACCACCGTTGTCGGCGCCGGGCCGGTGGCCCCGATGGACGCGGCGGACCGCGCGCGCCTGCTGTCGGGCTCCCACCACGACCCGCACTCCCTGCTCGGCGCCCATGAGGTGCCGGGGGGCGTGGTGTTCCGGGTGCTGCGTCCCTACGCCCAGTCCGTGGCCGTGGTCGTCGACGGACGGCGTGCCACGCTGACGGACCTCGGCGACGGCCTGTTCACCGCCGTGCTGCCCCTCGACGCGATCCCCGACTACGTCCTGTCGGTGACGTACGCGGGTCGTGAGTCCGAGCTGCAGGACCCCTACCGGTTCCTGCCCGCGCTGGGAGAGACGGACCTGCATCTGATCGGTGAGGGGCGTCACGAGGAACTCTGGCGAGCGCTGGGCGCCCACCTCATGACCCATCAGGGCGTGACGGGCACCCGCTTCACCGTCTGGGCGCCGAACGCGCGGGGCGTCAGGGTCTGCGGACCGTTCTCGCACTGGGACGGCACGGCGTTTCCGATGCGCTCGCTCGGCGCCACGGGCGTCTGGGAGCTCTTCGTGCCCGGCATCGGCGAGGGCGAGCTCTACAAGTTCGAGATCACCCGCCCCGACGGCACCCGCACCGTGCGCGCCGACCCCATGGCCCGGCGCACCGAGGTGCCCCCCGCGACCGCCTCGATCGTGACCGGGTCCTCCCACGTGTGGCGGGACGACGAGTGGATGGAACAGCGCGGCGAACAGCCCGTGCACGAGGCGCCGTTCTCGGTCTACGAGGTGCATCTCGCGTCCTGGCGACCGGGCCTGACGTATCGTCAACTCGCTCAGCAGCTCCCCGCCTACGTCGCCGACCTCGGCTTCACCCACGTCGAACTCATGCCCGTCGCCGAACACCCCTTCGGCGGCTCCTGGGGCTACCAGGTCACCGGCTTCTACGCCCCCACCGCCCGCCTCGGCACCCCCGACGACTTCAAACACCTCGTCGACGCCCTCCACCAGGCCGGCATCGGCGTCCTCATGGACTGGGTCCCCGCCCACTTCCCCCGCGACGAATGGGCCCTCGCCGCCTTCGACGGACGCCCCCTCTACGAACACGCCGACCCCCAGCGCGCCGCCCACCCCGACTGGGGCACCCTCGAATTCGACTACGGCCGCCGCGAGGTCCGCAACTTCCTCGTCGCCAACGCCGTCTACTGGTGCCAGGAATTCCACATCGACGGACTCCGCGTCGACGCCGTCGCCTCCATGCTCTACCTCGACTACTCCCGCGAACCCGGCCGATGGACCCCCAACGAACACGGCGGCCGGGAGAACCTCGACGCCGTCGCCTTCCTCCAGGAGATGAACGCCACCGTCTACCGCCGCAACCCCGGCATCGTCACCATCGCCGAGGAATCCACCGCCTGGGACGGCGTCACCCGCGCCACCCACCACTCCGGCCCCGGCGGCTTCGGCGGACTCGGCTTCGGACTGAAGTGGAACATGGGGTGGATGCACGACTCACTGGACTACGTCCAGCACGAGCCGGTCCACCGCAAGTACCACCACCACGAGATGACGTTCTCGATGGTCTACGCCTACAGCGAGAACTACGTCCTGCCCATCTCCCACGACGAGGTCGTCCACGGCAAGAAGTCCCTCGTCTCGAAGATGCCCGGCGACTGGTGGCAGCAACGCGCCACCACCCGCGCCTACCTCGGCTTCATGTGGGCCCACCCCGGCAAACAACTCCTCTTCATGGGACAGGAGTTCGCCCAGGGCGCCGAATGGTCCGAGACCCACGGACCGGACTGGTGGCTCCTCGACCCCGCCTACCCGGCCGAGGCCGACCACCGGGGCGTCCGGGACCTGGTCCGCGACCTCAACGCCGTCTACCGGGGGACACCGGCGCTCTGGCAGCGGGACACCGACCCGTCCGGCTTCCAGTGGGTGGTCGGCGACGCGGCCGAGGACAACGTGTTCGCGTTCCTGCGGCACGACGCCGCGGGCGAACCCCTTCTCGCCGTCAGCAACTTCTCCCCGGTCGTCCGCCACGGTTACCGGCTCGGTGTGCCCGACTCCGTCCCCGGCTGGCGCGAGACCCTCAACACCGACAGCGCCCGGTACGGCGGCAGCGACGTCACCCACCCGGACGTCGTGAAGACCGAGTCCCGTTCCGCCCACGGCCGGCCGGCGAGCATCCGGCTCACGCTTCCCCCGCTCGCCACCCTCTGGCTCCGCCCCGCCTGATCCGGACCGCGCCCCTGCCCGGAGGGCACGCCGT
Organism: Streptomyces sp. NBC_01689; assembly: GCF_036250675.1. Classification (NCBI taxonomy): domain Bacteria; kingdom Bacillati; phylum Actinomycetota; class Actinomycetes; order Kitasatosporales; family Streptomycetaceae; genus Streptomyces; species Streptomyces sp. NBC_01689. The sequence continues at coordinate 8,828,776 of NZ_CP109592.1, read as the reverse complement.
CGGACACCGGACGACCGGACGCGACGGGAGCCCTCCGGCGGGCGGGGGGAAGCATGGTTCAGGGAGAGGACGGCTTGCCCGCCGTACCGATCCAGGTGTGGAACAGCGGGTGGAGGTCCTTGCCGGACAGTCGCTCGGAGAGCCGGACGAAGTCGGCCGTGGTGCCGTGCCCCGCGCGGTGTTCGGTGGCCCAGGTGCGCAGGATGCGCAGGAACGTCCGGTCACCGACGGCGGTCCGCAGTTTCTGCAGGGCCATGGCGCCCCGTGAGTAGACGGGCGTGTCGAAGATGTGTGCGCCGCTGCCGGGGTCGGCCGGCGGGAAGGCCCACAGGCCGTTGCCCGCCGGCTTGGCGTACAGGGCGTCGAAGGCCTGCTGCGCCGTCCTGCCACCGTGCTGCTCGGTGTACAGCCACTCCGCGTACGTCGCGAAGCCCTCGTTGAGCCAGATGTCCTTCCAGGTGGTGAGGGCGACGGAATCCCCGAACCACTGGTGCGCGCTCTCGTGGACGAGTGTGCTCAGGTCCGGAGCCGAGTCGTACAGGGGGCGCGTCTGGGTCTCCAGGGCGTACCCGACCTGCGGGGCCCGGTCGACGACGGCCCCGGCGGCACGGAAGGGATAGGGGCCGAAGACGCCGCTCTCCCAGGCGAGGACCGACGGCAGCTTCTTCAGCACGGGTGTCGCGGCGGTCGCCTCGCGGGGGTCGACCGCGTTGTAGACCTTGAGACCGTCGGCGGTGGTGTACTGCTGGACCTGGAACTTTCCGACCGTCGCCGTGGCGAGGTAGGAGGCCATCGGTTCGGACTGCCGCCAGCGGAAGGTGGTGCGGCCGTGGCTGGTGGACCGTCCGCGCAGAACGCCGTTGGCCACGGCGGTCGTTCCCTGGGGGACGGTGATGGTGAAGTCGTACGAGGCCTTGTCCTTGGGGTGGTTGTCGGCCGGGAACCAGGTCATGGCGCCCTGTGGCTCGCCGGCCACGAACGCGCCGTCGTCGGTGGGGATCCAGCCGTCCGGTGAGCCGTCCGGGTCGGTGACCGGCCCGGGGGTGCCCGCGTAGGTGACGGTGACCTGGAACTCCTGGTTCCTGCGCAGGGAGTGACGGGGCGTCACGACCAGTTCCTGTCCCGTACGACGATAGGACGCCTTGACGTGGTCGACGGCGACACCGGTGACCTTCAGCCCCCAGAGGTCGAGGTCGAAGCGGGTGAGCCGCTCGGTGGCCCGGGCGGTGACGACCGCGGTGCCGTCGAGGTGGCGGCTGCCCGGGTCGTAACCGAGGGTCAGGCCGTAGTGCGTGACGTCGTATCCGCCGTTGCCCGCCAGCGGGAAGTACGGGTCTCCCGCCCCGGACGCGCCCACGGGACCGGCCGCCGCCGGGCCGGCCGCGACGAGAAGGGCGGCGACGGCGGCCGGGACCGCGGCGACGACGGCCTCCCGGCGAAGGACGCTGCCGCGTCTGGTGACCTGCTGCGGGCGTGACGTCACGTTGACTCCTCCTGGGCGGACAGTGATCACTGACGCACAGCCTAGGAGCCCGCACGGCCGGAAACCCTCTGCATCAGGTCAAGTTACCCGGCGTGGCCGACCGGCAGGAGGTACCGGTTCCCTGGCGGTCAGCGGGCCAGCCGGCCCAGCAGCGACGAGGCGGACAGGATGCCGAGGGCGGCGGCCACGACCAGCACGCCGTAGTCCAGGGCCAGATGCGCGTGGGTGCCGAGCAGCAGGCCCCGCAACGCGTCCACCTGGTAGCTCAGGGGGTTGATCTTGCTGACGGTCTGCAGCCAGCCGGGCATGACGGCCACCGGGTAGAGGGCGTTGGAGCCGAAGAACAGCGGCATCGTGATGGCCTGGCCGATCCCCATCAGCCGGTCCCGGGTGAGCACGATACCCGCGATGGTCATCGAGAGGCAGGAGAAGAAGGCGGAGCCGAGGACGACGGCGACCGCGACGCCGAGCAGCTTGAGCGGGTTCCAGGTCAGCGCGACCCCGAGCAGCGCCGCGATGACCACGACCACGAGCGCCTGGATGAGCGCTTTCAGCCCGGCGGCGAAGGCCTTGCCCGTGATGAGCGCCGAGCGGGGGGTCGGGGTGACGAGCAGTTTGGTGAGGATCCCCGCGTCCCGCTCCCAGATGATCATGATGCCGTAGAAGATCGCGATGAACATCGCGGACTGGGCGATGATGCCGGGCGCGAGGTAGTCGAGGTAGGGGATGCCGCCGGTGGGGATCGCCTTGATCCGGGTGAAGGTCTCGCCGAAGATCAGCAGCCACAGCGCGGGTTGCACCGCCCGGGTGTACAGCTCGGTGCGGTCGTGGCGGAGTTTCTGCAGCTCGACCGCGCACATCGCGCCGACCCGGGCGGGCAGCACCCGCCAGCCGGTGCGGGCCCGCGGTGGGACCACGAGCAGGTCGAGGCCGCCCGGGTGAACGCGGTCAGCCGACCCGGGACGCGGTACGGCGGGTGCTTCGGACATCGCTGAAGTCTCCTGACTTGTCGTCGAGCCCGCTGCCGGCGATGTCCCGGAAGACGTCCTCCAGCGTGGGCCGTTCACCGTCCCCGGCGCCGCGCCGCTCGGCGAGGCCCGTCCTCAGTTCGTCGGGGGTGCCGAGGGCGCGGACGCGGCCGCGGTGCATCAGCGCGACCCGGTCGCAGTACTGGTCGGCCTCGTCCATGTAGTGGGTCGTCACGAGGACGGTCATCCCGGTGGCGGCGCGGACGGCGTTGATGTGCTCCCACACGCTCGTCCGGGCGATCGGGTCGAGGCCGATGGTGGGCTCGTCGAGGATCAGCAGCCGGGGCGCGCTGACCAGCGCCTGGGCGAGTTCGAGACGGCGGACCATGCCTCCCGAGTACGTCTTGGCGAGCCGGTCGGCCGCGTCGACGAGGTCGACCGCGGCGAGCGCCTGGCCGACGCGTGCCGCGCGTTCCCGCCGCGAGACGTCGAAGACGCGGGCGAACAGTTCCACGTTCTCCCGGCCGGTGAGTCCGGAGTCGGCGGAGAGCTGCTGCGGTACGTAACCCAACAGGCGGCGTACGGCCATGCGTTCGCGGGCGGCGTCGTGCCCGAAGACACGGACCCTACCGGCCGGGACCGGCAGCAGCGTGGTGATGCAGCGGATCGCCGTGGTCTTCCCGGCGCCGTTGGGCCCGAGCAGTCCGAACACCTCGCCGTCACGGACGGCGAGGTCGAGTCCGTCGACCGCGGTCGTGTCACCGAAGGTGTAGGTGAGCCCCGCGCAGGCCACGGCGTCCGTGCGGGACGCGTGCGCGGCGTCCGGCCGGGAGGCGTCCGGGCTGCCTGCGCTGTCCGGGGTCTCCCTCACGACGTCCCGCGTCCCCGGGGTGGCGGACGCCACCGGGGCGGGCCCGGTGTCCGCTCCCCCGGCGTTCGTCTCTCCGCCGTTCCCGGGTTCCTTCTCTCCGGTCGTGTGGCGCGTCATGTCTCCTCGGCCTCCTCGTGCAGGTTCGCGGCCAGTCTGCGCAGGGCGGGCAGTGCGGCCTCCAGGGCCGCGCGGTCGGCTTCGTCGAGGCGGACGACCTGGTTCCGTACGAGGGCCGCCCGCCGCTGCCGCCAGTCACGCAGCCGCGCCTCCGCTGCCGGTGTGGGCATGAGCCGAGCGGCGCGCCGGTCGGCCGGGTCCGTCTCCCGGACCAGATAGCCGTCCCGCGCCAGCTGGTTGACCAGCGTCGAGACCGAATTGCCCGCCAGATAGAGCTCCTTGGCGGCCTCGGACACGCCGATTCCCGGCCGTGCCATGACCAGGCGCAGCAGGTCGACCTCGGCGCCGCGCAGCCGCGGGGCCGTCATGCCACCGCGCAGCCGTCGGCGGATCAGCCGCTGCACCCCGGCCAGGGTGTCGGCGAGCGCCTCGGGAAAGGTCTCCGGTTCCACACACCGAGAATAGCTCTGTGTCAGAGGTATTTCGGGAAAGGGCGGGTCAAGAAGGTGTGGACGAGCGGGACGGCGCCGGTCCCCGGCTCGGCCCGCGGGCGCCCCACCCTCAACTCGACGACCGTTCCCCCTGGTCGTGACGGTGTGCTCCGTGATGGAGTTTCCCCACCCGACGCCGGGCACCAGCCGAAGGAGAACCACCGTGACCGCGACAGCAACCGGCACCTCGCTTCCGTGGCCCCATGAACCGGTCAGGGTCGGTCTGGTCGGTGCCGGCCCCTGGGCCCGGGCCGTCCACGCCCGTGTCCTCGCCGCCGGGCCCGAGACGCGGCTGACGGCGGTGTGGGCGCGACGTCCCGAGGCCGCCCGCGAGACGGCGTCGCCCTACGGGGCCGACACGGTCGCCCGTTTCGAGGAGCTCCTCGACGGCTGTGAGGCGGTCGCGTTCGCGGTTCCGCCCGCCGTGCAGGCGGAGCTCGCGCCCCTGGCCGCGAAGGCGGGCAAGGCCCTGCTGCTGGAGAAGCCGCTCGGGGTGGACCTGGCGTCGGCCCGGCGGGTGGCCGACGCCGTCGCCGAGACGGGCGTCGTCTCACAGCTCGTCCTGAGCAACCGCTACCACCCGGCGACCCGGGAGTTCCTGCGCGCGGCGCGGGCGACGGAGGTCACCGGCGCCCGTTCGTGTCTGCTGCACGGAGCGTTCCTGGGCGGCGAGTTCGCCACGTCCTGGCGGCTGGAGCACGGCGCCCTGCTCGACCTGGGTCCCCATCTGCTGGACCTGCTGGACGCGGCCGTCGGCACGATCGTCCGGGTCCGCGGCACCGGTGACCCCCGCCGGTGGATCGAGCTGACCTGCGAGCACGAGAACGGGGTCGTCAGCCAGGCCTCGTTGTCGGGATCGGTGGCCCTGGAACCCGGCAGCACCCGGATCGAGCTCTTCGGGCCGCAGCCGCCGCTGGTGTTCGACACCGCCGGACGCGACGACGAGGAACTCTGGCCGGTGCTGCGCCGGGAGTTCGCGACGGCCGTACGGACGGGGGTGTCCGGCGAGCTGGACGCCCGCCGAGGGCTTCATCTGCAGGAACTGATGGACCAGGCGACACGGGGCTGACCTGGTTCCGCGCCGGGCCGATCCGGCTCGGCGCGGTGTCCACCGCGGGGCGCCTACGCGTGGTCGTGAGGCGGTGCGCCGCGCCGCGACGGTCGCCCGGAAACCGTGCCCCCCGGCGACGGTAGGCCGGCAGATCGACGGGGAGGCCGGGGATCCACGGCGGCGGACCCCGGCCGGGAGACCGCCGGCCGGGGCATCCTGGTGCACCGGCCGGTCAGGCCGTGTACCTCCGCAGTGCCGGCGTCGCGGCGGCCAGGCCCAGGGTGGCGACGACCACCAGCAGACCGCCGCCCGCGACGGCCGTGCGGGCCCCCAGGAGCGAACCGGCCGTTCCGTGCAGGACGTCGGCGAGGCGCGGGCCGCCCGCGACCACCACGGTGAACACTCCCTGCATCCGGCCGCGCATCTCGTCGGTGGCCGCCGAGAGCAGGATCGCCCCGCGGAAGACCATGGAGACCATGTCGGCGACTCCGGCGGCGGCAAGGAACGCCACGGCCACCCACAGGCTGCCGCTGAGGCCGAACCCGATGATCGCCGCGCCCCAGGCCAGGACCGCGGCGATCACCATCAGCCCGTGGCGGCGCGCGCGCGAGAACGTGCCCGACATCAGCCCGCCGACCACCGCGCCGATCGGGATCGCCGCGAACAGCAGGCCGAGGGCGAGACCCTCGCCGTAGGGCGCGAACGTCTCCGCGGCGAGCTGCGGGAACAGCGCCCTGGGCATGCCGAAGACCATGGCGATGATGTCGGCGAGGAAGGACAGCAACAGCACCTTGTGCAGGGCGATGTAGCGGAACCCTGCGACCACCTCGCGCCAGCCCGCGCGCCGGCCCACCGTGCCCGTCAGCGGCGGCAGCGAGGGCAGCCGCACGACCGCCCACACCGTGACGCACAGCGCCAGCGCGTCGATCAGATACAGCTCGCTCAGGCCGATCACCGGGATCAGGGCACCGGCGAGAAGGGGGCCCGCCACCAGGCCCGTCTGCATGACGGTCGAGCCGAGCGCGTTCGCCGCGGGAAGCTCGCCCTCGGGGACCAGCCGGGCGATCGACGCGTTACGGGCCGGCGCGTTGAGGCCGAAGAAGGCCTGCTGGAGGGCGAGCAGGACCATCAGGACCAGGACGGAGTCGAGTCCGGTGACGGCCTGTATCCAGAAAAGCAGCGAGGTGACGGCTATCCCGATGTTGGTGATCAGGAGCAGTTTGCGCCGGTCCATGCTGTCGGCGACGGCACCGCCCCAGAGCGCGAAGACCACCAGCGGCAGCAGACCGGCGAGGCTCGCGTAGCCGACCCACGCGGAGGACCCGGTGATGTCGTAGATCTGCTTGGGTACCGCGACGGCGGTGAGCTGACTGCCCACCGAGGTGACGATGGTGGACGACCAGAGCCTGCGGTACGCCGGCCGCCGCAGTGGCCGGGTGTCCATCGTCCAGCGGCGCCAGCCGACGCGTTCCGGCTGCCCGGGGCCCTCCGCCCCGGACACCTCGTCCCTGGGTGCCGGTGCGTCCTCCGTGTCGTCCGTACTGCTCTTGCTCGTGTCCACGACCGTCCTGGCTGCTCGATACATCTTTCGGTGTCAGGGTTCACTATCGCCGACGAGGAGCGAGCCGAATCCCCACGGGTACCGACCGGCAGCCGCGCACGGGACCGAGGATCCGCTCCGGCGCGCGGGGCGTACCCGGTCAGGCACCGGCGATCAGCAGGGTCCCCATGCCGATCATCGTCGCGGCGACCAGCGCGTCCAGCACCCGCCACGACGAGGGCCGGGCCAGGAAGCGGCCGAGCAGCCTGGCCCCGAAGCCGAGCGCGGCGAACCAGCACAGGCTCGCCAGCGCCGCCCCGAGTCCGAAGGTCCAGCGGAGCGCGCCGCGGTCGGCCGCGAGGGAGCCGAGCAGGAAGACGGTGTCGAGGTAGACGTGCGGGTTGAGCCAGGTCATGGCCAGGCAGGTCAGCACGGTCCGCCGCCGGGAGCCCGTGACACCGCCCGCCGCCTCCAGTGCCGAGGGACGCAGCACACGTCTGGCGGCCAGGGCGCCGTAGACCAGGAGGAATCCGCCGCCGATCAGTCCGACGACCGTGAGCGCCTCCGGCCGGGCCACGACCAGAGCGCCGACGCCGCCCACCCCGAGCGTGATGAGCGCCGCGTCGGACACCGCGCAGATGCCCACCACCGCGAACACCGCCTCGCGGCGGATGCCCTGGCGCAGCACGAAGGCGTTCTGGGCGCCGATGGCGACGATGAGCGAGAGGCCGGTGCCGAACCCGGCGGCCGCGGCGGTCAGGGCGTGGGTCATGGTCACGACGGTAGGAAGACGGTCGTCAAGAGTACAGCTAAAGATTCTTACGTATCATTAGCGTTCGTGATGCACCCGTGATGGCGGAACTCCCCCTCGACCAGGTCCGCACCCTGCTGGCGGTGGTCGACGAGGGCACCTTCGACGCGGCGGCCGCCGCCCTGCACGTGACGCCCTCGGCCGTCAGCCAGCGCGTCAAGGCGCTCGAACACCGCACCGGACGCGTCCTCCTGATGCGGACGAAACCGGTGCGCCCGACCGAGTCCGGCGAGATCGTCGTGCGGTTCGCGCGCAGACTGGCCCGCCTGGAGCGCGACGCCCGGGCCGAGCTCGGCATGAGCGAGTCCGGAGAGCCGACGCGGCTGTCGATCGCGGTGAACGCCGACTCGCTCGCCACCTGGTTCCTGCCCGCGCTCACCCGCGTACCGCGCGAACTGCGGCTCGGCTTCGAACTCCGCCGCGAGGACGAGGACCACACCGCCGCCCTGCTGCGCGAGGGGACGGTGATGGCGGCGGTGACCTCGTCGCCCGACCCGGTGGCGGGCTGTTCCGTCCGGCCGCTGGGCAGGATGCGGTACGTGGCGGCGGCCAGTCCCGGCTTCGCCGGCCACCGGCTCGGCGCACGGACGGGGAAGGCGGTGCCGGAGCACACGGGGACGGGCACCGCGGAAGCGGACACGGCCCTGCGCGAACTGCTCGCCGAGGCTCCGGTGGTGGTCTTCGACCGGAACGACGACTTCCAGGACGACTTCGCCGCGCGGCTGCTCGGCGGCCGCGGGGCGAGCCCGCTGCGGCATTCCGTGCCCACCTCGGAGGGGTTCGTCGAGGCCGTCGCCGCCGGGCTCGGCTGGGGCATGGTGCCCGAGGCGCAGGCCGGGCCGCTGCTGCGCGCCGGGCGGCTGGTCGGCCTCGCCCCGGACGTGCCCGTCGACGTCCCGCTGTACTGGCAGCAGTGGAAGCTCGACTTCCCGGCACTCGCCGTGGTCGCCGAGGCGGTGGCGTCCGCCGCCGCGGAGGCGCTGAGGCCCGCACCGGGCTCCTGACCCGTCGCGCGATGCCGTCCCGTGGCCCGGCGCGTCGCTCGCGCGACGCGGGGGACCCACCACGGCACGGGCCACCCGTGACCTACCGGGGCGCAGGCCACTCATGACCCGTCGTGGCACGGGCGGTCCGTGCCCCCTCGCGGCACGGACCGCCCGCGCCCCTCGCGTCACACGCCGTCGTGGGGGGTGGCGGAATCCCTCCGTCACACGGGGGACGCGGGCCGCATCGGCGGGGAGCCGTTCGGTGACATCCTCCCGGGTCTCCTCGCGGGGGCGCGGGCACGGTATCTTTCGCGCTGGATCGAACCAAGTACGGCTGAGTGAAACCAAGGCCAACGAAAGGCGAGCGGCGCGGGAGACGCCGAGGTGCGGGCGCGTGCCGCCGAAGCGCATTCTTGCTGTGGTCACCTGATGACAGGCGGACGAGGACGGACCGATGACTGGGAGCGCCGAGCCGGCGGACCGGGCGCTGGACGACCTGGGCGTCCTGCTCAGCGGGGCCGTGGCGGACGCGATCCGCGCGGCCCGCGCCTTCGCGGGGGGTGTGTACCTGCGCACGTCCACGCCCGGCCTGCTGCGCCTGGCCGTCCTCTCCGGTCTGCCCGACCAGTTGTTCCGGTCCTGGTGGCGGCTGCCCCTGGACCGGCCCTTCCCCGCCGCCGACTGCTACCGGCAGGGCACGGAGGTGCTGCTCGCCGACGCCACGGAGACGATGCGCCGCTACCCCCAGCTCGCGGCCGGTCTGCCCTTCCAGTTCGGCTCGCTGTACGTGCCCGTGACGGCCTCGTCGGCCTCGTCGGCCGCGTTCGGTGTCCTGACGGTGCTGCGTCCCGCCGCCTCGGACGCCACCGAGGTACTGCCGGACCGCGACCGGATGACGGCGGTGGCGGAGAGCCTCGGCGCGGCTCTGTCGGCCTGGGAGAAGGACGGCTCCGAGGTCGCCTGGGACAGTGAGCCGCTGTGCGTGCGCCCGCCCGCCGACGGTCCTACCGCACGGTGCGCCGGACGGTTCGCCTGGGATCCGGTCGGCGGCACGGTCGCCGCCGACGACGCGTTGCGGTCCCTGCTCGGAACCGGTGCGGCCGCCTTCCGCGGGACGCCGGAGGCCCTCGCCCGCGGCCTGTCCCCGGGCGACCCGCACGCCCTGCTGGCCGCGCTGCACGAGACGGCCGCCGGACACCCGCCCGTCCATCCGCTGCCCCTGCGGATGAACGGCGGCCTGTGCATGGTGCACCTGTCGGCCGGACACGGCGTGCCCGCACCGCCGTTCCGGGTCCACGGGACCATCGTCGACCCCGGCCCGGGACCGGCCGCCGCCGGTGCGGCCGACCTCCTCCCGGAGGGCGTGTTCGCGCTCGACCGGCTCGGCCTGATCACCTACGCCAACCCGCGGGCCGCCGAACTCCTCGGCGTGCCGCAGGGCGAACTCCTCGGGCGTCCGCTGTGGCAGGCCGTGCCCTGGCTCGACCAGCCGTCCTACGAGGACCATCTGCGCGGCGCGCTGCTGTCGCCGGAGCCGGTGCACTTCCAGGTCGCCCGCCCGCGCGAGGGACGCCGGACCTCCCTGGCGGGCCGCGGGGACAACTGGCTTACCCTGTCGGTGTATTCAGGCGCCCACGGTCTGACGTGCAAGCTGATCCCGATGGGACGTATCGCCGACACCGCCGGCGAGGCCGAGGCGGCGCCGCTCGACGCGGGACGACGGGCGGACGCTCCCCCCGTCCTCGGCACGTCGGTGTCGAGCGTCACCACGGCGGGGCTGTACCACCCGATCGTCCTCGCCATCGCCCTGTCCGAGGCCGTGACGGCCCGTCAGGTCTCCGAGGTGGTCATGCGCGAGCTGCTGCCCGCGTTCGGCGGACGGCGGCTCGCCATCTATCTGTTGCAGGATCGGCGGCTCTACCTGGCCTGGGAGACCGGCTTCCCGCAAGGGTTCCTGGCTCCCTTCGACGGGGTGGGGCTGGACGCCGAACTGCCCGGCGTCGAGACGCTCACCTCAGGACGTGCCCTGTTCTTCGAGTCGATGCCCCGGCTCGAATCCACCTACCCGGGCATGGCCCTGGACGCCAAGGTGGGCGCGCGGGTCTTCCTGCCGCTGATCGCCTCGGGCCGGCCGGTCGGGTCCTGCATCCTGGGCTTCGACCGGCCACGCGAGTTCAGCACCGAGGAGCGCGCGGTACTGACAGCGCTCGCCGGCCTGATCGCGCAGGCCCTGGAACGGGCGCGGCGTTACGACACCGAGGCCGCCCTCGCCCGTGGTCTGCAGGAGGCGCTGCTCCCGCACCGGCTGTCGGCGCACCCCCAGGTGGAAACCGCGGGGCGCTATCTGCCCGGTACCGAGGGCATGGACGTGGGCGGCGACTGGTACGACGTGGTGGAGGCCGGCGACGGACTGGCCCTGGTCATCGGCGACGTCCAGGGCCACGGCGTCCAGGCGGCCGCCACCATGGGTCAACTACGGAGTGCCGTACGGGCGTTCGCTCTCGGCGACCATTCTCCGGACGAGGTGATGAGCGGCACCAACCGGCTGCTCATCGACCTCGATCCCGGCCAGTTCGCCAGTTGCTGCTACATCCGGCTCGACCCGGTGACCGGCGAAGCCCGGGCCGCGCGCGCCGGGCATCCGCAGCCCCTGCTGCGCCATCCGGACGGCCGTGCCGAGGTCCTCGACCTGCCCGGTGGTGTGGTGCTCGGCGTGGACCCCGGCGCCCGCTATCCGGTGACGAACCTGCGTCTGGAACCCGGCGCGGTGCTCGCCCTCTACACGGACGGTCTGGTCGAGAAGCCCGGCACCGACATCGACGACGGCATCGAGCGGGTGCGCGCGAAGCTGTCCGGTGCGGGCACCCCGCACGCACGCCCCGGCGCCTCCTCGCTGTCCCGCGCGGCCGACCTGCTCACCGAGGAGGCGCGCCAGGCCGCCGAACGCCCTGACGACATCGCGCTGTTGCTCACGACCCGTCGGCTCCGTCTCGACCGGCGCCTCTGACGTCACCGGCGACGGAAGCGCTCCGCCGCTCCGCTCCGCCCCCGGAGGCGGCCGGGCACGGTGGCGGTTCACGTTCACCTGTTCAGTGCGCCGTGTCGAGACGCTCCCGCTGTTCCGGCGTCAGTTCCAGGTCCACGGCGGCCAGGTTCTCCTCCAGTTGCGCCACGGACGACATCCCGACGAGCGGGATCACCGGCAGGTCCGAGCCCAACTGCCAGGCGAGAACGACCTGGTTGGGGGTTGCTCCGGTCTCCCGCGCCACCGCCTGGAGCGCGGCGAGCCGGGGCGGTGTCCCCGGGTGGTCGTAGTCCGGGGGCAGCGGCTTGTCCGTACGGCCGTAGGCGCCGCGCAGCAGCGGCGAGTAGGCGACCAGGGTCAGGGCGGGCTCGGCGCGCAGATAGCCGAGGAGTTCCCCGGTCGCACCGCCGAGGCTGCCGTCCGGGAAGAGCTCGTCCGGCAGGTCGGTCCGGGGCCGTAGCAGACTGTGCTGGTACTGCAGCACCTCGTACCCGGGCAGTCCCGCGGCCGCGGCGACCACGCGGGCCCGCTCGACGCGCCAGACGGCGTGGTTGCTCGCGCCGAGCAGGCCCACGGCCCCCTCGGCCACCAGCTCGCCGAACGCCTCGACCGTCTCCCGTATGTCCACGGTCCGGTCCTCGATGTGCGCGTACAGCAGATCGATCCTCTCCAGTCCGAGCCGCTCGCGGCTGCGTTCGCAGGCCTCGCGGATCGCCTTGGCCGACAGGCCCTCCGGGTTGTCGGTGTAGCCGGTGCCGGGAGCCAGCGGCCGGGCACCGAGCTTGGTGGCGAAGACGATCTCGTCCCCGACACCCCGGCTGCGGCGCCACCGTCCGAGCAGTTCCTCACTCTGGCCGCCCTGGCTTCCGTCGACCCAGAAGGCGTAGTTGTCGGAGGTGTCGACGAAGTTCCCGCCGGCCTCGGCATAGCGGTCGAGTACGGCGAAGGAGGTCTTCTCGTCCGTGACCGAGCCGAACAGCATCGCGCCCAGCGCGAGCACGCTGACCTCACGGCGGTGGTCCGGACCGGCGCCCATGGAGCGGTACTTCATGATGGTCCCTCCCGTTCGGGCCCGGCGTCCGCGGGCCCGAACGGGAGTCTGGAACGTGAAGAGCACTTCAAGTCAAGCCCCTCCGCCTCGTCGAGCGGTCCGCCCGTCGTCTCGACCCGCGGTCAGCGAGCGAGATCCGCTCGGAAGAGGGCGTTCACGGCCGCTGTCCATCACCGCGGCGCGAACATCGAGGCCACAGCGGGGCTTCGCCCGTCTAGGCTCACGGCATGGAACAGACGGAGATCATCCTGCGCGCCATCGGCGTGCTCACCGAGACCAACGCCATGGTGCGCAGGATCGCCCAGGACGAGGACGCCGGGGCCGAATCGACCGAGACACAGCTCGGTGCGCTCGTCACCGAGGTCTTCCCCCGTGTCGAGGTACCGGCGGACGCCGGGCCCGCGGAGGCGGGGCAGGCGGTCGCGGACGCCTATCTGCCGGCCACGATCTCCCTCGTGGGCGCCTTCGCCTTCCTCTTCTCGGAACTCGCCGACCTCCACGACTCCGGGCAGACCGACATCAAGACGGCCGATCTGCTCCAGGACCTCGCGCTGCGGATGTCCAGGGCCGGGAGCGAGTAGCCGCCGACCGCCTCGCCGGTGACTCCCGTCGACAACGGGACGACCCGGCGGGGCGGCGGGCGTGCGCGCCGTGGGGCTCAGGAGTGCGGGACCACCGCCACCGGGCACGGAGCGTGGTGGATCACCGCGTGCGCGACGGAACCGATCCGTGCGCCCAGCGCCGAGCGGTGCGCGCGCCGTCCGACCACGATCAGCTGGGCGCGGCCGGTCTGCGCCAGGAGCACCTGGCCTGCACTCCCCATCTCGACGTGCGGGGTGACGGGCACGCCGGGGAACCGTTCGCGCCAGGGCCGCAGCGCGTCGGCGAGCGCCTTCGTCTCGTACGGTTCGAGACCGCCGGCCTCGTCGAGCAGTTTCAGCGAACCGGGGCTGTACGCGAACACCGGCGGCAGGCTCCAGGCTCGTACCGCCCGTACCCCGGCGCCCCGGGCCGCCGCCGTCTCGAACGCGAACTCCAGGGCCGCCGCACTGTCGTCGGGCTCGCCCTGCTGACCGACGACGATGTCCCGGCCCGTCGCCTCGGGCGCGGCCCGGTCGTCGGCGCGCACCAGCACGACCGGGCAGCCGGCCTCGGCGATCACCTGCTGTCCGACCGAACCGAGCAGGAATCCCACGAACGCGCCGTGGCCGCGCGAACCGAGCACCAGCGCGCGGGCACCGGCCGCCTCGGCGACCAGGGCGTCCACGGCCGGACCCTCCACCGCCTTCTCCGTGACCGACAGGTCCGGGTGCGTGGCGGTGACCGTACCGGCGATGTCGTGGACCATCTCCCGGGCCCAGCGGGCGTGATCGTCCCGGTCGGCGCCGTCGAGCACGCCGTGGGGCGGCCAGTGCCACGCGGACATCACGCGCAGGGGCGCGCCGCGGCGGACGGCCTCCCTGCCCGCCCACGCCGCCGCGGCCCTGCTCTCGGGTGTTCCGTCCACGCCCACGGTGATCGGGTGGGTCATGCGCCTGCCTTCCCGCCGCCGGCCGGTCGCCCCGCCGGCTCGCTCCGCAACCTGACCGCCCCAGTGTCCGTCATCCGGCCGACGACCCCGGCACGGGACGCCCCGGAGCGGCACCGGCACGACAGCGGTGCCGGAACACGCCTTCCCCCGGCTTAGGGGCCGTCCCTCGCCGGCCGCCACCGTCCCGTGCGCGCCGCCCGTCCCGTCCCGTGCGCGCCGTACGCACGGTCCCGCGCCGTACGACCCGTCGAGCGGGGCGGCTACGCGGACTCCCTCACCACGAGTTCCGGATCGAAGATCACCGAGGTGGGTTCGGTGCGCACGCCCCGGATGTGCTCGTCGAGGAGGGCCGCCATCGTCGAGGCCATCTCCTCGACCGGCTGACGCACGGTGGTCAGCGCCGGCCGGCAGGTCGCCGCCACGCTGGAGTCGTCGAAACCGACCACCGCGACGTCGTCCGGCACCCGTCTGCCCTGCTCCCGCAGTACCTGGCAGGCGCCCTGGGCCATCAGGTCGTTGGCGGCGAACACCCCGTCCACGTCCGGGTGTTCGGCCAGCAGCCCGGACATGGCGGCCATACCGCTGTCCAGGGTGAAGCCGCCCTCGGCGACCGGTACGAACGGATGCCCGCTGCGTGCCATCGTGTCGCGGAACCCGGCGAGCCGGTCCTGGCTCGCGCCCACCCGCAGCGGTCCCGTGACGGTGACGATCCGCCGGCAGCCCCGTCTCAGCAGATGCTCGGCGGCCTGGCGGGCCCCGTCCCGGTGCGCGAGGTCGACGTAGCTCAGCGGGACGGGCCGTGACGGCCGGGCGAAGAGGACGGCGGGCACACCCGCGTCGGCGAGCAGCGCGGGCATCGGGTCGTCGGCGTGCGTGGAGACGACGAGGGCGCCGTCCGCGCTGCCCTGCCGGAGATCCGCCAGGACCTGCTGTCTGGCCTCGGCGGATTCGGCGAACATCAGCAGCGGATGCATCGAGCGGGGCCGAAGATGGCCCACCACGCCGGCGACGACCCGTCCGAAGAACGGATCGGCGAACACCCGTGCGGTGAAGGCGTTCTGCTCGCCCTCCGAGGTGTCGCCCGCGCCGGAGACGATCAGCGCGACCGTCTGGGTCCGCCGGGTGACCAGTGATCTGGCGGCCCGGTTGGGCGCATATCCCGTCCGCTCGACCGCCTGGCGCACCACTTCCTGAATGCCGGGGTCGACGTTGCGGACGCCGTTGATGACCCGGGAAACCGTCGCGCGGGAGACACCGGCCTCCCGCGCGACATCCTCCAGCGTGGGGGCCTGTCTGCTCATGCCCCGCACCTTAACCGCCGCGTGCAGCGGCGGGATAGAGCGCTCTCCCATCGGCCGCGAATCAGCGGTAGACACCGAACTCGTAGAGGGAGTAACCCCATCCGGTCCCGCGCGCGGTGCCGTTGACCCGCACATAGCGGCCGGTGCCCGCGACGTCGAGATCGTCGGCGCCGCCGTTTCCGTCGGTCACCGAGCGCACGGTGGTCCAGTTCTGTCCGTCGTCCGACGTCTGCACGGTGTAGGCCTTGGCGTACGAGGTCTCCCACACCAGTTGTACGTGGCGGAACGAGGTACGCGTGCCGAGGTCGACGCGGAGCCACTGGGGGTCGCTCCAGTCGCTGGCCCACCGGGTGGAGAGGTTGCCGTCGACGGCCCCCGCGGCGGTGCAGGGGCAGTCACCGCCGCCCGTCTGGGAGGACGACGCGGTGGCGGGTCTGCCGAGAGCGACGTTCGTGCCGCTCGGGACGGGAGGCACCACCCGTACGGAGCGGGTCTCCACACCGACGTTGCCCCTGCCGTCCTTGGCCTTGACGTAGATCTTCCAGACGCCGGGCCGGTCCGGGGCGGTCACCCGGAGCCTGCCGCCGCCGAGATCCGTGGCAGGCAGCGAGACCAGCTGCTTGCTCTGGTCGATGTAGTTGCTGTTGTCGAGAACCTCGTAGGTGATCGGGTCACCGTTCGGGTCGGTGGCCTTGACCGAGAGCGTGAGGTCACCTCCGGCGGGCACCTTGGCCGGGTCGCCCTCGACCGTCAGGCCGGAGATGACCGGCGGGGTGTTGTCGCGGGAGGTGTCACCGCCGTACGCCCGCTTCACGGCGTAGTACGACAGCCGTTTCTCGCCCGCGGGCAGCAGGTTGAACCAGATGCCGCCGAAGTCGTACTCGGTGCCGTAGTGGAACATCGTGGCACCGAGTGCGACGCCCCGGTGCCCGGTGACGCAGTTCCACGCCCGGGTGTAGCCGTCGGCCTTCGCCTGGTCGGTGGGTTCCGCGGGGACGCCGTTGGCGTCGTCCGGCACTTCCCACTCCCCCGCCGGACCGGTCTCGGTGATGATGTAGGGCTTGGTGTAACCACCCTGCTGCCAGGCCGATTTCACGTCGCAGACGGCGTTGTAGGCGTTGACGGCGTACAGGTCCAGGTCGGGCGCGTTCTTCTTGTAGTAGGGCCAGGCGCCCGTCCACGCGTCGGTCGAGGTGACCGGGTGGTTGGGGTCGACGGCGTGGATCTTCTTGGTGATGTCGTTGACGAGCGTGGTGTAGGCGTCGCGCTGGCGCTCCAGTTCGTCGCCGCTGTAGCAGTTCTGCAGCCCGAGCACCGACTCGTTGCCGACGTTCCACATCAGCACACCGGGGTTGTCCTTGTAGGTGGCGGCCCACTGGGGGAACTCGTTGAGCACCTGGTTCTTGTAGGCGGTGTCCGTCAGGTAGTTCACACAGCCGCCGCTGCCGGGTCCGCCGCCGGGCTGCAGCCAGAACCCGGCGATCACCCTGATGCCCTGCGCGGCCGCCGCGTCGAAGAGCGGCTTGCTGGAGGCGTCGGTGCCCCAGGTACGGACGGTGTTGACGCCCATCGACTTGAGGTCGGGCAGGTAGCGCCCGGCGTCGGCGGTGGACGGCCCCCAGGTGAGGCCCTTGATCTGGTACGGGTTTCCGTCGACGGTCAGTTGCCAGTTGCCCTGCGAGCCGGTGACCTTGACGACGCCGCCGGCCGCGTGCGCGGTGTGGGCGGGCAGGGCGAGGGCTCCCGCGGCGAGCAGGCCCGCGGTGACGGGCGCCGCGATACGGCGCCGGGTGGTTCGGGATCCGGTCATGGGTGTCCGTCCGGTGTGCGGGTGCGGGTGGGGTGGGAGGCCAGGAGGGAGGTCCCGCCGGCCCGGAGTGGGGTCCGGACCGGCGGAGGTGTCGGCGTTCAGGGCAGCCGGTAGTTGGCGTCCAGAGCCGCGCCGGCTTCCGGATGGGTCTGGTCGTAGCCGCGGGCGTCGCACTGCAGTCCGCCGACGACGCAGTGGTCGACGAGCGCCTTGAGCGTCGGCGCGTCCCACGCGTTGAAGAAGTCGTAGTGGAACGAGTAGCCCGCACCGCTCGCGAGCCTCACCTGCGACATGTCCCCGTTCACCGGGAAGGCCATCTTGAACTCGATCATCGGCAGGGCGACCGGGTGGTCGTCCGGGCAGATGTTGTTGTTGGTCCCGGGGTTCACCACCGGATACGCCATGTGGCTCTGGTGGTTGGGCGTGTCCAGGTACTTGCCGTCCCAGCAACTGGGCGCCTGGAAGCGGATGTTGAGCTGGACGTCGGCCCTGTTCGGGCACTGCTGCGGGAAGTCGATGTTGAAGAAGCTGTCACCGCACTCCCAGCCCTCCACGAACCCGCGGTGGTTGCGGAAGTCGGCCGCCGACTGCATGGGATTGCCGACGACGAAACGCAGCCCCTTCGGGAAGGGACGCACACTGGTGTAGTCGGTGACACCGGCCTTGTAGTAGATCACCTGGGGACCCACCGGCAGCACGGGCGTGTTGCCCTTGAGCAGGGTCGGCATCCAGTAGGCCGACCTGTCGCCGGGCGCCCTGCAGGTGGTGCCACCCGCGTCGAGCGAGGCGGTGGTGCTGGCCGCGTTCGTGGTGGTGTTCCCCATGAAGGTGTGGTCGTGCGACTTGCCGGGCTGCCCCGGATAGACGATCGGGTCGTCGGGCCGGGTGTGGGACACCGAGCAGTTCGCCTGGAACTCGTGGAAATAGCGGTGCGTCGGCTCCGCCTTGGAGGGGACGACCCCGGTCACCGGCGGGTTCGCCGGGATGTAACCGTCGCCGTCCGGGTCCTCGGGCGAGGCGAGCGTCGAGGCCGGCATCGCGTGACCCGTGTGCACGGTCGTCGACGCGGCCACGGAGGACGCGGGGCGGGCCGCCGGGCCGGCGCTCATCGCCACTCCGGCCAGGCCGAGCGAGGTCAGAACCAGCGCGCTGGACATCAGGATTCCTGAGACGATCTTCGATCTCCGTGCCATGGAGACCCTCCTGCCACATCGGTGGGGGCGGTGGGGGCCGGGCGGCCGGGAGCGGCGTGGGGTGCACGGTGCTGCCGCGGTCGCCCGCGTGACGGACCATCACATGTGCCGGGATGAACGGGAGAGCGCTCTCCCAGCCAGGAGTGTTGTGGCGGTGGCACAGGAGTGTCAAGGGAAACGGACGGAGGATCACTCCGGGTCCTTCGCGCACCTCTTGAACGCAACCACGACGCGGGGCGGGCACCGAAGACGTCTCATATGGCCGAGAACCGGCCTATAAACAAGGCAAGTTGACCGTTCACTGAGCAACAACACCCGGGACTGCGGTCACAACTCTTGACGCGTCGTTCACCTGGATGAAGCATGCATCGGCAAGAGAGCGCTCCCCGTACCTCCCACCGTTCACTTCCTGAACCAGGAGAGTCGCCCCCATGCCTTCAACCCCCACAGAGGCCCACGGCCCGGACCGGTCGCCGGTCGCGCGCCGTTCCGTACTCGGTGCGATGGCCGCGGCAGCGGCAGCCCCCGGGCTGCTCGGGCTGTCCACGCCGGCGTCCGCCGCACCCACCGCACCCGGGAAGGCCCCACAGGCACTGCCGGGCGGCGGTGACCTCGGCCCGAACGTGATCGTCTTCGATCCTGCCACCTCCGGCATCCAGTCCAGGCTGGACCAGGTGTTCCGGCAGCAGGAGTCGGCCCAGTTCGGCACCGGACGCTACGCGCTGCTGTTCAAGCCGGGCACCTACAACGGGCTCAACGCCCAACTCGGCTTCTACACCTCGATCGCGGGTCTCGGGCTGTCCCCGGACGACACCACCATCAACGGCGACGTGACCGTCGACGCGGGCTGGTTCAACGGCAACGCGACCCAGAACTTCTGGCGTTCGGCGGAGAACCTCGCCCTCAGCCCGGTCAGCGGCACCAACCGGTGGGCCGTCGCGCAGGCCGCGCCGTTCCGTCGGATGCACGTCAAGGGCGGCCTCAATCTGGCACCCAGCGGCTACGGCTGGGCCAGCGGCGGTTACATCGCCGACAGCCGCATCGACGGCTCGGTCGGACCGTACTCGCAGCAGCAGTGGTACACCCGCGACAGCTCGGTGGGCGGCTGGGCCAACGCCGTCTGGAACATGGTGTTCTCGGGCGTGCAGGGCGCCCCCGCGCAGTCCTTCCCGAACCCGCCCTACACCACGCTCGACACCACACCGGTCTCCCGGGAGAAGCCGTTCCTCTACCTGAACGGCAGCGAGTACCGCGTCTTCCTGCCGGAGAAGCGCACCAACGCGCGCGGCACCACCTGGGGCAGCGGCACCCCGCGCGGCACCTCACTGCCGCTCAGCCAGTTCTACGTGGCCAAACCCGGCGTCACCGCCGCCACCCTGAACGCCGCGCTCACCCAGGGCCTCCATCTGCTGCTGACGCCGGGCATCTACCACCTCGACCAGCCGATCCAGGTCAACCGGGCGGGCACCGTGGTCCTGGGCCTCGGCTACGCCACCCTCATCCCGGACAACGGCGTCACCGCGCTCAGGACGGCGGACGTCGACGGCGTGCGGCTGGCCGGCTTCCTGATCGACGCCGGGCCCGTCAACTCGTCCACGCTCCTGGAGGTCGGACCGGCCGGAGCCTCGGCGGACCACTCCGCGAACCCGACCACCGTGCAGGACGTGTTCGTCCGCATCGGCGGCGCGGGCGCGGGCAAGGCGACCACGAGCATGGTCGTCAACAGCCGTCACACGATCATCGATCACACCTGGGTCTGGCGCGCCGACCACGGCACCGGCGTCGGCTGGGAGACCAACCGGGCCGACTACGGCATCCGCGTCAACGGAGCCGACGTCCTCGCCACCGGCCTCTTCGTCGAGCACTTCAACAAGTACGACGTCCAGTGGTACGGCGAGCGCGGACGCACCATCTTCTTCCAGAACGAGAAGGCCTACGACGCGCCGAACCAGGCCGCCATCCAGAACGGCTCGGTCAAGGGGTACGCGGCCTACAAGGTCGCCGACTCCGTGACCACGCACGAGGGATGGGGCCTGGGCAGCTACTGCTACTACAACGTCGATCCGACGATCGTCCAGCACCACGGTTTCGCGGCGCCGAACAAACCGGGGGTGAAGTTCCACAACCTCCTGGTCGTCTCGCTGGGCGGCAACGGGCAGTACGAGCGGGTCGTCAACGACACCGGGACCCCCACCTCGGGAACCTCCACCGTGCCGTCCACGGTGGTGTCCTACCCCTAACCGTGCCCCGGGGCCCGCCTCAGCAGGAGGTCAGGCTCCCGAGGTCGACGGCGTCGGCCATCGCCTGCATCCCCTTGTCGTTGGGGTGCAGGTGATCGCCGCCGTCGAAGAAGGGCAGGATGCGCTCGGGGTCGAAGGGACTGCGGGTGATCCGGTCGAAGTCCGTCACGCCGTCGAGCGCGCCACTGGTCCTGATCCACTCGTTGACGCCCTGCCGGACCTTCTCGGCGGCGGCGTCGTACTCGGACCAGTCCTTGAACGGCATGACGGTGGCTCCGACGACACACTTGCCCGCCGCGTGCGCCCGGTCGATGATCTGCCGGTAGCCGGCGATCATGTCGTCCACGGTGACGCCGGTGTGCGCCTTGATGTCGTTGATCCCCTCGAACAGGAACACCGTCCGTACACCGGGCTGGGAGAGGACGTCGCGGTCCAGCCGGTTCAGCGCGGACTGTCCGGCGCCGTCCGCGAGCACCTTGTTGCCCGAGATCCCTTCGTTCGCGACCCCCTTCACCGGGATGCCGGACGCCGCCTGGAGCCGCTGGGAGAGGTAGTCGGGCCAGCGGCGGTTGCCGTCCGTGGTCGATGCCCACCCGTCGGTGATGGAGTCGCCGAGGGTCACCACCGAGCCGACCGACGCGGGCGTCTCCACGTCCACGGCGTCCAGCCAGTACCAGGAGCCCATCGGATCGGTCCAGTTGGCCGCGCCCTCCTCGGCGGCGTGGTCGCCCGCGGTCGCGTAGTTGGTCTGCAGGGCCATGCCGTGCCCGGTCGTCGGCCCCTGGGCGCCCGTCACGTAGAGGCTGATCACCAGGTCGCTCCTGGCGGCCAGCTTTCCGGGCAGCGGATCGCTCAGCACCACCTGCCCGGCCGGGACGGTCACGGACGGCGATCCGCCGTCGAAGGTGAGCCGCCGGTTGGAGCCGTGGACCAGTTCCGCGCCCCGCTCGCGCAGGCCCGCGTAGGCACTGGCGAAGGTCACGGGGTGCTCCCCGAAGGCGTTGGACAGCCGGATCCGCATACCGGTGCCGCCGACGCTGGTGCGCACGATCAGGCGGTAGCTGCGGTCGGCCGGCCCGGCACCCTGGCGGTCGGCGCTCGCACCCCAGGTGATCACGGAGTGTCTGCCCCGGGCGGCGGCCGGATGAGCCACCGCCGCCGGTACGTGTGTCCGCGGTGCGGCCACCTGTTCCGCCTGCGCCGTCGAGGACGCGGTCAGCGGTCCGCACAGCGCGAGGACCAGGGCCGAGAAGAGGCCCACCGTGCGGCGGCGGTACGACGCCGCGCTCATCCGAGGTTCCGCAGCGTGACGGACTCACCGGGCGCGAGCGTGATCTTCCGTGCGGTACTTCCCGCGACGACCGTGGTAGCGCGGCCGCCGACGCTCCTCAGCGTCAGCCGGGTGACCTTGCCGCTCTTCCAGCCGAGGTCGGCGACGAAGCCGCCGCGGACACCCACGCCGGAAACCGAGCCGGACGCGGCCCAGGCGGCCGGCAGCGCGGGCAGCAGCTCGACATGGCCGGGGCGCGAGTAGAGCAGCATCTCCACGATCGCGGCCGGGGTGCCGAAGTTCGCGTCGATCTGGAAGATGCCGCGGCCCTGTTCGACCTCGTAGATGTCGAAGAGGTTCATCGCGCTGCCGTTGCTGCCGCCGGACGACGGCTTGAGGTTGTTGACCACGAGCTGGTAGGCCTTCTCCGCGTTCTTGAGGCGCGCCCAGCACAGGCTGCGCCAGGCGTTCGCCCACCCGAAGCTGTTCATGCCGCGGGCGGTGAGGAGAGCGGTCGCTCCGTCGACGATGTCCTTCGGCGTGGAGTCGTCCGGACGGATCCGGTCACCGGGGAAGAGCCCGATGAGCGGCGAGAGGTGGCGGTGCGTGGTCTCGCCGAGGTTGTCGGGCGACATCCACTCCTCCAGCCAGCCGGTCTTGGGACTGACCACGGGAAGGTACAGACGCTTGCGGAGGCCGTCGACGGTCGTGCTGTACGCGGCGTCCCTCCCGAGTACCTCGGTCGCGGTGCGGAAGTTGCCGAAGAGGTTCCACACGAGCTCCTGGGCGTACGTGATGCCCTTGGCGTCGAGCGGACCCTGTTCGGGCGACCAGTCGCTGTCGGCGACCAGCACCTCACGCGAGGCGCCCGACGCGTCGGTGACCGTGGTGGTGACGAGACGGGCCTCCCAGAACTCCACCGCGCCCTTGAGGAGCGGGTAGATCTTCTTCAGGTAGGTACGGTCCTGATTATACTCGTAGTGCTCGAACAGGCTCTGGCAGATCCAGGCGTTGCCCGCCGGATGCCACCACCAGCCGCCCCCTCCGTAGGGGTTGGTGGAGATCGCCACGGTCCAGCCCGCGATCTTCCCGCTGGAGTTGCGGTAGCGGTTGGACGGGTCGTTGAACAGCCGCCGGGTGACGTCCGTCCACGAGGACAGCTGCGCGAGGCAGTAGTCCGTGAGGGCGTCGAAGCAGTCGGGCAGACCCGCCCGGTCGGCCATCCAGTAGTTCATCTGGATGTTGATGTCGGTGTGGTAGTCCGCCATCCAGTCCGGGTCGTTGCCGTCCAGCCACGGGCCCTGCAGACCCATCGGGAGACCGCCCCGGGAGCCGGAGATCATCAGGTAGCGGCCGAACTGCAGGTAGGAGGTCTCCAGTTCCGGGTCCGGGAGGTCGTCCCGGTGGCGTGCCTGGACCCGCTGCCAGGTGTCCAGTTCACGCTGTGCCGCGGAGGACGTGCCCAGGTCGATGGAGAGCTGTCCGAACACGGCCCGGAAGTCCGCGACATGGGTGTGCAGCAGGGTGGCCGCCGAGTGGGCCGCCGCGTTCAGGACCTTGGTCCTGGCGAGCCGTTCCGGGGCCAGGGACGGGTCGCGGAACTTCGCCGCGGGGTCGGGCGCGTAGTTCGTGCCGCCGCTGACCACGACCGTCAGGTCCTCGCAGTCCCGGAAGGCGATCGACGTGCCGTCGACCCGGATCCTGCCCGTGCCGCTGTACGCGGTGACGGCGGCGCCGTACTTCAGGCCGTTGGCGAGGGAGGCGCCGAACGACGCGTAGCGCCCCGCGCTGTTGGCGGTGGTGGACTCGCCGTGGGTGCCGGCGAGCGCGACGGTGCCGGTGTAGGAACCGCCGCCCTGCTGGCTGAAATGCAGGACGATGGCGTCGTCGGGTCGGCTGGCGAAGATCTGCCGCCGGTAGGTCACGCCCGAGACGTCGTACGAGGTGGTGACCACACCCTGGGCCAGGTCGAGGGTGCGGCGGTAGTCGTCGACGGCGCCAAGGTCGTGGTCCGGGATGCTGACATCCAGCCTGGCCAGCAGGGTGAGGGAGCCGAAGTCGTCGCGGCCGTAGGGGAACTGGCCGTCGCTCTGCAGCTTGTCGTTGAGGTGACCGGTCCACAGGGTGGCGTCGGTGATCATCAGGAGTTCGTCGGCCGGGTCGTTGCTCACGAGGGCCCCGAGGCGTCCGTTGCCCACGGGAAGCCCCTGCTCGATCATCGAGTGGGCGGAGCCGGGAGCCTGCCACCACAGCTGGTTCCTCGTGGCGTCGGCCGGGGACAGCAGGGGTGACTCGGTGGGACGCATGGGGGCCGCCGAGGCGGTGAAGGCGGGCAGAGCGCCGAGAGCGGTCGCCGCGCCGGCAGCGGCGGCGAGGGCGAGGAAGCCCCTGCGACTGGGTGTGTTGTCGCGTGGTTCGGTGTGCTGGATGTCCACGGTGGTGCACTCCAAATCCGATGACGGCTCGTGCGGGAACGGCTCAGGAGACAGGGAGCCCCGAGCGGACGACTCGTGAGGGGAGACCGGTGGGCGACCGGCCAGGAGATGGCCGGTGGCGAACGGCCCATGAGAGAAAGGCCATTGGGAGAAGAGCCCGCGGGAGAAGGGCCCGTGCGGGCACGACGGCCGCGGGACGTCCGCGGCGGGCTGCTTCCCGCGGGGCCCGGGGGTCAGGTCACCGGGCCCCGCGGGAAGTCGGTCAGACGGACTGCGGGACGACGATCCGGTCGATGTCGGGTGCGTAGCCGCTGCCGCTGTCGAAGGTGATGCTGTTGGAGCCCGCCTTCAGCGCCAGCTGGACGCTGACGGTCTCGGCCGTGCCCCAGTCACCCGTGGACGGGAACTTCAGGCTGGTGCCGTTGCCGCTGTTGGACAGGACGGTCACCGAGCGGGGGTCGCCGCTGACGTAGGCCACCTTGACGGTGTAGATGCCGTCCTTCTTCACGGTGACGTCGTTGATCCGCAGCTTGCCGCCGGTGTAGAGGTTGCCGACCTTCTTGCCGCCGGAGCAGGCGTCGCAGCCGGCCACGGAGGCGTTGCCCGTCAGGGTGTTGGCGGTGTCCTCCGCCTCGTAGGCCGTGGTCGCGAGCGTGCCCCCGGCGGGCTTGACGGTGAACAGCCGCGAGCCGTGCGCGGGCAGTGCCTCGGTGATCCTGTTCTTGTGCGTCCCGAGGTTCGCCTTGTTCCACAGGTCGCGCACGGAGGCGTTGCCGGTGAATCCGAAGGACGCCCAGTCGGCGGTGACGGAGGCCGGCGCGTCGCCGAGGTTGAAGAGGGCGACGGTGTAACTGCCGTCGGGGTTCTTGGTGCCCCAGACCTGCTGGTCGCCGACCGGGGTGACCGGACGCGCGACGGGCGAGTCGTTCTGGTCGACGGCGATGACCTCCTTGTTGGTCAGCAGGGAGACGCCGTAGCTGTCCAGCCTGGTGAGGTCGTCACCGGTGAACAGCGGCGACTTGTTGATGGCCCACAGCGTCATGTAGCTCTGCCGCTCGGCCTTGGTGAGGCCGTCCATCTCCCCGTTGCCGACGTCGATGGCGTCCAGGTCGTTCCAGCCGCCCGGACCCGCCTTGCGGCTCCACGCCGGTGCGTCGTCCCACCGGTCGTTGACCGAGTTCTCCCAGGTGACCAGGGTGTTGCAGTAGCACTCGACGTCGGTGTCGATGCGCCAGCCGTTGGAGTACTTCTTCCAGTCGGCGGCGTGGCCGATGTCGAGCGACCAGGAGAGTTCGAGGTGGATCGGGCGCCCGGCGGTGGCTATGGCCTTCTGCCAGGCGGCGACGTCGGGCACGTTGTCGTAGTTGTCACCGGACTTGAACGAGCCCGGGCCCACGCCGTCCAGCTTGAGGAAGTCGTAGCCCCAGTCCGCGAACTGCTGGGCCTGCGAGTCGATGTACTTCTGCGCGCAGGCGTTGGCGAAGTCCAGCTTGTAGGCGTTGTCCCAGCCGTTGGTGGTGCGCAGGTCCGGGTAGACGATGTCGGCGGTCGTGCAGCCCGGGGCGTTCCACACCGGCACCTTGCCGTCGCCGTACGCCCCCTTCTCCAGGCCCACGGGCAGGTAGATGCCGGCCTTGAGGCCCTTGGAGTGGATGTGGTCGGCGACCGACTTCATGCCGTGCGGGAAGCGGACCGGGTCGGGGGTCTGGCGGCCGTACTGGTCGAAGCCGGTCTTCCAGCTCTTGTCCATCCACCAGCCGGCGTCGATGTTGACGTGGTCGTAGCCGTATTTCTTGAGCTTGGCGGCGAGGGCGTCCGTCTGCTTCAGGACGTTCGCCTCGGTGAGGTAGCTGTAGTCGCCGTCCGGGTTGAGGCCCGGGTACTTCGACGACTGCATGCTCCAGCTCGACCAGCCCATGTAGGGCTTGGCGGCCACGGCGGGGGCGGCCGTGGCCGGGGCGGGTCCGGCGGCCTGCGGCCCGGCGTGGGCGGCCGGGACGCTGGTCGCTATGCCCGCGGTGAGCACGAGGACGACCATGGCTCTCAGGGCGCGGGTGGGCAGGACGGAATACGAGGATGACCGCATGGGTCGTGCCTCCTGGGAGTGGGGTCGGGGCGGGGCGGCTCAGCCCTTGCCCGAGCCGATGGTGAGTCCGCTGATGAACTGGCGCTGGAGCGCGAAGTACACCAGCAGCGTGGGGATCGCGGTCATCAGGGCACCGGCCGCGATGAGGTTGGGATTGGTGAAGTACTGGCCCTGCAGGTTGGCCAGGGCGGAGGTGACCGGTCGCTTGTCGCCGGTCTCGATCAGCGCCAGCGGCCAGAAGAAGTCGTTGTAGATCCAGATGGATTCGAGGGTCGCCAGGGCCGCGAACGCGGGGCGGCACAGCGGCAGGACGATCTGGAAGAACTGCCGCCAGACCTGGGCGCCGTCCACGAGGGCCGCCTCGGAGATCTCTTTCGGGATCGTCTTCATGTAGTTGCTGAGGACGAAGGTGCAGAACCCCGACTGGTAGGCGATGTGGATGGCGATGATGCCCCACACCGAGTTGTAGAGGAGCAGCGAGTCGCTCATCCACGGCGGCAGCGGGATCAGCAGGTAGAGGCGGTACAGGGGGGTGATGAGGACCTGCGCCGGGAGGAGGTTGCCCGCCGTGAACAGCATCAGCAGGACGATGTTCCAGCGGAAGTCGAATCGGGAGACGAAGAAGGCGACCGCCGCCGAGAACAGCAGCGTTCCGAGGACCGCGGGGACGGTGATGAGGACGGAGTTCCAGAAGAAGTGCGGCATGCCGGACTGCTGCCAGGCGTCGGTGAAGTTGCCGAGGCTCAGACTGCGCGGCCAGGACAGATAGCCGTGCTTCGCGGTGTCCGAGTAGGGACGCAGCGAGGTGTACACGGCCCAGAGCAGCGGGACGAGCCAGAGCAGGGCGATGCCGGCGAGCATCACATGGCGGCCGGTCTGGCGGCGGGGTCCCTTGCCGGTCCTGGGGGGTTCGTCCCGGGCCGTGGTCCCGGCCCCCGGCCGTGTCATGGTCGTGGTCACCGGTCCTCCTTGCGGAAGGTCTGGACGAGGAAGGTCCCGATGGCGGCGAGGGAGACCAGGAGCAGGACGACGGCGAGGGCGGAGCCGTAACCGATGTGGCTGGACTCACCGATGATGTTGTCGGTGATGAGCAGGGAGAGCAGTTCCATGCCGGGTTTGCTGCCGACGCCGCCGCCGAGGACGTAGACGATGTCGAAGGCCCGCAGGGACTCCATGACGGTGACGACCAGGATGATGATGTTGACCGGTTTCATGGCCGGGAACACCACTCGCAGGAAGGTCTGGCGGCCGTTCGCGCCGTCGAGCGCCGCGGCCTCCTTGAGCGCCGGGTCGAAGCCCTTCAGGCCGGCCAGGTAGAGGATCATGATGTAGCCGGTGTGCCGCCAGCCCGAAGCGACGAGGACGGCCCACAGATTGAGGTCGGCGTTGCCGAGCCAGTCGATGTGGTGACTCGAACCGGCCGCGCTCAGCAGGCCGTTGAGGAGTCCGGTGTCCGGGTTGTAGATGATCTCCCAGATGAAGCCGACGACGGCCAGGGAGAGGACCATGGGCAGGAAGATCGCGGTCTGGTAGACCCGGGTGAATCGGATCTTCCGGTCGAGCTGGTAGGCGAGGAAGATGCCGAACGGTGTCGGCAGCAGCGCGGTGAACAGCAGCCAGATCACGTTGTGCCGCACCGCGGGCCAGAACGGCGGGTAGTTGGTGAAGATCTGCTGGTAGTTGTCCAGGCCGATCCAGTGGATGTCGGCGAGGTCGATGCCGTCCCAGGTGGTGAAGGACAGGCCCAGGGAGGCGAGCGCGGGGAGCCAGACGAAGAAGAGCAGGGCGGCGAGCGGGATTCCGATGGCGACGGTCAGGAAGAGCCGGTCGCCGGGGCCGAGGCGGCGGGGCCGCCTGGGGGGATGTGTACGGGGACGTCGCGGCACGTCGGGCGTGCCGGGTGCGGCGGGTGTGACAGGGGTGGAGGACACGGTGCGGGAGACCTTTCCGGTCCTGGTCAGGCGGTGAAGAATCGCGAGCGCTGGGATTCGATCTTCTTCAGCGTTCCCGACCCGTCGTCGGGGTGTCCGAGCCACTCGGTGAGGCCGGGGAGTACGACGGTGGAGATGAAACCGGGGTCGCTGTCGCGGTCGGCGAACTGGCTGATGTGCTTTGCGGAGGCGATGAGGTCCGCGGACTTCTTCTGGAGCGCGTTGTACGAGCCCGTGTTCGCCTGCTGGTTGACGGCGAGGTTGCTCGGGTCGACCCCCATGTACAGCTCCTCGGCGTGGGCGCCTCCGAGGAACTCGAGGAACTTCTTCGCACCGTCCGCGTTCTTGGGCCGGCGGCTGAGCATGAAGCCGTCGGTGGGGGCCTCCACGGCGTCCTGGCCGTGGGCGGAGTCGATCTCGGGGAAGGGGAAGAAGTCGATGTCGGAGCGGATCGCCTCGTCGGTGATCTGCTGGCCGAGGAAGAGTCCGATGACGGCCATGCCCGACTTCTTGTCGAGCAGCGACTGCGCGGCGTCCTGCCAGGAACGGCCGCCCGCGCCCTGCTGGTAGTAGGGCGTGAGTTCGCGCCAGTGGTCGAGGGCCGCGACGGTGCGCGGGTCGGTCCAGGAGACCTTGCCGCGCATCAGCGACATGTGGAAGTCGTAGCCGTTGGTGCGCAGGTTGAGGTAGTCGAAGGCGCCGAGGATGCTCCAGCTGTCGCCGCCGCCGTACCCGGAGGCGATCGGGGACAGGCCGTCGCGCTTCATGCGCTTGGCGAGCGCGACGAACTCGCTCCACTTCTGCGGGACTTGGTAGCCGCGCTCCTTGAAGAGGCTCTTGCGGTAGAAGACGGCCCACGGGTAGTTGTACAGCGGCACGAAGTAGTACTTGCCGTCCTCGCCGCGGGAGAGCTGCTTGGTGGCGTCGCTGAAGCCGGCGCCTATCTTGTCCCACACGTCGTCGAGGGGCGTGCAGAGCTTCTTCTTGGCGAAGTACTGCATGCGGTAGCCCGCGAACCAGGTGAAGACGTCGTCCGGAGTGCCCTGCAGATAGGTGGAGATGCTCTTCTGGAAGGTGTCGTGGTCGACGGTGTTCGTCTTGACCTTGAGACCGCTGTCCTGACCGAACGCCTTGGTCAGTGCGGCGTAGGCGGACTTGGGGGTGGCGTCGGCGCCGTTGGAGCCGAAGGTGACCGTCTTCGGGTCGGCCCCCGCTCCCCCGCCGCAGGCGGTCAGCAGGGGCGCGGCCAGTGCGGCGGCGCCCAGTCCGAACAGCCCTCCGACGACTCTGCGCCGGCCGGGGTCACGCGCAGCCAGGGGATTGCGGCTCTGCTGCGTCATCGTCGCTCCTCATGCGGGTCGGTACGTGGCTGATCTTCGGTGCGTGTGTGCTGTGAAGTGGTCGGGGCCCGGTACGGATTCGTGCTGGATGCGGGTGCGTGATGGTGCTGGTGCGGGTGGGTGGGGGCGCGGGGCGCTCGGGGCTGTGCGTGCTGGTGGGTGTGGGTTTGTGGGTGTGCGGCCTGTGGGTGTGGACGCGGTGCGTGCGGGACGCGGGCGCCGGGCCGGTGTGCGCGGCGTGTTCGTGGGTGGGTCCTGGTGCGCTCCCCGTCCTCAGTGCGCTTCCGAGGTGATGAAGGACTGGATCGCGGTGGCCGCGGCCCCGCGCGCCCACTCCTCGAAGGGCAGCGGTCGGGTCTGCACGTCGCACAGGGCGGCCGACCCGAAGGCGGCCGCGCCGAACGCGTCGCGGATCTGTTCGGCGAAGAGGTCGTAGGCGGCGAGTCCTTCGCCGGAGATGATCACCCGCTCCGGGCCGAGGAGGTTGGCGACGGTCGCGATGCCCCGGCCGATCGCCTCGCCGGCACGGGCGTACACCTCGCGCGCCCCGGGGTCGCCGTCGTGGGCGAGGTCCAGTGCCGCGGCGGAGTCGGCCACCCGCACACCGGTCACCTCCCGGACCCGGGCGACGATCGCCGAGTCCGAGGCGATGGCCTCGACACAGCCGCGGTTGCCGCAGTGGCAGAGCGGCCCGGCCGGGTCGATGGCGACATGGCCGATCTCACCGGCCACGCCGTGCGCCCCCGCGACCACCTGACCGTGCACGACGAGGCCGCAGCCGATGCCCGCGCCGACGGTCACCAGGGCGAAGTCGGACAGCCCGACGCCGGCGCCGAACCACTGCTCGGCCACGGTCAGGGCCCGTACGTCGTTGTCCACGGTGACCGGCAGTCCGGTGGTCATCCCGGCCAGTTCGGCGAGCGGCACGTCGCGCCACTCCAGGAACGGCGAGTAGCGCACCACTCCGTCCGAACGGTCCACGTCACCGGAGACGGCGACGCCGATGCCCTGGACCCGCACCCCGTAGCCGTCGGCCTCCGTCAGCAGTTCCTGGACGAGTCCCGCGGTCGTGGCGAGCACCGACCTCGGCGCGCGGGAGGTGAGCGGCACATGCCGGGCGACGCGGATGCGGCAGCACAGGTCCGTGAGGACGGCGATGAGTTCGTCGCCCGTCACCTTGATCCCGATGAACAGGGCCCTGCCTCCGTCGACCCGCACCGGATTGGCGGGGCGGCCGAGCGCGGGCTGCCGGGCGTCCTCGGGGACGTCCTCCACGAGGTAGCCCGCCTCGATGAGGGGACGGACCGCCTTGGTGACCGCCGCGGCCGACAGCCGGGTCCGCCCCGCTATCTCCGACCGCGTGAGCGGACCGTGGGACAGCACGGTGGTGAAGATCTGGGAAGCGGCCGGCGTGTGGGCCGGGAACGCCTCGGGGGGAGAGGTCGAGCGCATGGCCGGAACCTAGGTTCATTATTTTCTGCTGTCAATGAAAGAAACAGGATTCGCCGGAGAACCCTCGATGAGACGCCTGTGACCTGCGAATCCAAAACCTGGATGGGGCATTGACACGTGATCCATGGTCGAGGTTGGCTTTGGCTCGTCTCGTACGTGGCACCATCTGAACGTGAGGACCCATGTCGCCGATCTCCTTCGCCCCGGACACCGGGGTCTGGCTGCTGTCCACCCCGCGCACCTCGTACGCGCTGCGGGTCGACGAGACCGGAGCGCCGTGCCATGTCGCGTGGGGGCCACGGCTGACCCTCGAGGAGGCCGGGCGGCTCGCCGCCGCGCCCCCGCCCGTCGCGGCCAGCAGCTTCGAGGGCCGGCCCGGGGTCGGGGAGGAGCTTCCCGTGGACGGCGGGACGCGCTACGGACCGCCGTCCCTCCAGGTGCGGTTCGAGGACGGGTCCCGTGCCTTCGAGTGGCAGCCCGCCGGCCACGACGTGCACGAGGGCGAGCTGACCCTCTCGTTCCGCGACCGCCTCTACCCCTTGCGGGTGGAGCTCCACTACCGGGTGCGCGAGGACACGGACGTCATCGAGCGCTGGACGGTCGTACGCAACCAGGGCGACCAGCCGGTCACCCTGCTGCGCGCCGACTCGGCGGCGTGGTCCCTGCCGCCGCTGCGGGACTACCGGCTCGGCCATGTCACGGGCCAGTGGTCCGCCGAGAGCCGGCTCCACCGCGACCGACTGGCCCACGGCGAAACGGTGTTGACCAGCCGTCGCGGGATCACCAGCCATCACGCGAACCCCTGGGTGATGCTCGACTCGGGTGAGGCCACGGAGGACCACGGCCGGGTGTGGAGCGCCGCCCTCGCGTGGAGCGGGAGTTGGCGCGTCACCGTGCAGCGCACCCCCGACGGTCGAGC
The DNA here is from genome assembly GCF_036250675.1 of Streptomyces sp. NBC_01689. Classification (NCBI taxonomy): domain Bacteria; kingdom Bacillati; phylum Actinomycetota; class Actinomycetes; order Kitasatosporales; family Streptomycetaceae; genus Streptomyces; species Streptomyces sp. NBC_01689. The sequence goes on along the minus strand of NZ_CP109592.1, from coordinate 8,796,874 downwards.
CGGATTCACCGGCGGCCTCGGCCAGGACGGCGCGAGTGTCCCGCTCGCGCCGGGCGAGGAGTTCACCGCTCCCCCGTTCGCGGGCCTGTGCACCGACGGCGGCTTCGGCGCGGCCAGCCGCGCCTGGCACGCGTACGTCCTGGCGCATGTGCTGCCGCACCCGGACGAGGACGCGCCCGTGCTCTACAACTCCTGGGAGGCGACCGGCTTCGACGTCGACGAGGTCGGCCAGAAGGCACTCGCCGAGCGGGCCGCGGCGCTCGGCGTGGAGCTGTACGTCGTGGACGACGGCTGGTTCGGGGCGCGCCGCAGCGACCACGCCGGACTGGGCGACTGGACGCCGTCGGGCGACCGGTTCCCGGACGGGCTCGCCCCCCTGGTGCGCGCGGTGCACGGCCTCGGGATGCGCTTCGGTCTGTGGGTGGAGCCCGAGATGGTCAACCCGGACAGCGATCTGTACCGCCAGCACCCGGACTGGGTGCTGCACTTCACCGGCCGGACCCGCTCGGAGCTGCGCAACCAGCTGGTCCTCAACTTCGCCCGCCCCGAGGTCGCCGACTGGGCCTACGCATGGCTGACCCGGCTGGTCGGCGACCACGGCATCGACTTCCTCAAGTGGGACATGAACCGCGCGTTCAGCGAGGCGGGCTGGCCCGGGCAGCAGGACGGCACGGACCGCCTCGGACCCCAGTACGTACGGAACCTCTACGGTGTCCTCGACCGGCTGCGCGCGGATCACCCGGGGCTGCGGATCGAGTCGTGCAGCGGCGGGGGCGGGCGGGTCGACCTGGGCATCCTCGCCCGTACGGACCAGGCGTGGGCCTCGGACAACACGGACGCCGCGGACCGGATGTGGATCCAGCACGGCTACGGCCAGGTCTACCCGGCGCGCACCATGGGCGCGTGGGTGACCGACGTACCCAACCAGCTCACCGGCCGTACGGTCCCGCTGCGTTTCCGCTTCCATGTCGCGATGGCGGGGGCGCTGGGCATCGGCGGCGACCTCACCCGCTGGTCGGAGGAAGAACTGCGGGACGGTGCCGACCTGGTGGCCGAGTACAAGAGGGTGCGTCACCTGGTGCAGCACGGCCGGCTGGACCGGCTCGCGCCGCCCGCGGAGGACGCCGTCGCCGCGGTGCAGTACACCGCGCGGGACGCCTCGGAGACCCTGCTGCTGGCGTACCGCCGGGTGGGCCGGCACGGCAGTCCGCGGCCGCCGGTCCTGCTGCGCGGTCTGACCCCTTCGGCGCGATACCGCGACGCGCGCACCGGCACCGTGTACGACTCGGCGGTGCTCGGCGAGTACGGACTCGTCCCCGATCTGCCGCCGGGCGACTGGGCGAGCACGAGCCTGCATCTGATCCGCGAACCCTGAGCAGTCCGGCGGCCGTTGACGGCTCATCAGTTTGCACTCGTGGCCCGTCATCCGACGGATCACGAGTGGCGTCAGGCGGCCGGCGGCCGGCTGACGTGACTTCGCACTGCACATGGCGACCGACGGACACGGCGGCCCGCGGTCGGCGCTGGGCTTCCGCGGCCGTCGGTCGGGGTGCGCGGTCGTGGGTCCGCGGTCTCGGTCGGTGGCCCGCGGTCGTCGGCACCGGTCGGGCCCGGCGTCGGCGGTCGACGGTCGTCGGCGCCGGTCGGGCCCGGCACTCGGCGGTCGGCCGTCATCAGCACCGGTCGGGCTCAGCGGTCATAGGTCGGCGGCCGGCGGTCCGCGGTCATCGGCCCGGTCGGGCTCGGCGGTCGGCCGTCGCCAGCACCCGTCGGGCTCGGTGCTCGGCCGGCGTTCCACGTCGGCGCTCGCGGCAACGGCCGGCGCTCGCGCACCCTGGCCGCCGGTCACCCAGTAGCCCCCCGCTGCCTGCCCGTCAGTACCGCTGCGCCTTCGTGAGGCGCGGTGTCAGCTGAGGTGTGGTGGGCTGCCTGCTGATGGCGACCGGCTGGGCGCGCTTGCCCGGCGCGAGGTTCTCCGCGCCCACGAACCGGGTCTCGACGACCTTGCCCTTCGCGTCCTCGAAGTCGACCCGCACGGCGTAGGACGCCTTCTTGTCGGTCTTGTTGGTGATGCTCACGAGCACCGCGAGCAGCCCGCCGGTCTGCGACTTGGGCAGGCCGGTCATCGCGACCTCGGACCGCGCGTTACCGCCGCCCTTCACCTTCTTCAGCTCCTTCTCGGCCGCGGCGCTCGCCCGGGCGGTGTCCGCCGAGACGGATGCCGCGAACTCGGAGGCCGCCGCGGACAGGGAGGAGGCCGCCGCCGAGGCCGAGGACCGGGCGGAGGAGACGGCCGAGGAGGCGGCCGACGCCATCGCGGACGGGGCGCTGCCGGAGAACGAGGCGGTGACCGGCGCCGAGGGGCGGGCGCTCGCCGAGGCGGCGCCGTTGTCGCTGCCGTTGTCCGTGCCGCACGAGACGAGCGCGGCGCCGCAGGTCAAAGTGGCCAGGAGCGCCGCGGCCGAGCGGGTTCGGCCGGTCTTTCGGGGGCCACCGTAGGTGCGTCTGCTCATGAAGCTCGTCCTCTTCCTGCCGGTCCGGAACCCGGTCCACGGGCCCTTTCATGCTCGGCGTCCGCCGGCGCGTCCGCGATCGGTGCTGACCCGTTGGGGTGCTCCGCCCGACGGAAGTCCGGTTCCGCTCCGCTCGGACTTGGACCGGACCAGTTCTGCGCACATCGTTGACATGTACTCCACCCCTCGCAATTCTGAGAGCGCTCTCAAAAAATCCGGACGACTTCCGTCCGCAGTGACCCACCTCGTTGGAACCCCACGTCAAGGAGGAAGAGAGTGCCCAGAAAGCGCACCTGGCGGGCTTTGGCGGTGGCCGCGGCCACCCTGGCCGCGGCGCTGCTGACCTTCGGAACTCCGTCCGGAGCCGAAGCCGCCGTGCCCACGACGATCCCGCTGAAGGTCACCAACAACTCCGGCCGCGCCGACCCCGTCTACCTCTACGATCTCGGCACCCTGCTCTCGACGGGACAGCAGGGCTGGGCCGACGCGAACGGCACCTTCCACGCCTGGCCCGCGGGAGGCAACCCCCCGACACCCGCCCCCGACGCGTCGATCGCCGGACCCGCGAACGGCCAGTCGAAGACGATCCGCATCCCCAAGTTCTCCGGCCGGATCTACTTCTCCTACGGGCAGAAGCTCGACTTCCGGCTGACCACCGGCGGCTTGGTGCAGCCGGCCGTACAGAACCCGAGCGACCCCAACCGCAACATCCTCTTCAACTGGTCCGAGTACACGCTCAACGACTCGGGACTGTGGATCAACAGCACCCAGGTCGACATGTTCTCGGCGCCGTACGCCGTGGGTGTCCAGCTCGCCGACGGCAGCACGAAGAACACCGGTCATCTCAGGACCGGCGGCTACACCGGGGTCCTCAACGCCCTTCGAGGACAGTCCGGCGGCTGGGCGAACCTGATCCAGACAAGGTCCGACGGCACCGTGCTGCGCGCTCTCGCGCCCGGCCACGGCATCGAGGCGGGCGCGCTTCCCGCCACCGTCATGGACGACTACATCAACCGCGTGTGGCAGAAGTACAGTTCGTCGACGCTGACGGTGACTCCGTTCACGGACCAGCCGAACACGAAGTACTTCGGACGCGTCTCCGGCGGCGTCATGAACTTCACCAACAGCGCCGGAGCGGTCGTCACCAGCTTCCAGAAGCCGGACTCCGACAGCGTCTTCGGCTGCTACAAGCGGCTCGACGCCCCCAACGACCTGGTGCGCGGCCCGATCTCACGAACCCTGTGCGCGGGCTTCAACCGCTCGACGCTGCTGGCCAATCCCAACCAGCCGGACAGCGGATCGGGAGGCTTCTACCAGGACGCGGTGACCAACCAGTACGCCCGGGCGATCCACGCCCAGATGGCCGACGGCAGGGCATACGCGTTCGCCTTCGACGACGTCGGCAACCACGAGTCGCTCGTCAACGACGGCAACCCCCAGCAGGGTTACCTCACGCTGGACCCGTTCAACTGACCGCGCTCCGGGCGGCCGGTGGCCCAGGAGCCCGCGGCCGCCCGGGAGTTCAGTCCCGCTCCACACACAGCACGGGAACCTCCTGGACGGCGTTGTTCACGAACCCGCCGAGGTTCCAGGACGGTCGCAGTGGCTGGGTGTGCCCCTCGGCGTCGAAGGCCCGCGCGCCGAGCGTGTGCCGTCCCGGCTCGGCCGTCCAGCCGAACCGCCAGCGCCGCCAGGCCCAGCGATGGCCGCCCGCCGGCTCAAGCTCCGCCTCCCGCCACTCCCGGCCCCCGTCCGTACTCACCTCCACACCGGTCACCGGCGCCCATCCCGACCACGCCCGCCCCTCCAGGGGCACGACCCCCTCCCGGACCACCCGGGCCCGGGACATGAAGTCGGGGAAGCCGGGCGGAACCAGCAGGGCCCGCGGGGCGATCCGGGTGACCGGCTCGCCCTCCTCCCCACCGTCCTGGCGCAGCCGATGCGCCGCCACCTGCTGGAAACCCTCGAACGCTATGTCGATCACCGTGATCGCGCGCAACCACTTCACCTGCGCCATGCCGTACCAGCCGGGCACCACCAGCCGCAGCGGAAACCCGTGCTGCGGCGGCAGCGGTGCGCCGTTCATGCCGTACGCCACCAGCGCCTCCGGGTTCTCCCCCAGTGCCGCGGCCACCGGCAGCGCCCGTTGGTAGTCCTGTTCCACTCCGCGCTCGACGCCGTGGTCGGCACCGGTGAACACCACGTCCACGGCATCGGTCTCCACCCCGGCGTCGGCCAGCAGCACCCTGAGGGGCACACCCGTCCACTCGGCCGTGCCCACCGCCTCGACCAGCCACGGCTGGCTCACCGGCCGGGGGGTCAGCAGCGCCCGCCCGTTGCCCTCGCACTCCATCGTCACCCGCCGGGTGACGGCGGGGTACGAGGTGAGCTCGGCCGTCCCGAGCACCTGCGGCCGCCGCACGCGCCCGCCGATCGAGAGCTGCCAGGGGGTACGGGTGGCATCGGCGTACGGAATGTCGTAGTGCGTGTGCGTGTAGTGCAGCCCGGGCGGGGTGACGTCGTAGCGCAGGGCCTCCAGGGGCAGGCCGTGGTTCCGGGCGGCGAGAGCCAGCTCCTCCCGGCCGATGTCGTCACCGGGGCCGGCCACTCTCGCGGGTCCGCTCACCTCGTCAAGGTGATGTCCCATGACCGTATTCTCCGCCCGGACGCCGGGTGGGGCGAGGTCACGCGCGCCCCGACGCCTCCGGCGGCCGCGAGGGGACGGGCTCGACGGGCAGGGGCATCGCACAGGTGCTCCGGCGGACCAGCTCGTGCCAGCCCGACTCCAGCCGCTCCACCGTCATCCCGCGCTGCCGGGTCAGATGGAGGATCAGCGCGGGTTCGAGATAGCCCATGAGCGTCTGCGCGAGCAGTTCGGTGTCCGCGGCCGGCGCGGCCTCACGGAGCAGCATCGCGACATGGGTGAACCGCACCCGGTAGGGGGCGGAGTTGAACCGGCGGGTGGGCTCGCGCTCGGCGGCGATGTACAGATCCAGCCGGTCGCGGGTCTGGCGCAGTGCCAGGCAGCCGTAGGCGTGCAGCCGGTCCACCGGTGAGGCGCCGGGGCCCAGCGGCGGGGGGCCCGTGAGGAAGGCGGCCTGGAACTGCTGCTCCGTGTGGTCGAGCAGGGCCATCAGGAGGCCGGTGCGGTCGCCGAAGCGCCGGAAGACCGTGCCCTTGCCCACCGACGCGGCGGCGGCGACGGCCTCCATCGTCACGTTGGCGACCCCGCGCTCCTCCACCAGGCGGGTCGCGGCCTCCAGCAGCCGGGCGCGGTTGCGCGCCGCGTCGGCGCGCAGCTGCGGGCCCTCGGGCCCGGACGCCAGCTCCAGCATCACGGGCCGGGTGGCTGGTTCCGATCCCTTCGGAAAGGGCTGCAGAGGGGTGGACATGAACACAGCGTAACGGCAACCGGGGAGAACTGGACCCTGGTCCGCTTGAGTGATACAAACTTGAACAGACCATCAAGCGGACCTCGGTCCGGTTTATTGCCGCATTGTTTCGTCCCCCGGGAGTTCCCCCATGTCCGTACGTATCCTCGCGCTCGTCGGCAGCCTCCGCGCCGGCTCCCACAACCGCCAGCTCGCCGAGGCGGCCGTCAAGCTCGCCCCCGAGGGCACGGAGATCGAGCTGTTCGAGGGCCTCGCCGAGGTCCCCTTCTACAACGAGGACCTCGATGTCGAGGGTGGTGTCCCGGCGACCGCCGTGGCCCTGCGCGAGGCCGCGGGCCGCGCCGACGCCTTCCTGCTCTTCTCGCCCGAGTACAACGGCACGATCACCGCCGTGCTGAAGAACGCCATCGACTGGCTGTCCCGTCCCTACGGCGCCAGCGCCTTCACCGGCAAGCCGGTCGCCGTGGTCGGCACCGCCTACGGCCAGTTCGGCGGCGTGTGGGCGCAGGACGAGGCCCGCAAGGCCCTCGGCATCGCCGGCGCCACCGTCCTGGAGGAGGTCAAGCTCTCGGTTCCCGGTTCCGTGATCCGTTTCGCCGAGACCCACCCGGTCGACGACGCCGAGGTCGCCGGCCAGCTCGCCGAGGTCATCGGCCACGTCACCGCCGCGGTCGGCACGGCCGACGCCGCCTGACCAACCACCCCGGGAGGCCGGTCCGCCACTGGCGGGGCGGCCTCCCGCGCGTTCCCGGCCCGCGGGGCCGCGCACGATCTTGGCGGAACGCAGCCCTCCGGGCCAAGATGCCCGCATGAAGGGTGATCTTTTCTCCAGTGACCACATGGTGCAGCCCGCCGTCGCGCCGGGCATGACCGTCCAGAACGCCAAGTCGATCAAGTACGCCGTCAACGGCGACATGCTCGCGCGCCAGGGCGCGATGATCGCCTACCGGGGCGACCTGCAGTTCGAGCGCAAGGGCCAGGGCGTGGGAGGCATGCTCAAGCGGGCGGTCACCGGCGAGGGTCTCCCGCTGATGACCGTACGCGGACAGGGCGAGGCCTGGTTCGCGCACGAGGCCCAGAACTGCTTCATCGTCGACGTCGAACCCGGCGACGTCTTCACCGTCAACGGCCGCAACGTCCTGTGCTTCGACTCCACGCTCTCGTACGAGATAAAGACCGTGAAGGGCGCGGGCATCACCGGCGGCGGCCTCTTCAACAGCGTGTTCACCGGGCACGGCCGCCTGGGACTGATCTGCGAGGGGAACCCGCTGGTCATTCCGGTCTCCCCGCAGCAGCCCGTGTTCGTCGACACGGACGCGGTCGTCGGCTGGACCGCCCGTCTGAACACCTCGCTGCACCGGTCCCAGTCCATCGGCTCGATGATCCGCGGCGGCTCGGGCGAGGCCGTCCAGCTCAAGCTGGAGGGCGAGGGCGTGGTCGTCGTGCGCCCCAGCGAGGTGACACCCCAGAAGTCGCAGCAGCACTGAGTCCGGGAGGGTGCGGGGGCCCCGTCGTGCGACGGAGCCCCCGTGCCTGCCGCGTCAGCGCCCGGCGGGGGTGTTGGCGGCCGTCACGTTGACGGCGGCCCACGCCCTGTCCACCGCGCGGTGCTCGGCGCCGGTCGCGCCGTACAGGTCGGCGGCCGCCTTGAGCGTGGCGGTCCGCGCGTCGTGGAAGTCGGTCGTGGACACCATGTACCGGGTCAGCGCGCGATAGAAGATCGCGGTGGCCTTGGTCCGGCCGATTCCGGCCACCGAAGCGCCGTCGTAGGTCGGCGAGTTGTACGTCACGGCGCCGATCGTCTTGCGGCCACTGCCCTCGGCGAGCAGGTAGTAGGCGTGCGAGGAGACACCGGAGCCCGCGTGGACCTCCGCGTCGCGGGCCGCCGGCGACCAGTAGTCGACCGTGCCCTCCAGCCTGTCCAGGGAGGGGTGGTCGAGACGGCGCAGGAACTTCTGGGCCAGGCCCAGCTTCTCGCCCATGAGGTAGTTCGGCGGGTTCTTCGCGTTGTTCGCGGCGAACTCGACGTTCGAGCCGAAGATGTCGGCGAGCGACTCGTTGAGGGCGCCCGATTCGCCGTACTGGTTGCCGTAGCGGTCCACCCGGGTGGGTTCGAGGCCGGCCGTGGCGTCGACCACGCCGTGGGTCAGTTCGTGCCCGGTGACGTCCAGGACGACCAGCGGCTTCTTGAACATGTCGCCGTCACCGTCGCCGTACAGCATGCAGCCGCACACCGAGTCCCAGAAGGCGTTGCCGACCTTCCTGCCGAAGTGGACCATCGCGCGGGCGCCGGTGCTGTTGTTCTTGATGCCCTTGCGGCCGAAGGTCTTCTTGTAGAAGTCCAGCGTCTTGGTCACGCCGTACTGCGCGTCGACCGCCACGGTGGCCCGGTCGGCGGTGGTGCCGGTGCCCCACTTGTCGGTGGTGCTGGTGAACTTCTTGCCCCGGGCGAAGGATTCCAGCTCCCGCCCGCCCGCGTCCCTCGTCTCGGTGTTCCACCGGGTCGGGTCCTTGAGCAGGTAACTGGTGCGCGCGGTACGGGTGGTGGTGAGCGTCACCTTGCCCGCGAAGAGGGACGTGCCGCTGCCGGTCGCGGTGACCGGATAGTGGGCCGCGGCTGCCGCCGTGGCCGCGAAGAGACTGGCGGGCCGAGCGGCGACGCCCGTCACGGGCGTCGCCGTCTCGCCCTTCTCCCGCAACTTCTCACGCAGCGACGGCGAGATGAACTCGTCGCTGTCGGGGTTGTTGCTGCGGATCCGGCCGGTGCGCGCGTCCACGACGACCGTGCGGGAACCGCCGGCCGACGTGGTCCCGCTGTCCGAGACGCGCACCCGATAGGCGAGGGCTGCCGCGCCGTCCCGGGCGTCCACGACCAGTTGGGCGGTGCCCGCGTCGCCCTCGGCGGCCGCCGCGGCCTTCCGCTCCGCCTGATCAGCCGTCAACTCGGCCTCAGTGGTGAACGGCTGGACGGTGTGGTCGGCGGCCCGGGTCACGCCGAGATACGTGAACCGGCTGCCGAGGTGGATCACGAGATCGCCGCCGAGCACCGGAAGTCCCCGGTGGCTGCGGACGAAACGGACGTGCCGCTTGCCGTCCGGGTCGGTCATGACGTCCGTGGCCCGGAGGGTGTCGCCGGGGCCGACCCCGGTGGCCGAGGCGTGGGCGAAGGCTGCCGCCCGGGCCATGTCGACGGGCGAGGAGGCCGAAGTCGCCGCCCGCGCGGGCGAGTCGGGGGTCGCGGCGAAGGCGGGGCCCACCGGGAGGGTGACGGACGTCGCCACCACGACGGCGATCGCCATGCGGCCTATGTGGGGTCTGTGCACTGAGTTCCTTCGAACAGGGGAGGCCGGCCGCGCCGACCGCCCTGGCACACGGCGCGGTCGAGCGCCGTGGGGAGCCTCGGGCCCCGGGACGAAACCCTCACCGATAAGGCATGTACATGTAAAGGAGGAAGATCCCTTTCACGCGCATCGAGGCGATCTCTTTACAAAAGTTCACCTCTCGGTGAGCGAGGCGTGACCTCTTGTACGTCTCCCGAACAGATGGATGAGAGCGGCGAACGGTTGCCCCGATGACGTCCCCGACCAGCACATGTGACCCATGTCGCAGCGCCTCCGGCCCGCCGTGCGCGGAACCGGAGGCGACGCGGTGTCAGATCGTGCGGTGGGAGAGCGAGGAGAGCAGGGTGCGCAGCTCCTCGAGGGGACGCGGGGCCGACGCCGCGCCGGCCAGGAGGGCGTCCGCCGCGGCGAGATGACGGCGTGCCTCCCGCAGGGCCGCCTCCCGGCCACCGGCCTGTGCGACGAGGGCCGCCGCCCGGCGCAGGCCGGTGTCGTCGAGGACGCCCGGACGGGCGAGGAGTTCGGCGAGCGCATACCGGCCCGGTGCGGCGAGCGCGGCGAGCACCGGCAGGGTCTTCTTGCCCTGCCGCAGATCGCCGTGGACCGGTTTGCCGGTGACGGCCGGATCACCCCAGATGCCCAGGAGGTCGTCGGCGATCTGGAAGGCCACGCCGAGATGCCGTCCGGCGCGGTCGAGTGCGGCGGCCGTCTCCTCCGGCGCTCCGGCGAGTCGGGCTCCCAGGGCCAGCGCGCACCCGAGCAGGGCGCCGGTCTTGTGCTCGGCCATCACCTCGTACTCCGCCACCGCCACCGCCTCGGGCCCGGTCCAGGGACGCCGGGCGAACAGCAGGTCGTCCGCCTGGCCCCGGACCAGATCGCGCAGGGCGGTGGTCAACTGCCGTACGGCGGCGCCCGATCCCGGAGTCGAGGGCACCGCCGTGAGGGTGTCCACGGCCAGCGCGAACAGCGCGTCGCCGGCGAGGACGGCGGGACCGGTGCCGTACGCCTTCCACACCGCCGGACGGCCGCGGCGCAGCGCGTCACCGTCCATGATGTCGTCGTGCACCAGGGAGAAGACGTGCACGAGTTCCACCGCGACGGCTCCCGGCACGCCCGCCTCCGCGGAGCCGCCGGCCACCTCAGCGCCGAGCACGGCGAGTGTCTGCCGGAGGCCCTTGCCCTGGTGGCGGGACGCGGGGGCGCCGCCCACCTCGCAGCGGCCGAGCGCGTAGCCGGCCATCTCGCCCACCCAGGGGTGCAGTCCGTCGACCGCCTCGGCGAGGGCCGGGGCGACCAGTTCCCGGCAGCGGGCCATGATCTCCGGGGCGGTGGAGGACGACCGCAGGGCCGTGGAGGGCGTCATCGGGCGGCCGCCTCGTCGTCACCATCCGCGTCCCCCGACGGGCCGGGCGCGCAGCCGAGTTCGGTCCGTGCCCGCTCGACCATCTCCCGGGCGTGCCGCAACCCGATGCGCTCCAGCATCCCGGCCAGTTCGGTGAGTTCGGCTTCGGTCTCGGCACGGTCCCGTCCGAGGCGGGCCAGCGACTTGACCAGTCCGAGCCGGGCGAGGGACCGGCCGCGCGGCTCGCTCATCTCCTCGAACTCCGCCAGCGCCCGCGCGTAGACGTCCCGGGCCTCCTCGTGACGCCCCGCCCGGTAGAGCACGTTGCCGCGCATCTTGTGGTTGTAGGCGAGGGCGCCGGACAGGTTCATCGCCCGGCAGGAGACCTCGGCCTCGGTCAGCAGTTCCAGCGCACGTTCCGGGTCGTGGTCGCGTACGGAGACGATGTCCGCGAGTCCGCGCAGGGCCCAGGCGTGGCCGCGCCTGTCCTCGGCGTCGGCGGCGATCCCGGCGGCCTCCTCGAACAGCGCGTACGCGGTGTCGAGGTCGCCGGTGTTGCGGTGTATCTGGGCGATGCCCTCCAGTGCCCACACGGTGTGCCGGGCCTCGCCGCGTGCCCTCGCCTCGGCCAGCAGCTGTTCGTGCAGGGTGGTCACGGCGGCGTAGTCGCCCTGGATGCGGCCCGTCTCGGCGAGTCCCGCCAGGGAATATCCGCGCACGACCACGTCCCCGGCGTGCCCGCCGAGTTCCGCGGCCAGCCTCAGCAGCCGCCACGCCAGCGGGAAGGCGCCGCGCTGGCGCGCCAGGGTGCCGCCGCTCCACAGCGCCCAGGCCATGGCGCCGGAGTCCCCGGCGTCGCGGGCGGTGCGGTAGCTCGCCTTCCATGCCCGGTCGGCGTCCGCGACCTGTCCGAGCCGGCGGTGCGCCTCGGCGACCGCGAGACCCGAGCGGGCCGCTTCGCCGCGGGCGCCGTCCCGCTCGGCCGCCCGCAGCCGCTCGGTTCCGGCGGCGAGGACGTCGGTCAGTGAGGAGTTCACGGACAGGGTGGTCAGAGCGCCCTGGTACTCGGGGGCGAAGGCCTTGCCGTACATGGATGCCTTTCGGTCTGCCGCCGGAGGGCCGTACCTGCCCGGCCGCCCGGCGGGACGGAGTGTGGGGGGTCGGCGGCGCGCGAGGCCTCGGTTGCGCTCTCACATATACACATCATGTATACACAGAGCGTATAGTGACCCGGATTCTCACCCTCGAATCCCCGGACCACCGCGGTCGGCACGCCGCCCACCCGTCGTCGATCAAGACGGCGCCGACACCGGGGAGGTTGCTCGCCACCCCGGAGAAGCGCGAACCGGCGGCGATTCGGGCGGAGTTGACCCCGTTCCCGGAGGGTGAAGGTCGCGCGCGGCACGCCCGCACACTCCGCACGGCGGCCGAACCGGGGCCCGGACGGCCCTCCGGACCGTCAGAATGGAACGCACATTCGATTAGGGAGTACGCTGGACGCATGTCCACGCACCTCCAGGGCTCGCTCTTCGACCAGACCGACGAGCTCCGCCTCGCCCCCCTGAACGCGGCGCGCCGGACCGCACTGGGCGCCGGGGCCTGGATCGATCTGCTCCCCGGATGGCTCGGCGGGGCCGACGCGCTCTTCGAGCGACTCGTCTCCGAGGTGCCGTGGCGCGCGGAGCGGAGACAGATGTACGAGCACATGGTCGACGTACCGCGACTGCTCTCGTACTACGGCGCGGGCGACCCCCTGCCCCACCCGGTGCTCGACGAGGCACGGGACGCGCTGTCGGCCCACTACGCCGAGGAGCTCGGCGAACCGTTCACCACCGCCGGGCTGTGCTACTACCGGGACGGCCGGGACAGTGTGGCCTGGCACGGGGACCGCATCGGACGCGGCGCGCGCGAGGACACCATGGTCGCGATCCTCTCCGTGGGCGCTCCCCGGGACCTGCTGCTGCGCCCGCGCCGCGGCGGCGAGACCGTGCGCCGCCCGCTCGGCCACGGCGACCTCATCGTCATGGGCGGCTCCTGCCAGCGGACCTGGGAGCACGCCGTACCGAAGACGGCGCGCGCGGCCGGACCACGGATCAGCGTCCAGTTCCGGCCGCAGGGGGTGAACTGATACCGCGCGCCGGCCCCGGCGACGGACCCCCTCCCGGCCCGAGGCGGCCGGTCCTACGGCGTCAGCAGCGCCTGCACCGTCGGGCCGTACCGCTCGACGATGTCCTCGACCGCCGTGGCGCGGAGCCGGGAACCGCGTGCGATGCCGTACATGACTCCGAGCCCGAGCAGGGTGCCGACGGCGAGTTCGGCGCGCAGGCCGGCGTCGGGACCTGCGAGGCGTCCGGCGAGCCGATCGCTGACCTGGGTGCGGAAGTTGGCGCGGAGGGTGTCGCCCTGTTCTCCGTGGAGCGGGGCGAAGACGATCCGCAGGACGGGGTCGGCGCCCCGCTCGGTCTGGCCGAGCAGCAGATGGCGGACCATGTGCGGGCCGAGCTCCGCCAGGGGCGCGTCCAGCAGGGCGGCGGCGTCCGTCTCGAAGGACATCACGCGGGCGAAGAGCGCGTCCTTGTTCCCGAAGTACTTGAGGATCAGCGGCGCGCTCACACCGGCCCGGTCGGCCACCGCCTTGAGGGTGATGTCCGTGTGCGCGTGACGCGCCATGAGGTGACGGGCCGCGCGCAGGATCGCCGCCTTCGTGGCCTCGGCGTCACGGCGCTGGACGGCGCCCGGGGCCGCCTCCGGCGCCCCGGGGGGCGGGACGGACACGGTGCTCACGCTCCTTCCAGTGCTCCGTCCCGGGACGCCTCGGTGGTGCCCGAGGCCCGCCGGGCACCGCGGGACGGGGGGTCGGCGGGGATGGCGAGGGAGGCGGCGCAGGCCACCAGGGCGACCGTACCGGCCAGGGCGAAGGCCAGCAGATAGCCGTGCAGGGTCGGGATCGGCGCGCCGCCGATCAGGGTCGTGTGGTGGACCAGGATCGCGGCCACCGCGGCGCTGCTCACGGCCTGGCCGATGGTGCGCATGAGTACGTTGACGCCGTTGGCCGAGGCGGTCTGCCCGGCGGGCACGGCCCGCAGGATCAGGGTCGGCAGCGCGGAGTAGGCGAAGGTGGTGCCCGTCGCGCAGACCGCGGAGCCCAGCACGACCACCCACAGGTCACGGCTGTCGAGAATGCGGATGCCGTAGCCGAAGGCGATGATCACGGTTCCTATCGCCAGCGTCACCCGGGCGCCCCGGGCCGCCGAGACGCGCGCCGACACCGGGGAGAGCAGCAGCATGGTCACCCCGCCGGGGAGCAGGCAGACGCCGGTCGCGACGATGGACAGGCCGAGTCCGTACCCGGTCGCCTTGGGCGCCTGCACCAGCTGCGCGGTCACCAGGGAGTTGGCGTAGAACGCGAACCCGGTGAGCAGCGCGGCGACGTGCGGCAGGGCGACACGGGGGCTGGTGGCCAGCTTCAGGTCGACCAGGGGCCGTTCGGCACGCAGCTGCTGTACCCACCACAGGCCGAGGACGAGGACGCTGCCGGCGAACAGACCGAGGACCGTGGGGCTGGTCCAGCCCCACTGGCCGCCCTGGGACACGCCCATCAGCAGGCAGGTGAGCCCGACGGCCAGACCCAGCGCGCCGACGCTGTCGAAGCGGCCCGGTTCACGGACGGGCGACTCGCGCACCGCCCACCAGGCCAGCCCGGTGCCCAGGGCCCCGATGACGGTCGTCCCCCAGAACATCACGTGCCAGTTGGCGTACTGGACCACCATGGCGGCGAGCGGCAGCCCGAGGGCCGCGCCGATCCCGACCGTGGAACTCATCAGCGCCACCGCGGAGCCCGTGCGCTCCGGGGGCAGTTCGTCCCTCAGGAGGCTGATCGACAGCGGTACGACGGCGGCCGCCGCGCCCTGCAGGGCGCGCGCCACGATGAGCACCCGGATGTCCGACGTGAGAGCGCACATCAGCGACCCGGCCGTCATCATCCCGAGGGCGAGTAGCAGCACGCGCTTCTTGCCGTACATGTCGCCCGCTCGTCCCAGGACGGGGTTCAGGACGGCTCCGGTCAGCAGGGTCGCCGTCACCATCCAGGACACCGCGCCGGCCGACGCGCCCGTCAGCCGGGGCAGGTCGGGCAGGAGCGGTACCACCACCACCTGCATGACGGCCATGAGGCTCCCGCCGAGGGCGAGGACCGGCACGGTCAGCCGGTCACGCAGTGCCGCCATGAACACTCCAGAGGTAGACGCGCGAAAAAGCAGGTGAATAGGAATTCACCATAATGGGTGAATCACTATTCACTCAACGCGCACCCTTCTCCCGGCGGGCGGCTACCGGCGCGCGCGGGCCTGCACCGTGCGCGCAACGCGCGGCCCCAGCCAGCGTTTGAAACGGCGCAGCGCCTCCAGCCGTCCGGCCGCACGGTCGATCCGGTAGTACAGCTGGGGCGGGACGTACGGGAGCAGCGGCGAGTGCCGCTGGCCGAGCAGGGCGAACATCTGCGCCGCCGGAAGGCGGACGTACCGCGGCAGGTTCTCGTACCACTGGGCGCTGTGCCGGGCGGCGCTCTGCACCGACAGGAGCGCGGACCTGCGCTCCTGTTCGTACCGGGTCAGGGCGGCGGGCAGGTCCCCGCGCTCGCCGAGCGCCGCGGCCAGGGCGATGGCGTCCTCCAGCGCGAGCGTGGTGCCGGCGCCGATCGAGTAGTGCGTGGTGTGGGCGGCGTCGCCGAGCAGGACGAGGTTGCCGCGGTGCCAGGTGCGGTTGGTGAGCGTGCGGAAGTTCAGCCACTGGGCACCGCCGTCGGCGTGCTCCCGGCCGATCAGGCCGTGGCCGTCGAGGAGGTCGGCGAAGATCTTCTCCAGCAGGGCGAGACCGTCGGCCTCGCCGGTCCGGTCGAGACCGAGGCCGGTCCACGTCTCCGGCGAGCACTCGACGACACAGGTGCTGCGGTCCTCGCCGAACCGGTAGGCGTAGCACCAGATCCAGCCGTGCTCCGTCTCGACGAAGCCGAAGGTGAAGGAGTCGAAGACCTTGGTGGTGCCGAGCCAGGCGTAGATGTTGCGGCCGAGGATGATGTCACTGCCGAAGTGGTCGGCGTGGGCCGCGCGCAGCGCGCTGTTGACTCCGTCGCAGGCCACGACGAGATCGGCCTCGGGCAGCCGGTCGGGGCTGATCTCCTGTTCGTACGCGATGCGCACCCCCAGGGCCCGCGCGCGTTCCGCGAGGAGGTCCAGCAGCCGTCGGCGGCCGATGCCGAAGCCCTCGTCGCCGTGGTGCACCGTCGTCTCGCCGCCGATGTGGGCGACCCCGTCGCTCCAGCGGACCGAGTTCGCGCGGACGGCGCGGGCGGACTCCGGGTCACCCTCGTGGAGTTTGTCGAGCAGGGCCGACCAGTACGTCACCCCCCAGCCGTAGGTCGATCCGGCCGGGTTGCGTTCGTGGACGGTGATGTCGTGGGACGGGTCCTGGCGCTTCATCAGGATCGAGAAGTAGAGGCCGGCCGGTCCGCCGCCGACGCACGCGATCTTCACGCGTACTCCCATGGGTCACACAGAGCTGTCGATTGGACACGAAGGGTAGCAGGGGCGGTCCGGGGGCCGGTTCACCCTTCGCGCCACCTTGAGGGCGTGAGCCACGCCACCCGGCTCCCGCCGCGCCCGGAAGATCGCCGAGGGCGCGCGGGCCGACCGGAGGAATTCCGGTTTCCGGTGGACCGGGGCGGCGCGCACAACAAGATCATCTTCGTTCAACCTTGGACGACATCTCATCAATTGTCCGGATCACAGCCAACCGGCTTCCGGCGATTTCTCCCCGTCTCCCGGGAGCGGATAGGCATGTCGGGTCGT
Organism: Streptomyces sp. NBC_01689; assembly: GCF_036250675.1. NCBI lineage: Bacteria > Bacillati > Actinomycetota > Actinomycetes > Kitasatosporales > Streptomycetaceae > Streptomyces > Streptomyces sp. NBC_01689. Next base: position 8,780,440 of record NZ_CP109592.1, on the reverse strand, counting down.
CAACAGCACTGATCCCAGGAGGAATCCGCATGCCGGAACTGACTCGTCGCCGTGCGCTCGGCGCCGCGGCGGCCCTCGCCGCCGTGGCCGGCGGCCAGGCACTCACCACCACCGCGTCCGCCTCGGCGGCGATGCCGGCGGCCGGGCACCACGACGGACCGGAGCCCTTCGACGAGGTCTACCGGGGCCGCCGGATCGAGGGCCGGCCCGGGGCCCGCGGCCACCATCACGGCGGCGGCTACGGCGTGTTCGTCGACGGGGTGGAACTGCACGTGATGCAGAACGCGGACGGCAGCTGGATCAGCGTCGTCAGCCACTACGACCCGGTGGCCACCCCGCGCGCCGCCGCCCGCGCCGCGGTCGTGGAACTGCAGGGGGCACCTCTCGTCCCGCTCGGCTGACCGTATCCGAGGACAGCGACACCACCAGCACGTCAGCACAGCACAGCACACCGGGGAGTCCCGCACATGACCGTACGCAAGAACCAGGCGAACCTCTCCGCCGACGAGAAGCGGCGTTTCGTCGACGCGCTCCTCCAGCTCAAGCGCAGTGGCCGCTACGACGCCTTCGTCACCACGCACAACGCCTTCATCCTCGGCGACACCGACAACGGCGAACGGACGGGCCATCGTTCGCCGTCGTTCCTGCCCTGGCACCGCAGGTTCCTGCTGGAGTTCGAACGGGCCCTGCAGTCCGTGGACGCCTCGGTCGCCCTGCCGTACTGGGACTGGAGCACCGACCGCTCGCCCCGCTCCGCCCTGTGGGCCCCGGACTTCCTCGGCGGCACCGGCCGCAGTCTGGACGGCCGGGTGACGGACGGCCCCTTCGCGGCGGCCACGGGCGACTGGACGATCAACGTGCGCGTCGACAGCCGTACGTACCTGAGACGTTCGCTCGGCACCGGTGTCCGGGAGCTGCCGACCCGTGCGGAGGTGGAATCGGTGCTCGGGATGGCCACGTACGACATGGCGCCGTGGAACAGCGCCTCGGACGGCTTCCGCAACCATCTCGAAGGCTGGCGCGGGGTCAACCTCCACAATCGTGTGCACGTCTGGGTCGGCGGCCAGATGGCTACCGGCGTCTCCCCCAACGACCCCGTGTTCTGGCTCCACCACGCCTACATAGACAAGCTCTGGGCGGAGTGGCAGCGCCGCCACCCCGGCTCCCGCTACCTGCCGCGGTCCGGCACGCCCGACGTCGTGGACCTGGGCGAGACGATGAAACCGTGGAACGACGTGCGCCCCTCGGACCTCCTGGACCACACCGCGTTCTACACGTTCGACGTCGCCTGAACCGAGGGACCGCCCGGCCGCGGCACTCCCCTGCCGACGCCGGGCACGGTGCGGTGGCCCCGCCTATTCCGGGGCCACCGCGTCGCCCGCGTCACGTCTGCGGGCGTCTCGGCGTTACTGAGCGTCGCTGGTCTCGGACGCGCGGCACTCGGGATGTCCCCAGCTCTGGCCGTTCTTGGCGATGGACTCGCCCGCCGCGTACGAGCGGCCACAGAGGCAGCGGCCGGGGAACTTGGCCTTGATCGTCCGCGCCGGCGCGCCCTGCCGTGCGGCGGGTGCGCCCTGGCGCGGCGTCCTGGCCGGGGCACGGCGCCGGGCGGCGCCCGCGGGCGGGGTGTCGGGGGACGCGGGGGGTTCCGGGGAGCCCAGGTCACTGCCCGCCGGCTGCTGGACGACGGCCGCCTGGCTCGCGGCCCGGTCGGCGAAGTCGTTCAGCCGGTCACCGTCGACCTGGTGGGCGGGGACGTAGCGGAACTCCACGCTGCGGCCGTCGAGGAGCTCGTCGATGCGCGCGACGAGCTCCTGGTTGGCGACCGGCTTGCCGGACGCCGTCTTCCATCCCTTGCGCTTCCAGCCGGGCAGCCAGGTCGTGACGGCCTTCATCGCGTACTGGGAGTCCATCCGGATCTCCAGTGGGACCTCCGGCGCCACCGCCGTCAACAGGCGCTCCAGCGCGGTGAGTTCGGCCACGTTGTTGGTAGCCCTGCCCAGCGGCCCGGCCTCCCAGCGGGTGGGCGTCTCCTCGCCGTCGGCGACGACCCACGCCCATCCGGCCGGTCCCGGGTTTCCCTTCGAAGCCCCGTCACAGGCGGCCACCACGCGTTCAAGCATGGCCCCGATCATGCCACGCCGCGGCGACCGCCCCCCGCACGGGTCGCTGCTCCCGCACCCGGATCCGCGGGCCGGTACCGAGCAGCCGCAGGCCCAGCAGGGTGGCCGTGTGCAGGACGTACTTGCCGTCGCGGTGGCTGGCCACCAGCCCACCGTCGCGCAGCACGCCGATCTGGTAGCTGGCGCTGGGCAGCGCGATCCCCACGGCCTCGGCCACCTCGGAGGTGGTGCGGGCGCTCTGCCCGGCGACCTCGGTCAGTACGGCCGCGCGGGTGCGGCCCAGCAGACGCCGGACTCCGCCGTCCGTGCCGTCCGCGACGGCGAGCGGTGTCTTCGCCACCGGGTAGACGAGCACGGGATCGAGTCCCGGGTCGGCGAGCGCGGTGGGCCTGCGCCAGCAGAAGAAGGAGGGGACGAGGAGCAGTCCGCGGCCCTCCAGATACAGGTCGCGCTCGACGGGGTAGTTCACTTCGAGCACCGGCGCGTTCCAGCGCGCCATCGGGCGCAGCCCTTCGAGCAGCGACTGGGTTCCGCCGTCGAGCAGGGCACGGGAGCGGACGCCGACATCGTTGCCCACCGCCGAGCGGATGTGCGGCCAGTGCGGTTCCAGCAGGGCCCGGAAGTAGACGCCGAGGGCGTTCGCGACCGACTTGAGCGCGTCGCCGCCCGGGCGGCCCAGCGAGGCGGTCCAGGCCGGGACGGGGCGCGACTCGGCCAACCGGGACATCTCACGGACGAGTTGGGCGCGCGGGGTGCGCAGCAGCTGGTCGAGGCCCTCGGACAGTCCGCCGCCGGTGACCGGAGGGGTGAGGAAGTCGGGGATGTAACCGGTGGACGGGATCAGGGTCCGTAAGGGGAGCAGTGCGCGGCCGAGGGTGGCGTCACCGGCGAACCGCTGGGAGACGGAGCGGCGCCAGTGTCCGAATTCGAGTGGTCCCTGGCCGGTCTCCAACCGGCAGACACTGCACATCAGTTCCCACAGGGGATCGGGTTGACGGGCGACTCGGATGTTCTGGAGGTCGTACGAGGTGAAGTGGATGCGGAGCATGCGGTCTCTTTCGCTCGCCATGCCTGTGGGGGGTTCGGCCGCTCGGACGTACCACAGCCACAAGAGGGGACGAATACCGCATGCGCATGGTTGCCCCGGGGCGGAGCGGGCGGGGCCGCTCCGGAGAGAACGCGTCATTCTCGACGCGGCGGTCCGCGCGCCCGCGGCGCGGGCCGTCCGCCGCGCGGCGCGGGCGTGGCGGACCGGGTCACTGGAGCCGCGGCGGAGCGAACGCACCGGCGGCCCGGGGCGTTCCGGAGGCGCCACGGGCCGCCGCACCGGCCGCCGACCTGCGGCGCGGGGTCCCGGACGGCGTGGACCGGCCGGCCCCGGGACGCAGCGGTCCTCGGAGCCGGCCGGCCGGGCCCGCGGCTGTCGATCAGCAGTAGAGGTTGGCGCCCGCGGAGGTGCCCAGGATCTGTACGAACCGCTGGTAGGCGTCCACACGGCTCTGCACCTGCGCGGGGTTCCTGCCGTCGCACTCCAGGGAGCCGTTGATGCTGCGGATGGTCTGGCCGAATCCGGCACTGTTGACCATCGCGTTGTGCGGCGTCATCGTGCCGGGGCCCGACTGCGTGTTCCAGTACCAGAGCCCCGTCTTCCAGGCGACGGAGGCGTCGGTCTGGACGAGGTTGGGATTGTTGAGGAGGTCGATGCCCAACGCGTCGCCCGCGGCCTTGTAGTTGAAGTTCCAGCTGAGCTGGATCGGGCCCCGCCCGTAGTAGGCCGACTGGCCCGCCGGGCAGCCGTAGGGCTGGCTCCAGTCGCAGTAGTGCGGGTAGTTGGCGGTGTTCTGCTCCACCACGTAGACCAGTCCGCCGGTCTCGTGGTTGACGTTGGCGAGGAAGGCCGCGGCCTCCTGCTTCTTGACCGTGTCGCTGCCCGTGTTGGCGAAGCCCGGGTAGGAACTCAGCGCGGCCTTGAGGCCGTTGTAGGTGTAGAAGGAGTTCCGGTTCGGGAACATCTGGTTGAACTGCGCCTCGCTCACGACGAAGCCGGACGGGTTGGTGGAGCCGCCGTCACACGCGTAGGGCTCCCAGTACCAGGTGCTGATGACCGGGTCGTAACCCGGGTTGTCGTGCTCGGCGATGTAGGCCTTGCCGTCGGTGTAGCGGACGATGTTGCCGGTGACGTACGACCTGCCCGGCACCCAGTTCGGGTAGCTCGAACAGGAGGCGGCGGAGGCACCTGCGGCCGGCAGCAGTACGGGTGCGGATGTTCCGACCACGATCGCGGCCAGGAGTGCGGAGAGGCGGCGCTTCGACACAGGATCAGTTCCTTTGCGGTGCCAGGCCGCACCGGAGGCAAGGTCGGAGCCTTGTGCGCACGCGCCGAAGAACTCGGTCACGGCATCCGGGAGGCGGCCACGGTGGGGGGTGTGGGGCCACACTCAACCGCTTTGGTCTGTACCAGTCAAGGGTGTAGACCAGTCGGATCCGACGGCAGCGGTACGGAGGTGCCGCGTGAAGTGCCGTCCGAAGTGCCGTGCGAGGTGTCTTGAGAAGTGCCTTGAGCTGCAGGGAAGTTGGTGATCGTGCCCGGGGCCGGCCGGTGCCGCGCGTCGCGGTGACGGGCCGGGACGCCACCTGCGGGTCGGGCCCGGCCGCTACCGGATGTCCGCCGGCGTCGCCGAGGTGGCGCGGGCCGCCCCCGGGCCGGCCCGCGCACGGCTCAGACCAGGACGCCACCGCCGTCCACGACCACGACGGATCCCGTGCTGTACCCGCCGCGCATCAGGTACAGATAGGCCTCCGCGACCTCCTCGGCGGTGCCCACCCGGCCCACCGGAAGGGACTCCGCCGAAGACCGGAACAGCCCGTCGCGCTCCTCTTCGGCCAGGTCACGCCAGAGCTCCGTGCGGACCACGCCGGGCGACACCGCGTTCACCCGCACCGGCGCCAGCTCCAGCGCGAGGGCCCGCGTCAGCGACTCCATCGCCCCGCACAGACTCGCCGCCACGCTCGTGCCCGGCAGCGGCCGCCGGCCCGCGGTCCCCGTGGTCAGCACCACCGAGCCGCCCGCCCTGATGGAGGCGGCGCCGTGCTTCACCGCCGCATACGCACCCCACAGGCGCGTGTCCAGAAAACGCCGGGCCCGCCCGAGATCCGCCTCCGCGAGGCTCCCCATCAGCAGGGACTCGCCGGCCGTGTAGACGAGGTGGTCGAACTCCCCGACGCGCGCGAAGAACGCTTCGAGCGCCTCCTCGTCGGTGGCGTCGAGCGTGTGCCCCTCGGCCCCTTCCGGCAGCCGCTTCAGCGCCGCGTCCACACCCTCCCGCCGCCGCGAGGCGACGACCACCGCGGCGCCCTCGCGCGCGCTCGCCTCGGCCACCGCGAAACCGATTCCGGCCGTGCCGCCGATGACGACGACGCGCTGCCCTCGCAGGTCCATGACGTTTCCCTTCACCATTGATCCGATGTGATCCGGTCACCGTTGATCCGATGTGATCCAGCCTGCGCCCACCTCCCCGCGGCCGTCCAAGACCTCTTTCGGTGCCGGCGATACCCTGGAGGCATCGCCGTCGGCGGGCTCGTACGACGAAAGGACCGCCATGGACCTCGACCTGCGCAAGGTCCGCTACTTCGTCACGGTCGCGGAGCTGCTGCACTTCGGACGCGCCGCTGAACGGCTGCACATCTCCCAGCCCGTGCTCAGCCGCCAGATCCGGGCGCTGGAGAAGGACCTGGGCGCCGAGCTGTTCGTCCGCGACAGCCACACCGTGACGCTGGCCCCCGCGGGCGTCCAACTCCTGGATGACGCCCGCCTGTTGCTCGCGTCCGCGGATGCCGTCCGGCAGCGCGCCCGGCAGGCCTCCCGCTCCCCCCGGCGCCTGGTCGTGGGCTTCCGCGCCGGGATCGTCGTGACTCCGGCGCTCCGCGCGTTCGGCGCCCTGCACCCGGAGGTGGAGGTCAAGGCGCGCCGGGTCGAATGGGACGACCAGGAGCAGCTGGTCCTGGACGGCTCGGTCGACCTCGCCTATGTCCGCAGGCCGATCCGCGACGAGGGCCTGACGCTGCTCCCGCTGTACACCGAGCCCCGGGTGGCGATGCTGCCGGAGGGCCACCGGCTCGCCGGCAAGCAGGAACTCGCCCTCGCCGACCTGGCCGACGAGAACTGGCTGCGCTACTCCGACCCGCGCCCCGGTGACGTGCCGATCCGCACCATCGAGGAGAAGTTCGAGTCCGTCGCCGCCGGGACGGGCATCACCCTGGTCCCGCGCTCGGTCGCCGAGCAGTACTCGCGGCCGGACATCACCTACGTACCCGTGCCGGACGCCGAGCCCGACCAGGTGCTGCTGGCCTGGGACTCCGGCCGCCGCTCACCCCTGGTCGCCGCGTTCGGCGAGGTCGCAGCGGACTCCGCGCCCCGGGACCGAGCGCGCCCGTCCCCGCCGCCGGGGACCGGTGCGGCGCGGCGTGACATGGCGTGACGCGCCGGGTCAGTTCACCGCCGGGGCCGGACGACGGCGCGCTCCCGCGAGGACCCCTGCTCCGAGGGCGAGCACGAACAGCGTGAGGCCCAGGAAGATCACCGGATTCACCCAGCCCGGCACCAGCTCGCTCCCCACGCCGTCCGACGTCACGCATTGCGCGCTGACCGGCAGTGTCCACCGCGTCAGGACGTGATCGCCCGCCACGCCCTTCGCCGCGCACATCTGGTCCGGGTCCAGTACGTAGAAGCCCGACATCACGCCCCAGGCGTACGCGCCGCACATGGCCGAGCCGGCCATGACCGCGACCAGCGCGCACGTCGAGCCGCTCGGCGGCCGCCACCCGCTGTCGCGCGGCTGCCTGCGAGCCCGTACGGCGAGCCGCACGGCCGCGGCCACGAAGAAGCAGGGAGCCACGATCGGGGCGAAGGCCAGGAACAGGAACAGGAGGCTTGCCATGTCTGCTCAGACAGCGCGGAGCGGAGATCGGTTCCGCCCGCGGCGCGCGCGGTTGACGGACGCCATCGCGGATCCCCCGTGGCAGCCCTCCGCCACGCACGAGGGTCCCCGGCCCGCCTCCGTCCTCGCCCCTCGCCGGGCTCAGGTCACCTCGGTCGCCTCCGGCATCGTGCCCTCGGTCGTTCCGACGTCGATGACCGAGAACGCCGCGCCCTGCGGGTCGCTCAGCGCGGCGAACCGCCCGAACGGACTGGTCATCGGGCCGAAGCGGACGATCGCGCCGCGCTCGGTCGCCTTCGCCACCGCCGCGTCGCAGTCGTCGACGGTGAAGTAGACGTTGACGTACGACGGCACCTCGGGCGGGAACTCGTCCGTCATCCCCATCCGGCCGAGGACGGGGTCCCGACCGAGGTCGTAGACCCTGAAGTCGACCGCGGAGTCCTCCAGCTGCTTCGCGCGGTAGCCGAAGACCGCGGGGAAGAAGGCGTCCGTCCGCTCCGGGTCGCGGGTGAACACCTCCGCCCAGCAGTAGGCACCGGGCACGGCCCGCGCCTCGAAGCCCTCGTGACGGCCGGCCTGCCACACGCCGAAGACGGCACCGGCCGGGTCGCGGGCGATCAGCATCGACCCGAAGTCCCCCACCTTCATCGGGTCCATCAGGACGTCGCCCCCGTGGGAGCGGATCTTCGCGGCGGTGGCGTCCGCGTCCGGTGACGCGAGGTAGAGGCACCAGGCGGACTGCCCCTCCTGGCCGGGCATCGGCGGCACGACGGCGGCCACCGCCTTGCCGTTCGCGTAGGCCTGCGTGTAGTTGCCGTACTCGGAGGACGACTCGCCGAACGTCCAGCCGAGCACGTCACCGTAGAAACTCTTCGCTCCCTCGACGTCACTGAACATCGCGTCCGCCCAGCAGGGCGTTCCCTCGGGCTGTACGGCCATGGCGGTCCACTCTTCCTGGTACGGCGGGTTCCGGGGGCGCCTCTCGCGCGTTCTGTCGCCCTGCCACGCTAGCCAGGCTCCGCGCCCGCCGCGCGCCGGACGGCGAAGCGTGGACGACACTGGAGAGGGCGCTCGGGTGGTCGTCGAGGGGACGGAACACGGGATGATGCACGCGTGGGAGGTGGCCCGCCCCGGGCCGATCGAGACGGAACCGCTGCGCTTCGTGGAACGGCCGCTGCCGGTACCGCGGCCCGACGAGCTGCTCGTGCACGTGCGGGCCTGCGGGGTGTGCCGCACGGACCTGCATGTCGGCGAGGGCGACCTGCCGGTGCACCGGCCGCACGTGACACCCGGCCACGAGGTCGTCGGCGTGGTCGTCACGGCGGGTCCGCGGGCGCACGGCTTCGCCCCCGGTGACCGGGTCGGCGTCGCCTGGCTGCGCCGTACGGACGGCACCTGCCGCTCCTGCGCGCGCGGCGCCGAGAACCTCTGTCCGGCCTCGGAGTACACCGGCTGGGACGCCGACGGCGGCTACGCGGAGTACACGACCGTACCGGCGGCCTTCGCCTACCGGCTGCCCGAGGGCATGGACGACGTCGCGGCGGCACCGCTGCTGTGCGCGGGCATCATCGGCCACCGCGCCCTGCTGCGGACCGCGCTGCCGCCACGCGGCCGGCTCGGACTGTACGGCTTCGGCGGCAGCGCCCACCTGTGCGCCCAGATCGCACTCGCCCGGGGGGCCACCGTGCACGTCCTGACCCGTGACCCCGCGGCCCGGCGGCTCGCACTCGGTCTCGGGGCCGCCTCCGCCCGCGGCGCGTACGACGAGCCGCCCGAGCCGCTGGACGGCGCGATCCTGTTCGCGCCGGTCGGCGACCTGGTCCCGGTCGCCCTGCGCGCGCTCGACCGGGGCGGGATCCTGGCGGTCGCCGGGATCCATCTGAGCGACATCCCGCCGCTGCGCTACGAGACCGAGCTGTTCTACGAGAAGGAGTTGCGCAGCGTCACCTCCAACACACGGGAGGACGGCCGCGACTTCCTGGCACTCGCGGCCCGGCACGGGGTCCGTGCCACGACGCACACCTACCCGCTGTCCGAGGCCCAACGGGCCCTGCGGGACCTCAAGGCGGGCCGGTTCGACGGGGCGGCCGTACTCGTGAACGACCTGCCGCCACGGCACTGAGCGCGGACCGCGGACGTGGCGGCTCTCCCCGCCCGGACGGGTCCCGGCCACGGAGGCGGTGCGCGTCCCCGGTGGCCGGCCCGGCCGTCCGGAAGGGCGCCCCACGAACGGGCGCGGCACCCGGGCGCGTGGCGGGGCGGTCGGCCCGGTCCCCGGGAAGGAACGCGGGCCGGCCGTCGCCCCCCGCGCGCTACTCCCCCGCGTACGCCTTCTCCAGGGCGCCGATGTCCAGCTTGGACATCCCGAGCATCGCCTGCGTGGTGCGGGCGGCCTTGACCGGGTCCGAATCGCTGATCAGATCGATGAGCCGGGACGGGACGACCTGCCAGGACAGGCCGAACTTGTCCTTGACCCAGCCGCACGGCCCGGCCTCGCCGCCGTCCTCGACGAACCTGTTCCAGTAGTGGTCCACCTCCGCCTGGTCGTCGCAGTGGATCTGGAACGAGATCGCCTCGTCGAAGGTGAACTGCGGGCCCCCGTTCAGCGCGACGAACCGCTGCCCGTTGGCCACGAACTCGGCGGCCAGCACGGAACCGGCCGGTCCCGGCCCGGCCTCCGTGTAACGGCCGATCCTGCCGAGCCGCGAGTTCTTGAAGAACGACACGTAGTAGTGGGCGGCCTCCTCGGCCTGGCCGTCGAACCACAGACACGTGGTGAAACCCTCGGCGCTCATGCGTACCTCCTCGGACGGGAAACGTCGGTCACCTGTACAGACCGATCGTCACCGCGGAACTCATCGCCGGCCCGCTCCGACCGACCGGAGGACGCGGATCCCGCCGTCCCGCGCCGCGTCCGCCACCCGTACGGCGGCGGGCGCCCCCGAGCGGGAGGCGCGGCACGCCGTGCGAAAACCGGCGGCCCCAGCGGCGGGCCCGGCGTTAGGCTGCGCGGCCATGACCTCCGCAGATTCCGCCCGCATCGAACCGTTCACCGTCGGCTTCCCGCAGAGCGACCTCGACGATCTGCGTCAGCGCCTCGACCGTGTCCGCTGGCCCGACGAACTCCCCGGGGTCGGCTGGGCCTACGGCGTCCCCCTGGCCTATCTGCGGGAGCTCGTCGAGTACTGGCGGCACACGTACGACTGGCAGGCGGCGCAGGACCGGCTGAACGAGTGGCCGCAGTTCACGACGGAGATCGACGGCGCCACGATCCACTTCGCGCACATCCGCTCGCCCGAACCCGCCGCGACCCCGCTGATCATGACCCATGGCTGGCCCGGCTCGATCGTCGAATTCACCGATGTCGTCGGCCCGTTGACCGATCCGCGCGCGCACGGCGGCGATCCGGCCGACGCGTTCCATCTGGTGGTGCCGAGCATTCCCGGCTTCGGGCTCTCCGGACCGACCCGGGACACCGGCTGGGAGTTCCGGCGCGTGGCCGCCGCCTTCGCCGAACTGATGACGCGGCTCGGCTACCCGCGCTTCGGCGCCCAGGGCGGGGACTGGGGCGGCGCCGTCTCCCGTGAGCTGGGCCGCGCCTTCCCAGAACGGCTCGTCGGCGTCCATCTCAACCTGCTGCCCGGCTCGTCCGCGCTCACCGAGCCGACCGAGGAGGAACTGGCCGCACTGAGCCCCGCGGAGCGTGAACGCACCCTCGTCTCGTGGCACCGGGGCGAGGCCTGGCGCCGGGACGAGGCCGGGTACGCCGAACTCCAGTCGACCCGCCCGCAGACCCTCAGTTACGCGCTCACGGACTCCCCGGTCGGTCAACTCGCTTGGATCGTCGAGAAGTTCAGACAGTGGACGGATGCCGAGGAGCGTCCGGAGGAAGCCGTCGACCGGGACCTGATGCTGACCAACGTGATGCTGTACTGGCTCACCGGCACGGCCGGGTCCTCGGCCCGCATCTACTACGAGCGGGCGCACGCGGACCACCGGGTCGCCCGGCCCGGCGTCTCGACGGCGCCGACCGCGCTGGCGGTCTTCCCGCACGAGCCGCAGGTACCACTGCGGCACATCGCGGACCGTACGAACAACATCGTGCGGTGGACCGAGTTCGACCGCGGCGGCCATTTCGCCGCGGCCGAGCAGCCCGAGCTGCTGGTCGAGGACGTACGGGCCTTCTTCAGGTCACTGCGCTCCTCTGCCCACGGCGAATCTGCCGGGGGCAGAGAAAGCTGACCCGGGCGGGGCTCCGGTCCCAGGGTGGAGAGCGCGGCACCACCCGCCGCGTCACCACGAGGAGGACCGATGACCGTATTCGCCAACGGCTGGAGCCCGTCCCGGGCACCCCGGGCCGAGGAGGGCGACACCCCGCCGACCCGCTTCGACGACCACCTCGCGGCGCAGCTGCTCGCCCAGCGGATCGTCCTCCTCGGCACCCAGGTCGACGAGGTGTCCGCCAACCGGGTCTGCGCCCAGCTGCTCGTCCTCTCCGCGGAGGACCCCCGCACCGACATCAGCCTGTACATCAACAGCCCGGGCGGGTCGGTGACCGCGGGCCTCGCGATCTACGACACCATGCGGCTGATCCCGAACGACGTGTCGACGCTCGCGATGGGCTTCGCCGCGAGCATGGGGCAGTTCCTGCTCAGCGTCGGCACGTCCGGCAAGCGGTACGCGCTCCCCAACGCGCGGATCATGATGCACCAGCCGTCCGCGGGCATCGGCGGGACCACCGCGGACATCGAGATCCAGGCGCAGAACCTGGAGTTCACCAAGAGCGCGATCGAGCGGATCACCGCGGAGCACACCGGCCAGAGCGAGGAGACGATCTCCCGGGACGGCGACCGCGACCGCTGGTTCACGGCCGAACAGGCCCGCGAGTACGGCATGGTGGACCGGGTCGTGGAGTCGCTCGCCGACGTCCGCCCGGCCGCCTCACGACGACGGATGGGGCTCTGACATGGGTACGTACACGATTCCGAACGTCGTCGAGCGCACCCCGCAGGGGGAGCGGTCCTACGACGTCTTCAGCCGGCTGCTCTCGGAGCGGATCATCTTCCTCGGCACCGAGATCGACGACGGGGTCGCCAACGTCGTCATCGCCCAGCTCCTGCACCTGGAGTCGTCGAGCCCGGAGAGCGAGATCGCGCTCTACATCAACTCGCCGGGCGGCTCGTTCACCTCGCTCATGGCGATCTACGACACGATGACGTTCGTCCAGGCGCCCATCTCGACCTTCTGCGTCGGGCAGGCCGCGTCGACGGCCGCGGTGCTGCTGGCCGCGGGCGACCCGGGGCGGCGGTTCGTGCTGGAGCACGCGCGGGTGCTGCTCGGCCAGCCCGCGAGCGGTGGCCGCCAGGGCACCGTCTCGGACCTCGCGCTGCAGGCCAAGGAGATGCTCCGGATCCGCTCGCAGGTCGAGGAGGTCCTCTCCCGGCACACGGACCACGACGTCGCCACGCTGCGCGCGGACATGGACCGCGACAAGGTCTTCACCGCGCGGGAGGCGGTGGCGTACGGAATGGCCGACGAGGTGCTGAGCCGACGGCTCGCGGCGGTCTGAACCGGCCCGCCGCGAGCGTCCGTCCGCGCGTCAGGCGGCGAGGCACATGCCGTCGTGGCGCGGGGACGGCGGGGTGCCGCGCCGGGCCGGGCGTACCTGGGCGGGGCGGGTGAGCTCGTCCTGCGCCAGCGAGAGCAGGTCGGTGAGGCCGAGGCCCAGGGCGCGGGCAGCGGCCGCGAGGACCTCGGAGGAGGCCTCCTTGCGGCCGCGCTCCAGCTCGGACAGGTACGGCATCGAGATCCGGGCCGCGTCGGCCACCTCCTTGAGCGTGCGTTCCTGCGCCAGCCGCTCCCGGCGCAGGACGCCACCCACGAGGTCGCGCCAGAGCGGCTCCGCGCGTGCGGGGGCGGCGGGCGTCCGCCGGGGGGCGAGGGCCGGGACGGGCCGGCGCGGGACGCGGTCCGCGGGGGTCGCGGCCCCCGGCGGCCTGCGGGTGGCCGGATCCGGCGCGCCGGCCGGGCGCAGCGGGATGACACGGGCTTGGTTCGGCGCTTGGTCGCTCACCCTCCCAGCCTAGGAGGGCCGGGGCGCACGGGAAGGGATCGGCGTTCCGCTCTCGGGGGAATCGGTCCGGCCGTACGGGACTCGCGGGGTTCGCTGCGGGTGCCGGTGTCGTTCGTCCGCCGGGGGGAAGGGGCGCATCTAGGCTGGGTGCGTCACGGGTGGAGGTGCGCGACGGTGCTGCGGGACACGTTCGACGAGGCGGCGGAGCTGTACGACCGGGCCCGCCCGCGCTATCCGGCGGCGCTGGTGGACGAGCTGGACCGGCGGGTGGGGCTCGGGCCCGGTGTGCGCATCCTGGAGATCGGTCCGGGAACCGGGCAGCTCACCGTTCCGCTGGCGCAGCGGGGATGCGACGTGACGGCCGTCGAGCTGGGTCCCGCGCTGGCGGCGGTGGCGCGGCGCAATCTGCGCGACTTCCCCCGGGCACGGGTGGAGGTGGCGGAGTTCGAGCGGTGGCCGCTGCCGCGCGCTCCCTTCGACCTCGTGGTGTCCGCGACCGCGTTCCACTGGATCGATCCGGCCGTACGGGTGGTCAAGGCGGCCGAGGCGCTCGGCCCGGACGGAGTCCTCGCGGTGGTCACCACCCACCATGTCGCGGGCGGCAGCAGGGACTTCTTCGCCCGGGTCCAGGAGTGCTACGAGCGCTGGGACCCGGCGACCCCGCCCGGGCTGCGGGCGTCGGACGAGGCGGACGTGGCCACGGACACCGGCGAGCTGGAGCGGTGGGGCAGGGTCGCCTCGTACCGTTTCGCGCGGGAGATCACCTACTCGACGCGGGAGTACCTCGATGTGCTGCTGACCTACTCCGGGCACCGCGCCCTGGACGCGCCCGCGCGACGCGGTCTGCTGCGGTGCGTGGCGGACCTGATCGAGACCCGCCACGGGGGCTCGGTCACCAAGCGCTATCTGCACGAACTCCTTCTGGTCCGGCGGGAGTCGGCCGCGGGCGCCGGCCGGTGAGCGGGCGCTCTCACTGGCCGACCCTGCCGTCGATCCGCTCGCGCAGGAAGTCCGCGTGGCCGTTGTGCCGGGCGTACTCCTCGATCATGTGCACCAGCACCTCGCGGAGCGGGACCGGTTCGTCGCCGTCCGTCCCGGTGACGTCGAAGTCCCTGGCCCCGTCCACGAACCGTTCGGCGAAGGCCACTTCGGAGCGCCAGGTGGCCCAAGCCTCCACCACCACGGCGGCGTCCGGCACCGCGCCGTCGAAGTCGCCGTTCGGGGCGTCCTCGGACCGGTGGTGCCGGGGTACGTCCCGGCCGGCCATCACCCGCCGGAACCAGGTCTGTTCGACCCCGGCCAGATGGCGCACCAGACCGAGCAGGGAGAGGTTCGACGGCCCGACCGAACGCCTGGCCATCGCCTCCGCGTCCGGACCGGCGCACTTCATCTCCCACGTCAGCCGCTGGTCGCGGAGATACCCGACGAGCGTGTCCCGCTCCCCCACGAACCCCCCTTCGGTGCGCGGATCGTCGTCGGGACGGACGAACATGTCCCACCAGGCGAAGCTCCGACCGGACCGGGGACTCGGTGACTGCGCGGAGTCGGTGTCGGCCATGTCCCCGAGCATCGCGCCGCCGGCCGGGGTCCGCCACCGGTTTTCCGGCCCTCGCGGAGCCGGATCGACTACGCCCGCGGGGACGGGGTAGCCGACGGCGGAGACCCGCCGACCTGTCGGCCCACCCGTCCGGAGGACACCGTGCTGATGGCCCACCCCGTGGTGCTGCGCAACCTCGTCGAGCAGTACCTCACCCTGCGCGCGCTCCATGCCGAGAACGGCGGCGCGGAGGTCCGCCGGCGCCTGGAGGACCTGGCGTACACGCTCTGCGTCTCGACCGGTACGAAGGATGTCGACGCCGCGCTGGTCGCGGCCCGTCACCGGCTGCCGGGGGCCCGGACGGCCGACGACTCCGTACTCGCCGGCTGACCGCCGCCCGCCGCGGGCGCGACCGAGGGGTGCCGACGCTCTCCGTCCCGGAGGGGGTCGGCACCCCTCGCGTCGTCCCTCACCCGGGGAGACCCGCGCGGTGGACGCGCCTCAGCGCAGCCACTGGTCCTTCTCGGCGGGCCGGTACAGCGTCACGGCCCGCGTCACCTTGTCCAGCACCAGCCGGCCGGACGCGACCCGGGTGACCTCGCCGTCGTAGGAGAACTGCGGGTCTCCGTGCAGCACTTCGAGGCGCAGGGCGCGCACCTGCGCGGTGGTCAGGACCCGGCTGTTGTGCAGGGTGCCGGTCAGTACCGCGAGCAGGAGGCGCGTCCGGGCCAGCGGGGTGCCGGCGTCCACGGCGCGGACGTCCAGCAGACCGTCGTCCAGCTGGGTCCGGTAGGTGGGTGCGAATCCGGCCGGGTGGTATATGCCGTTGCCCGCGAAGAGCAGCCACAGGCGCTTGGGGCGGCCGTTGACGGAGACGTGCACGGGGCTGCCCTTGGCGAGGACTCCGGCGAGGCCCACCACGAGCGCCGGCCACTTCCCGATCCGTTCCTCCAGCTTCTCGCGGGCGCCCACCAGTTCGGAGTAGACGCCGAGGCTGAAGGTGTTGAGGAACACCTGCTCGGGTCCGCCGGGCACGCGGGCCCGTCCGAGGTCGGCGACCACGGCCTCCCCCGCCTGTACGGCGCCCACGACGTCCTCCATGGACTGGTTGCCCAGATCCACGGCGAAGTGGTTGAAGGTGCCGCCGGGGAAGACCGCGAGCGGGACGCCGAGCCGGGCGGCGATCTCGGTCGCCGCGTTGATCGTCCCGTCGCCGCCGCAGGCGCCGAGGGCGCCGCCGTGCTCCTTCGCCCGCCGGGCGGCCTCCTCCAGGAGTTCCGCGAGGTCCTGTCCCTGCCGGGCGACCGTGACGTCCGCCTTGGGCAGCGCGGTGCGCAGGTACTCGCCCGCGTCGGGGCTGTCGGCGCTCCACGACAGGCCCGACGACGGGTTGACCACGATGTACAGCCCGGCGCCACCGGGGAGGGCGGGTGCGGGGCGGCGCGGGGGCGCCGCGGCCGCGGCGGCCTCGGGTTTGACGGGCCACCAGCGGGCGGTGAGGGCCGCGGCACCGGCTCCTATCGCCATGCCCACGGCCACGTCCCCCGGGCGGCGGACCTCCGCGCGCAGGCGGGCCGCCGTCAGAGCGGCGGCGCCCGGCACCACGAACAGGCCGTACCGGGGGGCTTCGAGGAGCACCGCGGCCGCGAAGGCGGCCGCGGAGGCGATCCGGCCGGCCGCGTCCAGCGGCTGCCCGGACCTGCGCACGGCGGGCCGGGCGACGGCGCGGGTCACGGCCGAGGCGATCGCGACGGTGCCGATGCCTCGCAGGGCCGCCCGCCGTGCGGTCCGGTCCCCGGACGCGCCGAGAGCCGCGGCCGCGCCGGCCCACAGGAGACCGCCCGCCACCGTGCGGCGCCACCCGGAGGCGCCGGCCGACAGCACCGGTCCGAGGTCCGGCAGCCTGGCCGTCCCGGCGCCCGTTCGCCGCCCTGTCCTGCGCCTTCTCATGGGAAGCCCACCCTCGCGTCTCGACAACTGATTCCGCTGGTCGGCAAGGTCGGTGCCGCCCCTGTCCCTCTTCCCCGACTTCGCCCGTTCATGGACGGGCGGGTGCGGCGGTGGTCAGGAGCTCTTCGGCAGCTTCACCACGGAAACGAAGAAGTCGTCGATCTGCCGCACGGCGGCGATGAACTGGTCGAGGTCGACCGGCTTGGTGACATAGGCGTTGGCGTGGAGCTTGTAGCTGCGCAGGATGTCCTCCTCGGCGGAGGAGGTGGTGAGGACGACGACCGGGATGTGCGCCAGTTCGTCGTCCGACTTGATGCGCTCCAGCACCTGACGGCCGTCGTACTTGGGCAGGTTGAGGTCGAGCAGGATCAGGTCGGGCCGCGGCGCGTCCACGTACTGGTTGACGCGGTAGAGGAAGTCGAGGGCCTCCTCGCCGTCCCGTACGACGTGCAGGGCGTTGCGGATCTTGTTGTCCTCGAACGCCTCCCGGGTCATGAGCTCGTCGCCGGGGTCGTCCTCGACCAGCAGTACCTGAATGGGTTCGACGGGGCTGGTCACGTACGTGCTCCTTCGGCTGGGCGCGCTGTTTCGTCGACCCGGGGATCGGGTTCGGGCCGCGCCATGGGCAGGGTGAAGGACACGTCCGTGCCCTCGCCCGCGGCGCCGTCCAGGGTGATGGTGCCACCGTGATGCTCGACGATCTTCCGGCAGACGGCAAGCCCGATCCCGGTGCCGTCGTACTCGTCACGGCCGTGCAGCCGCTGGAAGATGACGAAGACCTTCTCCCTGAACTCGGCGTCGATGCCTATCCCGTTGTCGCGCACTCCCAGCCGCCACTGCCCGTCCGCCGCCTCGCAGTGGACGACGATCTCGGGTTGCCGCCCGGGGTCGCGGAACTTCACGGCGTTGCCGACCAGGTTCTGCCAGAGCATCGTGAGGGTGGTCGCGTCGCCCGTCACGGTGGGCAGCGGCCCCTCGCGCACCACGCGGGCGCCGGTCTCGTCCAGGGCCACGCTGAGGTTGCCCAGTGCCCGGTCCAGTACGTCGTCGAGCGCGACGGGCACCAGTTTCTCGCCCACGCGGCCGACCCTGGAGAAGGTCAGCAGGTCGTTGATGAGGGTCTGCATGCGCTTGGCACCGTCGACGGCGAAGTCGATGTACTGCTTCGCCCGGTCGTCCAGCCGGTCGCCGTAACGCTTCTCCAGGAGCTGGCAGAACGACGCGACCTTGCGCAGGGGTTCCTGCAGGTCGTGGGAGGCGACGTAGGCGAACTGCTCCAGTTCGGCGTTGGAGCGCTTCAGCTCCAGCGTCTGGCTGTCGAGCTCCGCGGTGCGTTCCTCGAGGAGGGTCTCGCGCGCCATGGAGGCGGAGAGTTCCTCGACGATGCGGCGGCGCATCTCCTCGACGGCCCGGGCCACCGACTCCAGGTCCCTGGGGCCGTGGAGCCGGATCGTCCGCTCGAAGGCTCCGCCGCTGACGTCGACCGAGGCGGCTTCGAGGGTCCTCAGCGGCCGTCCGACGATGCGGCGCAGCATCAGGGTCAGTGCCAGTCCGGCCGCGAGGAACGCGGCGAGTGTCCCGCCGAAGAACAGGTTGCGGGACTGCCGGCTCTCCTCCACCGAGGCGCGGGTCCGGTCGCGCACCTCACCGAGGTGCGTCTCCATGGTGGACAGCAGGTCGCGGGTCCGGTCGAACTGGGCCTTGCTCGCCTCCAGCCCGGGGACACCGCGTCCGCCGCCACGGACCGAGTCGATCAGGGGCCTGGCGTAGTCACGGCGCCACGCGTCCCCGGCCCGCTGGACGGCGCGCAGGTCGGCCGCGATCCGGGGCTGGTCGGTGAGCAGCGTGCTCAGACGGGCGCGCAGTGTCGCCTCGTCGCGTCCTCCGGACTCGTACGGCTCCAGGAAGCTGTCGTCCTTGCTCAGTACGTAGCCCCGTACGCCCGTCTCCTGGTCGACCAGCGAGGTCTCCAGCTGGAAGGCGGTGGAACGGGCGGGCTGGATGCGGTCGGTGAGCAGGTCGGTGCGGTCGTCGGCGCGGGCCTGGAGGACCCCGCCGGACACCGCGAAGACGATCACCAGGAGTACGTTGACGGCGAGGACGACATGGATCCAGCCCTGCACGGTCAGCCGGGCGACTCCGCCGGCCCTGCGCGGCGCGGCCTCGTCGGCGGGCTCCGGGTTCCTCGGGGTACGGGTCACGACCTGCCGTCCGTCGCCAGGTGCAGGACCGCCACGTCGTCGGCGAGGCCTCCGTGGAAGGTGCTCTGCGCGGCCACGTCCTCGACCACCGCGTCGACGAACGGGCGGCCGTGCAGATCCATGTGTTTCCTCGCCACCGCGAGCAGTCCTTCCTCGCCCAGCCGTTGGTCCGGGCCCACGACGCCCTCGAAGAGACCGTCGGTGAACAGTGTCACGGCGCTGATGTCGTGCGCGGGCAGCTCGGTCTCCGGCCAGTGCGCCCCGCCCGGGACCAGTCCCAGCGCGGGTCCCACCGGAGGCTCGAACAGTTCGATGCCGTGGGAGGTGCGGACGAGCAGGCCCGGATGTCCGGCACGGATCACGGTCAGCCGGCTGTGGTCCGGGGACAGCCGGAGGATCGTGAGGGTGGCGAAGATGTAGTCCTCGGCGCGTTCGGCCTCGAGGATCTCCTCCAGGAGACGGACCTGCGCCGGACCCACGCAGCCCGAGAGCACGGCGGCGCGCCAGGCCACCCGCAGACAGACCCCGAGAGCCGCCTCGGCGGCGCCGTGGCCGGACACGTCCCCGATCACCGCGTGGACCGTGCCGTCCTCGCTCTCGACGACGTCGAAGAAGTCGCCGCCCAGCAGGGCGTGGTCGCGTCCCGGGCTGTAGCGGGAGGCGACCTGGCAGCGGTCGCCGCGCAGCAGGGGCGTGGGCAGCAGCCCGCGCTCCAGCCGGGCGTTCTCCTGGGCCAGCAGCCTGCTCGCCTGGAGCTCGGCGCTGGAGCGCTCCACCTGCTTGCGCTGGAGGGCGTACCGGACGGCCCGGCTCAGCTCCTCCGGGTTCAGACCGTCCTTGGAGAGGAAGTCCTGGGCTCCCTCCGCGACCGCGGCGAGGCCCGCCTCGTTCTCGGCGAGTCCGGTGAGCACGACCACGGCCGCGTCCGGTGAGGCGTCCCGGACCAGGCGTACCGCGCTCAGTCCGTGGGTGTCAGGCAGGTGCAGGTCCAGCAGCACGCACACCGCGTGCTTGGAGGATTCCAGGAACGCGCGCGCCTCGGCGAGGGACTTGCACCAGGTGACGTCCATCGGCAGACCGCTGTCGGCCAGAACTTCCCGCACCAGCAGGGCGTCGCCGGCGTCGTCCTCGACGAGCAGCAGCGCCGCGGCGGCGTCCAGGCCCCAGCGGGGGTCGGAGCTGATCTGGTGCGGTACCGCGGTACGTTCACCGATCCGCGGCAGGGGATCCGCCACGTTCGTCCCCCTTGAGTGACCGACGCCGACCATCGACTGTGGCGAGCCTACTGGTATCCCGTCCCGGTTCGTGCCTCGGGCGGTCGGCTCGGCGGCCCCACGGCCTGTCGGACCGTCGCACCCGCTCCGTTCCCGCCGCGCGGGCGGCCGGGTCAACGGCGCAGGTCGAGCTGTGCCTTGACGCACTTGCCGACCGGAACGCGCCCGACGGTCACCTCCGTCGCCAGCGCGTGGACGATCTCCAGTCCGTGCCGCCCGATGCGCTGCGGATCACGCGGGTAGCGCCGCGGCAGGGTGGCGCTGCTGTCGTAGACGGTGACGGTGACGGAGACGTCGGTCCCCTCCAGCTCCAGGATGTACGGCCCGTGGCTGTGCCGGTCCGCGTTGGTGACCAGTTCGCTCACCACGAGCAGGAGGTCGCCGTCGGCCCGGGCGTCGATCTCGGCGCACCACTCCGACCGGAGCTGTTCGAGGAACAGCTCCGCGAAGGCGCGCGCGTCGGCGATGCACCCCGGTTCGCCGGTGTAGTGCGCCGCCCGCCGGAGCGGGTCCACGGGCACGTCGAAGCCAGGCGGTATCACTGCTCCGTCCAAGTGCTCGATCATGTGGTTCTCTCTCGGATGCCGATATGTCCGCCGGCCGCGCGTCCGGACGCCGCCGCACAGGAGCGCATACCCCGTGGCGCCCTCCGCACTCACCCCGATGCTCCCGCGCCGCGCACCGCGTCCGGGGCCCGCGCCGCGGACCGCCGTCGCCCCCTTCGGCACACGATCCCCACACCGTACCGGTGTCATACCGGCGCGAAGGGGCAGGGCCAACATTCGGAGGGACTGACGGGTCACCGAGTCTCCGGTACGAGCAAAGGGTGCGGACGGATGGATGGACAGACCCCCGAGGGACGGGACGGCGGGCCGCCCCGGGGACGGCACGACGGCTCCCCGCGGGGGACGGACGAGGACACGGGCTCGCCCCGCGGTCCGGACGCGGAGCCGGGCGGGGGTCCTCCCGGCGGACCGGGGAGCGACGGAAGTCACGGCGGCGGGAAACGCGGTGGAGCGCACGACGAAGGGGAGGGCGGAGGACCGTTCCGGGGACCGGACGAGATCTTCCTCCCGGTCCGGGACGAGAGCACCGTGCCGGTTGCGGAAGAGGGCCTCCTCCGGCCCGCTCCGGACGAGAGCTTCCTTCCCACACCGGGGGGACACCTGCCCCTGACCGCGGACGGGCGTTTCCCGCCGACAGTCGGCGAGAGCTCCGTGCCGGGCAGCGACGGACGCCTCTCCCGGACCGCGGACGAGGACTCCCCGCCGGCTCCGGACGGGAGCTTCCTTCCCGGTCCGGACGGCCGGGCCCCGCGGGTGCCCGCGGCGGACACCGCACCGCCCCGGGTCCGGGACGACGTACTGCTCCGCGCGGCCGACCAGCTCGCGGCCGTGGCCGAGATCCTGGTCTCCGTGTCCGCCCGTACGGCGGTCGCCGTCGACGGCCGGCTGTCGCCCTCGCTGCTGCGTGCGCTGTCCCTGGTCGGCGCGTCGCCCGGGCTGAGCCTCGCCGCGCTCGCCGACCGGGCGCGGATCAGCCGCTCCCGGGCCAGCAGGGTGTGCGACACGCTTGAGGACGCGGGGCTGCTGGCCCGCGTGCCCCTTGCCGCGGACCGCAGGGGCGTCGGCCTGAGCCTGACGCGGCACGGCCGGTCCGTGCTCGGCCGGGTGCGCGAGCGGCGCGACGACTGGATCCGGAACGCCCTGCTGCGCATGCCGGACGGCGATCTGGACGGCCTGCTGAGCGCGCTGCGCTCGCTCGGTCCGTCGCTGGCCGACGGGTATCAGGCCCTTCCCGGGCCCGGCCACTCCGTCTGACCCGCTCTCAGACCGCATCGCTCTCCAGCGCCTCGGCCACGGTACGGAAGACCGGCACCACCTCGGAGACCCCGGTCACACTCAGCACCCGTTCCAGGATCGGGGTGAGCGTGGCCAGTCTCAGCCGGTCGCCGAGGACGCCGTAGGCCCGCAGGACGACGTTGATCGTGGTCGAGTCCGCAAAGGTCAGCTCCGCCAGGTCCAGGACCACCGGCCCCGCGGGAGTGCGTGCCGCCGCGTCGAGGGCGCTGCTGAGCCCTCCCACGTTGTCGAGATCCGCCTCTCCGGCGACCGCTATCACGGTTCCCGGACCGACCTCGCGCGTCGACAGCGAGAGGACTGCCTGACCTGGACTCCGGCCTGAATGCACAGCGATCCTTCGGGATGTCGTCGGTACGTACGGGTACAGAGGGACACGTACGCGGGGTGGAACGCCCGCAGCGCCGCACGGAAGCCGCGCCGGGTCCCACCGTATCCGATCGTTGTCATTTGACAACAATTGCTGTCAGGCAACAATCTGGTTCCCCTGTGACCCAGAGTCAGACATCCCTGGGGGCTGTTTGTCGCGGTGGAGGGACCTCAATGGAGCAGGCCGGTACGCAAGGGAACCTATCCGGTACCGGTCGCGCGCCCCGGCTCCCGGTCGGAGCCGGAGCCGCCGCCCCGCTCGTCGAGCTGCTCCAGCGCGGTCGCCCGGAACGCTTCGAGCCCCTCGGTGAGCCGGGCGACGTCCGCGGACGACATCTGCTCCAGGACGGCGCGCACCTCGCGGGCGCGATGGTCACGGAGTTCGCGCAGCACCTGCTCCCCGAGCGGGCTCAGCACGACCTCGACCTCGCGCCTGCTCGTCGTGCTCGGCGCCCTGCGGATCAGCCCGACTGCCTCCATCCGGTCACACAGACGGCTGACGGAGGAGGGACGCGAGGCCAGGGCGTCACCGAGCGAGCGAAGATTCATCGAACCGCCCTGCTCGATCACGATCAGGGCCCGTAGCTGGGAGGGCGGCACCGGGCCGGACGGCGCGGCCTCCTGCCCTCGGCCCCACAGAAGTTCGAGAAGTTCCGCGACGGCGTCCAGCGTTTGCGCGGCATCGTCTCGGGACACGGGTGGACGGATCGAGCGCGGCACCGAACCACCTTGTCATCTCCTGCTGGGCTTCGCCAGCCATGCCGGGCCGTCCGGCCGGTCTCAGCACCGGCCGGGGTGGACCGACAGGACCATCCGTACGACTACCGCACGAGAACCGCACGAGAAAGCCACCACGACCGTGACCTCTGTGAACGACGTCGACCGAGCCCTGCGCGCGACACCTCCGCACGCGCTGCTCGGCACCCTGCGCACTCTCCTGACGGACGCCTGGGGAGCGACCGGCGCCGATCTCCTCATGGCGGACTACGGGCTGACCGTGCTCCAGCCGGTCGAGGCACCCGACGACCCCTCGCGTTCCGTCTCCCTGTACAACAGCCCCGAGGGCCGCGCGTTCGGCAGCCAGGAGCCGCACGAGGAGCACCCGCGGCACGGGGAGCACGTACGTCTCCATCTGCCGGTCACCGCCCGCGGCGAGCGCCTCGGTGTGCTCACCGTGCGGCTGCCGCCGGAATCCGTGGGCGCCGAGGTGACCCAGCAGCTCGCCCAGGTGGCCGAGCTGCTGGGCCACGAGATCGTCGTGGCCGAACGCGACACCGACGTCTACCGGCAGGCGCGCCGGGTCGGCCGGCTGACCCTGGCCGCCGAGATGCAGTGGGAGCTTCTGCCCGGCCGGGCCAGCACCCGCGAGGAGTTCTCCATCGGCGCGCAGCTGGAGCCCGCCTACGCGGTGCGTGGGGACAACTTCGACTGGTCCTCGGACGCCGAGCGGCTCTCCCTGTCGATCCTCAACGGCATGGGGGACGGCATCAACGCCTCCCTGCTGACGCTCCTCGCCGTCGGCTCCCTGCGCAACGCCCGGCGGGCCGGGGTGCCGGTCGCCGACCAGGCCAGACTCGCCGACCAGGCGATCTACGCGCAGTACCACGGCGACCAGCACGTCTCGGCGCTGCTCCTCTCCTTCGACCTGGCCACCGGACGGGTGCTCGCCGTGGACGCGGGCTCGCCTCGGCTGTGGCGCAGGCGCGGCACGAGCGTGGAACGGATCGAGTTCGAGGCACAGCTGCCGCTCGGCATGTTCGAGGAGTCCGACTATCTGCCGCAGGAGTTCGACGTCCTGCCCGGCGACCGGCTCCTGGTCGTCAGCGACGGTGTCTACGACGCCCTGTCCCCGCTCGGGGAGGCCTTCGGGGAACGGGCGCTGGCCCGGGCGGTGACCGCCACGGCGCTGCTCCCCGCGGCCGACGTGCCGCGCGCCGTTCTCGACGAGCTGGCCGCCTACCGCGTCACCGAGCCGCTGGACGACGCGCTGATCGTCTGCCTCGACTGGTCCGGGAGAAGGCGCGGGGAGAACGGGCCGCAGGCGGACTGAGCGGGGGGCCGTCCTCGCGCCCGGTGCGGGGCACGCCGTCCGGCGGGACCCCGGGGAGGGCATTGTCCAGCCCTCCCGGGGAACCCGGACGGAGCCGGATCCGGTCGACCGCGATCGCGACCGGGCGGGAAGTCCGGAGGTGGACGGTGATCTGGTGGATGTGGCCGGTCGTCGTGGTCGCGGCCCTGGCGTTGCTGGGCGGGGTGGTGGTCTGGGTGCAGTCGCGCCGGCGCTCGGGGACGGTCATCGCCGTGCAGCGCGGGCGGCGGTTCGGGAAGCGGGACGTGCGATGAGCGAGCTGACGGCCGCGCGCAGCCTGGGCGGACGACCGGTGGTCACCCTGGGGGGTGACGTGGTGGCGCAGATCAAGGACACCGTCTTCGACGGGCCCGCGGGACGCGTCACCGGATTCACGCTCAGCGGCCGGGGGTTGCTGGCCGGCCCCCTGAAGCAGAGTCTGCCGTGGAGCGCGGTGCACTCGGTGGGCCACGACGCCGTGATGGTGCGCGGGCGTGAGGTCCTCGCCGAGCCGGCCGCGGTGGTCGCGCGGGGCGAGGCCGCCCACGGCCGGGTGGTGGGCGCCAAGGTGCTCACGGACGCGGGCGCGGAGGTCGGCACGGTACTGGACCTCGTCGTGGAGGCGGGCGTCAGCGGGCGGGTGGTGGGGTTCCGGATCGCCGCGCGCGAGACGCGGGTGTCCGGTTCGCGACGTCGGCGCCGCAAGGTGTTCGTCCCCCGGGGCGAGACCCTCGCCGTGTCCGGGCAGGCGCTCGTCATTCCCGCGGACGCGACCCGGTTCGTCGCCGACGACCTGGCCGGTTTCGCGGCCCAGGTCGACGCGTTCCGCGCGACGGGAGAGACGCCGTGACCCTGTTCTCCGAGATCAACGGCCTGCCGGTGGTCACCCTCGGCGAGGCGGCCCGGATCGGTGTGGTGAAGTCGCTCACAATCGACGCCGGGACCGGGCGGGTCACCCGGCTGCGGATCGCGCGGGCGCCCGGGCGCAAGGAGACCTCACTCGCCTGGGACGTCCTGCACGCGGTCGGCCCCGACGCGGTGCTGGTCCCTTCGGAGACGGTCCTGGACGCCGTCCCGCCGGAGTCCCCGCCGCATCGTGAGGCGCTCGGCGCGCGGGTCCTGACCGAGAACGGCGACGGACGCGGGACCGTGCGCGACATCGCCTTCGACCCCGCCGACGGACGGATCGAGGAGATCCTCACGACCTCGGGATCGTTCCCCGGCGACCTGCTGATCGGGCTCGGGGACTACGCCCTCGTCGTACGCGCGGGCTGAGCCCCGCCGGCCGGACACCGGGGCTCCGCCGAGGTCCGCGGCCGTACCGCGATCCGTACCGAGGGGGGCGCCGGGCCTGGTCCGGGGCGGTGACGACGTGGTGCCGCGGATCGTCCCGGGGCCGGTTGCGCGCCCGCCCGTATCGGGGCCGGTGCCACGTCGCCGCGGATGCCGTACGGGCGGACGCCGTGCGGGGCGGCGTGGTCGCCGTACGAAGGCCGGTACCCACCGCGTCCGGGCGGGCCCCGGGGCAGTGTCGGGCGGAGGAAGGGGCGGCACCGGACGTCGTGGGGGCGAAGCAGGACGCGGTCCCCGGTGCGGCCCGTCGCGGCCTGCCCGCCGGCGCCGTGCGGTCAGGCGGCGGAGGTGCCGAGCACGGCCGCGGTGCGCTGCATGCGCAGCGCGTCGACGGACTCGGCGAGCAGCTCGTACTCGGTGGTGTCGTCGCTCGTGGCGATCCGGACGAGCTTCCCGGCGGCCAGCTCCTCGGCGACGAGCTCCTGCTGGCCGGTGTCCCCGCACCACGCGCGCAGCATGCTGGGCACGTCCGGCACGGTGTCCGAGACCGGGGCGATCGAGTTCGGCGGGAAGGTGGGGTCGTCCGGCTGCGGGTCGAGCCGTTCGGCCATCCAGGAGGCGCGGTCGCGCATCCACCACAGGGCCAGCGCCAGGGTGGGCGCGCGGTACGTTCCCAGGGGGACGCCGACGCGTCTTCCCCCGCACACTCCGTACGCGGTGACGTGGCACAGGAATTCGTCGTGCACGATCACTCCCCCATTGCAACGCTCGCTGCCGGGCCGGCCTCACTTTCCTTGCGGCTCGTTCACTGCACACGGCTCGTCCGCGGTCGACGGTCGTACCGGGCACCGGTGGTACACGTGGTACACAGTGGTGCTGCGCCAGGGCGTGGCTGAATCGCCCTCCTCATCGAGTATCGCCACTCCTGACACTCTGTCACCATGTGATTCCAGCCAGTCTCTTGGCATATTCATCCGACCCTTTGGCCGAAACGCGACCGATCGTCCCTACCCGGGAGGTAATCGACGCCGCCAGGGGCCGCGGGGCATCGTCGTGGCACCGGATGACGGCGCGCAGGCGCACCCCGCATCCGGTCCGCGACCCCGTCATCGGAGGCTGATCGACCATGTCCGAGAACACCGACCGTCACGAGTCCGCCGTCGCCCGCTACCTGGAGGCCTGGAACGAGGGTGAGCCGGACGCGCTCGCCAAGGCGGTCGCCGTCGCCTGGAGCCCCGACGGCGGCTACACCGACCCGCTGGCCGAGGTGCGCGGGCACGAGGGGATCGCCGCTGTGATCGCGGCGGCGCACGCGCGGTTCCCGGGGTTCTTCTTCCGGCTCACGGGTACGGTCGACGGCCACCACGACACCGCCCGGTTCGGCTGGGAGCTGGTCGACGGCGCGGACGGGTCGGCGCCGGTCGCCGGATTCGACGTGATCACGCTGGCCGAGGACGGCCGCATCCGCGACGTGTACGGGTTCCTGGACCGCGTACCGGCCCCGGCCGGTGACTCCCCTCTCGGTTGACGCGGGATCCGCTCCGGGCTGTCACGGGTCCCCGTCCCCCTTCCGGCCGCTCGGGCCCGCGACGGTCCGGCGGGGCGGCCGGCGGGGAGGAGGCCCACCGGGTCGCGGTCGGCCCGGCGGGCGTCAGCCCGTCAGGGCCGCCCGGGCGGCCTCCCGGTAGCGCCGCGGAGCCACCCCGGTCGTCCGCTTGAAGGCGTTGCTGAAGGCGCTCTCGGAGGTGTAGCCCACCTTCTGCGCCAGGGCCGACACGGACGTCTCCCCGTCCCGCAGCGCGCGCCGGGCCAGACTCATGCGCCAGTCCAGCAGGTAGGCCAGGGGCGGCACGCCGACCACCGACCGGAACCGCTGGGCGAAGCTGGTGCGGGACATGGCCGCCGCCCTGGCCAGTTCCTCCAGCCGCCAGGGACGGCCCGGATCGGCGTGCATGAGACGCAGCGCCGGGGAGATGCGTTCGTCGGCGAAGGCCCTCAGACGTCCGGCGGGCAGCGCGTCGGCGTCCGCGAGACAGGCGCGCAGCACCTGGACGAACATCAGCTGGGCGAGCTGGTCGGCGGCGAAGTCGGCACCCGCCCGGCCGGCCGTGAGTTCACGCAGCAACTGATCGAGCAGCCACCGCAGCACCGGGGCCTCCTCCGCGGCGGCCCGCACATGCAGCAGCGGCGGAAGGGCGTGCAGCAGCAACTCCTCCCCCGCCCGGCCCAGTTCGACATGGCCACCGACAGAGACGACGTCCTCGCCGGCGCCGTGGTGGATCATCGGCCCGGCGGTGTCGGCGAAGAGCGTCGTCGCGTCCACCGGGTCCGGCGCGGGATCGCTCGCGACCACGATCGCCCGGCTGCCGTCGAACACGGCCACATCGCCGCGCTCCAGCCGGACGGCGTCCGGCAGCCCCTCGACCGCCACCCACATGCTTCCCCTCACCACCGCGGTGATCTTGAGCCGGTCCGGCCGGGGGAAGCGCAGCGCCCAGTCGCCCCCGGCGGTGAATCCGCCGGAGACGACACAGCGGGCGTCCATCAGGCCGAGGGTGTCGGAGAGCGGGTCGAAGGGCATGTCCGTACTATCGCGCAAGTCATGCGCACTCTCAAGCATTCATCGTACGGACGTCCGGTCCTACGGTGGTCGGGAAGGCACACACGAGGAGATGCGAACCATGCCCACCACCGTCCAAGAACCCCTGCGCTCCGGCTTCGACGCCGCCTCCACCGCGGAGGACGTCGTCAGGGGAATCGATCTCACCGGCAAGGTCGCCGTCGTCACCGGGGGCTACTCCGGCATCGGTCTGGAGACCGCGCGCGTCCTGCGGGCCGCAGGTGCCGAGGTCGTCGTGCCGGCCCGCGACACCGGGAGGGCCGAGGCCGCGCTGAAGGGGATCGACGGCGTCGGGATCGAGGCCATGGATCTGCTCGATCCCGCCTCGGTCGACGCCTTCGCCGAGAACTTCCTCGCGTCCGGCCGCCCGCTGCACATCCTCGTGAACAGCGCGGGCGTCATGGCGACCCCGCTGACCCGGGACGCCCGGGGGTACGAGGTCCAGTTCGCCACGAACCACCTCGGCCACTTCCAGCTGGCGGCGCGTCTGCGGCCCGCCTTGCGCCGGGCGCAGGGGGCCCGGGTCGTATCGGTGTCCTCCTGGGGCCACCGGTTCTCGCCCGTCCGCTTCGACGACCCACACTTCGAGCACAGCGCGTACGACCGGTGGGTCGCCTACGGACAGTCGAAGACGGCCAACATCCTCTTCGCGGTCGCGCTCGACGAGCGGGGCAGGGCGGACGGCATCCGTGCCTACTCCCTGCACCCGGGCAGCATCGTCGACACCAACTTGAAGAAGTACCTCGCCGAGGAGGACCTGAAGGCGGCCGGCGTCCACGACGCGGACGGCCGGACGGTCCTGGATCCGACGCGGCAGCTCAAGACCGTGGAGCAGGGGGCGGCCACCAGCGTGTGGTGCGCGACCAGCCCCCTGCTGGCCGGGAAGGGTGGTGTCTACTGCGAGAACAACGACATCGCGCCCCCGATGTCGGCGGCGGAGGGCCGTGAGTGGACGCTCACGACCCGGACGCCGAAGCCCGGCGTGCTTGCCTACGCCCTCGATCCGGAGGCGGCCGACCGGCTGTGGGAACTCAGCGAGCGCCTCACGGCCTGACCGGCCGGACCCGGGACCCGGCAGGTGCGCGTCACGCCCTGATGATCGCGTCGATCCGGGCCAGCTCCTCCTCGTCGAAGTCCAGCGCGTGGGTGGCCGTCACGCTGTCCTCCAGCTGCTGGGTGCTGCTTGCGCCGATGAGCGCGGAGGTCACCCGGCCGCCGCGCAGCACCCAGGCCAGGGCCATCTGCGCGAGGGACTGACCGCGGGCCTCGGCGATCCCGGCGAGGGCGCGCAGCTGTTCCACGAGGTCCTCGGTGACCGTGTCCGCGCTCAGGAAGGGGCTGTCGCTCGCGGCCCGCGACCCTTCCGGGATGCCGTCGAGGTAGCGGCTGGTGAGCAGCCCCTGCTCCAGCGGGGAGTAGGCGATGGAGCCGACCCGCAGCTCGTCCAGTGTGTCCAGCAGCCCGTCCTCGGGGCGGCGGTCGAGCATCGAGTAGCGCGGCTGGTGGATGAGGAGCGGGGTGCCCAGCTCACCGAGGATGCGGGCGGCCTCCCGGGTCTCCTCCGGCGAGTAGTTGGACACGCCGACGTACAGCGCCTTGCCCTGCTGGACCGCCGAGTGCAGGGCCCCCATCGTCTCCTCGAAGGGGGTCTCCGGGTCGGGGCGGTGCGAGTAGAAGATGTCCACGTAGTCGAGGCCCATCCGGGCCAGGCTCTGGTCCAGCGAGGACAGCAGGTACTTGCGCGAGCCCCATTCGCCGTACGGGCCCGGCCACATCAGGTATCCGGCCTTGGTCGAGATGACCAGTTCGTCGCGGTAGGGCGCGAAGTCGGCCTTCAGGGCCTCACCGAGCGCCGATTCGGCGGCACCGGGCGGCGGCCCGTAGTTGTTGGCCAGGTCGAAGTGGGTCACACCCAGGTCGAACGCGCGGCGCAGGATCGCCCGCTGGGTCTCCGCCGGCCGGTCGGGGCCGAAGTTGTGCCACAGACCGAGGGACAGCGCGGGCAGTTTCAGGCCGCTGCGTCCGGTGCGCCGGTAGGGCATGTCCGCGTAACGGTCGGGGTGTGCGGTGTACAACGCGTGCTCCTGGAAGGCCGGGAAAACAGATCCCCACTCTCGCGCGCGCACGGTGCAGAGGTCCAACGGGAGAATCGGATCGGATTGAGCGACGGGGACGCTCAATCAGCCAGTACGCTTGTCCCCCATGGAACTGCGCCATCTCCAGCACTTCGTCGCCGTCGCGGAGGACCAGCACTTCACCCGTGCGGCCGAGCGTCTGATGGTGTCGCAGTCGGGTCTGTCGTCCTCGATCCGCGCGCTGGAACGGGAGCTCCAGGCCCCCCTGTTCGTCCGCACCACCCGCCGGGTCACGCTCACGGAGGCCGGCCGCGCCCTGCTCGGGGAGGCGGAGCGGGTGCTGGCCCAGGTCCGCGCGGCCCACGACGCCGTCGCGGCCGTCCAGGGGCTGCTGCGCGGCACGCTCTCGCTGGGCACCGAACAGTGCATCGCCGGAGTGCACGTGGCCAAGCTGCTCACCGCGTTCCGGCGGCGCCATCCCGACGTGGAGATCCGCTTGCGGCAGGCGGGCTCCGGCGCGCTCGCCGAGGAGGTCGCGGCCGGGCGGCTCGACCTGGCCTTCGGGGTGAAGACACAGCCGGACGGCGACCAGCTGCGCTCCGTCCCGCTGACGAGCGAGCCCATGACGGTGCTCTGCCATCCGACCCACCATCTCGCGGCCTCCGCCGTGGTCACCCCGGAGGAACTGGGAGGCGAGGCCTTCGTCGACTTCCACCCCGACTGGGGGCCGCGCCGCATCACCGACGCGGCCTTCGCCGCGGCGGGCGTCCGGCGGACCGTGACCCTGGAGGTCAGCGACGTGCACAGTCTCCTGGAGCTCGTCGACGAGGGCCTCGGGATCGCCGTCGTGCCACGGCACTTCGGTCTCAAGCGCCAGGCCGGCGGCCTCACCTCGCTGCCGCTGAAGGGCGCGGGCGACGCACCGTACGAGACGGTCGCCATGCTGCCGACGCCGGACGCCACCAGCCCGGCGGCCCGCGCCCTGATGCTCCTGCTCGACACCTCCGCCACCTCCGAGCAGGAGCACTGACGGCCCGGCAGCGGCACCCCACCGGGCGCGAACCGGCACCGCCGGGCGAGAACCGGCACGGCCTGACGCATGCTGACAGACTGACGCCGACCCACGAGCACGGGCCGTGAGCGGCGCGGCCCCTCTCGTACTCCTCCGTACCACCGTCCCCCCGGCCCCCGTCATGCCGTTCACGCGCGTGTGGCATCCCGGAGCGGGGGCAACCGGACTCCGGGAGGTCTACATGAACGCGAGTACGACGACACGGACCGGAGGCGTCCAGGCCCGGCGCGCGGCGCGGGGCCCGGTGACCGAGTACGCCGCCAGGGCCGGCCTGGCCGCGCGGGGCGTGATCTATCTGCTGGTCGGTGTCCTGGCGCTGCAGATCGCCTTCGGGGACGGCGGCAAACAGGCGGACCGCGGCGGCGCGCTCGCGGAGATCGCGCAGAAGCCCTTCGGCGCCGTGCTGCTGTGGGCGCTGGGGCTCGGGCTGGTGGGCATGGCGCTGTGGCGTCTGTCGGAGGTGGTCTTCGGGGCGGCCGGAGCGGACGGCGGCGACGTCAAGAAGCGGCTGACGGCCGCCGCCCGGTGCGTCTTCTACTCCTTCGTCGCCTACTCCGTACTGTCGTTCGCGGTGGGCTCGCGCGGCAGCGGGAGCGGATCCAGCGACCGGCAGTCGCAGGACGTGACCGCGAAGGTGCTGGGCCTGCCCGCGGGACAGTGGATCGTGGGCGTGGCGGGCGCGGGCATCGTGGCGGCGGGCGTGTGGATCGGCACCCGGGCCGTGCTGCGCAAGTACCACAAGAAGATGAAGCTCGGCGAGATGTCGGCGCGGACCCGGCGGCTGGTGGACGTCACCGGCGTGGGCGGCGGCGCGGCGCGCGGGCTGGTGTTCGCGGTGGCGGGGGGCTTCGCGATCCGCGCGGCCGTCGAGTTCGAACCCGACAAGGCCAAGGGGATGGACAACACGATCCGCTCGTTCGCCGACACCCCGGCGGGACCGTGGCTGCTGGTGTGCGTCGCCGCCGGACTCGTCCTCTTCGGCCTGTTCTCCTTCGCCATGGCCCGCTGGCGCAGGATCTGAGACGGGCGGTCCTTGTCGGTACGGGCAGGTGCGCGGGGCTCGCGCGCCTGCCCTCCGGCGTCTCAGGGGTCACGGCGCCGTGCGCGCCCGGAAACCGGTTTCCGGGCGCAGGGGAGGGCGGTATGCGCGAGGGTGGACCCATGCATGCGAAGGACATCCTCATCGACGCGTTCGGCCGTATCCAGGAAGACGTCCACGCCGCGGTCGAGGGGCTCCCCCCGGAGATCCTCGACGCGCGTCCCAACGACAGCGTCAACTCCGTGTCATGGCTGGTCTGGCACCTCAGCCGGGTCCAGGACGACCATGTCGCCGCGGCCGCCGGGCTCGACCAGGTCTGGCTGACGCAGGGCTGGGAGAAGCGGTTCGGGCTCGGCCTGCCCCGCGAGGACACGGGGTACGGGCACAGCCCCCGGAAGGTGGCCGCGGTCCGCGTGGAGTCGGGCGACCTGCTGCTCGGGTACTACGACGCCGTGCACGACCAGACCCTGGCGTTCCTGCGCGGGCTCACCGCCGGGGATCTCGACCGCGTCGTGGACGAGCGCTGGACCCCGGCGGTCACCCTCGGCGTCCGGCTGGTGAGCGTCCTGGCCGACGATCTGCAGCACGTCGGCCAGGCCGCCTATGTCCGGGGGCTCCTTCAGAGCGCCGCTTCGTAACCGGGCAGGACCACGTCACGGATCAGCGCGGTGCGCTCGCCGAAGGGGATGAACGCGCTCTTGAGGGCGTTCACGGTGACCGTGCGCAGATCCTCGACCGTCCAGCCGGCCTCCTCGACCAGCAGCGACATCTCGCGGGTCATCGTCGTACCCGAGACGAGCCGGTTGTCGGTGTTGAGGGTGACGCGGAAGCCGAGGTCGCGCAGGGCCGTGATGGGGTGCTCGGCGATCGACTTGGCCGCACCCGTCTGGAGGTTGGAGGTGGGGCACATCTCCAGGGCGACACGGCGGTCGCGCACCCAGCCCGCGAGGCGGCCGAGCTTGCCGTCGACGATGTCCTCGGTGATGCGGACACCGTGGCCGATGCGCTGGGCGCCGCAGACCTGGAGGGCCTGGTGGATGCTGGGCAGTCCGTGGGCCTCGCCTGCGTGGATGGTGAAGGGCACGCTCGCGGCGCGCAGGTACTCGAACGCCGCGAGGTGGTCGGCGGGCGGGAAACCGTCCTCGGCACCGGCGATGTCGAACCCGACGACCCCCGCGTCCCGGAACGACACCGCGAGACCGGCGATCTCACGGGTGCGGTCGAACATGCGCATCCCGCACAGCAGGGTGCCGACCCGGACCGGGGTGCCCGCGGCGGCGGCCTTGGCCATGCCGGCCGCCAGGCCCTCCTGCACGGTCTCGACGACCTCGGGCAGGCTCAGCCCGCCGTTCACCATCAGCTCGGGCGCGTAGCGCACCTCGCCGTAGACGACTCCGTCCGCGGCCAGGTCGAGGACGTACTCCTCGGCGGTGCGCAGCAGTCCCTCACGGGTCTGCATCACGGCGAGGGTGTGCTCGAAGGTGGCTATGTAGCGCACCAGGTCGCCGGAGTTGGCGGCCTCGTAGTACCAGGCGGCGAGCGCGTCCGGGTCGGTGGTGGGCAGCGTGTGGCCGACGGTCGCGGCGAGTTCCACGAGGGTCGCCGGGCGCAGACCGCCGTCGAGGTGGTCGTGCAGCACGGCCTTGGGGAGACGGCGGACGGTGTCGATGTCGATACGGGGCACGGTCATGCTCTTCTGTTTCCTCGGCAGGTCGGTTCTCGGGGTGCGGCGCGGCGCGGACGCCATGGGATGTCACGCGCGGACCAGGTGGCAGGGCGTCGCGCGGCGGGGGTGCGGACGGGCGCGGTCCCGTGCGGCTACGTGGCGGGCTGGAGGAGGTCCCAGCGGTTTCCGTACAGGTCCTGGAAGACGGCGACCGAACCGTACGGCTCGTGGCGCGCTTCCTCCAGGAAGGTCACGCCGGCGGCACGCATCCGGGCGTGGTCGCGGGTGAAATCGTCGGTGTGGAGGAAGAAGCCCACGCGCCCCCCGGTCTGGTCCCCGACCCGGGCACGCTGCGACTCGTTCTTGGCGCGGGCCAGGAGCAGTCCGCCGCCGCCCTCCGCGGCCGGCTCGACGACGACCCAGCGGGAACCGTCGGGCCGGGGCTCGTCCTCGGCCAGCCGGAATCCGAGCGCCTCGGTGTAGAAGCGGATCGCCTCGTCGTAGTCGTCGACGACGAGGGTGACCAGGGCGATGCGTCTCATCGGGGCCTCTCCGGAGGTACTCGGGTTATACGTAACACGTAGGGTACGACATCCCGCCCCCTCCGCCACGCCTCGTCCGCCCCTCCCGCCCCCTCCTCCACGCCCCTCCGGTCCGCGCGGGCGCGCCGGCCGCTCGCGGCGCAAGGTGGGAAGGGTCCGGCCGGCTTCACAGGTCCCCTCGGGAACGATCCCCGCCGGTTTTACGTCTACAGTTATGTAGACCATCCTGGTTCGCATCGGCGCGAACGCCACCACCCGTGCGTCCGCGCCCCGTCAGGGAAGGGGTGTCCCGCGATGTCCGCAGCACCGCACACCGTGCCCGCGCGTCCGGCCGGTGGTCCCGGGGTGCCGTCGTGAAGCGCTCGGACACCGCCGACCTCGCCGGATCGACCGCCGTGGGCAGCCTCGTCGCCTTCGTCCTGCTCACCCTGGTCGTGACCGGCCGGGACGGCGGCACGCTCTTCGGCGACGAGGGGCTCGTCACCTGGTCGGCCGCCCATCGTCCGGCCGTCGCCCTGGCCCTGGCCCGCGCGGTCACATACACCGGGACGGGCGTGGTGCCCTACGCGCTGGTCGTGCTCGCCGGTGTGGTGGCGGGACGGACGGCGCGGGAGCGCGTCGTGCGCGCCCTCTGCTGTGTCGGCTGCCTCACCGCCGCCCAGGCCGTGCGGTACACCGTGATGACCCTCGTCTCCCGTCCCCGTCCTCCCGTCGCGGAGTGGGCCACGCACGCGACCGGCTGGTCCTTCCCCTCGGGGCACACCACCACGTCGGCCGTCAGCGGCGGCCTGCTGGTCCTCGCGCTCCTCGCGCGCGCCCCGCGCGGCGGGCGGCCCCTCGCCCTGGTCGTCGGCTGCTGGTCCGTCCTCGTCGGGCTGAGCCGGGTCTATCTGGGCGTCCACTGGTTCTCCGACGTCCTCGGCGGATGGCTGCTCAGCCTGTGCTGGCTGAGCCTCACCGTCTACGTCGTCGCCCGCTTCCTCCCGTCCGCGGGCTCCTCCATACCGGCGCTCCGTCCCCGCCCCGACGCCCCGCCGACGGAAGAGCGCCCCGGTGAACCCCACTCCCGACGTACGATCCCCCCTCAGTCGCCTCCGTAGCCACCTCGGCTGGGCCGTCTGCGCGGCTTACCTCGGGGCCGCGACCGTGTCCGCGCCGGGCCTGTGGCTGCGCCGCCCGCACGTCCTTCTCGACGGCGGTGTCCCCGGGACCGTCCTGCGGGCGCCGCACCTCCTGCTGGCCCTGGTGCTCTTCACCGCCGGCCTCCAGGTGCCGGTCCGTGAACTGCGGGCGCTGCTCACCCGGCCCACCGCGCTGCTGACCGGCCTGGCCCTCCATCTGCTCGCGCCCCTGCTGATCATCCCGGGCCTGGCCTTCGCCCTGCACCGCACCCCGGACAGCGACGGGGGCAGCGGACTGATCGCGGCGATGATCCTGGTCGTCTCGATGCCCGTGGCGGCCGGCGCCACCGTGTGGACGGGCAGGGGCGGCGGCGACCAGCCGACCGCCGTGGGCCTCGTGCTGGCGTCGACGCTCGTCGGACCGCTCACGATCCCGCTCACGATGACGGTCCTGTGCCCGTTGCTGCGCGGCGGCTACGGGGAGGCGCTGTCGGAGGCCGCCCGGACCGCCGGGAACGACTTCGCGCTGACCGGAGTGCTGCTCCCGTGCGGTGCGGGCATCCTCGTTCGGCTCTCCGTGCCCGCCCGCCCGCTGCGCGCGCTGCTCTCCGCCGCGCCCCCCGCCGCCCTGCTGGGCTCGTTGCTCCTGACGTACATCAACGCGAGCGGTGCCCTGGGTTCCTTCCTCACCCGTCCGGAGCCGGTGCTGACGGCGGCCGCGCTGGCCGTCGCCGCCCTCGTGTGCGGGCTGTCGTTCGGTCTCGGCCGGATCGCCGCCAGGATGCTGCGCCTGGACCCGTCCACCGGGGCCTCGGTGACGCTGGCGTGCGGGATGAACAACAGCAGCGCGAGCGCGGTCCTCGTCTCCACGGCCCTGCCCGACCGGCCCCATGTCCTGCTGCCCGTGCTGGCCTACAGCCTGCTGCAGAAGGTGGCCGCGGGCCGCGTCGTGCGGGCCGGAGCCGACGACCGCGCCCGCGCATGACATCGTTGGCGGTGATCCGGGACCGGCTCTCCGCCGGCCCCCTGACAAGCGCTGTCCTCACAGGAGTTGAGTGCCATGTCCGAGCTGCCGAAGCCGACCGGAGCGCCGGCCCATCAGAACGTGACCTTCCCCAGCGCCGGAGCCACCGCGCACGGCTATCTGGCGCTGCCGCCGTCCGGCCGGGGGCCCGGTGTGATCGTCATCCAGGAGTGGTGGGGCCTGACCGACCACATCGCGCAGGTCGCCGACCGGCTGGCCGCCGAGGGCTTCGTGGCCCTCGCACCCGACCTGTACGGCGGCAACGTCGCCCATGACAGCGCCGAGGCCTTCCGGATGATGCAGGAACTGCCCGTCGCGCGAGGCGTCGAACTGCTCTCCGGCGCGGTCGACCATCTGCTCGGCCTGTCCGAGGTCACCTCGGACACGGTCGGCGCGGTCGGCTTCTGCATGGGCGGCGGCTTCGTCCTGTACCTGGCGGCAGCCGATCCGCGGGTCAGCGCGGCGGTCCCGTTCTACGGCGTGATCCAGGGTGAGATGCCCGACTTCTCGGGCCTCAAGGCGGAGATCCTCGGCCACTACGGCGAGCTCGACACCAGCATCCCCCAGAAGAGCCTGGAGCAGCTGGGCGAGGCGGTCCAGCGGCAGTCCGGGATCACCCCGGACCTGCGCCTCTACCCCGCCGACCACGCCTTCTTCAACGACGGCCGCCCGGAGACGTACGACGCCGACTCGGCCGGGCGCGCCTGGGAGAGCACGGTCCCCTTCCTGCACGCGCGGCTGGGCTGAGCCCTCCGGCCACGACGGCTCCGGCCCGGGAGACCCGGACCGGGGCCGGCCGGTGCCGGCCGGTGCCGGTCACTGTGCCGGTGAGGGTCCGCCGCCCGGCACGACGGCGGACCGCCCGTCCCGCTCCGTCCGTCTCACTCCCCCGCCCGGTGGACCGCGTCCAATCGGGCCGTCTCGCCGTCGGTGAGCCGGAGCGCGCCCGCGGCGACGTTCTCGGCGAGGTGGTCCGGGTCGCCGGTGCCGGGGATGGCCAGCACGTGCGGCCCCTGCCGCAGCGTCCACGCCAGCCGGACCTGGGCGGGAGTGGCACCGTGGGCCTGTGCGACGGCGAGCACCGCGCTCTCCGTCCCGCCCTTCCCCGCGGCTCCGCCGCCGGGTCCCCGCGCGCCGCCCTTGCCTGCGATGGCGAAGAAGGGCACGAACGCGATGCCCGACTCCCCGCAGATCCGGATCAGTTCGTCGGTCCCCGGCGCCGTGGAACCGAGACCGTACCGGTTCTGGACGCACACCACAGGTGCGATGGCTTGTGCCTCCGCCAGCTGACGGGGGTCGACGTCGGAGACACCGAGGTGCCGGATCAGGCCCGCGTCACGCAGTTCGGCGAGCGCGCCGAAGTGTTCCGCGATCGAGTCCTGGCCCATGCGCCGCAGATTCACCACGTCGAGGTGGTCGCGCCCGAGCTGCCGCAGGTTCTCCTCCACGTGGGACCGGAGTTGGTCGGGCCGGGCCGCCGCGCCCCACTCCCCCGCGTAGTCGCGGTACGGGCCCACCTTGGTGACGATGACGAGATCGTCGGGGTACGGGGCCAGCGCGCTGTTGATCAGCTCGTTCGCGGACCGCAGCGACGAGAAGTAGAAGGCTGCGGTGTCGATGTGGTTGACGCCGAGTTCGATCGCGCGCCGCAGCACGGCGATCGAGCGGTCGCGGTCGCTCGGGGTCCCCAGATGGAAGGCCGCGCTTCCGGTGAGACGCATCGCACCGAACCCGATGCGGTGGACGTCGAGGTCCCCCAGTCTCCAGACACCCGACGCCGCCGCGCTGATCATCTCCGAGGTCATCGTGGCAGTTTGGCACACGGTCCTACGGACACCCGCCCGCGGCCCCGAGAGGCGGACCGGCCGCCGAACCCGGCCCGGGAACCCGGTCCGGGGCCGCTCGACGCCCGTGCCCGGCCCGACTCCCCACGCCGGGAAGGTCAGGCGTGGTCGTACCAGGAGAAGGCCGAGATGCGCCAGCCGTCGGGGGTGCGGACGAACTGGATGGTCTTGACCCCGCCGCCCTCGAACGGTTCGCCGTCCAGGACACCGGACTTGCGGTACTCGCCGAACCGCGAGGCGACGTCGCCCGCGATGTCGGTCCGTTCCGAGGTCTCCCACTCGCTGAACTCGGTCAGACGTCCGTCGCCCAGCAGCGTCCGGCGCGGCGCGATGAACTCCTCCACCGTGTACACGGTGAACTCCGGGCCGGTCTTGACGATCACGCCGCCGGGGAGGACCAGTCGGCGGATGCGGTCGAGGTCGGCGGTCCGGCCGCCCCGGTTGTCGAACGCGCCGAAGAACTCGGCGGTCACCACGTCGATCTCGCTCTGGGACACGGCGCGACGGTAACACGGGCCGACGCGTCTCCACAGGGTCGGCCGGAGCCCTCCGCGCGGGGCACGTACGGGGTCGGTGCGCGGGTCCGTCACGGTCGCCCGGTCTGTCCGGCCGGCGGACGGGCCGGACGGACCGAACGGACGGGACGGACCGAACGAGTCGAACACCCTGCTGGATGGGCCTGCTTGACGGACCGGTCGGCCCGGGGACGGTCCTTCCGGACCTTCCCCCGGACCGTCGGGACGGGCGAGGCGGACAGGGCTCCTTCCCGCTGGTCGCCGGGAACCGCGCCCGGCTCAGCTCAGCGGCTTCTCCAGCACCGCCTTGCGGTGGCTGAACGTCTCGATGGAATAGCGGCCGTGGTAGCTGCCCATGCCGCTCTCACCGACGCCGCCGAACGGCAGGTCGGAGACGGTCAGATGGGCGAGTGGCAGTCCGAGGCCGAGACCGCCGGACGAGGTCTCGGCGGCCAGCCGCTCCCGGGTGGTGTCCGACTCGGTGAAGGCGTACAGGGCCAGCGGCTTGTCACGGTCGTTGATGAAGTCGACGGCCTCGTCCAGTCCGGACACCGTCACGATCGGCAGGATCGGGCCGAAGATCTCCTCGCGCATGACGGGCGCCGCGGGGTCGACGTCCGCCAGGACGGTCGGGGCGAGGTACTTGGCGGCACGGTCGCCGCTGCCGCCGACGACAGTGCGGCCGGAACCGAGCAGGGAGCTCAGCCGGTCGAAGTGGCGTTCGTTGACGATGCGCCCGTACTCGGTGGACCGCCGCGGTTCGGTGCCGAAGAGTTCCTCGACGGCGCGGACGAGTTCCGGCTCCAGAGCGCGGGCGGTCTCCGGGTCGGTGAGGACGTAGTCGGGCGCGACACAGGTCTGCCCGGCGTTCAGGAACTTGCCGCGGGCGAGCCGGTCGGCGACGACGGCGAGGTCGGTGCCGCGATCGACGAACGCCGGTGACTTTCCGCCCAGTTCGAGGGCGACCGGGGTGAGGTGTTCGGCGGCGGCCCGCATCACGATCCGGCCCACCGTGCCGTTGCCGGTGTAGAAGATGTGGTCGAAGCGCTCCGCCAGCAGCGCGGTGGTCTCCTCGACGGCGCCCTCCACGACGGCCACGGCGTCGGTGTCGAGATACCGGGGCAGCAGCCGTGCGACGGCCGCCGAGGTGGCGGGGGCGAGCTCGCTGGGCTTGACGACGACGGTGTTGCCCGCGGCCAGCGCGCCGAGCATCGGCGTCAGGAGAAGCTGGACGGGGTAGTTCCAGGGCGCGATGACCAGGACCACGCCCAGCGGGTCGTAGCGCGTCCACGCGCTCGCGTCCGCGCCGAGGAACGCCGGGACCGGGGCGGTCTGCGGGCGCAGCCACTCGTCGAGGTGCTCCAGGGTGTGGTCGATCTCGCGGACGGTGAAGTCGATCTCGGTGCGGTGGGCCTCGGTGGGGCTCTTGCCGAGATCGGCGTGGAGCGCCGCGGCGAGGTCCTCGCCGTGCGCCGTGAGCATCTCGCGCAGTCCGCGCAGCTGGGCCGTGCGCCACTCGACGGGCTTGGTGCGGCCGGAGCGGAAGGTGGCACGCAGCCGGGCCACGAGATCGGCGGGCTGCTCGGGGATGGGGTGGGTCACGGTGCCCTCGCTGGTCGGAGCGGGCCGGGTGGTCCGCTTGCTGGGGTCGGCACGGCCTCTCGGCGCGCGTCGGCCTTCGTCCTCCGTCGACCCTACGGGATCGATGCAATAACCAACCTTTCAGGTTCCCAAGTACATTCCGGCTACGTGAAGAGCATCCGGGGGACCGCGCGAGCGGCTCTGTCGCCCGTCGCCTGCCGGGCCTCGACCCAACGGCGGCTCGGTCCGCCCGACGGACCCGGACGCGACGGCGGGGCGGCTCGGTCACACGCCGCCCACCGGCCTCGACGCGATGGCGAGGCGCGGAGGACCCACGACGTCCGCGACGCCCCGGGCTGCCGGCCCCGCCCGTCGCGGCACGGCGTCAGCGGGCGGAGGTCGCCGCGCCGGACCCGGCGGGACCCTTCGCGAGGGTCCGGGCCGTGCCGGTGTCCGCGGCCTGCTCGATGGCGTCGACCAGCCGGTGACGCGCCAGGGCATGTGCGAAGTCGGGCACGGTGCGGGTCCCCTCGGCCAGATCCCGCGCGAGGTGCCCGTACAGCCGTGCCACGTTGGCGGCCGGCGAGGAGACCAGATCCGTGGGCAGGTCACCCGTGTACGAGGCGGGCACCGGGAGGGGTGCGACCGCCGTGTCGGCGCCCCGGCCACCCGCCAGTGCGAGCCGCGCGACCTGCATGTTGCCCCAGTCGGCGGTCAGGACGAGATCCCCTTCGGTGCCGTTGATCTCCCAGCGGAAGTCGCCGGCCCGCGAGCTGCCGCCGCGGTAGAAGACCGAGGCGGAGGCACCGCCGGCGAGCGTGCCGATCACGGAGACCTGGTCGGCGGCCGTGACGGGGACGCTGCGACCGTCCTCGGCCACCGTCGCGCGAGTGCGGCCCACCACGAGGTTCGCGGCCACCGACTCGAACTCGCCGAGTACGTGGTGCAGGGGATCGAGGGCGTGCAGGGTGGGTGAGGTGAGGGGTGTCGCGCCGTTCGCCTTGTCGTACCAGTACGCCTGCTGATGGTTGGCGACCTCGGGGCCCCAGACCATGCCGGAACCGGAGAGGGTGGTGCCCAGCACCCGGCCGACGTATCCGTCGCGGATCAGGTCACGGGCGAAGCGGACCTCGGGGGCGTATCTCCCCTGCAGTCCCACGACGGTACGGACCCCGGCCGTCTCGGCACGAAGGGTCAGCTGTTCTGCCTCGGCCAGGCCGTTGCCCAGCGGCCATTCGCAGTAGACCATCTTGCCCGCGTCGAGGGCCGCCGAGACCAGTTCGAGGTGCTCGGTGACCTTCACCGCGACGACGACGAGATCGACGCCGGGGTGTGCGATGAGGTCCCGGTGGTCGTCGTAGCCCGCCACCCCGTACGCGGCCGCCGCGGCCATGGCCGAGCTGCGCCGGGAGGTGCTGACGGCGCGCAGTTCGAAGGCCGCCGAGGCGCCGATCGCCGGGATGTGCGAGAGGGACGCCCACCCGCTCGTGCTGCCGCCGATGACACCCACGCCTGTCGGTTCCATGATGCTGGTCCTTTCTCGATACTTTCTTTAACGTATGTTACATAATTCGGATACACGGATGCCCCTCACCGGAGAAGCGTCCGCGTGCCGGACCCGTTCAGTCCAGGCAGCTCAGCGCGACCTCGGCGGACCGCATCAGGGCGGCACGGTCGGAGTCGATCGCGCCCATGACCCGCAGCCCCTGCAGGCTCGTCACCAGGAAGGCGGCGAGGTCCTCGGCGGCGCGCCCGGACGGGATCCGGCCGCGCGACTGCCCCTCGGCGATCACGTCGAAGAGCGCGAGCTCCAGCGTCCGGGTCGTGGAGCGGAGCCGCCGGCCCACCCGTGCGTCGTCACGGGCCCGCTCCATCGCCCCGGCCACGATCAGACACGCCAGCCGGCTGCCGTCGCGGGCGATCTCGTCCACCGCGCCCACGAACACCTCGCGAATCACCTCGCGGGGGTCGCCGCCGGAGCGGAGCAGTTCGGTCAGCGGTACCGCGTAGCTCCGGCGATAGAGGTCGAGGGCGGCCAGATACAGACCCTCCTTGCTGCCGAAGGCTGCGTAGAGCGAGCCGCTCCCGAGCCCCGTCGCCTCGGACAGGTCCCGCATCGAGGTGCCCTCGTATCCGGTGCGCCGAAACGCCTCCATCGCGGACGCCACCACGGCGTCCGTGTCGAACTCTCGGGTACGTGCCATGGGAGCACCGTACACGCTTCTGGAACGAACGCCAAAGAATCGGTCGGTCGGTCAGCGTCGGTTCCGGCGCCGTCGACGGACCGGAGCTTCACCGTGTCCGCCCGCCCTCTCATCCGCCCCGCCCCGCCGGAGGTGCGTCCGGAGCCGCCCGGGGCCGACTCACCCCTGCCGCGACGCGCTGTCGCGCAACTGCTGGATGCCCAGGTCGAGGGCCGCCTCCAGATGGGTCGTCCGTCCGGTCGAGAGCAGCACCACGACACCGCCCTGGATCCCCGCCAGCAGCGCGGCCGCCGAGCGGTCCGCGTCCACGCCGGGGCCGATCTCCCCCTGGCGTTGCATCGCCCGGACGCCGTCCGCGATCTCGCCCTGCCACTTCCCCAGCAGTTCGGCGACGACCGCCTGGGCACCCGGGGTGCTGCGTCCCAGCTGCGACATCAGCATGTTGAGCGGGCACGTCTGCCCCTGCCCGCGATACCGGGCCACCACGGTGTCGCGCCAGGCCTGCCAGGCGCCCCACGACGTGAGGTCCCCCAGTTCGGGCCGCTGGTCGGCCAGCACCTGGTCGGCCTCGAAGCGCGCCACCGCGAGCAGCAGTTCTTCCTTGCCGCCGGGGAAATAGTGGAACAGCTGGCTCTTGCTGGTACCGGTCCGGGCGCGCACGTCGTCCAGGGTCGTGACGGCGACGCCCCGCTCCCGCATCTCGGCGGCCGCACCCTCGATGATCCGTCCACGCGTGGCCGTCCCCTTGGCGGTGAGCTTCACGTCCACTCCCTCTTGTCCGGACCCCGAATCAGACGCCGGTGGTCCGGAGCCGCGCGCATCCGCCGTCCGGGGCGGCCGATCCTGAACTCGCCAGCCCCCTTCTACCGTGCCATGTCGTCTACCGTGCCACGTCCGCGCACCCCCACGATCGCCGGCCGTCCTCCCGTCAACCGCCGCCGAGCGCTGCCCGGTTCCGTTCGAGGTGGGCACGCTCCGCCGGGCTGGTGGACAGCGCGGCGGCCGCCTCGTACGCCCGTACGGCCTCGGCGGTCCGGCCGAGGCGGCGCAGTAGATCGGCTCGTACGGCGTGGAAGGCGGGATAGCCGCGGAGGCCGAGCACGTCGACCAGGGCGAGCGCCGGTCCGGGGCCTTCCGTCTCGGCGACGGCGACGGCCCGGTTGAGGGCGACCACGGGGCTCGGGGCGAGTTCCGTCAGCTGGTCGTAGAGCCGGAGGATCTGGCTCCAGTCGGTGTCGGCCGCGGTCGGGGCGTCGCTGTGGACGGCGTTGACGGCGGCCTGGATCTGGTACGGGCCGGGCCGGCCGCGGCGCAGACAGCGGCGTACCAGGTCCTGCCCCTCCGCGATCAGGTCACGGTCCCACCGGGAGCGGTCCTGGTCCGGGAGCGGGATCAGCGTGCCGTCCGGTGCGGTGCGGGCGGGCCGGCGGGACTCGACGAGGAGCATCAGCGCGAGCAGCCCGAGGGTCTCGGGCTCGTCCGGCATCAGCCCGGCCAGCAGCCGGCCCAGGCGGACGGCCTCGGCGCAGAGGTCCTCCCGCCCCGCGTATCCCTCGTTGAAGACGAGGTAGACGACGGCCAGCACACCCCTGACCCGGTCCGGGAGGTCCGCGTCGCGCGGGATGCGGTAGGGGATGCGGGCGTCGCGGATCTTGGCCTTGGCGCGGACGATCCGCTGGGCCATGGTCGGCTCGGGGACCAGGAAGGCGCGGGCGATCTGTGCGGTGGTCAGACCGCCGAGGAGCCGCAGCGTGAGGGCGA
The DNA here is from genome assembly GCF_036250675.1 of Streptomyces sp. NBC_01689. Lineage (NCBI taxonomy): Bacteria > Bacillati > Actinomycetota > Actinomycetes > Kitasatosporales > Streptomycetaceae > Streptomyces > Streptomyces sp. NBC_01689. The sequence goes on along the minus strand of NZ_CP109592.1, from coordinate 8,735,692 downwards.
CCTGGGCCGGGACGGCGAGTGCCGGGTGACAGCAGGTGAAGATCAGCCGGAGCCGGTCGTCGCGCACGGGGCCCTCCTCGTCCGGTCCCTCCCGCGCGTGGAGCCGCTCGGCCTCGGCGTGGCGGGACTCGCGGGTAGATTCGCGGCGCAGCCGGTCGATCGCGCGGTTGCGGGCGGTGGTGATGATCCAGCCGGCCGGGCTCGGCGGGGTGCCGGAGCGCGGCCAGGTCCGCAGGGCGGTGGTGAAGGCGTCCTGGACCGCTTCCTCGGCGAGGTCGATGTCGCCCAGGAAGCGGACGAGGACGGCGACCGCGCGACCGTATTCGGCGCGGAAGACCCCCTCGACGTCCAGGGGCATCAGGCCTCGCCCATGAAGGGCCGCACCTCGATGGGGAGCGTCGTCGCCAGGGTCGCCCTGCGGCCCCACTCGAGGGCCGCGTCCAGGTCGGGCGCCTTGATCAGGCAGATCCCGCCCAGGTACTCCTTGCTCTCGGCGTAGGGGCCGTCCGTGATCAGTACGTCCCCGGCCTCGGCCCGGACCACCGTGGCCGACTCGGGCCCGTGCAGTCCCCCGGCGAAGACCCAGGCCCCGGCCTCCCGCAGGTCCGCGTGGAGGACGTCGAGACGACGCGTGATCTCCTCCAGCACCTCGGGCGCGGGCGGCTCTCCCTGCGGCTGCATCACGCTCAGCAGGTAGTACTTCATGGTGTGCTCCTCGGGTGGCTCTCGCTCCGGATGGTCTTCACTGACTACACGAACGGGAGAGCCCGGGATCGACACACGCCACGACGACCGAGGGAGATTCTTTCGATGACCGCCCCATCGCACCCGCTCGTCTCCCGGGCCGGACGGCTGGCGTCCGAGGTGCTCGCGCCGCGCGCGGAGCGCGTCGACCGGGAGGGCGTCCCGGCGAGTTCCATCGAAGCGGTCAAGCGGTCGGGACTGCTCGGGGTGAGCGCCCCGGTCGCCTACGGCGGATCCGCCGCGCCCGCCGCGGTCGTCCGCGAGACCGCGGAGATCCTGGCCGGGGCCTGCTGCTCGACCTGGTTCGTCCAGGCCCAGCACCACACCCCGGTCCTGACCCTGGCCCGGTCGGATTCCCCGCTGCGGGAGCGGCTGTTGGGTCCGCTGGCGCGCGGAGAACTGCTGTCCGGCGTCGCCTACGCCCAGTTGCGCGCCCATCCACGCGTCCCGGTACGGGTCACCCGCGAGCGGGGCGGCTGGCGCTTCGACGGAAGGGTGCCTTGGTACACCGGCTGGGGGCTCAACGACATGATGCTGCTGGCGGGGATCACGGACGCCGGGGAGGCGCTGTTCGCGTTCACCGAGGCGCGCGAACAGCCCGGTCTGCGGCCCTCGCCGCCGATGCGGCTCGCCGCGCTGACGGCCGCCCGGACGGTCTCCCTGGACCTGGACGGACTGTGGCTGCCCGACGACTCGGTGGCCCTGCGGACGCCCTACGAGATCTGGGCGGCGGGCGACCGCCCCAAGAACACCAACGCCTCACCCGCGGTCTTCGGCGTCGCGGCCGCGGCCCTCGACCTGCTGGACACGGATCCGCCCGCGACGGAGACCGCGCGGGCCCTGCGCGCCCGTCTCGACGAGGTGCGGAGGCAGGCGTACGCCCTGGCCGATCATCCCGTGCCGGGCGAGCGGATCGACGAGCGGCTGGCGGCCAAGACACAGGCCTACGACGTGATGCGGGCGGCCACGACCGCGGCGGTCGTGGCCGGGGGCGGCCGTGCCATGGATCTGCACAGCCCCGCGCAGCGACTGGCCCGGGAGGGAATGTTCCTGCTCGTCCAGGGCCAGACGGCGACGGTCCGCACGGCACACCTCGGGGCGCTGGGTGCGACGGGGTCGGCGGCGTGATGGATCGGCCGGGTGGCGGGTTCGGCCCGGTGAGAGGGGCGGCCCGGTGACGGGGTGACCCTGTGCCCACGGGCCGACCAGCAGTACGGGACCGACCGACGTACCGGGTCGGACCGGCGCACGTGTTCGGGCCGCCCCGCCCGAACCGACCGACGCACTCGGCCGGACCGGGGACGGGTCGGACCGACAGCCCGGGTCCGGCCTGGTGCCGTGGGCGCGCGGGGTCCGGGCGGGCGCCGCACCCCGGCCCGCCGTCACGCCCTGGCCACCGGATCGACGGATCCATGGATACCCGGCTCCATGCATCCCCCCGCTTCGTGGGTGCCCGGCCCCGCGGAGTCCGTCGGAACACTCAGGCATCACGCCGCGGCCCCGGCGGAGCCGCGCGTTCAGCTCGTGAAGGGCACCTGGGCCGCGGGCACCGGTGACGTCTCGAACGGGTGGTGCCAGAGGCCGCGCGCGGCGAGGCGGGGCAGGACGTTCTCGCCGAACCAGTAGGCCTCCTCCAGGTGGGGGTAGCCGGAGAGGACGAACTCGTCGATGCCGAGGGCGTGGTACTCGGCGACCCGCTCGGCGACCTCCTCGTGGCTGCCGACCAGGGCGGTGCCCGCACCGCCGCGGACCAGCCCGATGCCGGCCCACAGGTTGGGGTGGACCTCCAGGCTCTCGCGGCTGCCTCCGTGGAGTGCGCGCATACGGCGTTGTCCCTCCGACTCGCTGCGCGCGAGCCCGGCCTGCACGGACTTCACGGTCTCCGGGTCGAAGCCGTCGAGGAGCCGGCCGGCCTCCGCCCAGGCCTGTTCGGAGGTGTCACGGGTGATGACGTGCAGCCGGATGCCGAAGCGGAGGGTCCGCCCCTCGGGCTCCGCGAGGCGGCGGGCCCAGGCGATCTTCTCGGCCACCTGGGCCGGTGGTTCCCCCCAGGTGAGGTAGACGTCGGCGTGCCGGGCGGCGACCTCGCCCGCGACCGGCGAGGACCCGCCGAAGTAGATCTCGGGCACCGGGTCGGGGACCTGGGCCAGCCGGGCGTCCTCGACCCGCAGATGCTCACCCGTCAGGTCGACGGTCTTGCCGTCCCACAGGTCCCGGACGATCCGCAGGAACTCGCCGGTACGGCGGTAGCGGGCGTCCTTGTCGAGGAAGTCGCCGTAGGCGCGCTGTTCGTGGCTCTCGCCGCCGGTGACCACGTTGAGCAGCAGCCGGCCGCCGGTCTGCCGCTGGAAGGTGGACGCCATCTGTGCGGCGAGCGTGGGCGAGACGAAGCCGGGCCGGAACGCGACCAGGAACTTCAAACGCTCGGTGTTCTGGCTGACCATCGCGGTGGTCAGCCAGGCGTCCTCGCACCAGGCGCCCGTGGGTGTGAGCGCGCCGACGAAGCCGAGGTCCTCGGCGGCGCGGGCGATCTGGCTCAGATAGGCGACCGTGGGCGGCCGGTCACGGCCGGAGCCGGTGGCCGGGGTGCCGTGGCCGCCGCCGACGACATGCCGGCTGTCTCCGTTGGTGGGCAGAAACCAGTGGCAGGTGAGGGACACGCGGGGGTCTCCGTTCAGAGCAGGCCGTGCCGGGGTGGCTTGGTGCCGTTGAGCGCGTACCGGCCGATGTGCTGGATCTTCCAGCGGGCCGGGTCGTGCAGGGTGTGGGTGCGGGCGTCGCGCCAGTGGCGGTGCAGGTTGAGGGAGTCGAGTGCCGACCGGGTCCCGGCCAGTTCGAAGAGGGCGCCCGCCACCTCCACGGCGGTGGCGGAGGTGTGCACCTTCGCGGCCGCCACGGCGATCGACGCCTCGGCCGCCGAGTCCTCGGTGAGGTCGTCGCGGGCCGCGTCGACCGCGCGGGCGGCGGCGCCGAGCAATGCCTCCGACGCCCTTATCCGAAGGGCGAGTTCACCGAAGTGCTGGACGAGCAGCGGGTCCTCGGCCGCGGTCTCCGCACCGCTCTCGAACCACGGCCGGCTCTTGGTACGGACGAATTCGGCGGCCTCGGCGAAGGCGCCGGCCGCGATCCCCGCGTCGATGGCGGCGTGCAGCAACTGGGCCACGGCGCCGTGGAGCTGGGGCCCCTGGAAGGTGAGGTGGTGCGGGACGACCCGGTCGGCGGGCACGGCGACGGCGTCCAGGTGGACGGTGCCGCTCGCCGTCGTGCGCTGCCCCATGCCGTCCCAGTCGTCGACGACCCTGACCCCCTCGGCGTCCCGGGGCACATAGGCGACGTGCAGGTTGTCGTCCTCGGCGCGGGCCAGGACGGGGATCCAGTCGGCGAAGAGCGCGCCCGTGGAGTAGTGCTTGACGCCGGTCAGAAGGTACGAGCCGTCGGGCCGGGGGTCCAGACGGGTGCGGATGTCCTGGACGTGCCGGGTGCCCGCCTCCGACTGGGCGTTGCCGAACCGCCGTCCCGCCAGTACCTCCCCGAAGAAGAACGCCCGCTGTTCCGGCGTGCCCTGACGACGTATCACATTGACGTACACGAAGTGGTTCTGCGGGATCTGGGCGAGGCTGGCGTCGGCCGACGCCAGCAGCCGGAAGATCTCCGCGAGGGTCTCCTGCCGGACATCCGCCCCGCCGTACGGGGCGGGCACGGTGACGGCGAGCAGTCCGGACGCCGAGAGCCGGTCCAACTCTGCTCGTGGCAGGCGCCGTTCGGCGTCGCGTGCGGAGGCTCCGGCGCGGAACTCCGCGGCGAGCGCGGCGGCGACGGCCAGAGCCCCGGCGTCGTCGGCGATCACCTCGGCGGGCGGACGGGCGGCTGTCCCGCGGCCGGCCGTGTCCTCGGGCGTCGTCTGCGCGGTCACGGCTCAGCCCGCCGCGGCCAGCAGCGGAGTGCGGCCCAGGGCCGCCGAGAACTGGTCGACCACCTGGGCCAGTGCCTCGGCGGTGCCGAGTGCCAGGGTGACGCCGCCGTCCTCCCCGGTGGTGATGTCCTTGTCCAGGGTGAACCAGCCCTGGACGATGTGCGCGGCGCCCATGGAGTTGAGCACCGGCCGCAGGGCGTAGTCGAGGGCGAGGACGTGCGCGGTGCTGCCTCCGGTGACGAGCGGCAGCACGGTCTTGCCGGTGAGCGCGTACTGCGGGAGCAGGTCGAGGAGTGCTTTGAGGACGCCGGAGTAGGCGGCCTTGTAGACGGGGGTGCCGATGACCACGCCGTCGGCGCGGGCGAAGAGCTCGGTCGCCTCGATGACGGCGGGGTGCCGGAAGTCCGCGCCGAGCAGGGCCTCCGCGGGGATCGTGCGGACGTCGAGCGGGATCACCCGGTGCCCCTGGGCGGCCAGCCGGGCGTCCAGGTGGCGCAGGAGTTTCGCGGTGCGTGAGGAGACGGAGGGACTTCCTGAGACGGACAGGACGGTGGCCATGGGCCCTCTTTCGTGAGCGGCGGTCGGGAGGGGTGTCAGACGTGCGCGGGGACGGGCCCGGGCTCGCCGTCGGGCTGTTCGGCCTCCAACTCGCGCACGAGGGGCAGCACACGGCGGCCGAAGTACTCGACCTCCTCGTGGTAGTGCAGAAAGCCGAGGAGGAGAAGGTCCACGCCGAGCCGCTTGTAGACGACGATCCGTTCGGCGATCTGCTCCGGGGTGCCGATCAGCCCGGTACGGAAGCCGTCGTTGTACTGGATCAGGTCCTCGAAACGGGAGTCCTGCCACATGCCCTTGCCGTCGGCGGTGGACTGTCCGGCCTGCTTCACCGCGGCTCCGAACCCTTCCACGGCCTCGGTGTCGGCCCGGGCGACGATCTCGCGCAGGGTGTCGCGGGCCTCGGCCTCGGTGTCACGGGCGATCAGGAAGCCGTTGAGGCCGAACCGGGGTGGCCGGCGCCCGGCCTGTTCCGCCGACGCCCTTACGTCCGCGATCTGTTCGACGACTCCGTCGAAGTCCTTGCCGTTGGAGAAGTACCAGTCGGAGACCCGGCCCGCCATGGCTCGGGCCGCGGTGGAGTTGCCGCCCTGGAAGATCTCCGGGTGCGGGCGCTCGGGGGTGTTGAGGGGCTTGGGCTTCAGGGTGAAGTCGCGCAACCGGTAGAAGTCACCGGCGAGTTCGGCGTGGTCCTCGGTCCAGATCCGGCGCAGGGCCTCGATGAACTCCTCCGAGCGGCGGTAGCGCTCGTCGTGCTCCAGCCAGGGTTCACCGAGCGCGGTGAACTCTCCCTTGAACCAGCCGCTGACCACGTTGACGGCGAACCGGCCGTTCGAGAGGTGGTCGGCGGTGGCGCCGAGTTTGGCCAGCACACCCGGGTGCCACAGGCCCGGGTGGACGGCGGCGATGACCTTCAGCCGGCGGGTGGCGAGCAGCAGGGCGAGGCTGAAACTGGTCGATTCGTGCTGGAACTCGGCGCCGTAGCTCGCCATGTAGCGGACCTGGCTGAGCGCGTAGTCGAAGCCGTTGTTCTCGGCGAGGACGGCCAGTTCGCGGTTGTAGTCGTAGCCCCAGTCGGTGCGCTGCTCGACGGTGCTGGTGACCAGGCCACCGCTGACGTTGGGGACCCAGTAGGCGAAACGGACGGGTTCGGTTGCGGACACGGAGAACTCCCGGTGTACGAAGAGAGGGCACGACGCGTGCAGGCCCGGCGTGTCACGGGGAACGCGGGCGGAGAACGGCATGCGGCAGGGAGCGGCGAAGGCAGCGGCGCGCCCCGCGGGGGAAGTTCACCTGCGGGCGGGCGGCCTGTGCGAAGGGGACCCTACCGTCGGGACCGTCAGGCTTCGCGACAACAGAAGGCGCTGGAGACACGCGCGAGATCGACGTGGCGTCGTCGCGTGAGGTCCGGTCGCTTCTTCATGTGGCCGATCGTGGCAGCCACCGGTCGGGACCGTCAAGGAACGGCGGGCCGGTCTCGCATCCCGGACCGGCGAATTTCACGAAGGCGTGACAGGGCAGCCCTTGAACCGACCGTGGCGGCGGCCGCATGCTGCTGCGGTGCGCACGGAACAACTGGAGTACATCGCGGCGGTGACCCGGCTCGGCTCGCTGCGCCGGGCTGCCGAGGAACTGCACCTCTCACAGCCCGCGCTGAGCGAGACCGTCCGGAACCTGGAGCGGGAGCTCGGGGTCGACCTGCTGGAGCGCAAGCGGTCCGGGGCCCGGATGAGCGCCGAGGGCCGCGAACTGCTGCCGCACATCATCAACGTGCTGGACGCGGTCGACCGGCTGCGCGGCGCGGCGGGCGAGCAGCACCGCATCAGCCGGATGGTCCGGGTCGGCACGGTGAACGCGGCGACGGTGCCGCTGCTCATCCCGGTCGTCCGGGGCTTTCGCGCGACGCACCCGCAGACCCAGGTCGAAGTGGTCGGTGCCCAGCAGTCGGAGATCCACCGGGCCCTCGCGGAGGGCGGTCTCGATCTCGGTCTGGTGAACCACCTGGACGGCGACGACATGCCCGCCGACTTCGAGACGACGGAGCTGCTGCGCGGCCGACCGGTCGTGTGCGTCCGCCCGGACAGCCCGCTGGCCGCTTCGCCCACCGTGGCCCCGGACGACCTTCTCGACGGGCGTGAGCCCCTGATCGCGATGCGCTCCGGCTATGTCATGCACCGCTACCTGCACCGGTTCCTGGAAGGCCGAGAACCGGCCCTCTCGTACTCGACGGACGGTGCCGAGATGGGCAAGCTCATGGTCGCCGAGGGTCTCGGCGCCACGCTGCTGCCCGACTTCAGTGTCATCGGCGACCCCCTGGAGCGGTGCGGGGCCCTCACGTACCGGCCGCTCACCGACGACGCCACCCGTGTCCTGCTGATGCTCCGGCGCCGCAGGGCCGAGTCCGTCCCCCGCGCTGCGGGCGACCTGCACGACGCGTTCGTGCGCAGATCCGCGGAGCTCGGCGGCAGCCTGACGACGACAGCCTGAGCCGGCTGAGCACGGCACCCAGGAAGGCCATCCGGGCCCATTCCACACGGAGCATGCGGAGGAGGAAACGGGACGAAGGCGCGTGAGCGCCTTCGTCCCCGCACCCACTCGCCACTCCAGCAGGCGTCCGCAAGGGTGCCTGAAAGGCCACCGGGGGCCCCGGGCATCCAGCGCGTCGACCGGCGCGCCGCGCCACCGTCAACCCGAACCCCGCCCGATCCCCGAGGCCGCCACCCGACCACACCCCGCCCCCATTCCTTACTCGATCTCGTGCGGTGCGGCATAGTGGCTGCTGAGGGGACGCCAGCGGGCTGACAAGGGCTCACACATCATCTGACCTGCGGTGCTCCGCGCCCGGCCCGACGCGTCCTTCGCCAGCACGCTCGCCGCCGTCAGCTCCCCCGGCGGCATGACGGAACAGGCGCCGGCGTGGTCGCCGGGGCCGTTGCCGTCGGATTCCCGACGGCACCGACCACGCGGGCGCCATGGCGAACCTGCCGTTCGAGGTCAGCTCGGCCCGAGAGACCCCTCAGGCCGCCGTCAGCGCCGCCAGGGCACGGTCCATCGCGGCGTTGAACTCATCCGGCGTCAGCGGCAGCCGGGACTTGACGTCCCGACTCCACTGGTCGGCCAAGACCTCGGCGGAGCCGGCCTCGACGCCGTCGAGCGCCGCGGCGGCCAGGTCCGACGGCGCGATCTTGTCCACGGGCCAGCCCGCGGCCATGTCGGTGTCGGCCAGACCGAGGTGCACCGCCGTGACGAGCGTGCCCTGCTCGGCGAGCTCCAGACGGACTCCGTTGGTCATGGCCCACGCGGCAGCCTTGCTCAGGTGGTAGGCACCTGCACCCCTGCCCCCGAACCATGACATGGCGGAGAGGACGTTGACGATCGCGCCCCCGCCGTTCCTGGCGAGCGCCGGCGAGAACTCCCGGATCATTCCCAGGTGGCCGAACACATTGGTCTCCATCTCGTGCCGCACCGCGTCCAGCGAACCGGTCACCAGGTCAGTCCCCGTCTGGATCCCCGCGTTGTTGACGAGCACTGAGATGTCCGGGGCTGCCTCGGCGGCGGCCCGCACGGATGCGGGATCGGCGATGTCGAGGGACAGCACCTCAACCCCGGGCAGCTCCACGGACTCCGGTCGGCGGGCCGTCGCGTATACCTTGTGAGCGCCCCGTTCGAGCAGGCACTGGGCGAAGGCGCGGCCCAGACCACGATTGGCTCCGGTGACAAGGGCAACCGAGTTGTTGATATCCATGTCCGGTAGGCTAAAACCTGACGTTAACGTCAAAGGCAAGTGCTGGCCGTCAGAACCGGGGTGAGGGGTATCACCATGACCGTCACGGAGACCGCGGCCGACCGGCTCGTCCGTATCGGCGAGGTGGCGCGGGCCGCCGGTGTCTCGACACGCGCCGTGCGCTACTACGAGCAGCAGGGGCTGCTCATCTCGGAGCGCAGTCCATCCGGCCAGCGCCTCTACCGGCAGGACGCCGCTACCCTGGTTCGCTTCTTCCAGCAGATGTTCGCCGCCGGCCTGACCAGCCGAAGGATCGCGGAACTCCTTCCGTGCTGGAACTCCGGGCACACCGACGCCGAGCAACGGGCCATGCTGCGCGCTGAGCGCGACCGCATCCAGGCCAAGGTCGACGACCTGCAGACCACCCTGGACCGCCTCGACGAAGTCATCGCGATCACGGACACGCACCCGTAGGCGAGGCTGGTCGGACGTCGTAGCAGCGATCTGCGGCCGGGGTACCACTGAGGTGGGGACATCGTGCCGTCAGAGCCGGTGACCGCGTCCCTCCAGCCGGCTCGGGCGGCGGCGTTCCGGCCGTGAACGTCGGTTTGGTCTCCCCCGGAGACGGCGGCCCGAACGCGGTTGTCCACGTCTGCTCTTCACACTTCACCCGCAGGTGCGGCCTTCCCGCGATTTCTCCTTGTCGACTCGGACGGCGGGTCCATCTCCCGCAGACGTGCCGGACAGGCGGATATCGCGCAAGCGCCCGGCACGGTTCAGCCCCACCCTCAGCGACCTGATGGCCGGCATGCCGACGGCTCGGTAGGGATAGACCACCGTCCACGTCTCCGCAGACTCCGATTCCGGCTCCTCCACCCGCGGGCGCGTCGTGTCGGTCCCGGCGCGAAAGCGGCGCGACACATAGATGCCGGCAACGCGGCGCGCAGCGGCGGCGGAGCTTACTGGCTCACTCGCTCCCGCGATGGGGTAACCGCTCGGTGGCGTGGTGAGGGACGTGATCCGTCCCGGCAGGTCGATGTGAACCATGTTCTGGTCCGGCCAGGACATCTCGGCCTGGCCAGCCGGTTGCAGGGCGGTCCAGATCTCTTCGTCGACGCCGTCCACCCCGCAGGGAGTCCAGTCCAGGACGTCGGTGATCCGGAACTCGTCCCCCAACGCCTCCTGGACGACCCGGGTGAGAGCCGCGCGCTGCTCGGCGGACCCCGCTCTCGTCGGCTCGGCATGATCGACGACACGAAGGTCCACGACGGAAGCCATCAGACAGACGGTCCCCGTGCATGCCGCCCCCATCACGATCATGTGCCGCAGGCGCCACAGACCCCATGAAGGCGGTGATCCGGCGAGAGCGCGCATCGAGAACGCCCCGAGGACGACGCCCGAGGCGGCCCCCAGGACGTTGGCGACCAAGTCGCTCGTGTCGCAGTAGCGCCCGATTCCCGGCACGAGGGCCTGAAGGCCCTCCACACCGCAGCTGAGGAGGACAGGTGCAGCCAGCGCCGGGACCATGCGCCTGACGGCGAGCACACCGAAGAATCCTATGGGCACGAACATGAGGATGTTCATGCGTCCCTGGGTCACCCGCAGGGGTTCCCACAGGTCCCGGCTGACGATGCAGCTCATCTCGCCGGTAGCACCCGTCTTGACCCACAGCGTCAGAAGCAACGTGGCTGCGGTGGAGGCGGCCCAGGCCGCATAGATCCATGGACGGTCCGAGCGCCGGCGCAGCAGAGATCCGAGAGTGGTGAACACGGCCATGGAGAAGAAGGCAACAAATGAGACATATGGAATATGTCTCCCAAAAACGAGGTGGAGCAACTGGCTGCCTTTCAGAGGTGCCGTGGGACGCTCGCTATCTGAGCAGGACGACGGTGAGCGGGTGGTGAGCCGAAAACCTCACATTCCGCTCACGCATCGACCCGGGGCCGGGTGACGGGAGGCATCAGTTCGCAGGGAGGCGGCATGCCGACGTACAGGACTCGCCGCCCCCGTCGACCCACCGAGCCCGCGCGGAGACGACGGCACGTCCCCGGGCAGGTCCCACCGCACATGCGGAATCACCGCTCCTCGCTGAAGGCCCCCGCGTCCAGGCGATACCGGCGACGGCGGTCACCACCGCAATTCGACACCGGAGTCCGGGACGGATCAGCGGACCCGGCCCGCCACCCGTCGCGGACACCGCAGGCAGTTCGGGCACGCGTATCCGGGGAATCAGGCGCGTGAGCGGCGTCACCGCGCTCGTTCCTCACTTTCCCGTAGCCCGGAGATAGCGTTCTTGCGAACTGGTGGGTCCATGACGCCGTTGCCGGTGTCCGGCAGGAGACCGGTGCACAGCCCCCGGCTCCGAACGCTCACCTCCGGCTCACATCCGATCCGGATACTGAGGCACAACGACATCGGTGAGTGGAGGAAAGTGGACGGGACGCGTCCTGGGATCGCGGTGCGGAAGTTCGTCTCGGCCTGCTTCCTGCGTTCGGCATGCCCGAACCGGCTGATGTCCGTCCGTGGCGGCGGCGAAGCGTCGCGGGTGGCCACGAACCATCGGATCCGCGGTAGTCGATGGCGCCGGAGCCGGCGAGGGATGACCTCCCCCGGCCTCTGGACGGCCGCTCGGCGCGGCAGCCTGCGTCTGCGGCTGACTGCTGTCTTCGGCCTCATGTTCTTCCTCGCCGGCTCGGCCGTACTCGCGGCCACCGCTCTGCTTGTCGTCCGCTATCTGCACTGGGACCAACCGGCGGTTTCGCCCGAGGCCGCGTCGAGGCTCTATCCCGTGGTATCACCGGAGCACAGAGCTGCGCTGAAAGCACTTCTGAACGAGGACCGCGCCGTTGATCCGGTTCTCCTGCACGGTGACGTGTGGTGGCTGCTCAGGTGGGGGTCGGTGATCGTCATTAGCGTCGGGATAGCGGCGACAGCGGCCGGTTGGTGCGTGTCGGGACGGCTCCTTCGGCCGCTCAACGAGATCACGCGTACTGCGGAACAGGTGGCTGGGCGCACCCTGCACCAGCGCATCGCTCTCTCCGCCCCGCCCGGCGAGGTGAAGACTCTCGCGGATTCCTTCGACCGCATGCTGGAACGGCTCGACGAGTCGTTCGCCGGACAGGGGCGGTTCGTCGCCAATGCCGCGCACGAGCTCAAGACACCCCTCGCGCTCAACCGCACCCTCGTCGAAGTGGCCATGAACCGCCGTGACGCCACGGAATCCCTGCGTAACCTCGGTGAGAACCTGCTCAAGGTCAACGCTCGTCACGAACGCCTCATCGATGCCCTCCTCGCGCTCGCCCGTTCGGACAGCGGCACCATGGAGTGCCTGCCCACCGACCTCGGCCGCCTGGCCGAGACGGTCCTCGCCCACGCCGCGGAATCGGCCCGGGAAGCCGGTATCACCGTGTCCAGCGATCTCGATGCCGCACCACTGCAAGGGGACCCGACCCTGCTGGAACAGCTCACGCGGAATCTCGTCGACAACGCCATCCGCTACAACCACCACGGCGGCACCGTCCACGTCACCACCCGCCTCGGGCCCGACGCGGCAGTGCTGGTCGTCACCAACACAGGGCCGTCCATCGCTCCGAGCGAGGTGCCCACTCTCTTCCAGCCCTTCCGCCGACTCACCGACCGCGTCGATTCCGCCAAGGGAAGCGGCCTGGGCCTGTCCATCGTCCAGGCCATCGCCCATACCCACGGCGGTGAGGCCAGGGCCGACCCGCGCCCGAAGGGCGGTCTGGACCTCACCGTCACTCTCCCCCTTTCGCATCCCGGACCGGGAAGAGCGGCGCGCCCCCGTACCCCGGTTCGGCTCGCGGCACAGCGGCCGGGGTCAGACACTCGGCTCGTTCAATCAGGTGGGACAGACACGTGAGCCCGGAGCCGGCAAGCGGAGATCTACGCTGCGGTCACGCGGCCGTCAGCGTCTGCTCGGCCCAGATCGTCTTGCCCACGTCCTCATAGCGCATCCCCCAGCGATCGGCGAGGGAGGCGATGAGGAACACTCCGCGGCCGTCTTCATCTTGCAAGCGGGCGTGACGTAGACGCACGTGAAGTCCAGTGGGGGCGTGCCCCGAAGACATGCGCTTCCCGTCTGATGCTGAGCGCGGAAGACACCCGGGACATCACCACGACCCCGGACTCAGCGGATGCGGTAGCCCACTCCGCTGAGGGTCTCCACAACGCCCGGCTCGCCGAGCTTGCGCCGCAAGCTGCGGACAGTGACCCGCACGATCGTGGTGAAGGGGTCGATGTTCTCGTCCCACACGCGCTCCAGCAACTGCTCGGCCGAGACCGGGCCGCCTCGTGCCAGCAGCAGTTCCTCCAGGACCGCGAACTCCTTCCGCGACAACGGTACGTAGCGTCCGTCGCGGGAGGTCTCTCGCAGGTACGGGTCGAGACGGATTCCCGCGCGCTCGAGAACCGGCGGGGCCGACGGCCGCGCCCGGCGGCCCAGTGTCCTGATACGGGCCACCAGCTCAGCGAAAGCGAAGGGCTTGACCAGGTAGTCGTCCGCTCCCAGGCGGAGACCGGCAACGCGTTCGGCGACCGTCGTCGACACGGTCAGCATGAGAATCTTGATCTCGGCGCCCTCCGAAGCGGTGCGCTGGCACACTTCGTCACCGTGCAGTTTCGGAAGGTCCCGGTCCAGCACCATCACGTCGTAATCGTTGATCGCCAGCCGCTCCAGGGCCGCCTCACCGTCATGAACGACATCCACCGCGAACGCCTCCTGCCGCAGCCCCTCGGCTATGGCGCCCGCGAGCAGTTCCTCGTCCTCCACGACCAGCACCCGCACCCTGCATCTCTCCCATCAGCCGTTTCCGTGCAATCCGCTCGACAGCAGTCGCCGTACGCGTGTTCACCGACGACGGCACGAAGCCCTGCCCTCGCCCCTGCGGACCAGCCGGACGACGGTGCGGCCTGGGACGTACACGGATTTCCGCGAAGCGTCGGCTTCCGTGGAGCGTCCAAGTCCGCCGCTCGGCCGTCGCCAGGCCCAGTAGAGGGCATGGGCGTCCGGCTGCGGTTCCGACAGCTTCCTGACGGACACTATGCCTCGCCCGCCGTGAGGAGAATGTGAGCCCTGAAGCTCACCACCGCCTCACGGGGGCCGCTGTGTAGTTCGCAGCATGAGCATGAAGTACCGACGCAGCCGACGTCGCCGGGCAGGGAGGCGGCACGGAATGCCCGCCGTCCCCTGCCTCGCGATCATGGGACTGAGCCTCGCCGGGGTGTTCGCTGTCACCGCGGGGAACACATCAGAGCCGGATGGCACCCCGACACACGGTGTTCGGCTCACGCCGAACACGACCACCTCGACACGTTCACCTGAGCCGAGCCGATCGGTGCCACCACTCCCCCGCCGCGGAGCGGCGTCACCCAGGCCCCCGTGGATACCGCGGCACGGGGCCGGCACGTTCACGGCCGCCTCCGGCTCATCAGAGGTCGTCGGGCACGGCAGACCACTGAGGTACGTCGTACAGGCGGAGGCGGGCAGTGGACTCACCGCGGCCTCCGTGGCCACCGAGGTCGAACGCATACTCGCCGACCAGCGGGGCTGGACAACAAGTGGAGTCGCGTTCCAGCGCGTGGCACAGCCGCCGTACGACTTCCGGATACGGGCGGCGACCCCCGACACCGCGGATGCCGAGTGCGCCGCCTACGGTCTGGACACCCACGGTGAGCTGAACTGCAACGTCGCGCGGACCGTCGTGGTGAACATAAAGCGCTGGATCCTGCTCAGCCCGCAGTACAAGGGGCGGCCTGCCGATTATCACGCGTTGATCATCAACCACGAGGTCGGTCACTTCCTCGGGCGTGATCACCAGGGATGTCCGGGGCCGGGCATGCGGGCTCCCGTGATGATGCAGCAGATCAAGGGCCTGCATGGGTGTGTCGCCAACCCCTGGCCCTACGACGGCGAGGGAACCCTTGTCACCGGTCCGCCTGCTTCGCCCTGACTTCGAGGCCGCCGCAGGGCTGGCGCAGCGATGGCGTCGAACGCGCACGATCGGTGTGTCCGCCGGGCACAACTTTCGACTCGAGTCTCCCGGCGGGACCTCGGCACGCCCATCCCGTGACCGGCAAGGGTGCTCCGGCTCTCCGCCACCGCAGAGGCTGCCCGGGGTAGCTCGATGAAGCCCACGTTGCCCCCTCGACGCGCATGCAGGAGAGCAGGCGGGAGGGTCAAGTGGTGAGGGTCGCGAGGTCGGTGACGGTATAGGCGAGGTCGAAGTGGAAGCCCTTGCCGACCTGCTGGACGGGGAGATCAGCGAGTTCCTCGCCGTGAGCGGCGAGGAAGGCAAGATCGGCGGTACCGACCCAAGCATCGCTCACAGCGGGGTCGTCCAGCACGGCCATGACTAGTTCGTGGACGGCGGGCTTGTCGTGCCGGCCGGCTCTCAAGTCGGGGAAGTGCCGTAGGTTGACCAGCGGACGCGCCATGAGAGCGGTGGGGTCGGGGACGGGCTGCCGGAGGGTGACCGCGGCTTCGGCGATGCGCTGACCGGCCGACGAGGCAGTGGCCGCGAACTGCCCGCCGGGGCCGAGGACGGGGGTCCCGGGGCCGCCCACGGAGTAGGCGCGGGTCTGGTGGACCGCACCGAGCTTCTTGGGGAAACCCTGGACCCAGCCGCGGGCCATGGCGGAGTCGTTGTCGACATAGATGTAGGGGCACCAAGACACGGGGGTGCTCTCATGGTGGGCATCCAGGGTGACGAAGAACTCACGGTACTGGGAGCGCGCGGGGTCGAGGTACTCCAGATGGGTGGAGGAATACTGCCAGTCGATGAACATCGCGACGCCGCGCCCGCCGGAGACCGGGTCGGGGGTCAGGCCCTCGGGCAGAGTCGCCGCGGCCGCGTCCGGGCTGGTGAAGAACTCCACGGCGACCACGGTACCGGCGTAGTGCCAAGGCGGGGCGGGCGCCAGGTTCGCGATACCGCGGGGCGAGAGGGGGACGGTGTAGCCCTTCATGACACGCGCTCCTTCACGAGGGACGACAACAGTGCGGACGTCGACCGAGGCGGCACAACACGGACCGCTCTCCTCAGACCGCTCGCCCACCCTCCAGTTCGGCGAGCGATGGACCGTGGCCTGTCTCAAAGATCCTCTACGCGAGACGTCATGTCCTGTCGGCACAGAATCACTCGGCACCGACCTCCGGAAACGAGATTGCCGTCAATGATCCGCCGCGCAATACCTCCCGGCGGGCGGGACGCGCACCGGACGGGTCCCACTTGTTCACGTCCGCTCGTGGCGCGGGCTGCCCGGTGACCGTGTGCCTCACGAGACGTGCCCCCCGTACCGTCCACATGGAGCACTGCGGGCCTGTAGTCGTGGCCGAGCTGAGTACTGGACCGGAGGGCGGAGTTGCTGGTCCAGAGCGAGTCAGGTTGCGGCCGTCGGGTTCGCTGATGCGGCGGCGCGGCGGTGTTCGGCGTTGATGCGCTGTGCTTCTTCGAGCTGGTCTTGGAGGATGACGATGCGGCAGGCGGCCTCGATGGGTGTGCCCTGATCGACGAGTTCGCGGGCGCGGGCGGCGATGCGCAGCTGGTAGCGGGAGTAGCGGCGGTGGCCGCCGGCGGACCGCAGTGGGGTGATGAGGCGGGCTTCGCCGATGGCGCGGAGGAAGCCCTGGGTGGTGCCGAGCAGCTCGGCGGCCCGGCCCATCGTGTAGGCGGGGTAGTCGTCGTCATCGAGCCGGCCGAACGAATCGTCTGCTGTCATCGCACCTCTCTGTGGAACGCGTCGAGGGGCCCCGGCGCTCGTTGCGCCAGGGCCCCGAAGGAACTGCTACACCATCTGCCGGCCCTGATACTGCACCGGCCTTCTGTTTCCGCGAGCCCGACGGGACTGCTGTCGGGGGCGCGGGGATCGCGGTTGCTCGACCGGAGACCACCTCACTATCGATGTCCTGCGGTACCCGGGATCTACACTCACGCCCGGGCGATCCTGATGGCGCTCGGCCCCTCCGTTCTTTCCCTCTGGGATCGATCACTTACCGAACGGGACTGCGTACTGCTGGTGATGCGAACCGCACGGTGGCCTGTTACAGCGCCACTCTTCGGCAGCCAGCCCCGTCGCCCGTCCTGCATCTGCTCCGGCTCAGAACCCCACTGCCGAACCTCTCGGTGCGCGCGCCCGCAGCCGACGCCTTCACCGAGGTACTGCCTACCGACTTCACTGCTGGGTACCACGAACTGCACTTACGGGTGGTGCTAATGCGGTCCTGCTCACGGCGGCCCCTGATCACTGCGGCCACCCGGTCCGGTCGTCAGTCCCGTCGCCGTCGTGCAACAAACCTGGCTCCGAAACTCCACCACCGCACCGTCCTGCACCCGGCAGTTCATGTCTGCCGGGTCCTGCTGTCCTCTTGGCTACGAGAGAAACCATAGCCAAGCCACAACCCAATGTCTACTCTGGCCAACATAGATTTCCGTATGGCCCACGAGAAGGTAATCGAGCCCGAACGCCTCGGCTGTTCCCCCGGCGCCGCCGAGGCGCAACCCAGGGAGCAGTTCCAGCCGCGCCGAGTTCGGGTCGCCACCCTCACCAGCCGTCGTACCCCGTGGACGCGACAGGACGGGCTGCCGGGCGCCCGCGCGCCGGATGCCACCGTCCGATCCCGACGTTGCCGCGACGACGGTCGTCCTGACCCCGACGCAGGCGCTCGCCATCGCCACGCCCGTGCCCTCTGGCCACTGCCGCGACTGTGCCGACGCCCGTCGAGCTGTCGAGCTGTCGAGCTGTCGAGCTGTCGAGCTGCCGAAGGGGGCTCGGGCACTGAAACCGTCGCGGCAAGAGCCGAGGTCGGCAGCCCGGACAAACTGCGGCCGCGAGCGTGCGAGCGGATGGCGGGCCGGCGGTCGTCCTTTCTGCTGCGCGAGTTCCCGCACCGTGACGAGATCTGGGGCCCCGGCTCCCCGTGGACGCCCGCGCTGGCGCGAGAGCTTTTCGACCAGACAGGGTGGAACGGCATCCTGACCCTGTCCGACAGCCGTGCCTACTTCGAGCTCTGCTACGCGCTCGCCCTCGCCACGTCCGCGCTGTTCGCGCTGGGGTGGCGGACCCGCGTCCTGTCCGTGCTCTTCGCCGTCGTGGTGATCTCCTTCCACGCCCGGGCGATCTTCATGACGGACGGGGGCGACAACCTCCTCCTGCTGATGGCCATCTACCTCGCCTTCACCGCGTGTGGCCGGCGCTGGTCCCTGGACACACGCAGGGCCCGGCGGAAAGCAGCTCGTACCGGCACCCCGGCACGGCTCTCCACTTCGTCCTGAACCTCCGGCTCTTCCAGCCCTGGCCCGCGCCGTCCCACCTCGTGGACCAGCACACGATCCTGATCGCGGTCGCCGGCTACATGACGGTGCTCCTGCAAGTGGCCTTCCCGTTCGTGCTGTTCGGCAGGCTGAAGTACCCCGTTCTCGCCATGCTGCTGGGCATGCACCTCGGCATCGCGGTGCTCATGGGACTGCCCCTCTTCTCCGGCGCGATGATCATCGCGGACGCCGCGTTCCTCCCCGACCGCTTCTACACCTCCCTGCCGTACCTGTGGCAACGCGTGGCGAAGAGGCACGAGACCAGGGGTAGCCAGCGGCGGCCCGGCGGGTTGCGCCCAAGGAAGCCACTCTGCTCACGGCTGTTCCTTCGCGCGGCCTGCTGAGGCCTGCTGGGTGTCCGCGCCGGAGCTGACGCGCCGTTGGGTCACCTGAGGGCCGTGCCAGTCCAGGCACATGACGGTGGCATCGTCGTCGAGCCGACCCTCTGCAGCCTCCCGGACCGCGGATGTCAGCATCAACGCCGTCTCCCGTGGATGCAGCCCCCGAGTGCGCTCCAGCAGGGCGGGAACGTCGACCCTCTCCCCATGCCGTTCGACCATGCCGTCGGTGAACATGAGCAGACGGTCGCCAGGGCGCAGGTCGATCTCCTGAACACGGTAGGGAAGGGTGGCGAACTCGGACAGTCCGAAGGGGTGATCCACTTCGCAGGTGATCACCTCCACAGCTCCCTCGCGCATGCGCAGTGGCCAGGGGTGTCCGGCGTTGACGAGATGGGCCCGGCCGGTGTGGAGATCGATGCGCAGCAGTTGCCCAGTGGCGTGTCCGTGGTCGTGTTGGACGAGTGCCTGGTCGGCGCGGTGGGCTTGTTCGGCCAGGCCTGCTCCTGCACGACGGGCGCCGCGCAGGGCGCTGACCAGGACCGTGGCAGCGAGTGCGGCATTGAGGTTGTGACCCATCGGATCGGTCACCGACACGTGCAGTGTGTCCCGGTCCAGGGTGTAGTCGAAAGTGTCGCCGCTGAGGTCTTCGGAGGGCTCCAGGCTGCCGCACAGCGTGAACTGCGCGGCCTCGCACGACAGCGACGAAGGAAGCAGCTGATACTGGATCTCCGCTGCCAGGGTGGGTGGTCTGGAGCGTTTGCCCCAGGTGTAGAAGTCGGTGAAACGCCCGTTGGCGATCACGATGTAGGCCAGGACATGGGCCGCCTCCCGGACCTCGTCGAGGACGTCCTCGCCGGGATCGTCCGGCACGAGCAGTTCCAGCAGCCCGATCGCGTCCCCCCGGTTGGTGACCGGCACGATCACCCGCTGACTCTGTCCGGCCGCCTCCCGGTACAACCGCTGCGTACGGATCACCTCCTCGTAGACACTGCCGAACAAAGGAATCCGCTCCACCCCCCGCCCCTCCTCCGCAGGGGCGGTCGACAGCCGCGCCACCGCCCTCCCCGTCAGGTCCACGATGAGGAAACAGACCTTCGTGGCCTCGAAACGCCGCCGTAGGTCCTCCGCGATCACATCAACCGCGTCCACCGGCGCCGCCGTCTCCGCGGCCGTCAGCAACCGGGGAAGCCCACTCGGCCCACCACTCACGACCACAGTCCCACCCGTCCCGCCTGGCATCCCGAGAATCGCCGCACCGCGCGCCGGTACGCGAAAAGCAACCATAAGTGATGATAGAAGCGCTATGCGGCCAGAGAGGCGGGTTTGTTCCCCGCATCCGCACACAGACACGGCCCTCACGAATGGTCCCGTCAGGAACCCGACGACGCGCCGACCATCTGTCGTGGCGTGGGCCCCACTTCCTGTCCACGCGTCTGCGGCGTTTCAGGCGGCGGCAGGCTCGGGGCGGCGCAGTTCTGCCTGGCCGAAGAGGAGGGCGTAGCCGTCGGGAAGCTGGTGCAGGATGCGGGCGAGCAGGTCGGCTCCGGTGAGGCGGGCGACGGTGACGAGGACGGCGCCGGTGTCCCAGCGGGCTGTCGCCGGGGTGGCGCCGGTGCGGGCGGCCAGATCCTTGACGAAGCCCCAGCCCGTGAGCGGCTCGATGTCCGGCACGGAGGCGGCGAGAGCGAGGGCGGCCTCCACCGGCAGGCACTGTGCCAGGTCGACGCGTTCGTCGCCGGTCAGTTGGCGTCCGAGTGCGGCGAGGACGTGGTGGATGGTTTCTGCGGCGCGTTCGCGGGTGGGATAGGCGCCTTCGTAGCGTACGCGTTCCAGCATCTCCTCGAACGTCATGGACGCCTGAGAGGGGTTCGCTCGAGGCTGGTCGTACATGGCTGCGCGTGCCTTTCTGCGGTAAGGGTGCGGACGGGCGAGAGGTCAGGTGGCGTCGGTGGGGCCGAAGAGGAGGTCGTAGCCGGGGGGCAGCTGGAGGAGGACTTCGCGGGTGAGGTCATCGCCCGCGGTGGAGGCTGCTGTGGACAGGACGGCGCCGATGTCCCACAGGGCCGTCTTCTCGGTGGCGCCTTCGATCCAGGCGGCGGTCGCGCGGACGAATCGTTCGGGCGAGAGGGGTTCTGCGGCCTGGAGGGGGTTGAGGAGGATCAGGGCGTAGGTTTCCGGGAGGCGGGCAGCGAGCTCGGCGCGCACGGTTCCCACCAGGTGTGCGCCAAGCAGCGCCAGGATGACGCGGGCGACCCGGTCGGCTTCCTCCGTGGTCGCGTACTCGCCGCGTTCCTGGACGTTGGCCAGGAACGAATCCCTGCGTATCGGCATCACGTCACCTCCGGTGACGGGGCGAAGGGGTGCGGAGGGCAGGTGCCGGAAGGGGAAACTCGGCTCTCCCGCCCTCCGCGAGGCTGAGAAGGGTTCAGCCGGTGATCTGCTTGGTGCCGGATCCGGCGGTGATGCTGACCTTGCGGGGCTTGGCCCGCTCCGCGATCGGGATGCGCAGGGTCAGGACACCCGCGTCGTAGTCGGCCTGAATGCGCTCGGTGTCGAGGGTGTCCGCGAGGACGATCTGGCGGGAGAACACGCCCAGCGGCCTCTCGGACAGCTCCACCTTCACGGCGTCGGCCTTGGCGACCGGGCGGCGCTCTGCCTTCACGGTCAGCATGTTCCGCTCGACGTCGATGTCGATCGCCTCGGGGCTCACACCGGGCAGGTCGAAAGCGATCACGTATTCGTCGCCGTCGCGGTAGGCGTCCATCGGCATCACCGACGGCTTCGACCAGGTCCCGGACGTACCCGACAGCTGCTGGACGATGCGGTCCATCTCGCGGAACGGGTCGGTGCGCATCAACATCGCGAAACACCTCCAGTTGGTTCAGGCAGAAACTGCCAATGCGCTTCAACGTGCATCCGTTGTAACATGTCATCGAAACGATGACAAGCAGGGAGTCATCTGGAGGACGACAGATCGACGGAGAGCCCTCATGAGTGAAGCTGCTGCCACCCCGGCCGCATCCGTCTCCTTCCATGCCGCCGCAGCGGCACTGGAAGCCATCAACCAATCCGTGACGAACGCGCAGCGGTCATCCGCCCGGACGCCGGACGCCGCAGAGTCATCCACCGCCGACACCGGCCCGGAGCCGGCCCTTTCGGCGCTCCTGATGCTGCGGGAGATCCGCGAGCAACTCGCGGGCTGGGAAAGCGGACTGATCGAAACCGCCCGCGGACAGGGCGCCAGCTGGGCCGATCTCGCCGGCCCCCTCGGGGTCGCCAGCCGACAGGCCGCCGAACGCCGCTACCTGCGGCTACGCCCCGGCACACCCGGCTCCACCGGAGAAGAACGGGTCCAGGCCACCCGCGACACCCGCGCCGCCGAACGCACCGTCACCGCCTGGGCCCGCGACAACGCCGCAGACCTGCGCCGCCTCGCCGGACAGATCACCGCCCTCACCGACCTGCCCGCCAGCGCCGACCACGCACTCGGCGCACTGAACCAGGCCCTCGCCCACAACGACCCCGCCCGCCTCGTAGGCCCCCTCACCGCAACCCGAGCCCACCTGAAGCCCGAGACCGGCAACCTCGCAGAACGCATCGACGCCCTCACCCGACGCACCCAAGAACTCCGCCAGGACACACACGACCAGCGCAACACCTAGCCAGCGGGCGAAACGATCCGATGCCTGCCGACAACGGCACATGGGCTCAAGCCGGCGAGAGGAGAGGGGGCTTCGTCCAGCCGACAGGGGCCACTCAGAGGCACGACGCACGGAAATCTTTTCACCCGCGCCCGCACCAAGCGCCGACGCCGCACTGCAGCCCGCCGAAGGCATCCTCCGCCGCAACGCGGACAACGTTCAGCCATGGGCACCTCCGCGCCCCACCGATGAACGCCCAGCCGCAGGTGCGCTGCGGCGAGCCGAGGGCCCGAAGTCAGGGAGAGGTCCGGCCTCTCAGCTCCGCACCGCGGCCGATTCCGCGTCGCGCTCCGCGACACCGAGTACATCCAGACCCGCAGCTACTGCCGACCGGAAGACAGGCCGGGCACCACGACCGACTGAGAGCACTGCGCAGCCGGTGTTCCCCCGGCCGGCGCTGCGCGCGGGAGCGTGCCCTGCCGTCCCCGTCACCACGCCCACTGGGCCTGGTCGGGGGATCACCGTGTTCGGTTCCCAGGCGAGCCAGGAGGGTGCGGGCGGTGACGAGGACGCGGTCGAGGTCTTTCTGGGTCAGCGGCCGCCGCAAGGGGTGGGCGCAGGCGTTGCGGACTTCCTGGAGGTCGTCGATCCGCTGGACGCGGATGCGGGTCAGGGTGTGCGAGTAGGGACAGGTGCTCGACCCTTCGGCCGGATCAAGCCAGTCCAAGCAGCTACCGTCGGTAGGTGAAGAACAAGCTGAAGCCCGTTGCGGATTGCCGTGATCTGCAGGTCAGGGCGCGACTACGGCTTTTCCGGTCACGCGGCCATGGCGAGGGTGCGCATGTGGGCGACGGCCTGGACCGCGTGGGTGGAGGCCATCGCCGTGCCGCCGGCAATGCGGTTGCTGATCAGCTCGCTCAACGGGCCTCCCCGCCACCCCAAACCGACATGCGCGGTGCCGGGTCAGGACCCACGGCCACCGCATGATCTCCCGGGGCACAGCCCTCGGCGACCAAGCGGTGGCCGTTTCGCCATCTGCCTGCCCGGCTTCGGCTACGACCTATGGGGTCGGAGCCTCAGAAGGTCAGGCTCCAGCGCCGGAGATGGCCCGGGTCCCAGGAGCTGTAGATGCCCGGGGTGCCGTCGGTGACACGCAGCTTCCAGGTGCCGACCTTCGTGACCGCCGAGGCGTCGACCGTGTAGGTCTCGTGCAGCTCGGGCACGGGCTCCCAGCCCGGTCCCCAGGGCTTGACGGGAATGACGGTGCCGTCCGGGCCGATCAGGTCGATGATCATGAAGTTGCTGAACGGGTGGTCGAGGTCGACCGCGACCTTGAGGTCACTCGGGGCATGGCCTGGCTTCCCCTGGACGATCAGCGGGGACTCTGCCTTGCTCTCGAAGGGGATCAGATAGGTGCTGGGGTTGACGAAGAAGCGCCCGCCGGATTCAAGAGAGGTCCAGGTGAACGAGAGCTTCCGGGTGTCCCCGACCGCGTTCCTGACGACGATGACCGTCTTGTAGTCGCCGGCCTTCTTGGGCGTGCCGGTGATCAGGCCGGTGGTGTGGTTGATCGACAGGCCGAGGGGGAGCTTCTTGGCGGAGTAGGTCAGCGGCCCCGGCCGGGTGCTGGAGGCGCTGAACTGGCGGCTGACCGGCTGGCCGACAGCCACCGGCTCGGTCGGCGGCGGCTCCACGGCGATGTGGTTGACGAAACGGTTTCCGACGTTGACCGCCGCCCAGGCGTTGGCAACGGCCTCGTAGGCGTCGCTTTGCGAGCCGTAGAGGTCGGCGGCGGCCTGGAGCGTCGCGGTCCGGGCGCCCGCGTAGTCGCTGGTGCTGGTCATGTAGACGGTGAGAGCGCGGTACATCACGTCGGCTGCGGCGGTCCGTCCTATCCCCGCCACCGGCAGCTTGTCGTATGTGGGGCTGTCGTAGTCCACACCGTTGATGGTCTTCTGCCCACTGCCCTCGGCAAGCAGGTAGAAGAAATGGTCGCCCACCCCCGCCACCATGTGTGGTTCTTGCGACTTCGCCTGCGGCGTCCAGTAGTCCAGCGGCGCGTAGCCGACGGAGCTGATGCCGGCCTTGGAGGGACGGTCCATGTAGCGGATGGGCTTGCCGTCGCCGTGCAGGTTGTCGAGCTCGGCCATCGTGTAGTCGGGCACGTCGTTCGGGTTGCCGGCGTAGAACTCGACGGCGGCGGCCATCATGTCGCTGATCGCCTCGTTGAGGCCCGGAGATTCACCGAAGTCGCCCAGACCGGCTGTGGAGGAGGTGACTCCATGCGTCATCTCGTGCGCGGCGATGTCCAGGGACGTCACCGGATGCTGGCCGTCCGCGCCGTCACCGTAGCTCATGCAGAAGCAGCCGTCCTGCCAGTTGGCGTTGGCGAGGGGGACCCCTTGCTGCGATTCGTAGTGGACTCGGGAGGAGCTGCCGCGGCCGTCGTCGGCTATGCCCTTGCGGCCGAAGCGGTCGTTGTAGAAGTCCCACGTCGTTTGCGCGCCGTATGCCGCGTCCACCGCCGCGGTCTGGGGATTCGCCACCGTCCCGTCGCCCCAGACATCGTTGTCAGCAGTGAACAGAACCCCGTTGGAGTTGACGCTCGAGTCGAGTGTCCGATGGCCACCGTGCTCCGGGTCGATCAGGGCGTAGGTGCCGTCATCCTGGCGAGTGGAACCGATCGTGACCTGCCCGCTGTAGAGGCTGTTGCCCTGTGCGGACTCGACGTGTTCGGAGTTCTCAAGGGTGGTTCCGTTCACGGCGTCGGTCACGACGTGACGTTCGCTCGGGGATCCGTCCTGCTGCACGCCGGTGACGACGGTCTCCCAGGCCAGCTTCGGCCGGCCGTCCATCATCCAGACGACCTGTCTGGGGGCCGTATGCGAACCCGCTCTGCGGGTGCCCTTCGAAGTCGCCTTGCTCAGAGCCGACTTCTTCGCCGTGGCGGCGGGCACCTTGGCCGTGGTCGTCGGCAGGGTCAGGCTCGTCTTGGTTGCGTAGGTGACGGTGTGGGTCCCTTGCCTCTGATGGACCACCAGGTCACCGCCGATCACGGGCAGACCGGCGTAGGTTCGCTCGTAGCGGGTGTGAACCGTCCCGTCGGCGTCCCGGATCACGTCCTTCGGGATCAGTTTCTCGTGGGGGCCGAGATTCAGTGAACGGGCGGTGTCCGGTGCCGCGTCGGCCGCCGCGTCGAGCAGTTGCCGACGCTGTCCGGGCGACAGGTGAACATTCCTGGCCTCAGGCCTGGTTGTCGCTCTGATCTGCGGGAGCGCTCCCACTTTCCGAGTGTTCCCGGATGCGTTGGGAGTGGACTCGGTGCCTGCCGAGGCGGGCAGGGCCGAGAACGCGAGTGCTGCGGTCGTGATCACCACGGTCGCGGCCAGACGCCGTCTGCGTCGGTGCGAACCCTGTGGGGACGCAGCCCTGTTGCTGGAGGAATTCAATCCCGGGTCCTTCCGTTCGGCCGTCTGTCGACGTCGACGGCCGTCGATACAAGGAGGCCGGAGGCCACGGTGCCTCCGACTGCGGTTGCAGCGGGAGTGATCGTGACAGCAGGAACTGCCTCTACAAAAGATTCGTATGGATCATGAACAGATCTTTACCTAGCGGGCTTCGATCATTTTCGATCAGTTTCAGATGTGATGTCAGTCCTGTCTGACGTCTTGTCCGACGTCCTGTCCGTCAGGCGACGGCTCGAACTGCCGCTTCCCTCGAGCCATGCACGAGCCCTCTCAAGGTCTGCCCGTAATTGCTGGTCAGGGGCAAGGTGCTCGTGCCGTGGCAGGAGTCGTCAGGATGTCGGGCCACCCCGAAAACACCCCCAGCGGCCTCTCTGTCCGAGGGTCTCCACTGCGCGTACGCCGCCGGGGCGTGGCAGTGCGACACCTACAAGATCCACAAGCACGCCGTCCGCGCCATCGCCGCCGGGCACCGGATGACACCGACGTTCATGGCCGCCCCGCGGACCGGCATCGGCTCCGGCCTCCACTTCCCCAACTCCCTCTGGCACGACAACCAGCCCTCCTACCAGACAGACGTCGGCGCAGACCTCCCCGACGTCCTCCAACAGTCCCTCGACGCACTCCCCGAGATGGCACCCCTCTACGCCCCTATCCCAACTCCTGCAAGCGCCACACCCCGCACTCCTTCGCCCCCGTCAACTGGCCAACAGCGGCTCCCTCAGCGACTTCACCGGGCAGACCAAGGCGCGCATCGAACCGTGGGACTCCGGCAACCCCGAAGTTCCCGTCCGACGCGCGTCGTCCGCCTACGACGACGTCAGCCTCGGCGGAACGAGCATCTCCTACAGCTCACAGGGCACGACGCCCTCCCTCGCCGTGGGCAGCAGTGTCGCAGCCGCAGGTGGCACCAACCACGCGCATGGACGGACGTCCATGCGGTGATCGGGACCTGCTCGCGGGCCATCTACCGGCGACCGGCGGTAGGGATCTCGCGGGTGTCGCCCGTGCCGGAGCTCTTCGTGGGGCGGCCACGAGGGCCGTTGTCAGAGGCGATTGGCAAGATTGCGGCCATGGATGTCACTCCTGTCACTCCGCCACGCCCGATCGACGTTGTCGCGGTCTTTCCCCAACTGGCCCCGCTGGCCCGCACGGCGACCCGCCTGCACCCCCGTCCTGGGGCGCCGACGTGGCACGACAGCTCGGTCGGCGGGCCGCTGCTGTGGCCCGCCCAGGAGCCGTGGCCGTACTGCGAGGAACCGCATGTGGCGGACGGCGTCAACCCGGCCCGGTCCCCGGCGGATCTGCGGCTGGAACGACGGATCTTCGCCGCCTCGCACGGCCGGGACCTGACCTCGGAGGAACGGGAGACTCTCGAGCGGATCCGGCCTCCTCAGACGTATCCGGTGAGGCCGGCGGTCCAGTCGTACGACGGCCCCATGGCAATGCTGCCCGTCGCGCAACTGTACGCACGGGATGTGCCCGATCTGAGCCCACCGGAGGGCAAGGACCTGCTGCAGGTTCTGTGGTGCCCCTTCGATCACCCGATCATGCCCAGGACCCTGCTCTTCTGGCGTTCGGCAGCCGCCGTCACCGACATCCTCGACACGCCCCCCGAGCCGCCCGCAGTGCAGTTCGACGGCTATCTACCGGAACCGTGCGTGCTCGAACCGGAGCGGATCACCGAGTACCCCGACCATCTGGAGCTGAGCGAAGAACTGCAGGAGCAGCTCAAGCAGTGGAGTGTGCCGCAGGCAGCAGACGAAGACATGGACCCGGACACGTACTACGACTGTGTGCTGTCCAACGCACCCGGCTGGAAGGTCGGCGGCTGGCCCGCTTGGAACTCCACCGACCCCAGCCCGCAGCCCTGCTCCGAGTGCGGCACCGGCCTGGAGGTCCTGATGACCGTCGCCACGTTCGAGGAAGGGGACGACACCGGGAACAGCTGGTCTCCGTACCCCCACCCAGGTGCTGGACCGTACCCCGGCCACCGCGGCTACAACGCGACCGGGGTCCAGATAGGCAGCGGCTACCGGCAGCATCTGTTCGTCTGCCCGGCGAAGCCCGAGCATCCGCACGTCGAGTTGATGACGTAGGCCGTCCGCAATGTGCAGCCGGGGTTCACGGTGCGGGCATGCCGTGACACGGGGTGGCCGCGAGGCTACGGGTCGCGGCCAACCGACGGATTTCGTCGACCTGCTAGAACGTGGCCTCCACCGCGTGGATATCCCGCGCAGGTGAGCCCGCGTTCGCTTCCACGAGGGTCGGTGGACGAACGCAGGCACTGCATACGGCGGGTTGCCGCGCCCGACCGGGTGGTGACAGCTTCAGATTCCCAAGGGTGCCGCTGCCTCTCAAGAGGGCCTCTGTGCACGGCATTTGGACGGCCAGCGGCTGGGATTCAGCCGCTGTACACCCTGATTCAACGTTGCGACAGGAGAGTTCGACCTTGTGTCTACTTCTCATTCGCGTGTCGGCCTCGCGTCCGTATGCGCTGCGTCTTTGACGTTCTCGGGACTTGTTTTCACGGGGGTGCTCGCCGCGCAGCCGGCGGCCGCCGCGGACCCCGCCGGCTATCAGAACGTTCGGATCAACGAGGTCACCTCGTCGAACAACGACACGGTGGAGCTGTTCAACGCCGGATCAGCCACGGTGAGCATCAGCGGCTGGAAGATGTCCGACGACAGCTTCTCCGCGCAGTCCTTCAGCCCGTCCTCGACCACGATCCCTGCCGGGGGTTTCGTCACCTTCAACTCGCCCAAGGGACTCGGTGACTCGGACAAGCTGGTCCTCTACACGTCCGACGGCACGGTGGTCGACCGTGTCGAGTGGGCCACCGACAAGGCGAAGCCCGCGATGGCACGGTGCGGCGGCGACGGGACCGGGGCGTGGGTGACCACGACGGCGGCGTCGTTCGGGTCTGCGAACGCTGCGGGGTGCCCGTCGTCGGTGCCGGCGGCCAGTCAGGTGCGGATCAATGAGGTCACCTCGAACGGCTCGGATACCGTCGAGCTGCACAACGGCGGCGCCGGCGCAGTCAGTATCGGGTCGTGGAAGTATGTCGACGGCGACACCGGCCACTCCGCGGCGAGCGTCTCGTCGTCCTCGCCGAGCGCGACCAGCATCCCCGCGGGCGGCTACGCCACGTTCAACTCCAGCCTGGGCCTGGGTGACAACGACTCGCTGTTCCTGCTGGACAACAACGGCAACACGATCGACTCGGTGGCTTGGGCGACCGACGGCGCCAAGCCGTCCACCGAACGGTGCGCCGATGCCACCGGATGGTTCCAGACCGCCACGACTGCCACCCTCGGCAGCGTCAACTCCTGCTCCGGCTCCGGTGGGAACCCCGGCGACCCCGGTAACCCGGGTGGCGGCGGGGGCCACCTGCTGGGCGGCGGCGGCTCTCTCACCAAGAACTGCGCCCCCGAGGCTCCCTCCGGTTCGGGTTCGAAACCGTCGGGCACTCTGACGTGGCCGGGCGGTCTGGACGTCACGATCGCCGACAACGTCTGCGCGTTCACCACGTCCACCGGCCCCGAGGGCCGTGACCTGAGCGGGCTGGCGTTCGACCCGGCCAACCCGTCCGTGCTGTGGGCGGCGAAGAACAAGAACTGGCTGTACAAGCTGGTCAAGAGCAACGGCAAGTGGATACCGGACCCGTCGTGGAGCGCGACCGGCAAGCAGATCCGCTTCCTGGGCGGCTCCGGCGAGCCGGACTCCGAGGGCCTCACCGTCGGCGCGAACGGCCACATCTACGTCACCTCCGAGCGCGACAACGCCAAGAACACGGTCCCCAAGGACACGATCATGGAGTTCGACCCGGCCGCGTCCGGTTCGACCCTCATCCCGGTCCGCCAGTGGGACATGACCTCGCAGTTCCCCCAGCTCGACACCGGGAACAAGGACGACGCCAACCTGGGCTTCGAGGGCGTCGGTTACGTCCCGGACAGCTGGCTGACGGCGAACAGCTGGATCGACCCGCTCACCCACGCCGCCTACAACCCGGCGAACTACCCATCGCACGGCTCGGGCCTGTTCTTCGCCGGCCTGGAGTGGGACGGCACGCTGCACGTCTACGGCCTCAACTCCGACGGCTCGTTCACCACGTTCGGCACGATCACCACCGGTCAGCGCTCCGTGATGGACGTGTCCTTCGACGCCGCAACCCAGCGCATCGTCGCCAGCTGCGACAACACCTGCGGTGAGACGCACACCCTCATGAAGATCAACGCCAGTGGCGCGATCGTTCCCGACGTCACTTACACCAACCCCGCCGTCATGCCGACTGACAACCTGGAGGGCTTCGCCCTCGCCCCGGCCTCCACCTGCGTCAACGGCTTCCGTGAAGCCGTCTGGAGCGACGACGGCATCTACGGCTTCGGCTCCGGAAGCTCCTCCTACGGACACGCCGTCTACAGCGGCACCTTCCCCTGCTGACCCAGATCGGTCCGCACCCCCGCTGACACGGCTCCCGGAACGCAGACCGGGCAGGGTCCACGCCGCGCAGTGAGCGCACCAAGGCCACCCCCGCGGCCACAGAACGGGGCGGCCTCCACCCGGAGGCCGCCCCGTTCCGCGCTCTCGTCCTGCTACGGGGCGCAGGATCCTGCCGGGCGCCGTGTTCGGGCCGATCCTGGCCACCAGCACCATCGGCTCGGCCGGCATCATCCAGCAGATGCTCACCGGCACCATGCCCGGCGTCCCCCGCATCGACCTGGAGATCGTCGACGTCCGCGACCTCGCCGACATCCACTTCCGCGCCATGACCTCCCCCAAGGCCGCGGGTGAACACTTCCTCGTCACAGGTGAGTTCGCCTGGATGCTGGACATGGCCCGCGCCCTGAAGGAGGAGCTGGGCGAGGGCGGCGAACGGGTCTCCACCCAGGAGATCCCCGACGACGTGGTGTGCGCCATTCCCGCCATGGGTGAGATCGCCCCCGCCCTGGGGCGCCGTGACCGGCACAGCGGACGGCCTCGACTTGGGCGTCGGTGATGCGGGGGACGCCTGCCACTACGCGATCGGTACCTCATCCGCAGGCGTCACCGAGACTCACCGCACCCGCATCACCCGCGACTGCGCGCTCGCGGCGGCGCACACCCTGCCGGATGCGGGCACCCAGCCCGCCTTCATCTGCGTCTCCGGACGCAAGGCCGACAGCACCGAGCGGGGCTTCGTGATGTGGGCACGGGTCAGGGGCGCAGCTCACAACGCATTTCTCGCCCTTCCGATGCGCGCCCATGTGCTGCGGCCCGGCTACATCCGACTCCTCGACGACGCCCGCGCCTCCTCCGCGCCGGCGCGGGCCTTCTACGCGGCGACGAGCCCGCTCTTTCCGGTACTGCGCCGGGCCCTCCCCGACCGGGCCACCTCCACCACGGCCATCGAACGCGCGGCGATCGTCCTCGGCCGGCCCGAGAACATGGAGTCCACCATCGCGAGCAGCCGCGACATCAACCGGCTTGCCGGGATGTGACTTCGCGGCTGCTCGCGATGGTGGACTCCATGTTGCCTCGACAGCGGCGATGAGCGGCTTGTGCACCCTGGGCCCGGGTCGGTCCGGCGAGCCTCCGGTCGGCCACGACGGACACACCGTCGGTCAGAGGCCCGGCCGGACACAACGACGGCGACATGCCTGCCCTGCGACTCCTCCATGCCGGGGCCTCGCGGCGTTCACCCTCCTTGTGGCAGTGCTGCCGTCGGCAGCACTGCCACAAGGACCTCTATGTCAGATCGTGTCCGCGTCGACGACGAAGCGGTAACGCACGTCGCCTTGCAGCAGGCGCTCGTACGCCTCGTTGATCTGCTCGGCACGGATCAGCTCGATCTCGGCACCGAAGCCGTGCTGGGCACAGAAGTCCAGCATCTCCTGAGTCTCCGCGATGCCGCCGATCGCTGAACCGGCGAGGGACTTTCGGCCGATGATCACGGAGAAGAGGTTGAGGGAGATCGGCTCCTCGGGGATGCCCACGTTCACCAGGGCGCCGTCGGTCTTCAGCAGGGACAGGTAGGCGCCGAAGTCGAGTGGCGCCGAGACAGTGGAGAGGACAAGGTCGAAGGTGCCCTTCAGATCCTCGAAGGTCCGCGGGTCGCTGGTGGCGCGGTAGTGGTCCGCTCCCAGCTTCAGGCCGTCGTCCTGCTTGCGCAGGGACTGCGAGAGGACGGTCACTTCGGCGCCGAGGGAATGGGCGATTTTCACGGCCAGGTGGCCGAGGCCGCCCATGCCCAGGACTGCCACCTTCACGCCGGGGCCGGCTCCGAAGTGCCGCAGTGGTGAGTAGGTGGTGATACCGGCGCACAGCAGCGGTGCGGCGATGTCGAGGGAGAGTGCGTCGGGGATGCGGACCACGTAGTTCTCGTCGACGACAATGGCCCGGGAGTAGCCGCCGTAGGTGGGTCGGCCGTCCTTCCCGATCGCGTTGTACGTGCCGACCATCCCGCCACCCGTGCAGTACTGCTCGTTGCCGGCCTTGCAGTTCTCGCAGGTGCGGCAGGAGTCGACCATGCAGCCGACGCCCACTCGGTCGCCCGCCCGGAACTTGGTGACGCCGGGGCCGACCTCGGAGACGATGCCGGCGATCTCGTGGCCCGGCACCATCGGGAAGATGGACTTGCCCCAGCCCTCGTCGACCTGGTGGATGTCGGAGTGGCAGATGCCGACGTACTTGACAGCGATCTGTATGTCGAACTCGCCCACTGCACGACGTTCGATGGTGGTGCGCTCCAGCCGAGACTTGGGAGCGAGCGCGGCATAGGCCGTTGTGGTGGTAGTCATCTGAGATTCCCTGGATTTTAGAGGTTGCCGACAGCCGAATGGCGCGAGATCTGGTCACGGCTACGCCGATCCGGCGGCCGGGTGGAACAGAGCAATGGAGAAGCGGCAGCACGTGGCACCTCGGCCGGGCCCGGAGCCGTACGTGCGCTCGATACGTTTTCAGTGCCGCTCTTGCGAAGCTTCCGCTTACAGGTCCGTTGCGGCGAGTGACAGTTCCCACAGCCGCTCGGCGGCCTCCGGGTCGACCGCATACGGGGCCACGCCGCCGGGAGACTTCCCCACGGCCTCGGCCGACAGCTTCTCCCCCTCGTTGTTGTCCTCGAAATAGCGGCCGCCGATTCCGTCCAGCTGGGGTGAGGTCGCGACCAGGACGCTCGTGGCGGCGCCCTGAGCGACCGACTTGAACCGGAACGGCGCGCCCTGGAAGGTGCCGAATTCCCCGGCCGCCGCGGCTTCGCGCAGTTGTGCAAGTTGTTCCGGCTCCATGTGGCGAGTCAGGTTCGTCCCCAGGATGACGCCGGGGTGGACGGCGTTGGCGGTGATCCCCTCGGCTGCCCAGCGGTTCGTCGCCCCGACCGCGAAGAGGACGTTGGCCGTCTTGGACTGTCCGTAACCGAGTCGCGGGTCGTAGGGGCGGGAGGTGAAGTTGATGTCGTCGAACTCGACGGGTGAGGCATGGTGGCCTCGGGAGCTCAGCGACACGATGCGCGCGTCGCCGGCTGCCGCAAGCCCGTCGTGAAGGCCGAGCGCCAGCGCGAAGTGGCCGAGATGGTTGGCCGCGAACTGCAGCTCCCAGCCATCCGGCGTGCGATCGAGGGTAGGCAGCTGCATCACGCCGGCGTTGTTGACGAGGATGTGCAGGGGCCCCGTCCAGGCGCTCGTGAAGGCGGCGATCGACTCCTTGTCGGTGAGGTCGACGCGGCCGACATGGACGGCGTCGTTGCCGGTGGCCTCACGTATGCCGGCCGCCGCCCGCTCCCCGGCGTCCGTGTCGCGGACCGCGAGGGTCACCGACGCGCCGGCACCCGCGAGAGCGCGCGCGGTCTCGGTGCCGAGACCCGACGCGGCGCCGGTGACGACGGCGCGCTTGCCGGAAAGGTCAATACCTGCGACGACCTCGGCGGCCGTCGACTCTTCCCCGAAGGGGGTGCGGATGTACTGGGGTACTGGGTGAATGTCATGACCTCACGTCCTAGTCAGTCGGGTAATCAGGGAGGTGAATCTCGGCAGATTCGGGTTCGGATTGCCTCTCGGCGGCTCTGGCAGAGGGATGCCAATTCGCCGGAGGGACGAGGGCTTAAGCCAGCGACCGAAGAGTTCTAATCCCACCGATCGGATCCGTTACGCGACCGTAATTCCGGCCGGCTATCGAGTCCGGTCATCGCCGGATCCACGTGGCGAACGGTGCGCCACACGTGGCGTGAGTTTGTTTTGGCCCCAGTAGGAGGCCATACCTAATACACATGAGGAAACGGGTCTTACCCGTTTATCCGCCGACAGAAGAAAATGCTTTCGGAGCAACTTCCTGACGCACACAATTGGAGAATTTCCGCGCTCGGAGGTCGGCTGCCGATCAGTCGGGGCCCGGGGCTGCGTCGGTCACCCCCGGCAGGGGATCCGTCTGAAGGCCGGCATGGACACGCACAACGTCCCGGACATCTCCGAAGCATCCACGTGGCGCACGCTCGGGCCTGCCTGAAGTGGGTCGAGCGCATGGGCCGGAGCCGTCGCGGCGACGTCATGACCGCCGGGCACCGGCGAGAACATCGCGGCGGCCGCCGGAGGCGGTGGTCGGAGCACCATGCGGTGACTCGGGTACGAGGAAGAAGGTGAGCGCCATCGAGAGCAGGCCGATTCCGGCCGAGCCGAAGAACAGGAGCCGAGCCGAAGAACAAGAGGTGCCAGTCGGCGTGCTGGGCGACCAGGGCCGCGGCGGGCAGTCCGAGTGCGCTGCCCAAGCCGGTGGAGGAGCTCATGAGTACCGTGGCCGTTCCGAGCTTCTCGCGCGGCAGCCTGTCGCGCATGATGCCGATACCGAGGGAACGGCGCTGGTGGCGAAGCCCTGGAGGGCCCTGCCCGCGATCATGGTGACCAGGTCGTCGGTGAAGGCGCACAGCAGTGAGGCGGCCGTCGCGACGCGCTCGCGCAGAGCGGGCGTTCCGGGCGCCGCTACGGCCTTTCGGTCCCGTCCCCCGCGGCCGGCCCTGCCGGACACGTCCCGGACCGGGGCGGCCGGGCCGGTTGGCCTGGTGGGCCCGGTTGGAGGGTTACCGCTCCGGGGTCGGTTCCCGGGGTCCGGCAGGCTGTGCAGGACGTCGAGACCCTCCCCGTCCGCCTCACCGGCCCGCGCCGCGAAGTGGGATTCGACCGGCGTCTCCAGCCCGAGGTGTCGCTCGACGGGGAGTGAGGAGCAACTGCCCCGGACAGAGCCGTGGTACGTGCCGGTGGGTGATCAGGCGGACGGCGGGAGCGGGCCCCCGGTGAGCCGGTCTCACCCGGTTTTCGGACGGAGCCGTGCCGCGACGCCGGCGCCCGCGAGGGAGAGCGCCGCCAGCGGGAGGAGGACGGCCGTGAAGGCGCCCTTCGCGCCGCCGAGGGCGGCGAAGGCGGTGCCCGCGGCGGCGACGAGGACGACGCTGGACAGGGCGTCGGAGACCTGGAGCGCGGCGGAGTTGGCACCGGCCTCGGAGGGCGGCGAGAGCTTGAAGAGGATGACACTCAGGGAGGAGATGACCAGGCCCGCGCCCAGGCCGCCCACCGCCCACGCGGCGGCCGCGCTCCAGGCGGGGGCGGAGTCCAGGAGCGGCAGGGCGGCACCGGCGATCGCGGCGGCCATGAGGAAGGTGCCGAGGACGACCATGCGCTCGCGGTGGGCCTCGAAGCGGGGGCGACCCTGGATCCAGGAGCCGATGCCCCAGGTGACGCCGCCGCCTGCCAGGGAGAGCCCGGCGAGCGTCGGGGACATGTGCCGCTGCGTGACGAGCATCAGCGGGACGAAGCTCTCCGCGCCCAGGAACGTGCCGGAGGCCACACCGCGCAGCAGCACCACGGACGGCAGTCCACGGGCCGCGCGGAAGGTGCCGGGGGGCAGCAGTCTCAGCGCGGCCGGGACGACGAGCGCGGCGCCCGCCGCCGCGAAGAGCAGCGACAGCGGACGCAGGTCCTGTCCGGCGTACTGGAGCAGTCCGGCGCCGGCGGAGACGGCGAGAGCCAGGCCCAGCCGACGGCGGTCGGGGGCCGCGCGGTCGTCCGGAGGCCGCTGCAGGGACGCGCGGCGCAGCGCGGGCAGGCCGACGAGCAGGGGGAGCACGACGAGCACGGGGATGGCGAGGAAGACCCAGCGCCAGCCGAACTGCTCGGTGACCGTGCCGGCCACGAGCGGGCCGATTATGGAGGGCAGCACCCAGGACGCGGCGAAGGCGGCCATCACGGCGGGCCGCAGGCGTTCGGGGTAGGCGAGGCCGACGACGACGTACAGGGCGACGATGACGAGCCCGCCGCCGATGCCCTGCACGGCGCGTCCCAGCACGAACGGCCACATGGACTGGGCGGTGCCGGAGACGACCAGTCCGGCGGCGAAGGCGCCGATGCCGGTGACCAGCGGCGCCAGTGGGCCGGTGCGGTCTGACCACTGGCCGCTGACGACCATCGCGAACAGCGAGGTGGTGAAGTACCCGGAGAAGGCGAAGGCGTACAGCGGCAGCCCGTCCAGCTCACGCGCGGCGACGGGCATCGCCGTGCCGACGGCGGTGGCTTCGAAGGCGATGAGCAGGACGACCGAGACCATCGCGAGGGTCAGCGCGCGGTAGCGGCCGCCCAGAACGGTGTCGGTGCCGGTGTCCTGGGCGGCGAGGGGCATGCCTGCACGGCCGGATACCGGCTCGGTTTCTACGGTGGTCACCACGAAAGGGTAAGGGGTCAATCGGGCCCTTACTCCTGGCAGGCCGGTCGGCCTCCCGGCCGGAAGACCGCACTTCACGGCCTGTGGGCCCCCTTCTTTGCGGGGTGATCCCCGTCACGCGGCAGACGGGTGGCCCAGCGCCGACTCGGGATCGCGGTACGGGCACCGGGAGCGCGGCGAGAGGCCTGTCGGGCAGGGCCTCGCTCCCGCCCCGACCGCCCTGCCCAGGAGGGCGGACGGGGACGAGAACGCCGAACGGACGCCTGCACCCGGACCGCGCTCCTGCACGCGGCCCGATCGGCCACACGTGTCCACCGGCGACGTCGCCGGACCCGTGAAGGGATCAGGAGCGGTTGGTCCAGTCCCAGTTGCGACGGGAGTACTGCAGGGTGAAACCGGCCCGGAGCAGGTTCTGGTACGACGAGTTGTGCGTGCCCGGCGGCTCGTCGAACGTCTCCACGACGAGCGTCCGGCAGCCCGCGTCCTTCGCCGCGCGCACCCTGGCCGCGATCAGGGCGGACTGGGCGCCGCGTCCACGGGCCGCGGGCATGGTGCAGCCCGCGAAGAGGCTCCCCACCTCACCGGCGACGCGCAGGGTCGCCATCGCGACGACGGTGCCGGCCTCACGGACCGCGAAGGTGTGCCAACCGGGTCGGCCGACCGAGGCGGCCGCCATCTCCTGCGTGCCCTGAGCGGGCATGCCCATGGCCGGCGGCAGTACCGCGGCCCATTCGGCGGCATCGGACCGGTCCACCGGTCCCACCGTGAGGCCTTCGTCCAGCTCCGCACGCGCGGCGGCGACCAGAGCCGACTCGACGTCGACGGCGAGCTTGCGGATGGAATGGCTGCCCTCGATGCCGAGCTTCTCGCAGATGAACGGCCAGTCCTCGGGGATCACCGAAGGGGCCAGCTGGATCGTGGCGCGCGGGACGTCACGCTCGCGGTAGAAGGCGATGACCTGTTCCATGAGGTCGAGGGTCACGGGTTCGTCGAAGCCGAACCCGAGGGCCTTGTTCCAGTAGTTGCTGGGGTCGTCGCGCATGGCCAGCACGACTCCGCCGCCCAGCCTTGTCGCGGCCAGTCCCCAGGTGGAACGGGCGGGTTCGGCGACCCCCGCCTCGTACTCGTACATCTCCTCGGCCTCGGTCTTCTCGAGGATTTCGGGGGAGATCTCCGACGTCATGGCGTGTCCTTCGCGTCGTGGGTGGGTGGGGAGGTCCGGCGATGCCGCCGGGCGGGTCCCCCGGTGGTGTGCGTCGACCGGGGCGGCATCGCGGGCTGCCCGCCCGCGTACCGCCTCCTGACCGTGCACGAAGTCGAGGACGGCCGTGGCGAACAGGGCCGGTTCCTCGATGTGCCCGAAGTGACCGCTGCCGCTCAGTTCGCACAAGCGGGCGTCCGGGAGCGCGTCGTGCATCTGCCGCGCCCACTTCGGCGGGCAGATGAAGTCGTGGGCGCCGACGATCACGAGCGCCGGGGTGCCGATCGCGCCGAGTCTGTCGCGTACGTCCCAGTCGGCCGGGAGCCGGTTCGGGTCGTGGGTACCGCGCAGTCGCGGGCTCCCACCCGTCCGGCCCGCCGTCTCACAGTGGTCGGCGAAGTAGGCGGGCAGGATCGCGCGCAGGTAGGCGGCATAGCCGTCGTGGTCGGTGACCTTCCGTGTCCTGGTCACGTTGACCTCGTCCCAGACCCGACGGGCCTCGGCCGCCTCCGGGCGGTCCGCCCGGCGCCGCGCGAAGGCCGCCATCTCCCGGGTGGCGGTCTCCCTCAGTTCGCGGCCGTTCAGGGGTGCGGTGTCGTAGAGGACCAGGCCGTCGAGACGCTCCGGGTGATCCAGAGCGAACTGGAGGCCGACGAAGCCGCCGTGCGAATGGCCCAGGAAGTACGCTGTCGGAGCGCCGAGGTCGTCCAGGACGGCCGCCGCGAAGCCCGCGTACCGGGACATCGAGTAGTCGCCGTCGGGCAGCAGGTCGCTGTCACCGGAGCCGACGGGGTCGATGTGGACCATCGTCATCCGGCTTTCGAGATCGGGCATACGGAGGTACTCAGGGTGCACTCCGGGGCCGCCCGAGTGCACGAGACACACGGGCCCGGCGCCGGCGACCCGGTACACCTGGCGCACCCCGTCGACGACGAGTGTGCGCGGGGCGGCCCTGCCGGTCTGTGCCGGCGTCTCACGTGGGGAGCGGTGGTTCGGTGCGTTCGGTGCTTTCACACCCACGAGATGCGGCGGGTTCCGGGAAAGTTCGAAGGAGGAGGAAAATTTCTTCAGCGGCCGCGCGGATGGTGCAGGCGGATCCTTCCGAACCGGCCCTTCTCCATGAAGTGCACCCAGACCACGCCCGGCGGGCAGTGGAACGGATCCTCCGGAGGGCTGATCAGGGCCGCCTCCCAGATCACCACGTCCCGGCTCGCCACCACGTTCAGCAGCTCGTGGCGGACGCCGTCGGACAGGTCCCGGTCCATGGAGCCGGGGAGGTAGTCGATGCCCGTGCGCTTGCCGGTCGGCCAGGCGATGTCGGTGCGAGGCGACCACCACTCCGCGAGGGCCGAGGCGAGCCGGCCGTCGTGGGCCGACGCCATGGTCGTCTCGGCGATCCTGCGGTGCAACGCCGTCAGCGCGGCGGCATCGTCGTAGGTACGCTCCGCCTGGGCCAGCAGCGCCTCGGCCAGCTTCTTCCGTGCCTGGCTGAGCCGACTGCGCACGGTTCCGACGGGCGTGCCGCACAGCGCCGCGATGTCCTCGTAGGACGTGGCGGAGGTGAAGTACCGCAACATCGCGACCAGTCGCAACGGGGGCGAAAGATCCTCCAACGCGGTCCAGACCCAGTCTCGCAGCGCATGCCGCTCAAGGACTTCGGCGGGGTCCGGCGGACCGTCCTGCCGGCGCTCGGCGAGCACGGTCGCGGGGTCGGCCACCAGGAGGTCCGACCCGGTGCGCAGCCGGGCGCGGCACAGGTTGCGCACCACCGTCCGCAGCCACGGGCCGACGGCGTCGGGGTCCCGTACGTCGCCTATGCGTCGCAGCGCGACGAGCGCCGCTTCCTGTACGGCGTCCTCGGCGTCCGGGCCATGGCCCAGCACCGCGAGCGCCACCGCGTACATGCCGGCCCGGTGCCTGGCGAGCAGGAGACCGAGGGACCCCGCGTCTCCCGCGCACGCCGCGTGCACCAGTTCGGAGTCGCGCGGCCCCGCGTCGGCCAGAAGATCGGTCATGGTCCGACGTCAGCCCTGCGCCCGCGGGCACGGTGAGGGCCGATGCATCGCCCGTGTCCGAATCACACGCAAATAATACCCGGGGCCGCGCCCTGGCCCTCAGGGCCCCGACGGGACCGCGGAGGGCAGGGGGGCCGGGCCGGTGGGGGCGGGGGTGGGGGTGGGGCTGGAGTGCTGGGCGGGGGGTGCCGGGTGGGGGCGGTGCGGGGTGGTGGAGGACAGGAGGAGGGCGAAGGCGGCCGCGGCCGCCGCGGCGGCGGTGACGGCGGTGCCGATGGTCAGCATCCGCCGGACCCGGCGTGTGCCCCAGGTTCTTCCGGCGGGCGGGCGGGCCGGTGACAGGTCGTGGCTGCTGATGAGCTGCCCGCGCGCTTCCAACGCGGCGCGCAGCCGTTCCTCGATCGGTGCGGGAGTGTTCATCGGTCCACCTCCAAGAGCTTTTCCAGGGTGGCGAGCGCACGGCTCGCGGTGGACTTGACGGTGCCGCGGGAGATGCCGAGGGTCTCGGCGATCTGCGCCTCGGTCAGGTCGGACCAGTAACGCAGGACCAGGACTTCGCGCTGGCGGGCGGTGAGCCGGGCCAGGGCGTCGAAGACCTGCCGGTGTTCCTCGGCGAGCAGCAGCGGTTCGTCGACCGGTGCCCCTGGTCCCTGGTGGGGCGGGGTGTACGTGCGCGCGGTGCGCCGGCGGCGCAGGACCGAGCGGGCGGCGTTGACCACCGCGGTGTGGAGGTAGGCGTGCGCGTCCTGGAGGTCGTCCAGGCGTTCGCCGTGCCGGCGGCAGACGGCGGCGAAGGCGTCCTGGACGACGTCCTCGGCGGTGTGCAGGTCGTCCACCAGGAAGGTCGCCAGGCGGACCATGTCGAGCCGACGCGTCCGGTACAGGTCGGCGAGTGTGGGGGCATCGTCCTCGCCGTCCCGGCCGGCCACCGGACGCGGGTGTCCGAATCGTCGGCCGGTGTACGGCGTGCCCGCTGCCGGGGACGGGGTGGTCCGGGCGCGGCGCAGTAACCGGGCCCACCAGGGCAGGGCAAGGGTGAGCTGCATCGTCCTCGTTCGGATCAGGGGTACGGCGGGGCCGGCACTGGTACGGCCCCGCCGTCCTCGTGGTCGGTGGCTCAGCGGCCGGTGGTACCCGGGTAGGGCTTGCCGTTCTCGTCACCGGGAACGGGGACCGGGTTCCCGTGGCCGGAGCCGTGCGTGCCCGGGGTGGAGGGGACCGGCTTCGGGTAGGGCTTGCCGTTCTCGTCACCGGGAACCGGGACCGGGTCACCGTGGCCGGAGCCGTGCGTGCCCGGGGTGGAGGGGACCGGCTTCGGGTAGGCCGGTGCCGACTTGGCCGGGTGCGCGTGGGCGGCGGTGGCCGCCTGGGCGGCGAAACCGCCGCCCACCACGAGGGCGAGGCCGGCGGCCGGTCCCCACACCCAGGCGCGCAGGGGCTGGTTCGGCTTCTTCACGCGGGCATGCCGCATACAGACCACTCCAAGGAGTTCTTGAGACACGTTGACAGGCCGGGCAGCTCCGGGACCGCAACTGCCGTCCCGGAAACCGCCCTTCACCCCACCAGACGTGCGGCCCTCACCGAGGTTGTCGCCACCCGTGAGGAAAGTTCGGGACCCGTCACGGGCGGACGGTCGCGGGGTGCTGCCGCCTGGCTTGCCGGAGCGCCACCGCGGCCGGCCCTGATCGGTACGGGACGAGCCTCAGAGGGTGTGGGGCGGTGTGCGTCCGTCGGCGAGCGCCTGCTCGGTGCGCCGGGACGCGTACATCTGCGGGAAGAGCTGCCGGACTCCGGTGGTGTTCAGGATGCGTTCCAGGAACGGGGGCGGGTTGTCGAGGTGCAGCCGTATGTGTCGCGCGGTGGTCTTGCGGTGGATCGTCAGCAGGGTGGAGAGGCCCATGGAGTCGCAGAACCGGAGTTCCGCGCAGTCGAGGTGCAGGTCGGTCAAGTCCGGCTGCCCCGCGAGGCATCGGTCGGTGTGCTGGAGGAGTTCGTCGCTGGTCTCGTAGTCGAGTTCACCGACGAGGTGGAGGTGTGCGGTGCCCGGGCCGGCTTCAGCGGTGAGGGTGAAGGAGGGGTGGGGCAGGGCGGTCATGCGGGTGCTCCGGGGTGTGTGCCGGCTGGTGCGGGTGCGTTGTCCAGGGCCCGGCGGGCCTGGTCGATCAGCCGGGTGGATCGGGGGAAGTCCTTGAGTTCGGTTGCCAGGGTGTTCAGGGCGGGGTGCAGGGACCGGGCGGGGACGTGGCGTGCGCTGAGGATGCCTGCGGTCCAGGTGATGAACGTGGTGAAGAGGTCGTCGTCATCGGTGTAGAGGGCGACGGTCAGGAACTCGACGATGTGCGCGATGTCCTCAGCGGTGCGTTCGCGCTGGTGCGCGGTGTAGGCGGCCATCGCGGGGAAGCCGGCCTCGAGCTGTGTGAGGACTTCCTTGACCAGTTGTCCCTGGGACCGGGCCACGAGGGTGTACTCCTGGTCGGCCAGGTGGGGCAGGTCGTCGATCTGCTGCCGGCCGGTGGCGAGGTCGGGGGCGGGGATGCCGTCGGCGAGTCGCCGGGCCGCGGCGCGTGCGTCCGGGGCCCAGGCGTTGGCCCCGAGCAGACGGGCGTAGCGGCCGTCGGTCCCGAAGGCGGCCCCGCCCACGAGAACGGGTACGCCGATGGCCTGGCAGGCGGTGATCGCGGCGTGGGCGGCGGGCAGTCGGCTGGGTATCGAGGAGGAGAGCGCGACCGCGTCCGCACCGCTGTTGTGGAGGTGGGCGATGAGGTGGGGAGTGGGTACCTGGGCGCCGAGGAAGTCGACCTGCCAGCCGCGCAGGGTGAGGACCTCGGCGAGGAGGCGGGCGGGCAGGGCGTGCCATTCCTGGTCCACGCAGGCCACGGTGACGCGGCTCCGGGTGGGCGGGGTGCGGGTGGCGGGGTGGTGGGCGAGGGCGGCGATGATGCGTTCGGTGATGGCGCTCGCCGCGTGTTCCTGCGCCACGCTCATACGGTTGGCCGCCCACTCCGTGCCGACTCTCGCCTGTACGGGGGCGATGACGTCCAGCAGGATCGCTTCCGCGCTCAGGCCGTCCTCCAGGGCGGCGAAGACGACGTCCGCGGCCCGGTATTCGTCACGGCCGGTCACGGCGGTCCAGAGCAGGCCTCGCAGGGCCTGGGTGCCGACGGTGTCGGGGCCGTGCCCTGTCACGCGGTGTACCTGCCTCGGGTGTGGCCGTCCACGGCGCTGAGCCGGGTCGTGCGGGGGGCGCTGATCGCGACGACGGCCATGTCGTCGTGGCCGGCGTCGCGCAGCCACTGGGAGGCGAGCATCTGGATGTGCTCGACGACGGCCTCCGCGGGCATGTCGGCGCACTCCGAGAGGGCTCGTTTCAGGCGCTCTTCGCCGAACAGCTCGTCGCCGCGCGGTCCGCCGCGGGCCTCGGTGAATCCATCGGTGTAGAGCAGGCAGGTCTCGCCCGGTCGCAGGACGACGTCGGCGGAGTGCACCGCGATCGTCCGGAGGGCTCCGATCAGGGTCCCGTGGGTGGGAACCTCCTCGACGCCGCCCCCCGCACGGACCACCAGGGGCACGGGGTGGCCCGCCGAGGTGAGGCGCAGCCGCACGTGGTCGTCGGTGCGTTGCACCGAGGCCATCACCATGGTCGCGAAGCGGGCGTGGTGGGAGGTCAGGAGCGCGCCGTTGAGGAGCTCGAGCATCCGCCCGTGATCGTCGGCCATCGGCAGGAGCGCCTGCAGGGTGTTGCGGATCTTGCCGGTCAGGACCGCCGCGTCCAGGCCCTTGCCGCACACGTCGCCCAGGACCACCAGCGACGCGTCGGCCGGGGTGCTGCCGGGGTGGACGTCGTAGAAGTCGCCGCCCACCCGCTCCCTGGCTCCGGCCGGCCGGTAGCCGCCGGCGATCTCCACCCCGTTGAGCCGTCGCAGTCGCGGGGGCAGCAGATCGCGCATCAGGGTCTGCGTTATGGCGCTCTGCTCGCTGTAGAGGAGGGCCGCGGACAGGGCCGCGCCGGCGCGGGCGGCGAACAGCCGGGCGAAGATCTCCTCGTTCTCGCTGAACGCGGCGTGGTCCGCCACGCGCAGCAGGATCAGCGCCCCGGCGGGCACGCCGTGGCCGGGCAGAGGGGTCACGACGACGGACCCGATCGTTCCGCCGAAACCGTCCGGGACGATCCAGTCGGGCAGTGTCGTGGGGTCGATCCAGCGTGAGGCCACCGGGGGGAACCCCTGCAGCGCCTCGCTGAGGCCCGGGACGAGGGACGGGTCGGCCGTGATCAGGGCGCGGGTGACGTCCTGGCCCGCGATCGCGGTCGCGACGGGCATCTTCCTGCGGGACGACGGGGTGACGACGATCGCCACGTCCGCGAGATGTTCGGCGGCCAGCTGCGCGGTGGCGGCCATGCACCGCTCGGTGTTCAACGAGGCGAGCAGGACATTGGACGCCTCCGCGAGGAATCGGGTGCGTTCGCGCTCGGTGGCGAGCGCGTCCTCGGCGAGCCGCCGGTCGGTGTCGTCGACCAGCCACCACACCACGTTTCCGCCCTGGTCCCGGGTGGGGTGCGCCACGAAGCTGCGCTCCGCGATCCGCCCCGACACCGGGGCGAGGACCTCGACGTCCTGGTGGCCGCGGGCCGCCCGCGCGGGTACGAGCACGTCCTGGTGGGCGTCCGCCAGCCACCTCGGAGCCGCGTCCGACATGCCGGCTCCCGGTACCGCGCCGTCCAGCAGGAGGGAGGCGGCGGGGTTGACTTCCACGACGCCGCCCGCCGCGTCGGCCACGATCACGGGGCAGGGGGCCAGAGCCCACAGGCCGGACGTACGGTGCTGCTCGGTTCCGGTCACGCGGATGCCCTCGGTAGAGGCCATGAAGAGGGCCCGCCCGGGGCGAACCGCACCACCTTTCCCACTGGAGAAATACTTGCCTTGCGGCAAGCATCGACCAGGCACGTCATCGATGGCAACCCACCCCCGCGGGCGACCTGCCCCGGGGGGTGTGCAGCGAGGCGTCACTCACAGCGCGGATTCGAAACCTTCACAGGACGGTCATAGGTCCGGCGTCCGGGAGTGAGCGGGCCGGCCGTGCCAGTCCAGGCACATCACCAGGGAGTCGTCCACGGCCGGGCTGGAGCCGCGGTACCCGAGCAGCTCCTCCAGCATCGCTCGGGGCACCTGCGAGGCGGG
Organism: Streptomyces sp. NBC_01689; assembly: GCF_036250675.1. NCBI lineage: Bacteria > Bacillati > Actinomycetota > Actinomycetes > Kitasatosporales > Streptomycetaceae > Streptomyces > Streptomyces sp. NBC_01689. The sequence goes on along the minus strand of NZ_CP109592.1, from coordinate 8,690,908 downwards.
CAGCAGACGGGTATGGGTGATGGACGCGGCCAGCGCGCGCAGGCTGTACTTCTCACCACCCGGAGACAGTGCGTCGTAGACGCCGTCGCTGATGAACAGCAGACGGTCCCCCGGTTCGACGTGGAAGTGCTGGGCGACGTAGACGGTGTCCTCGAACATGCCCAGCGGCAACTGCGCTTCCAGCTCGATGGCCTCGATCGTTCCTCTGCGCACCCGCCATACGCGCGGTGAACCCGCGTCGATGATCTCCACGTCCCCGGTCGGGAGGTGGAACCGGAGCAGCAGCGTCGACAGGTACTGGCTTCCCCGGTGCTGCCCGTAGACGGCCTGGTCGGCCAGATAGGCCTGATCGGCCAGGTCCAGGCCGGCTCTGCGGGCATTGCGCAGGGCGTTGATCCCGAGGTTCGTCAGCAGCGCGGCGTCGATTCCCTCGCCCATGCCGTTGCTGACGGTCACATACAGGTCATCGGTCGAGGCCGACCAGTCGAAACTGTCGCCGAAGATCGCGTACGCGGGTTCCAGCTGGGCGCCGAGGCTGTACTCGGGCCGGGCGCACGAACGTCCCGGCAGCAGCTGCCACTGCATCTCGGCGGCCAGGGTCAGCCGCTCCGCCCGGCGCGCCTGCAGGAACAGATCGGTGTCCCGCTCGGCGACGACCACCTCGTGCGCCAGCGCGTCGGCGCACTCCTGGAGATCCTCCATGACGTCCTTCGCGATGCCGTCCTCGCCCTCCCCCGTGACCGGCAGGGTGACGCTCAGGATTCCCAGCCGGTCCCCCCGGACGCTGACCGGCAGGTGAGCCGTCACCGTGGACGCCGGTCCGTCGTACACGCAGTACGGTTCCTGGGCGCCGAACGCGCGGCCCGGAGCACCGGCGTGAGCGGAGACCGGTGGGCGGGTGGTGGGCAGTATCCCCACGGGCTGCAGCTTCGTCATGGCGTAGTCGGCCATCAACAGCTCCACCCTCCGGGCTTGATGGCGGCGCTCGATCAGGCGGCGGATCACGTCAAAAATCTCATGGGGCGCGGCCTCGCGCAGGGAACGCTCGACCGTGCTGGGTCTGTCCACCGGTGCCGGTCCTTCTTTCCTTGACATATCTTCATCTGTGCGACTGTCCGTATCGACCAGCCGGAACGAGCACAAGAGGCTCACGCGGGAGTGTCACATGCGCAAGGCCCCCAGCTCCCTCCACCAGCACGCCTCCCCCGCCCTGCCCGAGATCGGCCTTGTCCTCGAACTGCTCGAGATCGCCTGGGAGCGTGGCCGCGGCACGCTCAGCACCGCGCCGCTCTCCACCGCTCAGACCCGCGTGATGTACATCATCGAGCGCGAACCCGGCATCAATCTGAGCACGCTGGGCCGCCACCTCTCGGCAGCCGCGCCGTCCGTCACCCGCCTCTGCGACCGCCTCCAGGCAGCCGGATATCTCCGCCGGACCCCACGCCCCGAGGACCGCCGCGAGATGCAGCTGGAACTCACCGACAGCGGTGTCGCGCACCTGCGCAAGCTGAGGCTCCGCCGGGAACAGGTGCTCCACCAGGCCATGAACCGCATGACCCCCGACGCGCAGCACGCCCTCGTCACCGGACTGAGCGCACTGTGCGACGCCGTCGGCGAACCCGCCCTCACGATCGACCGCGAGGAATCCGCCTGAGCCGCGGCCGTCAAGACCGCGGCCGTCGAACCGGCCTTACGGCTGAGACGACGGGCCCTACGGATTCGGTCGGGGAAATCCGGATGCGCTCGGGTCCGGAATGAACTCACCACCGAATGACGCCTGAGCGCATGCCTTCAAGTCACGGGCGTCGGCGAGTCGTTGTCGCTCGTGCCGATCTCGACTCGGCCCAGGATTCACTGCGCCCGGCCTCGGTCGGTTCTCGCCGGTTCCACGTCCGCCGGGCCCGCGGGCCCGGCGGACGGCCCTCCCTCTCACGCAGGCGACGCGGACCCGTCGCCGGGCGCCACCGGCCCGTCGCGCGGGGCACCCTGCTGTGACCATCCGAAGAGTCACTCGTTTGACGGATCGGCGTGACAGGGCGCCAGCTCCTTCGGAAGGCATTCGTTCCATGCCCCTCCTACCGTTTCCCCGTACCGTCCGCCGCGGCAGGACCACCGGACTCGACCGGGCCGAGGCAGCCCTGGTCGAGGAGTACAGCGACCTGGTGCGGCTCGCGTATCTGACGCTGCCGTCGTCGCTGAGCCGGCACCGGCGCATTCTCGTGGCGCACTCCCTGGTGCAGCGGTCGCTGCCGGGCGCCGTGCGCGGACGTCCCGGCACCGTGGTCCCGGCGCCGCGTGGGGCGGCGCGCCAGTCCGTCGCGGAGAAGGACCGCCTGCGCGGCCGCGTCGTGCGCTCCGCCCTGGCGCACGGCCGGTCGCCGCGCGGCTGGCCCCGCGGGATGCCCCCGCCCCGTACGGTCCTTCCCACGCTGCCCGTCGTCTGGGGGCTGCGGCTCTTCCCGCGCGCGGGCGGGGTCGAGGAGATCGCCCTGAGCCAGGCCCTGGCGGGTACGACGGCCGCGGGCCGCGCGGCGTTCGTGCTGCGCCGGGTGGACGGGCTCGCCGACGCGGCGGTGGAGGACCTGTTGCGCGCTGCGGGCGTCCCCGACCCCGAGGGCGCCCTGCGGTCGGCGAACCGCCTGGACGAGTCGGCGGGCGCGGCGGCGCGGGCCCTGCTCACCTCGCGGGAGTTCGACGCCTGCTCGGTACAGACCCGGCCCACCGACCTGCTGCGCCGCCGACGCCGGGTGCGGTTCCTGTGGGCCGCGCTGACCGCCGCCGCGATCACCGGGACGATGCTGACGGTGACCGGCCGGATGGCGTCGCCGTCCCGGCCGGTCACCGACTCCCGTACCGTTGCGGGACTTCCCCGCCCCGACGACCTGGTGCGCACCGCCGGGGACGTCTGGGCCGACACCTCCCGGGTCGACCTCACCGCGTGGCCCGCGCGGGGCGCCCGCGCGGACGACCGGGAACTGCTGGGCAGGGCCCTGTCCTCATGGGCGCGCCCCGGACGCGCGCTGCGGGTCACCTTGACGCCCGGCACCCCCACGGACCCTCCGCCGCGCTCACCCCAGCTCCTCTACGCCGGGAACGTCGACGGCGACGCCGTGGTGCTCCTGTACGACGGCCGGCGGGTGGTGCGCTACAGCGAGCCGCTCACCGGCCCCGGGCACGGTGCGCTCGCCCTGTCCCGTGCCGACGACGCGGACGTGACGACCGGCGCCGCGCTGGTCGTCCACCGGGGTGCCCGTGGCGCGCGGTATCTCCTCGCGCCCTGGGTCGCCGAGGCGGACACCCGGGACCTGGCGCGCCCCGACTCCCCCGCACGGCCGGTCGGCGTGGCCCGGGACGGGGTCACCGTGCCCGTGCCCACCCCCACGGGGAAGGCGGCCTGTGGCACCCGTCCCGTGCTCCAACTGCGGTCCTCCGCACGGATCGTGGAGAAGCACGCGTTCCTGCTGACCGACCTGGGCGAGTTGTCACCGGTGCATCTCACGTACACCCCGCTGCCGGGGCACGGGAGCCCTCCCGCCCGGCAGCCCCGCGAGGCGACCGGCGGCCCTGCGCTGCTCGCCTGGGCCCATCTGGCCTGCGGGCTGGAGGAGTTGCGGGGCACGGGTGTCCGGGCGGTGAACGCCTGGGACTTCGCCGAGCAGGAGCTGCCGGAGCGGGGCGGACACGCGGTGTGGACCTGCGCGCGGGCGTCGACCTGGCGCGGGCCCGGTGACGTGCGGCTGGTGCTGCGCGCTCCGGCCGCCTCCCCCTCGGCCCCCGCCGAGGTGGTCGGCACGGCACGGTCCACCGCGGCCTGCAGCCGGTTCGGCCAGCATGTGGTGGCCGACGTCCACTGGCGTGCGCGCAGCGGTCACTGGTACGTGCTGGCGGCCGGCAGCCGGGCGGTCACGCGGATCGACGTGACCGGCGAGGTGACGGCCCGGCAGCGGGGCCGGACCCTCGCCGTCCGCGCGCCGAGGGACTCCCGGCTCCGGGTGTCGGCCCGTCTGGACAACGGCACTTCGCTCGACCCCGTCGGCGACGCCGGCCGCTGACGCCGACCGACGACAGGGGCCGCACCCCGAGCATGACGCTGTCTGCTGTCTGCTGTCTGCTGTCTGCCGTCCGCGGACGGCAGACAGCAGACAGCAGGAGCGTCGGCGGCAGACAGGGGGAAGCGAGGGCGGCGGAAACCTGGTCCGCCGGCCCGCCTTCCGCGTCGCTCAGTCCTCCTCCGCGGAGGGGACGACCACGAGGAAGGCGTCCGACTTCAGGTCCATCACCACGGTGGCCGGCTGGCCCTCGGTACGGCGTCGGGCGGCGTACTCCTCCGCCGTCCAGGATCCGCGGGGGGATCCTGCGGGAAATCGCTCCAGCACCTTCGCGCTCATGACGGCGGACACCTCCTGCTCCGGCTTCCGACTCGGACCGCCGAGTCGCCTGGAATTCACTTGCCCGTGATTTCCGCGCACATGTCCGCGAAGAACGGGGCGAGTTCGGCGGGACGGGGACGGACGTGCCGGGTGCGGCGGCCCCGTCTCACACGCCGACACGCTCCTCGGCCCTGGGCAGCGGGTCGGTCTCGCGGCTCAGCCGCCCCGGCCACCAGGCACGTCGTCCGATGTCCCGGACGAGCGCCGGCACCAGCAGCGAGCGGACGACCAGCGTGTCCAGCAGGACGCCGAAGGCGACGATGAAGGCGATCTGCACCAGGAAGGCCAGCGGGATGACGCCGAGGGCGGCGAAGGTCGCGGCGAGCACCACGCCCGCCGAGGTGATCACCCCGCCCGTGCTGACGAGCCCGCGCAGCACCCCCTGACGCACACCGTGCCGCAGCGACTCCTCCCTCACCCGGGACATGAGGAAGATGTTGTAATCCACGCCGAGGGCCACCAGGAACACGAAGCCGTACAGCGGGACGGACGCGTCGGTGCCCGTGAAGCCGAAGACATGACGGAAGACGAGCGAGGAGATCCCCAGGGTGGCGAGGAAGTTGAGCGCGACGGTGGCCACGAGCAGCACCGGCATCACCAGCGAGCGCAGCAGGCCGACCAGGATCACCAGGATGATGGCGAGCACCACGGGCACGATGAGCGTGCGGTCGTGTTCGGCGGTCCGCCGGGTGTCGTACTGCTGCGCCGTGTAGCCCCCGACGAGCGCGTCGGCGCCCGCCACCGCGTGCACGGCGTCGCGCAGTCGCGCCACGGTGTCCGCGGCCGCGGCACTGTCGGCGGGGGCCCGCAGGGTGGCGTCGACGCGTACCCGGCCGTCGACGACCTGGGCCGCTCCCCCGCCCGGGCGCCCGGACGCCGTGACCGCGACGGCGGAGGCGATCCCGTCGGTGGCGCGTGCCGCCGCGGTGACCTGGGCGACGCGGTCCGCGTTCGCGATGATCACGGCGGGGTTCCCGGAGCCGCCCGGGAAATGCCGTCCGAGGGTCTCCTGCGCGGTGACGGACGGCGCGTCGTCGACGAAGATCTCGTCGAGCGGAACGCCCTTCGCGTTGAGCGTGGGTGCCAAGGCCGCGCAGGCGATGAGCGCCGCCAGGGCGATCGCCCACACCTTGCGCGGCGCGCGGTCGACCAGGTCCGCGACCCGGTTCCAGACGCCGCCGGCCCGCGCGCCCTCCGAGGTCCGGGGCCCGGCCGGCCAGTAGGCGGCGCGCCCTAGCAGGACCAGGACGGCCGGCAGGAACGTCAGGGAGCTCAGTACGGCGCACACGACGCCGATGGCGCCCACCGGTCCGAGCGCCCGGTTGTTCGTCAGGTCGCTGAGCAGCAGGGCCAGCAGGCCGAGGGCGACGGTTCCCGCGCTGGCGACGATGGCGCCCCAAGACCGCCGCAGGGCCGCCAGGACGGCCGTGAACCGGTCGGTGTGCAGGGCGAGTTCCTCGCGGTAGCGGGCGGTCAGCAGCAGCGCGTAGTCGGTGGCGGCGCCGATCACCAGGATGGAGAGGATGCCCTGCACCTGGCCGTCGACGCGCACGACCTCGTGGTCGGCGAGCGCGTAGACGACGGCGCAGGCGAGGCCGAGCGCGAAGACCGCGCCGAGGATGATGACGAAGGGCAGCAGCACGCTGCGGTAGACGAGGAGCAGGATCACCAGCACGGTGACGAGGGCCACCGCGAGCAGCAGTCCGTCGATCCCGGCGAACGCGTCGGCGAGGTCCGCCTGGCTGGCCGCGGGCCCCGCCGTCCGGACGGTCGTGCCCGGCACGCGCTCGGCGGCCGAACGGATCCGGTCGAGGGCGTCGGGCAGCCGCTCGCCCAGGTCGGGCCTCAGCTGGACGACACCCTCCAGCGCCTCGCCGTCCCGTGACGAAAGTGCGGGGGACGGCTCGCCGACCACCCCCGGGGCACCGGTGAGCGAGGCGAGCGCCCTGGTCGCGGCGTCCCGCCGGGCGTCGGTGACCGGGCCGCCGCCGTCCACGGTCCAGACGACGATCGCGGGCAGCGTCTCGGCCTGCCGGAAGGCGCGCTGCCGGGCGACCACCTCGGTGGACTCGGCGCTGCGCGGCAGGAAGGCGGCCTGGTCGTTGGTGGAGACCTCGCCGAGGCGGCCGGCGTAGGGACCGAGGGTTCCTCCGATGCCGAGCCAGGCGACGAGCAGGACGACGGGGATCAGCCACAGGGCCCGTCGTGGGGTGAGGGACATCGCTCTCCAGGTGTCACGGTGTCTCGTGAGGTAGTTATCTCAACAAACAAGAATCTCAATCATTGAAATACATGAGCCGGATGGTAGACCATCCGGCCCCGGCTGCCCTTCCCGTCCCGGCGCCCGGCCGGATGCACCGAGGTACGAGGCGGGACACGGGCCGGGCACGGCCCGGCCTCGGGACACGCCCTCCCGGCCCGGGCTCAGCGGCCCGGTGACCGCACGGTGGAGAGTTCCTCGTTCAACTCGCAGAGGAAGCGGAGCACCACGGACAGCTCCTCCTCGCCGAAACGGTCGCGCACCCGCTCGGTGACCTCGGCGAGCGGCCGGAAGTGGGCGCGTGCCACCGTCCTGGCCTCGGCGACGTAGTGGAGGTGGACCACCCGGCGGTCCGGGCTCTCCCTGACCCGCCGGATGTGGCCCGCGCGTTCGAGCCGGTCGAGGCAGGCCGTGACGGCCCCCGAGGTGAGCCCGAGATGGTCGCGCAGCCGGCCCGGGGTGAGCGGCTGCGGCGCGTCGAGGATCGCGGCCAGCGCCTGCACGTCGGTCGCGTGCAGACCGTGTTCACCGGCGAAGGCGTGGACCAGACGGTTGATCTCCCCGTTCATCCGGCGCAGCTGTACCGCGAAGGCCTGGAGTCCGGTCGCGTCGGCGCGCCCGCTTCCCGCGCCGCCCCCGGGCCGCGGGTCACCCGCTCGGTCGTCACCGTCGTCTCGTCTGGCCACGCGATCAGCCTATAGAAGTGCGCCGTCCGCCCCCTCCCGCATCCCCGGTCGCCGGAAAGACCGTTTCCGCGCATCCGCCGTCACCGCCCGCGTGGAAGGCATGACGAGGGGAGTACGGAAAGGGGGGCGACGCGGCGAACGACGGAGGGACCCATGAGCGAGAGCGACACCGGCCTGCGATGTCTGGTGACCGGTGCCACGGGCTACATCGGCGGGCGGCTGGTCTCCGAGCTGCTGGCGGAGGGGCACCGGGTGCGGTGCCTCGCCCGTTCCCCCGCCAAGCTGCGCGACTACCCGTGGGCGGGCGAGGCGGAGGTCGTGCAGGGTGACGTCCTGGACGCCGACTCGGTGGCGGAGGCGCTGCGGGACATGGACGTCGCGTACTACCTCGTCCACGCCCTCGGCACGGGCCACGACTTCGAGGCGACCGACCGGCGGGCGGCGCGCATCTTCGGTGAGCGGGCCCGCGCGGCCGGCGTCCGGCGGATCGTCTACCTGGGCGGGCTCACCCCGCGGCACGTACCGGAGCGGGAACTCTCCCCGCATCTCAGGTCGCGTACCGAGGTCGGCCGCATCCTGCTGCACTCCGGTGTCCCGACCACGGTGTTGCGCGCCGCGGTGATCATCGGCTCCGGTTCGGCCTCCTTCGAGATGCTGCGCTATCTCACGGAGCGGTTGCCGGTGATGGTGACCCCCAGCTGGGTGCACACCCGTATCCAGCCGATGGGAGTACGGGACGTGCTGCGCACCCTGGTCGGCAGCGCCCGGATGCCCGCGGAGGTCAACCGCACCTTCGACATCGGCGGTCCCGAGATCCTGACGTACCTGGAGATGATGCGGCGGTACGCCACCATCGCCGGGCTGCCCCGCCGGCTCATCTTCCCGGTGCCGGTGCTCACCCCCCGGCTGTCCAGTCACTGGGTCGGCCTGGTCACCCCGGTCCCCGCGTCCATCGCGCGCCCCCTCACCGAGTCGCTGCGGCACGAGGTCGTGTGCCACGAAAACGACATCGTCCGGTACGTGCCCGATCCGCCCGGCCGTCCGATCGGCTTCGACGACGCGGTCGCCCTGGCGCTGCAACGCGTCCGGGACGCCCAGGTCACCACTCGGTGGTCGTCGGCCTCGGTGCCCGGCGCGCCGAGCGATCCGCTCCCCACCGACCCCGACTGGGCGGGCGGCAGTCTCTACACCGACCATCGCGAACTGGCCGTGGACGCGCCGCGCGAGGCGCTGTGGCGGGTGATCGAGGGCATCGGCGGCGACAACGGCTGGTACTCCTTCCCGCTCGCCTGGGCCGTCCGCGGCTGGCTGGACCGCATGGTGGGCGGTGTCGGCCTGCGGCGCGGACGACGCGACGCGACCCGGCTGCGGGCGGGCGACTCGCTCGACTTCTGGCGGGTCGAGGAGATCGAGCCGGGTCATCTGCTGCGGCTGCGCGCGGAGATGCGGCTGCCGGGCCTGGCCTGGCTGGAGATGTACGCCGAAGAGGGCCGCGACGGCGGCTCGCGGTACCGGCAGCGGGCCATGTTCCATCCGCACGGGCTGCTGGGACACGCCTACTGGTGGACCGTCTCGCCGTTCCACGCCGTCGTCTTCGGCGGAATGGCCCGCAACATCGCCAAGGCCGCCGTCAAACACGCGGCCGAGAGTGTCCCCGCGAAGAAGCCGGAATCCGCCTCCACCCTCTGACCCCGCCCACGTCCGCCCCGGACCGCTCCCGCGGTGCCCGGAACCGGTCGCTCCCGCGGTCGGCGCATCCGCGGGAGCCCGCCGGGCGGAAGCGGGAGTCGCCGTACCCCTCGCGGCCGTCGCCCCAGTGGCCGCCCGCACCCGTCAGTCCAGCCGATCCCGGAGCCACACCATGAACGTCTCGGTCGTCCTGTTCACCTCGGACCTGCGTCTGCACGATCATCCGGCGCTGCGCGCGGCCCACGAAGGATCGGCCGCGCTCGTGCCGCTGTTCGTGCGCGACGACGCCGTCGCGGCGGCCGGGTTCACCGCTCCCAACCGGATGGCCTTCCTCGCGGACTGTCTGGCGGACCTCGACGCCGGGCTGCGGGAGCGGGGCGGCCGGCTGGTGGTGCGCTCCGGCGACGTGGCCGCCGAGGTGTGCAAGGTGGTCGCCGAGGCGGACGCCGACGAGGTGCACATGGCCGCGGGCGTCAGCGCCTACGCGCGCCGCCGTGAGGACCGGCTGCGCGCGGCCCTGGAGGCCGAGGGATGCCGGCTGCACGTCCACGACACCGTGATCACCGCGCTGGCGCCGGGTGCCGTCACCCCGGCCTCGTCGGACCACTTCGCGGTCTTCACCCCGTACTTCCGCCAGTGGTCGGGGCAGTCGCTGCGCGCCGCGGTCGGCGCGCCGCGGACGATCCGGGTGCCGGACGGGGTCGGTTCGGAGCCGCTCCCCTCCCGCGAGGCCCTGTCCGGGGTCTCCGGGGGACTGGCCCGGGGCGGCGAGACGGAGGCCCGCAAGAGACTCGACTCCTGGCTGCGGAGCGGTATCGCGTCGTACGAGGACCGGCACGACGACCTGCCCGGCGACGCCACCTCCCGGTTCTCGCCGCACCTGCACTTCGGCTCGCTCTCCCCGGTCGAGCTGGTGCACCGCGCCCGCGGTGCGGGCGGCGCGGGCGCCGAGGCCTTCGTACGGCAGCTGGCCTGGCGGGACTTCCACCACCAGGTGCTCGCCGCGCGGCCGGACGCGGCGGTGGCCGACTACCGCACCCGGCACGACCACTGGCGCCCGGAGAGCGAGGCACGGGAGGACATCGCCGCGTGGAAGGAGGGTCGCACCGGCTATCCCGTGGTCGACGCGGCGATGCGGCAACTGCGCCACGAGGGCTGGATGCACAACCGGGGACGGCTGCTGACGGCGAGCTTCCTCACCAAGACCCTGTACGTGGACTGGCGGGTCGGGGCCCGGCACTTCCTGGACCTGCTGGTGGACGGCGACGTCGCCAACAACCAGCTCAACTGGCAGTGGATGGCCGGGACGGGCACGGACACCCGGCCCAACCGGGTCCTCAACCCCGTGATCCAGGCGAAGCGTTACGATCCGGACGGATCGTACGTCCGGCGGTGGGTGCCCGAACTGGAGGGGCTCGCGGGCGCCGCCGTGCACGAGCCGTGGAAGCTGCGGGGGCTGGACCGCGCCGCCTACGACTACCCTGACCCGGTGGTCGAACTTCCGGACGGGCTGGCCCGCTTCAAGGAGGCCCGGGGCCGTGGCTGAAGGAAGTCACCAGGGATTTTACAATCCATAGAGATTTCTTCCACGAACGCGTGCGTACTGGTGGGCGTCAGAATCACTCGTCACCGGATCCACTCGCACCGGATTCACCAGGCGGCCCGACGGAGCTCCCCCGCTCCGCGCCGCCGCCCCGCCAGGAGGCTCGATGCGCATTGCACGGAACGCAGGAACGCTCTTCGTGGCGGGTGCGTTGACCTTGACGCTCGCCGCGCTCGCGTATCCTGCCGTGATCGGTGTGCAGACCACGTCCAGCGCCCCGAACCGCGTGATCGCCAACACGTCGACGGGCCCGCTCACCGAGGCGGACCGGGACTTCGTCGTCAAGGTGCGGGCGGCGGGACTCTGGGAGTACCCGGTCGGGCAGCTCGCGCTCCAGAAGGGCACCATCCCCGCGGTCAGAACCGCCGGCCAGCACCTGATCAAGGGCCACGCCGCACTGGACGACACCGACCGCAAGGTCGCCGCCCAGCTCGGCATCACCATCCCCAACAAGCCGTCTCCGCAGCAGCAGGGCTTCGTCGCGACCCTCAGCGGTGACACCGGCAAGAAGTTCGACACGGACTTCGCCAACATCCTGCGGCTGACCCACGGAACGATCTTCCTGACCGTCGCAAAGATCAGGTCCACCACGGAGAACTCTCTGGTGCGTCAGCTGGCGGACCAGGCCAACGACACCGTGCTCGACCACATCACGGTGATGGAGAAGACCGGACTGGTCGACTTCGGCCAGCTGGTGTTCCAGGAGACCACCCCGCCGAAGCTGCCCGCCCAGAACGTCACGCCGCCCCCTCCCGCGCCGGGCGAGCCGACCGTCGTCCTCACCCCGCCCGCGGGGAGTGCGGTGTCCCCCTCACCCACGGTGGGGTGAACCGGCCCGGTCGCCCCGGCCCCGGAGGTCAGCCTCCCGGGACCGGGGCGCCCTCGTCGTAGAGGCCCCCGAGGCAGCCGAGGGCGTCCCGCAGCCCCGAAGGACGGAGCATCCCGCGCAGCGGGCGCCCGGCCCAGCCGGGGCCGCCCAGCACGACGGCCGGATGATTACGGGCGCCCTTGACGCCCCAGTGGGTGCCGGCCACGTGCCGGGCGAGCGGGACATCGGCGGTCGAGCGGGTCTGGGCCCACAGCACGACGGCCGTGGGGCCCAGTCGCCGGACCGCCGCGGTCAGCGCCTCGGTGGGCACCGCCGCCCCGAACATCCTGGCGGGCAGCCCCAGTTCGGCCAGGCCCGCGTGCAGCGCCTGCAACGGCAGGCTGTGCTGCTCGCCGGGGACGCAGGCCAGCACCACCGGACCCGGGCCACTGGCGGGGGCGTCGGGCCGCGCGGGCATCGTCGCCCGGTGGAGGGTCCGGGAGATGTGCCAGGACAGCAGATGCTCCACCTCCACGTAACGGTCGCCGGAGGACTCCCACTTGCGTCCCACCGCGTGCAGGGTGGGCACCATCACCTCGTCCCACGCGACGACCAGGCCGTGCCGTTCCACGAGCGAGGCAAGCTGGTCGTCCATCGCGGGCGCGTCGAGGCGCACGGCGGCGCGCGCGAGTCCTCTGCACTCCTGCCGGACGTCCCCGAGCGGGAGCGCGCCGGCCGCCCGCGAACGCTGCCGGCCGAGCACGCGCCCGGTCCCGACGGACGGGTCGGGCACGTACGGTATCCGTTCCACGCCCTTCCGCGCGGTCCTGGCCGCCTCGGCCGGCGGCACCCCGGCGGAGGTCAGCCGGCACATCTCCTCCAGCATCGCCACGTCCTGCGGCGTCCAGCGGCGGTGCCGCCCGTCGGAGCGGACCGCGGGACCCACCCCGTACCGCCGGTCCCAGGAGCGCAGCGTGGTGGGCGACACCCCGAGCCGACGCGCCAGCGCCCCCGTGGTGACACCCGCCGCGGCGGGCCGCGCGGCCGGTGGTGACGACTCTGTCGGTCGGTCCTCGCCCATGCCGCGACTATACGACGCAGAAACGATGCAAGTTGTCCCGGAAGTTCCGCGGTTCCCACGATGGAGGCCACGGCGCGCCGCACCGGTCGCGCCCCGTGACCCCCGACCGACCCGAGGAGCCGAGGTCATGGCCGCAGAACCGCTCGCCGCGGGGCGCCCCTCGGCGTGGGAGGCCGGGTCCGGACCGCTCACCGACGCCGAGATCGCGCGGGGGCTCGCGGCAGGTGACGAGCGCTGTCTGACCGCCGCGTACCACCGCTGGGGAAAGCTGGTGCACACCATGGCCCGGCGTTCCCTGGGTGACTCCCGGGAGGCCGAGGACGTCACCCAGCAGGTGTTCCTGGCCGCCTGGCAGGGCGCGCCCGGCTACCGTCCGGAGCGCGGCGCCCTGGCCGGCTGGCTGGTCGGCATCAGCCGCCGCAAGATCGCCGACGCGCTGTCCGCACGTACCCGCCGCGGCGAGCTGGTCGCGGCCGCCGGAGGCCTGCTCGGTCCGGCCGACGACACCCGCGCCCGCCCCGAGGCCGCCGCGCTCGACCGCGTCCTCGTCCGGCACGGACTCGCCGGACTGCCGGCGCCCCAGCGCCGGGTGCTGCATCTCGCGTTCTACGAGGACCTCACCCAGACCCAGATCGCGCAGCGCACCGGCTGGCCGCTGGGCACGGTCAAGAGCCACTGCCGGCGCGGTCTGCACCAGCTGCGCCGCTGTCTGCGGACACGGGCCGACGGATGAGGGCGGGCGGCCGCCGCCCGCCCCTGGACCCCGCCGGCCCCCGTCCCGAGCGGACACCCGGCCGCCGCACCGCGGATTTTCCCGCCGCGGGCCAATCCGCCGCCGGACCTGATCCGGATCAGTCCCGTACCGATCACCCCGCTTGGAGGACGAACCCGTGAAGGAAGCCGTGGAAATCGGCAGGAACCCGGCGACGGAACCCGGTCTGCCGGACCTGATGGCCGACGTCGCCCGAGGCGACCAGGAGGCTTTCGCCGCGGTCTACGACATCGTGGCGGGGCCGGTGCTCGGCATCGTGCGCAGGGTGCTGCGCGACCGGGCCCAGTCGGAGGAGGTGGCCCAGGAGGTCCTGGTCGAGGTGTGGCGGACCGCCGCCCGCTACCGGCCCGAACGCGGGTCGGTGATGAACTGGGTGCTCACCCTCGCCCACCAGCGGGCGGTCGACCGGGTGCGCTCGGCCGAGGCCTCGGCGGCGCGTGAGCACAAGGCGGCCCTCCTCGACCGGACGCCCGAGTTCGACGAGGTGACCGAACAGGTCGAGGCACGGCTGGAGAGGGAACAGGTACGGCGCTGCCTGCGGACGCTGACGGAGCTGCAGCGTCAGTCCGTCACCCTCGCCTACTACCGCGGCCTGACCTACCGGGAGGTGGCGGAGCTGCTGACGCTTCCGCTCGGCACGGTCAAGACCCGTCTGCGCGACGGTCTGATCCGCCTCCGTGACTGCTTGGGGGTCACCGCATGACCACGTCCGACCTGCACACCCTGACGGGTGCGTACGCGCTGCACGCCCTCGACGCGGACGAGCGCGGCCGGTTCGAGCGGCACGCCGCCGACTGCGAGGCCTGCGCCCAGGAGGTCCGTGAACTGACCGCCACGGCGGCACGGCTGGGCCTGGCCGAGACCGTCGTCACCGCACCCGAGCTCAAGACCCGGGTCATGCGGCACATCACCACGGTCCGGCAGGAGGCCCCCCGCACCGCGGCCCCTGCGCCCCCCGTTCCGGTGCTGCGGCGCGTACGCCGTCCCCGTGGGCTGTCGCGCTGGGCGCTGGCCGCCTGTGTGGCCGCCGCGGCGGCGTTCGGCGGCACGGCGGTGTGGCAGCACGACCGGGCGCAGGAGGCCCGCGGCCAGGCGAGGGAGGCCGAGCGGCGCACCGCCGACCTGACCGCGGTGCTGGGTGCCCCGGACGCGAAGAGCCGCACCGCGAAACTGGCGGGCGGCGCCACCGGCACGGTGGTCGTCTCCGCCGGCCGCGACGAGGCCGTCTTCCTCTCCTCGGGGATGGCGAAGCCGCCGCGCGGCAAGGTCTACCAGCTGTGGTTCGACGACGCGGGCACCATGCGTTCCGCCGGTCTGATGGACCCGCACCGCACCAGCGAGGTGGTCCTGCTGGACGGAAAGCTGGCCGAGGCGTCGGGGATGGGCATCACGGTGGAACCGGCGGGCGGTTCGCCCCGGCCGACCTCGGCCCCGCTGGCGGTGCTGGCCTTCCCCGCCTGACGGGTCCGGCCTTCCCTGGTCGTGTCCGCAAGGTCTCGTCTGACCGGCGGGCGGATGAGACCTTGTGGACACGGCCTGGGGCCGCTCCGCACGGCGCGAAGGACGGGTGGTCCGCTCCCGGGGGAGCGGACCACCCGTCCTTCGCCGGCCCCGGGAGCCTGCCGCGCGCCTACGCGCCATCCCCGGGCCCTTGTCCCCCGTCCCCGTCGCGCCCGTCCATGACGCCGACGCCCGGGTGGGCCCGTACCGCCCGGGCGGCCCCGTACCGCCCGGGCGCGCTCTTGTCAGCCCTGCCGCTTGGGTGGCAGCGGGAAGAAACCGCTGGTCCGCGCCGTGTACTCGGCGAACCCCGGGCGCCCCGACAGATGCTTCTCGAGCAGTGGCTTCCCGCTGCCGTTGATCAGCAGGTAGCTCATCACCAGCGGCGAGACGACCGACACCGCGGCCGCCGCGCCCGAGTCGCAGGCGAGCAGGAACAGGCCCCACCACACACAGAAGTCGCCGAAATAGTTGGGATGCCGGGTCCAGCTCCACAGGCCCCGGTCCATCACCCGGCCGCGGTTCGCGGGATCGGCCTTGAACCGGGCCAGCTGGGCGTCGCCCACCGCCTCGAAGAACAGCCCCACCGCCCACAGCGCGGCGCCCGCAAGGGTGAGGCCCGTCGGTCCGGCGGAGACGTACTGCGCCGCCTGCACGGGCAACGACACCAGCCACACCAGGGCCCCTTGCAGGAGGTAGACCATGCGCAGGGCGTACAGGTTGCGGTTGCCGGGTGCTCTGCCGAGCATCGCCTCGTACCGCGGGTCCTCGCCGTGCCCACGGCCCCGCCGTGCGATGTGCAGGGCCAGCCGCAGCCCCCACAGCGAGGTCAGTACCGTCACCAGGATCCGCCGGCTCTCGTCGCCCTCGCCCGCGGAGGCCAGGAAGGACACCACGGCGACCGCCGTGAACCCGATCCCCCAGGCGACGTCGACGATCCGGTGCACGCCCTTGCGCACGGCGACCGCGAAGGTGACGAGCATGACGGCGAACGCCGCGGCCGCCGCCAGGCCGAGGTTCTGGGCGAACGCTCCCCACGGGAAGCCGCTCATCGTCCGTCCACCCCCGTGTACCAGTGGCCGGGCACCGCGGGCATGCCGCTGCTGCCGCCGGGAGCGGGCCGCACGCACAGGATCTGGTCCACGCCCATGCGCCGCTCCTCGAAGGCGAGCGCCCCGCCGACCAGGTACAGCCGCCACACCCTGGCCGTCTCGGCGCCCACCAGCCGCACGAAGTCGTCCCAGCGGTCCTCCAGCGTGCGGTGCCAGGCCGCGACGGTACGGACGTAGTGTTCCCGCAGCGACTCCACGGACCGCACCTCCAGACCCGCGCTCTCAAGCAGCCCGACGGTGTCGCCGAGCGGCCTCATGTGCATGTCCGGGGCGATGTACGCCTCGATGAAGGCACCGCCGCCGGGGGCCACCGGCCCGCGCGACATCTGCTGGACGAGGACGCGCCCCCGCGGACGGACGAAACGGTGCAGGGACGCGGCGAACGCCGGGTACTCGGCGTCCCCCACGTGCTCGCCCATCTCGATCGCGGTGACGGCCTCGTACGCGCCGCCCGCGATGTCCCGGTAGTCCTGGCAGACCACGTCGACCTGGTGTTCGAGACCTCGCTCGCGCACCTGCTCCCGTACGTACGCGGCCTGTTCCCGGGCCAATGTGACCGCCGTGACCTGGGCCTTGTACTGCTCCGCCGCGTACAGCGTGAGCGAGCCCCAGCCGCAGCCGATGTCGAGGAGCCGGGCACCCGGGACGAGACCGAGCTTGCGGCAGATCAGCTCCAGCTTGGCCCGCTGTGCGTCGGCGGGACCGAAGTCCGGCTCCTCACCGGTCCAGTAGCCGCACGAGTAGGCCATGGTCTCGTCGAGGAGCAGCCGGTAGAACGCGTTCGACAGGTCGTAGTGGTGGCTGATGGCGGCCCGGTCCCGGGCCCTGCTGTGCAGCCCGCCGCGCAGCCGCGCCTGCGAGGCGGGGGCCGGGGGCCTCGGACCCACGGCCCCGAGGCGCAGCGCGGTGCCTGCGGCGCGGACCCGGTCGGCGGCGGTGAGCCGGGGCGCGTGCAGGCTGCGCTCCCGGACGGCGCCCCACATGGCGCGCAGACCCGCGGCGAGGTCGCCCTCGACGTCGATCTCCCCGGTGACATAGGCCTGGGCCACGCCCAGTTCGCCGGGCTGCCAGAGGAGCCGCCGCAGCGCGCGGCGTGTGCGGACGACGACCACCGGGCCGTCCTCGGGGCCGGTCTCGCTGCCGTCCCACGCGCGCAGCCGCAACGGCAGGGGGCCGCCGAGCGCCTCCTCGGCCAGCGCGGCGAGCTGGTGGGCGGCACCGGTACGGGCGGGGCGGGCGGGGGTCACGGGGGTCACGGGGCGGAGTCCTCCTTCGTGAACAGATACTGCTGGACGTCCAGGTAGCCGGAGCGGAATCCCGCTTCGGAGTAGGCGAGGTAGAAGGTCCACATACGGCGGAAGGTCGCGTCGAAACCGAGCGCCCCGACCTCGTCGGCACGCTCGGTGAAGCGTTCGCGCCACAGCCGCAGGGTCTCCGCGTAGTGCGCGCCGAAGGGGTCACGGCGGGTGGTCCGCAGCCGGGTGTGCTCGCGGGTCACCTGCTCGACGGCCTCCACGGAGGGCAGCAGGCCGCCGGGGAAGACGTACTTCTGGATCCAGGTGAAGGTGTCGCGGCTGGCCAGCATCCGGTCGTGCGGCATGGTGATCGCCTGCAGCGCCGCGCGTCCGCCGGGGGCGAGCCGCGCGTCGAGCGTCGCGAAGTAGACCGGCCAGAACTCCGCTCCGACCGCCTCCACCATCTCGACGCTCACCACCGCGTCATAGGTGCCCTCGGCCTCGCGGTAGTCGCACAGCCGGATGGAGACCCGGTCCTCCAGACCCGCTTCGCGCACCCGTCGGCGGGCCAGGTCCCGTTGTTCCCCGGAGAGGGTCAGTGACGTGACCTGGGCGCCGCGGGCGGCCGCGCGTATCGCCAACTCGCCCCATCCGGTGCCGATCTCGAGCAGCCGGGTGCCGGGGCCGACCTCGGCGAGGTCCAGCAGCCGGTCGATCTTGCGGTGTTGGGCGGAGGCCAGCAGGGGCCAGGAGGCGGGGAAACCGCGGAAGAGGGCCGCCGAGTAGCTCAGGGTCTCGTCGAGGAAGAGCGCGAACAGGTCGTTGGAGAGGTCGTAGTGGCGGCTGATGTTGTCGCGGGCACCGGCGGGTGTGTTGCGCTGCGCCTCCGGGCGGCGCGGCGCCCAGAGGCCGCGCAGCCGCTGGAGCGGCTCGGGGATCAGCCGCGCCGCATGGTCGGCGAGCACGGTGAGCGCGGCGACGAGGTCCGGCGCGTCCCATTCGCCCGCCATGTAGGACTCGCCGAAGCCGACCAGTCCCCCGGTGCCGATACGGCGGTGGAAGGCGTCCGGATCGTGGATCTCGATCACCGGGCCGCCGGTGCCGAGACGGCCTCCGTCGGCGAACCGCGCCTGCAGGGGCAGTCGCCGCAGTGCTCTGGCCAGCACGGCACGGGTGACGGCGGTCCGGGCGCGCGAGGCCTCCGGCGGCGTCACCACGTCCGGCCAGCGGGCGGGATCCACGTCCCGGCGCTGCGCGGTGGCGGAGCGGGGCTCGGCTGTCCTCATGTGTCACTCTCCTGGTTCCGGTGGCGTGGACGGGGCTGGACGGGCAGTCCCCGCAGATAGAGGCGGATGCCGTGGACGCGGATGGCGGCCGAGACGGCGACGGTGGACCACGGGTGGCGCAGCGCGGCCCGCAGCAGCGTCCCGGCGGTCGCCTCCCGGCGGGTTCCGCGCACGGTCGCGGTGAAGGGCCGGGTACCCGCGCGCTCCAGACGTACCGTCAGGTCCAGGTGGTCGTCCGGGAGCGGGAGGCGCATGCGGTAGGCGCCGTCGACGGGGAAGAAGGGCGAGACGTAGAACCACTTCTCCGTGCGGTAGACGGGGTTCCCGGTCCGGCGGCCGTCCGCCTGTGCCCGCGTGCCGGCCCGTGTCGTCGTGGTGCCCTGATCCTCGCGGGCGCCGCGGGGCTCTAGCGCCGATCCGGGCTCCGGCACCGGGACGGACTCCCGCACCGGGCCGGATACGCGCGCCGTCCCCGTGTCCTCGGGGAGCAGCAGATAGCAGTGCCGCTCGCCGTACGTGTTGTGCACCTCGGCGACGACGCAGCGCGGTGTGCCGTCGGGGTCGTGGCACCAGTAGAGGGTGAGCGGGTTGAAGACGTGGCCGAGGACCCGCGCGTGGGCGAGCATCGTGACCGGACCGCCGTGCAGATCGATGCCGTGCGAGGCGAGGAAACGGTCGAGCCCGGCGCGAATCGTCGGCTGGTCGCCGTCGAAGTGGTCACGGGCGTCGAAGCCGGCCAACGGGCGGAGCGGGAACGGCAGTCGGGGCGGCCGGTCGGGATCGGTCAGCCACATGTACGTGCGGTGGCGCAGCGCGTACCGGGTCGGCACGGTCCGTACGTGCGAGACCGTGCAGGGGTAGAGGGCGGGGGTGGCGGTCACCATGTCACCCCGAGGGCCGCGGCGGCCGCCACGCCGGAGCGGCAGCCGTCCTCGTGGAATCCCCAGCCGTGGTAGGCGCCGGCGTACGCGGTCACCGGGCCGGCCAGTTCCGGGAGTCGGGCCTGCGCGGCCACGGACTCCGGCGTGTAGACGGGGTGTTCGTACACCATGCGGGCCAGGACGCGGTCCGGGTCGACACGGTCCTCGCCTCCGAGGGTGACGACGTAGGGGTCGGACGCGTCGAGGCGTTGGAGCCGGTTCATGTCGTAACTGACCCGGACGCGGTCCGCTCCGGCGTCGCACGCGGGCATCAGATAGTTCCAGGAGGCCCTCGCGCCCCGGGCGCGCGGCAGAAGCGTGGTGTCCGTGTGCAGCAGGGTGGTGTTGCGGGAGTAGCGGAAGGCGCCGAGCACCTCCCGCTCCCGCTCGGTGGGGTCGGCGAGCAGTCTCAGGGCCTGGTCGGGGTGGACCGCGATCACCACGGAGTCGTACGCGGCGGTGGTGCCGTCCTCGGTGGTGACGTCCACCCCGTCGGCGTGCCGGCGCACGGCCCGGACGGGCGCGGAGGTGTGCACGGCGTCGAGCTGCTTGGCCACCCGGTCGACGTAGGAGCGGGAACCCCCGGTCACCGTGCGCCACACCGGGGAGTCGGTCACCGACAGCATGCCGTGGTGGTCCAGGAATCGGAACAGGTAGGCGGCCGGGTAGCGGCCCGCCGTGACGGCGTCGCAGGACCAGACCGCCGACACCAGGGGGGTCGCGAAGTGCTGGACGAAGTACGGCGAGAAGCGCTCTCGGGTCAGGAATCCGGCCAGTGTCAGGTTCTCCTCACCGCCCGCCGCGAGCAGTCGCCGGGCCGCGCGATGGAAAGCCGGCACTTCGGTGAGCATCCGGAGGTAGGGGCCACGCAGCGCGTTCCGCGGCCGTGCGAACAGTCCGGCCGGGCCGCGCGCGCCCGCGTACTCGAGGCCGCAGCCCTCGCACCGCACCGACATGCTCATCTCCGACTCCTGGGTGGCGACACCGAGTTCGTCGAAGAGCCGCAGGAGGTTCGGGTACGTACGGCGGTTGTGCACGATGAAGCCCGAATCGACGCGGTGCAGTCCTCCGTCGGAGGAGGCGAGGTCGTGGGTGTGCGCGTGGCCGCCCAGCCGGTCGTCCGCCTCGTACAGGACCACCTGCCGCGCGCGGCCCAGCACGTGGGCGGCGGTCAGTCCCGACACGCCCCCGCCGATGACGGCCGTCCGCCGCCCGGGACCGCTCCGGCCGCCCCGCCGGCGGTCCCCGGTCCCCTCGTCCGTACCCGAGGCGTCCCCTGACGCTTGCCGCACCATGTCTCCTCCCACCCGGCTCGCCTGTTTCGGCTTCAGAGCTCTCGGCCCTATTCCGAAGCTGCGGCCCTGATGGATTGGCCGGAAGGTGCTCTTCCTCCGATCGGGTGAGAGAGCGGTGCGCGCGCGGGGTCTGCGAGGGGTGTGCGCCCGGTGCGGCGCGGTGGCGGACCTCGCGGACCGTCGCCACGGACGGTGTCCCGGCGGTCACCGCGGGACACGGCTCCCGCGCCGCGGACCCGGCGGTTCAGGCACGCGGCCCCCGGCGCGGACACGGCCTTCCGGGACGATGCGCGAGGGCTCCCGAGTGCCGGGACGGCGGCCGGTCCGTCACTTGGCCCCGTGGCGCGGCCGTTTGAAGCCGAGCAGGGTGCGGTACCGCTCGCGCCTCGCGAACTCCCCCAGCGGCCAGATCACCGGACGCCCCACCTCGGCGCAGAGGTGAAGGACCCCGCCCTCCCCCACGACCACTCCGACGTGGGCGCCCCAGGCCTGTTCGCCGGAGTTGAAGAGCGCGAGGTCGAGCGGCCGGGGTTCCCCGACCCGCTCCGTCAGCAGGGTGTCGTCCCACAGGTCGCTCGATCGCCAGGCGGGCAGGCGCGGGCCGAAGTGGCGCAGCACCTCGTAGGCGAAGTACTGGCAATTGGCGCCGTCGGCGAGGCCCGGTCTCTCGGCGACGGACCGCGATCCGGGAAAGCGCCGCCCCACGTACGGCGTCGCCCAGATCCCCTCCGGCAGGTGGGCCGCCGGCTCCCCCTCGCCCGGTGTGCGCACCCGCGACTCCCTCCGTACGACCGCGCCGGGTCCCAGGGTGGCCCACACGGACGGTGGTCCGCGAGGCCCGCGCCGGCGCGGGCCCGGAGTACCGTACGGCCGCTCCCCGCCACCCGCGCGGGCGGCGGCCACCTCTACACATAAAGAAGAAATAAGCGCACAATGGGGACAAGTGGCGCTTGCCGCATACCACACCGGAAGCGGTCAGGCACGCCCAGATCGAAGGAGTCGACCCATGGCCAACGTCTCGCACCCCAGAAACGACATCACGACCCATCCGGACGTGACCGAAATGCGTGACCGGTATGCCCGCGTGATGGGTGGCCGTGATGTGGCGCTCGTCGACGGACCCGTGTTCCTGCTCGGTCTGTACTGTGCCGTGTCCCCGTGGATACTCCACTACACGGCCAGTCAGCCCGCCCTGATGACCCACAACCTCGTCATGGGCATCGCGATCGCCGTGCTGGCCCTCGGATTCACCGTCATGCCGGAGAGGATGTACGGCCTGAGCTGGGCCATCTGCGCGATGGGCGTGTGGATGATCATCTCGCCGTGGGTGGTCGGCACCAGCCCGGACACCGGTGTGGTGATCAACAACATCGTCATCGGCGCGCTGGCCGTGGTGCTGGGGGCGGTCTGCGCGTTCGCGGCGACGAAGAACACCTCCCGGGCGTAGACCCGGCCGTCGCGGGAGGACGGTGATCCGTACGCGGGAGAGGAAGCCGCGGACACCCGCAGGCCGGTCCGCCCGTGCGGGCCGGCCGCACCGCGCCCGCCGGCACCCCCTCGGTAGCACGGCCCGGCCGCATCACGTCCCCCACTCCCTCGGCCGCGCGGAGCGCCGCCCTCAGCGCGTCCCGCCGCCGCCGGTCGCGCGGACCGCCGGGCCCCGGGGCACGGTCAGGCGCCGAGCGACCATCGCGGAACACTGCCCGCGAGACGGCAGGCCAGGAAGTAGAGCGGGATCGGCGGTGTGTACGGCGACTCGCCCGCGGGCCGGTGGATCAGACGCGGGCGGCCCTGGCGAGGGCGCCGCAGGGCCCGCGTCCACGACGGCTCGGCCAGCCGGGCGCCGATCGCGTAGCGCGTGGTGGACGGCCAGGCCACACCTATCTGGGAACCGGACGGGACGATCCACCACCACCGCCCCTCGGCGGCGAAGACACAGCCGACGCGGGGCAGACAGTCCATGATCCGTTCGCCGTGCTCCCGGGAGGTGCCCACCGCGTCGTACCCCAGGCTCGGGGACAGTTCGGCGGGGATCACCAGCCGCGAGGGGTCCTCCGAGGAGGGCGCCGCGGGCAGGTGCGGGCGCGGTTCGGGGGCGAAGGCGTGACCGCGCGGGTCGGCGCCGGGGGCATGCGCGCGATGGACGAGGGCGGTGCCGTGGTCGTGCGGGTCGAGGGGGGCGCCGGACTCACGGGCACCGAGGCCTGTGCCGTGGTCGTGCGGGTCGCGCGTCGAGGTGTGCTCACACAGGTCAGGAGTGTGCTGTCGTTCCATCAGACGGAGATCCTTCGGCCGAGTGGGGGATGGGCCGGGCGGTGTTCGTGGTCGGTGGACGGTCGGTCGGGGCGGGGTCGACGTCGCGCGACGGGAGGACGGCCCAGACGACGCGGCCCGACCCGTCGGCGGTGTCTCTGACACCCCAGTCGCTGCTCAGCGCGCCGACCAGCAGGAGTCCGCGTCCGCACTGGTCCTCGGGACCCGGCCGACGCCGGGACGGGAGGGTCCAGCCGCGCTTCTGGTCCTCGACCTCGATATGGAGCGGCCCCTGGGCGATATGGAGTCTGCACACGATCCACTCGCTCGCCGTGTGCGTCAGGGCGTTGGTGACGAGCTCGGAGACGAGCAGGACAGCGTTGTCATACGTCTCGGGATCGACGCCCCACTCACTCAGCAGGTCGCCCACGTGTCTTCGGGCCACACCCACTGATGCGGGGGCCGCGCGCAGGGCGAAGACTCCGGCCCGATGGGGATATTCGTCCCCCGGCAGTCGGACCACAGGCTGGGGGAGGGAGGGCGGGGTCATCGCCGTTCGCCTTTCGTCTGCCTGCGCCACAGGCGGTGCCAGTGCCGCCCCGGAGGCCCGGTACCGCCACGAGAGGCGTTCAACTCGTCGCGCAAGGTGTCCTGCCACAGCCCCGCCTCCCCCAACTGGGCTGTGTCATCTCTCCCTTGACCGTGCCGGGGACGATAGGACCACTGTGGCAGCTGCCAACAGCAGCTCGCAACCGACAAGTTGAAATTTGCAGAGTGCCGGGTGCATGCTTCCCCGGTCGACGGATGATCGTGACAGACTGCGACCTCGAAGCCCGCTGTGAGGGGGTAACGCGTGTCCACGGAATCCGACTGGGGTGGCGCGCCGTCGGTCCTGCGCATGATCCTGGGCAGACAGCTGGAGGAACTCCGGACCCGGGCCGACCTGACGTATGAGCAGGCCGGCGAGGCGATCGGGGTCAGCCACTCCACCATCCGCCGGATGGAGGCGGCCAAGGTGGCCCGGCTGCGCCTGGCGGACGCCGAGAAACTGCTGCAGATCTACGGCGTGACGGACCAGCAGGAGATCGACACCTTCCTGAAGTCGGTCCGCGAGGCCAACAAGCACGGCTGGTGGCACACCTACCGCGACGTGCTGCCGGACTGGTTCGCCGCGTATCTGAGCCTGGAACAGGCCGCGCTCCAGATCCGCGCGTACGAGGCGGAGTTCGTCCACGGGCTGCTGCAGACGGAGGAGTACGCGCGTGCCCTGCTGGGCGCGGGCAACCCGCACGCCCCGGCCGAGGCCACCGAGCGGCGGGTCGCCCTGCGCATGCGCCGCCAGGAGCTGCTGACCCGGCCGGCGCCGCCACGCGTCTGGGTCGTGATGGACGAGACCGTGCTGCGCTGGCCGGTCGGCGGCCCCGAGGTGATGCGCGCCCAGGTCGACCATCTGATCGCGATGAACGCGCTCCCGAACGTCACCGTGCAGATCATGCCCTTCGGGAACGGTCCGCACCCGGCCATGCGGGCCGGCGCGTTCCACCTCTTCCGGTTCAGGGCCCGCGAGTTGCCGGACATCGTCTATTCGAGCGGCCTGGTGGGCGCCGTCTATCTCGACAAGGCGGACGACGTCCTGGTCTACCGCGAGGCGCTGGACCGGCTGGGCGCGCAGGCGGCGCCCGCCACGAAGACCGAGACCCTGCTCGGCTCGATCCGCAAGGAGTTGTGAGTGCACCACCACATAGGCAAGTCCCCGCTGGGGAGCCCGCGCATGGGGAGTCCTCGCACGGGTGATCCGTCGATACGCAATGGCATGCCCTCCCGCGATCTCGGCGCGCAGGGCTGGCACAAGCCGTGGAGCGACGACGCGGGCGGCGCCTGCATCGAGGTGAAGAAGCTGCTCGACGGGCGGATCGCGCTGCGCCAGTCCACCGATCCCGACGGGCCCGCGCTGGTCTTCACCCCCCACGAGATGACGAGCTTCCTGACCGGCGTCAAGGCGGGGGCGGCCGACTTCCTTCTCTGACAACCTTGTCTTCTTGCTTATGCCCTGTGTGTCCTGCTCACCACCTACCGCACTCGACACCCGCTGTGAACCGACGACTTGATGGGAGGGGCGGCGTTGCCCGACAACGGATGGCCGGCCGACCGTATCGACACCGAGAGCGCGCACTCCGCGCGCATCTACGACTACATCCTGGGCGGCAAGGACTTCTACCCCGCCGACCAGGAGGCGGGCGACGCCATGGCGCGGGAGTGGCCCGCGCTGCCGATCCACATGAAGGCCAACCGCGACTGGATGAACCGCGCGGTGGCCTACCTCGCCGAGGAGGCGGGGGTACGCCAGTTCCTGGACGTCGGCACCGGCATCCCCACCTCACCCAATCTCCATGAGATCGCCCAGTCGGTGGCCCCGGACTCGCGGGTCGTCTACGTCGACAACGATCCCATCGTGCTGACCCTCTCGCAGGGGCTGCTGTCCAGCACCCCCGAGGGCAGGACGGCCTACGTCGAGGCCGACATGCTGGACCCGGCGACGATCCTGAGCGCCCCGGAGCTGCGGGACACGCTCGACCTCACCCGGCCCGTGGCCCTCACCGTGATAGCGATCGTCCACTTCGTGCTGGACGAGGCCGACGCGGTCGGCATCGTCCGCCGGCTGCTGGAGCCGCTGCCCTCGGGAAGCTATCTGGCGATGTCCATCGGAACCGCCGAGTTCGCGCCCCAGGAGGTGGGCCGCGTCGCCCGTGAGTACGCGGCGCGCAACATGCCGATGCGGCTGCGGACCCACGCGGAGGCGGAGGAGTTCTTCGAAGGTCTCGAACTCGTCGAGCCCGGCATCGTCCAGGTCCACAAGTGGCACCCGGACGGCACGGAGACCGAGCCGATCCGCGACGAGGACATCGCGATGTACGGGGCGGTGGCCCGCAAACCCTGAGTGCCACGACGCCGGTTCACCCCCTTGTCCGCCGGGTGCCCGTCCGTGGCCCCGGCGGGCGGGGCCGGTGGCCGGCGGAGGCCGACGGCGACCGCCCCCGCCGGGGGGCTCAGGCGTCGGCCGTGGAGTCGAGCAGGGTCGCGCACTCATCCGCGAGCGCCGTCATCCCGTAGGCCTCCGCCACGCGCAGCGCCTCCCGCAGGAGCCCGGAGGCGCGGGCGGCGGCGCCGGGGCGGCCGGTCCTGCGCAGCGCGCGGGCACGGGCCACCCGCAGACGGGCCAGTTGGGGCTGCGAGGAGCGGACCGGCTCCGCGGCCAGGTCGAACGCGGCGAGCGCGGCGTCCGGCTCCCCCGCGGCCAGCGCGAGCAGGCCACGGGCCCGGGCGACCGGGCCGACCAGCACGGTGGGCCAGCCCGCGAGGGCGATCTCCTCCCCGTCATGGGCGGCGAGGCGGTCGCGCAGTCCCGGTACGACCTCGCGCAGTTGGCTCTCGAACCCGCCCCGCGCGTCCAGTGCGGCGCTCACCTCGGCGAGCAGGACCAGCGTGGGCACCGCCCACCCCGAGGGCGGGAACCGGGTGAAGTCGGCGGTCTCGTGGGCGAACCCCACGAGCCGGTCGGCCCCTTCGGCGTACTGGCCCGTCTCGCACAGGGCCAGGGCCAGTCCGGCCCGCCAGACCGGGAAGTAGCCGTGCCGTTCGACGGTGTCGGCCAGACCTGAGCCGAACAGGTCGGCCATCCGCCCCTGTTCCCTCAGCAGCCAGTAGGCCTGTCCCAGACGGGTCTGCTGGAGGTTGTCCGCGGGGACGGCCAGGTCGGCGGATAATCGCTCGACGAACGTCAGCGACTCACCGAAGATCCAGCCCGCCGCCTGCTCGAACCGGCCGTGCCACAGGTCGAGCAGGGCGTCCAGGGTCCGCTGCTGCCAGACGGCGAGGGTGCTGCGGGTGTCCGCCGCGTGCTTGCGGTACTGGTTCGCCGTGGCCAGCGCGCTGTAGACCTTGCCGGCACGCAACTGGTCGAGGGCCAGGGCCATCAGTGCCTCACCGCGGAAGTACGCCGAGTCGTGCCCGGCCGCCGCGTCGCGCAGCCGTTCGGCGAGCGCCAGGGATTCGGCGGTGGGGACGAAGTCGTAGAGGCCCCACCGGCATTCGGTGAGGACCTCGCAGCGCACCTCGTCGTCCTTGCCGTCCACGGCCAGCCGGCGCAGTGTGCCGCGGGCCAGGCGGGCGCCCTGCTCGGGCCCCGCCCGGCCCGCCGCGGTGTCCTCACTGACCGCCATCGACAGCTTCTTCGCCAGGTGCGCGTTGAGCCGCAGACGCAGTCCGGCGGCCTCGGCTCCCCCGTCCTGTGCCAGCGCGGCGAGGCTCTCCCTGATCCGCTGCAGCAGTTCGTGGTCGACCTGGCCGGGGTCCGACCAGCGGCGGGCCATCCTGATCACGGCCTCCGCCTGGGCCGACGGGTCGCCTTCCGCGTTCGCGTACGCCGCCCGGTAGAGACGCTCCGCCTCCCGCATGTCCCCGGTGGCGTGGCTGAGGTCACCGCGTCTGAGCAGGCGGTCGAACTCGTCCCGCCGCCGGGCCACGGCCGAACCGCCCTGTCCGGGAGCGGGGTTCACCAGTTTTCCGGCCCGTTCCAGCGGACCGGCGGCGACCGTCTTCGAGATGCGCTCGAAGGAGGGGTCGGGAACCAGGGCCAGCAGCGCGCCCCTGGCGTCCAGCCGTTCGTCGCAGAGCTGGGCGAGTTCGCGTGTCACGCGCCGCTGGCCCGTCTCGATCCGGCTGAGGAAGCTTCGGCTGCAGTGCACCTCCTCGGCCAGCCGGCCGAGCGACTTCCCGGCCGCCGTCCGACGCCGGCGCAGTTCCGCGCCGAACGCGTTCTCTTCGATCGTCATCCCTCCAACGGCTCGCGCCCTGGCACCTGTTGCCAGAAAGCGTTGGCAACAGCCGACCGCTCCGCGTTGGCGCGGAAACCCACCAGTCTGTGTGGGGCGAGCTTACAGGGAGCGAGCGCGCGGACACCGGCAGACAGGAGCCTCGGGCATGGGTGCGGACGGTCCCAAAGTGGTGGCGGCGGTCGACTTCGGCACCCATGGCACCGGCTTCGCCTGGGCGGTGCGGACACCGCAGAACGACGATCCGCGCACCAGGCGGGTGCAGTTCTTCACGCGGTTCCCCGGCGGACGGCTGGACTACCCGAAGAACCTGACCGCGATCCTGCTGTCCGCGGCGGGCGAGACGGTCGCCTGGGGCCACCGTGCCCACGGCGCGTGGGCGGACGCTCTCGCCAACGGGCGGGCGGACGGCCTCGGTTACGCCTACGCCTTCAAGACGGCCTGGAAGAGCGGCGGCTCGATGTCGGACATGCCGACGGTGGGCGGCTTCGTCGACCTCGGCGACCGGGGCCGGGTGCGGGAGCTGACCACCGCCTACCTCAGGGAGATCCGCGAGCTGGCGATGGCGGAGATCGGGGCGATGAAGTACGCGGAACGGGAGGTCCGTTGGTGCATCACGGTCCCCGCCATCTGGGACGACGAGGGCAGGGCCGTGATGCGGCGGGCGGCCGTCGACGCCGGCTTCCCCGACGATCCGGAGCGTCTGCTGCTGGCCATCGAGCCCGAGGCCGCCGCGCTGTACTGCTACCTGCGGATGACGGACACGGACCCCGGCCCGCACACCCGCCCCGGCGCGGACGCGGCTCCGACCGGACCCGCCCGGCTGCCCCTGCATCTCGACGGCTTCCGTTTCGTGGTGATCGACTGCGGCGGCGGCACCGTCGACATCACGGCCTACGAGTCGGAGAGCGGTGCCGGTCCGTCGATCGCGCTGCGCGAGATCGGCCTCGCCACCGGCGGCCATCTGGGTTCCGAGTACGTCAACCAGGCGTTCCGGGACACGACCCTGGGCGAGCGCTTCGGGCCCGCGGTCCTCAAACGCATCGAACGCGACCACCCGGCCGAGCTGTTGAGGATGTCCCGGCAGTGGGAGCACGCCAAGCGCACGGTGGAGGTGGAGCGGGACGCCACCTCGGTCGCTCATGTACTCGATCCGGTCCGCATCGAGGTGCCGGCCGTCGTGTGGGCCCTCCTCGAAGAGCCGGTGCGGGCGCGGCTGACCGCGGACGCCGGCGGACTGCCCCGCCAGCTCGTCCTCCCGCCCGACGAGGTGGAGGCACTGCTCGACGAGACGGTGGACGGCATCCTGGACAAGGTCACCGAGCAGCTGGCGACCGTCGCGCGGACCGCCGACGCGGGCTCCGGGCCCGAGACCCTGCTCCTGGTCGGCGGTTTCGCCCGCTCCGAGTGGCTGCGGGAGCGGATGCGCGCCCGCTTCGGCGGGCGGCACCGCATCCTGGTCCCGCCGGACCCGGCCCTCGCCGTCCTGGAGGGCGCCGTCCACTTCGCCTACCGGCCCGACGTGTTCGTCTCCCGGCAGGCCCGGTACACCTACGGGTTCGAGACGGCCAAACCCTTCGAGGAGGGTGTCGACTCGGCGATGCGCATGTACCGGGACGACGAGGGCGACGTGCTGTGCGTCGGCCGGTTCGGTATCGCCGTGCGCCGTATGGACGGCGTGCGGGTGAAGGACGCCTACCCCTTCCGCATCGTGCCGGTCCGGGAGGACCAGCACCAGTTGGACGTGGACCTGTACCGCACGGTCCGGCCCGATCCCCGGTACGTCGACGAGGACGGCTGCGAGGAGATCGGCCGGCTGACCGTGGACCTGAGCGGCACCGTCGGCAGGCCGCTGCGCGAACGCGCCGTGATGCTGCTGTTCTACTTCGGCGCCAGTGAACTCCGGGTCGAGGTGTTCGACCCTGCCACCGAGGAGACCAGCCGGGTCTCCGTCGACTTCGACCGGATGTAGCCATGACCGGACACCCCGAGGGAGGAATCGTGTTCTTCAGCCGCCACAAGGCCGGACCCCCGCAGGACGGCGGGGGCGGGTCCGGTGACCGGGCCGCCGTGGTCGTACCGCGCCCTGTGGAGGAGGAGACGGCCTTCCTGATCCCGCAGACCGAGTGGAAACAACTGGTCGTGAGGCTGGACGGGCTGGAGGCATTGGAGGCCCGGGTACGGAGGCTGGAGGCCGACGCGGACGCGGAGCGGGCCGCGGTACGGGCGCAGACGCGGTCCGAGATGGGCGAGTGGGCCGACCGGGTCGAGCGCCGCATGCGGGGAATCGAGACCCGGCTGCGGGACACCCTGGCCGGGTTCGGCCCGCTGGGCGAGCGGGTCACAGAACTGACGGCCCGTCATGAGCAGGCCGACGAGCGGGTGCTGGCACTGGAGGGTGGCGCCGCCGAGACCCGCCGTCTTCTCGACGAGCTGGGCGAGGTCCTCGACCTCGTGCGGGGTGCCCAGGTGGAGGAACGCACCGATCTCACCCGGGAGGACTTCCTCGTCCACTACGAACTCGCCGGACGGCTCAAGGCCCTCTACACGCAGCGCCTGCCCGATCTGATCCAGCCCCGGCTGGCGGCCGAGCGCCCGCGCGACGCCGTGCGCCGTCAGGCCGAGTTGATCCGCCGGCTGTGCCTGGCGCTCTTCGGTCCGGCGGAGGACGGCGGGGTGGGGGATCCGGATCTCGACGAGCTGACCCGCGTCACCACCGACACCGGGCGGGTGGGGCTCGACCAGCAGCACCAGAGGCTGCTGGAACGGGTCGGCGCGGAGGCCTCGAACCTGTCCCGGGCCATGAACGAGAGCGGTTACGCCAGCCGTTTCGACTTCTCGGTGGCGCCCGGCACCGTGGCGGACCCTCGGGAGCACGCCCTGTGGCTCTCCTGCGAGGCCGGCCGCCCTGTCGCCTTCGTGGTGTGTCCGGCCTATCGGGCGGCGGACCGCAGGCTCCTGGAGCCGCTCGTCTTCACCGAGTCCGGCGGGGAGGGCTGAGGGCCGTGCGGGAGCTGCCGCGGTCGGACGAACAGTGGCTGGACGCGGCTGAGCCGGCGGCCGGTGTCCAATCCGCCACGGGGGCCGGCGCACCGGTGACGTCCGACGTGACCCGGGCTCCGACCCGGCACGGCAAGGTTTCGGTCCGGGGCGCGCGGGGGGCGCTCCGGCCCGGAGATCCGTACGCCCGCGGCTGGGCCGCCTCACCGGCGACGCGCCGGCCCATGGCCGGGACCGGCTCGCGCGGCGGCGGATGACGAAGGGGGCTCGGTGCGGCTCGCCGTGGACAGGATCCACGGCCTGCCGCACCGGGACCGAAAGGAACCACCCGGCCCGGGGGGCGGGGGAAGGAGGGGGAGCGGAGTGCCCGGTGTACGTCCGACGGGGGAGAATCGGACCTGCGGTGACGGGCCGCGGCCATCGGCTCCGCTCCCCCTCCCGCATACGCGGACCCGGCCCGATATTCACTCGCCGGAGCCGCCCGGCCCGCCCACACTGTCGCCGTGACGAGAACGGTGAGCGCGTGGGTGAGCGCGGGTGACGACATGCTCGGGGCCATCGGCCCGTTCCCGGTGGACATCCCCTGGTGGTCCGAGGCGGCGCCGGTCGTCGACCGGCTGGAGAAGCTGCTCGGCGTGCCCGTCCTGGTGCTGCGCCTGCTCGCCGTCGACGGCGGTGAGGGCGGACGGGACGGCCATGTGACCTATCACGTCGAGGCGTTGGGCCGTCCGGCGTCCGGTGTCCTGGAGCGCCGGTCCGCCGGTCCGGGCCCGCTCGACGGCGAAGAGGTCCTCCGGTCGTCGTGGGCGCGGTCGGCCGGGCTGCGCGAGCTGCTCGACTGGGCCGAGGAGACGCTGGTCGCGGCGGGCCGGCCGATGACCGGTCCGGTGGAGCAGCGTCGTACGTGGAACCTGTCCGGTCTCTTCCGGCTGCCCACCGCGCGGGGCCCGGTCTGGCTCAAGGCGACCCCGCGCTTCGCCGCCGACGAGACGGCCGTCATCGCCGCGTTCGCGCGGGTGGACCCCGGAATGGTGCCGGTGGTGCTGGGTGCGGGCGAGCGGCGCGTCCTGATGGAGCACATCCCCGGCGTGGACTGCTGGCAGCCGTCCGAGGAGACGCTCGGGGCGGCCATGCGACGCATCGTGACCGCGCAGGCGGCGCTCGCGGACCTGGGCCCCACCCGGGTCCGGGACGGCTCGTCGCCGCGGGCCCGGACGGACCGCCCGGACCGCCCGGACCGCCCGGACCGCCCGGACCGCCCGGACCGCCGAGACGGTACAGACAGCGCGGACGGCATGAACCCACCGAACGGCACGGCTCTCCCGCGTCCCGGGGACGGGCCTCCGCCCTCCGGCGCCGGGGACCGGCGACCGGCTCCGTCCGGCGTCGCGGACCGGCGTGCAGCGCGGCTGGTCGACGCGGTGCACGCCCTGCTCGACGGACCGGCCGGGAAGGAGCTGTCCGGGCAGGAGCTGGCCGCGGCACGGGAGTTGACGCGACGCTGGGAGGCGCTCGCCGACTGCGGTCTGCCCGACACGCTGGTGCACGGAGACTTCCACCCGGGCAACTGGCGCAGCGACGGCGGGCCGCCGGTCGTCGTGGACTTCGCCGACGCGCACTGGGGTCATCCCGTACTGGACGGTCTGCGGGTGCACCACTTCCTCCACGGGCCGGCCCGCGCGACCGCCGCCCGCGCCTGGGTGGAGGCCTGGAAGGCGTGTCGGCCCGCGAGCGACCCGGCGCGCGCCCTGGTCCTCGCCGAACCCCTCGCCCAACTCGCGTACGCCGTCCGGTACCAGGAGTTCCTGGACGGCATCGAGACGTCCGAGCGGGTCTACCACGAGGGTGACCCGGTGGACGCGATCCGCGCGGCGCTGCGGTCCGCCCGGAGCCCGAGCCCGTACCTGGCGTCCGCCGGCATTCCCCCTGGGACGAGGTGACCGCGGAGGGGCAATCGGCCGGGCGCCGTGAGCACACGGTCCGGTGCGTGGGCACACGGCCGGGCGCCGTGGACACACGGCCGGGCGCCGTGGACACACGGCCGGGCGCCGTGGACACACGGCCGGGCGCCGTGGGCACGCGGTCCGGTGCCTTGACGCGCGGGCGAACACCCGTCCCCCGCGGCCGGACGCCGGCGGGCCCGCCCGTCGGTGATGTCCCGCACCTGGACGGTCGCACCCGGCCGGCCGCGTCCCGTCGTCCGGCCGGTGGTGGCCGGTCACGGGGGCGCGGCGGGCCGGGGTGCCCGCGTCAGGTGGCGGCCGGCTCCACGTCCGGTGCCGGCCCGGTCAGGTACTCCTCCGAGACCTCCTTCGGTCCGAAGGGCCACACCTTCTCCAGCCGTGCCCAGACCACGAAGGCGACGCAGCCGAGCGCGAGCCAGGCCAGTGACCATTCGATGGGGTGCCGGCCCGGAGAGTTCTTGTCCGCGTAGCCGTAGATGGTGAGCCAGCCGATCAGCGCGACGAGACTGGGCACCGGATACAGCCACATCCGGTACGGGCGCCGCAGCCCCGGCTGACGTCGGCGGAGCACGGACAGCGCGACGATCTGGGCGAGCGCCTGGACGATCACCATGACCGTGGTGAGGAGCTGGATCAGGGTCGCCAGGTCGGTGTGGCGCCCGATCAGGAAGCCGATCGCGGTGATGACGCCCATGGTCGCGAGGCCCAGCATCGGGAAGCGGTGCCTGGGGTGCAGTTTGGCGTAGGGGCGGAAGAAGACGCGTTCGCGGGCGGCGTCGTAGGGGACCCGCGAGCCGCCCAGCAGTCCGGTGAAGACCGAGGCGAACGCGGTGATGAGGATGAGGACGGTGACCGTGTCGGCGGCGCCCTTGCCCCAGGTCTCCTCCAGGACGGCCGAGGCCACGGAGGTCGACGCGATGTCTCCGGGATCGCTCATCCGGTGCCAGTCGACGACGCCGAGCGTGCCGATCTGGAGGAGGAGGTAGATGGCCATGATGCCGAGGATGGAGAAGATGATGGAACGGGGCAGGGTGCGGCCGGGGTCCTTGATCTCGGCGCCCATGTACGCGGTGGTGTTGTAACCGAGGTAGTCGTAGATGCCGATGGTCAGGCCGGCGGCGAATCCGACCCAGAAGTGGCTGCTGGTCAGCTGGAAGGCGTGGGCCGGGTAGGTGAAGGCCAGGTGGGCGCTGAAGTCGGTGGCCGCGGCGACGATCACCAGGAGCACCGAGGTGATCATGACGGCCCACATGACGGCGGTGATGCGCGCGATGTGCTCGACCCCGCGCCACAGGAGCGCCACGACCAGGACGATGACACCGAGGCCGATCAGGTCGCCGGTGGTCCGGCCCATGTCGGGGGCCAGGTATCCGAGGTACTGGACGAAGCCGACCACGCCGGTGGACATGATCAGCGGGATGAAGAGCATGGCCGTCCAGACGAACAGGAACGGCATCAGGCGTCCCGAGCGGTACTGGAAGGCCTGGCGGAGATACACGTAGCTGCCGCCGGAACCCGGCATGGCGGCGCCGAGTTCGGCCCAGATCAGGCCGTCCGCGAGGGCCAGCACCGCGCCCGCGACGAATCCCATGATCGCCTGGGGACCGCCGAACGCGGCGACCATCAGCGGGATCGTCACGAACGGACCGATCCCGCACATCTGGCTCATGTTGATGGCGGTGGCCTGGAACAGGCCGACGCGGCGGACGAAACCGCCGGTGGGTGGCGGACTGCCGGACATGGGGCCTCCTGTGATCGGGACGAGGGGAAGAGGGACGACGTACGGGTACGGCCCGGATGGCGGCCGACGGATCAGGGGCGGCGGGTGACCGGCCGGCGCTGGGCTCCCCTCGGCTCGCCCGGCGAGGCTGACTGGGCGATAAAGTTAAGGAGCCTTACTAGATGCGTCAAGGGGGTGTCATGAATGCGTGAGAATGGAGCGATGCCCGCCCGCGACGCCAACGAGCAGCCCGAACAGCCCTGGAACCGCCGACGGCTGCGCAGCACCAACGAGCGACTGCTCCTCGACCGGATGCGTACCGGCGGTCCGGCGTCACGAGCCCAACTCGCCCGCGAGACGGGGCTGTCGAAGCCGACGGTCTCCAGCGCGCTCGCCGCGCTGGAGGAGGCCGGACTCGTCCACGAGGTCGGCACGCACGCTCCGGAACGCGGCCGGGTGGCGGTCCTCTACGCCCCGGACCCCGCGGCCGGGCACGCGCTCGGCATCGACATCGGCCGCGGCTGGCTACGGGTGGCGCTCGCCGATCTGGACGGCTCCGTGGTCGCTCGCGCCGACGTCCGCAACCGGGCCCGCAGTTCGGGGGCGATGGCCGACCTGGTGGTCGCCACCGCCCGCCAGGTCGTCGCCGGCTCGGGTCTCGGCACCGACGAGGTGGCCCACGCCGTGGTGGGCACACCGGGCGTGTACAACGAGCGGGAGCGCCGGGTGCGGTACGCCATGCATCTCCCGGGCTGGGGCCGGGCGGGCCTGTTCGACCGGATGCGGGAGATGCTGGGCTTCCCGCTGGAGGTGCACAACGACGCCAATCTCGCGGCGCTCGGCGAGTACACGTACGGCGTCGGCGCGGGCAGCCGGCTGTTCGCGTACATCATGATCGGCACCGGGCTGGGCATGGGCGTGGTCAGCGAAGGGCGGCTGTTCACCGGGGCGCACGGCGGGGCCGGGGAGATCGGGTTCCTGCCCTGGCCGGGCCGGCAGAAGCCGGAGACGCTGGAGGACGCGGTGTCGGGTGTGGCCGTCGTCGAGGCGGCGCGGCACTTCGGCATGACCGGACAGCTCACCGCGAAGGCCGTGTTCGACGCGGCGCGCGAGGAACATCCCGCCGCCGTGCGGGCCGTGCGCCTGGAGGGTGAGCGGATCGCGCACACGGTGGCGGCAGCGGCGGCGGTGCTCGACCCCGATCTCGTGGTGCTCGGCGGCGGGGTGGGGCACAGCATCGACCTCCTGCTGCGGCCCGTGCGCGAGACGCTGCGGACGCTCACGCCGCTGCGGCCGAAGATCGTACCGAGCCGGCTCGGGGAGGACGCGGTGCTGCTCGGCGCGGTGGCCACGGCGCTGGGGACGGCGCGTGACGTGGTGTTCGACCGGCGGTCGGGCTCCTGAACACCGGGGCCGGCAAACCTCGTTGATTGACAGCGCGGACGCGGCTGCCTAGCTTGTGGGCCCGTTAGTAAAGTTTCCTAACTTGCGGCCCCTCAGGCGGGTGACCCGAAGGAGACCACGATGGCCGACTCGAAGGCAGGCCCGTGCCGCCCGCGCGGCAGGTGACGGTCCGGCATCCTGTCGGCCGGCGGCCCGGTGAGCCGATGGCCTCGACCGCCACCCGGCGGGCCGGGGACCCGCGCGGCTCCGCCCCGGGGACCCGGGGCGCCGGGTGGAGCACGCCGGAGACGACCGTGCAGAGGGCCCGAGGACGGGTGAGAGGGCGGGCCGCCGACGGACCCGCCCCTTCTTCGGCCCGCCCGCGGTCAGCTCACGTCGAGCGCCATGTCGTCGAGGACGAACGACGTCTGCAGCGTCGACCCCTCGGTGCCGGTGAACTTGACCGTGACGGTCTGGCCCGCGTACGCGGACAGGTTGAGGCTGCGCAGCGTGTAGCCCGACGCGGCGTTCAGGTTCGAGTACGTGGCGAGGGTCGACAGGACCGTGCCGGAGCTGTTGAGGACCTGCGCCTTGAGGGTGTCGTACGCGGTGCTGGTGGTCGTCTCGGCGGTGTCCACGTGGAGATAGAAGTTCAACGTGGCCGCGCAGCCGGACGGTACGGTGACCGTCTGGGCGAGCGTGTCGGTGTGGGCGGAGCCGTAGCCGTCCATCCAGGCCTTGTAGGAGCCGGTGCGGGCCGCCTCGCCGCTGCTGTTGGTGATCACACCGCTGCTGGCGGTCCAGGAGCTGCTGCCCGACTCGAAGCCCGGGTTGGCGAGCAGTTGGGCCGCCGTGCAGGTGCCGCCGCCTCCTCCCCCGCCGCCGCTGCCGCCGGTGCCGGCGAGCCACGCCGTGGCGTTCAGGGCGAGGGCGGCGTTGGTGGCACCGGTGTCGTTCCAGCCGTCGTAGAGGGTGTTGCCGGACTGGCCGGTGCCGTCGTCGATCGGTGAACTGTCGCCCCAGAACGCGACTCTGCCGCTGCCGAAGGTGCTGGTGGCGAAGAACGCGCCGGTGTTTCCGGAGTAACCGCTGCGGTAGACGAGCCCCTTGACGGCGGAGTTGTCGGACGGTTTGAGGGTGGCGGTGGTGCCGTCCGCGATCAGGCTCTTCGTGACGGTTCCGAACGAGCCGTGCAGGACCGGGTTCGTGCTGTCACTGATGGCCGCCGGGTATCCGGCGCCGACGTCCAGCGTGTCGATCGAGAACCCGAACGGGTCGGTCGAGTCGACGCTGTTGCCGGTCATCAGGTCGTTGAAGATCTCTACCGCGTCGTAGCCGTCGTTGTTGCGGTCGGCACCGGTGTGGTCGGAGATCATGAAGAGGCCGCCGCCGTTCTTCACGAACGTCATGATGGCGGTCTTCTCGGCGGTGGTGAAGAGCGTGTTGGGCTCGGGCAGGACCAGTTCGTCGAAGTGCGACAGATCGGTCGCGGCGGAACCCCCGTAGGTGAGGGCGGAACCCGAGGGCAGTGTCTTGAGGCTGTATTCGCCGGTCCTCTGCAGGGCGACGCCCCAGGAGGAGAGCGCGCCGGTCCAGTCCGTCTCGGACGACGGTGTGGAGTCCTGGCCCAACGGGTCGGGCTGGCTCGTGGAGACGATCCAGTCGGCGCTGCCCGCGGTCTCGGCGTGACCGTTGTCGAACAGGACGCGGTGCGGGGTCGCCGCGGCGGCCGGCGTGGACGCCTGGACGGTCGCGCCTGCGGCGACCAGTCCGAACACGGCCAGCGCCGAGGCGAGTCTGTGGCGGGACGTTCTGAATCCAAGCATCCGTCGAACCTCCGTGGGGGTGGGGAGAGGCGGTGCGGGCGCCCAAGTCTCCGCGCGTAGAACGGAGATGGGCCGTCTTCCGCGCGAAGAATTATTGAACGGTACATGGCAATCACCTCGACGGGACAGGAGTCCGCCGGATCCGGTCGAGGACGACCGGAAAAGTGGAACGGACTGCCTCCGCCCGCAGGGGGAACACCCCTAACTGCGGGGTTCACACGCGAAGGGGCGGACATGGAGATCTCAGGCATCCTCAGTGCCATCATCATCGGCATCATCATCGGTGTACTCGGCCGGCTCGTCGTCCCGGGACGCCAGCACATCGGCATCCTGTGGACCATCGTCGTCGGTATCGTCGCCGCGTTCATCGGCGCGGGAATCGCCTCGGCGTTCGGCGTCGCCGACACCAAGGGCCCCGACTGGATCGAGTGGTTCATCCAGATCGCCGTCGCGGCGGTGGGCGTCGCGGCCCTCGACCGGGTGAAGGTGCGCCGCTGACGCGCGGGCCGAGCACCCACCGGCGCGCTGCCCCGAACCGGTAGACCCGCCCGACTCCCCTGCGGGGGCCGGAGCGTGGCACCAGGGTTCCGCGGATCTCACCCCGCCCCGCGGAACCCGAACCCGACCGGGACCACGCCCCGCCCGTCCGGCCGTCGGCGGCCTTCGATACCGCCTCGTCGCATCCGCGGCGCGGCGGTATCGGCCGTACGGGCCCGGAGGCACCGGGCGTGGTCCGGCGAACCGGCCGCGGTAGGACCGCCGAACCGGGTGGCCGGCCGGACGGCCGCCCACCCGTCCCGGAACGGGTGTCACCCGTAGACGTAGGGAGTCGTCGTGGTCAGCGGCTGGAATCCCAGACGGGCGAGGACGGGACGGCTCTGGGAGGACGCGTCGACCTGGACGTAGCGGTAGCCTCGGTCGGCGGCCACCCGGGCCCGGTGGGCGACGAGAGCGCGGTAGATGCCGCGGCCGCGCCAGGACTCGACGGTGCCGCCTCCCCACAGGCCCGCGAACCGGGCGCCCGGCGCCATCTCCATGCGGGCCGCGCTGACCGGCTCGTCGCCCGCGAGGGCGACGACCGCCACGACGTTGTCCTCCTCGCCGGTGAGCTGGGCCAGTAGTTGACGGCGCATACGGCCGCTGTCCGTACCGAAGGCCTGCCGGTGCACGTCCGCGACGAGATCCACGCCCGCGCTGTCGGTGACGGGCAGGAGCCGTACGCCCTCCGGCGGTTGGGCGTCGAGCGCCAGATCACCCAGCTCGGCGATCATCAGCGTCTCCTCGGGCTGTGCGACGAACCCCGCGTCCCGCAGGCGCTGTCCGAGGTTCTCCGGTTTGTCGTGTCCGTACACCTTCCACTCGAACTCCCGGCCCAGCCCGGTGAAGTACCGCACCTGGTCGGCTATGGCCGCGTCGGCGCCCGCGCCGTCCAGATCCGACCAGACCACCCCGTTCCAGCCGTGCTCCGCACCGACCTGGCGCACCACCTTGTCGACGCGCTCGACCCGGGCCCCCGGGCCGTCGGGCCGCGCGTCCTCCCGCATGTCCCGGTCGAACAGGGCCAGTACCGCAACGTGATCCATGGGCTCACTCCAGCATCCTGCGGCGCGTACGGCAATGGCATTCCGGTGAGGGCGTCGGTCACCCGGCCCGGCCCACGACATCACCGCAGCTCGCGGTCGGTGCGGTGGAAGCCTGTCGAGCGTGTGCCGCCCGCCGTTTTCCACCGTCGCACGAGCGGAGGTCGATCACCTGGTCCGCGCGGACTCCGGAGCCGCAGGCCGGGAAAGAGGCGTGGGCGAGGGGCGTCGGCGGCGGGCGTGAACGAGGTCGGTACGGGAGGCCCGTCCGCGCCGTGAACGGAACCGGCCCCACTCGCCGACGCCGTGCACGGAACCGGCCCGAATGCACTCGCCGACGCCGTGCACCGCGCACCTCCGGCGGCCGTACGGGACGTACGACGGCCGAGGTCACCGCGGGTGCCCGGGGCGCCGATCACGCTCCGGACCGCGCGCGATACCTTCGCCCTGACACGGTCCCGTCCGGCGCAGCCGGGCCGGGATGGGATCTCAAGCATCGGGATGGTCATGCGCGAGGACGCGATCGTCGAGGTAGCCGCCGGAGTTCACCTGGTCCACGGCAGCAACACCAACTGGGTGATCCTCAGCGAGGGGGACGCCGTCACCCTGATCGACACGGGGTACCCCGGCGACCGTCCGGACGTCCTCGCCTCCCTGGACGCGCTCGGCCACTCCCCCAAGGCGATCGGGGCCGTCCTCATCACCCACGCGCACAACGACCACCTCGGGTCGGCCGAGTACCTGAGCAGCGCCTTCGGGGTCCCGGTCCATCTGCACGAGGAGGAACTCCCGCACGCGCGCCGGGAGTTCCTCCAGCAGGTGAGCGTCGGGACGGTGATGCGCCAGGCCTGGCGCCCCGGCGTCCTGCCATGGGCCGTGCACGCCCTCAGGTCCGGGGGCACGGCGGACGTCCGGATGACCCGCCCCGAGTCGTTCCCCGGGGAGGGCCCGCTGGACCTGCCCGGCCGTCCCGTACCGGTGCACACGCCCGGTCACACCGCCGGACACTGCGTCTACCACCTGCCGGAGGCCGGGGTGGTGATCTCCGGCGACGCGCTGGTCAGCGGTCACCCCACCTCACGCACCCGCGGCCCTCAGCTGCTGCCGAACATGTTCCACGCCGAGCGCGCGATGGCCATCTCGTCACTCGCCCGCATCGAGACCCTGGCGGCGGACGTCCTCCTGCCCGGCCACGGTCCGGTCCACCACGGCTCCGTCGGCGACGCGGCGCGCCGGGCCCTGGAACTCGCCAACTGACGTCGCCGCGGTACCGGCCCCCGAGGGCGCGGGGGCCGTCAGCCCAGTTCTAGCGTGGTGACGCCGTAGACCCGTTCCCGGGCGAAGGGCCTGACCGGTCCGGTGTACATACGGGCCGTCTCGAAGGAGGGCGTGAGGCCGAACTCGTCGGCGAGCGCCACGCCCGCCGTGTTCGACCCCGGGATGTCGACGGTGATCCCGCCCCCCGGAGTCCACGCGGCCACCGCCAGCAGCAGGGCCCGCGCGTCCCCGGCGGTGTCGGCGAACAGCGGACCGACGCGGGGGCTGTCGAGGGCCGGCCGGACGACCGTGTAGCCGGTGAGCCTGTCCTCCGCGACGCGGACGAACGCACGGTGTCCCGGTGTGTCCAGCCAGCGGGCGAGGAAGCGGGGGCGGTCGGCCGGGCAGCAGGCGCTGTCGTAGGCCGCGATGTCCTGGAGGTCGGCCGCTTCGGCCGGGCGCACCCCCGACGGGGCGGGCGCCGTCGGTACGGTGCCGGTGAACCGTACGGTGCGGTGGGCGAGTTCGAAGCCGGACCGGCGGTAGTTGTCCTGCTGCGCGACCACTCCGTCGAGCCCGACGGTCCGGCCGCCCGCGTGGGCCAGGGCCGTCTCCCACGTGGTGAGCCCGTAGCCGCGGCCGCGCAGGTCCGGTCGTACGAGATAGAAGCCCAGGAAGGCGTAGTCGGCGTCGTACCGGACGACCGAGACGGCCGAGACCGGCTCCGCGCCGATCCTGCCCAGGAAGAAGCCGTCCGGGTCCTGGGCGAAGAAGCTCCGGGCGTCGGACAGCCCGGGGTTCCATCCCTCGTCGGCCGCCCACCCGGCGACCACGGCCCAGTCGTCGAGCGAGGCCCGGGTGACGACGAGGTCCTCGGAACCGGGAAAGGTCATCTGTGCGCTCCATTCGCTTCGCCGGACGGCGGCGGGTGCCGGACGCGGAGCCGGTCACGGGCCGCGGGGGCTTCGGGCGGGGCGTGACGGGACCGCCCGCACATCCTCCCGGATCTCCCCGGTGAGGTCGGCGCCCGCCGCCCGGACGGCGCACGGTCGGCCGGAACCGCTCGGTCCCACCGCGGGGCCGTACTGCGCGCACGCCTTCCGACCCCGTCTCCGTCGCTGTCCGCGTTCCCCGCTGCCCACCTGTCGCTTCCCGTCCCTGCCCCCGTCCGCCCGCCGCCGGCCGGTCGCGAGCCGAGGCCCAGCAAGGTCCCGCGCGCCCCGGACCGTACGAGGCCCCACCGGTCACGCGCCCGGTGGGGCCTTCCGTCGTCGCCGGACCGCCGGGTCAGCGGCGCGCGGCGGGCCTGAACCGCCGGAAGAGCACCGCTCCCCCCAGCAGCAGCGCCGCGCTCGCGGCGATCGCGGGCACCGTCTCGTCCGCGCCCGTGTGCGCGAGGGAGGCCATGGGCTCTTCGGCTGCCCGGTACGGCGCCTTCCCGGGCACGGCCGCCTTCGTCGGGGGCTTCGGCGCGGGGGTGGGCGCCGCGGGCCGGTCGGGCAGCTCGCCCGAGGTGTTCACGGCCGTGTTGCCCACCGACGCGTTGCCGAGGCCCACCACACTGACGGAGTTGCCGCTGACGTTCACCGGCAGGTCGACCGGCAGCTGCAGACCGTTGCCGGACAGCACCCCGGGAGAATTCGTTCCGGTTCCCTGTGCGAGCGCGCCGCCCGCCGTCACGCCCGAGGCCCTGCCGGTGTGCGCGCCCCCGTTGCCGGAGTGCGTGCCGGGCGCGCCGTGGCCGTGACCACCGGTACGGCTCGCGCCGCGCACCGCGCCGCCGTCGCTCACGTTGGCGCAGCGGTTGCCCGCCGCGGGATTGAGGAGACCGACGACGTTCACGGTGTTCCCGCACACGTTCACGGGGACGTGCACCGGGAGCTGGATGGTGTTGCCGGAGATCAGTCCGGGTGAGCCCGCCGTACCGCCCTGCGCCGCGGAGTCGGCGTGCGCCGGCATCGTCACGGCCAGCGCGCCCGATGCGGCGGCTGCGGCGATCAATCCATTCCGGGTAACCCGTTTCACAGGTTCCCTCCCTTCCAGACTTGGTCGCGGGTACTCACCCGCATCGCGTAAAACGCGAGAGAACCATCCGAGTTATGGCTTATCGGGCTTTCACTCCATCGAGCGGCCCGCTTATCGAACTGATCCGGGCCGGTCCCGGCCGGGGTGTCCCCCGCCTGACCTCCGCCGTCCCCGGGCACCGGGGGTCGTCCGCCGTGCCCGGAGCGTGTCGCCGACCGGGAGGCGGTCGGCCGATACGGCCGTCCGCCCGGAGGCAGGCTCCCGGGCCCCCGCCTATCGTGATGCGTGTCGCGGCCGGCAGGGCATCCCGGTCCGGCTCCCGCTGTCCCTGGAGGTCCGCATGCCGTCCGTGCACCACCGCTGGACCTACGTCGGAGCCCGCGCGGCGGCACTGGCTCTGCTGACGGCGGGACTGCCCTCGGCGGCCGTGGCCGCCGACGCACCCGACCTGTCCCGCTTCTACCATCAGAAGATCACCTGGGGAGCCTGCGTGGGCGACGGGATGCCCGCCGACCTCCAGTGCGGGAAGGTGACCGTCCCGCTGGACTACGCGCACCCGCAGAGCGGGACCCTCGACGTCGCGATCGCGCGGTACCGCGCGACCGGACCGTCGAGGGGGTCCGTGCTGCTGAACTTCGGCGGCCCCGGCGGGGCCGGGGTCCCGGAGCTCGCGCAGGACGGCGGCAAGGACTTCATGGACCTCACCAACGGCTACGACGTGGTGACCTTCGACCCCCGGGGCGTCGGCCGGTCCTCGCCGGTCAGCTGCGGCAACGGGGCCGGCACGACCGGGGCCGTCGGCGACGGCGGTGACGCGCAGGCCATGCTCAAGGCCCTGCGCAAGGTCGCCTCCGAGTGCACCGCGCACTCCGGCCCGGTACTGACCCACATGGGCACGGTCAACGCGTCCCGGGACATGGACGTCATGCGGCAGGCGCTCGGCGACAAGAAGCTCAACTACCTCGGCTTCTCGTACGGGACCCGGCTGGGCGCGGTGTACGCGGCCCAGTTCCCGAAGAAGACCGGCCGCATGGTGCTCGACGGTGTGGACACGCTCACCGAGTCGATGGCCGAGCAGGGACTGGTGGGCGCCGAGGGGCAGCAGACCGCGCTGGACGACTTCCTCACCTGGTGCACCGAGGACGTGTCCTGCCCCTTCGGGGAGGACTCGCGCGAGGCCCGGGAGGACGTCGTCCGGCTCGTCGCCTCGCTGGACCGGGACCCGGTCCCGACCAGCCTCGGGCAGATGTTCTCGGGCCAGGAT
The DNA here is from genome assembly GCF_036250675.1 of Streptomyces sp. NBC_01689. Lineage (NCBI taxonomy): Bacteria > Bacillati > Actinomycetota > Actinomycetes > Kitasatosporales > Streptomycetaceae > Streptomyces > Streptomyces sp. NBC_01689. The sequence continues at coordinate 8,647,127 of NZ_CP109592.1, read as the reverse complement.
CTCGCGGCCGCGGTCGGCCAGGCACTGTACAGCCGCCGGATGTGGCCGGCGCTGGAGCGGGCCCTCGCCTCGCTCGTCCAGGACGGTGACACCCAGGGGCTCGCGCAGCTGTCGGGCGGCGGCGCCTCGCTGCCCGCCTCCCGTACGACCCCCGGCTCCGGCGCGACGGGCGCCCCGCACGCCGGGCTCGCCGGCCCTGGGGACATCCCGGTGGACAACCTGCCCGCCGCGTTCATGGCGATCAACTGCGCGGACGACCCGGACCGGCCCAGCGCCGAGCAGGCCGCCAAGGACCTCGACAAGCTGCGCGCCGCCTACGACCAGGCCTCGCCGGTCTTCGGCCGGTACCGGCTCACCCAGGTGCTGCTGTGCCACGGCCGCCCCAAGGGCACCGACTACATCCGCGACGACGTACACAATGTCCGTACCCCGAAGATGCTGCTCGTGGGCACCCGCGGGGACCCGGCGACCCCGTACCGCTGGACCGAGGAGACCGCCGCGAGGCTCGGCTCGGCCGCGGTGGTGCTCGACAACCGGAGCGAGGGCCACACGGGGTACGCCTCCTCCAAGTGCGTGCACCAGAAGGTCGACAACTTCCTGCTGTACGGCGCGCTGCCCAAGAACGGCAGTTCCTGCGGCCCGGAGAGCGGCAGGGACGAACCCTGACGGACGTCACGGAATCCGCGCGTCCCGGCGACACCGACAAGTCGGATACAACCCCTTGTGCCCCTCGGTCGTCACACTGTGCAGGCGCCGCGCCACGCGCGGCGCACCATACGTGACCGACCGCCGTGACCGAAACAGGGGAACCCACCGATGCGCCTCCGCTCCGCTCTCGTCCTCCCGGCCGCCGCCGCGGCACTGTTCCTCGCCGTGCCGCAGGCCGGTGCGGCCGCCACCGGCTCCGCCCGGCCGGCCGTCCCCAAGCCCGCCAAGTGCGCCGACAGGGCCACCGTCGTCCGCGCCCATCTGGCCGCCGACCCCCGGCTGGTGCACATCAGCGTCACCAACCTGTCCCCGCGGACCTGCACCGTCGACCGCATCCCGACGGTCGTCTTCGGGGACCTCGACGGCGCCGCCCTGCCGGTGCCCGCCGGTGACAGCGGTCCGTACCCCGTCGGCGCGGGCCGGACGGTGTACGCGGCGGTGCGGACGATCGCCGATGTGACGGACCCCGAGGCCCGACGGGTGGACTCGATCAGCGTCTCGGCGGACCCCGCGCGGTTCGGGCGGTCCTTCACGGCGCGTGAGCTGGGCGCGGGGGACGCCGTTCTCGTGTGGGAGCCGGTCACCACGTGGTGGCAGCCCTCCCAGGCCGCCGCGGACCGTCAGGTCAGCTGAAGGACACCTCGGGGGCGTAGAGGTCCAGCCACACCGCGAGGTCCAGGGTCCGTTCCAGGCCCCGCCGCGACGCCTGCGTGATCTGCGGGGTGTCGCGGTGGGCGGCGCGGTGCAGCCGTTCCGGGTCGACGAGGTCGAAGACCGGGTGCGTCGGCCGGGCCAGCAGGTCCTTCGCGTGGTCCTGCAGGGCGATCGCGTACTTGGGGTCCTGGGTGGACGGATAGGGGCTCTTGACCCGGTCGTACACGGACTTGGGGATCACGTCGGCGGTCGCCTCCCGCAGCAGGCTCTTCTCCCGGCCGTCGAAGGACTTCAGGGACCACGGCGTGTTGTACACGTACTCGACGAGCCGGTGGTCGCAGTACGGCACCCGCACCTCCAGGCCGACCGCCATGCTCGTGCGGTCCTTGCGGTCGAGCAGGACACGGACGAACCGGGTGAGGTGGAGGTAGCAGATCCGCCGCATCCGGTACTCGAAGTCGCTCTCCCCTTCGAGGCGCCGGATCCCGGCGACGGCCGTGCGGTAGCCGTCGGCGACGTACGCGTCCAGGTTCATCGCCTCGGTGAGCTCGGGGCGCAGGATGCCGGCGTCGTCGCCGAAGTCGCGCTGGAACCGCAGGAGCCACGGGAAGGTGTCGGCGCGACGGGCCTCCTCGTCGAAGAACTGCAGATAGCCGCCGAAGACCTCGTCGGCGGACTCCCCGGAGAGCGCGACGGTGGAGTGCTCGCGGACGGCCTGGAACAGCAGGTACAGCGAGGTGTCCATGTCCCCGAAGCCCATCGGGAGGTCCCGCGCCCTGATCACCTTGGCGCGGACCTCCGGATCGGCCAGGGCCTGCACGTCCAGGACGATGTCGCGGTGGTCGGTGCCGGAGGCGTCGGCCACGTCGTGGACGAAGGGGGTGTCCGGGGTGCCGCGGAGTTCGTCGGCGACGAAGTGGTCGGTCTGGCCCACGAAGTCGACGGCGAAACTGCGGACCCGCTCCCCGTGCTCGGCGAGCTGCCGGGCGGCGAGCGCCGTCATGGCGGAGGAGTCGAGGCCGCCGGAGAGCAGGGTGCAGCGCGGCACGTCCGCGACGAGCTGGCGGCGCACGATGTCGTCGAGGAGCGTGCGCACGGTGGCGATCGAGGTGTCGCGGTCGTCGGTCTGCGGCCGGGTCTCCAGCTCCCAGTAGACGTGCCGGCGCAGCCCGGAGCGGTCGACGGTGACGACGGTGCCGGGCTCGACCTCGTGCATGCCGTCCCAGATCGCGTGCCCGGGTGTCTTGACGAAGGTGAAGAGCTCGCGCAGGCCGTCGAGGCGGACCCGTGCGGGGGCGAGCGGGTTGGCCAGGATCGCCTTGGGCTCGGAGCCGAACAGGACGCCGTCGGGGGTCCGGAAGTAGTAGAAGGGCTTGATGCCCATGCGGTCGCGGATCATCACGAGCTGGTCGCGGCGGCCGTCCCAGATCGCGAAGGCGTACATGCCGTTGAGCCGGCCGGCGAGTTCCGCGCCCCATTCCAGGTAGCCGCGCAGCACGACCTCCGTGTCGGAGTCGGTCGAGAAGCGGTGACCGCGGCCGGTCAGCTCACGGCGCAGCTCGGTGAAGTTGTACGCCTCCCCCGAGTAGACCAGTGCCACCGTGCCTTCGGGGGTCTCGGCGGTCATGGGCTGCCGTCCGCCGGGCAGGTCGATGATCGCGAGCCTGCGGTGACCGAGGGCCGCGGGGCCCTCGGTCCAGGTGCCGCGGTCGTCGGGGCCGCGGCAGGACATCGTCTCCGTCATTGCATCCAATGTCTCGCCCTCGGCACGCAGATCGCGGTCGAAGGAGACCCATCCGGTGATGCCGCACATGCGTTACCTCCTGCGTCCGGTGTACCGGGAGCACCGGTCTCACCTGCGTATACAGGGTCCCTCCGGCCCCTCCGGAAAACCAGTTGTATCCGGCAGCTATCCATCGAGGCTCTGCCCCGCGGGAAGGGGTCGTCAACAGGGACGTAACCCGGACGGCCCAGCGACCCCGTCGGTTCCGGCCGCGTTTTGCCCGCCGTGGACCCGTCGGGCCGCCCGCCATCGGGCCTCTCCCGGCCGGAATCGGCCATGGGTAAAGACATGGGTAAAAAATTGCCCAACACGTCACGAACCCACCTGAACGCTCGTCCACTCACCTGCTCGCCTCCGCCTGCTCCCGTCCGCTCGTCCGCGGGTCCTCGCGCCCGCTCGTCCGTTCGCCCCACCGCCCGCTTTCGCCCCATTCCGTCCGGTGCGCTTCACTCGTGGTGTGCGCCGGATGCTCTCGCTGCTGCTCGTGGTCCTCGCTCTGGCCGGGGCCCTGGTCCTGGCGTGCGCCGTGTCCGCCTGGTGGTGGTGCGCGACGGGCGTCCTGCTGGCGCTGACGGCGGTCGGAGCCCGGGACCTGGCGCAGACCCGCCGCTCGGAGCTGCGCGACCTCCCCCTCCTGGGCCATCTGCGCCTGCCCCTGGAAGCCCTGCGCCCGCACCTGCAGCGCCATGTCCTGGAGCGCGACCACGACGGGCGTCCGTACGACCGTGCGGTGCGCGGTCTCGTGTCCGCGCGGGCCGACGGCGCCGAGCCGGTGGAGCCGTTCGGCACCGGCCGGGACGTGTACGGCGCGGGGCACGAATTCCTGGTGCCGTCGATGAGCCCGGTCGAGGTGGCGCGGGAGACGCCCGTGATCCGCGTCGGAGGACCGGACTGCACCCAGCCGTACGACATGGCGCTGCTGAACGTTTCGGCGATGAGCTTCGGAGCGCTGTCCGCGAACGCGGTGCTCGCGCTCAACCGGGCCGCGGCGCTCGGCGGTTTCGCCCACGACACCGGCGAGGGCGGCCTGTCGGACCATCATCTGCGCGGCGGCGGGGATCTCGTCTGGGAGATCGGCACCGGGTACTTCGGCTGCCGGACCGCCGAAGGCGGCTTCGACGAGCGGGAGTTCGCGGACAAGGCCGCGCTGCCGGAGGTCAGGTGCGTGTCGCTCAAGCTCTCCCAGGGCGCGCACCCGGGTGTCGGCGGGGTGCTGCCCGGCGTGAAGGTGAGCGCCGAGATCGCCCGGACGCGAGGCGTGGCACAGGGGCGCACCGTGTTCTCGCCGCCGCACCACCAGGTCTTCTCCACCCCCCGTGAACTCGTGGCGTTCCTCGCCGGGATGCGGCGGGCGGCGGGCGGCAAGCCGACCGGTCTCAAGCTCTGCGTCGGGTCGCGCCGGCAGTTCCTCGCCCTGTGCAAGGCGATGCTCGCGGAAGGGATCACCCCCGACTTCATCGTGGTCGACGGCGCGGAGGGCGGCAGCGGGGCCGCGCCCGCGGAGTTCTCCGGCCGGCTCGGAACGCCGCTCACCGAGGGGCTGATCACGGTGCACAACGCGCTGGTCGGGACCGGCCTGCGCGAGCGGGTGCGGGTCGGCGCGAGCGGCAGGATCGCGACCGGCACGGACCTCGTCAGACGGCTGCTCCAAGGGGCCGACTACACGAACGCGGCCCGCGCGATGCTGTTCGCCCTCGGATGCCGCCAGGCGCAGCGCTGTCACACCAACACCTGCCCGTCCGGTGTCGCGACCCAGGATCCACGCCGCGTCCGCGTCCTGGACGTGGCCGACAAGTCCGTACGGGTGCACCGGTACCAGCGGGCCACGGTCCGCAGCGCCACCCGGATCATGGCCGCGATGGGAGTGCGGCATCCCGGCGAACTCACCCCGGGCCAGCTGCTGCGCCGCACGGATCCGACGACCGTGCGCTCGTACGCGGAGCTCTACACGTGGCTGGAGCCCGGGGTCCTGCTCGCCGAGGCGCCCGCGGACTGGGAGCGGGACTGGGCGGCGGCGGACCCGGACTCCTTCTGACCTCGGAACTCCACCGGCCGCCCCCAGCACTCCGCCGGGTCCCCCACGATCGGGCAGGCCGTACGGTGTCCCCCACCGCGCCCCGGCCGGCCGGCCGGTCTCGGGGCGTACGCCGTGGGCCGGGCCGTTCCTGGTGTCCTCACCGGTCACTGTGTGCCTCTCTGCGGCGGGGGCGTCGGCCCGGAGGTGGTCCGGCCGGACGGGGCCCCAGGAACCCTCCCCGGGCGCGCCCGGCGAGCGGGACGGGCGACGGGCGCGCACCGACGCCCGCCCCGCGCCGACGATCCCGCGGGCGGACGCGGGCGGAGCCGTTCACCGGGGTCGGCAGCGGTGCCGTTCCGGTGGCGAGGGGTGCGCGGGCGCCTCCGCCGACGGCGCCCGCGCTCCCGCGCCCTCACGGGCGCGTCCCGAGCCGTGCGTCCGCCCCCCCGGGGGCGTCTCCGGCGGTGCCACGGAAGTCGTGCGGCCGCGCCCGGAGCGGGCCGGCCGGACTCGAGCGACACTAGCAACCAATTAGCCCAAATGCCCGATAGGCGAATCGGTTCTATGGTGCTCGTATGGAGCATGCGCTGAGTCCCGCAACCCTCTCCGAACTGCGCCGGCCGCGGCCCTACCCCGCGGTGTCCGTGCTGACGCCGACGCACCGCCGCGAACCGGACAATGCCCAGGATCCGGTCCGGCTGCGCAACGTCGTGGCCGAGGCGAAGAAGCAGATCGAGTCCGATCCGGCGGTCACCCGCGAGCGGCGCGCCGAACTGGTCCAGCAGCTCGACCAGGCGATGGCCGAGGTCGACCTGGCGCACGCCGAGGACGGGCTGGCGATCTTCGCGGCGCCGGGCGAGCACCAGGTGTGGTCGCTGGCCCGCCGGGTCCCCGAGCGCGTCGTGCTCTCGGACACCTTCCTGACCCGCAACCTGGTCGCCGCCCAGTCCGCCGAGCGCCCGTTCTGGGTGCTGTCCGTCTCGGCCGACCGGGTGACCCTGTGGGACGGCGGCGGTGACCGGGTCATCGAGGAGCGCGGCGACGGCTTCCCGCTGACCCGCAGCCTGGAGGACCCGGACGCGGAGCGCCAGGAGCGCGTCGGCGACCTGGCCAGCACCTTCCGCGCCGAGCGGACCCGGACGTTCCTCCGCGAGGCCGACAGCGCGATGAGCGCCGTGCTCCGGGAGCACGACCGCCCCCTGTACGTCACCGGTGACACGGCCGCGCTCTCCCTCCTGGACGAGGTCGGCACGGTCACCAGGGACGCGTGGCACCTCCAGCACGGGGGTCTCGCGCACGGCACGCCGGAGGCGGTGTGGCAGGCGGTCCGTCCGCTGATCGGCGCCGAGGAGCGGCGCAACGCCGACGTGGTGGCCCACGAGCTCGAAGCCGCCCGCGGCCGCAAGGAGTTCGCCGCCGGGGTCGACGAGGTGTGGCAGCACGCGTCGCAGGGACGGATCCGGCTGCTCGCCGTGGAGGAGAACTACCGCGAGACGGTCCGCGACGGCGGCGACCATCTCGTACCCGCCGAGAGCGGGGACCTGGACGCCCGGGAGGACATCGTCGACGAGATCGTCGAACAGTGTCTGGAGACCGGCGCCGAGGTCCGTTTCGTCCCCGACGGCAGCCTGGGTGACGCGAAAGGCATCGCCGGGGTGCTGCGTTACTGATCTCTCCGGCCGACAATCTCCTGGAGAGCTGTCGGTCCGAGAGGTGAGCACGTGAGCGAGTTGTTGGGTGTGGCGGTCCTCGGGGCGGGCCACATGGGAGCCGACCACATACGACGGATCGACCGGGTGGTGAACGGCGCACGGGTCGCGGCGGTGGCCGATCCCGACAGCGGGCGGGCCGAGGACGCCGTCGCCGGGATCGACGCCGTCTCGGTGCACACCGAGGTGGCGGCGGCCCTGGACGCGCCCGGCGTGCGGGCCGTCCTGATCGCCTCCCCCGGCCCCGCCCACGAGGAGGCGCTGCTGGCGGCCTTCGCGCGCGGGCTGCCGGTCCTGTGCGAGAAGCCGATGGTGCCGGATTCGGCCGGGGCGCTGCGGGTGGTGGAGGCCGAGGCACGGCTCGGACGGCGGCTGGCGCAGATCGGCTTCATGCGCCGCTACGACACCGAGTACATGCGTCTGAAGGCCCTCCTGGACAGCGGGCGGCTGGGCCGCCCGCTGATGCTCCACTGCACGCACCGCAACGTCTCCTCGCCGGCCGGCTTCACCTCGGCGATGGTGGTGAACAGTTCGGTCTCCCATGAGATCGACGCGGCGCGCTGGCTGCTGGGCCAGGAGCTCACGGCCGTGACGGTGCTGCGGCCGCGGCCGTCGTCGCACGCGCCCGAGGGTCTTCTCGACCCCCAGCTCCTGCTGTTCGAGACGGCGGAGGGCGCCCTCGTCGACGTGGAGGTCTTCGTCAACACCGGCTTCGGCTATCAGGTGCGCTGCGAGGCCGTCTGCGAGTCGGGGAGCGCGCGGATCGGGGACGAGCACGCGATGCGGGTGACGACGGCGGACGGTGTCGGTCAGGAGGTGACGCAGGACTACCTCGTACGCTTCGCCGACGCCTACGACCGCGAGGTGCAGGCCTGGGTGGACGCCACCCGCGCGGGCCGCGTCACGGGCCCCGGCGTCTGGGACGGGTACGCCGCGTCGGCGGTGGCCGAGGCGGGTGTCCGGGCGCTGGAGGACGGCGGCCGGGTGACCGTCGAACTCGCCGCGCGCCCGGACCTCTACGCGTGATCAGCCGCTGACGCTCGGGGCGCCCGTCTCGATGTGCCCGGTGAACCGGCGTGACCAGCCGGCGTCCGAGTCGACGGTGACCGTGAAGTCGTACCAGCCGTCCTGGTGGGCGACGGCGTTGAAGTAGTCCTCGGCCGAGCCCCCCGCGACGACGGAGTACGTCCAGGGTCCGTCGCCGCGGTACTGGTTCGAGGTGATGGTGAACTTCACGGGCGTGGAACCGGAGTTGGCCATCCTGAAGAAGACGGCCGTCTTCCCGGTCCCGGGCTCGGTTGCGTAACGGGAGCTCACCTCGGCCGACTTGCCCGGCTTGGTCGCGTCACCCCGGAACCGGCGCAGGAAGCGGTTGGGGCCCGTCATGGTGAAGTCGTACTTCCCGTCGCCGTACCCCGCGCCGATGTTGAAGTAGTCGGAGGCGGTGCCGCCCGCGTCGACCGTGTACTGCCAGGGCGTGGTGTCGCGGTAGGCGTTCGGGTGGATCGAGAAGTGCGCGGCACGGGCGGCCGGAGCCCCCTGGTTGGCCATGGCGAACCAGGCGAGGACCGTGCCGCCGGCCCCGAACTCCAGGTGGTCCAGGTAGCCGTTCGGCTGGTACGGCAGCGCGCGGGCGGGCCGGGTGCCGGGCTCCTGGACGGGCAGGGCGTTGGTGGTGGGGACCGGGTTGGGCAGCGGACCGCAGGTGGCCAGGCCGATGACGCCGGTGGCGGGCAGCGTCACGGCGCCGTACACGGGGTGCGCGAAGTCGAAGACTCCGGTCAGGTCGCCGGTGACCTTGCGACGCCAGGCGCTGATGTTCGGACAGGCGGCGGGGGTGCCCAGCGAGGTCGTCCAGGCCTCCAGGAACCGCAGCACGGACGTGTGGTCGAAGACCTCGGACGAGACCCAGCCGCCGCGTGTCCAGGGCGAGACGACCACCATCGGCACGCGGAACCCGAGGCCGTACGGAGTGCTCCCGAGGAACTCCCCCGCCGTGTTCGCGGGGGGCACCGGCGGCGGCACGTGGTCGAAGAAGCCGTCGTTCTCGTCGTAGTTGAGGAAGAGGACGGTGGAGTCGAAGACGTCCGGATCCGCGGCGAGGGCCTTGTACACCAGGCCGACGAAGTGCGCGCCGTCCCCGGGCGGGGCGTACGGGTGTTCGGACGAGGCTTGGTCGGCGACCACCCAGGACACCTGGGGCAACGTGCCGGCGAGGACGTCGGCCTTGATGGCGGCGGCGATGTCGTCGGGGGTCGAGCCGGTGACCCGGGGCACCGAGGCCATGCCCCGGTCGTACAGCGGGTCGCCGGCCCTGGCCGCGGCGAACTTCTTGAAGTAGGCGCAGCCGTTGTCGCCGTAGTTGTCCTGCGCGTTCTGGTAGACCTTCCAGGTCACTCCGGCCGTCTGCAGTGCCTCCGCGTAGTTCTGCCAGGTCAGGCCCGACTCGTCGCCTCCGTCGTAGCTGGAGCCGTCGACCTTGCCGGACCAGAGGTAGGTGCGGTTGGGTCCGGTGGCGCTGAGCGCGGAACAGAAGTAGGCGTCACAGATCGTGTAGGCGTCGGCGAGCGCGTAGTGGAAGGGGAGGTCGGAGCGGTCCAGGTGGCCGAGCGACCGGACGTTGCCGACGCCCGAGACCCAGTTGTCCAGGCGTCCCTTGTTCCACGCGGAGTGCTGCGAGGTCCAGGAGTGCGGAAGGTCGCCGCTGCACTGCGCGAGGGTCTCACCGTCCTTGCCGCCCGCGGCCGGTGTGGCGCTCAGCTTCCAGGGGTACTGACGGCCGCCCCCGTTGGCCTGGTTGAACACCGGGTACCCGCCGGAGAGCGTGATCCCGCTGCGGTCGCCGAATCCGCGGACGCCTCTGAGGCGGCCGAAGTAGTGGTCGAAACTGCGGTTCTCCTGCATGAGGACGACGACATGGCGTACGTCCCTGAGGGTGCCGCTCGCCGTGCCGGCGGCCAGCGCCTGACGGGAGCCGAGGCCCAGCGCGGTGCCGGCCACCACGGATGCCCCGAGCCCCACGAATCCTCTTCGGCTGATCGGTGTCATGGACTCGCCCTCCTCACCGGAGTGCCCCTGCGGCACACCCGCGGTAGCGTGCCCACGGCGATCGCCGACTTCCCTCCCCGCGCGGTGAGTTACGGGTGAACAGCGGCGGAAGGGTGCCGGTTCCGCGCCGGGCCAGGGCGGACGTGCCTGCCGACCCCGGCGGGCCCCCGGGCCCGTCACCCACGGGCCGCCACCCCTGCCTCCGACCGGGCCCGCCCCGTCACCGGCGGGCGCCACCCCCTGCCTCCGACCGACGTCGGCCTCCGGCCGCGGAGGCGGGCGGGGGGAGGCACGCGGCGGGCGCCACGCCGCGCGCGGACCGCGCGGTCACGTGACCCGCCGCGGGCGGCCCCGCCTCCCTCACGCCCGTGGAGCGGTCCCGGCGTCCGGGACGAGGACGACCTTGCCGGTGACGGTGCCGGACTCCGCCAGGCCGACGGCCTCCGCGGCGCGGCCGAGCGGGATGCGGGCGGCGACCTGCGCGGTGATGGCGCCCTCGGCGAGCAGCGCGAACACCTGCCCGAGGTCGGTGCGCAGCCGCTCCTGGAACGCGGCGGCACGCCGCTTGCCCGCCCAGATGTTGTAGAAGTGCGTACGCCGGCCGTTGGGGAGCAGCTTCCAGAGCAGGAGCCGGCCGACGAGCTTGAGCACCGGCAGCCTGGAGGAGCCGGCGACGTCACGCGTCGCGGCGGTGCCGTACGACACGAGCGTGCCGCCTCGGGCCAGCAGCCGGAAGGAGTCGACGATGCCGTCGCCCCCGACGTGGTCGAAGACCGCGTCGACGCCACCGGGCGCCAACTCCCGCACACGGGCGGGCAGATCGGCGGAACGGTAGTCGAGCGGCGTGGCACCGAGCGCACGCACCGCGTCATGGTGGCGGGGCGACGCGGTGCCGATGACGCGGATCCCGGCGTGGGCGGCGAGCTGGACGAGGGTGGAGCCGACTCCGCCGTTCGCCCCGAGCACGAGCACGGTGCCACCGGCCCGGACCCGGGCGACGCGGTGCAGCATCTGCCAGGCGGTGATGCCGTTGACGACGACCGTCTCGGCGTCGGCGGGGTCGATGCCGGCCGGCACCTCGACCAGGTCGGTGACGGGCAGCACGACCCGGCTGGCCCAGCCGCCCACCTTCGTCAGGGCCGCGAAGCGGCGGCCGGTCAGCGACGGGTCGACGCCCGCGCCGGTCCGGAGCACCACGCCGACCAGGTCGTAGCCCGGCACGAAGGGGAACGGGGGCTGGTCGTAGTACTTGCCGCGGCGCATCTGCTGCTCGGCGAACGAGACGCCGGAGGCCTCCAGCGCGAGGAGGACCTCACCGGCCGCCGGCTCCGGCGCGGGGCGTGTCCGGATCTGCAGGCCGGAGGGCTCCACGACTCCCGGCAGCACGACTTCGGTCACCAGGTTCGCGGCGGTGTGGGTGTCCATGACGGTCGGCTCCTCTGCTCACGGCTTCGTTATAGATTCACGCTTGCGTTATAGGTTCTAACTAAAGCTTGCCCCTCTACACTGGGTACGTCAAGCCCCATTCCGACGAGCGACAGAAGAGGCGATGACGTGACCACGGAGAGCCGGACGGGTCCGGGCCCGCGCGATCGGTTCCGCGCACAGGTGCGCGAGGAGGTGAAGGCGGCGGCACTGCGCCAGCTGGCCGACGGCGGCCCGGAGGCGCTGTCGCTCAACGCCGTCGCCAAACAGCTGGGCATGACCGGCCCCGCGCTCTACCGCTACTTCGCCGGCCGGGACACCCTGCTCACCGAGCTGGTCGCCGACGCCTACGACACCCTGGCGGGAGCCCTCGCCCACGCCGCCGGCACCCCCGCGCCGGACGGGACGGCGCGCCTCACGGCCGTGGTCCGGGCCTACCGCGACTGGGCCCGGTCCGAACCGCACCGCTACCGGCTCCTGTTCCGGGCCCCCTTCAAGGGCTACGACGCCCACTCCGCCCGCCTGGTCGACGCGGCCCAGCGCTCGATGAACGTCGTGCTGAACGTGGCGAGCGCACTGGTGACGCCGGACGCGGCCGTACCGGAGGGCGCGCGGAGTCAGGTCGAGGAGTGGATGAGACGGCGCGGCATCGACGACGTCCCGCCGGCGGTCGCCTCGCGGGCGATGATGCTCTGGGCCCATCTGCACGGCCTGGTGAGCCTGGAGATCGAGGACAACTTCGCCTCGATGGGCATCGATCCGGGCCCGCTCTACGAGGCGGAAGTCGGAGAGTTCACCCGGGGACTCCGAATCCGAACACACCCTGGAGGCGACCCGCACACCTGACCCTCGAACACACGAATGAGAGAGGACTCCGGCCACCCCCGCAAGCCGTCAAGTCACGTATGCGCTCTACGACTTGGGGGATTGCCGTACGTACCTCATCGAGCCCGGTCGACCTCTCCGAATGGACTGCGGCATATGCCAGAAGCACCACCGGATCGTGTGTTGCCAAATCCCTTACGGGGCGTCGCGGGCTGTGCAACAGTCGTAACGGTCCTTCCGCCCAGCTCTGGTCGTACCGTCCCCTCATCGGAGTGCGTCATGCCGTCCCCTCTCTCCGCGGACCGCCCCGCCGCGCAACCGCCCCGGCGCGGCGACGTCGAGGCGTTGATCTCGCAGACGCGGCGGCTGCGCGGAGAGATGGACGCCGTGCGACGGGACGCACCCGTCGACGGCGCGGACGCCCGAGGACGCTGGCAGCGCGCCCTGTGCGACCTGGCGATGCACCAGCTCGACGACTTGGACCAGCACCTGGCGCAGCTGCGTGAGGGCCCCCCGCAGGCGCCCGCGGAACCGGCCGACGAGCCTGATCCGCACGGAGAGGGCTCCCTGCTCACCCGGGTCGGCAGCGCGGAGTGGAACCTGCTGACGGACGCCGCCAGTTGGTCCCCCGAGCTCTACCAGATCCTCGGCCGCGACCCCGCCACCGCCCCGCTCACCCTCGACGAACTGCCGTCCCTGGTACTGGAGGAGGACCGGCCGATGCTGACGGCCATGGTCACCGACTGCCTGGTGGACGCCAAGCCCATCGACAGGGAGTTCCGCGTCGTGCGCCCGGACGGCCAGCTGCGCACGGTACACATCATGGGTGAGCCCGTCCTCGACACCGACGGCAGCACAGCCGCGATGTGGGCGGTCCTGCGCGACGTCAGCGAACTGCGGCGCAGTCAGCGGGCGGTGAGTGAGACCCGTGCCTCGCTACGGCACGACCGGAACCTCGCGCAGAACGAGCACCGGCTCGCCGCCGCACTGCAGAAGGCCGTCCTGCGGCCGTGCCCCGACAGCCGGCGGACCGCTCCACCCGGCGCCGGCACTCTGGACCTCGCGGCCCGCCACCTCCCTTCCCCGGCCACCGCGCCGACCGGCGGCCGCTGGCACGACGCCCTGGAACTCCCGGACGGCGAGACCGTGTTGAGCGTCGGGGACCTGACGGGGCACGGCGTCACCGTGGCGTCCGGCATGGCGATGCTGCTGGGCGCCCTGCGCGGCATGGCCATGGCGGGCACCCGGCCGGGACAGCTCATGTCCTGGCTCGACCGCCTGGTCGACAGCTCGGCACAACCGGTGCTCGGCAGCGCCGTCTGCTGCCGCTACGCACCGGAATCCCGCATCCTCACCTGGGCGCAGGCAGGACACCCCGCCCCCCTGCTGTTCCGCAACGGGACGGGGCGCATGCTGACACCACCGCACGGCGTCCTGCTCGGCGCCACCTCGGGTGCCGCGTACGGGCAGGCCGAAGAGCCCCTGGAGGACGGCGACCTGCTGCTCCTGCACACCGACGGACTGGTCCCCCGGTGCCACGGTGCGGCTGCCGTCCAGAGGCTGCTCGATCTGGCCCCGCGCTTCGGCGGAGCCGGTTCGGCCCAGGACTGTGTACGGATACTGGTCGAGGAGTTCGGCGACAGCCGACGTGAGGACGACGCCTGCGTGCTCGTCGCCAGGATCGGCTGAGCGCCCGGCCGAACACACCGGACACCGGACCCGGCCCGTGAGGCCGAATCACCGGGTCTCCTCGTGGATCTCCTGGTGCCGGCGGTCTCAGACCTGCGCGTCTCCTTCGCGCCTCGGCCGCACCACCGGCTTGGGGAGGGCGAGCTGGATCTCCTCACGCAGTTCATGGATCTTCGGATAGCCGGAGTACTGAGCGGTGAGCCGGTACATCTCGCGCAGCCGGTCCCAGGTGCGGTGGGAGGAGTTCGCCCCCATCGACACCAGGGCCAGCCGGGCGTAGCGGTCCGCCTGTTCGGGATCGTCGGCGATGAAGCAGGCGGAGGCCAGGGAGAGCCAGTCGAAGATCTGCGACCGCTGCCGCCCGTTCTCCCGCAGATGCAGCGCCTCCTTGGCATGGCGCTGCGCCGTGGCCGCCGCGGCCGCGTCGTGCTCCGCTAGCGTCCGGTAGGCCAGGGCCTGCATCCCGTGCATGTCCGCCTCGTCGAACATCTGCATCCAGCTCGGCGGTGGCACGTCGCCCCGGTCGGAGACGAAGAGGTCCTCGGCCTCCCCCAGGGTGCGCCGCATGGCCTGCCCCTTGCCCATCGACGCCTGTGCCCAGGCCTCGATGGTGGAGAGCATGGCCCGCGTGCGCGGCAGCATCTCGGATCCCGAGCCCGACTTGGCGAGCTTCATCAGGTCCAGGGCGTCGTCCGGACGGCCCAGGTGCACCATCTGGCGCGCGGCACGGGAGAGCGCCTCCCCGGCACGCGGCCGGTCACCGCCTTCCCGGGCCGCGTGGGCGGCGATGACGAAGTACTTCTGTGCCGTGGGCTCCAGGCCGACGTCGTGCGACATCCAGCCCGCGAGGACGGCGAGGTTGGCGGCGACGCCCCACAGGCGCCGCTGCAGATGGTCGGGGTGCCGGTAGGAGAGGATGCCTCCCACCTCGTTGAGCTGGCCCACCACGGCCTTGCGTTGCAGCCCGCCGCCGCGGGCCGCGTCCCAGGCCCGGAACACCTCGACCGAGCGCTCCAGTTCCTCGATCTCCTGCGACCCGATGGGGGCGGCCTCGTAGCGGTCGAACCCGGCGGGGTCGGCGTGCAGGGGATTGTCGAGGTCAGGGGCGTCGGCCGTGAGGGCCGGATCGGTGTGCAGCCAATCGTGCATGGCACTGCTGAGTGCGGATCCCGCGGCGAGCGCGGCACCCGCGCCCACCAAGCCGCGTCGGTTGAGCATGAGGTCCATTCCCGTGAATTCGGTGAGGACCGCAGCAGTCCGCTCGGGCGCCCACGGCACTCCGTCGGGATGTTCCGCATTCCCGCCGCCCGGCCGTTTCCCCACACGCCCGTGCCGGACCAGACCGAGGTCCTCGATGGTCACGACACGGCCGAGACGCTCGGTGAACAGAACCGCCAGCACGCGGGGAACCGGATCACGCGGGATCTCTCCCACGTCGATCCAGCGCCGCACCCGTGAGGTGTCGGTCGCCAGCTGGGGGTGGCCCATGGCCGCCGCCTGCTTGTTGACCAGCCTCGCGAGTTCGCCCTTGGACCAGCCGGCCAGGCCGAACAGGTCCGACAGACGAGCGTTGGGTTGTCCGTTCACATCAAGCCCCCAGGTTCTCGGCTGAGTTGACAGTAACCCTCTGTCAGTTGCTGAGCGACTATTCGCCAGGGTTCGCCAGGGTGCGCCAGATGGTGTGCCACTGGGCATCCGGTGTCAGGTAGGAATGCGCCACCCCGACCGGTTGCCGGGGACATTCCCCCAGGGTGTATCCGGAGTTCCGGGACGGGCGGCGCGGCAACTTGCAGGCACACGAAGGGATCTGTTTCGCCCATGTACACAGCATCGTCCTCCGTGTCCGCCCCGCCCCGGCCGCTGCATCCCCGTCCGGCGGGCAGCGGTCCCTACCTCGACCCCGCGCGGCCGGCGGGCACCTTGCTCGGAGCCGCCAGGACACGGCGTGTTCCGGGGATCGGCACCCAACCCCTCAGCGGGAGACTCGACTTGTCCGGCCCCCAGGGCGCGCAGCTGCGCACGGCGATCGCGGCGGTGCACCGGATCTGTCCCGAGTTCGCCCCGGTCCAGGTCCTGCGCCGCAGCGGGCGGTCCGTGCTCCTGGTCGGCACGACCGGACGCAGTACGGCCGTCGCCAAGTGTTTACTGGACCACTCTCCCGTCTGGGCCGAGCGGATCAGGCACGAAATAGCCGCGTATCGCTCGTTCGTGCGGCACCGGCCGCCGGTCCGGGTGCCTCGGCTGATCGCGGCGGACCCCGACAACTGCACCCTGGTGATCGAGCGGATGCCGGGCCGGGTGGCAGCGCTCCAGCGGCACCCGGCCGAGTCGCCGCCCCGCGCGGACATCCGCGCGGCGCTGGGGGCGATCTGCCGGCTGAACGCGTGGCGGCCGCCGGCGGGGACGTTCGACGCCCCGCTGGACTACGCGGAGCGGATCTCCCGGTTCCATGAGCTGGGTCTGCTCACCGACCGGGACATGGGCGACCTGCAGAAGCTGCTGCACGGCATCGCCCACTCGTCGGGCCGTCAGGGCATGGGCCAGTTCTGCCACGGAGACGCGCTGCTCTCGAACATGCTCCTCTCACCGGCCGGTCCAGTGCTGGTGGACTGGGAGCACGCGGGCTGGTACCTGCCGGGCTACGACCTGGCGACGCTGTGGGCGGTCCTCGGTGACGCACCCGTGGCGCGCCGCCAGATCAGCCAGCTCGCGCAGTCCGCGGGTCCCGCGGCGCGTGACGCCTTCCTGGTGAACCTGATGCTCGTACTGACGCGGGAGATCCGCACGTACGAGACCGCGGTGCAGCGCTCGATGCACGACGCGGCGCCCTCGACGCCGGGACCGGCCCACCCGGGCGCCCTGCCGTCCGGCGAGGAACAGCGGCTGCTGCTGCGGCGGCTGCACGACGACTGCCAGATGGCCCGCCGGGCCGTACGGGCGGCGGTCGGCACCCGCTGAGGGAGCGGCGGTCGGCACCCGAGGGGGCGAGGGGGGACGAAGGCCCGCGGTGCGCGCCAGGGCGGCGCGCCGCGGGCCTTCGCCGTGCGCGCAGCAACCGCAGTACGTCGTGCACCACGCACCACGCACCACGCACCACGCACCACGCACCACGCACCACGCACCACGCACCACGCACCACGCACCACGCACCACGCACCACGCACCACGCACCACGCACCAGCGGGCGCATACCTCCCGGGCCACGCAGCGGGGGCCATAGCCGCTGAGCCGCGCTCGGGCGGACGCGTCTCCACGCCGTGTCCGCCGGTGGTTCCGGCGCGCGCCGGACACGCGCCCCCGGGCCGGTCGACGCGGGCGCGTCGAGAACTTCACCCGATCGAGCCACTGGTCCACTCCACTGACGCCTCGCAGGCCGCCGGGCCGTCGCCACGAAAGGCCTTTCGACCCGCGCTGACATGGGAAATCACCGACCCCTGGGCATGATTGACGGATCGTCGGAGAGCCGATACGACTGACCTCGTTCGGCCCCGCACGCCCCACCGCGCCCGACCGTCCCAGGAGGCTGCATTGCGAGGATCTCCCATCGACCCCGAGGCCACCGCCGGGCACAGACGCGCGCGCACCGCCGCGGGCGTCGTCGTCTCGGCCGCACTGATGTTCCCGCTGCTCGGCGCCGCCCCCGCGGCCGGCGTCGACCCCGCCCCCGCGACAGGGCTGCAGCGGGCCTTCACGGCCGCGGCCGCCGAGTACCACGTACCGTCGAGCGTCCTGCTCGGCGTCTCCTATCTGCAGTCGCGCTGGGACGCGCACGCCGGCGCGCCGAGCGTCAGCGGCGGCTACGGCCCCATGCACCTCACCGACGCCCGCACGGCGATCGCCGGGGCCCCGCACCACAGCGAGGGCACCGAGGACGCACGGGGGGACAGTTCCCGCGCGCCCCTCGTCCCCACGACCAAGGTCCCGGAGAACTCCCAGCTCCCGGCGCGGCTCAAGACCCTGACGAAAGCCGCCGAGCTCACCGGGATCCCCGCCGCGCGGCTGCGCACGGACGCGGCCGCGAACATCGAGGGCGGCGCCGCGCTGCTGGCCGCCGCGCAGAAGGACCTCGGCGAGCCGCTGAGCGAGAACGCGGGCGACTGGTACGCCGCGGTGGCCCGCTTCTCCGGCGCGGACGACACCGCGACCGCGGCGGCGTACGCCAACGACGTCTACGGGGTGATCCGCGCGGGCGCCGAGCGCACCACGGACTCCGGCCAGCAGGTCGCGCTCGCCGCCCAGCCCCGTGTCGGACCCGCCACGGCGCAGCTCGGCCGGGCCGGACTGCGCACGGTCTCCGCCGCCGGCACGGAGTGCCCCACCACCGTGTCCTGCGAGTGGATCCCTGCTCCCTACGCGGAGTTCGGCGACGGCGACTACGGAAACCACGACCTCGGGAACCGGCCCACGTCCCAGGGCATCAAGTACATCGTCATCCACGACACGGAGGGCGCCTGGGACGGTGTGCTCAACCTCGTCCAGGACCCGACCTATGTGTCGTGGAACTACACCCTGCGCTCGACCGACGGGCACATCGCACAGCACGTGAAGGCCAAGGACGTGGCCTGGCACGCGGGCAACTGGTACGTCAACGCCAAGTCGATCGGTCTGGAGCACGAGGGCTTCCTCGCCTCGCCGGACGCCTGGTACACCGAGGAGATGTACCGGGCCTCGGCGCGGCTGGTGAAGTACCTCGCCGGGAAGTACGGCGTGCCCCTGGACCGCCAGCACATCCTGGGACACGACAACGTCCCCGGCCCGACGACGTCCACGATCCCGGGGATGCACACGGACCCGGGTCCCTACTGGGACTGGGAGCACTACTTCGCCCTGCTGGACCACCCCCTGTACCACCGGACGAAGGTGACCGGCGGCGTGCTCATGGTGCTGCCGGACTTCGCGGCGAACAAGCCGCAGTACACCGGGTGCGTCAGCAGCGGCCAGGCGTGCGCCGCCCACGGGTCCAGCGAGGTGCGGCTGCACACCCTGCCGTCCGACAGCGCGCCGCTGGTCAAGGACGTCGGGCTGCGGCCGGGCGGCGGCGACTCCACCATCGACGTGAACGACGTGGGCTCGCGTGTCTCGACCGGCCAGCAGTACGTGGTGGCCGGTGCCCAAGGGGACTGGACGGCGATCTGGTACCTGGGCCAGAAGGCCTGGTTCAAGAACCCCAAGGCCCACCCGACGGCCGTGACCGGGTCGGGACAGGTCGTCACTCCCAAGCCGGGCCGCACGGACATCCCCGTGTACGGGCGGGCCTACCCGGAGAAGGAGGCGTACCCGGCGGGCGTCCCGGTCCAGGCGGTGTCACCCTTGTCGTACAAGCTCCTCGCCGGACAGAAGTACGTGGTCGGCGACAAGGTGCCGGGCGAGTACTTCTACTCACCGACCTTCGACACGACGTCGCACAAGGTCGTGACCGGCAAGGACATGTACTACGAGATCCAGTTCGGGCACCGGATCGAGTTCGTACGGGCCGCGGACGTGGACGTGACGCGCTCGCGGTCCTAGTGCCGCCCCGGGCGACTTGCGCCCGCCAGGGGCCGGATCCGCGTACGGCGGACCCGGCCCCTTCGGCATCCCGTCCGGCCCACGGAATTCCTCACCACGGCACGCGTGTTGCCCTGATGATCGCCGAGCGCCCTCGCTGGGAACTGGCGTTCGACAGTGACGGTGTCGACGATGGAGGAGCCCCGTGCCACAGACCCCGAACCCCCTGCGGAAGCTGGGCTTCCTGACCATCGGGCTGTTCGACGGGGCCGATCCCCGGCGGGGCCACGAGTCGACGCTGGAGATCATCGAACTGGGTGAGCGGCTTGGCTTCGACAGCGCGTGGGTGCGTCACCGCCATCTGCAGTACGGCATCTCCTCCCCCGTCGCCGTCCTGGCCGCGGCCTCCCAGCGCACCAGCCGGATCGAGCTGGGCACCGCGGTCATCCCGGTGGGCTGGGAGAACCCGCTGCGGCTGGCGGAGGACCTCGCGACGGTCGATCTGCTGTCCGGCGGACGGCTCAATCCGGGCGTCAGCGTCGGCCCCCCGATGCACTTCGACACGGTCAAGCACGCGCTCTACCCCGACACGGCGGAGACGGAGGACTTCGGGTACGGCCGCGTGGAGCGACTGCTGGACTTCGTGCGCGGTACACGGGCCACCGACTTCAGCGGCGTCGAGGGCTTCGAGGTGTTCTCGGACCGCGTCCAGCCGCAGTCGCCCGGTCTGGGCCGCCGCATGTGGTACGGCGGCGGCAGCCTGCGGTCGGCGCGCTGGGCCGGGGAGCACGGGATGAACCTCCTGACCAGCAGCGTCGTCAAGGCCGAGGAGTCGGAGGACTTCGCCGAGGTGCAGCTGTCGCACATCCGGACCTTCCGTGCCCACCACCCCGACGGCGACCGGGCCCGCGTCTCCCAGGGTCTCGTCGTGATCCCCACCGACAGTGCCACGCCCGCGCAGCGAAAGAAGTACGAGGAGTACGCGCGGGCGCGCACCCCGCGCACCGCGACCCCACAGGGTCCGGCCCGGATGATGTTCGCGCCCGACCTCGTCGGCACCTCCGCCGAGATCGCCGAACGGCTCCACGCGCACGCCGCGTTCCGGGAGGTCGACGAGGTCGCGTTCGCGCTGCCCTTCACCTTCGCCCACGAGGACTACGTCCAGATCCTCACGGACATCGCCCAGGGGCTCGGCCCCGCGCTGGGCCGGCGGCCGGCCGGCTGATCGCGACGGCCGGAACCGCCGGAGGGGCGGTGGCTCAGCCCTGCTGGAAGAGCTCCGGCGGCAGGGGCTTGAGCAGCGCGTAGAGGTCGTCGGTGATCGGGCGGTCCCAGGCGGCGATGGTCACCAGCACGTTGTCGCTGCGGTCGAACTGCACGCAGGAGATCCGGGTCTCGGAGAGCTTGAGACGGCGCACGATGAGGAGGTTGTCACCCTGCATCACCGGCATGTCCTCGATCCCGGTGACGGTGACCTCCTCGTCGTTCTCCAGCGCCAGCAGCAGCTGGGCGACCTCGAACGGGATCTCTCCCTCCTGGACCTCCCGGGCCGGCGAACCCTCGGGCAGATTGCCGATGATCATCGCCGGGCCGCGCCCGCCGAAGAGGTCGTAGCGCAGGAAGACACCCTGGCAGCTGCCGTCGGGAGCGGGCAGCAGGCCCGCGCCGAGATTGCCCGGCCAGTCGCCCGGGTCCATGGCCAGGACGTCGAAGTCGGGACCGGCGGGCGTGGCGCTGCGGCGGCGGAGGAAGGACATGCCGCAATGGTACGTGTCCGGCCGCCTGCCGGGTCCCCGGGGCGCCGCGCGCGCGGGGCTACGCGTTCGCCTGTTCGCCCAGCGCCGCCGCCAGTCCCGCACGGTCCGTGCCGACCTTCCGGTAGACCGCCGAGAGCAGCCGGACGACGGCCTGCTCGTCCATGTCCAGCTCCTCGGCGACCTGCCCGGTGGTCCCGCCCCGGGCGGTGAGCACGGCGGCGGCGCGTTCCCGGGCCGTGAGGGTGTCGGTCTCGGTGCTGTGCAGCCGGCGCGGGCGCAGTCCGGCCGCCGCCAGCTCGTCGCGGGCCTCTTCGACCAGCCCGTCGGCGGCGCACTGCACGGCCGCGTCGAGCCCCCGGTAGAGGTGTTCGGCGGCTTCCTTGGGGCGGCCCGAACGGCGCAGCTCGGTCCCGAGGGCGACCAGCGCGCAGGCGAGTTCGTACGCGGCCGGGGAGCGCTCCAGGTGGCTGACGGACTCCTCGAGCAGTTTGACGCGGGTCGAGCCCGAGGAGACCTCGGCGGCGGCCCGCAGTGCCTGGCCGACGGCCGAGGGAGCACCGTACTGGCGGGCGCGCTGCACCGCTTCGAGGGCGGTGGCGACGGCGCGTTCCGGGGCGTCGTGGCTCTCGGCGCGGGCGAGGTGGAGCTGCCACGGGCACCAGGAGGGGTTGCGGATGCCGCGGGGGTCGAGGCGGCGGCCGGCCGCCGCCAGCTCGGTGGCCGCGTCTTTGGTGAGGCCGCGGGCGAGGAGCAGTTGTCCGTACACGATCTGGGCGTCGGGGAAGGTGACGGCGGCGGGGAAGGGTGCCCCGAACGCGTACTCCTCGGCGGTCCGGGCCGCCTCGTCGACCCGGCCGCGGGCCAGCAGGATCTCGACGAGGGTGGCGACGGCGTACCAGTGGACGGGGGTGCCCGGTCCGACCCGCTCGGCGAGCCGGAGGCCGGCGCGGACGAAGTCCTCGGCCTCGGCCAGCCGGCCGCGGCGGTAGCGGACGTACGCGAGGATCGTGTAGCCGAAGGAGAGGTGCGCGCCGTGCCAGCCCTGGCTCTCGAAGTCGGCGATGCCGGCGGCGAACAGTTCCTCGGTGCGGCCCGGACGGTCCGCGTACATGAAGGTGAGGGCGACCAGGATGGGCACTTCGAAGCCGCGGTCGGCCTCGGCCCAGCCCAGGCCGCCCGCCAGCGCGCGCTCGGCGTGCTCCAGCGCGACGGGGGCGGGTTCACCGCGCAGGGTGGCGTCCCAGGCGCGCAGGCCGATGACATAGCGCTCGGTGAGGTCGCGGCCGGTCAGCCGGTCGGCGAGTCGGGCCAGCCGGCGCGAGCGGGCGGGCGAGTCGGGTTCGTCGGCCCGGAAGGCGTCCCACATGAACTGCTCGGACTGCATGCGCAGCCGTACCCGGGCGTCCCCGGTCATCCGGCTCTCCCGGGCGAGCGCCTCGGAGGCCTCGGCGAGCCGGTCGCTGTGGGCGAGGACCTGGGAGAGCCGGATGACGATGCTGTGGCGCAGCTCGGGGTCGGTGATGGGTTCTTCGAGGGCGGCCCTGAGGTGGTTGACGGTGGTCGCCGGTTCGGTGAGCAGCGAGGCGCAGCCCAGCTCGTACAGGACGGCGGCGCGCTCCTCGAAGGGCGGCGGTTCGCGCAGGGCGCGGGCGAGGTAGCGGCGGGCCGCGTCGGGGGCGCCGGCCCGCTGGGTCTCGCGGGCGGCGGCGCGCAGTTGCTGGACGACCCAGACGTCGCCGTCCGGATGGCTCTCCATGAGGTGGCGGGCCGCGGCGGAGGGGCCGAGGCCCTCGTTGATCACGCACCACGCGGCCTGGCCGTGCAGGGCCACGCGGACGCCACCGGGGATGGCGCGGTAGACGGCGGTGGCGACCAGCGGGTGGACGAATTCGAGGGTGTCGGCGCCGGTGAGGATACGGGCGCCGCGCAGGGCGTCCGCGGCGTCGGCGGCCTCCTCGGAGCCGAGTCCGGCGACGGCCGCGGCGAGGGTCGGGGAGATCTCCGTGCCGAGCACGGCGCAGGCCCAAGCGAAGCGGACGGCGGAGGTGCCCAGGCGTTCGAGGCGGGTGATCAGGCCGCTGCCCTTGACGGCGGCGGCGAGATCGCGCAGCAGGTGCGCGCCGGCCTCGGTCGGGACCAGTCCGCGGTCGCGCACCTTCGCGGTCAGTTCGACGGCTTCGAAGGGGTTGCCCGCCGTGACCGCCCAGCACTCCCGGCAGAAGGCGTCGTCGGCCTGGGCGCCGAGGTCCTCGCGGACCAGTCGGGCGACGGCGGCGGCGCTGAGCGGTTCGAGATCGACGGGTCGCTGGCCCGCGCGCCCGGGCAGGACCCTGAACGACTCGGCGTGGTCGGGGAGTTCGTCGGGCCGGTAGCCGACGACGAGCAGCAGCGGGAGTTCCTCGGCGCGTGGCGCGAAGGCGGCCAGCCAGCTCAGCGACTCGGGGTCGGCCCAGTGCGCGTCGTCGAGGACGAGGACCATCGGGGCGCGCTGGACGGCGAGGTGGGTGAGGACCCAGTCGAGGCCGGCCCGCAGTCCCTGCTGGTCGGGCGGGGCTCCCTCGGAGGCCGCGCACAGGCCGAGCGCGGGGCCGACGATGGCGTACCAACTCCCGAGCGAAGCGCGCAGTTCGGCCTCCGAGAACCCGGCGAGATGCGGTTGCAGGAGCTGACGGGCGACGTGGAAGGCGACACGCTGCTCCTGTTCGCCGCCGCGAGCCGACAGGACGGTGCAGCCCTTGGCGGCGGAGCGCCGTCGCACCTCGCCGAGGAGGGTCGTCTTGCCGATCCCGGCCCGCCCGGCGAAGGCGAGGAGCGCGCCGCGGGGCCGCTCGGGTGCCTCGGACCCGTCCGTGCGCAGCCCGGTGAGCTCGCTCAACGCCTCCTCGACAGCGGCGAGTTCACTCTCCCGTTCGAAGAGAGTCCTTCTGCTGCGTACGCTGCGCTGTCCCATCCTCCACCCCCTGGTCACGGTGGTGCGTCCCGCGCGGGGAGCGGGTGCGCACCGTGACCTCCAGGCACCTCAGGGTACGCCGACAGCGCCTTCCGGGGAGCCCTTCCGGACGCTGACAAGCGGATCTTTCGGTCGATCCCGTACGGCGGGCGCGGATTTCGCGTGCCGTCGGGCGTGACGGGGCCGCGCGCACCGTTCCGGCACGCCGGAGCGCGTCTCTCCCGTCTCGGGTGCTCCCGACCGAAGGGCCTTGTGGGGAAGGGCCGTTCGCCGGTGGCACCCGTTCTCGGCCGGGGGCGCGGGCCGCGGTCGTCCCGCGGGTCCGGTGCGGTTCGGGCACCGGCCCGGGGACGGGGTCACCGCTCGCGTGACCGGTCGCCTCGTGCGCGGCGCCGGTTCAGGTCAGGTCGAACTCGCCCTCGCGGGCTCCCGACACGAACGCGCCCCACTCGGCGGGGGTGAAGATCAGGGAAGGGCTCTCGGCGCGGCCGCTGTTGCGCATCGCGATGAAGCCCTCGACAAAGGCGATCTGGACGTCACCTCGCCCTCGGCTGCTGGACTGCCAGTCTGCCTTGCTCAGGTCCAGCTCAGGCTTGTCCCAGCCCGCGAGCGGGTGTTGCTCGATGGTGCTCTCGGCCACGTCCGTGCTCCTCCCGGTTCGTCGTCCGCCGCCAGCCTAGCGATCGGTGCGGGTGGCGGACAGGCCACGTGAGGGGGACGGTTTCAGGAGCTGGGCGGCTCGGCCCCGACCAGCCACATCGCGAAGAACTGGGAACCGCCCCCGTAGGCGTGTCCCAGCGCCCTGCGAGCCCCTTCCACCTGGTGTTCTCCCGCGAGGCCGCGCACCTGCAGCGCCGCTTCCGCGAAGCGGATCATCCCGGAGGCGCCGATCGGATTGGTGGAGAGCACGCCGCCCGACATGTTGACGGGCAGGTCCCCGTCGAGTTCGGTCACCCCGGACTCCGTGAGTTTCCAGCCCTCGCCCTCGTCGGCGAAGCCGAGGTTCTCCAGCCACATGGGTTCGTACCAGGAGAACGGTACGTACATCTCCACGGCGTCGATGTCGCGGCGCGGGTCCGCGATGCCCGCCTGCCGGTAGACGTCGGCCGCGCAGTCCTTGCCGGCGCGCGGTGACACGCAGTCCTTGCCGGCGAACAGGGTGGGCTCGCTGCGCATCGCCCCGCCGTGCACCCACGCGGGCGGACGGGGTGAACGGGCCGCGCCCGCACGGTCGGTGAGGACCATGGCGCAGGCGCCGTCCGAGGAGGGGCAGGTCTCCGAGTAGCGGATCGGGTCCCAGAGCATCGGGGAGGCCTGGACCTTCTCCAGGGTGATGTCGTGCTCGTGGAGGTGCGCGTAGGGGTTCTTGAGCGCGTTGCGGCGGTCCTTGTACGCGACGAGGGAGCCGACGGTGTCGGGCGCGCCGGTGCGCCGCATGTACGCGCGGACGTGCGGCGCGAAGAAGCCGCCCGCCCCGGCCAGCAGCGGCTGCTGGAAGGGGATCGGCAGGGACAGCCCCCACATGGCGTTCGACTCGGACTGCTTCTCGAAGGCCAGGGTCAGGACGGTCCCGTGGACGCGGCCCGCGACGAGCTGGGTGGCGACCAGCGCGGTCGAGCCGCCGACGGAGCCGGCGGTGTGCACGCGGAGCATCGGCTTGCCGACGGCGCCGAGCGCGTCGGCGAGGTACAGCTCGGGCATCATGACGCCCTCGAAGAAGTCCGGCGCCTTGCCGATGACGACGGCGTCGATGTCGGCCCAGGTCAGTTCGGCGTCCGTGAGGGCGCGCAGGGCCGCCTCGCGGACCAGCCCGGCGATCGACACGTCCCGCCGCGCCGCCACGTGCTTGGTCTGGCCGACGCCGACGACGGCCACGGGTTCCTTGCTCATCGCGGATCCCCTTCGAGTACGGCGACCAGGTTCTGTTGGAGGCAGGGTCCCGAGGTGGCGTGGGCCAGGGCCCGGTCGGAGGCGCCCCGGTGGATGCGCGCGGCGGCCTCGCCGATGCGGACGAGTCCGGCGACCATGACCGGGTTGGCCGCGAGCGCCCCGCCGGAGGGGTTGACGTCCACGTCGTCCCCGAGCCGGAGGGCCTTGCGCAGGACGACCTCCTGCGAGGTGAAGGGGGCGTGCAGTTCGGCGGTGTCGACGGGCCGTTCGAAGGCCCCGGCCCGTTCGGCGGCGAGGCGGGTGGACGGGGAGTCGGTCAGGTCGCGGACGCCCAGGCTGTGGGCCTCGATGCGGTGGTCGATGCCGCGGATCCAGGCGGGTCGTCCGCACAGTTCGCGGGCCCGCTCGCCGGCCGCGAGGATCACCGCGGCGGCACCGTCGCCGACCGGCGGGCAGTCGCCGGTCCGCAGGGGGCGTACGAGGTAGTCGCCCTGGCCGACCGGACTCCGCAGCTGCGCGTGGGAGTTGGCGGCGGCCGAGGCGCGGCTGCGGGCGGCGACACCGGCGAGCGCGGGTTCGTCGGTGTCGCCCGCGTCGATGAGCGCCCGGGCCTGGAGCGCGGCGAGCGCGACCGAGTCGGGCCACAGGGGGGCGACGTAGTACGGGTCGAGCTGCCGGGTCAGGACGTCGCGGACCGATCCGGGGGACGACTTCCCGTACGCGTAGACGAGGGCGGTGTCTGCCTCGCCGGTCAGGAGCTTCGTCCAGGCCTCGTACAGCGCCCAGGCCCCGTCCATCTCGACGTGGGACTCGGAGATCGGCGGCCAGGCGCCCACTCCGTCGAGGGCCATGGTGAAGGAGAAGGCGCGGCCCGCGAGGTAGTCGCTCGAACCGGAGCAGGTGAAGTCGATGTCGCTGGTCCTCAGGCCGGTGCTGTCCAGGACCTCGTGCAGGACCGGCATGAGCATCTCCACCTCGGAGAGTTCGTCGCTGGTGCGCCGGTGGTCGGTCTGCCCGAAGGCGATCACGGCGACGTCCCTGATGGGCGGCATCTACAACAGCTCCTTGTACGTCTCGTACTCCGCGTCGGGTTCGCCGGCCGGCCGGTAGTGGTCCGGGTGACGGCCGTCCTCGGTCCACACGGGCTCCACCCGCAGGCCCATCCGCACCTGGTCGTAGGGGATGCCGCCGATCCGGCCGTGCAGCGCGAGGTCGGCGCCGTCGAGGGCGATGTGGGCGTAGACGTACGGCACTTCGATGTCGAGGTTCCTGGCCTTGATGTTGACGATGCAGTACGTGGTGACGGTGCCACGCGGTCCCACCTCGACCTGTTCCGTGGTGGCGACCCCGCAGGTGGGGCACGCGCCCCGCGGCGGGACGTACACCTTGCGGCAGGACGGGCAGCGCTCCCCCACCGTGCGCCGCTCGGAGAGTGCCTGGAGATGGGCGCTCTGGGCGCGGCCGGGTGAGTACACGTAGTCGAGGCGGGCGGGGGCGACGATGCCGGTCACCGGGTCGGTGAAGCTGCCGTCGTGGCCGGTGGGTCCGGCCGGTGTCCCGGGGCCGCCGTCGTACGGTTCGAAGCAGGCGATGTCCGTGATGGCTCCGGACCGTTCCCCGGCCCAGCGGACGCGCACCCGCATGCCGGTGCGGACGGAATCGGGGCCGGGGGCGTCGAGCGCGTGCAGCAGCGCGGTGTCGGCGCCGTCGAACCTGACCAGGACCCAGGCGAAGGGCGTGCCGAGGGGCTGGCCCCGGCGCGGCGCGTGGTTCCAGGCCCAGGTGGTGACGGTGCCGGTGGGGGCGACCTCGACCAGGTCGCGGAGTTCGTCGGCGGTGACGGGGTCGTACTCGACGGGCGGGACGAGCGTCCTGCCGTCGGTGGTCCGGACGCCGAGGACCACCCGTTCACGCAGACCGGTGAGGAACGCGCTCTGGACCGGGCCGAGCGAGCGGGTGAAGGGGAACTCGACGACGAGGGGGGCTTTGAGGACTTCGGGCATCCCGGATGTCTCCTTCGAAGGTCGGGCGCGTCCGGGCGGGGGCTCAGGCGCGCCGGTAGACGGGCGGGCGCTTCTCGGCGAAGGCGCGGGAGCCCTCGTTGGCGTCGGCGGTGTCGAAGACGGGCCAGCCTCGGGCGAGTTCGGCGGCGAGGCCCTCGGTCTCGGTCATCCCGGCGGTCTCGTACACGGACGCCTTGACGGCCTCGACGGCCAGCGGACCGCAGGCGTTGACCCGTTCGGCGATCTCCAGGGCCGCGTCGAGCGCCGTTCCGTCCGGCACGACCCTGCCGACGAGCCCGATGGCGGCGGCCTCCGCGGCCGAGTACGAGCGTCCCGTCAGGAGCATTTCCAGGGCGTGCGTGCGCGGGATCTGGCGGGGGAGCCGGACGGTGGAGCCGCCGATCGGGAACAGTCCGCGTCTGACCTCGAAGAGGCCGAAGAGCGCCGACTCGGCCGCGACCCGGATGTCGGTGCCCTGGAGGATCTCGGTGCCGCCCGCGACGCAGGGTCCCTCGACGGCGGCGATCACCGGTTTGCGGGGGCGGTGGTGGCGCAGCATCGCCTTCCAGTGCAGATCGGGATCGGCTTTCATCCGGTCCCGGTACCGCTCGCCCTCCATGCCCCGTCCGGCCAGCGCCTTGAGGTCCATGCCGGCGCAGAAGGCGCCGCCCGCGCCGGTGAGCACGACGGACCGGATCGCGTCGTCCGCGTCGGCCTCCGTCCAGCCGTCGTACAGGCCGACCAGCATCGGCAGCGAGAGCGCGTTCTTGGCCTCGGGCCTGTCGAGCGTGAGCACCAGCGTGGCGCCCTCGCGCCGCACGGTGAGGTGTTCCGTCCCACCCATTGCCGTCCTCCCGTCGCAGGAACGAGAACAGGTTGCAGGAGGCGCCGAGTCAGTACAAGGGTTTTCTGACAGACAGTCAGATTTCTTCTGCGCGGGCCCTTCCCAGTTGTGGCGGCCTTTGCTCTGATGACCGTCGAGCCGAGGGGCGGCCCCGGACGTTCGGCGTCAGGAGGAGCGGTGGAGTACAACCTTGCCGACCTGTTCGAGTCGGTCGTCGACGTGGTCCCCGACCGCGAGGCGCTGGTCCACCTCGACCATCCCGGCACGGGCGCGGAGCGCAGGCTGACGTACGCGGAGCTGGACGCGGCGGCGAACCGTCTCGCCCACCACCTGATCGACAGCGGGGTGAGCCCGGGCGAGCACCTGGGACTGCACCTGTACAACGGGATCGAGTACGTGCAGACGGTGCTGGCGTGCCTCAAGGCGCGGATCGTGCCGGTCAACGTCAACTACCGCTATGTGGAAGAGGAGCTGGCCTATCTCTATCAGGACGCCGACCTGGTGGCCCTGGTCTTCGACGCGGAGTTCGCCGACCGGGTGACGGCCGCGCTCCCGCGAGCCCGCGCCCTGCGTCATCTCCTGCGCGTGGGAACGCCCGCCCGCGGCTCCGCGTCAGCCCGCACGTCGACGGCCGCCGGCCCCCTCGCCGCCGGCACCGACCCCGGCTCCGCGCCGGCTCCGGACGTCCTGGACTTCGCGGACGCGGAGGCGGCAGGGTCTCCCGGCCGGGGATTCCCGGCGCGCTCGGCGGACGACCAGTTCATCATCTACACCGGTGGCACGACCGGCATGCCCAAGGGCGTCATGTGGCGGCAGGAGGACCTGTTCTTCGCCGGCCTCGGCGGCGGCGCCCCGACGGGTGAGCCGGTCGCGAAACCGGAGGAGCTCGCCGAGCGGGTCGCCGCGGGCGGCGCGGGCATCACGTTCTTCCCCACTCCCCCGCTGATGCACGGCACCTCGACCCTGACGGCCTTCATCGCCTTCAACTTCGGCCAACGGGTGGTGACCCACCGCAAGTTCGTGCCCGAGGAGGTGCTGCGGACGATAGAGCGGGAGAAGGTCACCAGCGTGTCCCTGGTCGGCGACGCGATGCTGCGGCCCCTGATCGACGCGTTGCGCGGCCCCATGAAGGGCACCGACTGCTCCTCCCTGTTCAGCGTGTCCTCCTCCGGGGCCATCATGTCGGAGACGGTGCGCGCGCAGTTCCAGGAACTGGTCCCGAACGTGATGCTGCTGAACAACTTCGGCTCGTCGGAGTCCGGGTTCAACGGCACCGCGACGGCCGACTCGGGCCCGGGCAGAGGCTTCCGGGTGCGCGTCAACTCCCGTACCCGGGTGGTGGATCCGGCGACCCACGAGCCGGCCGTCCCCGGCGAGCCCGGACGCATCGCGCAGTGCGGGCACGTCCCCCTCGGCTACTACAACGACTCCCGCAAGACCGCCGAGACCTTCTTCCACAAGGACGGCGAACGGTGGGTCCTGCTCGGCGACATGGCCACCGTCGACGAGGAGGGTGTCGTGACCGTCCTCGGTCGCGGCTCCCAGTGCATCAACACCGGCGGCGAGAAGGTCTACCCGGAGGAGGTCGAGCAGGCCCTCAAGTCCCATCCGGACGTGTACGACGCGCTGGTCGCCGGAGTACCGGACGAGAGATGGGGCAACCACGTGGCGGCGGTCGTACAACTGCGCCGCGGTGCGAGCAGGCCGTCCCTGGAGGACATCCAGGCCCATGTCCGGGACCATCTCGCGGGTTACAAGATCCCCCGCCAGCTGGTCATCGCGGACACCATCCAGCGTTCCCCGAGCGGCAAGGCCGACTACCGCTGGGCACGTTCGGTGGCCGCGGAGGCCGACGGCTGACCTCGTACCGCCGTCACGGCCCGGCACCACCCTCTCGCGAACGGTCGCGCCCGGCCGCACGGCCCGCACCTCCCGGCCCCGCACGCGGGCCCGGGAAGAAACTGGACGCCGACCCCTTGCACGAGACGCGACCGGACTGAATTACTGATCCCGAAGAGCACGACCGAATGATCGGTCGCCCGGATTGGTACGGTTGGTGAGGGAGGAGTCCCCATGGCGGATTCCGTGGTGTCGAAGGAGCTCCTGGACGCGGGAGAGCGGCTGGGCGCCGACGCGCTGCGGGCGCTGCAGGAGGAGCGGCTGCGCTCGACGTTGCGGCACGTCTACGAGAACGTGCCCTTCTACCGCGAGTCCTTCGACAAGGCGGGCGTCCGGCCGGAGGACTGCCGCACCCTGGCCGACCTGGCGCGTTTCCCGTTCACGACCAAGGCGGACCTGCGCGCGAACTATCCGTACGGGATGTTCGCCGTACCCCAGGACCAGATCCGCCGCCTTCACGCGTCGAGCGGGACCACCGGACGCCCCACGGTCGTCGGTTACACGGACGGCGACCTGTCCATGTGGGCCGACATGGTGGCGCGTTCGATCCGGGCGGCGGGCGGCAGGCCCGGCGACAAGGTCCATGTGGCGTACGGCTACGGACTGTTCACCGGTGGCCTCGGCGCGCACTACGGCGCCGAGCGGCTCGGCTGCACGGTGATCCCCGCGTCCGGAGGGATGACGGCCCGTCAGGTCCAGCTCATCCAGGACCTGCGCCCCGACATCATCATGGTGACCCCCTCGTACATGCTCACGCTGCTCGACGAGTTCGAGCGGCAGGGCGTCGACCCGCGTGGCACCTCGCTGCGGGTGGGTGTCTTCGGCGCGGAGCCGTGGACGCAGGAGATGCGCCGCGAGATCGAGGAGCGGTTCGCCATCGACGCCGTGGACATCTACGGCCTGTCCGAGGTGGTGGGCCCGGGCGTCGCCCAGGAGTGTGTGGAGACCAAGGACGGGCTGCACGTCTGGGAGGACCACTTCTACCCGGAGGTCGTCGACCCGATCACCGGCGAGGTGCTGCCGGACGGCTCCGAGGGCGAGCTGGTGTTCACCTCGCTCACCAAGGAGGCCATGCCCGTGATCCGGTACCGGACCCGGGACCTGACCCGGCTGCTGCCCGGCACCGCGCGCGTCTTCCGCCGGATGGAGAAGATCACCGGCCGCAGCGACGACATGGTGATCCTGCGGGGGGTCAATCTCTTCCCGACCCAGATCGAGGAGATCGTGCTGCGCACGCCGGGCGTCGCGCCGCACTTCCAGCTCCGGCTGACTCGCGAGGGCCGCCTCGACGCGCTCACCGTACGGGCCGAGGCGCGGCACGGCGCCACGCCCGAGGTCCGCGACGCGGCGGCACGTTCCATCATGACGGCCGTGAAGGACGGCATCGGGGTGTCGGTCGCCGTCGAGGTCGTCGAACCGGAATCGCTGGAGCGGTCCGTGGGGAAGATCAGGCGGATCGTCGACCTGCGGGAGCGCTGACACGCGCCCCCGCCCGGTCCGGGGCCACCTCGCGACCCGCTCGGAGACGAGCGTCGCCCGCCGGGGCGGAGGCCGTCACGCGCCCGCCCGGGCACCGGCGCCGTCACGCGTCCGCCCGGGGCGGGGCGCCGCGTGACCGCCCGGGGGCAGGGGCCGTTGCGTGTCCCCGACGACTGCCGCCGGTCCGCCGCCGGCCCCCGGCGCGGGCCGGCCCGCGTCCGGCACCGGGCACCGTCCGATCCCTCCGCACCCCGGGCGAGACGCGTCCGGTGCGGTCTACGACTCCGCCGCGAACCGGTCCCTCAGCTCCCGCTTGAGGATCTTCCCGCTCGCGTTGCGCGGCAGCTCGTCCACGAACAGCACCCGCTTGGGCGCCTTGAAGGCGGCGAGCTTCTCCCGCGCGTGGGCGACGAGTTCGTCCCCGCTGACCTCGCCGCGCGCGACCACGACCGCCGTCACCGCCTCGATCCACCGCTCGTCGGGCAGGCCGATCACCGCCACCTCGGCGACCGCCCCGTGCGTGTAGAGCGCGTCCTCGACCTGTCGCGAAGCCACCAGCACACCACCGGAGTTGATGACATCCTTCACCCGGTCCACGACGGTGAAGAAGCCGTCCTCGTCATGGACGGCCAGGTCCCCGGAGTGGAACCAGCCGTCGCGGAAGGCCTCGGCCGTCTCCTCCGGCTTGTCCCAGTAGCCCTCGCACAGCTGCGGTGACCGGTAGACGATCTCGCCCCGCTCCCCGTCGGCCACGTCCTCGCCGGACTCGTCGACCACCCGCGCCTCCACGAACAGCACCGGCCGTCCGCAGGAGTCCATCCGGCCCTTGTGCTCATGAGGGGCGAGGACCATCGCGAGCGGGCCGATCTCGCTCTGGCCGAAGCAGTTGTAGAACGCCAGCCTCGGGAGCCGTTCCCGCAGCCGTTCCAGGACCGGGACCGGCATGATCGACGCACCGTAGTACGCCTTGCGCAGCCCGCTCAGGTCCCGGGTCGCGAAGTCGGGCCGGTTGGCCAGGCCGATCCACACGGTGGGCGGGGCGAACAGACTGTCCGCGCGGCCCGCCTCCACCAGGTCGAGGATCGTCCCGGCGTCGGGCGCGTCGAGGATCACGTTCACGGCGCCGACGGCGAGATACGGCAGCAGGAACACATGCATCTGCGCCGAGTGGTAGAGCGGCAGCGCGTGCACGGGCAGGTCGCCGGCCTGCAGATCGAGGGCGGTGATCGCGCTCAGGTACTCGTGCACCAGCGCCCGGTGCGTCATCATCGCGCCCTTGGGCAGCGCGGTCGTGCCGGACGTGTACAGCAACTGCGTCAGGTCCTCGCCGCGCGGCTCCGGACCGTCGTACGGCGGGGTGCCGGCCAGCCGCGCGAGCAAGGAGTCACCGGCGTCGCGCAGGGGGAGCGTGCGCGTCCCCCGGGGCAGGTTTCCGGCCAGATCCGGATCGGCGAGGACGAGTGCGCAGCCCGCCTGGCCGACGATGTACGCGAGATCCTCACCCGTCAGGTTCTGGTTGACCGGCACGTGGACGAGTCCGCCCCGGGCGCAGGCGAGGAAACCGATCAGGTACGCGTCCGAGTTGTGGCCGTAGGCGCCGACGCGGTCACCGGGCGCGAGGCCCGCGGAGCGCAGCGCCTGGGCCGCGCGGGAGACCGCGTCGTCGAGTTCGGCGTAGGTCCACGAGCGGTCCCGGTAGTGGACCGCGACGCGCTCCGGGGTCCGCCGGGCGCTGCGCCGCAGCACCCCGTCCACCGTGACGCTTCGTCCCGCCGTCATGACCTGCTCCTTCGTCCGCTGCCCTGGCGTGATCCTCGTTCCGGTCCCCGAGCGGGGTCAAGCGTCCGGCGCTTCTGACGCGAACACGCCCCACCCGGCCGTGGGACACGGTGACACCCGGTGGAACGTCCGTGGCCGTTGTTACGCTCAACCGGCCCTTCCCTCGATGATGTCGGGAGGCACGATGCGCACCCGCCCAAGACGGTTCGCCGTCCTGGCCGCAGCCCTGCTCGTCGCCGCGGCCGCGCCGCCGGCCGCCGCCGCGGACCGTTCACCGCACGCTCCGTCCCGTCCGTCGGCGGGCGGCCTGTCCGCCGTGATCCGCTACACCGAGTACGGCGTTCCGCACATCCTCGCCGACGACTACGCCGACCTCGGCTTCGGCACCGGCTGGGCACAGGCCGCCGACCAGGTGTGCACACTCGCCGACGGCTTCGTGACCGTACGCGGCGAACGCTCCCGGTACTTCGGCGCCGACGCGGCGCCCGACGGCTCACTGTCCTCGGCGACCGGGAACCTCTCCAGCGACCTGTACTTCCACGGCGTGCGCGAGGCGGGCACGGTGGAGAGGCTGCTCGCCCAGCCCGCGCCGCGGGGCCCGAGCCGGCAGGTCGGGGACCTGATGCGCGGGTGGGCCACGGGCTACAACGCCTGGCTGGCGCAGAACCGCGTCACCGACCCGGCCTGCCGGGGCGCCGCCTGGGTCCGGCCGGTGACCCGGGCGGACGTGGCCACGCGCACCTTCGCGCTGGCGGTGCTCGGCGGCCAGGGCCGGGCGGTGGACGGCATCACCGCCGCACAGCCTCCGACGACGACCGCCACCACCGGTCGCGGGAACCCGGGCACGGTCGCGCCCTCGTCCTCACTCCCGTCCACCTCCTCGGCCGGCTCCCCGCCGCCCGCCGGTGTGTCCGCGCGAAGTTTCGCCCGCGCCGCGCGGCAGGCCTTCGACGGCGCCGACATGGGGTCCAACGCCGTCGCCTTCAGCGGTGCGACGACGGCGAACGGACGCGGTCTGCTGCTCGGCAACCCGCACTACCCCTGGCAGGGAGGCCGCCGCTTCTGGCAGTCGCAGCAGACGATCCCCGGCGAGCTCGACGTCTCGGGAGGTTCGCTGCTGGGCTCGGTGACGATGTCGATCGGGTACAACGCGCGGGTGGCGTGGAGCCACACGGTCGCGACGGGCGTCCCCCTCAGCCTCCATCAGCTGACGCTGGATCCGGCCGATCCGACAACGTATCTGGTGGACGGGGTCCGGGAGCCGATGACCAGACGGACCGTCACGGTCGGTGTGAAGGACGGCGCACCGGTCACCCGCGGCCAGTGGTGGACCCGTTACGGTCCCGTCGTCACCTCGCTCGGGCCCCAGCTCCCGCTCCCCTGGACCTCGACGACGGCGTACGCGCTCAACGACCCGAACGCGGCCAACCTGCGGATCTCGGACACCTCCCTCGGCTTCGGCAAGGCACGCAGCACCGCCGACATGCTCAGGGTCCTCAGGACCACCCAGGGGCTGCCCTGGGTCAACACGATCGCCGCCGACGCGGGCGGCCACTCGCTGTTCACCCAGTCGCAGGTGCTGCCCCGGATCACCGACGAGCTGGTGGCGCGCTGCTCGACGCCGCTGGGGAGCGTCACCTACCCCGCGTCCGGTGTCGCGGTCCTGGACGGTTCGCGCGGCGACTGCGCGCCGGGCAGGGACCGGGACGCCGTGCAGCCGGGCATCTTCGGGCCGGGGAGGATGCCCGTCCTGCGGGACGCGCCCTACGCGGAGAACTCCAACGACAGTGCCTGGCTGGCCAACGCGGACCGGCCGGTGACCGGTTACGAGCGAATCTTCGGGACGGTCGGCACCGCGCGCTCGATCCGCACGCGGGGCGCGATCGACGACGTCTCGGCGATGGCGGCGCACGGCGGCCTCACCGAACGGGACCTGCTGGCACAGCAGTTCACCAACCGAGCACCCATGGGTGACCTGGTCGCGGACGACGCGGCACGGGCCTGCGCCGCGCTGCCGGGCCGGCGGGCGACGGGCGGCGACGGCCGGTCCGTCGACGTGAGCGGGGCGTGCCGCGCGCTCGGGTCCTGGGACCACACCATGAACACGGGCAGCCGGGGCGCGCTGTTCTTCGACCGCTTCTGGCGCCGGCTGACCGCCCTGGTGCCGGCCGCGCGGCTCTGGAAGGTCCCGTTCTCCTCGGCCGATCCCGTGCACACCCCGAACACGCTCGACACCGGTGTCCCGGGGTTCGCCACCGCCCTCGCCGACACCGTGACGGAGCTGCGCGCGGCGGGCATCGCGCCCGGCGCCCCGCTCGGCGCCCACCAGTTCGTCGTACGGGGCGGCGAGCGCATCCCGGTGCCGGGCGGCACGGAGGGGCTGGGGGTGTGGGACAAGGTCGAGCCGGTGTGGGACCCGGCCGGCGGCGGATACACCGAGGTCACCACCGGGTCCTCGTACATCCAGGCGGTCGGCTGGGACGGGGGCCGCTGCCCGGTCGCCCGTACGCTCCTGACGTACTCCCAGTCCTCGAACCCCAACTCGCCGCACTCCAGCGACCAGACGCGGCTGTTCTCCGGCGGGCGCTGGGTCACCTCCCGGTTCTGCGAGAAGGACATCCTGTCCTCGCCCGGACTGCGGGTGGTCCGGGTGGGCGAACGGCACTGAGCCGCTCCCCGTGGTCCCCGCCCGGCCGGCGGGGACCAGGGGGAGCCGGACAGGACGGGTCGGGGGGTCAGACGGGTCGGGTGCGGCCCTCCCAATAGGGTTCGCGCAGCCGCCGTTTGTACAGTTTGCCGTTCGGGTCGCGTGGCATCGACTCGATGAAGTCGACGCTCCTCGGCCTCTTGTAGCCGGCGAGCCGCTCCGCGCAGTGGCGCAGTACGTCCGCGGCCAGGTCCGCTCCGGGCAGGTGTCCGGGCGCGGGTTCGACGACGGCCTTGACCTCCTCGCCCCAGTCGTCGTGCGGGATGCCGAAGGCCGCCGCGTCGGCGACGGCGGGGTGGGCGAGCAACGCGGCCTCGATCTCGGCCGGGTAGATGTTGACGCCGCCGGAGATGATCATGTCGATCTTGCGGTCGCGGAGGAAGAGATAGCCGTCCTCGTCGAGGCAGCCGAGGTCGCCGACGGTGAAGAAGTCGCCGATGCGGTTCTTCCGGGTCTTCCTCTCGTCCTTGTGGTACGAGAATCCGCCGGTGCTCATCTTCATGTAGACGGTGCCGAGTTCACCGGGAGGCAGCCGTCTGCCGTCGTCGTCGAAGACGGCCAGTTCGCTGATGGGCCAGGCCTTGCCGACGGTCCCCGGCTTCTTCAGCCAGTCCTCGGCGGTCGCGAAGGCGCCGCCGCCCTCGCTGGCCGCGTAGTACTCCTCGACGCTGTGGCCCCACCACTCGATCATGGCCCGTTTCACATGGTCGGGACAGGGGGCCGCGCCGTGGATGGCGTGCCGCATCGACGACACGTCGTAGCGGGCCCGCACCTCCTCGGGGAGCGCCAGCAGCCGGTGGAACTGGGTCGGGACCATATGGGTGTGGGTGCACCGGTGGGTGTCGACGGCCCGGAGCATCTCCTCGGGGGTCCACTTGTCCATCAGCACCAGCCGGTGGCCGATGTGCAGGGACGCGCCCGCGAACTGGAGCACGGCGGTGTGATAGAGCGGCGAGCAGACGAGGTGGACGTTGTCGTCGAAGGGCCTGATGCCGAAGATGCCGAGGAATCCCCCGAGGTAGGACTCCTCGGGGAGCTTGCCGGGCAGCGGCCGGCGGATTCCGCGCGGGCGGCCCGTGGTGCCCGAGGTGTAGTTCATGACCCAGCCGAGGGTGCGGTCGGCGGGTGCCGATCCGTCCTGCCCGTCGAGGAGTTCGGCGTACGGCCGGAAGCCCTCGGCCGCACCGACGGCGTAGCGCCTCGCGGACGGCAGGCCGGCCTCGTCGGCGGCACGGCGGGCCGCCTCGGCGAACCGTTCGTGGGCGATGAGCACCTTGGCGCCCGAGTCCGAGACGATCCAGGCGATCTCGGGGCCCACGAGGTGGTGGTTGACGGGGACGAGGTAGAGACCGGCCTGCGAGGCGGCGAGGTAGGCGACGAGGAACTCCACGCCGTTGGGCAGCACGACCGCGAACGCGTCGCCGCGTGCGAGGCCGGCCGCGCGCAGCCCGTGCACCAGGCGGTTGGCCGCCGTGTGCAGACGGCCGGCGGTCCACTCGTCCCCGTCCGGGGTGACGAGGACCGTCCGGCCGGGGTCGGCGGCGGCCTGGGCCCAGAAGCCGTTCGGTGAGGGCGGGGTGGTCGTGGTCACGGTCGGTGGCTCCTTCCGGCGATCCGGTCGAGGCGGTCGACGGCCTGCTCGAAACCGCGGGTCAGGTCGTCGAAGACGGCCTGGACGCTGCGCTCGCTGTTCATCCGGCCGACGATCTGCCCGACGGGCGTCCCGAGCAGCGGCTCGACCTCGTACTTCTGGATGCGGGAGACGGCCTCGGCCACCAGCAGCCCCTGCAGGGGCATGGGCAGGGTGCCGGGACCGTGCGGGTCGTCCCACGCGTCGGTCCACTCGGTGCGCAGCTGACGGGCCGGTTTCCCGGTCAGCGCGCGCGAACGGACGGTGTCGCCGGACCCGGCGGCCAGCAGCTTGCGGGTCACGGCCGGCGAGTGCAGGTCGGCCTCGGTGACGGTCAGCCACAGGGAGCCGAGCCACACGCCCTGGGCGCCGAGGCCGAGCGCGGCGGCCACCTGCTGTCCGCTGCCGATGCCGCCCGCCGCGAGGACGGGCAGCGGGTCGACGGCGTCCACGACCTCAGGGGTGAGCACCATGGAGGCGATCTCGCCGGTGTGGCCGCCCGCCTCGTAGCCCTGCGCGACGACGATGTCGATGCCGGCCTCGGCGTGCTTGCGGGCGTGCCGGGCGCTGCCCGCGAGCGCCGCGACGAGCACTCCCCGCTCGTGCGCGCGCCGTACGACATCGTCGGGGGGTGAGCCCAGCGCGTTGGCGAGCAGTCTGATCGGATAGTCGAAGGCGACGTCGAGCTGGGTGCGGGCGACCTGTTCCATCCAGCCCGTGATGCGCCAGCCGACCGCTTCCCCCTCGTCGAGGCCGGGCACGCCGTACTTGGCGAGGGTGTCCGCGACGAACCGGCGGTGCCCCTCGGGGATCATCGCCTCGACGTCCGCCTCGGAGACCCCCTCGACCTTCTTGGCCGGCATCACCACGTCCAGGCCGTAGGGCCTGCCGCCGACGTTCGCCTCGACCCAGTCCAAGTCGCGCTTGAGGTCGTCCGGGGCGGTGTAGCGGACCGCGCCGAGCACCCCGAGACCGCCCGCGCGACTGATGGCCGCGGCAACGGCGGGAAACGGCGTGAAGCCGAAGATGGCGTGCTCGACCCCCAGTTGCTTGCTCAGCTCCGTCTGCATGGCCGCAGGATGCCGCAGTCGTCCGGACGAGGGAAGAGGTTTACTGATACTCCGTCAGATCTCATCGGCCCCGCCCGGGAGATCGGCCCGCTCTCGGCCGACGGGAGATTTCTCGGAAGCGTCACGGTCCGACGGCGGTTGAACCGATTCCGGGCCGGCCCGGAATCGGTGGGGGCCGCCCGTCCACGGCGGCCGGGCGGACCCGGTCGTGCGGCGGCAGGCTGCCAGAGCCCGCCGCCACGCACGGGATCGCCCTCGGCAGGCCTCAGCCTCCCTGGCCCGGCGACTCCAGCACGGCCATGGCCGCGTTGTGCCCCGGCACCCCGCTCACCCCGCCGCCGCGGACCGCGCCCGCGCCGCACAGCAGGACGTTCGCGTGCGCCGTCTCCACGCCCCAGCGGCCCGTGCCCTCCTGGGCGTACGGGAAGGCGAGGTCGCGGTGGAAGATGTTGCCGCCGGGCAGCCGCAGGTCGCGTTCCAGGTCGAGCGGGGTCTTCGCCTCGATGCAGGGGCGGCCCTCCGCGTCGGTGGCCAGACAGTCCGTGAGCGGCTCGGCGAGCTGGGCGTCCAACTGCGCCAGGGTCGACTTCAGCAGTTCCTCGCGCACGGCGTCGTTGTCCCGCTCGAAGAGCCGGGCGGGGGTGTGCAGTCCGAAGAGCGTCAGGGTCTGGTAGCCCCGCGCGACCAGCTCCGGGCCGAGGATGGTGGGGTCCGTGAGGGAGTGACAGTAGATCTCCGACGGCGGCGCCGCGGGCAGCCGGCCGGCGGCCGCCTGCGCGTGGGCGGTCGCCAACTGCTCGTAGCCCTCGGCGACATGGAAGGTGCCGGAGAACGCCTCGCGCGGGTCGACGGAGCTGTCGCGCAGCTTCGGGAGCCGCTTGAGCAGCATGTTGACCTTGAGCTGCGCGCCCTCGGCCGGGGCCGGCGCCACTTCCCCCGTGAGGGTCGCCAGCTCCTGTGGCGACGCGTTCACCAGCACGTGCCGGGCCGCGACCACGCCCTCCCCGTCGGCGGTCCGGTAGGTCACCTCCGCGCTCCGGCCGTCGGTCTCGACACGGATCGCCTCGTGACCCGTGGCGATCACGGCGCCCGCCCCGCGCGCCGCACCGGCGATCGCGTCCGTCAGCGCCCCCATACCGCCGACCGGGACGTCCCAGGCGCCGGTGCCGCCGCCGATCACGTGATGGAGGAAACAGCGGTTCTGCCGCAGTGAGGGGTCGTGGGCGTCGGCGAAGGTGCCGATGAGGGCGTCGGTGAGGACGACGCCCCGCACGAGGTCGTCACTGAAGTTCTCCTCGACGGCGACGCCGACCGGCTCCTCGAAGAGCACCCGCCAGGCGTCCTCGTCGTCGATCCGGCCGCGCAGTTCGTCCCGGGTGGGCAGCGGTTCGGTGAGGGTCGGGAACACCCGCTGGGCGACCCGGCCGGTCATTCCGTAGAAGCGCTGCCAGGCCTCGTACTCGCGGTCCGATCCGGTCAGCCGCCGGAACGCCTCACGCGTGCGGCGCTCGCCGCCCCCGACGAGCAGTCCGGTGGCCCGTCCGTCGCGTTCCACGGGCGTGTACGAGGACACGGTGCGCCCGCGGACCCGGAA
Organism: Streptomyces sp. NBC_01689; assembly: GCF_036250675.1. Taxonomy (NCBI): domain Bacteria; kingdom Bacillati; phylum Actinomycetota; class Actinomycetes; order Kitasatosporales; family Streptomycetaceae; genus Streptomyces; species Streptomyces sp. NBC_01689. The sequence goes on along the minus strand of NZ_CP109592.1, from coordinate 8,606,180 downwards.
GTCGAGGCCGAGGTCACGGACGATCTTCCGGGGCAGCAGGCTGACCAGGTACGAGTAGCGCGACAGCCGCGCGTCCACCCCGGCGAACGGCCGGGTGGACACGGCGGCACCGCCGGTGTTCCCCAGTCGCTCCAGCACCAGGACGGAGCGTCCGGCCCGGGCCAGATAGGCGGCGGCGACGAGACCGTTGTGGCCCCCGCCGACGATCACGACGTCATATCCCTCGTCTACAGGCATGGTTCTTGGTAGCACGCGATGATCTAGGTCTGCCAGGGGTACGCGGCAGCCGGCGGGCGCCCGGACGGTCATCCGGCGAGGACGAGTCCGTGCCGGACGGCTACGCGTCGGGACGCTTCGGGGCGGACGGCTCGGTGGCGGGCGGCTCCGCGGCAGACGGTTCCGTTGCGGGCGGTTGCGCGGCAGACGGTTCCGCGCCCGGCGCTTCCGCATCGGACGGCGCCGTGTCGGTGCGGCCCGGGGCCGGAACCGGGCCCCGGTGAGTCGGAACCGGAACAGGGGCCGGAACCCGGGCCATGGGCCGGAACCCGGCCCAGGCAGGTCAGAACCCGGCCCGGGGCCCGGTGCCCCCGGCCTCCCCCGGCCGCCGCAGTGTCGCGACGCGGCGGTACAGGTCCACCGCCTCCTGGGCGCGTCCCAGCTGTTCCAGGCAGTGGGCCTCGTCGCCGCGGGCCGCCAGGGCGTCGGGGTGCCCCTCGCCCAGCACGTGCTCGCGTGCGACGGCGACGGCGCGGTATTCGGCCAGGGCGTCGGCCCAGCGCCCGAGCCAGCCGAGTCCGACGGCGACCTCGCGGCGGCTGACCAGGGTGTCCGGATGACCGGGGCCGAGGACGCGCTCACGGATCTCGCACACGTCGCGGGACTCGGCGAGCGCCTCCTCCCAGCGCTCCGTGCGGCCGAGGTTGACCCCGAGTCCGTGCCGGGCCCGCAGGGTCTCGGGGTGGGCGGGGCCGTGCACGCGGGTGCGGTCGTCGATCAGGTCGCGGTACAGCACCAGCGCCTCGGCGCTGCGACCGAGCCGGCCCAGACTGACACACACCTCGTAGCGGGCGGAGAGCGTGTCCGGGTGGTCGGGCCCGAGCGCCCGCGCCCGCGCACCCGCCACTTCCTCGTAGGTCCGCAGCGCCTCCGACAGCCGCCCCAACTGACCGAGCGTGTAGGCGACTTCGTACCGCGTGAGGAGGGTGTCGGGATGGGCCGGACCGAGCACCCGCGCACGGGCGTCCGCGACCTCGCTCGCCATCCGGTGGGAGTCCTCCAGCCGGCCCAGCCGGTTCAGGTTGAAGGCGAGGTTGTGCCGGCAGCGCAGGGTGTCGGGATGATCGGAGCCCATGGCCCGTTCGCGGGCGGCGAGTACGGACACATAGATCTGGTGCGCCTCGAAGTGACGGCCCAACTGTCCCAGTACGTAGGCGGATTCCTGCCGGGCGGCCAGCGTGTCGGGATGGTCGGGGCCGAGGACCCGTTCCCTCGCCTCCGCGACGTGCGCGTAGGCGTGCAGCGCGTCGGCGGGCCGCCCCGTACGGCTGAGGGTGAAGCCGACCTCGTACCGGCTGGCCAGTGTGTCGGCGTGGTCGGGCCCGAGGACCTGCTCCCGTTCGGCGGCGACCGCCCGGTGCACCTCGCCCGCCTCGGCCCACCGGCCGAGCCGACCCAGGCTCAGGCCCGCGTGGTGGCGCCCGGCGAGCATGGTGACCAACTCCGCCGACGGCGCGGGATGTTCGGCGAGGCGCTGCGCGGGACCGGTGTCCGTCGCCGCCGGGCGGACGGTCCACGCGCCGGTCAGTCCGGCCGCCGCGTCCGACGGTATGGGACGCGGACCGGTGCCGGTCGCCTTGAGACCGGTGGTCATGCCGCGCGTCCAGGAGGGCAGCGTAGGGTCCGGGGAAGCCGGTGGCGAGACCGCCAGGACGCGACGGGCGGGGGCCGTCCGTCCGAGGGGCGGGGAGACGACGGTCGGCACGTAGGCCGGTGTCGTACGGCCCTCGGTGATCCGGCGGCCGAGTTCGCACGCGTCCTGCGGGCGTCGGTCCGGCTCCTTGGCCAGCAGATCGAGGATGATCCGCTCCACGTACTCGGGCAGTTCGGCCCGGTGTCTGCGTGGCGGCTCGGGAGAGGTGTCCCGGTGGCTGAGGAGGACCGCCCACGCGTCGTCGAGGTCGAACGGCGGCGCCCCGGTGGCGATCTCGTAGAGCACACATCCGAAGGAGTACAGATCGCTGCGCCGGTCGACCTCCGCACCGTTGATCTGCTCCGGCGACATGTAGTGCGGGGTCCCCATCGCGATGCCGGTGCCGGTCAGCCGGGCGGTGAGGCCGATGTCCTGGCCCAGCCTGGCGATGCCGAAGTCGCAGATCTTCACGGTGCCGTCGGCGAGCCGCATGATGTTCGCCGGCTTCAGGTCGCGGTGCACGATGCCCTGCTGATGGGTGTAGGCGAGCGCGGCCGACACCTGGTCGGCGATGTCGACGACGTCCGCGACCGGCAGCGGATGCCGACGGTTGTGCGCCAGCACCTGGCCGAGGTCGTGGCCCTCCAGGAGTTCCATGACCAGGTACAGCACGCCGTCGGAATCGCCGAAGTCGTGCACCACGGTCACCCCGCGGTGCTGCAGCGCGGCGGCCACCCGCGCCTCGCGCCGGAACCTCTCCCGCAGGACGTCCGTCAGGGACGGATCCCGGTGCGGGCCGAGCGGTTTGAGGCACTTCACGGCGACGTGCCGCCCCAGCGACTCGTCGCGGGCGCGCCACACCTCGCCCATGCCTCCCCGCCCGATGAGATCGAGCAGCCGGTACCGGCTCTGGAGCAGCCTGGTCTCCGCCATCTCGTGCGATCGCCCCCGTCACTGCTCGCCGCACTCTCCCCTGGCACGTCCCAGTATGGCGAGTTATCTGCCGACTTGGTACAGCGCCGGGCGTGATCCGGGGACGTATCGCGCCTGCGTACGCGGAACGTGTCCGTACGGACGCCTCTCGGGCGGCGCGGACGGTGGCCTCCGGGGAGCGGGGCCCGCTCACCACCGAGTCCAGACCGACGCGACTGCCTCCGAACCCCGTTCACCGTGCGCGCCGCCGAAGCCCTTCCCCCGCCTGTGACTCCGAGGGCCGCCGCGGAGGTTCGGCCGTCATGTGCCCCGGACGTACCGGGAGGGCTGTCGGTCCCGGGTGCCAGAATCCGCGCTATGCCCCTGTGCGACTACTTCTCCGCCGCCGACGACGAAGCCGCTGTCGCGGCTGCCTCCTCCCCCGGGGAACCGGAGCGGCCCGCGCGCGACACGGTCTCCCTGAAGGGGATCGACCCGGTGGCCGCCCTCGCCCGGCTCGAAGCGATCGTGACGGGCTGCGGCCACGAGGAGGCCGGCCGAGACCCGCGCTCCGGGCTGTTGCTGTCCGAGGCGGACGTCGACGGCCCGCTCGTGTTCAGCGTGTCGGACACACTCGTGAACGCCCTCACCGCCGCGTCCGGGGACGACCTGCGGCGCTTCGCCCGGTCGTGGTCCGCCACGGCCGAACTGCGGCACAACCAGGTCGACGCGGAGACGGCGGCCGGCGCCCTGGAGGCCCTCACCGGCCTGGCACGACGCGCCCGGTCGGCGGGCCTGCGCCTGTACTGCCGCTGGTCGCTGTGAGGACCCGGGCCGCCGCACCGGCGGCTCAGCGCCGCACCCGCGGCATCCCCAGCCCGATCCACGAGATGATCTCGCGCTGGATCTCGTTGTTGCCGCCGCCGAAGGTGAAGATCACGGCCGACCGGTAGCCGCGTTCCAGTTCCCCGTGGAGGACCGCGCCCGCCGACCCCTCCTTCAGGACACCCGGCGCGGCGACGATCTCCATGAGCCAGGCGTACGCGTCCCGGCGCGCCTCGGAGCCGTACACCTTGACCGCGGACGCGTCCTGCGGGGTGAGCGTGCCCTCCTGGACGGCGTTGACCATCTGCCAGTTCAGGAGCTTCATGGCGTCGAGCCGGGCGTGGGTCAGCGCGAGCCGTCGGCGCACCCAGGGAAGGTCGACGACCCGGCGGCCGTCGGCGAGCTTGGTCTCCATGGCCCAGCGCTGGACGTCGTGCAGCGCGCGGATCGCCATGGTGCCGTGGGCGGCGAGGGTGACGCGCTCGTGGTTGAGCTGGTTGGTGATCAGCCGCCAGCCCTTGTTCTCCTCGCCGACCCGGCGGGAGACGGGCACCCGGATGTTCTCGTAGTAGCTGGCGGTGGTGTCGTGCGAGGCGAGGGTGTTGATGAGGGTGCAGGAGTAGCCGGGGTCGGAGGTCGGCACGAGGAGCATCGTGATGCCCTGGTGGGGCGGGGCGTCCGGGTCGGTGCGCACCGCGAGCCACACCCAGTCGGCGGTGTCCCCGTTCGTCGTCCAGATCTTCTGCCCGTCGACCCTGTAGTGGCCGGTGGTCTCGTCGCCCTCGCGCACGGCCCGGGTCTTCAGCGCGGCCAGATCGGTGCCCGCGTCCGGTTCGCTGTAGCCGATCGCGAAGTCGATCTCGCCGGAGAGGATCCGGGGCAGGAAGTATCCCTTCTGCTCCTCCGTGCCGTACCGCATGAGGGTCGGACCGACGGTGTTCAGCGCCATCAGGGGCAGCGGCACGCCCGCCTGGGCGGCCTCGTCGAAGAAGATGAACTGCTCCATGGGCGTGAGCCCGCTGCCGCCGTACTCCTTCGGCCAGCCCGCACCGAGCCGCCCGTCCGCGCCGAGGCGGCGGATCGTGTCACGGTAGAACCGCTTCTGCGCCGCCGGGTCGCCGTACCGGGCGTAGGCGTTGTCGGGCACCAGCTCGGCGAAGTAGTCGCGCAGTTCGGTCCGCAACCGCTGCTGGTCCGGCGTGTATTCGAGATGCACGGCGCCTCCTGGCTCCCCAAGGCGGGACCTGACGGCGCACACCGTAGAACGTGTTCCAGAAATAGGGAATGGCGGTGACATGCGCGAGGGGGCGCCCCGGTGGGGCGCCCCCTTCCGTGCGAGCCGTCAGTGGCAGGGGAATCCGAGGAGATGGCGGGCGTCGTGCACCCACTCGTGGACGTTCTCGCCGGACACGAGGGAGGTGGCGCCCTGTTCGGCGCCGACGAAGTAGAGCAGGACCAGCATCAGGATGCCGAAGAAGACCGCCCAGGGGGCGATCGCGCCGATCGGCAGCTTGCCGGGAACGGCGGCGGGGCCGACGGTCGGCCGGGCGACTGACTGCGCCATGGGGCGGTACCTCCTGGGGAACTCGCGTCCCGTCTCGGTGGTGCACGGGACGACGGCCACGGGTCTGACTCGCCCGGTCACCCTCGCCCCGGAAGGGACGGCGCGTGCCGGCATACAGTGGCGCGACCGTGCCGGACTCCCACCGGACTTCCGCCGAACCGTCGTCAATATCATCCAGACGGTACCGCGAAGCCGGGACCGGGCCAAGGGCGCACGACCGGACCGAGGTCGCGCCCCGCGGCCGGCGGAGGGTCGCCGGATTCCCCGCCCCGGCAGGGGACTTGGGCAGGGGCGACCACGACAGCGCACGAGGGTGGACGTATGACGAGCCGAGTGATCCTGATCTCCGCCGCGCACAGCGCGGCGCTGCGGGAGGCCCGTTTCGACGACGGGGCCGCGGTGGACGCGGCGGGACTGCGGCTCGCGCGCGCCGCGGCCGGCACCGTCCCCGGTGCCGAGCGGGTCTGGGTCTCCCCCAGCGTGCGGTGCCGCGGGACGGCCGACGCACTGGGCCTGGGACAGGCGGTGGACGCACCGGAGTTGGCCGGCCTCGACGTGGGCCGGTGGCGCGGGGCGACCCTGGAGGAGGTGAGCGCCGCGGAGCCGGAGGCGGTGGTCCGGTGGCTGGGCGACCCCGACGCGGCGCCGCACGGCGGGGAGTCGGTACGGGCCTTCTGCGACCGGATCGCGCACCACCTGGACACAGCCGCTCCGTCGACGGGCAGGACCGTCGCCGTGGTGGAACCGGAGGTCGTACGGGCGATGGTGGTACGGGTGCTGGGCGCGCCGGAGGCTTCGTTCTGGCGGGTCGACGTGCCGCCCCTGACCGCCACCGAGTTCAGCGGCCGGTCCGGACGCTGGAACGTCCGGGCGGGACGGCCGCTCACGCCGCCGACGGGCGCGGACGGATCAGGCCGGTAGCAGCGTGGCGAGGAAGTCGGTGCAGGCCTGGGCGCACATACGGCAGGCCCGCGCACCGGCCCGCGCGCCGGGACACCGGTCGAAGACGTCCGCGCACTCGCGGCAGACGGACCGGCACCACTCGACCTGCGCGCGGATGCCTGCCTCGCCGCGAGGGTGCTGCCCGTCCAGGACGAGGCAGGTCGCGTCGCACACCTCGGCGCACAGGAGACCCGTACGCCGGGCGAGTCGACGCACCGCGGACCCGTCGGGATCGAGGCAGCTGACGCGCAGCGCGCAGGCGCGGGCGCACTCCACGCAGGCCTGGGCGCAGTCGAAGCGGTCCTCCAGGAACCGGATCGGTTCCTGTCCGGGTGCCGGTGCGGCGGACCGCGCCGTGATGGCCGGCTCCGGGCCGGCCTGACGGTCCGGCCCCGCCTTCGTGGCCGGATTCGACCTCGGCTTCGTCTTCTTCGTCGGCTTCGTCTTCGTCGTGTTCGTCGTGTTCGTCTTCGTGTTCGTCGTGGTCACCCGGCGCGGGTAGCCCCCGGGGATCGCGTCAAACACCGCGCGGGGTGTCGGCCCCGGGGGCGCGGTTCAGCGGTTCCCGGCCTCCGCCGCCTCCCGCGAGATCCGCTCGAACTGCGCGCCCATCGCCTCGGAGAGCGCGTGGGCCGCCGAGAGCGGCCGCACCATGACCATCAGGTCGTCGATTCTGCCGTCCTCGTCGAAGTGCAGGAAGTCGCAGCCGTTGATCTCCTTGTCGCCGACCTTCGCGGTGAAGACCAGGGCGTGGTCACGGCCGTCCGCGCCCGCGATCTCCCGGACGTAGCGGAAGTCGGTGAAGACGCGGGTGACCCCGCGCAGGATGGCCGCGGTGATCGCCTTGCCGGGATAGGGCTTGAAGGCCACGGGGCTGGTGAACACGACGTCGTCGGCCAGCAGCTCCTCGACCGCGTCCAGGTCTCCGGCCTCCACGGCCTTGCGGAAAGGGTGCATCGGGGCCCCGCTCTCATAGTCAATTAATTGAATAGGTGCGTAACAGATTAGTCGCGGGGGTGTATGCCGTCTAGCCTTGGCCCATGGCATTGCGCAACGCGGTCCTCGCCGCGCTCCTGGAGGGTGAGGCGTCGGGATACGACCTGGCCAAGGGGTTCGACGCCTCCGTGGCCAACTTCTGGATGGCGACTCCCCAGCAGCTCTACCGGGAACTGGAGCGGATGGCGTCCGAAGGGCTGATCGAGGCCCGGCTGGTACGGCAGGAGCGGCGCCCGAACAAGCGGGTCTTCTCCCTCACCGCGGCGGGCCGCGCCGCCCTGCGCGAGTTCACCGCGGACCCTCCGAAGCCCACCGCCATCCGCGACGAACTGCTGGTCAAGGTCCAGTCCGTCGACGCGGGCGACGACACGGCGGTACGGGCGGCGATCGCCGAGCGGCTGGAGTGGGCGCGCGCCAAGCTGGCCCGCTACGAGCGACTGCGCGTACGGCTGCTGGACGGCCGCACCGAGGAGGAGTTCCTGGCCCACGCGGAACGGGTGGGCCCCTATCTCACGCTGATGCGCGGACGCTCCTTCGAGGAGGAGAACATCCGGTGGGCCGAACGGGCCCTGGCCGTCCTGGAGCGGCGGGCCGCGGTCCGCCGCTGAGGGCCGTCCCGTGATCCCCGGCGGGCTCCGGCCCGCCGGAGGCGAGCGGTTACGCTGAGGTCATGCCGTCCACACGTCGAACAGCGCGCCAGACAGACCTCCTCGAACGGCTCGTCGCCCTGCTGGCGGCGGAGGGGTTCGCGTCCTTCACGCTCGACGAGCTGACCGAGCGATTGCGCTGCTCGAAGACGACGTTGTACCAACTCGCGGGAAGCAAGCAGGAGTTGGTTCGGGAAGCGGTGAAGCACTACTTCCGGGAGGCGGCCGGCGCCATCGAGAAGCAGGTCGCGGACACCTCCGCGCCGGCCGACCGTGTGGTGGTCTACCTGAACGGGGTCGCGGAGCAGTTGCGGCCGCTGTCCCGGCGATTCCTCGACGACATGGCCCAGTTCGAGCCGGCCCGCGAGGTGTACGAGGCCAACACCCGCCTCGCCGCGGGCCGGCTGCGGCAGTTGATCGCCGACGGTGTCGCCGCGGGTGCTTTCCGTGACGTCCACGCCGCCTTCGTGGGCGAGGTCGTGGCCGCCACCATGCAGGAGATCCAGCGCGGCGAGGTGACCGCGCGCACCGGACTCAGCGACGCCGAGGCCTACGCGGAGCTGGCCTCCCTCATCGTGCACGCCGTCTCACCCTGACCGGACGGCCGGCGGCGCGGGAGCGACGCCCCAGTCCCTGAGCACCGACTCGGTGTCCGCGCCCGCCGCCCCGGGCGCCGAGGGCCGCCGGCCGGGGGTACGGGAGAAACGTGGCGCGGGGGCGGCCTGCAGGATGCCGTCGACCTCGACCAGGGTGCGCCGGGCCACCAGGTGCGGATGCGCTCCCGCCTCGGCGAAGGTGAGCACGGGCGTCACGCAGGCGTCCGTCCCCGCGAAGTGCTCCGCCCACTGGTCGCGCGGACGGGAGGCGAACCGGCCCTCGAAGCACGACCGCAGCACCGGCCACCCGTCTCGGTCGCCCTGCGCGGGCAGCTCGGCGGGGACGAGATCCAGCCCGTCCAGCAGGGCCGCGAAGAACTGGGGTTCGAGTGCGGCGACGGCCACGTACTTTCCGTCGCCGCACACGTAGGTGTCGTAGAAAGGCGCGGCGCCGTCGAGCAGGTTCGAGCACCGTTCGTCGGACCACTCCCCCATGCCGCGCAGCGCGTACGCCATCTGGCCCAGGAGCGCGGTCCCGTCGACCATGGCCGCGTCGACGACCTGCCCCGCACCGGAGCGCGTGCGCTCCCAGAGAGCGGCCAGGACACCCACGACCAGCAGCATGGAACCGCCGCCGAAGTCGCCCACGAGGTTCAGCGGCGGGGCCGGCGGCCCGTCCTCGCGGCCCATCGCGTGCAGGACGCCGGTGATGCCGATGTAGTTCAGATCGTGCCCGGGGTCCTGGGCGAGCGGGCCGTCCTGGCCCCAGCCGGTGATCCGGGCGTACACGAGTCCCGGGTTCGCACCGCGGCAGTCGTCCGGGCCGACCCCGAGCCGCTCGGCGACTCCCGGCCGCAGACCCTCGATGAGGACGTCGGCCCGTGCCGCCAGGCCACGCACCAGTGCGCGGCCCGCGGTTTTCTTGAGGTCGGCGAAGACCGACCGGCGTCCGCGCTGCACGGCGTCGGTGGCGCCGGCGGGGCCCAGGCTGAGCGCCCGGCCGCGTGGCCGCTCGACCCGTACGACGTCGGCGCCGAGGTCGGCCAGCACCATGGCCGCGTGCGGAGCCGGCCCGAGTCCCGCGAGTTCCAGGACGCGCAGACCCGCGAGCGGGCCGGCGGATCCATCTCTGGACTGCATGGCCTTACGGTACCAAAAACGATACTGTTGTATCGATCGCCGTATCATTAATTCCCCGAGCGACCGAGGAACCGCCATGCCAGCCACCCGCACGCTGCCCTCCCCGGAAGCCGTCGACCTGATCGGTCTGACCCGCGAACTCGCCGGGAAGGAGCTCGCCCCGCGCGTAGCCGAGGCCGAGGCCGAGGAGAAGTTCCCCCGCGAGGTCTTCCGCACCCTCGGCCGGGCCGGCCTGATGAGCCTGCCGTACGCCGAGGAGTACGGCGGCGGTGGCCAGCCGTACGAGGTCTACCTCCAGGTCGTGGAGGAGATCGCCGCGGTGTGGGCCAGCGTCGCGGTCGGCGTCTCGGTGCACGCGCTGTCCTGCTTCGGTCTCTCCGCGTTCGGCACCGAGGAGCAGAAGTCGAAGTGGCTGCCCGGCATGCTCGGCGGGGAGCTGCTGGGTGCCTACTGCCTGTCCGAGGCCCACGCCGGGTCCGACCCCGGGGCGATGCGTACCCGGGCCGTCCGGGACGGCGACCACTACGTGCTCGACGGTGCCAAGGCCTGGACCACGCACGGCGGACACGCGGACTTCTACACGGTCATGGCGCGGACCTCCGACGCGGGCTCGCGGGCCATCTCCTGCTTCCTCGTCCCGGCCGACACCCCCGGCGTCATCGCCGACCCGCCCGAGCACAAGATGGGACTGACCGGTTCCGCCACCGCCACCGTGCGCCTGGAGGGTGCCCGTGTTCCGGTGGAGCACCGCATCGGCGAGGAGGGCCAGGGGCTCGCGATCGCCTTCGCCGGGCTGGACTGCGGCCGGCTCGGCATCGCGGCGGTCGCCACGGGCCTCGCCCAGGGCGCGCTGGACCACGCGCTGCGCTACTCGCGCGAACGGGAGACCTTCGGCCGTCCGATCATCGAGCACCAGGGGCTGGCCTTCGTCCTCGCGGACATGGCGGCGGCCGTGCAGGCCTCCCGCGCCACCACGCTGGCCGCGGCGCGCCTCAAGGACCAGGGGCTGCCGTTCAGCTGCGAGGCCTCCGTGGCCAAGCTGATCGCCACCGACAACGCGATGAAGGTCACCACCGACGCCGTCCAGGTCCTGGGGGGCGCCGGCTACACCCGTGACTTCCCGGTCGAGCGCTACATGCGTGAGGCCAAGGTCATGCAGATCTTCGAGGGCACCAACCAGATCCAGCGTCTGATCATCGGCCGGGCGCTGCGGGAGAACGACCGGGGCACCCTCCGGGTCCACGACGAGCGCCCCTGATCGGCCGTTGCGCGGGTCAGCGCACGGGGAAACCGAAGGAGTACCCCCGCCGCTTCAGCCACGGCAGGATCTCGCGCAGGGCGTCGACCGTCTGGGAGCGGTCGCCGCCCGCGTCGTGGAAGAGCACGGTCGGGCCGTTGCGGATCTCCTGCTTGACGGTGGCGACCAGCGCGTCGGTGCCGGGCCGCTCGAAGTCCTTGGAGTCGACGTTCCAGCCGAGCGGCCGCATCCCGTGCGAGGCGGCCAGCTCGCGGCTGTACGGGGTGAAGGCGCCGCCCGGGGCCCGGTAGTACTGCGGCCGGACACCCCCGGACGCCTTGGTGATCATGCGTTCGGCGTCCAGGATCTGCCGGGACTGGTACGACTCGGACCGGGTGTCCATGGCGGTGTCGTGCGACACGGTGTGGTCGCACAGCCGGTGCCCGGCCGCGACCACCGCCCTGACCAGACCGGGGTGCGCCTCGGCCTGCGGTCCCACCATGCAGAACGTGGCCTTCACGCCGTACTCCCGCAGCACCGCCAGGATCCGCGGTGTCCAGACCGGGTCCGGGCCGTCGTCGACGGTGATGTTGACGCCGCGGGCCCCGCGGTCCGAGGCGTGCGCGATGGCCACCGGCACCGACTCCGGCGCCCGCGCGGGACCCTGGGCCTCCGGCACGGCGGCCCGGGCCGCTGCCGCCACGCGGCCCGGCCGGCTCCCGACCGGCCCGGCCTGCGCGCTCCACACCGAAGTGGTGACCGCGACCGCGGTCACGCCGACCGCCGCCGCCAGCACCCGGCCGTACCTGCCCCGCCAGCCACGCCACACCATGTCCGTCCCGCCCCTTGCCCTCTCATCGCTCCTCGTGCACCCGTCGGGACGAGGGAAATCCACTGCCCCACCGGTCAGTTGCCGACCGGACCCGGCTCCACGGCGGGCCGGCGACACGAACACGCGGGCCGGCCGGACCGGCCGACGGGCGACACGGGCCGACCCGGACCGACCCGAGCGTGTCGGTACACGTGACCATCGCCCTTCCAAGACCGATACTTCGCAGTGACGAGCCCTCGGCACCGCCGCTCCGCCGCAACCGAACACCCTCCGCACACCCAACGAACAGGCGGGAACGCAGGTCACGGGCTCCCCTGTTACGCACACCAGGAGGTACCCATGAAGATGCTGATCAACGTGGCGGAGACCGTGGTCGCGGACGCGCTGCGGGGCATGGCGGCCGCGCACCCGGACCTCACGGTGGATGTAGAGAACCGCGTGATCGTCCGGCGTGACGCCCCGGTGGCCGGGAAGGTGGGCCTCGTCTCCGGCGGCGGATCGGGCCACGAGCCCCTGCACGGCGGGTTCGTCGGCCCCGGGATGCTGTCGGCGGCCTGTCCGGGCGAGGTCTTCACGTCGCCCGTGCCGGACCAGATGGTGCGGGCCGCCGCCGCCGTGGACAGCGGCGAGGGCGTGCTGTTCATCGTGAAGAACTACACCGGTGACGTGCTGAACTTCGACATGGCCGCCGAACTCGCCGAGGACGAGGGCATCCGGATCGCCAAGGTGCTGGTCGACGACGACGTCGCGGTCACCGACAGCCTCTACACCGCCGGCCGGCGCGGCACGGGCGCGACACTGTTCGTGGAGAAGATCGCCGGCGCCGCGGCCGAGGAGGGCGCCCCGCTGGAGCGGGTGGAGTCGCTGGCCCGTCAGGTGAACGAGAACTCCCGGAGCTTCGGAGTCGCGCTCAGCGCGTGCACCACCCCGGCCAAGGGCAGCCCCACCTTCGACCTGCCCGCCGGGGAACTGGAGCTGGGCGTCGGCATCCACGGCGAGCCCGGCCGGGAGCGGCGCGCGATGATGACCTCGCGGGAGATCGCCGACTTCTCCGTGCACGCGATCCTGGAGGACATGAGCCCGCGCAACCCCGTCCTCGTCCTCGTCAACGGCATGGGCGCGACCCCGCTGCTGGAGCTGTACGGCTTCAACGCGGAGGTGCAGCGGGTGCTCGGCGAGCGCGGGATCCCCGTGGCGCGCACACTGGTCGGCAACTACGTCACCTCGCTGGACATGGCCGGCGCCTCGGTGACGCTGTGCCAGGTGGACGAGGAACTGCTGCGCCTGTGGGACGCGCCGGTACGGACACCGGGGCTGCGCTGGGGCGTGTGAACCGGCCGCCGCCAAGCGGACCGGGACCGCGGCCAGGCCCACCGACTCGGCCACGCCCAACTCTTCTCATCGGCCCCACGTAGGTACCACGCAAGGAGATTCTGTGCTCGACGCCGATTTCTTCCGCCGTTGGATGGCGGCCACCGCCACATCGGTGGACCGTGAGGCGCAGCGGCTCACGGCTCTGGACTCGCCGATCGGCGACGCCGACCACGGCAGCAACCTGCAGCGGGGGTTCACCGCGGTGGTGAACGTGCTGGAGAAGGACGCGCCGGACACCCCCGGCGCCGTCCTGACACTCGCCGGACGCCGGCTGATCTCCACGGTCGGCGGCGCGTCGGGACCTCTCTACGGCACCCTGCTGCGCCGGACCGGGAAGGCTCTCGGGGAGGCCGCCGAGGTCTCGGAGGAACAGTTCGCCGACGCGCTGCGGGCGGGCGTCGACGCGGTCATGGCGCTGGGCGGGGCCGCACCCGGCGACAAGACGATGATCGACGCGCTGGTGCCCGCCGTGGACGCGCTCTCCGACTCCTTCGCCGCGGCGGCCGCGGCCGCGGAGGAGGGTGCCGCCGCCACCATCCCGCTGCAGGCACGCAAGGGCAGGGCGAGTTATCTGGGCGAGCGCAGCATCGGGCACCAGGACCCCGGCGCCACCTCGTCGTCCCTGCTGATCGGCGCGCTCGTGGAGGCCTCCGGTGAGTGACTCGGGGAACAAAGCGGACCGGCTGGTCGGCATCGTGCTCGTCTCGCACAGCGCGGCCGTCGCCGCCTCGGTCGCCGAACTGGCCACCGGACTCGCGGGCGGTGGCACGACCGCGCCCGTCGCTCCGGCGGGCGGCACGGCGGACGGCGGCCTCGGCACCAGCGCCGAACTGATCTCGGCGGCTGCCGCGTCCGTGGACCGGGGCGCCGGGGTGGCCGTCCTGATGGACCTGGGCAGCGCGGTGCTCACGGTGAAGGCGCTGCTCGCGGAGGGCGACGAACTGCCCGACGGCACGCGCCTGGTGGACGCGCCGTTCGTCGAGGGCGCGGTGGCGGCGGTCGTCACGGCCTCGGCGGGAGCCGACCTCGCGGCCGTCGAGGCGGCGGCCGGGGAGGCGTACACCTACCGCAAGGGCTGAATCCACGCGCCGCGAGGCGGACACGACGGGACGGGACGGGCGGTGCGGGGGGACCGGGACCGAAGTCGGCTCGTCCCGCCGCGCCTCCGGCGGCACTCTCCCGGAGCCCGGTGGGCTCCGGGAGAGTGCCGCCGTTCAGCCGTCCCGCAGGAACAGCCTGGCCAGCCGGTCGCCCTCGGCCACGGCGGCCGCGTGGCTCTCGATGGGCTCGACACGGGAGTTCGTGAAGGCGATGTAGGTGACCCCGGTGGCCGTTCCGCCGTTCCGGGGGTCGGCGCTGATCCCGAGCGCCTTGGCGGTGGCGTACGAGGCCTCGCCGATGATGCGGCGCGGACCGGTGTCCCCGACGACCGCGTACTGGACCCGGTCCCGGTAGATCACGGCGACCACCGACCCGCCGCCGATGCCTTGGTCACGGTGGTCCCACACGTCGCTGGGCGCGGGCACCACGACGTACGGGAGGGTCTCGGCGCTCAGATAGCGCCCGTCCGTCTGCCGGAAGGCCGTGGCCGCGGAGAAGGTCGGGTCGTTCCGGCCGTTGCACAGGTCCCCGGGTCGCCCGTCGCAGTCGATGTCCATGTCCGCCTTCCAGAAGACCACCCCCGGCGCCCCGCAGACGGGGATCCGCGCGCGGGAGCCTTCGTCGGTGCGGTAGCGCCCCTTCGACACGGGAACGCAGTCGCGCACCTTGGCGAGGAGGTCGGCAGCCCGCACGGTTCCCTCCCCCACCGCGGGCGCGGTGGGGTCCGGGTCGGCGGCGGCGAACGTCGCGGGCAGGAGCACGGCGGCACCGGCCGCGACCAGCGTGAGCGACCGCAGACGCAGGGCATGCGAAGCACGCAGAGCACGCACGATGGGGACCCTCTCCCGGGAGACCTGCACGGGTTTTCACCCAATCTGGTGCGCGGCCCGGGGAACGGCCACCCGGGAGGGCCGGAAGGAGCACGGCAGACCGGCCGGTGCGTGCCGCGGCCGAGGGCCCGGGCCTCGGTGGGCCCGGGCCGCTCGGCCGCCCTCGCCGGCGCGGGGACAGCGACGACAGCGGTCCGCGCCATGAGCACGAACTCCCATGAACGGCAGGTGAGTTCGCGCCGCGTCAGGGATCAGCATACGTAGCCCGCGACGGTCCCACGAACACGCACCCGTCCTCTTGATGCGGCCGTCCCCGCCGTGTCTTATAGGTACAGACCAATCCCGTCGAGGGGAGGCAGACCCGTGCGACGCGTTGTCCCCGCCCTGGTGTGCGGCTCGCTGTTCGTCCTGACCGCGTGCGCCGGGGGTGCCGACGGCGCCGGCGTACCGCTGCCTCCGGCCCCGATGGGGGTCACCGCGGCGGCGGGCAGTTCGACCAGCGTGCACGTGATGTGGAACCGGCTCTCCGGAAAGCCGGAGGTCACCGCCTACGAGGTATATCGCGGCACCACGAAAGTGGACCGGGTGCCCGGTGCCGAGCACATGGTGGACGTCACCCGGCTCGCCCCGTCCACCACCTACGTCTTCACCGTCCGCGCCGTGGACGCCGAGGGCAATCCCGGGCCGCCGAGCGCCGAGGTCCGCGCGACCACACCGGCGGCGGTCGCCGCGGACCGTACCCCGCCGAGCCGTCCCCGCCGGCCGAGCGGCAAGGCGGTCGGGAGCCGGGCGGCGCAGTTGGAGTGGTCGCCGTCCAGCGACGCCCGCGGGGTGGCCTCGTACGACATCTACCAGGGCGGGTCGAAAATCCACAGCGTCGGCGGCGCGCAGACCGCGACAGTGGTCACCGGGCTGCGTCCCGGCACCGACTACTCCTTCACCGTCAGGGCCCGCGACGCGGCCGACAATCTCTCCCCCGCGAGCGCCGCCGTACGGCTGGCCACCGAACCGGGCACGGGGGACGGCCGCGGCACCGCGCCGACCGGCTTCCGCGTCACCTCCCACCGCAGGGACGGCGCGTACTACCTCGACCTCTCCTGGCTCCCGCCCCGCACGGACGGCGTGATCACGGAGTACCGGATCGACCTGGACGGACACCAGGCCACCTCGCTCGTCTGGGGCGGCACGCCTCCCCGGGGCAGGTCCACGTACAGCTTCTACGTCGGCCGGGACGCCGGGGTCTCGTACCGGGTGCGGCTGCGGCCGAAACTGCCGGACGGCACCTGGGGAGGGTTCTCGGCGGAACGGTCCGTGACGACGGGCGGGTGAGGCGGGCGGTGACCGCCGCACTTCCGCCGACCGTGGTCACGGCGGGTGCGACAGCCGTCGCGACCTCGGCGTCCGCCGCGCCCGCCGACCAACGCCCCTCCGGGGGCGACCGCCGTCCGGAGCAGACCGGCCGTCCCCGCGTCAGCCCGACGCGAGCCCGTTCCCCTCGGCCGCGTCCGGTGCGGACCCCGCGCTCCCCCCGCCCCGCGCGGACGTGCCCTCCAAGTGCTCGAACTCCTCCAGGGCATGACTCAACCACTGGGTCCAGAAGGTCTCCAGGTCGATGCCGGCCCGCAGCACCAGGTGCCGCAGACGGTCCTGGGGAGTGTCCCTGCCCGGCGGGAAGTCCCGTTCCTGGATCTCCTCGTACTCCGCCAACTGCCGCTGGTGAAGGGCAAGATGGCGGCGCAGATCGGGTTCGATGCCGACGGTCCCGACGACCGCCGAGGCCCGCAGCCGCAGCAGCATCGTGTCGCGCAGGGGCTTGGGCTCCTGACTCACCGCGGTCCAGCGGGCCAGTTCGTCGCGGCCCGCCGGAAGCACCTCGTAGCTCTTCTTCTGCCCCCGCGCGGGCTGCGCGGACGGCAGGGCGCGGATGTACCCCTCGGACTCCAGCCTGCCCAGCTCGCGGTAGATCTGCTGGTGCGTCGCCGACCAGAAGTAGCCGATCGACTTGTCGAACCGCCGGGTGAGTTCGAGTCCCGACGAGGGCCTTTCGAGCAGGGCGGTGAGGATCGCGTGCGGGAGAGACATGGCTTCATCCTAGGGAGGACCGCCCCCCGGGACGTCCCTCGCGCTCGTGCGTGCCCGGGGCGCTACAGCGCCGCGGCCAGCTCCGTGCCCTGCTTGATGGCCCGCTTGGCGTCCAGTTCGGCGGCCACGTCGGCGCCGCCGATCAGATGCACGCTGTGTCCCGCGGCGGACAGCTCCTCGTACAGGTCGCGGCGGGGCTCCTGCCCGGTGCACAGCACGATGGTGTCGACCTCCAGGACCTGGCCCGCGCCGTCGACGGTGACGTGCAGTCCCGCGTCGTCGATCCGGTCGTACCGGACGCCCGGAACCATGGTGACGCCCCGGTGCTTGAGCTCGGTGCGGTGGATCCAGCCCGTGGTCCTGCCGAGCCCGGCGCCGACCTTGGAGGCCTTGCGCTGCAGGAGATGGACGGTGCGCGGCGGCGCGGGCCGCTCGGGCGCGCCGAGGCCGCCGGGAGCGCGGTAGTCCATGTCGACGCCCCAGTTGCGGAAGTACGTCGCCGGGTCCTCGCTCGCCTTGTCGCCGCCGTCGGTCAGGAACTCGGCGACGTCGAAGCCGATGCCGCCGGCCCCGAGGATCGCTACCCGGTCGCCGACGGGGGCGCCGTCCCGCAGGACGTCGAGGTACCCGACGACACTGGGGTGGTCCACCCCGGGAATCTCGGGGGTGCGCGGACGCACGCCGGTGGCGACCACCACCTCGTCGTGGCCGGAGACGTCCGCGGCGGTGACGCGGGTGTTCAACCGCACGTCCACGCCGAGCCGTTCGAGCTGGGTCCGGAAGTACCGGATCGTCTCGTCGAACTCCTGCTTGCCGGGCACCTTGCGGGCCACGTTCAGCTGGCCGCCGATCTCGCCGGCGGCGTCGTAGAGCGTGACGTCGTGGCCGCGCCCGGCCGCCGAGACCGCGCAGGCCAGTCCGGCCGGGCCGGCGCCGACGACGGCGACCCGCTTGCGCAGCCGGGTCGGGGCGAGGACCAGCTCGGTCTCGTGGCAGGCCCGCGGGTTGACCAGGCACGAGGTGATCCGGCCGCTGAAGGTGTGGTCGAGGCAGGCCTGGTTGCAGCCGATGCAGGTGTTGATGGCCTCCGGCTGACCCGCCGCCGCCTTGGCGACGAAGTCGGGGTCGGCGAGCATCGGCCGGGCGAGCGACACCATGTCGGCGTGGCCGTCCGCGAGCAACTGCTCCGCGATCTCGGGGGTGTTGATGCGGTTGGTGGTCACGAGCGGCACCGAGACGGCGCCCATCACCTTCTTGGTCACCCAGGCGTAGGCGCCGCGCGGCACGGAGGTGGCGATCGTGGGGATACGGGCCTCGTGCCAGCCGATACCGGTGTTGATGATGGTGGCTCCGGCGGCCTCCACGGCCCGGGCGAGAGTGATCACCTCGTCCAGGGAGGAGCCGCCCGGCACCAGGTCCAGCATCGAGAGCCGGTAGATGATGATGAAGTTCGCTCCGACGGCCTCGCGCACCCGGCGCACGATCTCCACGGGGAAGCGCATCCGGTTCTCGTAGGAGCCGCCCCAGCGGTCCTCGCGCCGGTTGGCCTGCACGGCGATGAACTCGTTGATCAGATAGCCCTCGGAGCCCATGATCTCGACGCCGTCGTAGCCGGCCCGCTGTGCGAGGCGGGCGGTGCGCACATAGTCCTCGATCGTCTGCTCGACCTCGGCGTCGGTGAGCGCGTGCGGCGTGAAGGGGCTGATCGGCGCCTGCAGCGCGCTGGGCGCGACCAGGTCCTGGTGGTAGGCGTACCGCCCGAAGTGCAGGATCTGCAGGGCGATCCGCCCGCCCTCGCGGTGCACCGCGGCGGTGATCCCGGCGTGCTGGTCGGCCTCGGCCTCGGTGGTCAGCTTCGCGCCGCCCTCGTAGGGCCGCCCGGCGTCGTTGGGCGCGATGCCACCGGTGACCATGAGGCCGACGCCGCCGCGCGCCCGGGTGGCGTAGAACTCCGCCATCCGTTCGAAGCCTCGCTCGGCCTCCTCCAGACCCACGTGCATGGAGCCCATGAGGACGCGGTTCGGCAGCGTGGTGAATCCCAGGTCGAGCGGGTTCAGCAGGTGCGGGTAACGGCTCATCGGCCCCTCCGTGCGCGGTGTCGTACGTCTGTTGTAGACGACGGGCCACAGCTTATGCAACTAGTTGCACAATGGGGAAGGTCACTCGGCGCGCGACGGAACGTCGGTCCGGGCGGGAGCCTCTCGGGTCTGGGCCACCCGCGCGACGAACGGGTCCGCAAGCCGACGACGGACGGGAGACGGCGCACGGGAAACGACGGACGGGAAACGACGGACAGGCGAAGGCGGACAGGCAAAGGCGGACCGGTGACCGGACCCCGTCGTGCGGGATCCCGGTCACCGGGAGTCCGACCAGCCGGAACGCGACCGCCCGACATGCGACGGCCCGGAACGCGGCCATCCGCAACACGGCGCCCGGCGTACGCCCGCCCGGATCACGGCCTCGGACGGCCGCCGCTCAGGGCCTCGTGCCGATGACGACGTTGGCGTACATCTCGTCGGAGACGGCGAGCCGGGCGATCAGGCCGCTGCGCGCGAAGGTCTCCACGGCCAGGGGTGCCTGGATCTCACTCGTCTCGACCAGGACGCTGCCGCCGGGCGCCAGCCAGCGGGGCGCCTCCTCGGCTACCCGGCGCAGGATGTCGAGGCCGTCCGCGCCGCCGTCCAGGGCGGTGCGCGGCTCGTGGTCACGCGCCTCGGCCGGCAGCAGAGCGACCTCGTCCGTGGGGACGTACGGCACGTTGGCGGCGAGGACGTCGACGCGACCGCGCAGGGTCCCGGGCAGAGCGCCGTACAGGTCGCCCTGGTGGACCACACCCCCGAACGGCTCGACGTTGCGGCGGGCGCAGCGCACGGCGGCCGGGTCGATGTCGGCGGCGTGCAGTTCCGGCCGGCCGAGGGCCGCGGCGAGCGCGGCGCCGACCGCGCCCGAGCCGCAGCACAGATCGACGATCAGGGAGACCTCCCCCGCCAGGGCGACGGCCTGGTCGACGAGGAACTCGGTACGGCGGCGCGGCACGAACACACCGGGTTCCACCGAGACGCGCAGGCCGTGGAACCCGGCCCAGCCGAGGACGTGTTCGAGGGGAAGACCCGAGACGCGCCGGTCCACCATGGCGGTGACCTCGTCCGGGGTGCGGGCGGCGGAGAGTATCAACTCCGCCTCGTCCTCGGCGAAGACACAGCCTGCGGCGCGGAGGGCGGAGACGACGGAATCGGGATCGAGAAGAGGGGGCATGGAAGCCGAGGGCCTTTCGGTGAGCCGAAGGGCGCTCCCGCGGACACCTATCGGCGGTGGGCCGCGTCGATCCGGGGAGGGAGCACCCGTCCTGAACGTGCGGTGATGGGTCCCACCTCCTCGGTGATTCCTGGGCTGGGGCGTTCCACAGCCGGGACGTTCACCCTACAGGAACCGTCAGACGGCGACCGACTCCTCCAGTTCCTCCGCCGTCTCCCGCTCCTGCGCGGCCTCCCGCTGCCGCTCCCGCGCCGAGCCGTCGAGTTCCCCCTCCGCCGGCGGCCCGGTCACCGGTTCCGCGCGTACGGCCCCTCGGGCGCGGCGGCGCTCGACGGCACCGGCGACACACGTGGCCAGCACTCCGACGGCCAGCCAGCCGACCAATGTCCCCACGTCACCGGTGAGTCCGTCACGGTCGAAGTAGAGGAGGCTGCGGACGCCCTCGACGAAACCGGCACCGTTCCAGAAGGAGTGCAGCGCGCCGAAGAAGCCGTTCTGCAGCTCCGGCCGGAACAGGCCGCCGGAACTGGTGAAGTTGAGCATCACGAAGAGCACCATCATGGCGAGGGTGGTCCAGCGCCTGAGGAAGGTGTGGAGGCCCACACCGACGAAGAGGATGCCCGCGGAGTAGAGCCAGGCCATGCCCCAGACGCCCGCGAGGTCGTGGTGGGCGAGGTGGAACACGGGTCCGGCGAGCAGCGCGCCGATGGCGCTCACCACCGCCGAGACCCCGACCGCGAGCAGTGCCCGTATCCGCAGCGGCAGTTCCGCGCCGGCGGCGCCGAGTGCGGCGACGGACGCGTAGGACCCGATGCTCAGTGCGATCAGGAGGAAGAACAGGCCCTGGCCCGTGGGGTCGTCGGCGACCGGCGGGGCGACGTCGGTGACCTTCAGTACCGCGCCCTGCCGGGCGGCGACGGGGGTGAAGACCTTCTCCACGGCCGTGGCGCCCATGTCGGACGCGGCGGTCGCGACGACGAGTTCGGGCGACGTGGCCCGCGGCACGTAGGCGCCCGTGATGTCACGGGACCTGAGCAGGTCCACCGCCTGGGCGCGGGTCGCCACGGTCCGTACGTCGAGCTGGTTCCCGGCCGCGTCCTTGACGGTCTGGGCGAACACCTTCGTCTCGGCGCCGGTGCCCACGACGGCGACCGGAAGGTGGTGCGGTGCGGGCGTGACGAACGCGCCCATATAGGCCAGTCCCATACCGAGACACATCAGCAACGGGGTGACCAGGTGCGTGAGCACATGGCGCAGGGTCGGTGAGCGCAGTCCGGTGAGCACGGAGCCTCCTTTGATTGGCATATACAACCATCTATCAAGTTGTACTATACAACCAAGAGAGGGAGGGAGGTCCCATGAAGGCAGCCGAAGGGCCGGACGAGACCGTCGTCACCACCGCCGCCGGTGCCCGTACCGGTGCGGCCGTCGATGCGGCGGCCGGTGTCAGGACCGGTGCGGCGGCCGGTGTCAGGACCGGTGCGGCCGTCGAGACCATCCAGCGTGAGATGACGGCCTTCGCGCGGCGCGCCCGGGCCTCGGCCGGACGTATGCACCCGGAGCTGTCGCTCGTCTCGTACACCCTGCTCGGCCACCTGGAGGAGAGCGGCGGCTGTCGCGCCACCGACCTGGCCGCGCACTACGCGCTGGACAAGTCCACGGTGAGCCGTCAGGTGGCGGTGCTGGAGCGGACCGGCCTCATCGAGCGCCGGATCGACCCGGACGACCACCGGGTCCAGGTGCTGCAGCTGACGGAGGCGGGCACCCGCATCCTCGCCCAGGTCACGGAGAGCCGCCGAGTCGCCTTCCGCGAGCGTCTCGCGGACTGGCCGGCGGAGGACCTGGAGCGGTTCGCCGCCTATCTGGTGCGCTACAACACGGCGTCCACGACGCCCGGGGCGTCCGTCACGAGGACGCCGGAGAGCTGAGGAGTCCCCTTCCGGCGGAGGATCCGGCGGCGGGAAGTGCGCCCACGGCGCTCACCACCGGGAGGGACCCACCGTGGGAGGCGCCTCCTACGGCACCTCCCACGGGCCGTGCGGGGCGCCGGGCGGCCCCCGTGCGTCGCCCGGCGCCCGCGGTCCCGGGCGTCAGCGGGCTCCGACGGCCTGACCGTCCACCAGGTGTTCGGGTACCCGCGCGCCGAGGAAACGGGTCGTGCGGCGCAGCTCGAAGCCCAGGGACTCGTACAGCCGGATCGCGCCGGTGTTCCCGGCGGCGGTGTGCAGGAACGGCGTCTCGCCCCGCTCCCGTATGCCGTGGGCGACGGCGAGGATCAGCCGGGACGCCAGGCCCTCGCCCCGGAAGTCCGGGTCGGTGCAGACCGCGCTGATCTCGGTCCAGCCCGGCGGGCGCAGCCGCTCCCCCGCCATCGCGATCAGCGCGCCGTTCCGGCGGATGCCGAGGTAGGTGCCGAGCTCGACGGTGCGCGGCAGGAAGGGGCCGGGCCTGGTGCGCTCCACCAGGTCGAGCATCTCCGGTACGTCGGCGGGGCCGAGGCGTACCGCTTCCGCGTCCGGCGCCGCCGCGAGCCCGGCGTCGACGAGCTGGACCCCGTCGATGCTGAAGGTCAGCTCCCAGCCGTCCGGGGTCGGCCCGTCGAAGCCGGCCAGCGGGGCCTCGCCGCCGGGACCCACCAGGGCCGCGAGGTCCGCCCAGTCGTCCGCGTCGGGGGCATCGGGCAGCGCCAGCCACGGCGACACGTCGACGGGGTAGCGCAGGACGCGGCCCCGGCGTTCGGCGAAGTGGGCGTGCGGGCCGGTCAGCGCGCCGAGGGCGGGGTTGTCCAGCGGGTGCGCGGCCGCGTTCCGGAACTCGCTCATCGGGCGACCTCGATCACGATCTTGCCGCGGACATGACCTTCCTCGACCGTGCGCAGCGCCTCGGCCGCCCGGTCCAGCGGGTAGGTCCCGGTGACGAAGGGCCGCAGCCGGCCGTCGACCACGAGCCCTGCCACCGCGTCGAGGACGGCGGCCGTACGGGCACGTTCGATGCCCGCTCCGCCGAGCCGCGCGACCGTCTCCCGGTCGGCGCCGGTGATCAGCTTCGTCCGGTCGGACAGCAGCGTCGCCGCGGCCTCCAGCACCCCTCCCCCGACCAGGTCGAGGACACCGTCCACCCCGTCCGGTGCCACCGACCGCAACCGCTCGGCCAGCCCGGTACCGGACGGGACGTGCACCGCGTCGAGCGACTCGACGAAGTCCTTCTTGGCCTCGCTCGCGACCCCGATCACCCGCAGCCCGAGGACGTGCGCGATCTGCGTGGCCGCGACGCCCACGCCGCCGCCCGCGCCGGTGATCAGCAGGGTCGCGCCGGAGGGCAGGCCCAGCTGGTGGAGCGCGTCGTACGCGGTCGCCGCCGCGACGGGCAGCGTCGCCGCGTCCGTGAACGAGAGCGCGGCGGGCTTGTGGGCGGTCACCGTCGTGGGGAGCAGGACGTACTCGGCGTAGGCGCCGGCCACCGGACTGCCGAAGACCTCGTCCCCCACCGCGAAGCCGGTCACGCCGGGGCCGGTGCCCTCGACCACTCCGGCGACCTCGTTGCCGAACACGGCCGGCAGGTCGCGGGCCGCGGCTCCGGGACGGCGGTAGCCCGTCCGCTGCTTCCAGTCGACGGGGTTCACGCCCGCCGCGCGGACGGCGACGAGAACCTGACCGGGTCCCGGGCTGGGCCGGTCCTGTTCCACCAGGGCCTCGGCCTCGGGGCCGCCGTACCGGGTGAAGACGTACGCCTTGGGCATCCTGCTTCCTCGCTCTCCTCGCGGTCACCGGTGGCGGGCGCACCGGGGCCGCATGGGGGGCAAGGACGATCACCCCGCCACTATTCCCCGGCCTCCCCGGCGTTCACACGTCCGCAACGATCGGCGCCGCGACCGGGGACGGAGGGCGGCGCGCGGCCGCGTACCGTGGAGGGCGCATGCGTCCCAGACGTGTGCGGACCGATCAGGCTCGAACCGCGGGCCGCCGCTCCCGGCGGCCTGGAGGCGCCCCTCCCATGAACGTCACCCGAGGATTCACCGGCCGCCCCCGCGGCCACCGCACCGGGCTGCCACCCGGCCAGTACGACACCGGCGACGACTGGCCCGTGCTCTCCGCCGAGGTCACCCCTGCTCTCGCCGCCGCCGACTGGACGTTCCGGATCGACGGTCTCGTGGCGGAACCGCGCACCTGGGACTGGGAGCAGGCCCACGCGATGCCCGCCTCGGCGTACGAGGGCGACATCCACTGCGTGACGAGCTGGTCCAAGTTCGGGGTGCGCTTCGGCGGTGTCTCGCTCGACGCGTTCCTGGACCGGGTGCGCCCCCATGGAGGCGCCACCCATGTGGTGGCCTACTCGCACACCGGGTACACCACGAACCTCCCGCTCGCCGACCTCACCGGCGGCCGTGCCTGGATCGCCTGGGAGTACGAGGGGCAGCCACTGCCCGCCGAGCACGGCGGCCCGGCCCGGCTGATCGTGCCGCACCTCTACTTCTGGAAGAGCGCCAAGTGGATCGCGGGTCTGCGGCTCCTGGACCACGACGAGCCCGGCTTCTGGGAGCGGAACGGCTATCACGCACGCGGCAATCCCTGGGAGGAGCAGCGGTACTCCGGTGACTGACACGACCACGCCCCCGGACGGCCTCGTGCCCGCGAAGCCTCTCCCGCCCCGGACGGCCGGGGCCTTCGTCCCCGTCACGAGCTTCGCCGTGCCCGGACGCATCGCCGTGAGCGGCGGGGCCGCCGGAACCTGGCGCGACGCCACGCTCACCGGCATCCGCCGGGAGACACCGCACGCCGCCACCTTCCGGTTCGCGGTGCCGGGCTGGCCGGGACATCTGCCCGGCCAGCATCTGATGCTGCGGCTCACCGCCGCGGACGGCTATGTGGCACAGCGCCACTACTCCATCGCGTCGCCGCCCGACGACAGCGGGCACATCGAACTCACCCTCGACCATGTCGAGGACGGTGAGGTCTCCGGCTGGTTCCACACGGTGGCCGCGCCCGGGGACACGATCGAGGTCCGGGGCCCGCTCAGCGGGTTCTTCGCCTGGCCCGGCGATCGGCCGGCGCTGCTGGTCGGCGCCGGCTCCGGTGTCGTACCGCTGATGTCGATGCTGCGTCACCACCGGGCCCGGGGACTGGACGTGCCGCTGCGGCTGCTCGTCTCCGCGCGCAGCCCCGAGGAGCTGGTCTACGCGCGGGAGTACGGCGCGGAGACCACGACGGTCTTCACCCGTCGTGCCCCGGAGGGGGTGGCCGTCGGACGTCTGACGGCAGCACATGTGGCCCCGCTCGTGGCGGAGCAGCCCTCCGGTGGGTGGGAGGCCTATGTGTGCGGGTCCAACGGCTTCGCCGAACATGCCTCGCGGCTGCTGGTGGAGGCGGGGCAGCCCGTGGACCGGATCCGCATCGAGCGGTTCGGCTGAACAAGCCCGGTCTGCACGCCGGTTCCGGGCCGAGTACGCCTTTCGGGACAGCACGCCGGGTCCGACTCGGGGCCCGAGTCCGGGGCCGGGGTCGGGTCCGGGGCCGGGGCCGGGGCCGGGGCCGGGCACAGGTCCCCGCGAGCGTGGTCCGCGGCCCGGACGTGACCCCGCCGGTTCGCTGGGACCCCGATCCGGGCCCCGGCTCGACGTCCTGGTCCCCCGTCAGCCGTGCGGGACCACCGCCACCGCGCACGGCGCGTGCCGGATCAGCGTCCGGACGGCGCGGCCCGGCCCGGTGCCCGACCGGCGCCCCACGACCAGCAGACCGGCCCGGGCGGACGCCTTGAGGAGATGCGGTCCGGGAGGGCCCTGGACCACGTGCTCACGGACCGTCGTCCCGGGGAACCCGCGGCGCCACGGCCGCAGGGTACCGGCCAGGGCCCGGCGCTCGGCGTCCCCGTTCCCGTCCGTCCCCTCGGGCCGGGAGCCGTGGGCCGCGAGGGGGTACGCCTCGGACCGGGTCCACGCGTGCACCACGTGCAACGGCGCCGAACGGAAGGCGGCCGTGTCGAACGCGTAGCGGATCAGGTCGGCGGCCGGACGGTCCACGTCGAGGCCCAGCACCACCGGCGGGCAGGGAGCCGCCTCGGAAGGTGGCTCGTCGGTGCCGGGCGTCTCCCCGTCCTCGGGGAGTTCGCCCGCGCGCACCACGACGACCGGGCGTGCGGCACGGGCCGCGACGGCGAGGGCGACCGATCCGACCTGGAACCCCGGGCACCCGGCGGCACCGCGTGAACCGACGACCAGGGTCTCCGTGTCCGCGGCGGCTGCCAGCAGCGCCTGTACCGCGGGGGCCCGGGAACTGCGGGCGATGATGTCCAACGCCGGGTGCGCGTAGGAGAGTTGGATGGCTGCCCGGTCGAGTGCGGTGCGGGTGCGGCCGGCGGGCACGTCGACGTCCGGGACCCGGCCGGAGACCACGGGCCCGGTCCCCGCGTGCAGCAGCCGCAGGGGCAGCCGGCGGCGCCTGGCCTCCCGGGCCGCCCAGTCGGCGGCGTCGAGACCGGTCGGCGAGCCGTCGATGCCGACGGTGATGGAACGTGTGCCGGTGCTCATCACCTCCCCCTCTCCCGTGCACGGGAGTTGGTCACACGCCAGTGGGCGTCGAGTGCTTCTGGACGGGCATGCGTCATGGTGGCTCCTGTTCCGCCGAGCGAAGTGTTTCGCGGGTTCCACAGGGGGTGCGGATCATTCGTGCGGCGGCAGAATCTCCGTACGGGTTCTCCGTGGGCGCTCGCGGCCGTACGCGGTACGCCGTGGCAGGAGCGGGGCTTGGAGGTGGCGATGCGTACCCGGGTACGCGGCTGGCGCTGGCGGCGCAGTGCGTTGCGCCGGCGCTCGGACGTCGTGGAGGCGTGGGCACTGCTGGCCGTCGTCGTGCTGCTGCTCGTCGGCGCGCCGCTGGCCGGGGTGACCGTGGGATGCAGGGTGTACGACGACGCGCGGGCGCGGGCCGCCGCACAGCGGGCCGAACGGCACCGGGTGGCCGCGGTGCTCGTCGAGGACGCGCCCGCCGCGGTGACCTCACCCACCGGACGGCAGCCCTCGTACCAGGTGAGGGTGGGCTGGACGGACCCGGGCGGGGGGGCGCACACCGGCCTGGCCAGGGTCGCGGCGGGCGCCCGGCGGGGTGAGCACACCCATGTCTGGCTCGACGCCGACGGCCGTCGGGTCGGCCCCCCGGAGAACGTGTCCGCCGTCTGGCAACACACGTTGATGGCAGGGATGTCCACCGCCGGAGCGGTGGTGGCCGTGGTCGTCGGCGTCCACTTCGCCGGGCGGCGGGTCGCCGCACGCCGCCGCCTCGCCGAGTGGGAGCGGGCCTGGGAGCGCACCGGTCCGGAGTGGCGGCCGCACACGCCCTGACGTGCGCGTCCACCTCCGGCATGGGCGACGGGACGCGGGGCGGGAGGCCCGGTGTCCGGTGACCGGCAGGGGCGCGGGCGGACACGGCATCGGGCCTGGCGACCCTGGGGCGGCCCACGTACGGTGTGATCATCCGTAGCCTCGACGTCTTCAAAGGTGGTCCTCGATGGCCCTGTTCGACCTCCCCCTCGACGAGCTCCGCGCGTACCGCAGCGCTTCCGCGGAGCCCGAGGACTTCGACGCCTTCTGGGCCGAGACCCTCCGGGAGACGCGCGAACACGGCCTGGACGCCCGCTTCGAGCCCGTGGAGACCCGCCTCAGGACCGTCGAGGTGTACGACGTCACGTTCGCCGGGTTCGGCGGACACCCCGTCAAGGGCTGGCTCACCCTGCCGGCCGGTGCCGACGCGCCGCTGCCCGCCGTCGTCGAGTTCGTCGGGTACGGCGGCGGCCGGGGGCTCCCCCACACCCATCTCCTGTGGGCGTCCGCGGGCTTCGCGCATTTCGTGATGGACACCCGGGGCCAGGGCAGCGCGTGGGGCGGCGGTGAGACCCCGGACCCGGTGGGCAGCGCGCCCGCGTATCCGGGCTACATGACACGCGGCATCGACGCGCCCGTGAACTACTACTACCGCCGGGTGTTCACCGACGGGGTGCGCGCGGTGGAGGCGGCCCGTTCGCACCCGCTGGTCGACCCGGCGCGCACCGCGGCCGTCGGCGCCAGCCAGGGCGGCGGCATCACGATCGCGGTGGGCGGTCTCGTCCCCGACCTGGCCGCGGTCGCTCCCGATGTGCCGTTCCTGTGCGACTTCCCGCGCGCGACGACGCTGACCGACCGGCATCCGTACCGGGAGATCGGCAGCTATCTCAAGACGCACCGCGGCCGCACCGACGACGTCCGCCGCACCCTCTCCTACTTCGACGGAGTCCACTTCGCGGCACGCGGCAGCGCGCCCGCGCTCTTCTCGGCCGGCCTGGAGGACCAGACCTGCCCGCCGTCCACGGTCTTCGCCGCGTTCAACGCCTGGGCGCACGAGGAGAAGACCATCGAGGTCTACGACTTCAACGACCACGAGGGCGGCGGCCCCTACCAGGAGGCGACCCAGCTGGACTGGGTCGCCTCCCGCCTCTAGGTCGTGATCAGCCCGCCGAGCCGCGCGGCACGACCGTGGCGAGCACGGCGGGCAGCGGGTACCAGTCCGCCGACACCACGCTGGCGTGCCGTGCGGCGAGGAGGGCGACGCGCTCCAGTGCCTGGGCCTGGGTGGGGTTGGTGCCGTCGATGGCGGGGGCCACGTTCTGGGCGTCGGTCATCACGACGAGGTAGTGCCGGTCGTCGTACCAGGCGGTGTCGATCGTGCCGCCCGCGTAGGCGGCGGCGTCACCGTCGTACATCACGAACCAGGGGCGGATGGTCGGGTCGGTGTAGCGGGTGCGGGGGTCGCCCGCGGCGGCGCCGTGCACGGCGGGGAAGGCGGACGCCTCGCGCAGCCGGCCGGCGGCGGCGAGGTCGCGGAGGTGGGTGGCGTACTCGCGGTCCGTCCAGAGCGAGTCGAAGGGGTTGCTCTCCTCGACGGTGCCGGGAATCAGTTCGACGACGAACTTGCCCGCGAGTGCCGAACGGGCGGGCCAGCCGTCCGCCCGGACGGCCGAGTCGAGATCGGGATGCGACCCGGTGACGTCGGCCGGGCGCAGCAGCGCGTCGCCGAGCTTCGATGTCAGCAGAGCGTCCAACTGGGTCGGTCCGCGGCCGATGTTGGCCGCGAAGCCGTCCTTCATCTCGATCTTCAGCTGGACCGGCCGGTGCCCCGGGTGCGCGTCGTGCCACGCCCTGATGTCGGAGAGGCAGCCGGCGAGGTCGCGGTCGCGCGATCCGGTGCGCAGCGCGGAGGCGTTCGCCGCGTTGACGCAGTTGTTGTCGTTGCCGATCGGGTTGTCGTGCGAGACGCGCCAGGAGCCGCCGAACACGTTGGTCCAGACGTCGAGTTCCAGCATCCCGGCGCCGGAGTCCAGCGCGTCCGCGAAGTACGGGTACTTCGCCTTGTCGTAGGAGTTGTGGACGCCCACCGAGGTACTGGCGGAGTACGAGAGGTCCGCGGCAGCCGCCCCCGGGGACGTGGTCAGGACGGCGGCGCCCGCCATGGCCACCGCGATCCCCGTACGTGTCAACACCCTCACATGTCTGCGCATGTTCCCCCTGCCTCTCCCGCATCGGTGGTCAACCGACGTGCAGCGTAGGGGTGTTGGGTGACATCCGGAAGAGCCCGTGATGACGGGACGGCGGACACCGCACCACGTGGGAGCACGTGCGGCGCGGACCGGCGGAGGACAGGTGGCGCGTGGCTGTTTCCACATGGTCCGACCAGTCGGTATGTTCGGCTGCGGTGTCCCTGCGACTGACGGAGGTCTCCATGTCCGAGCCCGTGCCCGTGCCCGACGTTCACGGCCACTGCGACGCGCGTTTCTCCGCGGTCCGCACGGCGTTCGAGGAGAACTTCCGCGACCGCGGTGAGCTGGGCGCGGCGGTGTCCGTCACCCTCGGCGGGGAGACGGTGGTGGACCTCTGGGGCGGCTGGGCCGACGCGGGAGGGACCCGCCCCTGGGAGCGCGAGACCCTCGTCAACGTGTGGTCGACGTCGAAGGGCCCCACCGCGCTGTGCGCGCACATCCTGGCCGACCGCGGGCTGCTCGACCTCGACGCACCGGTGGCAGCGTACTGGCCGGAGTTCGCGGCGGCCGGCAAGGAGGCCGTCCTCGTGCGACATCTGCTGTCGCACCGGGCAGGACTGGCCGGGTTGCGCGAGCCGCACACCTTCGAGCAGCTCTGCGACTGGGAGCTGACCGTCGACCGGCTCGCCGCCCAGGAACCGTGGTGGGAGCCGGGGACACGGTCCGGCTATCACGCGCTCACGTTCGGGCATCTGGTGGGCGAGGTGGTGCGGCGGGTGTCCGGGCTGCTGCCGGGCGCGTTCCTGGAGCGGGAGGTGACCGGCCCGCTCGGGATCGACTTCACCGTCGGGTTGCCCGCGAAGGAGGCCGGGCGAACGGCCGAACTGGTGCATCCGGTGGCCGCGTCGGACAGCGAACAGGCGGCGGTCTTCGCCCAGTTGGCACCCGCGGCGGTCGCCGCCCTGACCAATCCGCCGGTCGGCGCGGCCGAGGCGAACACCCCGCGCTGGCGAGCGGCGGAGATCCCGGCCGCGAACGGTCACGGCACGGCGCGGGGGATCGCCGCGCTGTACGGGATCTTCGCCGGGCGCGGGTCGTACGGCTCCCGGCAGATCCTCTCGCCGGAGGCCGCGGAGCGGGTGCGTGAGGGACAGGGCAGTTGCCGGGACCTGGTGCTGGGCGCCGGGTTCGCGCACGAGACGGAGGCCGGGCTCGGGCTGTGGCTGAGCGGCGCCAACGCGTCCTACGGACCCAACCCGAGGGCTTTCGGACACGACGGCTTCGGTGGCTCCTGCGGTCTCGCCGACCCCGAGGCGGCCGTCTCCCTGGGGTACGTCATGAACCGCATGGGGCCGCACATCGCCGACGACCCAAGGAAGACGGCGCTCGTGGCGGCCCTCTACAGCGCGCTGTGAGCGGCACGGGAACGCGGGGAGGGCGCGGTCTGAAATCGGCCGAACCTCCCGCCCGCCCTTCCCTCGTGGTTTAGACCAATGCTAGATCTGGTCGCGCAACGAGCCCGCACGGCTACGTCTAGTCACCACGCAGGAGGCGCGGACATGGCCCGCACCAGCCACCCGTCCGACATCCGTCCGTCCGACGCACCCGCGCAGGACACCCACCCCTCCGACCACGAACCCCGGTACTCGCGGATCGCCGGCCGGCTTCTCGGTGAGCTGCGCGACGGCACCGTTCCGCCCGGCGAACGACTGCCCGGAGAGCGGGAGTTGGCCACCCGGTTCGGCGTCAGCCGGGAGACCGTACGCCAGGCGCTGCAGCAACTGCGGCTGGCCGGGCTGGTCTCCACCGACCGGCGCGGCAGCCACGCGACGCTGCCCGGCAGCCACGCCGAGCACATCCCGTCGCTGGACTTCCCCGTGGGCGCGCACACCCGGGAGCCCGGTGGCGTCCGGCACGCGAGCGTGACCTGGGAGGCGCCGTCGTCCGAGCACGCCGAGGCGCTGGGGCTCGCGCCGCACCGCCCGACCCTCGTGCACCGCTACGAGTCGGCCGCGGCGGACGGCAGCGGACTGCGCACGGCCGTCACCTCGTTCTCCGCCGTCGCGGTGACGGAGGTCGAGGAACTCGCCCGCTACCGCGACCGCGCGGACGGCACCGCCTCGGCGCAGCTGCGCCGTGCCTACGACTGGATGCGCAGTGCCGGGCTGACCCTGCACCACAGGGACGCGATCACCCGGCTCCCCCAGTCGGTCCTGGTCACCCGCCGCGTACACGACCAGTACGACCGGCCCCTGGAGATCACCGACCTTGTCGTGGAAGCCCAACAGGACGCGCTCGTCTACGAGTTCACCCTGCCGGCGGCCGGTTGAACCGGCGGGCGGTTGAACCGGCGGCCGGTTGAACCGGCGGGCGGTTGAACCGGCGGGCGCCGGCAGGCACCGGACAGCCGCCCCCGGCGCTCCCACGACTGCCTCCCGGCCGCACGGGACGGGCCGGCGGGGCGTCGCACGCCGACCGGCCGTGCCACACGCCGGCGGGCCCGCACCGGGCCGGTGTCCGGGCCGGTGTCCGGGCCGGTGTCCGGGCCGGTCCCTTCAGTCCGCGGGGTCCGGCGCGGTGGGCCCGTCCGACCTGAGGGCGACATGGACGCCGTCCACCTCGACCCGCGCCGAGGTGGCGCGCAGGCCGAGCGGGTAGTCGGCCGGCCCGGCCCGCCCGGCGACCGCGTCGCGGACCCGTCGCGCCACGGCCTCCGGGGCGGCCCTGCCCATGATCTCGACCGAGGTGACCGTCATCCGGACGCGTCCGCCCGTGATGCCGGGCCGGACGGTCACGCTTCCGAGGCCGCCCTGCCCGAACAGCAGGGTGACGGTGTCCCGTCGGGGGTCGGTGCGCGCCCCGGTGACCGGCAGGCCGCCGGAGTCCCCGGTCGGTCCGGCCAGGGCGCCGGGCGGGACCAGGATCGTCACCCGCGCCGAGGCCACCTCGGCGCGCCGGTCGCCGCCGGTCAGCCGTACGCCCTCCAGCCGGGCGTGGAACGAGGCGTCGGGAATCCGGCCGACCCGTGCGTGTGTGGCGTCCAGTTCGACGAACGGCAGGCGTCTGTCGGTCAGTTGCAGCAGAGCCGGCCGGGAGGAGAGACCGATCGCGAGGCTCCCGGCCGGCACCCGGGAGGCCACCGCGGTGCGGATCCGGTGCTGCAGCTCGGCACGGGCGACCAGTTCGCCGGCCACCGGAAGGGCGACCAGCGCGCCCGCGCACGCCAGGGCGGTCACGGTACGGCGCCTCATGAGACCGTCTCCGGACCACGGACCGCCATCGATTCCGGCCGCCGGGTCAGGTCCGGCCCCTCGGGATCCAGCCGCGGCAGGATCCGGTCGAGCGGGCGCGGGAGCCACCAGTTGGCCCTGCCGAACAGGTACATGGTGGCGGGCACGAGCAGCAGGCGCACAAGGGTGGCGTCGATGACCACGCTCACCCCGAGCCCCAGCGCCATCATCTTGATCACCACGTTGGTGGAGAGCAGGAAGGCGAGGAACACACTGGTCATGACGATCGCCGCGCAGGTGATGACCCGCGCGGTCGCGGCCAGCCCGCCGGCCACGCTCGCGTCGTTGTCGCCGGTCTCCAGCCACACCTCTCGGATGCGTGAGAGGAGGAAGATCTCGTAGTCCATGGAGAGCCCGAAGACGATGGCGAACATCATGGTCGGCACGAACGACTCGACGGGCACGGGCTCGGTCACGCCGAACAGGGAGCCGCCCCAGCCCCATTGGAAGACCGCGACCACGACACCGTAGGCCGCGCCGATCGACAACAGGTTGAGCACGGCGGCCTTGAGGGCCACGAGCAGACTGCGGAAGACGCAGAGCAGCAGGACGAACGCGGCGCCGACGACCACGCCGACGACCCAGGGCAGCCGCTCCACCAGGGTGTCGCGGAAGGCGATCTGGACGGCGGTGGTGCCGGTGACGTGGCCGTGTGCCCCGGTCCCTTCGAGCGCCCGCGGCAGCACCTGGTCCTCCAGCCGGTGCACCAGGGCCGTGGTGGACGCGTCCCCGGGCCCGTGGCGTGGCACGACCGTGGCGGTGAGCAGACCGCCGTCCGGGGTGGCGGCCGGCCCGGTGACCGAGGCCACGTCGGGGGTCCGGGAGAGCGCGGTGCGCACGGTGGCCGCGACCGGGTCCGGGTCCGCGCCGGTTGCGTCCAGGGCGACGACCACGGTGAGCGGGCCGTTGGTGCCCGCGCCGAACCCGGCCGAGATCAGGTCGTACGCCCGGCGTTCGGTGTAGTCCCGGGGGCCGGCGCCCGCGTCGATGTGGCCGAGCCGCAGCGAGGCGGCGGGGACCGTGAGGACTCCGAGGACCAGCAGGCCCGCGGTGAGGAAGAGCCAGGGCCTGCGCCCGACGGTGGCGGCCCAGCGGTGCCAGGTGTCGTCATGCCCCTCGGACTCGGCCACCGGCCGGCGCACGCTCCACCGGTCGACACGTCCGCCCGCCAGCCCGAGCAGGGCCGGTGTCAGGGTGAGCGAGGCGAGCGCGGCGACGAGCACCGCGATCCCGGCGGCGGCCCCCAGGCCGCCGATGAACGACACGCCGGAGGCGTACAGTCCGGCCAGCGCCAGGGCGACCGTCGCCGCCGCGACCAGGACGGCCCGGCCGCTGGTGGCGAGGGTGCGGCCGGCCGCCTCCTCCGGACCGGCCCCGGACGCGAGCAGGCCCCGGTGGCGGGTGGTGAGGAACAGCGCGTAGTCGAGACCGACGCCCAGCCCCATCATCGTGGCGAGAGTGGGCGCGGTGGCACCGAAGGTGACGGCCGCGGCCACGAGTCCGAGCACGGCCACCCCGCCGGCGAGTCCGGCCACCGCCGTGACCAGGGGCAGACCGGCCGCCGCGACGCTGCCGAAACCGAACAGCAGCACGACCACTGCGGTCACGAGACCGATCGCCTCCGACCGCCCGTCGGCGGCTGCGGGACGGGCCAGCTGACCGAGGGGTCCGCCGTAGTCCACGCTCACCCGCTCGGCGCGCAGACCCGCCACGGCCCGGTCGACCCCCGCCAGGTACGAACGGTCGAAGGTCGCCGGGTTGGCGGCGAACCGGACCGTGGCGTAGCCGGTCCCGCCGTCCGCGGAGACCGCGCCCGGTGTGCTGAGCGGACCGGAGACCGTGAGCACCCCGGGCAGTCGGCCGAGCCTCGCCGTCGCGGCGTCGAGGGCGGTCCGGTGGGCGGCGAGGCCGTCGTCCGCCCGCAGGACGATCTGCGCGCCGACGCCCTTGAGATCGCTGCCGTGCCCCTCCAGCAGATCGGCGCCCCGCTGCGCGGACGTGCCCGGCAGCGAGAACTCGTCCTCGTAGCCGCCGCCCCAGGCCCGGTCCGCCGCGAACGCGGCGACCAGGACGAGCAGCCAGACGACGATCACCCGGCGGGCGTGCCGGGCGCACCAGCGGCCCAGACGGTGCAGCAGGCCGGGCGGCCCGGCCGGGGGCCGGCCGGGACATGGGATGTCGGGAGGTGCGGAGGCAGTCATGACGGGATCATGGAAGCCGCAGGTGAGCGGTGGGTCAGCGGAATGTTCGAGGAATGTCAGGGCGCACGGGCGGGGGTCCTGGGCGCGACCGCTCCGGGCTAGCATCGGATGCCCGTACGGTCACCCGTACGGTCACCCGTACGGGATGACCACCGAGCCACCGGTCGTGACGCAGGGGGACCCCGCACCGCCCGCCTGCGCACGGCACCTCCCGTGCGACCCGTCGGCCCCGCCCGCGTGCGGAGTCCCCCGGGCCGCGCGGAAGCCGCGCCGCCCGGCACGGACCGGTCCGACCCAGGACGACCCCGTACGCGACACCCCGCACGAGTCCCGCACGGATACCGGTGCGCGGAGGACGAGGAGCAGCACCGCATGCCGGACAGCAAGGGCCTCGTGCTGGTCGTCGAGGACGAACGGCACATCGCCGACCTGCAGCGGCTGTATCTGAGCCGCGAGGGCTTCGGCGTGCACGTCGAGACCGACGGCCGGGCGGGACTCGCGGCGGCTCGCCGGCTGCGTCCCGCGGCGATCGTCCTGGACATCGCGCTGCCGGGTCTCGACGGGGTCGAGGTGTGCCGCCGACTGCGCGAGGACGGCGACTGGACGCCCGTGCTGCTCGTCACGGCGCGCGACGACGAGGCCGATCGCGTGCTCGGGCTGGAACTCGGCGCGGACGACTACGTCACCAAACCCTTCTCGCCCCGGGAACTGGTCGCCCGCGTCAAGACGGTGCTGCGCCGCGCCGCCGGACCGCCCGAGGCGACGGCCCGGCGCGTCGGCCGGGTCGCGGTCGACCCGGTCCGCCGGACCGCCGAGGCCGACGGACGGCCCGTGGACCTCACGGCCACCGAGTTCGACCTGCTCGCCCATCTGCTGCGCCACCCCGGCCGGGTCTTCCCCCGTGAGCAGCTTCTCTCCCAGGTGTGGGGGCAGGCCGACTACCGGGGCAGCCGCACCGTGGACGTCCATGTCGCGCAACTGCGGGCCAAGCTCGGCGACGCCAGTCCCATCCGGACCGTGCGGGGCGTCGGCTACAGCGCGACGGACCCGGCACGGTGAGGGTTCCCAGGCCCGGCCGCGTCCGGCCGTGGCGGCGGCCCGGCCCGATCACCCGCGACATCACCCTGGTCACGACTGCGGTCGCGCTGGTCGCCGTGGTGCTCACGGGTGTCACCGCCTGGTACCTCGTCCGTACCGGTGCCGAGGCCCAGCAGCGCGATCAACTCGGGCGCCAGGCCGAGGTGCTGAGCCGGACGCCCGCCCTCTCGGAGCTCCTGCTCGACCGCGAACAGCGGCTCGCGGGCTCCAACGGACAGCAGGTCGCGGTCGTCGCTCCGGGCGGGCGGACCGTGGGTCCGGCGACCGCCGCCGTGGACGACCGGACCCGGGCGAGGCTGCTCGACGGGAAGGCGGTGTCCGCGGAGGCGTCCCTCGACGGCACGCGGGTGCTGGTCGAGGGACGCCCCACGCCCGGCGGCGGTGCCGTCGTACTCACCCAGCCGTACCTCGTCGTCCACGACAGCGTGGCCCGGATGCGCAGGGCGCTGCCGGTCCCGCTCGCGGTGGGTCTGCTCGGCGGCGGCCTCGCCGGACTGCTGCTGGCCCGGCGCCTGTCCCGCCCGCTCAGGACGGCCGCGACGACGGCGCGGAGGCTGGCCGAGGGGGAGCGCGGGCTGCGGGCCGCGCCCGGCGGACCCCGGGAACTGACGGATCTCACCGGTGCGTTGAACGTCCTCGACGAGGCACTGGCGCACAGCGAGAACCGGCAGCGGGAGTTCCTCCTCTCGGTCTCGCACGAGCTGCGCACCCCGCTCACCGCGACCATGGGCTACGCGGAGGCGCTCGCCGACGGGGTGATCGGGCCCGAGGAACTCCCCGCGGTGGGCGAGACGCTGCTCGGCGAGACCCGGCGCCTCGAACGCTTCGTACGGGACCTGCTGGATCTGGCCCATCTGGAGACCGACGACTTCCGTGTCGAGACCCGGCCCGTGGACCTGGACGCGCTGGTCGGGAAGGCGGGCACGGTCTGGGCGGGCCGCTGCGCGCGGCACGGGGTGATCTTCCGTGTCGAGCGGCCGGACGGACCCCTGACCGTCGAGACGGACGGCGTACGGGTCCGCCAGATCATCGACGGCCTCGCCGAGAACGCCCTGCGGGTGACCCCGGCGGGCGCGCCCCTGGTGCTGGCCCTCGCCCGGGACGGCGACGGTGCGCGGATCCAGGTCCGCGACGGCGGTCCCGGGCTGACGGCCGAGGACGCCGCGGTCGCCTTCGAACGCGGCACCCTGCACGCCCGGTACCAGGGGGTCCGGCCGGTCGGGACCGGCCTCGGCCTCGCCATCGTCCACCGCCTCGCGCAGCGCCTGGGAGGGTCGGTGACGGCGCGGGGGCACGGACCGGAGGGCGGCGCGTGCTTCACGGTACGGGTTCCGGGACGGCCGGGGGCGGCCGTCTGACGGGACGATCGGCCGGCCGCCTTCGACGCCCGCGCCACGTTTCGGGTGCGAGCGCTTTCGGGCCCGGTCGGACGCGGCCGGGCCCGCGTCGTCGCTTCGCCACCTTCCCGCATTCCTCCCTCCCACTTCTCACTTCGGCCAGGGCGCGTCCATGATCCGCTCGACCATGGTCGTGCGACGGAAACCGGGGACGAAGTGTTCCAGCACGTCGGAGTTCACGGTTCCGTACGTGGTGTCGGGGCGATTCC
Source organism: Streptomyces sp. NBC_01689 (assembly GCF_036250675.1). Taxonomy (NCBI): domain Bacteria; kingdom Bacillati; phylum Actinomycetota; class Actinomycetes; order Kitasatosporales; family Streptomycetaceae; genus Streptomyces; species Streptomyces sp. NBC_01689. The sequence continues at coordinate 8,568,242 of NZ_CP109592.1, read as the reverse complement.
TGAGGCCGTCGACGAATGCCCGCAGGAATTCCGTCTTGAATTCCCCGCGCGGGTGGGCCGCGACGATCTCCTCCACCTCTCCGCCGTCGAGTCCGTCCAGCCCCCAGCCGAGCACGTCGGTGAGCACGCCGAAGTTCATGGAAGCCGTCTCCGGGCCCATCCGGCCGGGAATCCCCGGTGTCGTGTGCAGGGCGATCGTGGTCCAGACGATCTCGGCCGCACCGGCGGAGAACCCACGGTCGAGCAGGAACTTCCGCGCGTGGTCGGCGCCGTCCAGTTCGAAACGCTGTTCCTCGTCGGAGAAGGGGGTCGAAAGGCCCGTGTCGTGAAACATCGCGGAGATGTAGAGGAGTTCCGGATCGGGCTGGAGGCCGAGCTTCCGCGCGTGCAGGGAGGCGAAGAGAAAGACCCGCCGGGAGTGATGGAAAAGGAGCGGCCCCGTCGTCTCCCGGAGGAATCGGGTGGCTTCGGCGACCGCCGCGGTCTCGGGAATTTCCACCTCTGCGATGATGTCGTTCATGATGTCCACGCTTTCCGATGTGGTGAGTGACGAGGAGCGGGTTTCTCCGCTCCCCACGGTGCCGACCACATGACCTCGGCCGCCGCATCGGGACGGCCATGAACCACTCGATTCCAGACACCTGAGGAACGGGACCGTGAGCCTCGCCCCGCACCGCGTCGTGATCCTCGTCTACGACGGGGTCAAACTGCTGGACGTCGCCGGCCCCGCGGAGGTGTTCGCGGAAGCGAACAGACTGGGGACCGACTACCGGATCACCCTGCTGTCGACGACCGGTGCCGACGTCGCGTCCTCGATCGGGATCCGGGTCGCCGTCGACGGGGACCCCACCTCCGAGCCTGCCCCCGACACGTTCGTGATGCCAGGCGGGGACATCTATCCGCGCACGCCCGTCACCCGGGATCTGGTCCGGGCCGCGGGGGATCTGGCGGGCCGGTCCGGGCGGGTGGCGTCCGTCTGCACGGGCGCGTTCGTCCTCGGTGCCGCCGGTCTCCTGGACGGCAAGCGCGCGACCACCCATTGGAAGGTCGCGGGGGAACTGGCCGCCCGGCACCCGAAGGCCCGCGTCGAACCCGACTCCATCCACGTCCGCGACGGCACCACGTACACCTCGGCGGGCGTCAGCGCCGGCATCGACCTGGCGCTCGCCCTCGTCGAGGAGGACCACGGCCCGGACCTGAGCCGGGACGTCGCCCGCGCCCTGGTGGTGTATCTGCAGCGAGCCGGCGGCCAGTCACAGTTCTCCGCACCCCTCCAGGGCCCGCCTCCCCGGTCCCCGGCCCTGCGGGGCGTCGTCGACCGGGTGAAGGGGGATCCCGCCGGGAACCACTCCCCCGACGAACTCGCCCGGCACCTCCATCTCAGCCCCCGTCATCTGACCCGGCTGTTCCGTGAGGAGATGTCCACGACACCGGCCCGGTACGTCGAGTCGATCCGGTTCGACATCGCGAAGGCGCTGCTCGACCAGGGGCACACCGCGACGCGGGCCGCGGCACTGGCCGGATTCCCCAGCTACGAGAGTCTGCGGCGGGTGTTCGCCCGGGAGTTGTCCATCAGCCCCGCCGCCTACCAGCGCCGCTTCGGCTCCGCCCGCCGTCCGTGACCGGCGGTGTCCGGGGCCGCCCGGACGGTTCCGGGCACGCGCGTGGAGCCCCGGAACGCACCTGCCTCGTCCGGGGCCGTGGGTCCAGTTCGGATCACCGTGGGGCAGCGCGCGGCCGGGAGGCTGACCTAAGGTCCCCTTCATGACTTCGTTCCGTCCCGCCCCCGGCTGGCTGGCCGACGCCGTCTTCTACCAGATCGACCCGCAGTCCTTCGCCGACTCGAACGGCGACGGCATCGGTGACTTCGACGGGATCACCGAGCGCCTCGACCACCTCGCGTGGCTGGGCGTCAACACCGTGTGGCTCAACCCCTGCTTCGTGTCGCCGTTCCGTGACGCCGGATACGACGTCTCCGACTACCTGGCCGTGGCCCCTCGCCACGGCTCCGCCGAGGACCTCGCCCGACTGGTGGACGAGGCGGGCCGCCGCGGCATCCGGGTCCTGCTGGACCTGGTGGCCGGTCACACCTCCGACGCGCACCCGTGGTTCACGGCCTCCGCCGACGACCCGGCCGACGACCGTTACATCTGGGCTCCCGAGGGCCACCCGGACGGCTTCGTCCCCTCCCCCGGCACCCGCCCGGGCGCGTACCTCCCCAACTTCTTCGCCTTCCAGCCCGCCCTCAACTTCGGCTACGCGCGCGACGATCCGGCGGAGCCCTGGCGCGGCCCGGTCGATGCCGAGGGCCCGCGCGCCAACCGCGCGGCCCTGCGCGCGATCATGGACCACTGGCTGGGCCTCGGTCTGTCCGGCTTCCGGGTGGACATGGCCGCCTCGCTCGTCAAGGACGATCCCGGGAAGCGCGAGACCGCCGCCGTCTGGGGCGAGTTGCGCCACTGGCTGGACGGCGCGCATCCGGACGCCGTGCTGCTCTCGGAGTGGGGTGAGCCGGAGGTGTCCGTCCCGGCGGGCTTCCACGCGGACTTCTTCCTGCAGTTCGGCGGCGACACGGACGGTCTCGCGCTGCGGTCACTGTGGAGCAACGACTCCGGGACGGTCAACACGGCCTGGGATCCGCTCGACTGCTTCTTCGACCCCAGCGGTCTGGGGTCGCCCGAGCCCTTCGTCGACGCCTGGCGGCGGGCGTCCGGCGCGCTCGGCGCGAACGGATTCATCTCGCTGCCGACCGCCAATCACGACTTCTCCCGCCTCAACTGCGGTCCCCGCACGGCGGAGCAGCTTCCGGTCGCCTTCGCCTTCCAGCTCACCTGGCCGACCCTCCCCGCGATCTACTACGGCGACGAGATCGGTATGCGCTACATCCCGGATCTGCCCGACAAGGAGGGGAGTGTGCTCGGCCCGCGCTACAACCGCGCGGGTTCACGCACCCCGATGCAGTGGGACGACGGCCCCAACTCCGGCTTCTCCAAGGCTCCGGCGGACCGTCTCTACCTCCCCCTCGATCCGTCGCCGAACCGCCCCACCGTCGCCGCGCAGCGCGCCGACGAGACCTCGCTCCTGCACCTGGTACGCCGTCTCGTCGCCCTGCGTGCCGCCACACCGGAACTCGGTCCTGGCGGCTCCGTGGAGGTGCTGCACTCCGGATATCCCTTCGTCCATCTGCGCGGCGGCCGCTACCTCGTCGTCCTCAACCCTTCGCGCGGCGGGGCGCGTTGCCGGATCGACGGCGTCCGGGGCGCACGCCCGCTGGAATCGGCGGGCGTCCGCCTCGACGGCTCTGCGGTCACCGCCGACGGGTTCGGGTACGGGATCTTCGCACTCGACGGCTGAGCCGCGGACGGCCCGGCCGGGACCCGAGGCGGGGTGACCCGGCCGGGCTCGGGTCGGCGCCCGCCGTCCTCCCGCGGCGGCGGGCCGCGCCTACGCTGAACGGCACTCCGCGAGGCGCTTCTCCAGGAAGCGGCGCTCGGCCGCGTTCGCGACCAGCTCCAGCGCCCTGCCGTACGCCTCGGCCGCCTCCGCCGCGCGTCCCGTCCTGCGCAGCAGATCCGCGCGGGTGGCGGCGAGCAGATGGTAGCCGTCCAGCTCGCCGGTCCCCTCCAGTTCCGCCACCAGCGCCAGCCCCGCCGCCGGGCCCTCGGCCATGCCCACCGCCACCGCGCGGTTGAGCCGTACCACCGCAGAGGGCACCAGCCGCGCCAACTCCCCGTACAGTCCGGCGATGTCGGCCCAGTCCGTCTCCGCGGCCGTCGCCGCGGTGGTGTGGCACGCGGCGATGGCGGCCTGGATCTGATAGGGCCCCGGCCGTCCGCGGCGCAGAGCGGTCTCCAGCAGGGCGGCTCCCTCGTCGATCGCGGCCCGGTCCCACGCCGTGCGGTCCTGGTCCTCCAGTGTCACCAGCTCGCCGGCCGTGTCCACCCGGGTCGCCCGGCGGGAGTCGTGCAGCAGCAACAGGGCGAGCAGTCCGAGCACTTCGGGTTCGTCGGGCATCAGCAGGGCCAGCACCCGGGCGAGCCGGATCGCCTCCGCGCACAGGCGGGTACGCACCAGGTCCGCGCCGGACGTGGCGGCGTACCCCTCGTTGAAGAGCAGGTAGACCACGCCGAGGACGCCGGTGGTGCGCTCGGGCAGCAGATGGGCGGGCGGGACGCGGTACGGGATACCGGCGTTGCGGATCTTCCGCTTGGCCCGCACCAGCCGCTGCGCCATCGTCGCCTCGGGGACGAGGAAGGAGCGGGCGATCTCGGATGTGGTCAGCCCGGCCAGCGTCCGCAGGGTGAGGGCCACCCGCGCCTCGATCGGCAGCGCGGGGTGGCAGCAGGTGAAGATCAGCCGCAGCCGGTCGTCCGCCACCCCGCCGTCCTCTTCGTGGTCCGGGTCGTACGGTCCCTCGTCGCGCGCGAGCACGGCCACCTCCCGAAACTTCTCCGCCCCCACCGCCTCCCGGCGCAGCACGTCCAGGGCGCGGTGGCGCGCGGTCGTGGTCAGCCAGGCCCCGGGGCGGCGCGGAATCCCGTCGCGCCGCCACCGGTCCAGGGCCTGGGCGAAGGCGTCCTGCGCGCACTCCTCGGCGAGGTCCCAGTCGCCGGTCACCCGGATCAGGGTGGCGACGACCTGGCCCCATTCCTCGCGGAAGGCGGTGGCGACCGCCTCCTCCACGCCTCCCGTCGCCGGGTTCCGGTTCCCGTTCACTCCCAGACCGGCCGTACCTCCACCGATCCGCCGGCCAGCGCCGCCGGATGACGGGACGCGAGCGCGATGGCCTCGTCGAGGTCGGCCACCTCGATGATGTCGATGCCCGCGACGTACTCCTTCGACTCGATGAACGGCCCGTCGCTGAGCAGGACCTCGTCGCCCTGGACGCGGACGGTGGTGGCGTCGGTGGAGGGCCGCAGCCGCGCTCCGCCCTTGACCAGGTCGCGGCGGCGCACCTCCTCGATGTACGAGGTGAAGCGGGGGTCGTCGGCGATCTCCTCGGGGCTCAGCTCCTCACCACCGACGGGGGTGCAGATGAACAGGACGTACTTCATGACCGGCCCTCCTCGTTCCTGGTGACGGCGGACGCGTCGTTCGCGGCCGACGTGTGCTGGTGGACGATCAGCCAGCGGTCGCCGGCCAGCCGGTAGCCGGTGGTCACCCGCTCCGTGGTGTCCAGTTTCCCGCCGTCGGTGAGCGCGGCGCGCGTCCGGACGAGCGCGTGGCCGAACGCGATGCTCTCGTCGACCCTGAGGCGCAGGTCGAGCACCTCCCGCTCGACCGGTCCGGCCGCCGCCGAGCAGCGCAGCTCCGCGGCCTTGCGCAGGGCCGCGACACCACGCTGTCCGGCGCCTCCGGCGGGCGGGAACACCTCGGCGTCCGGCGCGTAGCAGGCCATCGCCCGGTCGACGTCGTGGTCCCGGACGGCGGCGGTCAGTTCCGCTTCGAGCCGGCGGATCCCGCCCTCGGCGTCCTCGTCCTCCCAGAACGCGCGGACCTCCATCGCCCCGACGGACGCGACGGGGTGCCTGGCGGCCGCTTCGACGGCCTCCTCCAGGGTGGCGCATTCGAGGATGTCGTACCCGGCGACGTACTCCTTGGTCTCCGCGAAGGGTCCGTCGGTGCGCAGCACCTCGCCGTCGCGTACCCGTACGGTGACCGCGTCCGCGGGCAGCCGCAGGCGGTGGCCGTGGAGTCGTACGCCGCGTTCGGCGCTCAGCTCCTCGACCCAGGGTTCGACAGGGGCCATCGCGGAGGCGTCGGCGGTGTCGTCACCGCAGACCAGCAGCATGTACTTCATGGTTCCTCCCGGTGCTCAAGAGCTTCCTACACCCCACCGACGAACGGGAGCGCGCCGGATCGACAGACTCCGCACGGTGACTTTCTCGGGGCGGGCCGTTCTCGTCGTACGGGGGCGGCGCGCGCCGGTGGCCCGACCGGCCGCGGGAGGGCCGCCCGGTCAGCCGCGGGAGTCCGTGAGCCGCACCGGGAGTTCCCGCACGCTGTTGCCGACGAAGCTGTCGTGGCGGACGAGGTCGTCCTCGGCGAGAACCGTGTCGAGGTCCGGGAAGCGGGTGAACAGCCGTTCCAGGGCGATGGTCGCCTCCATGCGGGCGAGCGGGGCGCCCAGGCAGTAGTGGGCGCCGTGCCCGAGGGAGAGATGACGGACGGCGTCCGGCCGGGCGGGCCGGGTGACGTCGAAGCGGTGGGCGTCCGGACCGTGCACCGCCCGGTCCCGGCCCGCCGCCGAGTACCCGGCGAGCACGGGGGTGCCCCGGGGGATCACCGTGCCGTCGACGGTGAGGTCCCGGACCGGATACCGGAAGGGGAAGAAGCTGACCGGCGCGTCCCAGCGCAGGGTCTCCTCGACCACGTCGGCCCAGCTCGCCCCGCCCCCGAGGACCGTCCGCAGCTGGTCCCGGTGGGCGCACAGCGCGCGTACGGCGTTGGTGAGGAGGTTGAGCGTGGTCTCGTGCCCGGCGATGATCATCAGCAGCAGGGTGCCGATGAGTTCCTCCTGGCCGAGCCGGTCGCCGTCCTCGTCGCGGGCCGCGATCAGCGCGCTGGTGAGGTCGTCGCCCGGCCGCTCGACCCGGGCGGCGGCCACGGCCGTGAGCACGGCGACCAGTTCACGGTTGGCGGCGAGTGCCTTCTCGGGGCCGATGTCGGTGGCGACGACCTGGTTGGACAGGTGGTGCAGCCGTTCGCGGTACTCGGCGTCGACGCCCAGCAGTTCACCGATGACGCCCATCGGCAGCGGCATCGCGAAGTGCCCGCGCAGATCGGCGACACCGCCGTCCCGGCCCGCCGCGCGGGCCAGACCGTCCAGTAGTTCGTCCGTCAGCTCTTCGATTCCGGGCCGCAGTTCGGCCACCCGGCGGGCGGTGAACGCCTTGCTCACCAGGGACCGCAGCCGCCGGTGGTCGGCCCCGTCCGCGGTCGTCATGCCGCGTACGGTGGCGAAGGTCGTGAGCGGCCAGCCCGGTGCGATCCTGCCCTCCCGCAGGGCGGTGAAGTGCGCGGGCCCCTTGGCGACTTCGGGGTGCGCGAGGAAGTCCTTCAGTGCCTCGTGCCCGAGCACCGCCATGCCGTCCACCTCGCCGGGCAGCACGACGGCCGCGACGGAACCCTCTTCCAGGAGCCGCGCGTTGTCGGCGTGCGGGCAACCGCCCGCCGGGTACATGCGGTGCGGCGTGCGGGGCGGGATGTCCACCGGTTCTCCTGACCACGACGGGGGAACGGATCTCGTACGGCGTGCTGCTCCTCGCCGATCGTACGGTCGGCGCGGGGCGCCCGAGGGCCGGTCGCGCGGCTCGCGCCGCGGGACGGGTCCCACACCTCCGCCGCCCGCCCGGCAGCCCGGCACCGGAAGCCGGGCCGACCCGCGGCAGGGCGCCCCGGGACATGTCTCACGGTGCCGTTCGGCGGTCAGGTGGTACAGTGCATGCAGCACCTGTGTACGCCCCGTCTCGGGCGCCGGTGCCGAATCTCCTTCTTCTCGCTGACCCGCCCGTCGTGCGCGACCGGCCGTCGGCTCCCCGGTACCACCTTCGGAGCACACCCAGACATGGCGCTCCGGTGGTCTCCTCCGCCGTACGGAGGCGTGAGCACGCCGCCTCCCCCGGCACCTCCCCCTTCCTCACGACCTCATGGACCCGTCCTCGAAAGGACCCCCACACATGACCACCACACTCGAACACCCTCCCGTACGGCAGCAACAGCCCGTCCGCGTCCTCGGTGTCCTCGACATCACGCCGGGAGGCCAGGGACACCTGCGGGCCGCCGGCAGCTGCCTGCCCACGTCGGCCGACATCCAGGTGTCCGCCGCGCTGATCCGCCGTCACGGCCTGCGCAGGGGCGACACCGTCGAAGGCGTACGCGGCGGCTCCCGCGCCCTCACCGAGATCGAACGGATCAACGGCCGGGCGCCCGGGGAACTCCACCGCCGCCCCCGCTTCCACGACCTCACCCCGCTGCACCCCCGCGACCGGCTCCGGCTGGAACACCCGGCCGCCGGCCTGGCCGGACGCCTCATGGACCTCGTCTCGCCGGTCGGCAAGGGGCAGCGCGGGCTGATCGTCGCCCCGCCGAAGACCGGCAAGACGGTGCTGCTCCAGCAGATCGCCGCCGCCGTCGCGGGCAACCATCCCGAATGCCGCCTGATGGTGCTCCTGCTCGACGAGCGGCCCGAGGAAGTGACCGACATGCGGCGCTCGGTCCGCGGCGAGGTCTACGCCTCGACCTTCGACCAGACACCGAAACAGCACATCGCGCTCGCGGAGCTGGTCGTCGAACGCGCCAAACGGCTCGTCGAACAGGGCGAGGACGTCGTCATCCTGATGGACTCCCTCACCCGGCTGTGCCGGGCCCACAACAACGCGGCCGCCGCCGGGGGCCGCACCCTCAGCGGAGGCGTCGACGCGGCCGCCCTGCACGGTCCCAAGAAGCTCTTCGGCGCCGCGCGCCTCGCCGAGGAGGGCGGTTCGCTCACCATCCTGGCCACCGCGCTGGTCGAGACCGGCTCCCGCGCCGACGACTTCTTCTTCGAGGAGCTCAAGGGCACGGGCAACATGGAGCTCCGTCTCGACCGCCTGACGGCCTCCCGGCGCGTCTTCCCCGCCGTCGACGTCACCCCGTCCGGCACCCGCCGCGAGGAACTCCTGCTGACCGAGGAGGAGTTGTCAGCCGTCCGCGGACTGCGACGCGCCCTGGGGACCCGGGACCCGCAGGCCGCCCTGGAGACCCTTCTGGAGCGGATGCGCGCCACCCCGGACAACGCGGCCTTCCTGCGCCGGATCCAGCCCACGCTGCGCACGGCCTGACCCCCTTACGGACCCCTCCGCTTGCGGCATCCGGGTACTCGATCCGGCCGCTCGGGCCCGGCGTCCCCGCACGGAGCGACTCCGTTCCTACGTTTGCGATATGACTATCGGATACGCACCCTGGGCTGCGGTTTCTCGCGCCGCCATCTCCTGCTCCGTCGTGTGCGTGGTCGGCGCGCTGGCCCTCGCCCCGAGCCCCGCCCTGGCACGCTCGGACTCCGGCCAGAGCCCCGCCCCGGTCTCTCTGCGCCCCAGTCCCGCCACACCGCAGACGCTCCAGGACCCCGGCACCCGCGTACTGCCACGGGCCGGGGCGCCCGCGGTCCCCGACGTCTCCGCGCTCTCGTGGCTGGTGGCCGACGCCCGGACCGGTGACGTGCTCGCGGCTCACGACGCGCATCGCAAGCTCGCCCCCGCCAGCACCCTCAAGACCCTGTTCGCGCTCACCGTGCTCCCGTCCCTGCCCGGCACCGTCAAGCACACCGTCACCGGGGCGGAGTTGCAGGGCATCGGGGAGGGCAGCAGCGTGGTGGGCGTCACCGCCGGCCGCTCCTACCGGGTGGCCGACCTGTGGCGCGGCGTCTTCCTCCACTCCGGCAACGACGCCGTGCACGTGCTGGCCTCGATGAACGGCGGCTGGCGGAAGACCGCCGACCAGATGCAGGCCAAGGCCCGCGAACTGGGCGCCCTCGACACCCATGTCGTCTCGCCCGACGGCTACGACACGCCCGGCCAGGTCTCGTCGGCGTACGACCTCGCGGTCTTCGGACGGGCCGGGCTCAACAACCCCGAGTTCGCCCGGTACTGCTCCACCGCCGAGGCGACCTTCCCCGGCGCCGACTTCCCGTACCGGATCGAGAACACCAACCGGCTGCTGACCGGCGCCGACGGCGTCGAGCCGTACCCGGGGCTGATCGGGGTCAAGAACGGCTACACCACCCAGGCGGGCAACACGCTCGTCGCCGCCGCGCGCCACGGCGGCCGCACCCTCGTGGTGACCCTGATGAACCCTCAGGCGGGCGGCGGGTTGACGGTGTACGAGGAGGCGCGGGCGCTGCTCGACTGGGGGTTCGCCTCCGCCGGGCACGTCGATCCCGTCGGGACGATCCTGGCGGCCCGGTCGGGTCCGGTCCCGGGGCCCAGTTCCGTGCCCAAGTCCCCGATCCTGCCGGAGAACGACGGCGCCGACGTCGGCTGGCCGGAGACCGCCGGGATCATGGCCGCGGCCGGACTGGGCGCGGGCGGCCTGGCCCTGGCCCTGCGGCTCAAGAACGGGCGGACCGGCCGCGGCTGACCCACCGGCAGCCACAGCAGCAGTCCCAGCGTGATCCACGTGTAGGCGTTGCTGCCGAGGAACCCGTCGAGTCCGGAGGCGTCGTCGAACCACAGCCACACCACGCTGCTGCACAGCACCGCGTAGAGCACGGCCGCAAGCCGCGTACGGTGCCGGTGCAGCAGCACGGCGAAGGACGGCAGCAGCCAGACGAGATGGTGCACCCAGGTGATCGGGCTGACCAGGCAGGCGGCGAGTCCGGTGAGGGCGAACGCGCCCGACCAGTCCTCGTCCGCCACGGCCCGCACACTCCGCCACGCCCACACGCTCAGGGCCAGCAGGACGGCCGTCGCCCAGGCGGCGCGGTTCGGTTCGCCCGGAGCCGCGAGCCGGGCCAGGACGCCCTGGAGCGACTGGTTGGAGACGTAGTCGAGCCGTCCGATGCGGCCGGTGTTCCACAGCGCCTCGGTCCAGTACACGCGCGACGGCCCCGGCGCCGCCCACACCGCCAGGGCGGTGGCGCCCGCGGTGACCGCCGTCGCCACGCCCGCCGCCCGCCAGCGCCGCGCGAGCAGCAGCAGACCGATGAAGATCGCGGGGGTGAGCTTGACGGCCGCGGCCAGTCCGATGCCCACGCCCGCCCGGCGGCCCCGGCCGGTGGACAGCAGCCAGGCGTCGCTCAGCACGAGGGCCAGCAGCAGCAGGTTCACCTGCCCGAAGCTGAAGGTGTCGCGGACGGGCTCGAACAGGGCGAGCGCGCAGGCGGCGAGGGCGAAGCCGAACCAGCCGTGACGGCGCAGCGACGGCCCCACGAGGATCCACACCACGGCGCCGAGCGCCACGAGGTTGAGCAGCAGGGCGAGCGCGATCGCCGTGCTCTCGCCCACCAGCGCCATCGGCAGCATGGCGAGGGCCGCGAACGGCGGATATGTGAAGCCGTACGTCGTCCCGGGGAGCAGGTAGTCGTAGATGCCGCCGCCGTGGTGGGTCCAGGCGTCGACGGTGCCGTAGTACACCCGCAGGTCGAACCAGTCCCTGAGCAACGGCACGGTGGCGGTGAACACGGCCACGGCGACGGCGAGTGCGCCGACGAGGACCAGCCGTCGGCCGCGGGTTCGCGGCGCTCTCACGCGGTTCCTCCCAGCATCGGGGGCCGCGGCTCCGTGACGGCCGCCTGCCGGGCCTGCCAGAGGACGACGAGCGCCAGCGCGCCGCCGGAGACGGCCAGGACCACCTGACCGACGTCCGCGGGCGCACCGCTCGGCAGCACGGCGAGCGCGAGCACTCCGCTGACGGCGGCGACACGGTGGCGCACCGAACCGCTCGGCGCCGCCGCGGCGATGAGGAACAGGCCCCACAGGGCGTACCAGGGGCGGATCGCCGGGCCGAACACGGCGACCGCGCCCAGGCTGAGCCCCAGCGCGTAGATGGGGCCCGGTCGCAGGCGCAGCCAGATGAACAGCACGACGAGCACGGTCACGACCAGTCCGGTCGCGTGCCAGACGGGCAGGGCGAGCGGCGCGAGGCCGCTGCCGAGATCCTTGAGCACGGCGGCGGTGCCCCGGCCGAGCAGGCTGGTGAGCGACCAGTTGTGCGGGGAGACCGGGGTCTTCAGGGCCGCTATCCACCCGTAGCCGGTCCCCGCCACGGCGGTGGCCGCGACGGTGGTGGCGAGCGCGACGCCCGCGGTGGTCAGGACGGTCCGTACCGCGCCGGGTCGGCCCCGCAACGCCACGACCGCCAGCAGGCCTAGCGCGGCGGGCGCCTTGACCAGGGCGGCGAGGGTGATGAGGACGATGCCCGCGATGTGCCACCGGCCGCGCGCGGCGACCAGGCCCACCCCGAGCAGCCCGAGCATGATGGCGTCGTTGTGCGCGCCGGCCACCAGATGCAGCAGGACGAGCGGGTTGAGCGCGCCGAGCCACAGCGCCGCGGCCGGATCTGCACCGCTGTGCCGGGCCAGCCGGGGCAGCGCCGCCGCCATCAGCGCGACGCCGAGCAGCGCGACCAGGCGCATGCCGAGCAGCCCGGCCGGTATCTCGCCGCGGGTCAGGCCGGACAGCGCGGAGGCGACGGCGAGGAAGACCGGCCCGTACGGGGTGGTGGTCTGCTGCCAGACCGGTGCCACCTCGTCGGCGAGCGGGCCGCCGAGCTGTGCGGGTCCGTGGGCGTAGACGTCGATGTGCGCGTCGACCATGGCGCCCTGGGCGAGATAGCTGTACACGTCCCGGCTGAACAGCGGCGGGGCGAGCAGCAGGGGGGCCGCCCAGGCGGCCAGCACCATCAACAGGGCGCGTGGGGTGGGTGGTTCGGGCCCTCGTACGACCGTGCCGAGCAGGGCCCACGCGGCGATCAGCAGGACGACGCCGAAGTACACGCCCACCAGCCCGAGCACCGCGCGGCTCGAACCGGGGGCGAGGAGATCGTGGGCGGGCAGGGCGCCGGCCGTCTCACCGCCCAGGGCGAGGAAGGCGGTGCCGGCCAGGCCGAGAGCCTGGCAGCGGCGGAGATCGACGGGGTAAGCCTTGGCCAACACTTGGAAAGCGTGTCAAGGACGGGTGGCCGGAAAGCGACGTGGTGCCCTCCGAGCGGGGGCGGTCGAGTTACCTCCGCGTGGCGTGCGGGGGCGTCGGCGCTCGTCGCGGGCCTCCCGGGGCTCTCGGGGCTCTCGGGGCGTGCCCGGCGTGCCGTGTCGCGTGGGACGGTGCCCCGGGACGTGTCGCGTGGGACGGTGCCCCGGGACTCAGAACACCGAGAGGCCGGTCAGGGTGGTGAAGCGGTCCAGGGCCGCGACCCCGGCGACCGAGTTCCCCCGCTCGTCCAGGCCGGGGCTCCAGACGCACAGCGTGCAGCGGCCCGGGACCACGGCGATGATGCCGCCGCCGACGCCGCTCTTGCCGGGCAGCCCGACCCGGTAGGCGAAGTCGCCGGCCGCGTCGTAGGTGCCGCAGGTGAGCATCACCGCGTTCACCTGCTTGGCCTGACTGCGCGTCAGCAGCCGGGTTCCGTCGGCCCGGACGCCGTGCCGGGCCAGGAAGCCGGTGGCGAGCGCGAGGTCGGCGCAGGACGCCTCGATGGAGCACTGGCGGAAGTACTGGTCGAGGAGGACCGGCACCGGGTTGTCGATGTTGCCGTACGACGCCATGAAATGGCCGAGGGCCGCGTTGCGGTCGCCGTTGCGGGCCTCCGAGGCGGCCACTTCCTGGTCGAAGGTGACGGCGGCGTTGCCGCTCTCGGCACGCAGGAACCCGACCAGGGCGGCCGCGGCGTCGCCGGTACGGGTCTGCAGCCGGTCGGTGACGACGAGGGCCCCGGCGTTGATGAAGGGGTTGCGCGGGATGCCGTTCTCGTACTCCAGCTGCACCAGCGAGTTGAAGGGGTTGCCCGAGGGCTCCCGTCCCACGTGCTCCCACAGCTCGTCGCCCTCGCGGGCCAGGTCGAGGGCGAGGGTGAAGACCTTGGTGATGGACTGGGTGGAGAACGGCCGGCGCCAGTCGCCGACGCCGTACACCGTGCCGTCGAGTTCCGCGAGGGCCATACCGAAGTGTCGGGGGTCGCAGGCGGCCAGCGCCGGGATGTAGTCCGCGGGCCGGCCGCGGCCGGGGGTCTGGGCGATCTCGGTGGCGATGCGTTCCAGGACCGGCAGGAACGTCGGGGACGACAGCGACGCGGACATGATCACCATTGTGCCGTCCGGGCGGTCCGGGTGCGCGCCGGTCCCGTCCGCACGGCGGGCCGCCGGCCGGTCGTGAGTCCGCCCTGACCGGGGGGGCGTCGGGCGGCCGTGGGCCCGGACCACCGGGGGCCGCCGGCCGGTCGTGAGCCCGTACTGACCAGGGGCCGCTGGGCGTGAGCGTTCCCGTCCCCCCGGGGGCCGCGCGCGGCCGGTCGGGCGATCGGGCGATCGGGCGATCGGGAGGCACCGACCTCTTCCGCGGGCCGGGGCGGGTGTCGCCCGGGCCCGGCCGCCGGGGGCGGGGTCACGGACGCGACGCGTGACCTCACGGCCCCCGGCGGTCGACCGCCGGGATCAGCTGTTGAGCGTGCCCGTCGCGAGCAGCCCGAGCAGCGCCACCCCGATCACGATCCGGTAGATCACGAAGGCGTTGAAGGAGTGCTTGGCGACGAACTTCAGCAGCCAGGCGATCGAGCCGTAGGCGACCACGAACGACACGAGCGTGCCGACGGCCAGCGGCGCGGCGCCGACCCCGGTGCCCAGGGCGTCCTTCAGCTCGTAGATTCCGGCTCCGGTCAGGGCCGGGATGCCGAGGAAGAACGAGAGCCGGGTGGCGGCCACCCGGTCCAGGTCGAGGATGAGCGCGGTCGACATCGTGGCGCCGGAGCGCGAGAAACCGGGGAAGAGCAGTGCGAGGATCTGCGAACTGCCCACCAGCATCGCGTCCTTGAACGAGGTGTCGTCCTCACCGCGCTTGTGCCGGCCCATCTGGTCGGCCGCCCACATCACGCCGCTGCCGACGATCAGGGAGCCCGCGACCACCCACAGCGAGGCCAGCGGCCCCTCGATGAGCGGCTTCGCGGCCAGGCCGACGATCACGATCGGGATCGTCGCGTAGATCACCCACCAGGCGAACTTGTAGTCGTGGTGGTGGCGCTCCTCCTTGTCGCGCAGTCCCCGCCCCCAGGCGGAGACGATCCGCACGATGTCCTTGAAGAAGTACACGAGCACGGCGGCGATGGCGCCGACCTGGATGACCGCGGAGAACCCGACGACGGCGTCGTCGTCGACGGGGATGTTCAGCAGCCCCTCAGTGATCTTGAGATGACCGGTGGAGGAGACGGGGAGGAATTCGGTCACTCCCTCGACGACCCCGAGGACGACGGCCTGACCGACGTTGATGACGCTCATGGAATCCAGTTCTGAGGAGTTGGTCGACAGTGCTGTAGACAGTCTTACTATGCCCGGGCGACCCGCAAGACCTAGGCCCACACGGTGTGCGCGAACGAAACCCCCGCGAATGCCGCGCCGAGCCCGGCCGCCACGCTCACGACCACGTTCACCACGGCGTAGAAGCCCGCTCCGGTCTCGGTCAGCCGTAGTGTCTCGTACGAGAAGGTGGAGTACGTGGTCAGTGCCCCGCACAGGCCGGTCCCGAGGAACAGCTGGAGGTGCGGGCCCGCGGCGCCGACGGCCACCGCGCCGGTCAGCAGACCGAGGACCAGACAGCCGACCACGTTGACCGTGAAGGTACCCCAGGGGAAGACGGTGTCGTGCCGGGTCTGCACCGCCCGGTCGGTCAGATAGCGCAGAGGCGCGCCGAGCAGTCCGCCGACGATCACCAGCAGCCAGTTCACAACTACTTCTTACCTTCCCTGCCCGTATTGCCGGACTCGGCGTCGCGGCCCGCGTACCGGACGACCTCGCAGTCGTCGAGGATCACCAGCCCTTCGCCGACGAGTTCGTCGAGCTGGGGGAGGAACGCGCGGATCCGTTCCTCGGTGTCCACGACGACGATCGCCACCGGGAGGTCCTCGCTCAGCGACAGCAGCCGTGAGGTGTGGATCAGCGAGGAGGCGCCGAACCCCTCGATACCGCGGAAGACGCTGGCGCCGGCCAGTCCGGCCGCGTGGGCGCGGTGCACGATCTCCGAGTACAGCGGCCTGTGGTGCCAGACGTCGTTCTCGCCGATGAAGATCGTCACACGGAGGGCGCTGCCCGTGAGCCTGGTCATCGCCGCCTCCCCGCCAGTGCGCGCCGGGTCACCGTGACCGCGAGCCACACCGCCGCGAGCGCCGCGCACAGGGTCGCCGCGAGATAGGCGAACCCGGTCGCGGGACGCCCCCCGTCGAGCAGTCTCTGGATGTCGACGGCGTAGGTCGAGAAGGTGGTGAACCCGCCGAGCACCCCGGTGCCGAAGAAGGGCCGCACCAGCCGGTGGGCGGCCCACACGTCGGTGATGACGACCATGAAGACGCCGATCACGGCGCAGCCGACGACGTTCACCCAGAACGTGGTCCAGGGGAAACCGCCGGTCTCCACCGGCCACAGCAGGCTCGCCCCGTACCGCGCGGAGGCGCCGATCGCGCCGCCGAGCGCGACCATCGCCACCACCGGCGCCTGACCGTCCCAGGGGGACGCACGGCGGGAGGGCGGGGACACGGGAGCGTCGGGTGTGCCGACTCGCTCGGGGTGCGGGACTGTCATGGACACACTTCTCCTACTCGCCGGGCCCCGGAGGGCGCACTCCGTCGCAAGTAGGGACCGTTGGCGGCGCGGACGCCGCGGTTCGGGTACGGCGGGCCCCACCGCCGCGCCGCGACGCAAGATCGCGGCCGCTGAACAGCCTACCGCCGGGGACGGCGGCCTCGCACACCCGGACGGGTCACGCTCCCCCGGCGCCCGGCGGCAGGTCGCACACGGCGACCCCCCGCTCCCAGATGCTTCCCAGCACCAGACGGCCGTCGGCCACGCACCCGCTGGTGACCATGCGGAACCGTGCGCGGCGGCCCTCCAGGCGGTGGACGACACGGGCCTCGTCGTCGACCGCGAGGACCCCTGTGGTGGCCGGCGGCCGGAACGGCGCGCGCACCGCGACGCGGGCCGCCGCGCACCGCAGGGCGGGACCGCGGCGGTGCAGGATCTCCAGGGCGGGGACGCGGGGTCCGGCCAGGGCCACCCAGACCGGACCGCCGGGTTCGCGCCAGAGGTTGTCCGGTTGTCCCGGCAGATCCTCGGCGAAGGTGTCGGCGCGGCCGGCCGCCGGTCCGGTGAGCCGGACCCTGGTCAGCCGCCGGGCCCCGGTCTCCGCGACGATCAGGAAGGATTCGTCGGCCGAGGGCGCCAGGCCGTTGGCGAACCGCAGCCCGTCCAGGACCACGTCGGGTTCGCTCGCGCCGGGCGCGAGACGCAACAGCATCCCGGTACCGGTGTCCTCGACCAGGTCCCCGATCCACCGTTCGAGCGGGTATCTGCGGCTGGAGACGGTGAAGTAGACGGTGCCGTCCGCGAGCGCGATCACGTTGCTGCAGAAGCGCAGCGGGGCGCCCGCCACCGAGTCCGCGAGGACGCGGACCGCTCCGTCGCGGACCTGGACCCCGAGCAGCCCGCGACGTGCGTCGCAGACCAACAGGTCGCCGTCGGGGAGGAGTTCGAGTCCGAGGGGCCGGCCGCCGGTCCGCGCGATCTCCTGGACCCGGGCGCGGGCCGGGTCACCGAGCCCCTCGACGCGCAGGATGCGGCCGTCCTCGACGCCGGTCAGGACCCGGCCGCGCGGGTCGGCCACCACGTCCTCGGGGCCGTGACCGCCCAGGGACACGAGGTGGCGCGGTACGAGTGCCGTGGGGCGGCCGGAGTGCGGAGAGTGCGTCATGCCCGCCTCCGTACCCCTCCCGACGCCTCTCGAACAGAAGTCGGCCGTCGAGGGGCCGGGAGGGCGGCTCGACGACGGACGGGGTGCGGGCCTCGGTGAAGGGACGGGGCGTCTCCCGGCCTGGGGCCGGGCGCCTCCCGGTCGCGGAGTGACAGGTCGTCGCGGGTCGCCCGACGGCTGTCCGGTGATCCTCGGTGGATCAGCGCGCGGTACCGGATGCGGTGCATCGCAAGGCGCGGAGGATCGTCGCCGTACCGGGCATGTGCGGGCGGTCCGACGACGCGGCGAGGTGCGTGGCTGTCGTCGTGCGCCCGCCGGGGAGCACGGGACGGCCCTCGGTGCCGTCGGGAACGGCGGGCGCGTCCGGGCGCGAGGTGGCCGGCCGTCCCCGACCGACACCGGAGGCGCCGGGCTCCGTCCACCGCCCGCGCGGCGATCCGGTCAGGATTCGAGAAGCCACCGTGCCCGGCCCCGGCCTAGCGTGGAGGAGCCGGCACAGCCCGTCGGCCGGACACCATCACACGCAACGACACGCGTCAGCAGGGAGTCGCCATGACCGCCGGTCTGAAGACCATCATCTATCCCGTGAAGGACCTCGCACGGGCCAAGGCCATGTTCGGCCGCCTGCTCGGGGCGGAACCGTACGCCGACACCCCGTACTACGTCGGGTTCAAGGACGCCGGGCAGGACGTGGGGCTCGACCCCAACGGCCACGCCAAGGGCATGACCGGACCGGTTCCGTTCTGGCACGTCGACGACATCCGGGCCTCGCTCGCCGGGCTCCTGGAGGACGGCGCCGAGACGCTCCAGGACGTCCAGGACGTCGGCGGCGGCAGGCTGATCGCCTCCGTCAAGGACCCGGACGGCAACCTCGTCGGGCTTCTCCAGGACGCCCCCGGCGCGTAGGCCCCGGCGGCCGGCGGCCGTCCTGATGCACCTGCACTGGTTGCACGCTCAATGAACGGCGTTTCCTCTGTTACCGTGCAGACATGGCAGCGAACACGGCGGACGGGGCCCGGCTCGAGGACCGGTGGCGGGACATCCTGTCGGTGCACGCGCGCACCATGTGCGAGATCGACCGCGCGCTGCACCCCCACGGTCTGGGCGCCAGCGACTTCGAGGTGCTGGACATCCTCGCCTCCGGCGAGCTGTCGCACGCGGGCGAGCTCTGCCGGGTGCAGAACATCGCCGACCGCGTGCATCTGAGCCAGAGCGCCCTGTCCCGTCTGATCGGCCGGCTGGAGAAGGACGGGCTGGTGGAACGCACGGTCTGCGTGGAGGACCGGCGCGGGGTGTGGGTCGCGCTCACCCGCAAGGGCCGTGACCTGCACGCCGAGGTGCGCCCGCTGCAGCGT
Organism: Streptomyces sp. NBC_01689; assembly: GCF_036250675.1. NCBI lineage: Bacteria > Bacillati > Actinomycetota > Actinomycetes > Kitasatosporales > Streptomycetaceae > Streptomyces > Streptomyces sp. NBC_01689. The sequence goes on along the minus strand of NZ_CP109592.1, from coordinate 8,549,464 downwards.
TCCGTCCTCGCCCGCATGCTGGCCGGCTGAGCGCCGGCCCCGCGCGGACTCCCGGGCGGGGCCCGTACCGCGTCCCGGGCTACGGGGCGGGGCGGGACGGTGCCGGGTCGCCGCCGGGCGGGCGGCGGTCCAGCGGCCGGGCGGGCGGGACGGGCACGGCGGCGAAGTCCCGCGGTCCGGTCCACAGCGCGGGGACCGCGTCGCCACGGCGGCACAACTCGTAGGCGATCGCCTCGTAGTTCACCCGCCAGCCGTGGAAGTGCGGCCAGGCCTCCGACGCGGTCCGCCCGGCGGGGAAGCCCGCCGCCCGCACCATGGACACCGCCGCGTCGAACTCCTCGAAGGTGAGCTGGATCGGACTGTCCGGGGCGGGATCGGCGTCGTACGCGAAGCGCAGCGAGCGGGCGATGTCGCGCAGCGCCGTGAAGCCCGCGCGCAGGACGAGCCGGGCTTCCGGCGGTGCGCTGCCCGGGGTGAGGGCGAGGTGCAGGGCGGCCGCGTCCATCACGGAGACCAGGCCGACGATCCAGCTCCGGTACGGCCGTGGTGAGCGGAACGCCAGCAGGACCGGGTACGTGGAGTGGCTCTCGCCGATGTCCGAGGCGAGCCGCTCCCAGGAGCGGTACAGCTCGGGCAGCGCGGTCTCGGTGTCGACCAGCCACTGCCGGGCCAGGATCTCCGGTCCCCATGCGGGCTCGCCCGCGCGCGACTGAAGCAGGGTCACCTCCAGTTCACGGCGGTTGTAAGCCGCGTACAGGGTCGGCAGATAGGCGATCTGGAGGGCGATCACGACCGGTCCGGTGGCCGCCGCGAGGAAGTCCACGGCGGACAGGTGCAGCCGGTCGCCGCTGGCGAATCCGAGCGTGAACAGGCTGGACCCGGCCTCCCGCACGGACTGCGCCCAGGTGAGCGCGGAGAGGGAGTGCAGCAGCAGTCCGAAGCCGAGCAGCGCGCCACCGAGCCAGCTCGCCAGCATGCCGACCAGCATGAGCGGGGCCAGCCAGGTCTGCGCACGGTCGATGGCGTCGTAGCCACCGCCCGGGGCGGCCAGCCGCAGCAGCTGACGGAGCCCTCGCCACCAGCGGGTCACCAGAGCGGAGTAAAGCCCCCGCGGCACCACGAGGGTGCGCAGGATGCTGGCGAGCACCAGGACGAGGATCAGCCCGCCGGCGACGCCCGAGATCCAGTTCATGCGGCCATTGTCACGCCCGGCGGGAGGCGCTCCGCGCGGCGGATCGGGTCCGGTGCCCGGGCTTGTGGACCTTGAGGACGTCCTGGTGGCTGCGCCGGTCGGCGTCGGGAAAGTCGCGGTGCCCGGGCCGGTCGGCGTCGGGGCCGGCCCGTCGTCGCGCGTCGCGACGACGGGCGGGCCCTCGCCGGCGCGAGCCACTGCCGGCGGCTCGCCCGTCGAGGGCCCGTCGCGGCGCCGCTCCGGTTCAGGCCGGGCGGGCCAGGAGGGTGCGGACGCCCTCGGAGGTCAGGGTCAGACCGTGCGGCGAACTCGCGTCGATGGTGAGCGCCAGATCACCGGCCGGCCACTGCGAGGCCAGCGCGCCGAGGGGGACCATCCGGTAGCGGGAGACGAAGGGCAGCAGCCCCGCCATCTCCAGCTCCGAGGTGAAGACCGGCACCACCTGCTCCCCGCCCGGCTGGTCGAGGACCGGCAGCGCCACGGCCGCCGGATCGCTGGCGTCCTGTTCGCTCGCGTCGTCCGGGACCGGGACCAGCACCTCGCTGCCGGCCAGCGTGTCCAGTGCCACCGCGTCGCGGGTGTTCTCCGCGAGGGTGTCCAGGGCCCGCTGGGCCGGGGTGGCGGGCGTGGGCCGGTGGTGGTCGTTCGAGGGTGTGTCCATGGCAGATCCCCAGGAGTAGCGGACGGACCGCCCGGAACGTGATCCGTCCCGGGCGCGGTTCCCGTCGCGCGTACCCGTCCACGGCCGGGACATTCCGGGTCAGGACGACGGAATCATGATCGCCCGGCTGGCGAGGAAGGTGAACGGCACGGCGACCGCCGAGGCGAGCAGCGCGGCGGTCCGCGACCCGCAGTGGCCCACCTCGACCAGGAAGTGCAGGGCGAGCGTGGAGACGACGAGGTTCGTGGCGGTGGCCAGCGGGAACCGTACGAACTTCCGCAGGGTGGGACGCGTCCGGTAGGTGAAGCGCGCGTTGAGGAAGAACGAGACGACCGTGGCCCCGGCGAACGCCACGACGTGGGCGACCAGGTAGGGAAGGACCGTCAGGAGCGCGAGGTAGAACGCGTAGTACACCGCGGTGTTGACCACGCCGACCACCGCGAACCTGAGGAACTGGCCGCCCATCAGGCGCCGCCGGAGGCACGCCGGGACCGCGCGGGCCGGGGCCACCGGTCGAGACGTCGCGAGGAAAGTCCGATCATGTCCTCATCATTGAAGCAGAGCCGAGGACCCGCCGAGACCACTGCCCTCTCCCCCGCCGCTCCCGTCACCCCCGGGTCCCCCGTCCCCCGCCGTGACGGCACGGCCTGGAAAACCAGGGGCCGCCGGGAGCCCGGACGATTACAGTCGGCGCTCTCATTTCCGGACCCGTCTCGTGATCGGGGCCGTACCGCTTCACCGGGGGACGAGAGCCATGGGGTCCGGACGACCTGCCCTGACCGACAGGGGGGCACGCGTGCACTATCCGCGCACCCCGCACCTGCCCTGGTCGCCGGGGGCGACCTCGGACGACGTACGGGTGACGGATCTGGCGGGCCTGCGGGATCTGGAGGTCGTGGTCACCGAGAAGCTCGACGGCGAGAACACCACCCTGTACGCGGACGGGCTGCACGCCCGGTCGCTCGACTCGGCGCACCATCCGTCGCGGGCGTGGGTGAAGGCGCTGCAGGCCCGGGTCGGCGCGGCTCTCCCACCCGGATGGCGGGTGTGCGGCGAGAACCTGTACGCGCGGCACTCGATCGCGTACACCGCCCTCGACAGCTTCTTCTACGGGTTCTCCGTCTGGGACGGCGAGCGGTGCCTGGGCTGGGACCGGACGGTGCGGTTCCTGCGGAGCCTCGGCGTTCCCGTGCCGCGCGTGCTGTGGCGGGGCGTCCTCGACGACCGGGCCCTGCGGTCCCTGCGGGTCCTGCGGCTCGATCCCGCCCGCACCGAGGGGTACGTCGTACGGACCGTCGAGGGATTCCGGTACGAGGAGTTCGGCCGCCGGGTGGCCAAGTGGGTGCGGCCCGGCCACGTACGGACCGACACGCACTGGATGCACGCCGAGGTGGTGGCCAACGGGCGGGGCACCGCCGCCGCCCTGTGGGACGTGCGGTCCGGCGCGTCCCCGGACGTACGGGCCCTCCTGACCGCCACCGGCACGGGTCCGGAGGCAGGGGCCGAGAGCGCGATCGGGTCGGGGACGGAGCCGGGGACCGGAGCGGGTGCGGGCGGCGAGCCGGCGGCGGTGCGGTCCGAGCGGGCGGTCGCCGGTGAGGCCGTCGTCGCGGAGGTGGCCGACCGGCTCGACGCACTGGGACGGACCGGGGACGCACGGCTGACGGGGGTGATCGCCGCCCTGCTGCACGGGGGGCGCCGAGCCGGGCTGGCACCCCGGCTGGCCGGACCGCTCGGCATGCCCTCGGCACGGCGGGTCGCGGACCTGGTCGGTCTGCAGTCCCTGCTGCGCCGTCCGCACCCCGACGAGGAACGGCGCGCCGGGCTGGGGCGCATGGCGCTCGCCGCCGACCTGGGGGTGCTCCACGCGGTCGCCGCGGCCGTCGCCGTCACCGAGGGTGCCGCGGCGCGCGAGCAGGTCGACTGGTCCGCACTGCACGCGGAGGAGGCGGGCCTGCTCGGCGAGGACCCGTTCGGGGGTCTTCGCGCGGGCCTGCTCGGTGCCCTCGGCGGCCTCGGTGACACCGACGCGGCCGACCGCTGCTGGGCCTGGGCACGGGCGTCGTACGCCGCGGGGAAGGTGGCCACCGCCGAGGCGGCCGTGGCCGCGACGTGGCGGCTGCGCGACGGCGCGTTCCCCCGGCTGATCCATCTCGTGGGTCCCTCGGGCAGCGGCAAGAGCACGTTCGCCGCCGGGCTTCCCGGCATCGACAGCCGCGTCTGCCTCGACGACCTGCGCTCGGCGCGCGGCGCACGCTCCGACCAGCGCGCCAACGCCGCGGTGCTGCGCGAGGGCCTGCGCCGGCTCGACTCCGCGCTCGCGGCCGGCCCCGCCACCGTGGTGTGGGACGCCACGTCGCTCGGCCGGCACCAGCGCTCCCTGGTGGACGCGGTGGCGCACCGGCGGGACGCGCTGATCACCCACGTGGTCGTCCTGGCCGCCGACGAGGAACTGACCGGGCGCAACGCCGGACGGGCCCATCCGGTGCCGCCCGGGGTGCTCCAGGCCCAGCTGCGCCGCTTCGACCCGCCCTGTCCCGGTGAGGCCCACCGGATCTGGTACGTCGGCACGGGCGGAACCGTGGACGACGTCGACGGCACCCTGGACGGAGGCGAGCGGTGATGCGTACCAGCGACGAGATCTACCACCGGGTCCGCTGGGACCCGCGCTTCGACCCGGCCCGGTTCGTGCTCGGTGTCAACCAGCGCGGGGCCGCCCCCGCGCGCGTCCCCCTGGCCGCCTTTGTGCCCGGGGGCGACATCCCCTGGCACCGCGTGCTGTTCGTCGAGGCGGACGGCGAGGTGGTGTGGGACCGGACGACGGGTGTCGACCGGATCGACGTGACCTCCGCCGGCCGGGTGCGCGTCCCACGCCTGCTGCGGGCCCCGTTCTTCACGGCCGACACGCCGTCCGTGTGGGACGACGCGTCGGCACGGTGGCGCGCCGCCGGCCGGCCGGAGGCGACGACGCGCCCGGGCGCGGACGCACGGGTGCCGCCCGCCCGGGTGCGGGTGCTGACCTGGAACACGCTGTGGGACCGGTACGACAGCGACCGCATCGACACCGACCGCCGCAGGCCCCTGCTGCTCGCGGCCCTGGAGGACGCCGACGCCGACGTGATCGCGCTCCAGGAGGTCGAGGCCGGGCTGCTCGCGCTGTTGCTGCGGACACCCTGGATCCGCGCCGGCTACACGGTGGGCGCCGACCCCCGGGGGAAACGGGTGGACGACAACGGACTGCTGCTGCTCAGCCGGTTGCCCGTCAGGGAGGCCGGCCATCACGCGCTCGGCCCGCACAAGGGCGTCACCGCTCTCGCCCTGGAGACGTCGTCCGGCCCGCTCGTGGTCGCCGCCACGCACCTCAGCAGCGACCACTCCGACGACGGCGCGGCCCGCCGAGCGGCCGAACTCGCGCGCATCGCCGAGGGACTCGCCGACCTCGACGGCCCCCTGGTGCTGCTCGGCGACTTCAACGACGGCGGCGACGGGCCGACCGGACCCGCCGGCGTCCTCGGCATGCGGGACGCCTGGACGGAGGTGCGCGGCGCCTTCGACCGGACTCCCACCTTCGACCCCGCCGTCAATCCCCTGGCCGCCGTCTCCTCGCTGTCCGGCCGTTCCTCCCGGCTCGACCGCGTGCTGCTCCGGGGCGCCGCCCTCCGCCCGCTGGAGGCGGCCCTGCGGGGCGACTCCCCCGGCCCCGGAGGGCTGTACGTCTCCGACCACTTCGGCGTGGAGGCGGTGGTGAGCCTGGACGGAGTCGTGGCGGGCCCGGACGGAGCGGACGTCGTCACGGCCCGTGACACCGGACCCGCCGGGACCTCGTCGAGCCGCGGCGCCCTCGGCGACCACTCCGACGACGTCCTCGCCGCCCCTGACCCCCACGGCACCCTCGGCCTCGCCCCGACCGCGCGCACGGCGGTGGCGTGGCTGCCCTCCGGGGAACCGTGGCCGGTGATCCAGGAGCTCCGGCGGACCTACGACCCGCAGGTCCGGCGTTGGCCGCCGCACGTCAACCTGCTCTTCGGCTTCGTCCCCGAGTCCGCGTTCGACCGGGCCGTCCCGCTGCTGTCCCTGGCGGCGGCCACGACACCGCCGTTCGACGTCCGCCTCGACGGCGTGCACACCTTCGGGCACCGTGACGACGCCACGGTGTGGCTCGACCCGGCCGCGTCGGACCCGGATCCCTGGGCACGGCTGCGGGCGGCGCTGGAACAGCGGTTCCCGCGCTGCCGGGGCCGGGACGCGGGATTCACCCCGCATCTGACCCTGGGCCGGGTCCCGGACCCGGGCCCGGTCGCCGCCGACTGCGCCGCCCGGCTCGGCCCCGCCGTGCGGGCCCGGGTCGGACACCTCGTCCTGCTCTCCCGCCGCGGTGACGAACCGATGCGTCCGCGGGCGACGGTCGCGCTGGGCACCGGTGAGGTGCGGTGGCTGCCCGACCCGGCCGACACCGCCGCGGACCTCACGGACACCACCGCCGGGACCACGGGAACCACTGGCACCACCGGGACCACCGGCACCATCTCCGGCAAGGTGACCTCGGTCGGCGGGGCGGCCTCGCCCCGCACCGCCGCCGCGCCCGTCACCACGCCCCCGGACGACCGCGCCGCCGAGCACACCGCGCGTCGCGTCGCCGACGCGCTCGCCGACGGAGCCGTGCACGTCGTCGGGTCCCGGCGCATGGGCGGCGCGCTGCCCGGAGCGGATCTGGACCTGGTCGCCGCGCTGCCCGGTGTCGTCGACATGGCCGACGTCCTGGCGCGGGTGACCCGGGCGCTGCCGGCGGCCACCCGGGTACGGCGGGTGACCGGCGCGCGGGTTCCGGGGCTGCGGCTGAGCGTCGGCGGACTCGACGTCGACCTGAGCGTCGTCGCCACCGGTCCGCTCCCGCCCTCCGATGCCGTGGTACACCGTGCCCGGCTGGGCGCGCGGGCCGCGACCGCTCTGAGCGCGGTCGACGACGCGGCCGCGGTACGGAGCGCCGTCGACGGCCGGCACCGCGCGTTCGCCCGGCTGGCCGCGGAGGTCAAGGCATGGGCGAAGGCGCGCGGTCTCGACTCGGCGCCGTTCGGCGGACTGCCGGGGCTCGCCTGGTCCGTCCTGGCGGCGCGTACGACCCGCGAGGCGGAGGTGCCGTCCCCGGACGGACTGCTCCGGCACTTCTTCGGGACCTGGGCCGCGTGGGACTGGCGCGAACCGGTCACGCTCCGGCCCGGCGGGCACCGGCCGGGCGGCCCGGGCCGGCCGGGCCGCGGACCCGGCGGGCATGTGGACCCCCTCGCACCGCCACCGTCCGCGGTGTCGGTCCTGACGCCGACCGCTCCGGTACGCCTCTGCACGGCCCAGGTCGGCGCCGGCTTCCGCGACCTCCTGACAGACGAGCTGTACCGCGCCTGGGACATCCTGGAGTCGGCCGCGCTCACCGGCGTCGATCCGCTGCCCGAACTGGTGTCTCCCCCGGCCCTGCACCGCCGGCACGCCGCATGGCTGGTGGTGGAGGTACGGGCGGCGGACACGGCCGGGTTCGAGGAGACCCGGGGACGCCTGCGCGGGCGCGTACGGGCCCTGCTCACCGCGCTGGGGGAGGCCGGGACGGCCGACGCGCACGCCTGGCCCCACCCCTTCGAGGAGGGTCCCGCGTCAGCGTCGTACGCGATCGGGCTCGGCCGCGACCCGCTCGGCACGGACCGGCTCACCGGCCTGTCGCGCGGGTGGGTCGAAGGGCTGCCCGGAGTCGTGACCAGGCGGGTGGAGTGCGGCGGGGTGCCCACCCTGCGTTCCCCCGGGCCGGTTTTTCCCGCTCACCGTGCATGACCCGCCGCTTCGAGGAATGACCCGGCTTTTCGCGGGAAACGGCCGTCATTTCGCGGCGGGCGGGTTTGGGACGGTTCTCTCAGGTCAGCCGTAGTAGTGGATCGCACAGTCAATGCGGTGAGGACGTGATCTGCGGTGACCAAGAACCAGAAGGCACAGGCGAAGACGGAGCAGGCCAAAGGCAAGGCCAAGGAGACCGTCGGTCGCACCGTCGGCAACGAGCGTATGACCTCCGAGGGCAGGGCGGAGAAGGCGAAGGGTGACACCCGCCAGGCCAAGGAGAAGATGAAGGACATTTTCCGGCACTGAGGGTCACGCGCTGAATCGGGCCCGCCGCGCGCTCATGCGGCGGGCCCGTTTCCTTTGACGGGTCACCACATGTTCGAAGGGTTTCTCCGAGTTTCGAGTTTCGAGTTTTCGAGGAAAGGGCGAGGAAATGTGCGGAGAGTACCGGGCGCACTCCACCGGCGCGCCGACCGGACCGCCCGCGTCGGACTCCTCCGGACCGCGCAACCCGGCCGAGGTGCGCGAGGCCGTACGGCAGGCGCTCGACAGCTCCCGACGGTCCCGCGGACCCGGGGCCACGACCGATGCGACGGCGGTCGGTGACGTGCTGCTCGTCGCCTCCGAGCTCACGACCAACGCGATGCTGCACGGCGGCGGGGTCACGGCGTTCGAGGTGATACCCGGCGAGCGTGAGGTGCGCCTGTCGGTGAGCGACCGCAGCGACGAACTGCCCAAGCCGGTACGGCGCGCCGACGGTTCGGCGCCCCTGCAGATCGGTGGGCACGGCTGGCCGATCGTGTGCCGGCTGGCCCGCGACATCATCGTCTCGTATCTCCAAGCGGGCGGAAAGCGCATCACGGCCGTCGTGCCGCTCTCCCCCGGGTAGACGATCCCGGTAGAAAGCCATGTCGCGAGAAATCCATGGCGCGGCGGGTACGCCGGAGACGAGCGGGCGCGCCTTTCTTCGAGGTGTTCGAGGACACGGAATCCCGGAAGCACGGGATCCACCGAAACCACCGCCCGGGCATCCGGGGTCTGCCGGGAGGAAGAATTGTCGGAGTCGGCACATGACGAAGCGCGCGGCGACGCGGTCCGGGCCCGCCACGACGCCGGGCGGGCCCGGAGCGACTCCGGACGTCACGAGACGGAGGAGGAGAGGGCGGACCGCAAATGGGGTGACCTCCTCCAGGAGATCCGGGTCGCGCAGACCGGCGTGCAGATCCTGTTCGGCTTCCTGCTCACGGTCGTCTTCACACCCAGGTACGCGCAGCTGGAACAGGCGGACAGGACGATCTACATCGTCACGGTCGTTCTCGGCGCCTCCGCCACGGGCGCGCTGATCGGACCGGTGTCCCTGCACCGGATCGTCGCCGGGCGGAGGGTGAAGGAACAGGCGGTCGTATGGGCGTCACGGCTGACGCTCGCGGGGCTCGTCCTGCTGCTCGCGACGATGACGGCGTCGCTGCTGCTGGTCCTGCGGGTCGCCACCCACGACGACTACGTGCCCTGGCTCGTCACGGGGATCGTCGCCTGGTACCTGTTCTGCTGGTTCGCCGTGCCGATGTGGGTGCGCGGCCGTCACACGGCCCCGTGAGCCCCGCGCGGACCCTCACGCGGTGAGAGCCTGCCGGGGCGCGGCGGTCGGGGCGGACGCCTCCCGCGCGGCGGGGCGTACCGGATACGTGGTCTTGCCGGGGTCGACCACCGGGTCCCCCAGCACGATCCGGCCCGCCGCGTGCAGCGCGTCGCAGGCGGCGGTGGGCAGGGCGACGTAACACCCGCCGCGCCCGGCGCCGGCGTCCATGGACTGCCAGTAGCCGTACCGGCGGCGTCCGCTGGCCTGCACGGTGAGGCAGACGGGAGCACGCTGCACGGTGATGAGACGCAGCACCTCGGCACCGTCGGGGCCGAGCGGAGCGGTGGGACGCGGGAGGGCTCGCAGCATCGTCAGCGGTCTCCGTTCAGGGCTCGCGGCACGGCGCGGCGGCGATGGGTGGGCGTCATGTGCGGGCGGCCTCTCGACGGACGGATCCGATCGCGCACCGCCGGGAGCGGAAACGATCTTCGTTGCTGCTCCGCATTGTCGCGGACGGCACTGACAACACGAAGGCGGCGCTCGCGGAACCGGTTCACCGGGGCGGCGCCGCCTTGTCCGTCCCCGTCCGGTGTGCGCGAGCGGTCCGCTCGCCCTGGACGAAGGGGTCGTGGTCGGGGTCGTACGTCCCCGCGTGGTCGGCGAGGGCGTCGGTGATCCGCTCCCACTCGTCGGCCTCCGCGCGCGCGACCTGCGCCTCCTGCCGCGTGAGCGCGTCACCGCGGGCGGCCTCCCTGGCCGTCTCCAGAGCTTCCTTCGCCTCGTGGTGCCGCATGCCGGTGGCCGAACGGCACACCCGCGCCCAGGCGGCGCGTTCCTCCTGCGAGGGCTCGCGCACCTCGTCGCCCACCTGCTCGACGGGTCCTGACGCTCGGTCCTGCTCCAGGCTCACTCCTCCACCCCTTTCGGACGCACGGAACTGACAGGTCCTACAGCAGTCCCGTGTGCCCCCGCCCCGTGGACCGACACCTCCCGGCACCGACGAGTCGGTACGGGGTCCGGTCGCGGGGCATCCGGACGTCCGGGGAAGGGCCCGCGCACCACCGGAGAGGGTCCGCGCGACACCGGGGAATGGCCGCGCGCCACCGGGGAGTGGCCGCCCGGTCACCACGGCAGCAGGGCGTGGACGTCCTTGCCGTCGGGCCGGACGACGACGTTCACCCGGTGACAGAGCGCGTGGACGAGGTGCCAGCCGATGCCGCCCGCGCCCCGGGCCGGGTTCATGCGGCGGGGCGTGGGCGGTGTGGTGCTGCTGTCGCGCAGTGTGACCTGCACACCGTCACCGGTGGGCCGTACCCGCAGCTCGAAGGGGCCGGGGGCGTACTGGATCGTGTTGGCGGCCAGTTCCGTCACCACCAGCAGGACGTCGTCCCAGTACTCGGGCGACGAGGGCGGTGACGCCCGCGCGAGGACCCGTAGATAGCCCTCCGCCGAGAGGCGCGCGTCGGTCACGTCGCACAGCTCGCCGGGGAAGACGACGGCGAGGCTCTCGACCTCCTCGTCCGACGGCCGCTTGTCCCCGCTCGGATCACTTTCCATCACGCCTGCCCCGGACTCGTCGCGGGATCTCTCCCGCTGCCCCGCACCACGCGGACGCCATCGCTCCCGCGCCCTTCCTGCCCACCTGCCGGCCCGCTCGCCTAGGTCCCGGCATCCCTGGCCGCCCGGCCGACCGTGCGCCGCCTCAGGGCGCGGCGTTCGTTCTCGCTCGTACCGCCCCAGACGCCGATGGTCTGCCCCGTGTCCAGCGCCCAGCGCAGGCACTCGTCACGGACGGGGCACCGCCGGCAGACGGCCTTGGCCTCCTCGACCTGCGGAAGCGCGGGGCCCGTGCTGCCGATGGGGAAGAAGAGGTCGGGGTCGACGGTGCGGCATGCCGCCGATTCGCGCCAGTTGTCCATGGGAACCTCCTGCGATCACCGTGGTGTCGTTCGTCGAACTTCGGTCCTCCTTCGGGTCACCGTTGATCCACGGGTGAAACACGGGGACTCGCCGGGACGGTGTCGTCCCGGCGGGAGGGGACCGCGGCGGGCGGGCGCCGCCGAGCCGTCCGGGGGCTCCCGCGGGGCGCGACGGGGAAGCGCGGGTGGCAAGATGGAAGCCTTGGTGGGCGACGAGGCGGCTTCGACGGCAGAGCAGGTGGCACATGTCCCATGAGCCCGGCGAGGTCTGGGAGCAGTTCGCCGTCGCCCTGGCGGAGATGGCGCGCGATCTGCTGGCCCAGGACTCCGTGCAGGGCACCCTGGACCGCATCGTGGAGCACGCGACGGTGCTGATCAAGGACTGCGACGACGCCGGCATCCTCACCGTGCGACGGGGTGAGGTGCGTGCCCTGGCGGCCACGGGCGACGTGGTGCGCCGTGCGGACCGGATCCAGCAGGAACTGCGGGAGGGCCCCTGCTTCGACGCGGTGACCGACCGTCAGCAGGTCTACGTCATCGAGGACCTGAACCGGCCGCACGAACGCTGGAGCCGCTTCGCCCCCGAGCTGAGGAAGCTGGGCATGGGGAGCGTGATGGGCTTCCTCCTCTTCACCGAGGACGACGAACTGGGCGCCCTCAACCTCTACTCGCACCGGCCGCGCGCCTTCGACGACGCCGCCCGGCAGGCGGGCTGGATCCTCGCCTCGCACGCGGCCGTGGCCTTCTCCGCCGCCCGGACGCACCAGCAGCTCGGTGACGCCCTGGAGACCCGCCACGAGATCGGCGAGGCGATGGGCATCCTGATGGAGCGCTACGGGCTGCCCGAGAACGCGGCCTTCGGGGTGCTCAAGAAGGCCTCCCAGGACCGCAACGTCAAACTGCGTGAGATCGCCCGCCAGGTCTGCGAGACCGGCGAGAAGCCGGGCTGAGCCGCCTCGGCGGCTCGGCGAGAGCGGCGCGGGGACAGGCGGGGACAGGCGGGGACAGGCGGCCTCGCGGGTCCGCGGGACCCGCGACAGGCCCGGCCGCGGCGCCCCACCGGCTCCACGGAACGCGCGCGAGGCCCCGGCGGGACAGCGGCCCCGCGGGACACCGCCACCTGCGCGAAGCCCCGGCGAAGGCGGCAGGAGGCCGGAGCTCGGGTCGGCCGACGTCCTGGCCGGTGACGGGCCGGGGGCCGGTGGGAGACCGTGCGACCCGTCCGGCCGGCGGTGCGGCCCTCGCCGTCGGCCGGACGGACCGCCGCACCCCGCTCGCGGGTGCGGGCCCGGCCGGGCCCTCGGCCCCTCCGGCGGCCGGGGCGCGGGCGTTCCGTGCCCTCCCCGACCGCGCGCGGCCCTCAGTGGCTCCGGCTGCGGGGCGGCGCGTCCGGTGTGTCAGGGGTGTCCGGCGTGGTCTGTGCCTGGTGCCCGCCGACCGGCACCTGATCGTCGAGGACGTGCTCGCCGTAGAGGTCGTGCAGCCAGTTGGTCTGGTAGATGGTGTCGAGGTAGCGCTCGCCCAGGTCGGGTGCCACGGCCACCGCGGTGATGCCGGGTATGTCATGCCGGCTGAGCCACTCCATCGCACCGCTGACCACCGTCCCGGTGGAGCCGCCGAACAGGAAGCCGCGCCGCGCCATCCGGTGGCATGTACGGATGGTCTCCGCCTCCTCGACCCGGATCACCTCGTCCACGAAGGACTCGTCGAGCAGCGGCGGCCGCATGCTCATGCCCAGGCCCGGGATCATCCGGCGGCCGGGTGCGCCGCCGAACGCCACCGAGCCCACGCTGTCGACGGCGACGATCCGCACCGGCCGGTGCCAGGTCCGGAAGTACCGGGCGCAGCCCATCAGGGTCCCGGTGGTGCCCGCGCCGACGAACAGGACGTCCAGACCCGGGAAGTAGCTGGCGATCTCGGGCGCCGTCGTGCGGAAGTGCGCGCGCCAGTTGCCCGGGTTGGTGTACTGGCTGAGCCACACGTAGCGGTCGTCGGACGCGCACAGCGCGCGGACGTAGTCGAGCCGCGCGCCGAGGAAACCCGCGTTGGCGTCCAGTTCGGAGATGACGTGCACCTCGCTGCCGAGTGCCTCCATCAGCAGGCGGGTCGAGAGGTTGCACCGGGAGTCCGTGACGCACAGGAACCGGTAGCCCTTGCTCGCGGCTATCGTGCTCAGCGCCACACCCAGGTTCCCGGACGACGACTCCACCAGGATCGAGTCCGGCCGCAGGACTCCCTCGCGCTCGGCGGTCTCCACCATCTCGTTCGCGGCCTTCACCTTGATGGAGCCGGCGAAGTTGAAGCCTTCGCACTTCAGATACAGCGAACGCCCGAAGATCGACCGGAGGTCGACGTAGAGCTGGCTTTCGTTGAAGGCGTGGGGTGTGGAGATGACGGGCACGGTGGGCCTCCTGTTGCCAGAGCTGAGGTGGTCGCGCTCAGCCGTACCGACGCAGTTCGTGGAAGAAGTCGTCGACGAGCCGCAGGTCCCCCCTGCGGGCCACTTCGTCGTAGACGTACTTGCCGACGGCGAGGTCGAGAACGCCGAGTCCGAACGGCGAGAAGATGACGGTCCGGTCGGCCGGCGGGGTCACCCGTCCGGTCAGGACGTCGTCGAGGGTGCCGTCCAGGAAGTCCCGGCTCCCGGTGAGCTGTTCGGCCAGGTGGGGTGAGGTGTCGGCCTTCAGGCAGTGCTCGACGTCGTCCACGATGTTGGCGGCGGCGAGCAGGACCTCGGGGGCGAGGTCGCGCAGCGAGACGTTCAGCACGACGGGGTGGTGGGAGAACCAGTCCGGGTCCGTGACATGGGGTGCACCGGCGACGGTGGCGAAGACCACCAGGTCGCAGGCGCGGATCAGCTCCTCGGCGCTGTCGTGGACGGTGACCTTGGGACCCCGGCCGTTGGTCCCGGCTTCCCGCAGGTAGCCGGAGAAGCCCGCCGCGCTGTCGGCCGACAGGTCGTGGACCCCGACGGAGTCGAAGGTCCAGCCGGTGCCGGCCAGGAAGGTGTGGATGTAGCGGGCGATGAGCCCGGTGCCGACGAACCCGACCCGGGTGGGGCGCGGGCGGCCGCGGCTGAGCCGGTCGGCCGCCAGCGCGGCGGACGCCGCGGTCCTGGTGGCGCTGATGACCGAGCTCTCCAGGCAGGCGAAGGGATAGCCGGTGTCGTGGTCGTTGAGGACGAGGACCGCGGAGGCCCGGGGGATGCCAGCCTGGACGTTGCCCGGGAAGCTGGAGATCCACTTCATGCCGTCCACGCGGATCGGGCCGCCGATGGACGCGGGCAGGGCGATGATCCGGTCCGCCGGGCGGTCGGGGAAGCGCAGGAAGTACGACGGCGGGTTGACCGAGTCCCCCGCGCCGTGCAGCCGGTAGGCGGCCTCGACGAGTTCCACGAGCCCGCGCTCGCGTCCGCTGAGCGCCTGGTGCACCTGTGCGCCGGAGATCACCGCGAAGGTGGGCGCGGGGGTCGCCGGGGGCGCGGTGTCCTCGGCGAGCGGGGTGGGCAGAACGGTCATCGGGCACCCCCGTCGGAGGCCGTCCGGTGGTCGGCGGACCGCCGCGGCTCGGCCATGGCGACCAGCACCTCGCGCTCCCCGGTGAAGGCCTCCCTGCTGTGCGCGGTGCGCACGTTGTCGACCAGCAGCAGGTCGCCGGCCCGCCAGGGCTCGCGCCGGGTGTGCTCCTCGTAGGTGGCGTTGACGAGTTTCACGACGTCCTCGCCGATCGGGGAACCGTCACCGAAGCGGGTGTTGAACGGCAGCCCGTCCTCGCCGTAGACGTCCACCAGGTACTCGCGGACCTCGGGGGCGAGCGTCCACTCGTTGAGGAAGGCGATCTGGTTGAACCAGCAGGCCCTTCCGGTGACCGGGTGCCGCACCACGGCGTCGCGGCGCTGCCGGGTCCGCAGGGTCCCGTCGGGCTCCCAGGTGAAGTCGATGGCGTGGTCGCGGCAGTAGCGCTCGACGGCGGTGCGGTCGTCGGTGCCGAACGACTCGGTCAGGGACGCCCCGATCTCGTCGTTGTAGCTGCGGGTGAGCAGCCATCCCTCGCGCTCGAAGCGCTCGGTCAGCGCGGCGGGCAGCGCCTGGAGCACCCGCTCCGCGTCGGCCACCGCGGTCGCCCCGCCCTGGCCGGGCGCGGTCAGGCAGGCGAACAGCATCAGGCCGGGGAACTCCTGCCGGTAGCTCAGCTCGTGGTGCATGCACATCGGCTGGTTGGCGGGCCAGACGGAGGAGGAGTACAGGCCGGGGCCGCGGATCTCCCGGGGCGCGAAGGCCTCCCGGTCCTCCAGCAGATCGCCGCCGAGCCCCCTGAAGACGGACCCGACCTGGTCGGGCGCCCGCAGCTCCAGACCGCGGACCAGCAGCGCGCCGTGCTCCGTGACCTGGCCGCGCAGCGCCTCGCGGTTCTCGGCCGCCCAGGCGGGCGCGTCCGCGGGGGCGTCGACCCACAGGATCGGGGGCTTGCCGGGGTGCAGTTCCACCTCGGGCAGGGCTGCCAGGAACGAGGACGACATCGGGTTTCCTTTCGGTTGCCGCACGCGGCGGTGAGGTCCGTCCGGGCGGGGGATCCGCTGGGGAGCGGGGATCCGCTGGGGTCTGGAGGGCCGCTGGGGTCTGGAGGGCCGCCGGGGTCTGGGGGCGCTGGGGATGTGGGGGGTGCGCTGGGATGTGGAGGGCCGCTCAGCCGGGTGAGGGGGTGGCGAGCAGTTCGGTGGCGAGCAGTTCGGTGGCGTCCAGGACCGCCTGGGCTGCCGCGTCCGGCCGGGTACGGGGGAAGTAGTGGCCACCGTCCGCGAGTTGGTGCAGCTCCACCTGTTCGGCCAGGAGCTGCCAGTCCCGGTACCGGTCGGCGGAACCGGCCGTGTGCGGGTCGTCGGCGGCGACGACCACCGTGACCGGCACGGCGAGCTTGGCCGCCGGAGGGTTCTCCAGCGCGTCGGTGAGATAACGGTGCGCGGCCACGCAGTCGTTGCGGTAGGCGGCGCCGACCCGTTCGGTGTGGGGGGTGTTCAGCTCGCCGAGCCCGGTGTACCCGCCGTCCGAGCCCAGGGCGGCGGCGATCTCGGCGTTGCCGCGCTCCGCGAGGGCGATGACGGCCGCGCGTCGTTCGTCGGCGGTGCCGAGGAGCTGGGCGCCCAGGAACACCCGGGGTACGTCCACTCCGTGTGCGCGCAGCAGTCTCGCCGTCGCCAGGGCCGGGGCGGCGCCCGAGGAGTGACCCCAGAGCGCGACCCGGGTCAGGCCGCGCGCGGCGATCTCGGCGACGACCCGCGCCACCAGGTCCGCCAGGGGCACGAACGGCTCGTCGTGCACGGCCGGGTCGTGACCGGGCGGGTCGACGGCGTAGACCGTGGGCCCGTGGCCCGTGGCCGCCAGGGCGGCGGCCATCGGCCGGAAGTTGACCGCGTTGCCGCCCGCGTGCGGGAAGCACACCAGGGCGTACTCCGCGGGTCCGTCCGACTCCGCCAGCCGCTGGAGCAGTTCGTGGCGCCGGGGCGCGGCGCCGTCGAGGAGGGCGGCGAGGTCGGCGAGCACCGGGTGGGTGGTGATGTCCTTGAGCGACACCGCCCGGTCCAGCGCGACGGTCAGTTTCACGGCCGTCAGCGAGGTGCCGCCGGAGTCGAAGAAGTGGTCCCGCCGGCCGACACCGTGCTCGGGCACGCCCAGCAACTCGGCCCACACGCGCGCGAGTCGCTTCTCCGCCGGGGTGTGCGGGGCGCCCCCGGGCTCCGTGGCGCGGTCGTCGGCGCCACCGTCCGTGGCCTGTCGGGCGAGGGCGGTCAGGGCCTTCGTGTCGATCTTCCCGTTGGCGGTCAGGGGCAGGCTCGGCTGCCAGTGGAAGGCGGCGGGGATCATGTAGTCGGGCAGTACGGCGCCCAGTGCCTCCCGCAGGGTGTCGGCGCTCAGGGACCGGCCGCTGTAGTAGGCGATCAGACGGGAGCCGCCGCCCGCCGACTCCGCGGCCACCACCGCGCCGTCCCGGACGCCGGGCACCCGCAGCAGGGTGTTCTCCACCTCGCCGATCTCGATGCGGAAGCCGCGGATCTTGACCTGATTGTCCCGGCGCCCGAGGAACTCCAGCGAGCCGCCCGGATGCCAGCGCCCCCGGTCGCCGCCCAGATAGAGCCGCTCCCCGGAACGGTAGGGGTCCGTCCGGTAGGCCTCCCTGGTCCGCTCGGGGTCGTTCACGTACCCGCGGCCCACGCAGACCCCGGAGAAGGCGATCAGGCCCGGGGCGCCGAGCGGTACCAGGGACAGGTGGTCGTCGACGACGTAGACGTGCACGTTGCTGACCGCGCGCCCGAGCAGGACGCGGTCCGGCACGGCCTCGATGATCTCGTGGTTGGTGTCGTCCGACGTCTCGGTCAGCCCGTAGGCGTTGACGAGTCCGATCGCGGGCTGGATCGCGAACCAGCGCTGGACCAGCTCCCGCTTCAGCGCCTCTCCGGTCACCGACACCCGGGTCAGATCGGGCAGTTCGCGGGGGTGCTGTTCCAGGTACGACACCACCACCTCCAGGTAGGAGGGCACGAGTTGTGCCACCCCCACCCGGCCCTCGACCAGGGTGTCGACGAACCGCTCCACGTCGACGATCACCTTCTGTCCGACGATCAGCGTCCGCCCGCCGACGAGCAGCGCGGCGAGCAGCTGCCACAGGGAGATGTCGAAGCACTGGGGTGCCGTCTGCGCCACCACCCGGTCCTGGTCGATCCCGAGGTCGTCGATCTTGGCGTAGAGGTGGTTGAGCAGGCCCGCGTGCTCGCACATCGCGCCCTTGGGCTCGCCGGTGGAGCCGGAGGTGAAGTAGATGTAGGCCAGTTGACCGGCCGTCACGCGCACGCCGACGTCGCCGTCGTCGTGCCGTTCCGCGTAGGCGGTCTCCATCAGCAGCCGTTCGACGCCCGGCAGCGCGTCCAGCGCCCGGTCGAGGCTGTCGGTGCTGCCGGACTCGGTGAGCACGAGCCGGCACCCGGCGCGTGACAGGGTCGCCTCCACGCGTCCCGCGGGGAAGTGGGGCTCGATCGGCAGATAGACGCCGCCGGCCTTGAACACCGCGAGGACGGCGGCCAGCCAGTCGAGGTTGCGTTCGGTGACGACGCCGACCGGCTCCTCGCGGCCGAGTCCGCGGGCGAGCAGGGCGCGCGCGAGCCGGTTCGCGTGGGCGTTGAGTTCGCCGTACGTCCACGCCTGTTCGCCGTGGACGGCCGCCACCGTCTCCGGATGCATCCGCACCCGCTGCTCGAACAGCTCGTGCGCCCGGCCTTCCGGCAGCGGACGCCGCGGTCCGTCCAGTGCCTGGAGCTGGTACCGCACCTCCTCGGGCGACAGCAGACTCCGCGACGCGTGATCGGCGTCCGGGTCGGCCGTCATCAGCGCGAGCGCGGTGAGGTGGTACCCGGCGATCCGCGCGGCGCACCCGGCGTCCAGTGTCTCGGTGCGGTACCGCAGCCGCAGCACCGGCTCCCCGGCGCCCTCGCACCAGCCCACGTCGAGCATCACGTCCTCGGCCAGGGCGTCCGCGGTCCCGGCCGGGTCGAACGTGATCTCGTACGCGGGTCCGGCCGCCCCGGTCTCCCGGCGCAGCTCCTCCACGGGGAAGTCACGGTGGGCCAGCAGGTCGTTCTCGGCCCCGCGGACACTCACCAGGAGTTGGCGCCAGGACCGCGGGGTGACGGTGAGCCGGCAGGGCAGTGGACGCGTGCCCGTCCCGGCGGCGGCGTATCCGGTCACCACCTCCGGCTCGCCGGACAGCACGGCCAGCACCTTGGCGTGCGCGGCCAGCAGCACCGAGGTCACCGGCGCGCCCACGTCGCGGGCCAGGCGGCGCACCGCCTCCGTCACGTCGGCCGGTACCGCGGCCTCGTACCCGGCCACGCCCGCGACCGGCTCCGCCGTCCACCTCGGGGCCGGGGTGAATCCCCCGGCGGCCAGCACACGGCCCCAGTACTCCCGGTCCGCCTCCACGTTCGCTCCCATCGAATGGCCTTCCTCAACTCGCCGTGGCCGCGGTGTCGCCGGCCGGGCACGTTCCCGCTGCCGCCGTCGCGTCGGTCCTGTCGGGGGCCGCCGGGGCGGCGGCGGTCTCCACGGCGGGGTTTCCTCCCCAGTGCGCCCGGGAGGGGACCTCCTCGCCCTTCATGAGGAAGGAGTCGGGTGCCAGCACGGCGCCGTCGCCCATCGTCACGCCGTAGTGCACATGGGCGCCGACCCCGAGGGTGCAGCCGGCACCGAGGGTGGTCCGGTCGGACTTGAAGGTGCCGTCCTCCTGCGAGTGGCACTGGATCTTGCTGCCGGCGCTGAGGGTGCAGTCGTCGCCGATCGCGGCGAGCGTCCGCTCCGTCAGATAGCAGCCGTCGTCGAAGACCCGGCGGCCGATGCGGACGCCCAGCATCCGCCAGATCAGGCTCTTGAAGGGCGTCCCGTTGAAGATGTCGAGGTAGTGGTCCGGCACCTTCCACAGGCGCTCGTGCCACCAGAAGTACGGGTCGTAGATGGAGCACAGCCGCGGGCTCAGCGGACGGAACCGGGCGACGCAGCGCTCCACGAGGACGAAGTACAGGGCGGTGAACGTCAGCGTGACCGCCACGTACGCGCCGATCACGACCTGCCCGAGTGCTCCGTACAGTCCGGCGGTGGCGAGCGCGAACGCCGTGAGCACCAGGGTGTGCAGCCAGCGCAGGAACAGGAAGAGCGCCATCGAGCGGAGGTTGTAGCGGTTCTTCGCGGCGAGGCTGCGCTTGAGTTCCGCACCGGTCCTGAGGTGGTCGAAGCGCGAGTCGCGCTCCACCGAGCGGGGGATCTCGAAGCACGGTGAGCCGAGCAGCCCGACCCCCGTACGGATCTCGCCGTCCAGGGGGACCATCACCTTCGTGGCGAGGAGGCAGTTCTCCCCCGTCCGGCCTCCGGCGGGATAGGCGATGTTGTTGCCGAGGAAGTTGCGCGGCCCGATCGTCGCCCGGGAGACCCGGAAGGACGTGCTCGAGTAGTCCGCGTTGACGACCGAGAGGCCGTCCGCGATCATCGTCCCGCTTCCGACGCTCACCAGGAACGGCGTCTCGTGCTGCACCTCCGAGCCGAAGTTCGACCCGGTCTGCTCGACCTCCGACAGGTCGTAGCCGAGGCCGCGCAGATAGGGCACGACGTACGAGCTGTCGCCGAAGAGCCAGGCGAAGAACCTGAGGTTCGTCATCGTCGTCATCGCCCGGTGGAGCGCGTAGTGGAAGCCGTACAGCGGATAGACCCGGTCGGGTTCGACGACGAGGTTCAGCAGCCGTGGCACGGTGAACAGGGCGACGAGACCCAGGACCACGAAGCCGAGGAACAGCACGAGGGACAGGATCAGCGAGTCGATCAGGAAGTCCGACGACGTGAGCGCGGGGGTGGCCGCCTCCAGCCGTCGGCCGAGCGCCGGAACCTGCGTGAAGACCATGTACGTCCCGCCGACGGCCAGCGGGAGGTAGAGGAGGAACAGCTGGAGCAGGGTGGCGATCCCGAACCAGGCGCGGCGCGGCGTCCCGCAGGCCGCCGGCCCGACCCGTACGTGGTCGATCGGCGTGGGTTCCGCCGGGGAGCCGTGCCGTCGCTCACCGGCCGGGACGGCCTGGCCGGGGTGGAGGGCCGAGGAGTGTCCGAGCTGGGCGCCGTCGCCCATCGCCGTGTCGATGTCGAGGACGGTCTTCTCGCCCACGAACACGTCCCGGCCGAGGGTGACCGGACCGGTCTGGATCCGGCCCGCGTGCGCCCGGTAGCAGAGGAAGAACGAGTCCTTGCGGACGACCGACCCGGAGCCGATCGTGAGCAGGTCGGTGCAGACGGGGACCGACCGGGAGAGGATCGTGACCTCGGCGCCGATCCGCGCGCCGAGGGCGCGCAGATACAGCACGTACAGGGGATTGCCGACGAAGAAGATCATCGGATTGGCGTGGAGCAGTACCTTGACGAGCCAGAAACGCAGATAGGCCAGGCTCCAGACGGGGAATTCACACGCTTTCCAGCGTCCGACCAGAATCCATTTGGCGACGACGGGAAATCCGCACAGAGTGACGAATCCGAGGCCTCCGAAGAGGACCGAGCGCGTGTAGACGTCGGCGAGGCCCGAACCTGCGGCGATCCATTCGTAGCCGCGGGCGGCGCCCAGTCCGGTGGCGAAGGAGTACCCGAGGAACAGCAGCAGTTGGGCGGTGCCGCACAGGACGTAGCGCGAGGTGCTCGGCCGGGGCGCCGGGATCGGCGAGGGCGCGGCCACCGACGGCGCGGCGGGGAGCGACGCGTCTGGGATGGCGGGCAGGGCCTCCGTGAGGGCCGCCGCCAGGGTCCGGATCGTGGGGTACCGGTAGATGTCCTTCATCGACGCGGACGGCAGGTCCGGCCGCTTCCTGACCCGTGCGCAGAACTGCGCCATGACCAGCGAGTTGGCGCCGAGGTCGTCGAAGAAGTGGCTGTCGACCGGAACGTGTTCGGCGGACACGACGCCCGCCAGCACCTCGGCGAGTCCCGTCTCGGTCTCCGCCGTCGTCGGCTGTGCGCCGGTCGGCCTGACGGCGGCTGGTGCGTCCGCTCCGACTATGAAGACCTCGGAGGACTGCTCCACCATTCGACCTCCTGAGAAGACGTTTCGGCTCCCGATTGCCGCGGGCGGCCGGTCCGGCGTCCTCAACGCTCCGGCGAATGGCCCGACCGAGCCGTATTCCGAGCCACGAGTCCGTGCGCTTCCACGTGATCACGAAATCGTGCACCTCAGTCTCATTCGTCCCCCGGAAGGCTGCCACTCCGAAAGGTCCCCACGGAATGGGCGGAATCGCCCGTGGGGCCTCTGATCTGCTCCGCTGCTCCATCGGGGCAACGCGCGCTTCACTCGAATGGCGGGCCGTCGGGGCAGGGCACGGAGAGGGGACCCCGGCGACCGGCACCGGCGGGAACTCCTCGCGGGGGCCTTGGCCGGGAGCGCCGCGCCGACCGCGCCGGCGCCTTCCCCGCGTCCGCCAGGAACGCTTGCCCCACCGCCGGGAGGAGAACGTGCGGCAGGCGCCGGACGCGGTGGCCGACCCGCCCGGCACGCCGGCGTCCTGGCAGGATGGCGGCATGGAACGAGTGCTGGGAATCGGTGGGTACTTCATGCGGGCCGCGGACCCGGCGGCCCTGAGCGCCTGGTACCGCGACTGTCTGGGCCTGGACGCGGACGAGCACGGCCTGTGGCGTCAGGGGGACGGGCCGACGGTCTTCGCGACGTTCGAGTCCGGGACCGACTACTTCGGTTCCCCCGCCCAGCAGACCATGCTCAACTTCCGGGTCCGCGACCTCGACGCGATGCTCGCGCAGCTGCGGGCCGGGGGAGCGGACGTGGCGGAGGAGACGCAGGAGATGGAGGGGGTCGGCCGGTTCGGCTGGGTCACCGACCCCGAGGGCCGTCGCGTGGAACTGTGGCAGCCCGCCTGACCGCGGCCCCACACGGGCGGTGACGAACCGGCCGGCCGGGTCCTCGGGGGCACCGGGGCGCGGAGCCCCCGCGCGCACCGGCCCGGCTCGCGTGCATCCGTTACTGCTAATCTAGAAGTAACAGATCGGGGAGCGGTCTCCGCACTCCACAACGAGGACTCCCCGCGGAACCGCCCCCGAGCGCGTGGTCCGCGTACGCGGAGACAGGGAGCGTCACGTGCCGCTGGCCGAGGAACTGCTGGGATCGGCGGCGGTGGCCGGTCTCGCCGACTGTCTCGACCGGGCCGGCCGGCCGCGCGACGCGCGGGCCGTCCGCGAGGCCGGGACGAGGCTCGACGGACTCGCCCTGCGCGAACGCAGCGACCTGGTGCGGGACGTCCTGACGGCGCATCTGCCCGAGGGGTACGCCGCGACACAGACCGTCGTCCGCACGGCGCTCGGCGATCCCGGATTCACCGGATGGATGATCTGGCCGGTGACGGAGGCGGTCGTCACACGTGCGCTCGACGACGACGATCCGGACTCCTTCGAGGCGGCCCTGCGCCTGCTGGCGGAGCTGACCCCCCGGCTGACCGCCGAGTTCGCGATCCGCCGGATGCTCCGGGCCGACCTCATCCGCGCGCTCCGCGTCGTACGGGAGTGGACCGGCCACCCCGACGAGCACGTCCGGCGCCTGGCGAGCGAGGGGACACGGCCCCGGCTGCCCTGGGCGGTCCGGGTACCCGGGCTGCTGGACCGCCCCGAGCTGACCCGCCCCCTCCTGGACGCGCTCTACCGCGATCCGTCCGAGTACGTGAGGCGGTCCGTCGCCAACCACGTGAACGACATCAGCCACGCCGCCCCGGACCTGGCCGTCGAGATCGCCGCCGGGTGGAGCGCGGCACCGGACGCGCACACCCCCCGGGTCGTACGGCACGCGCTGCGTACGACCGTGAAGAAGGGGCACCCCGGTGCGCTGGCCCTGATGGGGTTCGAGCCGGCGACGGAGGTCGCCGTCTCCGCTCCCCGGCTCGGCGAGGACCGGGTGGCGGTGGGCGACGAGATCACCTTCGCGTTCGACGTCCACAACGAGGGGGCCGCGCCGGCCAAGCTGGTGATCGACTACGTGATCCACTACCGGAAGGCGAACGGCGCCACCGCGCCGAAGGTCTTCAAGCTCACCACCAGGACGCTCCGGGCGGGCGAACGCGTCTCGATCACCCGGCGGCACTCCTTCAGGAGGATCACCACCCGGGTCTTCCATCCGGGGGCGCACGCCCTGGAGCTCCAGGTCAACGGCGCGGTCCGCGGCCGCGCGGAGTTCACCCTGCTCGCACCGTCCTGACGCGGGCCCCGCAGGAACGGCCGGGGTGAGCGGCGGGAACCGTCAGGAGCCGTTCGCCGTGTCCGCGTACCGGGTCCGCATGGCGTCGCTCGCGGCCGGACCGGCGGTGAAGACGAACTCGTCCGTGTCGACACGCCGGCCCGTCGTCCGGTCGACGACCACGGGATCGGCCTCGGCGCCCGTCCGCGCGTCGACGAGGATCATGGACCGCTCGTCCGCGGCGAGCTGCGAGTTCCCCCACGCGGCGAGCGCGACGATGACCGACCGCAGCGAGCGGCCGTACTCGGTGAGGACGTACTCGTAGCGGTCGGGGCGGGTCTGGTAGCGGCGTCGCTCGAAGAGACCTTCGGCCACCAGGGACTTGAGCCTGCTCGTCAGCATGCTCGACGAGATGCCGAGGTTCTCCTGGAACTGGTCGAACCTGGTGAAGCCGTCGAAGGCGTCATGCAGGATCAGCAGCGTCCACCACTCGCCCACGTGCTGGACGGTCCTGGACAGCGGACACTCGCGGTCCTCCAGGCGAATGCGGGCCGGCATGAGTGCCCCCTTCCCTTCCGTCACCGACGGGATTCGAACGAGGTCCGAGCTTAGCAGTGGTTACTGCTACAGTCGAAGTGAGTCACTTTGGATTTAGAAGTGACTGCCCATGGGAGCGGTGTGCCCTGTCCGGAGGACGGCCCCCTCCCTCCGAATCCCCGCCCCAGCCCTAAGGAACAGCCCATGGCATCCGTCAGTCTCGACGCACTCCCCCAGGCCGTCACCCGCTATCTGGCGGCCCACCGTCTGCACGACACCGCGGCGGAGATCGCGAACTTCACGTCCGACGCCACGGTGACCGACGACGGGACGACCCACACCGGCATCGACGCCATCGAGCGGTGGACGGACCGCACCGCCGGCGAGTACAGCTACACGATCGAGCCCGTGGCGGTCCAGGAGACCTCCGACCGGGAGTACACGGTCACCCAGCGGCTCGAAGGTGACTTCCCCGGCGGGATCGTCGACCTGCACTTCCGGTTCACCCTGCGCGACGGACTCATCGAGCGGCTCGTCATCGAGGCCTGAGCCCCACGTCCCCGCCCGCGGCCCGTGGCCCATGGCCCGCAGGTCGAAACGCTCGCCCGTGCGGCGTGGCGTGACCTCGTCGGACGACCGCGCCGGGCGTTCCGGATCGCCGGCGGACGGCACGGACGGGATCCAGCAGAAGTATCGAAAAAACGAAGGAATCGAAGGGAAACGAACCATGAGGACCTGGTTCATCACCGGGGGCGGCCCCGGCGGATTCGGCATGGCCTACGCGGAAGCGGCGCTGGAACGGGGCGACAACGTCGTCCTCACCGCCCGCAGGCCCGAGCTGCTCGCGGAGTGGGCCGGAGCCCACGGCGACAGCGTGCTGGTCCTGCCGCTGGACGTCACCGACACCCGGCGGATCGAGGAGGCCGTCGCGGCGGCGGAGGCACGCTTCGGCGGCATCGACGTCCTGGTCAACAACGCCGGACGGGGCTGGTACGGCTCCGTCGAGGGCATGACGGACGACGCCGTGCGGCGCACTTTCGAGCTGAACTTCTTCGCCGTCGTGGCCGTCCTGCGTGCCGTTCTGCCCGGCATGCGCGCCCGGCGGAGCGGATGGATCGTCAACATGTCCTCGGTGGCGGGCCTGCGGGGAGTCACCGGCTTCGGCTACTACACGGCCGCCAAGTTCGCGCTCGAAGGGCTCACCGAGGTGCTGCGCGAGGAGGTGGCGCCGCTGGGCGTCCGGGTCCTCGCCGTGGAGCCGGGCGCCTTCCGCACCCGGGCCTACGCCGGTTTCGCGGACGAACCGGTGACCGAGACCGTGGACTCCTACCGGCCGCTCGTGGAGTCCGTACGGGACTTCATGGTCGCGCAGGACGGGAAGCAGCCCGGCGATCCGGTCCGTGCCGTCCGCGCCGTCGTCGAGGCCCTCGACCAGGAGGAACCGCCACGTCGGCTGGTCCTGGGCGGCGCGGGGTACGACGCCGTGGTCGGGCACCTGGACGCGGCCCTCGCGGAGATCCGCGCTCACGAGACCGTCTCGCGCGGAGCCGACTTCCCGGCTTCCGGATGAGAGCGAGGCCGTCCCGGGGCTCACCGGCGAACCACCGGCCGTCGCGGGCCGCCCGACCGGCGGCGGGCCGTCACGGGCTTCCCGGCGATCGGACGCGGGGAGGGTGTGCCGGCCCCCTCCGGACGGCCTGCCCGGCCTCCCGAGAGGCCGGGCAGGCCGTCCGTTCCACGGGTGCCGGCGCTCCCGCACCCCGGACCCGGAGCGGCCGACGGGACCTGACCGACGACGGACCCGGTTCCCGGCCCCGTTCGCTTTCCCGGCGCGGGGCCGCGGGGGCTACTGCTCGCGCTGCTCGGTGCGGTTGAGGCCCCGGGCGATCTCCTGGAGGATCTCCAGCTCCTGCTTCCCCGTCATCTCGGCCAGTTGGCGCAGCAGCAGGGCGCACAGCCCCGTCACACCGTCCGCGACCTGGTCGAGGTTCCCGTCCGACTCCACGCGTTCCATCATGTACTTCGTCATGAGGGTGTCGCCGGAGACGTAGGCGGTCATGGCCTCGATGCCGAGGCGCACACGGTCGTAGTCGTTCGTCGTCATCGCGCCACCGTCGCACGCTCCGCGCGATCATGCCACTGTCCGCCGGGGTTCGGTCCTCCCCCGCTTTATCGGAACGGACCCCGCGCGACCGAACGCACCCCCGCGGGGAGCGGGCAGCGGGCCCGCGGCCGGGAGGTACGCGGCTCCGGTCCGTCACCCGCGACAGCGTTCCGGGGGCTTCGGCACCCGGAACGAACTGGTTCCGCGTTCACCGCTGTTGAGGCTCCGGTGGCGCGTAGGGCGGCGCGGCGTGAGAATCCTGCGAGGCACGGTTTCGGGCGAAACGTGGACGATAGGGTTCCCGGCATGAACGCACGGCTGGCTCTGCTGCGTACAGTGGCCCCCGGAGTCACGGAGAGTGACATCTTCCGGCTGGCGCTGCAGCACGCGCTGGGAGAGCTGGGCGCCCTGGGCGGAGCGATCCATCTGCGCGGCCCCATGTCCATGCTGCGCATGGTGTCCACGGCCGGCCTCCCGCCCGCCCTGACCCGCACCTGGGAGATCGTCGACCAGGAGGGCCCGCTCGCCCCGGCCCGTGCCCTGCAGCAGGACACCGGCGTGTGGGTGCCGTTCACCGTCGCCCCGCCGCCCGCCGCTCCGCCCGAGCCCGGCGATCCCGCGACGGAGGCGGCCGAGGCCGTCTGGCCCGGCACCGGTCTGGCCGCCCTCCCGCTGTTCGGCAGGGACCGCGGCATCGGTGCCCTGACCGTGCTGACGGGCGACGACGGGGAGCCCACCGAAGAGCAGTGGGAGTTTCTCCGGGCCGTCGTCGCCTGGGCCGAGGACCGCATGGTCCAGGCGCCACCGCCCTCCCGTCCCTCGCACGCGGAGCCGGACCGGGAGCGCCTGCGGGAGGCGCTGAAGGAGGTGAGCGTCGGCGCGTGGGACTGGGACATCCGCACCGGTGAGCTGATCTGGGACAAGGAGGCCCTGGAGCTCTACGGCACCCTGCCCGCGGACTTCACCGGCCGGATCGAGAACTGGATGCGGATCGTCCACCCCGACGACCTGGCGCCGACCCTCGCGCTGGCGGAGCGGGCGATCCGGGAGCACGGTGTGTTCGAGGCCGAGTACCGGGTGCGCAAACGGGACGGCACCTGGGGCTGGACCCAGACCCGCGGCGGTGCCACGTACGACGAGAACGGCGAGCCGGTCCGGATGGGCGGCCTGGGCTGGAACAGCGACGAGTCCCGCTCCGCCCGGGACGCGCTCAGCCGGGCCCTTCGCCACATGAGCGACGGCTTCCTCGCGGTGGACGACGAGTGGCGGATCACCTTCGCCAACCTGGAGGCCGAGCGCACGCTGGGCTTCTCCGAGGAGGAGCTGTTCGACCGCGTCCTGTGGGACCTGCCCAGCGCACGGCAGATCCCCGAGCTGGAGAGCCAGTGCCGGCGGGCGGCCGCCGAGGAGAAGCCCGCCAGCTTCGACGTGCGCATGCGGGACAGCGGGCGCCGCTATCAGGTGCGCCTCGTGCCCGGACCCGACGGCCGCACCCTATACCTCACGGACGTCACCGAGAGACGGCGGGCGGAGGAGGAACGTGTCGCCGCCGAGCGCGCCGCCGTCGAGCGGTCGGCCCGGATCACCGAACTGACCGCCGCGCTCGCCAAGGCCACGACCTCCCGCGACGTGGTGGACGCCGTCGCGCGACGGGTGCTGCCCCCGTTCGCGGCCTCCGCGCTCCTGGTCCAGGCGGTCGAGGACGACCGGCTCTGCAACGTCGGCGCCGTCGGGTACTCGGCCGACTTCCTCGACCATCTCGACAACCGCCCCCGGGCCCCCGGCGACCCGGCCTGGGACGCCATCGCGACCGGCCGGCCCCTGTTCCTGGCCTCGGTGGGGGAGCTGACCGCGCACGCGCCCGCGCTGGCCCACCGGGCCGGCCGTACGGACATGAAGTCGTGGGCGTTCCTCCCGCTGACGGCGTCCGGCCACACGTTCGGCGTCTGTGTCCTGTCCTTCGACCGCCCGCGCACCCTCACCGACGAGGAGCGCACCCTGCTGGCCACCATCAGCGCCCTCGTCGCGCAGGCCCTGGAGCGGGCCCGGCTCTACGACGCCGAGCACACCCGCTCGCGCGAACTCCAGCGCAGCCTGCTCCCCCAGGTCCTGCCCAGCATGCCCGCCTGCACGGCCGCCGCCCGCTACCTCCCGGCGGGACAGGGCATGGACGTGGGCGGCGACTGGTACGACGTCATCCCGCTCTCCGGCGGTCAGGTCGCCCTCGTCGTCGGGGACGTCATGGGCCACGGGCTTCCCGAGGCGGCCACCATGGGACGCCTGCGCACGGCCGTGCACACCCTGGCCGACCTCGAACTGCCCCCCGACGAGATCATGAGCCGCCTCAACGACATCGTCGGCGGCATGGGTGAGGGCTCGTACGTCACCTGCCTGTACGCGCTCTACGACTCCACCACCCAGATCTGCTCCATCGCCCGGGCCGGGCACCCGCCGCCCGCGCTGGTCCATCCCGACGGCACCGTGCGCTTCCCGGAGCTCTCCACCGACCCGCCCCTGGGCGCGGCGGAACCCCCGTTCGAGACGGTCGAGGTGCCGGTGCCCGAGGGGAGTCTGCTCGTGCTCTACACCGACGGTCTGGTCGAGTCGGCGAAGCGGGAGATCGACGAGGGCATGGCGGAGCTCGCCGAACTTCTCCGTACGGTCCACCGGAAGGGCACCGACACGGATCTCGACCGCCTCTGCGACATCCTGACCGCCGGTCTGCTGCCCGCCGAGCACCAGGCGGCCGACGACGCGGCCGTGCTCGTGGCCCGCCTGCACGCCCTGACCGGTGACCAGATGGCCTCCTGGCCCCTCCCCGAGGACCCGCGGGCGGCCGGCCAGGCCCGGCGGCACGTCCGGGAGCAGCTCACCAGCTGGGGGCTGGACGGCCTGACCCCCACCACGGAACTCCTCGCCAGTGAGCTGGTGGGCAACGTCGTGCGCCACGCCAAGGGCCCGCTCCGGCTGCGTCTGCTGCGCAGCGCCGGTCTGATCTGCGAGGTCTTCGACGGCAGCCTCACGATGCCCCGCATCCGTCGCGCGGCCGACACCGACGAAGGGGGGCGCGGCCTGCAGCTGATCACCGCGCTCTCCCAGCGCTGGGGCACGCGCTACACGCCGACGGGCAAGTGCATCTGGACCGAACAGCCGCTGAACGGCTCCACGGGACAGAAGGACGTGCCGCCGGAGACCCTGGACCGGATGTTCCCGGACGCGGAGGGGTTCGAGGCGGACCTGGACGCCCTGCTGCCGGAGGAGCCCAGCACATAGCGGGGGGCCGGTGCGCGGGCGGTAGGGGCGGGTGGTGGGGGGAGCCGATGCGGCAGGTCCGGTGACCGCGGTGGGTCAGGTGGGGGCGGCGGCTCAGGTGGAGGCGGCGGGGCCGGTGGGTGTGGGGGTGACGGGTGCGGCCGGGCCGGTGGGTTCGCCGGCCGCGGCCGCGGCGCAGCGGCGGGCCAGGAGTGCGAAGGCGTTCCTGAGTTCGTCCGGGCCCACGACCTGGATGTCGGTGTCGAACCGGCCGAGGGTGGCGGCCAGTCCGGGCCACGACCACGCGCCCAGGACGAGCCGGCAGCGGTCGGGGCCGAGTTCCTCGACGGCTCCGTCCCGCGTGTAGGTGGACACGACGGAAGCGGGCAGGCCGAGGATCACCTCGCCGGTGCAGGGCCGGCCGCCGGTGCCGTCGGAGCCCTGGAAGCGGTCGGCGACAAAGGCGGCCACGTCCCCTCCGGGCAGTTCACGCGGGGTGAAGCGGGGACCCGTGGGGGTGCGCGGGGTGATCCGGTCGACGCGGAAGGTGCGCCAGTCGTCGCGGTCGAGGTCCCAGGCGACGAGGTAGCAGCGTCCGCCCCAGGTGACCAGATGGTGCGGCTCCGCCCGGCGCGGCCCGGCCGTGTCGGAGGCCGCCCGGGCGGTTTCGGGCGCGGACGGGCGGGCGTAGCCGAAGCGCAGCACCTCGCGGGCCTGGACGGCCGCGCCGAGCGCCACCAGCACCCGGGCGTCGGCCCCGGTGTCCGGCCCGGTGCGCGCGGGTTCGACGGCGGTGACCCGCAGGGCGTCCACGCGATGCCGCAGCCGGGCGGGCATGACCTGCCGGACGGTGTTCAGCGCACGGGCGGCGGCCTCCCCGACGCCCGCGCCGGTGGTGGTGACGGTCTGGAGGGCGACCGTGAGCGCGACGGCCTGGTCGTCGTCGAACAGCAGCGGCGGCAGCTCCGTACCGGCACCGAGGCGGTAGCCCCCGTCGGGCCCCTTCGTGGCCGCCACCGGGTAGCCGAGCTCGCGCAGACGGTCGACGTCGCGGCGCACGGTGCGGGGACTGACCTCCAGCCGTTCGGCCAGCAGCTGCCCGGGCCAGTCGCGGCGCGCCTGGAGCAGGGACAGCAGCGTCAGCAGTCGCGCGGAGGTCTTCGGCATGTCACCCATGGTGCATCGAGTAGCGGACACGACCTGACCTCTTCCACTGGCAGTGTGGCCCGTGCCGGACAACGAGACCCGACAGAAGGACCCGATCACCGTGACCGTCACGACCACCCCCTCCGCGGCCCCCGACGGCGAGCGGGCCGACCTGCTCGCCGAACTCGCGAGCGCGCGCTCCGCCCTGACCGCCACGACGCGCGGTCTCGACGACAAGCAGGCCGGCGAACGGCCGACCGTCAGCGCGCTGTGCCTGGGCGGCCTGATCAAGCACGTCGCGTCCACCGAGGACGCGTGGATGCGATTCGCGGCCGAGGGCCCCTCTGCGATGCGATACGACCTGCCCGAGGGTGTCACCTGGGCCGACCTCGCGGCCGGCACCGCCCGCGAGTTCCCGCAGTGGGCCGTGGACCGCCAGGACGAGTTCCGGATGCTGCCCGGCGAGACGCTGGCCGGCGTCCTCCGGAGCTACGAGGAGGTCGCCGCGCGGACCGAACGGGTCGTCGCCTCCGTCCCCGACCTGTCGGCGGCGCATCCGCTGCCGGAGGCGCCCTGGAACGAACCGGGAGCGGTGCGCAGTGTGCGCCGGGTGCTGCTGCACGTCATCGCCGAGACCGCGCAGCACGCCGGACACGCGGACATCCTGCGCGAGACGCTCGACGGACAGACGTCGACCTGACCGGACTCCCCGCCTGCCGCCGCTTCCTGGACCGACCGACCACCGGTCGGTGCGGGGACCGGCGGCGCCCGGACCGACCGGCAGTGGCCGGCGGCCCGGCACCGGGACACGGAACGCCCGCACACCGGACACCCGCACACCCGCACACGAAAGGAGCGGCGATGGCCGTTCTCGACAGCCGGGCGCTCAACCGGGCAACCCTCGCCCGGCAGTTGCTGCTCGACCGCGCCGACGTACCGGTCCTCGACGCCGTCGCGCATCTCTGCGGTCTCCAGGCGCAGGAACCACAGGAACCGTTCGTCGGGCTCTGGTCCCGGCTGCGGGCGTTCGACCCCACGGCGCTCTCGGACCTGCTGGTCCGGAGGAAGGTCGTTCGCACCCATCTGATGCGCCGCACCGTCCACCTCGTCACCGCCGACGACGCCCTGGCCTGGCGGGCCCGCCACGACGCCATGCTCCGTCAGCGGGTCCTCGGGAACTACCGTCGCGAACTCGACGGCACGGACCTCGACGAACTCGCCGCGGCGGGGCGGGCGGTGATGGCCGACGGCGAGCCCCGGTCGACGAGCGAGCTCGCGCGGTCGCTCGCCGGACGCTGGCCGGAACCGGGACCGCGGGCGCTCGGCGAGATGCTGGTCGCCGCGCTCGTCCCGATGGCGCAGACGCCGCCGCGCGGACTGTGGCGGACCAAGGCGGGGGTACGCAACGTCCCGCTCGCCTCCTGGCTGGGCCGGGAGATCGCCCCGCCCGCGTCCGACGGCTCCGATCCGGTCGGCCGCGCGCTGGTACGCCGCTATCTGGCAGCCTTCGGTCCGGCGGCCTCCGCCGACGTGCGCGCCTGGTGCGGTCTGGCCGGACTCCCGGCCGCGGTGGCCGCGATCCGCGAGGAACTGGTCGCCTTCCGCGACGAACAGGGCCGGGAACTGCTGGATCTCCCCGGTGCGCCCCGCCCCGACCCCGACACCCCCGCCCCGGTACGGTTCCTGCCCGCGTTCGACAACGCGCTCCTCGGCTACCACAACCGCGGCCGGATCGTCGACGACGCCCACCGCGGTCTGTCGGTCGCGGGTGAACGGGCCGTGCTCGTCGACGGGCGGGCCGCCGCGACCTGGTCCGTCGACGACGGCACCGTGGTCGTCGCACCGCTGCGCCGGTTGTCCCGCGCCGATCACGCGGACGTCATCCGGGAAGGGCGGGAACTGGCCCTGTTCCTCACCGGCGACGACAGCGATCGCGTACGGGTCGCGGCGTCGCCGGGCTGAGGGTCGCCTGACCGAGGGTCACCTGACCGAGGAGAGAAAGGTCCGGCCGAGGGCCGAACCGGTGACCCGTGACCGTTGACCCCGTGACCGATGGCCCCTTGACCGGCGACCCGTGACCGGTGGCCCGTGGCCCTGGCTGGTGACCACCGGAAAGAATCCTCGGCCGTGGCTCCCTTCGGCATGTGAAATGCGGCGTCTCCCGCCGGGTTCGGATTTCGACTCGGCCGAATTCCGTCTCCGACGTCGACTTCCGCTCCGCTTTCGTTTCCCTTTCGGCATCACCCTCGGCCCGGTCGGGCATTCGGCTCCGGACCGTCCGTCGGTCACGACCTGCCGGGTCGGTCCGGTCGCAGTAGCATGATCTGCATCAGCCCCGACGACGACGTCACGCCGTTTTCTCCGGTAGCGCACACCCCCTTCGTGTCACTGGCGAGCAGGGCAGGAAAGAAGGTCGTTCGCATGTCTCATGACGCAGGCGATCTGAGCAGGGACCCGACGCCGGATCCGGCGGAGGAGAACGCATTCTTCCCCTCACCCTATTCACTGAGCACGTACACGTCGCCGAAGACGAATTTCGACGGAGTGAAGCACAAGGGCGCCTACACCGGGGGAAAGTGGAAGGTGCTCATGATCGCCGCCGGGGAACGCTACGTCCTGGTGGAGAACGGGAAGATGTTCTCGACCGGAAACCACCCGGTGGAGATGCTCCTCCCGCTCCACCATCTGATGGAAGCGGGCTTCGACGTCGACGTGGCCACGGTGGAGGGCTACCCGGCGAAGCTCGAAATGTGGGCCATGCCACGCGAGGACGAAGCGGTGATGAGCACGTACGAGGCACTGAAGCCGCAGCTCAAGCAGCCCCGGAGACTGTCCGAGGTGATCGCCCACGGCCTCGGGGAGGACTCCGACTGCCTGGCCGTGTTCGTCCCGGGCGGGCACGGTGCGGTGGTCGGACTGCCGACGAGCACGGCGGTGGGCCGAACGCTCGACTGGGCCCTGGCGCACGACCGGTTCATCATCACCCTGTGCCACGGGCCGGCGGCCCTGCTCGCCGCCTCGCTGGGGAAGGACGAGTCTCCGTTCAAGGGTTACTCGGTCTGCGTCTTCCCCGACGCGCTCGACGAAGGGCCGAATCTGGAGATCGGCTATCTCCCCGGCCGCCTGCCGTGGCTCGTCGCCGATCTTCTGAGCGAGCAGGGCCTGGAGATCGTCAACGACGACATGACCGGCCGCACCCACCGGGACCGCGGACTCCTCACCGGCGACAGTCCTCTCGCCTCCCACAACCTGGGACTTCTCGCCGCGGAGACGCTCGTCGAAGCGGTCCGGTCGGCCGGCTGACGGCCCGGCACGGAACGCCGGGGAAGGTCGGGAAGGGCCGGGGGTGCTCGGGGTCCCGTCCGCCGAGAGGGGTCGGGACCTCGGCGCGTCCAGGTATCGGACCACGGCCGGAACGGCTCAGAGCATGGCATGAAATCGCTCCTTGAAAAGGAGACTTGGGGGAAACATGGCTTTATGAGCGTTCATTTCATGACCGGCGCGAATTCAGGTATCGGGGCGGCGACGGCCCGGCTGCTGGCGGCGCGCGGGGACCAGCTGTGGCTGCTGGCCAGGGATCCGGGACGGGCCGCCGACCTGCGTGCGGCCTTCCCCGGCTGCCGTACGCTGGTCGCCGACCTCGCGGTGCCCGGCGAACTGGCGGCCGCACTCGAACTCCAGGGACTGCCCGACGAGTTGGACTCGCTCCTGCACGTGGCCGGAATTCTGGAACACGGCGTGGTGGGCCAGTTGGGCGCCGGACCCTGGCAGGAGATCTGCGCGGTCAACCTGCTGGCACCGGCCGAGCTGACCCGGCTGCTGCTCCCGGCCCTGCGCGCCCGGCGGGGACATGTCGTGTTCCTCAACTCCGGTGCCGGACTGCACGCTCCGCCGGGCCTCGCGGCGTACGCGGCCTCCAAGTTCGCCCTCAAGGCACTCGCCGAGGCGCTCCGCGCGGAGGAGTACGAGCACGGCGTCCGCGTGACGTCCGTCTACCCCGGCGAGGTCGACACACCGATGCAGGCCGAGCTCCACGCCCGGCTCGGCATCGCCTACGACCCCGCCACCTGCCTCACCGTGGACTCCGTCGCCCAGGTGGTGGCGGGCGCGCTGGACCTGTCGCGGGACGGGACCGTCAGTGATCTGATGCTCCGTCCCGGCTGAGCGTACGGT
Source organism: Streptomyces sp. NBC_01689 (assembly GCF_036250675.1). NCBI lineage: Bacteria > Bacillati > Actinomycetota > Actinomycetes > Kitasatosporales > Streptomycetaceae > Streptomyces > Streptomyces sp. NBC_01689. Next base: position 8,514,337 of record NZ_CP109592.1, on the reverse strand, counting down.
GCCGGGCGGGCCGGAGTCCGGCCCGCCCGGCACCGTACGACGGACGACGGACGGCGGAGGGCGGAGGGCGGAGGGCGGACGGCGGGCGACCGTCGTCGCCCGAGGGCGGCGTCCCCGGACCGCCGAGGCCGACGCGGTCAGTCCATGGGGTCGGGACCCCCGTCATGGCCGCCGACCAGTTCCCGGTATCCGGGCGCGGTGGCCAGCAGTTCGCGGTGGGTTCCCACCAGGGCACGGTCCCCGTCGAGGAAGAGGACACGGTCGGCACGGCGTGCCGGACCGGGCCGGTGGGTGATCGAGACGACCGTACCGGGGCGGCCGCGGAAGGCCTCCTCCACCCGGAGCTCCGCCTGGGCGTCCAGGTGGCGGGTGGCCTCGTCGAGGATCACCAGCCGGGCCGGCGAGAGATGGGCACGGACCAGGGCGATGGTCTGACGCTCCCCCGCGGACAGCGCGGCCGGATCGACCGTGGCCTCCAGCCCGCCGAGTCGATCGACCAGAGTGGCCGCGCCGACCGCCCGTACGGCGGACAGGACGTCCCGCTCCGCCGCCCGGGGGCGCAGCCAGCGCAGGTTCTCCCCGAGCTCGCCCGCGAACACATACGCCTCCTGCGGCAACAGGACGCGCAGGTCGGCCAGTTCCCGCGGGGTGAGCCGGTCCGCCGGTGTGCCGCCGAGCACGACGTCGCCCCGGTCCGGCGGGACATCGCCCGCCAGGACGTCGGCGAGTGTGGACTTGCCGACCCCGGAGGGCCCGACGACGGCCAGGTGCTCCCCGTCGCGCAGGGTGAGGTCCAGGGCGTCGAAGACGGGTTCCGCGGCGGCTCCGTAGGAGTAGGAGACACCACGGAGGCGGACCGAACCGTCGGCGGCGCCCTTCTCCCCCAGCCGCCGGAGACTGTCCTTCTCCCCGTGCCGCACCCGCCCCGACTCCGGTTCCCGTTCGCCGTCCCCTCCGTCCCCTCCGTCCCCTCCGTCCCCTCCGTCTCCCCCGACGGGGGCGGGCGGAAGCCGGGAGGCGGCGGCGAGGCGCTCGGCGGCGACGGCGAGACGCAGCCAGGACGATCCCACGCCCTGTACGAGAAGGCGCAGGGCCGGTTCCAGCGTGCCGGTGAGATAGGCCAGTACGCCCATGACCTCGCCGGGGGTCAGCCCCCGGCGGACCAGGGCGGGGGCCGCCAGGACGACGAGCAGGAGCGGCAGATGCGCCCCCAGTGCGACGAGGACGCGCCGCAGCGCCGCCGTGGCCGCGAGCGAACGGTTCGCGCGGGCACTGGCGGCCACGGCGGCGAGGAGTTCCTCCTCCGCGGGCCGGCGGGCCCCGCAGGTGACGATGTCGCGCAGCGCGGTCAGGGTGTCGGCGCACAGGCGGGCGAGGTTCTCGTCGGCGGCGAACGCCCGGCGCTGGCGCCTCATCGTGACCGGGGTGGTCGCGGCGAACCCCGCCAGTGCGAGCAGCAGCGGGACGGCGATCAGCGGGGTGGCCGCCGGGGCGAGCAGTGCGGTGCCGGCGAGCACGGCGACCGCGGTGAGGGCGAAGTGCGAGACGACGAGCAGCTGTCCGGCGGTGGCGTCGCGAACGGCCTCGACCTGACGGGTCAGTTGGGCCACGGCGGTGGCGGCTGACGCGTCCGGGCGGCCTCGGGCCGCGACCGACCTGTGCAGCAGACCGGACACCAGACGGCGCACCAGCCGGTCGCGCATCGGCTCGACGACATGCGCGAGTTGGGGGTAGGTCTGCCGGGTCGCCCACGCGCCGGTCAGCGCGGCCCCCGCGAACAGGGCGAGCCAGCAGGCGGCCCGGTCCGGCCGGTGGTCGAGGAACCCGCGGTCGACGGCCAGCGCCATCGCCTTGCCGGACACCAGGGCCGGGAGTGCCGACACCAGGGTCCACGCGAGCAGCCTGAGCACCGCCGGCCTGCTGTCGGTGAAGACCGAGCGCACCACGTCGGCGGCGGCCCGGGCCGGTCGCGGCGGCTCCGGTCCCGTGGCCGGGAGCGGGGTCTCCCCGGCCGCCCGGTTGTCGAGGGACGACCGGTCTCCGGGGACCGGTCGGTCGGGAGCCGGGGTGGTCACCGACGACGGGCGACGGCCGCCGTGCGGGGAGACGGCTCGCGCGGTCGGTGTCGTGTCGTCAGTCATGGACGGCCGCCTTCGCCGGAGCCGGGCGCGGGCCGGGGATTCCGCCGTCCAGCACGTCGCGGTAGGCGGCCAGGGACAGGAGTTCGTCATGGGCCGCGACGGTGCGGACCCGGCCCTCGTGGAGCCAGGCGACCCGGTCGGCGGCGGCGGCCACGGTGGCGCGCCGGGTGATGTGCAGGACGGTGCGTCCCCGCGTCTCCGCGCGCAGCGCGTGCAGTGCCGCGGCCTCGGTGGCTCCGTCGAGGCCGCAGGTAGCGTCGTCGAGGACGATCAGGCGGCTGTCACGGGCGATCGCTCTGGCCAGACCGAGGCGCTGGCGTTCCCCGCCGGAGAGGACGAGTGAGGACATCGGGGTGCGGTAGCCGTCCGGGAGACGGCGGATGAACGTGTCGGCCTGAGCGGCGCGCGCCGCCCCGCGCAGCCGCGCCGGTGGCGGGGGCTCCGGGCCGAGGCCCAGCGCGTCCTGGACCGTGGCACCGGTCAGCACCGGGTCCGCGAAGGCGCACGCGACGGCGGTGGGCAGGTCGTCGGGGTGGATCGCGGTGAGCGGGACGCCGTCGAGGGCGACGGTTCCCTCGTCGGGTGCGGTCAGACCGACGGCGAGCGCGGCCACCAGGGAGGTCGCCGAGTCGGACGCGCCCACGAGGGCGGTCCAGGACCCGTCGGGCACCGTCAGGTCCAGCCCGTCCAGGGCGACGACGCCCTGACGGCGTACGACGACGCCCCGCAGCTCCAGTCGGCCCGGCCCGGCCGGCAGCGGACGGGAGACGGCGTCGGGGAGTGGCAGGGTGAGTACGTCGGTGAGCCGGGCGGCACCCGCCCGGGCCTGGGCCACGTCGAGCAGACTCTGCGCGGTGCCGAGGCCGCTGAGGCCGATCCCGGTGTAGCCGAGGGCGGCCAGCAGATCACCGACGCCGAGCCGGCCCGCGGCGACCTGGGTCCCCGCCACGGCGAGGACCGTGAGCTGCGTGGCCGGGGCGAGCAGGCCGGTGCACCACGCGGTGCGCCGCTGGGTGTCCCACAATTCGCGCCCCCGTCTCGACAGCTGCGGCAGGGGGCGCAGGACGCGTTCGATCTCCCGGGTGACGGTGGCGGAGGCGGCGATGCTGCGGCTGCCGCCGAGCGCGTCGAGCAGGCCGGACGCCAGCCGGGCCTGGGCCCGTTGGTATCCGTCACCGGCGTCGGTCGTACGGCGCAGCTGGCGTCGGATCACCGCGTAGCCGGTGGGCGCGGTGGCCAGGAACGCCACGGACAGCAGCGGGGAGAGCAGGGTGAGGGCGACGATCGCGACGACGGCCATCAGCAGTTGCGCGGCCGAGTAGACCAGGGCGGGCGCGGCCAGGGCGGCCTGCGGGGCGCTGGCGGTCAGACGGGCGACGAGATCACCGACCGGCATACGGGCGACGGCGGCGGGACCGGCGGCCAGCGTACGGCGGACCGCCAGGGCGCGGATGTGGGCCGCCGCGTCGGCGCCGGAGCGCGGGGCCGCGTACTGGGCGGCGGCCTCGGCCACCGTCAACAGAACGAGCAGCGCGACGAGTTGGCGACCGGTGACGGATCCGGTGCCGGCCAGGGCCTGGTTGACGGCGCGGGCGAGCAGGGCGGGGAGCAGCAGGGTCGCGGTGGTGCTCGCGGCTACGGCCAGGGCCAGGAACACCGCCCAGCGTCCCGCCGCGGCCGGGAGCAACAGCCGTGGTGGGCGGGCCGGTCCGGGCCGGTCGCCGTCGTCCGGACCGGTGGCGTCCGGGGTGGGGGGAACCGGTCGTGCGGGGGGCCGGTCCGGGGTGTCGGTCGCGGCGGGCTGCGGCGGAGCGGCGTCGGTCGGGTCGCTGTGCATGAAGCCCTCCGGGGAAAGGGGCCGGTCCGGGCGGCCGAGGCCGTCCGGACCGGTTCGTCGGGAGGGCCGGCCGCGCCGAGGTGGCGCGGCCGGCGGGTGGATCAGAGGCAGAGCAGGGTGCTCACCGTGCTGTTGGTGCAGTTGACGGCGCTCAGGGAGCTGAGGACCGAGCGGTACTCGAGGATCTCTTCGGGGGTCTCCAGGGCCTGCAGGCTGAGAATGGACATGATGGTCCCCTTCCGGGTGGTGGTGGGTGCTTCCGGCGGTCTGCCGGAACTCTGTGGGCGGCCTGTTCTCCCGGGCCGCGGGCGGGATGCGCCGGCGCGCTGTGGGACGGTCGGTGGTGTGTCGCCCGGTGCGCCGGCCCGGTTCAGCCGGTCGGTGTCCGGAGCACCTCGGACGATGGGCGCCGCCGAGGCGCCGGGACTCCGGGAGCGAGGAGGTCGGCCGGCTCGGTCGGGACGGTCAGGAAGGGCAGCGTCGGCGTGCCCGCGTACACCGTGCCGAGGGCGGTCATGATCCCCGCGTTCCCCGTGGCCAGGTCCATGGACAGGCGCAGCAACTGCTCCCCGGGGAAGGCCGGATGGCCCTCGTACGGCACGACGTGCCAGAGCAGTCGGCGTACGTGCCGCCGGATCACCTCGGCGTGCTCCGCACCGCCCGGGTCCAGCAGCGCCCGCAGTCCGATCAGTCCGGCGCGGCCGTTGAACAGCCCGGGCTGGACGATGAACTCCGGTACGGCGGCCCGGCTCATGCGCTCCAGTCGTTCCGCGAGCCTGGCGTCCGGCCGGTGTTCCAGATGGGCCCGCAGTACCGCGGCGATGCCCGCGCTGCCGGATTCCAGGTAGGGCAGGACACGGATGCCGTCGTCGACCTGGAGGGTCCCGTCCTCGGCCTCCACACACCGGCCGAGGTCGTGCTCCAGGGCTCGGCCGGCGAGGTCGAGGAGGTTGCTGTCCGCCGACACCTGGTGCAGGTGCAGCAGGAGCAGCGCGGTTCCGCTGGCTCCGTGGACGAGGCCGGCCCTGGATCCGTCCGGGGGCGTGGCCCGGTCGAGGTGCAGTCCGGCGAAGGCCCGTTCGGCGGCCTCCACGGCGGCGTCGTACAGGCTCCGGTCCCCGGTCGTCCGGGCGAAGGAGAGCAGGCACAGCCCGATGCCGGCGAGACCGCTCAGCAGATCGGGGCCGTATCCCTCGGAGTCGTCCTTCATCAGGCGGTCCAGCAGGTCGAGGGCCTGTTGCCGGTGTCCGAGCAGGTCGAGAACGTAGGCCACGCCGTGGCCTCCGACCAGCAGGCCGGGCCGGAGCGGTTGGCGGTCGACCGCCTTGAGCAGCCAGCCCACATGGGCCGGATCCACCCGGGCCCCGGTCGCGTGGCAGGCCCACAGGACGCCCGCGGCGCCGTACGCCAGTCCGAGGCCGTCGTGGGTGAACTGGCTCGGGTCGCCGGGGAACAGTCTGTCGGTCCGGTGCGGGGTGGCGCTGACCGTGATCGCCGCGGCGAGTTCGTCGCGCAACCGGGGCCACGCGGCCGCCTCACCGCTGAACAGCTCGGCGAACTCCTCGGTCTCGTGCGGTCGTTGACGGTTCCCGGGCCGGCCGTCGAGCTCCGGTGGGTCCGCCGGGGGCAGCGCGAACCTCTCCCGTGCGGCGGCCCGCAGGGTGTCGGCCTTGTGCGGGCTCAGTACCGTCAGGGGCAGCAGCGGCATGAAGATCCACAGCCGCAGGGCGGCGAGGGCGTGCTCGTCGACGGCGAACCCGGTCAGTTCGGGCGGCGCGGCGAATCCCGCGGCGCCCAGGGCGGGCCGGACGAACGCGTCGACGGGCGAGGAGAGTTCGAAGTCGATGAACACGACCCGGCCGTCGGGTCGCACGATCAGGTTGCGTGGGTGCAGATCGCCGAAGACGACGCCCCGGGCGTGGATGGAGCGCAGGCCCTCTTCGATGCTGTCGAGGATGCGCAGCGCCTTCACGCGGTACTCGGCGATGTCCTCGTCGGTCACCTCGGGGTGGACCAGAGGGTAGTTGCGGCCGAACCACCGGTGCAGGGGTTCGCCCTCGATGTACTCCTGGACCAGGAAGTGGTGTTCCCAGGCGGTGAGTCTGCCGAGCACCGCGGGCACGGAGTCCAGGCCGGCGAGTCTGCCGAGCGTCTCGTGCTCCAGTTCCAGGCGGGTGACCGCGTCGTCGCCGCGCTGGTCGAGGCCGGCGTGCGGTCTGGCCTCCTTGAGCACCACCTGCCGGTCGTCCGCCGTCCGCCGGGCGAGGTAGATGCCGCCGCCGTTGGAGAAGTGCAGGGCGCTCTCGACGGTGTACGGGAAGTCGTCGACGCTGGCCCGGGACGCGGAGGCGAGGGTCTCCGCGAGGACCGCCGGGACCGGGGCCCAGGGCGGGACCTCGAAGACCGCGGCGCGGACGTCCGGGCGCAGCCTGCCCGACGGCTCGCGGAAGGCGAGCACGAGCTCACCGGTCTCGGAGCGGCAGAACTGCTCGACGAAGCCGCCGTAGCGTAAGTACAGAGGGCCCTCGCGCCAGCGCAGGTCGCTGAGGATGTAGGGTCCGGGCGCGCCGTCGAGCGCGGCGTCCAGGGTGTTCAGGCAGTGTTCCAGCGCCGCGTCGTCGCGCGGGTAGAGGGTGAGGAACTTCCCGCTGGAGGCGCGGGCCGCGTACTTGGCGTTCTGCGTCTGTACGAGGCCGGGGCTGCGCAGGAACTTGTAGGCGACTCCGTGGTCGAAGCAGTACCGCCGGACCACGTCGAGGACGTGCTCGGCGTTGTCGAGGCGGGCGGCCACGTGAATCTTCCAGCCCTGTTCGGGGAGTTCGGGTGACACGGGCTGGAAACCCACCCACACCTCGCGGACGCTGCGTACCCATCCGGGGGGCGCGTCCTCGGTGGCGGCGGGGAATTCCTCGCGGGCGGCCCACTGCACGGGTGAGTCGTAGAACAGCCGGTCGGCGTAGGAATACGCCTCATAACGCATGTCCATTCGAACCCTCCCAGAATCACGACGGAAACTTCAGCATCACGCGCCCCGGCGAAGCCGGCACACGACGTCGGTCGACCGCTCGGGAAATCCGATCCCCCGACAGGCCGGCATTCCTCCAACAACCCTTGAGGAATAAGGCCCTTGCGTTTGTCGGGGATGTCATGACCCCGACGCCATCAAGGTAGGGTCCGGCCGCCACCTCGCATCAGAGCGCGTTCACGGCGCATCCACGTACAGAACACCGCGCGCTGCCGAACAGCGCACGCCCGGCCGGCCGGCACGCGCCGTCCACCCGCCGAGAAAAGGGAAACACGCCCGCACGTCATACTCGCGCTCTTCACAGCACGCCCATGGCAGCTCATAATTCCAGCCGACTTTCCGATTCCTGGGAACACATGTCGCACGGCGTTCGACGGCCATGGACACGAATGGAGTAATCCCTCGGCGGGTGACTCCACGGAAAGAGACCGTGGGCGAGTGTGCGGCCCTTGCCGTTCTCACCGCATACCAGCGGCTCTGACCTCGCTTTTCGACAGCTCTCCCGGGCCGCGGGGAAATCCGGCCGGGGCGCGTTCCGGCCGGCCGGGCGTCCGCCCCTGCCCGACACCGTGCCGTCCCGGTTCGAACGCCGTCGGGTCCCCGCGCACCGCCCTTTCTCCGCCGGAGTCCTCCGGACCCGACAGCGCCGACCGCTCCCGCGTCGCCGCCGTGGCGGACACGGCGGACGCGACGGAGACGGAAAGTCCGCCCGTCCTGGCCGAGGGCGCCCGTACCGCACCCAACTGCGCCCCCACTCCCCTCCGTTCGCCGTCGCCGGACGGACACCGGCCGCACGGGAGCCGGAACCGGGACGAGCCGCGGCGTCCGGATCTGGACATCAACACCGCCGCCGGGGCGGGCACTTGGATCCGAGCGGTCGGCCGTCCTCCAGAAGGGGCGGTCGGCGAGCGGCGCGCCCCTGTCCGCGCTTAATCCGAGTCGGGGCGAGTCGAGCTGAGCCAGGCCGAGCTGGGCCGAGTCGAGTTGAGCCGGGGGGGGCCGGGTCGGGCCGGCCAGGCCGAGTCGGACCGCCGTCGGCCGTCGCGAGACGGAAAGTCAGCCACTGGACCCACAGATTTAACGACACACCCCTTGATACGCCCTTTTCTACGCGCGTAACCTCAGCCGATCGCAGGGTTCCAGCCTGTCTGACCGCACCTCATGCGCCGTTCGTCCGGCGGACGTTGAAGGAGTCACCCCGTGCCGATGCACAGACCCAGCGCAGTGCGCGTAGCCGGCGCCGCGTTCGTGGCCGCGACCGCGACCGCGGCCGTCGTCATGGCGCCGCTGCCCGCCGCCTTTGCCACGCCGTCGACGAGTGTCGTGATCTCGGAGGCCTACGGCGGTGGCGGCAACTCCGGCGCCACGCTGAAGAACGACTTCGTCGAACTCGCCAACCGCTCGACGACCGCGTACCCGCTCGACGGGTACAGCGTCCAGTACCTCCCGGCCTCCCCCTCCGCCGGCTCCCTCTGGCAGGTCACCCCCCTCACCGGCGCGCTCGCCCCCGGTGGCGGCTACCTCGTCGGCGAGGGCGCGGGCAGCGGCGGCACCACCGCGCTGCCGACCGCCGACGCCACCGGCAACATCGCGATGGCCGCCGCCGGCGGCACGGTCGCCCTGGTCAGGTCGACCACGGCACTGACCTGCAAGACGGCCGCCGACTGCGCCGGCGACCCGAACATCGTGGACCTCGTCGGCTACGGCACCGCCGTCGTCCGCGAGGGCACCGCCGCGCCCGCCGCGAGCAACACCACCTCCGTGTCGCGCACCGCCTCGCTCGCCGACACGGACGACAACTCCGCCGACTTCACGGCCGGCACGCCCACCCCCACCAACAGCGCGGGCGAGACCGCGAACGGCGGCGGCGACGGCGGCGGGCCCGGCGGCCCCACCGCACCGGGCGCGTTCCGGATCCACGACATCCAGGGCACCACCCGTGTCTCGCCCCTCAAGAACCAGAACGTGGTGGGCGTCCCCGGCATCGTCACCGCCGTCCGCACGACGGGCAGCAAGGGCTACTGGATCCAGGACCCGACCCCGGACACCGACCCCGCCACCAGCGAGGGCCTGTTCGTCTACACCGGCTCCACCGCGCCCACCGTCGCCGTGGGCGACTCGGTCCTGGTGAGCGGCAAGGTCACGGAGTACTACCCGGGCACCGGCACCCAGTCGGTCACCGAACTCGGCAGCCCGGTCTCCACCACCCTCTCGGCCGGCAACCCGCTCCCGGCCGCGGTCGTCCTGAACGACTCGACCGTCCCGAACACGTACACGCCCACCGCCGGCGGCGGCAGCATCGACGACCTCCCCCTCGAGCCGGGCGTCTACTCCCAGGACTTCTACGAGTCCCTCGAGGGCATGCGCGCCTCGGTCCAGGACGCCCGGGTGACCGGCGCGACCAACTCGTACGGCGAGATGTTCGTGACCGCCAAGCCCCACGAGCGGCCCACCAGGCGCGGCGGCACCCTCTACGGCGCCTACGACCAGCAGAACACCGGCCGCATCGAGATCGTCGCGGCCGACGGTTCCACCCCGACCCTCAACGTCGGCGACGAGCTGTCCGGCACCACCACCGGCCCGGTCGACTACGCCTCCTTCGGCGGCTATCTGCTCGCTCCCTCCGCCGCCACCACCGGCAAGGCCGTCGACAACGGGCTCAAGCAGGAGGTGACGCGCAAGCAGAAGGGCAAGGAACTCGCCCTCGCCACCTACAACGTCGAGAACCTCGACCCGACCGACGGCGCCGACAAGTTCACCCGCCTCGCGAAGGGCGTCGTCACCAACCTCTCCTCCCCCGACATCGTCACGCTGGAGGAGATCCAGGACGACAACGGCGCCACCGACGACGGCACCGTCTCCGCCGAGGAGACGCTGACCCGGTTCACCGCCGCCATCAAGGCCGCGGGCGGCCCCGCGTACTCCTGGCGGTACATCAACCCGGTCGACGGCCAGGACGGCGGCGAGCCCGGCGGCAACATCCGCCAGGTGTTCCTCTTCAACCCCGAGCGCGTCTCCTTCGTGGACCGCGCCTCCGCGGGCGACCCGTCCACCACCGCCGTCTCCGTGGTCAAGGACAAGCGGAAGCACGAGACCCGGCTCTCCGCCTCGCCGGGCCGCATCGACCCCACGAGCGCCGCGTGGGCCAACAGCCGCAAGCCCCTCGTCGGCGAGTTCAGGTTCCAGGGCGACACGGTGTTCGTCATCGCGAACCACTTCAACTCCAAGGGTGGCGACGACCCGATGCACGGCCGGTTCCAGGAGCCGACCCGGTCCTCGGAGACCCAGCGGAAGCTCCAGGCCCAGGAGGAGAACGCCTTCGTGGACTCCCTCCTCGCCGCCGACCCCAAGGCGCGGATCGTGGCCCTCGGCGACCTCAACGACTACGAGTTCTCCGACGCGGTCAAGACCCTCACCGACAACGGCGACGTGCTCACCGACCTCATCAACACCCTTCCGGTGCGGGAGCGTTACAGCTACGTCTTCGACGGCAACAGCCAGACCCTCGACCACATCCTGACCAGCCCCGCCATCACCGACTACGACTACGACGTCGTCCACATCAACGCGGAGTTCGCCGACCAGGCGAGCGACCACGACCCCCAGGTCGTCCGCATCGACGTGAACGACTGCGGCTGGAAGGCCTACCGCCCCGGGCACGGCAAGGGGCACTGACCCCGGCGGTCTCCAGCGGTCCCCAGCGGTCCCCAGCGGTCCTCCGGCCGGCGCCGTCACGCCGGCCGGAGGACCCGGTCCGTTCCGGACCTCGAACGGCCCCCGCCCGAACGGCGCGCCGTGGACCGTCGTAGGCCGTCGCGGGCCTCAGGCGGCGGAGCGCAGCACGAGCAGGCTGATCTCGCTCGGCGCGAAGATCCGGAACGGCGGACCCCAGTAGCCCGCACCACGGCTGGTGTAGAGCTGAGTCCGCTCGCCGTGACGGCTGAGGCCCTGCACCACGGGCTGGTCGACCCGTACCAGGTAGTGGAACGGCCAGATCTGCCCGCCGTGGGTGTGCCCCGAGACCTGCAGGTCGACGCCGGCGGCCACCGCCTGGGCCACCTGCTTGGGCTGGTGGGCGACCAGGAGCACCGGCACATCGGGAGTGACCTCCGCGAGGGCCCGGGGAAGGTCGGCGCGGTGCCCGGCCAGACCGGACGAGGCGGCCGTACGGTCGTCCACTCCCGCGAGGACGAGCCGGTCGCCGCCGCGTTCGACGACGACATGACGGTTGTGCAGGGACTCCCAGCCGAGCCGGGCCATCTCGTCGAGCCAGCCCTGGGCCTCCCCCAGGTACTCGTGGTTGCCCGTGACGTAGACCCGTGCCAGGCGCGGGCGGACCCTCCCCAGCGGCGCGGCCTGCTCCCGGCGCTTGGCGATCGAGCCGTCGGCGATGTCGCCCGCGTGGCAGACGATGTCGGGCTCCAGCGCGTTGACCGCGTCCACGACCCGCGCCGACCAGCGCGCCCTGTCGATGGGCCCGTAGTGGGTGTCGGCCAGGACCACCACCCGGGTCCCGTCCAGCCCCGGGCCCAGCCGCGGAAGGGTGACCTCGACCCTGCGGACCCGGGGCAGCCGCATGGCCTCGGTGTATCCCCAGACCAGCAGGGCCACCGCGACGACCGCGACGGCGACCGCCACGCTCCTGGCCACGGTCGGCCCGCTCACCCCGGCGGCGGCCAGCGCGAGCCTCAGCACGCCGCCGATGGCCGACCACGCGAAGAGCACCCAGATCACACCGAGGATCGTGTCGCCCGTACGGGCCGCTGCGTCCCACTGGCGGCGGCCGTGCCCCAGCGCCATCGACACCGGGAACGCCACCAGCGCGGCCGCGAACAGGACACCGCCGGTGATCTCGACCGGCGACGGCCACGCCGTGCCCCCGGCCAGCAGCACCCACCAGGGCAGGAAGAACAGGAACACCAGCACGGCGAGGACCACGAGAGCGCCGGACAGCCGGCGCGCGATCACGCCGGGAGACCTCCGTGCGGGCCCGCTCCCGGCACGTCGCCCCCCGGCGGGTTCCACGGGCGGTGCCGAGGTGCCCAGGGCCCCGCTCTCCTGCCCTGCCGCGGTCTCCGCCGACTGTTCGTCCAGCACGGTCCCTACCCCCACATCCGGTGACGCCCAGGTGAACCTCTCCATCCTCGCACCGTGGCCGTCGGGCCGGAGCGTGCCGGAGGCGCGGTCCCGTCCGCCACCGAGCACAGTCTCGACGAGGCCCGCCGTTTCGTCCGCGAGCTCGCCGCCGGCGGACCTGGCCCGCGGCGAGGGCCTCGACCGGGCGCTGTACGCCCTGGCCGCGCGCGAGACCGGTGAGCGGCTCACCGTACGGGTCCATGTCGACGACGGCGCGGGCCGCGCGCCCGCGCTGCCGGAACGGGTCAGGTCCGCCCTGCTGCGCATCGCCCAGGGCGCGCTGGCGAACGTACGGGAGCGCTCCGGGACCCGTACGGCCACCCTCCTGGACGACCAGGTCGTCCTCGACATCGCCGACGACGGCCGTGGCTCCGTGCCCGGCGACCTGCCCGCGGCTCCGTCCGGGGTCCGGGGCACGGGATGCCCGCGATGCGGGCGCGGGCCCGCGGGCTCGGCGGCCGGCCGGCCGTCGAGTCCGCTCCCGGGGAGGGCGCCGTCCGGTCCGTCACGATCCCTCTGGAGCAGCCCCGATGAACTCCGTCACCGATGCGACCGCCGCGCCCCGAGCCGTCCGCGTCCTGCTGTGCGACCACCACGCCGTCGTACGGGCGGGCCTGCTCGCGCTGCTCGACAGCGCCCCCGGAGTCGAGGTCGTCGGTGAGGCCGGTACCGGGGAGGAGGCACTCGCCCTGAGCGCGAAGCTGCGGCCGGACGTGGTCCTGATGGACCTTCAGCTCGGTGACGGGATCGACGGCGTGGAGACCACCCGCCGTCTCGCCGCCGCGCCCGGCGAGGGCCCGCGCGTGCTGGTCCTCACGACGTACGACACCGACGCCGACGTCTCCCGTGCCATCGGGGCCGGGGCGACGGGCTACCTGCTGAAGGCGGAGCGTCCGGAGGAGCTGTTCGCCGCGATCCACGCCGCCGCCCAGGGCCGTACGACGCTCTCGGCACCCGTCGCCGGCCGGGTGCCGGCCGGCCTGCGCAGCCCGCGTCCCACGCTCACCGACCGCGAACGCGACATCCTCGCGCAGCTCTCCCGGGGTCCGGGCAACCGGGACATCGCGAGGGCCCTGCGCATCAGCGAGGCGACGGTGAAAACACACCTGGGCCGGATCTACGGGAAGCTCGGTGTCGACACGCGGTCCGGCGCGGTCGTGGTGGCGAAGGAACGGCGTCTGCTGCCGTGAGCGGGGTGGCGCGCCCGCCGTCCCGGCGTGCCGCACCGCGGGTTCGACGTCACGGGTGCTACCGGTGTGCCGCCCGGAAGTTCAGCGCCACAGGTGCTCCCGGTCCCCCATCACCACGACGGGACGGCTCAGCGGGTCGAGGGTGCGCAGCAGGGTTCTCATCGCGGCCTCGGGGACGGTGACGCAGCCCGACGTGCCGTCACCGTGGTCCAGGTGCAGCCAGATCCCGCCGCCCTTGTCCTCGCCGAGCGGCCGGGTCCAGTCGTACGGCGGGGTGCCCTCGACCCGGTTGTAGTCGACGGCGACGACGTAGTCGAAGTCGTGGCGGTGGGACGCGTCGGCGTCCGCCGGGGGCGCGAAGGCGTGGGCGTCCTGCCGGTACGGCAGCAGGCTCCCCGGGTCGTCGCGTGACCCGCCCGCGTCGGAGAGGGTGAAGACACCGACCGGGGTGCGCAGGTCGTCCATGCGGTGATCGGTCGTCCAGCCCAGCCTGCCGTTGTGCGCCGGCCAGTCCGCGATCCGTTCCCAGCTCCCGCCGCGCCGCTCGTAGAGCACGACGAGGCTGTCGGGCGAGTCCGCGTCGTCGCCGTAGACGGCCACCACCTGGCTGGTGGCGGCCGGCACCTGGTCCCACATCCGGTCCCCGATGCCGGGGACCCGGGAGGCGGCGGCCGGCCTGGGCGCCGGTGCCGGGCGGGCCGGCGCGGACACGGCCGCGCCGTCGGTCCCCCGCACCTTGCCCGGACCCGTCGTCCCGCTCAGGGCGCCGCACGCGGTCACGGCCGTCAGGAGGCCGCCGCAGGCGACGGTCACGGCCACCGCGGGCCGTAGGCCGCCGCGTTGCCGTGAACCGTCGCGCCGTACGGCCCGGTCGGGGTGCCGGGACCCGGAGGATCTCCACATGACCGGAATTCTGCGGCGGTCCGGGCGGCCGCCGCATCCGGACCCGGGCATCCGGCCCATCGGGATGCGCCGGCCGCGTCGGGACCGTACGGCCGTGACGGTCGTGCTCAGCCCTGGGCGACCGGCTCCAGTGCCTCCACGGCGGCCGCGGCCGCGGCCGAGTCCTGACCGTAGAAGATGTCGATGTCGACCTCCTCGCCGCCCATCGTGAGCGTGTCCCAGGCACCGCTGAGCACAAGCATGCGCAGGGTGCTGCTCTGCAGCGTCCCCAGTCGTTCGAGGATGGCCTCGTCGTCCGGCAGACCGGACATGCGCGCCTCCAGCCGGGACCGGATCCCCCGCATCCGCTCCAGCAGCGTCGCGATGTCCGCCTCGCGGTCCGGCTCCTCGGCGATCCCGTCGATGCCGTGGGCGATGATGTCCTTGATGGCCCAGGTGGCGCCCTGGTCGTCGGTGGTCACCATCGCCTTCCAGGCGCGGCTCTTGTGGCGGTACTGGAGCATCGACATGGCGGCTTCGTGGCGCAGGAAGTCCGCGTCCCGGAAGGGCTTCCCGTTCCAGGCTCCGTTGAGGGAGCGTGCCAGCGAGATCGCCGACGCCAGGCCGCTGTTGAGACCCCGTCCGGGCCAGAAGTGGATGGCGTTGGCGGCGTCGCCCAGCAGGAAGCCGTACGTGCCCGGGGAGTTGGCCGTGGAGGGCAGCAACTCCGCGGTGAAGCGCGGACGCTGCACCATGTCGAGGCGGAAGGAGGTGACCGCGCTCAGGTCGTCCTCCTCGACGCCGAACAGGCGCAGTCCTTCGTGCACCCGCTTCCACAGCGCCGAGCCCCTGATCAGGGCCGGCAGGAACAGGGTGCTGTGGGTGGAGCACTGGAAGTCTCCGTGCTCGTCGCGTCCCATCACGCACGGGCGTGAGGCGATGCACTCCTCGAAGACGCGGCGCACGGGGTCGATGCCGACCACTTCCGCCGTCTCGGCGTCCGTCAGACGCATGTTGAGGAAGCCCTCGCCGCGCAGCGAGTTGAGCAGGAACCGGTTCTGCGCGACGGTCAGCAGTACCGCCATGGGGTCGGTCAGGCCCGACTTCACCCGCAGGCCGAGCACCACGTCCTGCAGGTGGCGGCCGTCCACCGAGTAGATGGACTCGTCCGCCTTGCCGAACTTGGCGGCGAAGTGCTCGCGGGTGCGCGACCGCCCGCCGTCGCAGATCGCGAGGACGTGCTGGCCGGCCAGGGCCTCCTGCTGCTCGTCGATGCTGAAGCGGGTGGGGACCAGCTGGATCCGGCCCTTCTTCTCGTTGGCCACCTCCAGCAGACGGTCCTCGATGTAGGCGATGCGCATGTTGCGCGGGTGGTGGTCGCCGACGGAGTCGGGGCCCGAGGGCCACATCTCGGTGTAGTGGTCCGGTTCGAAGAGCCGGTCGCGCACCTCCTGGGGCAGGCTGAGGTACTGGCGGCTCTGCACGGTCACCACCTGCTGGCGGCGCACGTTGCCCTGGCTGGCGTCCTTCCAGACGATCTTGCGGCCCTGCTTGCGCCACCGGCCGTCGTACACGGTGATCTGCGCCTGGGCGCCGAGGAAGTGCTCCAGCAGCAGGGCGAGCGACAGGCCGACCGGGCCGCCGCCCGCGACGGTGACCCGCAGCACCGGACCCTGTGCGAGGTCCTCGCCGCCGTGCGTCATGGAGCGCGGCACCGAGAGCGCCATGATCGTCTCCATGGCGTCCGCGACCTCGAACCGGAACTCCTGGTCGCCGATGGTGATGGCGTCTCCCGGCTTGAGCAGCCGGGATTCGATGTCCTCGCCGTTCACCTGCGTTCCGTTGCTGCTGCCGCAGTCGTGCAGCACGTAGCCCTCGGTCTCGTCGAGGACGATCTCGGCGTGGAAGCGCGAAACGCTCAGGCTGGATATGACGACCGTGTTATCGGGATTGCGTCCGAAGGTGACCCGGGTGCCGATGACCGGTATCCGTTCTCCGGCCAACAAGCCTTCGTGTCCAACGAGCACCGGCGCCACGGCACTTCCTTCCAGGGTTGACGACATGCTGCTGCCGCGGTGCCACCGGGACGCACCTCTGCGCGGGTGTGACCGGACAGCGAGTGACGGGTAGGACGGAGCGACATCCGCTCAACGTACTTGAACGGTAAATGATTCACTTTTGACGACAGCATAGCGTCGCCTGACCGGTACTGATGACTCATCATGCCCTCTCCGGGAGCCGCGCGGGAGTACCTCGTCGGACGCCCGGAGGGCGCGCGCCGAGGACCTCACGCTTCCACTGCGCCCAGGCGTCACCCGGCGGACCGGAGGCACTGGAGTGGCGGTCCGCGCGGCCGGGCGACGACGGCCTTCCCGTCGCGCGCGAAGTGCCGGGGACGGCGCGGTTCAGCCGGTTCCCGACGCCTCGGAGGTGTCCGCGGCCGCGCCGGCCGCCCGGTCCGGCAGATAGCTCGCCAGGCCGCGCAGGATGATCTCCAGGCCGATGTCGAACCGCTCGTCGGAGGAGTCCGTGACCATCATCCCGGCCAGGGCGCGCAGATGGGGGAAGTCCGCCGCGGGCAGGGACGCGAAGTAGTCCTGCATCTCGTCGGCCATCTCACGCCAGTCCGGGCGGGCGGGCGAGGCGCTTCCCCTGCTCTGCTGTTCGGCGCGGTCCCGCCACATGCCCTCCTCCAGGGTGAACCCGTCGATGTACGTGGAGATGAGGTCGCCGGCCTCGGCCGCGATGCGGTCGGGCAGTCCGGCGGTGCGGAAGACCGCGAGCAACGCCTCCACGTGCGGCAGCAGTTCGGCGGTGAAGGGGACGTGGGCCATGGAGATCCTGGCCATGTCCCGGTGGGACAGCAGGCGCCGGCGACCGGACCGGGCGTACTCCCGCACCTCCTCGCGCCACCGCCCGGGGTCCGCCACGGGCGGCTCGAACCCGTCGAAGAGCCGGGTGTACATGAGCTCCAGGAGGTCGTCCTTCGAGCTGACATGGGCGTAGAGCGCGGAGACCGTGACGCCCAGTTCGGCCGCGACCTGGCGCATCGACAGACCGTCGAGCCCCTGGCGGTCCAGCACGGTGTAGGCGGCCTCGACGATGCGTTCGCGCGACAGCGGTGTGCGCGTGGGCGCGACACGGGCACGGGCGGGGCGCTCGCGCTCCCAGGGGGACGGCGGAGGAGGTACGGGGGTGCCGGGGGCCGCGTCGGTCATGACGTCAGTCTAGGCACGGGAGAGCACTGTTCTCCTTCGGTGAGCGGCGTTCACCTCGGCGAAACGCGATATATCTTGTCCCGGTCGCAGAGTTGCGCTATATCTTAATGAACGCCGTTCTCTCGGTGAGCACTGTTCTGTTAGGGTGAACACTGTTCACTGGCGTTCGGCCGCCCGTCCCCGGCTCCCGCCGGCGGATCGGGCCGTCCCATCCGTCCACGCCATCGCGCCCGGGTCCGCACCGCGGCGCGACCCTTCCCCGAGGAGTTCCGATGTCCACCACCGGTGTCGCGTCCGCCGAGACGCCCATCGACGCGCCAGAGCCCTACCGGTGGCGCTGGGCCGCCCTCTTCGTGATCCTCGCGGCCGAGGTGATGGACCTCCTCGACGCCGTGGTCACGAACATCGCCGGCCCCTCCATGCGGGCCGACCTCGGCGGCGGCGCCTCCACCCTGCAGTGGCTCGCCGCCGCGTACACCCTCTCGATGGCCGTCGGGCTCGTCACCGGAGGGCGGCTCGGGGACATCCACGGCCGCCGCCGGATGTTCCTGGTGGGCGCCGCCGGCTTCACCGTGGGCTCGCTGCTGTGCGCGGTGTCCGTGTCGCCCGCGATGCTCATCGGCGCACGGGTCGTCCAGGGCCTCTTCGGCGCGGTGATGCTGCCGCAGGGCCTCGGGATGATCAAGGAGATGTTCCCGCCGAAGGAGTCGCAGAAGGCCTTCGGTCTGTTCGGCCCGGTCATGGGGCTGTCCGCGGTCTGCGGACCGATCCTCGCGGGCTGGCTCGTGGACGCCGACTACTTCGGCACCGGCTGGCGGATGATCTTCCTGGTCAACCTGCCGCTGGGTGCCGCGGCGATCCTCGGCGCCGTGCGTTACCTGCCGCGGGGCCTGTCCGCCGCCAAGCCGCGCCTCGACGTCCCCGGCATGCTCCTGGTCTCGCTCGCCGCACTGCTCATCATCTTCCCGCTGGTGCAGGGCCGTGAGTACGACTGGCCCGTCTGGGCGTTCGTGATGATGGCCGGATCGGTGCTCGTCTTCGTCGTCTTCGCCCGGTACGAGTCGCGCCGCAGCAGGGCCGGACAGGACCCGCTGGTCGTCCCGAGCCTCTTCCGCAAGCGCGGCTTCAGCGGCGGCATGGTCCTCGGCCTGGTCTTCTTCTCGACCATGCAGGGGTTCATGCTGGTCTTCAACCTCTACACCCAGATCGGCCTCGGCTATTCGCCGCTCAAGGCGGGACTGGTGATGGTGCCCTGGTCGGGCGGCATGATCGTCGGTTTTGGCCTCGCCCAGGGCGTCGCCCGGTTCGGACGCACCGTGCTGCAGGCGGGCGCGCTGGTCATGGCGGTCGGCGTGTTCGGCGTCTGGCTGACCCTCGACCAGGTGGGCTCCGGTGTGGGCCCCTGGCAGCTCCTGCCGTCGCTGCTCGTCACCGGCATCGGGATGGGCCTGCTCATGGCGCCGTTCTTCGACATCGTGCTCGCCAGCGTCGAGCAGCACGAGACCGGCTCGGCCTCCGGCACGATGACCGCGGTGCAGCAGCTCGGCGGAGCCTTCGGCGTGGCCATCCTCGGCACCGTGTTCTTCGGTCTGCTGGGCGGCGGCATCGCCACCGCCGTCGACCACCGCTCGGACGGCCTGCGGGAACAGCTGGCGGCCGCGCACGTCGCGCCCGCGGCTCAGGAGCGCGTCGTGGCCGACCTGCGTGCGTGCGCCTCGGACCGCGCCGTCGCCAAGGACCCCGCCGCGACCCCGGCGTCCTGCGCCGGCCTGGAGAAGGACACCCGCACCGCCCTCACCTCGCCCGAGGCCGGCGCCCGGATACCCGCCGTACTGGAGTCGACCGCGTCGTCGGCCTTCCGGAGCGGTTTCGGCTCCGTCATGAAGACGGTGCTGTGGATCGTCGACGGCATGCTCGCCCTGACCTTCCTCCTCGCGTTCCTCCTCCCCCGCCACGCGCGTCCGGAGGAGTCCGCCGGGCACTGACCCGGAGGACGGTGGATTCGCGGGATTCGCGGGACGCGACAGGGCGGGCATCTCCTCCGGGGAATCGGGAGGTGCCCGTCCTGTCCCGTTTCTGGGGGGCGGGCAGGTACCGGGTCCCGCCCGCCGCGCCCGACCGAGCGGACGGAACCCGTCACCCCGGGCGGAACCCGTCACCCCGTCCACCGGACGTCGGACGGCCCGAGCTCTCCGGGCGGACCGGACGGGCCCGCCACGGACAGGGATCGGCACCCCGGACAGCTCCGCGCGACCCGAGGCACGTACCGTTCGAGCAGGTGGGGATACGGACACGGCGGTCTCCGGCGGTTCGGGCCCCGTCCGGCAGGACGGCGCTCCTGACCGGGCGCAGACGCACGGCCGCTACCACCACCGCACCACCCGCACCACCCGCACCACCCGCACTACCCGCACTACCCGCACTACCCGCACCAAAGCCTCCCGGAAGGACGAGCCCCGTGCTCAGGTCGTACGCAGCACACTTCGACACACCCGCCGGGTATCTCGACTTCGCCCGGTTCGGGCCGCCGTCGCGGGACGCCCTGGCCGCCACCACGGGAGCCATGGAGGACTCCGCCCGCGCGGACCACACCACCGTGGACGTCCTGATGCGCGCGGAGGGGGTCGCCCGGGAGACGGCGGGCCGCCTCGCGGGCACCGACACCCGGCACACCGTGCTGCTCCCGAACGCGTCCACGGGCCTGTTCCACGCCGCACTCGGCATCCGGGAGGGAGTGGTCCTCGCGCCGAGCACCGACTTCCCCTCCAACCAGTACCCGTGGCGCCGCACCGCGGACCTGGGCCGGGCCGTGCCGCGCTGGCTCACACCGGCAACCGGCGGCGGGGTCACGCCCGACCTCGTCCGCGCCGCGCTGACCGACGACGTCGTGGCCCTGTCCGTCAGCGCGGTGGACTTCCGCACCGGCTTCCGCGCGGACCTGGCGGCGCTGCGCGAGGCGATCGGTCCGGACCGGCTGCTGATCGTGGACGCCATCCAGGCGTTCGGTGTGGCCGAACTGCCCTGGGACGCGGCCGACGTGGTGGTCGCGGGCGGCCAGAAGTGGCTGCGCGCCGGCTGGGCCACCGGATTCGCCGCGCTGTCCGACCGCGCGCTGGAAACGCTGGACCCGGTCCTCACCGGCTGGACGGGCGTCGAGGACGTCGGCCTCTTCGACGGGACGGAGCACCCGCCGGCCCCGGACGCGCAGCGGTGGTCGATCACCAACCTCAGCCCGGTGACGGCCGCGGCTCTCGCGGCCGCGCTGGGCCTCGTCGAGCGGCACACCGTCGCGGCGATCGAGGCAGCCATCAGCAGCCGGATCGACGAACTCACCGAGGTCGTCGGGGAGTACGGCGGCCGGGTCCTCTCCCCCACCGACCCGGCACGACGCGCGGGCATCCTCTCCTTCACGATGCCGGACCACGCCCCCGCCGTCGTCGCGAAGGCCCTGCACGCCGAGGGAGTCACTCCCACCGTCCGCGCCGACTCGCTCAGACTCTCCCCCCACGCGTCGACACCCCCGGAGGTCTCCACACGCGTGGCCGCCGCACTGTCGTCGCTCCGCGCCTGAACACTCCCGCCCACCGACTCTCACACCGCCGCGTCCGTCGTCCTTTCCCCGTGCGCCTCTTCTCACCTTCACGCACGGTGAGGGCCGGCCCCGTCGGCGCGCGGCGTCATGCCGGGCGCGCGGCTCCCCTCGCCGGTGTCGAGAGGCACAGTAGGGTCCACACGAGTGAGGGGCCGCGCGGACAGAAGACAGAAGCCTGCGGGGCACACGGCATGCGGGAAGGGCGTCGACATCGTGGAGCGGGCCCGAGTACTGCTGCTGGACGCGGCTCCCGGCGAGTTGCTCGATCGTGAGCTGGAGCGGCTGCTCGGCCATGGACTGGCCGTCACGCTGAACCTCCGGCGGGTGGCCGACCCGGCGGGCGCGCGGACCGCGTGGGCCGGACTGGTGGACTTCACCGACTTCGATCCCTTCGACGAGGCCGCGCTACTGGCCGAGACCGTCCGGGACGGGCTGGGCCACCACGCGGTCAAGTCCCGCGCGGGGGTGCCACTGCGGGCCGGGTTCCTCGCGGCGGCGACGGACACCGGCCTGGCCAACCGGCTCCGCGTCATCGGCCGGGCCGGAGCGGGCACCGATCACGTCGAGCTGGCGGCCGCCGTCCGTCACGGGGTCACCGTGACCCACACCCCGGGTTCCAACGCGAACGCCGTCGCCGAGTTCGCCCTCGCCCAACTGCTCGCCCTGACCCGGGATCTCCGCTCTCATGACGACACCGCGCACCGCGGCGAATGGCACGCCCCGGCCGTACCGGCGGTGGAACTGGCCGAACTGACCCTCGGAATCGTCGGACTGGGCCGCGTCGGCCACGCCCTGGCGGAGCGGGCGACCGCCCTCGGCATGCAGGTACAGGTCCTCTCACGGCGCCGGACCGACACCCTGGTGCCCCAAGCCCCGTCCCTCGCCGCGTTGTCGGCCACCAGCGACGTGGTCTCCCTGCATCTGCCGCTCACTCCGCAAACCCGCGGGCTGGTCGGCCGGGAGGAGCTGGCGCTGATGCGGCCGGGGTCGATCCTGCTGAACACCGCGCGGGGCGGAATCGTCGACGAGCGGGCGTTGGCCGACGCGCTGCTCGACCCCGCGCATCCGCTCAAGGCTGCCGCCGTCGACACCTTCCTGCACGAGCACGCCGCCTTCGCCTCACCGCTCTTCGGCGTTCCGGGCGCCCTGCTCACCCCGCACATCGCCGGGATGACACGGAGCGCCATGGCCACGGCGGCCGTCCGTTGCGCGGACCAGATCGCCGCGCTGCTCGCCGGCCGCCCGCACGGCGTGCCCGTGGTGACCTGATGACGGCCGCCGAGGCGAGGACGCGTCAGTGGCAGTGTTCCTGCCGGCCGAGGGTCTCCACGGGTGTCGCGCCCGGGCGGGTCCACTGCGGTACGGGGCGGCTGGTCGGACCCCAGGTGGCGACGCCGTCCGCGTCCGAGCGCCAGTACCAGCAGGCCTGACGGCCCACGGCCGGGTGTCCCTCGCGTACGTCGCCCAGCACGGTGCGGCCCTCGGGGTTGTCCTCCCACTCCTCGCCGCGGCCGTAGGACGTCATGTCGAGCAGGGCGAGTGATCCGTTGACCGGCTCGTTGCCGCGGCCCGTCGTGGAGTAGGTGAGGAACACCCGGTCGCCCTCGCGCAGGAAACAGACGATGTGGCCCATCGCGCCACCGATCGGCGCGTCCACGCCGCGCACCGAGTACCAGGGCTGGGTGTAGCCCATGAAATCGACGTACGGGGCGACTTCGTCCCAGGGTCCCGTGGTCAGGATGGCCAGGGAGACGCCGCGGGCGTTGAGGTAGACGGCGTCCTTGAGGTGCCACGCCGTGGTGGTGCAGCCTTCGCACTGGCCCTGGTGCGGTGCGCCGTCGTGCCACATGTGCTGGTAGACCACGAGCTCGTCGCGGCCCTGGAACAGGTCGAGGAACGGGACCGGGCCGTCGGGTCCGACGACCTCGACCGTGCCGTCGAGCTCGACCATCGGCAGCCGGCGGCGGGCCGCGGCGAGGGCGTCCCCCTCGCGGGTGTGGGCCTTCTCGCGCACCAGCAGCTCGTCGCGTGCCGCCTGCCAGGCGGCCAGGTCGACGACGGGCGGCTTGCCCGTGAGGTCGCCGCTCGTGTGCTCGGACGTGGTCGTCATGGTTGTCCTCCGTGCTCTCTCGTGCCGGGCGGCGTCCTGCGACGCTCCACGGCTTCACGGGTACAGACCCGCGCCCCGGCCGGAACTCATCGCAACTGCGTCCTCCCGGGCGAACCCGTACGGCGGGGTGAAGGTGGCCCGTGCGGCGCGGCCGGTGATGCGCCGCCGGCGCGGACGTATTCCTCAGGCGCCGACGTACCGCGCGAGGTGCTCGCCCGTGAGGGTGGAGCGGGCGGCGACCAGGTCCGCCGGGGTGCCCTCGAAGACGACCCTGCCGCCTTCGTCGCCCGCGCCCGGGCCGAGGTCGACGATCCAGTCGGCGTGGGCCATGACCGCCTGATGGTGCTCGACCACGACGACCGACTTGCCGGCGTCCACGAGCCGGTCGAGCAGGGCGAGCAGCTGCTCGACATCGGCGAGGTGCAGCCCGCTGGTCGGCTCGTCGAGGAGATAGACGCTGCCCTCCCCCGCCATGTGCGCGGCCAGCTTGAGGCGTTGCCGTTCGCCGCCGGAGAGGGTGGTGAGCGGGCGGCCGAGAGTGAGGTGGCCGAGACCGACCTCGGCGAGCCGGTCCAGGACGGCGGACGCGGCGGGCGTCCGCGCGGGACCACCGCGGAAGAACTCCGCCGCCTCGGTCACCGGCATCGCGAACACCTCGCCGATGTCCCGTCCGCCGAGCCGGTACCGGAGCACCGACGCCTGGAACCGCCGTCCCTCGCACTCCTCGCAGACGACGGCGACACCGGCCAGGGCCGCCAGGTCGGTGTGGAGGACACCGGCGCCCTTGCACGTGGGGCAGGCGCCCTCGGAGTTGGGGCTGAACAACGCGGGCTTGACCCCGTTGGCCCGGGCGAACGCCCTGCGGACCGGGTCGAGCAGGCCGGTGCAGGTGGCCGGGTTGCTGCGTCGGGTTCCCCTGATCGGCGACTGCTCCATCGTGATCACGCCGTCCCGGCCGGCCACCGAGCCGTGGACCAGCGAGGTCTTGCCGGACCCCGCGACCCCGGTGACCACGGTGAGCACACCGAGCGGGATGTCCACGTCGACGTCGCGCAGGTTGTGCGCGCTCGCGCCCCGCACCTCCAGCACCCCGGTCCGCTCACGCACGGACGGTTTCAGCGACGCCCGGTCGTCCAGGTGCCGTCCGGTGAGGGTGCCGCCGGCCCGCAGTCCCTCGACGGTGCCCTCGAAGACCACCTCGCCGCCCTCCTTGCCGGCCCCCGGTCCCAGGTCGACGACGTGGTCGGCGAACAGGATGGTCTCGGGCTTGTGCTCCACCACCAGCACGGTGTTGCCCTTGTCGCGCAGCCGGAGCAGCAGTTCGTTCACGCGCCGGATGTCGTGCGGGTGCAGACCGGCCGTGGGCTCGTCGAAGACGTACGTGACATCCGTGAGCGCGGAGCCCACATGGCGGACCATCTTGGTGCGTTGGGCCTCACCGCCCGAGAGGGTGCTCGACGCCCGGTCGAGCGTGAGGTAGCCGAGGCCGATCTCGACGAACGATTCGAGAGTCGCGGCGAGCACCGGGACGAGCGACCTGACGGACGGGTCGGTCAGTCCGCGCACCCAGGGGGCGAGGTCGCCGATCTGCGTCGCGCAGGCGTCGGCGATGCTGACACCTCCGATCTTCGCGGACCGTGCCGCCTCGCTGAGCCGGGTGCCGTGGCACCCGGGGCAGACGGAGAACGTCACCGCCCGCTCCACGAAGGCGCGGACGTGCGGCTGAAGGGTCTCCTTGTCCTTGTTCAGGAAAGACTTCCTCACCCGCGCGAGGAGACCTTCGTAGGTGGCGCTGATCCCGTTCACCCTGACCTTGACCGGGTCCCGGTGCAGGAGGTCGTACCGCTCCTCCTCGGTGTAGTCACGGACCGGTCTGGAGGGGTCGAGGAAGCCCGACTCGGTGAAGGTCCGCACCACCCAGCCGTCGGCCTTCCAGCCGGGGACGGTGATCGCCCCGTCGGCCAGGGACCTGGTGTCGTCGAAAAGTTGGGCGGGGTCGATGTCCGAGACGTGGCCCATGCCCTCGCAGCGCGGGCACATGCCGCCGACCACGCTGAACTCCTTCTCGGTCGTCCTGCCGTTGACCACCAGGACGCCCGACCCGTCGGCCGAGGGGACGTTGAAGGCGAACGCCCGCTGCGTGCCGATGTGCGGTTCCGCGAGGCGGCTGAAGAGGACGCGCAGCAGCGCGCCGGCGTCGGTGGCGGTTCCCACCGTGGAGCGGGCGTGCGCGCCCATCGGCCGCTGGTCGACACGGATCACGGTGGTCAGTCCGTCGAGCACGTCGACGTCGGGCCGCGCCGGGGTCGGCATGAAGCCCTGGACGAAGGCGCTGTAGGTCTCGTTGATCAGGCGCTGCGACTCCGCGGCGATCGTGTCGAACACCAGGGAGCTCTTGCCCGAGCCGGAGACCCCGGTGAACACCGTGAGCCGCCGCTTGGGGATCTCGACGTGGACGTTCCTGAGGTTGTTCTCGCGTGCCCCGTGCACCCGGATCAGATCGTGCCGGTCGGCGGCGTGGGGGGCGCCCGGACGGGAGACCGGCCGTGTGCCGACCGCGGCGGTGCCCCTCCCGTGTGCCGGACGCGGCGCGTCCTCGTCGTGGGGCGTGGTGACGGATTCCTCGGCTTCCCGGTTCATGGGACTTCAACGTATACCTGAAAGAACGGTTGAGACTTGGCCGCCGAGAATGCGGTCTCGGGCGGCTAAAGTCTCAAACCATGAAGCACCTGCGCCCGTTCGACCTGGCTCGTGAGCACGGCATCTCGACCCAGGCGGTGCGCAACTACGAGCGGGACGGGTTCATCCCGTTCGCCGAGCGCACCCCGTCCGGCTACCGGACCTACACCGAGACACACGCGGTGGCCCTGCGCGCCTATCTGGCGCTCGTCCGGGCGCACGGGCACGGCACGGGCGGACAGATCATGCGGTCGCTCCACGCGGGCGACCTCGACGCCGCACTGACCGCCGTCGACCGCGGCCACGCCCAACTGCTGCGCGACCGGGGGACGCTGGACGCGGTCGGGCGGGCCGTCGAGCATCTGGCCCGGCGTGGAGGTCCCGCCGGACCGGATCCCTCCGCGGAAGCCTCCGCCGGCGGCGGGCCGCTGAACGTCGGCGATCTCGCGCGCCGCCTCGGGGTCACCGCGGCGACCCTCCGCAACTGGGAGGCGGCGGGCATCCTCGCACCCGCCCGGGAACCGGTCACCGGACATCGCGTGTACGCCGCCGCCGACGTCCGCGACGCGGAGCTGGCCCATCTGCTCAGGCGCGGCGGCCATCCGCTGGAGCACATCGGCACGGTCGTCCGGCAAATCCGTACCGCCGGCGGCACCGAGGCGCTGGCCGCCGCCCTCGACGACTGGCGGCGACGGCTCACCGCCCGCGGGGTGGACATGCTCGACGCGGCGGCCCGACTCGCGGGCTACGTCGCGCTCTTGGGTGTCCGCCCGCCCGGTGGAAGTCCGGGCCCCGGGGTGTGAGGGTCGGCCACCCGCCCACGTACCGCTTGCCCCGGCCGGTCGTGACGCCGCCGCGGACGGCGGTACGTCTTCTTCGTCGGCGCTCCCCGGGCCTCTCGTGCCGCCGTCGGTCCGACGCGCGTGCGTGGGACCGACGGTGGGGACGGACGGGAAGGAGAGCCGCCGGACACCTCAGGCGCGCGGTGTCTTCCGGTTGCCGGAACCGGTCTTGGTCTCCACGCGCTTCGGCGACGCGGGCTCGGGACGCTGCCGGTGCCGGGACGTGCGCTGGCGCGGTGGCCTGGTGAGGGTGATCTGCCGGACCAGTTGCTGGAAGCAGGTGAGCGACGCGAGCGCCGGTACGACGGCCGCGGCCACCCCGGTGACGGACTTGTGCGCGTCGGCCACGCAGAACATCACGGCGACGAAGGAGAACAGCAGGACGACGTACCACGAGTGCACGGCGCGGCGTCGGTGCAGTGCGGCGCGCAGGACCGAGAGCGACGCCACCATCCAGGGACCGTAGATGAGTAGAGGCCACCACGGTCCCGAGCCGGTCTGGGTGGTGGACGCGATGTGCCGCAGTGGCGCGTAGGCCACCATGCCGCCGAAGACACTCACCATCGACACGATGACGGCGGTCATCGCTGCGATCACGAAGCTCACGGTCTGCAGCCAGCCGGACCGGGGCTTGCGGACCCGCACCTTCCGATGCCCCTTCGAGGAACGCCGGATGGGCGGTAACTCGGCGGTGATCCGGACCAGGTTGTCCATCGGATCGCCGGACGGGTCGTCGTCGTAGGAGGGTTCACCGCGAGGTGGCGGCACGGTGGCGTCCTGCTCCGCGGCCGCCGCGTCCTGCAAGAGGTACGTGAGTTCCTCGACCGGGTCCCAGCCCGGTTCGTAGAGGGCGTCGGCGGCACCGCCGTACCGGTCGGTGCCGGGCCCGCCCGGGTAGTCGGGAGGTTGCTCGTACCGAGCGAAGGAGAGGTCCGGATAGTCGTCGTTCACAGGTATTCCGCCCCCGCCCGCTCAGGGCCGGGTGACAGCCGGGACGTCCCCGTCGGATGACGGGGACGTGGCGGCGAACGTGCAGGTGGGTCGCCCGGACGCGGCGATTCGGGCCGCGGAGGGACGCTCCGCCGTGGCTCCGGGGAGCGACGGGGCAAAGGGACGCGCTTGGGTCATATTCGATTAACGTCGGCCGGGTCCTTCAGGTGTGCGGCAAACGAGTGACCGCACACCTGCCGGACGATTCACGGAAGCGTCGCCCGCGAGCCCCGGTCGACGGTTCCTGCGAGCGCTCCCGTGAGGATCGGACCGCTTCGCCGGCCGGTGCGGAAGGGGTCCGCCCGGGCCCCGTCCGTCACCAGGCCGCCGGGGCCGGCGGCGGTACCACCGGGGGCCGGTCGTCGCAGGTGATGGTGTTCGGCAGTTCCCAGGACGCCATCCAGGCGCCCGTCGTGCCGCCCCCGTCGTTGCCGCCGAGGTCCTGCACCGCGAACTCGGCGCCTGTGGCGGGGAAGTTGAACGATCCGCAGTTGTTGATGCCGACCGCGCCGACGTTGCGGGCGTCCACGTTCTCGAAGGAAGCCGAGCCGGCGGAGCGGGCGCTGAGCACCGACGTGCCGGTGCCGTCGATGCGGATGTCCTTGAAGTGGACGCCCCGGATCGCGTACTTGTCCTTCACCGGGAAATCGGAGACCAGCATGACCGCGTTGTAGGTGGTGTCGAGGAAGTGGTCACCGGTGACCTGGATGTCGGCGTCGATGTCACGCTCCAGCGCGTAGAACCAGATCGCGCCGAGCCCGATCTTCCAGTTCAGCTCGAACGGCCCCGAGCGGACCGTGGTGTTGTCCGTGATCCACAGGTGCCCGGCGAACGGCTCGGCGCCGAAGCGGGAGCCGACCTGGATCGCGCTGCCCTCCCTGATGGGATCGGCGATCAGGTTCTCGGTGACCTTGTTGTCCGAACCCCCGTAGAGCGCGATGCCGTTGGCGATGACGGGGGTCTGCACGGTGTTGTGGGAGAAGACGTTGCGCGAATTGCCGGTCTTCTCCGACCACATGGCCAGACCGTCGTCACCGGTGTTGCGGACGAAGGTGTCCGAGACGGTGGAATCGGTCACGCCGGTGTGGAAGTTGAGGCCGTCGGCGATCTGGTCGGCGATCACGTTGCGGGTGACGCGCAGGCGCGTCATCGGTCCGTCGAACCACATACCGACCTTGGTGTGATGCAGGTAGAGTCCGTCGATCGTCGAGTCGCTCAGCGCCCCGCCGACGGCGTTGACCTGATCGGTGTCGACGCGCTCGCGGACGTCGCCCTCGACGGCGAACCCGGACAGGTGGACGTCGTGACTGCCGCCGTCCGCCGCGTCCTTGCCGTAGAAACCGACACCGGTGTGGACGGAGCCGTCGGGGGCCGGGGTATCGAGGGTGACCTGGTGCCCCCTGACCACCGTGTACCAGCTGCCCGCTCCGACGATCGTCACGTCGTCCACGACGATGTGACGGTTCACCTGGTAGGTGCCCGGCGGCAGGTACACCTTGAGGTGCCGCTTCTTCGCGTAGGCGACCGCCCGGTCGAACGCGTCGCCCGCGTCGCGCCGGCCGGTGGGGTCGGCGCCGAACGCGAGGACGTTCGCCGCGCGCGCCTCGACGTGCGGCGCGCCGACGAGTTGGGTGTCGAGCAGGTCGATCACGGTCCAGGCGGCGGCGCCGCCCTTGGGCGCGGTGAGGCGGACGGTGTCCCCCGCCGCGTACCGCTTGCCGAGCAACAGCCGCTGCTCGTCGTAGAAGTGGCTGGGCCGGAACGGTTTGTCGACGGTGGGTGCCGGAGTGGTGGAGGCCGGCACGCAGCCGCACTCGGTGATCCACCAGTCCGGGTGCAGCAGGTCGGCCCGGGGGTCGTTGGTGAACGGGTACTGGTTGTAGAGCCACGAGTAGCGCGAGGTGAGCGTCATCGTGGAGCGGTGCCTGCCGTCGACGGAGACGTCCAGGGGCGCGGTGATGCCGCCGCCTTCGGGGGCGTCGGGGATGCTGTAGCGCACGGTCAGGGCGTTGGCGGCGCGCGGCAGCGTGAACTCGACGTACTGGCCCGGCTTCAGGCGTACGGCGGTCCGGCCGGAGGCTTCCGAGGGCAGGGTGTAGGCGGTGCGGTCGGGCCCTATGACGGTGCCGTCGGTCGCCGCGTTCTCCGCCTCCTGTTCGGCGAAGTCCACGGCCGCGCCGCGCCCCGCCACCAGCGCCGGGTCGAGCGCGGCCCGGGTGACCACCGGGGTTCCCCCGCCACCGCCGTGCCCGCCGGACCCGGGCGCCGCGAGCGCCGCCGGGACCGGTGCGGTGAGTGTGAGCACGAGTCCGGCGGCCGCCGCCGTCACCACCGTGGCGATCCTGGCCGGTCTCCGTGGCCGGCTGCGGACCCGCTCCGCCGCCGCGCGCGTGCTGTACCGCGACATCAGATTCTCGTTTCTCTCGGAACGGACGAACGAGGACGGATGGGGGGTGAGCACGGTCGAGCGGGGGTCGGGCGGAGCCGGGCCGACGGAGCGGGCGAGGACGCTGGGTCCGCTCTGCGGGCCGAAGGGGGAGGAGCGGACCGTGCCGGTGCGGTGACAGTAGGGCGTCCGCGGGCGCCCGGACAAGACACCGGACGCGTCTTTCCAACTTCCCGTAGGAATCCTGCGTTGTTTCATCGATTTCTTGCAGTACCCGAGCCACCGGGGACACTCTCGGAGGTCCATCGGGGACACTCACGGAGGAGGACACGCGCGGGACGACGATGCCTCGCCGCGCTCGCCACCGCCGCGCGCGGAGAAGGTTCTCCCACTGCCGGGCGGCGATGGCCTCGCGGATGCCCACCCGAGGTTCAGCGTGAACGGGCGGTGGCCGACGCCGTTCCACGACCTCTCGGCGGCAGCAGCGGCCCACCCTGGTCGGGCGCCACCTGCCACGGGCCGGAGGAGAACGACAGCCGCCCGTCATACGGGAGTTCGATGTCGAGCCAGTCGCGCGGAAGTGCGGCGCAGTCGACCTCCATCGCGAGGGCCCGTGCGCCGGTCGCCGGGCCGACCGGCGACCGGAACACCGCGGAGCGCTCAGGCGCCGCCGAACCGCGGCCGGGGCACGGGGCGTCGCCGGGGCGGGGTGAAGGTGTACAGATCGAGGATGTCCGGGCACGGCGCGATCCCGGGTCCGCCGGCCCGCACCCAGGTGTTGATGTCCTCCGTCGCGTCACGGTCGTTGACCAGTCCGAGCCAGACCGGCCGCCCACCGGCCGCGCGCCCGGCCGAGGAGGGCTGCACGACGATCACATTGGCCTGATCGCACACGTCCAGACAGGTCGAGACCCTTACGGGAGCGGCCTCCGCGAGGCGCGACGTCTGCGCGCCGTGGTCGACGCCGGTCACCTTGGGACTGCCGCAACAGCAGTCCCGGCACACGACGATCCGGCACGGCACGGAGCCGACCGCGGCCGCCTCCGTCGTCGCCCGGTCCGCTGCTCCCCGGTCGGCTGTTCTCCCGTCCGCGGGACGCCGGTCCGCGGGCCCTTCGTCCGCGGACCCCTCCTCCGTGGATCCCGGTCCGGCCGGGGTGCCGACCGTCTCGTCAACTGGCCCGGTGGGCATGCCGGATCGTCCTCCTGCCCGGGGAAGTCCGCCCCGGTCCGTCGTCGAGGAGGCGACCGCGTGAGTCTCTGGCTCTCGGTTCGCCGCTCACCCGGGCCTTCGCACCCGTGGGGGGGCGGTGGCCTGTCGGGGATCGGGTCGCCGATCACAGTGGCGGGACCGCGCCGGATTCACACCGGCTTCCTCGTTCCGCCGTCGCCTTGTCGCCGCCCATCATCGCATCAGGGCGAAGCCGTCTTGCGTGGGGGAACGCGCCTGGCCCGGAGCCGTCGAAGCCCTGGTCTCGGGCCGGCTCGGCGCACCCCTCGGGCCGCTCGCGAGCGGCCTCCGTCCGCCGGCCGTCGACGGGCGGCGGACAGCGGACGGCGGGCCGAGGGATCAGCACATCAAACGAGGCGGCCGCGGGGTCGTGACCTCCCCGGTCCGCGCGCTCCCCGCCCCTCCGCGGTGGTGCCGGTCAGGCGGCGGGCAGGTCGGTCGCGGCCGAGGATTCCTTCTGCGTCTCCCGTTCGGCCAGGCGCTCGGTCAGGGCGTCGTGCAGGAACCTGTAGGAGTCGCTTCCCAGGACCCATCGGCTCGGGGCGGGGAAGAGCCCGTACCCGGCGTTGTTCACGGCGACGTCGATCCGGCCCAGGGTTCCGCGAACACCTGTTCCACCACCCGGCGAACCGCGGCCGAACTCCGCGCGGCGGGGGGAACGACGCCGCGGACCGAACCCGGTGCCGTCGACCGGCTCACTCCGCAGGAGTTCCAGATCGCCACACTGATCTCACAGGGCCTGACCAATCCGCAGATCGCGGACCAGCTCTTCCTGAGCCCGCGCACGATCGACTATCACCTGCACAAGGTGTTCGCGAAGCTGCACCTCACCTCGCGCACCCAGCTCGTCCGCGACGGACTGCCACACCTGGCGGACCCCGCCTCCTGACCCGTGCCCCTCCGCCGGCTCAAGCGGTGGCCGGCAGAGGGACGTCGGCTTCCCATACGAACCCGTCCGGGTCGGTGAACGGGCCGGTGGCGCCCGCGAGGACGATCCGGTGCGATCCGGTGCCGTCGGCGGGGACACCCGCGTCCTTGGCGAGAGCGCTGCGCTTGTACAGGGCCGGCTTGACGGAACCCGGCCCGGCGACGAACTCCACGTACTTGCCGCCGAAGCTCTTCCCGACGGTGAGGCCCCGCTCCACGTAGAACCGCTTGGCGGCCTTGACGTCCTCGACGCCCAGCAGGAGGACGAGTTCGTCGAAGGCGCGGGTGACCGGGCCCGTGTCCTTCTTCGCCGACGTCGCGATCTTCCAGATCGTGCCGTCCGGGGCCTGGACGACGCCGCCGTAGCCCCACAGCGACTTCGCGGTGGGCTTCAGGGCGGTGGCGCCCGCTTCCAGGGCCGCGTCGACCAGGGCGTCGACGTTGCCCGGCTGGGACACCACCAGGGACAGGGTGAACCCGCGGAACCCCGTCGTGGGTGACTGCGAGTCACGCAGGCGCACCTGCGACGGCTCCAGTCCGAAGGCGGTGGAGTAGAAGCGGGCGGCGGCCGTGGTGTCGGCCACCTCGAGGGTCACGGAATCGATGGACTTCATGACCTCGACGGTAGGGGCCGCCGGGCCACCGGCGCTTCTCGAAAACTGCCCGGTCCTGGATCCGGCCGTTCGGGCCCGCTCTCTCCCCCGCCGCCGGTGGTCAGCCGTGCCGGCGGAGGTCCAGCATGAAGAAGACCTTGTCGTAGCGGTGTTCACCGACCGCGACGAAGCGGGGCAGACGGCCGTATTCGGTGAAGCCCAGCGAACGGTAGAGGTGCAGGGCTCCGGTGTTGTCGCCGCGGGCGTCCAGGGTGAGGACCTCGATGCCCGCCGCCCGGGCGTCGGCGACGAGCGCGGTGGTCAGTGCCCGGCCCACGCCCCGGCCGTGGGCGGCTGCGTCCACCGCGATCTTCTCCAGGTCGGCGTGCGGCCGGTGGGTCGGCCGGGCGTAGCGGAGCCAGTACCCCAGCCCGACGAGCCGGCGGCCGAGGTACGCGGCTCGCAGGGCGGCGTCCCCGTTCCGCGCCGCGGTCATGACGTGTCCCAGCAGCTCCGCCACCTCGTCCGGCGACGGCGGTTCGACCCAGCCCAGCGCGGCACCTCCGGCGACCAGGTCCGCCAGGATCCGGTGGGCCGACTCCGCGAACCCGGCCGCGCGTTCCGGATCGGCGGCCAGTTCCCTGGCGTCCCGGATGACGGGCTCGGTGTGCGCACCGCCGGTTTGCTCACCGCCGGTGTGCTCATCGCCGTCGCCGGTGTGCTCACCGCTTGTCAGGGCCGCGTCCATGGCGAAAGCCTAACCAGTCCGACGTCCGGCCCCGATCCCGCGCTCGACCGGAGCGCACGGTCCACGTCCGTCGCCCGCCCCCGCGTTCCCGGCCGGGCGGGCAGGCGGGCCGTCCGTCCTCGTGGCGTGGCTGTCCGGGCACGGGAACCCGGGCGGATGTCAAGATCGTGTCCGCAGTGATCCCGTCTCTTCTCAGGCCTGTCTCAGGACTGTCATCGGCTGAGGAAGCGGCGCGGGTGCCCCGTGATGAAGGGAGAACGACCGCGGATCCTCCGCGGATCGGCTATCACGGGGAGAACGACCCAGCATGTTGAAGCGTTTCGCCACCATCGCGATGACCGCCGTCACCGGCACCCTGCTGCTGACCGCCTGCAACGGCGAGGACGGCGCCGCCGACGCGAACGTCGGCCACCCCGCCGCGGGTTCGGCCCAGCACTCGGGTGCGGCACAGGCCGCGGGTGTCATCGGCCGCTACTCCAAGGACACTCCGGGGGCGAGGTACTTCACCTCGGTCCTGACGGGTGACAACGAGGTGCCGGTGAAGGGCAAGCCGGCCGTGGGTGACAAGGACGGCACCGCGCTGGCCCTCATGCGCATCCAGGGCGACGAGGTCTCCTTCGCCTTCGCCTGGACCGGCACCGCGACCCCGACCATGGCCCACCTCCACCAGGGAGCACGCGGTACCAACGGAGACATCAAGATCCCGTTCTTCATGGAGAAGCTCAAGGACGGCGGCCCGTTCGTGTTCGGCAGCGTGAAGATCACCGACGCGCGGCTGCTGAACACCATCAAGGCCCACCCCGACCAGTTCTACTTCAACCTCCACACCGGCGAGTTCCCCGGCGGCGCGGTCCGCGGCCAGGCGATCGCCCTGCCCGGAGCCGTCTCGCTGCCCGACGCCATCCGCCACTCCGCGCTCGCGGGCGTGGTCAAGGGAGCGCAGGTCTACGCCTGCACGAAGCAGGACGACGGCACCTACGCCTTCACCCAGGACAACGTCGACGCCACCCTCCAGGGCCACATCCAGCACAGCTTCGCCCAGCACGGCCCCGCCGGCCCCCCGCAGTGGATCGCACCCGACCACTCCTCGGTGACCGGAACCGTCCTCAACAAGTTCGACAACGGCCCCGGCAACATCCCCCAACTCCTCCTCCGCGCCCACCAGACCGGCAAGAACGAGGGACTCCTCGCCAAGACCACCACCGTCCTGCGTCTCAACACCCACGGCGGCGTCGCCCCCACCGGCACCTGCAACCCCACCACCCACCGCACTGCCCGCGTCCCCTACACCGCCGACTACCTCTTCCTCGCCACCAAGTAAGGACATCCCACCCGTCTCCGCCCCCGCCGAGGTGGCGATGCGCGTCCCCCAGGGGCCCGCGTCGTCACCCGGGCGGGGCGGTCCGGGGCCGCGGGGCCCGGCCATGCGCGGCCCGGCCGGAGGAATCCGCCCGGCGGACACCGGCGTTGTCCTCGGGTGGTCCTCGCGTGCTCGCCGCACGGAGGGCCGGATGTGCGGGCGGTTCCCTCCCGTCGTCCTCCGTGGCGTCGCGGGAAGTCCGTTGACGTCACAGCGCCGTTGGTGAACCATTCCGGACCGTGACGACACACAGCGATCAGGACCGGCCGGCGCGGGACCGGGACCGTACGGGCGACCGTCCGCTCGCCCTGATCACCGGGGTGGGCCGCACGGCCGGGATCGGCGCGGGCATCGCCGGTCGGCTGGCCGCGTCGGGCTGGGACATCGCCTTCACCTACTGGACCCCCTACGACGACCGGATGAGCTGGGGCAGCGAGCCCGGCGCGGCCGACGTGATCAGCCGTACCCTCATCGGGCACGGCGCGGCCGTCACCGCGGTCGAGGCGGATCTCGCCGACCCGGACACCCCGGCACGCGTCTTCGACGAGGTCGAGGAACGATCGGGCCGTGTCACCGCGCTGGTGATGAGCCACTGCGAGTCCGTCGACTCCGGGCTGCTGGACACCACCGTGGAGAGTTTCGACCGGCACTTCGCCGTCAACGCGCGCGCCACCTGGCTGCTCATCCGCGAGTTCGGACGCCGCTTCTCCGCGGAACGGGGAACCGGCCGGATCGTCGGCCTCACCAGTGATCACACGGTCGGCAACCTGCCCTACGGGGCGAGCAAGGGCGCCCTGGACCGCATCGTCCTGGCCGCCGCCCAGGAGTTCGCCCACCTCGGCGTGACCTCCAACGTGATCAATCCCGGACCGGTCGACACCGGGTGGATGTCCGCGGAGGACCGCGAGCACTGCCTGCGCGGCACCCCGGCCGGCCGGCTGGGCACTCCGCGGGACACCGGCCGCCTCGTGGACTTCCTGTGCTCAGGGGACGGCGAGTGGATCAACGGTCAGCTGCTGATGAGCAACGGCGGCTTCGCGTGACCGCTCCGCCGTCCGACGGCCAGGCGACAGCCGCTTGCGGGCGCCGAACGGCAAGGGACCCGCGACAGTTCGGACTCGCGCGCGGCCGGGCATCCGGCGCTCCGGCGCCTTGATCCGACGGCCGTGGCCCTCGCGCCGGGACGGTTCGTCCCCTCCTCGGCTCCGGCAGCCGCCTCCGACCTGTGGCGACGCACAACGGTGCCGGC
Source organism: Streptomyces sp. NBC_01689 (assembly GCF_036250675.1). Lineage (NCBI taxonomy): Bacteria > Bacillati > Actinomycetota > Actinomycetes > Kitasatosporales > Streptomycetaceae > Streptomyces > Streptomyces sp. NBC_01689. Next base: position 8,478,202 of record NZ_CP109592.1, on the reverse strand, counting down.
CTCCCCCGTCGCCGTGTCGGTGCGGGGCCGGGGCGGCCGAAAAGACCTCCCCGGCCCAGGTCGGACGGGGGATCAGCGCAGTCCGGCGAAGAGGTCGTTCTCCGGCACGGCGGCTCCGGTGGTGTCCCTGACCCGGACGAAGGTCTCCATGCCCATCAGGTCGCCGAACCTCTCCTTGCCCATCTTGAGGAAGAAGATGTTCTCGCCCTGGCTGGCGTGCGCGGCCAGGGCGTCGAACTTCTGGCCGCTGAACGCGGTGGTGTCCACCCAGGTGGTGATCTCGTCGTCGGGCAGACCGATCTCGGCGATCGCGGCGGCCTCGGCGGAATCCGGCTCCGGCATCTCCGCACCGAACTCGCGCATGACCTCACCGAACCGCGCCATCGTCGCGCGGGGCATCGCCGTCCAGTAGACCTTCGGTGTCAGGTCCGTCATCTCGATCGCCGCCATGGTGATGCGGTGGGCCTGGATGTGGTCGGGGTGGCCGTAGAAGCCGTTCTCGTCGTAGGTGACCACCACGTCGGGGCGGTAGTGCCGGATGAGTTCCGCGAGCCGGGCGGCGCCCTCGGCCACGGGGGTCCGCCAGAAGGAGCCGGGTGCATCGTTGCTCGGCCAGCCCATCATTCCGGAGTCGGCGTAGTCCAGCATCTCCAGATCGCTGATCTTCAGGACCTCGCAGCTCGCCTCCAGTTCCTGACGGCGCATCAGGGCGACGGCCGCCGGATCGTGCCCGGGTCCGCCCGGCTTGACGCCCCCCGGTCCGTCACCGCAGCCGCCGTCGGTACAGGTCACCAGGACCGTACGGACGCCTTCCGCCGCGTACCGCGCGAGGACCCCTCCGGTTCCCGTGGCCTCGTCGTCGGGGTGGGCGTGCACTGCCATGAGTGTCAAGGGCCGGTCAGCCATGAAGAACAGTCCTCCTGCAGATATGTGTCTCGGTCCGGCTGCGCGGCGGGTGTACCGCGATCCTGAGGTCCGGATTCCGGTGGGGGGCGGACGACCCCGCGGTCTTCGTGTCCATCCGCCCGGGTGGTGCCGGTCCCCGGTACATCCAACCGTGCGGACCTTGCCCGCTGTTCCCGGTACGGGCCCGCGGCCTCGCGGGCCGGTGGACGTCGGCGTCTCAAGACCGACCGGACCGGCCTGGTGGGCCGGTCGCGCCCCGGGGCGTGGGCGGTACCGGTACGGCCGTCGGGCCGTGCCTCACCGCGCGATGCGTGCCTCGATGCCGTCGAGCAGGCAGTCGAGACCGAGCCGGAACGTGCGGTCGGCGTCCAGATGGGCGGCGTCGCGCACCACCCTGGCCAGCGCGGGGAAACGGCCGGTGGCGAAGGTGCGCTCCAGATAGGGCCCGAGCGCGACCTGCCACCGTCTCTCGTCCATTCCGGTGGCCCGCTCGGCTCGCCGCTCGGCGATCTCCCGGCGCACCGCTCCGATCGCGTAGGCGTTGACCGCGGCGACCACCGGCATGATGTCGTCCAGGTCCGCTCCGTCCAGCACGGCGACCACCGCGTCCCCGGTGGCCAGCGCCTGCGGCCCGAGCTGGGGACGGCCGCCCAGGAGATCGGCCAGCCATTCGTGCGCGTGCGCGGCACGCCGAGTGGACTCCGCGAGGGACCGGAGCACCTCCCGCCGGCCGTCGCCGGCCGGCCGGATCTCGGCGTGGACGGCGTCGACCATGAGGTCGAGCAACTCCTCCTTGCCTGCGATGTAGCCGTACAGCCGCATCGGCCGGACGTCCAGCGCGGTGGCGACCTTGCGCAGCGACACCGCCTCCAGGCCGTCCGCGTCCGCCAGCCGGATCGCCGCTCGCACGATCCGGTCCCGGCTCAACGGGGCCGGTACGGGCCGATCCGGCGGCTCCGGCCTCTCCCACACCAACATGCCGGTCACCATACATCGCATCGCTCGATACAGTGTATCGACCCATACGGTGTATCGAGGGGAAGTGGTCATGACCATCGCCATCGTCGGAGCCGGCCTCGGCGGCCTGGCTCTCGCCCGGGTGCTGCACGTGCACGGGATGGATTCCGTGGTGTACGAGCGGGAGTCGTCACGCGACGCGCGCGGCCAGGGCGGCATGCTCGACATCCACTCCGGCCAGCGGGCGCTGCGCGAGGCCGGACTGATCGACCGGTTCCACGCGATAGCCCGTGGTGAGGGCCAGGACATGCGCCTCCTGGAGCCGGACGGCACCTTGTTGCTCCAGGAGGACACACCCGACGACGCCCCGCTCGACCGGCCCGAGGTCGACCGCGCCGATCTCCGCGATCTGTTCCTGGACTCCCTCCCCGAGGGAGTGGTGCGCTGGGGGCACGCGTACCTGTCCGCGGCGGACGGCCTGCTGCGCTTCGCGGACGGCGGCAGCGCGCCGTACGACCTGCTGGTCGGCGCGGACGGCGCGCAGTCCCGGGTCCGCGCGCTGCTCACCGACGCCCGTCCGACCCACATCGGCCAGAACATCGTCGAGGTCGGGATCCCCGACATCGACCGCACGCACCCCGACCTCGCGGCGATGGTCGGGCGCGGCAACTACTGGGTGCTCGGCGACGGACTGTCCCTGGCGGCACAGCGCAACGGCGACGGGCGCGTCCGTATCGGCCTCAGCTTCTACCACACCGACGAGGACTGGTTCGCCACCTGCGGGATCCCGTTCCACGACCCGGCCGCCGCCCGGGCGCGGCTGATCGACCTCCTCCCCGGCTGGGACTCCCGCTTCACCTCGCTGATCGCCGCCTGCGACGATCAGGTCGTGCCGCGGGCGATCACCTCCCTCCCGGTCGGGCTGACCTGGCCGTCGACTCCGGGCGTCACGTTGCTCGGCGATGCCGCGCACCTGATGCCACCGGTGGGGCAGGGCGCCAACATGGCGCTGCTCGACGGCGCCCTGCTCGGTCTCGCGCTGGCCGCGCACCCGGACCACATGCCCGCCGCCGTCGAGGAGTACGAACGCGAGATGTTCGCACGGTCCGGTGCGGCCGCCCGGATGTCCGCGGACCTGCATGAGCTGCTGACCTCACCGGACGCCGCCCGGAAAATGCTCGCCTTCTTCCAGCCCGGCTGACGACGGGTGGTGAGGAGGAAGGGCGCCGTGTCGGCCGCGTCGGGGCGTCAGTACCGCGGCTCCGCCGGGCCGGCGGGCGTACGCCGTGTGGCACCGCGGTAGGTGGAGATGCCCAGGGCGAGCAGCCAGTAGCTGAAGACCGCTCCCATCAGGGCCGTGGTGCCCCAGCCGTTCGCCGCGTAGAAGTGCGCGGGAGTGTTTCCGAAGAACAGGGACGGCACGAAGGCCAGGTTGGCGGCCGCCAGGACGAAGGCGGAGCGTCCCGTCCAGCGCGGCAGTGCGTGGGTACGGGAGATCGCGAAGCCGATGGCGGTCAGGAAGAGCGCGAGCAGGAGCCGGCCGATCGACCCGTAGAGGACGTAGGTACCGCTGACCGTGACGGTCGGGTCGACCGGACGGTCGGCGGCGATGACCGCGCCGGCTTCCAGCCCGCTGGAGACCAGGGTGACCGTCGCGTAGACCAGTCCGGTGGCGAAGGCGAGCGTGCCGACCCATTCGTAGGCGGGGTTCGCCTGTGTGACCAGTTCGCGGAAGGCCATGGCGAAGACGATCAGGAACGCCAGCGCGAGGATGCCGATCAGTAACCTCGTGAGGACGTTCGCGTCGGGCGGCGAACCGGAGTAGACGAAATACAAGGGCACTTGGACGATGAAGGCGGCCGCGGTGGCGATGCCGGCGAGGCCCGTCAGCCGCCGGGCGAGCGTTTCCTGCATGAGGGTCTCCTCAGAGTTCGTACGGTGGGGTTCTCGTGGGTTCGGTGGTGGATCCGGCGCAGAGTTGACGGCGGGGCGCGAGGGGTTCGGCGCGAGGGGTCCTTGGGCCGGTTTCCGGGGCCGCCGGCGCACGGCCGACGTCTTCGTGGTCACCCGAGCGCGTCCCAGAACGCGCAGTGGTGGCGGGAGATCACGCTGTGGGTGGGAACGATGTGGTCCGGCGCCAGGGACAGCACCGCGCGGCGCGACCAGTGCGGCGAGGAAGGACCGTTCGGGTCGCCGGTCCGGGCGAAGCGCGTCCAGTAGTCGATCATGGTGTCGGCCAGCCGGTGCTGGGCCGCGGTCAGATCGCGGGAGCGGCCGCCGAGGTCGAACAGGTAGGGCAGTTCGGCCGCGTGGGGCGCGCCGAGCGGGAACGGGGGCGTGCCCGGGGTGAGCGGTGGCGCGTGCTCGTCGGCGAACTCGTAGCGCCAGACCGGGACTTCGGCTGCCAGCAGACGGCCGGCGGATGCCGTCGGGCAGGCGAAGTCCGCGTCTCCGATGACCGCGCCGAACACCGGGCCGCCGTCGGCGCGGTGCACCGGGTACTCACGCACGATCGCCTGCGCCTGCCCTGGGGCCGGGAAGAAGGCGGCCACGACCCCGGGCCAGGTGTCCGGGGTGACGGGGTTGCCCGCCTGGATGATTCCGGCGGCCCAGCCGTTGCCCTCGTCGTGGTTGTCGCCGATGAGTACCGGGACCCGGTGGAAGCGCCCCGCCGCGAGGGCCGCCGCCGGGTCGGCGGGCAGCAACGGGGTCTCGTGGGCGGGCTGTTGATCGGTGTCCTGGGCCGCGAGCAGGCGGGAGACGGGTACCCGGCGCAGGCACGCCGGAACATCGGGGGCGGCACCGCAGCCGACCCCGGCCGCGAACTCGGCCCCCTCTCCGCGGGCCGTCGCCAGTGCGACGGAGGACGGTGCGAACGGCCTGTCGCCGCGGCCCGTGCAGGGACCGCTCTCGATGACGGCCCGCTCGAAGAGCCCGGTGGCGGTGGGTGAGGCGAGCTGGGCGCAGACGCTGTAGCCGCCCGCCGACTCTCCCGCCAGTGTCACGTCGTGCGGATCACCGCCGAAGGCGCCGATCTCGGCGCGCACCCAGCGCAGTGCCGCCTGCTGGTCGGCCAGTCCGAAGGTGCCGGAGCCGGGCAGCCCGCGGTGCGCGAGGAAACCGAGGGCTCCGAGGCGGTAGTCGACGGTGACGACCACGACGTCACCCCGGACGGCCAGGCGATGGGCGTCGTACGAGCTTGCCGCCCCGGTGGTGAGGCCACCTCCGTGCAGCCACACGATCACCGGCCGGGGGCGTGCCCCTCCCGCGCCCTCCGGCCTGGTGACGTTCAGATGGAGGCAGTCCTCGTCGGTGCTGCCGCCCGGTACCTCGCCGGCCGGCTGCGGGCACGCGCTCGTGGGCCGGGTCGCGTCCCGCACCCCGGACCAGGGTGCCGCGGGGCGGGGCGGCTTCCAGCGCAGCCCGCCGACGGGAGGTGCCGCGTAGGGGATGCCCTCGAAGGTGAGGTAGCCGTCGTGGGCGGCGCCCCGCACCGCACCCTCGTGGGTGCGTACGGTCGCGGTGGTGTCCTGCCGGACGGGCTTCGGGGGCCGCGCCGTGGTCCAGGCCGTCGCCGTCACGGCGAGCAGGGCGCAGCACAGGGTGGTCAGAAGGCGGTGTCCGCTCATCGTTCCTCGGATCGTGGTCGTGCGGGCGCGTCGCCCGCGTCCGCGTGGTCGGCTCTCCCTGGTCGGGGTCCGCGGCGTCGGTAGGGAACCGCGCTCCGTCGTACGAGGCCGGGTCACCGTCTCGGCCGCGGGCGCCGCCGTCCGCCCGGTCAGCGGTCGTTGGTCCACCGGTCCCCGCAGCACGGGCAGCGGGTACGGCTTGGGTACTGCTCCATCGCGCGGGTGGCGGTGCGGCTCCGCCGGGTGGGCGGAGGACAGGGCGGGCCGTGCGGGGCCGCCGTCGGAGGCCGCGGCCCGTCCCGCCGGCCGGGAAGGCCCGGGCGCGGAAGGACAGGAACCGGCTTCCCGTCCGGTCAGCCGCCGCCCATGCCGCCCTGAGCGGCGATCATGGTCGTCGGCAGGGCGCGTACGGCTTTCTCCAGACCGGGCGCGAGGGTGCCCAGCCGCCCCGTGCAGGCGTCGATCCGGGTCCGGAACGTCTTCTCGTCCTGACGGGAGAGGACCGAGCGGACACCGCCCGCCGCGGCGAGCGCGAGCAGCGCGGCGTCGGCGACGGGGATCTCCCGCACGTCACCCTCTCCGCGCAGCACGGCGGTCGCGCGGGCGCGGACGGCGGCAGGCGCGGCGCGGTCGGTCGGGGTCAGGCGCCGTGAGCCGAAATGTGTACGGGGCTCCCGCACGGTGAGGAGTCCCGCACGCGCGAGCAGGTCCTCCACCTCGGTCAGGGTCCGTCGGCGACGGCGGCGCACGAGCTGCTTCCAGCCGTGCCCGGCGGCGTCGCGCAGCGCGGCGTCCAGGACGGTGTTGCCGGTCGGTTCCGTGCCGGACACGGTGACGGTGCCGCCGTCCTCCCCCAGCCGGCCGCGCGACGCGAGGTCGATCAGAGTGGCGGCGCGGACCAGCAGTCCGGTCCGGGCGCGGTCGTACGGGCCCTGGGCCGCGTCGTCGTAGGCGAGCAGGTACACGAGGCTGGGCAGGTCGTCGGTCACACGTCGACGCTAGGGCCGGTCACCCCGGCCGGGGATCGGCCGGTGGGACGGGCTGCCGCTGGGAACCCGGTAGGGGTCCCGGCCCGGCCTCCTCCTGGAGGAGGAGGCGCCGTCTTCAGGGGCGGTGGGGTCGCACGAGGCCGTGGTCGTAGGCGGCGACGACGGCCTGGACGCGGTCGCGCAGGCCGAGCTTGCGCAGCACCGCGGTGACATGGTTCTTCACGGTGGCCTCCGAGAGGCACAGCCGCACGGCGATCTCCGCGTTCGACAGCGCCTGCCCGATCAGGGTCAGCACCTCCCGCTCGCGACCGGAGAGGTCCGCGACGGGCGGCGGCGGCGCGGGGTCGGGCGTCGTCCGCAGGAACCGGTCGAGGACGCGGCTCAGCACGGCCGGTGCCAGCAGTGCGTCGCCCCGGGCGGTGACGCGGATCGCGTCGACGAGCTCGCCGGGGCGCATGTCCTTGAGCAGGAACCCGCTCGCCCCGGCCCGCAGGGCGGCGACCACGTGGGCATCGGCGTCCCAGGTGGTGAGGACGAGCACCCGGGCCGCACTGCCGCTCGCCGCGATGCGCCGGGTCGCCTCGATGCCGTCCAGGACCGGCATCCGTACGTCCATCAGCACGACGTCGGGCGCCAGTTCGCGGGTGAGCCGCACCGCTTCCCGGCCGTCGGCGGCCTCGCCGACCACCTCCAGGTCGTCCCTGGCGTCGATGATCATGCGAAATCCGGTCCGGACCAGGGTCTGGTCGTCGGCGACCACCACACGCAGCGTCATGACGCGCGCTCCACCGGCAGCCGCGCCGCCACCTCGAACCCGCCTCCGGGGAGCGCGCCGGCGTGCAGGCTGCCTCCCACGAGCCGGACCCGCTCCTCCATCCCCACAAGCCCGCGTCCCGCTCCCCGGACGCTCGGACCGCCGTACGTGCTAAGCCCGTTGTCGATCACCGTGACCTCCACGCACCCTCCGTCGGCGGTCACGCGCACCCTCACCTCGTCGGCGCCGACGGCGTGGCGCAGCGCGTTGGTGAGGGCCTCCTGGACGATCCGGTACGCGGCCAGATCGACCGCGGCCGGCAGACCGGCGGTGTCGCCCTCACGGTGCACCAGGACGGCCATGCCGGTCGCGCGCAGCGGATCCGCCAGTTCGTCCAGGCGCGCGAGCGAGGGCTCCGGCTCGCGGCGCCCTTCGGCCCGGATGACCTCGGCGTCGGGGCCGAACGCACGTAGCAGCAGCCGTAGTTCGCCCAGCGCGTCCCGGGCGCCCGTCTCGATGGCCCGCAGCGCCTGACGTGCCTGGTCGGGCCGCTTCGTGAACACGTCGTCGGCGGCGCCCGCCTGAATGACCATCACCGACAGGGTGTGCGCGACGACGTCGTGCACCTCGCGCGCGATCCGCGCACGCTCCTCCATGACGGCCCGGCGCGCCTCCGCCCTGGTGCGCGCCCACTGCGCCCTGCGCCACTGGCCCGCGGTCCACGCCAGCACCACCGACAGCAGACAGACCGTCGTCGCAGGGCCGCCGCCCGCCCCGAACGCCAGCGGCGCCGGCAGACACATGGCAGCGAGCGCGCGGACCGAGACCCGTCGCGGTCGGGTGGCCGACAGCACGCACAGCGTCGTCTGCGCGGCGAGCAGCGCTCCCGTCAGCGACACCGCGGGCAGCAACGCCCATACGACGAGCCCCGTCACCGCGTTCGCCGCCAGGACGAGGACCGGGGCGCGCAGCTGCCACCTCAGGGCGCAGACCTGTACGAGGACGAGGGCCAGGGCGACGGGCAGCCGCGGGCCGTGCTCCACGCCGACTACGACCACCGCGGTGCCGAGGACGGTGAGCACCACACCGGCGGTCCCCCACCACAGCGCACGGTCCGCCCGGGGCGACACCGTGCTCCACGCGTCCCCGACGAACACGTCGTCCGGCTCCCTGCGCCTGCGCTCCACGCCCTCACTCTATCGACGGGGAACGCGCGTCAAGGGACCACGCGTCAACGGATCGCGCTCGGGCCCGGCGGGATCGCCGGGCCCGGCCGGTCGCGTGCGCGGCCGGTCGCGCCGAGGTCAGTCGTTGATCAGGTCGAATTCCTCCCAGGGTCCGATCGCCGTGCGGTTGGCGATCAGCGGATCGGCGCCCGCGCTCTCGGCGGTGACGTAGTTGCCGTTGACCAGGGACTTGAGGCTGACGCTTCCGTCGCCGTTGTGGACCAGCTGGAACTGCTCCCAGGTACCCACGGCGTCCACCTTGGCCAGCAGCGGGTCGGCGCCGGCGTTGTCGGCGGTGACGTACTTGTTGTTGGCGTGCGCGCGGAGCGCGACGGAGCCGTTGCCCTGGTCGATCAGGTCGAACTGCTCCCAGGGGCCGATGGCGGTGCGGCTGGCGATCAGCGGATCGGCGCCGCCGTTGTCGGCCGTGACGTAGTCGCCGTTGGCGTGGGCCTTCAGGGAGACCACGGAGCCGTTGCCGGGTGTGCCGCCGCCGCTGCCGTCGAGGCCGATCTGTACGGTGCCCAGATGTCTGGCGGTGGTCGCCGGGGACCCGGAGACCTGTGCGTACGGCAGCGCGGTGGTGGGGGCCGCGACCTGCTCGACCAGGTAGGACTGGCCGGAGACGACCGGCACGTTGAAGGTACCGGCGGTGGTGGAGGGGACCACCACCGCGCCGCCGGAGCCGTTGACGACCTGGACCGCCTTGCCGGGCCAGGGGGTGCGGACCTTCATGGTCCCCGACGAACCGGCCCGGATGGCCACGGTGACCGGGCTGCCGCCCTGCACCTGCACGCTCACCTTGGAGTTCCCCTGCACCGCGACGGTGCCGCTGACGTCCCAGCCGGAAGGCCAGGCCGGGGCGATCCGGAGGGTGCCGTCGTAGTCCTGTACGAGTGCCTCGTCGAGCGCGGTGGCCACACCGGCGACCTGCTCGATGTAGCCCTCGGTGCCGACGGTGCTGCCCAGGTCCGCCAGTCCGTTGATATAGACCTGGTGAGCCTGGGTGATGGCGGCCAGCCGGGAGGCGACCTCACCGGCCATGCCGAGGCGCGCGGCGTGGATCGCGTCCATGTTCCAGTCGTTGCCCGCGCCGTAGAACACCCGGTGGTTGTAGGTGCGCACCGCGAGGTCGTGCAGCGGGCCGGGGTCGTCCGTGACGAGGTTGAACGGCCACACCGGCTCCAGGTCGATGTTCTCGCCGTTCCTGATCGTCGCCGTCGGCTGGTAGGACCAGGCGATGACGTCGTTGCCGGCGGAGTCCGCCGACGGCGGCAGGACCTGGGTGTGGCCGTAGTCCGTACGCGCCCACGGCGGGATCTGGCCGAGCGCGGTGGTGAGTTGGGACTGCAGGGAGGTGTCGGTGTTCAGCAGCTTCGCGGCGCTGACCACGGCGGGGAACAGCGCGGCGTCGGCGGCGAGGTCGGTGGTCGGGTCCTGCACCGCCCACTGTGTCTCGTGCGCGTTCGCCACCGCGTGCAGTTTCCCGTCGGATCCCACTTTCTGGTACGCCAGCAGGAAGGTCGCCGAGTCCCGCATCAACGGGTAGTACGTGCGCAGGAAGTCCAGGTCACCGGTGTACTGGTACTGCTGCCACACGTAGAGGCTGATCTCCGCGCCGGAGGTGACGTTGAGGGCGTTCCAGTTGGGGCTCCCGGGCCGGCTGCAGGCCGCGTTGGCGCCGGGCGACGGGTCGCCGCCGTTGCCGTTGAACCGCATGACCTCCGGCACGCAGGCCCCCGCCAGTCCGCCCATCTGCTGTTTCGTCCAGGCCTCGATGGCCGGCAGATTGTTCTGGTAGAGGTTGAAGATCGGGATGTTGAGGGCGAAGTTGGCACTGCTCATGTTCGCCGAGATCTGCGTGCGCAGATTCCACAGCCACGTCGCCGACGGCGTCCAGTTCTGGTGGTCCTGACCGAAGTTGAACATGTCGGCGACGCCCGCTTGGCTGCCGGGGACGGCGCCCCGCATCGAGGCGGCCTCCATGAACAGATAGATCGTGCGCAGCGACTCCATGTACGGGGCCTGGCCGTCGGCCGAGTTGGCCACCAACAGTCCACTGTCGGCCCAGTAGTTCGCCCACCAGGACTGCTGGGTGGACAACAGGGCGGACTCCGCCGCGCCGGGGTCCGAGCCCAGCAGCGCGGAGGCGGTGCTGCCGGCATTGCCACCGGTCCAGGTGGGTGCGCCCGCGATCACCCGGAACGAACCGTCGGCGTTGGGCGTGAAGTTCACCTTCACCTGTGTGCCGCCCACGACCTGGGCCGAGACGTTCCGGCCACCCGCGCTCAGTGCGGCCAGTGATCCGAAGGTCCGCCCGGAACTGCCGGCTTCCTGGTTGTCCACCCATGTCTCGGCCAGCGTGCCGATCGCTCCCGAGGCCGCCGCCTGCGGACTGCGCCCGGACCAGAGGCCGACCGTGGCGGACTGGGCGGTGCCGGGATCGGCTCCGGTGACGTCCACCACCAGTTCGTCCTTCGTGGCCGACACCCACGCCTTGAGCGTCATGCCGCCGCCGGACTCGTTCAGCACCCCGGTGTACAGGTCGAGGTAGCCCTTGAAGTCCGCGGCGCCGGTCAGCTTCGACAGACCGGGAATGGTCACCTGCCCGGGCGACTTGCGGCCCGGCAGGGTGTCGGAGCGGTTGAGCTGCGCGGTGAATCCGTTCGCCGCCCACACGGCGGCGCCGAGCGAGCCGTTGCCGAGCGGGAGCGACTGCGCACCGGTCGGGTTCGGTTTGCCGAGCACGATGTCGGAGCGGCGGACCACGTTCGGTGTGTCCACATGGAAACTGCCGTTCTGCCAGGCCGTGGTGGCGGTGACGGCCGCGGCCGCGGCCGGCTGCGCCACTGTCGGAACGAGGAGCCCGGCCGTCAGGAACGCGGCAGCTGCTCCAGCTAATGATCGGATCATTCTGAGACGCCGAGCGGTGTGGTGCCGTTGCAGCATGATCGCTCCTAATGCGCGGCATACGCGGCGCATGCGGGAAAGTGAGCGGAAGAATGCGGGAGTTGGCGAAGCACACAGTGGACGCTCGGGCGAGAACATGTCAAGAGAATGGATACGAAGACATCCGATGTGTGAGAGGGCCTCGACGAGCCGACAGGAGGGAGCCTCACAGAGCGGCGGGAGGGCGGCCGGGACCGACGAGAGCGACGGTGCCGGGACCGCCGGCGCCGTGTCGTGCCGGCCATCGCTCTCCTCGGCGACGTGTCGGGCCGTCCGCACCCGGGCCATGCGCCGCCACCGCCGGTGCGTACCCCGCTCGACGGCCAGGGCGGAATCCTCACGACCCGACGTGGTTCCCGGGCACCGGGGCCGCCTTCGACGGGGAGGCACGGTCCGCGTGTTCTTCGTCGACCCTCAGGAGTGCGAGGGGGCGGGCAACCTCGACGCTCCGGCAGGGCGCCCGCGTGCCGCCGTCACGGCGGATCCGCCGCGGGCCGTGGAGGAACCGACGGACCCGCCGGCGGTCCTCGCCCGGACAGTGGGGACCGCCCCTCCCCGACTCAGCACATCCGCCCCGCCCCGGCTCCGGGGGTTCCGGACCGGCCGCCTCGATCAGTGCCACGGGGCGGTCGGCCCGGACTCGGGCCGTATCGTCACGCGCCTCCGACGACCGCCCGCAGTTCGTCCGACGCGTCGAGCTCCTCCTGGAGCCGGATGGCCTGCACGATGGTCCCGCTGAGCGTCTTGCGGATGATCGGATCCGTGATCCCCCACGCGTCCATGGCCTCGTCGGGGGAGAGCGGCGCCGAGGCCGCCTCACGGTTCATGTCCTGGGGCCCTCTCTGCTCGGGAATGTGACCAGTCTCCACCAGCAGCCTCCGGTGATCGAGATCGAGGACCGTCGCCCACATCGTCAGCTGTGAGGGCAGCGGCAGGGTCTTTCCGTCCAGCGTCCGGCTGATGGTGGTCAGGCTCAGGCCGGTCAGGGCCGCCAGTTGAGCCCGGCCACCCTGTCTCGGCCGCACGTCGTACCCGGCCGCGGTCGCGACCGTCGTGAGATACGCACCGGCCCGGCGTGCCTGCGCCTGCCGCCCGGACAGACTTGGTGGGGGGGAGGTTGCCCGACTCCCATGGGGGGGATCTTCCATGCTCCGCATCTTTGGAGGGTAGCGCGCATGCATGTCAGTGCATGCCGGTTGCACGCGTGCACCTTTGCAGGTCAAAGCCTAGATCGATATACCCGCAGGCCACTTCGCAGATCTCGCATTTGTGTGCGAATCAAAATGCCCTTGCGTCACTATCGTCTGGCAACTTGCATATGTTGCGTGCGTGTGGGTTAGCCACACGCACGCATGTCTCTGAGGGGGTTCTCTGACCATGCTCCGCCTCCACATGGCCAAGCTCCTGGTGAAGGCCAGGGAGTTCGGCGACGAGAGCGTCACCGACGTGGCGCAGCGCACCGGCATCAGCCGGTCGACGCTCCACCGGCTCGCGGCCGGCACGAAACAGCCGAGCCTCGCCACCCTCTGGACGCTGCGCGGCGCCTACGGAGTCCGCCTCGACACCCTCGTCTACGACGACCCGCGTGCCCTGCGGTCCACCCCCGTCCGTCCGGTGCGCGCGGACGGCCGGCCCGGCGCGGGTCCCGCTCCACGCCCGGCCGCCCGAGCGACCTCCGCGCACCGCGAGCCCACCACCCCGTACCCACTCCACGATCCGGGAGCAGACCATTGACCACCCAGACCCGTACCGCGACCGGCCCCCGCACCACGGAGGTTCAGGTCCCCGGGGAGCCGGCTCTCATCACCCGTGCCCGGCAGGGCGATCCCGACGCGTTCGGCGAGTTGTACCGGCTGCATCGCGACGTGATCGCGGCGTTCATCAGACAGCGGGCCAGATCCAACGCCGCCCTGACCGAAGACCTCACCTCGGACGTCTTCGTCAAGGCGTGGAACAAGATCGCCACGTTCCGCTGGAACGGCACACCCATCCGCGCCTGGTTGTGCACCATCGCCCGCAACGTGGTCGCCGACCATTTCCGGGGCGCCTCCACGCGGCACCTCACTTTCGTCGACCAGATCACCCTGGTCGGCGACCTCTGGACCCCTCCGGTCAACACCGCCGAGGACACCGTCCTCAGCACCTTGGACATCGACGATCTGCACGACGTCCTCTCGGACATCACGCCACGTCAGCAGGCCGTCATCCGGCTCCGCTTCCTGGGAGAGATGTCCATCGTCGAAACCGCCCGCACGCTGGGCACCACCACCGGAGCCGTCAAGACCCTCCAATGGCGCGCACTGAACTCATTGCGCAAGGCCTGCACGGGAGCCACAGCATGACCGCCACCCCCGAGAACCACACCGACATCGAGGAACTCACCAGACGTCTGGGCCGGTTGGCCCACACCTTCATCGCCGAACTCGACGCCCTGGGCCGCCTGGTCGACACGGGCGGCGCCCTCCCTCTCGGATCACCGGACCAACGAGACCGGCCACAAACCGACTTCGCCCCCGCGACCGCCGCGCCTCAGCCCGTTCCCTCCGAGCCCACGGCGGCGGAGCGGGCGCTCACCCAGCTCGCCACCGGACCGGCGCGCCCGCCCGCACCGCGCCGGGCTCCCACGGACGCCGCCGACGTGCGACCCGCCGGCGACTCCTGGATCCCCCACCCCCCGATCGTCGCACTCCGGGGCACGATGGTCCTCCCCCGTGCCGACCGGCGGACTCCCGTCGCCGACGGCACCGCTCACCCGCACGGGATTCCGGGCGGCACGCCCCACCCGTCCCCCACCGAGCAACCGGCCACGACCGCCGCACGGGACGACACCGGCGAAACCGGCGACGGGACGGCACACCACGAACACGCCGCCCGCTGGGAGGTCGTCAACCGGACGGCCGCCACCGCGGACCGGCTCAGGGCCGCGCACGCCCACCGCCTCGAACTCACCCACATCGCCTCGGACGACGAACGCGTCACCGTCCAGATCCGCGCCCTCGCGCTCGAGGACTGGGAGTACTGGCTCACCGCCGTCGGCGCGCCACCCGCCGCGCACACCCACCGCAGCGGGGAGGCCCAGGTCGCCTCCGGAGAGATCGACGAAGTCGGCATCCACCTCACCGCACACGGTGTCCCCCGCCTGCTCGAGCAAGCCGTCCGGACCGCCGAGATCCCCTACTGCCTCGGCGGCCGCGTCTACGACCTGGCCCTCGACCACAGCGACCGCCACGGCCAGAGATGGCACTACCTGGGTCACTGCCAAGAGGACGAGACCCCTCTCCTCACCCTTCACGGCACCGACGGCCCCCACTACCCGTTCCCCTCCGTGGTGACCGCCAACGGCCCGCTCGTCCCCACCGCGTAGAGCCGCGCCCCTCCCCGTCCGGCTGTGCCGACCCACCGCCGGCACACGCCTCCGGCGACGGCACGTGTGACGTGTGTGCCGTGTGCCGTGTGCCGTGTGCCGTGTGACCGCACAGGAGCGGGCCCGGATCTCCTCGTGTGTCACTCAGGTACGGCGGGTCACGAATTCCGCTCCGTCGAGAGGCTGTTCACGTGCTCTTCGTACAGGGATCGTCGGTGACCGCCGTGGTGCGCGGCGGTGTCGGAGAACCGGTGATCTTCCTCCCCGGGACATCGCGTCCGGCTGCCTGGGACCCGGGCTGGACCGACGTGCTCAAGGCGGCGCACGTCGTCCTGAACGCCACGGAACTGCAGTGCCTGCGGGCCGCCATGCTCACCTTCGGCACCTGGCTTCCCGATTCCTACGTGGTCGCCGAAGGGGACATCCTCGCGGTCTACCGGTTCCGGTGACCTCCGGAGCGCGACGGACGACCCACTCCCGCGCCGGGGACACTCCCGTGGAGCAGGCGGACCGGTGAAGCGGGCGTGACCGGGCGCGCCCCGGCCGAGCCCGGGTTCTACGCGCGTCCGCGACCCGGCCGGCCACCGGGCGGTCGAATCCGTGGACGGCGCAACGCCCCAGCGGTCGACGCCAGTTCGGGATTCGACGCCCGTTCGGGGACGCACGGGTGCGCCGGTCCGGACGGACCCCCGCTCCGACCAGGCACTTCGCGGGCCGTCCCGCGGTGACACTCCGTCACGACCAGAACAGGCGCACGACTTTGAACGAATGTCGGGTATGGAGGGTTTGCGCAAGGCGCCCGCCTTCCATTACCGTCCAGGACCTCCGGACAGAACGTCCTGAGTCTCTGGACGGCAGAACGCGAACACACCAGCGTGTTCCCTTTCGTGGATCTGCCGTTCAGGACCTCGCCGGCCGGGGCGCCCCACGCCCCGGCCGGCGAGAGCAGGCGACTTGTCCGGACCCGGGCACGGGAGCGGACCGGCGAACCGCCGGCCAGGCGGCCTCGTCGGTCGGACCCGCGGGGGGATCGATCCGCGGGAGTGACTTCCGAGTCAGCGACCCGCTTCCGTGCCGCAGACACCTACATCTATGAAGGGTATCCAAATGAACATCAGTCAGCTCGAGGCCGAGACCGCCGAACTCCTGCCCGGCCGCGAGGCGCTGGCCCGGTTCTCGTTCAACCTCACCAGGATGACCTCCGTCTCGAAGAAGGTGGCGAACCTGGACGCCCACAACGAGTCCGCGGCCGTGAACCAGTTCTCGCCGCTCGCCGTCGCGCAGTCCCAGGCTTCGCAGGCCATCAGCGTTCACCAGTAGCACGCCGACGTTGCGGGGCGGGTCTCTCCGCCCCGCCCCGCAACGCCCCCGAGCCACCGTCGACATCGGCTCGGCCGGGGGCATCCGGTGCCGAGGCTCCCGCCGCCTCTCCCACGCCTCGCGAAGGGGCGGACAGAAGCCACGTACACACCAGGCGCCAGTCGCGCCGTGGAGAAGTGATGACGCCGCCCACTGAACACGACATCCCGCAGGGCCGAACGGGAACGCGCCCGGCCCCCGGCGATGCCGCGCCCGCCACGACCACCGGGACCGTATGGCTCCCGGAGTCGTTCACCACCGCTCCGGAGGACGGCGCATCCGGCATCCCCGCGTCGGTGAGCGCCCCACCCGTTCCCCATCTCACCCACGGGCTGCGGACCCTCGGCGAATACCAGGGTTCGGGTTTCACCGACCGCAGATACGTCGTCCGCCGGGGCGACGGCCAGGTCCTCCTGCTCTCCCGCCTGCTCTACCTCGTCGTCAGCTCCATCGACGGCACCCGCGACACGGAGACCATCTCCCATCGTGTCTGCGGCCGGTACGGCTCCGAGGTCACCGCCGAGAACATCGCGTACCTCGTCGACAACAGACTCACCCCCCTCGGAGTGACCGTCCCGCTGGGCCGGCCGGCCCAGGAGTGCGAGAAGGCGCCCAGGTCGGATCTCCTGCTGTCCCTGCGCGGGCACCGGGTGATCTTCAACGAGGCACGGGTGGCCCGTATCGCCTCGGCGCTCAGCTGGCTGCACCGGCCGTGGATCGTGGCTCTCGCCCTGGCGGGCACCGCTGCCGTCGACATCTGGCTCTTCGCGGTCCACGGGGCCATGACTCCCCTGTTGCAGGTGCTGGAGCAACCCCTGTGGATGCTCGCGGTGTTCCTGCTCACCGTCGCCTCGCTCCTCTTCCACGAGTTCGGCCATGCCTCAGCCTGCAGATACAGCGGGGCCGTCCCGGGGAAGATCGGGTGCGGCATCTATCTGATCTGGCCTGCCCTCTACACCGACGTCACCGACGTCTACCGGATCAACAGAGGGGGGCGGCTGCGCACCGGCCTGGGCGGCGTCTACTTCAACGCCGTCTTCATGCTCGTTCTCGCCGCCTGCTATCTCCTCACCGATCAGCCCTTCTTCCTGGCCTCCGTCTACCTCGCGCACTTCGAGATCCTGGAACAGCTGATGCCGGCCCTGCGGCTGGACGGCTACTACATCCTCGGCGACCTGGCCGGTGTCCCCGATCTGTTCGGCAAGGTCAAGCCGATCCTGCTGAGCCTGCTCCCCGGTCGCGCACCCGCCGAGACCGTGGGACTCAAACGCTCCGCACGCACCATCGTCGCCACCTGGGTGCTGACGATGATTCCGCTGCTGATCGCCGAGGCGGCCTACGCACTGTGGAATCTCCCACGCATCGTCACGACCGCTTTCCGTGGCCTCGTCGACCAGTCGCTCGGCACGATCGACGCATTCGGCGCGGGCCACCCGGCCGCGGGCACCGTCGGCGTCATCGGGGCCCTGATGCTCGCATGTCCCATGGTCGGCGGCGCCTATCTCATCGGGAGGGTGCTGGTACGACTGGTCCGGGCGGCCCTCAAGGCGACCCAGGGCAAGCCCGCGCTGCGGCTCGCCCTGGGAGCCGCGAGCTGCGTCGGGGTCTGCGCTCTCGCCGCGGCCTGGTGGCAGGGCATGACGCCCGAGCCGCTTCCCCGCTCGGCGCCGGCGGCCCCTCTCCTGCAGCCCGGAGTCCCCCGGACCGGAGCCACGGAGAGCGCGCACGCCCCTCGTCCGACCGGCAGTCCGGCCGCGCCGCCTTCCCCGGACCCGCTTCCCGTCAGGCACCCCGGCGCCATCACCGCGGGCAACGGTCCCGAGACCGTCGGGACATCAGCCCCGCCGACCGGCACTGCCGGCGCCCACCCCGGAACACCACCGCCGTCCACCGCGCGCACGACGTCCTCCCCGTCGGCCCCGCACGTCTCACCCCCGGGCGCCACCTCCACGGTCACGCCCTCCACCAGTCCGACGGCCTCGGCATCCGCGTCCTCCGCACCACCCTCCGTGACCGCTTCACCGTCGACCACCGCACCGACGTCGGCGAGCCCCGGCCCGTCCTGACCCAGGGCCACCGCACCATCCCAGGAGAGGTACATGAATCACCGCAAGCCGCACACCGGCACCGTCGCCAAAACGGCCGTGAGCCTCAGCATGGCCGCCGGCGCCGGCCTCGCCATGACCACCAGTACGGCGTCCGCCGCCACCGGACTCGGCATCTCCCACGACGTCGCGACCGCCGTGGACCTGGCACACAGCCGCGCCGACCGTACCCATGTGCGTCAGTTCGACGAGACCTTCCGGGTCCACGAGTACGGTCCGTCCGTCGCCGTGACGGCCAACAACCGTGCCACGGCGGAGTCCGTCGCCTGCTCTCCGCACGCTCCGTGCCGCTCGATCGCCCTGTCCTTCCAGATCGTCACCACCTCCGGCCGCAACGCCCGGCTCATCAACACCACCAACATCAGCCGGGCGCTCAACGAACACTGCGCCGGCTGCGAGACGTTCGCCGGGTCCTACCAGTTCGTCGTCGCCACCCCACGAGCGTTCACCCTGAGCGGCCGGGCCCGCGACGAACTCGCCGGCCTGGGCCGACGCGCCGCGGCCCTGCGGTCGTCGAGCCTGCCGGTCGACCGGATCAGGCAGTACGCCGACGAACTCGCCCGTGAGGTCAAGACCGTCCTGGACCGGGAGGCGGCACGCGCTCCTCGGGGCGGCGGCAGCGACCCCCTGGCCGACTTCGATCCCACGGTGACGATGCATCGCCACGTCCGCTAGCCCGGCCCGGCAGTCCGGGGCCGCGAACTCCCTTCGCAGCCCCGGGCCGTCCGGTCGACCCGCCCTCCCAGAAACGGCACGGACGCATGTACTCCACTCCACCCTTCGCCGCTGACGCCTCCCCCCGCACGGCCGGCGTCTTCCTCGCGGGCCAGGCGCACCGCATGCTTCTGTACGCCGCTCTCGACGCAGCCGGGGTCGCGCTGCAGATCGGTGACGTACGGGCCGTCTTCGACATCGCCGAACTCGACCACGTCACGGTCCAGACGGTCGTCACCTGGATCGCCGTGGCGGGAAGGCCGGTTGACGGATGAAGGGTGTCCGGTCGGTCCCGGTGGACCGGCGTACGCGCACCTGGCCTATTCCGCCTGCTCCTCCTGGAGCAACGACTCTATGAGCACCGCCACATGGCGACGGTCCTTCGGAGTCAGCTTGTGCACACTCGCGATCAGGATCTCCACCTCGGGATCCGTGGTCTCGGGGGCGTTCTCGAAGTACAGGTTGACGCCCGCGGCCTCGGCGGCGGCCCGCTGCACCGGGCCCACCGGTACGCCCAACCCCTTGGCGAGGCCCTCCAAGGTCGTCTGCTGCGGCAGCTGCGCCAGCCGCACCGAGGTGGCCAGATGGTGGACCGTCGAGCGGGAGATCCCGCCACGGCGCGCCACATCGCTGTAGGACCAGCCGTTCTGGTCCAACTTGCGTTTGATCATTTCCTGCAGTGTGTTGGGCACCGCCGAAACTTCCTGTCGGGGCGAGGGTCAGCCTGCCGACGAGTCTAACGGGATCGCGCGGGGTCGCTCGGCACCGTTCTCCGTTCGCTCCCCTCCGCCACCCCGGCGGTACGAGCGGTCCGGAGGGACCGGCCTTCCGGGGCACGGCCGGACCCACCGGCGGACAATGCCCCCGCCCGACTCCGCGATACGAGGCGGACCATGGACTCGACGGGCTCCCCGGGGAAGAGCGGTCGGTGAGTCCGGGTCCCTCAGGCCGCCGTCCGCGGCTCCAGCATCCTCCTGGCCTCGGCGACCACGGCCGGGTCGGTGACGAAGTGGGTGTCCTGATCGGCGGACGCGCTGGACGCGCCGAGGGGGATCCACGCTGCCCCGCGCCGGGGTTCGGCCCGGCGCTTCGCCGAGAGGTGGACGGCCGCCACACCGGTGGCGGTCAGCGCCGGGATGTCCGCGGGGCGTACCCCGCCGCCCGCCATGACCTGCACGCCGGGCGCGGCCTCGACCATGGCGGCGAGGCGGTCCAGTCCCTGCCCGGCGGCCGGGGCGCCGCCGGAGGTGAGCACCCGGGTGAGTCCCAGCGCGGGCAACAGCGCGGCGGTGGCGACCGGATCCGAGGACAGGTCGATCGCGCGGTGCAGTGTCACCTCGACCGGGCGGCCGGTGTCGTGAGCCGCCGCCGCGAGACGGGCGACGGCCTCGGTGTCGAGGCAGCCGTCGGCGGTGAGCGCGCCGATCACCACACCGGAGGCGCCGGAGACGATCACGGATCGCACCTCGGCGGCCATCAGGGCGGTCTCCTCGGCGTCGTGGACGAAGTCGCCCGGTCGGCAGCGGACCAGTACCTGGACCGGCAGGCCCACGGCGGCGACCGCCTCCACCAGGGCGGCCGACGGGGTCAGACCGCCCAGCTCCAGACCGGTGCAGAGTTCGACGCGATCGGCTCCGTGGTCGAGGGCGGTCCGGGCTCCGGCCGGTGAGGTGACGGCGATCTCCAGAGCGGGCCGCCGCACGGGTCCCGCCGGGCCGGGCCGCCGGTGTCCGGCCCCCGTCCCGGCGGCCACCGGTGTGGAGGCCGGGCCCGCACCGGTGGCGCGGGAGGAGTCGAGAGGCCGGTCGCTGTGCCCGCTCACTCGTCGATCCCGGTGAGCGGCTGGTCCGACGCCGGGATGATGCGCGCCGTCAGGTCCGGGGCGGCCATGTCACGGTCGAAGGGATACATCGGGCGGCGGATCCGGCGGTGGCCGAGGCGCACCAGGTCCTGGTCGACACCACCGGGGGTGAGCGCCATCTTCCAGCCCACCGACATGTCGAACAGTTCGGGCTCCAGGTAGCCGATCTTGACGATCACGATGTCGGCGGAGCGTGGCGCGAGGCCGAGGTCGGTGAAGTCGTGCTCGTGGTGGTACGGCTTGCGCAGCCTGGTGAGGATCGCGTACACGCTGCCGACGCGGACGACGACCTCGGTCTCGGCGTCCCGGTCGCCGTGCCGGATCGCGTGGACCACGCCGGTGAGGGTGACGGGACCCGCGTGCCGGTCGTCGACCTCCGCGCCGGCGGTGACGGTGACGGTGGCGCCGATCCCGGCGGCGACGGCGGTGTCGATCGCGGCGGGGGCGGGCACCGAGGCGTAGACGACGGTCGGCCCGTCCTCCTTCTGGAACTCCGGTCGCTCCAGCAGCCGGGTCAGGCCCCAGGTGACGTCGCCGGCGCCGCCCGCGGTGGGGTTGTCGCCGGTGTCGCTGATGAAGTACGGCCGCCGGTCCGAGGCGAGCGCCTCGTCGATCAGCTCGTCGTAGGTGCCGGTCGGGGCGACGAAGTCGAAGTCGTGGCGGGCGTCCCAGAAGCCCCGGGCGAGGCGTTCGGCCCCGGCCGAGACCGCCGCCGTGTCGTCGCCGGTGACGACCACGACGGCGCGGTTGCGGGGTTCGTCCGCCCAGGCGTAGCCGACCCAGATGGCGGCGTCCGTCACGCCGTCCGCGGCCTCGACCTCGTCCACGGCCGCGTACACGCTCTTCGCGGGCTCGATCCGGGTGGAGGTCTGCTCGCCGGCCAGCAGCACGGGGACCGGCACCCACGCCTTGACCGGGCGGGGGCCGCCGGAGACCAGCAGCTCGACCAGGTTGCGCACGGCGCGCTCCTTGGTCTCCATGTGGTCCTCGTGCGGGGCCATCCGGTAACAGGTGATCAGGTCGCTGCCGTGGGCGAGTTCGCGGGAGACGTTGCCGTGCAGGTCCATCGAGGTGGAGACGATCACGTCCGGGCCGATGGTGGCGCGGATGCGTTCCAGCAGCACGGCCTCGGCGTCGTCGACGCCCTCCACCGTCATGGCGCCGTGGATGTCGTACCAGAGGCCGTCCAGCCGGGGCAGCGCGGCGAGGCGTTCCACGAGTTCGTCGGTGAGCGCGGTCCAGGCGGCGGCGGTGACGGTGCCGCCGGGCAGCGACTTGCCGACCAGGGCGCCGTGCCATTCGGCGGCCTCACGCAGTTCCTCGCCGGGGGCGAGGAAGGGGTACCGGTCGAACACCTCGGCGCCGCGAGAGGGGTGGAAGGCGGGCGCCTCGGTGCGGGCGGGTGAGAAGGTCGAGGACTCGATGCCGAGGCCGGCTACGGCGATGACGGGGCGGGCGACGGCGGGGCGGGTGTGCGTCATGGCTCCTCGTGCGGGGTGGCGGTGCGGATGGTGCGGGCGGTGCGGGAGAGCCGTTCAGCGGTTCTCGGGCTGCTGCCCGGGAGGCGTGGCCCGGGACTCGGAGGCCGGTGCTCGGCGACTCGGAGACCGGGACTCCGCGACTCGGAGACCGGTGCTCGGCGACTCGGAGACCGGGGTTCGGGTCCCACTGCGGGCGGGTACCGGGCTCCGGACTTTCTTCGCTTCCGTCAGGACTTCGTTTCCGGCGGCGGGCCGCTGCCGGACGGCTTCGGTGCGTGGAACGCGGTCCGGGGCGGGAGTCGGCCCGGGACCGGTGCGGCAGTGGTGAGCGACGTCAGCCGCTCCTGGAAGGAGTGCCGGTACGGAAGGGGTCCGTGCCGGTGCCACCGGCGTCGCCCAGAGCGCGGGCCAGGGCGCGCTGCAGGGCGAACAGCCCGACTCCGGCCAGTCCCGCGTCGGCGCCGAGGGCGGCCCGTTCGATGGTGAGGTGTTCGGTCACCAGGGGGTGGCAGCTCTCGTAGAGCTGGCTGCGTACCGCGGCGACGAACGGTTCGAGGGTGGAGAGGATGCCGCCGAGGTAGACGGCGTCCGGGTTGAAGAAGTTGACGTTGGCGGCGAGCACCTGGCCGAGGTGGTCGCCGGCCCTGCGGACGGCACGGGTGGCCTCCGGGTCGGCGTCGGTGGCGAGCTGGACCACGTCCTCGGTGCTGGTGACGTCCAGACCGCGTTCGCGCAGGATGCGGACGAGCGCGGCGCCCGACGCGACGGTCTCCAGGCACCCGGTGTTGCCGCAGGAGCAGGGGATGTCGGCGCCGCCGTCGATCCGGATGTGGGTGATGTCGCCGGCGGCTCCGGTGGCGCCCCGGTAGAGGCTGCCGTCGATGATGACTCCGGCGCCGATCGCCGAGCCGATCTTCACCGTGATCGTCCGCCGGTGCTCGGCGGGCCTGACACTCTGCTCGCCGACGGCCATGCAGTTGGCGTCGTTGTCCACGACGGCCGGGACGCCGAATCGCTCCTCCAGCCAGGCGGCCACCGGGAAACGGTTCCAGCCGGGCATCCGGGAGGGCAGCACGACGGCGCCGGCGGTCACGTCCACCGGGCCGGGCAGCGACAGCCCGACGCCTCGGAGCCGGGCGCGTCCCCGCCGCTCGGCCAGGGACTCCAGGTGCTCGGCGAGCCTGGGCAGCGCGGCCTCGGGACCGTCGCCGATCTCGAAGGGGACGTTGGCCACGTCGCGGACCCCGTTGCCCGGGAGCACCACCCCGATCCGGGCATGGCGGCCGCCCACGTCGGCGGCAACGGCGTACTCGTCGGTGCTGCCGGCCCTGAGCACCCTGCGCGGGCGGCCCCCGGTCGAGGACTGGGTGCCCTCCTCGGCGATGAGCCCGCGCTCGACCAGTTCGGCCACCGTGAGGGAGATGGTCGAGGGAGCCGTGCCGAGGAGCTGCGCGAGTTCGGCGCGGGACGACGCCTGCCCCGATGCGACGAGTTCGAGAACCCGCGTGGCGAGGGTCGCGCTCTTCGGCGCGGAACCCTTCGAGGACACGCCCCTGGTGCTCTTGCGGTCCCGTGCACTTATTTCAGTCATGTACGAAGTAACTTCCACGGTGTTGGGTGTGCCGGAGACAGTACGCCGGATGTAGCCGACGGGGAACGGCTTCGCGAAGAAAGCGCGAAGTGCCGACGCCAAGTTGAATCTCGCCAAATCGGTACAAACAGCCCGATGTGGTCGCAGGAAGCGGGCCACTCGGACTTTCGTCGAGATCGCAGTAACTTATTTGTTATTAATTCTTGTTTGTTTGTTCGGCGGGTCCGTCGTTGACTGTCGCCATACACAGCGCCGATCCCGCGGCGCCGGTTCTGGGTCCTCCCATGACGTGTGCGGGTCCTTTCACCCTGAGGAGAGTCATGTTCCTTGCTCACCCGGCCGCCAGCCGCCGCTGGGCCTTCGTCGCGGGTGCCGCCGTCATCACCGGCGCGCTGGTCACCGGCTGTTCCGGCGGCGGTACCTCGTCCTCCGGTTCGGCGGCGTCGGACACGATCAACTACGCGCTCCCGGCGAACTTCACCCCGAACTGGATCCTCCCGATCGGCACCGCCGCGCACCTGAACACCAACAACTCGTCCATATCCCAGGCCGCCTGGGAACCCCTGATCGCGTACGACGGCTCCACCGGCAAGGTCGGCTGGAACAAGGGCAACTCCCTCGCCTCGGACGCGAAGTTCGCCCCGGACAGCAAGAGCGTGACGATCACCCTCGGCGCGCGCCACTGGAGCGACGGCAAGCCGATCACCTCGCGCGACGTGGAGTTCTGGTTCAACCTCGTCAAGGCGAACAAGGCCGACTGGGCCAGCTACAGCCCGGGCAAGGCGCCCGACAACTGGACCTCCCTCAAGACGGTCGACGACACGCACTTCACGATCACCTTCGACAAGGCGTACAACCAGGAATGGATGCTCGCCAACGAGTTGAGCATGATCCGGCCGATCCCGCAGCACGTCTGGGACAAGACGAGCGACTCGGGCGCCGTCTCCGACCTGGACCGCACCGCCGCCGGCGCCAAGCAGGTCTGGACGTACCTCAACAACGCCGCCAAGAAGATCTCCGGCTACGCGACCGACCCGCTGTGGAAGACGGTCAGCGGCCCGTACACCATCAAGTCGTTCTCCACCGCGGGCAAGGTCCAACTGACCGCCAACGCGAAGTACGACGGCGGCGGCAAGGCCAACATCAAGAACGTCAACCTGCTGCCGTTCACCACCACCGACGCCGAGGAGAACGCCCTCCGCGCCGGGACCGTCGACTACGGCTACATCAACGCCACCGACCTGGGCCAGGAGTCGGCCTTCAAGGCCAAGGGCTACTCGGTGAAGCCGTGGAGCGGCTGGGCGATCACCTACATGCCGTACAACTTCAACAACCCGGCCATGGGCCCGGTGTTCAAGCAGCTGTACGCCCGTCAGGCGATCCAGAAGTCGGTGGACCAGGCCACTCTCTCCAAGGTGGTCTTCAACGGCAGCGCCGTGTCCACCTACGGGCCGATCCCGCAGGGCCAGGAGTCGTCCTTCGTCTCGGCCGACCAGAAGAACAACCCGTACCCCTTCGACACCGCGGGGGCCAAGAAGCTGCTCACCGACCACGGTTGGACGGAGAAGGGCGGCACCATGGTGTGCAACGCCCCCGGCACCGGTGACAACCAGTGCGGAGCGGGCGTCGACAAGGGCACCAAGTTCGAGATGCAGGTGCTGTCCCAGTCCGGCTCGACCGTGACCGACAACATGATGAGCGCGCTGCAGTCGTCGTTCGCGAAGACCGGCATCAAGTTCGGCATCAAGACCGCACCGGTCAACTCCGTGCTGTCGCAGGCCGGTCAGTGCAAGTCCGGCGACTCGGGCTGCTCGTGGCAGCTGTCCTTCTTCGGCACCGCGGGCAGCTGGTACTTCCCCGCCTACCCGAGCGGTGACTCGCTCTTCGCCTCCGGTGGCGGCTCCAACTTCGGCAGCTACTCCAACGCCGACGTCGACAAGCTGATCACCGAGACCACCACCTCCTCCTCGAACGAGTCGGTGCAGAAGTACAGCGCCGCCCTCGCCAAGGACCTCCCCGTGATCTGGCTGCCGGAGCCCGACTACCAGATCTCCGTGGTGAAGAACGGCCTCGGCGGCTTCGCCCAGGACTCGCTCGCCAACTTCCACCCCGCCATGTGGAAGTGGACCAAGTAAGCCCGGTCGGTGACCGCGCGGGCCGACGACTCCCGGCCACCCGGCCGGCCGTCCGAGGCCCGCGCCCACCCCTCGCGCTCCCGCGTCACCCCGACGCCCATGTCGCGGTGACGCCCCTGTCCAGGTGACGCCCGTACGCGCCACAGAGACGAAGCGACCGGAAACCACATGAGCACTTCCTCGTACCTGATCAGACGCGTCCTCCAGGCCGTCGTGGTGATCGTCATCGTGACGATCGTCGTCTTCGGCCTGCTGCACGCCCTTCCCGGTGGCCCCGCGCGCGGGATCCTCGGGCCGCAGGCGACCGCCCAGCAGATCGCCCGCTTCAACCACGAACAGGGCCTCGACAAGTCCCTGCCCGTGCAGTACTTCCACTACCTCGGCCAGTTGCTGCGCGGTGACCTCGGGACCTCGTACACCCTCAACGAGCCGGTCTCCCAGCTCATCGGCGAACGGCTGCCGAAGACGCTGGTCCTCACCCTGCTGTCGGCTCTCGTGGGTCTCGTCCTCGCGATCCCGCTGGGCATGTGGCAGGCCGTGCGGCGCAACAAGGCCACGGACTACATCATCACCACGCTGAGCTTCATCGCCTACTCCACGCCCGTGTACTTCCTCGGGCTCGTCCTGGTGCTGGTCTTCAGCCAGCAGTTGGCCTGGTTCCCCTCGCAGGCTCCGCAGGGCGACACCCTGGGCCAGGTGTTCTCCGACCCGCAGGCACTGGTGCTGCCGGTCGTCGCGGGTGCGGCCTCCATGGTCGCGGTGTTCAGCCGGTACATGCGGGCGGCCACCCTGGAGAACCTCTCCGAGGACTACGTCCGCACGGCCAGGGCCGGCGGCTCCCGCTCCCGCGCCATCCTGGGACGGCACGTCTTCCGGAACTCGCTGACGCCCGTGGTGGCCATGCTCGGCTACTACATCCCGGTGCTCTTCGGCGGCGCCCTCGTCGTCGAGCAGCTCTTCAACTACCCCGGAATGGGGCTGCTGTTCTGGACGGCGGCACAGTCCTCCGACTACCCGGTCCTCCTGGGCTGCGTCCTGGTGATCGCCGTCGCCACCGTCACCGGCACCCTGCTCGCCGACATCGTCCAGCGGATCATCGACCCCCGAGTGAAGGCAGGCCGGGCATGAGCGCCGTCATCCAGCCGGACCCGGCCCCGGCGAAGGCCGCCGCTCCGCACGAGGCCACCAGCACCCGCCTCGCCGTCCGCCGCTTCCTGCGCAACCGGCTGGCCGTCGTCGGACTGGCCGTCGTCGTGTTCTTCTTCCTGTTCTGCTTCGCCGGCCCGCTGGTGTACTCCACCGACCAGACCCACACCCTGCTCCAGCAGGTCAACCTCGCTCCCAGCGGCGCCCACTGGCTCGGCACCGACGCCGTCGGCCACGACGAGCTGGGCCGGCTCATGTACGGCGGCAAGGTCTCGCTGATCGTCGGCCTCGCCGCGGGCGTCCTCGCCACCTGCATCGGCACCCTGTGGGGCGCCGCCGCCGGTTACGCGGGCGGCTGGATCGACGCCGTGATGATGCGGATCGTGGACGCCGGCATCGCGATCCCCGCGCTGTTCATCCTGCTGGTGGTCTCCGCCATCACCACACCGGGCCTCGCCGGACTCGTCCTCATCCTGGGCCTGGTGTCCTGGCTGGTGCCGTCCCGGCTGGTCCGCGCCGAGACACTCACCCTGAAGAACCGGGACTACGTCCTGACCCTGCGCGCCATCGGCGGCACGCACGCCCGGGCGATCCTGCGGCACATCCTGCCGAACTCGGTCTCGACCGTCATCGTCGCCGCGACCTTCCAGGTCGCCGACGCCATCCTGCTGGTCGCGTACGTCTCCTACCTGGGCATGGGTGTCCGGCCGCCGCAGACCGACTGGGGCGGCATGCTCTCCGCCGGTCTCACCGCCGCCTACTCCGGCTACTGGTGGCTCATCCTGCCGCCCGGCCTGGCCATCATCCTGGTGGTGTGGGCGTTCAACGCGATCGGGGACGGGCTCCGCGACGCATTCGATGTGAGGGGACGCGGATGACCGCCACCACCAAGGGCTCCCCCGCCCGCACCGCAGCACCCGGCCCGATCCTCGAACTCGACGGCCTCGGCGTGGTCTTCACCACCGAGACCGGTGAGGTACCCGCGGTCAAGGGCGTGTCCCTCCAGGTCCGGCCGGGTGAGACGCTGGCCCTCGTCGGCGAGTCCGGCTCCGGCAAGTCGACGATCGCTCTCGCCGCGATGGGTCTGCTCACCGGCAACGCCCGTACCACCGGCAGCGCCGTGATCGGCGGCACCGAGATCGTGGGCACCTCGGAGAACGGCCTCGCGGCGCTCCGCGGAAAGACCGCCTCCATGGTGTTCCAGGAGCCGGCCACCGCGCTCGACCCGCTCACCCGCATCGGCAGACAGATCGCCGAGGTGATCCGCAACCACCGCGAGGTGACCTCCAAGGACGCCGCCGCCGAGGCCGTCGACCTGCTGCGCCGGGTCGGCATCCCCGAACCGGAGAAGCGGGCCCGCGCCTACCCGTTCCAGCTCTCCGGCGGACAGCGCCAGCGGGTCGTCATCGCCATGGCCATCGCCAACGAGCCCAGGCTGCTCATCGCCGACGAGCCGACCACCGCCCTCGACGTGACCGTGCAGGCCGAGATCCTCGACCTGCTGCGCCGGCTCGCCGTCGAGACCGGCACCGGCGTCCTGCTCGTCACCCACAACATGGGCGTCGTCGCCGACTTCGCGGACCGGGTCGCCGTCATGTACCACGGGGAGATCGTGGAGACCGGGTCGGTGGAGGACGTCCTGCTGCGTCCCACCCACGACTACACCCGGCGTCTGCTGGCCGCCGTGCCCCGGCTCTCCGTCGCCGAGACCCCGGAGAAGGCGGCCGGCGCGCCCGTCACGACTGCGTCGGCGTCCGCGCCCCGTCCGACGGCCGAACCGTCGGTCCCGCCCGCCCGGTCCGGCGCCGCCGAGGACCGCCCGGTGGTCGAACTGCGCGACATCAGCGTGGTGTTCGGCCGCGGGAAGACGGCCGTGCACGCCCTCGACGAAGTGTCGTTCCAGGTAGGAGCGGCCGAGACCCTGGGTCTGGTCGGCGAGTCCGGCTCGGGCAAGTCGACCGCCGCCCGCGTCGCGCTCGGTCTGATCCCGCCCACGTCCGGGACCGTCTCCCTGTTCGGCGCCGACCTCGGCCGCACCCGTGCCCGGGCCCGCCGCGCGCTGCGGGCCGGCATCGGTGTGGTGCTCCAGGACCCGGTGGCCTCCCTCGACGCCCGGATGACCATCGGCGAGTGCGTCGCCGAACCCCTCCGGATCCACCGTCGCGAGCTGTCCGCGAAGGACCGGCAGGCCAGGATCGCCGACGTCCTCGACCGGGTCCGGCTGCCCCGCGAGGTCGCCCGGCGCACACCCCGCGAACTCTCCGGGGGCCAGCGCCAGCGGGTCAGCCTGGCCCGCGCCCTGGTGCTGGAACCCCGGCTGCTGGTCGCGGACGAACCCACCAGCGCGCTCGACGTGAGCGTGCAGGAAGCGGTCCTGGAAGTGATCACCGAACTCCAGGGTGATCTGGGCTTCGCCTGCCTGTTCGTCTCCCACGACCTCGCCGTCGTGCAGCACTTCGCCCAGCGCGTCGTCGTGATGCGCGCCGGCCGGATCGAGGAGCAGGGCTCCACCGGGACGACCCTGTTGCACCCGGAGACCGATTACACCCGTCGTCTGCTGGCCGCCGTGCCGGTGCCCGACCCGGTGGTGCAGCGGGGCCGCAGGGCCGAACGCCTGGCCACCCTCGCGGCCGGCCGTACGGAGGCACAGGCGTGACCGGCGGCCCCCTTCTCTCCCCCCACACCCCGCAGGATCCGGCCATGCCCCTCTCTCTCCGGCCGCTGTTCGCCGGCATCGACATCGGCGGCACCACCACCCAGGTGGTGGTCTGCTCCGACGACCTGAAGGTCCTCGACCGCGCCGAGACCGCCACCCCGGCACGCGAGGGCGGCCCGGCCATGGTCGGCGCCGCGCTCGACGCGCTCGCCCCGCTGCTGGCCCGTACCCCGGGCCGGCTGGTGGGCGCCGGAATCGGTGCCGCCGGGGTGGTGGACTCCGCGAACGGCCGCATCCTGGTCGCCAGCGACTCCTTCAGCGGCTGGGCCGGCTTCGCCGTCACCGCCGCCGTCGAGGACGCCCTCGGCGTCCCCGCCTACCTGGACAACGACGTCAACGCCTTCCTCTACGGGGAGGTCCACGGCGGAGCGGTGCGCGGCGAGGCCGACGTCCTCGGCATGACCCTCGGGACCGGTGTCGGCGGCGCCCTGTGGACCAACGGCGTCCTGTACGCGGGTCCGCACGGCGCGGCCGGCGAGATCGGGCACATCCCCGGCTTCGGGGACCTGCCCTGCTCCTGCGGCGGCCGTGGCCACCTGGAGACGCTGGCCTCCGGCCGCTCCATCGGCGCTCGGTACGCCGACCGCACCGGCCTGCGCCGCAGCGCACGCGAGGTCGCCGAGGCCGCCGCCGCCGGAGACGACGACGCGCTCGCGGTGTACCGCGCCGCGGGGGCGGGCATCGCCCGCGCGATCGTGATCACGGCGGGCGTCGCCGACATCACGACGGTGGTCGTCGGCGGTGGCGTCAGTCGCGCCTGGCCCCTGCTGGAACCCCTCGTCCTCTCCGCGCTCGCCGCCGAACCCCCGATCAGCGGTCACCCCGTCCGCCTGGTCAGGGCCGCCCTGGCCTCCGACGCGGTGCCGGTCGGCGCCGCGGCCCGTGTCCGGGGCGAACTGGGCACGGGGCTGCGCGCGTTGACGTAGCGACGGGTCCCACGGCTTCCGGAGGCCCAGGGGTCGACTCCTCGTGGAGTCGGCCCCTGGCCCGGCGCAAGGGACGCGCGGAGGGTTCGCCCACGGTGGAGACGCGGTGCGTGCGGCCTTCGGCGTCGAGGACTTCGACGAAGTTCGCCAGGCCGACAGCTCGCGCTCCGGCCCGGATCAGCAGGAGGTCAGGCTCGGTCGGCCCGGATGTGGGGCCGTGAGCCGGGGCAGCGAGGCGGCCACCCGCTCACGGCCGGGCCATCAGCTCGCGGACGGTCCGCCCATCGTTTCCGTCACGGTCTCGCGGACGATCCGTACCACGCGTTCCACGTCGGGGCGCGTCACGTCCAGGTGGAACACGAAGCGCAGTTGGCCCGGGTAGGCCGCGCACAGCAGGCCACGACGCCCCAGCCGGGCGCCCATCTCGTCGGCGTCGAGACCGGGAGCGGGCTTCGCGAAGACCATGTTGGTGCCGCTCGGGTCGACGGTCAGACCCTCCAGCCCCTTCAGCCCCTCGGCGAAGAGCGCGGCGTGCGCGTGGTCGTCCGCGAGCCGGGTCACGTGGTGGTCGAGCGCGTGGAGGGCACCGGCCGCCAGGACGCCCGCCTGACGCATCCCGCCGCCGAGGACCTTGCGCCAGCGTCGCGCGCCCGCCACGAACTCCCGGGACCCCACGAGTGCCGAGCCGACCGGCGCGCCCAGTCCCTTGCTGAAGCAGACCGAGACGCTGTCGAAGTGACCGGCGATCCGTCGTGCCTGCTCGTACGGGTCGTCGCCGCCGGCCACGGCGGCGTTGAACAGCCGCGCCCCGTCGAGGTGCGTGGCCAGTCCGCGGTCCCGGGCGATCCGCGTGGCCGTCTTGAGGTAGTCCATGGAGACTGCCCGGCCGCCGATGGTGTTCTCCAGGCAGAGCAACCGGGTCCGGGCGAAGTGCGGGTCGTCCGGCTTCACGGCCGCCGCGATGTCCCGCGGGTCGAGCGTTCCGTCCGCCCGGTGCGGCAGCGGCTGGGGCTGAATGCCACCGAGGACGGCCGCGCCACCGCCTTCCCACCGGTACGTGTGGGCCATCTGACCGGCGATGTACTCGTCCCCGCGACCGCAGTGGGTCAGCAGGGCGCAGAGGTTGCTCTGGGTCCCCGAGGAGACGAACAGCGCGGACTCGAATCCGAGAATCCCGGCGATCCGCTCCTGGAGCGCGTTGACGGTGGGGTCGTCGCCGAAGACGTCGTCCCCCACCTCGGCCTCGGCCATCGCCCGGCGCATGGCCTCGGTGGGCCGGGTGACGGTGTCGCTGCGCAGATCGATGAGGTGACCGGGCTCGTCGTGGGCGGCGGCCGCCCCGTGCTCGGCGGGAGAGACGTCGACGGAGGCGGCGGCGCGGGCGCTATCGGTGGTCGGCACACGCATACTCTGCCACGGTCGGCGGGGGCGGGAACGGTGAGGTCCGGGGAAAGAGGCGAAGACCGTCTCGGCCCGCGCCCGGCTGATCCGGTCCGCCGTCCCTCACCTGCGGCTCCCGCGGCTCCGCGGCCGGCTCCGGGGTGACAGTTGTACGGATCGCCGGGCCGTCCGCCCGTCCGGCGGGCGCGGGCCGAGATCACCGTCGCCGGGCCCCTGCCGCCGGGAGACGGCGGGAACCCTGGTCCCTCGCCCGCCTCGGTGGCTGCTGCCCGGTCTCAGGGGCCGAAGAGCGCGCCTCGGCTGCTGCCCGGTCTCAGTGGCCGAAGAGGTGGATACGCCTGCCGCGGTGACGACGCGGTGCGGACGTCGCTTCGGGCGCGGACGCCCGCGATGCGGACTCCGCCGCTCCCGCCTGACCCGCGGAGGTGTCCGTGGGGCCCTGGGGCCGCGCGGCGTCCCGCTCCGACATCCGGCCGGCCCTGACGCCACGCTCGTCGCGCATCCGCACGGCACGGTGACGACGGTGCAGGGCACTCCCGGCGGTCATCCACAGGCCGAGCGAGAAGAGCAGGGCGAGGGCGAGTCCCGCGCAGAAGATCATCAACGCGCTCATGGTGGCGATGTCGTGCCCGAGCACCGACACCGTGTAGTCGGGACCGCCGCCGAGGTTGTCGGAGATCGCCAGCCCTGTGAACGCGGCCGTACCGGCGATCAGGAGAAGTCCGAGGACGAGCATGCAGATCACCTCCGGGTGTCTACTCGGCGGCTACCCGCGGTAGCCCCGCTCTAACATCCGACGATCGCGTCCTCGCGCCGGAGGAGGAAGGGCGGCAGGTGAAGCAGGCCGTGACCTCGCACGCCGCCGTGGACCGGGCCATCGGCACGATGGTCGCGCCCGGCCGGACGTGCCCCGCCCCCGTGCCTCACCTTCCGGGTTCGGATCCGTGGCATCGGCGTCGACCGCCCCCACCACCCCTGTCTCGCGTCCAAGCAGGTGATGATGCGGATCATCGCGAGCCCTACGCCGCGAACGAGCGTTGAGCACGGCACCCGACGACACTCACCCTGGAGGACGTTCCCATGCGTCGTACCGCGCTCTACGCCGTCTGCGCTCTCATCACCGCCGCAGCGACCGGGTTCTTCACCACCAGTGCCCTGCGCAGCCATTGATCACCTTCGTGTCCCTCATTCCGTGACCCGATAGCCGGGCCACGTCCCGGTCCCCGTCCGTCCTTCCGGCAGAGCCGGACGGGGACCGCCCGAGGGACGGACGACGCGCGGAGGGCGGGGCGCGTGACGCGGGTGGCGCCGCTGCGGACCCGGTCCGAGGCACGAAAGCCCGGACCGGCACGGATCAGCCGGTGGTCCTGACGGGCGCGCTGCCGCGGCCGTGGCGCCGGCCGCTCAGCTCCGCGTCGAGCGTCTCCTGCGCCACCCGCATGGCCTCGGCGTGGACGGGTTCCCGCAGGCGCTCCCACATCTCGTCCTCGGCGACGTCCTCGACGCGCCCGACCACCCACCAGATGGTGCCGAAGGGGTCCTTGACACGCCCGCCGCGCTGCCCGAAGGCGTCGTCCGTCAGCGCGGTGACGACCCGCCCGCCGGCCGCGACGGCCCGCGCGAACGCCCGGTCCGGATCGGTGACGAACACACGGAGCAGACTCGGCGTCCTGGGCCAGTCCGCGCGCCGGTCGAAAGCCAGCACGACGGTGTCGCCGACGCGGATCTCGGCGTGCCCGATCAGGCCGTCCTCGGTCACCACCCGCGCGAGCTCCTGTCCGTCGAAGGCCTCCGCGACGAAGTCGAGGAAGGCACCCGTGTCGTCGGTCACGACCCAGGGTGCGACCGTGGTGTAACCCTCGGGCGCGGCGTTGTCCGGCTTCGGCATGGCGTCCCCTTCACTGTCGTTGCGTACCGACGGCGAGAGTAGGGAGGAAATAGGTCCGATCCCGTCCTAGACGGGGGGGCGGGACGACCGACGGTGCGGCGGCACCGCTCGACAGGGCCGCTCCGACCTCCGCCGGGTCCTGCCCGGGCCGGTCACCGCCACCGGTCCGGGCGGCGTCACGCACTACGCACTGGTGGGCGTGGTGGAAGCCGAACCGTCCGAGGTGCTCGACGGGTCCATCCACATGACCTGCCAGCCGTGACCGTCGAGGTCGAAGAAGCTGCGTGCGTACATGAAGCCGTGGTCCTCGGGACCGTCCGCCTCCACTCCGCCGGCCGCGAGCGCGGTCTCGGCGACCGTGTCCACCTCGTCGCGGGACGACACTCCGAAACAGTAGAGCGCCAGTGCGTGCGTGGTCGGATCGGCCATCGGCAGCTTCGAGAACTGTGCGAACGTCTTGTGGCCGAGGAGCATGACGGAGGCCTGCTCGCCGACCCGCATGCACGCGGCGGTCCCGTCGGTGAACATCGGATCGAAGCCGAACCCGAGCCGGGCGAAGAACGCCTTGCTGCGCTCGACGTCCGCCACGGGCAGGTTGACGAACAGCAGGCGACCGGCGTGTGCGGAAGTGGTCATGGTGGTTCTCCAGTCCGGGGTGCGATGGTCTGCGGGAGATGGACCGGCCCGGACCGCGGAACTCATCGGTGCGCGGAGCCAGGTCGTACGAGGATCAGGACGCGCGCGATCGGCGCGGAGGATCAGCCCTTCCGTCCCCCGGCCCCTCGGCGCGCCCTGGACCCTTCCCGCCCGGCCCCTCGGCCGCCGTGCTGCCGTGCTGTCGCGGAGGGTGTGGGCGGCCGAACAGGAGCTCAGCCGCGCCCGATCCGGTCGGCGGCGAACCGGCCGCCCTGCTCCACACTGCCGTTGAGGTGGTACGTCAGATGCGCGGCGCTG
Organism: Streptomyces sp. NBC_01689; assembly: GCF_036250675.1. Classification (NCBI taxonomy): domain Bacteria; kingdom Bacillati; phylum Actinomycetota; class Actinomycetes; order Kitasatosporales; family Streptomycetaceae; genus Streptomyces; species Streptomyces sp. NBC_01689. The sequence continues at coordinate 8,443,151 of NZ_CP109592.1, read as the reverse complement.
TTGCGGCCGTTGCCGCAGACCGGGTCGCCGGTGTTGCAGAACTCCTTCGCCTTGATGCCGAACAGCTCGCTCTCCGAGGCGATGGTGCGGCCCGACAACCGCAGGGGGTTGCCGAAGACCACGACCGCCTTGATCCGATCGGCGAGTCCGGCGGGGACCGCACGGCCGGTGCCGAGCCGGGTGGGGATGCCCAGGGCGATGTCGGTGACACTGCCGCCCTGGGAGTAGCCGCCCAGCACCAGAGACGTGTCCGGGCAGTCGGCGGCGGTGGACTTGACGCGCTCCGTCATGTCGGTGGCACCGGGACCCGCACTCGTCTGCGCGAAGTTCGCCGCGTAGTCGACGGCATACGACGACACCGACCTGCCCGGCAGAGCGCTCTTGATGTCCTTCACGAGCGGGGTTCCCGTGATGCCGAGCCCCGGGGCCTCCCCGGTGCCGCGGGCGAAGATGACCTCGACGTCGGCGCAGGGAGCCGCGGACGCCATCGAGGGCAGCAGGGAGATGCCGGCCGCGGCGAGAGCGCCGACGCCCGCGAGGGACACGAGGGTGAGACGACGCCGTGACGCATGACGTGACATGGGGGTTCCTCTTTCTCGAGCGGTGGTACGAGCGCTCCTGGGGGTGTCCGGTTCGGCGAGCGCACCTGCACCGTAGGAAGCGTCACGCCCCGCACGTATCGGTGGAATCACCGGTCGGCCACCGGCGCGCCCCCGGGAGACGGGCGGTTGCCAATGCCGCGCAACCGCGCCCCCGCCGGTGGGCCGCTCGCTACTCTCGGCACAGCAGGACCACAGAGAACGGTGGTGCGCGTGGGACAAGAGGCGACGGGTACGGACTCCGGCCGACCGGACGCTCCCGCTGCGCGGGCGGAGCAACTCCCGCTCGCGCACGAGGAGATGACGCTCGGGATTCGCCTGTCGCGGGACGGTCCCGTCTCCGACGCCCACAACCTCCTGCTGCTCGCCGCCGGTTCGCTCCGGACGACCGACGCGGACCGCTCGCGCGAGGCGGGCGTCCACGCCGTTCTGGCGGCCTGGTCGGGAGGTGACCGTGACGGCTGCCTCGCCGCCCTCGACACGCTGTGCCCCGAAGACCTTCCCCGCGACGGGGCATCCCGCGCGGACCACGATCCCGTCGAGACCTTCTGGCGCGGCTACCGTGACGGCATGCGCGGCGTCCTGCGCGGCGACTTCGAACGCGCCGCCACGCTGCTCCGCCCCGTGCTGGACGTACTGACGGCGCGGCAGGAGACCTCGCGGCTCCTGTCCGCGGGCACGATCGCCCTCATGCTGGGCGACCTCGGGGCCGCGCGGCAGGTCCTCGGCCTCGCCCTGGCCACCGCCCGCAGCGAGACGACACCGATGCTGCTTCCCCGCGTTCTGGAACATCTCGCCTACGCCGAGCTGCGGGAGGGGAGATACCACCAGGCCCGGGTCCACGCGGAAGCCGGTCTGGAGGCCGCCGCCGGCCGGGCGCAACGCAATGTGACGGCCGGCCTGTCCGCGGTCCTCGCCCTGGCCGCCTCCATCGCGGGCGACCCGGCCACGGTCGCGACGCACGCGCGGTCGGCGCTGCGGATCGCCCACGCCCACGGCCTCAGCCAGGCGAGGACGCTCGCCGAATGGGCCCGGGCCCGCGCGGACCTGGGGCACGGCCATGCGGAGCACGCCGCCGCGCGGCTGGCCCCGCTCGTCCAGGAGGGGCCGCGTCAGGGCCACTTCGGACTGTGGATGATGGCGGTCCCCTGCTACGTCGAGGCCGCGGTCCTGTCCGGCCACGACCTCGGCACCGGCACCGGCACCGACGTGGAACTCCTCATCGACCGCTACGCCCGGTGGGCCTCGCTGGGCGCGGATCCGCAGGCCCCGGCGGTCGTCCTGCGCTGCCGGGCCCTGGTGGCGGGCGACGAGCGCAGGGAGACCCTCTTCAGCGCGGCTCTGGCGCGGCACGCGAGTGTCGACAGTCCCTACGAGCACGCCCGGACCCACCTCGCGTACGGGATGTGGCTGCGGCGCCGACGCCGTCCCGTCGAGGCGCGCGTCCAACTGCGCCGTGCCGTCATGGGGTTCGACCAGTGCGGGGCCGACGTGTGGACCGCGCGGGCCGACGCCGAACTCGGTGCGGCCGGGGAGACGCCCGTCGCCGCGCCCTCCATCGCGTCCGGAGCGGCACCGCTGACGCTGCTCACCCCGCAACAGCTGCGGATCGCGCGGTCGGTGGCCCTCGGTGCCACCAATCGTGAGGTGGCCCGTCAGCTGTCGATCAGCACCCGGACCGTCGAGTACCACCTGCGCAACATCTTCACCCACCTCGGCGTACGGTCCCGGGTGGCCCTCGCCCGCTGCCTCGGCCCCGATCTCTCCCCGCCCGGGCGGGCCGACGGCTCCGCCGGCTCGCCGGCCGTCCGTACGGCGCCGGACTGACGCGCCCGCGCCAGCGGCGGGACCGCCCGGCGAGGACGCCGACGGGTCCGCGTCCTGGGTCCCGCCGTCCCGATCTCCGCCGGAACTGCGGACGTCGTGACCGGGATGCGGTCACGACGTCCGTCCCTCAGCGGCCGGACGAGCTGTCCGGCGTCATCCCGTCTCGCACGTCAGCGACAGGGGCACCGTGTTGGACCTGCCCCGGAGAGGAGCGTTGAGCTCCACGCCGATCTCGCTGCTGAACGTCCCGGCCTTCGCCCACGTGGTCAGGCTGACCGAGACCTGCTTGGTGAGACTGCCGCCGTTGGGGAACGACAACGTTCTCCACGCGTCGTCGGTGACCGAGCCGTCCTTGGAAACCCACCGGTAGGAGAACTGTGCCGGGAGCCGGTCGACGGTGAACGTCGCCGTGAAGGTGGGCGCCTCCCCGTCCGGAGGCGGGCACTCCCCCGCGTACGTCGTCCGGGAACCCGTCACCTTCATGCGCACCCCCTCGGAGGTGGACGAGTCGTCCCCCGCGCCGGGGGCGGCGGCCTCCTCGGCCCCCTGCGAGCCGCCCTTGGTGTCCGCCGAGGCCGAACCGGGGCTCGCGGTGGCGCCGGCCGTGCTTCCCTTCTTCCCGCCGTCGTCGTCTCCGCCGAACAGGGCGTAGCCCGTGCCCGCGAGGGCCACGGCGCAGAGAGCCGCACCCGCCGCCACGAGGGCGACACCGCGGCGCGAGACCGGCCGGGAAGGACTCCGCGCGGCTGTCTCCCCGACGACGGGACCGATCGGCTCGGGAGGGGTCGGCGCGGGATGCGCGGGCGCCGCGGAGTGTCCGGCGGACGGCTGCGCGGAGACCTCCGTGGCGTCCTGGTGCGCTTGGGGCTGCGCTGCGGGGCCGGCCGCGGCCTCGGCCCGCGTGGTGGACGGCGGTGCCGTGTCCCGCCTCTCGGTCCGGGCCATGGACAGCCGTGTCGTCTGCTGCTGCTCCTCGGTCTCCGTCACCACGGTCGGCGAGTACGTGGCCTCGCGCGCGGTCTCCGTCGCGAGCGTGCCGCCCTCGCCGACCACCCGGAGGTCCTGGGCCGCCTGTTCGGCGCCGAGGCGTTCGTCCGGATCCTTGCGCAGCAGCCCTTCGATGACCGGGGCCAGGGCGCCGGCGCGCCGGGTGGGGGGCAACTCCGTGTCCACGATGGCCCGGAGCGTGCTCAGGGGCGTGTTCTGGCGGAAGGGGGAGATTCCTTCGACGGCCGCGTAGAGCAGGACACCGAGCGACCACAGGTCCGACGCCAGCCCGGGGTTCTTGCCCAGGGCGCGCTCGGGCGCGAGGAATTCGGGCGATCCGACGACTTCACCGGTCATGGTCAGCGCCGTGTTGCCCTCGACCACGGCGATTCCGAAATCGGTGAGGATCACCCGGCCGTCCTTGGCCATCAGCACGTTGGCCGGCTTGACGTCGCGGTGGAGGACGCCCGCCTCGTGGGCGGCCCGGAGCGCGGCGAGCACCTCACCGCCGATGGACGCGGCGCGCTGTGCGGTGAGCGTGCCCTCGGCGTCGAGCAGGTCGGCGAGGGACTGTCCCCGTACCAGCTCCATGACGATCCACGGGCGGCCCTCTTCCATCGCCACGTCGTAGACGGTCACCACGTTCGGGTGCGACACCCGTGCGGCCGCCCACGCCTCGCGCTCCAGACGCGTGTACATCCGCTCGACGGCGGCCTCGCTGAGCCCGACGGGCGGACGGACCTCCTTGATCGCGACCTCGCGGTGCAGCACCTCGTCCTGAGCACGCCACACGGTGCCCATACCCCCCGCGCCAAGGCGTGACAGCAGGGAGTAGCGGCCGGCGATCACACGTGTGGGGGCCGACTTCTCGGTCACGCCGTCCTCACTGGTCATCGGATCGGTTCTTCCTCTCTTCATGCAAACAGCTCGGTACAGCGTGGACGTCACCCTCGGGATTCCCTGCGTACGGCCGCCGCGTTCCGCGGAGCGGTCGTCCGTCGAGATGCTCGCAACGCGGTTGCTGCGCCTCGACGCCGGGTACGGGGAACAGGCCCGCGCCCGCCACACCCCTGGAGCGGACCGCGGATCATCGAGCTCGCGGCGGACGTATCCGACGCGGTCTCGCGGGCCCGTCGAAGGTTGATCGTACTGCCGTGCGAGAGCGGAGCGCGCCGAAGTCCGCACGGTCCCGCCCGCGTTCGACGGGCCACCCACGGAATCCGGGACATCCGCCGCCCGAGCGCGCTTGCCCGCCATCGCGATGTCCCCGTCGCCGCTCGGGCAACGCCCCTCGGGACGGCTCCGCCGGGAGCCACGACGGCGTCCCCCGTCCGCGCCAGCGGCGGCCCACGACACGCTACTTTGGGGCACCCCAGAGCAGAGGAGAGCCCCGTGGGCAAGGTGGTCCTGTACAGCTCGGTGTCGGTGGACGGCTTCATCGCGGACGACAACGACCAGCCCGGGCCGCTGTTCGACTGGTTGTCCAGCGGTGACGTCCCGTTGGACGAGAGCGGCGTGCTGAAGGTGTCGCAGACGTCCTACGACTACGTCCGGCCGTACTGGGACGAGATCGGGGTCACGATCGTGGGCCGCCACGTCTTCGACCTGACGGACGGCTGGGACGGGAAGCCTCCGGGCGGGATCGACCACGTGGTCGTCGTGTCGCACCGGCCGATGCCCGAGGGCTGGGACCCCGGGGCGCCGTTCCACTTCGTCGACGGCGTCGGGTCGGCCGTGGCCAGGGCGCAGGAGCTCGCCGGTGACCGCGTGGTCGAGGTCGCCGCCGGCGACGTCGGCGGCCAGGTGCTTGCCGCGGGCCTGATCGACGAGGTGCGCATGGACGTCGTACCCGTCGTGTTCGGGTCCGGCAAGCGCTGCTTCGGGTCGGTCCACGCGCAGCACCTGTTGGAGGATCCCGACGTGGTGATCCAGGGCGACCGGGTGCTTCACCTGCGTCACCGGGTGCGCCGCTGACCGGCGACGCGGGCCGTCCCACCCTGTCCGACGTCGCGGCCCGGGCAGGTGTCAGTGTGGGCACTGCCTCCAAAGCGCTCAGCGGCAACGGACGGATGCGCCCCGAGAGCCGGCGGTGCTGCGCGCCGCGCCCGACACCGGCGCGTTCTTCTGCGGCAACGACCAGATCGCCCGGGGCGTCGCGGACACCCTGCGCGAGGAGGGTCGCCGGGTGCCGCAGGACATCGCCGTCGTCGGCTACGACAACCGGGACACCATGGACCTCGCGTCCCGCCCGCCCCTGACCACGATCGACGTGAACCTCACGGAGATCGGCCGCGTCGCGGCCCTGCGCCTGCTGGAGGCGATAGACGGTGGGACGGTCGGCGGGGTGCGGACGGTGCCGTGCCGGCTGATCCTGCGCGAGTCGTCCTGAACGAGCGCGTCACGGGCGCGGGGCGGTTGTCGTCCCCGCGTCAGGTCACGACGGCTCAGGTACGACGCGATTCCGTGGCGCCTCAACCGTTCTCGTCCTCCACGCGTCCTGGTGACGCCGGACGCGCGCTCGGCCACGAGCGGGACGTGCGCTGCCGCGGTGGCCTGGTCAGGGTGATCTGCCGGACCAGTTGCTGGAAGCAGGTGAGGGACGCGAGCGCCGGTACGACGGCCGCGGCCACACCGGTGACGGACTTGTGCGCGTCGATCACACAGAACATCACCGCGACGAAGGAGAACAGCACGACGACGTACCACGAGTGCACGGCGCGGCGTCGGTGCAGTGCGGCGCGCAGGACCGAGAGCGACGCCACCATCCAGGGACCGTAGACGAGCAGGGGCCACCAGGGACCCAGGCCGCTCCGCGTACCGGACGCGATGCGCCGCAGTGGCGCGTAGGCCACCATGCCGCCGAAGACACTCACCATCGACACGATGACGGCGGCCAGCGCGGCGATCACGAAACTCACGGTCGTCAGCCAGCTGAACCGGGACCTGCGGACCCGCACCTTCCGATGCCCCGTCGTCGAAGGCCGGACGGACCGCCGTTCCGCCGCCCACTCCTCCGGAGTGTCCATCGGCTCACCGGGGAGGTCGTCGTGGCGCGTGGGCTCGCCGCGGGGTGCCGGCACGGTGGCCGCCTGCTCCGCGGCGACCGCGTCCTGCAGGAGGTAGGTGAGCTCCTCGACCGGGTCCCAGCCCGGTTCGTGGAGGGCGTCGGCGGGACCGCCGTACCGACCGCCACCCGTGCCGCCGGGATGCCCGGGAGGCTGTTCGTGGCGAGCGGCGGAGAGATCCGGATAGTCGTCATTCACGGACGTCCCGCCCCCGCCCGCTCAGGGCCGCGTGACAGCCGTGACGTCCTCGGCCGGTCCGCAGCGGGCCTGGTTCCTCGCGGACGGCCGGCGACTCCGGGAATTCGCCCGACGGTGACGCGGCGGAAACAGGGGGGACCTGTGTGCCACCCCCGCGTGCGGCGCTCCGGGTATCAGGTGATAAGCAGGAAGCGAAGAATGTGGGGGCGTGTCGGCCGAATGTCACGGCACGGTCCACGAACCGGCCCTGCGCTGCCCCGCCGCGAAGCGCGAGCCCTGGGATATGTGCTTGGGTCATATTCACTTAACGCCGACCGCCTCCCCCGGATGCGAGGCAAACGAGTGAGAATACGAAAGCGCCTCTCCCCTCTCTTGACAAGAGAAACGATCCCGACCTTGTCATACGCAAAGATCCCGCCCCTCGCGGACCTCGGTGGCACCCACACGGGTCGCTGCCCTGACCGGCAGCCTCACGGGGGCTGTTCTCCGTCCTGGAGAAGTTTTGTGCTGCCCTCACCGGAATCGCCGGCCACGGTGCAGAGATTTCTTACTTTCACAGGACAACACCCGAGACTTCCGAGAAGCTGCTTTGATGATCAGCATGCCGAAAGGGCCTCATGATTCCGTCCGCGTTCTCGGTGATAATCCGTTCAGCGTCCCGTCCGACCAGAAATCGGACCCGCGACCGCCACCCCGCCGGACGGGAGCGGACACTCACGAAAGCCCCGCGCCGTGGGCGGGCGCCCTCAGGTCCTGCCCCCCTGAGTGGCCGCCGTCAGGGGCGGCCACATCCGTCCGTCAGATCGTGGCCGTGTCGATCACGAACCGGTACCTGACGTCGCTCTTGAGTACCCGCTGGTACGCCTCGTTGACCTGGTCGGCCCGGATCACCTCGATCTCCGCGCCGAGCCCGTGCCCGGCGCAGAAGTCGAGCATCTCCTGCGTCTCCGCGATGCCACCGATCAAGGAGCCGGCGATGGCCTTGCGGCCGGTGACGATGCCGAAGAGGTCCACGGAGACCGGTTCCTCGGGCAGTCCGACGTTCACGAGGGCGCCGTCGGTCTTCAGCAGGGACAGGTACGCGCCGAAGTCGAGGGGGGCCGAGACGGTCGAGAGGATGACGTCGAAGGTGCCGTCCAGCTCCTCGAAGGTCCGCGGGTCGCTGGTCGCGTGATAGTGGTCGGCGCCCAGCTTCAGGCCGTCGTCCTTCTTCCGCAGGGACTGGGAGAGGACGGTGACCTCGGCCCCGAGCGCGTGGGCGATCTTGACCGCCATGTGGCCGAGGCCGCCCAGGCCGAGGACCGCCACCTTCTTCCCGGGGCCGGCGCCCCAGTGCCGGAGCGGGGCGTAGACGGTGATGCCCGCGCACAGCAGCGGGGCGGCGACGTCCAAGGACAGCCCCTCCGGGATGCGGACCACGTAGTTCTCGTCGACCACGATGGTCTGCGAGTAACCGCCGTGGGTGGGCAGTCCGTCCCGGCCGGTGTCGTTGTAGGTGCCGACCATGCCGCTGCCGGTGCAGTACTGCTCGTCGCCCGCCCTGCAGTTGTCGCAGGTGCGGCAGGAGTCGACCATGCAGCCGACTCCGACGCGGTCCCCGGCACGGAACTTGGTGACGCCCGTCCCGACCGCGGAGACGATGCCCGCGATCTCGTGACCCGGGACCATCGGGAAGATCCCTTCGTCCCAGCCCTCGTCGACCTGGTGGATGTCGGAGTGGCAGATACCCGCGAATCGGATGTCGATCAGGACGTCGAACTCGCCGACGTCACGGCGCTCGATGGTGGTGCGCTCCAGCGGAGCCTTCGGAGTGTGCGCGGCATACGCGACAGTCGTGGTGGTCAATCTGATGATTTCCTAACCAGAGAGTGGTGACGTGCGGGTGGTGAGGCGTGCGCGGTAGGTGTGGTGAAGCACGCGCCACGTGCTGTGCGATGTGGTCCGTGTGGACAGGGGACCTGGGTGTCCGTGCGGGCTCGGCTGTCCATGCGGACCCGGGTGTCCGTGCGGACTCAGGTGTCCGTGCGGATTCCGTGCCGACCGCAGATTCCCGGTTCAGCGACCGGTCAGCGCGGCGACGAGCCGTTCGGCCAGTGGCTTGCTGGAGGCTGGGTTCTGCCCGGAGTACAGGTTTCCGTCCACGACGACGTGCGCTTCCCAGGCGTTCGCGGACCGGACGACCGCGCCACGGGCCGCGAGTACGGTCTCGACGAGCCACGGCGCCCGGTCGGCGGTGCCGTTCAGCCGCTCCTCCTCGTCGGTGAACACGGTCAGTGCACGTCCGGCGAACAGCCAGTGTCCGCCCGGCAGGTTCGCCGACAGCAGCGCGGCCGGGCCGTGGCACACCGGGGCGATGATCGTCCTGGCGGCGTCGGCCTCGACGAGGATGCGCCCGAGGTCGGGATCGTGGGCAAGGTCCTCCATGGGACCGTGGCCCCCGGGCAGGAAGATCGCGTCGTACCGGGCCGTGTCGACGTCCGAGAGCGCCAGCGGATCGGCGAGCACTTCGGCGGCCGCGTCGATGTAGGCGGCGAACTCGTCGGCCTCGGGGCCGGCGACCTCGGGCCGCAGGCTCACGGGATCGGCGGCCGGCTTTCCGCCGGTGGGGGCGGCGATGTCCACGGTGAACCCGGCCTGACCGAAGATGCGGTGCGGGACCACGAATTCCTCGGCCCAGTAGCCGCTGGGGTGCTTGCTGCCGTCGGTCAGCGTCCAGTGGTCGACGCCCGACAGCACCATCAGGATCCTGGCCATGTCGGTTCTCACTTTCTTTGGGCGGTTGCCAGCCGTGGCTGGGCGGAAGGGGGAGAGCGAAGTCCGTTCCGGTCGCGGGATCCGGTGCCTGTCCGGTGGGCCTCCGCAATCCAGAACACCACGCGACCGGCACCCCGCGGACGCCGCTTCCCCGCCCTGACCTGCCGGGGAAGCGTCTGCGTAGGACTCGGCGACCCCCCTTCCCCGAGCCGTCGACCGGCGCCGCGGGCGAGAATGGAGGCATGGCGAGAAACGTCGAGCTCAGCGAATTCCTGCGCCGTAGTCGCGCCCGCATCACCCCCGAGTCGGTGGGGCTTCCCGAGCGGGGCGCCTATCGGCGGGTGCCGGGACTGCGCCGCGAGGAGGTCGCCCAGCTGGCCGGCGTGAGCACCGACTACTACACCCGCCTCGAACAGGGGCGGCAGATCAGCCCCTCGACGGGGGTACTGGAGGCCGTGGCCGCCGCGCTGCGGCTGGACGCGGCCGAGCGCGCCCACCTGTACGACCTCGCGGGGCCCAAGCCCGGCGCGGCCCGCCGTTCCGCACCGACCGTGCAACGCGTGCGGCCCGTGGTCCGGCGCATCCTGGACTCCTTCACCGACCAGGCCGCCTTCATCCTCGGGCGTCGCACCGACGTGCTCGCCACCAACCATCTCGCCCGCGCCCTGATCACCGACTTCGACGCGATGCCGGCACGGGAGCGCAACCTCACCCGCTGGGTACTGCTGGACGAGGCGGCTCGCTCCCTCTACCCGGACTGGGAACAGGTCGCCGCGGAGATGACCGCCGTCCTGCGACTCGACGCCGGCCGCCACCCGGACGACACCCGCACCGCCGAGCTGGTGGGCGAACTGGCCATGAAGAGCAACCACTTCCGCCATTGGTGGGCCGACCACAAAGTCTTCGACCGCACCCACGGGCACAAACGCCACCACCACCCCATCGTCGGCGACCTCACCGTCGACTACCAGGCGTTCACCATGCCGGGCGACTCCGACCAGACCCTGTTCCTGTATCTGCCGGCCCAGGACCAGCCCTCCCAGGACGCGTGGAAGCTGCTCGCCAGTTGGAGCGCCCAAGGACCCGCGGGTCCACGGCCGTCCAGCGGCCACGGCGGCACCACGGCGCGTGGCTCACACACCCGGCGCCCCGAGTAGCCCACCACGGCACCACCCGTGGTCCTGGCCGGGAGCACCGCATGCGCCGGCATCGGCATCGGCATCGGCATCGGCATGGAAGGCACGGCGGAGCCGGTCGGCGTTGTCCAAGTTCGCCCTGTCGGCCGCAGGTCGGCGGCGCTACTCGCCGAGGTACTGGTACTCCCCGTTCACGCTTCCGATCACCACGGCCCCATCGCGGACCTGCCACTCACTCATGCCCGTGATCTCGTGGCTGACGAGGAAGAGCCCGATGACCAGGTCGTTGTCGTCGTCGGAGGCTGGAATCGCTGCCACGAGCCGCAGTTGTTCCAGAAAGCAGTCGACGGCCTGCTCGCGCATGTCGGCGCCGAAGAAGACCCAGCTGGTCCAGTTGTACTGCCGCGCCGGAAAGCCCCAGCCTCCGCTGTACGTCCGATCCGGGTTCTCGGCGGCGACGATCTCCTTGACCTGGGCCAGCTGCCGGTGGTCGCACTCCAACCATCCCCTGATCCGGACGAAGACACCCACGACGATCGCTCCCTCGTGCCTCGGAACCCGCCCTGTCGCGGCTCCGCTGTGACACCGAATCGAACGGTAGGCGGGGCGAGTTCAGCCTCGCAAAGGACTTTTTCGGAGCCAACAGGCGGTCAGCAGCTTCGTACGGCCGCTCTTCTCCGGCCCGGCTCGGTCGAACAGCGTCTCCGCGAAACCGAGGCGGTACGGCTGCGGTACGCGTCAGGAAGCAGGGTGGAAAGCGCGATGGCGAGGTCCCCGCCGTCATACTCGAGACCGATCCGTCCGAGCCGCTGTCCCGCTCCCCCGCTCATCGGCTGCGGCGGTCTCCGTGTCGGCGCGACCGGCCACCGCGGCTCCCGGCCCCGCGTGATCCGCACGGGATCCCGCGGGTCGGGATGCCGGTCCCCGCCCCCTCGGCGATTCGGTGCCGGGGAGCGATGAGTTCGCGAGGGGAGGAGAGTCGTATCCGACGTGTTCGACCACGACTCCCCGGACCGGAAGGCCGACCGATGAGCTCTCTCCACGACACCCTGCGACGACGCGTCGACGACGGCACCGTGCCGGGGGCGGTGAGCCTGGTGGCCCGTGGCGACGACGTCGAGGTGGCCGCCGTCGGCTCCGTCGACATCGAAGGCACCACACCGATGGCCCGCGACTCGATCTTCCGGATCGCCTCGGTCAGCAAGCCGGTCACGGCGGCGGCGGTCCTGACGCTGGTGGAGGACGGGCGGTTGGCACTGGACACCCCGGTGGAGAAATGGCTGCCGGAGCTGGCGAAGCCGACGGTGGTCCGCACGCCCTCCTCGCCCGTCGAGGACGTGGTCCCGGCGGACCGTCCCCTCACGGTCGAGGACCTGCTGAGCTTCCGGACCGGCTGGGGCCTGCCCTCGGACTTCTCCCTGCCGGCCGCGCGGGCCCTGTTCGCGGTGCAGGATCACAGCCGCTCCTTCCAGGAGTGGCCCGAACCGGACACCTGGCTGGGCCTGCTCGCCCAGGTACCGATGCTGCACCAGCCGGGTGAGGCCTGGCTGTACGGCACATCGTCCGCCCTGCAGGGCATCCTGGTCTCCCGGGTGTCGGGCCGTACCTTCCCCGATTTCCTGGCGGAGCGGGTCTTCGAGCCGCTGGGCATGCGGGACACCGCGTTCGAGGTGCCCGCCTCGAAACAGCACCGCTTCACCTCCTCCTACGCTCCCGCCGCGGACGGCACCCTGCGCCTGACGGACGCCCCGGACGGCGCGTACAGCAGCCTGCCGCGCTTCCCGTCGGGCGGCGGCGGCCTGGTCTCGACCGCCGACGACCTCCTCGCCTTCTTCCGGATGCTCGCCGACGACGGCACGGCCCCGGACGGCACCCGCGTCCTCTCCCCCACCTCCGTGAGCCGCATGACCACCAACCACCTCACCGCCGCCCAGCGCGACGCCTCGACCCTGTTCCTGGAGGGCCAGGGCTGGGGCTACGGGGGCCAGGTCGACGTCACCCCCGTCGATCCCTGGAACGTCCCCGGCCGCTACGGCTGGGTGGGCGGCACCGGTACGACGGCCCACGTCGTCCCCCCGACGGGCACGGTCACCGTCCTGCTGACCCAGACGGCGATGACCGGCCCGACTCCGACACCGCTGATGCGAGAGTTCTGGCGGCACACGGCACAGTGCTAGGAGCAGTCCGGCAGGCCGGCTGTTCGGCACTCCGACTGTTCGGCACTCCGGCACATGTCTCTAATAGACGGGGTGGTCCTCCAGCCACCACGACAGATCGTGGGCGGAGTCGAGGACCACGTCCCGGTTCGTACCGTCCGCCGTGGCCCCCTGGTCCTTCCCCACCGCGATGCCCTTCTCCATCCTGTCGATCAGGACGTACGCCCCCGACCAGAACTCCGGACCCCTGACCTCGGTCCGGCGCATCGCCGTGCGCAAGGTCCGCGCGGACTCCATGAGCGCCTTCATCTGATCCCAGCACATCCCGGGCTCCTGGTAGACGCAGCCGCCGTCCCGGTCGAACTTGTCCACCGCGGCCCGGAACCTCTTGGTCGCCGTTCCCAGGGGCACCCGCCTCACCTTCGCCACCGGCGCCACCGATGCCGCCGCCGGCTTCGCCGCGTCCCCGCCGTCCGAGCCGCCGCACCCGCTCACGCCCGCCATGGTCACGGCCAGGACCACGGCCGCCTTCCCCACCCTGTGTCTCCCCATGACCGGCGATCATGGCACGGCCCGGACACGCACACGACAGAGGATGGCGTGCCGGGCTGTACGACGGTCAGGCCCCGGGCCGGACCGGGCCGACGACGGTTCCGGGCGCGACGGAGAGGTGGCCGTATGCGCTGGAGTCACCGGGGATCACCCCGTCCGGGGTCCTGAGCGTGAAGGACACCTCGTCGGCCGGGACGCCATCGGCCCCGTCGGGCACCTGGATGTCGAAGTGCACCGGGTGTCCCGGACCGAAGGTCGCCACCACGTGCTGGGGGCCGTATCGGCCTGCCGAGACCGCGTCAGGGGAGCCGTGGCGGTAGAACCGAACGTCGGTGGGCGAACCGGCCGGCCGGCACGGTTCGTACCCCGGCGCCGCGGTCAGCGTGACTCGGTAGTGGCGGTGCCCCGAAGACGCGCGGGCCGGAGCGATCCTGGCCGTGTGGTTCGCCGGACGGCACGCGGACGGACGCGCGGTGCCGACGGCCGTCGGGGCGGACGCCCGCGCCACTCCGGCTCCCGCCACACCCGCCAGCATGAGCGCCGCCGCGGACACGGCGGCCATCGACTTCGTGATCGGCATGGGGATTCCTCACGTAGGTCTCCGAGGGCGTGGTCGCGCCCCGGGCCCTCCACGCTCCCGCACCCGGCCCGTGCACCAGAGCCGCGCACCCACGCGGTCACCGGATCGGGCGGGACAGGACACCCCGTTCAGCCCTCACCTGGAGCCGTGGGAGGGCGCGGCACGGGCGTCGTCGGCGCCGCACGGATCGCGCCTGGGGCCCGCGCGACCGGTCGCCGGTTTGTCCGGCGCCCAGGATCATCGACGTGCGCTCGCGGCCACCGCCTCGATGCCCGCGGTGAGGAAGGTCATGGCCGTCCCGACGGCCTGGTCGCGCTCGGGTCCCTCGGGGTACTGGAAGATCTCGGTGACCACGGCCGCGGCGGCGGCCGCGGCGAGGCGGGGGGCGATCCCGTCCGGGGCCTGGCCGGTGTCCTCGGCGATGATGCGGGCGCCCTCCTCGATGGCCGCCGCCATCCGCGCGGTGCGTACCGCCCGCAGTTCCGGGTTGGCCTCGAACATGCGCATTTCGAGCTCGTCGTTCTCGTCGTGGCAGGCCATCTCCGCGCGCAACCAGCCCTCCAGTGCCTGCATGACGCTCTCCCCCGGGGCACGGCCGCGCAGCATCTCGGTCAGCTGGAGCACCGTGGCGTCGAAGGCCGCGAAGGCGATGTCCTGCTTGGTGCGGAAGTACAGCGTCACCGTGCGCGGGGACACCTCGGCCGCCGCGGCGATCTCCGCGATCGTCGTGGCGTCGTAGCCCTGCGCGGCGAAGAGTTCGAAGGCCGCGCGCGTGATCGCGGCCCGCCGCTTGGCCTTGCCGCGTTCACGCAGGCCGTCCTCCGTCGCAACCCTGTCCATGCCGTCCAGCATAGCTTCGGACTGCATTTTTACATCGTGCAGTAAAAATGCATTACGCTGTAAAAATTCTGCCGGACCACCAGGTACGGCGACTGTCGAACCCCGAAACGAAAGAGACCTGCCGTGGCGAAACGCTTGTACGCGCTGGGACGTTGGGCGGCACGCCGCCGGGGCCGGGTGCTCGCGGTGTGGGTGCTGCTCCTCGCGGTGGCCGCCGGTCTGGGCACCGCCCTCGGCGGAAAGGTGACGACGGAGTTCTCGGTGCCGGGCGTCGAGTCCCAGCAGGCCCAGGACCTGCTGAAGGCCAAGTTCCCGCAAGCCGCCGGCGGCACGGCCCGCATCGTGTTCGCCGCGCCTGAGGGCGCGAGTCTCACCGGCGAGAAGCAGCGGCGCGCCGTCGACGCGACCCTCACGGCGGTCGCCGCGGTGCCGGGGGTCATCAACGTGTCAGGCCCGGCGAAGACCGGCGCGGTGTCGAGGGACGGCACCATCGGCTACGCCGACGCGCTGTTCGGCAAGCCCGCCGACCTCGTGCCGCAGTCCGCCAAGGACCGGCTCGATGCCGCTCTGGACCCGGCGAGGAAGGCCGGCCTCGACGTCGAACTGGGCGGTACCGTGTCCACCCCGCCCGCCGAGGTCGGCGGCCCCGCCGAGGTCGTGGGCGTGGTCGTGGCCTTCGTGGTGCTCGCGCTCGCGCTCAGCTCGCTCCTGGCGGCGGGCCTGCCCCTGATGACGGCCCTCGTCGGCGTCGGGGTCGGCGTGATGACCGTCCAGTTCCTGTCCCGCTTCATCGACATGACGAACACCGCGACCGTCCTCGCGCTGATGATCGGCCTGGCCGTCGGCATCGACTACGCGCTGTTCATCGTCTCCCGCCACCGCGAGCAGCTCGCCGACCCGGCGCAGGACCTGCCCGACTCGATCGCGCGCGCCACCGCGACGGCGGGCAGCGCCGTGACCTTCGCGGGCGTGACCGTCATCATCGCGCTCGCCGCGCTCTCCGCCGCCGGCATCCCGTTCCTCACCGTGATGGGCCTGGCCGCCGCCGGAACCGTACTGCTCGCGGTACTGGTGGCCCTCACCCTCGTACCCGCCCTGCTGGGCTGCCTCGGCGAGCGGCTGCGCCCCAAGAGCGCACGGCCGGGGGCGAGTCCCGCGCGGGCCGGGACGCCCGGCCGCGAGCGCCGACCGGGATCCTGGGGTCTGGCCTGGGGCCGCCTCATGACCCGCTTCCCCGTTCCCGTCCTGGTCGTGAGCGTCCTCGGACTGCTCGCCCTCGCCCTGCCCGCCACCGGACTGCGCCTCGGCCTGCCGAGCAACGAGACCCAGCCCGCCGCGAGCACCCAGCACAAGAGCTACGAACTCCTCACCAAGGGGTTCGGTCCGGGCTTCAACGCGACCCTCGTGGTCGTCGTGGACAGCACGCGCATACCCGCCGCGCGGCGCGAGTCGGCCGTCGAGGGGGTCGCCGACGCCGTGGGCAAGGACCCGGACATCGCGACGGTGGCACCGCCCAGGGCCACGGAGGACGGCGCGATCACCGTGCTCGGCGTCGTGCCGAAGACCGGCCCCGACGATCAGCGGACCACCGACCTGGTGCACCGGCTGCGCGACCGCGCGGTGACGCCGGTGACCGACGCGGGCGGTACGGCCTACGTCGCCGGTGCGACCGCCGCCGGTATCGATGTGTCGGCGAAGCTGTCCTCGGCCGTGCCGCTGTTCGTCACGATCATCGTGGTGCTCGCGCTGCTCCTGCTGATGCTGGCCTTCCGCTCGATCCTGGTACCCCTCAAGGCCGTTCTGGGTTTCCTGCTGTCCATCGCGGCCGCCATCGGCGCGGTCGTGTGGGTCTTCCAGGACGGTCACCTCACCGGACTGTTCCAGGTCGCGGCGGCGGCCCCGATCGCGTGCTTCGTTCCGGTCCTGCTGATCGGCGTCCTGTTCGGCCTCGCGATGGACTACGAGGTGTTCCTGGTCAGCCGGATGCGCGAACACTTCCACCACCACCGGGACGCGCGGGCCGCGGTCGAGCACGGCGTGGAACGCAGCGGGCGGGTCGTCACCGCGGCGGCCCTCATCATGGCGGCCGTCTTCGGCGGCTTCATCTTCAACCACGACCCGACCGTCAAGACGATCGGTTTCGCCCTGACCATCGGCGTCCTCATCGACGCCTTCGTGGTCCGCCTCACGATCGTCCCCGCGGTGCTGAGCCTGCTCGGCCGTCACGCCTGGGCCCTGCCCAAGTGGCTGGACCGCGCCGTGCCGAACATGGACATCGAGGGCGACTCCCTGCCCCCGCGCGCCGCGAACACCCCCAGGGCCGACGCCGTTTCGGAGCTCGTACCGGCCGACAGGATCTGACCGGCGGCGGCATCGACCGCCGCACCGGCCGCCGCGTGGCACCGGCCGTCTGTCCGTCCGAGCGGAGCCGAAGGGCTCCTCGTCCCCGGCCTCGGGGGTGAGGAGCCCTTCGGCCTGCGGGTCCACCTCATGGGGGACAGGCGCGAGCCTCCGCGGGCGACGGCCGTCGGCCGTCGGAGGGGCGTGTCGTGTGTCGCTCGCAGGGACGTGAGGAGTTGGAGGCGTGTGGCGCGGCCACATGCGGACGGGCCCTGCTTCTCGCATGCCCGGCCACAGCATGCGGGTCTCGGGATTGCGGGTACAGGACAGCGGCATGTGGCGCTCACCGAGGGCCACGAGGTGGGACCGCCCAACGGTTCCCGGAAATTCTTTCCGCTGTACGCGCCTGGAGTCGGCACCGCACCGATGAACCACCCCCGAACCACCCGTCCCGGACGGCGTTCATTTCGATCGCCTTAGACCGTGTCCTACATGGTCCTAGGTCGGCGCCTCGCAAGCCGGTTCTTCAGTCTGGAGCCCGGTGGTGAACTCCTTGCGTGTGGGCCTGGTCGTAAGCTTCAACTCGCATTAGGGGATCGCCCGGTCACCGGCGTCATGGTTGGCGACGATCGCGATGGGCCGCAACTCCGTTCGCCGCCGTTCCCGTTCCCCTACGCGGGAGCTGCCGTCCCCCGTGAGACTCCCCTTGCTCACTTGTGGTCGTTGGAACCCGGTCGTACGGCTCGGGTTGCCGACTACCCACCGGTCGGATCGATGGATTCCAATCGCAGTTCCAGCACCTCACGGCAGACAGCCGCCTGGACATCGGTGTACGCCAACAAATAGACGGTTCGGATATCCGAGCCACGGTGTGCCTCGAAGTAGGCGACGGCTGACGCCACCAGAGAAGCGACCGTCGCCCGTAAGTCACTGTTGCCACCTCCCGTGCCAAGCAGCGGAAGCACGACAGAACGGAGCACGTCGCCTTCACTGTTCAAGCGGTCCACGGTGGTCAGGATGTTCCGCACGCACCGTTCCAGGTCCATGACCTGGCGGAAGCCCGATGCAGGCTCACCCTCCACCGCCGCCACGTGGACGATCCGCTGTACCTGGTGACTCGCACACAACTCTCCGGCCCCCGTGACCAGCACATGTCCGGCCGCCACTTGGGTCTGGCCGGACATGAGACCCGCCAGTTCGAGGGCGATGGTGTCGTCCACCACGTGGCCGAGCGTGTTCCGTCGACTCCCGTGATACCGGATAGTCGCCGAGACAGTGTGCTCCGTGATACGCGACATTTCCATTCGGGTGTTCTCAGGATTCACCCACACGTCGACACCCAGGACATTGGCCAGATTACCCGTGATCATTCCCAGGTGATGCCGGCGGGCACTCGGCAATTGAACCTCGTATCGACTGGTACCGGCCAGAGGAACGGGCGCCTCTGCCACAACCGCCCTGCCGTTCAGTTGTCTTCTGAGGCGAGCGTTCTCCTTTAACGTCGCTTTGAGTTCCGCAGCCATCTGGTCACGCGGGCGCGTTTGGGAAAGCCAGGAGAAGGAGGCGAGCATGAAAAAGGCCGAGAATCCGGCTGCTCCGCCGATCCCGAACCCCAGGGCTCGCCCTTCCGACAGTGAGTCCGGAAATATGGAGAACAAAAACAATGCGCTTGCCAGAGAGTACATGAGCACGGCCGGCAACTGGAGGGCGTACCGCCTGTCGGCTCTGGCCGAGCCGGACACCCATACCTGCAGTGCCACGCCGGCTGCGATGAGCACCCCAGTCACGCTCAACAAGAGTGAACCCATGGCGCCGCCCTCCCGGCTTGATACAAGCATCTACGTGCCCACCCCCGGGTGCCCTCAACCACAACGCACTACATACGACGGCTCGTCAATTCAACGAGATGCCTGTTCCGGCGTGTTTGCCGTGGCCGCGGTGGTCAGCACGGCTGCAGGTCGACTGTCGCGTCGGGTGGACGCCGTGCTCCACCCCTCCGGCAGGATGGTGCCCCTCGCCATAACGGACTGCATCCTCCAAGGTCCAAAAGACACAATCAGCCTTCGGCGACACGGGACTTCAGCCACTGATGGCGGCTCACCAATTGCAGGGTTTCGTGAGGTCTGCGTCTGGGATGGAATCGCTCAGCACAACTGGGATCTTGGGCCATTCCGTCTTCTTCCAGTGAGCAATCCGCCAAGCCAACCGTTTAGGCCACAATGGCAGATTTGGTAACTCCGAAACATCGAGCCACACCAGTCTAGAATTTTCTCTCAGGTCGAGCTCTCTCGGTTCGGCAGCAGAATCGCGGAAATCTGCGAGAAAATAATGCTCGCGTCTACCCTCTTTAAGAATGGTGGCCAGACCGAGGCGAATTACCACGGCCAAGCCCGTCTCTTCGGCGAGCTCGCGTACGGCGGCAACTTCCGGCAGTTCGTCCGGCTCGATCCCTCCACCCGGAATCTCATACCAACGACGTCCCGGACCGTTTCGCTCGATGAGAAGGACTTGCCCCTTCGCGTTGATGACCAGTGCCCCCGCCCGAACCCTGCTTGGTGGCTTCTCACAGGGATCGGAAAGCTCGGTCTGATCGTCCCACCACTCTCCTGTTGACAGCGCATGCATCGCCATCTCGGCCACACTGGGCGGAAACAGAGTTCCTGTTGCCAGAGACGGAAAATCGACGAACATCAGCTGTTTTCCTGCAAGGCGCATCGATGTGCCGATTGTCCCTGCGGTCGAGGGGAAGACGAGCGATGCACGAAAGTACCAATCTGTATGACTGACACCGGTAAGGCGGACACAGTCGCGTGTCGAGACCTCGACGTTGAGGCCGGTGTCCTCTCTCAGGCGACTCGCCGCTGCTACCGCCGGTGTCTCTCCGGCACCGATCTCACTGATAGGGAGTTCGAAGCAGACCGTGTCCAAGGCGAGACTGCCCGCGGGCGGCATGACGGCCAAGCGGCCTTCATGAACGAGAATGATCCCAGCTCGCTCACGCGGATCGCGACCTCGCGGCATTGATCAGGTCACCCTCTCTCCACATTACTTTCGTCACGTGCACTGGCCTCAGGGACCCACATGGGATGGGCTTTGTTCTAGAAGGCGGAGGAGGTGCACCGCGGAGGCGTGAGGTGACCTTTCGGTTGTGTCTAGTTCGAACGTGGCAGTACCGCTGTGTTCGGCTGTCTGCAAAATCTCGTGGAGAGCTTCGTCAAGCGCACCCAGGTATCGGTCGTCCACGCTCGCGTCACGGAGGCGGCCGCGTAGGCGCGTGCGCCGTTGGCGTTCTTCCCTGTCACAGGTGAGCAGGATCAGAAGAGGTGCCGCTGGTAGCGTCCTGGACGCAATCTCGTATGCGGTCAACCATGTCGAGACTTCGGTGTCGCCCAGCAGATCACACGCCCACAGAGCCCGCGTGTGCGCCAGTACCGCCTCGATAGGCTCATCGACGAGTGTCGTCCCGTCAGCCGGCCACTGCATGAGCGTCCGCTCGACCAGGGCCTCAAATTGACAGGGGAGGGCTGCATGGGAATCGGCCTCCACAAAAAGCCGATAGATGTAGTCAGCCATCCGCGAGCCGGATGTATGGAACGCACGCGTCCCGGCATAGGACAGATCGGGTCTTAACTTCGTGAGAGCTTCCAATACCGTTGACTTCCCTGCACCAGGAAGGCCCACAACTCCGAGTGCATAGAAGCCGCGAGAGGCAAGAGGGGCTGGATCGACACGTGACCGAGCCTCGGCTCGCATCTCTGACCATGCTGTCGTCTTCACAGAACCATCAACCGACACAGCTTGTCCTACCCGTGAGTGGAAAAGAGACAACCGACCCGTCACTCAATGCGATATCGACCTCTGTGCGATCTGGTTCCATTCGTTGTTCTGTTATCCCCATTGCACCACAGGGCCATGCCGAGACGTTTTTCATTTCCTGGTTGACGGCTCTGGACTGATTCAAACCGATCTCGCTGCGAGAGAAAGAGCGCGTGACCGGGCGATTAATGCAGGGAACCAGATTTCCGTGAGCATCGATGCGCGTCCACAGCCGACTACAAGCGCCGTACAAGCAGAAATTCTCACTGAACTGGACGAGTTGCCCCGCAGGAGAGCGGGCGTAAAACTTCATGACTACTGGATTGTATGCGACATCGGTCAGCAGATCACCCACATCTTCATATATTCGCGCGAACCAAGAGTGCCCTGCATCATCTGCGTAGGGTTTAATGGCATGAACTTCGGGACGCACTTCGATCAGTTCGAGAAACTTTACCCCCATGGAGTTCTGGTCGCACCACTCGACAACCTTGCGAATCCTGTGATAATTGAAGGCGCTGACCACTGAATTGAGATGCGATCCGGGCATGACGGTCGCCGCATACGCAGCGTTTGCAAGAACGTCCTGCTGAGCTGCGCGTGAGGCACGGTCCAGCGGCCCCTTCGTGGAAAGCGCATCTACGGCGTCGATGCCGAACTTGATGTAGCTGAGTCCACTTTCTGTCAAACAATCGATTACCGCTGGAGTCAGCCGGGTGCCGTTCGAGACCATGGAAATTTTCTTCGCTGTTCCATTCAGAGTTTCAACAATTTTTGTGAGCTGTGGATGCAGTGAGGGCTCACCTCCGCTCAGAATGAGATTGTCTACACGAATCGAGTTATCCTGCAACCATGCTGCGAGTTCGGCGACGAAAGACATCGACATGAATCTGCCTCGCCCGAACTGCCCCTCATTGTGACAGTAAGAACAGCTGAGATTGCACGAATCGGTGATCAGAAGCCGCAGTCGATCAGCATTGAACAGATGCACGGGCCTGCCTCCTTTAGTGACGTCATGATTCGTCCCGCGCGATGCGAAATCCCCGGCTGCACCAGGCGTCTCCTGGGGATCGACCATTTCGGAAAGCACAACGTGCTCGATGCTCTCCCCTACTGAACGATCCACCTCGGACGATACGAGAGGCAGATTGAAAACGGGGCGAGAAGTATTCATCGGCACACCATTCCCATACGTTGCCGCTCATATGGTAGGCACCGACAGGACTGCGGCCCAAGGGCATTGAGTTGACTGGAAGAGTTTTACGTTCGCCTCGCTCCTCGGTATTACAGTGAGCCGCGTCGAATGTGTCACCCCATGGATAACGCCGTCCGTCGACACCCCGCGCCGCGCGTTCCCATTCCAGTTCCGTCGGCAATCGACCACCCGCCCATCGACAGAAGGCATACGCGTCCCACCAATCCACGTTTACCACTGGATAGTTTCCCCAGGATGAGCTGGTCCAGTAATCCGGAGGGACTTCGTGGGGATGTGGCTCAGCCTGCGGAAGATGATCCTTGCCTGCCGGTTCGCCGGGATGACAAAAGGTCCGATCGTGATTCACACCTCCGCACCATCGGGCAAATTTTCGATACTCATCATTACTAGTAGCATGCTCACCGATGTAATACGGTTTGGCGATACTCTCTATTCTTATGAGTTCGTTTCCATGGCGCTCCCCTCCCGCGATGAACGGCCCTGCGGGAACTCGGATGAAACTATCACTCGAGATGGTTTGCGGAGACGTCTGGGGTAACGTACTCAGGTCGTTTCTTTTTCGTAGCCTGACAAGCAAGGCCGGGCTCATTGACAACTTTTCTGCTGTCCCGTTTGAAATCTGCTGAGCAATCATGTCTGCCGCAAAGTCTTGGAAGGTGATGTCCTTCAACTCTTCGGCAAAATATCGGTCACGTATCTCCTGCGAGGCCAGGACATCCGCATAGGGTGTTCTGTCCCCATGACGAGCCAACATGCGGAGGAACTCGGTGCCATCTGCTTGGTGAACTCGGAGCCCCAAGCTCTCAGTAATGAATCGATGGTCGTAGGATGCTGGATCGGACTTGTGAATTACGACCAGTCCAGGACGTCGTATGGCGGCAAATTTGAAGCGCAAAATACGCAGAATAGCCCGAAAATTCGGATCCGACAGAGAGTACCCGATGAAGCACAACGTCTTGGTCAGGAGCAGAGCCCTGACGAGTTCACGCAACTCGGGCTCACGATCCATCCAGTGGTAATAATCGTCCTCGGTTATGACACAACTTGACGGCGCATCAACCGTGCCATGTACTTTAATGAGCAGGGAGCCCGAGACGCTCGAAAGATGCTCGTCCTTCCAGGCCACCGACAGGCGCTTGCCGAAAGTTTGGAAAGAACGCTCAATGAGCGTGTCATAATTCGTAGTGATTATCGTGGCGCCAATGGCGGCCAATGCTTGATGAGCAGGCAAGGGCTGGATGTTCGGATCCGCGAAGGCCTCCGTCAGGATTGCCTCAAGGCGCTGTCGACTACCTGCGTCCTGCCAGACCGTCTCCTGGGCGACTTGCATCAGCGATTCATCTTTTGACAGCTTCCGCTCAAGCAGCCGATCAGCAATGAGCTCCGTTACCTCCAGCCCTCCCAGCATGCCCTTCTTGCCGGCGTAGGACAGGGAGATCCCTGAACCGACGAAGAGGAGGAGCTCGTCCCGGTCGAGAGCTTCCGTTATGAAGCGTGGTATCCCCTGACTGACCATAGCCATCAGAGCGTACCGGCATCATGACAATGAGTGAAGAGCGCCGATGGCGTTCGAACAAAGTTGGCTACGCTGCTCACCGGATCGTTCCGGTCCGCAAGTCTCGGTCTGGCGCACGGTCGACCGCATCGTCTTTCGGCCCTGTGGGCTCATGACCCATTCCGCCGCGACAACGACGCGCACGCCTGCGGCCTGACCCGCCAGGGCGAACACCGTCTTACCAACCCGGTTCTGCCCTCGGTCCGGAGAGCTCGTCGCCTAGTTGGGGACACACGCCGCCCCTGCTGTCAGCCCGCTGCTCTCAGCCCGACTCGATGCCCCCTTCACCGCCCCTGGCCGAGCCCTCCCCGCCGACGTCACCGAAGCGGTCACAACGCACCGCGATCCGAACCAACCGACCACGGCGGCGTGGTCGGAGCGGTCACCGGGGCCGCAGCCAGTGAGCCCTATCCAACCTCACTTGCCAGGCGGGCGGTTGGGCTGACAGACAGATGAAGCCCCTGGTAGATGGGTTTTGACTAAGAGAACCGTCTCAACCAGAGGCTTCGCATGCTTGTCTATACGTCCGGCGTCGACGCGTTCAGCTCGACCCTGCGCTTCCCCGCCGCCCGCCTCAAAGACCACCGCCGCGCTCTCGGAACCCTGTGGCGGCGCCTGAACGCAGGCCGACAGGCAGCCCTGCTCACCCTCGCCCACCTGCGCAACGGCCAGCCCCACGCCCAGCTCGCGACCGGAGTCGGGATCGGCACCACCACCGCCTACCGATACATCACCGAGGCCGTCAACCTCCCCGCCGCCCTCGCCGAAGCCGTACCAACTGCGCCGAAGAAGGCGTACGTGATCCTGGACGGGACGCCCTTGCCCATCGACCGGATCGCTGCCAACCGCCCGTTCTACTCGGTCAAACACAAGGAGCACGGCATGAACGTGCAGGTCATTGCCGATTCGAAGGGCGTCTGATTGGAATGGGCCCAGTGAGCCATTTCAGCGTTGCCAGAGTGAGGACGACCGCTGGATCGCGATGCGCAAGCAGCCACCGACACCGGACCCGTGACTACTTGGCCATGGCAAAAGGGCCAGGCCATGGGATTCGGGTTCCGAGCCGGAGTCTCTGAGCTGAGCGTGCGGGTCTAGAAGGTCACCTACCGGACAACGGCCCGGAGCCGATCGGCCCCAAGGTGTCCGAGTTCAAAGGAGCGTAGTCAGCACGGGAGGGATGGGCACGGGTGGTGACGTGAGCTTTTAGTCAGCACCGAACTAGTACGGGGGTCAGCACCACACCGCTGAATCACCCCGAACTACACGTTCCGGACTGTACTCGTTTCGATCGCCTTCGAGCCCCTGAACCGAGCGGCCGCGCAGCGGCATGGTGGACGCACGCATAGCCGACCGCCGAACTATGTTGCCCCGCCACATGTGCCCCTGACGTGCGTCTTCCTACGGTGTGCCCACACCCACCCGTCCCCACGGCACACAAGGAAGTGGCGCACATGGCCTCCGCGGCAACCGCTCCCCCACCACCCGCCAACCTCAAGCGCATCGTCGCCGCCAGCCTCATCGGCACCACCATCGAGTGGTACGACTTCTTCCTGTACGGCTCGGCGGCCGCGCTCGTCTTCAACAAGCTCTTCTTTCCCGGCTCCGACCCGCTCGTGGGCACGCTGCTGTCGTTCCTCACGTACGCGGTCGGGTTCGCGGCCCGGCCCCTCGGCGCGCTGGTCTTCGGACACTACGGGGACCGGCTCGGCCGCAAGAAGCTGCTGGTGCTCAGCCTGTTGCTGATGGGCGGGGCGACGTTCGCGATCGGTCTGCTGCCGACGCACGCGACGGTCGGCGCGGCGGCCCCCGTCCTGCTGACGGCGCTGCGTCTCGTGCAGGGATTCGCGCTGGGCGGCGAGTGGGGCGGCGCCGTCCTGCTCGTGTCCGAACACGGGGACGCGAAGCGGCGCGGGTTCTGGGCCTCCTGGCCGCAGACCGGAGCGCCCGCGGGGCAACTCCTCGCGACCGGTGTGCTCTCGCTGCTCACCGCCACCCTCACGGACGACGCCTTCGTCTCCTGGGGCTGGCGCGTCCCGTTCCTGCTGTCCGGCGTACTGGTCGTCGTCGGTCTGTGGATTCGTCTGTCCGTCGACGAATCGCCTGTTTTCCAGGAGGCGTTGGCGCGGGCCGAGGCACGCGGGCGGACGCCGGAGGCCGCCACGGAGAAGCTGCCGCTGGTGTCCGTGCTGCGCCACCACTGGCGTGACGTCCTGATCGCGATGGGCGCCCGTATGGCGGAGAACATCAGCTACTACGTGATCACCGCCTTCATCCTCGTGTACGCCACCACGTCGGCCGGCGTCTCCCGGCAGACCGCGCTCAACGCGGTACTGATCGCCTCCGCCGTGCACTTCGCCGTCATCCCCGCCTGGGGCGCGCTGTCGGACCGGATCGGCCGCAGGCCCGTCTATCTGCTGGGCGCCGCCGGGGTGGGCCTGTGGATGTTCCCCTTCTTCTCCCTCATCGACACCGGCGGATTCGGCGCCCTGGTCCTCGCCGTCACCGTCGGCCTCGTCCTGCACGGTGCGATGTACGCGCCCCAAGCCGCCTTCTTCTCCGAGATGTTCGCGACGCGGATGCGCTACTCCGGTGCCTCGATCGGAGCCCAGTTCGCCTCCGTCGCCGCGGGAGCCCCCGCTCCGCTGATCGCGACCGCGCTGCTCTCCGACTACGGCACCTCCACCCCGATCTCCCTGTACGTGATCGCGGCGGCCGTGCTGACGCTGGTCGCCGTGGGCGTCGCCGAGGAGACCCGGCACCGTGACCTGGCGGGTGTCGCGGACGACGGCGGGACGGAGGCGTCCGTGCCCGCGGCGGACGCGCGTTCCACTGCCTGACCGCCGGCATCTCCACATCTCCCGGCCCCCGTACGCGCGTACGGGGGTCAGTGCCGTGCCGTCGTGGACAACCGGTGCAGTCGCACGGCCAGTTGGATCTCCAGGACGCGCGCCGGACTCTGCCAGTCCTCCCCCAGCAGCCTGCCCACCCGCTCCAGCCGCTGGGCCACCGTGTTCACATGGACGTGCAGGTCGTCCTTGGTGCGCGCGGGGCTCATCCCACAGGCGAAGTAGGCGTCCAGGGTGCGCAGCAGATCGGTGCCGCGCTGCCGGTCGTAGGCCACGACCTGGCCGATGGTCCGGCCGACGAAGCCGGAGATGTCACGGTCCCCGGCGAGCAGCAGCCCCAGGAACCCGAAGTCCTCCGCGGCGGCGCCGTCCCCGGCGCGCCCCAGCAGGCGCAGCGCCTCCAGGCAGCGCTGCCCCTCGGCGTACGCCGCCGCCACCGCCTCCGGAGGCACGGCGAGAGGTTCCAGGGGTGCCGAGGCACCGACCGTGACCGTCTCCTGGACCGCGGCGCCCAGGTGCCGGGCCGTACGGCGGGCCAGTTCGGTGGCGCTCTCGTCCGCGCCGAGCGGGAGCAGCAGCACCGTGCCGCCGTCCCGGGCGGCGGCCAGTCCGTGTCCGGTCGCGGCCAGATGGGACGCGGCGGACCACAACCGTCGGCGGGCGTCCGCCTCTCGGTCGGCGTCCGGTGCCGTGGTGTCCAGCCGGGCGGTGAGCACCACATGGACGGCGTCGAGGTCGGCGTGCAGACGGGAGGCGCGCTCGCGCAGCAGGCGTGGGTCGCGGTCCCGGGCGTCGAGCAGGTCGTCCAGCAACTCGCCGCGGACGCGCTGTTCGGCCTCGGCGGCCGAGCGTTTGGCGAGCAGGAGCAGCGAGGTGACCATCGCGGCGCGCTCCAGGGTGCGCTGGTCGACGGGGTCGAGGCCCGGCTGTCCGCCCAGCACCAGCGCGCCGAGCAGTTCGCCGCCGGCCGCGACGGCCGCGACCCAGTCCTGGCCGTGCCGCACCGCGTGGCCCTCGGCACGGGAGGCCTGCAGGGCGGCGCCGGGCGCGCTGTCCGTGCCGGCGAACTCGACGGTGCCGTCGAGCACTTCGGAGACCGCGGCGGCCACGTCATGGACCCCGCCGCCGCGCAGTACCAGTTCCGCGAGGCGGTCATGGACGTCCGAGGCGCGCTCGATGACTCCGCTGCGGTCGCGGATGATCTCGTGGGCGCGGCCCAGGCGGTCGAGGGCCGAGCGGGTCTCCATCAGCCGGTTCGCCGTGTCGATGGCCGCCGCGGCGAGGGCCGCGAAGGAGCCGAGGAGGGCGATCTGCTCGCGTTCGAAGATCCGTGCCCGCCGGTCCGCGGCGAAGAGCACCCCGATCACATGCCGCCCGATCATGAGGGGGACGCCGAGGATGGCGACCAGGCCCTCGTCCCGCACGCCGGCGTCGATGGCCCGGGTGTGCTGGAAGCGGTCGTCCTTGAAGTAGTCGTCGGTGACGTACGGGCGGGCGGTCTGGGCGACGAGTCCGCCGAGCCCCTCGCCCATGCCGAGCCGCAGTTGCTGGAAGCGCGCCGCGACCGAGCCCTCGGTGACCCGCATGTAGGTGTCTCCCTCGGCCTCGTCGTGCAGGCTGAGGTAGGCGACGTCCGTGCCCAGCAGCGACCGGGCCCGCTGGACGATCGCGCGCAGCACGGCGTCGAGGTCGCGCAGGCCCGCCAGGTCGTGGGCGGTCTCGAAGAGCGCGGACAGTTCGGCCTCGCGCCGGCGGCGGCCCTCCATCTCGGAGCGCACGCGCAGGGCGAGGAGCTTGGCCTCCTCCAGGGCGGCGACGCGGGAGGCGGGGCGGCTCTCGGCACGGGCGAGCAGGACCGGCTGCTCGTACGCCTCGGCGGGGGCCCCTCTGGCCAGCAGCCGGAGGAAGGGCGTCTCGGCGTCGTCGGCGGGGCGTTCGGCGGACTGCGCGTGATCGCGGGACATGTTCAAAGGATGACCTGTCGTCGGGCCGGCCCGGCCTGCCCTGTGGACAACCCCGCCGCGGCGGGACGGCCCTCAGTGCGCCGTCCACCCTCCGTCCATGACCAGTGAGGTCCCGGTCACGAAGGAGGACAGGGGCCCGCACAGATAGGCCACCGCGTCGGCGACCTCCTCGGGTTCGACGAGCCGTTTGACCGCGCTGTCCCGCAGCAGCACCTCGGACAGCACACGTGCCTCGGGAACCGCGTGGGCCAGCGCCTGGTCCGCGAGCTGTTTCTCGACCAGTGGTGTGCGTACGTAGCCGGGGTTCACACAGTTCGAGGTCACTCCGTGGGGGGCGCCTTCCAGGGCCGCTGTTTTCGACAGCCCCTCCAGCCCATGTTTCGCGGCCACATAGGCGGACTTGAAGGCCGATGCGCGCAGCCCGTGGACCGAGGACACGTTGACGATACGGCCCCAGCCCTGTCCGTACATGTGCGGCAGTGCGCCTCGGATCAGCCGGAACGGGGCCTCCAGCATCACGGTGAGCATGGTGTGGAAGGCCTCGGGCGGGAACTCCTCGATGGGCCGCACCGTCTGCAGTCCGGCGTTGTTGACGAGGACGTCCGTGTCCGCGGCGGCGTGCTCCGCCGCGTCGAGGTCGGTGAGGTCGAGCGGGTACGGCTCGACGGCCCCCGGGAGGCCCCGGGCCAGTTCGGTGAGTTCGTCCAGTCCGGCGGCGTCCAGGTCCACCGCGCGTACCTCGGCCCCGGCGGCGGCCAGCCGCAGCACACAGGCGCGGCCGATGCCGCCGGCGGCGCCGGTGACCAGGGCGGTGCGGCCGGCGAGGCCGGACGAGGGGGCGTGGGGTCCCGGGAGGGGCGCTGGCCCCGGGGTGGTGTGGGGCCCCCGGGTGGTGCGGGGTCCCGGGAGGGTGGGTGGGTCCGGGAGGGCGTGGGGCGCGGTCATGGCTCGACCCTAGGCAGAGCTTCAGCCCCGACACATGTGGTCATCCCACACACTTACGCCTCAGACCGTAGTGTCGAACCATGTGGGTGCGTGGGACAGCGCCTGCTTGATCCGGAACATCGCGAACTCGTTCAGTTCCGGCAGGGCGTCAACCGGGAACCAGCCGACCTCCAGCGACTCGTCGTCGTTGACCCGCGCCTCGCCGCCGACCGCCCGGCAGCGGAAGGTGACGTCCATGAACTGACAGGTGTCGTCGTTCGCGTAGGTGACCGGGTCCAGGGCCTGCACGAGGACGACGCGCTCCACGACGCAGTGCACCGCCGTCTCCTCCAGGACCTCCCGTACGGCGCAGGCAGCGGGCTGCTCGCCCGGATCCGGGATGCCACCGATCACCGACCACTTGCCGGTGTCCGAGCGCCGGCCCAGCAGCACTCGGTCCTCGTCGTCGAGGACGACGGCGGTGACTCCGGGAAGCCAGAGCAGCTGATGCCCGGCGGACGCCCGGATCGTACGGATGAAGTCAGGAGTAGCCATGGCCCGACCCTAACGGTCCGCACCCGGCCCTCCACCCCGCACGCCGTCGCCCCGGCCTCGCGGTCCCCCTCACGGGAGCGGCCTTCCCCACCTCGGCGGCTCACGCTTTCGTCCGGGACCGCGGTCCGTTCCCCCGGGTGTGCCGCGACCCTTACAGCGTGCCGTCCCGGCGCGCCCGGAGCGCCCTGGCCCCGGCCCATCCGAGACCGCCGGTCGCGACCAGCACCAGAAGCATCTCGGGAAGGATCCCCAGCCGCGTCGCGGGGGTCTCCGAGGAACGCAGCGGCACCTTCTGGACCAGCGAGTCCGCCACGAACATCCCGGTCCGCTGGGCGATCCTCCCGTCCGGCATGATGACGGCGCTGACGCCACTGGTCACCGGCACCGTGACGGTGCGGCTGTGCTCCACGGCGCGGACCCGGGACATGGCGAGCTGCTGGTAGGTCATCTCGCTGCGGTCGAAGGTCGCGTTGTTGCTCGGCACCGAGATGATCTGCGCGCCGTCCGTGACGGTGCTGCGCACGGCCCAGTCGAAGGCGGCCTCGTAACAGGTGACGAGTCCGACGCCGGTGCCGTCCATGCGGAAGACGCCGGGCTTGTGTCCCCGGCTGAAGTCCTGGCGCACCATCGACGTCCAGTCCTTGTTGATCGCGCCGAGCAGCGAGCGCAGCGGAAGGTACTCGCCGAAGGGCTGGACCTGGCGCTTGTCGTAGGTGTCCAGCGGGCCCTTCACCGGGTCCCACAGGATCTGCTCGTTGTAGAGCTTGCCGTCCCGTTCGACGACACCGCCGACCGAGATGGGCACGCCGATCGCCTTGGCCGCGGTGTCGATGACGGCGCGGGCGTCGGCGTTGGCGAACGGGTCGACGTCGGAGGAGTTCTCCGGCCACAGGACGAAGTCGGGCCGTGCGACTTTGCCCGCCTTCACCTCGGCGGCCAGCCGCTCCGTCTCCCGCGCGTGGTGGTCGAGGACGGCCCGCCGCTGGGCGTTGAACTCGAGCCCCGCGCGCGGCACGTTGCCCTGGATCACCGCGACGGTCGCCGTACCGTCCTCCGCCTTGTCGCTCACCAGCGCACGCGCGGCGAGCGCCCCCGCCACGGGGACCACGACGGCGAGCAGCGCCACCGCGGCGGCACCCCGTCGAACGACTCCGTCGCGACGCCGCTCCACGACCTGGCACACGATCTCGTACAGCCCGAAGCCGCACAGCACCACCCCGAAGCCGAGCACCGGAGTGCCGCCCAGCGCGGCCAGCGGGAGGAAGACCCCGTCCGCCTGGCCGAAGGCGATCTTGCCCCAGGGGAAGCCGCCGAACGGCGCGCGCGCACGGGCCGCCTCGCCCGCTATCCATACGGCCGCGGCCCACAGCGGCGCGCCGGGCAGCCGGGAGACCAGGGTGATGCCCGCCCCGACGAGCGCGATGTACACCGCTTCCACGGCGACGAGCGCCAGCCACGGTCCCGGGCCGACCTCGACGCCCGTCCACACGAGCAGCGGCAGCAGGAAACCCAGGCCGAACAGGTAGCCGAGTCCGAGGCCCGCCTTCCAGGAGCGACCGCGCAGGACCCAGGCGAAGACCGCGAAGGCGGGCAGGGCCAGCCACGACACCGTGCGGGGCGGGAAGCTGACGTAGAGCAGGACCCCGGCAAGCGCCGCGGCGGCGGCCGGAGCACCGCGCCGCGCCAGTCTGACCCCGCGCGGTACGGGCGCGGCGTGGGGTTCGAGCTGTTCCGGCTCGTCTACGGAGGTTGCGGTGGCGGTCACTCGGGGAGTGTACGGCGCGTGACCTGGGCACCGACAGGTCGGTCTGCCTGGGGGCCACCGTCTCCGGTCCCGCGGTTCCCGATCGGCCCCGTCCGTCGGTTTCACGCCAGTCGCGCCCTCGGTCCGCCCGCCCCGGCCCCCCGTTCCCACACCGCCCCGAAGCCCGGTCCCGCTCCGCCGCGACGGCGGATCACGCACCCCGCGGGCCGCCCGGCGTCCCTCCGATGC
This sequence comes from Streptomyces sp. NBC_01689, assembly GCF_036250675.1. Classification (NCBI taxonomy): domain Bacteria; kingdom Bacillati; phylum Actinomycetota; class Actinomycetes; order Kitasatosporales; family Streptomycetaceae; genus Streptomyces; species Streptomyces sp. NBC_01689. The sequence goes on along the minus strand of NZ_CP109592.1, from coordinate 8,411,248 downwards.
ATCGTTTTTCTGCGCAAGTCATCCACAAACCGACGCATCTGCCGTTACGGTGTGCCCGAGCCTCTGACGTGCCCGGATGCGGTCACGGCGGTCGGGGCTCGTCACGGCTCGGGGGGTTGACGGGGTGGGTTCCACGGGGATGACGTCCGCGGCCGGTGGTGCGACGGCCGCGAGCGAGAGACGAAACGTTTCGGACGCGGCGGGCGTGATGGTACTCGGCGCCTGCGCGATCTGGTCGCTGATCACCGCGGCGGCGCACGACGGGCGCCCCGAGGGCGTCCTGCTCGCGGTGCTCGCGATGGCCGCCGGTTACGCCTCGGGCCGGATCCTGGGCGCGGTCGCCCCCGTCGTGACGCCCGCCGCCGGCGCGCTCGCCGGACTCGGCCTGGCCCTCACCGCGCGGTACACCACCCCGGGCCCCCAGGTGACGGTGCCGCTCGGACACACCGGCGCCACGGCGGCGCTGCTGACCCTGTCCACCGCGGCGGCGTGCTGCGCCGCCTGGGCGGCGCGCCCGCCCGCGCTGCGGCTGGCGCTGCGTCTGCTGGCCGTCGGGATCACCGTGACCGCGGCGGTCCTCGGCTCCGCCGCGGGATGCGCGCTCGGTGCCGCGGTGGTGCTGTGCTCGCTCGCCGCGGACCGCGTGCGACGCCGCGCCCTGGGCCTTTGGGCCTTGGCGCTCGCCGCGGCATCGGTCACGTCGGTGACCTGGGCCCTCGCCGAGAACGCGCTCCCGGACGGTCTGTCCGCCTCCCTCGACGGCCAGCTCACCGGACACCGGGTGCTGCTCTGGCGGGACGCGCTCCACCTGACCGGCCGGGACCCGGCGCTGGGCGTGGGCCCGGGCCGCTACGGAGAGCTCAGTCCGACGATCGCGCAGACGTCACTGCCGGACGGCAGACCGCATTCCGCCGCACTGCAGCAGCTGGCCGAGCAGGGTGTGGTCGGCGCCCTGCTGCTCGCCCTGCTCTTCTGCTGGGTCCTCTACTCGCTGTGGCGGTCTCCGCGGTCCACACCGCTCGTACTGACGGCGGGGGCGGCGCTGACCGCCCTGGCGGTGATCGCGTCGGTGGGCAACGCGCTGAGTTTCACCACGGTCACGGCCGGAGCGGGGCTGCTCGCGGGACTCGCGACGGCACGGCCACTGGTCGACGGGTTGTCCGAGAGCCCGGTGCGGGAGGACGAACGCCTCCGGGCGTTCCGGCTGGAGCCGTGAACTCCGGGGTCAGATCACGGCGCCGGGAGTGGCCGGCCGGAGCCTGTCCCGGATCACCCGTACGGCGGCTTCCGCGTTGTCCACCGTGATGGTGAACGTATGACCGTCCCCGAGGCGGAGCACCATGCCCTCGCCGCGCCGGACGATGACGGCGGTTCCCTTCTCGGGACGCCAGCGGTACCCCCAGCCGCCCCACTGCCACGGAGTGACACTGGGCGCGAAGTCGGCGCCGACCACGTCCGAGAGCGGGATGCGGCGCCGGGGCAGCCCGACGTGACCGCAGCGCACTTCGAGCGAGTCCTTGTCTACCTTCACGGCGACGTGCACGAAGGCGAGGGTGCCGAACAGGACGAGCAGTCCCGCGGCGATGCAGCCGACGACGGACATGGCGAGCGCGGCGACGCCCGAGGTCCAGGTGGAGTCGACGGCCAGTTCGATGCCGAGCGCGATGCAGGCGGCCCCGGCGAGCGCCGGGAGCCACTGGACACGGTTGGTCGCACGCCCGGTCCAGACGTCGGAGTGCGCGATGTATTCGCCGTGGGGGTGGTCCCTCATGGCTACGAGACTACTCATGTTCCGCAGCGCGGGCACCGGCTCGCGGAGGGTGACTGCTCCGGGCGAGCGGTCCGCGGACGGAGCGCGTCCGGGCGGTGACCGGCGGTCAGCGGACGGGGCTGACCGCCTTCAGGAGGCGGCCTTCCTCGTACTCCAGCGTGTGCTCGGGCAGCGCCCCCGTCCGGCCGCCGAGAAGCACGGTGACGGTGCCGTCGGCGGACGCTCCCGGGGCCGGGGCCGCGCCGATCCTGCGCAGCGCCTGCGAGGCGACGGCATCGGCGGAGGCGTGCAGGACGAGCGGCGGGAGGCCGGGCGCCTGCACGGCCGCACGGATCCGTTCGGCGACCAGTTCGTAGTGGGTGCAGCCGAGGACGACGGCCCGCACGTCACCGGGGGTCAGGGCGGCGGCAGCGGCGATCGCGGCGTCGATGCCCTCCTGGTCACCGTGTTCCACGGCGTCGGCGAGCCCGGGGCACGGCACCTCGGTGACGGCGACCCCCTGCGCGAACTCACGGATCAGTCCCCGCTGATAGGGGCTGCCGGTGGTGGCGGGCGTGGCCCAGATCGCGACCGGACCGCCGTCGGCCGCCGCGGGCTTGATCGCCGGGACCGTGCCGATCACGGGCACGTCCGGTTCCAGACGGGCGCGCAGCGCGGGCAGTGCGTGCACGGAGGCGGTGTTGCAGGCGACGATCAGCGCGTCGGGACGGTGTGCGGCGGCCGCCTCGGCGACCGCGAGCGCCTGCTCGGTCACGTACTGGGGCGTACGGGGTCCCCAGGGCATGGTGTCGGGCGCCGAGGAGAGGACGAGATCGGCGTCGGGCCGCAGCCGACGTACCGCGGCCGCGGCGGCGAGCAGTCCGATTCCGGAGTCCATGAGCGCGATCTTCACCCGGTCACCATAGACGATCCGCCCCGGCGGGCCGCCGGGGTGGGGCAGACTGCCGCGCGTGGATGCCGTCGTGTGGACCGCCGTGGGATCACTGACCGTCTGGCTGTGGCTGCTGCTCGGCCAGGGCTTCTTCTGGCGTACGGATCTGCGGCTGCCACCGCGCCGGGAGCCGGACGACTGGCCGTCCGTCTGTGTGGTCGTGCCCGCGCGCGACGAGGCGGGCGTGCTGCCCGCGAGCCTGCCGACCCTGCTCGCGCAGGACTATCCGGGACGGGCCGAGGTCTTCCTCGTCGACGACGGCAGCTCGGACGGCACCGGGGAGCTGGCCCGTGAACTGGCCCGCGCGCACGGCGGGCTCCCGCTCACCGTCGACTCGCCCGGGGAACCTCCCACGGGCTGGACCGGCAAGCTCTGGGCCGTACGCCACGGAATCGCCCTGGCCCGCACGCGGGAGCCCGTGTACCTGCTGCTGACGGACGCGGACATCGCCCACGCGCCCGACAGCCTGCGAACCCTGGTGGCCGCGGCACACACGGGCGGTTTCGACCTCGTCTCCCAGATGGCCCGGCTGAGGGTGGAGAGCGTGTGGGAGCGGCTGGTCGTGCCCGCGTTCGTCTACTTCTTCGCCCAGCTCTATCCCTTCCGGTGGATCGCGGTACGCGGGGGGCGCACGGCGGCCGCGGCCGGTGGCTGTGTGCTGCTGCGCGCGGACGCCGCCGAGCGGGCGCGGATCCCGGACGCGGTCCGGCACGCCGTGATCGACGACGTGGCGCTGGCGCGGGCCGTGAAGCGCGCGGGCGGCCACATCTGGCTGGGCCTCGCCGAACGGGTGGACAGCGTGCGGCCCTACCCGCGGCTGCGCGACCTGTGGCGGATGGTGGCGCGCAGCGCGTACGCCCAGCTGCGGCACAACCCCCTGCTGCTCCTGGGGACGGTCCTCGGTCTGGCGCTGGTCTATCTGGTCCCGCCGCTCGCGCTCGTCACCGGGCTGGTCGTGGGGAGCACGGGCACGGCGGCGGCCGGAGGGCTCGCGTGGCTGCTGATGACGGCCACCTACCTGCCGATGCTGCGCTACTACCGGCAGCCCCGGTGGCTCGCCCCGCTGCTGCCGGTCACCGCGTTCCTGTACCTCCTCATGACGGTCGATTCCGCGGTGCAGCACTACAGGGGGCGCGGCGCGGCCTGGAAGGGCCGCACCTACGCCCGCCCCGGCACCGTCCTCGACGAGCGCTGACCGCTCACTTCCTGCCGGGCGTCCAGTTCATGCCCCACCCGTAGACGCGGTCGACGGTGCGCTGCGGGCTCACCCCGCGTTCGGGCACGAGGTAGCGGGCCTCGCGCTGGACGATCAGGTCGCCGCCGTTGTTGGTGATGAGAGCGAGGGCGCAGACGGTCGAGGGCACGGTGCACTCGTCGAGCGAGAAGTCGACCTGGGCGCCGTTCGCCGGCTGGAGGGTGACCGTGGCGTGCAGGTCCGCGAAGGAGCGGGCGCCTTCGTAGATGGTGACGAAGATGAGGACGCGCCGGAAACTCTGGCGGTGGTCCAGGTTGATGGTGAGGTTCTCACCGCTCTCGACGGCGCCGGTGCGGTCGTCGCCGTCGAGAAAGATGTACGGCGGCTGGTGGAGCGCCCCGAAGGCGTTGCCGAGCGCCTGGACGACTCCCTTGCGGCCGTCGGACAGTTCGTAGAGGGCGCACAGGTCGAGGTCGAGGTCGGCGTGCATCGCGACGGCCCGGCCCCGTTTGCTGCCCCATCCCGAGAACTGTTTGCGCACCTGCCAGTTGAGGTTCACGCGCAGGCTGCCGGAGGTTCCGCCCTGTTTGGCGAGGGACACCGAGGGCGCCTCTTTGGTGAGGGTGACCTTGGACAGGCGTACGGGGGCCTGGGGCGGTACGGGCGGCGGGGGCTGCGTGGGGGGCGTCATGGTGACGGGTGGCGCGACCGGCGGGGGCGGACCGGTCACGCGGCTGCCGGGTGCGGGCGGCGGGGCGGTGGGCCGGGGGGACGCGGGCAGCGGGGCGGGGGGCGCGGCGGCGGGTGGCGCGGCACGCTGCGGCTCGTCCACGGTGATCCCGTAGTCGGTGGCGAGACCTTCCAGGCCGCTGCCGTAGCCCTGTCCGACCGCACGGAACTTCCAGGCGCCCTGGCGCCGGTAGAACTCCCCGAGCACGAAGGCCGTTTCGACCGTCGCGTCCCCGCTGTCGAAGCGGGCGACCTCGGTGCCCCGGCCGGCGTCGAGCACCCGGACGTGCAGGCCGGGGACCTGCCCGAAGGTGCCGCCGTCCGCGGAGGCGGCCAGCACCACGGTCTCCACGGCGGGCTCCACGCGCGTGAGGTCGACGAGCAGCGTGTCGGTCACCTGTCCGCCCGCGGCGCGCTTGCCTTCGTGGCGCACGGCGCCGGAGGAGTGCGCCGGCTGGTTGTAGAACACGAAGTCGCCGTCCGAGCGCACCTTCCCGGACACCAGCAGCAGCGCCGAGGCGTCCGCGTCGGGCACTCCGGGACCCGAGGTCCAGCCCATTTCGACGCGCAGCGCACTCGTCGGCACCGGAACATTTGATCCTTTAGGCATTGTCATGTCCGCCCCCACATGTCAGCACGCCAGGCCGTACCCCTGGGCCGCCTCATCGGCCCGTTGCCGACCAACCTATTCCAGCGGGGCCGGGAAGCACCCGGACAGCACGGGAAGACCAATGGTCAACCCCCGGTAACCCCTTGGGAACTCGGCCTTTACACGATCCGAACCCGGCTTGGCGCCCTTTTTTGCCGAGTTCGCTCGCATTGGGGATCCCGAGGTGTCGCCGACACGGAAAACAACCCTCTTATCGGTCTCCCCAACCAGCACATCGTGGGCTTAACTTATGTCCCATGACCTCCCCCCGCTCCACCTATGGCGGCGGTTACTACTCCGCGCCGTCCTTCCCGGACACCCCGATCTACGACTCGCTCGTCGCCGAGCGGGGCACCCCCCAGATCGCCCCGATCCGGGTTCCCGCCGCCTACGACACGAGCAGCAGCTACCTGCCCGCGCTCCCGTCGGCACTCCCGGCCCTGCCGGCCGGTCCCTCCCAGCAGGTCCCCGCCTACGGCTCCTACCCGCAGGCCCAGCAGCCCTCGCCGCTGCACCAGGCCCCCGCGCCCTACATCCCCCAGCAGGTCGGAGCCCCGCGCGGCTACCCGGGCCCCCAGCAGCAACAGCCGCAGCGCCCGATGGCGACCGGCACCGGCTACGAGGCGATGCGCCCCGCCGCGCCCCGCCCCGCCCCGGCCCCCTACCAGGACCCGTACAACAACCAGCAGTACCGCGGGTACTGAGGTCACGGGACGGAGACACCGGCGCCACCTGGCACGATGGCGCCATGGGGAACGCGGAGCTGCACTCGATCCACGTCCATCCGGTCAAGGCGCTGCGAGGTCGGTCGCCCCGGGACGCCGTGGTGGAGCCCTGGGGACTGGCCGGGGACCGGCGCTGGGCACTGATCGACGACGGGGGAAAGGTCGTCACCCAGCGCGGGCGACCGCGTCTGGCACTGGCCGCCGCCGAGCTTCTGCCCGGCGGTGTCCGGCTGTCCGCCCCCGGACGGGCGTCACTGGACGTCCCCGTCCCGGATCCGGCGGCCGCGGACCGTGTCACGCTGGACCTCTTCGGCGACAAGGTGGAGGCGGTCCTCGCCGGTACCGCCGCGCACGTCTGGTGCAGCACGTACCTGGGATCCGAGACACGCCTCGTCCACCTGGACGACCCCGCCGCCCGCAGACCGGTGGACCCGCGGTACGGGCGACCGGGCGAGACCGTGAGCCTCGCGGACGGCTATCCGCTGCTGGTCACCACCCTCGCCTCGCTCGACGCGCTCAACTCCCTGATCGCCGGGGGTGACCACGCCCACGAGGGCCCGCTCCCGATGAACCGCTTCCGGCCGAACGTGGTGGTGGCGGGCACCGAGGCCTGGGCCGAGGACGACTGGACCCGCGTCACGATCGGCGACGTCTCCTTCCGGGTCGCCAGGACGTGCGGCCGCTGCGTCGTGACCACCACCGACCAGGAGACCGCCGAGCGCGGCAGGGAACCCCTGCGCACGCTGGGGCGTCACCGGCGCTTCGGGTCCCGGCTGATCTTCGGACAGAATCTGGTGCCGGAGGCCACCGGCGTGGTCCGCGTCGGCGACCCGGTCACGGTCGTCACCTGACCGGCGCGCCGGGTTTCGGTCATCCCCGGGCTCCGTGTTCCGCGCGAGCCCCGCGCGCGGGAACCCGGGCACCGGGCACGGGCGTTGAGACCGTGTGAGAAGTTCATGAGAGAACCGCGGGAACCGCGGGAGGGGTGATTTCGCTCTCTCCTTCCCGGGTCCGCGGGTGAACGGCTCCGCCGGGGGTTATCACGGACACGGAAGGCGGAAGGGGGCACGGAGATGCGCGCACTCTGCGGGCTCTGGCGCTGGCGGCACAATCCGCTGCGCCGTGGCACCGATCGGGCCGAGGCCTGGCTGGCCCTGCTCACCCTCGTACTGATCGCCGTCGTCGCCCCGCTGGCCGGCGTCGCCGCCGGAGGCGCCGCCGAGCACGCCCTCCAGCAGTCCGTCCGGGACCAGCACCGGGACCGCCACGAGGTGGTGGCCACCGTGGTCCGGAAGCTGTCGCGCGCGCCCCTGGAGCCCGACCCCGAGGCCTCCTCGGCACAGGACCCGCACAGCCGCGTGCTCGCCGACTGGACCGCGCCGGACGGCTCGGCGCACCGCGGCAGAGTGGTCACGGTGCTCAGATCCCCGCACCGGGGCGATCACTTCGCGCTCTGGACCGACCGGCACGGGCACATGGTCGGCCGCCCCCTGGACGCCGCCACCGCGACGACGCACGCGGTGCTGGCGGGGATCGGCGCGGCCCTCATGACGGTGGTGCTCCTGGAGGCGGCACGGCGTCTGGTCCTGTGGCGCATGGTCCTGGGCCGGTACGCGCGTTGGGATCAGGCCTGGGACCGGGCGGGCCCGGACTGGGGCAGGACGGGCGCCGGCAGCTGACCGCCTTCCCGCTCCGGTCAACCCTCCGTCCCCGCGCACGCTACGGTGGGACGGCCGGACTGCTCGGCATCGTCGTGAGAAGGTGTTCTTGATCGCGACGGCGTTTCAGCACGGCCTCGCAGGACCCGCGTACGACGAGGTGGGGGCAGAACAGCGCCATGGCACAGGGCACGGTCCAGGTGACGCACACCGGCACCTCGCGGTGGCGGCGCCGCACGGGAGAGTACGCATCACTGGCCGCGGCCCTGGAAGCGGCAGCCGACGGAGACGTGCTCACCGTCGCCCCCGGCACCTACCGGGAGAACCTCGTCGTCGAGCGCGCGGTGACGCTGCGCGGCCCCGAGGGCTCGCCCGGCTCCGTGCGCATCGCGCCGGTCGACGGGGTCCCGTTGACCGTCCGTGCCTCCGCCGTCGTCCAGGACCTGCACGTGGAGGGCCAGGACTCGGCCGCACCCGCGCTGCTCGTCGAGGAGGGCACCCCCGAGCTGCTGGACGTGCGGATCGTCACCCGCTCCTCGGCGGGCATCGAGGTGCGCGGGGACGCGCGTCCGACGGTGCGCCGCTGCACGGTCGACAATCCCGCGGGCGTCGGCATCGCCGTACTCGACGGCGGCGGTGGGGTGTTCGAGGAGTGCGAGGTCGTCTCGGCCGGACAGTCGGGCGTCGCGGTCCGCGGCGGCGGCCGTCCCCGCCTGGAGCGCTGCCGGGTGCACCACACCTCGGGCGCCGGCCTGTCGGCCACCGGCGAGAACTCCTCGCTGGAGGCGGTCGGTTGCGAGGTCTACGAGGTCAAGGGCTCCGGGGTGCAGATCACCGGACGGGCCGCCGCCCACCTCACCGACTGCGATGTGCACCGAACGACCTCGGACGGCGTCACGCTGGACACGGACGCGGTGCTCACGCTCGCCGACTGCCGCATCCACGACATCCCGGAGAACGCGGTCGACCTGCGCTCCCGCTCGGTCCTCACCCTCACCCGCACCACCGTCCGCAAGTTCGGACGCAACGGCCTGTCGGTGTGGGACCCGGGCACCCGTGTCGACGCCAACCAGTGCGAGATCTTCGACAGCACGGGCGACTACCCCGCGGTCTGGGTCAGCGACGGCGCCACCGCCGTGCTGGAGTCGTGCCGGGTGCACGACGTGCCGGACGCCCTGTTCGTCCTCGACCGCGGTTCACGGGTGGACGTCGTCGACAGCGATCTCTCCCAAGTGCGCAACACCGCCGTCTCGGTGAGCGACGGCGCCACCGCGCAGCTCGACGACTGCCGTATCCGGGACGCCGCGACGGGCGCCTGGTTCCGTGACCACGGAAGCGGCGGGACCCTGTCGGGCTGCACCGTCGACGGCACCCAGACCGGGGTCATCGTCACCAAGGGCGCCGACCCCACCATCGAACGCTGCACGGTCGACTCCCCCGCGGAGGCCGGCTTCTACGTGTCGGCGGGCGGGCGCGGCAGCTTCCACCACTGCCGGGTGACGGGCAGCGGGGGCTACGGCTTCCATGTCATCGACGGCTGCCGGGCGACACTGAGGAAATGCCGTACGGAACGGTGCGCGCGCGGCGGCTACGAGTTCGCCGACGGCGGCAACGCGGCGGGGGGCGGCCCGGTCGTCGAGGACTGCACGAGCGACGAGAGCGCCGGGGTGCGGTCCCCGGCCCCCGAGACGGCCGTGCAGACGTCCGGCCCGTCCACCGGTCTGCTCGGCGCGATCCCGGGCCAGCGCAGCACGGAGCAGGAGTCACCCGCCGCCGTCCCGGAGCCCGAGCCCGCCCGTCCCTCCAAGGCCGTCCTCGGCGAACTGGACGCGCTGGTCGGCCTGGAGAGCGTCAAGCGCGAGGTACGCGCCCTCACCGACATGATCGAGGTGGGCCGCCGGCGTCAGGAGGCGGGCCTCAAGGCCGCCTCGGCACGCCGCCATCTGGTCTTCACCGGCTCCCCCGGCACCGGCAAGACGACGGTCGCCCGGCTGTACGGCGAGATCCTCGCCTCGCTCGGTGTCCTGGAGAAGGGCCATCTGGTCGAGGTCTCCCGTGTGGACCTGGTCGGCGAGCACATCGGCTCCACGGCGATCCGCACCCAGGAGGCCTTCGACCGGGCCCGCGGAGGTGTGCTCTTCATCGACGAGGCGTACGCGCTGTCGCCGGAGGACTCGGGGCGCGACTTCGGGCGCGAGGCCATCGACACGCTCGTCAAACTGATGGAGGACCACCGGGAGGCGGTCGTCGTGATCGTCGCGGGCTACACGGCCGAGATGGAGCGCTTCCTCACGGTCAACCCCGGTGTGGCGTCCCGTTTCTCACGGACCATCACCTTCGGCGACTACATGCCCGAGGAACTCCTGCGGATCGTCGAGCAGCAGGCCGAGGAGCACGAGTACAGCCTCGGGGCCGGGGCGGCCGAAGCGCTGCTGAAGTACTTCACGGCGATCCCCAAGGGGCCCGCGTTCGGCAACGGCCGCACCGCGCGGCAGACTTTCGAGGCGATGGTCGAACGGCACGCGGGCCGGGTCGCCCAGCTCGACGAACCGAGCACCGAGGACCTGACCCTGCTCTACGCGGACGACCTTCCCGAGCTGCCCTGAGCGTCCCCGTCCGGGCGCGGGCCCGGCACCTCGTGCCGCAACCGCGCCAGCAGCCGCTCCCGTTCCTCCGCGAAGGCCGGGTCCGCCCGGTAGTCGGAGTGGCCGAGGATCGGGGCGGGCAGCGGATGCTCCAGGGTGCGTCCGTAGGCGAGCGGGTCGTCCAGGGGAGCCCGGTCGACCTGGGGCCCGCAGTCCCCGGGCAGGCGTACGGGGCCCCCGATGGGGTCGGTGAGCCGGTACAGGTTGCGCCAGCGGTCCACGTCCTGGTGCAGGGAGGCCAGGGCCGCGGGCCCGAAGTGGGCGGGGAACCAGCGCCCGTAGAGCCTCTCCAGCGGTGAGCCGTAGGTGAGCAGGGCGACCCGTCCGCGGACCGAGGGCTTCAGCTGCCAGGCCGCGGCGGCGGCCAGCACACTGCCCTGCGAGTGTCCGGACAGCACGAGCCGACCGCCGGTGGCACGGGTCCACGTGACCATGCGCCAGGTCAGGTCGGGCACGGCACGCTCCGCGTAGCAGGGCGGCGCGAAGGGGTGGGCGGCACGCGGCCAGAAGGTGCCGACGTCCCACAGGATGCCGATGGTGCGGCGGGCCCCGGGGTCCTTGTAGGCCCGCCGTCCCGAGGTGACGAGCAGTATGAAACCGAGTCCGATCAGCCAGGAGCCGAGGGACTGCGCGGCCTCGGCGGCGCCGTGGACGAAGGCGTACGATCCGCGCGCGGCGCCTGCCGGTGTGTCGCCGGTCGTCAGCGCGCCCACCAGCGCTCCGGAACCGAGGAGCAGCGTCACGAAGGAGACGGTCCCGACGACGAGGGGGGCCCGGTCGGTGAGCGTGGCCATGGCGCGGGTGCCGGCGATGCGGCGGGTGCGGGCCCTGTCCTTGTGCTCCCCCCGGTAGTGGTGTTCGACCGTGCGCGTCTCGCGGGCGCGCAGACGCAGGGTGCGCACGGCCAGGCGGCCGCAGAGTCCGAGGAAGACGAGCAGGGTCACCGGGATCACGGAGGCCTGCCAGGTCAGCAGGACGGGTGGCCCCGGCAGGGTGCCCCGGGTGCCGTCCAGCCAGTCCGCGACGCGCTGGGCCACTCCGCCGGACATCACACCGCCCAGCGCGCAGGACAGCATCGCGACGGCGGGTCCGGCCAGACCGCGCATCGCCGTGCGGGTGTCGCCGGCGGTCTCCCCCGCGCGTACGGAACCGGCGTTCCCCGCGAGGGGGCGGTGCAGGACGCCGGCCACCGCGCCGAGCGCGACGACGAGCAGCACCTGGGCGAGGGCGATGCCGCCGAAGACCGCGTCGCCGGGCAGCCGGCCCGTCGACCGCCAGCCGGCCCGTGACCAGCCGGCGTAGAGCACGGTGAGGGCGAGCAGGACGCTCGTGCCCAAGGGCAGCGCGCGCACGAGTGTCGCGTCCAGTTCCCGGTCGAGCCGGTGCTCGCTGCGTCCGCGGCGGCAGACCACCCACAGCACGACGAACGCGCCGACGGCGAGGGCGGTGTGCAGCAGCCGTCCCAGGGTGTCGAGCAGGACAGGACCTCCGGCCCCGGTGTCGAAACGGGCGGCGGGTCCGCCGACCGCGGCAGTGACGGTCAGCAGACCCGCGGCGGTGTGCGCCGCGCGCAGCCGGGCGACCAGCCGGCGCCCGTACCAGAAGCCGGGGCGGCCGAGCGCGGTGCGGTCGGTCTCCTCCTCGGGCTCGGCCGCGCGGGACACCGGCTGCTGGGACTCGTACGCGCTCCAGGTGCGGTGGGACAGGTACCACAGCAGACAGATGAGGACGGTGGGCACCAGGCAGGCCAGGGCGAGGCGACGGCCGGGCGCGCTCCACCAGCCGTCCTGCGACAGGTCCGGGGAGAGGAAGGCCAGCCAGGTGTGCTCCCTGGCGCACGCGCGCGTGCCCGTGCACTGCCAGGCGGCCAGGTCGAGGGCGACCTCGCAGGCGGCGGCGACCAGCAGGACGGTCAGGGTGAGCCCGGTCAGCCGGACGAGCAGCCCGTACAGACGGACCGCGCCGCGGCGGCCGCGGCCGGCCGGGCGCATCCAGTGGGCGAGGTTGACGACCATGAAGGGCAGCAACAGCAGCCACAGGGCGCGGGCGCCGTTGCCGGAGGTGAGGTTGCACCACACATAGGCCTCGGGGACCGGTCTGCCGCGGTAGTCGTCGGGGCGCCGCTCGGCGTCCACGTCCGCACGGCGCCGGTGGACGGCCGCGACATCGTCGCCGCTGATCCGCACCGTGCGCGGATCGTCCAGCATCTCCTCGGGTGTGGTGCCGCCGACCCCGTGGACCAGGAGTTCGAGGGCGGTCTCGGCCACTTCGGGCCGTTGCGCGGGACCGGTGAGCTCCCCCGCCGAGGTCTGTTCGTGTGCGCGCTCCACAGTCCGTGCTTCCCCCGTGCCGTGTCCGTCGCCCTTGTCATGGGCAGGAACAAGGATCTCCGCCGGGAGCCGCGCCCGCACCGAGGGTCACGGAATCTCCCCGATATGTGTGACAGAGGCGCGCGGAGAGGTGAGCGGTGTCCTCACAGGGAGTGGCGTGTCTGTCGGTGCCCCGTGCGAGGATGGGGCGTCCTACAGGCCTCGGGGAGGAGAATGGCCACGTGGGAGTGGGTACGGACGGTGTGTCGGGCAGGTCGGACGGAAGGACCGGAGCGGACGTGAGTGAGAATCAGAACCTTCTCGCGGAGCAGCGTCGCGCCCTGATCCTCGACGAGGTGCGGCGCCGGGGCGGCGTCAGGGTGAACGAACTGACGCGCAGGCTCGGAGTCTCCGACATGACGGTCCGCCGTGACCTCGACGCCTTGGCGCGCCAGGGCATGGTGGAGAAGGTGCACGGCGGCGCGGTGCCGGTGGCCGAGGCGAGTACGCACGAGCCGGGGTTCGAGGCCAAGTCGGGCCTGGAGCTGACCGCCAAGGAGGACATCGCGCGGGCCGCGGCCGAGCTGGTCGCGCCGGGTACCGCGATCGCGCTCTCGGGCGGTACGACGACGTACGCACTGGCCCAGCGTCTCCTGGACGTGCCGGACCTGACCGTGGTCACCAACTCGGTGCGGGTGGCCGACGTGTTCCACGCCGCGCAGCGCCTGACCGGTCAGCGGCAGGGCGCGGCCACGGTCGTGCTGACCGGTGGGGTGCGCACGCCCTCGGACTCGCTCGTCGGCCCGGTGGCCGACCAGGCGATCGCCGCGCTCCATTTCGACGTGCTCTTCCTGGGGGTGCACGGGATATCCGTGGAGGCGGGTCTGTCCACCCCGAACCTGGCCGAGGCGGAGACCAACCGGCGGCTGGTGCAGTCCGCGCGGCGTGTCGTGGTGATCGCGGACCACACCAAGTGGGGCACGGTGGGGCTGAGTTCGTTCGCCGCGCTGGATCAGGTCGACACGCTGGTGACGGACGCCGGGCTGCCGGCCGAGGCACGCGCCCAGATCGCCGAGCACCCGACCAACCTCGTGGTGGCCGGTGAACCGGCGGACCCTACAGACATCTGACGACTCGTCAGCTAAGGTTTTCGCCGCCCGTGCGGGGAGCCGGTGCGGGTGCGCTCCGGCCGCTGTCGGCCCACGCCCGGGACTCCGTTCCCGTCAGGGGGTTTCGTCCATGGCACACCGTCTGCGCCCGGTGGGTCCCGACTTCACCGGGACCGCTCCCCTGCGTCTGGTGTTCACCCGCGGGATGAGCGCGCCTCCCGAGGCCGTCTTCCGGGCACTTGCCGAGGACGTGTCCGGATGGAGCGAATGGTTCTCGGCGGTGACGCTCGCCCGGCCGAGCGGGGACGGCACCGGGCGGGAGGTCCGGCTCCGCGGGGGCACGCGCTTCCAGGAGACCGTGCTCGTCTCCGAGCCCCCGGAGGTGTACGCGTACCGGGTGGACGTCACGAACGCGCCCGGCGCCCGTGCGCTGGCCGAGGAGTGGCGGCTGACGCCGGAGGGACGGGGCACGCGGGTCCGTTGGACGTTCGCCGCCGACGGGACCGCTCCCTTCCGGGTGGCCCTCAAGGTGGGCCGGCCGGGTCTCGGCCGGGCGTTCAGGGACGCGGTCACGGCGCTGGACCGACGGCTGGAGTCGGCACGCACGTGAAGCCGACCGGCGCGTGAGGCGGACCAGTGCACGAGGCGAACCGGTGAGTGAGGCGGACCGGTACATGGGGCGGACCGGTGCCGAACCAGGTCGGCAACGGCATGTGTACGTACGGCGTATGCCCCCGTGCCACGCGAACGACAACCGGGATCAAGGGCGTTGAACACCCCGACAAGAGAACCTGCTCCGGGTAGCCGCGCCCAGGACTCCGTGTCCGGGGTTCCGACACCCGTCACCCCCGTAGGCGCGGCGTGCGCGCACGACGCGGGGTCAGTCGGGCCAGACGCCCGTCTCCAGGAGCGACGCGATGGCGGCGGTGTAGGGCGCGATGTCCAGACCCTGATCGGCCAGCCAGGTGTCCGAGTAGTACTTGTCCAGATACCGGTCCCCCGGGTCGCACAGCAGCGTCACGACACTGCCGTTGCGTCCCTCGGTCACCATCTCGGCGACGATCTTCAGCGCGCTCCACAGCCCGGTGCCGGTCGAACCGCCCGCCTTGCGCCCGATGGCCTGTTCCAGCGCCCGCACGGCCGCCACGGTCGCGGCGTCGGGCACCTTCATCATCCGGTCGATGGCCCCGGGTACGAAACTCGGTTCCATCCGGGGCCGGCCGATGCCCTCGATCCGCGAGCCGCAGTCGTAGGTGACCTCCGGATCGCCGGTGGTCCAGCCCTCGAAGAAGCACGAGTTCTCCGGGTCGGCCACGCAGATACGGGTGTCGTACTGCATGTAGTGGACATAGCGCGCGAGCGTCGCCGAGGTGCCGCCGGTACCGGCCGTGGCGACGATCCACGTGGGTTCCGGGAAGCGCTCCAACTCCAGCTGCCGGAAGATGGATTCGGCGATGTTGTTGTTCCCGCGCCAGTCCGTGGCCCGTTCCGCGTAGGTGAACTGGTCCATGTAGTGGCCGCCGGTCTCGACCGCGAGGGCGGCGGCCTCCTCGTACATCCGGCGGGAGTCGTCCACGAAGTGGCACTGCCCGCCGTGGAATTCGATCAGGCGGCACTTCTCGGCGCTCGTCGTGCGCGGCATCACCGCGATGAAGGGCACTCCGACGAGCTTCGCGAAGTACGCCTCGGAGACGGCCGTCGAACCGCTGGAGGCCTCGATCACGGGACGGCCCGGACGGACCCACCCGTTGCACAGGCCGTAGAGGAAGAGCGAACGGGCCAGCCGGTGCTTGAGGCTCCCGGTGGGATGGGTCGACTCGTCCTTCAGATACAGGTCAATGCCCCACGCCTCGGGGAGCGGAAAGCGCAGCAGGTGCGTGTCGGCGGAGCGGTTCGCGTCGGCGTGCACTTTGCGGACGGCCTCTTTGAGCCAGGTCCGGTACCGCGCGTCGCTGTGGTCGACGTCGAGGGTCTCGCCGGTCCGGATCTGCTGGGGGCTGCTCACGGCAGGGCTCCTTACGCATCGCGCCGACGCCGGTGCAGACGGTCGGACGCCCCGATCATAGACACCTCGCTCACGCTTCTCACCTGCATAAACACGTCTTTGAGCGGCTCAAAGGCACCCCTGGGGCAGGATGTCCGAAGCGACGGGGGCGCACCCGCGCGAGTGCTCCCGTCCCCGCTGTCACCTCGTCATGCGCACTGGTGCTCGCCGCTGCCTGCGGGCAGACTGCACCGCACGGGACGCTGCCCGCGCCCGGGCGCACCGCACGGGACGACCCTCCCGCGCCGGGTGCGCGCACCGGCCCCCCGCCCGCGCGGGAACCGGGACAGGGCACAGCCGAGGCGCACAAGGGGGCGGGGCATCATGGCGGAGCCGGAGTTCACGGCCACGGGCGTGCGGATCGGGAAGAGGCTGCGCTCGCTCACCCGGGCCGGACAGGTCCGGATCAGCGACGGCAGGCTGGAGCTGCTCACGAGCTACGGCAGTGAGATCGACAGCGCCCCGGTGCAGGCGGTACGGGCCTCCAGGCCCTGGTTCGGACCCGGGGACCGGGCGTCGGCGGACGTCAACGGCACGCGTTACTCGCTCACCCTCGGCGAACACGACCCCTCGCCCGGCACACCGGGACCGCCCTCGGCGCGCCGGTTCATCGAGGCGGTCCGCAGGGCGGCGGGCGGCAGCGGCTGACGTGGTCGCCGCGCGGTGCGTGAGGGGAGCCTCCTCGTACCGGCGCCGCGACGGCCCGGCGCGTGAGCCGTGTCCGCCGAACGCGCCGCGAGTTGCGGGACGGCACCCCCTGAGTCACGCTGTTCTCACATCACTCTGGGTTTACCGGCGATAACGC
This sequence comes from Streptomyces sp. NBC_01689, assembly GCF_036250675.1. Lineage (NCBI taxonomy): Bacteria > Bacillati > Actinomycetota > Actinomycetes > Kitasatosporales > Streptomycetaceae > Streptomyces > Streptomyces sp. NBC_01689. The sequence goes on along the minus strand of NZ_CP109592.1, from coordinate 8,394,678 downwards.
TGCGAACCAGCCCGCCGGACACCACAGCAGGCGGCTGTTCCACTTCAGCCGCCCTGCTGGATCCGATCTCCGTCTTCTTCCGGACCTCAATTCGGGGAGTCGCAGCCGTGATCAGCCAGCCGAACAGGCATTGCACGGTGGAGCTCCAAGCCCTGCCGTCGCGGATCGGCCAGGTCCGCAGAATCGTTTCAGCGCAATTGCGCTACTGGCATCTCGACCCTTTGATCGACCGGGCCGCGCTCGGCGTGACCGAACTGCTGACCAACGTCCATCTGCACGCCCAGCCGGACAAGGTGTGCACGGTGGAGATCGAGCTGCTGCTCGACCGGCTCACGGTCTCGGTGCACGACCACGACCCCCGCCTGCCCGAGATGCAGGACGCCGGTCCCACCGCCACCTGCGGGCGGGGCCTCGCGATGGTCGCCGCCGTGAGCGAGAGCTGGGGCGTACGGCCGGACGGGGAGTCGGGCAAGGTCGTGTGGTTCACCCTCCCGGCACCCTCACCCGCGGTGGCGGCGCCCGTCCGAGCGCCCTACGACACGATCCGCGAGCCCACCCTCCGGCGCTCCGTCGACCCCCTCGACGGGCCGAGGCCCGAACACACTCCCGCCCGGTCGGCCGTTGCCGGCTGACCGGGCGGTGACCCTTTCCCCGTCCGCCACGGGCGGGAACGGGGGGCCGTACGGCCCCCCGGGGCTCACTCCGTGCCGATGGCCCACAGCACGTCCAGGCGTGCCGCCCGCCGTGCCGGACGCAGGCCCGCGAGGGCTCCGGCAGCGAGGCCCACCAGCGCCACCACGAGGAGCCGCGCCGGCGGGACGGCGAAGACGAAGGCGCTGTCCGACGTGCCGTCGGACGCCTTCACCAGCACCCAGCCGAGGAAGGCACCGAGGGCGAGCCCGCCCGCCGTGCCGAAGGCCGCGACGAGGACCGACTCCCAGCGGACCATCGCACGCAATTGCCCACGGGTCTGTCCGACCGCGCGCAACAGGCCCAGTTCCCGGGTGCGTTCATGGACCGCGAGGGTCAGCGTGTTGGCGATGCCGAGCAGCGCGATGAGCACCGCGAGCGCGAGCAGCGCGTAGACCAGGGTCAGCATCATGTCGATCCCACCGGCCGAGGACCGCGCGTACTCCTCGCGGGTCTGCACCTCGGGGTCGCCGTAGCGGGCGGCCACCTGCCGCACCGCGGCCTTGCCGTCGGCCGTGCTCACCCCGTCCCTGAAGGTGACGGCGACGAGCGTGTCGGCGTCCTGGGTGCGGTGCGGGGCCCATGCGGCCCGGGTGATGACGTAGTCGCCCGCGAGTTCCGAACGTCCGTACACCGCACGGACGGTGAAGTCCCGCTGACTGCCGTCGGTGAAGGCGAGCCGGGCGGTGTCCCCGGTCGTGAGGTGCCGCCGGACGGCCTCGCTCCTGGTGACGGCGATCCCGTCGGTCCCCAGGCGGGCCAGCGAGCCGCGCACCGCGCCGAGATCGAAGACCTTGCCGAGCAGTACCGGGTCGGTCACGGTCAGGGCACGGCCCTTCCCGTCGACCTCGGCGACCCCGCGGCCCAGCCCGACGGCGTACTCCACGGCGGCTTGCCGCGCGATCGCGGGGGCCAGCGCCGGGCTCAGGCCGCTGCCGCCGGCGCCGAACGACGGGGTGCTCACGGCGACGTCCCCGGCGAACGACCGGGAGACCGTGCGGTCCATGGTGGCCTTCAGCGAGGCGCCGAAGACCGTGAAGAGCGAGACGACGGCGACCCCCACCATCAGGGCGCTCGCGGTGGCCGCGGTCCGTCCCGGGCTGCGCAGCGCGTTGCGCCGGGCGAGTGAGCCCGTGACACCCCGCAGCCGGTCGAGGGGGACGCCGAGGACACGGACCACCGTCGAGGACGCGACCGGACCGAGGACCACGAAGGCGGCGAGGGCGAGTACGGCACCGAGGCCCGCGAGCCACAGGGTGGGGCCCGCCAGCACGCCGGTCAGGGTCGCCCCCGCCGCGAGCGCGGCCAGCCCGGCACCCACGGCGGCCCGTGGCCGTGAGGCCCCGGACCGGTCGACGGCCGTCTCCCGCAGCGCCGCCAGGGGGGCGGTCCGGCCCGCGCGCACGGCGGGCAGCAGCGCGGAACCGAGACAGACCAGCACGCCGACCGCGAGGGGCAGCAGCAGCGACAGGCCGCTGATCACCAGGTCCCCGGACGGGAAGGGGAATCCGATGGCCGGGAAGAGCGCCTGCAGCCCGGCGGCGATACCGACGCCGCCCCCGAGGCCGGCCGCTGAAGCGATGACCGCGACGGCGCTCGCCTCCACCAGGGTGGTGGCGGTCACCTGGCGCCGGGAGGCCCCGAGGGCCCGCAACAGGGCGTTCTCACGGGTGCGTTGGGCGACGACGATCGCGAAGGTGTTGTGGATGGAGAAGGTCGCGACGAGCAGGGCGACGCCGGAGAAGACGAGCAGGAAGGTGGTGAAAAGGGTCAGGAACCGGCTGGCGATCATGTCGGTGTTCTCTTGTGCCGACGCCTCACCGGTGATCGCCTCGACACCGGCGGGCAGCAGGGGCGCCAGGTCGGCGACGAGCTTCTCCTGACCGACGCCGGGGAGCGCCCGCACCCGGATACCCGCCGCCTCGCCGGGTTTCGCCGTGAGGTACTTCTCGGCGTCGGCCTGCGTCATGCCGGTGAAGGTCACCTGCGCCATCCCGTCCGCGCCGCCGAAGGTCGCGAGGCCCACGATCGTCACCCGGACGGGGTCGGGGGTGCGCAGCGTCGTCGTGTCACCGATCCGCAGGCCGCCCTTCTCGGCGGCGCCCCGGTTGATGACGACCTCTCCGGACCTCGTGGGCGCGCGGCCCTCGGTGATCCGGTACGCGTTGAGCCGGGGGTCCTCGATCCAGTTGCCCGCGAGGGTGGGCGGGCCCTGCCCGCCGATGGGTCTGCCGTGCGCGTCGACGAGCTGGCCCGTGCCCTCGATGTCGGGCACCGCGGCGGCCACCCCGGGCGCCTTCGCGACCGTCTTCACCAGGCCGATGTCCACGGGCCGCCGGACGCCCTGGCCGTCGCCGGGCGTGGTGATGGTGTCGGCGCCTCGGACGACCGCGTCGGTGCCCTCGGCCGCGCTGGTGAACATGGTGTCGAAACCGGCCCGCAGGGTGTCGCCCATGACCAGGGTCCCGGCCAGGAACGCGACACCCAGGAACACCGCCACGAACGTGCCCGCGAAGCGTCGTCCGTGGGCGCGCAGCGACGCGGCGCTGAGGCGGAGCGTGGCGTTCACGAGCCCGTCCCCTTGGTGTCGAAGGCCTTCATGCGGTCCAGTACCTTGTCGGCGGTCGGCGCTTGCATCCGGTCCACGAGGCGCCCGTCGGCCAGGAAGACGACCTCGTCGGCGTGGGCCGCCGCCACCGGGTCGTGGGTGACCATCACCACCGTGCGGTTCGTCCGGCGGACCGCGTCGCCCAGCAGGTCGAGGACCTCGGCGCCGGCCAGGGAGTCGAGGTTCCCGGTGGGTTCGTCGGCGAAGACGACGTCGGGCCGGCCGGCGAACGCCCGTGCCACGGCGACGCGTTGCTGCTGTCCGCCGGAGAGTTCGGCGGGGCGGTGGTGGAGCCGGTCGCGCAGCCCTACGACGTCGATGAGCGCGTCGATCCACTCGGGGGACGCCTCGGTCCCCGCGAGGTCCAGCGGCAGGGTGATGTTCTCCGCGACGGTGAGCGTCGGAACCAGGTTGAACGCCTGGAAGACGAAGCCCACGTGGTCGCGGCGCAGCAGGGTGAGGCGCCGGTCGTCGAGCGCGCTCAGGTCGGTGTCGCCGATGAAGGCGGTGCCGGAGGAGAGCGTGTCCAGGCCCGCCGCGCAGTGCAGAAGCGTGGACTTTCCGGAGCCCGAGGGCCCCATGACGGCGGTGAACCGCCCGGCGGGGAAGCTCACGCTCACCCCGTCGAGGGCCCGTACGGCGGTGTCGTCCACGCCGTGGACCTTCACCGCGTCGGTGACGCCCGCGGCCGCCCTTGTCGCCACCGCGGTCATGCCGTTCCGCCCTTGCCCGTGAGGCCGAACTGCTCGTCCAGGACGGAGAGCCGGCGCCAGTACTCGTCCTCGTCGATCTCTCCGGCCGCGAACCGGCGGCCGAGCACGGCGACCGGCGAGTCGCCGCCCGTCCGGTGGGCTCCGGCCGGGCCGGGGCCGCCCCGTCCCTGCCACCGCCCCCGGCCGCCTCGCCAGGCGGTACGGCGCAGGACGGTCACCACGCCGATCACGGCGGCCGCCCAGACCAGCGGGAAGAAGAGGATCCACGGCCCGGGGCCGCCGTCCCAGTTCGCCAGGGTCTGCATGTCGGGTCATCTCCTCGTGGGGATCTGCTGTGTCCCCCAGAGACTCGCTCCCGAGGTGCTCCCGGGTCGTCTTACGGCCAGCGGCAGTTCGCGTACCCCCGCGGGAGTACGTAGGGCGGATCCGCCTGCTTCCCCCCGTCCGGACGCGGCCCCCGCCCGCGAGGAGTTGTGGGCGGGCGCCGAGGCGGTGCTCGACGCACCGGGCACACCGTACGAGAGCGTCGAGGCGTAGTACCCGCGCCGCGAACGCGACATCCCGCGTGGCTGTCCGGCCGGACGGCTGACGAGGGACCCGGGCGTGATCGCCGACGACGAGCTGCGGGCGTCCGTCGACAAGACCTTCGACCGGCCGCACGGGCGTCCGGCCGGCATCGTTGAACAGGTCAGGGAACAGGGGCGGTTCGCGGGCTCGCCGGACGGTGAGAGGGCCGGTGGTGCGGCACCGGACGGGCCCTGCCCACGAGGCGGGGCGCCGCCGCCGGTGCCCCGGCGCGGGTCGCGGTACGGCACCGGCGGCCCGAGCCGGAGGGAGCCGCCGGGGCGGATCAGGCGTGGGCCAGTGCCCCCGGCGGATCGTCCAGCACCGGTTGCCACGCCAACTCGGCAGCCCCCACCAGGCTGTTGTGGTCCAGCGTGCAGGCGAGGATCGGGACTCCGCCGCTCTGCCCCCACAGGCTGCGGTCGGCGACCACGGCGCGCAGCCGCTCCGGGTCGGCGTCGAGCAGGGTGCGGTGCAGTCCGCCGAGGATGATCCGGTCGGGGTTGAGGATGTTGACCAGTCCCGCGAGCCCGAGACCCAGCCGGTCGATCAGGGCCTCGGTGACCGAGCGTACGGTCGGGTCCGCGTAGTGGTTGCGGATGAGGTCGTTGGACTGTTCCAGCAGGGACACCTCGGGGCCCGGGTCGCGGCCCGCCGCCGTGAGGAACGCCAGGGGGTCGGCCTCCACGTCCAGGCAGCCGCGGCTGCCACAGTGGCAGGGGCGGCCCTCGGGGTTGACGGTGAGGTGGCCCACTTCGAGGGCGAGGCCCGAACTGCCCGTGTGCAGACGGCCGTCGAGCACCAGCGCGCCGCCGACGCCCCGGTGTCCGGTGGCGACGCAGAGCAGGTCGCGCGAGCCCCGGCCCGCTCCGTGCCGATGTTCGGCGAGGGCGGCGAGGTTGACGTCGTTGGCCGCGAAGGCCGGCCCCTGGATGCCCGCCGCGCGCACCCGCTCGGCGAAGATCTGCCGGACCGGGGCTCCCGCGGGCCAGGCCAGATGCAGGGGGTTGAGGGCGAGTCCGTCGGGTTCGGCGACGGCGGACGGCACGGCGAGTCCGGCGCCCACGCAGCGCCGTCCGGTCGCGCGCAGCAGTTCGGCGCCCGCCTCGACGACCGAGCCGAGCACCTTCGCCGGATCGGCGTCGACGGTCTCGCAGCCGGGCGCGGTGGCGACGATCCGTCCGCCGAGTCCGACCAGCGCGGCCCGGAAGCCGTCGGCGTGCACCTGCGCGGCGAGTGCGACCGGACCGCCCTCGGCGACTTCGAGACGGTGCGAGGGCCGGCCCTGCGAACCCGCCGCCGCACCTGGACGCGCGTCGACCCGGATCAGCCCGAGCGCCTCCAGTTCCGCGGCCACCGCGCCCGCGGTCGCCCGGGTCACCCCCAGCTCGGCGGTGAGCACGGCACGCGTCGGCGCACGTCCGGTGTGCACGAGTTCGAGCGCCGGCCCGAGCGCGCCGCGCCCCCGGTCCAGCCTCGTCCGTGTGTTCCCTTCCCCCGCCACCCGGGGGCCCGCCTTGCCGTTCATGAGGGCGAGTCTCCCATGATCCGCTCGTACGGTGACCCGTCCGGCCGCCTGGAAACGCTCACCTCCGGCGTGACGTTCCGCTCACCCGTCACTCACCCACGGTGCCCGCCCGGCGGCGAAGCCGCTCACCCGGAGGGTGATGTTCAGCCGCCCGGTCAGGCCGAGTTCCGGCGGGGCCGTGCCGGCGTACACCCGGGGTACGCCGTGGTAGGCCAGCCGGGACGCCCCGCCGAACACGAACAGGTCTCCGCTGCGCAGTTCCACGTCCACGTAGGGCCTCGTCCGCGACTCGGTGTTCCCGAACCGGAAGACGCAGGTGTCGCCGAGGCTCAGGGACACCACCGGTGCGTCCGACCGCTCGTCGCCGTCGCGGTGCATGCCCATGCGGGCGTCCGCGCCGTAGAAGTTGATCAGCGCGATGTCGTAGGCCGCCGTCGCCGCGTCGGCACCGAGCGCGTCCGAGGCCGCGCGCCGCCCCAGTTCGTCCAGCCAGGCCGGGAAGGGCTTCACGGGGCTGCCGTCGCCGTCGACGGCGGTGCGCGCGTACCGGTACGGGTACCAGTGCCAGCCGAGGCACACCTGGCGTGAGGTCATCGTGCCGCCGCCGGGAGTGCGGACCGTACGCAGTCCCGCGGGTGGGCGGGCCCAGTCCCGGCACGCCTCCAGCAGCTCCCGCGCGAGGTCCCCGCCCAGCCAGTCGGGCAGGTGCACCGCGCCCGGCGCGACCTCCCGCCCGGTCCGGGGAAACAGCTCGCCGTCCATGGAAACCATCATCACGCATCGTCCGGGCCGCTCCCCCGGCCGATCCACGTCCCGGAACGGTCCGATCCGGACTGCGAGGGCCGCCGGCCAGGGGAAGGGGCCGCGCTCGGCTAGCCTGGAGCCACGATGAACGACCGGATGACCACACCCTGGGCCGAGTACGCGCTGACCCGATTCCCCGAGGACCCCCGCGACCAGCTGCGTGCCTGGGACGCCGCCGACACGTATCTGCTGCGGCACCTCGCGGAGAGCGGAACCGCGCTGTCCGGGACGGTCGTGGTGGTCGGGGACCGCTGGGGCGCGCTCACCACGGCGCTGTCGGAGCACCGACCGACGCAGATCACCGACTCGTACCTCACCCAGGAGGCGACCCGGGCGAACCTGGTCCGCAACGGAGCCGCGACGGACTCGGTGCGGCTGCTCACCACCCAGGACACGCCGCCCGGCCGGATCGACGTACTCCTCGTCCGGGTGCCGAAGAGCCTCGCCCTGCTGGAGGACCAGCTGCACCGGCTGGCGCCCGGTGTGCACGAGGGCACCGTCGTCGTCGGTACGGGCATGGTCAAGGAGATCCACACCTCGACGCTGCGTCTCTTCGAACGTGTCCTCGGCCCGACCCGCACCTCACTGGCCGACAAGAAGGCCCGGCTGATCTTCTGCACCCCGCTCCGCGGGACGGCACGGGGAGTCAACCCCTGGCCGTACCGCTACCAGCTGCCCGAGGGTGTCGGCGCGGTCTCCGGCCGCACCGTGACCAACCACGCGGGGGTGTTCTGCGCGGACCGTCTCGACATCGGCACCCGGTTCCTGCTCCAGCATCTGCCGCGCGTCCGCGGCGCCGAGCGCGTCGTGGATCTGGGCTGCGGCAACGGGGTGGTGGGGACGGCGATCGCGCTGGCCGACCCGGCTGCGGAGGTGCTGTTCGCCGACGAGTCGTACCAGGCGGTGGCCTCCGCGCGGGAGACGTACGAGGCGAACGCAGCAGGCCGCGCGGAGTTCCGGGTCGGCGACGGGCTGACCGGCATCCCGGCGGAGGGTGTCGACCTCGTCGTGAACAACCCGCCGTTCCATTCGCATCAGGCGACGACGGACGCCACGGCCTGGCGGATGTTCACGGGCGCGCGGCGCGCGCTGCGGCCGGGGGGCGAGCTGTGGGTGATCGGGAACCGTCATCTCGGCTACCACCTGAAGCTGCGGCGGCTGTTCGGCAACAGTGAACTCATGGCCAGCGACGCCAAGTTCGTGGTGCTGCGAGCCGTCAAGAAGTGACCCCGCCCGCCGGGGCGCCGCTCCGGAACCGCGGGGCCGCGCACGGAACCGCGGTGCCACCGCGGTGCCGCGGTACGCATCCGTGGCGCGCTCAGCCGCCCGCCGTGCCGGTCAGGAACCCTTGCGCGCGTCCGCCGTGCGGGTCAGCGTGCTCAGGTCGACGCTGGTGGCCGAGGCCGCCGGTGCGGTGATCGCGATCCTCGGACCGCCGGGCCGGTGCAGCGTGACGGTCCGGAAGAGGGGCTCCGCCAGGGCCAGTTGTCCGGTGCCGGGCGTCTGCGGGTACATCCCCAGGGCGGCCCAGACCGCCCAGGAGGACATCGCGCCGAGGTCGTCGTTGCCCACGAGACCGTCCGGACGGTCGGCGAACAGGGTGGCCAGGGCGCGGCGCACGGTGTCCCGGGCGCGGTCGGGGCGGCCCGCGTAGTCGTACGCCCAAGGGGTGCCGAACGAGGGCTCGTTGCCCAGGTAGGCGTACGGCTCGCCGCCGCCCGCGTTGAGCCGGGTGAAGAAGGTGTCGAGGCGGCCGGTGACCGCCGCGTTCCCGCCCATCAGCCGGAACAGGCCGGGCAGGTCGTGCGGCACCATCCAGGTGTACTGGGCGGCGTTGCCCTCCACGTAGTCGGTGGTCTGCGCGGGAGTGAAGGGCGGCCAGCTGCCGTCGGCGGCACGCGGCTGGAGGTAGCCGGTCGCCGGGTTGAAGAGGTTGCGCCAGTTCCCGGAGGCCTTCAGCAGGGTGCGGTGGGCGGCGGTGTCACCGAGCCGGCCCGCGAGCTGGGCCAACGCGTAGTCGCTGACGGCGTATTCGAGGGTGGTGGCCGCCGGACCCCACACGCCCTTGGCACCCGCGGGCACGTAGCCGAGGGTGTCGTACTGCCGGTGTCCGGGCCGCTGGCGGTCGTCCTCGCGGCCCGCCATGGCGGCGCGCAGCAGACCCCGGGCGTCGAAGTCGGTGGCACCGAAGGCGTGTACGGCCGAGGCGATCACCGGCAGCGGATCGCCGACCATGACGCCGGTGCCGCCGTTCGCGAGGGTCCAGCGGTCGAAGTAACCGGCCTGGAGCCCCTGGTCGAGGACGGACTGCGCGATGTCGGAGGCCTCCGCGGGCGCCAGCAGGGCGACCAGCTGGACCTGTGAGCGGTAGACGTCCCACCCGGAGAAGTCCGCGTACTGGGCGTGTCCGGCCCGGGCGCGGTGCACGGCGCCGTCCGTGCCGGGGTACCGGCCGTCGGTGTCGCTGAACACGCTGGGGTGCAGGAGCGCGTGGTACAGGGCGGTGTAGAAGACGCGGCGCTGTGTCTCGGTGCCGCCTCCGACGGCGATGCGTCCGAGCCAGTCGTTCCAGCGGGCGCGGGCGGCCCTGCGGACCTCGTCGTACGGGCGCCCCCGCTGCTCGGCCGTGAGGTTGCGGAGCGCGCCCCCGACGTCGACGAACGAGACGCCGACCCGGACGGTCACCGTGCGCACGCCGGGGCCGAAGGTCACCAGGGCCGCGCCCGGCCTGCCGTCCGGGTGGACGGCGCGGGCGAAGGGATGGTCGAACGTGGCGTGGAAGTGGAGCCGGTAGCGGTTGCGCGACTTGCAGAATCCGCCGCTGTCCGTGAAGCCGGACAGCGTGTCGGTGCCGATGTCTACGCTTCCGGTGGCCGCGTTGAAGGCCTTGCCCGCGTCGACGCTCAGCGCGGCGGGCCGGCCGGCGGTGGCCGGGTAGGTGAAGCGGGCGACGCCGGAGCGCTGGGTGACGGCGAGTTCGGTACGGATGCCGTTGTCGAACGTGACCCGGTAGTCGCCGGGCGACGCCTGCTCGTGGGAGTGCGAGAAGGTGGCCCGGCCGGTCGTGTCGCCGTCGAGCGACGGCATGAAGGGCACGTTGCCGTAGTCCTTGCACCCGGCTCCGGAGATGTGCGTGAGGCTGAACCCTCTGATCCGGTTGTCCCCGTACGCGTAGCCGCCGTGCTGGTAGGTCACCGTGTCCGGGCTCCACTGCACCCCGCCGAGCGGCGCCGTCGCTCCGGGGAAGGTGTTGCCGGCGCCCCCGCCGTGGCCGAAATCGGCCCCTCCGGGCGCGGTGCCGACGAAGGGGTTCACATAGCGCGCCGGGTCGGCGACCGTGTCGTCCGCGACGGCGGGCGCGGTCGGGGCGGTCGTCGACACGACGAGAACGGCGGCGCCGGCCAGCGCGGCCCGGTGGAAGGGGAATCGCACGAGGTCTCTCCGGGCTGTGGCAGGGACTGCGTCCCCGGGCGGCGGGCGTGAGGGCGACAGTCTCACCGGCGCCCGCGGTCGTGCTCCGCCGCCACGCCCTGAGGTCACCCGCCCGGTGGAGAGCGCGCCGGGCGCGGCCGCTCGCGCGCCGCCGCGCGCTCCACCTGGGCGTCACAGCACGGTGGACCCCCCTGGGGTGACCGGAGGTACGCGTCAACTGGCTAGACTACGCACCCTCGTGCACGTGATCCGGTCACGTCCGATCACAGCCGTCCCGAAGGGTTTCGACGCTTGATAGCCATCGAAGATGTCAGCAAGCGATATGCCGACGGCACGGTGGCCGTCGATCGCCTGTCCCTAGAGATACCGAACCACTCCATCACCGTGCTCGTCGGACCGTCGGGGTGCGGCAAGACCACCACGTTGCGCATGATCAACCGCATGGTCGAGCCCAGCAGCGGCACGATCCGGGTCGACGGCGAGGACATCACGCGGCGGCCGGTCAACGCCCTGCGTCAGTCCATGGGTTACGTCATCCAGAACGCCGGTCTCTTCCAGCACCGGACCATCCTCGACAACATCGCCACGGTGCCGCGGCTGCTCGGCTGGACCAAGCAGCGGGCCCGCGACCGGGCGGCGGAGCTGATGGAACGGGTCGGGCTCGACCCGGGCATGGCCCGCCGCTACCCGTACCAGCTCTCCGGCGGTCAGCAGCAGCGCGTCGGTGTCGCCCGCGCGCTGGCGGCGGACCCGCCGATCCTGCTGATGGACGAGCCCTTCTCCGCGGTCGACCCGGTCGTCCGCCGCGGTCTGCAGGAGGAGTTGCTGCGCATCCAGGGCGAGCTGGGCAAGGCCATCGTGTTCGTCACGCACGACATGGACGAGGCGATCACGGTCGGCGACCGGGTCGCCGTGCTGCGCACCGGCGGGAAACTCGCCCAGTTCGCGGCCCCCGACGAGCTGTTGTCGGCGCCCGCCGACGCGTTCGTCGAGGAGTTCCTCGGCGGTGACCGGGGCATCCGCGGTCTGTCGTTCCTGTCCACGCGCGATCTCGCGCTCGACCGCTCCCAGGTCTTCCCCGTCGGCAGCGACTGGCGGCAGCTCGCCGGGCAACCGGCCGCCCAGGCGCCGGTGCTGGTCACCGACGCCGACGGAAAGCCGCTGGGCTGGGCCGACTTGACGGTGTGGTCCGGCGAGGTGCAGAGCCTGGAACCGTACGGGCAGGGCTTCGAGGTGGGCCGGGACTCGCTCCGGGTCGCGCTGGACCGGGCGGTGCTGTCGCCCACGGGCCAGGCGGTCGGCGTGGACGCCTCCGGACGCGTGCTCGGGCTCGCCGGCCAGGAGACCGTCGCCGCGGCGATCCGCGCGGCCCGGCAGCGGCGCGCGGCGGACGCCCCGCAGGAGTCCGCCCCCGCGAAGGTCGTTCGATGAACGGTTTCTTCGACATCCCGAGCGACCTCCAGAGCAGCTATGCCGGTCTGATCGGCGGGCACATGCTGGAGGCGCTGGTCCCGGTGCTCGTCGGCCTCCTGCTGGCGTTGCCGGTCGGACTGCTCTGTGTGCGTTTCGGGTGGATCTATCCGCCGGTGCTGTGGACCACCACGGTGCTGTACGCGATCCCGTCGATCGCCTTCTTCGTGGTGCTCATCGACTACACGGGGCTGAGCCGCACCACCGTCATGATCCCGCTGTGCCTGTACAGCCTGGTGGTGATCGTGCCGGCGGTCGTCGACGGTGTCCGCTCGGTCCCCGAGGAGACGAACGCGGCCGCGGCCGCGATGGGCATCGGCACCGTGCGCCGCTACCTCCAGGTCCAACTGCCCATCGCCGTACCGGCGATCATGGCCGGACTGCGGGTGGCGACCGCCTCCAGCATCAGTCTGGTCAGCGTCGGATCACTGATCGGCAACCAGGGGGCGCTGGGCAATCTGCTGACCACGGCGATGCTCTACCACCGCCCGCTGCTCGCGGTGAACTCGGTGGTCACCACCGCCGTCCTCGCGGTGCTGGTCGACGCCCTGCTCGTGCTGCTCCAGCGGGTGCTCACCCCCTGGCAGCCGCCCTCGTCCCGCAGGGCCGGGCGCGCCACGACCACGATCCCGGGCCCCACCCGTACACCGGAGAGCGTCTCGTGAACGTACTGAACTTCATGCAGTCCTTCTTCAGCGACGGGTCCCACTGGCACGGCTACGACGGCATTCCGCAGCGTGTGTGGGAGCACGTGCAGTACACGGCCGGGGCGCTCGCCATCGCCGCGGCCGTCGGGCTGCCGATCGGCCTGGTCACCGGGCACACCGGCCGTGGCGGCAACGCGCTCGCCTTCGTGTCGGCGGGCGCCCGCGCCCTGCCCACGTTCGGTCTGCTGGTGCTGATGTTCGTGTGGCTGGGGCTCGGCATCGTGCCTGTGATGATCCCGCTCGTGGTGCTGGCGATCCCCCCGATCCTCATCACCACCTACGAGGCGATCCGCACGGTGGACCCGTCCCCCGTCGACGCCGCCCGGGGCATGGGCATGGCGGAGCGGAAGATCCTGTTCCAGGTCGAGGTGCCCGCGGCGCTGCCGCTGATCCTGAGCGGCCTGCGCTCGGCGGCGATCCAGATCGTGTCGACGGCGACGATCGCGGCCTACGTGAGTCTGGGCGGGGTCGGCCGCTACATCCTGGACGGTCTCTACCAGCGCAACTACGAGAAGGTGGCGGGCGGTGCCGCGCTCACCGCGGTGCTGGCGCTGCTCGTGCTCGTGCTCTTCTGGGGCATCACCCGGGTCGCGGTCTCCCCCGGGGTGCGCAGGCGCCGTACGGCCTGAGGCACAACGGGAGAACGCGGGAAGGGGGGACGGGCCGGGCCCGTCCCCCCTTTGCCGTGCGGTCAGTTCCCGGCGGTCACCTCTCCGCCGTCGCCAGGGCGTGTTCGAGGACGACGAGGAGCGCGTCCCGGACCGATCCGCGCTCGCGCGCGTCGAACACGGTCAACGGCACGTGTTCGCCGACGTCGAGCGCCCACCGTACGTCGTTCAGATCGTGCTCGACCTTGCCGTCGAAGGCGTTGACGGCCACCGCGAACGGGATCTCGCGGTGCTCGAAGTAGTCGACGGCCGCGTAGCAGTCGTCGAGCCGGCGGGTGTCGACGATGACGAGCCCGCCGAGGGCGCCCTCGACGAGGTCGTCCCACATGAAGCCGAAACGTTCCTGGCCGGGCGTGCCGAACAGGTAGAGCTTCAGCGTCGGGTCCAGCGTGACGCACCCGAAGTCCATGGCGACGGTGGTCGTCATCTTCTCCGGGGTGTGGGACAGGTCGTCGATGCCCGCGGCAACCGAGGTGATGGACGCCTCGGTGGTGAGCGGCTCGATTTCGGAGATGGCGCCCACCGTGGTGGTCTTGCCGACGCCGAAGCCGCCCGCGATGACCATCTTGACCGGCATGGGCGGCCGGGACGCCTCGGAGTCAGCGCTCACGGATCGCGCCCCGGGAGTCGGGGATAGCTCGGAGACCATCGATAACCCTTCGCAATACGGTGGCGTCGCGCGCGGATTCGGCCTGCGGTGCGTACAAGGCCAGTTGACCGTCGGCGCGCAGATCGTCAGCGAGCACCCTGATCACATTCAAATGCATCCGCAGCTTCGCCGCGATCTCCGCCAGTGACTGCGGCTGGCGGCAGACCGTGATGATGTCGCGGTGCTGGTCGAAGACGAAGGCCTCCAGCGTGGCCAGACCGAGTTCGGTCGCGACGACCTGTGTCTCGATCGGGATCGGCGGCACCAGGCTGTCGCCTCCGGCGATCCGTCCCGCGGTCAGCAGGAATGGCCGGACGACCGACGCGGGGGGTTCCACACCCCACGCGCCGTCGTCGGCGGCTGATGGCTCGCCGGCCGTCATCACGTCCTCACCCTTCACCTCGCGGGTCGTCGCGGCCTTCGCGACGCCCCCGCCGACCCTCAACGGGTCGGCGCGATCCCCACGGTGTTCTTGAGTTCCATGACCAGTTGCGGACTCAGGGCGGCGCCCGCGCGGTTGGCGAAGAGGGTCATCTCGTACGCGATGTTCCCGAGCTTCGCCTCCTTGGAGGCGACCACGCCGAGCACCGCGCCCGCGCCCAGCGCGGAGACCAGGACGTGGCCCTCCTCCAGGTCGATGATGACCTTGTTGAGCCCGCCGAGGCCGTAGTTGCCCGACGCTCCCATGGCGAGGCTGGTGATCCCGGAGACGATGGCCGCGAGCCGCTCCGAGTCCGCCTTGCCACGCAGTTGGGACACCGCGATCAGCAGGCCGTCGGAGGACACTCCGATCACGTCGACGACTCCGGCCGTCTCGGTGGCGAAACGATTGAGCAGCCAATTGAAGTCGGCGGCGGCGGTCTTCACGTCCGTCGCCGGTTCCACGGCCGCGGACTCCGGCCCGCCTGTCCACATGGTCACTTGCTCATGCCTTCCGGGAATGTGGGTCTGTTGTTCTCTGTGCGGTGTTCGGTCGAGGTGTCGGGCCGGCCCCCTGAACGGGCCGGTCCGCCGCCGCCTGGGTACCCGGCCGCGCTCTCGCGCTCGGCCCGCAGGACGGCCTCCTCGAACTCGTCGATCTCCGAACGCGCCGCTTCCGCGTCGGCGGTCTGCCAGGCGGAGGGGCGCGGGTTGGGGTGGGCGACGGGCTGCCTGGGCAGCCGGGTCGACGCCGTGGTGGACTGCAGGGTCGCACCGCGCACGCGGCGCCGCAGCGGGCCGGCACCACCCTCGGCCGGACGGACCGGAGCGTCACCGGCCGGAGCCGGGCCCGGGCCGTGTCCCGCGCCGGCGGCGCGCGACGGCTGTCCGGGAACGCCGTCCGCCGTGCGGGGCGGCTGTCCGGGACCACCGCCCGCGGTGCGGGGCGGTTCCTCGCCGCCACGGCCCGGTGTGCGGGGCGGCAGCCGGAGGCCACCGCCCGCCGTCCGGGGCGGCAGTCCGAGTCCGCCGACGGCGCCGGTGCCGCGCTGTCGTACCGGACCGGCGCCGCCGGCACCGTGTCCCGCGCCGTCGTGGGCCCCGGGCCCCGGACGTGCCGGTGCCTCGGCGGCCGGGGCGGCACCCGGCCGGGGCCGGGTCGCGCCGGGGGCGCCGTAGCCCGTCCCGCCCTCGGCCACCGGCTCCTGTCGGCCACCATGACCGGGGGACTCCGCGACACGGTTGCGGGCGGGGACCCTGCGGGGCAGGGACGAGGGCCCCGGCTCGGGGTCGACGACGCCGGGGCGTGGTTCGGTCAGGCCCGAGCGGCGCGGCGGCGGCAGGATGTGCGGGGCCCGGGTCGCGGCTCCCGTGGGGTCGGCCAGCAGCAGCTGGGAGGCGGGCACCGCGACGGTGGCGGTGACCCCGCCTCCCGGCGTGCGGGTGAGGACGACCTCGATGCCCCAGCGACGGGAGAGACCACCGACCACGAAGAGGCCGAGGACCTCGGTGGGGGCCAGGTCGAGCCGTTCACGGCGGATCAGGCGGGCGTTCTCCTCCTCCAGCCGCTCGGGGCTCATCCCGAGCCCGTGGTCGATGATCTCGATCAGGGCACCGCCGCCGGAGCCGTGCCGGGGCCTGAGGACCACCTCGACACTGCTGGACGCGGGGGAGAACGTCACCGCGTTCTCCAGGAGTTCGGCGAGCATCAGGGTCAGGTCGCCGACGATGTCGGGAGCGACGGTGACGTCGCCCTCGGCGTGCGGGGTGACGCGCTGATAGCCCTCGATCTGCCCGAGCGCGGCGCGGACGATGTTGCTGAGCCGCATGGGACCGGAGTTGAGACCCGTCTCCCGGATGCCGGCGAGCAGCATCAGGCTGTCGGCGTTGCGCTGGAGACGGACGGCGATGTGGTCGATGCGGTAGAGCCGGTCCAGTACCTCGGGGTCGGTCTCACCGCGTTCCACGGAGTCGATCAGGGCCAGCTGGCGCGCCGTCAGATTGCTGACGCGGTGGCCGACGTTGCCGAACATCTCGGCGATGTTGCGGCGGCTGACGACCTGGCGTTCCAGCAGCGCACTCGCGGTGACCTGCACCTGGTTGAAGGCTTCGGCCAGTTCGCCGATCTCGTCGCGGACCGGCACGGGGACGGCTTCGAGGCGCGGCGGGCCCGCGTCCTCGGAGTCGTCGTCCGCGACCCGGGCGAGCTCGGTCTCGGCCGCGGCGGCCACGTGCTGGGCGGCCTGGGTGAGGGTGCGTACGGTGCGGACCACGGAGCGGCGCACGAGCACCGAGAAGAGGATCCAGGCCGCGAAGGCGGCGAGGTCGGCGGCCACCAGCCAGAGCACCTGCCACCAGGCGTCGTCGGACGCCTTCTGGGTGTCGGCGGCGATCTCGCCGATGAGCGACTCGGTGATCTTCAGCCGGTTCTGGGCCTGGCGTTCGTAGGTCGGGTCGGCGGTCAGCGCGTCCTGCAGCGCGGTGCGCAACTGCCCCGGGGTCTCGGCGACCAGACCACTGGGGTCGACCTGGAGCGCCGCGTAGTGCTGGGCGATGACGCTCTGGTAGGCGCTGTGCTCGATCGCGGCGAGCCGGGCGCCCTGCTCCTGGCTGGCGAACCGGGTGAAACGTTCGGCCTGGTAGGTGTACTGCTCGTAGTCGCCGACGGCTCCGGTGTACTCGATGAGCGCGTTGGCGTCGCGGGTACGGGCCGCGAAGACGCTGGTCTCGAAGGACGCGTGGGCGGTGTCGGCGCGCAGCAGCGCGTCGAGCAGGTTGCCGGCGGACTCCGAGGACTCGCCGCCCGACTGGCCCAGTCCGAGACCGTTGATGAGGCCTTCGATCACCGATCCGTACGCCGGGTCGATGTTGTCGGCGGGGATCGGGCCCTGCTCGATGGTCTTGCGGAGGCTGTCGAGGCCCTCCAACTCCTTGAGCGCCTGGGCCTCGGCCTCGGGAAGCCGGTCGCCGTAGGTGGCCCGCACGGCCTCGGCCTGGGCGCTGACCTTCTGCTGCGCGTCCAGGAAGGCGGACGTGTCGGGCGCCTTGTCGCCAGGGCGGGCGGCCTCGTGGCGCAGGGAGACCAGGAGCGCCTGCCGGTGTTCGGTCTGAACGCCGTCGATGAGTTTGGTGACTTGCGCGCTGTCCCGTACGAGACGGGCCGTCGCCGCCGCCGAACGGGCCGAGTCCATCTCGGAATAGACGATGTAAGCGATCATCGCGGAAACAACGGCCAACGGAACAATGACCAGGACGTTGAGTTTCCGTCGGAAAGGCCAACGGTCGAGGAGGGAGGGCGTCCGGCCTATTCGGGGAGCCGTGGTCTGCGGCCCCCGGGCGGCTTTCCTGTGCGCGGGCACCAAACCTCCTTGACTTCATTCCCAATTGGAAGCCCGCAGCCCGGGCTGCGTGAACGGGTCGTGTCAGCACGCTCGGGCCGAGCAAGTGGAACCATGTCCCCCGACTCGGCCAACATTAGCGGTTGCCGCAAGAGTACGGCCATGATCAACCAAAAAGTGACACGGCGATACGTCTGATTCGCCGCCGTTTCGATCGAGTTGCGCACACGCGGTGAAGCCGCCTGGTCTCCATCGGTGATCTATTCGTGTCTTGACGGTGCGTTACCGCGCTCGATTGGATCGACTACACGCCACGCCTTCCGACCCCCATGCACAAGTCTGGATGACCAACGTGACCCACGCCAGAAGCACCCGAACGACCGCAACGTATGCTGTTTCCCTGCTGGTTGTGGCCGCGGCCGCCCTCACGGGCTGCGGTTCCTCCGACAAGAGCTCCGACGGCAAGGACCCGCTGAAGGGTGACACCGCCAAGGGCGGTACGGTGGTGGTCGGCTCCAACAACTTCCCCGAGAGCATCCTGATCGCCGACATCTACGGCGAGGCCCTGAAGGCCAAGGGCATCAAGGTCAGTTACAAGCTCAACATCGGCAGCCGCGAGACGACCTACGGTCTGATCAAGAACGGCACGATCACCGTGCTGCCCGAATACAACGGCGCCCTGCTGGCCTACCTGGACGCCAAGGCGGCTCCGACGACCGTCGAGGAGACCTCGAAGGCCATCACCGCCGGTCTCGACGCCAAGCTGACGCTCCTGGAGCCCTCCGAGGCCCAGGACAAGGACGCGGTCGCGGTGAACGAGGCCACGGCCAAGAAGTACAGCCTCACCGAGAAGTCGACCATCGCCGACCTCGCCGACGCGGCGAAGGACATGGTCATCGGCGGTTCCCCGGA
This sequence comes from Streptomyces sp. NBC_01689, assembly GCF_036250675.1. NCBI lineage: Bacteria > Bacillati > Actinomycetota > Actinomycetes > Kitasatosporales > Streptomycetaceae > Streptomyces > Streptomyces sp. NBC_01689. The sequence continues at coordinate 8,376,175 of NZ_CP109592.1, read as the reverse complement.
GTTCCAGACCCGTAAGCAGGGACTGGTCGGCCTGAAGACCGAATACGGCCTGAATTTCAAGTCGTTCAAGGCCCTGGACGCGGGTGGCCCGCTGACCGTCGCCGCGCTCAAGGGCAACAACATCCAGGCGGCGGACATCTTCTCGACCGACCCCGGAATCAGCAAGAACAAGTTCGTCGTTCTCCAGGACTCGAAGAATCTCTTCGGTTTCGAGAACGTCACTCCGCTCGCCTACAAGAGCGGGCTCACCTCCGAGGGCGTCGCCGCACTCAACGCCGTGTCCGCGAAGCTCGACACGGACGCCCTGGTCGACCTCAACGCCCAGGTGCAGAACGACAACAAGGACCCGCTGGACGTCGCCAAGCAGTGGCTGTCGTCCGCCGGACTGTCCTGACGGACGCGTGCCGGCCGGAGCGGTGATCCGCTCCGGCCCGCCGTCCGGCACCTCGGGTGGGGGGAGCCCGGGGTCCTGTCGTCGAGGAGAACCTCCGTCATGCTCGAGCGCACCGCCGGGACATCCCCCGCCGATCCGCGCGCCGGCGTCGCGCCGTTGACCGACGCGCCCGGCGCCGTCGCACTCGACGGCCGGGGCCTGGATTCGCGCACGGTGACCCGGATCGCCGACGGCGTCCCGCCCGGCACCGTGCCCCCGGCCGCACTGGAGCGGATGGCGCGTGCGCACCGGGCCGCCCGGGCACTGACGGCGGAGGGCACCCGGGCCTACGGACGCACCACCGGCGTGGGAGCGCACCGCGGTGTCGCCGTCGAGGAGCACGACGGCGACGGTCACGACCTCCGACTGCTGCTCAGCCACGCGGGCGGCATCGGGGAACGGCTGCCGGTGCGACAGGTACGCGCGATGATGGCGGTGCGCGCCAACCAACTGCTCGCCGGCGGCTCGGGGTTGCGCCCCGCGGTCGCCACGACGCTGCTGGACGCCCTGCGGACCGGCGTGCATCCACCGGTCAGCGAGTACGGGTCGGTGGGCACCGGGGATCTGACCGCGCTGGCCGAACTCGGACTGGCGCTGTTCGGACACGGCCCGTGGGAGCACGACCGGGCGGAGTCCGGGCAGCCGCTCCCCGAGCCGCTGCGGATCGAACGCGGCGACGCGCTGCCCCTGTTGAGCAGCAACGCCCTCACCCTGGGCCAGTCCGCGCTGGCCTGTCACGACCTCGGCGCCCTGTTGCGCGCCGCCCATGTGGTGGCGGCCCTGTCCCTGTGCGCGATCGACGCGTCCCTGGAGGCGTACGCGCCCGAGGTCCACCTCGCGCACCCGCATCCGCCCACGCAGCGGGCCGCCGCGCGCGTTCGCCGGCTCCTCGGCACCGCGCGGACGCCCTGGCCGCCGTCCCCGCGCGTCCAGGACCCGTTCGGCTTCCGCTGCTTCCCCCAGGCCCACGGTCCGGCGTCGGAGGCGTGGAGCACCCTGGAGGGGGTGCTCGCCGTCGACCTCAACTCCGCGGTGGAGAATCCCCTGATCGGCTGGGACGCGGCCGGGGTCGCCCCGGTCGCCCACCACCACGGCGGATTCTTCGCCGGCCCGCTCGCGCTGGCGCTCGACGGGGTCTGTCTCGCCGTCCTGGGCACGGCCCGGCTCTCCGCCGCCCGGCTCTCCGGGCTCGGCCGTCCCGAACTGACGGGACTGCGCTCCTACTTGGCCGACGAGGCATCGGCGGGCTCGGGAATGATGATCCTCGAATACGGCGCGGCGGCCGCGGTCGCCGAGGTCCAGACGTGTGCCACGCCGGCCGCACTCGGGCACGTGGTGCTCTCCCAGGGGACGGAGGAGGCGGCGAGCTTCGCCACCCAGGCGGCCCGCAAGACGCTCCGGCTCACCGACGCGTACCGGCTGGTCCTGGGCTGCGAACTGGTGGCCGCCGTACGGGCCCTGCGCCAGCGCGGCACGGTTCCCGACCCGCTGACCGTCGCGGGACGCGCCTACGCCCGGGCCGCCGCGGTGCTGAGTCCGGCGATGCAGGACCGCTCCCTGACGAGCGACGTGGCGAGCGCCGGGACGCTGCTGGCGGAGTTCGCGGTGCTGGAGGAGCTCACCGACGACGCGCCGCCCGCCACACTGCCGTAGGAGCCCCCGGACGGTGTCGTGCCGTGCCGCATCCCGTGACCTCCCGCCCGGCGGGTGGCGAGGCTCCGGTTCCGGTGCCGGTGCCGGTTCGGGTTTCCTGACGCCGTCGCTGGCCGCAGGCATCGGCGGGTGCCGAAGCTCCGGCGGACGTCACGGCCCCGACTGCCCGGTGCGGCGCCGTCCGCGTCGTACCGTCGACCGGACGCCTCACCTCAGCCACCTCAGCCACCTCAGCCACCTCAGCCACCTCAGCCACCTCAGCCACCGAGGAGAACGTTCCATGAACGCGTTGCCCGCCGTCGTCGGCCGGGACGAATTCGATGCGCTGGTCGTCAGGACGGACTATCACGACGACGTGTCCTGGCGGGCCGTGACGACGGCCCTGGCGGAGCCGTGGGCGCCCGGAGAAGACGGGCAGTACACGGCGGGCCTCCACCTCGTCGACGATCCGGCCTGGGCGGAGGCCGGCGTCGACGACGTGGTCGCCGCGGTCCGCGCCGACGAGAACCTGCCGGTCGTCTTCCTCGCCGACGGGACCACCATGCGGGCCGCGCACCACGCCCTGCTCGCCGTCACCACCCTGACGAGGGAGGAGTGCGAGGACGACGAGGACCACCGGCGGCTCGTCGAGTACGGACGCGCCTTTCGCACCGTCCCCGCCGGCGTCCACGACATCCACGCGAATCTGAGCATCGGCAATCTCGGTTTCGAGGAGTACGCCGCGATGGCGCACGACGAACCCGAGGGGGTCTACCGGGTCCCCTGAGCCGCCGCCCGTCCACGACGGCGGGCAGGGGTCGGGCGGTTCACGGTCGCGCGGCGGCCCGGTCGGTCAGGAACCCGTCGAGCGCGGCGGTGAGTTCCGCCGGCTTCTCCACCGGCAGTTCGTGGCCCGCGTCCAGGATCCGCACCACCGCGTCCGGGTAGGCCTTGGCCATCCGGAGCATCTGCGCGACGGGCAGCTGGATGTCGTAGTAGCCGTGGACGAGGAGGGTGGGGGTGCGGATCTCACCGAGCCGGTCGAGGACGTCGAAGGCCCGCATGGCGCCGTACAGCGTCATGACGACTTCACGCGGGGTGTCCGCCGAGCTGCGCACGTACTCCCTGATCTCCTCGCGCGGATGGCCCGGCGCGAAGGCACGCTGGATGTTGGTGGCGACGAACAGCTTGAACGGCACCAGGGTCGACGCCGCCATGAGCAGGCCCCGCCCCCGGCTGTAGGTCATCCTGCTGATCGAGCTGACCAGGACCATGCGTTCGACCCGCTCGGGGTGGCCGAGGGCGATGGTCTGGGCGATCATCCCGCCCATGGAGTGACCGACCAGCACGAACCGCTCGATCTTCAGATGGTCGAGGACGGCGAGGACGTCCGTCGCCAGCTCCGCGATGGTCCGGACGCCCGACCCCCCGCTCTCCCCGTGCCCGCGCAGATCCAGCCGGACCACCCGTCTCTTCTCGGCGAAGTGCGCCATCTGGTGGTCCCAGCGCCGCCGGTCGGCCGTCCACCCGTGGAGGAAGACCAGGGGAACGCCGTCGCCGTCGCGGGGGCCCTCGTCGTCGTACGTCAGCGCGGCGCCGTCGACATCGAGCTGCGGCATGGGGCCTCCTGGGTGCGGTCCGGTTACTGACCGGTACGGTATCCGGCCGCACGGGCCGCCGTCACCGTTGTTCGCCGAGGAATTCGAGGATGTGCCCGAACACGTCCAGTGCGGCGCCCCGGCCCAGGAAGGTGTCCAGATGCCCGTAGCCGGGGATCTCGGTGTACGAGACGTCCAGTTGGGGCTCGCGGTGTGCCAGCACCTCGTGGCAGAGCCGCTGCGAGTCCAGCCAGAGTCCGTTCTCGCTGCCGGAGAGCAGCAGGACCGCGGTGTCGATGCGGGCCGCCGCGTCCAGGGCGTTGGGCGGCAGCGCCCGGTACCGGTGGTCGGTGTCGTGCCAGCGGACGACGGTGCGCGCCAGCTCGATGCGGCGCAAGTGCGGCAGGATCCACAGGGGCGCGGGACCCAGGAGTTCGGCGAGCCGGTCGTGGGTGGCGTCCGACAGGTTCTCGTGCACGAAGAGCGAGGCTCCCGACCCCCAGGCCGAGTTGTGGAGGATCTGGCAGGTCGGGTCCGGGCAGGCCGCGCCGCGCGAGGCGAGCGCGAACAGGGGTGTGTACCGCGACCGCAGGCCCACCTTCCGGAAGTCGACGGGGATGTGGTCGACGCGGTTGCGCAGCAGTTCGCCCGCCACCGTCATGCGCAGCGAGGTGCGCCCCGCGAGCTTCGGGGTCAGGAACACCCCCTGGGAGACGACGCCGGCGAGTCCGGGCACCAGCCCCGCCGCCATGCTCAGCGACAGAGTGAGGGAGCCCACGCAGTGCGCGACCACGAACAGCGGCCGCCCGCCGATGCGTTCACGAATCCGGGAGACGGCTTCGGGAACGTCGTACAGGGCGACGTCGTCGTAGGTGTACCGGCCGCCGGTCTCGTTGTACGGAAAGCGGCGGCTGCCGCGCCAGTCGAGCAGCCAGGGCTCGTAGCCGTCGTCGAGGAGGACGTCGACGAGGTTGCGGGTCTCGGGGAGCAGGAACATGTCGGCGGACGCGGTGTGCCCGTGCAGGAGCAGCACGGCGGGCCGGTCGCGTTCGCCGCTGTCGACGCGGGTGAGCGCGAGGCGTACACCGTCCGAGGTGGTGAAGGGGATCTCCTCGACCCGCGCCGGGTCGAGGCGGTGGCGGAGGGGGTGCGGAACCCGCGCCGTCCGGAGGGCGCGGGCCGGCTGCCGGGTGCGGGAGGCGGCGGTTCTGCGGATCATCGGTGGCGCTCCGAGGGGGTCGGGGTGCGGCGGAGGTCGAGGAGGTCGGCGGCGGCCCTGGCGAACGGCCCGGCGAGTCCGCGGCCCATCTCCAGGCCGAACCAGGCGAGCCAGGTCAGCTTGGCGGCCCGCTGCTCCCGGGCGGTCAGCCGTGGATCGACCTCGATGCCGTCGATCTGGTCGCGCACATAACTGTCCGCGGGAACGACCAACTCGCCTGTGAGAAGAGCGGGTTCACCCTCCGGGCCGATCTCGACGCGCAGGGCGCGGGTCTGCCGCCACACGTCACGGCGGGCGCGTGCGTGCTTGTGGCCCTCCAGCCACCAGCGGCCTCCGTCCGTGTCACGCAACAGCAGCCGGTAGCGCAGGAGTCGGTGGTCGTCACCGTGCCGGCGCGGAATGCCCTCCTCGGGGCGGACCCAGACGTCGCCGCGCACCACGGTCAGCGGTTCGGGATGGACGGCACCGCACACCAGCTCGCCACGGACGTCCACCCGCCGCTCCCTGACGAGTTGGTGCATGCTCGCGATGGAGAGGGTCAGCGCCGTCGAGCAGGGACGGGACGGTTCGGCGGGCGCCCCGACCGGTACCACGGAGCCCTCGGTCGTCTCGGAGAACCACAGATAGGGCTGGTCGTCCCTGTGGGGCAGCCTGGCCAGGCCGTCCTCCGCGAGACGCTCGAACGTCCTCAGCTGTGCACGGGAGTCGTAACGGGCCGGAGGCCGCAGGCCGAGAGCCTCGACGAGCGCGGCGGTGCGCTCACCGGTGGCCGCCGGTCCCGTCAGCGTGGCCTCGCACAGCCTGAGGGCCGTGGGGCTGCGCAACACCCGGGTCAGGAAACCGAGTTCCGGAACCGGATCGGCGTCGAGGCGGGACAGGACGTCGGCGCGCCACTCGTCCCAGTCCTGTACGCGCACGTGCAGGCCGCCGAACGCCATGTCCCGCACGACATCGTCCAGGGTGTTGGGCACCCCGGTCAGGTGGTAGTCGTGGCCCCAGGCCTCCGGTTCGCAGACGACGGCGGCGGCGACCCGGCTCACCCAGTCCACCGGCGCCGAGTTCAGGTGGCGGAAGGCGGGTACGGTGCGGAAGCGGCCGAAGGCCGAGAGGAGACCGCTGCTGAGGTCCTGCGGGTTGTAGGCACCGGTCCTCGTGTGACCGCCGATGCCGCCGGGACGCAGCGCGGTGACGACCAGCCCGTGGTCGCGCGCCCGGCGCAGCGCGACCTCGGCGGCCCATTTCGTCTGGTCGTATCCCGCCACGAGGCGGTCCACATGGGCGAGGGGGTCGTCCTCTCCCATCGCGGTGATGCCGACCTCGTTGAAGACCGCGATCGAGGAGATGTGGTGCAGCGGCTTCGGCCGGCCGGACGCGGCGAGTTCGGCCAGGGTGAGAGCGCCGAGGACGTTGCTCTGCCGCAGCGACCGGTAGCCGCGCAGGAAGTCCACCGCCGCCGCCACTCCGACCACGCTGTCCAGCTCGTGGGCGAGCGTGTTCCAGAGCTCCTCCGACAGGCCGAGGCGCGGGTGCCTGATGTCGCCGGGCAGCACCGTGACGCGGCGGCGGATCTCCGACGACCAGGGCAGCCGGTGGTTCTTCAGCGCCGCGCCGAGGCGGGCCGAGGCCGCCTCCTCGTCGGCGGCCCGGACGAGGCAGTACACCCGGGCCTCGCTGTGTCGGAGCAGGTCGAGGAGCAGATGGCCGCCGAGGAAGCCGGTGGCGCCGGTGAGCAGGATCCGGCGGGGCGGCAGCGGCTCGGGCGATCCGGTCCAGGGCAGCCGGTCGGCGAGCGCGAGGTCGGCCAGGATCTGGTCCAGGTCCTCGGACCGGGCCGTGGGGGACGAGGATGGTGAGGAGGACAGGGCGGATGGTCCCGGGGCGGGTGGGGAGGCCGGGAAAGGCACGAGGGGCGCCGTGTCCCCGGCGGCGGTCCGGGAGACGGTCGTCGTGCCGGTCCGTGCGGCCCGGGGTGCTGTCCCGGGTGGCGCGGGGCGGGCGCCCTGGACCGGTGGTGTGGAGCTGGGCGCCGCGGTCCCCGTGGTGCACGCCGTCCCCACAGTCCGCAGCCAGCGCTCGGCGAGGCTCCGCGGCCGGGCGTCGGCGAAGACCTCGTCGAGGTCCAGCTCCATGCCCAGGGTCTCCTCCAGCGCCGCGACGAGTTCCACGGCTCCGACGGAAGTGCCCCCGGCGTCGAAGAAGTCGCTGTCCGGCGACAGCAGTCCTCCGGGGACGAGGGGGCCGGCCGCCTCGGCGATCGCGGAGGCCAGACCGTCCACGTCGGGGGTCGCGGCGGCGGGCACGGAGTCGGCCTGCTCGTCGGCGTCGTACCCGGTGCCATACGCGGCGTCGCGCGCGGTGCCCTGTGCGGTGTCGCGTGTGATGCCGTGCTCGGCGGCGGCATCCGTACCGGTGTCCGCACCCATGCCCGCGCCCACGCCCGTACTCGCACCTGTATCTATACCCGCACCATCACCGGCACCGGCACCGGACCACGCGGCCCCCGGCTCGACGTCCGTCTCCCCGCGGCGCGGAACCTCACTCGCGTCCGGTTCGCCGCTCGAAGGCGCACCGGACGCAGGGGGAACGGAGGCCAGCCCCGCCCTGGACAGCAGGGCCGCCACGCTCAGCCCACCGTCACCGCGCTCGATCGCCTCACCCGCCGCTCGCTGTCCGGCGGACGCCGGCGTGCCCTCGTTCACTTCACGCATATGAGCCCTTCACCCCTGTCATGTCCCTTTCCGTACGGCTGTCATGGACCGGGCCACGCGCGGTGGCCGTCATGCTCCCGCTCCCGCTCACCGTCGCCGCCAGGAGCGGAAGGCCCGCAGCTGGTCCGGCGTGACCACGCTCTCCAGGCGCTCGTCGTCCTGGTCGCCGCCGCAAAGCGCGGCCAGCAGACGCCGGGCCGGAACATTGCGCGCGGTGCGCTCCGCCGTCAGCCGGACCTTCGCGCAGCCGAGTCGGTCCGCGCGGTCGGCCAGCCACCGCAGCATCCGTTCCTCGACTCCCCTGCCGAGCGCGCGGCAGCTCATCGTCCAGGCGAGGACGTCCAGTCGGCCGCCTTCCGCGCGCAGGGCGAACAGGCCGATCTGTCCGTAGTCGCCGAACCGGTCACGGGCGGCGGCCGTCCACACCTCCCCGTGTGCGCGCCAGCGCGCCAGGTCCCCGCCGTCGGCGGACCGGGGATGGAGGACGAACTGGTTGGTGCGACGCACGAGTTGACCGGCGCGCTCCACGTCGTCGGCCGAGAGGGCCCGGATGTCGACGTGGAGCTCCAGACCGGCGAGGAACTCCTCGAACCCGGCTTGTTCACGAGCCGCGTCCCGTTCGCGTTCCTGCGCGTGGAACCGTGCCCGCAGTCCGTCCTCGGCCGTCGCGGCCGGTGGGACCAACGGCCACAACCGGTGCAGGAACTGGTCGAGTTCGGCGGTCGGCGGACAGGTCACTGACAGCACCTGCGGCAGCGCCGAGCGCATCGCCGCGATCTCGACCGGGTTGTCGTCCAGGTAGAGGAAGCTGTCGAGTCCCAGGCCGAGCGCCCGTGCCGCCGAGGCGAGGCGGTCCGGCTTCGGCCCCCAGGTGGCGGAGAACGCGCTGAAGTGCTCGGGCTTCAACAGGCTGTCCGGGCGATCCAGGACGGCTCGTACCGTGCCCTCGTCGTTGTTGCTGACCAGCGCCAACAGCACGCCCGAAGCCCGCCATTCCAACAGTCTGCGTGCGAGGAGGGCGCGCGGTCCCGTCAGGTCCACCGCGTCCGGGCCGGCCTCCCCGGCCACCCCGCCCCACAAGGTCTGGTCGCCGTCCACCGCGATGACCTTCGGCGCGGTGCTCCGCACCGCTCGTACGATCTCGGCCACCCGCAGGGCCACCGCGGCCTGGAAGGGCGGGGTGAAGGGGAGGTGGGCCAGCCGATCGGTCCGCTCGTCGAAGCGTTCCCCCACGGTGTGGTGGCGCGTCCAGTCGTCCGGACGGAGCACCGCGATGCCGGGCACGCCGCCGAGTTCGGCGGCGAGGTCGTCCTCCCAGCGCGTGAAACGGTCCTTCTGGTGCGCGGTGGGCAGGAAGCCCACGACCAGCGGCTTGCGGGTCCCTCCGGTGAGGGCCCTGAGCGCATCGAGGTACGCGGTGCGCAGCTCGGCGAGCGTCGCGTCGCTCACCGGGCCGAACCGTTCCAGGTCCACGGCCCGGAGCAGCACCACACCCACCACCGAGGCGGGGTCGGCGAAGACGCCGGACGGGTCGCGCAGCGCGGCGAGCACCTGGTGGTACGGGGCTTCGGCGACCGCCGCGCCCACGTCACGCACCCGGCCGGACGTGTGGTCCCGTGTCACGTCCGCTGTCCCGTCCGAGGTCACCTCCGGCGTCCCGTCCTCACCCGTCTCCTCCTCGACGGCCGCCGCGCAGAGCAGCGGCAGATGGCCGAGCGCGAAGGTGGCCGCGAGAACGATCGGTCGGCGCGGACGCTCAACGGGACTGCCGGTGGATGGGGTTGATGCTGACGCCTCGTCGTCGACTGCCGCCGAGACGGTCCTCCCGGGCGCCGTGCCGACCGCCGTCGTCGGGTCGTCCGCCGCGTCCGCGAGCAGGCGCAGGAAGCGGTGTACCAGGTCCGTCGAGGTGGCCGCGTCCAGGATGTCGAGGTTGTGGTCGAGGCGGACGCGACCCGCGTCCGGGGTCATGGTGATCATGAGGTCGAGGTCTGAGTAACCCGTCCCGGCGGGGAGCACCTCCAGCCGTTCGAGGCTGCGGGCGGCGGACCGCACATAGTTGAAGTACACCTCCACCAAAGGTGCGTTCACCCGGTGCAGTCCCTGTCCCGCGAGCGTGGGCAGGACGTCCGAGAACATGGCTCCCTTGGTGAGGACCCGGTCCAGGCGGTCGTCCGTGCGGCGCAGCACGTCCTCGATCCGCTCGCCCGCCCCGGCCTGCGCCGGGAACGGGACGGGTACCCCGAAGAAGCCCACCGCGTCGAAGGCGTCGGCGTGGATCCGGGTGTCGACGGGTACGGCGAGCACGAAACGCTCCCGTTCCCGCACCCTGGCCAGCAGCACCGTCAGGGTGCCGAGACAGAAGGCGGCGGGCGTCACGGCGAGCCGGCTCGCGGTCGCGGCGACCCGTTCCATGAGCCCGTCCGGTATCTCCACGGTCACGCTCCCGGCCCGGTACGAGCGGGTCGCCGGGCGGGGCCGGGCGAGGGTCAGGTCGAGACGAGCTGCGCTGTGGAAGGCCTCGCGCCACTCCACCGCATCCTCCGCCCGGGCGTCGCCGGGGCGCTGCGCCTCGGCCAGCAGGTCGAGGTCCCGGTTGGTGACCTCGGCGCCGAGCGGGGTGCCGGACAGTTCGGTGTCGATCTCCCCCGCGACGAGCAACAGCGACTGCAGGTCGCTCACCGCGTGGTGCGCACCGAACAGGAGGTATCGATCGACCGCACCCTCAGCCCCGTTCCCGTTCCCGTTCCCGTTCTCGTTCTCGTTCTCGTCGGCCTCGGCGCCCGCGGCCCCAGCACCCCCGTCCCCGTCCCCGTCCAGCAGCTCGAAGCGCCACAGCGGTCCCTCCGCCAGGTCGAACGGTGGCTCCAGCAGCCGCCGCAGCCGGTCGGCGACGTCGACTCCGGCGTCGTCGCTCACGTCCGTGCGGCGCAGGAGCGGCGTGGCCGGCTCCCGGTCCACGCGCATCCGCCGGGCCTGTCCGCCGCCGCCCGGGAACGCCGTGCGCAGGGCGGCGTGCCGAGCGGCGAGCCGGGTGAGGATCGCGGCCAGGGCCTCGCGCGTGGTCGGCGTGGTGAGCCGTACGGCCAGCCCGACGGCGTGCGCCGCGTCCGGCATGTCCGGCCGGGCGCCGCGCAGCAGCCGCACCATGTCGCGGGTGGCGGGCCGCAGTTCGCTCTCGGGCACCTCCGGTACGGGCTCGGGCCGCCGCTTCTCCTCCCGCGCCCCGGCTCCCCGTTCGGGCAGGACCTCGCCCAGGGCTCGGGCCAGGCCCCGGATGTCGGACGCCGAGAACACCGTGGCGGCGGGGAGTTCGGCGCCGAGTTCGCGCGCGAAGGCGTTGCGCAGCCGGACCAGCATCAGGGAGTCCAGACCGAGCTCCTTGAGGGCCGTGGTCGCGGACATCTCGGCCGCACCGCCGGAGACCTCGGTGACCTTGACCCGCACATACGCTTCGAGCCGAGCGGACCGGTCCGGTTCCGATGTCGCCGCGAACACCCGTGTGACCAGATCTTCCGTGTCCGCGGAGGCCGCGGGGGCGGTGATCAGGTCACCCAGGATGGGGCGGGTGCGGGCCGCGTCCGGGTCGAGCGCCAGGGCGTCCGGGTCCAGGGCGAGGGGCGCGAGCTGGCGGCGTGAGGTGGTGAGCACCCGCTCGAAGAGATCGCCGCCCTCCTGCGGGGAGAAGGCGAGCAGCCCGGAGCGTCCGGTCTCGGCGGCCCGGTTTCCGGGCCCGGCGGCCATGCCCACTGTGGCCCAGGCCCCCCAGTCCAGGCTCAGCGCCCGGCGGCCGGTGCGGGACAGGTGGTGCGCCCAGGCGTCGAGGAAGGCGTTCGCCGCCGCGTACGGGCTCTGACCTGCCGAGCCGAGCAGGCCCGCGGCCGACGCGAAGAGGACGAACCTCGTCGCCTCCGGGACGAGTTCGGTGAGCAGGGCGGTGCCCAGGACCTTGGGGGCGAGCACACTCAGCACACGGTCGTCGGTCAGGGTGGCCAAGGTGGCGTCGTCGAGGACTCCGGCCGTGTGGACGACCCCGGCGATCGGCCCGGCCGCCCGCCGTACGGTGTCCAGCGCGGCCGTGAGCCTGTCACGGTCGGCGACGTCCGCGCGGGCGAGACACACGGTGACTCCGCGCGCTTCGAGCCCCTCGATCCAGGTCCGGGCGTCCGCGTCGGGTCCACCCCGGCCCAACAGGGCGAGCCGACGGGCGCCTTGCCGGACGAGCCGCTCGGCGACCACTCGGCCGAGTCCGCCGAGACCGCCCGTGATCAGGTACGCGCCGTCCGCGGTGATCCCGTCCCGACCACCGCCGTCCTCGGGGTGCGTGCGGGCCAGCCTCGGCACCAGACGGCCCGACTCCCGCAGCGCGAGGAGGCGTTCGTCGTCCGCGTGCCGCAGTTGCGTCCACAGGGAGTCCTCGCCATCCTCGGCCGGAAGGTCGATCAGGGTGGTCGACAGTTCCGGGTACTCCTGGGCCACCGTGAGGCCGAAGCCCCAGGCGAGGGCCTGCTGAGGGTGCGTCACCCGGGCGCTGCCGTCGGCGGCCTGACTGCCTCGCGTGACGACGAAAAGCCGTGGGTTGCGGCCGCGCGCACGGCCGGTGAGCGCCCGCACGAGGTGCAGGGTCGTGAGGCAGCACCTGCGGGCGGCCTCCTCCGCGGTGCGGGTGTCCTCGATCGGAGGCGCGTCGAGCGCGGACAGCTGCACCACCTGTGCGGGGGGTCCGTCGGGGAACGCCTCGTCGAGCAGCCGGGCCGTCTGCTCCGGGTCGGCCGGGTCGAGGACGTAGCGCCCTGGGCCCTCGGTGCCGAACGCCTTGCCCGGACGGGCGATCACGTGCGGTGTCGAGGTGGCGGCCAGCCGGTCCGCGAGCGCGCTCCCCACTCCGGTCCCGTCCGTCAGCACGAGCCAGCCGTCCTGGTGGGCGGGCTCCCGTGCGTCCGGACGCGGCTGCCAGCGGGTCTCGTAGAGCGAGCCGTCCGCCCGGGTGAGCGCGGTCAGGGCGAACTCCTCGATCTCCACGATCAGTTGCTCTCGTTCGTCCCAGATCCGCAGGTCCAGTCGCGCGGTGTCGCCCGCCACGGAGCGCAGTCGGCAGGTGGTCCACGCGGGGGTGCCGCGCAGGCCCGTGAAGCGCAGCCGGCCGAGACCGGCGGGGACGAAGGCGCGGCCCTCGGGGGCGTGGGCGGGCAGAGCGGCGGTGTGGAAGGCGGCGTCGAACACCGCGGGGTGCACGAGATGGCCGTCGGCGGACCGCCCGGCCAGTCGCCCCACCGCTTCGGAGTCCGTGCGGTATCCCTTCTCCAGGCCCCGGAAGACCGGCCCGTAGTCGATGCCGAGGGCGGCCAGTCCCGCGTAGACGGCCCGCAGGTCGGCCTCCTCGCCGCACCGCTCGCGCAGCGCTTCGGGCTCGTCGGCGGCGTCGGGCGCAGCAGCGTCGGGCGTGGAGGGGGCGGCGCCGGTCAGCACGCGTCCGGTGACGTGCCTCTCCCATCGGGCCCCCCGTTCACCGGCGGGAGCCGAGGAGAGGGTGAAGTCCCGCGAGCCGTCCTTCGCAGGTTGCAGGACCAGTTGCACCCGTACGGGCCGCTCCGCGACGAGCACCAGGGGCCGTTCGAACCTGACGTCGGCGAGCCGCACCTCAGCGACGCCCGATGTCCCACCGCCGTCCGGTGCCGTACCGCCGTCCGATGCCCCGTCGCCGTCCCGCGCCTGACTTCCGGTCCGCAGCGCCGACGCGGCCTCCAGGACCAGGGCGAGGAACGCGGCGCCGGGCAGCCAGACCTCGCCGGTGACCCGATGGTCGCCGAGATAGGCGAAGCGGCTGTCGCTCAGGTCGATCTCGCTCTGGAAGAGGTGCCGGTCGGGGGTGTCACTGGCCTCGACATGGGTGCCGAGCAGGGGTGAGCCACCGGAACCCGTCGCGGGCGCCGCGGGCGCGAGCCAGTGACGCTCGCGGCTGAAGGCGTACGTGGGCAGGTCGGCCCGGCGCCCGCGCGGGAACAGCGCCGGCCAGTCGGGCGTGTATCCGGCCTCGTACAACTCACCGAGCCTGGACAGAAGTTGGTCCTGCCCGTCGCGCTGCCTGCTGAGCGAGCCGACGGCCACCGCGTCGATCCCCGCCTCGGCCGCCACCGCCTCGACGGCGGCGGTGAGGGACGGATGCGGGCTCAGTTCGACGAACCAGCGGTAGCCGTCGTCGAGCATCCGCCGGATCGTGTCGGCGAAGCGGACCGGGCGGCCGAGGTTCGCGTACCAGTGGTCGGCGTCCAGGCGGTCACCGGGCACGGGTTCGGCCAGCACCGTCGAGTAGAGCGGGACGGGTGCGGGGGTGCCCCTGACGCCGGCGAGCCGGTCGAACAGGTCCCCGCGGACCGGGTCCATCAGGGGGGTGTGGGAGGCGAACGGGGTCGACAGGTTCCGTACGGGGACACCCCGTGCGTCGAGTTCTCCGCGCAGCCCGTCCAGCGCGTCGGTGTCGCCGGACACGGCCGTCGAGCGGGGGCTGTTGACGGCCGCGACGAACAGCCGTCCGCGGTACGGCGCGAGCAGGTCCTCGACCTCCGCGGGCGGCAGCTCCAGGGACAGCATGCCGCCCTGTCCGACCAGCGGGGCGACCGCGCCGGCCCGCCCGGTCACCACGGCCGCGGCGTCGTCCAGGGTCAGGGCGCCCGCCGTGTACGCGGCGGCGATCTCGCCGAGACTGTGCCCGACCACCGCGTCCGGCCGCACGCCGAGGGCCCGCCAGGCCGCGGCCAGTGCGGCGTTCAGCGCGAACAGCACCGGCTGCAGGAACTCCGTCCGGTCCAGCGGGGCGAACTCCTCGGGCGCGCGCAGCACGTTGAGGACCGACCAGCCGACACGGCGGCGCACCGCTTCGTCGATCCGGGACAGCTCCTCGTGGAACGCCGTCGAACGGTCCGCCAACTCCACACCCATGCCCGGCCATTGACCGCCGTGCCCGGCGAGGACGAAGGCGACCTTGCCCGTCCGTCCCTCGTGGGAGCGGGACGCCGGGGTCCGTCCGCTCGCCAGCGCGTCGAGCCGGGCGCGCAGGTCGTCGCGGTCGCCCGCCACGATCGCCGCCCGCCGTTCGAAGTGGCCGCGGTGGCGCGCCAGGGTGCGCGCGACGTCCGGCAGGGCCACGCCCCGCGCGAGATACCGGGACAACTGTCCGGCCTGCCCGCGCAGGGCGCGCTCATCACGCCCGGAGAGCACGAACAGCCGCTTCCCGGAACCCGTTTCGGGCTCCGCACAGGTTCCGGCCTCCGGAATCGGCTCGGCCCGCGGTGCCTCCTCGACGACCAGATGCGCGTTGGTGCCGCTGATCCCGAAGGCACTCACGCCTGCTCGCCGGACACGTTCCGCCGTGGAAGGCCAGGGTGTCGCCTCCCGCAGGAGCCGCAACCCGCCGCCTTCCCAGTCGACATGGCGACTGGGCGTGTCGGCGTGCAGGGTGCGCGGCAACGTGTGGTGGCGCAGCGACTGGACGACCTTGATCAGCCCGAGCACGCCCGAAGCGGCCTGCGCGTGACCGATGTGGGATTTGAGGGAGCCGAGGTGCAGGGGGCGGCCCTGCGGGCGGGAGGCGCCGAAGACCTCCGCCAGGGCGTTCGCCTCGATCGGGTCGCCCAGTCCGGTGCCGGTCCCGTGCGCCTCCACGTGGTCGATGTCGGCGGGTTCCAGCCCGGACAGCTCCAGCGCCCGCCGTACCACCTGCTCCTGGGCGGGGCCGTTGGGAGCGGACAGTCCCTGGCTGCGGCCGTCCTGGTTGACCGCGGTACCGCGCAGCACGGCCAGCACCTCGTCGCCGTCGCGGCGCGCGTCGCCGAGCCGTTTCAGTACGACCATGCCGGCGCCCTCGGCCCAGACGGCTCCGTCGGCGTCGTCGGAGAAGGAGCGGCAGCGGCCGGTCGGGGACAGCCCGCGCAGACGGCTGAACTCGACGAAGGTCCCCGGTGTCACCATCAGGGTCACGCCGCCGGCGAGCGCGAGGTCGCACTCGTCCGCGCGCAGTGCCTGGGCCGCCAGGTGCAGCGCCACCAGCGAGGAGGAACAGGCCGTGTCCACGGTCAGCGCCGGACCGTGCAGGCCCAGCGTGTACGCGAGCCGTCCGGAGGCCACGCTCAGCGCCGAACCGGTACCGACGTATCCGTCCAGTTGGTCGAGCCGGGAGCCCGCGAGATAGCCGCTGCCGAACATGCCGACGTAGACACCGGTGGGGCTGCCCGCCAGGTCGGCGGGGACGATCCCGGCGCGTTCCAGGGCTTCCCACGCCGTTTCCAGCAGCAGCCGCTGCTGCGGGTCCATGGCGGCGGCCTCCTTCGGGGTGATGCCGAAGAATCCCGCGTCGAAAGAGTCCAGGTCGTCGAGGAACCCGCCCTCACGGGCGTACGACTTGCCCAGGGCCTCCGGGTCGGGGTCGTAGAGCGCCGTCACGTCCCAGCGGGACCGGGGGAACGGGCCGACCGCGTCCCGGCCCTCGGCGACGAGGTCCCACAGGCCCTCGGGGTCGTGCACACCGCCGGGCAGTCGGCAGGCCATGCCCACCAGGGCCAGCGGCTCATCGGTCGCGGGCGCGGTGCCGGGGGCGGATCTCGGGCGGGGTACGGACCGCGGGGCGTGCGGGCCGGCCGCGGTGAGCGCGGTGGTCAGCAGGTGCGTGGTGAGCCGGGCCGCGGTGGGGTGGTCGAAGAGCAGGGTGGCGGGAAGTCCGGCGCCGATCCGGGTACCGATGCGGTTGCGCAGCTCGACGGCCGTGACCGAGTCCATGCCGAGTTCGCGCAGCGGACGGTCGGGACCGACGGACTCCGCCGAGCGCAGCCCCAGTGCACCGGCGGCCTCCTCGCGGACCAGGGCCAGGACACGTGCGGCGCGTTCGGGTTCCGGCAGCCGGGCCAGCCGCTCCGCCATACTCTCGCCTCCGCCGTGCCGATCGCCGCGCGAAGGGGGCGGAGGAGGCAGCAGTGAGCGCCACAGCGCCGTCGAACGGTCCTCCGCGGCCGCTGTGTTCTTCCGCAGCCGGGGCAGGTCCAGGGACCAGGCGACGAGGTGCGGCGTGCCCCTGTGCAGGGCGAGTTCGACGAGACCGCGACCCTGGTCCGGGGTGAGTGCACGGTGGCCGGCGCGGGCCATCCGGTCCAGGTCGGCGTGTTCGGCGGCGAGTCCCTCGCCCGCCCAGGCGCCGAAGGAGACCGAGACACCGGGCAGGCCCAGGGCGGTCCGGTGGTGGGCGAGTTGGTCGAGGAAGGCGTTGGCCGCCGCGTAGTTGGACTGGCCCGCGCTGCCGACGACTCCGGCGGCCGAGGACACCAGCAGGAACAGGCCGAGGGGCAGACCCGCGGTGAGCCGGTGCAGATGCGCGGCTCCGTCCACCTTGGGGCGCAGCACCCGCGCCAGCCGTTCGGGGGTCAGTTCGGCGATCACGCCGTCGGCCAGGACCCCGGCACAGTGGACGACCCCGCGCAGGGGCGACTCCGGTGTCACACCCGCGAGGACGGCGCTCAGGGCCTCGGGGTCCGCGACGTCGCAGGCGGCGATCCCGACCTCGGCGCCGAGCGCCGTCAGTTCGGCGGCGACCTCCTCGGCGCGCGGGTCGTCCGTTCCTCGACGGGACGTCAGAAGCAGGCGTGGGACACCCTGTTCGGCGAGGAGCCGGGCGAGGTGCCGGCCGACCGCTCCGAGGCCGCCGGTGATCAGCACCGTGCCGTCCGCGGGGGCCTGTCCGGGCCGCCCGGTCAGGTCGAGGACAAGGGGTTCGCCGGTCGCGCTCCGCCGTCGCAGTGCCTCGCGGGCGCCGGTGACCGGCAGGGCCCGGGGGCGGCCGGGACGGCCCGGGCCGGCC
Organism: Streptomyces sp. NBC_01689; assembly: GCF_036250675.1. NCBI lineage: Bacteria > Bacillati > Actinomycetota > Actinomycetes > Kitasatosporales > Streptomycetaceae > Streptomyces > Streptomyces sp. NBC_01689. The sequence continues at coordinate 8,358,741 of NZ_CP109592.1, read as the reverse complement.
AGGGCCGTGCGCAGGGCCTCGGCCGGTTCCCCCGCTCCGCCGGGGGCACCGGCCGTGAGGGCCAGGGCCGCGGCGGTGGTGAACGGCACGTCGTCGGGGACCACCGCGAGACCGCGTGCGTCGACGACCGCCTCGGAGCCGGGCGGTGTCTCGGCGCGCGCGCAGACCCGCAGGCCGGGAGCCGGGTTCCCGGTGCCGGAGGGGGCCTCGGCGACCGCGGCCTCGGTGACGGGCGCAGTCTCGATGACGGGGGCAACCTCCGTGATCACACCGGCGCACGCGGTACCGGAGCGTCCGCCGCCCGGGGCGGGTAGCGCGAGGGCGTGGACCTGGATCCTGACCTGGCCGGGGGCGAGGGTGTGGGGCTCGGTCGTGGCCAGGGCGGGGTCCGTGGGGAGCCCGGTCAGTTCGTACCGGTCACCGGCCGGGACCGGCAGGGTGTCGGCCGGGCGGGCGCGTCCGAGCCGGGGGACGAGCAGGACGCCGTCCCGCAGGGCGAGTTCAGGCTCGCCCACGTGTGCGACGGCCGCCGTGAGGATGTCGCCGAAGGGAAGGACGCCGGTAGGGCCGGTGCCGTCCAGGTCCAGCAAGGTCGGTGCGAGATGCGGGTGTTCGGCCCGGGCGCCGCGGGCCATGCCCCACAGCACGGACTGTGCCAGGCCGGGCACGGTGTCCCCGGCACCGGTCGCGAGCGCGCCGCGGGTGACCCACACGGTCCGGGCGGGCTGCCGGTCGTCCGCGAGCGTCACGAGGTCCCGCAGCTCGGCCAGTGCGAGGGCCGCCAACTCGTGTGCCGTGGACGCCGGTTCACTGCCGGCCGTCGGACGCGGCCAGAACCGTACGACGATGTCGGCGTCCGTCTCCCGCACCTGGCGGCCCGCCGCCTCCAGACCGCGTACGGCGGCCGTGACGTCGGGGTCCGAGCGGTCGCCGTGCACGGCCCACACCGCGTCCGGCGCCTCGGCGGGTTCCTCGGGCGCGGCCGTCCACGCCACTTCGTAGAGGTGACGGCCGTTCTCCGAGGCGCCGTTCAGATCCGCCGGGTGGACGGCCCGCAGCCGTACGTCCTCCAGCCGGCCCGCCGGGGCGCCGTCCGCGTCCCACAGCGTCACGTCGAGGGTGAGGTCCGTTCCGGCGCCGCCGGTCCTGCGGACCACCGCCGTGAGGTCACCGGTGCCGCCGGGCGGCAGGACGCAGCGGCCGACCGCGACGGGCAGCAGCACCGGGCCGTCGGACGCACCGCCCGTGTCCAGCGCGGCGGCCACCTGCAGGGCCGCGTCCAGCAGCGTCGGATGGACGGGGTAGGGGTCGCTCCTCCCGCGTGCCGCGGGCGGCAGGGCGAGCCTGGCCAGCAGCTCGCCCTCGACGGCGGTCGTGACCACCGACCGGACGCCCCGGAAGGCCGGGCCGTAGCCGAGGCCGAGGGCGCTCAGTCGCTCGTACGTGCCGGCGCTCCAGACGGATTCGGCGGTCCGGGGCCACACCGGCGCCCGGTCCGTCGCGGCCGGCACGGGCGGGGCGGCCGACGCGGTCGCGTGCAGGGTCCAGCCCGGGTCCTGCCGGTCGCGCGGTCGGCTGTGCACGGTGATCTCGGGTGCCGAGCCCGCGGTGGCCACCTCGACGGACACCTCGACGGTCCCCTTCTCCGGCAGGACGAGCGGCGCGAGCAGAAGCAGGCCGGTGACGTCGCAGGGAGTGTCCGGGCGGGCCACGGCGAGGGCGGCGCGGCACACCTCCAGCAAGGTGGTGCCCGACACCACTGTCCGGCCGAACACCCTGTGGTCGGACAGCCAGTCGGCGGTGGCCGGGGACCACTCGTCGCGGAAGGTCCAGCGGGTCTCGTCCACGGACTGCAGCTGCACGCCGAGCAGCGGGTGCGCGGCGCGGTCGAGGAGTCCGGACGGTCCGGCCGCGGGCTCCGGTCCGGTCCAGTAGGACCGCGGGTCCCAGGCGTACGTGGGGAGTTCCACGGCCGACCCGGGGAGTTCCGCCGTGCCCGCGTCGGGCACCAGCCGCCGCCAGTCGACCGGCCGTCCGTGCGCGTGGAGTTCGGCGGCGGCGCGGTCCAGACAGGCCGGTCCGTCCTCGTCCCGGCGCAGCGATCCGACGGCGACCAGTCCCTCGGCGCCCGTGTCCTCACCGACGGTGAGCAGGGCGGTGACCAGCGCCGGGTGGGGACTGAGCTCGACGAAGGAGCGGTAGCCGTCGGCCATCATGCGCTCGGCGGTGGACGCGAAGCGCACGGGCTCGCGCAGGTTCGTGTACCAGTAGCCGGCTTCGAGCTCGTCCGTGACCGGTTCACCGGTGACCGTGGAGTACCAGGTGACGGGGGTCGAGCAGGTGGTGATGCCGTCGAGTTCGTCGAGGATGGTCGTGCGCAACGGCTCGACCCGGGCGCTGTGCGAGGCGTAGTCGACGTCGAGACGCCGGACGAACACCTGCTGTCGGTCGAGGTCGGCGAGCAGGGACGCCAGCGGTTCCGGATCACCCGAGAGCACCGTCGAACGGCCGCTGTTCACGGCGGCGACGCAGACCCGGCCGCCCAGTCCGGCGAGGTGTGTCTCCACCTCGGTGTGCGGCAGGGCGACGACGGCCATGGCGCCCGTGCCGGACACGGCGGTCAGCGCCTGGGAGCGCAGGGCGACCACCGCCGCCGCGTCGTTGAGGCTGAGCGCACCGGCCACACAGGCGGCGGCGACCTCGCCCTGGCTGTGTCCCATCACCGCGTCCGGTCGTACCCCACGGGCCCGCCACACCGCGGCCAGGGAGACCATCACGGCGAACAGCACCGGCTGGAGGACGTCCACCCGGTCAGGTGACGGGGTGCCCTCGTCGCCGCGCAGGACCGCCGTCACCGACCAGCCGGTGAACGGGCGCAGGGCGGCGTCGCACCGGTCGAATTCGTCGGCGAACACCGTTGACACGTCCAGCAGTTCGCGAGCCATGCCGGGCCACTGGGCGCCCTGGCCGGGGAAGACGAACGCCAGTCTGCCCGGCGGTGCCGACTGCCGTGGGCCCACGACGAGTTCGGCGTCGGGCTGTCCGTCGGCGAGTGTGCGCAGGGCGGCGAGCAGTTCGTCGCGGTCGGCCGCCCGGACGACGGCGCGGTGCTCGAAGTGCGTGCGGTGGTGGGCCAAGGCCGCGGCCACGGCGGGCAGCGCCGTGTCCGGCCGTGCGGTGAGCGCGTCGAGCAGACGGGTGGCCTGTCCCCGGAGGGCCGGGAGAGTGCGGGCGGACAGCGGGAAGAGCACCGCGGCCCGTGCGGTGCCGGGCTCCTCGGCGTCCTGGCGGCGGGCGGGAGCGGCGGTCGTGACCGCGGCCGGCCGGGGCTCGTCCCGGGGCGCCTCCTCCAGGATCACGTGCGCGTTGGTGCCGCTGATCCCGAACGCGCTCACGCCGGCCCTCCGTACCCGGTCGCCGTGTCGCGGCCAGGCCTCGGCGCGGCTGTGCACCCGCAGGCCGGCGGTGGCCCAGTCGACGTGCTCGGTGGGGATCTCGGCGTGCAGGGACGCGGGGAGCAGTTCGTGGCCGAGGGACAGGACGGTCTTGATGACGCCGGCGATGCCCGCCGCGGCCTGGGTGTGGCCGAGGTTGGACTTCAGGGAGCCCACGCGCAGGGGGCGGTCCGCCGGGCGTCCCGGCCCGAACACGGAGGCGAGGGCCCGGCCTTCGACGGGGTCGCCGAGCCGGGTGCCGGTGCCGTGCGCCTCCACGTGGTCCAGGTCCTCCGGCCGGAGTCCCGCGTCGTCCAGCGCGGCCCGCAACACCCGTTCCTGGGCGAGGCCGTTGGGAGCGCTCAGGCCCTGGCTCCGGCCGTCCTGGTTGACCGCCGAGCCCTTGACGACCGCGAGGACCCGGTCGCCGTCCCGGTGCGCGTCCGCGAGCCGCTTGAGCAGCACCAGTCCACAGCCCTCCGCCCACACCACGCCGTCCGCCGCGGTGGAGAACGGACTGCATCTGCCGGTCGGTGACAGTCCGCGGAGCCTGCTGAACTCGACGTGCCCGCGCGGCGTCACGAGGAGCGTGGCGCCGCCCGCGAGCGCGAGGTCGCACTCGCCGCTCGCCAGCGCCCGTGCGGCCAGGTGCAGGGCGACGAGGGAGGAGGAACACGCGGTGTCGACGGTGACGGCCGGGCCCTGCAGACCGAGGGTGTACGCGATCCGCCCGGACGCCACGCTGGACGCCGAGCCGGTGCCCACGTGCCCGTCCAGCTGGTCCAGGCCGGCCGAGGCGAGGTAGCCGCTGTCGTACAGACCCACGTAGACGCCCGTGGCACTGCCGTTCAGTGACTCCGGGACGATCCCGGCGCGCTCGAACGCCTCCCAGCCGGTTTGCAGCAGCAGCCGCTGCTGCGGGTCCATGGCGGCGGCCTCGCGTGCCGAGATCCCGAAGAAGGGCGCGTCGAAGCGGTCGATGCCGGTCAGGAAACCGCCGCGCAGGGAGTACGCCTTGCCCTCGGCCTCCGGGTCCGGATCCAGGAGCGCGTGGGTGTCCCACCGGCCGTCGGGCACCTCACCGACGACGTCCTCGCCCTCGGCCAGCAGCCGCCACAGGCCCTCGGGATCGTCGGCGCCACCGGGGAAGCGGCAGGCCATGGAGATGATCGCCATGTCGTCGTCCGCGCGTACGGGGGTGCCGGGCCGGGGTGTCGCGGAGGCCGGGGCCGGACCGGCCGCCGGGTCGGGCCCCTCGCCGAGGACGGTCTCGGCGATCGCCGCGATCGTGGGGTGGTTGAAGACGAGCGAGGGCTCCAGGGGCGTGCCGAGCCACGCGGACAGGTTCGCCGCCAGCGTCACCAACTGCCGTGATCCGAGGCCGAACTCCGCGATCGGGCGCTCCGGTGCGACAGCGGACGGCGCGAGCCCGGCCGCGGCGGCGACGGCCGACGTCAGCCAGGCCCGTACGTCCTCGGAGGTCGTCGCGGGTGTCTCGGGGAAGTGCTTCGGGGACTCGTTCGCAGGCATCTCGGCAGGTGTCCTCGTGAACTCGGTCTCAGATGGGATGCCGTACGGCCGCCGCGCCACGCAGCGGGGTACGGCGGATGCCGCCGGACGGCAGACGGCAGACGGCAGACGGCAGACGGCAGACGGCGAACTCGGGTAGCGCGCGGCGGGTCTCGGCGGATCTCAGCGGGTCTCGGTGGGTTTCAGGGCGTACGGGTGAGGAGCGGCGCCACGGCGGGCCCGTGCGCACGTCCGGCCCCACCGGCGGCGCCCCACGCCCGGACGGGGCACCCGGGCGCGACGGAGCCACGCGGCGCATGCGTCGCGCTGGTCGACTCGTGGGCCGGGGACGGCGCGTGCGGGCACGCTGTCGGCGGCGGCGTCACCCCGAGGCGGGCGCGCCGACCGGTGAGAGGGTGCCGTCGAGGTACGCCGTCCGGGTGGCGCGGCGCTGGATCTTCCCGCTGGACGTCTTGGGGATGGTGCCCGGCTGGACGAGCACCACGTCGCGTACCGGCAGGCCGTGCGCCTCCCCGATCGCTCCGCGGATCAGGTCGACGATCTTCTCGGCCTCGCCCAGGGCCTCCGGCGCCGTCTCCGCGACGACGACGGGCTGTTCGCCCTTCTCCCCCGCGTCCACGGAGAAGGCCGCGGTGCAGCCTGACCGCAGCGCCCAGTGGGAGGTCTCGGCGCACAGTTCCAGGTCCTGGGGGTAGTGGTTGCGGCCGTCGACGACCATCAGGTCCTTGAGCCGTCCGGTGACGAAGAGTTCGCCGTCCCGAAGGAATCCGAGGTCGCCGGTGCGCAGGAAGCGGCCCTCGCGGCCCTTGAGGCCGGCCCGGAACGTCTGCCGGGTGGCGAGGGCGTTGCGCCAGTACCCCTTGGCCACGCTCGCGCCGGCGACCCAGATCTCGCCGACCTCGCCCTCGGGCAGTTCCTCGTGCCGCTCGGGGTCGGCGACGACCACGGTGATACCGGGGCCGGGCCGGCCGCAGCCCACCGCCGTCGCGTCCGCCGGGCCGGTGTGCGGCCCGGTGGACGCCGGACCGGCCAGGGTGGGCGGGGCCTGGACCGAACCGCCGGTGACGATCAGGGTGGCCTCCGCCAGGCCGTAGCACGGGTACAGGGCCTCCCGGCGGAAGCCCGCGGCGGCGAAGGTCTCGGTGAACCGCCGCAGGGTGGCCGCCCGTACGGGTTCCGCGCCGTTGAAGGCGACCCGCCAGCGGCTCAGGTCGAGCCCGTCGAGGTGTTCGGGTGTCGCGTGCTTGAGCGCCAGCTCGTAGGCGAAGTTGGGGCCGCCGCTGGTGTGCGGGCGGTAGCGGCTGACGGCGTTCAGCCAGCGTTCGGGCCGTTGCAGGAAGTGCAGCGGCGAGAAGAACGTGGCGGTGACCCCGAGGTGCACCGCGTTGAGGACCGGGCCGATGAGACCCATGTCGTGATAGACGGGGAGCCAGCTGACGAAGAGTTCGTGGCCGTACTCGTCGATCACCTCGGGGGTGTGGCCCATCCGTTCCGTGATGACCCGCTCGTTGTCCAGCAGATTCCCGTGGGTCACCATCACTCCGCGCGGGGCGGAGGTCGATCCGGAGGTGTACTGGAGGAAGGCGACGGAGTCCGCCGTGAGATCGGGCTCACGCCAGGAGCCGGCCGCCTCGTCGGGGATGTCCTCGGTCGCGACGCGGCCGATCGCCGTCAACTCCGGCAGGTCATCGGCCGTCTCGGCCAGGGCGGACGTCACCTCGCGCGTGCCCAGGATCACCCGTGCGTCCGCGTCCGCCATCAGCCGTCTGGTCCGCAGCAGAGCCCGGTGGTTCTGCGTCCGACCCTGCGGAGGCACGCCCGGTACGGCGACGACTCCGGCCGAAAGGCAGCCCAGATAGGCGGACATGAACTCGAGACCGGGGGGATGAAGAAGAATCGCGCGCGAACCGGCCAGTCCGCGTTCCTGGAGCCAGGCGGCGACGGCCCGGGACCGTTCGGCCAGCCGTCCGTAGGAGATGTCCTGGATCTCTCCGTCGCAGTCACCCGTGACGAGATACCGGTAGGCGGTCCGGTCAGGCTGCCGGGAGGCGTGCGCGGTCAGTAAATCGACCAGGGAACGAGCCATATGAGGTGTCTCACCTGTTCGGATCAGTGAGCGAGAAAACTGGAGTTCGAAGGCCGCGTCACAGATACGCGCGGCTGTCGCGTCCGCCTGGCCCCCTTGCCAGAGCGTCCGTCTCGACCGACCCGCCCGAGGAACGACGGAAATACATCCGCCCGCTCCCCGCGACCCCCGATTCGACTTGCTACCAACGAGTAGGACGATAGCAAGACTTGTCGCTTCGACCGATGTAACTCCGAGTACAAATCGTGGAATTGCACGGTCCGCTCACCGGACACCGTTCCCGGACAACCGAATTGGCTGGTGCGGGCAGGGGCGGGCGTGAATATGTGTGTCGCGTCACCCGCTTCGAACAATGTCCCGCTCACCGACAGGACGGGAAACCGGCCGATCCGCCGGCCCCGCGCGGTCCGACCCACCGTCCGGGCCCGGTCCGACCCACCGGGCCACGCACCGCCGACCCCGCCCCTCGACCCAGCCCGCACGGTCGGGCCCGGGACATGAGTGAGGCGGACCGCGCTCCGCGCGGTCCGCCTCATGCCCTCGCCGTCGTGGACTACTGCTTGACGTTGATGGCCTGACCGGCGCCCGAGTCCGCCGCCGAGAACGAGGAGTGGTCGTTCAGCGCGGCCGACTCGTTGTGCGCGGAGATGTTGGCGACGTGCTTGGTGACGTTCACCGTCTTGGTGATGCTGAACTTCAGCCGCCCGAGGGCCTCACGGCCCGGCAGCAGCTCCGCGGATTCGGCGTCCAGTTCACGAGGATCCATCATGATCAATTCCCCCTAAGGAATCGGTGCGTCGTACTCGCCGGGCGCGACCAGGTTCCCCCCGGGTCGTGCCCAACTCCGTCGGACGAACTGTCCAACGAGATTGGACACTAGGCGACGCGAGGCGCGCGCCGCAAGGGATTCCGGAACTCACCAGAGACTGGACAACAGTCCGAATAGGCGACCGCCGCGACCCGGGCACCGCCCCTGACCGCGCCCACCCTCGAACCACTCCTGCTCCCCTCGAGCCACCCCTCCCGCGAACCGACACCCCCCCTCCCTCTCGATTGCCCCCACGAACAGCCTTGCCGCAGCTCACGCACCCGCCTACGGTGAGTTTGTGCCGAAAATAAACAAAACCCGCACGCGCAACGTCGCGCCCGACACCGGCAAGGACCTCACCCGTCTCCGTATCGCCCTGACCGCCTTCTTCGCCCTCGACGGATTCGTCTTCGCCGGGTGGGTCGTCCGCATCCCCGCCATCAAGGAGCAGACCGGCGCCTCGGCGAGCACGCTCGGGCTCGCGCTGCTGGGAGTCTCGGCCGGCGCGGTGATCACGATGACGCTCACCGGAAGACTGTGCCGGCGGTTCGGCAACCATCCGGTGACCGTCGCCTGCGCCGTCGTCCTCTCCCTGAGCGTGGCGCTGCCGCCGCTCACCCACTCCGTGCTCGCCCTGGGAGCCGTGCTCCTGGTGTTCGGCTCCGCCTACGGCGGGATCAACGTCGCCTTCAACAGCGCGGCCGTCGATCTGGTGGCCGCCCTGAGACGGCCGATCATGCCCGGCTTCCATGCCGCGTTCAGCCTGGGCGGCATGATCGGCGCGGGCCTCGGCGGACTGGTCGCCGGATCGCTGTCCCCCACCCGTCACCTCCTGGGGCTGACCTTCGTCGGCCTGCTGGTGACCGCCGCGGCGGGACGGGTCCTGCTGCGCGAGGAGGCTCCGGCGGCACCGGGCCGGCCGCACGCCGACGGCACCCCGGCGGCACGGGGTCTTCCCGACCACGACGAGACTCCGGACGCGCGGGACCTGCGGCACCACCACGAGATCCCGGTCCCGCCGGACCTGCCGCACCACCACGAGACGCCGGACGCACGGGACCTGCCGCACCACGACGGGGCCGCAGCCGCGCCGGACCGTCCGGACTCCGACCGCGCTCCGATCACTCCGGACGGTCGCCACGCGGGTGTGGCGACGGCGCCGGACCACCCGCTCGGCGCGGAGGAACGGGGGACACGGCGCACGCACCCACGCACCCGCGTGCTGGTGCTCGTCTTCGGCGTGATCGCCCTGTGCACGGCGTACGGCGAGGGAGCACTAGCCGACTGGGGAGCACTCCACCTCGAACAGGACCTCGCGGCGCATCCCGGTGTCGCGGCCGCCGGCTACTCCTGCTTCGCGCTCACCATGACGATCGGACGCCTCGGCGGGACGGCGTTGCTGGAACGGGTCGGACGGACCCGGATCCTGGTGATGGGCGGCGCGACGGCGGCGGTCGGCATGCTGCTCGGGTCGCTCGCCCCCGCACCGTGGGCCGCGCTGCTCGGGTTCGCCGTCACCGGACTCGGCCTCGCCAACATCTTCCCCGTGGCCATCGAGCGCGCGGGCACCCTGGCCGGCCCCGGCGGGGTCGCCGCCGCGTCCACACTCGGTTACGGCGGCATGCTGCTCGGACCGCCCGCGATCGGGTTCATGGCGGACTGGTTCTCCCTGCCCACGGCCCTCACCAGCGTCGCCGCCCTGGCCGCCGTGGCCGCCGTCATCGGGTTCACGACCCGGCGGGCCGCGGTGGCCTGACCCACCGGCCGCCACCCGCCACGCCCCACGGACCCACATCCGCTCCACGGACCACCGGACACCCGACCCAAGGACCACCGGACACCCGGCCAGACGGCCCCGGCCCCCGGCCCACCGGACGGACGGGTCCACCCCACGGGCCCGCTCATCCGGCGGCCCGACCCCATCCCCGCCCCCGTCCCCGACCGGCCGCGACCGACGACGACCGGGCATCGTGAACCCGCGAGGACACCCTCACGATCGGGTGCTCCGAGCCCGGCCCGTCGGGCAGACTCACCGCATGGACGTTGCGGAATTCGTGGAAGCCCTCGACCTGGAAGGCCGTTCGCTGGCGGCCGCCGCCGCGGAGGCGGGACCGGACGCCGAGGTGGCGACCTGCCCGGACTGGCGGGTGCGCGATCTCCTGCGGCACACGGGCATGGTGCACCGCTGGGCGCGGACGTTCGTCACCGAGGGCCACTCCGCGTACCGACAGGACGGCGGGCTGCCCGCGCTCGACGGCGCCGAACTCCTGTCCTGGTTCCGCGACGGCCACCGCCGGCTCGTCGCCAGTCTCGCCTCCGCGCCGCGGGACGTCGAGTGCTGGAGTTTTCTGCCCGCCCCCTCGCCGCTCGCCTTCTGGGCCCGGCGGCAGGCGCACGAGACGGCCGTGCACCGGTTCGACGCGCAGTCGGCGCTGGGCGGCCCGCCGGGGACGGTCTCCGCGGACTTCGCGGTGGACGGCATCGACGAGCTGCTCCGCGGCTTCCACGGGAGGTCGCGGAGCAAGGTGCGGACACGGACGCCCCGTGTGCTGCGCGTGCGGGCGACGGACGCCGACGCGATGTGGACCGTACGGCTGTCGCCCGAACCGCCGGTGAGCGAGAGGGGACCGGCGCGGGGCCCGCAACGGCACGACGGCGACGACGTCCGCGTCGACTGCGAGGTGTCCGGACCCGCCGCGCGGCTCTATCTCGCGCTGTGGAACCGGGTGCCGTTCCCGACCGTGACCGGCGACGAGTCACTCACCACCCTGTGGCGGGAGACGTCCGGGATCACCTGGAGCTGAACCCGGCGACCCGGTCGCAGGTGGCCGAATCGCCCGCCAACATCCGTGCGAGCACCGCGCGTTGCAGCGGCAGCACCTCGCGGTGCAGGTCGAGCCCCTTGGGTGTGAGGGACACCCGCACCCCCCGCCGGTCCTCCTGACACATGCCGCGCGTCACGAGGCCGTCCTTCTCCAGGCGGGCCACCAGCCGGGAGAGCGCGCTCTGGCTCAGATGCACGCGATCGGAGATCTCCTGGACGCGGTAGGAACAGGCGTCGTCCGCCCCCGCGTCCCCGGCCAGCACGTCGAGCACCTCGAAGGCGCTCGCGCCCAGGCCGTGCCGGTGCAGGACCCGGTCGACCTCGCACAGGGTGCGCGCGTGCACCGCGAGGATGTCGCGCCACTGGTCCACGAGCACCTGCTCGGCCTTCTCCGCCGCCATGCGCGCACGGTAGCAAAGAAACCCCTTTATTGCATCCGCATTAAATGCATTTGCATTGGATGCATGTGCATGTAACCTCTCCCGCATGACCTCCCCGCTCATGACCCCCGCGTCCCTGGGACGTTGGACCCCGCGCCTGTGGGGCACCCTGCTGGTGCTCTGCGCCGCGATGTTCCTGGACGCGCTGGACGTGTCGATGGTCGGCGTCGCGCTGCCCTCCATCGGCTCCGAACTCGATCTCTCCACCTCGACACTGCAATGGATCGTCAGCGGCTACATCCTCGGATACGGGGGACTGCTGCTGCTGGGCGGACGCACCGCCGACCTGCTGGGCCGCCGCCAGGTCTTCCTCGTGGCCCTGGGCGTCTTCGCCCTGGCCTCGCTGCTCGGCGGACTCGTCGACTCGGGCCCTCTGCTGATCGCCAGCCGCTTCATCAAGGGCCTCAGCGCGGCGTTCACCGCGCCGGCGGGCCTGTCGATCATCACCACGACGTTCCCCGAGGGCCCGCTGCGCAACCGCGCCCTGTCGATCTACACCACGTGCGCGGCCACCGGCTTCTCGATGGGCCTCGTCCTGTCCGGCCTGCTCACCGAGGCCAGCTGGCGGCTGACCATGCTGCTCCCCGCCCCCATCGCGCTCCTCGCCCTCCTCGTCGGCATGAAGCTCCTGCCGCGCAGCGAACGCGAGAAGGACCACAACGGCTACGACATCCCGGGCGCCGTTCTCGGCACGGCATCGATGCTGCTGCTCGTGTTCACCGTCGTCCAGGCCCCGCAGGCCGGCTGGGCCTCGGCCCGCACCCTGCTCTCCTTCCTCGCGGTCGCCGTCCTGCTCACGGTCTTCGTCCGGGTCGAGCGCCGCTCACCCGGCCCCCTGATCCGGCTCGGCGTCCTGCGCTCGGGCAACCAGATCCGGGCCCAGCTCGGCGCCATGGCGTTCTTCGGCTCGTACGTCGGGTTCCAGTTCCTGGTCACCCTCTACATGCAGTCGCTGCTCGGTTGGTCCGCGCTGCACACCGCGCTCGCCTTCCTGCCCGCCGGAGCGCTGGTCGCGCTCTCCTCGACCAAGGTCGGCGCCGTGGTGGACCGTTTCGGTACCCCCCGGCTGATCGCCGTGGGCTTCGCCCTGATGGTGGTCGGCTACGCCCTGTTCCTGCGCGTCAGTCTCGACCCGGTGTACGCGTCGGTGATCCTGCCGACCATGCTGCTGATCGGCGCGGCCTGCGCGTTGGTCTTCCCGTCGCTCAACATCCAGGCCACCAACGGTGTCGACGACCACGAGCAGGGCATGGTCTCCGGTCTGCTCAACACCTCGGTCCAGGTCGGCGGCGCGATCTTCCTGGCGGTCGTGACGGCGGTCGTCACCGCCAACTCCTCCGAGGGTTCCTCGCCGCAGGCCGTCCTGGACAGTTACCGGCCGGGCCTGCTCGTGGTCACGGGCATCGCCCTGGCAGGACTGCTGATCACCCTGCCCGGCCTGCGGACGCGGCGCCCGAGGGGATCTGTCGTGGTCGCCAAGTCCGCGCAGCCCGCCGGGCCGACGCGCCTGACACACTCCACACAGGAGGCGTCGCAGGAACGCGTCACGGTCCGCGACTGACCGGCCCGCGAGGCCCGTTCCGTCCACCAGGACCCGCGCCCCGCTCCCTTCACCCCGCCCCTTCTCTCCCGTTCCCTCTCGTTCCCTCTCGTTCCGCGCTCAACTCGACGCGCCCGGCCGGACATTCCTTGCCCGCCGGGCGCGTCGCACGGACACTTGTGCGATGAGACCGACACGTACACAGGACGAACGGGACGCGATGACCGTCGAGATCGGGTACGCGTTGTTCAGCGCGGCGTTCGCGGCGGTGCTCGCACTGGGGGCGGTGTGCGGTCCCGCGTTGCTGTTCCGTCTCCCCTTCGCCGTCGAGAAGATCCTGATCACCTCGGGGATCATGCTGGCCGTGGCGCTCTTCGCCGTACGCGTGGTCACGGTACTGATCCGGTTCGGCCGCGCGGCCGGCGCTCAGCCCAGCCACCCCGGCCGGACCAACCCCGACTCGTAGGCCATCACGACCAGTTGGGCCCGGTCGCGGGCTCCGAGCTTCACCATGGTCCGGCTGACATGGGTCTTCGCGGTGAGCGGACTGACGACCAGTCGTCTGGCGATCTCGTCGTTGGACAGACCGATACCGACCAGAGCCATCACCTCCCGCTCCCGCTCGGTGAGTCCGGCGAGCAGACCGGCCGCCGCCGGTTCCTTCGAGCGGGCCGCGAACTCGGAGATGAGCCGCCGCGTCACCCCCGGCGACAGCAGCGCGTCGCCCTCCACCACCGCCCTTACCGCGCGCAGCAGTTCGGCCGGCTCGGTGTCCTTCACCAGGAAGCCGGAGGCCCCGGAGCGGATCGCCTCGAAGACGTACTCGTCCAGTTCGAAGGTGGTGAGCATGACCACCTTGACGTCCTTCAGGTCCGGGTCGTCCGTGATACGGCGGGTCGCGGCCAGTCCGTCGAGCACCGGCATGCGGATGTCCATCAGCACGACGTCGGGCCGCAGCGTCCGGACCCTCCGCAGCGCCTCGTCACCGTCGGCCGCCTCACCGGCCACCTCCAGGTCGTCCTGGGCGTCGAGCAGCGCCTTGAAGCCTGCCCTGACCAGTGACTGGTCGTCGGCGAGCAGTACGCGGATCACCGGTCCTCCTTGACCTGCAGGGGCAGTACGGCCCGTACGCGGAAACCTCCGTCGTCGCGCGCTCCCGCCTCGATCGTGCCACCGAGGGCGGCGGCCCGCTCCCGCATGCCGGCCAGCCCGTGTCCGCTGCCGCCCGCGTCGGCGCCGGTGGCCGGTCCGTCGTCGTCGACGCCCAGGCGCAGCGCCTCCCCCGTCGACTCGATCCGCACCCGCGCGTTCCGCGATCCCGAGTGCCGTACGACGTTGGTGAGCGCCTCCTGCACGATCCGGAACGCGGCGAGATCGATGCCCGGCGGGAGCTTCGGCGGCGCGCCCCGCACCTCGACCGCCAGACCCGCGGCCGCCGCCTGCTCGACGAGTTCGGGAAGCCGGTCGAGGCCGGGCACCGGAGCTCGTGGCGCGTCCCCGGGGGCGCGCAGGGTGGCGAGCACCTGGCGGACCTCGCCGAGCGCCTCCCGGCTCGCCTCCTTGATGGTGGTGAGCGCGGAACGGGCCTGTTCCGGGTCGGAGTCGAGGAGCGCGAGGCCGACGCCCGCCTGGACGTTGATCACCGAGATGCTGTGCGCCAGCACGTCGTGCAGTTCGCGGGCGATCCGCAGCCGCTCCTCGTCCGCGCGCCGCGCGGCGGCCTGCGCGCGCTCTGCGCGGTCGCGGGCCCACTGTTCACGGCGGACGCGGACCAGTTCCGAGACGGCCACGATCGCCACGCCCCAGGTGGCGATGCCGATCTCGCGGGTCCATGAGACCGCGCGGTCCCCGGACGGGGGCAGCCAGTGGTACAGCCAGTGCGCCATGACCAGGTGACCGAGCCAGAGCATGCCGATCGCCGCCCAGGCGGCTTGCCGGTGTCCGGCCACGACCGCGCCGAAGCAGCCCACGGCGGCGGTGAGGAAGACCGGCCCGTACGGGTATCCGGCACCGATGTAGACCAGGGTCACCGCGGCCGTGCCGAAGGCGACGAGCACGGGACGCCGCTGCCGCCACAGCAGCAGCGCGCAGCCCGCGAGCAGCAGAACCCGCGCGAGGGGGTCGAGCGTCTCGCGGTCCCCGCCCTGGGCGTGCGCGGCGAACTGGGAGCCGACGAGCACGAGGACGGTCAGCAGCAGGGTGGAGCGCCAGGGCATGCGGTCCGCGCGCCCTTCGGCGTCCCCCCGGTCGCCACCGGTCCGCCCTGGCTGTCCGGACCACCCCGGAGGGCCGTGCCGCCACCACGGCGGGCCGCCCCACACCGGGGACCTGCGGGTCCGCTGCTCTTCCATGACGGCCACGCTAGACGGCGCGGACGGTCCGGGGCGTCCGCCGGACGAGGTGATCACACGTACTCCCCAGGGAGTAGCGCCGCGCGCCGGCCGTCGGTGCGCCCCGGCCCACGCGCCCGCGGGCCTCGCCCGGTGGAGGCCCACGGCGAGGCCCCACCGGGCGAGGCCCGCGTGAGAAGGGCCGGACGGCACGGGTCGCAGTCATGGGCCGGAAGTCATGGGCCGCACATCACGGACCGCACATCACGCGGGTCGTCGCGTCCCTCGCCAGTGGCGTCCCGGCGGACCGCGGCCCGGGACGCCCGCGTACGGATGCGGAGGCGGGTACGGGATGCGGGTACGGGATGCGAAGGCGAAGACGCGTACGGTTACGGACCATCGCTCAGGAGACGGTCCCGCCGTCGTTCCCGGCCGGTGTCCCGGTCGGTTCCGGGTACACCAGGCCCACACCGTGGGCAAGTCGGTCCGCGGCGTGCCGGAAGAACTCCTCCCGGTCCTCGACGACCCTGTTGAACTGTCCGAAGACCTCGAAGCCGATCAGGCCGTAGAGCTGTGCCCAGGCGGACACGAGTGCCACGACGGCCTCCGGCGGGAGGTCGGGGGCGAGGTCGGCGGCCATGCGCCGGGCCTCCGTCCCCAGCTCCGCGGGCAGGGGCGTGCGGGCCACGCCCCTGCCCCGGTAGGCGTCGCGGAGGATCCCGACCAGCAGCAGGCCGACGCGGGAGGCGGCCGGGACGGTGGTCTGCGGCGCGGTGTATCCGGGGACGGGCGAGCCGTAGATCAGCGCGTATTCGTGCGGGTGGTCCAGCGCCCAACGGCGGGCCGCCACGCAGACCGTGATCCAGCGGTCGCGCGGGCCGCCGGCCGCGGTCCCGGCGGTCCCGGCGATCCCGGCGTGTGCCGCCTCCGCGCTCTCCCCCAGGGAGTCGTAGGCGTCGATGATGAGCGCGGTCAGCAGGTCGTCACGGCTGGGGAAGTACCGGTAGAGAGCGGAGGACGCCATGCCGAGTTCGCGGGCGACGGCACGCAGCGAGAGCTTGGCGGCCCCCTCCGCGGCGAGCTGTCTGCGCGCCTCGTCCTTGATGGCCGCGGTGACCTCGATCCTGGCCCGGGCGCGTACTCCTCGTGCGGTCGTCATGGGTGCAGTGTGCCACGTTTCCAGAGCACTGCACACAAACGAGAGCACCGCACAAATTCGAGAGCACTGCTCTTGCTTTCGATCGCCGTTCTCCTGCAGACTGCTCACAAGCGAGAGCAGTGCTCACAAAAGTGAGCGGCGCTCTCCCCGACGATGGGGGTCATCATGTCCACGCATGTCCAGAAGCCCGGCTGGTTCACCGTCAACGTCTTCAACCGGGCCGTGGCCTGGATGACCCGGCGGGGTCTCAGCGTCTGGGGGTCCCGGGTGCTGGCCGTCCGCGGCCGCAAGAGCGGTGAGTGGCGTACGACTCCGGTCAACCTGCTCACCGTGGACGGGCAGCACTACCTGGTCGCGCCGCGCGGCCACGTCCAGTGGACGCACAACATGCGGGCGGCAGGCGGTGGCGAGCTGCACCTCGGCAAGAGGGTGGACACGTTCACGGCGACCGAGGTCACCGACGACGACAAGGTCCCGCTGCTGCGCGCGTACCTCAAGCGCTGGAAGGCCGAGGTCGGCGTCTTCTTCAACGGCGTCGGCCCCGACTCCTCCGACGAGGAACTGCGCCGTATCGCGCCCGACCACCCCGTCTTCCGGGTCCTGGTCGAGAACTGACCGCCACCGCCCGGGGTCTGCCCGGACTCCGTCCGGCCCCGAGCCCCCGCACGATCTACGGACACTCCACGGACGGGGTGGCACGAGGCATCCGGCACGACGCCCCCGCGCCCTGACCCCCCGCCCGAACCCCGAACCCCGCACCGACCCCGGTAGGCAGCCCCGCGAGCCCCGGCCGCCCGCGGGGACGGACCGCCCCGAACCGGAGGCCCGGCGCCCGAGCCCTCCGGCCCGGCCGTCACCACCCCCGGCCGCCGGCCGGTTCTACTTGTCGAGCGCGGTGAGGGCTCGCCCGGCCAACGGGTGGGACCGGACGAGTTCGCCCAGCGTGGTCGAGCCGCGGGTGATCCGTGCGAACGCGTTCCAGGCGGGCCGGAACCCGGTCAGGACGGCGTGCAGCGTGCCCGGCCGCCGCTCGAACGCCGTGAGCATGCGCTTGCCGACGCTCATCTCGACCCCGAGCCCGGCCTTGATGGCGAAGGCGTAGTTGAGCGCCTGGCGACGGGTGTCCACCGCGTCGTGCGCCTCGGCGATCCGTACCGCCCACTCCCCCGCCAGCCGCCCGGAACGCAGCGCGAAGGAGATGCCCTCGCGTGTCCACGGCTCCAGGAGTCCCGCCGCGTCCCCGCACACCAGGACCCGCCCGCGGGACAGCGGGGAGTCGTCGGCGCGGCAGCGCGTCAGGTGGCCGGACGAGATGCTCGGCTCGAAACCGGCGAGCCCGAGCCGGGCGATGAAGTCCTCCAAGTACCGCTTGGTGGCCGCTCCTTCGCCGCGGGCCGAGATCACGCCCACGGTGAGGGTGTCCCCCTTGGGGAACACCCAGCCGTAACTCCCGGGCATCGGACCCCAGTCGATCAGGACCCTCCCCTGCCAGTCCTCGGCGACGGTCTCCGGCACCGGGATCTCCGCCTCCAGGCCGAGGTCGACCTGGTCGACCTTCACCCCGACATGCGCCCCTATGCGGCTGGCGCTGCCGTCCGCGCCGACCACCGCGCGTCCCAGCACCGTCTCGCCGCCCTGCAGCACGACGGCGACGGTGCGCCGGTCCGGCACGGCCGAGCCGTGCTGCTCGACCCGCGAGACCGTGACGCCCGTACGCAGCTCGGCGCCCGCCTTCTGCGCGTGCTCGACGAGCTGCTGATCGAACTCGGGCCGGTTGATCAGCCCGAAGAGCATCTGCTTGGAGCGCCGGGTGCGGGTGAACTTGCCGTCCAGCGAGAACGTGACCGCGTGCACCCGGTCCCGCAGCGGCAGCTCGAAGCCCGGTGGCAGCGCGTCGCGGGACGGGCCGATGATCCCGCCGCCGCACGTTTTGTAGCGCGGCAGGTCCGCCTTCTCCAGCAGCAGGACGCTGCGTCCCGCGACCGCTGCCGCATAGGCGGCCGAGGCGCCCGCCGGCCCCGCGCCGACCACGACGACGTCCCACACCATCTGTCCGTCGTCCGCCGAAGAGTTCTCGCTGCTCACGATGGTCTACTGCTCCCAGTCCAGCCGTCTGCCGCACCTGCTCTCCCGCATCCTACGGCGGACGTCGCCGCAGGCCACTGTGGGAGGATCGGCAGCGTATGCGCCCTGCACACCAGTGCGCGCGTGCGCACCATCCGGTCACCCGTACCCAGAAGTACAACGTCGCACCTACAAGGAGCGTGCCCATGTCGTCGAATCCGGTCGCCGAGACCGTCGCCTCGCTGATGCCCGTGGCAAAGGCGGAGCTCACCGAACTGGTGGCCTTCAAATCGGTGGCGGACTTCGGCCAGTATCCGCGCGTCGAGAGCGAGGGCGCGGCCAACTGGATCGCGGACGCCCTGCGTGCCGAGGGCTTCCAGGACGTGGCGCTGCTCGACACCCCGGACGGGACGCAGTCGGTGTACGGCTACCTGCCCGGCCCCGAGGGCGCGCGGACGGTCCTGTTGTACGCGCACTACGACGTGCAGCCGCCGCTGGACGAGGCGGGCTGGACATCGCCGCCGTTCGAACTGACCGAGCGGGACGGTCGTTGGTACGGGCGTGGCACCGCCGACTGCAAGGGCGGCCTGATCATGCACCTTCTCGCGCTGCGCGCGCTGAAGGCGAACGGCGGCGTCCCGGTGAACGTCAAGGTCATCGCCGAGGGCTCGGAGGAGCAGGGTACGGGCGGTCTCGAGCGGTACGCCGAGGAGCACCCGGAGCTGCTGACCGCGGACACCATCGTCATCGGCGACGTCGGCAACTTCCGGCTCGGCCTGCCCACGGTCACCTCGACGCTGCGCGGCATGACTCTCGTGCGGGTCCGGATCGACACCCTGGAAGGCAACCTGCACTCGGGCCAGTTCGGCGGCGCGGCACCGGACGCGCTCAGCGCGCTGATCCGGGTCCTGGACTCGCTGCGCGCCGAGGACGGTTCGACGACGGTCGACGGCCTCACCGGTGACGCGCGGTGGGAGGGGCTGCAGTACGACGAGAAGGCCTTCCGCCAGGACGCCAAGGTGCTCGACGGGGTGGAGCTGATCGGCTCCGGTTCGGTCGCCGACCGCATCTGGGCCCGTCCGGCCGTCACGGTCCTCGGTATCGACTGCCCGCCCGTCGTCGGCGCGACTCCGTCCGTGCAGGCGGGCGCCCGCGCGCTGGTCAGCCTCCGGGTGCCGCCGGGCACGGACGCGGCCCGGGCGACCAAGCTGCTGCAGGCCCACCTGGAGGCGCACACGCCGTGGGGCGCGCGCGTGACCACGGAGCAGATCGGCCAGGGCCAGCCCTTCCGCGCCGACACCTCCAGCCCGGCGTACACGGCGATGGCCGAGGCGATGGCGGTCGCGTACCCGGGCGAGGAGATGCAGTCGGCCGGCCAGGGCGGCTCGATCCCGCTGTGCAACACGCTGGCCTCGCTCTACCCGCGGGCGGAGATCCTCCTGATCGGCCTGAGCGAGCCGGAGGCGCAGATCCACGCGGTGAACGAGAGCGTCTCCCCGGACGAGTTGGAGCGTCTGTCGGTCACCGAGGCGCTGTTCCTGCAGAAGTACGCGGCGAGCTGAGCGGACTCGGAGGTGGTGGGCCCGCGCCTCGCGACGCGGCGCGGCCGCCCGCCACCACCCGCCGGGCGGCCGCGCCGCGGGTTCGGGCGCACAGGTGTCACCGGACCGTCCGCAGCGCACGACCGCGGGAGCCCGTGGACCGCATGGCCGACACGCCGGTTCGGCTTCCTCCGAGCCGGGCCGTTCAGCCGAGCGGGACGCCCGCCTCCAGGTAGAGCGCGGCGCCGCGCTCCCGCGCCCGCAGGGCCCATCGCAGCCGCTCGTAGCGAACGGGGGGCAACAGGTCGGCCGCCTCCTGTTCGGTGACGAAGCGCCAGGCGCGCAACTCCGGCCCGGGCAGCAGCAGTCGGTGGACCTCGGCGGAGCCGAGCAGACCTCCGTCGTAGAGGAGTCGCAGGCCGCCGTAACCGGGCGGCGCGGGCGGTTCCCAGTCGACGACGAGCAGGCCGGGTACGTCGTCGAGCCGTATGCCGGTCTCCTCGGCGACCTCGCGCATGCCCGCGCGGGCCGGGGCCTCGCCCGACTCGACGACGCCGCCGGGGAACTCCCAACCGGCCTTGTACGTCGGGTCGACGAGCAGGACCCGGTCCTCCTCGTCGAAGAGGAGCACGCCCGCGGCGACCGTCTCGGAGGTGGGTTCGGGGGTCTGCACGATGTCGCAGGCCGCCGCGTCGCCGGTGCGGACGGCCTCGGCGACGCGCAGCGCGGTGTCGTACGGCGTCAGGTCGCTGGTGTCGACGGGGTGCGCGTCGGCGGTGAGCCAGGAGGCGAGCGCCGCGCGGTAGGGCTCGATGTGGTCGTAGCACCACTGGCGCATCCGTATCTCGCCGTCCGGGAGGTCCTCGGGTATCTCGCGGTGCGCGATGCGCTCGCGCAGGATCGTTTCCGCCGGGGCGAGGAGGACATGGCGTACCTCGATCCGGCGCGCGGCGAGGCCGCCGAAGATCTCGTCGCGGTACTCCTGACGCAGCAGGGTCATGGGAACCACGAGGACGCCGCCGAGCTCCGCGAGCATGGCGGCCGCGGTGTCGACCACCAGGCGTCGCCAGATCGGCAGGTCCTGGAAGTCGCCGACCTCGGCGAGGTGTTTGGGCGGCAGGAGCTTCGTGAGTCCGCCGCCGATGACCTCGGGGTCGAAGAGCGTGCTGTTCGGGATCAGGTCGATCAGTTCCCGTGCGGTGGTCGTCTTCCCCGCACCGAACGCACCGTTGATCCAGACGATCACGGTTCCCCCTCTTCTGTTGGCCCCCTGTGGCTTGCCCGCTCCACCCTGCCACGGAAACCAGCCGCTGATGAGGGAGCCGAACGGCGCGGCGCCGGCACCCCCGCGACGGGGTGCCGGCGCCGCGCGCGGGTCGCTTCGGCTCAGCCGTTCCGGTCGGCCCCCGACTCGTCCATGGCCAGGCTGTCGCTGCCGAGCGTGTGGTCGACGGAGCTGAGCGTGTCGTCGACGTGCAGGTCGCCGAGGGCGCTGTGGTCGACGGCGTGGGAGGGGGTGATCGCCGCGACGACGAACCCGGTGGCGAGGGAGGCGATGGCCAGCATGCTGCGCTTCTTCATGCCCGGTTCAACTCCCGAAACGCCGCCGGGTCACGGTCCGATGACGAGAAGTCACGGCGCGGCCACGCGGACGCCCCTCGCGCCGTCCCGACGGAAGGCACCCCGCCGAGGCCGGTGATCCGCGGACCGCCGCTCCGGCGGGGGCCGGTGACGGTGCGTCCGGAATCCGCCGTCTGCCGTTTCGTATGCTGTTCCGTGCGTTCCGTCCGCATCAGCACTCCTTGGGGGAATACGTGCGCACTCGGATCATCGGTGCCGCCCTGCTCACGGCCGGGGTCATGGGCCTTGTCGCCTGTCAGCCGGCGGACGACGGCAAGGGCACCGGCACCACGGCCCCCACCGCCACGGTCTCCGCGCCGAAGGGAGGCGAACCGACCGCGGGCGAACGCCGGAAGGTGCCCGACTTCGTCGGCATGGGCCTGCAGTCCGCCCAGGACGAGGCCCAGAAGCGGGGCTTCCGGTCACTGAGGTCGCACGACTCGCTCGGCCGGGACCGTCACCAGATCCTCGACCGGGACTGGAAGGTCTGCACACAGAACGTCAGGGCCGGCACCACGGCCGACGTCGGCACGACGCTGGACTTCGGATCGGTGAAGCTCGCCGAGACCTGCCCCTCGAAGGACGTGGCGGCCCCGTCCGTGGCAGGCGGACGGATTCCGGACTTCACCGGAAAGTCCGTGAAGGCGGCGCGGTCCGCGCTCGACCCGAGTACGTCGCTCACGGTCAAGGACGCGTCCGGCGAGCGGCGTTGGATCCTGGTGGAGAGCAACTGGAAGGTGTGCACGCAGTCCCCGGCCTCCGGTTCCGTTCTGCGGGGCCGGCCGGTGGAGCTCACGGCGGTCAAGTTCGACGAGTCCTGCTAGGTCGTGTCCGACCTGGGCCCCGCTCACCGGGCCGGCGAGGGGTTCACCCGCCGCGCGGGGCCCGGCCGTGGATCATCGACATCAGGAGCCCGTGGGTCTCCTCGTCGGCCGCCGCGACGACCCCGCGGCCGGTCGGTCCGACCGGGGCGCCGTCGATCCCGGTGACCACGCAGCCGGCGGCCCGGCACACGGCGATGCCCGCGGCGAAGTGCACACTCCTCGTCAGGTCGCCGCCGTCGGTGACGTACGCGGCGCGGCGCCCGGCGGCGACCCAGGCCAACGCGAGCGTCGTGGACACGACCCGCGGCCGGAACCGCTCGATGAATCCGGGGTGCGCCAGCAGGTCCACGGCCCGGAATCGGGGTGCGTTCGGGAACGGCGGGTCCAGGTTGACGTCCACCAGGCGGCCGGTGGACGTGGGGGCCGAGGGAACGTCCACCCCGTCGCGGCTCATCCAGGCGGTCTCGCCGTCGGTGACGAGGATCTCACCGGTGAAGGGATCGGCCACCGCCGCGGCGCCGTCGCGCAGCGCCACGTTGACGGCCACCTGCGTGGTGCCGGCGGCGTAGTTCAGGGTGCCGCACAGGGGATCCACCAGCCACTCGCGCACAGCGCCGGGCACGCCCTGGTGCCCGCCCTCCTCGCCGAGGACCGCGTCCGCGGGACGAGCGGCACGGATGATGTCCACGATCGCCTTCTCGGCCTCGACATCGGCCTGGGTGGCGAAGTCCCCGGCGCCCTTGTCGACACGGGCGAGACCGCGGCCGTGCAGGGCGCGCACCACGTCGGCGCCGGCGCGTGCCGCGGCCGTGGCGACCCCGGCGTCGTCAGCTTTCGCCCATGCGTCGATCACACCGCGCAGGATAGCGGGGCACGGTCGGGCCGACGCACGGTCCCGGCCGTCCGCAGGCCGGCCCCGACGCGCCACGCCCCGCAGGGCCGCGCGGGCGTGGAGCCGGCACCGGTATCCCTCCACTGACGCCTCCCGGACCTCCGATGTCCTGCCGTGCCTTCGCGCGCATCGACCTCTCCGGCGATGAACCGATGACCTCGCGCCCGGCGCTCTCCTCGGTTCGTCATTCAACACAACCGAACGCGCTGACCTGAATCACTGGCCCATCCGCCCACATGGGTACGGCTTCTGACGGCATGTAGGGCAGTCCTTCCCTTCCTCTTCCAACAGAGTCCGACACGTCCTACCGTAAACGCGCACGCTTGTCGCGGACATGCTGCCATCTCGTCTTTCGCGAGTTCGGAGGAACGTCACGATGCGTCACCTTCACACCCGCACCACCCGCATCCCTCGCACAAGATTGGTCGGAGCGCTCCTCGCCGGGCTGTTGTGCGCGGCGGGTCTCGCCGCACCGGCACTGGCTTCCCCGGTCACGGACCCGGTCGCCCCGGCCCTCGACGACGGGCTCGCCCTCACCCCGCCCATGGGATTCAACAACTGGAACTCCACCCACTGCAGGCCGGAGTTCAACGAGAGCATGGTCAAGGGGATCGCCGACCTCTTCGTCGAGAAGGGCCTCAAGGACGCCGGGTACCAGTACGTCAACCTGGACGACTGCTGGGCCCTGCCCGCCCGGGACGCGGACGGGCAGCTGGTCCCCGACCCGGCGCGCTTCCCCGACGGGATCAAGGCGGTCGCCGACTACGTGCACGCCAAGGGGCTCAAACTCGGCGTCTACACCAGCGCCGGCACGAAGACGTGCGACGGCGCGGGCTTCCCCGGCGCCCTGGGCCACGAGTCCAGCGACGCACGGCAGTTCGCCGACTGGGGCGTCGACTACCTCAAGTACGACAACTGCAACAACCAGGGCGTGGACGCCAGGCTGCGGTACACGACCATGCGGGACGCGCTGCGCGCCGCCACCCGGGAGACCGGACGCCCCATCGTCTACAGCATCTGCGAGTGGGGGGAGAACAAGCCCTGGGAATGGGCCTCCGGCGTCGGCCAACTGTGGCGCACGACCGGGGACATCAGCGACAACTGGGGCTCGATGCTGTCGATCCTCAAGCAGAACCTTCCCCTCGCCCCGTACGCCGGTCCCGGCCACTGGAACGACCCGGACATGCTGGAGGTCGGCAACGGCGGGATGACCGACA
Source organism: Streptomyces sp. NBC_01689 (assembly GCF_036250675.1). Taxonomy (NCBI): domain Bacteria; kingdom Bacillati; phylum Actinomycetota; class Actinomycetes; order Kitasatosporales; family Streptomycetaceae; genus Streptomyces; species Streptomyces sp. NBC_01689. The sequence continues at coordinate 8,334,432 of NZ_CP109592.1, read as the reverse complement.
CCGAGTACCGCTCGCACTTCTCGATGTGGTCGGTCATGGCCGCTCCGCTGCTCATCGGCTCGGACCTGCGCAAGGCCACCCCCGCCACCCTCGACATCCTCGCCAACAAGGAGGTCATCGCGGTCGATCAGGACCCCCTGGGCAAGCAGGGTGCCGTGCTCTCCTCCGAAGGCGGACGGTGGGTCGTCACCAAGGAGATGAAGGACGGCAGCCGCGTGGTGGCGCTGTTCAACGAGACCGGCGGCGCGCAGCGCATCGCCACCACCGCGGCGGCGGCCGGGCTCCCCGCGGCTCCCGCCTACACCCTGCGCGACCTGTGGCAGCACCGGAGTTACAACACCGCGGGCGGTATCTCCGCGACCGTCCCGGCGCACGGCACGGTCCTTTTCCGCGTCTCAGCCGGACACGGGTGGAACAAGCAGGCCCCGGCGGTCGAACTCGGCCTGGACGAGGACCCGTTGGTGGAGGCGGGTACGCCGGCGACCCTGACGACGACGGTCACCGACCTCGGCCGCACCACGGCGCTGAACGTCTCGGTGAAGCTCAGCGGGCCCGCGGACTGGGCGCTCAGGGCGGCTTCGCGGACCACCGCGCCGGCGGTGCCGACCGGGCGTTCGCTGCGCACCAAGTGGCGGCTCACCGTGCCCGAGGGCACCGCCACCGGATCGTACGACCTGACACTGCGCACGACGTACCGCTCACCGCGCGGCGAACGCGTCGAGAGCGCGCTGCCGTTGACCGCCTCCGTGGTCGTGCCACCGCCCCCGGGCACCTCCTCCCTCGGTGACCTGCCGTGGATGTCGGCCGCGAACGGGTACGGGCCGGTCGAGCGCGACACCAGCAACGGCGAGAGCGCCGCGGGCGACGGTCATCCGATCACCATCGGCGGTGTCGTCCACGCCCAGGGGCTCGGGGTGCACGCCGCGAGCGCCGTCGAGTACTACACCGGCAAGCGGTGCGAGACCGTCACCGCGGACGTCGGGGTCGACGACGAGAAGGGCGACAGGGGCACCGTCGCCTTCGAGATCTGGGCGGACGGCACCGAGGTCGCCTCGACCGGGGTGCTCACCAACGCGATGCCCGCGCAGCCGGTCTCGGCCGACGTGCACGGCGCCCGGGTGGTCCGACTGGTCGTCACCGACGGCGGCGACGGGATCGACTCGGACCACGCCGACTGGGCCGACGCACGGCTGACCTGCTGAGCGGTCCACCCCGGACGCGGGAGGGCCGGTAGCCCTCCCGTTCCACCGGGCGGAGGGTGAGCGGCTCTCCCTGACGAGCGAGCCGCTCACCCTCCGCCCGCCTCCCGTTCAGCCACGCTCTGTTCAGCCTCGCCCGGCCGCTCCGTCAAGCCGCTCCGTCGGCAGCGCCACCGGGTCGCTCCGCGCGCACGTCCCACCCGGGCGCGGCGCCCGGGCCAGGGGCTCACGGCCGATGTCACCTGGCGAGCAGCGGAGAGGCAGACGGCGCGCGGTCGGGCGCAGGCGGCCGGTGCCTCACACCCACGGGGCACAGCCGCCCCGGAGCCATGTGCCGCCGCGCCACACGACCCCCACGCCCATGTGACCGACTCATCGACCCATCGGCCCATCGACTCATCGACCCACCGGCTCATCGGCCGGGCAGCCCGCCCCCTGGCCTGTCAGCCGGCCTGTCGCCCGGTCGGACGGTCGGCCGGTCGGCCCGCGGGTCCGGGCAGCCGACCCGGACCGCGGCTTTCAGCCGCCGACCCCCGCGGCCGTCTCGTTCGACTGCCGGCTGAGCGCGGCCGCCGCCGCGCCGACCAGTCCCGCGTCCGTGCCCATCACCGCGGGCGCCACCGTCAGCCGCCGCACGAAGGACAGCGTCGCGTAGTCGCCGAGGGCCTTGCGCAGCGGGTCGAGGAGCACGTCGCCCGCCTTGCCCACACCGCCGCCGATGACGGCGATGTCGATCTCGACGAGGGTCGCGGTGGCCGCGATGCCAGCCGCCAGCGCCCTGGCCGCCCGCTCGAAGGAGGCCACGGCCACCGGATCGCCCGCGCGGGCGGCCTCGGCCACCGCGGCCGCCGAGGTGTCGCCGTCGGGTCCGGGCAGCCAGCCACCCTCCAGGGCACGGCGGGCGATGTTCGGACCGCTCGCGATCCGTTCGACGCAGCCCCGCGAACCGCAGGGGCACGGATCGCCGTCGAGGTCCACGCTGATGTGCCCGATGTGACCGGCGTTGCCGGTGGGGCCCGCGTGCAGCTGTCCGTTCAGGACCAGACCGCCACCGACACCCGTCGACACCACCATGCACAGCGCGTTGTCGTGGCCGCGGGCCGCACCCTGCCAGTGCTCGGCCGCGGTGATGGCGACCCCGTCGCCGATGAGCTCGACGGGCAGACCGCCGGTGGCCATCCGGACCCGATCGACGAGCGGGTAGTCGCGCCAGCCCGGCACGTTCACGGGGCTCACGGTCCCCGCCGAGGCGTCCACCGGACCCGCGCTGCCGATGCCGACGGCCGCGGCCCTGCTCCACAGCGGGGAGACCGTCAGTTCACCGATCACGGCCTCCACGGCCCCCATGACGGTGTCGCCGTCCTCCTGCGCGGGCGTCGCACGCTGCGCGCGCAACAGGATCCGGCCACGGCCGTCCACGAGCGCTCCGGCGATCTTGGTGCCGCCGATGTCGAGCGCGGCCACGAGGTCGGTGTGCATCAGTGTCAGTTCTCCTGGTGAACCTTGCGAAACAGGGCAGACCGGTCTCGCGGTGGGGGGCGCAGGCCGGAGAATGCGGTGAACAGTGTCTCCCGCATCTGACAACGTTGTCCAGGCTCTATGCTCGACGCCACATCCTCATACATCCCCATGGACCGTCGCATCACCGTGGACGACAGGAATTGGTCACCTCACCGTGGACGACAGGACAGGACAGCACATCGTGGCAGAGACCGCCCGCCGATCCGAAAACCGTTACGGCAACCGCCCCACCATGAAGGACGTGGCGGCGCGTGCCGGAGTGGGTCTCAAGACGGTCTCCCGCGTGGTCAACGGCGAGCCGGGCGTGACCCCGGACACCGAGCGCCGGGTGCAGGAGGCCATCGACGCGCTGGGCTTCCGGCGCAACGACAGCGCGCGCGTGCTGCGCAAGGGCCGCACCGCCAGCATCGGTCTCGTCCTGGAGGACCTCGCGGACCCGTTCTACGGCCCCCTCAGCCGCGCGGTGGAGGAGGTGGCACGCGCTCACGGCGCGCTGCTCATCAACGGTTCCAGTGCCGAGGACCCGGAGCGCGAGCAGGAGCTGGTCCTCGCGCTGTGCGCCCGCCGGGTGGACGGGCTGGTCGTCATTCCGGCGGGTGACGACCACCGGTACCTCGAACCCGAGATCAAGGCGGGCGTGGCCACGGTGTTCGTGGACCGACCGGCCGGTCAGATCGACGCCGACGTGGTCCTCTCGGACAGCTTCGGCGGGGCCCGGGACGGCGTGACCCATCTGATCGACCACGGCCACCGCAGGATCGGCTTCATCGGTGACATGCCCCGCATCCACACCGCCGCCGAGCGGCTGCGCGGCTATCGCGCGGCCATGGAGGACGCGGGCATAGCGGTCGATCCCGCCTGGATGTCCCTGGGGGTCACGGACCCGCAGCGGGTGCGCGACGCCGCGGAGGAGATGCTCTCGGGCGACTCCCCGGTCACCGCGATCTTCGCGGGCAACAACCGTGTGACGGTCACGGTGGTCCGGGTCCTCGCCGAGCACCGCCGTCCCGTGGCCCTGGTCGGCTTCGACGACATCGAACTCGCCGACCTGCTCCAGCCGGGGGTCACCGTCGTCGCCCAGGACGCCGCCGCCCTCGGCCGCACCGCCGCCGATCGCCTCTTCCGTCAGCTCGACGGCACCCTCATCAACCCCGAGCGCATCGAGCTGCCGACCCGTCTGATCACCCGCGGTTCGGGCGAACTGCCACCCTCCGTCTGAGCGGTGGCCGCTCGGCACCCGCGCGGTGCCGACGCCCCGGCCCCTCCGGGCCACCTCCCGCGCGACCGTCGGACATCCGGGTGCGCGACGCGAGGGCTGCCGACTCCCTGACGCCGAACGGCTGTTGCCGCGCGCGAGCCGGGCCCACGGGGATCACGTACGGGGTTCTCGCGGCCGGCTCCCGTGCCCGCTCCGCCGACTCCGTTCGAGACGGCCGGGTGCGGGCCGGGGCGCGGCCACCACGGCCGCGGTGGCGTCAGGGACGCCGAGGTCGGCCGGCACCTCGGACCGCGCGGTGGCTCCTGTCCGTAACCGCCCGGCGCGCACCCCCGGCGCGCCCTACTTCCCCGAAGCGGTCAGGTCGCCGCGCCTCGGTGTGGCGAAACCCTCCAGGTCCGCGCGCGTCAGGCCCGTCAGCCGGGCGACCTCCGCGATGTCCAGGGCACCGCAGTCCAGGCCGCGCAGGAGGTAGCCGCCGAGCGCCTTGGCGGTGGCGGGTTCGTCCATGACGTCCCCGTCGGTGCGGTTGGCGTAGCGGGCCAGTCGCCCGGCAGCCTGTTCGAAGCCCTCGCGGTAGAAGGCGAAGACGGCCGCGTAGCGGGTCGGGAGGTGGCCGGGGTGCATGTCCCAGCCCTGGTAGTAGGCGCGGGCCAGGGCGCGTCGGGTGAGGCCGTAGTGCAGGCGCCAGGCGTCGTGCACCTTCTCGGTGGGGCCGACCGGCAGCACGTTCGTGGAGCCGTCCGAGACCCGTACGCCGGTGCCCGCGGCGGCGACCTGCATGACCGCCTTGGCGTGGTCGGCGGCCGGGTGGTCACTGGCCTGGTGGGCGGCGCTGACGCCGAGGCAGGCGCTGTAGTCGAAGGTGCCGTAGTGCAGGCCCGTGGCGCGCCCCTCGGCGGCCTGGATGATCCGGGCGACGGTCGCGGTGCCGTCCGTCGCGAGGATCGACTGGCTGGTCTCGATCTGGATCTCGAAACCGATCCGCCCGGGCGGGAGGCCGCGCGCCTTCTCGAACTCCTCCAGCAGTCGCGCCATCGCGGTGACCTGTTCCGCGTACGTCACCTTGGGGAGGGTGAGGACCAGTCCGTCGGGCAGGCCGCCCGCGTCCATCAGCCCGGTGAGGAAGACGTCGAGCGTACGGATGCCCCGGCGACGGACCGGTGCCTCCATGCACTTCATGCGGATGCCCATGTACGGAGCCGCCGTACCGTCGGCGTACGCCTGCGCGATCAGCCGGGCCGCGCGCGCCGCCGCCTCGTCCTCCTCGGCATCCGGACGCGGACCGTAGCCGTCCTCGAAGTCGACCCGGAGGTCCTCGACCGGTTCCCGCTCCAGTTTGGCCCGCACCCGGTCGTACACGGGCGCGGCCAGGTCGTCGCCGAGGCCGAGGACGGCGGCGAAGGAGGCGGCGTCGGGGGCGTGCTCGTCGAGGGCCGCGAGCGCCCGGTCGCCCCAGGAGCGGACGGTGTTCGCGGTGAACGCGTCCGCGGGCACGTACACGGTGTGGACGGGCTGCCGGCTGCCGGGGTCCCCGGGGTAGCGGCGCTCCAGTTCGGCGTCGACGGCGGCGAGGGAGGCACTGATCCCCTCGCTGACGGCACCCGCGAGGCTCGTCGCCACCTTCTCCTGCTGGCCCTTGCCCATCCCACACCCTCCTGTTTTCCGCTTCACGGAATCAACAATCCGTAGAGCGAAGTTATCCAGGGCGCTTCCCGTGGTCAACACCCGTCCGCACCCTGGTCGCGCCCCGTTCCGTCACCCTCTCTCCTGCCCCACGCCTTCTTCCGCGCACCGCCCCGCACCCTTCATGCTGGCCGTGCGGGGAGGGGATCACATGTCGAACATCCGCCGGGTGACCCGGCGCCTGGGTCTGCGGACCGCGATGGCCGCCGCGGTCACCGCGCCCCTGCTCGGTACGGCGGCCGCGTCGGCCGGTCGCGGGGACGACGGCCGTCCGCTGGACGTCACGACGTTCAATCTGCGCTACGCGAGCGCCACCGGGCCGCACAGCTGGGCCACGCGCCGTCCGGTGATGCGCGAGCTGCTGCGCCGCACGGCCCCCGGCGTCATCGGCACCCAGGAAGGCCTGTACCAGCAGGTGCGTGACATCGCGTCCGACCTCGGGCGGCGCTACGACTGGATCGGCGCCGGCCGTGCGGGCGGCAGCCGTGACGAGTTCGTGGCGGTCTTCTACGACACCGACCGTCTCGCCCCGGCCGAGTACGACCACTTCTGGCTCTCCGACACCCCCGAGGTGATCGCCTCGAACACCTGGGGCGGGTCGCACGTCCGTATGGCCACCTGGGTCCGCTTCCGTGACCTGCGGGCGGGCGGACGGGAGTTCTACGTCCTCAACACCCATCTGGACAGCGGGAGTCAGTACGCGCGCATGCGGGGGGGGCCGCGCTGATCGGGGAGCGGATCGCCGGGTTCGACCGGGCCCTGCCGCTGGTGGTGACCGGCGACTTCAACAGCGCCGCCCACGGCAACCCGGTGCACGGCGCGATGCTGGGCGCGGGTCTCGTCGACACCTGGGACACCGCGGCGGAACGCGGCACCCCGTACGCCACCTTCCACGGCTACGGACCACTCGTGCCCGGCGGCGAGCGCATCGACTGGATCCTGGCCACGCCCGGGGTGCGGGCGGAGCGGACGACGGCCGACACCTTCACCCTGGACGGGCGGTACCCGAGCGACCATCTGCCGGTGCGGGCCACGCTGCTCCTGGGATGAACCGAGGCCCCCGTGACCGCGCGGGCGGTCACGGGGGCCTCGACGGCCGGGGCAGGTCAGCCCTTGCGGGCCTTGATCTCGTCGGTGAGCTGCGGGACGACCTCGAAGAGGTCGCCGACCACGCCGTAGTCGACGAGGTCGAAGATCGGGGCCTCGGCGTCCTTGTTGATCGCCACGATCGTCTTCGACGTCTGCATACCGGCGCGGTGCTGGATGGCGCCGGAGATGCCGGAGGCGATGTACAGCTGCGGCGAGACCGACTTGCCGGTCTGGCCGACCTGGTTGGAGTGCGGGTACCAGCCGGCGTCCACGGCGGCGCGCGAGGCGCCCACGGCCGCGCCGAGCGAGTCGGCGAGGTTCTCGATGACCGAGAAGTTCTCGGCGCCGTTGACACCGCGGCCGCCGGAGACCACGATCGCGGCCTCGGTCAGCTCGGGGCGGCCGGTCGCCTCGCGCGGGGTGCGCGCGGTGACCTTGGTGCCGGTGGCCTTCTCCGAGAAGGAGACGGCGAGGGCCTCGACGGCGCCGGCGGCCGGAGCGGCCTCCACGGCGGCGCTGTTGGGCTTGACCGTGATGACCGGCGTGCCCTTGGAGACACGGGACTTGGTGGTGAAGGAGGCGGCGAACGCGGACTGCGTCGCGACCGGGCCCTCGTCACCGGCCTCCAGGTCGACGGCGTCCGTGATGATGCCGGAGCCGATGCGGACCGCGAGGCGGGCCGCGATCTCCTTGCCCTCGGCGGAGGACGGGACGAGCACGGCGGCCGGGGACACCGCCTCGTACGCGGCCTGCAGCGCGTCCACCTTCGGCACGACCAGGTAGTCGGCGTACTCGGCGGCGTCGTGCGTGAGGACCTTCACCGCGCCGTGCTCGGCGAGCGCCGCGGCGGTGTTCCCGGCGCCGGAGCCGAGGGCGACGGCGACGGGCTCGCCGATGCGGCGGGCGAGCGTCAGCAGTTCCAGGGTGGGCTTGCGGACGGCACCGTCCACGTGGTCGACGTAGACGAGAACTTCAGCCATGGGACTTCTTCTCTCCTGCTTACGAAAGATGAGGGGCGGTCGGCGTGTCGGGGTTCAGCGAGCCTCGAACGGGCCTCAGATGAACTTCTGGCCCGCGAGGAACTCGGCGAGCTGCTTGCCGCCCTCGCCCTCGTCCTTGACGATCGTGCCGGCGGTGCGCGCCGGGCGCTCGGCGGCGGAGTCGACCTTGGTCCAGGAACCCTCGAGACCGACCTCGTCCGCCTCGATCTCCAGGTCCTCCAGGTCCCAGGACTCCACCGGCTTCTTCTTGGCGGCCATGATGCCCTTGAAGGACGGGTAGCGCGCCTCGCCCGACTGGTCGGTCACCGACACGACGGCGGGCAGGGAGGCCTCCAGCTGCTCGGAGGCGGTGTCGCCGTCACGGCGGCCCTTGACGACGCCGTCCTCGACGGAGACCTCGGACAGCAGCGTGACCTGCGGGACGCCCAGACGCTCCGCGAGCAGCGCCGGGACGACACCGGCGGTGCCGTCGGTGGACGCCATGCCGGAGATGACCAGGTCGTAGCCGGCCTTCTCGATCGCCTTGGCGAGCACCAGCGAGGTGCCGATGGCGTCGGTGCCGTGCAGGTCGTCGTCCTCGACGTGGATGGCCTTGTCGGCACCCATCGACAGCGCCTTGCGCAGCGCGTCCTTGGCGTCCTCGGGGCCGACGGTCAGCACGGTGATCTCCGCGTCGTCCGCTTCGTCGGCGATCTGCAGCGCCTGCTCCACCGCGTACTCGTCGAGCTCCGAGAGCAGACCGTCCACGTCGTCACGGTCGACGGTCAGGTCATCGGCGAAGTGCCGGTCGCCAGTGGCGTCGGGCACGTACTTCACAGTGACAACGATCCTCAAGCTCACGCCGGCTCTCCTACTGCATCGTCATTTCTGGGCTGCCTTCTTTCAGGCAGCATAGGCGCCTGAAGCGGCCGATCCCGGTCGGGGCGGCCCGCGCTCCGAACGAAATATTACTCGCCAGTACATCCACTTCCTGCCCACTGAGCAAGCGCTTTGCACTGTGACCTTGGCAACGCTGTGTAACCGACGAGTAGGTTCGGAAGCCCGTGTCAGTCGCGCAGGCCGTTGAAGCTCCCCTGGTGGTACAGGAGCGGGCGTCCGGCGCCCGAGGGGTCGCCGAGAACGACCTCGGCCAGCACGATGCGGTGGTCCCCCGCCGGGACCCTGGCCACGATCCGGCAGACGAGCCAGGCGAGCACGTCATGGAGGACGGGTACGCGCTCGGGTCCCGCGCGCCAGCGGGTGGGCGCGCCGAAGCGGTCGGCGCCGCTCCTGGCGAAGGTGGCGGCCAACTCCCGCTGGTGTTCGCCGAGTATGTGCACGCCGACGTGGTCGGACTCGGAGATGGCGGGCCAGCTCGACGCGCCGGAGCCGACACCGAAGGAGACGATCGGGGGCTCCGCGGAGACCGAGGTGAGGGAGGTGGCGGTGAAACCGACGGGGCCTTCGTCGCCCTGGGCCGTGATCACGGCGACACCGGCGGCGTGCCGGCGGAAGACCGAGCGCAGCAGTTCGGGCGAGGCGAGCTGATAGGTGCCGAGTCCGGGCGTGGCCGTCATGGAGTCGTCCTCACTGCGAGAGGTGTCGTGGGGGTCCCCCGCCCGGGCGGCGCCGAGGGCGGGAGAGGGTCCGCGGGTGCTCAACGGACCGGACAGCACGCACTGGCGGTGCGGGCCAGGTCCACGTGGACACGCTCGAAGAGAAGGAGTTCCGGGGGCATACGGTCAGGCTGACGATAGGTGGAGGGTGCAGTCAAGTGCGGTCCCGCCTTTGGGAGCTGTCTCACCGTCGCCCCGCAGGCGGACGGAACCGGTCGGCACCGGCCGGGTCCCGGCGGACCGCGCGGTCACACGGCCTCGCCGAGCGCCGCGATCACATCGGCCTTGCGGGGCTGCCCCGTGGCGCGGCGCACGATCCGGCCTTCGGCGTCCAGGACGAGCACGGTCGGGGTCTTGAGGATGTCCAGTTCGCGGACGAGGTCGAGGTGGTCCTCCGCGTCGATCTCGACATGGGCCACTCCGGGCACCAGCCCGGCGACCTCGGTGAGCACCCGTCGGGTGGCCCGGCACGGGGCGCAGAAGGCGCTGGAGAACTGGACGAGCGTGGCCCGTTCACCGAGCCCCTCCCCCAACTCGGCCGCGCCGAGGCGCTTTCCGCCGTCGCGTCCGCGCACCCTCACCCTCCCGCTCCGCCGCCGATGCAGCAGTCCGTATCCGCTCGCCGCGGCGAGCACCGCCAGGCACACCACCAGTCCGGTCATCATGTGCACAAGCATTCATGAGACCGCAAAGATTCCCGCGGCCACGGATCGCCTCCGCTGCGGAATGCTTGATTCATGGACATCGATGTGAGGGGGCCGCGGTTCGGCGCGGCCGTGACGGCCGTCGTACTGGCGGCCGTTCTGGTCACCGGAAGCGTCTGGCTCCTGGCCTGGCAGACCCTGGCGTTCGCGCTGGGCGCGGCGGGAGGCGTGACGCGCTCGCCGTACGGCGTGCTGTTCAAGGCCGTCGTACGCCCCCGTCTCGGACCGCCGACCGGGTTCGAGGCGCCCGAGCCGCCCAGGTTCGCCCAGGCCGTCGGTCTCGGGTTCGCGGTGGTGGGGCTGATCGGTTACACGGTGGGAGCCGGCTGGCTGGGCCTCGCGGCGACCGGGTGCGCGCTCGCGGCGGCGTTTCTCAACGCGGCGTTCGGGTACTGCCTCGGGTGCGAGATGTACCTGCTCGTACGCCGGCTGTCCGTCCGCACGCGGTAAAGGCGGGTTAAAAGACCGAGGTGGATCACGGGAGGACGTGACGAGGATCTCGCCGCCGCGAGGCACCAGGGCTGGCCACTCGTCCGTTCTTCGGGCACGATCTGCGCAATGCCGTAAACCTACGGCTGCGTAACTTCCCGCCGGGGGGACCCCTTCCCAGGCAGAGAGAAGGGTCCACCCCGTCCATGGCAGAGCTTGTCTACCGTCCCGTCATCGGTCTCGCCCATACGCTGTTCAAGGCCTGGGACCTCAAGATCGACTGCAAGGGGTCGGAGAACATCCCGCGCTCGGGCGGCGCCGTGCTGGTGAGCAATCACATCAGCTACCTCGACTTCATCTTCGACGGACTGGCCGCCCTGCCGCAGAAGCGGCTCGTGCGTTTCATGGCCAAGGAGTCGGTGTTCCGGCACCGGATCTCCGGTCCGCTGATGCGGGGCATGAAGCACATCCCGGTGGATCGCAAGCAGGGCGAGACCGCTTACCAGCACGCGCTGGACTCCCTGCGCTCGGGCGAGATCGTGGGCGTCTTCCCCGAGGCGACCATCTCGCAGTCCTTCACGCTGAAGAGCTTCAAGTCGGGTGCCGCGCGCATGGCCCAGGAGGCCGGCGTGCCGCTGATCCCGATGGCCCTGTGGGGCACCCAGCGGCTGTGGACCAAGGGGCACCCGCGCAACTTCAGGCGCAGCCACACCCCGGTCACGATCCGGGTGGGCGAGCCGGTGGAGGCGCCGCAGGACCAGTACGCCGGCGCCATCACGCGGCGTCTGCGCGAGCGGGTCCAGGAGCTCCTGGAGGCCGCGCAGCGCGCCTACCCCGTCCGCCCCAAGGGGCCGGAGGACACCTGGTGGATGCCCGCGCACCTCGGCGGCACGGCACCGACCCCCGAAGAGGTCAAGGCGGCCGAGGCGCGCTGAGCGTCACTCCGGCGCACGGCGGGCCGTCACTTCGCGTCGTCACTCCAGGCTGCCGGTCCGGGTCGTCACACCGGGCTGCCGGTCCGCGCCGTCACACCGGGGCGTGCACCGTGACGCGTGCCCCGGGGCTGAACTTCTCAAGCAGTTCGGCGAGTTCGGCGGCGGCCGCTCCGAGCGCGGGGACCGGCAGCGGCGCGAGACCCTCCAGCAGGAAGATCGCCGAGGTGGACTGCTCCGTGAGGCGGGTGCGCGGCCCCTGGCGCCAGTTCCAGCGCCGGCAGGTCACACCGACCGCGTCCCGCCACACCACTTCGCCCGCGTCCGGGTGCTCGACCGTCCCGGCGCCGTCCGCGACGGTCTCGAACTCCTCGTCGCCCGCGGCCCGTACGAGACGCATCCCGCCGCTGACACGGTCGATGTCCTCACCCCCGACCGGGGCGTCGTCGAGCAGGGCCGAAGTCCCCTCGATGCTCGGCCCGTTGGTCAGTCCGTGGGCCTCGACGGCGACATGGGTGAAGCCGGGCGCCAGGGCGCGCACCTCGTCGGACACGGTGAGCGTGAGAGTCATGATCCGAGGTGCCTGCCTTGTTCTCAGAGTGCGGTGGGGAGCGTCTTCCAGAGGTGAGGCCGGTCGGTGGCGGCCCTGAGCGCGCTCAGCACGACCGGATGCGGTTCAGCGTACAGGACCGGATAGTCCAGGTCATTGGACTCCGGATCGGGCGTGAACGCGAGCCGCTCGCCGTCCAGGGAGAACCGCGCGTCCACCCCGGGTTTGTTGCCACGGGGGTCCTGCCGATGCCAGGCACCGCGGAAACGGACCGCCACCAGCCCGTGCACCTGCTCGAACTTCTGGTAGCAGAACCCCGTCGAGATGTCCTCGGCACGCAGCAGCGCGGCCAGGGCGTGCGCCTTCGCGTAACAGATGCCGGTGCGCCGTTCCAGGACGTCGGAGGCGCGCCAGGTGACCCGCGGATCACCGGAGTCCTGCGAGTGCGGGATGGCGTCGCGCACGAATTCGAAGGCCGCCCGCGCATAGGTATACGAGTCGGCCGCCCCCTTGGCAAGCCGCGCGGCCGTCTCCCGTACCAGCGGATGCCGGTGGTCGATCACCTCGTCGTCGGCCAAGTAGGCGGAGAGGTCGGGGTTTTCCTGGATGAGCTCCATACCGGCAGAGCATAGGAATACGGCCGACCGAGAGTCAATGACTTTTCGGTCGACCGTATATCTATGCAGATAGTGTCCGCGGTGGACTGTCAGCCCTGGTGCTGGGCCATCTCCTCCTTGAGCGCGGCGAGGAATCCGTCGACGTCGTCCTCGGTCGTGTCGAAGGAGCACATCCAGCGGACGTCGCCCGCGGCCTCGTCCCAGAAGTAGAAGCGGTGTCGCTTCTGCAGCCGCTCGCTCACGTCGTGCGGGAGGCGGGCGAAGACCGCGTTGGCCTGGACCGGGTGGAGGATCTCCACGCCGTGCACCGAGCGGACGCCCTCGGCCAGCCGCTGGGCCATCGCGTTGGAGTGGCGGGCGTTGCGCAGCCACAGGTCCTTGGCGAGCAGCGCCTCCAACTGCACCGAGACGAAGCGCATCTTGGAGGCCAGCTGCATGGAGAGCTTGCGCAGATGCTTCATCTGCCGGACGGCGTCCGGGTCGAGGACGACGACCGCCTCCCCGTACAGCGCGCCGTTCTTGGTGCCGCCGAGGCTCAGGATGTCGACGCCCACCGCGTTGGTGAAGGTCCGCATCGGGACGTCGAGCGAGGCGGCCGCGTTGGCTATCCGGGACCCGTCCAGGTGCACCTTCATGCCGTGCGCGTGGGCGTGGTCGCAGATGTCCCGGATCTCGTCGGGCGTGTAGAGCGTGCCGAGCTCGGTGCTCTGGGTGATCGAGACGACCTGCGGCATGGCACGGTGCTCGTCGTCCCAGCCGTACGCCTGCCGGTCGATCAGCTCGGGGGTGAGCTTGCCGTCGGGGGTGGGGACGGTGAGCAGCTTGAGGCCGCCCATGCGCTCGGGCGCGCCGCCCTCGTCGACGTTGATGTGCGCGCTCTCGGCGCAGATCACCGCGCCCCAGCGGTCGGTGACCGCCTGGAGCGCGACCACGTTGGCCCCGGTGCCGTTGAAGACCGGGTAGGCCTCCGCGGTGGCACCGAAGTGGCTGCGGATGATCCGCTGGAGGTTCGCCGTGTAGTCGTCCTCGCCGTACGCGACCTGGTGTCCGCCGTTGGCGAGCGCCACCGCCGCGAGCACCTCGGGGTGGGCGCCCGCGTAGTTGTCGCTGGCGAAACCGCGGACGGCCGGGTCGTGGTGGCGCCGGGCGTCGGTCTTGGGAGGGTTCACGGCTTCTCGGTCAGCCACAGACGTTTTCCGTTCACTTCACCGGCGGGCAGGTCCCAGACGCCCGCGATGGACTCCGCCAGCGCGTCGACGTCCGTGAAGCCCGCGAACTTCGCGTTCGGGCGCTCGGCGCGCATCGCGTCGTGCACCAGTGCCTTGACCACCAGGATGGCAGCCGCCGAGGTGGGACCCTCCGCGCCCCCCGCCTTGCGGAAGAAGTCGGCCATGGCGAGCGTCCACGCCTCCGCGGCGGCCTTGCCCGCGGCGTAGGCGGCGTTGCCCGCGGTCGGCTTGCTCGCGGCCGCGGCGCTGATCAGGAGGTACCGGCCGCGGTCGCTGCGCTGGAGCGCCTCGTGGAACGCGAGGGAGGTGTGCTGCACGGTACGGACCAGCAGCAGTTCGAGGAAGTCCCAGTCGTCCAGGCTCGTCTTGGTGAAGGTCTCGCTGCCGCGCCAGCCGCCGACGAGGTGCACCAGACCGTCGACCCGGCCGAAGTCCTTCTCGACGCGGGTGGCCCACTCGCGGGTCGACTGCAGGTCGAGCAGGTCGACCGTGTCCCCGACGACGGTGGCGCCGCCGTGCCCGTAGCGGGCCGCGTCCACGGCCGCCGCGAGGCGCTCGGGGTCGTTGTCCGAGCCGACGACGGTCGCGCCCGCGTCGGCGAGCCGGGCCAGCGTCGCGCGTCCGGCGGGTCCACCCGCGCCGGCCACCGCGATCACCGCACCGCTGAGAGCTCCGTTCGCCATCTTCTTCGCCTCCTGAGCGTCCTCGGCGCGGGCGCTCACGCGGCGACCCGCTCGGCGCCGGCCGCGGTGATGCCCTTGGTGGAGGCGATCACGTTCTTCAGCTTCTTGGAGAGCGCCTCATAGAACATGCTCAGCGGAAACTCGTCCGGAAGCACGTCGTCGACGAGCTTACGCGGGGGAAGGTCCAGATCCAGGGCGTCCGGGCCCTTGGCCCAGCGCGATCCCGGGTGCGGGGCGAGATAGGCGGAGACGAGCTCGTACGCCTTGAACCAGTGGACGAGCTTGGGACGGTCGATACCGGCGCGGTACAGGTCCTCGATCTCGGCGCACAGCTGGTTGGTGACCTGCGGGGCACGCTCCCAGTCGATGTGCAGCTTGTTGTCGGTCCAGCGGACGACCTCGTGCTTGTGCAGGTAGGCGAAGAGGAGCTGGCCGCCGAGGCCGTCGTAGTTGCGGACGCGGTCGCCGGTGACCGGGAAACGGAACATCCGGTCGAAGAGCACCGCGTACTGCACGTCACGGCCGTGCTGGTGGCCCTCGGCCTCCAGCTTCACGGCCTCCTTGAAGGCGGTGAGGTCGCAGCGCAGCTCTTCGAGGCCGTACATCCAGAACGGCTGCCGCTGCTTGATCATGAACGGGTCGAACGGCAGGTCGCCATGGCTGTGGGTGCGGTCGTGGACCATGTCCCACAGCACGAAGGCCTGCTCGCAGCGCTCCTGGTCCTGCACCATGGCGGCGATGTCCTCGGGCAGCTGAAGGCCCAGGACGTCCACGGCGGCCTCGGTGACGGCGCGGAAGCGCGCGGCCTCGCGGTCGCAGAAGATGCCGCCCCAGCTGAAGCGGGCCGGCGCCTCGCGCACCGCGATGGTCTCCGGGAAGAGGACGGCCGAGTTGGTGTCGTAGCCCGCCGTGAAGTCCTCGAAGGTGATCCCGCAGAACAGCGGGTTGTCGTAGCGGGTGCGCTCCAGCTCGGCCAGCCAGTCCGGCCAGACCATGCGCAGCACGACCGCCTCGAAGTTGCGGTCCGGGTTGCCGTTCTGCGTGTACATCGGGAAGACCACCAGGTGCTGGAGGCCGTCCTCACGGTTGGCGGCGGGCTGGAAGGCCAGCAGCGAGTCCAGGAAGTCGGGGACCTGGAAGCCCCCGTCGGCCCAGCCGCGCAGATCCTTCACGAGCGCCTCGTGGTACGCCGCGTCGTGCGGCAGCAACGGGGAAAGCCGCTCGACGGCGTCCGTCGCCCGGCGCACGGCCGACTCCACGGCGGCGGCGTCCGGCGCCCCCTCCGCCCCGAGGTCGATCGACCCGTCCTTGGACTGCCATGGCCGGATCTCCTCCACGGCATCCTTGAGCACGGGCCAAGCCGGGTGCTCCACCACCCTGCCCACGGGAGGAACCTGCTCCTCCGTACCCACCTGCACAAGAATTTCCGTCATGTCTCATCCTCCACGGGAGAACCTCGCGTAAGCACACCGTATGTAAATGAGGTTCTTCCCCGCAAGGGGAGGCTCGACAGATTATCCTGCGCCACCCCCACCTTCACCGCTTTTTTTCCTGTCGTACATGACTTGGGCGACCACTTCCGTCGCGGGGCGGGGAACGGTCCCGACATCTCCGTGAAGCCTCGACGGCGGGCGGCGGCGGCCCCGCGAGGCGTGCGGCGGGACGGCGGGAGATGTCAATCCGCGGAGGACTCGCCCACTCCCGAGTGAGCCGGAGCGGCCCGCACGGGCCCGGCGGGGCCGTACGCCGCCCGGCCGGGACACGCCCCGCCTGGCGTACGAGCGGGTACATCGCCGGGCCGGGCGATTAGGCTGCGGCCTTGCCGCGTGGGCGCCGCCGGGACCACGCGCGCGCAGAGCCGCCGTCGACGGAAGCGAGTCGCGTCTTGAACTTCCTCACCATCGGTCATCGCGGAGTGATGGGTGTCGAGCCCGAGAACACCCTCCGTTCCTTCATCGCCGCCCAGAACGCGGGCCTCGACCTGATCGAACTCGATCTGCATCTGAGCAAGGACGGCGCGCTCGTCGTCATGCACGACGCGGACGTGGACCGTACGACCGACGGTTCGGGGCCCATCTCCGAGATGACGCTCGCGGAGCTGCGGGCGCTGGACGCCGGGCGCGGTGAGCGCGTACCCGTCTTCGAAGAGGTCCTGGACGCCGTCAGGGCGCCGTTGCAGGCCGAGATCAAGGACACGGCGGCCGCGCGGGCGCTGGCCGACGTGATGCACCGGCGCGACCTGGTGGGACGCGTCGAGGTGTCGTCGTTCCACGACGAGGCGATCGCCGAGATCACCCGGCTCGTGCCGGGCGTCCGCACCGCGCTCATCGCGAGCCGGTACGGCGTCGACGTCGTGGACCGCGCGGTGGAGGCCGGGGCTGCGACCGTCTGTCTCAACATCCGCCGGCTGACGCTGGAGGTCGTGGAGTACGCCCGCACGTGCGGCCTGCGGGTCATCGGGTGGGTGGTGAACACCCAGGACCAGCTGCGGCTGGTGCGCGCGCTGGAGCTGGACGGCGCGACCACCGACTACCCGGAGATCAAGCGCACCGGCCGCTTCACGGCGTGACGTCCGTGCCGCCGCTCCGGCGGCCGCCTTCGCCGCGGCTCCGGTGGCCGCGGGCCTCGCGGACTCCCGCGCTGCCCGCGGTCCCGCCGGACGTCAGGCCAGCGGCTTGACCAGCAGCTCGAACCGCAGGTCGTCGCGCTGGGGGACACCGAAGCGCTCGTCGCCGTACGGGAACGGGGTCATCCGTCCCGTACGGCGGTAGCCGCGCCGCTCGTACCAGGCGATGAGGTCGTCGCGTACGGAGATCACGGTCATGTGCATCTCCGCGACCCCCCAGGTCTCGCGCGCGTACCGCTCCGCCTCCGCCAGGATCACCTTGCCGAGGCCGCCGCCCTGGAGCGTCGGGCTGACCGCGAACATCCCGAAGTAGGCGTGGTCGCCACGGTGCTCCAGCTGGCAGCAGGCCACGACGGCGCCGTCCCGCTCGACGGTCAGCAGCCGGCTGTCGGGCCCCTTGACCACCGCGAGCACACCCTCCGGGTCGGTCCGCTGCCCCTGGAGGATGTCCGCCTCCGTGGTCCAGCCGGCGCGGCTGGAGTCCCCGCGGTACGCGGACTCGATCAGCGCGACGAGGACGTCCACGTCCGCGTCGGTGGCGTCGCGGAAGGTCAGTCCGTGGGAGGCGGCGGTGTCCATGGAGCGATTCTCCGAATCTCTGGAACTCTGTGGCTCTGGTGGCTCTGTGGCTCTGGTGCGGCTCGGGCAACGCCGAGCGTAACGCCCTCGCCGGACGCGGTGCCGCGATCCCCCGGCCGGCCGGCCCGCGGCCGCGGCCGCTCCAGCGGGCCACGTCGGCGCACCGCGTCGGCGCGACGCCCGCGCACCGCACGCCCGGCCCCGGCCCGGCCGGCGATGCACCGCATCGGACGCCGCGCGCTGATCCACCGGAGATCACCGGACAGCCCTTAGGCTCCGGGGGCATGGTGCATGTACTGAGCAGCCGGACCCTTCTGCGTCCCGCCGACCCGGAGCGCTCCCGGGCCTTCTACGGCGGGCAGTTGGGCCTCGCCGTCCACCGGGAGTTCGGCACGGGTCCCGAGCGCGGCACGGTCTACTTCCTCGGCGGCGGGTTCCTGGAGGTCTCCGGCCGTTCCGACGTACCGCCCTCGCCCGCGCTCAGGCTGTGGCTCCAGGTGGCCGACGCCACCGCGGCGCACGAGGAGCTCGCGGCCGCCGGTGTCGAGGTCCTGCGTCCACCGGTGAAGGAGCCCTGGGGGCTGGTCGAGATGTGGATCGCGGACCCGGACGGCACGGAGATCGTGCTCGTGGAGATCCCCGCGGATCATCCGCTGCGCTACCGCCCCGGAATCTGAGGGGCGCCTCCCCTCGCGCCCGGCCCCTCAGCCGCGCGGAACTCCGAGCCGCCCCTCCAGCTGACCGAGCAACTCCCCCAGGAGTGAGGCGAGTTCACGCTGTCGGCCGAGATCGATGCCGGACAGGGCCGTCGTCTCGTAGGCGAGCTGCTGGGGCAGGACGCCGTCGACGAGTTCGCGGCCCGCGTCGGTCAGGCGGACGTGCGCGACCCGGCGGTCACGGGTGTCGCCACGGCGCTCGACCAGGCCGCGTTCCGTCAGCTGCTTGAGCCGCTTGGTGACGGCCGCGCCCGAGGAGAACGTCTCACGGGCGATCTCACTGGGGGTCAGCTCGTGTCCGGTACGGCGCAGCGTCCCGAGGACGTCGAACTCGGGGCGGGTCAGCCCGGCCCGGCGCAGCGGCGCGTCCTCGGCCTGCTGGAGGAGCGCGGCGGAGCGGTTGATCCGGCCGATGATCTCCATCGGGCCGGTGTCGATGCCGGGATGGACCGCCCGCCACTGCCGCACGACCGCGGCCATCGTGTCGCCGGGCACCGCCGCCCGCCCGTTCGCTGCCGTCATGCCTGTACGTCCTCCACGGAATGCGGTCCCTGCCGTCGTACCGTCGCCGCGAGCGTACGGTGTCCGGACCGTTCCACCCGCATCAGCCGCTCCTCCGGCAGGGCGCGTTGCCACCATTCGCCGGCCGCGGCGTCGGCGGTGGCCCGCAGTTCGACGACGGCGCCGACCAACTCGCGGCGGGCGGCCTCGAGGGCGCCGGGCGCGGGACGCCCGGAGCGGAGGACCCGCGCGGCGCGCTCGTCGGCGCGCTCGACGGCGTCGAGGGCGCCCTCCACGCGGTCGCCGGCCCGCCGGTTGGTGACGGCCACCGCCGCGGCGAAGCCGACCAGTGCCCCCACCACGGTGTCCACCACCCGGTCGGTCATCAGTTCGCCGGGCCGCTGGAGGTGCGCGAACTCGGTGATGAGCAGGGCCATGGGGGTGACGCAGACACTGCCGAGCCAGTAGTTGCGGCCGATCAGCGCCTCGGCTCCGAAGTTGAGCGCGAGGCAGATCAGGACGAGGGCGGCCTGGCCCAGGTGGGCGAGCGGGACGAGGGCCGCGAAGACCAGGACGCCGACGAGGTTGCCGACGACGCGTTGCACACCTCGGCTCCAGGTCAGGGTGACATTGGTCTGGTAGAGCGAGGCCGCGGTGACGAGGGCCCAGTAGGGGCGGCCCACGCCGAGGGAGAGTGAGGCCCAGCCGGCCAGCGAGCAGCCGAGGGCGACCCGGAGCGCGATCGGGGCCAGCGGACCGAGTCGGTGCGACAACGGCCGCTGTCCGACGGCGAGTTCGGTCTCGACGCCGAGAAGTTCACCCGCGGCCTCCCCCAGGTCGTCCGGGTGCGGTACCGGGCCGGTGCCGCGCAGAGCGCGGGCCCAGTCGCGCAGCCGCTCGGGCTCCGTGTCGGCGGGCGCGGCGATCGCCACCTCCGCGCGTACGACGAGCCGTTCGAGGGCGCGCCGGGGGGCGGATCGGGCACCGGTGGAGAGAAGTGACTGCCAGGCCCCGTGCACGGCGGCGGCCGCGGCGGCGCGGGTCCGGGCGGATCCGGCACCGACGCCTCCTGTCCCGGCGTACGCCGCGGCCGCGTGGAGTGCGTGGGCGGTGGCCCGGCGTTCGGGTCCGTGCGGGCGGAACAGTCCCGGCGCCATGCCGACGATCCAGGCCCAGACGCCCGCGGCGGCACCGAGCGCGAGATGGCCGGGGACCTCGCCGGGCGTCTGCGGCACGAAGAGGGAGGCGGAGCTGACGAAGCAGAGGACCACATGGCCGGGGGGCCCGATCCGGGTGGCGTCGCACAGCACCTTCTGCACGGCGGCCAGCAGGGCGCCGACCGCGACCAGCAGGACGGGGTTCGTGGTGAGGGAGGCCGCGGTCAGGGACGCGGCGAGTCCGGCGAGCATCCCGAGCACCACGCCCGCGAGGACGCGGGCCCGGGCCGCGTACGGACGGTGGTGGGCGTAGAGCGCGCAGAGCGAGCCGGCCATGGTGTACATGGCCAGGTCCAGCCGGCCGAGCGCGAGGAGGAGCAGATTCGGCGGCGCTACCGACGCGACCACGCTCAGCGCGGGCTTGAACCAGATGTCCGAGGGCCGGCCGAGGCGGAGCACCCCGGCCAGCGGGAGACGCCGGGCGCCCGACGGGGGACGGGGGCGGCGCGGCCGGCGGGCGTGGGGGGTCGTGGTGCTCATACGGTGAAGGCTAGCATTTATTTTACAAGTAAAACACCTGTGCAGGACCTTCCTCACCCGCATCCGGCGCGTCCAGACCCATCGCTCCGCCGCTCCCGCCCCTCCCACCTGCGACGCTCCCCGCACGCTCCCCCGAATGCACCCTTGCGCCCGCCCTTCACCGGCTTGCGCACCGCTCCGCGTGGGCATGCCCGGTCAGACGTCCGACCCACGGCAGCGTCCAGCGGGGGAGGTACACGGTGCACGGACCGGCTTCGCCCGGCTGGCTGCTCGTCGCGCTGTGCGCGGCGACCGGGGCCTACTGTCTGCTGCGGATGCGCAGCGCGGTCGAGGAGCAGCGCCGCACGGCCGGCGCCGAGGCGCTCATGGGCTTCGGCATGGCGGTGATGGCCGTGCCCGCGGCCGTGGCCGCGCCTCCGCACTGGGCCTGGCTCGGGTACACGGCGGTGTTCGGGGCGGCCGCCCTGCGTGCGCTGTGGGCGGCCCGCACCGGCCGGCATCATCTTCATCATCTGGTCGGGACCTGCGCGATGGTCTACATGGCGGCGGTGATGGCCGCCGCCCCGTCCGCGCGGCACCACGCGCACGGCGGCGCCGGGGTGCCGCTGGTGACCGGGGCGCTCCTTGTCTACTTCACCGCGTACGTGCTCCTGTCCGGGTTCCGGCTGCTTCCGGTCGTCGCCGTGGCCGGGAACACGGAGACCGCGCGGAGCGCCGGGGCGGCCGCGCGCGGCTCCGCCGGGACACCGGGGTGGGGCGATCGTCCCGAGCTGTCACAGGCGTGCCGGCTGTCGATGGGGATCGCGATGCTCGCCATGCTGGTCACGCTCTGACACGCGCCCCCGTCTCCCCGTGAGACCATCCCGCCTCGCCCGGCGGAAACCGTGGTGTACGTCACTTGCCGTCGCGGCCCGTATCCCCCGGCGACGCTCCGCTCATAGGCTTCGGTCATGATGGTCCCCGCGGCACTGTTGCTGCTCGGCGCCCTGGCCGCCGTGGTCGCTCCACGGCTGCTCGCCCGGGCTGACTGGCCGGACCGCGAGCCCGTGGTCGCCCTGTGGGTGTGGCAGTGCGTGGTGGCGGCCGTACTGCTGTGCTGTGCGCTGTCGATGACGTTGAGCGCGGCCGCCGCGTGGGTGGCGGTGCGCGGCCATGTGTTCGCCCCCGCGCCCCATTCCGTCGTGAACGCCTACGCGTTGAGTGCGCAGGGTCCGTGGGCCGCGACGACCGCGGTGGTACTCGCGTGCGGCGGCGCCTGGACCGCGGCGATGCTGGTCCGCGAAGTACTGGGCGCACGGGCGCGTCATCGTCAGAGCCGTGCCGAACTCCGCCTGCGCGCACCGCTGTTGCCGGGCGAGGAGCCCAGCAGCGATCGACTGGTGGTGCTGGAGGGCGAGCGTCCCGACGCGTGGTTCCTGCCCGGTCCCGCACCTCAACTCGTCATCACCACGGCCGCGTTGCGCCGCCTCAAGGGGCGCCGCCTGGACGCCGTGCTCGCCCACGAGCAGGGGCACGCGCGGGCCCGGCACGACTGGCTCCTGCACTGCTCCGCCGCACTCGCCGTCGGCTTCCCGCAGGTCCCGGTCTTCGCCGCGTTCCGCGACGAGATGCACCGGCTGGTCGAACTGGCCGCCGACGACATGGCGTCCCGCCGTTTCGGCCGTCTCACCATCGCCCTCGCACTGGTCGAACTCAACGAGGACCGGGGCGTGTTCGGTCCCTGCCCCACTCCGCAGGCACATCTCCCGGCACGGGTACGGCGCCTGCTCACCCCGCAGGACCGGCTGACGCCGTCGCGGCGGCTGCGCCTGACGGCCGCGGCCACGCTGGTGCCGGTGATCCCGCTGCTGGTGACGTTCGGACCGGCACTGCGGGTGCTCGGCTGAGACTCCCGCGGGAGCCGGTGCCGGGCGGGCCGGTGCCGGGCGGGCCGGTGCCGGTTGGGCCGGGCCTCCGCACGGAGTCCTGTCCTCGGCACGGGTACCCGACCGGGCCCGGCAGGGGCGTCGGCCTGACACCCGCGCGGCCCGGTGCGCCCTTGACCCGCGTGGGCCGCGGCACGAAGGATCGCCCTCATGACGATCAAGTGCGTGCTCTTCGACTTCTCCGGAACCCTGTTCCGCGTCGAGTCCACCGATTCCTGGCTGCGCGCCGTGCTGACGGAAGCAGAAGTAACCGTCCCGGAAGCGGAGTTGGTGCGGATGGCGGCCGAGCTGGAGTCGGTGGGCGCGCTCCCCGGCGGCGCCGTCCCCGCACGGCCGCTGCCGGCGGAGCTGGCCGAGGTGTGGCAGCGGCGCGACGAGAGCGGGGCGTCGCACCGGGCCGCCTTCACCGGCGCCTCCCGGCAGGTGACGCTGCCCGATCCCGCCCTGCACGACGCGCTGTACGACCGCCATATGAGTCCCGCCGCCTGGCGGCCCTACCCCGACGCGGCGGAGGTGCTCTCCGCGCTGCGCGAGCGGGGAATCGCGGTGGGCGTGGTCAGCAACATCGGCTGGGATCTGCGCCCCGTCTTCCGCGAGCACGGCCTCGACGCGTACGTCGGCGCCTACATCCTGTCGTACGAGCACGGAGTCCAGAAACCGGACGTCCGGCTGTTCGCGACCGCCTGCGAGGCACTGGGGGCGACGCCCGAGGGGACGCTGATGGTCGGGGACGACCGCCGGGCCGACGGGGGCGCGGCCGCGCTGGGCTGCGCGACGTTCTTCGTGGACCATCTGCCGGTCGCGGTCCGGCCGGACGGCCTGCGACCGGTGCTGGACCTCGTCGACCGACCGGCCGGCCGGCCCTGACCGACCTCAGCTCTGGTAGCCCTCGACCTGCGAGGACGGCCGCACGCGTGCCTCGTCCGGGTTCTCCCCGAACTCGGTCTTCGCGCGGCGCTGCCGCAGCAGGTCCCAGCACTGGTCGAGCTCGCGCTCCAGCTGCCCGAGCCGCTGATGTTCGGTGTCGGAGTCGATCTGTCCCGACGACAGCG
Organism: Streptomyces sp. NBC_01689; assembly: GCF_036250675.1. NCBI lineage: Bacteria > Bacillati > Actinomycetota > Actinomycetes > Kitasatosporales > Streptomycetaceae > Streptomyces > Streptomyces sp. NBC_01689. The sequence goes on along the minus strand of NZ_CP109592.1, from coordinate 8,310,885 downwards.
CCTCGCGAAGCTGTCGCTCGTCGTCCACCATCGCCGTGATCTTCGCCAGGATCTGCTCTTGGTTCATGTCCGTACGCCTCCTCGGGACTCGTGCCCACTCTATGGAGATCCTCCCCCGTGGCGCACGTCCGCCTCCGATGTTCCGTGGCGGACGCGCGCTCCTTAATCGAACCCGCGTACGTCTGGAATCGGGTCCGGGGGCGGCGGACCCGTGGGGCCTCAGGGATGTTCTCGCCCCCTCCGCCCCTACCCGGCCCATCCCGTACCTGGGGGCTCCGCCCCCAGACCCCCGCCAGGGGCGCTGCGCCCCCTGGACCCCCGCATCGCCCGAAGGGCTCGTCCTCAGACGCCGGACGGGCTGAGAGTGCGGGCCGGCGCTGAAGGGCCGGTGGCCGACGTGGTCCTTCCGGCGCGGGTGCGCATCTCCAGCCCGTCCGGCGCTTGAGGGCGAGGCCGTCCAGGCCGAACGGGGGTCTGGGGGCGAAGCCCCCGGGCACGGACGGGACGGGAGAGTGGCGTCGCCCCCGAAAATCCCGGCGCGGCAAGCCGCGCTCAACCCGTACCGTCGGTGGCGCCTCCGTGCGCCCCGTGACGGGTGCCGACCTCAGCAACCCCAGGGATCCCCGGTGTCGTCCAGTTCGCCCCTCCTGTCGGATCCGGGTCGGCCAGGTCCGTCGTCGAGTCTGTGGCGGGACGCTGACTTCCGCAGGTTGTGGATCGGTCAGACGGCGTCTCAGCTGGGTGAACAGGGGAATCTGGTCGTTCTGCCGCTCCTCGCCGTGCTGACGCTCGGGGCGGGCCCCGGCGAGCTCGGCGTCCTCCGCGCGGTGGGACAGGCGCCGGTCCTGTTGCTCTCGCTCTGCGTCGGCGCGTGGGTGGACCGATGGCGCACCCGCACGGTGATGGTGCTGGCGGACGGCGCCCGGACCCTGCTCATGGGCGCCGCGGCCACGGCCGGTCTCCTCGGCTGTCTCGGACCGGCCTCACTGCCCGCGCTCGCCTTCACCGTCGGCGCCCTGTCCGTGTTCTTCGACGTGGCGTACCAGGCGTCTCTCGTGCGGCTGGTGACGCGCGACCGGCTGGCGAGCGGCAACAGCGCGTTGGAGGGCAGCAGGTCCGCGGCGCAGTTCGGCGGTCCGGCCCTCGGCGGCGCGTTGGTCTCCCTGTTGTCGGCACCGGCCGCGGCCGCCGCCGACGCGCTGTTCTTCGCAGTGTCGTGCGGGGCGGTCGGCGGGATCCGCCGGACCGAATCGATTCCGGACCACGCGGCGGATCCCCCTCGGGTCCGGCGACGGATTCTGGAGGGCCTGCGTTTCGTCGCGGGCGACAGCACGCTCCGGACCGTGTGCCTGGCGTCGGCCGCCTTCCAGTTCTCCCTGGCCGCGACGATGACCGTCTACCTCCCCTTCCTGCCGCGCGAACTGCATCTGTCGGGGGCCTTCGTGGGTCTGGCCCTCGCGGCGGCGGGTCCGGGCGCGCTGGTGGGCTCGCTCCTGGCCGCCCGCCTGCCGGGCCGCTTCGGCTACGGACCGGTGCTCGTGGGCGCGGCGGCGCTCGGCGACGGCGTGTTCCTGTGCGTGCCCGCGCTGCGGGCCTCCTCCGCCGTGACGGTTCCGGCGCTCCTCATGGTCGGCTTCGTGTCCGGGCTCGGCGGCCAGTTGGTCAATGTCGCCGTGATGACCGTCCGGCAGGCCGTCACCCCGGACGGGATGCAGGGGCGTACGGCCGCGACGATCACCTTCGTGGGCATGGGTTCGGCGCCGTTCGGTTCCCTGTTGGGCGGATTCCTCGGGCAGCGGTGGGGACTGCGGACCAGTCTCCTGGTGACAGCCGCGGGCATGATGATGTCCCCGGTGGTGATGGCCGCGTCCCCGCTCGCGCGGTTGGGACGGGTCCTTCCGGTCTCGGGCGACGGACCACTGACGGCCACTCATTCCGAACCCACGGCCGGCGAGTTGACCGTGGGTGGCCTCGACGCGGCGCGGGACGCGCCCACGGAGAACCCGCCGTGATGAACAAGCGCTGCTGATGGCCCGTCAGGCTTACGACGACGCACCGGCCGTGAAGTCGGCCGGTCCCCCGGCCCGACCGTCCGGCCGCGGGCCGCTCAGGTCGAATCCCCGCGCACGTCCGCCTGAGACGTTCCCCCGCGACGCCCCAGGCGGACGGCAGCCCGAAGCGGACCCCTGGCGGGGTCGTGACCCGGACGGTCTGAGTATAGTTGGCTGGCAGCCAGTCAACACAGGAGTTACCGGATGTCCCCGCGCAGCCCGTCGGTCAACGAAGAGCTGCGGCGGCGTTCCCGGGAGCGACTCCTGCAGGCCGCCCTGGAGTTGGTGAGCGAGCGCGGGTACGCCGCGACGACGCTCGGGGACATAGCCGACCGCGCGGGATCCGCGCGCGGACTGGTGTCGTACTACTTCCCCGGCAAGCGCCAGCTCGTCCAGTCCGCGGTGCACCGGCTGATGCACCGCACGCTGGAGGAGGGGCTGGAACGCGAGCCGCGTACCACGGACGGCCGGGAGCGGATGGCGCGGGCCATCGACGCGGTCCTCGGCCTGGCCCGGGACAGGCCGGTCCTCATGCGGCAGCACATGGCCGGCATCCTGCAGGACGAGGGGTTCGTGCAGTGTCCTGAACAGCAGCGGCTGGCGCGGCTGCTGCGGGAGACCGTGGCCGGTCACGGATCGCCGGACGCGGCCACCGACTACCCGATGCTGCGCGCGCTGCTCATGGGCGCGGTGTACGCGGCTCTGGTGCCGGGCGCGCCGATGCCGGTGCCGACGCTGCGGGCGGAACTGTTCGAACGCTACCGGCTCGACTGGGAGATGGGAGTCCCGCCGGGCACCGAGGTGCCCGGCGGGACGGAGACGGCGGATCTGTCACGGTTCTTCGCGACGGGCCGCCTGCCGGACGATCAGTCGAAGTAGTCCGGCTGGGTCTGGACGTTGAGCTCGCGCAGGTGGACCCGCTGGGCCGGGTCGGTGCGCCGGTCGGTGAGCTTCAGGACGTCGAAGCCCTTGGCTATGTCGTTGGAGTAGATGTAGCCGTTGTAGTAGTACGCCGACCACGAGCCGCCGACCTGGAGCGTGTCGGTGCTCAGCGGCCCGCGTTCGAAGTAGGCGATCTCCTTCGGGCGAGCGGAGTCGGTGAAGTCCCAGACGGAGACACCGCCCTGGTACCAGGCCTGCACCATGAGGTCCTTGCCCTTGACCGGGATCAGCGACCCGTTGTGGGCCACGCAGTTCTCGGTGTCCGCCTGATGACGGGGGATCTTGTAGTAGCTCCGGAAGACCAGCTTGCGCCGGTCGCCCTTGCCGACGATGTCGTAGATGCCGTCGGCACCGCGGTTCGGACCGATGGCCGCGTTGCAGGTGGCCGCGCCGCCGCCGCCCAACTCGTCGGTGAACACCACCTTGTCGGCCTTCTGGTTGAAGGTCGCGGAGTGCCAGAACGCGAAGTTGACGTTGTCCTGGACCTGGTCGATGACCTTGGGGTGTTCCGGGTCCTTGATGGAGAAGAGGATTCCGTCGCCCATGCAGGCGCCCGCCGCGAGGTCCTTGGAGGGCAGCACGGTGATGTCGTGGCAGCCGGTGGTCTTGGAGACACCCGGGTTGGTGGGCGAGCCGGGGTTGCCGCCGCCGTCGGGTCCCTCACCGGGGAAGAGCACCGGGAAGTTCACCACGGCGGCCTTCTCGGGCGCGTTGCGCGGCACCTTGATGACCGAGATGCCGTCGTGCGGCGGCTGGCAGTCCGGGAACGTGGCGCTCGGCGAGTACGAGGACACGTAGATGTAGACGTTCTTGCGCTCCGGCACCAGCGAGTGGGTGTGCGAGCCGCAGGCGGTCTCGACGGCGGCGACGTACTTCGGGTTCGCCTTGTCGGTGATGTCGAAGACCTTCATGCCCTCCCACGAGGACTTCTCCGTCGCGGGCTGCGTGGTGCTGTTGCAGGAGTTGTCGCTGCGCGAGGAGTCGGTGGACAGGAAGAGCAGGTTGCCGGAGACGGAGATGTCGTTCTGCGACCCCGGGCACAGCACCTGGGAGACCGTCTTGGGAGCCTTCGGGTTGCTGATGTCGAGGACGCGGAAGCCGTCGTAGTTGCCGGCGAAGGCGTACTTGCCCTGGAAGGCGAGGTCCGAATTGATGCCGGGCAGCGCGTCCTTGGGGATGTTGGTGAGGTGCTGGACGTTGTCGGAGTGGACGATCTCGTCCTGTCCGGGTATCTCGCCGCTCGCCACCGCCGCCTTCACTTCGGCCGCGTCGCTCCGGGAGACCTTCTCCCGTGCGGCGGGACCGTCCCCGGGGTCGGGGGTCGCGGCCGCCGGGCCGGCCGTGAGCAGCGCGGCCAGGAGTCCGGCCGCGACCGCGGCAACTCCCAGGCTCCTGTGCCGCGTTCGAGGGTCGTTCAACAGGGTCACTGCGTCCTCCCTTGTAGCCGTTCGCAGTGGAACGGTTCACGGACCCCAGAAGTATCGTCCTCCCCATGCACTGATCAACAGATGGCAACGTACTCGTAATGAGAGTTTTTGATCAGACGCGTTCGGAAGCGTGCTAGGACGGTCATGAACACCCGTGCGTGGTAAGCCGATCCGTGTGCCTCAGGAGGTCGCTGTGCTCGTCCGCCGTTCCCCCCGCGCGTCCCTGGTCACGGCCTCGCTGGTGGCCGTCGTCCTCGCCCTCGGGGCCTGCGACGACTCCGGCACCCCGGGCAAGTCCGGTGCCGCGGACGGACCTTCGGTGATCGCGCCCGGCAGACCCGGGGAAGCGGCCGAAACCCTCTCCGCCGGTGAGGCCGCGAAGAAGCGCACCGAGGACGACTCACCCAACTCGGCGGACTTCGCCTACGCGCGGATGATGATCGAACACCACACCCAGGCACTGGAGATGACCCGGCTCGCCCCGCGCCAGGCCGAGTCCTCCCGGGTGAAGGCACTCGCGGCACGCATCTCCGCCTCGCAGGGACCCGAGATCAGCTCGATGAAGGGCTGGCTCGACACCCACGACGGGGACGCGCACGCCACGGGGCACCAGCACGAGGAGATGCCCGGCATGGCGACCGGGGCCCAGCTCAAGGCGTTGCGCGTGGCCCGGGGCAAGGTCTTCGACCGGCTCTTCCTGAAGCTGATGATCACGCACCACGACGGGGCGATCTCGATGGCCACGGACGTGAAGGCCCAGGGCAACAACATCCAGATCGAGGAGATGGCCGACGACGTGATCGCCCAGCAGACCAGCGAGATCAGCAGGATGCGCGCGATGTCCTGACCGGCGGGCCCTCGGTCACCGGCCGTCCGAGCGGGCGGCGGGTGAGAGCCGTGTCCATCGGTCCGTCACGGGGCCGCGCCGCCGGCCCATGACGGCCCCTCGTCGCCGGCCCTTGACGTGCCGCGCCGCCCGGTCGCTGCCTGACCGCACCACGAGCCCAGGACGGGGCCGCCTGCACCCACCCTTTCGGGCAGTTCCCCGGCGACACACCTCGACGGCACGCCCGCCGCCGCGCGGTCCACCGCGGTGCCGCGCGGCAGGGCGTCGGCCTCGCCCCCGCGCGACGGCGCGTACGGGACGCGCCGGCACCGCCGTCCGTCTCCGGCCCCGGCGAGCCGTGCCTCGACGCGTACGACACCAGGCGCCCCTTCCGTACGACCCGGCCCACCCGTACGCCCGACCAGGCCCGACGCGATCCATCCGGACGGAACCGCACCCGTGTACCGCGCGCCGGACCCTGTCAGCGGGCCATGAGTGGTGGGATGCTGGAGCCATCAGCGATCTCCTCGGACTGTTCGGGTTTCGGGTTGGGAGTTCCGCCGTGTTGCATGTCGCCGTCGTCGGCTCGGGACCCAGCGGGGTCTACACCGCCCAGAGCCTTCTGCAGAGCGGGCCGTCCGAGATCCGGGTGGACGTCCTCGACCGCTTGCCGTGCCCCTACGGCCTGGTCCGCTACGGCGTGGCCCCCGACCACGAGAAGATCAAGTCGCTCCAGAACAATCTGCGCGCCGTCCTGGAGGACGAGCGGGTGCGGTTCCTCGGCGGCGTCCAGGTGGGCCCCGGCGGCGTGCCGGCCGCGCGGCTGCGCGAGCTGTACCACGCGGTCGTGTACTGCGTGGGCGCCGCCACCGACCGGCATCTCGGGGTACCCGGCGAGGACCTGTCCGGCAGTTGGTCGGCGACCGAGTTCGTGTCCTGGTACAGCGCCCACCCGGACTCCGTGCCCGACGCGGCCGCCGGATTCGTGCTCGGGACGCGTTCGGCGGTGGTCATCGGCGTCGGCAACGTCGCCGTCGACGTGACCCGGATCCTGGCCCGCGGCGCGGCCGAACTCAGTCCCACCGACATGCCGCAGGCGGCGCTCACCGCGCTGGCCGCGAGCACGGTGACGGAGATCAGCATGGTCGGGCGGCGCGGCCCCTCACAGGCCCGCTTCACCACCAAGGAACTGCGCGAGCTGGGCGGGCTGCCGGACACCGAGGTCGTGGTGGACCCCGCGGAGCTGGCGCTCGACCCGCAGTACGCGGACCCGTCGGCGCTGCCCGCCGCCCAGCGCCGCAACGTGGAGGTGCTGCGCGAATGGGCCGCCACCCCGGCACGGGGTCTGCCGCGCCGGATCCGGCTGCGGTTCTTCCTCCGCCCCGTCGCACTGCTCCCCGGCGCGGAGAAACCGGCGGGCGTCGGCGGGCGGGTGGGCGCGGTGCGCTTCGAACGGACGGTGCCCGACGGTCGTGGCGGGGTGACCGGCACGGGTCGCCACGAGGACATCGCGGCCCAGTTGGTGCTGCGTTCGGTGGGATACCGCGGGGTGCCGCTCGAAGGGCTGCCGTTCGACGCCGAGCGCGGCACGGTGCCGCATCTCGCCGGGCGGGTGCTGCGGGACGGCGCGGTCGCCCCGGGTGAGTACGTGGCGGGCTGGATCAAGCGGGGCCCGACGGGCGTCATCGGCACCAACCGGCCGTGCGCCAAGGAGACGGTGACCTCACTGCTGGAGGACGCGCCCGATCTCGTACGACGCGAGGTGTCCGACGATCCGCTCGCGGCCCTGTGCGCGACCGGCGTCGCGCCGGTCGGCTGGGCCGGCTGGCAGGCGATCGAGCGGGCGGAGGCGGAGCTCGGGGCCTCCCTCGGGCGGAGCGTCGTGAAACTGCCCGACTGGGCGTCGCTGCTGACGGCGGCGCGGACGGCGACTTCCTAGCGTCCGCCATCGCCTTCCGTCCGCCGTCGTCTTCCGTCGACCCCGGCACGGAGGGGCGGCGGACTCGCGCGGTCGGGCGCGAACGAGTCGTTCAGATTTCCGTGGGCATGACACACAGCGGCAACAGACCGGACATCAACAAACTGTTCAATCCCCCTACGGTCCCGTACCGGCCGGAGGTTCCCCGCCCTGTCCGGTCGCCCCGATCCGCCGCCTCTGGAGTGCCCATGGCAACCCCCGCGCCCGTCCATCCCGTCGACAGGGTCCCGCCCGTACGCAGTCTGGCCGCCTTCGGACTGCAGCATGTGCTCGCGATGTACGCGGGAGCCGTGGCCGTCCCGCTGATCGTGGGCGGCGCCATGAAGCTCTCGGCGGCCGATCTGGCGTATCTGATCACCGCGGACCTGCTGATCTGCGGCATCGCGACCCTCATCCAGTGCGTGGGTTTCTGGCGCTTCGGCGTGCGTCTGCCGATCATGCAGGGCTGCACCTTCGCGGCGGTGTCACCGATGGTGCTCATCGGCACGACCGGTGGCGGGCTGCCCGCGATCTACGGGTCGGTGATCGTCGCGGGGCTCGCGATCGCGCTGCTGGCACCGGTCTTCGGCAGACTGCTGCGCTTCTTCCCGCCGCTCGTCACCGGCACCGTCATCCTGATCATCGGGGTCTCGCTGCTGCCGGTCGCGGGCAACTGGGCGGCGGGCGGTGTGGGTGCGAAGGACTTCGGCGAACCGAAGAACCTGGCGCTCGCGGGCTTCGTCCTGGCCGTCGTGGTGGGCGTCCAGCGGTTCGCGCCGCCCTTCCTGAGCCGGATCGCGGTACTGATCGGCATCGCGGTGGGTCTCGCCGTGGCGGTGCCCTTCGGCTTCACGGACTTCGGCGGCGTCGGCGACGCCGACTGGCTGGGGATCAGCACGCCGTTCCACTTCGGCGCACCCGCCTTTCGCGCTTCCGCGATCGTCTCGATGCTGGTCGTGGCGCTGGTGACGATGACGGAGACGACCGGTGACCTCCTCGCGGTGGGTGAGCTGACCGGGCGCCGGGTCGAGCCGCGCGCACTGGCGGACGGACTGCGCGCCGACGGCCTCTCCACCGTGCTCGGCGGGGTCTTCAACACCTTCCCCTACACGGCGTTCGCGCAGAACGTGGGTCTGGTCGGCATGACCCGGGTCCGCAGTCGCTGGGTGGTCGCCGCGGCGGGCGGCATCCTCGTGCTGCTCGGTCTGCTGCCCAAGCTGGGCGCGGTGGTCGCGGCGGTGCCGGCGCCGGTGCTCGGCGGCGCGGGCCTGGTCATGTTCGGGACGGTGGCCGCGAGCGGACTGCGCACCCTGGCCGAGGTCGGCTTCGAGGACAACCACAACCTCACCGTCGTGGCCGTGTCGGTCGCCGTGGGCGTACTGCCGGTCGGGGTGCCGACGGTCTACGAGAAGTTCCCCGACTGGTTCCAGACGGTGATGAACAGCGGGATCAGCGCCGGCTGTCTGACGGCGATCGTCCTCAACCTGCTCTTCAACCACCTGCCGGGCAGGCCGGATTCGCGGGAGGGCGGGGCCGCCGCCCCGGAGGCACCGGCGGTCAGCGCCTAAGAGGCCTCGCGGCAGCCTTCGTCGGTGCATTCGAGGGTGGTGAGGGTCTGGTCGACTTGTTCGGTGGTGAGTGGGGGTGCGGGGAGGGGGTGGGCGCCTTGGGGGCGGAAGGCGTCGAGCATGAGGTGGAGGTGGCGTCGCCAGGCTTGGGGGGCGACGGTGCGGGTGGCTTGGATGATGCCGGCTTGGGACCAGATGACGAAGGCGATGTCCTGGGGGGTGACGTCGTCGCGGAGGACGCCTTGTCGCTGGGCGTTGTGCATGATCTGGGTGCAGAGCTGTTTGGCGCGTTCGTATCGTTCGCGGCCGGCGGCGTGTAGGGGCAGGCGGGCGGAGACGAGGCCGTTGAAGGCGCGGTCGCAGGCCTGTAGTTCGCAGAGTTTTTCCAGGTAGCGGGTGAATCCTTGCCAGGCGTCGTCCATGGCGGCGGCGTGTTCGGCGGTGGTGAGGAGTTCGGTGTATTTGGCGTCGAAGAGGGTCTCGACGAGGGCGAGGCGGGTGGGGAAGTGGCGGTAGAGGGTGCCGATGGCGACTCCGGCCTCGCGGGCGATGCCTTCGAGGGAGGCGTCGAGGCCTTGTTCGGAGAAGGCGGTGCGGGCGGCGGCCACGATGGCGTCCCTGTTGCGCTGCGCGTCGCGGCGCAGTGGTCTGGCGGGGGTGCCGCTCGCGGTGGGGGTGGGGTGGCTCATGGCTGGAGGGTAACATGAGGGTCCCCTCGAATTCCCTTTCCGGTGTGTTTCCGATCGCAATCTCACGTCTGTGACGTGGCGTGATGAGCGTCACTGCAAAGATGAGGCGTGCCTCGGGTACGGTGGCGGAGTCGAACGTGAGGCACCCCTCCGGATGACCTTGGAAGCGACCGCCCGACCCGGGATCACCGGATCGCGGTTCATATCGAAGCGGTACCCGCCCAACCGGCGAGACCGCGGCAGTTCTGCAAGGGAAATGACCATGAGCAGCATGACGAAGCGCCTCTCGATCGCACTCGCCTCCACGGCACTGGCCGGCGGAGCGCTTCTGGGAGCCGGCGGCCCGGCCTCGGCCGCCCCGGCTTCGGCACCCGTGCAGCACACCTCGTACGCGTCCCTGCAGCAGACCACGCACCGCCAGGAAGCAGCGGCCACGCCGCAGGGCGTCACCGCGGCCCGCTGGTACCAGGACCAGATCGACGAAGCCACCTCCTCCTCGCGTGTCGGCGCGGCCCGCTGGTACCAGGACCAGGTCGAGGGAGCCGTCCTGCCGCACGGCGTCAGCGCCGCCCGCTGGCACCAGGACCAGGTCGACGAAGCCACCTCCTCGTACCGCGTCACCCCCGCCCGCTGGTACCAGGACCAGGTAGCCTGGTCCCTGACCCACAACTGACACGAACCACCCCCGACACGGCCGAGCCCGCCCACCCCACGACACCCGGCACCCGGCACCCGCCCCGACGACAGCGGCCAGACCCTCACCGGCACCCGAGCCCCGTCCCACCGCTCTCGTCGCGGCCGCTCCCCCGCCGCTCCCTCGCCGCTCCCCGGAGCCGTGACGCCCCGCCGGACCGGGCAGGTCCGCTTCCGCGCCAGGACAGCAACCCTCGCGTGAACACCGTGAACACCGTGAACACCGTGAACACCGTGAACACCGTGAACACCGTGAACACCGTGAACACCGTGAACACCGCCCCAGGGTCATCGACCGCCTGGGCCGGACCGGGGACCGCCGTCATCACACAGATGTCCGATCAGGCTCACGGCGACGTACGACCCGTACACACGGCCGGGGCCGCTGCCCGGTCGCTTTCGCGGGCGCCCCGGATCCACCCGGGCGGACGGGCGGGAGCTCAGTCGTCGCCCCGCTCGGACTCCTGGCGGGCCGCCGCTGCGAGGACGGAGCCGAGGAGTCCCGGGAACAGCGTGTCGAGGTCGCCCGTGCGCAGCCCGTTCATCTTGGCCGTGCCGCGATAGACCTGCCGGATCACCCCGCTCTCCCGGAGCACCCGGAAGTGGTGCGTGGTGGTGGACTTGGTGACGGGCAGGTCGAAGTGCGAACAGGACAGCTCGTCGCCGTCGGCGGCGAGCTCCCGCACGATCCGCAGCCGCATCGGGTCGGACAGCGCGTGCAGCACGCCTTCCAGGCGGATCTCCGCGCGGGTGGGGTGCGCGAGAGCCCGGCTGCTGCCGGCGGGGGCGGCGGTCGTCACAGCGGCTCCAGTCCTCGAGGCGGGGTCACGTCCGGCGTCGTCTCCGGGGAGTTCCCACGATCGGTCCTACGGATCCTCATTGTACGAGATCTCTCGTAGTTTGACACTTGCCGTACTACGAAGGTTATCGTAATACCGAGATCCCGGTCCCGCGACGAATGGAGTCCGCCGTGAGCGCGCTGTTCGAGCCCGTCACCCTGCGCGATCTGACCATCCCCAACCGGGTGTGGATGCCCCCGATGTGCCAGTACTCGGCCGCGCCGGAAGGACCGGGGACGGGCGCGCCGAACGACTGGCACTTCGCCCACTACGGAGCGCGCGCCACCGGCGGTACGGGTCTGATCGTCGTCGAGGCCACCGCCGTCTCCCCCGAGGGCCGGATCACTCCGTACGACCTCGGCATCTGGAACGACACGCAGGTGCAGGCGTTCCGGCGTATCACGGACTTCCTGCGCGGCCAGGGCACCGTGCCCGGCATCCAGCTCGCGCACGCCGGACGCAAGGCGTCGACCGACCGCCCCTGGACGGGCGGCGCGCCGGTCGGCGCGGACGCGTACGGCTGGCAGCCGCTGGCTCCGAGCGCGCTGGCCTTCGACGAGCGCCACCCGGTGCCCTCGGAACTGGGCGTGGACCGGATACGGGAGATCGTCGGCCAGTTCGCGGACGCGGCCCGGCGGGCTCTGGAGGCCGGGTTCGAGGTCGTGGAGATCCATGGCGCGCACGGCTATCTCGTCAACGAGTTCCTCTCCCCGCACTCCAACCGGCGCACGGACGAGTACGGCGGCTCCTTCGAGAACCGCGTCCGCTTCGCCCTCGAAGTCGTGGACGCCGTCCGCGAGGTCTGGCCCGAGGAGAAGCCGCTCTTCTTCCGCGTCTCCGCCACGGACTGGCTGGAGGAGGGAGGCTGGAGCGCGGACGACACGGTCCGCCTGGCCGCGCGGCTGCGCGAGCACGGCGTGGACCTGCTGGACGTGTCGACGGGCGGAAACGCCTCGGGGGTGGACATTCCGGTGGGGCCCGGCTATCAGGTCCCCTTCGCCGCACGGGTGCGGGCGGAGACCGGTCTGCCCGTCGCCGCCGTCGGTCTGATCACCGGGGTCGAACAGGCCGAGAAGATCGTCGCCAACGGCGAGGCCGACGCGGTGCTGCTGGGCCGGGAACTGCTGCGCAACCCGTCGTTCGCCCGGCTCGCAGGGCGTGAACTCGGCTCGGACGTCCATGTGCCCGAGCAGTACCTCCGCTCCGTCTGATCGGGGGCCGCCGCCCCGGTCAGGGGGCGGGACGCCGGATGCTCCGCCGGGCTGGTCCCGGGCGCGTGTCCGTCGCCTTCCGCGGGGATCCGTCCCCGCGGGCTCCGGTGACCGGGAAGGACGCCGGATTCCGGTGCAGTCGCCACAGAAGCAGGGCCAGTTGGAGCCGGAGTCGGCCGTGCGGCTCGTGCACCGGCCAGTCCAGCCAGTGTTCCGCCTGGGCGACGCGGTCCTGGAGCGTCGAGTGGTGGACGTTCAGCTCGGCGGCCGCGGACCGCAGACTCGTCCCGAAGGCGACCGCGTGCAGCGTGCTCGCGGCCCAGGGAGCCGACGCGACGGCGCGCTCCAGGGCGCGGACGTCGGGCACGGGACGGTCTGCCGGACCGGCCGACTCGGCGAGCAGGACGAGTCCGCCGAGCTCGTCCGCGTACACCGTGCGCGGGCCCGGGTCCTGATCGGTACCCCCCGCGGTGAAGCGCAGGGCGGTACGGGCGGCGGCGTACGAGGCCGGGAGCTCCGGCACCGGCACCGTGGGGCCGACGCCCGCGCGCCGGCCGTCGGCATCGGGCGCGCGGGCTCCGGCGGCGGGCCCCGCCTCGACGCGGGGCCCGTCCTCCGCGGTCACCACCACCCGGGCCGCGGTCACGTCCCGCAGGCCGAGCCGGACGGCCGCCTGATGCCGGGCGTGATCCGTCGCGGAGGCGTCCAGCAGGACTTCCAGCGAGGCGGGATCGGCGAGACCGCCGGCCACACGCGCGCGGCCGCGGGTGCGGTCGAGGACGACCCGGGCGGCGGCCGCGGCGCGCTCCAGGACCATCGCGTGCACCCCGTCGCAGGGCCCCGGTCGCTCCAGCCAGAGGGCCGCGGAACCGCCGGGCACCAGAGGGGCGGACGGCCAGGCCGGATCGAGGGGTCCGTCGTCGTCGCGGCGCAGCCCGTCGGCCTCGACCCGGACCCGGACCCCGCGCTCCTCGTCGACCAGGCCCGCCGGACAGCCGGCCAGCACGGCCGCTCCCCGCACCAGGGACTCCAGCCCGGCACGGCCCTCGATCAGCCGGTCGAAGTAGGAGATCACCCGGAGCGCGGCGCCCGCGTCGGGGTCGAGAGCCGCGAGTCTGCCTGCCAGTTCCTTCACCGTTCGTCACCTCGCACGGGCGTCACCGATCGCGGGCCTGGCCACCGACCGGACCGGGGCGGCCCGACCGGGGCGGCCGGGCCGGTGTCGGGCTTCCGCGCTGTCAGAACTCCCGCCCCGTCCCGTCAGTTCCCGAGGAGGCGGCGCAGCCACCGCAGGCGGGCCGCCTTGGTGTCCTGGGACAGGGCGGCCTGTGGCGCCATCTGGTCGTAACCGTGGAAACCGCCGGGCCAGACGTGCAGTTCGGCGCGACCGCCCGCCTGCCAGATCCGGGTGGCGTACGTGACGGCCTCGTCGCGGAAGGTCTCGGCGGACCCGACGTCGATGAACGCCGGAGGCAGCCCGGAGAGGTCCTCCGCCCGCGCCGGGGCGGCGTACGGGGAGACGTCCGGACCGCCCCGGGCGTCGCCGAGCAGGGCCGTCCAGCCGGTGTCGTTCGCGGTGCGGTCCCACACGCCCACCCCGGCCATCTGGTGGCTGGAAGGGGTGTCGTTGCGGTCGTCGAGCATCGGGCAGAGCAGCACCTGGCCCAGCAGCGCGGGGCCGCCCCGGTCCCGGGCGAGCAGGGCGACGGCCGCGGCCAGTCCCCCACCGGCGCTGCCGCCGGCGACGATGATCCGGCCCGGGTCGCAGCCCAGCTCCGCGGCGTGCGCGGCCGTCCACAGCAGCCCCGCGTAGCAGTCCTCCACGGGCGCCGGGTGCGGGTTCTCGGGAGCGAGGCGGTACTCGACGGAGACCACCGCCGCGCCCAGTTCCCGCGCCCAGTCGAGGATCTCCACGACACCGGAGCGCCTGTCGCCGACCACCATCCCGCCACCGTGCGTGTGGTACACGACCGGCACCGCGGCCCCGGTCGTGCTGGGCCGGCAGACGAGCAGGGAGATGTCCGGGGCGCCCGGCGGCCCGGGAACCGTACGGTCCTCGACCTCGAAGGCGCCGTCCGCCGTCAGGTCCGGTTCCGCCGCCTCGAACGCCGCCATGCCCTCGCGCAGCGCCGGGATCATCTCCGGGTGCAGGGCCGGCGGCATCTGCTCGGCGATGACTTCGAGGGCGGCGGCGAGTTCGGGGTCGAACGGCGGGGGCGGTCCCACCCGGAAGGTCTTGGTCCCGGTGGACGGTACGGAAGGTTCGGCGGCCATCGGCTCTCCCTGTGTCACGGTCACGCCCCTGTGACCCCTGCCGTCATGGTGCCCCCGGCGGGCCGTGCCGGGGGAGCGCCATACGGCGGAGAACTCCCGCCGGACGGCGGGGTGCCGCGCGGACGGCCCACCGGTCCTGGCCATCGCGACGCCCGGCTCCCCCACCACGGCGCCCGGCTCCATGACCACCGCACCGATCGGCGCGGTCACCGCGCCGGACCGCCCGAGATCCAGGTCACCCCGGCGCGCTGTCACACATCGCCCCACCTGCCCGGTCATAGGTACGTATCACCACCATCGACGATCGAACAGGAGATCACCGTGGAAGCACGTCTCAACTACTTCGGCCACCCCCTCGCGGGAAAGGTGCTGAAGCACATCAACACCGCCGGCAAGGTGGCTTCGGACACGGAACTGCCGCACACGGTCCAGGAACTGGTGAAGATCCGCGCGAGCCAGATCAACGGCTGCGGCTTCTGCACCGACATGCACACCAAGGACGCGGCGGCGGCCGGCGAGACCGCGCAGCGGCTCCATCTGGTCGCGGCCTGGCGTGAGGCCACGGTCTTCACGGACGCCGAGCGCGCCGCGCTCGAACTGGCCGAGCAGGCCACCCGCATCGCCGACGCCGCGGGCGGTGTGACCGACGAGGCGTGGGCCGAGGCCGTGAAGTACTACGACGAGGACCAGCTCGTCGCCCTGATCTCCCTCATCGCCATCATCAACGCCTACAACCGCGTCAACGTGATCATCCAGCAGCCCGCCGGGAGCTACCAGCCCGGCCAGTTCGGCTGATCGACGCCCGGCCCCCGCCCGGACCGGTCCGTCCCCACGCCGCCCCGACCCACGGCGCGGAGGCGGACCACCGGCGTCCTCCGCGCGGGCGGACGCCTCCGCCCCGCCGACGCACGGCGCGCGCCCGGGGCCCGCGGATCTCCGACGGGTGACGCCCACCCGAGCCGCCGTCCGAGGGACCCTCCTTCGGACCTCCGGCCCGCCGTCCCCCCGCGGGTCGCAGGCCTCCGCCCGTCGCACTCCCGCGGCCGTCGCCTGCCCGGGGACGTCGCGTCCCGACGCACGTCACATGCCCACGCACGTCGCACGCACTTCGACAAGGGGAAACCCATGCCCAGCTCAACCGCCCATCGATTCAATGACCTTGTCGCGATCGTCACCGGAGCGGGGTCGGGCATCGGCCGCGCCACCGCGATCGCCCTCGCGGAGTCGGGGGCACAAGTCCTCGGTGTGGGGCGCCGGAAGGACGCCCTGGCGGAGACGGCCCACGCCCACGCCGGTATCGCGGTCCTGCCGATCGACATCCGCGAGGCGGACGCCGCCGACACGGTGGTGGCCGCCGCGGTGGAGCGCTGGGGCCGGATCGACGTACTGGTGAACAACGCGGGTTCCACAGCCGTGATGCCTCTCGCGGAGAGCGACCGGTCGGTCATCACCGGCCTGTTCGACCTCAATGTGACGGCGCCGAGCATGCTCGCCCACGCGGCGCTGCCCCACCTGCGGGCGTCCTCGGGTTCCATCGTCAACGTCTCCAGCACCTACGGGCACCGCCCCCTGGCCGGCGGAGCCCACTACGCCGCCACCAAGGCCGCGCTGGAACAGCTGACGCGGAGCTGGGCCCTGGAGCTCGCCTCCGAGGGAGTACGGGTCAACGCGGTCGCCCCCGGACCCACGAGGACGGACGTCCTGGTCGCGGCCGGCCTCTCCCCGGACGCCATCGACGAACTGCGCGCCCACGAACGCGAGCGCATCCCGACCGGCCGGCTCGGCGAGGCGGCGGACGTCGCGGAGTGGATCCTGCGCGTCGCCGACCCCCTGAACACGCAGCTGACCGGTCAGGTGCTCACGATCGACGGCGGACTCGAACTCGTCTGAACCGCCGCGTCACGGCCGTGCCCGACGGCACTCCCCCGGCCGGGGGTGCGGCCCGGTCCCGGACCGCCGGGCAACCTGTGCGGTCCGGGGCCGGCTCCGCGGTGCCGGGCGTGCGACCGGGCTCAGCGGGCCTGGTCGGTGGGCCGGATCAGGATCTCGTTGACGGCGACGTGCTCGGGCTGGGAGAGCGCGTACAGCACGGCGCCGGCCACGTCCTCGGCCCGGAGCGTCCGCATGGACTCGGCCATGGACTTCGCCATGGCCTGGATGCCGGGGTCGGTGATGTGGCTGGTCAGTTCGGTGGCCACGAACCCGGGTTCCACCACGACGACGCGCACGCCCTGTTCGGTGACCTCCTGGCGCAGGGCCTCCGAGAAGGCGTTGACACCGAACTTGGTCGCCGCGTACACCCCGCTCGCGGCCGACGAGGTGCGCCCCGACGTGGAGGAGATCTGCACGACGGCCCCCTTGCTCCGCAGCAGGTGCGGCAGGGCGGAGTGGACCGCGTACATGGACCCGAGCAGGTTGGTCTCGACCATGCGGGTCCACTCCGTGGTGTCCGCGCCCAGGATCGGTCCGCTGAGCATCACGCCCGCGTTGTTCACCAGGGCGTCGAGGGCGCCGAAGCGCTCGACGGTGGCCTCGACCGCGTCGCGCACCGACCGCGGTTCGGTGACGTCCAGGTCGAGGGCGAGCAGCTCGCCGGGGGCGTCGTCGGCGAGCGAGCGCACCCGGTCGGCCCGCCGGGCACCGGCCGCGACCCGGGCACCCGCCTTCGACAGGGCGATCGCGACGGCCCGTCCGATGCCCGACGACGCGCCGGTGACGAGGACGACTCTGCCTTCCAGAGTGGTGTTCACAGGTTTCTCCCAAGAGGTTCGTGGTTCAAGCAGGGGGACCCGCCGGGCCCTCGGGGCAGCCGGAAACAGGCGGGCCAGAAGATGACCGCCGGGTCATGTTGACCGTAGCAGCTAACCTGACCCCGCGGTCACGTTGGTGGTAAGGTCGTCGTCGTGAGGAGGCGCACATGACGGGTACGACGGCCGCCACCGCCGGCCAGCGGGCCGACATGGTGCGTAATCGCGGTCTGTTGCTGGAGGCCGCACGAGCGGCGTTCGCGGAGCACGGGGTCGACGTCCCGATCGGTGAGATCGCCCAGCGCGCCGGTCTCGCCAAGGGCACGGTGTTCCGGCACTTCGCCTCCAAGGAGGAGTTGCTCGCCGCCATCACGCTCCAACTGCTCGACCGGCTCATCCGATCGGCGCGGCGACTGCTCACGGCCGACGACGCGGACTCGGCACTACGGGAGTTCATGACCGACGGGGTCGAACTGCTCGCCGCCGACCGGGCGTTCTGCGAGGTGATCGGGCGCCCCTCCCTGCAGCACTCCGGGGTGCGGGACACCATCGGCGTCCTCTGCGAGGCGGCCGAGGCGCTGACCGCCCGGGCGCGCGAACAGGGCGCCGTCCGGGGCGACATCACGGGGACGGACGTCGTCCTGCTGCTCGGCGGCATCCATCAGACCGCCGCGCCCCTGCTGGCCACCCGGCCGCAGGCGTGGCGGCGCTACCTGGAGCTGGCCCTCGACGGCCTGCGGGCCACCGGGGCAGGACCCCTGCCGGAGCGGCCGCCCGACCGGCCGCGGCTCGGCTGAACCGGCCCGCCCGGGCCCGCGCCGACATCACCCAGGTGTCACACACGCCGGTCCCGTCCGGTCGTTCCGGTGGACGCAGCGCAGTGGACGCGGCGCAATCGACACGGGAAGGGGACGATCGACATGTCGTACCCGAAGCAGGTGTACACGGGGACCGACGGAGAGGTCAGCGCGGACTTCCGGCCGGCGGACACCCCGCCGGACGTGGGCACGGCGGGCGGTGACGCCATCCACTATCTGGCGACCACGAACACGACGCGCGGGGAGTTCGGGCTCTACCGGGTCGAGATGCGTCCGCACGCGGGCGGCCCGAAGACCCACTTCCACAAGACCATCTCGGAGTCCTTCTTCATCCTCCACGGCACGGTCCGCCTCTTCGACGGCGCACAGTGGGTCGACGCCCGGCAGGGCGACTTCCTCCATGTGCCGCAGGGCGGACTGCACGCGTTCCGCAACGACTCGGACGCACCGGCCGACATGCTGCTCCTCTTCACCCCCGGGGCCCCGCGCGAGGAGTACTTCGAGAAGCTGTCACAGCTCGCGGACGCGACCGACGAGGAGCGCACCGCCTTCCTCCTCGAGCACGACTCGTACTTCGTGGACTGAGGGCTGTCCGGGCGGCGCGGCGGAACGCCGGACCGCCCGGGGAGGCGCCGGACCGTCCGGAGGGACCGGATGCCGGCCCGGCGCGGAGGACCAGGACGCTCAGCCCCCGGGGCGCGGCGCCCGCAGGTGGGCCCGCCGGGCCAGTTCGTCCTCGTCGACCAGCGTGAGCATCGGCGTGCCCGGCGCGCAGAGCATGGTCACCACGAAGCGGCAGGGCGCGTCCGTACGGGCGTTTCCGTCCTGGTAGTGGATGACGTCGCCGCCCGGCTCCCAGAACGTCTCACCGGCCTTCACGACGCGTTCCGGTTCGCCTTCGAGCTCGAAACGCACCTCGCCCTCGATGACGTAGCCGAAGGCCGGGCCCGTGTGCCGGTGCGGAGGGGTTCCCGGGTCTCCGGGCGGCCACTGGACGAGGATCGTCATCCCGGAGGCACCCTCGGGGATGTGAGGAGGTTCGGCCTCCTGCAGGACCGTCACCGCCGTCCTCCACGCCCCGTAACCCGGCGTGTCCGGCGCTCCGCCCGACGAGTCGTTGTCCGGCACCCGCGACTCCCTCCGTGATGGTCCGCGGCGGCGGCGTCCGCCGCTGATCAAGCGTGCACGGGTCCCCTCGGGAGCACAACACGAGGCCCGGCTGTCAACGCGGGACGCCGGCCGCCGCCATGCGTCCCGCGGTGACAGCCGGTAACATCGAGGACCCAGACCTGAAGGAGTTCCATGTCCGCCGGGGATGACGCAGACGCCCTCGATCAGGCAACGAGGGATTTCGTCGCGGCCCGTCCCCAGCTCTTCGGCATCGCCTACCGCGTGCTCGGCAGCGCGACGGAGGCCGAGGACATCGTGCAGGAGACCTGGCTGCGCTGGCAGAAGACGGACCGCACCGGCATCCACGAACCCGCGGCGTTCCTCGCCACGATCACCGCCCGGCTGGCGATCAATCTGGCCCAGTCCGCCCGGGTGCGGCGCGAGACGTACATCGGGCCCTGGCTGCCCGAGCCCGTCGACACCAGTGTGGACCCCCAGTTGGGCGCGGAACGGGCCGAGGCCCTCGACATGGCCGTCCTCTTCCTGCTGGAGAAGCTCAACCCGGTCGAGCGGGCCGCGTACGTCCTGCGGGAGGCCTTCGCCTACCCGTACGGGCAGATCGCGGACATCCTGGAGACCAGCGAGGCCAACACGCGTCAGCTGGTCAGCCGGGCCCGCAAACACCTCGCCGCGGAGCGGAGGGAGCCCGTCACCCCCGCCGCCCACCGCAGACTGCTGGAGGTCTTCCTCGTCGCGGCCAAGACGGGCAGTCTGTCCGCCCTGGAGGACGTGCTCAGCGCCGACGTCGTCAGCTATTCGGACGGCGGAGGCATCCGCGGCGCGTCCAGGATCCCGGTCGTCGGGCGCCCGCACGTCAGCAAGTACCTCGTCGCCTTCGCCCCGCGCTTCTGGCCCCCGACGGAGGTGCGCTGGGTCGAGGCCAACGGAGGCCCCGCCGTCCTCGTCTCGGTCGACGGCAACCCCGTGGCCCTGCTCTCCGTGGACGTCTCGGAGCGCGGCATCGAACGCATCATGTGGGTCATGAACCCCGCCAAACTGAAGCCGTACGCCGCCTCGCTGAGCGCCTGAGACCTCCTTCGGCACGGTCCGTGTCACCGTCCTCCGGCGAGAGCCGGGCCACCGCATGCCGGGGCGGGGAGGCGACCGTCGCCCTCGGCCGGGACCCGGGGGACGTCGGCCATCCTGTGCGTCGGCCTCGTGGTGAGGTGGCCCGGTGTGGACCGCGCGGCCGCCCGCCCCGCTCCTGGCCAGGGCCGACGCGCTCCGCCCCTGCGCGAGCCGACCCGCGGGGCGACACCGACAACGGTCACGCTGTCGTCGTAGCCGGGGCGGTGCGGCTCAGCCGACCGGTCCCCGGTCCCCCGGTGTCACAAACCCCCGGACGACCCGGTCGTAGTGATGACAACCCACGCGATCGGAGCAAACCGTGGTCATCACCGAACGACGTCTCTCCACCGGGGTGCTGGTGATCGGCACCGGGGGTGCCGGGCTGCGCGCGGCCATCGAACTGGCCGAGGCCGGCGTCGACGTCCTCGCGGTCGGCAAACGCCCCAAGGACGACGCCCACACGGCACTCGCCGCGGGAGGCATCAACGCGGCGCTGTCCACCATGGATCCCGAGGACAGCTGGCAGCAGCACGCGGCGGACACCCTCAAGGAGAGCTATCTCCTCGCCGACCCCCGGACGACGCAGATCGTCACCCAGGGCGCCGCACGCGGGATCGACGACCTGGAACGCTACGGCATGGCCTTCGCCCGGGAGGAGGACGGCCGGATCAGCCAACGCTTCTTCGGCGCCCACAAGTTCCGGCGGACCGCCTTCGCCGGCGACTACACCGGCCTGGAGATCCAGCGCACCCTCGTCGGACGCGCCGCGCAGCTCGGCATCCCGGTGCTCGACGGTGTCTACATCACCCGGCTCCTGGTCCACGACGGCGCCGTCTTCGGCGCCTACGGCTTCGACCTCACCGACGGGACGCGCTACCTCATCCACGCCGACGCGGTGATCCTCGCCGCGGGCGGCCACACCCGTATCTGGCGGCGCACGTCGTCACGGCGCGACGAGAACACCGGCGACTCCTTCCGCCTGGCGGTGGAGGCGGGCGCGCGGCTGCGCGACCCCGAGCTGGTCCAGTTCCATCCCTCCGGGATCATCGAGCCGGAGAACGCGGCCGGAACCCTGGTCAGCGAGGCGGCCCGGGGCGAGGGCGGGATCCTGCGCAACGCGCTCGGCGAGCGGTTCATGTCCCGCTACGACCCCGCCCGGATGGAACTGTCCACCCGCGACCGGGTCGCCCTGGCCTCCTACACGGAGATCAAGGAGGGTCGGGGGACCCCCAACGGCGGCGTGTGGCTGGACGTCTCCCATCTGCCACGTCAGACGATCATGACGCGCCTCCCCCGCGTGTACCAGACGCTGCTGGAACTGCAGATGCTGGACATCACCCGCGATCCGATCGAGATCGCGCCGACCGCGCACTACTCGATGGGCGGGGTGTGGGTGCGCCCCGAGGACCACAGCACCGACGTCCGTGGCCTGTACGCCATCGGTGAGGCGTCGAGCGGGCTGCACGGCGCCAACCGCCTGGGCGGCAACAGCCTCATCGAGCTGCTGGTCTTCGGCCGCATCACGGGACAGGCGGCCGCCGCCTACTCACGGTCGCTCACCTCGCACACGCGGTCCGCGTCGGCGACCGCGCGGGCCCGCGCCGAGATCGACGATCTCCTCGCCGCCGACGGCCCGGAGAACGTCCGTGCCCTGCAGCGCGCCCTCCGCAACACCATGACCGAGCACGCCGGAGTCGTCCGGAACGAGGAGGGCCTGCGCGCCGGACTCGCGGAGCTGTCGGAGATCGAAAGGAGGATGGAGAAGGTCGGTGTGCACCCGGACATCGCCGGTTTCCAGGACCTCGCGCACGCCTTCGATCTGCTGTCCGCCGCCCTGGCGGCCCGCGCCACCCTCGAAGCGGCGCTGGAACGCCGTGAGTCACGTGGTTGCCACAACCGCAGCGACTACCCGGACCTCGATCCCGCGCTGCGGGTCAACCTCGTGTGGTCGCCGGCGACCGGCATCACCCACGAGAGCATCCCGCCCGTCCCGGACGAGATCGCCTCCCTGATGGAGGAGGTCTCGACCGAAGGAAAACTCGCCGAATGACGCCGAACGGTCCCCCGCCGAGCCGTGGGGCAGCGCCGCTCAGGTGAGCGGGTGCCCGGTGACGACCGGGCACCCGCGCTGTCCCGGTGCCCGGGAGGTGACCGGGACGGAGCCCGAGGCGAGCGCTGCCGCGACCCGGCGCGCCGCACGGGCGGCGCACCGGTGGTGACCACCGCGGGCCCCTGCCGGCACGGCAGGGGCCCGTCGTCGCGACGGCCCCCACCGACTCGGGCGCGGCCCGCGCGCCGGCCCGCTTTCCGCAATCGTCCCCCTACGAGATCCACGCCCGGAAGAATCGCCTCGCCATGTTCCACTCCAAGGAAGCCACCGTCCCCCCTCCCGCTCCCCACGAGGAGCCGGCCGGCCTCTACCTCGTCGATCCGGTCCGCAGCACGATCGGGTTCGCCTCCCGGCGCGCCACGACCGCCGACGTCCGCGGGACCTTCACCGCGTTCGAGGGGCTCCTCCGGTTCGACGCATCCCGGGCCGCCCCGTCCGAGGTCCACCTCAGTGTGCAGACGGGGAGTGCGGACACGGGCTCACCGGAGCGCGACGCGCAGATCACCGGCCCCGGGTTCCTGGACTCGGCGACGTTTCCCCTCATGAGCTTCCGTTCCACCGCCGTCGTCGACACGGGTGCCGGCCGGCTCCGCGTCGCGGGACGCCTCCGGATCAAGGACGTCGAACTCCCCGTCCACCTCGACCTGGAGCTGCGCGCGGCGGGCCGGGACGCTCACGGACGCGAACGGGTCGGCTGCGCGGGCACGCTCGACGTGCCACGCACCTGCCTGGGTCCGGGGTCAGGTCCGGATTCGGGTTCAGGTCCGGGTCCGGGTCCTGTCCCTGGCCGGGGGTCCGGTCCGGCTCTCGTTCCCGGCGCCGGTGAAGGTCTCGCGCCCGCCACCGGCGCCGGTCCCGACGGGTGTTCCGTGCGGGGACCGGACGGGGTTCCGACCGGCGACGGGATCACGCTGCACGTCGAGCTCTGTGCCGTACGGACGGGGCCGGTTCAGTCCCGGTGATCACCGGTGAGCGCCCGGTACTCCCGTGCCGTCGGCTTGGTGATCTGCGCGCCCTCTCCGTAGAAGCGCCTGCTGAGCCGGGCGCGCAGGCGCCGGACCGGGCTCGGCGCGGCGCCCGGGTCTCCCCCGCCGGCCGGGCCGCCCGGACCGCCCGGACCGATCGGCCGGTACTGCTCGTGCTGCGTGAGCACGTACAGACGCTCCCGGCTCAGCGGCTCGTGCACCTCGACGAACTCACCGTCCGGCAGGCGCCGGATCGTGCCGGTCTCGCGCCCGTGCAGAACGTCGTCGCGGTCGGCGCGCTGCAGACCGAGCGCCCACCGGCGCGCCACCGAGTGGACGGCTGGCGGCACCACGAACAGCGCGACGCGTACCGCCCAGGTCACCGACTCGACCCCGACGTGCAGCCGTACGGCGATGATGTCGTTCGCGGCTCCGACCAGGGCCACCAGATAGAAGGCGATCCAGGCCGCGCCCAGGCCCGTCCGCACCGGACGGTTCCGCGGCCGGTCCAGGACATGCTGGTCGCGGTGGTCGCCCGTCACCCATGCCTCGATGAACGGATACACGCCCATCGCGAGGAAGAGACCGGCTCCCACCAGCAGGGGGATCAGGTTGTCCAGGGCCAGTGTGTGGCCCCAGAAGTGGGGCTCCCAGCCCGGCATGACCCGCAGGAGTCCGTCCGCCACGCCCATGTACCAGTCGGGTTGGGAGCCCGCCGAGACCTGGTCGGCGCGGTGGGGCCCGTACTGCCAGACGGGGTTGATCTGCGCGACCGCGGCGACGACGACGAGGCCGCCGGCGACCAGGAGGAAGAGTCCCGCGGACTTCACGGCGCGCACCTTGGCCGGCAGACCCACGACGTTCCGGTTGTCACGCCCCGGACCCGGGTACTGCGTGTGCCGGTGACGGAGCGCCAGCACCACGTGCGCCACGACCAGACCGGCCATCAGGGCCGGAATCACCAGTACGTGAAGGGTGTTGAAACGCGCCACCAGGTCGTCGCCCGGGAACTCACCGCCGAAAAGGAACATCGAGACGTACGTCCCGACGATCGGAAGGGAGAGAAGGGTGCCGTTCACGACCGCGAGGCCCGTTCCGGACAAGAGGTCGTCCGGCAGGTCGTATCCGGTCAGGCCCGCGAACATTCCAAGGACCAACAGCAGGAAACCGAATACCCAGTTGAGTTCGCGGGGCTTTCGGAACGCGCCGGTGAAGAACACGCGCATCATATGGACGAGCATCGCGGCGACGAAGACCAGCGCCGCCCAGTGGTGGACCTGCCGGATGAGCAGACCGCCCCGTACCTCGAAGGAGATGTGCAGGGTCGAGTCGAACGCCTCCGACACTCTCTGTCCCCGCAGAGGGACGTAACTGCCCTGGTACGTCACCTCCTTCATCGACGGATGGAAGAACAGCGTGAGATACACGCCGGTGACGACGATGACGACCAGGCTGTAGAGGCATATCTCGCCCAGCAGGAACGACCAGTGGTCGGGGAACGCCCTGCGCGCTCCGTTTCTCCACCGGCTCCGCGTACCGAGGCGTCCGGAGGCCCAGTCGGCGATTCTCTCCCCCGCGGGACCTCGCCGCACAGGCTGTTCCTGACTCCCGCCGTTCATGCCTCTACCACCGTCCGCACCTCGCTCGGGACATTCGTTCTCGCCGCAGGAACCCGGCCTGCGCGCACCCCTATGACCGGGCCGGAACCGTGGATGTGACACGTATGGGCCCTGATGTCACAAAAGCCGTGGCCGCCCGGTCTGAAAGGGTGAGCCGGGAAATGAGAAAGGGCGCTTCTTTCCGCCGCAACCCGGCGGCAGTCGACGACATCACCGTCCGGGCACGGGCGTTCACGCACCGGCCCGTCACCTCGGGCCCGCCACACCGCCCGAGGCCCGTGGAATCCCGAGGAGACCGCTGTCCGCGACCGTGTGACACGGCCGCCCGTGAGGGAGAATGCCGTATGGACCGTGCTGGTGCGGTGCCGCTCGCGGAGTTGCTGGACGAGCGGCGGTACCTGCTGGACGTGGCCTGCTGGATGCTCGGCAGCGCCGGCGCGGCGGAACGCGTGGTCGACGAGACGTACCGCCGGTGGTACGGACTGCCCGACGCGGCGCGCGGGCGCATCCAGGTGCCCCGGTCCTGGCTGGCGAGGACCGCGGGCGGCCTCTGCCTCGGCCGGCTCACCGGACCCGGCGGGGTGGACGACGCCGCCGGCCCCGCGATGCCGGGCGGTCCGCCCGGGAGCGCCGGACGTACGGCGGCCACGCTGCTCGCCGGCCCGCCGCCTCCCCGCGTGCGCGGACCTCGCCCTGTCCCGGCCTCGGCCCACCGGCACGACGTCCTCGCGCGCGCGGTCCGTGAGGCCTGCGCGGCGCAGGACGGCGAACGGCTCGTCTCCCTGCTCGCCCCGGACGCCACGGCGCTCTTCGACGGCGGCGGCAAGGTCCGCGCGCTGGCACGGCCCGTGCACGGCAGCCGGCAGGTCGCGGCGAGCCTGCTGACCCTGCTGGCCCTCCGTCCGCGCACCACCCTGACCGCCCATTCGGTCAACGGCCGCACCGGTCTCGTCGCGCGCTACGACCATCAGGTCGCCGCCGTCATCAGCCTCACGGTCACCGGCCGGCGCATCACCGGGATCTCGATCGTGCTCAACCCCGACAAGCTCCGTCCCTGGAACCCCCCGCCCGTCCCGCACGGCGCGCGGCCGGCGGGCCCCGTACCGGAGGGCGACGACCGGGGCTGACCGGTCGTCGCCCGGACGGGTCTCAGGCCGACGCGCCGACGACCAGCACGACGCTGACCACGGCCATCACCGCGGTGATGAGGGCCATCGCGGCCAGCGTTCCCCGCAGCCACCGCCCGAAGCGGGCCCGGTGCCGCCGCTCCACCTCGCCGATGGTGTCGGCGATGTGCTCGGTCACCAGACGGGCGAGGTGCCGCTGCTCCTCGACGTACCACTCCTCGATGTCGGCCCGCTGCCGCCGGGTCAGGCCGGGCACGCGCGCCGTGAAGTCCGCCGCACGCCGGTGCGCCGCTCCCAGACAGGACTCCCGGCGGAGGAAGTCCTCGATGTCGGCCAGGCCCCGTGCGGCCTCCTCATTCGTGTCCACGATGCCCTCCAGAGGGGTGGAAGCCTTCCTGCCGCCGGGCGCGGCCTGGGCGTTCCGGTCGGTTCACGGGGCCCCGTGTCCCGTCTCCGCACCGGCGCTCCCTCCGGAGCGCCGTGGCCCGCCAGCCGCGAGGAACGCGTCCCGGGGATGCTGGACCGAGGCCAGGGAGACCAGGTCGCGGCCGAACAGCGCGGCGGTGAGCCAGACGGCGAGCACGCGGACCTTCCGCTCCCAGGTGGGCACGGCCAGGACGTGGTATCCGCGGTGCATCAGCCAGGCCGGCAGCCCCTTGACGACGATGCCCTTGTACTGGAATATCCCGCGCCCCAGCCCCAGGGTCGCCACCACTCCCAGACTGCTGTGCCGGTACTCCCGGACCCTGCCTCCGCGCAGGTCGGCCACGATGTTCTTCGCGAGCCGCCTGCCCTGCCGCACGGCGTTCTGGGCGTTCGGGACCGTGTGCGCCCCCGGTACGGGCGAGGCCAGGTCCGGTACGGCCGCGTCGTCCCCGGCCGCCCACACGTCCGGGACGGGCTCGGCGGGGGTACCCACCCGCAGGTCCGCGCGGACCACGACCAGTCCCCGCTCGTCGACCGGCAGATCGGTGTGGTTGTGCACGACCGGGTTCGAGGCGTTGCCGGCGGTCCAGACGATCAGCGCCGAGTCGAACTCCTCACCGCTGGACAGCACGACGTGCCCGCCCTCGACGGAGACGAGCTGGGTGTTCAGGTGCACGTGCGCGCCGCGGCGTTCGAGGTCGCGCACGACCCAGGCGCCGGGACCGTCCCCCACCTCGGGCAGAATGCGCCCACGGGCCTCGACCAGGTGGAACGAGAGCTCCTCGAAGGAGAGTTCCGGATACGACCTGAGCATCGCGGTCGCCAGCGACAGCAGTTCGCCGAAGCCCTCGACCCCGGAGAACCCCCCGCCCACGAACGTCACGGTGAGCAGCTTCCGCCGCTCGGCGCCGGGCGGTGACGACGCCGCCTGGTCGAAGGCGGTCATCAGCCGGTCACGGATGGCCACGGCCTCCTCGACGTGCTTGAGGCCGATGGCCTGCTGCGCCAGACCGGGCACGGGGAAGGTGCGGGTCACCGCCCCTGCGGTGACCACGAGGGTGTCGTAGCGGAGTTCCTGGTGGGTCCCGTCGGCGGACCGGACGGTGACCACCCGGTCGGCGTTGCTGATCGCCGTCACGCTCCCGGCGATCAGCCGGGTGCCGCGCAGATGACGGCGCAACGACACGGCCGCGTGCCGCGCCTCGACCGAGCCGGCCGTCACCTCGGGAAGGAACGGCTGGTACGTCATGTAGGGGCGCGGGTCGACGACCGTCACCCGCGCCTCACCCGTACGCAGGGCCTTCTCGAGGCCCCACGCGGTGTAGAAGCCCGCGTAGCCGCCTCCGACGATCACAATCTCGCGCATGATTCCCTCTGTCCGTTGTTCGACACCGGAATAGACCGGGTGGGACGAGGTGGTGTGACACGGGCGGCAGCGGAAACACGACGAGGGCGCGTGGTGGTCCGGGCGCCCGCGGGACGCCCGGCGGCGGACGCAAACCCTACATACTGTAGGGTTTGTGCCCTCATGAGTTCGTCATGAGCCTCATACGTCTCGGGGGACCCCTGTGAAGGAACGTGACGCCGATCGGGCGGCGCCGGGTGACGACACCTTCGAGCGGGTCCTGGACCGGGCTCTGCACTCCCCCGAGATCATGGCAGCGATGGAGCGCGCCGACGCCGCGGACACGCGCGAACACCTGCGCCGCGAGGCACTGGAGGCACGCGTCCCCCTCTCCCGGACCGCCGCCGCCGAGTACGCCCACTACCTCGGCCTGCGGACACCCGCCGGCCGCTCGCCGCACACGAGCGGCCCCGAAGGCCCCGCGCGGGCCGTCGTGCACGCGGAGGAGGGCTCCGTCTCCGTGTCCACCCTCCTGCTGCCCAGCCTCGGCGTCGTCGCCACCGGCGTCTACGTCCTGAGCGGGTTCGATCTGCACGCCCTGGACGTGCGCCCGCATCTGAACGACGGGCTGATCATGGTGGTGGTGATCCTCGCCGCCGTGACGGCGGGGGCCGCTCTGGGCGACCTGCTCTGGTCGATGGCGACCCGCCGCCGCCCCGCCCCGCAGGACCGCGAACCCGGCGGCGCCGAGGCGCGACAGGCCTGCCTCGACTGGCAACTGGCTCTTCTGGAACGGGGCTTGATCCCCTTCCTGCTCGGCCGGCTGGAGGGACCGGAGCCGGTTCGGGCCGCCGGGAGGGAACCGTCGAGCCGTTCCGAGGGGTCTTTCACACCGGGCGGCCCGAAGAACTAGCCACCCCGGCGCGGCCGATGGTCGGCCTGTCGCTCACACCTCGATTCTCACCACTCTCTTACCCCTGGCTCACCGCGCCGACCAGGCACTTCGGTCGTACGGGGGCCGCCGGCACCCGCGTGCCGGAATCTTCCGCGCCGCTTCTCACCGAGCACACAACTCGCCTTTCCTCACGGGATGTAGGGTTTGCCCGCTCTGCGGTTCCCAGGAAGCGCACAGGTTCGTCCGGCCCGTCCCCACGGCTCTCCTTCCACCCCTCTCCCCAAGGTGATGCTGCACCGTGTCTGCACAACAGCCAGCGCTCGTCCCCGGACAGCGGAACTCGACGTCGCGGCGGACCGCTCCCGCCGACGGGCCCGCCGACGGCGCACGTCCACGCCTGCGGCCGCGGGCGGCCGCCGCCACCGTCTGGTACCTGCGCCTCCTCGCACTGCTCAACCTGGTGGCGGTCGTCTCGCTGCCGTTCCGCGAGGAGGTCCACGAGCACAACGCGGGTGAGTTCTTCACGCCCTACCTGGCCACCGCGGGCCTGGTCTCGGCGGCCCTGGCGCTCTTCCTGGCCCTGGTGATGAGGCGCCGCAAACGAGCCGCGTGGATCTTCAACATGCTGCTGGCGGGACCCCTGTTCGCCCTGTACGTACTTGCCCTGACCCAGGCCCCGTTCCGGCGGCACGCGTTCAACTGGTTCTCGACGCTGTTCACCGGCCTGTTCGTGCTCGCGCTGCTGCTCGGCCGCAAGGAGTTCCGGGCCGTCGGGGACCGGTCCAACCCCCGGCTGGCGCTGGCCGTCGGCGCGGGCGGCGTCCTCGTGAGCGGGGTCCTCGGGACACTGCTGGTGAGCGCCACCAACAAGGTGTCGGGAGCTCCGCTGAGCGACCGGATCGCGTACACGCTGCTGCGCGGGGTCAGCGTCGGCCCGCTCGCCGACCGCCTCGACTCCGTCGTCGCGCCGCGGTGGGCGGACGTCCTCGTGAACGTCATGGTCGCCGCCACCTTCCTGCTCGTCCTCTACGCGTGCTTCCGCGCCCCGCGCGGCAGTGAACTCCTCGGCGAGGACGACGAGAAGCGTCTGCGCGCGCTCCTGGC
Source organism: Streptomyces sp. NBC_01689 (assembly GCF_036250675.1). Taxonomy (NCBI): domain Bacteria; kingdom Bacillati; phylum Actinomycetota; class Actinomycetes; order Kitasatosporales; family Streptomycetaceae; genus Streptomyces; species Streptomyces sp. NBC_01689. The sequence goes on along the minus strand of NZ_CP109592.1, from coordinate 8,281,014 downwards.
CAAGCACGGCGAACGCGACTCGCTCGGCTACTTCGCGCTGCGCCGCGACAAGGCCGTCATGTGGTCGCCGACCGGCAAGGCGGCGATCGCCTACCGCGTGGTCGGCGGGGTGACGCTGGCCTCGGGCGACCCGATCGGCGACCCGGAGGCCTGGCCCGGCGCGATCGAGGAGTGGCTCCGTGAGGCGCGCCGGCACGCGTGGACCCCGGCCGTGATGGGCGCGAGCGAGGAGGCGGGCACCATCTACGCCCGGCACGGTCTCGACGCCCTCGAACTGGGTGACGAAGCCATCGTGGAAAGGGCGGACTTCACCCTCGAAGGACGTGCGATGCGCGGGGTGCGCCAGGCGCACAAGCGGATCCGCCGAGCCGGGTACACGGTCCGTGTCCGCCGCCACGCCGACATTCCCGAGGCGGAGATGGCGACCCTGATCGACAAGGCGGACCACTGGCGGGACGGCGAGACCGAACGCGGCTTCTCCATGGCGCTGGGACGGCTCGGCGACCCGTGCGACGGCCGCTGCGTCATGCTGGAGTGCCACGACAGTGATGCCGAGCCGCGGGCCGTGCTGAGCTTCGTGCCCTGGGGCGGGACCGGGCTCTCGCTCGACCTGATGCGCCGTGACCGGAACTCCGAGAACGGGCTGATGGAGTTCATGGTCATCGAACTCCTGCTGCGGGCGCAGGAGTTCGGGGTGCAGCGGCTGTCGCTGAATTTCGCGATGTTCCGGTCGGTGTTCGACCGGGGCACCAGGCTCGGTGCCGGGCCGGTGCTGCGGCTGTGGTGCAGGGTGCTGATCTTCCTCTCCCGCTGGTGGCAGCTCGAGTCCCTGTACCGCGCCAACGCCAAGTACCGGCCCGTCTGGGAGCCCCGCTACCTGCTGTTCGAGAAGAGCAGTGACCTGCCCCGCATCGGTATCGCAACAGCCCGCGCGGAAGGCTTCCTCACCCCGCCCGCGCTGCCCGTCCCGGGCCGCCGGGGCCGCCTCCGCGCGTCGTCGGGCTCGGCCCCCGGCTCGGCGACGTCCGGCTGTTCGCCGACGCCGGGTCCGTCGACGGCCGCTTCGTCCCCCGGTTCGCCGTCACCCGATACGCAGTCACCCGGTTCGCCGTCCTCCGGATGAGCCGGGTGTCGTGAAGGCTGCGTCCGTCCGGGTGACCTGGGAACTTCTCTGCCCGCACCCGCAGTTCTGATCAGACCGGCCCGGCGCGTGGGCGCCGGGCCGGTCCGGAACGACGAGTGCGATCAGTGAAGGAGCCACAGCGGCATGGTGTTCAAGAAGCTGCTCGGGGCGATGGGCGCGGGCGGCCCCTCGGTGGACACGGTTCTCGACGGCGGCGCGGTGGCCCCCGGCGGGATCCTGTCAGGACAGGTCCATCTCCAGGGCGGTGGCACGGACGTGGAGATCGAGCACATCGGGCTCGATCTGATCGCCCGCGTCGAGGCGGAGCACGAGGACGGGGAGAGCGAAGGCGCCGCCGTCTTCGACCGGTTCACCGTCGGCGGCGGTTTCCGGCTCGCCGCGGAGGAGCGGCGCAGCGTCCCGTTCCGGGTGGCGCTGCCCTGGGAGACGCCGGTCACCGAGCTGTACGGGCAGCCGCTGGGCATCGTGCTCGGGGTGCGGACCGAGCTCGCCGTGGCGGGCGCCCGGGACAAGGGGGACCTCGATCCGCTCACGGTACGGCCGTTGCCCGTCCAGGAGGCGGTGCTGGAGGCACTGGGACAACTGGGCTTCGGCTTCCGGTCGGCCGACCTCGAGTACGGCCACATCGGGGGCACGGGCCAGCAGTTGCCCTTCTACCAGGAGATCGAGCTGACCCCGGCGCCGCAGTACGCGCACGCGGTGAACGAGATCGAGCTGACCTTCCTCGCCACTCCCGCCGGCATGGAGGTCGTCCTGGAGGCGGACAAGCGCGGTGGCCTGTTCGGGTCGGGACACGACGCACTCACCCGATTCACGGTGAGCCATCAGGACGCCTTCGCGCTCGACTGGAACACCGAAGTCGACGGCTGGATCAAGGAGTTGGTCGGGCACCGGGCGTCGTACGGCTCACATGCCTCGTACGGCCACGGCGACCCGTACGCGGCCGGGAGCGGGTACGGCCATGGGGGCGCGGACGGCTACGGGCACACGGCCGGTCACGACGGGCACGAAGGCCGGCACTCCGGACCCGGCATGGGGACCGCGATCGCGGCGGGCGCCGCGGGACTCGCGGTAGGGGTGGTGGGCGGCCTCGTGGCGGCCGAAGTCGTCGACGAGGTGGGCGACTTCTTCGAGGGCGACGAGGAGGACGGCGGGGAGGACTGAGTCCTGGGCGGTGTCGCTGCCGGGTGGCCCTCGCGCCGGCCCGGCAGCGGCACCGTGAGGGTCAGTGCGCGGTGCCGGAGGCGTCGGCCGTCGTCCGCGGGACGGTCTGCCCGCCGGTGTTCCGCGGGGCGTCCGCCGTCGTCTCTCCGCGGTTTCCCTGGCCGGCGGCCGGCACGGGGTCCTCGTCCTTCATCGCCTTGACCTCGCTCTTGAGGATGCGCATCGACTTGCCGAGCGCCCGCGCGGTGTCCGGCAGCTTCTTCGAGCCGAACAGCACGATGAGGACGACCGCCACGATCAGCAGGTGCCAGGGTTCCAGTCCGTTGCGGAGCATCGTGCGCCCGCCCTTCCTCACGTCGGTCGAAGGCGCGTCCCATGGGTCGCCGCCCCCAAGAAGATTGCCACTTTGCGCAACTGTACAACCATGGGTTCGGGCCGCCGGGCCTCGGCTCGTCGTTCCGCGCGAGACCCCGGCCGCCGGGTCCCCGGGGCGGGTCAGGACCGGCGTTCGTACCGCCGCCGAGCCACCGTCAAGGCACCCGCGTAGAGCGCCAGGACCGTGGCGAGCAGGCCGTAGTAGAGGGGTGGGAGCGGGATCATCCCGAGGAGCGCGCCGAGCGGGGTGAGGGGGATCAGCAGACCCGCGAGCGCGAGGGCTCCCGCCGCCGCGCCGACGGGACGCGGCGGGCGCCCGGCGGAGGGCGGGGTGACCCGGGGGCCGGTGGCTCCGGACGACCGGGACGGCGTGGTGCGCAGGAGCAGCATGGCCAGCGCCTGGGTGGTCAGGTTCTCGGTGAACCAGCCGGAGTGGAACGCCGCCGCGTCGTCGATGGCGTGCGGCCCGCGCAGGGCGAGCGCGAGGACGGCGAAGGTGGCCAGGTCGGCGACGGCGTTGAGCAGACCGAAACCGGCGATGAACCGCAGGAACCGGCGGGGCCGCAACGAGGCCGGCCGGCGCAGGGCGTCGGGGTGCGGCCGGTCGTGGGCGAAGGCGAGTTGGGCCGCGTCGAAGCACAGGTTCTGGGCCAGCACCTGGGCCGGGAGCATCGGCAGGAACGGCAGGGCGAGTCCCGCGGCGAGCATCGCGACGACGTTGCCGAGGTTCGAGGAGAGCGTGACGCGCAGATACGTCGCGACGGTGACGGTGCTGTGCCGTCCGGCCGTCACGGCGTGGTCGATCGCGGCGAGGTCCTTGTCGGCGAGGACCACGTCCGCGCTCTCCCGTGCCACGTCGACGGCGTCGCGGGGCGCGATCCCGACGTCGGCGGTCCGCAGCGCGGGCAGGTCGTTGACACCGTCGCCGAGGAAGCCCACCGTGTGCCCGTCGGCCCGCAGCGAGGCGATGATCCGGGCCTTGTCCTCGGGGGCGCAGCGGGCGAACACGGTCGTACGGCGGACCGTCGCGGCGAGTTCGTCGTCCGGCAGGCCGGCGAGTTCGTACGCCGTGCGGACCTCGCCCGGTTCCAGGCCGAGGTCCCGGCAGGCGCGCACCGCGGTGCCCGGGTGGTCGCCGGTCAGCACCTTCACCGAGACGCCTCTGCCGCCCAGTCCGCGCAGCGCCTCGGCGGCGGTCGGCGCGAGCGTGTCGCGGAAGGTGACGAACCCGCGGAAGGTCAGGCCGCGTTCGTCGGCGGGGGTCCAGCCACGGCGGCGTGCGGGACGGTCGGCGGTGGCGACCGCGAGCACCCGCAGTCCCTCGTCCGCCCGGTCGGCGGCGAGTCCGAGGAGCGCGTCCCGCTCGTCCTGCGCGAGGTCGCAGCGCCGCAGCACCTCCTCGGCGGCCCCTTTGACCACCACGGTGTGCACGCCGAGCCGGCGCGGGTGGCGTACGACGGCGGTGGCGATCCTGCGATGCGGATCGAAGGGCAGCGCCGCCACTCCGTCGTAGGCCCCCGCCACCTCGGCGTGGGCCCGCCCCACGCCGCTGTGGGCCCCGGCCACTCCGCCGTGGGGATCCGCCGCTCCGCCGTGGGCCGCCGCGGTGCCGGTGCCGCCGTGGGCCGCCGCGATCCCGGTGCGGGGCCGCGCCGTCCCGCCGTACGCCTCCGCCGCCTCGTGGCGCGCGCCCGCCGCGGCCGGTTCCCGTCCGGCCCCGTCCGCGTCGGCCGCCTCCAGCAGCGCGCCGTCGAGGGCGTCCGGCGTGGGCGGTTCGGCGAGTTGCAGGGTCCACCACGCGTTGACGGCGGCGAGCCGCAGCACCTCGGGATCGTCGGCTCCGAGCGCGTCCACGGCACGCTCCACGACCGGCCGGTCCTGGGTGAGCGTGCCGGTCTTGTCCAGGCAGAGCACGTCGACCGCGCCGAGGTCGTGCAGCGCGGGCAGCCGCTTCACGATCACGCCACGGGTGCGGGCCAGCAGCGACGCGCTCCGCGCGAGGCTCGTGCTGACGATGACGGGCAGCATCTCGGGGGTGAGACCGACGGCCACCGCGACGGCGAACGGGAGGGTCTCCAGGCCCCGTCCGCGCAGCGCCGCGTTCGCCGTCAGGACGAGCGGCGGGGTGAGCAGCATGAACCGGACGAGGACGGAGGAGATGCTCGCCGCGGACCGGTCGACGGCGCCGGCCGCTCGGCCCCGCGACCCGTTCCGTCCGCCGGCCGGATCGCCGTGGGCGGCCGCGAACCTCGTCCGTGCTCCCGTCGCCAGCACCACCGCCGTACCGCTGCCGGTCACCACACCGCTGCCCTGGAAGCAGAGCTGACGCTGCCCGAAGACCCCCTGGCGGGCGGCCCCGTCGTCCCGCCGCCGGTCCCGCTCGTGGTCCTGCCGCTCGTGGTCCTGCCGCTCGTCGCCCGCCCGGCCGTCCTCGTACGTGGTGTCCGGGGCGTCGGCCGTGTTCTTGACGACGGCGGACGACTCGCCGGTCAACGCCGCTTGACGCACGGTCAGCCCGTTCGCCCGCAGCAGGCGTACGTCGGCCGGGACCAGGTCGCCCGGTCCCAGACGCACGACGTCGCCGGGGACCAGTTCGCCGACGGGGATGTCCCGGACCGCGGGCGGCATGCCGTCGGCGGCGCGGCGGACCACGGTCGCGGTCTCGGCGACCAGCCGGCGCAGGCCGGCCAGGGAGCGGTCGGCCCGGCTCTCGCCCGACGCGCGCAGGACGCAACTGACGCTGACCAGCGAGAGGATCACGCACGCCGTGCCCCACGCGGCGACCGCGGCGGACACCAGACCGAGGCAGAGCAGCACCGCCGTGAAGGGCTCGCGCAGGCCGCGCGCGAACAGACGCGGCCAGGACTCCGTGTCCCGCGACGGCATGTCGTGCGGGCCGAACCGGACCAGCCGGGCCGCGGCCTCCGCCTCGGTCAGCCCCCGCGGACCGCTGTCCAGACACCGCAGGACCTGGAGGGTGGTCGGACCGTCCGGGAGCCGCGCGTACGGCGGGCTGGACGGGTCGTGGGAGTCCCCGGGCCCGTGGAGTCCGTGAAGGGCGTGAACGGCGTCGGGTTCCCAGGGGTCTTGAGGGGGGCTCGCCGGCCCCTGCGGACCCGATGACATCGATTTCCGGGAACGTCGGCCGGACGTGCTGGACATGCCGGACGCGCCGGGTGGTCGCGGCACCTTCAGGCGCCGAAGCCGCGCAGCCGCCGCACCGCCCCTTGGGCGGGCAGCCCGGACGCCCCGGACCGGCCGGACCCGTCGGCCCGGTCGGTCAGTTGGCCGACCATGAGCCGTACGACGGTGACCACGTCCGGGTCGTCGACGAGGTAGACCTGTCGCCTGCCCTCGCGCCGGGACCGCACGAGACCGGCGAGCTTCAGCTTGGTGAGATGCTGGCTCACCGCGGGCAGCGCGCCGCCGACCCGCTCGGCGAGTCCGGTCACGTCGCTCTCGCCCTGCGCCAGCGCCCACACGATGTGCAGCCGTGCCGAGGAGGCGAGCAGCCCGAACGCCGCGGCCGCCTCCGCCAGGACCTCGGCGGACGGATCGTCGAACCCGCCGACCTCTGTCGCCACCGTGTCTCCTCCCCCTCGCCGGTTCGTCCCGAGCGCGCCGCCCCGGGCGCCGTGTGAACCGCCCCAGTCTAGGGATCCCTGACGGCCGGGAAGGCGGCACGGTGCCCGATCGGGACGGGACGGACGAAAACGGGCGCCCGGCGGAACGGACAGCGGACGCGGGGGTGTTGTGGAAGGCGGGAATCGGCCGGGAACCCTCATGCACCCGGCCCGGAAGGGGAACCTGCGCACCCGACGCGCGCGGGCTGCGCCCGCCCTGACGGGTCCGGCCGAGGCCCACGGCCCGCTCCGCACGGAGGTCGCCGCACCGCGACGGCACGGGGAGCGACCCGGCGGGCACGGCGACTCGGCTGCCTCCGAGGACGAACGACCGCCGTACTTCTGACGCATCGCTCCGGAGAGCGTCGGCGGGTCATCCGGACGGCGTCCTCCGGCGCCGGGGGGAGAACCGCCCTGTCAGCCGGTCTTGCGTCCCCACAGCGGCCCGATCCGCTGCCACTCCTCGTCCCACCGCTCCATCCGGCGCCGTTCCATGTGCCCGCGCAGCAGCCGCCCGCCGACGAACGGCACTCCCCCGGCGCTCACCCCCATCAGGATCCCGACCAGCGAGGCCCGCAGCCGGGCCTGGGAGGGGGAGGCGGGCCTGGTGACGAGCCGGCCGCCGTCGTCCGTCCACACGGTGACCGGGGTCCCCTCGTGACTCCCGACCGGCACCCGTGCCTGGCCGTCGTGCCGCGATCCGTCCGCCGCGGTCCACCGGACCTTCGCCCACACGATGTCGGCTCCGGACGCCACCCCGGTCGAGCTCGGTACGTCCTCGGCGAGCAGTGCCGGGACGGAGTGCCACTCGGCGCGCTGCCGGGCCAGGCCGTGCTCCACGGTGTGCGTCGCCAGGAGGCCGGCGAGCACCCCGCCGAGCACGGTGAGCGCCCCGGCGACGAGCACGACCCAGGCCTCCAGCGTGTCACTGCGACGCCGCAGGGGATTCCGCCGCCACCTCCACAGCCAGGCGTTCGGGATCTTCGGACCACGGAACGGCGCCATCAACGGCGTCCTCCTCACGACCGCACGGACATGCCACGTCGCCCTCCCATACGGGCCCGGTCCCTCCGATGCTCACGACGGGCCCCGCGACGCGTCCTTCGCGCTCCGTCCACCGGCAGCCGGACCGCGGGGACTGTCAGTGCCGGGAGGCAGACTGGCGGATGTCTGGGACAACGTCGTCGTCACGGAGGTGATCGCCATGGCCGGAACGCGGGTCACGGTGAGTACGGGCGGAGGGCTTCACGTCGGCCGGAGGCGCCACGACGCCCGTGAGTCCGGCCGGTCCACGCGCAACGCCCCACCGGGCGCCACCGGTTCGGCACCGGATCGGCCGCCGGGGAGGAGCGCGGTGCGATCCGACGAGCGCCCACGGGGCGGGCGGGACGGCCGGCTTCGGGATGCGCGGATCCGGAGTGGGCCGCTTCGCGGCGGGCGACGGCGGGACGGGCCGGTCGGCGGGGCCGTCCCGCCCCGGTGGGCGTTCGGCCATCGGTTGATCTCCGTCGCGTGTACGGCAGTAGGGTGACGCCCGTGGCACCACGACCCTTGCATGAAATCGTCGAAGCGGGCTGGGCGAAAGCCCTGGAACCCGTGGCCGGGCGGATCGCCGAGATGGGGGACTTCCTCCGCGCGGAGATCGCCGCGGGACGCACCTACCTCCCGGCCGGCCAGAACGTCCTACGGGCCTTCCAGCAGCCGTTCGACGAGGTCCGCGTCCTCGTCGTCGGACAGGACCCCTATCCGACCCCGGGGCACGCCGTGGGGCTGTCGTTCTCGGTGGCTCCGGACGTCCGTCCGCTGCCGGGCAGCCTGATCAACATCTTCCGGGAGCTGAACACGGACCTGGGGCTGCCCCAGCCGTCCAACGGCGATCTGACGCCCTGGACCCGGCAGGGCGTGCTGTTGCTCAACAAGGCGCTGACGACGGCCCCCCGCAGTCCGGCCGCCCACCGCGGCAAGGGCTGGGAAGAGGTCACCGAGCAGGCGATCCGCGCGCTGGCCGCGCGCGGGCGTCCGCTGGTGTCCGTCCTGTGGGGCCGCGACGCCCGCAACGTACGCCCCTTGCTCGGCGATCTGCCCGCCGTGGAGTCCGCGCACCCGTCACCCATGTCCGCGGACCGCGGGTTCTTCGGCTCCCGCCCCTTCAGCCGCGCCAACGAACTGCTGGTCGGCCAGGGAGCGCAGCCGGTGGACTGGCGCCTGCCGTGACGCCGGCGGGCCGGCCGGGGCCGCGGCGGCGCCGGTCCACGTCCGGCGCCGCCCGACCCGACCGGGACCCGTCGAAGCCCAAGCCGGCTTCGTCCGGGGCCCGTTCGTGCGGGGCTGCCGCCGCTTCGCCGTAGCCGCACGTCAGGACCGCGCAGTCGGTCCTCTCCGCCCTTCGGGACCGGCGGAGTTGCCCCGCTCCCCCGGCGCGTCCGGTCCGCCTCGGGCAACGATGTCCGGCATTACCGAGCATTTCTGATCCACGCGTAACTCATCCGACAAAAGCGGACGGATACCGCTCACCTGCACCCTCCCCGAACAGGGGAGCCCAGGAAACCAGTAACATGCGGCGCCATGAGCTCCCCCACTGGACCCGCGTCCGGCCTGCCAGTACGAATGCCGCGACCCCGCCAGCCCGGGCGGCACCGCCGTCCGGAGCCCCTGGCGGCCCCCGAGGGCGCGCCCGCGCTCGTCCTCGCGGTGCCGGGCACCTCCAGCGCGGCCACGCGCAGCCTCGCCGAGGAGGTCGTGAGCATCGCGCGCTCCGAGCTCCCCGGCCTCGACGCCCGTATCGGGTACCTCGACGGCGACGACGCCGAGTTCCCCACCCTGCAGTCCGTGCTCGCGCGCGCCGCCGAGGAGCGCACCGCCCGCTTCGAGCAGGCCCGTGCCGCCGGTGCCGAGGTGTCCGAGCCCGACGGCCCCGTCGCCGTCGTGGTGCCGCTGCTCGCCGGCCCGGACAACGCGCTGCTGCGCCGGATCCGTCAGGCCGTCATGGACAGCCGTGTCGCGGCCGACCTGACCGACGCCCTCGGCCCGCACCCGCTGCTCGCCGAGGCGCTGCACGTGCGCCTGTCCGAGGCGGGTCTGGCGCGTGCCGACCGCGCCCGGCTGTTCACCGTGGCCACCGCCGCCGACGGCATCATCCTCGCCTCCGTGGGCGGCGAGGAGGCCGTACAGGCGGCCGGTATCACCGGCATGCTGCTCGCCGCGCGCCTCGCCGTGCCGGTGATGGCGGCGGCGCTCGACGAGGAGGGCGCGATCGCGGCCACCGCCGAGCAGCTGCGCGGCTCCGGCTCCCAGCAGCTGGCGCTGGCGCCCTACCTGATCGGCCCGGAGATCGACAACGCCCTGCTGGAGGAGGCCGCCAAGGAGGCGGGCTGCTCCGCCGCGGAGGCGCTCGGCCCGTACCCGGCCATCGGCAAGCTCGCGCTGGCCAAGTACGCGGCGGCGCTGGGCATCGCCCCTCAGCAGCCGCAGGGCGCGCCCGCCCACTGACCGGCGCCCGTACCACCGCTCGCACTTCGAAGGGCCCGCTCCTGATCCCAGGAACGGGCCCTTCCGTCTCCGCCGCCGCGGACGGCCACGCGCGGGCTCGCCCCCGGTCACGCGCACCCTCACCCCCGGCACACTCGCAGCACGGCGCGCATCCGCGAAACCGTGGCCGATCACCGCACCGCCACGCACCGCACCGCCGCGCACGTCCGCGGCCGGGGTCCCCGTCCCCGGCCCTCCCGCCCCTCGCCCCCGCCTCGGGACCGCGCTCCCGTCGCACGAACGACGGGGGACCGGTCAGCCGAAGACCACGCAGGACGCCGCCGGGACCGGCACCGAACCACCCCGGCACGGCACTCCCGTGTCCGGGTCGACGGCGAACCAGGTCACGTCCCCCGAGCGCTCGTTGGCCACGTAGAGGAAGCGTCCGGACGGGTCGACGGCCAGTGCGCGCGGCCACACACCGCCGCACGGCACCGTGCCCACCAGCCGCAGCCCCTCGCCCCCCGCGTCGGGCGTCAGGACGGAGACGACGTCCTGGCCCCGCGTGGCGGTCCACACGAAGCGGCCGTCGGGGGACACCGCGATGCCCGAGGGGTACGCGTCGCCGTCGGGGACACCTGGGAGCACCGGCATCTCACCGAGGGGCCGCAGCGAGCCCTCCAGGGCGTTCCAGCGGCACACGGTGACGGTCGGCGTGAGCTCGTTGAGCACGTAGGCGTGTGCACCGCGAGGATGAAAGGCCAGGTGGCGGGGGCCGGAACCGGGGCGCAGCGCGATCTCGCGGTGCAGCGCGAGCAGGCCGTCCTCCAGCGTGCAGACGCGCACGGAGTCCGTGCCGAGGTCGACGCTCACCGCCCAGCGCCCGCTCGGGTCGGACTGCACCTGATGGGCGTGCGGGTCCTTCTGACGCCGGGTGTGCGGTCCCGAACCGGTGTGCCGGAGCACGCTCGTGGCGGCTCCGGCCAGCGTGCCGTCCGCGCGGACGGGCACGGCGGTGACGCTGCCCGAGCCGTAGTTGGCGGTGAGGACGTGTCCGGCGAAGACGCTCAGGTGCGTGGGGCCGCTGCCGCCGACCGGCACCGGGGGTCCGGCCCGTTCCGGCTTGTCCCCGCCGAGGCGGTAGGCGGCCACCGCGCCGTCCGCCGTCTCGCTGACGGCGTAGAGCATGTCGTGCACGGGTGACAGGGCCAGGTACGAGGGGTCCGGAACCCCGCCCACGGTGCTCAGGAGGGTCAGCGCACCGGTGTCGCGGTCCACGGCCGCGGTGAGCACCCCCGGGCCCCCCGCCGCCGTGAACGAGCCGATGAACGCCCGCTGTTCCCGCCTGCCGCCGTCTGCCACTGCCGACCCCTCTCGGTCCCCGCGTCACCCGGGGCCGATCTCGGTCCCCGCGCCGCCCGGGGCCGATCTCGGTCCCCGCGCCGCCCGGGGCCGACGGTAGCAGTCGTCGGGCTGCGGTCTAGACCAGGGCTGCGGTCTAGACCAACACCTCCCCGCCGCGCCCGTCCGCCCGCTCGTGCGCCTCGGGGTGGTGCACGTACGCGGGGCGCTGCTCCAGTGGTTCGTAGGTGCGGTGGAAGACGGGTGTGGCGCTGCCGGAGATGGGCGGGACGATCCACGACCAGTCGGCGCCGACCCGGCGGCCCTTGCGCTCCTCACGGCCGAGATGGGTGAGGAAGTGCCGGGACTCGGTGTGGTGGTCGCTGACGGTGACGCCCGCGCGGTCGAAGGAGTACAGGACGGAGCGGTTGAGTTCGACGAGCGTGCGGTCCTTCCACAGGGAGCGGTCGGTGCGGGTGTCGAGGCCCAGCCGCTCGGCGAGGAACGGCAGGAGGTCGTAGCGATCGGTGTCGGCGAGGTTGCGGGCGCCGATCTCCGTGCCCATGTACCAGCCGTTGAAGGGCGCCGCCGGGTAGCAGACGCCGCCGATCTCCAGACACATGTTGGCCAGCGCGGGCACGGCGTGCCAGCGCAGTCCGAGCGGGCGCCACCAGGCGTACTCGGGGTGGTCCAGCGGTACTTCGAGCACCGCGTCGTCCGGCAGCGGGAACCAGCGGGGCTTCTCGTCGGCTTCCTGGACCACCAGCGGCAGGACGTCGAAGGGGGTGCCGGGACCGCCGGGCCAGCCGAGCCGCCGGGCCAGCGCGGTGAGTCCGGCGTTGCGCGGGTCGCCGGTCACCCCGCCGTCGGGGCGCGGGTAACCGGCGTACCGGACGAGTTGTTCGTTCCAGATCCGCGGGCCGGGCCGGCCAGGCCCGTCCGGTGCGAAGACCGTGATGAGCGGGCGGATACGGCCGTCGCGGGTGGCCTCGCGCAGATGGTCCGCGGAGGCGTCCGCGACGTCCCGCGCCGTCCGCACCTCCCTGCGGTCACGGACCCGCAGCGAGTGCCAGTACAGGCGCCCGATGCACCGGTTGGCGTTGCGCCAGGCGACGCGCGCGCCGAAGACCAGTTCCTCGGTGGTGTGCCGGTACGTGCCCGTCTCCGCGATCTCCGCCCGCACCGCGGTGATACGCCGGGACGGATCGCCGAGACGCCGCTCGGTGTGGTGGAGGGTGAGGAACTCGGCCGCGGCACGCACCAGTTCGTACACCGTCCGGCACGGACCGGCGAGGGCCCGTGCCGTCGGGCCGGGTACTCCGGTGCCGGTCCACGGCCCCGGGGCGGCCGCTCCGGGACCGCTCCGGGACGCGGGACGGTCCGGATGGGGCGCCCGCGCCGGGCAGGAGCGCACCTCGTCCGTCCGGCCCCCCTCCGCCGGACGCGCCCGGAGGTCCGGCACCGGGACCTGTGTCGCGGCGGTCACGGGCACCGGGACCGGGCACCCCGCGTCCGGGCGGCCACGCGGCTCGGTGGCGGCCCGCGGGCGCTGCGGCCGGACGTCCGCGCGCTCCGGCCGGCGACCGGCCACGGGCGGCTGCTCCCACGGGCCGGGGCCGGACCCCGCGCCGGCGACGGGGTCGGGATCGGAATCGGGGTCGGTGGCTGAGCCGCGGCCGTCGAGAGGGTGATCCCGGTGGCCGCCGGAGAGCCGGTCCGGACGACCGCCCGGGGGCCGCTCCCGGAGGTCGTCGTCGTACGCGGTGCGGCCGGCGTCGTCGCGCAGGTCTCGGCGGGCGTCCGTCCGCCGGCCCTCAGGAGCGCTCACGGGCTCGTCACCGCGGGCGGCCCCTTCGTCCCGGTCGGCATCCCCGCGCCGGCCCCGACCGGCGCCTCCGGACCCGCCCCCACGGGCCTCCGCGCGCGGATCCCGGCTCGCCTCCGCAACCCGCTCCGCGGTGCCGCCCCGGCGGACGTCGGGGAGCGGGGTCATGGGGCCGTCGGGGCCGCCGGGGTCGTCGGCGTCGTCGTCCGGTTCGTCGTCGTCCCGCCGGGGGCCGACCAGGAGCCGGTCCAGCCATCCGCCGGGGCCGCCGGGCCACGGCGTGCCCCCCTCGCCGTCGTCCTTCAAGCGCTCACCGTGTCCGAATCCACGTGACATGTCCCGCATGGCGCCACCCCCAGCGGCTCCGTCCGCGGGCCGCTCCCGTACGGTCCACGGCTCCCGTGCGTCCGATAGCGGCGGCACTACCCCGTCCGCGCGGTGATCCACCATCCGTGTGGCCCGTACACCGGCCTCGCTCACCGGCTCGCGTTGCCCCCGGCCCGTGCCGGGCGCACATGCGAGGTCAGACGCGCAGGAGCCGGGAGCCGCTCAGCGGCGCCGCCAGCTCGGCCAGCGCCCGTTCCATGCCGTGCAGGTGCGCGAGCGCCTGCTCGGCGCCCGGGTGCCGCCCCGGCACGCCCGGGCCGGCCGTCGGGGCACGCTCCGGCACCGCTCCGACCAGCGATTCCACCGCCGCCTCCACCCGTCGGCAGGCCGCTGTCAGACGGGCGTCGTGGGACGCGTCCGGGTCCCCCGCGACGGCCACGAGACCGTGCGCCTCCCGCGCGCAGGCGTCGAGCAGCGCGAGCACCTGACGGGCCCGCGCCTTGCGCTCCCGCAACGGGTTGAGGGGATGCACCAGGGGCGCGAGGGCCATCCGTACGCGCCCCAGGAGTGCTTCGAGCTCCCCCGCGAGGAGTGCGGGGTCCGCGGTCTTGTCGCCCGCGAGCCGTGCGGCCGCCGCCGCGGTGCAGCCGTGCACCGCGTGCAGGGCCCGCTCGACCCAGCGGTCGGTGACCGTGTGCGTGGTGAGGGGCAGGACCAGCGCGACGGCGAACGCGGCGCCGAGCGCGCCGACGCCGGTCTCCGCGACCCGCAGCAGGATCAGCCCCGGGTCCAGCACCCCGAGCAGGCCGTAGAGCGACTCGGCCATCAGCGTCACCGCGAGCATCATCCAGGTGTACGAGACGGCGGCCGTGTAGAAGATTCCGAAGACGCACACCGCGACGAGCACGGCGCTGGGGACCGGCGCGCCGTGCAGGGGCACCGCGACGGCGAGCCCCAGGACCATGCCGAGCACCGTGCCGAGCACCCGGCGGAAGCCGCGCACCAGGGTCTCGCCGCGCGAGGCGGTGTTCACGAAGATCCACCAGGTCGCGCCCACGGCCCAGTACCAGCGGTCCTCGGACAGCCACTGACCGGCCACCAGCGCGAAGGCGGCGCCCACGGTCGCCTGGAACGCCTGGCGGGTGGTCGGCCGGGCCCAGCCCCTCCCGTGCGGAGCGGGGGGTGTCGCCCCGGGCGGCCGCCCCCTCTCGTAGCACCACAGGGCGAAGCGGACGAGCGAGGAGGCCAGCAGGGAGAGCAGCACCGCGGCGTACAGCCCGGGCAGCTGCCGGGGGACGGCGTGCAGGAACTGCGTCATGAAGAAGGTCATGAACGCGAACACGCCCAGCGAGTGGCCCCGCGGGCCCCAGCGCCGCGCGTACACACCGGCGCCGACGACCGCCAGGAAGGCCAGGTCCCGCGCGACCGGATACGCGTGCAGCCCGGCGGCGAGCGCCAGCACGGGGAGGCCCACGACGGGGAGCAGCGCCGTGGTGACGGCCTGCGCCCGCACGGTCGCGTCGGTCACCGTGAAGAGGGCGAGCAGCGCGGCGAGGCCGCCGGCCACGGCGCCCACGAGCCCCCGGCCGGCGAGGCCGCACAGCGCCACCGCCAGACCGATGCCGAGGACGGCCCGGGAGGCGTGCCGCAGCCTCAGCCGCCCCGGATCCGGCGCCATGAACACCCTCTTGAGCACTGCCCCGCCCTCTCACCACCACCCGGCCGAACCGGCATGGAAAAGGCGCCGCGGAATTCCGCAGCGCCGTCGATGGAGGACATCACACCATCCGCGGCCCCACTGGCTCAACCGGGGGCGGCTCCAATGGACCATTGGCGCATTCAGGCCGACGCCCGCTGGGCCATCGATGAGCCAACGGATCACTTGGTGGACAGCCGGTGACGGGACAGCGGACACGGCGGCGGTGCGGCGCCGCACATCGCGCCGTCGCATGGCGGGTCACCGTGGGCACCGCGCGGCCGGTCACTCGGCGGGCAGGTCCGGCCGTACGAGCGTGCCGGACCTGCCGTGGACGATCTCGTACGCCGCGTCGAGAGCGCCGATCGCGGCCGGTCCGCCCGTGTGCTCCACGAAGCGCGCCGCGGCCTCGGCCTTGGGTCCCATCGACCCCTCGGTGAAACCGCCCCCGCGCAGCTCCGCGGGTGTGGCGTCGGGGAGGGGCCGCTGCCCGGGGGTGCGGTAGGCGGTGTAGACGCACGGCACGTCGGTGAGGATGAGCAGGAAGTCGGCCCGCAGGTCCTCCGCCAGCCGGGCCGCTGTGAGGTCCTTGTCGACGACGGCCTCCACGCCGGTCAGCGCGCCGGTGTCGGGGTCGGCGGTGACGGGGACGCCTCCGCCGCCGGCGCAGACGACGAGCGCGCCGCCCCTCAGCAGTTCGTCGACGATGTCGGTCTCCCACACCCGGTCGGGCTCCGGCGAGGGCACGACGCGGCGGCGGCCCGTCCCGTCCACGGCGAACCGCCAGCCGCGCCCGGTGGCCAGGGACTCCGCCGCCTCCCGTGAGTACACCGGGCCGACGCGCTTCGTGGGACGCCGGAAGGCGGGATCGTCGGCCCGCACGAGGGTGTGGGTGACCAGTGCGACGATCCGGTGGCCGGGCAGGGCGTCGTGCAGGCTGCGGGCCAGCAGGGAGCCGATCATGCCCTGGGTCTGGGCGCCGAGGAGGTGCAGTGGACAGGGGGCGCTCAGATCGGGGTCGGCGCCGCTCTCGCCGGCGAGCACGCCGAGCTGCGGGCCGTTGCCGTGGGTGATGACCATCTCGTGTTCGTGGGCGAGGGCGGCGAGCGCGGTGGTGACCCGGTCGACGTTGGCTTCCTGGACACTCGCGTCGGGGCGTTCGCCCCGGTGCAGCAGGGCGTTGCCGCCGAGCGCCACGACGATGCGCATGGGGCGGTCCTTCCCGGGGTCGGGGTCGGGGTCGGGGGCGGGGTCTGGGTCGGGGACGGGCGGGGGGCGGCCGGGGCGTCTTTCTCGGAGGAGTGGCTTCTCCGGGCTCTCAGGGCCTGATGTCCACCCCGTGGGCCGCGCGTCCCGCGACCAGTTCACGGCCGGTCACCAGTTCGGGTTCGATGCGGATGAAGACGTCCCGGGGCGAGGCGACCCAGGAGCGGGGGCCGGTGCGCGACAGCCTGCCGTGCTCGACGGGGTCCGTGACCACCGTCGCGCGGCCGGTGACGACGACACTCCAGCCCGAGTGCGCGCGGGCGTCGACCTCGTCCGCCTCGAAGGCCACGACCACACCGTCCACCGCACGGGCCAGATCGGAGTCCGCGGCGGTCCGCAGCAGCACGGCGGAGTCGGCGTCCAGACTGAAGTTGAGCGGGAGCACCGCGGGCAGCGCGTGCCGCGTGTGCACGATACGGCCGACGGGTGCCCTGACCAGCAGGACGAGACACTCCTGCCGGTCCAGTTCGCGGAAGCCGTCGTCGGGACGCATCAGCGGTCGACCCTGATCCGGCGCCCCGAGATGTGGGCGGTGTCGATGGACAGCCACATCAGTCCCTCGCCACCCGCCCAGGGGGCGCTGTACGCGAGTTCCTCCAGCCGCCGTACCTCGGCCGGGTCCGTCACGGCACGGGCCCGGCCCCGTACGAGCACGCTCCACCCCTGCCTCAGTCCCTCGTCGATGTGGTCGACCTCGAAGGCGACCCGGGCCCCGTCCGCTGCGGCGGGGATCGAGCCGGGAGTGGTCCGGCAGAACACCACGCCGTCCACGACGGTGTAGTTGAGGGGGCCGATGTAGGGGCCTTCGGGCGTGTCCAGTGCCAGGCGTCCGATCCCGTGGGTCGACAGCCGCGCCCGGCACTCGTCGGGGCCGAGGGCGAGCAGTTCGGGGTGGCGTGCGGCCCGGCGGGTGCCGGGCGTCCGGTCGGCGTCGCCACCGCGCAGGGCCGCCACGCTGGTCCCCAGCACATCCGCGAGCCGGATGAGCACGCCGACACCCGGTGTGGCCGTGGGCTGCTCCTCCAGGTATCTGATGTAGCCGGGCGCCGTGCCCGCCCGTGCGGCCGCCTCCTCCCTGGTCAGGCCCATTTCCTCACGTCGCTGGGCGATACGGCGCCCGATGTCGCCCTGCGCGCCGCCGTCGGCCGGGGACACCGTGTCCGGCGGTATCTGTCGGGACATGGGCTTCGCTTCTTCCTGTCGAGCGGCTCTCTCTGCGGTCCAGGACCTGTCCTGCCGCGGGAGACGGATCCCTCGTCCTGTGCGACCGGGACCCTCCGGCCGGTGCTCCGGCCGTTCCGGGCCCCGGACCGTGGTGACCTGCCGCGCCGGGCAGCCGTACGCGGCGGTCTCACGGCCTCGTCCCACCAGCGTGACCGTGGCGGACGCGGTGCGCTTGGGCCGGTCGGCCCCCTTCGCCGGACCGGACGGGGCCGGGTGGCCCCTGGCACCGGCGGCGGGACGGGGAGAGCGTGGAGGCGGCTCGACCACGTGTCAGGGAGAGACAGGGACATGAACGCTTCCCCCACATTCACCAGGCTGCGGGCGCTGCCCGTCGAACACCGCGAGTGTCTGATGCGGCTGGCTCGTGAGGTGTCGTTCCCCCAGGGAACCCGTCTGTTCGAGGAGGGCAGGCGCGCCGACCGCTTCTGGATCATCCGGACCGGCACGGTCACGCTCGACCTGCGGGTGCCGGGGCGCCGTCCGGCCGTCATCGAGACCCTCGGGCACAACGAACTCATCGGCTGGTCCTGGCTGTTCGCGCCGCACGTCTGGCATCTCGGCGCCGAGACGACGAGCCCTGTGCGCGCGTTCGAGTTCGACGCCGAGCAGGTGCGGGTCATGTGCCAGGACGACCCGGCCCTCGGGATGGCGGTGGCCGAATGGGTGGGGGACACCGTCGCCCGCCGGCTGCGCGCCGCCAGGACGCGGCTGCTGGACCTGTACGCGCCCTACGGCAGCGGCCCGCTCGGCTGACCCCGATGCCACACCGATGCCTCTCGGCGGCCACGGCGCCGGGATCGGGGCTCGGCCGGTCGGGGTCCGCCGCGCGGTCGGCTCGGCCGGTCGGGGCCGCGCGGTCGAGGTCGGGCCGGTAGGGACCGCGCGGCCGGGGTGGGGCCGGTCGGCCCTGGCGCGCCCGGGTCCGGAGGGCGATGATCGGGTGGATCCATCCGGGAACGGTCCACGGTCAGCCGCGGAGGCGGACGAGGAGCAGGGGGTCGCCATGGCCGAGGCACGTGCCTTCACGGAGCAGGACCCGATCCGGGTCTTTCTGCTGGACGACCACGAGGTCGTACGCCGTGGCCCGACCGATCTCCTGGACGCCGAGCCGGACATCTCGGTGGTCGGCGACGCGGGCAGCGTCGAACACGCACTGGTGCGGGGGCCGGCGCTGCGTCCGCACGTGGCGGTGCTCGACGTACGCCTGCCGGACCCGGCCGTCGCTCCCGAACTCGCCGGCCTCTCACCCCGGGAGCGGGACGTCCTCGCGCTCATCGGGGACGGGCTCACCAACCGGGAGTTCGGCAAGAAGCTGTACCTGTCCGAGAAGACGGTGAAGAACCACATCTCCCGGCTGCTGGCCAAACTCGGTGTCCAGCGCCGAGTCCAGGCGGCGGTCCTGGCCACCCACCTGGAGAGCCCGGACCAGCGGGGCCGCTCCGCACGCTGACCCACCCCGTTCACCCGTACGGCCCCGACCCACCGGCGCCGGCCTCACCGGCCACCGGCCACCGGCACGCCGAGCGCCCCGTACTCGGCGTCCACGAGCACCACCGCGGCCTCCACGATGCTGCGCAGCACCTGCGGCAGATCGAGCTCCCGCCCCACCGACAGGACGGCCTCCAGCAGGCTGTGCAGACGGTCCCTGGTACCGCGCACCGCGTCGATACGCACCTGCAGCTCGCCCAACAACTCGTCGAGCCGCAGCCTGGGCAGATGCTGCCCGGGCCCCTGGCTCCCGTCCCCGTTCATCGCGCCCTCCGACCGGCAGGGCAGACAAGGCGGCAAGGCGGCTCGGACCGGCTCTCGTGTCTTCACGGTACTGGCCGGGCGCGCCGGTCTCATCACCAGGACCGCCGAGCCTTCCCAAAGCCCGAGCCCTCTCGCGCCCCGGGCGCACCGCGTGCGTGCGCGTTGCGTGCGCGTCGCCTGCGGGTGCACCGCCTACCGGGCGCCCCTCCTGCGTGCGCGCCACCCGCGGGGCGCCCCACCGGCACCCGCGGTCCTGCCGACGGCCCCCTTCCGGCGTCCACGGCCTCCCGGCACCCGCGGCGCGGCGATCGGGCGCCCGGGCAAGGAGGCCGCGTCAAGGGGGCCGCGCTACGGGGACCGCGTCACGGGCACGGAGACCGCGTCGAAGGGGCCGCACTACCGGGGCCGCGTCACGGGCCGCCGGCCGTCACCCGGTCCAGGTCCAGTCGGCGACCTCGGGCAGGTCGGTGCCGTGTTCGCGGATCCAGGCGTGGTGCCGGGTGCGGACGTCAGCCATCCGCTGGCGCACGGCGGCGGCGCGGACGCCCAGTCCCGGGACCCGGTCGATGACGTCCATGACGAGGCGGTAGCGGTCCAG
Source organism: Streptomyces sp. NBC_01689 (assembly GCF_036250675.1). NCBI lineage: Bacteria > Bacillati > Actinomycetota > Actinomycetes > Kitasatosporales > Streptomycetaceae > Streptomyces > Streptomyces sp. NBC_01689. Next base: position 8,261,211 of record NZ_CP109592.1, on the reverse strand, counting down.
GTCGTTCCGGACGACCATGTCGAAGGGGGTGGTCGTGGTGCCCATCTCCTTGTAGCCGCGCACGTGCAGTCCGGAGTGGCCGGTGCGGCGGTAGGCGAGCCGGTGGATGAGCCAGGGGTAGCCGTGGTACGCGAAGATGACAGGCTTGTCGGCGGTGAACAGTCCGTCGTACTCGCGGTCGCTCATCCCGTGCGGATGGTCCTCGCGCGGCAACAGCCGGGTCATGTCGACGACGTTGACGACGCGTACGGCGAGTCCGGGCAGCTGCCGGCGCAGCAACTGGGCCGCGGCCAGCACCTCTTGGGTGGGGACGTCACCGGCGCAGCCGAGAACGACATCCGGTTCCCCGCCGTTCTCGGTGCCCGCCCACTCCCAGATCCCGGCGCCGCGGGCACAGTGCGCGCGGGCCTCGTCCATGGAGAGCCAGTCGAAGCAGGGCTGCTTGCCAGCGACCACGACGTTGACGTAGTCACGGCTGCGCAGGACGTGATCGGCCACGGACAGCAGGGTGTTGGCGTCCGGCGGCAGATAGACCCGGACGACCTCCGGGCTCTTGCTGAGGACGTGGTCGACGAAGCCGGGGTCCTGGTGGGAGAAGCCGTTGTGGTCCTGGCGCCAGACGTGCGAGGTGAGCAGATAGTTGAGGGAGGCGATCGGGGCACGCCAGGACAGCGCGCGCGAGGTCCTCAGCCACTTGATGTGCTGGTTGACCATCGAGTCGACGATGTGGACGAAGGCCTCGTAGCAGGAGAAGAGGCCGTGCCGGCCGGTGAGGAGGTAGCCCTCCAGCCAGCCCTGGCAGGTGTGTTCGGAGAGGATCTCCATGACCCGGCCGTGCCGGTCCAGGTGTTCGTCCACCTGGAGGGTCTGGGCCTGCCAGGCCTTGCCGCTGGCGGCGTAGACGGCCTCCAGCCGGTTGGAGGCGGTCTCGTCGGGGCCCACCAGACGGAAGTCACGGCGCTGCGCGGTGTCCTTCATGATCTGTTCCAGGAGGTCCCCGAGGATCCTGGTGGGTTCGTGCAGCGTGGTGCCCGGCTTGTCGACGGGGACGGCGAAGCGGTCCAGGGGGGCGATGGGCAGGTCACGGACGAGCAGACCGCCGTTGGCGTGCGGGGTGGCGCCCAGCCGGCGCGCGCCGTCCGGGACACAGCTGAGGACCTCGGCGACGGGCCGGCCCTCGGCGTCGAAGAGCTCCTCGGGCCGGTAGGAGCGCAGCCAGGTCTCCAACTGGCGCAGATGCTCCGGGTTCTCCCGCACCCCGGCCAGCGGGACCTGGTGGGCGCGCCACGTGCCCGCGACGGGCAGACCGTCGACCTCCGCGGGGCCCGTCCACCCCTTCGGCGTGCGCAGCACGATCATGGGCCAGTGCACGCGCTCGGTCACGCCGTCCTCGCGGGCGGTGCGCTGCATCAGCGCGATGCGGTCCAGGGCCCGGTCGAAGGCGTCGGCCATGGCCCGGTGCACCTGGTGCGGGTCGTCGCTGGTGACGTGGATGGGGTCGTGGCCGTAGCCGCGCAGCAGTTCGTCGAGTTCGGGCTCGGGGATACGGGCCAGCACGGTCGGGTTGGCGATCTTGTAGCCGTTGAGGTGCAGGATCGGCAGGACGGCCCCGTCGTGGACCGGGTCGAGGAACTTGTTGGAGTGCCAGGAGGCTGCCAGCGGGCCGGTCTCCGCCTCGCCGTCCCCGATGACGCAGGCGACCAGCAGGTCCGGGTTGTCGAAGGCGGCGCCGTAGGCGTGGGCGAGGGAGTAGCCGAGTTCGCCGCCCTCGTGGATCGAGCCGGGCGTCTCGGGAGCGACATGGCTGGGGACGCCGCCGGGGAAGGAGAACTGCCGGAACAGCAGCTCCATGCCGGCCGCGTCCCGCGACACGTCCGGGTAGGTCTCGCTGTAGCTGCCCTCCAGCCAGGAGTTGGCGAGCACGGCGGGTCCGCCGTGGCCGGGTCCCCACACGCACAGCGCGTCCAGGCCGCGGGCCCTGATCACCCGGTTGAGGTGGGTGTGGACGAGGTTGAGTCCGGGCGAGGTGCCCCAGTGGCCCAGCAGCCGCGGCTTGATGTGGTCCGCGGTCAGCGGTTCGGTCAGCAGCGGGTTGGCCAGCAGGTAGATCTGGCCCACGGAAAGGTAGTTGGCGGCTCGCCAGTGGGCGTCCAGGGTGCGCAGTTCCTCGTCGCTCAGTACGGTGGCGTCCTGTTGTTCCACCTTGGACGGTTGGACCTTGGGCATGGTGACTCCGAAGTCATCGGGACAGGTCAGCGGGGAGAGGAGGAGGCATGGGCGGCAAGAGGACGGCGTCGGCGTCGTTGCCGGGGGCGGTGTACGAGCGCGAACTGCTGCGGCTCCAGACGGAGCTGGTGAAGCTCCAGGAGTGGGTGCGGGCCGAGGGCGCCCGGCTCGTGGTGATCTTCGAGGGGCGTGACGCGGCGGGCAAGGGCGGCACGATCAAAAGGGTCTCGGAGCACCTCAATCCGCGTGTCGCACGGACCGTGGCGCTGCCCCGGCCGACCGAGCGCGAGCGCACCCAGTGGTATTTCCAGCGGTACGTCGAACATCTGCCGGCCGCCGGGGAGATCGTCCTGTTCGACCGGAGCTGGTACAACCGGGCCGGGGTCGAGCACGTCATGGGTTTCTGCACCAAGGAGGAGTACCAACTCTTCCTGCGTCAATGCCCTCTTTTCGAGCGCATGCTCGTGGAGGAGGGGATCATGCTGCGCAAGTACTGGTTCTCGGTGAGCGACGCCGTGCAGCAGGACCGGTTCCGGCGCCGGCTGAAGGACCCGACGCGGCGCTGGAAGCTCTCCCCGATGGACCTGGAGTCGATCACCCGCTGGGAGGCGTACTCCCGGGCGAAGGACGAGATGCTGGTGCACACCGATCTCTCCGAGTCGCCCTGGTTCGTGGTCGAGAGCGACGACAAGCGCCGCGCGCGGCTGAACATGATCGCCCATCTGCTCGGCTCGGTCCCATACCACGAGGTGCCCCCGCCGGTGCTCGAACTGCCGCCCAGGCCGCCCTCGACGGGGTACGAGCGTCCGCCGCGGGATCTCCAGACGTACGTCCCCGACCACGCGGCGGGCCTCTGAGCCGGTCATGGTGCCGCCACCCGGCCGGGGACCACGGCGACCGGGCAGTCGGACCCGTGCAGGACGGCGTGCGCGACCCGGCCGACCGGCAGCCCGACGTGTGCGTGCCCGTGGAGCCGTCCGGAGCCCAGCACCAGCAGGTCCGCGTCGGCCGAGGCGGCCATCAGTACGCGGCGCGCGGGTCCCTCGGCGGGACGCAGGCGCAGCCGGACCGACGGATGCTCCGCCGCCGGTCCGCCGAGCGCCGACTCCAGGATCTCCATCGCCTGCCGCTCGTGCAGCCGGGCGGGCTCCCCTTCGACGGGCGGCTGGTCCGTCTGCTCCCGGCCGGGCCAGCGCCAGGCCCGTACCGCCTCCAGGACGGCCCCGCGGGCCTGCGCCTCCTGGAGCGCGAAGCGCGCGGACGTGGAGCTGTGCGGGCCGTCACCGACCCCGAGGACGATCCGCCGCCGCTGCCCGTTCGGCTGTCGCCGGGCCGCGGGCCGGCTTCCCCGGCCGCCGCGCAGCACGATCACGGGGCAGTCGGCACGGGCGGCCACCGCGAGGCTCACCGAACCGAGCAGCAGCTCGACGAGACCGTTGCGTCCGCGGGAGCCGATGACCAGCGCGCAGGCGCGGTGGCCCTCGTGCAGCAGGACGCTCACCGGGTCGTCGGGCAGGACGTCGGCCGACACCCGCAGGTCGGGCCGCCGGTCGTGGGCCCGCCGGGTGGCCGCGTCGACGGCGTCCTCGGCGAGCGCCTGGTCGGGGGGCCGCTCTGCTCCGTCGGCGGAGACTCCTTCGTAGCGCTCCCACAGTGAGGCGTTGACGAGCCGCAGCGGGGCGCCCCGCAGCGCGGCCTCGTCCGCCGCCCAGTCGACGGCGCGCAGGCTCGGTCCGGACCCGTCGACACCCACCACGAGGGGAAGCTCCAAGATCCTCACCTTCCCGTGCCTCGATCGGGGACGACCACGGAATCGGCCCGGCCGCCCGGTGTCCCCTCGGCGGTTTCCCCGGCGGACGTGAGCGGGCGGGTCCCGTGGACGGACCCGGCGGGGCCCGCGGACCGCGGCTGCCGGAACCCGGCGGGGTCCTGCCGCGCGCCGGGCCCGGCACAGCTCTCCGGGCGGTCTCCGCCTGCGCCGCCCGCGCCGCGGCCGGGGCACCTGATCGTGCCGTACGCCGGCACGGCCACCCTCACGAGTTTTCCGTCGTGCCGCAACCCGGCGCCGGAGACCGCGGGACGGGCTCCTTCCACCATGGTGGTGATTCCCTCTCCGCGCGACGTCACGCCGCCGGACGGCCCCCACTCGCACCGCCGCGTCCTCCCGCTCCCCGCTCCACCCGCCCGGGGCTCGTCGGGCCGCTGCCGGGCCGGAAGGGTGACGTCCCGGCCCGGGACCGGCCCGGCGCCCGTCACGGGCCGGGCACGTCCCCCGGGACCTCGTACGACGGCGTCGGTCCGGCACGCGGACGTGCCCTCGGGACCCACGGTGGCGCTTCCGGGCATCGTCTCCCTCTCCTGGACCGGGCGGGACCGTTCCGTCTCCACCCTCCGGTCCCGGAGGACACGCGGTGCAGGGGCCGCAGGTCCCCCGCCGGGGCCGAACGGCCCTGTCCGCGGCCGCGGACGCGTCCGGCGACGGTCGACGCGACCGTCGCCGCCTCGCCGTCGGTGCGGTACGGCGGTGGGGGTGGGTACGGACCCAGGGGCCCGGGTTCCCGGTACGGCCCACGCCCCGCGAGGTCGTACGCGGTCCCCTCCCGCGTCCGGGAGTGCGGGCACCCCTCCCCGGAGGCCTCCCCCGGACGCTCCGGGAGGGGAAGCCGCGCAGGTGAGCGCGGGGCATCGCGCCCGGTTCCCGGTCCGGTGCGCCACGCGGTGTGGTGTCCGCCCGCTCCTGCGTCCACGCTGGAGGGAGCACCCTCGGCCCGGTGCGCCTCGCCGGTGAGCGACCGGACAGTCCTCCTGCGGGCACGAGGTACGCCCCTACGGCAGCGGAGGCCGGCCATGGACGACGTTCCCCTCCCCTATCAGGTGACCCAGGCCCGCGACGAGACGGCCGACACGGTCACCCTGACCCTCGCGCCGACGGGCACCGGGCTGCTCGCGCCCTTCACGCCCGGCCGCTACGCCCTGGTGCACGCCCTCGGGGTGGGCACCGTCCCGGTGCCGGTGTCCCGCATCGACCGGCACGAGATCGCCCTCACGATCCGGTCGTCGGACGCGGTCTCGGCCGCGCTGTGCGCCCTTCGGCCGGGTGGCCGGGTCGGCCTGCGCGGCCCGTTCGGCACCGGCTGGGAACTCGACCGGGCGCTGGGACACGACCTGCTGGTCGTCGCGGCCGGACTCGGTCCGGCGCCGCTGCGCCCCCTGGTCCTCGACGCGCTCGCCGCCCCGCAGCTGTACGGACACCTGAACGTGCTGGTCGGTGCGCGCACCCCGGACGACATCCTCTACGCCCAGCAGACGCACGCCTGGTCCGCGGCGCATGGCCCGCCGCACTGCGCGGTCACCGTCGACCGTCCCGGTCCCGGCTGGGAAGGCCCCGTCGGCGCCGTCACGGCCCTCCTCGACGGGGCCCGGTTCGCCCCGCGGAACACCACGGCCTACGTCTGCGGTCCCGCGGCGACGGTCCGGGAGACCGCCCGTGCCCTGCTCGAACGCGGTCTGCCCGCGGAACGCGTCCGCGTCGCCCTCGACAGCCACGACAGCCACCCGGACCGCGCGACCGGCCGGCGCGACGGCACCGGCCCCGGGGACGTCCTGTCCCGGGACGGGGGCCCGGTGGTCGGCTGGGAAGAGGTGGAGTCCGCGACACCCACCGGACGGACCGGCACCTGACACCGACACGGGGCTCAGCGGCCCTGAGGACCCGGGTGCCCCGCAACCGCCACCCCCGCCGTCACCGCTCGGTCCGGCGCGGCACCGCGGCGTCGGTACAGTCGGTGAAGATCACCTCAGACGGCAGGAGAGGCCGGCGCACCATGGCCGTGGACGAGCTCGACACCCGGATCCTGCGGCTGCTCCTGGAGCAGCCGCGTACCAGCGTGCGTGAGTACGCCCGCATGCTCGGGGTCGCCCGCGGCACGCTGCAGGCCCGTCTGGACCGGCTGGAACGGGACGGGGTGATCACCGGCACGGGCCCCTCGCTCTCCCCCGCCGCGCTCGGCCACCCGGTGCTGGCCTTCGTGCACATCGAGGTCACGCAGGGCCGGCTCGACGAGGTGGGCGACGCGCTGGCCGCCGTACCGGAGATCATCGAGGCGTTCTCGATCACGGGCGGCGGCGATCTGCTGACCCGGGTGGTGGCCCGCGACAACGCCCACCTGGAGGACGTGGTCCAGTCGCTCATCAGTCTGCCCGGCGTCGTCCGCACCCGTACCGAGGTGGCGCTGCGCGAACGCGTTCCGCACCGGGTGCTGCCGCTGGTGGAGTCGATCGGGCGGGCGCCGAACGGCTGACGGGAGCGGTCCACGCCGACCGGCCGGGACTTGGCATCCTGGACCCCATGAGCGCTCTCGGCCGCACCTCGGTCATCTTCGATCTCGACGGAACTCTCGTGGACAGCGAGCCGAACTACTTCGAGGCCGGCCGGCAGATGCTCGCCGCGCACGGCGTCACCGGCTTCACCTGGGCCGACCACGAGCGGTACGTGGGCATCAGCACCCGGGAGACGCTCGCCCTCTGGAAGGAGCGCTACGGGCTGCGGGCCCCGCTGGAGGTCCTGCTCGCCGACAAGAACCGGCGCTATCTGGAGCTGGCCCGTGCCGCCACGCACGTCTATCCGGAGATGCGCGCGTTCGTCGGACTGCTGGCGGACGCGAAGGTCCCGATGGCGGTGGCCTCGGGGTCCTCGGCCGCGGCCATCGAGGCGATCCTGACGGGAACCGGCCTGGCTCCCTTCCTGGCGACCGTCGTCTCGGCGGACGAGGTGGCCCACGGCAAGCCCGCACCCGACGTCTTCCTGGAGGCCGCCGCCCGCCTGGGGGCCGCGCCCGCGGACTGCGTGGTCCTGGAGGACGCCGCCCCCGGCGCCGCGGCCGCGCACGCGGCCGGGATGCGGTGCCTCGCGATCCCGTACGTCGCCGCGCAGGCCGACGATCCGGCGTTCGGCACGGCGGACGTGCTGGTGCGCGGCGGCCAGGCCGAGTTCACGGCACGCGCCGCCTACGACTGGCTCACACGCCCGGCGACGTCCTCCCCCGCGCCCGGCGAATCCTGAGCGAATTCCGAGCCGCTACCGGCGCGACTCCGGAGCCGGCGACCGCGCTCCTGAACCCACGCCCGCGTCCCTGACCCGACGGCCGCGTCCCGGGTCCGCTCACCGCCCAAGGCCACGTCCCGGGCCCCCGACCGGCCACGACCCGCCCGGACACGCCGGCCGCGGCCGAGCCCGGGTCCACGGTCGCGCGGAGTCACTTCGCCGGGCCGCGTCTCAGGCGACGCGCAGGACGATCTTGCCGCGGCGATGCCCCTTCTCCAGGGCCTCGTACGCCTCCGCGGTCCGGGTGAGCGGCAGGACCCGCTCGACCCGGGGGACCAGCGTCCCGGCGTCGGCCATGCGGGCCAGCGCCTCCAGGCCGGCACGGTCCGGTTCGACCACGAAGAACCTGCCGCCCTCCCGGGCCGCGTCGGGCGGCGCGACGACGCTCACCAGCAGACCGCCGGGCCGCAGCACCCGCCAGGAGCGTTCCTGGGTGTCGCCGCCGACCGTGTCGAGGACCAGGTCCATGTCCTCGACCAGATCCTCGAACCGTTCGCCGCGGTGGTCGACGACATGCCCGGCGCCCAGTCCCCGCACGAAGTCGGCGGTCCCGGCACTCGCCGTCGCCGTGACCGAGGCACCGAGGGCCGCGGCCACCTGCACCGCGATCGAACCGACCCCGCCCGCGCCGCCGTGCACGAGGACACGGGTGCCGGCACGCAGCCCGCCGTGCACGACCAGCCCCTGCCAGGCGGTGAGCCCGGCCAGGGGCAGCGCCGCCGTGTGGTCGTGGTCGAGGGCCGCCGGCCGGGCGGCGAGCACGGCCGCGGGCACGGCGGTGAACTCCGCGGCCGCTCCGTCCCGGGTGAACGGGATCAGCCCGAACACCTCGTCGCCGACGTTCCACTCCGTCACGCCGGAGCCGAGCGCGGCGACGACACCCGAGACCTCCTTGGAGGGCACGATCGGCAGCCGTGGTGCGCCGCTGCCGTCGAAGCTGTCGGTCCAGGTGGCGTCCCAGTCCAGTTCCCCCCGCGTGACGGAGGCGGACCGCACCTCGACCAGCACCTCGCCCGCGGCGGGAACCGGGCGCGGAGCGACCTCGTGGGCCAGCACCTCCGGGCCACCCCGCCGATGGGCGCGTACCGCGTGCATGGTGTCCATTCCAGCCTCCCAGTTCCCTGTCCGGGCCGGTCTCCGTGGCGTACCGGCCGGGTTCCTTCCGGTACCTCCACACTGGCCGACCCGGCCGGTTCCCGCTTCCGTCATTCGACTGCGTCGGACACCGCGCCGGGACCGGGAGACCGGGTTCGGCCACCGCTCGTCAGGCGGCCTCGCGGGCGCCCGGCGCGCGGTCGGACGGGCCGTCGCCCCCGTCCCGGTGGATCGGCGTCCGCGAGCCGGTCAGCGGAGTGCCCGTGCCGCCCTCACGGGCCGCGACGATCTCCGCGGCGATGGACAGCGCGGTCTCCTCGGGCGTACGGGCCCCGAGGTCGAGCCCGATCGGGGACCGCAGCCGGGACAGCTCCCGCCCGGTGAGTCCGGCCTCGCGCAGCCGGCGCTCACGGTCCTCGTGGGTGCGGCGCGACCCCATGGCCCCGATGAAGGCCGCGGGCATCCGCAGCGCCGCCTCCAGCAGCGGTACGTCGAACTTGGCGTCGTGGGTGAGCACGCACAGGACCGTCCGCTCGTCGGTACCGGTGCGCCGCAGATAGCGGTGCGGCCAGTCGACGACGATGTCGTCCGCCTCCGGGAAGCGGTCCCGGGTGGCGAAGACGGGGCGGGCGTCGCACACGGTCACGTGGTAGCCGAGGAACTTGCCGACCCGTACCAGCGCGGTGGCGAAGTCGACGGCGCCGAAGACGATCAGACGGGGCGGCGGCACGCTGGACTCCACGAACAGGGTCACACCCCCGGGGCACCGCGAACCGTCCTCGGAGAGTCCGACCGTGCCGGTGCGCCCCGCCGTGAGCATGGCGCGGGCCTCGTCCGCCGCGGTGCCGTCCAGCGCCGGGGGACCTCCAAGGCCTCCCTCGACCGCCGGTCCGGACGTCTCGCCGGGGCGCACGAGCAGCGCACGGCCCAGCAGACCGGCCGGTCCCCGGGCCACCCGGACGACGGCGGCCGGCTCGCCGCGGGCCGCCGCCCCGAGCGCCGCCTCGAACACCTTCCGGCCGGGCCCGTCCGCGCGCACCGGGGTGACCAGGACCTCGATGACACCGCCGCAGGTCAGCCCCACCGCGAAGGCGTCCGCGTCGCTGTGTCCGAACCGTTCGAGCACGGTCCGGCCGTCCCGCAGCGCCTGCACGCACAGGTCGTACACGGCGCCCTCGACGCATCCCCCGGAGACCGAGCCGACGGCCGTGCCGTGACCGTCCACGGCGAGGGCCGCGCCCGGACCGCGCGGCGCGCTGCCGCCGACACTCACGACGGTGGCGACGGCGAAGTCCCGGCCCTCCTCGGCCCAGCGGCGCAGTTCGTCGGCGAGGTCAAGCACCGGGCCCCCTTTCCCCGGCGAGCCCCGCGAGCAGGACCCGGTCGGGGCGGATCGGCAGGTTCCGGTGGCGCACGCCGGTCGCGTGCCAGACCGCGTTGGCGATCGCCGCCGCGGCTCCGACGACCCCGATCTCCCCGATGCCCTTGATGCCGACCGGGTCGTCCGGATCGGGGTCGTCCACCCAGTCCGCCTCGACGTGCGGTACGTCGGCGTGCGCCGCGAAGTGGTATCCGGCCAGGTCGGCTCCGACATGGCCGCCCGTGGCCCGGTCCCGGACCGCCTCCTCGTGCAGCGCCATGGACAGGCCCCAGATCATTCCGCCGACGAACTGACCGCGCGCGGTCAGCGGGTTGACGATGCGGCCCGCGGCGAAGACGCCGAGCATCCGGCGCACCCGCACCTCCCCGCTGGTGACGTCCACGGCGACCTCGGCGAACTGCGCCCCGAAGGTGTGCCGTTCCATCGGCGGCAGCGCGCCGACGGCCTGCGAGGTGTCCGAGCGTGCCGTGATGCCCTCCGGCGGGACGGCGCCGCCCAGCGACAGCCGCTCGCGCAGCTCGTCCGCGGCGACCCGGATCGCCCAGGACCAGGACCGGGTGCCCATCGAGCCGCCGGCGATCATCGCCGGACCGAAGTCGCTGTCCGCGATCCGCATCCGGACCCGTTCCGGCTCCGTCTCCAGCGCGTCCGCGGCGACGAGGGTGAGCGCGGTGCGGGCTCCGGTCCCGATGTCAGAGGCGGTGATCCGTACGGTGTAGGTGCCGTCGGGCTCCGCCGTCACAGCCGCCGTGGACGGGGCGGACAGCATCGGGAAGGTGGCCGCGGCCGTGCCGGTACCGAGCAGCCAGCGGCCTTCGCGGCGGACTCCCGGACGCGGGTCACGTCCGGCCCAGCCGAACCTGCGGGCCCCCTCCTCGAAGCAACGGACGAGATTGCGGCTGCTGAAGGGCAGTCCCGAGACGGGACCCACGTCCGGCTCGTTGCGCAACCGGAGTTCGATCGGGTCGAGGCCGCACTTCTCCGCGAGTTCGTCCATCGCGGACTCCAGCGCGAAGGAGCCGGGCGCCTCTCCCGGGGCCCGCATCCAGCTCGGGGTCGGCACGTCGAGCCGTACGACGCGGCTGACCGAGTGGTGGGCGTCGGAGCCGTACATCGCCCGCCCGTACTCGGCGCTGCGCTCGATGAACTCGTGGACGGTCGAGGTGAGGCTCTCGGCCCGGTGCTCGACCGCGCGCAGCCGCCCGTCCGCGTCGGCGCCGAGCCTGACCCGCTGTGCCGTGGGGCTGCGGTAGCCGACGAGGGAGAACATCTGACGCCGGGTCATGACGACCCGGACCGGGCGGTGCAGTACGGTCGCGGCCATCGCGGCGGCGACGGAGTGGGGGCGGGTGCCCTTCGATCCGAAGCCGCCTCCGACGTGTTCGGACCGGACCCGGACCGAGCCGGGGTCGAGCGAGAAGAGCTTCGCGAGTTCGTCCGCCACGAACCTGCTGCCCTGGTTGGAGTCGATCACTTCGAGCCGGCCGCCGTCCCAGCGTGCGAGTGCCGCGTGCGGCTCCATGGGGCTGTGGTGCTCCTCCGGGGTGCGGTACTCGGCGTCCACGACGACGGCGGACGCGGCGAGTTCGGCCTCCAGGTCGCCCTTCGTCTCGGCGGGGGCGCTCTCCGACGTGTACACACCGGGGAGTCCGGCGGTGAACTCGACGTCGTGCGGCTCCTCGTCGTACTCGACGACGAGTGCCTCGGCCGCCTCCCTCGCCTGCTCGGGTGTCCCGGCGACGACGAGGGCCACCGGCCAGCCGGAGTAGGGCACCCGGTCCCCCTGGAAGACCTGCGCGATCGGGTCGGGCACACCGAAGGCGTTCGTGTAGGCGGAGTTGAGGCGCGGGGCGTTCTCGTGGTGCAGGACGGCGAGGACACCCGGCATCGCGAGGACGGGCGCGGACCGCACGGCGCGGACACGGCCCCGGGCCACGGTGGACAGCACGAGCCAGCCGTGGGCGAGTTCGGGATGGGGCACCTCGCCCGCGTACCGGGCGGCACCGGTCACCTTGGCCAGGCCCTCCACCCGGGTGTGCGCGGTGCCGACGGCCGCCGTCCCCGCGGCCGTGGGGCCCGTCGTGGTCGTCGCGGTCGTCGTGGTCGTCGTGGTCGTCGTGGTCATCGGGCGGCCTCCTCGGTGAGCCCGGTCAGCGTCGCCACGACGAGGTTGCGCATGAGGGGCACCTTGTATCCGTTGTGGGGCAGCGGTTCGGCCGCCGCCAGTTCGGCGTCCGCGGCGGCGGCGAAGGCCCCGGCGTCCGCCGGTCCCCCCGACAGCGCCCGTTCGGCCTCCCGGGCCCGCCACGGCCGGGACGCCACCGCCCCGAACGCGAGGCGCACCTCGCGCACCACGCCGTCGCGGACATCGAGCGCGGCGGCGACCGACCCGATCGCGAAGGCGTACGAGGCGCGCTCACGCACCTTCCGGTAGTGGGAGCACGCGGCGACGGGGGTGTCGGGCACGGTGACGCCGGTGATCAGCGCGCCGGGCGGCAGGGCGGTCTCCCGGTGCGGGGTGTCGGCCACCGGGAGGTAGAACTCCGTCAGCGGCAACTCCCCCGGCCCGTCGAGTGTTTCGTACGTGACGACGGCGTCTAGGGCGGTGAGGGCCACCGCCATGTCCGAGGGGTGGGTGGCGACGCAGTGCGCGGAGGCGCCCAGGACGGCGTGGTTGTGGTGCTCGCCCTGAACGGCGGGGCAACCGCTGCCGGGTACACGCTTGTTGCAGGGTTTCGCCAGATCGGTGAAGTAGCCGCAGCGGGTGCGCTGGAGCAGGTTCCCGCCGACCGTGGCCATGTTGCGCAGCTGACCGGAGGCACCCGCCAGCACCGCCTGCGCCAACGCCGGGTAGCGGCGCCGTACTTCGGGGTGCGCGGCCAGATCGCTGTTGGTCACGGTCGCCCCGACGCGCAGCCCTTCTCCCGGGATGAACTCGATCCTGTCCAGGGGGAGTTCCCGTACGTCGACGAGGCGGCCCGGCCGTTCCACGCCACTCTTCATCAGGTCGACGAGGTTGGTGCCGCCTCCGAGACACCGGGCCTCGGGGTCGGCACCCAGCAGAGCCACCGCGCCGGACACGTCGAAGACGCGCTCGTAGCCGAACTCCCTCATGCGGCGACCTCCTCGACGCCCGGACCGGCCGCGACGGGCACCTCGGCCGCTCCCGTCTCCGGGACGCCTGGTTCGCCGACGCCCCGTTCGGGGACGGCCGGTTCGGGGTCGCCCGGTTCCGGGACGCCCGGTTCCGGGACGCCCGGTTCCGGGAGCGCCCACGTGGCAGAAACCTCTCCCGCGCGGACCGTTCCCTCCCCGGCCGCGCGGGCGACGGCCTGCACGATCGACACGTACGCGCCGCAGCGGCACAGGTTGCCGCTCATCCGCTCACGGATCTCCTCCGCGGTGAGCGGCGGGACACCCGCCTCGGGCCGTACGTCGGCGGTCACGGCGCTCGGCCAGCCCGCCGCGTGCTCCTCGATCACGCCGAGGGCCGAGCAGATCTGGCCCGGTGTGCAGTAGCCGCACTGGTAGCCGTCGAGGTCGAGGAAGGCCTGCTGGACCGGATGCAGCCGCTCCCCGTCCGCCACGCCTTCGATGGTGGTGATGGCGCGGCCTTCGGCGGCCACGGCGAGTTGCAGACAGGAGACGGCCCGGCGCCCGTCGAGCAGTACCGTGCAGGCACCGCACTGGCCCTGGTCACAGCCCTTCTTGGTACCCGTCAGGTCGAGACGCTCGCGCAGTGCGTCGAGCAGGGTGGTGCGGTGGTCGACGGGCAGCGTGTATTTCTCGCCATTGATGTTCAGAGTGATGGCGCTGGACGTCGATGGGGCCATGATCAGCCTTCTTTCGCCGAGTCGCGGGGGCGCGGAGGTCACGGGGCGCGGAGGTCACGGGGGAAGGAATGGCGCTGTGCGATGAGTGGGGGTGGGCTGGGGTGGGGGAAGAAAGGGACCGGTGGCCGTCCGCACAAGGTGCGGGGCGACACCGGTTTCGCGAGGCACCGGCAGTCCACGATGGCCGGATCTCACGCTATGGTGAACCTAAGTGGACAGCTGTCCACTAACGCCGAACTTAGCGGACAGCTGTCCACTTATCAAGGCCGGGCTCCGCCGCGGGGTTCCGCGGCCGGGGGAAAGGGGGGACGAATGCAGAGGAAGGACGCCCCGCTGCGTTCGGACGCGCAGCGCAATCGCGAGCGCATCCTCGAAGTGGCCCTGGCGGAGCTGACCCGCTCCTCGGACACCCCGCTCAGCGCGATCGCCAAGAAGGCGGGCGTGGGGCAGGGCACGTTCTACCGGAACTTCCCCAACCGCGAGGCGCTGGTCCTGGAGGTCTACCGCTACGAGGTGCAGCAGCTCGCCGACACCGCGGCCCAGCTGCTGGAGACCCGCGCCCCGGACCGGGCCCTGCGGGAGTGGATGGACCGTCTGGCGCAGTACGCCATGGCCAAGGCGGGCCTGGCCGAGGCCCTGCGCGCGTCCACCGTCACCCGGGGCACCCTGACCAGGCTGGGGCACGGCGCGGTCTCCTCGGCCGTCTCCCTTCTGCTCGACGCCAACGACCGGGCGGGGACCATCCGTCCGGGAGTGACCCCCGACGACTTCGTCCTCGCGATCGCCGGTCTCTGGCAGATGGACGCCCACGGGGACTGGCAGCCGCGTGCCGCGCGCCTCCTCGACCTGGTGATGGACGGTCTGCGCGCGGGCGCGCCGGGCCCCCGGCCACCGGCACCCGGAACGGCGCCGTCCGACGCGGAGTGAGGGCTCACGGGGACCCGGCGCCGTGGCGCGACCGCGCGTACCGGTACCGGAGACCGAGGCCCCGGCCCGACGGCGCGACGGGGCTCAGCCGAGTGAGGGGATCCCGGGAATCCGGCACCGTGGCGCGGCCGCGCGACGCGGATCACACGCACCGACGGCTGGTGCCCGCCGGGCCGTGCGCACGGAGGTGGAACCGCGTCCCGGGCATCCCCGACGCCCCGCGTCGCGGTCATGTCGCGTCAGCGGCGCAGCAGCCGGGCATGGGTGGCGGCCGGTGAGCTCACGAGTTCGGCGACGCGGTAGCCGTCGACCCCGTCCCCCAGGTGGTCGAGCAGGCGCTCTCCCCGCCCGACCAGCCGGGGGACGATGGCCAGGTGCAGTTCGTCGACGAGGCCGGCGCGAAGGTACTGCTGGACCGTGGCCGCGCCGCCGCCGAGGCGCACGTCCCGGCCCGCCGCCGCCTCGAAGGCGCGCTCCAGGACCGTGGTGACGGGCTCGTCGGTGAAGTGGAAGGAGGTCCCGCCCTCCATCGTCAGCGACGGCCGCGGGTGGTGCGTGTGCACGAACACGTCGTTGTGGTAGGGCGGGTTGTCGCCCCACCAGCCGCGCCACGACTCGTCCTGCCAGGGGCCGCGGTGCGGCCCGAACATGTTGCGGCCCATGATCGTGGCGCCGATGTTCTCCTCGGCGCGCTCCACGTACTCGACGTCCGTGCCGCCCTTGCCCGCCTCGTGGTCCCGCATCGCGGCGAACATCCAGGTGTGCATGGACGCGAAGCCCTCGCCGAGCGGATGCTCCAGGCACTGGTTCGGCCCCGCGGCGAAGCCGTCCAGGGAAACGGTCAGGTTGTGCACGCGCAGCTTGGGCACGGTCGTACTCCTCAGGTGGGGTCTTCCTGCTCTCACCCGTACGTCGAACGGGGAGCCCCCGCGTCTACAGTTCCCCCGACATCTTTCACCAGGAACGCCGGACCCGCCCGATCCGGACGGGTCCGGGCCGGAGGGGACCCGACGACCGTGGGGGGTGTCCGTGCCACCCGGTCCGGTGGGCACGGACACCCCCCACGGAGGTGACGTTCAGCGCCTCGGCGCCGCGGCATCAGGCTCCGCTGGCGTCGAGCATGTCCTCGCGCTCGACGAGCTTGACCCGCTCGCGGCCCTGCGGTTCGCCGAGCGCCTTCTCCGCGGCGTCCAGCCGGTACCAGCCCTCCCACGTGGTGTAGCGGACGTCGCGCTCCTTCAGGAACGCGTCGACGGCCTCCGGCTCGGGAGCGGCGGGCGTGAGCAGTCGGCCGCTCGCGTGGTCGTCGAGCAGGCTCGCGACGGTCTCGTTGGCGTCGCCCTTGGTGTGGCCGATGAGGCCCACCGGTCCGCGCCTGATCCAGCCGGTGACGTACGTCGACCGCAGGTGCTCGCCGGTCTCCTCGATCACCCGGCCCGCCTCGTCCGGGACCGTGCCGGACTCGACGTCCCAGGGCAGCTTCGGGAGCTTGTCGGACAGGTAGCCCACGGCGCGGTAGACGGCCGTGACGTCCCAGTCCTTGAAGGTGCCGGTGCCCTTGACGTTGCCGGTGCCGTCGAGGACCGTGCGCTCGGTGCGCAGGCCGGTGACCTGGCCGTCCTCGCCGAGGATCTCGGTCGGCGACTCGAAGAAGTGCAGGAACAGCTTGTGCGGCCGCTCGCCGACGTCGCGGATGGCCCAGTTCTCCAGGGTCTTGGCGACCATGTCGGCCTGCTTGTTGCCGCGCCGGGTCGCGATCGAGCCCTCGTCGTAGTCGATGTCCTCGGGGTCGACGATGACCTCGATGTTCGGCGAGTGGTCCAGTTCCCGCAGCTCCATCGGGCTGAACTTGGCCTGCGCCGGGCCGCGGCGGCCGAAGACGTGGACCTCCAGCGCCTTGTTGGCCACGAGCCCCTCGTGGACGTTCGGCGGGATCTCGGTCGGCAGCAGCTCCTCGGCGGTCTTGGCCAGGATGCGCGCGACGTCCAGCGCGACGTTGCCGACACCGAGGACGGCGACCTTCTCGGCTTCGAGGGGCCAGGTCCGCGGGACGTCCGGGTGACCGTCGTACCAGGAGACGAAGTCCGCCGCGCCGTACGAGCCGCCGAGGCCGATGCCGGGTATGTCCAGGGCCCGGTCCGCCGTCGCGCCCGTGGAGAAGATCACCGCGTCGTAGAAGGCACGCAGGTCGTCCAGGTTGATGTCCCCCGGGTAGTCGACGTTGCCGAAGAGACGTATCTGCGGCTTGTCGAGCACCTGATGCAGGGCCGTGATGATGCCCTTGATCCGCGGATGGTCCGGGGCGACGCCGTAGCGGATCAGGCCGAAGGGGGCCGGCATCCGCTCGAAGAGGTCGATGGACACACCGGGCTCGACGGCCACTGCGGACTTCAGCAGCGCGTCGGCGGCGTAGATGCCGGCGGGACCGGCTCCGACAATGGCTACCCGCAGAGGGCGAGGCATGATCAGATTCCCTTCGAAGGGGGCAGGGGTGACTCGCCCGGAAGCCTAAGCTAAGGCATGCCTTAGTCAGTACTCGGGTTGGATCTATGACCACATAAGGGCGGCTTATGACCTCTTGCTTCTGAGGAGATCCCTAAAGTCCGGCCGCCTCCGCGGGGCTCCGGACGGGGCGCGGACGAGGCCCGGAACCCGGTGGCGGACCTGGTGCCGAGGAGCAGGCACTACGGGTCAGGGGGAAAATGGTCGGGTGAGCGTCCGGCGCGTGTCAGTGGACCGCCTCGTGGAGCAGCCGTCGAGCCGCGGACTGGTGGCGGTCCCCGTCGCGCTGATCGTAGTGATCACGGTCGTGGACATCCAGTCACCGGCCGACGTCCATCTCGGTCCGCTGCTCGTCATCGCGCCCGCGCTCACCGCCTCGCTCGCCGGACCACGGCTGACCACGCTGGTCGGCGTGCTCGCCGTGACCGCCCAGGTGTGCATCGCGATGCTGCACGGCGGCCTGACCACGGCCAACCACGTCGCCCAGATCATCGCGCTGTCCGTGCTCTCCGCCCTGGTGGTCTTCGTGTGCCACCTGCGCGAGCGGAGAGCGCTCGAGCTGAGCCGGTCACGGTCCGTGGCCGAGACGGCGCAGCGTGTCCTGCTGCGCCCGCCGCCCCGCCGGATCGGTCCGCTGCGGGTCGCCTGGCTCTACCTGGCCGCCGAGGACGAGGCCCGGATCGGCGGCGACCTCTTCGCGGTGGCACGCTCCGCCCGTCTGTCCACCCGGCTGGTCATCGGGGACGTACGCGGCAAGGGCATGTCGTCGATCGGTGAGGCGTCGGTGGCGCTCGGGGCGTTTCGCGAGGGCGCCCAGCGGTACGCCACGCTGCCCGAACTGACCGCGGCACTGGAGGCGAGCGTCTGCCGTGACCTCGACGAGGTGGCCGACACCGAGCACGACCCCGGTGAGCACTTCATCACCGCGCTCGTCCTCGACATCCCCGACCACGGCAACCGCGTCGAGATGATCAACTGCGGCCATCCCCCGCCCCTGCTGCTCCGGGATCACCGGGTCGAGGTCCTGCAGGCCCGGCACCCGGTGCCGCCGCTGGGGCTGTGCGAGACGCCCGCGGCGCACCATCGCCCCGACCCGTTCACCTTCGAGGTGGGCGACGTCCTGCTGCTCTACACCGACGGGGTCATCGAGGCCCGGTCACCGACGGGCGACTTCTACCCGCTCGCCGACCGGGTGGCCGCGTTCCGGGGCGCGGGACCCGACGCGCTGCTGCGTCACATCCACGACGACCTCCTGGCCCACGTCGGCGACCGGCCCTCCGACGACGCCGCACTGCTGATCGTCGAACGCACCGCCTCCGAGCATCCGCACCGACCGCACCTCCCGTCCCACCCCGTCGACGGCCACCACCGGATCAGCTCCGACGGATCACCGCCCGCCCCTGGAACACGGGCGTGATCCGGCGACGGCCGCCGACCGGCGCCCGCACTGCCACGCGCCACACCCTGCCAGGGCCCCGGGCAGGGTGAGCCGAGGCCGCGTCGGGGGCCGTCGCCGTGGCACGGGGCCGCATCGGCGCCGCGCGCCGTGGCCCCGGGCTGCGGCGGGAGAACCTCGGGCCGCCGCGAGTCGTGGCCCTGGACGGCGGCGGCGGCGTCGGCACGTGCGCCGGGCCGACGCCGCGCCGTGGGCCCCCGTGGTCACTCCCGGGCCATGTCCGACTCCGCCTTGCTCGCCGCCGAGTCGGCGTCGTCGACCAGTTTCCGCAGATGGTCGAGGTCCGTGGTGGACGAGGCGGCGGGCGCCGGCTGTCCGGTGTCCGTGCCGTGACCGCAACCGGTCAGCAGCAGGACGGCCACGGCGGCCACAGCGGCCGGGGCCACGCGGCGCACGGCCCTCATTTCGCGTTCCCGTCGTCGTGCGTGCCGCACCACTTCCGGACCTCCGAGAGGTCCTTCTGACGCGCCTCCAGAGTGGGGATCAGGGAGCGCCGGAAGGTGAGCCGGTCGTTGAGGTAGCTCTCGATCTCCGTGTGTCCCGCCGCCTTGGCGCTCGCCACGCGCTGTTCGAGGCGGGCGACGGAACCCCGCCGGGTCGCGTCCGCGTGCAGCCGGTCGAGGATCCGGCCGATCCGCTGGTCGATCTTCGGGGCGCGCCGGCACAGCGCGGCCGCGCCGTCGCCCTTGGGCGCGCCGGACGGCGCGGGCGACGCGTCCGCCGCGGCGACCCCCGGGGCGCCGAGCAGCGTACCCACGGCGACCAACGAGACCACGGTCTTCCTGGTGCTTGGCATGACGAACTCCTCCGTGTCCACGGGCGGTTGCCCGCACACGCGGAAACTAGGAGCCGTCCTTGTGGAATTCTTGTGACCGGTCGGCGGCCGCGATCATCCAGTTGCGGCGGAGCGGCAGCGTCTTCCCCTCGTCCGGCGCGCCGTCGACGAGCGGCAGTGCGACCTCGATCCGGGTACCCGGCCCGCCCGGCCGGTCCAGGACCCGGACGCGGCCCCGGTGCAGTGCGATCTGCTGGGCGACCAGGGTGAGTCCGAGGCCGGAGCCCGGGCTGTCGGGCCGTCGCCTGAAGCGTTCGAAGACCTGCGCCCGCAGCTCGGGCGGGATGCCGGGGCCCCGGTCGTCGACGACGAGCAGCACGTCGGTGCCGCTCGCCCGCAGGCCGATCTCCACCCGCGCGGGCCGCCCGTTTTCCTGTCCGTGCACCAGGGCGTTGACGAGCAGGTTGTCCACCACGGTCCGCAGTCCTGGTTCCCAGCCGTGCACCCGCGGACCCGGTGGCCAACTGCCGGACACCCGGGCGTGCGGATGGCGGCGCCGCTGCTCCTGCGTGGCCGCCTCGACGACGTCGGCCAGGTCCACCGGCCCGAAGGCGTCGGCCTCGACGAGGTCCCCTCGGCCGAGGTCGCGCAGCATCACCAGGAGGCCCAGCAGCCGGGCGTGCTCGCGGCGCAGGTCGTGCAGCACCTCGTCACGGTCGGCCCCGGCGAGGTCCGGATGCGCGGTGAGGATCTCCAGGTTGGTCTGCATGCTCATCAGCGGGGTGCGCAGTTCGTGCGAGGCGGCGGAGGCGAAGGAGCGGGCGGTGGCCAGGGCCTCGGCCGTCCGGGCGGCCTGTTCGTCGTAGCGGGCCAGAACGGTCTGCAGGGTGTGCGCCAGGTCGTCGACCTCGGCGATCCGGGTGGGTGTGTGATCCAGGCGGGCCCGGCTGGCGCGGGGGTCCAGGCCACTCGTACGGCGTTGCAGTATGCGCAGCGGCCGGCTCGCCCGGGTGGCGACTCCCCAGGCGAGCAGTCCGGACAGCGGCGCGGCGAGCAGGGCGACGGACACCGCGCGCCGCCGGACCAGCCGCAGTTGGGTGTCGGCGGCGGTGTCCGACGCGAACAGCCACAGCGTGCCCCGCACTCCGGGCCGGGCGCCGGTCACCGGGGTGGACAGGATGCGCCAGCTGTGGCCGTCGGCTCGGAGCGTGACGGGGACCGGCGCGCTCGGCGGCAGCGGCGCCCCGGCGTCCGGCTGCGGGCCGCCGGTGAAGGTGTCGTCCGGGCCGACCAGCCGGACGCCGACGTCGAGGGCGGAGGTGAACAGCTTGCGCTGGCGCGCCTGTTCCACGGCGGCCGACCGGTCCGCGGCGCTCGCGCGCAGCAGTCCCCGGGCGTCCTTGGCCACGGTGGCCGCGCGCTCGCGCAGATGGGCGTCCTGCTGGTCGTGCAGATCCGTGGCGACCAGCCGCAGCAGCAACCAGCCGGTGGCCAGGACCAGTACGGGCACGGTGGCGCCGACGGCGAGGGCGATCCGTGTGGACAGTCTCACCGCTTCTCCCCCGCCCGGTCGTCCCGCAGGACGAAGCCGACGCCCCGCACGGTGTGGATGATCCGGGCGCGGTCCCGGGTCTCCAGTTTGCGGCGCAGGTAGCTGACGAAGGTGTCCACCGCGTCGGTGCGCACGTCGAAGTCGTATCCCCATACACGGTCCAGGAGTTGGTCCCGGCTGAGGACGAGTCCGGCATTCCGTGCGAGGACGTGCAGGAGCTCGAACTCGCGGCGGGTCAGGTCCACCGGCCGGCCGTCGAGGGCGACCGTGCGGGCGGCGGGGTCCATGAGCAGGCCGCCGACCCGTACGGTGCCCGTGTCGCGCGGTGGTCTGCGGCGCAGCAGTGCCTCCAGGCGGAGCACGAGTTCCTGCAGGGCGAAGGGTTTGACCAGGTAGTCGTCGCCGCCCGCCTGGAGTCCCGCGATCCGGTCGGCGGTCTCGTCGAGCGCGGACAGCATGAGCACGGGTATGTCGTTGTCCTCGCTCCGCAGCGTCCTGCACACCTCGATGCCGTCGAGGTCCGGCATCGAGATGTCCAGCACGATCACGTCCGGTGGTCTCGTCCGGGCCAGGTCCAGCGCCGGGCGGCCACCGTCCGCCAGGTCCACGGTGAATCCGCCGAGCCGCAGTCCGCGTTCCAGCGAACGGCGTATCGCCGCGTCGTCGTCGACGACCAGCACCCGGCCCCGGTCCACGCCCATCGCCCCTGTCCCTCCGCCTCGCTGCCTCTTCGTACGACTGATTCTCCGTACCGCTGTGTCGTCCTACCGCCATGTCTTCGTGGGAATGTGTCGACGTACCGCTATGTCGTCTTACGGCCGAGTCGGCTTACCGCTGTGTCCTGGCGCCACCCACCCGGCCACGTCGCCGGATCCGCCGCCGCCCATCGTGCATCAGACGCGCCGGGCCCGTTCCCGAGGGGTGCCGAAGACCCGGCCCCGTCAGCGGTCGCCCAACCCGACCGGCCCGACCGGATCGATCGGATCGCCTTCCCGGGTGACGACCCTCGCCCGCACCGGGTCCTCGGCCGCTCCGCGCTCCGACTGTGGTGGAGTGGGCCGCACCGGCCCCGGACCCGTCGCTGCGAGTCCGCGCTCGTCGCCGACGCGTCGGCGCACGTCCGCGCACCCGTGATGGCGCGTCGGCGGTCCGCTCGACCACGGACGGCGTACCCCTGGACCGACCGTCCGTGGACCGACCGTCCGTGGACCGGCCGTGGACCGCGTATCCGCGCATCCCTGGAGGAGCGATGACCGAGGACAGGAGCGACGCGGTCCGTGGTGGTGACCGCTGGGCGGCCAGAGCGTCACTGGCCGCGGCGGCACTGGCGGTGCTGCTGCCGCTGGCCAAGGGCGGTCTGAAGGGCGTGCTGCTGCTCGCGATCGCGTTCGTCGGCGTGGTCGTCACGGCGGCCGCCGTCTGGTGGACGCTGACCCGGCGCGGCCCGCTGCGCTGGGTCGCCGCCCTGGTCGCGGTGGTCGCCCCCGCCGCCGTCGTCACGCTGTTGGCGGTGTCCCTGCTGTGGGCCGTACCCGCGTCCCTGGGGCTGTGGGCCGTGGCGGTCTGGAGCGGCCGTCACGCGCTGCGCGGCGACCGTCCCCGGCGGGCCCGGGAACGCGGGACGGCGCCCCCGCGGCATCCGTTCCTCGTCATGAACCCCCGTTCGGGAGGCGGGAAGGTGGCCCGGTTCGGGCTGGTGGAGAAGGCCGAGCGGCTCGGGGCGCGGGTCGTCCTCCTCGACCCCGACGAGGAACAGGACGTCACCGCCCTGGCGCGCGCCGCCGTCGCCGACGGCGCGGATCTGCTGGGTGTCGCGGGCGGCGACGGGACCCAGGCGCTCGTCGCGGCCGTCGCCGCCGAACACGGTCTGCCGTTCCTGGTCGTCTGCGCCGGTACCCGCAACCACTTCGCGATGGACCTCGGGCTCGACCGCGACGACCCCGCACGCTGTCTCGACGCGCTCACCGACGGCGTCGAACTCCGGGTGGACATCGGTTTCGCGGGCGGGCATCCGTTCGTCAACAACGCCTCCTTCGGCGCCTACGCGGCGGTCGTCCAGAGCCCGGCGTACCGCGAGGACAAGATCGGCACCATTCTGGAGCTCCTGCCCGAGCTGCTCACCCGGCAGCGCGGGCCGCGGCTCACCGCCCGCGCCGGAGACTCCACGCTCGACGCCCCGCAGGCCGTACTGGTGAGCAACAACCCCTACCGCACCAACGATCCGGCCGGGATCGGCCGCCGCGAGCGCCTCGACTCCGGGCTGCTCGGCGTCCTCGGCATCAAGGTGGACAGCGCGGCCGAGGCGGCGGCCCTGGTGCTGGACCGGGCCGCGCAGGGGCTCGCTGTCCTCACCGCGCGCGAGGTGGTCGTGGACGCGGACCGGCCGGAGATCGACGCCGGCGTCGACGGCGAGGCCCTGATGCTGCGCACCCCGGTCCACTGCCGTGTCGAACCGGGCGCGCTGCGGGTCCGGGTCCCCCGGAAACGTCCCGGTGTGCCCGACCCCCGTCCGGCCCTCGACTGGCGCCGGTTGTGCGCCCTCGCGACGAGGGTGGGCCGAACGTCCGCCCCCGGGCGCCCCGTCACCACCGAGGACGCCGAACCGCGCCCCTGACGACGGGCGATTCGGAGGCCAGGACTCCACATGGAGCGGAAAGGTGTTCAAGATGTGCTTGAATTGTGAACAAGCCAGCCAAGTGGCTTGATCCGACCGCTGGAACCCGTCCGGCGCACGCCCTGACTCCGCGTGCCACGGCACCCCGTCCGGCCGGGGCAAGCCTGGCCCGGGCCGAGCGGTCCGGGCCGAACCGTCCGGGTCGAGCGGTCCGGGGCGGGCGCCCACACCGTGCAACACGACGGTCTCGGGCGAGTAGCCGCCCGGAGGCGCCCGTTCGGCAGGCCGACGCGCGTTCCGGCGCGGGCCCGGGGAGGACACGGCACCCTCCGCCCGCGCCCCCCGCGCTGCGGCACCCGGCCGACCGCCGGGGACAAGTCCGCCCGGTGCCCTCACCGGATCGGTACGGGCACCGGGCGGACCGGGGTCTTCCGGGACGTCCCCTACACCGGCCGTGCGGCGCTGTGGATCGCCGCCTGACCCGCGTAGAAGATCGACTCCTCGCGTATGTACGCCCCCGGACTCGGCGCGTGGATCATCATGCTGTCGCCGATGTACAGGCCGACATGGCTGACGTCGCCGTAGAAGAAGATCAGGTCGCCGGCCCGCAGGTCGGTGAGCGGGATCGGCGTGGTGGCCGCCGCCTGGTCGCCCGCGGTGCGCGGGAGCGCGACCCCGGCCACCATCCACGCGGCACGGGTGAGGCCCGCGCAGTCGTACGAACCCGGCCCGGCCGCGCCCCATACGCACGGCCTGCCGATCTGGGCGCGGGCGAAGTCCAGCGCCTTGGCGGCCTTCACGTCGTATCCCGAGCCGGCCGTGTCGCCACCCACGGCCATGCCCGCGATGCCCGGCATCCCGGCACCGACGGATGCCGCCGGGGCGAAGGACGCGTCGGGGGCGACGGTCACGGCGGGGATGTGTCCCGTGTGCGAGCCGAGGGGCGTGCGGGGCGGCTCCGCGACGAACGACGGATCCGGCGTGGTGAGCGGGTCCGGGGCGACGAGTCGGTCGGGCCCCCAGGCCACGCCCTGGGCGTAGGACAGCTCCGGGGCGTAGGACGTCCCAGGGGCGAACGCCGTGTCCGAGGCGAAGGTCATGCCCGGCGTGAACGTCGTGTCCGGGACGAAGGCCATGCCCGGGACGGACGCCGTGTCCGACCCGAAGGCCGCACCCGGGCCGGCCACGACGCCCGGCAGGGACCCCGTGTCCGACGTGGACGCCGGGTCCGGGGCGAACGTCAGTCCCGAGGACGACATCATCGCCGCGTACAGGGGGGTTCCCGCGTCGAGGGAGGCGTCGCCGCCGAGGAGGTCACCCGCGTCCGGGCGGGCGGCCGTGTCCACCCGCGCGCCGAGGCCCGCACCGGCCGACACCGGTCCCCGCCACTGCTCCTCGGCCTCACGGCGGACCAGTTCCTCGGCGCTCGGCCAGGCCTGCCGGGCCGGCGGTGCCTCGATCGCCGCGACCGGGGCGGTCCGCTGCTGGACGGCGTGCCGCGCCAACAGGTCACGCGCGAGGGCGAGTTTACGCCGGTTCCGCTCCTTGCGGCTCTTCAGCGAGGAGGAGGAGTGAGGGGACTCGACGGCCGGCGCGGGCAGTGCCCCGGCGGCCTCCTGACGCACCCCGGTCCCGGCCTCCAGCGCCGCGACGGCCCTCCCGGCGGGGAGTTCCGCCGCCGGTCCGGCCGCCGGACGGGCGGTCAGCTCCGCCCTGGGCCCCGCTCCGGGGCCGGCGGTCAGCTCCGGGACGGGGCGGCCCGGGGCCTCCAGCGCCCGGGCGGAGGAACCGCTCTCCAGGGGCTTGGAGACGGGTGCGGGGAGCGCCTCCGCCCGGCGCTTCGGCGTCCTGTCGGCCGGCAGCCGCGCGGGGGCGCTCGGGCCCAACTGGGCGCGGGCCACGTCGAACCAGGGCCGGGACACGTCGTCGAGCGTGGTCTCGGTGTTCCTGCGGCCGTTGTCCCGCGCCGGGTTGAGGCGACCGCGCGAACCGCTGAGCATCGCGCGGGTCGCGTTGTAGTTCCCGGTGGCGGTCTCGGCCCGGTCGTAGAGGGAGCTGATCCGCTGCTGGACCTCTTCGCGGCTCGGGGCGTCGCCCCCTCCGAGGGAGGGGGAGTCGGGGCTCTGCGGGAACAGGCCCGCCGAGGAGCGGGCCGACGTCGCGGGTGCGGAGCGGGACATGCCGGGGAGGCTGCTGCCTCCAGGGCCCGGGGTGCGTTCCGGCGCCATGACGGACGTACTCCTTCCGTACTCCGCCTACCGAGTTAGCTGTCGGGTTCGGGCGGACAGATCCGGAAGGTATGCCCTACGGCCGTTGCCCGGTCGGGCAGTTGGGCCGATTCACCCCAGGGTTCGGTTGGGTCCCCGGCTCCGGTCGCCGTGAGGCCGCACCGGATTAGGCGGAGGCCAACCGACCCGGCGAGGTTCGCCGGAGGAAGTCGTATGGCCTGGCGCCAACTTAGCCAACTTGTGTCCCTCGCGTGAAGATTGATGTGCGAAGTGTCCGATATGTAATTGTGACCTTCGTCGTATTCACGATCTCGGACGAGTTCTTGCGTACTTTCTCGGGAGGCGCGGGCCGACGCCGGGGCCGGTCCGCCGACGACACACCGCGCCTCCCGGCACCCACGCGCGCGGGGGGTCCGCCACGGGGACGCCTTCTGCCCATGTCAGCGCGCTCGTGGCGACGCGTCGCCGGCGCGATGCCCGACGGCCCGCCGGGCTGTCCGCGCGGCTGGCCTCAGCCCGGACAAGGTGTCCGATGCGGACGCCCCGTCCCCGGACGAGCCGTCCCTCGCGGACGGCCCCGGGCCGGACCGCGCGTCCGCAACGGACGGCGGGACAGGAACGGACCATGGGCCAGGACCGGTTGGGGCGGGCGAAGCCCACGGGACGGAAGCGGCTCCGGTCGGGAGGGTCGGGAGACCCACCGTCCGGCGCTCGGGAAACAGGATCGCCAGGGCCCGCAAGGATCTTCGCCGGCGCCCGTGGAGAAGCCCGAGGACCAGCGCGGCCGCCACCGCGATCAGGTGTTCCCGGCCCGCCAGATTGGGCCTCGCGATCGACTCCCACACCATCGAGCCGCCGGTGAGCGCGAACACCACGGGTGCGCGTCGGACGACGGCGAGGTAGGTGAACAGGCCGACCACCGCGGCGGACGGCCCGGTGTCCAGCACGTCCCCGATCCTGGCTGGCAGACCCAGGCCCCACCAGCCCGGCCCCATCGCGATCATCACGCGGACGGTCAGGGTGCCGGCCAGCGTGGTGACGTAGGCGATGGCCAGGGTCCGGGCCCGGCCGAGGGCGAGTTCGGCGAGCGCGAACGCGAGGAACAGCTGGGTGATGCCCGCCCACACGGGCAGGTCGAGGGCCGGGACGTACAGCGACACGGGGGTGCGCAACAGGGCCAGCGGCAACGGCAGGGACGCCGTGACCCCGCCGGTCAGCCGCACCACCGTGGCGCCGGTCGGATGCTGGGCGATCGCGTGGAAGAAGACGACACCGAAGGCGGCCACGAAGGCCAGCAGGAGTCCGGACAGTCCACGGCGCGTCAGCTGCCGGAGCGGTTCGACGGCCATGCCGTGCCACTCGCGGCGCAGGGCGCGCCCGGCGAACGACACGAACCGGTACGCCGTGCCGCCCCGCCGGCCGCGTACGTCGTCGCAGGGGACGTCGCGGGGAACGTCGCACACACCGTCCGGCGCGTCGTCCCTTGCGTCGTCCCGCGCACGAGGACGCGCGCCGTCGTGCGCGTCCTCGTGCGCACCCGCGTGCACGGCGCGCAGTGGTGGACCGGCGCCGGCTCCCGCCGTCCGGCCTGCTCCGTTGCCGACATCGCCGTGACGTTCTTCCGCCGCCCCAAGCAATGCCCTCTCCCCCCACCGACCGCAGGACGTCTCCTCATAAAGAGGCAGGAGATCCTCATAAGGTTGAGTCCGGCCCCTCCCTCTCCCCGGCACACGGCCGCCCGCACCTCCCGTGCGGATCAGGGCGAGCGGCGCGTCCGGCCCGTCCGCCTGCCGAGATACGTCAGGGGTCCCGGGTCCGGTACGGGGATCACGTGGAAGCCGAGGCGGTCGTAGAAGGCGCGGGCGGAGGTGTTGGCGGTGACCATGCCGAGGTGGACGGCCGGGACACCGCGACCGGCGAGCGCCCCGAGGAGGGTGTCCATCAGCGCCCGGCCGTGGCCCCTGCGCTGCCAGTCCGGGAGCAGGTCGATGTGCAGATGCGCCGGATACGCGGCGAGTTCGGGCAGGATCATGCGCTCGGGGTGGTGCAGCAGGTCGACCATCTCCTCGCTCGGCGAGCGCGGCGGCGTCGCGCTCCGGGGGTGGCGCGGGGCGACGGCCGGGATCCAGACGTCCCGGAAGTCCCGGACGAACCGCGCGGTGTCGGAGGTGCCCACCACGTAGCCGACCGCCCGACCGGTCCCGTCGTCGAGCACGAAGGCCAATTCCGGTTCGAGGTGGCAGTAGGGGTGGGCGAACAGGGTCGGCATCAGCTCCAGGTCGGGGTGGACGGCCCGCGAGTCCCCTCCTTCGTGGGCCGTCATCACACACACGTGGGCCACCGCGGCGCGGTCCTCGGCCCGGTACGGGCGGATCGTCGGCTCGTGAGTCATGAGCCGTATCCTCCCGCCGTGGGAGCGCTCCCGCCACCGTCCGGACGCGGGTCGCGAGACGTCCGGACGACGTCGACGTCAGCGGACCCGCAGCGCCCGCCACTGCGCCGCGGCGCTGTCCAACAGCATCTCCAGGGCCGTCGGATAGGCGCTGTCGACCATGCGGGCCACCAGGAGGGGTGCCGCCTCCGCGATCCGGGGATGGGTGGCACGCGGCAGACGCGCGTACGTCGAACGCCACATGTCCTCGTCGGCGCTGCGGCTCTCCCGGGGCAGTGCCAGAGAGGCAGCGTCGAGGGCGGCGAAGGCGAGGGTCTGGTCGATGAAGGCCTGATAGATCCGTACCGTGTCGGGCAACGGGAACCCCGCCGTGCGCAGGACGTCGAGGATGGCCTCGTCGGCCGCCAGTTCGTGGGCCCGGCCGGTGACCCGGTTCGCGGTCAGCAGGGCCGCCTGCGGATGACCGACGTACACGGCGTGGATGCGCAGCCCGAGGCCGCGCAGGTCCGAGCGCCACTTCCCCGTGGGCCGCCAGCCCTCCAGGGCCTGGCCGATCAGCGCGTCGCCGATCGCCAGGGTCAGATCGTCCATACCGCGGAAGTACCGGTACAGGGTGCTGGGATCGGCGTCCAGGGCCAGGCCCAGCCGGCGCGCGCTGAGTCCCGCGCTGCCGTGCTCCCGCAGCATCCTGAGGGCCGTCTCGACGATGAGCCGCTCGGACAGCACGGTGCCGCTCCTGGTGGGGCGCCGACGCCGCCGCTTCTCCTCGGGAACCACCGCTTTCGGCACCGTCGCCACCTCGCTCTCCCGGTCCCGCCGCGCCTCGGCTCTTATGCCAACACCATTGACCTTATCCGAGCGCCGGGCGTTGGATCGGCCGCCAGGGGCGCCGCTTCCCGGTCCGCGCGGGCACGTCCCTTCTCCGCAGAGAGGAAGTCCGTGTCATGCGTGTTCTGCTTGTGGGAGCCGGCGGTGTGGGCACCGCCATCACCCGGATCGCGGCCCGTCGCCCCTTCTTCGAGACGATGGTCGTGGCCGACTACGACCTGGGCCGCGCCGAGGCCGCGGTCGCCGCGCTCGCCGACGCCGGCCGCTTCCGTGCCGAGCGTGTCGACGCGTCCGACCAGGCCGCGGTGACCGCGCTGCTGAGCCGGCACGGGTGCGACGTCCTGCTCAACGCCACCGATCCACGGTTCGTGATGCCCCTCTTCCAGGCGGCGCGCGCGGCCGGCGCCACCTATGTCGACATGGCGATGTCCCTGTCGCGCCCGCATCCCGAGCGGCCGTACGACGAGTGCGGGGTCATGCTCGGCGACGCGCAGTTCGCGCAGGCCGCCGACTGGGAGAAGGCGGGCGCGCTCGCTCTCGTCGGCATGGGGGTCGAACCGGGGCTGTCCGACGTCTTCGCGCGCTACGCCGCCGACGAACTCTTCGACGAGATCGAGGAGATCGGCATCCGCGACGGTGCGAACCTCACCGTCGACGGCTACGACTTCGCTCCGTCCTTCAGCATCTGGACCACCATCGAGGAGTGCCTCAACCCGCCGGTCGTCTACGAGGCGGACCGCGGCTGGTTCACCACGGCGCCGTTCAGCGAGCCGGAGGTCTTCGACTTCCCCGAGGGCATCGGTCCGGTGGAGTGCGTGAACGTGGAGCACGAGGAGGTGCTGCTCGTGCCGCGCTGGATCGACGCGCGGCGGGTGACCTTCAAGTACGGCCTGGGCGAGGAGTTCATCCAGACCCTCAGGACGCTGCATCTGCTCGGGCTGGACCGCACGGACCCGGTGACCGTGCCGAGCGCCGCGGGCCCGGTGCGGGTGTCGCCGCGGGACGTCGTGGCCGCGTGTCTGCCGGACCCGGCCACGCTCGGCGAGCGCATGCACGGCAAGACCTGCGCGGGCACGTGGGTGCGCGGCACCAAGGACGGCGCGGCGCGCGAGGTCTACCTGTACCACGTCGTCGACAACCAGTGGTCGATGGCCGAGTACGGCTCCCAGGCGGTGGTGTGGCAGACGGCCGTCAACCCGGTCGTGGCCCTCGAACTCCTGGCCACGGGGGCGTGGAGCGGCGCCGGGGTCCTCGGCCCCGAGGCGTTCTCGGCCCGCCCCTTCCTCGACCTGCTCACCGCGTACGGGTCGCCGTGGGGAATACGGGAGCAGTGACCCGGTCCGGGACCCGGACCACTCCCTGCGCGCGGGCGCCCGGCCTGCGAGGGCCGTCGCCGGTCGGTGCCGGTCGGCGACGGCCGGCACCGACCCGCACCGCCCCGCCCCGCCTAGTCGATCACCATCAGCAGATCGCCCGCCTCCACCTGCTGGACGGACGTGATGGCCAGACGTCCCACCGTTCCGGCGACCGGGGCGGTGATGGCGGCCTCCATCTTCATCGCCTCGATCGTCGCGATGGTCGCACCCGCCTCGACCTGGTCCCCGGCCGCGGCCGACAGCGTCACCACGCCGGCGAACGGTGCCGCCACGTGCTTCGGGTCCGTCTTGTCGGCCTTCTCCGCCGCCGGGAGGTCGGAGGCCACCGAGCGGTCACGCACCTGGATCGGCCGGAGCTGGCCGTTGAGCGTGGCCATCACGGTACGCATGCCGCGCTCGTCCGCTTCGCCGATCGCCTCCAGGACGATGAGGAGCCGCACCCCGGGGTCGAGGTCCACCTCGTGCTCCTCCCCCGGCCGCAGACCGTAGAAGAAGTCCTTGCTCGGGAGCACGCCGGTGTCGCCGTAGGCGTCGCGGTGCGCCTCGAACTCCTTGGCCGGGCCCGGGAAGAGCAGCCGGTTGAGGGTGGCCCGGCGGTCCTTCTCCAGTCCGTCGCGGTCCTCGCCGGACAGTTCGACGACCGGCCTGGGCGCGGCGCGGCCCTTCAGGGCCTTGCTGCGGAACGGCTCCGGCCAGCCGCCGGGCGGATCGCCCAACTCGCCGCGCAGGAAACCGATCACGGAGTCCGGGATGTCGTACGCGCCGGGGTCGGCCGCGAACCGTTCGTGCGGGACGCCCGCGCCGACGAGGTGCAGGGCGAGGTCGCCGACCACCTTGGACGACGGGGTGACCTTGACCAGGCGGCCGAGCATGCGGTCGGCTGCGGCGTACATCGCCTCGATGTCCTCGAACCGGTCGCCGAGGCCCAGTTCGCGTGCCTGGACGCGCAGGTTGGACAGCTGACCGCCGGGGATCTCGTGGTCGTAGACGCGTCCGGTGGGCGAGGCGAGACCGGCCTCGAACGGCGCGTAGATCCTGCGGACGATCTCCCAGTACGGTTCGAGGTCGCCGACCGCCCGCAGGCTCAGTCCGGTCGGCCGCTCCGAGTGGTCGGTCGCCGCGACGATCGCGGACAGCGACGGCTGCGAGGTGGTGCCCGCCATGGAGGCCACCGCCCCGTCCACGGCGTCGGCACCCGCGTCGATCGCGGCGAGGTAGGTGGCCAGCTGGCCGCCCGCCGTGTCGTGGGTGTGCAGGTGGACCGGCAGGTCGAACTCCCTGCGCAGCGCGGTCACCAGTTTCGCGGCGGCGGGCGCCCGGAGCAGTCCGGCCATGTCCTTGATCGCCAGGACGTGCGCGCCGGCGTCGACGATCTGCTCGGCGAGCCGGAGGTAGTAGTCGAGTGTGTAGAGCTTCTCGGCCGGGTCGGACAGGTCCGAGGTGTAGCACAGGGCGACCTCGGCGACGGCCGAGCCCGTCTCGCGCACGGCGTCGATCGCTGGCCGCATCTGGCCGACGTCGTTGAGCGCGTCGAAGATGCGGAAGATGTCGATGCCGGTCCGGGTGGCCTCCTCGACGAAGGCGGTGGTGACCTCCGTGGGGTACGGGGTGTAGCCGACCGTGTTGCGGCCGCGCAGCAGCATCTGCAGACAGATGTTGGGCACCGCCTCGCGCAGCCGGGCCAGACGGTCCCACGGGTCCTCGGACAGGAACCGCAGGGCCACGTCGTAGGTGGCGCCGCCCCAGCACTCCAGCGAGAGCAGCTCGGGCAGCGTGTGGGCCACCGTGGGGGCGACGGCCAGCAGGTCCTTGGTACGCACCCGGGTGGCCAGCAGGGACTGGTGGGCGTCCCGGAAGGTGGTGTCGGTGACCGCCACGGAGCGCGACTTCCGCAGCCACCGCGCGAAGCCCTCCGGCCCGAGCTCCGTCAGCCGCTGCTTCGACCCGGCGGGCGGTGCGCCGGTGGGGACGTCCGGCAGTTTGGTCGTGGGGTCGATCAGGTGCGGGCGTTCGCCGTGCGGCTTGTTGACCGTGACGTCGGCGAGGTACGTGAGGATGCGGGTGCCGCGGTCGGCGGAGTGGCGGGCGGTCAGGAGATGCGGGCGTTCCTCGATGAACGAGGTGGTGACCCGGCCCTCCTGGAAGTCCGGGTCGTCGAGGACCGCCTGCAGGAACGGGATGTTCGTGGCCACCCCGCGGATGCGGAACTCGGCGACCGCGCGCCGGGCGCGCCGTACCGCGGTGGCGAAGTCCCGTCCCCGGCAGGTCAGTTTGACCAGCATGGAGTCGAAGTGGGCGCTGATCTCCGAACCGACGAAGGCGGTACCGCCGTCCAGCCGGATCCCGGAGCCGCCCGGTGAGCGGTACGCGCTGATGGTGCCGGTGTCGGGCCGGAACCCGTTGGCCGGGTCCTCGCTGGTGATCCGGCACTGCAGTGCGGCGCCCCGCAGCTGGATCCGGTCCTGGGAGAGGCCGAGGTCGGCCAGGGTCTCGCCGGAGGCGATGCGCAGTTGCGCCTGGACCAGGTCGACGTCGGTGACCTCCTCGGTCACCGTGTGCTCGACCTGGATCCGCGGGTTCATCTCGATGAAGACGTGGTTGCCGTCCCGGTCGAGAAGGAACTCGACGGTGCCGGCGTTGCGGTATCCGATGCTCTGCGCGAAGGCCACCGCGTCGGCGCAGATGCGCTCCCGCAGCGCGGGGTCGAGGTTGGGTGCGGGTGCCAGTTCGACGACCTTCTGATGGCGCCGCTGCACCGAACAGTCCCGTTCGAACAGGTGGATGACGTTCCCCTCGCCGTCGGCGAGGATCTGCACCTCGATGTGGCGGGGGTCGACGACGGCCTTCTCCAGGAAGACCGTGGCGTCGCCGAAGGCGGACTCGGCCTCGCGGGACGCCGCCTCGATGGCCTCGCGCAGGTGCGCCGGGTCGTCCACGCGCCGCATGCCACGCCCGCCGCCGCCGGCGACCGCCTTGACGAACAGCGGGAAGCCGACGTCCCGTGCGGCGGCCGTCAGCTCCTCCAGATCGGTCGACGGCTGCGACGACCCCAGGACGGGGACGCCCGCCGCGCGTGCAGCGGCGACCGCGCGCGCCTTGTTCCCGGTCAGTTCCAGCACACCGACGCTGGGCCCGATGAACGTGATCCCGGCCTCCTCGCAGGCCTGCGCCAGCTCGGGGTTCTCGGACAGGAATCCGTAACCGGGGTAGACGGCGTCGGCCCCGGCCCTGCGTGCCGCTCCCACGATCTCCTCGACCGACAGATAGGCACGCACCGGGTGCCCTCTCCGGCCGATCTCGTAGGCCTCGTCGGCCTTGAGACGATGCAGCGAGCCGCGGTCCTCGTAGGGGAACACCGCCGCCGTTCCCGCGCCCAGTTCATAGGCGGCGCGGAACGCGCGGACGGCGATCTCACCACGGTTCGCGACAAGTACCTTCCGGAACATGCACAGTCCCTTCCTGACGTTCGCGACGGGCGCGCCCGACGGGGCGCCCTCGTGACTGTTGCCCTGTCTACACCCGGACCAGAACAGCCTGGGCCGAATCATCACCGGCCGGTCGTGCGTCCCCGCCATCGTGAAGATCATCAAGGGGTGCCCCGCGGACCCCGGCCCGCCCCGCGGACGCCGTGCGCGACGGGCCTCGCGGAACGCGCTCGCTCAGCCGAGGAAGCTCAGCCGCACCTGGCGTTCGGGGTTGGAGACGTTCGTGTCGACCAGGCACACCGACTGCCAGGTCCCCAGCTCCAGCCGTCCGCCGAGCACGGGCAGGGTCGCGTGCGGCGGGACGAGTGCCGGGAGCACGTGGTCGCGGCCGTGACCCGGGCTGCCGTGGCGGTGCTGCCAGCGGTCGTCGGAGGGGAGCAGCGCGTGCAGGGCGGCGAGGAGGTCGTCGTCGCTTCCGGCGCCGGTCTCGATGACCGCGATCCCGGCCGTGGCGTGCGGTACGAAGACGTTCAGCAGACCGTCGCGCCCGGCCGCCGCCTCCCGCAGGAAGGCCTCGCAGTCGCGGGTGAGATCGACGACCGTCTCCGCGGAGCCGGTGGTGATGTTCAGGACTCGGGTGGTGAAGGCATCGGACATGCCCCGATTCTCACCCGTGCGCCGGGCTGCGCCTACGACCGGACCGGCGGCCGTGGTGACGGGGTCCAGTCCGCGAGACACCATTGACCGGGCATCGACAGGCTGACTACTTTCTGCCGCATGTTGCGTTCAGCCCTGCTCACCACGCGCGGTCACATCGACCTGCTGCGGGTGGCCTCCGCCGCGTGTCGCCGCGGCTGCTGACGCCCTTTCACCCCTGGCCGCCCGCACGGCCCTCTTCCCTCCCGGCGCGCCCGCGCTCCGCCCCACCCGCACGTCACGAGCCCGCATCCGGCTCCTGACGCGGCGGGGCTCGGGCGTACCCGCCTCCGGCCGCTCTCCTCCCCGTGGAGCATCCATGACCATCAGTCATGCCCCGCCCGGCCCCTCCGGGACCGGCTTTCCCGGAACATCCGCCGCTTCCGAGCACACCGTTCGGCCGCCGGAGCCACCCGAACTCGTTCCGATCGTCCCGGTCTCCGCCCGCCGCGCCCGTGTCCCCCGGTGGCTGCGCCGCACCTCGGGACCGCTGCTGCTGCTCGCGCTCTGGCAACTCCTCGGCGTCACAGGTGTGCTGACCCCCGACGTGCTCGCTCCGCCCGGCACCATCGCCCGGGTCGGCGCCGGTCTGGTCGCCGACGGCTCCCTGCCGAACGCCATGGGCGTGTCCTTGCAACGCGTCGCCGCAGGGCTGCTGACGGGGGTGGTCATCGGCACGGGTCTCGCCCTCGTGTCCGGTCTCTTCCGGGTCGGCGAGGATCTGGTCGACGCGAGCGTGCAGATGCTGCGGACCGTGCCCTTCGTCGGGCTGATCCCGCTGTTCATCATCTGGTTCGGGATCGGCGAGGCCCCGAAGATCGCCATCATCACGCTGGGCGTCTCCTTCCCGCTCTATCTGAACGTGTACGCCGGTATCCGCGGGGTCGACTCCCGGCTGATCGAGGCCGGGGAGTCGCTCGGGCTCTCCCGCTGGGGACTCGTCCGGCACGTCGTGCTGCCGGGCGCGCTGCCCGGGGCGATGACCGGGCTCCGCTATTCCCTCGGGATCGCCTGGCTCGCGCTGGTCTTCGCCGAGCAGATCAACGCGGACGCCGGGATCGGCTTCCTCATGGTGCAGGCCCGCGACTTCCTGCGGACCGACGTGATCGTGGTCTGTCTGATCGTCTACGCCTTCCTCGGCCTGCTCGCCGACTTCATCGTCCGTTCCCTCGAAAGGCTGTTGCTGCAATGGCGACCGACGTTCACAGGCCGGTGACCACGGAGAGCGCGGGGGCATCGGCGCACCCGCCCGCGTCCCCTGAGGCCCAGTCACCCGCACCGGCACCCGCACCGGCACCCACAGCGGCACCGACACTCACACCGGCACCGGCACCGGCACCCGGTCCCGCGGAGACGAAGGCGCGATCGCGGGCGGCGGGAGAGGCGGAGCCGTCGGCACGGTCGCGCGTACGGGCGGAGGCGTCGGCACCGCACCCGGCCGTACGCGTCCAGGGACTCACCCGCGCCTTCGACGGCCGCGCCGTCATCGATGACCTCCACCTCACCCTCGAACGGGGTGAGTTCGTCGCGCTGCTGGGCCGCAGCGGCTGCGGCAAGTCCACGCTGCTGCGCATCCTTGCCGGGCTCGACCGCGACATCGAGGGCTCCGTCCTCGTCCCGCGCCGCAAGGCCGTCGCGTTCCAGGCGCCACGGCTGATGCCGTGGAAGAAGGTGTGGCGCAACGTCCTGCTCGGACTGCCCGGGAAGCCCGGACGCCCGCTCGCCGACGAGGCGTTGGCCGAGGTCGGCCTCACCCACCGCGCCGACGCGTGGCCCCGGACGCTCTCCGGCGGAGAGGCCCAACGCGCTTCCCTCGCACGGGCGTTGGTACGCGAACCCGATCTCCTGCTGCTCGACGAGCCGTTCGGCGCGCTCGACGCCCTCACCCGGATCACGGCGCAGCGGCTGGTCGGCGAATTGTGGCGGCGGCGCGGCTGCGCGGTCCTGCTGGTGACGCACGACGTGGAGGAGGCGCTGCTCCTCGCCGACCGCGTCCTGGTCATGGACGGGGGCGTGATCGCCCACGAGACACGGGTCGGCCTGGAGCGTCCGCGGGACATCGCCGACCCCCGTTTCGCCGCACTGCGGGCCGGGCTCCTGGAGCGCCTGGGCGTCGACAGCGCGTCCTGAACCGTCCCCGCCCCGGACCTCCCGCCCCGACCACGCGACGCCCAGGCCCGCCCCCCATCCGTACCGACCGAACGGACCAAGCCATGCGACGACGCCCCGCTCCCCCCGCGCTGCTCCCCCTCGCCCTGCTCCCCCTCGCCCTGCTGCTCACCGCCTGCGGGGGCACCTCCACCGCCGAGACCTCCGCGGGATCCCGGACCGACGGCAAGGGTTCCCTCACCCTCGACGTCGGTGACCAGAAAGGCGGTTCGGAGGCGGTGCTGCGAGCCGCCGGGGAGCTCAAGGACCTCGACTACAAGATCAAATGGTCCACGTTCACCTCGGGACCGCCGCTGCTGGAGGCCGTCAATGCCAAGGCCGTCGACATCGGCGGTGTCGGCAACACCCCGCCCGTCTTCGCGGCCGGCGCCGGGTCCAAGATCTCGGTGGTGGCCGCCTGGCACGGCACGTCCAAGGGCGAGGCGGTCCTCGTGCCGAAGAACTCCCCGCTGAAGCGCCCCGAGGAGCTGAAGGGCAGGTCGATAGCCGTCGCGCAGGGTTCGTCCGCGCACTACCAGCTGATCGCCTCGCTCGCGGAGGCCGGCCTGAAGCTGAGCGACGTGAAGGTCAAGTACCTGCAGCCCGCCGACGCGCTGGCCGCGTTCACCGGCGGCAAGGTGGACGCGTGGGCGGTGTGGGACCCGTACACCTCGCAGGTGCTGGAGGCGGGTAAGGGCCGGATCCTGGCCGACGGCGACGGGGTGGTCAACGGGCTGAGCTTCCAGGTGGCCGCGCCGGGAGCGCTGGAGGACGGCAAGAAGGCAGCGGCGGTCAAGGACTACCTGGGGCGGCTGCGCCGTGCCCAGGACTGGGTCCACAACCACCCGGAGGCCTGGGCGAAGGTGTGGGCGAAGGACACCGGGCTGCCGTACGACGTGGCGCTCGCCTCGGTGAAGCGGACCAACGCCAGCCGCGTCGCCGTCGCCGTCGACCAGCCGCTCGTCGCCTCCGAGCAGCGGATCGCGGACACCTTCACCGGGCTCGGGCTCATCCCGCGCAAGGTCGACTTCTCGTCGTTCGTCGACACCCGCTTCAACGGCGGTCTGCCGCCGTCCACCACCGCTCCCCGCGTCTTCAAGGAGTCGTGATCATGACCGTCCATCTTCACTGGTTCCTGCCGACCGGCGGCGACGGCCGCACCCTGGTGGACCGGCACGCGTACACGTCCAACGCCGTCGGGCGCGCCCGGCCGGCCGACGGGGTCCGGGCCCCCGACATCGAGTACCTGGCCCAGATCGCCAAGGCCGCCGAGCAGTTGGGCTTCGAGGCGGTGCTCACGCCGACGGGCACGTGGTGCGAGGACGCCTGGCTGACCACGGTGGCGCTGGCCCAGCACACCGAACGGCTGAAGTTCCTGGTGGCGTTCCGGCCCGGTGTCGTCTCGCCGACCCTGGCGGCGCAGATGGCGGCGACCTACCAGCGCATCACCCGGGGACGGCTGCTCCTCAACGTCGTCACCGGTGGCGACTCGGCCGAGCAGCGGCGCTTCGGCGACCGTCTGGACCACGACGAGCGGTACGCGCGCACGGACGAGTTCCTGTCCGTGGTGCGCGGGGTGTGGGGCGGACAGCCCTTCGACTTCGAGGGCAGCCACTACCGGATCGAGGGGGGACTGACGGCGCTGCCGCCCGACCCGCTGCCGGAGATCTTCTTCGGCGGTTCGTCCGCCGCCGCGGGGCCGGTCGCCGCCCGGCACGCGGACGTCTATCTCACCTGGGGCGAGCCGCCGGCCCAGGTGCGGGAGAAGATCGACTGGATCCGGTCGCTGGCCGCGCGGGAAGGACGTACGGTCCGCTTCGGCATCCGACTGCACTCCGTCTCGCGCGACTCCTCCGCCGCGGCCTGGTCGACCGCGAACCGGCTGCTCGACGACCTCGACGCGGACACGATCGCGGCCGCGCAGTCGGCGCTCGGTCGCAGTGAGTCGGTCGGCCAGCGGCGCATGCTGGCGCTGCACGGCGGCTCCCGTGACGCACTGGAGATCTCCCCGAACCTCTGGGCGGGTGTGGGTCTCGTACGCGGCGGCGCGGGCACCGCCCTCGTCGGCAGTCATGCGGAGGTCGCCGACCGGATCGAGGAGTACCACGGTCTGGGCATCGAGCACTTCGTGCTCTCCGGTTACCCGCACCTGGAGGAGGCGTACTGGTTCGGGGAGGGCGTGGTCCCGGTGCTGGCGGCCCGGGGGCTGCTGCCGCGACGCCGGGAGGCGGCGTCCCCTGCGACGGCCGGGGCCGGTGCGCCGCTGCTGGTCGCGGGCGGCCGCTGACCCGCGGTGGTGCGCCGCCACGGACCGCGGGGCGGCCTCCTGCCCGCTCCCGTCGGGTGGATCACATCGGGGCCGCCGGTGGGAAGATCTCCGACTCCGGCCGAGTTGGTAGAAGCGTGAACAACACTGGGGTCCGGGCGCGCGAGATCGATGTCGTGGTGGTGGGCGCGGGACAGGCGGGACTGTCGAGCGCCCACCACCTGCGGCGCACCGGTTTCGAGCCGGAGCGCGACTTCGTGGTGCTGGACCACGCGCCGCGTCCCGGTGGCGCGTGGCAGTTCCGCTGGCCCTCCCTGACCTACGGCAAGGTGCACGGGATGCACTCGCTGCCCGGCATGGAGCTGGAGGGCGCGGATCCGGCGCGGCCGTCCTCGGAGGTCATCGCCGAGTACTTCGCCGCGTACGAGCGCGCCTTCGACCTGCGGGTGCGGCGGCCCGTGGAGGTGACGGCCGTCCGGGAGGGCACCGGGGGACGGCTGCTCGTCGAGACGTCCGGTGGTGCCTGGTCGGCGCGCGCGCTGATCAACGCGACGGGCACCTGGGACCGTCCGTTCTGGCCGCGCTACCCCGGGCAGGAGACCTTCCGCGGACGGCAGTTGCACACCGCGCAGTACCCCGGACCCGAGGAGTTCGCCGGGCAGCGGGTGGTCGTCGTCGGCGGCGGCGCTTCCGGCACCCAGCATCTGATGGAGATCGCGCCGTACGCGGCTGCCACGACCTGGGTGACGCGCACACCGCCGGTCTTCCGCGAGGGGCCGTTCACCGAGGAGTTCGGCCGGGCGGCCGTCGCCCTCGTCGAGGAGCGGGTGCGGCAGGGGCTGCCGCCCAGGAGCGTGGTCTCGGTGACGGGGCTGCCCCTGAACGACGCGATACGCCAGGCCCTCGCCGACGGCGTGCTGGACCGTCGGCCGATGTTCGACCGCATCACCCCGGACGGGGTGGAGTGGGAGGACGGACATCGGGTGGCCGCCGACGTCATCCTGTGGGCGACCGGATTCCGGGCCGCCATCGACCATCTCGCGCCGCTGCGACTGCGCGAGCCGGGCGGCGGCATCCGCGTCGAGGGCACCCGGGCGGTGGCCGACCCGCGGATCCAGTTGGTCGGCTACGGTCCGTCCGCCAGCACCATCGGTGCCAACCGGGCCGGACGCGCGGCGGTACGGGACATCAGGCGGCTGCTGGCCGAGGTGCCGGCCGGCGCCTGACGCCCCGCACGGCGGTCGTTCCCGCTCAGCCGGGCGACGGTGCGTCGGACGGTCCGCTCGCCCGGTTGTTCCGGTTGAACTCGGCGACGTTCCGCTGGTGTTCCTCGTAGCCGGCCGTGAAGCGGGTGTCGCCCGGCTTGACGGTGACGAAGTACAGCCAGTCGCCCGGGGTCGGATTGATCGCGGCGCGCATCGCGTCCTCCCCGGGGTTGGCGATCGGGGTGGGCGGCAGACCCATGCGTTCGTAGGAGTTGTAGGGGCTCTTGAGCTTCGTGTCGCCCGTGGTGGTGTTCAGAGTGGATCGGTTGAGCGCGTAGTTGAGGGTGGAGTCCATCTGCAGCGGCATGCCCTGCTGAAGCCGGTTGAAGATCACCCGGGCCACCTTGCCCATGTCGGCCTTCGTGGCGGCCTCCGCCTGGACGATGCTCGCGATG
Organism: Streptomyces sp. NBC_01689; assembly: GCF_036250675.1. NCBI lineage: Bacteria > Bacillati > Actinomycetota > Actinomycetes > Kitasatosporales > Streptomycetaceae > Streptomyces > Streptomyces sp. NBC_01689. The sequence goes on along the minus strand of NZ_CP109592.1, from coordinate 8,220,727 downwards.
GTGACCACCTGATAGACGTCCATCGCGTTGCGCTGGGCTCCGGCGGTGATCGGGTTCCGGTGGAATTTCCGGTCGGCCGTGTCGACCATGAAACGGAGCAGCGACTCGGGGGTCGCCTTCGCGTCGACCGGGTACGTCGCGGGGAACAGGTAGCCCTCGGGGTTGCCCGCGGCGACGTCGGGCAGTTTCAGGTGGGCCTTTCCCAGGGACTTCCTGGTGGCGCCCGCGGGCAGGGCGAGTGCCTTGTCGACGGCCCGGTAGACCTGGCCCGAGCGCCAGCCCTCCGGGATCACGAGGGACGGACGGGGCGCCTCCTCGCCTCCGACGATCAGCAGCGGCACCGCCACGGCGGTGACCGCCACGACGGCTCCGGTCACGACGAGGGCGAGCCGGCCCCGGCGCGTCAGTCGAATCGTGCTCCGTGGCGGAGTGTTCATCTGCATGCGGGCACGGTAACCCGCTTATCGTCACAAACACGGCATATCGTCAGCTTGTCGGTTCCAGTTGGGCGTCACGGCGGACCAGGGCCGCGTAGCGCCCGTCCCGCTCCAACAGCTCCTCGTGCGTGCCGCGTTCGACCGCGCGGCCGGAATCCAGGACCACGATCTGATCGGCGCCCCGGACGGTGGACAGCCGGTGCGCGATGGTGAGCGTGGTCCGGTTGGCCGACAGGGCGTCGATCGCCTGCTGCACGGCGTGCTCCGTGCGGGTGTCCAGGGCACTGGTCGCCTCGTCGAGGATGAGCACCGGCGGATCACGCAGGATGGTGCGCGCGATGGCCAACCGCTGCTTCTCACCACCGGAGAAGCGGTGACCCCGCTCGCCCACGACCGTGTCGTACCCGTCCGGCAGCGACGCGATGTGGTCGTGGATCTGGGCCGCCCGGGCCGCCGCCCGCAACTCCTCGTCGGTGGCGTCCGGTCTGGCGAACCGCAGGTTGTCCGCGACCGAGGCATGGAAGAGGTAGGTCTCCTGGGAGACGACACCGATCCCCCGCGCGAGCGTGTCGAAGTCCAGGTCCCGCACGTCGATCCCGTCGAGCGTGACGCGGCCGCCCGTGACGTCGTACAGCCTGGGGACCAGGTAGCTGAGCGTGGACTTGCCCGAACCGGTCGGACCGACGACGGCGAGACTTCCACCGGCGGGCACCGTGATGTCGATGCCGTCGAGAATCGGACCGCTCTTGTCGTCGTAGCGGAACTCGACGTCCTCGAACCGGATCTCGCCCTTGACCTGGTCCAGGTGGACCGGCCGCTCGGGCTCCGTGATGTCGATGGGCAGGTCCAGGTATTCGAAGATGCGCTGGAAGAGCGCGAGCGAGGTCTGGATCTGGACGCCCGTGGACAGCAGGCTCACCGCCGGGCGGAACAGGCCCTGTTGGAGCGAGACGAAGGCGACCAGCGTGCCCAGCGAGACGGACGGCCCGCCGAGCTGCAGGGCCATGCCCGCGGCCCAGTAGATGACGGCCGGCATCCCGGCCATGACGATGCCGATGACGGACATCCGCCAGCGCCCCGCCATGTTCGACTTCACCTCTAGGTCGACCAGGCTCTCCGACTCCGCCGAGAAGGCCTTGGTGAGCGAGTCACCGCGGCCCATCGTGCGGCCGAGCAGGATGCCGCTGACCGAGAGGGACTCGGTGACGGTGGCGGCCATCGCGGCCATCTGCTTCTGCCGCTCGGTGGCGATCTTCTTGCGTTCGTTGCCCACGCGGCGGCTGATCCACACGAAGACCGGCAGCAGGGCCATCGAGACGACGGTGAGCCGCCAGTCGAGGGCGATCATCGCGACGATCGTGGCGACGACGCTCGTGAGGTTCGAGACCAGCGAGGTGGCCGTGGAGGTCACGGTCGCCTGCATGCCGCCGATGTCGTTGGCGATGCGGGACTGGACCTCTCCGGTGCGCGTGCGGGTGAAGAAGGCGAGCGACATGCGCTGCAGCCGGCCGTAGACGGCGGTGCGCAGGTCGTGCATGACGCGCTGGCCGACCGTCGTCGAGATGAGGGTCTGCAGTACGCCGAAGATGCCGGTGACGACCGCGCTGAGGATCATGCCGAGCGCGAGCAGGCTGAGGAGACCGGTGCGGCCCTGAGGGATGGCGACGTCCAGCGTCTCCTTCAGCAGGAAGGGTGTCGCGACCGAGACCAGGGAGGAGGCACCGACCAGCAGGCCGACGACCGCGAGGCGGCCGCGGTAGGGACGGAAGAGGGTGAGGATACGGCGCACCTGCCGGGGCTGTGGGGTCTCGGCGGGTGACGGGGTCCAGGTGGATGACTCGGGACGCATGGGCTCCTACGGAAGGTGAGGCGATGATTACAGAGACGGAAGACGATGACTCACGGAGCATAGCTCATTGTTACCTATACTCACAATGAACCGCATCCTGATATTGTTCCCGTATGACCACCCCCGATGCCGACGGCCTCCTCGCCGAGCAGTTGCTGCGGCTGACCCGCCGCGTGCACCGCATCCAGAAACGCCATCTGGAGCAGCGGGGTCTGGGCATCACTCCGGCCCAGTCCCGGCTGCTGCGCACGCTCGCGCACTACGGCACACCGCCGCGTATGGCCGACCTCGCCGAGCGCTTGGAGGTCGTCCCGCGGGCGGTGACCACCCTGGTCGACGGTCTGGAGGCGAGCGGGAAGGTCCGCCGGGTCCCCGACCCGAGCAACCGGCGGGTGATCCGGATCGAGGTCACCGATCAAGGACGCGCGGCGCTGCAGGAGTTGCGGGGCGCGCGCCGGTCGGCCGCGGAGGAGATCCTGGCTCCGCTGTCGGACGAGGAGCGCGAGGTGCTGGGCGGGCTGCTGGACACCCTGGTGGACGGGATGCCCCCGCTGGAGCGGCCCTGCTGAGGCCGCTCGGCGCACCGGACGGCCCCTGCCGCACCATCGGCCTTCGGCCTCCGCACCCCGGAGGGCTTCACCGGTGTCGGTGATCCACCGTCAACACCCCCTGTTCGGCGACCGGACGACGGTCATGGCGCAGGACAACCGGCGGACTCTCGCAGCGCGTAGGTCTCGCTCGTCGTCCCGGTCGTGTACCTCGCACTCGCCGCTCCGATCTCATACGGCTCCCTCGGACTCATGCGGCTCGCTCGCACTCCCCACCGCGCACCTCTCGCTCGCGCTCGCCGTTCCGACCACATCCCGGTCGCTCGGCATCCGGCTCCTGCGCCGCCCGCGCCCGTCGTTCCGACCGCGTGCCGCTGATCGCACGGCGCACCGTCCGGGTATGTCGCGTCGCGGACGCGGGTGTCGTGGGGCCGTCACCACGCGGTCAGTTGCTGGTGGTGCCGTCGAGACACCCGGGGTCTAGGCCCTCAGCTCCGCTCTGTCCCCCATCACCACGACCGGGTGCCGTCGCGGGTCGAGCGTGCGCAACAGACGCTCCATGGCTGACTTGGGCAGGCTCACGCAGGCCGACGTACCGCTGCCGTGGTCCAGGTGCAGCCAGATCCCGCCGCCCTTCGACTGCCCCTGGGGGCGGATCGGGTCGTTCGGCGGGGTGCCCGGCCGGCGGTTGTAGTTGATGGCGATGACGTAGTCGAAGTCGTGCCAGTAGGACTTGGCCCAGCCGCGGGGAGCCTGGTACCCCGGCGACCGGTCGTACGGGAGGAGGGCTCCCGGGTCCTTGAGCACTCCGCCCGCGTCGGTCAGGGTGAACACCCCGACCGGGCTGCGCTTGTCGTCCTCGTGGTGGTCGGTGGTCCAGCCCTTCGCTCCGTCGTGCGCCCTCCCCAACGGCCGGCCGTCCCACATCGATCCGGACCTCGTGTAGAGAACGGCCGTCGAATCCGCGGAGTTCCTGCCCGCGCCGTACACGGCCACGACCTGACGGGAGTCGGACGGGATGCGCGTTCTCAAGCGGTCGCCGATCCCAGGGATCCGCGTGCGGTCGACGCTGCCCGCGGCGGCCCGGTCGGACTCCCCGCCCGCCCCGCCTCTCCCCTTGTCCCCGTCGCTCCCCCCGCCCGGACCGCCGCACGCCCAAAGGATCACCGCGAGGCCTCCGCACGCCGCCGCGGCGATGCGCCTGCGCGTCGCACCGTCCTGTCGCCCGCCGTCTTGTCGCATACGGTCCATCGTCGCATCACCAATCGGACGAACAGCCCCTTCCCTGCGCCCCTTTGGCCACATCGCGTGCTCGCGGCCCCGCGGCCGACGACCCGGAACCGGAGCCCGACCGGGAAGCCCGAGCCGCACGAGGCACACCAGGGCGGGGCCTGCCCGGCGGGCCGAAACCTTGTCCCGGCCGAAAAAACCGCTTGCCCCGGACCGCTCCCTACCGCGAACCTTTCACGGTTTGCTGTCGGCCTCCGCGACCGGCCTGGTCGCCGAAACGTTACGGCTTCCCCTCACCCCTGAACCCACCCGTTACACGAGCCACTGGGACGTCATGCAGATTCAAGACCTTCCCTATCCTGACCCCGGTGTGCCGGACGCACGCTCCGGCCCCCGATTCCTCCGGTGGCTCGGGCGGAATCAGCTGGGCGGGCAGTTCAAGGCCCTGGCCTGGGGACTGCTCCACTTCGTCGCCGTGGCCGGGCTTCCGTTCTGTGTGGGCCTGGCCGTGCAGTCCGTCGTCGACAGATCCGGCACACGACTCGCCCTGACCGGTGGGCTGATGGCGCTGTGCGGCGCGGGCATCGCTGTCGGCGAGGCCATGCTGCACCGGGCCGCGGTCACCAACTGGATCACCGCCGCCGCTCGCGTCCAGCAGTTGCTGGCGCACAAGACCGCCCAGCTCGGCTCGGCGCTGACCCAGCGCGTCGCGGCCGGTGAGGTCGTGGCCGTCTCCACCGGCGACGTCGAGAAGATCGGCTGGTTCGTGGAGGCCCTGTCGCGGTTCGCGGCGGCCGCGCTCACCGTCGTCCTCGTCTGCGTCGGCCTCGTCCTCTACCAGCCGGCGCTGGGCGTCATCGTCGCCGTGGGCGTGCCCGTCCTGGCGCTCGCCGTGCTGCCGCTGCTGCCCCGCGCCACCCGACGCGCCGACTTCCAGCGGGAGAGGGCCGGACACGCCACCGAGCTGGCCTCGGACACCGTCGCGGGGCTGCGCGTGCTGCGCGGCATCGGCGGCGAGGAACTGTTCCTCGACCGCTACCGCCGCGCCTCCCAGGAGGTCCGGCGGGCGGCCGTGCGCAGTGCCCGCATGTGGTCGCTGATCTCGGCCGTCCAGGTGCTGCTGCCCGGTCTCCTCATGATCGCCGTCATCTGGCACGGCGTGCACCTGGCCCGCGACGGCCGGATCACGGTCGGCGAACTGGTCACCGTGTACAGCACGGTCATGCTGCTCACCTACCCGCTGCGGCACTTCGAGGAGATCGCCATGGCGTACTCCTTCTCCCGCCCGTCCGCCAAACGCGCCGCCCGGGTGCTGTCGCTGGAACGGGCCACCGACAGTGGCGGCTCCCGCTCGGCCGAGGTCCCGCGCGGCGATCTGTACGACCCCGCCACCGGACTCCTCGCACCCGCGGGGCGGCTCACCGCCGTGGTCTGCGGTGACCCGGACGCCGCGGGTGTGCTCGCCGAACGTCTGGGCGGCCACCCCTCCGTCGAGGGCACCTCGGTACTCCTCGGTGGCGTACCGCTCGACGAACTGCCGCTCGGCTCCGCGCGCACGGCCGTCCTCGTCCAGGACAAGGACCCGGTACTGCTGTCCGGCTCGCTGCGCGAACTGCTCGACGTGCCTTCCTCGGGTGCGGTCAGCGCGGCCGAGGCGCTGGCCGCCGCACAGTGCGGCGACGTCCTGGACGCGCTGACCCAGGGCTCGCTGGACGCCGAGGACCCGATGGACGCCCGTATCACCGAACGCGGACGATCCCTGTCGGGCGGCCAGCGCCAGCGTCTGGCCCTGGCCCGCTCGCTGGTCACCGACCCCGGCGTACTGGTCCTGGACGAACCGACCTCGGCGGTCGACTCGCACACCGAGGCGCGGATCGCCGACGGTGTCCGCGCCCTGCGCGCCGGACGCACGACGGTCGTCTTCACCTCCTCACCCCTGCTCCTGGACCACGCGGACCGGGTCGTCCTCGTCCACGAGGGCGAGGTCGCGGCCGTCGGAGTCCACCGCGAACTCGTGCTCGGCGAACCGCGGTACCGGGCGGTGGTCACCCGCGAGACCGACGAGGAAGCCACCGCCGGCAAGGACCGGCAGGACCTCGGAACACGCGACCCGAAGGACGGGCTCGAAAAGATCGAGAAGCCCGACACACGCGAAGAACGCGACGCAGGCGATGCAGGTGGCGCAGGCAGCGCAGGCGGTGCATTCGACGACCCCGGCAGGCTCGGCGGCGCGGGCACCACCAGCAGAACCAACAGGACGAACACGGCCGGAAGAACCAGCAGGCCCGTCAGGACCGGCAAGATCGACGAACTGGAAGAAATCGAGGAATCCGCATGATCGGCCTGGCGCCACCGGCGTACGACCCGGCGGCCCCGACGACGGCGAACACCCTGCCCGTCGGCGCCACCTCGACCGTACGCGCCTACGTCATCGAACTCTTCCGCCGGCACCGCCGGGCCTTCCTGCTGCTCGTCACCGTCAACACGGTGGCCGTGGTGGCCTCGATGGCCGGGCCCTACCTGCTGGGCGCGGTCGTGGAACGGGTCTCCGACCACGCGCGGGATCTCCACCTGATGCGCACCTCCACGCTGTTCCTCGCCGCGCTCGTCATCCAGTCGGTGTTCGTCCGCGAGGTCCGGCTGCGCGGTGCCATGCTCGGTGAACGCATGCTCGCCGACCTGCGCGAGGACTTCCTCGTCCGGTCGGTCGGGCTGCCGCCCGGCGTGCTGGAACGAGCCGGCACAGGCGATCTGCTGTCCCGCATCACCACCGACATCGACCGTCTCGCCAACGCGATGCGCGAAGCCGTGCCCCAGCTGGCCATCGGCGTGGTGTGGGTCGTGCTGCTGCTCGGAGGTCTGGCCGTCACGGCACCGGCCCTCGCCCCCACGGTCCTGGTCGCCGTCCCCCTGCTGGTCGTCGGCTGCCGCTGGTACTTCAAGCGGGCCCCGTCCGCCTACCGCTCGGAGGCCGCCGGCTACGCCGCCGTCGCCGCCGCCCTCGCCGAGACCGTGGACGCCGGACGCACCGTCGAGGCACACCGTCTCGGCGAGCGCCGCATCGACCTCTCCGAGCGCCGCATCAAGGAGTGGACCGCCTGGGAGCGCTACACCCTGTGGCTGCGCTCGGTGCTCTTCCCCATCGTCAACCTCACCCATGTCACGGTCCTCTGCTCGGTCCTCATGATCGGTGGGGTCTTCGTCCTGCGGAACTGGATCGATGTGGGTCAGCTGACGACGGGCGCGCTCATCGCCCAGATGCTGGTCGACCCGGTGGGTCTGATCCTGCGCTGGTACGACGAGCTGCAGGTCGCCCAGGTCTCGCTCGCCCGGCTGGTCGGCGTCCGGGACATCGAGCCGGCCGCCGGTGATCCCGAGGTCAGACCGGACGGACGCGACGTGCACGCGGACGAGGTGCGTTTCGGCTACCGCGCGGGTGTGGACGTGCTGCGGAAGGTCTCCCTCGAGGTCGCCCCCGGCACCCGGCTCGCGCTGGTCGGTCCGTCCGGTGCGGGCAAGTCCACCCTGGGCAGGCTGCTCGCCGGGATCTACGCCCCGCGGGACGGCCGCGTCACGCTCGGCGGAGCCGAACTCTCGCGGATGCCCGCGGAGGCGGTGCGTACACACGTCGCCCTGGTCAACCAGGAACATCACGTGTTCGTGGGCTCCCTGCGCGACAACCTGCTGCTCGCCCGGACGGGGGCGGCCGACGCGGAACTGTGGGCGGCGCTGGGCGCGGTCGACGCCGACGGGTGGGCACGGGCCCTGGGCGACGGTCTGGACACCGAGGTCGGTTCGGGAGGATTGGCGCTCACCCCGGCGCAGGCCCAGCAGATCGCACTCGCCCGGCTGGTCCTGGCCGATCCGCACACGCTGGTGCTCGACGAGGCGACCTCGCTCCTCGACCCTCGGGCGGCCCGCCACCTGGAACGGTCGCTGGCGCGTGTCCTCAACGGCCGCACCGTCGTGGCCATCGCCCACCGGCTGCACACCGCCCACGACGCGGACGTCATCGCCGTCGTGGAGAACGGCCGGATCACCGAGCTGGGCAGTCACGACGAGCTGGTCGCCGCCGACGGCGCCTACGCGGCCCTGTGGAGGTCCTGGCACGGATGAGGTGACCGAGACCGGACCGCCAGATGGCACGGCCGACGCGATCGTGACCGGGTGATCATGCGGCACGGCTGCTGCGGCGACCGGGCTCCCGCGGCAGGATGCGTATGCGCGCGCCCGACCGGAGCAGGCGGCGGTGGCTCGGCGGAGCCGTCGCCCCGGGGTCCGGGACCCGGGTCGGCGGGCGGGGTCGCCGCAGGTCGGAGCCTGTGGCGTTGCGCGGTGCCGAACCGGAGTGGAAGGCTGGATGTCGGCACCGATTCGGGGAGCGGCCGGGAACCACCCGGTTCGCGCGGGGCGGGGCCGGTGTCCAGTGACCGTGCCCGCCGTCGATCGCGGTGGGACCGGGCTCACCCGCATCACCTGGAGGTACCCGTGGAGAGCGCCGACGGATGGGGAGACGACGTCTACCAGCCTGACGGATCCGAGGTGCAGGACGACGCGGGGCTGCTCGACGTCGAGGACACCCTGGACTCCGACGGTGTGGGTGATCCTCTCGACCGTGGCTGGTCCCCGCCGGAGCGGCCGTGGGCGGTGGAGCACTCCGGCGTGACCGCTTCCGAACGTCGGCAGGGCGAGAGCCTGGACCAGCGACTCGCGGAGGAGCTGCCCGACATCGCCGAACCCGACGGGGACGGCATCGGCGACTACGAGGGCGGCGACGGAGAGCCTCTGGACAACGAGGTGGGGACCCTCCGCTCCGGACGTCTCGTCGCCCCCGACGAGGGGGCGCACGAGGACGACGAGAGCGGACTGATCGCCACCGACGTCGGCATCGACGGCGCCGCCGCCTCGGCCGAGGAGGCCGCCATGCATGTCGTCGACGAGGAGTCCCTGTCCGGCTGACCGGGTCTGGCCCGGCCTGCCCCTCCTAGGCAAGGAGCACCCATGCAGCAGGACAAGCAGCCCGACTACCACGCCGTGGTCTTCCGGGACCGGGCCGCCGGATTCGCCTTCCTCACCCGGTCCACGGCGACGAGTGAGCGGACGATCGAGTGGGACGACGGCGAGACCTACCCGGTCGTCGATGTCGAGATCTCGTCCGAGAGTCACCCGTTCTACACCGGCAAGGCCCGGACGGTGGACTCGGAGGGCCGGATCGCGCAGTTCGAGAAGCGCTACGGAGGCTCCGTACAGGGCGCGGACTGCGGGGACGACAAGGATCCGGCATGAGGCCCTGAGGCCGCCGCCACCCGCAATACCGCCACGCCCGTCACCGCCACGTCCGCCGGGTGCGGGGGCGCCGCCTCCGTCGGACGCGGCGCTCCGCCGGTCGGTCAGATGAAGTTCAGCGCCGCCGCGCAGCCCACCCCGCCCAGCAGCATGAACGCCGGCATGAGCACCTTCAGCTCGACCCAGCTGCCGGCCCGGAAGCGCATCACCTTGGGCGGGCCGATCGGGTACCAGCGCTTGCGGCCGAGCGGGATCGGCCACAAGATCGGGCAGCCCGACACCGTCAGCGCGTCCCCGATGTCGTGCACCAGCGCGCCCAGGACGATCGGCAGGCCCAGCCACAGGTACTCCTGGCCGGGCGCGGTGAACAGCCAGTCCGCCCCGTTGCCCGGCTTGTCCAGGATCCCGGCGAGGATCCAGGCGCTGGTCGCGGCCAGCAGCCAGACCAGGACGTCGCTGCTGGACCCGCGCGCGGCCCGCCACAGCAGCCCCTCGATCGCGAGCACCATGTGGATGAACAGGATCGCCAGGACCGCCCAGCGGCCGCCGGTGATGGCCACCACCGAAGACCCCGCGCCGATCAGCACCGCCCACAGCCAGGTGTGCGTCAGTGTGCGGTGGCCACCGGAGCGCCGCGGGTCGCCCGGCTTGCGTGTCGATTTGTAGACGGCGTACGAGAGCTTGTCGACGATCTCGCAGAGCCCGCGTGAGATCGGCCCGAAGGCCCTCGAGATGGTCGCGGCCTTGTGGTCCAGGTCGGGGGCGAGCGCGGCCCCCGCGCAGATGAGGGCTCCGACGAGGAGGACCGGCCAGGGCATGGTGTGACCGGTGGCGGCGGCCGCCGCCCCGACACCGAGCCAGGCCGCGGCCCCCGACAGTGAGTGTGCTGGTCCCATCATGGCCGTTCCCCGCCCCATTCCGCTTGTAGCGCTGTCCAGTTGCCCGCGTCCGGTGACGCTTCACCGGCGCCACAGCGTAACGTTCGTGATCTTCGGCCGAACATCCGATTCCCCCATCGAGCGGGTCGACAGGCAAGATGGGGGCGTGACCCTTATCGATCAGCTGCCGCAGACCGCAGATCCCGACGCCCTCTACGAAGCCTTCGAGTCGTGGGCCGGGGAACGTGGTCTCACCCTCTACCCCCACCAGGAGGAGGCGCTGATCGAGGTGGTCTCGGGGGCCAACGTGATCGTCTCGACCCCCACCGGCTCGGGGAAGAGCATGATCGCCGCGGGTGCGCACTTCGCCGCGCTCGCCCGGGACGAGGTCACCTTCTACACGGCGCCGATCAAGGCGCTCGTCTCGGAGAAGTTCTTCGAGCTGTGCAAGATCTTCGGCACCGAGAACGTGGGCATGCTCACCGGCGACGCCTCCGTCAACGCCGACGCCCCCGTCATCTGCTGTACCGCTGAGGTGCTGGCGTCCATCGCGCTGCGCGACGGCAAGCACGCCGACGTCGGCCAGGTCGTCATGGACGAGTTCCACTTCTACGCGGAGGGCGACCGCGGCTGGGCCTGGCAGATCCCGATCCTGGAACTTCCCCAGGCGCAGTTCATCCTGATGTCCGCGACACTCGGCGACGTCTCGATGTTCGAGAAGGACCTCACCCGGCGCACCGGCCGCCCCACCTCGGTGGTCCGCTCGGCGACCCGGCCCGTGCCGCTCTCCTACGAGTACGTGCTGACCCCGTTGACGGAGACGCTCACCGAGTTGCTCGCGACCAGGCAGGCCCCGGTCTACATCGTCCACTTCACCCAGGCGCAGGCCGTGGAGCGGGCACAGGCGCTGATGAGCATCAACATGTGCACCCGGGAGGAGAAGGACCAGATCGCCGATCTGATCGGCAACTTCCGGTTCACCACCAAGTTCGGCCAGAACCTCTCCCGCTACGTGCGGCACGGAATCGGTGTCCATCACGCCGGCATGCTCCCCAAGTACCGTCGGCTGGTCGAGAAGCTCGCCCAGGCCGGCCTGCTGAAGGTCATCTGCGGCACGGACACCCTCGGTGTCGGTGTCAATGTGCCGATCCGCACCGTGCTGTTCACCGCGCTGACGAAGTACGACGGCAACCGGGTCCGCACGCTGCGCGCCCGTGAGTTCCACCAGATCGCGGGGCGCGCCGGGCGGGCGGGTTTCGACACGGCGGGGTTCGTCGTCGCGCAGGCGCCCGAGCACGTGATCGAGAACGAGAAGGCCCTCTCCAAGGCGGGCGACGACCCGAAGAAGCGTCGCAAGGTGGTGCGCAAGAAGGCTCCCGAGGGCTTCGTCGGGTGGACGGACAGCACCTTCGAGAAGCTCATCGCCTCCGAGCCCGAGCCGCTCACCTCCCGCTTCCGGGTGACCCACACGATGCTGCTGTCGGTCATCGCCCGGCCGGGCAACGCCTTCGAGGCGATGCGGCATCTGCTGGAGGACAACCACGAGCCCCGCAAGCAGCAGTTGCGGCACATCCGGCGGGCGATCGCGATCTACCGCTCGCTCCTGGACGGCGGCATCGTCGAGAAGCTGGACACGCCGGACGCCGAGGGCCGCATCGTGCGTCTCACCGTCGACCTTCAGCAGGACTTCGCGCTCAACCAGCCGCTGTCGACCTTCGCGCTGGCCGCGTTCGACCTGCTGGACCCCGAGTCCCCGTCCTACGCGCTCGACATGGTGTCCGTCGTGGAATCGACGCTGGACGACCCTCGGCAGATCCTCGCGGCCCAGCAGAACAAGGCCCGGGGCGAGGCGGTGGCCGCCATGAAGGCGGACGGCGTCGAGTACGAGGAGCGCATGGAACGGCTCCAGGACGTGTCGTACCCCAAGCCGATGGAAGAGCTGCTGTTCCACGCCTACAACACCTACCGCACGAGCCACCCGTGGGTCGGTGACCATCCGCTGTCGCCGAAGTCCGTGATCCGTGACATGTACGAACGTGCCATGTCCTTCACCGAGTTCGTCTCCTTCTACGAGCTCGCGCGGACCGAGGGCATCGTGCTGCGCTACCTGGCGAGCGCCTACAAGGCCCTGGAACACACCGTCCCGGACGACCTCAAGTCCGAGGACCTGGAGGATCTGATCGCCTGGCTGGGCGAGTTGGTGCGCCAGGTCGATTCCAGCCTGCTGGACGAGTGGGAGCAGCTCGCCAACCCGGAGGAGATGACGGCCGAGGAGGCCCAGGAGAAGGCGGACCAGGTCAAACCGGTCACCGCGAACGCCCGTGCCTTCCGTGTCCTCGTCCGCAACGCGATGTTCCGCCGCGTCGAACTCGCGGCGCTCGACAACGTCGACGAGCTGGGCTCGATGGACGCCGACTCCGGCTGGGACGCCGATGCCTGGGGCGAGGCGATGGACAAGTACTGGGACGAGTACGAGGACCTCGGCACCGGCCCGGACGCCCGCGGCCCCAAGCTGCTGTCCATCGTGGAGGAGCCGCAGAACAGCCTGTGGCGCGTTCGCCAGACCTTCGCCGACCCGAACGGCGACCACGACTGGGGCATCAGCGCGGAGGTCGACCTGACGGCGTCCGACGCGGAGGGCCGTGCCGTCGTCAAGGTCACCGACGTCGGCCAGTTGTGAGCACAGGAGAATCCCACGCATGACGAACCCAGCCGAGAGACTCGTCGACCTGCTCGACCTGGAGAAGATCGAGGTCAACATCTTCCGGGGCCGCAGCCCCGACGAGTCACTGCAGCGTGTCTTCGGTGGCCAGGTGGCGGGCCAGGCGCTGGTCGCCGCCGGGCGCACCACCGAGGGCGACCGGCCGGTGCACTCGCTGCACGCGTACTTCCTTCGGCCGGGCAGGCCGGGCGTGCCGATCGTGTACCAGGTCGAACGGGTCCGGGACGGGCGCTCTTTCACCACCCGGCGGGTCACCGCCGTGCAGCAGGGACGCACGATCTTCAATCTGACCGCCTCCTTTCACAAGCCTGAGGAAGGAACCTTCGAGCATCAGTTGCCGCCGGCCCGGGAGGTCCCCGACCCCGAGTCGCTGCCGACGCTGCCGCAGGAGATCTCCCAGCACCTGGGCACGCTGCCGGAGGCGTTGGAACGCATGGCGCGCCGCCAGCCGTTCGACATCCGGTACGTGGACCGGCTGCGCTGGACGCCGGACGAGATCAAGGACGCGGAGCCGCGCAGCGCCGTGTGGATGAGGGCCGTGGGGCCGCTGGGCGACGACCCTCTCGTGCACACCTGTGCTCTCACGTACGCGAGTGACATGACCCTTCTGGACGCCGTCCGTATTCCGGTGGAACCGTTGTGGGGTCCGCGTGGTTTCGACATGGCCTCGCTCGATCACGCCATGTGGTTCCACCGGCCGTTCCGGGCGGACGAGTGGTTCCTGTACGACCAGGAGTCGCCCATCGCGACCGGCGGTCGAGGGCTGGCCCGCGGGCGCATCTACGACCGGAAGGGACGACTGCTCGTCTCCGTCGTCCAGGAAGGTCTGTTCCGGGCGCTGTAGCCAGGCCGCGAACTGCCGCGCCGTCAGGCGTCTCTGCGGCGCAGCCACCCGAACAGGCCCCGCGGTCGCCCGTCCTCCCCGGGCTCGGGCGGGTTCTCAGGCAGGACCGTCTCGGAGCGCGGGACGACCGTCGGGGACAGGATCGGCACCGCGACGGCGCGTACCGCGGCTACGGGTCCCGAGACTGAGCCGGTCGGAGCGAAGGCGGCGGCCTCGGCGACGGGAACCGGTGGAGAGCCCGGCACCGTGGGGTGTTCCTCCGCGGACGGCCCCGCCGGTTCCGGGACGACGCCGGTTCGGGCCCTCGGGGTGGGACGCGGAGCGGGGTGTGCCTCCCGGGCTTCGGCGACGGCGTGACCGAGGTCGGCGCGGAGCCAGCTGATCTCGTCGGGGTCGTCGGCCGTCATGATCCGGGAGACGAGGTACGCGGCGGGCGAGTCCGGCGCGCCGTGCCCGGGTCGTTCGGGACGGAAGCGGTTCAGGCAGGCACGCTCGTACGGATCCCTGATCACCTCGGCCAGCTGGGCGGGTTCGAGCAGCGAGGCCACGACCGCCGCCCTGGCCCAGGGGTCCTCGGCCTGGCGCAGCAGGAATCCCATGTGCCGTCCGCGCCAGTTGCGGGGCCGGAGGTCCAGGCCCGCCCCCAGCTGGTCGCGCAGTCCCTCGGGCATACGGCCCCTGAGCAGCGGGACGTTCTGCCTCTCGGCCGGGAAGCGGCGCAGCTCCTCGGCCAGATAGAGCCAGACCACGGCCCTGTAACGGTTCACATAGAACTTCACCGGCACCACCAGGCCCAGGCGGGCGAGGCGCGTGAACCTGGCGGTGGAGACGCCCATGAGGGCGGCACCCTCCGTCGTACCCACGGCCTTGACCCGCTCCCTCAGCGCTTCGGGGAAGCCTTCCTGGGACCGCACGCGGTCGATCTCCGCCCGGGTGACCCGGCGGCCCGCTCCCCCTTCGTCGGGGACGGTGCGTACGTATCCGAGATGCACGGCCAGGTCGAACTCGCCGCGCCGGAGATCGAGCTCCCGGGCCGCGCGGGCGAGCGACCATGTGACGGACTGGGTGACGGTGTTGCCTGACATGACGGTCTCCCCCGTGGAGTGCGGTGCTCGCGCCGTGTGCGCTCGCCTCGGGAAAAACCGTAGCCGGATCGGAAGAGTTCGTGGCGGGCCTGTGGATAACTCCACGGCGGGCACGTCCTCGCAGGTCAGGAGTCCCGTGTAGGTGATCGTTCCGGCTGACGTGTGTCCACTCGGAGGTGTTCACCGACACGGTTCACCAGCAGGGTCATCTCGTACGCGACCTGACCGATGTCGGCCTCCGCGGCGCTGAGGACGCACAGGCAGCTGCCGTCGCCCGCCGCGGTGACGAAGAGCACCGCTTCGTCGAACTCGATCATCGTCTGGCGTACCTGACCGGCGCCGAAGTGCCGGCCGGAGCCCTTGGCCAGACTGTGCAGACCCGACGAGACCGCCGCCAGGTGTTCGGCGTCCTCGCGCCGAAGTCCCTTGCTCGCGCCGGTGACCAGCCCGTCGTTGGAGAGCACCAGCGCATGGCGCACGTGTTCGACCCGTTCGGTCAGATCGTCCAGCAGCCAGCCGAGTTTTGTGTTCTGCTCCATGTCCGTCTCCCCGTGTGGTGACTCCTCCTGTGCGGAGGATTCGACCAGCCAGCCTTCACCACGGCCGCCCTCCGGGCAAGGAGGATGGTGGCATGGCACAGAAGATGACCGACGAGCAATGGCGGGCCTTCGTCTCTGAGGGGACCCGCACCGCGAAATTGTCGACCGTCCGGGCGGACGGCAGCCCACATGTGGCACCGATCTGGTTCCTGCTGGACGGCGACGACCTGGTCTTCAACACCGGGAAGGAGACGGTGAAGGGACGGAACCTGGCCCGTGACGGCCGAGTCGCCCTCTGCGTGGACGACGACCGGCCTCCGTTCGCCTTCGTGGTGCTGGAGGGACGGGCCGAACTGTCCGAGGATCCGGAGGAGTTGCGTCAGTGGGCCGCCCGCATCGGTGGGCGCTACATGGGTGAGGACCGGGCCGAGGAGTTCGGGAAACG
This sequence comes from Streptomyces sp. NBC_01689, assembly GCF_036250675.1. Lineage (NCBI taxonomy): Bacteria > Bacillati > Actinomycetota > Actinomycetes > Kitasatosporales > Streptomycetaceae > Streptomyces > Streptomyces sp. NBC_01689. The sequence goes on along the minus strand of NZ_CP109592.1, from coordinate 8,204,864 downwards.
CAACGGTGTGCCGGGTGAACTCCTCGTCCGCGTACGCATCGACAAGGCCGTCGCCTTCTCCGCGTTGGCGGGCTAGCGAGGAGTCGTTCGGATCGGGCCCACGGTGAGAGCGGTACCTTCCGGTCGAGTCGCCGGGGCACCGCGCCACCACGCCCCTCGCTGGGTACGCGGGCGTCGCCTCGACGCGACGGCCGCGTGCCCCGGACAACGCCCCCTGGGCCCCTCGTCCGTGAGTTCCGCAGACGTCCATGAAACGCGGTGTCTCCGGCGTCCCGACGGCTCCCGCGTCCCCGGTGTCAGCCGACGGAGTCGAGCAGTCGGGCGGTGTGCACCCGCCCGGCATACTCCACCAGGCGGATCAGTACCTCCTTCCCGGAATCGCGGTCACGGGCGTCACAGAGCACCACCGGCGTGCCCCGGTCGAGGTCGAGGGCGCGGGACACGTCCTGGGCTCCGTAGGCCCGGGCGCCCGCGAAGCAGTTGACGGCTACCACGAACGGGATGTGCCGGTGCTCGAAGTAGTCCACCGCCGGGAAGCAGTCCTCGAGTCGCCGGGTGTCGGCGAGGACGACGGCGCCGAGCGCGCCCAGAGACAACTCGTCCCACAGGAACCAGAACCGGTCCTGGCCGGGGGTGCCGAAGAGGTAGAGGGAGAGGCCGGAGCGGATGGTGATGCGGCCGAAGTCCATGGCGACGGTGGTCGTGGATTTGCGGTCCACCCCCTCGGTGTCGTCCACCGACTGGCCCGCCTCGCTGAGCAGTTCCTCGGTGCGCAGCGGTCGGATCTCGCTGACCGCGCCCACCAGGGTGGTCTTTCCCACGCCGAACCCGCCGGCGACCAGGATCTTCAGGGCCAGCGCGGACGACTCGGCGGCCGAGGCGTCGGAGTTCTCGGTGACCATCGATCACTTCCCTCGGGAGTGCCGACACAGGTCGGCGTGACCCGTCCGCGCACGATGGGACGGGACCCAGGTGCGGGGCGGGCGCTTCGGTGCGTTCGGTACATGTCTGCGGGTGGGTGAAGTCAGCATCATGGCAACTGCGGCTCCCTCGCGAAGGAACGGACCACAAATGGAGCGTTGCGACCGTCTCTCGGCTGTTCGGCGCCCGGAAGTGGGCGCAAGCGGTTACGGGCCGGGCCGACATCGTTCATCTAGAGCGCCCTCAGCCCTGCGATCACCTCATGGAGGATCCGCTCGTCGGGCAGTTGCGCGGGCGGCACCGGGCGGCTGACCGTGATACGACCGCGTTCCAGCAGGTCGCCCAGCAGCACCCTGACCACACCCACCGGAAGGTCGGTGTCCGCGGCGAGCTCGGCGACCGACTGCGTCTCGGTCCGGCACAGGTCGATGAGGTGGCGGTGCTCCGGCCCGAGCAACGAGTCGTCGTCCGCGTCGGCTGCGTCCGTGACGAGGGTCACCAGGGCGATCAGGTCGAAGTGCGCCCCCGTGGGCCCGGCTTGGGTGCGGCCGCCCGTCATCGCGTACGGACGGACGAGGGGCCCTGCCTCGTTGTCGTACCACTGGCTGCCCGCCGTCCCCTCGCTCATCCGTATCGGCCTTCCTCGGCGGATCCGGCGACGGGTGGCTGGGAAGCCGCGCGCGGAGGTGCGTGGAGATGTTCGCCGACCCGTTTGACCAGCCGTGCCATCTCGTAGGCCACCAGCCCGATGTCGGCGGTCGCGGCGGTGAGGACGGAGAGACACGAGCCGTCGCCCGCCGCCGCCACGAGCAGGAAGCCGTCGTCCATCTCGACCAGCGTCTGGCGAACGCCTCCGGCACCGAAGTGACGGCCCGCGCCCTTCGCCAGGCTGTGGAATCCGGAGGCGACGGCGGCCAGATGCTCGGCGTCTGCGCGGAGGAGACCGGTGGAGGCGCCCACCGCCAGCCCGTCGTTCGACAGCACCACCGCGTGCCGTACTTCGGCCACACGGAGCACCAGGTCGTCCAGCAGCCAGTCGAGTTCGCCGGATCTCTGGGCGGCCCGCGGGCTCGGGTCCTGAATCATGCGGGGTCTCCTTCGCCGCTGTCGCCACCCGCGTCGGGGGCCGTGGTGCCGCCGGGACCGGAGGTCCGGCCGCTGCCGCGCGCCCAGCCGTCGCGGTAGGCGGTCATCCGGTCCCGTACGAGTTCGGGGGTGCGGGTGTCCTCGCGCCGGGGACCGGGCACATGCACCGGCTCCTCGGGGCGCTGTTCGCGCAGTTGGGGTGCGAGGCTGGCCTGCCGTACGCGCCTGGGAAGGCTGTCGTCACCGTCCGAATCCTCCGGAGGGCGGTGCGGCCGCAAGGCGGTGACTCCAGGGGGCGGTGTTTCGGGGGCCGGGCCCGCGGGGGCCTCAGCGGACGTCCGCACGGGGGCCACGAGAACGGGCCGCTCAACGGGCGCCTGGAGGACGGTCTCGCTCTCGGGGGCCGCCGGCACGCGCGCGTACCCCCGTTCCTTGGGACCTTCGGTGTCCGCCTCACTGGGGGACCGTTCCGCCGAACCCGCCTGCAGGAGTGCCGTAGGGAGGAGCACGACCGCGGTGGTGCCTCCGTAGGGCGAGGTCCGCAGATGCACCTTGATGTCGTGCCGGGCGGCGAGCCTGCTGACCACGAAGAGACCGAGCCGGTCGCTGTCGGACAGGTCGAGCGTCTCGGTCTCCTCGATGCGCCGATTGGCCTCGTCGAGCGTTTCCTTGCCCATGCCGAGGCCGCGGTCCTCGACCTCCAGGGCGAAGCCGTTGCCGACCGCCTCGCCGGTGATACGGACATGGGTGTGCGGCGGCGAGAACTGCGCGGCGTTCTCCACGAGTTCCGCCAGGAGGTGGGTGAGGTCGGCGACGGCGGCGCCGACGACGGACGTCTCCGGGAACTGCCGCACCTCCACGCGCGCGTAGTCCTCGATCTCGGACACGGCCGCACGGACCACGTTCGTGAGCGGGACCGGCAGGCGCCAGGCCCGGCCGGGAGCCGCGCCCGACAAAATGATGAGGTTCTCCGCGTGGCGCCGCATACGGGTGGTGAGGTGGTCGAGCCTGAAGAGGTCGCCCAGCTCGTCCGGGTCGTCGGACCGGCGCTCCATGCTGTCCAGCAGGCTCAGTTGGCGATGCACGAGCACTTGGCTGCGGCGAGCGAGATTGACGAAGACCCCCGAGATGCCGCTCGCGAGTTCCGCGCGTTCGACCGCGGCACGCAGGGCGGCCCGGTGGACGGTGCCCAGGGCCTCCGCGACCTGACCGGTCTCGTCCTCGGCGGGCGGCCCCGGCGGCGCCTCGGCCCGGACGTCGATCTCCTCGCCCGCGCGCAGTTTGCGCATGGCGTCGGGGAGTTTGCGCCGGGCGATCTCTAGGGCGCTGTTACGCAGGGCCACCAGTTCGACGACCAGACCGCGGCCGATGCGCACGGAGATGACGAGTGACGCGGCGACGGCGGCGAGCCCGAACAGCACGGCGGCGCCGGCGGGCGTCCGCAGACCGTGGGTCAACGGGTAGGCGCGGCCTTCGACGCCTCGGCCCGCGTCGGCCCCGATGGTGCGCATGGCGTCGCGTACGCGCGCGTGGGACGCGTTCCAGTCCGTCTCCGGCGCGGCGGCGAGGGCGGCGGCCCCCGGTCGGGACGCGAGCGCCCGGTCCTCGACGGCGCCCACGTCCGTGTACGCGCTCCCGCTCATGAGGTCCTGCCAGAAGGCCTGTTCGGTTCCCCTCAGGTCCACTACGGACGCGTCGGTCAGTGCACGGCGGGTGGCGACGGCCTCGGTGAACAGCCGCAGCCGTCGACCGTCGAGCGTGCCCGCGAGCCGTGCGCCGGACAGCACCGCGTCCTCCTGGGCGAGTGCCTCGCCCGCCCGGGAGAACTCGAGGAGCACGCGCGCCTCGGACCCCGGACCCGGGTCCTGGACGCTGGTGAGGGCGCCCGTCACGGCGAAGGCCGACGAAATGACCTTGGTGTACTCCCCGTAGGCGTCGTCCCAGCCGGTCCGGCGTTCCCGTACGGCGCCGCGCAGTGTGCGCAGGTTCTCCGCCGCGGTGACGAAGGAGCCGAGGCGGCCGGCCACCCCGTTGGGCAGGTCGGCTCCGTCGGCGACGGTGTTCTGGTCGCCCAGCCGTAGTTTCGCCACCGCGCGGTCGGTGCGCGCGGCGAGGGTCGTGAGGTCTCCCCGCCGCTCGGATCGAGGGTCGGTCGCGTACCGGACGGAAACCGTCCGTTCGGTCTGCAGCGCGGTGACGGCGGCGTCGATCGGCACACGGATCATGGAGTCCACGCGTTGCAGCTGTCTCAGTCGCGCGACGTCCTGGGCCGTGGTCACCGTGGCGTACGCCCACAGGGCGAACAGGGAGACGACCGGCACCATCAACAGGCAGATGATCTTGGCCCGTACGGTGCGGGGACGCGGACTCCATCGAGCCGCGCGTCGTGGGACCGCGTCGGGCCGGGAGGCTGTCCCGCCCTCCCTCGCGCGGGCGTCCTCGTCGAGGTCGCCGTACTCGTCGGCGGGCGGTCGGGCGTGGGCACGGCGGCCCCGCGCCGGAGTGCGGGACGGCGACTCGGTGCCGGGTGCGGGGGTTGTACGGGGTGTACGCATGGCCTCCTCACTCGATGATCGGGGCGTTCCGGGCGGGTCCGCCCGGCACCGGGAAGTGGCTAGTGGGTGGTGCTCCCGACCGGCCGCTGGGCCGCCGCGGTCGCCTCGCGCTCGCGAGCCGTGGGCGACAGCGCGACGAACGCCGATGTCAGGAATAGATAGGACCCGAGGCCGACGGCGAGGGGGAAGACGAACTGCATCACCGCGGCCCCGGGAAGGGCGGTCGCGGAGGGGCTGACGCGGACGCTCACCGCCAGCATGCCGGTGTAGTGCATGCTGCTCACGGCGCCTCCCATGACGAGCGAGGCGCCGACGACCGCGACGGGTGACTTGATGTTGAGGCCCGCCCACAGCGCCGCGGTGGCCGCGACCACCGCGATCGCCACCGAGAGCCCGACGAGCATCGGGTCGTAGCGCACCGAACCGTGCAGGCGCAGCGCTGCCATCCCCAGGTAGTGCATGCTCGCGACGCCGAGCCCGGTGGTGAGCCCGCCGAGGGCGAGCGCACGTCCCCGGCCGCGGCCGTAGCCGACGGCGAAGACACCCGCGCCGACGACGACGAGGGCGACGAGCAGACTGAGGATGGTCAGCGGGACGTCGTAGCGGATCTCCGTGCCGCTGACGCTGAAGCCGAGCATCGCGACGAAGTGCATCGTCCAGATGCCGGTGGCGATCGCCGAGGCGGCGGCGAGGAGCCAGTTGCGGCGCGCGCGTCCGGTGGCGCCGAGCGCGCGGACCGTGCAGCGCAGCCCGAGAGCGGCGCCGGTGCAGGCCATCGCGTACGACAGCACGGGGGTCAGCCAGCCGAAAGAGGCGTGGTCCAGGTGTCCCATGGCCCACGGACGCTAGCCCGACCCGGGGCGCACAAGGGGGGTGCATTTCGAAAGGTGTTGCAATATGACGCAGATGGACAGGCAGCCGATCGCGTCCCGCCCGAACGTGTGCGCAGCGTCGTCCTTCGTGTCGGTGCGGGATCATGCGGTGCATGAGCGACGACCACACACACGTCCGGGAGTTCTTCACCGCGCGCGCCGCCGACTGGGATGCGAGATTCCCCGACGACGGGCCCGCCTACGCGGCGGCGGCGGCTGAACTGGGCCTGCGCGAGGGCGACCGGGTGCTCGACGCGGGCTGCGGCACCGGGCGCGCCCTGCCTCCGCTGCGAGCGGCCGTGGGACCCTCCGGGACGGTCATCGGGGTGGACCTGACCCCGGCGATGCTGACGGCCGCCGTACGGGCCGGCCGGGATCGCGTGGGGCGGTTGCTGCTCGCCGATGTCGCCGCCCTGCCGCTGCGCAGCGCGTCGCTGGACGCCGTGTTCGGCGCGGGCCTCATCGCCCACCTCCCGAACCCGGAGGCCAATCTGCGGGAGTTGGCGCGGGTGGTCCGTCCCGGCGGCACGCTGGCGTTGTTCCATCCGATCGGCCGGGCGGCGCTCGCGGCCCGCCAGGGTCGCCGGATCACGACGGAGGATCTGCGCGCGGAGTCCCATCTGCGTCCTCTGCTGGCGGGATCCGGCTGGGACATGACGTCGTACGTCGACGAGGACGCACGCTTCCTGGCTCTCGCCGTGAAAAGGAGTTGAGCCTCAGGCCGTTGCGGCGATCTCCGCGACGAGGCGTCCCGGGTGTCGAACATGGTGTCGTGACCCACTCCCGGAATCTTCACCACACGCACACCGGACGCCTCCAGTTCTTTCCTGTCGTCCCGTTCGCCGCTTGTTCCACCGGAGGTGCTGGCGGGCACGCGCGCGTGGCCGCCCCTCTCGACGTACTCCCTCCAAGTACACGTCCATGCCGCTGCCGCCGGCTCGCGTTCCTGGAAGGGCCGGTGAGCCTCGCCTGCGACCGGCCCTCGTACGCCGAGGATCTGGACGGTCCCCTCAAGCGCGGCGTCCTCACCGCCGCGCAAACCTCGGGCACACCCGAACCGTGAAGGCCGCGGGCCGGGATCGGCTCAGTCGACGCGTGGACCGGGTGAGGCCGGGCAGCCGCGCACGCCCGGTACCGGCCAGGTGCCAAGGTCGGCCACGCGGTAGCCGTTCGGGTAGCCCTTGATCTCCCGGTTCTGCCGGGCGTGGTGCGGGGTCCGGCGCGGCGGCAACAGCCGGACCAGACGGCCGCGAGCCCGTACCGCCCGGCGGACCAGGGCGCGGGTGACGGGGCCCGGCGGTTCGTACCGGAACGCCCGCAGCAAGGGCTCGTCGAGCAGGGCGAGCGTCGAGGCGCGCAGCAGGGGCGCGAGGGGACGTGGGTACCAGGAGGCCATCAGGTCGAGGGTCGCGTCGGAGACACGGCGCGCGCCCGCGTCCCACCCGAAATGGGCCTCTTCGTAGGCGTCGAGACACGCCTCGAACTCCTCGTACGTCTCCGGGACGTCCTCGATGCCCATGCGCTGCCCCAGGGTGCGGTAGTGGACGGCGGACGCGACGACCTCGTGCTGTGACAGCCTGCGCCACCCGTAGGCGTCGATCCATCGTCTGGGGACGACCACGAAGGTGCAGAGCACGTACCGCATGTCCGCGTTGCTGATGTCGTAGCCGCGGTGCATCGCGTTGATGCGGCGGATCGCGGTGCGTCCTTCCCCGGAGTCGAAACCGTGCTCGACGACGGCATCCAGAAGCAGCGCGGTGTCGTCGTAGCGCTTCTGGGTGCGGTCGGTGAGTTCCGCCGTCTCGGCGAGCAGCCGCCCGATGCCGGGCACGGCGTAGGTGCGGAAGAGGGCCAGTTCCAGGGCGCGGGTGAGGTCCCAGGGGAATTCGTGGGCGGAGGTGAGCCGGTAGATCTCCGACGCCTCCGCGCGCGGGTCCATCCGCCGGATCTGTTCGAGTCGCGCGTAGCGCTTCACCGTGCCGTCCCCCTTCTGCCTCCGAGGCTTCAACTCTACGTTGAGTAGCAGCAGATGAACGGTCAGCGATGACGGCCCCGCAGGGGAAGGCGGCGCGATGTCCGGCATGGTCACCAGATTCCGCGTGTGGTGGGACTCCAAGACGGCCGGGTCGGCCGGGACGGCCCGGACGGCCGAAGGCCGGGAGCCCGTGGAGGGACGCCCCGAGGAGCAGCGCCCGAAGAGGCGTGCGCACAACCTGTTCGAAGCGGCCGCGGCCTATGTGTCGGCGTGCGCGGAGGACGACCAGGAACGGATCGATGAGGCGGCGGCCTGGGTGTCGCCCGAGGCTCTGTCGTTCGGGGTCAACGAACTGGCCTGCCGTGCCGTCATCGCCCTGGCGCGCGAGCGCGACGAGTCACCCCGTACCGTGGCGCGGACGCTGCTGGGTCTGCCGACCGGCTGACGGGCCGGTGACCCGCGACGGTCGTTTCGCCCCTGTCCAGCCGGATACCTGCAGCTCCGCGTGGTCTTCGGACCCGTGACAAGCGGCTTCCGGTCGCACTAGGGTGCGCCGACGAACGTAGCGATGGGGAGGTTGGGATGTCTGGGACGGACGATGACGCCGTCGCCACCGGGGACGACGATGCGCTGTATGTGCTGACGGCGGTGCTGCTGACGCCCGCGAAGTTCCCCAGCGTGCTGGGTGACGACTACCCGGAGGCCTGCGCCGCGCTCGACCTGGCGCCCCTGGCCGACGGGTACGGGATCGTGCTCGGGCAGGACGGCGACGGCGCGCGGTGGACGGTCGTCATCGACGACGTGTCGTTGGTCGCCGTCGCCATCGCGTCCTGGGACTGCGGTATGGAGCACGAGCTGTCCCCCGACGAGCGGACGGTCGTCTGCGCGCTGCCCGGCTGGCCGCTCGCGGTCGCCGTCGCGGCGCCGGGAGTCCCTGCCCCGCACGACCCCGCTCCCGAACTCACCGAGCGGGCGGCGCTGAGGCCGCCGGACACCACGGACTGGGGGCCGGCCCAACGGCGTCTCGGCGCCGACGAGATCGCCCTCCAGTGGGCGACGTGGCGGGAACAGATCGACGACGACGAGTTCGTCACGGCGAGCAGCGGGGCCGAGTCGAAGCAGGAAAGCCCGGACGAGAGCCAGGACGAGGCTCTGGACGGGCCGCGGGGCGAGAGCGCCTCTCCGGACGAGTCCGGGAGCGAGGACGGCGGCCGAAAGGGAATCCGCCGGGTGCTCGCGGAGGCGCGGTCCTACGTGGACACGCCGCCGCCGCTCGGGCGTGTCCGCTCGTCGTTCGCCACCGGCGACGCCCGGACCCTGCGGGCGGACGGGCCGGGCTGGTCCATGGTCGCCAGAACGGACGACATCGCGTTCGTCCTGCTGGACGACGAACCGGGCGAGGTCCTGCCCGTCGGACGCGGCCCGGAGCTGCCCGGTCTTCTGGAAGCACTCGACAAGATGGCCGTCCGCCCGAGCTGAGCGACCGTGCCGCGCGACCACCGCGGACGGTGCGTGCCACCCGCGCGGGAGACGTGCTCCCGTCGGTCCCGCGAGCGGCAGCACGAACCGTCTCCTCCCGTGAGCCGGCCCCGGTCACGCCGGGCCGGCGACCCTCAGCGGCCGAGCTCCTTGCGGGTGATGCGGCGCAGCCGACGCCGCTGCGAGGGGTCCAGCGTCAGGTACGCGGCCGCCGGCACCCCCACCACGATCAGGAAGGCGGCCCACCAGGGCAGCCAGATCAGCAGGATGAGGCCGACGGCCACACCTCCTACGGCGATCTTCGCGTTCTTCGACATGTGTCGCCTCCTTCGCGGCTACTGCCGCTCTCTGTCGTGAAAACGGGTGCGCGTCCTCGTCCGTTCCAGTGCGCGACCCTGAGACATCCCTGAGGCGCCCCCCTACTCACCCCCGAGTACTCCGGAACGTGCCCCGTCCTAGCGCGGCTGCCCGGTCCTGAGCGGCTCACCGACCTCGTACATGTGGCGCAGGGCCTGCCGGTAGGAGTCGACGAGCCCGGTCTCCGCATAGGGGATACCCAGTTCCCGGCAGTGTGCCCGTACCAGCGGCTGCGCGCGCCTCAGATGGGGCCGGGGCATGCTCGGGAACAGGTGGTGCTCGATCTGGTAGTTGAGGCCGCCGAGGAACCAGTCGGTGAGGGCCGCACCACGGACGTCGCGTGAGGTGAGCACCTGGCGTCGCAGATGGCCCCAGCGTTCTCCGTCCGGGTCCGGCATCTCCATGCCCTTGTGGTTCGGCGCGAAGGCCATTCCCAGGTGCAGGCCGAAGAGTGCCTGGTGCAGTGCGGCGAAGGCCAGTGCCTTGCCCGGGGACATGGAGGTGAGCAGCAGCGTCGCGTAGGCCACGACGTGCGCCACCAGCAGCAGCGCCTCCACCACCCGCTCGCGCGGCGCCTGCCTGCGCAGGTCCCGGAAGCCGCTGACCTTCAGCGCGACACCCTCCAGGAGGGTGAGCGGGAAGAAGAGCCACGCCTGGTTGCGGGTGAGCCAGCGCCGCAGACCGACCCGCTTCTCGGCCTGCTCCCCGGTGAACACCAGGACGTCGGCGACGACGTCGGGGTCCTTGTCGATGTGATTGGGATTGGCGTGGTGGCGGTTGTGTTTGTCGTTCCACCAGCCGTAGCTCATCCCCAGGAGGAGGTTGCCGTGGATCAGTCCGATCGAACGACCCGCCTTCTTGTCGGCGGTGATCTGCGCGTGGCCCGCGTCGTGGCCTATGAAGGCCGTCCGGGCCGAGAACACGGCGAGCGGCGGGGCGAGGAGCGTCGTCCACCACGTGTCGCCGAGCAGGACGACGCCGGACACGATCGCCGCCAGGAAGAGCGCGTTCACGAGGATGGTGAGCGTGTACCAGCCCCGGCGTCGTTCCAGGAGACCCTGTTCCCTCACGACGCGCAGGAGAGGCGCGAACTCGCTTCCCGGGGACTGCCCGACGTCTGCCTCAGCAGGGTGTTCCACGACGGCTGCGGCGGTGTCGGGCATGGTGGGTCTCCGCTTCTCTCGGGCATGGGCTGACCTGATGAAACGTACGAATCGGCACCCGTCCGCAGCCATGGCGCCATCACCCGGATACGTACGGAGGCACCCCCCGCCCGTACCGGGGGGTTATCCGCACCCCTAGGGGGCGATCCCGCGTCTCGAAGCGACGCCATGTCCGCCCGGGCGCGCGAAGTCCTGTACCCTCGGCGACTCCGACCCAGTAGTCAAATTTGAGGAATGCTCATCGCCGTGCAGAGAATTCCTGCGGCCACACCCGCCGAGATCTCCGAACTGGCCCGCTGCTGTGCCGTCTTCACACCCGCCGAACCCGCGCGCGCCGGCCAGGTCGCCTTCTGGCGTCCCGCGCGAGACGCCCCTCCGACGGTGGCGCCGGGCACCGCCCGGGAGCTGACCGTCGTCCTGCCCGGAGGCGACGGCGTCGAGCTGGTGACCGTGCCGGCCGTCGAACTGCCCGTCCGGGCCGCGCTGCCGGTCCTCACACGCGCGCGTGCCGCCGCGCGGGCACACCGGGCGACCGCGTTCTGGGGCGCCGCGTCCGTGCTCGCCCTCCAGTTCGCCGCTCGCGGTCTGCTGCTCCCCGGACTCACCGCCGACGACCACGACGCCTGGCGCGCGGGACCGCTGCGCGCCGACGACCTGGAACGCGTGCGTGAACTCGCCGCCGCGATGCCACCCGAGGCACGCGCCGTTCCGGTCGGCGACCTCACGCCACCGCGGCTGCCCGATCCCGAGCGGCTGCTGCGCGCCTTTCTCGACGCGGTGGCCGACGCGCTGCCCCGCTCCCCCGCCGCGTCGCTCGCCGCGGGCGGTCCGGCCTTCGCGGCTCCGGAGCCTCAGCATGTGCCGCAGCAGCGCGCCTGGGCAGCGGATGTGGCCGCGGGGCACGACGCGGGTGTACGCGTCTCCCTGCGCGTAGAGATCCCGGGCTTGACCACGGTCGGGGCGACAGGCCCGCCCATGTCGTTCCGCGGGGTGCTGCAAGTGCACCGGGTGAGCGATCCGGGCGTCGTCACGGACGCGTCCGCGGTCTGGTCCGGTGCGCCGGGTTTCGGCCCACGCGCGCGGACGGACGTCCTGCTCGCCCTGCGCCGGGCGGCTCACGCCTGGCCCCCGCTCGCTCCGCTGCTCGCGGCGGCGGTCCCGGACGCCGTGGACCTCGGGGACGAGGAGGTGACCGAGCTCCTGGGCGACGGCGTCCGCCTGCTGGGGTCGGCCGGCGTCGACGTGCACTGGCCGCGGGAACTGGCACGCGGACTGTCCGCCCGCGCGGTCGTCGGTCCGTCCGACGAGGGGCAGGGACCCGAGAGGCTGTCGACCGACACACCGTCGTACCTGTCCGCGGACGCGCTGCTCGCCTTCGACTGGCGGTTCGCGCTGGGCGATCAGCAGCTCACCCGGCAGGAGTTGGACCTGCTCGCCGAGACGAACCGTCCCATGGTGCTGCTACGCGACCAGTGGGTGCTCGTGGACCCCGACGAGGTGCGCCGTGCCCAGGCGCTGCGGGACCGCAAGGTCACGCCCGTCGACGCGCTCAGCGCCGTCCTGACGGGCTCCGCGGAGGTCGAGGGCCACCGGGTCGACGTGGAGCCCACGGGGTGGCTGGCGACGCTGCGGGAGCGGCTCGCGGACCCCGAGTCGCAGGAGCCCGTCGGCCCGCCCGCCACGCTCGACGCCACCCTGCGGGACTACCAGCTGCGCGGTCTCGGCTGGCTCGCGCGGATGACCTTCCTGGGGCTGGGCGGCTGTCTCGCCGACGACATGGGCCTCGGCAAGACGGTCACGCTGATCGCTCTGCATCTGCACCGGCAGACCGAGGAGGCGACCACCGGTCCGACGCTCGTGGTCTGCCCGGCCTCCCTGCTGGGCAACTGGCGGCGCGAGATCGAGAGGTTCGCCCCTGGCACACCGGTACGCCGCTTCCACGGCGCTCTGCGCGGCCTCGAAGACCTGGCGGCCGGGGAGTTCGTGCTCACCACGTACGGCACGATGCGGCTCGACGCGGTACGGCTCGGCGGGGTGCCCTGGGGCATGGTCGTCGCCGACGAGGCGCAGCACGTCAAGAACCCCTACTCGGCGACGGCCAGGGCACTGCGTACCATCGGAGCACGCGCGCGCGTGGCGCTCACCGGGACCCCGGTGGAGAACAACCTGTCGGAACTGTGGGCGATCCTGGACTGGACGACCCCGGGCCTGCTCGGAAGCCTCGGCTCCTTCCGCACGCGGTACGCGCAGGCCGTCGAGGGCGGTCAGGATCCGGCCGCCTCCGAGCGGCTCGCCCGGTTGGTCCGCCCCTTCCTGCTGCGACGCCACAAGTCGGATCCGGGCATCGCTCCCGAGCTGCCCCCGAAGACGGAGACCGACCGCGCCGTCGCGCTCACGGCGGAGCAGACGGGGCTGTACGAGGCGGTGGTGCGCGAGACTCTCGCGGAGATCTCGGGCGCGGACAGCATGGCGCGCCGCGGCCTGATCGTGAAGCTGCTCACCGCGCTGAAGCAGATCTGCAACCACCCGGCGCAGTACCTCAAGGAGGACACGCCGACGATTCCCGGCAGGTCCGGGAAGCTCGAACTGCTGGACGAACTGCTCGACACGATCCTCGCCGAGGGCGCGGGTGTCCTGGTCTTCACCCAGTACGTACGGATGGCGCGCCTCATCGAACGGCATCTCGCGACCCGTGGTGTACCGACCCAGTTCCTGCACGGAGGGACGCCCGTCACCGCGCGGGAGGCGATGGTCCGGCGCTTCCAGGAAGGCGACGTCCCCGTCTTCCTGCTGTCGTTGAAGGCGGCCGGCACGGGCCTGAACCTGACACGCGCCGAGCACGTCGTGCACTACGACCGCTGGTGGAATCCGGCGGTGGAGGCGCAGGCCACCGACCGCGCGTACCGCATCGGACAGGACCGGCCCGTACAGGTGCACCGGCTGATCGCCGAGGGCACCATCGAGGACCGCATCGCCGAGATGCTGCGACGCAAACAGCGGCTGGCCGACGCGGTGCTGGGCGCCGGCGAGACGGCCCTCACGGAACTGACCGACACCGAACTGGCCGAGCTGGTGGAACTGCGAGGGGAAGCGCGATGACGGACTCCGCCGAGGAGCGCACGTTCGCGGCGCTGCCCGCCCCGCACGGGCAGGGCTTCGCGCACACGTGGTGGGGCCGCGCGTGGGTGAAGGCGTTGGAGGACGCTGCACTGGACTCCCAGCAGCTCAAGGCGGGTCGCAGGCTCGCGCGCGCGGGGGCGGTGGGGGCCGTGTCGGTGCGTCCGGGGCGTATCACCGCCGTCGTCCGGGATCGCGATCACAGCACGCACCGGGCCGACGTCCTGCTGCAGGAACTGGCCGACGAACAGTGGGACCGGTTCCTCGACATGACCGCCGAACGGGCCGGACACGTCGCGGCGCTCCTCGACCGCGAGATACCGGCGCATCTGGTCGAGGAGGCGGCGGACGCCGGCATCGACCTGCTCCCCGGGCTCGGTGACCTGGAGGCCGACTGCGACTGCGGGGCTTGGGACCACTGCGGGCACACCTCGGCGCTCTGCTACCAGATGGCACGTCTGCTGGACCACGACCCGTTCACCCTGCTGCTCCTGCGCGGGCGCGCCGAGCGGACCCTGCTCGACGAGCTCCAACGGCGCGGCGATCGCGACGGCGGCGCCGACGCACCCGGCCTGCCCGCCGGACGGCGGTCCCAGGGAGGGCCGGATTCCCCTCACCGGGGTGAATCCGCCGCCGAGGCGTACGCGGCCGGTGACATCCTGCCGCCCCTGCCCTCGCTTCCCGCACCTCCCGCGGGGCCCGGACGGCCGCCGTCCTTGGAGACCGGGACCGCTCCCGCACCCGGTGTCGACCCGGCAGCCCTGGAGTTCCTGGCCGGGGCGACGGCGGCCGAGGCGTACCGGCTGCTGGTCCGGGCGGTCGCGCCGGGCCACGGATCGCAGCCGCCCGAGGAGGAACTGACACCGGAGCAGGACGCCGTCCGTCTCGCGGCTGCCGCTCCGGACGCGCCGGTCGCCGAGCGGCTCGCCCTTGGATCGGGGCGGGACCAGCGGGGGCTGACGCTCGCGGTGCGTGCCTGGCAGGCGGGTGGTGTGGCGGCCCTGTCCGTGCTCGAGGACGAGTGGACCGTGGAGGGGGACGCACTCGCCCGCGCGCGTGCCGCACTGGCGAGCGCCTGGGACGAGGGCGAGCGGCCCTCTCTGGTCGAGTCCCGCAACCGGTGGACCGTGGCGGGTGCTCCGGTCCAGATCCGCCTGGGACGGGACGGCCGGTGGTGGCCGTACCGCGAGGAGTCCGGCCGTTGGACGCCGTCGGGACAGCCGGTCGGGGATCCGGCCACGGCGCTCGCGCTGGCGGCGGGAGACCGGCACGGAGTCCCGTCGGACGCGTGACGCCGCGCGCCCCGCGTGTCGAGGCCGATCGCACCGGCCTCCTCCGCTGCCCCCAGAGGGGCCGGGTCCTGGGGTTCGTTCTCGTACGGCACGCACGCGTGCGGCTCGGTAGGGGGCACGCGTGCGTGCCGGTCATCGAGTGGTGCGCTGAAACTGCCCCTGCGCCCGGTGGTGCGTGAACCCGCGCGACGGTCAGGTCAGGGGCGCGGTCAGCCTGTGCGTACCGTCGCCGATGTCCGCGGCCAGACTGCAGGTCACCTTGTCGATGCCCGTCCCGTAGGTGTCGGGATCCGGGTACTGCACCAGGGTGCCGCGGACGGTACCTGACGACTGTCGCGCCGCTTTGCGCTCCAGAGGCGCCTCGCAGAGGGCCGAAGCGGCCTTCTTGAGGGCGGCGTCCGTGGAGTAGGTGCCGTCGAGTTCGGCCACCTTGACGACTTCCGCGTCGTGCGGGGTGCCGCACCGGCGCTTGGCGGCCTGCCCGGGACGCGCCTCGCTGGTGTCGAAGCAGTCGCCCGTCGTCAGCATGTAGTAGGGCACTTCGTCGTCGGCCAGGTCCGGGACGAGCGACTGGAGACCGCTCGACAGATCGCTCGGCAGGCCGCTGGGCAGACCGCTCGGCAGTTCCGAAGGCAACTCCGAGGGCAGCCCTGAAGGCAGCTCGCTGGGCAGTTCGCTCGGCAGCCTGCTGGGCAGTCCGGAGGGGAGGTTCAAGGACGGCGAGGGTGAGCTCCCGGTGCCGCCGGTGGTCCCGGTGGGCCCCTTCTTGCCGGGCTTGTCGTCGCCTCCCCCCGCCAGCAGGATCACGACGACGACGGCTCCGAGGGCCACGACCGCGACGAGCACCAGGAACAGCGGATTACGGCGGCGCCGTCCTCCACGATGCCCGCCAGGGCCACCGGGCGGCGGTGGCGGGTGCCATCCACCGCCGTTCTGCGACGGCGGGCCGAAACCCGCTGACGGGGATCCGTGGTCACCGGACAAGGGCACGTAGCCCTCGGGCGGGGGCCCGAAGCCACCCCCACCTGGAGGGGTGTTTCCCGGCGGCCGAGGGGGCTGGGGCGGTATGGGCGGCGTGGCCATACCGTCCAGAGTCGTGCCGAACCGGTCAGCAGGCGAGCCCCGCGCGGAAGTTGATACGGACTCACGGCATGGACCGCATGATTCCGGTGGATTCCGGAGAGATCCGTCCCGGGAGGCGCCGCCCGCGACGTGCGGCGGGCCTCACGCCTCCCGGATGCCGATCAGCCCCGCGCGCCGAGGAGGTGGTCCATGGCCAGCTGGTCGAGCCGCTCGAAGGCCATGCCGCGCGCGGCAGCCGCCTCCACGTCGAACTCCTCGAAGGCCGTCCGGTCGGCGAGCAGCGCCTGCAGACCGTCCGCCGCGGTGGGCTGCGTCAGTTCGTCCAGGCGTGAGGCACGCAGCGCGTCCTGCACCTCCGGGTCGGCGCGGAAGGCGGTCGCACGCTCCCGCAGGATCAGGTAGTTGCGCATGCAGCCCGCCGCGGAGGCCCAGACGCCGTCGAGGTCCTCGGTGCGCGGCGGCTTGAAGTCGAAGTGCTTGGGTCCCGCGTACCCGGCGCTCTCCAAGAGGTCGACCAGCCAGAAGGCGGAGCGCAGGTCACCGGCGCCGAAGCGGAGGTCCTGGTCGTACTTGATGCCTGTCTGGCCGTTGAGGTCGATGTGGAAGAGCTTGCCCGCCCACAGTGCCTGCGCGATGCCGTGCGGGAAGTTGAGCCCGGCCATCTGCTCGTGGCCGACCTCGGGGTTCACGCCGTACATCTCCGGGCGTTCCAGCCGCTCGATGAACGCGAGGGCGTGGCCCACGGTGGGGAGCAGGATGTCGCCGCGGGGCTCGTTCGGCTTCGGTTCGATGGCGAACTTCAGGTCGTACCCCTGGTCGATCACGTACTCGCCGAGGAGGTCGAAGGCCTCCTTCATGCGGTCGAGGGCGACGCGTACGTCCTTGGCGGCACCGGACTCGGCGCCCTCACGGCCGCCCCAGGCGACGTAGGTCTGGGCACCCAGCTCGACGGCCAGGTCGATGTTGCGGACCGTCTTGCGCAGCGCATAGCGGCGCACGTCGCGGTCGTTCGCGGTGAAGGCGCCGTCCTTGAAGACGGGGTGCGTGAAGAGGTTGGTGGTGGCCATCGGCACCCGCATGCCGGTCGCGTCCAGGGCCTGGCGGAATCGCTTGACGTGCGACTCGCGCTCGCTGTCCGAGGACCCGAAGGGAATGAGGTCGTCGTCGTGGAAGGTCACTCCGTAGGCGCCCAGCTCGGCCAGGCGCTGCACCGACTCGACCGGGTCGAGGGCGCGCCGGGTGGCGTCGCCGAACGGGTCCCTTCCCTGCCAGCCGACGGTCCACAGGCCGAAGGTGAACCTGTCCTCGGGGGTGGGCTGGTAGTTCATGCCGCGGCTCCTTGCTAGCTCCGACTATTTCGTCATGGCGGTTAACAAATTAGTATGCGAGGGCGTCTCTGGGAAGAGACGAAGTGTGAAACCTGGGCCGCGCCGGTCCAAAAGCCCACCACCAGGACAGATCCCGCGGAGCCGCGGAAGAGGGAGAGCCCGATGTCAGCAGCCGAGGGTCCGCTCGTCGTCGGGGTGGACACATCCACCCAGTCCACCAAGGTCCTGGTCGTCGACGCATCGACCGGACGGGCGGTGGCGAGCGGGCAGGCGCCGCACACGGTCTCCACCGGAGCGGGCCGCGAGAGCGACCCCCGGCAGTGGTGGGACGCGCTCCGCGAGGCGCTGCACCAGTGCGGTGACGCCGCTCACGAGGCCGCGGCGGTCTCGATCGGCGGCCAGCAGCACGGGCTCGTCACGCTGGACGCCCAGGGCGAGCCCGTACGTCCGGCACTGTTGTGGAACGACGTACGATCCGCGCCCCAGGCCCGCCGGCTGATCGACGAGCTCGGCGGCCCGAAGGCCTGGGCCGAGCGCACCGGCACGGTCCCCGGGCCGTCCATCACGGTCACGAAGTGGGCGTGGCTGGCCGAGAACGAGCCGGAGGCCGTCCGCGCCACCGCGGCCGTACGCCTGCCGCACGACTACCTGACCGAACGCCTGACCGGAGAGGCCACGACCGACCGCGGTGACGCCTCCGGCACGGGCTGGTGGGCGTCCGGTTCCGAGACGTACGACGAGGAGGTCCTCGCGCACATCGGCCTCGACCCCGCCCTCCTCCCCCGCGTCGTCAGGCCGGGCGAGGTCGCGGGAACCGTGCACGCCCGCGACGAGCTGCCCTTCTCCAGGGGCACGCTGGTCGCCGCCGGCACCGGTGACAACGCGGCCGCCGCGCTCGGCCTCGGGCTGCGCCCCGGTACCGCGGTGCTGAGCCTCGGCACCTCGGGCACCGTGTACGCCGTCTCGACGCGGCGCCCCACCGATCCGACCGGCACCGTCGCGGGCTTCGCCGACGCGCGCGGCGACTGGCTCCCGCTGGCCTGCACCCTGAACTGCACCCTCGCCGTCGATCGTGTCGCGGCGCTCCTGGGTCTGGACCGAGAAGCCGTGGAACCCGGCGCCGGCGTGACCCTGCTCCCCTACCTGGACGGCGAGCGCACCCCCGACCTCCCGCACGCCTCGGGACTGCTGCACGGTCTGCGGCACGACACGACGGGCGGGCAGCTCCTCCAGGCGGCGTACGACGGCGCGGTCCACTCGCTCCTCGGCGCGCTCGACCTGGTGCTGGACGCGGACGCCGACCGGTCCGCTCCCCTCCTGCTCATCGGCGGGGGCGCCCGGGGCACGGCCTGGCAGCAGACCGTACGGCGGCTGTCGGGACGCCCGGTCCAGGTGCCCGAGGCGAGGGAACTGGTCGCGCTGGGCGCCGCCGCGCAGGCCGCGGGTCTGCTGACCGGCGAGGACCCCGCCGCCGTCGCCCGGCGCTGGGGCACGGCCCAGGGGCCGGTGCTCGACGCCGTCGAACGGGACGAGGAGACGCTCGCGAGGATCGCCGGGGTAGTCTCCGACGCGGCCCCGCTGCTGGATCGGGAGTCGAACAGGAACTGAACCGACCGCGCGCGGACCAGGCCGGCCCCCATGAGGGCCGGCCGGACGAGGACTGACGGAGGCATGACCGCACCGCTGCACGAGGCCCACCCGAACGGTTCCGGCCGCCGGCTGCCCGACACCCAGCAGGGCATGCGCCGTCGCAACCTCTCCCGGGTCATGCACGCCGTCAGGGCCGAGGGACCGCTGTCACGGGCGGCCGTCGCCTCGCACATCGGTCTGACCCGGGCGGCCGTCTCCACACTGGTCGACGAGTTGATCCGCTCCGGGCTCCTCGAGGAGCTCGGACCGGAGCGTCCGGGCCGGGTGGGGCGCCCCGGCTCGGCACTCGCGGTCAGCGGCCGCGGCCCGGCCGGGATCGGCGCGGAGGTGGGTGTCGATCATCTGGCGGTGTGCGCGGTCGACCTGCGCGGGGACGTACGGGCCCGCGCGGTGCGGCACGGCACGAACCGCGGCCGGCCGGCCGGACCCGTGGTCGGCGAGCTGACCGAACTGGTCGGCCAGGTCGTCGCCGAGGCCGAGCGCGAGGGACTGTGGCCCGCGGGTCTCGCGGTCGCCGTGCCCGGCCTGGTGGCACGCGACGCCCGGACCGTGGTCCGCGCGCCCAACCTCGACTGGCACGACACGGACCTCGGCGCGCTGCTGCCCCCCGAACTTCCGCTGACCGTGGACAACGAGGCCAACTTCGGCGGCCTCGCGGAACTCTGGCTGGGTGACGCGACCGCCCGCGACTTCCTGCACGTGTCCGCGGAGATCGGCATCGGCGCGGCGGTGTTGGTGGACGGGCACCTGCTGCGCGGAACACGGGGTTTCGCCGGCGAGCTGGGCCATGTGCCGGTGCGTCCCGACGGACCGGCGTGTCCGTGCGGCGGACACGGATGCCTCGAACAGTACGCGGGCGAGGAGGCCGTCCTGCGGGCGGCCGGACTGGAACCGGATGGCGACCGGGTCGGGGTACTGGCCGAGCGCGCCGCACGCGGCGACGAACGGGTACGACGAGCCCTGCGGGACGCCGGGACCGCGCTCGGCATCGCACTGACCGGGGCGGTCAACCTGCTGGACCCGGAGACCGTGGTCCTGGGCGGAGCGCTCTCCGGCCTCGCGCCGTGGCTGCTGCCGTCGCTCGAGGACGAGCTGGCGCGACGTACGGCGGGTCCGGCCTGTGCGGTGTCCGTCTCACGGCTGGGTCCGCAGGGGCCGCTGCTGGGGGCCGCTCATTCGGTGGTGCGGGCCGTGCTCGACGATCCCTCGTCGGTCGCGGAGCGGTCGTAGCCCAGGGTCCGACCGGAGGTCTCAGCCCACGGCCACAGCCCCACTCCCGCGGTGCCCGGTCCTCGGTCGCGGTCGCGGTCGCGGTCGCGGTCGCGGTCGCGGTCGCGGTCGCGGTCGCGCTGCAGGGTCAGGGTCCGCGGGCCGTGACCATGAGGCTCCCGTTCCCTCGCCCGGGTGACCGCCGTATCCACAGCCCCGCAGTTGTCCACCGACTCACGCCTCGCTCTTCCGGCCCAACCGGCGGGCGCCGTAACGTGATTCACGCGAGGCGCAGCCATCGGGCCGACGGCTCGGTGTCCAGGCGGATCGGGGGATCACATGTCGGGGGAGACGGTTCCGGGGCTGCGGCGCGACGCCATCGGCCTGCGCGAGGTCCTGTTCCAGAGTGTCACGGCCATGGCGCCGGCCGCCGCGGTCGCCGCATCCATCCCGTCGGGCGCACCGTTCGCGGGCGGCAGCCTGCCACTGTCCGTACTGATCGCCCTCGTCGCGTGCCTTTTCACCGCGTCGTGCGTGGCCGAGCTCGCACGGCAACTGCCCTCCGCGGGGTCGGTGTCCACGTACGCGGCGCAGGGACTGCACCCGACTGTAGGATTTCTGGTCGGCTGGGGCTATGTGTTCGTCGAAGCCCTGGTGCCTCCGCTGCTGCTCCTGCAACTCGGGTTCACCACCGCCGGCACATTGCACCAGGAGTGGTCCGCGTACCCGGACGACCTGTGGTGGCCCTGGTCGCTCGCCGGCGCCGCGGTGATCGCGCTCGCGGGCTACTTCGGGGTGCGCGCCTCGGCCCGCTTCGGGACCGTCCTCGGGGTCTTCGAGGTCCTGGTCTTCGTCGTCTTCGCCCTGTGGCTGATCGTCAAGGCGGGCGGTGACAACACCCTGTCGGTCTTCGGGACGTCGCACACCGCCTCCGGACACGAAGGCATCGGCGGCGTGTTCGCGGGATCGGTCTACACCGTGCTGGCCTTCGCCGGGTTCGAGGCGGCGGCCCCGCTCGCCGAGGAGACCAAGGACCCGCGCCGGACCATGCATCGGGCGGTCCTCGGCGCGGCTCTGGCGATCGGCCTGGTCTACGTCCTCACCACCTACGCCATGACCGTCTACGTCGGCCCGGACCGCTTCGCCGGGTTCTCGGCCTCCGGAGCCGCGTCGTGGGAGGGTGTGGCCCGCGCCTCGTTCGGGCTGTTCTGGGTGCTCGTGTTCCTGGCCGTGGTCAACTCGACGATCGCCAACGCCAACGCCTGCGCGACCGTCTCCACCCGGACCGCCTTCGCCCTCGCCCGGATCAAGGTCTTCCCCGAGCTGTTCACGCGCCTGCATCCCCGGCACCGCTCCCCCGTCGCCGGAGTCGCCGTGCAGTGCGCCGTGGCGGTCGCGGCCATGCTCGGTCTCGGCTTCGCCTACGACCCGGTGACGGCGTTCCTACTGCTGGCGACGGTGATCGTCACAGTGGTGATCGGCGTGTACATCGTGGTGAACCTCGCCTGTGCGGGCTATTTCCTGCGCCGCGGACGCGAGTTGTTCCATCCGGTACGTCATCTGCTGTTCCCGCTGCTGGGCATCGTCGCCTTCGTCCCGGCCCTGTTGACCGCCGCGGGCCTGCCCGTCTTCGACTTCGTCTCGGAGCTCACCGCACCCGTGTCGTACGCGGGGCCGATCGTCGGGGTCTGGATGCTGGCCGGGGTCGTGGTGCTGATCGTCCTCGCGCGCCGTCACCCCGGGCGCATAGCCGACACCGCCCGTGTCCACCTCGACGAGGCCCCTTCCCCCGATCTTCGACAGAGCGGAGCCACCCAGCGATGAGCGACCCCCGGATCCTGACCGTACGGCCCGAACCCGGCGAGTACGCCTGGACGTTCGGCGGAGCACCACCGGTGGCGCGCATCGCTCCGGGCACGGTCCTCGACCTGTACACGGAGGACTGCTTCGCCGGACGGGTGCGGTCCGAGAAGGACCTGGTGTCCGAGGTCTGCGAGTTCCCCTTCCTGAATCCGCAGACCGGCCCCTTCCACGTGGAGGGTGCGGAGCCGGGCGACACGGTGGCGGTGCACTTCGTGTCGATCGAACCGGCCCGCGACTGGGCGGCCTCCACGACGGTCCCCCTGTTCGGCGCGCTGACGTCCACGCACACCACGGCCACGCTGCAGCCGCCGCTGCCGGAGACGGTATGGATCTGGCAGCTCGACCGGGAGCGGCGCACCGCCCTGTTCCGCGCGCGGGACAGTGACATCCGGATCGAGCTGCCCATGGATCCGATGCACGGCACGGTCGGAGTGGCACCGGCGAACCTGGAGGTGCGCTCCGCACTGGTGCCCGACTCCCACGGCGGGAACATGGACACGCCGGAGATGCGGGCCGGCGTCACCTGCTTCCTCGGGGTGAACGTCGAAGGGGCCCTGCTGAGCCTCGGGGACGGGCACGCACGCCAGGGCGAGGGCGAGACGTGTGGCGTGGCGGTCGAGTGCGCGATGAACACCGTGGTCATCGTCGAGCTGCTCAAGGGCGTCGCCACCCCCTGGCCGCGCATCGAGTCCGACACGCACATCGTCTCGACCGGCTCGGCCCGTCCGCTGGAGGACGCCTTCCGCATCTCTCAGCTCGACCTGGTGCAGTGGCTGGTGCGTGACTACGGATTCAGTGAACTGGACGCGTACCAGTTCGCGACACAGGCGGTCGAGTCGCCGCTCGCCAATGTCTGTGACACCAACTACACCTGTGTGGCGAAGCTCCGCAAGGAGTGGCTGCCCGCGCGCGAGACCCATCGGGGCCTGCACGCACAGCTGCGCGCGACCGCCGCGGCGCTTCGCCTCTGATCGCGGAGGACGGATCGCCCACGCCCCTTCCGTCTCCCTGTCCGTACTCCTCCTCTCCCCTCCCCCGATCCGCCCACCACCGCACCGTCACAGAGCTTGTCCGGATCCTCGCTGGACGTGACGATGGACCCAGCCGCATCTCCGTTCCGGGAGGCCGAATGACCGATCCATGGGTTGCCCTGGAACCGGGTGCAGATCCCGTCGAACGGGTACGGACGCTGCGACGGGCCCACGAGACGTTCACCGAGGCGGGCACGGTGCCGCGCCCGGTGCGCTCCGTGGTGGCCGAGTCCTGGCGTCGCTCGGCGCAGGCGGGAGTCGCGCCCGACGGAACCGCGGCGGTGGAACTGACGGACGGCGACCTGGGTTCCTACCGCGCGGAGCATCCGCTGGCGGCGGTGATGCCGCTCTTCCGTGAGCTCATGGGGACGTTCGCGGCGGACGGCAAGCATCTGCTCGCGGTCTGCGACGAGCAGGGAAGACTGCTGTGGGTCGAGGGCCACGCGACGACACGCCGCCAGGCGGGACGGATGAACTTCGTACCGGGCGCACGGTGGTCGGAGACAGCGGTCGGTACCAACGCGCCGGGGACAGCGGTCGCCGTCGACCGTCCGGTACAGGTCTTCGCGGCCGAGCACTTCATACGGCGTGTGCAGCCGTGGACCTGCGCGGCCGCCCCGGTGCACGACCCGCGCACCGGCCGGGTGCTCGGTGCGGTCGACATCACCGGCGGTGACGGACTCGCGCATCCGCACAGTCTCGGCTTCGTACAGGCGGTGGCACGGGCGGCGGAGTCCCAGTTGGCGCTGCTCGCACCGCTGAAGACCGCCGCGGACACGGTCGAGCTGTGCGCGCTGGGCCGTGACGAGGCCCAACTGGTCGTCGGCGGCCGCAAGGTCGGGCTCAGCCGCAGACACAGCGAGATCCTGGTGCTGCTCTCCAGGCACCCGGAAGGCCTGACGGGCGACGAGTTGCTGTGCGCGCTGTACGAGGACGAGTCGGTGACGCCGGTGACGCTCCGTGCCGAACTGACGCGCCTGCGCCGTCTGCTGGACTGCGGCCTGCTGGCATCGCGCCCGTACCGGCTCACGGCGCCGGTCGAGTCGGATGTCGCGGTGGTGGAGCGCCGGCTCGGCTCGGGCGCGATCACGGGGGCCATGACGGCGTACACCGGTCCGCTGCTCCCCGGTTCGACGGCCCCGGCCGTCGTGCGTCTGCGACGCCGGCTCGCGGACGGACTGCGTACCGCGCTCATC
The DNA here is from genome assembly GCF_036250675.1 of Streptomyces sp. NBC_01689. Classification (NCBI taxonomy): domain Bacteria; kingdom Bacillati; phylum Actinomycetota; class Actinomycetes; order Kitasatosporales; family Streptomycetaceae; genus Streptomyces; species Streptomyces sp. NBC_01689. The sequence goes on along the minus strand of NZ_CP109592.1, from coordinate 8,180,687 downwards.
GCGCGCCGCGACCCCGACCTGCTGGCGGACTGGGCTCGCGCCCCGTGGGGCGAGGACGACCTCGACATCTGGCGGGCGCTGGCCGCCGTACGCCCGACGGCGGCGGTACGGGCGCGGCTCGACGAGGTGGAGTCCGAGCAGGCCGCGCCCGCCGGATGGCTGCCCCCGTGGCCCCGCGGGCGAGGCCACGCGCACACGTCCGCAACGTCGTCGCAACGTCCGCGTCCCTAATCTCGGGGCGAGAGCTGCCCAACGGCGGGCAGCGCTTCTCCGGGAGGCAGACCAGCATGACCCGTTACGCGGCGCCCGGCACCGAGGGCGCGATCGTCTCCTACCAGGCGCGGTACGACCACTTCATCGGCGGCGAGTACGTGCCGCCGGCTCGGGGGCAGTACTTCGAGAACCCGAGTCCGGTGAACGGGCAGCCGTTCACGGAGGTGGCGCGGGGCACCGCCGAGGACGTGGAACGCGCCCTGGACGCCGCGCACGCCGCGGCGCCCGGCTGGGGCCGGACCTCGGTCACGGCGCGCGGCGACATCCTGCTCAAGATCGCCGACCGGATGGAAGCGAACCTGGAGAAGCTGGCGGTCGCGGAGAGCTGGGAGAACGGCAAGCCGGTCCGCGAGACCCTGGCCGCCGACATCCCGCTCGCCATCGATCACTTCCGCTACTTCGCGGGCGCGATCCGCGCTCAGGAGGGCTCGCTCGGCGAGGTCGACGACGACACCGTCGCGTACCACTTCCACGAGCCGCTCGGAGTCGTCGCGCAGATCATCCCGTGGAACTTCCCCATCCTGATGGCGGTGTGGAAGCTCGCGCCGGCGCTGGCAGCGGGCAACGCGGTGGTCATCAAGCCCGCGGAACAGACCCCGGCCTCCATCCACTACTGGATGAGCCTGATCGCGGACCTGCTGCCGCCGGGCGTGGTGAACATCGTCAACGGCTTCGGCGTGGAGGCGGGCAAGCCGCTGGCCTCCAGCCCGCGGGTGGCGAAGGTGGCGTTCACCGGCGAGACCACCACGGGGCGGCTGATCATGCAGTACGCCTCCGAGAACATCAAGCCGGTCACGCTCGAGCTGGGCGGCAAGTCGCCGAACATCTTCTTCGACGACGTCTGGTCGCAGAACGACGACTTCCGCGACAAGGCGCTCGAGGGCTTCACGATGTTCGCGCTCAACCAGGGCGAGGTGTGCACCTGTCCCTCGCGCGCGCTCGTCCAGCGCGGCAACTACGGCGAGTTCATGGAAGCGGCGGTCGCCCGCACGGAGCTGATCAAGCCGGGGCACCCGCTCGACACCGACACGATGATCGGCGCCCAGGCCTCCAACGACCAGTTGGAGAAGATCCTCTCCTACCTGGACATCGGCCGCCAGGAGGGCGCCACGATCCGTACGGGCGGCGAGCGCGTCGAGTACGACGGCGAGTTGAAGGGCGGCTACTACGTCCAGCCGACCATCTTCGAGGGCGACAACCGCATGCGGATCTTCCAGGAGGAGATCTTCGGCCCGGTCGTCTCGGTCACGTCGTTCGACGACTTCGACGACGCCATCAAGATCGCCAACGACACCCTGTACGGCCTCGGGGCCGGCGTGTGGACGCGCGACATCAACACCGCCTACCGCGCGGGCCGCGCGATCCAGGCGGGCCGGGTGTGGACGAACTGCTACCACGCCTACCCCGCGCACGCGGCGTTCGGCGGCTACAAGCAGTCGGGCATCGGCCGGGAGACGCACAAGATGATGCTGGAGCACTACCAGCAGACCAAGAATCTGCTGGTGTCATACTCGCCGAAGAAACTGGGCTTCTTCTAGACGCCAAAAAAGGGCGCCTGACCAGGCATTTCACCTGACAGGCGCCCTTCCCGGCCTGCATCTAAGCCACGGGGTGAAGTGCAGAGTAACTCCTGATATGTCCCACTGCTATCCCACCTCTGACCAGCTGCTCCGGGGCATTTCCGGGCCAAGGCTCGGTTCATGCGTCCTCTGTACTGCCGTCCTGCCCCACCCACCTTCGCATCGACTCCTCGATCAGGCTGTTGGCATGGTTCCGTGCCTCGGCCAGAAACTTGGCGTAGTAGCGGAAGAGAACCTGGATGCTTTGTCCGGCGCGGCGCGCACACTCTGCCGGGTCGACACCGGAGGCAAGCCAGAATGAGATTCCTGCGTGGCGCAGGTCGTAGGGGCGTTTCGCAAGCTCAAGGGCGTGTTCATCGAGAGTCAGTGCGGCCTCACGCGCACGTCCCCATGTGATGCCGTACGCGGAAGGATCGACTTAGTTTCCCGCTGCATTGCGGAACAGACGTCCATCGGGCGCGACACCGAAACTCTCTATGTGCTCGCGCAGCATGCGCACCAGCACAGGCGGGATGGGCACGGGCCTCGTCGCCTTGGCCGCCCGTCGCTTCAGTGAGTCATTCCCGGTAAGCGGTGGTTGCTCGCTGTGATCGCGAGGCTGGTGATGTGGCCCGCGGCATCCCCAAGTCCGGGCAGGAGTAAGGCCAGAAAGGCGTGAGTGCCACCGCGGAATCGGTACGGAACAGCGTCCGCCGTCCGGCGTCCGCGCCAATACGACTCCTCCGTCGGGACGGAATGCCCAGGGAGACGGTGGTGCTTCCGGTTCGTCGACCGCTGGCTACCATCTTTCGGAAGCTGGGGGTTAGAACTTGAACGTGACGTCCCGAACGAAGCGGGGGATCGCGGCCGCGGCCGGCATCCTGTTGCTGGGCATCGCGGTGTTCTCCAGTGTTGAGTCGATCCGTGCACTTTCCTTGGAGAAGGACTTCGCGCGCGCCCATGTGTGCCCGACGTTGGCGCCCAACTCGCCGGACTGCGCACGAGTGACCGTCGCGACCGTCGCGCAGACCTATGACGTCGGCGGCCGGGTCCCGGCCCACGCCATGACCTTCGCGCCAGGTGCCGGCACCGCACGGGTGGAACTCGGCAACGACAGCACGCTTCTGGAGGACGCCTTTCCAGGGGAGACGGTCGACCTGGTGTGGTGGCGCGGATCGGTGGTCGAGGTCGAGGCCGCCGGTCTCAGCGTGCCGACGGAGGACACCCCGTCCATGGACTCCACCCAGAATCTCGGCTTCACGCTCGGCGCCCTCGCCGGTGCGATGTGGTGCCTCATGGGTGCCTTCCTCCGCGCTAATCGGCCCTGGTCACCGCGCGGCACCGTGGCACGACTCGGGGGCGCCCTGGGCGGGGGCGTGCTGCTGGTCTCCGGTTACGTCCTGCTCAACGCCCCGGTGTCATCGGCCTCCGTTATGGAAGTGGTAGGAGCTCTCCTCGCCGTGGTGGGCCTGCTGTGCGTCCGGGCGGCGAAGTCGATGGAGCAGCGCGTTCGGACGGCCGAGTCCGCGATTAACGGGGGGAAGCGGCGGAGGCGGTGACCCGCGATGAGACAGTGCAGGGGGAAGCGTCGCAGGCTATGACGGCCTCCCTTCCGTTTCCCTCCGGGCGGCGCCGTCCACTGAGCCCTTCCCAGTGACGGATCCTAACGTTGTGTGATGTTCAGATGGTGCGGTCGTACTCGAGTTGGAGCAGGACGAGGGCTGCGGCGGCGATCTGCGTGATTCGGCTGGGGTCCAGGCTGACCCTGCGTAGGGCCTTGAAGGTCGTCTTGAGGAGGGAGTTGGCGCGCTCGCAGATGCCGTGGATGCCGCGGATGACCTTGTTATAGGTCTGCTGGGCCTCGGTCAGCTTGCCGCCTGCCGGCTTCTTGAAGGGGTGGCGGAAGCCGTCGCCGGCGTTCTCGTAGCCGAGGTCGACCAGGGTGGGCATGTCCAGTTCGGCGGCGAGGCGGCCCAGGGTGTCGATCAGGCCATGGTGGCGGGCGCAGGTGGTGTCGTGTTCTCGGCCGGGCCTTCCTGGCGAGTCCCGCCGCGTCGTACGCGGGGAAGCTTCAGCTTCCTCGTACCGCCCCTGCCCATTCAGGCTGCGCACCAGACCGCAGTGCCACCCGGCCAGGCCAGGCCACCCTTCAAGGCGAAGGCCTCGGCGCATGGGTCCAAGCACAACGGCTCGGCTGGGACCAGCTCCTGCCCGCACAGGCCTGGATGCTGGAGAATCAGACGGGGTTGGACGAAGCGTTCTCGGCGAAGACGGACAAGGCGACCTGGTATGTCTCGAAGGCGCGGGCCGCTCCTGCGTAGACGACGAGGTGGATGAAGAGGTCGACGATCTCGTCTTGAGTGACGCCGTTGTTGAGCGCGATGCGCAGCTGCCCGCGCAGCGGTTCGAACGCGCCCAGCGTCGCGGCGATGGCGACGGAGACCAGGGATCGGTCGTGCGTCGACAGTGCGGTACGGGTCCATGAGTCCCCGAACGTGTGCACAGTCGCGACCTTGCGAAAGTCGGCTCCGGAGGCCGGTTCGCCGGGGCTCATCGGGAGTTCCAGGCGCTGTCCCAGGAGTTCGCTTGCGGTGTCCAGCGCCTGCTCGTAGACGTCGTCAGTACTCATCTCTGCTCCTTGTCGGTCGGTCGTGCGGGGTGGTGGGCTGGCGGTCCTGGCCACCACGCGCCGTTCAGGGTTCGGATGCGGGTCAGGGTGGTTCCCCACTCGCTGGGGTTGCTGCTCGCCGGGGCGGCGGGACGGCTGTTCGTCGCACGAGGCTGATTTCCACGCTCGCACCGTGTGCAATCGGTCTACTCGGTCGGGTGAACCGTCCGGGCTACAGGGCGTGGATCGAATGTCCCGTCCGGACTGCGACGGCGGGGATCCCCCATGGTCTTCGAGCGGCCCCTGGGTCGTGGGCGGATCGGGGAGCCGTGCGGGACGGGCCCTTCGTTCTCCGGCAGTCCGTCCCGCTGGGGTGTGACTACCGGGTGCGGGTGATCGACTTGTGCTCGACGTAGCCGGTCAGACCGGCCTTGCCGTACTCACGGCCGAGGCCGCTGGCCTTGTAGCCGCCGAAGGGGCCGTCGAAGCTGATCGGCGATCCGTTCAGCGTGACGGTGCCGGTGCGCAGCCGGCGGGCGGTGGCCAGGGCGCGGTCGGGATCAGAGGTCCAGATACCGCCGGACAGGCCGTACTGGGAGTCGTTGGCGATGCGGACGGCGTCGTCATCGTCGTTGTAGGCGATGACGACCAGGACCGGGCCGAAGATCTCCTCCTGCGCGATGCGCATGCTGTTGTCGACGTCGGCGAACACGGTGGGAGTGACGTAGTTGCCCTTCTCCAGGCCCTCGGGGACGTGCGGGCCGCCGGTCACCAGGCGCGCGCCGTCCTCGATACCGATGTTGATGTAGTCGATGACGCGCTGCTGCTGGTCGCGGCGGATCATCGGGCCGATGAAGGTGTCGGGAGCGGAGGGGTCGCCGACCTTCAGCGACTCGACCATTTCCTTCACCGCGGCTACGACCTCCTCGTAACGGCTGAGGGGTGCCAGGATGCGGGTCTGCAGGATGCACGCCTCGCCGTTGTTGCCCAGGGAGCCGAACCGCAGACCTTGCATAGCGGCCGTAAGGTCCGCGTCGTCCAGGATGAGTGCGGCAGACTTGCCGCCCAGCTCCAGACCCACCCGTTTCAGCTGCTCGCCGGCGATGGAGGCGATACGGCGGCCGGCCCGCGTCGAACCGGTGAAGGAGATCTTGTCCACCCCGGCGTGCGAGACGAGGTACTCGCTGGTCTGACGGTCTGCCGGAAGGACGCTGAGCACGCCCTCGGGCAGGCCGGCCTCGTGCCAGAGGTCCGCCAGCAGGGCCATGCTCAGCGAGTTCTCCGGGGAGACCTTCAGCACGACGGTGTTGCCGGCCAGCAGGGCCGGGATCAGCTTGGCGGTGGCGGCGGAGAAAGGCGAGTTCCAGGGTATGACCGCGGCGACCACACCGATCGCCTCACGGCGGACGATGGTGTCGAAGGCCACCGACGGGTCGGACGGCGCGACGACCTCTTCCCAGCCGAACTCCTCGGCCGCTTTGAGGTAGGCGTTCACCTGGCGGGTCAGGAAGGGCTGGCCGACCTTGGTGAACCAGCCGGCTGAACCGTTCTCCGCGGAGATCGCCGCGGCGATCTCGTCGGCGCGGGCGGTACGCAGCGCGTCGTAACGACGCACGACTTCCTGACGTTCTGCCGGCGTGGTGTGTGGCCACGGACCGTGGTCGAAGGCGGCGCGGGCCGCGGCGACGGCCTTGTCCACGTCGGCCGGTGCGGCCTGCGCCACGCGGCCGAGCACCGACTGGTCGTGCGGGGAGAGGATGTCGAGCGTCAGCTCCGGGGCGCTGGGAGCGACCCAGGAACCACCGATATACAGACGGTCACGCACAGTCATGTCTGTCATTCCTTCAAGTTCAGTGTCGGGTGAGGAAGGGGGAGGGATATGGGGAGGCGCGCAACGCTGGTGCGCGCCCCGATCGGTGCTGCGCAGGCAGACGAGCTGCGGGTGCGGCCGGGGAATACGCTGCCATTGGCCGTGGCCGCACGCTCTGGGGCGTGCGCCCGGCAGCTCGCGGAAGTTCGTCGTGATGATGTCGCCGGCAGGCGGGCAGGGGCTGACGCGGCCCGGGATCGGGCTGGCAGGCGGATCGCTCCCGGTCAGCCCTTCTTGGGCGGGCGGACCATCTGGGCGACCGCGGAGTCGGCGAAATCATCGAGTCCGTCGCGGTCGGTGGACACGCTGAGCTCATGCCACTCCGCGTCCTCCACAGCGCGTGCCCGGGCGATCTGCGGGGCGAGCCAGGCCGCGTCGGAGTCCAGAAGAAGCCGCGTCGGCGGGGCCGGCTCCTCGGTGAGACGCAGGATCACGGCGGCCATCTTGGTCGGGTCACCACGCTGCACGTCGGGGTTGTTGTTGTAGGTTCGAGCGAAGGCGCCGACTGTTTCCTCGTACTCGTCGTGGATGTCCGGTACCGGCATCGGGGCGGCTGCCCAGGGGGTGCGGATGCCGCCCGGCTCCACCAGCGTGACGCGGATCCCGATGGGGCCGACCTCACGCGCGAGGATCTCGGTGAACCCGCCCAGCGCCCACTTCGACGACTGGTAGGCGCCCAGACCGGGCTGGTTGCGCCGACCTCCGATGGTGGAGAGGTTGATGATGCTGCCCGAACGACGCGGGCGCATCACCGGAAGCACGGCGCGGACCGTGTTGACCGCGCCGAAAAAATTGACGTTCACATCGCGGTGGAACTCGTCCTCGGGCATGTCCTCGATCGAGCCGACACTTCGGGCGCCGGCGCTGTTCACGAGCACGTCGACGGCTCCGAACTCGGCGACCGCGTGGGCGACCGCGTCACGCGCGGAGGCCGGGTCGGTCACGTCCAGGGCGCGTACGCGCAGCCGGTCACGGTGCTCCTGGGGGACGGGCACCGCGTCGGGCGCCAGGTCGGTCGCCACCACGTTGTGGCCGGCGGCGAGCGCCACCGTGACGACACGGCCGCCCAGGCCCCCGGCGGCACCGGCTATCAGAAAGGTCTTGGTCATTGTTTCTCGCTCCTCCTGGAATCGGTGGCCGGCGGGGCGGGGCGGTCGGTCGGCGCGGGCGGCCCGGGGATCCGGTGCTTCGACCGGCCCGCTGCCGCGCCCGCACAGTGCCGTCAGGTGGTGGGGTAGTCCGTGGAACGGCTGACCTCGGCCCACTTGCTGGCCTCGGCCAGACGGCCTTCCTCCGAGCTGATCGCGATCCCCAGGGCGTCGCTGCCGAGCAGCAGCCGGCGCGGGGGCTCCTCGGCGTCCACGGCGCCGATGATCGCGCGGGCCATGCGGTCCGGGTCACCGGGCTCGTTGCCGGCGTAGTCCGCGAACCGGGCCAGCCACAGGCCCACGGTCTCCTCGTAGTCGGGGGTCACGGGACCGGAAGGCTCCGCGGCACCCGCGGCCCAGCCGGTGCGGATACCGCCCGGCTCGACGATGGTGACCTTGACACCGAACGGTGCCACCTCTTTCGCCAATGCCTCGGAGAACCCCTCGACGGCGAACTTCGCGGTCTGGTAGGCGCTCAGACCCGGCGTACCACCCACACGTCCGCCGATTGAGGAGATCTGCACGATGTGCCCGGACCGCTGGCGGCGCATGACGGGAAGGACCGCCCGGGTCATGTTGACCACGCCGTACAAGTTGGTATCGACCTGCGCGCGGAACTCGTCCTCGGGAAAGTCCTCGATCGAGCCGCTGGTGGCGTAGCCAGCGTTGTTGACGACGACGTCAACTGATCCGAACCGCTCCACCGCCGCGGCCACCACGCCCCGGGACTGGAACGCGGAGGTGACGTCCAGCGCCACCGCTTCCAGCTGGTCCGAGTGCTCGGTCCTCAGGGAAGCCAGCGCCTCCGGCTTGCGGGAAGTCACCACAACGTTGTCGCCGGCCTCCAGGGCCGCGAGCATCAGGGCTCTGCCCAGGCCCTGCGAGCCCCCCGTGATCAGCCAGGTTCGTGCCATGACGCGTGCCTCGTTTCGTCACCTGCTTCACCGCCCCGAACGGGACAGCAACTTCAATGTAGACAAAATTGGCCCAATTGCAACACTCATGATGCAGTCATCACTGGTGTCACATCTCACATCGGGATGTTAGTCAGACAAGTGAAGCCCACGCGTAGAATGGCGGCATCGTGAGAGCTGACGCCGCGCGTAATCTGACTGCCGTCCTCCATGCCGGAGCTCGACTCCTGGCGGAGGACCCGGGCGCCTCCATGGCGGCCATCGCCGGCGCCGCCGGAGTGGACCGGACGACCATCCACCGCCGCTTCGCAAACCTTGAAGCCCTGCTCAGCGCCGTTTTCCAGGCCAAGCTCGACTCCGCCGAACGCGTTCTGGAAGAAGCCCGCCTTGTCGAGTCCCCCCTGCCGGTCGCCCTCCACCGCTACCTGGAGGGGATCATCCCCGTCAGCCGCGAATGGCCGGTCGACATGCGCCTGATGATGCAGAAAGACCCCGCCGCCCGGGCCCGCCGGGAGGAGCAGAGTGCGCGCCTCGACGCCTTCATCCGCCGCGCGCTAGACGAGGGCTACCTGCGAGCAGGCATCGACGCGGCCTGGGCACGGACGATCTTGGACGAACTCGTCGACACCGTCGCCCACCGGTTCCCCGACCTGGAACCCCCGCAGGCCGCCGATCTTGTCGCCGCCACCCTCCTGAACGGCCTCGGCGCGACCTGACACCATCACCCACCGCGGAACAGGACAGGCCCGACGACCGCGACACCAGCATGCGGCTCCCCGCGTCCGACGGCGGCGTCGACCACCCCCGGATCATCGATCCCGAAGAGGCCCGTGCCGTCCTCCCGACTGAAACCCGGGCCGGAGGGTCGCCCGCACCGCGTGCCCGCCAACGGCGGCATGCCCGCGAACGGGTATGCCGCCCGTGCCCTGGATGAGCGGCACGCTGCCTCGCTGCCACGTCGCAACACGGTGGCCGTCGTGCCGCTTGGCAGGCCTACAGCTCAGCAAGAAGTGCGTGGCGAGGTGCGGCATCAAGGTTTGTTGCCGGCGGCCTGGATGAAGGCGTCGGTGACCAAGTCGGCGCCGGGGCCCGGGGGCAAGTCCTCGTAGTTGTGGGTTGCGAGGTCCACAAGGGTGATCAGGACGTCACGTGCCCAATTCGTGGGCAGGTCCGATCGGATGGCGCCGGACCTCACGCCGCGGTCGACGAGGTCACCGACGCGGTTGGTGAGTTCTTCGTGGCGGTTGCGGTGAGTGCTGTTCGGCGAGGAGGACTCGCAGGTCCACGGGCCAGCGTCGGCCGACGGCGACGGTGTTCTCCACGAAGCGGTGGACGGCGATGGCGAAGGGGGCCGTCTCGGGTCCGGCCTCGTCCAGAGCGCTGGCAGCGTCATCGAGTTTGGCCTGGTGAACGGCTGACAGGAGGTCCTCGCGAGTCGGAAAACGGCGCTAGATGTATTGATCACGAGCGTTGTTAACGCGGGTCGGACTTGATCGTGGCGAAGGCCCCCGTGTGTGGTGGAGGTGTCGAATCTTCACCGCACGGAGGCCTTCGTGTCCCACCGTAATGCCCGGCTGACCGTTCACGGCAGGCGCCTGCTCGTCGAGCGTGTCCGCTCCGGCCGTCCCGTCGCCCATGCCGCCGCCGAGATGGGCATCTCCCGTCCCACAGCCCACAAGTGGATCCGGCGCTGGCGGTCCGAGGGCGAGAGCGGACTCATCGACCGTTCCAGCCGCCCCCGCAGGACACCGCACCGGACCGCAGCCGCCACCGAGGCGCACGTCTGCAGGCTACGACAGGACCGCAAACTCGGCCCGGCACGCATCGGCCCCATCCTGGGCCTGCCCGCCTCCACCGTGCACCGCATCCTCACCCGGCACGGCCTGAACCGCCTGGCCTTGCTGGACCGGCCCACCGGCCAGGTCATCCGCCGCTACGAACGCGACCGCCCCGGCGAACTGGTCCACGTGGACGTCAAGAAGCTCGGCCGGGATCCCCGACGGCGGCGGCCACAAGGTGCCGGGCCGCCAGGCCGGCCGCGCCACCCGCAGCTCCATGGGCTTCGACCACGTCCACTCCGCCGTCGACGACCACGGCCGCCTGGCCTACAGCGAGATCCACGGCGACGAGAAGGCCGACACCTGCGCCGGGCCGCAGCATTCTTCGCCGCATCGGGCATCGACCGCATCGAGCGGGTTCTGACCGACAACGCCTGGCCCTACCGCGAGAGCTTCGCCTGGCGAGGGGCACTGGCCGACCTCGGCGCGGCCGGCAGGCTCACCCGCGCCTACCGGCCGCAGACCAACGGCAAGGTCGAACGCTTCAACCGCACCCTGCTCGACGAGTGGGCCTACCTGCGGCCCTACACGAGCAACGACGAGCGGACCGCGGCCCTGGCAGACTTTCTGCACACCTACAACCACCACCGCTGCCACACCGCACTCGGCGGCCACCCACCGATCAGCCGTGTGAACAACGCTTCGGGTCAATACACCTAGGGCGATGCACCCGCGTGGCCCAGCCTGAAAGTCGGCGGGTCGCTGCCGGCGCCGGTACGACGAATGCGCCCTATCCGGTGACGTAGGACGCATGCTGAAGGTATGCCGCGAACCGGGTCGCGGCGAAGCTGCGCTGGCAGTTGGCTGTCGACAGCCGCGCACGCCAGGCCCTGGCGGGGCTGACGCCGAGTGCGGACAGCAGATGGTGGAGTACGCGCCCGCACCGTAAGGAGCGAGAGCGCCTACGCCCCCGCCGGGCTCGTCGAGGACTTCAAAGGGGCGATCCGGGACGCGACGGGCACGGCCGCTGGAGACCAACACCACCACCCCCACCGGCAATGTGAAGCAGCTTCGCTGAGACGGTCTCCTGCCCGGGAGACCGTCTCAGCGAACGTGTGTCAGCCGTGGTCGGGATGGGCGGTGGCGGAGTAGCCGTCGTGCCAGGCAGCCTTTGCGCCGGAATCACCGATTCGGTAGACCTGCACACCTGCGCCCACTCCGATGACGAGGGAGAGAACCGAGGCTGCGATACGCAACGGCGTGGCCACCCTGCTGTGGGTGGTGGGCCCTGTCGCCTCAGTTGCGCGGTTGTCGGCGCGGCGGTAGGTCCACCACACCGCCGCGGCCACCAGGAACAGGGCAATGCTCCAGGGGAGCAGTTCATCACCGAGTTCGGCGTGCTTGCGGACGAGGGCGTTGCTGCCAACGTGGCGCTCCAGCCACTCGCCGGCGTCTGTCGTCAGCGGCACGCTGACCAGGGAGACCAGAGCGAGGACCGGGAGGGCGAGACCGAAACGGCGCATGACCGAGGGCCAGACGGCGCACAGGACGAGCGCCAGAGCGGTGAGGGGTATCAGGACCACGACGACGTGCACGAACAGGACGTGCGCGGGGACGCCGTTGATCAGGTCGAGTCCCACAGGGGGCTCCTTCGGGGGGTGTTCAACGCTGGACAGGGGGTAGGTGGTCGTGCGCCGGGCTTCGGGAGCAAGCCGTGGCCGCTATGGGGAGGCGCCCGTTCCCTGCGGAAGAGGATGTGGCCTGGTGCAGCTTCAGGATCCATGTCGGCTGAATCCTGAGGTCTGCCACATGCGGCCGTCGGGCAGAACTGCGAGCGCCTCGTAGCCGTCCAGTGATTCCACCCAGTCCCGTGCGCCCTCGCCCCTGGCGAACGCCGCGGTGGCGTAAGCGTCAGTTGTGGTCAGGCGTGGGCCGATGACGGTGAGGGACGCGAACGCGGTGGCGCGTGTGCTGTCGTGTGGATCGAGGATGTGGGCGCCGCGTTCGGCGGTGCCCGAGGTGGCAACAGCCAGGTCACGGCCGGTGATGACGGTGACCAGTTCACTGCGGCGCAGCGGGTGGGCGATGCCGATGCGCCACGGAGTGCCGTTGGCCGGCTGGCCGCGGAGCTGAAGGTCGCCGCCGCCGTTGACGCACGTGTGGTGCGCGCCGGCTTCGTGGAGCAATTGGGACGCGGCTTCGGTGGCCCAGCCCTTGACGAGCCCCGACGGATCGAGGACACCGTCCGGGGTGACGCTGAACCATCCGGCACTGTCGTGGGTGGCCTGCGCGCAGAGGGACAGCACTTCGTGGACTTCGGGAGGGCAGTCGTGAAGGCTGATCTCGCCGCGTTCGAGGCGGCTGATGTGGCTGTCGGGCCGGTAGGTGGAGAACACGGCATCAACGTGGTGGAGTTGCCGAACGGCCTCGGCGAGGGCATCGCGGATGGCGACGGTGGGTTCGTCCCGGATGTCGAAGGAGAAGACGGTGCCCATCACATGCTCGACGTGGCGTAGTCCGATGACGGTGTCAGACATGGGCCTGGTCCAGGGCACTCTGCAGGGACTGGATGTAGCCCTGGCTGGTGTAACTGGCGCCGGAGACGGCGTCGACGTGCGCGCCCTGCGCGTCGATCGCCTCCTGGGTGAGACGGGGCAGCGCGTAGGCGGCGATCTGCTGGTCTCGGCCGTTCTGGTTCGGTGCCTGCAGCACCTTGACAGCGGTGATCTTCCCCGCCCTGAGGGTGGCGGCGACCTGCACGGTTCCGTACCGGGTGTCGACGGGATCCCCGGTGAACGTACCGGTTCCCGCGGGTGCGCCCGACGAAGTGTCCGTCGGGGTGTGCGGGGATGGCGAGGTCGTGGGCGTGCGCGTGACGCCGCCGGCGAGGGTGGGGAACTGGTGGGGTTTGAGGGCGAGCAGCGTGACGATCAGGGCGCTGATCCCGGTGCTGGCGAGGACGGCTCGGCGCATGGGGGTCTCCTCAGAACGCGAACGACTCGTGGTGGATGCGCCGTGCCGGGACGCCCGCGTCACGCAGGGCCTGAATGGCGGACTGCGTCATTCCGGGTGGGCCGCAGAGGTATACGTCGTGTGCGGCGAGGTCCGGGACCAGGGCCGCAAGGCCCTGGGGGGTGAAATGGGCCGAGCCTGCGCCTGGTTCGTCGAGTACGTAGTGCACGGTGGCCCGTCGGCGGGCGGCGATCGCGTCGATCTCAGCGCGCAGAGCGAGGTCCTCTGTGCGGCGGGCCCGGTAGACAAGGGTCACCTGGCCCGGCAGCGTCTCGAAGAGTGCCCGCAAAGGCGTGATACCGACGCCGCCGGCCATGAGCAGAATCTTGAAAGCGCTGCGGCGGTTCGCGGTGAAGCCACCGTACGGTCCTTCCGCCCACACCCGGGTGCCCGGTGTGAGGCGGCCGAGCGCGGCGCTGTGACCACCGGCGGCCTTGACCGTGATGCGCAGATGACTGGGGTGCGCGGGTGCGGAGAGGGAGTAGGGATTCGCGGTCCACCACAGCCCGCGGCTCATGAAACGCCAGCGCAGGAACTGCCCTGGTTCACCGCCCAGTTCATCGAGATGCTCACCGGTGAGGTGAACGGAGACGATGCCCGGGGCCTCGGGATGGACTGCGGTGACGCGCAGGCGGTGCCGCAGCCCGCGCCGCAGTGGCACGGTGAACCGGTACCACGCGACCAGCGCCGTGACGCCGAGAAAGAGCGTGTACCAGGCGATCTGTGCGGAGCGGTTGCCGACGAAGTCGGCACCGTTGGAGAGCTGGTGGCCGAACGTGAGGAAGACGGCCAGGTAGGTGGCGAAGTGCAGGTAGTGCCAGGTCTCGTAACTCATCCTGCGGCGGGCCGCGCGGGCCGAGAGGACTCCGGTGGCCAGGAACAGCAGGAAGCCGGCCGTGCCCTTGAGGAGGTCGGGGTAATGCAGGACGAGCGTGGAGGTCTGACTGACCAAGTTCGTGTGTGACGTCAGTGAGTAGCCCCAGATGATCAGCAGGGCGTGGGCGAGGGCCAGCGAGATCGTGCAGCGGCCGCCGAAAGCGTGCCAGCGTGCGAGACGATCCGTTCCGATGGTGTGGTCGAGGAGCGGCACGCGGGCCATAAGGGCCAGCAGCACCGCACAGGCGTAGCCGGCCAGGAGCCCGGTGATGCGCCCTGCGCCGGTGAGCCACCCCGCCGGGCCGACCACCGTGGCCGTGTCGCTCCACCACAGGGCCACCACTCCGGCGGCGCCGGCCCAGATCAGCAGCGGGGCCAAGAAGGGCACGGCACTGCGCCGCGGGCGCCGGTGGCGCATCCCGCGGCTCGCATGTGTGGTGGTGGTGAACATCGTGGTCACTGCGGCTCCTGCGGGAGGGGACCCGCTTCCGGTGATGGGCGGCCAGCCTCACAGCCCAACCTCTGCGTACCTTCTGAAACCGCCTCCGGGCCGCCCTCGGCGTCGATTCAGAAGAAACTCAGAGCCTTGGCTCACCGATCAGCCGTCCGCGACGGGGGATGCTGAAGGAACCATGGACGAGCCGCGTACGACACCGCTTCTGCACCGCCCCGACGGAGAACCCGTGCGGATCCTCGTCGTCGACGACGAACCCGACGTTCTCGACGTCCTCGCCGGGGTCGTGACCGGGGAGGGCTGGCAGGTCCGCACCGCCGGGGACGGTGCGACCGCACTCACGACCGCCCGTGATTTCCGGCCCGATGCGGTGGTCCTGGACTGGATGCTGCCCGACCTCGACGGCCTGCAGGTGCTGCGCGGCCTCAGACGCGAGGCCCCCAGCGTGTGTGTGCTGTTCCTGACCGCCCGCGACTCCGTCGAGGACCGCATCGCCGGCATCACCGCCGGTGGTGACGACTACGTCACCAAGCCCTACAGCCTGGAAGAAGTCCTGGCCCGGCTGCGCGGTCTGCTCCGGCGAGCCGGAATGACCGCCGATCCGGGCACGAGCCGGATCACCGTCGGCGACCTCGTCATGGACGAGGAAGCCCGGGAGGTCAGACGCGGCGGGGTCACCGTCGCCCTGTCCCGGACCGAGTTCGAGCTCCTGCGGTTCCTCATGCGCAACCCGCGCCGGGTGCTGTCCAAGGACCAGATCCTCGACCGGGTCTGGGCTTACGACTTCGGCGGCCGCGCCCACGTCGTCGAGCTGTACATCAGCTACCTGCGCAAGAAGATCGACGCCGGACGCATCCC
This sequence comes from Streptomyces sp. NBC_01689, assembly GCF_036250675.1. Taxonomy (NCBI): domain Bacteria; kingdom Bacillati; phylum Actinomycetota; class Actinomycetes; order Kitasatosporales; family Streptomycetaceae; genus Streptomyces; species Streptomyces sp. NBC_01689. The sequence goes on along the minus strand of NZ_CP109592.1, from coordinate 8,165,337 downwards.
CATGATCCATACCGTGCGTGGCGTCGGCTACGTCCTCAAGCCGGAATCCCCATGAGACGCCTGCCGCCCCGCACCCTGTACGGCCAGCTCACCGCCGGACTTGTCGCACTCCTCGCCCTCGCCTGTCTGGCTGTCGGCATCATTACCGCCCTCGCGCTGCGCGGCTTCCTGATGGGGCGCCTGGACGAACAGCTCACCACCTCGGGCGGCCGGTTCGCCGCCAGCCTCGAACACGAAGCCGAGCCCGACGCCGACAACCGCCCCGATACCAGGGGCACGGCCAAATCGACCTTCGGTGCCCGGCTGCTCGACGGCACCGTCACCCAGGCCGCCGTCGTCGACGACGCCGCCGACCGACCTCTCCGCCTGACCCCCGAGGATCGCCACGCCCTGGCCGGGATCCCCGCCGACGGCCGCGGACACAGCATCCGCCTCTCCACCCTGGGCGCCTACCGCGTCACGGCTGTCCACGGCGACGACCAGGACATCCTGATCACCGGTCTGCCCCTGCACCCTGTGGAAGAGACGGTGCACCGCCTCGAAGCGGTCGAATCCGTTCTGTTCGGCACTGCCCTCGTGATCACCGGCATCTCCGCAGCCGTGTGGGTACGGATCTCTCTGCGCCCCCTCCAACGGGTCGCCGCCCGGGCAGCCGAGGTGGCCAGTCTGCCGCTCGCCAGCGGCGAGATCGCCATGCCCGGGCCGCTCGCGGACACAGACTCCCGCACCGAAGTCGGCCGGGTCGGCACAGCGGTCAACCACATGCTCGGCCACGTCGAGGACGCGCTCACCCGGCGTCAGGCCGGCGAGGAGAGACTCCGGCAGTTTGCAGCCGACGCCAGCCACGAACTGCGCACCCCTGTCGCCAACATCAGGGGCCACGCCGAACTCGCCCTGCGACACCACGGCCCCGTTCCCGGCGAGGTCCGACACGCTCTGGAACGCATCGACGGCGAGTCTCAACGCATGACCCGCATCGTCGACGACCTGCTCCTCCTCGCACGACTGGACGCCGGACGCAGCCTCCAACACTCGGCGGTCGATCTGACCCTGCTGATCCTGAACGCCACGGACGACGCCCGCGCCGCAGGACCCGACCACCGCTGGCTCCTCGAACTCCCCGAAGAGCCCATCACCGTCACAGGCGATGCCCACCGGCTCCAGCAGGTCATCGGCAACGTCCTGGCCAACGCCCGTACCCACACCCCGCCCGGCACCGAGGTGACCATCAGGCTCACCGCCCATCAGACGAGTGTCATCGTGAGCGTGAGCGACAACGGCCCAGGCATCCCCCAAGCGCTTCAGCCGGACATCTTCGGACGCTTCGTCCGGGCTGACCACGCCCGCTCCCGCAGCACGGGAAGCACCGGCCTCGGCCTCGCCATCGTCCACGCCGTCATAACCGCCCACGGCGGAACCGTCACCGTCACCAGCAGCCCAGGGCACACCACCTTCCGGCTGACACTCCCCGTCTGACACCGACTGCGACTCTGGAGCCAGTGCTGAGACATGGAGCGCACGCGCAGGTGCAACAGGCCCCGGCCGGGAGGACCGGGGCATGGCCCGTGCTGTGCGGGACATCGCACTGGCGCGTCCTCGTGCCTCTGCATGGGCCGTCGGGCCCCTGCCTGTGCTGGTTGCCCTGCCGGAGGGCGATGTGAACCGCTGCCAGAGCCGGGCGCCGAAGACCCCGAGCCCAGCCCCCGCCGGCACGGGACAGGCACCCCCGCAGCCCATCGTGATGACGACGTCCGCGGCCTGCGCGACCTCGATGGTCAGCGGCTTGGGGAACGCCACGGCCATGTCCACACCGGCCTCGGTCAGCACCTGCACGACGACCGGCTCGACGTCGGCGGCCGGGAGAGTCCCGGCGGAGGAGACGGTCACGTGGCCGCCCGCGCGGTGCGTGAGCAGGGCGGCTGCCATCCCCTTCCCTGTCCCCCCTTGTCCATGTTCCGCCGACAACCCGGGTCCTGCCTGGCAAGGAGACGTCCGGCGTGGGCACCGTGTGTCCGTCGCATGAGCCGGCCGGACGTTCAGGCCCCGGGCACCGGCGTCCTCGACGGGGACGCGCACGGTCCGGTGGTGCGTTGCGGGTTCAGCTCACCGCGATGCCGTAGGGGCTGGTGCCGAGGGAGACCGTCGCGACGACTGTGCGGGATGTCGGGTCGATGACCGTGAGGGTGCCCGCTCCCTGGTTCGTGACGTAGGTCGCCTCTTGGGTGACTTCCAGGTTGAACGGGCGATGGTGACCGACGGCATGCTGGAGCGCGACGCAGGCAGCGTCGGTCTGTCGGACCTGATCGTGCGCCCCGGGCGCTTCACCCCCGCAGGGCCGCCCGCGCCCTCATCGCGGCGATCGTCGGCGCCATTCACGGCCACCTGCAGGACGAGGTGAGCGTGACGGTCATGTGCCTGGACCGGCACGGCGTCGGCCACTCCGAGCGGGACGCCGACACCGGCGCCGACGTCACCGACGCCTCCGACTCGTCGCGGACGGGGCGGAACACTCCTGGGCGATGCTCGACGACTTCTCCGACACCGCGCGACGCCCGGTCCCCGGGCGGGCGGCCCGGGGCCGCTTCCCCGGCTGCCCGGCTGACCGCGTCACCGGGGAAGGTGCCTGCGGCGGCGGCCCAGGCGCAGGCCGATCAGGACCGAGTCTGCGACCAGAACGACCACGCCGTTCCTCCTTACCTGCCTTCGGAGCGTCACACCCTTTAGAGCAGCCAACTTGCGGGCCGGTGACCAACAGGTAGAACAGGCCCTTCGCCACCACGACGACCGCGCCCGCGCTGTAGAGGAGACCGCCGACCACGATCAGGGTGAGTACGGCTGCTCCGCCGGTGTGCAGGAAGTCGGGCAGGTAGCGCACTGGTGCCCACCCCAGTGCCAGGTAGCACGGGGTGTACAGCCAGCGCGGCGCTCCGACCCACAGGACCCGGAACACGATGCCGGCCAATGCGCCCGCCCACACGACCCACAGCAGCACGGACCGCTGGTCCGGCGAGAGGAGGAGCACGGCCAGGGGCGTGCAGGTGCCGGCGATGATGAGGAAGATGTTGGCGTGGTCGAGACGTCGCAGGAGAGCCTCGCCGAGCGGCCCCCAGGTTCCGCGGTTTCTGCGGCGTCGCGGGACACAGCTTCTCGTCCTCCCTCGGGGTCCTGGGCGTCACCGGTGATCATGGGGCCATGCTGGAAGACAAGGCCCGGACGGCACTCCAGGAGTCCGGTCGCGACAACCACGCCCACGTCGTCGGTGTGTGCTCCGCAACCGTTTGAACGCCGACCTCGTTGATCCGGACGTCAATTGGGGCCGCCGAAGCCGAGTAGATCGGCTGCTCGTGGGAACGATCAGGACTTCCGAACGGGCATTGGGCCCCCTACGCGCAAGGATCGCCGATGCTTCCTGAGGTCCGCCCCCACGTATCCGCCCCCCTCGCACACCAGGTGGAACACCAATTGGGCCTGGCTCCGCATCTCGAAGCGGGCCATCTTGATGTGGAGCGCGTCGCCGGCATCGCAGTCGTCGCAGCCGCCCACTCCGACGGCTATGCGGCCACCGGCCATCTCCTCGGGCTGCTGGCCGCACTCCCTGCCCCCACCAAGGCAGGAGAACGCTTCTGGGCGGAGCTGTGGAGGACCTCGGGCACCGCGTATCTGCTACCCGCCAACATCAAGGCTCTGGTGCTGCGTTCCCTGACAGGAGAAGGAACCGCCCTGGCCCGACAAATCCTGTCGGCCGTCGATCAGATGACGCCGCCCCAGCGCGTCGCAGCCGGGGAGGTGATCGGTCAAGCCCTCGCCGAGTCCGACCACTTTCCCGACCTCAAGACACAGGTCATCGGAGAACTGTGGCTGCGAGATCTCGAGCTCACCGCCTGGCGCGTCCTGCACGCAGACCACAGGTCGGACGATCGAGCTGGACGGAAGGCCTTCCTCGACGCTTGGACGAGCGTGTGATGAGGGGTGTTTGTCATACGGCCCACGGCTGACAGAGACGCACCAGTGGTGTGCGGTACTGACAGCTGCGCAGTGCGCCAGGGGGCGGGCCCAGGCTTCAGCGTTCGCCGGCCTGAGGGGTGAAGAGCTCCAGCAGCCCCCGGACGGGCACGTGCGCCTCGGCTGGGTGTCGGAGGGTGCCGCCCAGGCAGAGGGTGTAGCGCGTGCGCCGTCCGCTGCGCTCGCGGCGCATGTAGCCGGCCTCTTCGAGGTCCTTGACGATGCTCTGAGCGGTGCGTTCGGTGATGTGGCAGGCCGCAGCGACCTCGCGAACGCGGCTGGCAGGGTCGCGGGCAATGACGATCAGCACGCGGGCGTGGTTGGTGAGGAAGCTCCAGCTCCCGGCCTGCTCATTCACGATCTGCCCCGCTCTTCGACGCTGACCAGTTGGGACACCCGCAGGGAGTTTGGCGACCATCACCAACAGCGGCAGACCCCGCGGATGTCGACTACGAGATGTGCTTGCGGTCGCTGATCCTTTCCCCGACGCTCGACGCCACTGTGGCTGGCTGTGAGTCGATTATCGTGGCGACCGCATTGGCCCTCCGTCCGCCTCTCGGCCGATCCTCCCGATCAGCGCGGCCCGGACCTGGCCGAAGGCACCGGCAGTCGCGCAGCGGGCCATAAACCCCCAGATCGTCCACCACCGGCGCGCCCCTGACCTGAATGCGGCAGCACCGGGGGTTCGGCTGAGCATCTTTGACCGCCTCGCACGCGCCACCGCGGTCACCCCGGTCATCAGCGCCACGCCCGTGAACGCCCTCCGCCCGCGCTGTCGCCACCCGTCAGAGGCAGGATGGCCAGTAAATATAATCTGCCCTATGTCGAAGCCTGACGAACTGCTCGTTGACGTCGCCACCCTGGTGGAGTCCGGGCAGAGCAACCAGATGTCCCTGACCGTGGTCACCGGTGGTGCTGTCATCACCGGCCGGCTGGCTCCCGAAGCAGTGTGGAGGCAGAGGGTGTCGGATGTGCTGACGGATTCCGCCCGCTTGGGAGAGTTCTCCGCCGTCTTCGACTCCCCCGCGAAGAAGGACGGGCCCCCCACTCATCTGCACTTCCATGTCGCCCGGATCCTGCAGGGCACGGTCGGGATCCCGGAGACAGGCGGGATGTACCGGGTGGCGATCAACGACGTCAGCGCCTGGACCATGGGCGACTTCAGCTATTCCGACAACTGAGCAACCACTGCCACGGGAACCCGTCGCAAGCGGTGTGGGCCAGGTCGGCGCGCGCCGACCTGGCCCACACCGCCTGTCCGAGCATCGCCTCGTTGCCCGTCCCCTCGGTCAGACGGACACAGGAGTGCCGAGCATCGCGGAAGCCTGCTGGAGCGAGCTGAGGATGCGCACGGGTGCGACCTTGGGGAGGGTGCGGCAGGTGAAGCCGAGCTGAGTCATGGCCCGGAGGACTTCGCCGGCGCTGAAGTCACGGCGGTCCTGGCGGGTGATGACCTGACCGACTTGCTTGACGGGGTAATGACGGCGGCCGATGATCACCGATTCACCGGCGACCGGTTCGGGCTTGATGCCCTTCATCGATTCCAGCACGCCGGTCTTGGTGAGCTCGAAGGGGAAGCGGGCGATGACGCAGCGCATGTGGCCTCACAGGGAGAAACAGCAGGGAGAAGGGGAGAACGGTCCGACCGGGGTGAGGCGGCTCGGCTCAGCGGGAGAGGGCGAGGACGCCCAGGGCGCTGCCCTGCCCGTCGACCACCGGCAGGGCACCGAGCCGGCGGGAGCGCATCGCGTGCTCGGCTTCGGCCATCGTGGTCACGGGTGAGGCGAACGACCCGGTATCGCCGAGGACGTCCCGCAGGCGGACGCGGTCCGTGTAAGCGGAACCGTCACGGATGGCGGTGAGTTCTGTCCGGGTGACCAGTCCGGTGCACTGGCCGTCCTGGTCGCAGACGACCAGCCGGCCCGTGCGGGCGGCTGCCATGACGGACAGCGCGACCTCGACACTCATGTCGTCACAGACCTGTGGTCCGGCCGCGTCCATGACCTCAACCACCGTCCTGTGCACGGGGCCGGCGCTCGCCGGGCGGGGCTGCATCTGAACCAGCGTCAAAAGGTGCCTCCTGCAGAGATGGGTCAGCTTCCTGATCACGAAGTTTCTAGGCAGCCGCATCGAAGACGGACTGGCGTACATGCGCGCGCCGGGTCGTCGAAGAGGGGCGGCGCCGGCCTCGGGAGGTCGCGCTGCGCTTGGGGCGTTCGGCCACCGGTGCGGTGATGACGACCGGGATCCCGGTGGGGGCCTGGGCGCCGGTGATCCTGTGCAGGGCCTCGTCACCCGAGTGGATCTGGGTGGTCTGCGGCCGGATCCCGGCGTCCGACATGAGGCGGACCATGTCGCGGCGCTGGTTCGGTGTGACCAGGGTGACGACGCTGCCGGACTCGCCGGCGCGGGCGGTGCGTCCGCCGCGGTGGAGGTAGTCTTTGTGGTCGGTCGGCGGGTCGACGTTGACGACGAGGTCGAGGTTGTCGACGTGGATGCCGCGCGCCGCGACGTTGGTCGCCACCAGCACGCTGACGTGGCCCGTCCTGAACTGCGCCAGCGTACGGGTGCGCTGCGGCTGCGACTTGCCGCCGTGCAGCGCGGCGGCCCGTACCCCGCTGTTGAGGAGGTCCTGGGTCAGCCGGTCGACGGCGTGCTTGGTGTCCAGGAACATGATCACCCGACCGTCGCGAGCGGCGATCTCGGTCGTGGCGGCGTGCTTGTCAGCGCCGTGGACGTGCAGGACGTGGTGTTCCATCGTCGTGACCGCACCGGCCGAGGGGTCGACCGAATGCACGACGGGGTCGGTCAGATAGCGGCGCACCAGCAGGTCGACGTTACGGTCCAAGGTGGCGGAGAACAGCATCCGTTGCCCCTCCGGACGCACCTGGTCGAGCAGCGCGGTGACCTGCGGCATGAATCCCATGTCGGCCATCTGGTCGGCCTCGTCCAGCACCGTGACGCCCACCTGGTCCAGCCGGCAGTCGCCACGGTCGATGAGGTCCTTGAGCCGGCCAGGGGTCGCGACGACGATCTCGGCTCCGCCTCGCAGCGCGCCGGCCTGCTTGCCGATCGACATCCCACCCACCACCGTGGCCAGCCGCAGCCTGACGGATCGGGCGTAGGGAGTGAGCGCGTCGGTCACCTGCTGCGCCAGCTCACGCGTCGGTACGAGGATCAGACCCAGCGGCTGGCGGGGCTCAGCACGCTGTCCCGCGGTGCGAGCGAGCAGGGCGAGGCCGAAGGCGAGGGTCTTGCCGGAACCGGTGCGCCCGCGGCCCAGGACGTCACGGCCTGCCAGGGAGTTCGGCAGCGTCGTGCCCTGGATCGGGAACGGCGCGGTCACGCCCTGCTTGCCGAGTTCGGCCAGCAGCTGTTCGGGCATGCCGAGATCGGCGAAGGCCTCAACGGCAGGCAACGCGGGGGTGAGCGTCTTGGGGAGGGCGAACTCCCCCTGCACTGCGGCGGACCGACGGCCGTAACCGCCGGAACGGGCCGGACCGCCGGAACGGCGCGGCGCCGGCGAGCCGAAGCGACTGCCGCCCTTCCCCGCGTCGGCACCGCCCTTACGGGTGCGGGCGGAGCGGTCGTTCGTACGTGTGCGGTTCATGCGGAACCTTCCTCGATGTGGCACATATCAAGGAATTCCCGCAAGCGATGAGCAGCACGGAATTACAAGTATGGACCGATGCCAAAGAAAATGCAGCCGACGGGAAATGCGCGTGGGCCTAAATGCCGAAATAGGTGACGCGGTGGGGACGCGAATCCGGGCGCCGACTGCGGTGTAGCTCTTCAGGATGTGCCTGCATCCCGAGGGAGGAGCCGCGTGTGGTGAGACTGCGGATTCCTCCGGGCCGTCCCGCGGGTGAACCCGCCGCGGGAAATGGCTGCAGCTGGGGCCCGCACCCCGAGGGATGCGGGCCCCAGCTACAAGTCTGTCAGGCCGGAACGATGTTCTCGGCCGTCAGGCCCTTCTGGCCCTGCGCGATGTCGAAGTTCACCTTCTGGCCTTCGAGCAGCTCACGGAAGCCCTGGGCGGCGATGTTCGAGAAGTGGGCGAACACGTCAGCGCCGCCACCGTCCTGCTCGATGAAGCCGAAACCCTTTTCCGCGTTGAACCACTTCACGGTACCAGCAGCCATGCCATATCTCCTTCGGGGCAGTGCACCGGCGTCCGCACTTTGTGAACACCGTGTCGCCGCGATGATGACCCCGCCGGAAAATGACCGGAAATACAAAGCGCCCTCCCCGACAGGAGCCGAGTGGGAGCACTTGAAGTTCGGGAACCACAACTGCAACTGAGATGGACAGTAGCACGCCGCAACGGTCCGCGCCGGTTAAGTAATTCCACTCCACTCGTTGCGGCAAAAACTCTCACTACACCGTCCGTCAAACCCTCACCTCGCGAACACAGATATTGACTCACTCGCAGGGCAACGTTCCCGAAAAGGAGCGGAGTCGTCAGCCGCTATCAGGGCCGTCAGGGCGCTATGACCTCCGGCAGTGCCGCGGGCATAAAGGCTCCGCTCCCCCGGACATGGCAGCTGACCTCCGAGCTGACAATTCGGTGTTCGTTCGCCGTCTGCCCGACGGGTGCCCCGCACTCGTGACGACCTGCGGCGAGAGTCCGACCACTGACCGGGAGCGGGCCGCCGTTGCCTGGCGTCAGGAAGTAAGGGCTTGACGAAGCGTGGGGTGGCAGGGAACGACCGTGTCGAGACCAACGATTTCAACGACCCGCTGAACCGCTGCCCTCAAGGACGCCAGCCCGGTCCAGCCGTCGGCGGACACTGCATCGCGTTGCGCGGCGGCCAGGACATTGATGGCGCCGGCGTCCATGAGGGCGAACTCACTGAGGTCGATAAGCGTCCGCGAAACCCCGGTTCCGTCTACGCGGAGGGCCTGCCGCACGAGTGGACGTTGTCGGCGTCGGCTTCGCCGCTCAACGCCAAGACGCGGATGCCTTTGGCGGTTGCCTGGTTGATCACAGGCCGGGCGTCCTGCCCGGCCGTCTCGCGCTTTGTCTGACGCGTGTCCCCGAAGGGGGCGGGGGAAGTGCTGGACCCTATGGAGGCGCTGCCTCCGTGTAACCGTGCTGGAGGGTAACGTTTAAGGCGGGGTACCCGGCCCTAAACGTGGGGAGCGGGCGGGGAGAGGGAAGCGGTCACGGATGGACGTGACAAGTGAGGCCGACGGCGGGGCGGCCTCGCTGCTGGAGGCGTCGCTCGCGCTGAACAGCGACGGCTCCCGCATAGCCCAGGCCCGCCATCTGGCATCGGTTTTCCTGACGACGGCGCGAGAGAACCACGGCATCCCGGTGGTGACCGCCACGGTCGAGATCGTCCAGCTGATCGTCAGCGAACTTGTCACCAACGCCCGCAAGTACGCGCCGGGACCGGCCCTTTTGCGTCTGCGGGTCACCGATGTCGCGGTCCGAGTCGAACTCTGCGACAGCAACCCCGTCGTACCGGCCGCCAGGCCCCACGACCCCGAACGCATCGGCCAGCACGGCCTGGAGATCGTCAGAGCACTCGCCCAGACCCTAACCGTCGAGCAGACGCCCCTCGGCAAGCGCATCACCGCGGACATCACCCTCACCACGGCCACCACATAACCGGATCCGTCCCTGCGGGAAGCAGCCTCAACCACCACACCCGAAGGACACGGAGGGACTGCATCGACTTGGCCCTCACGACCGCTATCGACAGCCATGTAGAAAACTGCCATAAACGCCCCAGCTGTGCACACACCAGGCGGGAAGCGACCTGCTTGCGTCCGATCACTCCAGCTCCGGGGCGTAAAAGGCGAAGCTGCCCACCACACTGTGCGTCGCGGGGCGACCCGCGAGGGTGACCGGCAGTGAAGCCCTGCGGGAATTGCACGTCCTGGCCGCCTCAGGCGGCGGCTGTTGGGTTCACTGATCCGACGGCGCGGCGGAATTCGGCGTTGATGCGCTGCGCTTCCTCGAGCTGGTCTTCGAGGATGACGATGCGGCAGGCGGCCTCGATCGGTGTGCCCTGATCGACGAGTTCCCGGGCGCGGGCGGCGATGCGCAGCTGGTAGCGGGAGTAGCGGCGGTGCCCGCCCGGGGAGCGCAGCGGAGTGATCAGGCGGGCTTCGCCGATGGCACGGAGGAAGCCCTGGGTGGTGCCGAGCAACTCGGCGGCCCGGCCCATCGTGTAGGCCGGGTAGTCGTCGTCATCGAGACGCCCGAACGGGTCATCTGCTGTCATTGCACCTCTCTCATGGAACGCGTGGAGGGGCCCTGGCACTATGCGCGCCAGGGCCCCGAAGGAACTGCTACACCATCTACCGGCCCTGATACTGCGCCGGCCTTCTGAGTCCGCACCAGCTCACACGGAACGAGAGCGTGTGCGAGGATCGCGGTTGCTCGACCGGAGACCACCTCACTATCGATGTCCTGCGGTACCCGGGATCTACACTCACGCCCGGGCGATCCTGATGGCGCTCCGCCCCTCCATTCTTTCCCTCTGATCAATCACCTGCGTACCGCTGGTACCGCGAACTTCTCAGCGACCTGTCACAGCGTCACTCTTCGGCAGCCAGCCCCGTCGCCCGTCCTGCGACTACTGCTCCGGCTTAGAACCCCACTGCCGAACCTCCCGGTGCGCGCGCCCGCAGCCGACGCCTTCACCGAGGTAATGCTCACTCTCTTCACTGCTGGGCCTTGCGAACTGCACTGACTGGTACTGCAACTGCGGTCCTGCTCACGGTGGCCCCTGATCACCGCGGGCCACCCGGTCCGGTCGTCAGTCCCGTCGCCGTCCTGCGACCACCCTGGCTTCGAAACTCCACCACCGCACCGTCCTGCGCACTGCTGCCCGGCAGTTCGTGTCTGCCGGGCCCTGTTGTCTCTCTGGGCTACGAGAGAAACCATAGCCAGCCGATCACCCAATGTCTACTCCAGCCAACGTAGATTTCCGTTCGTTCGGCAACGAGGTAATCGGCCCCGCGTAGCGAAGGCAGAGCGAGTGAAGCCGTCATGCGCCGGGTTAGCGGGCCGTTGACCAGGGCATGAGCCCCGCGCACACGAACGGCCATGACGATCTCAAGACCGGGGGGCCCGATGGACACGACGAGCGTCAGCGCCGCAGCCGTCCGCCCCACGACATCCGTTGCCGACGCTCGCGAGAGCACCCGGGAATTCCTCGAAGGGCTCGTGCCGGCGGTCGCGGTCGAGCCCGCCGAAACCGTGGTCCTGGTGGTATCGGAGCTGGTCACCAACGCCCTGCGCCACGGCGGCGGCACCTGCGCCCTGGACCTGACCGCTCACCCGGACAGCATCGAAGTAGCCGTACACGACCGCAGTCCGCAGGCGCCGCGCATGCGCACCCCCGACCTGAACGGCGGCACCGGAGGCTTCGGCTGGCCCATGGTCAACCACCTCGCCCACGCCACCGCCGTGACCCGCCAGGCCGCCGGCGGCAAAACCGTCAGCGCCCTCCTCCACCGGTCGCACCAAGACGCCGGCCCTGGCATGACCGGCCCGCTCCGCGTACGGACGGGTGCAGGCGTCTGCCCCTCTGCGGAGCCGGACAGCACACATGCCGGCTGCCGGGATCCGGGTGGCTCGACTACTTGGGTTCGATCGCGTTCTACACCCTCGCCCTGGCCGCGCGCAGATCGCCCGGCCGCACCGACCAGCCGCCGAGGCACGCCGGAAGCGGGAGGGGCGAACACCAGGGGCCCGGTCCGACGGCGGACGAAAGCCGCTTGCTGCTGGGTGGGAGTATGGCGGCATGGATCTCCGCAGCAGGAACAACGTGACGGTCACTGGCCGGGCTAGTGACGGGCCGGTGGTGGTGCTGGCGCACGGATTCGGCTGTGATCAGAACATGTGGCGGCTGGCCGCGCCCGCCCTGGCCGAGCGGTACCGGGTGGTGCTGTTCGACTACGTAGGCTCCGGCGGCTCGGATCCGTCGGCCTTCGACCCCGAGCGGTACTCCTCTCTGAAGGGCTATGCCCACGACGTGGTGGAGATCTGTGAGGAGCTGGACCTGCGCCAGGCGGTGTTCGTCGGGCATTCGGTCAGCGCCATGGTGGGGGTGCTGGCCGCGCGGATGGCGCCGCAGCGGATCGGGGCGCTGGTGATGGTGGCCCCGTCTCCTTGCTACATCGACGATGACGGATACCACGGTGGCTTCAGCGCGCAGGACATTGATGAGCTGCTGGATTCGCTGGAGTCGAACTATCTGGGCTGGTCCTCGACGATGGCCCCGGTGATCATGGGTAATCCGGAGCGGCCTGAGCTGGGGCAGGAGCTGACGAACAGCTTCTGCGCCACCGACCCTGACATGGCCCGCGTCTTTGCCCGCACCACGTTCCTGTCCGACAGCCGCGAGGATCTGAAGAGCGTGACGGTACCGACGCTGGTGGTGGAGTGCTCTCAGGACGCGATCGCACCCCGCGAGGTCGGCGCGTATGTCCACGCCGCGATCCCCTCCTCCCGCCTGGTCACCCTCGACGCCACCGGGCACTGCCCGCAGCTGAGCGCGCCGGAGGCCACCACCGAAGCGATCCTCGGGTTCCTGGAAGTCCTGCGGTGATGTGCCGCACCGGTGAGGAGCCGGGTGAGGGACCGGAGCCGGCGCGGGTCGGGCACGGGCCCGACACGGACGCCTCGTTCAGCGCACTGCTCGAGGACAGCGCCGAGGACCTGTACGAGGCGGCGCCCTGCGGGTATCTGTCGACGCTGATGGACGGCACCATCGCCAAGATCAACGCCACCCTCCTGGACTGGCTCGGCCTGGCACGCGAGACGGTGGTGGGCAAACTCCACTTCCCTGACCTCCTCACCGTCGGCGGGAAGCTCTACCACGAGACGCACCTCGCGCCGCTGCTGCGCATGCAGGGCGCGCTGCACGGTATCGCCCTGGAGATGAAAGCCGCCGACGGGCGCCGTCTGCCCGTGCTGGTCTCCTCTGTGGTCAAACACGGCAGCGAAGGCGAGCCTCTGCTGATCCGCACCACCGTCTTCGACGCCTCCGACCGACGCGCCTATGAACAGGAACTCCTGAGCCGCCGCCAGGAAGCCGAACGAGCACGTGCCGAAGCGGAGCGCGCGCACGCGGAGGCAGAGCAGGCCCGCCGGCAGGCCGAGGCCGACCGGGAACGGCTGGCCGACGCGCTCGCTGTACTGCAGCAATCACTCATGCCTTCCTCGCTGCCCGCCGTGCCGGGCCTGGAGGCGGCCGGCTACTACCACACCGCCTCTCCTGACAGGCTGGGCGGCGACTTCTACGACCTGTTCTCGGTGGGCGAGGGCCGGTGGGCGTTCTTCCTCGGCGACGTGTGCGGCAAAGGCCCCCAAGCGGCCTCCCTCACCTCACTGACCCGGTACACGTTGCACGCGGCGGCCATGCACGACCCCGAGCCGACCGCAGCACTGACCACACTCAACGCCGTCCTGCACGACCGGTACGCCGTCGGCGGCGACCCCCGCTACTGCACCGTCATCTTCGGCATCATCGAACCCGACGCCGACCACGGCCGCACCACCATCCGCCTCGCCTCCGGCGGCCATCCGTCGGCACTGGTCATCAGGGCCGACGGCCGCGCCGACTACCTTCCCACCCCGGGAGGACTCCTCGTCGGCGCTCTGCCCACCGCCCCCTTCAGCACCGCGGAGACCACCCTCACCCCCGGCGACACCCTCCTGCTCTACACCGACGGCCTCACCGAGGCCCGCACCGGCCCCACTCGCGAGCACCTCTTCGGCGACGCCGCCCTGCGCGCCTTCGCCACCGACCATGCCCCCGCCACGCCCCAGGACATGATCACCGCACTGACCGGGCTGCTGGAAGGTTTCGGCGACGGCCTGGACGACGACACCGCCCTGCTCGCGCTCGGTGTCCCCGCAACGCATCCGACCACCGGCCCGGCAACGAACCCACCGCTATGAGCCCCCTGAACATCACCCACCACCATGCCGCCACCGGGCCGGTCCTGCGCGTAGCGGGCGAACTCGACTACGCGACGGCAGGCGCCCTGCGCGAACAGGTCGAACGCCTCGCCCTGAGCCCGGGCCAGGACCTCGTCATCGACCTGTCCGCCCTGGAGTACTGCGACTCCACCGGCATCACCGCTCTCCTCGCAGCCCGCCAACACGCCCAAGCCGCCGACGCAGACATGACCCTGACCGCCGTGCCGGCCAACACCCTGCGCATCCTCAGCATTGTCGGCCTGGACCAGGTCTTCACCATCCGAGGCGGCAGCAGTACCGCGTGACCTTCACGTCATCACGCCGTCGACACGGCGCCCCGTGCACGGGTGAGCGTCGGACCCGAGCTCACCACGCTCGCCAAGCGGTTCTGGCCGGCTACTGGGGGCAGAACAGCACGAATCCCGGCAGCCCACGGACGTGACTGCCGGGATCAGATGTGGTGGGCCTACTGGGGCTTGATGGCGTCCTTGGCCTTCTCCTTGGCCTCGCGCAGGTCGCCCTTGGACTCCTCGGCGTGACCCTTGGCCTTCAGGGACTCGTTGCCGACCGCATCGCCGACGACCTTCTCGACCTTGCCCTTGGCCTGCTCGCCCTTGGCCTGAGCCTTCTCGTCCGCAGCCACAACCACTCACTCCTGTCTCAGTCGAAAGAAGTTTCACCCCTCGTGTCGCCCCGGATTTCGCTCTTGAACCGGAAGGCCGCCGCGCAGACTCCTCGCGGCTCCGGGCTCTCTCTGAAGTGCGCGAGGTCCCCAGGAATGGAGATCGCCACGCGGGGCATACGAGGGCGCGGAGGTTGATAACCATGGTTCCTATTCTTCTTGTTCTTCTGCTCGCCCTGATCCTCTTCGGTGCCGGTTTCGCGCTCAAGGCCCTGTGGTGGATCGCCGTCATCGTGCTGATCGTGTGGGTCCTCGGATTCGTGATCCGCCCCACGGCAAGCGGTGGCAAGCGTGGCCGCTGGTACCGCTGGTAAGCGGCCTGAACAGCGCACCCATGCGGGTGGGGCCCGAACGCCGCGGCGTTCGGGCTCCACCCATTTCCTGTCTTCCTGTCACCGCAGGGCGGAAAGTGGTGATTCTGCCGCTTCGGGGTACCTGGAGGTCATGGCCGGAGGTGGCCGTGACGTCAGGAACCGTGGCCTCCAACACGGCACCTCCGGCCACCGTATTTCTTCTCGGCATGAATGTGTGGGGTCCGGGAGGTCGGGGCACCCGGCTTTCTGAGGAAGCGTCACCGAATTCGATGACGTCGGTAACTCCGCAGTTCGGCTGCGGCAGCAGCAAGGAATCTCGATAAAGGAGCCGTTCTTTATGAGTGACAGCATCTGGGGCTACCAGCCGACCGCCGGCTACACCGCGGGCACTGACCTGACCGGATGGAAGGTCGAGGCCACCGACGGCAGCATCGGGAAGGTCGACAAGCACTCGGACGACGTCAGCTCCTCGTACCTCGTCGTCGACACCGGTGTGTGGATCTTCGGCAAGCACGTTCTGCTGCCGGCCGGGACCGTGAAAACGGTCGACCTGACCGAGCGGAAGATCTACGTCGACCTCACGAGGGACCAGATCAAGGACTCCCCCGAGTTCGACAAGGACAAGCACGTCGGCGACGCCGGCTACCACGAGCAGGTCGGCGGCTACTACCAGACCCGCCGAGGTGTCTGACCTCGCGCACCAGCCCAGAGGTGGGGCCCGCCGGAGACGCTCCGGCGGGCCCCATTTCTCGTAGCCGCGACCAGCGCACCGGGTGAAAGCCGGGTGCGCTGGGTCGGCTGTAAAATCAGCCGGCATGCATTCTTCGAACTCGGGTACGCCGTCTGTTGCCGCCACACAAGAGGCTGGTGACGCGAAGGCTGAATCACACAGGAGGGGCCTGACATGACAGTGACGAAGACGGCAGAGGCACGGACCGTGGCGCTGCCCGAGATCGCGGACCCGTCGCAGGTCGCCCCCAGGGACGCCCGGCAACTGTCCAGGCTGTTCTTCGACCAGCTCGCCGTGCTCGAGGAGGGCACACCCGAGTACCAGTACGCGCGCAACACGCTCATCGAAATGAACATGTCCCTCGTCCAGTACGCGGCCGGGCGCTTCCGCAGCCGGGGCCAGGACGAGATGGAAGACATCGTCCAGGTCGGCACGATCGGGCTGATCAAGGCGATCGATCGGTTCGAGCTGTCCCGCGAGGTCGAGTTCACCTCCTTCGCGGTCCCCTACATCGTCGGTGAGATCAAGCGCTTCTTCCGCGACACCTCCTGGGCGGTCCATGTCCCCCGCCGCCTGCAGGAAGCGCGCATCCAGCTCGCCAAAGCCACCGAGGAACTCCGCAGCCGACTGGGGCGCATGCCCAGCGTCAGAGAACTCTCGCAGCTCATGTGCCTGAGCGAGGAGGAGGTCAACGAAGCGCGCCTGGCTTCCAACGGCTACAACTCCTCCTCCCTCGACGCCACCATCAGCTCCAGTGAGGACGGCGAAGCGGCGCTGGCCGACTTCATCGGCATCGAAGACAACGCTCTCTCGCTCGTCGAGGACTTCAACGCCCTCGCCCCGATGATCGCCGAACTCGATGACCGCGAGCGGCGCATCATCCACATGCGGTTCGTCGAGGAACTCACCCAGGCCCAGATCGGCGAGCACCTCGGTATCTCCCAGATGCACGTCTCCCGTCTGCTCAACCGCACCCTCGCCAAGCTCCGCGAAGGCATGCTCACCACCAGCTGACCGCAGCTGCCAGCAGCGAACCGGTGGTGTTTCCCTCCCCCACCAGGGAGGGAGGCACCGCCGGTTCGCGTCACGGCATGTCGGTGAGGGCGCCTTCCTCCACCTCACGTGTGGATCTTTGGGCGGACAAATCTGGCTGATCGGTGTACCGGCATGCTGGGGGCCGGGCTGAGTCTCTCTCGTGGCGTCGGCGCGGGTGGGGAGTCCTCGGGGACGAGGCGGAGCATGAGCTGGTCGATCAGTGCTTACCGCAGTCCCGCAAGACCTTCGGTCACTGTGGTGCGCTGGTGGCTGGGCGTGCTGTCGAGGGCTGGCGCACGGGGTCATGCGTTATCCATCCGCGGGGCCTGGTCCCTGATCAGGGTCATGCACGCGTCGTCGGACGGCGCCAGAGTCCGATCCGGCCAGACGAGACCCTTGGCCGTCGGCGTGGCCGACGAGTAGGCCGCGCTCTGACGTATGACGATATGCCAGCCCTTGGGGCTCGGTCAGAGCGCCGGCCCCGGATGTGTGTGCCTGCCTCACGCGCTTCTCCAGCTCCGCCAATGATTGCGTGTACGGGTGCCCGAGCAGCGCATCCGTACCACCGCCACTCCAGGGCGACCGGCTTCTGGCATCAGTGCCGCAGCAGAGCACAACCGCCGATCGGGAGCGCTCCGGTGTTCAGTGGTGGTCCTCACCGGCCTGGCGGAGTTGGTCGGCGTGGTGGGTGATGGCGGCGATGCGGGCTGCGAGGTCGGGGTGCGTGGCCTCGAGGTGTGTGTGGGTGTCTGCGAGTGGATCGATGAGGTGGGCGGCATCGCTGTCGGCGAGGGCGTTGGCGAGCCGGGCCAACGGCGTGCGGGCACGGGCCGGGAGGTCCGTGAGCGCGGAGACCTGGCCGGCGAGCTGGCGTAGTTCGGCGGCGTTGGCCCGGGCCCAGGTGGTGGTGGTGCGGTCGGCGGCTCGGCGGTTACGGGTGGCCTGTACGCGCTGTTCGCCGGTGGTGCCGGGTGTGGGGCGTACGCGCAGGTAGCGGCGCTCGGCGGCCTGGCGGCTGGCGACGCCCAGCGGGTGGGCGAGGTCCGCCCAGCTGGAGCCCGCGGCCCGGGCTGCCTCGATCAGTCCAGGTTCCCAGCGTGCGAGTTCGTAGACGGCGACGGGGGCGTCGATGGACTTGCCCCGGTTGGGTATGCCGCGCCAGTCGGCGTGCTGCTTGCCGCGTGCCTGGGCCTCCAGGATCACCGCGGTGGGGGTGTGGTGGACGTGGTGCAGGTCGTGCTCCAGGTCGGGGAAGGCGGCCTTGAGTTCGGCGAAAGTCGCCCTTCTTGATGGCTTCTTCACCGATCAGCGGTCCTTCTCCGAAGGCCTGGATGCGGTAGACGCCGCCGGTCGGCCAACTGGCGGGGCCCGGCCTCATGGACCGCATCCTCGCCCAGCTCCCGTCCGGATACGCGCTGTTGTTCGGCCGCGCCGAACTCACCCAGGCCGCCTGAGAAGAGCACAGCCGATCAGACGTTGAAACGGCCTGCAGTCGAGGCCGAGCTGCCGAGCCAGCGCATTGGCCGGGCAGGCAACAGCAAACCAATGGCAGGGCAAACGGTGATGACGTCAGCAGAGTCTCTTCCCGTTCCTACCGCGCCCTGTTGGCTGGAGGGAAGGTGAGCGGGGGCATGATGCCCCCGCTTCACACGGTCGTCAGCTGCATGACTGAGTACTGGACCGGGAGGCGGAATTGCTGGTCCAAAGCGCGTCAGGTGGCGGCCGTCGAGTTCGCTGATGCGGCGGCGCGGCGGTGTTCGGCGTTGATGCGCTGGGCCTCTTCGAGCTGGTCTTCGAGGATGACGATGCGGCAGGCGGCCTCGATGGGTGTGCCCTGATCGACGAGTTCCCGGGCGCGGGCGGCGATGCGCAGCTGGTAGCGGGAGTAGCGGCGGTGCCCGCCCGCGGAGCGCAGCGGAGTGATCAGGCGGGCTTCGCCGATGGCACGGAGGAAGCCCTGGGTGGTGCCGAGCAACTCGGCGGCCCGGCCCATCGTGTAGGCGGGGTAGTCGTCGTCATCGAGCCGGCCGAACGAATCGTCTGCTGTCATCGCACCTCTCTACGGAACGCGTCGAGGGGCCCTGGTGCCGTACTGGCACCAGGGCCCCGAAGGAACTTCTACACC
Source organism: Streptomyces sp. NBC_01689 (assembly GCF_036250675.1). NCBI lineage: Bacteria > Bacillati > Actinomycetota > Actinomycetes > Kitasatosporales > Streptomycetaceae > Streptomyces > Streptomyces sp. NBC_01689. The sequence continues at coordinate 8,146,506 of NZ_CP109592.1, read as the reverse complement.
ATCTACCGGCCCTGATACTGCGCCGGCCTTCTGTGTCCGCACGTCCGCCCGGGAGAGGACGGGGAATGCGGGGATCGCGGTTGCTCGACCGGAGACCACCTCACTATCGATGTCCTGCGGTACCCGGGCTCAGCAATTCCGCCCGGGCGATCCTGATGGCGCTCGGCCCCTCCGTTCCATCCCTCTGGGTTCGATCACTTACCGAACGGGAACTGCGTACTGCTGGTGATACGCACCACACAGTGGCCTCTCCCAGCGCCACTCTTCGGCAGCCAGCCCCGTCGCCCGTCCTGCGACTGCTCCGGCTCAGAACCCCACTGCCGAACCTCCCGGTGCGCGCGCCCGCAGCCGACGCCTTCACCGAGGTACTGCCCACCGACTTCACTGCGGGGTACCACGAACTGCACTTACGGGTGGTGCCACTGCGGTCCCGCTCACGGCGGCCCCTGATCACTGCGGCCACCCGGTCCGGTCGTCAGCCCCGTCGCCGTCCTGCAACAAACCTGGCTCCGAAACTCCACCACCGCACCGCCCTGCGCACTGCAACTGCGTACTGCCACCTGGCAGTTCGTATCTGCCGGGTCCCGCTGTCTTCCTGACTACGAGAGAAACCATAACCAAGCCACAACCCAATGTCTACTCCGGCCAACATAGATTTCCGCATGGCCCGTGAGAAGGTAATCGAGCTCGAACAACCACGGCCGCTCACCCGGCACCGCCGCGGCACAACACAGGAGCAGTGCCAGCCGCTCCGAGTTCAGGTCGATACCATCACCAGCCGTCGTACCCCGCGGACGCGTGCCGGGACGGGCTGCCGCACACGCTGCGGCGGACGTCAATCCGGCCCGGCACGACCTACGGCGACGTCACCGTCCGATCCCGACAGTGGAGAGAGAGTTCCGTGGCCAGCGAACCGAGCCCCCAGATGTCAGCTGAGCTCGCGAGGCGGGCGGGTCACTATGCCGCTGCTGTCGCCGAGTGCCTCCTGGAAGCGGATCTGCCGGTGACCGGGATTCAGAGTTGCGGTCCCTGGCGCGACACGGACGGCGAGTACCTCGACGTCGAGGCCGGCATCTCGTTCACGCAGGCATTCCAGGACCAGCATGGCGGGGGCGACTGCGGGCTCCACTGGGCGGGCACGTCCGGCTGGTGTCTCTACACCACCGACAAAGAGGACCGGTACCTGTCCGGTGTCCGGTGGCCCGGGGCCGGCCTGCTTCCCGGGCCCCGGCTCGTCACGGCCTTCCTCGACGCTTTCCGACTCGACCCGGGCGGGGCCGGCAGCAGCGAACAGCCGTCCTACCGACAGGAGGGCCAGGACATCACCACGCTGCTGGACGGCCTGGCCCCCTACCTTCCCGCCCAGCCCTACCTGTTCGAGGAACCCCAGATCCGCTTCGCCGACCTGCACAGACGCGCCTACGAAAACCGCGTGCGCCGGGCACTGGTCTCCGGCGTCTCCGCCCCCCTGACCCACCTGCACCTCCGCCAGGGTGAGCTCACAGCCCTCCTGCACATGCTCGAGTATGCCGAAAGCAGCAACTCCAGCCCCCTCAACAGGCTGCTGGCGGCCGACCTCGGCGCCCGCGCGGGCCGGCCCCCCGAAGCCGCGGAGACATACAAGGGTGCCCTCCAGGAAGCGGACCAACGACGACAAGCGCCTTGAGAGCACGGAGCGCAGACGCAGAACGCGCCGGCCGGCCGCCCCCTCTCTGCGCCGCCCCGGCAGCTTCCCGCTCCACACGACCCCGCTCGGCGCGACGACGCGGGCGGAGCGGGGTCAGGTGCCAGGTCCGCGAGACCCCGCCCCGCGGGCGCTCGGGGAAACGTGCCGGGGTGGGAGATCATCCCAGACCGCCCAACGACCAGACGGACCAACCGGTTTACAGCCCGGCAGCCCAACGGTGCCGCACCTCGCCGAGGGAGGACGGTGGCCGAGGTCGTTCCCAGCGAACCAGGAAGGGTGTCCAAGAGAGCGGCCGGATCGTTTTGACGAACGTGACGGATGATCATTGGACGACCTCCAGCCAGGGCACACAGGCAGGCAGTGGCAAACGCAGAGCCGACGCCCGTCTTCCTGGACAAACGCGCCGAAGGCACCCCGCGCACGCCCGTGGCCAGACCCCAGCAGAAGCCCCGGACCAGGACACGCCCGTGTACACACAGCTCGCCAAGGAGTGGGCCGCCCGCGGCGCCACCGTCCCCTGCCGCCCCGACCCGCTGTGGCAGCGTCTGGCTTCTCCCGACCACCTCAGGCACGAGACAGAAAGCACCTTGCGCCAACTACACCTGGAAGGGAACGCCCACCCCGCCGACCGCACACCCGATCTACCTCAACCGGAAACACCCCGCCGTGCCGATCGATGAGCCCTGCCGAAACGTCCCCTGCAGAAATCCTCCCACGCGGCAACCGCTGTCGACGCGTGGCGCGCTGCCCCTCGACGCATTCCCGCATGCCTCCGCCTTCCAGGCGGAGGCATGCGGGGTAGGTCCGTATCCTGACGCTTCATCAGAGCAAGCGTCACGCTTCATCAGAACAGGCGCCAAAAGAGCATCGCGGCGACATCACGCGCGTGGTGACGGAGGGCGGCGGCGATGTCTCCGACACCGCCCAGCCGGAGCCGGGCTGCGATCAGTATCGAGAAGGGCTGCGACGCGGCGGGCCGCAGTCATCCCGCCACGGCTCTTCGGTTTTCAGGTGCGGACCGTCTCGCCAGTAATCTTTTCGGGGGTGATGAGAGCATCGCGCTCGTAGGTGTGGAGAGCGAGGCCGAGGGCGAAGAATGTGGCCGCCCATTCGCCGACGAAAATTCCCCAGCGGTCGGCTCGCTCGATGCCGCGTGCCTCGGCCTTCACTGAAGCGAACCAGGAAACAACAGATAGACCGATGGACGCAAACCCCGCGGTATAGGCATGCTCGCTGGTCATCCCGGCCTCATGTAGCTTTTTCACGAACATAGCTGCTCCCAAGACGCTAGAGAGAACGATGGGAAGGGGTTCCGGCGTAGCCACATCTAGGCTGGCCCGGGCACAGACCCGTAGTTCCAGGAGACCACCAGCACTCCGAACGGGCCACCGGAGCACCCGCCGGGGTTCCCCTGGCGTAGCGTGCCTACCTTCTGCTGCCTCCTGATGGCACGGCTGGTGGCAGCGCACCCCCTCCCGTCCCGGCCTTTGCACGTCGCCTTGGGGGTGTTCCGGCTACGCCTCCGTTGACGAGTCCCAGTACTCGCGGTGGACGTGCGGCCTGAGGGGGTTGGCCGTCAGAACGTCCATGTAGCGGTTCAAGATCACGGCAGGGGTGCTCGCCCAGGATGTACTGATCAGCTGCTGGATGCCGGGAGGAACCCGCTCGTCGCCGGGGGACGGACTGCCGTGTCGCGGAGCGGAGGTGGCGGGGGCGTACAGGTGCCGTGCTGCGTCCAGGTCGAGCTGGAGGACGCGAGCGAGGGCATCAAGGACGGCTGGTGAGGGGTTTTGATCGCGTCCTTGCTCGAGGCGCAGGTGTACTCGCTGCTGATGCCGGCGAGCAGGGCGACCTCCTCGCGGCGCAGGCCGGGCACGCGGCGGCGGCCCCCGCCGGGCAGGCCGACATCCTTGGGGTCAACGAGGTCTCGACGCGCTCGCGGGTAGCTGCCGAGGTGGTTGGCGCTCACGTGCTCCACGGTACGAGGCATTCGGCACCCACGCGGGTCGCCTCCGTCGGCTGATGATCTGTGGCCCGGTTTCCTGGTCCTGGCACTACCAGTGTTGATGCGGCCCTGGCTGGGGTCGAGACGCAGAGCAACGATGACGGGGACAAGAAGTACGGAATGTTCCGGTCCCCCGTGTACGTGACCCCATCTGGAAGGTGGCCACAGGGAGCAGCCCTGAACAGCAACGTTTGGCCGTCGGCTTCATCGGACGGGGAGACCAGGGCGCCCCCATGGCCCAGGCGATCGGAGACCGTGGTCCCGACCTCCACCTGTGGGCCCGACGCCCGACGTCGGTGGCAGACGCCCGCGTACCGTTCACACCACGGTCGTCGATCTCGTGGCCGCCAGCGACATCCTCGCGCTGTGCCTGCTCGACGACAACGACATCCGGGACGTTCTGAATACCCCAGGGGGACGCGAGCATCTCCGGCCGGGGACGGTAGTCGTCAATCACGGCACCGGAGATCCGGGCGAGACGTGAAGATCGCCGAATCCCTGTGCAGCCTTGGCGCCTCTGGATGCCCCGGTCAACGGCGGCGGCCCGGGGGCGAAGGCCCTGCACGCACCCTGACCACATTCGTCGGCGGCGACGAGGGCGCCTTCCTTCTCCACCCGCGTCAGCCACATGGGCCCGGTCGGAAGCGGTCAGATGACCAAACTCCTCAACAACGTCATGACGATGTCGAACCTCAAGAACGCCGTGGACCTGGTCCGCCTCGCCCAGCAGCTCAACGTGGACATCCCGGCCGTCCTCGACGTGATCTCCGACAGCAGCGGAGGCAGCGCCTCACTGCGCACACTGGGCACTGTCATCACCCCCCACCTGCAGGGCCTGATGCGCAAGGACATCGAGCACTTCGCCGATGCCGTAAGAGCCCAGGGTTTCGACCCTGCGGAACTGCGCCGCCGTGCACTGGCTGGCGCCGACGGCCTGGTGAAGGCGGTCGCCCTCGCAACCGCACCGGGCCACGCGGCCTGACCCCCCTCACCGTCTGATCCCCACCGCGCCCCTCTCCGCACCGGCACCCCGAACTTCCGCTCCCACGCTCCCGACCGGTATCACCTGCGCCGGCACCGCGAGCACGACCCGGCGTCCCGGTTGTGTGCCTGTTCCAGGCGATCCAGGAGCTCGGCCATCAGGGCACCCCTCAACATGCCACCAGGTGATTCCCCCTCCGCTGTCGGCCGGCTTCGTTCGCGCGTCCGGATTCATGGGGCGACGTTCGGCCGGCGCAGGAGCGCCGACCCCGCCAGGCTCGTCGAGGACTTCGAAGGCGTGAACCGGGACCGGCCGGGCGAGGAGTTCCCTCGGTGGGCCGTTCGGCTCTTGTTCGTGAGGTGTGGCGCCACCGTCCGCGTACGGCAAGACCCCGGACCGGCCCGAACTGCCCGCCCGGCCCCTGATGGGTACCGACCGGCCCAAGCGGACGGCAACTGTCACGCCCAGGATGGACATACAAGGTCAACCCATGCGTGGGACGGTCGCCGCGCGGCGTTCCGCTCACCGTCGGAGACCAACGGTGGTCGCGGGCCACGGTGAAGCCGCATGCCGCCTCCGCCGTCACCGGCGAGGGCCAGGCACAGAAAAGGGGTGTCATGAGAGCACTCGTGTTCCATGGTTCCGGAAAATCCGCGTGGCAGGGCGTCGCGGATCCCGCAATCCAGAACGCCACCGATGCGATCGTCCGCGTCGACGCGGTCACCATCTGCGGGACTGACCTGCACATCCTCAAGGGTGACGTACCGGAGGTCCGTCCCGGCACGGTGCTCGGACACGAGGCTGTCGGAGAGATCGCCCTCCATCGCCTCCAACGGGAAGGTATGGGTCACCAGGGACGACGTGGGCAGATGAGGCCTATGACGTCTTCTCGGGGGCCGCGGACACCGGCGCCCTGAAGATCGTCCTCGGCGGGCCGCAGCACGACGCCCTGACGGTCACGACATCCTGAGACGAGGAAGTGAACGGCCATGCCGGAACAGACATCGACGCCCGCGTCGTCCGCCACCGTGGACCACGCGTCGGGCGACATCGGGCACCGTATCGCCCGACGACGCGAGGAACTCGGCCTGACCCAGGAAGAGACCGCCTCCCGCGCGGGTACTGCTCCCGGATACATCAGGTACCTGGAGGAACAGTGCACCGCCATGCCAGGCATGAGCGTACTCATCCGCCTCGCCGACGTCCTCGAGACCAGTGTGGCGGCCCTGCGTGGCGGTGAAGCCGACCTGCCACCAGGGATCGGCAAGGCCGCCCGCCACTCCGAGCTGGTGGAACTGAGCGCCGAGGAGTGCCGGGCACGGCTGTCGACACACGGCGTCGGAAGACTCGCGACGGACACTGCCGGCGGACCGCTCGTCGTCCCCCTCAACTACACAGTCGTCGACGATGCGATCGTCTTCCGGACGGCACCCGGCTCGGTGCCCGCCGAAGTGGTCGGCAGCGACGTGGCGTTCGAGGTCGATCACATCGACGAAGCGCTCAGCCAGGGCTGGAGTGTCCTCGTACGCGGCCGTGCCCGGGCCGTGACGGACGCGGACGGCGTGCGTCGGCTGGAGGAACTCGCGTACAGCGCTCCGTGGGCCGGTGGCGAACGATCCCTGTGGGTGTGCGTCGATCCGGCCGCCGTCACCGGGCGTCGGATCGACGTGCCCTGAGTGTCGGTACCGGCGGCCGCCGCTCCGTCGTCCGGCGGGGACCGGTCGGCCCCGCGGCGTGCCGTTCCACAGGCGGCAACGCATGCCACCGCACGCCTTGAGAGTTGGACCCCGCGATGAATCCCCACGACGGCTTCCGTGAACTCGACCGCGAGGAGTGCCTGCGTCTGTTGTCGCGGGTCCCGATAGGCCGCGTCGTCCACACGCGCCATGCCCTGCCCGCCGTTCTGCCGGTCAACTTCAGCCTGGACACCGATTCCGCTGTGGTGATGCGGACTTCGGCCGACTCGGAACTGGTCGCCGCGATCGACGGTGCGGTGATCGCTTTCGAAGCGGACGAGGTGGATGCGGCAGCCCGTTCCGGCTGGAGCGTCGTGGTCACCGGACGCGCCGCGATGGTGACTGATCCAGCCGAGCATGGCCGGCTCGCCCGTACCGGCCCGCGCTCCTGGGTGGCCTCGCCCGAGGAGGTGTTCATCCGGGTCGAGCCCGAACTGGTGACCGGCCGTCAGCTGGTAGGGGGCCGCTCCGTCCACGGGCTGGGGCTGTCCTCCTCCTGATCATCGCTTCGGCACGCGAAATGCTCCGTGCTGCGGTCGAGCGACTCTCCTGAGGCATGCGCATGAGCCGAATCGGTGCCCTCCGGACGAACGGCATCAACCAGCACGATCGAACACCTATTTCTTCCGTCACCCGGCCCCGTCCGACCACAGGAGCAGCAACGTCATGAACACCTTCCATGTCGACTCCGAAGTCGGTCACCTCCGCCAGGTGATCCTTCACCGCCCCGGACCCGAACTCGCACGCCTGACCCCGCCGGGCGTGACAGCCCCAGAGCGGCGATGAGTATGACCAAGCAGCAGAGCCGACATAGCGAACCCGGTCGGTATCCCGCACCGCGGGACGGTATCCCCGTCTCCGGAGGTGGGGCAGGGTGAGCGACCTTGCCGGGGCGCAGCCGCCTGTACTCGCGCCCGGAGCGGTGTCGGCGGCGGCTTTGCCGGCGGACGACGTCCTTCGGGCGCTGGGTGTCGTGGCCAGGGAGGGACTGGGGGGCGAGGAGGTCGCGCGACGGCTGGCGCAGTTCGGGCCCAACGCGGTCGCCACGCACCGTGCCCGTGTGTTCCCCGTGCTCTGGCATCAGCTCCGGTCCCCGCTGCTCGGGCTTCTGGTGGCGGCCGCGGTCGCGTCCTTTCTGGTGGGGGAGCGAAGCGATGCGGTGATCATCGGGCTGATCGTGAGCGCGTCCGTGGGACTGGGCTTCGTCAACGAGTACCGGGCCGAGAGGGCAGCCGAGGCGCTGCACTCCCAGATCCACCACCAGACCGTGGCGCTGCGCGACGGCCGGGCCACCATGGTGGATGTCACGGCGCTGGTCCCAGGTGATCTGGTGGAACTGCGGCTGGGTGACATCGTGCCGGCGGACCTGCGGTTGACGGACGTCACGGGATTGGAGTGCGACGAGTCGGTGCTGACGGGCGAGTCGCTTCCGGTCGACAAGCACCTCGCTCCGGTCGCCGCCGGGACCCCGCTTGCCGAACTGTCCGGTTGTGCCCTGATGGGTACGGTCGTGCGGACCGGCGCCGCCCGCGGGGTCGTGGTCGCCACCGGGGCACACACCGAGTTCGGCAAGATCGCCGCCGGGCTCGACACCCATCCGCTCGACACCGAGTTCCAGGTGGGCCTGCGGCGCTTCTCTCTGCTGCTGGTCTACGTCGCGGGCGCGTTGACCACCTCGATCTTCGTGATCAACGTAGCCCTGCACAAGCCGATCATCGACGCGCTGCTGTTCTCACTGGCCATCGCGGTCGGCATCACGCCACAGCTGCTGCCCGCCGTCGTCTCGACCAGCCTTGCCGCCGGGTCGCGCCGGATGAGCCTGCGCAAGGTGCTGGTCAAGCGGCTGGTCTGCATCGAGGACCTGGGTGATGTCGATGTCCTGTTCACCGACAAGACCGGCACGCTCACCATGGGCCGCATCGAGTACATGCGCGCCGTTCCCGCGGGCGGCCACGGCCCCGACGCGGTGGTGAGGTGGGGCCTGCTCAGTACCGAGAACGCGGCACGCGACGCGGAGGACGTCGGCGGGAACCCGCTGGACCAGGCCCTGTGGCGGTCTCCGGCCGCCGCGGGCGAGCGGGCCGCGCTGGACGCGTACACACAGGTCGCGATGGTGCCTTTCGACCACGAACGGCGCATGATCTCGGTCCTGGTGCGGGATGGGGACGGCTGTTCGAGCCTGGTGACCAAGGGGGCCCCGGAGACCGTCCTGGACCGGTGCGTCGACGTCCCACCCGCGGCCCGTGACGCGCTGGCGGCGGAGTTCTCCGCGGGCAACCGGGTGGTCGCCGTCGCCACCCGGCCCGTCGACCCTGCGACGGAGGCCGTCGGGCCCGAGGACGAGTGGAGGCTGAGCCTGGCCGGACTGCTGGTGTTCCTCGACCCGCCCAAGCCGGACGCTTCCGCGGCGCTGCGCAGGCTCTCCGGCCTCGGCATCGCGGTGAAGGTGGTCACCGGCGACAACGCCGCGGTCGCCGCCAAGGTCTGCCGTGACCTGGGGCTCACCGACGCGGGCGCGATGACCGGCAGCGAGATCGACGCCCTGGACGACGCACGACTGGCCGAGGCGATCACCGGGACCACCGTCTTCGCGCGCGTGAGTCCCGAGGCCAAGGCACGTATCGTGCATACACAGCGCCGCAGCCGCGGCGGCGTGGCTTTCCTGGGCGACGGGGTCAATGACGCACTGGCCCTGCACGCCGCCGACGTGGGCATCTCCGTCGACTCGGCGACGGACGTCGCCAAGGACGCGGCCGACGTCATCCTGCTGGAGAAGGACCTCGACGTCCTCGCGGACGGTGTGGCCGAGGGCCGCCGGATCTTCGCCAACACCATCAAGTACGTGTTGATGGGTACCTCGAGCAACTTCGGCAACATGGCCTCCGCCGCGGGTGCCTCGCTGTTCCTGTCCTTCCTGCCGATGCTGCCCTCGCAGATCCTGCTGAACAACCTGCTCTACGACAGCAGTCAGCTGGCCATCCCGACAGACAACGTCGACGATGACCAGCTGCGGAAACCCTCGCACTGGGACATCGCCTTCATCCGCCGTTTCATGATCTCCTTCGGCCCGCTCAGCTCGGTGTTCGACTTCGTCACCTTCGGCGTCATGCTCTGGGTCTTCCACTCCGGACCGGCCCAGTTCCGCACGGGCTGGTTCGTCGAATCGCTGGCCACCCAGACGCTGGTGATCTTCGCCATTCGCACCCGGCGCATCCCGTTCTTCCGCAGCCACCCCAGCCTGCCACTGACCCTCGCCGCGCTCGCCGTCGTCACGGTCGGCGCAGTACTGCCGGCCACCGCACTCGCCCACACCCTGGGCTTCCAGCCGCTGCCAGGGGCGTTCTTCGCCACGCTGGTCGGCATGATCCTCGCCTACCTGGTCCTCATCGAGATCGGTAAACGACTCTTCTACGGGGCCGCGGCCGTGCCACCTTCACTTCCCGGGCACTACACAGGCCGCCGTCACCTGCGACGCCGTGCCGCTCACTTCAGCACTGCCGGGCCCCGTCCCACGCCGGTCGACGGCCCGCCTTGATGCCGACCTTCGGTCCTGCCCCGAGTTGTCGCACGCGACGCGGGCGGTGGGCGGTGGGCGGCGGGAACGCGGCCAGTGCCTCCACGGGCCTTCTCGGCCTGCGTCTCCTGGACGAAGGCGAATCCGGCGTTCAGGAGGATCACGGCCACAACAGCGACCGAGAGCGCCGGTGTTCCTCCGGCCCAGGCCGGAACGGCGGCGAGGGCGAGCAAGATCGCCAGTGGCTGGGTGAACCGGGAGAGCAGCTCGCCGGTCCAGCACCTGCTCCCGGATCGGGTCAGCCCGTTCGGGCCGTGGACCAGTTGCCTGCGGGCGGCCTCCGGCCGGTGAGGCCCGAGGGGGAGGCGCGCAAGCCGCGGAAGAGTACTGCCGGTGGCCGCAGTTCGTCGGCCTGCTCGGCGTTGTCCCGCTCACCGGCCGGGCACGCCTCTCCCCGATCAGTGCGTGAAGACCGGGCCATGAAGAACCTTCCCCGGTATGGAACGTGCCTGAGATGATGCGGATACGCCTCGCAGCCGTTGCCATCAGGTCAAACAGCTTCGCAGCCAAACGCCGTTGGGGTTCTCAGCCGGGTCGACTCCGCGTCGCTCGGGTCACGGTTCGGGGATGACGACGACCGGGCAGGGCGCGTGCTGCACGCAGTGCTGGCTGACCGAGCCGAGCAGGATGCCGGAGAAGGTACCGTGACCCCGGCTGCCCAGGACGAGCAGTTGTGCGTTGCGAGCCGCGTCCATCAGTACCTGCGCGGCATGGCCCTCGGCCACCCGGATCGACACCTCGGCAGGGTGGTCAAGCTGGCCGCGCACCGTGGTGACGGTTTCCTGCAGGGCGTGTTCGGCGGCCTTGGCGAACTTGCCTCCTTCGGGCATCGAAGGGTCCCATCCATAGCTGTACCCGTACACCTCGGGGTACTGCCACGCGGCGATCGCCTCGACGGTGCTGCCGGTCAGCTTGGCCTGTGCTAGTCCCCACCTCAGTGCCGCCTGCGAGCCGGTCGATCCGTCGACACCCACGACGACGGGCCAGGGTTTCTCGTCTGTGTGCTGGTGCATGGCGTTCTCCTGCCGATCGGTCGAGAACTGAGCCGACGCGCGAAGCGCACCGCGGGCCCGTGTCACCGGACTTTCGACGGCGGCGCCGATACATGGGTGCCGGCCCGTCGCTGGGAGACCGGAGACACGGCATCACGCTACATACTCTCGCCGAACCCGCTGACGACCAACCGGCCTCGGTACGAGGGCCGTTCGGGCCTGTCTTTCGGGTCCTGCACGTCGGCCGACGACGCTGCACGGAATCGGGGACCGTTCGGCCCCTGTCCGTGCCGCGGGAAGCGAGTCATGCTCGGGACACGGCACGAACGGCCGAGTCGGCCAGACCCGCCGCTACGGGTCATTCGCCCCTTCGGGCCCGGGAGCACCGACCGGCTTCTGTGTCTTTCGCGCTCCGGCTGGAGCGCGAAAGACCAAAGGTCTCGTGCCCTATCTGAGGAGCAGCACATGGGAGTACTGATTTTCCTGATCATCGTGGTGGCCGTGCTGGTCGTCGTGGCGATCGGCATGGCCATCAAGGTCGTCAAGCAGTTCGAGAAGGGGGTGCTGTTCCGCTTCGGAAGGCTGGTCGGGCCTCGCTCTCCCGGTCTGCGCTTCATTGTTCCGTTCGTCGATGTCCTGCACCGGGTCTCGCTGCGGATCGTCACGATGCCCATTCAGTCGCAGGGGATCATCACGCGCGACAACGTCAGCGTCGACGTGTCGGCGGTGGCCTACTTCCGTGTCGTGGACGCCGTGAAGTCGGTCATCGCGATCGAGAACGTGCACGCGGCGATCAACCAGATCGCCCAGACCACGCTGCGCAAGGTCGTCGGACAGCACACCCTGGACGAGACACTGTCGGAGACCGACCGCATCAACCTGGACATCCGCGAGATCCTCGACGTCGCCACCGTCGAATGGGGTGTCGAGGTCACCCTGGTCGAGCTCAAGGACATCCAACTGCCCGACAGCATGAAGCGCGCGATGGCCCGCCAGGCCGAGGCCGAGCGGGAGAAGAGGGCGAAGATCATCAACGCTCAGGGCGAGTCACTGGCCGCAGCAGCGCTCGGGGACGCGTCGGACATCATGATGGACCACCCCTTGGCCCTCCAACTGCGCAATCTGCAAAGCCTGGTGGAGATCGGTGTCGACAAGAACACCACCGTCGTCTTCCCCGCCCCGCTGATGAGCACGATCGGTGAGCTCGGCTCCTTCCTCGCCCGCGAGTCCGCGGCCGCAGGCACGGGCGCCGCGACAACGCCGCCGCCGGCCGACCGCGCCACGCCCGACCCGGAGCCCGCATGGAACGGGGCACCCATGCCGGTCTGATCCAACGCGTCGCCGTGGTGGCCTGCCAGGACAAGCGTTCTGACAGGCCACTGCCCTCGCCCGCGAGGGTGGTGCCCCTGTGCCCCACCTGAATGGGGCCAGTCTGAGGGGCAGACGTCCCGGACCCCGGCGACTCACTGCCAGCTGACACGGATGCACCGCAGTGGCTTGCTACGGCCACACGACGCGTCCCCAGCGGCCGCCGGCCCGATCCCGACTCTCCCTGCCGTAGGCCGCATTCACGCACGGCTGCGCTGCGCGTGGCACCCACGACCGTGTGTCCTGAGGCATCAGCAGGGTCCGGTGCTCCGGTCCTCGTCTCCCGAAGACCCGCCCACCTGCCTTCCACAACAGTGCCGGCCCACCGCTTACAGATAGCGGCACCATGCCTGCCCCTCAGGTACTCACGGCGCATCCGCACGGCAGCGAAGGCCCTGGACTGAGCAGTCGGACAGGCGGATCCGGCAGCGATCCGATCGCGCGCATCGGACCTGGCCGACCGCCTTGGCCGTCCACTCAGCCGCCGAACTCAGCCCCCGGAGTCGGCTGTGGTGACCACACCGGACAGGACCCGAACCGCGGACACACCACCCGGTGAGCGCCAGATCGAGCGTCTCCTCGCCCGCCGACGCTCGATCGTCGCCTGGTGCGACCGTCACCTGATGGCCATCCACGCCCTGTCCGCCCTCATGACGGACGACCCTGGCGTTGTCGACGCGGCCCTGTCCGAGGTGCTCAGCCATCCCGTGGAGCCTGCCCACGGCTACACCCAAGGAGAGGATCACGCCCCGTCCGTGACCACCACCCACCGAGCGTTCTCACAGCCCGCTCCCCGACACCTGCCCGCCACACGCGACCACTGTCCCCATATAGCCGCCTCCCCGTACGACCGCATCGAACTCGCTCTCCACCTCGTCGGAGAACGCTCCTGCACCGGCGTCTCCCGAATCCTGGGGCTCCCCGAACGCGCCGTCGCCGCCCGGCTGCGGTCGGGACTGTGGATGCTGTTCACCCCCTGTGACGGCGATTCCGACAAGATCAGGCTGCTTTGACTGTCTGGTTACTGGCCAGAGCCTCGTGGGTGCGGCCGCCGGGAAGTCCTACGGACCGAGGCGGTCGCATCGTGGACGCGAAGCGATGTCCGTACCGCGGGACCTTCGGCCCCATGGTGTGTACCCGTCGGCCCTCGTCATCCGGGTTCGGGGTGAGGAGGCTGGGCGGGACCGGCATGCAGGCGCTGCCAACTGAATGCGAGTCCCCCGATGGCCACCGTTCCCGTATCCAGTTCCCATGGTCTCAAGCCTGTCGTCGTCGGCGTCGGCCCGTCGGAGGCAAGCAGGGCCGGTGTTGCCTGGGCTGCGGAGGAAGCGGTACTGCGGCGTCTGCCGCTGCGCCTGGTGCATGCCCTTGAATGGCCCCCGGGGGCAGAACCCCATCCGCATGTGGCGCACCCCGAGCGCACCTGGAGCGCTCATTTCCGCGCGGGCGGTGAGATGGTGCTGCGCGAGGCAGCGGACCTCGTTCGCGAGCGGCATCCGGATCTTGAGGTCGATGCGCGTACTGCTGATGGTCCGCGCGCCCGCGTGCTGGTTCAGCAGGGAGCGGAGGCGGCCCTGCTGGTGGTGGGGGCGAAGCCGTTGAACGTGGTGGAACAGCTGTTCGTGGTCTCTCCGCTGGGTGTCACTCTGACCGCGCATGCGGGGTGTCCGGTAGCGGTGGCACGCCGGCAGCAGGTGACGGCCGTCGATCCGCACCTGGTCGTCATCGGTGTCGATGGTTCGGCCAACTCCCGTGAAGCCATGACGTTCGCCTTCGAGGAGGCGGCTCTGTCCGGTGCGCGCCTGAGGGCGGTTACGGTGCGCCACCTTCATCCCGGCCGTCCGACAGGCGGCGAAGGAGACGACGTGGAGAACCAGTCCCGGGCCGAACTCTCGGAGGCGACCGCAGAATGGCGGGAGAAGTACCCGCGGGTGGAGATCGAGTACCGGGTGAAGTACGGACACCCGGCGCGAGCCCTCGCACACACGGCTGCACACGCCCGGTGCCTGGTGGTCGGCTCCCGGGGGCTCGGCGGCTTTCGGGGCATGCTGGTCGGCTCGGTGAGCCACGTTCTCCTGCATCAGGCAATCTGCCCGCTGATAGTCGTTCCCCCTCAGGGCGGGCCGGCTGCGTACTGACCCGCCGCTTCCGGCGTGCGCCCTGTGCCGTGGGGAGGGCATGCCGAGGCCCTCACCTGCCAGGGGGAGGGGCATGACGATGGCCGCGCCACGCACACGGCACTCTCCATACGTCTCGTGGCTGCCTGAGAGGGGCAGTTCTGATGCCGCTGGGCGCCCGTCGGGGCCATCTCCGATGGGCGAGTTCGGGCTTCGCCAACGCGGTGACCAGTCACGCCGAGGAGGCTTGCAGTGAATCCGCCGCAACCGTTTGCCGCTCTGGCGCCGGAATCCGCGATCGACACCGGTCTGAGCCATGAGGAGGCCGATCGCCTCCTCGAACGGTACGGACCCAACGAACTGAGGGAGCAGGAGAAGACAGCGCTCCGGTCCCGGATCTTCGCCCAACTGCGCGATCCTCTGATTCTCGTACTGCTGGTGGCCGCTGGCCTGACCGTGGCCACCGGGGACTTCGCCGATGCCGTGGTCATCTGCGTGGTCATCTTCTTCAACACCACGGTCGGTGTGGCGCAAGAGGTACGAGCGGACACCGCCGTCGCCGCGCTCTCCGCCATGACCGCTCCCACCGCTCGCGTCACACGAGACGGCGTGGAACAGCAGATCCCGTCGTCCACCGTGGTTCCCGGTGACGCCCTCGTCCTGGCTGAGGGAGACATCGTCCCCGCCGACGCGACCCTCACGTACGCTGCGGCCCTGCTCGTGGACGAGTCCGCACTGACCGGGGAATCGGTGCCCGTGGACAAGGACACCCACGGCACAGACCCGCAGACCGGCCAGTTGCATGCCGGGACCGTCGTGCTGCGCGGCAGGGCGGTCGCAACCGTGACCGCCACCGGTGCACACAGCGCACTGGGCCGGATCGCCACCTCCCTGCACCCCCGACAGCAACTCACCCCGCTGCAAAAGCGTCTGGCAGGACTCGGACGCATACTGGCCCTTGTCACGGTAGGGCTGTGCCTGCTCGTCCTTACCCTCGGGCTCGTACGTGGTCAGTCCCTGGAAACCATGGCGGTCACAGCCATCAGCCTCGTCGTTGCCGCGGTGCCCGAATCCCTGCCGGCCGTCGTCACCCTCGGGCTGGCACTCGGTGCCCGGCGGATGGCCGCACGCAACGCCGTGGTGCGCCGTCTGTCCGCTGTGGAGACGCTCGGATCGGTGACCGTACTGGCCACCGACAAGACCGGCACCCTGACCGAAGGCCGCATGGTCGTGGAGCGCGTGTGGACCCCACAAGGGACCGCCGCCCTGGGTGGCACCGGATACGAGCCGGCCGGCGACTTCAAGGCCCTGGACCAGGACGACAACCGAGCGCCTGGCAGCATCGGGGCGGCGCGAGAACTACTTGTTGCGGCGACGCTGTGCAACGACGCCTCGCTGATCCCGCCGGAACCAGACAGCCCGCAGTGGTCAGCACTCGGCGACCCCACAGAAGCCGCGCTCCTGGCCGCCGCTGCGAAAGCGGGCTGTGCACACGATGACCTCGTCCGCACCCATCCACGAATTGGCGAAATCCCCTTCGACAGCCTCCGCAAGCGCATGCTGACCGTACACAACACCCCTTCGGGCGCGGTCCAGTCCTTCCTCAAAGGTGCGCCGGAAATGGTGCTCGACAGTGCACTGCTCGGCGACAGCCCGGCCCTGCTGGAGCAGGCGCGCCGCGAAGCCGCTGCGCTGTCGGCGTTGGGGTACCGGGTACTGGCGGTGGCATCCGGCGACCTCGACACGGTTCCTGACCCCATCGAGGACGCCGAGAGCGGGCTACGGCTCCTGGGTCTGACCGCTATCAGTGACCCGCCCAAACCGACCGCGGTCACCACCGTGGAAGCCTGCCGGCGCGCGGGGATCACCCCCGTGCTCATCACAGGGGACCACCCGGCCACCGCCCGCGCGATCGCGATCCGCGTGGGCATCCTCACTAGGGAGGACACCGAATCGGCCCATCGCATCGCCACCGGAGCGGAGTTGACCGCCGGACACGTGCCGGATCTCACCGTGGTCAGGGTGTTCGCCCGGACTACCCCGCAGCAGAAGCTGGACATCATCCAGGCATGGCAGGACCGTGGCGAAGTCACCGCGATGACGGGCGACGGGGTCAACGACGGGCCGGCCTTGAGGCAGTCGGACATCGGCGTGGCGATGGGCCGCCGCGGTACCGAGGTGGCCCGACAGGCAGCGGATCTTGTCCTCGCCGGCGACGAACTGCCCTCGGTGATTTCAGCGGTGGAGGAGGGCCGTCGTGTCTATGCCAACATCCGGCGCTTCCTCGTCTACGCCCTGGCCGGCGGGGCGGCGGAGATCCTGGTCATGCTCACCGGACCGCTGTTCGGCCTCGCCCTCCCGCTGCGTGCGGGACAGATCCTCTGGATCAATCTGCTGACCCATGGCCTGACCGGTGTCGCGATGGGTGCCGAACCCGTTTCACCGGATGCCATGCGACAGCCGCCCAGGCCGCCTCAGCAGCACATCCTCGGCGACGGGCTATGGCAACGGGTACTGCGCCTGTCGCTGCTGGTGACCGCCGTAAGCCTTGCCGCGAGCCTATGGGTCCGGCACTCCGGTGGGCCGTGGCAGACCGTGCTCTTCCTTGCGTTGCTGGCCGCTCAGCTCGGCGTGTCCCTCGGTCTCAGGGAGAGACTGTTCACCCGCCATAACCTGTACCTGCCGACAGCGGTCGCGGCGGCTGCGGCGCTTGGTGCGGCAGCGCTCTACGTGCCGTTCCTGGCGGACATCCTGGAGACCTCGCGGCCCACCGGGACCGGCCTGGCACTTCCCGCAGCCGCCGGCCTCGCCGGGTTCGCAGCCGCGCGCGCGGAGGCCCTGTGGGGTCGTACCCACCGGGCGAGCCTCCGCGCGTCTGCGCAGTGATCCCAACGGGACCAAGTCCGCAGCGCCTTCAGGGACTTCGAGACCCGGTTCGCCGACCTGATGACCGGCGTGGTCGTCCAGCCGCTGGCCGCACGCGGCACCGAGCTGTTCGCGGGAGTCGTGCAGGACGAGGTCTTCGGCCCGCTCGTGCTCTTCGGACTCGGCGGCACCGAGACCGAGGTCCTGGCCGACCACGCCGCCCGCATCGCCCCGCTGACCGACCTCGACGTGCACGACCTGATCACCGCCCCGCGCTGCGCACCACTCCTCTTCGGGGCAAGCGGCAGCGGCCCCGTCGACCTCGAGAGCCTCGAGCAACTGCTCCTGCGTCTGTCCCGCATGGCGGGCGACCTGCCCCAGCTCGCCGAAGCCGACTTCAACCCCGTCCTCGCGACGCCTGACGCGGTCAGCGTGCTCGACGCACGCGTTCGCCTGCTCCCCCGCGGGGCTCAGCACCCCTATCTGCGCCGACTGCGCTGAGGAGGAACAGACATGAAGCACGACAAGGTCGGATCCGTGATGGCGACAGTGGTCGTTCGGGCGCTGTACGGCGCCCGTTGAAGGAGGTCGCCGGCCTCCTCTCCGAGCACCAAATCAGCGGACTACCGGTGGTCGACGAGGACGAGAAGGTCATCGGGGTGATCTCCGAGACGGACCTCATGGTCCGGCAGGCGGAGACAACCGACCCGGTCAGGCCGAAGCGCCGATTTCGGCTCACCGAACTGACCCGCGGCGCACGCAGGCAGGCCACAAAGACGCAGGCCCCTACCGCCGGACAGCCGATGTCCGTCCCTCCGGTCACCGTGCGCGCCGACAACACCGTTGCCGAGGCCGCCCGAGCCATGACACAGAACCGCGTGAAGCGGCTGCCGGTGGTGGACGAGGAAAACCGGCTCATCGGTATCGTCACCCGCCGCGACCTGATCCGGGTCTTTTCGCAGCCCGACGACGAGATCCGCCGCGAGGTGATCGACGAGGTGCTGGTCCGCTCGCTGTGGCTGGCGCCGTCGAGCGCGGAGATCGCCGTGGACGACGGAGTCGTGACGCTCGCGGAGCATGTGGAGCGCAAGAGCGAGGCGGAGATCGCCTTCGCCATGATCCACCGCATCAACGGCGTCGTCGCGGTGGTTGACGAGCTCACCTACCGGCTGGAGGACTCGCACCTGAGGCCGGACGAGCTGGCCGTGCACGGTGTGACCGGGGAATGGCCGCGGAGGCCGTGAGAGGAAGGCGCACCGTCATGCTGAGCACCGCGCTGGTTGCCTACGGAACGACGAACGGTTCGACCGCGCGGATCGCCGAGACGATCGCCGAAGTCCTGCGCCAGGAAGGAGTGTCGGTCGAGGCGGTGTCCGCCCGGTCCGTGACGGACCTGGAGTCCTACGACGCCGTGGTGGTGGGTGGCGGGCTGTACGCGGGGCGCTGGCACAAGGACGCCCGCCGTTTCGTCCGCCGTCACGGCCGTGCGCTGGCCGACCGTCCGCTGTGGTTCTTCAGCAGCGGCCCGCTCGACGCCACGGCCTCGGAACGGGACATCCCGCCCGTGCCCGGTGTGCAGCGGGCCATGGCCCGGCTCGACGCCAGGGGACACATCACGTTCGGCGGCTGTCTCGAAGAGGGAGCGACAGGATTCATCGCCCGGAAGATCGTCTCCTCCGGAAAGGGCGGTGACTTCCGCGACTGCGGACAGATCGAGGGGTGGGCCGCGCGGATCGGTACCGAATGCGCGGCCGCGCCACAAGAGAGCTGAACCATCCGGGCTTTCCCCGCCCCCGGTCGCCGTCTTTCTGATGGGCCCGTCCGCCGGACTTCGCCACGGCGGACGCGCTTGTCCCGGTCAGGGGCCCGGAGCTGCTGGCGGAGCGCGAGCGCGCCGTGGTCGCCGCGCTGCGCCCCTGGTGCGACAAGTTCCCCGAGGTCACCGTCGTCGAGAACGTCACCGAAGGGCGTGCGGCCGACGAGCTGATCAGCGCCTCGGCCGGCGCGGCGCTCGTCGTGGTGGGACGCCGGATGCGCGCATCCCGTCTCGGCACCCACCTCGGCCCTGTCACCCACGCGGCGCTGCACCACGCGCCCTGCCCCGTCGCCGTCGTCCCGCACGCCTGAACAAGCCCAGAGCGTCCTTCTTCCGAAGCCCGGTCCGAAGTTCGGCGTCTGCGGAGAACACGGCGGCGCGCGGACTCCATCCAGTTCTTCCGCGACACCGGCCTCGACCACGTCTCCTGCTCGCCGTCCCGCGCCCCGGCCGCCCGTCCCGAAGCGGGCCGAGCCGCCCTCGCGAACCGGGCCGACGGCATGTCGGCGGCCACCTGGACAGCACCAGCCGAGGGAAGGGACAGACATGACCACCCGTCATGTGACAGTAGGCGTGGACGGTTCGCTCGTCGCCGTACGGGCGCTGGACCGGGCTTCCGAGGAGGCCGTGCTGCGCGGCGCCGTGCTGGACATCGTGTACGCCGTGCCCGACCTCGACGAGGCCGGTCCGATACTGGCTTCCGCCGTCTCACGGGTGCGTGATCGCCACCCCGGTCTGCCGGTCACGGCCTGTGCCGTCGAGGGCGGACCGGTCCGGGCACT
Source organism: Streptomyces sp. NBC_01689 (assembly GCF_036250675.1). NCBI lineage: Bacteria > Bacillati > Actinomycetota > Actinomycetes > Kitasatosporales > Streptomycetaceae > Streptomyces > Streptomyces sp. NBC_01689. Next base: position 8,126,582 of record NZ_CP109592.1, on the reverse strand, counting down.
GGTGCGTCACGGCCGGGACTCCGAGCTCACCGTGGTCGGCACCCGCGGGCTGGGCAGCGTAGCCGGTCTGCTGTTCGGCTCGGTGGGTCTGCGGCTGGCCGCGCACACGTACGGCCCGCTGCTCATCATACGAGGAGACCGCCGGCCCACGAGTCGTGGCGAGGTGTTGCTCGGCCTGGAGAGCAACACCGATGCGGACGCCGCCGTGTTCGCCTTCGCGGAGGTTGCGCGGCGCGGAGCCCGGCTGCGCGTACTGGACGCCCGGCCACGTCGACACCTGGCGCCCGAACTCGCCTCCCTGGCGCCCGGGCGTCAGGTGGCGAACGACGGCGCCAGGCATGTTCGTCTTGCGGTGGCCGGGCCAGGGCAGCGCTCTGAGGGAGCGACCCGCGCCTTCCGAAACGGTCCGGCGACCGAGCTGCTGGAGGCTACCCGCGAGGCCGCTGTCGTGGTCGTCAGTGCCCGTCGCGGACCCCAACGGCTCGGTCGGCAACTGAGCACAGTCACCCACGCCGTGCTGAACCACTCCCATTGCCCGGTCGTGGTCGTCCCCACTCGGGCGGGCCGGCCGCGAGGGGGCGAGAAGTCACGGACGCCCTGAGGGTGACGGAGGGATCCACAGGCTCCGCGACATCGCCGTCGGCCTGGACGGCACACCGGCGAGCCTCGTCGGCCTCCAGGGTCCTCTCGGAGGGGGCAGACACGAGCTCGCCCCAGGCGTGAGTCCGCCCGAAGGGGGAGGCGCGACAGAGACGATCGCAGGGCCCGGTCCGGCAGCCGTGCGGCTTCGCGAGCGGTAAGGGGAAGGGACGTTCGGCCCCTGCGACGGTACCTGTGGGCCCCTGTGGCCCGACTGGTCCGGGCAGGACATTGAACTCAGCACGACGACGGCACGCGCACAGATATCGCGTTACGCCTACCAGAGCCCAGACAGGGATGAACATCATGGCAGTACACGAAACTCCCGGCCGGCGCACGGGATTCCACCTCCCGTCGCGGCATCGGGCCAGGACGACCCGGAGGTCCGGCGAGACCACTACCGACACCACGGCCACGGCCATGGCCGCCCAGGTCTTCGCGGGGCTGCGGATCGTGACCGGGTTCGTCTTCCTGTGGGCATTCCTCGACAAGACCTTCGGCTGGAGCTACGCCACCCCGTCCGGCAAGGGCTGGGCCGACGGCGGTTCACCCACCCAGGGCTTCCTCAGCGGCGTCGCCGCCGGACCCATGCAGTCCACGTTCCACTCCTGGGCCGGAGCGGGCTGGGCGAACTGGCTGTTCATGCTCGGCCTGCTCGGCGTCGGCCTCGCCCTGATCAGCGGCATCGCACTGCGGCTCGCCGCGATCGCCGGCACCGCCCTGATGGCGTTCATGTGGATCGCCGAATGGCCGCCCGCCAAGCACCTGGCCGATGGCTCGCCGAGCATGTCCAGCAACCCGCTCATCGACTACCACGTCCTGTACGCCGTCGTCCTGATCGCCCTCGCGGTCGCGGGCGCAGGCGTCACCTGGGGACTCGGCAGGACCTGGGCCGCCCTCCCCGTGGTCCGCGACCACCCATGGCTCCGCTGACCGCGGCACGCGGCACGCATGCCGCGGGACCGTCGATCCGGTCCCCACGACCCACTTCTGACCGTGAGCAGCAGAACCGCGGGGTCGCACCGGGCAGGGCCGGATGGGCTGGTCCTCCCCGGCCGCCGACAACGTAGCCGACGGCAACACCTCTACTCGACAGGGAAGTTGGCAGCATGTCTCGTATCATCACCGCAGGCCTGGACGGCTCGCGGGAAAGCCTCGCTGCCGCGGACTGGGCGGCCCGTGAGTCCCTGCTCCGTGATCTGCCCTGCCGCCTCGTACATGCATGGGAACTGCAGTCGTACAACTACCCGACCGCCTACGCGCCGTCGGTGGGGCCGGCCCTGCAGCGCAACTGGGCGGAGCGCGTGCCGCGCGAGGCCGAGGAGGATCTGCGTCGCCGCTACCCCGACCTGCGGATCAGCGCCGACCAGGTCGACGGGCAGCCCGTCCCGGTTCTGCTGGCGGCCGCCGCCGACGCCGAACTACTGGTCCTCGGGTCGCGGGGGCTGAGCAGCATCGGTGGATTCATGGTCGGCTCGGTGGCCCTCTCGGTGGTGGCCCGCGCCGCCAACCCGGTGGTCCTGGTCCGCGCCGAGGAGCCGAACGGCTCCGACCCTCGCCCGACGGAGCCCCCGTTCGGCGAGGTCGTCCTCGGCCTGGACCTGCGGCGGCCCGCCCACGCGCTGTTCGAGTTCGCCTTCGACGCCGCCGCCCGACGCGCGTCGGCGCTGACGGTCGTGCACGGCTGGACCCTGCCGGCCTATTACGGCCTGGACGCCGGTTTCGGTTACACCTCCGGCGCCGTCACTCCGGGGCTGGGCGGTGAACTGGCCGTGCAGGAGGCGATCGGGCTGACCGACGCGCTGCGCCCGTGGCGGGAGAAGTTCCCCGGAGTCGAGGTGACGGAGAAGTCCGTAAGCGGCGGGGCCGCCCACCACCTGGTGGAGGCCGCTTCCGGCGCAGGTCTCGTGGTCATCGGCCGCCGTAGCCGGGATTCGGCGATCGGTACGCACCTCGGCCCGGTCGCGCATGCGGTGATGCACCATGCCGCGGCCCCGGTCGTGGTCGTCCCGCACGACTGACCCAGGCAGCCCGGGCCCCGTATCCACCCCCACGACGGGCGGGTCAGCGGACGCTGACCCGGCGTCCGGTGGGGTGCACGCCTTCGCGCGCCGCTGACAGGCGACGGGGCCGCTCGCCGAGTTCTACGACCGGCTGCGCGACCGCGTGCGGGAGAAGGAGGGCCGGGCGGTGGACCCGACGGCCGCGGACTCGCAGTCACTGCGGGCGGCGGCGAACATCCCGCGGGCGGCGTCGAGCTGGGACGGCGGGAAGGAAATCGGCGGCCGCAAGCGGCATGTGGTGGTCGACTGCCTCGGCCTGGTCCTGGCCGTCACCGTGACCGCGGCGAGCGTCCAGGACCGCGATGCCGCCGCCTGCCTGCTCGAGCGGCTGCGCACGATCTACTTCTCGATCGGTCTGGTGTGGGCGGACGGCGGGTATGCCGGGAGGCTGGTCGACTGGGCGGCCGAGGCCCTCCAGCTCACCCTGGAGGTCGTCAGGCGCCGCGACGACACTGCGGGATTCATGGTGCTGCCCCGCAGGTGGCTGGCGGAGAGGACGCTCAGCTGGCTGATGCGTTCGCGCCGCCTGGTCTGCGACTACGAGACCCTGCCCGTCATGCACGAGGCCATGGTCCTGTGGCCGATGACCATGCTCATGAGCGGCCGCCTCGCCGACCGGCGCCCGACCGGGTTCAGGCGGCCTGCTCCAGGGCGGTGAACACTCCCGGCCGCACCTGACGGATCCAGCCCCGCTCCGCCAGCCGCTGGTAGTCCACTGCCAGCACGGATGCCGCCATGCCCGCGGGACAGGCCCCCTCACCAAGATCCGGGCCATACACGGCCCAACCCCACTTCACCACCTACGCTTTCACTCATTTCCGCAGGTCAGAAGCGGTCAAGACCATGTACCACCAGCAGACCAAGAATCTGCTGGTGAGCTACTCGCCGAAGAAGCTGGGCTTCTTCTAGGCCCAGAAGAGGGGCGCCCGACCTGGGTTTTCATCCGTCAGGCGCCCTTCGCCCACTCCACTCTCCACCGAACCCGGCTCGCGCGCCGACTCCCGGTTCCTCCAACCCTCGACCCTCACCAGAGGCGTGACCCAGGAAGTACGGGTCTGGTTGTCGTCACCTCGGGCTCCTGGAGGTCCCTCGTGTGTCGGTCCGAGTCCGGGGTGGTCCCCGCGGCCTCCGGCCCCCCGACGTCGGGATCCGAGACGACGGCACCGGGCCCGTCGTGGCTCCGTCCGGCTCAGCCGGTCGCGGTGAGCAGGCCGCCGGGGAGGAAGTCGTCCCAGTGACCCGCGGGGAACAGGTCGTGTGCCAGCTGCAGCAGACGTCGCAGCGGCTCATCCACCCCGGTGACGGTCAGTATCCGCCCCGCTTCCTGGCAGCCCTGGCGCAGATGCACCAGGAGGTGCAGGCCCGCGACATCCATGAACCGTGTCTGCCGCAGGTCCCACGTCACCTCGGTGACCGACGGCGGGAGCTGCTGGAGAAAGGCGTGCAGGCTGGGTGAGGTGACGAAGTCGATCTCTCCCTGGGGAGTGATGACCGCCGTGACGCCGTCGCCGGTGATGGTGAAGAGCATGAGGGGCAACCCCCTTCAAGAGGGTCGTGAGCCCAAAGACGCCAGAACGCGAGCAAGAGCGGCCCGGCAGCGATGGCGGAACCCGGATGCCCGTGAAGGGGGCGATTCCCGGAACCCGTCAACCAGCCCCCCGCCACCACAGCCAGTACGGCGGCCAGGACACCGGTCGATCTCTTGTCCCTCCACTGTGGCACAGCCCTCACCCTCGCAGGCACCGTGCGCGGTGCTGTCATCACCACGGGTGACCACGATCGGCCGGGGCGCGGTCAGCCTTGCCGTTAGTGCGGGAAGCTTCGGGGTGGGCGAGTGACTACGGATTCGCGGAATTCGGCGATCCGCGCGTGGACTTGGCGCATCAGATGGGTGTCCTCGATCCGGTCCAGGTAGAGGCAGCGGGCTGCCAGGCCCGGCAGGTCGAAGGCGAAGTACAGGGACATCAACGGGTTCACGAACAACTCGCTGCCCCGGGTGCGGTCAGTGAACCGGACATCGCCGAACGCGCCGCGCACGGCGGCCGCGATGGAACCGTTCACGATGCTGGGGTGCTCCGGGGTGTGGCGCTGAGCGTGCGTCACCGCGTCGAGGTAGAGCGCGCCCTCACGGGTGGCGCGCGGTATCGAGAACGCACCGAGATAGGCGCCGTCGCGCTCCAGGGCGGCGATGTTCTCCAAGACCTGTACGTGGTTCACGCCGTGGTACGCGTCCACACCGAAGCCGACCGACACGACGAGCCGGGTCGGAATGTCGTCCAGTGCGGCCAGCGCCGCCACGCTCGTCAGGTCCTCCTCCGGAGTGCCCAGCCCGGCTTCATCGCCACGCATCAAAATGTCCGTACCGCCGTCGACCAGCACCACGGCGTCGACGCGGTGCAGCTCGATCAGTGCTTGGTAGGCGGCGCGCAGCGGGCGTACCCCGGTCTGGGGGAAGGCGTACACGGTGGACGGGCAGCCGTGCCGGTCCAGCCACTGGGCGAGCGTTCGCTCCGGGAAGTAGCCCTGGTGCAACGCGGAGTCGGGAGTGACGGCGGCCAGGTCGGGCGCGACCCAGTGGTCGATCGGGAGACCGGCGAGTGCGCTGAAGGAGAGGTTCGCGAGATGTACCTGCTTGCCCTGATGCATGAGGGAGAGCGCCAACGGCAGGCCGGAGTAGATGTCGAAGCCACCGCCCGCGCCCGCGACGAGGATCCGTTCGGCATCAGCGAGCCTCGTGAAGAGCGGGTTGGAGTGGAGAGACGTCATGACGATCATTGTCCGGGGACCCGCCCCTGGGCGCTCCCGAGTTGTCGACGCGACGGCGGGGCCACGGAGCGCGGGGTCCGACAAGGATCAGGGCTCCGACACCCCCTAGGCTCGTCCGCATGCTGAACCAGCTTCCGTTCGACGAAGCGCTGCGGTCCACCGTCGGCACTCCCAGGCGAAGCGAGCTTCTGGACAGCAGTCCGCGATCGCGGGTGTGGCGGGTCCAGTTGGCCGATCGGAGCCCGGTGATCGTCAAGCAGATCACCGACGACGGGGACACGGGCGCCGACGCGGACACGCGCTTCGCGCGGGAGGTCGCCGGACTGCGCCTGGCCGGCCGGGCCACCGAGCCCGCCGTGGCTCCCGCGGTGCTCGCCACGGATCAGCCCGCGCGGGTGATGGTCCTCGATCACCTGGACGACCTCGGCAGGACCGACGACTGGATGCCCGGGTACGCCGAGTCGCTCGCCCGCCTGCACGCTCTGACCGGCCCCGCCGACGTGGGCGCGCTCCCGGCCTGGTCGGGTCCCACGGCCGCCGACGCGGAGTCCTTCCTCGCCCTGGCCCGGACGCTCGACGTCCCCGTCCCCTCCGCGGCGCCCGACGAACTCGGCGCTCTCCTGGACCGGCTGGACCCCACTCCCCATCATGCGCTGCTGCACGGCGACCCGTGCCCCGGCAACGACCTGCGCACCACCGGCGGTGTCCGCTTCGTCGACTTCGAACGAGCCTCGCTCGGCAACGGACTGGTCGAGCTCGCCTACTTCCGCATCGGCTTCCCCACCTGCTGGTGCGCGATGTCGGTCACCGGCGCCCCGCTCGCGGAGGTCGAGGACATCTACCGCACCACCTGGCGCGTCCTCACCGGCGGCGATGTGCCGGGCGACCTCGCTGACGCGTGCGCGAGCTGGCTGATCCAGGGAGACGCGCTCGTCGAGCGTGCCCACCGCGGCACGGCCGACCAGCTCGCCCGGGTACCCACCGAGGACTTCGAGTGGGGCTACGTCTCCGCCCGCGAGCGCCTCGTCCACCGCCTCGGCGTGGTCGCCGACATAACCCGCGACCACGACCACCTGCACGCCGTGGGCCACCTCAGCTCCGCGTTGGCCACACGCCTGTTGGAGCGCTGGCCCGCACTGCGGCCGCTGCCCGCGCACGACGCCCGCCCTTGGCACTGAGCCCTGTCAACGGTACGGGCCGAGACCTGACCACGCGGGCGCGGGCTACCACCGGCGCCATTCGCGCGTCCGTTCGGAGCGCGCGTCTCTTCTCCGCCGCGCCCGCCGCCGGGCGGAGCGTCGTTCGGGGTCGTCAGGTGGTGGGGCGGGGCAGGACGGCGAGGGCGGTGTGGGCGATGCCGGTGAGTGTCTTCTCGTCGGCTCCGGCTTTGCCGAGTGCTTCGATGCCACGCAGGACGGCGAGCATCAGTGCGGCGAGTTGTGCGGGGTCCGCGTCGGCGGCGAGGTCGCCGTTGCGCCGGCAGGCGGCGATGTCGTCCTCGAGGAGTGTGCTCAGTGCGTCGATGGCGGTGTGGGCGCGCTGGGCCACGGTCTCGTCGTGTTCGGTCAGCTCGGCGGCACCTTTGGCGAGGAGGCATCCGCGCTGGGCGGTGTCGGCGGCGGTGGCGGCGGCCACCGCGTGGACGTAGGCGGACAGCCGGGCGTAGGCGCCCTCGTCGTCGCCGTGCAGCTGTTGGGCGGTGGCGTCGACGACCGACCTGCAGTAGTCGTCGAACACGCGGTGGAAGAGTTCCTGCTTGCCGCCGAACGCGCCGTACAGGCTGCCCTTGCCGAGGCCGGTCGCCGCGGCGATGTCGTCCATGCGGGTGGCGGCGAAGCCACGCGCCCAGAACTGTTCCCGAGCGGTGTCCAGGACCTGCTGTTCGTCGAATTTCCGGGGTCGTGCCATGGGGTGAGCCTACGCTTATTTGACTGGCTCGTCCACAACGGTTAACGTTATGGACGAACCAGTCAAGAACTAGGGAGGAGCGACACGTCATGACGAAAGCACTCGCAGGCAAAGTGGCCGTGGTCACCGGGGCGAACAGCGGCATCGGACGGGCCGCCGCACAGCGCTTCGCCACCGAAGGCGCCCACGTGATCATCACCGGCCGGCGCCAGGACGCACTGGACGCGGCCGCGGCCGAGATCGGCCACCACGTCACCGCCGTCCGCGGAGACATAGCCGACCCCGCCGACCTCGACCGCCTCTTCAAGCTCGTCGCCGACCAGGGCCACCGCATCGACGTCCTCTTCGCCAACGCGGGCGGCGGCGAATTCGCCACCCTGGAGAACGTGACCCCGCAGCACTTCGACGACACCTTCGACACCAACGTCCGCGGGACCCTCTTCACCGTGCAGAAGGCACTGCCGCTCCTCAACGACGGCGCCTCGGTGATCCTGACCGGCTCCACCGCCGCAACCACCGGCGCGGAGGCGTTCGGCGTCTACGCCGCCTCCAAGGCCGCCGTCCGCTCCTTCGCCCGCACCTGGGCCAACGAACTGCGCGGCCGCGGCATCCGCGTCAACACCCTGGTCCCCGGACCGATCAAGACCCCGGGCATCACCGGCCTGGCACCCGACGAAGAAGCCGCCAAGTCCCTCCGCGCCTCCTTCGCCCAGCAGGTCCCCCTCGGCCGGATGGGCGAGCCCGCCGAAGCCGCCGCGGCAGCACTCTTCCTCGCATCCGACCAGAGCAGCTTCATCACCGGGACCGAGCTCTACGTCGACGGCGGCCTCAACCAGATCTGAGCGATTCTCCGCCGTGGAGCGCTGCGCCGGTGGACTCCCGGAGGCACCCGGCTCCGTCCGCCCGGGAGCCGGGGCCGGGGCCGGGACCGGGACCGGAGCCAGGATCGGGGGCCGGAGCCAGGATCGGGGGCCGGTGCCGGGATCGGTCCCGCTGGCAGGGAATTCACGGCGCGCCGCTCCGGCGCTTCTCAGGTAGCGTTTGTCTCGATGTGCATTGTTGATCGTATTCGCCAGGAATCAGCTACCGAGTGACATCCGTCCTCCACGGGTTCGACCGGACCCAGTGCCACCCCGGCCCGTGGTTGCATGACGGCGACCTCAGCTCCCATGCGACGCCCACGGTCGACACGTGCCGCACCGCCACGCGCGCACCGGCGACCTGAGGCCTCTTGTCTGGAACACGCGGTGAGGGCGGGCGCGCTGCGCGCTCAACGGCCGGACCCCGCTCACCCCTCAGGGCCGCCGAAGCGACCCTGCACCTGGATGTCATGTCGATCGATGCAAAGGACGCACATGGGCTCCGACGAAGGCGTGCTGATCGTGGGGGCGGGCCCCGCGGGACTGATGCTCGCGGGCGATCTGGCCGAGGCGGGGATCGCCTGCACCGTGGTGGAGCGGCGCGAAGGGGAGTCTCAGCTCACCCGGGCGTTCGCGGTGCACGCCCGGACGATGGAGCAACTCGACGCCCGCGGGATCGCCGACGACCTGCTCAAGACCGGGCTGCGCAATCCGGTCCTGCAGTTCCTGCAGATCGACCTGTCGCGGCTGCCGACCCGCTACCCGCACGTCCTGGTGACCCCGCAGTACAACACCGAGCGACTGCTCCGCTCCCGCGCCCTCGGCCACGGAGTGGACATCAGGAGCGGCTGCGAGGCGACCGGTCTCCGGCAGGACTCCACAGGTGTCGACGTCGAGGTACGCGCCGCGGACGGCACGATGCAGACCCTGCGCGCCGCCTACGTGGTGGGCGCCGACGGCCGGAACAGCAAGGTGCGCGAGTCCCTCGGCCTGCCCTTTCCCGGCCGGTCCGCGGTTCGTTCGATGATGCTCGCCGACGTACGCCTGGCCGAGCCGCCGAGAAAACCGCCCACCGTCGGGGCGGTCGGGGACGCCTTCGCCATCGTCGTGCCCTTCGGCGACGGCTGGTTCCGCGTCATGGCCTGGAACCGTCGCCACGACATGCCCGACGACACGGCCGTCGACCTGGACGAGATCCGCGCGGTCGCCCAGCGGGCGCTCGGGACCGACTTCGGTATGCGGGACGCACGCTGGCTCTCCCGGTTCCACAGCGATGAACGCCAGTGCCCCCGTTACCGCGTAGGCCGGGTGTTCCTCGTCGGCGACGCCGCGCACGTGCACTCACCCGCCGGTGGGATGGGCCTCAACACCAGCATCCAGGACTCGGTCAACCTCGGCTGGAAACTGGCGGCCGTCCTGCGCGGCCGGGCTCCGGACGCCCTGCTCGACACGTACGAGGCCGAGCGGCACCCGGTGGGGCGCCGGGTACTTCGGATGAGCGGCGCACTCCTGCGCGGGGTGCTGACGACGCCGAAGGCGCTGTGCGGATTCCGCGACCTCTTCGCCCGCACGGTGCTGCGCATTCCGCCCGTGGCCCAGCGGGCGGCCCGGGCGATCTCCGGGATCGACATCGCCTACGCCGCTCCGAGTGGCGCACCCCCGCTGGTCGGCAAGCGCGTTCCCGACCTGCCGCTGACCGACGGAAGGCGGCTGTACGAGGCCCTGCGCGCCCGGCGCTTCGTGCTCGTCACCGCCGCGGACGCGCCGCTTCCTCCCTCGGTGACCGAAGGCTGGGCCGACGAGGTCGAGTTCGTGTCCGCGCCCGGTCTGACGAGAAGGGCCGTATTGGTCAGGCCGGACGCATACATCGCGTGGACCACCTCCGAGGAGCAACCGGAGCGCCGGGCCGAGGACGTCCGACGGGCCCTCACGGACTGGTGTGGTGCGGGCTCTCCGGCCCATGAAGGCACCTCTGCCTTCGGATAGGCCGTCTGCTGGTCCGGCCACCGCGCCACTCTCTGGCCGACATCAGCACGGCTGCCGGCGTCCGGCTACGACAGAGGCATCTGACGCGAGCCCGCGGAGCGGCCCGCCCTGCGGACGTGCTCGTGCGCTCCGACGGCGGCAGCAGCAGTGCCGTGTCCGACAGCCGTAGCCACGGAAGGCATGTCCGGAGCGGCCCGATCAACGGGTAGGCCCAGCAGACGCGATCCGGAACCTCTTCATGCCAATCAGGAGTGCGTGATCCGCCCACTCCGACAAGTCGAACAAGCAAGAGCGCACGGGCACGCTCGTACCGTGAATGACGCACCCTCCGAAATCCCTTGTCCAAAAATCGCCGGAGCCCCTTCATGACTTCTGTCCATTCCTTCTGGCTCGCAGGACGCGCAGCCGAAGGCGACAGCACCCTCGACGTGACTTCTCCTTGGGACGGCCGCCGAGTCGGTACGGTGTCCGTGCCGACCGACGGACAGGTCGAAGAGGCTGTCGCCGCCGCCTACGCGGTACGGGACGAGTTCGCCGCCACCCCGGCGCACCTGCGGGCCGCCGCCCTGGACCATGTGGCCAAGCGCCTCGCCGAACGGACCGAGGAGATAGCACAGTTGATCTCCGCCGAGAACGGCAAGCCGATCAAGTGGGCCCGCGGCGAGGTCGGCCGGGCCGTCTCCGTCTTCCGGTTCGCCTCTGAAGAGGCCCGTCGCTTCAACAGCGGCGACGCCCAGCGCCTGGACACCGACCTCGGCGGCCAGGGCCGTCTCGCCCTGATCCGGCGCTTTTCCAGGGGCGTCGTCCTCGGCATCACCCCGTTCAACTTCCCGCTGAACCAGGGCGCCCACAAGGTGGCTCCCGCCATCGCCGCGGGTGTGCCGATCATCCTCAAGCCGGCCCCGAACACTCCTCTTTCCGGGCTGCTCCTCGGCGAGGTGCTGGCCGAGACGGACCTGCCGGCCGGTTCCTGGTCGATCCTGCCGGTCTCCAACGACCGCATGCCCGCCCTCGTCCAGGACGAGCGCCTGCCCGTGATCTCCTTCACCGGCTCCGAGAAGGTCGGCTACGCGATCATGGACTCGGTGCCCCGCAAGCACTGCACCCTGGAACTGGGCGGCAACGGCGCGGCGGTCGTGCTCGCCGACTGGGCGAGCGACCAGGACCTGGACCGGGCCGCGACCCGGATCGCCACCTTCTCGAACTACCAGGGCGGCCAGTCCTGCATCTCCGTGCAGCGGGTGATCGCGGACGCCTCCGTCTACGACCGGCTCCTGCCCCGCATCGTCGCCGCGGTCGAGGCCCAGGTGACCGGTGACCCGTCGGACGACAGGACCGACGTCGGCCCGCTCGTCAGCGAGGACGCGGCCAAGCGCGTCGAGACCTGGGTCGACGAGGCGGTCGCGGCGGGTGCCTCGCTCCTCACCGGCGGCACCCGCGACGGCGCGTCGTACGCGCCCACCGTGCTCACCAGCGTGCCGACGGACACCACCCTCGCCTGCGAGGAAGTGTTCGGCCCCGTCCTGACCGTGACGAAGGTGGACGGCGAGGCGGAAGCGTTCGCCGCCGTCAACGACTCCAAGTACGGCCTCCACGCCGGGGTGTTCACCCACAACGTGCAGGCCGCATTCCGCGCGCACCGGGCGCTGGAGGTCGGCGGCGTGATCATCGGCGACGTCCCGTCCTACCGCGCCGACCAGATGCCCTACGGCGGCGCCAAGCAGTCGGGCGTGGGCCGCGAAGGCGTGAAGTTCGCGATGGAGGACTACACCTACGACCGCGTCCTGGTCCTGACCGACCTCGAACTCTGACGCGTTGGTACGCAGCGGGCAGGAGAGCGTCCCGACCCGGGCTGGACCGCTCCCAGAATCCATTGTGCGGGACCAGCCTCCAACCGGCATCCCGCAGAGTGTGGGCCTCGTGTTGGCCTCCGCCTTTGCGCACCTGCCCCGAGCCGCACCGCGCGAGCGGTGCGGCTCGTAGCGATGCAGACTCGATAGAAAGAACCGACGGATTCGCGGACGGGATTCCGCGGCGGCGAACGCCTCGTGGGGGGGGCCGTCCTCGCCTGGCCGGGTCCCGCACGAAAAGGACGCCGGTGAAGCCCGAAATGGTCCTTGGAACCAGAGGTTTTGGATATGGCCGCGCCACGCATACCTCTCGCCTTCTTCGAAATATCTCTGGGCCTCGCAGGCCTGGCCGGCACCTGGCTCACGGCAGCCCGTGAGGGCCATGTGCCGATCGACGTGGGCCGTGCCCTGGTCGCCCTCGCCGCGGCCGTCTGGTGCGTGACGCTTCTGCTGTATCTGCGCCACGCCGCGTCGGTCCGGGGAGCCTTCAGGGCCGACATGCTGGACAGTGTCGGAAGCCCGTTCGGCTCACTGGCGGTCATCACGCCGATGCTCCTCGCGGCGCAGGGCATAGCCCCTTACGCCCCCGACGCCGGCCGCGTAGTGGTGGACGTCCTGATCGTCCTGACGCTGCTCGTGGCCGGCTGGTACACCGGGCAGTGGATATACGGCCCACTTGAGCTCGACCAGCTGCACCCGGGCTACTTTCTGCCCGCCACCGGCGGTGGTCTCGTCGCCGCCTTCAGCGCCGTGCAGATCGGACAGGAGCGCGTGGCCGAAGTCATGTTCGGTCTGGGCATCATCTCGTGGGTCGTCCTGGGTTCCATGATCCTGGCCCGGCTCTTCTTCCGGCCTCCGATGCCGTCGGCCCTGACGCCGACGCTCGCCATCGAGGTGGTACCCGCCTCCATGGGAAGCGTCGCCTGCTTCGCGCTCAACCACGACCGTATCGACCGGCTCTCCGCTGTGCTCGCCGGCTACTGCCTGTTGATGATCCTCGCCCAGGTACGGCTCCTCCCCCTGTTTCTCCGCCTCAAGTTCACATCCGGCTTCTGGGCTTTCACCTTCTCCTGGACGACGGTGGCGACCACCGGACTGCACTGGATCAGCACCGGCCATCCTCCCGGCGAACTCGTTCTCACCTACCTCCTCCTGGCCGCCGCGACCGCACTCGTGGGAGCCATCGCGGTACGGACGCTGCTGGCCATGGCGCGACACCAGTTCCTCCCCCCGGCGGCGCCGACGCCTCCCGCCGCGTAGACACGGGCCGCTCCGCGCGCGAGGAGGTGACCTGTACGACAGCGCCGACCCATTCTTGACCGGATCGTCCATATGTGTTTTGCTGAGGATGCGACCGAGACGGTTATGCCCCGGTATGCGCCCCCCCGTATCGCTGGATCCGGCGAGCGCCGGCCGGGCCGCAGCCCACGCGCGTGACTCGTGTTCGTGACCTGCGCGGCGGGCGCGGCGGGCATTGCTCAGAACCCGGCGGCGACCACGTGAGCGTCGCTCAGGGATTCAAGGTTTTCACCGTCAGGTGATCAGAAATGCCAGCGCACGCCAGAAGCGCACCGGCGGTATCGCCGTCCAGAACCGCAATCAAAAAAGGGAGTTATCACTATGAGCAGCAACATCCACGCAATGGTCGCGAACATCGAGGTGGAGAATCTCGAGGACGCGATCCCTCTGTACCAGGAACTGACCGGAGAGGAAGTCCGCCGGTTCCCCTACCGCGATCTCGAGCTGGCACTCGTGGGTCCCTTCCTCCTCTACTCCGGGCCGCTCGAGAACTACGTCTCGCAGAACGGGACCGTCATCGTCGGCTCCCTGGCCCCCGTTCTCGAAGCCCTCGGCAAGGCGGGCGCCGAGATCCTCGAAGCACCCAACGAAGTACCGAACGGCACCAGGATCGTCGCCCGCCACCCGGACGGCTCCGTCTTCGAGTACATGCAGCTTCGCGCCTGACCCCTCCACGCCCGGCGATGCTCCGAGGGGTTCGGCTCGGGGGTCAGCGGGGGGCGGGCAGGCCGGGGTAGAGCTGGGAGAGGTCGCCGCTGAGGGCGGCGCGCGTCCTGCGGCTGTTGTCATCGGCCAGGACCTCGAGGGCGCGTTCCTCGATACCGTCCAGTGCGAGACGGGCGACGACAGTGGGGTCGACCTTGTCCGACGCGGGAACGTAGTCGGCCATGTCGGTGTCCATGTAGCCCACGTGCAGGGCGGTGACGTCGATGCCGGAGGGGGCGAGTTCCTGGCGCACCACGTTGGTCATGGCCCACTCGGCGGCCTTGGCCGCGCAGTAGGCGCCGTACTTCGGGTAGTGCACCCAGCTCAGCACCGAAAGCATGTTGAGAACGGCGCCGCCGCCATTGCCGCTGATCACCGGGGCGAAGGAACGGATCATGCCGAGTGTGCCGAAGAACGCCGTCTCCATCTCCAGTCGGATGTTCGCCATGTCCCCGGTCACCAGCTCCGTGTGCGTACTGACACCGGCGTTGTTGACGAGCAGGGTGACGTCCGGAGCCGCCTCCGCCGCCCGGCGCACGGAATCCGGGTCGCTGATGTCCACCTCGACGGGTTCGACACCGGGAAGGTCGACCGAGGAAGGCTTGCGCGCGCCCGCGTAGACCTTCGCCGCGCCACGCTCCAGCAGCTGTTGGGCGAAATGCCGGCCCAGTCCGCGGTTCGCCCCGGTCACGATGGCCACTGCGTTCCTGATCTCCATGGGTCCCTCGTTTCGAAGGAGAATCCACTCTTCAAACGTAGGACCACCGGAACGGAGACGCAACGCCGGTGACGCGCTGCTGGATCTCAGCGCCGTCGCCCGGCGCTTCCTCGGCGAGTCGACGATCCGGCGATCCGGCGACTCGGCATGCACCGGCCTTGTCGAGACCTGCGGCCTACGGACCGGAAACGCCGACGCCGTCGGCGGGACGCCCCTCCGCGTCCCGAGTTCCGTGACCCTTGGTGCCCTCGGAACCCTTGGTGCCCTCCGCGTCGGGCGCCGCAGGGACTCTGATGTTGTCGGACCCCCGACCTACCCTGATGACCACTCCGTTGCCCTGCCTGTCGGCTTGCTCGGTTCCCGCTCCGCCCCCTCCGGGTCCCCCTCAGGCCTGGCGGGCCTCGAAGCGGCTGATGCGACCGTCCGTCGAGACGGTGAACTGCCAGGCGGTGCGCATCGGACCCCAGGTGTCGCTGCGGTAGTCCGCGACAAGGGCACGCCCGTCGCGGCTTGCGACACGACGTCCACCCGACCGAGGCGGAGAAGATCTCCCGCTCGGCCCATGCGTGCAGATCGCGGTCCGAGCCGTCGTCGGACATGGTCGCATCAGGAGTCAGAACAGCCCTGAAAGCGTCCCGGTCGCCCGCGTTGACGGCGCTGACGAAGGCGCGGACGGCCGGATCGGTGAGCTGTGCCGTCTGAATCACGACGCCGTTCGCACGCCGATCTCCGGCGTCCCGTGCGAGTGGCGGACGGCGTGCGCCAACTCGCGCACGCCTGCTGCGCCTGGCCTCCCGCATGATCTCGGCAGAGCCCTCCGTCCGCGCGTCGGTGGGACGCGCGGAACCCGCGTCTACCTCCTGCCGCGCCTCTGAAGCACGATCAGGACCGCCCTGCCCTTGTCCATCTCGTTCACTGCCCCTCCCCGGCCGCACGTCAGCGTGCCGGGACTTGCCTGACACCGTCCCGTTCCTCTTCGTCGCCCTCCGCGGTGAGGATGACGCGGCCCGCGGGCGGAGGCGCTCGCCGCGAGAAGCGACGGGGCCGCGGGCATGGCCCGAGGCCCCTCCGTCACGTGACGTCGATCACAGCGCCAGGTTTTGTGGCTCCCACGTGTAAGAAGCGGGCCGTTCCACGCATTCCTCGGTGAGAGATCCGAGAGGAAGGGAGAGCGCGTGACGACTGTCGAGCGCTTTCGGGGCGTCTACGAGGAGTGCCATCCGCGCGTCCTCGCCTACGCCACGAGCCTGGTCGGACGTGAGCTGGGAGAAGACATCACCAGCGAGACGTTCACCGTCGCCTGGCGGCGGATGCCTGACATTCCCCACCCTGCGCTGCCGTGGCTTCTCGGCGTGGCCCGCAACCTGGTGCGTGAAGTGCGCCGCCGGGATGCGCACCAGTACCTCGTCGCCGCGGAGGAGGCACAGCGCATCAGCAGTGGCGCCGGGACCCACGTCAGTGATGTCGCGGCCGTGGTCGCCGACCGGCACATCGCGCTGGAGGCCCTCGCGAGCCTGCCGGAGGCCGACCGGGAACTGCTGACACTGATCGCCTGGCACGGCCTGAGCCCCAAGGACGCCGCTCGGGTTCTGGACTGCACCACCGCGACGCTGACCGTCCGCCTGTACCGGGCCCGCCGCCGTCTGGAGAAGGCGCTGGAGACGGCACAGGCAGCGGAGACGGCGTCAGCGGCCTCCCCGGAGGCCGCGATTCCCCCTCACCACCAAGGAGCCCCTGCATGAAGATCGAACCCGAGCGGCCCGGGCGGCCCGACGTCATGAAGGTGCTCGCGGACGCACGGCCCGACGCACTGGATCCGTCCCTGCTGACAGACCCGGCACGGCAGGAGGAGGCCTTCGCCCGCATCGTCACCGACGCGGCGGACGCCCGCGTGACACGTTTCGCCGTACCGCGCCGCAGAAGCGGTTTCCGCCCGCTGGGGGCGGTGGCTCTCGCGGCCGTGGCGGCGTCCGTCGCGGTGGCCGTGGGCACGTTCGACGGGCAGGGGCCGGCCGACCGGCCGACCGCGCGGCCGCAGTCCTCCGTCCCGCCGCGGACGTCCGGCTCCGGGGCGGACCTTCGCGTCGACGGCCACATCGAACTGCTCGCCGCGGCCCGGAACGCGGAATCCGCGCCCGCCGAGGGAACGTACTGGCAGACCACCACGGAGTCGCAGCACGTGGACGTCGCCGACGCGAACGGGCACCTCATCGCCGTGCGCAGCACGGGAACCGACCTGTGGTCGGTGGGAGTCCGGCCTGGAACCGACAGCCTGATGGTGTCCGGGGAGAATTCCGCGACCGGGCCGAGGACACCGGCGGACAGGAAGCGCTGGAACGCCGCCGGCTCGCCCCACACGGTCGTGGCCGAGGTCGGGAAGGCCTCCGGGAACGCCAAGATCGCCTACACCATCGGGCCCGGTCGGCCGATGGTCATGCACACGAGTGTCGGCGACAAGATCTACGCCGTCGGGCCGGACAACGTCTCGTACAAGGACCTGCGTGCGCTGCCCTCCACCAGCGACGGGCTGCGCCGCCACCTGGAGGCGCTGTACGCGCGGGACAACGGCGCGGACAACGGTACGTCGGGCCGCGCCGCCTGGATGCTGCGTCAGGCGGGCAACCTCATCACGATGCCCGTGAAGCCCGGCGTCCGGGCGGCGGCGTACCGGGTGATGGCCGGCCTGCCCGGAGTCCGGGTGGTCGGGCATGTCACCGACCCGCTGGGCCGCACGGGTGTCGGAGTCGAGTTCCCCAAGTCCTACCGGACTCCGCTGGGGACCACCAGGGAGCGGCTGGTCGTCGACCCGTCGACCGGCGCGATGCTCAGTGATCAGACTCTGCTGGTCGCCCCCTCGGCCAGGGCCGAGACGGCCGGTCTCGCCGCGGGTGCGACGGTCGACAACACGGCGACCACCCGGATGGGCTGGGGCGAACGGCAGATCAGCGTGCCGAAGAACGCCCGCGGCTGAGCCGGAGGCTCTGCCGAACTCCGGCGTCAGGGGTCCGTCGTGGGCAGGTCAGCCTGCCCACGACGGACCCCGGGGCGCCGTCTCGCCGGGGGGGGTGACCGATGCGCCGCGGCGGGTCTCCGGCATGTCGACCGCCCCCGGCCGGTTCCACGACGACCGGCGGTGGTCCGGCGGAAGCCCGTCCTCTTCTTCCCGACTTCTTGAGAAAGCCTGCACATGCACCTCCACAGGGCCTCCCTCTCGGTGACCGCCGCGGTCGTCGTCTCCGCACTGGGCGTCGCCGCCTGCCAGTCGATACCTCACGAGAATTCCACGGTGGCACCGGGCAACGCCTCGGTCGCGGCCCGAGCCGCGGCCGGACAGCCCGCGCCCACTCCCGCCGCGCCTCGGGTGACGGTTCAGCCGCGACCGGAGTTCCCCGCCCGGCTACCGGGGCTCGGTCCGAAGACGCTTGCGCACGTCCCGGAGAACACCCGGCAGGTCCTCCTCGTGACGGGAGCCGGGAGGACTTCCGCGTCCTCGAAGGTGGTGCTCTGGCGACGGTTCGACGGGCGCTGGCATCCTGGCGCGGTGTGGGCCGCGCACAACGGCTACCGGGGCTGGACCGACGACCATCACGCGGGCGATCTGCGCAGCCCCATAGGCGTGTTCGGCCTCACCGACGCGGGTGGCCGCCTCGCCGACCCCGGCACCAGACTGCCCTACCACCACTCCGGTGCCTTCTCCACCGACGAGACCGGCCTCCAGGGCGAATCGCTCAACGGTGTGTTCGACTACGTCGTCGCCATCAACTACAACCGACGGCCCGGTACCTCCCCCATGGACGGCACCCGTCCCTTGGGCGGGAACCGCGGCGGGGGCATATGGCTCCACGTCGACCACGGCGGTCCCACTCATGCCTGCGTCAGTCTCTCCAGGGCTCACATGAGGCAACTCCTGCGCGCGCTCGATCCCGCCGACCACCCCGTCGTGGTCATGGGCGACGCGGCCGCTCTCGCCCGCTGACGGCCGCGGCTCCGCACCGTCCGGCCGCGCTTCAAGTGCGCCGCGCCTTCCCGAACCCGGCCACGCGCCGGCACTCGTCCGCGGCGCGGCCGCTCGGGCTCGGCGGTGGTCGACCGAACCGGTCCGCCAAGAGCCCGAGTTGCCCCTCCCTCAAGGTCCGCGACGCGGCGGGAGGGACCGGCGGAGCGAACGCCCGCGTCGACCGGTCGCGGTCGACCAGGTCGCTGCCGGTCGGCCCGGTCGGTCGGGCCGCCGGTCGGGCCGGTCAGGCAGCACGCCCCGGGGGCCTGACGCCCAGCGCGGCAGGTCCTCTCGCGATCCCCGTACGGAGTCCCGGCCGAGGTGCGTGGCCCGGTGGCACGACGGACGATGTTGGTTGGGGGCGTACGGCGGGAGGAACCTGATGATCACCCTGAACGTGTACTTCGACGTGGCTCAGGAGCATGAGGCGGAGTTCCTGAAGCTGCTGCACCACATGGTGGTGGAGTCCAAGAGGGAATACGACGAGTACCACTACGAAGAGATCCCGCGCCGAGCCGAGTGCCCGCACAGCCTCCGCCGACGCCGCCTCCGGTGGGGTCCGGACCTCCCCGGGCGACCCGCTCGAAACCGCGGGCCGGTACGGACGGCAGACCTCCTCCACCGAGCTTCCGGAAGGTGTTCATTCCATGACCACTGAGATCTCTGCAACCGACTCCCTGGCCGGCCGGGTGGCCGTCGTCACCGGCGCGTCGAGCGGTATCGGTGAGGCGTCGGCCGAGCACCTCGCGTCCTTGGGCGCGAAGGTCGCCGTACTGGCCCGGCGCGCGGACCGGCTCGACGACCTCGCCGCCCGCATCACGAAGAGCGGCGGCACCGCGCTCGCGGTCACCGTCGACGTGACCGACGCCGCCGCCGTCCAGGCCGCGGCCGACCGCGTACAGGCGGAGCTGGGGGACGCGGACCTGCTCTTCAACAACGCCGGCATCATGCTCCCCGCACCCGTCGAGGAACTGCGCGCCGACCAGTGGCAGCGCCAGATCGACCTGAACATCTCCGGCCTGATGAACGTCATCGGAGCCTTCACCCCGCAGTTGGTGCGGGCCGCCGCCGAACGCGGTGTCGCCGACCTGATCAACAACTCGTCCAGCGCCGCCCGGAACCTCTACCCGACCTTCGCCGTCTACGCCGGCACCAAGGCCTTCGTCACCCACCTGTCCAAGCACCTCCGGATGGAACTGGGCCCCAAGAAGGTACGGGTCTCCGCGATCGAGCCCGGCATCGTCGGCACGGAACTGCAGGACCACGTCACCGACGAGGGCGCCACCGCCTGGCTGGAAGGCTCGAAGGAAACCGTCGACTGGCTCCAGCCCCACGACATCGCACGCACGGTCGGCTTCATCGCCTCCCTGCCGCTGCGGGTCAACCTCCCGCAGGTCTTCATCATGCCGACCGCCCAGCCCAGCTGATCCGGACCGCCATGATCTGCCTGATGCCGCGGGACATCCACGGCGCGGAGCAGGGCGCGGGCCGCGACCGAGCACCGTCACCGTCGGCCAAAGGTCCACAAGGGGCACCGAACCATCGGACGAAATCTTCCCGACGCTCACTACAGCGACCACGACCTCCATTTCATGGAGAACACCGGACACTTCAGCCCCGTCGACTCCCCGGAGACCTGGGGGGAACACATCCGCGCGTACGTACAGGCCGCCGCGGAGTGACGGACGTACACCAAGTAGGCCCGGGAGCACGCGCGTTCAGGTCGGCAGAGAACGACGGAGACCGGCTCGCGACCGGTTCGGAGGCGTGCACGGGCCCGTCGCGCGACGCCGGTCCGTCGCCTGGCAGCCCGCCGGCCGACTGACGGAACCTCACCCCAGGGGCTGCTGCCAGACCCCGTCGGGAGAAGCGCGATGCCTGATTTTCACCACGACATGTTCGGGCACGAGTCGTCGCGCCGGACGTCCGGGGCGCCGGCGGCTCGTCGAAGCCCGCAGGAGGCTACGACAAGCAGACCATGGCAGGCGACATCAGGGCGTTGCTGCACCACCTCGGCGTGCGCGAGCCGATCACGATCGTCAGCCACGACCTCGGGATGCTGGTCGGCTACGCCTACGCGTCCCTCTGACCCGACGAGGTCACGCGCCTCATGGTCTCCGAGGCACCGATCCCGGGCAGCGCCGGATACGAGAGTGCCGTGGCGACGGGCAAGTACAGCGAGAACAGGATCTGGCACTTCCACCTGCACGGAGCGGCGGACAACGCTGCCGAGTTGCTCATCGGGGGGCACGAGTTCCCGTACCTGCGCTCGTTCTACGTCAGGCTGAGTGCGGGGAACAGCCCGAGAAACTCCTGGAGCGCCTTCGCACGTGGTTCGAGGAGACCGGAGGGTGACGGCGGTGCGGCAGCCGAATTCCGTGACGGCCCTGCGTGGGCCGCCGCCCCTGTTCTGGCCCGTGTACCCGAACCACCCGCACGAGCCCGGCCGCCCTCGCACCCACCCGCGCCCCGCGCGCCACCGAGATCGCGGAAGGCATCCCCATCGCCCTCGCGCCGGCGGCAGCCTTCGGGCCGGGACGATCGTCGCGGTCGGCCGCAAGGCGGAAGGAGCGCTCGCCCGCAGCGGCGTCGCGGCGATTCCCCGCGTCATCCGGCCCAGGGCGGTGCCCGCGTCTTCGCCGCCCGGCTCGCCCGGCTCGACGAGGAGGAGCAGCGGGCGACCCTGAGGCGGCGGAACGGGGCCCCGGGCATCCAGCGCGTCGACCGGCGCGCCGCGCCACTCCGCCGCCCACCCCGCCACGCCTCTGCGTTCCGGCCAGGGCAGTCCACAAGGCGTTCCTCAAGGCGTTCCTCGCGTCCGGTTCCGAGCGCGGCATGTACGCGATGGGTACGATGGTGGGTGCGGTGGGGCTGAGGAAATCGTGATCGCCTCGTCGGGGGTGTTCCAGCGGCGGGCGTCGCGGCCCGAGTGGCCCGGACCGCCGGATCTTGCCGTGCGACGCGACGTCGCAGCATTCAGCGGGAGACTCCTATGCGCGTATTCGTCACCGGAGCCAGCGGCAGCATCGGCTCGGTTGTCGTTCCCGAACTGGTCGCTGCTGGTCACGAAGTCGTCGGACTCGTCCGTTCCGACGCGGCGGCCACGGCTGTCTCCGCCGCCGGCGGGATGCCGCTGCGCGGAGACCTCGCCGACCTCGACAGCCTCCGAGCCGGCGCCGAGCAGGCTGACGGCGTCATCAACCTGGCCTTCGGCAACGACTGGAGCGACTTGGAGCCGTGCATCGAGGACGAAGCACGCGCCGTGCGGACCTTCGGGGCCGCACTCGCCGACAGTGGCAAGCCGTTTGTGCATGCCGGCCTCACGCCGATGACGCCGGGCCACGTCTCCACCGAGGAGGACCCCGACACGACAGACGGTCCGGTCGGTGGACGCGGCCACAATTCCCGGAGGGTGCTGGCGCTGGCCGCCCAGGGCGTCCGTTCCTCCGTCGTCCGGCTGCCGCGCTCCGTGCATCAGCGCGGGGCGCAGTACGGCTTCTGCTCGGTGCTCATCGCCACCGCGCAGAAAACCGGTGCGTCGGTGTACGTCGGCGATGGCACGCAACGCTGGCCGGCGGTCCACCGGCTCGACGCCGCCCGGCTGTTCCGTATCGCACTCGAGGATGCCGAGCCCGGCACGGTCCTGCACGCGGTGGCCGACACGGGTGACACGATGAGGTCGTTGGCCGAGACCATCGGCGGGGCTCTCGCGGTGCCGGTCGAGTCGGTGTCACCTGATGACTTCGGCGTCATCGGCCGCCTGTTCGCCCTCGACATGCCGTCATCGAGTGCGCTGACCCGGGAACGGTTCGGCTGGGAACCCGCCCACCCGAGCCTGATGGCCGACCTCGCCGCCGGAGGCTATCCCGCTCCGGTCTGAGCCCCCGGAGATCCCGGCCGGCCGGGTCAGGGGCCGAGGCGGATCGGGCGGTGCCTGTCCGGTCATGCGGGGATGAGCACGATCTTCCTGCCGCCGGCCCGTCCGGCGACCACCTGGGTGAACGCCGCCGGTCCCTCGCTCAGCGGCCGGGCTTCCGGTGCGAGGCTCAGGGTTCCCGCCGCGGCCTGCTCCGCCAGCTGGACGAGCTGTGCCGCGTTCGGCTCGATGTAGAGGTCCCAGCTCGTGATGCCCCGTTCCTCCGGGGGCGCGTCCGAGGTCAGGGAGCACAGTCGGCCACCGTCCCGCACCAGCGGCAGGGCCGCGTCCGCAGTACCTTCGGCGACGATGAGGGCGGCGTCGAACCCGCCGCGCACCTTGGCCGGCCAGTCCGGGTCGTGGTAGTCGACGACCTCGGTGGCTCCCAGGCCCAGCAGGCGCTCAGTGGCGCCGGCGGACGCGGTCGTGGTCACCTCGATGCCGTCGGCCGCGGCGAGCTGGACGGCCAGGGCTCCGGTGCCCCCGCCTCCGTTGGTGATCAGGAGCCGCTGTCCCCGGCCGAGGTCCAGCTTCTCCAGGGCCTGCACCGCGGTGAGTCCGTTGACCGGCAGTGCCGCCGCGTGCGCGGCGTCCAAGCCGGGCGGGCAGAGTGCCGTGTGTTCCGCGCTGATCAGAACGCGTTCGGCCCAGAAACCGCTGCCCCCGGGCAGCGGGGCCTCGTGTGCGAGCACCCGGTCGCCCACGGCGAACCCGGTGACATCCGCACCGACGGCCAGCACCTTGCCCGCGCCCTCGACTCCCAGTGCCGCCGGGGGGCGCAGCCCTACGTCCCAGCGGGCGTCGATCTCCAGTTCGTCCCACGGACCGACTCCGGCCGCCTCGACCTGCACCAGGATCTGACCGGGCTGGGGAGATGGCGGTTCGGGCAGTTCCAGCAGGACGACTTCCTTCTCGGCCGTGGATACTCCGCATGCCTTCACAGCAGATCGTTGTCCTCTCACTCGGTCCGGCCCACCAGGAGGTTCGGGCCGGGAACGCACATCCGGCAGCGGTGTCGAACGGGACATTCCGCACGCCTTCACAGTAGATCTTCGGTCTCGCACGCGGCCGTGCCGACGGGTTCCGGATCACCGGCGCCCCGGGCAGCGGCGTTCCGCCGACGGCGGCCACCGGTCCCGTGATGCGGGGTGGGCCGGCATCGGGGACCGTGGGTGTCCGCCGTGTGCGGGCTTCGGGCTCGGGGGGGTCCCCGCGGCGGGACGGTTCAGACGAAGGTGAAGAGCCGGTCGGTCTCGAAGCGCGAGATCGGGCTGGCGTACACCTTCGCCGGGTCGGGATAGCCGAGGGCCAGCAGCACCGTCGTGGTGTGTCCGGTCTCGCGGATCTTGAACGCCTTGTCGACACTGGTCGGGTCGAACCCTTCGAGCGGCATGGCTTCGACACCGAGCTCGGCGGCCGCCATCATGGTCAGCCCCATGGCCAGGTAGGTCTGCTTCTCCATCCAGTGGTTCAGGTCCTTGTAGCCGTAGTTGCGCAGGTTGAGGAAGTCGCGGGTCATGGACTCCCACAGGGCCTGCTTCGCCGGGTCGGGGAACCGGCCGTCGGCCCTCTCCTTGCCGAACACCGCGTCCAGGTGGCTGTCGGGGAGATCCGCTCTGGTGGTGAGGATGACGGTGTGCGAGGCGTTCAGGATCTTCTCGGCGTTGTCCTGGAACCGTTCGCCGAGGTTGGCCGCCAGCCGCTCCTTGCCCTCGGGCGTGGCGAGGACGTAGAAGTGGTTGGGCTGCACATTCGTCGACGACGGCGTGGAGCGCAGGAATCCCAGCAGTCGCTGAAGCGTGTCCTCGGGAATCGTCCTGCCCGGGTCGAAGTACCGGGTGAGGTGCTTGTTCATGAGCTTGTCGAGATTCATGTCAACCTGCCTTTGTCGTGCGATCGTTGGAAGAAACGTCGGTGATCTGTGCTGTTCGGGTCAGTTCTCGCCGCGGTCGAGCAGTTCGTTGACGCGCGCGAAGCTCATGCCTGTCGTCGCCGAGGCGAGGTCGCCCGCGAGGAGCGCCTGCGTGGCCTGTTCGACGGCCGCCATCGCGTGGGTGTAGAGCAGCGGGCCCAGACTGATGCGCTTGACCCCGGCCTCCTGGAGTTCGGCGACGGTCAGCGCCTTGTCCGCCGGGGACACCAGGACGTTGACCGGTGTCGGGGCGACCGCGGTGACGATCGCGACGAGTGCGTCGCGGTCGGGTGGGAACGGCGCGTAGACCACGTCCGCGCCCACCTCGGCGAAGGCCGTCAGACGCCGAATGGTGTCGTCGAGGTCGGGCCGTCCCTGGATGAAGTTGTCGGTGCGGCCGGTGACGACGATGCGTCCCCTGGAGGCGCCGACGGCGCTCCGTACGCGGGCGACCGCCTCGTCGAAGTCGCGGATCGGCCTCCCGGGATCACCCGAGGTGTCCTCCACGCCGATGCCGGCCAGGCCGGACTGCACGGCGGCCTCGACGGTCGCGGCGACGTCTTCCGGCGTGGCGCCATACCCGTCCTCGAAGTCTCCGTTGACGGGCAGACCGGTGAGGCGGCCGAGCAGCCGCGCATGACCGAGGTGCTCTTCGCGGGTGACCGCGTGACGCCCGTCGAGGCGGCCGAGCGTGGCGGCGATCGCCGCGGACGATGTCGCGATCGCCTCGATGCCGGCATCGGCCAGGATCAGGGCCGAGAGACCGTCCCACGCGTTCGGCATGACCAGGCCGCCGTCGCGGGTGTGCAGCGCCATGAAGCGCTCATAGAGTTCGGAGCCCGGCATGTCGAGCCTTCCTGAGGGATCGTTGACTCACTGAGGGGTGTGCCGGCCGCGCGCAGCCGGGCCACGTCGGGACTCCGGACTCCCGCCGGTGGGTGGGGTGTTGGCGGCGGTATCGGTTTGTCGAGGATGTCGGTGAGCGGGTACCGCACCGCCACCGTGACGCTCGCGAGCAGGACGCCGTCCGTAACGCGAACGCGTCCGTCGAGGAGGACTCCCCCGCGAGCCGGCGCCCCCCGGAACACCCGGCACTCCGTACGGCCGCGAGCTCGGCGTCGCCGTCCGCGCCGACGTCCTTGATCTCCTCATCGCGCCGGACACCACATAAGAAGGACTATACAGACCAGAAAATTCCATGCAACCCCCCTCCGGGACAGGCCGGCCCACCAGGCAGCTCACAGGCGCGGCAATGTCGCATCAGATCACCAACTCAGCAGGTTGGAGACCTATACAGGCTGTTCCATGACTGATTCAAGCGGCCGGAACGAGCGACTTCAGACGGTCCGGCGCCGGTCCCTTCCGGGCTCGACCCCGCCGAATTTTGTGGACTGTTTAGTCCAACCTCAGATGAGGGCGGAACCAGAACGAAGGCACCGGCTCCCGGACCCCCCTCGGCCTCGGCACCTGCCCGAGGACTCACAGCACCGCCGCCTCCCACCGGTCGGTGTATATGCTCGTATGGGTGCCAGAACTGATCCGGACCGCTCTCCGCGCGGAGAGCGAGGCCACCGCCCTGGTGGTGCACCCCGCGGCCGAGCAGCGCGCGTGAGTGACATGCCCGAGGGAGGCGTCGTGCCCGGAACCAGCGGTGCCCGCCGCACGCCACGCGGCCTTGAGACCCGTTCACGGATCGTGGACGCGGCGGCCAAGCTGTTCTACGTCCGGGGCGTCAGCGCCACCACGCTCGACGACGTCCGGCTGGCGAGCGGCACGAGCAAGTCCCAGCTGTACAACCACTTCGGGGACAAGCTCGCGCTGGTCCACGCCGTGATCGACGTGCAGTCGGAGTTCGTCCTCGCCCGCGAGGAACAGCACCTGCGCGGCGTGCGGACCCTCGCCGGACTGCGCCGCTGGCGTGACGCCCTGGTCCAGGCCAACTCGCTGCAGGACGGTTCGTACGGGTGTGCGCTGGGCGCGATGTCGATCGAACTGTCCGACAACGACGAACGGTCCCGCCAGGCGCTCAACGCCACCATCGATGCCTGGCGGCGGATGCTCGTCGAGACCCTGAGTCGGCTCCGCCGCCTCGGCGTGCTCGCCGAGGACACGGACCCGCAGCGCCTGGGCACGGGCCTGCTGGCCGCCCTGCAGGGTGGTTACGTGCTGGCGCAGAACGCTCACAGCTCCGAGTTGATGGCCGTCGCGCTGGACATGGCCCTGGACCACATCGCGTGCTTCGCTCGCGACTGAGCCCGCGTTCGCGGCTCCACGAGGGCGTTCGATCCACGGCGCACCCTTGAGGACGACGATGCGACCGTCCGGGTCGTCCCGGTCGCCACGCCCTCCAGCGCATCCAGGTCGTCCGGGGCGTCCAAGTCGTCCGGGGCGATCTCGAAGACTCTGGCCGGCATCTCGTGGACGCCCGGCCGCCCGGCGCGAGGGAGCCCTCAGCCCTCAGGCGTCGAGAGCAAGGCCCCGGGCACCGTCAATGGAGTCGATCTGGCGTTCGATGCCCGCGGAGCGCCACAGCGCATCGCTCCGCGAGCGTGGTCCATGAGCGAAGAACCCTGACGCCCCCTCCCCCGTCCCGAGGTGCGCCCGGCCGACCGCCCGAGCCCGGCCGCAACCGGACGCGACCCGCACCGCGCCGGATAGTCTGGTGAAGGACGAGGTCATATCGCTCGACGATGGAGAGTGAGCGGCAATGGACGCCTCGGACGAACTCCTTCAGATGGCTACACCGTCGGCTCTTCTGACCCCCGACGGCGTCATCCGCTCCCTCAACGCCGCGATGGCCACTCAACTGGGCAGGCCGCGGCAGCAGTGCGCGGGGGCCGGCTTCGTCGATCTGCTCCCCGAGGACCAGCGCATGTCGGCCGAGGGGCTGCTGACGCACGGCGCCACGGCCAAGAGCCTCGCGATGCGCGTGCTGGAATTTCCCGGTTCGGGCGTCGCGACGGTGGTCTGCCTCGTGGAGGCGCGAGCCGTGACGGATCCCTCGACCGGCGAGCGGCTCGTGTGGGTGCATTCGCTGGACGCGAGACGCGACCGTGCCGGTCTGCTGATCCCCTTCCAGCTCGCGGCGAAGGCCGCCGACCTCGGGCTCTGCATGTGCTCCCCCGATCAACAGGTGGAGTGGCTGGGCGGCGCACCCGCCCTGGCCGCGCTCTTCCCGCAGACGTCGATGCCCCGGTCCAAGATGATCGGTCGCGTGCACCCCGACGACCGGAAAGACGTGCGGCGGGGACTGCGCGCGGCCGAAGCGCAGTCCCCGTGGATCAGGTCGCGGTTCCTCACCGAACACGACGGCTGGCGGGTGCTCGCCGGCCAGGTCCGCAGGGTCCAGTTGGGGTACGGCGGACCCGAGCGGGTCTTCGCCGTGATCCGCGACGACACCCGGTCCGAGGCACGCCGCCAGAAGACGCTGGCCGAGGCCGGCGCGGAGCGGGAGCGCGCGGACGCGATCACGGCCTTCTCCTCCGCCCTGTTCAGCGCCGCCACCGAGCAGGAACTGCAGCAGGTCGTCCTGGCCCGGCTCGCCGCGGCCGTCGGCGGCTCCGGCGCTCTGTTCGCACTCGTCGACGAGGGCCGCCTGCGGGTCGCCTCGGATGCCGGGATCCCCCCATGGGAGGTCGATGCC
This sequence comes from Streptomyces sp. NBC_01689, assembly GCF_036250675.1. Taxonomy (NCBI): domain Bacteria; kingdom Bacillati; phylum Actinomycetota; class Actinomycetes; order Kitasatosporales; family Streptomycetaceae; genus Streptomyces; species Streptomyces sp. NBC_01689. The sequence goes on along the minus strand of NZ_CP109592.1, from coordinate 8,098,320 downwards.
CTGCTCGGCCTGTCGCTGGACGACGACGGACCGTTGCCCTCCGTGATGCGTACCGGTCAGGGGCAGTTCTTCCGCGACCACGAGGAGCTTGCCCGCCGGTGGCCGGACGCTGACGGTCTGCCCCTGCTCCGGTCCGCCCCCGGCACCGCCTTGTCGATCACCCCCCTCAGCCCGGAGGGCGACCGGCCGCTCGGCGCCTGGGTGGTGACGTACGACGGTGAGCGCCCCTCGTCACCGGAGAAGCTCGCCTTTCTGACGACGCTGGCCGACCTCGCGGGTCAGGCGCTGAAGGCCATCAGGCTGCAACAAGCTCACGTGGAGCTGTCGATGGCGCTCCAGGAGAGCATGCTCCCGACGCTGCCGCACCGCCTCCCGGGCCTGGAGATCGCCGTCCGCTACCAGCCCAGCCAGGATGGACTGGATGTCGGCGGAGACTGGTACGACGCGTTCTTCCTGCCCGACGGTGCGGTCGCGCTGGAGATCGGCGACGCGCAGGGGCACGACGTGGATGCCGCGGTTCTGATGGGCCAGGTGCGCTCGTCCATGCGCGCGATAGCGGCCCACGAGCCCGACCCGGGAACGGTGCTGACGCGTACGAACGAACTGCTCGTCGCGATGGACTCACCCCGCTTCGCCAGCTGCACCATGCTGCACCTCGATCCGCGTGACGGACTGGTCGTCGGCACCACCGCGGGCCACGTGCCCTTGCTCCACGCCCGCGACGACGGCAGCCACACCGTCCGCACCCTTCCCGCCGGACCGGTCCTGGGCATCGTGCCCGGCACCGAGTACCCCGAGGAGACCTTCACCCTGGAAGCGGGCACCGCGCTGGTCATGGTCACCGACGGGGTGGTCGAGGGGCCCCGCCTGACCCTGGACGCCGGACTGGAGCGCGCGGGAGCGCTGGCCGGCCGGGCCCTCCGGGACCGGCTCGGCGTCGAGGAGACCGCTGACCGCGTACTCGACGCGGTGGCCGGAGTGGACCACCTGGACGACGTGGCCGTGCTGGTCATCCGACGCACCTGAGACCCGCTCCGCCCCCACGCGGAACGGGACCGTGGTGACTCCACAGCTGCTCCGTGGACCTCCCCGTTCGTACGCGCCCGTCGGGCCCGGATCGGGCGGTGGGGTCCGTACGGCCGGGCGCGGAAGCGTCCGATCGGTTCAACGGGAATCGCCGTGCGGACTGTTGGCGCGGTAATGAGCGCGGCGGGACCGATACTCCCCGGGGACCGACCGAGCTTCAGGAGCAGCCATGAGCTTCAGGCGTCCGGGAGCCCTCCGGGGCCGGATGCCACTCGTCGTCCTCACGGCCGGCGCCCTCGCACTCGCACTCGGGGGCGGGACGCCGGATTCCTCCGGCGTGGCGGCGGACGGGAAGCCCCGCTGCATCTCCACACCACGCGCCTACCGGGCCGCATGGGAGGCGCGGCAGGTCCGATGCGTCTCGCGGTCGCTGTTCGGGACCACGCACACCCGCGGCAGCGCGTCGCCGTACCCCAGCGGCTGACTCCCGAGCCATACCGACATCGCGGCGCGCGATCCCGGCACGAAGGCGCCGCCGTCCACGCCCGCTCCCCGGATCGCCCCCGGTCGGCAACGCGCGCGGCTCTCGTCAGGACTCCTGAAAAAAGGACCTTGAGGTCCCTTTTGAATCCTGCTAACGTACGCGCCGGTAATCTGGCCGATGTGGCGGAACAGGCGCGCGACCAGAACGACTCCCGGCTGACCGAGCGCGGTCGGGCCACTCGTGAGCGCATCTTGAGGGCTGCCGCCGACATGATGTACGTCCGGGGCGTGTCCGCCACGACCCTCGACGACGTCAGGGCGGCCAGCGGAACGAGCAAATCCCAGCTCTACCGCCACTACCCCGACAAGGATGCACTGGTGCGGGACGTCGTCGCGTTGCAGGCCGCAGAACTGCTCAAACGCCAGCATCAGCTGCTGCAGCGACTGAACTCCCTCCGCGGCCTGGAGCGCTGGCGGGACGCGATGGTCGAGCACAACGCGCTCCGGAACGGGGCGTACGGCTGCCCGCTCGGCTCCCTCGCGAGCGAGTTGGCCGATCAGGACGAAGAAGCGCGCAAGGCGCTCGCCCGGCACTTCGACAGCTGGGCGGGGCTGCTCAGGGCCGGGCTCGAGCGCATGAAGGACTCGGGAGTCCTGCGCGCGGACGCGGACACCGGAGAACTCGCCACCGGCCTCATGGCCGCCCTCCAGGGCGGCTACCTCCTCGCGCAGACGACCCAGGACGTCAAACCCATGAAGATCGCCCTGGACATGGCGATCGGCCACATCAGGGCCTGCGCCACGCCCACCGAGGACGCCGATCCGCCGGCGGAGGGCTCCGCAGGGCGCTGAGTCGTCCGCGGCGGGGCGGCACCGAGAAGTACCGGTGCGACCTTCGAAGGACTCCTCACGCGGAGGCGCGCCGCCAGAACAGAGGACTATTTAGTCCCGAAAGACGGCCACCTGCGGTACGTTTGGAGAGCGGTCCCCTGCGGACACCCGAGCGGTCGAGCGCCACCAGGATCTCCGGGGCGGTACGCACCCTGCACGTGGACATCCGGTTCTCCACGGCCGGTCCGGTCCGGCCGCGCGGGCGGAGAGGCAGGCCCAGGTACTCGGACCGACAGAGGAGTTGACCGTCTTGGACGCACAGGAACTGCGGAGGATCGCGGACGACTGCGCCGTGGAACTGCCCGGCGCCGACGTGGAGCATCGCACCGGCCCCGACTGGGACCTCTACAAGGTGCGCGGCAAGGTCTTCATGCTCATGACCGACATGCCGGGGCGCCCCGTCGTGATCCTGAAAGCTGATCCGGACGACGCCGCGGCCCTGCGTGAGCGGCACCTGGACATCACCCCCGGGTATCACATGGACAAGAGGCACTGGATCACCGTGGACGGCGGGGGCACCGTCGACGAGCGCCTGGCGAGGGAACTCGTGATCGACTCCTACCGTCTCGTGGTCGGCGGGCTCCCCAAGTCCGAGCAGCCCGTGGATCCGCACGCCTACGGCCGCCGGGCCTGACCTTCGTCATGACCGGCGAGCCCCTCCGCGCCCGTGGCACGACGAGTCCGGCACGGCTGCGGCAGGCTTTCGAGGGTGAGGCGGTCCGAGCCGGACGAGGGGTGCGCCGGACGCTGGCCACGGCCGTGCGCGAGGCCGTCCGCGGCGGCCGTCTGGCGCCCGGGACACGGCTGCCCTCCTCCCGCCGGCTCGCCGCCGAGCTCGGGCTGGCCCGCAACACCGTCGCTGACGCCTACGGCGACCTCGTCGCCGAGGGATGGCTCACCGCCCGCAGGGGGTCGGGCACCCTCGTGGCGGACAGGACGGACAGGACGGACAGGGCCGACAGGGCGGCGGACACGCGGCCGATCGTGTCCCGCCCGGCCGACGGTCCCTCCCGTGCCCCTCGCCACGACCTGATCCCGGGCAACCCCGATCTGTCCGCCTTTCCCCGGGCGGCCTGGCTGGCGGCCACCCGCCGCGCCCTGGCCGCGGCTCCCGACGACGCGCTCGGCTACGGCGACCCGCGAGGGCGGCCGGAGCTACGGGCCGCGCTCGCCGACCATCTCGCGCGGGCCCGGGGCGTGTACGTGAGTCCGGAGCACGTCCTGATCTGCGCCGGCGTCTCCCACGGCCTGCGGATCGTGAGCCGCGTCCTGACCGGGCGGGGAGCACGGAGTGTCGCCGTCGAGTCCTACCGCCTGGACAGGCAGTACGGCCTGCTGGAGGCCGCCGGGCTGAAGACCCTTCCGCTCCCCCTGGACACCCACGGGACCGACCCGGTGCCGCCCGTCGGCACCGATGCGGTCCTGCTCACGCCCGCCCACCAGTTCCCTGTGGGCACGGCACTGCGACGCGATCGCCGGACCGCCGTCGTGGACTGGGCCGGACGGACCGGCGGGCTGGTCCTGGAGGACGACCACGACGGTGAGTTCCGGTTCGGCCACCGGTCGGTCGGGGCGCTCCAGGCACTCGCCCCGGACCGCGTGGTCTACCTGGGTACCGCCGGCCAAACCCTCGCTCCCGGCCTGCGCCTGGCCTGGATGGCGCTGCCTCCCGCGCTCGCCGAGGAGGCCGCGGCGGCCAAGGGACGGATCGACTCGTCCGAGGTGGTGAGCCAGCTGACGATGGCGGAATTCATCGCCTCCGGCGCGTACAGCCGTCACGTACGTGCTGTCGGGCGGCGCTACCGGGACCGGCGGGACTCTCTCGTCGCGGCCCTGGCCCGGCACGCCCCACAGGTGCGGGTCCTCGGGACGGCGGCGGGCCTGCACACCGTGCTCGGTCTGCCGCCCGGTACCGAGCAACTGGTCGTTGAGTCGGCCACCCGACAGGGCCTCCGCGTGGCCGGCCTGTCCCGGTACCGCCATGAACGGGCCCCGAACGGCATGACCGACGCCCTCGTCGTCGGATACGGGGCGCCCTCCGACGGGCAGTGGCCTCAGGCGCTCTCCGCACTGATGCGGATCCTTTCCTGACGCACCCCCGAGGGGCCGGGTACACGAGCAGATCTCCCTCGTGGACGCGACTCCACGCCGCGCCCGCCCGGGCCTCGCCGTCGGGGGGCAGCCGCGGAGTCACGGCGCGCACCGCGGCGGACGGCCCTGGCCGCGGTGGAACCAACGTGGCTTCACCGCCCCGACGGCGTACGGCATCACGCGTGCGGCACGAGGGGCGGCCTCCCGGTGACGAGGGGATGCCGCCCGCTCGTGCCGGCCGTGCCGGACCTGCCGACGCGTCACGGGCTGAGAGACTCCGCGATCATCGGGGGTCGTCGGCGACCCTGATGATCGTCCTGCCGGGGACACGCTGCCCGGGGGCGAAGGCGGCGACCGCCTCGGCCAACGGGCGGACCGCGCCGACCCGTACGTCGAGCCGCCCGTCCCTGACCCGCTGCGCCAGGTCCGCGAGACGTGCCCGGTCGGGTTCGACGACGAAGAAGATCGCCTGTCCGTCCCTGGGGCGGACGGTGGGCGGCTGGGCGATCGAGACGAGCGTGCCGCCGGCACGTACGAGCGAAGCCGAGCGGTCGAGGACGTCACCGCCGATCACGTCGAAGACGACGTCGACCTCTCCGGCGCCCTCCGCCCAGCCGGCCTCGAGATCCAGGAACATGTGCGCGCCCAGCGCGAGGACGTCCTTCCCGTCGGCGGGCCGACCGGTGCCGATCACCCGGGCACCGGCCGCCAGCGCGAGCTGCACCGCGATCGAGCCGACGGCACCCGCGGCGCCGTGGATCAGGACGGTCCGGCCCGCCACGAGCCGTGCGTGGTCGAACAGGCCCTGCCAGGCGGTCAGTCCGGAGATCGGCAGGGCGGCCGCGGTCGTGTGGTCGACGTCGGCGGGCAGGGGCGCGAGATTACGGGCTTCCACGGCGACGTACTCGGCCAGCGAGCCGTCCCGGGCCCAGTCGGTGAGTCCGAAGACCCGCTGGCCGACGGTGAGACCGGTGGTTCCGTAACCGAGTTCCGCCACGACGCCCGAGACCTCGTGTCCGGGCACGCTCGGAGTCCGGTCCCGGCCGGCGCGATCCGTCCAGGTTCCGGGCCAGTCGAGCTCTCCACGGGTGAATCCCGCCGCGTGCACCCGCACGACGACGTCGTTCTCGGCGGCATGGGGATACGGCAGGTCGGTCAGGGTCAGCCCGCTGACTCCGGCTTCGCGGTCTGGGGCGGTGATGGCTTGCATGACTGGTTCCTCCGTCTGGCGTTCAGGTTCAGAAGGGTGTGTCTGTCAGTCACCTCGAGGGTGACGGGTCCGGCGTCGTGTCCTGGCGGCCTCCAGGCCTCGGGCTGGGTGTACAGGTCGTGTCAAGCACCGGCGGGCAGGCGCTGATCAGCCCAGATGATCTTGCCGTCAGGGATGCGCCGGGTCCCCCATCGGCGCGACAGCTGGGTGACGAGGAAGAGGCCGCGGCCGTGTTCGTCGGTGGAACGGGGGTGCCGTACCAGTGGGTGACTGTGGCCGGCGTCGGAGACCTCGCAGGTCAGCATCGAGTGCCGGAGGAGACGTAGGCCGACCGTCCGGTCGCTCCTGCAGTCGCTGTGGCACCCGCCGTTGCCGTTGCCGTTGCCGTGGATGATGGCGTTGGTGAGCAGTTCGCTGACGATCAGTTCTGTCGACTCGGCCAGGTGGTCCAGTCCCCACTGGGTCAGCTGCCGGGCGGCGAGCGTTCGGGCGCTGCTGACGACGGCGGGGTCGCTGGGGAACCGCCACGAGGCGACCTGGTCCGCGCTCAGCGAGCGGGTCCGCGCGAGAAGCAGCGTGACATCGTCGCCCGGCGGCTCGACCCGCAGCGTGTCCACCGTCGAGGAGCACAGGGCGTCCAGTGTGAGGCCGGGGCGCGCGAGGGCCGTGCCCAGGCGGTTCATGCCGGCGCTGATGTCCTGGTGGCGGCCTTCGACCAGACCGTCGGTGTAGAAGGCGAGCACGCTTCCTTCGGCCAGTTCCAGGGTGGCGGACTCGAAGGGGGCCAGTCCGAGGCCGAGCGGCGCTCCGGCGGGCAGGTCGGGGAAGGTGACGTGGCCACGCGGGTCGATGACCGCGGGCGGGGGGTGACCGGCCCGCGCCATGGTGCAGATGCGGGTGACCGGGTCATAGACGGCATACAGGCACGTGGCCGCCATCATGGTGGTGCCCGGGCGCCGGGGGTCTTCCGCCTCGGTGAAGCGGATGACCTGTTCGTCGAGGCGGGACAGTACCTCGTCGGGGGGCATGTCCGTGTCCGCGAGGGTGTGCAGGGCGGTGCGGAGCTGGCCCATCTTCGCCGCCGCGTTGATGCCGTGTCCGACCACGTCGCCGACGACCAGGGCGACGCGCGCGCCGGAGAGGGGGATCACGTCGAACCAGTCGCCCCCGATGCCGTGGTGGCTGTCGGCCGGCAGGTAGCGCCAGGCCACGTCGGCGGCGATGCCGCCCGTGGGGTGGTGAGGGTGCAGCAGGCGTTGCAGGGCGAGAGCCGCGGAGCGCTCGCGCGCGTACTGGCGCGCGTTGTCCAGGGCCAGCGCCGCCCAGCTGACGAGCTCCTCGGCCAGCAGCAGGTCGTCCTCCTCGAACGGCCTGGGGTCCTCCGTCCGCACGAAGACCGCCACGCCCAGCACCGCGCCCCGGGCGTGGATCGGGACGACCATCAACGAATGCATGGCGTGCTCGCGGATCTTCTGCGCCCGCGCCGGGTCGAGTTGGTCGAGCCGGCCGCCCGGAGAGTTGTCCAGTACCGGCTCGAAGTGGGATCTCCCGGAGCGCAGGACACCGGTGAAGGGGGAGGTGGGCGGGACGAAGACCGGTTCTCCGCGTGCGAACAGGGATTCCGGTGTTCCCGGGTGGATCGAGGCCAGGCCCGCACGGCGGAAGGCGGGGATGCGCCCGTCCCGTGGGCCGAGATGGGCCAGGGGTTCCTCGCCGAGCGGGACGGACTCCGCCAGGTCGACGGTGGTGTAGTCCGCGAGGAACGGCACGGCGAGAGCGGCCAGTTCCTGGGCGGTCCGCATGACGTCCAGAGTCGTGCCGATGCGCCTGCTGGCCTCACCGAGGACGGCCAGACGCTCTCGCGCCCGTCGGCCGTCCGTGACGTCCACGCTCACGACGCACACACCCAGCACGCGTCCCCGCGCGTCGTCGAGGCGGAAGTAGGACGCCGTGAGGGTGCGCCCGCCGCGCTCCTTCGCCGGCAGGAAGGCCTGGTAGTCCACGTTGATCGCCGGGTCGCCGCTCGCCAGCACCTGGTGCATCACCGCCTCCAGCGTCTCGGCCTCGCTCCCGGGAGCCGCCTCCGTCAGCCTGCGGCCCAGCCGCCTGCGGAGCGGGATGCCGTCCTTGGAGCCCTGGGTGTCGTTCACCTGGATGCAGCGCAGGTGGGTGTCCCGTACGACGACACCGATCGGGGGGCAGCTCCGCAGCGGCAGCGTGGCGAGGAGCGGCTCCGCCACCGTGGCCTCGGTCGGCCATGCGGGAAGCAACGTCCTGTCGGTCGCGCAGACCACCCACCAGTCCTGGCCGTCCTGTCCGGACAGGGACGACACGCACAGGCGCACATCGATGCCGCGGCCGTCGCGGTGACGCACCCGCGCGAGGTCGGACCAGGCGCACCGGCGGGTCTCCCCCAGCGCGGTCCGTGAAGCCTTCGCCCGGTCGTCGGCTGCCGCCAGCAGGACACCGGCCGGGCGCCCGACCATCTCCGCGGCCGAGTAGCCCACCAGTCGCTGAGCGGTCTGCGACCATCCGACCACGGTCCCCTGGGAGTCGAGGAGCGCTATCGCCGGGCAGACTGTGTCGAGAGCCGTCCGAGGCTCGGAGACCGCTGTCTCAGCGGAACTGCCCATGGTTCTTCCCTTCTGAATCCCCTCCCTGCGATGGGGTCCCCCACTTCTCTGCCGTCCGGTGACCCCCCTCCTGGCTCTCACCCGCGGCTCACGCGTCGACCGTCGGCCGCCGACCACGGAGTAGGTGGCGCGGCCGGGCCCGAGGGACATCTCCGGATCGCGGCGACCGGACCGGTCCGCGGACCGGTCGTCGGCCCCGTGGACGCGGTACGACCGAACAGGCGGGCGGGATTCCTCGAGCCCCCGGCGCGGGGCCCCGGGAGAGCGACCACCTGCGCGACGGGCGTCCGATACGGCACCGTGCGCCCGGAGAACGCCGCGGGCTTCCCCGTGCTTCGTTCGTATTCATGCGGGCAACGCTACGGATCAGGTGGTACCGGCGCGTGGTCCATTTCCGCGATGGATTCCCAGGCCAATTCCGCGCACGCGTCCGGGTCGGTGAGGACGCGCTCCGGACGGGCCTATGGGCTGTCCTGTGATGTCCTCGGCCCAGGCGAAGGGATTCTTCAGGAAGCATGGCTGACCCTCGCACCCCACCCGTCCGAGGCGGCCACGCTCCGACCCGGCCGTACAGGCGACAGGCGGCACACGGACCCGCACCGTTCACCCCGCCGCTCCACCAGGGGGTTAATCGTGGCATATGCCAAGTGCGTCATGCCAGGCTGTCGCTACGGAGAGTGCTTACGTGGCGTGCGCCAAGCGGGGCCGGGCTCACGCGCCCGTCCCCGCGCCTTGATCAACCACGAAAAAGGAGCAACGCGTGAACGCTCTCTCCGGCGTGAAGCGGACCTTGGCGCTCGCGGTCACGACGCTGGCCGCGATCGCGGTCTCGACCGTTCCCGGATCGGCGGCCCCCGCGCCCGGCGTAACCCAGGGCGGCCCTGACCACTGGGGCGTGATCACCCGCAATACGATCGGCTCTCCGGTCGCCGCGCTGCGGAACGGCCCGTTCGGCTCGTTCGGTGTCACGGGCCGCGCCGCGAGGCCGCCCTACGGAACGGGGAGCCTCGGTATCGAGGTGGCGGACAACTCCACCTCCCTGACCCCGCCCAGTGAGAAGGTCGACTTCGGCAACGAGGTCGACTTCTATGGCGACCCGGTCCTGGGGCTGACCAGGGTCGGGTTCCATGTTTTCCAGACCGGCGAGAACACCACGCACGGCGGTCCCGGGAACATGCCCAACATCAGGTTCGAGATCAACCCGCGCCTGACCGCGGCGCCTGGCACCACCTACTCCTCGATGGTGTGGGCTCCGCCGGCCTCCCCGGTGACCGACCGCTGGAGTCCCTACCTGGACGCCACCACCAGCGGCACATGGTTCCTCACGGGCAACGCGGGGACCGTCACCGGATGCAACCAGAGCACCCCGTGCACCTTCCCGCAGCTGAAGACCGCTCTCAACGACGGCGGCCAGGCTCCGACCATCTACACCGCGGCCGTGGGCAAGGGCCGCGACAACCTGTGGGCCGGCGCCGTCGACGGCCTGCGGATCAACCGGAACATCTACGACTTCGAGGCCGGCGGAGTCAGGACCCTGCGCGCCAACTGAGGGCTTCAGCACGGACACGGTGACTGCCCCACCCTCCGCCGAGCAAGGATGAAGCCGCTGCCCGGCACCCTCGGAACCAGGTGACGGGCGGGCTCCGTGGAGGGATACCCGGGGGGTGGCGCCGACGGTTTCCGCCGCACCACCCCCGGACCCGACGGAGCCGACCACGGCCGCTCATCAAGGAGCCGCGATCAACCGCCGCCCGGAGCAGCGCAGTTTGGAGCCCCGGCGAAGGGGCATCCGCGACAAGTGCCGTAAAGGGCGACGTGGATCGCTCCCCGACTCCCTCGACCCTTTGCGTACGTCGACGAAGGGAAAGAACTCGTCATGAGCTCAACTGTCTGGGAATACCCGGCGGATTCCGGATACACAGCCGGTACGAGCCTGGCCGGCTTCAAGGTCGAAGCGACCGACGGAAGCGTCGGCAAGGTCGAGAAGCATTTCGAAGGCGCCGAGGGCGCCGAAGGAACGGAAGCGGCGTACCTCGTCGTGAACACGAGTTCATGGCTCTTCGGGAAACTGTGCCTGCTCCCCGCCGGAGCCATCCGCCGTCTGGACATGGACGAGCAGCGGATCCACGTCGACCTCACCCTTGAACAGGTCGGGCACGCCCCCGGATTCAACGAGGACAAGCACCTCCACGACGCGGAGTACCACCGGATCGTGGGCGACTACTACGACCGCCGGCTACGGGGCTGACGCCGACCGCGCCGTAGCCGCCCCCCTTCGGGGCCGGCGTCGGTGCGGTCGAGGTCCGGGGCAGTACCTCTGTTCGGGGCGGGCAAGGAATCCGCTCTCTGTAACTCTCCCTCTTGTTCCGCCTGTTGAAGTCGTCCGCGGGGGTACCCGAGGTGCCCAGGCGATACGGTGCGTGCAGCACGCAGGGACGGATGCGGGGCGGCCGACGGTGCCGTGGCCATGCGCGCCAGGGCGGAGAACCGATGGAACTGCACCTCGACGAGGCCTACGACGGCCATCCGTCCTGCATCAGAACCGCCCGCCTCACGGTGAAGGCCTTCCTCACCCGTGTGGGGACCGAGCACGCGGCCCGGGTTCCGGCCGACACCGTCAGCCGGGCGCAACTCGTCGTCAGCGAGCTCGTCACCAACGCGGTGCGGTACGCCGACGGCTCCTGCGGACTGAACCTGGCCTACCGCGGACACGGTGTCGACATCACGGTGTGGGACAAGTCCCCCGAGAGCGTCACGGTCCAGGAATGGGATCCGGCCCGGCCGGGCGGCTTCGGGCTGGAGATCGTGCGCACGCTCTGCGGCCCCCTCACCGTCACGCCGACCCCTCAGGGCAAACAGGTCCACGTCCGCATGCCCCTGTCGCTGCCTTCGGGCGCGTAGTCCGCCGCCGGACCCTGCCGGGGCGCCAGCCCGGCACGCGTCCCGGGCGACACGACGTCGCTCCGGCCTCCACGGTCGAACGACTGTGCAGTCACCACGCTTCTCCGACCGGCTGGGGGCTTCGATCTCCACCTGGACCTGGCCGCTCCCCGGGATCGGATGACCCGGATGGCCTAGTGTCTGCGCTAAGGCCATGTGGCCTCCTAGATCGAGGAAGTGCGTCGTGGCTGGTAAGGATGTAGCAAGCCGTCTGGTGGGGCTGCTGACAGTCCGTGGCGAGGACCTCGCCGCGGACTGGGCGGACAACGTGACCGGCTCCCTCGGGGGGCGGGTGAGCCGCGCGGAGGTCGAACGGGAGCTGCAGGAGCTGTACGGCGCGCTGGTGGCCGCCCTCGGCCACGGGGAACTCGACGCCCGCGGGGAGGCGTTCGGCGAGGTCCGGGCGCTGCTCACCGAGTTGTCGCGCAACCGGGCCCGGCAGGGGTTCACCCCTTCGGAGACGGCCATCGGCGTCCTGGCCCTCAAGCAGGTACTGGAGCCGTCCCTCACCGACGAGGGCGGCGACGTGCAGGCCTATCTCGGCTTCGCCGCCCTGCTCGACGCCCTGGGCCTGTTCACCATCGAGGTCTACTCCCGTACCCGTGAGGAGCTGATCGGTGCCCAGGCCGAGCAGCTGCTCGAACTGTCCACGCCGGTGGTCAAGTTGTGGGACGGGGTGATCGGTGTCCCCCTGGTGGGGACGCTGGACTCCTCCCGCACGCTGGTGGTGATGGAGAAGATGCTGCAGGCCCTCATCGACACCGGGTCCGAGCAGGCGATCATCGACATCACCGGGGTGCCCGCGGTGGACACCGAGGTCGCCCAGCACCTCCTGAAGACCGTGGTCGCGGCCCGGCTGATGGGCGCCGAGTGCACCATCTCCGGCATCCGCCCGCAGATCGCGCAGACCATCGTCGCGCTGGGCATCGACTTCGGTGACATCGTGACGAAGGCCACCCTCGCCGACGCGCTGCGCCACGCCCTGCGCCGCTCCGGCGTCACCTTCTCGCGCCCCGCCGCGCAGGTGACGGCCCGGTGAGTGAGCGGGTACCGGTCCTGCAGATCGGGCAGGTACTGCTGGTCTCGATCCAGACCGATCTGGACGACCACGCGGTGATGAACCTTCAGGACGACCTGGCCGCCAAGGTGGTGGACTCCGGGGCGCACGGGGTGGTCATCGACATCACCGCGGTGGAGATCGTGGACTCCTTCGTGGGCCGGATGCTGTCCACGATCGCCTCGATCTCGCGGATGCTGGACGCGCAGACCGTGGTGGTGGGCATGCGCCCGGCCGTCGCGATCACCCTGGTCGAACTGGGCCTGTCGCTCGGCGGGGTCGCCACCGCGCTGACCCTGGACAAGGGCCTGCGGGTTCTGGAGCGTTCGCACGCACGGGTGCGGGGCGAGCAGGACGGCGCGGCCGACCCGGCGCCGGACGCGGCGCCCACCTTCGCGGCTGGACTGTGAACGCGCCGGCGGGCGGCGCCGCGGAGGTGCTGGCGATCACGGCGAACGACGGCGTGGTGCTGGCCCGGCAGAAGGCGCGCGCGCTCGCTCAGCAGTGCCGGCTCTCTCTGGTGGAGCAGACCAAGCTGGTCACCGCGGCCAGTGAACTGGCCCGCAACACCCTGATCTACGGCGGTGGCGGCACCATGACCGCGGCCCTCGTCGAGGAGCGGGGCCGGCGCGGCGTACGGCTGGTCTTCACCGACCAGGGGCCCGGGATCGCCGACGTGGACCTGGCCATGACCGACGGCTGGACCTCGGGCAGCGGCATGGGCCTCGGCCTGTCCGGCTCCCGACGCCTGGTCGACGACTTCGCCCTGGACACCGCGCCGGGTGCCGGCACCACCGTCACCGTCACCAAGTGGGCCCGATGAACGAGACCGTGACAACGCCGGCGAACCACGCGCACGCAGCCCTCGGCACCGCACCGGGCGCGGACGGCGCCGCCACCGAGCAGGTCCGGTGAACGGGACCATGACGCCGCTGGTGAACTGCGAGGACGTGGCCTGGTTCCGTGACGAGCCGCAGGCCGCCCGCGGCGCCGCCGCCGCGCTGGGCCGGCGTATCGGGCTGGACGAACACCGCACCGCGGAACTGGTGCTGGCGGTGACGGAACTGGCCACCAACATGGCCAAGCACTCCCAGGACGGGTCCCTCGTCCTGCGCGTGCTGCGCACCCCGCAGGTCGCGGGGGTCGAGGTGGTGGTCGTGGACCAGGGGCCCGGGATGGCCGACGTGGCCACGGCGCTGCGCGACGGTACGTCGAGCACCGGCACCCTCGGGATCGGGCTGGGCGCGGTCCAGCGCCTGGCCGACACCTTCGACATCCACTCCCGACCCGGCCTCGGGACGGTGCAGTTGGCCCGTTTCTGGCCCCGGCCTCTCCCCTTCCCTCCGGATGCCGAGCCCGCGATCGGCGGGATCACCCGGCCCATCAGTGGCGAGACCGCCTGCGGCGACGCCTGGGCCACCCGCACCGACGACGGGACGCACACCGCCCGGGCCCCGTCGCCTCCGGCGGGCGAGCGCGGCACCTCCACGGCGCCCCCCGTGCTGGACTGGTCGGCCGTGACCCGACCCCACCTCCCGGGCCGTACGGCGCCGGCCGCCGACCGGACCGCTTCCGCCGCGCGCACTCCGTCTGACCGCACCGCTTCCGCCGCGCGCACTCCGTCGGACCGCTCCGGGTCCGCCGGCCGCTCCGCGCTGGTGCGTTCGGCCGTGCCCGGGCCGGGACGGGCCGTGCTGGTGATGTCGTGCGACGGGCTGGGCCACGGCCCGATGGCCGCCCTGGCCGGACAGGCCGCCGCACAGGCGCTGCGCACCAGCACCGCACGCACCCCGGAGGAGATCATGCAGCACGTCCACCGCGCGCTGCGGGGCACCCGCGGGGCAGCGGTGGCCATCGCGCGGATCGAGGCGGACGGACGCGTGCTGTTCTGCGGCGTCGGGAACGTCACCGCCGCCGTCGTCACCGCGGGCGCCCGGGCGAACCTGCTCTCCCACCCCGGCATCGTGGGCCATCAGATGCGCCAACTGCGCACCTACGAGCAGCACATGCCCGCGCACGCCGCTCTCGTCCTGCACTCCGACGGTCTCAGTGACCGCTGGACGCCGGGTGACCTGTCCGGCCTGCTCCCGCACCGGCCCGCCGTGATCGCGGCCGGACTGCTGCGCCTGGCCGGAACCCGGCGGGACGACGCCAGTGTGGTGGTCGCCAGGGGCCCGCGGTGAAACCGGTGGCCCCCCGGGATCACGACCGGGCCCCGCTGCTGAGCATGGCGATCGCGGCCGAGCGGGACGTGTTCTCCCTGCGCCGCCACGCCAAGACCATCGCCGACGCCGTCGGCCTGGACGCGCGCGACCAGGTCCGGCTGGCCACCGCGCTGAGCGAACTGGGCCGCGACCTGCTGCGGCCGGCCCCGATGACCGCGACGTTCACGCTCGAACAGCGGCTCACCGTCCTGTACGTGACCCTGCGCTGGACCGACGGCCGCACTCCGAACGGCGAGTCCCTGGCCGCGGTCACCCGCCTGCTCCCCCAGACCCTGTTCCAGCCCCCCGGGCTGCCCGGCCAACGGCCGGCCACACCCGCCGCGGCGCGGGACGGGTGGATCCAGATCAGCTGCCCTCTCCCCGTCCACGCCGCCCCCGCCGCGGACCTGGACCGGGTACGTACGCTGCTGGCCGCCGACAGCCCCGCCACCGCGATCGACGACCTCCGGGCCCAGACCCGCGACCTCATGGCGGCACTGCAGGAAGCACACGCCCAGCGCGACGAACTGGAACGCCTCAACGAGGAGCTCACGGAGACGAACGCCGGCGTGATGGCCATGTACGCGGAGCTGACGGTCGAGCACAAGGACGTCGTGGAGCGCTTCGGCGAAGAGCACCAGCTCGCCCTCACCCTCCAGCGCACCTTCCTGCCCGCCTCCCTCCCGGACGCCCCCGGGCTGGAACTGGCCGTGCGCTACCTCCCCGCGACGTCCGAGACGGAGATCGGCGGCGACTTCTACGAAGCCGTCCACACACCGCGCGGCCTCCTCCTCGCGGTCGGTGACGTCGTAGGGCACTCGCTGCAGGCCGCCACCGTCATGGGCGAGCTGCGCCACGCCCTGCGCGCCTACGCCGCCCAGAGCCATCCCCCGCACGTCCTCCTGCGGCACCTCAACCATCTTCTGCGCCTGCACCACCGGGGCTGGACGGCCACCGTGTGCCTCGTCGTCGTCGAACCCGGCAACGGCCGCGTCCACATCGCCAACGCCGGTCATCTGCCGCCCCTGCTCGTCAGCTCCGACGGCACCAGCCGCTACCTCGACGAACACGGTCCGCTCCTGGGCCTGGAGCTGCGCCACCCCCCGGCCACCACCGTCACCATCAGGCCCGGCGACCGCCTGCTGATGATCACCGACGGGCTCATCGAAACCCGCGACCAGGATCTCTGCCAGCGACTCGAAGCCCTCCGCGCGGCAGCGACCGCCGCCTCCGCCGAGCCCGAAGCCCTCTGCGACGCGCTTCTGCGGGCCTTCGCGACCGAGCCCGAGGACGACATCATCGTCTTCGCCGCACGGCTCACCCCGGCAGACCCTTCCGCCTGAGCGGCTTCCACACCCTGCCGAGGTGGCGCCGGGTCCTCGAACTCCGGTGACGAGCAGGCGGGTGCGGTGCCGGGCAAGTGCCCCACCCACCTCGCACCGTTGTACCCAAACCGCGGCGCCCGTGACCCGCGCCCTCCGTGCGATCCCGGTTCCGGAGCGGTGCCCCGGAGCCCTGGTCTTCTGCTCGTCCCGGCCGCCTGCCATGATTGCTACTCGACAGTAGCTTGAGGTTCCGGTGAGAGGCAGTCCAGTGACCCGAGTGTTCACCGTGAGCGGCAGCATCGTCATCGGCGTCCCGCCGATGACCGTCTACGAAGCCGTGAGCCGTCCTTCCGACATGGGCCGCTGGAGCCCGGAGAACCTCGGCACGACGGCCGACTCGTCCGGCGAGGACGTCGCACCGGGGACCACCTTCGTCGGACGCAACCGGCGCGGACGGTTCCGGTGGGTCACGCGCTGCACGGTCACGGCGGCCGATCCGGGGCGTCGCTTCGCCTTCCGTGTCCACGCCATCGGGCGTACCCGTCCGCGCCTGCGTGGTCCCATCGCCACCTGGGAGTACCGCTTCGAGCCGGCCGGTGAGGGCACGCGGGTCACGGAGACCTGGACCGACGACCGGCGTGCATGGCCGGCGTGCATGGCCGGCGCCTTCGACCGGCTCGTCACGCCGGGCAGGACGTTCGCCGACTTCCAGACCGCGAACATCGACAGGACCCTGCGCAATCTCCGACGGGAGCTGGAACAGGACCGCGTCGTGTGAACGGCGCCCGCGTCAGGAGACTTGAGCGTCCCGGGGCGGGAACCACGCGCCGGGTGGCCGACGCCTCACCGGTCCCCCGGGCGGCACCGGTGAGGCGTCGGCCGGCCACGGACGCCCCGGGCACGCCCCCGCCTCCGGTGCCCGCGAAGATCGTTGTTACCGTTCGCCGATGTCCGACTCTTCACGCGACACCGCCCGGGGCGCCGGCTGGGGCAGCCCGGAACCCGGTGACTACAAAGGCCTGATGCCCGCCCGCGTCGAGAAGCTCTCGTGGCTCGACCCCAGGACGATGTGGCCCGCGCGCAACGGCGTGCTGGCCTCATGGTTCGGGGACCCCACGGGCCGTACCCGTGCCCGGTGGGTGGAGCAGCGCAGGAACGCGGGCGCGCCCGCCGACGCGGTGGTGCGGCGCGACGAGCCCGACCGTTTCTCCTTCATGGTCATCGGGGACACCGGCGAGGGCGACGAGCCCCAATACGCTGTGGTGCCGGGCTTCCTGAAAGTCAGTCAGGGTTCGAGCTTCGCGGTCCTCGCGAGTGATGTGATCTATCCGGTCGGCGATCTCGACGACTACGGGACGAAGTTCCACCGGCCGTACCGCGACTACCCGGCCCCCGTCTACGCCGTACCCGGCAACCACGACTGGTACGAGGATCTCCACGGGTTCATGCGGGTCTTCTGTGACGCGCCGGCCCTCGCGCCGGAAGACGGTACGCGGCGAACGGCACGGGAGCGGCTGCGTTCGCTGCTGTGGCACAGGCCGGACAAGGGTGACGAGCAACGGCTCGCAGAGGCACGGCAGTTGCGGTCCGACCCGGCCCAACAAGCGGTCCAGCCGGGCCCGTACTGGGCCATCGACGCCGGTCCGGTGCGGATCATAGGCATCGACACCGGCCTCCTGGGGACGATCGACGCCGAGCAGGGGCGCTGGCTGCGGGAGGTGTCCGCGGGTGACACCCCGAAGATCCTGATCACCGGATCCCCCCTGTACGTGGACGGGGAGCACCACCCGTGCGCGATCGAGGGCGGGGGCACCGTCGACGACATCGTGCGCGACCCCGCGCATCACTACGTCGCGGCGATCGGGGGCGACATCCACAACTACCAGCGCTATCCCGTCCGGGTCGGCGACCGCACCGTGCAGTACGTGGTCGCGGGCGGCGGCGGGGCGTTCATGCACGCCACGCACACGATCCCGCGCGTCTCCGTCGCCGGGGTCACCGAGGCCGACTTCCGGTGCTACCCGCTCCGCGGCGACTCGCTGGCCTTCTACAGCGGGCTCTACGGGCGCCGGCTGCGGATGCGCCGGCTGTTCACCCTCACCGAGGAGCAGTCCATGGCCGTCATGGCGGAGCGGCTCGGAATCCCGCCGATCCGATCCGCGGGGGCGCCGGTCCAGGTCACCCGGCGGCATCGGCTGGTCGCGGCGCTGCTGGGCGCGGGCCGGCGGCCCGGCCGCGCCGCGCGGCTGCGTCTGCCGGTGCGCAAGGCGTACACCCAGGTCCTCTCGCCGGGCTCGGCGACCTACAGTCCGCCGTTCTTCAAGTCGTTCCTGCGTCTGGACGTCACCCCGTCCTCGGTCCGGCTGCGCTGCTTCGCCGCCACCGGCAACCGGGAGCAGGAGATCGACCCGCCGGTCGAGGACGAGGTGGTCATCCCGCTGCCGGGCGTGTCCGTGGAGCGGCCGGACCGTGCGTCGGTGCGGGGCGCGTCGTCCTGAGGCCTTCCGTCGGGTGCCGGCGCCGATCGGGGTGCCGTCGGCTCCGGCGCCGCCCGGCGGGCCGCGGATCGCGGACGTGAAGAACGGTCCGTCCGGGGTCGCACGACCCCGGACGGACCGCTGCCGACCGCTGTGGGTCAGCGCAGGCCGAACGCCCGGATCACCGTCTGGTGCACCGCGTTGCCGGCCGAGTCCTCCGCGCTCGCCCTGAGTGACACGTAGGACGCCTTCTTCGGCGCGTCCAGGCGGTACCGCCCGTCGTGATCACGCGTGGCCCGGTGCCACGTCGTGCCGCCGTCGTAGGACGTCTCCAGGGTGACCGCGCCGATCCTGCCGGCACCGACGGCCCCCGGCAGCTGAGCCGCGGTGACGGACAGCGTGTCGTGCCGCCCCGCCCGCCCGGCCGAGTCGGTGGTGACCTCGTAGTCGAGCTGCAGCAGCGGCAGCACCGCGTCGGAGCCGTCCGCCGCCGCCTTCGAGGTGAAGTCCCACTCGGTGCGTGTGCTGGGGGAGTACGGGGTGAACGTCACGTCGCGCTTGCTGGTGACGACCAGCCGGTACGGGAGCCTGCCCGCGCCGGGCGCGTCGCCCGAGACGTTGGTGAAGGTTCCCGTGCCCAGCACGGTGGTGCCCTGATAGAGGGTCTGCCGCTGCTCGGCCACGCCGTCCATCTGACTCATGCCGACGTGGTCGTGGCTGCCCCAGGCCGGAGCGTCGATGTACAAGTGGTCGCCCTTGCGTGTGGGCATGCTGTAGACGTCGTTCAGGTAGGGCCGTTCGATCGGCTTGAACCACTCCTCGGACTGCGTGCTGCCCGCCCGGTAGGAGGTCTTGGGCCCGGCTTCGAAGACCAGTCCGTCCGCGTACGCGCTCTGGCTCCAGCTGTTGAGCGCCCCGGTGGAGACCCAGTCGGTGCGCTTGCCCCGCACGGGTTCCGGCATCATGCCGCCGATGGCCCAGTCGTTGTAGACGGGCCAGTCGTACCGGAACTCGCCGCCCGTGCTTCCCGGGGCGGGGCTGTCGAAGGTCTCGTCGACCCGGGCGAGGTTCTTGGAACTGCCCGCCACCACCAGGCGGCCGGGGATCTCGTTGTGCCAGGTCTGGTCGAGGTCGTAGACGTACGGGCTCACGGGCGCGGAGCCGACCGTGACCGACGCGCCCCGGGCCTGGGCCTGCCGGACGAGCTTCTCGCCCTCGTCGGTGCTGAGCAGGCCCACGTCGAGCCGGACGGGCGTCGAGCTGAACGGCGCGTTGTAGCCGCGGAAGCCGCGGCCGTCCGTGTTGTTCACCACCAGCATGAGCTTCGCGCCCGCGGCCACCGCGGCGTTCGCCTGGGCCATGTCGGACACGTCGTCGTTGCGGCGTACCACCACGGCCTTGCCGCGCACGTCGAGGTGGGCGTAGTCGGCGCTCGCGCCCTGACCGGCGAAGGCCAGCGGGAGCTTGACGGTGCCCTCGGGCAGGGGGGTGACGCCGTCCTGGCGCAGCACGTCGGTGAAGTCGGTGGTCTTGGTGGACACCGACAGCGCGGGCTGCTCCTTGCGCCAGCGGGCC
The DNA here is from genome assembly GCF_036250675.1 of Streptomyces sp. NBC_01689. Taxonomy (NCBI): domain Bacteria; kingdom Bacillati; phylum Actinomycetota; class Actinomycetes; order Kitasatosporales; family Streptomycetaceae; genus Streptomyces; species Streptomyces sp. NBC_01689. The sequence continues at coordinate 8,078,408 of NZ_CP109592.1, read as the reverse complement.
GCCAGGTAGAAGTCGCCGTGGGTCACCTTGTGGGTGGTCGGCTGGGCCCAGAGGCTGTCGTAGTTGGTCTGGGTCTCCATGTAGTCGCGCCAGATCTGGCCGCCCATCAGGCGGGTGTAGTCCAGACGCTGGTAGGTCGTCTCGGTCTGCTGGGGGGTCGTCATGTCGACGCGGCCGATCTTGGACGCGTCGAGCGTGACGGTGGTGTCGCGGTCCATGCGGACGTCGGGGTCGCCGAGCAGCGCCATGCCCCAGGAGTGGGGTCCGTGGACGCCCTGCACCGTCTTGAAGGAGAGCACCGAGTACACGTCGTCGGGCAGGTACATCTCCCCCGTGCCGGAGCCGTCGATCTCGACGAACATCGGGGAGTCGTCACCGGACCTGAGCAGTTCGACCACGCCGGACATGGGCTTGCCCTGGGCGTCCTTGAACACCATGGTCAGCTTGTGCTGGACGTCGCCGAGGGAGACCGCGGTGTGCGCCGCGACCGCCCCGGCCGCGGTCTTCGCGACGACCTGGCCGCTGTACCGGCCGCCGGTGGTGACGCCCGAGCCGTCGATCGTCACCGTGACAGCGGCGGTACCGTGTGCCGGCACGGTCACCTGGGGGGCGGAGAGCCGGAACAGGCCGGCCGGGGCGTGCGCCGCCTCGACGCTCAGTGCGAGGGTGACGGGCTTGTCCGTGGTGTTGGTGTACGTCACCGGGCGCTTCACCCCGCCGGCGGGATTCTGCTGAACCTGCGCGGCGTACGCGGTCGCCGTGGCGAACACGCCCGCGTGCGCGGCCGCGGCGACGTCGAGGCGGCCGCTGCCCGCCTGGAAGGCGTCGTACTGCGGGGTCTGCCGGGAGCTGCTGGTCAGCAGGTCCTTCAGCTGGCCTCCGGTGAGGTCCGGATGCGCGGCGGCCAACAGGGCGGCGGCACCGGCCACATGGGGCGTGGCCATGGAGGTGCCGCTCATGGTCTGGTAGGCGCCCTCGCCATTGCCGTCGAACTGGGAGTTGGCGGCGAGGATGTCGACGCCGGGGGCGGTGATCTCCGGCTTCAGCGCGCCGTCCACGCGGGGGCCCTGGCTGGAGAAGTCGGCCACGGAGTCGCCGGAGTCGACGGCGCCCACGGTGAGCGCGTCGGTCGCCGCGCCCGGTGCGCTGATGGTGTCGGGTGCGCCCGCGTTGCCCGCGGCGACCACGAACAGTGCGCCGGTCTCGGCGCTGAGCGTGTCGACGGCCTGGCTGAGGGGGTCGGTCCCGTCGGACGCGATGCCGTCGCCGAGGCTCATGTTGACGACCTTGGCGTGCTGGTCGACGGCGGCCCATTCCATGCCGGCCAGGACCCAGGAGGTCTGCCCGGAACCGGAGTCGTCCAGCACCTTGCCGATGTCGAGGCGGGCGCCGGGCGCGACGCCCTTCTCCTTGCCGCCGGAGGCCGCTCCGGTACCGGCGATGATGGACGCGACATGCGTACCGTGACCGAAGTGGTCGTCCGTGTTCTGGTCCGGTACGAAGCTCCGCCGGTCCGCGACGCGGTCCGCGAGGTCGGGGTGCCCCGCGTCGACGCCGGTGTCGAGGACGGCCACGTCGACGCCCTGCCCGGTGTCGCCGCCCGCCCAGACCTGGGGGGCACCGATCTGCGCCGTGCTGTCGGCGAGGTCGGCGTGGACGAGGCCGTCCAGCCAGATGTGCGCGATCCCGCCGGTGAAGGCCGGTGCGGCGGCCTGCTTGCGGGCTCCGGCGGTCGCCGCCGTCCCGGCCACGGACTTCCAGAAGTCCGCGGCGTGCGCGCGGTCGGCGGTGAGGGCGGCGCCGTTGATGCCGTCGAGGGTACGGACCCGGGTCGCCCCGCCGGGCGGCGCGGCGGCCTTGCCGCGCGCCTCGGCGGAGTGCGTGTAGGAGACGATGAGCGGCAGCCGGTCACGGTGCGCGTCGTCGTACCCGTCGGCGATCATGCGCGTGACGTTGAACAGCTGCCGGTCCAGGGTGCCCTCGGCCACGAAGGGCAGCACGGACTCGGGGAACACGTAGAGGTCGTCACCCGACGTCAGGATGTGGGTCTGCGCGGGACGGCCGTCGGCACCGCGGACGCTGACGATGCCTCCGGTCCTGCCGTCCGTGCCGGGGCTCCGGCGGGTCGTGACCACGTCACCGGTGATCAGTGTGACGGAGTGGTCGCCGGCGGGCACCCGGTCGGCCGCGGCCGCGCCGGACGGGGAGGCGGCGACGTCGGAACGGGCTGCTGAGGAGGCGAAGGCCATCGTGTCGTAGGGGCCGGCCAGCGCGAGTACCAGAGCACCGGCGGCAGCCGGCACGCTCCAGCGTCTGCGGTGGTGTGCTTTCACAGGGTCTCTCCCGGCTGTGCTGTCGGGCAGAGCACTCTCGTCCTCTGCCGTCCAAGTGGCGCCGCCTGACCGGTCGTCGGCATCGACGTTGCCCGGAGCCCTTCCACAGGTGGCGTGAACGTTCAGAGTGAAAGCTTGTGAACGAGGAATGTCTAGATCAAACTCGTGGCGTACATCGCCACTTGGCGATTCGCGTCACGACCGTCCCGACTGCCGGCCGGGCGGTGACCGCTGGGAGGACGTCCGGTGCTGAGCACCCTGGGAATCAGCGAGTTCGACGAACAGGTCTACCGCGTCTGTCTGACCAGGTCCGACCGGACGGCTGCCGAGATCGCCGAGAGCCTGGGCTCCACGGTCGGCCGGGTCAGGCGCTCGGTCTCCCGGCTGCTGGAGCTGGGCATGCTGAGACGGGAAGGGCACGGCCAGTACCGGCCGGTCAGCCCGCACACCGCCCTGCGGGCACTCCTCGCCAGACGCCGTGCCGAGACCGAGGCGGCGTTCACCTCGGTGTGGGGCACCGTCGACGATCTGGCGGACGAGTACCGCGCGCGTCGGCTGCGGGAGGATCCGACCGGACTGGTGGAGGTGATCACCGGCGAGGCGGAGATCACGCAGCGCGTCGCCGAACTGATGCAGTCCGTCCGCACCCACTTCTGGGTGCTGGACCGGCCTCCCTATCTCGGGCCCTACAGCACCGAGTTGGAGGAGGAACTGACGATGGACCTGCTGGGCCGCGGCGTCGACATACGGTCGGTCTACACCCCGGAGGCACTGGCGCAGCCGGAGCGTTTCGAGCTGATCACCCACCTCGCCGGGATCGGCGAGCAGGCCCGCATCCTGCCCGCCCTGCCGTTCAGACTGCGCATCATGGACCGGCGCGTGGCACTGGTCGCGCTGGTCCCCGGCCGCTACGACAGGATCGCCGTGGTCCACCAGTCGGGCCTGCTCGACGCACTTCTGGAGTTGTTCGACTCCTACTGGCAGCGCGCGCAGTCGCTCGGTACGACCGCTCCGGCGACGCCCGACGGGCCGAGCGCGCAGGACCTCCTGCTGCTGAAGATGATGCAGGCGGGCTACAAGGACCATGCGATCGCCCGGCAGTTGGGGACGAGCGCACGCACCGTGACCCGCCGCATCGCGACGATCGCGTCCGGACTCGGCCTCGAGACCCGCTTCCAGGTGGGGGCCGAGGCGGCCAAGAGGGGCTGGATCTAAGGGCTGTCCCGTGATCCCCGGTGGATCAGCGCGCGGCGTCGGATGCGGTGCGTCGCAAGGCGGAGGGTCGTCCTCGTACCGGGGGTGTTCGGGCGATCCGACAACGAGGCGAGGTGCCGTAGCTGTCGTCGTGCGCCCGCGGGATTACGGGACAGCCCTCAGGTCGACGGCCTCCTCCGGCGCCAGGCATCCGCGACGGATCCGGTCACGCTCCGAACACCTGGAACTCCGAGACCTGGCCGGCCGGCCAGCCGGTGTTGGCGGTGAAGGTGAGGCGTACGTAGCGGGCGGTGACGGTGGAGGGGAGCGTGAGGGTGGCGGTGTTGCCGGTCGCCGGGTCGAAGGTGTGTCCGGCCGGGGCGAGCAACGTGGTGAGGGTGCCGTCGGTGCCGCCCTGCACGGAGACGGTCTGGGTCCGGGTGCCCCAGGCGGTCGACGGGGGGAGCCGGAGGACGATCCGTCTCACGCCGGTGGCGGCGCCCAGGTCGACCTGGACCCACTGGGGGAAGGCGTTGTTGGCGGACTCCCAGTAGGTGTCGGCGTCGCCGTCGGTGGTGTTGCCCGAGGCGTACACCTGGGTGTGGCTGCTCTCCGTGGTGGGGCGGTGGAGGGCCAGATCGGTGGTGCCGGACGGGGCGTCGGTGGTCACGGTGACCTGGTTGGAGGGCTGGGACACGTTTCCCGCCGCGTCGAGGGCGACGACGTCGAAGGTGTACGCGGTGCTCGCGGCGAGCCCGGTCACCGTGAACGTGGTGGCGGCGGTGGTGCCGACCTGCGTGCTGGTCTGGCCGGACGCCCGCAGGACGCGGTAGCCGGTGACGCCGACGTTGTCGGCCGCGGCGTTCCAGGTCAGCGAGACGGTGCTGCCGGTGTGCCCGCTGACGGTCAGCGCGCCCGGCGCGGCGGGCGGTGTGGTGTCGCCGCCGGTGGGGAGGACCGGCCGGGTGGGACGGGTGGCGGTCAGCGCCAGTTGGCCCTTGAGCATGCGGCCGCCGTCGCCGGTCAGGCGGAGGTAGTAGTCGGCGGAGCAGGCGGTGCCGTCCTCGTCGAGGGCGAGGAACCCGGAGTCGGTGGGTACCCAGGCCTGGGTCTCGGCGGTCTTGGCGATCTGGTTGCCCTCGTTGTACTCGTCGAACATCGAGATGTAGATGCCCTGCACTCCGGCGCGCACCACGTTGTAGAACTGCCGCCACATGAAGTCGCCGTGCACCCGCTGCCGGGCGGAGACGTCCCCGGGCAGCACGCAGGGCTGGTAGTCGACGCCGTGGGCGTCGCAGTCGGCCTGGTCGCCGAGGGTGTAGGTGGTGTACGCGTTGTCGGCCTCGGAGATGGTCCCGATGGCGCCGACCATCCACGGCGAGATCATGTGGAAGGCGTGGTACACGTCGAGGTATCCCGGCCGTGAGCCCCCGGTGCCCGTCCGCCATTCGCGCGGGACGCCGCCGATGACGTAACAGCCCTGGCTCTTGAACCAGTTGACGACGTCGAGGCAGGCGTCGGCGGTGAAGGGGTGGTTGGGGTCGTTGAAGCCGAAGCCCCAGACGCACACGACCGGCCGGCCGTTCTGCCGCGCGTAGGCCGCGCTCGCGGTGTGCGCGGACATCTTGTTCGTCCAGTCCGTCTTGATCTCCGACTGCATGTTCGTCCAGTTGGAGACGTCGTACATGAGGTAGAACTTCCGCCCGTACGCCTCGGCGGCGCTGCGTACTTTGACCGCCATGGCGTCGCGGGTGGGACCCTCGCCGCCGGTGGGGTTGAAGCGCTGCAGGGCGGCGGTGTCGATGTCGTTCTGCTGCATCCACAGGAAGTGGGTGTTCACCGTCTGCTGGTCGTACGAGGAGAACAGCCTCGCGGACTGGCCGTTGCCGAGGGCCGCGTACGAGGTCTGGTAGGTGCTGGTGTAGTCCCGGGTGTCGGGCCAGCACTTGATGGCGGTGTTGGTCCGGGACGGCGAGCGTCCCCAGTCCTGGCTCCAGTGCCACCAGCCGTTGATGGGCGCGCCGTCGCCGGCGCAGGCGAACCAGCCCTGGTAGCCGACGGTGACCTTGCCGACCACGTCGCCCGGCGCACTGGCCGCGGACGCGATGGGGGCGAGCACCGTTCCGGTGGCTCCCACGGCTCCCACCGCGGTGGATGCGACCGCGGCCCTCAAGAACACTCTGCGTGTGACGCCCATCTGGACTCCTCTGGTCCGCGTGGCCTTCGGTGGTCGGTGCCGCCGGACGCGGGTGCGTCCGGCGGCACCGTGAGGTCTGGATCGTCAGGTGTTCCAGACCTGGACCTCGGAGAGCTGGCCCGCGGGCCAGCCGTTGTTCGCCGTGATGTTCACTCGCACGTAGCGCTGGGTGGTCGCCGTGAAGGTGATGGTGACCGTGTTGTCGGTGGCGGGATCGAAGGTGTAGGCGGCGGACGACTTGATGGTCGAGAAGGAGGAGCCGTCGGTGCTGCCCGACAGGGACAGCGTCTGGTTGCGGGCGCCCCAGCCCGCCGGGAGCTGGAGGACGACGCGGCTCACGCTCTGCGCGGACCCGAGGTCGGCCTGGACCCACTGGGGGAAGGCGTTGTTGGCGCTCTCCCAGTAGGTGCCCTGGTTGCCGTCCGTCACGTTCGACGACTGGTAGACGTCGGTGTGGCTGGACTCCGTGGTGGCCGCGCCGGCCGCCAGGTTCCGGCTGGTCGTACCGGCGCCGGTGCCGGTCAGCGCGACGGTGGTCGTGCCGTTCGACGCGTTGCTGGCGATGCTGAGATCACCGGTGCGGGTGCCGGAGGCGGTGGGCCGGAAGGTGACGTTCACGGTGCAGGAGGCGTTCGCCGCGATCGACGTCCCGCAGGTGTTGGTCTGCGAGAAGTCGCCCGTGACGGTGATGCCGGAGACGGTCGCGGCCGCGGTTCCGGTGTTGGTGACCGTGACCGTCTTCGCGCTGCTGGAGGTGTTGAGCGCCTGGGTGGCGTACGTCAGTGACGTCGGGCTGGCCGACAGGGTCGCCGGTGAGGAGCCGCCGCCGCTGGGGAACACTTCGAGGTCGGACAACTGGGCCGCGTTCCAGCCCGTGTTGGCGGTGATGTTCACCCGGACGTAGCGTGCGGTGGCGGCGCCGAACGTGATGGTCGCCGTGTTGCCGTTGGCATTCGGGTCGAAGGTGTATCCGGCCGACGCCTTGATGGTGGAGAAGCTGGAGCCGTCCGTGGAGCCCTGCACCGACAGGGTCTGGGTTCGGGACGACCACGCGGTGGACGGCGGGAGCTTGAGCACGACCTTGCCGACGCTGTAGTTCTGGCCGAGGTCGACCTGGGCCCACTGCGGGAACGAACCGTTCGTGCCCTCCCAGTACGTGGAGGCGTCCGGGTCGGTCAGGTTCGAGGCGACGTAGGGGCTGCTGCTGGAACTGGCCGTCGCGGGGCGTCCGGCCGCGATGTTCGTGGTGCTGTCGATGCCGCTGCCGGTCAGGGAGACGACGGTCGGGCTGTTGTTGGCGTTGCTGGTGACGGTCAGGCTGCCGTTGCGGGTGCCGCCGGTGGTGGGCTTGAACCCGACGCTCACCGTGCAGGAGGCGCCTACCGCGAGCGTGGCGCAGTTGTTGGTCTGGCTGAAGTCGCCGGAGGCCGAGACGCCCGAGACGGTCGCCGACGTGGTGCCCGAGTTCGTGACCTTCACGGTCTGGGCGGTGGCGGACGAGCCGACCACCGTGCCCTCGAAGGAGAGGCTGGCGGGGTCGGTGTTCAGGACCGGGCCGGGCGCGGTACCGGTTCCGGAGAGGCTGACGGTGCTGGTGGTCCCGCCCGCGTCGACGGTCAGGGTTCCGGTGCGGCTGCCGGTCGCCGTCGGCGCGAACTTCACGCTGACGGTGCACGAGCCGTTGGCGGCGATCGAGGATCCGCAGGTGCTGGTCTGGGAGTAGTCGCCGGAGGCGGTGATCGAGGAGACGGCCGCGGCGCTGTTGGTCGGGTTGGAGACGGTCACGGTCTGGGCGGCGCTCGTCGAACCGGTCGCGACCGAGCCGAAGTTGAGTGCGCCGGGGGTGGCCGTGACGCCCTCGGACGGGTACGGCGGGTAGTTCGGGGCCGGCCAGCCGCCGCAGTACGGGGTGCCGCTGATGCCGGAGTTGCCGCCGCCGTCGGTGACGACGAAGTTGCCGCCGTTGCAGCTGTACACCGGGGAGGAGTAACCGACGCCGGTCGCCGTGACGTTGGTGAACTTGGCCGCGCCACCGGTCTGTTCCTGCAGGGCGAAGGTTCCGGTGCCGGCGATGGTCACGTTGTTGAGGCTGACCCCGCTGATGGTGCCCTCGACCCACTGAACGGCTTCGTACGGGCTCTGCTGGATCAGCGCGTTGGTCACGTTGACCGGACCGGTGATCGCGCCCTGGCTGCCGTCGAACCACAGCGCGCCCACGCCGAACTGCCAGTTCGGGTCGAGGCTGCCGGCCCGGATCATGGTGTTGTCGGAGATGGTGGTCAGGCCGACCGGCGTCGAGGTGAAGCGCTGCCCCACGTGGATGCCGCCGCCCTGGGCGAGGCCGGTGTCCACCACCCGGTTGCCGCTGACGGTGTTGTCGTGGCCGCCGTAGATCGCGATGGCGTTGGCGAGGATCTGCAGGGACACCGTGTTGTCCGAGATCGTGTCGTTGGCGTCGGCGCCGATACCGGAGTCCGCCCAGGTGGCGATGCCGTCGTCACCGGTGTTGCGGATGTCGCTGTTGGTCACCTTCGAGTGGGTGACGGCGCCGTGGAAGTTGATGCCGTCCGCGGTGGTGTCCCGGATGCGCATGCCGGTGAACGTCAGCCCGTCCATCGGCCCGTCCATCCAGGCGCCGACCTTCATGTGGTCGATCCACACGCTGGAGACGGTCGAGTTGCTCATCGCGCCGCCGATGCCGTTGACCTGGGCGCTGTCGTCGCGTTCCTGCACATTGCCGAAGATCGCGAAGTTCTGCAGGCGCACGCCGGTGGACGCCGAGGGCGCGGAGTTGCCGTAGAAACCGGGGGCCGTGCCGGTGACGGTCGAGTACCACATGCCGGCGCCGGCGATCGTGACGTTGTTGACGCTGATGTGACCGGGGATGTTGTACGTGCCCGGCGGGATCCACACGGTGCCGCCCGGTCCGGCGGCGCTGATCGCGGCGTTGAAGGCACTGGTCGCGTCGCTCACGCCGGTGGCGTCGGCGCCCTTGCTGGTCACCGACACCGCCCCGGACGGTGCGGTCAGGGCCGCGCCGACCTGCTCGAAGTCGGCGAAGTCGATCGTGTACGAGGAGGCGGTGTCCCCCGAGTCGACCTGCAGCTTGAAGGTCGTTCCCGCCGGATAGGTGGTGGAGAACAGGCGGTGGGCCTCGTCGTAGAAGTGGTGCGGGTTGTTGCCCGGCGAGTTGGTGAAGGGGTAGCTGCCGTAGTACCAGCTGTAGGCGTTGGTCAGGGTGAAGTCGGGCTGCTTGACGCCGTTGACGTACAGCGACAGCGCGGCGGTGTAGACCGACCCGTTCGAGGTGTCGGGGATGCTGTAGCGGAAGTTGATCGAGTTGGTGGCCACCGGCGTGGTGAACGTGACGTACTTGCCGGTGCCCTGGAGCGTCGTCGCCTTCCGGTACGACGCCTCGTCGGCGAGCTGGCCCTGGGTGTAACTCGGGCCGATGGACGTTCCGTTGGTGGCGGAGTTCTCCGCCTGCACCTCGACGTACGGCAGGCTCGCGCCGCTGCCGCCGGTGGCGGCGGCGGCCGCCGCCCAGGCGGGCTGGACGGCCAGAGCCACGACGCCGACGGCGGCCACCATCGCGGTGCTGACCATCCAGACGAGGACTCGTCTCAGATCTCGGATGGAATGGAACACGGGACCACTCCTTTGATAACGCAATGCCGGAAATGTTCCATTGGCGCCGCCGGGAGGGAGGGGCGGGAGGACGAGAAGGCGCGCGAGCGGTCGACACGGAGCGGGGCTCCCCGCCGGGCCCGCGGACGGACCGTGATCGGCGGAAGCGGCTCAAGGGGGGACGGGGGCGGGGGGAGAACAGAGAGGTCGGGACGACGCAAGGGGGACCGTAATATCGGCGACATCAACACGCAATAACTGAACAGGACTTTGCAATATAAAAAATGCATCCCGCAAGATCTAATGTGCGATCCGGAGGCTGCCGTGTGGGCCCGGCCGACCAGGGGCGGCGGGACGAGGGAACGGGGGTCCGCCGCTCCGGCTTCCGGCACCGCGGGCACGCCGAGGGTGCCGCCGGACACGCGGTCCGGCGGCACCCTCGGAGCATGGCTTCCGGGTGGAGCGGTCAGGAGCTCCAGACCTGGAACTCGGACACCTGGCCCGCGGGCCAGCCGGTGTTGGCGGTGACGGTGACGCGGAAGTAGCGCTCGGTGGTGGCGGGGAAGGTGAGCGTGACGGTGTTGCCGGTGCTCGGATCGAAGGTGTGGGCGGCCGAGGGCTTCAGGGTGGTGAAGGTGGTGCCGTCGTCACTGCCGCCGAGGCTCAGGACCTGAGTGCGGGCGCCCCAGCCGACGGGCAGCCGCAGGACCACGCGGGAGGCGCTCCGGGCCGAGCCCAGGTCGACCTGGACCCACTGCGGGAACGCGTTGTTGGCGCTCTCCCAGTAGGTGGACCCGTCGCCGTCGGTGACGTTGGCGGAGCGGTAGACGTCGGTGTGGCTGGACTCGCCGGTCGGCCTGCCCGCGGCGAGATCGGCGGGGACGGTGCCGGTGCCGACACCCGACAGGGCCACCGTGGCGGGGCCGCCCGACTGGTCCCCGGTCACGACGAGGGTGCCGGTGCGGGTGCCGGAGGCGGTGGGCCGGAAGGTGACGGAGACCGTGCAGCTCGACCCGGCCGCCAGGGAGGCGCCGCAGGTGTTGCTCTGGGCGAAGTCACCACCGGCGGTGACCCCGGTGATCGAGGCGGTGGCGGTGCCCGAGTTGGTGACCGTGACGGTCCGCGGGGCGCTGGTCGTGTCCACCGCCTGGTCGGCGAAGGACAGTGATCCGGGTGACGTGGTCAGTACGGCCGACGGCGAACCGCTGCCCGTGGCGAGGTCGAGGTGGTTGATGTTCCAGCCGCCGCTGTCCTGATGGAGGGTCAGCGTCTGCCGGCCCGCGGGCAGGACCACGTGCGTGGTCGCCGTGGCCCAGCTCTGCCAGTCACCGGTCGCGGGCAGGTCGACGGCACCGGTCAGGTCGGTGCCGGAGGCGTCCGACAGGTGCAGTGCCCCCGTCACCGCGGACGGGGCGGCGACCCGGAGGCCGAGGGTGTAGGTGCCGGCCCTGGCGACGTCCACGGTGTAGCGGAACCACTGCCCGCCGCTGGTCCAGCCGAGGTTGTACCCGCCGCCGGTGTCCGACGCGTTGTCCAGGTCCACTCCGTCGGCGCGGTAGGAGTTGGCGTTGCCGTTGACGGAGGTGACGTTGTAGGCCACGCCCTGGCCGCCGGTGTCGTAGTCCTCCGCCTGGACCGTGCCGGGCACGGGGGCCGGGGTTCCGCCGTAGGGGCCCTCGGGAGCGGGCGGCGGCCAGTGGTTGTCGCTCAACGTCGCCGCGAATCCCGTGGAGTTGTCGACGAAGGCCGAGGCGCCGGTGCCGAGCCCGGTGACCGTGTTGCCGGTGATCGTCGCGGAGCCGGTGGGCGCGGGGTAGAACGGCGGCGAGATCGCGATGCCGTTGCGACCGGGGTCGCCGACGGTGTTGTCCTTGAGCAGGGTGCGGGTCGAGGTGGAGAAACCGATCCCGTCGTAGAGGGACCCGGTGACGGTGTTGCCGGTCACCGTCACGTCGTCGACGATCCCCGTGTTCTGACCGTCACCGCCGTTGCCTATGTGCAGGGCGGGCTGGCCCTGGCCGTAGGCGTTGCCACCGGAGCGGACCACGGTGTTGCCCGTCACCGTCGCGGACAGCAGATCGCTGCCGTTGACCCCGAAGCGGCCGGCTCCCAGGCCGATGTAACGGGCCGTGTCGCTCACGTAGTTCCCGCTGACCAGGTGGCCGCTGCCCCCGTAGACCGCGACCCCCTTTCCGCCCCACGGCGCGATCGAGGTGTTGCCGGTGACGGTGACATGGCTCATCGGGTGGTAGTACGTCTTCGAGCCGTCTCCGTCGGTGTTGTAGTCCACCGAGTTGACGGCGATCGCGTCGTCGCCGGTACCGCGGACGAAGTTGCCGGTGACCGTCAGGTCGTTCCCGGTGTCCGCGCCCAGCGACACGTTGTTGACGTTGATCCCGTCCGCCCAGATCGACGTCAGCCTGCTGCCGCGCACCGTCCCGCCGGTCCCGGAGGCCCAGAACCCCGACATGGTGTGCTGGGTCCAGATGCCCTCGGCCAGCCAGTCGGTGCCGGTGGTGTCCATCGCCCCGCCGTCCCCGCCGATCGTGCTCCGGCTGACGGCGTTGGCGTCGATGTGGAAGTCGCGCACGGTGCAGGAGGTCAGGTCGAACAGGGCCGCCAGCGGAGTGCTGTTGGGGACCGGCACATCACGGTAGACCGTGCTGTACCAGAGGCCCGCGCCCGCGATGGTGATCCCCCGCGCGTTCAGCCCCGCGGTGCCCTTCACATAGAAGGTGCCCCGGGGGATCCACAGGGTCCTTCCCTGCTGCTGGGCCTGGTCGATGCAGTTCTGGATGGCCGCCCGGCTGTCCACCGACTGGCCCGCGGCCGCGCCATTGGTCGGCCGGTCGTCCGCCACCGCACCGCAGCTCGTGATCGAGAGCGAGTTCGCCGGCTGCGCCAGCGGAGCGGGCGGGTTCTCCACGTCCACGGAGTCCACGTCGTAGAAGGACGCGGTGTTGTCGGAGTCCTTCTGCAGCGAGAACGTGGCGCCCGCGGGGATCGGGGACCCGGCGACGAAGGTGTGCGCCTCGTCCCAGAAGACCCTCGGATCGCCGTCGGCCGGGTTCTGGTTGTCGCTCGTGTTGTAGTTCCCGTTGCCTTCGTACACCCAGCTCTGCCGCGAGTTGAGGTTCAGCGCCTGCCGGAACACCCCGTCGACATAGAGGTCGAGCGTGCCGGTGACACCGCCGCCGGACGCCGAATCCGGGATGCTCGCACGGACGTTGAGGAAGGAGATCGGCTGCCCGGTGGTGTTCGTCCACCGCACCGCCTGGCCCGTGCCGTCCAGATGCACATAGGAGTGGCCCGACGCCTCCAGGGCCGCGCTCGAGTACGGCGTCGTCGGCGCCGAGGTCAGCGACCGGACCGCCGCTCCCCCGCTCCGCGTTCCCGCCTCGGCCTCGTAGACCGAGAACGGCGTCGTCGCACCCACGGCCGCGCCCGCAGCCGGTGTCCGCGTCCCGGACCGGGACCGGGGGCGGGACGGGGGCTGTCGGGGAGCGTGGGCCGTCGGGGCCGCCCGGTGCGCCCCGGACGACGGCGCCGACTGCGCGGCGGCCGGTAAGACGGACACGCACAGCGCGCCGACCACGGTGGCCACGGCCACCGCGAGTCGGCGCCCGGGGCGGCGGAGGCCGCGCCGGTGTCTGGGGATCGTCGGCATTGCTGCTCCTTCGGTGGGGGGAGACCGGCGCCCCGACCGTACAGAGACCTCCTCCAGCCCGCTAGATTCCGACGAAGTAAAGAATGATTCATGCAAGCTGTCGCAACTATCTTGCCATATCACGCAAAAAGACGGCCGTACGCTGCGTCCACCCCTGACTCCCGCATCGCCCAGTCGACATGCGCGTCAGACTGCGGCGCTCGATCCGCACGCCCTTGGGCCGGCCGGTGGAGCCCGAGGCGTGGATCACGTACACCAGATCGTCCGGGGACGGCCGCCGGCACGTCGGCGGCGGCGTTCCCCCGTGGGCCCGGGCCATGGAGGCGGACCGCCCGGGGACAACACGCGGGTGCACCTGCTGGACGCGGGCCGTCGCGTCGTGGCACCGGGGGATGCGGCGGAAACACATCTGGGCGGCGCACAGTTGCCCCGTGGCCACCTGTGGCCCGTGTGATGCCCTCGGGCGGCATGGAGCCGGCACAGCCCGCCTCACCCACAGCCCCGTCGGCGACGGGAACGGCGCGGAGGCGGGCCGGACCTCGGACCGCCCGCCTCCGACGGCACCCACCGCACCACCCGTCGTCCCTTTCACCTGCGGAACCTGTTTGCTATCTTTACGCTAATTCAAAAATTCATTTGCACTAGTGCAATAGCCACCGCTGGAGGCAGGGCCCCGTCCCGCCCACGAAAGGCCGACCGTGTACGTCCCTCGACACTTCGCCCCCACCGACGAGAGCGTCCGGCAGCTGCTGGACCGGCACGGCGCCGCCGATCTGATCACCGTGACCGAGGACGGCCTCCAGGCCACCCTGCTCCCCTTCGTCCACGACCCCGACGCCGGTGAGCACGGCTCCCTGATCGGGCACATGGCCCGCAACAACGACCAGTGGCGACTGCCCACGGAGGGCCCGGCGTTGGTCATCGTGCGCGGCCCCGACGCGTACGTCACCCCGACCTGGTACCCCTCCAAGGCGGATCACCACCGGCACGTCCCGACCTGGAACTACATCACCGCGCACGTCCACGGGGAACTGCTCGTCCACGACGACCCCGGGTGGGTCGAGGACCAGGTGCGCCGGCTGACCGACAGACACGAGGCCGACGCCGTCACCCCGTGGTCCGTCGACGACGCTCCGGCCGACTACCTCCAGGGCCAGCTGCGGGCGATCGTCGGCGTCGAGCTGTCCATCACGCGCGTCGAAGCGAAGTTCAAACTGAGCCAGAACCGCGCGCAGACCGACATCACCGGCGTGGTCCAGGGGCTCCGGTCCCGTGGCCGCGGCGAGGACCACGCCATGGCCGACGCCGTCGACGCCCACCGTCCCGTCGACGGCGGCCGTCCACGCCGCCGGGGCGACATCGCGGACGACGGTCTCCCCGTACGAGGGGGCGACTCCGACCGCGGGGACGTGTAGGGCGAGACGTACTGACGACCCCAACTCCGCTGCCATAAAGCCGACTTGGAGAACATCCCGGCCCCCGGGCGGCTTTCGCGGCGGGGCGGCCGTGCGACCCGGGCGGGACCATCGCGCCGGGTGAGGCTCGGGGGGCGCCGCCCTCTACTATGTCGGTGTCCGGCCCGGACGTGGTGTCGAGGGGCTGGTACTCGCACCCCACTGGGCAACGGAGTTGGAGCCCGGCCGAGCCGACCTCACGGCGGATCCGGTGACTGTGGGTCCCACTTCAGGAGGACTGGTCCAGTGCATTCGCTCGATGGCTCCGATCCGTCGCACATAGGCCGCTACCGCCTGGTCGGGAGGCTCGGTGAGGGCGGCATGGGCCGGGTGTACCTCGCGCGTTCGCCCGGTGGCCGCCCGGTCGCCGTCAAGGTGATCAACGACCATCTGCGCCACGACGATCACGCCCTGAGCCGGTTCCGGCGCGAGGTGGAGACCCTGGGCACGGTCCGCAGCGCATACACGGCCTCGCTCATCGACGCGGAGCTGGACACCCCTCCGTACTGGCTGGCCACCGAGTACGTGCCGGGGCCCACGCTGCACGCCGCGGTCATGTCCCACGGGCCGCTTCCCGCCGACCTGGCCCGGATCATGCTGGCCGCCCTGGCCGAAGGCCTGGACGCCATCCACGTCCGCGGTGTGTGGCATCGGGACCTCAAACCGCAGAACGTCATCCTCTCCGCCACCGGCCCCCAGCTGATCGACTTCGGCATCGCCCGGAACAGCGGTCCGTCCGATCTGACTCAGGTCGGCAGCGCGATGGGCAGTCCCGGCTACATCGCGCCGGAGACGATCACGGGCAGCGAGACGGGGCCGGGAGCCGACGTGTTCGCGCTGGGCGCCACGCTGGCGTTCGCCGTCACCGGCCGACCGCCGTACGGGGACGGGTCGTTCGCGGCCGTGTCGTACCGTTCGGTGCACGGAGAGGTCGACCTGCGGGGCGTGGACCCCGGCGTCGCCGGGCTCATCTCGGCCTGTGTGCACATCGATCCGGCCCGGCGTCCCGGTCTGCAGCGGATCGTGGAACTCTGCCAGGCCGACACCGATCTGGTGCATCACCCCGCCTATCAGCGGGCACTGGCCGTGGGCCCCGCCCCGGACCGGGAGCGGGCCGCGACCGTCGCCGGTCCGGAGCACGGCGCGACGGGCGGCACCGCGAACGGCTGGGGAACCGGTGCGCCGGCCGGCGTCTCGGTGGCGACGGCGCCGCTCCCCCCGACGCCGACGGCCACCGCGGTCGGCACCCGGGAAGCCGACGCCGTCACCCTCCTGGCACCGCAGGGAAGCCCCGGCCCCCGCACGGGCCCGTACGCCTCGGACGACACCCGTGGCGCGTCCGGCCACGGCTCCTACCCGGGGGCCGGTCCGACTCCGCCACCGGACGGCGAGCGGCGCCGCGACGGCCGCCGTGTGCGGGCCGCCGCCATCGGCGCGGGTGCGCTGGCCGCCGTCGCCGCCTCGACGGTCCTCCTGGTGCACGCCTTCGACGACGGCTCCGGATCGGCGCGCGCCACGCCGCCCGCCGGCGCCCACCGCTCCGCGGACAGGTCGTCCCCTCCTTCTCCGTCCCCCTCCCCCTCCCCCTCGCCGGTGGGGGCGTCTCCCTCCGCCGCGGGCGCCGGCGTGACCCCGGGCACGGCCGGTGACGCGTCCGCGGACGGGACCCCGCTGCCGGACGCCCTGGTGATCAAGTCGCCCTTCACGTTCGGGGTCGGGAAGTTCGTGAGGACCCTGCGCTCGAAGCTGATCATGCAGACGGACGGAAACCTGGTGCTCTACGACGAGGCGGGGAAGCCCCGTTGGGCGAGTCGCACCCAAGGCCCGGGAAACACCGCCGTGTTCCAGGCGGACGGCAACCTCGTGGTCTACGACGCCCAGACCAGGCCGGTATGGGCCAGCAACACCCAGGGCGCGAACGGGGCGGCCCTCAAGGTGCTGGAGGACGGCAACATGGTCATCGCGACGGACGCCCGGATCGCCTGGCAGACCGGCACCGCCCACTGAGGGACGGCTCCCGTACGGGGACGACCACACCCGCTCCGTCCCGGACGCCAGATCCCGTTTCTGAGCGTGACGTGAGCAACACGGAAGGTGGGC
Source organism: Streptomyces sp. NBC_01689 (assembly GCF_036250675.1). Lineage (NCBI taxonomy): Bacteria > Bacillati > Actinomycetota > Actinomycetes > Kitasatosporales > Streptomycetaceae > Streptomyces > Streptomyces sp. NBC_01689. The sequence goes on along the minus strand of NZ_CP109592.1, from coordinate 8,061,836 downwards.
GTGCCCGTCGTCGACGCCGAAGTCCCTGCCGCCGCCCACGCGATACGCGTCCGCGAGGCTCCGGCGGGAGCCGGGCGGTCCGGCGCTCCGTGACTCGATCGCGCACAGCGGCCCGGCGTGGGGCGTCAGGGGCGACGACTCGCCTCGCCGGACCTTGTCCAGTAAGCGACAATTGTCAGGTCTGCCGGTCCACGGCGGCCGATTCGTCGCCGGGGACACGAGGCCGGACTCGTTCCGGAGCGGCGCGGCCACGATGCGTGGGCGCCCGCCGCCCGGCGGCACCCGGATGTCCTCGGGACGCTGCCGCCGGAGGTGGTGGGTGCGGGTCTCCGGGACGGTGACGGGAAGCCTTACGACGGAGGAGGTTTCTTCATGGACGTCGCCGCGCTGGCCGCGCTCCTGCGGGAGACGGAGGAGCACCACGGTTTCTACGAGGCGACCGCTCCGAAGCACGACTGGTCGGACTGGTACGCCGCGTACATGACCGCCCGTGAACAGGGCCGGGAGCCCGACGAGGCGGCCTCGGACGCCGCGCTCCACATGGACACCACGCGGCGGTAGACCGGCCATGACACGGTGGCTGCGGCTTCCTCCTCGCCCGGCCCCGACCGGGGCGGTGCCGCCCGGTAGGGGCGGCCTCGTCGCTCCGGCGGGACGACGCGCCCGCCCGGGTCCGTGCCGGTGCCGGCACACGCCGTCGCCCCGGCGCGGGGACCGGCGCGGGCTGCGCCGGTCCGGCTCCCCAAGTCGCCCGTGGAACAAGACCGTTCGACCCCACGGGCGGGGCGGGTGGGACGGAACGGACGGTTCCGGACCGAGGGACGAGGAGGTGCTGTCGCGTGCCCAGCGGTGACGTGCTCGTGCTGATCGACGAGGACGGCCGGGTCGTCGAATGGCGGAGCCAGGCCGAGCAGCTCTTCGGGTGGACCGCCGAGGAGGCCGTCGGGCAGGCGGTGACCGAGCTCGTACGGGGGATCGGTACCGACGCCGCGGGACGGCGGGAGGGGGTCGCGCCCACGGCCCCGGTGCTGGTCAGACCGGTACTTCGGGGCACCTCCGTGATGTGGCAGGTCCTCGCGGCACAGGACCCGCTGCCGGGTCAGAACGCGGTGTCGGGCCAGGACGTGGCGATCCTGGAGGCCATGTTCACGCACTCACCGGCGCGACTGCACGTCCTGGACGAGCAGCTACGGGTGGCCCGTCTGCCGGGCGCCGCCCGCGACCGGCCCGGCACGCCGCTGGAGGATCTGACCGGCAAGCGGTTCGCGCAGGCCTACGACCTGGAGGACCCCGAGAAGGAGGCCGCGGTCGCCCAGCAGGTCCTGGACGGGGGTGAACCGGTCCTCTGCCGGCTCGTGCGGGCCGTCGGTGACGATCCGGGCGGGCCCGGCCGGCGGATCTACTCCGTCTCCTACGTCCGCCTGGAGAACGCCGCGGGCGACGGTCTCGGGCTGGTGGCGTCCGCGCTCGACGTCACCGAGCAGGAGAACGCGCACCACCGCCTGGCGCTGCTGGAGGCCGTGCGCAGCCGCGTGGGGCGGGGACTGAACGTGGGCGCCGTGTGCGAGGAGCTGGTGGACGCGGTGGTTCCCGCGTTCGCGGGCATCACCGTGGTCGAGGTGATCGAGGACGTGGTGCACGGCGAGGAGCCCCCGCACGTGCCGGTCCAGGAGGACCTCGTACTGCGCCGGGCCGCCTTCCGGGGCCCGGTCTCGGCCTACCCGGTCGGAGACGTCCGCCCCCTGCCGCGAGGCACCCCGTTCGCCCGTGTGCTGACCGACCTCCGGCCACGCCTCGTCTCCATCGGGGAGGACACCGCCTGGCTCAGCGCCGACCCGGCCCGTGCCGACGCGATCCAGCGCTCCGGCGCCCACTCGCTGATCGTGGCCCCGCTGGCCCTGCGCGGCCAGGTGCTCGGTGTGGTCAGTTTCTACCGCCACCGGCAGGAGGACGCCTTCCAGGAGGAGGACGTCGCGATCGCCTCCGCCGTGTGCGCGCACGCCGCGTTCTGCGTCGAGACCGCCCGTCGCTACATGCGTGAGTGGATCATCGCCGCCACCGTGCAGCGCAGACTGCTCCCCCAGCATTCGGCCACCCCGAGCACCGTGGAGGTCTGTCAGCTGTTCCTGCCCGACCCGGACGGCGGCGGAGCGTGGTCCGACACGATCGCGCTGCCCGGCGCACGGACCGCGCTGATTGTCGGTGACGTGGCGAAACAGGGCATCGCCGCGGCCGTCACCGTGGGGATCCTGCGTACGGCCGTGCACACCCTCGCCGCCCTGGACCTGGAGCCCGACGAGCTGCTGGCCCGCCTGAGCGACACCGCGAGCCGTCTCGCCCAGGCGTGCGCCGCGCTGCCGCCGGGAGATCCCATGTGCCGCGAGTCCCTCACCGCCGGCTGTGCCGTCGCGATCTACGACCCGATCGAGCTGACCTGCACGCTCGCCCGCGCCGGTCTCCCGAGGCCCGTCGCCGTCCTCCCGGACGGGACCTCCACCGAACTGCCCGTCCCACCGGGGCCGTTGCTCGCCGAGACGAGCAGTGCCCCCTTCCCCGCGACCACCGTCGGTCTCCCCGACGGCAGCACCCTGGCGATGGGCACCGCCACGTCGGCGGAGAGCGTCCTGGCACCCTCCGGTCCGCTGCGCCCGCTCCTCGACTCCGTCGGCACCCGGCCGCTGCCCGAGCTGCGCGACGAGCTCACAAACGCGCTCGCGGACGGCCGGCCCGCCGGAGACACGCTGATCCTGCTGGCCCGTACGTCCGCGCTGCCCGCGGACCGGGTGCTGGCCCTCCCCCTGCCGGACGACGCGGAGGCCGCACCCCTCGCCCGCCGGGCGGCGCGCCGCCAGTTGGAGACCTGGGGGGTCGACGAGGAGACGGCGTTCACCACCGAACTCATCGTCAGCGAGCTCGTCGGCAACGCGATCCGGCACGGCGCCCCGCCCCTGCGGCTACGGCTGATCCTCGACCGGATGCTGACGTGCGAAGTCAGTGACGGCGCGACCAGCGCCCCGCACGTCAAGCACGCTCGCACGGTCGACGAGACCGGTCGCGGACTGTTCATCGTCGCCAGCCTCGCCGACCAGTGGGGCGCGCGCCATCACGCACACGGCAAGACCGTCTGGGCGGAGCAGCCCCTGCGTCCGCCGCCCGCCCCGGGGTTCCCGGGATGACCCCCCTCACCCCGGCCGGTCGCGGAGTCCGCGCGCACGGGGAGCACGGTGGCGCGGGACGACTCCCGCACGGCCGAGTCCCGCACGGACGAGCCCCGCACGGACGGCTGCCGGACCGCCGGACGTGCGGTCCGCCGACGGAAGGTGAACGGACGTGCCTCACTACGATCTCGTGGTCCTGGGAGCGGGCAGCGGCAACATGCTGCTCGACGACGAACTCGCCCCGCTCCGCTCCGCCGTCGTCGAACCCGACCGCTTCGGCGGCACCTGCCTCAACCGGGGCTGCATCCCGAGCAAGATGTTCGTCGTCGCCGCCGACGCGGCCGAGGACGCGCGGGCCGCGGCACGCCTCGGTGTCCACGCGACGGTCGAGCACGCCGACTGGAAGGCCGTCCGCGACCGGGTGTTCCACCGCATCGATCCGCTGCACGAGAGCGCGCTGAACTACCGGCGGGAGAACGGCATCGACGTGTACACCGAGGCGGGCCGGTTCGTCGCGCCGAAGGTGGTGCGGGCGGGCGACGAACGGATCACCGCCGACACCTTCGTGGTCGCGGTCGGCTCCCGGCCCGTGGTGCCGGACATCCCCGGACTCGACACGGTCCCGTTCCACACCTCGGACTCCATCATGCGGATCGACGAGGTGCCCGCCTCGACCATTGTCATCGGGGGCGGATTCATCGCGGCCGAATTCGGCCACGTCCTCGGCGCGTTCGGCTCCGACATCACGATCGTGCAGCGCGGGCCGCGTCTGCTCATGGAGGAGGACGAGCAGGTGTCGGCACGCTTCACCGAACTGGCGTCGCGGCGCCACCGCGTGCTCCTCGACGCCGCCGTCACCTCCGTCGAGGGGGACGCCGACGGCGTCACTGTCACGGTGACCTGTCCGAGCGGCGACCAAGTGCTGCGGGCCGCCGCCCTGTTGGTGAGTGTCGGCCGCCGCCCCAACACCGACCGGCTGGACGCGGCCGCCGGCGGGCTCGACCTCGACCGACACGGCCACATCGTGACCGACGGCGCGTACCGTACGTCCGTACCGGGCGTCTGGGCCCTCGGCGACACGGCCAACCACTTCCAGCTCAAGCACATGGCGAACGCCGAGGTCCGGCTCGTACGGCACAACCTGCTCCATCCCGAGGACGTCCGCACCCTCCCCCACAAGGTCGCGCCTCACGCGGTCTTCACCAGTCCGCAGATCGCGACTGTCGGACTGACCGAGCAGGACGCCCGCCGGGGCCGCGTCGACCACGTCGTGAGCGTCCGCGCCTACGGGGACGCCGCGTACGGCTGGGCGTTGGAGGACACCACGAGTTTCGTGAAGATCCTCGCCGATCCCGTCCGGCGGACGATCCTCGGCGCGCACATCATCGGCCCCCAGGCCGCGACGCTAGTCCAGCCGCTGATCCAGGCCATGGAACTGGATCTGACCGTGGACCGGATCGCCCGGGACGTGCTGTACATCCACCCGGCGCTGACCGAAGTGGTCGAACAGGCCTTGCTGGGACTTTAGTTGGGGTGTCCAGGGGCCACCGCCCGCCCCTCGTCCCCGCCGCTGCCACCGGCCCTCCCCCACCTCCGCGACGGGCCCGTCACCACCTGGCGACCGGCCCCGTCACCACCTCCGCGATCGTGCCCTCATCGCCTCCGTGACCCCGCCCCTCACGACCTCCGCGGCCGCGTCCCGCACCGCCTCCGTCCCCGGGTCGGCAGCGTCGTACAGTTTCCCTCCGCATCCGCCGTTCGGTGGTGCCCGTACCGCCTGAGCCGGAGGTTTCATGACTGCCAAGATCGCCCTGTCGACGTGGCCCACCCCGCTGGAACGTGCTCCGCGGCTCGCGGCGGCGCTGGGGCTGGGCGAGGACGACCTCTGGATCAAGCGGGACGACCTCATCGGACTGGGAGGCGGCGGCAACAAGGTCCGGAAGCTGGAGTGGACCGTCGGTGCCGCCCTCGCGGCCGGCGCCGACACCCTGGTCACCACCGGCGCCGCTCAGAGCAACCACGCCCGGCTCACCGCCGCCGCCGGCGCCCGCCTCGGACTCGAGGTCGTGCTCGTCTTCCCCGGCACACGGGACAGCGCGGTGAACGGCTCCGGCAACCTCGTCCTCGACGGCCTCTTCGGAGCCCGGGTCTTCTGGGCCGGCGACAGCGACCCGAGCACGATGGCCGGCGTCGCCGACGAGGTCTGCGACCGGCTGCGGAGCGAAGGGGCACGCCCGTTCGTGATCCCCTTCGGCGGTTCGAGTCCCCTCGGAGCACGCGGATACGTCGACGGCGGCGAGGAGTTGCTCGCCCAGCTGCCCGACGTGGAGCACGTCGTGGTCGCCCTGGGGTCCGGCGGCACGATGGCGGGACTGATCGGCGCCCTCGGTGAACGGCGTGTCCTCGGCGTCCACTGCGGGGCGGTGGCGGAGCCGGCCGTCACCGTCGCCGGTCTCGCGAGCGCGGTGACCGGCCGCGACGTCGCCCCCGAGTCGCTGCGGATCCGTACCGACCAGGTGGGAGCGGGGTATGGGGTACTGCACGGGCCGGTCCTGGAGGCGATGCGGACCGCGGCGCTGACCGAGGGTCTGGTCCTGGACCCGGTCTACAGCGGGCGAGCCATGGCCGGCCTGGTCGCCGCGGTCCGCGACGGCGACGTCCGTCCGGGGAGCCGAACGGTTCTCCTTCACACCGGCGGACTGCCCGGCCTGTTCGGCCACACGGAGACCGTGCACCGCGCCGTCGAGGACCTGCGCGCCTACGAGCCCGGGGCAGCGGCACCCAGGAACGGAGATCTGAGCCGCACGGGGGCGCCACGGGGTGACGGCCGCCGGATGACCGCGTAGCCCATGAGTGCGTGATCCCCCGTCCGCCGGGTGGGCCTCGGATCGCGCCCCGCCGCTCGGCCCCGGACCGCGGGGCAGGCATTGACGGCTAAGACGACCGGTCATATTGTCGTCTCCAACGCCTCCGCGGATCGCCCGCGGCCCCGGCTGTGCCGCCCGCGACCGCGAGGCACGGCAGGCCGGTGACGGTCCCTCCGCGGGACCGGAAGGGGCGCCCGCTCGACCCCCAGGAGAAACGTGTCCACGTATCAGGCATTCGAAGTCACCGGATCACGGCAGTTCGCATGGACCACCCGTGAACTCGTCGCGCCCCGCCCGGGCCATGTACGGATCAAGGTGGAGAGCTGCGGGGTGTGCCACTCCGACGTACTCGCCGTCGAGGGGCTCCGGCCCGATCCCTCGCAGCCGGTCGTCCCGGGTCACGAGGTCGTCGGAACCATCGACGCCGTGGGCGAGGGAGTGCGGGCGTGGCGCGTCGGCGAGCGGGTGGGCGTCGGCTTCCTGGCCGGCCACTGCGGCGAGTGCGAACCCTGCCGGCGCGGTGACTTCGTCAACTGCACCGACCAGGAGCAGACGGGGACGTCCGTCGACGGCGGGTACGCCGAGGTGATGTACGCCCGGTCCAACGCCCTCGCACGGATCCCGGAGGGCATCTCCTCGGCCGATGCGGCGCCCCTGCTGTGCGCGGGACTGACCAGTCTCAGCGCCCTGCGGCAGCTGGGCGGCCGGCCCGGTTCGCTGGTGGCCGTCCAGGGCATCGGAGGTCTCGGACATCTCGCGGTGCAGTACGCGGCCAGGCTCGGCCACCGGGTCGTGGCGATCGCCCGCGGCACGGAGAAGGCGTCGCTCGCGGCCTCGCTCGGCGCCCACGAGTACATCGACAGCTCCGCCGAGCACCCCGGCGAGGCGCTGGCACGCCTGGGCGGTGCGGAGGGCATCGTCGCGACGGCGGCCAGCGGCGGTTCGATGACACCCCTGGTCACCGGGCTCGCCCCGCGCGGCCGCATGATCGTGGTGGGGGTCGGCACCGACCCGATAACCGTCTCCACGCCGGACCTCGTGCTCGCCACCCGGACCATCACCGGCAGCCTGACCGGAACCCCGGTCGAGAACGAGGACAACCTGGCCTTCAGCGTGCGGCACGGAATCCTTCCGATGATCGAGCGGATGCCGCTGGCCGAGGCCCCGAAGGCCTACGCGCACATGATGTCCGGCGACGCGCGGTTCCGTGTCGTGCTCGACGCCGCGGCCTGACCGCGCCCACCGGTTCGGGGCCGCCCCGCCGACTCCGGGCCGCCCCGCCGACTCCGGGCCGCCCCCGACCCTCCGGCCGCGTCGATGCCGGGCGGGCGAAGGGTGCGACGACGGGCTCCGGGGGCTCGACGGCGCCCCGCGCGGGCGGCGGCCGCGCACCGGAACACGGGTACGGCGGCCCCACGGGTTGCGAGCGGTCGGCCGCGGCCCAACGGTGGACCTGGGAGAGGACGGACGCGCTCGGAGCGACGCGCACCGGCCCCCGCGACGGGCCGGCAGCGGTCGGCGTCGGCCGGGACCCGTCGGGGTCGACGGGAGCCGGCCGAGACGGACCGGGGCCGCGGCCCGTCGGCCTCCGACGCCGTGTGCCGCCCGGCAGCGTCGAACGCCCGAGGACAGGAGCAGGCCGTCATGGACATGAAACTCGAGGTCGTGGTGGTGCCGGTCACCGACGTCGACCGGGCCAAGGCCTTCTACGAGAGGCTCGGATGGCGGCTCGACGCCGACTTCGCCGACGGGGAGGGGTTCCGGGTGGTCCAGTTCACCCCGCCCGGGTCGCCCTGTTCGGTCATCTTCGGCACCCGGGTCAGCGCGGCCGCGCCGGGTTCCACCGAGGGCCTGCACCTCGTCGTCTCCGACATCGAAGCAGCCCGCGCCGAGCTCGCCGGCCGGGGCGTCGAGGTGAGCGAGGTGTTCCACGACGCGGGCGGAGTGTTCCACCGTGCGGGAACCGAGGGCCGGGTCCCCGGCCCGGACCCGGAGCGCAAGAGCTACTCCTCGTTCCTGTCCTTCAGCGATCCGGACGGCAACGGGTGGGTGCTGCAGGAGATCACGACGCGCCTTCCGGGCCGGTGAACGGGTCCCCGACGTTCCGCGTCCGCGGCCTACGAGTCCTCGGCCTCCCAGGTCCTTGAACGTTCCGGCGGTCTTTGAACCTTCCGGCGGTCTTTGAACGTTCCGGCCCCGCGTGACGTACCAGTCACCGCGGGTGGCTCCGTGCTGCCCGGAAACACGACGCGGAGCGCCGTGGTGCCGACCACCTGCCGCGCACGGGAACCCGGGGAGAGGGCCGAACGATTTCATCGACGCCGAGCCGAACAGTCAGCGGCGAGACAGGGCTCCTCTCCCCCGCGGAGGGACACGTGCCCTCCCCCGAGGAGAGAGGCGCCGAGCCTGAGCGGTCGCCCGGAGGCGCGCATGTGCCCGGCCTCGACGGACTCCGCGGGCTGACCGCCCTGTACGTCGTCCTGTTCCACTGCTGGCTGCTGGCCTTCCCCGGGTTTCCCCGGAACTCGGGCCCTTCCTGGCTCGGCTGGCTGATGTACGGACGCCTAGCCGTCGTCCTCTTCCTGACGCTGTCCGGATTCTCCCTCGCCCTCTCGGCGGCGCGCAGGGGCTGGCGGTCGGGAAGCCTCGCCGGATTCCTGCGCCGACGCGCCTGGCGCATCGTGCCTCCCTACTGGGCCGCGCTGGTCTTCAGTCTGGCGGTCGCCCGCTGGGTGGTGCCCGCGTCGCATTTCGGGCCGCCGACCGGCGCCTCGGTGCTGGTGTACGGCCTGGTGGCGCAGGACATGGTCACGGCCCCGACGCCGAACGGGGCGTTCTGGTCGATCGGCGTGGAGGCGGAGCTCTATCTGGTCTTCCCGCTCCTCCTGCTGATCCGGCGGCGGCTCGGGGCGGTGGTCCTGCTCGCGGGCGTCACCCTGCTCGTCGTCGCGCACGGCTTGACGGCGAACGGCGGAACGCCGGTGGAGGGCCTGAACGGGCTGACCCCGAACCTCGCTCCCGTGTTCGTCGCCGGTCTGGTCGGCGCGGGCGTGGTCGTCGCGTCGGAGAGGGTCCGGCGCCTGCCCTGGCACTGGGCGGCGGCCCTGGCCGCGCTGCCCGTCCTGGCCCTGATCGTCGTCAAGGGGCCGGTCTGGACGGTCGACCACTATTTCTGGGTGGATCTCGCGGTGGTCCCGGCGATGACGCTGCTCCTCGTCGCGGTCTCCACGGGCAGACCCGACGTCCTCACGAGGCTTCTCAGCACGCGCCCCGTGCGCGCCTTGGGCGACTTCTCCTACAGCCTGTACCTCGTTCATCTCCCGATCGTCATGGTCGTCGTCCGCGAGGTCGCTCCCCATGTCGTGTCGGCGGGGCTGCCCACCTTCTGGTTCACCCTCCTGCTGGGAGTGCCCGCCTCGGTGCTCGGGGCGTGGCTCTTCTCGGAGGTCTTCGAGATGCCCTTCAAACGGAACCGGTCCTGGAAGTCCCTGCTCGCGGAGGGACGTTCACGCGCGAACGGACTGCGCCGGAACCCGCGGCGGCCCCTGACCGCGGAGGACTGACGGCGGAGGACCGACGGCGGAGGACCGACGGGTGAGGACCGAGAGCGGGGAATTCCCGGGGCCGGTGCGAGGCGGCACCTTCCAGGAGGGAGGAAGCCGGTCCTGGCCTCGGCCCCGCCGCCCGGCGCACCGTGGGGACATGGACCCCGCGCACGGGACGGCCACGAGCGGGCCGCCCGTCGGGAAGCACGACGGACAGCGCGTCGGCCACGAAGTCCCACGGCCGGGCGCGGTTCCGGAGGCGACTCCGGACGGCGTCACCCACCGCGATACGGTCGGAAGGTGTCACCGGCAGGTGGCCGTCACGAGGGGTCACCGTCGACCTGACCGTCGCAAGACGTCACCGTCCGGCGTCCGGAAGAAGGGCACAGCACCATGAACAGCCTGCTCGGCGCTCTCGGCGTCACGACGCCGGTCCTGGCCGCGCCGATGGCCGGTGGTGCCACGACCACCGCGCTGGTCGCGGCCGCCGCCCGCGGCGGTGGCCTCGGCTTCGTCCCCGCCGGGTACGCCACCGCGCGGACGCTGGCCGAGCGTGTCGCCGCGGCGCGTGCCGAGCACGTCCCGTTCGGCGTCAACGTGTTCGCGCCCAATCCGCTGCCGGTGGACCGCGCCGCCTTCGACCGCTACGCCGCGCTTCTGCAGGCGACCGCCGACCGCCACCACGTCGACCTGAGCGGGCAGGTACCGGTCGAGGACGACGACGCCTACGCGGAGAAGATCAGCCTGCTCGTCGCGGACCCCGTGCCGCTGGTCAGCTTCACCTTCGGAATCCCCGAACGGAGCGTCGTCGCCAGGCTGCGCGGGGCGGGAAGCCTGGTGGCGCAGACCGTCACGGGAGTGGACGAGGCACGCGCCGCCGCCGAGGCGGGCGTGGACGTGCTCGTCGTGCAGGCCGCGGCGGCGGGCGGCCACTCCGCCACCCTGACACCCCGACAGCCCCTGTCCGACGTACCGGTCGACGGCCTGACCGCCATGATCCGCCAGGCGGTCGGTCTGCCGCTGATCGCCGCGGGCGGCCTCGCCACGCCGGACGACGTCGCCCGCGTCATCGCGGCCGGCGCCCAGGCCGCCATGGTCGGCACGGTGCTGCTGCGCACCGAGGAGAGCGGGGCCTCGGCCGTCCACCGGGCCGCTCTCGCCGACCCCGGAGGCCGCGGCACCGTGCTGACCCGGGCCTTCACCGGCCGTCCCGCCCGTGCGCTGCGGAACCGGTTCACCGATCTGTACGACGACCACGCGCCGTACGGGTACCCGGCGTTGCACCACCTCACCGGCGGGCTCCGCAGGCAGGCGGCCGCGGCGGGAGACGCCGACGCCGTGCATCTGTGGGCGGGGACCGGTCACCGCCGGGCACGTCATGAGAAGGCGGAACAGACCTTGGCGCGTCTGGCCACGGCCCTGTGACACGGTCGGCCCGCCTGCCGTGACGCGCCCGGGGGTCGCTCCCCGTTCAGGCGGCCCCGGGGGCCACGGCCGTCAGCGCAGGACCGCCTCGAAGGCCATCAGGAAGAACGTGTCGAACGCGACGGACGACTTGGTCGCGCGGGCCTCGATCAGGGTTCCCTCCCAGGCGTTGAGAAGGAAGCGAGCCGTGGTGTCCGGGTCCAGGTCCGCGCGGACGGCGCCGTCGCGGCGGGCCTCGGTGAGGGCTGCCGTGAGCGCGCTGCTCCAGGTGCCCAGGCTCTGCGCGACGGCCGCGCGGATCTCCTCGCTGTGGTCGACCACGTCCGTGGCGAAGTTGCCGAACATGCAGCCGCGGGTGAAGTCCCGGACCACGACCTCGTCCCGCAGGAACTCGAAGTGCCGGCGGATCCTCTCCAGCGGAGGCGAGTCGGGGTCGGCCAGCATGTCCAGGCGACGCTCGTTCCCGAAGAGCCGCAGGGCCTCGATGGCGCACTCCTCCTTGCTGGAGAAGTGGTTGTAGAACGACCCCTTCGGCGCTCCGGCGGCGTCGGCGATCTCCTTGATGCCGGTGCCGTGGAACCCGCGCGTGTGGAAGGTCTCCAGCGCTGACGCCAACAGGTCTTCACGCTTGGACGGCTTCGGCACGGCGCGACCTCCCCGGTTCTGCGGGCTCTCCGGAAACGTCCGGACAGCCAATGTGACCGGACGCCTTAACTGGAGCCTACACCTCGGGCAGGGTTCCGATCCGCCGCGCCGGGGGCTCGCGGCCCGTCAGAAGACCTGCGCGAAACACCCGACCGAGATGACGACCACGGCCGCGATCGCCGTCAGCCCCTTGAGAATCCTGGATGCCTTCATGGGGTTCCCTCTCCCTCTTCACCCGCTCCGGCCGGCCCTGGTCCCTGCCGAGCGATCATCACCGGTTCACCTGGTGACGAAGCTTGCCGTTCGTCGCGTCACCTGTCAAGGTGGTGACGCGCCACGTTCAGTGGGGCCACGGAGAGGCCGCCGGGTGCGGCCGTGGAGGAACGACATGAAGAGCAGCAATCCGGTCTTCTCCCGACGGGGGTTCGCGCGCGACGGCGCCCGCACCGGACGAAGCCCGCGACAGCCGCAGGCCGTCGGAGCGCCGGTCAGTGCGCCGGCCGGAGCGCCGATCGGAGCGCCGGCCGACGCCGAGCCGTACGCGCCGTACGCGGTGAATCCGTACGCCGACAGCGCCCCCCGGACCCCGAGCCTGTCGAAGGACGCCCCGCCGCGGGACCGCTCCATGGCGGCCGACGACGCCGCCATGACGATCGACGACGTGGTGGCGCGCTCGGCCCTGACACTCGGCACGGTCGCGGTCGCCGCGGCGCTCTCCTGGATCCTGCTGCCCCTCGACGACGCGGGCCTCGGCCCGTCGTACGGCACGGCGGCGGGCGCGGGCGTGCTCGCCTTCGTGCTCTCCCTCGTCCAGTCCTTCAGGCGCGAGCCGTCCCCCGCCCTGATCCTGGCGTACGCGGCGTCCGAGGGTGTGTTCCTCGGTGTGATCTCGCACGCGACCTCGGCCTATGTCGCGCCGGGCGCGGTCGTCCAGGCGGTCCTCGGCACCCTCACGGTCTTCGCCGGCGTGCTGATCGCCTACCGGATGCGCTGGATCCGGGTCACGCACCGGTTCCACGGCTTCGTCCTGGCCTCGGCGACGGGCTTTCTGCTCCTGATGCTGGTCGACCTGGTGGCCTCCGCGTTCGGCGGCGGTGGCGGCCTGGGCTTCGGCGGCGGGGCTCTCGGTGTCCTCTTCGGCGCCGTGGGCATCGCTCTCGGCGCCTGCTTCCTTGCCCTGGACTTCAAGCAGGTCGAGGACGGCATCGCGTACGGCGCTCCCCGCAAGGAGTCGTGGCTCGCCGCGTTCGGCCTCACGGTGACCCTGGTGTGGATCTACCTGGAGGCGCTCAGGGTGCTGACGATCCTGCTCCAGCAGGGCGACGACTGACTCCACCCCGCCGGTCGGCGGTCCGGCGGGGCCGGACCCGCGAGCGGCCCGCGGACACCCGCACCCGTACGGCCCCACCCCCGGCGTACACGGCCCCGCCCGTACATCCGCGGCCTCGCACGGGTGCGCGACGCCCGTCGGTGTCCGGCCCCGGACCGGCCGAAGGCCCTGGCACGGCCGCGACCGGCGTGACAGGGTCAGCGGTGATCGTGGACCGTCCGAGGACGAAGGGAAGTTCGTGGAGACCCAGATGTGGAACGCTCTGGCCGACTCGATGAAGGGGGCCTACGCGGCGGGACTGGCCGAAGGCGCCGTGCCGCGGCCGGTCATCATGCCCCTGGTGCGGGGCCGGCTGGTCGGCCTGATCTGGGTCCGCCCGACCAAGTCCGGCGAGGACGCGCTCACCGGCATCGCCCAGCTGTCGAACATCGCGGCGGCGGCCGGTGCGGACGAGATCGTCCTCGCCTGGGAGAGCCGGGACGTCGCCACCGCGTGCGAGCTGCCCCTCAGCGGCCCGGCCCCGTGCCTGAACATGGTCCACGCCACCCGGGACGGGCATGTCCTGCACCAGTTCCCCTACGAGGAACGGGTCCTCGCCCGCGACTCCGAGGGCGTCGCGTCGATCGACCCCGACTGGCTGACCGCTCCCGAACCGCAGCCCGGCGGCGAGCTCGTCCCCCCGGTCCGCGCCGCGGTCGACTACTCCTTCGTCCCGCTGGAGCTGGACCACCCCAACCCGTTCGGCGTCACCGTCGTCCTCATGGAGGAGGACGGTTACAAGGTGCGCCTGACCGACACGTGATCCGCACCGCGCCCTTCCGTCCACGCGGGACCGGGTCCGCACGCCACCGACCCGCCGACCGGCCGGGAGGCGGCCCGCGCCGGAACGCCCCGAAGGACGTTCCGCGCCGACACCGGACCGGGGCCGGGGCCAGGTCCGGGGCCGGGGCCAGGTCCGGGGCCGGTCCACGCCATACCCGGCCGGGAACCGGTGCACATCACGGCCTGCCGGGCCCGCCGGTCACGGATACGACGGCCGGCGCGACAGGCGAATCGACAGCCGGGGTGACGCTCGGCGCGGAGGCGCCGCGGCCGGCCAGGCGGCAGCCGAGACAGCCCGGGTGACCGTGCCGGGCGGACCTGTCACGCACACGCCAGTGCTGCTGCGCGACGGGGCGCGGCCCGGTGGCCTTCCCCCAGCCCGCCAGATGGAGAAGCCAGGTGGCGGGTGCGGCGAGGACGACGACCGCGCCGCCCAGCCAGAGCCCGGCGGCCGATCCGGCCGCGAGCGCCACCGCCGCCGCCGTGCAACCGGCGACGGCTATGGTGGTCCCGGCCCAGCCGGCGACCGTGTGGCCCAGATCGTGGTCTCCGTGCATGCCCACTTCTCCTCCTCGGGAACGCGGGTCGGGTGAACGATTCGGCGGACACCCGGCGCGAACTATCTTAGCTCGCGAGGTAAGTAACTTAGACACTAAGGGGATGCGTGGTGGAGGGCAAGCAGCGCCCGGCGGCGACGGCCGACCAGGCGCTCTACGCGATGGACCGGATGATCGCGACCGCGCAGTTCGGACAGCAGGACATCGCGCGGCGGCTCGGCCTCAACGTCACCGACCTCACCTGTCTGGGTTTCGTCATCGAGGCCTCCGCCGCGGGCCGGTCGCCGGCGGCGGGCGACCTGGCCGAGCAGGCCCGGCTGACCACCGGCGCGATGACCGGCGTCCTCAACCGGCTGGAGAAGGCCGGCTACATCCGCCGCCAGGCCGACCCCCAGGACCGGCGCCGGGTCCATGTCGTGATGGAGGAGTCCGCCCAGGCGCGCATCCTCCAGGTCTACGGCCCCTTCTACGAACGCCTCGGGGCCCTGTTCGCCGACTACACCCCGGACGAGATCGCCGTCCTCACCGACTGGCTCACCCGCGCCAAGGCCCTGCTCGGCGACTCCCTGGACGAGATCGGCCGGGAGCCCTCGGACGGGTGATCCCTCCGGGCGTCACGGGGCAGTTCCCGGGACTGATCCCTCGTACGCCCCCGGCCCCTGGCCTCTCAGATCCCCGATCCCCGGCCCCGTTCGCCGAGTGCCGAACCGCACACGGCCGGAACCCCCGTGAACGCGGCGGTCGCGACGGGGGTTCCGGAAGAAACGAAGGGGCGGGTGCACGGCCCGGCGCGCCGGGCGCCGTCAGGCCTCCGTGACCGTCACGGTCACCGGGGTGCCGGTCTCGACCGTGCGGCTGACCGTGCAGAGATGCTCGTGGGAGACCGCGACCGCCCTCGGGAGAATCGCCCGCGCCCGGTCGCCGCCCGCGCCCTCGGGGAAACCGACGGTGAAGGTGACCGCGAGGTCGGTCATCCGGTTGCCGAGTCCGTCGCTGATCTTGTCGCCGGTCACGGTGACGGTGAACCCGGTGGGCTCCGCGTGGCGGGCGGTGGCGACATCGACATCCGCTGCCGTGCACCCCCCGATCGCGGCGAGCAGCAACTCGACGGGAGTGAACTCGGTACCGCCCTCGGGACCGGACCCGGTGCCGAAGCCGATCGTGCCGCCACGCGCGTTCGTGGCGGTGAAATGGCCGGTACGGGTCCGCTCGATGGTGACGGAACGCAGGCTGTTGTCGGTCATGCGCCCGACAGTACTGCCGGGCGCCGCCGGTTCACTCGTCCCGCGGCACGTCGAAGGACGACTCGGGCCGTGCCACGCACAGCGCCCAGATGATCAGCGCGGAGAACGCCATCATCACGACCGACCAGACCGGGTAGTACGGCAGGGACAGGAAGTTGGCGACGATGATGAGTCCGGCGATGACCACGCCGAGGACCCGTGCCCAGAACGCCGCCTGGAACAGCCCGAGGCTGACGACCACCGCGACCGCGCCGAGGACGAGATGGATCCAGCCCCATCCGGTGAGGTCGAACCGGAAGACGTAGCTCGGCGTCGAGACGAACACGTCGTCCTCGGCGATCGCCATGACGCCCCGGAAGAGGTCGAGCAGTCCGGCGATCATCAGCATCACCCCCGCGAAGACCGTCAGGCCGCCGGCCCATTGCTGTCTCGTCGTACGGGTGTGTCCGTGCTCGGTGGGTGCCGTGGCCATCGTGATCCCTCGTCTCCTGTCGCCGGGTCGTCGGGTGCCGTCCGCCGGACGTGCCGGCGGCGTCTCATCGGTCCGACGGGCCGTGCCCGCTCAGGACCAGTTCCTTCGCCCTGCGGAACTCCTCGTCCGTGATGTCACCGCGGGCACGGATCTCGGACAGCCTGGCGAGTTCGTCGACGCTGCCGGTCCGGGACGCACCGGCCGCCGTCTCCCGGATGTAGGAGTCGAAGGCCTCCTGCTGCGCGCGGGCCTGCTTGATCTCCCGCTTGCCCATGTTCCGGCCGCGGGCGATCACGTAGACGAGGACGCCCAGGAACGGCAGCACGATGACGAACACCAGCCAGCCGGCCTTGGCCCAGCCGCCCAGCGTGTCGTCGCGGAAGATGTCCACGACGACCCGGAAGAGCAGGACGAACCACATGACCCACAGGAAGAACCAGAGCATGGTCCAGAAGATGCTCAGCAGCGGATAGTCGTACGCGAGGTACATCGGCTCGTTCATGTCCGTCTCCCTCCCGGGCCGCGCCCGGCGGTCTTTGCCGTCCTCAGCATGCGCACGGCCCGGCCCCCGCGGCCTCACCCGGAGCGGGTGAGCACCTCACGAGCGCCACGGCGGCGCGGAGGAGCACGTCCCAGTGGCCACGACACCAGGGGGCAGGTCCCCGGGGGCACTGGGGGCACGCCACAGCGGGCACGTCACAGCGGCGCGGCGATGCCGCCCTGGTACGCGGCGGCCGCCCTGCGCAGTGCGGCCCGCCAGGCGAAGGCGACGCCGAGCTCGACCAGTCCGAGCAGCACGAGCCACAGGCCGAGCAGCCGGGTCAGGGCGCGGGCCGAGTCGGCCGGCAGCGCCAGCACCACGACGCCCGCGACGATCGCGAGCGCGGCGGCGGTGAGGACGACGCCGCGGTGGGGCAGGTCCCGGGTCGCGAGCGCGGTGTAGGCGGTCAGCATCCCGGACACCAGCCAGACGACCCCGACGATCAGGGAGAGCGCGGCGATGGTCTGCATCGGGTTCCGCAGGCACAGGACGCCGGCCAGCACGAACAGCAGGGCCAGCAGCAGCCCGGGGAGCCGCTCGCCCTGCTCGTGGCGGGAGAACGCCGCGACGAAGCGGAAGGCCCCGATCACGAGCAGATAGAGACCGATGAGAACCGCCAGGACGTGCAGGCTCTCGTTCGGCCAGACCAGCACCAGGATGCCCGGCACCAGTGTGGCGACCGCCGAACCCAGGATCCAGGTCCACGAACCGCCGAGTGCCGCCAGCAGTTCCGCGGGGTCGCCCGCCGGAGTGGGCGCCGGTCGCCCGGGCCGGTGCTCCGGTCCGGTGGGCGGCGCCGAACCACGCGGTACGGTCATGGCTCCTCCTCGTACGCACGTGCGAGTCACCGCCGGACCGCCGGCCGGCGGACGCGCGGGACCGCACCGGCCCAGCGTGCCGTGCGCCGGTGTCCGCCGGATCACCCGTGGCGGGTGATCCCTTCGGTCCGCCGGGGCGATGAGGTGGGGACGGGCCGACTGCCCGGCCCCCGGCGACCCCGAACGAAGAGACACGCGATGAGCGATCCTGCGGCAGACCGGGGCGAGCGACCCCCGCCCCGGCCCCGGAGAGGCCCGCACCGGTGGGACCCGGACCGGCGCGACCGGCCCCGCGCCGGGTGGACGACGTTCCTGGTCATGGGCCGCTCCCTGCTGATCGCGGTCGGCCTCGTCACCGCGTACTACCTGCTGCCCCTGGACCGATACGGCGCCGGCGGGACGTCGGTGATGCTGCTGGCCGGTCTGCTGGTGGTGGTCGCGGTCTTCGTGTGGGAGATACGGACCATCGTCCGCTCGCCGCACCCCCGGCTGAAGGCCGTCGAGGCGCTCGCGGCCACGCTGGTGCTGTTCCTGGTCCTGTTCGCCAGCGCCTACTACCTGCTGGACCGTGCCTCCCCGGGCTCGTTCACCGAACCGCTGTCCAGGACGGACGCGCTCTACTTCACCCTGACCACGTTCAGCACCGTCGGTTTCGGCGACATCGCGGCCCGTTCCGAGACGGGACGGGTGATGGCGATGCTGCAGATGGCGGGAGGGCTGCTCCTCGTGGGATTCGCGGCGCGCGTACTGGCGAGCGCGGTCCAGGCGGGGTTGCGGCGCAAGGGGTCCACCACGCCGGAGACCCGGGCGGACCCGGGGGACGCGGGCGGCTCAGGGGCCCCCGAGGGCACCGGACGGTGCCGGCACTGCGGGCACTGCCCGCACTGTGGACACCCAGCCGGCACCGACCACGCCGGGGACTCCTCGGGCCCCGAGTGACGGAACCAGAACCGTCACTCCGGCAGCTGGCGCATCTCCAGGACACGCAGTCCCAGTGACTGGCAGCGCGCCAGCAGGCCGTACAGATGGGCCTCGTCGAGGACGGGCCCGTACAGGACGGTCTGCCCGGACATCACCACGTGCTCCATGTCCGGGAAGGCCTGGGCCAGCGTCTCCGACAGGTGTCCGTCGACACGGATCTCGTAACGCATCAGCTGCACTCCCACGGGCGGCCCGGGGCGGACGGACGACGCCCTACCGTGATCCTCCGCCTCGGCTCGCCACCCGCCCTCACCCCCGGCAGGTGACCCGACCCCGGCCCGCCCCCACGGGTCACAGCAGTCCCCGCTCGCGTGCGCGGCGCACCGCGTCGCCGCGCCGGCTCACCGCGAGTTTCCGGTAGACGCTCTTGAGATGGGTCTTCACCGTGTTCACGGACACGTACAGATCGGCCGCGATCTCCTCCGTGGACATCAGGTCGGCCAGCCTCCGGAGCACGTCGTGCTCGCGTCCGCTCAGCTCCTCCACGACCACCGCCGGCGGCAGGGCCGACAGCCGGGAGCACTCGGCGCCCCGGGCCCGATCGCTCTGGAGCCAGCCCGCCGCCAGTGCCCGCAGCGGTGCCTCGCCCAGCGGTCGCCCGATCCAGGGGCCGGCGTCGAGGAACGGGCGCCGCAGTCGCTCGCGGCGGGCCTCGACCAGCGCCCGGGCGACGAGCTCGCGGGCGGTGACGGCGTCCCCCACCTCCTCGGCGGCCTGTGCCCGTACCAACATGGCCCGCACGGTCAGGGCCGGACCGGTCCGGCCGTCCGGCGGAAGGCGGTCGAGCAGGCCGAGCGCCTCGGCGCGGTGGCCCGCCGCGAGCTGGACGCGCGCGGCCAGCACCGCGCAGGCCGTACGGTCGCCCGGTGCCTGGCGCAGCACCCCGGCGGCCCGTTCCGTGCGGCCCCCGGCCAGGTGGACGGCGGCGGCGACGAGCGCCGCGTGACCCTCCGCCCAGGGTGAGGGCACGACGGCGGGGACGGCCGCGGACGCCGCGGCCAGCGCCGCTCCCGGCCTGTCGCGGGCCAGCAGGAGGCCGGCCGCCGCGATGGACCGGCCCGCCGCCGTCACCGGGTCCCGCGGCCCGTGCCCGGCCTCGGACGTCTCGTCGAGCAGGGCCTGGGCCCGGTCCAGCTCGTCGCGGTCCACGGCCACGGCCGCCAGCACCGACCGCGCGAGCTCGGCGCCGGGGCCGGACGGCCCGCCCGGAGCGGGGTTCTCCGCCCCGGCCGTCGCCTCCAGTGCCCGGTCCTCGGCGCGGACGAGCCAGCCGTCCAGGTATTCGAGCAGAGCCAGGTGCGCCAGGGAGTCCTCCCGGGGCGGACCGGCCGGGGCCCCGGCGCACGAGTCGGCCACCGCGGACAGGGCGGCGCGGGCCTCCTCGAAGCGTCCTGCCCACAGAAGTGCCGACCCCAGATGGGTCAGGACCAGGGCGGACACCTCCGGGTGCCGCTCCAGGAGCTCGGCGGGGACCGTCAGCCGGAGCTCCTCGGCGGCCCGCGCCGCCGCCTCCGCCTCCGCGGGGGAACCGGCCAGCCGGGCCGCCAGGACCTCCAGCAGGGCGCAGCTGAGCCGGGCCGGACGGAGGTCGGGCCCTCCGTTCCCGCCCGGCCCCTCCCGGGTCGCGTCCTCCTGCGCCAGGGCCTGCCGGTCCAGTGCCTCCCGGGCCGCGCGCAGACGGACCAGGCCTCGTTCGAGGTCGTGACGGGAGAGGTCGCGGGCCGCGCGGACGAGGTCCGCCGCGGGGGTCGTGGCCCCGGGTTCCATCCGGGAGAAGAGCCCGGCCAGGTGCTGGGAGCGCAGTCCGGTGAAGAGCTGCCCGATGGCCAGGTCGTCGACCAGTGCCCCCGCGGTGAATTCCCAGTCGCCCGCCGCGGCACCGTGCGCGAGTGCCTCCGGGAGTGATCCGGAGCGGCACAGCCAGCGTGCGGCGCGCCGGTGGAGTTCGGGTTCGAGTCCGGGAGAGCGGACCCTGAGGTGGGCGCGGAGGATCTCCCCGAACAGCGGGTGGAGCCGGTACCAGGAGTGTCCGAGGCTCTCGACGAACGCGTTCTCCCGGTGGAGCCCGGCGAGGAGGGGTTCGGCGTCGTCGCGTCCGGTGAGCGCGTTCGCCAGTTCCGGGCGGAAGCGCTCCAGCACGCTGACCCGCAGCAGGAGGTCCTGGGTCTCGGCGGTCCGCTGTTTCAGCACCTCGGCCAGCAGATAGTCGGCGACCGTGCTCTGCCCCGCCTCGAACTCCTTCAGATACGTCTCCGGGTCCGGGGCCTCGCGCGCGGCCAGGGCGCACAGCCGCAGGCCGGCCGCCCAGCCCCGGGTGCGGTCGACGAGCGCGCGTACACCGGGGTCGGGCAGGCGCAGACCGTGTGCGGCCAGGAGGGCGGACGCCTCCTCGGGGGTGAAGGCGAGTTCCGCGTCCCGTAGCTCCGTGAGCTCCCCGGCCGCGCGGTGGCGGTGCAGCGGCAGCAGCGGTTCCGTACGGGTGACCAGGACCAGGCGCAGGCCCGCTCCGGCGTGGTGGAGCACGAACTCCAGTTGTTCGGCGATCTCGGGCGCGCTCACCCGGTCGTACTCGTCGAGGACTAGGATCGCGGGACGGTCCCGCCCGCTCAGTTCGGCGGCGAGCAGGGCCGGGAGCTCACGGTCCGCCCAGCTCGCGTCCGTGGGGCGGCGGATCCCGCCGGGCACCGGCACCCCGGAGGCGTCCAGGGCCTCGAGGAGGTAGGCCCAGAACATCCCGGGGCTCCGGCCGACCATGTCGGTGGTGAGCCAGGTGACCGGTTCACGCAGGCCGGCGGCCCAGTCGGCGACCAGCAGGGTCTTGCCGGCCCCGGCGGCTCCGTTGACCATCGTCAGGGGTGTCAGCAGGGCCTGGTCGAGGTGCTGGGTCAGCCGGTCCCGGCGCAGGAAGGTGGCGGGTCTGGAGGGCAGGGCGAACCGGGTCCGCAGAAAGGGGTCGCCCAGCGGGTCGACACCCGCGGACGGCGGTCCCGTACCGTTCTCGTCGAGGGCAGCCACGGCGCTCACCACCACTTCCGTCAGGTCACGGTCGGCGTTCCCTCCCTCACGATCCCAGCTGTCGCCCGGGTCCGCGGGTCGAGCCGGACCCCGCGGCCCCTCCGCGTGCGCCCCGCCCGGGATCCGTGCAACCCTCTCGCAACCTGCCGTGTGGTCCAGTGCACGGTGGACCGGCGCGGCCCCCGCCGCGGCCGGCTCCGGTACCGCCCCCGCTCGTCACCGACCCGACGGAGAACCCCGATGGACGTCGTCCCGCGCGTAGCGCTCACTCCGGCGGCCGCCGACCTGGTGCGGCGGTTGCGGGAGGCCCACGGACCGCTGATGTTCCACCAGTCCGGCGGCTGCTGCGACGGCAGCGCGCCCATGTGCTACCCGGCGGGTGAGTTCCGTACCGGCGGCTCCGACGTGCTGCTCGCGGAGCTGGAGGTGGAGGGCGTCGACGAACCGGTGACCTTCTGGATGTCGAAGAGCCAGTACGAGCTGTGGAGCCACACCCGGCTGACGGTGGACGTCGTCCCGGGCCGGGGCAGCGGCTTCTCGCTGGAGGCACCCGAGGGGGTGCGTTTCCTGATCCGGTCCAGTCTCGTCGGCTGACGGTCGCCGCACCGGGACCCGGTCACCGCAGGACGCCCCCTGGCGGACGCCGAACTGACGCGTCGCCAGGGGACGTTCGGGCTCGTGCACTCATGGATGCAGACTGCTCACGATGTCCGCCGTGGCCGTGAGCCCGTTCTGGATCGTCGGCGCCATGCTGCTGCCCGACAGGAAGAAGCCGAGCAGGACGCACACCACCGCGTGCGAGGGCTTCAGCGCGCCGTTGCGCAGGAACACCACCGCGAGGATCAGCAGCAGTACCACCACAGAGATGGAAATGGCCATCGTCAACCTCCTCCGCCACGTCGACACCGCGGCTTTCGGCGGCAAGTGTCGCGTAGCGGAGGGTTCGTCCGGGCGGCTGACGTGTCCTCCGAACGTGTGGTGTCTATGCCCGCTCGGGAACCTGTTCGCGTGTCCGTTCGTGCGTGTCGAGGAAGGTCTCGAGTCCCGCGAGGTCGTCGGTGTTGAAGTAGTCGACGCCCGCGGCCAGCAGTTCGCCCCACAGCGCGTCCCTGGCCGGGCCCGGGGCGTCGGGCGTGGCCCAGAACCGCACCTTCTGGTGGCGTGCGTGGGCCTCGGTGATGATCTCGCGCAGTCGGGCGCGCTCCGCCGCGGGGAACGGACCGTCCCCCAGCCAGCCGAAGTTGAGTGTCCAGTTGTCACTGACGAGCGGGACGAAGGACGCGCCCGCCGCGCCGCCGAGGTCGGTGAGCCGGCCGTCGTAGAAGGCGCGGCGCACGGTCTGCGCCTCCATGGGGGCGCGGGCGGCGCGGTCGCCGGAGATGACCGCCGTGACCGGCCCGGGGTGCACCCGGCCGTGCGCGTAGGTGGTGAACAGGTGCGGGTAGCGGCGCAGATGACGGTCGAGTTCGAGGTAGGTCGAGGAACCCTCGGTCTTGATGTCGATCAGGAGTTGGAGCGGCTTTCGGTGACCCCGGTACACCGCGCCCGCGCCCGCCCTCACCCGGGAGACGAGCGGGTCGAGGTAGAGCGCTTCGAGGGTACGGGTGGGGTCGAGGTCGACGGGGTCGTGGGCGACGAGGAGCTGGCTGGCGACGAGGTAGATGTCGGCCTCGACGCTCCCGAACCGGTGGGCGAGGGCGTCGAACAGGGGGTGCGGGTGGTCGTAGTCGTTGTGGGCGTGGGCGCGCCACAGCGGGCGCCCGCGGTGCCCCTGTTCGTCGGCTCGCGCGTGCACGGCGGGCAGTGCGACGGCGCCCGCGAGGGCGGCGCCGAGGGTGGTGAGGGCTCTGCGACGGGTGGGGTGGTCCATGCTCTGCCTCCCTGGAAGTGCCGTACCGGACACCGGCGAGTATGAGGCGCGCGAAAGCCTGGACACGGCGGGGTGTGGGGAGTTGGCCGGACCGCCGTCACGGGTTCACTTCGTCGCGACGGCACACACCACGAAGCCCGCCCCGGGTGGGACGGGCTTCGAGAGGGCGGGACGGTCAGGGTGCCTGGAGGTCGACCAGTCGTGCCAGCGCCTCACGGTGCGCGCCCGCCGTGCCGTACGCGATCGAGTCGGCCTTCGCGCGCTTCAGGTACAGGTGGACCGGGTGTTCCCAGGTCATGCCGATGCCGCCGTGCAGTTGGACCGCCTCCTCGGCGGCGTGCACGGCGACCGGGGCGGCGTACGCCTGGGCGACGGCGACGGCCACGCCGGTGTCCGCGCTGCCGGCCGCGAGGGCGTCGGCGGCGTGGCGGGCGGCGGCACGGGTGTGGACGACCTCCAGCCACAGCTGCGCCAGCCGGTGCTTGAGCGCCTGGAATCCGCCGACCGGCCGGTTGAACTGTCTGCGTTCCTTGAGGTGGCGGACCGTCTCCGTCAGGCACCAGTCGGCGAGGCCCAGTTGCTCGGAGGCGAGCAGTCCGGCGCCGGCCGTGAGGGCCCGTCGTACGGCGGGTCCGGCGTCGCCCAGCCGGCGGCCCCGTACCCCGTCGACGGTGACCGTGGCGAGCGGCCGGGTGAGGTCGAGGGAGACCCGGGGGGTGACCGTGACGGCGTTCGCGTCGACCGCGTACAGACCGCCGTCCGCCGCGGGGACCAGCAGGACGTCGGCCGCCGCCACGTCCGCGATGCCCGTCAACTCGCCGTGCAGCAGGCCGTCTTCGTGGCGCACGGTCCGGTGGGCACCGTCCGGTGCCGTGGAGAGGGCGACGGCGAGCGCGCCGACGGTCCGTCCGGACGCCAGCTCGGTCAGCAGCGCGGCCGCGTCCTCGCCCGGGCAGGCCAGCAGCGCCTCGGTCGCGACGACGGCGCTCGTGAGGTAGGGCACGGGAGCGACGGCCCGGCCCAACTCCTCCAGAACCACGGCGGCTTCGCGGTGGGTCGCGCCCTGGCCGCCCCGCTCCTCGGGCACCAGCAGACCCGCCAGGCCCATCCCTTCGGAGAGCGCCTTCCACAGTGCGGGGTCGTGGGGCGTGTCCGACTCCGTGCGGGCGATGACACGGCCGGGGTCGCAGTGGTCGGTGAGGAGGTCGCGCACGGCGGCGCGCAGCGCCTCTTCCTCCTCCGAGTAGAGCAGGTCGGGTTGTGTGCCCTGTGCGGTCATCGGGCGAGGTCCTTCCACGCGACGTCCTTGTCGGTGCGCGGCTCGGACGGCAGTCCCAGCACGCGTTCGGCGACGATGTTCAGCAGGACCTCGCTGGTCCCGCCCTCGATGCTGTTGCCCTTGGAGCGGAGGTAGCGGTAGCCCGCGTCGCGGCCGGTGAAGTCGACCAGCTCGGGGCGGCGCATCGTCCAGTCGTCGTACAACAGGCCTTCCTCGCCGCGGAGTTCGACCTCCAGGCCGCTGATCTCCTGGTTGAGCCGGGCGAAGCCGAGCTTCAGGCCGGAGCCCTCGGGGCCGGGCTGTCCCGCGACGAGCTGCTGGCGCAGCCGCTCACCGGTGAGCCGGCCGACCTCGGCCTCCACCCAGAGCTTCAGCAGTCGCTGGTGCAGGTCGTGGGTGCGCAGTTCGGGCCGCTCGCGCCAGGTCTTCGCGACCGGGCCGATCATGCCGCCCTCACGGGGGATGCGCATGCCGCCGATGGACACCCGCTCGTTCATGAGCGTGGTCTGCGCGACCCGCCAGCCGTCGCCGACCTCGCCGAGGCGGTGGCTGTCGGGGATGCGGACGCCGGTCAGGAAGACCTCGTTGAACTCGGCCTCGCCGGTGATCTGGCGCAGCGGCCGTACCTCGACGCCCGGGTCGGTCATGTCGCAGACGAAGTAGGTGATGCCGCGGTGCTTGGGGACGCTCGGGTCGGTGCGGGCGATGAGGATGGCCCAGCGGGCCAGATGGGCACTGGAGGTCCAGACCTTCTGGCCGTCGATCACCCAGTCGTCGCCCTCCCTGACGGCACGGGTCCCGAGCGCGGCCAGGTCCGATCCGGCGCCGGGCTCACTGAAGAGCTGGCACCAGACCTCCTCGCCGACCCACA
Source organism: Streptomyces sp. NBC_01689 (assembly GCF_036250675.1). Classification (NCBI taxonomy): domain Bacteria; kingdom Bacillati; phylum Actinomycetota; class Actinomycetes; order Kitasatosporales; family Streptomycetaceae; genus Streptomyces; species Streptomyces sp. NBC_01689. Next base: position 8,036,396 of record NZ_CP109592.1, on the reverse strand, counting down.
GGGGCCGCAGGAAGCGTTCCCTCTGTTCCCGCGTGCCGAAGCCGAGGATCGTCGGCGCGGCCATGCCGAGGCCGATCCCGATGCGCCGCGGGTCGTTGTCGGGGGCGCCCGCGGCCTCCAGCTCGGCGTCGACGACGGCCTGGAGGGTGCGCGGGGCGCCGAGGCCGCCGAGACCCTCGGGGTAGTGCACCCAGGCGAGCCCGGCGTCGAACCGGGCCTCGAGGAAGGCCGTCCGGTCGGTCTCCAGGGGTGGATGCGCGGCCAGCAACTCCGCGGTGAGGCGGCGCAGTTCGGTGGCGTCGGGTGCGGTACTGCGGGGTGCGGCGTCGGTCATGCGGAGGCTCCGTCCGCGAGGGAGGGCAGTACGGCGATCCGGCCCGTGGTGACCCCGTCGGCGACCCGCTGCACGGCCGCGGCGGCGCCGGCCAGTGGTACGCGTTCGCTGACGAGGGGCTTGACCGCGCCCCGCGCGGCGAGTTCGGTGAGCTGCTCGTGGCAGTGCTGGATCAGCTTGGGGTTCTTGGTGTTGTACAGGCCCCAGTGCAGGCCGAGGATCGAGTAGTTCTTCACCAGGGCGTGGTTCAGCGCCGGGGCGGGGATGGTTCCGCCCGCGAAGCCGACGACGACGATGCGGCCCTCGAACGCGACGACCTTGGTCGACTGCGTGTAGGCCTCGCCGCCGACGGGGTCGTAGATCACGTCCGCGCCCCGGCCGCCGGTGGCCTCCTTGACGGCGGCGATGACGTCCTCGGCACGCCGGTCGACGACCACGTCGCAGCCGAGCTCGCGTGCGACGGCGGCCTTGCCCGCTCCGCCGACGACGCCGATGACGGTGGCTCCGGCCGCCTTGCCGAGCTGTACGGCGGCGCTGCCGACGCCGCCGGCGGCCGCGTGCACGAGGAGTGTCTCGCCCGCCTCCAGACCGGCCCGCCGGTGCAGTCCGAACCACCCCGTCTGGTACCCGATGTGCAGGGCGGCCGCCTCGGCGTCGTCCAGCGCGTCGGGGGCCGGCAGCAGGGCGGCGGCGTCCGCGACGGCGTACTCGGCGAAACCGCCGTACGGCAGCGCGGGGTTCGCGAGCACGCGGCGCCCGTCCTCGGTCTCGCCGCAGATCTCCACACCGGGCGTGAACGGCAGCGGCGGCCTGACCTGGTAGTGCCCGCGGCACATCAGCGCGTCCGGGAAGTTGATGTTCGCCGCGCGCACCTTGAGCAGGACCTGCCCGTCACCGGGGACCGGCCGCTCCACGTCCTGGACCCGCATCACCTCGCTCGGTTCGCCGAGCTGGTGCACTTGCCATGCCTGCATGCGGGGCCTCCACGGGACTGCTTCGTCTGACCGGGGTCGTTCGCATACTAAGCGGTCGCTTGCCGATCAGGGAACAGTCACGTCCGTCACGCGCGGGAAGACCCGGCCGGTGCGGGTCGGCCACGCGTGCGACGGGCCCCGCTCAGGGGCTGGTCGGCCGGGCCCGGACGTGCATCCGCTCCCCCTGCGGCCCGAACAGGCTCAGGAACTCCACCGGCCCCTCCCCCGTCGACCCGAACCAGTGCGGCACCCGGGTGTCGAACTCGGCCGCCTCCCCGGGCCCCAGCACCACATCGTGTTCGGCCAGCACGAGCCGCAGGCGCCCGGAGAGCACGTAGAGCCACTCGTAGCCCTCGTGGGTGCGCGGGTCCGGCACCTGTCTGCGCCGGGGTTCGAGCACCTTGTAGGCCTGCAGTCCGCCCGGCTGACGCGTCAGGGGCCAGTGTGTGCGGCCGTTGCGGACGATCGGTTCGGCGCGGACGCGGGGGTCGCCGACCGGCGGCGCGCCGACCAGTTCGTCGAGCGGGACCTGATGGGCGCGGGCGATCGGCAGCAGCAGCTCCAGGCTGGGCCTGCGCAGCCCGGACTCCAGGCGGGAGAGCGTGCTGACGGAGATCCCGGTCACCTCCGACAGCCCGGCGAGGGTGGCACCGCGCTCCTTCCTGATGCGGCGCAGCCGGGGGCCTACGTCGGCGAGAACTTCGTCCGTGGTCATACCGGTATTGCAGTTTCGGCAAAGCCGTTTGTCAATCCACGCGGGCTCGGGCGACGGTCTCCCCGGAGGTGGTCACCATGACCGACACGTACGAGGCCGTAGTGGTCGGAGGGGGCGCGGCCGGACTGTCCGCGGCCCTGGTCCTGGGGCGGGCACGGCGCCGGACGCTGCTCGTCGACGCGGGCGAGCCGCGCAACGCGCCCGCCACGCATCTGCAGGGCTATCTGACCCGGGACGGCATGCCGCCCGCCGAGTTCCTCGCCCTCGGGCGCGAGGAGGTCGCGCGCTACGGGGTCGAACAGGTCCGGGACCGGGCCGTCGACGTGACGCGCCACGGCGCCGGGGAGTTCCACGTGACGCTCGCGTCCGGTCGGACGGCGCACGCGCGCCGGCTGGTCCTGGCCACCGGGCTGGCCGACGAACTGCCGGCGGTGCCGGGGGTCGCCGAGCGCTTCGGCCGGGACGTCCTGCACTGCCCGTACTGCCACGGCTGGGAGGTGCGCGACGAGGCGTTCGGGGTGCTGGCGGCCACGCCCGCGAGTGTGCACCAGGCCCTGATGGTCTCCCAGTGGTCGAAGGACGTCACCCTGTTCCTGCACGAGGTCGCCGAGGCGGAGCTGTCGCGCGACGACCGGCGCCGGCTCGCCGCCGCCGGGGTGGCCGTGGTGCCGGGCGAGGTGGCCGCGCTCGTCGTCGAGGAGGACCGTCTCACCGGGGTCCGGCTCGGGGACGGCTCGGTCCACCGACGCTCGGTGGTGTTCGTCGCGCCGCGCGCCGTCCCGCGCAACGACCTCTTCGCACGCCTGGGCGCCGAGCTGCGCGAGACCCCGTTCGGCACCTACCCGGTGGTCGACGAGACCGGGCTGACGACCGTGCCGGGCGTCTGGGCGGCGGGCAACGCGGTCGGCTTCGCCGAACAGGTCGTGAACGCGGCGGGCGCCGGCTACCGGGCGGCCGCCACGCTCAACGGAGAACTGCTCCTCGCCGACCTCGACGCCCGCTGACGCCGGGGGCGCCCCGCGCCCCGGTGTCCCGGTCGGCACCGGACGCCGGGGCGCGGACCGCCCCCCGGCGTTGCACCATGGCTGCATGCTGCTGAGCCGGCTCGCCCGTGTGTCCCAGGAGGTCGCCGCCACCTCGGCGCGGTCCCGGAAGATCGCCCTGCTCGCCGAGCTGTTCCGGGACGCCGACGCCGACGACGTACCCCTCGTGATCCCGTACCTGGCGGGACGCCTGCCTCAGGGGCGGCTCGGCATCGGCTGGAAGATGCTGAGCCACCCGGTCCCCCCGGCCGCCGAGGCCACGCTCACCGTGCGGGACGTGGACGCCCGGCTGACGGAGATCGGCGCGGTCACGGGCATCGGCTCGCAGGCCGCCCGCGGACGCCTGATGGACGCGCTGCGGGCGGCGGCCACCGAGAGCGAACAGCGCTTCCTGACCGGTCTGCTCACCGGCGAGGTGCGGCAGGGCGCGCTGGACGCGGTCGCGGTGGAGGGGCTCGCCGGGGCGACCGGCGCGCCCGCCGCCGACGTACGCCGGGCGGTGATGCTCGCCGGGTCGCTGCAGACGGTGGCGCGGGCGCTGCTCGCCGAGGGTCCCGGGGCGCTGGACGGGTTCCGGCTCACCGTCGGCCGTCCGGTGCTGCCGATGCTCGCGCACAGCGCCGCGTCCGTGTCCGAAGCCGTCGACAAGCTGGGGGTGTGCGCCGTCGAGGAGAAGCTCGACGGCATCCGCGTCCAGCTCCACCGCGACGGCGACGACGTACGGGTCTACACCCGCACACTCGACGACATCACCGACCGTCTGCCCGAAGTCATCGCCCTCGCCCTGGAGTTGAAGGACAGCCGGTTCATCCTCGACGGCGAGGTCATCGCACTGGACGAGGACGGGCGGCCGCGGTCCTTCCAGGAGACCGCCGGGCGGGTGGGCTCGCGTCTGGACGTGGCCACGGCGGCGCTCAGCGTGCCGGTGTCCCCCGTCTTCTTCGACGTCCTCTCCGCGGACGGACGGGACCTGCTCGACCTGCCCTTCTCGGGACGGCACGCGGAGCTGGCGCGGCTGGTGCCCGAGCCGATGCGGGTGCGGCGGGCGCTCGTCGAGGGGCCCGCGGACCTCGCCGCGGCGGAGGGGTTCCTCGCCGACACGCTGCGCCGCGGCCACGAAGGAGTCGTGGTCAAAGCCCTGGACGCCGCCTACAGCGCGGGCCGCCGCGGCGCCTCCTGGCTGAAGGTCAAACCCGTGCACACCCTCGACCTGGTGGTGCTGGCCGCGGAGTGGGGCCACGGACGGCGCACCGGGAAGCTCTCCAACCTGCACCTCGGCGCGCGGGCCGGGGACGGGTCGTTCGTGATGCTCGGCAAGACCTTCAAGGGCATGACGGACACGATGCTGGCCTGGCAGACCGGACGGCTCCAGGAGCTGGCCGTGGCGGACGACGGCCACGTCGTGACCGTACGCCCCGAACTCGTGGTCGAGATCGCGTACGACGGCCTGCAGCGGTCGACCCGCTACCCGGCCGGGGTGACCCTCCGTTTCGCCCGCGTCGTGCGTTATCGCGAGGACAAGACGCCCGCCGACGCGGATACCGTCGCGACCCTGCTCGCCGCACATCCGGAGGTGGCCCCGTGACGGGGAGGCGCAGCGCGGGACTGCTGCTGTACCGGCGCACCGCGGAGGGTCTGGAGGTGCTGCTCGGCCATATGGGCGGCCCGTTCTACGCGCGGCGCGACGCGGGGGCGTGGACCGTGCCGAAGGGCGAGTACGGACCAGACGAGAGCGCCTGGGACGCCGCGCGCCGTGAGTTCCGCGAGGAGCTGGGGCTGCCCCCGCCCGACGGTGAGGCGGTGCCGCTCGGCGAGGTCCGGCAGGCCGGCGGCAAGGTCGTCACGGCCTGGGCCGTCGAGGCGGACCTCGACCCCGCGACCGTGGTCCCGGGCACCTTCACGATGGAGTGGCCGCCGAGGTCGGGACGCCGTCAGGAGTTCCCCGAGCTCGACCGGGTGGAGTGGTTCGGCCTGGACCGGGCGCGGGCGGTCGTGGTTCCGGCACAGGCGGCGTTTGTGGACCGGCTGGCGGAGCACCAGGACTGAGCAGCCCCCTCCGCGTTGCGCCGGGTCCCGGTGCGCGGGAGGGTCGAGGAACAGCCCGCTTCAGGAGGTCGGCCATGCCCATCGCGACGGTGAACCCGGCGAACGGCGAGACGCTCAGGACGTTCGACGCCCTCGGCGCCGAGGAGATCGAGAGCAAGCTCGCGACGGCCGAGGCCACGTTCCGCACGTATCGCACCACGTCCTTCGCCGAGCGGGCCCGGCTGATGCACCGGGCCGCCGACCTCCTCGACGCGGACCAGGACGCCATCGGCCGGATGATGACCACGGAGATGGGCAAGCCGGTCAAGCAGGCCCGCGCGGAGGCCGCCAAGTGCGCGAAGTCGATGCGCTGGTACGCCGACCACGCGGCCGGACTGCTCGCCGACGAGCTGCCCGCCGACTCCGACGTGAAGGACTCCGGCGCGGCCCGCGTCCTGGTGCGCTACCGTCCGCTGGGCCCGGTGCTGGCCGTGATGCCGTGGAACTTCCCGCTCTGGCAGGTGATCCGGTTCGCCGCGCCCGCGCTGATGGCGGGCAACGTCGGGCTGCTCAAGCACGCCTCCAACGTGCCGCAGACCGCGCTCTGTCTGGAGGACCTGTTCCGCCGGGCGGGCTTCCCCGAGGGCTGCTTCCAGACGCTGCTGATCGGTTCGGGCGCGGTCGAGGACGTCCTGCGCGACCCGCGGGTCAGGGCGGCGACGCTCACCGGGAGCGAACCGGCCGGGCGCGCGGTGGCGTCGGTGGCCGGGGACGAGATCAAGAAGACGGTCCTGGAGCTGGGCGGCAGTGACCCGTACGTCGTGATGCCCTCCGCCGACGTCGACCGGGCGGCACGGACCGCGGTGACCGCGCGGGTGCAGAACAACGGGCAGTCGTGCATCGCCGCCAAGCGGTTCATCGTCCACACCGACGTCTTCGACGCCTTCGCCGAGCGCTTCACGGCGGGCATGGCGGCCCTGCGGGTCGGCGACCCGCAGAGCGAGGACACGGAGGTCGGTCCGCTCTCCACCGAGCAGGGCCGCCGCGATCTCGAGGAACTCGTCGACGACGCGGTGGAGAACGGCGCGACCGTCCTGTGCGGCGGCGAACGCCCGGAGGGGTTCGGCGAGCACGGCTGGTACTACGCGCCGACCGTCCTCGCCGACATCACCCCCGAGATGCGCGTCCACCAGGAGGAGACCTTCGGCCCCGTCGCCACGCTGTACCGCGCCGCCGATCTGGACGAGGCGGTGGCCCTCGCCAACGACACGCCGTTCGGGCTGAGTTCGAACGTCTGGACGCGGGACGAGAGCGAGATCGACCGGTTCGTACGGGATCTGGAGGCCGGTGCCGTCTACGTCAACGGGATGACCGCCTCGCACCCGGCGTTCCCGTTCGGCGGGGTCAAACGGTCCGGCTACGGCCGTGAACTCGCGGAGCACGGGATCCGCGAGTTCTGCAACATCACCACGGTATGGCACGGAGCGTGAGCGTTCCGCGGCTACGATCCCCTGTGTGAACCGCGAAGTTACCCTGCCTCTGATCGTCGACGACCGCGGCACGTTGCAGGTGGCGGCCGCCGACGTCAGCAAACTGCTGCGCACGCTGGGCGGCCGGTGGCTGCATCTGGTGGAGGCGGGCGAGGGCGGCCTCGACGAGGACACGGTGGCGGCGCTCACCATCGAACTCGCCAAGCTCGCCGACCGGATCGATGTGGCGTGCATCGCGCACAGCAGTGGGGGTGCCTCCGGCTAGGGCCGGCCGGGGGGTGGGGGGAGCGGGGGCCGTGGTTCGGGTGCGGGCGCGCCGTTCCCCGCGCCCCTGAGGGAGCCCGTCACGGAACGCGCTGGTCCTCCTCCCACAGGGCGTGCCAGAAGGACGTCTCGCAGGTCTGGAGGAGCCGGCCCTGGCGGTGGGCGCGGTCCTCGTCGAGGCGGCCGGTGTCCAGCCCCTCCCGCACGGCGGCCAGCGCCCGCTGCCCCAGCTCCGGTCCGGGCTCGGCGAAGAGGTCGAAGAAGCCGCATGCCTCGTCGGCGAAGTCGTAGTGGTGGCGCAGGGCCTCCGCGATCGTCGTGCAGTAGCCGCCCCAGGCCGCGAAGTCGGCGGTCAGGGCGAGCGCCACCTCGGCGGGTGAGCCGTTCATGGCCAGCCAGGCGATGTACGCGGGGTAGCTCTGGCACCCGGCGAGCGGCTGGTACGCGGCGCGCGCCGCCTCCGCCCCGCACCCGCAGGCGTCCGCATAGGCGGCGAGCCGGTCCAGGGCCAGGGCCTCACTCTCCGCAAGCCCGGTGAAGAAGGCCGCGCACTCCGGTCCGGTGTCCGGCCGCTCGGCCAGATGCAGGAACGCCCGGCGGTCCGCCGGAATCACCTGCCCCTGCTCCAGGGCGAGGGCGGCGAGGGTGGAGCGCTGCGCCGCGCCCCGGGCGATCAGCGGCAGCAGCCGGTTGGCGTGGGGGTCCGGCGCGAGATTCCCCGCGGTGCGTTCCAGCAGCTCCCTGGCCGTGCGCGCCATGACGTACTCCTTCGATTCGCCTGTCCGGGGGATCTCCCCCCAGGATCCCACTTCCTCCCGGAATTCCCCGCAATGGAGTAGTCCGGCGCGATATCCCCACGCTTCCGGGTGATCGTGGGTGGACCACCCCTTCGCATCGTGGGTGATCCATCCTTCCGCCGGGGGACGCGAGTTCCCCGGATGGCGAAAGAAGGCGCGCTCAATGGCGACTTTGTGCAAACCCTCGGTCTCCGTCCCGGAATACGTGATCACGATGGAGGAGACGCTGGAACTGGCGAGCTCCCGCCACCAGGACCACCCCCAACTGCCGCTGGCACTGCGGCTGATCGAGAACACCGGAGTCAAGACCCGGCACATCGTGCAGCCCATCGAGGAGACGCTCAAGCACCCCGGTTTCGAGGACCGCAACAAGATCTACGAGAGCGAGGCCAAGGCCCGCGTCCCCGCGGTCGTGCAGCGGGCGCTGGACGACGCGGAACTCCTCACCACCGACATCGACATGATCATCTATGTGTCGTGCACCGGGTTCATGATGCCCTCGCTCACGGCCTGGCTGATCAACACGATGGACTTCAACAGCGACACCCGGCAGATGCCCATAGCCCAGCTGGGCTGTGCCGCCGGCGGCGCCGCCATCAACCGGGCGCACGACTTCTGCACCGCCTACCCCGAGGGCAACGCGCTCATCGTGGCCTGCGAGTTCTGCTCGCTCTGCTACCAGCCGACCGACCTCGGCGTCGGCTCCCTGCTGTCCAACGGACTGTTCGGCGACGGCATCGCCGCGGCGGTCGTCCGGGGCCGCGGCGGCACCGGCATCAAGCTCGAACGCAACGGCTCGTACCTGATCCCCAAGACCGAGGAGTGGATCATGTACGACGTCCGGGCCACCGGTTTCCACTTCCTGCTGGACAAGCGGGTGCCGGGCACCATGGAGCCGCTCGCGCCCGCTCTCCACTCGCTCGCGCGGCAGCACGGCTGGGACGCCTCCGACCTGGACTTCTACATCATCCACGCGGGCGGCCCGCGGATCCTCGACGACCTCAGCAAGTTCCTCGAAGTCCCGCCGGACGCCTTCCGGTTCAGCCGGGCCACGCTCACCGAGTACGGCAACATCGCGAGCGCCGTCGTCCTGGACGCCGCGCGCCGGATGTTCGACGAGGGCGGCGCCGAGCACGCCTCGCGCGGACTGCTCGCGGGCTTCGGTCCCGGCATCACGGCGGAGATGTCCCTCGGCCGCTGGCAGCACGACGACGGGGAGCGGGCATGAGCGGCACGACCGAGGAGACGATCGCCGAGCCGGTCCCGGCCGTCCGCCACTGGCCCGCCGTCGACCTGGCCGGCGTGGACTTCGACCCCGTCCTGGCCGAGCTGATGCGGGAGGGCCCGGTCACCCGGGTCACACTGCCCAACGGCGAGGGCTGGGCGTGGCTGGTGACCCGCCACGACGACGTGCGCATGGTCGCCAACGACCCCCGGTTCAGCCGCGAGGCGGTCATGGACCATCCGGTCACCCGGCTCGCTCCGCACTTCATCCCGGCCCGGGGCGCGGTCGGCTTCCTCGACCCGCCGGACCACACCCGGCTGCGCCGCTCGGTGGCCGCCGCCTTCACCGCGCGCGGGGTGGAACGGGTCCGCGACAAGTCCCGGCGGCTGCTCGACGAGCTGGTCGACGAGCTGCTCCAGGAGGGCCCGCCCACCGATCTCACCGAGACGGTCCTCGGCCCCTTCCCCATCGCGGTCATCTGCGAGCTGATGGGTGTGCCGGCCATGGACCGGCAGAGCATGCACACCTGGACCCAGTTCATCCTCTCCTCCTCGCACGGCGCCGACGTCAGCGAGAAGGCGAAGGACGAGATGGGGACCTACTTCGCGAAGCTCGTCGGCGACCGCCGCGGCAGCACCGGCGAGGACGTCACCTCGCTGCTCGGCGCGGCCGTGGGCCGCGACGAGATCACCCTGGAGGAGGCCGTCGGACTCGCCGTACTCCTCCAGATCGGCGGCGAGGCGGTCACCAACAACTGCGGGCAGCTGTTCTTCCTCCTGCTGACCCGCCCGGACCTGGCCGAACGGCTGCGGGCCGAACCCGAGATCCGTCCCCGGGCCATCGACGAACTGCTGCGGTACATCCCGCACCGCAACGCGGTCGGCCTCTCCCGCATCGCGACCGAGGACGTGGACGTCAAGGGCGTACGGATCCGGACGGGCGAGGCGGTCTACGTGTCGTACCTGGCCGCGAACCGCGACCCGGAGGTCTTCTCCGACCCGGACGGCATCGACTTCTCCCGCAGCCCCAACCCGCACGTGGCGTTCGGCTTCGGCCCGCACTACTGTCCGGGCGGGATGCTGGCGAGGCTGGAGTCGGAGCTCCTGGTCGACGCGCTCCTCGACCGGATGCCGGGGCTGCGGCTCGCCGTGGCGCCGGAGCAGGTCCCGTTCAGAAAGGGAGCGCTGATCCGCGGCCCCGAGGCACTGCCCGTCAGGTGGTGAGCGGACGATGACCGCGCCCGAAGGGCTCCTCGTACCGCCGGGTCACGGGCGCGTCGTGCGCACGCCCGCCCAGCACGTGACGTTCAAGGTGACCGGCTCGCACTCCCGCATGGCCTCCACCTTCGAGGTGCTGGTGCCGCCCGGGTTCGACGTGGGCGCCCATGTGCACACGCGCAGCGAGGAGCTGTTCTACGTGCTCGAGGGCGAGCTGGACGTGCTCGCCTTCGAGCCCCGGATCCGCACTCCCGACAACTGGCAGAAGTGGGAGTCGCGTTCGGGTACCCGGGTGGTCAGGGCGACCCCCGGCACGGTCATCGTCGTCCCGCCGGGCTGCCCGCACGCGTTCTCCAACCCGACCGAGACGCCGGCCAAGATGTTCTTCCAGGCGTCGCCGCCACCGGACCACGAGCGCTACTTCGAGGAGCTGCTGGAGATCCTGGGCAACGGGGGCCCGCCGGACCACGCGGCGATCGAGGAACTCCGCGCCCGCTACGACATCGAGCAGCTCACGCCCCTGAAGCACCGGTGAGGCCGGCGCGCCGTCCCCGGGGCGCGGGAAACCGCTCCCCGGCCGCACCGGACCCGCGCCCCCGCGTCGCACCCCTACCGGATCGGCATCCCGGAGAGCGTCCGGGCGATCACCAGCCGCTGGATCTCACTCGTGCCCTCGAAGATGGTGTAGATCGCCGCGTCCCGGTGCATCCGCTCCACCGGGTACTCGCGGGTGTAGCCGTTGCCGCCCAGGATCTGGATGGCCTGTCCGGTGACCTTCTTCGCGGTCTCGCTGGCGAACAGCTTGGACATCGACCCCTCGGCCGCCGTGAACGGCCTGCCGTTGACCGCCATCCACGAAGCGCGCCACACCAGCAGACGCGCCGCGTCGATGGAGGTACGCATATCGGCGAGCTGGAAGGCGACACCCTGGTTGTCGATGATCGGCCGCCCGAACTGCTCACGCGTCGTCGCATAGTCGAGCGCGACCTCGTACGCGGCGCGGGCGGTGCCCACCGCCATCGCGCCGACCGCCGGACGGGACGCCTCGAAGGTGGCCATCGCGGCGTTCTTCACGCGCTCGCCGCCGCCCGCCCTGGCCCGCTCGCGGGCGCGGGCGAGCCGCTCGTCCAGCTTCTCCTTGCCGCCGAGCAGGCACGAACCGGGGATCCGGACGTCCTCCAGGACGACCTCGGCGGTGTGCGAGGCGCGGATGCCGTGCTTCTTGAACTTCTGGCCCTGCGAGAGGCCGGGCGTGCCCGGCGGCACGATGAAGGAGGCGTGCCCCTTGGAACCGAGCTCCGCGTCGACGACCGCCACGACGACGTGGACGTTGGCGATGCCGCCGTTGGTCGCCCAGGTCTTGGTGCCGTTGAGGACCCATTCGTCCTTGGCCTCGTCGTACACGGCCCGGGTGCGCATGGAGGCCACGTCGGAGCCGGCGTCGGGCTCGGAGGAGCAGAAGGCCGCGACCTTGACATCGTTGGCATCCCCGTACATCTGGGGAATCCAGGTGCCGATCTGCTCCTCGGTGCCGTTGGCGAGCACGCCCACGGCGGCGAGGCCGGTGCCCACGATGGAAAGGGCGATGCCCGCGTCGCCCCAGAAGAGTTCCTCCATGGCCATCGGTATTCCGAGACCGGTGGCGTCGAAGTACTGCTGGGCGTAGAAGTCGAGGGAATAGATGCCGACCTTCGCGGCTTCCTGGATGACCGGCCAGGGAGTCTCCTCGCGCTCGTCCCACTCGGCCGCCGCGGGACGGATGACATCGGCGGCGAACCCGTGGAGCCAGTCGCGGACCTCCTTCTGTTCGTCGTTGAGCTCCATGGTGAACTCGGCCATGTCCCCTCCAGTGGTGCACTAAAATGTTACTTGCGGTAACTGGAGTCTGTTACTGACCAGTAGAGAAAGTCAACTCCCGAAACCCCCTCGGCAGCCCGTTCGATGAGCATGGGCCGATGAGTGTTAGTTTGCGCAGGCGTCACCGAATCACCATGGGTGGGGAGAGATCATGGACACCACACAGCGGACCGATCAGCAGAGGTCCGCCGACCGCCGCCGGCGAGAACTGCTGGAGGCCGCCGACAGAGTGGTGCTCCGCGACGGCCCCGGCGCCTCGATGAACGCCATCGCCGCCGAGGCGGGCATCACCAAGCCGATCCTGTACCGGCACTTCGGCGACAAGGGCGGTCTCTACGCGGCCCTGGCCAAGCGCCACACGGACGCCCTCCTCGGAGCACTGCGGGCCGCGCTGGACGCGCCCGCCGAGCGCCGGGAGCGGGTGGAGGCGACCCTCGACACCTACCTGGCGGCCATCGAGGCACGCCCCCAGGTCTACCGCTTCCTGATGCACCCCTCCGAGGGCGGACAGCCGGGCGACCCCGGTTTCGACGTCGGCAAGCACTCCGCGCCCCTGCTGCGGCGCATGGGCGAGGAACTCGCCGAGGTCATCGAGGAACGGGTGGACCTCGGTCCGGGCAGCCAGCAGCTCGCGCGGGTCTGGGGCCACGGGATCGTCGGCATGATGCATGCCGCCGGGGACTGGTGGCTGGGCGAACGGCCGTGCACCCGCGCCGAGTTGGTGCGGAGCCTGGCCGACCTGCTGTGGGGGCGGCTGGCCGCGGCCGGGGACCGCGTCGGGGGTCCCGGGTTCTGAGGTCCGGCCACGGCCGCCGGCCGGTCCCGGCCGGCCGGTCCTGATCACCGTCCCCAGGGCGCCCGCGCCGCCTGCCGCAGCACACGGTGCCGGCGCCATCCGCGCAACCGGTCCACGTACAGGCCGCCCTCCAGGTGGTCGTGCTCGTGCTGCAGGCACCGGGCGAACCACCCGGTGCCCGCCACCCGCACCGGCTCCCCGTCCACGGTGAAGCCCTCGACGACGGCGTGGTCGTACCGTTCGGTGCCCGCCTCCAGACCCGGCAGCGAGAGACAGCCCTCGGGACCCCGCAGGACCACACCGTCCGCCTCGACGAGACGTGGGTTCACCACATGTCCGAGATGACGGACCTCGTCGTCGTCCGGGCAGTCGTACACGAACACCCGCAGCGCCGCACCGATCTGGTTCGCGGCGAGCCCGACGCCCCGCGCCGCGTACATCGTCGCGAACATGTCCTCGACGAGCCGGGCCAGTTCGGGACCGAAGTCGGTGACCTCCTCGCAGGCCGCGTGCAGGACGGGGTCGCCGAGCAGGGTGACCGGGCGGACGCGCCCTCGGGAGCCGGGGATGGAGCCGTGTCGCATGGCGGCAAGGGTACGGTCCTCACTGGCGCGCGAACGTCGCGCGGGCACCGTCGTGGTGCCGCGATTCGGGCACGTGAGTGGATCTCGATAGGCTGAGACCCACACGGTGCCGGGGGCAGAGGCGCGGCGCGTACGCAAGGAGGATCGAGAAACGATGTCAGGCAACTCGGACCCGCTGACGCCGCGGGCCAAGCTGGCCGTGACGGCGGGCAAGGCGGCGGCGGCCGTCTCGCGGGCCGCCGGACGCGGCAGCGGATCGGTGATCGGCGGCCGGGTGGCACTCAAGCTCGACCCCGACCTGCTGGCCAGGCTCGCCAACCACCTGGACGTGATCCTGGTGTCGGCGACCAACGGCAAGACCACGACCACCCGGCTGATCGCGGAGGCGCTGCGCGCCGCGGGCCCGGTCGTGTCCAACGCGCTCGGCGCCAACATGCCCGCGGGCATCACCTCGGCGCTGGCCGGCGGTTCGGACGCCAAGTTCGCGGTCATCGAGGTCGACGAGAAGTACCTCTCCGGTGTGGCGCGCGACACCGACCCGAAGTGCATCGCGCTGCTCAACCTCTCCCGCGACCAGCTCGACCGGGCCGCCGAGACCCGGATGATGGCCGAGCACTGGCGCGAGGGTCTGGCCGGTTCCAAGGCCGTCGTGGTGGCCAACGCCGACGACCCCCTCGTCGTGTGGGCCGCGTCCTCGTCGCCGAACGTCATGTGGGTGGCGGCCGGCCAGATGTGGAAGGACGACGCCTGGTCCTGCCCGTCCTGCGGCGGTGTGATGCAGCGCCCCGGCGACGACTGGTTCTGCGGCGACTGCGGGTTCCGCCGTCCGACGCCGACCTGGGCGCTCTCCGGCGACCACGTCCTCGACCCGCACGGCTCGGCCTGGCCGATCCACCTCCAGCTGCCCGGCCGCGCCAACAAGGCGAACGCCGCCTCGTCGGCCGCCGTCGCCGCCGTCTTCGGAGTGCCCCCGCAGGTCGCCCTGGAGCGCATGTACCAGGTGCAGGCGGTGGCCGGACGCTACGACGTGGTGCAGTTCATGCAGCGCGACCTGCGTCTGCTGCTCGCCAAGAACCCGGCGGGCTGGCTGGAGACGTTCTCCCTGATCGACCCGCCGCCCACCCCCGTCATCCTGTCCGTGAACGCGCGGGGCGCCGACGGCACCGACACCTCCTGGCTGTGGGACGTCGACTACACCCGGCTCACCGGGCACCCGATCTTCGTGCTCGGGGACCGAAAGCTCGACCTCGCGGTACGCCTCGAGGTCGCGAACCAGTCCTTCCAGGTATGCGACACCCTCGACCAGGCCGTGCAGCTCGCACCGCCCGGCCGCATCGAGGTCATCGCGAACTACACCGCGTTCCAGGATTTGAGGCGTCGTGTCGGCAACTGAGCCACGGAGGACGAAGAGAATGAGTGACAACAGCCTGCGTCTGGTGTGGATCTACCCTGACCTGCTGAGCACCTACGGCGACCAGGGCAACGCGCTCGTCGTGGAGCGCCGGGCCCGCCAGCGCGGACTCGACGTCGCCCGTCTCGACGTGCGCAGCGACCAGCCCATCCCCACCTCCGGCGACATCTACCTGATCGGCGGCGGCGAGGACCGGCCGCAGCGGCTGGCGGCGGAGCGGCTGCGGCGCGACGGCGGCCTGCACCGCGCGGTCGGCAACGGCGCGATCGTCTTCTCGGTGTGCGCCGGGTACCAGATCCTCGGCCACGAGTTCATCAACGACCTCGGGCAGCGCGAGCCGGGCCTCGGCCTGCTCGACGTGGTCTCCACGCGCGGCGAGGGAGAGCGGTGCGTCGGTGACGTGCTCGGCGACATCGACCCCCGCCTGGGCCTGCCGCAGCTGACCGGCTTCGAGAACCACCAGGGCGTCACCCACCTCGGCCCCACCGCGCGCCCGTTCGCGCAGGTGCGGCTCGGCAAGGGCAACGGCACGGGGGACGGCACCGAGGGCGCGTACAACGACACGGTCTTCGGTACGTACATGCACGGTCCCGTGCTCGCCCGCAACCCGCAGATCGCGGACCTGCTGCTGAAGCTGGCGCTCGACGTGAACGCGCTGCCGCCGATCGACGACCGCTGGTACGAGGCGCTCCGGGGCGAGCGCATCACCGCCGCCCAGCAGCCGGCCTGAGCCGGCCCGCCACTCCGGGACCGGCCACGGCGACACCCCGTGGCCGGCGCCCCGGGAGTCCGGCGGTCCGGGCGCCACGTCCGCCCCAGGGCGCGCTTGAGGGATACCTCAAGCGCGCCCAAGGTGTGCGGCACGGTATACGGAAGAGCCCGCCTGACGGCTTCTCCGCTCACCTGTGCGGACGAGTCCACCAGGCGGACGCCCGCTACGGCACAACCCCGTCCCGCCGGTAGGGTGACCGGGATTCCAGCCGGACAACGTGGTCCGGTCCCCGGCCCACGTTGAGAAGGTATTTCGGGCTATGCGCATTGGTGTCCTCACGTCCGGCGGCGACTGCCCCGGCCTGAACGCCGTCATCCGGTCCGTCGTGCACCGCGCCGTCGTCGACCACGGCGACGAGGTCATCGGCTTCCGGGACGGCTGGAAGGGGCTTCTGGAGTGCGACTACCTGAAGCTCGACCTCGACGCGGTGAGCGGCATCCTGGCCCGCGGCGGCACGATGCTCGGTTCCTCCCGGGTCCAGCCCGCGCATCTGCGTGACGGTGTCGAGCGGGCCCGGGGGCACGTCGAGGAACTCGGCCTCGACGCGATCATCCCGATCGGCGGCGAGGGCACCCTGAAGGCGGCCCGGCTGCTGTCGGACGGCGGCCTGCCGATCGTGGGTGTGCCGAAGACCATCGACAACGACATCGCCGTCACGGACGTGACCTTCGGCTTCGACACGGCCGTGGGCGTCGCGACGGAGGCCCTGGACCGGCTGAAGACGACCGCCGAATCGCACCAGCGGGTGCTGATCGTGGAGGTCATGGGCCGCCACACCGGCTGGATCGCGCTGCACTCGGGCATGGCCGCCGGGGCCCACGCCATCGTCGTGCCGGAGCGCCCCTTCGACATCGAGGAGCTGGCCGCCAAGGTGGGCGAGCGCTTCGAGGCGGGCAAGCGGTTCGCGATCGTCGTGGCCGCCGAGGGCGCCAAGCCGCGCGAGGGCACCATGGCGTTCGACGAGGGCGTGAAGGACGTCTACGGCCACGAGCGGTTCGCCGGCATCGCCCGGCAGCTCTCCCTGGAACTGGAGGAGCGCCTCGGCAAGGAGGCCCGTCCGGTGATCCTCGGGCACGTGCAGCGCGGCGGCACGCCGACCGCGTACGACCGGGTGCTCGCGACCCGCTTCGGGTGGCACGCCGTGGAGGCCGCGCACCGGGGCGAGTTCGGGATGATGACGGCGCTGCGCGGGACCGACATCGTGATGGTGTCCCTCGCGGAGGCGGTGGAGACGCTGAAGACGGTGCCGGACGAGCGGTACGCCGAGGCGGAGTGCGTGCTCTGAGGCTCTGAGCCCGGGCACGGATGCGCACCCCGGCCGGAACGGCGACCGGGGACGGTTCTACTCTGGTGCGGACAGACAGCGCACAACCCGTACTAATCAGGAGCCGGCGGATGGAACACAGCGGGCACGGCATGACCATGGATCTGCCGCCGTTCACGCTGGGGAGGGGGCTCGACTGGTCCGCGGACCCGTTCTTCCTCGCCGCCTGCCTGCTGGGCCTCGGCCTGTACGGCTGGGGGGTCGTACGGCTCGTCCGCCGCGGTGACGCGTGGTCGCCGGGACGGACCGTCTCGTTCGTCGTCGGTGTGCTGACCGTGCTGCTGATGATGTGCACGCGGCTGAACGACTACGGCATGGTCATGTTCAGCGTGCACATGGTGCAGCACATGGTGATCAGCATGCTGTCGCCCATCCTGATCCTGCTCGGGGCACCGGTCACGCTCGCACTGCGGGCTCTTCCGGTCGCGGCCAGACGGGGCACCAAGGGGCCGCGTGAACTGCTGCTGATGTTCCTGCACAGCCGGTATCTGCGGGTCATCACGCACCCCGCGTTCACGATCCCGCTGTTCATCGCGAGTCTGTACGCCCTGTACTTCTCTCCCCTCTTCGACTTCCTGATGGGCTCGAGGACCGGGCACACCGTGATGATGTGCCACTTCCTCGCCGTCGGCCTGGTCTTCTTCTGGCCGATCATGGGAGTGGACCCCGGCCCGCACCGGCCGGGTTATCTGATGCGCATGCTGGAGCTCTTCGCGGGCATGCCGTTCCACGCGTTCTTCGGCATCGCGCTGATGATGGCGTCCACGCCGATGGTCGACACGTACAAGAACCCGCCCGCCTCGCTCGCCATCGACGCGCTCAGCGACCAGAACGCGGCGGGCGGCATCGCCTGGGCGTTCAGCGAGATCCCGTCCGTCCTGGTGCTGCTCGCGCTGCTCTTCCAGTGGTACGGCTCCGAGCAGCGCCAGGCCCGCCGTACGGACCGCGCGGCCGACCGCGACGGCGACAAGGAGCTCGAGGCGTACAACGCCTATCTGGCCTCGCTGAACGCCCGCGGCAACTGAACCGCCTTCCGGCCCTCGCACCAGCCCTGGCGAACCGTCTCCCGCCGGGTGAAAATGGCCGCACGCCGCGGCCCGCGCCGCGGACCCGTCGGGAGAAGGGTGTGGTGCGATGCCCGGTTCGACGAAGACCATGGGGGTGCTCACCGTCGGTGGGCTGGTGGTCGTGACGGCCTACACGGTCGCGCTCGGCAGCAACGGCTGGCTGTGGTTCGGCTGGGTGGTGCTCGGCCTGATCACGGTCGCGATGGTCGCCGCGCGCGGCGCGTGACGGCCCGCGGCGGACGGGCGGCGCGTGACGGCCCGCGGCGGACGGGCGGCCGGTCGCCGTGGCGCGCTCACGGCCGGGGCAGCCGGCCCGCCGAGTGCACGCCCGGCTGGTACTTGGGCAGCCGGGCGGTGATCCTCATCCCCGCTCCGACGGCCGTCTCGATGACGAGGCCGTGGTCGTCGCCGTAGACCTGACGCAGCCGGTCGTCGACGTTGGACAGCCCGATGCCCCCGGAGGGGCTGACCTCCCCGGCCAGGATGCGGCGCAGCCGGTCGGGGTCCATTCCGGTGCCGTTGTCCTCGATGACGACCAGTGCCTCGGCGCCCGCGTCCTGCGCGGTGATGCTGATGTGGCTCTTGTTCGACTTGTCCGCCTTGCCCTCCAGACCGTGTTTGACGGCGTTCTCCACCAGGGGCTGAAGACAGAGGAAGGGGAGCGCGACCGGCAGCACCTCGGGCGCGATCTGCAGCGTGACCGAGAGCCGGTCGCCGAAACGGGCGCGCACGAGCGCCAGATAGTGGTCGATGGCGTGCAGTTCGTCGGCGAGGGTGGTGAAGTCGCCGTGCCTGCGGAACGAGTAGCGGGTGAAGTCCGCGAACTCCAGCAGCAGTTCGCGGGCGCGCTCCGGGTCGGTGCGGACGAACGAGGCGATCACCGCGAGCGAGTTGAAGATGAAGTGCGGGGAGATCTGCGCGCGCAGGGCCTTGATCTCGGCCTCGATCAGACGGGTACGGGAGCGGTCGAGATCGGCGAGTTCCAGTTGCACCGAGACCCAGCGGGCGACCTCGCCCGCGGCCCGCACGAGCACCGCGGATTCGCGGGGCGCGCAGGCCACGAGCGCTCCGTGCACCCGGTCGTCGACGGTGAGCGGCGCGACCACGGCCCAGCGCAGCACGCAGTCCGGCTCGTCGCAGTGGAGCCGGAAGGCCTCGCCCCGGCCGGTCTCCAGCGGGCCGCCGAGCCGTCCCATGATCTCGGTGCGGTGGTGCTCGCCGATGCCGTCCCAGGCCAGGACGGCGTCCTGGTCGGTGAGGCAGAGCGCGTCGGTGCCGAGCAGGGTGCGCAGGCGGCGCGCGGATCTGCGGGCGGTCTCGTCGGTGAGGCCGGCGCGCAGCGGGGGCGCGGCGAGCGAGGCGGTGTGCAGGGTCTCGAAGGTGGCGTGCTCGACGGGGGTGCCGAGCCCGCCGAGGTTCTCGGGTCGCGCGGTCCGTCGGCCGAGCCAGAACCCGGCGGCGAGCAGCGGGAGCACGGCGACGCACAGTCCGGCCAGGAATCCGCTCATACCTGGGCCTCCTTCGTGTGCCCGGCCGCGTGGACCTGGCCGTCGGCGAGTTCCTCGGGGAGGTGGAACCGGGCGAGGATCGCCGCGGTGCCCTGCGGCACCCGGCCCGGCGTCGCCAGGGACACCAGGATCATGGTGAGGAATCCGAGGGGAACCGACCAGAGGGCCGGCCAGGCGAGCAGGGCGTGCAGGGCGCCGGAGCCCGGGTAGCCGGCCATGGTGGCGGCGACCGCCACGAAGGCCGCGCCGCCGCCGGTCAGCATGCCGGCGGCGGCGCCGGGGGGTGTCAGCCGCCGCCACCAGATGCCGAGGACGAGCAGCGGGCAGAAGGACGAGGCGGAGACGGCGAAGGCGAGTCCCACGGCGTCCGCGACGGGCAGCCCGCCCACCATCACGCTCGCGGCGAGCGGCACCACCATGGAGAGGACCGTGCCGAGCCGGAAGTGGCGTACACCGCGCGAGGGCAGCACGTCCTGGGTGAGGACCCCGGCCACCGCCATGGTCAGTCCGGACGCGGTGGACAGGAAGGCCGCGAAGGCGCCGCCCGCCACGAGCGCGCCGAGGAGGTCGGCGCCGAGTCCCCCGATGACCCGGTCCGGGAGCAGCAGGACGGCGGCGTCGGCGTTGCCGGTGAGGCTGAGTTCGGGAGCGTACAGCCGGCCGAGCGCCCCGTAGACGGGCGGCAGGAGGTAGAAGGCGCCGATCAGGCCGAGGACGGCGACGGTGGTGCGGCGCGCGGCGACCCCGTGCGGGCTGGTGTAGAAGCGGACGACCACGTGCGGCAGTCCCATGGTGCCGAGGAAGGTGGCGAGGATCAGTCCGTACGTGGCGTACAGCGGGCGTTCCTCGCGGCCGGCCGCGAGCGAGGTCGACATGCCGCCGTTGCCGGCGCGGTCGGCGGCCGGTACGGGGTCGCCCTGCCGGAACGTCAGCCGGGTGCCGCGGGCGACGCGGTGGACGCCGGCCGGGAGGGCGACCCGCTGGTTCCCGTAGCGGCGGCCGTCGACGGTGCCCGTCGCCGTGACGGTCAGGGGCCGCGACAGTCTCAGGTCGAGGGTGTCGTCGATGCGGACGACCCGCTGTGCGCGGAAGGTGGCCGGTTCGTCGAAGGCGTCGCGCGGGGCGCCGTCGCCCTGCCAGGCGAGGACGAGGAAGAGCGCGGGGACCAGCAGGGCGGTGAGCTTCAGCCAGTACTGGAAGGCCTGGACGAAGGTGATGCTGCGCATGCCGCCGGCGGCGACCGTGGCCACCACGACGGCCGCGACGAGCACGCCGCCGAACCAGTCGGGTGCGTCGGTCAGCACCGCCAGGGTGAGTCCCGCGCCCTGGAGCTGGGGCAGCAGATAGAGCCAGCCGACGCCGACGACGAAGGCGCCGGCGAGCCGCCGGACCGCCTGTGAGCCGAGCCGGGCCTCGGCGAAGTCGGGCAGGGTGTAGGCGCCGGAGCGGCGCAGCGGGGCCGCGACGAACAGCAGCAGCACGAGATAGCCGGCCGTGTATCCGACGGGGTACCAGAGCATGTCGGGGCCCTGGACGAGCACCAGGCCCGCGATGCCGAGGAAGGAGGCGGCGGAGAGGTACTCGCCGCTGATGGCGGCCGCGTTGAGGCGGGGGCCCACGGTGCGCGAGGCGACGTAGAAGTCGGAGGTGGTCCGGGATATGCGCAGGCCGAACGCCCCGACCAGGACGGTCGCGACGACGACGAGGGCGACGGCGGGCACGGCGTAGTTCTGGTTCACCGGAGGGGGCCCTTCGTGTCACGGCCGCCGGGGGCCGTCGTCCCGCGTCCCGCGCGTCCCCTCATGCCTCGCCCCTCGACGGTCCTCGGCGGCCGCTCAACGGTCCTCGACCAGTCGCACGAAGTCCCTCTCGTTGCGCTCCGCGCGGCGGACGTACCAGCGGGCCAGCAGGACCAGGGGCGGGTAGACGCAGAATCCGAGCACGGCCCATTCCAGGCCCGCTCCGTCCGGTATCGCGGCGAACACCAGGGGCAGCGGGCCGACCAGGAGCACCAGGACGGCGAACACCACGAGCGCGACTCGGAGTTGACTGCGCATCAGCGAGCGGACATAGGCGTGTCCGAGGGTGGTCTGTTCCTCGATCTCGGTCCGGGGCCGGTAGTAGCCGGACGTCCTGCGGGTGCGCCGGGGCGCTCCGGTGACGACCACACGCCGTTCGGTCGGGTCCTGCGGCACGCCGTTCCCCCCTCAGCCGATGGTCCGGCGCATCAGCAGGTCCCGCAGTTCACGCGTGTGCCGGCGGCTGACCTGGAGTTCGACGGAGTCCACGAGAACGCTCACCGTACCCGCGTCCAGGCGGAGTTCGCCTATGTGGCGCAGGGCGACGAGGTGACGGCGGTGGATGCGGACGAACCCGCGCGACCGCCAGCGCTCCTCCAGGGTGGAGAGCGGGATGCGCACCAGATGGCTGCCCTGCGCGGTGTGCAGCCGGGCGTAGTCGCCGTGTGCCTCGACGTGGGTGATGTCCTCCACGGCCACGAAGCGGGTGACTCCGCCGAGTTCGACGGAGATGTGGTCGGGGTCGGGTTCGTGCACGGGGATCAGCGGTGCGGTGCGCCGGAGTTGGTCCGCCCGGCGGACGGCCTCGGCGAGCCGCTCCCTGCGCACCGGCTTGAGCACGTAGTCGACGGCCTTGAGGTCGAAGGCCTGGACGGCGAAGCCCTCGTGCGCCGTGACGAAGACGACGAGCGGCGGGTGGGCGAATCCGGTCAGCAGCCGGGCCAGGTCCAGTCCGTCGAGCCCGGGCATGTGGATGTCGAGGAAGACGACGTCGACCGCCTCGGGCCCGTCGGGTCCGGAGGCGAGGGCCCGGTTCATCCGGCGCAGCGCCTCGGTCGCGTCGCTCGCGCCCTCGGCGGCGGCGACCCGGGGATCGGCGTTGAGGAGATAGAGCAGCTCCTCCAGGGAGGGTTGTTCGTCGTCGACGGCGAGCACGCGCAGCATGGAAGTGGAGTGTAAGAGTGATTCGTACGCCTGGACATGTGCGGGGTGTGGGCGTTCTCGCTGGATACAGTGCCGCCATGAACAGCAAGTCCGGGATGTTCGACGAACTCGACCGCAAGATCATCACGGCTCTGATGGCCAATGCCCGGACGAGCTTCGCCGAGATCGGCGCGGCGATCGGGCTGTCGGCGACCGCCGTCAAACGGCGGGTGGACCGGCTCCGCGAGACCGGCGTGATCACGGGGTTCACGGCGACGGTGCAGCCGGCGGCGCTCGGCTGGCGCACGGAGGCGTACGTCGAGGTGTACTGCGAGGGCGCGGCGCCGCCCCGGCGGCTCGCGGAGGTGGTCCGCAACCATCCGGAGATCACCGCGGCCATGACCGTGACCGGGGGTGCGGACGCGCTGCTGCATGTACGCGCCACGGATGTGGACCACTTCGAGGAGGTCCTGGAGCGGATCCGTACCGAGCCGTTCATCCGGAAGACGATCAGCTACATGGTGCTGTCCCATCTGCTGCCGGAGGCTCCTGAGGCGGGCGCGACCCATGCCGCCCCGCAGGAGACCCAGGACGCATCGAACGTGCGCTGACCACCGTGTTTGCGCAGCGATGCTGCGCACACACGCAGCTCTCGTCGCTTGTCGCCCGTATCCCCCGTTTCCTACCTTTGAGGCACCCCCGTCAACACCGCAGGAAGCGGAGGAACCTCTCTGTGCCTGACAGCCGTGTGCCGCGCCCCCGGCGCTTTCTCGTCTGCGAACCCAGACACTTCGCCGTGCAGTACGCGATCAACCCGTGGATGCATCCCGACACCCGGGTGGACGTCGATCTGGCCCACGGCCAGTGGAGGGCGCTGATCAGCGCCTACCGTGCCCATGGGCACACCGTGGACACCGTGGAGCCGGTGGCGGATCTCCCGGACATGGTGTTCGCGGCGAACTCCGCGCTCGTCCTCGCGGGCCGTGTCTTCGGTTCGCTCTTCCACGCGCCCCAGCGCCGTCCCGAGTCCGGCGCCTACGAGTCCTGGTTCAAGAACGCCGGCTTCGACGTCTACCGTCCCGAATCCGTCTGCGAGGGCGAGGGCGACCTCGTCCCGGTCGGCCGCTACCTCCTGGCGGGCACCGGTTTCCGTACGACGCGGGAGGCGCACCGCGAGGTCCAGGAGTTCTTCGGCGTCCCGGTGATCAGCCTCCAGCTGGTGGACGCGCGCTTCTACCACCTGGACACGGCCCTCTTCGTCCTGGAGGACGGGCCCGCGGCGAACATCGCCTACTACCCGGAGGCGTTCTCGCCCGGCAGCCGCGAGGTACTGGCCCGGCTCTTCCCGGACGCGGTCGTCGCGACCCGCGAGGACGCGATGACCTTCGGCCTGAACTCCGTCTCCGACGGCCGTCACGTCTTCATCTCGCCGTGTGCCGAGGCCCTGGCCGACCAGCTCGTCCGGCACGGTTACGTCCCCGTCCCCGTCGACCTCTCCGAGTTCCACAAGGCCGGCGGCGGCATCAAGTGCTGCACCCAGGAGATCCGCTCATGACCGCTCCCGCCCGTACGCACACGTCCGCCGAGCTGATCCGCGCCGAGGCGCCGGTCCTCGCGCACAACTACCACCCGCTGCCCGTCGTCGTCGCCCGTGCCGAGGGCACCTGGGTCGAGGACGTCGAGGGCCGCCGCTACCTCGACATGCTGGCGGGTTACTCGGCCCTCAACTTCGGCCACCGCAACCCCGTGCTGATCGAGGCGGCGCACCGCCAGCTCGACCGGCTCACCCTGACCTCCCGCGCCTTCCACAACGACCGGCTGGCCGATTTCGCCGCGTCCCTGGCCCGGCTGACGGGCCTGGACATGGTCCTGCCGATGAACACCGGCGCCGAGGCGGTGGAGAGCGCCGTCAAGGTGGCCCGCAAGTGGGCCTACGAGGTGAAGGGTGTCGCCCCGGACCGGGCGACCATCGTCGTGGCCGCGGACAACTTCCACGGCCGGACGACCACGATCGTGAGCTTCTCCACCGACGAGACCGCCCGCAGCGGCTTCGGCCCCTTCACCCCGGGGTTCCGGATCGTCCCGTACAACGATCTCGCGGCGCTGGAGGCGGCGGTCGACGAGACGACCGCGGCCGTGTTGATCGAGCCCATCCAGGGCGAGGCGGGCGTGGTGATCCCCGACGACGGCTACCTGACCGGTGTGCGCGAGCTGACCCGCCGGGCGGGCTGCCTGTTCGTCGCGGACGAGATCCAGTCGGGCCTGGGGCGGACGGGCAGCACCCTCGCCGTCGACCACGAGAACGTCGTCCCGGACCTGCTGCTGCTCGGCAAGGCGCTCGGCGGCGGCATCGTGCCGGTCTCGGCGGTGGTGGGGCGCCGCGACGTCCTGGAGGTGCTGCGCCCCGGCGAGCACGGCTCGACGTTCGGCGGCAACCCGCTCGCCGCGACGGTCGGGTCGGCGGTCGTCGGACTGCTGGAGACGGGCGAGTACCAGCGCCGGGCGGCCGAGCTCGGCGTGGTCCTGCGGGACGGTCTCACCGCCCTCGTGGGCAAGGGCGTGGAGGCCTTCCGCGCACGCGGGCTGTGGGCGGGCGTCGACATCGACCCGGCCATCGGCACCGGCCGCGAGATCAGCGAGGGCCTCCTGCGCGAGGGAATCCTCGTCAAGGACACCCACGGCTCGACCGTGCGGCTGGCCCCGCCGCTGACCATCACCGCCGACGAGCTCCGGTCCGCTCTCGCCGCCCTGGAGAAGGTTCTGGCACAAGGGGTCTGATACCGGCCACGGCGCCACGGAGAGTGACGCCCGGACGGTTACCCCCGGCGACGGGCACGCCTACACTGATCGCTCCCCGGGGAGGGCCCGGAGGAACAGAGGAGCGCTCCAAGTGTTCTACAACGTGCTCAAACATGTGCTTCTGGGTCCGCTGTTGAGGCTCGCCTTCCGGCCTCGGATCGAGGGCCTGGAGCACATACCGTCGTCGGGGGCCGCCATCGTGGCGGGCAACCACCTGTCCTTCTCCGACCACTTCCTGCTGCCCGCGGTCCTGAAGCGCCGGATCACCTTCCTGGCGAAGGCGGAGTACTTCACCGGACCGGGGATCAAGGGCAGACTGACGGCCGCCTTCTTCCGCAGCGCCGGGCAGATCCCGGTGGACCGCTCCGGCAAGGAGGCGGGCCAGGCCGCGATCCGGGAGGGCCTCGGCGTACTGCGCCGCGGCGAACTGCTGGGCATCTACCCGGAGGGGACCCGCTCGCACGACGGGCGCCTCTACAAGGGCAAGGTCGGCGTCGCCGTCATGGCGCTCAAGGCCGGGGTGCCGGTCGTCCCCTGCGCGATGATCGGTACGTTCGAGGCGCAGCCGCCGGGCCAGAAGATCCCCGACTTCCGTCCCGTGGTGATCCGGTTCGGGGAGCCCCTCGACTTCTCCCGCTATGCGGGCCTGGAGAACGAGAAGGTCGTCCTGCGGGCGGTCACCGACGAGATCATGTACGCCGTTCTCACCCTCTCCGGGCAGGAGTACGTCGACCGGTACGCGGCCGACGTCAAGGCCGAGGTGGCGGCCGAGAACGCGCGCAGGTTCCCCCGGATGCCGTTGAGCTGACGGTCCGCCGGGACCTCGCGTGGACCGGTGAAGCCGTCGGGGTCGGTGGCGGGGACCGGTGCGGAGGGTCGGGGCCGCGGAGACGGTGACACGAAAAGGGGCGGCCGGAGGACCGGCCGCCCCTTCGTGTGCGGGGTGTTACGGCGCGGGCGTGGCGTGCGGGGTGCACGTCACGTCGGACCTGTCGGTCGCGCCGGTGAGCAGGTAGGTGTCCACCCGCGAGTTGATGCACGGGTTGACCAGGCCGGTCACACCGTGCGAGCCCGCGCCGTTCTCGGTGATGAGACGCGAACCCTTGAAGCGCTTGTGCAGTTCGACCGCGCCCGGGTACGGGGTCGCGGCGTCACGCGTGGACTGCACGATCAGGACGCTCGGCAGTCCCTTGCCGGTCCTGACGTCGACCGGGGTCTGCTGCTTGACCGGCCACGTGGCGCACGGCAGGTTCATCCACGCGTTGGCCCACGTCATGAACGGGTAGTCCTTGTTCAGCCGCGTGTTGTCCCGGTCCCACTTGTTCCAGCTCGTGGGCCACTTGGCGTCGGTGCACTCGACGGCCGTGTAGACGGCGTTGCCGTTCTCCGCGGTGATGTTGCCGGCGGTGTCCGACAGGTCCGGAGCGGCGGCGTCCACCATCGCCTGGGTGTCACCGGCGACGTACTTGCTGAACACCGTCGCGACCGGCACCCACGAGGAGTCGTAGTACGGGGCGCTCTGGAAGAAGGAGATCAGCTCGGCGGGTCCGACGACTCCGCCCAGCGGGCTCTTCTTCGCCGCGGCACGCAGCTTCAGCCACTGGTTCTGCACCTTGGCGCGGGTGTCGCCGAGGTGGAAGGCCGCGTCGTTCTTGGCGACCCAGTCCTCCCAGTCCTTCCAGCGGCCCTCGAAGGCCACGTCCTGGCCCAGGTTCGCCTCGTACCAGATGTTCTCCTGGGCCGGGTTGACCACGCTGTCCACGATCATGCGGCGGACGTGCCCCGGGAAGAGCGTGCCGTAGACGGCGCCGAGGTAGGTGCCGTACGAGACGCCCAGGTAGTTGAGCTTCTTCTCACCGAGCGCGGCGCGGATGACGTCCAGGTCGCGGGCGGTGTTGGGCGTGGTCATCTGCTGCAGGACGGCCTTGCCGCTGCGCTCGGCACAGCCGTCGGCGTACTCGGCGGCCAGCTTCCGCTGGGCGCGCTTGTCCGCCTCGCTGTCCGGGACCGGGTCCGCCTTGGGCGCCTTCACGAACTCCTGCGGGTCGATGCAGGAGATGGGCGCGGAGTGGCCGACACCACGCGGGTCGAAGCCCACGAAGTCGTAGGCCTTCGAGGTGTTCACCCAGAGCGGGTTCTTGCCGGTGACCCGGGTCGGGAAGCGCATGCCGGAGCCGCCGGGGCCGCCCGGGTTGTAGACGAGGGCGCCCTGGCGCTCCGCCTTCGTCCCGGTGGACCCGATGCGGTCGACGGCGAGCTTGAGCTGCTTGCCGTTCGGGTGGGCGTAGTCCAGCGGGACGCTGACCCAGCCGCACTGGATGGGCTTCACGAAGCCCCAGTCTGCCGGGCAGTCCTGCCAGTCGATCCCCGCCTTGGCGGCCCGGTCCGCGGCGACGGCGGCACCGCGCTGCTCGCGGCTCTGCCCGTGGCTGGAGCTCTGACGTGAGTCGGCGGTGGCCGACGGGGCCGCCACGGCTCCGGCTATCAGGGTCGCCGTGATGAGCACGCCGGCCGAACCGAGCGCCGTCACCCGCTTCGTCGGTCTCTTGGACCTCAAGTGGGACCTCCCCGTACATCGTTGCGAATGGTACGGGGATCCTTTCTGCTGTGAGGTCCCTGAGAACAGGGGTGACCGGGCTTCTTTACTAATCCGATAAGCGGTGTGCGAGGGCCCGTTGAGCGGACTCTCAGTCGAACGACCTCAACGCCTCGTCCAGAATCCGCCGCAGCAGCAGCGCGTCCGGTGCGAGCGCGCTCACCAGAACAGCCGGTCCGGCGAGCGGATTGACGGCCGCGTACTCCCCCAGCAGTCGCGCCGGCGGCGGCCTCTCCTCGAACTCCGGCCTGACGACGAGAAGTTGCCCGAGGGCGCGATGTCCCCCGAGGACGGCGGGGCCGTCCCATCCGCCAGGGGCTCCGGGGCCGCACGACACCTCCTGGTCGAGCAGCGTCCGCCCGCCGAGCCGCACGGTGAGCCGGCTGGTGAGCCGACCGGGTCGCTCACCGACGCGGCCGAGCACCTGCTCCTCACGGAACACGAGCCGCGCGCCGGGTTCGAGTGCGACGTCCGAGGCGACACGCAGATCGCTCCCGGCCGCGGAGATCAACTGTTCCGGAAGCCAGCGCAGTTCACCCCCGTCGGCGACGCGGAGCCGTACGTCGTAACGGGCCTCCCCCTTCGCCTGTCCCGGCAGGGCGATGGTCGCGGCCGCCGAGCCGACGTGCAGCCGCGCTCCCTCGGCGACGGTCGCCTCCACGGCGAGACGGTCGTTGCCGAGCGGTCCGCTCATCGCGCCGACGAGCATCACCCGCGCCTCGTCGCCGTGTCCCCGGGTGCGGCGCAGGGCGAGCGGGCCCTCGCCGTCCAGGACGGGCAGCGCGGTGGAGCCCCGGCCGTCGGCGCGTGCGGCGATCCGCGCCGTGGCCCGCACGCCGGCGGTCGTCACGCCGTCCACGCGGCGAGCCGTTCCCGCACCCACCCCGCGACCTCGGCGACACCCTGCTCCGACCTCAACGACTGGAGCACGACCGGGAGTTCGGCGCGCTGCGCCTTGGCGTCCGCCGCCATCCGGGCCAGATCGGAGCCCACGTGGGGCGCGAGGTCCGTCTTGTTGACGACGAGCAGATCGGCGGTGGTGACGCCCGGGCCGCCCTTGCGCGGGATGTCGTCACCGCCCGCCACGTCGATCACGAAGATCTGCGCGTCGACGAGCCCCCGGGAGAAGGTGGCCGTGAGGTTGTCCCCCCCGGACTCCACCAGGATCAGATCCAGCGGTCCGGCCTCGTCCTCCAGGTCCTCCACCGCTTCGAGGTTGGCCGAGATGTCGTCCCGGATCGCGGTGTGCGGGCAGGCCCCCGTCTCGACGGCGGTGATCCGCTCGGGCGGCAGCACCGCCTCCCGGAGCAGGAACTCGGCGTCCTCACGCGTGTAGATGTCGTTCGTCACGACCGCGAGCGACAGCTCGTCGCGCAGTGCCCGGCAGAGCGCGGCGACGGTCGCGGTCTTGCCGGACCCCACGGGCCCGCCGAGCCCGATCCGCAGAGCCCTGCGCGAACCGTCGGGACGCCGCGCGTCGGCACTCACCGCGGACGCCCCTTCGTGGCCGTGAGGATGGTCGAGATGCATGATTGCGGCTCCGTTCCCCGGCCGAGACCGGTTCTCCGACGTTTTCCGACTTTCCCACCCGCGGACTCCCCGGGATCTCCCCGTCCCCGGCTTCTCCTGCCCCGGGCACCTTCCGTCCCCGGGCACCTCCCGTCCCCGGGCTACTCCCGTCCCGGGGCTTCTTTCGCCCTTGGGCATTTCCTGCCCCGGGGCTTCTCCTGTCCCCGGGCGCCTCCTGCCCCGGGCTCCCCCGGGCCTTCCCGCTCCGGCCGACGCGTCCGGCCCGTCCGCCGTTCGAGGACGGGCCCTGCGGGCGAACGGGGGTCCGGGGGCGGGGGCCCCGGTGGCCGAGGGACGGCAACCCCCGCCCCGGACCTCCTACGACGCGAACAACCGCACAGCCCAAGCGGCATGCGCCTCCGCACCGATCTCCAGCAGCGGAGCGCTTGCCGCCGGCAGCGCGTCGACCCCGTCGGCCGCGACGCGCCGCGCCGCCTCGGCCGCCTGGTGGGCCACCCGGTCCACCTCCGGCGCCAGCCGCGCCAGCACCGCCGTGGCGTCGAAGGGATCCAGGCTCAGCAGCCGTACGGTGGCCGTCGCCGGCCCGCTGACGCTCTCGTACGCGGCGCAGTGGGCCGCGTCCTCCGCTCCGAGCCCGGCGCCTCGCGCGGCCACGCCGAGCACCACGGGCTGGTGCGCTCCCTTGGGGAACTCCCGTGCCAGCGCGTCCAGTTCGTCGGACGGCCAGGCAGCCCGCGCCGCCCGCATCAGCTGCCGTCCCAGCCGCCGCGCGGCCCCGCGCAGCGCGGGCGACGGCGTCCGGGCGTCCGCGGCCGAGTCCAGTGCCACCGGGTCGACGCCGAGCGCGGCCGCCGCGGCGAGGGCCGCCGACACCAGCCCCGCCGCGTGCAACCGCCCCCGGCAGAAGTCCTCCAGGCTCGTCGCCCCGCTGATCCGTCCGGCCCTGACGGCCGCCTCGGCGCCCCCGGAGTGGGCGTGCCCACCGGCGGGGAAGCGGCCGTCCGCCAGGACGAGCAGTGCCGCGCGGGACATCAGAAGAGGAAGTAACGCTGGGCCATGGGCAGTTCGGCGGCCGGTGCCGCCTCGACCAGCTCGCCGTCGATGTGCACGGCGAAGCTGTCGGGATCGACCCTCACGTGCGGCCGGGCGTCGTTCTCCCGCATGTCCGCCTTGGTCACCGCCCGGGTGGAGTCGATGGCCAGGAACCTCTTGCCGAGCGAGAGCCGTTCCGGCAGCCCGTCCTCGATGGCCAGCGGTGCCACGAAGTTGAACGAGTTCACGGCGGGCGCCCGCCCGATCGCCCCGAACATCGGCCGGGGCAGGATCGGCTGCGGCGTCGGGATGGACGCGTTGGCGTCGCCCATCTGTGCGTAGGCGATCTGTCCGCCCTTGATGACCAGGTGCGGTTTGACGCCGAAGAACGCCGGCTCCCACAGCACGAGGTCGGCGAGTTTGCCGGTCTCGACGGAGCCGATCTCCCGGGCGAGCCCCTGCGCGAGCGCCGGGTTGATCGTGTATTTGGCGACATAGCGACGTACCCGGTGGTTGTCCGCGCGTCCGTCGCCCGGCAGCGCGCCGCGCCGCCGCTTCATCACATGGGCCGTCTGCCAGGTCCGCATGATGACCTCGCCGACCCGGCCCATCGCCTGGGAGTCGGAGGAGATGATCGAGATCGCGCCGAGGTCGTGCAGGACGTCCTCGGCACCGATGGTGGACGGCCGGATGCGCGACTCGGCGAAGGCCAGGTCCTCGGGAACGGCCGCGTTGAGGTGGTGGCAGACCATCAGCATGTCGAGGTGTTCCTCGGCGGTGTTGACGGTGTAGGGCCGGGTCGGGTTGGTGGAGCTGGGCAGCACGTGCGGCTCGGACACCACCGTCATGATGTCCGGCGCGTGCCCGCCGCCGGCGCCCTCGGTGTGGTAGGCGTGGATGCCGCGTCCGCCGATCGCGGCCAGCGTGTCACCGACGAACCCGGCCTCGTTCAGCGTGTCCGTGTGGATGGCTACCTGGATGCCGGTGCGGTCGGCGACGGTCAGCGCGGCGTCGATGACGGCCGGCGTGGACCCCCAGTCCTCGTGCAGCTTCAGTCCGAGCGCGCCGCCGCGGATCTGCGACAGCATCGCGTCGTGCGAGACCGTGTTGCCCTTGCCCAGCAGGCCGAAGTTGAGCGGATACCCCTCCATCGACTCCAGCATCCGGGCCAGATGCCAGGGGCCGGGCGTCACGGTGGTGGCCTTGGAGCCCTCGGCGGGACCGGTGCCGCCGCCCACCAGCGTGGTGATGCCGGAGGCCAGCGCCTCGTCGGCGATCTGGGGGCAGATCAGGTGGACGTGCGCGTCGATGGCGCCCGCGGTGACGATCCGTCCGTTGCCCGCGATGATCTCGGTCTCCGGGCCGATGACGAGGTCGGGGTGGACACCGTCCATGGTGTCGGGGTTGCCGGCCTTGCCGATGCCGGTGATCCGGCCGTCGCGGATGCCGAGGTCGGCCTTGACGATCCCCCAGTGATCGATGATCACGACGCCCGTGACGACGGTGTCGGGAGTGCCCTCCGCGCGGGTGGCGCGCGACTGGCCCATGGACTCCCGGATGACCTTGCCGCCGCCGAACACGGCCTCGTCACCGGCGCGTCCGGGGCCGCCGGAGCGGTCCTCCTCGATCTCGACGAGCAGGTCGGTGTCGGCGAGCCGGATCCGGTCGCCGGTGGTGGGACCGAACAGATCGGCGTACGCCCGGCGCGAGAGCTCAGGCATCGAGGGCACCTCCGGTCTCGCCGCGCAGACCGGGCACGACCCGGGCACCCGCGAGCGGTACGAGTTCGACGTCGACGGGGATCCCGGGCTCGAAGCGCACGGCGGTGCCGGCGGCGACGTTCAGCCGCTTGCCGCGCGCGCCGGCGCGGTCGAACTCCAGGCCCGGGTTCGCCTCGGCGAAGTGGTAGTGGGAGCCGACCTGGACGGGACGGTCGGCGGCGTTGAGTACGGTCAGCCGGGTGACCTCGCGGCCTTCGTTGAAGGCGACGGGTCCGTCGGCGAAGAGGATCTCTCCGGGAATCACGGCGGGCGCTCCCCCGTCAGACGATCGGGTCGTGGACGGTGACGAGCTTGGTGCCGTCCGGGAAGGTCGCCTCCACCTGGACGTCGTGGATCATCTCGGGGATGCCCTCCATGACGTCGTCACGGGTGAGGATCTTGCGCCCGGAGGACATCAGTTCGGCGACGGTACGGCCGTCCCTGGCGCCTTCGAGGATGTGCGACGTGATGAGGGCGACGGCCTCGGGGTGGTTCAGTCTCAGTCCGCGGGCCCGGCGCTTCTCGGCCACGTCGGCGGCCACGTGGATCAGCAGTCTCTCCTGCTCGTGCGGGGTCAGTTGCACGGCGTCCCACCTCACAGTCCTCGCTCCGGACCGTGCGGGGTCCGGTGGCCGCAGCCACCGAAACCACTGGTGGCATGGATGCGCACGCTAGTTGGCCGTCGTTTCGTGGACGTTAACCGGCCTGTGGCCCACTCCGGCCGGGGCGACGGGCTCCCCCGGAACCGCCGGGGGTCCGGTGGCGGGTGAACCCCGACGATCTTCACTCGGACCGCCCGCACCTCGGCGGAGCGGCGCGCCGGGTCACGACGGGCGGGGAACCGCGCGGGGTTCCGGTCCGTCGCACGCCGGCCTCCGGTCCGCCGCGGGGCCGGACCGGCCCGCGCCCGGCGACCTTCCGGAATCCGGCCGTATA
The DNA here is from genome assembly GCF_036250675.1 of Streptomyces sp. NBC_01689. Classification (NCBI taxonomy): domain Bacteria; kingdom Bacillati; phylum Actinomycetota; class Actinomycetes; order Kitasatosporales; family Streptomycetaceae; genus Streptomyces; species Streptomyces sp. NBC_01689. Next base: position 8,003,398 of record NZ_CP109592.1, on the reverse strand, counting down.
CGGCACGCTCCGTATACGGCACGCCTCCGGACGCGGCACGCGCCCGGACACGGGGTCCGCCCGGAATCGACGTCCGCCCGGAAAGGGCGTGCGCCCGGACAGGGCGTGCGCCCCGATGCCTCACGCCTCCGGCCCGTGCGGACCGGCGCCGGGCGCGGTGTCCGGCCGGCGGCCCGTACGCGCCCGATCGCCCTCCCGTTACGAGACGTTGGGCCCCTGGTGCTCCGCGGCGATACCGAAGCGCTGACGCTCCCGGGGCGCGGCGGCGGCCTCGCGGACGCTGGAGAGGGAACTGACGACCTGGTTCCCGGCGGGCTCCCTGAGCTCTTCGAGACGCTCCAGGTCGGCCGCGGAGACGAGGGCGACGAGGGGCTTCCCGTGCCGGGTCACGACGACGCGCTCGCCTCCGTACACCACCCGGTTGATCAGATCGGCGAGCTCAGCCCTGGCTTGCGTCACCGGAATCTCGTAGGCCATGGCCCCCAGTTTAGACCGGGCCACCGACGCTCCCCCGGAACGGCGGACGCCCCGGGCCGCACCGGGAACGAGGACACCCCTCCCCTGGCCCCCACCCCGCACGACCACCGCACGACCCCGGCATCCGCCCCGCGCCGCGCCCCTCACCGCCGGACCTGGGGCGCACGGCCGGCCGTGCGCCCCAGGCGTGCCACGCCTCCGCGCCTCCCCTGGACCCCCTTTTTTTTCGCTGTCGGCCGATTCCCTCGACAAGATCTGTACGTCCTGTACGTTTTTCACAGGGAGCGGCTCGCCGGAGAGTCGCCCGGAGGAGGCGCCAGTCATGCACGAACCGTCCGCCCGCCATGTCCTGCCCGAGTTCACCGAGCGCACGGCCACGGGACACCGGTCCCTCGACCCGTACTCCAAGCTGCTCGACGAGCGCATCGTGTTCCTCGGGACACCCGTCGACGACGCGTCGGCGAACGACGTGATGGCCCAGTTCATGCACCTCGAACACCAAGCGCCGGAGCGGGACATCTCGCTCTACCTCAACTCCCCCGGCGGCTCGTTCAGCGCGATGACGGCCGTCTACGACACGATGCGCTACGTCACCTGCGACGTGGAGACCGTGTGCCTGGGGCAGGCCGTGTCGGTCGCCGCCGTCCTGCTGGCGGCCGGCACACCGGGCAAGCGATTCGCCCTGCCGGGCGCCCGGGTGCTGCTCCGCCAGCCCTCGCTCGCCGGGCCGGTCGAGGGGCAGGCGAGTGATCTCGCCCTCCAGGCCGAGGAGTTGACCCGCACTCGGAAGCTGCTGGAGGACATGCTCGTACGGCACACGGGGAAAAATCCCGAACGAGTCGCCGCCGACATCGAGCGGGACACGATTCTGGACGCGCAGGCCGCGCTGGCGTACGGGCTGGTGGACGGGATCATCCCGAGCCGCAAGAACCCGCCCAGCGCGCCCGGTGCGGGAAACGCCACACCCGACGCGAGGTGATCCGCCGATGGTGCCCGAACTGCCTCCGCTGCCCGCTCTGACCCACGCCGAGGCCGAGCTGATAGACCGCTGGCTCGACGTGGTCGACCTGGTCGGCCGGATCAACCCGGCCCGCCCGGGAGACACCTATCGCGGGCTGCGTGCCGCCCAGGCGCTCGTCGGCAAGGCGACCGCCCTGCGGGACGCCCTGGCCCTGATGCACCAGCGGGGCGAGAGCGAGGTGCACGCGCCGACCCTGGCGCAGGCCCTGCGGGTCCTCGACGGCGAGCGGCGGGCCGCCCGCGTCACCCTGCCTCCCGGCTCCGGCAGTTGACGTCCGGACCCGGGCCGTCGCGCGAACCGCTCCGCGGAGCGGTCTGCGAAGCGTCCGGCCCGGGTTTCAAACGGACCAGTCGGCGTACCCCCCGACGGCGTAGCCGCACGTCCTTTCGGGTGGCCCCGGAAGTTGCGCAACACGCTTGCCCAAAAGGCCGAACGGGACGCTCCGTTGCTGGTAAGAGCGTTGCCGACATCCCCAACACCCCTCGAACAGAGGAGTGTCCACCCGAACGGGTGAGTGGTGAGTAACCCCACAAATCATCGGTTCCGCTCGGATTTTCCGACATCCATGCGTGAAGATCCCTTCCGACGACAAGCCCCCGCCACACCGGCGGGGCGGTCCGGGCGGACGCCGAGTCCTGCCGCCGCCCGGATGACCGGTCGACAGATGTGCATCGGCAGGAGTGGAGGACCCAGCAAGACGGGCCGCCGGAGAGATCCGGGCGGCCCTTGGGGTGAAGCCGCGTAAGCGGCCGGGCTACTTCGCCAGCCCGAATCCGACAGGTCATCCTTCACAGGCGGTTGACGAAGGGTTGCGCATGACTGCGCTGAATCGTGTCCCGTCGCTGCTGTCCCGGGCCGGTACGGCCTCGGCTCTGACCATCGCCGCCGTGGGCGGCAGTCTCGTGGTCCCGGGCGTCGCGGCCGACGCCGAGGCCGCCACACCGGCGACGAGGGCGCTCCAGGTCGCGGCATCCAAGAAGGGCGCCCCGTACAAGTACGGCGCCACCGGGCCGCGCCGCTTCGACTGCTCCGGGCTCACGCTGTACTCGTACAAGAAGGCGGGCAAGAAGCTGCCCCGTACGGCCGCGGGGCAGTACAACAAGAGCCACCACATCTCCGCGTCGCACCGCAAGGCCGGTGACCTCGTGTTCTTCCACTCGGGCCGGAGCGTGTACCACGTCGGCATCTACGCCGGGAAGGGAAAGATCTGGCACTCCCCGAAGAGCGGGGAGGTCGTGAAGCTCCAGAAGATCTGGACGAAGAGCGTCTGGTACGGCCGGATCAGCTGACCCGGGCCGAGGGGCGGCGGCGCCGGACCGCCGCCCCTCGGCGCACCGGCCCGGCGGGCTCTCAAGCCCTCTGCGGCCCGGCGGGCCTTCAGCGGCCCGGCGGGCTCTCAGGCCGTCAGCGGCTCCAGGAGGAGCACCAGGCCGAGCACGGTGAGCGCGGTCCCGGTGACCGCCTCCACGGCGCGGGCGGCACGCGGCCGGCGCAGCCACCGGCCGAGCCGGTCGACCAGCAGGGCGACCGCCGGGAACCACACCAGGGCGAGGGCCACCACGATCAGGGCCAGCACCAGGGTGCGGGGCATCGCCGGGCTGCCCGCGGGCACGAACTGCGGAAGCAGGCTCAGGAAGGTGATCGGCGCCTTCGGGTTCAGCGCATTGGTGACGAAGCCCTGCCGCAACGGACGGCTCCCGTCCCCGGGGTCGCCGGACCCGGGACCACCGGACCCGGGATCGCCGGAGGCCGGCCCGCCGGGCGGCTTCCCGCCCGGCGCCGCCGGACAACGCTCCGGGCCCGGTTCCCGCTCCCGGTCCCGCCGCCGGCGCGGGCGCAGACCGGCCAGCGTCCGTGTCCCGAGGTACAGCACGTAGCCCCCGCCGAGGACCTGCAGCGTCCGGAACAGCGCCGGCACCGCCGTGAGGACGGCGGCGACACCGGCGACGGCCAGCGCCGTGTGCAGCAGCAGCCCGCCCGCGACTCCGAGCGCGCACGCCACCCCCGCCCGGCGGGAGGTCAGGGCGTTGCGTACGACAACCGTGAAGTCCGCGCCGGGCATGGCGACCATTCCCGCGGCGACCCCGGTGAAGGCGATGAGCTGTCCGTCCATGGCCACCAGGCTGCCTCGGCCGGGCCTTCAGCAGGTATGTCGAATATCCTGGACCGGTCTTAAGCATTCGTTGGGACCCGGGCCGGCGCCGGGCCCGGACCCGGGGAGCCGTGCGATGTACGACCCGACACGGCTGGCGGCCCTGGTGGCGGTGGCCGGGGCCGGGTCCATCACCCGGGCGGCCGAACGCCTCGGCTACAGCCCGCCCGCCCTCTCCCAGCAGCTCGCGAAGCTGGAACGGGAGGCGGGCGCGCCGTTGCTGGTGCGCTCCCCTCGGGGAACGCGGCTCACGGAGGCGGGCGAGCTGCTCGCGGCCCGGGCCCGCCGCGTCCTCGACGAGCTGGAGCAGGCGCGCCATGAACTGGCCCGGCTGACCGGTCTGTCCGGAGGCACCCTGCGGCTCGGCACGTTCCAGACGGCGGGCATCCATCTGCTGCCGCCGGTGCTCAGCGCCTTTCGCCGGGCCCACCCGGACGTGGAGCTGACGGTCGCGAACTACGAGCCGCCGGACGGTGTCACGGCGGTCGCGGCGGGCGAGGTGGACCTCGCGCTGACCCACACCTACGAGCCCGCGGACCCGGCGCCGCTTCCCTCGTCGGTGTGCGCGGAGCCGGTGCTGGTCGAGGAACTGGTGCTCGTCACCGCTCCGGGTCACGTCCTCGCGGAGGGCGCGGCCCGGCTGCCGCTCTCCGGACTCGCCGGGCAGCCGCTGATCAGCATGGCCCCGGACCATCCGCCGCGGCAGGGAGTGGAGGCCGCGCTGGCCCGGGTCGGGGCCACCCCGGCCGTCCGGGTCGAGAGCCCCGGGTACGCGCTGGTGTGCGCGCTGGTCAGTGCCGGACTGGGGGTCGCGGTGGTGCCGGAGATGGTGGCCAGGACGGCGGCCACCCCGGTGGGGCTGCGGCTGCTGGAACCGGGAGATCTGCGCCGTACGATCTCCGTCGTCCACCGGACCGACCGGCGGGCACCCGCGGCGGAGGCGTTCCGGGCCCTGTTGCGGGGCGCGTTCGGGAGGGCGGCGCGGTAGGGACGCCGACGGGCCGGACCAACTGATCGTTTCCTCAGGGCTCTTGTGGACCGCCGGCCACCACCGGCTGGGCCCGCACCGTCCACGGCAACTCGATGGAGACCGTCTTGCCGCCCTCCCGGGTGGGACGCACGAGGACTCTGCCGCCGCATTCCGCGGTCAGCCAACGGATGATCACCATCCCGCGTCCGTTGTCCTGTTGGACCGCGGCGGGCAGTCGCTTCGGGAAGCGCGGATGGCTGTCGGTGACACCGATGCGCAGTTGTTCGTCCCGTTTCAGCAGGACGTCCACCGTGAAGGTGGGCGACTGGCCGAACGTGTGCTGGACGGCGTTGGTGGCGAGTTCGGACACGATCAGGCGTACGGTGTCGGCGGCTTCGGCGTCCTCCGGCAGGCCCCATTCGGCCAGCACGTCGATGACGAATTTCCGGGCCGCGGAGACCGAGGCGGGATCGCTCGGCAGAGTGACGGATGCTTCCTGGTGGTCTGCCATGACGACGTCGTCCCTTTCCCACGGGACCGGAGTCCGACACGGAGCGGATGGTTCGAGTACGGTCCCGGACTGGTGCTTCGCGCCAGACTGCCATCACCGGGCCGGTCACGGGCGCGATCCACCGAGATATGCATATATCTGTCGCTCGAAGCGGTGAACTCTGCGACGGCAGACCGTATTTGGGCGGCTCGGAAGGAGTAAGGAGTACGGCCATGCAGCACGGTCCCGCGGTACGACGCCGCAAACTCGGTGCCGAACTGCGCGCGCTGCGCGCCGGTGCTGGCCTCACCAGCGGTGAGGCGGCCGGCCTCGTCGGCTGGCACCAGTCGAAGGTGAGCCGGATCGAGACGGGCACCAGCGGGGTGAAACCGGCCGATGTGGAGCGTCTTCTGGACGCGTACGGCGTCCGGGAGAGCGGATTACGGGAGCTCCTGCTCGGACTGGCCGGATCCGAGGGCAACGGGCGGCACCACTGGTGGCACGCCTACCGGGGAGTCCTGCCGCCCGCCTACCGGGACTTCATCAGCCTGGAGTCCCAGGCCAGCGGGATGCGCACGCTGGAGACGTCCGTGGTACCGGGGCTGCTCCAGACCCCCGAGTACGCCCGGGCGGTGACCCGGGCGGCGGTGGGCGGGCTGGCCGACGACAAACTGGACGCGCTCGTCGAGGTGCGCCTCGCCCGGCAGGACGTGCTGCGGTCGCAGCCGCCGCTGGAGCTGGCCGCGGTCCTGGACGAGGCCGTACTGCGCCGCGAGGTCGGCGGGCCCGAGGTCATGGCACGTCAGCTGGCCCGGCTGCGGGAGGCCGCGGCCCTTCCCCAAGTCCGGCTCCAGGTACTGCCCTTCGCCGCCGGGGCGCACGCCGGAGTGACCGGCCCTTTCGTTATTTTCTCATTTCCGAACACAACTGATCTCGACGTGGTTGTTCTCGACCACTTGACGAGTAGCCTCTACCTCGAACGGAAAGAAGACCTTCAGGCCTACACCGAAGCCTTCAACACCCTTCGGTCCCACGCCCTTTCACCCGAGGACTCGTTGGACTACATCGCCGGGATAGGTGACGGCGCGTAAGGAGGCACCCCCATGACCGCAATGCCTCGGTACGTACCCCTCAGTACCTCACTCCGTGACGTGCGCTGGCGGCGCAGCAGCCGCAGCACGGGAATGAACAACTGCGTCGAGACCGCGCGACCGGGCCCAGGGCCCTGGGCCGGACTCGTCGCCGTGCGCGACTCCAAGAACACGGCGGGCCCCGCCCTGCTGTTCACCCCCGCCAGTTGGGAGGGGTTCATCGCCGGACTGAACTGACCGCCGCCTCACCGGTTCTCCGAGATCACCCGTACGGCCCGCTCGATCTGGGCGTCGGTGAGATCCGCCCGGGCGGTCAGCCGCAGCCGGGAGATGCCGTCGGGCACGGACGGGGGGCGGAAGCACCCGACGGCGAGCCCCGCCTCGCGGCAGTCCGCGGCCCACCGCACGGCCCGTTCCGGGGACGGCGCGCGCACCGAGACCACGGCGGCGTCCGGCCGTACGGCCTCCAGTCCCTCGGCGGTCAGCCGGGTGTGCAGCGCCGTCGCCACCGCGCGGGCCCGGTCGGCCCGCGCCGGCTCACGGCGCAGCAGCCTGAGCGCCGCGAGGGCCGCGCCCGCGGCCGCCGGTGCGAGACCCGTGTCGAAGATGAAGGTGCGCGCCGCGTTGACCAGGTGGTCGATGACCGGTGCGGGCCCGAGGACGGCGCCGCCCTGGCTGCCGAACGACTTGGAGAGCGTGACGGTCACGACGACGTCCGGAGCGCCGGCGAGGCCCGCGGCGTGCGCGGCGCCCCGGCCTCCGCTGCCCAGTACGCCGAGTCCGTGCGCGTCGTCGACGACCAGCGCCGCCCCGTGCGCCCGGCAGGCGGCGGCCAGACCGGCCAGCGGTGCCGCGTCGCCGTCCACCGAGAAGACCGTGTCGGAGACGACGAGGGCGGGACCCTCGTGCGTCCCGAGCGCCTTGCGCACGGCGTCGGGGTCGGCGTGCGCGACGACCTGGGTGGTGCCGCGGGCCAGCCGGCAGCCGTCGATCAGCGAGGCGTGGTTGCCCGCGTCGGAGACGACGAGCGAGCCGTGCGGCGCGAGCGCGGTGACCGCGGCGAGATTGGCCGCGTATCCGGAGGAGAAGACCAGCGCGGCCTCGAAGCCGCAGAACTCGGCGAGCTCGCGTTCGAGTTCGGCGTGAAGTCCGGTAGTGCCGGAGACGAGCCGCGATCCGGTCGCGCCCCCTCCCCAGCGGTGCGCGGCGGCCGCGGCCGCGGCCGTGATCTCGGGGTGGCGGGCGAGGCCGAGATAGTCGTTGCTCGCCAGATCGAGCAGGGCCGAGTCGGCGGGGCGCGGGCGCAGGGTGCGGACGAGTCCGGCCCGTCGGCGCTGGTGCGCCTGCTCGTCGATCCATGCGAACGGCGATCCGGCCATGCTGGTGCCTCCGGGCCCTCGGGGTGGTGGTTTTGTAGGCAGTGCACAGACCCTAGCGGGACGGTCCGGCGCCCAGGATGTGGCAATACCCACACGTCGAACCGTGTCTGTTGTGCGATCTCTCCTTGGCCGCACCCGCTCGGATACGTCAGGATCGGATCTCATGGACCTGCTGAACACGCTGGTGGACAAGGGGCTTCGGCGCGAGCTGCCGACCCGTGACGAGGCGCTGGCCGTGCTGGCCACGTCCGACGACGACGTGCTCGACGTGGTGGCCGCGGCCGGGAAGGTCCGCCGCCACTGGTTCGGCCGTCGAGTGAAACTCAACTATCTGGTCAACCTGAAGTCCGGGCTCTGCCCCGAGGACTGCTCGTACTGCTCGCAGCGGCTCGGCTCCAAGGCCGACATCCTCAAGTACACCTGGCTCAAGCCCGACCAGGCCTCGCAGGCCGCGGCGGCGGGCCTGGCCGGGGGCGCCAAGCGGGTCTGCCTGGTGGCCAGCGGACGCGGTCCGACCGACCGCGACGTGGACCGGGTCTCCGACACCATCAAGGCGATCAAGGACCAGCACGAGAACGTCGAGGTGTGCGCCTGCCTCGGTCTGCTCTCCGACGGTCAGGCCGAGCGGCTGCGCGAGGCGGGCGCGGACGCCTACAACCACAACCTCAACACGTCCGAGGCGACGTACGGGGACATCACGACCACGCACACGTACGCCGACCGGGTGGACACGGTCCAGAAGGCGCACGCGGCGGGCCTGTCCGCCTGCTCCGGTCTGATCGCCGGCATGGGCGAGAGCGACGAGGACCTCGTGGACGTGGTGTACGCGCTGCGCGACCTCGACCCCGACTCCGTTCCGGTGAACTTCCTGATCCCGTTCGAGGGAACCCCGCTCGCCCAGGAGTGGAACCTGACACCGCAGCGGTGTCTGCGCATCCTGGCGATGGTCCGTTTCGTCTGCCCGGACGCCGAGGTCCGCATCGCGGGCGGCCGTGAGGTCCATCTGCGCACGATGCAGCCGCTCGCCCTCCACCTCGCCAACTCGATCTTCCTCGGCGACTATCTGACGAGCGAGGGCCAGGCGGGCAAGGCCGACCTGGAGATGATCGCGGACGCCGGGTTCGAGGTGGAGGGCGCCGGCGAGGTGACCCTGCCGGAGCACCGTGCGGCGGCGGGCGGCGGGTGCGGCGCGCACGCGGACGCCGACGCGGCGGGCTGCGGGTCGCACGCGGAGTCCGGGTGCGGGTCGCACGAGGCCGGTGGGTGCGGGTCGCACGCGGGGGGCGGTGTGTGCGGCTCGGCTCCGGTCGAGGTGCCCGCCGAGGCGCGTACGGATCTGGTCGCCGTGCGCCGCCGGGGTGCCGGAACGGATCTCGCGCCCAATGCCTGACCTGTCCCTGCGGGAGCTGCTCGAACTCGACCGGCGCCATGTCTGGCACCCGTACGGGCCGATGCCGGGACGCCAGGAGCCGCTCGTCGTGGAGTCGGCGAGCGGGGTGCGGCTGCGGATGGCGGACGGCTCGGGCGATCTCGTCGACGGGATGTCGTCGTGGTGGTCGGCCATCCACGGCTACAACCACCCGGTGCTGAACGACGCGGTGCGCGCCCAGTTGGAGCGGATGAGCCATGTGATGTTCGGCGGGCTCACCCATGAGCCCGCCGTGCGGCTGGCCAAGCGACTGGTCGACATATCTCCCGAGGGGCTGGAGCACGTCTTCCTCGCCGACTCCGGTTCGGTCTCGGTCGAGGTCGCCGTCAAGATGTGTCTCCAGCACTGGCGTTCGCTCGGCCGCCCGGCCAAGCAGCGGCTGCTGACCTGGCGGGGCGGGTACCACGGCGACACCTGGCAGCCGATGTCGGTGTGCGACCCCGAGGGCGGGATGCACGAGCTGTGGCAGGGCGTGCTGCAGCGCCAGGTGTTCGCCGACGCCCCGCCGGCCGGGTACGAGGAGTCGTACGCCGCACACCTGCGCGAGCTGATGGGGCGTCACGCGCACGAGCTCGCCGCGGTGATCGTGGAACCGGTGGTGCAGGGCGCGGGCGGGATGCGCTTCCACTCCCCCGCGTATCTGCGGGTGCTGCGGGAGGCGTGCGACGCGCACGACGTGCTGCTGGTGTTCGACGAGATCGCCACCGGTTTCGGCCGTACGGGAACGCTCTTCGCGGCGGAGCACGCGGGCGTGACGCCGGACGTGATGTGTGTGGGCAAGGCGCTGACCGGCGGGTACCTGACCATGGCGGCGACGCTGTGCACGGCCCGGGTGGCCGAGGGCATCTCGCACGGCGAGGTCCCGGTGCTCGCGCACGGCCCGACCTTCATGGGCAATCCGCTCGCCGCCGCGGTGGCGTGCGCCTCCGTCGACCTGCTGCTCGGGCAGGACTGGCAGACCGAGGTCAAGCGGATCGAGGCGGGACTGCGGGAAGGACTGGCGGAGGCCTCCTCGATGCCGGGGGTCCGGGACGTGCGGGTGCTGGGCGCGATCGGTGTCGTCCAGCTCGACCACGAGGTCGACATGGCGGCGGCGACGGCCGCCGCCGTGCGCGAGGGTGTGTGGCTGCGCCCGTTCCGCGACCTCGTCTACACGATGCCGCCGTATGTGACGAGTGACGAGGACGTGGCCCGGATCGCCCGCGCGGTCCGGGCGGCGGCACGGGAGGGATGACATGACGGTCCTGGTGATCACCGGAACGGGTACCGAGGTGGGGAAGACGGTCACGACGGCCGCCGTCGCCGCCGCGGCCGTCGCCGCCGGACAGTCCGTGGCCGTCCTCAAGCCCGCGCAGACAGGCGTGGGCCCACGGGAACACGGTGACGCGGACGAGGCGGCCCGGCTCGCGGGAGCCGTGACCACGCTCGAACTCGGGCGCTACCCCGCGCCGTTGGCGCCCGCGACGGCCGCGCGGCGGGCCGGTCTGGCTCCGGTGCGGCCCGGTGCGGTGGCGGAGGCGGCGGGCAAGCTGGCCGTCGAGCACGATCTCGTACTGGTCGAGGGGGCGGGCGGTCTGCTCGTCCGTCTCGACGACGAGGGCGGGACGCTGGCGGACGTGGCGACGCTGCTGGACGCGCCGGTGCTGCTCGTCGTGGCGGCGGGACTCGGCACGCTCAACACGACCGAGCTGACCGCGCGCGAGCTGCGGCGCCGGGGCCTGGACCTGACCGGGCTCGTCATCGGCAGCTGGCCCGGCTCCGCCGACCTCGCGTCCCGCTGCAACCTCGCGGACCTGCCGGTGGTGGCCGGGGCCCCGCTGCTGGGCGCGCTGCCCGCGGGGGCGGGTGCCCGTCCGCCCGCCCTGTTCCGCTCCGAAGCGCCCGGGTGGCTGGCACCGGAACTGGGCGGCACCTGGGACGCGGACGCTTTCGCCCTGTCCTGGCCGGAGTCCGGCGCGTCCGCGTGAGGGAGCGCCGGGGGAAGCGACGGACCCGCACGGGGGACGGTGACCTCAGGTCCCGTCCTGCCGGTACCGGCGGCCGCTGAGGCCCGAGAAGCCGGAAGGGCGCCCGCGTCCGCCCGTCCCGTACCGCCTGCCGGGTTCCGCACGACGGCACGGCGTCCCGGAGACCGGAGCGCCGTAGCGGCCGTGGAGGTGGTTCGGGCACGTGGCCGAGGCCGGCCCGTCCGGGAGCCGCGGCCCTCGCCGCCCTCGCGTCACGGCCGACGTGTCACGCGGGTCCGCACCTCACAGGCACCACTGGCGCAGTTCCCGCGCGATGTCGTGCACGGTCGCCTCGCCGCCCTTCACCAGGCGGGCGAGTTCGCGCACCTGCTCGGGCGAGGTGACGACCTTGAGGCCGCTGGCCACCAGGTAGGCGTACGCGACGGCGGAGGCGAACATCGCGTTGGAGCGTTCGAGCGCCGGGACGTGCAGCAGCAGCTGGAGCAGTGCGGCGGCGCGGGCGTGCGGGCTGTCGTAGACGGGAATGCCGAATATCTCCGCCTCGTGCCGGCTGACGGCGGCGACGAGGGCTCCCCAGTCGGTGACCTGGGGGTCTCCGGGCGTCTTCTGTTCGGCGATCATGAGGAGCCAGGCAAGGTCGACTCTGAGACTGCTCAAGGGATCAACGACGACCTTCGCGGGAGCTTCGGCGGGTGCCTTCGCGGTCCGCGCCGAATTCCTCGGCGAAGACGGACTCGTACTGCTTCATGAAGTCGGAGGCCGCGTCGACGAACGTGTGGCCCATCTCGCCGGTGTCCTGTCTGACCAATTCCTCGATGTAGCGGTTCACGCTCATGCCCCGCGCCAGGGCCCGCTCGCGGGCGGCCCGGGCGGTGCCCTCGTCCACCCGCACGTTCAGTTGCGTCTTCGCCATACCTCGAAGCTAGCGCCGAAGTGCTAGCACCCGCAAGGCCCGGATGACGCCAATAACCCGGAGGCACACCCCCTGTGGGCGGGATCACATTACGCTCGGGCGGAACACGGATGCCGGGATGTCGATGACCCAGGAGGCGGCCTTGCCCACACCAGCTGCGGAGCACGTCGTCGGCCACGGGGGCGCGGACGGGATCGCGGCCCGCGCCCGCGGGCTGACGAAGGCGTACGGCTCGGGCGAGACCGCCGTCCTCGCCCTCGACTCCGTCGACGTGGCCATCGCGCGCGGCCGCTTCACGGCGGTCATGGGGCCCTCCGGCTCCGGGAAGTCGACGCTGATGCACTGCCTGGCGGGACTGGACACCGTCTCCGCCGGACAGGTGTGGCTCGGCGACACCGAGATCACGGGACTCAAGGACCGCGAACTGACCCGGTTGCGCCGGGACCGGATCGGGTTCATGTTCCAGTCGTTCAACCTGATCCCGACGCTCACCGCGGCCGAGAACATCACGCTGCCGATGGACATCGCGGGTCAGCGGCCCGACCGGGAGTGGCTGGACCAGGTGATCGACACCCTGGGTCTGCGCGGGCGGCTCAAGCACCGTCCGGCCCAGCTCTCCGGTGGCCAGCAGCAGCGGGTCGCCTGTGCGCGGGCGCTCGCCTCCCGACCCGAACTGATCTTCGCCGACGAGCCGACCGGCAACCTCGACTCCCGCGCGGGCCTGGAGGTCCTCGGCTTCCTGCGGGAGGCGGTCGACGAGCTCGGCCAGACCGTCGTCATGGTCACGCACGACCCCGGCGCGGCCGCCCACTCCGACCTGGTGCTCTTCCTCGGGGACGGGCGGATCGTGGACGAGATGGAGCGGCCGACGGCGGAGGCGGTGCTGGAACGGATGAAACGCTTCGACACCGTCCGGGCGAGCGCCGAGGGCCCCTCCTCCCGCGAGGAGGCCTCCCGCCCGCCGCGGGCGGACACCGGTGCGGAGGCCCTACCGCCACGGGGCGAAAAAGCCGCCGTGTCTCCCGGCGGAGACACCCCCGCGGTACCTCCGCAGGCGACCGCCGGCCACGACGTGCCCGCCGCGACGGACCCCGGCGGCGTGAGCGCCGACGGCGACGCCGGCCGCGTGCCTCTCGACGAGGACAGGGGCTGAGGCGGCCGTGCTCAAGGCGACCCTGCGCAGCTTCCTCGCCCACAAGGGACGGCTGCTCCTCTCCGCACTGGCCGTCGTGCTGTCCGTGGCGTTCGTCGCGGGCAGCCTGATCTTCTCGGACACGGTCACCCGTACCTTCGACCGGCTCTTCGCCTCCACCTCGGCGGACGTGGCCGTGTCGCCGAGGAACGACCTCGACTCGCAGATCCCGACCGGCGCCACCCCGACCCTGCCCGCCTCGCTCGCGGGCCGGCTGGCGAAGGTCGAGGGCGTCGCGGCCGCCCATGTCGACGCGGCGGTCGAGAACCTCACCATCGTCGACCGGAAGAACGAGTCGGTCGGGCCGACCTCGGGCGCGCCGACCATCGCCACCAACTGGCAGCCCAGCGAACGCAGTCCGGTCAAGCTGACTTCCGGTCACGCTCCGCACGGCGCCTCCGAGGCGCTGCTCGACGCGGACACCGCCGAGCGCCGGCACGTCCGCGTCGGTGACACCCTGACGGTGCAGGCGCAGCCCGGCACCTTCGAGGTGCGGATCGTCGGCATCGCCACCTTCACCACCACCAACCCCGGTGCCGCGCTGCTGTTCCTCGACACCCCGACCGCGCAGACGAAGCTGCTGGGCGGCACCGCCGCCGCCACGAGCATCTCGCTGGACGCGGCACCCGGGGTCCGGGACGCCGTGCTCAAGCAGCGGGTCGCGGCCGAACTGGGCGCGAAGACGTACGACTTGAAGACGGCCGAGGAGCAGGCCAAGGACGCCGCCGCACAGCTCGGCGGCTTCCTGGACGTCATCAAGTACGTGATGCTCGGCTTCGCCGGGATCGCCGTGCTCGTCGGTGTCTTCCTCATCGTCAACACCTTCTCGATGCTCATCGCCCAACGCACTCGTGAACTGGGCCTGTTGCGGGCGCTGGGCGCCGACCGGCGGCAGGTACGGCGGTCGGTGCTGACCGAGGCGCTGCTGCTCGGCCTGGTCGGCTCGACGCTGGGGCTGGCCGCGGGGATCGGCCTCGCCCTCGGACTGATCCAGCTGATGACCGCGTTCGGGATGAATCTGAAGTCGACCGAGATGGTGATCGGCTGGGGAACTCCCGTCGCGTCGTACGTCGTCGGGGTCGGCGTCACCTTCGTGGCGGCGTACCTCCCCGCCCGGCGTGCGGCCGGGGTCTCCCCGATGGCGGCTCTCGCGGACGCCGAAGTCGCGGGCCTGGGGCGGCCGTTGCGGGTGAGGGGCGTCGCGGGCGCGGTCGTGGGACTGGCGGGTGCCGCCGCACTCGGCGGCTGCGTCGCGGCGACGAAGACCTCGACGGCCGGTTCGCTGCTGGGCCTCGGGGTCGTCCTGACCCTCGTGGCGACGGTGATCGCGGGCCCGCTCCTGGTCCGGCCGGTGATCAGGGTCCTGGGCGGGGCCTTCCCGGCCCTGTTCGGGTCGGTCGGCCGGATGAGCCAGCGCAACGCGCTGCGCAATCCCCGGCGCACCGGCGCCACCGCCTCCGCCCTGATGGTGGGCCTGGCCCTGGTCGGCGGGATGTCCGTGGCGAGCGCCTCCATGAGCAAATCCTTCGACGAGCAGATCGACAAGACGCTGGGCGCCGACTTCGTCATCCAGAACAGCAACTTCGTGCCGTTCTCCGGCGAGGTCACCGACAAGGTGCGGGGCACGGACGGGGTCGCTCTCGTCGTCCGCCAGCGGTTCACCCCGGTCGCGGTGCGGCTGCCGGACGGCAGGCGGATCAAGACGACCGCGACGGGCTACGACCCGCGGCTCGACGACGTCGCCCACCTCACGTACGCCCAGGGGGACACCGCGGCGGCGCTGGGCGCGGGGCATCTCGCCATGGACGCGGAGTTCGCCCGCGAGCACGACGTACGGCTGGGCAGCACGGTTCCCGTCGAGTTCCCCGCCGGGCGGCACGGCGAACTGACGGTGGCCGCGCTCACCGACCAGGAGTCCGCCGAGGGCTTCGGCATGCAGGGCGGCCTGTTCCTCGGATTCGGCACGATCGAGAAGTACGTGCCCGGCGGGCAGGACTCCTCGCTGTACGTGAACGCCGCCCCGGGCACCGGCGCGGACGAGCTGCGCCTGCGGCTGGAGAAGACGCTCGACCCCTATCCGCAGGTGCAGGTGCGTGACCAGGCCGACTACAAGAAGCTGGTCCACGACCAGATCGCGGTGCTGCTCTACCTCGTGTACGCCCTGCTCGGACTCGCGATCGTCATCGCGGTGCTCGGTGTGGTCAACACCCTCGCCCTGTCGGTCGTCGAGCGCACCCGGGAGATCGGACTGCTGCGCGCCATCGGTCTCGGCCGCCGCCAGCTGCGCCGGATGATCCGGCTGGAGTCGGTGGTGATCGCGGTGTTCGGCGCGATCCTCGGTCTCGTGCTGGGGCTGGTCTGGGGCGTCTGTGTGCAGCAGGTGCTCGCGCTCCAGGGGCTGACGGGGTTCGCCGTCCCCTGGGCCACCATCGTCGCGGTGGTGGTGGGGTCGGCGGTGGTGGGCATCGTCGCGGCACTGCTGCCGGCCCTGCGGGCGTCGCGCATGAACGTACTGGCGGCGATCGCGCACGAGTGACGTGCGCGGTACGTCCCGTGCCCCCGGGGACCGGTCCCCGGGGGCACGGGTCGAACGGGGCGTCCCGGATGGTGGAATTCCCGGTCGCCCCACGCGGCGCGTGATGGGATCGGCGCATGACCGACCTGCTGATCCGGGCCGCGACGCCCGAGGACCTCGACACCGTGCTGGCGTTCTGGAAGACCGCCGCCGAGGGCACGAGCATCAGTGACGACCGGGACGGCGTGGACCGGCTCGTGGCCCGCGACCCCGAGGCGCTGATCCTGGCCGAGCGGGAGGGCGAGCTGGTGGGGACGGTGATCGCGGGTTTCGACGGCTGGCGCTGCCACCTCTACCGGCTGGCGGTCCATCCCGGACGGCGCCGTCTCGGCGTCGGCTCGGCCCTGCTCGCCGCCGCGGAGGAGCGCTTCGTGCGGCTCGGGGGCCGGCGCGGGGACGCGATGGTGCTGCGGCGCAACGAGACCGCCCAGCATGCCTGGCGGGCGGCCGGGTACGAGCCCGAGGAGACATGGCGCCGCTGGGTGAAGCCGCTCACCGGCTGACCTCCGGCCCCGCGCCTCCGGCCCACCGAGCACCCCACTTTGCTCATCCTTTACCATAGGAGGACCGTCAGATCATCGCGTCCTCCCCCGGCTCCGCCGGTCCAGTGAAAGGTGTGAGCCTCCGCCCATGGGCGAGCCTCCCCGTACCCGACAGCGCGGTAGCCGACATCGCGCGATCCTCCCGTCCCTGGCCGATCATGGGACGGAGGTGACCCGATGACCGAAGTGCTCCTCCTCCTGGTGGCGGTCCTGCTCTCGCTGGCCTGCGGTGCCTTCGTCGCCGCGGAGTTCTCGCTGACCACGGTCGAGCGCAGCGAGCTGGAGCGCGCCGTCGAACGCGGCGAGCGCGGCGCCTCCGGTGCGCTCAAGGCCGTACGCAACCTCACCTTCCAGCTCTCCGGCGCCCAGCTCGGCATCACCGTCACCAATCTGGTCGTCGGCATGCTCTCCGAGTCGTCGATCGCCAAGCTCCTCGCCGGCCCCTTGAAGTCCGCCGGGGTCTCCGCCTCCGCGTCGATGTCGGTGGCCCTGGTGATCGGCACGGCCCTGTCCACCCTCTTCCTGATGGTCGTCGGCGAGCTGGTGCCCAAGAACTGGGCGATCTCCGCGCCGCTCGCCATGGCGAAACGGGTGGCGACACCACAGCGCTGGTTCAGTGCCGCGTTCCGCCCGTTCATCACCCATCTCAACAACACCGCGAACCGGGTCGTGCGCCGTTTCGGTCTCGAACCCGCCGAGGAACTGGCCTCCGCGCGCGGACCCCAGGAGCTGGTGGCGCTCGCCCGGCACTCCGCCGAACAGGGCGCGCTGGAGGCGGACACCGCGGAGCTGTTCGTCCGCACGCTGAACCTCGCCGACCTGTCCGCGGAGAACGTGATGACCCCGCGGGTCCAGGTCATCGCGCTCGACATCCAGGCGACCTGCGCGGACGTGGCGAACGCGACGCGGGCGACCGGCCTGTCCCGCTTCCCGGTCCACCGCGGCAGTCTCGACGCCGTCGTCGGCGTCGCGCACATCAAGGACGTCCTGGCGCTGCCCGCCGAGAGCCGGGCCCACACCCCCGTCTCCCAGATCATGCGCGAGCCCCTGTTCGTACCGGAGTCGCTGACCGTGGACCGGCTGCTCGACCGGCTCTCCGGCAAGCGCACCATGGCCGTGGTCATCGACGAGTACGGCGGCACGGCCGGGGTCGCCACCCTGGAGGACATCGTCGAGGAGGTCGTCGGCGAGGTCCGCGACGAGCACGACCCGCACGAGACCCCCGATCTGGCCCCGGCCGACGCCGACAGCGAGGGGCGCAGCCTCTACTCGGCCGACGGCGCGGCCCGCACGGACCAGCTGGCCCGCCTCGGGCTGCGGGTCCCGGACGGACCGTACGAGACGCTGGCCGGCTACCTCGCCACCGAACTCGGCCGCATTCCGGCCGTCGGGGACAGCGTCGACGTGGCGGGCTGGCAGCTGCAGGTGGTCGACGCCTCGGGGCGGCGGGCCGCACGGGTCCTGCTGCACGCACCGCTGGACGAGCACGGGGAAGGGACGCGATGACCGCCGTACAACTGCTGATCGGCCTGGCCACGCTGGTCGTGAACGCCTTCTTCGTGGGCGCCGAGTTCGCGCTGATCTCGGTGCGCCGCAGCCAGATCGAGCCGCACGCCGAGCGGGGTGACCGCAGGGCTCGCGGCGTCCTGTGGGGGCTGGAGCACGTCTCCGTGCTGCTGGCGGCCGCGCAGCTGGGCATCACCCTGTGCACGCTGGTCCTCGGCATCGTGGCCGAGCCCGCGATCGCACACCTGCTGGAGCCGGTCTTCCACGCCGTGGGGGTGTCGCAGGGCGTGGGGCACGCGGTCTCGTTCGTCATCGCGCTCACCCTGGCCACGTACCTGCACATGCTGTTCGGCGAGATGGTCCCGAAGAACATCGCGCTCGCGGAGCCGGTGCGCACCGCACTGCTGCTCGGTCCGCCGCTGGTCGGGCTCTCCCGTGCGCTGCGCCCGGTGATCTTCAGCGTCAACGCCTTCGCCAACGGCCTGCTGAAGTTGCTGCGGGTCGAGACGAAGGACGAGGTCACCGCGGCTTTCTCCGACGACGAACTGGCCCGTCTGGTCAAGGACTCGGGGGCGGCCGGGCTGATCGACGGCCGCGCCCAGGAGCGGTTGCACGACGTCCTGGAGCTCGGACGCCGGCCCGTCCGCGATGTCGTCCTCCCGCTGGAGGGGGTGGTGTACGCGAGCGTGGGCGTCACCCCCGAGGGGCTGGAGCGGCTGTCGGCGGAATCCGGGTTCTCGCGCTTCCCGGTGGTGGACGAGGGGCGCCGCATCGTCGGCTATCTCCACGTCAAGGACGCGCTGGACGCGGTGCCGCGCGACGTGCCGTTCCGGGTGCAGGACATGCGGCCCATCGCGCGGGTCCGGGAGAGCACCCCGCTGGACGACGTGCTCACCGCGATGCGGCGCAGCCGGACGCATCTCGCGGGGGTCATGGGCGGCGACGGACGTCTCGCCGGGCTGGTGACGATGGAGGACGTGCTGCGGGAGCTGTTCGGCCAGGTGGTGTGACGCCCGGCCCGGCCCCCCGGGATCGGGCGGGAGCGGGGCCGGGGCGGGCGGACGAGACCTCGCGCGCCGGGCGCCGGCGAGGGCGTACGGGCGGGGAGGGCCCGACCGACCGGCGAGTATGCGAGCGGGTTACCATCTTTCCCGCCATGCAGACGAATGCCACCTACACCAGTCTTGTCGCGGTCGGCGACTCCTTCACCGAGGGCATGTCGGACCTGTTGCCCGACGGCTCGTACCGCGGCTGGGCCGACCTCCTGGCCGGCCGGATGGCCGCACTGACCCCCGGTTTCCGCTACGCGAACCTCGCGGTGCGCGGCAAGCTCATCGGACAGATCGTGGCCGAGCAGGTCGACGTGGCGGCCGCGATGCGTCCCGACGTGATCACCCTGGTCGGCGGTCTCAACGACACCCTGCGTCCCAAGGTCGACATGGGACGGGTCCGCGGGCTCCTGGAGGAGGCCGTGGAGCGTCTCGCCCCCGCCTGCGAGCAGCTCGTCCTGATGCGCAGCCCGGGCCGTAACGGTCCGGTGCTCGAACGGTTCAGGCCGCGCATGGAGGAGCTCTTCGGCGTCGTCGACGACCTCGCGAAGCGGCACGGCGCGCTGGTGGTCGACCTGTACGGGGCACCGTCCCTCTCCGATCCCCGGATGTGGGACGTGGACCGGCTGCACCTGACGCCCGACGGGCACCGCCGGGTCGCGGAGGCCGTGTGGCAGACGCTCGGTCTCCCGCCGGAGGACCCCGACTGGCACGCGCCGGTGCCGCCCACCCCACCGCCGGGCTGGACGGCCCGCCGCACCGCCGACGTCCGCTTCGCCAGGCAGCACCTGCTCCCGTGGATAGGCCGACGGCTCACCGGCCGCTCGTCCGGAGACGGACGCCCGGCCAAACGCCCCGAGCTGCTCCCCTACGAGAGCCCGCGGGGCTAGGATCTTTCTTCCGGATCATGCCGGAGTCGGTCCGGCAGCTCGACCGGGTGACCGCCCCGCGTGGCACGACCCTGGCCCGCCGGTGCGTGCCCGAACTGTGCCGCGGCCACGGCCTTCCTCGCGGAGCCGGCCGATGCCCGGTGGCGGCGCACGGCCGCGACGGCCCGGCCCCGTTCGTAGGTTCCGCCGACAAACCCCCCGGCGCTGGCCTGCAGGAATCGCCAGTAGAATCCGTACACGTGACTGCCGCGCCCGCAAAGCCCCGTATCCCCAACGTCCTCGCCGGACGCTACGCCTCCGCCGAGCTCGCCACGCTCTGGTCCCCCGAGCACAAGGTGAGGCTGGAGCGTCAGCTCTGGCTCGCCGTGCTGCGGGCGCAGAAGGACCTCGGGATCGAGGTGCCGGACGCCGCCCTCGCCGACTACGAGCGCGTGCTCGACCAGGTGGACCTGGCCTCGATCGCCGAGCGCGAGAAGGTCACCCGACACGACGTGAAGGCGCGGATCGAGGAGTTCAACGACCTCGCCGGGCACGAGCACGTGCACAAGGGCATGACCTCCCGGGACCTCACCGAGAACGTCGAGCAGCTGCAGATCAGGCTCTCGCTGGAGCTGATGCGCGACCGCACGGTGGCCGTCCTCGCCCGGCTCGGCAGGCTCGCGGGCGAGTACGCGGAGCTGGTCATGGCGGGCCGCTCGCACAACGTCGCGGCGCAGGCGACCACCCTCGGCAAGCGTTTCGCGACCGCCGCCGACGAACTGCTCGTCGCGTACGGGCGGGTCGAGGAGCTGCTCGGCCGCTACCCGCTGCGGGGCGTCAAGGGTCCCGTCGGCACGGCGCAGGACATGCTGGACCTGCTCGGCGGCGACGCGGCCAAGCTCGCCGAGCTGGAGCAGCGGATCGCCGGGCACCTCGGCTTCTCGCAGGCCTTCACCTCGGTCGGTCAGGTCTACCCGCGCTCGCTGGACTACGAGGTCGTGACCGCGCTGGTGCAGCTGGCCGCCGCGCCGTCCTCGACCGCCAAGACGATCCGGCTGATGGCCGGGCACGAGCTGGTCACGGAGGGCTTCAAGCCCGGCCAGGTCGGCTCGTCCGCCATGCCCCACAAGATGAACACCCGCTCCTGCGAGCGCGTCAACGGTCTGATGGTCATCCTGCGCGGCTACGCCTCGATGACCGGCGAGCTGGCCGGCGACCAGTGGAACGAGGGCGACGTCTCCTGCTCGGTGGTGCGCCGGGTCGCGCTGCCCGACGCGTTCTTCGCGCTCGACGGTCTGCTGGAGACCTTCCTCACCGTGCTGGACGAGTTCGGCGCGTTCCCGGCCGTGGTCGCCCGCGAGCTCGACCGCTACCTGCCGTTCCTCGCCACCACCAAGGTCCTGATGGGCGCGGTGCGGGCCGGGGTCGGCCGCGAGGTCGCCCACGAGGCGATCAAGGAGAACGCGGTCGCCTCCGCCCTCGCGATGCGCGAGCAGGGCACCGAGCGCAACGAGCTGCTGGACAAGCTGGCCGCGGACGAGCGCATCCCGCTCGACCGCGCGCAGCTCGACGCGCTGATGGCCGACAAGCTGTCCTTCACGGGCGCCGCCGCCGATCAGGTCGCCGTCGTCGTCGCCCGCGTCGAGGAGATCGTGAAGCAGCACCCGCGGGCCGCGGGCTACACGCCGGGGGCGATCCTCTGACGCGGCCGACCCCCGCGGACCTGGAGGCCGCCCGCGGCCGGCTCGTGCCGGACGTCGTCGCGGACGGCCTCCACGTCCTGTTCTGCGGTATCAACCCCGGGCTGATGACGGCCGCCACCGGACATCACTTCGCGCGCCCCGGCAACCGTTTCTGGCCGGTGCTCCATCTGTCGGGCTTCACCCCCCGCCTCCTGAAGCCCTCGGAACAGGACGAACTGGTGTCGTACGGGCTCGGCATCACGAACGTGGTGGCGCGGGCGACCGCACGGGCCGACGAGCTGGCCCCGGACGAGTACCGGGAGGGCGGCCGGCTGCTCGGCGCGAAGGTGGAGCGGCTGCGCCCGCGCTGGCTCGCGGTGGTGGGGGTGACCGCGTACCGCTCGGCTTTCGGTGAGCGCCGTGCGGTGATCGGCCCCCAGGAGCGGACGATCGGGACCAGCCGGGTGTGGGTGCTGCCGAATCCGAGTGGGCTCAACGCGCACTGGACGGCGGCGACGATGGCGGAGGAGTTCGGGCGCCTGCGGTCGGCCGCCGCCGAGGACGCTCCGGGCGGGCTTCCGGAGCCCTCCGCTCCCGCGACTCCCTGAGCCGCGTCCGCTCGCAGCTTCCGGGAACTCCCGACACCCCGGCGGCCACCGGAGCCATGCGCCCCGGTCCTGCCGGAGGACACGTCCACGGCCCGCGTGACCGGCGGCTTCGCGGGGACGTCCCGGCGACCACCGGAGCCACGGCTCACGACGTCGCGGCCTCCCCCGCCTCCCGGCGTCACCCGCCCCGCCGGCTCCCCCCTCACGCGTCCCGGCGGCGTACGCTCCACGCGCCCGCCAGCAGTGCGCCGCCGGCCCAGAGCGCGGTGACCGCGAGGCCGGTCCAGGGGCCAGGACCGCCGTCCGGCGTCGCGTGCAGCACCGCCTGTCCCGCCCGGTCCGGCAGGAAGTCCGCGACGCCGCCCGACGCGCCGCCGACGACGAAGGACACGATCAGCAGGAACGGCACCAGGATGCTCAACGTCGCGACTCCACTGCGCAGTACGGCCGCGAGCCCCGCCGCGAAGAGGGCCATCAGCGTCAGGTAGACGGCGCAGCCGACGACACCGCGCAGCTCCTCCGCACGGCTGAGGCCGCTCGCCCTGGTGCCCAGCACCGACGTGCCCACGACCGCGCTCACGACTCCGGTGAGCAGGCCCGTCACCAGCGCCGGGACCGCGACGGCCACGGCTTTGGCGAGGAACCACCGGCCACGGTGCGGGACCGCGGCGAGCGACACGCGCAGCGCGCCGCCCTGGAACTCCGCCGAGACCGCCTGCGCGCCGAAGGTGATCGCCGCGATCTGCCCGAAGGAGACGCCGAAGAACACCGAGAACAGCGGGTCGAAGTCCGCACCGGCCGAGTCGTCGAGGCCCGCGAGCGCGGAGAAGGCCGCCGTCGCGACGAGGACGGCGGCCAGACCGCCGACCAGCGGGCGCAGCGTACGGATCTTGATCCACTCGGCACGGAGCGCGGGGACGAACGTCATGTCAGGCCTCCTGGGGCCGGATCGGGGCCGGCGTGCCGGCGAACTCGGTCTCGTCGCGCGTCAGATCCAGGTACGCCTGCTCCAACGTCGCCTCCTCCGCGGCCAGTTCGAGGATCGGCAGCCGGGCGCCCGCCGCGAGACGCCCGATGTCCTCCACGCGGGCGCCGAGCACGGTCCAGCCTCCGTCCGCGCCCCGGGCGGCCTCGATGCCGTGCCGGGTGAACAGGTCGCCCAGGGCGTCGCCCCGCGTGGTGCGCACCCGCACCCTCGGCCGCACCCGCGCGTCGACGAACGCCCGCAGGGGCATGTCGGCGAGGAGCCGGCCGCGGCCGAGGACGACGAGGTGGTCGGCGAAGGACGCGGTCTCGTTCATCAGGTGGCTGGAGACCAGGACCGTACGGCCCTGTCGTGCCAGCTCGCGCAGCAACTCCCGCATCCAGACGATCCCTTCGGGGTCGAGGCCGTTGGAGGGTTCGTCGAGCAGGATCACGGGCGGGTCGCCGAGCAGCGCGGCGGCGATGCCCAGCCGCTGGCGCATGCCCAGGGAGTACGTCCTCACCCGGTTCCGCGCGACGGACGCGAGCCCGGCCTCCTCGAGGACCTGGTCCACGCGGCGTTCGGGGACCCGGTTGCTCGCGGCGAGCACGCGCAGATGGTCGCGGGCGGTCCGCGACCCGTGCGGAGCCTGCGCGTCGAGCAGGGCGCCCACGTGCCGCAGCGGCTCACCGAGGGAGGCGTACGCGCGGCCTCCGACGCGGGCGCTCCCGGAGGTGGGCCGGTCCAGGCCCAGGACGAGCCGCATGGTGGTGGACTTCCCGGCGCCGTTGGGTCCGAGGAATCCGGTGACGCGGCCCGGGAGAACACGGAAGGTGAGGTGGTCCACGGCGCGTCTGCCGCCGTACTCCTTGGTCAGGTCGTGCACGTCGATGCTGGTCATGGGCCCAGCCTGGCCGTGGCAGGCCGGTGGCCGCCTCCCCCGCGGGTGGAGATCGTCTCCCCCGCCCGGGGGAGGCCGGCCGGTGGGACGGACTGGCACGATGACCCGATGGCCCGCCTTATGCGCCCGCTGCTCCGGGGGACGACGTACACGCGCCTGCTGCATCTGTGGGTGCCCATGCTGTTCGTCAGCGTGTGGCTGTTCATCGACATGTCGAAGCCCTGGGTGCCCGCGGCGCTGCTGGTCCCGGTGGGGCTGATCCCGGCGGTGCGGCGCGGCGAGGGGGTGCAGGCCCGCCACATGCTGGCGCGCGACAGCGAGGACACCGCGATCTCGGTCACGCCCTCGGCCACCTGGCGGGACCGGGGGCGGACCGTGCTGTGGCTGGAGGCGCGGATGGCGCTGGGCGCGGCGGCCTGCGTGCTCACCGTCTGGGCGCCGATGACCACCGTCGACGTGCTCAGGGCGGCCTGGGGCCCGGTGGACGGCCCGATCGTGTCGGTGGCCGCTCCGCACTGGGCGTACGCGCTCCTCGCCCCGCTGCCCCTGCTCGTCCTCTACGGGGGCGTGGTCGGCCTCGGTGAGCTGACCACCGCCGTCGCGCGCCGGCTGCTCGGCCCGTCCCCCGCCGAGCGGCTGACCGCCCTCGAGGAGCGCACCGAACAGCTTCTGGAGCGCACTCGCATCGCCCGTGAACTGCACGACTCGATCGGCCACGCGCTGACGGTGGCGGTGGTGCAGGCGGGTGCCGCGCGGGCCGCCGGCGACCCCGCGTTCACCGACCGGGCCCTCGGTGCCATCGAGGACACCGGCCGGGCCGCCCTGGAGGATCTGGAACGGGTGCTGGCCGTCCTGCGCGAGCCGGGACGCCCGGCGAGCGGCAGACCGACGCTGACCGAGGCGGGCCGGCTCCTGGACTCGGCGCGCGCGTCGGGGGCGGAGGTCGACGCCGAGATGACCGGTCCGCTGGACTCCGTTCCGGGGCCGGTGTCCCGCGAGGGATACCGCATCCTGCAGGAGTCCCTCACCAACGTGCTGCGGCACGCGGGCGGGGTGCCGGTCCGGGTGCGCATCGCGGTGGACGGCGGCAGCCTCGGTCTGGAGGTCCGCAGTCCGCTGCGCGGGGACGTGCCGGGGCCCGGCCGGGGCAGCGGACTGCGCGGGATACGGGAGCGGGCGGCACTGCTCGGCGGCCGGGCGCGGACCGGACCCGACGAGGGTGACTGGCAGGTGCGCGTGGACCTGCCGTTGCGCTGATCCGCGCCGGGCACCGCCCGCCGGCCCCTCGCGGCGACGGCTCCGACGGTCCGTGGGGCGTGATCTACGCTGGGCCGATGCCGGTCACCGTTCTGCTCGTCGACGACGAACCCCTCGTACGGGCCGGGCTGCGCGTCGTCCTGGAGTCCCAGCCGGACATCGAGGTCGTCGGAGAGGCGGCGGACGGTGCCGCGGTGATTCCGCTGGTGCGGCGGCTGCGGCCGGACGTCGTCGCCATGGACGTCCGGATGCCGCTGATGGACGGCATCGAGGCCACCCGCGCGGTGCTGCGGACCGTCGAGGACCCCCCGAAGATCCTGGTGGTGACGACGTTCGAGAACGACGAGTACGTCTACGAGGCGCTGCGCGCGGGCGCCGACGGTTTACTGCTGAAGCGGGCGCGGCCGGCCGAGATCGTGCACGCCGTACGACTGGTGGCGGAGGGCGAGTCACTGCTCTTCCCCTCCTCCGTGCGGCAGTTGGCGGCCTCCTACGGCAACGGCACGGCAAGTCCCGCGGCACGGAAGGCGATGGAACGAGCCGCGCTGACCGAACGGGAGGCGGACGTCCTGCGCCTGATGGCACGCGGGCTGTCGAACGCCGAGATCGCGGCACGGCTGGTCGTCGGCACCGAGACGGTGAAGTCGCATGTCAGTGCCGTCCTGGCGAAACTGGGCGCCCGGGACCGCACTCAGGCGGTGATCGCGGCGTACGAGTCGGGGTTCGTCGCCCCGGGCTGAGAACGACCCGCCGGAGGCGAAAGGTCCCCGGCCCTCGCCGGAGCGCTCCGCGCCGAGTACGATCCGGCCAACACGCGCGCTAGCTGGGAGGACGGACGTTGGGGCGGCTGACCGGCGGGGACCCTTCTCTGCTGCGAAGGATCAATTCCGCGGTGGTGCTGCACGCGCTGCGGGCCACGGACTGCGCGACGCTCACCGAGGTGACCCGGGTGACCGGACTGTCGCGGCCGACGGTCGAGGGCGTCGTCGAAGGGCTGATCGAGGCCGGACTCGTCGTCGAGAAGGCGGCCGAGGAGGGCGCCGCCCGGCGCCAGGGCCGCCCGGCACGCCGGTTCAGGTTCCGGGCCGAGGCGGGACATCTGCTGGGGCTGGAGATCGGCCCGCACCGGGTCGCGGTGCTCCTGGCCGACCTGGACGGGCGGGTACTGGGCGGACTCTCCAAGGAGGTCGACGAGACGGCACCGGCCGACGAGCGGCTCGACCGGCTGCGGACGGCGGTCGCCGAGCTGCTGCGCCGGGCCGGGGTCGCCCGCAGCTCCCTGCGCGCGGTGGGCGTCGGAAGCCCCGGGATCGTCGAGGCGGACGGCACCGTACGGCTGGGCACCGCGTTGCCGGACTGGACGGGGCTGCGGCTGGGCGAGCGGCTGAGCCGTTCCTTCAAGTGCCCGGTGCTGGTGGAGAACGACGCCAACGCGGCGGCGGTGGCCGAGCACTGGAAGGGTTCGGCCACCGAGTCGGACGACGTGGTGTTCGTGCTGGCCGGGCTGAGCCCCGGCGCCGGTTCACTGATCGGCGGGCGGCTGCACCGGGGTTACGGGGGCGCGGCCGGGGAGATCGGGGCGCTGCACCTGCTGGGGAGCGAGGCGACGCCCGAGGCGCTGCTGTCGACCACGGACGAGCCGCTGCACCCGCTCGACGAACAGGCCGTCGCCGAGGTCTTCGCGCTCGCCAAGGGCGGCGACCAGCGGGCCCGCGCGGCGGTCGACCGGTTCATCCAGCGGCTCGTGCACGACGTGGCGGCCCTCGCCCTCGCGCTCGATCCCGAACTCGTCGTGATCGGGGGCTGGGCGGCCGGTCTGGACGGCGTACTGGAGCCGCTGCAGCGGGAGTTGGCCCGCTACTGCCTGCGTCCTCCCAAGGTGACGCTCTCGCTGCTGGGCGAGGCCGCCATCGCGACGGGCGCGCTGCGGCTCGCTCTCGACCATGTCGAGGAGCAGTTGTTCGCGGTGGAGGGAACCGTGACGGCCCGCCGCTGACGGCGGGCCGCCTCGCCCGCCGCGGGGCCCTCCGCAGCGCCCTGGCGCGGTCGACCGCACGGGACGTCCACCGAGCCACCGAGCCACCGAGCCACCGAGCCACCGAGCCACCGAGTGCCGGGGTAGCGCACGCCGGATGCCGGATGCGGACGGGCGCGCGGCGGGAACGCCCGACAGGTTCCGTACGCCGCCGCGTTCCGCACGACGCGAACCGGCCGCCGCCCGACGCGTCGGAACACTCGGCCCGCCTCGTCGTGCCACGGGCCCTCGCGCGCCGACCGGTCGGTGAAACCGTCGCGCGCCCCCGGAGTACCGAGGGGCGCGCGACGGTGAAGGCTCGGCGGAGGACCCGCCGTGAGCGTCGGGACGTCAGGAGGCCCGGCGCTCCGGGTCGTGGTGGATCTCCACGCCGCCGGAGTCCCCGAAGGTCAGCCGGCAGGTGTCGGCGCGGTACGTGGCGACGGAGACCGCCGCGGTGCGCCCGAGCGCGTAGAACCGGGTCGTGACCACGAGGACGGGTGCCCCGGGCAGCCGGTCCAGTTCCTTGGCGTCGTCCGCACCGACCGAGCCGAGCTCGACGGCGCGGTCCTGTCCGTCCAGGTCGAGGCGCTGCAGTTCGCGCAGCACGGCACGCGCCCGTGCCGCCCCCGCGGGCGCGTCTATCGCCGACAGGTCCGGCACCGAGGCCGCCGGGACGTACAGCAGTTCGGCGGCGACCGGCTGGCCGTGCGTGCCCCGGGTGCGGCGGACGGTGTGCACCGGCACCTCGTGGCCCGTCTCCAGGGCGTCGGCCACCGCGGCGGGCGGAGCCGCCGTCACACAGTCCGTGGGCTGCCAGGCGTCGCCGGGCGCGCCCGGCCACACGTGCTGCTCGGAACCGACGGCCACGCCCACGCGCGGCGGTGCCACGGTGGTGCCCACCCCGCGGCGGCGCTGCAGACGCCCTTCGAGTTCGAGCTGTTCGAGTGCCTGGCGCAAGGTGGCCCGGGCGACCCCGAACCTGGCCGCGAGGTCCCGCTCGTTGGGCAGGATCTCGCCCACCGAGAACTCGGAGTCCAGTGCCTCGCTGAGCACCGTCCTGAGATGCCAGTACTTCGGTTCCGGCACCGTTTCCAACTGCGTGGTCCCCACCCTGTCCTCCGCAATCGCCGTGGCCCGGCGGCGTTTAGCGCCCTTGTTTATTAAAGGTTCCTGCACTATCCCTGCGACCATAAAGCCGGCCTCACCCTTGGTCAAGACCAATCCTCGATCCCTTACGCATTGCGTAGGCGGGCGGCGCGGAGCGTTCACGGACCGTTCGCGCCGGGTGATGTCCGCGACATGACGCCGAAAGCCCCCGTCCGTGGAACGGGGGCTTTCGGCTGATAGGGGACCGTGTGGCTACCGGGCGCTCAGGGACACCAGCTTCTCGGGGTTGCGCACGATGTAGACGCAGCGGATCCGGCCGTCCACGACGTCGAGTTGGAGGACGCTGTCGGGCTCGGAACCGGACAGGGCCAGCACCGCCGCGCCGCCGTTGACCTCCAGAAGACGGAACGAGAGGCCGGCGGCGCCCTTCCGAGCGACACCGAGGAGGAAGCGGCCCACCTTGTCGGCCGACTCGATGACCCGCAGCGGCGCCTTGGACAGGCCACCGCTGTCGCCGACCAGCCGGACGTCCGGGGCCAGCAGGGACATCAGTCCCTCCAGGTCACCCTCCGCCGCCGCGGCGAGGAACCGTTCGGTCAGGTCACGGCGTTCGGCCGGGTCCACCTCGTAGCGCGGGCGCCGCTCCCCGACGTGCTTGCGGGCCCGCGTGGCGAGCTGCCGCACCGCCGGTTCGCCGCGGTCCAGGACCGCGGCGATCTCCGCGTACGGGAAGCCGAAGGCCTCCCTGAGCACGAACACCGCGCGTTCCAGCGGGGACAGGGACTCCAGGACGACGAGGACGGCGAGCGAGACGGAGTCGGCGAGCACGGCCCGCTCGGCGGTGTCCTCGACGGCGTCCCCGAAGTCGGTGACGTACGGCTCGGGGAGCCACGGGCCCACGTACGCCTCGTGGCGCGACTGCACCTGGCGCAGCCGGTCGATGGCGAGCCGGGTCGTGACGCGCACGAGATAGCCGCGCGGTTCGCGGATCTCGCCGCGGTCCGCGCCCGACCAGCGGAGCCAGGCCTCCTGGACGACGTCCTCCGCGTCCGCCACCCGCCCGAGCATGCGGTAGGCGACGCCCATGAGGACGGAACGGTGCTCTTCGAAGACCTCGGTCGCGGTGTCGGTGGTCACGTCCCCATCCCAGCCGACGCCTCCCCGTCTGTCCAGGCGGCACAGGTCCTGTACCGGGCGGTACGGGTTCCGCGCCCGGCGGTACGGTTCCGTGCCCGGCGGCGCGGGTTCCGTACCGTGCCGTACGGCGGGAGGCCTGTCCGCTTCTCCCCGAGGGGAGTTGAGGCGCGCAGGCGGGGGCCGGCGCGGCGGACCGGCGCGGGTGCGTCGCGTGGTTCCCGGCCACCGGGGGCTACCCGTCGGTAGCAGTTGCTGACAAGCTGTCTACGACATCGGTCCCGGCAGCGTGCCTTCAGACGAGGAGCAGCATCATGTCCGCCACGGTCTCCTTCAACCTCCCCTCCGCGAACGGCCCCAGGACCGTGACGATGTCCTACACGCGCGTGGGCTCCGGAGAACCGCTGCTCCTGCTGCACGGCATCGGCCACCACCGGCAGGCCTGGGACCCGGTCGTCCACATCCTGGCCGCCGAGCGCGAGGTCATCGCCGTCGACCTGCCGGGTTTCGGCGCGTCCCCCGCGCTGCCCGACGGGCTCACGCACGATCTCGGCACGGTGGTGCCGGTGCTCGGCGCGCTGTGCGAGGCGCTGGAGCTGGACCGGCCGCATGTGGCGGGGAATTCGCTGGGCGGGCTCCTGGCCCTGGAGCTGGGCCGCGAGAAGCTCGTACGGTCCGTCACCGCGCTGTCGCCCGCGGGTTTCTGGACGACGGCCGAGCGCCGGTACGCCTTCGCGGTCCTGCTGGCGATGCGGCAGGGTGCGCGGCGCCTGCCGCTTCCCGCCGTCGAGCGCCTCGCGCGCACAGCCGCCGGGCGGGCCGCCCTCACCAGCACCATCTACGCACGGCCCGGCCGCCGTTCACCCGAGGCCGTCGTCGCCGAGACCCTCGCGCTGGCCCACGCCGAGGGATTCGCCGAGACGCTGCGGGCCGGTGTCGCCGTCCGGTTCACGGACGACGTCCCGGGGCTGCCCGTCACCGTGGCCTGGGGCACCCGGGACCGGCTGCTGGTGCGCCGTCAGGGGGTCCGGGCCAAGCAGATCATCCCGCGGGCCCGGCTGGTGCGGCTGCCCGGCTGCGGACACGTCCCGATGAACGACGACCCGGCGCTCGTCGCCCGCGTCATCCTCGACGGCAGCCGCTGAGGAGGGCGCGCGGACGCCCGGGGCGCGTCTGCCGGCCCGGGGCACCCCCGCCCCGGACCCCAGGGCCACCCCCGCACCGACCAGCACGCTGCCGACGGCCTGCGCGGCGCCGTACGTGCCCGTGCCGACCAGCGGCGCGGTCCAGGCCGCCGCGACCGGGATGAGGCCGGAGAAGAGCGTGGCGCGCTCCGCGCCGATGCGCTGCATGCCCATGTACCAGGCCACGAAGCCCACGACCGTGACCACCACCGCCTGCCACAGGAGTGCCGCGGTCTCGGCCGCGGTCGGCGTGCGCGGCCCGCCACCGCCGCCGGTGAGGGCGGCGACCGCCGCCGACTCGGCCGCGGCCACCCCGCACACGGTGGCCGACAGCAGCCGCGGGCCCAGGGGGCGCAGCACCGGCACCGCGAGGACCGCGAACCCCACCTCGCCGGCGAGCGCGCACACCGACCACACGATGCCCGTCCCGTCGGTACGGCCCCAGCCCTGCACGGTGCAGGCGCCGAACGCGACGAGCGCGGCCCCGTACAGCACCCGGCGCAGCGGACGGCGCCCTTCGGTGAGGGGGACGACCACGGCGACGGCGACCGGCGCGCAGCCGACGAAGACCCCCGGGACCGCGGGTTCCGCCGTGCGTTCGGCGGCGAGCACGGCGAGGTTGAAACCGACCATGCCCACGGCCGCGAGCAGCGCGAGCCTGGCCCACTGGCGGGCCGTGAGCCGGCGCAGCGGTGCCGTGCCGTCGCGGCCGACCAGGGTCAGCAGCAGCGCGCAGGCGAGGCCGTAGCGCAGAAACTGGCCGTCCGCGTACGGGTAGTGGCCCAGGACGCTGTTGGCGGTGAAGGAGCAGCCGACGAGGACACAGGCGAGGGCCGCGAGCAGCGACCCCCTGGCGGTGGCGTTCATGACGGTGACGCTACGAACGGCCGCGGTCCGGATTAAGGTCCACTTCCATGACGCCATCGGGGACCGGTCACGGCGAGGCGCTCGGGCCGTCCCCGGATGCCGGCGGGACGGCGGGCCGAGAGTCCTGGACCGCGGCCTGGGAACTGCTCCTGCCGACCGCCTCGGCGCCCGCACGCGCGCGTGGCCGCGCGCTGCAGGCCGCGTTGCGGGAGGCGGTGCGTACGGGACGGCTGGCGCCCGGCACCCGGCTGCCGTCCAGCCGTGAACTGGCCGTCGATCTGGGGGTGTCACGGGGTCTGGTCACCGAGGCGTACGAGCAGTTGACGGCGGAGGGTTACCTGCGCAGCGGCCGGGGCGCGGGGACCTGGGTCGGCGACGCCGTCCGGGCGGCCCGCCCGACGGCCGTCGACCTGGCCCCGCGTCCGGCCGGGGTGCGCGCCGACTTCCTTCCCGGCACGCCGGATCTGTCCCTGTTCCCGCGGGCCGCCTGGGCCGGTGCCCGGCGCGGGGTGCTCGCCGAACTACCGCACCACGCACTGGGTTACCCGGACCCCCGTGGTCTGCCCCGGCTGCGCACCGCCGTCGCGGAACTGCTCGTGCGCCGCCGCGGCGTGGTCGCGGACCCGGAGCGCGTCGTCGTGGTGTCCGGGGTCGCGCAGGCGATGACACTGCTGGGATGCGCGCTCCACGCGCTCGGGATCCGCACCGTCGGGGTGGAGGACCCCGGCAGTCCCGAACACGCCGCCCTGTTCGCCGCGGCGGCGGTCGGCACCGTACCGCTGCCCCTGGACGGGGACGGGACCGCCATGGGACCGCTGAGGGCGTCGGGCGTACGGGCACTGGTGACGACGCCTTCCCACCAGTTCCCCTCGGGGATCGCGTACTCCGCACGGCGCCGTGCCGAACTCCTCGACTGGGCACGCTCGGTGGACGGGCTGGTGATCGAGGACGACTACGACGGGGACTTCCGCTACGACCGGTCCCCGGTGGGCGCGCTCCAGGGACTCGATCCCGAACGGGTCGCCTACACGGGGTCGGTCAGCAAGTCCCTCGCGCCCGGCCTGCGGCTCGGCTGGCTGCTCGTACCGGCGTCGCTCGCCGCGGAGGTCGTCGCACGCAAACGCACCATGGACCTGGGGAACCCCGTCGTCGACCAGGCGCTCCTGGCACGGTTCGTGGAACGGGGCGACTACGACCGGCAGTTGCGCCGCTGCCGGCGCGCCTACCAGGAACGGCGCGACACCCTCGTCTCGGCCCTGGCGGAACACCTTCCCGGCACGGAGGTGTCCGGGATCGCGGCGGGGCTGCACGTCATCGCCGCGCTTCCCGAGCGGTACGGGCCGTCCGACGCGTTCCTGCCGCGGGCCGCCGCGGCCGGGGTGGCCGTGCGTCCGCTCTCGGACTACGAACGCGCCGTGCGGACGGGCGGCCTGCGGCTGGTCCTCGGTTACGCCCACCGGTCCCCCGGGCAGCTCCGCGAAGGGGTCCGGCTGCTGGCGGAGGCGGCACGGGACGGGACGGCCGGGTGAGCGGGACGGGGGCGCGGTGCGGGGGTGCGGCGACCGGGCGCGGGGGACGGGGTGCGACGCCGGGGCCACGGGTACGGCCGGGATGCCCGGGTGAGCGGCACGGGGTGCGGCGACCGGGTGAGCGGGGGGACGGCCCGGACGAGGGAGCCGTCCCGGCAGGTCACCCGTCCCGGCCGGCACGGGGCCGACGGGTGCGCGGCGCTGTCGTCACCTCCGACTCCGGTGTCCGTGAGGGCAGTTGCTCACTCACGGTTTCCGTACGCGCTGCGGCGCGCTCGACGGCACCTTCGGTCCCGACCGGGTCTTCGTCAAGGCGCCGACGGCCGCCGACGTGTCGCCGGCCGAGGGCTACCAGTTCTTCGGGGAGGTCGACATCGACGGCGGCAGCGGGGAGTTGACGGTGCGTCTGCGGGAGCAGGACGGAACCGTGCTGTTCACCCAGGTGCTCCAGCCGGGTCGTGTCGGCCAGTAGCCCGCCCCCCTGCGAACTCCCGTACCCTCGACGTGTCGGGTCGCGCACCGGAGTCATCCCCCGGTGCGCGCCCGCGTGAGCGCGCGCGCCGTCGGGTCCTGATCGGTGTCGCGGGCCATCCACGTTTCGTCGCAGGCTTTCTGACGTGACCTCAGGTCGCGGCGGCCTGACTCCTCGCGGTGCTCGGCGGCGCGCTCCCATTGCTGCCGGCCGATCTCGCCGCCGCCCCACTGTGCCGGCCGATCTCGCCGCCGCGGGCACCGGCGGTACGGCCTCACGGGGGCTGGGGACCTGCCGGCCGTCCCCGCGGACTCCGCCGTGCGCTCCGGGGCGCCCGGTGATCTCGTCCACCCCGCGCAGACGGCTGACCGAAGCGGCTCGTCCAAAGTGGTGACACGGGCTCGTCGACCGCGGACGGCGCCGACCCTGACGCCGGGGATCTGACCAGGCGCGTAACTCCGGCGCTCCGAAGGAGGCAAAACAACCGCAAAAAGAACTACAAAAGGGATAGAAGGACACTTTACCGATCAGTCACAGACCGTTCGTGATCACGCAACACCACTCCTTCACAGTGGCTCCATGACTCCAGACATGTCTGATGTGACCCGTGCGAGGCACGGTCGTCCGGTCCACCACTGGCGGCGGGACGTCGTGGAACTCGCCGCGCTGTTCACGGCCGTCACGGTCGCGGACGGCGTCGCCAACCTGATCGGGCACGGCCCCGACGGGCCCGTGCTGCTGGTGATCTCGGCCGCCCTGCTGGTCGCCACGGCCGGATTCCACACCTGGTGGGCACGCCGCCACGGTCACGCGCCGCCGCCGGACCATACCGGTGCCCGGACCGGCGCCGCACGGCGCCGGTCCGGGCGGACCACGAAGACCGATGAGGCCAGGAGGACCGGAGAGGGAGACACAGGAAACACAGGGGACACGGGGCACACCGAGGGCCCCCGGCAGTCCGACGCGGCGCCGGAGCCCGCCGCCGGGGTGACGGTGCTGTGGCGGATGCGGACGACGGTCAAGGACCGGCCCGGTTCGCTGGCCGCGCTGTGCACGGCGCTGGCGCACCACCGGGTCGACATCCTCAGCCTGCAGACGCACCCGCTCGCGGAAGGCACCGTGGACGAGTTCCTGCTGCGCGCGCCCGCGGAGCTGGCGGCGTCCGAGATCACCCGCGCGGTCTCCGGGGCGGGGGGCTCCGGCACCTGGATCGAGCGGGCCGACGCCCACGATCTGGTGGACGCGCCCACCCGCGTCCTCGCCCTGGCCACCCGAACCGCTCTGGACGCGGCGGAACTTCCGCTGGCCCTCCGGCAGTTGCTCGGTCGGTGCACCATTCGTTCGCTGCCCGCCAGGTCTCCTGGATCGGGCCGGGCGGAAGAGGGTGCGCCGGTCGAGGGAGCGCTGGAGGACACGGTGATGCGGCTGCGCACACCGGAGGGTGGGGTGATCACGGTGGAGCGACCGTATTTGCCGTTCACGCCGACCGAGTTCGCCCGGGCGCGCGCGCTCGTCGAGCTGGACGCGCGGCTGGGCCCGCGCATCCCCCCGGGCCAGGACCTGCTGACCCTGCCGGAGGGCAACGAGATCACCGTCCGCCGCGCGGACGTGTCGGACCTGGCGGCGGCGAAGGCGATGCACGAGCGCTGCTCGTCGCGCACGCTGACCATGCGGTACCACGGGCCGGTCGGGGACGCGGACCGCTATCTGAACCACCTGCTCAGCCCGCGCTTCGGCCGGACCCTCGCCGTCCGGACGTCGTCCGGGCGCATGGTCGGGCTCGGCCACCTCCTCTGGGACGGTGACGAGACCGAGATCGCCCTGCTCGTGGAGGACGACTGGCAGCGGCGCGGTGTCGGAGGCGAGCTCCTCGTCCGACTGGTGGCGATGGCGGTCGAGGCGGGGTGCGCGAGCGTGTACGCCGTCACGCAGGCCTCCAACACCGGAATGGTCGCCGCGATGCGGAGCCTCGGGCTCCCTCTCGACTACCAGATCGAGGAGGGCACCCTGGTGATCACGGCGCGCCTGAACACGCCGCCCGCGACGCCCCCGCTCCCGTACGTCCGGGGCCAGGAACAGGTCCGGCCCTAGGCCGGCACCGCCGCGCTCGCGCTCCGCGCTCAGCCGTAAGGGGAGGCCCCGGGCGACCTCGCCCGGGGCCTCCCCGATTCCCCCTCCTCCCCCGTCCCCCCTCGCCGGCCGATTTCCCCCTCGCCCGGCCGTCTCCCCCGTCAGCCGGCGGCCGAACCCGCGTGCTCCTCACGCAGGTTGAGGCCCCCGCCCTCCGCCGCGCGCCCGGCGGTCGCATATCCCAGGGCCGCGTCCAGGTCGGCCCACAGGTCGTCGACGTCCTCCAGGCCCACCGACATCCGCAGCAGGCGATCGCTCACGCCCGCGCCGTGCCGGTCCCCCTCGGCGACGATGCGGTGACTGATGGACGCCGGGTGCTGGATCAGGCTGTCGACGCTGCCGAGACTGACCGCGGGGGTGATCAGCCGGACCCCGGCGATGACCTCGTGCGGGTCCCCGGCCACCTCGAAGGCGATCATGGCGCCGCCGATCCGCGGGTAGTGGACCCGGGTGACGCGCGGGTCCGCGGCGAGCCGGCCGGCGAGTTCGGCGGCGCTCGCGGACGCGGCCCGGACCCGTACCGGCAGGGTCGACAGCCCCCGCAGCAGCAGATACCCGGCCAGCGGATGCAGGACGCCACCGGTGGCGAACCGCACCTGGCGCAGCCGTCCGGCGAACTCCTCGTCGCACGCGACCACTCCGGCCATGACGTCCCCGTGCCCGCCCAGGTACTTGGTGGCGCTGTGCAGCACCAGCCGGGCCCCCCGCTCGGCGGGCCGTTGCAGCACCGGCGTGGCGAAGGTGTTGTCGGCGAGGAGCGGTACGGAGCCGCAGGCGTGCGCGACGGCGCGCAGGTCGATCTCGGCGAGCGTCGGATTGGCCGGTGACTCGACCATGACGAGTCCGGTGTCGGGGCGCAGCGCGTCCTCGATGCCCGCGGGGTCGACCCAGGTCACCTCCGAGCCGAGCAGTCCCGCCGTGAGGAGGTGGTCGCTGCATCCGTACAGCGGGCGCACGGCGACGACATGACGCAGGCCCATCGCGTTGCGGACGAGCAGTACGGCGCTCAGGGCCGCCATGCCGCTGGCGAACGCGACCGCGCTCTCGGTCCCTTCGAGCCGGGCGAGGGCGGTCTCGAAGCGCGCGACGGTCGGGTTGCCGAGGCGGCCGTAGACCGGCGGACCCTCCGGTTCGGCGCCGTCGGCCGCGAACGCGTCGATGCGGGCGGCCTCGCCCCGGCTGTCGTACGAGGGATAGGTGGTCGAGAGGTCGATCGGCGCGGCGTGCAGCCCGCTCCGGGCGAGATCCTCCCGCCCCGCGTGCACGGCCTCGGTGGCCAGAGCGCGGGTACGGCCGCGGGTGCCACGCCGCGGATGGGAAATTCCGGTGCCGGGGGTGCCCACGGTGCTGGTGGTGCCGGTGGTGTCCACGGCTGCCGTGGTTCCGGTCGGTCCGGTGCCGGTGACGCCGCCGACGCCCCTGGTGCCGGAGACCCCCGTGAGCCCCGCACCGGTGTCGGTGGTCCCGGCGTCCGGCCCGCTCCCGACCGGATTCGTCCCCCCACGCCCGGAGTCGAGCCCGGTGTCGGCGCCGACCTCGGTGCCGTCCGTGCCGCGCCTGCCCGCGTCCATGTCATCTCCGCCGAAGTCCATGCACAACAGCCTGAACACCGACCGGGGTCATAGCGCCAGAACCCGTGTTACGTTCGGGCCATGGCCGATTCTGTCGTACTCGATCCGGTGGATCTTCATCTGCTGCGACTGCTGCAGAACGACGCCCGGACGACCTACCGCGACCTCGCCGCGCAGGTCGGCGTCGCGCCCTCGACCTGCCTGGACCGGGTGACGCGGCTGCGTCGCGCGGGCGTCATCCTCGGCCACCAGCTGCGGCTCGATCCGGCGAAGCTCGGCCGGGGCCTGGAGGCCCTGCTGTCCGTACAGGTCAGGCC
The DNA here is from genome assembly GCF_036250675.1 of Streptomyces sp. NBC_01689. Classification (NCBI taxonomy): domain Bacteria; kingdom Bacillati; phylum Actinomycetota; class Actinomycetes; order Kitasatosporales; family Streptomycetaceae; genus Streptomyces; species Streptomyces sp. NBC_01689. Next base: position 7,966,036 of record NZ_CP109592.1, on the reverse strand, counting down.
GCACCGCAGGGAGCTGGTGGGCCCGTTCGTGGACCGGATCAGGGCACTGCCGGAGTCCCGGACGGTCTTCCATCTCACCGGCCCCGACGACTACCTCGTCCAGGTCGCGGTCGCGGACATGGCCGACCTGCAGCGGCTGGTCCTCGACGAGTTCACCTCCCAGCGGGAAGTCGCCCGCGTGGAGACCCGGTTGATCTTCCAGCAGTGGGACTGCGGTCCGCTCCTGCCGCCCGCCGGCCCGGCCGCGACGCCCACAGCGAAATCGGGCTGATGCGGGCCAGAACCGCGTGGTGACGGGCTGACGTGGCACCGGTTCCCGTATGAGGATGTCGGCATGTCAGAGACGAAGAACCCGCTGCCCCGCGAGGTCGCCGACACGTACGTCGACGAACTCATCGCCCTCGACCCGGTCCTCGGTACGTACCTCGGAGTGAAGGAGAGCGCCGGCCTGCTCCCGGATCCCTCGCCCGCGGGCCAGCAGGCTCTCGCCGGGCTCGCCCGGGCGACCCTCGCCCGCCTCGACGAGGCGGAACGGCGGCCGGGCGCGGACAGCGACATCGAGCGCCGCTGCGCACGCCTGCTGCGTGAACGGCTGACCGCCGAACTGGCCGTCCACGACGCCGAGGAGGGGCTGCGCGCGGTCGGCAACATGCACACCGCCGCGCACGCGGTCCGGCAGGTCTTCAGCATCGCGCCGACCGCGACCGACAAGGACTGGGCAGCGATCGCCGAGCGGCTGCGCGCCGTGCCGACCGCGCTGGCGGGATACCGCGAGTCGCTGGCCCTGGGGCTGGAGCGCAAGCTCTACGCGGGTCCACGTCCCACCGCGACCTTCGTCGACCAGCTCACCGAGTGGTCCGCCCCGGACGAGCACGGCCGGCCCTGGTTCGAGGACTTCGTCACCGCGGGCCCCGACTCCCTGCGCGAAGAACTGGACACCGCCGCGCGGTCGGCCACCCGGTCCCTGGTGGAACTGCGCGACTGGATGCGCGACGTGTACGCGCCCACCATCCAGGGTGCGCCGAACACGGTGGGCCGGGAGCGGTACGCGCGCTGGGCCCGCTACTTCAACGGTACGGATCTCGATCTCGACGAGGCGTACGCGTACGGCTGGGCCGAGTACCACCGTCTGCTCGCCGAGATGCGGACCGAGGCCGAGAAGATCCTGCCCGGCGCCGAGTCGCCCTGGGTGGTGCTCGCGCACCTGGACGAGCACGGCAAGCACATCGAGGGTGTCGACGAGGTCCAGCGGTGGCTGCAGGGCCTGATGGACCAGGCGATCGACGCCCTGGACGGCACGCACTTCGAACTCGCCGAGCCGGTACGGAAGGTGGAGTCCCGGATCGCTCCGCCCGGCGGCGCCGCCGCTCCGTACTACACCGCGCCGTCGTCGGACTTCTCCCGGCCCGGCCAGACCTGGCTGCCCACCATGGGGCAGACCAGGTTCCCGGTGTACGACCTCGTCTCGACCTGGTACCACGAGGGCGTCCCCGGCCACCACCTCCAGCTCGCGCAGTGGGTGCACGTCGTCGAGGACCTGTCGCGCTACCAGGCGACCGTGGGCATCGTGAGCGCCAACTGCGAGGGCTGGGCGCTCTACGCGGAGCGGCTGATGGACGAGCTGGGCTTCCTCGCGGACGCGGAGCAGCGCCTCGGCTATCTGGACGCGCAGATGATGCGTGCGGCGCGGGTGATCGTCGACATCGGTATGCACCTGGAGCTGGAGATCCCGGCGGACTCGCCGTTCCACCCCGGTGAGCGCTGGACGCCCGAGCTGGCCCAGGAGTTCTTCGGCGCGCACAGCAGCCGCCCCGCGGACTTCGTCGAGAGCGAGCTGACCCGCTATCTCTCGATCCCCGGTCAGGCCATCGGCTACAAGCTCGGTGAGCGGGCCTGGCTGCAGGGCCGGGCGAACGCGCGGCGGCGTCACGGCGACGGTTTCGACGCCAAGGCGTGGCACATGGCGGCCCTGTCACAGGGCTCGCTGGGTCTGGACGACCTGGTGGACGAGTTGTCCCGGCTCTGACCGCCACCGACGGCAGCCGGGCACGGCCCCTCCACGGCACGGACGGCCCCACGGCGACACGGGACCACCGTGACACGGACCCAGGCGACGCGGGCTCGCGCCCTGCGCCCGGGGCCGCCGCCGGGGCCCGGCCGCCGTCGGCGGTTCTCCCCGCGAGGGGGGACGCGGTGCAACGCGCGTCCTGCGCCTGCCCCGACCGCTCCCACGTCGCCCTGCCCCACGGCCCGTTCCGGGGCCGTGCCGCCGTGCGGCCGTCCGGAGCCGGCCCCGTTCAGCAGCCGCAGTCCTCCGCGCCCACCGGGACTGTCAACGGGTCGGGCCCACGGCGCTCGCGCCCCTCCCAGGTCTCGAACTCGAAGCCCTCGCGCACCCAGTACTCGAAGCCGCCGAGCATCTCCTTGACCTGGAAGCCGAGTCGGGCGAGGGCGAGGGCGGCACGGGTGGCGCCGTTGCAGCCGGGCCCCCAGCAGTAGGTGACGACCGGCACGGATCTGTCGAGGAGCTGCCCGGCCTGCTCGCTGACGAGGGCGGTCGGCAGATGGATCGCGCCGGGCACGTGCCCCTGGTCCCACGCCGGGGTGGAGCGGGAGTCGAGGACGACGAATCCGGGGTCCTCGGCCGCCGCGAGGGCGGCGGCGACGTCGGACACGTCGGCGTGGAAGGCGAGGCTCGCGCCGAAGTGGGCGACGGCCGCGGCCGGTGAGGCCGGAGCGACCCGCAGCACCGGGTTCGTCACGGGGATCTGAGATGTCATGGCTGAAAACCTAAGGGCGGCGATCCCGCTCCTGAAGGGGCGATCCACGGCCTCCCGCTTGATCCGCCGGGGATTCCCCTGCTATTCCTCGCTCATGACCACGTATTCACCGGACGCCACCGACTGGCTCATCCTGGACGTCCTCCAGCGTGAGGGAAGAGCCAGCTTCGCCGAGCTGGCCCGTGCCGTCTCGATGTCCGCGAGCGCGGTGACGGAGCGGGTACGGCGGCTGGAGGAGGCGGGCGTCATCCAGGGGTACGCGGCCGTCGTCGCCCCGGAGAACATCGGCCTGCCGATCCTCGCCTTCGTCCGTCTGCGGTACCCGAACGGCAACTACAAACCGTTTCACGACCTCGTCGACGCGACACCCCAGATCCTGGAGGCCCATCACGTCACCGGCGACGACTGCTTCGTCCTCAAGGTCGCGGCCCGCTCGATGAGCCATCTCGAGGAACTCTCGGGCAGGATCGGCACGCTGGGCTCGGTGACGACGAGCGTCGTCTACTCCTCACCGCTCCCCCGGCGCCCCCTGGGTCACTGACCCGTCGTCCCGGCCCCGCACGCCCCACCCCGCCCAGGACGCACGGGACACCCCGTTCCCGGATCCCGCGGGACGCCCCCGTGTCAGTCCTGGACGCCCCGCTGCCGTACGACCGATCCCGTTCTCCCCTTCACGACCTCCAGCTGGGCGTGGACGCGGCGCCGCAGGTCGGCGACATGGCTGACGATGCCGACGCTGCGGTCCCGTTCCCGCAGCGAGTCGAGCACGTCGAGGACCTCGTCGAGGGTCTGGTCGTCGAGGCTGCCGAAGCCCTCGTCGATGAAGAGCGTGTCGAGCCGCACGCCTCCGGCCTCGTCCGTGACGACGTCCGCGAGGCCGAGGGCCAGCGCGAGCGAGGCGAAGAACGTCTCGCCGCCGGAGAGCGTCGCGGTGTCCCGTTCCCGGCCGGTCCAGGCGTCCACGACGTGCAGCCCGAGCCCGCTGCGGCCGCGGCCCGCGCGGTCGTCGGAGTGGACGAGGGTGTAACGCCCGGACGACATGCGCTGCAGACGTGCGGTCGCGGCGGCGGCGACCTGCTCCAGGCGGGCGGCGAGGACGTACGACTCCAGGCGCATCCTGCGTTCGTTCTCCGCCGAGGTGCCCGCCGCCAGGCCCGCCATGCGCGCCACCCGGTCGTACTCCTCGCGCAGCGGTCCCAGCCGGCGTACGGACGCGGTCGCGCGCGCGGAGAGCCGGTCCAGCTCGGCACAGCGGCGGGCGGCGGCGTCCTGTGCGGAGGCGGCGTCCCGCAGCCGCCGGGCGGCGGACTCGGCGGCCTGTTCGGCCGCCCGCGGGTCGACTGCCGGCCGCCGGGCCGCGGCGGTCGTGTCGGCCTCGGCGAGCACGGCGCGGACCGCGGCCTCCTCCGACTGCCAGGCGTCCAGGCGTCGTTGAAGGTCACGGTGGGCCGCGTCGTCGAGCAGCGCGGCGGCCGCCTCCTGCGGTGTGGAGAACCCGGCCCGGAAGGCCGCGTCGGCCAGCCGGGCGTCGGCGTCCTTGAGCCGCTGCGCGGCGTCCTCGGCCGTACGGACCGCGTCCGCGGCCTCCGTGAGCAGGGCGGCCCGCCGCTCCAGCTGCGCGGCGCGCGCGGCGACGCTCTCCGCGGCGCCCCGGGCCTGCGCCAACTCCTTTTCCAGCAGCGCTCGTTCACGGTCGAGGGTGTCGCGGTGGGCGACGCGGGACGCGACCCGCAGTTCGGCCTTCTGCCGGGCCGCGACCCGCCGTCCGTGTTCGAGCTCGGCCTGGGCGAGCCGCTCGCGGGCGGCGTGCAGTCCGGAAGCCGCGGCGCGGGCCTCACCGTGCTCGCGCTCCAAGTCGGCCTCCTCCTCGGCGAGTCGGCCGGTCGGGGTGTCGCCCGCCTCGGCGGTGGCGGCGGCGAGCGCCTCGCGGACGACACCGAGCCGTCGTTCGTCCTCGGCCGCCTTCTCGTCGGCCCGCTGGTGGACCGCGAGGGCCCGCTCCTCCGCCTCACGGTCGACATGGCCGGCGATCTTCCGCGCGGGCGCGGGGTGTTCGGTGCCGCCGCAGACCGCGCAGGGCTCGCCGTCGACGAGCGCGGCGGCGAGTTCCGCCGCGATCCCCTTGAGCCGCTCCTCCTTGAGGTCGAGCCAGCGGGCACGGGTGTCCGTCGCATGGGCGCGGGAGGCGAGAGCCTGCTTCTGGGCGTCGTCGGTGTCCTTGGCGAACTGGTCGCGCTCACGGGCGGCCCGCAGTCTCGCCCGGGCGGGTTCGCGTCGTACGGCCAGCCGCTCGGCCTGGCCCGCGGCCTCCTGCGCGGTCTCGATGCGCGCCTGGAGTCCGGTGCGGGTGGTCTCCCAGGTGGCGAGCCAGCTCTCGGCGTCCTGCAGGACGTCCTCGTCGGCGCGCTCCTGTCGGTCCAGGCCGGAGCGCTCCTCGGTGAGTTCACCGAGCCTCGCCTCGGCGCGGCGGGCCGAGGCGAGGCCGCCCAGCTCCTCGGCCGTCCTGCGCGCGTCGGCCGCGAGCCCGGCCGCCCCGGCATCGGCGAAGGACGCCGGGAGGGCGGCACGCGCGTGGGCCTCGGCGGTGGTCGCACGGCGGTGCTCGGCCTCGGCCGCGTCACGCAGGTCGAGGGCGGGTGCCACCGCCTCCGCCTTGCGGCCCCGGTCCATGCGGGTCTGTGTCTCGTGGTGGGAGTCCGAGCGCTCCTCCAGGCGCGCGGCACGCTCCCGCGCCTCGGTGAACCTGCGCTGCAGGCGGGCCACTTCCCGTACGTCGTCGAGTTCGAGGTCGGCGGCGGCCTGGGCCGACTCGGCGGCCGAGACCGCGCCGTGCGCGAGGGTCAGCCGCTCGCGGGCCGTGGCGCGGGCGACCGCCGCCCAGGCGAGGACGTCCTCGGCGAGACCCGGGTCACCGGGTGCGAGGCCGGGCAGCGGCATCTCGGCGATGTCCCCGGCGGCCTGCTGCATGCGGTGGGCGTCGGCGAGCAGGGCGGCGTCCCCGTCGCGCACCTCGCTCTCGGCGGCCCGCCGGCGCTCGGTGAGGCGCTTCTCGACCTCGGCGAAGCGGTGGGTGTCGAAGAGGCGGCCGAGGAGCCTGCCGCGCGCCTCGGCGTCGGCCCGCAGGAAGCGGGCGAAGTCGCCCTGGGGCAGCAGGACGACCTGGCAGAACTGCTCGCGGCTCATCCCGAGCAGCTGGGTGATCTCCTCGCCGATCTCCTGGTGGGAGCGGCTGAGGTCCTTCCAGGAGCCCGCGGACGCCTCGTACTCGCGCAGCCAGGTCTGGGCCTTCTCGGTGGTCGTGCCGGTGCCGCGCTTCTTCGGACGGGCCCAGGGTGGCTGGCGGGTGACCTCCAGCCTGCGTCCGGCGACGGTGAGTTCGAGACGGATCTCCGTGCGGGTGGCGGGGGCCGCGTGGTCGCTGCGCAGGGTGAGCCCCTGGCCGCTCTGCCGGGCGCCCGGGACCGCCCCGTACAGCGCGTAGCAGACGGCGTCGAGGACGGACGTCTTCCCCGCGCCCGTCGGTCCGTGCAGCAGGAAGAGTCCGCCGGCCGACAGCTCGTCGAAGTCGACCCGCTGGGTCGTCCCGAAGGGCCCGAAGGCGGTGATGTCCAGACGGTGCAGCCTCATCGGCCCCCCTCGCTGTCGTCGAACCGGTCCCCGCCGACGCCGTGTCCGTACGCACCGCCCCGGCCGAAGATCTCTCCATGGGTGCCGTCCTCGCGGCCGCGGGCGGTCCCGCCGGTGCGGGCGGTCCCGCCGGTGGCGGCACCGGGCCCGCGCGGTGGCGGGGTCACCGGGAGACCTCCCGTACGGCCTCGTCGGCGTGGACGGCGTCGAACGCGTCCCGCAGCACGGCCTGTTCCCGCGGGTCGGGACCCGTGCCCCGCACATGGGCCACGAAGTCCTCGGCGATCTGCTGTTCGCTGCGGCCCGCCAGCCGCCGCGCGTACGAGACGTCCGGGTCCTCGGGTGCCCGCTCGGGCTCGAAGACCAGGCTGAGGGTGTGCGGGAAGCGCTCGGTCAGCCGGGCCATCGGCTCGGCCGGACGGACCGGATCGGTGAGGGTGGCCTCGACCCACGCCTCCTCGTGCCGCGCCAGCCCCGGGTCGGCGAGCAGCTCCTCCAGCCGCCCCCGCAGGCGGGCGAGCGCCCGGGGCACGGGGCAGTCGACACGCTCGGCGGCGATCGAGCCGTCCGGGCCCAGGTCCACCAGCCACATGCTCTTGCGGTGGTCGGCCTCGGAGAAGGAGTAGGGCAGCGGGGAGCCGGAGTAGCGGACCCGCTCGGTGATGGTCTGGCTGCCGTGCAGGTGCCCCAGTGCCACGTAGTCCACTCCGTCGAAGACCGCGGCGGGCACCGCGGCGACTCCGCCGACGGTGATGTCCCGCTCGCTGTCGCTGGCCGCCCCTCCGGTGACGAAGGCGTGCGCGAGGACGACGGACCGGGTGCCCGGCGGACGGCCGGCGAGGTCGGCGCGGACCCGGTCCATGGCGGCGGCGAGCACGGTCTCGTGTCCGGCCCTGTCCACCGCGAACTCGTCCTTCACCAGGGCCGGTTCGAGATACGGCAGGCCGTAGAGGGCGACGTCGCCGTGGGCGTCGGCGAGGACCACGGGCGTGCCGGAGGCCGAGGGTTCGGTCCGCAGGTGGATGCCGGCCCGCCCGATGAGCCCGGCCCCCACGCCGAGCCGGCGCGCGGAGTCGTGGTTCCCGGAGATCATCACCGTGGGCACCCCGAGGTCGGCCAGCCGGTGCAGGGCGTCGTCGAAGAGCTCGACGGCGGCCAGCGGCGGGACCGCCCGGTCGTACACGTCCCCGGACACGACCACCGCGTCGACGGCGCGCTCGCGCACGGTCGTGACGAGATGGCCGATGAACTCGGCCTGGGCGCCGAGCATCGTCACCCGGTGGAATGCCCGGCCGAGGTGCCAGTCGGACGTGTGCAGAAGCCTCATGATCCCCGAGACTAACGGGCGGGTCGGACATCACGGGCGGGTACTCCCGTATCGGCCCGTGCCACCCGCCTACGCGTCCCCGTACGCCTCTCCGCCCAGTTCGAACCCGGCCGTCCCGGCCGTCGCGTCCGCGAGCCAGGCCCGGAACGCCGCCACGTCGGCGTCCGGCAGTCCGATCTCGATCGTGACCGCCTCGCCGTAGCGCACGTCGCGCACCGCGCGTCCGGTGGCGCGCAGGTCGTTCTGGACCTTGCCCGCGCGCTGGTGGTCCACGGTGACCGTGGCCAGCCGGAAGCGTCTGCGGGTCAGGGTGCCGAGCGCGTCCAGGGCCTCGCCCACCGAGCCGCCGTACGCCCTGATCAGGCCGCCCGCGCCGAGCTTGACCCCGCCGTAGTAGCGGGTGACGACGGCGACGACGTACCGCATGTCGCGGCGCAGCAGCATCTGCAGCATGGGGACGCCCGCGGTGCCGCCCGGTTCCCCGTCGTCGCTCGCCCGCTGGACGGCGGCGTCGGCTCCGATGACGTACGCGTAGCAGTTGTGGGTGGCGTCCGGGTGCCGCCTGCGGACCTCCGCGACGAAGTCCTGGGCCTCCCGCCCGGTGGCCGCCGGGGCGAGGGCGCACAGGAAGCGGGAGCGGTTGATCTCGGTCTCGTGCACACCCGCGCGGGCCACGGTGCGGTACTCGTCCTGCATCCGGCCAGCGTAGGCGCTGCACGCGCGCGGGCCGGACACGGGAGCGGGCGGCCCCCCGGTTCCCGGGCCGGTCGACCCGGCGCCGGGCCGCGCGAGGGCGTGGTGGATACTCGCTCCTCGTTGCCCGAAGCCGGACCGCCGGCCCGGCCGATCACAGGGAGACCGCAGCATGACCGGCACCCAGGTGGACAACGCGGAACCGGCCGGGCCCGCGGGTCCCGTCCCCTCCGCCGCCGCTCCCCGCTGGCGGGCCTGGCTCCTCGAGGGGCTGACCGAGCGGTCGGCCCGTCACCCGGGCCCGCACGCCACCCCCGACACCGAGCACCAGGGCCACACCTGGTGGCGGGTGATGTGTCTCACCGGCGTCGACTACTTCTCCACTCTCGGCTACCAGCCGGGCATCGCCGCCCTCGCGGCCGGTCTGCTCTCGCCGCTCGCGACCCTCGTCCTGATCGCGCTGACCCTGCTCGGCGCGCTGCCGGTCTACCGCCGGGTCGCCAAGGAGAGCCCGCACGGCGAGGGCTCGATCGCGATGCTGGAACGGCTGCTCCCCTGGTGGGCGGGGAAGGTCTTCGTGCTGGTGCTGCTCGGGTTCGCGGCGACCGACTTCCTGATCACGATCACCCTGTCCGCGGCGGACGCCTCGGCCCACGTCGTGGAGAACCCCTTCGCCCCGCACTGGACGCACGGCGCGAACATGTGGATCACCCTTCTCCTGGTGGCGGCGCTCGGCGCGGTCTTCCTGAAGGGCTTCAAGGAGGCCATGGGCATCGCCGTGGCACTCGTGGCCACGTATCTCACGCTCAACGTAGTGGTCCTGGTCACCGCGGCCTTCCAGGTGCTCGGTCACCCGCACAAGGTCGGTGACTGGACCGACGCGATGACGGCGGAGCACTCCTCGCCGCTCGCGATGATCGGTGTGGCCCTCCTGGTCTTCCCCAAGCTGGCGCTCGGCATGTCCGGTTTCGAGACAGGTGTGGCCGTGATGCCCCAGGTCAAGGGCGATCCCACGGACACGTACGCGCGGCCGGCGGGCCGGATCCGCGAGACCCGGCGGCTGCTCACCACCGCGGCGGTGATCATGAGCTGCTTCCTGCTGCTGTCCAGCCTGGCGACGACGATCCTGATCCCGCAGAGCGAGTTCGAGAGCGGCGGCTCGGCGAACGGCCGCGCCCTCGCCTATCTCGCGCACCGGTACCTCGGCGAGGGCTTCGGCACGGTCTACGACGTGTCGACCATCGCGATCCTGTGGTTCGCCGGTGCCTCGGCGCTCGCCGGCCTCCTCAACCTCGTCCCGCGCTATCTGCCCCGCTACGGCATGGCTCCCGAGTGGACGCGCGCCGTCCGTCCCTTGGTGCTCGTCTTCATGGCCGCCGCGGTCCTCATCACCCTGTGGTTCGACGCGAACGTCGACGACCAGAGCGGCGCGTACGCGACCGGTGTGCTCGTCCTGATGCTCTCCGCGTCGTTCGCCTCGGCCGTCGCCGTGCACCAGCGGGGCCACCGGGTCGCGGCGCTCGGCTTCGGCGCGATCACCGCGGTCTTCGGCTACACGCTGGTCACCAACGTCATCGAGCGTCCCGACGGCATCAAGATCGCGCTGATCTTCATCCTGGCGATCCTGTCCACCTCGTTCGCCTCCAGGGTGCGCCGCGCCTTCGAACTGCGGGCCGCGGAGGTCACGTTCGACGAGGCGGCGGCCCGGTTCGTCGACGAGGCCGCGGCGAGCGGGCCGCTGCTGCTGATAGCCAACGAACCGCACGAGCACAGCACTCGGGAGTACCGCGCCAAGGAGTACAGCCAGCGCGAGCAGACGCACATACCGGACGGCCGTCCCGTGCTGTTCCTGGAGATCTTCGTGACCGACTCCTCGGACTTCACGGCCGACCTCGCCGTGCACGGCGACGAGAAGCACGGGGTGCGCAGGCTGCGCGTCGAGGGCGCCACCGTGCCCAACACCATCGCGGCCGTCATGATGCGGTTGCGCGACCGGACGGGCCAGGTCCCGCACGCCTACTTCAACTGGACCGAGGGCAACCCGCTGAGTCACCTGGTCCGCTTCCTGGTCTTCGGTGACGGCGAGGTCGCCCCCGTCACCCGCGAGGTGCTCCGGCGCGCCGAGCCCGACCCGGAACGACGGCCCCGCGTCCACGTGGGCTGATCCCCGGGCCCTTCAGGGCTTCTTCCGGCCGCGCGGCACGATCATGTCCGTCAGCAGGGCCACGCCCGGGGTGAGGTCGTCCCAGGAACCCCCGTGCCAGGCCAGGACCGCGACCGCGGAGGTCGGGAACTTCGTCCGTACGTCGTCGAGCGCGTCGTCGAGACCGTCCCCGGCCAGGTCGAGGACCAGCTCCTGCAGCCCCGGATTGTGGCCGATCAGCAGCAACGTCATCATCTGGTCCGGGACTTCGTGTACGGCCGCGAGCAACTCCGGTGCGTCGGCGCCGTAGAGCCGCCGGTCGAACCGCGCGGGCGGCGGGGTGCCCCACTGCTGCGCCGTCAGCTCCCATGTCTGGCGGGCGCGCACGGCGGTGGAGCAGAGCGCGAGGTCGGGCAGGCAGTCGGCGTCCGCGAGGGCGCGCCCGGCCGCGGGGGCGTCGCGGCGGCCGCGCAGGGCCAGCGGCCGGTCGTGGTCGCCGACGCCCATGGGCCAGGCGGACTTGGCGTGCCTGAGGACGACGAGTCTGCGCAGCGGCCCGGCTCCGGCGCGTGCGATCACCACTGGGTCCCGATGTCACGGGTGAGCTCGAGTCCGAGCAGCCGGTCCGCGTAGGCGTACGTCTCGAAACGGGCGCCGTCCGGCACGTCCTCGGCGTGCTCGACGCGCCGCAGCACCGCCAGCACGGCGGGGACATCGAGGTCGTCCTCCCACGCGGCGCGCAACTCCTGCCGTACGGGCTCGGGGACGGGACGGGAGGGCCGGGTGGCCCAGCCGGCGACGGCCTTGCGCCAGCGTGCGAGGGTCTCGCGGGAGCCGTCGAGGTCGGCGGCGGCCAGGTCGAGGGAGTGCCCGCGCGGGGTCGTGAGCAGGATCATCCGCAGCAGCGCGTGATCGGCGGTGCCGCTCACCGGGGCGACCTCGACGCGGACGCCGTCGCGCTCCGGGTCCGGGAGGCCGGGGATCACGGTGGCCCGTCCGGCGGGGTCCTCGTCGGAGGGGGGCGGTCCGTCGGAGGCCGGTCCCTCGGAGACCGGTCCCCCGGCCATTGGTCCGTCGGCGGAGCCGCCCGTCGTCCCGACCACGTGCAGGGCCGGGCCCGCGCCGCCCCGCTCGCCCTCGGCCCGCCGGATGCCGAGCGCGTCGGCGAGCGCCCTGAGTCCCGCGGGCGGGTCGGCCACCGTGACGACGGGGGTCCCGCCGAGCTCCAGTGCCCTGGCGAGCACGTCGGCGACGAGCAGCACCCGCAGCGCGGACAGGTCGTCCCCCGCCACGTGCGCCTCGACGCGGGTCAGGCCGCGGCGGGCGCGGACGGCGTCGACGGTCTCGCCCGTTCGGGCGTCGGTGATACGCAGCACGAGGTGAGCGTAGGCGGCCGAAGGGCCGCGCGCAGGACGGTCGCCGCCATTCCGGACGGTCGGCCCGCCGGACCGTCCGGGTGTCCGCGGGGTCAGGCTTCGAGGTCGTCGGCGAAGTGGCGGTACCCGTGCCGGTCCCGGTGGATGGTCCACAGGGCCTCCGCGAGGGCGTCGGGGTCCTTCCTCGGGTGCCCGGGGATGATCGCGCCGGGAATGACGAACTGGGCGACGTGGATGCCGTCGGGGGCGAGCGCCTCGTGCAGCAGATGGCCGTAGGCGCTCTCGGCGGCGAAGGCGATGGAGGTGCCGGCGCGCTCGACGTGCGGGAGCGCGGCGGTGCCGCCGTTCACGAAGAGGATGGTGCCGCGGCCGAGTTCCCGCATGCCGGGGAGCACCTGGCGCACCGCGACGACGGGACCGTACACCGAGAACTCGATCGGGCCGACCAGGTCGGCGGCACCGGTCTCCAGGACGGGGCGCATGAAGTCGCGGTGCGGGACCGGGCTGTACTGCAGGACCTCGATGGGCCCCAGGGCGTGGCGACGGCGGCGTCGAGAGCCGCCTCCAGCGCGGCCGGGTCACGGACGTCGGCTGCGAAACCCCGCGCCGTCACCCCCTCCCCGGCCAGTTCGTCGGCGAACGTCCGCGTCCGGTCCGCGTCGCGCGAGACGAGGGCGACGTCGAAACCCGCGCGGCCGAAGCGCCGCGCGACGGCGGCTCCGAGGCCGGGTCCGGCTCCGACGACGGCGATGGTGGTCATGGTGTTCCTCGGCTGGTCTCGGGGCGGGCGGTCTCCCCCCACCGAGCTTCCGGCCTGCGGGCCCCACCCGCATCCCGGCGGACGGGCCCGCCGCGCACCGGGACCGCGTCCGCGGGCGTGACACGGCCCCGCGCTCTCCTGCCCCGCAGGTCATCGGGCTGCCACACTGGTGGCCATGGCACGTGAGCGGCGGAACGGCAGCGGCGGCGGCACGGATCTGGGGAGTTTCCTGCGCGCCCGCCGTACCCATGTGTCCCCGGAGGAGGCCGGTCTCAGGGTCGGGCCCGCCCTGCGCCGGCCGCCCGGACTGCGCCGCGAGGAGCTGGCCATGCTCGCCGGGGTGAGCATCGACTACTACACACGGCTGGAACGCGGCCGGGAGACCCGCCCCAGCCCCGCGGTCGTGGACGCCCTCGCCGGGGTCCTCCGTCTGGACGCGCGGGAGCACGAGCACCTGCGCGACCTCGTCGCGCGGGCCGCGCGCGACGCCTCGCGGGAACCGGCGGCGCCCACCCGTACCGTGCGGCCCGGCGTCCGGCTGCTCCTGGAGAGCCTGCGGCCCAACCCCGCCCACGTGGTCAGCCGTACGTCGGACGTGCTCGCGTGCAATCCGGGCGGGATGCGGCTCCTCGCCGGTCTGGACGAGTGGCCGGCCCGGGAGCGCAACGTCGCGCGCTATGTGTTCCTCCATCCGGACGCGCCCTCGCTCTTCGACGACTGGGACGAACAGGTCCGTGCCTGCGTCGGGCGGATGCGGGCCCTCGCGGGTACCGACCCCGACGCCCCCGACCTCGCCGCGCTGGTCGACGAACTCCTGCTCAAGAGCCCCGACTTCGCACGGCTGTGGGACCACTACGACGTCCGGCTGCGCTCCCACGGCCATCGGACGTTCCACCATCCGGAGGTCGGCGACCTGACCCTCGGCTACCAGTCCATGCAGCTCGACGGCACCCCCGGCCACCGGCTCGTCGCCTACTACGCCGAGCCCGGCACGCCCGGGTACGACGCGATGGCGCTGCTCGACACGGCCGTGGACCGGAGCCGCCCGAGAACCGGGAGCGGCTGAGGCGAGCGCCCGACCGGCGTCCCCGCGCCCGCCCGCAGCTCCGGGTCCGTGCCGGGGATCGCGGAACCACGTCCGGCGATCCGGGAATCCTCCCGCGCCGTCCGCCGTTCTTTCGGCTGAACAGCTGAAACAGCTGAACGGCGATGACATTCCACGGCAGCACCCCAGGAGGACGACCGTGTACGGCGACCGGACGACGATCAGCAGGATCCTGAACGAACTCGGCGACACCTGGGCGGTCGTCGGCCTCTCGTCGAACCAGGGGCGCGCGGCGTACGGGGTCGCCGACGTCCTGCGGCGCCACGGCAAGCGGGTCGTTCCCGTGCACCCGAAGGCCGAGACCGTCCACGGCGAGAAGGGCTATCCCTCGCTCGACGCGATCCCGTTCGACGTCGACGTCGTGGACGTCTTCGTCAACAGCGACCTCGCCGGGGCGGTGGCCGACGAGGCCGTCGCGATCGGCGCCAAGGCCGTCTGGTTCCAGCTCGGCGTCGCCGACGAGGCCGCGTACGAGCGGACCCGCGCGGCGGGGCTCGACATGGTCATGGACCGCTGCCCCGCCATCGAGATCCCCCGTCTCGGCTGATCCGCCGCGCGCCGTCCCCGGCCCGTGCGGCAAACCCGGTTGACGCCGTGCGCGGCAGCCGGGTTTGCTGCCGAGGTGTCCACTCTCCTCTTCCGGCGGCCGGCCGACGAACCCGGCCTCGAAGCCTGGCGTCACGTCCACAACGTGATCGTCCCGCCCGCCGCGCTCTCCCTCGACGAGGTCCGGGAGCGGGCCGTCCGCAACCTCCTGGAGGTCGTCCACCTGGGCGACGTCCTGGTGGGCTGCACGACGGTCCGGCCGCCGGAACCCGGCACGGCCACGGCCACCGTGATCGCCCGGGTGCTGCCCGGGCACCGCGGCCGCGGGTTCGGCGGCGAACTGTACACGCGGGGTCTTGAGCAGGCGCGGGAGCTGGGCGCCGAGGTGATCGAGACGGTCGTCCTCGCCGCGAACGAGGACGGGCTGCGCTTCGCCCTGAAGCACGGATTCACGGAGACCGAGCGCTATGTGCTGCCCGGCGACCCGTCGGAGTGGATCGATCTGCGGCTGACCTGACGCGGCGCCTCTCCCGGCCACGCCCCGGGCCGCGACGTACCTCCGTACCGCGGTACCTCCGTCCCGTCGGCCGTCACCGTTCCCGTTCGAGGAACTCGACGACGGTCTCCGTGAAGAACCGCGGGTCGTCGAGCCAGGGGAAGTGCCCGGCGCCGGGCTGGACGACCGGACGCGCCCCGGGTATCAGCGCGGCGGCCTCGCGGGCCACCCGCGGCAGCGGCCCGCTGTCCAGTTCGCCCGCGAGCAGCAGGATCCGCGTGCCGAGCGCGGCGACGGCGGCGCGGGTGGCGGCGGGCCGGAAGGCACCGGGGGACGCGTACAGTCCGGCGGCCTCCTCGTTGGTCTGTCCGACCTCACCGGAGGCGTGCGCCCTGGCGGTCGCGTCCCAGCGGCCGTAGAAGAAGGGAGCGGCGGCGTCCCGGTCGGCATCCGTCGCCGAGCCGGCCCAGATCCTCCCGAAGGCGTCGTACGCCTCCTCGAACCACGGCTCCGAGCGGCGCAGCAGGGCCGCCTCCCGGCGGTGCTCCCGGCTGAAGTCGACGCCGAGGGCCCGCGCGCGGGCGGTCACCAGGGTGAGGGTGCGCACACGGTGCGGATGCGCGGCCGCGTGCAGCAGGGCGAGATCACCGGCGGCCGAGTGGGCGAGAAGGTCTACGGTGTCCAGTCCCAGATGGGTGCGGAAGGCCTCGACGTCCGCGACCTGTCGGTCGCATCGGTACGTCGCCGGGTCGTCGGGGGCGGCGGAGTCGCCGGTTCCCCGCAGGTCGAGCAGGTACAGCCGACGGTGCCGGGACAGTCCGCCGAGGTCACCGAGGTAGGCCGAGGCCCGCATCGGGCCGCCGGGCAGGCAGAGCAGCGGTGCGCCCTCCCCCACGGCGTGGTAGGCGAGCGTGGTCCCGTCGGGGGCGGGGAAGGTCGGCATGGCGTCATTCTGGTGATCGCGCGCGGGCCACGGCAACCGTTCGACACGCGAGGGCCCGGCACCCGCCCCGATACCGCCGGCCCCGCACCGGCTCCGCTCCGGCTCCGCCCGGGTGCCGGAGTGTCAGGCGACGCCGAGGCCCTCCGTCACCACGGCGTTGGGCAGTTCCGTGAACGCCTTGCCGGGTACCAGCAGCTTTCCCCGCCGACGGCCGCTGCCGACCAGGACGTACGGCAGCTCGGCGACCGCCGGGTCCACCAGGACGGGCCAGTCGGCGGGCAGTCCGAGGGGAGTGATGCCGCCGTACTCCATGCCGGTCTCGCCGGTCGCGACGTCCATCGAGGCGAACGAGGCCTTCCGGGCGCCGAGCCGGCGGCGGACGACGTTGTTGACGTCGACCCGGGTGGTGGAGAGGACCAGGCACGCGGCGAGCGTGGTCTCCGCGCCCCTCCGGCCCGCGACGACCACGCAGTTGGCGGACACGTCGAGCAGTTCCCTGCCGTAGTGCTCGACGAAGGTCGCGGTGTCGGCCCGGGCGGGGTCCGTGTCCACGTACACGATCTGCTCGGCGGGTACGGTGCCCCGCCAGGCCCGTACGGCGTCGGCGACCGGGCCGACGAGGTCGCCGAGGCACTCGGGAGCGGGCGTGGCGTGGTCGAAGTCTCCGATGGGGGCGCGCATGACCGCACGCTAACAGCCGCCCGGGGGCGCCCGGCCGGGGGTCTCAGTGCACGAGCGGGACCGACACCGCCATGACCAGCTCCACGGGTACGTCACCGTCGTTGCCGTACCGGTGCGGGGTGTTGGCCTCGAAGGAGGCGCTCGCCCCCTCCGGCACGCGGTGCGGGACGCCGTCGACGGTGAGGGTCAGATCGCCCGCCGTGACGTGGACGAGCTCCACGGTTCCCGTGGGGTGCGGGTCCGAGGGGCTGCCCTCGCCCGGCATCAGGCGCCAGTCCCACATCTCCAGCGGGCCGGGGGCCTCGGTGCCCGCCAGCAGCCGGTTGTAGCTGCCGGCGTCCGTGTGCCACAGCCGTACGGCCTGCTCGGCGGGGACGATCCGGACCTTCGGGCCCTGTTCGTAGTCGAGGAGCGTGGTGATGCTGACCCCGAGGGCGTCGCCGATCTTGACGACGGTGCCGAGGCTGGGGTTGGTCCTGGCCTGCTCGATCTGGATGAGCATGCCGCGGCTGACCCCGGCGCGGGCCGCGAGTGCGTCCAGGGTGAAGCCGCGCTCGGTGCGCCAGCGCTTCACGTTGCGCGCCAGGGACTGGGTCAGCAGGTCGAGGTCCGACACATTCCGTCCAATATTGTGAATGACAGAGTTCAATAGAGTGAACTATGGTGTGGTGCACCCGATCGTTCACCGAACTGTACTGCGAGGCGACTCATGACAGCGCTCTTCGCCCTGGCCACCAGCCTCCTGTGGGGCCTGGCCGACTTCGGCGGAGGCCTGCTGACCCGCCGGACCCCCGCCCTGACCGTGGTCGTCGTCTCGCAGGCGGTCGCGGCGGGCGTCCTGGGTGTGATCGTGGTCCTCACCGGCGCCTGGGGCGAGGCGGGGCCGCGGCTGTGGTTCGCGGTCGCGGCCGGCCTGGTGGGACCGGTCGCGCTCTTCTCGTTCTACAAGGCCCTCGCCCTCGGCCCGATGGGCGTGGTCTCGCCGCTCGGCTCCCTGGGTGTCGCCGTCCCGCTCACCGTCGGGCTCGTCCTGGGCGAACGGCCCGGACCGCTGCAGTTCGCGGGCATCGCGGTCGCCCTCGCCGGTGTCGTGCTCGCGGGCGGCCCGCAGTTCAGGGGCGCCCCCGTGCAGCGGCAGGCGATCCTGCTGACGCTGCTCGCGGCGCTCGGCTTCGGCACGGTGTTCGTCCTGATCGCGGAGGCGTCCTCGTCCGTCACGGGCCTGTTCCTCGCCCTGTTCGTGCAGCGCGTGACCAATGTGGTCGCGGGCGGTGCGGCGCTGGGGGTCTCGGTGCGGCACGGCTCCGCCGGACTGCCCGACGGCGGCTTCCCCTGGCGCGCGCTCCCGGCCTTCGCCTTCGTCGGCCTCGCCGACGTGGCGGCCAACGGCACGTACTCCGTCGCCGCCCACCTGGGCCCGGTGACGGTGGCCGCCGTGCTCGCCTCCCTCTACCCGGTGGTCACGGCGCTGGCCGCGCGCGGGTTCCTCAGCGAACGGCTGCGCGGCATCCAGGCGGCGGGCGCGGGCCTGGCCCTCGTCGGCACGGTCCTGCTCGCGACGGGGTGAACACCGGCTCGGCGCGGTCCGGCCGGTCCGGGTCCGGCACGGACCGAGCCGGCTGCCGGGTGCACCCCGGCCGGTGCCCGTGCCCACGGCGCGGCGGCGATCAGGGCTCGGCGCGTACGTCCCCGGCGACCTCGCCCGTCGCGAGGTCCAGTTCCGCGAGCCGGGCCACGGCCGCCTCGTCCAGGCCCGACAGCGCGAGCAGCTGCTCGGGGGTGACGCCGTCGGGGATCGGCACGGGCGCCGGTGTGCGCAGCGGCGGCTGCCATCCGGCCGCCGGGTCCCAGCGCCGTACGACCCGGGCGGGAGCGCCCGCCACGACCGCGTGGTCGGGCACCGTGCCGCGTACCACCGCGCCGGCGGCCACCACGACGTTCCGCCCGATCCGCGCCCCCGGCAGGATCACCGCCCCGGTGCCGATCCAGCAGCCGGGACCGATCTCGACCGGCTCCATGCGGGGCCACTGCTTGCCGATGGGCTCGTGCGGATCGTCGTACGAGTGGTTGGTGGACGTCACGTACACGTAGGGCCCGAAGTAGCAGTCGCTGCCGATGGTGACCGTCGTGTCCGCGATGACATGGCTGCCGCGGCCGAGCACCACGCCGTCCCCGAGGCGCAGGATCGGCTCGGGGCCGAGGTCGAGGTCGGGCATCAGTCCGGCGGTGAGGGTGACCTGCTCGCCGACGATGCAGTGGTCGCCGAGATGGATCCAGGGTTCGCCGAAGACGGTGCCGAGCGGGAAGGCCAGTCTGGTACCCGTTCCGATCGCCCCGAAGCGCAGCCGGCCCGGATGTTCGGCCGTGACGGAGGCCGTGCGCTGCACCCAGGCCCAGCCCGCGTGGACGGCACGCTGCACGAGACGGCGCCGCCATGACGAGAACTTGTTCCTGTTACTGGGCACGCGCTCACCGTACTCAGGGGGAGTGGGAGCCAGCAGGGATCACGGCTGTGATCTTCGCCCCACCGCGCCGGGGATCATGGCATACGGTGCCGGTGTACCGACGACGAGGAGGCGGCGATGACGCAGCAGGCGCTGATCATGGGGATCGGCGGCAAGGATCCGCAGGTGGACCCGGAGGCGTTCACGGCACCCACGGCGGTGGTCATCGGTGACGTGACCCTGGGGGCGGGCGCCGGCGTCTGGTACGGCGCGGTGCTGCGGGCCGACTGCGGGCCCATCGTCATCGGCGCCGACAGCAACATCCAGGACAACTGCACGCTGCACGTCGATCCCGGCTTCCCGGTGACCGTGGGCGAGCGGGTCTCCGTCGGGCACAACGCCGTGCTGCACGGCGCCACCGTCGAGGACGACTGTCTGATCGGGATGGGGGCGACGGTCCTCAACGGGGCGGTGATCGGCGCCGGTTCGCTGGTCGCGGCGCAGGCCCTGGTCCCGCAGGGGATGCGGGTCCCGCCCGGCTCGCTGGTGGCGGGCGTCCCGGCGAAGGTCAAGCGTCCGCTGACGGAGGAGGAGCGGGAGGGTCTCACGCTCAACGGCACCTTCTACGTGGAGCTGGCGAAGGCGCACAGGGACGCGGTGGAGCGGGCGGGGAGCTGAGGCGTGGCCTTCGGGGACGCGGGCGCCCGTGTCCCCGGTCGCGGCCGGCCGGTGCCCGCGGGGCCCGGTCGGCTCAGGGGACCTGGTCGGCGGCGACCGGCTCCGGCCGGACCTCGTCCAGCTCGGCGGACACCCGCTTCGCCCGGCGCTTGACGACCAGCATCGAGCCGAGCCCGATGAGCACCGCCAGCACCAGTCCGACCCACGAGAACCGCTTCAGCCAGGACTCGGCGACGACGCCCACGTAGTAGATGACCGCGGTGGTGCCACCGGCCCAGACGACCCCGCCGAGCACGTTGGCGATCAGGAACTTCCAGTACGGCATCTTCAGCACACCGGCGAGCGGCCCCGCGAAGATGCGCAGCAGGGCGATGAAGCGGCCGAAGAAGACGGCCCACATGCCCCACTTCTGGAACGAACGCTCGGCCGTCGCGATGTGTCCCGGACCGAAGTGCCTGGGGAACTTCCTGCCGAGCCAGGCCAGCAGCGGCCGTCCGCCCCGGCGGCCGATCGCGTAGCCGATGGAGTCACCGACCACCGCGCCGACGGTGGCGCACGCCCCGAGGATGACGGGATTGATCCCCGCGTGCTGGGAGGACAGCAGAGCCGCCGAGACCAGGATGATCTCGCCGGGCAGGGGTATGCCCAGGCTCTCCAGACCGATGACCAGGGCCACCAGCGCGTAGATGCTGACCGCGGGCACCGTCTCGAGCCACTCCTGGACGTGCAACTCCCGCTCCTCGGCGTCATGTGTCTCCCGGCATGCGCTCGGACGAGCGCATGCCGGGAAGCCTACCGCTCGGCCGAGTGCGGCGGAGTCACGCGGTTGACGCCGGTGCTCCCGGAGAGCGGCCGCGCAGGCGGTGGGCGCGGCGCCGCGACGGGGGCCGCCGGCGAGAGCGCCTGGCCGGCGCGATGGAGACGGCCGAGGCGGCCGGCCGGACGGCGTGCGGGGCCGCCGCCACGGCCGGTGGGCGCACCGCCCCCGCGAGGGGGCGCGCCACCACCGGCCGCGCTACCACCGATCACCCCGTCCCTGATCCGGACACGACGGGTCCGGCCACGGGTGATCCCGCTACCACTGGTACGGGAGGTACTTCCCGTCGAGGGTGACGACCACGCGGTCGCCCGCGGGGTCGGGCACCCGCCGTACGTCGAGCCGGAAGTTGATCGCGCTCATGATGCCGTCACCGCACTGCTCGTGGATCAGCTCCTTGATGGTCGGCCCGTACACCTGGACGACTTCGTAGAGCCGGTAGATCGTCGGGTCGACGGGGACGGCGGCGTCCAGGGCCCCGCGGGTCGGCTGGAGCTGGAAGGCGAGGACCGCGTCGTCGCCGAGTTCCAGGAGCGCCGCGGCCGTCGTCGCCTCCTCCTCGCGCATGGGGTGCTGCCCCAGCAGCGCCGCCGTCGTCCAGGCGAGCGGCTTGCCGACCGCTTCGGCCAGTTGGGCCCAGGTGACCCCTGTTCTCACCTTGGCCTGACGGACGGCTTCGGCGGCTTCGCGCTTGCTGAGCATGCACATCTCCGTTCCTGGAGAACCACGCAGACAGGTCGGGCCAGCCTAGGGAGAACACTCACCGTGATCCATAGGACCGGCCCGAACTCGCCTCAGTCCCGGGGCTCGACGTGGATCCGTCGGCCGTCCCAGCGGAGTGTGTCGCCGAGCCGGGCGACGGCCGGCGGTTCCCCGTCGCGCCGGATGGTGAGGCCGTCGGCGCCGAGTCCTGCCGTGTAGCCGTGCTGTCGGCACCACCGGCCCGGGACGTCCGGGGGGATGTCGGGGTGGAGCAGGAGTGTGGTGGGGTCGGCTCCGGCCCGGTTGTCGACGATGTCCCGGAGCGATGCGGCCATGGCGCGCAGTCTGCGGCTCTTCCGTCTGCTGAGTGCCCGCATCGCCTCGTACTCGTACTCGAAGGCCACTTCACCCAGATCGCTCACGACGTCCCCTTGCTGCGGAGGACCGTCGCCCGTCGGCTCCGCCCCCCTGCCCACCGGCCGCACGCGCACGTCGGACGGTGGATGTGTCCGGCCCGCCGGACCCTCGGGCGGCGGCTGCATCCAGGGTATGCCGAAGGGACCACGCCCTTCGGACGGTTGGCGGCGCAGGGCCTGGTCACGGCCGCGCGGGCCGGTACGGGTGGTGGCGCGGGAGGGTACGGGGGCTCAGGAGGCGGTGGGTGCGTCGGTGGAGGCGATCGTCGTCGCCGGCGAGCGGGTGCATCCGGCAACGGGCCGGCGTGCCGTCGACCTCGCGCGCCCGTCCCGGTCCGGCGGGGCTCGGCCGGCGTCACCGGGGGCGGTCGCGGAGGCGACCCGGGCGGGCGGTCCGCCCGGCTTCCCCCCGGGGTCCGACGCGGACCTCCAGGGGGAGAGTTCGTACGGGGAGGACGGTCAGCCGTTCGGCCGCAGGGTCCACACCACGGTCATCTCTCCGGTGACCGCGCCGTCCGCGCGCTGGATGGCGACGGTGACAGGAAACTCGGGGCGCTGCCCGGCGTCGAGTTCCGCCACGACGTCGGCGGCCGGACGGCCGAGGGTCGCGGTGGCGGTGACCGGCCCCATCGCCAGCTTCCGGTAGGCGATCTCGGCGCTCACCGCGAGCGGCACGGCACGGGAGAGCTGCTCCCCGAAGGCGGCGAGGACGATCGCCCCGCTCGCCGACTCGCCGAGGGTGAACATCGCCCCGGCGTGCGGACCGCCGACGTGGTTGTGGAAGTCGCTCTGGTCCGGGAGGTTCACCACGGCCTTCTCCGGCGTGGTCTCCACGAATTCGAGGTTGAGGGTCCGGGCCATCGGCACCGTGGCGGCGAGCATCTCGCCGATCGTCATCTGGTCTGCGCTCATGTCCGCATGTTACCCACGAGTAGAAAATCCTGGCCAGCACTGGGGCATGTGAAGAAAACGAAAAAATCAGGACCCGATCTCTGACCGGTACATGGCTGACGAAGAGCAGTGACCGAAACGTGTCACGGCCGCTACTAGGGTTACTGCCCATGTGGCCAGGACAGCAGCCGCCCGGGGGCGAGCAGAACCCGCAGAACCAGAACCCGCAGCAGCCGAACCCGTACCAGCAGCCGGGTTACCAGCAGCCGAATCCGTACCAGCAGCCGGGATATCAGCAGCCGAATCCCTACGGGCAGCCGCAGTGGGGGACCGTGCCGGACTCGCCCGGGGGCCCCCACGCGCCCGGTGGGCCCGGGGGCGGGAACCGGGGCGGCGGCAACCGGACGAAGGTGACCGCGATCGTCGCGGCCTCGGCCGTCGTGATCGCGGCGGGCGTCACCGGCTTCCTCGTCCTGGGCGGCAAGGGCAAGGACGACAAGGCGGGCGGCGACCCGACCACGTCCTCGTCCCCGAAGACGTCCGCCTCGGCGTCCGCGAGCGGTGACGACAACCCGCGCGGTACGGACGACGAGAAGCCGACCGTCGCGGGCTGGAAGGTCGTCGTCAACCCCAAGTGGGGCACCGCGTTCGACGTCCCGGCCGACTGGAACGTCCGCACGCCCGGCACCTTCATCGGCTTCGAGGACGAGAAGAAGGGCGACGGTTCCGCCGTCATCGGCATGTCCGCGCCGGCCTTCCTCAAGGAGAAGTGGTGCACGTCCGACGACGACAAGGACGGTCGTACGGACGACACGGCGCTGGCCGCCGCGGGCACCAAGGGACAGAGCGGCGCCAAGAACACCGACGACGTCGCGCGCAACGACTCGGCCTGGTGGGTCTTCGGCGGCTACACCGACCAGAAGGAAACCTCCAAGAAACTGCTCAAGATCGGTAAGCCCACGCCGTACACGACCGCTTCCGGCATCACGGGCAGCGTCGCCACGACGTACTCGACCGGCGTGCCGAAGAAGGGCAAGTGCGACTCGAAGGGCAAGGCGACCACGTTCGCCTTCAAGAACTCCGCGGGCGACTTCGTGTCCTGGACGCTCTACGGCGCGAAGGGCGTCGCCGAGGAGGTTCCCGACGCCACGATCCGGAAGATACTGAGCACGGTCCGGCTGCACGGTGAGCCGACCGGGTCCTGACGCCCGCGCGCGGCGAGCCGGCCGGGTCCCCACGCCCGCACACGGCGAGCGGGCCGGATCATGACGTCCGTACGGTGACCTGCGGGGTCGTGAGCGGCGCACGGTGAACCGGCGGGACGGTGGGCGTCGCACGCCGGACCGGCGGGGCGTGGGCGGACCCGGGGAACGCCGAGCCGCGGGCCGGTCCCCCGAGCGGTGCGCGGAGGGTCCGCCCCGGGTTTGGCAAGTCGGGCACCGGGCGGCGAAAGTGGCCCGGTGACCTCTGCCCCCGACTCCCGTCGACACCCGCGCCGCCGTCCTTCCTGGGCCGGACGGAACTACACCCTGCTGACCGCCGCCGCGGTCGTCACCAACCTGGGAAGCCAGGGCGCGCTGATCGCCGCGGCGTTCGCGGTGCTCGAAACGGGCGGCGACGGAGGTGACGTCGGCCTGGTCGCGGCGGCCCGCACACTGCCGCTCGTCCTCTTCCTGCTGATCGGCGGCGCGGTGGCCGACCGGCTGCCGCGCCATCGGGTGATGGTCGCGGCCAACGCCCTCAACTGCCTCTCGCAGGCGGCGTTCGCGCTCCTGGTCCTGACCGGCGAACCGCGGCTGTGGCAGATGCTGCTGCTGTCCGCCCTCGGCGGCACCGGCCAGGCGTTCTTCGGTCCGGCCGCCGAGGGCATGCTGATGTCCTCGGTCGACGGGGAGCAGGCGAGCCGCGCGTTCGCCTTCTTCCGGATGGCGATGCAGGGCGCGGGGCTCGGCGGGGCGGCGCTCGGCGGAGCGCTGGTGGCGGTGATCGGCCCCGGCTGGGTGCTCGCCGTGGACGCGGTGGCGTTCGCCCTCGCCGGAGCGATGCGCTCGTTCCTCGACGTGAGCCACATACCTCCGCGCCGGCCGGGCGAGGGACTGCTCGCCGACCTCCGCGAGGGCTGGCAGGAGTTCGTCGGACGCCCCTGGCTGTGGACGGTCGTCGCCCAGTTCTCCGTGGTGGTCGCCGTCGTGGGCGCCGCCGACGCGGTCTACGGTCCGCTGGTCGCCCGGGACAGCCTCGGCGGGCCCGGACCCTGGGGGCTGGCCCTCGGCGCGTTCGGCGCGGGCACGGTCGGCGGCGCGCTGCTGATGACCCGCTGGAAGCCGCGCCGCCTGCTGCTCGCGGGCACCTTCTGCGTCTTCCCGCTCGCCGCGCCGGCCGCCGCGCTCGCGGTACCGGTACCGGTCGGGCCGCTGTGCGTGGTGATGTTCGTCAGCGGGGCGGCGATAGAGGTGTTCGGCGTCTCGTGGATGACCGCGCTGCACCAGGAGATCCCCGAGGACAAGCTCTCCCGTGTCTCGGCGTACGACTGGTTCGGCTCGATCGCGATGGTCCCGCTGGCCACCGCCCTGGCGGGCCCGGCGGAGCAGGCCTTCGGCCGGACGGCCGCCCTGTGGGGGTGTTCGGTTCTGGTCGTCGTGGTCACGGCGGCGGTGCTGTTCGTACCGGACGTACGGAATCTGACCCGGCGGACCAGGCCGGTGGCCCAGGGGTCCCCGTCGGTGGACGTCCGGCACACGTCAGCCGATGCCGAAGGCTCCGCCGGGCGGCTCGGGTGAGGGGACGGCGTCCTCGTCGCGGACGGGTGCGGCGGCTCCGATGAACCTGCGCAGCGCGGGGCCGTGTTCCACCCGCGCCGGGAACGCGTCCGCGGCCGTACGACGGGCCAGGGCGGCCGTGTCGAGCGGGTGGTGGGAGGCGACCAGTACCGCGTTCCCGAACCGCCGGCCGCGCAGCACGCCCGGTTCGGCGATCACCGCCAGCTCCTCGAACACCGTTGAGAACGTGGCGAGTTGGGAGCGCAGAAAGGTGAAGGGGGCCGCGTCGGCGAGGTTCGCCAGGTAGACGCCGCCGGTGCGCAGGACGCGTCCGGCGGCGTAAGCGTACGCCGTGGACGTCAGATGGGCGGGGACCCGCGAGCCGCCGAAGACGTCCGCGATCACGATGTCGGCGGAGGCGGGCGCGGCGGATTCGAGCCACTCGCGGGCGTCCGCGCCGTGCACGGTGATCCCGGCGCCGTCGGCCACGGGCAGGTGCTCGCCGATCAGGGCCAGCAGACCCCGGTCCGCCTCGATCACGTCCTGGCGTGCGCCCGGCCGGGTCGCGGCCAGATAGCGGGGCATGGTCAGCGCTCCCCCGCCGAGGTGCAGCACGTCCGGTTCCCGCCCCGGCGCGACGACGGTGTCCAGTACGTGCCCGAGCCGTCGCGCGTACTCGAACTCCAGGTGCGTGGGGTCGTCCAGGTCCACGTACGACTGGGGTGCCCCGTCGACCGTCAACAGCCAGGCCCGCTTCCGGTCGACGTCCGGCATCAGCTTGGCGGTCCCGTGATCCACGGCCCGCATCACGGGTATCGGCTCGTCCACGCGTCCATTGTGCCGCGCCCACCCACGCCCGACGGCCGGTGCCTCGTGCCACGCCCCTGCCGCCGGTCGGGACACGGCCCCGGGTGACCGGACCGGCTGCCGCCGACCGGTCCCGGGCCGATTCCGACTCCACCGGCGCCGCGTCGCGTGCCGGGTCGCCGCGGCGTGCGCCGTCTTCCACCGGGCGCGCGAGGCGTGCCGGGCGCCGACACGGACGGACGGGGGCCCGCCCCTTCCGCGGCGCGCCCCCGTCCCACTCCCCCGTCCCACTTCCCCCGTCAGCCGACCGAGGTCACCGTCCCCGCGCCGACCGTCCGGCCGCCCTCACGGATCGCGAAACTCAGGCCGGGCTCCAGCGGTACCTCGCGTCCCAGCTCGACCGCCATCGTGACGGTGTCGCCGGGCCGGGCGATCGCCCGCTCACCGAGGTCGACGTCACCGACCACGTCCGCGGTGCGGATGTAGAACTGCGGCCGGTACCCGGTGGCGACCGGCGTCGTGCGGCCGCCCTCGCCCGAGGACAGGACGTACACCCGCGCCGTGAAGCGACGGCTGGGGACGACGCTGCCCGGCGCGGCGACGACGTGCCCGCGCCGTACGGCGTCCCGGGCGACCCCGCGCAGCAGCAACGCCACGTTGTCACCGGCCTGCGCCTCCGCCATGGGCTTGCCGAAGGTCTCCAGACCCGTGACCACCGTGTCGACGGCGGCGCCCAGCACCTCGACCCGGTCGCCGACCCGGACCGTGCCGCGCTCCACGGCGCCCGTGACGACGGTCCCGCGCCCGGTGATGGTGAGCACGTTCTCGACCGGCAGCAGGAACGGCGCGTCGACGTACCGCTCGGGCATCGGCACGTACGTGTCCACCGCGTCGAGCAGCGCGTCGATCGCCGCCGT
Organism: Streptomyces sp. NBC_01689; assembly: GCF_036250675.1. Classification (NCBI taxonomy): domain Bacteria; kingdom Bacillati; phylum Actinomycetota; class Actinomycetes; order Kitasatosporales; family Streptomycetaceae; genus Streptomyces; species Streptomyces sp. NBC_01689. The sequence goes on along the minus strand of NZ_CP109592.1, from coordinate 7,939,128 downwards.
CCAGCGGGGGTCGCCCTCCAGCGCCCTGAGACCGGACACCCGCACGACGGGGACCGACTCGCCTCCGTAGCCGTGCGCGGAGAGCAGCTCGCGGACCTCCAGCTCCACGAGGTCGGTGAGCTCCTCGTCCCCCGCGTCGGCCTTGTTGAGGGCGACGACGATGTGGTCGACACCCACCTGTCGCGCGAGCAGCACGTGCTCGGCGGTCTGCGGCATGATCCCGTCGAGCGCGGACACGACGAGGATCGCCCCGTCCAGCTGCGCCGCGCCCGTGACCATGTTCTTGACGTAGTCGGCGTGGCCGGGCATGTCCACGTGCGCGTAGTGCCGCGTGTCGGTCTCGTACTCGACGTGCGCGATGTTGATGGTGATGCCGCGCGCGGCCTCCTCCGGCGCCCGGTCGATGCGGTCGAACGGGACGAAGGTGCCGGAACCGCGCCCGGCGAGGACCTTGGTGATGGCGGCGGTCAGGGTGGTCTTGCCGTGGTCGACGTGACCCATGGTGCCGATGTTCAGGTGCGGCTTGGTCCGCACGTAAGCCGTCTTGGGCATGGCTGTACCTCGAAGCCTCTTCGGTGTCAGCGGAGCTGAGTGAGGGTCCCGGCGCTCATGGCCGGGACGGGGACCCCGAGGACTCGCCGACCCTCCCCCTGCGGGGTCCGCCGGACGATCCGGGAAGGGTCAGCTTCGGGCGCCGTCGACGGCTGCCACGACGATCGGGACGGCAGCCTTCGGCGCGTCCGCGACTGCGGACGCTGCGAGGAGGAAGACGTGCCGGAACATGAGGCGATCATCGCCGACATGTCCGGCCACGTCGAATGGTTTTCCCGGTGGTTTCCCGGACCACCGGACCACGGGACGCAACCTGGTGCCGTCGGTGCGTCAGAGGCGTGCGGGTCGGGAGCAGATGGAGGGACGACGGGCCATCGACGGTTGCCGTGGGGAGAGTCGGCTCACACGGCCGCACGCTCGGCACGCGGCCGGCTCCCGGTGAAGCCGGTGGACCGGCGCCGCGGCGGCGGCCCGCGGCACCCGGCCGTGGTGGTGCGGTCCGCGTCCACAGGAGCCGCGGTGGCCGGAAGGTCCGCGCGGGACGAGGACCGGTGATCGGACGTGGTCAGGCCATGGAGAGGACGACACTGTCGGCCTACTGGGCCTCGGCCTGGGGCCGTTGCGGACCGGCCGTCGCGGGCCGGCCCCTGCGACACCGCCGACGGCCAGCCGTGCCGGGACGGTGCCTCGGTGGCGACGTCCGGCATCCCGAACCGGCCGCCCGGCGTTCCGGAAGCTGTGACGCCCCTGACACGAACCATACGGCGATCACACACACGGGTCGGTTAGTGTCGCCGAATGCTCGATGCCACCACCCGCTCTGGGGGCACCGCCACGGCCGTCCCCGCGGCCCCCGCCACGGAGCTCTCGCTCGCCGCCGAGTTCGCCGTCTCCACGCCGACGGGCCTCACCGCCCGCTGCACGAGAGTTCTGCTCTCCCCCTGGTCCCGGCTCTCCCTGCTGCTGGTGCTGCTCGCGGCCTCCGCGGCGAGCGTGCTGCTCTTCGAACCGCAGCGGCTGCTCTCCGACGGCTGGCCACCCCAGCTCAGCGGGGCCGCGGCCGCCGTGGTCTTCGGGGTGGCGTACGGGCTGTGCACGGTGGCCTTCGTACCCCGGCCGCTGCTCAACCTCGCCGCCGGCGCCCTGTTCGGCTCCGGACTCGGCCTCGGCACGGCGCTCGCGGGTACGGTGCTCGGCGCCGGGATCGCCTTCGGGCTGGGCCGGATCCTCGGACAGGACGCGCTGCGCCCGCTGCTGCGCGCCCGCTGGTTGAAGGCGGCCGACGGACAGCTCAGCCGGCACGGCTTCCGCACGATGATGATGGCCCGGCTGTTCCCCGGAGTGCCGTTCTGGGCGGCGAACTACTGCGCCGCCGTCTCCCGCATGGGCTGGCTGCCGTTCCTGCTGGCCACGGCGTTGGGGTCGGTTCCGAACACCGCCGCGTACGCCGTCGCGGGCGCCCGGGCGTCGGCCCCGACCTCGCCCGCCTTCCTGATCGCGATGGGCTTCATCGCGCTGCCCGCGCTGGCCGGCGCCGTGGTGGCCTGGCGCAAACGCCACCACCTCCGCGCACACTGACCCCACGACCCACGACCCACGACCCCGGCACGGCGTCCGCGGACCCCGCCGGACACCCCGGGACCGGCACCGACGCGTCCACCCACCCGAACCCGAAGTCCAGGACTCCGGACGAGTGCCGACGCGTCCACCCGCCCCTGAGTCCGGGAACCGACCCGTGCGGGCGGAGCCCGCCCCTCCGCCCTACATCGCCTCAAGCACCATCGCGTTGGCGAGCCCGCCCGCCTCACACATCGTCTGCAGTCCGTAACGGGCGCCGCGGGCGCGCAGGGCGTGCACGAGGGTGGTCGTCAGCCGGGTCCCGCTCGCGCCGAGCGGGTGACCGAGCGCGATCGCCCCGCCGTGCACGTTGACCCGGGAGAGATCGGCACCCGTCTCCTGCTGCCAGGCCAGGACGACGCTCGCGAAGGCCTCGTTGACCTCGAAGAGGTCGATGTCGCCGAGGGAGAGCCCCGCCCTGCGGAGCACCTTCTCGGTGGCCGGGACGACACCCGTGAGCATCAGCAGGGGGTCGGATCCGGTGACGGCGAAGCTGTGGAGGCGCGCCAGCGGGCGCAGCCCGAGACGGGCCGCGGTCTCGCCGGCCATGATGAGCACGGCCGACGCGCCGTCGTTGATCGGGCTCGCGTTGCCCGCCGTGACGGACCAGTCGATCTGCGGGAAGCGCTCGGCGAACACCGGGTGGTAGTAGGCGGGCTTGAGCCCGGCGAGCGTCTCCGTGGTGCTGCCGGGGCGGACGCTCTCGTCACGGGTCACACCGTGCAGGGGGGCGACCTCGGCGTCGAAGAGGCCGTTCTCCCAGGCCGCGGCGGCCTTCTGGTGAGAACCCACCGCGTACGTGTCCAGCTGCTCGCGCGACAGCCCCCACTTCGCGGTGATCAGTTCGGCGCTGATGCCCTGCGGCACCAGACCCTCGGGGTAGCGCTCGACGATCCCGGGGCCGAAGGGGTTTCCGGCGTCGCCGACGTTCGACCCCATCGGCACCCGGCTCATGGACTCCACCCCGCAGGCCACCACGATGTCGTACGCCCCCGACAGGACTCCCTGTGCGGCGAAGTGCACGGCCTGCTGGGAGGAGCCGCACTGGCGGTCCACGGTGGTGGCGGGCACCGACTCCGGGAAGCCGGCCGAGAGCACCGCGTACCGGGTGAGGTTCGCGGCCTGCTCCCCGACCTGGGTGACGGTGCCGCCGATGACGTCGTCGATCAGCGCCGGGTCGACCCCGGAGCGCTCGACGAGGGTGCGGAGGGTGTGGGCGAGGAGCTCCACCGGGTGGACCTGGGCGAGAGAGCCGTTCGGCTTGCCCTTGCCCACGGGCGTACGAACGGCTTCGACGATCACGGCGTCACGCATGACTGCTCTCCGAACTCGTGGCGTTTGCTTTCCAAACTCACTAAGTGACTCCAGAGTAACCTAGTGAGTAGGACATTCCAACCCACCCGTAGACTGACGGCATGAAGGACGCCCGCCCCTGCTCGATCGCCGAGACCCTGGCCCTGGTCGGCGAGAAGTACTCCCTGCTGGTCATGCGGGAGGTGTCGCTCGGCGTCACCCGCTTCGACCAGCTCGCCCGCAACATCGGTGCCCCGCGCGATGTGCTCACCGCGCGCCTGAAGCGGCTCGTCGACGTCGGCGTGCTGGAGAAGGTCGAGTACAGCGACCGCCCGAAGCGCTACGAGTACCGGGCCACACGGGCCGGAGCGGAGCTGCAGCCGGTGCTCCTGACCCTGATGGAGTGGGGCGACCGCCATCTCCAGGAGGACGGTTTCCGTCCGATGGTGATGGAGCACGTGTGCGGCCACGAACTGGTCCCGCAGGTGGTCTGCGGGGAGTGCGGCCAGAGGATCGAGCACGGCGACCTGACGGCCCACCCGCAGTCCCCGGGCTGGACGGTGACGGGTCCCGCGGCGGTCCGCACCTGAGAGCGCGCGGCGCGAAGCACGGCACCCCCTCCCCCCTCCCCGATCCGCCGCCCGGTCGGCCCACCCGTGGACAACCGGCCGTCCGCACGGCGCGAACCGGCCGTGGACGCCCGGCCGGCGGAGGCCCGGGACCGTCGGGAACGCCCAGGTCACCCCGCACCCGAGGGTTCCTACGTTCGTACGAGCAATCGAACAGTTCCTCTAGTAAAGGCAAACCCCCGTGGCCGGACCGGCCTCGCGGGGCGCTACGCTGCCTCCGACACCCGTGATCACCGCGTCCCGCGCATCTCCCCCACGGCGTGTCCGCCGGCCCGTCCTCGATCAGCGCTTGGACCACCTCACTTCATGTCTTGGTTTGAATCCCTCATCCTCGGACTCGTCCAGGGGCTGACCGAGTTCCTCCCCGTCTCCTCCAGCGCGCATCTGCGCCTGACCGCGGCGTTCTCCGGCTGGCACGACCCCGGAGCGGCCTTCACCGCGATCACACAGCTCGGCACGGAGGCCGCGGTGCTGATCTACTTCCGCAAGGACGTGGGCCGGATCCTCGTGGCGTGGTTCCGCTCGCTCACGAGCAAGGCGATGCGCCAGGACCACGACGCGCAGATGGGCTGGCTCGTCATCGTCGGCTCGATACCGATCGGCGTGCTCGGGGTGACGCTCAAGGACCAGATCGAGGGTCCGTTCCGCGATCTGCGGGTCACCGCGACGATGCTGATCGTGATGGGCGTGGTCATCGGCGTCGCGGACCGGCTGGCGGCGCGCGACGAGTCGGGCGGCAAGCACCGGGCCCCCAAGCAGCGCAAGACCATCGAGAGCCTCAACACCAAGGACGGCCTGCTCTTCGGCCTCTGCCAGGCGATGGCCCTGGTCCCCGGCGTCTCACGGTCCGGCGCGACCATCAGCGGCGGCCTCTTCATGGGCTACACCCGTGAGGCGGCGGCCCGTTACTCCTTCCTCCTCGCCATGCCGGCCGTGCTCGCCTCGGGAACCTTCGAGGTCAAGGACGCCACCGAGGGCGGTCACGTCTCCTGGGGGCCGACCATCTTCGCGACGGTCATCGCCTTCGCCGTCGGGTACGCCGTGATCGCGTGGTTCATGAAGTTCATCTCCCACAAGAGCTTCATGCCGTTCGTCTGGTACCGGATCGCACTCGGCGCCGTCATCATCGCCCTGGTCGGCGCGGACGTACTCAGCCCGCACGCGGCCGAGTCGGCGGGCTGAGGCGGATCCCGCCGGATTCCGGCGGATTCCGGCGAGGCGGGCGGATTCCGGCGAGGCGGGCGGATTCCGGCGAGGCGGCCGGTTCCTCCGGTCGCCTCCCGGTGAGCGCGTGAAACCGCCCCCCGGTCAGCCCACTTGCGCGACCCGCCCGGAGAGCATGGCGACGGGGAGACCCGAACCCGGCCCCCGGCCGTGAACGGTCACAAATGTGTCACCGCCCTCACCCGGCACTCACCTTTCCTTCACATCTCCCGTTACGGTCACCCCATCACGAACCATCCCTGGGGGGACCATGTCGTACAACCAGCCTCCGCCGCCGCCCGGTTACGGGCCGCCCGCGCCGTTCCCGCCCGCGCCGCAGCCGGCCCGGCCGAAGTGGGCGAGGAAGAGGTACATGCTGCCCGCCGTCGGCCTCGCCTTCTTCATCGGCGTCGGTATCGGCGGGAGCGGGAGCGGGAGCGGCCAGGACAGCGACACCACGAAGGCCGCGGCCGCCAAGGTCCGGCCGGCCGCCACCGTCACCGAGACCGCGACCGCCACGGCCACCGCGACGGAGACCGCGACACCGAAGCCGGCACCTACGGTGACCGCCACGAAGACGGTCAAGGTGAAGGTGACCGTCACCGCGCGAGCCGCCTCCGGCAGCGGCTCCGGCAGCGGTTCGTCCGGCGGATCGTCCGGCAGCGGCGGCGCGGGCAACGGCGCCACCGCCCGCTGCAACGACGGCACCTATTCCTACGCCGCGCACCATCAGGGCGCCTGCTCGCACCACGGCGGAGTGGCCGTCTTCTACAAGTAGGTCCCGCCTCTGCGAGCGGCTTCCGCACGCGGGTCCGACGGCACGGGCCTTCCGCGACGCCCGCCGCCGGACCCGCCGACGCCCGCTCCGAGCAAGGGCGCACAGGAGACGCCGCACCGGGCCGGCCGGTCCGCCGGGGCCGGTTCAGCCGCCCCGTCCGGACCGGTTCCCGCCCTCATCCGCACGGCGCGACCCGCGAGCCGTGACGAACCACATACGGGATGCGTAGCCGACCGGTGGCGCAGTGTCAGTCCATGCCCCTAGGCTGGTGCGCATGTCCCCCGACTTCACGTTCTCTGGTTCCGTGCGGTCCGCTGCCGCGTTGAACGAGCAGATCCGCGCCCTGTGGATGCGCTCGGGTGGCTCCCTGTCCGCCCAGGAACGCGCGGAGTACGAGCTGTTGGTCGTGAAGTGGGCCGAAGCGATCCGCGAAGAGATCATCGAGGCGGCCTGACCCTCCTCCCCGCCATGCCGCGCGGTGTCGTGGCATGTCATGTCGCGTCCTGCACCACGGGGTCGCCGGTCCGGGGCCCCCGACTCCGGGCCACCGTCCGCCGCGTCCCGCCCCGCATCCCGCACCGCCGCGCGTCCGCCACCGGCTCACGCCACGGACTCACCGGCCTCCGGACACCCGCAGCACCGCGCCCGTGGCGTACGAGGCGTCCGGCGACATCAACCACGCGACGGCGGCGGCCACTTCCTCCGCCCGGCCGACCCGGCGCAGCGGAATCGAGGCCGCGGAGCGCTCCGCGCGGCCCGGGTCGCCCATGGCCGCGTGCATCTCGGTGTCGATCATGCCGGGCGCGACCGCGTTGACCCGGATGCCGTCCGGGCCGAGTTCCTTGGCGAGCCCCAGAGTCAGGGCGTCCACGGCGGCCTTCGTGGCCGCGTAGTGCACGAACTCGCCGGGGCTGCCGAGGGTGGCCGCGGCCGAGGACACGTTCACGATGACGCCGCTCCCCCGGGACGCCATCGACCGGGCGGCCCGCCGTGAACACAGCAGTGTGCCCAGCAGGTTGACGTCCACCACGCGCCGCAGGTCGGCGGGGTCGCTGTCCGCGAGCCGCCCCAGCGGACCGGTCACACCGGCGTTGTTCACCAGCCCGCCGACGGGCCCGAGCCGCTCCGCGGTGTCGAAGAGCCGCTCCACGTCGTCCGCGTCGGAGGTGTCCACCCGCACCGTGACACAGCGCGATCCCGCCGCGCGGACGGCCGTCGCGGTCGACTCCGCCGCCGTGCCGTCCCGCACGTACCCGACGACCACGTCGTGTCCGTCTGCCGCGAGGCGGGCACAGATCGCGGCGCCGATCCCCCGGCTCCCACCCGTGACCACAGTGACCGGACGTGTCATGCATGACTCCTTCCGACAGCCCTGCACCACAGTAAGCCCGCAGGCGATCATGAACCGGGCCTCCGCCCCCTCCCCGACTCCTGCCGTCCACCCCTCGGACGATCAAAACGAACGACGGGTTACCATATGAGCGCCGCCTAGCTCGAAAGATAGACCTGTGACTGTCAACGACGACTCGTTCACCAACTGGAAGACCCGCGAGGAGATCGCGGAGTCGATGATCCCGATCATCGGGAAGCTGCACCGGGAGCGGGACGTCACGGTCCTCCTCCACAGCCGCTCCCTGGTGAACAAGTCGGTGGTCAGCCTTCTCAAGACCCACCGCTTCGCCCGGCAGATCGAGGGCGCGGAGCTCTCCGTCACCGAGACGCTGCCGTTCCTCCAGGCGCTCACCACGCTCGACCTCGGCCCCTCCCAGATCGACCTCGGCATGCTCGCCGCCCTGTACCGGAGCGACGATCTCGGACTCTCCGTACCGGAGTTCACCGCCAGGGCCGTCGCCGGCGCCACCGGCGCGGACCGGGTCGAGCGCCGCGAGCCGCGCGATGTCGTCCTCTACGGCTTCGGCCGCATCGGCCGGCTCGTCGCCCGCCTGCTGATCGAGAAGGCCGGCTCCGGCAACGGGCTGCGGCTGCGCGCCGTCGTCGTCCGCCGGGGCGGGGACCAGGACATCGTCAAGCGGGCCTCGCTGCTGCGCCGCGACTCCATCCACGGTCAGTTCCAGGGCACGATCACCGTCGACGAGGCGAACAGCACGATCATCGCCAACGGCAACGAGATCAAGGTGATCTACGCCGGGGACCCGAGCGAGGTCGACTACACGGCGTACGGCATCAAGGACGCCATCCTCATCGACAACACCGGCAAGTGGCGTGACCGCGAAGGCCTGTCCAAGCACCTGCGTCCCGGGATCGACAAGGTGGTCCTCACCGCGCCCGGCAAGGGCGACGTCCCCAACATCGTGCACGGCGTCAACCACGACACCGTGAAGCCGGACGAGCAGATCCTGTCCTGCGCCTCCTGCACCACCAACGCGATCGTCCCGCCGCTGAAGGCGATGGCCGACGAGTACGGCGTCCTGCGCGGTCACGTGGAGACCGTCCACTCGTTCACCAACGACCAGAACCTGCTGGACAATTACCACAGCTCCGACCGCCGGGGCCGCTCCGCGCCGCTCAACATGGTCATCACCGAGACGGGTGCCGCGTCCGCCGTCGCCAAGGCGCTGCCCGACCTCAAGGCCCCGCTCACGGGCAGTTCGATCCGGGTCCCGGTGCCGGATGTCTCGATCGCCATCCTCAGCCTGCGGCTGGGGCGCGAGACCACCCGCGAGGAGGTCCTCGACCACCTCCGCGAGGTGTCGCTGACCTCGCCCCTGAAGCGTCAGATCGACTTCACCACCGCGCCCGACGCGGTGTCGAGCGACTTCATCGGCTCGCGCCACGCCTCGATCGTCGACGCCGGCGCCACCAAGGTCGACGGCGACAACGCGATCCTCTACCTCTGGTACGACAACGAGTTCGGCTACTCCTGCCAGGTCATCCGGGTCGTCCAGCACGTCTCCGGGGTCGAGTACCCGACGTTCCCGGTACCCGCCGTCTGATCGGGCGTCAGGACCGGTCGCCGTCACCGGCGTCCGGTCCCACACCTCCCCGACCCACCAGCGGACCGTACGAACTCGGCTGCCTCCAGGGCTTGTTCGGCCTCCGGATGCCGGAGGCCGACGCCGTCCGCGGCTCGCCCCGATCGACCGAACACCCGTGCCCGCCCGGTCCCGCTCCCTATACTGAGCAGATGATCTCTGTGCCGCTCGGTGCGCTCGAGGTAGCCATGGTCCAGGCGGGCACACGGGCCGCGGACACGTTGCGCGACACCACCGAGTTCGCCCGGCGGCTCGACGACCTCGGATACCGGCGGCTCTGGTACGCCGAGCACCACCACTCCCCCGCCATCGGGGCGTTCCCGCCGGTCGTCCTGACCGCCCACGCGGCCGCGTCGACCTCGTCCCTCCGTCTCGGATCCGGCGGCGTCCTCGCCCCGAACCACGCTCCGCTCATGCTGGCCGAGCAGTTCGGCACGCTCGCCGCCCTGCACGCGGGCCGGATCGACCTGGGTATCGGACGCGGTCCGGGCACCTTCGACGAGCCCACGGCGCGGGCCCTGCGGCGCGGGGCCGGTCCGACGACGGACGACGAGTACCGCCACGACGTGTCGGAGACCCTGCGGTTCCTGATGGAGGAGGTCGCGCTCGAACCGCTTCCCGAGCCCTGGCTGCTGTCCTCCAGCACGGCCGGTGCCGCGCTCGCCGCGGAGCTGGGGCTGCCGATCGCCTTCGCCCACCACATCCGTCCCGATAACACCCTCACCGCGCTCGGCCACTACCGGGCGCGCTTCTCCCCCTCCCGCTGGTGCGGCCGTCCCCGTGTGCTGGTCTGCGTGGAGACGGTGTGCGCCGGGACCCCGGAGGAGGCCGCGCGGCTCGCGGGCCCGATGGACGTCGTCAAGGCGGGGCTGCTCCAGGGAAGGAGCGACATCCCCTTCCCCGCACCAGAACAGGCCGCCGCCCACCCGTTCACCGCCCAGGAGGCACGGGCCCTGGCGGGCTTCCGCGCCCAGCAGGCCCATGGCACCCCCGACACGGTCACGGCCCGGCTGACGGCGCTGGCGGAGGCGACCGGCGCGGACGAGCTCATGCTGGTGACACCCGTCCACGCGCTGGCCGACCGCCTCAGGTCCTACGAGCTCGTCCGCCAGCACGCCGGCCCTCCGCACGTCCGCGCGCCGCCGGGCGAATGTCCCTGCACGCCACTTGGCTCCGCGGGCCCGGTGGCCAACACTGAGCCGATGACGCAGCGTGTGGAGCTCGCGACCGTGATGGACCGGTTCGCCGTGGACGGACTCGTCACCGACTACGCGGTGGTGGTCGACGACGGCGACTGGGACGCCTACCGGGGGCTGTTCGCGCCGGGCGGCCGCGCGGACTACCGCTCCGCAGGCGGCATCGAGGGGGACGCCGACCAGGTCGCGGGATGGCTGGCGCGGAGCATGGAGCTGTTCCCCATGCGCCAGCACCTGATCGTCAACCGGCGGGTGCGGTTCGGAGTACTGGACCAGGACAGCGGCGACACGGCCCGGGTCCAGGCCGACTACATCAACCCGATGCGCTTCGCCGGACCCGAAGGGGGGCCCACCGCACCGGACTTCGTGTGCGGCGGCCGGTACGTCTTCGGACTGGTCCGCACGCATCTCGGCTGGCGTCTGCGCGAGGTGGTCGTCCAGGAGAAGTGGCGCCGCATGCCGCAGCCGCGTCAGAAACCTTCCGCCACCTGACCGCAGGCCCCCTGTCGTAGATCGTCCGTGAAGCGCACACTGGAGGGAGCACCGGGGAGGGAGGCGCCGTATGACGAGGTTCGGCCGATGGCGTGACTCCCCCTGGCGGCGTGCGGTCCTCGCCGCGCTCGCCGGCTCCCTGCCGGTCCTCGCCTTCCCGGCCCCGTCGTGGTGGTGGTTCGCCTACGTCGCCCTCGTACCCTGGATCCTGCTGGCCCGCACCGCCCCGACGGGCCGACGGGCCGCGTACGACGGCTGGTTCGGCGGCCTGGGATTCATGCTGGCCGTGCACCACTGGCTGTTGCCGAGCCTCCATGTCTTCACGGTCCTGATCGCGGGACTGCTCGGGGCGCTGTGGGCGCCCTGGGGCTGGCTGGTACGCCGGTTCCTCGGCGGGGTGCCCTCGGCGGGGCGGGTCGGGGCCGCGCTCGTGGTGCTGCCGTCGGGCTGGCTAGGCGTCGAACTCGTCCGGTCCTGGCAGGGGCTGGGCGGGCCCTGGGGTCTGCTCGGGTCGAGTCAGTGGCAGGTGACGCCCGCGCTGCGGCTCGCGTCGGTCGGCGGGGTGTGGCTGCTGAGCTTCCTGGTGGTCGCCGTGAACGTCGCGATCGCGGTCCTGACGGCCGTGCGCCGGTCGCGGGTGCCCGTCGTCGCCACCGCCGTCATCGGGCTCGTCGCCACCGCCGCCGCCACCTCGGCGGCCTGGGTGTGGTCCCCGCGCCCGGAGCTCGACGACCGGGTGCGCGTCGCCGTCGTACAGCCCGGCGTCATCGGCGGCGCGGGCACCGGCGCGGAGAAGCGCTTCGCGCGCGAGGAGGCCCTCACCCGCACGCTCGCCGGGCGCCGGGTCGACCTCGTGGTCTGGGGCGAGAGCAGCGTCGGCGTCGACCTGGCCGACCGGCCCGATCTGGCGGACCGGATCGCGGCACTGTCCCGCGAGACCGGCGCCGACATCCTCGTGAACGTCGACGCGCGGCGCTCCGACCGGCCGGGGATATACAAGAGTTCGGTGCTGGTGGGACCGAGCGGACCGACCGGCGCCCGCTACGACAAGATGCGTCTCGTCCCCTTCGGTGAGTACGTACCGGCGCGCGCCCTCCTCGGCTGGGCGACCTCGGTCGGCAAAGCCGCGGGCGAGGACCGCAGGCGCGGCACCGGACAGGTGGTGATGGACGCCGGGCACGGACTGCGTGTCGGGCCCATGATCTGCTTCGAGACCGCGTTTCCCGACATGAGCCGGCATCTCGCCCAGGACGGTGCGGAAGTCCTCCTCGCCCAGTCCTCCACCTCGTCGTTCCAGCACAGCTGGGCGCCCGCGCAGCACGCCTCGCTGGCCGCGCTGCGGGCCGCCGAGACCGGCCGCCCGATGGTGCACGCCACCCTCACCGGTGTCTCCGCCGTCTACGGGCCCGGCGGCGAGCGGCTCGGCTCCTGGATCGGCACGGGCGCGAGCGAGACGGCCGTGTACGAGGTCCCCCTCGCGCGCGGGGTCACCCCGTACGTCCGGTACGGCGACTGGCCGGTGCACGGGGCGCTGCTGGTCCTGGCCGCCGTCTGCGCCACGGAGGGCGTCCGTGCGCTCAGGCTCCGGCGGACCGCTCCCGCACCGCTCGTACCACCCGCTCGCACAGTTCATGAGTCGCCAGTGCGTCCCGGGCGCTGAGCACCTTGCCCGCGCGCACGGCGTCGAGGAACAGGAGCACACCCTGCTCGATGCCGCGCTGACGGGCCACCGGCACCCAGTCCCCGCGCCGGCGCACGCTGGGCTGGCCCTTGTGGTCGATCACCTCGGCGAGGTTGAGCACCTGGCGCTTGGTGTCCTGGCCGGAGACCTCCAGGATCTCCTCCGCCGAGCCGCTCAGCCGGTTCATCACACCGAGCGCCGTGAAGCCGTCGCCCGCGAGCTGGAGCACGACGTGGTGGAGCAGTCCGCCCTCCACGCGGCCCCGTACCGTCACGTCGTCGACCGGCCCCGGCACCAGGAACCGCAGGGTGTCCACGACGTGGATGAAGTCGTCGAGGATCATCGTGCGGGGCACCTCGGGCAGCCCTATCCGGTTCTTCTGCATCACGATCAGCTCGCGCGGGTGCTCCAGGCACTGCGCGTACCCGGGCGCGTGACGCCGGTTGAAGCCGACGGCGAGACTGACGTCGCGTTCCTCCGCGAGCCGGACCAGCTCCTGCGACGCGTCGAGCTCGTAGGCGAGCGGCTTGTCGACGAACGTCGGTACGCCCGCCTCCAGGAGCCGCGCGACGATCTCGGGGTGCGCCACGGTGGCCGCGTGCACGAACGCCGCGTCGAGCCCCTGGTCGAGCAGAGCGGTGAGATCGGTGTGCCGTCGGCCCTGTGGAAGGTGCAGCCCGTCGGCGACCCGGGCCAGCGTCTCGGGCGTCCGGGTCTGCAGATGCAGCTCGATCCCCGGCTGGGCGCCGAGCACCGGCAGGTACGCCTTCTGCGCGATGTCACCGAGTCCGATGCAGCCGACCTTCACGAGGTCTCCTTCGTTCGACGCTGACCTGGTCGGAAGCATACGGGCGTCCCGGCCCGCACCGGTCGGCGCGGCAGCCCGAGGAACCGGACCCCGGCTGCGGGGAGGGGGACCCCGTGGTGTCCGGCGGGCGCGCGACGACGGCGACGGCGCCCCGCCGCACCGTCGCCGGTCGGCGGCCGCGGGTCACCCGGCGTCCGCCGGTGCCCGCCGGAGGAGCGCAAGGATCACCCGTGCGGGGCATCCTGTGCCTTCTCCGCTCCCCAAGGAGCCCCCGACGCAGCAGAGTTGTGTGGATGCACCGAACGACGACGACCGCGGCACTCCTGGTCACCGTGGCGGTCTCCGCCCTCGCCGGCTGTGTGACCGTCCAGCGGCCGGCCGCCCCCGGCCCGGCCTCCGCGCCCACCCTGCCCTCGCCACGTCCGGACGGACGGGCCGTGGAGCGGGTCGTGCAGGCTCCGGGGCAGGAGGCCCTGGAGTTCGTCGGACCGTCGCCGAAGCCCTCACCGGAGGCGTCCCGCGCCACGGGGAGACACCACGCCGCTCCGCCCGCGCAGGCCGCCCCGCAGGTCCCGGCTCAGCGGCACGCCCCCGCCGCACCGCACGCCCGGCCGAAGCCGCACGGGTCCGCCCACCACACCGCCGCCCCGCCCCCGGCGACGCACGTCCCGAAGGTCCAGGATCTGTGTGTCCTCGGCACGAAGTACGGCGGCTGGAATCCGGGCAGCCCCGAGGCGGTCATCTGCAAGGGCACGTACGGTCATTGACCCGCCCACGCCCTGCTTTCGGCCTCTCGGACTCCGAGCTTCGGTCTCTCGGACTCCGGGCTCTCTGACTCCTGGGCTTCGGGCTCCCGGACTTCGGTCCTTCGGACTCCGGGCTTCCGTCCCTCGGACTCCGGGTTCCCGGACTCCCGGACTCAGGCTTCGGTCCCTCGGGCTCCGAGGTCTCGGACTCCGGGCTCCGGGCTTCCGTCCCTCGGACTCCGGGCCCCCGGACTCCGGGGTCTCCGACTCCGGGGTCTCCGACTCCGTGATCGAGGTACCGCATCCGGGGCGGGCCGGCCAAGCGGGGTTTCCCGGCCGGACCCCGCCGTGCTTCCGGGGCGGCCGTCAGGGGCGTCGGCGGGGCGGGCCCAGCGTCTCTCCTCCGGGGCCGCCGAACCGGCCGGGCCCCTCCCCCGGTGTGCCCTCCGACGGCCCCTCGTCGTCGAGCCTCAGCTCCAGCCGGCCGATCGCCGCGCGCACCCCGTCCCCGTACCGGTCGTCACCGAGGACACCCACCGCGCCGCGGGCCCGGCGCAGATGCGTACGGGCCGCGTCGCAACGGCCGAGTTTCACGTAGTCCGCGGCCAGGTTCAGATGCAGCGACGGGTAGAACGCCCGTACCGCGGGTGACCGGTGGTGCTCCGCGACCCGGTCGTCCCCGAGTTCGTCGGCCGCCGACAGGGCCCGCAGGTCCCACGCCAGCTCGTCCGAGGGGTCGTCCTGGGTGTCCGCCATGTAGTGCGCCAGGGTGCAGCGGTGCAGCGGGTCGCCGTCCTCGCCGATCTCCGCCCACAGGTCCAGGAAGCGGCACCGGGCCTCCTCACGGTCGCCGCCGTGGTGCAGCATGACGGCCTGGCCGATCCGGGTCATCATGGCGTCCGGCGCCATCTGCTCCTGCTGCTCCGCCACCGCGTCCTCCAGACTCGTCACTGTCTTCTCCGACGCTAACCGCAGCCACCGCCAAACCGGCTCAGGCGCCCCCGTACGCCGCCGGACCGGGACGACCGGGGGCGAACCGGGCCCCCGCCCGGCCCAGCCGCCCCGGCCCCGGGTCAGCCGAGGTCCGGAATCCGCCAGTCGATCGGCTCGTGGCCCTGCTGTGCCACGGCCTCGTTGATCTGGGTGAACGGCCGGGAGCCGAAGAACTTCTTGGCGGACAGCGGGGAGGGGTGCGCGCCCTTCACCACGATGTGCCGGTCCTGGTCGATGAGCGGGAGCTTCTTCTGTGCGTAGTTCCCCCACAGCACGAAGACCGCCGGGTCGGGGCGGTCGGCCACGGAACGGATCACCGCGTCCGTGAACCTCTCCCAGCCCTTGCCCTTGTGGGAGTTGGCCTCTCCGGAGCGCACGGTCAGCACCGCGTTGAGCAGCAGGACGCCCTGCTCGGCCCACGGCATCAGATAGCCGTTGTCCGGGATCGGGGTGCCGAGCTCCTCCTTCATCTCCTTGTAGATGTTCCGCAGGGAGGGCGGGGTCTTCACGCCGGGGCGAACCGAGAAGCACAGGCCGTGCCCCTGGCCCTCGCCGTGGTACGGGTCCTGGCCGAGGACCAGGACCTTCACCCGCTCGTACGGCGTCGCGTCGAGCGCGGCGAAGACCTCCTCGCGCGGAGGGTAGACGGGACCCTTGGCTCGCTCCTCCTCGACGAACTCGGCGAGTTCCTTGAAGTAGGGCTGCTGCAGTTCCTCGCCGAGGACGCCGCGCCAGGACTCGGGCAGCATGGCGGTGTCGGTCACGTCAACTTCCTCCGGTGTGCGGTCACTTCCAGGCCTCAGAACCTACAGGCGACCACTGACAACGGTCCGCGCACCCCTCGCCACCAGCGAAAACGACCCTGCCGCCCGGCGTGGGCCGGTCCCACCGAGGAGTTCCGGCCGGGAAGCCGTGCCCGGGTGGGGCGGCGGACGGTACTGTCCGTCGCCCCGCCCGGACGTCCGTCAGCCCACTCCGGCGTTCAGGAAGATGCCGCCGTCGACCACGAGGGTCTGTCCGGTGATCCAGTCCGACTGGGCCGAGGTGAGGAACGCGGCGGCGCCTCCGATGTCGGAGGGGACGCCGAGCCGGCCGAGCGGGTACGCCGCGGCCGCCTCTTCCTCGCGGCCCTCGTACAGGGCCTGCGCGAACTTGGTCTTGACGACGGCGGGCGCGATCGCGTTGACCCTGACCTTGGGCGCGAACTCGTGCGCGAGCTGCACGGTCAGGTTGATCATGGCGGCCTTGCTCATGCCGTACGCGCCGATGAACGGCGAGGGGGCGACGCCCGCGACGGACGCGATGTTGACGATCGCGCCGCCGTGCTCGCTCTGCCAGGCCTTCCAGGTCAGCTGGGCGAAGCCGAGCGCCGAGACGACGTTCGTCTCGAAGACCTTGCGGGCCACGTTGAGGTCCAGGTCGGCCATGGGGCCGAACACCGGGTTCGTACCGGCGTTGTTGACCAGGTAGTCGACGCGGCCGAAGGCCTCCATGGTGCGCTCGACGGCGACGGCCTGGTGGGCCTCGTCGTGGGCCTTGCCCGCGACACCGATGACGCGGTCGGCACCGAGTGTCTCGACGGCCTCCTTGAGAGCGTCCTCGTTGCGGCCGGTGATGCACACGCGGTCACCGCGGGCGATGAGTGCCTCCGCGACGCCGTAGCCGATGCCACGGCTCGCGCCGGTGACGAGGGCCACCTTGCCGGAGAGTTCGGGAAGTGAGGTCATGTCCGTGTCCCCGGCCCTAGTCGAGCGGTCCGCCGGCCACGTACAGCACCTGTCCGGAGACGAATCCGGCCGCCTCACCGGTGAAGAAGGCGATGGCGTTGGCGATGTCGTCGGGGTTGCCGACGCGCTGCACGGGGATCTGGGTGGCGGCCGCGGCCTGGAAGTCCTCGAAGCCCATGCCGACTCGGGCGGCGGTGGCGGCGGTCATGTCGGTGGCGATGAAGCCGGGCGCGACGGCGTTCGCCGTGACGCCGAACTTGCCGAGCTCGATGGCGAGCGTCTTGGTCAGGCCCTGCAGACCGGCCTTGGCGGCCGAGTAGTTGGCCTGGCCGCGGTTGCCGAGGGCGGAGGAGGAGGACAGGTTGACGATCCGGCCGAAGTTCGCGTCCACCATGTACTTCTGGCAGGCCTTCGACATCAGGAAGGCACCGCGCAGGTGCACGTTCATGACGGTGTCCCAGTCGGACGCGGCCATCTTGAACAGCAGGTTGTCGCGGAGCACGCCCGCGTTGTTCACCAGGACGGTCGGCGCGCCCAGCTCCTCGGCGATCCGCGCGATCGCGGCCTCGACCTGCGCCTCGTCGGAGACGTCGCAGCCGACCGCGAGGGCGCGGCCACCGGCAGCGGTGATCTTCTCCACGGTGTCCTTGCACGCGGCCTCGTCGAGATCGATGACCGCGACCGCGCGGCCCTCGGCGGCCAGTCGTACGGCGGTCGCGGCGCCGATGCCGCGCGCGGCACCGGTGACTACGGCGACCTGCTGCTCAGTGGTGGACATTGCTGGTTCTCCTCGCCCTTGAAAAGCCCTGCGGCCTGACATGCCCTGCGGCTCACACGGTACGCCCGTCCGGTGAGCGACCGCTTAGTACCTTCAGCAGACGTGACGCTAGAAGCCCTGGCACCCGGTGTCAACGGCACACGGCGCGGGTGTGATCCATTACCTGACCAGCAGCGTGAGCAGCCGCTCCGCCTCCGCCTCCGGATCGGTCGTGAGTCCCGTGTGCACGGGCCCGGGCTGCAGCACCGTCGAGCGCGGCGCGATCAGCCAGCGAAAGCGCCGGCCGGCGTCGTCACCCGCTGCCTGACCTGCCGCTCTCCCACCCGCGCAGACCCCTTCCACGGCACGCAGCGCGGCCCGCACGCCCGCCACGTCGGCCTCCGGGTCGAGGACCCGCAGTTTCGTCTCGTCCAGATGGGTGTGCGCCGCCACGAAGGACTTGGCGCGGCAGTACACCAGTACGCCCGCGTTGAAGCACTCGCCGCGCTCGACGCGCGGCACCACCCGCAGCAGCGCGTACTCGAAGACGTCCCGCTCGTTCACTCGTCCCCCTCGGTGGTCCCGGTGCCCCTGCTTCCCCCGCCGCCGGAGGCCCCGCCGTCTCCGGGATCTCCGCCGCCTCCGGGGAACCCTCCCGACACGCGGTCCTCGACGCCCCTGATCCGCTCGTGGATGACGGGGGCCCGGCCGAGGAGCGGTTCCGCGTAGGCGTGGCGCAGCGCCTCCGTGGAGTCGAAGCCCGGCTCGTCGGCCAGCCACTCCTCCGGGATCGCCGCGGTGACCTCGGCGAGCAGGTCCGCGGTCACCAGCGGTGCCAGCTCGGCGGCCGCCGAGGCGATGTCCGGGCCGAAGGGCGCGAGGGCGTGGTCGGACGCGTCGTACGGCTTGGCGGCGGAGGCCCGGGCGCCGGGCCAGTGGTGGTGCCAGATCATGGTCGCGCCGTGGTCGATGAGCCACAGGTCGCCGTGCCACATCAGCAGGTTGGGGTTGCGCCAGGACCGGTCGACGTTGTTGACGAGCGCGTCGAACCAGACGATCCGGCCGGCCTCCCGCGCGCTCACCTCGAAGGCGAGCGAGTCGAAGCCGAGGGCGCCGGACAGGAAGTCCATCCCGAGGTTCGGGCCGCCGCTCGACTTGAGCAGGCCCTGGACCTCCTGGTCGGGTTCGCCCAGGCCCATGACGGGGTCCAGGCCGATCGTCACCAGCCCGGGCACGCGCAGGCCCAGCCGGCGGGCGAGTTCACCGCAGACGACCTCCGCGACGAGCGTCTTGCGCCCCTGCCCCGCACCGGTGAACTTCATGACGTACGTGCCGAGGTCGTCGGCCTCGACGAGCCCCGGCAGCGAGCCGCCCTCACGCAAGGGCGTGACATAGCGGGTCGCGGTGACCTCTTTCAGCAATTTCCCAGGCCGCCCGTCTCTTCGACTGTGTACTTCACGGTCAACTATGGAGTGCCGTGGCAACGGGAGTCACCCGTCGACGGGCCTGGGGAGAATCTGGGGAGTGTCGGCCGGCACGCCGGTCCCGCCGCTTCCCGAACAGTCCGTCAATGGCGGCGCGCCCGTTGCTCCCGGCCTCCGGCATGAAGTGAGCATAGTAACCGCGGGTGATCGCGGGCGAAGAGTGCCCGAGCCACCGCGCCGGGGCCACGGCCGCCGCGCGGGAGGCCGAGTTCACCACGCGGCGGCCGTGGCCCCGGCGCGCCCGACCTCCCGGGACCAGGACGCCCTCCGTCACCGGGCAGGATGGTCCGTGACGGCCCAGGAGGCGAGGAGGCGCGGTCCCTCATACGAGGGTGTCCCCGGTTCGGCCGTCCATACGGTCAGGTCAGCTGCTGGTCGGAGTCGGCGGCGGAACTGACGTATCGCGCCCCAGGCCCGGTCGACGGTGCGACGGTGCGACGGCGTCGGGAAGGCCCGGCCGCTTTCCCGGCGCCGTCGGCGTACCCGGACGCCTGCCGGATTCAGGGCCGGCGGACGCGCCGCACGCCCCGTCATGGCCGCGCACGCCGACCGTGGTCCCACCCGTGCCGCCCTCGCCCGCGTCGCCGCCGCCGTCTGCGCCTGACCCCCGGGGCCGCTCACCGCGCACCTGGCCCACAGGCGTCCCTCCGGCCGTGCGGCCGGCAACCGGTCCGCCGAGACCGGACCTGACACAGGGTGAAGTGCTGCCCGGCTTCCCGCCGTTCGTCGACCGGTCCTCGACCGGTCCCGCCGTGCCGCCCCCTCCCCGGCTCCGTCAGATCGAGACGGGCGTCTCCGGCTGCATCTTGTAGGCGTTCTTGATGGCCTCGTGCCGTGTTCCGAGGCCGTCGGTGACCTTCCGCTCCCAGGGAACCTGCTGCAGGTGCCTGGTCTCGTCGATCACCGACGTGGGCTCCGGACTGCGGAAGCTCCGGACCTCCCCGGCAGCCACCGCGGTCAGGGTCGCGAACACCGGCGCCGGGTCGAACTGCGCGCGGGAGAAGGCGAGTTCGGAGTAGTCGAAGAGCCTCTCGGAGGGGTCGTCCTCCCAGCTCTCCCACGTCTGGAACATGCGGTCGTTGAAGCCGGTGAGGAACGGACCCGGGTTCACCGTGGCCACCTCGATGTTGTACTCCTGCCGCTCGTACGCCATGGTCTCGGCGACCGCCTCGACCGCATGCTTGGACGCGGAGTAGATACCGGTGAAGGGATTGACGTTCAGGCCCTCCCGCGAGGAGACCCAGACGATGCGCCCCGCGCCCCGCTTGATCATCTGCTTGGCGATGCTCTGGGTGAGGAGAAGCGGTCCCGTGACGTTGACCTCGAACTGGTGCCGGATGTCGGGGCCGGGGACATCGACCGTCGAACCTCCCTCTCCGACGCCCCCGTTGTTCACGAGGATCTCCACGCCCCGGTCGAGAGCCTTGTGCCGGTCGCCCTCGTCGGTGACGTCGAGCTTCTCCACCCGCAGCTGGACCTTGCGCTCGGCCGCCTGCCACTTCAGCGTCTGCACCTGGGCGTAGATCTCGACGGCGGCGATCACGTCGAAGCCCTTCTGTGCCAGACGCATGGCTGCTTCGCATCCGAATCCGGAGCCCGCGCCGGTGATGAGAACCTTCTTCAGCGACGAGTCAGTCATGTCGAGGACTCCTTTTCTCGACGCGGTCCGTGCGACCGTAGAACTCGGGGTATCCGCTGCCCTCGCCCCCGCGCGCCCACCGGGCGCTCAGCGCGTTCGTGACGAACAGGACGACGAGTCCCGAGGCGACGCCGACCGCGGTGTCGGCCAGGCGCAGGAGCGGCTGTTTCCAGGCCTCGTGCGGGTTCAGCCCCGCGACGACCAAGACGACGGTCGTGGTGATGGCCGCGGTCGTCTCGTCGCCGGGTCTGCCGACGAGTCCGGGGATCAGGACGCTCAGTCCCACGAGCAGGGCGAGGCCCCACGCGTGGAAGGGCAGGAAGGTGAGGTAGATCAGACACAGCGCGAAGCTGATGAGCGTCGCCGACATGCGGGCGACCGCCGCGGTCCGGCTCTGTCTCTTGCATTCACGGACCACGAAGATGGCGGAGATCGCGGCCCACATCCCGCCGAGCCGGCTGTCCTCGTACGACTGATGGGCACTCCAGACGCTGGTGGTGGCCCAGTAGCTCAGCAGACTCGCCAGGCTGACCTCGACCGAGTAGACCAGCAGCTTCACGCGTCTCCCGCGGCTGCCCTCGCCCTCCGGTGGACTCCTCACGACGCGCTCACCGGTTCGTGGCGACGACGTCGGCGTCCCGTGGCACGTCCGCGTCCGCCCCGCTCCGTCGAGTCTCCTCCGGCGGACGGACCGCTACGGACGACTCCGACCGGCCCCTCCGTGCGGCAGGCCATGCCCGGTCACCTACCGTCGGCCCGAGTCGCGGGCCGCGCTCACGATGAGGTCGGTGACCTCCTGGGGGTGGGAGATCAGCGAGACGTGGGACGAGTCGATCTCCACGATCCTGCGTGCGTGCGCCCGCTTCGCCTCGTACCGTTCGAGGCCGGGGTCGATGGCCCGGCCCTGCTTGCCCACGAGCACGTGGACGGGCTTGTCCCGCCACGCCGCGGCGGTCAGCTTGTCCGTGAACGCGCTCCGCGCGATGGGACGTTGCGTCGACGCCATGACGTCCGTCTGCTGCCGGGGGAGGTCCTGGGCGAAGGTCGCGTGGAGTTTGGCAGGCTGGATGTAGAGGTCCGTGCCCGTCGTGCCGTCGCCGTCACGGAACGGTACGGGCTGGAACGCCTTGGTGAGCGGAGCGGGGGCGGACTTGCCGGAGAGACTGGGGAACGACTCTCCCTTGTCCGGCATGATCGCGTTGACGTGGACCAGCGCCTCGACGTTGTCGGCTCCGGCGGCGGCCTGCGAGATCACCTCGCCGCCGTAGGAGTGGCCGACGAGGACGACCGGACCCTTGATGGTCTTGAGGAGACTGTTCAGATACGTCGAGTCCCGCGGGATGCCGCGCAGCGTGTTGGGCGGGGCGATGACCCGGTAGCCGTCCCTCTGCAGGCGTTGCGCGACCGCGGACCAACTGGATCCGTCGGCGAACGCCCCGTGGACGAGCACCACGGTCGGCTTGCCCTTGTCAGGCGCTCCACCGACGGCGTCGGCGGCCCGCGTCGGCATCAGGGCCAGGGCGGCGAGCACGGCCGCCGAGACGGCCGGCCTTCCTGCCCTGCTTCTCTCACTCGCCGTCCTGCTTCTCTCACTCGATTTCAAGATCCCCAAGGGAGCCATGCGCTTCCACTTCCCCAACACGCTCGATGGAGCACGTCTCCACGTCAACTCGGCCCGGACGCAGAGTTCTTCGCGGTCGCCCGCCTCGCTCCGGGCGTCGGCGGCGCGGGCGATCGACGGCACGCGGGGACGACTCCGGGTTCACCCCTGGTCGCGGGGCCGCGGCTTTCGCCACCACCAGGGTCCTGCGCCCGCGCCCCGCACGCATCCGGAGCACGTCCCGAGACGCCACCGGGAGTCACACGGCAGCCCCTGCGAACAGGGAGAACGCTCGCCGGCGAGCCTCCGGCTCAGCGCGGTGCACCCGTCGGGGCGTGGTGCGGCCGGGGCTCCCGGACACGAGACCCGTCCTGTGGAGCGGCCTGCTCTCCGAGAACCTGATGCACGGCTGGGACGACGACGGAGCCCTCACCGACGGCGGAGGCAACGCGCTTGACCGACTCCGCACGAACGTCGCCCACCGCGAAGATTCCCGGGACGCTGGTTTCCAGATCGTGAGCACGGCGGCGAGTGAACGCGTCCGTGTGCCGGGTGACTTGCGCACCGGTGCACAGGAATCCGTCCCTGTCGGTCTCCAGGCAGTCGCCGAGCCATGCGGTGTTCGGAGTGGCACCGGTCATGAGGAAGACGCCGGCGACTTTCCTGGCCGTCCCGGTCCCGGTTCGCGTGTCGCCCCAGTGAGCCGTGTCGAGATGCCGGGCAGCGTCGAGTGCGGTGAGCCGGGTGTGCACGTGGACGCTGATTCGATCGGACGCCTGGACACGTTCCTGCAGGTAATGGGATATCTTCAACGCCGGCGCCGGACCGCGGACGAGCAGATGCACATGGCGCGCCTGCTTCGACAGGAATACCGCGGCCTGGCCCGCGGAATTCGCGCCGCCGACGACGACCTCCTCACCCGCACACAGCCGGGCTTCGACCGCGGTGGCCGCATACTGTATTCCGCTCCCCTCGAAGCGTGCCACGTCCGGCAGGTCCAGGCGGCGGTAATGCGCACCCGTCGCGATGACCAGCGATCGGGCGCGCACGGTGTCTCCGTCCTCCATTCTCAGGGTGAAAGGAGGACCCGCGCAGTCGAGACCGGCCACGCGTCGCGGGAGAGCGATGCGGGCACCGAATTTCTGTGCCTGGTTCTCCGCTCGCGCCGCAAGGTCCTGCCCGCTGACTCCGAGAGGGAAGCCGAGGTAGTTTTCGATCATGGACGACGAGCCCGCTTGCCCGCCTGGCGCCTCAGCCTCCAGGACGAGGGTGCGAAGCCCTTCGGACGCCCCGTGGACGGCTGCCGCCAGCCCGGCCGGCCCCGCTCCCACGATCGCCAGATCGGCCACCTCGTCACCGGACCGCAATTCCTCCCTGATGCCCAGATGCTCGGCGAGGACCTCGATGGCGGGATTCTCCAGAATTTTCCCCTGCCCATGGACGACCAAGGGGAATTTCTGGCGACTGGAGTCCACATCGCGATTTCGGAGAAATTGCAGCGTGTCAGGCTCGGTGATTTCGAGGGCTGTCACCGGGAATCCGTTGCGCTCAAGGAAACGCAGGATGCTCAGCGTTGCCGCGGAACCGACGTCGCCCACGACGGCGACCGCAGCTTGACCGTACCGGGTATCGCCCTGTCGGCACCGACGGACCGGGCTCTGGCCGACGACGCCGATGTGGTCGCTCTCCCTCTCCACCCCCCGGTCACCTACCAGAAGGCCCTGGTGTGGCGCGGCGTCCCGCAGGTCTCCCGTCAGCTGAAGGCCTTTCTCACCATCCTGCGCACCGATCGGTGAGCGAACCCGAGCCGGTCGCCCCCGTGGGTCCGGCCCTGAGGCCTCGTGACCACGCAACCTCGCGGTCTCACGGCCCCACGATGGCGCGGACGCGCGGGCCCGGCCGAGCAGTGCGGCGCCCCGCCCGGGCCGGACAGGGCGGGGCGGGGCGGAGGGCCCCGGTCGCTCACCGCTCGTAGGTGCCGTGCAGCGTCGCCCGCGCGATCGCGTGGGTGAACAGGAGGAAGTCCATGAGCGCGGGCGACGTCGTCTCCGAGACGTCCAGTTCCTCCACGTCGACGGCGTGGACCACGAGGAAGTAGCGGTCCGGGCCGTTGCCCGGCGGTGTCGCGGGGCCGAGGTACCGTCGATAGCCGGCGTCGTTGGTCAACGTCAGCCCCGCGCCCGGCAGATCACCGCCGTCCCCCGCGCCGGCCGGGAGGTCGGTCACGGAGGCGGGCAGGTTCGCGACGGCCCAGTGCCAGAAGCCGGAGGCGGTGGGCACGTCGGGGTCGAACATCGCGACCGTGAAACTCCGCGTCTCCTCGGGAAATCCGGACCAGCTCAACTGTGGCGAGATGTCCGATCCGCCCGCTCCCAGGATGCCGCTCACCTGCGCGGGGGCCAGGGGCTCACCGTCGGCCACGGACTCGGAGGTCAGCGAGAAGGTCCTGAGCGGCGGCATGAAGTCGTAGGGACCATAGGGTTTGATCATGACCAGCCCTCTCGTCCGCGGTCGGTGAGGGGAGAGGAACGAGCGGTGCCGGGCGCGCGGTGCGCGGAGTCGGTCGTAACGCGCCACCGGACCGCGGCGCACCGGCGCGACGGACGCGGACCCGGCCTCCCACGCTATGACCGGCACCCCTGCCCGGCAATTCGGGCCGGGCAGGGGTGCCGGAAGGGCTCCGGATGCGCCGCCGGGGCGGGCGCAGGAACCTGGTGGTATCGGATGCGGCGGCCACCGACCCGCGACGGAACTCCGGGTCCCGGCGCGCCGCACGACGCGCACCATCGTCTGCCGGCGAAAGCGAGGCACCCCCATGCTGATGCGAGCAGCCCGGATGCACGGATACAACGAGCCCCTTCGGATCGAGGAAGTGCCCGTGCCCGAACCGGCGCCGGACGAGATTCTGCTGAAGGTCGCCGCGACCGGCATGTGCCGCAGCGACTACCAGCTCCTCGACGGCTACTTCAAAGGCCCCTTCCCCGTGGATCTTCCCTACATCCCCGGCCACGAGGTCACGGGCCGGGTGGCGGGGCTGGGCAGCGGCGTGCCGAAATCGGCCGGCTACTCGGAGGGGGACATGGTCGTGGTCAACCCCAGCTGGGGCGACGGCACCTGCCGCCAGTGCCGGGAGGGCAACGAGCAGTTGTGCAGCGGCAACGGCAGGTGGGTGGGGTTCGGCCCTCCGGGAGGCTTCGCCGAGTACATGACGGTGCAGTACCGTCACGCCGTTCCCGTCTCGGAGGAGGCCGCGAAGGCGCCCGAGCTCCTCGCTCCCATGACCGACGCGGGCATGACCCCGTACCGGGGGATGAGAAAGCTCCGGGACGCGGGCAAACTCGGTCCCGCCCGCACCGTCGCCGTCACCGGCATCGGTGGTCTGGGCAGTTACGCGGTGCAGTACGCGAAGCTGCTCGGGAGCGGCGCGACCGTGGTGGCCCTCGCGCGCACGGACAACAAGCTGGACGTGGCGAAGGAGAACGGTGCGGAACACGGGGTCAACGTCCGGGACAAGTCCACCGAGGCCATCCAGGACGAGCTGGAGGAGCTCACGGGCCGCCGGACCATCGACGCGATTCTGGACTGCGTCGGCAGTGAGGCGTCCATCTCGATGGGGTTCGACCTGCTGGGTCCCGAGGGCGCGCTGGCCGCCGCCGGTCTCATGAGCCACCGTGTCGAACACAACCAGTTCCCCTTCGTGGGAATGGAGTTGTCCTATCTCGGTTCCTTCTGGGGCAACCATCTGGACCTGGTCGAGGTGCTCTCGCTCCACGAGGCAGGCCTCGTGAAGCACAACGTCACCAAGGTCGCGCTGGAGGACGTCAACGAGAACCTGGAGGCCCTGGGGCGTGGCGAGATCGTCGGGCGGCAGGTCATCGTCTTCGACTGAGCGAGCATGTACGCAGTGAGCACGTGCGCAGTGAGCACGTGTTCACCTCACGTGTCAGATGATGTCGAGGCGGTCGAGGAACGGCGTCGCGGCGGACGGGTCCCCGACGACGCGGCAGAGGTCGCGCCACGGTTTGCGGGTCGTGCCCCAGGCGATGAAGTCGGACGCCGTGCTGACGATCCTGGTGGCGCCCTCCGCCCCCGGGCGCACGGTCAGCGTTCCGTCCCGCCTTCCCTCCTGCCGCGGGGCGACCTGCCCGACGTCCTGCTCTGGGCCGTCCTGTCGTGCGGCCGGGAGGACCGTGACCGTGGTGGCCCCGGGTCCCGTCAGTTCGAGGACGAGTGGTTCGGTGACGGTGGCGGTGAGTTCGGGCCCCTGCATCTGGGGCAGGCCGGCGAGCATGAACTCGACCGCGGGTGCGACCAGGGCGTCGTTCTCCGCGGGGACGGTGAACGGGAGGGGACCGTCCGGGGCGAGCAGATCGCGGCGCAGATGGCACAGGACGTTGAACGCCATGGTGTTCGCCAGGAGATGGCGCGGATAGGTGCCGAGTCCCGGCACCTCGACCGGGTCCCCGGCCCGCGGCGGCTCCTGGGCCGCCTCCAGGACCTCCAGCTGCGCGGGGGTGAACACACGCCATTCGTGCAGGACTTCGGCGTGGGTCCAGCCGCGGCGCTCGTCGACCCGCAGATCGTGGTAGCGCTCGCGGTCCGTGGGCAGGCCTGGTTCCGGGGCGGGCGGTTCGACCGCCTCGTGGGCCAGCGCGCCCAGGTGGGCGAACACGTCGATGACGCGCCACCCCGCGCAGGCGGACGGCAGCTCCCACTGCGCGTCGTCCACCAGGTCCACGATGTCCGCCAACTGCCCGCTGCTCAGGCGCGCGGAGACGAGACCGGCACGGGTCATCGCTCCTCCCTCGAAGGTTCGGCCGGGGACCGTGACCACGCCGGCCCGGGACGGACGGGTGGTCAGGCCGGGGTGCGTCTCGACGCGCGATAGGTGGCGGCCACGTCGGCCCGGCCGAGTCCCGCGTCGGCGGCGAGACGCAGTCGCTCGCGGACCACTTCGGCGATGCCGAGGTGCAGTCCGGCGGCACGGGCCGTGTCGGTGATCAGGTCGGCGTCCTTGGCGGCGGCCTCCAGGGGGAAGGAAGGGACGTCGAGGTCGTCGTCGACCATCTTCGGGCCCTTGCTCTGGACGTACGCGCTGTTGAGCCCGCTGCCGTCGATGACGTCGATGAGCAGATGGGGGTCGACGCCGAGCGCGTCGGCGAGGGCCAGGGATTCCGCGATGCCCTCGACCGTGGTCAGGACCCAGGCGTTGTAGGCGAGTTTGAGGCTGCTGGGCCGGCCCACCTCGTCGAGCCAGACGGTGCGGGTGCCGACCGCGTCCAGGACCGGCCGGACACGGTCGCGGGCGTCCGCCTGGGGGGACGCGGCCAGGATGGTCAGCGTCCCCGCCACCGCCGGTTCCTTGGTGCCCAGGACGGGTGCCTCCACGTAGGAGACGCCGAGGCCGGCGGCCTGGTCACCGAGCCGCCGGCTGCCGTCGGGAGAGACCGTGCACACCTGCACCCACACCGTGTCGTCGCCGAGGCCGTCCCGGGCCTCGTCCATCACCTCGGCGACCACCCGCTCGTCGGCGAGCGCGGTCAGGACGATGTCCGCGCCCCGGCAGGCTTCGGCCTCCGTGTCGCACACCACCGCACCCACCTCGGCCAGCGGTTCGGCGACGGCCCGGTTGCGGTTCCACACGCGCAGCCCCAGTCCGGCCGACACGATGTTCCGGCCCAGGGCGTCACCCATGGTCCCGGTTCCGAGCACGGCCACCACGGGAACCGTGTGCCCGGGCGGCACCGGGTCCGTTCCGTTCATCGTCACACCTCGCGGGGAGGAGGGGGGTCAGGCGTCCTGGCCGATCCAGACGGTCTTGGCGTTCATGAACTCGCGCATGCCCAGGTCGGACAACTCCCGTCCGTAGCCACTGCGTTTCACCCCTCCGAAGGGGATCTCCGGATAGCTGGTCGTGTTGCCGTTGATGAACGCCATGCCGGACTGCACGTCCCGCACGAACAGCGCGCGCTCGTCGTCGTCCTCGCTCCACAGGTTCGACCCCAGCCCGTAGGGGTGTCCGTTGGCGATCTCCAGTGCCTCCTCCAGCGAGGGGACCGTCCACACCTGGGCCACCGGGCCGAAGACCTCTTCGTGGTACATCTTCATCTCCGGTGTGACCCCGGTCAGCACGGTCGGCGGGTAGAACCACCCCGGCCCCTCCGGGCGTGCTCCGCCCACCAGCGCCGTCGCCCCCTTGCCGAGGGCGTCGTCGACGTACGCCTCCACGTCGCTCCTGCCCGACTCGGTGGCCAGCGGGCCCACGTCGGTGTTCTCGTCCATCGGGTCGCCCACCACGAGGGCGCCCATCTTCGCCGTGAACCTCTCCAGGAAGTCGTCGCCGATGTCCTGGTGCACGAAGAAGCGCTTGCCGTTGATGCACGACTGACCGTTGTTGAGCGTCCGTGCCCTCACCGCGACGTCCGTGGCACGCTCCAGGTCCGCGGACGGCATGACGATGAACGGGTCGGATCCGCCGAGTTCGAGGACGACCTTCTTGATCTCCTCGCCCGCGATGGTGCCCACCGACCGTCCGGCGGGCTCACTGCCCGTCAGCGTCGCCGCCTTCACCCGCTCGTCCCTCAGCACTCCCTCGACCCGGCGGGCGGAGATCAGCAGCGTCTGGAACACGTCCTCCGGGAAGCCCGCCTCCCGGAAGAGCCGCTCCAGATAGAGCGCGCACTGCGGGACGTTCGAGGCGTGTTTGAGCACCCCCACGTTCCCCGCCATCAGCGCGGGCGCCGCGAACCGCATCGCCTGCCACAGCGGCAGGTTCCACGGCATGACCGCCAGCACCACGCCGATCGGCTGATACGTCACGAAGGTCTGCTTGGCACCCACGCGGCCCGCGTCCCCCGGCAGGTCCCGCAGGAACCTGGGGCCCTCGGTCGCGTAGAAGCGCAGCCCGTGCACACACTTGGCCACTTCCTCGCGCGCCGCCCGGAGCGTCTTGCCCATCTCGGTGGTGATCATCCGGCTGACGTCGTCGGCGTCCTTCTCCAGCTGGTCGGCGGCCCGATCCAGCCGGCCCGCCCGGTCCTCCACGCTCGTCAGCCGGTACGCCGCCGCGGCCACGGCCGCCCGCGCGAGCTTGTCCTCCAGCTGGTCCGGAGTGAGTTCCTCGAAGCTCTTGATTACCTCACCGGTCACAGGGCTCGTGGTCGCAATAGCCATAAATAAACCATATGAGCGCCATGCGGGTGGTGCAATTCACCCTTTTGCGGTCTTCCCCGCCCCTCCCCCGCGGGTCCTCGGGCCTCCGCGTACCGCTGTCCGGCACGCTCGGACGCACGGGACCCCAGCTCGCCGACAACCTGTCGACGAGCTGTCGACCGGGGCGGACGACCTGTCCGCCCGCCGTGGATCCGGTCAAGAAGTCACCACCTCCTGAACAGGTCACGCCGCCGGAGCGTACTTCTGTACGGATCAACCATCACGTCCGTCGGAGGGACAGTCAGCATGACCAGCGAATCGCTTCACCCCGCCCCGGCCCCGGCACGCCGCACCGTCGTGGCGGCGGTCGGCGCGGCGGGACTCGCCGTCGCGCTGACCGCGTGCGGGTCGGACGACAAGTCCTCCGACCCCTCCAGCGCGAACAGCGCGAGCAGCGGGGCCAGCGGGGGTTCGGGCGGCGGCGACAACGGCGTGGCCGGGAACGCGGGCGGCACGGTCCTCGCCAAGACCGCCGACATCCCGGAGGGCGGCGGCAAGGTCTTCGCCGACCAGGGCGTGGTGGTCACGCAGCCGACGGCGGGCACGTTCAAGGCCTTCTCGTCCAAGTGCACCCACCAGGGCTGCGCCGTGAAGGACATCGCGGACGGCGTGATCACCTGCCCCTGTCACAACAGCCAGTTCTCCGCCACGGACGGCAGCGTGAAGAAGGGGCCCGCGACCCAGGCCCTGGCGGCCGCCGACATCAGCGTGGACGGGGACTCGATCAAACTCGCCTGACCCGGCCGGGCCGCTTCAGGGACGCGGTCGCACGAGACACGTCAGCACGTCGTCCGTGGTGGTGACGGTGGCGACCAGCGCCAGCGTGTTGCGGACCATCGCGGGGGTGTAGTCGGAAGGCACTCCCGCGATGGCGTCCGCGGGCACCACGACGGTGTAGCCGCGGTTCACGGCATCGAACACGGCATTCGGGACGGCCACGTTGGCGGAGACACCGGTCACCACGAGGGTGCGGCATCCGAGGTTGCGCAGCAGCGCGTCGACGTCCGTCCCCGCGATCGGCGACAGCCCGTGCAGCCGGCGTACGACGAGGTCCTCCTCGGCGACCTCGATCGGCGCCGCGACCTCGACCGCCGCCGTCCCCGGCAACTGGCGGACGGGGAGCCGTTCGGCCGCCCGGAAGAGCCGCGCGTTGCGGTTGGCGCCGCGGCCGTCGGGCCGCCGCTCCGCGACCGCGTGGATCACCTGCACCCCGCTCCCGTGCGCCGCGGCCACCAGCCGGGCCACCTGCGTGAGCGCCCCCGAGGAGCGGGCCTGTTCGGCGAGTTCGGGCAGCGCGCTGCCGGGACCCACCACCCCCTGCTGGCACTCGACGGTGAGCAGCACGGTGGTGGCGGGATCGAGGAGTTCACGGAGCTGTTCGTACGGCGGCACGGTCGCCCCTTGTCGTCGAGGGCCGGGGCGGGGGAGCGTAACGGGCATTGCGTGGGGACGGAAGACGCCTCATGCTTTTTCTGACGTGCTGTCAGAGAATCTCCGTCGACATACCGGGCCGACGTGGAAGAGCCTCCATGGAAGAGCCGACGTGGAAGAAGAGGGGACCGTATGACCGCCACTCAGCGCAGGGGCCGGAAGATCATGATGACTCCCGGCGAACTGGACGAGTTCCTCACCACCCAGCGCACGTGCCGCGTCGCCACGGTGTCGCAGGACGGCGTCCCGCATGTGAGCGCCCTCTGGTTCGCCTGGGACGGCACCTCGCTGTGGCTGTACTCGGTGGTGCGCAGCAAGCGATGGACCCAGTTGCGGCGCGACCCGCGCGTCGCGGTGGTGGTGGACTCCGGGGAGGAGTACGACCAGCTGCGGGGCGTCGAGCTGTCGGGGACGGTGGAGTTCGTGGGCGAGGTTCCCCGTACCGGGGATCTGTGCGCCGAACTCGACGTCCCGGAGATCCTGTTCGCGCGCAAGAACTTCGGTCTGGAGGAGATGCCCCACGACGGCCGGCACGCGTGGGCGCGGCTGACCCCGACGGCGATCGCCTCCTGGGACTTCCGGAAGCTGCCGCCGCTGCGGTGACGGGTGGCGGTCGGCGTCACGGGGGCGTCCGGACGCGGTGCGGACCGGGGCGCCGCGCCGGCAGGCTCCTCAGCAGACCCCTTCGCCGGCCAGCCGCAGCGCCTCCACCGCCGCCCTGATCGACGGGCGGCGGTCGGCGTCGGCCCGCCAGACGACGTACACATGGCGCCGTACGCGCTGGCGCAGCGGCACCGTGACGACCCCCTCCGCCATCGGGCGACGTCCGAGCACGGGTGCGATGCAGACGCCGAGCCCCGCGGCGACCATGCTGAGCTGGGTGTGCGTCTCGGCGGCGCGATGGCCGACCTGCGGCTCGACGCCCTTGGAGCGGAGGGTGAACATCAGCCACTCGTGGCAGAACTCACCCTCGCCCCAGGTGATCCACTCGTCCTCGGCGAACTCGGCCAGGTCGACCTCCGTCCGGTCCGCGAGCCGATGACCGGCCGGCACCGCCACCTCGGCCGGGTCGTCGAGGATCGACGCCTTCACCAGTCCGTCGGGCAACGGCATCGGCTTGTTGTACCAGTCGAGCACCACCGCGAGATCGAGGTCACCGCGCACCACGCCCGCGACCCCGGCCTCGGGCTCCAGCTCGCACGAACGCACCCGCAGCCCCGGATGGTCGGCGCGCAGGGCGGCGAGCGCGGTGGGGAACAGCCCGCGCGCGGCGGTCGGGAACGCCGACAGCCGCAGCTCGCCGACGACCTGACCGCGCTGCGCCTCCAGGTCGGACTGGGCGAGCTCGACCTGCGAGAGGATGCGCGCCGCGTGGTCGGCGAGGAGCCGGCCCGCGTCCGTGAGCCGCACCCCCCGCCCGTTCTTCGCGAGCAGTTGCTGCCCCACCTCGCGTTCCAGCTTGGACATCTGCTGGGACACCGCGGAGGTCGTCACGTGCAGCCCGTCGGCCGCGCCGCTGACCGAGCCGTGCCGGGCGAGGGCGTCGAGGGTGCGCAGGCGCTCCAGATTCAACATGTAAGCGATGCTACGAGATATCGGTCGAGAAATCTCGCTTGTGCTACGAGATCGTTCTGCTCCATGGTTGACCGCATGACCACCGCCGCCACGCCGGACACCTCCTCCCCCGAACCGACCTCTTCCGGACCGAACCCCTCCGGATCGGGCTCCTCCCAGCCGGTCCCCTCCGGGGCGATCGCCGTTGAGATCCCCGGCGATCCGGTCCCCGCCGATCCGGCTCCCGCGGAGTCCACCTCCGTCCCGTCGGCACCCGGCGCTCCCACCTCCCCCACCACTCCCGCCGTCCCGGCCTCGGCCGGCCGGGGGCGGTCCGGCCGCCGGGCCGCGCTCGACTGGCGGATCCGCTTCGGCGCGCTCTCGCTGATCTGGGGGTTCAGCTTCCTGCTCATCAAGGTCGGCACGGAGGGGTACGCGCCGTTCCAGGTCACCCTGGGACGGCTGATGTTCGGGACCGCGGTGCTCGCGGTCGCGATGGCGGTGAAGCGGGAGCGGCTGCCGCGCGGCGCGCGCACCTGGGGACATCTCGCGGTCGCGGCCCTCCTGCTCAACGCGCTGCCGTTCTCGCTCTTCGCCTACGCGGAGCTGTCGATCCCCTCCACCCTCGCGGGCATCTGCAACGCGACCTCACCGCTGTGGGGCATGGCCCTGTCCATGGTGGCCCTGTCCGAGGACCGCCCGACCCGGCGCAGGGTCGCGGGCCTGGGCCTCGGCTTCCTCGGCGTACTGACGGTTCTCGGCGCCTGGCAGGGTTTCCACGGCCTGGACGCCACGGGGACGGCGATGGCCCTGCTGGCCTCGCTGAGCTACCCCGTCGGCTGGATCTACGTCCGACGTACCCTGGCCGGCTCCGACCACTCGCACCTGTCCATGACCGGCGCCCAGCTGCTCGTGGCCACCGTCCAACTGGCCCTGGTCACGCCGCTGTTCACCAGCGCGCCGAGCCACTTCCCGCTCGTCCCGCTGCTGGCCACGGCCGCGCTGGGCGCCCTCGGTACGGGCTTCGCCGTCCTCGTCCAGTACGGCCTGGTCGCCGAAGTGGGCCCGACCACCGCGCAGATGGTCACCTACTTCATCCCGGTCATCGCCACCGCGGCGGGCGTCGCCGTTCTCGGCGAGTCGCTGACCTGGTCCACGCCGGTCGGCGCGGTGATCGTCCTGGCCGGCGCGGCGCTCACCCAGACGAGGGCCCGCCGCTGACTCACACGTAGCGACGGGCGGGCGCGGGACCGACGGCGGACGCGACGGCGTCCGCCAGCGGTCCGATGTCGTCCGCCGTGAGCGTCGACACGGTGATCCGGATGCCTGGCGGCGCGCTCATCCGGAAGCGCGCGCCCGGCGCGACCGCCCAACCCGCGTGCAACAGCCGCGCCACCGCGCCGGTCTCGTCCGGGACGGGCACCCAGACGTTCATCCCGCTGCGCCCGTGAGCCCTGACACCGCGCTCCGCGAGTGCGGTGATCAGCGCGTCCCGGCGCCGCCCGTAGGCTCCCGCCACCGCCGTCACGTCCACCGCGCCGCTCGCCCACAGCCGCGCGACCGCGTGCTGCAGCAGCCGGCTCACCCAGCCGGGACCGAGCCGTTGCCGTCCGTGCACCCGGTCCATGGTGACGGCGTCCCCGGTGAGCACGGCGAGCCGCAGGTCGGGGCCGTACGCCTTGGCGACGGAGCGGACCAGGGCCCAGTGATGCGTCACCCCGGCCAGCGGATGCAGGGGCAGGTCGACGATCCGGTGCCCGTGGTCGTCCTCGACGAGCAGGGTGCGCGGGTACCGCGCCAGTACGGTGCGCAGGGCCCGCGCGCGCGGGGCGGTCACGGCGGCACCGGTGGGGTTCTGCGCCCGCGCCGTGACGATCAGGGCGCGGGCGCCCGCCTCCAACGCCTGCCGTACGTCGTCGGGCAGCGGGCCCTCGTCGTCGACCCGGACCGGTACCGTGCGCAGGCCGAGCGCCGGTGCGAGGTCGAACACGCTGCCCCAGCCCGGGTCCTCCACGGCGACCGCGTCACCCGGCTTGAGATGGGCGGCGAGCACGCGCTCGATGCCGTCGAGCGACCCCGAGGTCACGACGACGGGGCCGTCGGGCACCCCGTCCGCGTCGAGGTCGGCGCGCGCGAGCCGCCACAGCTCCGGTTCCACGGCGTCGTCCCCGTACAGCACGGGGTCCCGGTCCGACCGGGCGGCCGACGCCGCGAACGCCTCCGTGAGAGCGGGCAGCAGCGCGCGGTCCGGGTTGCCGTCCACGAGGTTCCGCACCCCGTTCGGCACCTCGACCCGGATGTACTCACGCCCCGTGGTGACGGGCTTGGAGCGGATGCGACTGCCCCGCCTGCCGTCCGTCTCGATCACCCCGCGCTCACGCAGCACGCGGTACGCGGCGGCCACCGTGTTCGGGTTCACCCCGAGCCGCGCGGCCAACTCCCGCATCGGCGGCAGCGCCTGTCCCGGTTCGAGCGCTCCGGCCCCCACCGCGCGCTCGACGCTCGCCGAGATGTCGGCTGCGCGACGCCCTTCGATCCGATACTCTCCTAGCACAAATGAGATTATGCACTAGTGCAATGGAGGGCGCAATGTCGGAGACGAGCACACAGCCAGGGACGGCGCGGCCCGCCGCCTACACCCCGACCGAGCGCACCGTCCCCACCCGTTCCAGGGAGCGCGCCGCGTACGACCACGCGCTGGTCCACGCGATACTCGACGAGGGCTACGTCTGCCATCTCGGCTTCGTCCGGGACGGCGCGCCGGTCGTACTTCCCACCCTCTACGCGCGGGTCGGCCGACGCCTCTACCTGCACGGCTCGACGGGATCGCGGCCCCTGCGGATGGCCGAGGGCGGCGACCCGGGCCTGGCGGTCTGTGTGACCGTCACCCATGTCGACGGACTCGTGCTGGCCCGGTCCGCCTTCCACCATTCGATCAACTACCGCTCCGTGGTGGTGCACGGCGTCGCCCACCAGGTCGCGGACGCGGACGAGAAGCGCGCGGCACTGGACGCGCTGGTCGACCAGGTCGTACCCGGCCGCTCCGCCGACGCGCGCGCGGCCAACGCCAAGGAGCTGGCGGCCACCGCGGTGATCGCCCTCGACCTGGACGAGGTCTCCGCCAAGCTCCGCACCGGCGGCCCGAACGACGACCCCGAGGACCTGGACCTCCCCCACTGGACGGGCGTGGTCCCCGTCACCAAGGGACACGGCACGCCGATCCCCGCGGCCGACCTCGCCCCCGGCATCGACCTCCCCGGATATCTGACGGCCCGGTAGGAGGACATCCCGTACGTACCGCGGACAGGGCGTTCACCCGGGAACGGCGGTCCGCCCCGTCCGTGACGTCATGGCCCCGGGTCCCCATGCCCCACGCCCCCGTGACCCGATGCCCCCGTGACGCCACGACGGCCGTCGGCCCCCGTCGGACGGGGGCCACGCCACGGCCTCCGTCGGCGCCTCGACGTGGTCCCCGGGGTCCCCGGCGGGAGCCGGGTGGGCCGCTCGTCAGGCGCGGACCGTCAACTCCCTTTCCGGGTCACCGGCTTCGACTCCGGCCACACCGCCCAGGACCGGCCCGTCCGAGGACTTCACCGGCGCCGAGGACTGGGCGATGAAGGCGCCGGCCAGCACGACCACTCCTCCGGCGATCTGCGGAGCGGACAGGTGCTCACCGAGCAGGACCCAGGCGAGCACCGTGGCGATGACCGCCTCCAGACAGGCCACGACACCCGCGACCTGAGGGGAGAGGCGACGCACGGAGAGCACTCCGGTGACGTACGCGACGACGGTCGCTATCAGGACGATCCAGCCCAGGAGCACAGCGGCCGGCACGGAGGTCCCGTTCATGTCCGCGTCGCGGCCCAGCACCGGCCAGTCCATCGCCCAGGGCCGTGCGACGACCGTCAGCACCAGCGAGCCGAGGAGCAGTCCGTACGCGATGACTCCGATCGGATCCGGCGCCTCCTCCCCCGCGTCGCCGCCCTGGTCGGACAGGACGAAGTAGCCGACCTGACAGCACGCCGCGCCCAGCGCGAGCAGCAGCCCCAGGACGTCGAAGCCCAGCCCGGACCACACCTCGACCACGCAGGCGAGTCCGCCCGCCGCGAGCACGACACCGAGCGCCGCGGCACGCGTCACGGGCCTGCGCTGCACGAACCGCACCCAGCCGAGCACGAGCGCGGGCGCGAGATACTCGACGAGCAGGGCCACACCGACGGGTATGCGGGAGATCGCCGCGAAGTAGCAGGCCTGGACGCCGGCCACGGCGAGCAGCCCGAACCCGGCCAGCAGCGCGGGGCGCCGGCGCAGCAGCGCCCGATGGCGCACGGCCGACGGCAGCATCACCAGGGCGGCGCCCGTGACCCTCAACCAGACCACGTGGAGCGGGTCGAGGCCCGCTTCGATCAGCGGTTTCGCCGCGACGCCCGATCCGCCGAAGGCGACCGCCGACGCGAGGGCGAGGCCGAGACCGACGCCCTTCCCACGATTGCCCTGATTCCCCTGAGACCTGTGCACGGGCACATGATGACAGGCGACGACATGAGCGTCACCCCCGATGACACCTGTCTCAGCGACTGGACTCACCCGCCCGCGGCTCCCCGACCGGATTCCGTCTCGGCCCCGGACCCCGTCCCGCCACCGGACCCCGTGCCGCCACCGGACCCTGCCCCGCCCCCGAACGGGTCCCCGAACCCGCCGCTCCGACGCCCGCACGGGAGTTCGCCCACCAGATCGCCTACGACCGCGCCGCCGAGTTCACTCCCGAGTCCACTCCTCGTCCGCGCACGCGCTCCTCGACACGCTCTCGATGCGCGGCGGCAGCACCCGGGCGTCCACGCCCGCGCGCCGGAGCACCTCGACGGCCCGCGTGCGCGGATCGGCGACGATCGCCGCGAGCAGGTCGAGACAGCGCGCCCCCGTCCCACCGCGCGGCCCGGCACGCGCGCACGCGCGCTCCATGGCACCGGCCGCGGCCGGGGACCAGCCCGCCTCGGCGGCCACCGGCACCGCGCCGGAGTCCTCCACGGCACCCTGCCAGCGCAGTCCGTAGCCGATGCTCCGCTGGACGAGGTAGCCGAGCAGCCGGGCGACCTGCGGGCCACCGTCGAAGACGGCACGCACCCGCGGGTCGGACTCCAGCAGCGAGTGCAGCAGATGGGCCGTGTCGATCTGCCGGTCCCCGTCGCGCAGCGCCCGCCTGCGCGCGGCGGAGACCACCGAGGCCAGCTCGTCACTGAGCCCGGCCTCGAGTTCCGTCCGATGGAAGCCGCTCTCGGCGGCCGGCTGCGCGGGGATACGGGATGACACATCCCTCACCCCATCAGTCACCCGGAGCGGGGTCGTCCCCGAGAAGCAGCATTTCCCCGTCCGGCACAGGGTGGGCGGACGTGAGCGGGTTCTCCTCCTCAAGGATGACCTCACCCGGAACCCCGGCCGGACTCCGCACTTTCTGACGGTCCATCAGCCTTGAATCCTCGAGCGCCCGGGGCTACCTTCCGCGACACCGTAGCCGCGCCGGGCGCGGCGCACGACACGAAGGGGTGGTCGCATGGCCGAAGTCAGCGCCGAGGCACGCATCGAGGCGCCCGCCGAGAAGGTGTGGGCACAGCTCACCGACTTCTCCTCGTACGGCCGGTGGAACTCGACCCACACCGGTTTCCCCAAGGGTGCCCCCACCTCACTCGAGATCGGCGGGACCTTCGAGGAGAACATGAAGCTCATGGGGTTCCCGGCCGAGGTCGCCTGGACCGTCGAGGAACTGGAACCCGTCCGCGTCCTGGCCATCCGCGGCAAGGGCCCGATGGCCGTCACCGTCGCCACCCGGTACACCCTCACCCCCGTCGGCGACGCCACTTCGGTGCGCATCGACGGGGAGTTCACCGGCGCCGCCGTCTCGCTGATGGCCGGAAAGCTCAAGGACTCGGCGACGGCCGCCCTCGACGAGTCGCTGCGCAAGCTGGGCGGACTGGTGACCTGAGTCCCGCATCCGCTCCGAGGCCCCCACCCAGCTCCCGTAGGCGGAGAGGCGCCCCGCGAAAACACTTCCACGGGGCGCCGTCAGGTACCACAGCATGCCCGTCAGTCCTCGTCGGCGAGGATCAGGTACAGCTTCTTGCGGGCTTCGTTGATGACCGCCAGCGCCTTG
Organism: Streptomyces sp. NBC_01689; assembly: GCF_036250675.1. Lineage (NCBI taxonomy): Bacteria > Bacillati > Actinomycetota > Actinomycetes > Kitasatosporales > Streptomycetaceae > Streptomyces > Streptomyces sp. NBC_01689. The sequence continues at coordinate 7,900,595 of NZ_CP109592.1, read as the reverse complement.
TCGCGCTGGTCCTTGCTGCCGGTCTTCCAGACCTGGCCGAAGGCCTCCATGAGACCGAAGCCGGCCTGCCGGATCTCCTGCAGCGTCTCCCAGTCGACCCCGCGCCCGGCCTCTTCCCAGGGCGCCTCGGGCCCCTCCTCGGCAGCGCCTCGGCCTTCCTCGGTGAGCGAGAACAGCTTCTTGCCACCCTCGGCCGCACTCGTGATGAGGCCCTCGTCCTCCAGCAACTGGAGGGTGGGGTAGACCGAACCCGGGCTCGGCTTCCACGCCCCGCCGCTGCGCTCGGCGATCTCCTGGATCATCTCGTAGCCGTGCATGGGCCGGTCCTTGAGCAGCGCCAGGATCGACGCGCGTACGTCTCCGCGCCGCGCCCTGCCCCTGGGGCCTCCCCGGCCACCGCGCCCGCCGCCCCACGGACCCGGGCCGAAGCCGGGTCCGCCGAAGCCGCCGGGGCCGCCCGGCCCGAAGGGCCCGAAAGCCCCGCGCCGCCCCTCGAAGAGGCCCCTGCCCCGCGGGCCGGGCCCCCCGTGGCCACCATGGCGGCCATGTCCACGTTCGAATCCGAATTCCTGTCCTTCGGAACGCATCGCCCTCACTCCATCCTGCTGCTGATCGATCGATCCCTCTGTTCGTTGATCGGTCGCGATGCGTCAACGATATATCGGAACTGTTCGCCTGACAAGCCTCCGGCGCTCGCTCGCACGGGGACCCGATGGGAGGGCGCGGCCCCGAAGCCGGGCCAGAGGAACGGAATTGGCCTTGTCCCCCGGTTCTCCGGGGCCGCTAGCGTCGGGACATGCGGATTCGAATCGTCGACGCCTTCACCGACCGCCCCTTCACGGGCAACCCGGCCGGGGTCCTGCTCCTCGGCCCGGACGGCTTCCCCGAGGACGAGTGGCTGCAGAACGTGGCCCTGGAGGTCAATCACGCGGAGACCGCGTTCGCGCACCCACTTCCCGAGGGCGGCGACGCCGACTGGGCGCTGCGCTGGTTCACACCCGTGAGCGAGGTCGCGATGTGCGGGCACGCAACCCTGGCCACCGCGCACGTCCTGCGCACGACGGGCACCCACACGGGTCCGGTGCGGTTCGCCACCCGCAGCGGGGTGCTCCACGCCTCGTCCCGGGAGGACGGCACCCTCACCCTGGACTTCCCGACCGCGCCGCTGACCCCGGTCGACGTGCCGGACGGAGTCGCGCGGGCGCTCGGCGCCGATCCGCTCGCGGTCTTCGACACGGGTCCGAACATCGGTGACCTGCTGATCGAGGTCGCCGACGAGAAGACGGTGCGCGGGCTGACCCCGGACCTCGGGGCGCTGGCCCGGTACTCCGGGCGCGGCGTCATCGCGACGGCCCGCTCCGCCGACCCCGGCCGGGGCTACGACTTCGTCTCGCGGTGCTTCTTCCCGAACCTCGGCATCGACGAGGACCCGGTCACCGGCAGCGCGCACACGGCCCTCGCGCCGTTCTGGTCCGAGCGTCTCGGCCGCCCCGACCTGACCGGACTGCAGGCCTCACCGCGCTCCGGGCTCGTACGGACCGCGGTGCGCGGCGACCGCACCCTGCTGACCGGTGGCGCGGTCACGGTCATCGAGGGCGAACTGCTGGTGTGACCCGCGGACGAGGACCCGGGAAAAACCACCCGCGAAGGTCTACCCGCGAACGGCCACCCGCGGACGTCGACCGGTTGACGACGACCCACGAACGACCACCTGCGACGTCGACCGACTGACGACGAGCCACGCCGCGCCCGGACGGAGCCAACGCCGCATGGGGTGGCGCGACACGGCCTGGCAAGGCGGCGCGAGGCAGCCTCGTACGGCGTGGCGCGGCGCAGCCTCGTACGGCAGGGCGCGGCGCAGCCGAACGCGCGGTTCACGCCGTGGGGAGCCACCCCACCTTCCCCGCCAGCAGCGCGTACCCGACGAACGCCCCGATGTCGAGCAGCGAGTGCGCGACCACGAGGGGCCCGACCCGGCCCCACCGCCGGTACAGATAGACGAAGACGACGCCCATCACCATGTTGCCGATGAAGCCGCCGATGCCCTGGTAGAGGTGGTACGAGCCACGCAGGACCGCGCTCGCCACCAGGGCGGTGCCGGGCGTCCAGCCCAACTGGCCCAGGCGGCGCAGCAGATAGCCGACGACGATGACCTCCTCCAGCACGGCGTTCTGCACCGCCGACAGGATCAGCACCGGGAACTTCCACCACACGTCGGGCAACGCCTCGGGCACGACGGTGAGGTTGGCGCCGAACCCGCGCGCCAGCAGATAGAAGGCGATGCCCGTGCTGCCGATCACCGCCGCGACGGCGGCTCCGCGCCCGAGGTCGGGCCAGGGCCGCGTCCGGTCGAACCCGATCACCCGCAGCCCCTGACCCTCCCGCAGCAGAAGGTGCGCGACCAGCGCGACGGGCACCAGGGCCGACGCGATCCCGAACAGCTGCCACGCCAGATCCAGCCAGGGCCGGCCCGGCGCGGCCGAGGCGTTCAGCGTGGCCGCCTGGTCCTTGAGACCGCCCGGTTTGGTGACCGATCCGACAAAGCTGATCAGGGCGGACACTCCGCTCGCCCCGAGCGAGAGCGCCAGGACGAGCAGAGTCTCGTCCCGGAAGATCCTTCTCGTCAGCCGCTCCTCAGGAAAAGAACCGGCCGGCGTCCCCGCCTCCACCTGCACTCCCGCCTCCAGTTGAGTAATCCCGCCTCATCCCCATCTTCGCCCCGCTAGGGTCTCGAAAGAAGTTGCGAAGATCGTGCGCGACAGGCCGTCGGGGGACGGACGCCGTACGGGCGTACCTCCCCGTTCCGCCCTCTCCCGGCTCTCATACGACCGTCTCGCCGCACCGGCTCACCCACGGAGGGCACCACCGTCATGGGACGTCACAGCTTGCCCCACGCGTCCGGGGCGGGCGCGGCCGACCCCCGTCCGCGCCCGCGTCGCCGCACGGTGACGCTCGCGATCGCGCTGGTGCTGACGGTCGCCGCCGGCGGGGCGGCCGCGGCCGGCGGCGGGCTGTTCTCCATCGGTTCGTCGTGCCAGGACAGCGCCGTGCACATCACGGTCGCCGCGTCGCCCGACCTGGCACCCGCGCTGAAGGCGATCGCCGGCCAGGCCCACGAGCGCGGCGTCACGTCCGACGGACGCTGCATCGACGTCGCCGTGACCGCCCGCGAGTCGTACGAGGTCGCCGCCGCGCTGGGTTCGGGCAGGGGGGCCGGCATCCAGGCGTGGGTACCGGACTCCGACCTGTGGGTGGACGGGGTCACCGCCCGGAGCGGGGCGATCCAGATCACCAAGGCGGGCAACGTGGCCTCCTCACCGGTCGGTGTGGCGATGGTCCCGTCCGCCGCCGAGTCGCTCGGGTGGCCCGCCAAGACGTACACCTGGGCCGAGCTGGCCGACGCCTCGACGCGGGGCGACCGGCTCAGGCTGGGTGCGGCGGACCCGGCGCACAGCGCGACCGGTCTGCTCGCGCTGACCCGGATCGGCGGCGCCCCGGACCCGGCCAAGGGCGACGGCATCCGCACCGCGGCCCTCGCCAAGTCGCTCTCCCCGCGCACGTCCGGCAGCGACGGACAGGTGCTGGACACCCTCCCCCGCGACTCCTCCGCGGCCGAACAGAGCGACCCGACGCACAACCAGGCGCTGTTCCTCTCCGAACAGGCGGCGTTCGCCCACAACACCTCGTCCGACCGCGGGCTCGGACTCGACGTGTTCTATCCCGAGGACGGCTCACCACGGCTCGACTACCCCTTCGCCCTCGTGGACCGGCCGCGGCTGACCACCGACGAGAGCCGGGCCGCGCTGCGCTTCCTGACGTTCGCGGGCGAGCCGGCGGGGCAGCGGGTCCTCCAGCGGTCCGGGTTCCGCACGGCCGACGACGGGGTGTCAGGCGCGCTGGTGGCGAAGGCCGGCGGCCGCGCCCCGCAGCCCTTCGACCGCGCCGCCGGTGAACCCCTCCCGGAGAAGGCGGTCGAGGAGACGCTCGGCACGTGGACGATCACCGTGCAGAGCGCCCGGATCACCGCGGTCGTCGACGCGTCCGCCTCCATGTCGCAGCCGGTGCCGGGCACCGGCCGGACCCGTATGGACGTCACCAAGGCGGCCCTCCTCCAGGCGCTCGCCACCTTCACCACGGAGGACGAGATCGGGCTGTGGAAGTTCTCCACGCGTCTCGACGGCGACCGCGACTACCGGGTGCTCGTGCCGACGCGACGGCTCGGCGACCAGGAGGGCGGCAACGCCCAGCGGGCGCGGCTGGCGGCGGCCTTCAACGCCCTGAATCCCGTGCCGAACGGCGCGACCGGTCTGTACGACACGACCCTCGCCGCGTACAAGCAGGCCACCTCCGGCTATGCGAAGGGCAGGTTCAACGCGGTGGTCCTGCTGACCGACGGCGTCAACGAGGACCCGGGGAGCATCTCGCGCGCCGACCTCGTCTCCCGCCTGCGGCAGCTCGCCGACCCGGAGCGCCCGGTGCCGCTGATCGCCATCGCGGTGGGTCCGGACGCGGACCGGGCGGAGGTCGAGGACATCGCCAAGGCGACCGGTGGCTCGGGCCAGGAGGTCACCGACCCCGCACAGATCCACTCGGTGATCCTCAAGGCCATCGTCCGCGCGGCGGCGCTCAGCCACGGCTGATCGGTACCCGCACAGGTGTCACGGCCCGCTCAGTGCGGGTCCCACGCCCTCCTGACCCCCGCCACTCCCGGCGCGCCGCGCGCGTTCGTCCCCGCACCGGAATCGGGCGGCCTCCGCCCCGGACCGGCCCCGGCGGCATCTGCCCGCGCCACCGGGGCCGAGGCGTCCTCACCACGGCCGGGAGGCCCCTCGGCCCGGCCCGGCGGCGTCCTCGCCCCGGCCCGGACCGTGTGGCTCACCCGAGGCGCACCGGCTCCGGCAGCCCCACCGGCCAGGTGTGCACCGGCTCCCCGAGATGCATCAACTCGCCGTAGCGCCGGGTGGTCGCGGCCAGCGCCGCGTCCCGGGTCATGCCCTTCTCCAGCGCCTGGTGGAAGGTCGCCGCCTGCCAGGTCGCCCCGTTGACGCGCAGCCGGCACCGGTCCTCGATCACCCCGAGGTAGAAGTCGCGGTCGACGGGCTCCACCCCCCACGCGTCCAGGCCCACCGCGGCGAGCGGCAGCAACTCGTCGCGGATCAGGCCGACCGCGTCGACCTCCGCGGTGCCGCCGTACCGGCCACGCCGCGGCCACTCCAGCCGCGCGTCGATGCCGTGCCGGCACGCGGCGTCGAAGTTCGCGGCGGCGGACGCGAACGGCAGCCTCGTCCACACCGGCCGCGCCTCCTCCGCGAGGGCGCGGACGAGACCGTAGTAGAAGGCGGCGTTGGCGACGACATCGGTGACGCTCGGGCCCGCGGGCAGCACACGGTTCTCGACACGCAGATGCGGGACGCCGTCGGCGATGCCGTACACGGGCCGGTTCCACCGGTACACCGTGCCGTTGTGCAGGACGAGTTCGGCGAGCTTGGGAACGCCTCCCGCGTCGAGGACCTCAAGCGGGTCCTCCTCGTCGCAGATCGGCAGCAGAGGCGGGAAGAAGCGCAGGTTCTCCTCGAAGAGGTCGTAGGCCGAGGAGATCCACCGCTCGCCGAACCACGTGCGCGGCCGCACCCCCTGGGCCTGCAGTTCGGGCGGACGGGTGTCGGTGGACTGCTGGAACAGCGGCGGCCTCGACTCGCGCCACAGCTCACGTCCGAACAGGAAGGGCGAGTTGGCACCGACCACGACCTGCGCGGCGGCCACCGCCTGCGCGGCGTTCCACACGTCCGCGAAGCGCGCCGGGGTGACCTGGAGGTGCAACTGCACCGATGTGCAGGCGGCTTCCGGCGCGATGGACCTCGACGTGCACACCAGGTGCTCCACGCCCTCGATGTCGAGCGCGAAGTCCTCACCGCGGGCGGCCACGATCTGGTCGTTGAGCAGGGTGTAGCGGTCACCGTCCGACAGGTTCGACGAGACCAGGTCGTCCCGGTCGATCGTCGGCAGAATCCCGATCATCACGATTCCGGCATCGACCTCGGCGGCCTTTCGGTGCGCATATGCCAGTGAAGTGCCCAGCTCCTCGGCGAGTTGGTCGAATACCCGGCCGCCCAACCGGTGTGGAGCTATGTTGACTTCCAGGTTGAACATGGCAAGTTCCGTTTGGAAGTCGTGACTCGCAATCCTTTCGAGTACTTGCGCATTCATCATTCTGGGCATGCCGTCGGGTCCGGCGAGATTCAGCTCGATCTCCAGTCCCATGAGATTCTTCGGGCGATCGAACCGCTTCTCCTCCAGCAGTCGCGCCAGCCCCGCCAGACACTCCCGGAGCTTGCCGCGGTAGCGCTGGCGATCGGACAGGTCGAACGACCCTGCCACGACCTTCTCTCCCATCGGAGTGTCCCTCCTCGAAGGGCGGGCCGATCCTCGGGCCCCCGCCGTCCCGGTGGATGATGCCCAGGCGAGCCGATCGATAACGCCCTCGGGGGGCGCCGTCGGCCGCTACGCTGTCAGCAGCTGTCCAGCGGCACATTCACCAGGCATGGACCACTGCCTCTTTTCAGCCTGACACGATCTCGTGAAAAACGCCGACGAGAATCGGCCGACCGCTCACGCGAAGTATTCCGAGGTCATCGTCGCACACCGCCGCAGAACCGGGATGAACCTCCCCTTTCGCCGACCGAATACCGCCTTGCCCTTCATATTCGGAGCGACTAGACGAAACACCGTCTGAACACCCGTCGTATAAACTCCGCAAACGAGGCAGAGAGTCGGCGCTCGCGGTCCCAGGTCCTGCCGTCGAGGTGACACGCGGCAGGCGACACCCCCGTCGGCAGATCCAGACCCTCGCCCCTCCGACCCCGAGAGCTGACAGCGCCGTCCGCCCCCGCCCCCTCGCGCCACTGTGCCTGTCGAATGAGAGGCGACCCACCATGCCGCTGCACGTACCACCGGCTCCCCCGCCGGCCCTGCGCACCGTTCTCACGGCACTCGGTTCCCCCACCGCGGTCCGCGAGGCACGCACCCCGTCCCTGCGGATGGCCGAGGGACCGGTCACCCCGGAGCTCCCCCTGCCCGTACACGTCCTGGACCGGAGCGATCCGGCGGGCGCGTCCGCCACGCGACTCGTCGCCTGGCGCTTCCTGATCCGCAGCGGCGAGCGGTCGGTGGCCGCCGCCGACACCATGCTCACCCCGGACGGCTGGGCCTTCTCACACTTCTTCGAAGGCCCCTACATCACCGCCACCGAGCGCGCCCTGCGGCAGGCCGAGAACATGAAGCAGTCGTTCCAGGCACGTCTCCTCTCCGTGCCGGAGCTGTACATGCTCACCCTGTGGCTGCACGGAGACTGCGCGGCCGACGGCGCCACCGGCCATCCGGCCCCGTCCGACCTCCTGGTGCCCCTGGCGCCCGCGCCGCCCGGCATCGCCTCCCACCGGCCACACCGCGTCGCCGAGTTCCTGCCGCTCCTCACCCATCGCCTGACCGCCGCGCCACTGCTGAGTTCCCCCGCGTAGCCACCCGGGTCCGTCCACGTGCCCCGCCGCCGTTCCGCCGGCCGCGGGGCACGTCCTCGCGCCCCGCGGCGAGGCCGCCGGGACACTCCCGAACCGACCCGGGACCGGCCTCCGCACGGTTCCGGACCGACCCCCGGCCGACTCCCGACCGACCCCCGGCCGACTCCCGACCGACTCCCGACCGCCGCCTCCCGACCGGCTCCGAACCGGCCCGCTCGTTCGGGCCCCTTCCCGCTCGTACGAGGCAGAACACCGCTCTGACCGTGCCGGACTAGCCCCATCCGACCACCGCGAACCCCCCGAAGGGACCGTGCGGTCGCGATGAACCGTCCGCGCGAGTGACGCGTCTCCAACCTGTGAGGAGCGCTGCTGCCAAATCCCTGCGGATTGACGCCCGTAGGGCAACACTGGGTTCCAAACACACACCACGGGGGGCGGCCATGAGCAGTTCGAGCCGCGCAACAGACACGACGACCAGCACACACCTCTCATCCCAGCGAAAGATCCCATCCATGTGCCAGCACCAGCCACCCTGTCCGTCAGCCGAATCAGCCGACCGGGAGTCCGCGCGTCTCGTGGCGCACCACCCGGAGCAGGGATGGAGCCTGCTGTGCAACGGCGTTCTGCTCTTCGAGGACACCGGTGAGCTCCTGCCTGACGGCCAGATCATCGCGCCGCACCGCCCCCTGGGCAGCGAGCACGTGATGACGGCGGCCTGAGCCGCACACACGACGGGCGACAGCCCGGACAGAACGAGGGGCCGGCCGGAGACGCACTCTCCGCACCGGCCCCGACGCATGTCCGGACGTGATCACTCCGGGTGACCCGACGAGGACCGTCCGCCCCCGCCGACCCCGTTCACTCCCCCGCCCCCGCCCAGCACTCCGCTCCGGCTCCGGCTCCGGCACCCCCGACCCCACGCACCGAGCGGCGACACAGCCTGCCTTCCTGCCTCCCAGGGTCTGCCCGATCGGACATTCCCGTCTGCCCCTCCACCTCCTGAAGTCCCGGGGCCGAAGCGCTAGCGTCCCTTCGTGAGCCTCCGGGCGTCCGGGAATCCGTCGCCGAACCCGGCCGCCGCGCGGACTTCCGGTTCACGTCTACGGACCTCCCCCGAAGCGAGCAAGGCAGTCATGGGACTCCTGCACTCCCCCGATCGCGGGCAGCACCGCCCGGCGCCCGATGACCGCGAGCCCCCAAAGGCACCGGGGAGTCACGAGGGACCGGCGAACGACCCGCCACCGGACGGGACACGGAAGCCCGGACCGCCCGCCGACGCCGAGCCGACGGACAGAGCACCGTCGGACGGAACGCCGACGAACAGAGCGCCGACGGACAGTGCGCCGTCGGACGACCGGCCCGAGCCCACCCGCCGCCGTCGCCGCCCCGGTCCGTTCACCCTGCTGGCGCTGCCCGGGCTGACCGTCGTCCTGGGTTTCGCGGGGTTCATGGCAGCGACGGGCCGCCTCTCCTCGGCCTGGCCGGAGGAGTCGGACCCGCACACGACGGCCGCGGGCGCCCCCTCGACGGACCGGGTCGACGCGTCCTACGTCCCGTGGCTACGGGAGGCGGCCAGGACCTGCACCCTCCTGAAACCGTCCGTCCTCGCCGCCCAGATCGACCGGACGTCCGGCTGGAACACCGACCCCGCCACGCTCTCCGGCTCCGTGGGGATCGCCGGATTCACCGAGAGCCAGTGGCGGACCTGGGGCAAGGACGCCGACGGCAACGGGAGGTCGTCACCCCGCGACCCGGTGGACGCCATCATGGCGCTCGCCCGGCAGGACTGCGCCCTCGCCGAGGACGTCACCCGGCTCAGAACCAGGGGAACCGTGTCGGGGGAGCTTCTCGACCTCACCCTGGCCGCGTACACGGTCGGTGCGGACTCCGTGACGCGTGCGGGCCGCGTGCCGGCCGCGGCACGGACGTATCTCGCGGAGGTCGGGAAACTGTCCGCGCGATACCGGGCCTTCGACCGCGAGAAGAAGGCGGACCCCGGCGGCGGAGCGAGCGGGATCCTGGCCCCACCGGTGACCACCCTGGTGGTCAGCTCCCCCTTCGGGACCCGCGAACACCCCCTCACGGGCGTCACCAAGCTGCACACCGGCGTGGACTTCGCCGCCTCGCGCGCGGCTCCGGTGTCCGCCGCTCGCCAGGGGCGGGTGGTGTTCGCCGGCATGACCAAGGCGTACGGGAACCGCGTCGTGATCGATCACGGCACGCTCGGCGGGAGACGGCTGGAGACCACCTACAGCCACATGTCGTCCCTGCTGGTCACGGCGGGCCAGAGCGTGCAGACCGGGGCCGCGGTCGGGTTCGTCGGCTCGACGGGCCTGTCGACCGGCCCCCACCTGCACTTCGAGGTGCTCGTCGACGGCACGTACACGGACCCGATGCCCTGGCTGGCCGCCCACTGACGGTGTCCGCGAAGCCCGCCGGCCGTGTACCACGCGGGGGCCCGCCCCGGCTCGTTCGCCGGGGCGGGCCCCCGCCGGTCCCGCACGTACCGCGGCCGCACACCGAGCCCGCCCGGGCCGGCCGCAAAGGCGCCGTCGACCCGAGCCGGCCCGTTCCGGAAGAAAGGACCTACTAGTCCTCGTAGGCGTCCAGCGGCGGGCAGGAGCAGACCAGGTTCCGGTCGCCGTAGGCCTGGTCGATCCGGCGCACCGGCGGCCAGTACTTGTCCGCGGCCGCGACTCCGGCCGGGAAGACGGCCTCCTCGCGCGTGTACGCGTGCTGCCACTCGCCACCGAGGGCGGCGGCGGTGTGCGGCGCGTTGCGCAGCGGATTGTCGTCCACCGTCCAGTCGCCCGACCCGACCTTCTCGATCTCCGCGCGGATGGCGATCATCGCGTCGCAGAAACGGTCGAGCTCGATCAGGTCCTCGGACTCGGTCGGCTCGATCATCAGCGTGCCCGCGACCGGGAAGGACATGGTCGGCGCGTGGAAGCCGTAGTCGATGAGCCGCTTGGCGACGTCGTCGACACTCACGCCGGTCGCCTTCGTCAGCGGACGCAGGTCGATGATGCACTCGTGGGCGACGAGCCCGCCGGGGCCGGTGTACAGCACCGGGAAGTGCGGCTCCAGACGCTTCGCGATGTAGTTCGCCGACAGTACGGCGACCTGCGTGGCCCGCTTGAGGCCCTCGCCGCCCATGAGCCGGACGTACGCCCACGAGATGGGCAGGATGCCCGCGGAACCCCAGGGCGCGGCCGAGATCGGGCCGACACCGGTCTCGGGACCCGCAGCGGGCTGCAGGGGGTGGTTCGGCAGGTACGGCGCCAGGTGCGCGCGCACGCCGACCGGGCCGACGCCCGGACCGCCGCCGCCGTGCGGGATGCAGAACGTCTTGTGCAGGTTGAGGTGCGAGACGTCGCCGCCGAAGTGGCCCGGCTTGGCGAGGCCCACCAGCGCGTTGAGGTTGGCGCCGTCGACGTACACCTGGCCGCCGGCCTCGTGCACCTGGGCACAGATGTCGGCGACGTGCTCCTCGAACACACCGTGCGTCGAGGGGTACGTGATCATCAGCACGGCCAGCTCGTCGCGGTGCTGCTCGATCTTGGCCCGCAGGTCCGTGATGTCGACCTCGCCGTCCTCGGCGGTCTTCACGACGACGACCTTCATGCCGGCCATCACGGCGCTCGCGGCGTTCGTGCCGTGCGCCGAGGACGGGATCAGGCAGACCGTGCGCTGCTCGTCGCCGTTGGCCCGGTGGTAGCCGCGGACGGCCAGCAGACCGGCCAGCTCGCCCTGCGAACCGGCGTTGGGCTGCAGCGACACCTTGTCGTACCCCGTGACCTCGGCGAGCCGCTCCTCCAGCTCCTCGATGAGCGTGAGGTAGCCGCCCGCCTGCTCGGCGGGGACGAACGGGTGCAGCTGACCGAACTCGGGCCAGGTGACCGGCTCCATCTCGGTGGTCGCGTTGAGCTTCATGGTGCAGGAGCCCAGCGGGATCATGCCCCGGTCCAGCGCGTAGTCGCGGTCCGAGAGGCGGCGCAGGTAGCGCAGCATCGCCGTCTCGGAGCGGTACTGGTGGAAGACCGGGTGGGTGAGGTAGTCGTCGCCGCGCAGCAGTGCCGCGGGGAGCGTGTCCCCGGTGCTCGCGTCCAGCGCCTCGATGTCGCCCTCGACGCCGAACGCGGCCCACACCGCGGCCAGTTGCCGCCGCGCGGTGGTCTCGTCACAGGCGATCGACACCTGGTCGGCGTCGACCAGGTGGAGGTTGACGCCCCGCTCACGGGCGCCCGCCACGATGTCGGCGGCCCGCCCCGGCACTCGGACGGTCAGCGTGTCGAAGTACGAGCCGTGCACGACCTCGACGCCGCCGGCCGTCAGCCCCTCGGCGAGGAGGGTGGCATAGCGGTGGGTGCGCCGAGCGATCGTCCGGAGCCCGTCCGGCCCGTGGTAGACGGCGTACATGCCGGCCATCACGGCGAGCAGCACCTGCGCGGTGCAGATGTTGCTGGTCGCCTTCTCACGGCGGATGTGCTGCTCGCGCGTCTGCAGGGCGAGCCGGTACGCCTTGTGTCCGTCCGCGTCGACGGAGACACCCACCAGCCGGCCGGGCAGGCTGCGCGCGAACTTCTCGCGCACCGCCATGTATCCGGCGTGCGGGCCGCCGAAGCCCATCGGGACGCCGAACCGCTGGGTCGTGCCGACCGCGATGTCGGCGCCGAGCTCCCCGGGCGAGGTGAGCAGGGTCAGCGCGAGCAGGTCGGCGGCGACGGTGACGACCGCGCCGAGCTCGTGCGCCTGCTCGATGACGGGCTTGAGGTCGCGTACGGCACCGGAGGCGCCGGGGTACTGGACGAGCACGCCGTTGATCTCGCGCTCGGCGATCGCGGCCGGGATGCCCTCGCTCAGGTCGGCGACGACGACCTCGACACCGGTGGGCTCGGCGCGGGTCTCGATGACGGCGACGGTCTGCGGAAGGGCGTCCGCGTCGATCAGGAAGAGGCCCTTCTTGTTCTTGCCCATGCGCCGGGACAGCGCCATCGCCTCGGCGGCCGCGGTGCCCTCGTCCAGCAGCGAGGCGCCGGAGGTGGGCAGCCCGGTCAGTTCGGCGACCACGGTCTGGAAGTTCAGCAGCGCCTCCAGGCGGCCCTGCGAGATCTCCGGCTGGTAGGGCGTGTACGCCGTGTACCAGGCCGGGTTCTCCATGACGTTGCGCAGGATCACCGGCGGCGTGAAGGTGCCGTAGTAACCGAGGCCGATCATCGAGTCGAGGACCTGGTTGCGGTCGGCGAGGGAGCGGAGTTCGGCCAGGACCTCGGCCTCGGTGCGCGCGCCCGGCAGCTGGAGCGCCTCGGCGTTCTTGATCACGTCCGGCACGGCGGCGGCCGTCAGTTCGTCCAGCGAGCCGTACCCGACCTGCGCGAGCATCTTGGCCCGCGCTTCCGGGGCGGGCCCGATGTGGCGCTGCTCGAACGGGATTCCCGCTTCGAGCTCGGAGAGCGGAATGCGATGGGCGGTCATTGCGGAGGCCTCCTGGTCACACACGACCTTCGAGGGGCACCACGGCGTGGGTGCCCCGACGGCCTCCCCCTCTGTCATCTCGACCTGAGAGCTTCACCGGCCCGCACGCTCGCTGCGACCCGGCTTTCACCGTCGGTGAGAGCGGAAGCCTTCGGCCCCCGCCCTGCTTTCCAGAGTGACCTCGTCCGTGCGGTACGTGGGCCTGAGAGATTCCGGGGAGGATTTGCTCCTTCGGCGCCTCCGATGGTGTCTGGAGGACTCTCCCGCACGGGGTCAGCAGCCGTTTGCCAGGGTACCAGCGAGAAGAACGCACGGGCTTTCGAGTGGCCACCGTCACGAATGTGCTCTTTCGTAGTGCCTACGGATGAGTTGCAATCGACTGGAGGGCACGTGCAGACCGACATCGATCCGCGCAACCTGATCGGCCGCAAGGCGCTCGACCGCAACGGCGCCAAGATCGGCACGGTCGACGAGGTCTATCTGGACGACGCGACCGGCATACCGGAGTGGGCCGCCATACGAACGGGCCTGTTCAGCAGGGACGCCTTCGTACCCCTGGAGCCCAGTGAGCTCGTCGAGGGCAGTCTGCGCGTCCCCTTCGAACGGGCCCTGATCAAGGACGCCCCCGACTTCGGCGTGGGCCGTCACCTCTCTCCGGAGCAGGAGCTCCAGCTCTACCACCACTACGGCCTCGACGTGACGCCCCCGGCCGTCCCTCCGGACCACGACTTCGGCCGCCTGGCGGGAACCGACGAGACCTGAGACACCCGCCCGGGGGAACGGGAGACGGCGCCGGTACGCCACCCCGGGCGCCCGGCGGCCCGCCCACCACGGGCACCCACGCGCCCCGGGACACCCCGTCATGCCCGTGCCCCGTACGCCCCACAGCGCCCGCATCCCGGGGACAGCCATCACGCCGCCACCCGGCCCAGCCCGGCCCAGGAACCGGCACCGGACAGAGTCACGTCCTCCCCGGCGCCCCGGCGGACACACCGGGCGCCTCCTCGGGTCTTCGCGGCACCAGCGGCAGCGGATCCGCCGGCTCCAACGCGCCGTCGTCCGTACGGAACGTCCGCACCCGCCCCGGTGGTGAGTCGGGTGTCTCGAACCGCACGGTCACCCGTCCCAGCCCGCTGCCCTGCACCCACCCGTGCCCGTACTCGGCATGGCGCACGTCGTGCCCCGCCGGCCAGCGCCGCTCGGCCGCGGTCACCTGCTCGGCGGCGGGCTCCTCCCCCGTCTCCACCGCGGGGTGCTCCAGCGCCGCCGCCTCCTCCACCGCCTCCCGGGCCTGCGCCTGGGCCTGCGCGAAGAGGTCCTCCTGCGTGTAGTCCGCCAGCCCGGAGACACCGACGCCGAGCAGACGGACGCCTCCTGTCGTGTCCACCGCGTCCAGGAGCCGCCCGGCGGCCTCCCGGACCACCGCGGGGTCGTCCGTGGGCCCCCGCAGCGTCTCGGACCGGGTCAGCGTCGAGAAGTCGTACCTGCGCACCTTCAGCACGATGGTCCGCCCGGAGAGCCCCGCCCGGCGCAGCCGTTCCACACACCGGTCCGCGAGCCGCTGCACCTCGAGCCCGACCCGCACCCGGTCATGGATGTCCACGTCGTAGGTGTCCTCGACCGACACGGACTTGGTCTCCCGCTCGGCCACCACGGGCCGCTCGTCGCGCGCCAGCGCCATCGCGTACAGCGCGTGCCCGTGGGCCTTGCCGAGCAGCCGTACGAGCTCGTCCTCGCCCGCCTCGGCGATCTCGTCGACCGTGGTGATCCCGCCCCGCCGCAGATGGTCCCCGGTGGCGGGCCCGACGCCCGGCAGCGTCCGCACCGGCATCGGGCCGAGCAGCGCGCGTTCGGTGCCCGGCTCGATCACGACCAGGCCGTCGGGCTTGGCCTGCTCGGAGGCGATCTTGGCGAGCATCTTGGAGGCCGCGAGTCCCACCGAGCCCGTCAGGCCCGTGACGGCCCTGATGTCGGCGCGGAGCTTCCCCCCGGCCAGTCGCGCCGACGCCTCGTCCCAGGCGGTTCCCCCGGCCTCCAGGTCGACGAAGGCCTCATCCAGGCTCAGCGGCTCCACCAGGGGGGACAGGGTCCGCAGCAGCCCCATCACCTGCTCGCTGATCTCCCGGTAGAGCCCGAACCGCGGCACGAGGTACGCGGCGTTCGGCGCGAGCCTGCGCGCCTGCGCCATCGGCATCGCCGAGTGCACCCCGAAGACCCGGGCCTCGTACGAGGCGGTGGCGACCACACCCCGCATTCCGAGGCCGCCCACCACGACGGCCTTCCCCCGCAGGCTCGGCTTGGACGCCTGCTCCGCCGAGGCGAAGAAGGCATCCATGTCGAGATGCAGGATCGTGGGCGCGTTTCTCACACCCCCGATGCTGCCCTACGCCACTGACAATCCTCCGGGACCGCGTCACACCGCGCGGTTGCGCCGCCGTGCCAGCTCGTCCGCGGGGTTGTGCCCGATGAGCGTCTCCCCCGTGTCCACCCGCTCCCCGTGCAGCTGTGAGAGGGCGTTCTCGACGTCCCGCCACACCACGCCCACGGCGATCCCGAAGACGCCCTGGCCGCCCTGGAGCAGGGCGTGCACCTCGTCGGGCGAGGTGCACTCGTAGACGGTCGCGCCGTCGCTCATCAGCGTCATCCGCTCCAGGTCCCGGAAGCCGCGCTCCCTGAGGTGCTGAACGGTGGTGCGGATGTTCTGCAGCGACACTCCCGTGTCCAGGAACCGCTTCACGATCTTCAGGACGACGACGTCCCGGAAGCTGTACAACCGCTGCGTCCCCGACCCATGGGCCGGCCGCACGCTCGGCTCCACCAGGCCCGTCCTGGCCCAGTAGTCAAGCTGCCGGTAGGTGATGCCCGCGGCGGCACACGCCGTGGGTCCCCGGTAGCCGATCTCCTCGGCCGCCGCCCCGCCCTCGCCCGGCACCGCTGTCGGCCGCTGCGGAACACGGTCGGCCGCGCTGTCGTGATGGGGGTACCCCCTGCTCGAGCCGAGCCGAGAGCTTGGGGGAGGGTACGGGCCGCTCTCCCCCAGACCACGTCCGGGGGCACCCCCAGCCGTACCGTCGCCGCTGCTTCTCACGCCGACCTCCGTCCTTGACCTGCCTTCTCGACGGTAGGCAGTCACCAGGGGTGCGTCAACGATCGCCACACTCGGCACGCCGAGTGATAATCACCCAAGGAGTGGTTTCCCGTGTCCCACCGCGGGGAAAGGCTAGCCGAATGCTCTCGGAGTGAGCCGCAGCGCGCCACGGTCGCCACGGGCAATTGCCGCCGGAAGTACTCCGATCACGTGACGCGGGGCGTCCGCGGGAACGGGTGTCCGGGCGCCCCGCGCGGAGGCGCCCGGCCCGGTCACTGACTGTTGGTCCCGAAGTCCTCGGGAGAGATCTGGTCGAGGAACTCCCGGAACTTCTCCACCTCGTCCTCCTGCTCGTCCGGAATCGCGATTCCCGCGTCGTCGAGCACCCCGTCACTGCCGTAGATCGGCGTTCCGGTGCGCAGCGCCAGCGCTATGGCGTCGGACGGGCGGGCGCTGACCTCGACCCCGCTGGCGAACACCAGCTCCGCGTAGAAGACCCCCTCGCGCAGATCGGTGATGCGCACCTCGGTGAGCTCCTGGCCGACGGCTTCCAGCACGTCCTTGAACAGGTCGTGGGTCAGCGGTCGTGCGGGGGCCATGCCCTGCTGGGCGAAGGCGATCGCCGTCGCCTCCCCCGGTCCGATCCAGATGGGGAGGTAGCGATCGCCTCCCACTTCACGCAGGAGCACGATCGGTTGGTTGGAGGGCATCTCGACCCGGACACCTACGACATCGAGCTCGTTCACACAGCAACCCTAGGCCGTGCCCGGGACGTTTGGGTAGTCGAGCACAGAACGGGTGGCCGATCCGGACAGCCCCGAGGGTCCCGAGGTCAGGGCAGCCTTACGCCCAGCGCGGTCTGCACCAGTGCCGCGTGCAGCCGTACGGTGAGCCCCGCCAGCTCCTTCGCACGCGCCTCCGCGTGCGCCCTGGTCTGCGGATTGCGGTGGCGCCGCAGCGGGGCGACCACCTGGTCCACCAGGCCCGCGTCCCGTTCGGCCGCGGCCTTCATCGCCCGCAGATGGCGCGGCTCGATCCCGAAGCGGCCCAGCTCGACGACGAGCGCGGCGACCGTCACCGCCTCGGCGTCGTACGTCCCTTCCGCCAGTGGGGCGATGAGGCCGTACGACTCCCACTCCTGCAGCTCCTGCTCGCCGATCTCGGCGGCGGCCAGCAGCTCCGAACGGCCCACCCGGACCGCCACGGGCGCGTCGGGCTCCTGCGGCTCCCCGTCGCTTCCGTCGCGCTGGCGCCCCAGGGACGGCAGCCGAACGGGCTCGCCCCGCTCCAGGGCGTCCAGATGCTCGCGGATCACTTTCAGCGGAAGATAGTGGTCCCGCTGCATCCTCAGCACATGCCCGAGCCGCTCGACGTCGTCCGCGCTGAACTTGCGGTACCCCGAGGGCGTCCGCCTCGGCTCGATCAGCCCCTCCGACTCCAGGAACCGGATCTTGGAGATGGTGACCTCGGGGAACTCGTCACGCAGAGCGCTCAGCACCGCGCCGATGCTCATCAGCCCACTGTCCGCTGCGGCGGTACCGTTGCCGGCACCGCCGCTCGGTGTTCGAAGCATGGACCTTCCTGGGGGTCCCCCCGGACGGAGTCTGGGGAAGGGTCAGATACCCCGCTGGCTCGCGTAGAAGACCAGCCGGTACTTACCGATCTGCACCTCGTCGCCGTTCGACAGCGGAACCGAGTCGATCCGCTCCCGGTTGACGTACGTGCCGTTCAGGCTGCCCACGTCGGCGACCGTGAACGACCCGTCCGCGGCGCGACGGAACTCCACGTGGCGACGCGACACGGTCACGTCGTCGAGGAAGATGTCGCTCTGCGGATGACGCCCGGCCGTGGTCAGGTCGCCGTCCAGGAGGAAGCGGCTGCCCGAGTTCGGGCCGCGGCGGACCACCAGGAGCGCCGAGCCCAGCGGCAGTGCGTCGACGGCGGCCTGCGCCTCCGGGGACAGCGTGGGCATCTGCGTCTGGCCGGTGACCTCGGCATCGTAGGCCTCGAGGCCCGAGATGGAGATCGTCGACGTCGTCTCGGACGGACGCTCCGGGATCGCCCCGGGACGCAGCGGCGCGCCGCAGTTCGAACAGAAGCGGCTGTTTTCCGCGTTGCGGTGACCGCACCTCGTACACACCAGGGCCGACATGGGATCCTCCTGCCGCGGCTGCCCCCCAGGGGCATGAGACGCGTACGGGTCGGCAAACCCTCCACCCGTACTTGAGGCTGACGGTTCCCCGAAACCTATGCGGCCGGACTGGGCAGGGTCAACAGACGACGCGCCCTGTCCGCCGACCTGGTCGCGGAACAGCGGGCGCTCGCCACCCTGGCCCTCAGCGTCTCCATGGCGCGGTGCGCGGTGCCGGGCGTTGTCGCCGCCCTCTCGCGCGCTCTTGCCGAACAACTTCCCAAACAACTTCACGGGCGATTCCCCTTGACCGAAACAGACCCGCCCGTGGGGCAGGACGAACCCTGATTGCACACACCGGTCGACCCGGACATCCTCACAACGTCCGTATCCACCAGACAGTTTCCACCACGCACCACCCATTCGGTGCGCCGACCCCCCGCAACCTCATGCCCTCGCCGCACCACCCCCATGCGCCCCCGGCTCACCGGGAGGAGGACCGAGCGTAGTCAGGCTGCTTCGCGGCCCGCAAGGCGTCCACGACGATCTTCGTCGCACGGTCCACCGTGACGGTGGCCTGCTCCTTCTCCAGAGTCTGCACCACGCCTCCGGGGATGTTGAGCGCCGGCTCGAGGTCCTGCGGCTTGCCGATGACCTTGAAACGATAGGGCTGGGTGATCTTGTTCCCGTCCACGCTCACGCCCTTGCCGGAATCGCTCAGATAGGTGCTGGCGACGACCCGCACCCCGTTCACCTGAATCGCCTCCGCACCGGCCGCGCGCAGCTCCTGGATCGCGTCAAGCAGCATGTCCGCCTTGACCGTCCCCTTCGTGTCGTTGATCGTCAGCGTGATGCCGGGCCCCTGCGCCGCCACCGTGCCCGCCAGAATGCCGAGTTGCTTCTCCTTCTCGACCGTCTGCTTGCGCGCCTCGGCAGCCTGGTTCGAGCTGTTCTCCAGCTCGGTCCGCTGATCTTCGAGACCCTGCTTCTCGTCTTCAAGACGCTGCGTACGGTTGTCGAGTTCATCGAGGATACGTACGAGATCTTCTTGACGTGCGCCACGCAGCGCGCTGCCGCTGTCGCTGTTGGACGCCACCTGGACGGCCAGGCCGAAGCCGAGGCCGAACAGCAGCAGGGCGACGATGAGTTGCGCACGGGACACGCGGGGCGGCCACAGGCCCTGCGCCAGCCGCTGACGGCCGGTCGGCGTCGGGACGGCCCCCGCGTCGTCGGCCGGCGCGGGCGCCGCGTGGTGATGGGGCGCCGGTTTCTCGGCGGCCGCGGCCGGAACCTCTTCGGGAAGTTCCCTGCGCAGCCGGTTGTCGGGGGTCTCGTCCTCGTCGCTCATCGGCCTCACGCCCGGAACACGTGCCGGCGGATCGCCGCGGCATTGGAGAAGATACGGATACCGAGGACGACCACGACACCGGTGGAGAGCTGGGCACCGACGCCCAACTTGTCCCCCAGGAAGACGATGAGCGCGGCGACGACCACGTTCGACAGGAACGAGACCACGAAGACCTTGTCGTCGAAGATGCCGTCGAGCATCGCGCGCAGGCCTCCGAAGACAGCGTCGAGCGCCGCCACGACGGCGATCGGAAGGTAGGGTTCCACGATCACCGGAACCTCGGGCCGGACCAACAATCCAGCCACGACTCCCACGACGAGGCCCAGTACGGCGATCACGATGTGCCCTTCTCTGTGCTCGGCTGTGCTGTACGTACGATCACACTTGGTGCGGCGGGCAACCGGACGTCGTCGTCGACGGAGATGCTGGTCCGGATGCCGTAGTTCTCCTGAAGGGCGTGAAGATACAGCCCGTCGGCACTGTTCTGGAACCTGGTGCTGAGCCGCTCGCCGTCCCCCACCGCGAGCACCGTGTAGGGCGGCACCAGCGGCTTGTTGTCGACCAGTATCGCGTCTCCCGCGGCCCGGATCGCCGAGAGCGCCGTCAGCCGCTGTCCGTTGACGGACACGGCCTCCGCGCCGGACTCCCAGAGCCCGTTGACGACCCGCTGCATGTCACGGTCACGGACCCGGCCGGTGTCCGAGAACCCGCTGGTCTCGCGCGGATCGCCGTCACCGCCCTGGGTGGCTTCCTTGGCGTCGTTCACGACGAGCTTCACACCGGGGCCGTGCACCGCGACGGCACCCGACAGGATGCCGACGAGGTCCGCCCGCTCGCCGCCGCCCTGTTTCAACGCCTCGCGCTGCCGGGCGCTCACGTCGTCGCGCAGGGTGTCGACCGTGCCCTCCAGCTTGTCCGCGGACGAGGTCTCGCGCTGGATCCGGTCGATGAGCTCCTGGCGTTCCTTGGCCACGACCGGCGCCGCGATCCGCGCGTTGGCCGCACCGACGGTCACGACCAGGGCGGCGAGCACGAGACCGGCGGCGAGACCGAGTCTCGCGCGCACGCTCTTCGGCATGCCGCCGGTGCCTTCGGTCTTCCTGCGGGCGGCCGCCTCGGCGTATCCGTCGTCGAGGCTGTGGTCCATGACGTTGGTGAGCAGCGACATGGAGGCGTCCGGGCGCGAGGGGCGCGGAGGTGTGCTCCGAACGGGGGGCTGCTGCGGCATGCCGCACATCGTCGCACGTCGTGGGTGCTACCTCCGAATGGCCCCACCCACGTGCCGGACAGGCCCCCTTGGGGGCACTTGTCCGGCACGCGCGTGTGCTACCGGCCGGCGCTGTCCACGACGGCCGCCCACTCGTCGAGCAGTGCCTCGGCCGACGCGACATCGGGACCCTCGGCCCACAGATGCGTCACCGCCTCGGCGGGGTCGGGCAGCACCATCACCCAGCGCCCGTCGGTCTCCACGACCCGGACGCCGTCGGTGGTGTCCACGAAGCGGTCACCCGCCTCCTCCACGACCCGGCGCATCACGAGCCCCTTGACCGCCCACGGGGTCGCGAGGTCACGCTTGAGGACGTGCGCCCGCGGAATCCGCGCGTCGATCTGGCTGAGCGTGAGCTGCGTCCGGGCCACCAGGCCGATGAGCCGTACGAAGGCGGCCGCGCCGTCGAAGACGCTGCTGAACTCCGGAATGATGAAGCCGCCCCGGCCGTCGCCGCCGAAGATCGTCGACTCGTCCCGCCCGACCCGGGTCAGGTCGTCCGGCGACGTGGTCGTCCACTCCACCTGCGTCCCGTGGTACGCGGCCACCTGCTCGGCGATCCGTGTGGTGGTCACCGGCAGCGCCACTCGTCCGCTGCGCCGCTCCGCGGCCACCAGGTCGAGCATCACGAGGAGAGCCCGGTCGTCCTCGACGATCCGCCCCTTCTCGTCGACCAGCGAGAGCCGTTCGCCCACCGGGTCGAAACGCACCCCGAACGCGGCCCGCGCGGACGCGACGATCTCGCCGAGCCGCACCAGTCCGGCCCGCCGGGTGTCGGCGGTCTCCGTCGGCCTGGACTCGTCCAGACCGGGATTGATGGTCAGGGAGTCGACCCCGAGCTTGCCCAGCAGGCTGGGAAGCACCAGCCCGGCACTGCCGTTGGAGGCGTCCACGACCACCTTGAGCCCGGACTCGGCGATCCCCGTCGTGTCCACGTTCCGCAGCAGGGAGCCGGTGTACGAGTCGAAGACGCTGGCCGGGAAGTGCAGATCCCCGATCTCTCCGGGGAACGCGCGCCGGTACTCCTGGCGGGCGAACACCCGGTCGAGCTTCCGCTGCCCGCCCTGCGACAGGTCGGCACCCTCCCCGTCGAAGAACATGATGTCGACGGAGTCCGGCACCCCGGGCGTCGTACGGATCATGATCCCGCCCGCACTGCCCCGCGCCGTCTGCTGCCTGGCCACCGGCAGCGGTACGTTCTCCAGGTCGCGTACGTCGATGGCGCTGGCCTGCAGCGCCGAGATGACCGCTCTCTTCAGCGCCCGCGCGCCTCGGGAGTGGTCGCGGGCCGTGGTGACGGTGGAGCCCTTCTTCAGCGTCGTCGCGTACGCCCCCGCCAGGCGCACCGCCAGCTCCGGGGTGATCTCCACGTTCAGGATGCCGGACACACCACGTGCTCCGAAGAGATGCGCCTGACCGCGTGACTCCCAGATCACCGAGGTGTTGACGAAGGCGCCGGCCTCGATGGTCTTGAAGGGATAGACGCGTACGTTCCCCTGAATGATCGATTCTTCCCCGACGAGGCATTCGTCGCCGATGACGGCGCCGTCCTCGATCCGGGCGGCTCGCATGATGTCGGTGTTCTTACCGATGACACAGCCGCGGAGATTGCTGTGCTGGCCGACGTACACGTTGTCGTGGACGACGGCTCTGTGCAGGAAGGCACCGCTCTTGACGACGACGTTGGAGCCCACGACGGAGTGCTCGCGGATTTCCGCGCCGGCCTCGACCTTCGCGTAGTCCCCGATGTAGAGAGGCCCGCGCAGCACCGCGTCGGCGTGCACTTCGGCGCCCTCGGCGACCCAGACGCCCGGGGAGATCTCGAAGCCGTCGATCTCGACGTCGACCTTGCCCTCCAGGACGTCGGCCTGCGCCTTCACATAGCTCTCGTGGGTGCCCACGTCCTCCCAGTAGCCCTCGGCGATGTATCCGAAGACCGGCTTGCCTTCCTTCATCAGCTGCGGGAAGACATCGCCCGACCAGTCGACGGACACGTCCGCCTCGACGTAGTCGAAGACTTCGGGCTCCATGACGTAGATGCCCGTGTTCACCGTGTCCGAGAAGACCTGACCCCAGGTCGGCTTCTCGAGGAAGCGCTCGACCTTGCCCTCTTCGTCCACGATGGTGATGCCGAATTCGAGGGGGTTGGGCACACGTGTCAAACAGACGGTGACCAGCGCACCCTTTTCCTTGTGGAAATTGATGAGATCGGTGAGGTCGAAGTCGGTCAGGGCATCGCCGGAGATCACCAGGAAGGTGTCGTCCTTCAACGCCTCTTCGGCGTTCTTGACGCTACCGGCAGTACCGAGTGGCTTCTCCTCATTGGCATAGGTGAGCTCCATGCCGAGCTCCTCGCCGTCACCGAAGTAGTTCTTGACCAGAGAGGCCAGGAACTGAACAGTCACGACGGTCTCGTTGAGCCCATGCCTTTTCAGCAGCCTGAGCACGTGCTCCATGATCGGGCGGTTCGCCACGGGCAGGAGCGGCTTGGGCATGCTTGAGGTCATGGGACGAAGGCGAGTACCTTCGCCTCCGGCCATCACTACGGCCTTCATGTCGGAAGCGTCCTCCTTTAAGAGACGACGGACTAGCCGACTTCACCCGTCCAGATTGTCCCGCAGTTTTCGAGCGCGGGCCATCGGGGCGCTTCAACTGCCCCTGCGGGCCGAGCTCAATCGGCCATGGTGTCCGCCCGGACAAGCCGGCGGACCTGCACCACGTACAGGACTCCTGCCCACCAGTACAGGGTTGTACCCCACCCTGCGAACGCCCATCCGAAAATCGTTCCGAGTGACGCGATCCATCCGTGTCCGTCGCTGAGCAGCAACAACGGGAAGGCGTACATCAGGTTGAAGGTGGCGGCCTTCCCGAGGAAGTTCACCTGCGGCGGCGGATAGCCGTGACGCCTGAGGATCCCGACCATGACCAGCAGGACCAGTTCGCGCGCCAGAAGGGCGGCGGTCAGCCAGAGCGGCAGAATCTCGCGCCAGGTGAGCCCGACGAGAGTGGACAGGATGTAGAGACGGTCCGCCGCGGGGTCGAGCAGCCGGCCGAGGCTGCTGATCTGGTTCCAGCGCCGCGCGAGCTTCCCGTCGAGATAGTCACTGATGCCGCTCAGCATGAGCACAAGCAGGGCCCAGCCGTCGCTCTTGGGACCTCCGAACTCCGGCCTGAGGATCAGCCACAGGAAGACGGGTACGCCGACCAGGCGTGCCATGCTGAGGATGTTCGGGATGGTGAGGACCCGGTCCGTCTGAACGCGGGTCTCCTGGACCTCCACCCGGGGGCCTCCTGTGGGAAATGTGCCGATGATGCCCCCTGACCTTACCCGCAGCCCTGACGGAGCGACGCGGCGGGTCTGCGCCCCACCGAAAAACACCCTGCCGGACGGCAGAAAAAGCCCGTAAAACAAAAAAGCTCCGGCTCCCGGGAAGTATCCGGGAGCCGGAGCTCCAATTTTAGTTCGGCGGCGTCCTACTCTCCCACAGGGTCCCCCCTGCAGTACCATCGGCGCTGTAAGGCTTAGCTTCCGGGTTCGGAATGTAACCGGGCGTTTCCCTCACGCTATGACCACCGAAACACTATGAAACACAACCGGAGCCACAGCCAAAACGGCTACGACGGTTGTTCGTGGTTTCAGAACCAACACAGTGGACGCGAGCAACTGAGGACAAGCCCTCGGCCTATTAGTACCGGTCACCTCCAGCGGTTACCCGCCTTCCAGATCCGGCCTATCAACCCAGTCGTCTACTGGGAGCCTTAACCCCTCAAAGGGGTGGGAATACTCATCTCGAAGCAGGCTTCCCGCTTAGATGCTTTCAGCGGTTATCCCTCCCGAACGTAGCCAACCAGCCATGCCCTTGGCAGGACAACTGGCACACCAGAGGTTCGTCCGTCCCGGTCCTCTCGTACTAGGGACAGCCCTTCTCAATATTCCTACGCGCACAGCGGATAGGGACCGAACTGTCTCACGACGTTCTAAACCCAGCTCGCGTACCGCTTTAATGGGCGAACAGCCCAACCCTTGGGACCGACTCCAGCCCCAGGATGCGACGAGCCGACATCGAGGTGCCAAACCATCCCGTCGATATGGACTCTTGGGGAAGATCAGCCTGTTATCCCCGGGGTACCTTTTATCCGTTGAGCGACGGCGCTTCCACAAGCCACCGCCGGATCACTAGTCCCGACTTTCGTCCCTGCTCGACCCGTCGGTCTCACAGTCAAGCTCCCTTGTGCACTTACACTCAACACCTGATTACCAACCAGGCTGAGGGAACCTTTGGGCGCCTCCGTTACTCTTTAGGAGGCAACCGCCCCAGTTAAACTACCCATCAGACACTGTCCCTGATCCGGATCACGGACCCAGGTTAGACATCCAGCACGACCAGACTGGTATTTCAACGACGACTCCACCCACACTGGCGTGCGAGCTTCAAAGTCTCCCAGCTATCCTACACAAGCCGAACCGAACACCAATATCAAACTGTAGTAAAGGTCCCGGGGTCTTTCCGTCCTGCTGCGCGAAACGAGCATCTTTACTCGTAGTGCAATTTCACCGGGCCTATGGTTGAGACAGTCGAGAAGTCGTTACGCCATTCGTGCAGGTCGGAACTTACCCGACAAGGAATTTCGCTACCTTAGGATGGTTATAGTTACCACCGCCGTTTACTGGCGCTTAAGTTCTCAGCTTCGCCACCCCGAAGAGTGACTAACCGGTCCCCTTAACGTTCCAGCACCGGGCAGGCGTCAGTCCGTATACATCGCCTTACGGCTTCGCACGGACCTGTGTTTTTAGTAAACAGTCGCTTCTCGCTGGTCTCTGCGGCCACCCCCAGCTCAGAGTGCAAGACTCATCACCGGTGATGGCCCCCTTCTCCCGAAGTTACGGGGGCATTTTGCCGAGTTCCTTAACCATAGTTCACCCGAACGCCTCGGTATTCTCTACCTGACCACCTGAGTCGGTTTAGGGTACGGGCCGCCATGAAACTCGCTAGAGGCTTTTCTCGACAGCATAGGATCATCCACTTCACCACAATCGGCTCGGCATCAGGTCTCAGCCTCAATGTGTGACGGATTTACCTATCACACGGCCTACACCCTTACCCCGGGACAACCACCGCCCGGGATGGACTACCTTCCTGCGTCACCCCATCACTCACCTACTACAGGTCTGGTCCGTCGGCTCCACCACTCCCCTTCGCCCGAAGGCTCCAGGGCGGCTTCACGGACTTAGCATCGCCTGGTTCAATGTTTGACGCTTCACAGCGGGTACCGGAATATCAACCGGTTATCCATCGACTACGCCTGTCGGCCTCGCCTTAGGTCCCGACTTACCCTGGGCAGATCAGCTTGACCCAGGAACCCTTAGTCAATCGGCGCACACGTTTCTCACGTGTGTATCGCTACTCATGCCTGCATTCTCACTCGTGAACCGTCCACCACTGCCTTCCGGCGCGGCTTCACCCGGCACACGACGCTCCCCTACCCATCACAGCGGGCGTTGGCCCTATTGCTGCAATGACACGACTTCGGCGGTACGCTTGAGCCCCGCTACATTGTCGGCGCGGAATCACTAGACCAGTGAGCTATTACGCACTCTTTCAAGGGTGGCTGCTTCTAAGCCAACCTCCTGGTTGTCTGTGCGACTCCACATCCTTTCCCACTTAGCGTACGCTTAGGGGCCTTAGTCGATGCTCTGGGCTGTTTCCCTCTCGACCATGGAGCTTATCCCCCACAGTCTCACTGCCGCGCTCTCACTTACCGGCATTCGGAGTTTGGCTAAGGTCAGTAACCCGGTAGGGCCCATCGCCTATCCAGTGCTCTACCTCCGGCAAGAAACACACGACGCTGCACCTAAATGCATTTCGGGGAGAACCAGCTATCACGGAGTTTGATTGGCCTTTCACCCCTAACCACAGGTCATCCCCCAGGTTTTCAACCCTGGTGGGTTCGGTCCTCCACGACCTCTTACAGCCGCTTCAACCTGCCCATGGCTAGATCACTCCGCTTCGGGTCTTGAGCGCGCTACTAAATCGCCCTATTCGGACTCGCTTTCGCTACGGCTTCCCCACACGGGTTAACCTCGCAACACACCGCAAACTCGCAGGCTCATTCTTCAAAAGGCACGCAGTCACGAGACATGTGCAAGCACACATCCGACGCTCCCACGGCTTGTAGGCACACGGTTTCAGGTACTATTTCACTCCGCTCCCGCGGTACTTTTCACCATTCCCTCACGGTACTATCCGCTATCGGTCACCAGGGAATATTTAGGCTTAGCGGGTGGTCCCGCCAGATTCACACGGGATTTCTCGGGCCCCGTGCTACTTGGGTGTTTCTCAAACGAGCCGCTGATGTTTCGACTACGGGGGTCTTACCCTCTACGCCGGACCTTTCGCATGTCCTTCGCCTACATCAACGGTTTCTGACTCGTCTCACGGCCGGCAGACCGTGAAAGAGAAATCCCACAACCCCACATACGCAACCCCTGCCGGGTCTCACACGCATATGGTTTGGCCTCATCCAGTTTCGCTCGCCACTACTCCCGGAATCACGGTTGTTTTCTCTTCCTGCGGGTACTGAGATGTTTCACTTCCCCGCGTTCCCTCCACATACCCTATGTGTTCAGGTATGGGTGACAGCCCATGACGACTGCCGGGTTTCCCCATTCGGAAACCCCCGGATCAAAGCCTGGTTGACGACTCCCCGGGGACTATCGTGGCCTCCCACGTCCTTCATCGGTTCCTGGTGCCAAGGCATCCACCGTGCGCCCTTAAAAACTTGGCCACAGATGCTCGCGTCCACTGTGCAGTTCTCAAACAACGACCAACCACCCATCACCCCCGGCTACAACCGGAGTTCACTGGGGCCGGCACTGAAGGCAGCCTTTCGGCCGTACCCTCAGACACCCAACAACGTGCCCGACACCCTCGCCACTCCGATCAGCTTTCCACACTCCGAAGAGCAGTACTGGCAGCCTGAGATGACTGAAAGTGCCGAATAATCAACGTTCCACCCATGAGCAACCACCGTCGAACGTTTGCCGACGTAATGGCCCTGGACCACCAGGCGAACCTGGCAGCCTAGATGCTCCTTAGAAAGGAGGTGATCCAGCCGCACCTTCCGGTACGGCTACCTTGTTACGACTTCGTCCCAATCGCCAGTCCCACCTTCGACAGCTCCCTCCCACAAGGGGTTGGGCCACCGGCTTCGGGTGTTACCGACTTTCGTGACGTGACGGGCGGTGTGTACAAGGCCCGGGAACGTATTCACCGCAGCAATGCTGATCTGCGATTACTAGCAACTCCGACTTCATGGGGTCGAGTTGCAGACCCCAATCCGAACTGAGACAGGCTTTTTGAGATTCGCTCCGCCTCACGGCTTCGCAGCTCTTTGTACCTGCCATTGTAGCACGTGTGCAGCCCAAGACATAAGGGGCATGATGACTTGACGTCGTCCCCACCTTCCTCCGAGTTGACCCCGGCAGTCTCCTGTGAGTCCCCATCACCCCGAAGGGCATGCTGGCAACACAGAACAAGGGTTGCGCTCGTTGCGGGACTTAACCCAACATCTCACGACACGAGCTGACGACAGCCATGCACCACCTGTACACCGACCACAAGGGGGCGACCATCTCTGGCCGTTTCCGGTGTATGTCAAGCCTTGGTAAGGTTCTTCGCGTTGCGTCGAATTAAGCCACATGCTCCGCTGCTTGTGCGGGCCCCCGTCAATTCCTTTGAGTTTTAGCCTTGCGGCCGTACTCCCCAGGCGGGGAACTTAATGCGTTAGCTGCGGCACCGACGACGTGGAATGTCGCCAACACCTAGTTCCCACCGTTTACGGCGTGGACTACCAGGGTATCTAATCCTGTTCGCTCCCCACGCTTTCGCTCCTCAGCGTCAGTAATGGCCCAGAGATCCGCCTTCGCCACCGGTGTTCCTCCTGATATCTGCGCATTTCACCGCTACACCAGGAATTCCGATCTCCCCTACCACACTCTAGCTAGCCCGTATCGAATGCAGAACCGGGGTTAAGCCCCGGTCTTTCACACCCGACGTGACAAGCCGCCTACGAGCTCTTTACGCCCAATAATTCCGGACAACGCTTGCGCCCTACGTATTACCGCGGCTGCTGGCACGTAGTTAGCCGGCGCTTCTTCTGCAGGTACCGTCACTCTCGCTTCTTCCCTGCTGAAAGAGGTTTACAACCCGAAGGCCGTCATCCCTCACGCGGCGTCGCTGCATCAGGCTTTCGCCCATTGTGCAATATTCCCCACTGCTGCCTCCCGTAGGAGTCTGGGCCGTGTCTCAGTCCCAGTGTGGCCGGTCGCCCTCTCAGGCCGGCTACCCGTCGTCGCCTTGGTGAGCCACTACCTCACCAACAAGCTGATAGGCCGCGGGCTCATCCTTCACCGCCGGAGCTTTCAACCCACCCAGATGCCCAGGCAGGTATTATCCGGTATTAGACCCCGTTTCCAGGGCTTGTCCCAGAGTGAAGGGAAGATTGCCCACGTGTTACTCACCCGTTCGCCACTAATCCACCCCGAAGGGCTTCATCGTTCGACTTGCATGTGTTAAGCACGCCGCCAGCGTTCGTCCTGAGCCAGGATCAAACTCTCCGTGAATGCTTACCGGTAATCCGGCGAAACACACACGAGAGCGGAACCGGAAGAGGAATAATCCCCCGGTTCACAGCGTCCTCGCTGTGCGCCTGCCCCGAAAGGCAGGACTTTTTCAAAGGAACCTCGCCCCGACCGATCGGCCGGAGACGGGGTATCAACATATCTGGCGTTGATTTTTGGCACGCTGTTGAGTTCTCAAGGAACGGACGCTTCCTTTGTACTCACCCTCTCGGGCTTTCCTCCGGGCGCTTCCCTTTGGTCTTGCGTTTCCGACTCTATCAGACCGTTTCCGTATCCGATTTCCTCGGCGCTTTCCAGGTTCCCGCTTTCGCGTTTCCCTTTCCGGCGGTCCAAACACTATCAGTGATTTTCCGTCTCTCTGACCACCATCCTGCAGACATGCAGAAGGAGACCCCGAGATAGGATCTGACAAGTTGGGTGCTGCCAGGCAACGACGCTTGGACGCGCCGCTCAGCCTCAAGCAGGAGTACGACTGTACAGGGGGCCTCGGAGCGGGCGCAAATCGTTTGCGCCCGGCTCTACGTCCGTCAACCGGAACCTCTCGTGCAGAACCGGCACTTCATATGACATACCCTGCTCAAACAGTGCGCCGTCCCGGACAGGCAGTGACGGCCCCTCATGAATCTCCACCTCTGGGAGGCTTCCCATGACCACCGTTACGTCCCCCCTTGCAGGACGCGCCATCGGACTCGTGGCCGTGCCCGATCCCGTCTTCTCAGGGGCGATGGTCGGCCCCGGCACGGCGATCGACCCCGTGCGCGAGCCCTCGGAGGCCGTCGCTCCCGTGGACGGCGTGATCGTGTCGCTCCACCCCCACGCCTTCGTCGTCGTCGACGACCAGGGGCACGGCGTCCTCACGCACCTGGGCATCGACACCGTGCAGCTCAACGGCGAGGGCTTCGAGTTGCTCGTCAACAAGGGAGACACCGTGACGCGCGGTCAGGCCGTGCTGCGTTGGAACCCGGCGGCGGTGGAGCAGGCCGGCAAGTCGCCGATCTGCCCGGTCGTCGCGCTCGAGGCCACGGCCGACTCCCTCACCGAGGTCCGCGAGGACGGCGACGTGAAATCCGGCGACACCCTGTTCGCCTGGCAGTGACCTCAGCGCCGTCCCCGACGGCGCACCGCACAACCACCGCGGCGGCGGGACCCGCCGCACTATCGGAGACGGGTGAGATGGAGACAACGCTGCGAGGCGTCGGCGTGAGCCACGGTGTGGCGATCGGCGAGGTTCGGCACATGGGAACGGCGGTCCTCGAACCGCCTGCCAAGCAGATCCCGGCGGAGGACGCGGAGCGCGAACAGGGGCGCGCCCGCAAGGCCGTCGAAGCCGTGGCGGCCGACCTGACCGCGCGCGGCAACCTGGCGGGCGGCGAGGCCCAGCACGTGCTCGAGGCGCAGGCCATGATGGCCCAGGACCCCGAGCTGATGGCGGACGTCGACCGGCGGATCGCCGTCGGCAGCACCGCCGAGCGCGCGGTCTACGACGCGTTCGCCTCGTACCGGGCCCTGTTGGCCGGTGCCGGTGAGTACCTCGCCGGTCGTGTGGCCGACCTCGACGACGTGCGGAATCGTATCGTCGCCCGGCTGCTCGGCGTGCCCATGCCGGGTGTCCCGGACAGCGACGAGCCCTATGTCCTCATCGCCCGGGACCTCGCCCCGGCCGACACGGCGCTGCTCGACCCCGCGCTGGTGCTCGGCTTCGTCACCGAGGAGGGCGGGCCGACCAGCCACAGCGCGATCCTGGCGCGGGCCCTCGGTGTACCCGCCGTGGTCGCGCTCCCCGGCGCCGGCGAACTCGCCGAGGGCACCGTGATCGCCGTGGACGGCAGCACCGGTGAGATCTTCGTCGAGCCGAGCACCGAGAAGAAGGCGCAGTTGCGGGCCGCGGCGGAGGCGCGCAGGGCCGCGCTGTCCGTCTCGACCGGTCCGGGCGCCACCTCCGACGGACACAAGGTGCCACTGCTCGCCAACGTCGGTGGGCCGTCCGACGTGCCGGCCGCCGTGGAGGCCGGGGCCGAGGGTGTCGGCCTGTTCCGCACCGAGTTCCTCTTCCTGGACGACAGCAAGCAGGCGCCCTCGGAGGAGAAGCAGGTCGAGGCGTACCGGCAGGTGCTGGAGGCGTTCCCCGAGGGACGTGTCGTGGTGCGCGTGCTCGACGCGGGTGCGGACAAGCCGCTGGAGTTCCTCACTCCGGCCGACGAGCCCAACCCCGCGCTGGGCGTGCGGGGTCTGCGGACTCTGCTCGACCACCCCGATGTGCTGCGCACGCAGTTGACGGCGCTGGCGAAGGCGTCGGAGGGGCTGCCGGTCTACCTCGAGGTGATGGCCCCGATGGTGGCGGACCGCATTGACGCCAAGGTGTTCGCCGAGGCGTGCCGGGACGCCGGACTGCGGGCGAAGTTCGGTGCCATGGTGGAGATTCCGTCGGCCGCGCTGCGGGCGCGGTCGATCCTCCAGGAGGTCGAGTTCCTCTCCCTGGGCACCAATGACCTGGCGCAGTACACGTTCGCCGCGGACCGTCAGGTGGGCGCGGTGTCCCGGCTGCAGGACCCGTGGCAGCCGGCGCTGCTCGACCTGGTCGCGCTGTCCGCCGAGGCGGCGAAGGCCGAGGGCAAGAGCTGTGGTGTCTGCGGTGAGGCCGCGTCGGACCCGCTGCTCGCGTGTGTGCTGACCGGTCTGGGGGTCACCTCCCTGTCGATGGGTGCCGCGTCGATTCCCTACGTCCGGGCGACGCTCGCCAAGTACACGCTCGCGCAGTGCGAACGTGCCGCCGCGGCCGCGCGTGCCGCGGACACCGCCGAGGAGGCGCGTACCGCGGCTCAGGCGGTGCTCTCCGGCGAGTGACAGGTCCCTCGCCCGGCGAGGGACGCCTGTGTGGGGCGCTCCACCTGCGGGTGGGGCGCCCCTTCGCGTTCAGTGGGTGTGGTCGGTCGTCCTTCCTTCGGGTCCGAGGTCGGGGGGTACGCAGTAGTCGACGCCCGACTCCGGTGGGACGAGGTCCCCGGACGCGACGTCGGTGCAGTAGGCGTCGAAGACCTCGCCGGCGGTGAGGGGGTCGAGGCCGTCGCCCCGCAGACGCCATCCGTAGACGCGGTCGGTGGTGCCGGGGGCGGTCGTGCGCATGACGACGCCGCCCGCGCTCCGGGTGGCGATGCCGAGGGCGAGGACCGTGGTGAACTCCAGGGCTTCCGCTTCGTCCAGACGGGCGATGCCCTCCGCGTCGTCGTCCGCCCGGAGTGCGGCGACGAGTGGTTCGGGCGCCGTCGAGACGCTGCAGACGAGATGGCGCTCGCCGGGGCCCGCGGTGTCGAGGACCCGGGCGAGGAGGTGCGAGGCGCGGGTGAAGGACACGCGTCCGATGTCCTCGCCGCAGGAGGCACAGGTGCCGACGCGGGCCAGGAGCGTCGTCGCGTACTCCCAGGTCGCCTTGCGGACGGCCTCGTCGATCAGGTCCGGGACGAGTTCGGCGAGGGGCTGGCCCTGGTAGGGGACGGTGGATCCGGTGGCGGCCAGTTCGGCGGTGAAACGCGTACGGCTGGCGGCGGTGTCGGGTTCCAGGCCGTGGCGGGCGCAGAACTCCGCGTACTCCTCGGGGTCGAAGAGTGCCACCGTGGTGTGGCTGCCCCCGGCCGCGAGGGACCGCAGCAGGGACTCCACCTGCTGGAGGTAGGCCGTGTGGTCGTCGAAGGTGAAGGTGCGGTAGCGCCGCATCGCCGTGAAGTCGTGCGCGTCGGTCAGCAGACCGATCGTGCCGGCGATCTCGCGGCGCAGGACGCGTCGCATGGTGTGGTGTTCGGTGTGCGCCATCGTTTCCCCCTGTGCGCGGTCGATCAATGCTCACTCACAGTAACCAGCGGCACTGACAACGGCTCGCGGGTGGGGCGCTCGCGGGCCGGCCGGTGGGAGAAGCAGCAGCTCACAGCGGGCTTTTACGCGGGGACCGTGCGGTCGGCGGGTGGGGCTCGGCGGGTTCGGTGGCGGGGAGTGATCGAAGCTGGGCGGTCAGAGGGGTGGGTCCGAGGCCGTCCGGGCCGGACGGCCTCGGCGGGCGGTCAGCCGCGTTCGCGGGCCAACCGCTCGTAGAACTTGAGCAGTTCCACGTCGTCCACGGAGCCGGCGTTGACCGCCTTGTCCAGAGGGGTGCCCTGCAGCAGGCGTTTGACCGGGACCTCGATGCGTTTGCCGGTGAGGGTGTGCGGGATGCCCGGGACCTCGATCACCTCGTCGGGGACGTGGCGCGGGGAGAGCTGTTCGCGGATGGTCCGTTTGATGCGGTCCAGCAGTGCTGCGTCGAGCTCCGCTCCGGGGGCGAGGTGGACGAAGAGGGGCATCCAGTAGCCGCCGTCGGGCTGTTCGACCCCGATGACGAGCGACTCCTTGATCTCGGGCAGGCGTTCGACGGCTTCGTAGATGTCGGCCGACCCCATGCGCACGCCCTGGCGGTTGAGCGTGGAGTCGGAGCGGCCGTGGATGACGACGGAGTCCCGTGAGGTGACGGTGATCCAGTCCCCGTGCCGCCAGACTCCGGGATAGGTGTCGAAGTAGCTGTCGTGGTAGCGGCTGCCGTCGGGGTCGTTCCAGAAGCGGACGGGCATGGAGGGCATCGGGTTGGTGACCACGAGCTCACCGACCTCGTCGATGACGGGTCTGCCGATCGCGTCCCAGGACTGGAGGTCGGTGCCGAGGCCCGCCGCCTGGAGTTCGCCGATGTACACGGGGAGGGTGGGCACCGCTCCCGCGAAACAGGAGCACACGTCGGTCCCTCCGCTGACGGAGGCGATCCAGAGGTCCTCCGACACCTCGTCGTGCAGCCAGCGGAAGCCGTCGGGCGGGAGGGGCGACCCGGTGGTCGCGACGCATCGCACGCGCGTGAGGTCGGCGTCGCGCGAGGGATGCACGTCCGCCTTGCGGCAGGCCATCACGTACGCGGCGGAGGTCCCGAAGAGCGTCGCCCCGGTGCGTTCGGCGATGCGCCACTGGGCGCCGGTGTCCGGGTGGCCGGGACTGCCGTCGTACAGGACGATCGTGGTGCCCGTGAGCAGGCCGGAGACGAGGAAGTTCCACATCATCCAGCCGGTGGACGTGTACCAGAAGAAGCGGTCCTCGGTGCCCAGGTCGCAGTGGAGCCCGAGCTGCTTGAGGTGCTCGACGAGGATGCCGCCCTGGGACTGGACGATGGCCTTGGGCAGGCCGGTCGTACCCGAGGAGTAGAGCACCCACAAGGGGTGGTCGAACGGCACCGGTTCGAAGACCGGGTCGACGTCCGCGGAGGTGAGCGTGGACCAGTCCAGGGCGCCTTCGGGGGCCTCGGTGCCGAGCAGGGGGATGTGGACGACGGCCCGCAGGGTGGGCAGTTCGCCGCGCAGCTGGGCGACCACGTCGCGGCGGTCGTGCTCCTTGCCTCCGTAGCGGTAGCCGTCGACCGTGAACAGCACGACGGGTTCGACCTGCTGGAAGCGGTCGAGGACGCTGCGGGCTCCGAAGTCGGGGGCGCAGGAGGTCCACACCGCGCCCACGGCCGCCGTGGCGAGCAGGGCGATCACGGCCTGCGGGACGTTCGGGAGGTAGCCGCTGACGCGGTCGCCCGGCCGCACACCGAGGGCGCGCAGCTCGGCGGCCAGGGAGCCGACCTGGCGGCGGAGTTCGGACCAGCTGACGGGGGTCGGCTCGTGGGTCTCGTCGACGTACAGGAGGGCGGGTTCGTCCGCTCGGGTCCCGGCCGCGCGGAGGGCGTGTTCGGCGTAGTTGAGGGTCGCTCCGGGGAACCATTCGGCGCCGGGCATCGACCGGTCGCCGAGCACGCGCGCGTAGGGCGTCGAGAAGCGGACGTCGAACCACTCGGTGACGGCTTTCCAGAACGTGTCCAGTTCGTCCACGGACCAGCGGTGCAGAGCCGCGTAGCCGCCGTGGGCCGGTGCTCCGTGATGCTCGGCCGCCCAGGCCTGGAATTTCGTGATCCGTGCATGGGCGATGCGCTCTGGAGTGGGCTGCCAGAGCGGTGAGGGGTTCACGGTGGACATGGGGCGGCTCCCGGACTGTGCGCGTCGTGTGCGTCGGTCGCGCACGAGCGGGGGTGTGCGCGTCGCGCGGCTGACACGGACGATGCCATGTGATCGACTTCAACACCAGGGCGCGCCGCACATAGTCGGCGACGTGAAGATGTGCCCTCACCACGGGTGAACGGAAGTTGAACGACTCACCCGTTCGGTGGAGGCAATGGCAGGGTGAGCAGCATGGATGGTCGTGACCTGGTGCGTTCGGTGAAGGCTGTGGGTTCGGCGGGGGCGGCCCAAGGGTTGCGGACCGTACGGGCCGCATGGCGCAGGCGGCGCGCCGATGCCGCCGGGCTGCCGCGGCGGGGAGCCGAGCGGGCGCGGGTGCCGGGTCCGGTCCAGTCCGTGGAACCGGGTCCGGGCGGTGGTGTCGTACGGTTCGCCCGGTCCGAACTGCTGATCATGGTCGCGGTGAGCGGCGCGGTGTTCTGGGGCTGGGACGGCGCCGGTCCGGAGCCGTCGTACGGTCTCGCCGGCCGTTCTCCCGAGCCGGATCCGCGGGCCGTGCTGGAGCCCGACAAGGACGGCGGGTGGCGGGTGGTGGCCGAGCGGGTGACGGTCGCCGTCTCGCGGCACGGCGCCGTCGAGGTGCGTACCCCTGGCGGGGTGGTCCTGCGCCGTGATCTGCCGCCGCGCTGGTGGGAGCCGGTCGGCGGGGGGACGGCGCGCTGGATGCAGCGTTCGGAGGTGGCGGCCGACGCGCGGTTCTTCGGTCTGGGCGGCCGTGCGGCGGGTCCCCGGCTGCGCGAAGGCGTGTACCGGTTGTGGAACACGGATCCCGGGCATGCCTTCGGGCCCGGCGACGATCCGCTGTACATCACCATGCCCGTGCATCTGGTGGTCGCGGACGCGGCCGCCCATCTCGTGTTCCACGACACCTCGTGGGACGGGACGGTGACCCTGCGCGAGGGCGAGGAGGGCGCGGGCTCCGGACACGACCGGGACGGGACGTGCGAACTGCGGATGGACGGCGGCCCGCTGCGCTGCTGGGTGATGGTGGGCACCCCCGCGCGCGTGCTGCACGCCTGGGCGTCGCTGGCGGGCGCGCCCGCGGTGCCGCCCTCCTGGGCGCTGGGGCACCACCACGCGCGCTGGGGCTTCGGCAGCGAGGAGGAGGTGCGGCGGATCGTCGCGGGCTACCGGGAGCGCGATCTGCCGCTCGACGCGGTCCATCTGGACATCGACCACTACGACGCGCACCAGGTGTTCACCGTCGACCGGGACCGCTTCCCGAAGCTGCCGGCGCTCGCCGCGGATCTGCGTCGCGAGGGCGTCCGGCTGGTGTCGATAGTGGACCCCGCCGTCAAGGCCGAGCCCGGAAACGCCGTGTACGACAGTGGTGTCGCCGAGGACGTGTTCGTGAGGGACGCCTCGGGCCGGCCCGTACGCGGTGTCGTGTGGCCGGGGGAATCGGTCCATCCGGACTTCACGGACCCGCGGGTGCGGCGGTGGTGGGGGGATCTCTACGAGGAGCGGCTCGCACAGGGCTTCGCCGGGTTCTGGCACGACATGAACGAGCCGACGTCGTTCACGGCCTTCGGGGAGTCGACGCTCCCGCGGTCGGCGCGGCATTCCCTGGAGGGGCGCGGGGGCGACCATCGCGAGGCGCACAACGTGTACGCCCTGGGGATGGCGCGGGCCGCCTACGAGGGTCTGCGCCGGCTGGCGCCCCATGGGCGGCCGTTCCTCTTCTCCCGCTCCGGGTGGGCCGGAATGCAGCGCTACGGAGGGACCTGGTCCGGGGACGTGGCCACGGGCTGGCCCGGACTGCGGGCGTCGTTGTCGTTGGTGCTGGGGCTGGGTCTCTGTGGGGTGCCGTACTCGGGGCCGGACGTGGGCGGCTTCGACGGGAGTCCGTCGCCGGAGCTGTATCTGCGGTGGTTCCAGCTCGGCGCGTATCTCCCGCTGTTCCGTACGCACGCGAGTCTGCGGGCGGGGCGCCGGGAGCCCTGGGAATTCGGTGCCGACGTCCTGGGGCACGCGCGCGTGGCGCTCGTCGAGCGGCGGCGGCTGCTGCCGTACTTCGTGACGCTCGCGCATCTGGCGGCCCGTACCGGGGCGCCGTACGTGCGTCCGGTGTGGTGGGGCGCGCCCGAGGACCGGGCGCTGCGCGACTGCGGGGACACCTTCCTGCTCGGTGACTGCCTCCTCGTGGCGCCGGTGCTGGACCCGGGGGCGGACCGGCGGGCGGTGCAGCTGCCGCGCGGACGCTGGTACGACACGGTCACCGAGGAGGCCTACGAGGGTCCGGGCCTGGTGCTGCTCGACGCGCCCTTGTCGCGGATCCCGGTCCTGGCGCGGGCCGGTGCCGTGCTGCCGGTACGGGGCGACGACGGCGGTCTGGAGCTGGAGGTGTGGGCTCCCGCGCGCGGGCGGACCGGTGGGGGGCTCGTGGTCCCCGACGAGGGTGACGGCTGGGACGAGCCGGAGGTGGAGCGCTATGTGACGCGCTGGGAGGGGAAGCGCGTGGTCGTCCGGCGGGAGGGGGACGACGGGACGACCGACCCGAAGCGGCCCGTCCGGATACGCGGTCTCGGAACGGCCTGAGGGGCCCCGCGGGGCCCCTGGAGTCCTCTCGTACCGCCCCTCGGATCAGTACCGTCCTTCGAACCAGCCCCGTACCGCCAGGGTGTGCAGCGGGAAGGCGAGTTCGGCCGGCCGGCGCAGCAGGTGCCAGCCCTCGGTCTCGTCCGTGGCGGCGGAGGCGGGCAGGTCGGCCACCGGGCGCTCGGGGAGGAGCCCGAACAGCAGGAGGTGGCCGCCGGGAGAGCTCATCGCGTCGGCGAGCCGCACCTCGCGGGCGGCGGCGTCGATGCCCGTCTCCTCCCTGAGCTCCCGGACGACGGCGTGCCGCCAGTCCTCCCGGTCGTCGATGAAGCCTCCGGGCAACGCGATGCCACCGCGCGCGGGCGGGACGGTGCGCGTGATGACGACCAAGGAGGTGCCCTGGTCGTCGTGGACGGGCTGCAGGGCCACCGCCACCGGCAGGGGGTTGCGGTAGGCGACGGTGCCGCAGGTGGCGCAGGTGCGGGGCCAGCCGGAGACGCCCTCTTCGTAGGGTGCTCCGCAACTCGAACAGTGCGAGCCCGGGGCGAAGTCGGCGGGTGGGTGCGGGGTTTCGGACACGCCGGGACTGTAGCCGATCACCGGACGTCCGCCTGAGACGCCTCCGTCCTCGGTCCGTGCCGGTCCGCCGGGGCCCCGTCCCGGGAGGGGCGCACCGGCTCGGCGTGCCGAGGTCGGTGACCTGGAGGACACGGGGAGCCCATCTCCGGGGAGTCGTCCGGGAACCGCACGCCCTCGGGCGCACAGCAGGGCACGAGGGGCGGCCGGGACCACCCCCGTGGGCCCCGGCCGCCCCTCGTGTACTCCGACGCCCGGAGCGCCCGCATGGTTCTCCTCCGCCGCTGCCCAATTCGCGGCACCCGTGGCACACTTCTGACGTTCCGTCAGATCCACTGCCATGGAGGGGTCTTGTCGCGTACACGTACACCTGTGATCGCCGGTTGGTTCGCCGGGGACGGGGACGGGTTCCGTCTGCTCGGTACGCGCTGTTCGGCGTGCGCCTCGGTATTCTTCCCCCGCGAGGACGTCTTCTGCCGCAATCCCGGCTGCCCCGGCGGGGACCTGGTCGAGGTCCCGCTCTCCCGGCGCGGTCGTGTCTGGTCCTACACGGACAGCCGGTACCGGCCGCCGTCACCCCATGTGACCGACCCGGAACTCTCGTGGGAACCCCGCGCGTTGATCGCTGTGGAGCTGGAGTCCGAGCGGATCGTCGTCCTCGGCCAGGCGGTTCCCGGTGTCTCGACCGCCGATCTGGCGGTGGGCATGGAGGTGGAAGTCGTCCAAGGCGTACTGAACGAGGACGAGGAGACGACGTGGACGACGTGGCACTGGCGGCCGGCGGAGGTGACGGTATGAGGGGTGTGCGGGGCATGCGGGGCGCGGAGGTGACGGCGTGAGGGGCGACGTGGCGGTGCTCGGCGCGGGCATGCACCCGTGGGGCAAGTGGGGACACGGCTTCGTCCCGTACGGCGTCGCGGCGGCCCGCGCCGCGCTGGCCGACGCGGGGGTCGACTGGCGGGACGTCGACTCGGTCGTGGGCGCGGACACCGTGCGCGGCGGCTATCCCGGGCACGTGGCGGGCGCGACCTTCGCCAGGGCACTGGGCTGGCAGGGAGCGCGGGTGACGAGCGTGTACGCGGCGTGCGCCTCCGGAGCGCAGGCGGTCGGCGCCGCACGGGCGCAGATCCTGTCCGGTCTCGCCGACCTGGTGCTCGTGGTGGGCGCGGACGCGGCGCCCAAGGGGTTCTTCCGGCCCGCGGGCGGGGACCGGCCGGACGATCCCGACTGGTTGCGGTTCCGGGTCCTCGGAGCGACGAACCCGACGTACTTCGGGCTGTACGCGCGCAGGCGGATGGCCGTGCACGGAGACACCCTGGAGGACTTCGCCCAGGTCAAGGTGAAGAACGCCGCCTGCGGGGCGCTGAACCCGAACGCGCGGTACCGCGCGAGGGTGACCGCCGAGGAGGTGGCCGGCTCCGCGGTCGTCGCCGATCCGCTGCGCCTGCTCGACATCTGCGCCACCTCCGACGGCGGTGCCGCCCTGGTGCTGTCCAGCATGGAGTTCGCCCGGCGGCACGGAGCGGCCGACCCCGTGCGCATCCGTGCGGTGTCCACCGTGACACCCCGCTACCCCAGCACCGTGCTGGACCTCCCGGACATCGCCACGGACTCCGCGGTCGCGGTGGAGCCCGCGCCGGACACCTTCCGCGCCTCGATCGCGCGGGCGGCGTACGAGGAGGCGGGCATCGCACCGGAGGACCTCTCACTGGCCGAGGTGTACGACCTGTCCACGGCCCTGGAGTTGCAGTGGTACGAGGACCTCGGGCTGTGCGCGGAGGGCGAGGCCGCGAAATTGCTTCGGGAGGGTGCCACGGCGCTCGGCGGCCGGATACCGGTCAACGCCAGTGGCGGGCTGGCCTCCTTCGGCGAAGCCGTTCCGGCGCAGGCCATAGCCCAGGTGTGCGAGCTGACCTGGCAGTTGCGGGGCCGCGCGGGCGATCGCCAGGTGGAGGGAGCGCGGGTGGGGATCACCGCGAACCAAGGACTGTTCGGACATGGTTCGTCGGTGGTCGCCGTCCGCTGACCGGCGACGTTCGCTACTCTCCGTGGTGACTCGGGAATCCCGCGTGAACAGCTCGTGAATCGCGCCCGGGCGTACGTGGAGGGCGCCAGTATGCTGCCGTGCCCTCCTGGTCGGACACCGTCCGCTTCGCCTTCCAGCCGGTCGTCAACCTGACGACCGGCTGGGTCACGGCGCTGGAGATACTCGCCCGCCCGGAGACCGGGGACATCCTGGCCCAAGCCCGTCGCGATCCCGAACTGGACGGCCGGCTCGCCGCGTTGGCGGTCCGTGCGACGTCCCGCAAGGAGACGCTGCTGCCCCTGCACGTCAACGTGTTCGCCGGGACCCTGGCCGATCTCGGCGGGCTCGCGGCGCTGCGCGAGGCGGTCCGCGCGGCGGGACGGTCCCCTTGGGAGGTCACGGTCGACATCGGGCCGCCGTACACGCATGTGCCGCAGCACGCGCTGCTGGAAGCCGTCGCCGCGCTGCGCGGACACGGTTTCCGGATCTGCGCGGACGGCGTGGGCGACGGCGACGTACCCCTGCGCCTGCTCACGGATCTCGCGCCCGAGCTGGTGAAGCTCGACGTGTCCCTGCTGGCGCGCCCCGCGGCGGTGCGCGCGATGCGGACCCTCTGCGAGCAGTTGGGCGCGCTGTTGTCCGTGGAGGGCGTCGAGACGGAGCTGCAGTGCTCGGCCGCGGTGGCGGCGGGCGCCCAGCTGGCGCAGGGCGACCTGTTCGCGCCGCCCGCCCGGCTGCCCGCGGCGGACGTATACGTTCCGGTCCTCTCCCCCGGTGTCGCCCCGACGCCTCCGCCCGGGCCTTCGGTGCTGCAGTTCGTCCGGCCGGCCGCCCTCCTGCCCGTGACGGCGTCCGCGGGCCGGGTGCGGGCCCTGCTCACCGGATCGCCCGACGTGTCCGGGGTCCTGCTCGTGGACCCCGCCGGGGTCCCGGTCCGCTCGGTGCACCGGTCACGCTTCCTGTTGTCGATGTCGGGGCCCTTCGGGCACGCGCTGTACGCCGACCGCCCGGCCGCCAAGCTCGGTGATCCGCCCCGCACGGTCGGCGTGGACGCCACCGCGTGGGAGGTCCTCGACGTGGTGGCGGACGGGGAACGGGACCGTACGTCCGACGACGTGGCGGTGGTCGACCGTCACGGGCGGTGCGTGGGCGTCGTACGCCTGGCCGATCTCGTACGGGCGCTCTCCGAGAGCCGGGTCGAGGAGGCCGCGGGGCTCAACCCGCTGACGCGGCTGCCCGGTTCGGACGTGATCACCACGGAGGTGGACCGGCGGATCGCGCACGGTCTCGTGTTCGCGCTGAGCTGGCTCGACGTCGACCATTTCAAGCAGGTCGACGACGGAGCGGGGTTCGCCGCGGGCGACGAACTGATCCGCGCGGTCGGGCGGGCCCTGCAGCTCGCGGCCTCCGGGGCCACCCGGGTGGGCCACATCGGCGGCGACGACTTCCTGGTGCTCGCGGCCCCGGACACGCTCGACCCCCTCGCCCGTTCCGTGCTCGACGCGCCCTGGTCGGCCGGTGGACGGCCCGTCACCCTGTCCCTGGCCACGATCCTGTGCGCCCCGGGGAGTGTGAGCGACCACCGGGAGGCCGCGGCGTGCCTGGCGCCGCTGAAGCAGGCGGCGAAGTCGTTGAGCGGGGCGAGCTGGGTGCTGGGGCGCCCGGGTCTGCCGGGCTGCGAGATCCGCCGCGGTTCGGGCGCGGCCCGGGCGCGGGCGGGCTGAGCCGGGCAGGACCGGCCGAGCCGGGCCGGGCCGAGCGAGGTCGGGCTGAGCCGGGCCGGGCGAAGGTGAACCCGCAGGGCAAGGTGAAGCCTCGGAGCATGGTGAAACGGCAGGGCAAGGTGAAGCCCCAGCGCATGGTGAAACGCCTGGGCAAGGAGAAGCCCCGGGGCACGGTGTAAGGCCGGGGCGGAGCCGCCGTATCGGCCGGTGAGGTGAGGGCGATGGGACGCGCGGTGCCCGGGTGACAGACGCCTCGGAACGCCCGGCGAGAAGGCCCGTACCGACTCCTGCGACGTGCGGATCTTGGCTCGTTCACGACCCTCAACCGTTCCCGTCACCGACCTTGACGCCCCCTGGGCACCGGTGAACACTTCCGGGTGTCAGTCGGCATCGCCGCATCCGGGCGTCTGCGGACACCGCGCCGCTCGGGTTCCCGACCTGTACCGAAGGCCGTCCCCCACGGGCGATTCCACTGCGACGGCACGCTCGTCACGGACGCCGGGCGGGGCGCGGGACCTCCCTGCCCTCGGCTGACGTAGCCATGGGAAACGCACCCTGCACGGTGGCCCGGGGCGGTCCGCTCCGGGCGAGGCCTAGGAGCCGCCATGAGCAACGGCGACATATTTGTCGGCGAGTTGATCGGTACAGCGATTCTGATTCTGTTCGGCGCGGGCGTCTGCGCCGCTGTCACACTCGACAAGTCCAAGGCGCAGGGCGCCGGCTGGGTCGTCATCGCCTTCGGATGGGGATTCGGCGTGCTGGCCGGCGCGTACACCGCCGCCCCGCTGTCCGGGGGGCAGCTCAACCCGGCCGTGACCATCGGTTTCGCCATCGAGGGCTCGACCAAGTGGGAGGACGTGCCCTTCTACGTCCTGGGGCAGTTCGCCGGTGCCGCCGTCGGGGCCACGCTCTGCTGGCTCCTCTACCTCGGCCAGTTCAACCTCAACGCCGACGAGGAACACGCCATCGAGACGCTGGGCATCTTCTCGACCCGGCCCGAGATCGACAACCCGGTCCAGAACCTCATCACCGAGGCCATCGCCACCGCCGGCCTGGTGCTGCCCGTTCTGGCCATGGTCGGCGGCCACAGACACGTGGCGGGCATCGGTGACGCGGGGCTTCCGGTGCAGCTGATCGCGTTCCTCGTCGTCGGCATCGGCCTCTCGCTGGGCGGACCCACCGGGTACGCCATCAACCCGGCCCGCGACCTGGGACCACGCATCGTCCACGCCCTGCTGCCGATTCCCCACAAGGGCACGTCGCAGTGGAGCTACTCCTGGATCCCGGTGGTCGGCCCGCTCGCGGGCGCCGCCATCGGGGCCGCGATCTACAACGCAGCCTTCTGACGAAGGGGACGCCATGACGGAGAACGCCGAGAAGTACGTCGCCGCAATCGACCAGGGCACCACCTCCAGCCGCTGCATCATCTTCGACCGGAACGGCGCGATCGTCGCCGTCGACCAGCGCGAGCACCGCCAGATCTTCCCCAAGCCGGGATGGGTGGAACACGACGCCACCGAGATCTGGTCCAAGGTGCAGGCGGTGGTGGCCGGCGCCATCGCCAAGGCCGGCCTGCGCGCCGACCAGCTGAGCGCGCTCGGCATCACCAACCAGCGCGAGACGACGGTGCTGTGGGACCGCGCCACCGGCAAACCCGTGCACAACGCGATCGTCTGGCAGGACACCCGCACCTCCGCGCTCTGCCACGAACTCGGCGGACCGGACGGCCAGGACCGCTTCCGCGATCAGACCGGACTGCCCCTGGCCAGCTACTTCTCCGGGCCCAAGGCGGCCTGGCTGCTCGACAACGTGCCCGGACTGCGTGCCCGTGCCGAACGCGGCGAGATCGCCTTCGGCACCATCGACTCCTGGCTGATCTGGAACCTGACGGGCGGCACGGACGGCGGACGGCACGTCACCGACGTCACCAACGCCGGGCGCACCATGCTGATGAACCTGGAGACCCTCCAGTGGGACCCGTCCATCCTCTCCGCGATGAACGTGCCCGAAGCGGTGCTGCCCGAGATCAGGTCCTCCGCCGAGATCTACGGCACCGCCGTCGGCCAGCTCGCGGGCGTCCCCGTGGCATCGGCGCTCGGCGACCAGCAGGCGGCGGTCTTCGGGCAGGCCTGCTACGACGTGGGGAACGCCAAGAACACCTACGGGACGGGCAGTTTCCTGCTGCTCAACACCGGTAGCCGGCCCGTCCCCTCGAAGAACGGGCTGCTCACCACCATGG
Organism: Streptomyces sp. NBC_01689; assembly: GCF_036250675.1. Lineage (NCBI taxonomy): Bacteria > Bacillati > Actinomycetota > Actinomycetes > Kitasatosporales > Streptomycetaceae > Streptomyces > Streptomyces sp. NBC_01689. The sequence continues at coordinate 7,855,963 of NZ_CP109592.1, read as the reverse complement.
GGTACAAGATCGGCGACGAGGCGCCCGTCTACTGCCTCGAAGGATCGATCGCGATCACCGGGGCGCTGGTGCAGTGGTTCCGCGACCAGCTCGGGATCATCCGTACCGCCGACGAGATCGAGCCACTGGCCGCGAGCGTCGACGACAACGGCGGCGCCTACATCGTGCCCGCGTTCTCCGGCCTGTTCGCCCCCTACTGGCGCTCCGACGCGCGCGGTGTCGTCACCGGGCTCACCCGGTACGTCACGAAGGCGCACCTCGCGCGTGCGGTCCTGGAGGCGACGAGCTGGCAGACCCGGGAGGTCGTGGACGCGATGTTCCAGGACTCCGGGGTGCCGATCACCACCTTGAAGGTGGACGGCGGCATGACCAAGAACAACCTGCTGATGCAGCACCAGGCGGATGTCCTCGGGGTGCCGGTGATCCGCCCGAGGGTCTCCGAGACGACGTGTCTGGGAGCGGCCTACGCGGCCGGGCTCGCCACCGGTGTGTGGAACGACCTCGACGAGTTGAAGTCGCACTGGCAGAAGGACGTCGAGTGGACTCCCTCGATGGAGTCCTCGGTGCGCGATCGCGAGTACCACAACTGGCGCAAGGCGGTGGAGAAGAGCTTCGGCTGGCACACGGACGAAGTCGGCTGAGAACCGTGTCGGCTGACGACTACGTCGGCTGACGGCGGTGTCGGTTGAGGTCGAGGGAGGTCCACGCGCGCGTGCCACCGCCGCGGCGCAGGCGCGCGTACGGGAACCACGGCCCGTACCCCGGTCGGCGGGGGTACGGGCCGTGCCCTCGGCGACGGCCGCGGCCGGACGTCAGGTCGTGACCGGTTCTCGTCGGCCGACCGCCGTCGCCAGTGCGTGCTGGACGACCTCGACGAGGACCTCCTTGGCCGACTGCCGGTCCCGCGCGTCGCACAGCACGAGCGGTACGCCCTCGTCGAGGTCGAGGGCCTGCCGCACGTCCTCGACCGGGTGACGGGCCACTCCTTCGAAGCAGTTGACGCCCATCACGAACGGTATGGAGCGCCGCTCGAAGTAGTCGACGGCGGCGAAGCAGTCCTCCAGGCGGCGGGTGTCGGCGAGCACGATCGCGCCGAGCGCCCCGGTCGCCAGCTCGTCCCACAGGAACCAGAAGCGGTCCTGTCCGGGCGTCCCGAAGAGGTACAGCACCAGGTCCTCGCGGAGCGTGATGCGCCCGAAGTCCATGGCGACCGTGGTGGTGTGCTTGTCCTCGACACCGCTGAGGTCGTCCACGGGCCGGCCGGCCTCGGTGAGCACCTCCTCGGTGCGCAGCGGTCTGATCTCGCTGACCGCGCCGACCAGGGTCGTCTTGCCCACCCCGAAGCCGCCGGCCACCAGGATCTTGAGCGTGACGGGCTCGACCGGGGGCTTGCCGCGCTCAGAACGCCCGAAGATCATCGATCTCTACTCCTGCCGGGTGGGGGGTCGTGCGTCGGTGGGCCGTGGCCCCCGACGCGGGGGGTTTCGAGGACGAGTACGGCGCCGGGCCCGACATCCGTCGTAGCACTTCCGCCAAGTTCGGTGCCCGTGCCGTCGGCAGGGTTCACCCGGCCCGCGGAGCGGGCGTCGAACCGGGCGGCGACGCCGGGCACATGAGGCTCCGGCTCGCCCCGAACGGCACGGCCTGTCAGCCGCGTCGGCCGCTTCCGGTCTGCTCAGAGCGCCCGGAGGCCGTTGATCACATCGCGGAGAATGCTCTCGTCCGGCAGCTCCGCAGGGGGTACGGGACGTGTCACATGGACCATTTCCTCGTGCACGAGGTCGCCGATCAGGACCCGCACCACTCCGACCGGGAGGTCGAGCTCGGCGGCGAGTTCGGCGACCGACTGGGGCGTGCCGCGGCAGAGTTCGACGATGTCCACGTGTTCCGGGGACAGGCTGTGGTCCGCTTCGTCGTCGTCCGCGCGGGGCTCGGCGACGACCACGGCGATCAGGTCGAGGCGGTGCTGGGCCGGGCTGGTGGTGCGGCCGCGCGTCATGGCGTAGGGCCGGACCACTGGTCCGGCGTCGTCGTCGAACCAGTGACTTGTTCCCTGTCCGTCTCCGCTCATGCCGTCCCACTACCCGCCCGAGGGCAGATCGGTGCGTGGAGCGGCGGCCAGATGTGCGCCGACCCTCTTCACCAGAAGGGTCATCTCGTAGGCGACCTGCCCCACGTCGGAGTCCGCGTCCGAGAAGACGGCGAGGCAGCTGCCGTCGCCGGCGGCCGTGACGAAGAGGAAGGCGTTCTCCAGCTCGACGACTGTCTGCCGGACGCCGCCCGCCTCGAAGTGCCGTCCGACGCCCTTGGCCAGGCTGTGGAAGCCCGAGGCCACGGCGGCCAGGTGCTCGCTGTCCTCGCGGGTCAGGTCCTTGGACGCCCCGGTGGCCAGGCCGTCGCCGGAGAGCACGACCGCCTTGCGGATACTGGCCACGCGGTCCACCAGATCGTCGAGGAGCCAGTTGAGCTCTCCCGACGCCGTGCCGGTCTCGGTGGGCCCTGTCGTCTTCGGCGCGGTCATCGACCGTCCCCCTCCGTGGTTCCTGGTGCTGTGCCGTCCTGGGCCTGGTCGCCCGCGGCGTTCTCCTCGCGGCCACGCCGCCAGCCGCGCTGGAGCGAGGCCATCCGGTCGCGTACTTCCTCGGCGTCACGATCGGCCGGAGCCGGGCCGCGGAGCTCGTCCGTCCCCTCGCGCTCCCCGCGCCGCTCGGGGCCGTCCTTCAACTGCGGGGCCAGATGGGTCTGCCGGATACGGCGCGGCAGGGGGTTCGTTCCCGGTTCGGCCCCTTCAGCGGGGATCGCGGAGCCCGGGCCGGTCCCGGCCGTCGGCGTCGACGGGCGACGCACACGTTTCGGGAGCGCGGGGACCACCTGGTCGGGTCCGGGCGTCCCGGACCGGGGGCCCGGGACGCCGGAGCGCGGATCCGCGCCCTGGACACGGTCGCCCTTGCGGCGCGCGGGGGTGTCGGAGTGTTCCGCGCGCCGGACGGCCGACGGCTTCGCGTTCTCGCGTTCGGCCGCGCCCGGGACACCGAGCAGTTCCACGGGTTCCAGGCCCTTGCCGGGCTCCGGGGCCTCGGTGGTCCGGTCCTCCGTCTCCCCGCGCCGGGGCCTGGTGCGGGTCACGGGACGGCCGTGCGAGCTGACGAGTTTGGGGGTCCTGCGGCGCGGCAGCGGCACGGGGGCGCCGGGACGGCTCTCTCCGGAGCGGGCCGTCCGGTCCGGTCCCTCCGGTGCGGGCTGGTGCCGCTCGACGGGTCCGCCGGCGACGGAGCGGCGCGGCCCGAACAGACCGTCCTGGCCGGTGTCCTCGTCGAGGGCGTCCGGGAATCCGCCGAGGGCGTCCAGTTCCACCGGCGCCTCCAGTTCGACCGGCCCGTCCAGGATCGAGGCCGGCAGGCCGGGGAGGCGCACGGGGACCTCGGACAGCGCCGCCTTGCGGTCCGCCTCGACCTTGCCCTCCTTCGTGGGCAGCGCGCGGTCCAGACGGAAGCCGATCCCGTTGGTGTCCGGGACGTCGTCCGTGAGCAGCGCGTCGGAGAGGAACACGATGGCGGTCGTGCCTCCGTACGGGGACGGCTGGAGGGAGACACGGACGTTCTGCCGCTGGGCGAGCCTGCTGACGACGAAGAGACCGAGCCGGTCGGTGTCGGAGAGCTCGAACTCGGGGGTCTCGGCGAGCCGCAGGTTGGCGTCGAGGAGTGCTTCGGCCGCCATGCCGAGGCCGCGGTCGTGGATCTCCAGGGTGAAGCCGTTGGCGACGCGCTCGCCGAGGACCTGCACGGCGGTGTGCGGGGGTGAGAACACCGTCGCGTTCTCGAGGAGTTCGGCCACGAGGTGGGTGATGTCGGCCACCGCCGGCCCGGTGACGGCGACACGGGGCAGCCGGCGGACCTCGATGCGCTCGTAGTCCTCCACCTCGGCGACGGCGGCGCGGACGATGTCCATGAGCTGAACGGGCTTGCGCCACTGCCGGGAAGGGGCGGCGCCGGAGAGGATGACCAGCCCCTCGGCGTGCCGGCGCATGCGCGTGGTCAGGTGGTCCAGGCGGAACAGGTCGGCGAGTTCGTCGGTGTCCTCGGTCCTGCGCTCCATGGTGTCGAGGAGGGTGAGTTGCTTGTGCAGGAGGACCTGGCTGCGGCGGGCGAGGTTGACGAAGACCTCGGAGACGCCGTCGCGCAGTTCGGACTGTTTGACCGCGGCCTCGACGGCGGCGCGCTGGAGGGTGTTGAGCGCCTGGCCGACCTCGCCGATCTCGTTCCGGTCGTACTCCAGGCGCGGGGCCTCGGTCTCGACGTCGACCTGTTCGCCCGCGGAGAGCCGGCGCATCACGCTGGGCAGCCGGACGCCGGAGGCCTCGTGCGCCTCCAGGCGCAGTCGGCCCAGGTCGCGGATGAGGCCCCGGCCGACGCGGACGGACAGGACGAGCGAGACGAGCAGGGCGACGAGTCCGAGGACGCCCGCGACGGCCGCCTTGACGATGACTCCGGTGGCCACCGGCCGGACCCGGTCGTGGTACCGGTCGCGCGCCGAGTCGTCGAGGTGGCCGAGTTCGTCGAGCACCTGCCCGGCGGCCCGGTCCCAGCTCTTCGCGGTGACGCCGTGCGGTGAACCGGGCGGGGAGGTGACGACGGCCTGTTCGGCCACGCGCAGGGGGGCCGTCTCGGCGTTCTTCCAGTAGCTCTCGAAGCGCTCGCTCTCCGCGTCGGGGAGCAGCGGCAGGCTGACGTCGTAGAGCAGCGTGCGCTGGGCCACGAGATCGGAGATGTCACGGCTCTCGTCGCCGGTGACGCGGCCCGCGACCAGCGCGGAGCCGAGGAGGGCGTCCTCGCGGGAGAGGAGTTCGCGGGCCATGTCCATGGTGACGAGGGCGCGGCCCTGCTTGTCCATGTCGACGTTGTCGACCAGGTGGAGATTGGAGACGAGGGTGTAACAGGGGTCGACCAGACGGTTGTAGAGGTCGAGGGCCTGGGCCCGGTCGACGGTGCCCTCCTCGACGCTCCGGCGCAGCGAGTCGATGCCGTCGAGCGCGTCCAGCATGACGGTGAGGCGCCCGGCGGTGCCCGAGCCCATCTTCCCGGCCATGCCGCCGCCCTTGGCGTTCGCCCGGACCTTCGCGACGGCCCGGTCGGTGGCGGTCCGGCTGCGCCGCAGCGCCGTGAGCGCGTCGGACGCGCGGGGGTCGGCGAGATAGACGAGTGTCTGGCGACGTTCCTGCTGGAGGACGCCGACGGTGTCCTCGGTGGGGTACCCGATCTTCTCGACGACGTCGGACACGTCGAACAACTGGTTCGCCTCGCGCCCGGTGATGACCGTCGCGAAGGCCCAGATACCCGTCAGGGAGAGGAGCGGCACGAGGAGCAGCGCCACGATCTTCCGGCGGATGGACTTCCCGCGAAAGCGCATGGCCTCCCCCAGCTCGGCCCCCTCCGGCCCGGGGGCACACCTGTGCGTCAACAAACGGCGTGAGCCTACTACTGACTCACAGGTAACTCGAAGGGCTGTCCGAGCGGTCGTACGGCGTGGAGGTCACGGAACCGGCGCGCTCCCGGGAACCGGAGATGCGCAGTTGTCCGTCCATTGGGTGAGATTGCCTCCCGGATTCCTGCACGTGTGAGCGAATCCCATCGGACGGGGGAACTTGGCCGGTTGGCCGGATTTTTTCGCCGGTGGGGAATCTTCGGGGCACTCCGTTCGTCTTTCTCTACGGGATATGGGGGCGGAATCGGCCACAGGGGCCGCATGCCGCGTCCAGGCGGCGTAAAGCAGCGCAAGCCGGGCAGGCCATTGGGGAGCAGGTGTCGTACGGCACCCGTGCGAGTGGTCTGCTGGGCGGTGGGGAGTGACGAGTTGATGGGCACGGCGGAGCGGTACGGCACGTCCGGGAGCGGTGTCGCGGCACCGGTGGCGGAGCGTGGGACCGCACAGGCACCGGATCGCGACATCCCGGCGGACGGGCGCGACCAGGTGGACGGGGGGCGCGTGGTGACGGGGGGATCCGGTGGAGTGGGCGGACACGGAGGTGTCACGACCGAGTCGGCCGACGGGCGGGGTGCCGTACGTCAGGAGCAGAGGCCTGTGATCGGACGGCAGGCCGGCGCCCGGGACGGAGGTTCCCGCGCGTCCGTCGCGGAGGAACACACCCGGCGGAGCGTCCCCGCCGGGGCACCCCGCGAGCACGAGCACGCGGGGCGGACGGGAGGGGCCGGCGGACACGAGCATGCGGCGGGGACGGGAGAGCCCGCCGGTGCGCGGGCCACGGCGAGCGGGCGCGGTGCGGCGGCCCGGGGCGTCGCCGCGCACGAAGAACAGGCGTACTACCGCCCGTTGTGGATCGAGGAGCCGGCCCGCCGCCGGCGGTTGCCGGACCCGGTGCGCACGGCGGCCGTGCGGGCGGTCCTGATCATCTCGGTGACACTGATCCAGGCGGTGACCGCCTTCCTCTGCACGATGGCGGAATCCTGGCTGGCCTTCCCCATGGTCCTGAGCAGCATCGCGAGCACGGTCGCGGCGACCTGGGCCGTCCTCGACGTCTGGGTCACCCGACAGGTGTGGAACCAGCGGAACGGCGTGGTGTCGGAGCCGAGCAGCACCGCGCGGGCCCTGCGGCGCGAGCGGCGCCGGGCACGGCGGCAGGCCCGCTCCTCGCAGCGGGCACAGGAGCGGATACAGCGGCGGGCCGGCGCCGGGCGGCTGTCGCACCCGTGACATCGAAACGCTGAGGCCGGTCCCCGGGGCGGGAGTGGGCTCACGGGCGGGGGACCGTTCAGAGGTTCGCGGCGGTGGCCGGTCCCACCGGGGCCTGGTCGTGCGCCAGTTGACGCCGTTCCCTCATGAACGGGCGCGGACGGTCGACGGAGAGCACGGCGGTCGTGCGGCCGTCGCGTTCGTACAGGGCGAGCAGGCCGTCCTCACCGGGTGCGCCGTCCTCGACGGAGCCCTCGGCGATCCGAACGCTGTCCGCTCCCTGCCGGTGGCCCGCGAACTGGATGCGCGCGCCGTACTGATCCGACCAGAAGTAGGGCAGGGAGCGCACGGTCCCGACGGTGCGTCCGGCGAGCAGGTTGCCCACCGCGACGCGGGGCTGTTCCGTGGCGGCCGTCCAGTGCTCGGCCCGGGTGCCTCCGACGCGGGCGACGTCGCCGACGGCGACGACCTGGGGCAGCCCGGTGACACACCCGTCGTCGCACAGGACACCGTCGTGCAGGGCCAGTGCCGAACCGGCCAGCCAGCCGGTGTTGGGGACGGCGCCGATGCCCACGATCACGACGTCCGCGGGCAGGACCCGGCCGTCGGCGAGCTCCACCCCGGTGACGGGAGGACCGGCCGGGTCCCGCGGACCGCCCCGGACACGTTCCGGACCGCTCGCGTCACCGGCCTGACTCACGGGGCCCGCGCCGCCGCGCAGGGCGGCGACGCCGATGCCGGTGACCAGCGAGACGCCGCCACGCCGGTGCAACGCGGCCAGCACGGCGGCCATTTCAGGACCGAGAGGGGGGACGAGAGGCAGCGGGGCGGCCTCGACGACGGTGACGTCGTGGCCGAGTCCCGCACAGGAGGAAGCGGTCTCGGCGCCGATGAAACCGCCGCCGATGACGACGACGCGGCGCGGTCCACGCACGAGTTCCTCACGCAGGGCGCGGGCGTCGTCGAGGGTGCGCAGGGTGTGCACGCCGGTGAGGCCGTCGCCCGGAAGGCGGCGTGCCGAGGCGCCGGTGGCGATGACCACGCCGTCCGTGGAGACCGTACGGCCGTCGTCGAGGAGGACGGTGCGGCCGCGGGCGTCGAGGCCGCGGGCGCGGACACCGAGCAGCCACTCCGCGTCGAGGCCGGTTCTCTCCTCGGCGTCGGTCAGGGCGAGCCGGGCCTCGTCGGTACGGCCGGTGAGGAAGTCCTTGGACAGGGGCGGACGGTCGTACGGCGCGTGGACCTCGTCGCCGACGATCACCAGACGGCCGTCGAAGCCCTGGGCCCGTAGTTCCCGGGCGGCGTACAGACCGGAGAGCGAGGCACCGACGACGGTGACGGTCCTCATGCGGCGGTGCCCTCCTCCGCCGCCAGATGGACGTGGATCATTCCGTCGTCGACGGTGACGCGGTGGGTGCGGACGGGGCGTCGCGCCGGAAGGCAGGTCGGCTGTCCCGTACGCAGATCGAAGGAGGCGGCGTGCAGCGGGCACTCCACGAGACAGCCCTCCAGCCAGCCTTCGGAGAGGGAGGCGTCCTGGTGGGTACAGGTGTCGTCGACGGCGTAGAGCTCACCGTCGGCGTTGAACACGGCCACGGGCGGGGTGGTGTCGACACGGACGGACGCACCCGCGGGGAGGTCGGCAACGCGGCAGACGGGAATCATGGGCCCCCCTCTCGGTCCGGGACTCTCGGTCCGGGACCTCCTGGTCCAGATGGTCCGGACACCTTTCCGGTTCCGGACGCTTCGGTAACATGATGTTTCGCATGGCGCACGAGGGAGCGCTATGCGCAACAGAATCCGCGCGGGCATCCCGTCACGTCAAGGGCTTCCCGCAGATGCGGCCCAAACAGGGCTGTCAGGTGGTGGGAGTCGAGCCATGACCCGCACGCAGAAGCAGGCCGAGCACGTCGAGGGTCCTTCCGGGAAGCGGACCGGCAGGGGCGCGGGCAGCGCCGTCCAGTCCGTGGACCGGGCCGTGAGCGTGCTGGAGATCCTCGCCCGGCTCGGCGAGGCCGGTGTCACCGAGATCGCCGAGGAACTGGACGTGCACAAGTCCACCGCCTTCCGCCTCCTGGGCGTCCTGGAGAACCGCGGTCTGGTGGCCCAGGCCAAGGACCGAGGGAAGTACTACCTGGGGGCCGCCGTCCTGCGCCTGGCGGGGGCGGCGGCGGTGCGTCTGGACATCTCGCAGGAGGGTGTCCCGGTCTGCCGCGAACTGGCGGACGAACTGGGCGAGACGGTCAACATCGCGGTCCTCGACGACGACGCGGCGGTCAACATCATGCAGGCCCGCGGGACCGCGTCGGTCACCGCGCAGAACTGGCTGGGCCGGCGCACCCCGCTGCACGCCACCTCCAGCGGAAAGGTGCTGCTCGCGCACATGCCGCCGACGCTGCGCGAGGGTCTGCTCGCGAGGTCGCTGCCGCGCTTCACCGAGCGCACGATCACGGGTCCCTCCACCCTGCGCGGCGAGTTGGAGGCCGTGATCGAGCAGGGCTACGGCGTCACCGTCGAGGAACTGGAGCTCGGGCTGGCCGCCGTGGCCGCGCCGGTCCGCGCGCACGACGGCAAGGTGATCGCGGCGATCAGCGTCTCGGGGCCGGTCTACCGGCTGAACATCGACCGGCTGCCGGAACTGTCCAAGCGGACGGTGGCCGCCGGGGCCGAGCTGTCACGGCGCATGGGGTACGGCTTCTGAGAGCCGCCGGGGCATCCGTCGGCGGCGCTCGCCGCGCAGCGGTTCAGGCGCGGCCACCGGCCGAGCAGGCGGGCGCCTGACCGGCTCCGACGCACCCCCTGACGGCACCTCCGCCGGCTCCAGCCCTCTCCCGGCTCCACGCTCTCCCCCTCACCCCGAGTTCCCCCCTCAGCACCCTCCCTCGCCGCACCTCCCTCCCCCCGTACAGGCGCTTCCCCTCACCCCGGCGGGGCCCCCGCACCCCTGTGTGTCCGTCAGGTTTCCGGCACCCCGCTCCTTTTGCCAAGGGTTAACTCCCACCCCTTGACGGCTCGCTGACGGCGTTCTCAAGATGTTCCTCATCGCGCAACCGATAGTGCAATGCGCAACAGCAGAGGAGCTTGTCGTGCCCCACGAGGTCCGTGCCGTAGTCGCTGTCGGGAAGGGCGCACCGGTGGAGGTGCGGACCGTCGTCGTCCCCGACCCGGGCCCCGGCGAGGTGCGCGTCGACGTCCAGGCCTGCGGGGTCTGCCACACGGATCTGCACTACCGGGAGGGAGCGATCACCGACGGCTTCCCCTTCCTCCTCGGTCATGAGGCGGCGGGCACGATCGAGTCCGTCGGCGAGGGCGTCACCGATCTGGTCCCGGGCGACTACGTCGTCCTCGCCTGGCGCGCGCCCTGCGGAACCTGCCGCTCCTGCCGCCGCGGCCGTCCCTGGTACTGCTTCGACTCCCGCAACGCGGCCCAGCCCATGACGCTCCTCGACGGCACTCCGCTCAGCACCGCCCTCGGTATCGGTGCCTTCGCCGAGCAGACCCTGGTGGCGGCGGGCCAGGCGGTGAAGATCGACCCGGCCGCGCGCCCGGAGGCCGCGGGCCTGATCGGCTGCGGGGTGATGGCCGGATACGGCGCCGCGGTCAACACCGGCAACGTGGGCCGCGGTGACACCGTCGCCGTCATCGGCTGCGGCGGTGTCGGTAACGCGGCGATCGCCGGTGCCTGTCTCAACGGCGCCATGAAGGTCATCGCCGTCGACATCGACGACAAGAAGCTCGATCTGGCGGAGAAGTTCGGCGCGACCCACACGGTGAACTCGGGCGGCACCGACCCGGTCGAGGCCGTACGGGAGCTCACGGGCGGTTTCGGAGTCGACATCGCCATCGACGCGGTGGGCCGTCCGGAGACGTACCGGCAGGCCTTCTACATGCGCGACCACGCCGGTGTGCTCGTCCAGGTCGGCGTCCCCGATCCCGAGGCGAGGATCGACCTTCCGCTGATCGACCTCTTCTCGCGCGGCGGGGCGCTGAAGTCGTCCTGGTACGGGGACTGCCTGCCGAGCAGGGACTTCCCGTACCTCATCGACCAGTACCTGTACGGGCTGCTGGACCTCAACGCGTTCGTCTCCGAGACCATCGCGATCGACCAGGTGGAGGATGCGTTCGCGAAGATGCGGCGGGGGGAGGTGCTGCGCTCGGTGGTGGTCCTCTGACCGCCGGGGCCGTCCGGCCCACCGCATCCGCTTGACCGCCGCTCACCCGCGCCCGGCAAGGAGGGGCATGTCCAGTACGCCCGCAACCCGTCCCCGTGTCGTCGTCATCGGCGCCGGCATCGTCGGCTGCTCCCTCGCCGACGAGCTCACCGCCCGCGGCTGGACCGACGTCACCGTTCTCGAACAGGGCCCGCTGCCCGCCCCGGGCGGCTCCACCTCGCACGCGCCGGGCCTGGTCTTCCAGACCAGCCCCTCCAGGACCCTGACGGCGTTCGCCCGCTACACCGTGGAGAAGTTCGGCTCGCTCCGGGCCGACGGTGTCCCCTGCTTCGACCCGGTCGGCGGCCTGGAGCTCGCGACCACGCCCGAGCGCCTCGCCGACCTGCACCGCAGGGCCGGTTACGCCGCCGCCTGGGGCGTGCGCGGCGAGATCGTCGACGCGGCGCGCTGCGTGGAACTGTGGCCGCTCATCGACCCGTCGGTGGTGCTCGGCGGCTTCCACACCCCCGACGACGGTCTGGCCCGCGCGCTGCTCGCGGCCCGCGCCCAGGCGGAGCGCGCCACCGCGCGGGGGGCCCGGTTCCTCGACCGTCACACGGTCGTCGGCATCGAGCGTGCGGACGGCAGGGTGACCGCCGTCGTCACCGACCGCGGCACCTTCCCGGCCGACCACGTCGTCTCCGCGGCCGGGTTCTGGGGCCCGGTGATCGGACGCATGGCCGGTGTCGACGTACCCCTGCTGCCGCTCGCCCACCAGTACGCGAGGACGGGGCGGCTCCCCGAGCTGGCCGGCGCCACCGCCGAGGCCTCGAAACCCATCCTCCGTTTCCAGGACCGCGACCTCTACTTCCGGGAGCACACCGACCGCATCGGCATCGGCAGTTACGCCCACAAGCCGCTTCCCGTCGACCCGTTCGGCGTCCTCCCCTACGACGAGGCGCGCGCGAACGACATGGTGATGCCGTCCTCGTACCCCTTCACCGCGGAGGACTGGGCGCCGAGCTGGGAGGACTGCCGCGGGCTGCTGCCCGCCCTGCGCGACGCGGAGATCGAGGAGGGCTTCAACGGGGTCTTCTCGTTCACCCCGGACGGCATGCCGCTGCTCGGCGAGTCGCGTGCGCTGCGCGGGTTCTGGCTGGCCGAGGCCGTCTGGGTCACCCATTCCGCGGGGGCCGCGAGGGCCGTGGCCGAATGGATGGTCGACGGCCGCGCCTCCCTCGATCTGCACGAGTGCGACCTGACACGCTTCGAGGACGCGCAGCGTTCACCCGCCTACGTCCATGAGCGCGGTGCGCGGCAGTTCGTCGAGGTGTACGACGTCCTCCACCCGCTGCAGCCCATGGAGGACCCCCGTCCGCTGCGCGTCAGCCCGTTCCACGCCCGGCAGCGGGAACTCGGGGCCTTCTTCCTGGAGGGCGGCGGCTGGGAGCGCCCGCACTGGTACGAGACGAACGCGCACCTGCTCGACGGCCCGGAACTCCCCCCGCGGGACGCCTGGTCGGCGCGCTACTGGTCGCCGGTCGCGGCGGCCGAGGCGAGGGCGACCCGCGAGAGGGTCGCGCTGTACGACATGACCCCGCTGCGCCGCCTCGAGGTCACCGGCGCCGGCGCCCTCGACTTCCTGCAGCGCATGACCAGCAACAACCTCCGCAAGAAGCCGGGCGCGGTCACGTACACCCTGCTCCTCGACAAGACGGGCGGCATACGCTCCGACCTGACCGTCGCGCGGCTCGCCGCCGACCGCTTCCAGGTGGGCGCCAACTCCCCCGCCGACCTCGACCGGCTGACCCGGCACGCCCCCGACGACGTGCGGATCCGGGACATCACCTCCGGCACCTGCTGCGTCGGCGTCTGGGGCCCGCTCGCCAGGGACCTCGTCCAGCCGCTGACCCGGGACGACTTCTCGCACGAGGGCTTCGGCTACTTCCGCGCGAAGGAGACCTACCTGGGCCATGTCCCGGTGACGGCGATGCGCCTGTCGTACGTGGGAGAGCTGGGCTGGGAGCTGTACACCACCGCCGATCTGGGGCTCAGACTCTGGGACACCCTGTGGGAGGCGGGACGGGCGCACGGCGTGGTCGCGGCCGGCCGGTCGGCCTTCAACAGCCTGCGGCTGGAGAAGGGTTACCGCGCCTGGGGCACCGACATGACCGACGAGCACCACCCGTTCGAGGCCGGCCTCGGCTTCGCGGTCCGTATGGACAAGGACGGTTTCGTCGGCCAGGAGGCGCTGCGGGACCTCGCGGCGACGGAGCCCGTCCGCAGGCTGACCCCGCTGCTCCTGGACGACCCGGCGTCCGTGGTCCTCGGCAAGGAACCCGTCCTCGTCGCCGGGGCCCCCGCGGGGTACGTGACCAGCGCCGCGTACGGCTACAGCCTGGGCCGCTGCGTCGCCTACGCCTGGCTGCCGCCGCTTCCGTCCGGGACGGGCGTGCACATCGGGTACTTCGGCGAGAAGATCCCGGCCACCGTCGCCGACGAACCGCTCTTCGACCCGAAGATGACCCGCATCCGCCGCTGAGAAGCCCGGGAAATTGGGAGGCCCCTGTGAGACCGGGCCCCGAACAGAACGCCCCGGCCGGACGGAGCGGCTGTTCCCCCTCGTCAGCTCCGGACACGCCCCGACTCGCCCAGGAGGTCCAGGTGTCCCCCACCTACGACGTGATCGTGATCGGTCTCGGCGGCATGGGCAGCGCCGCCGCCCACCATCTCTCGGCACGCGGCGCCCGTGTGCTCGGCCTGGAGAAGTTCGGCCCGGTCCACAACCGCGGCTCCAGCCACGGCGGTTCCCGCATCACCCGGCAGTCCTACTTCGAGGACCCGGCGTACGTCCCGCTGCTGCTGCGCTCCTACGAGCTGTACGAGGAACTGGAGCGGGCCACGGGCCGCGAGATCGCCACCCTCTGCGGCGGGGTCATGATCGGCCGGCCCGATTCCCGGACGGTCTCCGGTTCGCTGCTCTCGGCCGAACAGTGGGACCTGCCCCACGAGATGCTGGACGCCCGGGAGATCCGCCGTCGCTTCCCGACCCTGAACCCGGACGACGACGAGGTCGCGCTGTACGAGGCCCGGGCCGGGCTGGTCCGCCCCGAGAACACGGTCGCCGCGCATCTGCAGCTCGCCACCCGGCAGGGCGCGGACCTGCACTTCGAGGAACCGATGACGCGGTGGGAGCCCTACCGGGACGGGGTGCGCGTCCACACCGCCGAGAACACCTACACCGCGGGCCGGCTGGTGATCTGCCCGGGTGCCTGGGCGCCGCGCCTGCTGACCGACCTCGGAGTGCCGTTCACCATCGAGCGCCAGGTCATGTACTGGTTCCAGCCGCGGGGCGGGGTCGGGCCGTTCCTGCCCGGGGAGCATCCCATCTACATCTGGGAGGACGGCGCGGGGGTCCAGGTGTACGGGTTCCCGTCCATCGACGGGCCGGAGCTGGGCGCGAAGGTCGCCTTCTTCCGCAAGGGCGCCGTGACCACGCCGGAGACCATCGACCGGACGGTCCACGAGGACGAGATCCGGGCCATGGCCGATCACATGTCCCGGTGCATCCCCGACCTGCCCGGCACCTTCCTCAAGGCCGCCACCTGCATGTACTCCAACACCCCCGACGAGCACTTCGTCATCGCCCGCCATCCGGCGCACCCGGAGACCGTGACGGTGGCCTGCGGGTTCTCGGGACACGGCTTCAAGTTCGTGCCGGTCGTCGGCGAGATCCTCGCCGACCTCGCGCTGAACGGTGCCACCGATCACCCGATCGGGTTGTTCGACCCCCATCGCCTCGCCGCCGCGCCCGCCTGAGGAGTACGCACGTGACGACGACACCCGTCTCCCGGTCCCCCCTCTCCCCCAGCCTGATCGCCACCCTGCCCGGCCGCTACTACACCGACCCGGAGATCTTCCGGCAGGAGCAGGAATCCCTGTTCGAGTCGATGTGGTTCTGTGCCGTCCGCTCCGCGGACCTCGCACGGCCCGGCGCCTTCCGTACCGTGCAGGTCGGCCGCGAGAACGTCCTGATCACCCGTTCCCGCACCGGTGAACTGCGCGCCTTCCTGAACGTCTGCCGCCATCGCGGCGCCCGGCTGTGCACCGAGGAGTCGGGCGAGATCCGCCGCAATCTCCAGTGCCCCTACCACGCCTGGACGTACGGCTCCGACGGGAGGCTGGTCGCCGCGCCGAACCTGGTGAAGATGCCCGACGTCGACCGTGCCGCGTACGGGCTGATCGGGGTGGCGCTGCGCGAGTGGCTCGGTTACGCCTGGGTGTGCCTGGCCGACGAGCCGCCCTCCTTCGAGGAGACGGTGCTGGGCGCGGCCGTCGAACGGCTGGGCGACGCGGCCGCGATCGAGCACTACGGCACCGAGAGGCTGGCGCTCGGCCGACGCGTCCGGTACGACGTGAAGGCGAACTGGAAGCTGATCGTCGAGAACTTCATGGAGTGCTACCACTGCGCCACGATCCACCCGGAGCTCACCGAGGTCCTCCCGGAGTTCGCCGAGGGGTACGCCGCCCAGTACTACGTGGGGCACGGCGCCGAGTTCGGCGAGGAGATCCGGGGATTCACCGTCGACGGCGGCGAGGGCTTCGGCCGGCTGCCGGACGTGGCGGACGACCAGGACCGCCGCTACTACGCGATCACGGTGAAACCGACGGTCTTCGTCAATCTCGTCCCCGACCATGTCATCCTGCACCGCATGTTCCCGCTCGCCGCGGACCGCACGGTCGTCGAGTGCGACTGGCTCTACGCGCCGGAGGTGGTGGAGTCCGGCGCGGACGTGTCCCGCTCGGTCGAGCTCTTCCACCGGGTCAACGAACAGGATTTCGAGGCCTGTGAACGGACACAGCCGGCGATGGCGTCGCGGGCGTACCGGAACGGTGGTGTCCTGGTGCCCACCGAGCATCACATCGGGATCTTCCACGAGTGGCTGATCCGGCAATTGGGAGGTCCCCGTGCCTGACCTGTTCATCGACGGTACGTGGCGGGGCGCTCTCGACGAGCGCACCCGCGAGATCCGCTGCCCCGCCGACGGTTCCCTGGTCGGGGTCGTCGACGAGGCGGGCGGCAAGGACACGGTCGAGGCGATCGCCGCGGCGCGCCGTGCCTTCGACGAGGGTCCCTGGCCCTCGACCCCGGCGGCGGACCGCGGTGACCTGCTGCTGCGCGTCGCCGACCTCCTCGTACGCGACAAGGACGCGCTCGCCCGCGCCGAGTCGCTCGACACCGGCAAGCGGATCGTCGAGAGCGAGTACGACATCGACGACATCGCGAACTGTTTCCGCTACTTCGGCCGGACGGCCTCCGCGGAGAGCGGACGGGTCGTGGACACGGGCACGGCGAGCGTCGACAGCCGGGTCGTGTACGAGCCCGTCGGGGTCTGCGCGCTGATCACGCCCTGGAACTATCCGCTGCTGCAGACGGCCTGGAAGGTCGCTCCGGCGCTCGCGGCAGGGAACACCTTCGTGCTCAAGCCGAGCGAACTCACCCCGCACACGGCGATCCATCTGATGCGGCTGCTCGAAGAGGCCGGACTGCCGGCCGGAGCGGCCAACCTGGTGCTCGGCGCCGGGCCCGAGGCGGGCGCGCCGCTCGCCGACCACCCGGACGTGGACCTCGTCTCCTTCACCGGCGGTCTGCACACCGGACGGCGGCTGATGGCCGCCGCGGCCGGGACGGTGAAGAAGGTCGCCCTGGAGCTCGGCGGCAAGAACCCCAACATCGTCTTCGCCGACGCCGACTTCGAGACCGCGGTCGACCTGGCGCTGACGGCGGTCTTCCTGCACTCCGGTCAGGTCTGCTCGGCCGGGGCCAGGCTGCTGGTCGAGGACTCGCTGCACGACCGGTTCGTCGACGAACTCGTCCGCCGCGCCGAACTGATCCGGCTCGGCGGACCCTTCGACGAGCAGGCGCAGACGGGGCCGCTGATCTCGGCGGCGCACCGTGCCAAGGTCGAGGCGTACGTCGGGCGAGGCATCGCGGAGGGCGCGGTGCTGCGCTGCGGCGGCAGGCGTCCCGAGGGGCTCGACGAGGGGTTCTACTATCTGCCCACCGTGCTGGACGAGTGCACGGGCGACATGTCCGTGGTCCAGGACGAGTCCTTCGGACCGGTGCTGACCGTGGAGCGCTTCCGCGACGAGGCGGACGCAGTACGGCTCGCCAACGACACGATCTACGGCCTGGCCGGCGCCGTGTTCACCACGGACGGGGCCAGGGCGCGGCGGGTGGCGGCGCGGCTGCGGCTCGGCACGGTCTGGATCAACGACTACCACCCCTATGTCCCGCAGGCCGAATGGGGCGGGTTCAAGCAGTCCGGTTCCGGGCGTGAGCTCGGGCCGGCCGGCCTCGCCGAGTACCGCGAGGCGAAGCACATCTGGCGCAACACCGATCCGTCCCCGCAGGGCTGGTTCGCGTGATCACCGGTGATCCCGGGCAACCCCCGGTGATCCCCGCCGATTTCAGGTGATCCCGCGTCATCCTCCGACCGTTGCCCGGCCACCTCCCGAATCCCCCACCCGCCCGCCGCCACCCCCCGACTCCACCCGCACGAGCCGCGCCCCTCTCCCCGATCCAGGAGGCCGCTCATGACCACCCTTCCACCGACCACCGACCAGAACGACGACGCCGAACTCTCCGAGTTCGGCTACAAGCCCGAACTGAAGCGCACCCTCGGCAACTTCCACACCTTCGCCGCGGGCATCAGCTACATCTCCATCCTCACCGGTACCTTCCAGCTCTTCTACTTCGGTTACGGCAGCGGCGGCCCCGCCTACTGGTGGTCCTGGCCGCTGGTGTTCATAGGCCAGTTCATGGTCGCGCTCTGCTTCGCCGAACTCGCCGCCCGCTATCCGGTGGCCGGTTCCGTCTACAACTGGTCGAAGAAGGTGGGCAATCCGCACATCGGCTGGCTCGCGGGCTGGATGATGCTGCTCGCGTCCATCGTGTCGATCGCCGCCGTCGCGCTCGCCTATCAGCTGACGCTTCCGCAGATCTCCGACACCTTCCAGTTCGTGGGCGACGGCACGGGCAAGTACGACGTCGCCACCAACGCGGTGCTGCTGGCCGCCGTGCTGATCCTGTTCACCACCGTGATCAACGCCTTCGGTGTGAAGCTGATGGCGACGATCAACACCGCGGGCGTCTTCATCGAGCTGATCGCCACCGTCGTACTGATCATCCTCTTCGCGGTGCACATCACCCGCGGTCCGCAGGTGGTGATGGACACCCAGGGCACCGGCCACGGTCAGTCGTTCGGCTACCTCGGCGCTTTCCTGGTGGCCTCGCTGGCGTCCGCCTACGTGATGTACGGGTTCGACACGGCCTCGTCGCTCGGTGAGGAGTGCCTCGACCCCTCTCGGAACGCGCCGCGCGCCATCATCCGGGCCATCGTCGCCTCCTTCGTCCTCGGCGGCCTCGTCCTGCTGCTCGCGCTGATGAGCGTCTCCAGCCTGAAGGGCGAGAAGCTCTCCACGGACGGGCTGCAGTACATCGTCCTCGACGTGCTCGGCCCGACGGCGGGCAAGGCGATGCTGTGGTGTGTGCTGATCGCGGTCACGGTGTGCGCGCTGGCCGTGCACACGGCGGCGGTCCGACTGGCCTTCGCGATGGCCCGCGACAACAACCTGCCCGCCTCCTCCAAGCTGGCCAGGGTCAACGCGCGGTTCCGGACGCCGGTGCTGCCGACCGTGATCATCGGCCTGCTCGCGCTGGCCATCCTGGTGGTCAACATCCGTCAGCCGCAGATCTTCACCGTGGTCACCAGCATCGGCATCATCATGATCTACCTGGCGTATCTGATGGTCACCGCACCCATGCTGGTCGCCCGACTGCGGGGCACCTGGCGCCCCGCGGGCGACGGCAAGTTCTCGCTGGGGCGCTGGGGGCTGCTCGTCAACATCGTGGCCGTCGTGTGGGGCGCGGCCATGACCGTCAACCTCATCTGGCCGCGGTCCGCGGTCTACAACGCGACCGCCCCGTACCACTGGTACCTGCGCTGGGGTGCCGTCCTGTTCGTGGCCGTCGTCGCGGGCGGCGGCTTCGCCTACTACTGGTTCGTGCAGCGGCACCGCACCGGGGTACTCGCCGAGCACCAGCTCCGGCCCGACGCCTCCGCCACCTCTTCCCTGATCTCCCCCGCCGCCGAGTGAGGACCGGTGGACAACCGGCCGAAGAGCAACCCGAGGAGGTCAACTCTCCATGACTGTCGATGAGTTCGACTATGTAGTGGTCGGCGGCGGTACGGCGGGCAACGTGGTGGCGGCCCGGCTCTCCGAGAACCCCTCCGTCACCGTGTGCGTGCTGGAGGCGGGGCCCAGCGACGTCGGCGACGAAGACGTCCTGAAGCTGGAACGCTGGATGGGCCTGCTGGAGTCCGGTTACGACTGGGACTACCCGGTCGAGCCGCAGGCCAGCGGCAACGGCTTTCTGCGGCACGCCCGCGCCAAGGTGCTCGGCGGCTGTTCCTCGCACAACTCCTGCATCGCCTTCTGGGCCCCCGCGGAGGACCTGGACGACTGGGCCGCGGCGGGCTGTACGGGGTGGAGCGCCGCCGACCTCTTCCCGCTCTACCGGCGGCTGGAGTCCAACGACGCGCCGGGCGACCACCACGGCCGCACCGGCCCGGTGAAGCTGCGCACGCTGAAGGGCGAGGACCCCTGCGGCACGGCGCTGCTGGAGGCGTGCGCGCAGGCCGGTATTCCGACCACGGCCTTCAACACCGGCACGACCGTGGTCCGTGGCGCCAACTGGTTCCAGATCAACTCCGACGAGAACAACATCCGCCAGTCCTCGTCGGTCGCGTATCTGCACCCGGTCATGGGCAAGCGGCCGAACCTCGCGGTGCGGACGGGGGTGCGCGCCAGGAAACTCGTCCTGGAGGGCCGGCGGTGCGTGGGCGCCGAGTACCTGGATCCGGACCTGGTCCACACCCGGACGGTCCGCGCCCGCCGCGAGGTGATCGTGTCCTGCGGGTCGATCGACACGCCCAAACTGCTGATGCTGTCGGGCATCGGCCCCGCCGCGCATCTGCGGGAGGTCGGCGTGGACGTCGTGGTGGACTCGGCCGGGGTCGGCGAGAACCTCCAGGACCATCCCGAGGGCGTCGTCATGTGGGAGGCCCGGCAGCCGATGACCACCACGTCGAGCCAGTGGTGGGAGGCCGGGATCTTCTACGACACGGAACCGGGCCTGGACCGGCCGGACCTGATGTACCACTACGGTTCGGTGCCGTTCGACATGAACACCGCACGGCACGGGTTCCCCACGACCGAGAACGCCTTCTGCCTCACCCCGAACGTCACCCGCGCGAGGTCACGCGGCACCGTGCGGCTGCGTACCCGCGACTACCGGGACAAGCCGAAGGTCGATCCCCGCTACTTCACCCACGAGCACGACGTGCGCGTGATGACGTTCGGGCTGCGGCTGGCCCGGGAGATCGTGGCCCAGCCGGCCATGGGCGGCTGGGCGGGGGCGGAGCTGGCTCCCGGCCCGGACATCCGGACGGACGACGAACTGCTCGACTACATCCACAAGACCCACAACACCGTCTACCACCCGTCCTGCACCGTGAAGATGGGGGCGGACGACGACGCCTCGGCCCCACTCGACGCGCGGCTGCGGGTCAAGGGGGTCGAGGGGCTGCGGGTCGCGGACGGCTCGGTGATGCCCGATCTCATCTCCGTGAACCCCTGCGTCACGACGATGATGATCGGCGAGAAGTGCGCCGACCTGCTGAAGGAGGACGCGTAGGAGCGGTGCGCCACGGGCCCCGGCGGGGGCGGGGGTGTCACGCGGTCGGCCCGCCTGACACCCCCGCCCCCGTCCGCGCGGCATTTCCGTGCGCGCTGCATTCCCGTCCGCGGGACGCCGCCGCCCGCGGGACACCTGGTGCGGGGCCGCCGCTCCGTCCTACGGGGTGGCCGGCGCGGGGCGCTTGAACATCCGCGTCGCCGTGATCTCCGTGTGCACGGCCTCCCCGGCGGGAGCCTCCTTCGGCAGTCCGGGCCGGAGGTGTTCCTCCACGCTGATGTACTTCAGCCCGGCGCGCAGGTCCGCGTCGTTGCGCAGCCGGATCACGAGCGGGAACTCGGCGAGCGCGGTCGTGTCGAACAGGCCGGTGGTGTAGAGGAGTTGGACGCCGAGCGCGTCCGAGACGGCCCGCTGCAGCTCCAGCAGGTAGGTCGCGTTGGCGCGCCCGATGGGGTTGTCGAGGAAGAGCGTGCCGGCGTGCCGGTGCTTGTCGCGGCCCCGGTCGTTGCTGCGCAGCGCGGCCATCGTGCAGTAGAGCGCGATGGCGGCGGTCAGCAGCTGCCCGCCGGAGAACACGTCACCCATCTGTCCGACCGGTACGCGCTCGGCGCGCAGTACGGCGTCCGGCTTGAGGATCTCGACCGCGACGCCCTTGGGCCGCAGTGCCGCGCCGACACCCCTCAGCAGCAGCGACATGCCGTCGCGGCGCATGTCGGAGTTCTTCTTGACGGCCGCGCGGGTGGCCTCGTCGATGACCTCGCCGAGCCGTTCGGTCAGGGTGGCCTGGTCGGGTTCCTCGAACCGGATCCGCAGGAACTCCTGTCCGGACCACTCGCCGAGCCCCTCGGGCAGCCGGGACAGCCGCTGGGCCGAGCGCAGGGTGGCGAGGGAGGACTCCACGAGCCCGCGCAGCCGGTCGACGATCGAGTCCCGGTTGCGCTCCAGCTGCTCCAGCTCGTCGGTGAGGACCCGCAGCCGGGGAGCGAAGGCGTCCGCCCATTTCTGGGCGTGTTCGGGCAGCGCGGAGGCGGGCAGCTCGCGGATCTGCTGCCGGGCCGGGGTGCGCACCTGCTCGTAGCGCGTGGAGTTGGCGTGCCGTACGAGGACGTCGCCGGCCTCGCGGACGGCGCTCTCCGCGGCGGAGAGGTCGGCGGCGCAGCCGCGCAGGGAGCGGCGGGTCTCGGTGGCCGCGTGCCGTGCCTCGTCCAGTCCGCCCGGGTAGGGCTCCTGCTCCTCCTGCTCCTCGTCGGAGTGCTCGCGCAGCAGGTCCCGCAGCAGCGCCGCCGTCTCGTCGAAGCCGCCGGCCGAGTCCTCGGCGGTGCGGTGGGCGTCGAGCAGTTCGGCGTGCGCATCCCGGGCCTGGTTCAACGCCTCGGCACGGGAGGCGAGTTCACCGGTGGCCGTGCGCAGCAGGGTCTGGGCGTGCCCGGCGTCGCGCGGGACCAGTTCCTCCGACAGCTCGGTGTGCGCCCCGCCGTCCTCCGGCGCGTGCCGTTCGGCCTCGCCGCGCAGCCGTCCGAGCTGCTCGCTCGCGGTCGACATCCGGGTCTCCAGGAGCTGTACGAGTTCCTCGGCCCGGGCGGCGGCGGCCTGCCGGGACGGCCCGTCGGATCCGTCGGGCGACTCCAGGAGCTGTGCGGCGCGGGTGCGCACCTTGTTGCTGAGCCGGTCCAGCTCGGCGAGTGCCGCGGTCTCGTCGCTCTCGGCCCGCGCCTGCTCGGCCCGCAGGTCGGCGCCGACGCCGACCTTCTCGTAGAGCTGCGACGCGGCCCGGTAGGCCTCGCGCAGGGCCGGCAGCGACGACTTCGCGGTGTCGGACGCTTCCTGCGGTACGTCGTCGGGGGCGCCGGCGATCTCCGCGCGCTCGGCGCGCAGCGCGCGGGCCGTGCGGCGGGCGTCGTCCGCGGCGCGCTGGGTGGCGCGACGGTCCTCGTCCGCGGCGCGGGCGCGCTCCAGGCAGGTCTGGGCCCTGGCCTCCGACTCCGTGGCCTCGTCGGCGAGTTCGCGCAGTTTCACCTGCCAGCCGGCGCGTTCGCGCAGCCGGAAGGCGAGACCGGCGAGCGCGTCCGCGGCGCGCCGGGCGCGCTGGGCGGTGTCCTGGCGTTCGTCGCGCACGAGCGCGGCCTCGGCGGCGGTCTCGTCGGCCTCGGCGCGCGCGATACGGGCCTCGGCGAGTTCGGCCTCGGTCTCCTCCGCGAAGGCGCGGGCCTCCTGCGCGGTCCCGGCCAGTTCGACGAGCCGGCCGGCCGGGCATCCCGTGCGCCAGGAGGCGAGGCGTGCCGCCAGCTCGCGGTCCTTGGCGAGCCGGCCGGCCAGGGCGCGGATCTCCTCGTCCCGGCCGGTGGCGCGGGCCCGCAGCGCCTGGCGTTCCTCGTCGGCGGCGTGCTCGTCGTGCATGGCGGGGTTCGGCGGGACGAGGAAGACCCCGCCGTCCCCCGCGTCCGCGGCCGGGGTCGGGGCGAGCAGCGCGGCGGCGGTGCCGACGGCGACGGCGGAGCGGGGCAGCAGGGCCGCCTCCGCGAGCGCCTCGCGGGCCCGGGCGTGGGTGTCCGGGTCGGTGATGATCACACCGTCGACGAGTTCCGGCCGGGCGGCCAGCACCCGGGCGTGGTCGACCGGGTCGACGGCCTGGGCGAGATAGCGCCAGCCGGGCAGTGCCGGGATGCCGTGCTCGCCGAGGTACTCGACCGTGGCCAGCACATCCGGGCCGGGCGGCAGGAGTCCGCCGTCGCCGAGGGCGCCGAGGATGCGGGCGTCGTCGGCTGCGGCGGTCCGCAGCTCGAAGAGCTGCCGTTCGGCGGAGGAGACGCCGTCGTCGAGGAGGGTCCGCAGCTCGTCGGCGTACTGGTCGAGCTCCTCGGGGGTGAGGGGGCCCTCGGCCGTGGTCCGGGACGCGGCGGGAGCGCCCGCGACGGCGGTTCCGTCGTGGCCGCCGCCGTGCCCGGCGTGCCCGGCCGCGTCGTCGCCCGCGCCCGGCTGCCGGGCCGGGCGGCCGGTCGCCGCGTCGGCGGTGTCCGCGCCCGTCCGGGGCAGCGGCACCCCGCCGCGGGCGGTGGTCACGGTGCTCGGCAGGCTGAGCAGTTCGGCGAGCCGCTCCTCGCCGGCCAGGGCCTCCGCGGTGCGGCGCTCCCCGTCGTACGCCCGCTCCGCCGCCGTCGCCGCGTCCGCCGCGCGGGCGGCCGTCAGCTCCGCGCGGGACTCGGCGGACGCCGCCTCCCGGGCGTGTTCGGTGGCCCGGCGGGAGGCCTCGCGGGCGGTGTCCCAGGCCGCGACGGCGGTCTTCTCGGCGTCGCTCGCGGCGAGCGCGGCGCGGGCCGGGTCGGCGTCGGGGGCGGTGTCGTCGAGCCAGCCCGCGCGGACCGCCTCGGCGGTCTCCTGTTCGACCTCGCTGAGCCGCTGGCGCAGGTGGCCGATCTCGCTGCGGGCGCGCTGGGCGGCGGTGGCCGCGGCGGTCGAGTCGGCGTACGCGGTCTCACCGACGTCCTGCAGCCCGGCGGAGCGCTCCTCCTCCTCGTTGGCGAGGGCCTCGGCGCCCTCGGCGGCGCGGTGCAGGGCGCGGACGAGGTCGACGGCGGCCCGGGCGCGGGCGGCGAGCGCGGGCGCGGCGTCCCGCTCGGCCTCCAGGATCGCGGCGGCCACGCGCGCGGAGCGGTCGGCGGCGGCCCGGTGGCGCAGGACGAGTTCGGCGGCTTGCCAGGACGAGTGCAGGGTGCGTGCGTCGGCGAGCTCGCGTTTCTGCGCGGCCGCCGACTTCTCGGCTCCGGCGAGTGCCAGCGAGGCGTGCCGGTAGGCGAGTTCGGCGGCGATGAGCGCACTGCGCTCGCGGGCGCCCTCGGCATGGGTGACGGCGTACGCGGCGGCGGTGACGCGCTGCGCCAGCTCTCCGGCGCGCACCCGCTCCCGCACCGCCCGTGCGGACAGGCGCCGGGCGAGGGTCCGGGTGCGCCGTTCGGCGGCCGCGTGGACGTCCCGTGCGCGGGAGCGGGCGTCGGCGGCCTCGACGATACGTCCGAGCAGGTCCGCGGAGCCGGCCGTGAAGTCGCGCTCGGCGATCAGTTCGGAGCGTCGCCCCAGTTTGTTGCCGAAGCCGCCGACCAGGTCGGCGAGGCCGTCCGTGTCGCGGGTGTCGGTGACCGCGCGCAGCAGCAGGTCGGTGAAGTCGGAGTCCTTCTTGACGGCGAAGAGGCCGGCGGCCTCACCCTCGTCGGCGTTCATCTCGCGCTGGTAGCGGAAGAGTTCGGGGTCGAGTCCGAGGTCGCCGAGGTGCTCGTTCCAGCGGTCGTGGATCTCCTCCCAGTGCACTTCCAGGTGCGGGTAGGCCTTGCCGGCCTCGGTGATGGCGTCCCGGAAGCCCTTCATGGTGCGGCGGCGCCCCTGCGCGCCCGACGCGCCCTCGGCGGCCGGGCGGACGGTGGTGGCCTCGGCGACGGGCAGGCTGTCCAGGCTCAGGCCCGGTCCGGGCCGGAAGGAGTACCAGGCCTCCGCGAACTTCCGCGGGTCGTTGGAGACCTGCCGTCCGCGCCACTCGCTGGCCTTGCCGACGACGACGCACTCGCCGGTCAGGGTGTGCTGCCACTCCAGCGCGACATGGCCGCAGTCGTCGGCGAGCAGGAACTTGCGCAGCACTCCGGAGCTGGCGCCGCCCAGGGTGTTGCGGTGTCCCGGCAGCATCACGGAGAAGATCAGTTTGAGCAGGACGGATTTGCCGCCGCCGTTCTCCAGGAAGAGCACGCCCGCGGGGGCGGGCCGGCGCGGCGGTCCGACGGGCTCGTCCTCGAAGAACTCCGCCTGGATGGGCGCGGGGTCGGGCACGGGCTCACCGACACCCCGCAGGTCCAGCACGGTGTCGGCGTAGCGCGCACCGGCCGGCCCGATGGAGTAGAGGCGGACCCGGGACAGCTCGTACATGGCGGCGGACTCTCGTCGTCAGTCTTCGGATACGTGGGGGGTTCTTCGGTTGGGGGGTCAGGAGTGGAACGGGAGTCCGGCGCCGGCCACCCGCTCCAGATCCTCGCCGTCCTCGGCGGGCAGCAGGCTCGCGGTGCCGTCGGTGACCGGGACGACGCCCAGTTCCAGCAGTTCGGCCATCGCGGCGCTGCCCGCCATGTCCCGGACCTGGAGCTGGTAGCGGGCCGTCGTCCGGTACGTGCCGCCCGCGTCGTCGCCGGTGCGCTGCAGGAAGCCGGAGTCGGTGAGGAACGCGACGGCCTTGCCGACGATGCCGGTGGTGGAGCCCGCGAGCCGTCGCGCGTCCTTGGTCGCGCCGGTGGAACTGCGTCGCGCCCAGATCCGCCAGGCCGCCTCCAGACCCGGGGCCTCGGTCGCCGGGTCGGTGTTCTCGCCCAGTTCCTCGGCCCGCTCCTCCAGGCGGCGGCAGGCCTGGCGTACGAACGCGTCGACGCCGTTGACCGAGACGCGGCCGATGTATCCGTCGTCGGCCAGGTCCTCCGGCCGAGGGAAGGCCAGGGCGGCCACGGCGAGGTGGGCGAGGCCGTGCAGGAAGCGGTCCACGGAGTCGGCGGAGGTTCGGCGCGCGTAGTCGCCCATGCGGACGGCGAAGACGGAGTCCTCGGCGGCCGTGACGGCCATCCCGGCGCGCGGGGAGACCTCCAGGACGATCAGGCCGAGCCCGGTGGCCACGGCGTCGGCGAGGCGCGCGAAGGGCGGGTCCTCGCGGTAGCGCCGCAGCAGTTCCGTGTACTCCTGGTCGCGTGCCGGCTGCAGTCGGGGCTGCAGCCCGAAGGCGACGAGCCGCGCCGCGTCGGCGGCGTCGGCGGGCGTGACGGGGGCGTTCGCCGGCGCGGCGACGACGTCCGGCTCGCTCCACTCGACGTGCTGCTCGGTCACGGAAGGGGCTCCTTGTTCAGAGGTACGGGGGTGGGGGCGGCCCGGCGCGGTGCGCGGCGGCCCGGGCGGGCGTCCAGGCCCGGCCCGCGGGCCGTGACCGGCCCGTGGCTCCCCGGCGCGGGCGGCGGGGTGTTCACTTCCGGTCCGCCGCCATGCCCGCCGCGTCCAGCAGGGCCATGCCCACGATGAGGTCGGCGCCGCCGAACTCCGGATCGTCCAGGTCGGTCCCGTCGTCCACGGCGAAGAGCAGTCTCTCCTCGCCCTGCCGGTATGCGGTACCGACCGGCGGACTGGCCGCGTGGATCGCCAGCAGTGCCACCAGGTAGGGCAGTTCGGGGTCGCGGTGGCGGGCCTCCGCGAGCAGCCCGGACAGCCGCCGCGGCGCGTCGGCCGGCAGGTCGAGCAGGTCCATGGCGCTCGCGAGCTGCTCCTCGCTGAAGCGGCTGTCGTCGGGGGTGGCGATCAGGTCCGGCTCGGGCATCTCGGCACCGAGGTGCTCCCGCTCCACGGGCGGGGTCAGCAGCAGGTCGACGAGGTCCGCGACGCGGACGGAGCCGGGGGTGCGCAGACCGGTCCCGCGGGCGAAGAAGGCGTCGGTGACGCGCCGCGCCCGCTCGACGGGCAGTGGCAGCAAGGGGGCGACGAGGTGGCCGTAGAGGTCGATGCCCGCGGAGGTCATGGGGGTGGCGAAGGCCTGCCGGTCCTGCTCGGCGCGGAACAGCGGCCCCGCCTCCAGGAGCCGGGACTGCAGCTGGGTGTGGCGGCGGATGCAGTCCTTGACGATGTCGACGAGCTCGGCGGCACGGCGCTTCTGCTCGGGGTCCTCCGACTCGTCCCGGGCCTTGCGGATGTTGGTGAGGATCGCGTTCTCGTGGCGGTAGCGGTCCGCGACGTGGTCGAGGGCCTCGGCGATCATGTCGGGCACGGCCCGGAGCCAGTCGACGGCCCGCACATTGCGCCGGGTGGCGTCGAGGGCCCTGCGGAGCGTCTCGGAGTACTGCACGGTCCGGTAGCGGGCCTGCTCGGCGGCGAGCTGCGCGTCGGCGAGCCGGCCGCGGCTGATCAGCACCTCCAGCTTGACCTCGGCGGCGATCTGCGCGCTGGTGACGTCGGTGTCGAGGGCGCCGACCAGGACGTTGACCGCCTCGTCGGTCGTACGGAGGTAGACGGTCCCCCCGTACCCGGGGACCTCCTCGATCAGCTTGAAGTCGTAGTCGCGGCGGACATAGGAACCGTCCGGCGCGAACGTGCCGTACACGGCGCGGAAGCCGCGGTCGACGCTGCCGACGTTGATCAGGTTCTCCAGGACCCAGCGGGCCACCCGCTCGTGCTCGGCGGCGGGGCGCCGGGGGGCCTGCGCGGCGATGCGCGGCAGGAGCCTGGCCACTATCTGGTCGTGGTCGGCGCCGGTGTCGAAGTCCATGTTCAGGGTGACGAGGTCGATGGCGGCGAGGGCGACCTCGGCCATGCCGTACACCGTGTACTCGCCCGCGAGGTTCGCCTTGCGCACGTCGAGGTCGTGCAGCGGCGCGGTGCAGGCGAGCGCGCGCAGCCGCCGCGCCAGGCCCTCGTCGGCGGCCGGACCCGGAGCGGGCCGCGGTGCCGCGCTGAGCTGGGGCGGAACGCGGTCCGTCGATGCAGGCGAAGTCACGGTGCACAGACTAGGTCCTCGGTCTGACACCGGTCGAAACGGCGCAGAAACGACCGCCCGCCCACCGTGTGCGCGCCGCGACCTCCCCGGCTCGCGTCCCGACGGCCGCCCGCGCCTCGGTCGAGGCCCTGGGCACGCCTCAGTCGAGGCCCTGGGCGCCGTCCGCCACCCGCCGCGCGTAGACCTCGACGACCCTTTCGAGCGAGTCGCCGAGATAGACCGCGAGCAGGTGTTCGCCCGCGTCGCGGTCGCCCGTCCGGAGCGCGTCGAGGATCTCCTGGTTGCGGGCGAGGTACGGCTCGTGCAGCCGGCGCGGGTCATCCACCACGTGGAAGGCGAGGCGCAGTTCGGCGAAGACGCTGCGCATCACCTCGTCGGTGCGGGAGCTCCCGGCGAGCGCGACCAGCTCCCGGTGGAAGTGGATGTTGGCCGTGCCCACGGCTTTCCAGTCACCTTCGCGCGCCGCCCGCCGCCCCTCCTCGACGGCCCCGGCGAGGTCGTCGAGGGCGTACGGCGGCTCACCGAGTCCCCGGACCACGGCGCACTCCACGAGCGTGCGGGTGCGGTAGATGTCCTCGACGTCCTCGACCGTCAGCACCCGTACGAAGACCCCGCGGTTGAGCTCGTGGACGAGCAGCCGCTCGTGGGTGAGCAGCCGGAACGCCTCGCGCAGCGTGTTGCGCGACACACCGAGCGCCCCGCCGATGCTGTCCTCGGACAGGCGCGTCCCGGGCAGGAAGTACCCCTCCGCGACCCGGCTCCTGAGGATGTCGGCCACCCTCTCGGCGGTGCTGGTACGGCCCAGCAGGGCACGGTCGTCGGCCAGTCCGGTCAGCTCTGCCATGCCCGGAATTCAATCGTAGATACAGGAACGAAACAACACGGGTATTGAAGGATCGTTCAACGATCCTCTACCTTTACGGTCAGACGGTGCCGCACGGCCCGCCACCGCCCGCCCGCACACGGCACCCGTCCCCTCCGCACGGCACGGCACAGCACCGCACGGCACGGCTCAGTCCTCACGCACCCTCCGTCCCTCATTGCGAGGTGCTCATGAGCACGACCCCTCCCTCCCCCTCCCGGGCCCCGACCGCCGACCACCTCACCAAATCAGGCGGAAGAGGTGAAAACGGTTCTCCAGAAGGCGCGTTCGGCTGGCTGCGCGCGCTCGACCCCCGGGGCCGCCGCGCCTTCGCCGGCGCGTTCGGCGGCTACGCCCTCGACTCGTACGACTACTTCACCCTGCCGCTGAGCATGGTCGCGCTGGCGGCCTACTTCGGTCTGGACAGCGGTCAGACCGGTCTGTTCACCACCGTCACCCTGGTCGTCTCGGCGGTCGGCGGCGCGGTCGCCGGGGTGGTCGCGGACCGGTTCGGGCGCGTCAAGGCACTCATGATCACCGTGATCACGTACGCCGTGTTCACCGTGGCCTGCGGATTCGCGCCCGACTACGAGACGCTGCTGGTCTTCCGCGCCCTCCAGGGGCTCGGGTTCGGCGGCGAGTGGGCGGTCGGCGCGATCCTGGTCGCCGAGTACGCGAGCCCGAAGCACCGCGGCCGCACGCTCGGCGCCGTCCAGAGTTCCTGGGCCGTCGGCTGGGGCCTTGCGGCGCTCATCTACACCCTCGTCTTCCAGTTCCTCGGCGACGACCTCGCCTGGCGCGTGATGTTCTGGACCGGCGCGCTGCCCGCGCTGCTGGTTCTCTGGGTGCGCCGCCGGGTGCAGGACGCCCCCGAGGCGGCGGCCGAGCGCGAAAGGAGCGCGCACAAGGGCTCGTTCACGGCGATCTTCAAGCCGGGCACCGCCGAGGGCCCCGGCCTGCTGCGCACCACGTTCTTCGCGGTACTGCTCTCCACCGGGGTGCAGGGCGGCTACTACACGCTGGCCACCTGGGTACCCACCTACCTGAAGACGGAGCGGGGTCTGTCGGTGGTCGGCACCGGCGGCTATCTGACGTTCCTGATCTCCGGGGCCTTCGTCGGCTACCTCACCGGCGGCCATCTCACCGACCGGCTGGGCCGCAAGCGGAACATCCTGCTCTTCGCGGTCCTCTCCGCGGTCTGCGTCCTCACCTACGCCAACCTCCCGAGCGGCGCCGACACGCTTCTCCTGGTGCTCGGTTTCCCGCTCGGCTTCTGCATGTCGGCGATCTTCAGCGGCTTCGGCTCGTTCCTCAGCGAGCTGTACCCGGCGGCGGTACGCGGCACCGGGCAGGGCTTCACGTACAACACCGGGCGCGCCGTGGGTGCCGTCTTCCCCACCCTGGTCGGCTTCCTGGCCGACAGCTGGGGCGTGGGCGGCGCCCTGGTCTTCGGCGCGGTCGGCTACGCGCTCGCCGCCCTGGCGCTGCTCGGCCTCCCCGAGACCCGTGGAAAGGAACTCCAGTGACGTCCGTGGCTTCCCTGTCCTCCCCGGACTCCGCCGCCTCCGAGGCCTCTCCGGCCCCCTCGGCCCCCGCTCGACGCCCGTCCCAGGAGCGCCCCTCGCACCCGCTCGGCGCGCACGCGCGCGCGTGGACCCCCGAGAAGGCGCGCGCGATGTTCCGTTCGGGCGTGTCGGGCCCGACGGCCGGGATCGCCGCCGGGCACACCCAGGCCAACCTGATCTCGGTGCCCGCCGACTGGGCCTACGACATGCTGCTGTTCTGCCAGCGCAACCCGGTGCCGTGCCCGCTCCTGGACGTCACCGACGCCGGCTCCTGGACCACCCCGCTCGCCGCGGGCGCGGACCTGCGCACCGATCTGCCGCGCTACCGGGTCTGGGAGCACGGGGAGTTGGTGGACGAGCCCACGGACGTCGTCGGCCGCTGGCGCGACGACCTGGTCTCGTTCCTGATCGGGTGCAGCTTCACCTTCGAGTGGGCGCTCGGCGCGGCGGGCGTCCCCCTGCGCCACATCGAACAGGGCCGCAACGTCTCCATGTACGTGACCGCGCGCCGGTGCCGGCCCGCCGGGCGGCTGCACGGCCCCCTGGTGGTGTCGATGCGCCCGGTCCCGCCCGAACACCTGGCCACGGCGATCCGGGAGACCAGCCTCATGCCCGCAGTGCACGGCGGCCCCGTGCACTGCGGGGAACCCTCGGGGCTGGGCATCCGCAGCCTCGCCCACCCCGACTTCGGAGACACGGTGGAGGCCGAACCCGACGACATCCCGGTGTTCTGGGCCTGCGGGGTGACTCCGCAGGCGGCCGTGATGGCGTCCCGCCCGCCGTTCGCGATCACCCACGCGCCCGGCCGGATGTTCGTCACCGACGCCCGTGACGAGCAGTACCGCGTGGCCTGAGCGGCCCGGACAGGAGAGACTGCGCCCCATGACCCCGATCGATCTCAACGCCGACCTCGGCGAGGGCTTCGGCCGCTGGCGGCTGACCGACGACGAGCAGTTGCTGTCCGTCGTCACCAGCGCCAACGTGGCCTGCGGATTCCACGCCGGGGACCCGGTCACCATGCGACGGGTGTGCGAACTGGCGGCCGAACGGGGCGTACGGATCGGCGCCCAGGTCTCCTACCGCGACCTGGCCGGTTTCGGACGGCGCGCGATGGACGTGCCGCCCGCCGAACTGACCGCGGAAGTGGCCTACCAGATCGGCGCCCTGGAGGTCTTCGCGCGTGCGGCGGGCGCGCGCGTGGCCTATGTGAAGCCGCACGGCGCGCTCTACAACCGCGTCGTGCGCGACGCGGAGCAGGCGGCGGCGGTCGTCGACGGCGTCCTGCTCGCGGGCGCCGCGCTGCCCGTCCTCGGCCTGCCGTCCTCCCGCTTCCTGGAGCTGGCGGAGCGGGCCGGACTGCCCACCGTCCCCGAGGCGTTCGCGGATCGCGCGTACACCGCGGAGGGCACCCTCGTGCCGCGCACCGCCGAGGGCGCGGTGATCACGGACACCGGACAGGTCGTCGAACGCTCGCTGGGCCTCGCCCGCTCCGGCGAGGTGACGTCCCTGACGGGGGAACGTGTGCCGGTCCGCGCCCGCTCGCTGTGCCTGCACGGGGACACCCCGGGCGCGGTCGAGCTGGCGCGCCGGGTCCGCGCCCGGCTGGAGTCCTCGGGCGTGCGGGTGGAGGCCTTCGCGTGAGGGCACTGCCGGTGGGGGAACACGCCCTGCTCGTCGAGGTCGCCTCCGGCGCGGCGGCCGAGGCCCTGCACGCCGAGCTGCTGCGCCGCCGCGCGGACGGTTCGCTGTCCGTCCGGGAGATCGTCCCGGCGGCCCGTACGGTCCTGCTGGACGGCCTGGACGATCCGGTGCTCCTGGCGTCACGGCTCCCCGAGTGGGACATCCCGCCGCTGCCCGCGCGCGCGGAGGAGGCGATCGAGCTCTCCGTACGCTACGACGGCCCCGATCTGGCCGACGTCGCGGCGCGCTGGGGAGTGCCGGTGCGCGAGGTGCCGGAGATCCACACGGCGGCCGAGTACCGGGTCGCGTTCTGCGGGTTCGCCCCCGGATTCGGCTACCTCACCGGACTGCCCTCCCGGTACGACGTACCGCGCCGGGCGACCCCGCGCACCTCGGTCCCGGCGGGATCCGTCGCCCTCGCGGGCCCCTACACGGGCGTGTACCCGCGCTCGTCGCCGGGCGGCTGGCAGCTGATCGGCACGACGGACGCGGTGCTGTGGGACCACACCCGCGTACCGGCCGCCCTGCTCGCCCCGGGTACCCGGGTCCGGTTCACGGCGGCGGCGTGCTGATGACCGACCGGGCCCTGTCGGTCGTACGGCCCGGCGCCCTGACCACCGTCCAGGACCGGGGCCGCCCCGGCCACGCGCACCTCGGCGTCCCGCGCTCCGGGGCGCTGGACCCGCCCGCCGCCGGGCTGGCCAACCGGCTCGTGGGCAACCCCGCCGGGGCGGCCGTCCTGGAGACCACCCTCGACGGCTGCGCGCTGCGCCCCTGTTCGGCGGTCACCGTGGCGGTCGTGGGCGCGCCCTGCCCGGTCACGGTGGACGGACACCCCGTGCCCTGGGGCGCCCCGGTGCGGGTCCCCGCCGGCGCGCTGCTGGACGTCGGCCGGGCCCGCGCGGGACTGCGCAGCTATGTGGCCGTGTCCGGCGGAGTCGCCGTGGACCCGGTCCTCGGGAGCCGCTCCACGGACCTGCTCTCTGGCTTGGGCCCGCCACCCCTCACAGCCGGAACGGTGCTGCCGCTGGGGGAGCGGGGCGACGTCCCCGCGCGCGTGGACGTCGCCCCGTACCCGGGTCCGCCCGCCGAGCTGGTGCTGCGGGTGACTCCGGGCCCGCGCGACGACTGGTTCACCGCCTCCGCCCTGGACACCCTGACGGCGGCCGCCTACCGGGTCTCCTCGGCGAGCAACCGCATCGGGCTGCGTACGGAAGGGCCCTCGCTGGAGAGGGCCGTCCCGGGTGAACTGCCCAGTGAGGGCATGGTCCTGGGAGCCGTGCAGGTGCCGCCCGACGGCAGACCGGTGGTGTTCCTCGCCGACCACCCGACCACCGGGGGGTACCCGGTGGTCGCGGTGGTCCGTACGGCCGACCTCCCCGCGGCCGCGCAGGCGGTCGCGGGCACGCCGGTCCGTTTCCTGGCCGTTCGCCGCCGCTGACGGGCCCGCGCCCCGCCCGCCGCCTCGGGCCGCGCCCCGCCCGGCCCGGCTCCTCAGGCCGCGTCCGGCTGTTCGCCCACCGACAGGGCGGCCAGCGCGGACGCGACCGCGTGCGAGGCACCGAGGTCGAGCCGGGCGCTGGTCCCGCGTGCCCGGTGGCGTACCTCGGCGGCGGCCAGCGTGAGCAGTTGCGGCAGCAGGTCGGTGCACCGCCTGGCGACCCATCCGGTCCCCGCGGTGGCCAGCCACCACAGACTCGCCGAGCGGGTGGGCGCCGGGAACTCGGGTTCGGACGACGGCGCGGGCCCGGTGGCGACGCCCTCCCGCACCAGGGACGCGTGGAAGCGCAGCGCGAGCTGCCGGTGCCCGCGCTCCCCCGGGTGCAGCCGGTCCGCGCTCCACAGCGCGCGGTCGGTCAGCCACGCGCCCTCCGCCGCGTGCACGTGCACCGCCCCGTACCGCTCGGACAGCGCGTGCACGACCGCGTTGACGGCCCGCTGACGCCGGGCCAGCGGACGGGCCAGCGCCCCCGGCAGCCCGAGCATCGCCCCGGGATCCGGCAGACAGGCGGTCAGAAGCACGGCGCCCTGGTTCCGGAAGGCCGCGTACACCTCGTCGAGCCGGGCCGCCACCGCGTGGATGTCGAAGGTGTACCGCAGGGTGTCGTTCACCCCGATCACGACGGAGACCACGTCCGGGCGCAGGGCCAGCGCCCGGGGCGTCTGGCGTTCCAGGACGTCGCGCGTCTGGGCGCCGCTCACCGCGAGGTTGGTGAACTCGACCCGGCCTCCGGGGGCGTGCGACGGTCCTCCCGGCGGCCCCTCCGCGGACCCGGCGGACGCCCCGCCCGCCCTTTCCGCGGACCCGGCGGACGGGCCGGACGGCTGCCGCGCGGCACCGTCCGCGAGACCTCGGGACGCCCCCGCAGCGCACCCGGCGGGGACCCCGCCGGGCACCTCCTCGGACGGCCCGCCGGGCACCGCACCGGGCGCTTCCCCGGGCGCCCCGCCGGCCAGGCCGCCCGCCAGCAGCGCCGCCCAGCCCCGCCAGGCCTCTCCCACGGGGTCGCCCACCCCCTCGGTGAGCGAGTCCCCGAGGGCCGCGAAGCGAAGGGGTCTCATCCGACACCCTCCTGAAGGCGGGGCCGCACCTCGACGGTCGCGTCGTGCGCCGCCAGGAAGGCCTTCACCGCGGTGTCCCAGCCGAAGCACTCGGCACGCGCGCGTGCCGCGTCCCGGCGCTCGGCCTCGGTCCGTCCCAGGAGCAGCCGCACCGCGTCCGCGAAGGACTCGCCGCTGTCTCCAGCGGTGGCCCCGGCGGACCCGACGATCTCGGGCAGCGCGGACAGCGCGCTGGCCACCACCGGGGTGCCGCAGGCCATCGCCTCCAGTGCGGCGAGCCCGAACGTCTCGGCGGGCCCCGGTGCCAGGGCCACGTCCGCCGAGGCCTGCAGCGCGCCGAGCAGCGCACGGTCGGCGACATGTCCGAGGAAGGTGACGGGCAGCCGGCGTTCGGCGGCGCGCTGTTCGAGCCGGGCCCGCAGCGGCCCGTCCCCGGCGACGACGAGCACGGCCCGCTCACCGCGCCCCAGCAGTGCCTCCAGCGCGTCGAGCGCCGTACCGGGCCGCTTCTCGACGGACAGCCGGGAGCACATCACCAGCAGGACCTGGTCGGCGCGCGCGTACCGGTCCCGTACGGCCGGGTCCCGCAGCGCGGGGTGCCGCCCGGTCAGATCGACGCCCAGCGGAGCCCGTACGACGTTGCGCGCGCCGATGCGGACGAACTCGCGCTCCGCGAACTCCGTCGTGCACACGACCCGCGCGTAGGAGTGCGCCGTACGGATGTTGAGGGCGTCCGCCGTCCTGCGGGCCATCGCCTCGGAGAGCCCCCAGGTCCGCAGCACGCCGTCGGCCGTCTCGTGGGAGACCATCACGGCGGGCACCCGGGCCCGCCGCGCCCACACGCCGGTCCAGCGCAGGGTGGTCCGGTCGGAGACCTCCAGGCGGTCGGGGGCGAGGGACTCCAGGAGGCGGGCGACGCGCCGCCTGTCCGTGAGGACCCGGTATCCGCCGGTTCCGGGCAGCACCGGACCGGGCAGCGTGATCACCCGTCCCTGCTCGGTGTCGGTGTCGCTCACCCGCTCTCCGGGGACGACCAGGACCGGTTCGTGCCCGGCGGCCCGGTAGCCGGCGCCGAGCTCCCGCAGGGCGGTGCGCAGCCCCCCGGAGGCCGGGGCGACGAAGTTGGCCAGCCGTACGATGCGCAGGCTCATGCCGCCACCACCGTCCGCGCGGAGAGCACCTCGGTGTAGTGGTCGATGAGCTGGTCGCCGACGGCCGCCCAGGTGCGGCCCTCGACGGTGGCGCGGCCGGCGGCGCCGTACTCGGCCCGGCGGGCCGGATCGGCGGCCAGGGCCACCACCGCGTCACGGACGGCGTCGGCGTCGCGCGGCGGCACCAGCAGCCCCGTCCGGCCGTGCGCCACCAGGTCCAGCGGTCCGCCCGCGGCGGGCGCGACGACCGGGACCCCGCTGGCCATTGCCTCCTGCACGGTCTGGCAGAAGGTCTCGAAGGGGCCTGTGTGCGCGAAGACGTCCAGCGAGGCGAAGATCCGGGCGAGTTCGTCGCCGGTGCGCCGTCCCAGGAAGGCGGCCCCGGGCAGTGCCTCGCGCAGCGAGGTCTCGCTGGGGCCGTCGCCCACGACCACGACACGGACGCCGTCCAGGCCGCAGACCCCGGCGAGCAGTTCGACCTGCTTCTCCGGGGCGAGCCGGCCGACGTAGCCGACGATCAGCTCGCCGTTCGGCGCCAGTTCACGCCGGAGCGCCTCGTCCCGGTGGCCGGGACGGAAGCGGACGGTGTCCACCCCGCGCGGCCACAGCCTCACCCGGGGCACACCGTGTGCCTCCAGGTCGTGCTGGGCGGCGCTGGACGGGGCGAGCGTGCGGTCGGCGGCGGTGTGGACGGAACGGATCCGCCGCCAGGCGGTGGCCTCGCCGGCGCCCATGTACGTACGGGCGTATCCGGCCAGGTCGGTCTGGTAGACGGCGACGGCGGGGATGCCGAGCTTGGCGGCGGCCGCCATGCCGCGCACGCCGAGGATGAAGGGGCTGGCCAGGTGGACGACGTCCGCGCGGTGTTCGACGAGCGCGGCGGCGACGCGTCGGCTGGGGAGGGCGACGCGGACCTGGGGGTAGCCCGGGAGCGGGAGGGAGGGGACACGGACGACGGGACAGGGCGAGAGGGCGTCGGGGCCGTCCCCGAGGAGGGCACCGCCCGGCTCGAAGGAGGCCGCGAACTTGGGAGAGGTGGTCGGAGCGACGACAAGGGGAGCGTGACCGCGATCGACGAGGTGCCGGGCGGTCTGGAGCGCGCAGTGGGCCACGCCGTTCACATCGGGGGGAAAGGATTCGGTCACGATGACGACACGCATACC
This sequence comes from Streptomyces sp. NBC_01689, assembly GCF_036250675.1. Classification (NCBI taxonomy): domain Bacteria; kingdom Bacillati; phylum Actinomycetota; class Actinomycetes; order Kitasatosporales; family Streptomycetaceae; genus Streptomyces; species Streptomyces sp. NBC_01689. The sequence continues at coordinate 7,818,884 of NZ_CP109592.1, read as the reverse complement.
GGTGTTCTCGCCGTGCTGGACGTGGCCGCGTCAACGTGGATCTTTCCGGCCGGGGAACGCCCCGTGAGCGTTGTCTCGCACACCTGTCCAGGTCAGCCCACGGCCATGCCCTCCTGCCCCCCGGGTCACCCCTCGTTCATACGGCGGGTGCGTCGGGCCCGATACGGCTCCGCACGGCTGTCTGGACCTCCGCCTCCTCGGCCGGATCCGACGCGAGCCGGCGCAGTTGGTCCACGACGCGGGCGTCACCCGTCTCGGCGTGCCGCGCGGCCACCTCCCGGGTCGTCTCCTCGCAGTCCCACAGGCACTCGACGGCGAAGCCCGCGGGGAAGGAGGGGTCGGTGGCGGCGAGCGCCCGGGCGGCCCGGCCGCGCAGATGGGAGGAGGCGGTCTCGCGGTAGACGTGCCGCAGTACGGGGGCGGCGCAGACGATGCCGAGCCGCCCGGCGCCGTCCACCAGGGTCCACAGGGTCGGCGCGTCGGGGCCTTCGCCGCGTACGGCCTCCCGGAGCGCGCCGAGCACCAGTTCGCTGTCCTTGGTGGCGCCGCGACAGGCGAGCATCCGGCCGGCGGCGTCGCCCAGGGCGTCGGGCCGGTGCGCCCAGCCGCGCGCCCGGTCGACGGCGGCGACACTGCGCATGCGTTCGAACGCGTCGACGGCGGCCTCCGCGACCGCCGCCGTGCCGTCCCCCACCGCGGCCTCGATCAGCGCCAGGGCGTCCGGATCGTTGCTGTCGGCGAGATAGCGCAGGGCGGTGCACCGGGCGCCGTCGCCGCCGCTCCGGGCGGCCTCGACGATCTCGGGCCGGTCCTCGGGGGCCGCGACGGCCGTGAGGCAGCGCGCGGCCGGCACATGGAGCGCGGCTCCACGGTCCAGACCCTGCTGGGCCCACTCGAACACGGCGCGCACGCTCCACCCCGGGCGGGGGCCGGACGGCCGCATCTGCCGTTGCCATCGGTCGAAGGAGCCCTGCTCCTGGGCCGCGCGCACGCGCGTGGCGATCGCCGCGCGAGGGTCGTCGGCCCACAGCCGCCAGGGCCGGGGCTCGAAGGCGTCGCGCACCTGGGCGGCGAGCGCGGCCTCCCCTTCCGGGCCGGCCGGGAAGCGGGCGAGTACGGGCTCGGCGAGGGCCCGCAGACCCGCGTCGTCGTCACGCAGGGCCAACTCGTCCAGCGCCCAGGCCCAGTTGGTGCCCGAGGCGGCGTACCGGCGCAGCAGTTCCAGCGCGTCCCGCCTGCCGTACGAGGCGAGGTGCCCGAGCACGGCGAGGGCCAGGCCCGTGCGTGACTCGCAGTCGTCGAGGACGTCCTCGGCGTCGAAGAGGTGCCGCTCGATCTCGTCGAGCTCGCCACTCAGGTCGAGGTAGAGACGGGCGTAGTACAGGGAGCGGTTCTCCACCTGCCAGTCGTGGCGGGGATCACTCAGCACACAGTGGTTCAGTGCCGCGAGCGCCTCGGCCCGCGGTGCGGTGAGCGCGTGCAGCGTGCCGTCGCCGCGGCCCCTCTGGAGCAGGCCGAGCAGCGTTCCGCTGGGCGCTATGACCGGATCGAACATGGGAAACAGCCTCACATCAAGCGTCGACGCAACCGGGATCCTGCATTACCTGGCCGCGTGACAACACGTCGGAGCGTCCGCCGTTTCTTGCTTGCTGTAGACCATCTTCCTCTGCCTCTCGTCGGTGGCCCATGCGGGCCGTGTCACGGCCCGCGCGGTGCGGCAACACCTGCCCAGCCATCGCGTCCGTGAATCACGACGTCATGATGACTCGGCAGTTCTTCCTGCCGCGACCGTATTTCCGGCGGCCCCGTACCGCCTCCCCCGTTTTCCGTGTCGTGCCTGGTCAGCGTGGTGGTGTCAGAGCGCGCCGAACAGTTCGAGCAGTTCTGTCCTGCCGAACATCCGGGCCGTGTCGACGGCCGAGGGGGTGCCCGCGGCCGGATCGGCGCCGCTGTCGAGGAGCGCGCGGATGACCGCCTCCTCGCCCTTGAAGACGGCCCCGGCGAGCGGCGTCTGACCCCGGTCGTTGATCCGGTCCGCCTCGGCGCCGCGCTCCAGGAGGGCGCGCACCGCCCCGGCGTGGCCGTGGTAGGCGGCGAGCATCACCAGGGAGTCGCCGCGGTCGTTGGTCAGGTTGGCCGGAACGCCCGCGTCGACGTACGCCACGAGCGCCTCGGTCTCGCCCCGGCGGGCCAGATCGAAGATCTTGGTCGCCAACTCCACGACCTCGGGGTCGGGGACTTCACTCACGACCGGACCGCCTCTCACACCTCGGACGACGCCTCACGGCGGCGCCAACGACAAGGAACGCCTCACCAGGGACTGCGGGAGCCTACGACACCGCGTGGAGTGTCATGCGCAGGTCCGTACGACCGCGGCATGTGCGGCCGTACGGGTGAATCGCCAGCGTACTGGCTCCGACGGCACATGACCGGCCGCCGCCGAGGCAAGGATCACCAGGATTCCACCGGGAGAAACCGGGACAGGGCCGGAGGGGGCGGGCCCGCTCCGCCCCACCGGAACACCTCAGCCGATCGAGTGAAATCACAAGAAAACGACCCATTTGCACCTTTTATCGTATGGATACATCCTGTGATCCTGGAACAACTCATGGTGACTGTCCCCACGAACCAGGAGAGCTCAAATGATTCTGTCCATGTCAGGCGTCGTCCTGCTCGGCATCATCGTCTTCCTCTTTTTCCGCAAGGACGGGCTCAAGGCGTCGCACGCCATCGTGGCCGCGCTCTTCGGCTTCTACCTCGCCAGCACGGCGATCGCGCCGAGCATCAAGGCCGGCGGCGAGAGCCTGGCGAGCCTCCTAGGCGGGATCAAGTTCTGACCTCCCCGCCCCTCGCACGCACCTTCAGGAGACAGCAGTGGCCCGGCGCCCCCTCCCCCGCATCCTCAGCAACGGCAGCGCACAGATCGCCCGAAGCCGGGAGCTGGCCCGGACGGCAGCCGACAGCGCCACCGACGTCCTCCAGCCACTGATCACGGTCACCCGCGGACTGCGCCGCCTGGCAGGTGTCGGACAGCGCAAGTGGATCGAGACCCCCAAGGACCGGCGCGGGCCGCTGCTGTTCCTGGTGGCCTCGGTGATCCTGGTCGTGGCGCTGGTGCCGTACGGACCGCTGCTCGCCGCCATCACCCTGATGGCGGCGGCAGCCTGGTACGGCCGCGACCGCACCCCGCCGGCCCCCACCGGCCCCGACGAGGCACAGGTCACCCGCCTCCAGTCGCTCTACGAGGCCCTCGTCCCGTACTTCTCCGTACCCGAGGACCCCGCTCCCCTCTACGCCCACGGCGGCGACTGGGACAAGGCCTTCCCCGCCCACGAGTTCGACGACGACGGACGCGTGTCCCGTCTCCTCGTCCGCTACCCGGCGTACTTCACGGACGGGGAGGCGGTCGCCCGGGCCCGGATCGAACAGTTGCTCCAGGCCAAGTCGGGCCGTGGCCGCGAATACCACTTCGCGTGGGAGCAGGAGGGCAACGAACTCACCGTCACCGTGCTGCCGCCGCTCCCCACCGACATCTGCGCCCAGCGCTTCGTCACCGCACCCGGTGAGACGGTCCTCGGCTTCACCGACCCGGCCGATGTCCAGCGCACGCTCCCGCTCGGATTCGGCGAGGCCCTGCGCGACGTCCCGCCGGTCGTCTGGCGCACCGGCGCCCGTTCGACGGAACCTCACCTGCTGGCCGCGGGCGAGCCGGGCAGCGGTCTGTCGACGCTGGTGCGCTCCATCGCCCTGCAGGCTCTCCAGTACGGGGACGTCGTCGTCGTCGACGGCGGCGGCACCGGCGAGTACGCGTGCCTGACCGGCCGGGACGGCGTGCTCGCCGTCGAGTCCGGCCTCGCCGGGGCGCTGGCCAGTCTGGAGTGGGCGGCGCACGAGACGGAGCGGCGGCTGCTCTCCGCCAACCACGCCCGGCAGGCCGGACATCCCGCGCCGGAGGACACCAAGAACCCGCTCTGGATCCTGCTGGACCGTCCGGGCACCCTGGGCCATCTCGCCGCCGCCGACGGCCACCGCGATCCCCAGGACCTTCTGGAGGTACCGCTGCGGCACGGACGCGCGGCGGGCGTCACGGTCGTGGTGGCCGAGCAGTTCGACTCCCTCGACTCTCTCGGTGAGGCCGTCCTCCAGCACACCCGCGCGCGCGTGGTGCTCGGTCCCGCGTCGCCCCCGCAGCTGGCGGCCGTGCTCGGCGTGCCGCCGCACACCACCCCGCCCCAGCACGTGCCGCCCGGCCGCGGCTACGCGCGGCTCGGCGCCGGCCCCGTCCTGCGCCTCCAGGTCCCGGCGACCCCCGACCCCTTCGACGACGCGACGAACGAGACACAGCGCCGCGCGGTGCTGGACCTCCTGCCGGCCAGGAGCGCATCGGCCGAGGCGGAACCCCTGCCCGCCCCGGCCGAAGCCGGACCCCGGCCCGTCGCGGCCGCCGCGGAACCGGCGGCGGCGGAGGGCTGACCTGTGGACGAACGGCGGGCCGGTCCGGCCCGCCGTTCGTCCACAGGGAGCGGTCCGGTCGACGGTCCCGGTCCGGGGGCACCGCCGGGCCCGCACACCGGGCCGCGCCCGGCCGCGGGCCGGGCCACCCGCGGCCGCACCGGACCACCCGCCCGGCGCTGCCGCCGTCAAGCCACCCCGCTCCGGCACCACTTGATCCGGACGACGGCCCTCAGGCCACGAACGTGCGAGGACCCTCGCTCCCCGCGCTCGCCCCCGTCTCCACCAGCCGTGCCGCCGCGGCCAGCCGGACCGCCGCCTCCTCCGCTACCGCGCCGCCCACCGTGAACGGCAGCCGTACATAGCCCTCGAAGGCCCCGTCCACCCCGAAGCGCGGCCCGGACGGCACCCGTACGCCCACCCGTTCACCCACTTCGGCGAGCCGCGACCCCGACAGCCCCCCGGTGCGCACCCACAGCGTCAGCCCGCCCCGCGGGACCGAGAACTCCCAGTCGGGCAGCTCCCGGCGCACGGCGGCGACCAGCGCGTCCCGGTTCTCCCGGGCCTGCTCCCGCCGGATCGCCACCGCCTGGTCCCAGCCGCCCGTGCTCAGCAGCCAGTTCACGGCCAGCTGCTCCAGCACGGGCGTGCCGAGGTCGGCGTACGCGCGCGCGGCGACGAGACTGCGGATCACATCGGGGGCGGCCCGCACCCAGCCGATGCGCATCCCCGCCCAGAAGGCCTTGCTGGCCGACCCGACAGTGATCACCGTGGACCCGGCGGGGTCGAAGCCGCACACGGGGCGGGGCATGGCGACCCCGTCCTCCAGGTACAGCTCGCTCATCGTCTCGTCGACCACCAGGACCGTCCCCGCGGAACGGGCCGCGTCCACCAGCCGGCGACGCTGGTCCTCGTCCGCGAGGGCTCCCGTCGGATTGTGGAAGTCGGCCACGACATAGGCGAGCCGGGGCGCCGCGTCGCGCAGGACCTGCCGCCAGCGGTCCATGTCCCACCCGGCGAGTCCCTCCGCCATGGCCACGGGCACCAGCCGTGCCCCGGCCTCCCGCATCAGCTGGAGGATGTTGGCGTACGAGGGCGACTCGACGGCGATGCGCTCGCCGCGCCCGGCGAAGAGATGGCAGATGGCGTCGATCGCGCCCATCGCACCGGTGGTCACCATGATCTGTTCGGGCATGGTCGGGATGCCGCGCCTCGTGTACCCCTCCGCGATCATCGCGCGCAGCGCGGGCAGCCCCGCCGGGTAGTCGCCGTGCGTGTGCGCGTACGGGGGCAGTTCCTCCAGGGCGCCCTGCACGGCACGGGTGAGCCAGGGTTCGGGTGCGGGAAGCGACGCGCAGCCGAGGTCGATCATGGAACCGAGGGCCTCCGGCGGCAGCGGCTCCAGACCGCGTGCGGGCAGCGGGTTCCCGGCGGGCACGGCGGTCCAGCTGCCGGCTCCCCTGCGCGACTCCAGGAAGCCCTCGCCGCGCAGCGCCTCGTAGGCCGCCGCGACCGTCGTGCGGCTGACGGACAGGGCCAGCGCGAGTTCGCGCTCGGCGGGCAGCCGCGCGGCGACCGGTACCCGGCCCTCCAGCACGAGCAGCCGTACGCCGTCGGCGAGCGCGCGGTAGGCGGGCGGCCGCCGGGTCCCCGGCCCCGAGGGGCGTTCCTGCTGGGAGTTGAGCAGCCGGGCGAGCTGCGCGGCCCCCATCGCCGATGTCCACTGCGCCATTGCTTCCAGTCCACCTTCCTCGGATTGGCCTTGGATGGCGTCCTCCATCAAGCCACAGAATGGCACGTGCCAGGCCACTGGCACCACCACACGCACCACCCAGGGGGGCACGTCATGTCCACACCGGCCGACTCCACACCAGCCAACGGTCCTGACACCGGCGGACGCCTCCCGCTGCGGCTGGTCCAGCTGTACGCCGGGCTCGCGCTGTACGGCGCCAGTTCCGCCCTGCTCGTGGAGGCGGGACTCGGCCTGGAGCCCTGGAACGTGCTGCACCAGGGGCTGGCGGAGCTGACCGGACTGACGATCGGCGTGGTGTCGATCTTCGTGGGCGCGGCGGTCCTGCTCCTGTGGATCCCGCTGCGTCAACGGCCGGGCCTCGGCACGGTCTCGAACGTCTTCGTGGTCGGCCTCGCGATGGACGGCACGCTCGCCCTGGTGCCGGACGCGCACGCGCTGGCGGTCCGCGTCCCGCTGATGCTGGCGGGCATCGTCCTGAACGGACTCGCGACGGGTCTCTACATCTCCGCCCGTTTCGGCCCGGGCCCGCGCGACGGGCTGATGACGGGGCTGCACCGGCGTACGGGCCGCTCGATCCGGCTGGTGCGCACGGTCCTCGAGGTCGCCGTGGTCGCGACCGGTTTCGTGCTCGGCGGCACGGTCGGCGTCGGGACGCTGCTCTACGCCGTCGCGATCGGCCCGCTCGCCCAGTTCTTCCTGCGGATGTTCGCCGTCCGCCGGGCACCTGGCGGCAGCACGGTCGTTGCCGCCGGTCAACCGGAGGGCGCGATACTTCCAGGGTGAGCACGCGCATACGCCATCCGTACCTGGACCACCCCGGCCCGATCGCCTTCGCCCATCGCGGCGGGGCGGCGGACGGCCTGGAGAACACCGTCGCCCAGTTCCGGCGGGCGGTGGCGACGGGCTACCGCTACATCGAGACGGACGTGCACGCGACGGCGGACGGCAGGCTCGTCGCCTTCCACGACGCGACCCTGGACCGGGTGACGGACGGCGCGGGCCGCATCGCGGACCTCTCGTGGGAGGACGTGAGCCAGGCGCGCGTGGCGGGCGAGGAACCGGTGCCCCTCTTCGAGGAACTCCTCGAGACCTTTCCCGGAGTGCGCTGGAACGTGGACGTCAAGGCGGAACCCGCCCTGCACCCCCTGCTCAACCTCATCGGACGCACGGACGCCTGGGACCGCGTCTGCGTCGGTTCCTTCTCCGAGGCCCGGGTCTTCCGCGCCCAGCGCCTGGCCGGCCCCCGCCTGGCCACGTCCTACGGCACCAAGGGCGTCCTGGGGCTGCGGCTGCGGTCGTACGGCATACCGGCCGCCCTGCGCGACTCGGCGATCGCCGCCCAGGTGCCCGAGTCTCAGTCGGGTGTGCCCGTCGTCGACCGGCGCTTCGTGCGCGCCGCCCACGCGCGCGGCCTGCAGGTCCACGTCTGGACGGTGAACGATCCCGATCGCATGCACCGGCTCCTGGACCTGGGAGTCGATGGCATCATGACCGATCACATCGACACGCTGCGCAGGGTCCTGGAGGACCGGGGCACCTGGGCCTGAGCCCTCGCGCGGTCCGTCCGGCGTGTCCGTACAACGATCGTCCAGCGGGAAGCGAGGGAGCACGGGTGCGCACCGACACCGTGCGGGCACAGGTGGCCGACGAGGCCGCCGAACGACGCCGCGAGCAGCGCGGCTGGTACTTCTACGACTGGGCCTGCTCCGTCTACTCGACGAGCGTGCTCACCGTCTTCCTGGGCCCCTATCTGACGGCCGTCGCCAAGCACGCTGCGGACGCGGACGGATTCGTCCACCCGCTCGGGATACCGATCCGGGCCGGCTCCTTCTTCGCCTACACGGTCTCCGCCTCCGTCATCCTGTCCATCCTCGTGATGCCGATGGCCGGCGCCGCGGCAGACCGCACGGGACGCAAGAAGCCGCTGCTCGCCGCCTCCGCGTACCTCGGCGCGGCGGCCACGACGGGCATGTTCTTCCTGGACGGGGACCGCTATCTGCTCGGCGGTCTGCTCCTGGTCGTGGCCAACGCCTCGGTGGCCGTCTCGATGGTCCTCTACAACTCCTACCTGCCGCAGATCGCGCCGCCCGAGGAGCGGGACGCCGTCTCGTCGCGCGGCTGGGCCTTCGGCTACGCGGCGGGTTCCCTGGTCCTGATCGCCGATCTCGTCCTGTTCACGGCCCACGACTCCTTCGGTGTCTCGGAGGCGACGGCCGTCCGCATCTGCCTGTCGTCGGCCGGCCTCTGGTGGGGCGCCTTCACGCTCGTCCCGCTCAGGCGGCTGCGCGACCGCCGTACGGCCCCCGGCGACAGGACACCCGCGCACGGATGGCGGCAGCTGGCGGCCACCGTGCGCGACATGCGCGGCAAACCGCTCACCCTCTCCTTCCTGTTCGCCTATCTGGTCTACAACGACGGCATCCAGACGGTGATCTCGCAGGCCTCGGTGTACGGGTCCGAGGAACTCGGCCTGAGCCAGTCGACGCTCATCGTCGCCGTGCTGCTCGTGCAGGTGCTCGCGGTCGGGGGCGCCCTGGGCATGGGGCGGCTGGCGCGTGCGTACGGGGCCAAACGGACCATTCTCGGTTCACTCGTCGCGTGGACGGTGACCCTGGCCGCCGGGTACTTCCTGCCGGCCGGCGCGCCGGTGTGGTTCTTCGTCCTCGCCGCCGGCATCGGCCTGGTCCTGGGCGGCAGCCAGGCCCTGTCGCGCTCCCTGTTCTCGCATCTCGTGCCGGCCGGCAAGGAGGCCGAGTACTTCTCGGCGTACGAGATGAGCGACCGGGGGATGAGTTGGCTGGGCCCGCTTCTGTTCGGTTTGACCTACCAGCTGACGGGAAGTTACCGGGACGCGATCATCTCGCTCGTGGCCTTCTTCGTCATCGGATTCGGGCTGCTCGCGAGGGTCCCGGTGCGGCAGGCGATCCGCGACGCGGGAAATCCCGTACCCGACAGGATTTAGCACCTGAGGCCAAAGGACGGTAGTGTACGCGTTTGGCCTGCCAGGCGTACCGTTACTGCGCGTCAAAGATACTGAAGCGTTGGGTGACATCTGCTGCCAGATGTGACAAACCGGGTGTCGGTGGGTACAACAAGGGGCGGCTACGACGGCGACGCATGACCCGGAACGGGAATCTTTACCGCCGACCGGACGTTGACCGGATGACGACGACAGCGACACCTGTCCTGTGGGCGACAAGCCCGGGAGGCACGATTCATGAGTGAGCGAGCTCTTCGCGGCACGCGCCTCGTGGTGACCAGCTACGAGACGGACCGCGGCATCGACCTGGCCCCGCGCCAGGCCGTGGAGTACGCATGCGAGAAGGGGCACCGGTTTGAGATGCCCTTCTCGGTCGAGGCGGAGATCCCGCCGGAGTGGGAGTGCAAGGTCTGCGGGGCCCAGGCACTCCTGGTGGACGGCGACGGCCCTGAGGAAAAGAAGGCCAAGCCCGCGCGTACGCATTGGGACATGCTGATGGAACGGCGCACCCGCGAGGAACTCGAAGAGGTCCTCGAGGAGCGCCTGGCCGTTCTGCGCTCCGGCGCGATGAACATCGCGGTGCATCCGCGGGACAGCCGCAAGTCCGCGTAGTCCCTCCGGGGACTGGGTGGCATACACCGCACGCCGAGACCGCGGGCCCCGTACGTTCTTCGTACGGGGCCCGCGGTCTCGTGCGTTGTGGCACACGGACACCACGACGGAGGCACGGGAGCGCCATCGGGGCCGGCCGGGCCGCTCCCCGCGGGGGCCGGGCACTCGCCGGCCGACCCCCGTTCCCTGAGGGACCGCGCCGCGGCGGTATCACCCGGACGGGTTCACTCCCGGCGTGCCGGACGTCCGCGTTCACCCCGGCCGGGGCGTTCAGGAGCCGGGTTGACCGGCGCGCGTCCACGCGGCCGGGGCTGGTCGGCCCGGCCGGCCCTCATCACCTCGACCGGCCGACCGGCCCGTCGAGGACGGATGCCCGGGGCCCTTTCCCTCAGCCCGGTCCAGGCCGGTCGACCCACCCGCCGGGGAACCGGTGCCCGCGCGGGCCCGGTACCCCCGGGCCCGTCAGCCCTCGGCCCCTCGGCCCCTCAGCCCGTCAGGGGACGGTGCGGGGTCGGGTCCGCCGGGCCCCGCGGGGTGTCGTCCCGGATGACCTCGCCCTGGACCACCTTGCCGTCCGGACGGTGGATGCGTGCCTGCTGGAAGGCGTCTCCGACGCTGCCGGGGGCGGCCAGGCGGATCCGGCGTTCGACGGCGCGCTCGGTGTACCGGCTCAGGGCCTTCTGGACGGGCGGGATCAGCAGGAGGAGGCCCACGGCGTCCGAGACGAGGCCGGGCAGCATCAGCAGCAGGCCGCCGAGCATCATCAGCCCGTTGCCCTCGCCGCCGCCCGTGGGGGCCACGCCGCTCTGCTGCTGTTGCAGCGTCTCGCTGAGGTTGCGGAAGGCACGGCGCCCGGCCCGCTTGACGATCACGGAACCGAGCAGGAACCCGGCCACCAGCAGGAGCAGGACCGCGAAGCCGCTCGCCGCCCCCGCCACCACGGTAAGCAGCCAGATCTCCAGCACCAGCCAGGCGGCGATGCCGAGCGGCAGGTACCTGCGCAGCGCGGACCGCCGCGGTCGGGCGGGGCGCGGGGAAGTCGGTGTGCCAGTCGTCATGCACCCAGTGTGCCTGGGCACGCCTCAGTACGGGATAAGCGGATGATCAGCGCTTTCCCCGGCGCGCGACACGGCTCAGTCGGTCCCCCGGCAGACCTCCGCCGGACCTTACGCGGACGGCTTGCGTCCGGTGATCCGGCCGACCCGCTCCCCCACGCCCCAGGTGGTGACCCGCCACAGCGCTTCCACCAGGATGTCCCGGCTCATCTTGGAGTCACCGAGTTCACGCTCGACGAAGGTGATGGGCACCTCCACGACGTGGTAGCCGGCCTTCACGGCCCGCCGCGCGAGGTCCACCTGGAAGCAGTACCCCTGGGACGCGACCTCGCCGAGTCCGAGACCCTCCAGGGTCTCCCGCCGGAAGGCCCGGAACCCACCGGTGACGTCCCGGATGGGGACGTCGAGCATGAGCCGGGAGTACATGCTGCCGCCGCGCGAGATGAACTCGCGGGACTTGGGCCAGTTCACCACCCGGCCGCCCGGCACCCAGCGCGAGCCGAGCACCAGGTCGGCGCCCTTCAGCGCGGTGAGCAGCCGGGGCAGCTCCTCCGGCTGGTGCGAACCGTCCGCGTCCATCTCGATCAGGACGCCGTACCCGTGCTCCAGCCCCCAGCGGAAGCCGGCCAGATACGCGGCGCCCAGCCCTTCCTTGCCCTTGCGGTGCAGGACCTGGACATGGTCGTCCTCGGCGGCCAGCTCGTCGGCCAACTTGCCCGTGCCGTCCGGGCTGTTGTCGTCCGCCACCAGGACGTGCGCATCGGGCACCGAGGCCCGCACCCGGCCGACGATCTTCTTGATGTTCTCCGCCTCGTTGTAGGTCGGAATGATCACCAAGGCCGTGCCGAGTGGGCCGAACCGCCTCGCCTGGGCTCCTGCCGCGAGGGTCCCGTCGCCGTCGTTCACTGCTGCCCCTTCAAGTCCGTACGCAGGGGTCCACCATAGTGGCCCCGGCCTGCGCTGACGCGTCGGTGCGCCAGACAGGGGTGTCGATTCGACAAGAACCGGGTAAGAGCGCCCTTCCCGCGCCGGAGAACCGCGTCTGCGGATGGGGGCCCGGCGCCCTTCGGGCCGACCAGGGACCCGCTGGCTGCGGGTCGACCGAAAGCCGTTGTCTACTGGACGTCCGGGCCCCACCCGGGTCACACCCTGCCGACAGGCGTGAACGTTCCCCCGCCGTGGCGCCGCCGCTGAGCCTGGCTCGGCGGTGCGCCGGTGCGGCACACCGCCCCTGACCCAGCGGCGCTCCGGCGACTGTCTGGAAGTTCTCCGGTCGGACGTCCGGTGGTGGACCCGGCCGAACCTACCGGCCCCTTGCGGCTGGCTGTCAACACTCGTCTGAACTGCGGGTTTTCCCTCTTCGGCCCGGTCGGAGAAGAGGATGCGCAGGTCGCGCGACGGGACGGCGGCGGTCGATCACCACCCTGCCGCCCTGCGAGATCACTCGCCCGGCCGTACGAAGACCGTCCGTCCGCCCACGACGGTGCGCAGGCAGACGGGCAGGTCACCGCCGGGGCTCAGGTCGGGCAGTCCCGGGGTGCCGGAGCGGGGGTCCGTGGACCAGCGGGCCACCCGGTCGTCGGGGGCCTGCACCACCAGTTCCTCGGTGCGCCACACCGCGTAGTCCGCGGGTGCGCCCGGCACCAGGACCCCCGCGTCGTCGCGTCCGATCGCGCGCCAGCCGCCGCGCGTGTGCGCCGTGAAGGCGGCCCGCACCGACACCCGGTGCTCCGGGGTGCGGTGGAAGGCCGCCGCCCGGACGGTGCCCCACGGATCGAGGGGGGTGACCGGGCTGTCGGAGCCGAAGGCGAGCGGCACACCGGTGCGCAGCAGGGCCGCCAGCGGATTGAGGGTGCGGGCCCGCTCCGTCCCGAGACGCTGGGCGTACATGCCGTCCTCGCCGCCCCAGAGCGCGTCGAAGGCGGGCTGCACGGAGGCGGTGAGGCCGAACTCCGCGAAGGAGGCGATGGTCTCCGGCGTCAGCATCTCGGCGTGCTCGACACGGTGCCGGGCGGCCCGCACGCGCGCCAGACCGATCTTCTCCGCCGCCGCCCGCACCCCCTCGGTCACCGAGGTCACGGCGGCGTCCCCGATGGCGTGGAAGCCCGCCTGGAGGCCCGCCTCGGTGCAGGCGATCACATGGGCGGCCACGTCGGCGTCGTCCAGGTACGCGGTGCCGGTGTGTGCCGCGTCGGCGTAGGGCTGGTGCAGACAGGCGGTGTACGAGCCGAGGGAGCCGTCGACGAAGAGGTCGCCCGCGGCGCCGGCCGCGCCCAGTGAGCGGGCCCTCGCCACGCCCTCCTCGCCCTGCTCGGCCCAGTAGCCGACGACCCGGGGGCCGCGCTCCTCGGCGGCGAGCCGCAGCAGGCCGGTGAGGTCGTCCTCGGAGGAGATCTCCGGGCCCGCGCACTCGTGCACCGAGCCGATGCCCAGGGAGGCGGCGTGCGCGAGGGCCGCGCGCTGGGCCTCGGTGCGCTGCGCCGCGGTGACGGCGCCGAGGGCCGCGGCCCGGACGGCGTGGTGGGCGTCGCGGGTCAGCGGGCCGTCCTGGTATCCGGGGCGTCCGGTGACTCCGGGGACCAGGTCCAGGAGCGCGGTGGTGACCACGGCGGAGTGCACGTCGATACGGGAGAGGTAGAGCGGGCGGCCGCCGGCGGCCTCGTCCAGCTCGGCGCGCGTCGGGGGGCGCCCGCCGGGCCAGCGGGCCGCGTCCCAGCCGTGCCCGAGCAGGACCCGGTCGGCGGGGCGGGCGGCGGCGAAGTCGCGTACGAGGGCGAGAGCGGCTTCCAGGGAGGGCGCGTCACTCAGGTCGAGGCCGGTGAGCGCGAGACCGGTGGCGGTGGTGTGCACATGGGCGTCGGTGAAGGCCGGGGTGACCAGCGCGCCTTCCAGGTCCACGACCTCGGCGACCCCGTCGGCGAAGGCGTCGGCGGCGCCCTCCGAGCCGACCCAGGCGATCTGACCGCGTTCGACGACCATCGCGGTGGCGAAGGGATCGGCGGGGCTGTGGACTTCTCCACCGCGCAGCAGCACGGTGTCGGACGGGGCGGTGCGCTCACTCATGGGGAACAGTCTCGCGCCTGCCGGATGCCGGCCGTCGCCCGGGTGGGCACCGGGCGGTCGCGCGGGTGGATCAGATGCGCGGCGGCCGCGCCTCGTACGGCGTGGACAGGACCACCGTCGTCCGGGTCGACACGCCCGCGAGGGTGCGCAGCCGGGCCAGCAGCTCCTCCAGTTCGTGCGGGGTGGCGACCCGTACCTTGAGGATGTAGTTCTCGTCGCCCGCGACGCTGTGGCAGGCCTCCAGTTCCGGCACGTCCGCGAGGCGTTCCGCGATGTCGTCCGGGGCGCTCGGGTCGAACGGTTTCACCGAGATGAAGGCGGTCAGGGGCAGTCCCACGGCCTCCGGGTCGACGACCGCCGCGTAGCCGCGGATCACGCCGCGCTGCTCCAGGCGGCGCACCCGTTGGTGCACGGCGGACGTGGAAAGGCCCGTGGCCTTGCCCAGGTCGGTGTAACTCATCCGCCCGTCTGCGACGAGCAGCTGCACGATCTGTCGGTCCAGCTCCTCCATGGCGCAAGAACCTACAGTGCGCCCGAACCCGCCGGATACCTCAGCAGTGCAGGTCATGCCCGGTTCGTGATGTGCGCGGGAGCGGGCCGCGGGACACCCGGGGGACAAATCCACCGTGCGGGGCATCTGCGGGCGGCATGTGACGAAGGACACAGTGTCCCGACCGGGTCCGTGATGTTCTCGTGATTACCGCGGATACGGGGCGGGAAATGCTTGCTGTGGTCGAGGCCGCAGCGCCTTGTCGGCCCACCCGAGGGGGAGAAATCCATGCAGAGTCTCAAGCGCCCTGGCCGCACCGCGTCCAAGCGGCAGCAGCCCGTCGTCGAACCGGAGCCGGAGGGCGTCGACGCACTCGACGACGACGACTTCGACGCCTACGACACCTTCGAGATGGTCCGGGTGATCTGCCCGGACTGCGCGCAGCCCATCGCGCTGCTGGCGGACGAGGAGGTCCTGCCGGAGCACGCGCTGTGCGCCTCGCCGTGGAACCCGTTCGGGCTCACGGTCTGTGCGGGCACGGGCCGTTCCGCGGCCGACGCGCGGTCGGCCGACGAGTCGATGGAGCTTCAGGAGCAGGACACCGCGCTCCTGTTGACGCTCCCTCAGGGCCTCGACTGGCGGACGCAGCCCTTCTCGCACGTCGGCGGCCCGGGGTCGCGCCCGATGCGGGTCCCCGAGATGCGGCGCCAGGCGGCCTGAGCCGCGCGAGCGCTCAGCGGCCGGCCTCCGGGCCCTCCCAGTAGCCGCCCCGCACCATGGCCCGCAGGCTGTCGTGGTGCAGGATCAGGGTGTCCGGGTCCGGGGGGACGGCGATCTCGCCGAAGTGCACCTGGCGGTAGGCGATGCGCAGCATGACGACAGCGTGCCGCAGGGCCGCGTACAGCGTGTAGAAGTCCATGTCGCGCGGTGGCCGGCCGGTGAGTTCGGCGTAGCGCCGCTCCACGCGGTCGCGGCGCAGGAACCCGGGCAGCCCGCGCTGGCCGAAGCTCACGGTGAGGTCCTGGAAGAAGCGGTGCAGATAGACGGTCCAGCCGAGGTCGACCTCGCGCGGGGCGAGCGCCGCCATCTCCCAGTCGAGGACGGCCGCGGGTTCGAAGCCGTCGTAGACGACGTTCCCGATCCGCGCGTCACCCCAGTTGAGCACGGTCTCGCCCTCGTCGCGCGGCCACAGGTCGCCGAGCCGGTCGAAGGCGCTCTCGATGAGGGGTGAGCGCGGGCGGCCGTCGACGACCCAGGCGTAGTAGGCGCGTTGGGCCTCGACGTGCCGTCGCAGCGGGCTGCCGTCGCCGGGAAGGGCCAGGAACTCCGCTGCGGCCGGGGGCACTTGGTCGTGGAGGCGGGCGAGGAGTCCGACCGACGCGTCCTCCAGCCGTGCACGCTCCCGGTCGCTCGCCGCGTGCAGCCAGTTGCCTTCGTACGTGTACGGTATGACGTCGGGCGGTACGCGCCCCTCGACCCGATCCATCACGAAGAAGGGTGCGCCGAGCGGGCCGGGGTCCTCCTCCAGCCACAGGACCCGGGGGACCGGAAGGTCGGAGTGCTCGGCGACCAGCCGCATGGTGCGGTACTGACGCGGCAGGTCGTACACCGGAAAGACGGTGTACGCGGCCGGGTCCGCCGCCAGTCTCAACGCGCAGCGCCGCAGCGGTGGTTCGGGGTGCTCGATGTCGAACAGCAGGGTCTCGCTGGACATCCCGTTGGAGGCGGGGACGGTGAGGTGCGCCGCCCTGGCGCCGGGGAGACGCGCGTCGAGCCAGGCGGTCAGCCGCCGGCCGAGTTCGTCCCGGTCGCGGGTGGTCGTGCGCGGGCGGGGTGCCGTGGCCATGTCCACTCCCTTCGGGCCGCGTCCGGGGGTCAGGGCGCGACCGAGTCGAATCCGGTGAAGCCGCTCGGGTCGTGCCGGCCGAACGAGCCGTGCTCGAAGATCCCGTGTCCGACCTGGCCGTCCAGCGTGCAGCGGGCGGCGTGGTCGACGACCCCGTACGCGGCGCGCCGGTGGGCTGCCGGGTCGGAGAGGTCGTAGGTGCGGCGGTCGGTCCACCCGCGCCCGCGCCAGGTGCCGTGCTGCCAGTCGTCGGCGGGCGGATAGCCGGCCCCCACGGCGAGGGGCGAGGAGGTGAGGACCTCGACGTCCAGGCGCAGTGGCGCCCGGTCCCGGGGCCGGGTGAGGTGGATGACGGCGGAGGTGGGCCGGCGGGTGCCCGACCGGTAGGTGATGTCCGCCTGGGGCCAGCCGAGTTGGAGGTCGCGCCTGCCGTCGCGGACGAGCGTGGCGTCGTTCAGCACCCGGTGACCGTCGGCGTCCTCCTGGAGGACGACCATCAGGAACCGGTCCTCGAACCGGACCGGGCACCACACCCAGTGGAATCCCTCCGCGGGACGCTCCTCCGCGTACCTGCCGCCCTCCTCGCCCGGGACCGGCCGCACGCCCCAACTCCGGTCGCGGGTACCGGTCCACCGGCCCGGGGTCAGACGTGTCCCCTCGCCGCCCTGCCGGATCCAGCCCTCGCAGTGGCCCGCCTGCACGAAGCGTCTCCCCTCCAGGGTGAGCCGGCCGCCGTGCCGCTGGAGGTGGTGCGGTTCCCAGAGCGCGGGGAAGTCCGCCGTCCAGGTGATCTCGTACGACAGTCCGTCGGGGTCGTCGGGGGCGGCCGCGCAGCTCAGCACGAACTCCTTCAGGGGGCGCTCTACGCGGATCCGCAACGGGCCCACGGCCAGTTCCGTACGGTCGTCCCCGAGCGCGTCCGAGGCCCGCACGGCGTGCAGGAGGTTCCCCCGCCGGAGGGTGGCGTACGCGTCGATCACCCCGAGGTTCGGATAGACCCCGAGTCCCGCGATGAGCAAGGCCCTTCCCCGGTGGTCGAGGACGTGGAAGATGTAGCGGTCGTACGCGTTGCGGTCGCCGGTCGCGACGTGCTTCATGGACAGGGGCACCTGGTGCACGGGGTACTCGTCGAGGGCGACGGGGCGGTCGTCGGACATGGCGGGCCTCCCTGAAGGCACGGCAGTCGGCCTCCGGACGGAGAAGTGCGGGCCTCCGGCACGGCATTTGACGGTACGTCAGATGAGAGTCCGGGGCCAGACGCCGGACCCCGCCCCGGACGGACCGCGCCGCCGGACGGCACCCTTCGCGCGGACCGGTCGCGACGCCCCGAACGAGCCGGTCGCGAACGCACGCCCGATTGCGCGGGCCGGTGACCTGTCCCGCCACCCGCGCGTTGCCCCGGCATGACCCCCACCCAAGCGGCGACCGGCCGTGGGCGCCACGCCTTCGCCCCCGCCACGGAAGAATCGGTTCGGCAGATCGCCCCGCCACCCCCACCGGCCCCGGATCCCCCCATCTACCGCGCCTTGCTGCGCACCTGGGCCGACCGCGGCCGGACACTGCCGGGGCTGCACGATCCCGAGTGGATCCGCCTCGCGACGCCTCCGCCCGGCCCGTACCGGATCAACGCGGGGCGGGACCGGGACCCGCGAGGCGACACACGCTGACCGCCCGCCGGCCCCGACGGGCACCTTCGGGCGGTCCACGGCCGGAAGATCCGGGGCCGGGAGATCCGGGGCGCCGGATACTGGTCCGAACCATTGACTCAATGGTCTAGTCCTCTTACTGTTCCCCCACACGTCATCGCGTGCATGCCAAACAGCGCCCGTTCCCCTCTCCCCCACGAGGAGACTCGATGCTCACATCGCACCGCTCCCGCTTCCGGGACCTCTCCCGGGCCCTCCGCCCGGGCCCCGGCCGACCGGGGCGCGCCCCCGCCCGGTCGCTCCTGTCCGCCGTGTGCTGCGCCGTCCTCGGCGCGGGGCTGCCGGCCGGCGCCGGGACCGCGACGGCCACGGAGTCCTCCACCGCCCGCGCCCTCCCCCCGTCCGGCACCACCCGCGTCGCCACGGTCGCCGACAACGCCCGGGCGGCCGCGGCGGGTTCGAAAGTCGTCGGCTACTTCACCGAATGGGGCGTCTACGACCGGAACTACCACGTCAAGAACATCCGGACGTCCGGCTCGGCCGCCAAGCTCACCCACATCAACTACGCCTTCGGCAATGTCACCGGAGGCAAGTGCGCCATGGGCGACGCCTATGCGGCGACCGACAAGGCGTACACCGCCGACCAGTCGGTGGACGGTGTCGCCGACACCTGGGACCAGCCGCTGCGGGGCAACTTCAACCAGCTGCGCAAGCTGAAGAAGCTGCACCCGAACCTCAAGGTGCTCTGGTCGTTCGGCGGCTGGACCTGGTCCAGCGGCTTCGGCGAGGCGGCGAGGAACCCGGCGGCGTTCGCCCAGTCCTGCTACGACCTGGTCGAGAACTCCAAGTGGGCCGACGTCTTCGACGGCATCGACATCGACTGGGAGTACCCGAACGCCTGCGGCAACACCTGTGACACCAGCGGCAAGGCGGCGTACAAGAACCTGATGGCGGCGCTGCGCGCGAAGTTCGGCGGCGGCGCGCTCGTCACCGCCGCGATCTCCGCGGACGCCACCAGCGGCGGCAAGCTCGACGCGGCCGACTACGCGGGCGCCGCGCAGTACGTCGACTGGTACAACCCGATGACGTACGACTTCTTCGGCGCCTGGGACGCGGCCGGGCCGACCGCCCCGCACTCGCCCCTGAACTCGTACACCGGCATCCCGAAGGCCGGGTTCCACACCGCGGCCACGATCGCGAAGCTCAAGGGCCTCGGCATCCCGGCCTCGAAGCTGCTGCTCGGCATCGGCTTCTACGGCCGCGGCTGGACCGGCGTGACCCAGGCGGCCCCCGGCGGCACCGCCACCGGACCCGCGGCCGGAACCTACGAACAGGGCATCGAGGACTACAAGGTGCTGAAGACGAAGTGCCCCGCGACGGGCACCGTCGGTGGCACGGCGTACGCCAAGTGCGGTACCAACTGGTGGAGTTACGACACCCCGTCGACCATCGCCGGGAAGATGGCCTACAAGAACCAGCAGGGTCTGGGCGGCACGTTCTTCTGGGAGCTCAGCGGTGACACCTCGAACGGTGAGCTGATCAAGTCGATCAACTGACCGCCGGAGTAAGGCACTCGGGGCGGAGGTCCAGTGGCCTCCGCCCCTCGCTCAGGGGTCCCGGCGGGCGGACTGCGGGGCCCTGTAGGAGGAGTCGATCTCCTCGACCGCGCGCATCGCGCCGCCCAGCGTCTTCACCAGCAGCTCGCGCATCGTGTCGCGGGACAGCGTCGGACGGCCGATCCAGTCGAGGGTCGCGCCCTCGACGCTGTAGAGCCAGGCCAGCAGCGCCATCCGGGGCAGCGCCGCGATCTTGCGCCTGCCGTAGGCGCCTTCGGCGATGGTCTCGACGATGACCTCGCGCACGCCCTCCCGGATGGCCTGCACCTCGCTGTCGAAGCCCACCCCGCCCGCGATGATCGTCCGGTACGCGGCCTGATTCTGCTCGGCGTAGCGGAGATAGCCGTCGATGGTGCGGTGCACCCGCTCGGCCGGGGGCAGTTCGAGGCCGCTCGCCGCCCGGGACACCAGGTCGGCGACGGAGTCCTCGACGATCGCGAGGTAATAGCCCCGCTTGGACTTGAAGTAGTAGTAGATCAGCCCTTTGGCGACATGCGCCTGCCGTGCGATGTCGTCCATCGACAGTGCGTCGTAGGACGTGTCGGCGAACAACTTCCGCCCGATGGCGATCAGTTCGGTGCGGCGCGCCAGCGAACGATCGGTGCCGTGCGCCCGCGGACGGTCGACAGCACGCTGTTGACTATGATTCAATTCCGGCCCTAGTCTCCGACTGCCAGCGGGACATCGGCAGTATGACAGAACGATGCCACCTGCTCGTTCGACTCCGATCGACTGGCCGGACCCGCTTTCCGCGGCGTACCGGAACGATCAGGTCACAACAGACCGAGCTGCGTGACGAGCATCGCCAGGACCACGACGAAGATCCAGCCCACGACGTGTTCGAGGATCTTGGGGCCGTCGTCCTTGGGCCCGCCGGTTCGGGCACGGACGCGGGCGGCGGTGGCGGAGGTCGCGGTCATGGCTTCTCGCAGACGTAGGGGTGCGGTCGTTTCCCCGCCCCTCACCGGCTCCCCACCGACCAGACCACCTTGCCACCGGAACGGGTTTCAGCGGTAGAGACCTTGGTCACCCCTGCGGCCCGGGACACTTCGACCACCGTCGAATCACTCCGGTTCTCCGCAACGGTGCGCCACGGGTGTGGGTCTCCTCACAGGACAGTGGTCAGCCAACCGAAAGGTCCTCGATGAGCACGTTCCGGACGCCTCGCCGCAGAGCCCGCCTCGCCCTGGCGGCGGCGATCACGACGGTGGCCGCCCTGACGGGCCCGGTCTCCCAGGCCGCGGACTCCTCGACCGCCGATCCCTCCTCCTCCGCCGGCCCCTCCCCCGCCACCGCGCCCTCCCCGGGCGCCGCGGGCCTCGGCGATCGGGTCTTCCCGCTCGACGGCAACGGCGGCTACCGGGTCACCCGCTACCTCCTCGACTTCGACTGGCAGGCACCCGGGACACCGTTCGAGGCGGCCACGACGGTCAGGGCGACCGCCACCCAGGCACTCTCCCGCTTCGACCTGGACTTCGCCGGCAACACCCTGCACACGGTGACCGTGAACGGGACCACGGCCACGGCCGTGCGCGACGGCGACGAACTGGTGATCACCCCGGCCGAGCCGCTCCCCGAGGGCAGGCCGTTCACGGTGAAGGTCACCTACACCGCCGATCCCGGCCAGATGCGCCACCGCGACGACGCCATCGAGGACTACGGCTGGATCCCCACGCCCGACGGCACCGTGCTCTATCCGCAGCCCGACGGCGCCAAGATGATCTTCCCCTCGAACGACCACCCCAGCCTGCGCGCGCCGGTCACCTTCCACATCACCACCCCGCCGGGCCTGACCGCGGTGGCCAACGGGAAGCTCACCGGCCGCGCCGAACAGCCCGACGGGCGGGTGCGGTGGACGTACGACTCCGGGCAGCCGCTCGCGACCCAGCTCGTGCAGCTCGCGATCGGCAGGTTCACCTTCGCCGACAGCACGGGACCGCACGGGCTGCCCCTGCGCGATGTCGTCCCGGACGGTCTGGTCGCGGCCACCGAGCAGTACCGCGAGCTCACCGCCGACCACATCGCGTGGCTGGAGGAGCGGCTCGGCCCCTACCCCTTCGACCGGTACGGCCTGCTCGTCGGCGACACCGACCTCGGGGTCGCCCTGGAGACCCAGACACTCTCCCTGGTCCCGAAGGCCGACCTGCTCGGGGACCGGGTCAGCGCCGAACGCAACCTGGTGCACGAGCTCACCCACCAGTGGACCGGCGACAGCGTCGGCATCAGGACCTGGTCCGACCTGTGGCTGAGCGAGGGACACGCCCGCTTCTACGAGCGCCTGTACTCCGAGACGCACGGCGGTGACAGCTTCGAGGCGGCCATGAAGTCGGCCTACGCCGCCCACGACCAGTGGCGCCACGACTACGGCGCCCCGGCCGAACCGACCGAACCGAACCTCTTCAAGCGGATGCGGTACGACGGCTCGGCCCTCGTCCTGTACGCCCTGCGGGAGAAGGTCGGGCCGGTGGCCTTCGGCAGGATCGAGCGGGCCTGGGTGACCGAGTACCGCGGAAGGACCGCGAGTACGCGGGACTACATCGACCTGGCCTCGAAGGTCGCGGGCCGGAACCTCGACGGGTTCCTGCGCCCGTGGCTCTACGGCGCGCAGACCCCGCCGATGCCGAACCACCCGGACTGGGTGGTCGACCCGGTCCAGGGCTGAACGGAGAGGGGCGGCCCGCTTCCGGGCCGCCCCCTCCTCAGCGGATGCCCACCGCCGCGAGCGCCTGGCTCTGCCGCTGGGTCGGCTGCGCGGGGAAGTACAGGTAGCAGACTCCTCCGGTGCCGGAGACGACGCTCCCGGAGGCGTTGTACCGCTTCGTGCGCAGCCAGATGTTCTCCCACTCGGACCGCCGGTAGACGCGGCGCACCGCGGCGTCGCCGGGCGAGGCCGGGTCGTTGGCGATCACATCACCGTCCGCGGTGAAGCCGACGACGGTCATGAGATGGCCCGAGGTGCCGTAACCCGCCCCGGTCAGCTCCGACTTGAGGAACGACTGGGACGTTATGGCCGGGATGCCGGCCGCGATCAGGGTCTCCAGGTCGGTGAGCGAGCCGAGCCGGGTCACCACACCCTGGAGGTCCTTGTACGTCGCCGCGTAGGCCGCGTTGAAGGGCCAGTTGCCGCAGCCGTCGTACTGGTAGTCGAAGGTGTAGCGCGCCGCGTGGCAGACCTGCGGGTCGGCCAGGCCCGGCGCGACCCAGGCCAGTTGTTCCGCCGTCGGCCGGCGCCCCCAGTACTCGATGATCATCTGCGACGAGGTGGGGCTGCACCAGGCCTCGCCGCCGTTGTCGTACTCGGGGTACTGGCCGGCGTGGATCTCCTGCGAGTACCGCGGCACCGTCAGCTCGCGGGCGAGCCCGGGTACGGAGGCCGGCACGGTGAAGCGGTCCGGGATGTCGGAACCCATCGCGCCGAGCCGCCACACGGTGGGGGTGGCCCCGGACCCCGGGGCGCGGTACAGCGT
Source organism: Streptomyces sp. NBC_01689 (assembly GCF_036250675.1). Classification (NCBI taxonomy): domain Bacteria; kingdom Bacillati; phylum Actinomycetota; class Actinomycetes; order Kitasatosporales; family Streptomycetaceae; genus Streptomyces; species Streptomyces sp. NBC_01689. Next base: position 7,795,904 of record NZ_CP109592.1, on the reverse strand, counting down.
CAGGCGCAGCCGGTACGAGACGAGACGCAGGCCCGAGGCGGCGTCGTCGATCGCGAAGGTGTCCGTCCAGACAGTGCTCCGGCCGTCCTTCTGGCCGTCGACGGAGGTCCGCCTGATGTCCTGGTCGCCCGCCGCCCAGCGGCCCATCACGTACCAGGGCGTGGCCGTGCCGTCCGAGTAGGTGCCGGTCAGTTCGACCTGCAGCCAGGTACCGGCGGGGGTGCGCGCGTTCCACGAGGCGATGGCCTCGGTGGCGGGAACGGTGAGCCGGTGGACCGGGGAGGTCCAGGTCGCGTACTCCCAGTCGGCCGTCCTGCCGGTGTGCGGGTCCGTGTACGCCCTCGTGCCGGCCGGGGAGGCGATCACCAGCCCCGGCCGGGCGCCGGACACGGCCCGCGCGCCCTTCGCGGTACCGGTGCGCCAGTCGGCGTACGAGGTCCAGGCACGGTTGTCCACGGCGCGCGCGGGCGCGTGCCCCCGGCGTGATTCCCGGGTGCGTGCTTCCGCCGCCCCGGCCGGAGTGGCCGCGGCGGCGGTCATCGCCGCGGTCATCGCCGCGGCCAGAACGGTTCTGCGGGACGGCTCTGATGCTCTGGTCATGGGTGGGTGACCCCCGTTCGTCCGGAAGCGGCAATTCCCAACTATGGAGGGAGCGAGGCGACTTCTGCCAGCACTTCGCGCCGTGCCACGCCCACCAATATTGGTCGGTACCACTGGCGTGACCTGCGACGGCGGCGAACATCCGGGAACCGTCCGTGCGGAAAGGCCTGGAATTCGGCGTTCCGAGGCGGAACTCGCACCGCTTTCCCCGGACATTCCCGGGATATCCGCAGCGGTTCCGCACGTTCTTCCCGCATTCCTTCCGCACCCCGCTCGCGCATTTCCCGCGACCGCGCCTCCGCGCCTTCCGGGAGTGATTCCGCACCGGTCGGTCCGGCCGAGATCCGGCCCGTCCTAAAATGTTCCGGACACCACCGCACGCCCCTCACCGGACCGGGGACCCCCCATTCACGATCTCGCCTCCCACCTGCGCCGGCTGCCGCCCTCCGCCGGCCCCGTCCGCCTGATCGGCGTGGACGGACACGCGGGCTCCGGGAAGACCACGTTCACCGGGCGGCTGGCCGCGGCACTGGGTGACGCGCCCGTGCTGCACCTGGACGACATCGCGACGCACGAGGAGCTCTTCGCCTGGACGGCGCGCCTGCTGGACCAGGTCGTCGAGCCGCTGGGCCGGGGCGCCACCGCGCGCTACGCGCCCTACGACTGGACGGCCAGGACCTTCGGGCCGGTGCGTGAGCTGCCGCCCGCGCCCGTGGTCCTGCTGGAGGGCGTCGGTGCCGGACGCCGCGCACTGCGCCCGCACCTCGCGCGGCTGCTGTGGATGGAACTGCCGAGCGACGAGGCCTGGACGCGCGGGCGCCGGCGGGACGGCGAGTCCCAGAGCGCGTTCTGGACCGGGTGGGTCGCCGCGGAACGGCGACATTTCGCCGAGGACCCCTCGCGGCCCTTCGCGGATCTTCTGGTGCGCCAGTGTTCCGAGGGATACGAGGTGATTCCGGGGCCCGCCGGGACTCCTGGACCGGACCAGTTCCTCACGCACGGTGACGGACCATCCGCAATGTGGTGAACTCGTGAAGACCCCCGCGGGAGAAGTTCCGCCAGTGCCTCAACTCGGCTTGACCGGGGGGCCGTACAGGACTTACGTTCTGAATGTGCGGCCCCTCGGGGTCGCCCCGCAGACGCGAAGCCCCCGGTTGTTCCCCCGTGATCGGGGGCTTCGTTCTGCCCACACCCATTCTTTTCGGGCGCCCCGCGCCGCGATTCGCTCACCCTGGGTCACCGGGCGGAGTGCGCCCCGTCTGCTCCCACCTCGTGCAACGGTGCTGTCGGCACCCTTCGGCAGGCCCGTGCGGCGCAGGTACCATGCCTCTCGGTGCGACCTTCGGACGGCTTGCTCTGCGCACCGGTGCAACTCCCGTCCGCGGCACAGCGGTTCGACCAAGCTGCCGACGGGCACCGGCCCGCTCGGAGAACCATCGGGGGCACGGTTTGTGGGGGACGTGATGGACTTCGGCACGCAGGGCCCGGAGGCCCCGGCCGACCTCGCCTGGATGCGAGGTGTGGACGCCTACACGATGGGCGCCTATCCGCAGGCGGAGGAGGAGTTCCGCACCGCGGTCCGGATGGACCCCGGTATGGCGGACGGCTGGCTCGGACTGCACGCGCTGCGTGTGGACACGACGACCGCGCTGCTGCGCATGTTCCGTCACCGGGACCGGTTCGGCGAACAGCGCTCCCGGCACCGGCGCACCCTGAACTCCTGGTACTGGCTGGGCTGGTGGGTCCAGCCGGTGCTGGAGAGTCCGCGCGATCTGCTGCTCGCGCACGCCTCGCACTGGCTGGACGGCCGCCATGTCCCGGAGCTGGACCGGGCGTTGGCCGGGCTGCCACCGGTGGACGCGGATCCCCAGGTGCGCTTCCTGCACGCCTGCCGGGCCTACCTCGTCAAGGACTGGGAGCAGTTGGTCCGCCACACGGACCCGCTGATCGACGATCCGCTGCTGGGCATAGAGGCCGGTCTCTTCGGCGGCATGGCCCGGGTCCGGCTGGAGATGTTCGGACAGGCGGAGCCGCTGCTGTCGTCGGCCCTGATGCGCTGCCGCAGCGAGCAGCCGCAACGCAAGGAACTGCGGTACTGGCTGGCCCGGGCGCACGAGGGCACCGGCCGGTCGGCCGCGGCGCTCCCGCTGTACCGGGCCGTTCACCGGGTCGACCCCGCCTTCATGGACACCTCCGCGCGGCTCGCCGCGATCTCCGAGGGCGACGGGTACGACGACGCCGCCGCCGACCTCGCGGCGATCACACTGACCGGCATCGGGCAGGACGTGATGGACGGCCCGGACGGCCTCGATCCGCTCTGGGGAGGCGAGGGCCGCGACCTCCGGCTCCCCGAGGCCGACCCGCTGCCGCCGGGCGCGGTGTCACCCGAGACCGACATGGTGCGGGAGAAGGCCATGGTGCCGGTGCGGCCGCTGCCCGCCGGGCCGACCGACCCCGCCCTGCTGGAGGAGGCGCTCGCCGAGCTGGAGCGCATGGTCGGGCTCGAACCCGTGAAACGGCAGGTCAAGGCGCTCTCGGCGCAGTTGAACATGGCACGGCTGCGGGCCGGGCAGGGGCTTCCCGTCCAGCCGCCGAAACGGCACTTCGTCTTCTCCGGCCCCTCAGGCACCGGCAAGACGACGGTCGCCCGCATCCTCGGCCGGGTCTTCTACGCGCTCGGCCTGCTCGGCGGCGACCATCTCGTGGAGGCGCAGCGGGCGGATCTGGTGGGCGAGTACCTGGGCCAGACCGCCGTCAAGGCGAACGAACTGATCGACTCCGCGATCGGCGGGGTGCTCTTCGTGGACGAGGCGTACTCGCTGTCCAACTCGGGATACGGCAAGGGTGACGCGTACGGCGACGAGGCCCTTCAGGTGCTGCTGAAGCGGGCCGAGGACAACCGGGACCATCTGGTCGTCATCCTCGCCGGCTACCCCGAGGGCATGGACCGGCTGCTCGCCGCCAACCCCGGGCTGTCCTCACGCTTCACCACCCGCGTCGACTTCCCGTCCTACCGGCCCCTCGAACTCACCTCCATCGGCGAGGTGCTGGCCGCGGAGAACGGGGACGTCTGGGACGAGGAGGCGCTGGACGAGCTGCGCTCGATCGCCGGGCATGTCGTCGATCAGGGGTGGATCGACGAGCTGGGGAACGGGCGGTTCCTGCGGACGCTGTACGAGAAGAGCTGCGCGTACCGGGATCTGCGGCTCTCCGGGTATCCGAGCACGCCGTCGCGGGACGATCTGTCGACGCTTAGGCTGCCGGATCTGATGCAGGCGTACGGGGAGGTGTTGTCGGGGCGTGGGCCCCAGGACCCGTCGGCCCTGTGACCCGGGGGTGCCCCCGCCGCCCCTGACCCGGGGGCTCCGCCCCAAGGGGCTGCCGCCCTCTGGACCCCCGCATCACCCGAAGGGCTCGTCCTCAAACGCCGGACGGGCTGAAGATGCGGGCCTGCGCCAGGTGGGTCCGCACGGGCTGAGGATGCGCGCCCGCGCCTCAAAGGGCCCACGGCCAGGTCAGGCGTTTCGCCCGTCCGGCGCTTGAGGACGAGGCCGTCCAGGCCGACACGGGGGTCTGGGGGCAGAGCCCCCAGGATCCCCCGCCGGCTCAGGTCGCCAGTGCCTCCTCCGCGGCGTCGCTGCGCGCCACCGTCCTGAGGGGTGCCGTGGTCACCACGGTCACGTTCCGGTGCGCCGGATCGCGTACCTCGCCGACCAGCAGCTCCAGCACGTCCTCCAGCGCGACGAGCCCGAGCACCTTGCCCGACGCGTCCGCGACCTGCGCGAGGTGCGTGGCGGCACGGCGCATCACCGTCAGGGCGTCGTCGAGGGGGAGTTCCGACCGGAGGGTGGTCATGTGCCGCCAGATCTGCTGGGGCACCGCGCGCTCGGACTCCTCCAGGTCCAGGACGTCCTTCACGTGCAGGTAGCCCATGAAGGCGCCGTTCTCCGCGACCACCGGGAAACGGGAGTACCCGGTGCGCGCGGTGAGGGCGACGACCTGGCCGGGGGTGACCGAGGGGCCGACGGTGACCAGGGACTCCCGGTTCAGGAGGACGTCCGTCACCGGGCGGGACCCGAGTTCGAGGGCGTCCTCGAGGCGCTCCTGCTCCTCCGGTTCCAGCAGACCGGCCTGGCCCGAGTCCTCGACCAGACGGTTGAGCTGCTCGCTCGTGAAGACCGCCTCGACCTCGTCCTTGGGCTCCACCCGGAACAGCTTCAGGATCAGCCGGGCGCACGCGCCGAGGGCCACCGTGACGGGCCGGCACAGACGGGCGAACGCGACCAGCCCCGGGCTCAGCCACAGCGCGGTCTTCTCCGGCGCGGCCATCGCCAGGTTCTTCGGGACCATCTCGCCGATGACGAGGTGGAAGAAGACGACGAGGGCGAGCGCGATGACGTAGCCGAGGGGGTGGATCACACCGTCCGGCAGACGCACCGCCTCGAAGAGCGGCTCCAGCAGGTGGGCGACGGTCGGCTCGGCGACCGCGCCGAGCGTCAGCGAGCAGACCGTGATGCCGAACTGGGCCGCGGCCATCATCTGGGGCAGCCGCTCCAGCCCGTAGAGGACCTGGCGGGCGCGGGCGGACTCCAGCGGCTCGATCTGGCTGCGCCGTACGGAGACGAGCGCGAACTCGGCGCCGACGAAGAAGCCGTTGGCGAGCACCAGGAGAACGGCGAAGAGAAGTTGGAGGACGCTCATCGGACGGCCTCCGGGGTGAGGGCCGCGTCCGCGGTCCTGACCAGCCGGACCCGCTCGGCGCGGTAGTGCCCGACCTGGCGCACCGACAGGCGCCAGCCCGGCAGCTCCGCCTTGTCGCCGGGTGCCGGGATGCGGCCGAGCAGATCGGCGACGAGACCCGCCACGGTCTCGTACGGCCCCTCGGGCACATCCAGTCCTATGCGCTGCAGGACGTCGACACGGCAGCTGCCGTCGGCGTCCCAGGCGGGCCGTCCCTCCTCGGGCGGCGCCGCGGCGAGTTCCGGCAGGTCCTGTCCGTCGTGCTCGTCGCGGACCTCGCCGACAAGTTCCTCGACGATGTCCTCCAGGGTGACGACGCCCGCCGTACCGCCGTACTCGTCGACCACGACGGCGATGGGCTGCTCGCTCCGCAGCCGTTCCAGGAGCGGCTGCACGGGCAGGGTCTCCGGGACGAGCAGCGGGGCCTGGGCGATCCGGCCGACGGGCGTGCGCAGCCGGTCGTGCGAGGGCACGGCGAGGGCGTCCTTGAGGTGGACCATGCCGACCACCTCGTCGATCCGCTCCCGGTACACGGGGAAGCGGGACAGGCCGGTGGCCCGGGTGAGGTTGACGACATCCTCCGCCGTGGCCGTCGACTGGAGGGCGCTGACCCTCACCCGCGGCGTCATGACGTGCTGCGCGGTCAGGTCGGCCAGCGAGATGGTCCGTACGAAGAGATCCGCGGTGTCCTGCTCCAGGGCGCCGGCCTGCGCCGAGTGCCGGGCGAGGGAGACGAGCTCGCCGGGGGTGCGGGCGGACGCCAGCTCCTCGGCGGGTTCGACGCCGAGCGCCCGTACCAGCCGGTTGGCGACCGTGTTGAGCGCGGCGATCACCGGCCGGAACAGGCTGGAGAAGACGTGCTGGGGACCCGCCACGAAGCGGGCGACCTGCAGCGGCTTGGACACCGCCCAGTTCTTCGGCACGAGTTCTCCGACGACCATCTGGACGGCCGCGGCGAGCAGCATGCCGACCACCACGGCGACGCCGCCCACGGCGCCGTCGGGCAGGCCCAGGGCGGTGAAGGGGCCGTGCAGCAGTTCGGCGAGCGCCGGTTCGGCGAGCATGCCGACGACCAGCGAGGTGATGGTGATGCCGAGCTGGGTGCCGGAGAGCTGGAAGGACAGCTCCTTGAGCGAGTTCACGACGGTACGGGCCCGTCGGTCGCCTTCGGCGGCGGCCTTCTCGGCGTCCGGCCGTTCGACCGTGACGAGGCCGAACTCCGCCGCCACGAAGAAACCGTTGGCGAGGATCAGCAGGAACGCCGCCGCGAGAAGCAGCAGGGGGATGGTCATGCCGCCGCCTCGATGGGTCGGGAGGGGGCGGCGCAGGTACTACAGGACGATCCGTCCATCGCTGGAGGGAGTCACTCCTCGGGTAGCAGGGGGCCTCTGGGCACCGGGTGGCACATCAGCGGCGGAGGCGCGACGAAAGCGCCTCCGCCAACAGGTTAATCAAGACAGGGGCCCGGCGGGCAGGGTGGACGGCCGAGAGTCAGCCGTGATGTTGCTCGGGGTCGCCGATGGAGCGGGCTTCGGCCAGTGCCCGCAGGGTGCGGGCGTCGTCGATCGCGCGCTGCCTGGCGATGCCCGGCTGGATGCCGAGCGCCGGAAGACTGGTGCCGTCACTGAGGTCGAGGAACACCCAGGGGTCGCCGGGGCGCAGGTTGACCTGGAGGATCTCCGCCCAGTCCAGGCGCCGGGTGCCGGCGATGTTGACGACTGTGACTCCGCTCTCATCGGCGACGACCTTGGGCCGGGAGAGCAGCACGAGCACGCCGAGGAGCAGCGCGGCGGTGAGGACGAAGCTGGCGCGCTCCCCCGGGCTGAGCTGCTCCAGGAGCATCGCGACCGTCGTGATGACCACGAAGATCGCGACGCCCGCGGTGAGCAGCACGGCCCGGGTCCGGGACGGCCGGAACGTGACGGGGAGGTCGGGGAGGTGGGACATGGCTCGGACGGGTCCTCAGAGGCGGCAGGCGTGGATGGCCGTGGTCAGGATGGCCCGCGCGCCGAGCGCGTACAGGTCGTCCATGATCCGCTGCGCCTCCTTGGCGGGGACCATCGCGCGGACGGCCACCCAGCCCTCGTTGTGCAGCGGCGAGATGGTGGGCGACTCCAGGCCGGGGGTGAGGCCGACCGCCTGCTCCAGGTGCTCGGCGCGGCAGTCGTAGTCCATCATCACGTACGTCCGGGCGACCAGGACGCCCTGCAGACGGCGCAGGAACTGCTGGACCTTGGGTTCGGTGTCCTCGGCGGTGTCGGCCTCGACGCGGCGGATGACGACGGCCTCGGACTTCATGATGGGCTCGCCGAAGACCTCCAGGCCCGCGTTGCGCAGCGAGGTGCCGGTCTCGACGACGTCCGCGATGACCTCGGCGACACCGAGCTCGATCGCGGTCTCGACGGCGCCGTCGAGGTGGACGACGGAGGCGTCGATGCCGTTGTCGGAGAGGTGGCCCGCGACGATGCCCTCGTAGGAGGTGGCGACGGTCAGACCGGCGAGGTCCTGGACGCTCTTGGCGGCGCCGGGCCTGCCGGCGAAGCGGAAGGTGGAGCGGGCGAAGCCGAGCGGGAGGATCTCCTCCGCCTTGGCGCCGGAGTCGACCAGCAGGTCGCGGCCGGTGATGCCGATGTCGAGGCGGCCGGAGGAGACGTAGATCGCGATGTCGCGGGGGCGGAGGTAGAAGAACTCGACCTCGTTGCCCGGATCGACGATCCGGAGTTCCTTGGACTCCCGGCGCTGCCGGTAGCCGGCCTCATGCAGCATCTCCGCCGCAGGTCCTGACAGGGAACCCTTGTTGGGGACGGCGATGCGCAGCATGAGGTCGGCTTCCTTCGTTCGTTCGTGCGTACGTCTGTCGGTTCGTACGTCGGCTGGGTGCGGGGCGTGGCTCAGAGGTGGGCGTACACGTCGTCGAGGGAGATTCCGCGCGCCACCATCATCACCTGGACGTGGTACAGGAGCTGCGAGATCTCCTCGGCCGCGGCGTCCTTGCCCTCGTACTCGGCGGCCATCCAGACCTCTGCGGCCTCTTCGACGACCTTCTTGCCGATGGCATGGACGCCCTTGCCGACCAGTTCGGCGGTGCGGGAGGTGGCGGGGTCGCCGGAGGCGGCCTTCTGCTGGAGCTCGGTGAAGAGCTCCTCGAACGTCTTCTTGGACATGGTGCTGCCCACCCTACGCGGTGGAGCCGGTGCCTCAGCGCCAGGGTTCGGATACCGAGCGCAGTGTGGCCGCGGTCGCCACGGCGGCCGTCACCGCCTCGTGGCCCTTGTCCTCGCGGGAGCCCTCGATGCCCGCACGGTCCAGGGCCTGCTCCTCGGTGTCACAGGTCAGTACGCCGAAGCCGATGGGGACGCCGGTGTCGATGGAGACCTGGGTGAGGCCCTGCGTGACGCCCTGGCAAACATATTCGAAGTGCGGTGTGCCGCCGCGGATGACGACGCCGAGCGCGACGACGGCGTCGTAGCCGCGGCCCGCCAGGACCTTGGCGACGACCGGGAGCTCGAAGCTGCCCGGGACCCTCAGCAGGGTCGGCTCGTCGATCCCCAGCTCGTGCAGGGCGCGCAGCGCGCCGTCCACGAGACCGTCCATCACCTTTTCGTGCCACTGTGCCGCGATGACCGCGACGCGCAGGTCGCCGCAGTTGCGTACGGACAGTTCGGGTGCACCCTTGCCGCTCACGTCTCTCCTCAGTGCCTCTGTGCTGTGTTGCCGGTCGTACTGTCGTTACTGGATCGGGTGGTACTGGATTGCGTCGCCCGTGGCGGCCGCGGGAGCTGCCTCCCGCGGTGTCACTGGCTGCCGCAGGCGGAGGCGGCGGGCGTCTCCAGCCACGGCAGGTCGTGCCCCATCCGGTCCCGCTTGGTGCGCAGGTAGCGGAGGTTGTGCTCGCCCGCCTGGACGGGCATCGGCTCCCGCCGGGTGACCCGCAGGCCGTTCCGGACGAGGGCGTCGGTCTTCTCGGGGTTGTTGGTCATCAGGCGCAGGCTGTGGACGCCGAGGTCCTCCAGGATCCGCGCGCTCGCGCCGTAGTCGCGGGCGTCCGCGGGCAGGCCGAGTTCGAGGTTGGCGTCGAGGGTGTCGCGGCCGCGTTCCTGGAGCTCGTAGGCGCGCAGTTTGGACAGCAGTCCGATGCCGCGTCCCTCGTGTCCGCGCAGATAGACGACGACGCCCCGGCCCTCGGCCTGGATGCGCTGCAGGGAGGTCTGCAACTGGGGGCCGCAGTCGCAGCGCAGCGAGTGGAGGACGTCGCCGGTCAGGCACTCGGAGTGGACGCGGACGAGGACGTCCTCGCCGTCGCCGATCTCGCCGTGGACGAGGGCGACGTGCTCGACCCCGTCGGCGGTGGACCGGTAGCCGTAGGCCGTGAACTCACCGAAGGCGGTGGGCAGTTGCGTCCTGGCCTCGCGGCGGACCGCGGGGCCGGCCGCGGGTGCCTCCTGGTCGAGCGGGGCGGGGACCTGGAGGGAGCGGCGGTAGGTGACCAGGTCCTCGATGGAGATGATGGTCAGACCGTGCTTGCGGGCGAACGGGACGAGTTCGGGGAGGCGCAGCATGCGGCCGTCCTCCCCCGCGATCTCCACGATGGCGCCCGCGGGGCGCAGTCCGGCGAGGCGGGCCAGGTCGACGGCCGCCTCGGTGTGGCCGTTGCGGACGAGGACACCGCCGGGCCGCGCGCGCAGCGGGAAGATGTGACCCGGCCGCACGAAGTCGCCCGCCCCGGCCCGGCCCCCGGCCAGCAGCCGGAGGGTGGTGGCGCGGTCGGCGGCCGAGATGCCGGTGGTCACGCCGTGGGCGCCGGAGGCGTCCACGGAAACCGTGAAGGCCGTCCTCATCGACTCGGTGTTGTTGTCGACCATCTGAGGGAGCTGGAGGCGGTCGAGTTCGTCGCCCTCCATGGGCGCGCAGATCAGGCCGCGGCACTCGCTCATCATGAACGCGATGATCTCGGGGGTCGCCTTCTCGGCGGCGATGACGAGGTCGCCCTCGTTCTCCCGGTCCTCGTCGTCGACGACCACGATCGGCCGGCCCGCCGCGATGTCGGCGATGGCCCGCTCGACCGGGTCGAGCGCCAGGTCCGAGACGTCCTGATCGTGCCCGGTGCTGTACCAGACGGGTGCGGCGGTCATGCCGGGACTCCTTCCAGGAGGGGCTGCCCGGCCTTGCGGGAGCGCAGCCACCAGTCGCGCATGCCCCACAGGACGAGCGCGCCGTAGACGACGTAGACAAAACCGGAGAAGGCGAAGCCGTTGGCGAAGTTGAGCGGGACGCCCACCACGTCGACCAGCAGCCAGGCGAACCAGAACTCGACCATGCCGCGGGCCTGGGCGTACATGGCGACGACCGTGCCCACGAAGATGTAGGCGTCCGGCCAGGGGTCCCAGGACAGCGACGGATACGCGTGGAACAGGGCGCTCACCGCGAGGGTGCCGACGGCGGCGGAGCCGGCCAGCACGCCGCGCTCGCGCCAGGTGGCGAACCGTACGGCGACGCCGCCGTCCTGGCCCCGGCCGCGGTTCCACTGCCACCAGCCCCACAGGGCGACGACGATGACCACGAGCTGCTTTCCGGCGCTGCCGGAGAGATGGGCCGAGGCGAAGGCGGTGAGCAGGACGACACCGGACAGGAGCTGGACGGGCCAGCTCCAGACGGAGCGTCGCCAGCCGAGCGCGAGGCCGATCAGACCGATCACGTTGCCGGTCATGTCCGACCACTTGATGTGCTGTCCGAAGAGGGTGAACGCCTCGGAGTTGAGCCAGTTCACGGCCGGCCCCCCGAGGTGTCGGGCAGCGCGACCGGCTGCTCGCCCCGGGCGCCGAGCAGCCGCTCGACGTACTTGGCGATGACGTCCACCTCGAGGTTGACCGGGTCGCCGGGCTGCTTGCGGCCGAGCGTGGTCAGGTCGAGGGTGGTGGGGATGAGGCTGACGGTGAAGTGGTCCGGGCCCGCGTCGACCACCGTCAGGCTGATGCCGTCGACGGTGATGGAGCCCTTCACGACCACGTAGCGGGTGAGGTCCGCGGGGAGCGAGATCTTCACGATCTCCCAGTGCTCGGACGGCGTGCGTGCGAGGACCGTGCCGGTGCCGTCGACGTGGCCCTGGACGATGTGTCCGCCGAGGCGGTCGCCGACGGCCATGGGACGTTCGAGGTTGACGCGGGAGCCGACGGTGAGGGCACCGAGGCTGGAGCGTTTCAGGGTCTCCGCCATGACGTCGGCGGTGAATTCGTCGCCCTCGTGGTCGACGACGGTGAGACAGACCCCGTTCACGGCGATGGAGTCGCCGTGCCGCGCGCCCTGCGTGACGACGGGTCCGCGCAGACGGAAGCGGGAGGCCTCGTCGAGATTCTCGACGGCGGTGACCTCACCCAGCTCTTCGACGATTCCGGTGAACACTTCCCGGGTCCTCCTGCCTCATGGGGCACGGACTCCGGGGCCTGTCGATGACGACAGATGGAAACGGACGACGACACCGGGAACGATGCCGAAAGGGACCTGTCCCGCAGGACATGTCACGACAACCGGCAGCGCGCACGAATGCCCGCCCGCCGCGCACTGCCTCCCATCCGGACTTTAACCGTCGGTCCAGGAATTTCACCTGGTCAACCGGCCGCTGGAAGCGACCGGGTCGCGGACTGTAACCGCCGGTTCGGACTTTCACCGACCCCGGAGTGCGCTGCTTCTGGTACATCATCAGTGTGCCACGCCCTGTCCATGCTCATGCATATGAACTTCTGTGGGCTGCCTCACAGGCCGTTCGGATGGACTTGTGCGGGGAGTTCTGCGGCGGCTCAGGCATGGTCAACTCCCGTCCGGCCTCGCATACTTGACGACAACACGGATATTGGTCCATACCTATTGACGGTCTGGTCTAGTCCTCTTAGGGTCGGCGATCAAGGTTTGCAGAAGCCGAGGTGGCCTACTCGCCCCCTGAGCGACCCGGCGGCGGTGACGGAGGCCCTTGCCCCGCCGCCGGGTCTCCCCAACGGGGAGCGGCACCACGCCGGACGGCCACGGGACCGCGCGCCGGGAGCTTCGACCGCGGGGCGGATCGGTGCGGACGCGGCAGGTCGGCGCGGGTGCGGCCGGTCAGCGCGGGTGCGGCGTGAAGAGGTCGTCCTGGGCCGACTCCCGGGCGGTCAGGAGCGCACCGCGCAGCACCGCCCCTCCGCCCAGCACTCCGGCGCGCACCTCGGCCGGCAGCGGGGACATCCGGGCCAGCCGCTCACCGACCCGTGCCGCCAGCTCCTCCCCGCCCGCCTGCCCCACCTCGCCGCCGAGCACCACACAGCCGGGGTCGAGGACGGCCACGACGGACGCGGCACCGACGGCGAGGCGGTCCGCCAGGGCCGCGAGGAACCGGTCCGACGGGCCGTACGGGGAGCCGGCGGCGGAGGAGGAGCGGGAGGCGGGGGAGGAAGAAGAAGAGGACGGGGTGACGGCCGCCACCGCCGCGCGGACCAGGGCCGCCGCCGGTGGTTCACCGCCGGACCCCGTCACCGTCAGCCCGTACGCCGCGGCGAGTCCGGCGATCGCGGCACCCCCCGCCAGCGAGTGGAAGCCCCCCTCGCAGTCCGTGGCCGACGGCAGCGTGGCGGTCCCCGGCACCGGCAGGAACCCGATCTCGCCGGTGCCGCCGGAGGCCCCGCGGCGGAGCCGGCCGTCGAGGACGACGGCCGCACCGGTGCCGTGGCCGAGCCAGAGAAGGACGAAGGTGCCCCGGTCCCGGGCCGCGCCGTCGCGCTGCTCGGCGAGCGCGGCGAGGTTCGTCTCGTTCTCGACGATGACGCGGGCGGGCAGGCGCTCCTGGAGGGCCGCGACCAGCCGGCGGTGCCATGCGGGCAGGCCGGAGGAGTCCCGGAGTTCCCCGCTGGCGGGGTCGATGAGGCCGGGCGCGCCGACGCCGACGGTGTGCAGCCGTTCCGCCCCGGCCTCCTTCGCGGCCCGCTCCACCAGGGCGACCGCCTGCTCGACGGCGGGGCCGGTGCCCGCGTCGTCGGTGATGGGCACCGACGCCCGGGCGAGTTCCGCGCCGAGCAGGTCGGCGACGACCACCGTGACGCCTTCGGTACGGACGTCGAGCGCGGCCAGTTGTGCCCGGTCCGCGACGATCCCGTACAGCCGGGCGTTCGGGCCGCGCCGCTGCTCCCCCGACTCCCCCACGACCGAGATCAGTCCGGCGACGGTCAGACGCTCGACGAGGTCGGCGACGGTGGGCCGGGACAGGCCCGTGAGCTGCTTCAGCTGTCCGGCCGTCAACGGGCCCTCCTGCTGCAGCAGCCGCAGGGCGAGCCGGTCGTTGATGGCCCGGGCCGTGCTCGGAGATGCGGGCATGCCGGGATCTTCCCAGACCACGGAGTCCTCCCAGATCGGCGGGGCCCGCGGGCACGCGGCCCGGGGCGTTCGGCTGTCCGGCACCGACGGCCGGTGTGCCGCCTGTATATCGACTATCTATCAGGCAGGGTCCCTGATAGTTTACGGCCGCACCATGGGGAGCGGAGCCGGGAGGGCGGGAATGACGAGAGTGACCGGAAGGTCGGGTGACGACGTGGTCGGGGACCCGGTCGGGGTGAAGCGGGCCCGGTACGCCGTGGCCGCGGTGTTCGCCGTGCACGGGGCGGTGACGGGTTCGTTCGCCACCCGGGTGCCCTGGATCCAGGACCACGCATCCGTCAGCACGGGCCAGCTCGGGCTGGCGCTGGCGTTCCCGGCCATCGGCGCCTCCCTCGCGATGCCACTGGCGGGCCGCATCAGCCACCGCTTCGGGGCCCGCGCCGCGCTGCGCGGCCTGATCTCCCTGTGGACGCTGGCGCTGGTCCTGCCGTCCGTCGCGCCGAACCTCTACACCCTGTGCCTGGCCCTCTTCGTCTACGGCGCCTCGGCGGGCATGGCGGACGTGGCGATGAACGCGCTCGGCGTCGAGATCGAGAACCGCCTCGGCAGGTCGATCATGTCGGGGCTGCACGGCATGTGGAGCGCGGGCGCGCTGGTCGGGTCGGCGGGCGGCACCCTCGCCGCGCACCTCGGTGCGGACGCGCGTCTGCACCACGCGCTGGCGGCCGGGGTCCTGACGGTCCTCGGCCTCACCGCCTGCCGCTGGGTCCTCGACCTGCGTCCGACCGAGGACGAGGTCCCCCCGCCGCGCTTCGCGCTGCCGCCGAAGTCCGCCCTGGTCATCGGTGCGATCGGCTTCTGCGCCGTGTTCGCCGAGGGCGCGAGCCTCGACTGGTCGGCGGTCTACCTCAAGGACGAGCTCGGCACCTCGGCCGGACTCGCGGCGGCGTCGACGACCGGTTTCATGCTGACCATGGCGCTGGCCCGGCTCATCGGCGACGCCGTGGTGAACCGGTTCGGCGCGGTGCGCACGGTGCGCGCGGGCGGGGCGCTAGCCGTGCTCGGCGGACTGCTCGTCGTCGTCGCGGGCGATCCCGCGGTCGCCATGGGCGGCTTCGCCCTGCTGGGTCTCGGGATCGCGGTCGTCGTCCCGCTCTGCTTCGCCGCGGCGGGGCACGCAGGACCGAACCCCAGTCAGGCCATCGCGGGCGTCGCCACCATCACGTACACCTCGGGTCTGGTCGCGCCGAGCGCGATCGGCTCGCTGGCCCAGGCCACCAGTCTGGTGGTGTCGTTCGGACTGGTCACGGTCCTGGCGAGCGGTCTCGCCGTGTTCGCGGGCGTGCTGCGCGCGGGCGAGCGCGACCGTCCGAAGGTCAGTCGCCCGAGCGCAGCAGTTCCCGACCCACGGCCCTGAAGCGGTCGCTCCACGAGGTCGGACGCAGCGTGCCGGCGTCGAGCCGGACCAGGACCCGGGTACCGCGCGCGTAGGTGACCGATCCGTCGGCCGAGCAGAAGCGGAAGCCGTAGGTCAGCCCGGTGTCGCCGAGCCGTTCCAGCCACAGGTGGACGGCGTACGCGCCGGGCCGGACGACCGGCGCCTCGTAACCGATCCGGAGCTCCCTGACCGCGTTGCAGGCGTCGCCCGCCGCCTCCCAGTCGCCCTCGAAGCGGAACCCGTACTCGCTCCACAACGCGGTCCACGCGCGTTCGACCAGCACCGGGTAGCGGGCGTTGTGCAGCAGCCCGAGGGCGTCGAGGTCGTCGAAGTGGACGGCGACGGGGAGCAGTCTCCCGTACGGGAGGGCGGGGGCGGCGACGGGGACGGCAGCGGCTTCGGCGGTCACGGGCGGGGCTCCTGAGGGTGCCGGTAGGGGCGGTGGGGGCACCCCATCCTAAGCAGCCGCTCAGGAGCCCCTGATCAGGGTGTTCGTACGCCGCCGGGCCGGCCCGCGCACGGACCGCCGGGTCAGCCCGCGATGGAGTCGAGCTGTTCCGCCGCCGGCCGCAGCGCCCAGAGGTCGCCGCCGGGCGGTGCCTCCAGCCTCGGTACCGCGGCGCGCGCGGCCCGGTCCCCCGCGTCGGCCGCCGCGTGCACGACGTCGCCGGCCGCGAAGCGGTGGAACTCCAGCTCCGGGTAGGGCCACGGAGCCGCCCCCGTGGCGGCGGGCAGCAGTTGGCCGACCGCCTTGAACAGGCTCTGCCCGTCCGGCCCCCGGTACGCCCACAGGTCCACGCCGACATGGCGGCCGATGGCCGCGAGGCGGGTGTACGCGACGAGGTCGAAGGTCGAGTAGTGCCAGCTGCGGGTGCGGGCGAGTTCCTGGGGCTGGGTGCCGTCGGCGGCGATCTGCGGGTCGATGCGCTTGGATCGCGCGGCGAGAACGGTGCGCCGGGCCAGGTCCCGGTCGCCGGTCGCGTACGCGAGGGCGGCGAGCTGCATGTCGTAGAACGTGCCGTGGTTGTTGGCGGCGGCGCCCTCCTCGGTGCCGAAGGGGCTGTTCAGCAGCCAGTCGCGGAAGTCCGTGTTCCAGGAGCGCATGGCGGTGCGGTCGGTCCTCGACCAGCCGGGCGCGCCGGTGTCGAGGATCGCGACGGCATCCAGGACGCTGGTGTAGGACTGCGAGAAGTCGATGATGCCGATGGCCCGGCCGTCGTACCTGCAGGGGATGAACTGCCCGTGGTCCAGGTTCGGGTTCATCCGGGTGGCCGGGGCGAGGAACCAGGTGCGCAGGACGTCGGCGGCCTTCTGGGCGTACTGCTTCCTGCCGGTGTAGTACCAGGCGAGCGCGAGGTCGTACGAGGAGTCGAAGACCTTCTCGACGTCCTGGCGGTCGGTGCCGGTGTCGACCTCGGGGTTGCGCTGCCCGTCGCGCTGGACGTACGGGCAGCCCCACGGGTTGTCGGCGGTCGCGGGCTGCGAGGGCCACCAGTACGGGGCCTGGCTGAGGTAGTCGTGGACGTCGCCGCCGGGGGCGGGCTTCGGCTTGTCGACGACCGTCCAGGGGCCCTGGTCCAGCCAGCCGTCGGCCCGCGCCGTGAGGCCGGCGACCGCGTGCCGCAGTCCGGCGTCGCCGTGGTCCAGGCGGATCTTCGTCCGCTGCAGCCTGGCGCCGTCGAGGACCGCGGTGGCCGGGGCCTTCGGTGCCGCGCGGCCTTCGTGGGCCGAGGCGGTCGGGACGACGGCGGCCGCGAGGGCGACCACGGCCGCCAGGACCACGCCCGCACGGGGTCTTCTACCCATCGAGCACTCCGATCAGATATGTGAACGCAGTTCATGAGTGGGACCGTGTGAGCGTAGAACCCCCGGTTAGCCATGACAATGGTCCGGACCGATTCACGTACAGAGAAAGCGAAGCCGCACCATGGATCTAGGCGTGCGCTGGAAACTGCACGGCGACGGACGCAACCCCGCGCCCGGAGCCGTCGTCCGCCCCGATGAACGCCTCTCCTGGCCGCGCACGATCGGGCTCGGGGCCCAGCACGTGGTGGCGATGTTCGGGGCGTCCTTCGTGGCGCCCGTCCTGATGGGGCTCGACCCGAACCTCGCGATCATGATGTCCGGCGTGGCGACGGTGATCTTCCTGCTCGCCACGCGCGGCCGGGTGCCCAGTTATCTCGGCTGCTCGCTCTCGTTCGTGGGCGTCGCCGCGATCATCCGCGCACAGGGCGGCAGCACCGCGACCGTGACCGGCGCGGTGTTCGTCGTGGGCGTCGTGCTGTTCCTGGTGGGGCTCGCCGTGCAGCGGTTCGGCGCGCGGATCATCCACGCCGCGATGCCACCGGTCGTCACCGGCGCCGTCGTCATGCTGATCGGTTTCAACCTGGCTCCGGTGACCGCGTCCACGTACTGGCCCCAGGACCAGTGGACGGCGCTCCTGGTGATGCTCTTCACCGGGCTGGCGGTGGTCTGCCTGCGCGGTTTCTGGTCACGGATCGCGATCTTCCTGGGCCTGGTGTTCGGATATGTGATCTCCTGGCTCTTCGACCGGATCTTCGGGAAGATCCACTCGGTCGGCGCGGGCGGCAAGGTCGCCGACCACTGGCGGCTCGATCTCTCCGGTGTCGGCAGGGCGGACTGGATCGGGCTGCCGCACTTCCACGGCCCCTCGTTCCAGTGGTCCGCGATCCTCGTCGCGCTGCCGGTCGTGATCGCGCTCGTCGCCGAGAACGCGGGCCATGTGAAGGCCGTCGGCGAGATGACCGGCGACCCGCTGGACGACCGGCTGGGCACCGCGATCTCCGCGGACGGCGCCGCCTCGATGCTCTCCACGGCGGTCGGCGGCCCTCCCAACACCACGTACTCCGAGAACATCGGCGTGATGGCCGCGACCCGGGTCTACTCGACCGCCGCCTACTGGGCCGCCGCCGGCTTCGCCCTGCTGTTCGGCGTCTGCCCCAAGTTCGGCGCGGTCGTCGCGGCGATCCCGGGCGGCGTCCTCGGCGGCATCACCGTCATCCTGTACGGCATGATCGGGCTGCTCGGCGCCCAGATCTGGCTGCACGGCCGGGTCGACCTGCGCAATCCGCTGAACCTGGTGCCGGCCGCGGCGGGCATCATCATCGGTGTCGGCGGTGTCTCGCTGAAGTTCTCGGACACGTTCTCGCTGAGCGGCATCGCGCTCGGCACGCTCGTCGTGATCACCGGCTACCACGCGCTGCGGGTGATGGCCCCGGCCCATCTCAGGACCGGGGAGCCGCTGCTCGACTCCGGCACGTCGGCCTACGACGACCGCGCCCCGGAGAACCCGGACCGGCCCGCCGGACCGTAGCCCGCGCCGACGGCGGGGACACGCGCGGCGGTGGCGTTTTCCCCCGATCCGGGGACGCGCCCGGCCAGGCGGCACCCCCGGCGGGCGGTGGCTGGGACCCTTCCCCCATGGCGCAGTCGGAACAGTTCACCGCCCCCGTGCACACGGTCGTCTCCCGGATGCGCGCCCTCGGGACCGACCTGCCTGAGCGGGACGGGGTCGCGGTGTTCAACCGTGTCTACCTCACCGTCACCGAGGAGATCGACCGGCGCCTCGGCGCCGGCGAGTTCCCCGATCCCGGGGCCGCCGCCACCCTGGACGTACGTTTCGCCGAGCGGTATCTGACGGTCGCCGAGGAGGAGGGACACCCGCCCGCCTGCTGGCGGCCCCTGCTGCAGTTCCGGCGCCATCCCGGGGTACACCCGCTGCAGTTCGCGCTCGCGGGCGTCAACGCGCACGTCGGACACGATCTGGCGCTGGCCGTCGTGGACAGCTGCCGCGCGCTCGGCTGCGAACCGGGCGACCTGGAGGACGAGTTCGAGCGGGTCGGCGACCTCCTCGCCTCGATGGAGGAACGCGTCCGCGAGGACCTGATGCCGGGGCCCGACCTCCTGGAGGTCGCCGACCCGCTCACCCATCTGCTCGGCGCGTGGAGCCTGGAGCGGGCCCGCGACGCCGCGTGGTCGGCGGCGCGCACCCTGTGGGCACTGCGCGGGCTCCCCGGTCTCGCCCGGGAGTTCGCGGACCGGCTCGACGCGGCGGTGGGCCTGACCGGGCGGATGATGCTGACCCCCCTGGGGGACCGAACCGGCCACTGTGGAAGGTGAGCCGGTGAACCTCGCGGTGATCGCTGTACGTTGACCGGACGGCTCACCGACGTGCAAAGGGGCGACTGGTATGGCGATCCGGCTCGGACTCGGCCTTCCGCAGATGAAGCAGTACGACATCGGGCGCGACGTGCCGGCGGTGGCCCGCGCGGCGGAGGAGGCCGGATACGAGAGCCTGTGGGTGTTCGAACGGGTGCTCTTCCCCGAACCCGCCACCCAGGGGCTGTACGGGGTTCCGGGGCTGCCCTGGCCCGACACCTACCGCTCGGTCGCCGACCCGCTGGTGACCCTGACCCTGGCGGCCGCGTCGACCGGACGGGCCCGGCTCGGCACGAGCGTCCTCGTGGCGCCGCTGCACGTCCCCTTCCAGCTGGCACGCTCGCTCGCCACGCTGGACGCGGCCAGTGGCGGCCGGGTCGTGGCGGGCCTCGGCACGGGCTGGTCCCACGACGAGTACGCGGCCGCCTCCGTGGCGCCCTTCGAGAAGCGCGGCAAGGTCCTCGACGAGATCCTGGACGTCTGCGCGGCGGTCTGGGGACCGGACCCGGTGTCGTACGAGGGCGAACTCACCGTCGTCGCCCCGTCCGAGGTCGGACCGAAGCCCGCGCGGCCCATCCCGGTGTACCTCCCGGCGAACAGCCCGCGGGCGCTGCGGCGGCTGGTCGACCGCGCCGACGGCTGGATGCCGGTCGCCCAGGGCGTCGCCCAGCTCACCGAGGAGTGGACCCGGCTGAGGGAACTGGCCGCCGAGCGCGGCCGGACACGGCCGATCGAGGTCTGCGTCCGGGTCAACGCGCAGTACTCGGCCAAACCCCACGGGGGTGCCGAACGGCCGCTGTTCACGGGCAGCGCCGCGCAGATCGCCGAGGACCTGGCGGCGCACCAGGTGGACGGGGTCGGGGAGTTCCTGATCGACCTCCAGTCATCGCTCCGTGACGCCTCGGAGCTCTCGGACGTCGCCGCGGAGGTGTACGCGCTGGCCCGCGCGGCCGGGGTCTGAGCGACCACGGCGGGCGCGGGCCCTCAGTCCTCGGGCAGTTCCACCGGGGCGATCTCGTCGTAGACGTCCCCGGGGCCGGGGTTGGTCGGGTCGGTCGTGCCGCCCAGCTGGTGCATGACGCCCCAGACCGCGTTCAGCGCGGTCTGCACGGCGCCCTCGGCCCAGCCCGCCGTCCACGAGATGTCGTCGCCCGCGAGGAAGATGCCCCGCTTGTCCTCGGGCAGCGC
Source organism: Streptomyces sp. NBC_01689 (assembly GCF_036250675.1). Lineage (NCBI taxonomy): Bacteria > Bacillati > Actinomycetota > Actinomycetes > Kitasatosporales > Streptomycetaceae > Streptomyces > Streptomyces sp. NBC_01689. Next base: position 7,775,422 of record NZ_CP109592.1, on the reverse strand, counting down.
GTCCTGCACGAAGTGCGTGAACAGACGCCGCTGGTAGCGGTAGTGGCCGGGCAGGTTGGCCTTGAACGCGCCCATGAACCAGGGCTCGTTCTCCCAGGAGACGGTCACCGGGTTGCCGATGATGTGCTTCCGGATGTCGACCTTCGGGTAGATCTCGCCGAGCGACTTCAGCATGACCTCCATCCGCTCGTTCGCCGACAGCGGCAGCCACTTCAGGCTGTCGTCGCACCACGTGTACGAGAGGCAGATGACGGCCGGCTTGTCCGGTCCGTCGTCCAGGAGGTAGGTGCCGCGCGTCATCCGGTCGGTGAGCGTCATCGACATGACGTCCCGCCCGGTCGGGTTTCCCTCGTCGTCGACGGCCTCGTCGAGCCAGAACGGGCGGTCGACGGGGACGAAGAGCTTGCTGGACTCCATGTAGTGGGTCCGCTCCATCGCCGTCCAGTGGTCGATCGGGAAGAGCGAGTCGTCGCAGGCGATCTTGGAGAGCAGCAGCCAGGACTGGGCGGTGAAGATCGCGGCCTGGTAGGTGCGGATGTCGCCGTTCGCGTCGGTCACGGTGATCCGGTTGCCCGACGTACGCGTCAGCCGGGTCACCGCCGGGCGCGGGGCGCCGTCGTGCAGCGAGGCCAGCGAGGTCCCGGGCGCCCAGTGGACGATCTTCACCGGCTCGCGCTCCCACAGCCTCAGCGGAAGCTGCTGGGAACCGCCGACGATGCCGCGGTGGTGGTCGTCGGCCTCGGTGTAGACGACGCGCAGGATCTCGAGGATCGAGTTCGGGAAGTCCGTGTCCCAGCCGCCCGTGCCGAAGCCGACCTGGCCGAAGATCTCGCGGTGCCGGAACGACTTGAAGGAGTCCGAGTCGCAGAGGAACCCGTAGAAGGTCTGGTTGTCGAGCTTCTCCACGAGCTTCGCCCAGATCTCGCGGATGCGCGGGACGTCGCGCTCGCGCATGGCCCGGTTCATGTCCGAGAAGTCGGCGCCCTCCTCCAGACAGGCGTTCCACGCGTTCATCACGTCGCGGTAGACCTGCGGCAGGTCGTCGACGGTGGTCGCGTAGTGCGACTCGCCCTTCAGGTCGACGACCGTCGAGGGCGTGGTCTCCGCGAGAGGGTTGGGGAACGGCCGCGTCTCCAGTCCCACCAGGTCGATGTAGTGCTGGAGGGCGGTCGAGGACGGCGGGAAGCGCATGGCGCCCATCTCGGCCGTCAGCGACGGGTCACACCCCTCGAACCCCACCGTGCGCAGCCGGCCGCCGATCTGGTCGGCCTCGTACACGACGGGCTTGAGGCCCATCTTCATCAGCTCGTAGGCGGCGACGATGCCGGAGAGGCCGCCGCCGATGATCGCGACCTCGGTGCCGTGCTCGGTCGCGGGTATCTGGCCGAGGCCCGCGGGATGCGCGAGGAAGTCGTCGTACGCGTACGGGAAGTCCGGGCCGAACATGGTGATCGGCGGCTGCTGCGCGTCGGTGTGCTGGACGGCGGTGGGCACCGTGGACGTCATGGGGTACGGGCTCCTTGCGACAAGGCTCGGGGGGAGGGCTGGACGGTCAGACGAGCGAGCCGTAGAGGCCGGGACGGCGGTCCCGCAGATACGGGTTCGTCTCGCGCGAGGCCGCGAGGAAGGCGGGATCGGCGTCGGCGAGGACGAGTTCCTCGGCGCGTCCGGCGCGGGTGCGGGCGACTCCGTCGGGCCCGGCCAGCGTGGACAGCCCGACGAACTCGAACTCCCCCTCCACGCCGACCCGGTTGACGTAGGCGACGTACATCTGGTTCTCGAACGCGCGCACGGGGACCACGGACTCGGCGACGAACTGGAACGGGTGCATCTGCGCGGTCGGCACCACCAGGAGGTCGGTGCCGGCGAGCGCGTGCGCCCGGACGTTCTCCGGGAACTCCACGTCGTAGCAGATCATCAGGCCCACCCGGAGGCCGTTCAGCTCGGCCTGCACCACCGGCTGGTCGCCCGGGGTGAAGTGGTCGCGCTCGAAGCAGCCGAAGAGGTGGGTCTTGCGGTAGTTCGCGAGCCGGGTGCCGTCGGCGGAGATCAGCTGCGCGGAGTTGTGGACCCGCTCGCCCGAGCGCTCGGGGTAGCCGTAGGCGACGGCCACGCCGTGCCGGGTGGCGATCTCGGCGATCGCGTCGGCGGCGTCGCCGTCCGCGGGCTCGGCCAGTCGCCCGATGCCGTCGCCGATCGCGTAGCCGGTGAGGAACATCTCGGGTGCGGCCAGCAGCCCGGCGCCCGCGGCGGCGGCACGGCCCGCGGCCTCGTCGAGGACCTTGAGGTTCTCGACGACGGAGCCGGGTCGGCCGGAGCTCTGGAGCAGGGCTGTGCGCATGCGTGTTCCTCACCGGTACGGATGGGTTTGGGGGCCAGGTAGACGGTAAGGGCGCCTGGTCGGCGTGGACAAGGAGGAGCCGTTGCGTGCGGGTGGGGTGATCGTTGCGTGCGGGGGCCGTCCGGCGGTGATTCGTTGCGGGGCCCTCCGGGGGTGGGGGTGGTGTCGGTTCCGGGGGCTTCGCCCCCGTTGCCCGAGTGGGGGGTGTGGGTGGGGGTGGTGGGGTTGGGTGCGGGTGGGTGGGGGGTGCGTGCGCAGTTCCCCGCGCCCCTAGGCGGGGGCCGGGCGTCGCGTGGCGCGTGCGGGTGGTGGGGGCTGGGCGCGCCGTTCCCCGCGCCCCTGGGCACGGGGGCCCGGCGTCGCGTGGCGCGTGCGGGTGGTGGGGGCTGGGCGCGCCAGGCCCCGCGCCCCCGGGCACGGGGGCCCGGCGTCGCGTGGCGCGTGCGGGTGGGTGGGTGGGGGCTGAGCGCGCCGTTCCCCGCACCCCTAGGCACGGGGCCCGGCGGGGTCAGTCGAGGGTGAACGTGGTGAGTACTGCCGCGTGGTCCGAGGGCCAGGCGTTGGCTGATACGTCGGGCCAGGTGCGCGGGGTGCCGGTGACGACCGTGCGGGAGTCGCGTACGTGCAGGCCGCGGCCGTCGTGCAGGACGAAGTCGATGCGGTCCTGCGGCTCGGGGCGGCCGCTGCCGTCCTCGTGGAGGGCGTGGACCGGCGACCAGGTGTGGCCGGGTTCCCGCACCGGGTCGGGGTGTGCCTCGCGGTAGGAGTCGCGCAGGCCCGCCTCCTCGGCGGCCCTGGTCACCGGCCACTCCACGTCCGGCCAGTCCAGGTGCGAGGGGCTGTTGAAGTCACCGACCAGGATCACCGGGACGGCGGGGTCGGCCGCCGCGTCGATCTCGCGCAGGATCTCCCGCATCTGGCCCAGCCGGACGGCCTCGTGGGCGATCAGCTCTGCCGCGGGGAGTCCGTCGAAGCGGGCCTCGTAGGGTCCGTACGGGGTGTAGTCGAGGTGGGTGGTCCAGATCGCCACCTCCCGGCCGTCCTCCAGCCGGATCCGCACCCCGGTCCCGCCGTAGAAGCCGAACTCCGGGTCGCCGAGGCGCGCGGTGACCGGGTGGCGGCTGATGATGCCGAGGTTGTCACCGGCCCGGTGGTGGTGCCAGCCGAGCGCGTCCGCCAGTTCCTGCGCGGCGTTCCCGTACGTCTCCTGGAGGCCGACCACGTCCGCGCCGGTCTCCGTGATGACCTTGAGCTGCTTCTCACGGTGGTCGTCGACCTTGGTGCCGCCGTACCAGAGGTTCCAGCTCATCACCCGCAGCTCGCGCGGTGACACCATGCCCCGCAGACGGTCCGGCGTCACCTCCTCCAGGCTGCTGAGGACCGTGCGTCCGGGTGCGGAGTCGATCGGCGCGAGCGAGGGCACGGCGAGCACCGCGCACCCCGCGGCCTCCGCGGAGGCCACGCCGGTCTCGGTGTCCTCGACGGCCACGCACAGGGCGGGGTCGACGCCGAGGGCGCGGCAGGCGGCGAGGTAGGGGTCGGGGGCGGGCTTGGTGTGCTCGGTGTCGTCGGCGGTCACGGAGGTGGCGAAGTGCGCGGCGCCGAGCGCGTCCAGGACGGTGTCCGCGACGGCGCGCGGGGACGCGGTCACCAGGGCGGTGGGAACGCCCTCGCGCGCCAGGTCCCGCAGCAGCCGCAGCGCGCCCGGGCGGGGCACGATCCCGGTGCGGACCCGCTCCGCGAACTCCCGGTGCAGCCCGGCGGCGATGCCCTCCGCCGGTGTTCCCGTGACCGTGCCCAGCCACGCGGCGGTGTACTCGACGGGCCGTCCGAGGATCTCCGGCTGGTCCTCCCCGGTGAGCGGGTACCCGAGTCCGGCGGCCACCTGTTCCACCGCCTCCCACCACAGTCGCTCGGTGTCCACGAGCGTGCCGTCCATGTCGAACAGGACGGCCTGGAGCGGGAGTCGGCGGGTGGCGCGAGGGGTCACGGTGTTCTCTCTCATCAGTGGGGGGAGGTCCGGCGGGGGGAGGTCCGGCGGCGGGTCCGGCCGGGGAAGGGGCCGGGGGCGGGGCCGGTCAGTGCGCGCGCTCGGCGACCAGTACCGGCCGCTCGGGCAGACGCACGGTGACGGGCTCGCCCGGGCCGAGCGCGGCGGCCTCGTGCGTGGGCAGGTCGGCCTTCACCTCGGTGCCGTCCGCGAGCCGCACGGTGACACGGGTGGCGGCCCCGAGGAACGCACTGGCCACGAGCCGGGCGTCACCCGCGTCGTCGGCCTGTACCCGAACCGCCTCCGGCCGTACCAGCACGTCCACCTCCCGCGCGTCGGGCGCGTCCCCGTCGACCGGCAGCCGCTGTCCGAGGACCTCGACCGTCGTGGCGTCCAGACGGCCCGGGATCCGGCTCATCGTGCCGACGAACTCGGCGACGAACGCGGTGGCCGGCCGTCCGTACAACTCGGCGGGCGCCGCGCACTGTTCGAGGCGCCCGGACCGCATCACGGCGACGCGGTCCGCCATGGACAGCGCCTCCTCCTGATCGTGCGTCACGAACAGGGTGGTGATGCCGAGTTCCTGCTGCAGCCTGCGGATCTCCTCGCGCAGGCTGAGCCGCACCTTCGCGTCGAGTGCCGAGAGCGGCTCGTCGAGGAGGAGGACACGCGGGCGCAGGGCGAGGGCGCGGGCCAGTGCGATGCGCTGCTGCTGGCCGCCGGAGAGCTGGTGGGGGTAGCGCTCGCCCTTGTCGGCCAGGCCCACGAGGTCGAGCAGTTCGGCGGCGCGGGAGCGCCGCTCCGCCGTCCGCACCTTGCGCATCCGCAGTCCGAAGGCCACGTTGTCGAGGGCGCTGAGGTGCGGGAAGAGGCTGTACGACTGGAAGACCATGCCCGCGTCGCGGCGGTGGGCGGGGACGCGGGTGACGTCCTCGCCGTCGACGAGCACCTCGCCGGAGTCGGGGTGTTCGAAGCCGGCGAGCATCCGCAGCGCGGTGGTCTTGCCGCAGCCGGACGGGCCGAGCAGGGCGAGGAGTTCGCCGGGCCGGGCGGTCAGGTCGAGCCCGTCGAGGGCGACGGTCGAGCCGAACGAGCGGCGCAGGCCTCGGAATTCGACGGTGGCGGCCTTCTCCACGGCCGGGGCGGTCTGATGCGTGGTGAGGGTCATGGTCATCCCCGGGAAGCGGTACGGGAGCGCCCGCCGAGTCCGGCGAGCGAGAGGAGCAGTGCCCAGGTGACGAGCAGACTGAGCACGGAGACGGCGACGGAGAGCTGGGCCTGCGAGCCGCCGATGCTGTAGATCCACACGGCGAACGGCTGGAAGCCGAGCAGCTGGGCGACGGTGAACTCGCCGAGCACCAGCGCCAGGGTGAGGAAGGAGGCGTTCAGCAGCGCGCCGCGCAGGTTGGGCAGCACGACCCGCACCAGCGCCTGCGGCCAGTTCGCCCCGCAGCTACGGGCGGCCTCGACGAGGGTGCGCACGTCGACGGCGCGCAGTCCGGCGTCCAGGGCCCGGTACACGAAGGGCAGCGCCATCACGACGTAGGCGAGGACGAGCACGAACGGGAAGTCGGGATTCTGCAGCGCCACGAAGGTCTGGAAGAGCGGGGTTCGGGAGAGGTGTTCGGGGCCCCACTTGAGGACGGTCGAGATCCCGGCGACGAACGCGATGGGCGGGACGACCAGCGGAAGCGAGCAGATCACCTCGACCACGGGCCGCAGCTTCGGGGCGCTCAGCCGCAGGGCGACCATCGCCGGCACCATCAGCAGCAGGACCACCGCGATGGTGGCGGCGGCCAGTTCCAGCGAGAGCAGCAGGCTGGAGGTGAATCCCTCGGCGCCGACGATCTGGCTGTACGCGTCGAAGGTGATCCCCTGGTTCGGCACGTCGACCGTGAAGACCAGGGACGCGCCGAGCGGGATCAGGAAGTAGAGCCCGGCGAAGGCCAGGACGGCGCCGCGCCAGAAGCGCGGTCGCGGGGACTTGTTCACGCTTCCAGCCATCGCGCGCTCCGTCGTTGCAGGGGCAGGTACACGGCCATGACCAGGCCCGCGACGAGGACCATGTCGAGGCTGAGGGCGAGCGCCACGTTCTCCTGGCCCACCAGCACGTTGCCGGAGATGGCGTCGGCGATCTGCAGGGTCACCAGCGGGACCGCGCTGCCCACCATGGCCGCGGCGGTGGCGTACGCCGCGAAGGCGCTGCCGAAGAGCAGCACCAGGCCGCCGAGCAGGGAGGGCGCGAGGACGGGGAGCGCGACGTGGCGCCAGTACTGGACTCCCGTGGCGCCGTTGTTCTGCGCGGCCTCGCGCCACTGGGAGCGCAGGCCGTCCAGGGCGGGGGTGATGGTCAGGACCATCAGCGGGATCAGGAAGTAGAGGTAGACGATGACCAGTCCCCAGAAGCTGTAGAGGTTCCAGCCCTTGTCGGACAGGCCCAGGTGCCGGGTCAGGACGCCCGCGTTGCCGAGGGTGGCGACGAAGGCGAAGGCCAGCGGCACACCGCCGAAGTTGGCGAGGACCCCGGAGGCGGTCAGCACGGCCTCGCGCAGCGCGCGGAAGCGGGAGGTGACCACGGCCTGGGCGAGCAGCAGTCCGAGCACGGTCGCGAGGGCGGCCGAGACGGCGGACAGTTTGACGCTGCCGACCAGGGCGGTGAGGTACGCGCCCTGGAGCGACGCGGTCAGGTTGGCCGTGGTGTACGAAGCGGCACCGGTGGCCTGGTCCTTGACGGTGAAGGCACCGTTCAGCATCGCCAGGGCGGGGACCCCGAAGGCGATGGCGACGAAGGCGAGCAGCGGAAGGACGGCGAGCGGGCCGACGGCGCGGCGCCGCCGCTGCCGTGGGGCAGCGGCGGACACCGTGTCGGCCTCGGTGAGGGCGACGGTCATCCGGAGACGGCCTTGCTCCAGCCCTGGGCGAGGACGCCCTTGGCCTTGTTCTGCTGGTCCTCGCTCGGGAAGGTGGGCGTGCCCGTGACCTTGGGCAGCGCGGCGGCGGCGGTCTTGTCGAGCGTGCCCGCCTTGTCCATGGCCGGCATCAGGGCCGGGCGGGCGTATCCCTTGAGCCAGAGGTTCTGGCCCTCGGTGCTGTAGAGGTACTCCTGCCACAGGCGGGCGGCCGCCGGGTGCGGGGCGTCCTTGTTGATGGCCTGGGAGTAGTACTGGGCGTACTGGCCGTCCGCGGGGACCGTGACCGTCCAGTCGAGGCCCTTGGAGTTGAACTCGTCGGCGTAGCCGGCGTTCAGGTAGTCCCAGTCGATGCTGATCGGCGTCTCGCCCTTCTCGACGGTGGCCGGGGTCGACTCGACGGGCGTGTAGTTGCCGCTCTTCTTCAGCTTGGCGAAGAAGTCGATGCCGGGCTGGATGTCGTCGAAGGAGCCGCCGTTGGCGAGGGCCGCCGCGTACACGCCGCCGAACGCCGAACCGGACTTGGTGGGGTTGCCGTTGAGGGCGACCTGGCCCTTGTACTGCGGCTTGAGCAGGTCCTTGAAGGTCTTCGGGCACTCCTTGACCTTCTTGGCGTCGCAGCCGATGGAGACGTAGCCGCCGTAGTCGTTGAACCACTGTCCCTTCGGGTCCTTCTGGGCCTCGGGGATGTCGGCGAATGAGGCGACCTGGTAGGGGGCGAGCAGGCCCTGCTGGGCGGCGCTCAGTGCGAACGAGCTGCCCAGGTCGAGGACGTCGGGCGCGCGGTCCTGGCCCTTGCGGGAGGTGACGGCGTTGATCTCGTCCTGGCTGGAGCCGGCCGGGTTCTCGACGTCGATCTTGATGCCGTACTTCTTCTTGAATCCGTCGATCAGCGCGCCGTAGTTGGCCCAGTCGCGGGGCAGCGCGATGGCGTGCAGCGTGCCCTCCTTCTTGGCCGCCTTCACGAGGGCGTCGAGACCGCCGAAGTCCGCGGCGGAGGTCGCGGTGGCCGCGCTCTTGCCGTCGGCGGTGGTCGCCTTGTCGTCGGGGGCCGCGCCGCAGGCGCTGAGGGCGAGGGCGGCGGCGACGGCGAGGCCGCCGGTGAGGACGGCGGTCCTCGGCAGGAACACGGTCACGGTCTCTCCAGGAGTACGCACGAGGGTGTGAGCAAGCGGGGCACTTGTCTGAACAAGTTGACCCCAGTAGGCCCGGCGCTGGTGTCGTGTCCGTAAACACCGGCGAAACCCTGAGCCCCGATTCCCTGCACAATCCCAGCCTGCCCGGATCACCGTCCGATCTCGATTACGCTGGTCACGCTGTGCACAGCAGCCTGATCAGAGGGGAAGCATGGGGGCCCGACACGAGGAGATCGCCGACGAACTGCGGCGGGCGATCGACCGCGAGGAGTACACGGTGGGCAGTCTGCTGCCCGCGGAGACCGACCTCGCGGCGCAGTACGGCGTGGCACGCGGCACGGTCCGGCAGGCCGTCGCCGCCCTGACCGCCGAGGGCCTGATCGGCTCACGCCAGGGCGCGCGGCGGGTGGTGCTGGCCAGCCGCCGCAGCCAGAGCTTCGCGGAGCTGCGCAGCTTCGCCGAGTGGGCGCGCACGATGGGGCGGCGGGCGACCGGACACGTGGTCGAGCAGACCTACCGGCCGGCGACCGCCGAGGACGCCGTACGCCTCCAACTGCCGGAGGGGACAGCCGTGTTGCACGTGCTGAGGGTGCGCGGTCTGGACGGCGAGCCGGTGCTGCTGGAACGGACGGTGTACGCCGACTGGATCTCGTCCGCCGTCGAGCACATCGAGCCCGACTGCCCCTCCGTGACCCAGCGGCTCTTCGACGACACGGGGCTGGTCTTCGCCTACGGCGAGCATGTCATCGACGCGGTGGCGGCCGGGGCCCAGGACGCCGAGCTCCTCGGCATCCGCCGGACCGGTCCCCTGCTGCGCGTCCGCCGTGTCACCACGACCCGCGAAGGACGCCCGGTGGAGTGGTCGGACGACCGCTACCGCTCGGACGCCGTGAGCTTCAGCGTGCACAACTCCATAGGGAACAACGCGATGGCGAGGAAGACGGCGGAGTAGGAACACGACGGGGACGCCGCGCCCGCCGGGAGCGCGGTTCCCCGCGCCCTCCATGGGCGCGGGGAACCGCGCGACCAGCCGCACACGAGCCGCGGCCGGGGACCCACCCTTCCCACCCCCGGCTCGTCCGGTCTACGTGGGTGACCCCGAGGAGAACCTCCGCAGCAGGGGCGAGAGCACCAGCACGGACTTCGTCCGCTCCACGAAGGGCTCCCCCGCGATCCGCTCCAGCACGCGTTCGAAGTGCCGCATGTCGGACGCGAAGACCTGGACGACCGCGTCCGCCTCCCCGGTGACGGTGGAGGCGGCCACGACCTCCTGGTAGCGCTCCAGTCCCCGCTGGATGGTCTCCGGGGAGGTGTTGCGCCGGCAGTAGATCTCGACGAAGCCCTCCGTCTCCCAGCCGAGCGCGGCCGGGTCCACCCGTACCGTGAAGCCCGTGATGGCCCCGGTCGCCCGCAGCCGGTCCACCCTGCGTTTCACGGCCGGCGCGGACAGGCCGACCAGCTGGCCGATGTCCGCGTAGGACCGGCGGGCGTCCTCGGCGAGGGCGTGCACGATGCGTTCGTCGAGATCGTTCAGCACTGCGGGTGGTTCACTTCTCTACGGTGGCGATACGGGAGCGGCGGAAGCCGTAACTGAAGTAGAACACGAGCCCGGCCGCCATCCAGACTCCGAAGACCACCCAGGTGACGGCCGAGAGGCTGCCCATCATCCAGACGCACAGGGCGAAGCCGATCGCGGGCAGCACCGGCGACAGCGGAACCCGGAAGGTGCGCCGCATCTCCGGTCGGGTCCGGCGCAGCACGACGACGGCGACGTTCACCAGCGCGAAGGCGAAGAGCGTGCCGATGCTGGTGGCGTCGGCGAGGCGGCCGAGCGGGATCGCCGCGGCCAGGACACCGCAGAACAGCGAGACGATCACGGTGTTCGCGCGGGGTGCGCCGGTCTTCGGGTGGACCCGCGAGAACACCTTCGGCACGAGTCCGTCGCGGGACATGGCGAAGAGGATGCGGGTCTGCCCGTAGAGCACGGTCAGGACGACGCTGGCGATCGCGATGACGGCACCGGCCGCGAGCAGGGTGCCCCAGAAGGTCTGCCCGGTGACGTCCTTCATGATCCCGGCGAGGGCGGCCTCCGAGTCGTCGAACCGCCGCCAGGGCCTGGCTCCCACGGCGACGGCCGCGACCACGACGTACAGGGCCGTCACGATGACCAGCGAGAGCATGATCGCGCGGGGCAGGTCGCGCTGCGCGTTCTTCGCCTCCTCACCGGCCGTGGAGGCGGCGTCGAAGCCGATGTACGAGAAGAACAGCGTGGCGCCGGCCGCGCTGACGCCCGCCATGCCGAGCGGCATGAAGTGCTCGTAGTTGCCGGACCGGAAGCCCTGGACGCCGATGGCGCAGAACAGCAGCAGCGCGACGATCTTGACGGCCACCATGACCGTGTTGGCGCGCGCGGACTCCTTGGCGCCCCCGAGCAGGAAGGCCATGGCGAGCAGGACGACGATCAGCGCGGGCAGGTTGAAGAAGCCGCCGTCGCCGGGCGGCGCGGAGAGCGCGTCCGGGAGGGTGACGCCGATGGTGCCGTCGAGCAGTTCGTTCAGGTACTCGCCCCAGCCGACCGCGACGGCGGCGACCGACACGCCGTACTCCAGGACCAGGCACCAGCCGCAGATCCAGGCGATCAGTTCGCCCATCGTCGCGTACGCGTACGAGTACGAGGAGCCGGCGACCGGGATGGTGCCGGCCAGCTCAGCGTACGAGAGGGCGGAGAAGAGCGCGGTGAGACCGGCGATCACGAAGGAGAGGGTGACCGCGGGGCCGGCCTTGGGGACGGCCTCGCCGAGGACCACGAAGATGCCGGTGCCGAGCGTGGCACCGATGCTGATCATCGTCAGCTGCCAGAGTCCCAGGGAGCGCCGCAGGGTGCCGCCCTCTCCCCGGCCGCCCTCGGCGACCAGGCGTTCCACGGGCTTGCGGCGCATCAGACGCGCGCCGACACCCGGGGACGGTGGGGCGGTCCGGTTGCGGGACTGCGGGGGTGCGCCGGGATCGAGCACGCGCTGGCTCCTTCATCGCTGCCGGTCGAGCGGCGGGGACCGGCGGCACCCCTGACAGGAGGGACCCACCGAGCGGGGTCCCCGCCACGCCATGTACAGCGCTCGACCCTATGAGCCAGGAGTTCGCGGGCGTAATGCGGCAGCCTTGCGCGTCGCCGCAAGATCATTGCGTTGATCCCGGTCCGGCGCGTGTTCGTTGCGCGGGCCCTTTCGACGGTTGCGTACGTCGCGTAGGCGGGTGGTCGCGTAGGCCGGTGGTCACGTACGCGGTCGCCGGGCCCCCGGACGTGCGGGGCCGGGCCCGGCGGGCCCGGGGCCCGCGCGGGAACGCCGAACGGCCCGCGCGGGCGCGCCGCGGGGGCCGTTCGCGAGGGGGCGGGTCAGCTCCAGCTGGCGTGCAGCGGCTTGCCCTCGGCGTATCCGGCGGCGCTCTGGATGCCGACGACGGCCTTCTCGCCGAACTCCTCCAGCGAGTTCGCGCCGGCGTAGGTGCAGGAGGAGCGGACGCCCGCGATGATCGAGTCGATCAGGTCCTCGACGCCGGGGCGGGCCGGGTCGAGGAACATCCGCGAGGTGGAGATGCCCTCCTCGAACAGGGCCTTGCGGGCGCGGTCGTACGCGGACTCCTCGCTGGTGCGGTTGCGGACCGCGCGGGCGGAGGCCATGCCGAAGGACTCCTTGTAGAGCCGCCCGTCGGCGTCCTGCTGGAGGTCGCCCGGGGACTCGTAGGTGCCCGCGAACCACGAACCGATCATGACGTTGGACGCGCCCGCGGCCAGTGCCATGGCGACGTCGCGGGGGTGACGGACGCCGCCGTCGGCCCACACGTGTTTGCCGTACTTCCGTGCCTCGGTGGCGCACTCCAGGACGGCGGAGAACTGCGGCCGGCCGACGCCGGTCATCATCCGGGTGGTGCACATGGCGCCGGGGCCGACCCCCACCTTGATGATGTCCGCGCCCGCCTCGACGAGATCCCTGACGCCCTCGGCGGCGACGATGTTGCCGGCCGCGATCGGGACCTGCGGGTCGAGCGCGCGCACGGTCCTGATCGCGCTGATCATCGACTCCTGGTGGCCGTGGGCCGTGTCGATGACGAGGGTGTCGACGCCCGCGTCGAGGAGCTGCTTGGCCTTGCCCGCGACGTCGCCGTTGATGCCGACGGCGGCGGCGATGCGCAGCCTGCCGTTCGCGTCGGTGGCCGGGGTGTAGAGCGTGGCGCGCAGGGCGCCCTTGCGGGTGAGGATGCCGGCGAGCCTGCCGTCCCGGTCGACGGCGGGGGCGTAGCGGCGGTTCGCGCCGTCCAGCCTGTTGAACGCCTCGCGCGGCTCGATGTCGGCGTCGAGGAGCAGCAGGTCCCGGGCCATGACCTCGGAGAGCTGGGTGAAGCGGTCCACGCCGGTCAGGTCGGTGTCGGTGACCACGCCGACCGGGCGGCGGTCCTCGTCCACGACGACGCCCGCGTTGTGCGCGCGCTTGGGCAGCAGCGCGAGGGCGTCGGCGACGGTCTGGTGGGGGGCGAGGACGATCGGGGTGTCGAGCACCAGGTGGCGTCCCTTGACCCAGGTGACGACCTCGGTGACGACCTCGATCGGGATGTCCTGCGGGATGACGACGAGGCCCCCGCGACGGGCGACGGTCTCGGCCATCCGGCGGCCCGCGATGGCGGTCATGTTGGCCACGACCAGCGGGATCGTGGTGCCCGTCCCGTCCGGGGCGGCGAGGTCCACGCCCTGCCGGGAGCCGACCGCCGAGCGGCTGGGCACCATGAAGACGTCGTCGTACGTCAGGTCGTACGGGGGCTGGATGTCGTTGAGGAAACGCACGTGCTGCACATCCCGGTCGATCAGAGGTGGCCCCCGGACAGGTCAGCCAGGGGGAAAGCACGTACTTCATTGTCCCATGGCGGTCCTGGTGAGACACCCAGACACATCATCCAGGCCGACCGGTGGGTCCGTCGTCGGATCCTCCAAGGGCGAGGACCACCTGGAGCGCCCCTGCGGTCCCGCGCCCGCGGTCGGCGGCCTCCGCGAACACCTCCTGCGCGACCCCCCAGTCCCGTGGCGCGGCCCGGGCGAAGTCCCGCCAGCCGGTGACGACGAGCAGGCGTCCGCGGGCGGGCGGGGCCCAGGAGAGGTCTCCGAGACAGTCGGCGAGGGCGTCCCAGTTCCGCCCGAACCAGTCGGGCAGGCCGAGGGCGCGGGCGCAGCGGTCCATGAACGCCGGTTTGTCGGTGACCCCGGTGAGATCGAGCCGCACCTGGGACCACCCGGCGGCGGCCAGCACGTCCGCGAGAGTGCCGTCGGTCATCTCAGCACCGCCCGGAAGGACTTGTAGTGATCATCGGTGTAGTAGATCTCACCGTTCTCCCCGGTGACAATGCGGCGGGCTCCCCGGTCCCGTTCGCCGGGGGTGCGGACGGTGTACTCGTGGTAGTAGCCGCGCGGGTGCGAGGGCAGGAGCCGCTCGAAGTTGCCGAAGACGACTCCGTCCCTGGCGTACGGGAAGGGGCCGCCCCGGTCGATGAGGGCGAGGGTCGTACGGGCTTCGGCGGGCAGCCGGGCCTCGCGGACGGTGCCCGCGCCGGACGGCCGGGCGGAGGCCGCGGAGGAGCCGGCACGGGTGTCCGCCGGGGAGGTCGACGGGGGCGCGGACGAGCATCCGGTGAGCAGGACCGCCAGGCAGAGGAGCAGACCCGCGACGAGCCTGGGTACGCGGGCCACGGCCCGCAGCAGCAGCATGGCGTCGATGCTGCCACGGTCGGGCGGACGCGGCGTGCGCGAGCGGCGGCGCGCGTCATCGCGCGGCGGCGACGGGTGTACGGCGCGCACGACCGGCAGGGGCACGGGGCGGGTACGGCGGGACGACCGGCAGGGGCGCGCGGCGGGTACGACGGGTGGCGCGCGTGAGGGGCCGGGTGAGCCCCTCACACGCCCGCTGCCGTCATGGGGGCCCGGTGGGGCACCCGAGGGGCACGGCGCCCCCCACGGGCGCCGTGAGCCCCCGTGGGGTCACGGCCCGTCCGGGTCCTGGCGGGAGAGCGCCGGGCGCGGTGCCGATCCCGCCGTCATCAGGTAGTCCGCGGCCGAGGTGTCGGTCACCAGGCTGGTGACCAGACCGGAGCGCAGGACGGCGTCGATCGCGGCCGCCTTGCGCTGTCCGCCCGCGATCGCGACGACCTCGGGGATGCGGCGCAGCCGGTCCGCCTCGACGGTGATGCACCGCTCGCCCAGGTCCCGGCCGACCCGACGGCCCTCGGTGTCGAAGAGATGCGCGGACATCTCGGCGGCGACACCGAGGGACGCGTAGTGCGCCCGCTCCTCGTCGCTGAGCATGTCGTGCACGGTCGAGATGCCCGGCTCCCACGAGCCGATGGAGACACAGGCGACCGTGACCTTGTCGAAGTACTCGAAGGCCCGCGCGATCCCCGTCTGGCTGCGCAGCGCGGTCGCGGTCGCCGCGTCGGGCAGCAGCATCGGCGCGTAGATGGGGTGGGCGTCCCCGCCCGACACCTGCGCGGCACGGCGCACGGCCTCCACCGAGCCGCGTTCGGCGGTCCCGGCGTCGTACACACCGGTCAGCTGCACCACCGTGCACGGCGGGAGGCGGTCGAGGGCCGCGGCCATGTGGATGGTGGAGCGGCCCCAGGCGAGGCCGAGCACATCGCCCTCGTTGACGAGCTCACCGAGCAGGTCGGCGGCCACCTCTCCGAGGTTCTCGGGGTCGGGCGACTCCTCGGCGTCGGCCGGGGACTCGACCACCACCGCGTGTCTGAGGCCGTAGCGGGCGCGCAGCGCGTCCGAGCGCTCCGCGTCCAGCTCGGCCGGCACCCGGATCTCGATCCGTACGAGATCCCGTTCGAGAGCGGTCTCCAGGACCCGGGCCACCTTGAAGCGGCTGACGCCGAACTCCTCGGCGATCTGGATCTTGGACTTGCCCTCGAGGTAGAAGCGGCGGGCCATGGCCGCCGCCTGGACCAGCTCAGCGGGTCCCATCCGCATGGCTGACCGGCCCGCCGACATACCCGACACGGCGCTCTCCTCACTGCTGTTCACACTCTGGATTCGCCGTTCATCCTTGCAGATCCGGCGTACTTGATCAGCCCGGATGGGCGGCGTTCACGTTCCCTTGGTTCAGTGGTCGCACGCCCACGCCGCATGAGCCGTCGCCTCCTGCGCCTGGGTGCGCAATGCACGTACCGCCTGGGCCGGGTCCGATGCGCCGTAGACGGCCGATCCGGCCACGAAGACGTCCGCGCCGGCCTCCGCGCAGCGTTCGATGGTGGAGGCCGAGACTCCGCCGTCGACCTGGAGCCAGAGTTCGAGTCCGTGCTTGCTGATCAGTTCACGGGTGCGGCGGATCTTCGGCAGCATGATGTCCAGGAAGGCCTGGCCCCCGAAGCCCGGCTCCACCGTCATGATGAGCAGCATGTCGAGCTCGGGCAGCAGGTCCTCGTAGGGCTCGATCGGGGTCGCGGGCTTGAGCGCCATGGAGGCGCGGGCACCCTTGGCCCGGATCTCGCGGGCGAGCCGCACGGGCGCGGCGGCGGCCTCCACGTGGAAGGTGACGGAACCCGCTCCCGCCTCGACGTACTGGGGCGCCCACCGATCGGCGTCCTCGATCATCAGATGGCAGTCCAGCGGGGTGTCCGTGGCGCGGGCCAGGGATTCCACGACCGGCACCCCGAGCGTCAGGTTCGGTACGAAGTGGTTGTCCATGACGTCGACATGGAGCCAGTCCGCCCCCTGTACCGCCTCTGCCTCCTGGGCGAGACGGGCGAAGTCGGCGGAGAGGATGCTGGGGTTGATCTGCACGGCCATGCCCCAAGACTGCCATGCCCGGCACCGGTTGCTCGCCCCGGTCCGGAACGGGACCCGTCCGGAACCCGTCCGGGACCTCCCCGGGGGCCGCCCGAGGCACGTCCGGGGCCTCTCCGAGCCCGGCGGCCGGGGCGCGGCCCGGGGGGCAGCAGAGGTCGCCGTGCGGACGGGCGAGGGCCCGGTGGGCCTGCGGGCGGGACTCAGGCGGTGCGCCTGATCAGCGCCAGGTACATCGCGTCGGTGCCGTGCAGATGCGGCCACAGCTGGATGTCGGGGCCGTCGCCCAGCGCCGGGACGTCCGGGAGCAGCGGACGGGCGTCGATCAGCTCGGCGGAGCCGTTCTCGTAGTGCTTGAGCACGTCGTCCACGACCGCGCGGGTCTCCGCGAGGTGCGGCGAGCACGTCGCGTATCCGACGACGCCGCCGATCCGTACGGAGTCGAGCGCGGTGCGCAGCAGTCCGCGCTGCAACGGCGCGAACCCGTCGAGGTCCTCGGGCCGGCGCCGCCAGCGCGCCTCGGGCCGGCGCCGCAGCGCACCGAGTCCGGTGCAGGGCACGTCCATCAGTACGCGGTCGAACGTGCCGGGCAGCCACGGCGGACGGGTGCCGTCGGCGGCGATGACCTGGTACGGCCCGGGGTTCCCGGCCAGCGCCTTGGCGACGAGCCCGGCCCGGTGGGGCTGCTTCTCGGAGGCGAGCAGCACGGCGCCGCGCTCCGCCGCCAGCCCGGCGAGCATGGCGGCCTTGCCACCGGGACCGGCGCAGCCGTCCAGCCAGGCCTTGTCGGGCCCGTCGAGCGGCGCGTTCGCGAGGGCCAGCGCCACCAGTTGGCTGCCCTCGTCCTGGACACCCGCGCGGCCCTCCCGCACGGCGTCGACGGCGCCGGGTTCGCCGCCCTCGCTGAGACGCACGGCGTAGGGCGACCAGCGCCCGGGAAGCGCGGACTCCTCCCCCAGCGCGCCGAGGAGTTCGCCGGCGGTGGAGCGGCCGGGCCGGGCCACGAGGGTCACCTCGGGACGCTCGTTGTCGGCCTCCAGCAGGTCCTCGATCCCGGCCCGGCCGCCGCCGAGCGCGTCCCACAGCGCGGAGACGACCCAGCGCGGGTGCGAGTGCACGACGGCGAGATGGTCCTCGGGGTCGTCCTCGTAGGGCGGTGCCACCTGCTCCAGCCAGCCGTCGAGGTCGTGCCGGGCGACCTTGCGCAGCACGGCGTTGACGAACTTGGCGCGTCCGTCGCCGAGGACGACGCGGGCGAGTTCGACCGAGGCGGACACGGCGGCGTGGGTGGGGATACGCGTGCCGAGCAGCTGGTGGACACCGAGGCTGAGGACGTCGAGGACCGGCGGGTCGACCTCGCGCAGCGGCCGGTCGACACAGGCAGAGATGACGGCGTCGTACGTGCCCTGCCTGCGCAGTGTGCCGTACACGAGCTCGGTCGCGAGCGCAGCGTCCCGCCCGTCGAAGCCGTCCTTCTCCCGCGCCTTGCGCAGCAGCGGCGGCAGGACGAGGTTCGCGTACGCGTCCCGCTCGTCCACGGCCCGCAGCGCCTCGAAGGCGAGGAAACGGACCGGGTCCTTCTGGGGGCGGCGGTAGGGCTTGCCGGGCTTGCTCGGCCGACGGGACTGCTCACTCACGAAAAAGGTGCTCCGGATCCAGGAAAGAGATGCGTGTATCAGCGTACGCCGCGACCGGACCCCGGCACCGGCCCGCTGCGCACGACGGGGGTCCCCGACGGTCACCGAGCGGGTCGGACCGCCCTGGACCGAGAGGTCCGGCGCGGACCGGCCCAGGGCGGGCGGACCGGGACGGGGCGGACGTGGGCGGGTAGCTCGGTCCCGGGCGGACCGGACACGTCGGTCCCGGGCGGACCGGGGCGGTCCCTCGGTGATTCCGGCCGGGCGCACCGGTTCCGGGCGGTTTCGGGTCGGGCGCACCGGTTTCCCGGCGGCTCCGGACCCGGCGCACCAGCTCCCGGGCGGCTCCGGACCCGGCGCACCAGTTTCCAGGCCGGCGTGCGCCGGGCACACCGGTCTCCGGTCTCCGGGCGGGCGTGGGCGCCCTCGGGACGCCAGGGCGCCACGACAGGCCTCGGCGACCCGGGTCGTGACGGGCCAGAGCCCGGCGCCCCCGTCGTGGCGCGCCCGGGCAGGGGGCGACCCCCGTCACCGCGCGCGGACCCGACGGCGCCCCCAGCCGGAACGAGCGCCGACCCGGCAGCGCCCCCGGTCGGGCGGCGCGCCCCGGCAGCGGGGCCACCCCCGTCACCGCGAGCGCGACCCCGGCCGCGGCGGGCGCCGACCCGGCAGCGACCCCGCTCGACGGCGACCCCGGTCGCGGCGGGCGCGTACCCGCCGACGACCCCGGTCGCGGCGGGCGGGGCGGCTGACCCCGGCCGGGGTCAGACCCCCAGCGCCTCTCCGGAGGAGATCCGTACGCCCCGCGCCCAGTCCGCCGCGCGCATCGGCTTCTTGCCCTGGGCCTGGACCCAGAGCAGCTCGACGGCGTACGAACCGGTTCCGACGTACACGTTGTTCTTGCCGACGGACAGCTCGCCCGGCGCGAGGTCGTCGCGCTCGGGCACCGGCGTGGCCTGCACGAGCTTGAGCCGTTCGCCGCGGAAGACGGTCCAGGCGCCCGGCGCGGGGGTGCATCCGCGGACCACCCGGTCCACGCGCATCGCCGGCGCGGACCAGTCCACGTGGGCGTTCTCGACGCTGATCTTCGGCGCCAGGGTGACACCGTCGGCCGGCTGCGGCACCGCCTTCAGGGAGCCGTCCTCGATGCCGTCCATGGTCGCGAGGAGCAGTCCGGACCCCGCGAAGGCCAGCCGGGTCAGCAGGTCCCCGCTGGTGTCGGTGGGCCGGACCTCCTCGGTGACGGTCCCGTACACGGGTCCCGAGTCGAGCCCCTCCTCGATGAGGAACGTGGACGCACCGGTGATCTCGTCACCGGCCATGACCGCGTGCTGCACCGGGGCGGCGCCGCGCCACGCGGGGAGCAGCGAGAAGTGCAGGTTGACCCAGCCGTGGGCGGGGACGTCCAGGGCGACCCGGGGCAGCAGCGCCCCGTAGGCCACCACGGGGCAGCAGTCGGGGCCGATCTCCCGCAGGCGCGTCAGGAACTCCTCGTCCCGCGGTCTGGCCGGCTTCAGCACCTCGATCCCGGCCTCCGCCGCCCGCTCGGCGACCGGGCTCGCGACGAGCCGCCGCCCTCGCCCGGCGGGCGCGTCGGGCCGCGTGACGACGGCGGCCACCTCGTGCCGCCCGGAGGCGATCAGGGCGTCCAGAGCGGGAACGGCGACCTCGGGGGTACCTGCGAAGACGAGCTTCATGGGTGGCGGTTGGCCTCTCGGGCGGGAATTCTTCAGACCCCGCGAGCACGCCGGCGGAGCCGAGGTACGGGGCAGCGCACCAGTCTATGCGGCGCGACGGCACCGGGCTCGGGCGCTGCCCGGACATCCCGGACCCGGCCCGCACCACCCCCGAACCCTGCCGCGCACCACGCCCGGACCCCGACCCGCACCACGCGCGAACCGGCCCGGATCCACGGGCGTCCCCGCCGGAAGCCGACCCGGCCGCCCCGGTCGTGACCACCGCCGAACGGGCCGTGCGCACCGGGGGCGTACGCCCCCCGACGCGCCCCGTGCATATGCCCCTACGCCCCCGCAGCGTGACCACTCACCCAAAAACGCGTTGGTCAAGAAAGAGTTGACCACCCAAGGGCCGTGATCGCGGCCCGATCCTTTTCAACGCCGGTTCGAGAGGCTTGTTCATGGCCGACCACGCAACCCACGACGCCCAGGCTCGGGCCAGCCTGCACCTGCTGGTGCGGGACATCGAGCGGGTCCGCCGGCAGGTGGACGCGCTGCGCACGCTCACCGCCCAGCTGGGCAACGTCTACCGCCCGCGCCGCTCCGGCCCCGCCACGGGCTTCGTCGTCTACGGGCGCGCGCCCGCCCCGACCGTCCGCCTCGCCCAGGAGCTGCGCGACAGCGTGGAGACGCTGGTCACGGCCGCCGTGGACTTCGACCGCTCGCTGGGCTTCTCGTGGGACGCGGTGGGCTCCGCACTCGGGGTCACCAAGCAGGCGGTGCACCGCCGTTACGGCGCCCGTCGCGCCGCCGCCCAGGCCGCCGCGGAGGCCGAGCGCGCCACCGAGCCGTCGAGCACCGGCGCCCGCACGGTCGCGGTCACCACCGGGGCCCCCGCGGTGCCGACGGTCCCCGCGGCCCGCTCCATGCCGACGCAGCCGACCGCGGGCAGTCCCACCCTCCGCGAGGACGTGCGGCCCACCGCCTTCCCGGGCCCGCGCAACGGCTGAGCTCGGCCGCCCTCAAGGACACGGCCGCTCCGCCCTGCCTCCCGGCGCCGCCGCCCCGGGAGGCAGCTGCCCGTCCCCCCTCCGTCACCCGATGTCCGGCGGATCGATCCGGATCCGGACGGGCTCGCTCCCCCCGCGCGCCATCCGTGCCGCCTGCGCGGCCTTCAACGCGGCCGCCAGCGCGGCGCCGCTCCCTGGCGGGACCCGGACCAGCGCCCGCTCCCACCGCTCCCCCGGCGGCGGCGCCCCCACCCGACGCGGTCGCCCGGCATCGGTGACGGGCAGCGGCACCGGCCCCAACACCTCGGCGTCACCGGGAAGTTCGACCACCGCGAGGAAACCGGCGAGCGCGTCCGGCGTACCGGAGACCGCCGCCATCCGTGACACCGGCGGAAATCCCAGCTCCGCCCGCTCGGCGAGTTCACGCACCGCGTGCCCGACCGGGTCCCAGCGGACGAGCGCCTGCACGGGACGCAGGGTCGGTTCCGCGACGACCACCACCGTGCCGCCCGCCCCCTGCCCGCGCACCAGCGCCGAGGCTCCGATCCAGCGCCGCAGCGCCTCCTCACCGGCTCGCAGATCGGGCCGCGACAGCATCGCCCAGCCGTCGAGCAGCAGCGCCGCGGCGTAACCGCCCTCGGCCACGGGTTCGGCGCCCGGCGTGGACACGACGAGCGCGGGTGTCCCCGGCACCGTGTCGAGCACCTGCTCGCGCCCCGAGGTCCGTACCGGCACCGCGGGGAAGGCCCGCCCGAGTTCCTCCGCGGTCCGCCGGGCGCCGACGACCTGCGCCCGCAGCCGGAAGCCGCCGCACTCGGGACAGTGCCAGGCCGCCTCGTCCCGCCCGCACCAGGTGCACCGCAGGGCGTCGGCGTCCCGCGCCTCCAGGGGACCCGCACAGTGCCGGCAGCGGGCCGGAGCACGGCACTGCGCGCAGGCCATCCGCGGTACGTAACCCCGCCGGGGCACCTGCACCAGCACGGGACCGTGCCGCAGCCCCTCCCTGACCGCCTGCCAGGCCGGCGTCGGCAGCCTGGCCGCCCGCGCCGCCTCGTCCCGGGCGAGATCCCCGTCGCCCACCGTCCGGATGAGCGGGGCGCAGGTCCTCACCTGGTCCCGTTCGGCGACCAGCGGCGCCGCCCAGCCGCTCTCGACCAGCTGCGCGGCCTCGACCGTGCAGCTCCAACTCCCCAGCAGGAAGGCGCATTTGTCATGGGCGGCACGCAGCAGGAGCACCTCCCGGGCATGCGGCTGCGGTGCGTGCGGCTCGCTGTGGCTGCCGTCCCCGTCGTCCCAGAGGACGACGAGCCCGAGATCGCGCACCGGCGCGAACATGGCCGCGCGGGTCCCCACGACGGCCCGTACGGATCCGCGCCGCACGGCGAGCCACTCCCGGTACCGCTTCTCGGGGCCGGCCTCGGCCGTGAGGACCGCGTGCCGCCCCTCCCCCAGCAACGCGGTCAGTGCCGCGTCCACGCGGGAGACGGTCCGGCCGTCCGGGACGACGACGAGCGCGCCGCGTCCCGAGGCGAGCGTCGCGCCCACGGCCCGGGCCAGCTCGTCCGCCCACTCGGGCCCCGGCAACGCGTTCCACACCGCGCGGGGGGAGCCGCCGCGGGCGAGCGACTCCACGAAGGCCGCCCCGCGGGTGTAGCGCGTCCAGGACTCCGCCGGGGGCGCGGCGGGGGCGGGCAGCGGCGCCGGAGAGGGCTTCGCCTCCGCCCGTGCGTTGCGCGGCGGCACGGCGAGCTGCAGCACGTCGGCGAGGCTGCCCGCGTACCGGTCGGCGACGGCCCGGGCCAGCCCGAGCAGTTCGGGTCCGAGGACCGGTTCGGGAGACACCACCTGGGCCAGCGCGGCGAGCGGTCCCGAGTAGTCCGACTCTGCCAGCCGCTCGACGAGGAAGCCGTCGATGAGGCCACCGCCCTCGCGCCGCCCGTCCCGCACCCGGTGCCGCCCCGCCCCGAACCGCACCCGGACCCGGACGCCGGGCTGTGCCTCGGCGTCGAGCTCCTCGGGCACGGCGTAGTCGAAGTACCGGTCCAGGTGCAGCACGCCCTTGTCGACGAGCACCCGTGCGACCGGCAGCTCCTTCGCGAGCGCGGCACCGCGCCAGGTCCGCGGCTTCGCCTTCGGTGCCCTGGCCTGCCGCACGCCCTCACGGATCAGCGCAAGCTGTTCGGGCGGCGCGCCCTCCGCGCCGCCCTCGCTCCGCCCGTCAGCGCTGCTCACAGCCATATTCCTACCAGACGGCACTGACACCGCCGTCCGGCCGGGAACAGGCGGGCACCGACCCCGGCCGGCTCCGCTCCGCCCGACCGTCGGCCGCCTTCCCCGCGGTCCTTACGGGCGGAGGGAGGCGGCGGCGACGCCGGTTCTCCCGAGATCCGGTCGGCAGCGGGCACATGACGCGTTCCGTTTCACCGCGCGCCCCGAGGACACGCTCCACCGAAGGAGCCGCGGCCATCGCACCGGGAGATCCAGATCCACAGCGTAGGAACCGGCGGGCGGTCGGCGCCAGGCGTTTTCCGGGCCGCCCCGCCTTCGACACCACCGCACGCCGCACGGACCCGGTCCCGGACAGCGACGAGGCCCGGCACCCCCGAAGGGGCACCGGGCCTCACCAGAACGCGGCGAGCCGCGCGTGCCTACAGGCCGACGGCCCTGCGCAGCGCGTCCACCCGGTCGGTCCGCTCCCACGTGAAGTCGGGCAGCTCGCGGCCGAAGTGACCGTACGCGGCGGTCTGGGAGTAGATCGGGCGCAGCAGGTCGAGGTCGCGGATGATGGCCGCCGGACGGAGGTCGAAGACCTCGGTGATGGCGGTCTCGATCTTCTCCGCGTCGACCTTCGCGGTGCCGAACGTCTCCACGAAGAGACCGACGGGCTCGGCCTTGCCGATGGCGTAGGCGACCTGGACCTCGCAGCGCGAGGCGAGGCCTGCGGCGACGACGTTCTTGGCGACCCAGCGCATCGCGTACGCGGCGGAACGGTCGACCTTGGACGGGTCCTTGCCGGAGAAGGCGCCGCCGCCGTGACGGGCCATGCCGCCGTACGTGTCGATGATGATCTTGCGGCCGGTCAGACCGGCGTCGCCCATCGGGCCGCCGATCTCGAAGCGGCCGGTCGGGTTGACCAGCAGGCGGTAGCCCTCGGTGTCCAGCTTGATGCCGTCGTCGAGGAGGGCCTTGAGCTCCGGCTCCACGACGAACTCGCGGATGTCCGGGGCGAGCAGCGAGTCCAGGTCGATGTCGCTCGCGTGCTGCGAGGAGACCACGACGGTGTCCAGCCGGACCGCCTTGTCACCGTCGTACTCGATGGTGACCTGGGTCTTCCCGTCGGGACGGAGGTAGGGGATCGTGCCGTTCTTGCGGACCTCGGAGAGCCGGCGGGAGAGCCGGTGCGCGAGATGGATCGGCAGCGGCATCAGGTTCGGGGTCTCGTCCGTCGCGTACCCGAACATCAGGCCCTGGTCACCGGCGCCCTGCTTGTCGAGCTCGTCCTCGTCACCCTCGACGCGGGACTCGTACGCCGTGTCGACACCCTGCGCGATGTCCGGTGACTGGGAGCCGATCGACACCGAGACACCGCAGGAAGCGCCGTCGAAGCCCTTCTTCGACGAGTCGTAGCCGATCTCCAGGATCTTCTCCCGGACCAGCTGCGCGATCGGCGCGTACGCCTTGGTCGTGACCTCCCCGGCCACGTGCACCAGGCCGGTCGTGATCAACGTCTCCACGGCGACCCGGGACGTCGGGTCCTCCCGCAGAAGCGCGTCGAGAATGGTGTCGCTGATCTGGTCAGCGATCTTGTCGGGGTGACCCTCGGTCACGGACTCCGAGGTGAACAGGCGACGGGACACAACGCTCCCTGTGGTTGCAGCGGCTGCTGGCTGATCATTGGCGGACGGGACGGGAGCTGCGCCCGGCGTCGTCCGAGAACAGTTTATCGGTCGCACTCGCCGACAGGCCCCCCTGTCTCGCTTCTCGGAAGCGCTGTGACCTGCGGCACGGGCATTCTGCGCCATGGAGATCGCTCTCCACCAGGGTCCCCGCGGGCGAATTTCGCACGGACGGAGGCACCCGTCGGGGTGACGGGACCCCCTCAGGCCAGACGGCGTGTCACCAGATCCCACACGGTCTCGGCCAGGGCTTCCTTGGGTCCGTGGGGCACCGCGGTCTCGCTGCCGTCGGCGCCCAGCACCACGGCCTCGTTCTCCTCGGAGCCGAAGGTCCTGCGCTCCCCCACCTCGTTGACCACGAGGAGGTCGCACCCCTTGCGCTCCAGTTTCGCGCGGCCGTTGGCGAGGACGTCGTCCGTCTCGGCGGCGAATCCGACCACGATCTGGCCGGGGCGCGCACGGTCCGCCGAGATCTCGGCCAGGATGTCCGGATTGCGCACCAGGACGATCGGTTCGGGCTCCTCGCCGTCCTTCTTCTTGATCTTCCCCGCCGCGTACACGGCCGGACGGAAGTCCGCGACGGCCGCCGCCATCACGACGGCGTCGGCGTCCGAGGTCGCCTTGAGCACCGCCTCGCGCAGCTGGACGGCCGTGCCCACCCGCACCACGTCCACGCCCGCCGGGTCGGGCAGTCCGGTGTTCGCGGCGATCAGCGTCACCCGGGCGCCCCGGGCGGCGGCGGTGCGCGCGAGGGCGTACCCCTGTTTGCCGGAGGAACGGTTGCCGAGGAAGCGGACGGGGTCGAGCGGCTCGCGGGTTCCGCCGGCGCTGACGACGACATGGCGGCCGGCGAGGTCGGGCTCGCGGACACCGCGCGCGAGCACCCGGCGGCAGACCTCGAAGATCTCCGCGGGGTCGGGCAGCCGGCCCTTGCCGGTGTCCACGCCGGTCAGCCGGCCCACCGCGGGTTCGATGACGACGGCTCCGCGGCGGCGGAGCGTCGCCACGTTCTCCTGCGTGGCCGGGTGCTCCCACATCTCGGTGTGCATGGCGGGCGCGAAGACGACCGGGCAGCGGGCGGTGAGCAGGGTGTTGGTGAGGAGGTCGTCGGCGAGCCCGTGCGCGGCCTTGGCGAGCATGTCGGCCGTCGCCGGTGCCACCACCACCAGGTCCGCGTGCTGTCCGATCCGGACGTGCGGGACCTCGTGGACGTCCGACCACACCTCGGTGGAGACCGGATGGCCGGATAGCGCGGACCAGGTGGCGGCGCCCACGAAGTGCAGGGCGGACGCGGTCGGTACGACCCGCACGTCGTGCCCCGACTCCGTCAGCCGGCGCAGCAGCTCGCACGCCTTGTACGCGGCGATGCCGCCGCTGACCCCCAGCACGACCTTCGGCTTGTCCACCGGGCCTCCCCACACTCGACACCCGCACGCCCCGGCTCGAAGGCGTACGGCTCCATGACACGACTCCATGACACACCACGGGCCCGGCAGGTGTGCTGCCGGGCCCGGAATGAAGTGCTGCGGCGGACTACTGCGCGGGGCCCTCGATGGCCTCGGACGTCAGCAGACCGGCGTTGATCTCGCGCAGGGCGATGGAGAGCGGCTTCTCGTGGACGTGGGTGTCGACGAGAGGACCGACGTACTCGAGGAGGCCCTCGCCGAGCTGCGAGTAGTACGCGTTGATCTGACGGGCGCGCTTGGCCGCGTAGATCACGAGGCTGTACTTCGAGTCGGTGGCCTCGAGGAGCTCGTCGATCGGAGGGTTGATGATGCCCTCGGGAGCGGTGATGGAAGAGGACACGCTCTGCCTTCCGAAAGGTGGAAATTGACCTGGAATATCAAACAACTTCCATCAAGGCTAGCAGCTCACGCGCCACGTCCTCGACGGAGGTGTTGACCAGGGTGACGTCGAACTCCGGCTCGGCGGCCAGTTCGACCTTCGCGGCGTCGAGCCGGCGTTCGATCACCTCGGGCGGTTCGGTGCCCCGCCCGGTGAGCCTGCGCACCAGCTCCTCCCATGAGGGCGGAGCCAGGAACACGAGGAGCGCCTCGGGCATGGACTCGCGGACCTGCCGGGCGCCCTGGAGGTCGATCTCCAGGAGGACCGGCACACCCGTCTCCAGGTGCTCCAGGACGGCCGCGCGGGGCGTCCCGTAGCGGTTGCCGGCGAATTCGGCCCACTCCAGGAGCTCGCCGTTGGCGATCAGCTTGTCCATCTCCTCGTCCGAGACGAAGAAGTAGTGGACCCCGTGCTTCTCACCGGGGCGCGGCTTGCGGGTCGTCGCCGACACCGAGAGCCATACCTCGGGGTGTTCCTTGCGCATATGAGCGACGACCGTGCTCTTGCCGACCCCTGAGGGGCCGGAGAGCACGGTCAGCCGCGGACGTTCACTCATGCAGCGATTATTCCAGCAATCCCGGAGTGCCCAGGACTCAGGCGCCGGAACCGCCGAACTCACGCTCCAAGGAGGCGATCTGGTTCGAGCCGAGACCGCGCACGCGGCGGCTCTCGGAGATCCCGAGTCGCTCCATGATCTGCTTGGCGCGGACCTTGCCCACGCCCGGCAGGGACTCGAGGAGAGCGGAGACCTTCATCTTGCCGATGACGTCGTTCTCCTGGCCCTGCTTGATGACCTCGTGAAGGGAGGCGCCGGAGTGCTTGAGTCGATTCTTGACCTCGGCCCGCTCCCGGCGAGCCGCGGCGGCCTTTTCGAGCGCGGCTGCGCGCTGTTCAGGGGTAAGGGGCGGAAGAGCCACGCCTACGTCACCTCGGATGTCGAACTGTCGGATACGGACCGGTGAGGAACCTAGTCGCCCCACACCTGGGGAGCTGCGAGCAACACGCCTGCCCGCGCTCCCCCACTTGCCTGGGGGGCGTGGGAGGTGCCCCCACTCGACGGAGACTAGCGGGCAAGTCCGCCGGAGTCAGCGAGAACAGCGGAAAAGTCCTGGTCAGCCTCCCTGGAGCCGGTCATTTGCGACATACTGCCCCGGATTTGAGGATGTATTCAGACTCGGGCCGCTCCGGACTCGCCCGCCGGAGGACCGCGGCCCGCCGTCCGGAGGCTCGCGGGAGGCGGGCCCGGGGTCCCGAAGGCCCCGATAGGCCCCGGAAAGGGCGGCTCAGGCGGCCTCGACCGCGGACCTGATCTCCTCCGCGAAGCGGTCCGCGGACTCCCGCAGCGCGAGAACGTCGGGACCGTGACGAAGAACACCCCGGCTCACGTTCGGGACGACGTTGCGCACGGCCGCCCCGAAGACTCCCGCGAGATCGGCCGCGGTGGCCCCCTGGGCACCGATCCCCGGCGCCAGGAGGGGTCCGTTGATCTCCAGGTCGTAGGAGGAGAGATCGCCCAGGGTGGCGCCGACGACCGCGCCGAAGGACCCCAGGGGGCTCTCCGCGGCGTTCTCGGCGGCCAGATGGGCGAGCACGGTCGCCCCGACGGTACGGCCGTCGCCGCGGACCGCGTGCTGCACCTCGCCGCCCTCCGGGTTGGAGGTGAGGGCGAGCACGAAGAGCCCGGCGCCGCTCTCGCGCGCCAGCTCCACCGCGGGCTTCAGCGAGCCGTAGCCCAGATAGGGCGACACGGTCAGCGCGTCGGAGAACAGCGGCGCGCCCTTGCGCAGGAAGGTCTCGGCGTACGCGGCCATGGTCGAACCGATGTCACCGCGCTTGGCGTCCATGACGACCAGCGCCCCCGCCTCCCGCGCCTCCTCGACCGACCTCTCCAGGACGGCGATCCCGCGCGAGCCGAAGCGCTCGAAGAACGCGCTCTGGGGCTTCAGGACGGCGACCCGCTCGGCGAGCGCCTCGACGACCGTGCGGCTGAACCGCTCCAGACCCGCGATGTCGTCACCGAGCCCCCAGTCGGCGAGCAGGGAGGCGTGCGGGTCGATACCGACGCACAGCGGGCCGCGCTCGTCCATCGCGCGGCGAAGACGTGCGCCGAAGGGTTCCAGGCTCATGCGGACTTCCTCACGTCGGCGCCGACCGCGTCGGCGAGGGTGGCGTACGGGCTCGTGCGCAGGCGGGCGGCGAGGCCCTTGTGGATCCCGCGGGCCCAGAAGGGCCCCTCGTAGACGAAGGCGCTGTACCCCTGGACCAGCGTGGCACCGGCCAGGATGCGCTGCCAGGCGTCCTCGGCGTTCTCGACGCCGCCCACGCCCACCAGGGTGACGCGGTCGCCCACGCGCGCGTAGAGGCGGCGCAGCACCTCCAGGGAGCGTGCCTTGAGCGGCGCGCCGGACAGACCGCCGGTCTCCTTCACCAGGGAGGGGTCGGAGGCCAGACCGAGGCCCTCGCGCGCGATGGTCGTGTTCGTGGCGATGATCCCGTCCAGGCCGAGGTCGACGGCGAGGTCGGCGACCGCGTCGACGTCCTCGTCCGCGAGGTCGGGCGCGATCTTGACGAGCAGCGGGACGCGCCGGTCGGGCACGGCGCGGTCGGCGGCCTCGCGCACGGCGCCGAGGAGCGGGCGCAGTGCCTCGGTGGCCTGCAGGTCGCGCAGGCCGGGGGTGTTCGGGGACGACACGTTCACGACGAGGTAGTCGGCGTGCCGGGCGAGCCGCCCGGCCGACTTCACGTAGTCGGCGACGGCCTCCGCCTCGGGGGCCGCCTTGGTCTTGCCGATGTTGACGCCGACGACGGTCCTGAAGACGGGCGTACGGGCCGCCAGGCGCTCGGAGACGGCCGCGGAGCCCTCGTTGTTGAATCCCATGCGGTTGATCAGCGCGCGGTCCGGCACGAGGCGGAACAGGCGCTTCCGGGGGTTGCCGGGCTGGGGCTCCCCGGTGACCGTGCCGATCTCGATGTGGTCGAAGCCGAGCATGGCCATGCCGTCGACGGCCACGGCGTTCTTGTCGAAGCCGGCCGCGAGCCCGAAGGGGCCGTGCATGCGCAGCCCGAACGCCTCGGTGCGCAGTTCCTCGAAGCGGGGCGCGAGCGCGGCGGCGGCGAAGGTGCGCAGGACGGGTACGCGGGCGGCGAGGCGGATCCAGCGGAAGGCGAGATGGTGGGCGCGCTCGGGGTCCATGCGTTTGAAGACGAGGTTGAAGAAGATCTTGTACATGTGTCCTCACGAAGACGTGGAGCCCTCGCGAAGAGGGGGACACCGTTTCCGGTGTCCCCCTCGTCCGGGCTCCTCGGGCTGCTAGTCGCGGGCCGCGGTCAGGTGCTCGGCGTGTTCCTGCAGGGAGCGCACGCCCACGTCGCCGTGGTTGAGCGCGTCGATGCCCTGGACGGCGGCGGCGAGCGCCTGGACCGTCGTCAGGCACGGCACGGACCGTGCCACGGCGGCCGTGCGGATCTCGTAGCCGTCGAGCCGGCCGCCGGTGCCGTACGGGGTGTTGACGATGAGGTCGACCTCGCCGTCGTGGATCAGCTGGACGATGGTCCGCTCGCCGTTCGGGCCGGTGCCCTCGGACTGCTTGCGCACGACCGTGGCGTTGATGCCGTTGCGCTTGAGCACCTCGGCCGTGCCGGACGTGGCGAGCAGTTCGAAGCCGTGGGCGACGAGTTCGCGCGCTGGGAAGATCATCGACCGCTTGTCGCGGTTGGCGACCGAGATGAAGGCGCGGCCCTTGGTGGGCAGCGGGCCGTAGGCGCCCGCCTGCGACTTGGCGTAGGCGGTGCCGAACACCGAGTCGATGCCCATGACCTCGCCCGTGGAGCGCATCTCGGGGCCGAGCACGGTGTCGACGCCGCGTCCGTGGATGTCGCGGAAGCGCGACCACGGCATGACGGCCTCCTTGACGGAGATCGGCGCGTCGAGGGGCAGTTCGCCGCCGTCGCCGTGCGCCGGGAGCAGGCCCTCGGTCCGCAGCTGGGCCACGGTCGCGCCCAGGGAGATCCGCGCGGCGGCCTTCGCCAGCGGCACCGCGGTCGCCTTCGAGGTGAAGGGGACGGTGCGCGAGGCGCGGGGGTTGGCCTCCAGGACATAGAGGATGTCGCCCGCCATGGCGAACTGGATGTTGATCAGGCCGCGGACGCCGACGCCCTTGGCGATGGCCTCCGTGGAGGCGCGCAGCCGCTTGATGTCGAAGCCGCCGAGGGTGATCGGCGGCAGTGCGCACGCGGAGTCGCCGGAGTGGATGCCGGCCTCCTCGATGTGCTCCATGACGCCGCCGAGGTACAGCTCCTCGCCGTCGTAGAGCGCGTCGACGTCGATCTCGATCGCGTCGTCGAGGAAGCGGTCGACCAGGACCGGCCGGGAGGGGCTGATCTCGGTCGACTCGGCGATGTAGGAGGACAGCCGGGTCTCGTCGTAGACGATCTCCATGCCGCGTCCGCCGAGGACGTAGGAGGGCCGTACGAGGACGGGGTAGCCGATCTCGTCGGCGATGGCCTTGGCCTCGGCGAACGTCGTGGCCGTGCCGTGCTTGGGGGCCGGCAGGCCGGCCTCGGCCAGGACCCGGCCGAAGGCGCCGCGGTCCTCGGCGGCGTGGATGGCCTCGGGGGACGTGCCGACGACCGGGACCCCGTTGTCCTTGAGCGCCTGGGACAGGCCCAGCGGGGTCTGTCCGCCGAGCTGCACGATCACGCCCGCGACCGGGCCGGCGAGGGTCTCCGCGTGCACGATCTCCAGCACGTCCTCGAGCGTCAGCGGCTCGAAGTACAGGCGGTCGGAGGTGTCGTAGTCGGTGGAGACGGTCTCGGGGTTGCAGTTCACCATCACGGTCTCGTAGCCCGCGTCGCTGAGCGCGAAGGAGGCGTGGACGCAGGAGTAGTCGAACTCGATGCCCTGGCCGATGCGGTTCGGGCCGGAGCCGAGGATGATGACCGCGGGCTTCTCGCGGGGCGCGACCTCGGTCTCCTCGTCGTAGGAGGAGTAGAAGTACGGCGTCTTCGCGGCGAACTCGGCGGCACAGGTGTCGACCGTCTTGTACACCGGGCGCACGCCCAGCGCGTGCCGCACCTCGCGCACGACGTCCTCGCGCAGTCCGCGGATCTCGGCGACCTGCGCGTCGGAGAAGCCGTGCCGCTTGGCCTCGGCGAGCAGCTCGGGGTGGAGCTTGTCGGCGTCCGCCAGCTCGTCCGCGATCTCCTTGATCAGGAAGAGCTGGTCGACGAACCACGGGTCGATCTTCGTCGACTCGAAGACCTCCTCGGGCGTGGCGCCCGCGCGGATGGCCTGCATGACGGAGTTGATACGGCCGTCGGTGGGACGGACGGCTTCGCGCAGCAGCTCGGCCTTGTCGCCGGGGTCCCCCACGAAGGTGAACTGGCTGCCCTTCTTCTCCAGCGAGCGCAGCGCCTTCTGCAGCGCCTCGGTGAAGTTGCGGCCGATCGCCATGGCCTCGCCGACCGACTTCATGGTCGTGGTGAGGGTGGAGTCGGCGCTCGGGAACTTCTCGAAGGCGAAGCGCGGGGCCTTGACCACCACGTAGTCGAGGGTCGGCTCGAAGGACGCCGGCGTCTTCTCGGTGATGTCGTTCGGGATTTCGTCGAGCGTGTAGCCGACGGCGAGCTTGGCGGCGATCTTGGCGATCGGGAAACCGGTCGCCTTGGAGGCCAGCGCCGAGGAGCGGGAGACGCGCGGGTTCATCTCGATGACGATCACCCGGCCGTCCTCGGGGTTCACCGCGAACTGGATGTTGCAGCCGCCGGTGTCGACGCCGACCTCGCGGATGACGGCGATGCCGACGTCGCGCAGGATCTGGTACTCGCGGTCGGTGAGCGTCATCGCCGGGGCGACGGTGATCGAGTCGCCCGTGTGCACGCCCATGGGGTCGAAGTTCTCGATGGAGCAGACGACCACGACGTTGTCGTGCTTGTCGCGCATCAGCTCCAGCTCGTACTCCTTCCAGCCGAGGATGGACTCCTCCAGGAGCACCTCGGTGGTCGGGGAGAGCGTCAGTCCCTGGCCGGCGATGCGGCGCAGCTCCTCCTCGTCGTGCGCGAAGCCGGAGCCGGCGCCGCCCATCGTGAAGGAGGGGCGGACGACGACGGGGTAGCCACCGAGGGTGTCGACGCCCGCGATGACGTCGTCCATGGAGTGGCAGATGACGGAGCGGGCGGACTCGCCGTGCCCGATCTTCGCGCGGACGGCCTCGACGACGCCCTTGAAGAGTTCGCGGTCCTCGCCCTTGTTGATGGCCTCGACGTTGGCGCCGATGAGCTCGACGCCGTACTTGTCGAGGGTTCCGGCGTCGTGCAGCGAGATGGCCGTGTTGAGGGCCGTCTGACCGCCGAGGGTGGGCAGCAGCGCGTCCGGGCGCTCCTTGGCGATGATCTTCTCGACGAACTCGGGGGTGATCGGCTCGACGTAGGTGGCGTCGGCGATCTCCGGGTCGGTCATGATCGTCGCCGGGTTGGAGTTGACCAGGATGACCCTGAGCCCCTCGGCGCGCAGGACGCGGCACGCCTGGGTGCCGGAGTAGTCGAACTCGGCGGCCTGGCCGATGACGATCGGGCCGGAGCCGATGACCAGGACGGACTGGATATCGGTGCGCTTAGGCACGCTGGCCCTCCATCAGGGATACGAAGCGGTCGAACAGGTAGGCGGCGTCGTGCGGGCCGGCTGCCGCTTCGGGGTGGTACTGGACGCTGAAGGCCGGCTGGTCGAGGAGGTGGAGCCCCTCGACGACCTGGTCGTTCAGGCAGACGTGGGAGACCTCGGCGCGGCCGTAGGGGGTCTCGGAGACCTTGTCGAGCGGCGCGTCGACGGCGAAACCGTGGTTGTGCGCGGTGACCTCGACCTTGCCGGTCGTCCGGTCCTGCACGGGCTGGTTGATGCCGCGGTGGCCGTACTTCAGCTTGTAGGTGCCGAAGCCGAGCGCGCGGCCGAGGATCTGGTTGCCGAAGCAGATGCCGAACAGGGGCGTCTTCCGGGCGAGGACCTCCCGCATGACGGAGACCGGTCCGTCGGCGGTGGCGGGGTCGCCGGGGCCGTTGGAGAAGAAGACGCCGTCCGGGTCCACGGCGTAGACGTCCTCGGCGGTGGCCGTGGCGGGCAGCACGTGCACCTCGATGCCGCGCTCGGCCATCCGGTGCGGGGTCATGCCCTTGATGCCCAGGTCCACGGCGGCGACGGTGAACTTCTTCTCGCCGATCGCGGGGACGACGTACGTCTCCTTGGTGGCGACCTCGGCGGCGAGGTTCGCGCCCTGCATCTCGGGCGCCTGGCGGACCTCGCCGAGCATGGTGCCCTCGTCGGGCAGCGCGTTGCCGGAGAAGATGCCGACGCGCATGGCGCCGCGCTCGCGCAGGTGGCGGGTGAGGGCGCGGGTGTCGACGCCGCTGATGCCGACGACGCCCTGTTCGCGCAGTTCCTCGTCGAGGGAGCGGCGGGAGCGCCAGCTGGAGGGGACGCGCGCGGGGTCGCGGACGACGTAGCCGGCCACCCAGATCCGGCGCGACTCGGGGTCCTCGTCGTTGACACCGGTGTTGCCGACGTGCGGGGCGGTCATGACGACGACCTGCCGGTGGTACGACGGGTCGGTGAGGGTCTCCTGGTAGCCGGTCATCCCGGTGGAGAACACGGCCTCGCCGAAGGTCACCCCCACGGCCCCGTAGGCGCGGCCGCGGAAGATCCGGCCGTCCTCCAGGACGAGTACGGCGGGAGCCGCCTGGTGCCTTCGCGAGGCGGCTCCCTGGATGGAGGTCGTCATCGTGCGCCTTCCGTGTCGGTGCTCTTGTTGATCATGTGGTTCAGGGCCTCGACCCATGCGCCGTGCTCGGCCGCGCGGTCGGAGCGGAAGCCGGAGTCGATCAGCCGGCCGCCGTGCGCCCAGGTGACGACGAGCAGACCGCCCTCGGTCAGGACCTTGCCGGCGATGCCCTTGTCGAGCCGGGCCTCGCGCAGCGCCTCGGCGGGGACGAAGAAGTCGGCCGCGCCGGGGCGTACGACGTCCAGTCCCGCGTCCGTCAGCGTGAGCTCGACCCGGCTGCGGGTGCCCAGGCCACGCGCGACGATGCGGTCGAGCCACTGCCCGGCCGTGGTGGAGCCGTGGTAGCGGCCGCTCATGTCCAGTCTGGCCGGGCCGGGGTCGTGCGGCGCGGTGGGCAGCTCCGGCAGGTCGCCCTGGAGGGTGCCGCGCCACTTCCAGCCCTCGCGCATCAGCCAGTAGACGAGGGCGACGAAGAGGGCGAGTCCGACGAGCCAGCCGATGCGGGCGGACCAGTCGGTCACTTCGGCCGACTTCTGTTCGGCGGCCAGGGAGGCGGCCATCGGGATGAGAGGTGTCACGCGAGCTTCCCGTCGACGAGGGTGGCGTTGCCCCGCAGCCAGGTGTGGGTGACCCGGCCCGGCAGCTCACGGCCCGCGTAGGGGGTGTTGCGGCTGCGCGAGGCGAAGCCCGCGGGGTCCACGGACCCACGGTATGCGGTGTCGACGAGGGTGAGGTTGGCGGGCTCGCCCGCCGAGACGGGACGGCCGTGTCCGTCGGCCCGCCCGATGCGGGCGGGTGCGGACGACATCCGGTCGGCGACGCCGGTCCAGTCGAGCAGTCCCGTCTCGACCATCGTCTGCTGGACGACGGACAGCGCGGTCTCCAGGCCCACCATGCCCATGGCGGCGGCGGCCCACTCGCAGTCCTTGTCCTCGTGCGGGTGCGGCGCGTGGTCGGTGGCGACGATGTCGATCGTGCCGTCGGCGAGCGCCTCGCGCAGGGCCATGACGTCCCGCTCGGTCCGCAGCGGCGGGTTGACCTTGTAGACCGGGTCGTACGTGCGCACCAGTTCGTCGGTGAGCAGCAGGTGGTGCGGGGTGACCTCGGCGGTGACGGCGATGCCGCGGGACTTGGCCCAGCGGACGATCTCGACGGAGCCGGCGGTCGAGAGGTGGCAGATGTGGACGCGGGAGCCGACGTGCTCGGCGAGCAGGACGTCCCGGGCGATGATCGATTCCTCGGCCACCGCCGGCCAGCCCCCGAGGCCGAGTTCGGCGGAGACGACGCCCTCGTTCATCTGGGCGCCCTCGGTGAGGCGGGGTTCCTGGGCGTGCTGGGCGACGACGCCGCCGAAGGCCTTCACGTACTCCAGCGCCCGGCGCATGATCACCGCGTCGTCGACGCACTTGCCGTCGTCCGAGAAGACCGTGACGCCGGCGGCGGACTCGTGCATCGCGCCCAGCTCGGCGAGCTTCTTGCCCTCCAGGCCGACCGTGACGGCGCCGATGGGCTGCACATCGCAGTAGCCGTGTTCCCGGCCGAGCCGGTAGACCTGCTCGACGACACCGGCGGTGTCGGCGACCGGGAAGGTGTTGGCCATGGCGAACACGGCCGTGTAGCCGCCGCTCGCCGCCGCCCGGGTGCCGGTCAGGACGGTCTCGGAGTCCTCACGGCCGGGCTCGCGCAGATGGGTGTGCAGGTCGACGAGGCCCGGCAGGAGCACCTTGCCGTCCGCCTCGACCACCTCGGCGCCCTCGGCGGACAGGCCGGTGCCGACCTCCGCGATCACGTCGCCGTCGATCAGGACGTCCTGCGGCTCGCCGCCGAGCACCTTCGCACCACGGATCAGGATCTTGCTCATTCTTCTTACTTCTCCTCGGTGCGGGTGTGGGTGACGGCGGGCTCGTTGCCGCCCAGCAGCAGGTACAGGACGGCCATGCGGATGGAGACGCCGTTGGCGACCTGCTCCACGACGGTGCAGCGGTCGGAGTCGGCGACCTCGGCGGTGATCTCCATGCCGCGGACCATCGGGCCGGGGTGCATCACGATGGCGTGCTCGGGCATCTTCGCCATCCGGTCGCCGTCGAGGCCGTAGCGCCGCGAGTACTCGCGCTCGGTCGGGAAGAAGGCCGCGTTCATGCGCTCGCGCTGGACGCGCAGCATCATCACGGCGTCGGACTTGGCGAGGGTGCTGTCGAGGTCGTAGGAGATCTCGCAGGGCCAGGTCTCGACGCCGACGGGCACCAGGGTGGGCGGCGCGACGAGGGTGACCTGGGCGCCGAGGGTGTGCAGCAGGTCGACGTTGGAGCGGGCGACGCGGCTGTGCAGGACGTCACCGACGATCGTGATCCGGCGGCCGGCCAGGTCCTGGCCGATCCCGGCGTCCCGGCCGACCAGACGGCGGCGCATGGTGAAGGCGTCCAGCAGGGCCTGCGTGGGGTGCTGGTGGGTGCCGTCGCCCGCGTTGATGACGGCGGCGTCGATCCAGCCGGAGGTGGCGAGCCGGTACGGGGCCCCGGAGGCGCCGTGCCGGATGACGACGGCGTCGACGCCCATGGCCTCCAGGGTCTGGGCGGTGTCCTTGAGGGACTCGCCCTTGGAGACGCTCGATCCCTTGGCGGTGAAGTTGATGACGTCCGCGGAGAGGCGCTTCTCGGCGGCCTCGAAGGAGATCCGGGTCCGGGTCGAGTCCTCGAAGAAGAGGTTGACGACGGTGCGGCCGCGCAGGGTCGGCAGCTTCTTGATCGGCCGGTCGGCGACCCGGGCCATCTCCTCGGCGGTGTCGAGGATGAGGACGGCGTCGTCGCGGGTGAGGTCGGCGGCCGAGATGAGATGACGCTGCATCTGTCAGGCTCCGTAAGGCAGTTCAGTTCGGGAGGCGGACGCCGCGGGGGTGTGCCCCGGAGGCGCCGCGGGAGGGCGTGCGGGCGCGCGGGCGTGCTCGGTGGGCGTACCGCGGTGACGGACGCCGGAGGCCGAGGTCGCTACTGCTGCGCGTCCGGGGAGATCCGCTTCGCACCGAGCAGCACGGTGTCGCGACCGTCCTCCTCGGCGAGCTGGACCTTGACCGTCTCCCGCAGCGACGTGGGGAGGTTCTTGCCGACGTAGTCGGCGCGGATGGGCAGTTCGCGGTGGCCTCGGTCGACGAGGACCGCGAGCTGCACGGCACGCGGGCGGCCGATGTCGTTCAGCGCGTCCAGGGCGGCGCGGATCGTGCGTCCCGAGAAGAGCACGTCGTCCACGAGGACGACCAGCCTGCCGTCGACGCCGTCACCGGGGATCTCGGTACGGGCCAGCGCTCGGGGCGGATGCATGCGCAGGTCGTCGCGGTACATGGTGATGTCGAGCGAGCCCACCGGGATCTTGCGGCCGGTGATCTCCGCGAGCTTGTCGGCCAGCCTGCGGGCCAGGAAGACGCCCCGGGTCGGGATGCCGAGGAGCACCACGTCGTCGGCGCCCTTGGCGCGCTCGACGATCTCGTGGGCGATACGGGTCAGCACCCGCGCGATGTCGGGGCCTTCGAGCACGGGCCGCGCACCGGCCGCGTACTGCTGCTTTTCCTGCTCAGAGTCCATACGAAACGGACCTCCTTCTCCGCCTCACGGGACGGATCATTAAAGGACGTCGGATTTGCGCCAACCACGGTACCAGCCCCGCAACGCGCCTGATCACCCCCCTTCGAGCCACCCCGGGTGACCCGGGTGGAGCGCCGGGTCCGGCCCCTTCGGCTTGACGGGGGAGAGTAACGCTGCGTAACCTCACAGTGAGTCACCAGAGTCACCAGCCGCGCGGCCGAGCCGCACGTTGATACAGCGTCCGGGGAGCTATATGTCCAGCGAATACGCCAAACAGCTCGGGGCCAAGCTCCGGGCCATCCGCACCCAGCAGGGCCTTTCCCTCCACGGAGTCGAGGAGAAGTCCCAGGGACGCTGGAAGGCGGTCGTGGTCGGTTCCTACGAGCGAGGCGACCGTGCCGTGACCGTGCAGCGTCTTGCCGAACTGGCCGATTTCTACGGGGTCCCCGTGCAGGAACTGCTGCCGGGCACCACGCCGGGCGGAGCCGCCGAGCCGCCGCCGAAGCTCGTCCTGGACCTGGAGCGGCTGGCCCATGTGCCGGCCGAGAAGGCGGGACCCCTGCAGCGCTACGCCGCGACGATCCAGTCGCAGCGCGGTGACTAC
The DNA here is from genome assembly GCF_036250675.1 of Streptomyces sp. NBC_01689. Lineage (NCBI taxonomy): Bacteria > Bacillati > Actinomycetota > Actinomycetes > Kitasatosporales > Streptomycetaceae > Streptomyces > Streptomyces sp. NBC_01689. The sequence continues at coordinate 7,737,206 of NZ_CP109592.1, read as the reverse complement.
AACGGCAAGGTGCTCTCGATCCGCCAGGACGACCTGCGCACCCTCGCCGTCATCTACGACCAGTCGCCCTCGGTCCTCACCGAGCAGCTGATCAGCTGGGGTGTGCTGGACGCCGACGCGCGCCGCGCCGTCGCCCACGAAGAGGTCTGACCCCTTCGCACAGCTCAGCAGAAACGTGCCGCCGGGGTGGCCGGAACCAAGGGGTTCCGGCCACCCCGGCGGCTTTCTGCGGCCCTCGGGGCCCTCGCGGGCACGGGAACGCCGGAGGGCCCGCAGCGAACGCGCTGCGGGCCCTCCGGCGATGTCCCACCTGTTCCCAGGCTGTGCGGACGAGCCCGGTCAGGACTCGTCACGGCGGAGCGACGGCTTCAGGTCCTTGAGCCGGCCCAGGAGCCCGTTGACGAACGAGGGCGACTCGTCCGTGGAGAACTCCTTGGCGAGCTGCACCGCCTCGTCGATGACCACCGCGTCGGGGGTCCCGTCGACCCAGATCAGCTCGTAGGCGCCGAGGCGCAGGATGTTGCGGTCGACGACCGGCATCCTGTCCAGCGTCCAGTCGACGGCGTACGTCGCGATGAGCTCGTCGATCCGCTTCGCCTTGGTGGCGTAGCCCTCGACCAGCTCCATCGTGTACTCGCTGACCGGCGGCTGCCGGGTGTCGCTCCGGGAGTGCCGGATCCAGTCCGCGAGGACCGTCAGGACGTCCACGCCGCGCTGGTCGCCCTCGAAGAGGATCTGGAAGGCGCGCTTGCGGGCCGTGTTGCGGGCAGCCACGGTTAGCTGTTCACCCGGCCGAGGTAGTCGCTCGTGCGGGTGTCGACCTTGATCTTCTCACCGGTGGTGATGAAGAGCGGGACCTGGATCTGGTGGCCGGTCTCCAGGGTGGCGGGCTTGGTGCCACCGGTGGAGCGGTCGCCCTGGACACCCGGCTCGGTCTCCTGGATGACGAGCTCGACGGCGGCGGGCAGCTCCACGAAGAGCACCTCGCCCTCGTGCTGCGCCACGGTGGCCGTGAAGCCCTCGATCAGGAAGTTGGCGGCGTCACCGACGGACTTGCGGTCGACCATGAGCTGGTCGTACGTGTCCATGTCCATGAAGACGAAGTACTCGCCGTCCATGTACGAGAACTGCATGTCGCGCTTGTCGATCGTGGCCGTCTCGACCTTGACGCCGGCGTTGAACGTCTTGTCGACGACCTTGCCGGAGAGCACGTTCTTCAGCTTGGTGCGCACGAAGGCCGGGCCCTTGCCGGGCTTGACGTGCTGGAACTCGACGACGGACCAGAGCTGGCCTCCGTCGAGCTTGAGCACCAGGCCGTTCTTGAGGTCGTTCGTGGAAGCCACGGTTGCGGAATCTCCTGGACTGACGTGGACGACCCCGGGACACGCGCACAGCCGGAGGCTAGAGCGCGAGCAGTTCCTTGGTCGTGATGGTGAGTAGCTCGGGTCCGCCGTCCGCCTCGGGGCGCACGACGAGCGTGTCATCGATCCGGACACCGCCCCGGCCCGGGAGGTGGACCCCCGGTTCGACGGTGACCGGCACGCAAGCGTCCAGTTTACCCATGGCCGCGGGGGCCAGCTGCGGGTCCTCGTCGATTTCGAGCCCGACGCCGTGCCCCGTCAGTGAAGGGAGGGCCTCCGCGTACCCCGCGGAGTCGAGGACCTGGCGGGCCGCGCGGTCCACGTCGCGGTAGGCCGCGCCCGGCACCAGGGCCTCGCGTCCGGCCCGCTGGGCGGCGAAGACGAGGTCGTAGAGGGCGATCTGCCAGTCCGCGGGCGAGGTGCCGATCACGAAGGTACGGCCGACCTCACAGCGGTAGCCGCGGTAGGTCGCGCCGAGGCAGACGGACAGGAAATCGCCTTCCTCGACCCGTCGGTCCGTGGGCCGGTGCCCGCATCTGCCGGAGTTCGGCCCGGTGCCCACGGAGGTCGCGAAGGCCGGTCCGTCGGCGCCGTGGTCGACCAGCCGGCGCTCCAGTTCGAGGGCGAGATGACGTTCCGTCCGACCGACGAGGATGGATTCGAGGAGTTCCCCGAGTGCCTGGTCGGCGATCTCGGCGCCGATCCGCAGACAGGAGATCTCCTCCTCGTCCTTGATCACCCGCAGCTGTTCGACCGCGGCGCCCAGGTCGCTCAGGCGCAGCCGGGGTGCCACCGATCCCATGGCCCGGTGCCGGGTCACCGTCAGGTGGTGTTCCTCCACGGCCAGCGAGTCGGCTCCCTGAGCGGTGGCGACATCGGCCGCGGCCACGGCCGGATCACCGCCGGGCCCCGTCGGCGTCTGTACGCGCAACGCCTCGTCCAGGCGTCCCGCGCCCGCCTCTTCGAGCAGCGGGCCCGCGCAGAACAGCAGGTCCTCCTCCCGGCCCAGCAGGAGGACGGCACCCTGCGGGGCCGCCCCCGCGAGGTATCTCACGTTGGCGGGGCGCGTGACGAGCGCGGTCGCGCTGCCACCCGCGGTACAGCGCTCCCTCAGCCGCTCGCGGCGAACCGCGTACACCTCTGACATGGATCGAGCCTACGAGCGCCGACCGGATACCGCCGGTTCTGCGGGGCCGGACGGGCGGGTGGGGCCACGGGACACCCGGGAGCCCCGGATCGCCGAAGCCGTGGGAGGGCGTGCCCGGCGGCCACCGCCGGGCACCCGGGGACACCGGCCGGTGCCGGGCGGGTGGTCGTCGGGCCGCCCTACCCCCGGGAGATCACCCCGCGGGTGCCGGGTCGTCAGCCATGGACTACCACTGCGGCGGGCTGGCGATCGACCGGGCGAGGACGTCGTCCAGGACGCGGGCCGTGGCCGCCACGTCGAGCTGCGAGTTGTCGATGATGGGCAGCCCCGAGCCGTACCAGCCGGCCATCCGGCCGTGGATGCGGGCGACCTCCTCGTCGCTGAGGCGGCGGTTCCCGGAGCGCTCCGCGTTGCGCTCCAGGACTATCTCCAGGCCCGGCAGCAGGACGACCGGCAGCAGGCCCGGTCCGACGTGCCGCTTCCAGCCGCCGAGCCCGACGACCGGGCGGTCCGGGAAGACGGCGTCGTCGAGGACGCAGGAGATGCCGTTCGCCAGGAAGTTCCGCGCGGCGAAGCCGCAGGTGCGGCGGGCGAGGCGGTACTGCGCCTCCGAGTGGTCGTTCCACCCCGACTGGGGGTCGGCGAAGCCGGAGCGGACCCACTCGCGCACGTCGTCGAGGCTGATGTGCGCGGTCGGGACGCGGCGGTGGTCCGCCCAGTACTTGGCGACGCTGGTCTTGCCCGCGCCCGCGGGGCCGATGAGCAGGACGGCGAGCGTGGTCGCCGTGGGGTCGGGGGCGCCCGTGGAAGGCAGGGCGCTCGGTATCCCGACCGGGCCGCCCGGGGGCAGCTGGACATGTCCCGTGGTGTCGGGCATCGGCGGTACGGGGGCGTGCTGCGGGGGCGCGGGGTGCGGCAGGTGCGACGGCGGCGCGGGTGGCCCCGGCGGGGGGCCGGCGAAGCCGGGAGCCGGGGCGTTCGCGGGTGCCTGGCCCGGATGACCGCCCGGGTGCCCCGGGTGGTGCGCGGCCGGCGACCAGGCGGTGCCCGGTCCCTGCCCCGGCTGGTGGGGCGGCGGCAGCGGAGCCCCCACTGCGTGCTGCATCCGGTGCCACTCCGTCTCGTACAGGCGATGGGCGCTGGCGAGCGGGGCCTCGGTCCCGACCCGCTCTCCCCGCCCCGGAGGGCGCGGGAGGCGCCCCTACCGAACGGTACCTTCCCCGGCCGCCGTTGTGTGAACGGCCGGGGAAGGTGAGAAGTGCCCGTGAGGCGAGGGCAAACCCGCCCAAGTGAGGGCCCGTTGGGTGTTACTCCCCCACTTCGCCGTACGCGGCGAGGAGCACGGCCGGGTCGGGGCCCTCCAGGACGGTCGGCTTGGCGAGGCCGTCGAGGACGATGAACCGCAGCAGGTCGCCGCGCGACTTCTTGTCGACCTTCATGTTCTCCAGGAGCTTGGGCCACTGGTCGTGGCGGTAGCTCAGCGGGAGACCCACGGACGCGAGGATCGTGCGGTGCCGGTCGGCGGTGGCGTCGTCCAGCCGGCCCGCGAGCCGGCCGAGTTCGGCGGCGAAGTGCATGCCGACGGAGACCGCCGCGCCGTGCCGCCACTTGTAGCGCTCGTTCTTCTCGATGGCGTGCGCGAGGGTGTGGCCGTAGTTGAGGATCTCGCGCAGCCCGGACTCCTTGAGGTCGCCGGAGACGACCTCCGCCTTGACCTTGATGGAGCGCTCGATCAGCTCGGCGGTGTGCGGCCCCGCGGGGGTACGGGCCGCCTCCGGGTCGGACTCGATGAGCTCCAGGATCGCCGGGTCGGCGATGAAGCCGGCCTTGATGACCTCGGCGAGACCGGAGACGAAGTCGTTGACCGGCAGCGAGTCGAGCGCGGCCAGGTCGCAGAGCACGCCGGCCGGCGGGTGGAAGGCACCGACGAGGTTCTTGCCCTCGGCGGTGTTGATACCGGTCTTGCCGCCGACCGCCGCGTCCACCATGCCGAGCACGGTGGTGGGGACGGCGATCCAGCGCACCCCGCGCAGCCAGGTCGCCGCCACGAAACCGGCCAGGTCGGTGGTGGCTCCGCCGCCCACGCCGACGATCACGTCGGTGCGGGTGAAGCCGGACTGGCCGAGCGCCTTCCAGCAGTAGGCGGCGACCTCGGCGGTCTTCGCCTCCTCCGCGTTCGGCACCTGGATGGCGACGGCCTCGAAGCCCTGACCGGCCAGATCGGCGCGCAGCGCCTCACCGGTCTCGGCGAGCGCCTCGGGGTGGACGACCGCGACGCGCTTGGCCCGCTCGCCGATGAGTCCGCCGAGCTCGCCGAGGAGCTGACGGCCGACCAGGACCTCGTAGGGGTCGGTGCCCGCGGTGCCGCCGACCTGGATACGCGTCACTGCCTCGCTCATGCTTCCTTCAACTCCAGTGCGTCGAGGACGGCTTGGGCGACCTCTTCGGGGGTGCGGCCGTCCGTGGGCACGACCGCGCTGGCGACTTCGGTGTACAGGTGGCGGCGCGCCTCCATCAGCTCGCGCCACTGCCGGCGCGGGTTGACGGCGAGCAGCGGCCGGGCCGCGTTCAGACCGGTGCGCTGGACCGCCTCCTCGACCTCCATCGAGAGGTAGACGACCCGGTGCCCGGTGAGCAGCGTGCGGGTGTCGGCGTCGAGGATCGAGCCGCCGCCGAGCGCCAGAACACCGTCGTGTCCGGCCAGCGCGCGGCCGACCGCGTCCCTCTCCAGGGCGCGGAAGACCGGTTCGCCGTCGTCGACGAAGATGTCGGCGATGGTGCGGCCCTGTTCGGCGACGATGTCGTCGTCGGTGTCCCGGTAGGCGCAGCCGAGCCGGTCGGCGAGCAGCGCGCCCACCGTGGACTTGCCGACGCCCATGGGGCCGACCAGCACGACCACGGGGCCCGCGGTCACCGTACGACCAGGTTCTGGAGGTAGGACTCGACGTTGCGCCGCGTCTCGGGGACGCTGTCGCCGCCGAACTTCTCCGCCACGGCGTCCGCGAGGACGAGGGCGACCATGGCCTCGGCGACGATGCCGGCAGCCGGGACCGCGCAGACGTCGGAGCGCTGGTGGTGGGCCTTGGTGGCCTCGCCGGTGGCGACGTCGATGGTGGCCAGCGCGCGCGGCACGGTGGCGATCGGCTTCATCGCGGCGCGGACACGCAGCAGCTCGCCGGTGGTCAGACCGCCCTCGGTACCGCCGGAGCGGCCGGTGGCGCGGCGGATGCCGTCCTCGCCGTGGACGATCTCGTCGTGGGCCTTGGAGCCGGGCACCCGGGCGAGTTCGAAGCCGTCCCCGACCTCGACGCCCTTGATGGCCTGGATGCCCATGAGAGCGGCGGCGAGCCGGGCGTCGAGGCGGCGGTCCCAGTGGACGTGCGAGCCGAGGCCCACGGGCACGCCGTACGCGAGCACCTCGACGACCCCGCCGAGCGTGTCGCCGTCCTTGTGGGCCTGGTCGATCTCCGCGACCATCGCCTTCGAGGCGTCGCTGTCGAGGCAGCGCACCGGGTCGGCGTCGAGCTTCTCGACGTCCGAGGGCCTGGGGTACACGCCGTACGGCGCCTTCGCCGCGGCGAGCTCGACGACGTGCGAGACGATCTCGATCCCCGCCGTCTCCTTGAGGTACGAGCGGGCGACGGCGCCCAGGGCCACGCGGGCGGCGGTCTCGCGGGCGGAGGCGCGTTCCAGGATCGGCCGGGCCTCGTCGAAGCCGTACTTCTGCATGCCCGCCAGGTCCGCGTGGCCGGGCCGGGGCCGGGTCAGCGGGGCGTTGCGGGCCAGGTCGGCGAGGATCTCCGGGGCGACCGGGTCGGCCGCCATGACCTGCTCCCACTTGGGCCACTCGGTGTTGCCGACCATGATGGCCACCGGAGAGCCGAGGGTGAGCCCGTGCCGGACCCCGCCGAGGAAGGTGACCTCGTCACGCTCGAACTTCATCCGGGCACCGCGTCCATAGCCCAGGCGCCGCCGGGCGAGGTGGTCCGCCACCATGTCCGTGGTGATCGGAACGCCGGCGGGAAGACCCTCCAGCGTCGCGACAAGTGCGGGACCGTGGGACTCCCCCGCGGTCAGCCAGCGCAACCTGCTCAACGGTGCTCCTCATGCTCGCGCCCTGGTACTGCTGCTGCGTACACGCGTCCTCGCGTACGGCGACGGCGCGACCGGGTGCGCGGCCCTGGCCCGCCACCCCCGATCCTCCCATGGCCGGGCCCCCTGTCCGGCCTCAGGTCCATCAGACGGACGTGTCCGCCCTGACCGGAGGGTGTCCGGCGGGAGGGGCCGCAGGGTGCTCAGCGCCTGGCGAGCGCGTGCTCGCCCGCCTTCCGCATGGCGCCCAGGGGGGCCGGGGAGCGTCCGGTCATCCTCTCGACCTGCAGCACGGCCTGGTGCACGAGCAGGTCGAGCCCTCCGACGACGGCACCGCCGTACGCCGACCAGCGGGCGGCGAGCGCGGTGGGCCAGGGGTCGTAGAGCACGTCGAAGAGGGTGGCGGGCCGCTCGGGGACCGCGGCGGCCAGCGCGTCCGTGGTGCCCGCCGGGGTGGTGGCGATCACCAGGGGGGCGCGCAGGGCCTGCTCCGCGTCCGCCCAGTCGGCGGTACGGACCGGCACGTCGAGCCGTTCGCCCCACCGCCGCATCTCGGCGGCGCGCTCGGCGCTGCGGACGTAGGCGACGACCTCGCCGGTGCAGACGCGTGCCAGGGCGGCCAGCGCCGACGAGGCGGTGGCTCCGGCGCCCAGGACGGCGGCGGACTCCACCTGCTCGACACCGTGCTCGCGCAGCGCGGCGACCATGCCGGGGATGTCCGTGTTGTCGCCGACGCGGCGTCCGTCGTCCGTGAGGACGACGGTGTTGACCGCCTCGACGGAAGCCGCCGTCTCGCTGACGGAGTCGAGCAGCGGGATGACGGCCCGCTTGAGCGGCATGGTCAGCGACAGGCCGGCCCACTCGCCGCCGAGTTCCTCCAGGAAGCCCGGCAGTGCCTCCTCGTCGACCTCGAAACGGTCGTAGGACCAGTCGTCGAGTCCCAGTTCCCGGTAGGCGGCGCGGTGCAGCACCGGGGAGAGGGAATGGGCGATCGGCGATCCGAGGACCGCCGCCCGGCGGGCGTCAGCGGCCCGAGCTCTCATTGAACTTGTCCTTGAGCCTCTGGAATTCGGCGTAGGTCTTGGCGAATTCGGTGTTGTTCTGGCCGTCGGTCGCCACGAAGTAGATCCAGCCGTCGTCGGTCGGGTTGAGCGCCGCCTTGAACGCGTCGTCGCCGGGGTTTCCGATGGGACCGGGCGGCAGACCCTTGCTGGTGTAGGTGTTGTACGGGTCCTTGTTGCTGTTGATCTCGGACTCACTGATGTGGATGTTGCTCTGGCCCTTGAGGTAGTTGAAGGTCGAGTCGAACTGGAGCAGCTGGTTGGTCTCCGTGTTCGTCGACTTGAGGCGGTTGTAGATCACCTCGGCCATCTTGCGGAAGTCGTCGTGGGTCTTGCCCTCGGCCTGGACCAGGCTCGCGACCGTGACGAGCTGCAGCGGGTCGGCGAGGTCGAGGTCCTTGGCCTTCGCCTCGAGATTCAGCTTCCGGTAGGTCTGGGTGGCCTGTCCGACCATCTGCTTCAGGACGGTCTCGGGCTTCATCCCCTTGGCCGCGGGGTAGGTCGCCGGGTAGAGGAATCCTTCCAGCGGGTCCTTGATCTCCTTGTTGTCGTTCGCCCAGCTGGGGAGACCGAAGCTCTTGTACTCCTTCTTGGCGATCTTGGCGGTGGTGCCGTCGGGAAGCGCGAGTTTCTCGTCGATCTTCTTGTAGATGATGACGTTGCGCTGTCCGGGGGCGACGACCACGTTGTTCTGGCTCTTGGGGTCGAGCATGAGCTTGACGGCGCTGGCGGCCGACATGCCTTTCCTCAGCAGATAGGCCCCGGCCTGGATCCTCGTGCCGTCGGGGTTGGTCTGCTGGGCGGAGACGAAGGCGTCGACGCTCTTGATGACGCCGGCCTGCTTCAGTGCCTGTCCGATCGCGAAGCCGCCCGACCCCTTGGGGATGTTGACCGTCACCTCGCCGGAGCCGTCGCCCACGTAGTCCGGGGCCGGACCGAAACGTTTTTGGTAGAACTGATACCCGAAGTAACCGACACCGCCGACACCGCCGCCGAAGACGAGCACGACCACCAGGCAGGCGCAGCCGCTGCGGCGCTTCTTGGTCGTGCCGCCCTTGCCGCCCCGGCCCTTCCGGTCGCCGCGGCCGGCCTTCGGATCGTCGTCCGGGGAGTCGTCGTCATCGTCGTCGCCGCCCGCGAAGAAGGCGTGCTCGCCCTGGTCCGGGCCCGGGTCCCAGTCGGTCGGGGCCGGTTCGGGCTCGGCGCGCCTGCGGGCGGGCGGTTCCGGCGGCGGGTAGGCGTCGGGGGTGTTGTAGAAGTCGGGCTGCTCACCGCCGTAGGCCGCGGCCTGGTTCGCGTACGGGTCCGTCGGGTCGGGGGCGTACGCGACCTGGTGCTGCGTCCCGTTGTCCCAGCCACCGTCGTGGTACTGCTGCTGGTCCTGCCCGTGGTACTGCTGCTGTCCCGGGTCGACGTACTGCTGCTGGTCGTGGCCGGTGTACTGCCCCGCGTACTGCTGCTGCCCCTGACCGCCGTAGTGCTGCTGTCCCTGACCGGGGTACTGCTGCCCCTGGTGGTGCCGGCCCGTGGCATCGAACTGCTGCCCGCCGTAGCCGCCCTGCTGACCGTCGCTCCAGTCGCCGTACTGCGCCTGCTGCTGTTGCGGCTGCTGTGGATAGTGCTGCGGCTGGCCGCCGTAGGGGGCCTGGCCGTCGGCGGCCTGGCCTCCCCATCCGCCGTCCCCGTACAACGGGTCCTCCGGATGCCACGGTTCGGAGCCTGGGCCCCGGCCATACTCAGTCATCGATCCCCTAGAGCCGAGAGACGGTGGCGGCTGGCGCTGTTGCTCGGCTCCCGTTCGCCTCTTTCGCTGTGCGGTGGCTGTTCGAACACCACCACGCCGCGCGGAACGTTACCGTATCGCGATCAGATGACCACTTCGACGCCCTCGCCAGGTGGATTACCTGACACCCGTTCGGATTCCAGAGCCTGTTGAAGGATGATCACAGCGGCCGCCTGGTCGATGACCGACCTGCCCTTCTTGGACTTCACGCCGGAGGCGCGCAGTCCCTGACTGGCGGTCACCGTGGTCATTCTCTCGTCGAGGAGCCGCACCGCGACCGGCGCGATCGACCGGGCGAGCTCCTGGGCGAAGCCCCGGACCTTCACGGCGGCCGGGCCCTCGCCCCCCTTGAGGGAGCGGGGCAGGCCGACGACGACCTCGATCGGCTCGTACTCCTCGACCAGCTGCCGAAGCCGGCGCTGGGCGGCGGGCACGTCCCGGCCCGGTACGGTCTCGACCGGAGTCGCGAGGATCCCGTCGGGATCGCACGAGGCGACCCCGATCCGCGCGTCCCCGACGTCGATCGCGAGCCGACGGCCGCGGCGCATGCCCCGGCCGTCACCGTCGCCCGGACCGTTCGTGCCCACGGGTCCGCCCGTGCTCACTTGGCCGTCTCGCCGACCAGGCGTTCGACGGCGTCCATGGCGTCGCCGATGGCGTCCGGGTTCTGGCCGCCGCCCTGGGCGACGTCCGGCTTGCCGCCACCGCCACCACCGAGGGTCTTGGCGGCCGTGCGGACCAGGTCCCCGGCCTTGAGACCGCGCTCGCGGGCCGCCTCGTTGGTGGCGATGACCGTGAGCGGCCGGCCGCCGGCGGTGGTGAACAGGGCCACGACGACGGCCCGGTCTCCCTGGATGCGGCCCCGGACGTCGAGGACCAGCTTGCGCAGGTCGTCCGCGCCGGTGCCGTCCGGCACCTGGCCGGTGACCAGCGCGACACCGCGGACGTCCTTGGCGGACCCGGCGAGACCGGCGGCGGCCTGCAGGACCTTCTCCGCGCGGAACTTCTCGATCTCCTTCTCGGCGTCCTTCAGCTTGCCGAGCATGGCCGAGATCTTCTCCGGCAGCTCCTCCGGACGGCCCTTGACCAGCTCCTGGAGCTGAGCGACGACCGTGTGCTCCTTGGCGAGGAAGTTGTAGGCGTCGACGCCGACCAGGGCCTCGATGCGGCGCACACCGGAGCCGATCGAGGACTCGCCGAGCAGCTTGACCAGGCCCAGCTGCGCGGTGTTGTGGACGTGCGTCCCGCCGCACAGCTCCTTGGAGAAGTCGCCGATGGTCACGACGCGCACCCGCTCGCCGTACTTCTCGCCGAACTCGGCGATGGCGCCCTGCTTCTTGGCCTCGTCGAGACTGAGGATCTCGGCGTGCACGTCCAGGTCCCGGGCGAGCACCTCGTTGATCTTCTGCTCGACGTCGGTCATGACGGCCGTGGGGACGGCCGAGGGCGAACCGAAGTCGAAGCGGAAGCGGCCCGGCTGGTTCTCGGAGCCGGCCTGGGCGGCCGTCGGGCCGAGGGCGTCACGCAGGGCCTGGTGGGTGAGGTGGGTGGCCGAGTGGGCGCGGGCGATGGCGGTCCGCCGACGGGTGTCGATGGTGGCCTGGGCCTGCGCGCCGACGGTGACCTCGCCGACCTGGACGACGCCCTTGTGGACGTAGACCCCCGGGACGGGCTTCTGGCAGTCGCGGATCTCGACGATCGCGCCGCTGTCCACCCTGATGCGCCCGGTGTCGCCGATCTGGCCGCCGCCCTCGGCGTAGAACGGGGTGCGGTCGAGGACGATCTCGACCTCGTCGCCCTCGGTGGCGGCGGGCGAGGACACACCGTCGACGAGGATGCCGACGATCGTCGACTCGCCCTCGGTCCGGTCGTACCCGATGAAGTCGGTCTCACCGGAGGCGTCGGCGATCTGCCGGTAGGCGCCCAGGTCGGCGTGGCCGGTCTTCTTGGCCCGGGCGTCGGCCTTGGCCTTGTCCCGCTGCTCCTTCATCAGACGGCGGAAACCGTCCTCGTCCACCGACAGGCCCTGCTCGGCGGCCATCTCCAGGGTGAGGTCGATCGGGAAGCCCCAGGTGTCGTGGAGCAGGAACGCCTTGTCGCCGGCGAGCACCGTGCCGCCGGACTCCTTGGTGTCCGTGATGGCCGTGTCGAGGATGTTCGTGCCGGCCTTCAGGGTCTTGAGGAAGGCGGCCTCCTCGGCGAGGGCCACGGTCTCGATGCGCTGCCGGTCGGTGACGAGCTCCGGGTACTGCCGGCCCATCATCTCGATCACGACGTCGATGAGGTCCTTGACGACCGGTCCCGTGGCCCCGAGCAGCCGCATGTTGCGGATGGCGCGGCGCATGATGCGGCGCAGGACGTATCCGCGGCCCTCGTTGCCGGGGCTCACGCCGTCACCGATGAGCATCACGGACGTCCGCATGTGGTCGGTTACCACTCGCAGCGAGACGTCGGAGTCGTGGGCGGCGCCGTACTCGACGCCCGTCAGCTCGGTGGCCTTCTTGATGACGGCCATGGAGGTGTCGATCTCGTACATGTTCTGCACGTCCTGCAGAATCATGGCGAGGCGTTCCAGACCGAGGCCGGTGTCGATGTTCTTGCTGGGCAGCTCGCCGAGGATCTCGAAGTCCTCCTTCGAGGTGCCCTCGCCGCGCTCGTACTGCATGAAGACCAGGTTCCAGATCTCCACGTACCGCTCGTCGTTGACGGCGGGACCGCCCTCGACGCCGAACTCCGGACCGCGGTCGTAGTTGATCTCGGAGCACGGGCCGCACGGACCCGGGACGCCCATGGACCAGTAGTTGTCCTTCTTGCCGAGGCGCTGGATGCGCTCGGCGGGCACGCCGATCTTGTCGCGCCAGATGGACTCGGCCTCGTCGTCGTCGAGGTAGACCGTGATCCACAGGCGCTCCGGGTCGAGCCCGTAACCACCCTTGTCCTGGGGCGAGGTGAGCAGCTCCCAGGCGTAGGTGATGGCGCCTTCCTTGAAGTAGTCGCCGAAGGAGAAGTTGCCGCACATCTGGAAGAACGTGCCGTGGCGGGTGGTCTTGCCGACCTCTTCGATGTCGGGCGTACGGACACACTTCTGCACGCTGGTGGCGCGCGGCCACGGCGGCTTGACCTCACCGAGGAAGTACGGCTTGAAGGGGACCATGCCCGCGGGGACCAGGAGCAGAGTCGGGTCGTCCGCGATGAGCGACGCCGAGGGAACGACGGTGTGACCGCGCTCCTCGTAGAAGCTCAACCAGCGGCGGCGAATCTCGGCCGACTCCATCAGTGGTCCTCATTCCGGTTGTGCGAGTACGCCGACCTCTCGACATACCTCGGATCGTCATGGTTCTCGATGGCGGCGTACCGCCGGGGTGCGGGAAGTTCGGGGTCGACGGGGGCGCCGAGCCCGAGCGCGTCGTCGAGTTCGGCCTCCCGCTGGGCCATGCCCTCGCGGACGTCGAGCGCGAAGTCCTTGAGCCGGTGCCCTGCCTCCAGCGCCTTGTTCGCGGCCTGGGCGGCGAGGCTCTCCGGAGTCAGCTGCCTGAGCTTGCGGTTGACCTTGGTGGTGGCCCACACGCCCGCGGCTGCGCCGGCGGTGAACCAGAACGTACGGCGGAACATCGCTGCGTCAGTCCTTCTTCCGCTTTCCCCGTCGCGCGGACGGGACGGCGCGGCCCACGATCACGGTGCGACGGGAGGCCCTGGCGGGCACATTGTCCTTGCGGCCACCGATGGCCCGGCGGACGCCGTAACCGAACGCCGCGACCTTGACCAGCGGGCCGCCGAAGGTGGAGGCGACGGTCGTGGAGAGCGCCGACGCGTTCGACGTGACCTCCTGGACGTCGGATGCGATGGCGTCGACCCGGTCGATCTGGGTCTGCGCGGAGCGCACGGCCTCCGAGGCGTCGGCCAGCAACGGGACGGCCTGGTCGGTCACGTCCGCCACGAGCTTGGTGGTCGCCCTGAGCGTCTGGGCCAGTCTCGCCAGCGCGACGGCGAGGAACGACACCAGGATCGCCCAGAAGACGGCCACCAGGATCCCGGCCACCTCACCACCGGACACTGTCGCACCCGCTCCCTAGTACGTGCCTGAACATCGAAAAGTCGTCCCCCGAGCCTATCGCGCCGGGGCCTCCGCTCCGTACCGCATTAACGGCCGCGAGGGCCGGAGTTGCGCCAGGCGATTGTACGGAACGCGTACGGGTCAGTACTCTCCGTTCACCATGCAGCATTTTGACCGGCCCCGGCCCTCCGGCGGTGCGCCGCGCGGCAATCTGCCCCTGGAACTCGACGCGTTCGTCGGGCGTTCGGCCGAACTCGCGCGGCTGACCGCGGCCCTGGAGGTATCCCGGCTGGTCACGGTGACCGGCGTGGGCGGCGTCGGCAAGTCGCGGCTCGCGGCCCGGGCGGCGGCCCGCTCGGACGCGCGGGACGGCGTGTGGCGGGCGGAGCTGGCCGCCGTACGGGATCCGGACCTCGTCGCGTACACGGTCGTGGAGGCTCTCGGCCCGACCGACCAGACGTCGAGGCCCCCGCGCGAGCTGCTGCTCGACCGTCTCGCGGGGCGTCAACTCCTCCTGGTCGTCGACGGGTTCGAGCATCTGGTGGACGCGTGCGCGGCGCTCGTGGGCGAACTGCTGCGCCGGACGCCGGGGCTGCGGGTGCTCGCGGTGGGACGCCGACCGCTGGAGATCGAGGGCGAACGGCTGTTCCCGCTGGCGCCGCTGGACGGCACGGAGGCCGTGGAGCTGTTCGAGGAGCGGGCGGCGGCCCGGGTGCCCGGGTTCGCCGTGGACGACGGCAACCGGTCGGACGTGCGGGAACTCTGCCGCCGGCTGGACGGCATCCCGCTCGCCGTCGAGCTGGCCGCGGGCCGGCTCAGCGCGCTCTCCCCCGCCCAGCTGCTGGCACGGCTGGAGGACCGCTTCCGGCTCCTGACCGGCGGCGGACGGGACGCCCTGCCGCGGCACCAGACGCTGCGCACGGCGATCGGCTGGAGCCACGAGCTGTGCACGTCCGAGGAGCGGCTGCTGTGGTCGCGGCTTTCGGTGTTCGCCGGCCGGTTCGACCTGGAGGCCGCCGAGTACGTGTGCGGCGGTGGCGGACTCCACGCCGACCAGGTCCTGGACGTGCTCGGGTCGCTGCTCGCGCAGTCCGTGCTGGCCCGCGAGGAGACACCGGCGGGCCCGCGCTACCGGATGCTGGACTCGGTCCGGGCGTACGGCGCGGACTGGCTGACGGCGTCGGGGGACGCGGACCGGCTGCGCCGCCGCCACCGCGACTGGTACATGGGTCTGGCGACCTGGTGCGAACTGGACTGGTTCTCGCCGCGGCAGGCCGAGGTGGCCGCGCGGGTCGAGGCGGAGCTGCCGAACCTGCGCCGCGCCCTGGAGTACTGCCTGACCGAGCCGGGCGAGACGCATCTGGGCCAGTACCTCGCGGGCAGCCTGTGGTTCTACTGGGTGGGCTGCGGCCGGCTGGCGGAGGGGCGGCACTGGCTGGAACGCGGTGTGGAACTCGACGGCGACCGGGAGCAGTCGCGGCTCAAGGCCCTGTGGGTGCTCGGCTATGTCGCGATCCTGCAGGGCGACACGGTCTCCGCGCTGACCGCGCTCCAGGAGTGCCGGGACGAGGCGTTGCGCACCGGCAACCCGATCGCGCTGGCCTACGCCGAGCACCGGTCCGGCTGTCTCGCGCTGGTCGGCGACGACATGCGGCGGGCGGAGACGCTGCTGCGCTCGGCGCTGGACCGCTACCACGAGATCGGCGAGCTCAACAGCAATGTGCTGATGGGGCAGGTCGAGCTGGCGATGGCGCTGGCGTTCCAGGGCGACATGCCGGCCGCGGTGAAGCTGTGCGAGGACGTCCGCCGGGTGTGCGAGGACCACGGGGAGCGCTGGACGCTGGCGTACGCGCTGTACGTGCTCGCGTACGAGGCCCTGGCCGCGGAGGATCCGGCCCGTGCCCGGAATCTCCTGGTCCGGTGCCTGGAAATCGCGCACACCTTCCACGACCTGCTCGGCACGGTTCTCGCGCTGGAGCTGCTGGCGCTGGTCACGGCCGTACAGGGCGATCCGGCCGAGGCAGCGGTGCTGCAGGGGGCGGCCGCCCGGCTGTGGCCGTCGGTGGGGCTGCCGCTGTTCGGCTCGGCCTACTACAACGTGCCGCACGAGCGGTGCGAGGCCGGCGCCAGGGAGGCGCTGGGCGACGAACGCTACGCGGAGTGCGTGCGCGCCGGGGAGCGGCTCGGGCGGGAGGCGGCGGTGGCACGGGCGCTGCGGCGGCCCGGACAGCGGCCGCCGGGCGGGGTGCCCGCACCGCTCGGGCCGGCCCCGGAAACGCACGAACCCGCCGTCTCGCGCACCTCGAAGGGCGGCGGGACGACGGGCTGACGCGCAGGTGGTGCTACGTCCGCGGACCGATGATCAGCGGGCGTAGTACTCGACGACGAGCTGCTCGTCGCAGATCACCGGGATCTCCTTGCGGTTCGGCTCGCGGTCCAGGCGGAAGGCCAGGGCGGCGAGGTTCACCTGGAGGTAGCGCGGGGTCTCGCCGTCGGGGGCGAACCCACCGGCGCGGGCGACCTCGAACAGCGTCTTGCTGCGGCTGCGCTCGCGGACCATCACGACGTCGTCGGGACGGACACGGAACGACGGCTTGTCGACCTTGCCGCCGTTGACCTCGATGTGGCCGTGAACGACCATCTGACGGGCCTGGTAGATCGTGCGGGCGATGCCCGAACGAAGGACCAGCGCGTCGAGACGACGCTCCAGCTCGATGACCAGGGCCTCACCGGTCTTGCCCTGCGTCTTGGCGGCACGCTCGTAGGCGCGGACGAGCTGGCGCTCGGACACGTCGTACTGCGCGCGCAGACGCTGCTTCTCGAGCAGACGGACCTTGTAGTCCGAGTTCTGCTTGCGGCCACGGCCGTGCTCGCCCGGCGGGTAGGGGCGGGCCTCGAAGTACTTGACGGCCTTCGGGGTCAGCGCGATGCCGAGGGCACGCGACTTCTTGACCTTGGGGCGGGACTGGTTCGCCATGAACCAAACACCTCATGTTTCCGATACGAATACGGCTTCACCAGGGTTAGGGGAGGTCGCAATCCGCAGCCCGGGAAACCCTCCTCGCCACCGTGGGGGTCCACGTGGGCGGGGCGGGCAGCCGCTCCTGGGTCTGGGCACATACGTGCAGCACGCGAGTGGCCCACCGACCTCTCCCCGGGAACCGGGTGGTGGTGGGCTGCCCGCGACACCTTCGACGGTGCGCGACGCTCCTGGAATCCCCCCATGGAGGCGGGGGCTCCGGCTGGATGTCCCGTTCTGGTGGTGCCGACCGGGGCCGGACACGGGACGCAGCGCTTCGGGACATCGTACAGGGTGGTCAGGACCGCCCTCGACCGAGGCGCTTGCGGGTCCACTCCACCGCGTCCGCGTAGCGCGCCTCCGTGCCGTGCCGCGTCGGCGTGTAGTACTCCCGGTCCTTCAGCTCCTCGGGGGCGTACTGCTGGGCGGCGATGCCCTCCGGCAGGTCGTGCGGGTACACGTACCCCTGGGCGTGCCCCAGCTTGGCCGCGCCCTTGTAGTGCCCGTCGCGCAGATGCATCGGCACCGGGCCCGCGTGCCCCTTGCGCACGTCCTCCATGGCGGCGCCGATGGCCGTGGTGGCGGCGTTGGACTTCGGCGCCAGGGCCAGGGCGATGGTCGCGTGGCTGAGGGTGAGCGCGGCCTCGGGGAAGCCGATCATGGCGACGGCCTGGGCGGCGGCGACGGCCGTCGGCAGCGCGTGCGGATCGGCGAGGCCGATGTCCTCGCTGGCGGAGATCATCAGACGGCGGGCGATGAAGCGCGGGTCCTCGCCGGCCTCGATCATCCGGGCCAGGTAGTGCAGGGCGGCGTCCACGTCCGAGCCGCGGATGGACTTGATGAGGGCGCTCGCCACGTCGTAGTGCTGGTCGCCGTCACGGTCGTACTTCACCGCGGCACGGTCGACGGTCTCCTCCAGGGTCTGGAGGGTGATCTCCGGCTCGCCCTTGTCGAGCGCGGACCCCGCCGCCGCTTCCAGGGCGGTCAGCGCCCGGCGGGCGTCACCGCCGGCGATCCGCATCAGGTGCTGCTCGGTGTCCTCGGGGAGGGTGACGGACGCCTTGAGGCCGCGCTCGTCCTGGAGTGCCCGGCGCAGCAGTCCGCGCAGGTCGTCGTCGGTGAGCGGTTCCAGGGTGAGCAGGAGGGAGCGGGAGAGCAGCGGGGAGATCACCGAGAAGTAGGGGTTCTCGGTCGTCGCCGCGATGAGCGTCACCCAGCGGTTCTCGACGGCCGGGAGCAGGGAGTCCTGCTGGGCCTTGCTGAAGCGGTGGATCTCGTCCAGGAAGAGGACGGTCTCCTTGCCGAAGCCGCCGGTGGCCCGGCGGGCGCTCTCGATGACCGCGCGCACCTCCTTGACGCCCGCGGTGATCGCGGAGAGCTCCACGAACCGCTTGTTCGTGGCCTTGGAGACCACGTAGGCCAGGGTGGTCTTGCCGGTGCCGGGCGGGCCCCAGAGGATCACGGACGAGGGTCCGGCGGGACCGCCGCCGCTCTCGCCGACGAGTCTGCGCAGGGGGGAGCCCGGCTTCAGCAGGTGCTGCTGGCCCACCACCTCGTCGAGGGTGCGCGGGCGCATCCGGACGGCCAGGGGACTCCCGGAGGGGTCCTTCTCCTGGCGTTCTTCGGCTGCGGCGGTGAACAGGTCGGGCTCCACGGACGAAACCCTATGTCACCCCACTGACAATCCCCCCGGGGCTGTCAGCTCGTCCAGAAGTCCCACCAGCGGGTCAGGATCAGCATGCCGATGATGCCGATGTGCAGGACCGGCAGGACCCAGGTGAACTCGCCGAAGAAGCTCCTCGCCCAGCGCGGGGCGGGCAGGAAGCCGTTGCGGACGTTGGACGAGGTCACGTACCAGAACATGATGATCGTGGCGACCCAGGCCAGTGAGCACCACAAGCACAGCGAGTTGATGCGGTACAGCGACTGGAACTGCAGCCAGGTGCAGAATCCGACGCCGAAGAGCGTGCCGGCGTTGAACGTCAGCCAGTACCAGCGCGGGAAGGTCGCCCGCGCCAGCAGGCTCACCCCGACGCAGATCACGATGCCGTACGCCACCAGGCCCAGCATCGGGTTGGGGAACCCGAAGGCCGAGGCCTGCTCGCTCTTCATGATGTTGCCGCAGGACACGACCGGGTTCAGGCTGCACCCCGGCACGAAGTCCGGGTTCTCCAGCAGCTTGAACTTGTCGATCGTGATGACCCACGCGGCGAGCAGACCGGCCGCACCGGTGATCACCAGCAACAGGGCGAGCGCACGGCTGCCGCCGACCGTCCGGGGACCGTCGACGCGGTCCGGTTCGGTGGAGACGTCCTTGACTGTCGTCTTGCTCATCACGCCGTTTCCGTAGTCTCGAAGGGCCTGCGGGCACCGACATTGTGCCGCACGCGCGGGTATGGCCACCGTTCGATGGACATAAGGAGGTACGCGCGGTCGTCCCGGAACGTTCGGTTCGGGGGGAAGCTCGGGGCCATGACAACACACGCGGAAGAGCTCGCGGTGGACGTCCGGGGGCTGCGCAAGCGCTACGGGGACGTGACCGCCGTGGACGGTGTCGACCTCGGTATCCGCCGGGGAGAGGTGTTCGGCCTGCTCGGACCCAACGGCGCGGGCAAGAGCACGACGGTGGAGATCCTCCAGGGCAACCGCGCCCGGGACGGGGGCGAGGTCACCGTCCTGGGCGCGGACCCGGCGACGGGGACGCGCGCGTGGCGCTCCCGGATCGGCATCGTCTGGCAGGACGAATCCGCGCCCGCCGAGTTGACGGTGCGCGAGACCGTACGGCATTTCGCCCGCTACTACCCGAGGCCGCGCGACGCCGAGGAGGTCGTCGCGCTGGTGGGTCTGGAGGCCAGGGCGGACAGCCGGGTCAAGGCGCTCTCCGGTGGTCAGCGCAGGCGGCTGGACGTGGCGCTCGGGGTGATCGGCGGCCCCGAGCTGCTGCTCCTGGACGAACCGACCACCGGTTTCGACCCGGCCGCGCGCCGCCGCTTCTGGGACCTGATCAGGAAGCTGGCCGGCGAGGGCACCACCATCCTCCTCACCACCCACTACCTGGAGGAGGCGGAGACGCTCGCGGACCGGCTCGCCGTCGTCGCCCGCGGACGGGTCGTCGCGGAGGGCGAGCCGGCCGCGCTGCGCGAGCGGTTCGGCACCGGGGCGACCGTGGGGTGGACGGAGGCCGACGGCACCCCGCGCTCCGAGCGCACCGAGACCCCCACCCGCACGGTCGCCGCGCTCACCCTCCGCTTCGACGGCGAGATACCGGGGCTGACGGTGACGCGCCCCACGCTGGAGGACGTCTATCTGCGCCTGACCGGACAGGAGACCGCGCGATGACCGCGACCGGCGTACCGTCCCGCGACGCGGTCGGCACCGGCCGCCTCCCGGGCGCCTGGAGCCTCGGCCTGCGGCGGGGCGCCCTGGAGATCAAGCAGTTCTTCCGCCAGCGCGACCAGGTGGTCTTCACCTTCGCCTTCCCGGTCGTCTTCCTGTTCCTCTTCGCCTCGATCTTCAGCGACGACGTGCGGGGCGCGGGCATCACGGCCTCACAGCTGTACGTGCCCGCCATGATGGCCGCGGGCATCATGTCCACCAGCTTCCAGTCGCTCGGCATCTCGATCGCCATCGAACGGGACGAGAGGGTGCTGCGCCGGCTGCGCGGCACACCGATGCCCCCGGCCGCGTACTTCCTGGGCAAGATCTGGCTGGTCCTCGTCACCGGCGTCCTGGAGACGGCGATCCTGCTCCTGGTGGGGACGACGCTCTACGACGTGGAACTCCCCTCGGACGCGGGCAGATGGGCCGAGTTCGGCTGGATCTTCGTCCTCGGTCTGGCCGCCTGCGCCCTGCTCGGCATCGCGATCAGCTCCGTCCCGAAGTCCGGCAGGAGCGCCACCTCGGTGGTCGTTCTCCCGTTCCTGGTCCTGCAGTTCATCTCCGGGGTGTACATCGCGATCGACACGATCCCCGACTGGATGCTGAACGTCGGCGCGCTGTTCCCGCTGAAGTGGATGTGCCAGGGCCTGCGCGGGGTGTTCCTGCCGGAGTCGGCGAAGGTCCTGGAGCAGGCGGGCGCCTGGGAGTTCGGGCGGATCGCCCTGGTGCTGGGGGCGTGGTGCGTCGGAGGACTGGTGCTCTGTCTGCTGACCTTCCGCTGGACCGACCGGCGCGACGGGTGACCCACCCGGCGGGCCCTCGGGCACGGCCGCCGGGGCGATGCCCCCGCCGGCCGTGCCCGGGAAGTCGTCCCGGGGCGGGACGGGCGGGGGCGGCCCACCGCGCTCAGCCGAGCCGGACCTCCAGCTCCGCGACGATCTCGTTGACGCCGACGGCGGTCTGTTCGCCGGACTCCATGTCCTTGAGCTGCACAACGCCTTCGGCGAGATCACGCTCACCGGCGACGATCGTGTAGCGCGCGCCGGACCGGTTCGCGTTCTTCATCGCGCCCTTGAGGCCCTTGCCGCCGTACGAGAAGTCGGCGGCGATCCCGAGCTTGCGCAACTCCGTGACCTTGGCGAAGAGCACCCGGCGGGCCTCCTCACCCAGCGGCACCGCGAACACGCTGGTGAGCGCGGGGAGTTCGAGTTCCACGCCCTCCGCCTCCAGCGCCAGCACCGTGCGGTCGACGCCCAAGGCCCAGCCCACCGACGGCAGTTCGGGACCGCCGATCATCTCGGAGAGGCCGTCGTAGCGTCCGCCGCCGCCCACCGCGGACTGCGAACCGAGACCGTCGTGGACGAACTCGAAGGTGGTGCGGGTGTAGTAGTCCAGGCCGCGCACCAGCTTGGCGTCGTCCTCGAAGGCGACGCCCGCGGCGGTGATCAGCTCGCGCACCTCCTCGTGGTACGCCTTGCAGGCGTCGCACAGGAAGTCGCGCAGCAGCGGCGCGCCGACCAACTGCTTCTGCACGTCGTCGCGCTTGTCGTCGAGGACCCGCAGCGGATTGATCTCGGCCCGGCGGAGGGTGTCCTCGTCGAGGTCGAGACCGCGCAGGAAGTCCTGGAGCGCGGCCCGGTAGACGGGACGGCACTCCCGGTCGCCGAGCGAGTTGAGCAGGATCCGGAAGTTCCGCAGTCCGAGCGAGCGGTACGCCTGGTCCGCCAGGATGATCAGCTCGGCGTCGAGGGCCGGGTCCTCCGCGCCGATGGCCTCGGCACCCACCTGCGAGAAGTGCCGGTACCGGCCCTTCTGGGGGCGCTCGTAGCGGTAGTACGAGCCGGAGTACCAGAGCTTGACCGGGAGGTTGCCGAGCTTGTGCAGGTTCGCCTCCAGCGCGGCGCGCAGCACGGACGCGGTGCCCTCGGGGCGCAGCGCCAGCCGGTCGCCGCCCTTGGTCTCGAACGCGTACATCTCCTTGCTCACGATGTCGGTGGACTCACCGACCCCGCGCGCGAACAGGTCGACGCTCTCGAAGCCGGGGGTCTCGATGTAGCCGTAGCCCGAGTTGCGCAGCGGGCCGGCGATGGCCTCGCGGACCGCGAGGAACTTCGCGCTGTCCGGCGGGATCAGGTCGTACGTGCCCTTGGGGGCCTTGAAGGTGCTCACGAAGGTCTCTCGTCACATTCCTCGTCGGGGAGCCGGCCGCGGGCCGGGCTCTTGACGGTCTGCCGCCACCTGTCGCAGGTACGGGTTGGTGGCGCGCTCCTGGCCGATGGTCGTCTGGGGACCGTGCCCCGACAGCACCACGGTCGAGTCGTCGAGCGGCAGGCACACGCGGGCCAGCGAACCGAGCATCTCGTCCATGTCACCGCCGGGCAGGTCGGTACGTCCGATGGAGCCGGCGAACAGCAGGTCCCCGGAGAAGAACACGGACGGGACGTCCGCGCTCTCCGGCATCCGGAAGGTCACCGACCCCTTGGTATGACCGGGCGCGTGCGCGACGGACAGCTCGAGACCGGCCAGCGCGAGCCCGGCGCCGTCGGCCAGCTCCTTGACGTCGTCCGGCTCTCCCACCGTCAGTTCGCCCATGAGCGGCATGCCGATGGACCGGCCGAGCGCCTTCTCGGGGTCGCTCATCATGTAGCGGTCCTCGGGGTGGATCCACGCGGGAACGCCGTGCGCCCCGCACACCGGGACGACCGAGGCGACATGGTCGATGTGGCCGTGGGTGAGGATGACCGCGACGGGCTTGAGCCGATGCTTCTTGAGCGCGTCCTCGACTCCCTGGGTGGCCTGGTGGCCCGGGTCGATGATCACGCACTCCTCACCCGCGGCGGGGGCGACCAGGTAACAGTTGGTCCCCCAGGCCCCGGCGGGGAACCCGGCAATGAGCACGATCGTCCTTCGGGGTGTCGTACGTGATGTGTCGTACGGGGTGGGCGGCTGTGGCTCAGAGCCTACCGGCGCTGCCGTTTCCTCAGCCAACCCATATACGGTACGGGTCACACGCAGGCGATCGGCTCACCAGACGCACGCGTCCCACCTGACGTACGAGACGCACGAGGAGATAACCCGGTGGTCACCCAGGAACAGCGGCGGCGTCAGCTCGCCCGGGAGAAGTTCTTGCGGCAGCAGCAGCGGCGCACGGCCGCGCGGCGCAAGTCACACATGCGGAACACGGTGGTCGCGTCGGTCCTCGGCGTGGTCGTCGTGGGCGCCGTGGTGTCCTACGCGACCGGGGTCTTCAAGAACGACGACAAGAAGGCCAACGCGGGCGCGGAGGTCACGCCGAGCGCCGCCCCGACCAGCAAGGCGCCGGATCCGTGCGCCAAGCCGGCCGAGGGCGCGGTGAAGTCGCTGAGCTGGAAGAAGGAGCCTGCGATGACCATCGACAAGTCGGCCGACTACAGCATGAAGATGGCCACGACCTGCGGGGACGTGGACATCGCGCTCGACACGGCGGCCGCTCCGCACACGGTGAACTCGTTCGACTTCCTCGCGGGCAAGGGCTTCTTCGACCACACGAAGTGCCACCGGCTCACCACGAACGGCATCTACGTGCTGCAGTGCGGTGACCCGAAGGGCACCGGCAGCGGCGGTCCCGGGTACACGATCCCGGACGAGAACCTGAAGGACAAATCCCTCAAGGGCGGCGTCTACCCGGCGGGTACGGTCGCCATGGCCAACACCGGCCAGAAGCACACCGGTGGAAGCCAGTTCTTCCTCGTGTACCAGGACAGTCAGCTGCCGCCCAGTTACACACCGTTCGGAACTATTTCCAAGTCCGGTCTCGCGGTGCTCAAGAAGATCGCCGCGGCCGGGGAGAGCACGGGCCAGGGCGACGGGGCACCGAACGCGACCGTCGTGGTCAACAAGATGACCGTGACGAAATCCTGACCGCCAACTGCGAAATTTCGGTCGCGCTGGATGCGGACAGCCGCCGTGCTGGTCGCCTATGTTGGCCGTGACGAAACTGTGGACGATGCCCGGGGGCCCTGAAGCCCCTCGCAGGCATCATGTGGAGGAGGCGCTGTGAGCAGCGACCCGTGGGGCCGCGTCGACGAGACGGGGACCGTGTACGTGCGTACGGCCGACGGCGAGCAGGTCGTCGGTTCCTGGCAGGCAGGCTCCCCTGATGAGGCGCTGGCCTACTTCGAGCGCAAGTACGAAGGCCTGGTTGTGGAGATCGGCCTCCTCGAGAAGCGAGTGAAGACCACCGACCTGTCGGCGAAGGACGCCCAGACGGCCATCGACCACATCCGCGCGCAGGTGGACGCCCACCACGCCGTCGGTGATCTGGACGCGCTGAAGGTACGGCTGGACAAGCTCGTCGAGACGGTGGACGCGCGCCGTGAGGAGCGCAAGGTCCAGCGGGCGAAGCAGTCCGACGAGGCGCGGCACTCCAAGGAGGCGCTGGTCGTCGAGGCGGAGGAGCTGGCGCAGAGCGACCAGTGGCGGGCGGCCGGTGAGCGGCTGCGCTCCCTGGTGGACACCTGGAAGGGGCTGCCGCGACTCGACCGCAAGTCGGACGACGAGCTGTGGCACCGCTTCTCGCACGCGCGCTCGGCGTTCTCCAAGCGCCGCAAGGCGCACTTCGCCTCGCTGGACGCGCAGCGCGAGGACGCCCGCAAGACCAAGGAGAAGCTGGTCGCGGAGGCCGAGTCGCTGTCCTCCTCGTCGGACTGGGGTCCGACGGCGGCGCGCTACCGCGAGCTGATGGCGGACTGGAAGGCCGCGGGCCGTGCCCAGCGTGAGCACGAGGACGACCTGTGGAACCGCTTCCGCGGCGCCCAGGACGTGTTCTTCGCGGCGCGCGGTTCGGTCTTCGCCGAGCGGGACGCGGAGCAGTCGGAGAACCTGAAGCTCAAGGAGGAGCTGGCCGAGGAGGCCGAGAAGCTCGTCCCGGTGCAGGATCTCAAGGCCGCCCGGGCCGCCTTCCGCTCGATCAACGAGCGCTGGGAGGCCATCGGCCATGTGCCGCGCGACGCCCGTCCGAAGGTCGAGGGCCGGATGCACGCGGTGGAGCGGGCCCTGCAGGAGTCCGAGGAGGCCGAGTGGCGCCGGACCAACCCGGAGGCACGCGCGCGTGCCGAGGGGCTGACCGGTCAGCTGCAGGCCGCCGTGGACAAGCTCCAGGGGCAGATCGAGGCGGCGCGCTCCGCGGGCAACGCGTCGAAGGCGGACAAGCTGCAGCGCGAGCTCGACGGCCGTCAGGCCCTGCTGGACCAGGCGCTGAAGGGGCTGCAGGAGTTCGGCGGCTGAGAGGCCGTCGCCCTGTGTGAAGGGCTCTGTGAGAGGGGCTCCCGTACACCGGTACGGGAGCCCCTCTCGTCATGTCCGCCGGTACACCCGGCGGGCGGCTACGGCCTGCGCGCCGAAGTCACCCGGTACACGTCGTACACGCCCTCCACGCCGCGTACCGCCTTCAGCACGTGGCCCAGGTGCTTGGGGTCGCCCATCTCGAAGGTGAAGCGTGAGGTGGCGACGCGGTCCCGGGAGGTCTGGACGGCCGCGGACAGGATGTTGACGTGCTGGTCGGACAGGACGCGGGTGACGTCGGAGAGGAGCCGGGAGCGGTCCAGCGCCTCCACCTGGATGGCGACCAGGAAGACCGAGGACTGGGTGGGCGCCCACTCCACGTCGAGGATGCGCTCGGGCTCGCGCGAGAGGGACTCCACGTTGACGCAGTCGCTGCGGTGGACCGAGACCCCGCTGCCCCGGGTGACGAAGCCGATGATGGGGTCGCCCGGAACGGGGGTGCAGCAGCGCGCGAGCTTGACCCACACGTCGTCGACGCCCTTGACGACCACACCCGGGTCGGCGTTGGAGCGCCGCTTGCGACCGCGGCCGCGGGCCGGCGGGACGCTCTCGTCGATCTCCTCGGTGGCCGCCTCCTCGCCGCCGAGGGCCTGCACCAGTTTCTGCACGACGCTCTGCGCGGCGACATGTCCCTCACCGATCGCCGCGTACAGCGACGAGATGTCGGGGTAGCGCATCTCGTGCGCGAGCGTCACCAGGGAGTCGCCGGTCAGGATGCGCTGGATCGGCAGGTTCTGCTTGCGCATCGCGCGGGCGATGGCGTCCTTGCCCTGTTCGATCGCCTCGTCGCGGCGCTCCTTGGAGAACCAGGCGCGGATCTTGTTGCGGGCGCGCGGGGACTTGACGAAGCCGAGCCAGTCACGGGAGGGACCGGCGCCGGCCGCCTTGGAGGTGAAGACCTCCACCAGGTCCCCGTTGTCCAGGGTGGATTCGAGCGGGACGAGACGTCCGTTGACCCGTGCGCCTATCGTGCGGTGGCCGACCTCCGTGTGGACCGCGTACGCGAAGTCCACGGGGGTCGCGCCCGCCGGGAGCGCTATGACGTCGCCCTTGGGCGTGAAGACGAAGACCTCGTTGCGGGACAGGTCGAAGCGCAGCGACTCCAGGAACTCGCTGGGGTCCTCCGTCTCCTTCTGCCAGTCGAGCAACTGGCGCAGCCACGCCATGTCGTTGACCGCGTCCTTGTCCTTGCTGACGCTCTTCGGGGCGTCCGTGCGGACCTTGGAGGCGCCGGCGGAGGGCTCCTGCTTGTACTTCCAGTGCGCGGCGATGCCGTACTCGGCGCGGCGGTGCATGTCGAACGTACGGATCTGGAGTTCGACCGGCTTGCCGTTGGGCCCGATGACCGTCGTGTGCAGCGACTGGTACATGTTGAACTTGGGCATCGCGATGTAGTCCTTGAACCGGCCGGGGACCGGGTTCCATCGCGCGTGCACGGTGCCGAGCGCCGCGTAGCAGTCGCGGACGGTGTCCACGAGGACGCGGATGCCCACCAGGTCGTAGATCTCCGCGAAGTCACGGCCGCGGACGATCATCTTCTGGTAGACGCTGTAGTAGTGCTTCGGGCGGCCGGTGACGGTCGCCTTGATACGGGCCGCGCGCAGGTCGGACTGGACCTCGTCGGTCACTATGGCGAGGTATTCGTCGCGCTTGGGGGCGCGCTCGGCGACCAGGCGCACGATCTCGTCGTACATCTTGGGGTAGAGGATCGCGAAGGCGAGGTCCTCCAGCTCCCACTTGATGGTGTTCATGCCCAGGCGGTGGGCGAGCGGCGCGTAGATCTCCAGGGTCTCGCGCGCCTTCTTCTCCTGCTTCTCGCGCTTGAGATAGCGCATGGTGCGCATGTTGTGCAGGCGGTCGGCGAGCTTGATGACCAGGACGCGGGGGTCCTTGGCCATGGCGACGACCATCTTGCGCACGGTCTCGGCCTGGGCGGCCTCGCCGAACTTGACCTTGTCCAGCTTGGTGACACCGTCGACGAGCAGGGCGACCTGGTCGCCGAAGTCGCGCTTGAGGGTGTCCAGGCCGTACTCGGTGTCCTCGACGGTGTCGTGCAGCAGGCCGGCCATCAGGGTGGCCGGGTCCATGCCCAGCTCGGCCAGGATGGTGGTGACGGCGAGCGGGTGCGTGATGTACGGGTCGCCGCTCTTGCGCTTCTGGCCGCGGTGCCAGCGTTCGGCGACCTGGTAGGCCTTCTCGACCTGCCGGAGCGTGGCCGTCTCGATCTTGGGGTCGTTGCTGCGCACGATCCGCAGCAGAGGCTCCAGAACCGGGTTGTACGGGTTCGAGCGCTGCACGCCGAGGCGGGCCAGGCGAGCACGGACGCGGTTGGAGGAGCCACCGGTGCGCGTGGACTGGCTCGGGGCCGAACGGACCGCCGGGGTGGCCGCGGGGCGCCCGGGAGCGGCCGGCTTGGGGCGGGACTGCTCGGCCGCCCTGTCGTCGGGCGCGGACTGGGCGTGCTCGACCGGCCCGGGAGCTGCGCTCGTCGCGGGCTTGTCCGTGCCGCCCGAGGCGGGCTCGGGCTTGGCGGCGGTGAGTGGCTGGGCCTCGTCTGGCAAGAGGGCTCCTCGTGCGCGTTCCGGGTCCCCCGGTCAGGCTCCGGAGACCCCATGGTAGCGATCCTGGGCGCCGGGCTCGCTTTCGGCCGTGGGCACGGCCCTTACCAGGGGGAACGCGAAAGGCGGGCGCCGGATTCCTCCGGGCCCGCCTCCCACGGTGTCCTACGGGTGTCCCAGGCCTTTCCCCGAGCCTTCCAGGGCCTTTACCCGGGCCTTGCCGCGCTCGCTCGAACCTGCCGGATCCGCCGGATCCGTCAGATCTGGAGGAGTGCCTCCAGCGGAGCGCCCGCGAGAGCGGGCTCCAGACGGCTCCGGCCGCCGAGGAAGCCGAGCTCCATCAGCACGGCGACGCCGGCGACCGCGGCGCCCGCCCGGCGGACGAGCTGCAGCGACGCCTCGGCGGTGCCACCGGTGGCGAGGACGTCGTCGACGACCAGGACACGGTCCTCCGCGTCCAGGTCCTCGGCGTGCACCTCGATCTCGGCGGAGCCGTACTCCAGGTCGTACGCCTGCGCCAGGGTCGCTCCGGGGAGCTTGCCCGCCTTGCGGACCGGGATGAAGCCGAGGCCCGCGCGGACGGCGACCGGGGCCCCGAGGATGAACCCGCGGGCCTCCAGACCGACGATCTTCGTCGCACCCGTGCGGACGGCGATCTCGGCGAACGCGCCGGTGAGCGCCTCGAAGGCCACCGGGTCGGCCAGCAGCGGCGTGATGTCCTTGAACACCACGCCCGGCTCCGGGTAGTCGGCCACGTCGCGTATACGGCTGAGCAGCAGCGTGGAGACGTCCGTCAGCTCGGTCATCGGCGCTTCCCCGAAGGTCGGCCGCGGCCCCGGTTGCGGGACGCGGGCTGGTTGCGCGGGCCGACGACCGCCGCCGCGGCGCCCTCCGGCTCGTCATCGTCGTCGAGCGGGACGGCCGAGGCCGGCGCGTCCAGGGGTTCGCCCTTCGCGGCCGCCTGGGCGCGCTTGGCGAGGACCCGCTTCTTGAGCGCCTTCATCTGCGGCTCGCGCTCCTTGAGGTCGGCGACGAGCGGCGTGGCGATGAAGATCGAGGAGTACGCACCGGCGGCGAGGCCGACGAACAGCGAGAGCGAGATGTCGTTGAGCATGCCCGCGCCGAGCACACCGCCGCCGATGAACAGCAGACCCGCGACGGGCAGCAGCGCGACGACCGTGGTGTTGATCGAGCGGACCAGGGTGCCGTTGATCGAGCGGTCCGCAACCTCGCTGTACGTGTAGCGGGTCTGCTTGGTGATGTCCTTCGTCTGCTCCTTGAGGCTGTCGAAGACGACGACCGTGTCGTAGAGCGAGTAACCGAGGATCGTCAGCAGACCGATCACGGTGCCCGGCGTGACCTCGAAGCCGACGAGGGCGTAGATGCCGACCGTGATGGTGATGTCGTGGATCAGGGCGACCAGGGCGGCCACGGCCATGCGCCACTCGAAGGCGATCGCCAGGTAGATCACGACGAGGACCATGAAGATCGCCAGGCCTTCCCAGGCCTTGTTGGCGATCTGGTCACCCCAGCTGGGACCGACCAGGTCCGCGTTGATGTTCTCCGAGTCGACCTTCAGGTCCTTGGAGAGCTGGTCCTTGATCTGGTCCGACTTGTCGGTGTCGATGCCCGCGATCTGGATGCGCAGGCTGCCGTCGCCGAGCTTCTGGACGATGGCGTCGTGCCCGGAGGCGTCCTGCGCGTACGTCTCGGCCTGGGTCACCGAGGCCGACATGTGCTTCGGCGTCGTGAAGACGGCTCCGCCCTGGAACTCGATGCCCATGTTCAGGCCCCGCACCGTCAGACCGAGGATGGCCGTGATGGTGATCAGGATCGAGATCGCGTACCAGATCTTGCGCTTGCCGACGAAGTCGTAGCCGATCTCACCGCGGTGGAGCCGGGCGCCGAGGGTGCCGAGTTTCGACATCTCACGCCTCCTTCGTGTCGACGGGGGCGGACGCGCGACGGGTGCGGCGCAGCGGCGGCTGGGCGCCCAGTCGCTTCGGGTCGAGTCCGGACCAGCTGTGGCCGCTCGCGAAGAACTTCTTGCGGGCGAGGATCGTCATCAGCGGCTTGGTGAAGAGGAAGACGACGACCACGTCGAGCAGGGTGGTCAGACCGAGCGTGAACGCGAAGCCCTGGACCTTGCCGACGGTGACGATGAAGAGCACCGCGGCGGCCAGGAACGACACGAAGTCGGAGACCAGGATGGTGCGCCGGGCGCGCGGCCAGGCACGCTCGACGGCGGGACGCAGGCTGCGGCCCTCGCGGATCTCGTCCCGGATGCGTTCGAAGAACACGATGAACGAGTCCGCGGTGATACCGATCGCGACGATCGCGCCGCAGACCGCGGGGAGGTTCAGCGCGAACCCGATGGCGGGGCCGAGCAACGCCATGATCACGTACGTGAGGACGGCGGAGACCATCAGGGAGGCGATGGCGATGATCGACAGACCCCGGTAGTAGACCACCAGGTAGATGATGACCAGGCCCAGGCCGATCGCGCCCGCGATCAGACCGGCATGCAGCTGCTCGCCGCCGAGGGCCGCCGTCACGGTGGTGACGCTCGCCTCCTTGAAGGTGAGCGGCAGCGCGCCGTACTTGAGCATGTTGGCCAGGTCCTGCGCCTCGGTCTGCGTGAAGCTGCCGGAGATCTCCGCGTTGCCGCCGGTCAGCGCCTGGCTGACGTACGGGTCGGAGACGACCTCACCGTCGAGGACGATGGCGAACTGGTTCTGCGGGGACTGGTTCTTCGCGAGCTTGCCGGTGATGTCGGCGAACTTCTTGGAGCCACCGGACGTGAAGTCCATGGTGACCTTCCAGCCCGCGGCGCTCTGGGTGTCGAAGACGGCCGCGGCGCTCTTGATGTCCGTGCCGGAGACCTCGGCGGGGCCGAGCACGTACTTCTGCCACTGGCCCGAGGAGTTCTTGCCACAGGCCACGGTGGGGTCGGTGGGCTTGACGCCGTCTCCGGCCTTGGCGCGGACCGCCTTGTCGGTGCAGTCGAGCGCGGCGTACTGGGCCTGGAGCTTGGCGGTCGCGGGGTCGACGCTGCCGCTGGGCGACGGCGTGGTGCCCGTGGAGGCGGACGCCTTCGCGGACGCGGACGACTTCGCGGAGGCGGTCCCGGACGGTGTGGCGTCGGCCTTCAGGCCGTCGGTGACCGCGCGTCCCTGGGAGGTGGCCGTGGCCGACGGGGTCGCGGAGCTCGACGAGGTCGCCTTGTCGGTCGCCTTGTCGGTCGCCTTGTCGCTCGCCTTGTCCTTCGAGGAGTCGCTGCTCGACGGCTTCGGCGAGGGGCTGGCCGTGGCGGCGCCCCCGGAGACCTCGGTGGCCAGCACCGGGCGGAAGTAGAGCTTGGCGGTGGTGCCGACCTGCTCCCGGGCCTGCTTGGAGTTCGTGCCCTTGGGGATGTTGACGATGATGTTGCGATCGCCCTGGGTCTGGACCTCTGCCTCGGAGACACCAAGACCATTGACACGGCGGTTCATGATGTCGACCGCGGTGTTCATGTTGGTCTTGTTGATCGCGTTCGGCTGGCCCGGCTCGTTCTTCGCCTCCAGCGTGATGCTGGTGCCGCCGGCGAGGTCGATGCCGAGACGCGGGGTGGAATGCCCGGAGAGGAACATCCCCCCGGTGAGCGCCACGATGGCGATCAGGATGAGGGCAAGCGAGCGCCCCGGCCTGCTCTGGGCACTCGCGCTCCGGCCCTTCTTCGGTGCTGCCACCTTCTCGTACTCCCTCTCGGGCCGCCTCGCGCGGGGTCAGCGCGTGGGCGGCCATGACATGGTGTCGGGACTCCGTGCGACAGAGGCACATCCCTGGGGTTCACGGGGCGCGAGCGGATCGCGCCGGGTTCCCCCGGGGATGCTACTTCGCGCCGGACTCGCCGTCGGTCTTCTTCGGCTCTGCTGCGTCGCCCTCGGCCGCCTTCGTGTCGGCGGGCTCGTCCGCGGCGTCCTTCTTGCCGAGGTCGATGGGCTTGTCGTCGGAGGCGTCGGAAGCGGCGTCGGCGGCGGGCTCGTCGGTCTCGGTGAGGGAGGAGGCGTCGTCCGGGACAACCGAGCCGTCGGCCTCGAGGTCGTGCTCGATGCCGTGCACGATGCGGTTGTACTCGTCGTCGGTGAGGACGGCGCCGATCGAGTTCTTCGCAAAGAGAAGGTCCACGCCGGGGCCCGCGTCAAGGAGGACCGAGTCCTCGTTGACCTCCTTGACCGTGGCGTACATGCCACCGATCGTGCGCACGCCGGAGCCGGGCTGCATCTCGTTGCGCATGGAAGCAGCCTGCTGCTGCTTCTTCTTGGCAGACCGGGTCATCAGGAACATGGCCCCGATGAGCACGATGAACGGGAGGAGGGTCACGAGACTCACGGGTCGGAACTTCCTTCTTCGACCGCGATGGTGAGCGGCCTGCTGGATGGGGGTATGTATGTCGCCTGCAAGAGCGGCATCGGCGGAGTCTAAGCGAGTCCGCACTCAGGGAACAACGCTCAGCATGGCACCGGGGTTCCTGACCCCGCGAGTGCCCGCGCCGTCACGCCCCGAACAGGTCCCCTTGTCCGTTTCCCCCCACCGTCCGCCCCGGCGGGGTGAGACCGAGATGGGTCCATGCCGCCGGAGTGGCGACGCGGCCACGGGGCGTACGGGCCAGCAGTCCCTCGCGCACCAGGAAGGGCTCGGCGACCTCCTCCACGGTCTCCCGCTCCTCCCCCACGGCGACCGCGAGCGTGGACAGTCCCACCGGGCCGCCGCCGAAGAGCTTGAGCAGGGCTTCCAGGACTCCCCGGTCGAGGCGGTCCAGACCGCGGGCGTCGACCTCGTAGACCTTGAGGGCGGCGGCGGCGATCTCCCGGGTGATGACGCCGTCGGCCTTGACCTGCGCGTAGTCCCGGACCCGGCGCAGCAGGCGGTTGGCGATGCGCGGCGTGCCGCGGGAACGCCCGGCGATCTCGGCGGCGCCGTCGGCGCCGATCTCGACGTCGAGGAGGTTCGCGGAGCGGTGGATGACGCGCTGCAGCTCGGCGGGCTCGTAGAACTCCATGTGCGCGGTGAAGCCGAAGCGGTCGCGCAGCGGCGGCGGCAGCAGTCCGGCCCGGGTGGTGGCGCCGACCAGGGTGAACGGCGGCAGCTCCAGCGGGATCGCGGTGGCTCCCGGGCCCTTGCCGACGATCACGTCGACCCGGAAGTCCTCCATCGCCATGTAGAGCATCTCCTCGGCGGGCCGGGACATGCGGTGGATCTCGTCCAGGAAGAGCACCTCGCCCTCCTGGAGCGAGGAGAGGATGGCGGCGAGGTCCCCGGCGTGCTGGATGGCGGGGCCGCTGGTGATGCGGATCGGGGCGCCCATCTCGGCCGCGATGATCATCGAGAGGGTGGTCTTGCCGAGGCCGGGGGCGCCGGAGAGCAGCACGTGGTCGGCGGTGGCGCCGCGGGCGCGGGCGGCGCGCAGCACGAGGTCGAGCTGCTCGCGGACCTTCTCCTGGCCGATGAACTCGTCCAGGTCCTTGGGGCGCAGGGCCGC
Source organism: Streptomyces sp. NBC_01689 (assembly GCF_036250675.1). Taxonomy (NCBI): domain Bacteria; kingdom Bacillati; phylum Actinomycetota; class Actinomycetes; order Kitasatosporales; family Streptomycetaceae; genus Streptomyces; species Streptomyces sp. NBC_01689. The sequence goes on along the minus strand of NZ_CP109592.1, from coordinate 7,703,910 downwards.
CTCGACGGCCTGGTCCTCACGGTCGGCGGACGCGCCGACGAGCCGGTCGGCGGCGGTCTCGTCGGTCGTGTCGTCCCAGTTCATTGCGTGTGCCTCGCGGTGTGGTGGTGGGGCGGCCGGCGGATCGGCGGACGCCGGTCGGGTCGGGCGGCGGGCCGCCGGGTCAGCGGGCGCGGTTGAGGGTCTGCAGGGCGGCCTTCAGGAGCGCGCCCACCTGGGGTGTTCCCTCCGCCGCCTCGGCCTGCGGGGCGACCGCGGCGACCGCCTCGTCGGCCTCGCGGGTGGCGTACCCGAGGCCGATCAGCGCGGCGTGCAGCTGCTCGCGCCAGCCGGTGACGGCCGGGGCACCGGTTCCGGTGCCGGTGCCGAGCGGGGCGCCGAGCCGGTCCTTGAGCTCCAGCAGGAGTTTCTGGGCGCCCCGCTTGCCGATGCCGGGGACGGCGGTGAGCGCCTTCTCGTCGCCCGTGGCGATCGCCCGGCGCAGGGCGTCCGGGGTGTGCACGGCGAGCATCGCCTGGGCGAGGCGGGGACCGACTCCGCTCGCGGTCTGCAGCAGCTCGAAGGTCCCGCGCTCGTCGTCGTCCGCGAAGCCGTACAGCGTCAGGGAGTCCTCGCGGACGACCAGGGAGGTGGCGAGCCTGGCCGGCCGGCCCATGCGGAGCGCGGCGAGGGTGCCGGGCGTGCACTGGACGGCGATGCCGATGCCGCCGACCTCCACCACCGCTGAGTCGGGGGCGAGGGCGGCGACCGGGCCGCTGACGAAGGCGATCATGCGGTACGGCCTTTCGATACGTGGTGCGGGGCGGCCTGCGACGCCGCTTGCGCCGCGTGCAGGGCGGCCGCCTGCTGGAGTCGGTTCTGCGCGACGGCCTGCTGAGGCCGGTTCTGCGCGGCGGCCCGCTGGATCCGGTTCTGCGCGGGGGCGCGCCAGATGTGACAGATCGCGAGGGCGAGGGCGTCGGCGGCGTCGGCGGGCTTCGGCGGGGCGTCCAGCCTGAGAAGCCGGGTGACCATCGCTCCGACCTGGGCCTTGTCCGCGCGTCCGCTGCCGGTGACGGCGGCCTTGACCTCGCTCGGGGTGTGCAGCGCGACGGGGATGCCACGCCGGGCCGCGCAGAGCATGGCGACGGCGCTGGCCTGGGCGGTGCCCATCACCGTACGGACGTTGTGCTGGCTGAACACCCGCTCCACGGCGACGAATTCGGGCCGGTACTCGTCGAGCCACCGCTCGATGCCCTGCTCGACGGCGACGAGACGCAGGCCCAACTCGGCGTCCGCCGGAGTGCGTACGACGCCGACGCCGCGCATCGTGAGGGGCCGGCCGGCGACTCCCTCGACCACGCCGACACCGCATCGGGTCAACCCGGGGTCGACACCCAGTACGCGCACCCCGGTCCCCCTTCGTCGGTCTCCCCCGGCACCCGCCGGTGCCAGCTGTTCGTGCAGGCTATCGGGTGCCGCTGACAACGGGTGCCACCGACAAAGCGACGGGCCGACGGGGTGTGTCCCGTCGGCCCGTCCGGCTGTCGGCGGCTCAGGCGTCGACCTTCTCCATGACCTCGTCGCTGACGTCGAAGTTGGCGAAGACGTTCTGCACGTCGTCGCTGTCCTCGAGCGCGTCGATCAGCTTGAAGATCTTCCGGGCGCCCTCCTCGTCCAGCTCGACCTGCATGGTCGGGACGAAGTTGGCGTCGGCGGAGTCGTAGTCGATCCCGGCGTCCTGCAGGGCGGTGCGCACGGCGACCAGGTCGGTCGCCTCGGAGATGACCTCGAAGGTGTCACCGAGGTCGTTGACCTCCTCGGCTCCCGCGTCGAGCACCGCGCCCAGGACGTCGTCCTCGGTCAGTTCGCCCTTGGGGACGATGACGACGCCCTTGCGGTTGAAGAGGTACGAGACCGAACCCGGGTCGGCCATGTTGCCGCCGTTGCGGGTCATGGCGACGCGGACGTCGGAGGCGGCGCGGTTGCGGTTGTCGGTGAGGCACTCGATGAGCACCGCGACACCGTTCGGGCCGTAGCCCTCGTACATGATCGTCTCGTAGTCGGCGCCACCGGCTTCGAGGCCGGCGCCGCGCTTGACGGCCGAGTCGATGTTCTTGTTCGGGACCGAGCTCTTCTTGGCCTTCTGGATGGCGTCGAAGAGCGTCGGGTTGCCCGACACGTCGGCGCCGCCCGTACGGGCCGCGACCTCGATGTTCTTGATCATCTTCGCGAAGAGCTTGCCGCGCTTGGCGTCGATCACGGCCTTCTTGTGCTTCGTCGTAGCCCATTTAGAGTGGCCGGACATCTGCCTGTCTCCTTCGCGTAACCCATCCTGTACGAACTCCCCCACACTTTAGGAGCCCGGGGGACCTCCAGATCCTACTAGGAGCCGGGTGTCCGGTTCGCGCGCACCATGTCGACGAACAGGCCGTGCACGCGGTGGTCCCCGGTCAGTTCGGGGTGGAACGAGGTGGCGAGCGCGTTGCCCTGGCGCACGGCGACGATGTGGCCCTCGTGCGTGGCCAGCACCTCGGCCTGCGCGCCCACGGACTCGACCCAGGGGGCGCGGATGAAGACGCCCTCGACGGGATCGCCCTCGACGCCCGCGACCTCGACGGCCGCCTCGAAGGACTCGTTCTGCCGTCCGAAGGCGTTGCGGCGCACGATCATGTCGATGCCGCCGATCGTCTCCTGGCCCGAGCGCGGGTCGAGGATCTTGTCGGCGAGCATGATCATGCCGGCGCAGGTCCCGTACACGGGCATTCCCTCGCGCACGCGCGCGCGAAGGGGCTCCATCATGCCGAACAGGTGGGCCAGTTTGGAGATGGTGGTGGACTCGCCGCCGGGGATGACCAGGCCATCCACCTCGGCGAGCTCCTCGGGGCGCCGTACCGCCCTGGCCACGGCGTCGGCCGCGGCCAGGGCGATGAGGTGCTCCCGTACGTCGCCCTGGAGGGCCAGGACGCCTATGACGGGGGTGCTCATGAGTGGTGTGTCCTACCAGCCGCGGTTGGCGTAGCGCTCGGCCTCGGGGAGGGTGTCGCAGTTGATGCCGACCATGGCCTCGCCCAGGTTGCGGGAGGCGTCCGCGATGATCTTCGGGTCGTCGTAGAAGGTGGTGGCCTTCACGATGGCCGCGGCGCGCTTGGCGGGGTCGCCCGACTTGAAGATGCCGGAGCCGACGAAGACGCCCTCGGCGCCGAGCTGGCGCATCAGCGCGGCGTCGGCGGGGGTGGCGACACCACCGGCGGAGAACAGGACGACCGGGAGCTTGCCGAGCTCGGCGACCTCCTTGACGATCTCGTACGGGGCGCGCAGTTCCTTGGCGGCGGCGTACAGCTCGTTGTTGTCGTAGCCGCGCAGCCGGGCGATCTCGTTCTTGATCTGGCGCAGGTGGCGGACGGCCTCGACGACGTTGCCGGTGCCGGCCTCACCCTTGGAGCGGATCATGGCGGCGCCCTCGGCGATGCGGCGCAGGGCCTCGCCCAGGTTGGTGGCTCCGCAGACGAAGGGGGTGGTGAACGCCCACTTGTCGGAGTGGTTGACCTCGTCGGCCGGGGTGAGGACCTCGGACTCGTCGATGTAGTCGACGCCGAGGGACTGCAGGACCTGGGCCTCGACGAAGTGGCCGATGCGGGACTTGGCCATCACCGGGATCGAGACGGCGTCGATGATGCCCTCGATCATGTCCGGGTCGGACATCCGGGCCACGCCGCCGTCCTTGCGGATGTCGGCCGGGACCCGCTCCAGGGCCATGACGGCGACGGCGCCCGCGTCCTCGGCGATCTTCGCCTGTTCGGGGGTGACGACGTCCATGATCACGCCGCCCTTGAGCTGCTCGGCCATGCCGCGCTTCACTCGGGCGGTGCCGGTCGCCGCGTTGTCTTCGGGGCGGGCGGGGGTGGGGAGCGTGCTGGACACGGGTTGACCTCACTCGGTGAAAGAGGGTTTCTGCAGTTCAGAGGAAACGGGAGGGGAGCAGGCCACTGCAAGGGCCAATGGGGACCCGGTGGCTCATTTTTCGCGCCTGCTCCCCCCAAGGGGCTGCCGCCCCTGGACCCCCGCCCTCGCCCGAAGGGCTCGTCCTCAAACGCCGGACGGGCTGGATGGTGCGCGCCCGCGCCGCACCCCGGGGGCGGCGGGGCGGTGCGGGCCGGAGGTGGGGGCCGGGTCGACCGACGGAGTCCGCGGGTCAGGTGGTGGGCCGGTCCGCCAGCGCCGTCGGGGGCTCGTCGTCCATTTCGAAGGCCATCGGGAACGGTGCGTGGCCCGCCAGCCGGAACCACCGCACCTTGCGGTGCCTGCGCAGCGCCCGCGCCGCCCGCACCGCGTCGTTGTGGAACCGCCGGGCCATCGGCACCCGCCGTACGGCCTGTGCCAGCTCCCCCGCCGCCGAGTCGCCGCCCGGCGCCTCCCGCACCGCCTCCATCTGCTGGACCTCGCCGAAGACGGCCCGCAGGGCCTGGCTCAGCTCGCTCTCGGCGACCTCGCGCTGCTCCTCCTCCGCCTGTCTGGCGGCGTGCGCGGCCTCGTACAGCACGATCGAGGCGGCCGGGTCGAGCACTCCGGAGGTCGCCAGTTCCTGGGCGACCGAGGCACGGCGCAACAACTGTGCGTCGAGTGCGGCGCGCGCGGCGTCGATCCGGGCGTGCAGCCGGTCGAGACGCCCCGCGGTCCAGCTCAGGTAGAGGCCGATCGCGACGAGGCCGACGAGGATCCAGATCAGGGTTGCGGTCACGGGCGGCAAGGCTACTCGGGCGGGGTCACCCGCCCCTCACGTCCCCCGTGCGCGTCCGCCGCGCGGCGGGGCGGACGCGCCCTCCCGCCGCGGCCCGGCCGCCTCACTCCCGGGCCAGTCCGAACCGTGCCCGCAGTCCCGTCCGTTCGTCCGCGGCGACCGCCGCGGCCCCGTCCGTCACCGTCTCGTACACGGACAGGATGTCGGCGCCGACCGTGGACCAGTCGAAGCGCCGCACGTGCGCGCTGCCCCGGACCCGCAGTTCGGCGCGGCGCTCGGGGTCACCGAGCAGGCGTACGGCGGAGGCGGCCAGCGCGTCCGCGTCCTCGTTGGCGAAGAGTTCGCCGGCCGCGCCCTGGTCGAGCACCTGGGCGAAGGCGTCCAGGTCGGAGGCGAGCACCGGGGCGCCCGCGGACATGGCCTCCACCAGGATGATCCCGAAGCTCTCCCCGCCGGTGTTGGGTGCCACGTACACGTCGACGCTGCGCAGGAAGCGCGCCTTGTCCTCGTCGCTGACCATGCCGAGGAACTCGACGCGCGAGCGCATCTCGACGGGCAGCGACTCGACGGCCTCCTCCGCGTCGCCCCGCCCGGCGACCAGGAGCCGGGTCCCGGCGCGCTCGGCGAGGATCTTCGGGAAGGCCTTCATGAGGACGGGCAGGCCCTTGCGGGGCTCGTCGATGCGGCCGATGAACCCGAGGGTGTCGCCCTGCCAGTCCTGCCGGGGCTTGGCCCGGGCGAAGAAGTCGACGTCGACGCCGTTCGGGATGACCACCGCGTCGCCGCCCAGGTGCTCGACGAGCGTGCGCCGCGCGTACTCGCTCACCGCGATCCGGGCGCTGATCTTCTCCAGCGCGGGCTGCAGGATCGGGTACGCGGCGATCATCGCCCGGGAGCGCGGGTTGGAGGTGTGGAAGGTGGCGACGATGGGCCCCTGCGCCGCCCAGCACGCGAGCAGCCCCAGGGACGGCGAGGTCGGCTCGTGGATGTGGATCACGTCGAAGGTGCCGTCATGCAGCCAGCGCCGCACCCGGGCCGCCGACAGGAAGCCGAAGTTCAGGCGCGCCACGGAACCGTTGTAGGGCACCGGGACGGCACGGCCCGCCGAGACCACGTACGGCGGCAGCGGCGTCTCGTCGTCCGCCGGGGCGAGGACGGAGACCTCGTGCCCGAGGCGGATGAGGTGGTCGGCGAGGTCACGGATGTGGAACTGGACGCCGCCGGGCACGTCCCACGAGTACGGGCAGACGATGCCGATCTTCATGACCGCTCCCCGGGGGACGGCGCGGGACGGGGTTCCAGGTCGGCGAGCCACAGACGCTGCAGCATGTGCCAGTCCTCCGGATGGTCGGAAATACCCGTGGCGAAGGCGTCGGCCAGCGCCTGTGTCATGACAGACGTCTTCTCGGCCCGGGTACCTGTCTCGGGGACCTCGACGGGCGGATGCACGCGGCCCTGCATCACGGGCGAGTCGTCGTACCAGAGGGTCACGGGGAGGAGCAGCGCCCCGGTCTGCTGGGCCAGCAGCGCCGGGCCCGCGGGCATCCTGGTGGTCTCTCCGAAGAACTTGACCTCGACACCGGACGCGGACAGGTCGCGCTCGGCGACCAGGCAGACCAGGCCCCCGTCGCGCAGCCGCCGGGCCAGGGTGCCGAAGGCGGTGCCGCCGCTGTGCGGGAGGACCTCCATGCCGAGGCCCTCGCGGTAGGCGACGAAGCGGTCGTACAGCGATTCCGGCTTGAGGCGTTCGGCCACGGTGGTGAACGGCGTCTCCAGCTCGGTGGTGACCCACGCGCCGGCCAGGTCCCAGTTGCCCATGTGCGGGAGCGCGAGGATGACGCCCCGGTCGGAGGCGATGCCGTCCGTGAGGTGGTGCACGTCCCTGGGGGCGAAGCCCGCCCGTACGCGCTCCCGGCTCCAGGCGGGGAGGCGGAAGGACTCCATCCAGTAGCGCAGGTAGGAGCGCATGCCGGCCCGGGACAGCTCCGCGAGCCGCTCCGGGCCCGCGTCGGGCACCACGCGTGCGTAGTTGCTCTCCAGGCGCAGCACACCCTTGCCGCGCTTCCTCCAGGCGAGGTCGGCGACGGTGCGGCCGAGGCGTACGGCGACCGGCTCCGGGAGCGTCTTGACCGCGCTCCAGCCGAGCGCGTACGCCCCGTCCACCAGTCTGTCCCGCAGACCGGTCACGACGAGGTCCCGCTGCTGTGCGCGGCGGCGGCGTCGGCCTCGGCGGACTCCCGCCGTACCGTGACGACGCGCTGGACCAGCGTCACCAGGCTGCCGACGGCGACGATCCAGAGGGCGACGGGCAGCAGCCACTGGATGCCGGGCACCCCGAACGCGTGCAGCCCCGCGAGGCCCGCCGCGACCAGGGAGATCACCAGGCGTTCGGCGCGCTCCACCAGACCGTTGACGGCGACCGGCAGGCCGATCGACTCACCCCGGGCCTTGGTGTACGAGACCACCTGCCCGCTGGCCAGACAGAAGATCGACACGGCGCAGAGCACGTTGTTGTCGCCGTTGCCCGCGTACCAGAGCGCGAAGCCGCCGAAGATGGCCCCGTCGGCGACCCGGTCGAGCGTGGAGTCCAGGAAGGCCCCCCAGCGGCTGGAGCGGCCGAGCTGGCGCGCCATGTTGCCGTCGACCAGGTCGGAGAAGACGAAGAGCGTGATGACGATCGTGCCCCAGAAGAACTCTCCCCGGGGGTAGAAGACCAGCGCGCCCGCCATCACCCCGGCCGTGCCCAGGAGGGTGACCGTGTCGGGGCTCACCCCCCGGCGGATGAGAAACGCGGCGAACGGTGTGAGGACACGCGTGAAGAATGCACGCGCGTACTTGTTCAGCATGGCCTTCCCGAGGTTCGGTGTCGCCGGGCGGCCCCTGCTGACCCCCGGCTGGCCCATCGTAGTCACGCGCGCGCAACGGCGACGGCCGGGCACCCGGACCCCGTGTCCCGCCGGGACTCCGGGGGGCGGCACGGCGCGATGACGTCCGCCGTATGGACGCACCGTGACGCGAGTGCAAAGCTCGAAGTCACCGCGGGCGTCATCGGAGCCGTACCGCTGGGGGTACGGTCCGGACCCGGTCCGGGAAGCAGTCCGTCGTGCCCGCGCCCACAGAGACCTCACCGTGCACGGGAGGCAAGGCCATGGGCGACAAGGCGAACGCACACTCCGGAGCCGCCGGCAGGGCTACGGCGGCCGACCACCCCGCGTCCGTACGGAATGTGGTGCTGGTCGGCCACTGCGGATCGGGCAAGACGACGTTGGTGGAGGCTCTCGCGCTGACAGCGGGGGCCGTGAACCGGGCGGGCCGGGTGGAGGACGGCACCGCCGTATCGGACTACGACGAGATCGAGCACCGGCAGCAGCGCTCGGTGCAGCTCTCCCTGGTACCCGTCACCTGGGACGGATACAAGATCAACCTCATCGACACCCCCGGATACGCCGACTTCGTCGGGGAGCTCAGGGCCGGTCTGCGCGCCGCGGACGCGGCCCTCTTCGTGGTCTCGGCCGCGGACGGCGTGGACGGCTCGACCCGGATGGTGTGGGACGAGTGCGCCGCGGTCGGCATGCCGCGGGCCATCGTGGTCACCCATCTCGAATCGGCCCGCGCCGACTTCGACACGATGACCGGGATCTGCGCGGAGGCGTTCGGCGCCGACGACCCCGACGCCGTGCTGCCGCTCTATCTGCCGCTGCACGGAGAGCCGGGCCCCGACGGCCACGCGCCGGTGACCGGGCTGATCGGGCTGCTGTCGCAACGCCTGTTCGACTACTCGTCCGGGACCCGCGAGGAGGCCGAGCCGGTCGACGGCCAGTTGCCGCGGATCGAGGAGGCGCGCAACCGGCTGATCGAGGGGATCATCGCCGAGAGCGAGGACGAGACCCTCATGGACCGCTATCTGGGCGGCGAGGAGATCGATCTCAAGACCCTGGTGCAGGACCTGGAGCGGGCCGTGGCGCGCGGGGCGTTCTTCCCGGTCCTGGCCGCCGCGCCGGCCGCCGAGGGCGCCCGGCAGGGGCTGGGCACCGTCGAACTCCTGGAGCTCGTCACCGGCGGCTTCCCGACCCCCCTGGAGCGCGCGGCCCCCGTGGTGACCACACCGGGCGGCGCGGCGCGCGAGGTCAGTGCCTGCGACCCGGACGGTCCGCTGGTGGCGGAGGTCGTGAAGACGGCCAGCGATCCCTACGTCGGGCGGGTGTCCCTCGTCCGCGTCTTCTCCGGCACCCTGCGCCCCGACGAGACGGTGCACGTCTCGGGTCACGGGCTCACCGAGCGCGGCCACGAGGACCACGACGTCGACGAACGGGTCGGCGCGCTCTCCGCGCCGTTCGGCAAGCAGCAGCGGGCCCTCACCCACTGCATCGCGGGCGATCTGGCGTGCGTGGCGAAACTCAACCGGGCGGAGACCGGGGACACCCTCTCGGCCAAGGACGACCCACTGCTGATGGAACCGTGGCAGATGCCCGACCCGCTGCTGCCGCTGGCCATCCAGGCGCACAGCAAGGCCGACGAGGACAAGCTCTCGCAGGGACTCGGCCGGCTGGTCGCCGAGGACCCCACCATGCGCCTGGAGCAGAACCAGCACACCCACCAGGTGGTCCTGTGGTGTCTGGGGGAGGCGCACGCGGACGTCGCCCTGGAGCGGCTGCGCAGCCGGTACGGCGTCCAGGTCGACGTGATCCCGCACAAGGTCTCCCTGCGCGAGACGTTCGCGGCCCCTTCCACGGGACGCGGGCGCCACGTGAAGCAGTCGGGCGGCCACGGTCAATACGCCATCTGCGAGATCGAGGTCGAACCCCTCCCGAACGGTTCGGGCATCGAGTTCGTGGACAAGGTCGTCGGCGGGGCCGTGCCCCGGCAGTTCATCCCCTCCGTGGAGAAGGGCGTCCGTGCCCAGGCGGCCAAGGGTGTCGCCGCGGGGCATCCGCTCATCGACGTGCGGATCACCCTGCTCGACGGCAAGGCGCACTCGGTGGACTCCTCCGACGCCGCCTTCCAGACCGCGGGCGCGCTCGCCCTGCGCGAGGCCGCCGCCGAGGCCAGGATCCATCTGCTGGAGCCGGTCGCCGAGGTGACCGTCATGGTCGGCGACGACTTCGTGGGCGCCGTGATGAGCGACCTGTCCGGTCGGCGCGGCCGGGTCGTCGGCACGGAGCAGACGAGCGGCGGACGCACGCTCGTACGGGCCGAGGTGCCGGAGATGGAGATCGGGCGGTACGCCGTCGATCTGCGCTCGCTCTCGCACGGCACCGCGCGTTTCCAGCGCAGTTACGCGCGGCACGAGCCGATGCCGCCGCAGATCGCCGAGAGGATGCGTGAACAGACGCGGGAGGCCTGGTAGTTCACAGGGTTCGCGCGGTCGCCTGACGGGCGCCGGACGTACTCCGGTTCACCCTCGGCGGGCGGCTTCGGCCGTCCGCCGACGGAGGCCGTCGCCTGCCGATACGCTGATGACCTGATCAAGGTGATGGCTGATGACGTGGTGACTCGATCACCATGACTGGCTGATCAACAGGTGTGCGGGGCAGGGAAGTCGGGAAAGCCGCAGAAGCGACACCGGCGGCGATGGGGGCGGGGAATGACGGTTCCAACCGGTTTCGAGGACATGTTCGGGCCACAGGTGCCACGCTCGGGCACGGACGAGATGGCGACGTACGCGCTGGCCTCGGCCGCGTACCGCGACGACGAGGTCGGGAAGATCCTCGAGGCCAACAACGAGTGGCACGAGTCGACGGTCAATCCGAGCCGCAAGTGGGCGACGATCTTCCGGCCCAACCTCGGTGAGGCCTTCGCCCAGTCGGTGGTGACCCGCATGCTGGGCGTCGGCCGCAATCCGGTCGTCCAGTCCTTCGGTATCGAGCCGCAGGCCGTGGTGGAGCACTGCCTGGCCGCCAACCGGCTCCGCAAGGAGCGCGACACCCGCCTCACGATCGTGATGGCGGTCTGCGGTCTGCTGTTCCTGCCGGGACTCCTGCTGTGGCTGCTGGTCTTCCAGATACGCACCGCCGTCTCGAAGCGCGAGGACAAGCGTGCCTCCGCCCTCGCCACGGCCCTCCTCGTCGCCGTGGGCGTCGTCGCCGTGATCGCCATGATCCGGCTCCCCTTCACCGGTCCCCTGGCGTGGTACGTACGGGGCGCGATCGTCGCCCCGGTCGTCGGCTGGCTGCTCGCGAAGCAGATCTGCGAGCGCACCGCGAAGGACCTGCGCGCCCGCTGGACCAGCCTCCTCTCCGGCAGCACCGTCGGGGCCCGGGTCCCCGAGTCCGTGCCCAGCAGCCCCGGCGACACCCGGGCCGAACGCCTGCGTCAGGCATTCGGCGAGCTGCGCGACGAGCAGCGGTCGAACTCGGTCTTCTACGCCGGCCCCAAGGGCATCCTCGGCATGGGCACACGCTGGGGACACTGGCACCTGGCCGAGGAGCTGGTGCCGGTCGTCCCGGAGCAGGTGCAGAAGATGGGGTCGCTGAGCGCCGAGCTGGCCAAGCACCTGGTGCCTTCCCCGGAGATCAACAGGTTCCAGAGCTTCGACGTGATCAGCGCCGTCGAGCGGGCGCTGGAGCGGCTCAACACCAGCCCGCTGACCACCGGCGGCTTCCCCAAGCCGGACATCAGGCACTGGGTCGTCACGCACATCCCGGCGACCGCCAAGGCGGTCACCCGCCCGGCGGGCAGCACGGCCCACCAGGTCAACCTCCAGCAGATCCGCGACATCTGCAACAAGCAGCAGTACAACAGCGGCGAGCGGCACTACCTCGGGGTCCAGTGGACCCTGTTCGACGGCCAGCTGGTGATCAGCATGCTCGTCTCGGTGACCGTGCTGCACAAGACCCTGCGCATCGAGCTCACCGGCCACGCCCTGGGGCCGGTGAACGGCCTGTTCATGGGCAAGCCGGCCGCCAAGGAGAAGAAGGTCGCCAAGACGGTCAAGTTCTGGGAGACCCGCACGGTGAAGCTCCCGCTGGTCGACAACGACGAGGTCGTACGGCTCGCGGCCCGCGCGCCGCTCACCTGGTACCCGCCGCTCCTGAACTGGCTCGGCGGCTCGCTGACGCTTCCCGAGCCCTTCGGACTGCGGCATGCCTGGGCCGACCAGCCGTGGAAGAACCGCTTCATGACGGATGACGTGCTGCGTTCCGCGACCCCGGTGCTCCGTGTCGTGCACGAGGCGGTCATCGAGTTCCTCAAGGGCCACAACGTGGACACCGCGAAGTTCGACGGCCGCACGTCCGTGCTCAGCGGGGCGGTGCAGGACCCGACACCGAAGAAGGACGACGTCTACGACGCGTAGACGTTCGGTGGTCGTCCACCGCTCCGGGCGGAAACGTGGGCCCGGTCGGCTCCGGGGCGCACGGGGGCGTGGATTCCCACGCCCCCTTTTCCGTGCCGCGCCCCTCTGCCGCGAGCCCTTCTTGGGGGCCCGGCCGGGCTACGGCCTGGGCCAGGCCTCGGCGAGCATCTTCCGGGTGTCCGCGAGCAGTTGGGGCAGGACCTTGGTGTGGCCGACGACCGGCATGAAGTTGGTGTCGCCGCCCCAGCGCGGCACGATGTGCTGGTGGAGGTGGGCGGCGATGCCCGCCCCGGCCACGGTGCCCTGGTTCATGCCGATGTTGAAGCCGTGCGCGCCGGACGCGGTCCGCAGCGCGGTCATGGCCTGCTTGGTCAGCTCGGCGAGCTCGGCGGTCTCCGGGCCGGTCAGATCGGTGTAGTCCGCCACATGGCGGTAGGGCACGACCATCAGATGGCCGCCGTTGTACGGGTAGAGGTTGAGCACCGCGTACACCTGCTCACCGCGCTTGACGATGAGCCCGTCCTCGTCGGACTTGGCGGGGATCGAGCAGAACGGACAGCCGTCGTCGGCCCCCGGACCCGTGGGCTTGTTCTCGCCCTGGATGTAAGCCATCCGATGGGGCGTCCACAGGCGCTGGAACGCGTCCTGCGTCCCCACTCCGATCTGCTGCTCGGGCTCACTCGTCATGGAGTGCAGCATATTGCTTCACTCGTTCGCGGCGTGTCGGCGGGGCTCTTCCGGACACGCCCCCGGCCGGGCCGGGGCGCCCGCGCGGACGCCGGGAGGCCCCCGGGGCACGGAACTCCCCGGGGGCCTCTCGGTACGTGCGCGACGGATCACCCTGCGCGAAGGACCGCTCCCTCCGCCGGGCCTGCCGGCCCGAGGCCCGCGTACGACGGACCCGCGTACGCCGGACCGGCGTGCGTCAGGCCCGCGTACGACGGGACCCGCGTGCGTCAGACCTGCGTACGGTCCTCGACGATCTTGGCGATCTTGGCGATCGCCTCGTCCACGGGGATGCCGTTCTCCTGCGAGCCGTCGCGGTAACGGAAGGAGACGGCGCCGGCCGCCATGTCCTCGTCGCCCGCGATGACCATGAAGGGCACCTTCTGCTTCTGGGCGTTGCGGATCTTCTTCTGCATGCGGTCGGAGGAGGAGTCGACCTCGACGCGCAGGCCCTTCTTCCGCGCCTCGCCGGCGAACTTCTGCAGGTACTCCACGTGCGCGTCGCCGATCGGGATGCCGACCGCCTGGACGGGCGCCAGCCAGGCCGGGAACGCGCCCGCGTAGTGCTCGAGGAGCACCGCGAAGAAACGCTCGATGGAACCGAACAGCGCGCGGTGGATCATCACCGGACGCTGCTTGGAACCGTCGGGACCGGTGTACTCCAGGTCGAAGCGCTCGGGCAGGTTGAAGTCGAGCTGCACGGTCGACATCTGCCAGGTCCGGCCGATGGCGTCCTTGGTCTGGACGGAGATCTTCGGGCCGTAGAACGCGGCGCCGCCCGGGTCCGGGACGAGCGGGAGGCCCTGCTTCTCGGCCACCTGCCGCAGCGTCTCGGTGGCCTCCTCCCACACCTCGTCGGAGCCGACGAACTTCTCCGGGTCCTTGGTGGACAGCTCCAGGTAGAAGTCGGTCAGGCCGTAGTCGCGCAGCAGGTTCAGGACGAAGGTGAGCGTCTTGTCGAGCTCGTCCGCCATCTGCTCCCTGGTGCAGTAGATGTGCGCGTCGTCCTGCGTGAAGCCGCGGGCACGGGTCAGGCCGTGCACGACGCCCGACTTCTCGTAGCGGTACACGGTCCCGAACTCGAAGAGGCGCAGCGGCAGTTCGCGGTACGAACGGCCTCGCGCGTCGAAGATCAGGTTGTGCATGGGGCAGTTCATGGGCTTCAGGTAGTAGTCCACGCCCTCGTCGAGCTGCATGGGCGGGTACATGCCGTCGGCGTACCAGTCCAGGTGGCCCGAGGTCTCGAAGAGCTTCCCCTTCGTCGCGTGCGGGGTGTAGACGAACTCGTAGCCCTCCTCCTCGTGCCTGCGGCGCGAGTAGTCCTCCATGACCCGGCGGACGACGCCGCCCTTGGGGTGGAAGACGGCGAGGCCGGAGCCGATCTGGTCCGGGATGGAGAAGAGGTCCAGTTCGCTGCCCAGCTTGCGGTGGTCGCGCTTCTCGGCCTCCACGAGGAAGTCGAGGTGCGCCTTCAGCTCCTCCTTGGAGGGCCAGGCGGTGCCGTAGATGCGCTGCAGCATCGGGTTCTTCTCGCTGCCCCGCCAGTAGGCGCCCGCGTTGCGCATGAGCTTGAACGCCGGGATGTTGCGGGTGGTGGGCAGGTGGGGACCGCGGCAGAGGTCCTTCCAGCACAGCTCGCCGGTCCTGGCGTCGAGGTTGTCGTAGATCGTCAGCTCGCCGCCGCCGACCTCGACGTCCGCGCCGTCCGTCGCGTCCTGGGCGGCCGCGGAGCCCTTGATGCCGATGAGCTCCAGCTTGTACGGCTCCCCGGCGAGCTCCTCGCGGGCGTCCTCGTCGGTGACGACACGGCGGGAGAAGCGCTGGCCGCGCTTCTGGATCTCCTGCATCTTCTTCTCGATGGCCTTGAGATCCTCGGGGGTGAACGGCTTCTCGACGTCGAAGTCGTAGTAGAAGCCGTCCTTGACCGGGGGGCCGATGCCGAGCTTGGCGTCGGGGAAGAGTTCCTGCACGGCCTGGGCCATCACGTGCGCGGTGGAGTGGCGCAGGATGTCGAGGCCGTCCTGGGAGGAGATCTCGACGGGCTCGACCTCCTCGCCGTCGGTCACCTCGTAGGCGAGGTCCTTCAGCTCGCCGGCCACGCGCGCCGCGACGACGGTGCGCTCGCCGGCGAAGAGATCGGCGGCCGTAGTGCCCGTCGTCACCACGCGCTCTTCCCGCTCGGAATCGCGTTGGATGATCACACGGACGTCTGACACCGGACTCTCCTGCCTGAAGGTGGGCGCGCCGCGACGCGCGGGCGCAGACAGGAATCGTACCGAGCCGAGGCCGCCCTCCGCGAAACGGTTACGGTCCGCCCCGGCTCAGTCCTCGCTGCACGCCTCCTCGAAGAAGTCCAGATTCTCCTGGAGCGACTTCATCAGCCGGTCCCGTTCGGCCTCGTCGACCTGGACGGGCGCGACCCCGGCGGCGTCCGTGAGCCTGCGGAAGCCGCCGCGGCTCTCCAGCCGTCCGTGCACCCGCACCGGCAGCCCCACGAGATGGGCCTGCCCGGCTATCCGGTAGTCCTCCTCGCCGAGGGTCACGCGGACGTACGGGACCTCCGCGCCCGCGATGACCCGCAGCCGTGCGGTGCCCTCGCCGCGCGGCTCCGACCTGCGGATCCGCACCACGGCCCCGGTGATCCGGACCGGCACGGACGGTTCCTCGCGCAGATAGCGGGCTCCGGCCTCGCGCAGCACGGGCACGTCGCCGGGCGAGAACTCGACGGCCTCGTCCGGTGCCGCGCAGCCTTCGGGGACGCCGGCCGCGGGTGCCCACTCGACGGCCACGCGGGCGCCCTCGGTCCCGCGCACGAGGGCGACGACGGCCTCGGTGAGCTCGTGGCTGACGCCCGCCTCGACGGCCGCGTCGAAGGCGTCCATGCCGCCGGTGGCCCGCTGGTAGTCGACGGCCTCGCGGGCGGCGTACAGCGCCTGGTGCAGCCGGACGGCCAGTGAGCGTCCGGTGTCGACGGGCACGAACGCGGTGAGGCGGCGGCCGCCGGGGTCGGCGCCGACGAGGACGTGCTCCAGCGACGCGGCGGCGGGCCTGCGGTGACGCGCGCCGTAGTAGCCGGCCCGCGCGCGGGTGGCGAGGGCGGCGGCGAGCAGCATCTGGCGGGCGGCCGAGCGCAGCCGCTCCTCGACGCTCCACGGCGTGGCGCCGACCGGCCCGGTCGGGACGTCGCGCCACCAGCGGATCTCGTCGCTGGGCACGGCGAGCGCGACCAGCACGTCGCGCGCGGAGGGGGCACCGCTGCGGGAGAGCGCGTCGAGGGCCTCGCCGAGCAGGTCGTCGCTGTCGGGGAAGGCCCGGCTCTCCGGCACGAGCAGGCTGGTGCCCGAGCCGCCGGGCCCGGGTGGGGTCCACCTGCCGTACCGTCCCGCCGCGCCGCCGCGGCGCTGCCAGCCGTGCCGCTGCAGCAGTGCGCTGAGCACGGCGGGGTCCACCTGGCCGGCCTCGGGCGGCTCGGTCCAGTGGGTCTCCGCGGGGTGCGGCCTGACCGGCCGGAGCGGTTCGTCGCTCGGGCGGTGCGTCATGGTCTGCCTCCCGTCCCGACCCGCGTCATGATCTCGCACAGGGCCCGGTCGTCGAAGATGCGCGAGGTCGGTATGCGGACGGTCGTTCTGCGCCGGCCCGTGACGGGCTGTCCGGCGAGGTTGGTCCAGTAGCAGCAGTGCCGCAGGTCGAGGCGGTCGTGGCTGGCGCGCAGCCAGTCGTCCTGGGACCGGGGCACGAGCATGACGACCAGGATCTTGTGCACCGAGACCGGGGTGCGGGCGAGCTTCGCCAGGTGCTCGTTGTCGAGCGTGAACGAGAAGGCGGGGCCCGGGGGGTTGGGCGGGATCTGGTAGGTGCACTTGAGCTGCACCTTGATGGTGACCTCGTCGTCGACCGTGTGTCCGGGCGCGCTGTGGCTGACGTGCCAGTCGATCCCGTTGTCCGGAAAGGGCTGCGACAGCGAGCAGCCGGCCGCCGCGGCGACGGCGTGCAGGTAGCCGACCTGCAGTGTCTCCATGCAGGCGGTGGTGGCGAGCGTGCCGCGATGGGGTGCCGTCCGCTGGGGCAGCAGCCCGCCCCGCTCGGGCTGCGCGATTGCCATGAGTCCAACAGCCTTCCAAGCCGAGAGATTCCCCGCGACGGGCCGCTGAACTGCAAAGACCCGTACCTCTGTTGTCTCCTTCCGGCGTACGGCGCAAACAGCCCGGGTATCACCAAACGGGCAGAAGACGGTGCGTCAGCTGCCGTGGGTGAACGAGGAGTTGTGTGCGTATGACGTGCTGGTACGAGGGCCCCTTGGCCGCGTTCGACACGGAGACCACGGGCGTGGACGTCGAGACCGACCGGATCGTGTCGGCCGCCGTCGTCGTCCAGGACGCCGCGGGTTCCCGGCCCCGGGTGACCCGTTGGCTGGTGAACCCGGGAGTGCCGGTGCCCGAGGGTGCGACGGCGGTGCACGGGCTGACGGAGGAACATCTGCAGCGCAACGGCCGGTGGCCGTCGCCGGTGATGGACGAGATAGTCCGGGTGCTGGGCGAGCAGGCCGCGGTGGGCCGGCCGCTGGTGGTGATGAACGCGCCGTTCGATCTGACGCTGCTGGACCGGGAGTTGCGTCGGCATCGCGCGTCGCGTCTCGACCGCTGGTTCGAGTCGGCGCCGCTGCGTGTGCTCGATCCACGGGTCCTGGACAAACATCTGGACCGCTATCGCAAGGGCCGGCGCACGCTGACCGATCTGTGCGCCCATTACGGCGTCGCCCTGGAGGGCGCGCACGACGCGGCGGCGGACGCGCTGGCCGCCATGGAGGTGGTACGAGCGGTGGGGCGCCGGTTCGCTCCCCGACTGGAGCGGCTCTCCCCGGCCGAGCTGCACACCTTGCAGTCGGTGTGGCACGCGGCACAGGCCCGCGGACTGCAGGCGTGGTTCGCGCGCAGCGGGTCGGAGGAGTCGGTGGATCCGTCATGGCCCCTGCGGCCGGAGCTGTCGGCGGCGGCCTGAGCGGGGGCGCGGGGGACCGCGTGGAGACCGGCACCGGCCGTCCGGGCTGCAAAAAGGCCGGCCCGTCTGTGACGGACCGGCCTTTCCCGGTGGGCGATACTGGGTTCGAACCAGTGACCTCTTCGGTGTGAACGAAGCGCTCTCCCACTGAGCTAATCGCCCGGGAACGCACTGAACAATACAGGTCTCGGCGGGTGTCGTTCAAACCGCTCGCAGAGAGGTCCTCAGTCCGCGCTGTCCGGCACGCATCATCAGCGCGTGGTTGAGGCGGAAGAGGGGCCGTCCCGGCACGGCGAACCGCCGCAGCAGGGCCTTGCGGACGTCGACCTCCTGCTCGTACCGGGCGCGGGTGCCCGGCCCGTCGGGGCACAGGGTCCAGCGGGCCCATCCCTCGATGTCGCCCGACATGGCGATCTCCAGGACCCGGGCGACCGGGTCGCTCCGCGTCTCACGTGCGGTGAACACCAGGTCGTACGGCAGGAACGAGCGGATACGGATGGTGCCGCTCCGTTCGTCGGCCGGGCGCACCTCACGGACCTGGGGCCACCAGTGCGGGTAGTTCTCGGCCTGTTCCAGGGCGCGGTAGACGTCGGCGGGCCGTGCGGGCAGGATCCACAGGCTGCGGAAGCGATAGTGACACCAGTCCATGGGCCGAGTGTGCCCGTCCTGGGATCCGGGCACGAGGGCGGCGGCGGGCCGGCTCACGCCACCGGAGATCGCGGACTCGGCTTCGAGGGGGCGGTTCTGACGGAGCGGCGGTCACGCGGCCGACGTTCCGTCACCCGCGCCCGGCTTCTCAAATACCTTCCGAGCGAGGACAAGTGACATCGCGTGGGATCCGACCGGAATACAGCGTTGCATTTCCGTCGGTCCGGCCGGCCTTCTCCACCGCGGGCATTTCCGGTGTCGCAGCGAGCCAGAGACCGAGTCGCGCCGCCCGTCCTGTCACACTTCCGCAAGAAGTCGACGCCCTTCCGGAAATTGTCCCGCGGGAGTCCGGCGGGAACTTCTCCCGAAAGCCCGCATAATCCCGGAGGTCCGTCTTGCCCCGGCTCCCGGACGCCGGTCCGCCCTTCGGCACCGGGGGTTCCTGGTCCGGCGCACGGCCGGCACACCGTCAGCCGTGGCCCACGGCGCCCGTTCCGGCACAGGCGGCCCTCCCGGCGCGGCCCGCCCCCGCCCAGACCCCCAGGACGCCGAGGCGGCCGGGCGCCACCCCACCCCGATGGCCGATCCCGTTCACCCTCGCCGTCGTTTTCCGGGCACACGGTCCTCGTGGCCGGGATCCCGCGGTACGCGCCGCGAGGCCGCTACCCGGAGTGACGCGACGCCCCGTGACCTGGCACGGAAACGACGAAGGCGGCCCGCTCCACGTCTCCGTGGATCTGGGCCGCCTACCGTGCTCGTGGGCGATACTGGGATCGAACCAGTGACCTCTTCGGTGTGAACGAAGCGCTCTCCCGCTGAGCTAATCGCCCGGGCGCAGGGAGAACATTACCCCATGTCAGGGGGTGACTCCGACCGGCCGGGGACCCTCGGGCCGGCAGCGGGCGCACCACACCGTCACCCCTCGTCACTCCTTGATGTTCCAGGGCATCTCGAAGCCGAACTTCCAGACGTAGACGGCACAGAGGGCCCCGATGATCACGAGACCGACGGTCGTGAGGATGATGTTGCGCCGCCGGACCGCGGGGTCGAGCGCACGCTGCGTCGCCTCCGTGACCTTGCGCTTCGTCCAGCGCAGCACCAGCTGCGCCCAGACGAACTCGGTCGCCCAGATCGCCATGCCGCCGAAGATCACCAGCCAGCCGGGGCCCGGCAGCGGGAGCATGATCACGCCCGCGACGACCACCGCGAGCCCCACGACGAAGACGCCCACCTGCCAGCTCACGTGCAGCGCGCGACGCGCCTTGATGAATTCCGGCGCCCGCGAACCGAGCGGCTGCTCGGCCTTCTCGTCATCGGTCATGGCGACCTCGTCCAGCCCGTCACTCCCCGTATTCATACGACCAAACCCTACCGGAGAGAATCCGGTCACCGGAATGGCCCTATCCGGCGAAGGCACCCTCGGCCGGATGAGTTACGTAAAGGCACGCAAAACACTCAGAGGGGTTTACAACGGCACCGTAGGTGGCATGTCGATTTCGCCGACGTGCGAATCCCCGAGCGCACACTGAGCGAAAGGCCCTGGCGCTTATGAACACCACGGTCAGCTGCGAGCTGCACCTGCGCCTCGTTGTGTCGAGCGAGTCCTCACTGCCTGTTCCCGCAGGACTGCGGTATGACACGGCCGATCCCTACGCCGTGCACGCCACCTTCCACACCGGAGCCGAGGAAACCGTCGAGTGGGTGTTCGCCCGCGACCTCCTCGCCGAGGGCCTCCATCGGCCCACCGGAACCGGCGACGTCCGAGTCTGGCCGTCCCGAAGTCATGGTCAGGGCGTTGTCTGCATCGCCCTGAGCTCCCCGGAGGGCGAGGCTCTGCTCGAAGCCCCTGCGCGGGCCCTGGAGTCCTTCCTGAAGCGAACGGACGCCGCCGTGCCCCCGGGCACGGAACACCGGCACTTCGATCTCGACACGGAGCTCTCACACATCCTGGCCGAGAGCTAGCGACCCCACAGAGCCGCCCGGCGCCGTCCACTCGGGGAGACGGCTCGGGCCTACACAACCGCATAGGGCACAACCGAGTTAGGCACGACAGCATGTGGCACAACCGCACAGAGCACGAACACCGACGCCGTCGCCGCGGACTTCCGCGACGACGGCGTCGGTGCGTGTGACGCCGGTGCGTGTGGCGCCGGACACCGTGAGTCGCGCCGACCCCCTCGCGCGGTCACGCTGCGCACACGCCGGCGCCCCGGACACCCGGGGCCGCGCCGCCCGGGCCGTCCCCGCTCCCCCACGCCCGGGAAGCCACTACCATCGGCCAGCATCGGCGGGCGGCCGCCCGACCCTCAGGCCAGGGAGCGAAACGTGCTGATCACCCACGACACCCGGTGCGCCCTCGACACCGTGGTGGATCTGGTGAACACCGCGCCGGAGGACGACACGGCGGACGGGCTCGCGGACGTCCCGTCCCTCGCCGATTTCGTACGAAAGCACGACATCAGCGATGTCGGCGTGCTCTCGGAGCGGGATCTCGCGGCCGTACGCTCCGTACGCGGCCGGTTCGCGGGGGTCTTCGCCGCCGACGAGCCGCGGACCGCCGCAGGGCTCATCAACGAGCTGGTCGCCGCGGCGGGCACCACGCCCCGCCTCACGGACCACGACGGTTACGACTGGCACGTGCACTATTTCGCGCCGGGCGCCTCGGTCGCCGACCACCTCGCGGCCGACTGCGGGATGGCGCTGGCGTTCTTCGTGGTCGCCGGGGAGCAGGACCGGCTGCGGCGCTGCGAGGCACCGGACTGCCGGCGTGCCTTCGTGGATCTCTCCCGCAACCGGTCGCGCCGCTACTGCGACAGCAGAACGTGCGGGAACCGGCTCCACGTGGCCGCGTACCGGGCACGCCGGAAGGAAGCGGCGGGCTGAGCGGCCCCCGAAGTCCCCGGGAGGCCTCGGGAAGCCGCGGGAGGCCGAGAGGCCTCGGACAGGTCTCCGGTCGGCACCGCGGCGGGCTACGGAGCCCTCGGCGGGTGACGCCAGGGGCTCCGTGTACGGCTCAGAGCAGCAGCAGGTCGTGCAGCGAAGCCATGAGCAGGAGACAGCCGATCACCGCCAGGAAGATCATCAGCGGTGGCTGGGAGAGCGCGAAGAGACAACCTCGCCGCTCCTCGGAGGGCGCGGCGGGGTCGCTCTGTTCTGTGTCCAGCATCTCGCGGCGATGATGACGCAGCCACCACCCGCTCCGCGATCAACACGCCCGGGATGACAGGGAGTTCGCCAATATCCGCAATATCCGCGATGAGCAGGAACGAACGTGATCGTTTCCGTGACCCGCGTGATCCGCCCTCTCGCTTCGGACCGGGCGGGGCGTCATATCCCGTGCTTCTTGAGGATGGCCTCGATGTCACTGAAGTCGTCGCCGGTGCCGGAGGACCGGGGGGTCGTCGCGGGACGCGCGGCCGGGCGGGTGCCCTGGCTCAGCGAGGGCGCCGACGCCGCGGGGGCCACCGCCCCGCTCCGGGCGGCCCGGGCGGCCGCCTTGCGCTCCTTGCGGGTCCGGCCGCCGCGCCGCTCCACGGTCCGCACCGTCATGAACAGCAGCCAGGCGGCGGCGAGCACGGCGAAGCCCGCCCACGCGGTCGGGCTGAACGCGGTGTCGGCGAGCCAGCCGACGACCCCGGTCATCACCAGTCCGACCGGCACCAGCGCATAGGCGGCGACACGGGCGGCGGCGAGGAAGCGTTTGCGGTACGCCGTGACCGCGGCGATGCCCAGGCCGGCGGCGGAGACGGCGGAACAGACGGTCTCGGCAATCATCCGGTCCTCCAGGGCAGGACTCGACGGGGCGGGGCGGTTCGTCCCTTCCATCCTGCACCGCCCCGCGCCCGATATGCCATGCTCCGGGCATACCTCAGGGACATCTCCGGGTCGCCTCCTCCCCAGGTCCCGGTCGGCACGTCGTCCCGCCCGGGCTCCCCGGTGCCGTGTGGGCCGCCGCACCCGGGGCTGGGAGACTGGGGACATGAACGACTCCTCCGCAGCCACCACCGTCGTCCTGGACGTCTGGTGCGAACTCCAGTGCCCCGACTGCCGTGACGCCCTCGACGACCTGCGCGCCCTGCGCGCCCGCTACGGCGACCGGCTGGAGCTGCGGCTGCGGCACTTCCCGCTGGAGAAGCACCGGCACGCCTTCGCCGCCGCGCAGGCCGCCGAGGAGGCCGCGGAACAGGGCCGGACCTGGCCGTACGTCGAGGCGGTGCTCGGACGGGTCGAGGAGCTGGACCGCGGGGGCGAGCCCTTCCTGATCGAGATCGCCCGTGAACTCGGCCTGGACGAAGAGGAGTTCGACACCGCACTGATCGACGGGCGGCACATCCTGATCGTCGACGCGGACCAGGCCGAGGGCAAGGCCATCGGCGTGACCGGCACCCCGACGTACGTCATCGGCGGCGAGCGCCTCGACGGCGGCAAGAGCCAGGAGGGGCTGCGCGCGCGGATCGAGGAGATCGCCGACCGCCTGCTGGCCGGGGACCGGTAGCACCCGCCGGGCGGGGTGCTCAGAGCAGGTTCTTGTAGAGGTGGTACGTGTTCGTCGTGTAGCCGAGCGACTCGTAGAGCTTCTCGGCCGGGGCGTTGCCCGCGAACACGTTGAGGCCGATACGGTCCCGCCCGGCGCTCAGGGCCTGCGCCTCGGCCACACGCATCAGGGAGCGACCGTGGCCGCGCCCCCGGTGCCCGTCGGCGGTCTCGACGCCGAGCACGTACGCCGTGTCGGGCCACAGCCCCACCCAGAGGGTCCCGACCGGGACTCCGTCCTGCTCCAGGACGGTGATCAGCGCGTTCTCGCCGGCCAGGCCGTCCGGCAGAAATCTGGCGTGCCCCTGGTCGGTCTTGGCGTACGCCTCCGCCTCCGGCACGCCCCACTCCATGAGGACACCGGCGAAGGCCTCGCGCTCGCGGGCCAGCCAGGGGGCGTACTCGGCCTCGGTCATGGGCCGCGCGACGCCTCCGGCGGCCAGTCCGGGCGGTGGGCCGGCCAGCCGCTTGGTCATGTTGCGGTTGCTGAGGACGTATCCGAGCGTCGTGGCGAGCCGCAGCGCGGCCGGCGCGTCCCCCGGCACCGCGGTCTCGACGCGTCGGCAGCCCCAGGAGCGCGCCACCTCCTCGGCCGCGAGCGCTGCCACCGTCCCGCGCCCCCGTCCGCGGTCCGGCTCGTCGACGCGCAGCTCCCCGATCCGGGCCACCGAGGGCCCGTACTCGGGATGGGTGGAGAGATGGATCCCGCCCACGGGACGGCTGTTCACGCACACCTGGTAGCGGCGGGACAGCGCCCCGTCGGCTCCGCGCTGAAGCGGCTCGGTCGGCCGCAGGGTGGTGGTCATCAGGGGTGTTCTACCCACCCCGCCGTCCCCCGTCATCCCGATTTACGGCTGCCGTGGGGCCGGTCCGGGGCCTTCGTGCCGTGGAGCGCGTGGACCGGCCCGGCCGGCCCTACGGTTCGAGGTCGTGTCCGGCTCGCTCGTCGAAGATCCGCATGGCCTTGGCCGTCACCGGTCCCGGTGCGCCCGGGAGTTCGCGTCCGTCGACCCGGTGCACGCCCTGCACGTCCCGCAGGGTGGAGGTCAGGAAGATCTCGTCGGCGCGCTCCAGGACGTCCAGCGGCAGGTCGGTCTCCCGGGCACCGGTCCACTCGACGGCGAGCGCGCGGGTGATGCCGGCGAGGCAGCCGGAGGCCACCGGCGGGGTGTGGATCTCCCCGTCGAGCACGACGAAGACGTTCGACCCCGTACCCTCGCACAACTGCCCGACCGTGTTGGCGAACAGCGCCTCGGACGCGCCCTGTTCGCGCGCGCGGGCCAGCGCGACCACGTTCTCGGCGTACGAGGTGGTCTTGAGGCCGGTGAGCGCGCCGCGTTCGTTGCGGGTCCACGGCACGGTGATCACCGCGGTGGAGTCGGGCCGCCTGGCGGACTCGCCCAGCGCGACGACCAGGGTCGGGCCCCGGTCCCCCCGGTCGGAACCGAGCGGGCCGTGGCCGCCGGTGTACGTGATGCGCAGACGGCCGAGCGGCATCGGGTTGGCGTCCAGGACGGCCGCGCAGGCGCGGCGCGCCTCGTCGAGGTCCGGGTCGGGCAGCCCGAGGCCGCGCGCGGAGCGGACGAGCCGGTCGAGGTGGCGGGTCAGCGCGAACGGCCGCCCCTCCACCGCCTTCACGGTCTCGAAGATGCCGTCGCCCACGGTCAGTCCGTGATCGAAGACGGAGACGCGGGCGGACTCGCTGTCCTGCAGCCCGCCGTCGAGCCAGATCTTCACGTCAGGATCCCTTCACTCACCTCGAATGCTCCCGACGCTACAGCGAGCAGCCGGGAGGCCTTCAGCTCGGTCTCGCGCCACTCGCCCTCGGGGTCGGAACCCCAGGTGATGCCGGCGCCGGTGCCGAACCGCAGGACACCCTCCCGCCGGTCCGCCCAGAAGGTGCGGATGCCGACGGCGAGTTCCCCGGTGCCGCGGTCGGCGTCGACCCAGCCGATACCCCCGCAGTAGGGGCCGCGCGGGGCGGTCTCCAGCGATTCGATGATGCGCAGGGCGCTGGCCTTCGGGGCCCCGGTGACCGAGCCGGGCGGGAAGGCGGCGGCCAGGAGCCCGGGCCAGCCGACGTCCTCGCGCAGCTCGCCCCGCACGGTGGAGACGAGGTGCACGAGCCCCGGATGCTTCTCGACGGCACACAGTTCCGGCACGGTCACAGTGCCGGTGGCACAGACCCGGCCGAGGTCGTTGCGGACCAGGTCGACGATCATCACGTTCTCGGCGTAGTCCTTCTGCAGGAGGTCGGCCTCGGTGCGTCCGGTGCCCTTGATGGGGCCGGACTCGACCGTGCGGCCGGCGCGGCGCAAGAAGAGTTCGGGAGAGGCGGTTGCCGTCTCGACGCCGTGCCGGGGCAGCCGGACGGTCCCCGCGTACGGGGCGGGGTTGCCGCGGGCCAGCAGGGCGGTCAGGGCGTCCAGGTCGGCGTCGGGGGCGAGCGGCGCGGACAGCACACGGCAGAGGTTCGCCTGGTAGACCTCGCCGGCGGCTATGTGGTCGCGGATACGGCCCACGGCGCGCGTGTACGCGGCGCGGTCGAGGGACGACGTCCAGTCACCGGCGGCCGGGCCGCGCCAGCCGCCGGGCACCGGCGCGGGCACCGGTTCGCGGCGCACGTCGCCGAAACGGGCGCAGACCAGGCGGCCCTCGAAGTCCGCCGAGACGGCCCAGAAGCCGGTGGAGTCCAGGGCCGCGGGGTCGTCGGTGACATCGAGGAGACCGGTCGCGACGAGGTCGCCGAAGCGGGCGAGAGGAGGGAGGTCGAGCACGCAGTCGAGTCTAGGACGGGTGACCTGCGGGTGCCCTGACCGTGTCCTCGGGCGGACAGACCGCAGCACGCTGCGCAAACGCGTTTTTGTACTGGCCCGGGAATCCGCTAGAGTTCAACACGTCGCCGGGACGCGCAAGCCGATCGGAAACGACAAGCGGACGTAGCTCAGTTGGTAGAGCGCAACCTTGCCAAGGTTGAGGTCGCCAGTTCGAACCTGGTCGTCCGCTCGCAGGACAGTGGGGGATCCACCCGAACCCCCGCGCTCCTGGTGGAGTGGCCGAGAGGCGAGGCAACGGCCTGCAAAGCCGTCTACACGGGTTCAAATCCCGTCTCCACCTCCAAGGACGATTAGCTCAGCGGGAGAGCGCTTCCCTGACACGGAAGAGGTCACTGGTTCAATCCCAGTATCGTCCACTGGATCACTCCGCACCGGTGTGCGTGATCCGAACCCGCGCGATTAGCTCAGCGGGAGAGCGCTTCCCTGACACGGAAGAGGTCACTGGTTCAATCCCAGTATCGCGCACGTAGCACAGCCCGGATCCTGTACCTTGAGGTCCGTCCCGCGCGATTAGCTCAGCGGGAGAGCGCTTCCCTGACACGGAAGAGGTCACTGGTTCAATCCCAGTATCGCGCACCAGCCAGAAGCCCCCGGCCGTCTCGTACGGTCGGGGGCTTCGTCGTGCGCGCCGCGCCCGGCCGGGGAGACCCCGGCCGGTCCGGTCACGACGAGAAGAGCATGTGCCCGAAGCTCTTGTGCCGGTGGTGACCGCCGTGGCCGCCGTAGTGACCGCCTCCGTGGCCACCGCCGTGCGGGGCGCCCCAGGCGGGCGCGGGGGCGGCCGGGTACGCCTGCGGGGCGGCCGGGGGCGGCGGCGCGGGCTGCGACCACTGCGCCTCCACGCGGGTCAGGGCCTCCAGCTCGCCGTAGTCGAGAAAGATCCCGCGGCAGCCGCTGCACTGCTCGATCTGAACACCGTTGCGGTTGTACGTGTGCATCGGCGCATGGCACTTCGGACACTGCATGCTCGGCTCAACTCCTCGCCGGTCGGTACTGCTTCCGCCAGGACAGACACTGCCCGGCTCCGATCGGTTGCACCCTACGTCGTCGGGCCGGGGGCCAACTGCGGCGGGACGGTTCCCATTCGGTCGCACGCGTCGACCACGGCCTGCTGCACCTCGTCCAACGGGCGGTCCGCCGCGACGGACTTGGCGATCGCCAGCGCCGCGGTCTGCACCGTGAGCGCGCGGGCCGCCACGTCCAGGGCTGGCCACGGGTCGCCGTCCGCGGGGACCGCCGGGCCGCCCGCGCCCCGGTAGGCGGTCAGGAAACGGGTCCACTCGTCGGGCGGGAGCAGGCCGCAGGCGTACCAGGCCGCGGGGCGGGCCAGGTCCCAGGCCGGGACGCCCACGCCGAGGTCGTCCACGTCGATGAGGAGCCAGCGGCCGGCCGGGGCGGGGTGGCGGACCAGCTGGCCGAGGTGCAGGTCGCCGTGGCACAGGACGTCCGGGCCGGGCATGGGGGCCTCCGCGCGGGCCCAGGGCGGCAGCTCCGCCCAGGCGCGCAGGACCGGGGCGGTGGCCGGGTGCGGACCCGCCGCCCGCAGCCGCGCGATCGCCCGGGCCGCCTTGACGGGGCCCCGCATGGGCGGCAGGCCGGCCGGGGCGGGGGTGCGGTGGAGGCGGGCCAGCAGGGTCGCGGCCGCCTCCCAGGGGGCCGCCTCCGGGGTCTCGGGGTCGACCGGGGTGCCGTACGGCCAGAAGGTGACCGGACGTCCGTGGAGGTCGGAGGGGTCCGGGCGGAGCGGGGCGAGGAGGACGCCCGCCAGGGCGGGGTGCGCGGCCACCGTGAGGCGGGCGGCGAGGGCGACGGGGTCCGTACCGGGCGCGTGGGCCTTGGCCACGGTGTCGCCGTGGCGGACGACGGTGCCGTCGGACCGGTCGGCGAGGACGCTGTCCCGGTGGTCGCAGGCGCGGGCCGTGGGGTGGGCCGCGCGCCGCGCCCCGGCGGCCAGCGCGGGCAGCACATCTGCGGTCACGGGTCCCCCTGGTGCGTCCGGTACCGGGCGAGCGTACGCAGCGGGGCGCTCCGCGACGAGCCCCGGTCCCTCGTTCCTGGTCCCCACTCCTCGGTCCCCGTTCCCGGCCCCCGCCCCTCGTCCCCATCCCCTGTCCCTCGTTCGTCGCTCCTCGTCCGGGCCGGGGGGCGGGGCCGTGGGGCCGCCAGGGCGTCGGGGACGGGGAGCGTCGTCGGGAACGGGCGGAGAGGGGAGCGGGTGTCTCCGGGACAAAAGCAATGCCCGCGCAGCTCCCCAGCTGCGCGGGCATTTTTTGCCGTCCGCCGCACCCCCGTCCCCACGGGGTTTCATGGCCGGATGTCCCCGCCCGGACCGCTCTTCCGGGCCTGGGGCGCCGCTCAGCGCCCCAGCATCACGCCCACGGACGACGCCTGTGTGACCACTGACTCCCAGCCGCCGAAGACGACCACGAGCAGGGCCGCCAGAGGAAGGACCATCGCTGTCGCCACCAAGGGGTGGCGCTGACCCTGACGACGCGGGCGGAACGCTGCGCTGTACGCCCTGCGTCCCTGCGTGCGGATCGCCGTCCGCGGTGCCGTGTGGGCCATGGTCCCTCTCCTGACCGTGCATCTGTGTGGTTGGCAGCGGCGGGTGTCTGACCTCGGGGGACGAGTGCTGCACCCGCCGCTTGGCCTCAAATCTACGGGCGTGGCGGCACCGGGTCGTCATGCCCTCGTACCGATTGCCGGGCCTCCCGGAGGATGAGCGATGACCTGCGGTGTACTCCCCTGGGTGGAGACGAGGACCTAGGTCTCAGGGTCTTCCCGGAGGGGGTGTCCGGTCCGCCCCTACTGTTCCGAGCTGTCCTCTCTGGGCACCGGCTGCTCGACGAGCGCCAGCACCCGCGTCGCCATGAAGCGGGCGGTGCGCACGACCGATCCGCTCCGGGTGACTTCGCTCACTTCCACGACACCTCGGCGTACCGCTGTCTCCACCCTGCGGCCCGCCCTGCTCGCCACCACCTCGTACGTACGCGTCGTGTCCCCGGCGTCCACGACTATCTCCACGCGATCACCCTTCACGGGCCCAATCCCCCTTCTGCGACGGATGGTTGGGATCACAGCCGGCCCAAGGCCGTACTGTTCGCGCGTTCCCTGACCACCTCTCAAGTTTCCCACCCGGCACTGACAATCGATCGGAGCGCGAGGGCGCGGCCTCTGCGCGCTCCCGGCCGCGGAAACGTAAGCTGTGGCTCGTCAAACGGACCGGGCAGCGGGGATGGACATGGCGATGATGCGCCTGAGGCGCGAGGACCCGCGTGTCGTCGGCTCGTTCAGGCTTCACAGGCGGCTCGGCGCGGGCGGGATGGGCGTGGTCTACCTGGGCTCCGACCGCCGCGGACAGCGGGTCGCGCTCAAGGTGATCCGGCCCGACCTGGCGGAGGATCAGGAGTTCCGGTCGCGGTTCGCGCGCGAGGTCTCGGCGGCCCGGCGGATCAGGGGCGGCTGCACGGCCCGGCTCGTCGCGGCCGATCTCGACGCGGAACGGCCCTGGTTCGCCACCCAGTACGTGCCGGGACCCTCGCTGCACGACAAGGTCGCCGAGGAGGGCCCGATGGCGGCCGCCGACGTGGCCGCCGTGGGCGCCGCGCTCTCGGAGGGCCTCGTGGCGGTGCACGAGGCGGGGGTCGTGCACCGCGACCTGAAGCCGTCCAACATCCTGCTGTCCCCGAAGGGGCCGCGGATCATCGACTTCGGCATCGCCTGGGCGACGGGGGCCTCCACCCTCACGCACGTCGGCACGGCCGTCGGCTCACCCGGCTTCCTGGCGCCCGAGCAGGTGCGCGGCGCCGCCGTCACCCCGGCCACGGACGTCTTCGCGCTGGGCGCCACCCTGGCGTACGCGGCGACCTCCGACTCGCCCTTCGGGCACGGCAGTTCCGAAGTGATGCTCTATCGGGTGGTGCACGAGGAGCCGCAGCTGCACGGCGTGCCCGACGCGCTGGCCCCGCTCGTCCGGGCCTGCCTCGCCAAGGACCCCGAGGAGCGCCCCAGCACCCTCCAACTGTCCCTGCGGCTCAAGGAGATCGCGGCCCGCGAGGCACAGGGCATGGCGGACGTCAGGCCACCCACGCAGCGCAACGACCCCGACCGGCCCACCGGGCGTCTCGCCGAGCAGTACGCCGAGCAGCCCACCCAGCGCCGCCCGCAGGGCACTCCCCCGCCGCGCACCGGAGGGACGAACGGCGGCGGCTCCCGTCCGACCCCGTCCGGCTCCCGGCCCGCGCCGTCCGGCTCCCGTCCGACGCCGTCCCGGAACACCGGGCGCTCCGGCAGCCGGCCCGCGCCCCGCAGCGGGGCCGGGCGGCCGGGACCGCGGACCACCGGGACCGGGCGCCGGCCCGCCAATCCGAGGCTGCTGCGCCAGCGCCTGTTCGTGTTCGTCGTGGTGACGCTGCTCGTCGCCCTCGGCATCGCGGTGGCACAGGGCTGTCAGGGTCCGGCACGCGGGCTCGACAACGGGGTCGGGGGCGACGTCGTACGAGTCCTGCCGCAGGAGCGGCCGTCGTCCTCCGTGGCACCCGCCGGGGACGCACGGGGCGAGCGGTACCGGAGCTTCGACGGGACGGTCGGCCGGACGGCGGGGTGAGGCGGCCCGCGGCGCCCGGAGATCCGGGCACCTGAACGGCCGTCCCGTCGCCCGCGCAGGCCGCTCACCGGGCCCGTCGCGTCCGCCTGCCGACGGAGGTCACGTGCCCTCGCCGGACGTAGGGCCCCTCGCGGCCGGGCGTGACGGGCCCGCGCGGCCGGACTCCCCGGACCACTCGAGGGCCCGGGGCCCGGACGCCCGGGACCCGTCGCGTCCCCTGAGGACCTCAGACCTCGGGGCGCCCCGTCGCCACCGCGTAGAACGCCACCGCCGCCGCCGCGCCCACGTTGAGCGAGTCGACGCCGCGCGCCATCGGGATGCGGACCCATTCGTCGGCCGCCATCAGGGCCTTGGTGGACAGACCGTCGCCCTCCGCTCCGAGCATCAGGGCGACCCGGTCCATGCGGTGCGGGGCCGCCTCGTCGAGGGAGCGGGCCTTCTCGTCCGGGGTCAGGGCGAGCAGGGTGAAGCCGGCCTCCCGGACCGACTCCAGACCGCGGGGCCAGCTGTCGAGTCGCGCGTACGGCACGGAGAAGACCGCGCCCATGGAGACCTTGACCGAGCGGCGGTACAGAGGGTCCGCGCAGTCCGGTGAGAGCAGGACCGCGTCCATGCCGAGGGCGGCGGCGGATCGGAAGATCGCCCCGATGTTGGTGTGGTCGTTGACCGACTCCATGACGACCACCCGGCGGGCGGAGCCGAGGAGTTCGTCCGCCGTCGGCAGCGGCTTGCGCTGCATGGAGGCGAGCGCGCCGCGGTGCACGTGATAGCCGGTGACCTGCTCGGCGAGCTCCGGGCTGACCGCGTAGACCGGGGCGGGCAGCTCGTCGATGACATCGCGCATGACGTCGACCCACTTGGCGGACAGGAGCATGGAACGCATCTCGTACCCGGCGTCCTTGGCCCGTCTGATGACCTTCTCGCCCTCGGCGATGAACAGTCCCTCGGCGGGTTCGCGCTTGCGGCGCAGCTCCACGTCGGTCAGGCCCGTGTAGTCGCGCAGACGCGGGTCGTCGGGGTTCTCGACGGTGATGAGATCGGCCACAGGGTGATACTGCCTTGTCCTGGGTGCGGTGCCAACGGCTGGGAAAGGGTCGGGTTACCCCGGGTTACTCGGATGCGTGCGGAGCCGGCCGTACCGGTTGTCCCGGGCCCACGTCGACGACCTCGCCGACGACGATCACGGCGGGCGGCCTCACGTCCTGCGCGACGACGGTCTCGGCGACCGTGGCCAGGGTCGCGTCGACCCGGCGCTGCGCCGCGGTCGTGCCCTCCTGGACCAGGGCGACGGGGGTGTCGGCCGGCTTGCCGTGGGCCATCAGGGTCTCGGCGATCCGGCCGATCTTGTCGACGCCCATGAGGACGACGAGCGTGCCGCGCAGTGCGGCGAGGGCCGGCCAGTCGACGAGGGAACGTTCGTCGTCGGGGGCGACATGGCCGCTCACCACGGTGAACTCATGGGCGACACCCCGATGGGTGACCGGGATGCCGGCCGCGCCGGGCACCGAGATCGAGCTGGAGATGCCGGGGACCACGGTGCAGGCGATGCCCGCCTCCGCGAGCGCCTGCGCCTCCTCCATGCCACGGCCGAAGACGAAGGGGTCGCCGCCCTTGAGCCGGACGACGGACTTGCCCTGCCGCGCGTGCTCGATCAGGGCGTCGTTGATCGCCTCCTGGGCCATGTACCGGCCGTACGGGATCTTCGCGGCGTCGATGACCTCGACATGCGGCGGGAGTTCGGCCAGCAGGTCGCGCGGGCCGAGGCGGTCGGCGATGACCACGTCGGCCTCGGCGAGCAGCCGGCGTCCGCGGACCGTGATCAGGTCGGGGTCGCCGGGGCCGCCGCCGACCAGCGCGACACCCGGGGCGCGGGTGCGGTGGTGCGGCGCCACCAGGGTCCCGTCGCGGAGTCCTTCGACCACCGCGTCGCGGATCGCGGCCGTGTGCCGGGGGTCCCGGCCCCGCGCGTCCGTCGTCAGGACCGCGACCGTCACGCCCTCGCTGTGCCCCGTCGCGGGGGTCCAGGCGGTCGCCGCGTCGGCGTCGTCGGCGCGGACGCACCAGACGCGGTGCCGCTCCGCCTCGGCGGAGGCCGCCGCGCTCGCCTCGGGATCGCTGGTCGCGATCAGGGCGTACCAGGCCTCGGCGAGGTCGCCGTCGGCGTAGCGCCGCCTGGTCCAGGTGATCTCGCCCGCGTCCGCCATCGCCTCGACGGAGGGGGTCGCCTCCGGTGACACGAGGTGGATGTCCGCCCCCGCGGCGATGAGCGCGGGCAGGCGGCGCTGGGCCACCTGGCCGCCGCCGAGGACGATCACACGGCGGCCGGCGAGGCGGAGGCCCACGGGGTAGGGGGGATGTTCGGCCATGGCGGTGCGGCTCCTCGTACGGACGGTGCGATGGGGCGCGCCGCGGCTGTGGAGCGGCCCTGACATGGGGATTTTAGGCGCCGGGACGGTGAACGGGCCGGGCAGGGTTCCTTCCCGGACCCTCCGCCTCCCGAGACCGGCCCGGGGTGCGGGCGGGTTCGTCGTGGTGGGCGGCTGCTCCGTCCACGGTGCACCCGCCCACCCCCGTCCGGCTACTTCTCGGTGACTCCCGCGGAGTCGAAGGTCGCCACCTCGTGCATGGCGCGCGCCGCGCTCTGCACCACGGGCAGGGCCAGCAGCGCCCCGGTGCCCTCGCCGAGGCGGAGGTCGAGGTCGATCAGCGGGCGCAGGCCGAGCTTGTTCAGGGCCGCCACGTGACCCGGTTCGGCGCTGCGGTGGCCCGCGATGCAGGCCGCGAGCACCTCGGGGGCGATGGCGCGGGCCACCAGGGCCGCCGCGCCGGCGCTGACGCCGTCCAGGATGACCGGCGTGCGCAGGGACGCGCCGCCCAGCAGCAGGCCGACCATGGCCGCGTGTTCGAGGCCGCCGATGGCCGCGAGGACGCCGATGGGGTCGGCCGGGTCCGGCTGGTGGAGTTCGACGGCGCGCCGTACGACCTCGGTCTTGCGGGCCAGCGTCTCGTCGTTGATGCCGGTGCCGCGGCCCGTCACCTCGGACGGGTCGGCGCCGGTGAAGACGGAGATCAGGGCGGCCGACGCGGTGGTGTTGGCGATGCCCATCTCACCGGTCAGCAGTGCCTTGTTGCCGGCCGCCACCAGGTCGCGGGCGGTCTCGATGCCCACCTCGATCGCGGCGGTGACCTCCTCGCGGGTCATCGCGGGACCGGTGGTCATGTCCGCGGTGCCCGCCCGGACCTTGCGCGGCAGCAGCCCCGGGGTCGCGGGAAGGTCGGAGGCGACACCCACGTCGATGACGCAGACCTCCGCGCCGACCTGGTTGGCGAACGCGTTGCAGACGGCGCCGCCGCCCAGGAAGTTGGCCACCATCTGAGCGGTGACCTCCTGTGGCCACGGGGTGACGCCCTGGGCGTGCACGCCGTGGTCGCCCGCGAAGATCGCGACGGCCGCGGGCTCCGGGACCGGCGGCGGGCACATCCGGGACAGGCCCGACAGCTGTGCCGAGATGATCTCCAGCATGCCGAGGGCGCCCGCGGGCTTGGTCATCCGCTTCTGCCGCTCCCAGGCCTCGCCCAGCGCCTTGGCGTCCAGCGGGCGGATGTTGGAGACGGTCTCGGCGAGCAGGTCGTGCGGCTCCTCGCCGGGCAGCGCGCGCCTGCCGTACGTCTCCTCGTGCACGACCCAGGACAGCGGACGGCGCTTGGACCAGCCCGCCTGCATGAGCTCGGGCTCCTCCGGGAACTCGTCGACGTAGCCGACGCAGAGGTACGCCACGACGTCCAGGTGCTCGGGCAGGCCGAGGGCGCGGACCATCTCCCGCTCGTCGAAGAAGCTGACCCAGCCGACGCCGAGGCCCTCGGCACGCGCCGCGAGCCACAGGTTCTGGACGGCGAGCGCGGACGAGTAGGGGGCCATCTGCGGCTGGGTGTGCCGGCCCAGGGTGTGCCGGCCGCCGCGGGTCGGGTCGGCGGTGACGACGATGTTCACCGGGGTGTCGAGGATGGCCTCGATCTTCAGTTCCTTGAACTGCTTGGCACGGCCCTTGGGCAGCGACTTGGCGTACGCCTCGCGCTGGCGGGCCGCCAGTTCGTGCATCGTGCGGCGGGTCTCGGCGGACCGGATGACGACGAAGTCCCACGGCTGGGAGTGGCCGACGGAGGGCGCGGTGTGCGCGGCCTCCAGCACCCGCAGCAGGACGTCGTGCGGGATGGGGTCGCTGCGGAAGCCGTTGCGGATGTCGCGGCGCTCGCGCATCACGCGCAGGACCGCCTCGCGTTCGGCGTCGTCGTAACCGGGGGCCGCGGGGCCGGCGGGCTCTCGTACGTCTTCCACCGCGGCCGTGCTCTCTTCCTGATCGGCGACCTGGGTGTCCAGGTCCTCCGCCTGCTGTGCGACCACGGGTTCCGGCTCGGCGTCCAGCGGCGCGGGTACGGGGGGCACCTCGGCCTCGCGGGGCGCGGGCACCGGGGCGACGGCCTCCTCCTGCGGGGCGGGAGCCTCGGGGCTCTGTCCGGTCTGTCCGGTCTGTCCGGCGAACACCGGGAACTGCTCCGGCGCGGGTTCCTCGGCCAGGTTCCACTCCCCGTCGGGCAGCGGCGGCACGGTCATGGCGTGCGGCGGGGTCGGGGCCAGGTGCGGGGTCGTCGGCACCTGGCCGTCGACGGGCACGAACCGGCCGAGCGAGTCGTCCGCCGAGGGCCGCGCGTCGGCGCCCTGGAAGTCGGCCGCACCCTGCGCCCCGGCGGGGTGGTGGTCGTCGTGCGGCGGGTCCGCCGGGTGGGAGGTGTCGCCGTGCGGCGGGTACGCGGCGCCGTGGGCCGCCTCGTCGTGCGCCGCGCCGCCCGGGAGACCGGCGGCGGCCTCGGCGAACGCGGCGTGCGCCTCGGCCGGGGGAGCGAACTGGGCGGCCTGGACCGGGAAGGCGCCGGCACCGGGCAGCGCCTGACCGTACGGGTCGTCCGCGGCCGGCGTCCGCGCCTCGGTGGCCTGGTGAACCGGCGGGTGTCCGGCGGTGTGCGGCGCCGCCTCCGCGTGACCTGCCTCCGCGCCGGCCGCCCGGACGCCCGCCGCGACGTCGGCGAACTGGACCGCCGAATCCGGGATGCGGACTCCGGCGTCGACGAACCGGACGGCGCGGTCCGGGAACCGTGCCGCCTGTTCCGCCGCGTGGGCGGCCTGTTCCACGAAGGGGACGGACGGGCCCGCGAGGCGCGGGGCCGAACCGTTGAGGTGACCGGCCGGACCGGCGAGGTGCGCGACCGGTTCGGCGGCCTCCGCGGCGGACGGGTCGATCACCTGTTCCTGGTGGGCCGACTGGTCCTGCGCGGCCGCCCGCGCCGCCTCGGCGTGGGCGGCCTGGTCCTGCGCGGCCTGGAACGCCTGCTCGGGTGCCAGGTCCTCCACGTCCGCGGGAAGCGGTGCGGGGTCGGCGCTCTGCCCGGCCCCCACGGGACCGGGGACGTGCTCGGCGGCGTCCGCCGCGGGTTCCGCCGGAGCGTCGTGGGCCGCCTCGAGGACGCCCGCCTCGAAGGCACCCGCGCCGGGGGCCTCCGGGGCCTGGAGGTCCGGCGCGACGTCCGGCGTCGGGGTGGCCGTCGCGAAGTGCTCCTCCGCCGGCCCGGCGGCGTGCTCCGCCTCCGGCGCGGCGGGAACCTGCGGGAGGACCGGGTCCCCGGCCGTCCCGTCGGTAGCGAGGGCCGAGGGGGGTCCCGCGGGGCCGGCCTGCTCGGCGGACGGGTCCACGCCGTGCGGCTCCGCTGTCCCGGGGACCTCGACGGTCTCGCCTGTCTCGCCTGTCTCGCCAGGGAGGGTCCCCTCGTACACCGGCGCCGCCTCGGACGCCGCCTCCGGTCCGGCGGTGACGCCGGCCTCGGAGTCAGCGGCCGGAACGACCGTTTCTTCGGCCGCCGGCCCGGAACCGGCGGGCGGAGCCCCCCAGGGCACCGCGCCCTGCGGCGGGATCTCGGAGAGCTGCGGCACGTCGAGGTACTCGGGCCCCGCCGTCGCGGGACCGGCGTGCCGGACCGCCGCCGCGGGGCTCATCGCGTGGGCGGGGGTGGCGAGCGGCGCGGAGGCGGGTCCGCGGTCGGCGAGCGAACGCACCGGCCCGGCCGAGACGTCGGGGGTCGGAGGGCCGAGGTGCAGCGGACGACGGGGCGTGACCGGCTGCGCGGCGGGGGCGGGAGCCGCCCCGCGGACGGCGCTGAGGTCGACCGCGCCGCTGTCCCGGCCGGCCGTCTCGTGCGGACCGGGTTCGTGGACGAGGGGCTGGGGGGCCGGCGGGCCCACCTCGTTGCCCCAGGCACCCTGGGCGCCCGGCATCAGGAGAAGGTCGTCGTCCTCGGCGTGGTTCAGGGTCTCGGAGGGGTCGAGGAAGGTGTACGCGTCCGGAGCGGGGGTGCCCGGCTGCTCCACCATGCCTGCGCTCTCCGGCAGTCCCTCGCCCGGGACCTGGCCGGTGTCGGTCATGCGTACCCCTCGCCCATCGGTTAGTGCTTCCAAGTCCTGCTCGCCCGGAACGGCGCACCGACCGCCCCACAGTGAAGAACGAGCGTGCGTGCCCAGCGGCACGAACGACCGGCCAACAAAGACGACAAAGCCATTAACTGGCATTGTCCCGGTCGTCCGACCCTCGCGACAGCTTGATCCGCGACGGCCCGCTGTGGACTGCGCCACGTTGCGCGTCCTCAGGTTCTGCCGTACCACACTCGCCTCAAAACGGGCGCGTTTTCCGGACATTGGCCTACGAAAAGCCGATCATCCGGGAGCGGTACAACGATCGGCCAGCCTACCGCGCGCGGTACGACAACAGGATCACGGGTTGCGATCGGGGAGGCGGCCGGTGAGCAGGAACGCGACGCTTCGCTCGGTCTCCGTCCAGGCCCTCGTGTCGAGTTCGACGGACTGGATGAGGGCGCACTCGACCTCGTAGCCGTGCTCGGTGAGGTTGCGGCCGACGAGTTCGGCCGCGTCACGGGTCGCCGCGTGCGTCACGATGCGGTGCGGACGGCGGTCGGCGACCGCGGAGACGACCTCCGCTCCCCCGCCCCCGACCCGCACGACGTCCGGTTCGGGGAGGTTCTCCAGGACGTGCGGGGCGTCCCCGCGCACGATCTGCATCTGTACGCCGTGACGGCGCGCGGAGTCCTCGGTGCGGGTGCAGGCCACCAGGTCGCGGTCGACCGCGATGACCGCGGCGCCGGTGCGCGCGGCCTCGGTGGCGAAGGCACCGCTGCCCGACCCGATGTCCCACACCAGGTCTCCGAGGCGCGGGCCCAGGCGGGCGAGTTGGGCCGCGCGCAGCAACTCCGTCTCTCCCTCGCCGAGGGCACCGCCGTACGTCTCGGCGGGCAGCGCCCAGCCGCGCGGTCCGGTGGCCGGGTCGCGGCCGGCGATCCACCCGCCGTCCTCGGCGGCGGCCACGAAACCGCCGATGACGATGACGACGTTGGGGTCGCGCCAGGTGTGGTCGGCGGCCTTGTCCGAGGTGAGGATCGTGACCCGCTCGCGCGAGGTGCCGAGTTCCTCGCAGATGACGAAGGTGCGGTGGACCCCTTCGAGGAGCAGACCGAGTTCGGCGGGTCCCGCACCGGGCGAGGTGAGGACGGCCACCTTGGTGTGAGCTCGGCATACGTTCACGGCACGGCGGAGGGAACGGCCGTGTGCGACCACCACATGAGCGTCGTCCCAGGGCATTCCGGCGCGCGCGAAGGCGGTGGCGACCGAGGAGACGGCGGGAACGACCTCCACCTCCAGGCCGAACTCGGGAGCGCGCAGGGTGCGGACCACGCCGAAGAAACCGGGGTCCCCGTCGGCGAGGACGACGGCGCTGCCGCGGTGGCCCGCGATACGGCGGGCGGCGAGGGCGACGCTGCCGAGCCGGATGCGTTCGGCGGCTTCGGGCACCTCGGGAAGCGTCAGATGGTGTGCCGCTCCGGCCACCAGCGTGGCCGCGCCGAGGGCGGAACGCGCCGCCGCGGTCAGGGGGGAGCCGTCCCAGCCGATCACCGTGACCCGGTCGGCCATCGTCGTCAGTCTCCAGGGGGTCTTCGCAGGTCGTCAGGGGGCAGCCCGTGAGCGGGCTCCGTGAGGGTACCTGGCGACGCCGGGTGGGGCCGCGCGCGGGTGCCGTAGGCGGGGCGGAGGGTTCCGGGGCCGGCGCGGTTTCCCTGCCGGTCGGGGTGGCCCGTGCCGTGCGGGAGGGGGTGCTTCCGGGAGCCGGGTGCGGTCGGGCGCGGGGGGCCGTGGGCGGAGGGGGCGTCGGGCGGGAGCGGTTCCCGGTCCGGTGGCGGGTCCTGGGTCGGGACGGCGGGCGGCGAGCGGAGCGCTGTGGTCGGGCGGCCCGGTTCCGCCGGGCACGAGCGCTGCGGTCGGGGAGCGCGCCCCGCGGACACGGGCGGTACCGGAGCTGGTACGCGGCGTCCCGTCCGGGCCGCGGAAGCAGTCAGGTCTCGGAGCCGGGCCGACTCCGCGATCCCCGCCGTGCCGCGCCCTGGTCCACGACGCGTCTCCGTACGAGGGTTCGTACCCAGGTCCGCGACGCGCCTCCGTACGAGGGTCCGTGCCCCGGTCCACGACGCGTCTCCGTACGGCGGTCCGCCAAGTGGTGCCGTCCCGGCGTCAGTTCCAGTCGGAGAACGACGTGAAACCGCTGGAGTCCGCCAGTTGGTCGCCGACGCCTTCGAGGTCCTCGGGGAGGAGGCTCCAGACGATGAAGTCGGTTCGGTGGTCGACCCAACGGCCGTCCTCGGTACGGCTGTGCGCTATGCACGCGTTGCGCAGCACGCCCTCGCTGATGCAGCCGATCTTCTGGGCGACCTGCTGGGAGGCGGTGTTGTCGGCCGCCGTTCGGACCTCGATGCGCTCGAACTTCTGCTCACGGAAGAGCCATTGGGCGGTGGCGAGGGACGCCTCGGAGGCGTAGCCCTCGCCGCGGGCCCAGGGGGCGATGACGTAGGAGAGTTCGGTGGAGCGGATGTGCCAGTCCGTCTTTCCCAGCTGGATGATGCCGACCAGCCGCTGGGTGAGGAACTCGGTGACGGCGAGGTCGAGTCCACGGCCGGCGGTGCGTTCGGCGGGCGCGTACTCGCTGATCCAGGTGCGGGCGCCGTCCTCGGTGAAGGGCTGCGGCACGTCGGTCCAGGCCGCGACCTGTTCGTCGTTCATCATCTCGGCCAGGGCGGGGACGTCGTCCTCGTCGAGCGCGCGCAGGACCAACCGCTCCGTGCTGATGGAGATGTCGGGGAAGGTGCTGGTCATGCGCCGCTCCGTAACCGTCGGGGACTTCGGGCCGTCGGAACCTTCGGGCCCGCTGAACTGCCCAGCATGCAGCATGAAAGCACCGAACCGCACCACGGGGTCCTCCCCCGCCGCCCGAAGGGGAACGGGGAGGGGGACCACCGGGTGCGGTCGTGGACGGCGTGCGGCGGCGCGGACCGCCGGACCGGGTCAGAACGAGGGGATGACCGAGCCCGCGTACTTGTCCTCGATGAACTTCTTGACCTCGGGCGAGGTGAGGAGCTTGGCCAGCTTCTTCACCCGCGGGTCGTTCTCGTTCCCCTTCTTGACGGCGAGGAAGTTCCCGTACGGGTTGTTCTTCGCCGACTCCAGGACGAGGGCGTCCGTGGCCGGCTTGAGGCCCGCGGATATGGCGTAGTTGCCGTTGACGACGGCGGCGTCCACGTCGTCCAGGGAACGCGGCGTCTGGGCCGCCTCGACCTCCTTGAACTTGAGGTTCTTCGGGTTCTTGGAGATGTCCTGCGGGGTCGCCTCGCTGCCGGCGCCGTCCTTGAGGGTGATGAGCCCCTTGGAGGCGAGCAGCTTCAGGGCGCGCGCCTCGTTGACGGCGTCGTTCGGGACCGCGACGGTCGCACCGCTCTTGAGGGCGTCGGCGCTCTTCACCTTGTGGGAGTACAGGCCGAGCGGCTCCAGGTGCACCGTGACGACGGGCACGATGTGGGTGCCGCGCTTCTTGTTGAAGTCGTCCAGGTAGGGCTGGTTCTGGAAGTAGTTGGCGTCCACCGAGCCGTCCTCGGTCGCCGTGTTCGGCACGATGTAGTCCTGGAACTCCTTGACCTCCAGGTCGAGGCCCGTCTTCTTCGCCAGGTTCTTCTTGACGAAGTCGAGGATCTCGGCGTGCGGGGTCGGGCTCGCGGCGACGATCAGCGGGCCGCTCGTGTCGGAGGCGGAGTCCTTCTTGTCCGAGCCGCAGGCGGAGAGGCCGAGGGTGAGGGCTCCGGCGGCGAGGACGGCAGTGGTGATCTTGGCGGTGTTACGCACGAAAAGTGCCTTTCCTGAGGGGTGGAGCGTCCCCGTGTTCGGGTGGGACGGGGAAGTCTGCGGGTGGGGGGAGGTGTTCGGTCGGCCCGGCTCAGACGGCCTTGCCGACGTCGGCGGTGGCGGCCTCAGCGGTCGCGCCGGCCTCCGGGGTCGCGGGTGCCCCGGCCTTCAGCAGCCGGAGCCGCGGCGCGGCGCCGGAGTGGCCCCCGCGCCGGTGCAGCCGGCGGGCGGCGTAGTCCCCGGCGAACTGGATGACGGAGATGACCACGGCGAGGATCGCCACGGTGATCCACATCAGCCCGGTCTCGAAACGCTGGTAGCCGTAGCGGATGGCGATGTCACCGAGGCCGCCGGCGCCGACCGTGCCCGCCATGGCGGAGTAGCCGATGAGGGCGACGACGGTGGTGGTCGCCGAGGAGATCAGCGAGGGCAGCGACTCCGGTACGAGCACCCTGCGCACGACGGTCCAGGTGTTGCCGCCCATGGACTGGACGGCCTCGACCAGCCCGCCGTCCACTTCGCGGACGGCCGTCTCCACGAGCCGCGCGAAGAAGGGAATCGCGCCGATGGCGAGCGGCACGATCGCCGCCTCGCGGCCGATCGTCGTGCCCGTGACGGTCCGCGTGAAGTTCATCAGCGCGACCATCAGGATGATGAACGGCATCGACCGCGCGATGTTCACGACCTGTCCGATGACCTTGTTCGCGGCGACGTTCTGCAGGAGTCCGCCGCGGTCGGTGAGGACGAGCAGGATGCCGAGCGGCAGCCCCCCGACGACGGCGATCAGCGTCGACCAGCCGACCATGTAGAGCGTGTCCCAACACGCTTGGGACAGCAGCGGCTGCATCTCGGACCAGGTCACTTGGCACCGTCCTTCACGAGTGCGGGCCCCTGGCCCTGGATGTCGATCTGGAGGCCCTGCTCGCGCAGGAATCCGATCGGCACCACGTTCTCGTCGTAGCGGCCGGGCAGTTCGATGCGCATCCGGCCGACCTGCTTGCCGCCGACCGTGTCCATCGCCGCGCCGAGGATCGAGATGTCGATGTTGTAGGTGCGGGAGAGCTGCGAGATGACGGGCTGGGTCGCGGCCTCACCGTGGAAGGTGACGTCGATGACCGTGCGGTCGTCGCCGGAGGCGTCGCCGCTGACCGGGAAGAGCGCGGAGGCCAGCTCGGAGCCGGGGGTCGCGAGCAGTTCGCCGACGGTGCCCGACTCGACGATGCGGCCGTTCTCCATCAGCGCGGCCGAGTCGCAGACGGTCTTGACGACGTCCATCTCGTGGGTGATGAGC
The DNA here is from genome assembly GCF_036250675.1 of Streptomyces sp. NBC_01689. Classification (NCBI taxonomy): domain Bacteria; kingdom Bacillati; phylum Actinomycetota; class Actinomycetes; order Kitasatosporales; family Streptomycetaceae; genus Streptomyces; species Streptomyces sp. NBC_01689. The sequence continues at coordinate 7,661,975 of NZ_CP109592.1, read as the reverse complement.
AGGACGGTCAGCCCCAGCTGCCGGTTCAGGTCGCGCAGCAGCTGGAGGATGGAGCGGGTGGTCTCGGGGTCGAGAGCGCTGGTGGCCTCGTCGGAGAGCAGCACCTTGGGGTCGCCGGCCAGGGCCCGGGCGATGCCGACGCGCTGCTTCTGGCCGCCGGAGAGCTGTGCGGGGTAGACCTTCGCCTTGTCGGAGAGGCCGACCAGGTCGAGCAGTCCGAGCGCCTTGGCGGAACGCTCCCGGCCCGAGACACCGAGGATCTCCAGCGGCAGCTCGACGTTCTCCTGGACGGTGCGCGAGGACAGCAGGTTGAAGTGCTGGAAGACCATGCCGATACGGCTGCGCGCCCGCCGGAGTTCCTTGCCGGCGCGCGGACCGCGGCCGACGAGCGCGGTGAGGTCCTGTCCGGCGACGGTGACCGTGCCGGCGGTGGGGCGCTCCAGCAGGTTGACGCAGCGGATGAGCGAGGACTTGCCGGCGCCGGACTGGCCGATGACGCCGTACACCTCGCCTTCGCGGACGTGCAGATCGACGCCGTCGAGGGCGGTCACTTCACGGCCGCGCGAGCGGTAGACCTTGGTGAGGCCCGTTGTCGTGATCACAGGGGTTTCCGTCACTGTCGAGTGCGGGGCGTGGGTGTGCGCCGCCACGGGTGCATTCGGTCTGGAACGCGGCACGGTTCTCGGGACGGCGCGCGATGGCCGTGGAACCGGAGGGAACCGGGGGGAGAACGTGTGCGCGGGGCAGCCCCTGTCGCGTACGCGGTACGGACTCAGGGCGCGGTGGTCCCGCTTCGGGGCGCGGGATCAGGCGGTGGTGCGGGGGCCCTCTAGAAGGCGCACATTCGACACATACAACGAGCACCGGGCGTCATGGTCGCCTCGGTCGCAAGGGTGCGGCTGCTCGTCGTGGTCATGAGATGAAGTAAAGCAGACGGAGTGGTTCGGCCCTGAACCGCTGTCCGCATCGTGGACAGCGGTGGACACTTCTCAGCCGCGGACGGAGATCTCCACTCCCCCCTCCGTGACCAGTGCGGACAAGGCCGAGAGGTCCTTCACCACCAGGTCCGCGACCAGCTCGGACGCCGTGTGGGTTGTGGCCAACGCCACGGTGGTCATGCCGGCGGCGCGGCCCGCCTGGAGGCCGGCCGGGGCGTCCTCGAAGACGACGCAGCGGGCGGGGTCGACGCCCAGCTCACGGGCGGCGAGGAGGTAGGGCTCGGGGTCGGGCTTGCCACGGGTGACGTCGTCGGCGGAGACCAGGGTCTTGGGCCGGATGCCGACCTCGTCGAGCCGGGCCTCGGCCAGCCGCCGGGTGGCGGAGGTGACGACGGCCCAACGCTCGGCGGGCAGTGAGCCGAGGAAGGCGGCGGTTCCGGGCAGCAGCAGGACTCCGCCCGGGACGTCCTCCACCTCCAGCTGCTCGATGCGCGCGAGGGCCTCGGGAACGACGTCGGCGGGGAGCAGGTCGGCGGCTATCTCGACGGCGGGGCGGCCGTGCAGTTCGATCCGGGCGAAGTCCGCGGCGGTGATGCCGTACTCCTGAGCCCAGCGGGTCCAGCAGCGGTTCACCGACTCGAGGGACGAGACGAGGGTTCCGTCGTTGTCGAACAGCAGGGCGTCAGCGTGGATCTTCATGCCCTCGACCCTACGGGGCGGCCGGGGGCGGGGGCATCAGGCCTTTTGGCCCGTAATAGGGTCACGGCATGCTTGATGCCCTGACGGTCGCGACCGCCGTCGCCGCGCTCGCGCTCGCCGCCTGGTGCGGCTGGGCCGCCTACCGTGATCAGCCCACCAAGGACTGGCACTTCATCGGCATGGCCGTGGTGTCCCTGCTCGCCGCCGTCCAGCTGGTGATCGGTGTCGTCCAGCTGGCGCGCGGCGAGAAGGCGGAGCAGGGCACGACGATCTTCGTCGCCTATCTGCTCGGCGCCTTCGCGTGTGTACCGGCGGTGGGCTTCATGTCGCTGGCGGAGCGCACCCGCTGGGGTTCGGTCACGGTGGCGGCCGGCGGTGTGGTGCTCGCCGTCCTCGAAGTGCGCCTGTACGACATCTGGGGAGGCTGACATGACGAAGGCCGAGGTCACCGTGACCGAGGAAGAACCGACCGGACAGAAGCGGACACGGCTCATCAGCGGCCCGGGCATGCTCCTGGTGTGGCTCTACGGCGTGATGGTCGTCGGCGCCGTGTCCCGCTCGGCCGTGCAGATCTCGACGGAGTTCGACAAGGCTCCGCTCGCCTACTCGCTGTCGGCGGTCGCGGGTCTCGTCTACGGCTTCATCACGTACTCGCTCGTCCGGGGCGGTGAGACGGCCCGCAGGGCGGCGCTGGTGTGCTGCGCCGCCGAGCTCGCGGGTGTCCTGATCGTCGGTACCTGGACGCTGGTGGAGCCGTCCGCCTTCCCCGACGCCACCGTGTGGTCGGACTACGGCATGGGGTACCTGTTCATTCCGGTGCTGCTGCCGCTGTCGGCCATGTACTGGCTGCGCGGGCGCTCCGCGGGGAGCCGCTGACCCGACCGCCGGCCGACGGCCGGCGGAAGGTCCGCACCGCCGGCCGTGGGCCTCCCGGCCGCCACGGTCACGCCGTCGTCGCGGTCACGCAGCCGTCGGCGTCACGCCGTCGTCGCGTACGTCTCCGCGGGCTTCTCCAGCACGATCACGGTGACACCGTCGTCGCCCTGCGACGTGCCGACCGTCTCGTAGCCGACACTGCGGTACAGCCGCAGATTGCCGCCCGCGCGCCCGCCGGTGTGGAGCTGGATCCTCTTGGCGCCGCGCTCCCCCACGAGCGCCGCCTCGGCGGCCCGCAGGAGCCGCGCTCCGATCCCGTGGCGCTGCATGCGCGGGTGCACGATGAGCTTGTTGAGCCGGGCCGTGCCGTCGGGGTCCGCGGTCCCGCGGACCGAGGCCACCACCTCCTGGCCCAGCCGGGCCACCAGGACCGTACCGTCCGCCAGCTCCGCCCTGAGGGAGGAGAGCGGCTCCGTGAGCGGCTCGATGCCGTAGTCGCCGGACAGCTCGGCCTCGCTCTGGTAGCAGAGGTACTGCAGCTTGAGGATCTGCTCTGCGTCCTGCTCGGTCGCCGCCGAGATGGTCACGCTCATGCCCATGTGTGCATGCCTCCCGCTCACTTGTTCCACCGGTTGTTCCCCACTCCTATCCCCGCGGTCCGCGAGCCGCAACCACCGGCGTCAGCAATCGCCGCAGACATCCCAGGCATCTGGAACGTTCCGGACCGAGACTGCCTTGTGAGATACCCAACTCACCTGCGATCTCGCGGTAGGTGAGGTCCCGTGGGGAGAGCAGCGCGGCCACGAGGCGCGGACAGCGGCCGGGCAGCCGGCGCACGGCGTCGTGCAGGGCGCGGCGGGAGTCGGCGGTCAGCGCGCGCTGTTCGGGGCCGGGCCCGCCCGGATCGGCGGGTTCGGAGTCGTACGGCTGCTCCAGGCGGGCGGTGCGGCCGGCCCGGCGGGCTTCCGAGCGCACCGCGCGGCGCAGCCATCCCTGGGGATCGGCAGGCGGGCCGGCCGAGTCGAGGCGCTCCAGGAGGCGCAGCCAGACGGCCTGTTCGAGGTCGCTCTGTTCGGTCCCGGTCGCGTGCGCCTCCGCCGAGGCCTCGGCGGCCAGCAGCGGACGCAGCGCGGAAACCATCTCGTGGGTCATGTGCGGCGGGACGCGGCCGCCCCGGCGGGAGGTTGCCGGGGCGGCCGGGTGTCACCCCATCGGGGTGAGGGGGTCATCCGTTGACGAAGTCCGCGCGGGCGAGCAGCGCGGTGTCCGCGTTGTCCGAGAAGACGCCGTCGATGCCGGTGGCGAAGTAGGTCCGGAAGGCGCCGAACGCGTCGCCGTAGGCGTTCGGGTCGGTGCCCTTGCGGAAGTCGGCGGGCAGGAAGACGTTCTCGTTGCGCATCGTGTACGGGTGCAGGATCAGACCCGCGCGGTGCGCGTCGGCGACCAGGGTGGTCGGCGTGGTGAGGGCGCCGTTCGCGTCCTTGGGGATGACCAGGTCGAGCGTGGGGCCGATGCCCTGGGCGTACGAGGCGATCCACTTGAGGCCCGCGGGCTTGACGAGGTCCGCGACCGTACGGGGGTCACCGGTCGCGACGAAGTCCCAGGGACGGGTGTTCGCGGCGGAGAGCAGGACGACGAGCGGGTTGTCGACGAGCTTGTCGAGGCGCTGGATGCTGGTCGGCTCGAAGGACTGGACGATGACGGGCGAGTTCTTCCCGTCCTTGCCGTGCTTGCGCAGCACCTTGGCGAGACGCTCCTCCAGGCCCAGACCGAGCGCCCGGAAGTAGGTGGGGTGCTTGGTCTCGGGGTAGATCCAGACCTGCTTGCCGCGCTTGCGGGTCTGCTCGTCCTGCCAGTGCAGTACCTCTTCGAAGGTGGGGATCTCCCAGCGGCCGTTGTAGAGGGTGTTGTCCGGACGGTTGGCCGGGATGCGCTCGACGGCCCGCAGGGTCTTCAGCTCGGCGAGCGTGAAGTCCTCCGTGAACCAGCCGCTGGTGGGGACGCCGTCGAGGGTCTTGGTGGTCCTGCGGTCGGCGAACTCCGGGTGCGCCGACACGTCGGTCGTGCCGCCGATCTCGGGCTCGTGCCGGCAGACGAGGTGACCGTCCTTGGTGGGGACCAGGTCGCCCGCCTCGACGATGTCGGCCCCCATGTCGAGGGCCAGCTGATAGGAGCCGAAGGTGTGTTCGGGCCGGTAGCCGCTGGCTCCGCGGTGTCCGATCACGGTCGGCTTCGGCAGACCGCGGAACCCGCCGCCCTGGCCCCCGCCGTGCCGCTCGTCGGCCCGCGCCGTGCCGGACAGTCCGAGGACCGCTCCGCCCGCGCCGAGCACGGCGGCCCCGAGCAGTGCCCGCCGGGCCGTGCCCCGGTCCTGCCCGTTCGGCTCCTGCGACTCCCGCGACTCCTGCGTCCCCATGTGCGCTCCTCCGCTACCCGGCCTGCACCTGTCAAAGCGGGTCGATCGTAGGGGCCCTTGTGTGACGGGAGGGAGGCTCGCGGCGGAACACCTGGGCTCCGCCCGATGTCGTACGAGAGCGGGGTGGTGACGGATCGTCGGGCGGGGCGGCGGGCCGGGGCCGCCTTGCGCCGTCCGGGGGCGACTTCCGTCACATCGTGTCGAACGGGTGACAGATGCTCGACCGCAGGCCACGGCAGGTAAACATTGGTCAACAGTGCGTGTCCGGACGGTGAACCCGATGTGCAATCACCAGGGACCCGCGAGTATCGTCCTCACCTGCACAGACTCATACCGAATCCCTTGACACCGGAGGGCCCGTTGTCCCGCTTCGCGCTCATCAAGGCAGTGCTCGGACCGATCATGCGCCTGATGTTCCGCCCACGGGTGGAGGGCGTGGAGCACATCCCGGGCGACGGTCCGGTCATCCTGGCCGGCAACCACCTCACGTTCATCGACTCGATGATCCTGCCCCTGGTCTGCGACCGGCAGGTGCTCTTCATCGGCAAGGACGAGTACGTCACCGGCAAGGGGTTCAAGGGCCGTCTCATGGCCTGGTTCTTCACCGGTGTCGGCATGATCCCGGTCGACCGCGACGGCGCCAACGGCGGTGTCGCGGCGCTGATGACCGGACGCCGCATCCTGGAGGAGGGCAAGGTCTTCGGTATCTACCCGGAGGGCACCCGCTCCCCCGACGGCCGTCTGTACCGCGGCCGCACCGGTATCGCCCGCCTCACCCTGATGACCGGCGCCCCGGTGGTCCCGTTCGCGATGATCGGCACCGACAAGCTGCAGCCCGGCGGTGCCGGTATGCCGCGTCCCGGCCGGGTCACCGTCCGCTTCGGCGAGGCCCTGGAGTTCTCCCGGTACGAGGGCATGGACCGTGACCGTTACGTCCTGCGCGCCGTGACCGACTCGGTGATGACCGAGGTCATGCGGCTGTCGGGCCAGGAGTACGTGGACATGTACGCCACGAAGGCCAAGGCCGCCTAGCAGCGGGGCGGCCGGAGCGGGGCTTCCGGCCGACGACTGACGACACGACAGGCGACGTTCGCGCGGGCGGACGTCGCCTGTCGCGTTCACCGGTGCCGCGCAGGACGGGCGCGGTCCGTCGCGTCACCGGTGCCGCGGGGGGGCCTCGGCCGTCGCGTCAGCGCGTCCCGTTCTCCAGCCTCTGGCCCTTCAGCAGGAACCACGCCGCCGTCGCGGTGGCGAGCAGCACCACCGCTCCGATGCCCGAGGCGAGCGCCAGGCCGTCCACGAAGGACGTCCGGGCGGCCTCCAGCAGGGCCTCCGAGGTGTGGGCGGGGAGCCTGGTGGCGGCCTCCACCGCGCCGCCCAGGGAGTCGTGGGCTCCGGCCGGGGTGCCCGCCGGACCCCTGAAGCCCGCGTACACACCGGTGACGATGGAACCCAGCAGGGCGATACCGAGCGCGGCGCCGAGTTCGTACGCCGTCTCGGAGACCGCGGAGGCCGCGCCCGCCTGCTCCTTGGGCACGCTGGAGAGGATCACGTCGGCGGTGACGGTGAACGAGAAGCCCGCGCCGACGCCGACCGCCAGCAGCGCGGTGCCGAGCAGCGAGTAACCGGTGGCCTCGCTCAGCAGGGTGAGCGCGGCGAGCGCGAGGCCGACCGCGGCGAGCCCTCCGGAGACCACGGCGCGGACCGAGTACCGCCGGGCCGCGGCGCCGGCGACCAGACCCGCACCCACCGCGCCGACCGCGGCGGGCAGTTCGGCCAGGCCCGCCTCGAACGGCCGCCTGCCCTGCACCAGTTGCAGGTACTGCGAAAGGAAGAAGACGAGTCCGGACATCCCGAAGACCGTCAGCAGGTCGGCGGCGACCGCCGCCGAGAAGCCACGGTTGCGGAACAGCCGCATGTCCAGCAGCGGTACCGGCATGCCGAGCTGACGGCGTACGAACCCGTACAGGGCCCCGGCGCCGAACAGGCCCACGGCCACCGGCTGCCAGGCGAACCCGTGCAGGGCGAGCTCCTTCACCGCGTACACGACGCCGATCATGCCGACGAGCGAGAGCGCGACGCTGGCCAGGTCCCAGGGGCCGGGGTTCGGGTTGCGCGACTCGGGCAGCAGCTTGATGCCGACCGGCACGAGGACGAGCATCACCGGCACGTTGATCAGGAAGACCGAGCCCCACCAGAAGTGTTCGAGCAGGAAGCCGCCGACCACGGGTCCGACCGCGGTACCGGCGGAGGCCGTGGCGCCCCAGATGCCGATGGCGAGGCTGCGCTCGCGCGGGTCGTGGAAGATGTTGCGGATCAGCGCGAGCGTGGCGGGCATCAGGGTCGCGCCCGCGGCACCGAGCAGCGCCCGCGCCAGGATCATCAACTCCGGTGTGGTGGCGTAGGCGTTGAGCACGGATATCGCGCCGAACACGGTGGCGCCGATCAGCAGCAGCCGTTTGCGGCCGATGCGGTCGCCGAGGCTGCCCATGGAGACGAGCAGCCCGGCGATGACGAAGGAGTAGACGTCGCCGATCCACAGGAGCTGGGTGCCGGAGGGCTCCAGGTCCTCGCTGATGTAGGGGGTCGCGAGACCGAGCACGGTCGCGTCGACCGTCACCAGCAGCACGGCGAGAACGAGGACGGACAGCGCGAGCCAGCGGCCCGGCCGCCGTTCCTCCCTCGCCGTGTGCTCCCCCGCCTTTCCGGCTTCGTCCGAGCCGGGGACACCCCCGTGCCGCAGGGTGCTGGTCATGATCACTCTCTCCGTAGCGCGCCGCCGAGCAGGAGCTCGACGATCATGAAACTGAAGTCCTTGGTGGCGACCCGCCCCTCCAGCACCGCCCAGGCGCCGGAGGCGATCAGCCCGTAGAGCGCCTCGGTGAGCCACGCCGGGGTGAGGTCGATGCGGAATTCGCCGTTGTCCTGGCCGCGCCGGAACAGTGCGGCGATACGGGCGTCGAGCAGGGCCCAGCCCTCGTTCTGGCCCTCGCCCTCGAAGAGCTGGTTCTCGGTGTAGAGGAAGGCGAGAAGTCCGGCGGCCTTCTCCAGCTCGTTCACCAGCCGCCGCAGCGCCTCCTGCGCGGTGCCCTCGTCGAGGCGGGCCGCGTCGAGGGCCGCCTCGCACTCCTCGATGCCGAGTGCCTCCAGCGCCCGTACGAGCGCGTCGCGGCCGGCGAACTGGCGGTGCAGCGTGGCCCTGCTGATCCCGGCCGCCCGGGCGACCTCGTCCATCGTGGCGGTGGATCTGCGGGTGAGGAGGGCGGCCGCGCTGCGCAGCACTTGGTCACGGTCGACAGCCATGAGACAAGAGTAACCCAGATGAGACACGAATGTCTCATCGGGGGCACGGACGTCTCACGCGGTCACCGTGCGTGGGCGTCCGGACGCCGGAACCGCGGGCGACCGGCCGCCCGGTCAGCGCCTGTTCGTCCGGTGGGCGTTCAGTGCCACGGCAGTCGGGCGCGACGCTCCCAGTAGGCCGCCGGCTCCTCGGCGAGGGCGTCGAGGCGGGCCAGCCGCTCCTCGTCGAGGTCGACGACCGCCGCGTGCAGATTCGAGGCGAGCTGATTGGCGGTGGCCGCGCCGGACAGGACCACTCCGGCCCAGGGCCGGCACAGGACGTGGGCGAGGGCGACGGCGTCCGCGCCCAGCCCCGTCTGCGCGGCCACGGCCACGAGCTCTTCCGGCGCGTGCCCGGTGGCGAGACGGCCGTTGGCCATCGCCTCCTTGACGATCACCGTGAGTCCGGCGTCGTGCGCCTCGGCGAGCGCGGGCGCCGCCGAGGTCTCCAGGACGTTGTACGTGGACTGCACGGTACGGAAGAGCGGTGCGCCGTCGACCGTCACGGCGAGCGCGGCGCGGATCGCGTCGGCCTGCGCCGGCCCGCTCGTGGAGAAGCCGACGGAGAGACCGCCGGCCGCGGCCTCGGCGAGCTCGGCGTGCAGCTTGCGGTCGGTGAGGGCCGGGCTGTCCGGGGTCACCGAGTGGATCTGGTAGAGGTCGAGCCGGTCGCCGAGCAGTGCGTCGGTCTCGGCGCGCTGGCGCTCGTAGGTGGCGAGACCGTGGTCCTTGACCTCGTGCGCCTCGGCGTCGGTGCGCCAGTCCGCCGTGTAGGTGTAGCCCCACTTGCTGCCGACCACGACGTCGTCGGCCTCGGGACGGGAGCGCAGCCAGTCGGCGAGGAACTCCTCGGACCGGCCGTACGAACGGGCCACGTCGAAGTAGCGCACGCCCTGGGCGTAGGCGGCGTCGAGGAGTTCGTGGGTGCGCTCGCGCAGGGCGTCGACAGTGCGGACGGCCGGGAGGTCGTCCTCGCGGCCGAGGTTGATGTAACCGGGGCGGCCCACCGCCGCGAGGCCGAGCCCGATGTGCGCGGTGGGAGTCGTGGCTGCGGCGAGGCGGGCGAAGGGCATCGCGGGCTCCGTTTCGGTCGACTCCGTACGGCTCCGTACGGCTCCCGACCAACGTATCCCGCGATGCCCCTGTCACACCGGACCCACCGCTTCTTCTGCCCGGCGCTGCCACTTCCCGTCCGGTCCGGCCCGGAAGTGTCCGGTGTCGCCCGGAACTGCCCGGTGCCGCTCGTTCGTGTCCGGCGCCTTCAGCTCCCGGCCGGGGACCGGCTCACACCCGGCACCGGCCGTCTCCGGCGGGTGTCACTTCTTCAGCTTCGCCGTGGCCCAGGTGTGCTGGGCGGCCACGTCGGACCTGATCTCCGCGAGCTGCACGGCGACCGCGCGGGGCGCCGTACCGCCACGGCCGTCGCGGGAGGCGAGCGCGCCCGGCACGTTCAGGACGGACCGCACCTCGGGCGTGAGATGCGGGGAGATCTTCGCGAACTGCTCGTCGCTCAGACCGTCGAGTTCGACGCCCTCGGCCTCGGCGACCTTCACGCACTCGCCCGCGACCTCGTGCGCGACCCGGAACGGCACGCCCTGCCTGACGAGCCACTCGGCGATGTCGGTGGCGAGCGAGAACCCGGCCGGGGCCAGCTCCTCCATCCGCTCCCGGTGGACGGTGAGGGTGGCCATCATGCCGGTGAAGGCGGGAAGCAGGACCTCCAGCTGGTCGCAGGAGTCGAAGACCGGCTCCTTGTCCTCCTGGAGGTCGCGGTTGTACGCGAGGGGCAGGGCCTTGAGCGTGGCCATCAGGCCGGTCAGATTGCCGATGAGGCGCCCCGACTTGCCGCGCGCCAGCTCCGCGATGTCCGGGTTCTTCTTCTGCGGCATGATCGACGAGCCCGTGGAGAACGCGTCGTGGAGGGTGACGAAGGAGAACTCCTTCGTGTTCCAGATGATGACCTCCTCGGCGATCCGGGAGAGGTTCACACCGATCATCGCCGTGATGAAGGCGAACTCGCCGACGAAGTCGCGGGACGCCGTGCCGTCGATCGAGTTGGCGACCGAGCCGTGTTCGAAACCGAGGTCCTCGGCGACCGCCTCCGGGTCGAGGCCGAGGGAGGAACCGGCCAGCGCGCCCGATCCGTAGGGCGACACGGCGGTGCGCTCGTCCCACTGCCGCAGCCGCTCGGCGTCCCGGGACAGCGACTGGACGTGGGCGAGGACGTGGTGCGCGAAGAGCACCGGCTGCGCGTGCTGGAGGTGGGTGCGGCCGGGCATCGCGACGTCCTGGTGGGCCTCGGCGAGGCCGATCAGCGCGTCCTGGAGGTCGGCGACCAGTCCGCCGATGATCCGGGCGTGGTCGCGCAGGTACATCCGGAAGAGGGTCGCCACCTGGTCGTTGCGCGAGCGGCCCGCGCGCAGCTTGCCGCCGAGGTCGGGGCCGAGCCGCTCCAGCAGGCCGCGTTCCAGGGCCGTGTGGACGTCCTCGTCGGCGACGGTGCCGACGAACGTGCCGTCGGCGACGTCGGCCTCGAGCCGGCCCAGCCCGTCGAGCATCCGCGTCAGCTCGTCGTCCGTGAGGAGACCCGCCTTGCGCAGCACGCGCGCGTGGGCACGCGAGCCGGCGATGTCGTAGGGCGCGAGCCGCCAGTCGAAGTGGACGGACGCGGACAGCTTGGCCAGGGCCTCGGCGGGACCGTCGGCGAAACGGCCGCCCCAGAGCCGTACGTCACCGCTGTTGCTGCTCACTTGCGTTGCTCCTCGAAGATGGCGGCGTGCGGCCGCCTCCGCACCCGGAGAGCGCGGGAGGTGGCCGTCGGGCTAATGCATGAGTATGCAGAAGTCTGCATGATTCGTCAAAGCAGTCGCCCCACCGCCGAGGCGATGTCGCGGCGACACAGAAGCATCCCCCGCCCGGGAGGACACCCGACCCCTCCCCGACGACAACACGCCGGGCAATTCGTCAGACAGGCGAAGGGTTTTGCGCGAGCATCACGGGACATGGGAAAGACCTATGAACGCATCGACGGCCGGCTGCGCACGTTCATCGAAGCCCAGCCCCTCTTCTTCACCGCGACCGCGCCGCTCTCCTCGGACGGCACGGTCAACCTCTCCCCCAAGGGCATCACCGGTTCGTTCGCCGTGCTGGACGAACTGACCGTGGCCTACCTCGACTTCGCCGGGAGCAACGCCGAGACGATCGCGCACCTGCGGGAGAACGGCCGGATCACCCTCATGTGGTGCGCCTTCCAGGGGCCGCCCAACATCGTCCGGGTGCACGGCCGCGGCGAGCCCGTCTTCCGTGACGACCCCCGCTTCGGAGAACTGCTCAAGCACTTCCCCGCGGTCGACCACTCCCCGCACGGCCTGCGCGCGATCATCGTCGTGACGGCCGAACTCGTCCGCGACACCTGCGGCTACGCGGTGCCTTTCATGTCCTACGACGAGGACCGCGACCTGCACGCCAAGCGCTTCGCCCGCGAGGACGACGCCTCCCTGAACACGTACTTCACCAAGAAGGAGCACATCGCGACGAGCCTGGACGGACTACCCGGGCTGCCGCTCCCGCTGCCTCCCACTACCGTCTGAGCCATGCGCCTCGGAGCCGTCGCCCTCGCGTCCGTGTCCCTGCTCGCCCTCGCCCCGAGCGGGCCGCCCGCGCCGCCCGAGCGGCTCGCCGACACCGGCGGCGGCAGCCAGCTGATCACGGCCGAGGCCCCGCGCGCGGACGCGACGTCGGGCACCCTCACCTGGTGGGACCGGCGCGACGGGCACTGGGTGCGGGCCGGGTCGGCGGTGGCGCGCTTCGGCGCCAGGGGGCTGGTCGAGGGCGGCTCCCGCAGACAGAGCACGAACACGACGCCCACCGGGCTGTACGGCCTCCCGTACGCGTTCGGCATCCGGAAGGCGCCCGACGGCACCCGCATCCCCTACCGCCGAATCCACCAGGGCTCCTGGTGGTGCGAGGACAACGCCTCCCGCTCCTACAACCGCTGGACCGAGCCCCGCCCGGCCGACTGCCGCGCCGCCGAGTCCGAACACCTGATCACGTACGACCCGCAGTACGCGTACGCCCTCGTCGTCGGCTTCAACTACGACAGGCCGGTACGGGGTCGCGGGGCCGGCATCTTCCTCCACGTCGACGGGCGCGGGGCGACCGCCGGCTGCGTGTCGGTGCCGGTGGACGCCATGCGGCGGATCCTCGCCTGGGTCGATCCCGCGCGCGGCCCGCACATCGCGATCGGCACCACGGGAGGAGACACCGCGCTGACCCGGTACTGAGGACGGACGGGCGCCTCTCCGGGCGCGGTACCGGACGACGGACGGCGCGGCCCCCGGCGCACGCCGCCGCCCGGCACCGGCCCCGTCGGGCCACACCCGCGAGTGCCCGGTCCGGTCCCCCACGTGCGGTCCCGGCGCCCGGATCGCCCCCTTCCGTGCGGGCCCGTCCCCCGCGGCGGACACCACCGCTCCGCCGATCGGGACCGGACTCCGGACCGGCTGAACGCACGGCCGTCGGCGGCCGTATCTCTGGGCCAGGGGACCTTTCCCCTCGACCCGTCCCCACGGACGACCTCGGAGGAACCGTGTCCACGATCGCCGGTGGCCGCGCCGCGCGGCGCCAGACGCTGCGCCGCATCCGCCCACGACGCTCACCCGCAGTCCCCCTGCTGCTCGCCGTGGGGGCGGGCGCCGCCGGGGTCATCTGGCTCTGGTGGAGCAACACCCCGTCCATCGCGGACGACAACAGCAAGATCCTCAACGCGGGCCGCATCACGGGGCTGCTCGCCGGGTACCTGATGGCGCTGGTGGTGCTGCAGATGGCCCGGGTGCCCGCCCTGGAGCGCCGGGTGGGCTCGGACCGGGTCGCGCGCTGGCACGCGATGAGCGGCCGGTACACGATCTGTCTGGTCCTCGCCCACCTCGTCCTGATCATGTGGGGCTACGCGCTGCAGGCGGGGAAGAGCTTCGGTGACATCGTCCAGCAGACGATCGACTCGATCGACCAGCTGCCCGACATGGGCAAGGCGGCGATCGGCACCGGCCTGCTGTTCGTCATCGGCCTGCTCTCCATGGGCCCGGTGCGCCGCAGGATGGGTTACGACACCTGGTACCACATCCACCTGCTCACCTACGCCGCCGTCTTCCTGACGTTCTGGCACCAGCTGTCCACGGGCAACGAGTTCGCCGTCGAACCGGCCGCGAAGACGGTCTGGTACGGGCTGTACGGGTCGGTGACGGCGCTCGTGCTCTGGTACCGGATCCTCGCCCCGATCCGGCTGAACCTGAAGCACCGGATGCGGGTCGAGGCGGTCGTCGAGGAGACACCGGGCATCGTCTCGGTGCTGATCAGCGGCCGGAAACTGCACCGCATGGGCGCGGAGGCCGGCCAGTTCTTCCGCTGGCGGTTCCTGGCACCGGGCATGCGGCTCAGCTCGCACCCGTACTCCCTGTCGGCGGCCCCCCGCCCCACCATGCTGCGCATCACGGTGAAGGCCATCGGCGACCACAGCGCCGCGCTGCGCGATCTGCGCCCCGGCACCCGGGTGTGGGCCGAGGGTCCCTACGGGGCGCTGACGGCGGCCAAGCGCAGCCGCGGCAAGGTCCTGCTCGTGGCCGGCGGCGTCGGCATCACGCCGATGCGGGCGCTGTTCGAGACGCTGCCCGGCTCGGCCGGCGATCTGACCCTGCTCTACCGGGCCAACACCACCCAGGACCTGGCCCTGTGGGACGAACTGGCCTCGATCGCCGAGGAGCGCGGGGCCCGGCTGATGTACGCGGTGAACAGTCCCGAGGGCGAGCGCCCGGACATCTCGGCGGAGACCCTGAGCCGCAAGCTGCCGGACATCGACCGCCACGACGTCTTCATGTGCGGGCCGCCCGGCTTCGCGCAGCAGGTCTACGAGGCACTGCGCGGCGCGGGGGTTCCCGCCCGCCGCATCCATCACGAGTCGTTCGAGATGTGAGCGACGGGAGTCAGGAGCGATGAAGAAGAGCCACCCCATTCGACGTGCCGTGCTGGCCGGCGCCGCGACCGTGTCCGGGATCGTCCTGCTGCTGTCGCTGAAGCCCGCCTCCGACCCGGCGTCGGCGCAGGGCGCGGCGGCACCGCAGCAGTCGGCGGCGGCGCAGGAGTCGCCCCAGGGCGGGAGCGGGCAGCAGTCGTCCTCGGGGGCCCGGACCGTCACCGGTGACGTCGCCCAGACCCAGTACGGACCCGTGCAGGTCCGTATCACCGTCAGCGGCGGGAAGATCACCAAGTCGGAGGTCGTCCAGATCCCGACCGGTGGCCGCAGCACCCAGGTGAGCAACAACTCGGTTCCCCGGCTCAACCAGGAGGCCGTCGCCGCGGGCAGCGCGGACATCGACGCCGTGTCCGGTGCCAGCTACACCAGCGCCGGGTACAAGAAGTCGCTGCAGTCGGCGCTCGACAAGGCGAAGGCCCAGGGCGGCGGGACGTCGGGAGCGGCGGGGTCCGCAGGCGGCGCGGGCTCGTCCGGATCGTCGGGCTCGTCGGGTTCCTCGGCGGCGCCCCAGGCCCCCGCCGCGCAGGCGCGCACCGTCACCGGGGACGTGGCGCAGACCCAGTACGGCGCCGTCCAGGTCCGGGTGACGGTCAGTGGCGGGAAGATCACCAAGGCCGAGGCCGTCCAGGCGCCCAAGGGGGGTCTGAGCGACCAGAAGACCGCGCTGGCGGTTCCCCGGCTCAACCGGGAGGCCGTCGCGGCCGGCAGCGCCGACATCGACGCCGTGTCCGGTGCCACCTACACCAGCGCGGGATACAAGAAGTCCCTCCAGTCGGCCCTGGACAAGGCCGGTGGCTGAGCCCTCCCAGGAGCCGCACGCGCTGCGGCACGCCGAGGAAGTCATGGGCACCGTCTTCTCGTTCGATGTGCGGGGCGGTGAACCCGGCCTCGTCCGGGTCGCGTTGGAGGAGGCCGTCGCCGGACTCCACAAGGTGGACGAGGTGTTCAGCACCTACCGGGAGGACAGTCAGCTGTCGCGCCTGGCGCGCGGCGAGCTGGCTGTCGAGGAGTGCGACCCGGAGGTCGGCGAGGTGCTCGACCTGTGCGCGGAGGCGGAGCGGCTGAGTGCGGGCTGGTTCAGCACGCGCTACGCCGGACGCCTCGATCCGACCGGTCTGGTGAAGGGGTGGGCGACCGAGCGCGCGGCCCGGCGTCTCGTGGCGGCCGGCGCGAGCGGGGTGAGCCTGAACGGGGGCGGCGACGTCCAGCTGTTCGGAGCTCCCGGCACGCACCGTCCCTGGCGGGTCGGTGTCTCGGATCCGCTGCGTCCGGGCGGGCTCGCGGCCGTCGTCTCCGCGGCCGGCGCGGACGAGCTGGCGGTGGCCACCTCCGGCACCGCCGAGCGCGGAGCCCACATCATCGACCCGAGCACCGGCCGCTCCGCGGTCACCGACCTGGTCGCCGTGACCGTGGTGGGTCCGCGGCTGACCTGGGTGGACGCCTGGGCGACGGCCGCCTTCGCGATGGGTTCCCGTGAGGCCCTGAGCTGGCTGGAGTCACTGCCGGACATCGAGGCCCTGCTCATCACGGCGGGCGACGAGGTGAGATGCACCGGTGGTCTCGCCCGGCGCCTGGGGTGACCTGATCGGTCCGGCCGCGCCCGGACCGGGCCCTTCGGGGTCGGGGGGACCACCGGTCCGTCCGCGTCCGGCGCGCGGCCGGACGCGGGCGGGGAGCCCCTCCCCGCCCGTGGGTCCGCGCCCGGCGTCAGTGGTTGTTCTGGGCCAGTCGCAGCAGATGGTCGGCGAGCGCCTGGCCGCCCGTCGCGTCCCGGCTGATCAGCAGCAGGGTGTCGTCACCCGCGATCGTCCCCAGGATGTCGTGCAGCTCCGCCTGGTCGATCGCCGAGGCGAGGAACTGCGCGGCCCCCGGAGGGGTGCGCAGGACCACGAGGTTCGCGGACGCCTCCGCGGAGATGAGCAGTTCCGAGGAGAGGCGGCGCATCCGCTCCTCCTTCGCCGACTCCCCCAGGGGCACCCGCGGGGTGCGGAAGCCGCCCTCGCTCGGGACCGCGTAGATGAGGTCTCCGTCGTTGTTGCGGATCTTCACCGCGTTCAGCTCGTCCAGGTCCCGGGAGAGCGTCGCCTGGGTGACGTTCAGTCCGTCGTCGGCGAGGAGTTTCGCCAACTGGCTCTGCGAGCGCACCGGTTGCCGGTTGAGGATGTCCACGATCCTGCGGTGGCGCGCGGTGCGGGTCTGCGGCACGGCAGGCCCGGCATGGTCGTGGTCCTGCGCCTGGCTCATCGTCGTCGTCCCATTCTCAGGATCCATCCCCGTTGACTGCGTCGAGGACGCCGGGAAGGGCCCCGAGCAGGACGTCCACCTCGTCGTCGCTCAGGTTCAGCGGGGGCATCAGCCGTACGACATCGGGGGCGGGCGCGTTCACCAGGAGACCGGCGTCCTGAGCCGCCTGCTGCACCTGCGGCGCGAGCGGCTCGGTGAGCACGATACCCAGGAGCAGGCCGGCGCCCCGGACATGGTCGACCAGTGGGTGCCCGAGCGACTCGATCCCGTCGCGCAGCCGTGCGCCGGTACGCTTCACGTTCTCCAGCAGGCCCTCGGACGCGATGGTGTCGAGGACGGCGAGTCCGGCCGCGCAGACGACCGGGTTGCCGCCGAAGGTCGACCCGTGGTGGCCGGGTGCCAGCAGGTCGGCGGCCCGGCCGAACGCGACGGTCGCGCCCAGCGGCAGTCCGCCGCCGAGGCCCTTGGCGAGGGTGACGACGTCCGGCAGGACGCCCTCGTGCGCCTGGTACTCGAACCAGTGGCCGGTTCGGCCGATTCCGGTCTGCACCTCGTCGAGAACCAGGAGCGAACCGGTGGCGGCGGTGATGGCACGCGCCGCCTTCAGGTAACCGGGCGGCGGCACGACCACACCGTTCTCGCCCTGGATCGGCTCGATGACGACGAGCGCCGTGTCGTCGGTCACGGCCGCGGCCAGCGCCTGCGCGTCGCCGTAGGGGACATGGGTGACGTCACCGGGCAACGGCAGGAAGGGCTGCTGCTTGCCGGGCTGGCCGGTGAGCGCGAGGGCGCCCATGGTCCGGCCGTGGAAACCGCCGTGGGTGGCCACCATGTGCCCGCGTCCGGTCAGCCGGCCGATCTTGAAGGCGGCTTCGTTGGCCTCCGCGCCCGAGTTGCAGAAGTACACCCTGCCGGCCCGGCCGAAGAGCTGGAGCAGCCGTTCGGCGAGGGCGACGGGGGGCTCGGCGACGAAGAGGTTGGAGACATGGCCGAGCGAGGCGATCTGGTTGCTGACCGCCTCGACGACCGCCGGATGGGCGTGGCCGAGCGCGTTGACCGCGATGCCGCCGACGTAGTCGAGGTACTCCTTGCCGTCGGCGTCCCACAGCCGGGTGCCCGCGCCCCGGGCGAGGGGCAGTCGCGGGGTGCCGTAGTTGTCCATGAGCGAGCCCTGCCACCGCTCGGTCAGTTCCTGGTTGGCGGTCATACGGCGTCCCCCTCCTGCGCGTCCGGCACGACCATCGTGCCGATCCCCTCGTCGGTGAAGATCTCCAGCAGGATCGAGTGCTGGACCCGGCCGTCGATGACGCGGGCCGTGGTGACGCCGTTGCGCACGGCGTGCAGGCAGCCCTGCATCTTCGGCACCATGCCGCTGGCCAGCTCGGGCAGCAGCTTCTCCAGTTCGGAGGCGGTCAGCCGGCTGATCACCTCGTCGCTGTCCGGCCAGTCCTCGTAGAGGCCCTCGACGTCCGTGAGGACCATGAGGGTTTCGGCGCCAAGTGCCGCAGCGAGTGCCGCAGCCGCCGTATCAGCATTGACGTTGTAGACATGTCCGTCGTCCTGGGAGCGGGCGATCGAGGAGACGACCGGGATGCGGCCGTCGACGAGCAGCGCCTCGATGGCACCGGTGTCGATGTCGGTGATCTCGCCGACCCGGCCGATGTCGACCGGTTCGCCGTCGATCCGGGGCAGGTGCTTGGTGGCGGTGATGGTGTGCGCGTCCTCGCCGGTCATGCCGACGGCGAGCGGTCCGTGCTGGTTGAGCAGTCCGACCAGCTCGCGCTGCACCTGTCCGGCCAGCACCATCCGTACGACGTCCATGGCCTCCTCGGTGGTCACCCGGAGGCCGGCCTTGAACTCGCTGACGATGCCGTGCCGGTCGAGCTGCGCGCTGATCTGGGGGCCGCCGCCGTGCACCACGACCGGCTTGAGCCCGGCGTGGTGCAGGAAGACGACGTCCTGGGCGAAAGCGGCCTTCAGCTCCTCGTCGATCATGGCGTTGCCGCCGAACTTGATGACGACGGTCTTGCCGCGGTGGCGGGTCAGCCAGGGCAGCGCCTCGATGAGGATCTGCGCCTTGGGGAGTGCGGTGTGCTTCCGCGTGACATGGCTCATGAGGAGTAGGCGCTGTTCTCGTGGACGTAGTCGGCGGTGAGGTCGTTGGTCCAGATGGTGGCGGTGGCGGCGCCCGCGGCGAGGTCGGCGACGATGTGGACCTCGCGGTAGCGCATGTCGACGAGGTCGCGGTCCTCGCCGACGCCGCCGTTCTTGCAGACCCACACACCGTTGATGGCGACGTTCAGCTGGTCCGGCTCGAAGGCGGCCCGGGTGGTGCCGATGGCCGACAGGACCCGTCCCCAGTTGGGGTCCTCGCCGTGGATCGCGCACTTGAGGAGGTTGTTGCGGGCGATGGAGCGGCCCACCTCGACGGCGTCCTCCTCGGTCGCGGCGCCCACGACCTCGACCTTGATGTCCTTGCTGGCGCCCTCGGCGTCCCGGATGAGCTGCTGTCCGAGGTCGTCGCAGACCGCCCGGACGGCCTCGGCGAACTCCGTGGCGTCCGGGGTGACTCCCGAGGCGCCGGAGGCGAGCAGCAGCACGGTGTCGTTGGTCGACATGCAGCCGTCGGAGTCGACCCGGTCGAAGGTGGTGCGGGTGGCGGCGCGCAGGACCCCGTCGAGGGTCCCGCTGTCCACGTCGGCGTCCGTCGTGAGGACCACGAGCATGGTGGCGAGGCCCGGTGCGAGCATGCCGGCGCCCTTGGCCATGCCGCCCACGGTCCAGCCGTCACCGGTGCGCACCGACGTCTTGTGCACGGTGTCGGTGGTCTTGATGGCGATGGCGGCCTTCTCGCCGCCGTGCGGACCGAGCTGGGCCGCCGCGGTCTCGACGCCCGCCAGCAGCTTGTCCATGGGCAGGAGGACGCCGATGAGTCCGGTGGAGGCCACCGCGACCTCGCCGGCGTTCACGTCCAGGACCGCGGCGGCCTTCTCCGCGGTGGCGTGGGTGTCCTGGAAGCCCTTGGGGCCCGTACAGGCGTTGGCACCGCCGGAGTTGAGGACGACCGCGGAGACCTGGCCGCCTCTGAGGACCTGCTCGGACCAGAGCACCGGCGCGGCCTTCACGCGGTTGGAGGTGAAGACTCCCGCGGCGGCCAGTCGGGGCCCGTTGTTGACGACGAGGGCCAGGTCCGGGTTGCCGTTCTCCTTGATGCCTGCGGCGATGCCGGAGGCGGTGAAGCCCTTGGCGGCGGTGACGCTCACGGTGCGACTCCGATCGTGGTGAGGCCCAGCTCCTCGGGGAGCCCGAGGGCGATGTTCATGCTCTGGACGGCCCCGCCGGCCGTGCCCTTGGTCAGGTTGTCGATGGCGCTGATCGCGATGATGCGGTGTGTGGCTTCGTCGTGTGCGACCTGGATCTGAACGGCGTTGGAACCGTAGACGGACGCGGTGGCGGGCCACTGGCCCTCCGGCAGCAGCCGTACGAACGGCTCGTCCGCGTAGGCCTTCTCGTAGGCGGCCCGGACGGACTCGTAGGTGACCCCGGCCCGGGCGCGGGTGCTGCACGTGGCGAGGATGCCACGGGGCATCGGCGCGAGGGTCGGGGTGAAGGAGACGGCGACGGGCTCGCCCGCGGCACCGCTCAGGTTCTGGATCATCTCGGGGGTGTGCCGGTGGACGCCGCCGACACCGTACGGGGACATGGAGCCCATGACCTCGCTGCCGAGCAGATGGGGCTTGGCCGCCTTGCCGGCGCCGGACGTTCCGGAGGCGGCGACGATCACGGCCTCGGGCTCGGCGAGTCCGGCCGCGTAGGCGGGGAACAGCGCGAGGGAGACGGCCGTCGGGTAGCAACCGGGCACCGCGATGCGCCTGGACCCCTCCAGCGCGGCGCGGCCGCCCGGCAGTTCGGGGAGGCCGTAGGGCCAGGTGCCGGCGTGCGGCGAACCGTAGAACCGCTCCCAGTCGGCCGGGTCCCGCAGCCGGAAGTCGGCTCCCATGTCGACGACGAGGACGTCCGGCCCGAGCTGCTCGGCGACGGCCGCGGACTGTCCGTGGGGCAGCGCGAGGAACACGACGTCGTGCCCGGCCAGGGCCTCGGCGGTGGTCGGTTCCAGGACACGGTCGGCGAGCGGCAGCAGATGCGGCTGCAGCGCGCCCAGGCGCTGACCGGCGTTGGAGTTGCCGGTCAGGACGCCGATCTCGACCTCGGGGTGCGCCAGGAGCAGACGCAGCGCCTCGCCGCCCGCGTACCCACTCGCTCCCGCCACTGCTGCGCGTACCGCCATGGAACCCTCCTCCTAGATGGCATGACTATACGTATCGATGCACGTTTATGCAACGCAGTCCTGGGTGGACCAGGACGCGGGTCACGGGTCGGCCGGGTACGCGCGAGAGACGCGGCCGTGGGCGAGAGGTGCGGGTGCGCGCGGGAGGTACGGGTGCACAGGGGCGCGGGTGCGCACGAGAGGTACGGGTGCGCAGGCGCGTCCGGGCACAGGGGTGCGGTCGCGGGCGTCGAGGGGGTGAGAGCGGAGCCTCGGGTGGTGAGCGCGGAGCCCCGGACGGTGCGCGCGGAGCCGGCGGGACCGGCGGAGCACGGAGGCGGTGGTCGTGGGACGCGCGCGGCGCCGACCGGGGTCACTCAGCACGTGGTCCCACCCATGCGCACAGCGTAGGCCGCGGCACGGGTGGCCAGGTGTTCCCCGCCCGGGAGAGCGGGCGGGAGCGGGGGTCGGGAGGAGCCGGAGGTCAGGAACGCGGGTCGCGGGGCTGGGCGGCGCGCTGCGCGTTCCGCTCCCTGAGGCGCTCCTCCTCCTTGCGTACCTCGGCCTGGGTGGCGCGCTCCCGGCGCAGCCATCCGGGGTCTTCCTGCTTCAGCGCGTCGATCTGCTCCGTGGTGAGCGGCTCGGTGACCCCGCCGCGGGCGAGCCCGGCGATGGAGACGCCCAGCCGCGCGGCGACGACGGGCCGGGGGTGCGGGCCGTTGCGCCGCAGTTCCTGCAGCCACGCGGGCGGGTCGGTCTGCAGCGCGTTCAGCTCGGCGCGCGAGACGACGCCCTCCTGGAACTCGGCGGGGGTGGCTTCGAGGTACACACCCAGCTTCTTCGCCGCGGTGGCGGGCTTCATGGTCTGGGTGGTCTGGTGCGGCGTCATGATGTCAAGGGTATCGAGCGTGTGCGCGGCCTCCGACCACGACCGATAGCCTGGCGAGGTGACAGGCTCGGAAGTACCTTCTTCGTTCCGGCTCGCCTATGTCCCGGGAGTGACGCCCACGAAGTGGGTGCGGATCTGGAACGAACGGCTGCCCGACGTCCCGCTGACCCTCGTCCCGGTGGCCGCCACCGAGGCGCTCGGCCTGCTGCGCGACCGCGGCGCCGACGCCGGATTCGTCCGGCTGCCGGTCGACGGGGAGGACCTCAGCGCGATCCCGCTCTACACCGAGACGACGGTGGTCGTGGCCCCCAAGGACCATGTGGTCGCCGCGGTCGACGAGGTGACCGCCGAGGACCTGGCCGACGAGGTCGTGCTGCACCCGCTCGACGACACCCTCGGCTGGGAGCGCCCGCCGGGTCTGCCCGCGTTCGAGCGGCCCGCCACCACCGAGGACGCCGTCGAGCTCGTGGCGGCGGGCATCGGCCTGCTGGTCGTTCCCCAGTCGCTCGCGCGCCTGCACCACCGCAAGGACCTGACGTACCGGCCGCTCACGGACGCCCCCGAGTCGCGCGTCGCGCTGTCCTGGCCCGAGGACGCGACCACCGACCTGGTGGAGGACTTCATCGGGATCGTCCGGGGCCGGACCGTGAACAGCTCACGCGGACGCTCCCAGACCCCGGCGCGCGCGTCGGGCACGGCGTCGGCGTCCGCCAAGGGCGGACGGGCCGAGGCCGGTGGAGCTCGGAAGAAGGCGGCGGGCGGTGGCAGGACGGGCGGCCGGACCGGTGGCACCGGCTCCCGCGGCGGAGCCGGCGGCTCCGGGAGCGGTCGGCGGGGCAAGCCCCGCCGGCGGTCGTGAGCGGCCCGTGGACGAGTTCTGGCCGGTGGCCGACGTCCTGGCGTACCTGACCGGGACCTGGCGCGTGGAGCGTTCGGTCCGGGACCTCGCGAGCGGCGCCGAGGGGCGTTTCACCGGGACGACCGTGTTCTCACCTCTCGACGACGGAGGGGACGGCCTGCTGCACCACGAGTCCGGCACCTTCACCTGGCAGGGCGTCGCCAGGCCCGCGGAGCGCACCCTGTGGTTCCTGCCGGGGCAGCGCGCGGGCACGGCGGACGTCCGGTTCTCCGACGGCCGCCCCTTCCACGCCCTGGACCTCGGCACCGGACGGCACGTCGCCGACCACCCGTGCGCGGCCGACCTGTACCGCGGCGAGTTCACCGTCTCCGGCGCGGACCGCTGGCGCACGGTGTGGCGGGTGGGCGGCCCGGCCAAGGACCTGCTCCTCACCACCGAGTACGCGCGCCCGGACGGAGAACCGCGCCGCGCGGACGACGGACCCCGCTAGGACCTCTCTTCCGGATCATGCCGGAGTCACGGGGTCCGGCACGCCCGGGTCGGCCGAGATGGCTCCGTGGGCCGGAGCCGGCCTGATCCGGAAGAAAGGCCCTAGTCGCCGCGCGCCGTCGCCTCCAGACGCAGATTCCACCGGCCGTTGTGCCCGGTGAGGGTCATGGCCGACAGGGGGCGTACGTCGATGTTCCAGTACGTCGTCGGCTGGGCCCGCAGCGCGTAGACGAGCGCCGCCCGCACCACGGACGGTTCCGCCACCGCGACGATCCGGCCGCCGTCGTCCGCCGGGCGGGTGTCGAGCCAGCCGCCGACCCGGGAGATGAACGACATCAGGGACTCACCGCCGTGCGGGGACGAGCGCGGGTCGGCGAGCCAGGCGTCCACCGCGGACGGCTCGCGGGCCATCGCCTCGCCCAGGGTGAACCCGCGCCAGCGGCCCATGTCGCAGTCGCGCAGCGCGGGTTGGACCAGCGGCGCGAAGCCCAGCGCGTCGCCGGTGGCGCGGCTGCGCGGGGTCGGTGAGCAGTAGCGCAGTTCGGCCACCGCCAGCGGCAGCAGTCCGGGGGCGGCACGCTGCACCTCGTCCCAGCCCGCCTGATCCAGCGGGCGGTCGTCCTCGAAGCGTTCGGCGAGCAACGACGAACTGCGCGCGGCAGCGACGAACGTGACCCGAAGATGCATGCGAGGATCGTGGAGCGCGGAACATCCGCAGGTCAAGAGGGGCTACGCACGGTGTTCAGGGGCTCACCGCGGCACGAGCGCCATCCACTGGTCGGGGCGGCCGAGCGGTGTGAAACCGATCTTCTCGTAGACACCGTGGGCGTCGTGCGTGGCGAGCAGGACACGGCGCAGGCCGAAGGGTTCGAGATGGTCGCGGACGGCCGTCACCAGGGCGGACCCCAGTCCCTTGCCGCGGACGGCCGGGGCCACGTAGACGTCGCACAGCCAGGCGAAGGTCGCCTCGTCGGTGACGACGCGGGCGTAGGCCACCTGCTCGCCCGAAAGGCCTTCGTACACCCCGAAGTTGAGCGAGGCCGCGATCGCGCGCTCCTGCTTCTCGCGGGGCACTCCGAGGGCCCAGTAGGCGTCCGTGGAGAGCCAGTGGTGCACCCGGGCGACGTCGATACGGGCCGGGTCGGCGGAGATCTCGTAGCCGCCGGGCAGCTGCAGTGGGTCGGTCATGCGGGGAGGGTCGCAGGCCGGGGCGGCGGGGTCGAGCGGTTTTCACCGGCTGGACACCGCGGTGGACCCCGTCCCCAGCGTCTCGTCCCGGGCGGCGCGCAGGCGTCGTACACCCTCGGTGATCTCCTCCGTGCCGGCGACCGCCGCGAAGCTCAGACGGAGGTGGGCGGCCGGGGGTTCGGCGCTGAAGTAGGGCCGGCCGGAGGTGACGGCCACGCCCGCGCGCAGGGCGGTGGCGGCCAGCGCGGACTCGTCGGTGCCCTCGGGCAGCCGGAGCCACAGGTGGTAGCCCCCGTACGGGACGTGCGGCAGGGCGAGTTCGGGCAGCCGCAGCCGCAGCTCGGCGGTCATCGTGTCCCGTCGGTTCCGCAACTCGGCGGACACGGACCGCAGATGGCGGGGCCAGGCCGGTGATCCGACGAGTTCCAGCGCGGCTTCCTGAAGCGGCCTCGGCACGAAGAAGGTCTCCACGACCTGGATGGCGCGCAGCCGTTCCAGGACCGGTCCGCGCGCGGCCAGCACCCCGACCCGGAAGCTCGGTGAGGTCGCCTTGGTCAGCGAACCGACGTGCACCACGACCCCGTCCGGGTCCTCGGCGGCCAGCGGGCGCGGCAGCGGCCCGGCGTCCTCGTGCACGAGCCGGCGTACGAAGTCGTCCTCGACCACGAACGCGCCCGCCTCCCGCGCGATCCGCAGTACCGCGCCCCGCCGCTCGGGGGCGAGCACGGCGCCGGTCGGGTTCTGGAACAGCGGCTGGCAGACGAAGACCCGGGCGCCGGTCGCCCTGAAGGCGTCGGCGAGCAGGTCCGGCTTCACGCCGTCGGGGTCCACCGGCACCGGCACCGGCCGCAGCCCGGCCGCGCGGGCGATGGCCAGCATGCCCGGATAGGTGGGTGATTCGACGAGGACCGGCGCGCCGGGCGGAGCGAGCGCGCGCAGGGTGGTGGTGAGCGCGGACTGGCCGCCCGCCGTGACGAGGACCTCCGCGGCGGTGATCGCGCCGCCGATCCCGCGCGCGAACCACTCGCGCAGCTCCGCCAGCCCCTCCACCGGCGGCCGGGACCAGGCGCCGGGCCGCCGGCCCGCCCGGGACAGGGCGGCGCCCATGGCGCGTTCGGGCTGGAGCGAGGGGTGCAGATAGCCGCCGCTGAACTCGACGACGCCGGCCGGCGGGGCGGCCAGGGTGGCCAGGACTCCGGAGGCGTCCACCGTGCGCGGGACGAGTTCGGTGGCGGCGTCCGCGCTCAGCGCGACCTCCTGCCAGGAGGTGTCCCCGGCCGGTGCGGCGGGAGTCCGGGGACGCGCCCGGAAGGCGCCGGCCCCGGGGCGGGTGACCACCAGCCCCTCGGCGGAGAGCTGTGCCAGCGCGCGCGACACGGTCACCGGGCTCACCCGGAACCGTTCCACGAGCGCCCGGCTCGACGGCAGCTTTCCACCGGGCGAGTAGCGGTTGACTTCCTGACGGAGCTGTTTCACGAGTTCGGCGACACTGCTACTCTGCTGCATGAGAGCAGAGAGTAGCGCTATCGTCGGCTCGGCGATAGCGGAGAGCGCGGTCACCACTCCGGGCGCGGACGGTCGCGCCGACCGCCGCTCCGGCACCCTCCAGGCCGCCCTGGGCGTCATCGCCTTCTCCCTCACCTTCCCCGCCACCGCCTGGGGTCTGGAGGGCTTCGGCCCCTGGTCCCTCGTCGCCGTGCGCAGCGCCCTCGCGGCCGTCGTCGCGGGCGGCTGCCTGCTGGCGTTGCGCGTGCCCGTGCCGGAGCGGCGGTACCGGGCGGGGCTCGCCGTGGTCGCCGCGGGTGTCGTGGTGGGCTTCCCGCTGCTGACGACGCTCACGCTGCGGACGTCCACCACCGCCCACGCCGCCGTGGTCGTCGGCCTGCTGCCGCTGACGACGGCGCTGTTCTCGGCGCTGCGCACCGGTGCGCGGCCCTCCCGGTTGTTCTGGGGCGCCGCCCTGGCGGGCGCGGCGGCGGTGATCGCGTTCACCGTGCAGCAGAGCGGAGGGGCGCTGATCAGCGCGGACGCCTATCTCTTCGGCGCGCTGCTGATCTGCGCGGCGGGCTACACCGAGGGCGGCAGGCTGGCCCGGGTGATGCCGGGGTGGCAGGTGATCGGCTGGGCGCTGGTCCTGTGTCTGCCGCTCTCGCTGCCGGGCGCGCTGCTGGCGCTGTCGTACGAGCCCGCTCGGTGGTCGGCGCACAGCGTGACGGGGCTGCTGTGGGTGGCGGTCGGATCACAGTTCCTGGGGCTCGTCGTCTGGTACCGCGGGATGGCCGCGATCGGCATTCCGAAGGCCAGCCAGTTGCAGCTCGCTCAGCCGCTGCTCACACTGGTGTGGTCGGTACTGCTCCTCGGCGAGCGACTCACGCCGGCCGCTCCGCTCACGGCGGCGGCCGTACTGGTCTGTATCGCCCTCACCCAGCGAGCGCGGGGCTGAGCAGTACCCGGGTGCCGGCGTCGCCCGGCGCACCAGCGGCCGCGGACCCACGGTCACGGTCCACCGTTCCAGCCCCCACCACTCCATCACTCCAGCACTCCCGCAACTGGCGAGGGAGACCCACGATGCGCGCAACCGAGGGCGACCAGCTCGTGCAGCACGGCAGGGTCGTCGGACAGCACGACAAGGTCGCGGAGATCACCCAGGTCATGGGCAAGGAGGGAACTCCCCCGTATCGCGTCCGGTTCCCGGACGGGCACGAGGCCGTCTGCTCTCCCGGGCCCGACTCCGAGATCCGGCACAAGGACCCCCTGCGGTAGCCCCGCCCCGGGGCGCCGAGGAGCGGGGACCCCCGTGCGCGGCTCAGCGCACGGGGGTCGCCGGCTGCCGGTAGTGGTCGGCCACGACCCGTGTCATCGCGCCGAGGGGATCGGAGCCGACGCCCTTGGCGGAGAAGAAGACGTGCCCGCGCACCTCCGGATACTTCCGCGCGAGGGTGAGGTGCCGGGAGAGCTCGGCCGGGTCCCGCCAGGCGGCGGGCTGTGCGGGGTCCCCCACCTTGTAGAGCGCCTCGCCCACGTACAGCCGCACCCCGGTGCCCCGGGTGACGGCCGCCCACCAGGGCACGAGCTTCGCGTAGTCGGCGGCGGCGAACCCGACGTTCCAGTAGATCTGTGGACAGATGTAGTCGATCCAGCCCTCCCGGACCCACTTCCTCGTGTCGGCGTGCAGATCGTCGTACGTCTGGACGCCGGCCCGGGTGTCCGAGCCGTGCGGGTCGCTCGCGGCGTTGCGCCACACCCCGAACGGGCTGATGCCGAAGCGCGTGCCCGGGCGGACCTGCCGGACGCGCGCGGCCATCTCCCGTACCAGCGCGTCGATGTTGTCCCGGCGCCAGGCGGCCCGGTCCGCGAAGCCCGCGCCGTGCGCCGCGTAGGCGGCGGCGTCGTCGAAGGTCTGCCCGGCGACCGGGTACGGATAGAAGTAGTCGTCCCAGTGCACCGCGTCGACGGGGTATCTGCGCACCGCGTCGAGCATCGCGTCCTGCACGAACGCCCGCACGGCCGGCAGCCCCGGGTTGTAGTACATCTTCCCGCCGTACCGGACGACCCAGTCGGGGTGCGTCCGCGCGGGGTGGTGCGCCGCCAGCCTGCCGGGGTCGGTGTGCGCGGCGATCCGGTACGGGTTGAACCAGGCGTGCAGTTCCAGGCCCCGCGCGTGGGCCTCGGCGACCGCGGTGCCGAGCGGGTCCCAGCCGGGGTCCCGGCCCTGCACACCGGTGAGGTACTGCGACCAGGGCTCGAACGCCGAGGGCCACAGGGCGTCCGCCGCGGGGCGGACCTGGAAGACCACCGCGTTGAGACCGCGCCGGACCGCCGTGTCGAGATGGGCGACGAGTTCGGCCCGCTGCCGGTCCGGGGTCAGCCCGGCCCGCGAGGGCCAGTCCCGGTTCAGCACCGTGGTCAGCCACATGCCGCGCAGCTCCGCGGGGGCGCTCCGCCGGCCGGGCGGTCCGGGGGTGATCCCGGTACCGGGTTTCGCCACCGAGTCGCCGGTGGCGAGGGGTCCGGTGAGCGCCACCGCCGCGGCCACCGTGAACGTCCGCCGTGACACCCGCCCCATCCGCGCTCTCCTCTTACCCAGTGGACCCGCCCGGTCACGGATCGTCCCGTCGCACAGCATGCCCGCCCCGGGCGATCGATCATCGATACTTCCGGGTAACGTGCACGATCGGAGCAGGCACCGAACAACGAGGGACCTGCCAGGCCCGTAGATCAACGAAGGGGACGATGTGACCGACATCGAACGCGTCGGAGTGGTGGGCTGCGGCCAGATGGGAGCGGGCATCGCCGAGGTCTGCGCCCGCGCGGGTCTCGACGTGAAGGTCGCCGAGACCACCGGCGAGGCGTTGGAGATCGGCCGTACCCGGCTGTTCAACTCCCTCTCCAAGGCGGCCGAGCGCGGAAAGATCTCCGCCGACGAGCTCACGGCCACCCAGGACCGGCTGAGCTTCACCACCGACCTCGGCGAGTTCGCAGACCGGGACCTGGTGATCGAGGCCGTCGTCGAGAACGAGCAGGTGAAGACCGAGATCTTCCAGGTCCTCGACCAGGTGGTGACCCGGCAGGACGCGATCCTCGCCTCGAACACCTCCTCCATCCCGCTGGTCCGGCTCGCCGTCGCCACCTCGCGTCCCGACCAGGTCGTCGGGATCCACTTCTTCAACCCGGCGCCGGTGCAGCAGCTCGTCGAGCTGATCCCGGCACTGACCACCTCCGAGGGCACCCTCGGCCGGGCGCAGCTGTTCGCCGAGAAGGCGCTCGGCAAGCACGCGATCCGCGCCCAGGACCGCTCCGGCTTCGTGGTCAACGCCCTGCTGATCCCGTACCTGCTCTCCGCGATCCGGATGTTCGAGTCGGGCATCGCCAGCCGCGAGGACATCGACAACGGCATGGAGATGGGCTGCGCGCACCCGATGGGGCCGCTCAAGCTCTCCGACCTGATCGGCCTGGACACCGTGGCCTCGGTCGCCCACTCGATGTACGAGGAGTACAAGGAGCCGCTCTACGCCGCTCCCCCGCTGCTCCAGCGCATGGTCGACGCGGGCCGGCTGGGCCGGAAGTCCGGGTCGGGCTTCTACACCTACGGCTGACCCTCCCTCCTCCGCCGTCCGGCCGCCCGGCGGCCGCGGGGCTTGTGGGCCCGGCACCCTTTCCGGTGCCGGGCCCACTCCGTTCACACGCCGTGTGCGCGCCGGGCCCGCATATGCCGTGCGCACACGCTCCCCACGCGCCCACCAGGCGAGTTGACTTTCCGTGTACATGCAAGGGATGTGACGACTACGGAAAGGAGCGGACACGTGACCGCCGACCCGGAGCATCCCGTGGTCCATGGAGAACTCGCCGAGTTACGCCGCAGACTCGATGTGGCCCAGGCCCGCGTCGAGGGAGGACTGACCCTGCTCAGTCACCGCGCCGAACAGACCGCCAAGGACGTGGACGACCTGAGCACGCGCGTCGTCGCGATGGAACACACCCGCTGGCCGCTGCCCGCGGTCGCGGCCGTCACCGCCGTCGGCGCGCTCGCCGTGGCGATCTGGCAGGCCCTGGGCCACTAGGCCCTGAGGAGCTGTCCGGCCGTTCCCCCGGGCGGTCGGCGTCCGGCGCGGCATCCCGCCGCGGACCACCGGACGCGCGCCGCCCCCGGACGGCCGGACGCGACCCACCCCCGGACGGCCGGACGTGACCCGCCCTCCGGACGCCGTGCGGGGTCCGGTCAGGGCAAGGCGTCCTGACCGAGCCTGAGGTGGTGCAGGAGGAGCAGCGCGGCGGCCATGTTCGCGGCCGGCACCTCGCCGCGGGCGACCAGGTCGGGGACGAGCTTGAGGGGAACCCATTCCCGCCGGTCGGACTCGTAGTCGTCCACCGGGTGTCCGGTGTAGGCGCCTTCGTCGGCCCAGTAGATGTGGTGCCTGGCGTCGGTCAGCCCGTTGGAGGGCTCGACGCTCATCAGATGGCGCAGGGGACCCGGTCGCCAGCCGGTCTCCTCCTCCAGTTCGCGCGCCGCCGCGACGGCGATGTCCTCGCCGTCCTCGACGACGCCCGCCGCGAGTTCCCACCCCCAGCTGTCGGTGATGAACCGGTGCCGCCACAGGAGCAGCACCTCGTTGGCGTCGTTCACCACGGTGGCCACGGCCACCGGACGCAGCCGTATCAGGAAGTGATCGAGATGCCGGCCGTCCGGCAGCTCGACATCCGCGAGATTGACGTCGAACCAGCGGTTTGCGTACACAGTTTGTTCGTTCAGTTTCGTCCACTGCACGGTTCTGCCACCTTCCGCCGAGTAGATGGCAATATCGCAGCAGGAGCGGCCTGACAGCAGGCGCACAGCGGCGCACGGCGCGGGGGCGGGCCCGGTGGTCTAGAGCGGTACGCGCAGTGCTCCGTCGATGAGTTCGGCCGCTTCGGCCGTGCCCGCACAGCCGCTGCGCACCAGGTGTTCGCGTACCGCGCGCAGTCTGTCCCGCAGCCGCTGGGACTCCATTCCGCGTGCCTGCTCGGCCATCTGGACGGCGGTGGCCACCGCCTTGTCCGCGTTGCCCTGGCGCAGTTCGATCTGGCTCAGCATCGCGAGCCGGTGCACTCTTCCCCGGTCGTGCGCCGGGGTGTCCACGGCCGCGGCGGCGTGCGCCGCCGCGGCCACCAGGTCGCCGAGGCTGAGCAGCGCCTCCGCCACCTGTACGTTGACCAGACCGGGCTGGACATAGCCGGTCTCGTCGGGCTCGTAACCGCGCCGGATGCGCTCGGCGGCCTGCTCGGCACGCCGGATGCAGGACAACGCGCTGCTGCCGTCGCCGAGATGGGCGTACGCCTTCGCCTGCATCGCGTAGAGGTCGGAGGCGAGCGCGGGGGTGATGTGGCGTCCCGCGGCGCGCAGCGCGGCCTCCGCGAAGGCGACGGACTGACGGTACTCCCGCATGAACAGCGACTGGTTGACCAGCAGCGCTATGACGTAGGCGCCGAGCCCCCGGTCCCCGCTGGCCTTGGCCAGCCGCAGCGCCTGGTGGAAGTAGCGCTGGGCGAGCCCGTGCGCGTCGGAGTCGTAGGCGCAGATCCCGGCGACGGCGACCAGTCCGCCCGTGGCGCGGTGCAGTTGGCGGCCGGTGGCGTCGGTGTAGCTGCCGCGCAGCAGGGGCGCGGTCTCGGCGTTGAGGAACCCGACGATCCGGGTGCGGGTCGCGACACCGCCGGCCTTGCGGTACATCTGCTCGTAGTGCGCGCGGGCCGAACGCAGCATCTCTATGTCGGCCATGCTCACCCGGTGGCGTCCGCCGCGCGAGACGTCCACGTCCTCGGGCGGGTTCTCCCACTCCCACACGGGCATCACGGCGGGTGTGCCGGTGACGGCCGGGGCGCCGAGGAGATGCGGGCGCTGCTGCTCGTCGGAGCGCCACAGGGCGGTGGCCCGCTCGACGAAGCCGGACAGGGACGTGCCGTGCGGGGCCGCGGGCTCACCCGGTACGCCGAGTCCGATGTCGTCGAGCGTGACGGGCCGCTGCAGGCGCGCCGCGAGCACTTCGCAGATCAGGTCGGGCACCTGACCCCGCGGGCGCTGGCCCTTCAACCACCGCGCCACGGCGGTGTGTTCATACCGGAGGGCGAGACCGCGCGCCCGGCCGGCCTGGTTGACGTGGGCCGCCAGTCCGGCGTGCGAGACGCCCGCCTCGTCGAGGATCGCGTCGAGGAGTGTGTTGGGCTGCATGCGGGCCCCCCGGATGGCTCGGTGCTGTCGGTGCCGACAGTGCCGACACAGTAGTACGTCCCCCTTCACACGGGGTGTGAACGGAATGCCCGTATCCGTGCCGTGCGCGCGCTGTCGCGGAGCGTTCCCGGCCGGTTGACTGAAATGCCTCGCAAGAGGCCGGCCGGGCCGCCGGCTCCCCCTCGTACAGTGCGGCGGCCCGCATCCGCGCCGTCCGCCCAGCCGCCTGCCCGACACTCCGTGGCGGGGCGGACGGCTCCGCCGGCACTCCTGCCGACGGCGAAGATCGGTCAACGACGCCTGCGCCAGGGGTGGTTGTACGACTCGTGCGCCCTGCCGTCCGCCCGCTAGCGCGGCACGTGATGAGCGACCGGCCGGTCCTGCCGCACGGGGGTGCGCGGGCGGTCGTTGCGCAGGACCAGGACGGCCACATCGTCGTCGGGTCTGCCACGGGTGTGCCGCAGCAGCCCCTTGAGGACGCTGTGCAGGACGAACTGCGGTGCCACGGGCCGGATCCGGACGGCGTCGGTCAGCGCGCTCGCGAGCGGGAAGAACCGGCCGTGGCCGTCGCGCGCGTCCTCGACACCGTCGGTGTGCAGGAACAGGCCCTCGCCGGGCAGCAGTTGACCGCAGTGCACCAGGGGCAGCTCCGTCGGGAGCGGGAACGGGCCGAGCGGCGGCAGGGGTTCGGCGGTCGACAGCCGCTCGACACGGCCGTGACCGCCCGGCGTCACGGGGTGGCCGGGCAGCCGGTACGGCCACGGGTGACCGCAGTTCAGCGCGTGCACCTCGCCGTCCCGGCGGATCTCCAGCAGCAGTACGGTGACGAACTCCTCGGCGGCCCAGCTCTCGGGGTCCGGACCCGCCGCGGGGTGCTCGGCCTTCGCGCGTTCGCGCAGATGGCGCGCCAGGGCACGGTCCAGCCGTCCGAGCACACGCCCGAGCGAGGGTTCGTCGTGCGCCGCTTCCCGGAAACTGCCGAGGACGGCGGCGACGGTGGCGAGTGCGCCGAGGCCGTGTCCGCGGACGTCACCCATGACGATCCGCACGCCGTGCTCGGTGGCGATCACCTCGTAGAGATCACCGCCGATGTCCGCGCCGCGGTGCGCCGAGACCTGGGCCGCCGCGACGTTCAGTCCGTCGACGCGTGGGGGCAGGGGGCGCAGCAGCACGCTCTGGGCGGCGCCGGCGACCTCGCGGACCTGCCTCAGCTCCTTCAGGAGCGTCCATCTGACCTGGAGTATCAGTCCCGTTCCCACCGCGAAGAAGACGGCGCCGGCGACCATCCGGGGCACGAGGCCCTCCTGCGCGCCCAGCGGGCAGGTCATCCGGTACGTGAGCGCGATCGCGCCCCAGACGGTGGGCAGGCCCAGGCTGAGCATCCGGCGCAGGGGCGGGCGGTCGGACCGCCGGACCGACCGGACCAGGTCGTCGCGCAGGCCGACGCCGGGGTGGGCGGGCTCCCGTGCGGTCGTCCGGAGCCGCGCCCTGTCGGGGGCCCCAGCCTTGATTCGGATCATGCCGATGGCCCCCCAATAGGCCCGACAGCGCAGACGGCCTCCGTGAGACCGGTCCGATTCTGTCGACCGCGTGCCGCGATCGGGCCGCATCCCCCGAACTTCCCACCCGAACGAGTGAGACACCCCTCGCCGCGTGCATTTATGCAGGTGACCGGGGGCGGGTGGAGGGGGCTGTCGGGGGTTGGGTGCGGGTGCGTCGTGGCTCGTCGCGCAGTTCCCCGCGCCCCCTCATGGGCGCCCTCCCCGACGGGACGCGCCCCGTCGAAGGGCGGGTGCGGGTGCGTCGTGGCTCGTCGCGCAGTTCCCCGCGCCCCTTTCGGGGCGGGGTTTCCTGTCCGGGACAGCCCGCGCCGGACGCGCCCCTTGGGGGCGCGGGGAACTGCGCGGCCAGCCGACGACCACCCGCACCCGACGACCGACGCGCGCCCGTCAGGGGCGCGGGGAACTGCGCGCTCAGCCACAACACACCCGCACCGGACCCTGGACCCCCGGGCCCCCGGCAGGGAACAGCCCCGTCAGGGGACTGCGGGCCCGCCGCCGGGCGCGGGCCCGCAGTCCCCCGGCTCCTCCGGCGGAGCCACAGGCGGAGCCATGGACGGAGCTAGCCCCGCAACACCGCCCCCACCCGTTCGCCCGCGAGTGCCACCGCCGCGTCCCGGGCCGCCGACGCCTCGTCGACGGTCAGGGTCCGGTCGGCCGCGCGGAAGCGCAACGCGTAGGCCAGGGACTTCTTGTCCTCGCCCAGCTGCTCGCTCTCGTACACGTCGAACAGGCGGATGGACTCCAGGAGGCCACCGGCGCCTTCCCGCAGCGCCGCCTCCACCTCCGCGTGCGGAACGCCTCGGTCGACGACCAGGGCGACGTCCTGCGTGGCGACCGGGAACCCGGAGATCCGCGGCGCCTGCAGGGCTCCGGCGCCCGCCTCCTCCAGACGGTCGAGGTCGAGCTCCATCGCGCAGGTGCGCCCGGGCAGGTTCAGCGCCTTCAGCACGCGCGGGTGCAGCTCACCCGCGTGACCGACGACCCGCTCCTCGCCGTCGAGCACGACGGCCAGCTCGGCGCAGCGGCCGGGGTGCCACGGCCCGTAGCGGCCCGCGCGGACGACGAGCTCGGCGCCCGCCTCACGGGCGACGGTCCGGGCCGCCTCCACCGCGTCGGCCCAGTCGGCCGGACGGCCCTTGCCCCACCAGCCGGCCTGCTCGCGGGCGCCCGTGAGGACGACCGCGACGTGCCGGGGCTGGACGGGGAGGGTGGCGGTGAGCGCCGCGATCTCCTCGTCCGTGGGGCGCCGGTCCACCGGCAGCCGGGAGGCGATGCGCTGCTCCCCGTGCGGGTGGAAGACCAGTCCGGTCTCGAAGAGCGCCAGGTCGTGCGCGCCACGGCCGTCGTTGCGGCGCAGCGCGCCGAGCAGGCCCGGCAGCAGCGTCGTACGGAGCGCGGGCTCCTCGTCGGACAGCGGGTTGACGAGCGTGACCACCCGGCGGTTCGGGTCGTCCGCGGCCAGGCCGAGCTGGTCGAAGACGTCCTCGCTGAGGAAGGGGTAGTTCAGCGCCTCGACGAAGCCGGCTCCGGCCAGCGCGCGGCCGACGCGTCGGTGCAGCCGCTGGCGCTCGGTCAGACCACGGCCGGCGGGGGGCCGGGGCAGCGTGGAGGGCAGGTTCTCGTAGCCCTCCAGGCGGATGACCTCTTCGGCCAGGTCGTTCGGCGCCATCAGGTCGGGCCGCCAGGACGGCACGGTGACGATCAGTTCGTCCTGCCCGTAGACGTCGCAGCCGACCTGCTGGAGGCGGCGTACGACGGTCTCGCGGCCGTAGGCGACACCGGCCACCTTGTCCGGGTGGTTCGCCGGGGCGGTGATGGTGTGCGGCGCGGAGGGCGCGATGACCTCGGTGACGCCGGCCTCGGCGCTGCCCCCCGCGAGGAGGACCAGCAGGTCGACGGTGCGCTGCGCCGCGGCGGAGGTGGCCTGCGGGTCGACGCCCCGCTCGAAGCGCTTGGACGCCTCGGAACCCAGCTTGTGACGGCGGGCGGTGCGCGCGATGGAGACCGGGTCGAAGTGCGCGGCCTCGATCACCACGTCGCCGGTGGCACGCGTGGTGTCCTCGTGGTCGGCGATCTCCGTGTCGGCACCGCCCATGACGCCGGCCAGACCGATGGGCCCGCGGTCGTCGGTGATGACCAGGTCCTCGGCGTCGAGGACCCGCTTGGTGCCGTCCAGCGTGGTGAGCAGCTCGCCCTGTCGCGCCCTGCGCACACCGATCGTCCCCTGGACGAGGGAGCGGTCGTAGGCGTGCAGCGGCTGGCCGAGCTCCAGCATCACGTAGTTGGTGACGTCGACCGCGAGAGAGACGGGACGCATCCCGGCCTTCTGCAGCCTGCGGCGCAGCCAGATCGGGGAGCGGGCCTCGGCGGACAGTCCGGTGACGGTACGCGCGGTGAAGCGGTCGCAGCCGAGCGGCTCGGAGACCTGCACCGGGTAGCCGAACGCGTTCGGGGCCGGTACGTCGAGCAGGGCCGGATCGCGCAGCGGCAGCCCGTACGCGATGGCGGTCTCGCGGGCGACACCGCGCATCGACAGGCAGTCGCCGCGGTTGGCGGTGACGGCGATGTCCAGGACCTCGTCGACGAGTTCCAGGAGCTCGATGGCGTCGCTGCCGGCCTCGTGCTCGGGCGACAGGACGATGATGCCGCCGCTGCCGTCGTCGCCCATGCCCAGCTCGTCGCCGGAGCAGATCATGCCGTGCGAGGTCCTGCCGTACGTCTTGCGCGCGGCGATCGCGAAGTCGCCGGGCAGGACGGCGCCCGGCAGGACGACGACGACCTTGTCGCCGACGGCGAAGTTGCGGGCGCCGCAGACGATCTCCTGGGGCTCACCGGTGCCGTTGGCGGTGCCGACGTCGACGGTGCAGAAGCGGATGGGCTTCTTGAAGCCCTCCAGCTCCTCGATGGTCAGCACCTCGCCGACGACGAGGGGGCCCTTGAGGCCCGCGCCGAGCTGCTCGACGGTCTCGACCTCGAGACCGGACGAGATGAGCTTGGCCTGGACGTCGCGGCCGGTCTCCGTCGCCGGCAGGTCGACGTACTCCCGCAGCCAAGAAAGCGGGACCCGCATCAGATCTCCATCCCGAACGGCCGGGTGAACCGGACGTCACCCTCGACCATGTCTCGCATGTCTTCGACGTTGTGGCGGAACATCAGCATCCGCTCGATGCCGAACCCGAAGGCGAATCCGCTGTACTTCTCGGGGTCGACGCCCGCGGCGACCAGCACGCGGGGGTTGACCATGCCGCAGCCGCCGAGTTCGATCCAGCCCTCGGAGGAGCAGGTGCGGCAGGGCCGGTCGGGGTTGCCGACGGAGTCACCGCGGCAGACGTAGCACACCATGTCCATCTCGGCGGACGGCTCGGTGAACGGGAAGAAGTTCGGGCGCAGCCGGGTCTTCATGTCGGAACCGAAGAGCGACTGGACCATGTGGTCGAGGGTGCCCTTGAGGTCGGCCATGGTCAGGCCCTCGTCGATGGCCAGCAGCTCGACCTGGGTGAAGACGGGGGTGTGCGTGGCGTCCAGCTCGTCCGAGCGGTACACACGGCCCGGACAGATCACGTACACGGGGGGCTCGCGGTCGAGCATCGAGCGGATCTGCACCGGCGAGGTGTGGGTGCGCAGCACGATGTTCGACTCCTCTTCGTGGCCCTGGGGGCCCTTCACGAAGAAGGTGTCCTGCATACCGCGCGCCGGGTGGTCCGGGCCGATGTTCAGGGCGTCGAAGTTGAACCACTCGGCCTCGACCTCGGGGCCCTCGGCGACCTCGTAGCCCATGGCCACGAAGACGTCCTCGATGCGCTCCGACAGCGTGGTCAGGGGGTGGCGCGCCCCGGCCGGTACCCGGTCGTAGGGCAGTGTGACGTCCACCGCCTCCTCGACCAGGACCCGGGCGTCGCGCTCGGCCTCCAGCTCGGTCTGGCGGGCGGCGAGGGCCTTGTTCACGGCGCCGCGGGCCTGGCCGACGAGCTTGCCGGCGGCGGCCTTGGCGTGCGGGGGCAGGGCGCCGATCTCGCGGTTGGCGAGGGCCAGCGGTGAGGTGCCGCCGGTGTGGGCGACCTTCGCCTCCTGGAGCGCGTCGAGGTCACCGGCGGCGGCGAAGGCGGCGAGCGCCTCGTCCCGCATGCGCTCGATCTCTTCCGGTTTCAAGGCCTCGACCTCTACAGGGTCGTACGACTTATTCGGTGCCGACATCTCTTCCCGTGCTTCCGGTTGGCTGGCGGATGGTCCCCGTCCCGACTCGGGGGGACGCGCTTCGTCCCTGAAACATGAATACGGGGACGCAAAGGTGCCAAAGGCCGAGTCTAACGGGGGTGGGGGGCCGTGCCGGACTGCGCGTCCCGGCCGGGGCTCCCCCGCGTGTGCGCCCGTGGGGCCTCGTCGGCGTTACAGGAGATACGCCGGGGTGCTCACGGGCAACGTAAATCGGAACTCGGCGCCGCCGCCCGGCGCGCGCCCGACCGTGATCGTGCCGCCGTGGGCTTCGACGATTCCCTTGACGATGTACAGCCCGAGGCCCGTGCCACCGCGCTTGCTGCCCCGCCAGAAGCGGGTGAAGACGCGGTTCATGGATTCCTCCGGGATGCCGGTGCCCTCGTCGCTCACGGTCACCGAGGTGGCGGCGTGCGCGGCGCCCGGGGCGGTTGCCGCGGTGGCGTCGTCCCCGCGGTCGCGGGGGGACACCGAGGGCGTGATGTCGATGGTGACGGTTCCCTCGCCGTGGCGCACCGCATTTTCCAGCAGGTTGCTGAGCACCTGGTCGATCTTGTCCGGGTCGGCCCACAGCTGGGGCAGAGGCTGCTCGATGCGCAGCAGGAATCGGTCGGCGGGCTGGCCCGAGGTGACATAGGCCTGGATGTGGCGGCCGACGGCGGCGCCTATGTCGACGGGCTGGCGGCGTACTTCGAGGCGCCCGGAATCGATGCGGGAGATGTCGAGCAGCTCGGCGATGAGGCGGGTGACCCGGTCGGCGTCGGCGTCCACCGTCTCCAGCATCAGCCTCTTCTGGTCGTCGGTGAAGCGTTCCCACTTGGCGAGCAGCGTGGCCGTGAAGCCCTTGACGGAGGTGAGCGGGGAGCGCAGTTCATGGGCGACCGTGGCGATCAGTTCGGCGTGGCTGCGCTCGGTGCGGCGGCGGGCCTCGGTGTCGCGCAGGGAGACGACGACCCGGCGGACCGGGCCGGTGGGCCGGCCGCGGACGTACCGCGCGGAGACCAGGACCTCGCGTCCGCCGGGCAGCAGCAGATTGCGTTCGGGCTGGCCGACCCGGATCGCGAGCCCGCCGTAGGGGTCGGTCAGCTGCCACCACCGGCGGCCTTCGAGGTCCTCCAGCGGGAGAGCCGCCTCCAGCTGCCGTCCGAGGGCCTGCGCGGCGGGGACCGCGGTGATGCGCACGGCGGCCGCGTTGAAGGAGATCACCCGGCCGTGCTCGTCGGCGACGACGAGTCCGTCGGGAAGGTCGTCGGGATCGACGGCGAGGTCGGTTCCGGGGCGCTCCTCGCCCCGGGGCGCGGGCGTGTCGCGCGCGTCCCGGGCGCGCAGCGCGCTGTTCGCACCGCTCGTGCCGACACCCATCCCCGTATCCCACCTCTCGTCTGGCGGTGGGGCACCTCCCTGCTCGAGCGAAGCCGAGAGCTTGGGGGAGGCCCCCGAGCCCGTCACCCTACTAGCCGTCGGTGACGGAGCGGCACCCTCCGGAGGCACGCTGTGCACGGGCGGACGCGTAGAGACATACGGCGGCGGCGGTCGCGAGGTTCAGACTCTCGGCCTTTCCGTGGATCGGGACGCGCACGACGGCGTCGGCCAGCGCGCGCGTCTCCTCCGGGAGCCCCCAGGCCTCGTTGCCGAACACCCAGGCGGTGGGCCCGCCCATGGTGCCCTGGTCGAGCTCGTCGTCGAGGTCGTCCTGGCCCGCGCCGTCCGCGGCGAGGATCCGTACTCCGGCGGCCTTCAGACCCCGCACGGCGTCCTCGACGGGGACACCGACGGCGACCGGCAGATG
The DNA here is from genome assembly GCF_036250675.1 of Streptomyces sp. NBC_01689. NCBI lineage: Bacteria > Bacillati > Actinomycetota > Actinomycetes > Kitasatosporales > Streptomycetaceae > Streptomyces > Streptomyces sp. NBC_01689. The sequence goes on along the minus strand of NZ_CP109592.1, from coordinate 7,622,472 downwards.
GAACAGGGATCCCACGGAGGCCCGTACGGCCTTGGGGTTGTAGAGATTGACGGAGGCGTCGGTGAGCACGACGGCCTCGGCACCCGCGGCGTCCGCGCAGCGCAGGACGGTGCCGGCGTTCCCGGGGTCGCGGACGTGCGCGAGGACGGCGACGAGCCGGGGCCGCGCGGCGAGGATGTCCTCGAACGGGGTGTCGAGGAAGCGGCAGACCCCGACGAGTCCCTGCGGGGTGACGGTCGTCGAGATGTCGGCGATCACGTCCTCGGCGGCGAGGTGCACCCGGGCTCCGGCGGCACGGGCGTCCCCGACGATGTCGGCGTAGCGCTCGGCGGCTTCGGGGGTGGCGAACAGTTCGACGAGGGTGGGGGTCCCGTGGGCACGGTGCGCCGCGGCCTCGCGCACCGCCTGCGGGCCCTCGGCGAGGAAAAGCCGGTCCTTGCCCCGGAAGTTCCGCCGGGCCAGCCGCCGCGCGGCCAGGACGCGGGGCGACCGCGGGGAGATCAGCTCGACGGGTGCGGCGGGCATGGAGTCACCTCAGGAGTCAGCGAAGGGGGACGACGGTCGGGGCCAGGGGCCCACGGACCACTGCGGTGCGGGCGACGGCAGGACGGACGGAACGGCGGCGGCATCGGTGGACGGGAGAGCAGCGGCACCTGTACGGACGGACGGGACAGCGAGGTCACCGGCACCGGCACGGACGGGCCGGCTGCGGCACCTGTACGGACGGACGACCGGCTGCCCCGGCGGCCGGGGCGACCGCACGACCCGCGGCGGAGGACCGGGCCGCCGCGGTGTCCGGACGGGACCCGTCAGGCGGGCCGTCACGGTGCCCGGACGAGGCGTCGCGGCCGGGCGGCGGGCAGTCGCGGCGACCGTCCGGGACCGCCCGCAAGGACCGGCGTCACCCGGTCCGGGTGCTCCCGGTCACGCCCCGGCCGACGGCCGCCCGTGCCACGCCCTCCGCCGCCGGTCGCAGCGGTCGGGTCCCTCCGTCCGGCGGGCCGCGGGCGCACGAGCCCCGGCCCTCACCCGCTCCGTGTCGCTGGGCGCCACAGCCGGTCGACGAACCCGGGGTGCACATGGTCCGCGCCCCGGCGCGAATGACATCCGCGACCCCCGGGCAACCGTGCGATCCGCGACGCCCGGCTGGACGTACGGCACGCGCACGGGTGCGCCGTGCGATCCGCGGCCCCAGGGCGCCCACCGCGTCCGCGGACGACCGTCGCGCGTGCGATCCGCGACGCCCGGCTGGACGTACGGCACGCGCACGGGTGCGCGCGCGATCCGCGAACCCCCGTGGTGCGTGCGGTTCCACGTCCTCGGAGGCACCCGCGGTCCGCCGGCCCGGGTACGTGGCCTGCCGCCGCGTCCGCGGGATCGGTACGCGGCCGGAACCGCGGACCGGACGGCGGAGCCGCGCCGCCCCGGCCCCGGGCCGCGCGTGCGGACCGGGTATCCCGTGGGGCGGACGCCGCGCCGAACCCGCGGAGCGGAACGCACAGGGACCCGCGAGCCGTCAGGCTGGCGGGTCCACAGGCTACGTCCGGCTCAGGCCAGTACGAGCGTCACGCGGCCTTCGGCGCGTTGACGTCCGCCGGCAGCGCCTTCTGCGCGACCTCGACGAGCGCGGCGAACGCGCCGGCGTCGTTCACGGCCAGCTCCGCCAGGATCTTGCGGTCGACCTCGATGTTCGCGGCCTTCAGACCCTGGATGAAGCGGTTGTAGGTGATGCCGTTGGCGCGGGCAGCGGCGTTGATGCGCTGGATCCACAGCTGACGGAAGTCGCCCTTGCGCTTCTTGCGGTCGTTGTAGTTGTAGACCAGGGAGTGGGTGACCTGCTCCTTGGCCTTGCGGTACAGACGCGAACGCTGACCGCGGTAGCCGCTGGCGGCTTCGAGGATCGCCCGGCGCTTCTTGTGGGCGTTGACTGCCCGCTTGACGCGTGCCACTTGTTAACTCCTTGTAGCGGGGCCGTGGTCTGTGGTCACACGGCCCGAATTCGATGGGGTCCCGGTCCTGGCGTACGGCGGCGGAGTGCCGCCGTACGTCACTTGCCGAGAAGCTTCTTGATCTTCTTGGCGTCGCCCGGGGCCATCTCGGCGTTGCCGGTCAGGCGCCGCGTCAGACGGGACGACTTGTGCTCGAGCAGGTGGCGCTTGCCGGCGCGCTCACGGAGCACCTTGCCGGAGCCGGTGATCTTGAAGCGCTTGCTGGCACCGCTGTGCGACTTGTTCTTCGGCATAGCGCCGTTCTCTCCTCGTCAGTGGCGTTCCGGTGCCCGGTCGCGAAACCGGGCACGGTGGAACGTCATGTGTGTATCGGTTGGCATCCCCCGACTCGCCCCCGGCGGCCTCCCGGACTCTCGTCCCGGACTCCCCCGGAGCCTTCGCCCTGGGATCAGGCCTCGGCGGAAGCCTCGGCCGGAGCCTCGGCGGTCTCGGCCTCGGCGGTCTCGCCCTCGCCGTCGGCGGTCTCACCGTCGGCGGCGTTCTGCGAACGACCCGGGTTGGCCTTCGCTTCGGCCTTGCGAGCCGCCTGGGCCTCACGGGCCTCGGCCATCGCCTCGGTCTTCTTCTTGTGCGGACCGAGAACCATGATCATGTTTCGGCCGTCCTGCTTCGGGTTCGACTCGACGAACCCGAGGTCCTCGACGTCCGAGGCGAGCCGCTGCAGCAGCCGGTAGCCGAGCTCCGGCCGGGACTGCTCGCGACCACGGAACATGATCGTGATCTTGACCTTGTCGCCCTGCTTGAGGAACCGGACGACGTGACCCTTCTTGGTGTCATAGTCGTGCGGGTCGATCTTCGGCCGGAGCTTCATCTCCTTGATGACCGTGTGCGCCTGGTTCTTGCGCGCCTCACGAGCCTTCATGGCCGACTCGTACTTGAACTTCCCGTAGTCCATGAGCTTGCAGACGGGCGGACGAGCGTTCGCCGCCACCTCGACGAGGTCGAGGTCGTACTCCTGAGCAAGCTCAAGGGCCTTGGCAAGCGGAACAATCCCGACCTGCTCGCCGCTGGGACCGACAAGTCGCACTTCGGGAACGCGAATCCGGTCGTTGATGCGGGGCTCGGCGCTGATGGATCCTCCTCGGTAGCACCACACGGCGGTCTGGCGGACAGCCGCGTATGTCTCTGATGACACGTGGACCAACCACCGCGGGGCACGAAAAATGCCCCGGACGGGACACAGGCGGGGCTCCATGGATTACCGGAGCACCGCCGCGTTCAACCGCGGGGCGCACATTCGGGCGACTCCACCGTCCGTACGGAACGGTGGTGGCCGCCTGACCGGGTGACCTGCCGTCCCGGAGGACAGTCAGGTGGGAGATCGGAGCCTCCACTTGTGGGCCGGACACCTACATGTCCAGCCGGTCGTTACACAAGGTTAGCAGCTCGGGCCGATATCGGCTAACCGAGGCCGACTGGGGCCCGGAACCGCCCGGGACCTATCGTGTGGGACATGAGTGACACCCCTCCCCAGAACCCCGACTTCGACAGCATGACCCGCGACATCGCCGAGGTCCCCGCGGTCGAGATCCTCGTGACGGTCGCGGTCAACCTGATGAGCGCCGCCGCCGTGAAGCTCGGTCTGACCGAGGAGGGCGACAAGTACAAGGACCTCGACGAGGCACGCAAGCTGATCCACGCGCTGGCCGGTCTGCTCGACGCGAGCGCCACCGAGATCAGCTCCTTCCACGCGTCCCCGCTGCGCGACGGCCTGAAGTCGCTCCAGCTGGCGTTCCGCGAGGCCTCCATCGTCCCGGACGAACCCGGCCAGGGCCCGGGCGAGAAGTACACGGGACCCGTCTACGGCTAGTCCGTCCCCCGGCCCCCCACGGGGGTTCTAGGCGCGCACGTACAGGGGCTCGCCCGGTGGCGTCGTCCCGGCCGGCAGGAGTGCCAGGTCGAGACCGCGCACCAGGCGGGCCCTCAGTGTCTCGTCGGCGGCCAGCCGCCCCGCGACCGCCCGGGCGGCCTCGGCCGGCTCCGCGGACGGGTCCAGGACCAGGGCCAGGGTGCCGTCGGCCCGGCCGGGGCCGAGATGGGCCCGCGCGACGGCGGGCTCGGCGGCCACGGCGGCCCGTACCGCCTCGACCACGGCGGGATCGGCGAGCGGGTCCGCCGTCGTGCGCCCCTCGGCGAGGGCGAGCAGCGCGGAGCCCGTCAGCTCGTAGGGGACGGGGCCCGCCAGGTCGAGGACGACGGTGTCCGCCTTCTCGTGCGCGGCGGCCTGCAGGACCTGGTGCAGGGGTACGGCGACCGGGCGCGCCGCGGGGTCCCAGCGGGCCAGCGTCGCGGTGGAGGTGAAGGCGGGCAGCGCCGTACGGCCGCCGGCCTTCAGGGTCGGCACCGCCATGTCGCTGGTCTTCTCGTGACGCAGCCCGTTCTCGTCCTCCTCCACCTCGCCGAGGACGGCCACCACGGGCACCAGCAGCCGGGCGCCCTCGAGCGCCTCCAGGACCGGCCCCACGGCGGTGCGGTCCTCGGCCCAGGCCGCGAGCGCCGCGCTCAGCCGGGGATCGGCGGAGCCGTCGTCGTCGGGGAAGCCGGAGTCGGGAATGTTCTTGTTCGCCACGGTCCCCGACCCTATCGGGGGGATGCCGCTGCGCTTGTGCGGCCCCGGAAACGCGGTGGTCACGGCTCTCACCGAATTCTCAGCCCACGCTGACACGGCGTTCACGCGGGCCCGACGCCGGACACAGGCAGGGCCCCGAGCATCGCGGGATGGCCCCTCACAGAGCTCATCGGCGGCGCCCCCGCCGCTCCGGACGAAGGACCCTCCGGTACGCCGTGGTCGCGTCCGCCCTGCTCGTCGCCGGCACGACGGGCGGAACCGTGTACGTGAAGGCGCGGGCGCACGACCGCGCGAGCCTCGTATCCTCCTCCTCGTCGGCGCCCCGCGCGTCGCCGACGGCATCGGAACCGACCAGCGGGGAGACATCGGTGGCACCCGGAACGGAGCCCTCGGCGGACCGCACCGCGCTGCTCACCGAGCGGATGCGGGCCGTGCCGGTGGCGCCGGGCGCCGAGGTGTCGGTCGCGGTGCTCGACCTGGACTCCGGCGAACGCGCCGCCTACGGGACGGGCAGCTTCGACACGGCGAGCATCGTCAAGGTGGACATCCTGGCGGCACTGCTGCTCCAGGCGCAGGACGCGGACCGGCGGCTGACGGCCCGGGAGAAGACCTGCGCCACGGCGATGATCACCAACAGTGACAACGCGTCCGCGTCCGCCCTGTGGGACGTCATCGGGCGGGCGGACGGTCTCGACGCCGCGAACGACCGGTTCGGGCTGACGGCCACCGAGGGCGGGGACGGCGCGCTGTGGGGGCTGACCCGGACCACGGCCGCCGATCAACTGACCCTGCTGCAGCAGGTGTTCGGTGACGGCTCACTGCTCGGCGCGGCCTCCCGGACGTATCTCCAGGGACTCATGGGCGAGATCGCCGACGGCCAGCGGTGGGGGGTCTCGGCGGCGGCCGACGGCTCGGCGTTCGCCCTGAAGAACGGGTGGCTGCCGCGCAGCACGACCGGGCTGTGGGACGTCAACAGCATCGGGCGGATCACCGTCGGCGGCCACGACTGCCTGGTGGCCGCCCTGTCCGACGGCAACGCGACCATGGCGAAGGGGATCTCGCTGGTGGAGTCGGCGGCACGGGCGGCGGTCTCGGCGTACTCCGCGGGCTGAGGGCTGTCCCGGGCCCGGGTCGGGGCCGCGGTCTCCGGGGTCGCCGCTCAGGCCCGGTCGTCCGGGGAACGGCGCCTGAACCCCCACGCCGGTGCCCCGGTCCCGCGGCCCCTCCACAGCAGTACCGCCGCGGCCAGCAGGACCACGCCCGCGCCGCCCGCGACCGGGCCCGCCCAGCCCGAGGCCTCGTGGTCGGCCCGCGGGGCGTCGGGGCCCGCGCCGAAGTACTTCTGGCCGTACGCGGCCGCGTGCGGGTCCTCCTTCTTGAGCCGCCCGGCCGCCTGGATGGCCGCCACGGGGTCGATGAAGCCGAACCCGCGGGAGTCGTCCCGGCCGCCCTCGGGAGCGTTGCGGGCGGTGTCCTCCAGGAGCGTCTTGACCTGTGCCGGGGACAGGCCGGGACGGGCCGCCTTGATGAGCGCGACGGCGCCGGAGACGAAGGCGGAGGCGGCACTGGTGCCCCATCCCTCGTAGTACCGGTCGTCCGGGTCGGCGATGACGACGTCCACGCCGGGAGCGCTGACGGTGGCGTACCAGCGGCGGGTGGAGAACGAGGCGTGGGTGCCGTACCGGTCGACGGCCGCGGCCGCGATCACGCCCGGATAGGCCGCCGGGTAGGAGATGTGGTCGCCCTTCTCACCGCCGTTGCCCGCCGAGGCGACCACGACGGCGCCCTTCTTCAGGGCGTACTGGACGGCGGCGTCCTCGGCGGGTTCGGGGTGGGCGGACTTGGAGTCGTCGCCGAGGGAGAGGTTGATGACGTCGGCTCCGTGGTCCGCGGCCCAGCGGATGCCCTCCGCGAGGGCGTTGCCGCGGGTGCTGCGCGCTCTCGTACGGGAGGAGTCGCCGTCCTCCAGGATGACGCGGACGGGGAGGATCTTCGCCTCGGGGGCGATGCCGAGCACGCCGTCGCCGTGGCCCGCGCCGTGTCCGTGACCCGCGATGATCCCCGCCATGGCGGTGCCGTGCCGGGCCCACGCGCGCTCACCGCGGTGCGCTCCGAAGCCGACCAGGTCCTTGCCGGTGAGGACGTTGCCGACCAGGTCCGGGTGCTGGTCGTCGACGCCCGTGTCGAGGACCGCGACGGTGATCCCGCCGCCCTTGGTCGTGCGCCAGGCCTGCTGGGTGTGGAGGGCGTCGAGGGCCCACTGCTGGGCCCGTATGCCGTCGGCGTACGCCGTGGTGGACGGGAGCAGTGTGAGGGAGCCGGCCAGCAGGGCACCGAGGAGCGCGGCCCGGCGGGTGGGGGTACGGGTCATGACGGCTTCTCCGAGGCCGGGTTGACGATTCTGCGCAGGCTCCGCTCGACGCGGTCGGCGAGGCCCTGCGCGTCGTTGCCGAGGCCCGCCTGGGCGGGGGCCGTGGTCACACCGGGCCGCACGGCGTCCGCCGCGGGCTGCGGGGCGGTGACGACCCGTCCGTCGGCGAAGCCGGAGACGGCGTAGACGACGACGGGGGCGTCGGTGAGGACCGAGACCGTCCAGGACGCGCGCTGGGCGTCGCCGAACGCGGCGGCGACGGTGCCCTTGACGGCGTACGGACGGGGCATCAGGTCGGCGCGCCGGTCGAGGCCCTGCTGCTTGAAGCGGGTCTTCAGGGCGGTCGTCGTCGCCGCGTCCGCCTTGGTGAACAGCATTCCCACGGTGGTGACCTGACTGTGCGTCACGTCCGTGTAGGTGGCGCGCAGCAGCCGCAGGCAGCCGGCCGGGGCGAGCGCCTGGCGCAGGAGCGGGTCGAAGGCGTCGGCGCAGCCGCTGTCCGGGGCGACGGCGACCCGGGTCCAGGTCCGGTCGGCGCCACCGGGGCCGGCGCCCTGGCCGTCGACGGTGGGCGGGAAGAGCCGGTCCACGGGGACGCTGTGCCACAGTCCGGCGGCTGTCGTGAAGGAGGTACGCGCGCCGTCCTCGCCCGTGCTGTCCCCGGTGAGCCAACTCCCGGTCACGGCACCGCCGATGAGCCCGAGGCCCAGGACGAGGCAGACCGCGGCGGCGACGGTCCGGTGCCGGGTGCGCGGGTGCGGGTGGGCGGGGTGCGGGCGCGTGGTGACGTGGTCGCCGGGGGCGTAGGTGTCGAACGTGTCGAAGCCCTCGAAGCCGTGGTGGGTCTCGGGTTCCGCGAAGGAGACGTAGGGGCGGTCGGTGCCCGGCGCCGGGCCCGCGGGCGCGGGGGCCCGGCTCACGGGCGGTGCGCCTTCGGGCGGCGTGCCGGGGGCGGACCGCGGTCGTCCGGTCGTGTCCGTGGTACCGCCGTCGGGTACGCCGCCGTCCCGTGACGGCCGCGGGAGGTACGGCGGCGTGCCGGCACCGCGCGCCGCCGGCGGGGCGTCGGGGAAACGGGCCGAGGCCGGCGGCGGGGGCGGGCTCGACGGTGCGGTACGGCGGCCGGGGACGCGCGGGTCGGCGCTCTCGCGGGGCGGGGCCGTGGCGGCGGGCGGTGCGGGGGTGCGGACGGCACTCGGCCCGGGCGCGGCAGCGGCGGGGGACGCCGGGGGGACCTCCGGGGGCGGGCCGGTGGGCCCGGCGCTCCCGGTGGAACGGGCGGAGGCCGCGGGGCCGGAGAGCCCGGACGGCCCCGGGAATCCCGTGGCGTCCGAGGATCCCGGGGCACCCGGGGAAGGCTTCGTCCCGGAAGGGCTCGTACGGCGGAAGGGCCGTGCGGGCGTGCGGGATCCGTCGTCCGTGCGCGGGCCGGTTCCGGTGGCCGCGCCCGACGTGCGGGGGGCTCGGGCGTCGGAGCCCTCCGGGACGGCGGGAGCGCCCGGTGTCCGTCCCCGGGGGTCACCGGCGGGGCGCGGCACGGTCGTCGGGGGCCGGTCCCCCGGATCGGGCAGCGTCCAGGGCTCACCGCCCACCGGTGCCGCCGGAAGGGGTCGCCAAGTGGCGCCCGCGGGAGGCTGTTCGGGGCGCGGCGGCAGCGCGGAGCCCGTCCCGGGGGACGGCTCGGACCGCGGCGGGTTCACCGGCCGGGGCGGCGCCGCCTCCCGTCCGGAGGACGAGGTACCGGTTCCCCGCGGGGGCACCGGACGACCGGGCTCCCGTGACCTCCGCGGGTCGGCCGCTCCGGACCGTGGGGGCGTCGTGGGCCGAGGGGGCACCGTGTCCCCGGGCGCCGGGAACCGCTCCGGCCGGGCCTCGGTGGCGGCCTCGCTCCCGGAGCTTCCGGAGGCGCGCTCGGCACGTCCCGGTCGCGCCGGCCGGAAGAACCGGGCGTCGGGCCGCTCCGGCGAGCGCTCCACGGCGGGCGGGACGGCGCCCGCGTGCCCGGACGGGTTGCCGGGGCGTGCCGCGGCGGCCTGCCGGGAGAACCCCGCGTCCCCCGGCTCCGGTGAGGGCTCGGGACGCGAGGGCGGGGCGGTCCCGTCGCGGAGGCCGCCCTCGGGACGCGAGGGCGGGGCGGTCCCGTCGCGGAGGCCGCCCTCGGGACGCGACGGCGGGACGGTCCCGTTCCCCGGGCGGTCCTTGGGCGCGCGCCGGAAGAATCCGGCGTCGGTCGGTGCGGACCGGCTGTCGGGGCGGGCGGCCGGCGGGCGGTGTGGCGCGGTGTCGTCGTCCGTGCGGGGCACCGCCGCTCGATCAGGCGCCGTCACTCCGTCTGTCGCCGTCCCTCCGGCGGGCTCCGCCGCTTCGCGGGTCCCCTCGGGGGGCGGGCCCGCGGCGGGCGGCTGTTCGGGGTGGGGTGGGACGGCCGGGCGCGGCGGGGTCGAGGCACGACGCGCTTCCGTGCTCATGCACCCCCCGTTTCCTCGTGCCCGGGCGACCGGTCGGGCCCGGAGTCCACCGGGTCGTCCACCTGTACGGAGAGGACCACCCCGGCGACTCATCCGCCACGGGACACGCATACCCGTACCGACGGACCGTCATCCCGGGCAGGCGCCGCCCGGTCGAGGTCGTTCCTCCCTCGTCCGCGTCACTCTACGGGTTGACGTCGGCCGCGAGGGAACCAGTCCGGGACCCCGGGGCATCTGCCCGGAACGTCCCCCTACCCTGCGGTAATCGAGTCTGGCAGGCTTCGGTCATGACTGCCCGCGCCGCAGACCGGGCCCGCTACGACCGGGCCACCGCACACCTCGACGCCCCTCTCGCGATCGTGGACCTGGAGGCCTTCGACGCGAACGCGGACGACCTCGTCCGCAGGGCCGGCGGCAAGCCGATCCGGGTCGCCAGCAAGTCCGTCCGCTGTCGCGCCCTGCTCGAACGCGTCCTCGCCCGGGACGGTTTCGCGGGCATCATGTCCTTCACCCTGGCCGAGTCGATCTGGCTGGCCCGCTCCGGTTTCGACGACGTCCTGCTCGCCTACCCGTCGGTGGACACCGCGGGGTACGCGGAGCTGGCGGGCGACCCCAAGCTCGCCGCCGCCGTCACCGTCATGGTCGACGACCCCGCCCAGCTGCGTCTCATCGACGAGGCCCGCGGGGGCGGCACCGAGACGGTGCGGGTCTGTCTGGAACTGGACACCTCGCTCAGGCTGCTCGGCGGGCGGATCCGGGTGGGCGCCCTGCGCTCGCCGCTGCACTCGGCCGGGCAGGTCGCGGAGATGGCGCGGACCGTCGTCGACCGGCCCGGCTTCGAGCTGGTGGGGATCATGGCGTACGAGGGCCATGTCGCGGGCGTCGGCGACGCCGTCGCGGGGCGGCCCTTCCGGTCCCGGGCCGTCCGGCTGATGCAGGCCACCGCCCGCAGGGAGCTCGCGGCCCGGCGCGCCGAGGTGGTCCGCGCGGTGCGCGAGGTCGCGCCCGGCCTCGCGTTCGTCAACGGCGGGGGCACCGGCAGTGTGCAGCAGACGGCCGCCGAGGACGCGGTGACCGAGATCGCGGCGGGCTCCGGGCTGTACGTCCCGCGGCTGTTCGACAACTACACGTCCTTCAGCGGCCGTCCCGCCGCGCTCTTCGCGCAGCCCGTCGTGCGCCGTCCCGGCGTCGGGGTGGTCACGGTTCTCGGCGGCGGCTATCCGGCCTCGGGAGCGGCGGGCCCCGACCGACTCCCGGTCCCCTTCCTCCCGGAGGGGCTGCGGTACGACCCGCAGGAGGGGCCGGGCGAGGTGCAGACCCCGCTGCTCGGCCCGCCCGCGGACGACCTGCTCATCGGCGACAAGGTGTGGTTCCGGCACGCCAAGGCCGGGGAGCTGTGCGAGCGGTTCGACGCGCTGCACCTGGTGGAGGGTGACGAGGTGACGGCGACCGTCCCGACGTACCGCGGCGAGGGCCGTACGTTCCTCTGAGGCGCTGCGCCGTCACCGGGAGGGGCCGATGCTGCTGCCCACTCCCCCGCTCGTGTCCGCGTCGTCCGTCGGCCGGATCCCCTCGGCGATCCGGTCCATGTCGGCGAGCGGCGGTCCGTCGGCGCCGGCGTCGAAGGCGAAGCGGACGATGACGGGCGCCTCGGAGCCCACACTGGAGGCGAACGCCAGCGACTCGACGTAGCCGCCGGGACCCACTCCGGTCGCGACCCTCCAGCGCACCAGGTACCCGGCGCGGCCCGCGACGGCGATCGGGGCCGCCTTGACCACGCGGTGGGACGTGATGCCCCGGTAGGGGCGGCCGCCGAGGACGTCACGGTCGTAGGCGGCGCGCGCGGCGTCGTCGACGTCCCGTTCGGCGAGGGTCCTCGGGGAGCGTTCGGCGTTCGCGGTGACGGTGCGCGAGGAGACCCTGCCGCGGCGGCACAGGCCGGGATCGCCGGGGCAGTCGTACGTTCCGGGGGTGGTCATGACGAGGTCGTCCTCGGCGAAGTCGCCGGGTTGGGTCCAGCCCTTCGGCAGCGGCAGCGTGATGCCGTTGAGTTCGTCCACGACGACGGACGGGCGGCCGGGGCGTGGCGCGGTGGTGGGGGCGGCCGTCGGGGAGTCCGCCCCCGGCGGCGCGGAGGAGGTGGCGGCCGGTGTGGCCCGGGCCGCCGCGGCGCCGCTCCCGTCGTCGTCCCGGCCGAGGAACAGGACACCGGTGACGATCGCGGTGACGAGCACCGCGCCGGCGGTGACGAGTGCCACCGCTCTGGCGCGGCCGGGGCCGGGGCCGGCCGGTCCGGGCGGGGTCAGGGGCACCGGGACGGTCCCGGACTGCCGCCGGTGGTCGGTCCACGCGGTGCCGTCCCACCAGCGCTCGGCGAGCGGGTACGACGGGTCGCGGTACCAGCCGGGCGGGTGCGTCATGCTCATCCCGGCACTCTAGGACCCGCCCCGGACGCGGGTACACGGTGCTCAGTGCACGGAGTCCGTCTGGTCGGGAACGACCGAACCGTCGTCCCTCAGGACGGGTTTCCCGCCACCGTCCGCCGCGTTGTAGGCGCTCGTCGCGCACGGGTAGGGCTCCGGCCTGCGCGGCAGCGGCCCGAGGAACATCGGATTGATCAGCCAGCGGCCGTCGGCGTCGTCGTAGGCCCGGCACATGAGTTCGCCCTTGTTGCGGTTGAGCACGAGGTGGGCGCCGGTGGCGTCCCCGACGAAGGTGACGTCGGTGTCGGCGTCTCCGGCCGCGAGCGCGACGCGGTGGCGCGGGTCCTGCCGCCGCCAGGCCGCGGTGCCGTGGACACCGTAGATCTCCTGGTTGACCCAGCACCGCTTGCCGTCGATGTACGGGATGACCTCGCCGCGGGTCACCGGTACCCCGCCGCAGCCCTCGTTCCGGGTGGTCATGCGTCCCCGCCGGTCGAGGACCGAACGGATGGCGATCGTGTGCCGCGCGTCGACGCCCACACCCCGTGACCAGACCTCGGTGACCGGTTCGGAGCCGGCCGAGACGATGTACACGTCGAATCCGGCCCGTCGGAGGGTCCGGATCAGGTCGCGCTGCTGGGCGTAGTAGCGGACGTACGCCGGGAGGGTGTGCGTGCCCACGGTGCGGGTCGAGCCGACCGGCGCGGCCAGGGCCTCGGCACGGGCCCGGCGGGTGTAGGAGGTCACCTCGGCGAGGGTGTGTCCGGCGAGGAGCTGCGGCACCCAGGCGTACTGGGGCACGGTGCGCCGGTGGTTCCACCGCCCGGCGAAGGCGGCGGCGCCGCTCATGGTCCGTCCGGTCTCGCGGATCCGGAGGATCTCGTCGGCGCAGCGGGTTCCCTTCGAGGTCGGGAGGGGGGCGCCCACGGGGGTGGCGGTGCCGCAGGCGGTGGTCAGGGCCCGGTCTGCCGCGTCGGTCAGCCATGCGCTGGTGTCCTTCCAGCGCGCCGGGCGCAGGATCCGGTCGTGCCGCAGGATCCACGCGAGGGTCGCGTCGGTGACGTCGTTCTTGGTGACCGTGTTGTCCCAGTCGAAGGCGGCGACGGGGGCGTTCCGTGCCTGGGGCGCGGAGCCGGTGCCGGCCGGGAGGCGGGAGCAGGTGCCGCGGGTGTCGATCAGCCGTTGGAGGCGGGCACGGTTGTCGCCGTACCAGTTGCCCGAGAGCCGCGGGCAGTCGGGACGCCGGCCGGCGGGTGCGGTGGCCGCGGCCGCCGGGGTGGCGGCCGCGACCAGGGCCCATACGAGAGCGGTGCGGACGGATCGGAATCGCATGGGTCGTGCCTACACCGGGATGCCTACAGGGGCGTGACGTACGCGCCCGAGATCCCTCCGTCCACCAGGAAGTCGGAGGCGTTCACGAAGGAGGAGTCGTCGCTGGCGAGGAAGGCGACCGCCGCGGCGATCTCCTCGGCCTCGGCGAACCGGCCGACCGGGATGTGGACGAGGCGGCGCGCGGCGCGTTCGGGGTCCTTGGCGAACAGCTCCCGCAGGAGCGGGGTGTTGACCGGCCCGGGGCACAGGGCGTTGACGCGGATGCCCTCGCGGGCGAACTGCACGCCCAGCTCGCGGGACATGGCGAGCACACCGCCCTTGGAGGCCGTGTACGAGATCTGGGAGGTCGCCGCGCCCATCCGGGCGACGAAGGACGCCGTGTTGATGATGGAGCCCCGGCCCTGACGGCGCATGTAGGGGATCGCTGCCTTGCAGCACAGGTAGACGGAGGTGAGATTGACCTCCTGGACGCGCTTCCAGGCCTCCAGGCCGGTGTCCAGGATGGAGTCGTCGTCGGGCGGCGAGATGCCCGCGTTGTTGAAGGCGACGTCGACCGAGCCGTAGGTGTCGTACGCGGTCCGGAACAGCGCCTCGACCTGCTCGGGGTCGGTGACGTCGACCTTGACGAAGATCCCGCCGACCTCGTCGGCGGCCGCCTTGCCGCCGACCTCGTCGATGTCGCCGCAGACGACGTGGGCGCCCTCGGAGGCGAGCCGGCGTGCGGTGGCGAGTCCGATGCCGCTGCCGGCGCCGGTGATGACGGCGGTGCGGCCGACCAGACGGCGGCAGACGGTGCCTCCGGTCGCTCCGGCGCCCGGGGTGGCTTCGGTACCTGCGGTGGCTTCGGTCACTGTGCGGGGCCCTCCGTGCTGATGAAGACGTTCTTGGTCTCGGTGAAGGCGGTGAGGGCGTCCGGGCCGAGCTCACGGCCGATCCCCGACTGCTTGAAGCCGCCGAAGGGGGTCCAGTAGCGGACGCTGGAGTGGGAGTTGACGGAGAGGTTGCCGGCCCGGACGGCTCCCGACACGCGCAGCGCCCGTCCGACGTCCCGGGTCCAGACGGAGCCGGCGAGTCCGTAGTCGGTGGCGTTGGCGAGCCGGACCGCGTCCGCCTCGTCCTCGAAGGGCAGCACCACGGCGACCGGTCCGAAGACCTCCTCGACGGCCACCCGCGCGTGCGGCTCGACGTCCGTGAGGACGGTGGGCGGGAACCAGAAGCCACGGCCCTCGGGTGCCTTGCCGCGGATGCCGGCGAGGTCGGCGGGGACGTACGACCGTACGCGCTCCAGCTGTGCCCGGGAGATCAGCGGGCCCATCTGTGTCGCCTCGTCGGACGGGTCCCCGACGACGACGGACTCGATCGCCGGGGCGAGCAGCCCGAGGAAGCGTTCGTACACGGAGCGCTGGACGAGGATGCGGGTGCGGGCGCAGCAGTCCTGGCCCGAGTTGTCGAGGAAGGACATGGGGGCGGCGGCCGCGGCGGCCTCGATGTCGGCGTCGGCGAAGACGATGTTGGGGCTCTTGCCGCCGAGCTCCAGGGTGACGCGCTTGAGAAGGGCCGCACCCTTTGCCAACACCTGTTTGCCCACGCTCGTGGACCCCGTGAAGACGATCTTCGCGACGCCGGGGTGCTCGACCAGGGCGTCACCCGCGACGGGGCCCGCGCCGGGGAGCACCTGGAGGAGGTGCTCGGGAAGGCCGGCCTCCAGGGCGAGTTCGGCCAGCCGCAGCGCCGTCAGGGGCGTCGTCTCGGCGGGCTTGAGGAGGACCGCGTTGCCGGCCGCGAGCGCGGGGGCGGTGCCCCAGGCCGCGATCGGCATCGGGAAGTTCCACGGGGCGATGACCCCCACGACTCCGAGAGGTTCGAGGAGGGTGACGTCGAGTCCGCCCGGCACCGGGATCTGACGGCCGGTCAGGCGCTCGACTCCCCCGGCCGCGTAGTCGAGCAGGTCACGGACGTTGCCCGCCTCCCAGCGGGCGTTGCCGATGGTGTGCCCGGCCTCGCGGACCTCGAGCCGGGCGAGTTCCTCGCGGTGTTCGTCGACGACCACGGCGAACCGGCGCAGCAGCCGGGCCCGGTCACCGGGCGCCAGCACGGCCCAGCGGACCTGCGCCCGGGACGCCCGCAGGACGGCGGCGTCGACGTCGGCCGCGGTGGCGGCAGGGACGGTGGCGACGACCTCCTCGGTGGCCGGGTCGAGCACCCGCAGCTCGTGGACGACCGGGGGTCGCGACTCGTGCGACTCGTGCGACTCGTGCGACTCGTGCGACTCGTGCGACTCGTGCGACTCGTGCGACTCGTGCGACAAGAAGGACCTCACATGCGTTCGAAGGAGCGGCGCAGCTCCCAGTCGGTCACCGCGGCGTCGAAGGCCTCCAGCTCGACGCGGGCCATGTTGCGGTAGTGCGCGACCACCTCGTCACCGAAGGCGGCGCGGGCGATGGGGCTGTTCTCCCAGAGCTCGGCGGCCTCGCGCAGGGTGGTCGGCACGTGCTCGTACGCCGCGGTGTACGCGTTGCCCGTGCACGCCTCGGGCAGTTCGAGTTTCTGCTCGATGCCGTACAGGCCGGCCGCGACGAGGCCGGCGACGGCCAGATGCGGGTTGACGTCACCGCCGGGCAGCCGGTTCTCGAAACGCAGGGAGCGGCCGTGCCCGACCACGCGCAGGGCGCAGGTGCGGTTGTCGTACCCCCAGGCGACGGCGGTCGGCGCGAACGAGCCGGGCTGGAAGCGCTTGTACGAGTTGATGTTGGGCGCGTAGAGGAGTGAGAAGTCCCTGAGCGCGGCGAGCTGTCCGGCGAGGAACCGGCGCATGGTCTCGGACATGCCGCCGGGGTCCTGCGCGGAGCCCGCCATCACGTTCGTGCCGTCGGCGTCCGCGAGCGAGAGGTGGATGTGGCAGGAGTTGCCCTCGCGCTCGTCGTACTTGGCCATGAAGGTGAGCGAGACGCCCTCCTGGGAGGCGATCTCCTTGGCGCCCGTCTTGTAGACGGCGTGCTGGTCGCAGGTGACGAGTGCCTCGTCGTACTTGAAGGCGATCTCGTGCTGTCCCGGGTTGCACTCGCCCTTGGCGGACTCGACGGTCAGGCCCGCGGCCTGCATCTCGTTGCGGATGCGGCGCAGCAGCGGCTCGATGCGTCCGGTCCCCAGGACCGAGTAGTCGATGTTGTACTGGTTCGCCGGGGTGAGACCCCGGTAGCGCGCGTCCCAGGCCTGCTCGTAGGTGTCCTTGAAGACGATGAACTCGAGTTCGGTGCCGACCTGGGCGGTCAGGCCCCGCTCGGCGAGCCGGTCGAGCTGGCGGCGCAGGATCTGGCGGGGGGCCGCGACCACGGGAGAACCGTCGTTCCAGGCGAGGTCGGCGATGAGCAGGGCGGTGCCCGCGTTCCAGGGGACCCGGCGCAGGGTGCCGGGGTCGGGGTGCATGGCGAAGTCGCCGTAGCCCCGCTCCCACGAGGACATGGCGTAGCCGTCGACGGTGTTCATCTCGGTGTCGACGGCGAGGAGGTAGTTGCAGCCCTCGGTGCCGTGTTCGAGGACCTCCTCCAGGAAGAAGCGCGCGGCGAACCGCTTTCCCTGGAGGCGGCCCTGCATGTCGGGGAAGGCCAGGACGACGGTGTCGATCTCGCCGTCCGCGACGAGGGCGCGCAGTTCCTCGACAGCGAGCGGGGGTGTGCGGTCTGCCACCGGAAAAGCCTCCTTCGGTCAGCCGAGAGCCATAAGGTATTGCCGAGAACCATTGCTTGGGAAGGGGGCACGACCGGATGACGCAGGCGGGTCCCGACCGTGGTCCGGGAGGCGCGGGGGACGGTCTCGCGCCGGTGCTGCGCCCGGTGCGGGCGGGCAACGGTTTCGAGGAGGCGCTGGAGCAGATCCTCCAGGTGGTGCGGCTCGGCCTGGTGCCGGGCGGCCAGCGGCTGCCCGCGGAGCGGGAGCTGGCGGAGCGGCTCGGGATCAGCCGGGTGACCCTGCGCGAGGTGCTGAAGGTGCTGCAGGACCAGGGTCTGGTGGAGTCGCGGCGCGGCCGGTACGGCGGCACCTTCGTACGGTCCAGGGACACGGCACCCGGCCAGGACGAGCTGCGCCGCCGGATCGCCGGGGTCGACATCGAGGACGTGCTGCGCTTCCGGGAGGTGCTGGAGGTGGGCGCGGCCGGGCTGTGCGCGGCCCACGGGCTCGACGCCGACCGGGCGGACCGGCTGCGCGAGGCGCTGGCCCGCACCCAGGACGCGCCGCTGGCCGACTACCGCCGGGTGGACACGATGCTCCACCTCACCCTCGCCGAACTGGCCGGTTCCCCGTCACTGACGGCGCAGTACGCGGCCGTCCGGGCGTCCGTCAACGACCTGCTCGACTGCATCCCGCTCCTGGTGCGCAACCTGGAACACTCCCAGCGCCAACACGCCGCGCTGGTCGGGGCCGTGCTCGACGGGGACGCGGACGGGGCGCGGGAGATGATGCGCGAACACTGCGCCGGAACGGCGGCGCTGCTGCGGGGCTTCCTGGCGTGACCGCGGGCCGCTCCGTGGCGCGACGCGTGACACCCGACGCGCGACACGCGACCGCGTGGGGCGTGTGGGTCGTGCGGTGGGCCGATGTCCCGCCCGGTCCGCCCGGCCCGCTGGGTCGCGGGGTTGCGGGGGCTGAGGATGCGGGAGTGAGAGCATCCGTCAAAGGCATGATTCCGTTCCATTGAATTCGAATCCGACAGATTGAATCCGACAGGGAGCGCAGAGTGGGCAGCAGACCGCTGATCGGCGTGAGCACGTATCTGGAGTCCGGGGCGCGCTGGGGTGTGTGGGAGCTGGAGGCCGTGCTGCTGCCGGCCGGCTATCCGCGGCTGGTCCAGCGGTCCGGCGGGCTCGCGGCGCTGCTGCCGCCGGACGATCCCTCACAGGCGGCCTCGGCGGTCGCCCGTCTCGACGGTCTCGTCGTCGCCGGTGGTCCTGACGTCGACCCGGTCCACTACGACGCCGAGCGCTCCCCGCGGACGGGCCCGCCGGCTCCCCGCCGCGACGCCTGGGAACTCGCCCTGATCCGGGCCGCGCTGGACGCCGGGACACCGCTCCTCGGCATCTGCAGAGGCATGCAGCTCCTCAACGTCGCCCTCGGCGGCACACTCGTGCAGCACATCGAGGGCCATGTGAAGGACATCGGCGTCTTCGGCCGGCACGACGTCACCCCCGTACCGGGCACGCGGTACGCGACGATCGCCCCGGAGTCCTGCGCCGTGCCGACCTACCACCATCAGGCGGTGGACCGTCTCGGCCGGGGCCTGACGGCGTCGGCGCACGCCGCGGACGGCACGGTCGAGGCGGTCGAACTCCCCGGCCCCGGCTGGGTGCTGGGCGTGCAGTGGCACCCGGAGATGGGCGAGGACCTCCGGGTCGTACAGGCGCTGGTGCGGGCGGCGTCCTGAGCCGGCGCGGTACGGCGTTGTCCTGAGCCGGCAGGGTATGGGCGGCCTCCCGTGCCGTCGGCGTCCGGGCGTCGGCGCGCGGCGCGTGACGAACCCGGGGCGGGGAACGGTCCCGGCGCACCGCGCGCCACCAGGACCCGGCGCCGCACCGACCCCGCCGCTACGTCCCGCGTGTCAGTGCCAGCAGGTCACGTGCCGGGCCCGTCGGGCGGTGGCCCGTGGGCCAGACCGCCCGCAGCGCGCGGCGCAGCTCGACACCGGAGAGCGGGACGCTCACCAGGCGGTGTGTGGAGAGCTCCTCTCCGAGGGCCAGTTCGCTCAGGACGGCGGGGCCCGCGCCGCTGACCGCGGCGGCCTTGACCGCCGTCGTCGAGGACAGCTCGATCAGCGGCCGGGCCAGACCTCCCAGCGCCGTGTCGAGCACCTGGCGGGTACCCGACCCCTCCTCCCGCAGGATCAGCGGGGTCGCCGCGAGTTCCGGTCCCTCCAGAGGCGTCCGGCGCCGTGCCCACGGGTGCCCCGGTGCCGTCACCACGATCAGCCGGTCGTGGGCGATGACCGCCGAGTCCAGACCGGCGGGAACGGAGAGTCCCTCCACGAAGCCGAGGTCCGCCTCGCCCGTGAGGAGGCGTTCGGCGACGGCGGCGGAGTTGCCCGCGAGCAGGGAGACCGCCGTGTCCGGGCGCTGCCCGCGCAGCGCGATCAGCCAGCCGGGCAGCAGATACTCGGCGATCGTCATGCTCGCCGCCACTCGCAGCCGCGAGTCGCGCCGGTCCCGCAGCGCCTGCGCCCCCGCGTCGAACGCCTCGGCCGCCTCCACGACCCGCCGCGCCCAGTCCGTGACGAGCGCGCCGGCGTCCGTGAGCCGCGACCCCCTGGGCGAGCGGTCGACGAGCGCCACGCCGAGCTGCCGTTCCATGGAGCGGACGCGGCTGCTGGCCGCGGGCTGGGTGATCCCCAGCTCCCGCGCCGCCCGTCCGAGGCTCCCGAGCCGGGCCACCGCGAGCAGCAGCTCCAGCGCCCCGAGATCCGGTACCCGGTGCGCGATCCCGGCCGCGGCCGGCTCGCCCGTGCCCCGGCTCCCGGCCGGCTCCCCGGCGCGCGCCGCCCGGCCGCCCGTCGACCCCTCCGCACTCGTACCCATAAAGTCAGCTTATGCCCTCATAGACCCGTGCTCTCTGGTGGGGAACCCGTGGTGGCGGGACCGTGGAGCCATGGTCACCGCAGCCCGTCCCGTCGCCCCGCTCGCCACCGCCGGAACCCGGCGACCGCGCGCCGCCGCCGTCCGCCACCTCGGCCCCAACTGGTACGCCTCGGTCATGGGCACGGCGATCGTGGCCACCGCGGGGGCCGGACTGCCGGGTGACCTCCCAGGCCTGCGGACCTTCTGCCTGGTCGTCTGGGTGCTCTCGGCCGTCCTGCTGGTGACCCTGCTCGGTGCCCGTGCCCTGCACTGGACCCACCACCGCGACCAGGCCCGCGCCCACCTGCTCGACCCGGCGGCGGCGCCCTTCTACGGCTGCCTCGCGATGGCGCTGCTGGCGGTGGGCGGCGCCACGCTCGTCGTCGGCCGGGACTGGATCGGCACACCCGCCGCGGTCGCCGTGGACGCCGTGCTGTTCGGTGTGGGGACGGTGGCCGCGCTCGCCGCCGCCCTGGCCGTCCCGTACCTGATGGTCGTGCACCACCGCATCCGGCCCGACCAGGCCACCCCCGTCTGGCTGCTGCCGCTCGTCGCGCCCATGGTCTCCGCCGCCGTCGGACCGCTGCTGGTCCCGCACCTCCCGCCGGGGCAGGCCCGCGAGACGCTGCTCCTCGGCTGCTTCGCCCTCTTCGGGCTCAGCCTGCTGGCCACCTTCGTGACACTGCCGGTGATCTTCGGCCGGCTCCTCACCGGGGGGCCGCTGCCGCTCGCCCTCACCCCCACGCTG
The DNA here is from genome assembly GCF_036250675.1 of Streptomyces sp. NBC_01689. Classification (NCBI taxonomy): domain Bacteria; kingdom Bacillati; phylum Actinomycetota; class Actinomycetes; order Kitasatosporales; family Streptomycetaceae; genus Streptomyces; species Streptomyces sp. NBC_01689. The sequence continues at coordinate 7,601,950 of NZ_CP109592.1, read as the reverse complement.
TTCCTCGTCCTCGGCCCGCTCGGCCAGTCCACGACCGCCACCGGCAAGTTCGCCGACTCCGCGCCGGGCGTCGTACCGGCGCCGTACGACCAGGGCTTCACCCTCCTGGCGGTGCTCTACGGCGTCCCCGTCATGGGCTTCGCACTGCTGTGGCTCGCGCTGGCCGCCGCGATGGTGGCACGGGCCCGCCGCCGGGGCATGGGGTTCTCCATGACGTGGTGGGCGTTCACCTTCCCGGTGGGGACGTGTGTCACCGGCGCCGGGTCGCTGGCCCGGCACACCGGCCTCGTGGCCTTCGACGGGCTCGCCGTCACGCTGTACGCGCTCCTGGTCGCCGCCTGGGCGGTGGCCGTCGTCCACACCGTGCGCGGCGTGCTCAGCCGGTCGCTGCTCGCAGCGCCTCGCTGAGGACCCGCGGCGCCCGCGCGAGCGACGGTCCGTACCAGGTCAGGTGCCGTCCGTCGACGAGCGCGCAGGGCACGGGCCCGAAGGCCTCGGGTCCGTCGTCGGCGGTGAAGCGGTACGGCTCGTCGGGCAGCACCACGAGTTCCGGGGCCGCCGCGAGGAGCCCGGCGAGCGGGACACGGGGATAGCGCTCCTCGTGCGCCGCGTACACGTTGTCGACGCCCAGGCGTGCCAGCACGTCCCCGGCGAAGGTGTCGCGGCCGAGGACCATCCAGGGGCGTCGCCAGATCGGCACGATCGCGGCCGTCCGGTGCACGGGGGCGGGCGGCGAGGCCCACGTCGCCTCCGCCTCGTCGAGCCAGCGCGGCCGGGTCCGTGCCCCGCACGCGGTCAGCACCCGGTCGAGCTCCCGGACGGCGCCCGGCACGTCCCGGACCTCCGTGACCAGTACCTCGACCCCCGCGGCGCGCAGGGCGTCGAGGTCGGGACCGCGGTTCTCCTCCTCGTTGGCCACCACCAGGTCGGGGCCGATCTCGACGATGCGCTCGATCCGGGGGTTCTTGGTGCCGCCGATCCGGGCGACGTCGAGGTCCACCGGGCGGCTGCACCAGTCGGTCGCGCCGACCAGCGCGCCGGGGACGGTCACCGCGACGGCCTCGGTGAGCGAGGGCACGAGCGACACGACCCGCGGGACCCGGGCCCGCGTCGGGCCGGTCACGGGCGTGTTCCCCGTCCCGCGATCCGCCGACCGCGGGTGACGGCGGCGTAGGCGGCCCCGGAGGCGGCGGTGACACGACAGGTGGTCCCGGACATGGCGCCAGTATCGCAGCGGGGACCGGCCGGGACCGCGCGGAAGGCCGACGGTCGGTGTCGGCTCGTCGACTCGTCGGCTCCTCGACTCGGCTTCCGGGGCCGGCGTCCGAGGTCGACACCTGGGCCGGTGTCCGAGGCCGGCCTCCGGCCTCGGCGCGCCCGTTCCGGACTCCGGCCTCAACTTCGGTTTCGGTAGACCGAGTTCAGCACCCGAGGTCAGCGTCGACGGAAACCGTGGCGCTCCTCCAGCGCCTCGATGTGATCGGCGACCTCGACCACGATCACGCGGGTGTCCGGCACGGTGGCCCGCCAGCGGTGGCGCACCCCGCCCGTGAGGTACATCGTGTCGCCGCGCCCCAGACGGTGTGCGCGGCCCTCGGCCTCGACCTCCACGGCACCGTCGGCGACATACATCAACTTGTCGTTGCGGTGCTGGAGTTCGCGGCCCTCCTCGTGGTCGCCGACGAACTCCGTGGCGTGCAGCTGGTGGTGACCGCGCACCAGGGGGCGCGTGCGCGCGCCGGACGCACAGCCCTCACCCTCGTCGGCGCGCACGACGTCGACACTGCACGCCGGGTCGGCCGCGGCGAGCAGCTCGACGGCCGTGGTGCCCAGCGCGTCGGCGACCCTCTCCAGGGAGCTGCGGCTCGGCCGCGCCCGTTCGTTCTCCACCTGGCTGAGGAACGGGACCGACAGGCCGCTGCGCTGGGCCACGACGGCGAGGGTCAGCTCCAGTGCCCGGCGCCGCCGCCGGACGGCCGCGCCCACCCGAAGAGGCTGTTCCTTGTGGTCGCCCATCGCTCCGGCTCCCTCCCCCGCGTCATCGGTCCACCGCTTCGGTCCACACCCCGGGCCGTTGCCCCTGAAGAGTTGTTTGCACCCTACGCATGTTCGGCAAACCGTTTCATGCGGCCGTCATATCGCTGTCACGTCACGGGCGGGCCAGGGTCACAATTCGCGCCAACAGCCGAGTTCCCACGGTCACGTCGGCACCGCGGCCGCCTCCTGGACGAAAGGGCTGACCAGAAGGGCCGGACGCCCCCGCCGGGTTGTCGTGGGCCGTCGCTGGGCGTGCGGCGGGAGTGGGTGCGCGGGGTGGTGTTCCCAGGACGGTACCCGGCATCTCCGTCACCAGACGTCCCTGGGCTCCGGCGTGGCGTGCGCTCCCGGGCGGTGGTTCTCGCCGGGAGGCGAAGTCCGGCTTCACGACGGGGAGTTGGCGAGCGGTGTCGCTCCATGCACGGTCGGGGCCGGTCAGTGCGGGCGGAGGGTCGTGCGGGGAGACACGGGGTGGTGCGGGGCGGGGGCCGCCGGCGGGAGGGGTGGGGGGTGTGGAGGTGTGTCGTGGGGGTGGGCGGAGTCGTCGGGAGGACGGCGTGCGGCGGTGAGGTGGGCGCCGGGGGTGAAGGGGTTGTCCGGATCCGGTGCGTTCGCGTCGACAGAGCTGTCGTGGTCGTCTACCGGGGGGCAGCCCCGGGGAGTCTCGCCCCCGCCGCCCCCGCCCTTCCCGTCCCCGGGGCTCCGCCCCGGACCCCGCCAGGGGCGCTGCACCCCCTGGACCCCCGCCCTCGCCCGAAGGGCTAGTCCTCAAGCGCCGGACGGGCTGGAGATGCGCGCCCGCGCTCGAAGGCCGACGGCCAGTTCAGGCATGTCAGCCCGTCCGGTGCTTGAGGACGAGGCCGTTCAGGCCGATGCGGGGGCTACCGCGGAGCCATCCGGTCCACCACGTCCGGGTGACCCTTCAGCCACGCCGCGACCGCGTCCTCCTCGTGGCCCTGACCCCGCTTCTTGATCTCGCTCTCCAGGGTGCCGAGTTCGTCCTCGCTCATCTTGAAGTTCTTGATCCACCGCGCGAGTTGCGGGTACTGCTCCGGGAACTTCTCGCTGGAGATGGTCCGGATCGTGTTGCCCTCGCCGAACAGCTTCTTGTCGTCCGCGAGCTTGGTGAGCTTGTACTCGCTGTAGGCCCAGTGCGGGGACCACAGGACGACGGCGACGGGCTGCTTCTTGGCGTACGCGCGCTTCAGCTCGGCCAGCATGGCGGGCGTCGAGCCGTCGACGACCTTGTACTCCTTGTCCAGGCCGTACCCCGGGAGCACCTTCTTCTTGAGCAGGTTCATCTCACCGGTGCCGGGCTCGATACCGATGATCTTCCCGCCGAAGGTCCCGGCCTTGCCCTTGAGGTCCGCGAGTGACTTGACGCCCTTCACATAGGACGGCACGGCGATCTCCAGCGAGGTCGGCGCGTACCAGGTGCCCAGGTCCTTGAGGTCGTTCTTGTGCTGGTCCCAGTAGTTCGACTGCGCGTAGGGCAGCCAGGCGTCGAAGTTGAGGTCGAGGTCGCCCGAGGCCAGCCCGGTGTAGACGGGGCCGACGTCCATCTGCTTCAGGTTCAGCTGGTAGCCGCGCCGCGCCAGCACGTTCTTCCAGAGGTAGGTGACGGCGACGTCCTCGTCCCAGGGGAACCAGGCGATGTCCAGCGGACGCTTCGCCTCGGCGGGCGCGGCGGACGCCTTCCCGGTCGGCGCCAGCTTGTCGACGACACCGGGGTTCTTCTTCAGCCAGGTACGCACCGCGTCCTGCTGCTTGCCCTTGCCGACCTTGTTGATCTCCGCCTCGAGACCCGTGAGCTGCTTCTCGGTCAGCTTGAAGTTCTTCAGCCACCGGCCCACGACCGGGTTGTCCTGGGCGAAGCCCTTGCGCGAGAGCGTGTGCACCCCGTCGCCCTTGCCCCAGGCGCCCTTCGGGTCCTTGAGCTTCTTCAGGTCGTAGTCGCTGTACGCCCAGTGCGGCGACCACAGGGTGACCACGACGGGCTGCTTCTTGGCGTACGCGCGCTTCAGCTCGGCCAGCATGGCGGGCGTCGAGCTGTCGACGACCTTGTACTCCTTGTCGAGCCCGTACTCCTTGAGCACCTTGTTCTTGAGCAGGCCCATCATCCCGGCGCTCGACTCGATGCCGGTGATCTTCCCGCCGAAGGTGCCGGCCTTGCCCTTGAGGTCCTCCAGCGAGTCGACGCCCTTCATGTACGAGGGCACGGTCAGCTCCAGCGAGGTGGGGCCGTACCAGGAGCCCAGGTCGTCGAGCTGCTTGCCGTACTTCTTCCAGTACTCCGCGTGGGTGGTCGGCAGCCACGAGTCCGTCTCGAAGTCGACGTCGCCCTGGGCGAGGGAGGTGTAGAGCGGACCCGCGTCGAACTGCTTGGTGTCGACGTCGAAACCGCGCTCCTCCAGGATCTCCTTCCACAGGAAGGTGGAGGCGACCCCCTCGTCCCACGGGATGTAGCCGATGCTGACCTTCTTGCCCTGGCCGACGTTGTCGCCGTCGGCCGCGGCGGACGTCGAGTCCGTACCGCCGAACACGCCCATGCCGCCCGCGACCAGCGCGAGGACGACGACGCCCACCATCGCGACGGCGGGCCGGGGCCGGTAGGACCAGATCCGCAGGCCCTGCGCGGCACGCAGCTTCGCGGCGGCGCGGCGGCCGAGCGGCGAGACCTGGGTGCCGAGGGCGCCGGTCATCCGGTCGAGGTAGATGGCCAGGATGACGATGGCGACGCCCGCCTCGGAACCGAGACCGACGTTCAGCTGGCCGATGGCCTCGTTGACGTCGCCGCCGAGGCCGCCGGTGCCGACCATGCCCGCGATGGCGGCCATCGACAGGCCCAGCATGATGACCTGGTTGACGCCCGCCATGACGGTGGGCAGCGCCAGCGGCAGCTGGATGCGCAGCAGGGTGCTGCGCGGGGTGGTGCCGAACGCGTCGGCGGCCTCCACGAGTTCCCTGTCGACCTGCCGGATGCCCAGCTCGGTCATGCGGACACCGGGTGCCAGCGCGAAGATCAGGGTGGCGACGATGCCGGCGGGCGCTCCGGTGCCGAAGAACAGGATCGCCGGGATGAGGTAGATCATCGCGGGCAGCGTCTGCATGAAGTCGAGCACCGGCCTGACGAAGCCGCTGACCCGGTCGGAGCGCGCCGCCCAGATGCCGACGGGCACCGAGACGACGAGCGCGATGAGCGTGGCGACGAGGACCAGCGAGAGGGTCACCATCGCGTCCTCCCACAGTTCGAGGGAATCGATGAAGGCGAATCCCACGAAGGTGAGGACACCCGCGGAGGTACCGCGCAGCCAGAACGCGATCACCGCGAAGATGCCCGCGAGCAGGAGCGGCTGGGGCGCCTGGAGAACGGCGTCGATGCCGTCGTAGGTGCCCGAGAAGACGGTCTTGAGGAAGTCGAAGAGCCACGCCATGTGGTTCAGCAGCCAGTCGACCACGTCGTTGACCCAGTCACCGAAGGGAATCCTAGGCACGGGCCGTCACCGCCTCGTCTCGCGGCTGCGTACAGCGGCCGGGTCCGTCCTGCTCGTCGCCCAGGAAGGCGACGAGCCGGCGCCGCGGCACGACACCGACCAGTCCGCCCCCCGCGTCGACCACCGCGACCGGGTGCGTGAGGCGCGCGCTGATGGCGCACAGGTCCACGAACGAGGTGTCGGGCAGCGCCGTCTCGCAGTCGCAGTCGGCCTCGTCGCCCCGTACGTCGGTGTCCATGACGGCGCCCGCCGTCAGCACCCGGGAGCGGTCGACGTCCTGGGTGAAGGAGGCGACGTAGTCGTCGGCGGGGCGTACGAGGATGTCCTCGGCGGTGCCGATCTGGACGATGCGTCCGTCGCGCATGACGGCGATCCGGTCGCCGAGCCGCATGGCCTCGTTGAGGTCGTGCGTGATGAACACGATGGTCTTCTTGAGCTTCTTCTGCAGCTCGATGAGCTGGTCCTGCATGTCACGGCGGATCAGCGGGTCGAGCGCGCTGAACGACTCGTCCATCAGCAGCAGATCGGCGTCGGTGGCCAGCGCGCGGGCCAGGCCGACACGCTGCTGCATCCCGCCGGACAGTTCGTCGGGCCAGGACTTCTCCCAGCCCGCGAGCCCGGCCAGTTCCAGCGCCTCGGTGGCGCGCTTCCGGCGCTCGGCGGCCGGTACGCCCTGGACCTCCAGGCCGTACGCCGCGTTCTCCAGGACACTGCGGTGCGGGAAGAGCGCGAAGTGCTGGAAGACCATGCTGATCTTCTTCGAGCGGACCTCGCGCAGGTCCCGGTCGCTGAGCGCGGTGAGGTCCTCGCCGTCGAACCGCACCTGTCCCGCGGTGGGTTCCAGGAGTCCGTTGAGCATGCGCAGCAGCGTGGACTTGCCGGAGCCGGACAGACCCATGACGACGAAGATCTGGCCCGGGTCGACCGAGAAGGACGCGTCGATCACCGCGGCGGTGGTGCCGTCGGCGCGCAGCTCCTCCCGGTCGGTTCCCTGGCGGAGTCGTTCCACCGCCTCTTCCGGTCGTCTCCCGAACACCTTGTACAGATGCTCGGCCTCAAGCCTGGATGACACGTGTGCCTCTCGTTCGGACGCTTCGATCGGTCTGATCGGTGCGACGGGTCTGGTCGGCGCGATCGCGCTGATCGCGAATCGCCGTGACCGGTGTGATCACCGTGATCGGTGCGATCGCCGTGATCGGTTGAAAAAGCAACCGGGCGCTTCCCGATGCCGCGCCTGCCCCCGCTTACACAAAGCAAACACGGGAGTGGTCCAGGTCACTGTCAGTGGCGTACGGCATGATGCGAGGCGTGACCAGACGCCTGATGCTGCTCGACACCGCCTCCCTGTACTTCCGGGCCTATTTCGGGGTCCCCGACTCGGTGAGAGCCCCGGACGGCACGCCGGTGAACGCCGTGCGCGGGTTGCTCGACTTCATCGACCGCCTGGTCAAGGACCACCGCCCGGACGAGCTGGTGGCGTGCATGGACGCGGACTGGCGCCCGCAGTGGCGGGTCGACCTGATCCCTTCGTACAAGGCGCACCGGGTGGCCGTGGAGACCGAGACCGGCCCGGACGAGGAGGAGGTGCCGGACACGCTCTCCCCGCAGGTGCCCGTCATCGAGGACGTCCTGGACGCGCTGGGCATCGCGCGCGTGGGAGTGGCGGGCTACGAGGCGGACGACGTGATCGGCACCTTCACCGGACGCGCCACCGGCCCGGTCGACATCGTCACCGGCGACCGCGACCTCTACCAACTCGTGGACGACGAGCGGGGAGTGCGCGTCCTGTATCCCCTCAAGGGCGTCGGCACCCTCCAGCTCACCGACGAGACCTGGCTGCGCGAGAAGTACGGGGTGGACGGCTCCGGGTACGCGGATCTCGCACTGCTGCGGGGCGACCCGAGCGACGGCCTTCCCGGGGTGCCGGGGATCGGCGAGAAGACGGCGGCCAAGCTGCTCGACGCCTTCGGCGACCTGGCCGGGATCATGGCCGCCGTGGACGACCCGAAGTCCGGGCTGACCCCCTCGCAGCGCAGGCGTCTCGACGAGTCCCGGCCCTACGTCGCCCTGGCGCCCGAGGTCGTACGGGTCGCCGGTGACGTCCCGCTGCCCGACGTCGACACGGCGCTGCCCCGCACCCCGCGCGACCCCGCCGCCCTGGACGCGCTGGCGGCCCGCTGGGGCCTGGGCGGGTCCCTGCAGCGCCTGCTCACGACGCTGGGCGGCTGAGGGGTCTGGCGCCCGGGAGGCGCTGTTCCCGCCGGTGGGCGGAGGATGTCCGGGTGAGGGGACCGTCACAGTGCGGAGGGAGGCTCGATCCTCGCCACGGGGGGACTCGACTCCCGGTACGAAGACCGCTCGGGCCGTCCCTGCGAAGGGTGCCGACCGGGACAGAGATGCTAACTTAGGTGAGCCTAAGTCAATGAACGAGGAGGCCGTCATGGCAGAGCGTCCGGCACGCAGGCCCAGGAAGCCCCACTCCGCGCGCGTCGTGCGGACCGAGCGGCTCACTCCCCACATGCAGCGCGTCGTGCTGGGCGGCGAGGGCCTCGCCGAGTTCACCGCGGGCACCTGTACCGACCACTACGTGAAGCTGCTCTTCGCCCCGGCGGGCGTCACCTACCCCGAGCCGTTCGACATGGAGCGGATCCGGGAGGAACTCCCGCGCGAGCAGTGGCCGGTGACCCGGACCTACACCGTGCGCGCCTGGGACCCCGAACTGCGCCAGCTGACCCTCGACTTCGTGGTCCACGGCGACGAGGGTCTGGCCGGCCCCTGGGCGGCCCGGGTCCAACCGGGCGAGATCGTACGGTTCATGGGCCCCGGCGGCGCCTACGCGCCCGACGCGAGCGCCGACTGGCATCTGCTCGCCGGTGACGAGAGCGCGCTGCCCGCGGTCGCCGCCGCCCTGGAGGCGCTGCCGGACGGCGCCGTGGCCCACGCCTTCCTGGAGATCTCGGGCCCCGACGAGGAGCAGAAGATCGACTCGGACGTCGACGTGGTGTGGCTGCACCGCGGCGACCGGCCGGTGGGCGAGGCCCTGGTGGAGGCCGTGCGCGCGCTCGACTTCCCGGAGGGCCGGATCCACGCCTTCGTGCACGGTGAGGCGGCCTTCGTGAAGGAGCTGCGCCGGCTGCTGCGGGTGGAGCGCGAGATCCCCCGCGAGGACCTGTCCATCTCCGGCTACTGGCGGCTGGGGCACAACGAGGACGGCTGGCAGGCGTCCAAGCGGGAGTGGAACGCGCAGGTGGAGGCGGAGCAGGAGACGCACTCGGCGTCCGCTTCCTGAACGTCCCCGGACGGGCGGTCCCGTGGGACACCCGTCCGGCCTGAACGCACGCCGGTACGAGCCGGTACGACGTGACCGTGATGCCGGTACGACGTGACCGTGATGCCGGTACGACGCGCCCCTGCGACCGGTCACGGCGGCGCGTCGCGTCCGGCCGGACCCGCCGGACGGCGCCGCCCTCCCGTAGCGGCCACCCGACCGCGAGCAGCGGACCGGAAGCAGCCGGACCACCGGCTCGGCCGTCACGACCGGCGGAGTCACCGACTGCCGCCCCCGTGGGACGAGTTGACGACGCGTCGGACGCAGACGCGACGGAATCCACCGCACCGGCCGCACGCCGTCGTGAGCGCGAGGGCCGTCGGCGTTTCGCCCCGGCTCCCTCGCGTAACCGCCCCTCGGACACGTACCGAGCGCGTCGAGAACGCCGAGCGCCACAAGCGCCCCGAGCGCCCCGTCCGTCGTCGTACAGCCCGCCCCGCCGGTCATCCGCCGCGACGCGGACCACGCTGCCCCGCCCCCTCCCCCGAGGACGGCCTCACCCCCGCATCCGCTGCGCCCCCGTCTCCGCGACGGGGGCGTGAGCACTTCGGCGCGACCCGGACACGACCGCGTCACGCGAGCGAAACAGGGTCTCCCTAATTTCTGTCACCCGACAGGAATCCGCGCCGAAGGCAGGTGCCATCGTGACCACCACCGCCCCCTCCGACGTCCGCCCCGACCCGCCCCGCTCCCCCGACGACAGCTCGCTCACCTCGTTCGGGTACCGCCAGGAACTGCATCGCAGCCTCGGCCGGTACGCCTCGTTCGCCGCCGGATTCTCCTTCATCTCGGTGCTGACGACCGTCTTCCAGTTCTTCGCCTTCGGGTACGCGTTCGGCGGCCCGGTCTTCTTCTGGACCTGGCCGGCCGTCCTGCTGGGCCAGTTGGCGGTCGCCGCCTGCTTCGCCGAACTGGCCGCGCGCTATCCGCTCTCGGGCGCGATCTACCAGTGGTCCTCGCGTCTGTCGAACCCCTCCTTCGGGTGGTTCGCCGGCTGGATCATGGTGATCGGGCAGATCGTCGTGGTCGCCGCGGCGGCCCTCGCCCTGCAGATGGTGCTGCCCGCGATCTGGTCCGGCTTCCAGCTGGTGGGCCACGATCCGGCGCCGACCAGTCCGGACGGAGCTGCGAACGCGGCGGTCCTCGGTGTCGTCCTGCTCGTCCTGACCACGCTGGTGAACATGGTCGACAACCGGGTGATGTCGGTGGTCAACCGGGTAGGCGTCACCGCCGAGATCATCGGCGCCGTGCTGATCATCGTCCTGCTGTTCACCCACTCCGAGCGCTCCCCCGGCATCACCTTCCACTCCGGTGAGGGCGGATCGGGCCTGTTCGGGGCCCTGGCGGTGGGCGCGTTCACGGCGGCCTACGTGATGATCGGGTTCGACAGCGCGGGCGAGATGAGCGAGGAGACGCACAACCCTCGACGCACCGCGCCGCGTACGATCCTCACCGCTCTCGGTGCGGCGGGGCTGCTCGGCGGACTGATCGTGCTCGGCGGCCTGCTGGCGGCGCCCAGCCTCACCGACGGGCACCTGGGCGTGGACGGCCTGAGTTATGTACTGACCAGCAGTCTCGGGGACGGCGTGGGCCGGGTGCTGCTCGCCGATGTGGTGGTGGCCGTCGCGGTGGCGACGCTGGCGATCCAGACGGCCGCCTGCCGCATGCTCTTCTCGATGGCCCGGGACGGCCGGCTCCCCTTCTCCGGCCGGCTCGCGAAGGTCGACCCGCGCACCGGTGTGCCGAGCGTCCCCGCGCTCACCGTCGGTGTCCTCTCCGCCGCCCTGCTGCTGCTGAACTTCGCCTCCCCGGAGGCCTTTCTGGCGATCGGCACCACCTGCATCGTGATGCTGTACCTGGCCTACGCGACGGTGACCGGGCCGATGCTGGTGCGACGGCTGCGCGGCGGGTTCACCGCGGACGGGACCGACGAGACGGGCGCACCGCTCTTCTCGATGGGCCGCTGGGGCGTCCCGGTCAACGCGGTCGCCCTCGTCTACGGTCTCCTCATGAGCGTCGACCTCGCCTGGCCGCGTGCCGCGGTGTACGACCCGACGGGCGGGCACTGGTACTTCCAGTGGTTCACCGTGCTCTTCCTGGGGGCGACCCTGCTGGCGGGTGCGGCCTACCGGGCGTACCGGGCGCGGACGGCACCGGCCGAGGCGGCGGAGGCCGCGCCGCCCTCGTACGCCTGAGCCCGGCGGTGGCGCCGCCGGGCGGCCGCGCCACCGCCCGTAGGCTTGACGGGTGAGACGCAAGCCCAGGATTCCCCCCTCCCCGCTGCCGCAGCGCGACGGCGTCGACCCCGTGCGCGTAAGACTGCCGCATCCCGGGGAGTGGGTCACCGTGCGGGAGTACCTGGCGGAACGGCTCGTGGCGGGGCCCGGGGTGATCGACGGGATGGTCGCGGACGGGCTGGTCGTACGGGCGGACGGGCGGCCGGTGGAGCCCTCCACCCCGTACGCACCGGGGATGTTCGTGTGGTTCCACCGGGAGCTGCCCGACGAGGAACGGGTGCCGTTCGCCGTCGACGTCGTGTACCGCGACGCGCACATCGTGGTGGCCGACAAGCCCCACTTCCTCGCCACCACACCGCGCGGCAGCCACGTCGCCGAGACGGTGCTCGCCCGGCTGCGGCGGGAGCTGGGCATCCCGGCGCTCGGCGCGGCGCACCGCCTCGACCGACTCACCGCCGGCCTCGTGCTGTTCACCGTGCGTCCCGAGGAACGCGGTGCCTACCAGTCGCTGTTCCGCGACCGGCTCGTCGCCAAGGAGTACGAGGCGGTGGCCCCGTACGACGCAGGGCTCACGCTGCCGCGCACGGTCCGCAGCCGGATCGTGAAGGAGCGCGGGTTGCTTGCCGCGCGGGAGGTGGCCGGTGAGCCGAACGCGGTGAGCGGGGTCGAACTCCGCGACCGACGGGACGGGTTGGGCCGCTACCGGCTGGTTCCACGGACCGGGCAGACGCATCAGCTGCGGGTGCACATGAACACGCTGGGCGTCCCGATCCTCGGCGATCCGCTCTATCCGGTGGTGACCGGCCCCGTGCCGGCCGGTGACTTCCGGCGTCCGCTCCAACTGCTGGCTCGAAAGCTGGAGTTCACCGATCCGGTCACGGGGCTGACGCACCGGTTCGTGAGCGGGCGGGAGCTGCAGGCCTGGTCCGCGCACGAGGACTGGGCGCGGTAGCCGGGAGCCCGGGCCGCGTCCTCAGTAGCCGCGCCACCAGGCCAGGAAGCGCTGCCAGGCCCCGGCCGGGCGGGCGGGCACGGGTGCCGCCGGTGCCGCCGGCGGCGGTGTGGGTGCCGTCGTCGGCGGGAACGGGTGGGGCCGCTGTGCGGACGCGGCCGGCTGGTCCGTGCCGGCCTGCCAGGGCGGCGGCGGGACCGGCGAGGCGGCCGTCACGTCTTTCACGTCTTCCGGCGGGCGCGGCTCGAAGTAGACGGGAAGCTCCACCAGGTGGCGCGAGGACATCGACGAACGCCAGCGCAACTCATCCTCGTCACAGTGGAGTTCGACATCGGGCAGCAGCATCAGCAGCTCCTCGACGCCGACGTCGGCGATGGCGCGTCCGATGTCCTGTCCGGGGCACTCGTGGGGTCCGCCGCCGAAGGCGAGGTGGGAGCGGTTGCCCATCATGTCGGCCTTGAGGTCGGGACGGACCCGAGGGTCGATGTTGCCCGGCGCGATGCCGAGGATCAGGCCGTCGCCGCGCCGGATGGTCCGGCCGCCCAGCTCGGTGTCCTGTTTGGCGAAGTAGCCGAGGACGGCGCTGAACGGAGGCTCGTTCCAGAGCGACTGCTCGACCGCCTCGGGGACGGTCATCTGCCCGCCGTTCAGACGGGCGCGGAAGCGCGGGTCGATGAGCACCACGCGGATCACGTTGGCGAGCAGGTTGGCCGTGGCCTCGTACGCGGCCAGCAGTACCAGGCGCAGGTGCTGGGCGACCTCGTCGTCGGTGAGCCCGGCGGGGTGGTCGATGAGATGGCCGGTGAAGTCGTCCCCGGGCTGGTTGCGGCGGCGGGCGGTGTGCCGGATCAGGATGTTCATGACGTACTCGTTGCTGGCGACCGCGGTCTCGGTGCCCTTGAGCAGGTCGCGGGTGGCCTGCACCAGGCGGTCGTCGTACTCGTCGGGCATGCCGAGGATCTGGCAGAGCACGGCCATCGGGAGGTGCTCGGCGTACTGGCCGACCAGGTCGGCCCGGCCCTTCTCGCAGAAGCGGTTGACCAGGATCTGCGCCGCCCGTTTGATGTGCCGCCGGATGGTGCGGTGGTTGATGGTCGACATGGCGCCCATGACCGCGCCGCGCAGCCGCAGGTGCTCGTCGCCCTCGGCGTGGGAGCAGATGGGCTGCCAGGCGATGTGCGGCGCGAGCGGGTGGTCGGGGCCTGCGGTTCCGTCCTTGACGGCGCTCCACAGCCGGCTGTCCCGGGAGAAGTGGGTGGGGGTGCTCACCATGTGCAGGTTCTCGGCGTGGCCGAGCACCACCCAGATCGGCACGTCGTTGTGGAGCAGTACGGGGGCCACCGCACCGTGCTCGTCGCGGAGTTCCTCGTACAGGGCTCCCAGGTCGTCCGCCTCGGGGCCGTGGAGCCGGTGGAGTCCGCCGGGTCCTCGGCCGTGGGCGGGGCAGCCCGGCGGCGGGTCGAGTGTGAGGTCGTCCGTACCGGCCGGTGAGTGGGGTTCAGGCGTCACGATGATCGCTCCGAAACTGGATTGGGTCCGGTGTCTTGGAGGGGATGGGGCGTGCGGGAAGGACGGGGAGACGCGGAGGGCGTCAGGTCCGCGAGGACGACGCGGAGGAAGCGGAGGACATCGTCAGCGAGTGCAGGAAACGCATCAGCGTCATCAGGACGTCGCGGCTGGAGGCCCGGCGGCGTGCGTCGCACTTCACGATCGGGATCTCCTCCGAGAGGTCGAGCGCGGCGCGCAGGTCCTCCATCGGATAGGTGGGCGCGTCGGGGAAGTCGTTCATGGCGACGACGAAGGGCACACCGCGTTCCTCCAGGCGGCCGATCACGTCGAAGCTGACTTCGAGGCGGCGGGTGTCGATCAGTACGACCGCGCCGAGCGCGCCCTCGAAGAGGCCGTTCCACAGGAACCAGAAGCGCTCCTGGCCCGGGGTGCCGAAGAGGTACAGCACCAGTTGTTCGGTGATGCTGATGCGGCCGAAGTCCATGGCCACGGTGGTGGCCGTCTTGGTCTCGGAGCCGTAGTTGTCGTCGATGCCGATGCCGGCCTGCGTCATGGTCTCCTCGGTGGTCAGCGGCTTGATCTCGCTGACGGCACCCACCATGGTCGTCTTGCCGACCCCGAACCCGCCCACGATCACGATCTTCACCGCGGCGGTCGCCGTGTGCGGGAGGTGGTCCTCGGCGCGCGGGCCGGTGATCGTGTCAGAGCTTTTGAAGTCCATGCATCACCGCTTCGAGGAGGGAACGGTCGGGCAGCGCCGAGCGGACGATCGGGGCGCGCGCCTGTACCAGTTCGGCCGTCAGCAGCTCGGTGAGCAGGACGGTCACCACGCTGAACGGCAGATTGAGATAGGCCGAGAGCTCGGCCACGGACAGGGGGGCCTTGCAGAGCCTCAGCAGCACCGACTGCTCGGGCTGCGTGGTGGGTGCCGGAGGGTCGGCACGCGCGACGATCAGGGTGACGAGGTCGAGGTCGGCCCGGTCGCCGCCCTCGCCCCCGCCGGTGAGCACGTACAGGCGCCCGGGGATCTTGGGGTCCTGCTCCTGGCCCTCCGGAGGGCTTCCCTCCGCGGCGGGCGCTTCGTGCGGAGGGCTGCCCTGGGGGACCTCACGGGGCTCTTGCGTGGGGTGGCGCCGGCGGCGTTGCGGAGGAGTCATACGGTCTGCCCGTTGCGGCGCGGCGGGCTGGTGAGGTGCGCGCCGATCCGGGCGACGAGATCACGCATGCGGTTGCTCATCAGACCGGGCTCCGCGGTCTGGTTGGCGAGGACCGCGAGATAGGCGTTGGCCCCGGCGGACATGAGGTAGAAGTAGCCGCCGTTGATCTCGATGATGACCATCCGCATGGTGCCGTCGCTGCGGGGGATCTCGCCGGCGACGGCTCCGGCCAGGCTCTGGAGTCCGGCGCAGGCGGCGGCGACGCGGTCGGCGGCGTCGGGGTCGCCGCCGTAGCGGGCGATGCGCAGCCCGTCGGCGGAGAGCACCACGATCTGCTGGATGCCCGGAACGCCGTCGGCCAGATCCTTGAGCATCCAGTCGAAGTTGCCTCGCTGCTGGATCACTTGAGGTCCCCCTCGTCGTCGACATCAGCGGGGGCCGGCTGATGGCTCTGGGTGAATGCGGTCGGGTCGGGATCGCCCTTGAGGCCTTCCATGAACGCCTCGACCCACAGCCCCGGCGGGGGCTCCTCCTCCTCCTTCGGGGCGGGCGCGGCGGCCCAGGGCGCCGCGGCGGCCGCGGCCTCGGCGGCCAGTTCGGCGGCCCGCGCCTCGGCGATCCGCTGGCTGAGCGGGACCTTGACCCTGCTGCGCCGCTGCGGCAGGCCGCCCGCCGTCCACTCGGTGACCACCGGGGCGTCGTCGTCCTGGGAGCCGTCGTGCGGCGACGGGATACGGGGTCCGGTGGTCGGCCGGCGCTTCTTCGGTTTGCGCTTGGGCCCCTCGACGCCGTCGGTGTCCATCGTCGGGACCGCGTTCACGCCGATGCCGTGCGCGAGGCCGGGGGCGGGGTCCTTGGTGAGCATGTTGCTCGGCACGACGATGACGGCGCGTACCCCGCCGTACGCGGACTGGCGGAGCGAGATCTTCATGTCGTACATCTTCGAGAGCCGCCCGACGACGGCCATGCCGAGCCGCGGGGCCTCGCCGAGGATGTTGAGGTCGACACCGGCCGCGGCCTGCCGCAGCAGTTCCTCGATCTTCCCGCGGGCCTCGTCGCTGAAGCTGACGCCGGAGTCCTCGATCTCGATGGCGACGCCGGTCTGCACGACGAGGGCGGTGAGGTGCACCTTGGTGGTCGGCGGCGAGTAGCGCGTCGCGTTGTCGAGGAGTTCGGCGACGGCGTGGATGACCGGTTCGACGTGGATGCCGTTGACGGCGACGTCGGCGATGGAGTGCAGCTCGATGCGGCGGTACTCCAGGATCCGGGACATGGCGCCGCGCATCACGCTGAACAGCGGTACGGGCTCGGGCCAGTTGCGTCCCGGACGGCCGCCGCCGAGCACGGCGATGGAGTCGGCGAGGCGGCCGATCAGCGCGGTGCCGTGGTCGATGCGCAGCAGGTCGTCGAAGACCTCGGGGTTGCGCCCGTGGTCCTCCTCCATCTCGCGGAGTTCCTTGTTCTGCTGGTGGACGATCGCCTGGACGCGGCGGGCGATGTTGACGAAGGAGCGCTGGGAGGAGTCGCGCAGCAGGTCCTCGTCGTCCACGACCTTGAGCACCGCGCCGAGCAGGTCCCGCTGCGCCGGGGTGAGTTCGTACGTGTCGCCCTTGCCGGGGCCGAAGTCGCGGGCCACGTCCTCGGGGTTGACGCCGCCCCGCATCCGGCGGAGCGCGACCGGCAGGACCTCGGCGCGCAGTCGCACGAACTGCTCGTCATGGGAGGCGATGCGCTGCTCGAAGTACGCGGTGCTACGGGCGAGTTCGGCGCGCAGGTCACGGGTGTCGCGGCCACGGCGCACGGCTTCCGCCCCGACCGCGAGGACGAGCAGCGTCGCGACGGCGCCGCACCAGCCGACGGCGGGCCTGGCCGCGCTCGTCACCAGTGCGACGGCGGTCCCGGTCATCGCGGCCATCAGTATGGCCGGCAGCAACAGGACGCGCGCGTAGGGAAGTTCACGGCCACCGGGAGGCGATTGAACACTCACCATGTATGCCCTCTGAGACAGATCGGCTGGGGGTCGGGGGGAAGTTCGTGGGGGAAAACTGCGTGGTCAAACCGAGTCTTCGGAACTTTTGGGAACAAGCGCACGATTACATCTCAACTCGGTGCGCTGCGGGCGAGCTTAGTCCGACCGGATCATCGCCGTGTCATATTCGGCAAGCACCTGAAATCGCCCGCGCGACAGGAGTACCCTCGGCTCTTTTGCACGCTCCGGCTTCACTCGCACACCCTGCGTAACAGCGCACGGACGACCGGAAACCCCCGCCCCACCGGGCGTCAGGTCAGATTCCGGCGATCCGCAGTGCCGCGTCGGCGGTGGCTTCGGCGAACGCGGACACGGCCCGGTCCGGGTCGGAGCGGCGGACGAGAATCACCCCTTCGATGAGCCCGAACAACAGATCCGTCCGCAGATCGAGCTCACTCTTCGCCAGTGCGCCGCCCACGACCGTCGCGGCGAGCAACTGACGGTAGGTGTCCTTAAGTTCGGCCCGCACGGCATGGAATCCGGCGAAGCGCTCGGCACGCACCTCAGGCAGCAGGTACAGGCCGCCGAGGTTGTGCGGGCCACCACAGAGCAGTTCCACGTCGGAGCGGCACAGCTCCCACAGCCGGCCCTCCGGCGCGGCCGCGTCGTCCGCGCAGTCGGCGAGGAGCTTCCGGGCGAGGGCCAGCGAGGGCGTGACCGTGGACTCCAGGAGGGCGGCGAGCAGTTCCTCCTTGCCGGAGACGTAGTGGTACATCGACGCCTGGCGCATGCCCGCCCGCTCCGCGACGGCCCGGGTGGTCGTCGCCGCGTACCCGCGCGTCGTGAACAACTCCGCGGCCGCGAGGAGCAGTTCGTCACGCGGCGACAGACCGCTCTCCGGCCGCTGCGTCGCACGCGGCCGGCCGACCCGTCGTCCACCGGCGCCTCCCATGCGTTCGATCCTCGCACACGGCGCCGGTGCCCGATCTCACCCCGCCGGTGCCCGATCCCGCCCCGCCAGAGGCCGACCGCGCCGCACGACCGGCCGGGTCCGCGCCGCTCCCGTCCGCCTCACCACCGGCCGGGACCGCGCCGCTCGCCCGTCGCTCGGCCGGCGAGTGCTCGGGTGAGGGATCGGTAACCGGGCGGCAACGCGCGGGACACGGCACCGAACTCCGGCGCTCCTAATTTCTGTCGGGCGACAGAAATCACCCCGGAGCCGGAGGACCGCGATGGCGACAGCGACCACGTACGGAGCACGCGACCACGCCCGCGCCCAGGAGGGCACCCGCACGGAGGCCATGCCCGTGGTCCCGGCGCGCACCTGGCCCTCGCCGCCGTGCGAGGCCGGCCGGCTGGTGTGGGCGGAGACGGTGGCCGGCGGCGGCTACACGCACCGGGTGCTGGCCCGGGGCACCGAGCTCCGGCTGACCGACCTGCGCGGCGATGCGTGCGCGCACCTCCTGCTGTACGCCGCCGACCGTCCCTGGGAGCGCCTGAACGTGGCGGACACGGTCAAGGTCCAGTGGAACGCGTACCTGGGCGAGGGCCAGTTGCTCCTCTCCGACCAGGGGCGGGTGCTCGCCTCGCTCACCGCCGACACCTCCGGGCGGCACGACGCCCTGTGCGGCACCTCCACCCTCGTACGCAACACGCGGCGCTACGGCGACGGGGCCGCGCACTCCGCCTCCCCCGCGGGACGTGAGCTGTTCAAGCTGGCCGCCGCCAAGAACGGCCTCGGCCCACGCGACCTCCCTCCCTCGCTCTCCTTCTTCCAGGGCGTGGCGGTGCGCGACGACGGCGCTGTGGACTTCACGGGTTCGGCGGGGCCCGGCGGCAGTGTGACGTTCCGCGCCGAGCAGGACGTCACCGTGCTGATCGCGAACGTGCCGCACCCCCTCGACCCGCGCCCCGCCTACACCAGTACCGCCCTCGAAGTGCTCGCCTGGCGGTCGGCGCCCACCGAACCGGGCGACCCGCTGTGGGAGGCGACGCCCGAGGGCCGCCGCGCCTTCCAGAACACCGTGGAGTTCCTCGCCGCGAGGGGGCGCGCATGAACGCGGACCCGGGAACCGACACCGGCACGGGCACGGGCACGGGCACGGACTCGCGCACAAGCACGAGCACAAGCACGGGCACGGGCACCGCCACGACCGTGGTCCCCGCCCGCGCCGCCTGGTCGTCCGTCGTCCGCGCGGGCGACACCCTCACCATCACGGACCTGCACGGCAACCAGGCCGTCGACTTCCTCGCGTACGACGCCCACGACCTGTCCGTCCGCTACAGCGCGCCCGACACGATCCAGGCGCAGGGGAACATCTTCCTGACCACGGGCAGCGTGCTGATGTCCGGTGAGCACACACCCCTGATGACCGTGGTGTCCGACGACGTCGGCCGGCACGACACGGTCGGCGGCGCCTGCTCCAAGGAGTCGAACACGCTGCGCTACGGCCACCACACCTGGGCGCAGCACGCCTGTGTGGACAACTTCCTCGCCCAAGGCGCCCGGCACGGACTCGGCAAGCGCGACCTCGTCTCCAACGTCAACTGGTACATGAACGTGCCGGTCGAGCGGGACGGCACCCTCGGCATCGTCGACGGTCTCTCCGCCCCGGGTCTCGCCCTCACCCTCCGCGCCGAACGCGACGTGCTCGTCCTGGTCTCCAACTGCCCCCAGATCAACAACCCCTGCAACGGCTTCGAACCGACCGCCGTGCGGATGACCGTCGGGACCCCGTCATGACCTTCGACACCCTGCTGATCGCCAACCGGGGCGAGATCGCGGTCCGGATCATCCGTACCGCACGCGAACTCGGGCTCCGTACGGTCGCGGTGTACTCGGACGCCGACCGCTCGGCACCGCACGTCCGGCTCGCCGACGAGGCCGTCCGGCTGGGCCCGGCCGCCGCGAAGGAGTCGTACCTCGACACCGACCTCGTCCTGAAGGCGGCCAAGGACACCGGCGCGGGCGCGATCCATCCCGGCTACGGCTTCCTCTCCGAGGACGCGGCCTTCGCCCGGCGCTGCGAGGACGCCGGGATCGTCTTCGTGGGACCGACCCCCCGGCAGCTGGAGCTGTTCGGGGCGAAGCACACCGCGCGGGCGGCCGCCGAGGCCGCCGGCGTCCCGCTGGCCCCGGGGACGGGCCTGCTGGCCGGACTCCGGGAAGCCCTGGACGCGGCGGGACGTATCGGGTACCCCGTGATGCTCAAGGCCACCGGCGGCGGGGGCGGCATCGGCATGTCCGCGTGCCGCTCCGCCGGCGAACTGGGCGAGGCCTGGGAGCGCGTGCAGCGGGTCGCCGCCGCGTCCTTCACGTCCGCAGGGGTCTTCCTGGAGCGCCTGATCGAGGACGCGCGCCATGTGGAGGTGCAGGTGTTCGGCGACGGCCGGGGACGCGTCGTCACCCTCGGCGACCGCGACTGTTCGCTCCAGCGCCGCAACCAGAAGGTCGTCGAGGAGGCCCCGGCCCCCGGGCTCCCGGCGGAGGTGCGGGACCGTCTCGCCTCCAGCGCCCGCGACCTGTGCGCGAGTGTCGGGTACCGCTCGGCCGGCACGGTCGAGTTCGTGTACGACGCGGCGCGCGAGGAGGCGTACTTCCTGGAGGTCAACACCCGCCTCCAGGTGGAGCATCCGGTCACCGAGGAGATCTACGGGATCGACCTCGTCGCCTGGATGCTGCGGCTCGCACGCGGTGAGACGGAGGTCGTACGGGACCCTGGGGCGCCGCGCGGTCACGCCGTGGAGGCCCGGCTCTACGCCGAGGACCCCTCGCGCGCCCACCGGCCGAGCGCGGGCCTGCTGACCCGGGTCGAGTTCCCCGCCGGTGTCCGGGTGGACGGCTGGGTGGAGACGGGCACCGAGGTGACCACCGCGTACGACCCCATGCTGGCGAAGGTCGTCGCGTACGGTCCGGACCGCGCGCACGCCCTGGCGCGGCTGGACGAGGCGCTGGCGCGGACCCGGGTCGACGGCGTCGAGACCAACCTGGGACTGGTACGGGCCGCGCTCGGCGACCCTGCCTTCCGCCGGGCGGCGCACTCCACGGCGACGCTGGCCGGGATCGGCGATCCCACGCCCCGCGTCGAGGTGGTCTCCGGCGGAACCCTCACCACGGTCCAGGACTGGCCGGGCCGTACCGGCCACTGGCAGGTGGGCGTGCCGCCGTGCGGTCCGATGGACGACCTGTCCTTCCGGCTGGGCAACCGCGCCCTCGGCAACGACGAAGGGGCGCCCGGCCTGGAGTGCACCCTGCGGGGGCCCGCCCTGCGCTTCACGCACGCCGTCACGGTCTGTGTCACCGGTGCCCCCGCGCCGGTCACCGTGGACGGCACGGCGGTCGCCCGGTGGGAGCCGGTGACGGTGCCCGCGGGAGCGGTGCTGGAGGTCGGCGCGCCCACCGGGCACGGCCTGCGCACCTACGTCCTCTTCGCCGGCGGCGGCCTGGACGTCCCGGCGTTCCTCGGCAGCGCCGCCACCTTCACCCTGGGCCGGTTCGGCGGACACGGCGGACGGGCGCTGCGGACGGGGGACGTGCTGCACGGTGGCTCGGTCACCGGCGCGACGGCACCCGTGCCGCTCGCCGACCGGCCCTCCTTCACCTCCGAGTGGCGGGTCGGCGCGCTCGAAGGCCCGCACGCGGCACCGGAGTTCTTCACCGAGGACGACATCCACGACTTCTACGCGGCCGACTGGAAGGTGCACTTCAACTCGGCGCGCACCGGTGTGCGCCTGATCGGTCCCAAGCCCCGCTGGGCGCGGACCGACGGCGGCGAGGCGGGCCTGCACCCGTCCAACATCCACGACACGCCGTACTCGGTGGGCGCCGTCGACTACACCGGTGACATGCCGGTGCTGCTCGGCCCGGACGGGCCCTCGCTCGGCGGCTTCGTCTGCCCCGCGACGGTCGTGAGCACGGAGCGCTGGAAACTCGGCCAGCTCCGCCCCGGTGACACCGTGCGCTTCGCGCCGCTCGCCGACGACGGCTCGGAGCGGGCCGCGGTCGTGGACGGCGGGGTGCTGGCCCGGGACGGCGACGTGACGTTCCGCCGCAGCGGCGACGACAACCTGCTGGTCGAGTTCGGGCCCATGCGGCTGGACCTCGCGCTGCGCATGCGGGTCCACGCCCTGATGGAGGCGGTGGCCGCGGCCGGCCTCGACGGCGTCACCGATCTGACCCCCGGCATCCGATCCCTGCAGATCCAGGCCGATCCGCGCAGACTCCCGCAGCGCGCGCTGCTCGCCGCAGTGCGGGAGACGGTCCGCGCGCTGCCGCCGACCGACCGGCTCGTGGTGCCCTCCCGGACCGTGCACCTCCCGTTGTCCTGGGACGACCCGGCGACCCGCGAGGCCGTCGACCGCTACATGGCCGGGGTCCGCGACGACGCCCCCTGGTGCCCGTGGAACATCGAGTTCATCCGCCGGGTGAACGGTCTGGACTCCGTGGACGACGTGTACCGCACCGTCTTCGACGCGGAGTACCTGGTCCTGGGCCTGGGCGACGTGTACCTGGGCGCGCCGGTCGCGACCCCGCTGGACCCGCGGCACCGTCTGGTCACCACCAAGTACAACCCGGCACGGACCTGGACCGCCGAGAACTCCGTCGGCATCGGCGGCGCGTACCTCTGCGTCTACGGCATGGAGGGTCCGGGCGGCTACCAGTTCGTGGGCCGGACCACCCAGGTGTGGTCGGCGTGGCAGCAGCGCGGCGCCTTCGAACCGGGCTCGCCCTGGCTGCTGCGGTTCTTCGACCGGATCAAGTGGTACGCCGTGGAGCCCGACGAACTCCTCGGTCTGCGCGCGGACATCGTCTCGGGGCGGTTCGTGCCCCGGATCGAGGAGGGCGAGTTCTCCCTCGCGGCCTACGAAGAGTTCCTCGACGATCACGCCGAGTCGATCGCGCGGTTCCGGGCCCGGCAGAGCACCGCGTTCGGCGCCGAGCGGGACGCCTGGGAGGCGGCGGGCGAGTTCGCCCGGGCGGACGCCGCCGCCGTACCCGCGCCCCCGGCCGCCGAGGTCACCGTCCCGGCAGGCGGCCGGCTCGTCGAGGCCGAGTTCGCCGCGTCCGTGTGGCAGCTGAACGTCGAGCCGGGCGACCGTGTCACCGCCGGCCAGCCCCTGCTGGCGCTGGAGGCGATGAAGATGGAGTCGAGGGTGTCCGCCCCGATGGACGGAGTCGTACGACAGGTCCTCACCAGGCCGGGCGCCCAGGTGGAGGCGGGCACGGCCCTGGTGGTCCTGGCTCCCGCCACCTGACCCGGCGATCGCCCCCGCCGACGCCGATGCGACCGCCGAGCCCGATGCCGCGGGCCCGGCGGAACCGACGGCACGGGCGGAACAGACGGAACCGACCGGCCCGACGATCAAGGAGCACCCCATGTCCGCCCTCGCCCGAGTGCAGTCGGCCTACGCCCGAATGGAGGCGGTCGACCGCCCCGAGATCTGGATCGGCCTGCGCCCGCGGGCCGAGGTGGAGGAGGAGGCCGAGGCCCTCGACTCCCGTGTCGCCGCGGGTGAGCCCCTCCCCCTCGCCGGGCGGCTCCTCGCCGTGAAGGGCAACATCGACGTGGCGGGCCTGCCGACCACGGCGGGCTGCCCGGCGTACGCGTACCTCCCGGAGGAGGACGCCCCCGCGGTCGCCCGCCTGCGCGCGGCCGGCGCCCTCGTCCTGGGCACCACGAACCTGGACCAGTTCGCCACCGGTCTGGTCGGCACCCGTTCCCCGTACGGCGCCGTGCGCAACGCCCTCGACCCGGAGCGCGTCAGCGGTGGCTCCAGCTCGGGATCGGCGGTGGCGGTCGCGCTGGGCCTGGTCGACCTCGCCCTCGGCACCGACACCGCCGGTTCCGGCCGGGTGCCCGCCGCCTTCAACGGCATCGTCGGCCTCAAGCCGACCCGGGGTCTGGTCCCGACCACCGGTGTCGTCCCGGCCTGTGCCTCCCTGGACTGCGTGACCGTCTTCGCCCGGACGCTCCCGGAGGCCGAACGGGCCCTCGCCCACCTGGGCCGACCGTCCGGGCGCCCGCTGCCGGCGCTCCCCCAGCGTGCCCCCGGCCCCTGGCGGGTGGCCGTCCCCTCGACCGCACAGCTCGGTGAGCTGGACGCGGGCTGGGCGGAGGCGTACGAGGCCGCCGTGGCGCGGCTCGTCGCGGCCGGGGCGGAGGTGCGCACGATCGATCTCACGCCGTTCACCGAGGCCGCCGCGATGCTCTACGAGGGCGCGTTCGTCGCCGAGCGCTACTCCGCGGTGGGGAGTTTTGTCGACAAGTTGATCGCCGAAGGGGGTGCGGGTCTCGACCCGGTCGTCGCGGGGATCATCACCCGTGCCCGGGAGGTGCCGGCCCACCGGCTCTTCGCCGACCAGGACCGGCTGGCCGCGCTGCGCCTGCGGGCCGATGCCGGGCTCGGCGACGCGGACGCCCTGCTGCTGCCGACCGCGCCGGGCCACCCGACGTCGGCGGAGGTCGCCGCCGATCCGCTGGGCGCCAACGCCCGGCTGGGGCGTTTCACCAACTCCACCAACCTCTTCGACCAGGCCGCGGTCGCCGTTCCGGCGGGCACCGTGGACGGGCTGCCCTTCGGCGTGATGCTGATCGGCCCCGCGTTCACCGACGAGCGGCTCGCGCGGATCGCCGCCCTGCTGCGGCCGTGGACCCGCGTCGCCGTGGTCGGCGCCCATCTGTCGGGCCAGCCTCTGAACCCGCAGCTCCTCGCCCTGGGCGCCGAGTGGGAGCGCACGACGGCGACGGCGGCCGATTACCGGCTGCACGCCCTGGCCACCACACCCCCCAAGCCGGGCCTGGTCCGCACCGGCGCCGGCGGGGCGAGCGTCGAGGCGGAGGTGTGGCGGCTGCCCGCCGAGGGGCTCGGACGGCTGCTCGCCGACCTGCCCCGCCCGATGACGCTGGGCCGGGTCGAGCTGGCCGACGGCACGCACGTCCCCGGCTTCCTGTGCGAGCCCGCCGCGCTGGAGGGCGCCGAGGACATCACGGCGTACGGCGGCTGGCGGGCCTATCTGCGGTCACGCGACTGACGCCGGTGGTCGTCGCGGTCCCGGACGGCCGGCGTGTCAGCGGGGCACCACGGCCACACGGCGGCGAGTTCCCCCGCCGCCGTGCCGCACGGTCACCCGGCGGCACGGCCGCGGCCCGGCGCGGCGACGGTCCGTCGCCGTGCCGACCCCGCGGACCGTACCGCCGTACGAGAAGTGCGCCGCCCCGGTACCGGGGCGGCGCATCACGGGAGGAACCGGCTCGGATCAGCCCACCGACGAGTACGCGACCACTCCGCGCAGCAGGGCGTCGACCGCCTTGCGCGCGTTCTTCGCGACCGTCGAGCCCTCTCCGCCGGAGACGGGCGCGGCGGCCGAGATCTGTCCCAGCACGTCGATGACCTGCTTGCACCACCGGACGAAGTCGCCGGCCGGCATCTCCGCCTCGCGCAGCACCTCGTCGAGCCCCTTGCCGGAGGCCCACTCGTAGGCGGCCCAGGCGAAGCCTAGATCCGGCTCGCGCTGGCCCACTCCCTCGGACTGGGTGATCCGGAAGTCCTCCTCCAGGGAGTCCAGCCGGCCCCAGATACGGACCATCTCACCCAGCGCGGCCTTGGCCTTGCCGGAGGGCAGCTTCGGCGCCATCGCGTCGTCGCCGACCCGCGACTCGTAGACCAACGCGGAGACGCACGCGGCGAGTTCGGCGGGGTTCAGCCCCTCCCAGACGCCGGCCCGCAGGCATTCGCTGGCGAGCAGGTCGAGTTCGCCGTAGAGACGCGCCAGCCGCCTGCCGTGTTCGGTGGCCTCGTCGCCGCGCAGGTAGTCCAGTTCGGTGAGCAGGGCGACGATGCGGTCGAAGGTGCGGGCGATGGTGTTCGTACGGCCCTCGATACGGCGCTCCAGCTGGGAGGTGTCGCGCAGCAGCCGGTGGTAGCGCTCGGCCCAACGGGCGTGGTCCTCGCGGTCGTTGCAACCGTGGCAGGGGTGGGCGCGGATCGCCGTGCGCAGCCGCGCGATCTCGCGGTCGTCGGCCGCCTCGGAGCGCCTCTTGCGCAGCCGGTCGGGGACGATGTGCCCGGCCTTGGTGCGCAGGGCGGACGCGAGGTCGCGACGGGACTGCGGGGAGCGCGGGTTGAAGGACTTCGGGATACGCATCCGCTCCAGCGCCTCCACCGGCACCGGGAAGTCCATCGAGGCCAGCCGCTTGACCTGGCGTTCGGCGGTGAGCACCAGCGGGCGCGGGCCGTCGTGCTGCTCGAACCCGCGGTGGCCGTTGGACCGGCCCGCGGGCAGCCCGGGGTCGAGCACCAGCGCCAGGCCGGCGAACTTGCCGGTCGGGACGTGGATGATGTCGCCCGGCTTGAGCTTCTCCAGCGCGACGGCCGCCTCGGCGCGACGATGTGCCGCGCCCTGCTTGGCGAGTTCGGTCTCGCGGTCCTTGAGCTCGCGGCGCAGCCGCGCGTACTCCTCGAAGTCGCCGAGGTGGCAGGTCATCGACTCCTTGTAGCCCTCGAGCCCCTCCTCGTTGCGCTGCACCTGCCGGGAGATGCCGACGACCGACTTGTCGGCCTGGAACTGCGCGAAGGAGGTCTCCAGAAGCTCGCGGGAGCGGTGCCGTCCGAACTGCTCGACCAGGTTCACCGCCATGTTGTACGACGGCTTGAAGCTGGAGCGCAGCGGGTACGTGCGGGTGCCCGCCAGCCCCGCCAGGTGGTCGGGGCTGAAGCCGCGCTGCCACAGCACCACGGCGTGGCCCTCGATGTCGATGCCCCGGCGTCCCGCACGGCCGGTCAGCTGGGTGTACTCGCCGGGCGTGATGTCGGCGTGCTGCTCGCCGTTCCACTTGACGAGCTTCTCCAGCACCACCGAGCGGGCGGGCATGTTGATGCCGAGCGCGAGGGTCTCGGTGGCGAACACGGCCTTCACCAGGCCGCGGACGAAGAGCTCCTCGACGACCTCCTTGAACGTCGGCAGCATGCCGGCGTGGTGGGCCGCGATGCCCCGCTCCAGACCTTCCAGCCACTCGTAGTAGCCGAGGACGTGCAGGTCCTCGGGCGGGATCGAGTCCGTGCGCCGCTCGACGATCTCGCGCACCTTCACACGCGCCTCCTCGTCGTTGAGACGGAGGCCCGCGTACAGGCACTGCTGGACGGCGGCCTCACAGGCGGCTCGGCTGAAGATGAAGGTGATCGCGGGCAGCAGGCCCTCGGCGTCGAGCCGTTCGATGACCTCGGGGCGGCCCGGTGTCCAGATCCGTGAGCGCTGGCGCCGTTCGCGCTCGCGGTCGGCCTCGCGCATGGCGCGCCCGCGTTTGCGGTCCTGGTACGACGGACGGCTCGCCTCCATGCGGGCCAGCCGGGTGAGGTCGGGGTTGACCGCCTTCTTGTGGCCCTCGCCCTCCTCGAAGAGGTCGTACATCCGGCGTCCGGCGAGCACGTGCTGGAACAGGGGCACCGGGCGGTGCTCGGAGACGATCACCTCGGTGTCGCCGCGCACGGTGTCCAGCCAGTCCCCGAACTCCTCCGCGTTCGACACGGTCGCCGAGAGCGAGACGAGCGTGACCGAGGCGGGCAGGTGGATGATCACTTCCTCCCAGACGGCGCCGCGGAAGCGGTCGGAGAGGTAGTGCACCTCGTCCATGACCACGTATCCGAGGCCCAGCAGGGTCTGCGAGCCCGCGTACAGCATGTTGCGCAGCACCTCGGTGGTCATGACGACCACCGGGGCGTCGGAGTTGACGCTGTTGTCCCCGGTGAGGAGACCGACCTTGTCCGCGCCGTAACGGCGGGAGAGGTCGGCGTACTTCTGGTTCGACAGCGCCTTGATCGGTGTCGTGTAGAAGCACTTCTTGCCCTGCCCGAGGGCGAGGTGGACGGCGAACTCGCCGACGATCGTCTTGCCGGAGCCGGTGGGCGCGGCGACGAGCACACCCTTGCCCGCCTCGAGCGCCCGGCAGGCCTCGATCTGGAAGGGGTCGAGGCCGAAGTCGTACATCTCGCGGAAGGAGGCGAGCGCGGTGGCCTGCTCGACAGCGCGCTTCCGTGCTGCCGCGTACCGCTCGGCCGGTGAGAGGTCCTCTGTCATCGTGCATTCGAGACTACCGGCAGCCACTGACAACAGGACGATCAATATCCGGATCCGTGCCGGTGAAACCCCGGGTCCCCGCAGCTCAGGGAACGGCCACCCGTACCGCGCCCGGCACGCACCGCGCCGTGAGCGGCAGCGGCCCCAGCGGTTCCCCGTCCGCGTACCCGGTGAGGCCGTCGGCGACGAGTTCGACGCGGGCCGCCCGGTGCACGGTCACCACGGGGTGCGACAGATGGGTGCCCCGGTACACCTTCGGGAACACCTTGAGCAGCGTCCTGCGGGTGCACGGCCCGACGACGGTGATGTCGAACAGCCCGTCGCCGAGGTCGGCGTCCGCGCAGATCCTCATGCCGCCGCCGTACGAGGACCCGTTGCCGACCGCGACGAGGGTCGCCTCGATCTCGCGGGTCCCGCCGTCGTCCAGGGTCATCCGGTAATTGACCGGCCGGAAGGCGGCCAGTTCGGCGAGCATCGCCAGGTCGTACTTGAGGCGCCCGGAGGGCCGGTGCATGCGGTTGCCGCGGTCGTTGACCCGGGAGTCGAAGCCGGAGGCGAGGACGGTGCCGAACCAGGTGCCGTTCACCCGGCCCAGGTCGACGTCCCGGAGCCGGGCGCCCTTGAGGGACTCGGCGATCTGCCGTCCGGCGGCGGCCGGGTCGCCCACCGGCAGGCCCAGGGCGCGCGCGAAGTCGTTCCCGGTGCCGGCGGCGACCAGGCCGAGCGGCGTGCGGGTCCCGGCGACGGCCTGCAGGGCCAGGTTCGCCATGCCGTCGCCGCCGACGGCTATCAGGGCGCCGGTTCCCTGCCCGACGGCGTCACGCGCGCGGGAGAGCGCGTCGGCCGCGTTCTCCCCGAGCACCGTCCGGACGGAGAATCCCGCCGCCCGCAGAGCGGAAGCGGCCGGCTGCGCCGCGCGGGCGCCCCGGCCGCGCCCTGCGGTGGGGTTGACGAAGAGGGTGATCTCGCTGGTCACGGCCCTGACCCTACGAGATCTTCGCTCCTTGTCAGGTCACGTCGTCATAACCGTTGACCCGGTCCGGAGCCGTCTGCTCGGGCAGCGCCCTGCCGGCCGACACGGCTTCGACCTCGCCGATGTCCTCGGGGGTGAGGTCCAGCTCGGAGGCCTCGTCGTCGTCGGGGCCCTCGGCCTCACGGCGGCGTTTGCGCCGGTCGTTGAGGAGCGAGAAGACGACCGCGCCGAAGTACAGGATCCAGATCGGCACGGCGAGCGCCAGCATGGTCAGCGGGTCGGTGCTGGGGGTGGCGATGGCCGCGAAGACCGTGATGCCCATGATCATCGCCCGCCACCAGCCGAGCATGCGCCTGCCGGTGAGGATGCCGGTGAGGTTGAGCATGACCAGCAGCAGCGGCAGCTCGAAGGAGAGACCGAAGACCAGCACCATGCGGGTGACCAGGTCGAGGAGGTCGTCCAGCGGCAGCAGGTTGTTGACATCGTTCGGCGTGAAGCCGATCAGGACCTTCGCCGTGGTGGGCAGCACCTTGTACGCGAAGAAGGCGCCGCCGAGGAAGAGCGGGACGCCGGTGCCGACGAAGGCGAGCGCGTACTTCTTCTCGTGCTTGTGCAGGCCGGGGGCGACGAAGCCCCACAGCTGGTAGAGCCAGACCGGCGAGGCGAACACGACGCCGGCCATGAGCGACACCTTCAGCGCGAGCGTGAAGGGGGTCAGCAGGCCGTTGATCGTGATGGCGGCGCACTGGGTCTTGTCCGAGGACCTCGCGAGCTCCTCGAAGTTCTTGCCGCAGCCGACCGAGTCCAGCACCGGCTTGGTGACGAAGTTCACGATGTCGTTGTAGAAGAAGGCTGCGACGACCGTGACCACGACGATCGCCAGCACCGCCTTCGCGAGCCGGTTACGGAGCTCGCGAAGGTGCTCCGCGAGAGGCATCCGCCCCTCGGGATCCTTCTCCTTGTTGCGGGCAGGCTTCAGCAACCCACGTTCCCATCTCGTGCGGCGGGCCGGAGGTCACCGGCCCTGCGTCAGCGCTTGGTCGTGTCCGTGGGCTCACCGACCGGACGGGCGCTGGTCACGTCGCCGGGCGCGGCCTGGATGGTGCGCGGTGCCGGGGTCTGCTCGTCGGTGCTGGGCGGGCCGGCCGGGGCGGGGTTGCTGCCCTCGTCCTTCATGGCCTTGGCCTCGCTCTTCAGGATGCGGGCGGACTTGCCGAGGGAGCGCGCCATGTCCGGAAGCTTCTTCGCGCCGAACAGCAGGATGATGACGACGAGGATGAGAATGATCTCGGGAGCTCCGAGCCTTCCGAACATAAGTCTTTACCTTCTCACCGAGGCTGCAGGGGCGGGGTACTGCCCGATCGGTCGGACATGTGTCCGATCGTCGTGTGACAGCGATCGTAACGCTCAGGGGTGAACGCGAGGCAATCCCTGTGCGTACTCCCGGTCGCGGTCCGCGCCTCGTTCTTCGGGCCGCGATCAGAAGCGTACCTGTCCGCACTGGCAAGTTGACAGGCTCGAATGCCGCATTGCGTAACCCTGGAACGACTCTTACCGGATCCCCGGCGGGTCACAGCCCGTCCACGGAGCGGACGGCACCGGCCGTCGCCCGCTCTAGGTCGTCGGCCGCCCTGTTGATACGGCGCGCGGAGTCCGTCACCTGCCGTCCCAGACGTTCCGCCTCCAGGAAGACCCGGACGGCGAGCACGCCGAGAACGGTCATTCCGAGGAAACCCACAGCGATCGCGCACATCGGCCAGAACATGGGGCGAGCCTAGAGCGTCGAGTGCAGGCGCAGCGTCCGCACCCCGCCTCCGGTCAGCAGCTCGACGATCCGCTCGCCCGCGGGTTTGCGGACCGCGGCGCCGCACTCGGTGCAGGTGAAGGAGTAGAACGTGGTCCGGCTGGAGGCGCCGATGGCCAGCATCAGGGCGTTCGCCCGGAGCTCCAGTCGCGCCCGGCAGTCGGGGCAGCCCGCCTTGAAGAGGACGTCGGCCACCCGGCGCATCCCGGCGAACGCGCCGACCACCGTCATCTCGGCGGCGCCGGGCGACGCGGCGGCCTTCGCCCCCGCCCCGGCTCGCTCCGGCCTGCCCGCCCGCTCCGTGACACCGGCCCTCTCCGGCCCACCGGACATCGTCGACCTGGTCAAAGCCCCTGCTCCTGCCTGTCGTGCGGTCGGTCCCGGGCTCCGTCCCCGTCGAGCCCGTCGTAGGCCGCCAGCGCCTCACGGGCCGCCTGCCGCGCGCTGTCCGCCAGCTCGGGCGGCGACACGATCCGGCCGTCGCGGCCGAGGCGCAGAGCCAGCCGCCGCAGCGACGCGGGGTCGGGAGTCCGCAGAGTGATACGCAGACCGCCGTCCGGCAGTTCATCCGCGCTGTCGTGGGGGTAGTACTCCGCGACCCAGCGCCCGCCGGGCCCGACCTCGACCACCACCTCGGGATCCTCGGCGGCGGGCTGCACCAGCCCCTCGGACAGGTCCCTCAGCTCGACCTCCGGCGGCGCGGACGGCTCGTCGAGGATACGGATCTCGGCGACCCGGTCGAGCCGGAAGGTACGGCGCGCCTCGGAGCGGCGGCACCAGGCCTCGACGTAGGTGTGGCCCACGCTGACCAGGCGGATCGGGTCGATCTCGCGTTCGGTGAGCTCGTCGCGCGAGGGCGAGTAGTAGCGGATCCACAGCCGGCGCCGCTCGGAGATCGCCCGGTCGACGTCCGCGAAGACCCCGCCCTCCGACTCGAAGGTCACCGAGAGCCGCGAGCTGGCGCCCGCCGCCTCCCCCGAGGCGGCCTCCACCTTGGCGGTGGCCCGCAGCAGCGCCTGACGGTCGCCCTCCCGCAGTCCGGGGAGGGTGGAGACCGCGCGGGCGGCCACCAGCAGCGCGGTGGCCTCGTCGGCGGCGATGCGCAGCGGCGCGGCGACGTCGTCCGGGTTGTGCCACCAGATGCGGTCGCCGTCGGTGTCGATGTCGAGCAGGTCGCCGCCGCGGAAGCTCGTCCCGCACAGCGGCAGCACGTCGAGGTCGGAGATCAGTTCGTCCTCGGTGATCCCGAAGGCACGGGCGACGTCGCCGACGCGCGCCCCGGGACGCTCGCGCAGATAGGTCACCAGGGAGAGCATCCGCCGGGTCTGGTCGATCGCGTTCGTGGGCCTGGCCGGTTTTCCTGCCACTTTTCTGCGTTCCCCCTCAGCCCTTGGCCACGGCGCGCAGCCGGTCGACCACGTCGGCCCGCAGCTCGGCGGGTTCCAGGACGACGACGTCGGGCCCGAACTCGACGAGCCAGGCGTCCAGACCGTGCCCGTACGGAATCTCCAACTCGTCCCACCCGTCCCCGCGTTCCCGGACGGAGACGGCCTTGGCCCGCAGCGGGTATCCGGAGCCGGTGCGGAGCCGGATGCGCGCGGACCGGTCGGCGATCTCGCCCGCCCAGCCCGCGACCGTCTCGCGCACGGTGACCACGTCGGGCACCTCGGCCGTGTAGCGGCCGGCCCGGGACCGCACCTTGCCGGTGATCCGGGAGAGCCGGAAGACGCGCTCGGCCCCGCGGTCGCGGTCCCAGCCCGCCAGATACCAGTGCCCGCGCCAGCACTCCAGGGCCCAGGGCTCCACCTGCCGGCTCTCGGGGTGCGCGGCGGTGGCCTTGCGGTAGTCGAAGACGACCGGGCGGCGGTCGCGGCAGGCCAGCATCAGCGGTTCGAAGGCCGCCTCGTGCACGGGGATGTGCGGCTCCAGGGCGCCATGGGCCTCGTAAGGGTCCACGTCCTCGGGCAGCCCCGCGGCGCGCAGTTTCTGCAGCGCGCCGCTGGCCGCGCCGGCGAGCCGCGCCTGCTGCCAGACCTTGGCGGCCAGGCCGAGGGCGGCGGCCTCCTCGGCGTCGAGGGTGATCGCCGGCAGCCGGTTGCTGTCGCGCCGGGCGAGGTAGCCGACCTCGCCGTCCAGGTTCTCCACGGTCTCGATGACCAGACCGAGCTCGCGCAGGTCGTCCTTGTCACGTTCGAACATCCGGTTGAAGGAGTCGTCGGACGAGGCCGCTCCCCTGCCCGGCCTGAACGCCTCCACATAGGCCTCGATGGAATCGCGCAGTTCGCGCTTGCTGAGCGGCCGCCGTGTCCCGAGCAGACACAGCGCCAGGTTCATCAGCCGCTCGGCCTTGGCAATGGCCATCGACGCCCTTCCCTATGGTGCTTCCGACCGATGACCGTACCGCTCCGGAGTGTCGTGGCAAAAGCCGAGGGCCCATGCCCGTACAGGCATGGGCCCCAGGTGATCGAATCCGGTCGAATCCTGATCACTCGACGTACGAAGATCGGACCGTGGTGCGATCTCCGTGATGATCGGACCGGAATCGTGGACTCCGTGGCCACGGCACCGGTCACCGGACCGGGACGGCGGCTCTCCGTGAGCCCCGTCACCGGACCGCGGAGAGGGCTCCACGAGCCCCGTCACCGGCCCCGGACGGCGGCGCCGTGCGAACATCCGGTCCCGGAGGTGCTCCCGGGGCCCGGACACCCGGTCCCCGGCGTGCGGGGAACCGTGGCTCCCCGCGCGGGTGTCAGACCGCGACCAGGTCGCAGACGAAGATCAGCGTCTCGCCGGGGGCGATCCGGCCGCCGGCGCCGCGGTCCCCGTAGGCGAGGTGCGCGGGGATGGTCAGCTGGCGGCGGCCGCCGACCTTCATGCCCTGCACGCCCTTGTCCCAGCCGCTGATGACCTGGCCGACGCCGAGCTGGAACTCCAGCGGGGTGCCGCGGTTCCAGGAGGCGTCGAACTCCTCGCCGGTGGAGAAGGCCACGCCCACATAGTGGACCTTGACGAAGTCCCCGGCCTTGGCGACCTCGCCGTCGCCCTCCCAGAGGTCCTTGATCTCGAGGTCCGCCGGGGGCTCGCCGCCCGGGAAGTCGATCTCGGGCTTCTCGATGCTCACGTCTCTCGCTCCTGCTTGTTCGCGTTGGTTCGCGTGGCGCCCCTGAGGCACCGACGACAGTCTCGCATCCCCGCCGGTGTCACATCTTCGCGAGGATGTCCACCGTGAAGACCAGGGTGGAGTCCTTCTTGATGCCGCTGCCGCTCGGCGGGTTGTCGCCGTAGCCCAGGGCCGGCGGGATGACGATGAGGACGCGGCTGCCGACCTTCTTTCCCGTCAGGCCCTGGGCCCAGCCCTTGACGACCTGCTGGAGCGAGAACGAGGTCAGCTGACCGCGGCTGTAGGTGGAGTCGAACTCCTTGCCGCCGTCCCACACGACGCCCTTGTACTGCACGAGGACGCTGCTGTCCGCCTTGACCTCCTCGCCGTCGCCCTCGATGACGTAGTCCGCCACCAGCTTCGTCGGGGCCTTCGTCTTCGGCACGTCGATGGAAGGCGCCTTGCCGTCCGTGTTGGTGCCGACCTTCGGGAGGTTCGCGTCGCTCTGCGGGACGTTCTTGCCCTTGGCGGAGCTCTTCGCGTTGAACGTGTTCTCGATGTCGACGACGAACACCAGGGTGTCGGTGCCCTTGATGCCCGCCTGCGTGTTGCCCTGCTTGCCGTAGCCCCAGGTCGGCGGGACGGACATCTCGACGCGGCTGCCGGCCTTCTTGCCCACCAGGCCGTAGCGCCAGCCGTCGATGATGCTGCCCTGCGCGAGCTGGATGACCAGCGACGTCTTGCGGTCGTAGGAGTTGTCGAAGACCTTCGCCGTGTCCCACACCTGGCCGAGGTAGTTGGCCTGGATGTAGTCGTTCTCCGCGACCGTCGCCCCGTTGCCCGCGATGGCCGTCCTGACCGCCAGGTCCTTCGACGGGTCGCCGCTGCCCTTGGCCACGGTCGGCTTCTCACCGAACTTCGTGCCGGCCGTGATGGCCGGCAGCGGACCGTCGACGATCTTCGGCGGCGGCGGCGCCGACGAGGCGGAGGGCGAAGCCGAGGGGCTGCTGCTGGACTTGGCCTTGTCCGACTTGTCGTCGTCACCGCATCCGGCGAGAGTGACCAGTCCTGCGGGTACGGCAAGGAGGAGTGAGCGTCGGCGCACGGTGGGGGCCTCGTATCGATCGATCATGGTTGATGGCGTGCGCGCAACTCTACGACGTGAGAAGGGCGCCGTACGGAAAACGTACGGCGCCCCGCGTTGCGTTCCGCTTCCCTCGCGGAACACCCGGCTCACATTCCGGCGATCAGCTTCTCCACCCGGTCGTCGACCGATCGGAACGGGTCCTTGCACAACACCGTGCGCTGTGCCTGGTCGTTGAGCTTGAGGTGGACCCAGTCCACGGTGAAGTCGCGGCGCTGTTCCTGAGCGCGCCGGATGAAGTCACCGCGCAGCCGTGCCCGAGTGGTCTGCGGCGGCACGGACTTGCCCTCGAAGATCTTCAAGTCGTTGCAGATCCGAGCGGCTTGTCCCTTCCTCTCCAGCAGGTAGTACAGACCCCGGCGACGGTGGATGTCGTGGTAGGCGAGGTCTATCTGAGCGACCCTCGGGTGGGACATCGTCATGTTGTGCTTGGCCCGGTACCGCTCGATGAGCTTGTACTTCATGACCCAGTCGATCTCGGTGCCGATCCGGTCGAGGTCCTCCGCCTCGATCGAGTCGAGCGTGCGGCCCCACAGCTCCAGCACCTGTTCGACGGTGCCCGTGCGGACGCCGCGGCGCTCGCAGAAGTCCACGGCCTTCTCGTAGTACTCGCGCTGCACCTCGAGGGCGGAGGCCTCCCGGCCGCTGGCCAGCCGCACCTTGCGGCGGCCCGTGATGTCGTGGCTCACCTCGCGGATCGCCCGGATCGGGTTCTCCAGGGTGAGGTCACGCATCACCGTGCCGGCCTCGATCATGCGCAGTACCAGGTCGGTGGCGCCGACCTTCAGGAGCATGGTCGTCTCGGACATGTTCGAGTCGCCGACGATGACGTGCAGCCGGCGGTAGCGCTCGGCGTCGGCGTGCGGCTCGTCGCGGGTGTTGATGATGGGCCGGGAGCGGGTCGTCGCGGAGCTGACGCCCTCCCAGATGTGCTCGGCACGCTGGCTGACGCAGTACACGGCGCCACGCGGGGTCTGCAGCACCTTGCCGGCACCGCACAGAAGCTGCCGCGTGACCAGGAAGGGAATGAGGATGTCCGCGAGTCGGGAGAACTCCCCGTGGCGCGCCACCAGGTAGTTCTCGTGGCATCCGTACGAGTTGCCGGCCGAGTCGGTGTTGTTCTTGAACAGGTAGACGTCGCCTGCGATTCCTTCCTCGTGCAGGCGTCGTTCGGCGTCCACCAGGAGACCTTCGAGAATGCGCTCGCCGGCTTTGTCGTGGGTGACGAGTTCCGTCACGTTGTCACATTCGGGTGTGGCGTATTCCGGATGTGATCCCACGTCGAGATAGAGGCGGGCACCGTTCCGCAGAAAGACATTGCTGCTGCGGCCCCATGACACGACACGGCGGAAGAGGTACCGCGCCACCTCGTCGGGAGACAGGCGCCGCTGTCCCCTGAACGTACACGTGACGCCGTACTCGTTCTCCAGCCCGAAAATGCGGCGGTCCATGACTGAACATTACGCCCGATCCCCCGAGCTGAAACGGGGTTCGACGGCACGGTTTGGATCATTTTCCGATGAGACCGCAACTACCGCACCGTCCCCGGTAGCTGCGAGGACCCGCCCCGTGGCCAGCAGAACCACCAGTGCGGCGGCTCCCGCGGCGCCCGGTACGGCGAAGCCCCACACCGTCCCGCCCCACTCCACGACCGGCCCCGCGAGGCCCGTCCCGACCGACGCTCCCACGGTGAACGTGGTCACAAGCCAGGAGAACGCCTCGGTGACGGTGCCCTTCGGGGCGTGCCGGTCCACGATGATGAACGCGCAGGCGATGCAGGGCGCCAGGAACACGCCGGCGAGCGCCGCGAGGGCGGTCATGGCGGCCGCGCCCGGCATCAGCAGGAGCGGCAGGTAACACAGCGCCAGGAAGGCCACCAGCACCCGCAGTCGCCGCTCGGGCGCGCCCGTCCGGGGCCGCGACCCGTACACCGTGCCGCCGACGAGCGCGCCGAGACCCAGGGCCGCCATCAGCCAGCCGTACACCGCGTCCCCGCCGTGGCCGTCGGCGTACGACACCGCGGCGACCGTGATCGAGCCGAGCGCGCTCCCCACGAACAGGAAGGCGCCGAGCAGGGCCAGCAGACCCGGTGAGCGCAGCGCGCCGAGCCAGTGCGCCTCGCGCGGTGCCGAGCGCCACGCGCGCGAGGGCGGCGAGACGACCACCCAGAGGGCGCCCAGCACCCCGATGCCGTTCAGGATGAGCAGCGCGGCCTGTGCGGACCAGAGGGACACGAAGAGCGTCACCAGGAGGGGCCCGACGGTGAACATGACCTCTTGGGCCACGGCGTCCATCGCGTACGCGGTGTGCACCTGGTCCTCGCGGCGCAGCACGGACGGCCACAGGGCGCGCAGGCCGCCCTCCAGGGGCGGGGTGAAGAGCCCGGCGACCACCATGGCGGCGTAGGCGACGGGCAGCGGGTCGGTGCCCGAGAGGGCGAAGACGGCCATGCCGAGGGCCGAGACCAGCGCGGCGGGCAGCTGGACGCGCGGCTGCCCGTGGAGATCCACGAGCCGCCCGAGCAGCGGCTGTCCCACGGCGTTGGCCACGCCGTACACGGCGGCGAGCGCCCCCGCCAGGCCGTACGTGCCGCCCTCGGCCCGGATGAAGAGCACGACCGCGATGGCGGCGGTCGCGTTCGGCAGCCGTCCGGTGAGGGTGCCGGCGAGCAGCCGGGCGGCGTGCCTCGCCCTGAGGATCTCCAGGTATCCCGCGGCCATGTTCCCGCCTTCTCCGCCGGGCGTCCGGGAGACCCCGCGCCGCCAGTGTTACGTATAACGTGCTTCGCCATACGTACCATGTGCCCAGTCCGAGAGTCCAGACGAAGGAGCAGGTCGCCGGTGGCACGAGCCAGCACGCGCCCCACGAGCCGGGACGTCGCCCGGGCCGCTGGGGTCTCCCAGGCCGCGGTCTCCCTCGTGCTGGGCGAGAAGTGGCGCGGCCGGGTCTCGGAGGCGACGGCGGACCGGGTCCGGGCCGCCGCCCAGGGGCTCGGCTACCGCCCGAACCTGGCCGCCCGCAACCTCCGGCTCGGACGCACCCGTACGGTCCTGCTGGTGGTCCCGGCGCTCACCACGGAGTTCTTCGCCGGCGTCTACACCGGCGCGGCACGGGTGGCCTCCGCCCACGGCTTCGGGGTGGTCCTCTACCCGTCGCCGGAGGGCATCGGTCCCGCCCGTGACCCGTTCGGCTCCGCGCGGGCGGCTCTGGACGGCGTCATCGCCTCCTCCATGGCCGCGGACGCCCTCACCGCGATCCGGGGCGACCAGCTTCCCCTGGTGATGCTGGACAGCGACCCGGCGGGCAGCCTGGGCGCGGCCACCGTGAACCTCGACATCCGGGACGGCGTCCGGCAGGTGACGGACCACCTCCTGGCCCTCGGGCACCTCGATTTCCTGCACCTGGGGGCGGACATCGCGTCCTGGACCTTCGAGGTGCGTGCCCGGGAACTGGCGGCCCGGCTGGCGGAGGTCCCGGGCACGACGCTGCGCACGGCGCGTGCCCCGATCTCCATCGAGGACTCCCGTGCCGCCGCCGAGGCGGCCCTGTCGGCGCCGGGACCCCGGCCGACGGCCCTGGTCAGCGACGACGACAACCTCGCGGCCGGCGCCTACAAGGCGGCCCGCCGCCTCGGCCTGCGGGTCCCGGACGACCTCTCGATCACGGGCCTGGACGACCTGGCCCTCGCCCGTGCCCTCGACCCCGAGCTGACCACGGTCCGGCTGGATGCGGAGCTGTTCGGCGAGCGGGGCATGAAGGCCCTCCTCGCCGTCCTGGACGGCCGTACGCCGCCCCGGGGGGACATCCCGGTCGAACTGGTCGTCCGCGGCTCCACGGCGCCCCCACCCCGCTGAACCCGGGCACCGGGACCGACGCTCAGCGGTTCCTCGGGCGTCCTGTCCGTGCCGTGCCCTCGCCCCCGCCCTTGTCCGGACACCCTTGTCCTTGTCCGGACACGACCGCGCCCCGCGCACCGGGTGACCGGTGGGCGGGGCGCGGCGGCGAGGTCACTCGTCGTCTTCGGGGTCCTCGGCCTCGGTGGCGGTGGAGGCGCCGCCCTCCTCCAGCAGCCGGGCCAGCTGGCGCCCGACGATGCGCTTGAACTTGCGCTGCTGCGGGCGCGTGCGGTCCAGGATCGCGACCTCCAGGCGCTCGGCGGGGATCTCCCGCTCTCCGCCGTTCGGCTCCCGCGACAGTGACTGCACGGCCAGCTTCAGCGCCTCGGCCAGCGACATGCCGTCCTGGTGGCGCTGGTCCAGATAGCTGCTGATCTGCTCGGCGTTGCCGCCGACCGCGACCGAGCCGTGCTCGTCCACGATCGATCCGTCGTGCGGAAGGCGGTAGATCTGGTCGCCGTCGGGGGTCTCCCCCACCTCGGCGACCACCAGCTCCACCTCGTACGGCTTCTCGGCCGCGCTGGAGAAGATGGTGCCCAGCGTCTGGGCGTACACGTTGGCCAGGCCGCGCGCCGTCACGTCGTCGCGGTCGTAGGTGTACCCGCGCAGATCGGCGTAGCGCACACCGCCGATCCGCAGGTTCTCGTACTCGTTGTACTTCCCGGCGGCCGCGAAGCCGATCCGGTCGTAGATCTCGCTGAACTTGTGCAGCGCGCGGGACGGGTTCTCGCCGACGAACACGATGCCGTCGGCGTACTGCAGCACGACGAGGCTGCGACCGCGGGCGATGCCCTTGCGCGCGTACTCCGCACGGTCGGCCATGGCCTGCTGGGGTGAGACATAGAACGGCGTCGACACCGGTTATCCGTCCCTTTCTGTCGAAGTCACAGGGTCACCTGGGGGGAGCGACTGGCTCAGAGCAGCGCGGCCCGCGGGCCGTCCGGCTGCTCCAGGCGCCGCTCCAGGATCGCGCGGGCGATCTCTGAGGACTCCTCGTCGGTGAGACGGCGGAAACCCTCTTCGGTGATCACGGTGACGATCGGGTAGATCCGGCGGGCGACGTCGGGACCGCCCGTCGCCGAGTCGTCGTCGGCCGCGTCGTACAGCGCCTGGATGACCAGGGTGGTGGCCTGTTCCTCGGTCAGGTCGCCGCGGTAGAGCTTCTTCATGGCGCCGCGCGCGAAGATCGAGCCGGAGCCGGTGGCGGCGTACCCCTGCTCCTCGGAGCGGCCGCCGGTGACGTCGTAGGAGAAGATGCGGCCCTTGTCACGGTCCACGTCGTAGCCCGCGAAGAGGGGGACCACGGCGAGGCCCTGCATGGCCATGCCGAGGTTGGAACGGATCATGGTGGAGAGCCGGTTGGCCTTGCCCTCCAGGGAGAGCGTGGCGCCCTCGACCTTCTCGAAGTGCTCCAGTTCGAGCTGGAACAGCTTGACCATCTCCACGGCCAGGCCCGCCGTGCCGGCGATGCCCACCGCCGAGTACTCGTCGGCCGGGAAGACCTTCTCGATGTCGCGCTGGGCGATCATGTTTCCCATGGTGGCGCGCCGGTCGCCGGCGAGGACGACACCGCCGGGGAAGGTGACGGCGACGATGGTCGTGCCGTGCGGCGCCTCGATCACGCCCTGCACGGGCGGCAGCTGCCGGCGGCCCGGGAGCATCTCCGGCTGGTGCTCGGAGAGGAAGTCCATGAAGGACGACGACCCGGGCGTCAGGAAGGCAGCCGGTAGACGCCCGGTGCTACGAGTGTTGGCTTCCACGGGGATCCTTCCAAGTAGGCGGCAGCCCGACGAACAGCGTCGGGATCATCTCCCAACTTGCCGATGGCCGAATTGCAGTTGAAGCACGGTACGCCACGGACCCTACCCGTCCGGTGGCTTTGATCCACATGAACGGCGACAGCTTTCGAACAGATCGCCCGAAGCCCCCGGAAACCGCGGTCCGGGCGAAGGCCGCTCGCGGTCCGGCCTCGGCCGCACCGCGAGCAGCACTTCACACCCAGCCCCGGCGACGCTCGGTCGCCTTGATGCCGAACCCTCGATTCGAAGGAAAGCGGCCCTACTGGCCTCCTTCATTCGGAAAGGCGGCCTACTGGCCACCCTTCTGAACGAAAGAGCGCACGAAGTCCTCGGCGTTCTCCTCCAGGACATCGTCGATCTCGTCCAGAACCGAGTCGACGTCGTCGCTCAGCTTCTCCTGGCGTTCCTTGAGGTCGTCCGTCGCCTGCGCGTCCTGCGCCTGCTCCTCGACCTCCTCGGTGGAACGCGTCGCCTTCTGCTGTCCGCCGCCGGTGTCCTTGGTCGCCATAACCCTCACCCCGCTCGGTTCGACGTTCTTGATCAGACCCTACAAGCAGGGTCCGACATCGGCCCCGCAGTTGCTACAACGTCCGGGGGCCACCTCGATGATTCCCGGACGTCGCCCTTTTCCACCCCGATGTGCCGACCGGGTCCGAGGACCCCCGTACGGCGGGCTCAGGCGCCCGAGAGGACCTTGACCAGGTCTTCCGCCGTGCGACAGCGATCGAGGAGTTCCTTGACGTGATTACGCGTTCCGCGAAGCGGCTCCAGGGTTGGAACCCGCTGCAGGGAGTCCCTGCCGGGCAGATCGAAGATCACCGAGTCCCAGGAGGCCGCCGCGACGTCGTCCGCGTACTGTTCGAGACACCGGCCGCGGAAGTACGCGCGGGTGTCCTCCGGCGGCTTGGTGCGCGCCCGCTCCACGTCCGTCTCGTCCAGCAGGCGCTTCATCTTGCCGCGGGCGGCCAGCCGGTTGTACAGGCCCTTCTCGGCCCGCACGTCGGCGTACTGGAGGTCGACCAGATGCAGCCGGGCGGCGTCCCAGTCGAGGCCGTCACGGCGCCGGTAGCCCTCCATGAGCTCCCGCTTGGCGACCCAGTCGAGCTCGCCCGAGAGGCTCATGGGGTCGTTCTCCAGCCGGTTCAGGGTGTCCTCCCAGCGGACCAGCACGTCCTTCGTCTGGTCGTCGGCGTCCGCCCCGAACCGCTCCTCCACGTATTTGCGCGACAGCTCGAAGTACTCCATCTGGAGCTGCACCGCGGTCAGCGTGCGCCCGCTGCGCAGCGTGACGAGCCGCTTCAGGGTGGGGTCGTGCGAGACCTGGTGCAGCGTGCGCACCGGCTGGTCGACCGCCAGGTCGACGGCGATGAACCCGTCCTCGATCATGGACAGGACCAGGGCGGTCGTGCCCAGCTTCAGATAGGTCGAGATCTCCGACAGGTTCGCGTCACCGATGATCACGTGCAGCCTGCGGTACTTCTCGGCGTCCG
Organism: Streptomyces sp. NBC_01689; assembly: GCF_036250675.1. Lineage (NCBI taxonomy): Bacteria > Bacillati > Actinomycetota > Actinomycetes > Kitasatosporales > Streptomycetaceae > Streptomyces > Streptomyces sp. NBC_01689. The sequence goes on along the minus strand of NZ_CP109592.1, from coordinate 7,559,987 downwards.
CGTGCGGCTCGTCGCGGGTGTTGATGATGGGGCGCTTCAGCGTGGTCTCCAGGCCCACCTCGACCTCGAAGTAGTCGGCCCGCTGACTGAGCTGGAAGCCGTGTTCGTGGCCGTCCTGGCCGATACCGACGCGGCCCGCTCCGGTGACGACCTGGCGCGACACGAAGAACGGCGTCAGGTGGCGCACGATGTCCGAGAAGGGGGTCTCCCGCTTCATCAGGTAGTTCTCGTGCGTGCCGTACGAGGCGCCCTTGTTGTCGGTGTTGTTCTTGTACAGGTGGATCGGCTGGGCGCCGGGGAGCTGGGCCGCCCGCTCCGCGGCCTCCGCCATGATGCGCTCGCCGGCCTTGTCCCACAGGACCGCGTCCCACGGGTTGGTGACCTCGGGAGAGCTGTACTCGGGGTGCGCGTGGTCCACGTACAGCCGTGCGCCGTTGGTGAGGATGACATTGGCCAGGCCGATGTCCTCGTCGGTGAGCTGGCTGGAGTCGGCGGCCTCGCGGGCGAGGTCGAAGCCTCGCGCGTCCCGCAGCGGGTTCTCCTCCTCGAAGTCCCAGCGGGCGCGGCGCGCCCGGTGCATCGCCGCCGCGTACGCGTTGACGATCTGGGACGAGGTGAGCATGGCATTGGCGTTGGGGTGACCGGCGACGGAGATCCCGTACTCCGTCTCGATGCCCATTACTCGCCGTACGGTCATGCGGCCCTCCTTGCCCGGCGGCGCCCTCGGTCGGGGGCGCTGCTCAAGTACCGCTGGTGCTCCGGTGCGTGTGCGGTGCCCGTCCCCGCAACGCGCGACCCGGCGGTACGAAAGAGCCTAGAACGCCTCTGCGCTGGTGGGGAGATCATTTGCGTCATTGCTGTGCTCCGGCCGTGCCCCGGAAAGCAGTCGGCTGCGGATACCCGTGGAGGGCACCCGCAGCCGCCCTGGCTTTTACAGGTACTGACCGGTATTGGCCACCGTGTCGATGGAGCGTCCGGTGTCCGCGCCCTGCTTTCCGGTGACGAGCGTCCGGATGTACACGATCCGTTCGCCCTTCTTTCCGGAGATCCTGGCCCAGTCGTCCGGGTTGGTGGTGTTCGGCAGGTCCTCGTTCTCCTTGAACTCGTCCACGCACGCCTGGAGGAGGTGGGAGACCCGGAGTCCCTTCTGGTTCTGTTCGAGGAAGGCCTTGATGGCGGCCTTCTTGGCACGGCCCACGATGTTCTCGATCATGGCGCCGGAATTGAAGTCCTTGAAATACAGGACTTCCTTGTCGCCATTGGCGTAGGTGACCTCGAGGAAGCGGTTCTCCTCGGATTCGGCGTACATCTGTTCCACGGCGGTCTGGATCATGCCGTGGACGGTGGCCGCCCGGTCACCGCCGTGCTCTCCGAGGTCGTCGGAGTGCAGCGGGAGGCGCTGGGTGAGGTACTTCGCGAAGATGTCCTTGGCGGCCTCGGCGTCCGGGCGCTCGATCTTGATCTTGACGTCGAGCCGTCCGGGGCGCAGGATCGCGGGGTCGATCATGTCCTCGCGGTTCGAGGCACCGATCACGACCACGTTCTCCAGGCCCTCCACGCCGTCGATCTCGGCGAGCAGCTGGGGGACGATGGTGTTCTCCACGTCCGAGCTGACGCCCGATCCACGGGTCCGGAAGAGGGACTCCATCTCGTCGAAGAAGACGATGACGGGGGTGCCCTCGCTGGCCTTCTCACGAGCACGCTGGAAGACGAGGCGGATCTGCCGCTCGGTCTCGCCGACGTACTTGTTCAGGAGCTCGGGGCCCTTGATGTTGAGGAAGAAGCTCTTGCCGGTGGCCTGACCGGTCACCTCGGCGACCTTCTTGGCCAGCGAGTTGGCGACCGCCTTGGCGATGAGCGTCTTGCCGCATCCGGGGGGCCCGTAGAGCAGCACACCCTTGGGCGGCCGCAGTTCGTGCTCCTTGAAGAGGTCGGGATAGAGGTACGGGAGCTCGACCGCGTCACGGATCAGTTCGATCTGGTTGCCCAGGCCGCCGATCTGCTCGTAGCCGATGTCCGGGACCTCTTCGAGGACGAGCTCCTCGACCTCGCTCTTGGGAACGACCTCGTAGACATAGCCGGAGCGGGGTTCGAGAAGCAGGGCGTCGCCGGGACGGATGGTGACGTCCAGCAACGGCTCCGCGAGCCGTACCACCCGTTCCTCGTCGGTGTGCCCCACCACGAGGGCGCGCTCGCCGTCCTCCAGGATCTCCTTGAGGGTGACGATGTCGCCGACGCTCTCGTACTCCATGGCCTCGACCACGTTGAGGGCTTCGTTGAGCATCACTTCCTGGCCGCGCCTGAGCTCCTCGAGCTCCACGCTGGGGCTGACGTTCACCCGGAGCTTGCGGCCCCCGGTGAAGATGTCCGCCGTGCCGTCCTCGTTCGCCACGAGGAAGACACCGAAGCCCGCCGGCGGCTGCGCGAGCCGGTCGACCTCCTCCTTGAGGGCCACGATCTGGTCGCGGGCCTCACGGAGCGTGTTGGCGAGCCGCTCGTTCTGCGCGGACACGCCGGCCAGGTTGGTCTGCAGCTCGACGATCCGCTCTTCGAGAATCCTCGTGTGCCGCGGAGAGTCGGCGAGCTTGCGTCGCAGGACGGCGATCTCCTGCTCAAGGTAGGCAACCTGCCCGGCAGGGTCATCGGACCCTCGTCCCGGGCGGATGCCGCGGTTCATGTCGTCGTCGTGGGCTGCCACGGTCCTCACCTCCTCCAAGGGGAGCTGGACGCTTCCAGACCCTACCTGGGTGGGTGTCGATTGAAACCCCTAGATCACAAAGACTGTCGAGGTGTGTCCGATCTTCACCCTTGCGCTCTCCCTCACGCCAGGGGAATACCCACCCAACATGATTGGGAAGCCGACGGAGGTAGGCTCAAAGTGTTCAACACCCGTCAGAGCTGGCCCGATTCCCCAGTCTTCGGATCGCTCGACGAAGGAAATGGCAGGAGAAATGACCGTGCAGCAGGAGGCCGGAGCAGGCGGCGAGGCGCTCGAGGTCTGGATCGACCAGGATCTCTGTACCGGAGACGGGATCTGCGCCCAGTACGCGCCGGAGGTCTTCGAGCTGGACATCGACGGCCTGGCGTACGTGAAGGGCGCCGACGACGAGCTCCTCCAGGCCCCCGGGGCCACAACGCCCGTACCGCTGACGCTTCTGCGTGACGTGGCCGACTCGGCCAAGGAGTGCCCGGGCGACTGCATCCACGTACGTCGGGTTTCGGACAGGGTCGAGGTCTACGGACCCGACGTGGAGTGACCCGGTAGCCACTCCACGTGACGGATTGTCTCTTTTCTCACGTTGTTCTCATACGCTCTGGGCGCCGGAGGGCGTCGAGCGGATGAACGCTCCGTTCCTCCACTGCCACTTGGCGCCGTCCTTGACGTCCGGGCAGCAACTCGGCACGTCGGCCGACGAGTAGCCGAGCAGGGTCGCGGTGACGGCGCCGTCACGTACCGCGAAGTCCGTGACGGTCAGTCGGTCCCTCGGGGCGACCAGGGTGGCCACGACCCGGGGCTCCTTGCCCGCCCCGCCCCCGGTGAGGACGTAGACGCCGTCGGGCGGGGTGCCCGAGCCCGCGTCGCAGTGGACCACGGCGACCGTCTCCGGGCTGCCGTCGCCGTCGAGGTCCCCGGACGCCTTCTTCCGTACGACGGCCTCGGCGGGGCCGCAGTCGATCGGGAAGGTGACGGCCGCCGGGTCCGGGGGCGCGATCGCCGCCGGGGCGGCCTTGGCCGTGGCGCCGGGCTGGGCCGCCCTGGCCGATCCGGGCTGGACGACCGAGGAGAGGGCGACGACTCCGGCCAGCGCGGTGGCCGTCGCCAGCCAGTGGATGGGACGGGTGTGCGTGTGTGCCAGTTCCGGGACGACGGATTGCTGCACTGGGAGCGTCTCCTGGGAGGGCTGTGCCGGCGGGGGGTGGGGTGGCCAGCATGGTGCCACACGTCACAGTCGGGTGGAACGGCGGGGTCCGGACTTCTGGCGGCGCGTCAACAGAAACGCGCCGTGCCCCAGTTGCGGAAAGGCCTGTGGCCGGGTTCCCGGGGGTCTCCGGGAACTCGGCCACAGGGGTGGAGCGTTGGATCGGCCGCTCGGCGGGGACGCCGGCGGGATCAGCGGGCGGTGCCGCCGTCGGCGTTGGGGCCGGCGTAGTCCTCGCCGTAGGCGCCCTTGGCGGGGCGGCGCCGGCGCATGGGCGGCTCGACGCCGTCCGCGAGGCGGCGGGCGGTGAGCAGGAACCCGGTGTGCCCGATCATCCGGTGGTCCGGGCGGACGGCGAGGCCCTCGATGTGCCAGTTGCGGATCATCGACTCCCAGGCGGTCGGTTCGTTGAAGGAGCCGATCTCGCGGATGGACTCGACGGTCCGCGCGAGCTGGGTGGTCGTCGCCACGTAGCAGCAGAGGATGCCGCCGGGGACAAGCGCCTTGGAGACGGCCTCCAGGCACTCCCAGGGGGCGAGCATGTCGAGGATGACGCGGTCGACCTCGGTGTCGCTCAGGTTGTCCTGGAGGTCGCCCACGGTGAGCTGCCAGGCGGGGTGCGGACCGCCGAAGTAGCGCTCCACGTTCTGCTGGGCGATCTCCGCGAAGTCCTCGCGGCGCTCGTAGGAGTGCAGCATGCCCTGGTCACCGATGGCGCGCAGCAGGAAGCTGCTGAGTGAGCCGGAGCCGACGCCCGCCTCCACGACGCGCGCGCCGGGGAAGATGTCCGCGAAGGCCAGGATCTGCCCCGCGTCCTTGGGGTAGACCACGGCGGCGCCGCGGGGCATGGACAGGACGTAGTCGGGGAGCAGGGGGCGCAGCGCGAGATAGGCGACGTTCCCCGTGGTGCGGACAACGCTGCCCTCGGGAGCACCGATCAGCTCGTCGTGCGGGAAGGAACCCTTGTGGGTGTGGAAGTTCTTCCCGGCCTCGAGCGTGAACGTGTAGTGGCGGCCCTTGGGGTCGGTCAGCTGAACCTGGTCCCCGACCTTGAAGGGCCCGCGCCTGCGGGCGGCACCGGTCGGTTCGGACATGCGAACAGCCTACCGGTCCCCGCGCGGGGCGCCGACCATGGGCGCCGCCGGGCCGCCGCCCCGGGCGCCGGGCCGGTGGCGGCGCCGCGTCCGGGCACCGCCCGTCGGGGCGCGCGGCCCCCGCGGGCGGCTCAGGAGGGCCTGGCCATCGCCTTGACGAAGGCCCGCTCCACGTCGGCGGCCGAGAGGACGCCGTAGATCTCGCCGGACTCCTCCACCACCAGGTACTCGGTCGCGGGGGTCGCGCGCAGTACGTCGAGGAGGGGCTCGCCCGCGAGCTCGGCGGAGACGCGCATGCCGTCGGTGATGTCCTGGGCGAGGCCGCTGACGGCGACCCAGGGGCGGCGGTGCTCCGGTACGCCGACAATGGCGGCCTCGCGCACCAGGGAGAGGGGCTCGCCGTCCGAGTCGACGACGACCAGGGCGCGGGCACCCGCGTCGTTGGCGCGGCGCAGCGCCTCGGAGAGGGGGGTGCTGGTCTCGACCGGGACTGCTCGCCGGGTGAGCGAGCGGGCCCGCAGTTCGGGCAGGTGCTCGCGCAGACGGGCCATGCGGAGGCTGTTGCCGGCGCCGGTCCAGATGATCGCGGCGAGGATCGCGGCCAGCAGGGCGTCGGTGACCGTGTCCATGCCGCCGATGTTGTCCTGGGTCTCGCCGAGCGCTCCGGACTGGGTGAGCAGGGGCAGTCCGATCAGGACGGAGACGGCGAGCGCGCGGCCGACCCAGGCGGCCGCGACGGTGCCGCTCATCGGCCTGCCGGTGATCTTCCAGACGACGGCGCGCAGCATCCGGCCGCCGTCCAGGGGCAGGCCGGGAAGCAGGTTGAAGGCGGCCACGATCAGGTTGGAGATCATCAGGCCGGCCAGCAGGACGCCGGGGACGGTGCCGGGCTCGACGGCGAGCATGGCGAGGTAGAAGAGGCCGGAGAGGACGAGGGAGAGCAGCGGTCCGACGAAGGCCAGCACGAACTCGCGGCCCGGGGTCTCGGCCTCCTTCTCGATCTCGGACACCCCGCCGAAGAACTGCAGCTGGATCCGGCGGACCGGCAGCTTGAAGCGCAGGGCGGCGACCGTGTGGGCCAGTTCGTGGACCAGGACGGAAGCGTAGAAGGCGACCGCGAAGAAGAGGGAGACGAGGTAGCGCAGGGCGCCGAGTTCGGGCAGCACGCGGTCGAGCTGGCCGCCGAACACCCAGGTGATCAGCGCGGCCACGAGGAACCAGCTGGGCGCGACGTACACCGGTACGCCGAACGGACGCCCCATCAGAAGACCGCCGCCGGGCTCCCGGCCCCGCCGCGGGGGCTTCGGCCGGCCGGGGCCGCCGTCCACGCCGGTCCCGCCGTCCCCGCCGGTGCCGGAGTGGGCGAGGGTGCGGTGGTGCGCGGAGGGGTCCGTGCCGGTGTCGGGCCGGCCGTGCGCCCGCTGCGGCGACGCGGCGCCGGGGCCGGTTCCGGCTCCGGCAGAGGCCTCTTCAGGTGTCCCGTGGTCCGGCGCGGTGTCCGCGGGCCGTGCCGTCCCTGCGGAGGTGTCGCCGTCCGGGCCCGGCCGGTGGTCAGGGGCGTCGCGCGGTGCGGCCGGTCCGGTGGGCGGGGTGCTCGTCGCCGGTCCGTCCCCGGAGGCGCCGTGCGGTGCGGGGCCGGCCGGCGCCTCAGGATGCGGGCGGGCCGGGTCGGGGGCGGGGGCGTCCGGGTCGGTGGGTGCCTGCCCCGCGGGGGGCTCGTGCCGGTCAGGTCCGGAGCGCGTGGCGTCGGCGGCCGGGCCCGCGGGGACCTGGGGCCCCTCGTGGCGCTCGGTCGCTTCGTCGGTGCCGGATCGCGGCTGCCCGCTCCCGCCGCTCTCGTCCACGATGTCCCCTCGTTCGAAGCGTCTCCCGCTCCCGGTCACACGGAGCAGGGTCTGTGCTCGATGGTATGCGTCGGTCGCGACACGTTCCGCCCCGGCACCCCCTCTGTTCTCCGCGCCGTCGCACAGGTCCCTCGCGTGCACTCACTGTCAGTGGCGGGCCGTAAGGTCTTGGGACATGGAGACCAGCACCGAGGGCGCCGTGCCGCCCGAGCCGACCGCGGCCGTCACGGCCGCCGTGCCGCCGGCGTCGCTCTCGCCCTCGCGCGCCGGCGACTTCATGCAGTGCCCGCTGCTCTACCGGTTCCGGGTGATCGACAAGCTCCCCGAGAAGCCGAGCGAGGCGGCCACCCGCGGCACGCTGGTGCACGCGGTGCTGGAGCGGCTCTTCGACGCCCCGGCGACGGAGCGGACGGTCCCGCGGGCCAAGTCCCTCATCCCCGCGCAGTGGGACCGGCTGCGCGAGAGCCGCCCCGAGGTCGTGGAGCTGTTCGCCGACGACCCCGAGGGCGAGCGCCTGGCGCGCTGGCTCGGCGAGGCGGAGAGTCTGGTGGAGCGCTGGTTCAGCCTGGAGGACCCCACCCGGCTCGAACCCGCGGAGCGCGAGCTGTTCGTCGAGGCCCGGCTCGACTCCGGGCTGAAGCTGCGCGGCATCATCGACCGGGTCGACGTGGCGCCGACCGGCGAGGTCAGGATCGTCGACTACAAGACGGGCAAGGCCCCCCGGCCCGAGTACGCCGAGGGCGCGTTGTTCCAGATGAAGTTCTACGCCCTCGTGGTGTGGCGGCTGAAGGGAGTGGTCCCGCGCCGCCTCCAGCTCGTCTACCTGGGCAGCGGCGACGTGCTGACGTACGACCCGGCGATCGCGGACCTGGAGCGGGTGGAGCGCAAGCTGCTCGCGCTGTGGGAGGCGATCCGGGAGGCCACCGAGACGGGTGACTGGCGGCCGCGTCCCACCAAACTGTGCGGCTGGTGCGACCACCAGGCGGTGTGTCCGGAATTCGGCGGTACTCCCCCGCCGTATCCGCTCCCGGTCAGGGCGCCCGAGTCGGGCGGTACCGAGCAGGGCAGAATGGGGCCGGACTAGCGAAGGAGACTTACGTGGCCATCCGCGTCCTACTGGTCGACGACCAGCCGCTGCTGCGTACCGGCTTCCGGATGATTCTGGAGGCCGAGCAGGATCTGGCGGTCGTCGGCGAGGCCGGTGACGGTCTCCAGGCACTGGATCAGGTGCGTGCCCTGCAGCCCGATGTGGTTCTGATGGACATCCGCATGCCGCGGATGGACGGGGTGGAGGCGACCCGGCAGATCACCGGCCCCGGGCGCGACGGTCCGGCGAAGGTGCTCGTCCTCACCACCTTCGACCTCGACGAGTACGTGGTGGAGGCGCTGCGCGCGGGCGCCAGCGGTTTCCTTCTGAAGGACGCTCCGGCCAACGAGCTGGTGCAGGCGATCCGGGTCGTCGCCGCGGGCGAGGCGATGCTCGCCCCGAGCATCACGCGCCGGCTCCTGGACAAGTACGCGGGTCATCTGCCGTCCGGTGACGAGCCGGTGCCCGACACCCTGCACACCCTCACCGAGCGCGAGGTGGAGGTCCTGAAGCTGGTGGCGCGCGGCCTGTCGAACGCGGAGATCGCCGCCGACCTCTTCGTCAGCGAGACCACCGTCAAGACGCATGTGGGCCACGTCCTCACCAAGCTGGGTCTGCGGGACCGGGTGCAGGCCGCGGTGTACGCGTACGAGAGCGGGTTGGTGCGCCCCGGCGCGCAGTGAGTCCGCGCGGCCGTGGGCGCCTTCCTCCGGGACGTACGGAGGAAGGCGCCCACGGCTGTTCCCCAGGGCATCCGCGTACGGGGCCGTCCGCGTACGGGCGCACGCGGACGGCCCCGTACGTCCGGTCAGTCCTTGCTGATCTCCCAGAACCGGAACACGGTCGAGGTGTCGAGGCAGTTCTCCACGCCGTAGACGTTCTCCCCGGCGACCGCGTACTGCTTGGCCTGCCAGACCGGGATGACCGGGAGCTGATCGGCCACGATGCCCTGGAGCCTGCCGTAGTCGGCCTCGGTGGCGGAACGATTCTGCTGAACGGCCGTCTTCGGGATGAGCCGACCGGTGATGGTGCTGTTGGAGTAGTTGTTCTGCAGCACGTTGCCCTTGCCGAAGAACGGGGCCGTGAAGTTGTCCGGGTCCGGGTAGTCGGGCACCCAGCCCTTCACGTAGACGCCGTACTTGCCGTGCGCGACGTCCTTCTCGTACCGGCTGAAGGGGACGGACTTGACGGTCGCGTGGAACAGCCCGCTGGCGTTGAGCTGCTGGGCGATCGCCTTGAACTCCTCGTCGGTGGCCGGACCGTAGCGCGACGGGGTCGACCAGAGGGTGAGGGAGACCTTGCCGGTGATGCCCTCGTCCTTGAGGGCCGCCGCGGCCTGCGCCTTCGACGGGCGGGGGCCGTAGGTGTCGGAGAAGGCCGTGTCGTGCCCCGTGATCCCGGCCGGGATGATCGAGTAGAGCGGCGCCGCCGTGCCCTGGTAGACCTTGCTGACGAGGGCGTCGCGGTCGAGGAGGTGGGCGATGGCCTTGCGCACTCCGAGCTTTCCGGCCACCGGGTCGTGCATGTTGAAGACCAGGTGCTGCACCTCGGCGCTGCTGCCCTGGACGACGTCGACGCCCTTGCCCGTGGCGGTGCCGTCGGTGATGTCCGCGATGCCGTCGGCGTCCAGACCCCGGTAGGCGACGTCGATCCGGTGGTCCAGCACCGCAGCCCTGAGGGCCGCCTGGTCGTCGTGGAAGAACTTCAGGGTGACGCCGGAGTTCTTGACCTTGGCGGTGCCCCGGTAGCTGCCGTTGACCGAGAAGACGGCCTGGTCCTTGCCGAAGGAGTCGAGTTTGTACGGGCCCGAACCGACCGCCCGGTGGTCCCGGCGCAGCTGGTCGCCCACGTACTGCCGGTGGTCCACGATCGATCCGGCGCCCGAGGCGATCTTGCTCGGGAAGGTGGCGTCACCGTACTTGAGCTTGAAGACGACGGTCCTGGCGTCCGGGGTCCGCACCGAGTCGAGCATGGGGAACATGACCGCGGGGCCGTTGGGGTCGGCGATGTCCAGCGTGCGGTCGAAGGAGAACTTGACGTCCTTCGAGGTGAGCGGGTCACCGTTGCTGAACTTCAGGCCGTCCCGGAGGGTGCAGGTGTAGACGGTGGTCCCGGTGCCCGAGAAGGAGCACTTCTCGGCGGCTTCGGGCGTCGGCTCCGTCGCGCCGTTGGCGAAGCTCAGCAGGGTCTGGAAAACGTTGTCGAACAACAGCCAGGACCCGGGGTCGTACCCGGAGGCCGGGTCGGTGGCCAGGACGTCGTCGGACATACCGATCACGAGGGAGGAGCCGGTGCCCCCGGTGCCGCCCGTTTCCGAGCCACAGCCGGCGAGCAGGCCGATGGCCAGCCCCGTCGCTATGGACAGGACCGGCCATTGGTTGCGCATGTTCACGAGGAGGTGCCTTGTCATTGGTTCTCTGGGGCGCCGGTCCGGCGGATGCCGGTCCGGGGCGGCCGACGCCCCCGGAGGACCGATCAGCTGCCCACGCCGCGACCGAGCTCCCACAGCTGCAGCGTCGAGGAGGAGTTCAGGGCCCACTCGGCGCCCGTGATGTCGTCCCGTGCGGCGATGTACTGCTTACCCTGCCACAACGGAAGGATCGGGACATCGTCGGCCACTATGTCCTGGATGGTCGTGAGGCTCTTCGACGCGGTCAGACGGTCGGCCTCGCGACGCGAGTCCGGGATCAGCGAGCCGCGGATCTTGGAGTTCACGTACGGGGAGCCGAGGGTGTTGTCCTTGTCGAGGAACGGCGCCAGGTAGTTGTCGGCGTCCGGGAAGTCGGGGAACCAGCCCATGCCGTAGACCTGGTACTCGCCCTTCTTCTCGGCCGGGCGGAACGACTCCCAGGGCGTGCCCTTGATCTGGACCTGGAACAGGCCGGTGGCGTTGAGCTGCTGCTGCAGCACCTCGAACTCCGGCTTGGTGGCCGAGCCGTAGTGGTCGGTCGTGTAGTGCAGGGTGAGCTTCACCGGCGTGGTGATGCCGGCCTTGGACAGCGTCGTGGCCGCCCGGGAGGCGCTCGGGTCGCCGTACTTGTTGAAGAACGAGTTCGAGTGACCGGTGATGGTGGCCGGGACGAGCGAGTACAGCGGCTCGGCCTGGGAGCCGTACACCTTGGAGACCAGCTCGCCGCGGTTGACGACCTCGGCCATCGCCTGCCGGACGGCCTTGCTCTTCACCGACGGGTCGTCGGTGTTGAAGCCGAGGTAGCGGATCTCGAGGCCGGGCATCTCGACGAGGTTGATCTTGCTGTCGGTGCCCAGGTTGCCGAGCTTCTGGATCTGGTCCGGCGTCATCGAACGGGTCATCAGGTCGATGTCGCCCTTGTTGAGCGCGGCGCCCATGGCGTCGGCGCTGTCGAAGGACCGCATCTCGACCTTGCTGTTCTTCGGCTTCAACAGACCCTTGTAGTTCGGGTTCTTGGTGAAGACGACCTTGACCGCCGCGTCGCCCTTGACGTCGGCCTCAAGGGTGTACGGACCCGAGCCGTCGACCTGGAAGCCGTCGCGCAGCTTGTCCTTCTCGTAGTCCTTGGGGTTCACGATGCCGGCGACCGGGGTCGACAGCTTGAACGGGAAGGTCGCGTCCGCGCTCTTGAGGTGGAAGATCACCTCGCGGTCGCCCTGCGCCTCGACGGTGTCGATGGTGGACAGCAGCGCGAACACACCACTGTCGGCCTTGATGGCCAGGGCGCGGTCGATCGAGAACTTCACGTCCTTGGCGGTGATCGGGTCGCCGCTCGCGAACTTCAGGCCCTCGCGCAGCTTGCAGGCGTAGCGCTCGTTGCCGGAGTCGGTGAAACCGCAGCTCTCGGCGGCTTCGGGCTGGGGATCGCCGTCACCACGGGGCTGGACCATCAGCGTCTGCACCGTCTGACGCAAGATGTTCCAGGTGCCGACGTCGTACGCGTACGCCGGGTCGAGAGGAGCCGGGGCGTCCTTCGACGCGGAGAACCGGTCCGTGGTGCCGACGACGATCGGGTCGCCGCCGTTGCCCCCGCTGTCGGAACCGCCGCACGCGGCGAGCACCGGGGCGAGCAGACCCACAACGGCCGGCAGCACCAAAGTCTTGCGGTTCATGCTCGAGTTTCTCCAGAGCTGTCGTGTCCGTGTACACGCCAAACAGGGGTGGTGCGGGCGAGTCACGGGGGTTATGGCGAGGTTCTCGCGCTGACATTAGTCCGCACCGCCAGTACACCCGGCAGAGACCGGAGTTGAGTTCCCATCACGCAGCGAAACCGGGCGTGGACGCACCGATAACCCGACAGCGGAAGGATTCGTGCAGCGTTCCACCAATCAGGACACAAGGACGTCCCGATCACCCCCGAAAAGGGGACAACGGCACACTGCGACCACTCTGTCGACCCTCTGTCACGTGACGAACATCACATGACCAACTTGGCTGCGGTGTACCGGAATTCGGCCATCCGCCCACAGATCGAATTCTTCGCGGCGACTCCGTTCCGCCTACCCGCGGATACGCCGCGGCAATCCGATCATTCGGATCCGCACGCTGGGTGAACGCCTAGCGCATTTCCGTCATCAGACCGCGCAGAAAGGCCAGGTCGACCTCTTCCAGGGAGGTCACGACCGTGCGCCGGGCGGCGGCCGAGATGGGGGCGACGGAGGGTACGGCGACCACCTGACAGCCCGCCGCCTCCGCGGCCGCGACGCCGGTGGCGGTGTCCTCGATCACCGCGCAGCGGGCCGGGTCCGCGCTGAGACCGGCGGCCGCCAGCAGGTACGGGTCGGGGAACGGCTTCGTGCGCTCCACCTCGTCGCCCGCGACGGTCAGCGTGAAGTACTGGGGTCCGAGCGAGGCCAGGATCCGGTCGATGATCCGCCGATGCGAGGCGGAGACCAGGGCGGTGGGAATCCTGTGGGCGGCGAGCTCCGCGAGGAGCCGGGACGCGCCCGGCATCAGCGGCAGGGCCGTACCGATACGGCGCTCGAAGCCGTCGTTCAGCAGCACCGAGAGCTCGTCGAAGGTGATGTCGGCGCCGGTGGCCTCGATCAGGAAGTTCGCGCTGCGGCTCATGGGACCGCCGACGACGACCTGGCGCCAGGACTCGTCGAGGGTGTGCCCGAGCGTCTTGAAGATCTCGACCTCGACGTCCCACCAGAACCCCTCGGTGTCCACCAGGGTGCCGTCCATGTCGAGGAGTACGGCTTGCAGTGCGGAGCCTTCGGCCGTACGGGTACCGAGCGCGGGGACCGTGCTGGTCATCCTGGCACACCTCCTGGAGGGACGATCAGGCCGGTCACCCTTCGAGGAGCAAGGGGCGACCGGCCTGCGGTGGACCGACCAGTGTACGTCTCCCGTGGCCGGAGTGCCTGCCGACACCCCCGCGGCGCGTGGCGCGGGGCCGGTGGCCCGCCCCTGAGAGCCCCGAGGAGCCCCGGGCCGCACGCACGGGCGGCCCGGGGCTCCTCGGGGCCCGCGCACGACGTGGAGGGCCCTGTGGGCCGCCTGTGGGCCGCGGACACGACCTAGCGCGCGTTGAAGTACTTCGCCTCCGGGTGGTGGATCACGATGGCGTCCGTGGACTGCTCGGGGTGCAGCTGGAACTCCTCGGAGAGGTGGACCCCGATCCGCTCGGGTTCCAGCAGTTCGGCGATCTTCGCGCGGTCCTCCAGGTCGGGGCAGGCACCGTAGCCGAGGGAGAAGCGGGCGCCCCGGTACTTGAGGGCGAACATGTCCTCCACGGCCGCCGGGTCCTCACCCGAGAAACCGAGCTCCGAACGGACCCGGGCGTGCCAGTACTCGGCCAGCGCCTCCGCCAACTGCACGGACAGGCCGTGCAGTTCGAGGTAGTCGCGGTAGGAGTTGGACTCGAAGAGCTTGGCGGTCTCCTCGCCGATCCGGGAGCCGACGGTGACCACCTGGAGGCCGACCACGTCCGTCTCGCCGGACTCCTCGGGACGGAAGAAGTCGGCGAGGCACAGCCGCCGTCCGCGACGCTGGCGCGGGAACGTGAACCGGGTGCGTTCGTTGCCCTGCTCGTCCAGCAGGATCAGGTCGTCGTCCTTGGAGACGCACGGGAAGTACCCGTAGACGACGGCCGCTTCGAGCAGGTTGTCGGTCTGCAGCTTGTCGAGCAGCCCGCGCAGCCGGGGCCGGCCCTCGGTCTCGACGAGCTCCTCGTACGACGGTCCCTCGCCCGTACGGGCCTGCTTGAGGCCCCACTGCCCCTTGAAGAGGGCGCCCTCGTCCAGCCAGGACGCGTACTCCTTGAGCTGGATGCCCTTGATGACCCGGGTGCCCCGGAACGGCGGCGTGGGCACGGGGTTGTCGACCGCGACGTCGGAGCGGACGTGCCCCTCCTCGGGGCGCTCCTCGGGCACGGGCTGCGCGGCGGCGGCCCGCACCCGGCGCTGCTTCAGTTCCGGCAGCACGGCCCCGGGCACGCCCCGCTTGACCCCGATCAGCGCGTCCATCAGACGCAGGCCCTCGAACGCGTCTCGGGCGTAGCGGACTTCGCCCTCGTAGATCTCGTAGAGGTCCTGTTCGACGTACGCCCTGGTCAGGGCGGCGCCGCCGAGGATGACGGGGTAGTCGGCGGACAGCCCGCGCTGGTTGAGCTCCTCCAGGTTCTCCTTCATGATCACCGTGGACTTGACCAGCAGTCCGGACATGCCGATGACGTCGGCCCGGTGCTCCTCGGCGGCGTCCAGGATCGCGGAGACCGGCTGCTTGATACCGAGGTTGACGACGTTGTAGCCGTTGTTCGACAGGATGATGTCGACGAGGTTCTTGCCGATGTCGTGGACGTCTCCGCGCACGGTGGCCAGCACGATGGTGCCCTTGCCCTCGGCGTCCGACTTCTCCATGTGCGGTTCGAGGAACGCCACCGCGGACTTCATGACCTCGGCGGACTGGAGCACGAACGGCAGCTGCATCTGGCCGGAGCCGAACAGCTCGCCGACCACCTTCATGCCGTCGAGCAGCGTCTCGTTGACGATGTCCAGGGCGGGACGGCTGCGGAGGGCCTCGTCGAGGTCCGCCTCCAGGCCGTTCTTCTCGCCGTCGATGATGCGCCGCTTGAGCCGCTCGTCCAGCGGCAGCGCGGCCAGCTCCTCGGCCCTGCCCGCCTTCAGGGACTTGGTGGTGGCGCCCTCGAACAGCGCCATCAGCTTCTGCAGCGGGTCGTATCCCTCGGCGCGCCGGTCGTGGATGAGGTCGAGGGCGGTGGTGACCTGCTCGTCGTCGAAGCGCGCGATGGGCAGGATCTTGCTCGCGTGCACGATCGCGGAGTCGAGGCCGGCCTTGACGCACTCGTCGAGGAAGACCGAGTTGAGCAGCACCCGGGCGGCCGGGTTGAGGCCGAAGGAGATGTTCGACAGACCCAGCGTGGTCTGCACGTCGGGGCGGCGCCGCTTCAGCTCGCGGATCGCCTCGATCGTGGCGATGCCGTCCTTGCGGGACTCCTCCTGACCGGTGCAGATGGTGAAGGTCAGGGTGTCGATGAGGATGTCGGACTCGTGGATGCCCCAGTTCTCCGTCAGGTCCTCGATCAGCCGTTCGGCGATGGCGACCTTGGTCTCGACGGTGCGGGCCTGGCCCTCCTCGTCGATGGTGAGCGCGATCAGCGCGGCACCGTGCTCGCGGGCGAGCCGGGTCACCTTCGCGAAGCGCGAGTCGGGACCGTCCCCGTCCTCGTAGTTGACGGAGTTGATGACGGCCCGGCCGCCCAGCTTCTCCAGGCCCGCGCGGATGACGTCGACCTCGGTCGAGTCGAGGACGATCGGCAGCGTCGAGGCGGTGGCGAAACGTCCGGCGAGCTCCTCCATGTCCGCGACGCCGTCCCGGCCGACGTAGTCGACGCAGAGGTCGAGCATGTGGGCGCCCTCGCGGATCTGGTCGCGGGCCATCTCCACGCAGTCGTCCCAGCGGGCGTCCAGCATGGCCTCGCGGAACTTCTTCGAACCGTTGGCGTTGGTGCGCTCGCCGATCGCCATGTACGCGGTGTCCTGGCGGAACGGCACGGTCTGGTAGAGCGACGCGGCACCGGGCTCCGGCTGCGGGTGACGCTCGGTGGGCTCGACCCCCCGCACCCGCTCGACGAGCTGCCGCAGGTGCTCGGGCGTCGTGCCGCAGCAGCCGCCGACCAGGGACAGGCCGTAGTCACGGACGAAGTTCTCCTGCGCGTCGGCCAGTCCCTCGGGGCCGAGCGGGAAGTGCGCGCCGTCCTTGGTGAGGACCGGCAGACCGGCGTTCGGCATGCAGAGGAGCGGGATGCGGGAGTGCCGCGTGAGGTAGCGCAGGTGCTCGCTCATCTCGGCGGGACCGGTCGAGCAGTTCAGGCCGATCATGTCGATGCCGAGCGGCTCCAGCGCGGTCAGCGCGGCACCGATCTCGGAGCCGAGCAGCATGGTGCCGGTCGTCTCGAACGCCATCGAACACAGCAGCGGGAGGTCGAGTCCGAGTGCCTCCATGGCGCGGCGGGCGCCCAGCAGGGAGGCCTTGGTCTGCAGCAGGTCCTGGGTGGTCTCGACGATCAGGGCGTCGGCGCCGCCCGCGATCAGTCCCTCCGCGTTCGCCTGGAATCCGTCGCGCAGCGTGCCGTAGGGGACGTGGCCGAGGGTCGGCAGCTTGGTACCGGGGCCGATGGAGCCGAGGACCCAGCGCCGGCGGCCGTCGCGGGACGCGTAGTCGTCGGCGACCTCACGGGCCAGCCGCGCTCCCGCCTCGGAGAGTTCGTGCACACGGTCGGCGATGTCGTACTCGGCCATGGCCGAGTGGTTCGCTCCGAAGGTGTTGGTCTCGACACAGTCCACGCCGACGTCGAAATAGGCCTCGTGGACCGAACGGACGATGTCCGGCCGGGTGAGGTTCAGGATCTCGTTGCAGCCTTCGAGGTTCTCGAAGTCCTCCAGCGTCGGATCCTGCGCCTGCAGCATCGTGCCCATCGCGCCGTCCGCCACCACCACACGGGTGGCGAGGGCCTCACGCAGTGCGTCGATGCGGGCCCGGTTCTCGGCGAACTCGGACGAAGGGGACGGGTTCGGCAACGAAGCCATGAAGGTGCTCCCTGGAGTGCGACGGCTGTCGGCTTTGCGCTTCTCATGGAACGCGCACGCCGTCAGGGTAGCCCGGAGCGCCGCCCGAGGGTCAGTGGCGTCCAGGGGACGGACGGGCGTGGCGGAGGCGGCCGGGGTGTTAAGAACGGACGGGACATCTTGCGACCACCTGTTAGCGAGAGCCCGTCGGCGAACGGTAGTGTTCGGCATTGTCGAACGGCGGCAACGTAGGCGGCCGCCGACGGTCGAAGGGGAACGGAGGCAGCACGGCGATGGCACGGAACATCCAGTCGCTCGAACGGGCGGCGGCGATGCTGCGCTTGCTCGCGGGCGGCGAGCGACAGCTCGGCCTGTCCGACATCGCCTCGTCGCTGGGCCTGGCCAAGGGGACGGCCCACGGCATACTGCGCACCCTTCAGCAGGAGGGCTTCGTGGAGCAGGACACCGTCTCCGGGCGCTACCAGCTCGGCGCCGAGCTGCTGCGCCTCGGGACCACCTACCTCGACGTGCACGAACTGCGGGCGCGGGCGCTGGTATGGACCGACGACCTGGCCCGCTCCAGCGGGGAGAGCGTGTACCTGGGGGTCCTGCACCAACAGGGGGTGCTGATCGTGCACCACGTGTTCCGGCCCGACGACAGCCGCCAGGTGCTGGAGGTCGGGGCCATGCAGCCGCTGCACTCCACGGCGCTGGGCAAGGTCCTGTCGGCGTACGACCCGGTGGCCCACAGCGAGGTGCTGGAGGCCGAGCGCGACGAGTTCACGGCGCGGACGGTCAGCACGCTGGAGGAGTTCGAGGGCGTGCTCGACCTGACCCGGGCCCGCGGATACGCGGACGACGTCGAGGAGACCTGGACGGGTGTCGCCTCGGTCGCGGCCCCGATCCACAACCGGCGGCGCATGCCGGTCGGCGCGGTGGGCATCACCGGGGCCGTGGAGCGGGTCTGCAAGGACGGGGAGCTGCGGCCCGACCTGATCGCGGCGGTGCGCGACTGCGCCCGCGCGGTGTCGCGGGACCTGGGAGCAGGGCGGTTCTGACGCCCGCCCGATGTGGCGCGGGACCTGGGAGCAGGGCGGTTCTGACGCCCGCCCGATGTGGCGCGGGACCTGGAAGCAGGGCGGTTCTGACGCCCGCCCGATGTGGCGCGGGACCTGGAAGCAGGGCGGTTCTGACGCCCGCCCGATGTGGCGCGGGACCTGGAAGCAGGGCGGTTCTGACGCCCGCCCGATGTGGCGCGGGACCTGGAAGCAGGGCGGTTCTGACGCCCGCCCGATGTGGCGCGGGACCTGGAAGCAGGGCGGTTCTGACGCCCGCCCGATGTGGCGCGGGACCTGGAAGCAGGGCGGTTCTGACGCCCAGCGGCGGTGGCGCGCGGACATCCGCGCGCCGGCCGGTGCGTCGGCGGGCCCGTCCGCGGGCGCGGACCCGCGCGGTCGCCCGGGCCACGCGCCACCCCTGAACCGCGGACCCGCCCCGGGACGCGCGCCCTCCCTGAGCCGCGCGCCGCCCCCGACCCGCGCGCCCTCTCCGAGCCGCACGCCACCCCCGAGCCCCGGACCGCTCCCGAGCCACGGGCCCTCCGCCCGCCGGGCCGGGGTCTCCCCGGGCCGAGCGGGCCGGTACGTCGGTGACGTACCGGCCTTCCGTGCGCTCGCGCGCGTCTTCACGGCCGCTTTCACGGCCGCGTGCCACAGCCGAGCGGAGCGCGTTCCGCACCTACGGGAGGGGCGTCCCGCACCCTCCCGGAACACCCTCGCGCACACACGACGTACCCGTTCGCGTGCGGTGCGCCGCCGTCCCGAGACCGATAGCCCACAGCAATCAATAACGATCGTGTTTTCGATAACGGAACCCTTGACGAGCTGGTAACAGCGGAGCAAGACTCCCGTCCATCGGTCGACATTGTCGAACACCTGACGACAAAAGCGTTAGGGTGTGGCAGTGCCAGCGGCCGTCATCGCCCTCACCCCCGAGGGCGCGAACCACCGGAGGGACCCGGGGTTCGGCTTCCCTGGACGAAGGACAAAGGAGTCGCGGGTGTCCAGCTCCGACATCTTCATCGGCGAGACCATAGGTACCGCCATACTCATCCTGCTCGGTGGTGGCGTCTGCGCCGCCGTCACGCTGAAGGCCTCGAAGGCCCGTAACGCCGGCTGGCTCGCCATCGCCTTCGGGTGGGGTTTCGCGGTCCTCACGGCCGTCTACACCTCCGCGCCGCTGTCGGGCGCGCACCTGAACCCCGCCGTGACGCTGGCGCTGACCATCAAGGACGGCGGCTGGAACAACCTGCCCGTCTACTGGGGCGGTCAGTTGCTGGGCGCCATGATCGGTGCCACGCTGGTCTGGGTCGTGTACTACGGACAGTTCCGGGTGCACCTGACCGACCCCGAGATCGTCGGCACCGACGAGCAGCGTGCCGCCAAGGCCGTCGAGGCCGAGGAGCCGGCCGCCGGCCCGGTCCTGGGCATCTTCTCCACCGGCCCCGAGATCCGTCACGCGGTGCAGAACCTCGCCACGGAGATCATCGGCACCGTCGTGCTGGTGCTCGCCGTGCTCACCCAGGGTCTGAACGACAAGGGCAACGGCCTCGGCCCCCTCGGCGCCCTGATCACCGCCCTCGTGGTCGTCTCGATCGGTCTCTCCCTCGGTGGCCCCACCGGCTACGCGATCAACCCGGCCCGTGACCTCGGTCCGCGCATCGTGCACGCCCTGCTCCCCCTGCCGAACAAGGGTGGCTCCGACTGGAGCTACGCCTGGGTCCCGGTCGTCGGTCCGCTGATCGGCGGCGCGATCGCCGCAGGCCTCTACAACGTCGCCTTCGCTTAGGAGCATCGCCGGAGCACCGCTCGGGAACACCGCCCAGGGAGCACCGCCGAAGAGCCGAACACCTCGAGGCACGCCCGGAGCACCGCTTACCGCACCGCCAGAGCAGCGCGACGTAAACACGTAGACACCGCCCTTTCATTCGGAACCTCAGGAGCACACCGTGACCGACGCACACACCGCCGGCCCCTTCATCGCCGCGATCGACCAGGGCACCACCTCGTCCCGCTGCATCGTCTTCGACCGTGACGGCCGCATCGTCTCCGTCGACCAGAAGGAGCACGAGCAGATCTTCCCCAAGCCGGGCTGGGTCGAACACGACGCCACCGAGATCTGGACCAACGTCCAGGAGGTCGTGGCCGGCGCCATCGAGAAGGCCGGCATCACCCGCGACGACATCAAGGCGATCGGCATCACCAACCAGCGTGAGACCACGCTGCTGTGGGACAAGAACACCGGCGAGCCCGTCCACAACGCCATCGTCTGGCAGGACACCCGCACCGACGCGCTCTGCAAGGAGCTCGGCCGCAACGTCGGCCAGGACCGCTTCCGCCGCGAGACCGGCCTGCCCCTCGCCTCGTACTTCGCCGGCCCCAAGGCCCGCTGGCTGCTCGACAACGTCGAGGGCCTGCGCGAGCGCGCCGAGGCCGGGGACATCCTCTTCGGCACGATGGACACCTGGGTCATCTGGAACCTGACCGGCGGCGCCGACGGCGGCCGCCACGTGACCGACGTCACCAACGCCTCCCGCACCATGCTGATGAACCTGCACACGCTGGAGTGGGACGAGAAGATCGCCGAGTCCATCGGCGTCCCGCTGGCGATGCTCCCCGAGATCCGCTCCTCCGCCGAGGTCTACGGCGAGGTCACCGGAGGCCCGCTCGGCGAGCTGCTCGGCGGCATCCCGGTCGCCTCCGCGCTCGGCGACCAGCAGGCGGCCCTGTTCGGCCAGACCTGCTTCTCCGAGGGCGAGGCCAAGTCCACGTACGGCACCGGCACGTTCATGCTGATGAACACCGGCGACAAGATCATCAACTCGTACTCGGGCCTGCTCACCACCGTCGGCTACCGCATCGGCGACCAGGCTCCGGTGTACGCCCTCGAGGGCTCCATCGCCGTCACCGGTTCGCTGGTGCAGTGGATGCGCGACCAGATGGGCCTGATCAAGTCCGCCGCCGAGATCGAGACGCTCGCGTCCTCGGTCGAGGACAACGGCGGCGCCTACTTCGTACCGGCCTTCTCCGGCCTGTTCGCCCCGTACTGGCGCTCCGACGCCCGCGGTGTGATCGCCGGTCTGACCCGGTACGTCACCAAGGCGCACATCGCGCGCGCCGTCCTGGAAGCCACCGCCTGGCAGACCCGCGAGATCACCGACGCCATGACCAAGGATTCCGGCGTCGAGCTCACGGCCCTCAAGGTCGACGGCGGCATGACCTCCAACAACCTGCTGATGCAGACCCTCGCCGACTTCCTGGACGCCCCCGTGGTGCGCCCGATGGTCGCCGAGACCACCTGCCTCGGCGCCGCCTACGCCGCCGGCCTCGCCGTCGGCTTCTGGTCCAACACCGAGGACCTGCGCGCCAACTGGCGCCGGGCCGCCGAGTGGACCCCCAACATGGACGCGGACACCCGCGACCGTGAGTACAAGAGCTGGCTCAAGGCCGTCGAGCGGACCATGGGCTGGATCGAAGACGAGAACTGAGGAGTAAGAACCCGCAATGACCAGCCAGCCCACCCTGCAGACTGTGCCTGCCCTCGGTACGCACCCCGCCTCCGGCTCCCACCCGAGCCGCGCCGAGACCCGGGAACAGCTGTCCAAGGCGACGTACGACCTCCTCGTGATCGGCGGCGGCATCCTGGGCATCTCCACCGCCTGGCACGCCGCGCAGTCCGGTCTGCGGGTGGCCCTGGTCGACGCCGGTGACTTCGCCGGCGCCACCTCCTCCGCCTCCTCCAAGCTTCTCCACGGCGGTCTGCGCTACCTGCAGACCGGCGCGGTGAAGCTGGTGGCGGAGAACCACTTCGAGCGCCGTGCGGTCTCCCGCCAGGTGGCCCCCCACCTGGCGAACCCGCTCACGTTCTACCTCCCCGTGTACAAGGGCGGGCCGCACGGCGCGGCGAAGCTCGGAGCCGGTGTCTTCGCGTACTCGGCCCTCTCCGCGTTCGGCGACGGCGTGGGACACCTGCTGAGCCCCTCCAAGGCCGCGCAGGACGTGCCGGAGCTGCGCACCGAGAACCTGAAGGCCGTCGCGGTCTACGGCGACGACCAGATGAACGACTCCCGGATGGCCCTGATGACCGTCCGCGCGGCCGTGGAGTCGGGCGCCGTCGTCCTCAACCACGCCGAGGTGACCGGTCTGCGCTTCACCCGGGGCCGGGTCACCGGAGCCGAGCTGAAGGACCGCACGGACGGCACCGAGTTCGGCGTCGACGCGCGCCTCGTCCTCAACGCCACCGGCCCCTGGGTCGACCACCTCCGCCGGATGGAGGACGCGAACGCCGCTCCGTCCATCCGCCTCTCCAAGGGCGCGCACCTGGTCCTCAAGCGCACCTCCCCCTGGAAGGCCGCGCTCGCGACCCCGATCGACAAGTACCGCATCACCTTCGCCCTCCCCTGGGAGGACATGCTGCTGCTCGGCACCACCGACGAGGAGTACGAGGGGGACCCGGGCGAGGTCGCGGTCACCGAGAAGGACATAGCCCAGATCCTCGACGAGGCCGCGTTCTCCGTCCGCGACCAGCAGCTCTCCCGTGATCTGATCACGTACTCCTTCGCCGGTCTGCGGGTGCTGCCGGGCGGTCCCGGCGACACCTCGAAGGCGAAGCGCGAGACGGTCGTCACCGAGGGCCGCGGCGGGATGCTCTCCGTCGCGGGCGGCAAGTGGACCACGTTCCGGCACATCGGCCGTACGGTCATGAAGAAGCTGGAGTCGCTGCCGGGCCACCCGCTGGGCGAGGACTTCGAGCCGATCTCCGCGCTGCCGAAGAAGCTGCCGCTGCCCGGCGTCGCCAATCCGCGCGCGGTCGCCCACCGGCTGCTCGTCGACGGCCCGGCCCCCGGCCCGCGCATGGCCGCCGACACCGCCAGGCACCTCGCGACGCACTACGGTTCGCTCGCCTTCGACATCGCCCGCCTCGCGAACGAGGACGCGGCGCTCGGCGAGCGCGTCCACCCGGACGCCCCCGAGATCTGGGCACAGGTCGTGTGGGCCCGGGACAACGAGTGGGCGCAGACGGCGGACGACGTGCTGCGCCGCCGTACGACGCTGACGATCCGCGGTCTCGCCACGGACGAGGTCCGCGCCAAGGTGCAGGACCTGCTCGACAAGAAGTAGCCCGCGGGGACCCACCGGCCCCACGGACGGCACCGGCGGTTCGGGAACCCACCCGCACCACGGGGAAGGGGCGGCTCCCACGGGGGGAGCCGCCCCTTGGCACGCCTGGGTACGCCCTGGTACACGTCGTCTCAGGTGAACCTCCAGCAGCCCCCCGGATGCCTCACGCGCCCCCCGCCCCCGCACGCATTCCTCCCTGGGCCCAACGGATGCCGGATACAACGGAGTACGGGACCGGATCCGACCAGGGAGAACGACGCGCATGAGCGGCTGGTGGCGGAGCGCTCGCCTGCGGCGGCGAGCTGCCTTCGGGGTGTGCGCGGCGGCGCTCGTCGCCCTCGTCGGCGCGGTGCACGACTCTCGGGACGAGAACACCGCGGGTGTGTTCGTCTCCGTGATCGCGGCGGTGGTGTCCGTCGCCGCGTTCCTCGCGGACGCGTTGCGCGACGGCACCGACACACCCCGGCCCGCCGGCGACGTACGGCGCCGGGCCGCCGACGCGCTCGCCGAGGCGGTACGGGAACAGTGGGCGGCCGAGGCCCGGCTGCGCAGGCTCCACGATCCCGGGCCCCTGGACGTGCGCTGGGCCCCGGCGGACCGCCGGCTCGCCGACCATCCGGAGAACATCCGCCCCGGGACACCGGTGCCCGCACCGCGCGACGGCGGACACCGACTGGAGGGCATCGTCGGGGCGTTCGCGTCCCTGCCGCGCCACCGGCTGGTCGCGCTGGGCGGCCCCGGCTCCGGCAAGAGCGTGCTGGCCGTCCGGTTCACCCTGGGACTGCTGGCCGTGCGCGAACCCGGCGGCCCCGTACCGGTGATCTTCCCGCTGTCCGGCTGGGACCCCACGCGTACGGGGCTGCGCGACTGGCTCGCCGACCGCCTCGCCGCCGACTACCGCTCGCTGGCCGCGCCCTCGGACGGCCGGCACAGCCTCGGCCGCGCGCTGGTCGACACCGGACTCGTCCTGCCCGTCCTCGACGGGTTCGACGAGCTCCCCCGGGCGGCGTACGCGGACGCCGTACGACGCATCAACTCCGAACTCGACGACGAACTCCCCCTGTTGCTCACCAGCCGCCCCGCGGCCTGGGCCTCCGCGGTGCGCGCGGGCGACGTGCTCACGGCGGCCGAGGTCGTACAGCTGCTCCCGCTGGACAGCGGGCGGGCCGGCTCGTACCTCGAACGCACGGCCCGCCCCCGCGGCCTCGACGGCGATCACCGGGAGACCGTGTGGACACCGGTGCTGCGCCGGCTGGACCACGAACCGCTGCCCCTGAACGCCGTACTGACGGTCCCGCTGATGGTGGCGCTCGCGCGCACGGTGTACAGCGACACCTCCCGCGACCCCGCCGAACTCCTCGACACCGCGCGTTTCCCGACGGCCGGGGACATCGAGGAACACCTGCTGGACGCCTTCGTGCCCTCGGCCTTCGCGGACGGCGGGCCCCGGCGCGCCGCCGAGGCGCGGCGCCGCCTGGGACAGCTGGCCAAGGAGCTGGAGAGCCGCGGCACCGAGCGGCTGGCCTGGTGGGAGCTGGAGTCGGCGCTGCCCGGGGTGGTCCGCGCCTACGCGACCGGGCTGCTGGCGATCCTCGCGGCCTGCGCGCTGCTGCCGGCCCTCGCCCTGGACCTTCCGTCGGGCCACGGACCGGCGGTGCCGGACTCCGGCTCGCTCGTCGCGGGGCTCCTCGGCCAGACGCTCGGCTACGCCTTCGGGGTCGCCTTCCTGCTGCCCGCCCGGCCGGGACCGCCCGGCCCCCGCGGCCCGTTGCTCCGCCAGCTGGCCGTCACCACGGCCGCGGCCACCGTGCTGTGGGTGGGCGTCGCCCTCACCGACGACCTGCGGTTCGGCTTCCGCTTCGGCGCCGTCACCGATGGTCCGCTGCCCGACCTGTTCGGCGGCTTCCTCTTCGCGATGCTGCTGACCCTGTTCTTCGGTGTCGCGGGCCTGCCCCGGCACCCGGTCCCGCTGAACCTTCCGTGGGCCGGCGGACACTGGGGCCGCGCCGCGGTACTGATGAGCGGAGCCACGCTGTCCGCGTGCTCGGTCGGCCTGGCCGGGGCGCTGCTGCTCGGCGTGGCGGTGACGCCGGATACCGCGCTGGCCGGGACGGTCTGCGCGGTGTCCGGCTGCGCCCTGCTGATCGGCGGGACCCGGCATGCCCTGCGGGACAGCGCCCCGCGCCGGGGCGGCCGGATCGCCCACGACTTCACGGCCGGCCTGGTACGGGGCATGGCGGCGACCCTGCTCGTCGGCACCGTCGCGAGTTCCGTCGCGGGGGCGGCGGCGGTCACGGCGACCGTCCTGACGTCCAGCTCGCGGGAGGACCTGGACGGACGGCGCATCGGCCACTGGCGGTTCCACGAACGGGACGGCGTCCGCACCGCGAGCACCGACCACCGGCTGACCGGCACCCTGCTCGTCCCGGCACCCGGCGCGCTGCCGCTCGCCTACCCGGCGGGCACGGCCCCGCCCCACTGCGAGATCCCGCTGCTGCCCGCGCGCACCTGCGCCGCGTTCGCCTCCCGGCACACGGTGTTCGAGTCCCGGTCCGGTGCGGTGACCGTGCGTCTCACGACGGCGGACGCACCGGGCCGCGTGGCGTACGCGGCGAACCTGCGGTCCGTGCTCCCGGAGCGGGGCCGCGCCTGGCTCACCGACGGTCCGCCGTCGGCCCTCTTCGCGCGCTGTCTGCCGCCGATGGTGGCCGCGGGGGTGCTGATCGGCATGGTCGGCGGGTGCGTCTGCGGTGTCTACCGGGCGCTCAGCGCGCCCTCCGAGGTGCTGCGCGCGCCCGGCCCGCGCGGCACCCTGCGCGCCGACCGGACCGCCTCCCTGGTGCGGGGCGGCATCGCCGCGCTGCTCACCGCGGTCGTCTGTCTCCCGGTCGTGCTGCTGTCCGGGGACTGGGGAGGGCTCGTCGACGCGGCCGCCCAGATGTGGATCCCGGTCGGCGCGACCCCGCTCGCGCTCAGCGCCTGGGGGCGATTCATGATCACCCGTGGCTGGCTCGCCCTGACCGGGCGGACGCCCTGGCGTCTGATGCGCTTCCTCGACGAGGCGCACCGCCGCGGAGTGCTGCGGCAGTCCGGCGCGTACTACGAGTTCCGGCACCAGCGGCTCCAGCGGCGGCTGGCCGGGTCCACCGTGGCGCCGGGCGGCGGGCCTCCGGCGGCGGAGTGCCTCGACATCCTGGGCTGAGGCGGCCTCAGCGCTGAGGCCGCCACGGCTCGCTCGTCGCCCCAGCTCGGTCGTCGCCGCTGCCCGGGACTGGCCTTGCTTCGGCTCGGCTCGGGCGGGCCGGACGGGCGCGGACCGCGAGACCGGTCTTCCGGCCCGTCCAGGCGGGGCACTCCGCCGGGCGTGCGCGGCCTCCCCGGGACCGAGCCGGGCGTCCCCGGGCCGGGTCCGGGCGTCCCCGGGACCGGGCCGAGCGTCGCCGGAACAGGGCCGGGCGCTCTCGCGATCCGGGAGGCGTTCGCCCGTTCCGAAGGGTCGTCCGCCGATCCGGCCAGGGATTCCGTGCCCGGTCACCCCGTTGACCCCACATAATGTCCTGAGACATCGGAGGTCTGAGGGACATCCGGAGTGACAGGGGAGGTCCGCCATGGCAGTCACCGATGAGGCGATCGAAAAGATCAAGGACATGATCGTCTCGGGCACGCTGCGGCCCGGCGACCGGCTCCCCAAGGAGAGCGAGCTCGCCGCGGATCTCGGGCTCTCCCGCAACTCTCTGCGGGAGGCCGTGCGCGCGCTCTCCCTGATCCGCATCCTGGACGTGCGCCAGGGCGACGGCACCTACGTGACCAGTCTGGACCCCCAGCTCCTCCTGGAGGCGCTGAGTTTCGTCGTCGACTTCCACCGCGACGACACCGTGCTGGAGTTCCTGGCGGTGCGCCGCATCCTGGAGCCCGCGGCGACGGCGATGGCCGCGGCCAGGATCGGCGAACGGCAGCTGGCCGAGCTGAGCTCCCGGCTGGACGCGCTCGGCGACGCGCCCTCCGTGGAGGAACTCGTCGCCTCCGACCTGGAGTTCCACCGGGGCATCGTGCAGAGCTCCGGGAACTCGGTCCTGTGCTCGCTGCTGGACGGCCTGTCCGGGCCCACCACCCGAGCCCGGATCTGGCGCGGTCTGACCCAGGAGGACGCGGTCAGCCGCACCCTGCACGAGCACCGGGCCATCCTGGCGGCGCTCCGCGACCGGGACGCGGAGGCCGCCCGGTCCTGGGCGACGGTGCACATCGCGAGTGTGGAGCAGTGGCTGCGCAGCACGCTCTGACGGAACGCTCCGTCAGCCTTCGCCCACCGTACGGAGGGTGCCCGCCGTACGGGGGCGCCGTACAGCGGGCCGGCGAGGCAGGTCCGCTAGCGTCCGCGGAGCAACGGCGTCCGCACGCCTGCGCGCCGCCCCCGGTCATCGGACGTATCACCCGTCCACGGAGGGACGTCCCAGGTCGTCGGCGATGTCGGCCCGGGACAGCTCGGATGACTGGCGGGTGTTTCCTGGCGAGGTTCGGGGCAGTGATCCGTTCACTCCCCTGTGCAAGGGGGCTGCGGAGGCACCGTCGGCACGCCGTAAGGTTGGGACGTACGCGAGAGCACGTCGGAAGGAGGCGCTGGGTGATCGAGCTGGAGGGGGTTCCCGAGCTGATCGACCCAGTGATGGTGGCCGCGTTCGAAGGCTGGAACGACGCCGGCGACGCCGCCTCCACCGCGGTCGCGCACCTGGACAGGGAGTGGAAGGGCGAGGTCTTCGCGGCGCTCGACGCCGAGGACTACTACGACTTCCAGGTGAACCGCCCCACGGTGTGGCTGGACGGCGGCGTACGCAAGATCACCTGGCCGACCACGCGTCTGTCGGTGGTCCGGGTCGGCGGCGAGAAGCCGCGTGACCTCGTGCTGGTGAGGGGCATCGAGCCGTCGATGCGGTGGCGCTCGTTCTGCAACGAGCTGCTCGGCTTCGCGCACGAGCTGGGCGTGGAACTGGTGGTGATCCTGGGCGCCCTGCTCGGGGACACCCCGCACACCCGCCCGGTCCCGGTCAGCGGGGTCACCTCCGACTCCGACCTGGCCCGCACGATGGATCTGGAGGAGACCAAGTACGAGGGCCCCACGGGCATCGTCGGCATCCTCCAGGAGGCGTGCACCCACGCGGGCGTGCCGGCGGTGTCGCTGTGGGCGGCCGTGCCGCACTACGTGTCGCAGCCGCCGAACCCGAAGGCGACCCTGGCCCTGCTCAACCGTCTGGAGGACCTGATCGACCTGCGGATCCCGCTGGGCGAGCTGCCCGAGGACGCGCGGGCCTGGCAGTTGGGCGTGGACCAGCTGGCCGCCGAGGACAGCGAGGTCGCCGAGTACGTGCAGACGCTGGAGGAGGCCCGGGACACCGCCGAGCTGCCGGAGGCGTCGGGCGAGGCCATCGCCCGGGAGTTCGAGCGGTATCTGCGCAGACGGGACGGCGGGGGTCCGGCGGGCCCGGCTCCCGGCGGTCACGCCACGGCCGACGGCAGCGACAGCGCGTCCTACCTCCGGGACAACCCGGGCGCACGCCCGAAGCCGCCCAAGTCCCCGAAGCCGGACACCGAGACCGACACGGGACGCGGCGGCGGCGAGGACGACGACTCCTCGGAGGACTGAGAAGGCGGTCGGGGCGGTACGCACCCTGCGTACCGCCCCGACGCACGTCCGGCCCCGTCTCGCCGCACCCCGCCACCACCACTCCTGGGTGCCCTCTCTTTCCGGCCTCTCCCGGCGGAGGGCACCGGCCTTCCCCGGCGGAGGGCACAGGACAGCGGAACGCCGGGCGGCACGAACCGCCCGGCGTTCCTCCTGTACGGGAGCTGCGTACGGGTTACAGGGCGACACCCAGCAGGGCGTCCACGGCGCGCGAGACGACGCCGGGGGCACCCTCGTCCGTGCCGCCCCGCTCGTGCTGGAGCGTGGCCCAGCGGTCGACGGCGGCGAGCGCGGCCGGCGCGTCGAGGTCGTCGGCGAGGGCGTCGCGGATCTCCTCGACGAGCGCCTCGGCGGACGGGCCGTCGGGCCGGGACACGGCGGCACGCCAGGTCTCCAGGCGGGCGACGGCGTCCGCGAGGACGGCGTCCGTCCACTCCCAGTCGGCGCGGTAGTGGTGGGCGAGCAGCGCGAGCCGGATGGCGGCCGGGTCGACACCGGAGCGCCGGAGGGTGGAGACGAAGACCAGGTTCCCCTTCGACTTCGACATCTTCTCGCCGTCGAGACCGACCATGCCGGCGTGCACGTACGCCTTGGCCATCGGGAACTCGCCGGTGAGCACCTGGGCGTGCGAGGCGCCCATCTCGTGGTGCGGGAAGGCGAGGTCCGAGCCGCCGCCCTGGACGTCGAAGCCCATCCCCAGGTGATCGAGGGCGATGGCCACGCACTCGATGTGCCAGCCGGGCCGGCCGCGTCCGAGCGAGCCGCCGTCCCAGCTGGGCTCGCCCTCCCTCGCGGCCATCCAGAGCATCGGGTCGAGCGGGTTCTTCTTGCCCGGGCGGTCCGGGTCACCGCCCCGCTCGGCGGACAGCAGACGCATCGCGGCGGCGTCCAGACCGGACACCCCGCCGAAGTGGGGGTCGGACTCGACGGAGAAGTACACGTCCCCCTCGAGCTCGTAGGCGGCCCCGGCGTCCCGCAGCCGCTCGACGAGCGGCACGATGCCGGGTATGGCCTCGACGGCGCCTATGTAGTGGCGCGGCGGAAGCATCCGCAGGGCGGTCATGTCCTCACGGAAGAGGGCGGTCTCCTGCTCGGCGAGTCCCACCCAGTCGACGCCGTCGCGTTCCGCCCGCTCCAGGAGCGGGTCGTCGACGTCGGTCACGTTCTGGACGTAGTGAACCTGCCGCTTGGTGTCGAGCCACACGCGCTGAACGAGGTCGAACGCGTTGTAGGTCGCCGCGTGACCCATGTGGGTCGCGTCGTACGGCGTGATGCCGCAGACGTAGATACGGGCGACGGGACCGGGGTCGAGAGTGACGGGACCACCGGTCGCGGTGTCGTGGATCCGGAGGTCGCGGCCCTCGCCGGGCAGGGCGGGGACCTCAGAAGCGGGCCAGGCATGCATGTCATGAGCCTAACCGGACGCGACTTCCGTATACGAACCGGACCAGGCCTGATGGCCCGTAAGGCCCTCTTGTGGGACGCCGCGTCCTGTGCATCGGCGCGTTCACCGATGGGCGCCGGAAGCGCGGGGCCTCGCTCCGGCGGACCCGGCACGGCGGCGCGGCAGCACATATCGGGTCATATACGGATACGCCGAGGGTGATTCCGCACGGGTGTGCGCCGAGGGGGTCAGGAGAGCGGCACCCCGGCGCGCGCCGGGCGCGCGCACTCGCCCGGCGGCATGCTCCGCGTCGGGTTCCTCACACCGGCGGGCGACCCGTCCCGCCGCGGCCCCGGAGAGGTCGCGGCCCCGGACCGCGGCGGCGCCGGTCGCGGCGGCCTCACGCCCCCGGCCGGTGCGGGACCGGACCGCTCAGACCGGCGGCCAGGGGATCGCCGGCCACTCCCCGCTCGGCTCGGGATGCTTCCCCGAGGAGAGCATCGCCCCGACGCGGGCGCGCGTGGCGTCGATCTCGGCGGTCGTGATGAGTTCGGCCAGCCGGGTGGCGAGCGGGGCGCCGGGCGCCAGGCCCTCCCGCAGCGAGGCGAGGACGTCGACCGCCTCCGGGGTCAGCGGTTCCCCGGCCCAGCCCCACAGCAGCGTGCGCAGCTTGTTGTCCGCGTTGAAGGTGACCCCGTGGTCGATGCCGTACAGCCGGCCCTCTCCGGTGGGCAGCAGATGGCCGCCCTTGCGGTCGGCGTTGTTGATCACGGCGTCGAGGACGGCGAGCCGGCGCAGCCGGGTGTCGTCGGCGTGCACCAGCAGTGCCGTGCGGCCCTCGCCCACCTCGGCGAGACCGATGGCCTTCCAGCCCTCGGCCGGCTCCTCGTCGTCCACCAGGGCGAGCAGGCCCGTGCCGTCGTCCTCGGGGGACGCCTCGACCCACAGCTGGCACATGCCCTGGCCGTAGGGTCCGTCGCGCAGCACGGTGGTCGGCACCAGCCCCCACCCGGTCGCCTCGGAGACCTCGTACGCGGCGACCTCGCGCTGCGCCAGCGTGCCGTCCGGGAAGTCCCACAGGGGGCGCTCTCCGGCGACCGGCTTGTAGACGCAGAACGCGTCGCGGCCCTCGTACGAGACGGAGCAGTACAGCACCGCGTTCGAGGCCTCACGGATCTGTCCGCGCACCTTCAGCTCGCCCTGGGCGAGCAGCTCGGCCGTGGTCACGCTCCGCGGCGGTATCCGTTCTGTCGCGGACATACGTGTCCTTCCGGGTCGAGCGGGAGGCTGCACAGCGGGCAGGGCGGCCGGCCCGCGTTGACGACGTCGAGGGCGCGCTTGGCGAAGGCCCTGGCCTGCGCGCCGGTGAGCCGGACGCGGAGCATCGGCGGGCCGTTCTCCTCGTCCTGGAGCAGTCGCTCCTCGGCCTCGGCGAGGTCCTCGTCGGAGTCCGCGTCGAGTTCCACCAGGGCCTGCGCCTCGACGATCATGCGCTGCTCGTCACCGTCCCAGGCCAGCGCCATGGTGCCGACCCGGAACTCCTCCTCGACGGGCGTGTCGAGAGGGGCGGTGTCGGACACCTCGGCCGAGGCCACGGCCGGGACCGGGGCGATGCCGCCGGTGCGCCGCACGACCTCGTCGAGCAGCTCGTCCATGCGTTCGGCGAGTGCGGCGACCTGGGTCTTCTCCAGCGCCACGCTGGTCACCCGGGGGCCCGACGAGGCCTGCAGGAAGAAGGTACGGCGCCCGGGCAACCCGACCGTACCGGCCACGAAACGGTCCGGGGGGTCGTAGAGGAACACCTGACGGGACACGTCCTGTCTCCATTGGATTCGGCATGCGGACCGGTTGACTGTGTCGGCCCGCATCGGTTGCTGACGGCTTGCTGACAACTGATGCGCTGCTTCGACCGCTTCACCCTACTGCGGCCGACGATCACGGTGCGCCCGCACCGCCCCCGACCGGGGCGTCGCCGCTCGGGGGTTCCTCGCGCGGCGCCAGGGAGGCGAGGTCGCCGGTGTCTCCGAGACGGACGAGGAAGGGACGCAGTCGTGTGTAGCGGATCGCGGTGATGGAACAGGGTTCCACGGAGATCCGCTGGAAGAGATCCAGGTGAAGTCCGAGTGCGTCGGCGACGAGGGACTTGATGATGTCGCCGTGCGAACACATGAGGTAGACGGCGTCGCTGCCGTGGTCGCGCTCGACGCGGGCGTTCCACTCGCGGACCGCCTCGGCGGCGCGGGTCTGCATGGCCCGCATCGACTCGCCGCCGGGGAAGGCGGCCGCGGACGGGTGGGCCTGGACGACCTCCATGAGCGGTTCGTCCTTGAGCTCGGCGAGCTTGCGGCCCGACCAGTCGCCGTAGTGCGCTTCGCCGATCCGGTCGTCGGTGTGCGCGCGCAGCTCGGGCCGGGCGTCGAGCAGCGGCTGCAGGGTCTCCTGGCAGCGCTGCAGGGGGCTGGTGACGACTTCGGAGAGCGGCAGCGCGGCGAGCCGTCCCGGCAGCGCCGCGGCCTGCTGGGCCCCGCGCTCGTCGAGGGCGACGCCGGGGGTCCAGCCGGCGAGCAGACCCGCGGTGTTGGCGGTCGAGCGTCCGTGCCGGACGAGGATCAGGGTGGGCATGCGAACCAGCGTAAACGGGTGACGCCCGGACCCGGTGTGCCCTGTGGACAGCCGGGTCCCTGAGGTGCGCGCCGGCCGGGGCGGCGGGAGAATACGCTCCGTGATCGTCGACTGGGCCATCTACCGTGCCGGGCGCCGGACCGAAGGGCCCGAGGACCTCTCGGACGCCCTGGACACGGCACGCGCGGAGGGCGACGCGTTCGTCTGGATCGGTCTGAACGAGCCGACGGAACAGGAGTTCGACCTCGTCAGCAGTGAGTTCGGGCTGCATCCGCTGGCGGTGGAGGACGCGCTGAAGGCGCACCAGCGGCCCAAACTGGAGATCTACGACGACTCGCTGTTCATGGTCCTGAAGCCGGTCTGCTACGAGCCGGAGAGTGATGTCGTCACCGCCGGTGAGGTCATGGTCTTCCTCGGGGACGCCTTCGTGGTGACCGTCCGTCACGGCGACAGCTCACCGCTCGCGGCCGTCCGGCGCCGCCTGGAGGCGGACCCCGAGTCGCTGCGGCGCGGCCCGACGACGGTGCTCTACGCGATCGCGGACGCGACGGTGGACCACTACCTGGACGTGGCGACCGAGCTGGGCGCGGACCTGGAGGAGCTGGAGGCGGAGGTCTTCTCCCCCTCGGTCGGGGGCTCGCGGAACACCGCGTCGAGGATCTACGGTTTCAAGCGGCAGGTCATGGAGTTCCGCCGGGCGACGGGTCCGCTGACCGTTCCCCTGACCCGGCTCGCCGGGACCGGCGCGACCGGCACCGCGGTGCCGTTCGTGAACGCCGCGGCGCACCCCTTCTTCCGGGACGTCAACGACCATCTGGCCCGGGTGAACGAGTCGGTGGAGGGGCTGGACCGGCTGGTGTCGGACATCCTGTCGGCCCATCTCGCGCAGATGAGCGTGCGGCAGAACGACGACATGCGGAAGATCTCGGCGTGGGCGGCGATGGCCGCGGTCCCCACGCTGATCGCGGGGGTCTACGGCATGAACTTCGACCACATGCCGGAGCTGCACTGGCTGTGGTCGTACCCGGCGGTGGTACTGGGGATGATCATGCTGGAGATCCTGCTGTACCGGCTCTTCAAGCGGCGGGGCTGGCTGTAGCGAGAGGTCAGGCGAACTCGTGGGCCGTCGTCGGAGGTCCGCCCAGCGCGTCGCGCCGTTCGGGCATCCTCAGGGAGACCATGCGCCGCCAGCCGCCCGCCCGCTCGTAGGCGTAGACGGCGTGGATGCCCGCGGTGAGCGTGGCCGCCTTGGCCCGCGGCCAGCCGAGGATACGCCCCATGTGGGCCGTCACCGCGAGACTGACGTCGCGGTAGACGCGGATCTCGGCGAGTGCGCAGGCCCGCAGGGTCCCCTGGATGGCGCGGCCGTGCCCGGCGAAGGCGAAGCGCAGCAGCTCCTCGTGGCAGTAGGCGAGGTGGCCGTCCTCGTCGTCGGAGATCATCCGGACGGCACGGCCCAGCTCGGGATGGTCCGCGAAGTGCCTGCGCAACAGGTCCATCTGCTCGGAGGCCCGCTGTTCGGTGACCCTGCTGTGGGCGAGATAGGTGACGATGTCCCGCACGCCGAGCGGCCGCTCGCCCCGGAGCTTCTCGTGGGCGAGACCGATGCCCCGGCGTTCGAGGAGCATCGTGTAGTCCGTGTCCGCCGGGACGGCGACCGGGGCGAGTCCCCGCTTCCGCATCAGGGCGTTGAAGATCCGCCCGTGCTTGTCCTCGTCGGCGCCGTGCCGGGCGATCTTCGGCGCGAGGGCGCGCTCGTCCGGGGGGACGAGCGCGGCGATGCGTCCGTTCTCCCAGCCGCCCTGTGACTCCCCGCTGGCCGCGATGGAGCAGAAGAGCCGGAACGACTCGTCGTTGTCGAGGATCTCCTGGAACAGACTCTTGGCCGAAAGCATGACTCGCACCTCTCCGCAGGTTCCGCAGAAAACGAGTCAAATGGGATGCCGGGGGCCCGGCAACCGATGTGTCGGACAAATCCGCCGAACGAAGGAGGGAGACGGAGGCCGGAGCGCGTAACCGAGCGGGCCTCCGCGCGTTGTTCACGGTGACGGCCGTGGCGGGGAAGACCCCCCGAGCCCCCACCACGGCCGCAGAACTCTTCTGCCGCGCTTCGTCGAGGACGACGCGAAGCGATCCGTCGGCGTTACGCCAGACCGGCGCGCTCCAGGGCGTCGGAGCCGGCGCGGAGCGAGGCGATGCGGTCCTCCAGCGTGAAGCCCGCGGGCGCCAGGGTGAGCGTCGTGACGCCGGCCGCCGCGTAGGCCTGCATGCGGTCCGCGATGCGGTCGACGGTGCCGAGCAGCGTGGTCTGGTCGATCAGCGTGTGCGGGACGGCGGCGGCGGCGCCCTCCTTGTCGCCGGACAGGTACTTGTCCTGGATCTCGGCGGCCTCCTTCTCGTACCCCATGCGCTGGGCGAGCTGGTTGTAGAAGTTCTGCTTGCGGCTGCCCATCCCGCCGACGTACAGCGCGGTGTAGGGGCGGAACATGTCGGCGAGCGCGGTCACGTCCTTGTCGGCGCCGACGGCGAGCGGCAGCGTCGGGCAGACGTCGAAGCCCTCCATCGTCAGCCCGGCCTTCTCCCGGCCCGCGCGCAGGTACGTGATCGCGGTGGCCTCCAGGTGCTCGGCCGAGGGGAAGATCAGCAGCGCGCCGTCGGCGATCTCACCGGTCTGCTCCAGGTTCTTCGGACCGATCGCGGCGACGTAGAGCGGGATGTGCTCGCGCTCGGGGTGGACGGTCAGCTTGATCGGCTTGCCCGGGCCGCCCGGCAGCGGCAGCGTCCAGTGCTCGCCCTCGTAGGAGAGCCGCTCGCGGGTCATCGCCTTCCGTACGATCTCCACGTACTCGCGGGTCCGGGCCAGCGGCTTGTCGAACTTGACGCCGTACCAGCCCTCCGAGACCTGCGGACCGGACACACCGAGGCCGAGGCGGAAACGGCCGCCGGAGAGCGAGTCGAGGGTGGCGGCGGTCATCGCGGTCATGGCGGGCTGGCGGGCCGGGATCTGGAAGATCGCCGAGCCGACGTCGATGCGCTCGGTCTGCGCGGCGACCCAGCTGAGCACGGTCGCCGCGTCGGAGCCGTAGGCCTCGGCGGCCCAGCAGACGGCGTATCCGAGCCGGTCGGCCTCCTGGGCGACGGCCAGATTGTCCGCGTCCATTCCGGCACCCCAGTAGCCGAGGTTGATCCCGAGCTGCATGACCGATCCCCTTACCCATCAGTAACGTCCCTTGTGCCGGAGACCCTAGCGCGCGGACGGGCATCCTGGCAGGAACGGGTTCCGGCTCTGATCATCCGGGTTGTCCACAGGGCCACCACGAGGTGAGTTCTGGCCAGTAATCTCGGCGTCCATGGAGCAGAGGCATCTCGGCCGTACCGGCCTTCGCGTGTCCCGGATCGGACTCGGCACCCTCACCTGGGGGCGGGACACCGACGAGCATGACGCCGCGGAGCTGTTGAAGGTGTTCTGGGAAGCGGGCGGGAACCTCGTCGACACCGCGGACGTGTACGGCGACGGGGAGGCCGAGTACGTGCTCGGACAGCTCATAGAAGGGCTGGTCCCGCGCCGGGACCTGGTCATCTCCACCAAGGCAGGCAGCGTGCCCGACCCGGACCGCCGGTTCGACGGCTCGCGGGGGCACCTCCTGTCGGCACTCGACGCCTCGCTCCAGCGTCTGGGCACCGACTACGTGGACCTGTGGCACGTGCACGCCTTCGACGCGGGCACCCCCCTGGACGAGACCCTCCAGGCGCTCGACCTCGCGGTCAGCAGCGGACGCGCCCGGTACGCGGGGGTGTCGAACTTCTGCGGCTGGCAGCTCGCCAAGGCCGCCACCTGGCAGCTCGCCGCGCCCGGCACCCGGACCAGGCTGGCGAGCACGCAGATGGAGTACTCCCTGCTGCAGCGCGGCGTCGAGCGGGAGGTCCTGCCCGCCGCCCTCGACCTGGGCGTCGGACTGCTGCCCTCCTCGCCGCTCGGCCGGGGCGTGCTCACCGGGAAGTACCGGGACGGCACGCCGTCCGACTCCCGGGGCGGCTCGGAACACCTCGCCCCCTTCGTCGCGCCGTACCTGGACGACACGGCGAGCAGCATCGTGGACGCGGTGGCGACCGCGGCGGACGGCCTCGCCGTCACGCCGCTGCAGGTCGCGCTCGCCTGGATCCGCGACCGCCCGGGGGTCGCCGCCCCGATCGTCGGCGCGCGCAACGCGCAGCAGCTCATGGGCGCGCTGTCAGTGGAGGCCCTTAGTCTTCCTGACGAGATCTGCCGGGCGCTCGACGACGTGTCGGCACCGGTGCACCACTATCCCGATCACGACTGGAGCACGCTGTGAGCACGGAGCCCGAGACCACGGAGGAAGCGGAGCCGAAGGCCCCGGGCGCCACGGCGGAGGACCGCACCCCCGGGGCCGCCGCCGCGGCCTCCCCGGCCGTCGGCGCCGACAGCGGGCCGGACGGCGACGGGGACAGCGGCCGGGACACCGGCGAGGACACGGACGCAGCCGCCGAGGGCGGAGCGGCGAGTGCCGGGGAGCCGACCGGGACGGCCGCGGACGGGGCCGACGGCGAAGCGGCCGGCGCCGAGGGGACCGGGAGCGAGGCGGCCGCCCAGCGCTCCGAGGCCGAGGCCGAGCTGGCCGCCCAGCGGCTGGAGCGGGAGCGGATCGAGCGGCGGAAGGCGGAGAAGCGGGGCCCGATCGCCGCCGGTGCCGGGCTCAGCGGCACCGCCGCCGATCTGCTGGCGGCGGTACGGGCCGTGGAGAGCGGCGAGAAGCCCGTGGCCCCCGTCCTCCGCCGGCCCGAGCCCGCCCCGCGCGCGGCCGCTCCGGAGCCCGCCCGCCGCCCGCAGCAGATGTCCGCACCGGCCGCGCCCGCGCCGGCTCCCGCCCCGCGGACCGTCGAAGCCGTCCGGGCCGTCCTGACCGGCGCCGGCGCCCCGGACGGGCTCGCGCCGCAGGTCGTCGCCGCCCTGGGCGAGGGCGCGGACGGGCAACTGCGCGAGGACCCCTGGCAGTTGCTCCGGGTCACCGGGGTGCGGCCCGAGCAGGCCGACGGGTTCGCCCGGGCGCTGCTCGGAACGGAATGCGGTCCGGACGACGAACGGCGCGGCCGCGCGCTCACGGTGTGGCTCCTCGAACAGGCGGCGCTCGCCGGGCACACCGCCCTGGACGCCCCGGCGCTCACCGCCGCGCTCACCCAGCGTGCGGTCCCGGACCCGGACGCGGCCGTGCAGAGCACCCTCGCGGAGGGCGAGGCGCTGGTCTTCCAGGACGCGCTGGAGACGGCGGCCCCCGTGGCGGCCCCCGCGCGCGACGACGCCGGGGACGACGCCGGCGAGGGCGAGGAGCGCCCCGTGCGCGTCCTCGTGGGCCTGGAGCGGTACGCGCTGGCCGAGGAGAGCCTCGCCGACGGGCTGGCCCGGGTGATGAACTCCGCGCCGAAGGACGACGGTTCCGGGGCCGACTGGGAGCGGGCCGCCGACTCGGCCGGCCGCTCGGCCGCCGAGCTGATCCGCACGGTCGCGGGCCACGGCCTGGTCCTGCACACCGGCGGGGACGCCTCCCGCGCGGAGGCGGCGGCCCTGCTGCGGGCCGCGCGGGGTCTCGGCCTGCGCGCCTGGGCGGCCCGGCACACCACCGGCGGCGCCGACGTCCACGCCTTCGGGACGGCCCCGCGGGGCCTGCCGGGCGGACCGGAGGACGCCGCGGACGGTGAGCACGGGGAGCACGCGGAGCGCGGCGAGTACGGGGAGCGCGGTGCGGACTCCTTCGTCGTCACCGTCGCGGATCTGCTGTCGGGCGTGCGGGGCCCGGGCCGGGACGCGGACGGCGCCCTGGACCTCGACCTCCTCGTCGTCCTCGACGCGCCGCAGCTCGACGTGGAGACGGGGGCCGCGCTCGCCGAGTCGTTGCCGGACGGCGCACGGCTGGTGCTGAGCGGTGACCCGGGGGTGCTGTGGTCGGCGGGTCCGGGCAGGGTCTTCGCCGACCTGCTGGCCGCGCGCGTGTGCCCGCAGGTCGCCTCGCGGACGCCGGACCCGGGACCCCTCGGCGAGCTGGTCTCCGGCATCGGGATCGGCGAGCTGAACCAGGTCGAGGCACCCGGCAAGGAGGTCGTGATCGTGCCGGTGCGCGACGCCGGTGAGGCGGTGCACCGCACCGTGCAGCTGGTCGCGGACTCGGTGCCGCGCGCGATCGGCATCCCTGCCGAGCAGACGCAGGTGATCACTCCGGGGCACGGCGGCGCGGTGGGCACGCGCGCGCTCAACACCGCGCTCAAGGAGCGGCTGAACCCGGGCCCCGGCCGGTTCGGGGGCTTCGACCCCGGCGACCGGATCGCGTACTCCCCCGCGCCGGGCCGGACGATGCCGGGCCATGTGGTGCGGGCCGACGCGGAGGGGCTGCACCTGGACTGCTCGGGCGCCCCCGTCGTCGTACCGAAGGAGCGGGTGGAGCAGTCCGTCCGGCCCGGGTGGGCGCTCACGGCGCACCAGGCGGTCGGCCTGCGCTGGCCCGCCGTGGTCGTGGTGCTCCCGGGGGACGCCGCGGCGGCTCTGACCAGACCGTGGGTCTACACCGCCTTCGGCCGCGCCGAACGCCATCTGTCGGTGGTCCACGGGGTGGAACAGGCACTGCAGCGGGCGGTCGCCGAGGTCCCGCAGAAGCCGCGCACCACACGTCTGCCGGCGCTGCTCAGGGCCCAGGTCCCGACAGCGGGCTGAGAAAGGGAAGGGCGGTCACCGGGCTCCGGTGACCGCCCCTCCTCGTGCCGGGATCAGCGATCGGCGTCCAGGGGTTCCAGGTCCGCGTCGTCGTCCAGCTCGGAGTCGGTGTCGAGGTCGTCGTCCAGTTCCTCGTCGTCCGACTCGTCGTCGAAGACAGCGCTCACGTCGAAGCGGCAGACGACGCGCTGCGGGTCGATCGCCTCGAAGGGGCTCTCCAGCCACTCGCCGGGGTCGGCCGGTTCGTCCGCGGCCGTGACCCAGAGCGTCGAGTCGCCCTCCTCCAGCCCGAACTCCTTGTGCCGGGAGGCGATCTCGTCCGGTTCGAACTCGCCGAACAGCACTCCGAGCGCCCCGTGGACCGTGCCGGACGCCGCGTCGAAGCCCGCGGCCGCGGTGGCGCCGTCCTCCTCCACCGCCTCGACCCGCTGGGCCTGTGCGAGCAGTCGCTGGGGCTCCGCCACCGCGTAGTCCCGGCGGATCAGGACACTGAGGGCGTTCGGCTCCTCGGGGCCCGTGTACGGCGGCAGCGTGTCGTCGCCGGCCGGGATCTCGAAGGGGGTCACCTCGTCGTACCGGTCGTAGAGCAGCTCGTCGTACTCCTCGGCCGCGGCGGCCAGCTCGTTGAACGCCTCGTAGACGGCCGGGTCGTCATCGCCCGACCTGCGCTCGACCGCGGCCAGGTGACGGTCGAGAGCGGTCTTGACCGCCTCTGCGGCGGCGCGTACCTCGGCA
Organism: Streptomyces sp. NBC_01689; assembly: GCF_036250675.1. NCBI lineage: Bacteria > Bacillati > Actinomycetota > Actinomycetes > Kitasatosporales > Streptomycetaceae > Streptomyces > Streptomyces sp. NBC_01689. Next base: position 7,519,721 of record NZ_CP109592.1, on the reverse strand, counting down.
GCGGTGGGCTGCACAGCATCAGACATAGTGCAGACGCTATCCGTACACGGCCTCTGCCCGCACAATAGATGCGATGCCGGAATACGAATTTGTCGAGGTGTACGTGCCGCGCGGGGTTTCCCGCAAGGAGGCCACACGGCTGCTGACCGACCACGCGGAGTACGGACACTGGGAGTTGGACCGCCTCAGCCTGCATCGCGACGGCAGCCGCAGGGTGCGGTTGCGCCGGCGGATCATCCGCCAGGTGCGCGCCACGTGGTGAGCGGAAGCGGCTGAGGCGGAGCGGGCCCGGCCCGTGCGGGGCCCGCTCCGTCCGCCGACGCCACCGGGGGACACGGGTGGCGTCGCGATGGCGCCTGCGCGGGTACGCGCGGCCTGCCGCGTCCGTCCCTGTCCCCCGGGGTCCCCCGGTGCCGTCTCCCGGGGCGTCCGCCCCGCCCGTCATGACGGTCAGGCGTTCGCGCGCGCCCGCCGGTACAGCACCGCGCCCGCCAGGAGCGCGCCCGCGCCCACCGGGATCACCGCGCCGAGCGGCAGCTCACTGCCGGTGTGGGCGAGCTGGGCGGCACCGTGCGGCTGCGAGACGGACTGCGTTCCCCGGTGGATCGGGTACGCGGTGGACGGCGTACCGGGGTTCCCGGGCTGACCCGGAGTGCCGGGCTGACCCGGAGTGCCGGGCTGACCCGGGGTGCCGGGGGTACCGGGCTGACCCGGGGTGCCGGGCTGACCCGGAGTACCGGGAGTGCCCGGGGTTCCGGGCTGGCCCGGATTCCCCGGGTGGCCGGGGTGTCCCGGGTGCCCAGGGTGACCGGGCTCGCCCGGGTACCCAGGGTGACCGGGAGGACAAGGCTCACCGGGGTGTCCCGGGTGACCGGGCTGGCCGGGGTGTCCGGGGTGACCCGGGTATCCAGGGTGACCGGGCTGACCCGGGTGTCCGGGATGTCCGGGGTGACCCGGCTGGCCCGGGTGTCCGGGGTGACCCGGCTGGCCCGGGTGCCCGGGGTGACCCGGCTGGCCCGGGTGCCCGGGGTGACCCGGCTGGCCCGGGTGTCCGGGGTGACCCGGCTGGCCCGGGTGTCCGGGGTGACCCGGCTGGCCCGGGTGTCCGGGGTGACCCGGAGGGTTCGTCTGGTGGCCACCGCCACCGTTCCCGCACGCGTTGCCCAGTGCCCCGTTGCCGAGTCCGATCACGTTCACGCTGTTGCCGCAGAGGTTGACCGGGACGTCGACCGGCACCTGGACATGGTTGCCGGAGCCGACCCCGGGAGAGCCCACGGCGTGCCCTCCGGCGTGCGCACCGCCGGCGCGACCGCCCCCGTGACTCCCTGAGGACGACCCTCCGCCGCCCTGGTTGACGCATGTGTTGCCCATCGCCGGGTTCAGCAACCCGACGACGTTCACGGTGTTTCCGCACGCGTTGACCGGCACGTGCACCGGCGCCTGCACCGTGTTGCCCGACAGCACACCGGGCGAGTGGGACGTGAAACCGTTCGCTCCCGAGTCGGCGTGCGCGTAGCCCCCGGTCGCGGCGATCACGCCGGTCGCGGCCGCCACGGTCATCAGGCCCTTGCGGGTGACCTGTCGCATAGCTGTATTCCCTGCCTTAGCCATCGGCTTGGACGATCCGGAAAGCGCGCGCACCTCACCGGCGCGTGCGCGGAAGCCGGTCGGCCCCTCGTGGAGCCGGGCTCGTCTGGAGCCGGCCTCAGGGGGTGGGGCACAACGTCAGTGGTTGATGCAGGTGTTGCCGAAGGCGGGGTTCAGCAGCCCGATCACGGAGACCGTGTTGCCGCAGACGTTCACCGGGACGTGAACGGGCACCTGGATGACATTGCCGGAAACGACGCCCGGGGAGTGCACGGCGGCACCCTGAGCACCCGAGTCGGCGACAGCCAGGCCCGCACCCGCGAGAACCAGACCACCAGTGGCAGCCGCAGCGGCGACGACCTTCTTGATCATTATTCCTCCTTGTTGGCAATGCGATCCCAGCTTCGGATCGCATCACCTGTAACGAGGAAGGAGTAATGGAGCTACGAGCTTATGGTCGGATTCACTCGTGCCGGGCGACCTCCGTACGCACGGTCGATTGCGGGCGTCAACACGTCAGGACGCCTCGATGAACCGGTCGAGCACGCGGACACCGAACTGCAGCGCGTCCACCGGCACCCGCTCGTCGACCCCGTGGAACATGCCCGCGAAGTCCAGCTCGGGCGGCAGCTTCAGCGGGGCGAAGCCGAAGCAGCGGATCCCGAGGTCGGCGAAGGACTTCGCGTCCGTGCCGGCGGAGAGCATGTACGGGACGGCGCGGGCGATCGGGTCCTCGGCCGACAGCGCGGTCTGCATGGCGTCGACCAGTGCCCCGTCGAAGGTGGTCTCCAGTGCCTTGTCGGCGTGCACGTCCTCGCGCCGGACCCGCGGGCCGAGGATCCGGTCCAGATCCGCGAGGAACTCCTCCTCGTGGCCCGGCAGATAGCGCCCGTCGACATGGGCGGTCGCCTGCCCCGGGATCACGTTGACCTTGTAACCGGCTCCCAGCTGGGTCGGGTTGGCGGTGTTCTGCAGGGAGGCGCCGATGAGCTTGGCGATGCCGCCGAGCCTGGCCAGCGTCTCGTCCATGTTCTCCGGGTCGAGCTCGGTGCCGAGCGCGTCGCCGAGCTCGTCCAGGAAGTGCCGCAGGGTCTTGGTCACCCGCACCGGGAACTTGTGCCGGCCCAGCCTGCCGACGGCCTCGGACAGCTCGGTGATGGCGTTGTCCCGGTGGATCATCGAACCGTGCCCGGCGGTGCCGTCCACGGTCAGTTTCATCCAGTGCATGCCCTTCTGCGCGGTCTCGACGAGATACAGCCGCAGCTTCTCGTTGACCGTGAAGGAGAACCCGCCGACCTCGCCGATCGCCTCCGTGACCCCCTCGAAGAGGTCCGGGTGCTTGTCGACCAGGTGCCGGGCGCCCCAGGTGCCGCCGGCCTCCTCGTCCGCCAGGAACGCGAGCACGATGTCGCGGGGGGGTTTGCGGCCGGTGCGCAGCCGGTCCCGTACGACCGCGAGGGTCATCGCGTCCATGTCCTTCATGTCGACCGCGCCGCGGCCCCAGACCATGCCGTCCGCGATCTCCCCGGAGAAGGGGTGGTGGGTCCAGTCCGCCGCGTTGGCCGGAACGACGTCCGTGTGCCCGTGGATGAGCAGCGCGGGGCGCGAGGGGTCCTCGCCCTCGATGCGGGCGACCGTCGAGGCACGGCCCTGGTGGGACTCGAAGATCTGCGGTTCGAGCCCGACCTCCGCGAGCTTCTCGGCAACGTACTCCGCCGCCTTGCGCTCACCCGGCCCGGAGTGGTCGCCGTAGTTGCTGGTGTCGATCCGGATCAGCTCGCGACAGAGGTCCACGACCTCGTCCTCGCCGGAGACGCCCCTGGTCGTGTTCGACTCGCTCACGCTGTTTCCTCCCACTGTCACCGCTGGTGGTCCTCCCTCATCCTCTCCCCCACCCCCCGCCCGACCCAAGGCCGGACCCGGCCCGTCACGCGCCGTTCACGCGGCGACGGGGCGTGATCGGAGGCCCTCGAAAGCCTGGTAATGTTTCCTCTGTCGCCGCGAGGGAAACCCGCGCGACAGACACCTTGTCCGGGTGGCGGAATGGCAGACGCGCTAGCTTGAGGTGCTAGTGCCCTTTATCGGGCGTGGGGGTTCAAGTCCCCCCTCGGACACACAGTGATGAGCGAGGGCCGCGACCGTCAGGTCGCGGCCCTCGCTCATTGTGTCCACGGTGTCACGGACGGATGTGGGGCAGATCTCGTCAGCCTGACATACCCCCACGTCAGCGCCTCCCCCACACAGCGGAATGATCGGTTCCGATGCCTCGCGCGGCCCCCTCACATGGCTGATGACCAGGCACGGGGCTAGCGTCGTACTAAAATTCCACGCTTGTTTGGTGCTGGACCGGAATATCCCCAGGCATACCTGCGGGCCCCCCAGCTCCCCGGACACTCCGGGAACAACTCGTGAGGACCTGATGGCAGCCCTCGAGCAAGGCCCCGCTTTCGCACTGTTCGACGAGGAGGTGCGCGCGGAGTTCGGCGACCCGGCGCGCTTCTCCGCCTCCGCCGCCGCCTCTCCCCGCACCCTGGTCGACATCCTCGACGCGTCCGTCCGCGCCCACCCCGACGAGCCCGCCCTGGACGACGGGCACCGCAGCCTCACCTACCGTGCCCTGTCGGTCGAGGTCGAGTCCCTGCGCACCCGGCTGAGCGACGCCGGGGTGGGTCTCGGCGACCGCGTCGGCGTCCGCGTCCCGTCGGGCACCAACGATCTGTACGTCGCCGTCCTCGCCGTGCTGGCGGCCGGCGCGGCCTATGTGCCGGTGGACGCCGAGGACCCCGACGAGCGGGCCGAGCTGGTCTTCGGGGAGGCCGGGGTGCGGGCCGTCGTGGGCGCCGGCCACCGGCTGACCGCCAACGGCGTCTCCGAGGTTCCCGCCGCCCGGCCAGGAGTGGACCATGACGCGTGGATCATCTTCACCTCCGGCTCCACCGGCAGGCCCAAGGGCGTCGCGGTCACCCACCGCAGCGCCGCCGCCTTCGTCGACGCCGAGGCGGACCTCTTCCTCACCGATGACCCCATCGGGCCCGGCGACCGGGTCATGGCCGGCCTCTCCGTCGCCTTCGACGCCTCCTGCGAGGAGATGTGGCTGGCCTGGCGGTACGGCGCCTGCCTGGTGCCGGTGCCGCGCTCCCAGGTCCGCAGCGGCGCCGACCTGGGACCCTGGCTGGTCGAGCAGGAGATCACCGTGGTCTCCACCGTGCCCACCCTGGCCGCTCTCTGGGAGCCGGAGACCCTCAACGAGGTCCGGCTGCTGATCTTCGGCGGCGAGGCCTGTCCGCCCGAGCTGGTGCAGCGGCTGGTGACCGAGGGCCGCGAGGTGTGGAACACCTACGGCCCCACCGAGGCCACCGTCGTCGCCTGCGCCTCCCTGATGACCGGCGAGGAGCCCATCCGTATCGGCCTGCCCCTCAACGGCTGGGAGCTCGCCGTCGTCGACGAGGCCGGCGAACCGGTCGCCATGGGCGACAGCGGCCAGCTGGTGATCGGCGGGGTCGGTCTCGCCCGCTATCTCGACGCCGAGAAGGACGCGGAGAAGTACGCGCCGCTGGAGTCGCTCGGCTGGCAGCGCGCCTACCGGAGCGGTGACCTGGTCAAGGCCGAGCCCGAGGGGCTGGTCTTCCTCGGGCGCGCCGACGAGCAGATCAAGCTGGGCGGCCGCCGGATCGAGCTCGGTGAGGTGGACGCGGCCCTGCAGGCGCTGCCCGGCGTCGCCGGGGCCGCGGCCGCGGTCCGCACCGCGCGCGGCGGGAACCAGCTCCTCGTCGGCTATGTCGTCACCCAGGACGGCTGGGACCACGCGAGCGCCGTCGAGAAGCTGCGTGCCGCGCTGCCGGCCGCCCTCGTCCCGCTGCTCGCCCCCGTCGGGGACCTGCCGACCCGGACCTCCGGCAAGGTCGACCGGGCCGCGCTGCCCTGGCCGCTGGAGAGCCTGGAGACCGGCGGGGCGAAGGAGCAGCTCTACGGCACCGAGGCCTGGCTCGCCGAGCAGTGGAGCGAGGTCCTCGGCATCCCCGTGAACAGCGCCTCCGACGACTTCTTCGCCATCGGCGGCAACAGCCTCGCCGCCGCGCAGCTCACCACCCGGCTGCGCGCCCGCCACCCCAGCGCCGCGGTGCTCGACATCTACCAGCAGCCCGTGCTGCGCAAGCTGGCCCGGCATCTGGAGAAGTCCGCGCAGGACGACGCCGCCGAACGCGTCGTCGCGCCCGTTCCGCCGCGCGCCAAGATCGTCCAACTGCTCGTGCTCGTCCCGCTCTTCACCCTGCTCGGGCTGCGCTGGACCGTGGCGCTGGCCGCGCTCGGGAACGTGCTGCACTGGTTCGGCCCCTACCCCTGGGCGCCGGACACCTCGTGGTGGCTCGTCGGCGCCGGGGCGCTCGTCCTCTTCAGCCCGCCCGGACGGCTCGCGATCGCGGCGGGCGGGGCCCGGCTGCTGATGCGCGGTGTCAAGGCCGGACGTCATCCCCGGGGCGGCAGCGTGCACCTGCGGCTGTGGACGGCCGAGCGGCTGGCCGAGTTCAGCGGAGCGACCGCGCTGACCGGTTCCTGGCTGGAGCGGTACGCCCGCGCCCTGGGTGCCAAGATCGGCACGGATGTGGACCTGCACTCGCTGCCGCCCGTGACCGGCCTGCTCAAGCTGGGCCGGGGCGCCGCCGTCGAGTCCGAGGTGGACCTGTCGGGGTACTGGCTGGACGGTGACCGTCTGGAGATCGGCCCGGTGAAGGTGGGCGCGCACGCCGTCGTCGGCACGCGCAGCATGCTCTTCCCGGGTGCCCGGGTCGGCAAGCGGGCCGAGGTCGCGCCCGGCTCGGCCGTCGCCGGGCAGATCCCCACCGGGCAGCGCTGGGCCGGAGCGCCCGCCGTCAAACTCGGCAAGGCCAAGCGCGCCTGGCCCAAGGAGCGCCCGCGCCGGGGCACGTACTGGCGCGCCATGTACGGCGCGACGGGCTTCGCGCTGACCGCGCTGCCCTTTCTCGGCGGACTGGCCGCGCTCCTCGTGGCGAGCCGGTTCGTCACGCCGGACGCGGGCCTGGCCGAGGCCCTGCGGGGCGCCGCGGTGGCGCTGGTGCCGGCCACGCTCGCCTTCGGGCTCACCTACGCGCTGCTGATCCTGGTCGGCGTGCGGCTGCTCAGCCTCGGGCTGCGCGAGGGCACGTACCCGACGCACAGCAGGATCGGCTGGCAGTCCTGGACGGTCACGCAGTTGATGGACCGGTCCCGGGAGACGCTGTTCCCGCTGTACGCCGGGCTGATCACCCCGGTGTGGCTGCGGCTGCTCGGGATGAGGATCGGCCGGGGCGCCGAGGTCTCCACCGTGCTCGCCCTGCCGAGCCTGACCACCGTCGGTGAGGGCGCCTTCCTCGCGGACGACACCCTCACCGCGCCGTACGAGCTCGGCGGCGGCTGGATGCGCATCGGGCGGGCCGAGATCGGGCGCCGCGCGTTCCTCGGCAACTCCGGGATGACCGCGCCCGGCCGCAGCGTGCCCGACGGCGGTCTGGTCGGCGTGCTCTCCGCGACGCCCAAGAAGGCCAAGAAGGGCAGCTCCTACCTGGGGCTGCCGCCGGTGAAGCTGCCGCGTGCCACGCAGGACGGTGACCAGAGCCGCACCTACGAGCCGCCCGCGCGGCTGCTGTGGGCGCGCGGTCTGGTGGAACTGTGCCGGATCGTGCCGGTCTTCTGCTCGGCCGCGCTCGCCCTGCTCACCGGCGCCGCGCTCTGCGCGCTGGGCGCCTGGGCCTGGGCACTGTGCGGAGTGGTGCTGCTCGCGGCGGGGGTCGCCGCCGCGGTGCTGTCCATCGTCGCGAAGTGGCTGCTGGTGGGCCGGCACCGGGCGGGCGAGCACCCGCTGTGGAGCGGGTTCGTGTGGCGCAACGAGCTGGCCGACACGTTCGTCGAGGTGGTGGCCGTGCCATGGCTGGCGGGTTCCGTACCCGGTACGCCGCTGATGACGGCGTGGCTGCGCGCCCTGGGCGCCCGGATCGGCAAGGGCACCTGGATCGAGAGCTACTGGCTGCCCGAGACGGATCTGGTCACCCTGGGGGACGCCGCCACGGTCAACCGCGGCTGTGTGCTGCAGACCCACCTCTTCCACGACCGGATCTTGCGGACGGATAATGTGGTCCTCCGTGAGGGCGCCACCCTGGGCCCGGGCGGAATCGTCCTTCCCGGCAGCACAGTCGGGGCGCGCAGCACAATGGGACCCGCGTCGCTCGTCATGGCGGCGGAATCCGTTCCCGACGACACCCGCTGGCTGGGCAACCCGATCGAGGCATGGCGTTCCTAGGCGCGGCCCGTACGGCGTCCGGGGACGGTGCACCGGCACGTCGTACGAGCACAGCGCAGGGAGCAGACGCAGCAGTGACCGTTCAGCAGACAGTGGGATCGGACCCGTACTTCCCGGCCAACGGTGATCCCCGCTACCGGGTGCATCGGTACGAGCTCGCGCTGGACTACCGTCCCGGCCCGAACCGGCTCTCCGGCACCGCGCGGATCAACGCGATAGCGGGCCGGGCGGCGCTCGCGGAGTTCCAGCTGAACCTGGCCGACTTCCGGATCGGCCGGATCCGGGTCGACGGCAAGGCGCCGCACTACACCCACCGGGGCGGCAAGCTGCGGGTCCGCCCCGCCAAGCCGATCCGGGCCGGGGCCGCCTTCACCGTGGAGGTGCACTGGGCGGGCAACCCCAAGCCGGTGAACAGCCCCTGGGGCGGGCTCGGCTGGGAGGAGCTGGAGGACGGGGCCCTGGTGGCCAGCCAGCCGGTGGGAGCGCCGTCCTGGTATCCGTGCAACGACCGCCCGGCCGACAAGGCCTCGTACCAGATCTCGGTCACGACGCCGTCGGCGTACGTGGTGGTGGCGGGCGGCAGGCTGCTGACCCGCACGACGAAGGCGTCGACGACCACCTGGGTGTACGAGCAGGCGGCGCCGACGTCGAGTTACCTGGTCGGGCTGTCGATCGGGAAGTACCAGACGGTGCTGCTGGGCGACCCGGGGCTCGGGGGTGTGCCGCAGTCCGGGTACCTGCCCGCGGACCTGCTCCCCGCGTTCTCCCGGGACTTCGCGCGGCAGCCGGCGATGATGGAGCTGTTCGAGGAGCTCTTCGGGCCCTATCCGTTCGGTGAGTACGCCGTGGTGGTGACCGAGGAGGAGCTCGACGTCCCGGTCGAGGCGCAGGGGCTGTCGCTGTTCGGCGCCAACCATGTGGACGGGGCACGGGGTTCGGAGCGGCTGGTCGCGCACGAGCTGGCGCACCAGTGGTTCGGCAACAGTGTCTCCATCGCGGACTGGCGGCACATCTGGCTGAACGAGGGGTTCGCGAAGTACGCGGAGTGGCTGTGGTCGGAGCGGTCGGGCGGCCGTACGACGCAGCAGCTCGCCGCCGTGGCGCACCGGAAGCTGTCCGGGCGGCCGCAGGACCTGGTGCTGTCCGACCCGGGGCGCAAGCTGATGTTCGACGACCGGCTGTACGAGCGCGGCGGGCTCACGCTGCACGCCGTGCGGTGCGCGCTGGGCGACGCGGCCTTCTTCCGCATGCTGCGCGGGTGGGCCGCGCTGCACCGCGGGGGCGCCGTCAGCACGTCGGCGTTCCTCGCGCACGCCGCGCGGTACGCGGTGGAGCCGCTGGACGACCTCTTCGCCGCGTGGCTGCACACGGCGAAGCTGCCGCCCCTGCCGGTCCTGACGGCATCGCTCCCGGCCCGGCCCACGTACCCGCCGACGGACGCGGGCTCCGCGTAGCGGCTGCCGCCGGCCCGAGGCGTCCCCGCCGCACGCGACCCGATCGGCCGCCCCTCCGCGCCCCGGACGACACCCCCGAACGCCCGACGGCGGACCGCTCCCGCCGGCCCCGCCGGGAGCGGCCGCGGGGTGGAGGAGAATGGCCGGCATGACCAGTCGTAGCTGCCCCTGCGGGCTGTCCGAGCCGTATGCGGCGTGCTGCGGGCGCTTCCACCGCGGCGAGGCCGCCGCGCCGACCGCGGAGGCACTGATGCGCTCGCGGTACAGCGCCTTCGTCCAGCGCGACGAGGGGTATCTGCTGCGGACCTGGCACCCGCGGACGCGCCCGCCCCGGGTGGAGTTCGACCCCGGCACGCGGTGGACGGGGCTGGAGATCCTCGGCACCGGTCAGGGATCGGCGTTCCACTCCACGGGGACCGTGACGTTCCGCGCGTCCTACCGGGGCGGCTCGCTGCACGAGCGGAGCCGCTTCGAGCGGGTCGACGGTGCCTGGGTGTACGTGGACGGCGACTTCGCCGAGTAGCCGCCGCGCCGCACGGTCGTCACGGCGCCAGGATGTCGAGTTCCTGGAGGGCGCCGACCGTGATCTCACGGGTGAGTTTCTCGGCGCGGACCGCGTCGCCCTCGCGGACCGCCTCCGCGACCTGGACGTGCAGGGTGACGGCGGCCGGGTCCGGGTCCTCGAACATGATCTCGTGGTGGGTCCGGCCCGCCAGCACCTCGGCCACGACGTCGCCGAGGCGGGCGAACATCTCGTTGCCGGACGCGGTGAGGATCACCCGGTGGAAGGCGATGTCGTGGACGAGGTACGCCTCCAGCTGGTGGCCCCGTGAGGTCGCGACCATGCCGAGGGCGCACTCCGTGAGTTCGGCGCACTGCCCGGCGGTGGCGTGCCGGGCGGCCAGCCCCGCCGCGACGGGTTCGAGGGCCGAGCGCAGCACGGTGAGCGAGCGCAGCTGGTGGGGGCGGTCGGCACCGGCCAGCCGCCACCGGATGACCTGCGGATCGTAGACGTTCCACTCGGCCTTGGGACGGACGGTCACGCCCACCCGGCGCCGGGACTCCACCAGGTGCATGGACTCCAGCACCCTGACCGCCTCGCGCATCACGGACCGCGACACCTCGAAGCGCTGGGCCAGTTCGTCCGTGATCAGCACGCTCCCCGGCGGGTACTCGCCCGCCGTGATGGCCGGTCCGAGGGTGTCCAGTACCCGTCCGTGCAGCCCCCGGCCCCGTGTGCTCATGGGGTTCAGGGTACGAGGGCGAGCCCGCGATCAAAAAGTCAGACTTATATGTCACAGACTCTTGAATTAGTCCTACCTAATAGGTTTCAGTGTCGTCGACATCAGATGTCGACGAAGACGGTGAGGCAGCGATGAGCACCCCCCATGTCGTCGTGGTCATGGGCGTCGCGGGAACCGGCAAGACCACCATCGGTCCCCTCCTCGCGGCCCGGCTCGGCGTTCCGTACGCCGAGGGCGACGACTTCCACCCCCAGGCCAACATCGACAAGATGACGGCGGGGACCCCCCTGACCGACGAGGACCGGTGGCCGTGGCTGGACGCCATCGGCCACTGGGCGCACCAGCGCGCCGGACTCGGCGGGGTCGTCAGCAGCTCGGCACTCAAGCGGAGCTACCGCGACCGCCTGCGGGCCGCGGCACCCGGGGTCGTCTTCGTGCATCTGACCGGTGACCGCGCGCTCATCGAGGACCGGATGTCGCACCGCCAGGGGCACTTCATGCCGACGGCGCTGCTGGACTCGCAGTTCGCCACCCTCCAGCCGCTGGAGGCCGACGAGGCGGGCGTCCCCGTGGACGTCTCCGGCGGTCCCGAGGAGATCGCCGACCGGGCCGCGGCCGCGCTCCGGACCCTGCCCGAGCCCCCGCGGTAGCTCCGGCTCCGCACCTCCCCGTCCCCGAATCCCCAGTCCCCGTATCCCCCCTCCCCCACTCCCCGAAGACCTTTCTCACAGCAAGGGATCACCGTGACCAGACTCAGCGTCGAGACACTGGCAGCGGACGCCGTCGACCCGATCACCTCCGCGGGCCACGCCCAGCTGGGTGTCGCCGTACTGGCCGGCATCGCCGTCATCGTCCTGCTGATCACCCAGTTCAAGCTGCACGCCTTTCTGGCCCTGACCATCGGCTCGCTCGCGCTCGGCGCGGTCGCCGGGGCGCCGCTCGACAAGGTGATCGTCAGCTTCACCACCGGCCTCGGCTCCACCGTCGCCGGGGTGGGCGTCCTCATCGCCCTGGGCGCGATACTCGGCAAGCTGCTCGCCGACTCCGGCGGCGCCGACCAGATCGTCGACACGATCCTGGCCAAGGCGGGCGGGCGTGCCATGCCGTGGGCGATGGTGCTGATCGCCTCCGTGATCGGGCTGCCGCTCTTCTTCGAGGTCGGCATCGTGCTGCTGATCCCGGTCGTCCTGATGGTCGCCAAGCGCGGCAACTACTCCCTGATGCGCATCGGTATCCCGGCGCTGGCCGGCCTGTCCGTGATGCACGGTCTGATCCCGCCGCACCCCGGCCCGCTGGTCGCGATCGACGCGGTCAAGGCCAACCTCGGTGTCACGCTCGCGCTCGGCGTGCTGGTCGCCATCCCGACGGTGATCATCGCGGGCCCGCTCTTCTCCCGGTACGCGGCCCGCTGGGTCGACGTGCCCGCCCCCGACCGCATGATCCCCGCGCGCGCCTCCGAGGAGCTGGAGAAGCGTCCCGGTTTCGGCGCCACCCTCGCCACCATGCTGCTGCCGGTCGTCCTGATGCTGTCCAAGGCGCTGGTCGACATCGTCGTGGACGACCCGACGCACCAGGTGCAGCGCGTCTTCGACGTCGTCGGATCGCCGCTGATCGCGCTGCTCGCGGCCGTCCTCGTGGGCATGTTCACGCTGGGCCGCGCGGCCGGATTCACCCGGGACCGCCTCTCCACCACGGTGGAGAAGTCCCTCGCGCCGATCGCGGGCATCCTGCTGATCGTGGGCGCGGGCGGCGGCTTCAAGCAGACGCTGATCGACTGCGGTGTGGGCCAGATGATCCTGGACATCTCCAAGGACTGGTCGATCCCCGCGCTGCTGCTCGCCTGGCTGATCGCGGTGGCCATCCGGCTCGCGACCGGTTCGGCGACCGTCGCCACCATCTCGGCGGCCGGTCTGGTCGCCCCGCTGGCCGCCGGCATGTCGACCGCGCACACCTCGCTCCTGGTCCTCGCCATCGGCGCGGGCTCGCTCTTCTTCAGCCATGTCAACGACGCCGGATTCTGGCTGGTGAAGGAGTACTTCGGACTGAGCGTCGGCCAGACGGTCAAGACCTGGTCGGTCATGGAGACGATCATCTCCGTGGTGGCCGGCGGTCTGGTCCTCCTGCTGTCCCTCGTGATCTAGGGGTACGGGCATGGGTCACCCCCTGTTCGACATCAGCGGCCGGACGGCCCTGGTCACCGGCTCCAGCCGGGGCATCGGACTCGCGCTCGCCCGCGGGCTCCTGGAGGCGGGCTGCACGGTCGTCCTCAACGGGCGCGACGCCGACCGCCTGGACCGGGCCGCCGCCGGACTGCCCGGCGACGTGCGCACCGCGGTGTTCGACGTCACCGACGGCCCGTCGGTGGCCGCCGGTATCGCGGACGTCGAACAGCGGGTGGGCCCGCTCGACATCCTGGTCAACAACGCGGGGATGCAACTGCGGGCCCCGCTGCTGGAGTTCACGGACGCGGACTGGCACCGCATCCTGGACACCAACCTCACGAGCGCGTTCCTGGTCGGCCGGGAGACCGCGCGCCGGATGACCGGACGCGGCCACGGCAAGATCATCAACATCTGTTCGCTGCAGAGCGAGGTCGCGCGTGCGGGCATCGCGCCCTACGCCGCCACCAAGGGCGCGCTGAAGATGCTCACCAAGGGCATGTGCGCGGACTGGGGGCCGCACGGGGTACAGGTGAACGGACTGGGTCCCGGGTACATCGAGACCGAGCTGACCCGGCCCCTCGTCGAGGACGAGGAGTTCAGCGACTGGGTGCGGCGGCGCACCCCGGCCGGGCGGTGGGGCCGTACCGAGGACCTGGTCGGCGGGGTGCTCTTCCTCGCCTCGCCGGCGGCGGACTTCGTCGGCGGACAGGTGCTGTACGTCGACGGCGGCATGACGAGTGTGCTCTGAGCGGCCCGTGCGGGACTCCGGCTCGGGGACGCGTCGGGGAAGGGACACGACGATGCTCGGTTGTGTGATCCACGGACAGGACGATCTGCGGGTCGAGGAACTGCCCGCGCCGTCCGCCGGCCCCGGGCAGGCGCTGGTCGCCGTCCGCTACGGCGGGATCTGCGGGTCCGATCTGCACTACTGGCGGCACGGCGGCGTGGGCGACTTCCGGCTCCGGGAGCCGATGGTCCTGGGCCATGAGGTCGTCGGGACGGTGGTCGGGTACGGCGCCGGGGCCTTCGGCCCGGTCCCGGGTACGGCCGTCGCCGTGCACCCGGCGACCGCGTGCGGGACATGCCCCGAGTGCGCCGACGGGCGGGCGAACGTGTGCCGGGACACCCGCTACCTGGGCAGCGCGGCGCGTACGCCGCACGTCCAGGGCGGGTTCTCGGCGCTGCTCGCGGTACCCGCCGGGCAGCTGCGCCCGCTGCCCGCGGGGCTGGCCCCCCGCCGCGCCGCGCTCGCCGAACCCCTGTCGGTCGCCCTCCACGCGGTGCGCCGGGCCGGGCAGGTGCGGGGCCGGCATGTGCTGGTGACCGGGGCCGGGCCGATCGGCTGCCTGGTGGTGGCCGCCGCGAGGGCCGCGGGCGCGGCGCGGGTGACCGTCACGGATCCGCTGCCGCGGGCACTGGAGTACGCGTCCCTGGCCGGGGCCGACACCCTCGTCCGGGCCGACGACCCGGACGACCCGGGGTGGCCCGCGTGGACCGACGTGGCCGTCGAGGCGTCCGGGGCGGCCGCGGGACTGGACACCTGTCTGCGGCTCGTGCGGCGCGGCGGGGTCGTGGTCCAGCTCGGCATGCTGCCGCCCGGAACCAGCCCGTTCGCCGGGAATCTGCTGGTGAGTCGCGAGATCGAGCTGCGGGGCGCGTTCCGTTTCGACGCGGAGTTCGACGAGGCGCTGGCCCTGCTCGCCGCCGAGCCCCGCTTCGACACGCTGATCAGCGCGGTCGTGCCGCCGGCGGAGGCCGAGGAGGCGTTCGCCCTGGCGGCGGACCGCACCCGCTCGTGCAAGGTGCTGCTGGACTTCGGGGAACCCGGCCGGGGCGAGAAGCCGTAGCGGACGGGTCCCCGCCGACGCCGCGCCCACGGGGATCGCCCCCGTACGGACGGCACCTCCGCGGGCCGAACGCGGTCCGTGGACCCGGACCAGGCCGTGGACCCGGTCCGGGCCGTGGGGCTAGGCCTTGTTATCGGGGCGCCACAGCGGGTGTTCCCGCTCCGCCCAGTGCCGGCTCACCGTGCCGGTGCGCATCCCCCGCCTGGCCTCCGGATCGCCGAGGGCCATCCCGACGTGGCCCCCGAGGACGATGCCGATCGTCAGGGCCAGCCAGTCGTGGACGAATGTCGCCGACGTCCGCCACATCAACGGGGTGAGGTGCGTGAACCACATGAGCAGCCCGGTGGCGAGCATGACCAGACTCGCGCCCGCGATCCAGGCCGCGTACGTCTTCTGGCCTGCGTTGAACTTGGCCGCGGGCCGCGAGGAGGGCGACCGGTCCCGCCGCAGTGCCGCGCGCATCCACCGGCGGTCGTGCGGGCCCCAGCGGTTCAGCCTGCCCAGGTCCGCCCGGAAGGCCCGGGAGGCCAGACCCGCCAGGACCGGCAGCGGGAGCAGCAGACCCGCGAACTCGTGGACCCTGACGACGAGTTCACGGCGTCCCACCAGCTCGGCGAAGAACGGGAGATACAGGCAGGCCGCCGTCGCCACGCACACGCCCATCAGCAGGGCCGTCACGCGGTGCACCCAGCGCTCGGCCCGGGTGAAGCGGCGTACGTACGCGGAGGGCGCCGAGAGGGCCGGGGCGTCGTCAACTCGTGGGTGCATCGTCGCGTCCGTTCGAACGGCCGACCCACGCGTCCACGTCGTAGCCCCGGTCCTCCCAGTACCCGGGGCGCACGTGGTCCGTGACGGTGATGCCGGAGAGCCACTTGGCGGACTTGTAGAAGTACATGG
Source organism: Streptomyces sp. NBC_01689 (assembly GCF_036250675.1). Classification (NCBI taxonomy): domain Bacteria; kingdom Bacillati; phylum Actinomycetota; class Actinomycetes; order Kitasatosporales; family Streptomycetaceae; genus Streptomyces; species Streptomyces sp. NBC_01689. The sequence continues at coordinate 7,504,235 of NZ_CP109592.1, read as the reverse complement.
GAGCGACGTAGAGGCGGACCGGCCCGCCGTGGTTGTGGCCGAGGTCCTTGTCCTGCATCCGGTGGGCCACCAGGACGTCGGAGCGCCGGGCCTGGCTCAGCGTGAGGCTCTCCGTGTACGCGCCGTCGAAGCAGGTGAACCGGATCGCGCGGGCCGTGGGGCGCACGCCCGCCGCGTCGAGGAGCTGGGAGAGGCGTACTCCTTCGAAGGGTGTGCCGGGGACCCGCCAGCCGGTGACGCACTGCACGTCGTGCACGAGCCGGGTCTGCGGCAGCGCCTTGAGGTCGGCCAGGGTGTAACTGCGGGGACGGTCGACCAGGCCGTCGATCGTGAGGCGGTAGTCCGCGGCGCCCTTGTGCGGGACGGAGGAGGTCACGGAGTAGTAGCGGAAGCCGCCGCCGTTGGGGAGCAGGCCGGTCAGGCCGGTGGGGTCGCCGGCGAAGAGCGACTCCAGGCCCCGCTGGAGCGGGGGCGCGGCCAGCACGCCGAGCGCACCGAGTCCGAGGGTGCCGAGCAGGAGCCGGCGCCCGATGGGCGTGCCGGGCTCGTCGGGGCGTTCCGGTTCCCGTGCCGCGGGGCGCTCCGGCGAGCGTGCCGACGGGGCCTCGGAGGTACGTCCCCGCTGCCGTTCCGGCCCCGGTTCCCGGGAATGTTCAGGGTTCACACACCCATACGAGCACTCGCGACCCCCTTCAGGCCAGCGGCGGAGGGTGTCCGTCAGAATTCCGTCATCACTTTCTCAGTTTTCTCAGACTCCGGCGGAGCGTCCGGTGCGCCGCGGGCCTGCCCGGCCCGCGGCGTCTCCCCTCCCGGAACGGGCTCCGGGGCTCCGGGAACCGGAACGCTCAGGCTCCTGAACCGGCCCCCGGGCCGGACGGGGAACCCGGGCCGGCTCCGGCCCCGGCCCCCGGCCCGGAGTCCGCCGCCTTGTCCAGTTGGAAGGCCTCGTTGCCGAGTCCGATCCGGGCGTGTGCCTCCGGTGCGCGGGACCGCAGCACCAGGCCCTGGACCACGCCGACGAGCAGGGCCGCCAGGACGAGGGCGGGCAGCAGCCGGCTCAGTGTGGAGTCCGGACCGGTGCCGACCAGGACGTCGAAGTCCTTCACGGTGTAGCCCGCGATCACGAGCAGGGCGAGCCCGGAGACGGCCGCGGTGACCAGGCGCCAGGCCTGGGCCCGTGCGGCGCCGCGGCGGACGAAGAAGACGATGACGGAGAGCGAGGCCGCCGCCATCAGCAGGATGACGCCCAGCGCGCCGACGTTGCCGCCCCAGGTGAACAGGTGCAGCACGGGCGCGGTCGGGTCGCCGGTCGGCTTGTCGTCGGTCACGGCGAAGACGACCAGGACGATCACGGAGACGGCGGTCTGCAGGAGCGAGCCGGTGCCGGGGGCGCCGCTGGCTCCGGTGGTCCGGCCGAAGGCGGCGGGCAGGAGTCCTTCCCGGCCCATGGCGAAGGCGTACCGCGCGACGACGTTGTGGAAACTGAGCAGCGCCGCGAACATGCCGGTCACGAAGAGCACGTGCAGCACGTCCGTGAAGGTGCCCCCGAGGCGTGACTCGGTGAGGAAGAACAGCAGTCCGGCGCTCTGCTTGCGGGAGGCGTCGACGATCCCCGAGGGCCCCGTGGCGACGGTCAGCGCCCAGGAGCTGATCGCGAAGAAGACGGCGACGAAGCCGATCGCCAGGAACATCACCCGGGGGACGAGGATGTGCGGGCGGCTCGTCTCCTCGGCGTACACCGGTGCCTGTTCGAAGCCGGTGAAGGCGGCGATGCAGAAGCAGAGCGCGGTGCCGACCCCGGCCCCGGTGAGCGTGTCCGGGTTGAAGGCGTGCAGCGAGAGTCCCTGCTTGCCGGGATCGGCGACGGCCGCCACGTCGAAGATGACGACGAGTGCCACCTCGACGACCAGCAGGACACCGAGCACGCGGGCGTTGACGTCGACCTTCAGCCAGGCGAGCGCGCCGACGACCAGCACGGCCGCCAGGGCCGGGATCCACCAGGCCATCTCGACGTCGAGGTAGGTGGAGAACAGCCCGGACACCTCGAAGCCGAAGATGCCGTAGATACCGACCTGGAGCACGCTGTAGGCGAGCAGCGCGACCGCCGCGGCGCCCGCGCCCGCGGTGCCGCCGAGGCCGCGGGCGACATAGGCGTAGAAGGCGCCCGCGTTGTGCACGTGGCGGCTCATCTCGGCGTACCCGACGCTGAAGAGCACCAGCACCACGCCGAGGATGACGAAGAGCAGCGGCTGCCCGACGATGCCCATCACCGCGAATGTGGTGGGCATGACACCCGCGACCACCATGAGGGGGGCCGTCGCGGCCAGGACGGACAGCAGCAGCCCTCCGGTGCCCAGCCGGTCGGCCTTCAGGGCGCGGTCCTGCCCCTTGAAGGTGCTGATGCCGCCGCGGGCCGCGGCGGGTCTTCCCGTGTCTGCACTGCTCGGGGTGCTCGAACTGCCCGTCGTCATCGCGGGGTCGTCCTTTCGGATGTCCGGTGGTGCGGTTTGCTGGAGCGGTCGTTCACACCGTGCCGAGCGCGCGGTCGCGGGCGGCGCGGAAGGCCTTGTACGGGTCGCGGTCCGGGTACGACCACGGCACCGGGGTGGCGTGCGGCCCGATGCGGTGGAACAGGGCGGCCGCCTCGGCGCCCCGGCCCTCACAGGACTTCGCGTGCGCGAGGAAGTTGAGGTCGAGGAGGCGGCGGGGGTGGTCGTCGTGCTCCCATTCCAGCCACCAGTCGAAGGCGGCCTTCATCACCTGGCGGGCCCGGCGTCCGACCCAGTGCCCGGAGGCGGCCGGGTCGGCGGGTTCACTGCCCGTGCCGGCGAGCACGCGGTAGCGCTCGGCGTGCGCGACGACGGGCAGGATCGCCAGGGGGGAGTCCGCGGGGGCCTGTTCGGCCGCCCAGTTGGCGAAGTCGTAGACCTCGTGGAGCGGGTCCTGCCCCGCCTCGGCCCGGCGCTCGGCGAGCCGGGCGACCATCAGATGGTGGGCGTGGTGGTGCTCGGGATGGCGGTGGCGCACCTCGTCGAAGAGCCGGACCACGTCGGCCTCGCCGCCGAGCGTGCGCTCCAGCGTCAGCAGACCGAGCCAGGGAGTGGGGTCGGCGGGGGCGAGCGCGGCGGCCGTGTGACAGGTCTCGCGGGCCCGTTCCGGACGGTCCCTGCCCTCCAGGGCGCGCTGGACGGTGGCACAGGCGAGGAGGACGGAGGCGTCGGCGGACTCGGGCTCGGCGAGTTGCCATTCCCGCGCCCACGCGAGGGTGCTGGGCTCCTGCGCGAGGACGGTGACGCGGTGGCCGCGCCGGTCCCACTCGTCGCCGGTGACGGCGAGCAGCGAGCGGACCGCGGTCCAGCGGCCCTGTGCGAGCGCGGAGCGCACGACGACGAGTTCGGCGTCGTCGAGTGCGGCGTCGAAGGCCTGGGCCGTGCCTTTGCGGCCACGGCCGAGGGGAGGAGGGGGTGGCGACACCGCGAGGGTTCCTCACAGACGCGGCTGGTCAGGGTGGCGATCGCGGACAGCAAACCCTTGGCTGAGGGTTCACGTCAAGGCCTGTCCGATGTCCTACACGTGTCAACTCCTCAGGCATGGGCACGAGTTGATCACGGAACCGGCGGAGGGGCGGCAGGAGACGCCGTACGGACACCCCACGCGCCCGCACGCCGGAAGCCGCCCGGAGACCGCGGGTCCCGGCCGACAGCACCGCCACGCCTACGCGCCCGCACATCGGGAACGCTCCCGGGAGCCGCCGCACCCGACCGACAGCACCTGCACGCCCGCACGCCCGCCGGAAGCCTTCCCGAAGGCCGCGGCAGCACCCCCACGCCCGTACGCCGGACGCGCCCGTACGTCGGGCGCGTCCCCGGGAGCCGCCGCACCCGGCGGGCGACGGCGGGGGCGCGCCCCCGCGTCCGGTCGACCCCCGGAGGGACCCCGCTCAGCCCACCGCGTCGGCCGCCGCGCGTCCCGCCGTACGGCCGGAGAAGAGGCAGCCGCCCAGGAACGTCCCCTCGAGGGACCGGTAGCCGTGCACCCCGCCGCCGCCGAAGCCGGCGACCTCTCCCGCCGCGTACACGCCCGCCAGCGGGTCCCCGCCCTCGGTCAGGACCCGCGACGAGAGGTCCGTCTCCAGGCCGCCGAGCGTCTTGCGGGTGAGGATGTGCAGGCGTACAGCGATGAGCGGACCCGCCTTCGGGTCGAGGATGCGGTGCGGCGCCGCGGTGCGGATCAGCTTGTCGCCGAGGTAGTTGCGGGCCCCGCGGACCGCCGTCACCTGGAGGTCCTTGGTGAACGGGTTCGTGATCTCCCGGTCGCGCGCGACGATCTCGCGGCGCAGCGCCGCCTCGTCGATCAGCGGCTCCTTGGTGAGCGCGTTCATGCCGCGCACGAGCGCGCCGAGGTCCTTCTCCACGACGAAGTCCGCGCCGTTGTCCATGAACGCCTTGACCGGGCCCGGTACGTCGGCGCGGGCCCGCCCGAACACGCCCTTGACGGACTTGCCCGTCAGGTCCGGATTCTGTTCCGAACCCGAGAGCGCGAACTCCTTGCCGATGATCTTCTGGTCGAGCACGAACCACGTGTGGTCGTACCCGGTCCGCATGATGTGTTCGAGCGTGCCGAGCGTGTCGAAGCCGGGGAAGAGCGGCACCGGCAGCCGGTTGCCGCGGGCGTCCAGCCAGAGCGAGGAGGGGCCGGGCAGGATGCGGATGCCGTGGTTGTCCCAGACGGGGTTCCAGTTCTGGATCCCCTCGGTGTAGTGCCACATGCGGTCGCGGTTGATGAGGCGCGCGCCGGTCTCCTCGGCGATCCCGAGCATCCTTCCGTCGACGTGCGCGGGCACACCGGAGATCATGCGCTCGGGCGGAGTGCCCAGCCGCTCGGGCCAGTTGGCGCGCACCAGGTCGTGGTCGCCGCCGATACCGCCCGAGGTGACGATCACCGCCTGCGCCCTCAGCTCGAACGCGCCGGTCACCGTCCGGCCGCTGGCCTGGCCGCGCTCGATCGCGGACGGTTCCAGGATCTCGCCGGTGACGGTGTCGACGGAGCCCGCGCTGCGGGACAGGCCGGTGACCCGGTGACGGAACCTGAGCTCGACGAGGCCGCGCTCGGCCCCGGCCCGCACCCGCCGTTCGAAGGGGGCGACCAGTCCGGGCCCGGTCCCCCAGGTGATGTGGAAGCGGGGTACGGAGTTCCCGTGGCCGTTGGCTCCGTAGCCGCCGCGCTCCGCCCAGCCCACCACCGGGAAGAAGCGCACGCCCTGCCCGTGCAGCCAGGACCGCTTCTCGCCGGCCGCGAAGTCCACGTACGCCTCGGCCCAGCGGCGCGGCCAGTGGTCCTCGGCGCGGTCGAAGGCCGCCGTGCCCATCCAGTCCTGGAGGGCGAGCGCGTGGCTGTCCTTGATGCGCATCCGCCGCTGCTCGGGCGAGTTCACGAAGAACAGACCGCCGAAGGACCAGTGCGCCTGGCCGCCGATCGACTGCTCCGGCTCCTGGTCGAGGAGGATCACCTTGCGGCCCGCGTCGACGAGCTCCGCGGTCGCGGCGAGGCCCGCGAGACCCGCTCCGATCACGATCACATCTGCGTCGTAGGCCATGGGCCCGTCCTCTCGGCATGACGTCCGCCATGTCGGCTTCGTCACAAGTCGCCGTCGTCACGGCTGATTGACAGGAAAGTGGTGGTCAGCACATCGACGGGGACCGACCGGGACAGCCGGTGACCGTCCCGCCGTTGTTACTGACCGGTCAGATCCTTCGGCAAGAGGAGTGACCGAGTCAACCGTCCCGTTGCCGCCACTCCGTGGGCAGGGTCTCGCGGCGGGCACTACAGTCGGCGGGATACGCACCCGTGACCCGATCTGACCCCGGATGTATCGAGGTACCCAGCGTGTCGCTTCTCGTTCTGGTTCTCTCGGTGAGCGCGGCCTGTTGTCTCGGTTTCGGCTTCGTGCTCCAGCAGAACGCGGCGTCGCGCGCGCCGTTGAACGACTTCCTCTCCCCCCGCCTGCTGCTGGACCTCATCCGGGTGCCGCGCTGGCTGGGCGGTATCGGGCTCATGGTCTGCGGCATGGTCCTCGGCGCGGTCGCCCTGGGCAAGGGCGAGGTCTCCCAGGTGGAACCGCTCCTCGCCACCAACCTGCTGTTCGCGCTCGGCCTCTCCCGCCACCAGACGAAGAAGCCGCTGGGCCGTCAGGGCTGGTCCGGGCTCGCCCTCCTCGCGGGCGGGGTGACCGCGTTCATCCTGGCGGGCCGTCCCAGGGGCGGTGACGCGGTGTCCGACCCCCTGCGGCACTGGCTGATCATCGGCGTCATGACCGGGCTCGCGCTGCTGCTCACCACCTACGCCAGACGCTCCCGGCTGGGCGCCGCTCCGGTGCTGCTCGCCCTGGCCGCCGGGATGCTGTACGGGGTGCAGGACGCGCTCACCCGGGTGAGCGGGCAGCGGTTCGGCGCGGGCGGCTGGGGCGAACTGCTGACCGCCTGGCAGCCGTACGCCGTGCTGGTGCTCGGGGTCTCGGGGCTGGTGCTGGTGCAGAGCGCCTTCGAGACGGCGGAACTGCGCATGTCGCTGCCCGCGCTCACCGCCGCCCAGCCGCTCGCCGGGATCCTCTGCGGGGTGGGGTTCCTCGGGGACCGGCTGCGGACCGACGTGGGCGCGCTGACCTGGGAGGCGGCGGGGCTCGCGGCGATCGTGACGGGCATCGTGCTGCTCGGGATGCACCCCGCGATGCCGGCGGGCGCGAAGCGGACGGAGCCCGCGCGGGACCTTCAACGACGCTGAGGAGAGGGGCCGGGCCCAGGGCGGACACGACGGCTCAGGGGGGCCGGGGCCCGCGCGGCCGGCCCGCCGAACGGTGCCGTTCCCGCGGGACGCGGCCACCCGAACGCCCGAACGTTCACGCCCGGCCCGGGGCCCCGAGAACATCCTGGCGGCGGCCCGGACGGGACCGCCCGGATCTGACCGCCCGTACCGGACCGCTCGTACGGGACAGCCCGGATCTCACCGCCCGGATCTCACCGCCCGAACGGGACCGCTCGTACCGGACTGGTTGGATGGAGACATGAGCGCCGCTGACGAGATCCTCGACATCGTGGACGAGAACGACGTGGTCGTCGGGGAGTCCCCGCGCGGAGAGGCGTACGCGCGCGGGCTCCGTCACCGGTGCGTGTTCGTCCGGGCCCGCGACGCGGAGGGCCGGCTCTTCGTCCACCGCCGCACCGCCACCAAGCTCGTCTTCCCCTCCCTGTACGACATGTTCGTCGGCGGGGTCGTCGGCGCGGGCGAGTCGTACGACTCGGCCGCCCTGCGCGAGGCCGAGGAGGAACTGGGGGTCTCCGGGCTCCCGGACCCCGTCTTCCTCTTCAAGTTCCTCTACGACGACGGCGCGGGGCGGACCTGGTGGTCGGCCGTCTACGAGGTCCGCTGCGACCTGCCCGTGAACCCCCAGGTGGAGGAGGTCGCCTGGCACGCCTTCCTCACCGAGGAGGAGGTGGAGCGGCGCCTGCCGGAGTGGACCTGGGTGCCGGACGGGCTCGCGGCGTACGAGCGGCTGCGGGAACACCGGGCGACGGGCTGATCCCTGGCGCCGCCGGACGCGGCGGCCCGCGCCCGGGCACGGCCGAGTAGGGTCCGGGGCGTGATCGAATTCGTACGGAACGTCCGGCTGTGGTTCGCGCCCGGGGAGGTCCGGCAGGAGGGCGGCACCCCCGACTACCGGTTCTCGCTGGCCAACGAACGCACCTTCCTGGCCTGGCTGCGCACCGCGCTGGCACTGATCGGAGGCGGTTTCGCCGTCGACCAGTTCCTGCCGGACCTGCGGTGGGCCTGGCGGGCCGGACTCGCCCTGGCCCTGCTGGCGGCGGGCGTGCTCTGCTCGCTGCGGGCCGTCAACCACTGGGTGCGGTGCGAGCGGGCGATGCGACGGGGCGAGGACCTCCCCGTCTCGCGTTTCCCGGCCCTGCTGAGCATCGCGGTCGCCGTGGTCGCGGTCGCGATGGTCGTCGTCGTCCTCGCCGGCTGGGAAGGATGACCGCGCCCGCCCCGGAGCGGGACCCGGGACTGCAGCCGGAGCGCACCCGGCTCGCGTGGCGGCGCACGACCCTGTCGAGCACCGTCGTCGCCGTGCTGGCGGCCAAGGCGGTGCTGCACGGCGGCCGGTCGACGGCCGGCGCGGCGGCCGGTGTCCTGTGCGGAGCGCTGTGGCTGGGGTTCCTCGTGCTCGCGCACCGCCGTATCCGGGTGCTGGCCGTGCCCGGCGCCGCGGGCCCGCCCGCCCTCGCACCGCTCCACGCGACGGCGGCGACCCTGTGCACGGTCGCGCTCGCGGTCTGCGCGGCGGCGCTGGTGTTCTGAGAACCCCGGAGCCGGGTACGGGCGCGCCCCTCCACCCGTGGACCACCCGGACCGTCCCTCCCGGACGCCACACGCGCCAAAATGGTGGGAAATTGCCATAAATGCGATGATTTCTGGCGTTAGCCTGAGCCGTCGCTTCCCGCCCCCCACGAAGGTGAGCACCATGACCGCCCTTCATCCGGAACACTCGGCCCACCGGCACACCCACGGACCGGCCTGCGGACACACCGCGGTGCCGCACGGGGACCACGTCGACTACGCCCACGACGGACACCTGCACCGTGAGCACTCCGGACACTGGGACGAGTGCGAGCCGAGCGGCCACACGGCGCACGAGGACCACGGCGGTCACCGGCACGGCGCGGACTGCGGCCACCCCGCGGTCGAACACGGCGACCACCTCGACTATCTGCACGACGGACACCGGCACGCCGAGCACGACGGGCACTGGGACGACCACTAGGCCGTGTCCCGCGACGCCCCCTCGGCGTCTCCCCCGGCACCCGGGGGAGACGCCGATCACGTTTGGCGTACACCCTGGACGACATACCGACTGGTCGGCATCATGGTCACGTCACGCTCTCTCGTGTGGAGGAGAAACGATGAGTCCCGACCACCCGCCAGGTCTCGATCTCGACCGGCTGCGTGGCCTGCTCGACGCCGAGCGGCCCGGTCTGACGCACGGCCCGCTGACCGGCCGGCTGATCGAGGGCGGACGGTCGAACCTCACCTACGCGGTGACGGACGGGACCACGCGATGGGTCGTACGACGGCCTCCGCTCGGCCATGTGCTGGCCACCGCCCACGACATGAAGCGCGAACACCGGGTGATCAGCGCACTGCACCCGACGGCCGTCCCGGTGCCCCGGCCGGTGCTGCTCTGCGAGGACGTGGAGGTGCTGGGCGCGCCCTTCTACGTCATGGAGTTCGTGGACGGCACGCCCTACCGCACCGCCGAGCAGCTCGCCCCGCTCGGCGCCCGGCGCACCCGGGACGCGGTGCTCGGACTGGTCGACACGCTCGTCGAACTGCACGCCGTGGACCCCGCCGAGGTGGGTCTCGCCGACTTCGGCCGACCCGAAGGCTTCCTGGACCGGCAGCTGCGGCGCTGGGGAAAGCAGCTGGACGCCTCCAGGAACCGTGAACTGACCGGGATCGACGAACTGCACGCGGCCCTGGGGCGCGCGCTGCCGCACTCCCCCGCACCCACCGTCGTGCACGGCGACTACCGCCTCGACAACGTGCTGATCGGCGACGACGACCGGATCAAGGCGATCCTGGACTGGGAGATGTCCACGCTCGGCGATCCGCTGACCGACCTGGGTCTGCTGGTGATGTACAGCGCGCCCCTCGAACTGCCCGACTCCCCCATCAGCACGACCGCTTCGGCCGCCGGCCACCCGGACCCGGCCGAGATCGTCGAACGGTACGCCGCGCGCTCGGGGCGCGACGCCGCCGACGTCGCCTGGTACACGGCGTTCGCCTGGTTCAAGCTCGCCGTGATCCTGGAGGGCATCCACTACCGCTACACGCTCGGACAGACCGTCGGCGCGGGCTTCGACCGCATCGGCGACCTGGTGCCGTTCTTCATCGAGCACGGCCTGACCACTCTTCAGGAAGGCTGATCCGTCATGGACTTCGCATTCGACGCGCGCACCGAGGAGCTGCGCGGCAGGCTGCTCGCCTTCATGGACGAGTACGTGTACCCGGCGGAGACGGTGGCCGAGGAGCAGCGTGCCCTGCTGGCCTCGCCGTGGGACACCCCCGCCGTCGTCGGCGAGTTGAAGGCCGAGGCGCGCAGGCAGGGCCTGTGGAACCTCTTCCTGCCCGACGCCGAGTACGGCGGCGGACTCACCAACCTCCAGTACGCGCCGCTCGCCGAGATCACCGGCCGCAGCCCGCACCTGGCGCCCACCGCGCTGAACTGCGCGGCGCCGGACACCGGCAACATGGAGGTGCTCGCGCAGTTCGGCGACGAGCAGCAGAAGAAGCAGTGGCTGGAGCCGCTGCTCGCCGGTGAGATCCGTTCGGCGTTCGCGATGACCGAGCCGGAGGTGGCCTCCTCCGACGCCACCAACATCACCACGCACATCGAGCGGGACGGCGACGAGTACGTCGTCACCGGCCGCAAGTGGTACATCTCCGGGGCGATGAACCCGGACTGCAAGATCTTCATCGTGATGGGCAAGACGGACCCGGACGGGACGGACCTCCGCCGGCAGCAGTCCATGGTCCTGGTCCCGCGGGACACCCCGGGGGTCGAGGTCCGGCGGGCCATGCAGGTGTACGGCTACGAGGACCACTCCCACGGCGGGCACGCGGAGGTCGTCTTCCACGGGACCCGCGTTCCCGTCACCAACCTGGTCGGCGAGGAGGGCGGCGGGTTCGCCATCGCCCAGGCCCGGCTCGGCCCCGGCCGTATCCACCACTGCATGCGGCTGATCGGCATGGCCGAGCGGGCGATCGAACTGATGTGCCGCCGGGCGGTGTCCCGGACGGCGTTCGGCAAGCCGCTGGCCCAGCAGGGCGTGGTCCAGAACTGGATCGCCGACGCCCGGGTCGCCGTCGAGCAGCTGCGGCTGCTGGTGCTGAAGACCGCCTGGATGATGGACACGGTCGGCAACAAGGGCGCCCACACGGAGATCCAGGCCATCAAGATCGCCACTCCGCGCACGGTCGTCGACATCCTCGACAAGGCGGTGCAGCTGCACGGTGCCGGGGGCGTGAGCCAGGACTTCCCGCTGGCGGAGCTGTGGGCGGCCGCGCGCACGCTGAAGCTCGCGGACGGGCCCGACGAGGTGCACCAGCGGTCGCTGGCGCGGCGGGAGATCAAGAAGTACGTGTGACGGCGGGGCGGTGGGGGTCTTCGCCCCCGCCACCCCTACCCGACCCGTCCGTTCCGGGGGCTGCCGCCCCCGGACCCCCGCTTCGGCCTGGACGGCCTCGTCCTCGAGCGCCGGACGGGCTGCTGGTGCCGGCCAGCGCTGAAAGGACGGTGGCCGATGTGGCCCGTTCGGCGCGGGCGCGCATCCTCAGCCCTTCCGGAGCCATCCGGCGCCGGCCCGCACCATTCAGCCCGTCCGGCGTTTGAGGACGAGCCCTTCGGGCGAAGGCGGGGGTCCAGGGGGCGCAGCGCCCCTGGCGGGGGTCCGGGGGCGGAGCCCCCAGGACTGGGCGCAGGAAGAGCGGGCCCCGGAAACGGGGACTACGGCCGTAGCGCACGCAGCAGCAGGTCCGACAGATGCTCGGCGACCTCCTGCGGAGTGAGCGGACCGTCCGGGCGGTACCACGTCGACAGATGGTGGACCGATCCGAAGTGGTAGTCGACGACCAGGTCCGCCGGGGTGGCCGTGGAGAACACGCCCTTCTTCTGGCCCTCCTCGATCAGCGCGCGGAAGCGTTCGTGGTAGCGGCGCCGCTCGGACCGTACCTGCTTGAGCTTCTCGGGGCTGAGGTGGTGCATGGACCGGAAGAAGATCGAGGCGTCGTCGAGGTTGTCGATGGTCGTGACGACCACGTCGGCCGCCGCGCCCCTGACCCGCTCCTCCACCGGCGCGTCGGAGTCCGCGAACGCGTCCAGCCGCTCCTGCTGGATACGCAGCACGCGCGCGTACACCTCGTGCAGGAGGTCGTCCTTCGAGCCGAAGTAGTGGTAGAGCGCGCCCTTGGTCACGCCCGCGGCCTCGACGATCTCCTGCACGGAGGTCCGGTCGTAGCCCTGCTCGGCGAAGAGCCGGGTGGCGGCGGCCAGGAGTCGCTGCGGGACGGGCGTACCGTCGCCGTCCGTCGTTCTGGGCACTGCCGCCACCTGCCTTCCGTGCGTGGTTCGATGAGAGCGCCGCTCCGTGGAGCCCGCCGCCCGGTGAGGAGCGCCGTCCACTGAGATTGTCGTCTACTCCGGGCCCTGCGAGCGCGTACGCAGTTCCCGACGGAGGATCTTCCCACTCGCCGTCTTCGGCAGGTCGGGCAGGATCTCCACGTGCCGCGGATACTTGTAGGCGGCCAGTCTCTCCTTGCAGTACGCGGCGAGCGCGTCGGGGTCCTCCTCGGCGCCCGGCCGCAGGCTGATGTAGGCCTTCACGGTCTCGCCGCGGTAGCCGTCGGGGATGCCGACGACGGCCGCCTCGCGGACCGCCGGGTGGGTGTAGAGCACGTCCTCGACCTCGCGGGGCCAGACCTTGAAGCCGGACGCGTTGATCATGTCCTTCTTGCGGTCGACGACGTAGAGCCAGCCCTCCGGGTCCATGAATCCGATGTCGCCGGTGCGCAGCTCACCGTCCGGGAAGGTCTCGGCGGTCGCCTCGGGGCGCTGCCAGTAGCCCGGTACGACCTGCGGTCCCCTGACGAGGATCTCGCCCTGTTCCCCGAACGGGACCTCCTGGCCCTGGTCGTCGACGATGCGGACGACGCTGTCGGGGCCCGGCAGGCCGACGGCCAGCGTGCCCGAGACCGGGTCGACGGGGGCCTCCCGGCCCGGCGGTACGGAGGCGCACGGGGCGGTGCACTCGGTGAGCCCGTAACCGTTGCGGATGTAGGGACCGAATCCGGCGCGGAACTTCTCCACCAGGGCGGGCGGCAGCGGTGCGCCGCCGGAGGAGATGTTCACGAAGGACGAGAAGTGGTCGGGCGTGACGGACGGATGGGCGGCCAGGGCCATGAAGGCGGTCGAGGGGCCCACGGTGTAGAGCGGCCGGTGCTCGGCGAACGCGTCGAGCACCACCCCGGCCTCGAAGCGGTAGGCGAGGACCAGGGTGCCCGCGCTGTTGAGGCAGGCGGCGAGCTGGCAGACCATGCCGGTGATGTGGAACAGGGGCGCCATGGCGAAGTACACCGGGGCCTCGGGCAGCCCGAGGCCGGTCCGCTGCCGCTCGGCGTTGTACATGATGTTGCCGTGCGTGTTGGTGGCGCCCTTGGGGGTGCCGGAGGTGCCGGAGGTGTAGCTGATCAGCGCGGTGTCCGACGGACCCGCGTCGCGGCCTCCGGGTGCCTTGCCGCCCTGCGCGGCGACGGTCCCGAGGTCGTCGGCGTCGACGGCCCCCGGCAGTCGGTCGAAGGTCAGCACCCGTGTGTCGTCGCGGGTCTGGAAGTCGAGTTCGCAGGCGGTGAGGACGATGCTCACCGCCGAGTCGGCCGCCGTCCCGCGCAGGTACGACTCCCACGCCCGGTCGGAGCAGACCAGGGCGCGCACGTCGGCGTCGTGCAGGACGTGGCGCACCTCGCCCGACTTGTACATGGGGTTGACCGGGACGACGGTCGCGCCGGCCTTCCAGGCGCCGAGCAGCGCGAGCACGAAGTGCGGGGAGTTCTGCAGCAGGATCGCGACCCGGTCACCGCGCCGCAGGCCGCGGGCGGCGAGGTGTCCGGCGACCGAGTCGCTGAGCTCGTCCACCTCGCGGTAGCTCAGCCGGCCGTCGAAGTAGGCGAGCGCGGTGCGGTCCGGCACGTCCCGCACGGCCGTGCGCAGGGCGTGCACCAGGGAGTCGGCGGGGCTGACGGGGGCGCGCTGCGCGTCGCTGAGGAGGGCCACCCAGGGGCGGTCGGCATAGGTGGTCACCGGCCCGCCTCCCACTTCTGCTGGATGTGGTTCATGTTCGTCAGCCAGCGGTCGGGTTCGGTGGCGCGCACCTGGTAGTAACCGGCGACCTCGGGGTGCGGCAGGATCAGGAAGCGGTCCTCCTCGATCCCGGCGAAGAGGGCGTTCGCGACGTCCTCCGGCTCGATGGCGGTCGGCTGGAGCACCAGGTCGCCCGCGCTGCCGGTGGCGTCGAGCATGTCGGTGCGCACGCCCTGCGGACAGATCGCGTGCACCTTCAGGCCCCGGTGACGGTAGGTCAGCGAGAGCCACTCGGCGAAGGCGTACGCGCCGTGCTTGGTGACGCTGTAGGGCGCGGCGCCGATCATGGTGAGCAGTCCGGCGGCGGAGACGGTGGACACGAACCGGCCGCTGCCGCGCTCCAGCCAGGCCGGGAGCAGTGCGTGGGCGGCGCGGACGTGGGCCATCACGTTGACGTCCCAGGCGAGCTCCCAGACCTGCTCGCCGGCCGCCTCGGTACCGCCCGAGGCGACGCCCGCGTTGGCGCAGTAGACGTCGATCGTGCCGCCGAGGGCGTCCCGGGCCTCGGCCACGATCGTGGACGCGTCGCCGGGGACCGCGGTGCCGCCGATCTCGTCGGCCACGGCCCGGGCCTTGGCGGCGTCGAGGTCGTTGACGACGACTCTGGCCCCCTCGGCGGCGAAGCGGCGGGCCAGCGCGGCCCCGATGCCGCCTCCCGCACCGGTGACGACCACTCCCGCATCCTGCACGGCTTCCACCATCGGTCTCCTTCGACGCGACGCCAATCGGCTCTGCGAGCAGCCGGCTCCGTACCCGGTCGTTCCGTACCCGCTCGGTTCGTACCCGGTCGGTTGCCCACCCGGTCGTCCCCGCACTCGGCCGGCTCTGCTGCGACGCCAGACTAACCAGTCGGTATGTTGCAAGGGAAGGGGCTTCGGGCCCGTGCGGGGCGCCTGGGAGTGTGACATGGTGCGGGTGAGCCGCGCGGGTCCGGCCGGGCGACCGGCTCCGGCGGGTTCCGCACGTCGGGCGGTTGCGCATAGCGTGCCGGTGCCCACCTTCCGCGATCACGGAGGTCCCCCCATGCGCCTCTCCCGGCGAGCCCTTCTCACGGCCACCGCGGCGGCCGGACTGGCGGCGGTGCCCGCCACCACCACCGGGACGGCGGTTCCCGTCGCCACCACCGCGCCGGCCGCCGGCCGCCCCCTGCGCACCGGCTTCGACCGCCTCCGGGGCGACGGTTACGCGCTCCTGCACGGTCACCGGGTCGGGATCGTGACGAATCCCACCGGCGTCACCGCCGACGTGCGCCACATCGTCGACGTGATGCACGCCGACACCCGGGTGGACCTGGTCGCCGTCTTCGGCCCGGAACACGGTTTCCGCGGCACGGCGCAGGCGGGCGGCTCGGAGGGCCGCTACGACGACCCGGCGACCGGGCTGCCCGTCTACGACACGTACCTCAAGAGCGGGCAGCCGCTCGCCGACGTCTTCACCGCCTCCGGCGTGGACACCGTGGTCTTCGACATCCAGGACGTGGGCGCGCGCTTCTACACCTACATCTGGACGCTGTACGACTGCATGGAGGCCGCCCGGCTCGCGGGCAAGCGCTTCGTGGTGCTGGACCGGCCGAACCCGGTGACCGGCCGGGCCGCCCTGGGGCCGGTGCTGCACAAGGAGTTCGCGAGCTTCGTCGGCCGGAAGCCGATCGCGCAGGCGCACGGGATGACGGTGGCGGAGCTGGCGCGGCTGTTCAACAAGGAGTTCCTGGCCGAGCCGGTGCCGCTGGAGACCGTCCTGATGTCGGGCTGGAAGCGGTCGGACTTCTTCGACGCCACGGGCCTGCCCTGGGTGCCGCCGAGTCCGAACATGCCCACGGCGGACACGGCCCTGGTGTACTCCGGCACCTGCCTCTTCGAGGGGACGAACCTGTCGGAGGGGCGGGGTACCACACGGCCCTTCGAACTGCTCGGCGCCGAGGGGCTGGACGGCCGGTGGGCCGCGGCGGCCGGTGGCCTAGGCCTGCCCGGCGTGCACTTCAGGGAGGCCTATTTCGCCCCGACCTTCTCCAAGTTCGAGGGCAGGACCGTCGGCGGGGTGCAGGTCCATGTGCACGACCGGGCCACGTTCGACCCGGTCCGCACCGGCATCGCGCTCCTGGTGACCGCCAAGAAGGCCTGGAGCGGCTTCGCCTGGCGTCCGGACAACTGGATCGACAAGCTGACCGGCTCCACCCGGGTGCGCACGATGATCGACGCGGGGGCGACGGCCGACGAGGTCGCGGCGTCCTGGCGGGACGAGCTGGAGGCCTTCCGGCGGACCCGGAAGGCCCATCTGCTCTACGCCTGACGGGTGTCCCGGCGGCGCGACGGGTGACCGTCCCGCCGCCGGGCGGATGCCTACGGCGCGACCGCGATCAGCGGTGCGACGTGTACTCCACGACCTGCTGGTACGTCGGCCGGTTCTGCCAGGTGATCCTGCCGTGCTTGATGCCGCCGAGCGCCCGCTGGACGATCGAGTCGGCGCACCACTGGTCGCCCGCCGAGCACTGATCGTCCCCGGGGTAGACCTGGGCGGCGGTCAGGCCCGCGGCGGTCTTGAGCGTGCTGATCAGGATGTCCCGGCAGGCGCTCAGGCTGCCCCCGCCGCAGTACTTCTGGGCCAGCCCGCCCTGCACCGACTGGCCCAGCACCGCTCTGATGTCCTTGTCGACATAGCTCCACCAGCCGTACTGGAAGGAGCTGCCGGCGTGCGCGCCGGTCGGGCCGTGCGCCGCCGACGGCGACTCGTCGACGGGCAGATTGGCGGTGAAGGCGGTGTACAGGTCGGTGCCGAGGCCCGGCGCGAACTCGGCCTTGACCAGCAGCGGCCACCAGGCGTCCAGGATGCGGATCGCGTCGGCGTCGGCATAGGTCTTCGAGCCGGCCGAGGTCTCCTTGCGCCGGGCTCCGGCCGTCACCCAGCCGGACAGCTTGGTCACCGCCGCGGCGGCCGCGGTGTCGGTGACCGGCGAGCTGTTGACGACCTGGAGCAGCTTCGGCAGCACGTCCTCGGCCCGGAGGTCGGCGAGCGCCGCGTCGGCCATCGCCTTGGTCAGCGAGGACCTGGTCACCCCGCCGGCCGCGACCAGCTTCCGCACCCGGTCCTCCAGGAGGTTGCCGCGGTGCACGGAACCGTCGCCCCAGGGGGCCGTGGTGTAGTCCTTGGCCTGCTTGTTGTTCCAGGAGATGTAGTAGTCCTGGTCAACGGAGTTGGGGTGGGCGGACGCGGGGGTGTAGGCGGCCGTGTTGGTGGCCGGGTCCCAGCTCCGCCACTCGTAGGGGGCCTGCGCCCAGACCGGGAACTCGGCGTCCACGCCGCTCGCCCGCACCGGGTTGTCACCGCTGTTGTAGTAGGCGGTGTGCGCGGAGTCGGCGTAGAACCAGTTGAAGGTGTAGTTGATGTGCTGCACCGCGCTCTGGAAGGTCGCGGGGCTCTTCACGTAGTCCGGGTCGTTGAGCATCTGGAAACCGATGATCGAGTCGGCCTCGTGCATGAAGGAGGAGCGCAGGGTGGTGTAGGCGACCTTCTTGCCGCCGACCGTCGCCCGGTACTCCACGGGGCCGTACTTGGTCCGGTAGACCTGCATGCGGTAGGAACCGGCCGCGGTGCCGTCGGCCGTGGTCGGCTTCCAGGAGTTGGTCCGCTCGACCTTGTCCATGGCCGTGCAGGTGCCGTGGTAGAGGTAGTGGTAGTCGTCCTGGCAGAGTTCGACGGCGTAGGTGTCGATGATGTCCTGGCCGGACGTCGTCGCACTCCACGAGTAGTCCTGCCCCCGGCCGAGCTCGACGTACATGCTCAGTCCCGCGAAGGACGCGCCCCGTGCGCTCAGGCCCGGGCCCTGGATCTCCTGGAGCATGAGGAGCTGCGGCGCGAAGTAGCCGGTCTGTGGGCCGAAGACGGCGATCGGATGGCCGCTCGCGGTCGCGTTGCCGCCCACCACGAGGGCGTTGGACATCCCGCGCCTGGCCGAGCTGAGGGCCGTCGCGGCCGCCGTGGCGGAGGTACCGGTGGCCTTGGCGGTGCCCGCGCTGCCGGTGCGGTCGTAGACCAGCGGCTCCTGGGCCACCGAACCCGCGTCGGGCAGCGCCTCGCCCTGCGCGGTGTCGGGCTTGGTGGCGTACGGGAAGCTCTCGCCGTCGTGGACGGTGAGCACGGCCTCGGGGTCGTTGCGCTCGCGGAAGGACTCCCAGACCCTGGTGCCCTCGGTCACGCCGTAATGGGACTGGGCGGCGAGCAGCGAGAGCGCGTTGTTGACCTCGCCGCCGCCCCCCGATCCGAAGAGCGCGCCGATCACGGAGGCCAGCGCGACCAGGTCGGTGAGTTTGAAGTGGTCGATGGTGCCGGCGTTGGTGATGGCGTCCTTGTGGCCGGTCAGGACGTACTCGCCGGGGAAGTAACGGCCGCTGTCGGAGGCGTCGATGTAGGCGTTGATGCCGTCGATGTAGGCGTTGGCGTCCGCGAGCGCCTGGGTGCCGCGGGCCCCGGCGCCGGCGGTGGCGCTGTCGATCTGCGCCTGCAGATCGGCCTCGGTGTAGGGCGCGTTGCGCCAGAACTCCTGCTCCAGGCCCTGGTTGGAGGGGGCGCCGCCGGCGAAGGAGGTCAGCTGGCCGCGGCCGACGTGCCGGAAGACGTCCATCAGCCAGAGCCGGTCCTGGGCCGCCGCGTATCCGGCGCCGTACTCGGTGCCATAACGGGTAGTACCCGTGATGTGGGGCACACCGGACTTCTTGTCGCGCACGATCGTCACGTCCGTGCGGCCGCCCGGCTTGGTGGTCGAGGCGACCTGGTCGGAGGCGACGCCGAAGGACGCGTCGTTGAAGAAGGTGTTGATCTTGTCGTCGGTGAGCGTGGAGTAGCCCGAGGCGAGGTTGCTGTAGGGGCCGAGCTGGTCCTCGGCGTGGTCGGGCTGGGTGCCGAAGACCTGGTTGAGCAGGATCTGGGCGAGGGTCGCGTTGCCTTTCTCACCGGGCGGGAGAATGTCGGAGCAGCGACCGCCGCAGTAGTCGTTGGCGGCGAGCCCGGCCGGGCCGCCCGCGGCGGCGGCCTGGGTCAGCGGGGACAGCAGGCCGGCGACCAGGACGCAGATCGAGGCGGCCTTCAGGAACTTGGGGAATCTGCGGGGAGTTCTCAGTCTGTCGAGGGTGGTACGTGGGGTGCACCGTGGCATGGCAGCTCCTCCCGACGGGGTGGGCCGGACGTTACCGCCGGTATCCCCGAGGGGGAAGATGAACATGCGTCAACTTTTCACCTTCACGGGGTGGTTGAGGCGCGGGAGGGCATACGGGAATCCCGGGCCCGTGGGAATCCGCCCGCTTCCCGGGACCTGGCTCACCGCCGTTTCGGCAGGTGAGGACAGCGAAGGAGGGCAGGCCGGGGGAGGTCGGCCGGTGGCTTGTGGCACTCGTCGGACATCGGAGGGAGCCGAATCGCGTGTCGATACGTCTATTCGGCGACGTCCTTACGACGACGACGCCGAAGTGACCGAAGTACAGGTGCAGGTGTGACGGAGGTGCAGGGCGATGGCCGGTTTCCGGAGTCTGGCGAGACAGGTGCGAGATCCGAGGAGTGATCTGGCACTGCGACGCTATTCACTGCGCAAGTGCCTTGAGCGGTTCGCTCCCTACGGGCATCGGGCGACCTGGGACCATCTGTGTTCCCGGGCCGGCTTCGGCCCCGAGGACCGGTCTCCCGACCCGGCGCGGCTCGTGGCCGCACTGGAGGAACTGGAGGAGGCCCGCTCCGTCTGGCTCGCCTACGAGGTCGGGTTCGCCGAGCGCCGCAAGAAGGAGAAGCACGACGGGCTGCGCCGGCCGGGCAGCGTGGACGACTGGCACCGGCTGACCTGGGGCGGGTTCGGTGTCGCGTGGTGCGACGATCCCAGGATCCATCCCCGTGAGCCCATGGCCGAGGTGCTGCGGCGGCTGATCGCCGCGCTGGAGCGGGAGCCCGGGGCGGTCTGCCCGGTGTGCACCGGCGAGCGCCTCGCGTGGAAGTACGACCTGGCCCACGAACCGTCGTCGGGTCCCGTCTGCAGGGGCTGCGGGATCGTCGTGCCGCGGCCCGTCCTGACACCCGAGGCGGTGGCGGAGGCGCGGCGCGGACGGCTGCTCGTCTCGGCGTAGGCGCTCCGCTCGGCTGGGCAGGGGGTGCGGTCGGTTCCGGTGCGGGGGGTCTCCGGGTTCCGTGCGTGGGGTGTGGGAGAGGGGGCGGGCAGGGATTGCGGGGTCGTTGTCCGGTGCGGGTCGTTCGGGGCCGGGCACGTCGTTCCCCGCGCCCCTACGGGACGCGGCGCCTGCTCGCCGGTCCGCGTACGGCTTCGGTTGAGCCTGCCGCCGCATGACTCGGGGTTCACCCCTGGCGAGCGGCTTCGGTGGGAGGATCGGGGTGTGATGCAGGTGTGTCTGAACGGGGTCCGGGGGGCCGGTGACGGGGTCGCCGTGCCCATGTCGCCCGGGGACTCGGCCGCGTCGGCGGCCGGGGCGGTCGGAGCCGGGGCCTCGGACGTCCATGTGCATCCCAGGACACCCTGCGGACAGGACACCCTCTCGCCGAGGGCGGTCGCGGCGGTGCTCGACGCGATCCGCGCCCGGGTCGACGTCCCGGTCGGTGTCACGACCGGTGCGTGGGCCGAGACCGGTCCCGCCGCCCGCCTGGCGCGGGTCCGGTCCTGGACGGTGCTGCCCGACCACGCCTCCGTCAACTGGCACGAGCCGGGCGCCGAGGAACTCGCGGCGGCGCTGCTCGACCGCGGGATCGGGGTGGAGGCCGGTGTCCGGTCCGGCACCGACGGCGCGGCCCGCTTCGCGGCGTCACCGCTCGCACCCCGCGTGCTGCGGGTGCTGGCCGAGGTGACCGACCCCTCCCCACGGACCGCCGAGGACTCGGCGCCGGCGCTCCTCGCCGCCATCGGCACGGCGCACGGCGCCCCCGTCCTGCTGCACGGTGCGGAGGGCGGCACCTGGCCGGTCCTGCGGCTCGCCGGCCGGCTGGGCCTCGCGACCCGGATCGGCCTGGAGGACACCCTCGTCCTCCCGGACGGCCGACGGGCTTCCTCCAACGCGGAGCTGGTGGCCGAGGGACTCGTCCGGTACGAGGCCGCCCGGCGCCCGTCGTAGCCCGGCCCGGGAATCCGGGCACCGGCCGCGCCCGGCACCCCGTACGCCCCCGCACGCCGCGCGGGCCGACGGTAACAGCCGTAAATGCGCTGGCTCCACTCCTTTGCGGTCCGGACAGTCGGGGACGACGAACCCGGCCGGGAAGGCCGCGGACCCCGAGGAGAAGCCGATGTCGACGCTGCGCGTCACCGCCGAAGTGCTGACCGTCCACGAGCACCCGAACGCCGACGCCCTCGAACTGGCCCAGGTGGGCCTCTACCGGGCCGTCGTCCCCAAGGGCGCCTACCGCACCGGCGAGACCGCGCTCTACATCCCGGAGCAGTCCGTGCTCCCGGCCGGGCTGATCGAGGAGCTGGGGCTGACCGGACGGCTCGCGGGCAGCTCGTCCGACCGGGTCAGGGCCGTGCGACTGCGCGGGGAGCTGTCGCAGGGGATCGTCTGCCGCCCCAGGGCGCTGGCCGAGGTCGACCTGGACCGTGCCGCCGCGGCGGGAACCGACTTCGCGCCGACGCTCGGCATCGTCAAGTGGGTCCCCCCGATCCCGCCCACCATGAGCGGTGAGATCGAGGCCGCGCCGGAACTGCTGCCCTGGGTCGACATCGAGAACATCCAGCGGTACCCGGACATCTTCGCGCCGGGTGAACCCGTCGTGCTGACGGAGAAGCTGCACGGCTCCGCCTGCCTGGTGACTCACCTGGCCGACGAGGGACGCACGCACGTCTCCTCCAAGGGCTTCGGGGCCAAGTCCCTTGCGCTCAAGGAGGATCCGCGCAATCTGTACTGGCGTGCCGTGCACGGCCACGGAGTCGCACGGGTCGCGGCCCGGCTCGCCGAACGGCTCGGCGCACGCCGTGTCGGCATCTTCGGCGAGGTGTACGGGGCGGGTGTGCAGGACCTCTCCTACGGTGCGGACGGCCGCCGCGAGTCCCTCGGTTACGCGGTGTTCGACGTGTCCGCGGAGATCGACGGCGAGGTCCGCTGGCTGGACGCCGCCGCCCTGCTGGAGGGCGAACTGCCGCTGGTGCCCCGGCTGTACGAGGGCCCGTACGCCATCGACCGGGTGCTGGAGACCGCCTCGGGCCGCGAGACGGTCTCGGGCCGCGGACTCCACCTGCGCGAGGGCGTGGTCATCCGGCCCGCGGCCGAACGGCACAGCCCGGTGACGGGCGGCCGGGCCATCGCGAAGGCGGTCAGCCCGGCCTATCTGACCCGCAAGGGCGGCACGGAGTACGAGTGAGCCGTACGGAGGCGTCCGCCTGGTCCCGGCCCGTGTCCGGCGCGCCCCGCCGCGGACCGGGGCGGGCGGTACGGGTCACCCCGGGTCGCTGCGCGGCCTGGGGCACGGCCGGGGAGCGGGCCCGGGACGCCGGGGAACGCGTCCGGGAACGCCGGGGCGGGAGCGCCGTGGAGCGCCGGTTTCAGCGGCAGCCGTCCGGGTCCCCGCGCCGCTCCGGCGCCGGCCGCGGCGCGGTGGTGGGCTCGGCCATGAGCCGGGAACCGGCCCGGCGCTCACCGAAGACGTCGTCCGGGTTGGAGAGCACACAGTTGTCCAAGGACAGACACCCGCACCCGATGCAGTCCGTCAGATGATCCCTCAGCCTGCTCAACTGCCTGATGCGTTCGTCGAGTTCGGAACGCCACGCCTCCGAGAGCCGGGCCCAGTCCGCGCGCGTCGGGGTCCGCTCCTCGGGCAGCTCGGCGAGCGCCTCACGGATGGTGGCCAGCGGGATGCCGACCCGCTGGGCGGCGCGGACGAAGGCGACACGGCGCAGCGCGTCACGGTGGTAGCGACGCTGGTTACCGGTGGTGCGCCGACTGCTGATCAGGCCCTTGGACTCGTAGAAGTGCAGGGCCGAGACGGCGGCACCGCTGCGGGCCGACAACTGGCCGACGGTCAGCTCGTGGATCTCCTCGGGGATCTGGGGCACCCCTCCAACCCTACCGACCTCGTCACCCGCCCGGTCCGTTGACATGCGCCCCGCACCCGACCATGCTAAGCAGTCGCTTAGACATAGGACATGGGAGGTCAGCGAGATGGCAGAGCCGAGGACGTTCGCGACGGTCGACGAACTGCGCGCCGCCGTGGGCGAGCAGCTGGGGTACAGCGACTGGGTCGAGATCGACCAGAAGCGGATCGACCTCTTCGCGGAGGCGACGGGCGACCACCAGTGGATCCACGTCGACCCCGAGCGGGCCGCGTCGGGCCCGTTCGGCACGACGATCGCGCACGGCTACCTCACCCTGTCCCTCCTGCCGCTCTTCGGCCCGCAGCTGCTGAGCGTCGAGGGCGTGCAGATGGGCGTCAACTACGGCACCAACAAGGTGCGTTTCCCCGCCCCCGTGCCCGTCGGCTCGCGGCTGCGGGCCACCGCGAAGGTCACCGGCGTCGACGACGTGGCCGGCGGTGTCCAGGTGTCCGTGGCCTTCACCGTGGAGCGCGACGGCGGCGACAAGCCGGTGTGCGTCGCGGAGTCGGTGTCGCGCTACTACCTCTGACCCGTCTCCGGGCTCCGAACGGCGCCCGCCGCGGGACCGTGCCGGGCCGCTCCCCGGGCCCGGTCCCTCCCGGCCGGGGTCCGGCCGTCGGCCCTACGCCCCGGATCCCACCATGCGCAGGACCAGGTCGGCGTAGAGCCCGCCGACCTCGTCGGGCGTGCGGGGGCCGTCGACGTTGAACCAGCGGGCCACGTCGATGCAGAGCGAGAGCACCGCGAGCGTGGTGCCCGGGACGTCCGGGACGTCGAAGTCGCCCGCCGCGACCCCGTCCTCGATGATCCCGCGCACCGCGGCGTCGGTCTGGCGCCGCAGGGCGATGATCTCGGCCCGGGCCTCGGGGCCGAGCGCGTCGAGTTCGTACTGCACGACCCGCGCGGTGGTGTGCTGTCCCGCGTGCCACCGCACGAAGGACCGCACGGCGTCGGTGAGCCGCTCGGCCGCGCCGCCCTCGCCGTCGGCCGCCGCCCGCACGATGGCCAGGGCCTTGTCGTGGCCGATCCGGCTGATCCGGTGAAGCAGTTCTTCCTTGGTCTTGTAGTGGATGTAGAGCGCCGCCGGGCTCATGCCCGCCCGCCCGGCGATGTCCCGGGTCGTCGTCGCGTGGTACCCGCGCTCGGCGAAGGCCTCCACGGCCGCGACGAGCAGCCGCCGGGCCGCGTCCGGGGTGACCTCGGCCCACGGCTGCATCTCGCCGCCGGCCGTCTCCTGCGCCGTACTCATCGCTGGTTCGCCCCTTCCACTGACAGGACGAACACCATACCTCTGATACTGAGCGGGCGCTTAGTGTGGCCGCTCAGGACGGCCGCCCCGGACTCAGAGCTTTTCGAACGGGCTGTAGGAGCGCTGTGCGAGGTGCGCCTCCTGCCGGTCCCTGATCACCTTGGCCAGCGTGAAGCACGAGGTGACCAGATAGAGCACGGCGACGCCCAGGAAAGCGCGCACCCAGGTGTCGGCCTGCAGCTTGAAGATGCCGACGGCGGTCGCGACCATGGCGACGGAGAAGGAGGCGACCGCCTGGCCGTAGAAGGCGGCGGTGGACTGCTGCTTGACGGATGTGTCAGTCATGCGGACCAGGATCGGCCCGTGGGGCCCCGGCCGCATCCGCTCCCGTACTCACCCGGGTACTCACTCGCCCGCGCGCTCAGAAGGCCGAAACCCCGGTCAGCGCACGCCCGATGACGAGCTTCTGTATCTGGCTGGTGCCCTCGTAGAGGGTCATCACCCGGGCGTCGCGCAGCAGTTTGCCCGCCGGGTACTCGTCGATGTAGCCGTAGCCGCCGAAGACCTGCAGCGCGTTGTTCGCGGCGCGGACGGCGGCCTCCGAGGCGAAGAGCTTGGCCTTGGAGGACTCGGTGGCGAACGGCAGCCCGCGGTCGACGAGGTCGGCGACCCGCCAGGTCAGCAGGCGCGCCGCGTCCACGTCCACGGCGATGTCGCTGATCAGTTCCTGGACGAGCTGGTGGTGGGCGATGGTCTTGCCGAACTGCTCCCGCTGCGCCGCGTACGTGACGGCGGCGTCGAGCGCGGCCTGGGCGATGCCGACGCAGCCGGCGGCCACCGACATCCTCCCCTTGGCCAGGGCGGACATGGCCACGGAGAACCCCTTGCCCTCCGTTGCCAGCATGGCGCTCGCGGGGACGCGGACGTCCTCCAGGACGAGTTCCGCGGTGGCCTGGCCGCGCAGCCCGAGCTTGCCGTGGACGGTGTGGCGGGTCAGCCCCGGGGTGTCCGTCGGCACCAGGAAGGCGGTGACGCCCCGGTGGCCGGGCGCGTCCGTCGACCTGGCGAACAGCAGCACCACGTCCGCCCATGTCCCGTTGGTGATGAACATCTTGGTGCCGTTGATGACGTAGTCGTCGCCGTCGCGCACCGCCCTGGTGGTCAGATGCCCGGCGTCCGATCCGGTGCCGGGTTCGGTGAGGCCGAAGCAGCCTACCTCGGTGCCCGAGGTCAGCCCCGGCAGCCACCGCCGCTTCTGCTCCTCGCTCCCCCAGTGCGCGATCGTCTTGGCGACCAGGCCGAGCGAGACGGAGACGATGCCGCGCACGGACGAGTCACCGCGCCCCAGCTCCTCCGTCACCAGGCAGTACGCGAGATGGTCGCCGCCGCTGCCGCCGTACTCCTCGTCGACCGTGAGGCCGAGGAATCCGACCTCGCCGAGCTTCTTGACGAGGGACCGGTCGACTTCCTCCGCGCGGTCCCACTCGACGACGTGGGGGGCGATCTCGCGGTCCACGAAGTCCTTGGCGAGCTGCCGGACGGCGGTCTGCTCCTCGCTGAGCTCCAGGTTCATGACGGAACACCCCACAGGAAGGCCGTATATCCGAAAATGTAAATTAGCACTGCTAGTTTAACTGTGCAGCCCTACTATGTGCGCCATGGCCCGACCGCGCAAGCCCCTCCTCAGCACCGACCGGATCGTCGAGACGGCGCGGGCCCTGGTGGACGCCGAGGGCCTGGCGGCCCTTTCCACGCGCCGGCTCGCCGCCGAACTGGGAGTGAGCGGACCGTCCCTCTACAACCACTTCCGCACCAAGGACCAGATCCTGGAGGCGGTCGCGGACTCCGTGAGCGCGCAGGTCGATCTCACGGTGTTCGAGGACGGACGGGACTGGCGCACCGCCCTGCACGACTGGGCTGTCTCCTACCGGAGCGCCCTGCGCGACCACCCGAACATCGTCCCGGTCCTCGCCCGCGGCCCCGGCCGCCGGCCCGCCGGGCTGCGCCTGGCCGACGCGGTCTTCGGCGCGATGGTGGGCGCCGGCTGGCCGCCCGCGCAGGCCACGTCCATCGGCGCCCTGATGCGGTACTTCATCATGGGCTCCGCCCTCGGCTCCTTCGCCGGCGGCTTCGTCGACGACGAGACCGCCTACGACCCCGCCGACTACCCCCATCTGGGCCAGGCGCATCTGCTCGCCGAGCAGCAGGAGAAGGTCGACGAGCGGGCGTTCGAAGTGGGGCTCACGGCGCTGCTGGACGGGTTGGCGCAGCAGTTCGGACGGGTGGGCGCGACGGAGTGACCGGGCCCCGGCCGGGCGGAGCCGGACGAAGTCCGGGCGACCGTGTACGGCGGACCTCGTACGACGGACCGTGTTCGGAGGACGCCTGTGAACCCGGCGCACGGCCTTCGGAGCCCCGACGGGCGGCGCACGCCCCGGGAGCCTGGCGGGCGGTGCGCGACGCGTGGCGCGCGGGGCACGACGCCGCCTGGCGGGCGGGGCCGTCCGGAGCTACGGACCCGGCGGCCAGGACCGCGAGGCCGGTCCCGTGACGGCGGTGGACGGGTTCGCCGCCATCGTTCGGCCGTCGCCGAACCCTTCCTGGCGCATGCTGGGCGTATGAGCAGACGGAGGGAGCCGGTCGCACCCGGACTGGCGGCGCTGGCCGGGATGATCGCCGACGAGACCCGCGCCGACTTCCTGCTCGCGCTGCTCGACGGCCGCGCCTGGACCGCCGGGGAGCTGGCCCGGCACGCCGGTGTCGCGCCGTCGACGGCCAGCGAACACCTCGGCAGACTGGTCGCGGGCGGCCTGCTCGCGGAGGAGCGGCAGGGCCGTCACCGCTACGTACGCCTGGCCGACAGCCGCGTCGCCCAGCTGGTGGAGGACCTCGCCGCCCGGATCGCGCCCGCCGCCGGGCGCCCCCGGTCGCTGCGGGAGGCCGGCGCGGGCTCGGCGATGGCCCGAGGGCGCACCTGCTACGACCATCTCGCCGGGCGGCTCGGGATCGCCCTCACCGACGCCCTCACCCGGCGCGGACTGCTCCGCCAGGACACCGGCTTCGCCTTGACCGACGCGGGACTTCGGTGGTTCGACACGGCCGGCATCACCCTGGACCGCACCGGCCGACGCCCCCTCAGCCGCGCCTGCCTGGACTGGACCGAGCGCCGCCCCCATCTCGCGGGGACCGCGGGCGCGGCCCTGTGCCGCCACGCCCTCGACGCCCGCTGGTGCGTGCGCATCGGATCGGAGCGTGCGGTCGCGGTCACCCCGGAGGGGGAGCGCGCCTTCGCCGAGCTCCTGGGCGTCGAACCGACGGCGCTGCGCTGAGGGATCCGCCGGGCCCAGCCCGTTCCGTTCACCACGGCGACCGAAATCCGCCGGTCCGGCGCCCCGCCCGAACCTAGCCTCAGGAGCATGATGAACGCCTCCTCCCCCGTCCCCGCCCGCCGCACGGAGCTGCTCGCCGCGGGCGCGGCGACGGTGACCGTCGTGCTGTGGGCCTCCGCCTTCGTGTCGATCCGCAGCGCGGGCGCGGCGTACTCCCCCGGGGCACTGGCGCTGGGCCGGCTGCTGGCCGGCACCGTGGCGCTGGGCGCCCTCTGCCTGGTGCGGCGGGAGGGCCTGCCGCCACGCGCTGCCTGGCGTGGGATCGCGCTGTCCGGCCTGCTGTGGTTCGGCTTCTACATGGTGGTGCTGAACTGGGGCGAGCAGCAGGTGGACGCCGGCACGGCCGCGCTGGTCGTGAACATCGGCCCGATCCTGATCGCGCTGCTCGGTTCCCGGCTGCTGGGGGACCCCATGCCGCCGCGGCTGCTGGCCGGCATGGCGGTGTCGTTCGCCGGCGCGGTCTCGGTGGGGCTGTCGATGTCCGGACGGGGCGGTTCCTCGGTCCTCGGTGTGGTCCTGTGTCTGCTCGCGGCGGGCGGTTACGCGGCGGGCGTCGTCGCCCAGAAGCCGGCCCTCGGCCGGGCGAGCGTGCTCCAGGTCACCACCTTCGGGTGTCTGGTGGGCGCGGTCGCCTGCCTGCCGTTCGCGGGACAGCTGGTCCACGAAGTGGCGGACGCGCCCGCCTCCGCCACCCTGAACGTGCTCTACCTGGGTGTCTTCCCGACCGCGCTGGCCTTCACGACCTGGGCGTACGCCCTTGCCCGGACCACCGCGAGCCGGATGGGCGCGACCACGTACGCGGTCCCCGCGCTGGTCGTCGCGATGTCCTGGCTGTTCCTCGACGAGGTCCCGGGCGTGGTCACCCTGGCGGGCGGCGCCCTGTGCCTGGCCGGTGTCGCCGTGTCACGGTCCCGGCCGCGGGCCGCCGGTCCGGCGCGCGCGACGGTCTCCCCCCGCCCGTCGGAACGCGCCTGACCCGGCGGGCACTCGCCCCGGCCGGCACTCGGCCCGGCGGGAAGGCACCACGCGCGGACAGGGACGCGGCGCCCCTGATGAGCGGGCAGGCCCGGATGTACGGGCCGCCGGAACCCCGGCTCGCGGGCGGACCCGGGGTTCAGGGGGCGCGGCGGTGACACGTCCCGGTCCCGCGGGCGGCCACCGCCTAGAGGACCACCACCGCCCGTCCGCCCTTCCCGGCCACCATGTTCTCGAACGCCCCAGGGATGCCCTCCAGCCCGATCCGCTCGGTGACCAGCATCCCCAGGTCCAGCCGTCCTTCCCGTACGTGCTCGGCGAGCACCGGCAGGTCGCGCGCCGGGTCGCAGTTGCCGTACACGCACCCGGCCAGGGTCCTCCCCCAGTGGAAGATCTCCAGCGCGTTGAAGGTGACCTGCTGGTCCTTGCCGCCGATGCCGACGACCGTGGTGCGGCCGCCGCGCCGGGTGGAGTCCCACGCGGCGCGGATCGTCACGGCGCGGCCGACGCACTCGACGGCCACGTCGACGCCCTGCCTGCCGGTGAGGGCGCGGATCTCGCGGGCGGTGGTGTCGGAGGCCACGACGAAGTCCGTGGCGCCCGCGGCGCGGGCGAGTGACTCCTTCGCGGAGGAGACGTCGACGGCGACGATCCTCGACGCGCCCGCGATCCGCGCCGCCTGGAGCGCCGCGAGGCCCACTCCGCCGGCCCCGAACACGGCGACCGTCTCGCCGGGCCGGACCGCCGCGGAGTGGTGGACGGCGCCGTAGCCGGTGAGGACGGCGCAGCCGAGCAGGGCGGCGTCGGTGAGCGGGATGCCGTCCGGTGCCGGAAGCACGCACCCCGCGGCGACCACCGTCTCCTCGGCGAACGCGGCCACGTTCAGGCCGGGATGGAGGTCGCTCCCGTCGGACGTGCGCCGTGCGTACACGTTCCCCGCGCCGGTCAGCGCGTCGGCGCAGAGCCACACCTCCCCCAGCGAGCAGGCGTGGCATCTCCCGCACGAGGGAGCCCAGTTGAGGACGACGGCCGCACCGGGGACGATGCCCGTCACGCCCTCGCCGACGGAGACGACGGTCCCGGCGCCCTCGTGGCCGAGCACGGCGGGGACCGGGACCCGCATGGTCCCGTCGGACAGCGAGAGGTCGGAGTGGCAGACCCCGGCGGCGGCCAGCCGGACGCGGACCTGGCCCGGGCCCGGCGCGGGGAGGTCGATCTCGGCGATCTCCAGCGGGGCGCCCACGGCGGGAAGGACGGCGGCGCGAACCATGTGCGTGCTCCTGGGGTCTAGAACTGGAGGGACTTCGTCTGGAGGTACTCGGACAGACCGTGCGTGCCCAGCTCGCGTCCGACGCCGGACTGCTTGTAACCGCCGAAGGGGGCACGGGGGTTGAAACGTCCGCCGTTGATGTCGACCTGCCCGGTGTCGAGCCGTCGCGCGAACGCCACCGCCTCGGACTCGTCGCCCGCCCAGACGGCTCCGGCCAGCCCGTAGACCGTGCCGTTGGCGATCCGGACGGCGTCCTCCTCGTCCGCGTACCGCAGGATGGACAGCACCGGCCCGAAGATCTCCTCCTGGGCGATCGTCATCCCCGGCTCCACATCGGCGAAGACGGTCGGGCTGACGAAGTACCCCTGGGGGCGCGGGGCTTCGGGGCCGCCCGCGACGAGCCGGGCGCCCTCGGCGACGCCCTTCTCGATGTAACCGATCACCCGGGCCTGCTGCTTGGCGTTGACGACCGGACCGATCCGGTCGCCGTACCGGGCCGCGGCCGCGGCGGCGAGCCCCACGGCCTCCTCGTACTGCGACTCGTGCACCAGCATGCGGGTCCAGGCGCTGCACGTCTGGCCGGAGTTGGACATCACGTTCGCGACGCCGACGTTGACCGCCTTCGCGAGGTCCGCGCCGGGCAGGATCACGTTGGCGGACTTGCCGCCGAGTTCCAGGGCCACCCGCTTGACGGCGGCGCCGGCGGCGGCGCCGATCCGCCGGCCGACGGCGGTGGAGCCGGTGAAGGAGACGAGGTCCACGTCCGGGTGCTCGGCGAGTGCCTGCCCCGCGACCGGCCCGAGGCCGGTGACGAGGTTGAAGACGCCCGCCGGCACGCCCGCCTCCGCGACCGCCTCGGCGAAGAGCTGGGCGGTCAGGGGGGTGTCCTCGGCCGGCTTCAGGACGATCGTGCAGCCCGCCGCGAGTGCCGGCGCGACCTTGGCGACGATCTGGTGGAGCGGATAGTTCCAGGGGGTGATCGCGCCGACCACCCCGACGGGTTCCTGGTGGACGACCGAGTTGCCGACCTTCTCCTCGAAGGCGTACGTGGCCGCGAGTTCGGCGTAGGACCCGGCGACCTGGATCGGCACACCGGCGTGGACCGCCTGCGAGAAGGCGAGCGGCGAGCCGAGCTCCGCCGTGACGGTCTCGGCGATCTCGTCCCTGCGGGCGTCGAGCACGTCCCGCAGGGCGGCCAGCCGTTCGGCACGTTCCCCGGGCGGGGTGGCGGCCCAGCCCGGGAAGGCGGCGCGGGCGGCCCGTACGGCGGCGTCGACGTCCTCGGCGGTGCCCGCCGGGACCCGGCCCAGCACCTGCTCGTCGACCGGGTTCACCACCTCGATGGTGCCGGAGCCGACGGCGGGGCGCCAGGCACCGTCGATGTACATGCCGTCATGTGCCTTCATCGTGTTCCTCCCGGGCGGGGCCGCGTCGTCCGGACCCTAAACTAGCGATGATAGTTTTGCGGCGCCAGAGGGTCGGGGGCGCGTGCGGCCCGTATGCACCCCGGGGACTCGGAAGTCCGCGCGGGCGGGCGCGGCGAGCCGGGCGGTGGCGGCGAGCCCCCGGGCGCGGATGCCGGGCCGGGACGTGCGCGCATGTCCGGCGAACTCACTCGTCCAGGTCCGGCAGCCGCGCCGGGGCGGGGCAGATGCGTTCGCCGTGCTGGTCGAAGACGAACAGGTGGGCGAGGTCGACGAGGAGGGGGACCTGCAGGCCGTGCCGGAGTTCGAAGTCGGGGGTGGTGCGGACGACCAGGTCGCCGGGCAGGCGCCCGTCCGGCGGGGTGCCGTCCGCGCGCGGGGGCTCCGCGTCCTCCGGGTGCTCCAGGACGCCCACGGGTCCGGCCCGCAGTCCCGCCGCCCGCTCCCGGAGCCTGCCGAGGACGGTGCCCGCACGGCGCCGGCGGCGCACCGGACGGGCCGGACGCGGCGCCTCCAGCTCCGGCACGAAGGCGGGCCGCGAGCCGGTGTTGAAGTGGACGAGCACCTCGTGCCCCTGGAACTCCACGTGTTCGACCAGGCCGCTGATCGGCACCTCACCGGGCCTCGCCTCCGACGGTCTGGCGATGCGGACCCCCTCGGAACGCAGGCCGACGATGACCTCCCTGCCCTGCTGCACCCGGAGCAACTGATGGTCGAGACAGAGGGGTTCGGGCAGCCGGAGGTACTGCCGGCCGAGACTGACGGTCATGGCGCCGTCGAGCGGGGCCCGGACGAGGCCCCGCAGCAGATTGATGCGGGGCGTGCCGATGAAGGCGGCGACGAAGACGTTCGCGGGCAGCGCGTAGACCGTGCGGGGCGAGCCCAGTTGCTGGAGCACGCCGCCGCGCAGGACGGCGACCCGGTCACCGAGCGAGAGCGCCTCGGCCTGGTCGTGGGTGACGTACACCGTGGTGACGCCCAGTTCGCGGGTGAGGGAGGCGATCTCGGCCCGCAGGTGGTTGCGGAGCTTGGCGTCGAGGTTGGACAGCGGCTCGTCCATCAGGAAGGCGGACGGGTGCCGGGCGATGGCGCGGCCCATCGCGACGCGCTGGCGTTCGCCGCCCGACAGCTGGTTGGGGAAGCGGTCGAGGAGGTCCTCGATGCCGAGCATCCGGGCGGTGGCGTCGACGCGGGGGCGCGGGTCCTCACCGGGGGCCTCGATGCGCAGCGGGAAGCCGATGTTGTCGCGGCTGGTCATGCTCGGATAGAGGGCGAAGTTCTGGAAGACCATCGCCATGTCCCGTTCGGCGGGCGGCAGATCATTGGCGAACTCGCCGTCGAGGCGCACCTCGCCCTCGCTCGGGTCCTCCAGCCCGGCGATCATCCTCAGCACGGTCGACTTCCCGCAGCCGGAGGGTCCGAGCAGGACCAGGAACTCTCCGGGCCGGATGTCGAGCGAGAGCCGTTCCACCACGCGGGCGCCGCGCGCGTACGACTTGCTGACCTGGTGCAGGGAGATGGCGCGTGTCATGAAGGGTGCCCCCGGGGGCTCACAGGGCGCTGGTGCTCCGCGGTCGGACGTCCCGGGCGGGTCGCGGGGGACGTATGAGTCACGGAAGCTAACGGACCGCGCACGCCCGGGGGAAGACACCCGGCGGGATCGGTCGGCACGGTTCACCCCGGGAGGAAACGGACGATCGCCTACCGCCCCCGGCGGGGCTCCGGCCGCCGGGTTACGGGCCGGCGGCCGTCACCCGGTGCCGGACGGGACGCCCGCGCGACGCCGCACCGGGCGCGGTCGCCGCATCCGGTCCCGACGAACTCCGCCCGCCCGAACCCGGCTTCGGCGCACCCGGCCCAGGCGAATCGCCGTGCCACCCAGTCCCGTGCACGCCGTGTACGGGGCTGGACGACCGGGCCCGGCGACCCGGCGGCCGGCCGGCGAGCCCGGTGCGGGTGACCGGTCGCCGGCCGGAGGCACCGTGCGCGGGTCCCGCTCCGGCGAGCGCTGGAGCGGGTGTCCTGGTCAGACCCCCGTCTCGGCGGGGGCGAGTTCGACGGGGACGCCGTTGAGCACCGCCGTGCCCGACAGCGGGTCGAGGAGCGAGCCGTCGAGGAGCTGGTTGACGTTGACGCCGGGGTCGAGGGCGGCGTGGCTCATCCGGGTGCCGGGACGGTCGTGTCCCCAGCCGTGCGGCAGGCTCACCACCCCGCGCCGCACGGCGTCGGTGACCTCCGCGGGGGCGGTCACCTCTCCCCCGGCGCCCTTGACGCGCACGGCCGCCCCGTCGGCGAGGCCGAGGCGTGCGGCGTCCTCGGGGTGGATGTGCAGCGTGCAGCGGTTGGAACCGCCGGTGAGGGCGGGCACGTTGTGCATCCAGCTGTTGTTGGAGCGCAGATGGCGACGGCCGACGAGCACGAGCGCCGCCGGACGTTCGCGCAGGGCGTCCCGCAGCCGCGGCAGGTCGTCGGCTATGGGGGCGGGGAGCAGTTCGATCCTGCCGCTGCGGGTCTTCAGCGGCTGCGGCAGACGGGAGCGCAACGGCCCGAGATCGATGCCGTGCGGCTCCGCGAGCAGCCGGTCCAGGGTCAGGCCGTCCGGGCGGGCGCCGAAGCCGTCCCCGTACGGGCCGAGGCGCAGCATCAGGTCGAGGCGTCGCTCGGGGCCGGTCTCGCCGCCGAGCGCGGCGGCGAGTTCACGCGGGTCGCGCCCGTGCACCGGTCCATGGGTGTCCCGGACCGCCTTGGCGAGGGCGGAGTCGACGACCATGGTGTCGACCGCGGACGGGTCGGCCCCGTGCCTGCCGGTCGCCGCGAGCACCAGACGGGCGAGGATCTCGGTCTCCGCCATCCGGCCGGGTTCGAGGGGGACGGCGGGCCGGTTGTAGCGGACCTGGTTGCGCACGGCGAGGGTGTTGAAGGCGAAGTCGTGGTGGGCGCTCTGCGAGGGCGGGGGCGGCGGCAGGACGACGTGCGCGTGACGTGAGGTCTCGTTGAGGTACGGATCGACGCTGACCATGAAGTCGAGGGCGTCGAGGGCCTTGTCGAGGCGGTCCCCGTCGGGGGCGGACAGGACGGGGTTGGCGGCGACGGCGACGACCGCGCGGACCGGGGTCCCTTCGGGGGTGGCGGTGTCGATCTCCTCCGCGAGGGCGGACAGCGGCAGTTCGCCCTTCGCCTCGGGGTGCCGGCTCACCCTGCTGTGCCAGCGGCCGAGCGCGAAGCCGTGCCCGGGGCCGGCCGGCCGGGGCGTCCGGTCGGTCGCGGCGAGCGGGAAGAGGGCGCCGCCGGGCCGGTCCAGGTTGCCGGTGAGGATGTTGAGGACGTCGACGAGCCAGCTGGCGAGCGTGCCGTGCGGAACGGTGCAGCTGCCGATGCGTCCGTAGACGGCGGCGGTGGGGGCGGCGGCCAGCTCGCGGGCGAGTTCCCGGATGGTGTCGGCGGGCACGTCACAGGCCTCGGCCGCGGCCTCGGGGGTGAAGTCCGCGAGGGCGTCGGCGAGTTCGTCGACTCCCTGGAGGTGCGGGGTGAGGTCACCCGGGTCGGCGAGCTTCTCCTCGAGGAGGACATGGGCCATCGCCGCGAGCAGCAGGGCGTCGGTGCCGGGCCGGACGGCGACGTGACGGTCGGCGAGCCGTGCCGTGCGGGTCCGGCGCGGGTCGATGACCGTGAGCCTCCCGCCGCGGGCCCGCAGCGCCTTGAGCCTGCCGGGGAAGTCGGGCGCGGTGCACAGACTCCCGTTGGACTCCAGGGGGTTGGCGCCGATCACCAGCAGATGGTCGGTGCGGTCGAGGTCCGGCACGGGGATGGCGTTGGCGTCGCCGAAGAGGAGCCCGCTGGACACGTGCTTGGGCATCTGGTCGACGGTGGAGGCGGTGAAGACGCTGCGGGTGCCGAGGGCGGAGAGCAGGACACCCGGATAGAGGGCGCCGGCCATGGTGTGGACGTTGGGGTTGCCCAGGACGATGCCGACGGCGTGCGGGCCGTACCGGTCCACGACGGCGCGCAGCCCGGCCGCGACGGCGTCGAAGGCCTCCTCCCACGTCGCCTCGCGCAGTACGCCGTCCTCGCGCACGAGCGGGGTGCGCAGTCGGTCGGGATCGCCGTCGGCCGCGCCGAAGGAGGCGCCCTTGGGGCAGAGGAACCCCTTGCTGAACACGTCCTCGCGGTCGCCGCGGGCGCCGGTCACCCGGGTCCCCTCGATGGTGAGCGTCAGCCCGCAGGTGGCCTCGCAGAGGGGGCACACCCGCAGGGCGGTACGGGAGCCCGGCGCGGCGGCGTCCGGCGTGACCGGGTCCGGCGTGGTCCCGGGGAGGCCGGCACCCGGCGCGGTGCCTGGGGTGCGGGAGTCTCGGGTGGTGCCTGCGGTGCGGGACACGGATCCTCCCGGAGGACGGTGGCGGCGGTGGCACACGGACGGGCCGAGCATACCGACCGGTACGGATGACGGGGAGGGGCTTCGGGACACGGGGCCGGGAATCCCCGTACTCCACCCCGGCCCGCGCCCGCTCCCGGGGCACCACCCTCTGGGCCCCCGCCCCTCTGGGACCCCGTCCTCCGAGGCCCTCCTCCGCCCGGCCCACCGGTCCATGCCGTGATGCCCTCGGTCCACGCTTGATGCCCCCGGTCCACGCCCGATCGCCCCGCCCGGCCCCGCGACGCCCGAGGCGCGACCGGGATCAGATCGGCCGAAGCCCGGGCCCGGATCGGCCGAGGCACGGCGGGTTCGGCCGGGGACCAGGCCCGGCCCGGCTCAGTCGAGGACGCGGCCCAGGTACGCGCGCAGCAGTTGCCGGGTCTCGGCGATGATCCCCTCGTCGCCCTGCGGTGCGACCCGGAAGGCGAGGTGGACCAGGGTGTCGGCGGCCTCCACGGCGACGAGGAAACTGCGTCGCAGATCCTCGTCGGGGGTGCGGTCGAGATAGCCGGAGAGCAGTTCGGTGAGCCGGTCGGCGACGCGGGTGTTGGGTTCGGCGTGACCGGTGCCGACCGGTATCTGGTTGCCGAAGTCGACCAGGGAGAAGCCGGGTGCGGTGCGTTTCATCGCGAGGTACTCGTCGAGCACGGCGTCCATGGCGGCCCGCCAGTCTCCCGCGCCGTCCGGCCCCCCGAGGCGCCCGGCGACCCGTTCCGTGTAGTGCTCCAGGTTGCGCTGGGCCAGCGCGTCGGCCATGGCGCGCTTGTTGCCGAAGAAGCGGTAGACGGAACCGATCGGCACGCCCGCGCGCTCGGCCACCGCCCGGGTGCTCAGGGCGTCGTAGCCGACCTCGTCGAGGAGTTCGGCGCAGGCGTCAAGGATCCTCGTCAGCCTTTCGGCACTGCGCCGCTGGACGGGCGCGCGGCGGAGCGGGGTCGCTGGGGGCACGGGTTTCATGATGCCCGTCCGCCGGAGTCGGGTGAACCGCGCCCGCCGGTACCGGCCGCGCCGCCGCCCCCGTCCGCCCCGGCCGGGGTGCGCGTCGCGGCGGCGCCGTGCGTCGGCGGGGAGACGGACGCCGTGATGTCGGCCGTGCTCTCCACCGGTCTGCCGCGCACGGCCCACACCGTCCGGTCGTCCGCGTAGAGGCGCGCGGTGACGTGATGGGTGCCGCGCGGCACCAGGTCGCCGGCCAGGTGGTGTCCGGCGGTGCGCAGCGTGGCGACGGCACGGCCGTCGACGTAGAGGCGGGCGACCCCGCGGCCGGCCACGGCGCGGGCCCCGGCCCCCGCGGGCGAGAAGCGGAAGTGCCGCACGCTCAGGTGCACGTCCCAGCCGCCGCGCGGGTCGGGCAGGACCTCGATCGCGACCTCGGGCCCGTTCTTCTTGTCGACCTCACGGTAGTGCCGTCCTCCCTCGTCGGTCCCGTCCAGGAGTGTGCCCACGGGCGAGGCAGACACCCGCTCGCCCCGCCCGGGCCCGTCACCGGAGCCGCAGCCCGCCGGTCCGCCGAGCAGGGCACAGACCGCGAGCGCGGCGAGCAGTCCACGCTTCCACGACATGCCGGGGAGAGTAGAACAACGGTCCGACGGCCGAATCCCCCTGGAGTCGGGTTCTCGGCCGGTGCGGCGGGTCGCGGGGAGTACGCCGCGCCCGGATCGGGGCCGGGCGCGGGGGCCGTGGCCGGTCCCGAGCGGTGCTTCGGGCTCCCTCTTGCGCACGCCGACGCCGAATCCTACGGTGTTGCATAGGAATCGGGCGCGAGGGAGCGATCATGAACGGGGACGCGAGGAAGACGGCCGAGGGGCTGGCCTACCTCTCCGGATTCGGCAACGAACACAGCTCGGAGGCGGTCCCGGGAGCGCTTCCGCACGGCCGCAACACGCCGCAGCGTGCCCCGCTCGGGCTGTACGCGGAGCAGTTGAGCGGCTCGGCCTTCACCGAACCCAGAGCCCACAACCGGCGTTCGTGGCTGTACCGGATCCGCCCGTCGGCCGCGCACCCCGCGTTCACGCGCACGGACAACGGCACCCTGCGCTCGGCCCCGTTCACCGAGACCGAGCCGGACCCCAACCGGCTGCGCTGGAACCCACTGCCGGAGCCCCCGGCGGGCACGGACTTCCTGGCGGGCCTGTGGACACTCGGCGGCAACGGCGACGCGACGCGGCGCACGGGCATGGCGGTGCACCTCTATCACGCCAACTCCCCGATGGAGCGGGTGTTCAGCGACGCGGACGGCGAGCTGCTGATCGTGCCGGAGCGCGGCGGGCTGCTGCTGCGGACCGAGTTCGGGCTGCTGCGGGTGGAGCCGGGCGGGGTCGCGCTGATCCCCCGGGGGGTCCGCTTCCGCGTGGAGCCTCTGGACGAGACGTCCGTCCGGGGCTACGTGTGCGAGAACTACGGAGCCCCCTTCCAACTGCCCGATCTGGGCCCGATCGGCGCCAACGGACTCGCCAACGCCCGTGACTTCCTGGCCCCCGTGGCCGCGTACGAGGACACCGAGGGCCCGGTCGAGGTCGTCAACAAGTTCTGCGGCAACCTCTGGACCGCGACGTACGACCACTCTCCGCTCGACGTCGTCGCCTGGCACGGAAACCATCTGCCGTACGTCTACGACCTGCGCCGTTTCAATGTGATCGGCACCATCAGCTACGACCACCCCGATCCGTCGATCTTCACGGTGCTGACCTCCCCGAGCAGCACCCCGGGGCTCGCCGGCGTCGACTTCGTCGTCTTCGCCCCGCGGTGGCTGGTCGGCGAGGACACCTTCCGGCCGCCGTACTTCCACCGGAACGTGATGAGCGAGTACATGGGCCTCATCGAGGGCGCGTACGACGCGAAGGCCGAGGGCTTCGTGCCGGGAGGCGGGTCGTTGCACAACATGATGTCCGCGCACGGACCGGACCGGGAGACCTTCGACCGGGCGAGCGCCGCCGAGCTCCGGCCCCAGAAGATCGACGACGGGCTCGCGTTCATGTTCGAGACGCGCTGGCCGGTGACCGCCACGGCACAGGCCGCGGCCGCGGACCACCTGCAGCGCGGGTACGACGACGTGTGGCAGGGCCTCCAGAGGCACTACCGCCCGTTGCGCTGAGCTGCGGCGACCGGTACGGATACCTTCGTGACCTCCTTCGCTCCGGATTCGATCGTCCTGAACCGCAAGTTGCCGCTCTGGTATCAGGTGTCGCAGTCGCTGCGCGCCTCGATACTCGGGCGGTCGCCGCAGGACCCGCTACGGCTGCCCACCGAGGAGCAGTTGGCCGGGCACTACGGGGTGAGCGTGCTCACCATGCGGCAGGCGCTCAAGGAGCTGGAGGACGAGGGGCTGATCACCCGCCACCGGCGGCGCGGCACGTTCATCGAGCCGAGCGCGCGGCGGGGCGCTCCGGTACGGCTGCTCGGCTCGGTGGACACGATCGTGGCCCAGCAGTCCGGGATGACGACCGAACTGCTCGGCCACGGACCGGTCCCGCCGCCCGCCGAACTCGCCGAGTACTTCCCGGACCTGGCCGAGGTGGGCGCGTACCACCGGCTGCGCAGCGACGAGAAGACCGGCGAGCCGACGAACCACGCGCACAACTACGTACGCCCCGAACTCGCCGCGCTGATCGATCCGCAGGACCTGGTGCGCTGGCCCATGACCAAGGTCCTCCGGGACGTGGTCGGACTGCGCATCAGCCGGATCACGGACACCGTGGAGGCCCGGCTGGCCGACCCGGAGACGGCCCGGCTGCTCCAGGTCCCGCTGCTGAGCCCGATCCTGCACTACACCGGCATCGTGTACGACGAGGACGGCGTCGCCCTGGACGTGGCCCGTATCCACTACCGCGGGGACCGCTTCTCGTTCACGGTCACCCTCGACGCCCACTGACGACGGCGTACCAGGACGGCGTGCCCGGCCCGCGTCGTACGATGCCCAGCGTGACGCACGACGACGCTCCGCTGCTCGCGGACCTCATGCCGTGGTCGGTCGCACCGCCGAGGACGGGGCGGGGGTGGCCGACCGCTCCCGACGCCGCGTCCCTCGGGGCACGGTGGGACGCCCTGCTCGGGGCCGAGGGACCGGACCGCGAGGCACTGTTCGGCTCCACCCGCTCGCGCACCCCGCGGTCGGCGGTCCCGCAGCTGCCGGGACAGAGCACCGGCACGGGAAGGCTCTCGCGCGAGTCGGGCCCCTGCCCGGAGCCGGTGCGTGTCCTGCACGGGCCCTTCGACGAACAGTGGCTGATCCCGGACCACCGGCTGATCGACGCGGCACGCCCCGAACTGTGGCGGGTGGCCGACGGCCGGCAGGTGTTCGTGGTCGAGCAGACGGTGGTGCCCGGCGCACCCGGGCCGGTCCTGCTCGCCACCTCCCTCCTTCCGTTCGGCGCCGGACGCGGGGGACGGATCCGTCCCCTGTACCGGCGGCCGGGCGGGCTCGAACCGAATCTGGCGCCCGGCCTGACCGACCACCTGGGCGCCCGTCTTGGCCGGCTGCCCGACGCTCTCGACGTGCTGGCGTGGACGGTGGCCGTCGCGCGACCGGGCCCGCACGGCCGCGCCGTCCCGCTCACCGCCGACCCGGAGGTCTGGGAGCGGGGGGTCGAACTCGGCCACGGGATGCTGCGGCTGGCCCGTCGCGACGGCGAGCGCCCCAAGCTGCCGGGCGGCCGCCGCCCGTACGTGCGCGCGCCGCTCCCGGCCTCCCCCCTCGAACTGCGCTACGACCCCGACGAGGAGACCCTGTTTCTCGGAGAGGGCCGCATCTCCCCCGTACCGCCCCATGTCTGGGACTTCGAGGTGGGCGGGGTCCGCGTCCTGGAGCAGTGGTTCACGGAGCGCACCGGTGCGGGTGAACCGGGCACCCTGGAGGCGATCGGGCCGGCGAGCTGGCCGCAGAGCCGGACCTCCGAACTGCTCGAACTCCTCACCGTGCTGGCGCTGCTCGGTGAACTGCGGCGGCGGCAGGCGGAGCTGACGGTACGGGAGGCACCGATCGGCGCGGACGAGCTGCGCGCGGCGGGGGTGCTGCCGGTACCGGAGGCGATGCGACGGCCCGCGTCCGTCCTCGATCACCACGAGGAGGGCCCGGAGGGGCAGTTTGCGCTGCTCTAGGCCGTGGTGCCGACACCGGGCCGACGGCCGACGGGCCGCCGGGGATCGGATCGCGGACGGGCGCCCGGGGACCGGGGGCGGGTCGTCCCGAACCGCGGCCCGGGACGGGTGGGCCGGGGGTCCCGGGGGGCGGGCCGGAACCGGCGCCCCCTGGGCCGGGTGAGTGGCCAGGGGGTCTGCGCGCTGCCGGGCGGGAGTTCAGAGCGCGTACGAGGAGAGGGTGTACCCGCGCCCGGGGACACACCGGGGCGACGCTGCGCGCCGTGGGGATGACGGGCGGCGAGAGCGCAGCGTGCGCGCCGGGGCGGTGTGGTCGCCTGAGCGCGGGTCGGGTACCGCGTGACCGGACTAGTGGCCACCGAACAGGGAGCGGCGCAGTCGCCTCAGCGGCGCGAAGAGCGAGACCCGCCGAACGCGCGCGCCCCTGCTGTTGTTGTCGTGCGGCGTGTCACGCGCGGTGAGCTCACGCATCAGCGACGTCGCCTCGACCGTCTCGCGCTGCGGTATGGCAGGACCGCCCAGCACCGCCAGATGACGGTCCAGGCGCGAACTGGTCGCGCTGCTCCCACAGGTGATCGCAGGGACACGTGCCCTGCTGCGCACTGTTATCTGTTCCATGTCTCTCCCCACCCGTACGAGTCCACCCGGCCCGGGCAGGCTAACCCTATCGCTCCCTCATGGCACTCGTGTATCACGGTCACAGGATTCACCTTCCCCGTAAGGGTGTTGACGATTACTCTCCGAATCCAACCGATTTCAGGGTGAGTTGGACAACCGGCGCGGTAGTGGGCTGTGGCGAGCCGCCGTGCGGCTCGACGGTCACAGCGAGTGACGTGGCGCGGATGTCGAGTCCGGTGGCCGCCAAGGGCGTGTCGCCGTCGAAGAGCCCGAGGGAGCGCGGCCGCGCCTGGGGGCGCATGAGCCACAGTTGGTGTACGCGCCCCCCTGACGGGGCGTCGAGTCCGCTCAGCGTCACGACAGCCCGCCGCTCCGACGCGGAGGCGACGACTCCGATTCCCCTGCCCCGCGCGTCCCGTTGAGCGGACACCCGGGCGTCGGGCGCGGCCAGAACGTGGGCGATCTCACGCGCCTGGGCCCGCTCCCGGTCCAGCTTGTCCTGGGTCTGCGTCGCCTGTACGGCGAACAGGGAAGCGACGACGAGGGCCGCGGCGGCGGTCACGGTGGCGAAGGGCGCGAGCAGGGGACGGAAGCGCGGGCCCGGCGCACGTGCGGGCCCGTGCGCTGCCCGCGGGCGCGGTGCGCCGCCCGGCGGCGCTTCCTGCGGGGTCGTGCGGACGGCGGTCAGGACCCTTTCCCGCAGCGCGGCCGGGGCCGGGGCCGCCGTGGACCAGGCGAGCCGCACGGCGTCCTCGCCCAGCGCCCGCACCTCGGCCTCGCAGCGGGCACAGCCGCGCAGATGCCGCTCGAAGCGCCGGCGTTCGTCCGGCTCGAGCGCGTCGAGGGCGTAGGGCGCCGCGAGCGAGTGCAGATCGCGGCGCAGCAGACGGTCGAGGACGCTCATGCGACGCCTCCCAGAGGATGCCGGGCGCTGCTGGGCAGGTCCAGAACGCGGGTACGGAGGAGGTGGGTTCCGCGACGGAGTCGCCGGAGACGGCGGCCGGGACGCGGGCGGTGCGGGAGCGGACGGTGCGGGTGGGGACGGTGCGGGTGGGGACGGTGCGGGTGGGGACGGCCCACGTCGGGCCGGGTCCCGTCCTCATGACCCGCGACCGGCCGGGCCCCGTTCATGCGGCACCCCCGAGGCAGTTGCGCAGCCGGGTCAGTCCGTCGCGCATGCGGGTCTTGACCGTCCCGAGCGGGAGGGAGAGCCGTTCGGCCACCTCCCGGTAGGTGTAGCCGTCGTAGTAGGCGAGGGTGACGGACTGCCGCTGGAGGGTGGTGAGCCGGTCCAGACAGCGCCGTACCCATTCGCGTTCGAGCCCGGCCTCCACCTCCTCGGCGACCTGGTCGAAGGCGGGATGGTGGGCCCGCCGGCCCTCGCGCTGCTCGCGCTCGGTGGCCGCGCGGGCACTGCGGACCCGGTCGACGGCCCGCCGGTGCGCGAGGGTGAGGATCCAGGACAGCGCGCTGCCCCGACGGGGGTCGAACCGGGCGGCGGAGCGCCAGAGTTCGAGCAGCACCTCCTGGGACACCTCCTCCGACTGGGCGGCGTCCCGCACCACCCTGCGCACCAGTCCGAACACAGGTCCGGACACGATCCCGTACAGCTCCTCGAACGCCTTCTGGTCGCCTCCGGCCACGAGCAACAGGAGTTCGTCCGCCTCCACTCGTTCCCCCCTCTCCGGCCGCGCACGGCCCGTTCCTTCACCTACGTGTTCGCAGCGAGCGGTCCTTCGGATGGGTTACGGATCAGCGGTCCGAAAAAGCGGGTCGTCCGCGAAAGAGCCTCGAAAAGAAGCGGGCGGTCCGCTGAGACGAGTCGCGGAAGCCGCCGTAAGAACGTTT
The DNA here is from genome assembly GCF_036250675.1 of Streptomyces sp. NBC_01689. Classification (NCBI taxonomy): domain Bacteria; kingdom Bacillati; phylum Actinomycetota; class Actinomycetes; order Kitasatosporales; family Streptomycetaceae; genus Streptomyces; species Streptomyces sp. NBC_01689. The sequence continues at coordinate 7,460,918 of NZ_CP109592.1, read as the reverse complement.
GGGATTCGACCAATCCACCGCGGCGACCGCTCCGAATGGCGTGCGTCAGGCAATTGGGATCTGAGGACGGACGGCATGACACCTATCTCCAGGAGTGGCGTGGGACGCAGGAGTCTCGTGACCCTCATCTGTGGTGCGCTGGCCGCCGGTGGGCTCGCGGCCGCCGGCGTGACCGTGCTGGAACCGGGGGCGGCCTCCGCCTCCAGCCACCGGGAGGCCCCGCTGATCTCGGGGACCCCCCAGTACGACAACACCGACGTGTACGCCTTCGTGAGTCCGGACAAGCCGGACACGACGACGCTCATCGCGAACTTCATCCCCTTCGAGGAACCGGCCGGCGGACCGAACTTCTACACGTTCGCCGACGACGCCCAGTACGACATCCACATCGACAACAACGGTGACGCACAAGGTGAGTTGATCTACCGCTACACCTTCAAGACGCACCGGAAGAACGGCGACACCTTCCTCTACAACACGGGACCGGTCACCAGCCTGGACGACCCCGACCTGAACATCACGCAGACGTACGACATCGATCTGCTGCGGCTGCACAACCAGAAGCTCGTCTCCAGGACCAAGGTCGCGGACGACATCCCGGTCGCGCCGTCGAACGTCGGCAAGGCGTCGATGCCCGACTACACCAAACTGCGCAACCAGGCGGTGTACAAGCTCGCCGGCGACTCGACCACGTTCGCGGGCCAGGCGGACGACCCGTTCTTCCTCGATCTGCGGGTGTTCGACCTGCTGTACGGCGGCAACCTGTCCGAGGTCGGGCGCGACACCCTCAAGGGCTACAACGTCAACTCGATAGCCCTGCAGGTGCCCAACGACATGATCCGGGAGTCCGCCGGGCAGCCGATCGTCGGCATCTGGTCCACGGTCCAGCGCGCGGACGCCCGCGGTGACTGGACCCAGGTCTCGCGGCTGGGCAGTCCGCTGGTCAACGAGGTCGTCAACCCGCAGAAGGACAAGGACAAGTTCAACGCGTCCGCGCCCTGGAACGACGCCCAGTTCCTGAAGAACGTGACCAACCCCGAGCTGCCGAAGCTCATCGAGGGCATCTACAAGATCAAGGCGCCGGCCGAGCCCCGCAACGACCTGGTCGACGTGTTCCTGAAGGGCGTGAAGGGTCTCAACCAGCCGCCCCACGTGCGTCCTTCGGAGGAGCTTCGCCTCAACACCTCCATCAAGCCGAGCATGCACCCCAAGCGGCTCGGTGTGCTCGACGGCGACAACGCGGGCTTCCCGAACGGGCGCCGGCTCTCCGACGACGTGATCGACGCGTCGCTGCGGGTCGTCGAGGGCGAGCTCCTCGGCCAGAAGACCGGCCTGACCGACTCGGTCGACAAGAACGACAAGAAGTTCGAGAAGTCCTTCCCCTACCTGGCCGAGCCGACCTCGGGCTCACGCGGTGCGCTGGCGAAGGGCACCGGCAACAACGTCCGCAACCAGCTGGGTGACGCGCTCCCGGCCGGTTCGGGCGGCACGGACACCATGCTGATCGCGGGCTCCGCCGCGGCGGGCGTGGCCGGGGTCCTGCTGATCGGCGCCGGCGTGATGTGGTGGCGCCGCCGCATGTACCGGGCCTACTGACCGGCCCGGTCCACCGACCGGCGCGGCCCGCACTCCCCCCATCCCCCACGGCGCGGGCCGCGCCGCCCCCCTCCCCCACCCCACGCACCCAGACAAGACGACCGTTCCCCCAAGGACTTTGAGGAGTGGGCATGTCCCCGCGTACGAACGAGAGCACGCCGGAGGGCGAACCCGGCGAGCGGTCGGTCGCCACGACGGAGCCCGACCCGGCCCCGCCGGTCCGCACCGCACAGGACCCGCCCGCCCGGTCCGCGGCGCGGGCACGGGCCGCGGCCGCCGACCGGGGGAAGCAGGACGCGGACGACTCGGGCGACCAGGGGCACGCGGACGGCACATCGGACGGCGACGCCCCGGACACGGCGAGCGCCGGGGCCGCCGACGCCGGCGACGCACCCTCCGCGGCGGAGGCCGAGAAGGCGGAGGCGAGCCGGGAACCGGCCGCGACGGACGGCGGAGGGACCGGAGCCGGCTGCGAACGGGCCGAGCCGGGCCACGAACCGGCCGAAGCGGACCGTGAATCGGCCGAGCCGGACCCTGAACCGGCCGAACCGGGCCACGAACCGGCCGAGCCGGATCCTGAACCGGCCGAACCGGACCGCGAACCGGCCGAAGCAGCAATCGAATTCGCCGAGGCCGGCGACGAGCGGGTCGCGGCCGTGCGGCGGGTGTCCGCCGCGGCCCGCCGCCGGCGGACCGTGCAGCTCGTCGCCTGCGCCGCGTCCCTGGCCGTCGCGCTCACCGCCGGGGCCGTGGTCGTCGGCGCCGTGAGGGGCGGCTCGGGCGCCGCCGCCGCGACCGCGCCGAGCGCCGTCTCCCCGCAACTCCTCGCCGGCGGCGACCTGGACACGAGCATCACCGCGCTGCAGGCCCATCTCCGGGCCCAGCCCAAGGACTTCGGCGGCTGGGCGACGCTCGGACTGGCGTACGTGGAGCAGGCCCGCACCAAGGGCGACCCCTCCCGCTACCCCCAGGCGCAGCAGGCTCTGGACCGTTCCCTGAAGCTGCGTCCGGGTAACGAGTCGGCGCTCGCCGGACGGGCCGCCCTCGCGGCGGCACGGCACGACTTCACCGGCGCCCTGAGGTACGCGGACACGGTGCTCGACGAGAACCCGTACAGCGAGCGCGCGCTCTCCTCCCGTATCGACGCGCTCGTCGAACTCGGCCGCTACGCCGAGGCGTCCAAGGCCGCCGACCTGGCCGACTCGCGCCGCCCGGGGGTCCCCGTCTTCACCCGGTACGCCTATGTGCACGAACTGCGCGGCGACGTCAGGACGGCCCGCCGGGTCCTCGAACAGGCACTGGCCACCGCCACCAGCCGGGGCGACATCTCGTACGTCGCCGGCGCGCTCGGACAACTCGCGTGGAACCAGGGCCAGTACAAGGACGCCCTCACGTTCTACGCGCGGGCGCTGGCCGCCGACGACACCTATCTCCCGGCGCTGGAGGGCCGAGCCCGCACCCAGGCCGCCCTCGGAGACCAGGCGGCGGCGATCAAGGGCATGGAGCAGGTGGTGGCGCGCTATCCCCTGCCCCAGCCCCTGGTGGAACTGGGCGAGTTGTACGAGGCGCGGGGCGAGCCGGGCGACGCACGGAAGGCCCACGCTCAGTACGCGCTGGTGGACGCGTGGATCGCGCTCGCCCACTCCTACGGCGTCGACGCAGACCTCGACACCGCCCTCGCCGCCGCCGACCACGGTGACCGGGGGGCCGCGCTCAAGGCGGCCCGGGACGAGTGGGCCCGCCGCCACACCGTGCACACGGCGGACGCGCTCGCGTGGGCGCTGCACGTCAACGGCCGTGACACGGAGGCCCTTCCGTACGCCCGCAGGGCCACGGCCACCGGCTACCGCAACGCGTCCTTCCTCTACCACCGCGGCGTGATCGAGCGCGCCACCGGTCACGGGAAGGAGGCCCGCGCCTCGCTGCGGGCAGCCCTCGACCTGAACGCGGGCTTCTCCCCGCTCGGCGCCCGTGCGGCCCGGAAGGCTCTGGAGGAGGACAAGTGAGGCCGCGCCGGCTGTTCGCCTCCTGCGCGGCCGTGTTCACCGCCGCCTGCGCGCTCGTCCTGGTGCCCGGCGGGGCCGCGAGCGCGCATCCGCTGGGCAACTTCACCGTGAACCGCTACGACGGCCTCGTCGCCGCCCGCGGGCAGGTGCGCGTCGACCACGTCGAGGACCTCGCGGAGATCCCGGCCACCCAGGCCAGGCCCGACATCCAGAGGCTCGGCATGGCGGACTGGGCCCGGCGGCGCTGCGCGTCGGCGGCGCACGGCAGCAGGGTCCGAGTCGACGGGCGGGCGGTCCCGCTCACCGTCTCCGCGAGCCGGGCGAGACTGCGGCCCGGCCAGGCGGGGCTGGACACCCTGCGCGTCGAATGCCGGCTGACGGCGCCGCTCCCCGGGACGGCCGCGGTGTCGCTCACCTTCCACAGCGCGGGCACCGACCGCGGACCCGGCTGGCGCGAGATCACCGCGCGCGGCGACCGGATGACGCTCACCGCGTCGGACGTGCCCACGAAGTCGGTGTCCGGAGAACTGACCAACTACCCAAAGGCCCTGCTCTCCTCCCCCTCCGACACCGCGACCGCCTCCCTGCGGATCCGCCGCGGCGGCCCCGCCCTCACCGAGGAACACACCACCGCGCCCGGCGCCTCCGTGCTCCCGCGCGGTGCCGACCGCTGGACCCGGGCCCTGGACGACCTGGTCGCCCGGCACGACCTCACCGTCGGTTTCGCCTCGCTGGCCCTGCTCGTCTCGGTGGGCCTGGGCGCGATGCACGCCCTCGCGCCGGGCCACGGCAAGACCCTCATGGCCGCGACGGCGGCGGCCCGGGGCGGCCGGGCGGGCCTGCGCGACGTGCTGCCACTGGCCGCGTCGGTCACGGTCACCCACACGCTCGGCGTCGTCGCCCTGGGCCTCCTGGTCACCGCGGGCTCGGCCGCCGCGCCGTCCGTCATCGCCTGGCTGGGCATCGCGAGCGGCGTCCTCGTGACGTGCGCCGGCGTCACCCTCGTACGGCGCGCGTGGCGCAACCGGACACCCGGGCGAGGCCTCCCGCGCGACCGTCGCCAGGACCACCCGCACGAGCACGACCACAGCCATGGTCACGGCCACGACCACCAGCACGGACACGGACACGAGCACGTCCGTGGTCACGGTCACGGCCCGGGCCTCGGGCACGGCCGGGAGCACGAACACGGCCACCGCCCCGCGCACGACCACGCCGATCACCCCGGCCACCCCCACGAGCACGCCGAGCGGCACGAGCGCCCGTTGGTCCTCGCACAGGCCCACGCCTCCGCCGCCACGGTTCCGCACGGCGCGCACCACCCCCGCAGCGCGCCGCACGACCACCCGCACCACCCCGGCGGTCACGACCAGCACGAGCACCCGCACAGCCGTGCCGCGTCCTCCCCTCTCGAATCCCGTGAATCCCGCGAATCCCTCGAACACACCCACGGCGGCTTCACCCACACGCACGCCGTCGCCCCCACGCTCCGCGGCACGATCCTGCTCGGGTTCGCCGGCGGGCTCGTGCCCAGTCCGTCCGCCGTCGTCGTGCTCGTCGGCGCCGCCGCGCTGGGCCAGGCCTGGTTCGGCCTGCTCCTGGTGCTCGCGTACGGCGTCGGGCTGGCCCTGACGCTCACCGCGGCGGGGTTCGCCGTGGTGAGACTCGGCAGCGGCGTGAACCGGGCGCTGGCGAAGCGCCCGCGGTGGGCCGAGGGGACGGTCGCGGCCCTGGTCCGCCGGACGGCACCGCTGGGTTCGGCCTTCGTCGTCCTGGCCCTCGGCGCCGGATTGGTGTTCAAGGGGGCGGCATCCGCACTCGGTTGAGCTACTTTTGTGGAGAAATCACGCGGATGCGCGACGGATACGAAGGGGGGACACCCGTGTCCGAAGAGCCGGGGACCGAACGTGTGATCGCCGACCGCTACCGCCTTCTCTCCCCGCTGGGACAGGGCGGGATGGGAACCGTGTGGCGGGCCCGGGACGAGGTCCTGCACCGCGAGGTCGCGGTCAAGGAGGTCCGCGCGCCCGCGGGGCTCATGGGGCCAGAGGTCGAGCGGATGTACGCGCGCCTGGAGCGCGAGGCCTGGGCCGCGGCCCGGGTGCCCAACCGCAACGTGGTGACGGTGTACGACGTGGCGACGCAGGACGGCCGCCCCTGGATCGTCATGGAGCTCGTCCGCGGGATCTCCCTCTCCGACCTCCTGGACGCCGAGGGGCCGCTCCCGCCGCAGCGCGCCGCGCACATCGGGGCCGAAGTGCTCTCCGCGCTGCGGGCCGCGCACGAGGCGGGGGTCCTGCACCGCGACGTCAAGCCGGCCAACGTCCTGCTGTCGAACGACGACCGGGTGGTGCTCACGGACTTCGGCATCGCGACCGTCGAGGGCAGTTCGGCGCTGACCATGACGGGCGAGGTCATCGGTTCGCCCGAGTTCCTCGCACCGGAGCGGGCGCTGGGCCGCACGCCCGGACCGGAGTCGGACCTGTGGTCGCTCGGCGTGCTGCTGTACGCGGCGGTCGAGGGCAACTCTCCGTTCCGGTACAACACCCCGCTCAACACCCTGCGCGCCATCGTCGACGAGCCGCTGCCGCCGCCCCGGCGGGCGGGAGAGCTGGCTCCCGTGATCGAGGGGCTGCTGAGGAAGGACCCGGCCGGGCGGACGAGCGCCGCGCAGGCGGAGAGCGATCTGCGGCTCGTCGCCGCGGGCGGCTCGACGTCCACCGGCTCCCCGGTCACGGACCCCTGGGCGGCGAGTTCCCGGACGACCGTCGCGGCCTTCCCGCAGCCCGCGCAGGGCCCGCCGCGTCCGGGCCGCGACACGCCCTACCCGCAGGGTCCGACACAGGGCGGTTCGGCGTTCCCGCCCGTCACCGATTCCCCGGCCTCGACGGAGCCCGTCCGCAACCGCCGGGCGGCCGTCGCCGTGATCGCGGGCGTGGCCGCGCTCGTCCTCGCGCTCGGCGGCCTGACGTACGCGTTGCTGAACCACGACGGCGGCGGGGACGGCACGACCAGTTCCAGCGGCACCGGTGGCAGCACCGACAAGGCCGCGGGCGGCGGAAGTTCGCCGTCGGAAAGCCGCGCGAGCGGTGACCCGGCGTCCGCCGGCACCTCCCCCGCCACCACCTCGCCCGGCGGCGGAACGAGTACGCCGCCCGCGCAGTCGGTGCGGGTGACGGTGGTGGGCGCCCACACCGACTACTCCGGGAGCTGTCCGCCGCCGCAGGCCGAAGCGCCCGTCTTCACCGCGACGTTCACGGTGGGCCGGGTGCCGGCACGGGTCGAGTACCGCTGGGTGACGGAGTCCGGACAGGTCTCCGATCCGGGGTGGAAGACCCTGTCCTTCTCGGCGGGTGACGGCAGGACCGCGCGGAGGTCGGTCGTCGTCACGACGTACGACGAGAGCGGTACGTACCGGAACGCGATCGGGGTCGAGGTCCGCGACCCCGTGCACACCACGTCCGGGTCGGTGCCGTTCTCGGTCACGTGCGTGACGGAGACCCCGTCGGACGGGGCCTCCGCTTCCGCCTCGCCGTAGGGCCGGTCAGGCCACGCCGGTGAAGACCGGCAGATAGCCGCCGGAGTGGCCGGCCGCGGTCGGGTGGTACGACTCGGTGATGTTCAGCAGGTTGAGACTGTGCAGCCATGCGCTGCCGGAGCAGAGCTCGTGGCCGGTGAAGGTGGTCCTGACGTCGCCGAAGATGAATCCGTGGTCGGCGGCGCGCTTGGCGATGGCGCTGTCCAGGTAGTCGGCGGCGCCGTTGATCGCGGCGCGCTTGGTGTCGGAGAGGCCGAGGCAGGTCGCGCCCAGCTTGTAGAACCGGGGATAGCCGAGCACCACCACGTGCGCGACGGGTGCCTTGGCGCTGATCGCGGAGTAGACGGAGTCGAGTTGACCGGGGAGCGTCGAGTCGACGTACGCCTTGGCTGTGGCGATCCTGGACAGACAGCCACTGTCGGAGCTGAGGACACAGGTGGTCATGACGTCGGCGAAACCGGCGTCGTTGCCGCCGATGCTGATCGAGACGAGGCCGGTGGAGGAGTTGAGCGGGCCGAGCTGGTTGGCGAGGACATCACCCGCACGAGCGCCCGAACAGGCCGTGAAGGCGAACGACGAGGGTGAATGAGCCGCGGCCCACAGGTAGGGGTACGACTTCGTGCTGCGCAGGCAGTCGCCGCTGGAACTGATGTAACTGTCGGCACCGACCCCCGAGGAGTAGGAGTCACCGAGAGCCACATAACCGGTGGCGGCCGCGGTGGGGGACGCCTGCGCCGCCGCTGCCCCGGTGAGGGCACCGCCGACGGCGAGGAGGAGTGAGGCCACGTATGCCGTAATTCGGGAACGTCTCATGGAACCTCCCTTTAGCAGGATCTCTGCCACAACTTTGGTAGCAGCTACGCGTGTTGACAGGAAGTGTTCATGCCAAAGATTTCCGGGACGGCCGGGGCCTCGGCACGGCGCTCACCGGCGGAATCCGATTGCATGTTCCGGTCCGCAACCAACTGGGCGGGGTCTGCGGCGAGTTCACCCCGGAGTGTGCGGCCCCGCCGGGACGCACCCGGGGATGCAGCCAGGGGTGCGCGCGGGGAGCCGTGCGGGGACTCGGACGGCGACACGTGCGGGCGCTGACCCACGGAACCGGACCGCCGGGCGTGCCCCTCGGGCGTCCCGCGGTTCCGTCGCGGGCCGCCGCGGGAGTGATCGCCGTCGGCCGTGTCGCCGCCCGGGGCCGGCACCGCGGCGCACCGGATTCCGGGCGCGGCGGCCCCGGCGGCCCCCGGGCGGCCCGGCCGCCGTCCGGCCGGACGGCGGCTGAACTGGGGCGCGTCCAGGGGAACACCGGCAACAGGCTGCGGAAATCCCGTGCGTCGGTCCCCTTGGTGACGGATCATGTCGGCATGTCTGGGAACCCACACGACGCACTGCCGATCCGGCTCAACGTCGACGACAGCGACTCCCCGTCGGATGTCGTCGACGCGCTGTTCCTCGGCCGCTTCGCGACGGGCGAGCAACCTCACTCGCACGCCGCGAACATCGACCGGGTACGGTCCGGGGCCACCCTGCTGCCACCGGGCGCCCGTGTGCTGCGCTCCGCGCGCGACGACGACCGCAGCGCGACGCTGGCGGAGGGGGAAGGCTGGACCCTCCTGGTGTCCCGCTGGAACCGCGGCGCGGACATCACGGTCACCGCGACCAGCGCGGAGCTGGCCGAGAAGGTCCTCGACCAGGCCACGGACGGCGCGGCGGACGAACCCGAACCCCAGCCCGAGAACGTGACGATGGGCTTCTGGTACGTGTCCCCGCGCCGCGGTCCGCACCGCACCACGCGCCAGATCTCCGCGGGCACGTGGGAGGAGGTCCGGCCGAACTACACCGGGCCGGTCGCCGACGCGATGGACCGCCTGATGAAGACGACGCCGGAGGACATCGCGGGCCGGCTCCTGCTGCTGCACGGGCCGCCCGGCACCGGCAAGACGTCCGCGCTGCGGACCCTGGCCCGCTCCTGGCGGGACTGGTGCCAGGTGGACTGCGTCCTGGACCCCGAGCGGCTCTTCTCGGACGTCGGCTATCTGATGGACATCGCCATCGGCGAGGACGACGGCACGGGCAAGGGCAGGTGGCGGCTGCTCCTGCTGGAGGACTGCGACGAACTGATCCGCGGCGAGGCGAAGCACACCGCGGGCCAGGCGCTCTCACGCCTGCTCAACCTCACGGACGGCCTCCTCGGCCAGGGCCGCAACGTCCTGGTGGGGGTGACCACGAACGAGGACCTGGAGCGCCTGCACCCCGCCGTGGTCCGCCCCGGCCGCTGCCTCGCCCGGATCGAGGTCGGTCCGCTGACCCGCTCCGAGGCCGTCGGCTGGCTCGGCACGGAGGAGGGGGTCTCCCGCGAGGGCGCCACGCTGGCGGAGCTGTACGCGCTCCGCCGGGGCACCACCCCGACCTCGGTCCCCGACCCACGGGACGGGGCGGACGCGGGCCTTTACCTGTAGCCCACCGCCCCTCGCCCGAGCACCCGGGAGGTGGCGACAGGTGGGGGTGCTGGCCGTACGTCCGCGATGCCCGCACGACCGGGGCTCCTCGCGGTACGGGTGCCCCACCGAGCCGCTCCCGCCCGTCCCTTCCTCCGGACCGATGGACTTACGTGCTTCGGGCTCACGGACTCCCCGTGCTCACGGGCCAACAGCCATACGGGCGTACGGACATACGGCCCCGGGCCCGCCGCCGATCGGGCGACGCCACGAGGACCGAACCGGGCAAGGCCGGAGGGAACGAGGACCGCACCAGGCAACGCGGGTCCGGGCAACGCGGATCCAGACACGGGCAGGTCCGGACGGAGGCCGGGCAGCGCAGCTCCGGACGGAGGCCGGACCGGGCAGGGCCGGACCCGTCTACGCCCCGCCCTCGTAAGCCGCCCGCAGGGCATCCCGTACGGCGTCGAGCGCGGCCCGCTCGGTCAGCCCGAGGCGGCGTACGCGCTCGGCGTACGCCTGAGCGGCCGCCGCGGCCTCACGCTCGGCGGCGGAACCGGCGGCGGCCACGAACGTACCGTTGCGCCCCCGCGTCTCGATCACCCCGTCCGACTCCAGCGCCCGGTACGCCTTGGCGACCGTGTTCGCGGCGAGACCGAGCTGCTCGGCCAGCCCCCGTACCGTGGGCAGTTTGTAGCCGACCGGCAGTGCTCCGGAACGGACCTGCCCGGAGATCTGGGCACGCACCTGCTCGTAGGGCGCGGCCCCCTCATCGATGTGGATCTTCAGCGTCACGCGGCGATTGTCCCGTACCCGCCGGGTGATGAGAGCTATCGGAGCGGGGGCGGCGAAAAATGAGAGGTGACCGCACCCGTCCCGCGCGTAGCGTGCGCGTCCATGACCGTGATCGTCGAAGACCTCCGCCCCGACGACCGGCGGCGGGCCGAGGGGTTCACCCGGGTCCGCGACCGGGCGCTCCCCTATGTACTGTTCACCCCCGACTCCCTCGCGTACGACGTCACCCACGCGCATCCCGACGCCCACTACCGCCCCCTGGTCGCCGAACTGGACGGCGAGGTGATCGGCACCGCCCAGGTCGGCATCGCGTACGACAGCCCGGAGCCGGGCCAGGGCTATCTCAACGTGTACGTCGACCCGGCCCGAACGGGTCGCGGCGCGGGCACACTGCTGGTGCGCGCCGCCGAGCGGTACCTCGCGGAGCTGGGCGCGACCAGGCTCTTCGCCTGGGTCCTGGACGAGCCGGGGAACCGGGCGTTCGCCGAGCGGCACGGCTACCGCGCCAGCCGCTCCGCCCACTTCCTCCGGCTGGACCTGGCGGGCAGCCCCCTGCCGCCGCGTCAGGACCCGCCGCCGGGCGTGGAACTGCGCTCGGCGGCGGACTTCGCCGGTGACCCGCGTCCGCTGTTCGCCCTGGACGCGGAGACGTCGACCGACGAACCGGGGGACATCCCGCACGAGTTCACGGATTACGAGGCCTGGCTGCGGGAGACCTGGCACCACCCCCTGTTCAGCGCCGAACTGACCACGGTCGCACTCGTCGACGGCCGCCCGGCGGCCTTCAGCGCGGCCCGCACGGACGGCGGCACCCGGTACGGCACCGTGATGACGGGCACCGCCGCCGCCTTCCGCGGCCGTGGCCTCGCGAAGCTCGCCAAGAACGACTCCCTGCACCGTGCCCGGGCCGCGGGCTGCACGGAGGCGTTCACCGGCAACGACGCGGGCAACGGGCCGATGATCGCGATCAACAAGTGGTTCGGGTACGGGATCTGCGGCACGGAGGTACGTCATGTCCGCGAACTCGGCTGACGGGCCCCGGCACCTGGACGTCGTCCTCGTCAAGTCCGGCCGTACGAAGATCCGTTACCCGGCCGCGCTGCTGCACGACGACGGCACCCGGGTCACCGTCCGCGCGCCGTGGGCGGCCGACGGGGTGCGTGACTTCGGCTTCGTACGGTTCGAGCCGGGCGACGTCCTCACCGAGCACTACTGGCGGGACCGGTGGTACGCGGTGAAGGAGGTCCGGGACGCGCGCGGGGTGCGCAAGGGCTGGTACTGCGACATCACCCGCCCGGCCGTCGTGGCGGGCGGCGAGCTGGTCGTCGAGGACCTCGACCTGGACCTGTGGCGCTCCGCGGACGGCACGGACGTACGGCGCCTGGACGAGGACGAGTTCACGGCGAGCGGCCTCGCGACCCGTGATCCGGCTGCCGCGGAGGCCGCGCTCGCCGCCCTCGACGCTCTTGAGCTCCTGGCCCGCCGGGGCGACTTCGAGACGCTGTTCGGCCCGGCCGCACCCCTCGGCCCCCGGTGACCGCACGTCGCCGACCGGGCACTTCACGTCACGTCCGGTGAGCCCGGTGCGGGGAATTACCCCACGTCGTACGTGGTTCCTCCTCCAACGGTCGGCCGAGACCGCGGCCCACGGTGACCGCGGCCGCCGACGGCCGACCGTGACGTCCGCCACAGACAGATCGCGACCGATGAGGAACTCTCCCGGAAAGGGTCTACCTCCGTACGACGACGGAATCGGGTAGACGCAAGGAGGCAGCCATGCGCCGTGTGACCGTGCAGAAGCCCCTGAGCAAGTCGGACTCCCGCCGGGCGAGGGACAGGGCGGACGAGCGTCCGTCCGAGCGCCCCGAGGTGCGGAAGGACATCCACCGCACGTGGTGGCCGGACGAGTGAGCCGCCCCGGCACCGGACCACGGAACAGACTCCGCACGACCGGCCACCGACGGTAGCCACCCGCTCCCGTACGACCGGCCGCGCACCGGCGGTGGCCAACGGCCCGCGCACGACCGGTCCCCGGCAACGGCACGCGCCCGCACCGCCCGTCCGCGCCACGCCTCCGCGCCCGATCCCCGCACCCCCTGGCGCCTGCCCGACCCGATCTTCCGGCCTCCGGTCCTGCGCCGTACCCTGCGCGCCGAGGGCACGGGCCGGGGGGAGGGGACGAGGGCATGCGGAAGGACGACGACCACGCGAGAACGAGCGCCAGGCTGACCGTGTGCGGCTGCCTGGCGGGCCTCGCCGTCGCGCTCCTCATTCCGGCCGCGATGGTGGTCATGGTCGCCGTCCACGGACTGCCCACCCCCTGACGCCCCGCCCCGGGCCACCCGCCGACCCCCACGCGAGGGAACGGGCATGGCCGCGCCGCGGACCGCCGCGACCGTCCGGCGCGAGAGACGCGGGCTCCCCAACCCCCATCCTGAGCCCCCCGTTAGCCCCGCCTTAAAGCGACCATAAGGATCTCCCGCACCCGCCTCCGGCAGGCGATTCCGCGGCGTGTTCGAGCTAGCTTGCTGATCACCCCCACGTACTCCGGGCTGATCGCGCCCGCTCTGGACCGTTTCGATCGAGGAGCTCCCCCATGTCCGGTCGTCGCAGGGCCGTCGGCCTCGCCGCCGTCGGTGTCGGCGGTGTCGCCCTGACCGCGCTCGCCGCCGTGCCCGCCTCCGCGCACGGTTCGATGGGAGGACCCGTCAGCCGGGTCTTCCAGTGCTATGCGGAGGGGCCCGAGAGTCCCCGGTCGGCCGCCTGCAAGGCAGCCGTGGCGACGGGCGGCACCCAGGCGCTGTACGACTGGAACGGCATCCGGATCGGTGACGCGAACGGCGAACACCAGCGGCGCATCCCCGACGGGAAGCTGTGCAGCGCGGGCGACGACGAGTTCAAGGGCCTGGACCTGGCCCGCGCCGACTGGCCCGCGACGGCCGTGAGGGCGGGCGCGTACACCTTCCGGTACCGGGTGACGGCCCCGCACAAGGGCACCTTCGACGTCTATCTGACCAAGGAGGGGTACGACCCGTCGAAACCGCTGGCCTGGGAGGATCTGGACCTGGCGCACCCGGTGGCCTCGAAGACCGACCCCGCCGCGGTGAACGGTTACTACACCTTCTCCGGCACCCTGCCGAAGCGCTCCGGCAAGCAGCTCCTCTACGCGGTCTGGCAGCGTTCGGACAGCCCGGAGGCCTTCTACTCCTGCTCCGACGTCACCTTCGGTGGAAGCGGCGGCGCGGGCAACACCGCCGCGGGCAACGGTGGTCCGGGCAACGGCGGCAGCGGGACCGACAACGGCGGCTCCCCGGGCGGCCGTCCGGGGAGCGGTGCCTCCCCCGCGTCGGGCGCGCCCGCGCCGGTCGCCTCCGCGCCCTCGGAGGAGCAGATCGCCGACGGTGCGGGCCGGTCGACGGTGCGGCACGACCACCACGACGCCACGGCCACCCCGGCCGCACGGTCCCGCACGGCCGGCGGCTCCGCCGTGCCGGACGCCTCCGGCGTCTCGGCCGGGCGGCCCGAGGCGGCCGGTGCCGGGGAAGCCCTCGCCGAGACCGGCGGCGACTCCAGAACCCCCTACCTCGCGGTCGGCGGCGCGAGCGCGCTGGCGCTGGGCGCGGCGGCGCTGTTCGCCTCGGTGCGCCGCCGCGCGGTGAACGGTGGCCGGCACGGTCGCTAGGCCGTGTCCCTTTCCGTCGGACGGGAGGGGTGCCGGGTCCTGTCCGGCGGCTCAGGCCGGACAGGACCCGGTACCGGGTGGTGGATCAGCTGAACACCGACGCGCAGTTGGTGGTGGTGGCGTGCGCGGGGTCGAGGGCGTTCGCCGCCTCGTGGAAGGCGATCCGGTCGAGGAGGCCGATCGCCGCGTGCTCGGAGATGTCGACCGGGCACAGGTCCTGCAGCAGCACGTTGTGGACGTCGGATCCGGTGAGGAACTGCGAGCGGTAGGGGGTGACCACCTCGTCGTACCTGGTGGCGATCACCGTGTAGTGGACGCCGGGGACGGTGTCGCCGCCGGCGTTGAGCTTGGCCAGGAACGCGGACCCGGCGATCTGGTCCGCGAGCGCGGGCGTCGCCGCGGACAGCAGGTCCTCGGCACCGGGGAAGTACGGCAGCAGCTTGGTGAGGCCGTCGAGGGTGGTGCCGTGGTTGTCGGGCGCGATGCCGACGAAGGTGTTCACCTTGGCGGCTCCGCCGAGGAACTTGAGGTAGTAGCGCGGCATCATGCCGCCCTGCGAATGGCCGACGAGGTCGGCCTTGGCGGCCCCGGTCGCGGCGAGCACCTTGTCGACGAAGACCTGGAGCTGTCCGGCCGACTTGTCGATGGGGCCGAGGCCGTTGAAGATCGGGACGCCGGGCAGTTGCCCGTAGTCGAGGGAGTAGACGCAGTACCCGCGGTCCACCAGGTAGGGCGCGAAGGACAGCCAGTTGTCCACGGAGTTCGCGAAGGTGCCGTGGACGAGGACGACCGGGCGGGGATGGGCGGCGGAGGGGCGGCAGGAGTAGTTGTTCCAGCCGCTGCTCGGCGCGGCGGCGTGGGCGGTGGCGGCGGGGACGATCGCGACGGCGGCGGCCATCAGCAGTGCGACGAGGGGTCTGGTCAGGCGCTTCCAGGGCAGCATCGGGTGATCTCCTTGCGGCTCAAGGGAGTGACGACGGCGTACGCCCTGTGATCCGGATCACGAGGATGCTGTTCACTCGTCAAGTTACGAGTGAGTAGCTCAACTGTGAAGTTACGCGTCAGTAAAAACTTCCAGTGGTAGCCGGGAGTGGTGATAAGGAGTGCCGGTCCGTCACCAGGCAGGCCTGATCGGACCGTAGGGGGCGATCCGCAGCAATCGGTCCCGCAAGACGCCCACCTCACCCTCCCCGAGCAGTTCGACCCACGGCCGCACGGCCTCCGCCGCCGACTCCTCCGCCGCACGCGTACAGGCCCAGCCGCGCTCGGTCAGCACGATCAGGCGGGCGCGCGCGTCACCGGGATGCGGGTGGCGTTCCACGTACCCCTTGCGCACCAGCTCGTCGACGAGCTGGCTCGCGGCCTGCTTGGTGACGCCGAGGTGTGCCGCGAGTTCGGTGACCGTCGCGCCGTCCGGGGCGAGCCGTGTGAACGCGAAACCGTGCGCGGGCCGCACCCCCTCGAATCCGCGGGCGGCGACACCCTCGTGGATGCGCTGCGTCAGCTCACCGGCGACGGCGAGCAGGGCGGCGGACAGGGCCATGGCCTCGGAATTCTGCACGGAGGCATTCAAACACCCCCCAGCCATCGGTCAATCGACTTGACTATGTAGTCAACGAGCTTGACCATATAGTCAAACATCTTGACCACTTTTCCCGCACGCCACGGAGGCCAGCCATGTCCGTCGTCCACCCGTCCGACGCCGTCGTCCACGAGATCCACGGCGCCCGTTTCGTCTCGTACGCCACCCCTCGCAGCGGCAGCGTGGAGCTGTGCGCCTGGCGGGGGGAGATACCCGCCGGGACGAAGGCCCCCGTGCACACCGTCACCCGTGAGGAGATCTTCCATCTCCTCGCCGGGGAGCTGCTGGTCACACTCGACGGCCGCACCGAACGGATCACCGCGGGCGACACGGTGATCATCAACCCCGGCGTGGCCTTCGGTGTCGAGAACCCGACCGAGCGGACCGCGACCTCCTGGGTCACCACGTCCATCGGCCTGCGGGCGGAGCTGGCCGACGGCTCGGTCCTCACCCCGCCGTGGGCCAACTGACCCCGAACGCCCCCCGGAGGCGGGCCGACGGGCAGGCCACCTGACGCCGATTGGCCCTCCCCGGGGAACGGGGCGCCGGGGACACTGGCGCTCCCAAGCACTGGCGGAGGAGTCGTGATGCAGGTAGCCGTGGTCACTTTCGACGGGTTCAACGAGCTCGACAGCTTCATCGCCTCCGCACTGATCAACCGGTGCCGCGGGGAGGGCCTGGAGGCCTTCGTCACGACGCCGACGCCGGTGGTCACGTCGATGAACGGGGTGCGGGTGACGGGGCAGCGCCCGATGGAGTTCGTGACCGAGGCCGACGTCGTACTGATCGGCAGCGGGGTGAGGACCCGGGATGTGGCCGCCGACGACCGGCTGCTCTCCACGCTCGGGCTCGACCCGTCGCGGCAGCTCATCGGGGCGCAGTGCTCCGGCGCCCTGGTCCTGGCCCGGCTCGGGCTGCTGGGTGACATGCCGGTGTGCACGGACCGGAAGAGCCGGCCCTTCGTCGAGGCGTGCGGCGTCACCGTGCTGGACGTCCCGTTCCACGCCGAGGGCGACATCGCCACGGCGGGTGGCTGTCTGGCGTCCCAGTACCTGGCCACCTGGGTGATCACCCGCACGCTCGGGGAGGGCGCCGCGCGCGGTGTCCTCGACTACGTGGCTCCGGTCGGCGAGAACCGGGAGACGGTCGAACGCGCCCTGCGCGCCGTCCACACGGGCGTGACCGCGCTGCGCTGACGCGGTCCGCCGCGCGTCATGGGCCATGCGTCATCCGCCGGCCGTCTCCTGCACCGGCCGCTTCGTCCGCCGGCCGTTCCCTGCGCCGGCCGATTCGTCCGCCGGCGTTTTCATCCCCCGTCCGCCGTCCGCCGTCCGCCATGCGCCATGCGCCATGCGCCATGCGCCATGCGAGCCGACGCGCGTGACCCCGGGTCAGTTCCGCGAGCCGACCCCCACCGCGCGGATCGCGGTGGCGGCTGTGGCCAGGGCGGCCGGGCGGACCGCCTCCGCCCCGAAACGCCGGCGGGCCCGGTCCGCGGCGGCCTCCGCGGCGCGGGCCCGGGTGTCGCCCGGGTCGAGGGAGAGCTGCCGGTAGGCACCCCCGGCCGGCAGCAGGCCGTCTGCGCGGAGCGCGAAGGCGCGGACCCGCGCTCGCTGCAGCCCCAAGGAGGTCAGCAGACCCAGGGCGGTCGCGGCGAGGGCCGGTGAGTGGTCGGTGGGCTCCGCCGACGTGCGCGAGCGGGTGGTGGAACTGCGGTCGGCGTACCGCACCGTGAGGGTGAGCCGGCCGGCGACCTGGTGTTCACCGCGCAGACGTTGCCCGATCCGGTCGGCGAGCCCCAGGACGGCCCGGTGATGGTGCGCCGGGTCGAGGCAGTCCCGGTCGAGCACGACATCGGCGGTCAGGTACGCCGCCGGCTCCGCCGGGGTGACCGGGCGGGGGTCGTGGCCGCGGGCGCGTTCGGCCAGCAGCCGGGCCTGGCCGGCGCCGAGCAGCCGTTGCAGGGTGGCCGGGGGCAGGCCGGCGAGCTGGCCGATGGTGTGCAGGCCGTACCGGGTGAGAGTGGTCGCCGTGGCACGGCCGATGCCCGGCAGCGCGGTGAGCGGACGGGGGTACAGCCAGTCGGCCGCGTCGGCGGCGGGGACCCAGGTCGTCCCTCCGGGCGCGGACGCGTCGGCCGCCATCCCCGCCAGCATGCGGTTGCCCGCGAGCCCCGCGCTGCTGTCGATGCCGTAGACGAGCTTCAGCCTCATCATCGTCGTCTGGACCATGTCGTACGGGGACAGGTCGAAGTACCGGAGTGCCGACGTCAGATCCAGCTGCACGGCGTTGGGCGGGACGGCCTGGACATGCGGCGTAATACCGGACAGGTATTCGATCACGTCGGCGTACCGGGCCTCGTCCAGTGAGGCGTGCAGATGGAGGTGGGCGATGTGCCGCTGACGTGTCCCCATTCCGCTCATTCCGCTCACTCCGCTCTTCCCGTCCATCCCGTTCATCCCTTTCATCCCGCGCTCCCCGGGCTTCGGTGGCCGAACTTCTTCAGGTCGGCCGAGCGGGTGCCGGCGGGCTGCAGGTCGGCGTACGGGTGGAGCCGCGCGCCCGTGGTGCCGTTGGCCAGGGTGCGCCGCGGCGGGGCGGGCACGGGCTGCGGCCTCCCCCGGTCCGGCCGGCCGGGAGCCGGGCCCGCCCGTCCCGGAGCCTGGGCGGGAGTCGGGTGCGGGCGGTCGGCGCCGAGGAGGGCGAGGGCGGCCTCGGGGCCGTTGTCACGGCGGGCGGCGGCGATCTCGTCCAGGTCCCAGGCCATGGAACCGACGACGGTACGACGGGTGCCGCGCACCTGCACCGTGCCGCGCACCAGCAGCAGCCCGCTGTGGAAGACGGTGTAGGCGCAGGCCGGGTGGGAGTCCTCGAAGAACGCCAGGTCGACCAGGCCGGAGCCGTCCTCCAGGGTGACGAAGATGACCCGCTTGCCGCTGGCGATCGGCGGGGTCTGGGTGGAGGCCCGTACGCCCGCGACCAGGACCTGCCGACCGGCGCGCAGCCCTGCCAGGTGCGCCGCGTCGGTCGCGCCGATCTCCCGCAGCAACCGGTGGTGATGTTCCATCAGATGCCGCGAGACGTCGATGCCGAGCGTGCCCAACTCGGCACTCAGGGCCTCGCGTCCCGTCATCTCCGGCAGACCGCTCGGTTCCGCTCCCCCGACCGCGCCGGTGTCGATGGGCAGTTGGCCCTCGTGCGCGGCCCGGGTACGGGACTGCCGGTGCAACTCACCGATCTGGAGCAGGAGATCACGACGCGTGAGGCGGCCGTCGTGGAGGGAGTTCAGGGCGCCGATCTCGGCGAGGCGTTCGGCGACGGGCCTGCTGGGGCGGGCCCGCTGCCAGAAGTCCGACAGCGATCCGTACGGCCGGCCCTCCTCGATGCGCGCGCACTCGTCCTCGCCGATGCCGCGCACCGCGGACAGCGCGATCCGCACGCCCCACTGCCGCTCGTCGGTCCGCTCGACGGTGTGCTTCACCATGGAGTGGTTGACGTCGACGGGCAGCACCGGCACGCCCCGTCGGCGGGCGTCGGAGACGAGGACCCGCTTGGGCCACATCCCGGGATCGTGTTCGAGCAGTCCCGCCAGCAGGAACGCCGGATAGTGCGCCTTGAGCCAGGCGCTCTGCAGGGCGGGTACGGCGAAGGCGACCGCGTGGGCGCGGCAGAAGCCGTACGCGCCGAAGGCCTCGACGGTCCTCCAGACCTCGTCCCGGACGGCCGCGCTGTAGCCGCGCGTACGGGCCAGGCCATGGAACCAGTCCCTGATCGCGGGCAGCCGGTCCTTCTCGCCGAGTGCCCGCCGCGCGATCTCGGCCAGCGCGCGGTCGCAGCCGGTCATCACCGACAGGGTCTCGATGATCTGCTCGTGCCAGATGGTCACGCCGTAGGTGTCGGCGAGCACCGGCTCCAGGTCCGGATGGGCGTACGCGGGTGTGCCGCCGTGGCGGGCGGCGATGTAGCGCTCGGGCATGCCGCCCGCGACCGGGCCGGGCCGGAAGAGGCTGATGTCGGCGATCACGTCCTGCGGATCGCGGGGCTGCAGTCTCGACAGAAGGTCCTGCTGACCGGGTGACTCCAGCTGGAACAGGCCCAGGGTCTGGCTCTCCTGGATGAGCTTGAACGCGAAGACGTCGTCGAGCGGCACCTGTTCCGGGTCGTCCAGATCGATGTGGTCGCCGGTGGTCCGTTCGATCTCCACGACGGCGTGGGCCATCGCGGACTGCATCCGTACGCCCAGGACGTCGAGCTTGATGTTGCCCAGCGCCTCGATCTCCTCCTTCGCGGCCATCGCCATCGGGTAGTCGCCCTGTGGCGTCGGCTGCACGGGCAGCCGGTCCAGGAGCGTCGCGTCGCTGATGACCACGCCGCAGGGGTGCATGGCCATGCCGTGGACCAGTGAGTCGAGGCCTTCCGCGAGCTCCCACAGGGGTCCGAACCGGTCCGCCTCGGCGGCCAGTTGCCGCAGCTCGGGCAGTTCGGCGAGCGCGCCGGTGATGTCCGCGGCCCGCAGGTGCGGGAAGCTCTTGGCGATCCGGTCGACGTCCGCGGGCGCGATACCGAGGGCGAGGCCGGTGTCGCGCAGGGCGCGGCGGGCCCGGTAGGTCTCGGGCATGGCGGTGACCGCGACCCGTTCCTTGCCGAAGCGTTCGAAGATCGTGTCGTAGCACTCCAGGCGTCGGGCGGACTCCACGTCGATGTCGATGTCGGGCAGGGACTCCCGGCGCCTGCTCAGAAAGCGTTCGAACAGCAGGCTGTGGTCGAGCGGGTTGGCGGTGGCGATGTCCAGCGCATGGCAGACCAGCGAACCGGCGCCGGAGCCGCGGGCCGCGACCCGGATGCCCTTGGCCCGGATGTCGGCGACCACCTGTCCGATGGCGAGGAAGTACGCGTCGTAGTTCCAGTGGGAGATGACGGCGAGTTCCTCGTCCAGCCGGGCGAGCGCCTTCCGGTCACGGTCGAGGCCGCGCCGGGCCAGGCCGGCCTCGCTGCGCGCGCGGAGCAGCCGGGCCGCGCCGCCGGCCCCGGGCTCGGCGCCGAAGAGCGCCGGTTCGGGGAGGTGAGGGGTGCCGAGGCCGAGGTCCGCCTTCGGGTCGACGGTGCACGCGGCCGCCGTCCCGGCGGTGTCCGCCATCAGCCGGCGGGCCCGCCGCCCGTCCGCCCCGGCGCATTCCACGACCATGCGCGCGACGGCCGTCATCGCCCGTTCGTCCTTGAGCCAGCGCTGTCCGCCGTCCAGCCGGCGCCGGTCGACCGGCCGCAGCAGCCGGGCGGCGTCCAGGACGTCGGCCAGGCGGTGCTGGTCGGGGTCGGCGTAGCGGACGGCGTTGGAGAGGACGGCGGTGGTACCGGTGCGGTCGGCCAGCGTGAGCGTGCGGGCGGCCAGGCGCAGGGACCCCGGACCTGTGCCGAAACGTTTCTGCGCAACGGTTTCCAAGCGGACCTCTCTCCCGAAGATCTCCTTCCAGGGCGCCAGCAGCTTCGTCGCGACATCCTCCCTGCCCACCGCCAGCGCCCGGACCGGCTCCGAGAGCGGCCCGAGCAGCACGGCCAGGCCCGGGCCCCCGTACTCGCGCAGCGCCTCCCACGGCACCACCGGCGATGTGCCCGACACGGCGCCGGCGTGGGCGGCCGAGGTGATGCGGCACAGCCGCGCCCAGCCTGCCCTGTCCTGGGCGAGCAGCGTGAACCGCAGCGGCGGCTCGACGACGTGCGCGCCACCGCGCACCGGGGTACGAAGCCGCCGCGCGGGAGGCGGTGGCGCGAGGGCCTCGATCGCGAGGTCGATCCCGAAGACCGGCCGTATCCCCGCCCCGGCACACGCCCGCGCGAACCGGACGGCGCCGGTGACCGTGTCCCGGTCGGTGAGCGCGAGCGCGGTCATGCCCCGCTCGGCCGCCCGCCGGGCGAGCTGCTCGGGATGGGCGGCGCCGTACCGGATGGAGTAACCGGACGCGACGTGCAGATGAGCGAAGCCCGCCATGCCACACCTCCATCACTCCACCCCTTTTCAGCCATACGCCCGATACGTTCATGGCACGTACGTTCGATTACTCTAACCCCATCAGCCCCGGTCAGCGATTAGATTCGAACACATCAGCGATTCTTTGGCGAGGTGAGCGATGCCCGGAACAGGCCTCGTCCCGCCACCTCCCGGACGGGGTGGCGCAGTTGAGGGAAAACATGCCGTGGCGCGCCCCGTGCCGCGTTCGAACGGACCGGGGTGGACGGCCGACGACGACGGGTGATACGGATGCCACTCTCCGTGATGTGTCGAGCCACGGGTCGGACGCCGGTGGCCGAGGACGGCCGCGACGCCACAGCGGTCCGGGGGACGCGGGCGGAGGCCGGGAAACGCCGGGAAGCATCAGGAAACGTCGGGAGACAGCGAGGAGCGAGAGCGCGGGCGCGATGGCCGGAGGCACGGCCAGGGACACCCACGGAGACGGCGGGACGACCCTGCTCCGAGGGACGCACACGACAGAGGTCCCGTCCCCGCGCGTGCGGGGACGGGACCTCTGTCGGAGAAGCGGCTCGGGTCAGCCGATCTGGGCGCCGAACGCCGAGAGCGCCTCCGTGACCGGCTGGAAGAAGGTCTCACCGCCCGAGGTGCAGTCGCCACTGCCGCCGGAGGTCAGGCCGATGGCGCTGTCACCGTCGAACAGCGACCCGCCGCTGTCGCCGGGCTCGGCGCAGACATCGGTCTGGATGAGCCCGTTGACGATGTCGCCGTTGCCGTAGTTCACGGTGGCGTCCAGGCCCGTCACCGTGCCGCTGTGCACCTGGGTCGTCGAACCGCTGCGGGTGACCTTCTCGCCGACGGTCGCCTCGGCCGCCCTGGTGATGGGCTGCGAGGAACCGTTGTAGAGGTCGACCGCGCTCGGGTGCTCCGTGCTCCCGGTGTACTTGACCAGACCGAAGTCGTTGTCGGGGAAGCTGGACTGCTCGTTCGTGCCGATCTGGTTGCCGCTGGAGTCCGACCAGCTGGAGATCGCCTCGGTGCAGTGGCCGGCGGTGATGAAGTACGGCTGGCCGCCCTTCACCACGTTGAAGCCGAGCGAGCAGCGGCCACCGGAGCCGGTGATGGCGTCACCTCCCGCGATGAAGGGCTTGAACTCCCCCTTCGTCCGCTGGAGTTCGGCCTTGGAGCCGAGCGAGTCCACGACCTTGGTCAGCTTGGCCCATTCGTCCGCGGAGACCGTACGGTCCGCGGTGACGACGACCTTGTTGCTCTGCGGGTCGGTCGCCCAGGAGGTGCCCGGGATGGTCGCGTCGCTCTTGAGCGTCGTACGGGCGCTCTTCAGTTCGGCCAGGGAGTTCTCGACGAGTCTCGCCCTCGCGCCGGCCGACGTCACGGCCTTGGCCGCGGCCTCGCCGAGCACATTGACCACGAGGTGCCGGGACTTCGCGTCGTAATACGTTCCCGCCGCGTCGGCGCCGAGATCCTCGCCGAGGGTCGAGGCGAGCTTTCCGGCCGCCGTGATCGACAACGTGTGCGGCGCGGGAGCCTGCGGCGTCTCGCTCGCGTTCGCAGTCTGGAAGGTGGCTCCGGCGGCGACGAGTGCGGCGATGCCCGCTCCCGCCATGACGGCACGCCTCGCGGGTATGCGTCGGTGCTTCAACTCACGTCCTCCTGTGGGGGTCGGCCGAGGAGGTTGTGGGGACCCCCAGGACCGGAAGGCGTACGGACACACACCCGGCACGCAGCAAAATGCCGTGTCCATGCCCGTTGTTCGCCGCCCACTATTCCGAGACGCACAGGGAGCACACAAGGTCGACTTCAGGACGCGCATACGGCAACACGCATGCGCCCCGCACACCTTGACCGTACGTGGTCATAGCACGCGAGTTCCCACTGCAAATACTGTGTGCGAGGGGTCGGGATGCGGCCTGTGAGGTCTAGTCCTGTCTTGTTTTCGCCCTGTCGGAACGTCGTCCCAAGGTGCTTTCGGCCGAGGGAGGTTGCTCCCGCACCGATTGCTGAGCGACGGGAGGCGCCGGTTCCGGGGCGTGTTCCGGTGGGAGCGGTTCCGGCGGGAGCGGTGTCGGGGCGAGCGGCGCCGGGGCGACCGCTTCTTACATGCTCGCTTCGGGTGCGGTCGGTTCCGGGCGCGACGCCGACGCGGGGGCGACCGACGCGGGGGCGACCGACGCGGGGGCGATCGGTACCGGAGCGGACTCCGGCGCCGGGGACACCGGTCCGGGTTCCGCTCCCGCCGGTCCGGTGACCCGGGAGACCGGTGCCGGTGCCGGTGCCGGTGCCGGTGCCGGTGCCGGTGCCGGTGCCGGTGCCGGTGCCGGTGCCGGTGCCTGGGACGGTACCGGTGTCACCGGGCCGGGTGTCGGGGCGGCCGATTCCGCCGCCGAGGCGACCGGTTCCGCCGTCGGGGCGGCCGATGCCGGCTGCTGGGCCCGTTCCAGGAAGCGCAGCAGTTCGACAGGGAAGGGCAGGACGAGGGTGGAGTTCTTCTCCGCGGCGACCGCCACCACCGTCTGCAGCAGCCTCAGCTGCAGCGCGGCCGGCTGCTCGGACATCACCCCGGCGGCCTCCGCCAGCTTCCTCGACGCCTGCAGTTCCGCGTCCGCGTTGATGACCCGCGCCCGCCGCTCACGGTCGGCCTCGGCCTGCCGGGCCATCGACCGCTTCATCGTCTCCGGCAGTGATACGTCCTTGATCTCCACCCGGTCGATCTGCACGCCCCATCCCATGGCCGGACTGTCGATCATCAGCTCCAGGCCCTGGTTGAGCTTCTCCCGGTTGGCGAGCAGGTCGTCCAGATCGCTCTTGCCGATGATCGAACGCAGCGAGGTCTGCGCCATCTGGGAGACCGCGAACTGGTAGTCCTCGACCTGGATGACCGCGTCGGCCGCGTCCACCACCTTGAAGTAGACGACCGCGTCCACCCGCACCGTGACGTTGTCCCGGGTGATGCCCTCCTGCGCGGGCACCGGCATCGTGACGATCTGCATGTTGACCTTGCGCAGCTTGTCGACGAAGGGCACGACCATCGTGAACCCGGGATCACGCACCTCGGAGCGCAGCCGGCCGAGGCGCAGCACCACTCCGCGTTCGTACTGTTTGACCACACGGGCCCCGGCCATCACGTAGACCAGGCCCACCGACGCGACGGAGACTCCCGCCGCCACCAGTTCCTCGACCATCACGGCCCCCCAGGGTCCGACGTGGCGCATCAGGCGTGTGCCAGGCCCTGCGGGCCTGCCTCACGGGTTCACCTCGACGGTAACCCCGGCACCTGGACAAGGGCGAGCCCCCGCACGCCGGTTGCGTACGGGGGCTCGCCTTCCGCCGGCTGCACGGCTGACCGTGCGGGGCACCGTGGGGGAAGTGCCGTGGGGGGAGTCGTGCTGTGGGGGGAGTCGTGCCGTGGAGGAATCAGTCGGTCAGCCGACGCTCACGCCGTAGTAGCTCAGCGCCTCGGTGACCGGCTGGAAGAAGGTCGTACCGCCGGAGGTGCAGTTGCCGCTGCCACCGGAGGTCAGACCGTAGGCCACGGAACCCGCGTAGAGCGGACCGCCGCTGTCGCCGCCCTCGGCGCAGACGGTGGTCTGGATCATCTGGTACACCACGTCGCCGCCGCCGTAGTTGACCGTGGCGTTCAGCGCGGTGACGCGGCCGCTGTGCGTGCCGGTCGTCGAGCCGCGACGGTAGACGGTCGTACCCACGCTGGGCGTGGCCGCGCTGGAGATGGTCTGGCTGCCGACCGCGCTCGGGTGGGCGACCGAGGAGTTGGTGTAGCGGACCAGCGCGAAGTCGTTGGTCGGGAAGCTGTAGCTGACGTTCGTGCCCAGCGTTGTGGTGTGACCGGAGTTGGAGTACCAGGTGGAGGCGACCTCACCGCAGTGGCCCGCGGTCAGGAAGTAGTAGGTGCTCCCGCTGTGCACGTTGAAACCGAGCGAACAGCGGTAGGAACCGCCGTAGATGGCGTCGCCGCCGGTGATCAGCTTCTTGAACGTGCCCGGGGTGTGCTTGATCGTGAGGGCGGCGGAGTTGCCTCCCGCGTCCTTCTTGATCTTCGCGATCTCGGCCTGGGAGACCGTGCTGTCGACGGTGACGACGACGCGGTTGGTCTTGGCGTCGACCGCCCAGGCGGTGCCCGCGATGTCGGAGTTGAGGACCGACTTGTTGACCGTGCTCAGCTGGGTGGCGCTGAATGTGTGGACGTCGGCCGCGTTCGCGGTGGGGGCGGCGAACGCCGCCGCGGCCACGAGTCCGGTGGTCACGGCGATCAGCTTGACGCGTCTCGCGATACCGCTGCGAGGAGTGGGGGTGGTGCGCTTGATCCTCACTTTTCGTTCCTCCCGAGGGAAGTAGGGGGCCCGCGTGGGGTCGGGGCCCGTGAGGCGCAGCCGGGAGTGGCCCGTCCGGATTCCGGACAAGCCGTGCCCCTGACAAGCGCTGTGGGGGAGTATTCGGCCGCACGACCGACCGGCGCAAGGGCGCCTTTCGGCCGTGCAGCGTTCAACTTGCGTACGGGAAAAGGGTGTTGATCTCTCCGGTACGACGGTGCGGAATCCGTGCGGCCCGGGTCGCCGCCCGCTCTCCCACTCCGCTCCCCCGCCCCCGCTCCCCCACTCGGCTCAGCTCAGCGTGCGCTCCCCCGCCGGGACGGCCACGCCCAGCGTATTGCCGGGCGGCGGGAGGGGGCAGACGAAGTGGTCGGCGAACGCGCACGGCGGGAGCAGGGCGCGGTTGAAATCGACCGTCGTGCGCCCCTCGGCGTCGGGCGCCGCCGGGCGCAGGAACCGGAAGCGGTAACTGCTGTCCCCGCTGGTGGTGTCGGCGAACACGGCCCACAGCGAGCCGTCGCTCTGGACCGACACCTGGAGCGTGAGATCCGCGCCGTCCAGGGTGAAGGCGAGGATGCCGCCGAGTTCGAGTCCGCGCGTCCGCCCGTCCGCGTTCTCCACCCGTACCGTGCGCCTCTCTCCGTACGGTGTGAAGTGCCCCGGTACCGACCAGCGCGGGTCGTACGGCGTCGCCTCGATGCCCTTGAACGCCGTCCGTGTCGAAGCCGCGGGGTCGAAGTCGCGTACGCCCCACTCCCCTTCACGCACCAGGACGACGAAGCGCCGCTCACCGGCCGCGACGCGCGCCCCGGCCGCCGGGCCCACGTCCGCCGTGAGCCGGACCTCCCCGGTGAGGAGCTCGCCGTCCACGCTCAGGCCGTCCTCGGGCCCCGCCGCCAGCACGACACCCGCCTCCTCGGCGGTCCACCGCCCGGGGATGTCCGGAAGTCGCCCGTCCGGATAATCCTCCAGCCAGTGCGTGCCGGTGAGCGCCGGCGGGCCGTAGGGCGCGGACACCGTGTCGATGCGGTGCTCGTGCCACTGCTTCCAGTCCTCGGATGCGTCCGTCGTCATGCGATCAACCTTTCCACAGGGGCCGCGCCGACCCGGGGTGCGAGCACGGCGTCGTACCGGTGTATTCCGTGGGCGGGCGCCCCGCTCCCGGAACGACGGGGCCATCGGGCCGGCCCGCGCCCGTACGGTCATGACGCTCACCGGGTCACCGCGTACCGGCCCGCGGGCCGGGCCAGTCGGAGGTGTTCCCTGAGCGTGCTCCCCGGATAGAAGGTGCGGAACAGTCCGCGGTGCTGGAGCAGCGCCACCGTCCCGTTCACCAGCCGCTCCAGGTCGCGGTGCGGCTCGGCCGGGATCAGGTGGAAGCCGTCGACGGCCTCGGACTCGTGCCAGAGGGTGATGAGTTCGGCGAGACCGACGGGACCGCCCCGGTACAGCGGGCCCCGCGGGGTGCGCCGGGGGCCGCCGCCCCCGTGCCCCGGCTCGGCCGCGCGTTCGCCGTCGCCGAGGTCGACGGTGAGCGTGCCGAGAACCCTCAGGGTGTCGGGGGCGCGGCCGGACTCGGCCGCCGCGTCGCGGAGTTCGGCCCGCAGGGCACGGGCCTGCGCCGGACCGGTCACCCGCAGGAGGGCCACGTCGGCGTACCGGGCCGCGGTCCGGCGCACGGAGCTCCCGGTGGCGTCCACGACCCGGACCGGATGTCCCTGCGGGGGCGGCGGTCCGGTCGGGGGACCCGTGACGGAGAAGGTGCCGCCCCGGTAGTCGACGCGGTACGAGGTGTCCCGGCCGCCGGCGCCACCGGTCCCCCCGCCTCCCGTGCCGGGCCCGTCCTCCCCGTCGGTCACCCGCCGGGCCTCGTCCCCTCCCTCAGTTCCCCCCTCAGCTCCCGCGGTTTCCAGGGTTCCCTCGGTCCCCGCTCCGGCCGTCGCCCCACCGGACCGCCAGCCCGCCCGGCCGCGGCTGATCCGGTCGAGGTTCTCCACCGCCTCCCGCACCTCACGGGAGCCGGGGCGGATGTCCGGCACGGTCGGCACCAGGCCGATCCGGCGGGTGGCCGACGCGACCCGCGCGAGCACCCCGAGCGCGTCGGGGCCGGGACGCCCGGAGGTGTCGCCGAGCGTCACGAAGTCGAGCGCGCCACGCTCCGCCAGCTGCGCCGGCCCCACGTAGGCGGCGGCGTCGAAGGACCCGCGCTGATCGACGGCGGCGGCCAGGTGCAGCAGCCCCCGGCCGTGCGGTGCGGTCATTTTTAAGGACACCTTTCCCTCTCACGGTCCATGAACGGTCTTCAGGGGACGAGCGGACCCGCACCGACGCGCGGGACCTCGGCGGACATCGGATGACCGGGGTCAGGCGGTGGGGCGACGGGCGAGGTCCCGCAGGAACACCAGCGCGGCGCGGGCCGTGGCGTCGTTCTGCCGGAACGCCGGCCCGCCGGTGCGCGGCCGGGTGAATGCGCCGGAGCCCCGGGCGTCGGTGTGCGGGCCGAGCGCGAAGCGCCGGGGGTGCGGGACGCCGGAGCGGTCCAGGACCCGGTTGTCCGCGGGGTCGACGGCGAGCAGCCCCTCCGGGGTGGCGGCGGCGCCTTCGGCGTACAGCCCGCGCAGCAGGGTGTCGCGGGTCCGCTCGACCGTGGGGTGCGGCAGTCGCGCCTCGACGAGGGCACGGGCCTCGACCGTCGCGCCGGGCACGGTGGCACTGGTCGCCCGGAACACCCCCTCGGCAGCGGTGACGGTCATGTCCGCGCCCAGGAACCGCAGGATGCCGGCCCGTGAGAGGGCCCGCATCTGGCGCAGCCTCGGTCCGGGCGGCCCCGACGCGAGAAAACTGAAGAAGCCGTGCCACCAGGAGCCGATGTCGCCGAGTCTGACCAACTGTCCGTAGACCGAGAGCAGTCCGAGGAACACCGCCGAGTCGGGGCTGTTGGCTGCGTCGTGACGTCTCGTCAGATCCTTTTCGATGTAGGTGCGCAGTCCGTTCTGGAGTTCCTCGTACGAGGTGTGGCGCACCCCGTCCAGCGGGCGGTCCAGCGCGTCGAGGTCGAGCCGGTCGGCGGGGTCGGGTACGGCGGAGGCCACCAGGGCCCGGATCCCGGGGCCGTCACCGGTCCCGTACTTCTCCTCGAAGTCGGACCAGGCCATCCGCGTCCGCCCGGGGTGGGCGGTGAACAGCCGGTGGTAGTGGGCGAACCCCAACTCCTTCTCGACCAGGGGCCACACGTCCCGCCGGAAGTCGAAACCGTCCGGCCGGGCGAGCAGTTCACCGACCTGGTCAGGCCCGAAGAACCGTGGCAGCGGAGGCCGTTCGCCCGTCCAGGGATACCCGATCTTGGAGTGGTAGGGGACCCCTCGCCGGGAGCCGACGTACAGCACGGGCTCGCGCCCGGAGGGCAGGTAGGTCTCTCCGTCGTACCGTCCGCCGCGCCCCTCGGTGAGCAGCACCATCAGGTCGACGAAGGCGAGCCCGAAGCCGCGGACGAGAACCGGCTCGCCCGCTCCCAGTGCCGTCAGGTCGCTGTCCGCGGTGAAGTCGGGCGGCAGGTGGACCAGGCCGTGCGCACGGGCGTAGGCGGCCAGCTCCCGCTGTTCTGGGTCGAGTTCGGCGTCGAGGTGGCCGAGGGTGAGGACGACGAGGTCCGCGGCGAGCGGGTCCGCGCGGCCCTCCAGCCGGACCAGTTGACGTCCGTCGGGTGCTTCGTCGATCCGCAGGGCCCGGCACGGATGGTGGTGGACCGTGATGTCCGGCGGCAGGGCGGCCACCGTCCGCTCGTACACCCAGCGCAGATACCCGCCCTGACGCTGCCGGTCGGCGAAGACCCGTCCGTCGAGGGCGGCCCACTCGTGGAGCGTGGGGCCGGCCAGGACCGGACCCGCCATGTCCACGGTCTCGTCGGTGAACATCGTGACGTCCTGGGCCTCGGAGTTCATCCACAGCAGCGGGGACTGCCGCTCGCGCCAGATGCGGCCGCCGCCCGGCGGATACGGGTCGACGAGATGGATGTCGAGACCCGAACCGGCGTACAGCTCGGGCGCGTTGGCCGCCATCCGCTCCAGGACACCGGTGCCGCGGGGGCCGGCCCCCACGATCACCAGCGAAGGACGTCCGGACGCCGGATGCGGGGTCGTCGCCGGCGGAGAGGTCGTCGTCGGAAGCGCCGTCGTCGAAGGGTTCGTCGTCGGAGGCGTGGTCATCGGGTGCGCTCCGAATCGCGCGCGTGGCGCCTCCCGACAGAGCCGAGGGCGAGTCCGATGAGGGCCAGGACGACGGCGGCGGCTGTCCACTGGCCGAGACGGCGCCGCGGAACGACGCGCGGGGAGGCGGTGCCGTCCGGTGCGGCTTCGGCGATCGTGGTGAGGGTGTCCGAGGACATGCGGAGGCTCCGTGATGCGTCGAGTCGAGCACGGGTGCCTTCACACGGATCCGCGCGGGGGACGCCGGGCGTCACGAGGCGCGTACGGCCGAGCCCCTCAGCAGGGCCGTGCACCGAGAGTACGGCGACGTTTCCCCTCACTGTCAAGGCTGTCCACACTCTGAGCCGTACGTCTCAGGTCAGTTGACGCGGAAACGGATGCCTGTTCCACTTGGGTCCATGTACGCGCAGCAGTGGCTGGTCAAGCGCTCCCACATCGACTTCGGTCGCGTGTGGTCCTCTTCCTGTTGAGCTGACCCCCTGCGCGGATGCCCCGAACGGGCACCCTCCGCGTCTCTCCGTCCCACCGCCTCCCTTCCGGCCTTCACACGCGCGCCCTCCCCTCGCCGCACCCCCAGGACTGAACCGGGCGGCACCGCCCCCGCCGCCCGGTCCGGCCGACGTACCTCAGATCCCGCAGTCGCAGCAGGAGCAGCACTCACAGCATTCGCAGGCCTCACAGCAGTCGCAGCAATCGCAGCAGTCGCCGCAATCGCCGCACCAGCCCTCCCGCCGCTGCCGGGACCACGGCCCCTCGAACTCGTCGGCACAGCACACCTTGCAGGTGCAGCAGAGCCCGATCGCGGCGGCGCATCCGGCCCAGAAGCCTCGCCGGCCGGGGCCGGGCGGCCGGAGTGAGGGCCCCCCGCCGAAGGGGCCGCCGGTGGAGGGGTTCCGCCCGTCGTACGGATGCGGCGGCTGCTGCGGACCGTACGGGCCGCCCTGTCCGGGCGGTCCGAAGGCACCGGACGCACCGGACGCACCGGAGTCGCCGTGCTCCGCGTGTCCGCACCCCGAGGTCCCGAAGGCCCGGTCCACCGAGCGCGCCAGCTCGTGCGCCAGCAGGACGTGCGCGAGCCTGCCGTCGGTGAACGCGACCTCGCGCAGCGCGAGCCGTATTCCGCGCAGCGCGTCGTCGGCGAGCCGGCGCGCCTCGGCGACCGGCGTCCCGGTGGCCGTCAGCGGGTTCCAGGCTCCCGACGCGGCGTCGGTCTCCCTGTCCTCCACGGCGTCCAGCAGATGCGCGAGGCGTCCGAAGAGCCGTCCGGCCTCGGCGAGCGGCGCGGCGTTCCCCGGCCGGCCGGCGAGGACGGCGGTGTGCGCGAAGGCGGCGGCGGTCGCGGACTCGGTCGGCTCGGTGACGGCCAGCAGCGGCGTTCCGGGCCCGGCGAGGGTCTCGATGCCGATCTGCCGGTCCACGGCGTCGACCAGGACGGCGGTGTCGAAGCCGACCTCGGACCCGGTGCGGGCCCCGGCACGCCCCCAGCTCGCGGCGACCCTGCGTGCGGCGAGGGCCACCGGCCGGCGGGCCAACAGGCCGTCGCCGTCGGCCATGTGGTCGCGCACCTTGGCGGAGGCCAGCACCAGCGAGACGGCGGCCGCGAGCCGTGCGCCGTCACCCTGCGCGACGGACGCGGTCCGCATGCCGCGCAGGGGGCAGGGGCCCGCCGTACGGCGTCCGCCGACGGAGTGCTCGATCTGAGCCTCTGTCAAAACCGATATCAGCAGACCGTCGTAATTAGTGACGATCCGAGCGAACTGCCCGTGGTCGCCGCGCAACGCGAGACAGAGCCCGCACAGATGCGCCATCCACTGCGTCTTGAGCCCTTCACCGAGCCGGTGGCTGCAGGGCCTCACGATTCCGAACACGACACTCCCCCGTGACTCGTTCGACGTTGAGCTGCGGCATCGTATCGACCACCCCGTTCACCCGTACGCCCCGTGCGTCACTCGAACGCCGTCGAGAATCATATTTCACTCACAGTCAGCAGCCGTACGCGCAACGACCCTTGGGGGGCGCGGGCTCTCGACGGATTCGCTGTGCACCAGTACCGTCACGAAACCCCCGCGCGGCGTCTATCCACTTGGCGCGACATCCGCATCATGGACGACCATGGGGATGCGGAAAGCAAGAATGACCGCTGTGAGAGGAGGCGTCCATGGGATCGGTGCGCAAGGCGAGTGCCTGGCTTGGCCTCGTCGACGACAACGATGACGAGCGTTACTACGACGACGACAACTACGCCGAGGGTCAGGAGTCCGGCGATGTCTGGGTCACCGACCCGCGCGTTAAGGTCGCGTCCGAGACGGCGGAGGAGAAGGGCCGCCGGATCGGCACGGTCACCCCGGACAGCTTCCGGGACGCACGCGGCATCGGCGAACTCTTCCGGGACGGCGTCCCGGTCATCATCAACCTCACGGCCATGGATGCCTCCGACGCCAAGCGCGTGGTGGACTTCGCGGCCGGTCTGACCTTCGGCCTGCGCGGCACCATCGAGCGGGTCGCCACCCGGGTCTTCCTGCTGACCCCCGCCCACACGGAGATCGTCAGCGGCGAGGCCGCGGGGCGCCGGACGGACGGCTTCTTCAACCAGAGCTGAGGCAGGGCCGCTCACCGGCCCCGCCCCGCGGAGCTCGGGTCACCGGAAGGCGTCGAGTCCGGTGAGCGCCTTGCCCAGTACCAGCTGGTGCATCTCCACGGTGCCCTCGTAGGTGAGGACCGATTCGAGGTTCGTGGCGTGCCGCATCACGGGATATTCGAGCGAGATCCCGTTGGCGCCGAGAATGGTCCGGGCCGTCCGGCAGATCTCGATCGCCTCGCGCACGTTGTTGAGCTTGCCGAAACTGACCTGCTCGGGACGGAGCCGTCCCGCGTCCATGCGCCGGCCGAGATGGTGGGCGAGCAGAATCCCCTTGTGCAGTTCGACGGCCATGTCGGCGAGCTTGGCCTGGGTGAGCTGGAAGCCGCCGATGGGCCGGCCGAACTGCTCCCGGGTCTTCGCGTAGGAGACCGCGGCGTCGAAACTGGCCCGTGCGGCGCCCATCGCGCCCCAGACGATCCCGTACCGCGCGTGCGAGAGGCAGCTGAGCGGTCCCTTGAGCCCGCGCACGCCGGGCAGCACCGCGTCGGCGGGCAGCCGTACGCCGTCGAGGACCAGCTCGCTGGTGACGCTGGCGCGCAGGGACCACTTGTGCTTGATCTCGGGCGCGGAGAACCCGGGCACGTCCGTGGGGACCGCGAAGCCCCTGATCCCGTCGTCGGTCTGCGCCCAGACGACGGCGACCCCGGCGACCGACCCGTTCGTGATCCACATCTTGCGTCCGTCGAGGATCCAGTCGCCCCCGGCGTCCCGCTTGGCGAAGGTCCGCATGGCGGCGGGGTCCGAGCCGTGGTCGGGCTCGGTGAGCCCGAAGCAGCCGATGACGTCACCCGAGGCCATCGAGGGCAGCCACCGCTGCTTCTGCTCCTCGGACCCGAAACGGTGGATGGCGTACATGGCGAGCGAGCCCTGGACCGACACGAGGGACCGGATCCCCGAGTCGGCGGCTTCGAGCTCCAGACAGGCGAGACCGTACTGGACCGCGCTCGCCCCCGCGCAGCCGTAGCCCTCCAGGGACATGCCGAGCGCCCCGATCCCGCCCAGCTCCCGCGCCAGTTCCCGGATACCGGGCAGCTCGCCCTTCTCGTACCACTCGGCGACGTACGGCAGCACCCGGTCCGTGGCCCAGTTCCGGACGGTGTCGCGGATCGCGAGGTCCTCCGCGTCCAGCAGGTCGTCGAGGCCCAGCGGGTCGGCGGGGTCGAAGGACGGCGGCTTCGGGGAGGCGGACGAGGACGCGGACATGGCAGTACCTCCGGCACACGAAAACTAGCAGTGTTCATCACGACGGCTTCGGGGCCGACGCTACGACGCGGTGTCCCCCGCGTCCAGGGTCCACCGGCGCGCGGGCGGGGGAACCGCGGGGCCCGGCCCGGACCACCCCCGCGCCGGCCCGGGCGCCGGTCACGCGGTGACGCGGGACCCGGCCGCTTCCCGGGGTGCGGGAACCCCGCCGGGCGCCGCCACCGCGGGCACCTCGCACTCCATGACCCGGGGCAGCCGCAGCGCCATCACCGCTCCCAGCAGCAGCAGTCCCGCACTGACCAGCAGGGTCACATGGAGTCCGTGGACGAAGGAGTCCCGGGCCGCGTGCCGCAGGGCGGCTCCACGGTCGCCGCCGAGCCGCGCGGCCACCTCGTACGCCTCGCCCAGCGAGTGCCCCGCCGCGGCCGAGTCGCGCGCCGGGACCCCCGGCACGGACGACAGCCCTGGGGCGTACGCCGCGTTCATCACACTGCCGAGCAGCGCGATCCCGATCCCGGCACCCAGCTGGTACGAGGTCTCGCCTATCGCCGCCGCACCGCCGGCCTGCGCGGGCGGGGCCTCGTTCAGCATCGACTCGTACGCCCCGAAGAGCGTCGTCTCCAGTCCGAACCCGAGCAGCACGAACCCGGTGAGGAGCAGCCCGGCGTTGTCGCCGCCGCCCATCGCGGTGAGGGTGACCACCGCGGCCGCGGTGACACAGAACCCGGAGCAGACCATCACGCGCGGCCCGAACCTGCGCAGCGTCCGGGCCCCGACGAGCCCCGCGGCCATCGCCGCGAAGGTGAGCGGCAGCAGCCGCAGCCCGGTCTCCAGCGGCGAGAGCCCGAGCACCAGCTGCAGGTACTGCGCGGCGATCAGCTCCAGGCCGACCAGCGCGAGCATGGCGAGCACGATGCACCCCACCGAGGTGCTGAACGCGGGCCGCGCGAACATCCGCAGGTTGACCAGGGGGTGCGTGCGACGCCGTTGCCGCCGCACGAAGCCGAACATCAGGGCGGCGCCGACGAGCAGGGGCCCCAGGGTGAGCGGGCCGAGGGGCGCCTCGCCTCCGCCGAGCCGCTTCACGCCGAGGACCAGCCCGAAGAGGCCGGCGGCGGCCATCAGCGCACCGGTCACGTCCCAGGGTCCGTTGCGTGCGCCGCGCGACTCGGGCAGCAGCAGCCGCCCGATCGGCAGACTGATCAGCATCAGCGGGATGTTGATGAGGAATACGGACCCCCACCAGAAGTGTTCGAGCAGGAAGCCGCCCAGCAGCGGTCCGACCGCGGCGCCGACGGCGGCGACGGCGCTCCAGATGCCGATCGCGAGCGCGCGCTCGCGCCGGTCGGGGAAGACCTGGCGCAGGATCGACAGGGTGGCGGGCATGATCATGGCGCCGCCGACGCCGAGCAGGGCGCGGGCGCCGATGAGGAGCTGCGCGCTGTCGGCGAGGGCGGCGACGCCCGAGGCGACGCCGAACAGCGCGTATCCCAGCAGGAGCACGCGTCTGCGGCCGATCCGGTCACCCAGCGTGCCGAAGAGGATGAGGAGCGAGGCACAGACGAGCGGATAGACGTCGACGATCCAGAGCAGCTCTATCGCGCCGGGTCTGAGGTCCTCGGTGACGGCGGGCACCGCGACGTGCAGCACGGTGGCGTCGAGGGCCACGAGGAGCAGGCTGACGCAGAGCACCACGAGGACGACCCAGCGGTTGGCACCGGCCCCGGCCTCCCGACGGCGACACGTGTCGGCCGTGGTCGTCCCGGACATGTACGTACCTCCCAGATGTTCCCTCGCGCTCGGCGGTCCGCTGGGTGGGGACTCCCTGCGGCTGCGGCGGGCGGAACGGCATTCCCGGGATCACGCGGCCAAGGCGAGTGAGCGGCCAGCGTACGCGAGTTCCCCTGGGCTACACGTGGCGGACCTCTCACGTTCTCCCGGCCGGGTGTGTGGCGTACGCCACGCCCGGCCCGTCGGCGCGTGCCCCGGGAGACCGGCCGGTTCCGCCCGCCGTCGATAATCGGGCCTGTGACCGATCTTGAGACGCCCGCCGCGGCACCGTCCCGCGCGGGCGCGCTGCGCCATGCCGCACCGGCCCTCCTCGGGTACGCGGGCGTCCGCGCCCTGGGTCTGATCGCCCTCGTCCCGTGGAGCGCCGCGAACGGCAAGAGCGCCCACACCCTGCTGACGGCACGGTGGGACTCGCTCTGGTACACCAGGGTCGCCGCGTTCGGCTACGGCTGGCAGGTCCGGCTGCCCGGCGGCGACGTGCACTCCAACCTCGCGTTCTTCCCGCTGCTGCCCTGGCTGGAGCGGCTCGTCGCGGCGCTGTCCCCGCTGTCCTACGCGGACGCGGGCCTGCTGGTGAGCACGCTCGCCTCCCTGGCCGCGGCCTGGGGCGTGTTCGCGGTCGCGGACCATCTGTACGGGCGGCGGGCCGGGGTGTGCGCCGCGCTCGTCTGGGCGGTGCTGCCGGTCGGCATCGTGCAGTCGATGGCGTACAGCGAGTCCTTGTTCACGGCGCTGGCCGCCTGGTCGCTCCACTCGGTGCTGACCGGCCGCTGGGTGACGGCGGGTCTGCTCGCCGCGCTCGCCGGGCTGACCCGGCCGGTGGGGGCGGCGGTGGTCGCGGCGCTCTGGGTGGCGGCGGTCACCTCGTTCGTGCGGGAGCGGAGCGCGCCTGCCGCGCAGGGCGCCTCCCGGTGGCGGCGCGCCCTCGGCATGCTTGTCGCGCCGCTCGGAGCCGCCGGATACGTCCTGTGGGTCGGCCACCGCACCCACCGGGGGCCGCTCGGCTATCTCGACGTCCAGGCGCAGTGGGGCAACGGATTCGACGGCGGATACGCGTTCGCCCGCTTCGTGGGCGACAAGTTCACGTCGTTTCCGTCGGCGCTCGCCGGCGTCGGGCTGATCGTCGGTGTCGTCCTGGTGATCTGGCTGTACGTCAGCTGTGTACGGCAGGGGCAGCCGCTCCCGCTGCTGGTGTACTCGGGGATCGTCACCGCTCTCGCCCTGTGCGCCTCGGGCTACTTCGGCTCGAAACCGCGTCTGCTGCTGCCCGCCTTCCCCCTTCTCCTGCCCCTCGCACAGGCCCTGGCCCGGCTGCGTACGCGCAGGTCAGCGGCGATCCTCGGGGCTGTGGCCGTGGGTTCGGCGATCTACGGGGCCTTCTGGCTGAACGGCTCCGGGCCGCCCTGACCGGCCCCCGCACGGCCGGTGAGCAGCCGGAGAATTCCAGTCAAGCATTCGGTGAACGCATTAATGAGCGCCATATAAGCAACACCGGTGCCGATCAATGGAATTACGGAGTGGCCACCCTCGCGGATTAGCGAATCATTGGAAATAAACACCGCCCTGAGAGGAATCCCACATCACATCGTCATCACAAAGCGAGTGATTCGGCCTGGAACGCAGCTCACTCGCTGTAGCGTCGATTGGGTGCGTACCGAACGAAACCTCACCCGTCTGGACCGGGTCTTCGCCCGGCTGGACCGTGAGCCGGAACGGCCGGCCCACATCGATGTGCCGAAGATGAGCAGGCACAGGGTCGTGCTCTTCGGAGCCACCCTGGCCTTCTACGTGGCCATCGTGTGGGCCGTGGCGATCACTTCATGGCTGGTCCGGTTCGACTGGCAGGTCATGTTCTTCCGGCCCTACCAACAGTGGCCGGAGATCCACGCGTTCCTCGACTACTACGTGGTGCTCGGCCAACGCGGGCCCACCGCCGTGATGGTGGCGGCCTGGCTCGGCTGGCGCTCGTGGCGGCAGCACACCCTCCGCCCCTTGCTGACGCTGGGCGCCTCGCTGCTCCTGCTGAACATCACGGTCGGCGCCGCCAAGCTCGGCATGGGCCGCCTCGGCCCGCACTACGCCATCACCATCGGCTCGAACGAGATGGGTCTGGGCGGCGATATATTTCCTTCGGGCCACACCGCGAACGCCGTGGTGACCTGGGGGATTCTGGCCTATCTGGCCTCGACCCCGGGGGCGCGGCGCTGGCTGTCCGCACTGTCCGCCGTGACCTCGCTCGGCGTCGGCCTCACCACCGTCTACCTCGGTACGCACTGGCTGAGCGACGTGCTCCTCGGCTGGGCCGCCGGCCTGTTGATCCTGCTCGCCCTGCCCTGGTGCGAGCCGCTGATCGCCCGCGCCGAGACCGCGATCTTCACGCTGCGCGACGTCTGGCGCTCCCGTCGCGGCCGTACCGCGCCCGCCCCGGCCGGCGTTCCCGTCGGCGCCCCGGTCGGCGCGCCCGTCCTGGTCAAGCAGCACGGGCCCGCGGACGACGAGGTGCCGGCGCGCGAGACCGTGGCCGCCGGCCGCTCGCCGCGGGGACCCGTCCACCTGGCCCCCGGACCGCACCTGGCCCGCTCCGAGCGGACCCCGGTCACCCCGGCCGGCAGCCGCCGGCCGCCGCACGCGGACCGCGCGGCACGCTCCGCGACCACGACCGCCTCGGCCCGCCCGGCCGCAGGCGGCTGAGACCAGGAACACGGCGGGGCCGGTACGCACGACCTCCCCGCACCCGAAGGCCCCCGGCTCAACCGAACCGGGGGCCTTCGCACGCTCGGACTCCCGGACCCTCCCTGGCCCTCCCGGACTCCTGGGCCCTCCCGGACTCCCGGACCTCCGGGCCCTGTCGGCCCGTCACATCCCGTTCGGCCTTTTTGCACCTTCTGCGGCTTTCGCGAACTCCGGTCTCAGCCCTTCCAGCAGCGGGTGACCCGCCCGTCGGCGACCTCGAAGTTCAGCCGCCCCACGCGGTACTCCATGGTGATGATCGCGCCGGGCGGGAGGGAGCGCACCGAGGACCAGCCCCGCTCACGGGCGCGGTGCTCGGCGCCGCTCCCCTCCATCCCGACATAGCTCTCCGGGTCGTCCTCGGGTTCCGCAGGCGGAGTGGGAATGGGTGCCATGGCCGCCACGTTAGGCGGCCCGTCCCGGCCGGGGAAGCCCGAACCGTGGACACTGCGTCACCCGTGCCCCTCCGGTCACACTTCTGTCACAGGATCACGACACGCGTTTCGGCCGAACTCCGTCACACGAACGAGGGGTTCGGCACCTGGACCGGACACCTTCGAACGTAATTCGGGACTGTCCGCGTCCCGTTCCGAATAACCCGGCGGAAAGTGCGCGCACCAGCGCCGGAACCGCGCTTTGCATTCCGATTCCGACGCGTGTCACGGAAGCCGGTAGCGCATGGGAAATACACGGTTCCACCACAGAACGAGCGCACCTCCCGGCCTGTCAGCGCGCCCCGGTTCCGCCTCCGGTTCCCGGTGTCGGACCCGTGCCGTCCCCCGTCCCGCGCGATTTCCCGGGAGCCCGCTCCAGCGCCCGGGACAGCCTGCCGTGCGCCGTTCTGATCGCCTCGGTCAGCTCGACGGGTTCGAGCACCTCGAACTCGAGGCCCATCAGCATCACGTGGATCACCATCACGTCGAGATTCGCGGCTCCGGTGCGCAGGAGACAGCTGTTCTCGCCCTCGGCCTCCAGCGTCCCCGCCGACGGCGAGATCCGCTCGGCCGCCTCCGCCGGGGGAACGAACAGCCGGACCACCGCGTGGGTGGCGTACGCGCCCGTGGAGACGCCCCGGGAGACATAGGAGGCCAGGTCGTCCGCCGGCGGGGTACGGGGCGGGAAGCGCGGTCCGTGCGGGGGCCTCGGGGTGATGCGGTCCACCCGGAACGTGCGCCAGTCGTCGCGGTCGACGTCCCAGGCGACCAGGTACCAGCGCCGTTCGGTGCAGACCAGGCGGTGCGGTTCGACGGTGCGACGGGACGGGGAGCCGCCGTGGTCGCGGTAGTCGAAGCGCATTCGCTCGGAGTCGCGGCAGGCGTGGGCGAGTTCCGTGAGCACCGCCGGGTCGGCCGCGGAGGTCTGCGGGCCGCGGAGCATCGGCACGGTGAACGCGTTGAGCGCGCTCACCCTGCGGCGCAGCCGGTGCGGCAGGACCTGTTCGAGCTTGGCGAGGGCCCGTACGGACGTCTCGCCGATTCCCTCGACGCCCTGTCCGGCGGCCGTGCGCAGACCGACCGCGACGGCCACCGCCTCGTCGTCGTCCAGCAGGAGCGGGGGCAGTTCGGCGCCCGCGCCGAGCTGATAGCCGCCTCCGGTGCCCGGGCTCGCGTTCACGGGATAGCCCAGTTCGCGCAGCCGGTCCACGTCGCGGCGCACGGTGCGGGGTGTCACGCCGAGGCGCTCCGCCAGGCCGGCGCCCGACCATTCGCGATGGGACTGCAGCAGCGAGAGCAGTCGCAGCAGCCGTGCCGAGGTCTCCAGCATGGTGCCGAGTCTGCCAGCCCTCGCGGACAGCCGCTGTCCGCGAGCCGGACCCGTGACACGACGAACGGCCTGCGCGCGGAAACGGATCGGGTGCGCGGGAGGTGGTCAGTCCGCCGGGGCGACCGTCACGGACACGTCGTTGTCCCCCGTGTAGTAGGGACCCGCCACCAGCAGGCCGTGCGGCGTGCGCACGGTGGTTCTCGGGTGGAGCAGGACGGTCTTCTTGTCGGCGATGTCGTCGAGCAGCCGTGCGACGCGCACCCGGGGCCCGCTCTCCCCCGTCGGCCGCAGCCAGAGGTCCCAGACGCCGGGCCGCAGCGCCTCGTACGCCACCGTGCAACGGAACTCGTGCTGATCCACGGCGACTTCGGCGCGCACCGGCGATCCGGCCGCGTCACGGTGGCACACCTCGGCGTACGCGTCCGGCGCGAGCCCGACCCCGTACACCCGTCCCCGCACTCCGAGCTCCCGCTCCCCGCAGCCCAGTTCGACCGCCTCCGCGTGCGGGGCGCGCAGCCAGCTGCGGACGGTGAGGCGGCCGTGCCGGGGCGAGACGTTCTCCCGGCCCGGTGGAGCGGGGAACCCGGAGGCGTACGGGATGCGGACGGCCACCCGGCCGAGGGCGCCGCTCGGGACCCGGGCGACGAGCGAGCGCAGGTCGTTCACTCCGGGGACGAGCCGGTGCGGTTCGCCGCCCGCCACCTGCGCGTACGCGTCCCAACGCCCTTCGGGCAGAGGGACGCTGCTGGGCAGGGCGGCGCGGAGCCGCCCGTCCCCGACGGGGGTCAGCGGCAGTCTGGTCTCCTCACGGCCCCCTCGGCGGCGCAGCACGAGGTGCGCCTCGCCCGGCTCACCGGTGTCGGTGACGTCGAAGGTGAGGCCACCCGCTGAGTCGGCGATGCAGTCGGCGGACGGGGGTACGGCGGTGTCCGCCTCGGCGCGCCGTCGCGCGGCCCGCGGGACCGGCGTCATCATGCGGGGCGTCCCTTGCTCGCGTGGACCTCTTGGGTGATGAGACCCCGGACCCGGCCGATTGGTTGCCTCCCAACGGCACATCGGGGCTCACGGAACGGCTGCGGCACCACGAGAACCGGCCGCTCCGCTCCCGCGCCGTCCCCGGAGGACCCGCCGGACACCTCCCGGGCCGCCGGGTCCTCGGGTGTCCACCGGTCACCCGGGGCCCCCGTGACCGCGGGGCCCCGGGTGTGCGCCGTCACCG
Organism: Streptomyces sp. NBC_01689; assembly: GCF_036250675.1. NCBI lineage: Bacteria > Bacillati > Actinomycetota > Actinomycetes > Kitasatosporales > Streptomycetaceae > Streptomyces > Streptomyces sp. NBC_01689. The sequence continues at coordinate 7,419,420 of NZ_CP109592.1, read as the reverse complement.
AGCGCCGGGCCGGCCACCCGCCCCTCCGGGTTCCGGCCCGGTCCGCCGGAACCCGGAGGGGCTGTCCCCCGGCAGGCCGGGAGACAGCCCCGTGTCCGAGGGCCCGAGGAGGCGTGCTCAGATGTCGAGCCGCTGTCCGGGCACGATCAGGTCGGGATCACCGCCGATGACCGCCCGGTTGGCCGCGTAGATCTCCCGCCAGCCGGTCGCGTGCCGTGCCGCGATGCCGCTGAGGGTGTCGCCGCTGCGGACCGTGTAGTTCCCGTGGCCGCCGCGGGACAGGTCGCGGTTCGTGTGCTCCGGCGCGCGCGCGGGTGCCGAGCGCTTCCTCGACGGGGCCGCCTCGGGCGCGGCGGCCGACGGCGCCCGCTTGGACACCGGCTTCGGCGCCGATTTCCTGGTGGCCGGCTTTCCGGCCGATCCGGCGCCCGAGGATCCGGGCGCGCTTCCGTAGGCTCCGGCCCGGGCCGAACAGGTGGGCCAGGCGCCCCAGCCCTGTGCGTTCTGGACCTTGGCGGCAATGGCGATCTGGGCGCTCCTGGAGGCCTTGTCGGCGGTCGCCGCGTAGGCCGTGCCGCCGTACGCGCGCCAGGTGCCTGCGGAGAACTGGAGTCCTCCGTAGTAGCCGTTGCCGGTGTTGATGTGCCAGTTCCCGCCGCTCTCGCACTGGGCGATGCGGTCCCACACTCCGCTGTCGGCCGCGGCGGCTTCGCCGGTCGCGGCGAGCAGTCCGAGCGGGGCGAGCAGAGCCGCCCCGGCGAGGACCGCCGTCGTACGGGTCGTCGTGCGGGTCTTACGGGTGTTGTCGGCACATGCGGACATGTATTTCCCTCTCGAAACACCCGGGTCCCCCAAGGCGGGGTGCGGTTCTGCGCGCGTAGGACGCGGTCGCCGCACTCCTCCCCGTCCGCCGGCGGTGGTGCTCGAAGCTGACTGTGCGGTGTGGCCGGCGGACGTGCCCGAGTGGTGCTCGTTGCACTCGGGGGTGGAATCTAGGGAGCCGGTCGCCCCGATATCAACCAACTCCATGTCATTCGAGGCCAGTTCACGGTTACCGCAGGTATCGGCGACTTTCGGCCACCCATTTCATTGCCCGATTTCCGGATATGTCGACCAGTCACCGTCTCGCCCTGTGACCCACCTCACCGGTTCAACTTCCTTGACGTCCGGCCGAGTTGGCTGGGAGTGACGGATTCCGCGCCCCAGCTCACCCTGCGCGTCGGATGGTTCGATTCCGTTCGCTTCCGGGCGTGACTCCGGCCACAGATCGCCCGTTGTCATCTTCATGAGCCGGGGCCCCCGGCGTCATGGGCCGGGAGCCACCCGGCATCGCCACGCACCGCATCCCGAGGAGCCACCCGTGCCGCGCATGCTCGACGTCAGCGACGACGTACGCGCCGAGATCGGCGACGAAGAAGCCGACCGGCTGCTCGCCGGAGAGAACGCCCCGGGCAGTTACGACTGCACGTCCTGCCGCACCCCGGGCGACTCGGAACAGGAGCGGACCAGCACCGTCCTGTTCATCGGCGACGAGACCGCCGTCCTCGCCTTCGCCCACGCCACCTGCCTGCCCTCACAGGTCGTACAGGTCACCGAGGAGCAACTGCAGGGCGCCGTCCGCTCGATCAACCCCGACGGCGCGCCCGGCCAGGCCGCCCCCGAGCAGGCCGTGCTGGGCGTCACCAGCGGACTCGTCCTGCTGAACGGCGAGTTGCACCCGGCGCTCGTCGTCGAACCGACCGGCCCCATCGTGCGCCCCGGTTCGACCGACATCGGCGACGACTTCCTGCCGCTCCTGATCGAGCAGGGCTTCATGCCGGTGACCCAGCTGCACTCGGTGCCGCCCGTGCTGCACGGCTGGTCGGTCCTGCTCGCCATGGGCCAGCTGCACGCCGTGCTCCAGCCGGGGACCGGCGGCGGCTCGCCCGTCGCCTGGTGGCAGGCGCACCAGGCCCTCCAGGTCGCCGAGAGCTGGCGCGCCGCCGCCAACAAGCACCAGCAGGTACTGCTGTTCGCGGCTCCGGTCGGCTCGATCGGCCGGCAGCCCCGCGAGGACCTGCTGCGCGACGCGCTGGACAAGGCCGCGGCCAACGGCAAGCTGGTGGCCGCGGCCATGCCGCTCGCCGGTACCTGATCCGCCGAGCGGGTACGGGCAGCCACGCCCGTACCCACAGGTCCGGTCACCTCATTCCCGCGGGACCGGTCACGTCGTTCCCCCGGGTCCGGTCACGGGGCAGGCTCCGGCCGCCCCGTGACCGGACGCTCCGCCGACCGCGCCCCGAGGGAGCCCGGCATCCCCCGGACGCCGGATCGCGTCCCCGCTGACCTGCGAAAGCGACGCGGTGGCCGCATCCCATGAGCGGTGGGGTCGTTGGCACCTACGTGCACACCTACGACGCCCCCCGCCGCCAGTCCCTCCAGCCGGTCCCCCACGCGCGACCGGCGCAGGACCCCCAGAGCGGCCCCTCGGCCACGCCGATCTACGACGCTCTCTACGCCGAGTGGGTCAGATGCTTCAGGGCGCTGCCCGGTGACCGGCACGGCGAGGAGGAGCTCGCCTTCACGGCGTTCGGGAACCTGGCGCACGGCACGGGCGGGTACGGATCGTCCTCGTACACCTCGTCGTTCAGCTCCTACAGCGCGGGCGCGTACTCCGCGCGCCACGGCGGTGTGACGCCGGGGCACACCACGACGGCGACCGCCGTCTGGCACCCGGTCGGACGGCAGCAGGAGGGCACGGGCATGCACCACGTGCCGGCCGCCCTGCCGCCCGCGCCACGCCGGGGGCTCTGAGCGCGACCCGGCCGGACAAAAGGCGAGGGGCGGCTCCCGTGGGAGCCGCCCCTCATCCGTTGCCACCGCTCTCGCGGCTACTTCTTCTTGTTCGCACCGCGCTTCTCGCGCACCCGCACCGAGATGTGGATCGGCGTCCCCTCGAAACCGAACTCCTCGCGCAGCCGGCGCTCGATGAAGCGCCGGTAGCCGTGCTCGATGAACCCGGAGGCGAAGAGCACGAACCGCGGGGGCTTCGTCCCCGCCTGCGTGCCGAACAGGATGCGGGGCTGCTTGCCGCCGCGGACCGGGTGCGGATGGGCGGCGACCAGCTCACCGAGGAAGGCGTTCAGACGGCCGGTCGGAACCCGGGTCTCCCAGCCGTCCAGGGCCGTCTCGATCGCCGGGACGAGCTTCTCCATGTGCCGGCCGGTGCGCGCCGAGACGTTCACCCGGGGCGCCCACGCCACCTGGAGGAGCTCGGTCTCGATCTCCCGCTCCAGGTAGTAGCGGCGCTCCTCGTCGAGGGTGTCCCACTTGTTGAAGGCGAGGACGATCGCGCGGCCCGCGTCGACGGCCATCGTGACGATGCGCTGGTCCTGCACGGAGATGGTCTCGGAGGCGTCGATCAGGATGACCGCGACCTCGGCCTTCTCCACGGCCGCCGCGGTACGCAGCGAGGCGTAGTAGTCGGCGCCCTGCTGGAGGTGGACGCGCTTGCGGATGCCCGCCGTGTCCACGAACTTCCAGGTGACGCCGCCGAGTTCGATGAGCTCGTCGACCGGGTCCCGGGTGGTGCCCGCGATCTCGTTGACCACCACGCGGTCCTCGTTGGCCACCTTGTTCAGCAGGGACGACTTGCCGACGTTCGGGCGGCCGATGAGGGCGATGCGGCGCGGACCGCCCACCGCGGCGCCGAAGGTCTGCGCCGGGGCCTCCGGAAGCGCCTCCAGGACGGCGTCCAGCATGTCGCCGGTGCCGCGGCCGTGCAGCGCGGAGACGGGGTGCGGCTCGCCGAGCCCGAGGGACCAGAGGTACGAGGCGTCCGCCTCGCCGCTCGGCCCGTCGACCTTGTTGGCGCACAGCACGACCGGCTTGCCGGCCTTGCGCAGCAGCCGCACGACCGCCTCGTCGGTGTCGGTCGCGCCGACCTTGGCGTCCACGACGAAGACGACCGCGTCGGCCGCCTCGATCGCGTACTCGGCCTGGGCGGCGACGGACGCGTCGATGCCGAGGACGTCCTGCTCCCAGCCGCCGGTGTCGACGAGCTTGAAGCGGCGGCCCGCCCACTCGGCCTCGTAGGTGACGCGGTCACGGGTGACGCCGGGCTTGTCCTCGACGACGGCCTCGCGGCGGCCGATGATCCTGTTCACCAGGGTCGACTTGCCGACGTTCGGGCGGCCGACGACGGCGAGGACGGGCAGCGGGCCGTGGCCCGCCTCGTCGATCGCGCCCTCGACGTCCTCGATGTCGAAGCCCTCTTCCGCGGCGAGCTCCATGAACTCCGCGTACTCGGCATCGCCAAGCGCCCCGTGCTCGTGCCCGGCCGGGCCGGCCGAGCCGTCGGGCTGGATGTGGTCGTTCATGAAGTCCGTACCTCGTCGTTCATTCGTGGTGATCGGTGGACCGCCCGGGGACCGGGTGATCCACTACTCAAGTGTCGCCTAGTGCCCGGTGGGGCGCCCGGCGGTCTCCGGGCGTCCGGTCAGACGCCTGGCGTGGTCCAGGTGGGCGCCCAGCTGCTTCTGGATGCGCGTGGTCGCCTCGTCCAGTGCCTTGCGCGTACGCCGCCCACTGCCGTCGCCCGCCTCGAAGGGGTCTCCGAAGACGACGTCGACGCGGCTGCGCAGCGGGGGAAGCCCCTTGGTCAGCCGGCTGCTCCTGCCGGAACTTCCCAGGACCGCCACCGGGACGATGGGGGCGCCGCTGCGGACCGCGAAGTAGGCGAGCCCGGCGCGCAGCGAGGCGAAGTCCCCCTCGCCGCGGGTGCCCTCCGGGAAGATGCCGAGCACCCCGCCGGCCGAGAGGACGCCGAGGGCCTGGGTGATCGCGGTGCGGTCGGTGGTGGTGCGGTCGACCTTGACCTGCCCGATGCCGAGCAGGAACGGGTCGAGAGGGCCGATGAACGCTTCCTTCTTGATCAGGAAGTGGGTGGGCCGGGGTGCCACCCCCATGACCATCGGGCCGTCGATGTTGTGCGAGTGGTTCACGGCGAGGATCGCCGGGCCGGTCGCGGGGACCTTCCAGGCGCCGAGCACGCGCGGCTTCCACAGGCCGTACATCAGGCCGACGCCGATACGGCGCCCGACCTCGGCGCCCCTCTCCGAGGGTGCGGTCACTTGGCGGCCCGCTTCTCCTCGACGAGGGTGACGACGCACTCTATGACCTGCTGGAGGGTGAGGTCGGAGGTGTCCACCTCGACCGCGTCGTCCGCCTTGGCGAGCGGGGAGGTCTTGCGGCTGGAGTCGGCCGCGTCCCGCTTCAGCAGGGCCTCGCGCGTCGCCTGCACGTCGGCGCCCTTCAGCTCGCCGCTGCGGCGGGCGGCGCGCGCCTCCGGGGAGGCGGTGAGGAAGATCTTCAGGTCGGCGTCGGGCAGCACCGTGGTGCCGATGTCCCGGCCCTCGACGACGATGCCGTACTCCGCGTCCGCGGCGATCGAACGCTGCAGGTCGGTGATCCGTGCGCGCACCTCGGGCACCGCGCTGACCGCGCTGACCTTGGAGGTGACCTCCTGGGTGCGGATCGGGCCCGCGACGTCGGTCCCGTCGACCGTGATGGCCGGCGCGGACGGGTCGGTGCCCGAGACGATCTCCGGCTTGCCCGCCACGGCGGCGATCGCCGTCGGGTCCGTGACGTCGATGCCGTTGCTCACCATCCACCAGGTGATCGCCCGGTACTGCGCGCCCGTGTCCAGGTAGCTGAGGCCCAGCTGCGCGGCCACGGCCTTGGAGGTGCTCGACTTGCCCGTGCCGGAGGGGCCGTCGATGGCGACAATCACTGCCGGGGCGGTCCGGGCGGCGCCGTTTTCCACGGTGGGGACACCTTCCTGGTGCGGGGTGGAGGTCTGTGCGGGACGCGAACGCGCCCCGCACAAGGTTACTGGCTCCCCGGGGCCCGTATTACTGGCCCTGTCGCCGCTCCCCCGCCACCGCCTTCCCGGCCCCGGCCGGGAAGGCCCCGGTCCCGCCGGTCGTCTACTGGCGCAGCGCCCAGCCCCGGTCCCGCAGCGCCGCGCTCAGCACGGGTACCGCCTTGGGCTCGACCATCAGCTGGACCAGACCGGCCTGGCGGCCCGTCGCGTGCTCGATGCGTACGTCCTCGATGTTGACGCCGGCCGCCCCGGCGTCGGCGAAGATACGGGCCAGCTGGCCCGGCTGGTCGTCGATGAGGACGGCGACCGTCTCGTACGTCAGCGGAGCGGCGCCGTGCTTGCCCGGGACCCGCACCTGGCCCGCGTTGCCGCGGCGCAGCACGTCCTCGATGCCGCCGGCCCCCTCGCTGCGCTTGGCCTCGTCGGAGGACTGCAGGGCACGCAGCGCCCGGACCGTCTCGTCGAGGTCGGCGGAGACGTCCGCGAGGAGGTCGGCGACCGGCCCCGGGTTCGCCGAGAGGATGTCGATCCACATCCGGGGGTCCGAGGCCGCGATCCGGGTCACGTCACGGATGCCCTGCCCGCAGAGCCGTACCGCGGCCTCCTCGGCGTGCTGCAGACGCGCGGCGACCATGCTGGACACCAGGTGCGGCATGTGCGAGACGAGCGCGACCGCCCGGTCGTGGGCGTCGGCGTCCATGACGACGGGGAGCGCGCGGCAGTGCGAGACCAGTTCCAGCGCGAGGTTCAGGACCTCGGTGTCCGTGTCCCGGGTGGGCGTCAGGACCCAGGGGCGGCCCTCGAAGAGGTCGCCCGTCGCGGCCAGCGGGCCCGACTTCTCGCGGCCCGACATGGGGTGCGAGCCGATGTACGCGGAGAGGTCGAGGCCCAGGGCCTCCAGTTCCCGGCGCGGGCCGCCCTTGACGCTCGCCACGTCGAGGTAGCCGCGCGCGAGCCCGCGCCGCATGGCGTCGGCGAGCGTGGCCGCCACGTGCGCGGGCGGGGCCGCGACGATCGCGAGGTCCACGGGCCCCGCGGGCGTCTCCTCGGTTCCGGCGCCGAGCGCGGCGGCCGTGCGGGCCTGCTCCGGGTCGTGGTCGGTGAGGTGGACGACGACACCGCGCTGGGCGAGCGCGAGCGCCGCCGAGGTGCCGATCAGACCGGTTCCGATGACGAGCGCGGTCCTCACTGGGCGATGTCCTTGCGCAGCGCGCCCGCGGCGCCCAGGTAGACGTGCGCGATGTCGGCCCGGGGCCGGTCGGACTCGATGTGCGCGAGGATCCGTACGACACGGGGCATCGCGCCCTCGATGTCCAGTTCCTGGGCGCAGATCAGCGGTACGTCGACGATGCCCAGCTTGCGGGCCGCGGCCGCGGGGAAGTCGCTGTGGAGATCGGGCGTCGCGGTGAACCAGACGCTGATCAGGTCGTCGGTGGTGAGTCCGTTCCGCTCCAGGACGGCGGTGAGCAGCTCGCCGACCCGCTCGTCCATGTGGCCGGCCTCGTCCCGTTCCAGTTGGACGGCGCCCCGGACCGCTCGTACCGCCACGGCAATGCTCCTCGCTGATCTGCGTACACGTCTGTCGTACCAGCGTAGTCAGCCCGTGGGCGCGCCGGTGCGCGGCGCCCGTCTGACGAGACGGACCGCCGCGCCCGGGACCCGGTTCAGAGCGACTGCTGTCTGATCAGGTCCGCCAGGGAGGCGCCCGAGCGCGGCAGCTCGCCGCCCGGGGTCAGTCGGTCGACCGCCCGCGGCAGGTGCTCGGCGATCCGGTCCGCGGCCTGCTCGGGGCTGACCCCGCTGCGGGCGGCGACCTCGTGGAGGGTGTCGGCGGGCAGCGCCCGGGCGACCTGTTCGCCGGAGACGGGCTTGTTCTCGCCGGTGCCGATCCACGACCGGGCCTGGTCCGCGAGCCCGGACTTCGCGAGCAGGTCCATCAGCCCGCCCAACGGGTTGCCGGCGCCGCCCTGGCCGTCGGTCAGGGACCGGAGCAGCGAGCCCAGGACGTCGATCCCGCCGGGTGCGCCATCCTGCCCGCCGCTCGGTCCGCCACCCTGCCCGCCGCCCGGTCCGGCGCCGAGGAGACCGCCGAGCAGGCTGCCGAGATCGTTGTCCGCCATGGGTCGAGGCCTTTCGGAGAGTGCGGCCGGGCGCGGACCGCCGTCCGTCCCGGGGTCACGTCAATGTCACTCCGATCGCCCCGTTCCGCCACTTGGGGTGAGCATGCGCCCGTGCGCCTCTGGACGCCGGGGCGCCGGTCCGCTCTGATGGAGGGGACCGCCTCGGGGGAGGCCCGTATGAAGCGCCCAGGTCCCTTGCTCACCCTTCTCGCCGGACTGCTTCTCGCCGCGTTCATGCTGTCGCTCAACGCGACGACGGGGGTGAGGAACGCGGCGTCGTCCGGCCCGCGGACCCCCGCCGCCGCGCCGCCGTCGAGCGCGGCACCGGAAGGTCCGGCGGGCTCGGCGAACCCGGCGGACCGGCCGTCCTCGCCGAGCCCGTCGCCCTCCGTGTCACCGTCCGCGAAGCCCGTGCCGAACGCCGACTACGCGGGCCGCACCGACGACGACTCCTCGGCCGTCGCCGTCTCGCTGCGCGACGGCCGCGCGATCGCGTACTTCTGCGACGGCCACGACAAGGAGTCGTGGCTCAGGGGAGCCGTCCGCGCCGACGGCACGATGCGGCTCACCGGGAAGAACGGCGCGCGGCTCGACGGCACGCTGCGGGACGGCGGCCGGATCCGCGGCACCGTCCACCTCGGCGGGCAGCGGTACGCCTTCACCGCCGACAAGGCCGTCAAGCCGTCCGGGCTCTACCGCGCGACGGCCACGGTCCGCGGTGCCAGGGTCGACGGCGGCTGGATCGTGCTGCCCGGCGGCAGGCAGGTCGGCATCCTCGACCGCGACGGCGAACCCTCCGCGGCACCCGTGATCGACCCGCGGACCGGCACGGTCACGGTCGACGGACGGAGACTCACCGCGCACCCCGTCACTCCGTGACACCTCCGGCACCCTCGTGCGTTCACCGCCGTCCCCGGCCCGTCCGGGACCGCGAGCCCCTCCCGACGACGAACCTCTTCCGGCCGGGAACCCTCCCGGCCAAGCCCCCCGTCACGACCAGGAACCCGTTCGACCAGGAACCCCCAGGAACCCCCTCCCGGCCCTTCTCCGGCCCGATCCCGACCAGGGAGCCGTCATGACCGCGGATCCGAACGCCGCCACGCAGGGCTTTCCCGTCCCCTCGCCCGCCCACCGCCGCCCGCACCCGGCCCGCTGTCTCGTCCCGGCCCTGGTGGCCGCGGCGGTCGCGGTCGGCCTCGGCGCGTACGGCAGGATCCACCACCCGACCGGGACCGCCTTCAACCTCGCCGGCTTCAGCAGCACGAGCGCGGTGAAGTCGTGGCTGGCCACCACGGCGTTCGCCTTCGCGCTCGTCCAGCTGGTCTCGGCGTTCATGGTGTACGGACGGCTGCCGGGGCCGAGCTGGGCACCGGCCCTGCACCGCTGGTCCGGGCGGGTCGCGTTCCTGGTGGCGGTGCCCGTCGCGGTGCACTGCCTCTACGCGCTGGGCTTCCAGACGTACGAGCCGCGCGTGCTGTGGCACTCGCTCCTCGGATGCTTCTTCTTCGGTGCATTCAGTGCCAAAATGCTCCTGCTCCGCTCGGAGCGACTGCCCGGCTGGCTGCTGCCCGTGACCGGAGGACTCGTCTTCGTGGTCCTCACCGTCATCTGGCTGACGTCCGCTCTCTGGTTCTTCCGCACGTTCGGAGTGACGACATGACCAACCCCCCGGCGCGGCGCACCGTCCTCGGCACGGGTGCGGCCGCCGCCCTGCTCGTGGGGTGCAGTAAGTACGGCGACGGCGACGGCAGTTCGGAGGTGTCCGCGTCACCGGCCGAGTCCGGCGCCGCCGGGACCGAACTCGCCCGCACGAGCGACATCCCGGTCGGCGGCGGCAAGATCTTCAAGGACCGCAAGATCGTGGTCACCCAGCCCACGAAGGGCGAGTTCAAGGCCTTCTCGGCGATCTGCACCCATCAGGGCTGCACCGTGAGCACCGTCGCCGACGGCACGATCGACTGCCCCTGCCACGGCAGCAAGTACCGCATCACCGACGCCTCGGTGGTGAAGGGCCCCGCCACGGCTCCCCTGCCCGCCGAGCGGATCACCGTGGAGAAGAACTCGATTCGCCTGGCGTGAACCACCCCGTAGGCTCCCGGGCATGCGATCCGAGGACCTGGTGCGCGACCACACGATCTACTCCTGTGTGATGGGGTCGCGCGCCTTCGGCCTGGCCACCGAGGACAGCGACACCGACCGCCGGGGCGTGTTCCTCGCCCCGACCCCGCTGTTCTGGCGCTTCGAGAAGCCGCCGACCCATGTCGAGGGCCCGGCCGACGAGCAGTTCAGCTGGGAGCTCGAACGGTTCTGCGTCCTCGCGCTGCGCGCCAATCCGAACATCCTGGAGTGCCTCCACTCCCCGCTCGTCGAGTACGCCGACGCCACGGGCCGCGCGCTGCTGGAGCTGCGCGGGGCCTTCCTCTCCCGCCGGGCCCACGAGACGTTCGCCCGCTACGCGCAGGGCCAGCGCCAGAAGCTGGAGGCCGACGTCCGCCGGGACGGCGCACCGCGCTGGAAGCACGCGATGCACCTGCTCCGCCTTCTCATGACCTCCCGGGACCTGCTGCGCACCGGCACCCTGACCCTCGACGTCGGCGAGCAGCGCGAACCGCTGCTCGCCGTGAAGCGCGGCGAGGTCCCGTGGCCCCGGGTGGAGGCGTGGATGAACGGCCTGGCCACGGAGGCGGACGAGTCCCTCGCGCGCAGTCCCCTGCCGGCCGGGCCCGACCACGCCCGTGTCGAGGACTTCCTGACCGCCGTGCGCCGCGCCTCAGCGCACCGCGCCGACCCTGGCACCCTCCAGCCGCACCCGGACCACGAACGCGTCCAGGGCGGCCCGTACGGACGGGGCGTCCGGCAGCCCTGACAGCCGCTGCGCCTCGTCCAGCAGCCCGTGCAGGCGCTCCACGTCGTCGGCGACGCGTTCCCGGTCCACGTCCGCCGGTCCGTGCTCGCGCTCGGCCTTCGCCGCCATCAGGTCCGGCAGGTACGAGGGCGCCCCGGGCTCGTCGACGAGCGCGCGCAGGTCCGCCTGCACCTCGCCGCCGCGCATCAGGTGGATGCCGGTGAGCAGCACCCGGAACGTGTAGAGGAGCGGCTTGAGTTCACCGCTCTTCTCGAAGAGCCGCCACTGTGTCGAGGCGAACCCGCGGTAGTGGTGGGCGTGATGGCGGGTGAGGACGCCCGGGGCGAGCGAGACCAGCTCGCGGTGGGCCTCGCCGGTGTGGACGACCAGGGGCGAGAGCAGCTGCTCCAGGACATAGCCGTTGCGCCGCAGCATCAGCCGCACGAACTTCCGCAGGTCGTGGGTGACGAGGTCCATCTCGACCCCGTCCCGGTCCCACATCCGCGACCGGGTCTCCTCCGGCTCGCCCAGCCCGACCAGTTCGGCCGCCGGAAGCAGGTGGACGCCCCGCAGGTCGACGTCCGAGTCGCGCGACGGGAAGCCGTACAGATGGGCGCCCGAGACGGTGGCGAACAGCACCGGGTCGGGCTGCTCGGCCACCACGCCGGAGAGGTCGATGGCCAGGACGTCGTCGATCATCCGTCAAGCATCCCAGAGCGCCCCGAGCGACATGAGGTCGCTCTGGTATTCGATGCGGTCGGCCCATTCGGTGGGCCAGATGTCCGAGCCGTGGTGGGCGCCCGCGAACGCGCCCGTCAGGCACGCGATGGAGTCGGAGTCGCCGGAGGTGCAGGCCGCCCGGCGCAGTGCGGTGACCGGCTCGTCGACGAAGAGCAGGAAGCAGAGCAGGCCGGTGGTGAGCGCCTCCTCGGCGATCCAGCCCGCGCCGGTGGCCAGGCAGGGGTCGGTCTCGGGCGAGGGGGCGCGCAGGGCGTCCCGGAGCCGGTCCAGCGCGTCCAGGCACTCGTCCCAGCCGCGCCGGATGAAGTGCTCCGGTGTGGGGTCCTGGCCGCGCGTCCACAGGTCGCCCAGCCAGCGGGCCAGGTAGCGGTCGCGGTTCTCCTCGGCGTACGCGCGCAGCAGCCCGACCAGGTCGCCGGGCGCGGCGCCCTGCACGAGGAGCCGGACGGCATGCGCGGTGAGGTCGGAGGCGGCGAGCGCCGTGGGGTGGCCGTGGGTGAGCGCCGCCTGCAACTGCGCGGCGCCCGACCGCTGTTCGTCGCTCAGCCCCGGTACGAGCCCCACCGGCGCCACCCGCATGTTGGCGCCGCATCCCTTGGAGCCGATCTGGGCGGCGTCCTGCCAGGGACGGTGCTCGTCCTTCAGGAGGTTGCAGGCGACGAGGCAGGTGCGGCCGGGTGCGCGGTTGTTCTCCGGCGACCGGTACCAGTCCACGAACTCCTCGCGCACCGGCCGCTCCATCCGCAGCGGGCCGAGCAGGCCGCGGTCCATGGCCGTGCGCAGCCCCCGCCCCAGCGCCAGCGTCATCTGGGTGTCGTCGGTGACGATCGCGGGCGTGGGCAGCGCCATCTCCCGCCAGGGGCCGCACTTGGCGAGGATCGACGGTATGTCGTCGAACTCGGTCGGGAAGCCCAGCGCGTCGCCGAGGGCCAGTCCCAGCAGGGACCCGGTGGCGGCGTGCTTCGCGAGCGTCGGGGTGGTGGTCATCAGGGCCGTCCTTCCGAAGGGGGACGCAGCAGGGGCGGGTGCAGGGCGGTGGCGCCGCCCGCGCGGTAGAGCGCGGCGGGTTTGCCGCGGCCTCCGGTGAGGCGGGCGGCCCCCGGGACCGGCTCGACGAAGCCCGGCGTGGCGAGGACCTTGCGCCGGAAGTTGGGCCGGTCGAGCACGGTGTCCCACACCGTCTCGTAGACCCGCTGCAGCTCGCCGAGGGTGAACTCGGGCGGGCAGAAGGAGGTGGCGAGACAGGTGTACTCGAGCTTGTCGCCGACGCGTTCGTGGGCGTCGGCGAGGATGCGGTCGTGGTCGAAGGCGAGCGGACCGCGAGTGCGGTACGGCTGCCAGCGGGCCTGCGCCGCGTCACCGCCGCCGTGCGGCTCGGGAGGGTCCGGGAGCAGCGCGGCGAACGCGACGGAGACGACTCGCATCCTCGGGTCGCGGCCGGGGTCGCTGTACGTCCGCAACTGCTCCAGGTGCAGGCGGGAGACGTCCGACAGGCCGGTCTCCTCGGCGAGTTCGCGCCGGGCGGCCGTCTCCGCGGACTCCGTGGGCAGCACGAACCCGCCGGGCAGCGCCCAGTGGCCCGCGTACGGCTCCTGCCCCCGCTCGACGAGCAGCACCTCCAGCGAGTCCGCGCGGATCGTCAGGACGGCCAGGTCCACGGTCACGGCGAAGGGCTCGAACGCGTACTTGTCGTAGCCCTCGGGCGCACCGTCGCCGGCCGAGCGGCCCGGACCCCCGTGTGCACCCACCCGTCCCCGCCTCCCCCGCGTGCGGCGCACCGCCGGGCCGGGCGGGGACCGCCGGAAACGGCGGTCACCGCGGACGGCCGTCGGCACGGCCAGTAATAGTCATGACGACTATAAAGAGCGCCGGTCGGCCGCGACAACACCTCCGGCGCCGGAAATCCGCCGCGTTCCGCGCCGGGCGTACGGCGGCGCGCCCGCTCAAGGAGGTCCGCGAGGAGGCCGGGAAGACGCCAGAAGCCCGTCAGAAGCCCGCCAGGACGCCGGAAGTCACGCCGGGGCCGCCCGGGCCCCTCCCCCGGCGGGAGCCGCCCCCACGGCCGCCTGACCGCCCCCGGCGGCGGACACGCGTCGGCCGGCCCCGGGTACTCCCGGGACCGGCCGGTACGACGGCGTCGCGAACGACGGGCGGAGGGCGTCGTGTACGACGGGCGTTCTAGAGGTCGACCTCGTTCATGAGCATGCCGACCTCGGTGTTCGACAGCCGGCGCAGCCAGCCGGACTTCTGGTCGCCGAGGGTGATCGGCCCGAACGCGACGCGCACGAGCTTGTCCACCGGGAAGCCGGCCTCGGCGAGCATGCGGCGCACGATGTGCTTGCGGCCCTCGTGCAGGGTCACCTCGACGAGGTAGTTCTTGCCGGTCTGCTCGACGACCCGGAAGTGGTCCGCCTTCGCGTACCCGTCCTCCAGCTGGATGCCGTCCTTGAGCCGCTTGCCGAGGTCACGCGGGATCGGCCCCACGATGTGCGCGAGGTAGACCTTCTTCACGCCGTACTTCGGGTGGGTCAGCCGGTGCGCGAGTTCGCCGTGGTTGGTGAGCAGGATGACACCCTCGGTCTCGGTGTCGAGCCGCCCGACGTGGAAGAGCCGCGTCTCGCGGTTCGTCACGTAGTCCCCGAGGCACTGCCGGCCCTCGGTGTCCTCCATCGTGGAGACGACACCGGCGGGCTTGTTCAGCGAGAAGAACTGGTACGACTGCGTGGCGACGGTCAGACCGTCGACCCGGATCTCGTCCTTCTCGGGGTCGACCCGCAGGCCCTGCTCCGTGACGATCCGGCCGTTGACCTCGACCCGGGCCTGCTCGACGAGCTCCTCACAGGCCCGCCGCGAGCCGTAGCCGGCGCGCGCGAGCACCTTCTGCAGACGCTCGCCCTCCTGCTCGGCGCCCGGGAAGGTCTTGGGCAGCTTGACCTCGGGCTTGCCCGCGTACCTGTCCCGGTTGCGTTCCTCGGCCCGCGTCTCGTACTCACGCGAGCGCGCGGGCTCCGTACGGCCGCCGCGCTGCTGGCCCTGCCGGGGGCCGCCCTTGGCGCCACCGCGGGCCGCGTTGCCGCGTCCGGACTTCGGGCCGTCCTTGGAGGCGCCGGGACCCACGTCGTAGCGGCGCTCCTCGGGACGGGGCTTGCTCTCGCGCTTGGGACGGTCGTCACGCCCCGCGCCCGCCTTCGGCCGACCGGCGCCCCCGCCGTCTCCGCGGTAGTTGCCGCGCCCGCCGCTGTTCCTACCGCTACCGCTACCGCTGCCGCTGCTTCGCATCAAAATTCCGTCTGGTCGTCTGCGTCGTCGTCTGTCCCCGGAGCGTCAGGAGCATCCGGGTCGAACGACGGAACGCCTTCCTGCGTCTCGGCCTCGATCGCGTCCGCTTCCGGGAGGAAGGGTGCGAGCTCCGGGAGCTCGTCCAGACCGCGCAGGCCCATTCGCTCCAGGAAGTAGTTCGTCGTCGTGTACAGGATCGCACCTGTTTCGGGTTCCGTGCCCGCCTCCTCGACCAGACCGCGCTGCAGCAGGGTGCGCATCACCCCGTCACAGTTCACTCCGCGGACCGCCGAGACCCGGGAACGGCTGACCGGCTGGCGGTACGCGACGACCGCCAGGGTCTCCAGCGCCGCCTGGGTGAGCCGGGCCTGCTGGCCGTCCAGCACGAAGCGTTCCACGGCCGCCGCGTAGGCCGGCCGGGAGTAGAAGCGCCAGCCGCCCGCGATGAGCCTCAGCTCGAAGCCGCGGCCCTGGACGGTGTACTCGTCGGCCAGCGCCCGCAACGCGTCCCCGACCTGCCGTCTCGGCCGCTCCAGGATCTTCGCGAGGTGCTCCTCGGTGGCGGGTTCGTCCACGACCATGAGGACCGCCTCGAGCGCGGGACGGAGGTCGAGGTCCGCCACCGTGTCCTGGCCCGTCGCGGTCCCGCCGGTCTGCTCGCTCACGCCTTCTCCTTCCTGGCGTCTTCCTTCGCCGCCTCGGGCGGCCGGTCGAACTCGTCCGTCACCCGGGGCTCCCCGGCACCCTCCCCGCCCGTCCAGCGCACCACCAGGTCCCCCAGCGCCTCCTCCTGGTCCAGGGCGACCGCCTTCTCCCGGTAGAGCTCCAGAAGGGCCAGGAAACGGGCCACGACGGTGAGGGTGTCGGCGGTGTCCTCGACGAGGTCGCGGAAACTGGCCTCCCCGCGCTCCCGCAGCAGCGCCACCACGATCTCCGCCTGCTCCCGCACGCTGACCAGCGGGGCGTGGATGTGGTCGACGTACACCTGTGGCTTGGGCCTGGGCTGCATCGCCTTCACGGCGAGCCGGGCGAATCCTTCCGCCCCGATGCTGATGACGACCTCGGGCAGCAGTTCGGCGTGGTGGGGTTCGAGACCGACGGTACGGGGGTAGCGGCGGCCCTCCTCGTCGAGGCGCGCGTTGAAGATGTCCGCGATGCGCTTGTAGGCGCGGTACTGCAGCAGTCGCGCGAAGAGGAGGTCACGGGCCTCCAGCAGGGCCAGGTCGGCCTCGTCCTCGACCTCGGCAGCGGGCAGCAGGCGCGCGGCCTTGAGGTCGAGCAGGGTCGCCGCGACGACCAGGAACTCGGTCGTCTGGTCGAGGTCCCAGTCCGGCCCCATGGCCCTGATGTGGGCCATGAACTCGTCGGTCACCCGTGACAGCGCCACTTCCGTGACGTCCATCTTGTGCTTCGAGATCAGCTGCAGCAGCAGATCGAAGGGGCCCTCGAAGTTGGCCAGCCGCACCTTGAAGACGCCGTCAGCGCTCTCCGGACCACTGTCGGGACCGGCGTCGCCGCCGGAACCGGCTTCGGCTCCGGACCCGGTACCGCCATCGGCCGGGGCTTCGGCCCGCGCTTCGGCCTTCTGCAGGGGCCCGGCGTCGGTCCCGTCTTCCGGGCCTTCGGAGAGCCCGGCCCCCTGACCGGCGGCCGCTCCGGGTGTGACCGAGATCTCAGGCCCCGCACCGGTCCCCGGGCCGTCCGCGACGCGCGGCGGCACCGTGCCGGAAGGGCTACCGGGCTCCGGGGCCGGATCGGATCGCCGCGCCGGACCGGTCGACGGCTCGGGCTCCGCCTGATTCCCCGGCTCGGCGGACTCCTCCGCGAAATCCCCTGCGGATTCGTCGGCCGGTTCCCCGGCGGGCGGGGGAGCGGGGGGTGCCGCGGGGGTCGGACCGGCCCCGGGTCCTCGGCCGAGCGCGCGTCGGCGACCGGCTGAGCCGGCGGCGGGGACGGGGGCGTCGTTCGAGGTCATAGCCGTCGCAGGCTACCGCTACCGCCCGCGGAGCCGTCGTACGAGAATGCTCGCGTCCCCACGCGATTCGAGATCGGCGAGCACGACCGCGACCGCCTCGCGGACGATCCGCCCGCGGTCGACCGCGAGGCCGTGCTCCCCGCGCAGCACCAGACGGGCGTGCTCGAGGTCCATGAGCTCCTCGGCGGACACGTACACCGTGATCTTCTCGTCGTGCCGTTCCCGCCCGCTGGGCCGCCGGTTGGCGGCGCGCTGGCGCTTGCGGGACTGCTGCTGGGCGGCGGAGGCGGTGCCAGAACCTTCCTGCGTCGCCTGCCGCCGCGCCGAGCGCTCCGGAGCCGTACCCCGGCTGCGTGACTCCCCCGCGTCGGCGCCGGAGTCGGCCGCGACGTGTTCGTCGCCCTCGCCGTCGCCGCCCTGTACGGGCACGGAATGCGGCGCGTCCTCCGCGGCGGCCGGATCGCTCTCGCCGGCCGGAGCCGGCACCCGGGCCTCACCGTTGGCCCGGCGAGTGGGGCTGGAGGCCTGGAGCGCCATGCCCCCGGTGGTACGGAACAGTTCGTCGGCCCCCGGCAGACTCACTCGGCGTGACACCGGGCGAGCACCTCCCTGGCGAGCTGACGATAGGCGGCGGCGCCGACGGAGTTGGAGGCGTACGTGGTGATCGGCTCACCGGCGACGGTGGTCTCCGGGAAGCGGACCGTCCGGCCGATCACCGTGTGGTAGACGTGATCGTCGAAGGCCTCGACCACCCGTGCGAGCACCTCGCGGCTGTGCACCGTACGGGAGTCGTACATGGTCGCGAGGATGCCGTCGAGCTCCAGCTCGGGGTTGAGCCGCTCCTGGACCTTCTCGATGGTCTCGGTGAGCAGCGCGACACCGCGCAGCGCGAAGAACTCGCACTCGAGCGGCACGATCACCTTGTGCGCCGCCGTCAGCGCGTTGACGGTGAGCAGGCCGAGCGAGGGCTGACAGTCGATCACGATGTAGTCGTAGTCGGCCATCAGCGGCTTCAGGGCGCGCTGCAGGGTGGACTCGCGCGCGACCTCGGAGACGAGCTGCACCTCGGCGGCGGACAGGTCGATGTTGCTGGGCAGCAGGTCCATGTTCGGGACCGCCGTCTTCAGGAGGACCTCGTCGGCCGCCATGCCCCGCTCCATGAGCAGGTTGTAGACGGTGAGGTCGAGCTCCATCGGGTTGACGCCGAGACCGACCGAGAGCGCGCCCTGCGGGTCGAAGTCGACGAGCAGGACCCGGCGTCCGTACTCCGCGAGCGCGGCACCCAGGTTGATGGTCGACGTGGTCTTGCCGACGCCGCCCTTCTGGTTGCACATCGCGATGATCTTCGCGGGGCCGTGGTCGGTCAGCGGGCCCGGGATCGGGAAGTACGGCAGCGGGCGTCCGGTCGGACCCACGCGCTCACGGCGCTGGCGGGCCGCGTCGGGCGCGAGCGTGGCCGCGTACTCCGGATCGGGCTCGTACTCGGCGTCGGGGTCGTAGAAGTGCCCCTCGGGCAGTTCGTCGTAGTCGGCGAAGTGGGTGCGGTTCTCGCCACTTCCGTTGCCGGCCATGGCGTTCACGTGATGGCCATCCATGCTCGGGTGTGCTGTCTGAGTCATCCGGGGACTCTGATGGGCTGCGAAGGTGCGGACAGCGACGGAGCCGACAGCCTCGAGCCCCGTGGGGCCCTGGCCCCGCGCCGGCATTCCTGGTTGACCACCCCCGGGAGTAAATGTCGACTCATTCACAAGTCGTCTTACCTCCTTGGTGACCAGGAAACTTCTCGATAGGTCAGCGTGGCACCATGCCGACGGTTGGCGACTCTATGGCGTGTCACCGCTCCGCAGCAACACAATCCGCCGGACCCGACCCGATGTGTCGGCAACCGAACACCCCGCTGTCAAGGGCGTAAGGCCGTCGCACAGCAGGTTTCACCGGTGTGCGAATCGGTCGAAGAGTTACGTTCGTGGCGAGTTGATCGAGTGTCGCAAAGTGACCCGACACACATCCGGCCGGACCTTGCTGGGCAAGGTCCGGCCGGATGCGGGACGTTGACGACCTGTGTTGACGTATCGCCTTTTGCTCGTCGGCCGGTCCACGGCCGCGCGGTGGCGGCCCGGCCGGACGGGGGTCAGTCGAGCAGGGACTCCAGGGTCACGTGCTCCAGGCCGTGCGCCTCGGCGACCTCGCGGTAAACGACCTTGCCCTCATGCGTGTTGAGGCCCCGGGCGAGTGCGTGGTCGCGGCGCAGCGCCTCGGCCCAGCCGCGGTTGGCGAGCTCCACGATGTACGGCAGCGTCGCGTTGGTCAGCGCGTAGGTGGAGGTGTTCGGCACGGCGCCGGGCATGTTGGCGACGCAGTAGAAGACCGAGTTGTGGACCGGGAAGGTCGGCTCGGCGTGCGTGGTCGGGCGCGAGTCCTCGAAGCAGCCGCCCTGGTCGATCGCGATGTCGACAAGGACACTTCCCGGCTTCATCCGCGACACCAGCTCGTTGGTGACCAGCTTCGGAGCCTTGGCACCCGGGATGAGGACGGCACCGATGACGAGGTCGGCCTCGAGACAGGCCTTCTCCAGCTCGAAGGCGTTGGAGACGACGGTCTGGATCTTCGTGCCGAAGATCTTGTCCGCCTCCTTGAGCTTGTTGATGTCGCGGTCGAGCAGCGTCACCTGGAAGCCCATGCCGATGGCGATCTGCGCGGCGTTCCAGCCGGAGACACCGCCGCCGATGACGACGGCCTTGGCGGGCAGCACGCCCGGGACGCCGCCCGGCAGCACGCCGCGGCCGCCGTTGGCGCGCATCAGCTGGTAGGCGCCGACCTGCGGGGCGAGCCGGCCCGCGACCTCGGACATCGGCGCGAGCAGCGGCAGGGCGCGGCTGGGCAGCTCGACCGTCTCGTACGCGATGGCCGTGGTGCCGGACTCCAGGAGGGCGTCCGTGCACTCCTTGGAGGCGGCCAGGTGGAGGTAGGTGAAGAGCGTCTGGTCCTTGCGGAGGCGGTGGTACTCCTCGGCGATGGGCTCCTTGACCTTCAGCAGCAGGTCGGCGGTGGCCCACACCTCGTCGGCGGTGGGGAGGATCTGCGCACCGGCGGAGACGTACTCGTCGTCCGTGATCGAGGAGCCGACACCGGCGCTCTGCTCGACGAAGACCTGGTGGCCGTGGCGCACGAGCTCGTGGACGCCTGCGGGGGTGATGGCCACCCGGAACTCGTTGTTCTTGACCTCGCGGGGGATACCGACCTTCACGTCGATCACGGTCCTTGACTCAGAGGGTTCTGGGGCTGTGCACGGCCGTGGCGGCGCGAGCCGGGGCAATGCAGGTCATACCCGGATGCACGAGCGCGCCGGGAGACACCACGAAAGAACGCAGCGGAGCCAGTCTAATTAAGGGATTCCCTCTGTCTAGCCTTTCAATGCATCAATCTTCTGCGGATGTACTACGGATTTCGCAGGCGTTAGCGTCCTGTTCCATGTCCATCGCGCTCTCCGGCAGCTCATCACCCAGCATGCGCCCGGCCGCTCCGCGGTGCAGCCGGGCCGCGGCGGGGTCGCCGAGCCGGTCCAGGGTGTCGGCCAGCCGCAGCTGCAGCGCGGCCTGCAACCGAAGGTCCTCGGCGCGGCGGGCCCACTCGACGGCCTCCTGGCAGGTGCGCAGCGACTCCTCCGGCCGGCCCGCGTACTCCTGCACCCGTGCCAGCTCGCTCAACGCCCGCGCCTGGGAGGCCACATCGCCGTTCCTGCGGTGTCCGGTGGCGGCGGCGCGCCAGTTGCGCAGCGCCTCGCCGTAACGGCCCGCGTAGGTGTGCGCGGTGGCGATCCGGCCGTAGAGCCGGGCCGCGTCCGGCCGCTCGTCGCGGGCCAGTCGCTGGGCGAGCGCCCGGCCGTACCAGTCCGCGGCCCGGTCGTAGTCCCCGAGCTCCAGGTGGGCGCCGCCTACGGATTCCATCGCCCGGCCGGTCGCGTAGGGGTCGTTCGCCTCGCGGGCCGCGTCGAGCGCGGCCCGGTAGCGGGTCAGGGCCGCCGCCGTACGGCCGGTGCGTTCGTCCAGGTCGGCCAGGTTCAGCAGGGCCGCGGCCCGCTCCCGGGGCAGCCCGCGCCGCTCGGCGACGTCGAGGACCAGCCGGTGGATGCCGTACAGCTCGGGTGCCGCCGCCCGGGTGCCGAAGTGGACGACCAGCGCCCGCACCAGGGCGGCCATCAGACGGCGGGCCAGCGTGTCCAGCTCACCATCGGCGACGGCGAGCCGGGCGGCGGCCAGCAGCGCGGGCTGCCGGACGCGCAGCCAGTCCTCGGCGGCCCGGGGGTTCGGGAAGCGCAGCGCGCGGGGCATCCCGGCGAGCTTCTCGCGCGCCGGAGAGCTGTCGGTCTCCGTGATCGCGCGGCAGGACGCCAGCAGCCGCACGGTCCGCTCCAGCATCCGGGCGCGGGCCAGCTGCAGCTCGGCCGGGCGGTCCTCGCTCTCGGTGAGGGCGCGCAGCAGCGGCAGCAGGAAGCCGGGGACCTCGTACTGCGGCAGCGGCGAATCGAGCGTCCGCAGCAGCCCGAGCGCGGCGAAGTCGTCCAGTGCCTCACGGGCGGCGTCGACCGAGCAGCCGGCGAGCGCGGAGGCGGTGTGCGGGTCGGCGAGTCCGGCCGGCGCGAGCGAGAGCAGGCGCAGGGTCCGCGCGGCGGTGGCGGAGAGCCCTGCGTAGGTGAGCCGGAAGATCCTGGCGGACGGCGAGCCCTCCTCACCGTCCGCGCGCAGTTGCTTGGCGAGGTCGGCGACGGCCGCGGTGGGGCGGGCCGCGAGCCAGCCGCCCGCCAGCACGAGGGCGGCGGGCTGGCCCGCGCACTCCTCGACGAGTCCCTCGGCGGCGAGGGGGTCGACCGTGATGCGCACCGAACCCGCGAACCGCTCCAGGAGTTCCAGCGCGGACTTGGTGTCGAGTCCGCCGAGGGTGCAGGGGCGGACGTCCGCGATGCCGGTCAGAGGCCCCCCGGAGACGGCCACCACCAGGCATTCGGGGGTGTCGGGCAGCAGGACGTCGACCTGCTCGGCGTCGGTCGCGTCGTCGAGCAGGAGCAGGGCGCGACGGGTGGCGAGGGCGTCGCGCACCGCCGCGCTCAGATCGTCGGCGTCGGCCCCGGGCGGCGCGGGCAGTTCCAGGGCCGTGAGGAGCTCTCGCGCGGTGCGCTCGGTGGGTACCGGGGTGCCGTCGGGTTCGGCGAGCCGGGCCCGCAGCACTCCGTCCGGGTAACTCTCGGCGACCTGCCGGACGAGTTCCCCGGCGAGGGCGGAGCGGCCCGAGCCGGGCCTCCCGGCGATGAGCAGCACCCGTGCGCGCGGCGCCTTGCGGCCGGCGATGGTGTCCAGTCCGGCCCGTTCGATGTCGGCCCGGAGTTCCTTCAACTCTCTTGTACGGCCGAGGAACTGACCCTTGGTAGGAGCGGACCCGGCAGCCGGACGCCGCCCTTCCGACGACGCTTTCGCGCCATCCGTGTCCACCGCCTGATCTGTCACGGGCCACACTCCCGTCCCACTGCACGCGCAAGCCCGCCGGGACTCCGGTTCGGGCGTTTCCAGAGCCTAGTTCACGCTCTGCGACGAACTGTGCGGAGCACGGCGGAGACGTCGCCCGATCGGATCAGCAGATCGTAGGACCAGACGGTGGTTCGGTGCGCCACCGAGGGGCGTCGGCGGACGCCGAGGGCACCCGGCGCCTCGCGCGGGGCGTCCCGGGCGCCGCCGCGGGCCGGTCAGGCCTCGAACGGGCGCGCCGGCCAGGGAGCCTCGGCCGGACGCAGCGCGTCGAGTCCGTCCCCGGCGCGCGCGGCGAGCAGCGAGAGGACGCCGACCACCAGGCAGCTGTTGTGCAGTGCGCCGCCGAGGACACCCCGGGCGAGCTCGTCGACGGGGACCCGGGCCAGCTCCATGTCGGCCTCCTCGTCCTCGACCTCGAAGCGGTCCCCCTCCGCCTCGGAGAGATCACGCGCGAGGAAGACGCGTACGGCCTCGGAACTGCCGCCGGGGGTGGTGTAGAGGTCGGTGAGCACCCGCCAGGTCTCGGCCTTGACGTGCGCCTCCTCGTACAGCTCGCGCTGCGCGGCGTGCAGCGGGTTCTCACCGGGCACGTCGAGCAGGCCGGCCGGGATCTCCCAGAGCTTCTGGCGCACGGGGTGCCGGTACTGGCGCAGCACCACGACCCGGTCCTGGTCGTCGAGGGCCACGACGGCCACGGAGCCGGGGTGGACCTGGTAGTCCCGCCGGGCGACCGACCCGTCGGGCATGACCACGTCGTCGGTACGGACGGAGGTCTTGTTGCCGACGAAGGGGGCCGCGGTGGCCCTGACCTCCCACTCCTCGGCGGTGTCCTTGATCGTCATGCCCTGTCCTCCCACACGCGCAAAAGAAACCGGTCCCGGTGCCGAAAACGACCGAAACCGGGGTGCGTGCCCCGCAAGGCACACACCCCGGCCACCGTACAACCCTGGTGTTACTTGCCCGTCTTGCGCTGCACCGCGGCCTTCACCAGTCCGGCGAAGAGCGGGTGCGGGCGGGTCGGACGGGAGCGCAGCTCGGGGTGCGCCTGGGTCGCGACCAGGTAGGGGTGCACCTCGCGGGGGTACTCCACGTACTCCACCAGCTTGCCGTCCGGGGAGGTGCCGGAGAACTGCAGTCCGGCCTTCTGCTCCAGCTCGCCGCGGTAGGCGTTGTTCACCTCGTAGCGGTGCCGGTGGCGCTCCTCGACGTACTCCTTGCCGTCGTACACCTCGCGCGCGATGGAACCCTCGGCGAGCTTGGCCGGGTACATGCCGAGGCGCATCGTGCCGCCCATGTCGCCCTCGCCGGCCACGATGTCGAGCTGCTCGGCCATGGTGGAGATGACCGGGTGGGCGGTGGCGGAGTCGAACTCGGTGGAGTTGGCGTCCGGGATGCCGGCCAGGTTGCGCGCGGCCTCGATCACGATGCACTGCAGGCCGAGGCAGAGGCCCAGCAGCGGGATCCGGTTCTCGCGGGCGTACTGGATCGCGCCGACCTTGCCCGACACACCGCGGTCGCCGAAGCCGCCGGGGATGCAGATCGCGTCGACGTCACCGAGCTGCTTCGCGGCGCCCGCCGGGGTCCTGCAGTCGTCCGAGGTGACCCACTTGATCTTCACGCGGGCCTTGTTGGCGAAGCCGCCCGCGCGGAGCGCCTCGGTGACCGAGAGGTAGGCGTCGGGCAGGTCGATGTACTTGCCGACCAGCGCCATGTTGATCTCGTGCTCGGGGTTGTGCACCCGGTCCAGCAGGTCGTCCCAGGTCGTCCAGTCCACGTCGCGGAACGGCAGGTCCAGCTTGCGGACGACGTACGCGTCCAGACCCTCGGTGTGCAGGACCTTCGGGATGTCGTAGATCGACTTGGCGTCGATGGCCGCGACCACGGCCGCCTCGTCGACGTCGCACATCAGCGAGATCTTCCGCTTGATCGCGGTCGGCACCTCGCGGTCGGCGCGCAGCACGATCGCGTCCGGCTGGATACCGATGTTGCGCAGCGCCGCGACCGAGTGCTGGGTCGGCTTCGTCTTCAGCTCGCCGGACGGCCCGATGTACGGGAGCAGCGAGATGTGCACGACGAACACGTTGTCGCGGCCGACCTCGTGGCGGACCTGGCGGACGGTCTCCAGGAACGGCAGCGACTCGATGTCGCCGACCGTGCCGCCGACCTCCGTGATCACGACGTCGACGTCGTCCGTGGCCATCCGCCGGATGCGGTGCTTGATCTCGTTGGTGATGTGCGGGATGACCTGCACCGTGTCACCCAGGTACTCGCCGCGCCGCTCCTTGGCG
Organism: Streptomyces sp. NBC_01689; assembly: GCF_036250675.1. Taxonomy (NCBI): domain Bacteria; kingdom Bacillati; phylum Actinomycetota; class Actinomycetes; order Kitasatosporales; family Streptomycetaceae; genus Streptomyces; species Streptomyces sp. NBC_01689. Next base: position 7,394,787 of record NZ_CP109592.1, on the reverse strand, counting down.
ATGACCGTCGAGTACACCTGTCCTGTAGTGACATTGGCGGAGCCGTCCAAGTCGACGTCGAGGAAGCGCTCGTAGTGTCCGATGTCCAGGTCGGTCTCGGCACCGTCGTTGGTGACGAACACCTCACCGTGTTGAAACGGGTTCATGGTGCCGGGGTCGACGTTCAGATACGGGTCGAGCTTCTGCATGGTGACCCGCAGCCCGCGCGCCTTGAGCAGTGCGCCCAGGCTGGAGGCGGTCAGACCCTTGCCGAGGGAGGAGGCGACACCCCCGGTGACGAAGATGTGCTTGGTCGTCGTGGCAGTGCTGCTTCGGAAAGCAGCGGGCGGCATGGCCAAGAGGGGGCTCCCGTGGTCGCGGTCTGGGGTGCGTACCGGCGTGGTGTCCGAGAAAACTTCGGAGGTGCCGTCGCTGCGGTTCGGGGGTTTCTTGCCCACCGGTCCACGGGCTACCAGGGTATCAGCGACCCGGCGAGGCCGCTTCCGGCCACGCTCCGCACACACCTCGACACGAACCCCGCACGCTGCTCACTCGATCGGCCCACCCGGGATACCGGGAGCGGCACGCGGATCTTCCACGTGCGTCGTATCCTGCTCGGACACTCGCTGCCGAGCCCGGCCGGCACACGGCACCATCCCCGCCCGTATCCCGGAACAACGAAGGCTCGTCAGTTCGTTTCGCAACGACAATCGGACCAATAATTGACGTTCCGCAGCGACGCTTTACCAACGTTCTTACATTCAACCTTCTAACGTTTTGAACGTTCCCTTGACCGCAGAGCGACCGCCCCTCGTGGGGGGCGACGTGGCCGTTCGACTGGAGATGCACGTGGCCGGGCGCATCGAGGACTACGCACTCATCGGAGACATGCAGACCGCAGCGCTGGTCTGCCGGGACGGCACAGTGGACTGGCTGTGCCTGCCCCGCTTCGACTCCCATGCCATCTTCGCGGGACTGCTCGGCACGGAGGAACACGGATTCTGGCGGCTCGGCCCGGCCCACGCGGCCGACGCGGAACCGCCGACGGCGGCGCGCCGCTCGTACCGCGGCGACTCGCTGATCCTCGAATCCGAGTGGGACACCCCTCGTGGCACGGTCCGCGTGACCGATTTCATGCCGCCCCGTGACGGCGCCCCGCAGCTCATCCGCATCGTGGAAGGCGTCACGGGCCGCGTCCCGATGCGCTCCGCGCTGCGCATGCGGTTCAGCTACGGACGGGTGGTGCCCTGGGTGCACAAGCACGAGGGACGCACGGTCGCCGTCGCCGGACCGGACTCGGTGTGGTTCGACACCCCGTGCGAGACCTACGGCAAGGCGCTGACCACGTACGCGGACTTCACGGTGGCACCGGGTGACCGGATCGCCTTCACCATCTCGTGGGAGCCCTCGCACAAGCAGCCCCCCGCGCTGCCCGAGCCCGAGCAGTCCCTGGAGGCCACGGAGGAGTTCTGGCGCGACTGGGTCGACCAGTGCACCTATCACGGCCCCTACCGCGAGGCCGTGGTCCGCTCGCTGATCACCCTCAAGGCCCTGACGTACGCGCCCACCGGCGGGATCGTCGCGGCGCCCACCACCTCCCTGCCGGAGGAGATCGGCGGCGTACGCAACTGGGACTACCGCTACACCTGGCTGCGCGACGCCGCGATCACCCTCTCCTCCCTGCTGCGCACCGGCTACCGCGAGGAGGCCCGGGCCTGGCGCGAATGGCTGCTGCGCGCGGTCGCGGGCGACCCCGAGAACCTCCAGATCATGTACGGCATCGCGGGCGAACGGGAGTTGGGCGAGGCCGAACTCGACTGGCTTCCCGGGTACGAGAATTCGGGACCGGTCCGGGTCGGCAACGGCGCCGCGCACCAGCTCCAGCTGGACGTGTACGGCGAGGTCACCGAGGCCCTGCATCTGGCCCACATGACGGGCCTGTCCCGCAACGACTACGCCTCGCTGCTCCAGTTGAAGCTGATCCGCTATCTGGAGGACCACTGGGACCAGCCCGACGAGGGCATCTGGGAGGTCCGCGGTCCGCGCCGGCACTTCGTGCACTCGAAGGTGATGGCCTGGGTCGCCGTCGACCGCACCATCAAGCTCATCGAGTCGGGCGACGCGGACGGTCCGCTGGAGAAATGGCGCGAACTGCGCGACGACATCCACCGGGACGTCTGCGAGAAGGGCTACGACAAGGAACGCAACACGTTCACGCAGTCGTACGGCTCCCGGGAGCTGGACGCCTCGCTGCTCCTCATCCCGCAGATGGGCTTCCTGCCGCCCGACGACAAGCGTGTCATCGGCACCATCGAGGCGATCCAGCGCGAGCTGTCCACCTCCGACGGCTTCATCCTGCGCTACCCGACCTCCGGCGAGGACGCGGGCGTGGACGGGCTGGAGGGCGACGAGGGAGCCTTCCTCGCCTGCTCGTTCTGGATGGCGGACGACCTGGCGATGATCGGCCGGGTCGACGAGGCCCGCAAGCTCTTCGAACGGCTGCTGGCGCTCCGCAACGACCTCGGCCTGCTGGCCGAGGAGTGGGACCCGCGCCTGCAGCGCCAGGTGGGCAACTTCCCCCAGGCCTTCAGCCACGTGCCCCTGATCGACACGGCACTGCGGCTGACGGCGAGCGGGGCGTACGGGGGCTAGCCGCCGGCCCGCCCGGGAGCGGCGGGCACGCGTACGGGCGGCCGCGGACGAGCGGCCGCCGGGGTGCCCGCGCGTCATGGGCATCCCGGCACCCCGGCACCCCGGCACCCCGGCACCCCGGCACCCCGGCACCCCGGCAGGGAACGCTCAGGTCCGGCCCCGACGGCCCCGTCAGGGCCGGCTCGGGGCTCGGGGTGCACGGCCCGGTTTCGGACCGGAAGGCCGCTTCCCACGCGGCTCCCGCGTGGGGGAGCCGGGCTCGGGCGTGGCCGGGGAACACACCGTGGTCCCGGGACGGCCGCCCCGCACCGGCCAGGTACGGACGGGCCGGTACGCCCCGTGGGGCGGCGTGCCGGCACGACCCCGTGGGGGCGGCGTGGCGCGGACGACGCGCATTCGGGCCGCCCGCTCCGCCTCGGTCCGGGCGGACGCCCCACGGCCCCCGTCCCGGAGGTGCCCGCGCGGGGGATGCACGGGTAGCGTCCGCAGCATGGACAGCCGTACCGACAGCAGCTTCGACACCCAGGGCGCCGGGATCACCGTGCAGCGGGCGCTGGAGCTGCCCGGACTGCGCAGCGGGCTGCCCGAGATCCTCGCCGGAGCCGACCGGCTGCAGCGCACCGTGCGCTGGGTGCACGCGGGCGAGGTCCCGAACATCGCCTCGCTGCTCAAGGGCGGCGAACTGCTCCTGACCACCGGTTACGGCCTCGGCACCCGCCCGGCCGACCAGCGCGCCTTCGTCCGGACGCTGGCCGAGCGCGGCATCGCGGCGCTCGTCGTGGAACTCGGCCCGCGTTTCGCCCGGCTGCCCGCCGCCCTCGTCGAGACGGCCCGCTCGGCCGGTCTCCCCCTCGTCCAGCTGCACCGCGAGGTGCCCTTCGTGACGGTGACGGAGGAGATCCACACCGAGATCGTCAACGGCCACTACGCGCTGCTCCAGCAGGCCGAGGAGGTGCACCGGCGCTGCACCGAGGCGCTTCTCGGCGGCGGCGGAGTCCCCCAGGTCCTGCGCATCCTGGCGGACTTCAGCGGCAACCCGGTGTTCCTGGAGACCGCGGACGGACAGCTCCTGTACGCCGCCGGGTCGGGCTCCGCGGCCGCCGACCCCCTCCAGGTGTGGGAGGGGCTGCGCGGCCAGCACAAGGAACAGCCGCCCGCCGGTACGACGCTGGTGGACGTGCCGGGCGGCGGCCCCGGTTCCGGTGCGGTCCGGGCGCGGCTGGTCCTGCTGCCGGCCGGTACCCCGATCGCGCCCGTGCACCGGATCGCGGCGGAGCGGGCCGCGGGTGTCCTGGCCGTCGTCCTGATGCAGGCCCGCCAGGAGGAGGAGCTCGCCGCGCGCGGCCGGGGGGACTTCCTGACCGACCTCGCGGAGGGCCGCATCCAGGCGGAGGACGCCCCCGCCCAGGCCCGGGTGCTCGGGTTCAAGCCGGGCAGGAGCCCGCTCCTGCCCGTCGTGATGCGGCTCGCCGACGGCCTGCCCCCCGGCGGCGGGTGGGCGGTCCTGGCCCGGGCCGTCGCGGAGGAACTGGCCTCGGTGGGGGTACCGGTCCTGCTCGGCGTACGCCCCGTCGAGGGCCGGGTCCCGCTCCTGCTCGGCCTGCGGGCGGAGTCCGAGCGGCCGGCGGTCGCGGACCGGGTGGCACAGGCGCTGCGGGCGGGTGTGGAGCGCGCCGGGATGCAGCGGCCCGGCGCGCTGCCCCCGGTGGTGGTGGTCGGCGTCGCGGGCGGCTGGGCGGCGGCCTCGGCGGGCCTGCGGCACGCGGCGGAGACCGCGACGGCCGCGCAGGGTCTGTCGGACCGCCCGTGGTACGACGCCCGCCGCCTCGACATCGACCTCCTCCTGTGGCGCCTGCGCGACCACCCGGACCTGGCGGCCTTCGTGGACCGCGCCATCGGCCCCCTCCGCGACCACGACGACCGCTCCAGACCTCCGCTACTGCCCACCCTGGAGACGTATCTGGCCCACGCGGGCCGCAAGGCGGAGACCGCCCGCGAGCTGCACCTCAACCGCCAGACCCTGTACAACCGCCTCGCCCGGATCGGGGAGTTGCTGGGCACGGACCTGGACGACCCGCAGACGGTCCTGGCGTTGAGCCTGGCCCTGCGGGCGCGCAGGCACGTCCCCTGACGACGGGCGACGGACGCCGGGCGACGGGACGGTCGGGGCTCAGACGAGTGCTCTGGCCTCGGTCAACTCGTCGTAGACGCTGAGCACTTGGGCCACGTTCTCGTCCTCGGTCGGCCAGCAGGCGGCCTGTCGCACTCCCCTCTCGCGGAGCAGTTCCCGGCGCGCCGGATCACCGAGCAGGCGCACCACGGCCGCGGCGAGCGCGTCGGCGTCCTCGTACGGGACCAGCTCGGCGGCGTCGCCTACCAGTTCGGGGATGCCGCCGACCGCGGTCGCGACCAGTGGCACGCCCGCGCGCAGGGCCTCCTGGGCGAGGACGGAACGGGACTCCCAGCCGCTCGGCAGCAGCACGAGATCGGCGGCGGGCAGCAACTCGCCGACGTCGTCGCGCCGGCCGAGCAGCCGCACCGGCAGTTCCTCGTCCTCGACCCGTCCCTGGAGGACCGTACGCAGCGGCCCCTCACCGGCGATCACGAGGAGCGGCACGGGGTCGAGGTCCCGCCAGGAGCGCGCCGCGTCCAGCAGGGTGCCGTATCCGCGGTGCCGGTCGAGGGAGCCGACCGCCATCAGCAACGGGCGCTCGGTGGCGCCGAGTTCGGCTCGCGTCTTGTGGCGTGACCGGTCGGGGTCCCCGGGCTCGGCGACCGTGCGGGGCGCCGGGATCGCGACGGCCGACAGCCGGGCGTCCCGCGCGCCGCGGCGGCGGGCCCGGTCCACCAGGTCCGAGGAGGTGGCGAGGACGACCGCGGCCGCCCTGGCCACGCGCCGCTCCAGCAGCCGCAGCAGATGGGCACGCGCGCCCTCGGCCTGCGCGCGGGTGTGCCAGGTGACGACGAGCGGAGTGCGCCGTCCGCCGAGCGCGAGCGTGGCCCGCAGCGCGGCGTGCAGCCCGTGCGCGTGCACGAGGTCGGCGTCCGCGCAGGCGATCCGCAGCGCGGCCACGGAGGCGGGGTCACTGCTGCGCGGCACCGGGACGTGCCGGGCGCCCACACCGGTGAACCCGTACACCCGGTCGGCCTCGGACGGGGCGCAGACGGTGACCCGCACGCCACGGGCGACGAGGCCCGAGGCCAGCGACCGCACATGCGCGCTGCTGCCCGCGCTGCCGCCGCCGAGCACCTGCACGGTGTGCAGCGGCGACTGGCCCTGCGGTGAGTGGCTGCTCACGTGGCTCACGTGGCCGGGGCTCCTGGTTCGGCGTCGGACGGTCACGGAGAAACGTACAGAAAGGTCTGCAGAGGGGGGTGTACCGCACGTCGTGCTCCGCGTACTACGCCAAGGATGCCAGGCCGTACGGGTGTTCCGGGACCGCCATCTGAGCGGGCCGGGCGTCGCACCGGCCGACTCGGCGCTACGTGTCACCCACATGGGTGAGCGGTTCCCTGCCGTCACGCCGGTTCGGCGGCCCCGGCGGCCCTCCGTCGGCCTCACGGGTCGACGCGTCCGCGGGCCCGCGGGCCCGCCAGGCGGGATGCCGGGGGCGCGGAAGCCCGGGCGGGCGCGGAGACCCGGGGCGCACGCGGGCGCGACCCGCCCGGCGCCGCCCGCCTCACGTTCACGCCCCACGCCCGCCGGAATCACCGGAATCACCGGAATCACCGAGCGGAGGCGCCCGACGCGGGCGGACCGTCCGACGTATCCGCCTCCCGGCGGTCAGGGCGCTTCCGGCGCCGACGGCCCGCCGTCCCGGGGCCGGAACCAGTCCGGCACACGGTGCGGGGGCCCGCCACCGGGCTCCGGCTACGCGTCGGCGCGCGCCGTGGCCAGCAGTTCCTCCGCGTGGGCCCGGGCGGTCTGCGAGTCCTCCTGTCCCGCCAGCATCCGGGACAGCTCCCGGATGCGGTCCTCCCCCTCCAGCACCTTCACCCCGGACCGGGTCACCGAGCCGTCGTTGGTCTTCTCGACCAGCAACTGCCGGTCCGCGAAGGCGGCCACCTGCGGAAGGTGGGTCACCACGACCACCTGCGCGCTCCTCGCGAGCCGCGCGAGCCGGCGCCCGATCTCGACCGCGGCCTTGCCGCCGACGCCCGCGTCGACCTCGTCGAAGAGATACGTGGGCACGGGATCGGTCCCCGCGAACACCACTTCCACCGCGAGCATCACCCGCGAGAGCTCACCGCCGGACGCCCCCTTCGCGATGGGCCGAGGCGGGGCGCCGGGGTGCGGCGCGAGCAGCAGCTCGACCTCGTCGACGCCCGCGGGCCCGTACGCGACCGTACGGCCGCCGACTTCCACGCCCTCGGGGTCGTCGGTCTGCCGGATCTCGAAGGACACGCGCGCGTGCGGCATGGCGAGCGAGGCCAGCTCGGCGGTCACGGCGGCGGCGAACCGTTCCGCGGCCTCGGTCCGGGCGTCCGTCAACGCCTGTGCCAGACCGCCGAGTTCGGCGCGCAGGGCGTCCCGCTCGGCGGTCAGTTCACCGATCCGCTCGTCGTCGCCGTCGAGTTCGAGAAGCCGTGCCGCGCCCTGTTCCGCCCAGGCCAGCACGGCGTCGACGTCCTCGCCGTACTTCCGGGTCAGCTGGGTGAGCGCGGCCCGGCGCTCCTCGACCGCGGCCAGCCGCAGCGGGTCGGCGTCGAGGTCGTCGGCGTATCCGGCCAGTTCCCCCGCCACGTCGCGCAGCAGGATGTTGATCTCGCCGATCCGCCCGGACAGCCCGGCGAGCGCGGAGTCGTGCGCCCGTACGGCCTCCAGGGCCCGGTGGGCGCCCGCGACGAGGGTCGCCGCGTCGATGCCCTCGGGATCCTCGGGGTTACCGGCGAGCGCGGCGTGCGCGGCGGTGGCGGCCGAGGCCAGCGCCTCCGCGTGGCCCAGCCGCTCGGCCTCCGCCGACAGTTCCGCGTCCTCGCCCGAGCGCGGTTCCACGGCGGCGATCTCGTCGAGCCCGAAGCGCAGCAGGTCGGCTTCCTGGGCCCGTTCGCGCGCGCGGGTGGTGATCTCGTCCAGTTCGGCCGTGATCGCCCGCAGCCGGCGGTAGGCCCCGGCGTACTTGGCGAGCGGCGTGGCGACCGCGTCGCCCGCGTACCGGTCGAGCGCCTGCCGCTGCCGGGACAGTTTGAGCAGCCCCTGCTGGTCGGTCTGGCCGTGCACGGCGACCAGCTCGTCGGCGAGTTCGGCCAGTACGCCCACGGGGACCGAGCGCCCGCCGATGTGCGCCCGTGAGCGTCCCTCGGCCGAGACGGTCCGGCTGATGAGCAGCGCGCCGTCGTCGAGTTCGGCTCCCGCCTCCTCGGCCCGCAGGATCGCCGTTCCTCCCGTGGGTACGGCGATCCGGCCCTCGACGACGGCGTTCTTGGCGCCGATCCGTACGAGGGCGGGGTCCGCGCGCCCGCCGAGCAGCAGCCCGAGGCTGGTGACCACCATCGTCTTGCCCGCACCGGTCTCACCCGTCACGGCGGTGAAGCCGGGCGACAATTCGACGACCGCGTCGTCGATGACTCCGAGCGACCGTATCCGCATCTCCTCCAACACGGACACGACCTTACGAGGTCGGGGACCCGATGTGCGACGGGCCCTGCCCTGCTTGTACGAAGGCGCAGGTGACGGGGGTCACCCGGGCACGTGTGTCACCCGCCGGGGTGGGACTTCGCCGACCGTCCTCCGGCGGGTCCGCGCGAGGCCCCGGACGGAACCGCCGCACGGCCGGCACCGGCGCGCCGGCCTGCTCCCGGGCCTCTCTCCCGGGCCGCACGGACGCCGCCCGGTCCCGGTGGGTCTGCCGACGGGGCCGTGGGCCCCGGGCGCCTCCGACCGCCGCGGGAGCCCCGTGCGGGGCTCACCGCGTCCGCCACCGGCGGGCCGCGATCGACCGTACCGAGACCCGTACCGACCTCGCCGGGTGCCTGCCGCGTGCCCGCCGCCTACCTGCCGCGTGCCCGCCACGGCCCTGCCGCGTACCCGCCGCAGGGCCGCCACGGGCCCGGCGGGCGCCCCGGCCGCCGACCGCCGACCGCCACGGCGAATTCCTCCCCCGTCCCGCGCTCCCCGTCCCGCGCTCCCCGTCCCGCTCGGGCGCCCGCCGGTCGGCGTGGCCGGCCGCGCGGGCCACGGCTCAGTGCGGCGCGCCTCGCCATCCCGCGACCGGCAACGCGAACTTCGCGACCAGCCGGTCGGTGAACGAGGCGTGGTGCAGCCGGGCGAGCCGTACCGGGACGGCACCGCGCCGTACCTCGACCCGCGCTCCCGGCGGCAGCTCCACGGTCCGTCGCCCGTCGCACCAGAGCACGCCGGGCGGGATGTGCGGCAGCACCTCCACGGCGAGCACGGAGTCGGGCGAGGTCACCAGCGGCTTGGCGAACAGCGCGTGCGCGCTGATCGGCACCATGAGCAGTGCCTCCACCTCGGGCCACACGACGGGCCCGCCCGCGGAGAACGCGTACGCCGTGGACCCGGTGGGGGTCGCGCAGACGATGCCGTCGCAGCCGAAGCCGGTGACCGGCCGGCCGTCGATCTCCAGGATGACCTCCAGGAGCTTCTCGGCGGACACCTTCTGCACGGCGGCCTCGTTCAGCGCCCAGTCGGTGTGGACGATGTCGCCGTTGCGGTGCACGACCACGTCGACGGTCATCCGCTCCTCGACCTCGTAGGCCTTGGTGACGACGCGGTCGACGACCTTGTCCAGGTCGTCGCGTTCGGCCTCGGCGAGGAAGCCGACGCTGCCGAGGTTGACGCCGAGCATCGGGACGCCGGAGGCGCGGGCGAACTCGGCGCCGCGCAGCAGCGTCCCGTCACCGCCGAGCACGATCAGCAGTTCGCACCCGTCCAGGCACTGCGGGGTGGCCTCCTTGACGAGTTCCACCTCGGGAGGCAGCGGCAGGTCGGCCGCCTCCGCCTCCAGGACACGCACCCCGAGTCCGGAGCGCAGCAGCCCCTGGACGACGAGTTCGGCGCTGCGGATCGCAGCGGGCCGCCCGGTGTGGGCGAGCAGGAAAACAGTACGAGCTCGGGTCTGTGTCAACGCGGCCCCTCCGCCACTGCACGGTCGACGTCGGCCGGGTCGAGTTCGGGCGACCCGGCACGCAGCCACAGAAAATACTCGACATTGCCCGAGGGTCCGGGCAGCGGACTCGCGGTCACGCCTTCCACCCCGAGCCCCAGTTCCGCGGCCCGTCCGGCCACGCCGCGCACCGCTTCGGCGCGCAGTTGCGGACTGCGTACGACTCCACCACTGCCCAGTCGTTCCTTCCCCACCTCGAACTGCGGCTTGACCATCATCACCAGATCGGCGTCGGGCGCAGCACACCGCACGAGGGCGGGCAGCACCAGTCCGAGCGGGATGAAGGACAGATCCCCGACAACAAGGTCCACGGGCTCCCCATCGATCGCCTCCAACGTCAACTCGCGTACGTTCGTACGGTCCTTGACGGTGACGCGTTCATCGCTCTGCAGTGACCAGGCGAGTTGGCCGTAGCCGACGTCGACGGCGACGACATGGGAGGCGCCGGCGCGCAGCAGCACGTCGGTGAAACCTCCGGTGGACGCCCCGGCGTCCAGCGCGCGGCGCCCCTCGACCCGCAGGCCCCTGGGTACGAAGGCCGCGAGGGCGCCCGCGAGCTTGTGCCCGCCGCGTGAGACGTAGTCGGGGTCGTCGTCGTCCCGGGTGACCACGATCGCGGCCGCGGTCTCCACCTGGGTGGCGGACTTGGTCGCCAGGGTCTTGCCCACGGTGACCCGGCCCGCGGCGATCAGCTGGCCGGCGTGTTCGCGCGAGCGGGCGAGTTTCCGGCGGACCAGCTCGGCGTCGAGGCGGCGGCGTGCCACTCCTGCCACGTTCGGTTCAGCTCCTGCGGTCGTACGAAGGGGGCGCCGGAGGTCCCGGGCGGGCGTCGAGCGCGGTCAGCGCGTCACGCAGCCCCCGGTGCACATCCTCGTACACCTCCAGGTGTCCGTCCGTGGCGAGGTGGTCGGCGTCGCCCAGGCGGTCGAGCTGTGCGTCGACCTCGGCGCTCCCCGTGGGCGTGCGTTCCACGTCCAGCGGGGAGGGCGCGGCGGGGTCGTGGGCGTGTTCGTCGGGATCCGGCGCGTCCTGCGGGTCCCGTAGGTCCTGTGCGTCCTGTGCGTCCTGTGCGTCCGGTGTGGGCACCCCGGCCCCGGTCTCCGGCGCGACCCCGGACTCCGGCACTGACTCGTTCATGCCCCGACGCTACCTCGAAGCGCTGCGGTACGGTCGATCACGATGGCGACGACTGAGGAGTGCCGTGCGGCGCTCGAGAAGCTCTCGGACAACCTGGCGGGTGCCGAAGGGGACGTACGCAGCGCGGCGGCCCTGGACCGGTCGCTGAGCTGCCATGTCACCGATCTCGGCATCACCTTCGTGGGGCGCCTCGCGGACGGCCGGATCGAGGTCCTGGACACGCTCGCGGGTCAGCCCCGTGAGAAGGCCCAGATCCGGCTCACCATGAGCGGTGACGACCTGGTCGCGATGGTGAACGGGGATCTGCACTTCGCGAAGGCGTGGGGTTCCGGCCGGGTGAAACTGGAGGCCGGCCTGCGTGATCTGTTCCGGCTCAGAAGCCTTCTCTGACGTACGACCGACGTCCGAGGCCGACGTCTGAGGCCTGCCGTCCGTGGCCTGCCGTCCGAGGACAGACGCCCGAGGGCCGTCCCGGGACAGCGCGTTCCCCCTTCCCCGGCCCCGGAGGCCGGTCAGGAGCCCTCCGCGGCCTTCACCGCAACACGTGCCCTGCGGGCCGCCGGCACCACCAGCGGCGTACCCGTCTCCGGGTCGTCGATGACCTGGCAGCGCAGCCCGAAGACCTCCTCGACCCGCTCGGCCGTCACGATGTCCCGGGGCGGGCCCTCGGCGACGACCCGGCCGTCGCGCAGGGCGATGAGATGGGTGGCGTACCGGGCGGCGTGGTTCAGGTCGTGCAGGACCGCGACGAGCGTCCGCCCCTGTTCCTCGTGGAGTTCGGCGCAGAGGTCGAGCACGTCGATCTGGTGCTGGATGTCGAGGTAGGTGGTCGGCTCGTCGAGCAGCAGCAGCGGGGTCTGCTGGGCGAGGGCCATCGCGATCCAGACGCGCTGGCGCTGGCCGCCCGAGAGCTCGTCGACGTAGCGGTCGGCGAGTTCGGCGACGCCGGTCGAGGCCATCGACTCCCGTACCACCCGCTCGTCCTCCGTCGACCACTGGCGCAGCAGGCCCTGGTGCGGATAGCGGCCGCGGCCGACCAGATCGCCGACGGTGATCCCGTCCGGCGCGATCGACGACTGCGGGAGCAGCCCGAGCGTCCTGGCCACCTTCTTCGCCGGCAGCGACTGGATGACCTGCCCGTCGAGCAGCACCCGGCCCTCGGAGGGCCTGAGCATCCGGGACAGCGCCCGCAGCAGGGTCGACTTGCCGCACGCGTTCGGGCCGACGATCACGGTGAACGAGTGGTCGGGGATCTCCACCGACAGCTTCTCCGCGATGACACGCTGGTCGTAGCCGAGGGTGACGTTGTCGGCGGACAGGCGGTTCACAGTGCTCCTCCGGGTGTTCTCGTTCGTGGGGGCGCTCATATCCGGCCCGCCTTGCGCTCGGTGACGAGCAGCCACAGCAGATAGACGCCGCCGAGGACCCCGGTGACGACGCCCACGGGCAGCTGGTCGGCGCCGAAGGCCCGCTGCGAGGCCCAGTCCGCGACGATCAGCAGGGTGGCGCCCATGCACATCGACGGCACCAGGTTGGGCCCGGGTGAGCGGGTCAGGCGCCGGGCGAGCTGCGGCGAGGTCAGCGCCACGAAGCCGACCGGACCGGCGGCGGCGGTGGCGCCCGCGGTGAGCAGGACGGCGGACAGCATCATCAGCAGGCGCACCCGCTCGACCCGCACCCCGAGCGCGTACGACACGTCGTCGCCCATCTCCGTCATCCGCAGGCCTCGTGCGTTGCCGAGGACGAGCGGCACCAGGACGGCGCACATCACGAGCAGCGGCCACACCTGGGCCCAGTCACGGCCGTTGAGGGAGCCGGTCATCCAGACGACCGCGCGGGCCGCGTCGACGAGATCCGCCTTGGTGAGCAGATAGCCGTTGACCGCGGTGACGATCGCGGAGACACCGATGCCGACGAGGACCAGCCGGTAGCCGTGCACACCCCGCTTCCAGGCGAGCAGATAGATGGCGACGCCGGTCACCAGGCCGCCGACGAGCGCCCCGAGGGCGACCTGGTTCGCGGTCCCGGAGAACAGCACGATCATGATCAGCGCGCCGGCCGTCGCCCCCTGCCCGAGGCCCAGGACGTCCGGGCTGCCCAGCGGGTTGCGGGAGACGGACTGGAAGATCGCCCCGGCGAGCCCGAGCGAGGCCCCGACCAGGAGGCCGACGAGCACCCGGGGCAGCCGCAGGTCGTTGACGATGAACTCCTGCCCGGCGTTCCCGTCGCCGGCCAGCGTCCTGAGGACGTCGGCGACCGGGATCGGGAAGTCGCCGGTGCCGATGAGCACCACGCTCGCGGCGAGGGCGGCCACCAGCAGCAGCACGACGACGAGGAGCGCCCGCACGTCGAACCGGACCGACAGTCCGCCGCGCGCGCGTAGGGATCGGGTACGGGTCGTGCTCACAGCTGGGCCGTCCTCCGCCGTCGTACGAGGTAGATGAAGACCGGGCCGCCGAGGACCGCGGTGACGATGCCGACCTGGAGCTCCGCGGGCCGGGCGATGATCCGCCCCACCACGTCGGCGCCGAGCAGCAGCACCGGCGACAGCACGGTCGCGTACGGCAGGATCCAGCGCAGGTCGGGGCCGGTGAAGGAACGGACGACGTGCGGAACCATCAGCCCGACGAAGACGATCGGTCCGCAGGCGGCCGTCGCCGCTCCGCACAGCACGGTGGCGGCCGCCATGGACAGCGCGCGGGTGCGGTTCAGGTGCGCGCCGAGCGCGCGCGCCGTGTCGTCGCCCATGGCCATGGCGTTCAGCGGCCGGGCGAGGCCCAGCGCGAGCGCCGTGCCGGCCACCAGAAACGGCAGCACCTGCCTGATGGTCGAGTCCGTCGCCGAGGCCAGTGAACCGACCGTCCAGAAGCGCATCTTGCCCAGCGCCGCGTCATCCATGATCATCACGGCCTGGAGATAGCCGTAGAGGGCGGCGCTGATCGCGGTGCCGGCCAGCGCGAGCCGGACCGGGGTGGCCCCCCGGCTGCCGCCGAGGAACCAGACCAGCGCCCCGACCCCGGCCGCGCCGAAGAAGGCGAACCAGACGTATCCGCTGAGGCTGGTGACCCCGAAGTACGTGATGGCGGTGACGACCGCCGCGGACGCGCCCGCGTTGATCCCGAGCAGACCGGGATCGGCCAGCGGGTTGCGGGTGAGCGCCTGCAGGACGGCGCCCGACAACCCGAGCGCGGCGCCGACCAGCAGTCCGAGGACGGTCCGTGAGAGCCGGTCGCCCACCACGACGTCGGCGTACGTCCCCGAGTCGTGGAACAGGCCGTGCCAGACCTGGGCCGGCGGCAGCGCCTTCGCGCCGATCGCGATGCTCGCCAGCGCGACCAGCGCGAGGACGGCCGCGGACACGACGAGCCCGACGGCACGTATCGCCCAGCGGTTCGGGGGCGCGGGGGCGGTCTCCGCGCGCTGTTCGGGGGGACTGTCGACCAACACCCAGTTAGGTTAGCCTACCCTCGCTGCCATCCGGTCCCCCGGTCTCCGCCCCGCACCGCGGGCGCTCCCGGGACGGGCCGTCAGAGTCCCAGCCGCGCCAGCGCCTTGGCACCGTCCAGCGCGCACGCCCCGTCCCCGGCCGCCGTCCACGCCGCCGCGCACAGCGCCCGCAGTCCGTCCAGCGCCTCGCCCTCGCCCGTGAGCTCCAGCCGCTCGCTCCCGGCCGTCGCGGTCCACCCGCCACAGCGGAACCCGTCACTCTCCTGGTCGATCGCGGGCTGACCGGTCAGCAGACCGCGCAGATCTGCGTCGACATACGTCGGCCGGTGCTGTGGCGGGGCCGCGAGGAGCTGCGCGCCGTCCGTCACACCGGTGAGCACGAGCAGCGAGTCCACCTCGCCGTTGAACGCGCCCTCGATGTCGGTGTCCAGCCGGTCCCCGACCACCAGCGGCCGCTTCGCCCCGGTCCGCAGGACCGTCTCCCGGTGCATCGGGGGCAGCGGCTTGCCCGCCACCTGCGGCTCGGCACCGGTGGCGATCCGTACGACCTCCACCGCGGCGCCGTTGCCCGGCGCGATACCGCGGGCGCTCGGGATGGTCAGGTCCGTGTTGGACGCGAACCACGGCACCCCCCGCGCGATGGCGTAACAGGCCTCGGCGAACCGTCCCCAGGCCAGGTCGGGACCGCCGTACCCCTGCACCACCGCCGCCGGATCGTCATCGGCCGAGTCGACCGGTTCGAGCCCGCGTTCGCGCAGCGCGACCCGCAGCCCCTCCCCGCCGATGACCAGTACCCGCGCACCGGCCGGCACCTGGTCACCGATCAGCCGGGCCACCGCCTGGGCGGAGGTGATCACGTCGGCCGCGTCCGTCGGAACGCCCAGCTCACCGAGGTGTTCGGCCACGGCCTCGGGCGTCCGCAGCGCGTTGTTGGTGACGTACGCGAGGTGCATCCCACCGGACCGGGCGGTGCCGAGGGACTCCGCGGCGTGGGCGATCGCGTTCCCGCCCGCGTACACGACCCCGTCCAGATCGAGCAGCGCCGTGTCATAGGCCTCACTCAGGGCCTGCGTGCTGCCCTCGGGGCGCGTCCTGACGGTCTGGCTCATTGCGCATCGCCTCTCGTTCTAGCTCTTTCCCTCGATCATCGCGCATGCCATCGGCACACACTGACGATCACATTTACGATGCGTCAATGAACACTGCAGGTCCCGCGGAGGAAACCCTGGTGCGCAGCGGCCTCGAACTGGCCCCGTTCCGGGGCGTGCGCTACGACCCCGACCGGGTCGGCAGCCTCGCCGCCGTGACATCCCCGCCGTACGACGTCATCGTCCGGCCGGACGGTCTGCTGCACCTCGAATCGGCCGACCCGCACAACATCGTCCGGCTGATCCTGCCCCAGGACGCGACACCCGACGCCCGCAACCGCCAGGCGGCGGACACCCTGCACGCCTGGCTGTCCAAGGGGGTCCTGACCACGGACCCCGAGCCGGGCCTGTACGTCTACGAGCAGCGCGACGCCGACATGCTGCAGCGCGGCATCATCGGCACCCTGCGTCTGTCCGAGCCGTCCGACGGTGTCGTCCTCCCGCACGAGGACGTCATGCCCCACATCGTCGCGGACCGCGCGGCCCTGATGCGGGCGACCTCCGCCAACCTCGAACCCCTGCTGCTGACCTACCGGGGCAACGGTTCCCGGGTCGGCACGGCCGCCGTCATCGAGCGCACCGCGGACCGCGAGCCGCTGCTGTCCACCACCACGGAGGACGGGCTGAGCCACCGGCTCTGGGCGATCACCGACGCCGCAGACCTGGCCGAGATCCAGTCGGACCTGGGCCGTCACCAGGCACTCATCGCGGACGGCCACCACCGCTGGGCGACCTATCTGCGGCTGCGCGCTGAGCATCCCTCTCCGAGCCCCTGGGACTTCGGCCTGGTCCTCCTGGTGGACACCGCGCGCTATCCGCTGCGGGTCCGGGCGATCCACCGTCTGCTGCACGGACTCCCGGTCGCGGAGGCGGTGGCGGCGCTCACGGACTCGTTCCGCGTACGGCGCCTCGACGTCCCCCTCCCGAAGGCACTGGAGACCCTCGCGTCGGCGGCCGCGGAGGGCAACGCCTTCCTCCTGGCGGGCGACGGCTCGTTCCACCTGGTCGACCGCCCGGACCCGGACCTCCTGACCCGTACGGTCCCGGCGGACCATCCCGAGGCCTGGCGCACCCTGGACGCGACGGTCCTGCACGCCACGCTTCTCGCGCACGTCTGGGGCATCCCGGAGGACTCGCCCGCCCACATCGCGTACATCCACGACACCGAGGCCACGGTCGCCAAGGCGGAGCTGGACGGCGGCACGGCGGTTCTCCTGCACCCGGTGCGCGAGGAGGTCGTCCGCGATCTCGCGCGTCAGGGCGTCACGATGCCCCGCAAGTCGACGTCGTTCGGCCCCAAGCCGGCGTCGGGTCTCGTACTGAGGGCACTCTCCGACTGAGACGCCGAACGGCGGGACCCCTTCCGGAGTCCCGCCGCTCACACGCTCACCGCGTCGTTCGGGCGTCAGCCACGAGGGGTGTCCTCGCCGTCGCCCTCCTCGCCGCTCTCACCCGCACGCCGCGTGCCGGGGCGTTCGGCGGACTCTTCGTCGTCACGCTCGTCCTCGTCGTCGAGGTCCTCGTCGTCGACGATGTCCTCGTCGTCGACAATCGCGTCGACATCATCAACGCCGTCGACCTCGTCGGCCTCAAGGGTCCCGGTCCGGGGGGTCGGGTCGGCCTCCCGGACGGACCTGGGCTCGGCGCCGGAGTCGGCGCCGTCCTCGTCCTCGTCGTCCTCGACCAGCGCGTCGACGAACTCGACACCGTCCAGCTCCGCGAGCCGGTCCGAGGCGTCCGTGCTGCCGTCCTTGTCGGACTCGACGGCCTTCGCGAACCACTCGCGCGCCTCGTCCTCACGGCCGGCGGCGAGCAGCGCGTCGGCGTACGCGTAGCGCAGTCGCGCGGTCCAGGGCTGCACGGAGTGCGAGGCCAGCTCGGGGCTCTGGAGGGTCACGATGGCGGCGTCGAGCTGCCCCATGTCCCGCCGCGCTCCGGCGGCCACCAGGCGCATCTCGACCTGACCGGCCTTGTCCAGCTTCTGCACGTCGGGCGCGCCGGCCATGTCCAGCGCCTTCTCCGGCCGGCCCATACCGCGCTCGCAGTCCGCCATGACGGGCCACAGGTCCACGTTGCCGGTCATCCGGCGCGCGGCGCGGAACTCCGCGAGCGCCTCGCTGTACTTCTGGCTCGCGTAGGCGGCGAATCCGGCAGCCTCGCGTACGGCCGCGACGCGAGACGCGAGACGGAGCGCGATCCTGGAGTACGCGTACGCGCCCTCGGGGTCCTCGTCGATGAGCCGGGCGACCATCACCAGGTTCCTGGAGACCTCCTCGGCAAGTCCCTTCGGCAGGCTCAGCAGTTCCTGCCGGACGTCCTTGTCGATCTCGTCGCCCGTGACGTCGTCCGGGATCGGCAGCCGCTTGATCGGCTCACGGTCCCGGTCGCGGTCGTCGCGTCCACGGAAGGCACCGCGGCTGTCGCCGCCCCGGCGGTCGTCACGGCCCTGGAAGCCACCGGGACGGCCACCCCGGTCGTCGCGGCGCGGGCCGCCGCGTCCACGGTCGTCCCGGCCGCGGTCGTCGCGCCCGCGGAAGCCACCGCCACGGTCGTCACGGCGGTCGTCGCGGCGGAAGGCGGGGCGGTCCCCGTCCCTGCGGAAACCACCGCGGTCGTCGCGGTCGTCGCGGCGGAACCCGCCGCGGTCGCCGCCGCCACGGTTGTCGTCCCGGCGGAACCCGCCACCACTGCGGCTGTCGTCGCGACGGAAGCCGCCACGGTCGCCGCCACGGTCGTCACGGCGGTCACCGCCACGGTCGTCGCGCCGGTCGTCACGGCGGAAGCCGCCTCCGGTGCCGCCACCACGGTTGTCGTCGCGCCGGAACCCACCGCGGTCGTCGTCACGGCGCGGAGCGCCGGAACGCTCGTCACGACGGAACGGCGGACGGTCCCCGTCACGACGGGGACCCCTGTCCCCACCACGACTGTCACCGCCACGGTCGTCACGGCGGTCGTCGCGGCGGAAGGCGGGGCGGTCCCCGTCCCTGCGGAAGTCGCTGCGGTCGCTGCGGTCGTCGCGGCGGAACCCGCCACGGTCGCCGCCGCCACGGTTGTCGTCCCGGCGGAACCCGCCACCACTGCGGCTGTCGTCGCGACGGAAGCCACCTCGGTCGCCGCCACGGTCGTCCCGGCGGTCACCGCCACGGTCGTCGCGTCGGTCATCGCGGCGGAAGCCGCCTCCGGTGCCGCCACCACGGTTGTCGTCGCGCCGGAACCCACCGCGGTCGTCGTCACGGCGCGGAGCGCCGGAACGCTCGTCACGACGGAACGGCGGACGGTCCCCGTCACGACGGGGACCCCTGTCCCCACCACGACTGTCGCCACTCCGATCGTCACGGCGGTCGTCACGACGGAAGGCCGGACGGTCCCCGTCCCTGCGGAAACCACCGCGGTCGTCGCGGCCGGTCCCGCCGGGGCGGTCGTCACGGCGGAACGGCGGACGGCCCCCGCGGTCGCCTTCGCGACGGTCGTCTCGGCCACGGAAGCCGCCACCGCTGCTGCCACCGCCGCGGTTGTCGTCACGGCGGAAGCCGCCACGGTCTCCGCCTCGGTCACCCGCACGGTCGCCGTCCCGGCGGTCGTCACGCCGGCCGAAGCCGCCGCGGTCGCTGTCGCGGCGGTCGTTGTCCCGGCGGGGACCCCCGCGGTAGCCGCCGCGATCACCACTGTCCCGGCGTCGCTGATCGCGCTCCGGTCGCTCATCGGGAGAGTTGGTGGACATGGGGTGACTCCTGTCTTCGGTACCGCAAGTCATTCTCGCGCAGCCGGGTACCCGGCGCGCTTCGTAAAAACAAAAAAGGACCTCTGGTCCCAGCGAGTCGCTGGGACCAGAGGTCCTCCAAAGATTGTTCGGCGGCGTCCTACTCTCCCACAGGGTCCCCCCTGCAGTACCATCGGCGCTGTAAGGCTTAGCTTCCGGGTTCGGAATGTAACCGGGCGTTTCCCTCACGCTATGACCACCGAAACCCTGTCAGACATCTCGTTTTTCAACGAGACCTCGAACGGGCAGCGAACAAGCACACTATTCAATTCATCAGTGAAGCCGTTCAGCCAGCACAACCGTTCGTTGTCTGGGAACTACACAGTGGACGCGAGCAACTGAGGACAAGCCCTCGGCCTATTAGTACCGGTCACCTCCAGCGGTTACCCGCCTTCCAGATCCGGCCTATCAACCCAGTCGTCTACTGGGAGCCTTAACCCCTCAAAGGGGGTGGGAATACTCATCTCGAAGCAGGCTTCCCGCTTAGATGCTTTCAGCGGTTATCCCTCCCGAACGTAGCCAACCAGCCATGCCCTTGGCAGGACAACTGGCACACCAGAGGTTCGTCCGTCCCGGTCCTCTCGTACTAGGGACAGCCCTTCTCAATATTCCTACGCGCACAGCGGATAGGGACCGAACTGTCTCACGACGTTCTAAACCCAGCTCGCGTACCGCTTTAATGGGCGAACAGCCCAACCCTTGGGACCGACTCCAGCCCCAGGATGCGACGAGCCGACATCGAGGTGCCAAACCATCCCGTCGATATGGACTCTTGGGGAAGATCAGCCTGTTATCCCCGGGGTACCTTTTATCCGTTGAGCGACGGCGCTTCCACAAGCCACCGCCGGATCACTAGTCCCGACTTTCGTCCCTGCTCGACCCGTCGGTCTCACAGTCAAGCTCCCTTGTGCACTTACACTCAACACCTGATTACCAACCAGGCTGAGGGAACCTTTGGGCGCCTCCGTTACTCTTTAGGAGGCAACCGCCCCAGTTAAACTACCCATCAGACACTGTCCCTGATCCGGATCACGGACCCAGGTTAGACATCCAGCACGACCAGACTGGTATTTCAACGACGACTCCACCCACACTGGCGTGCGAGCTTCAAAGTCTCCCAGCTATCCTACACAAGCCGAACCGAACACCAATATCAAACTGTAGTAAAGGTCCCGGGGTCTTTCCGTCCTGCTGCGCGAAACGAGCATCTTTACTCGTAGTGCAATTTCACCGGGCCTATGGTTGAGACAGTCGAGAAGTCGTTACGCCATTCGTGCAGGTCGGAACTTACCCGACAAGGAATTTCGCTACCTTAGGATGGTTATAGTTACCACCGCCGTTTACTGGCGCTTAAGTTCTCAGCTTCGCCACCCCGAAGAGTGACTAACCGGTCCCCTTAACGTTCCAGCACCGGGCAGGCGTCAGTCCGTATACATCGCCTTACGGCTTCGCACGGACCTGTGTTTTTAGTAAACAGTCGCTTCTCGCTGGTCTCTGCGGCCACCCCCAGCTCAGAGTGCAAGACTCATCACCGGTGATGGCCCCCTTCTCCCGAAGTTACGGGGGCATTTTGCCGAGTTCCTTAACCATAGTTCACCCGAACGCCTCGGTATTCTCTACCTGACCACCTGAGTCGGTTTAGGGTACGGGCCGCCATGAAACTCGCTAGAGGCTTTTCTCGACAGCATAGGATCATCCACTTCACCACAATCGGCTCGGCATCAGGTCTCAGACTATGTGCTGTCCGGATTTACCTGGACAACGTCCTACACCCTTACCCCGGGACAACCACCGCCCGGGATGGACTACCTTCCTGCGTCACCCCATCACTCACCTACTACAGGTCTGGTCCGTCGGCTCCACCACTCCCCTTCGCCCGAAGGCTCCAGGGCGGCTTCACGGACTTAGCATCGCCTGGTTCAATGTTTGACGCTTCACAGCGGGTACCGGAATATCAACCGGTTATCCATCGACTACGCCTGTCGGCCTCGCCTTAGGTCCCGACTTACCCTGGGCAGATCAGCTTGACCCAGGAACCCTTAGTCAATCGGCGCACACGTTTCTCACGTGTGTATCGCTACTCATGCCTGCATTCTCACTCGTGAACCGTCCACCACTGCCTTCCGGCGCGGCTTCACCCGGCACACGACGCTCCCCTACCCATCACAGCGGGCGTTGGCCCTATTGCTGCAATGACACGACTTCGGCGGTACGCTTGAGCCCCGCTACATTGTCGGCGCGGAATCACTAGACCAGTGAGCTATTACGCACTCTTTCAAGGGTGGCTGCTTCTAAGCCAACCTCCTGGTTGTCTGTGCGACTCCACATCCTTTCCCACTTAGCGTACGCTTAGGGGCCTTAGTCGATGCTCTGGGCTGTTTCCCTCTCGACCATGGAGCTTATCCCCCACAGTCTCACTGCCGCGCTCTCACTTACCGGCATTCGGAGTTTGGCTAAGGTCAGTAACCCGGTAGGGCCCATCGCCTATCCAGTGCTCTACCTCCGGCAAGAAACACACGACGCTGCACCTAAATGCATTTCGGGGAGAACCAGCTATCACGGAGTTTGATTGGCCTTTCACCCCTAACCACAGGTCATCCCCCAGGTTTTCAACCCTGGTGGGTTCGGTCCTCCACGACCTCTTACAGCCGCTTCAACCTGCCCATGGCTAGATCACTCCGCTTCGGGTCTTGAGCGCGCTACTAAATCGCCCTATTCGGACTCGCTTTCGCTACGGCTTCCCCACACGGGTTAACCTCGCAACACACCGCAAACTCGCAGGCTCATTCTTCAAAAGGCACGCAGTCACGAGACATGTGCAAGCACACATCCGACGCTCCCACGGCTTGTAGGCACACGGTTTCAGGTACTATTTCACTCCGCTCCCGCGGTACTTTTCACCATTCCCTCACGGTACTATCCGCTATCGGTCACCAGGGAATATTTAGGCTTAGCGGGTGGTCCCGCCAGATTCACACGGGATTTCTCGGGCCCCGTGCTACTTGGGTGTTTCTCAAACGAGCCGCTGATGTTTCGACTACGGGGGTCTTACCCTCTACGCCGGACCTTTCGCATGTCCTTCGCCTACATCAACGGTTTCTGACTCGTCTCACGGCCGGCAGACCGTGAAAGAGAAATCCCACAACCCCACATACGCAACCCCTGCCGGGTCTCACACGCATATGGTTTGGCCTCATCCAGTTTCGCTCGCCACTACTCCCGGAATCACGGTTGTTTTCTCTTCCTGCGGGTACTGAGATGTTTCACTTCCCCGCGTTCCCTCCACATACCCTATGTGTTCAGGTATGGGTGACAGCCCATGACGACTGCCGGGTTTCCCCATTCGGAAACCCCCGGATCAAAGCCTGGTTGACGACTCCCCGGGGACTATCGTGGCCTCCCACGTCCTTCATCGGTTCCTGGTGCCAAGGCATCCACCGTGCGCCCTTAAAAACTTGGCCACAGATGCTCGCGTCCACTGTGCAGTTCTCAAACAACGACCAACCACCCATCACCCCCGGCTACAACCGGAGTTCACTGGGGCCGGCACTGAAGGCAGCCACAATCGGCCGTACCCTCAGACACCCAACAACGTGCCCGGCACACTCCCCGCTTCCCTCACCCGTTCCACGACCCGAAGGCCAGTACTAGGAGGAGAAGACGATCAAGTGTGCCGAATAATCAACGTTCCACCCATGAGCAACCACCGTCGAACGTTTGCCGACGTAATGGCCCTGGACCACCAGGCGAACCTGGCAGCCTAGATGCTCCTTAGAAAGGAGGTGATCCAGCCGCACCTTCCGGTACGGCTACCTTGTTACGACTTCGTCCCAATCGCCAGTCCCACCTTCGACAGCTCCCTCCCACAAGGGGTTGGGCCACCGGCTTCGGGTGTTACCGACTTTCGTGACGTGACGGGCGGTGTGTACAAGGCCCGGGAACGTATTCACCGCAGCAATGCTGATCTGCGATTACTAGCAACTCCGACTTCATGGGGTCGAGTTGCAGACCCCAATCCGAACTGAGACAGGCTTTTTGAGATTCGCTCCGCCTCACGGCTTCGCAGCTCTTTGTACCTGCCATTGTAGCACGTGTGCAGCCCAAGACATAAGGGGCATGATGACTTGACGTCGTCCCCACCTTCCTCCGAGTTGACCCCGGCAGTCTCCTGTGAGTCCCCATCACCCCGAAGGGCATGCTGGCAACACAGAACAAGGGTTGCGCTCGTTGCGGGACTTAACCCAACATCTCACGACACGAGCTGACGACAGCCATGCACCACCTGTACACCGACCACAAGGGGGCGACCATCTCTGGCCGTTTCCGGTGTATGTCAAGCCTTGGTAAGGTTCTTCGCGTTGCGTCGAATTAAGCCACATGCTCCGCTGCTTGTGCGGGCCCCCGTCAATTCCTTTGAGTTTTAGCCTTGCGGCCGTACTCCCCAGGCGGGGAACTTAATGCGTTAGCTGCGGCACCGACGACGTGGAATGTCGCCAACACCTAGTTCCCACCGTTTACGGCGTGGACTACCAGGGTATCTAATCCTGTTCGCTCCCCACGCTTTCGCTCCTCAGCGTCAGTAATGGCCCAGAGATCCGCCTTCGCCACCGGTGTTCCTCCTGATATCTGCGCATTTCACCGCTACACCAGGAATTCCGATCTCCCCTACCACACTCTAGCTAGCCCGTATCGAATGCAGAACCGGGGTTAAGCCCCGGTCTTTCACACCCGACGTGACAAGCCGCCTACGAGCTCTTTACGCCCAATAATTCCGGACAACGCTTGCGCCCTACGTATTACCGCGGCTGCTGGCACGTAGTTAGCCGGCGCTTCTTCTGCAGGTACCGTCACTCTCGCTTCTTCCCTGCTGAAAGAGGTTTACAACCCGAAGGCCGTCATCCCTCACGCGGCGTCGCTGCATCAGGCTTTCGCCCATTGTGCAATATTCCCCACTGCTGCCTCCCGTAGGAGTCTGGGCCGTGTCTCAGTCCCAGTGTGGCCGGTCGCCCTCTCAGGCCGGCTACCCGTCGTCGCCTTGGTGAGCCACTACCTCACCAACAAGCTGATAGGCCGCGGGCTCATCCTTCACCGCCGGAGCTTTCAACCCACCCAGATGCCCAGGCAGGTATTATCCGGTATTAGACCCCGTTTCCAGGGCTTGTCCCAGAGTGAAGGGCAGATTGCCCACGTGTTACTCACCCGTTCGCCACTAATCCACCCCGAAGGGCTTCATCGTTCGACTTGCATGTGTTAAGCACGCCGCCAGCGTTCGTCCTGAGCCAGGATCAAACTCTCCGTGAATGCTTACCGGTAATCCGGCGAAACACCACGAGAGCGGAACCGGAAGAGGAATAATCCCCCGGTTCACAGCGTCCTCGCTGTGCGCCTGCCCCGAAAGGCAGGACTTTTTCAAAGGAACCTCGCCCCGACCGATCGGCCGGAGACGGGGTATCAACATATCTGGCGTTGATTTTTGGCACGCTGTTGAGTTCTCAAGGAACGGACGCTTCCTTTGTACTCACCCTCTCGGGCTTTCCTCCGGGCGCTTCCCTTCGGTCTTGCGTTTCCGACTCTATCAGACCGTTTCCGTATCCGATTTCCTCGGCGCTTTCCAGGTTCCCGCTTTCGCGTTTCCCTTTCCGGCGAGTCCGACTCTATCAGATCCTTTCGGGCCTGATTCCCAGTCGGCGGGTCTGCCTTTCGGCCTTTGAGTTCTTTCGCCTCAGGGCCTTTCGACATTCACTACGCTAGCCGATTCCGTCCGCAGCTCATAATCGAGCTTCGCGAGATTGAATTCAGACATGCGGACACGTCGAATTCGCCCCCGCTGAGGGGAGGTCGTAGGTAGTGGGTTGGCCACTTCCGGCTGCAGGCTGAACGCCGTACCCGGGTCAAGCGGCTCGGGCTACATTACGGACCCCCCAGAGGCGAGTCAAGTTGAGCGGCGGCGCGGGGTATGGGCCCGATAAGGGCTCACGGTGGGGTCGTTGGCGACCCAGAAGCGCCACGGGTGGACGCCGCCGTCACCGGACACTCCGGTCCGGGGGCCGTTGCGTACCTGGTCGGGGGCGGCCGGTGTCCCCGCCAGCAGGGTCAGCGGACCCCCCTCCGGGGCGCAGGCGTCGGTGCCGTCGAGGGACCGTTCCACGTCCAGCGCCGTCGCCAGGCGGGCGGGGCCTTTGGCCAGTTCCTTGTCGTTCCGGGCCGAGAGTCGACGTCTGCGAGTGAGCTCGGCGCCCTCGACGACCTCGCCGGCCCTCAGCAGGACACCACTGGGTCTGCCCACGGGACCGCACACCAGGTTCATGCAGAACCACATGCCGTAGGTGAAGTAGACGTACACATGCCCGGGCGGACCGAACATCACGCCGTTGCGGGTCGTGCGGCCGCGATAGGCGTGGGAGCCGGGGTCGTCCGGACCGTCGTACGCCTCGACCTCCGTGAGACGGAGTTCGATCGGACCGTCAGGTGTCGTGCGCACGAGGATCCGCCCCAGGAGGTCGGGAGCGACCTCCAGTACGGGGCGGTCGAAGAACTCACGCATCAGGGGCGTACGGTCAGGGGCCGCGATCATGCCGTCCGAGCGTAGTCCAGCGACACGGACACGTGGGTACGGGTGGGTGCCGACGGGTGGTCAAGGAGCGTTCCCCTTGTAAGGGTGAGAACGCGGAACCGGCCGCCGGTCGGATCGCGTATGTAGGGATCAGGGATCCAGACGCAGTACTACGGAGCACAGGCGTTGCCTGGGGAGGTTTGAGACATGGGGTTCAAGCGGCTGCTTGCGAGCCTGGGAGCCGGTGGGGCTTCGGTCGAGACGGTGCTGACCGAGGTCAACGTCGTTCCGGGCGGTGTCGTGCAGGGTGAGGTGCGGATCCAGGGCGGATCCGTGAACCAGGCCATCGAGGGGCTGTCGGTGGGGCTCCAGGCCAGGGTCGAGGTCGAGGGTCACGACGACCAGGAGTACAAGCAGGACATCGAGTTCGCGAAGCTGCGACTCGGGGGCGCCTTCGAGCTGCAGGCCGGCGCCGTGCACGCGGTCCCCTTCGGGCTCGACATCCCGTGGGAGACCCCGATCACCACGATCGACGGGCAGAGCCTGCGCGGCATGAACATCGGTGTGACCACGGAGCTGGAGATCGCGCGTGCCGTGGACTCCGGGGACCTGGACCCCATCCACGTGCACCCCCTCCCGGCGCAGCAGGCCCTCCTGAACGCCTTCATCCAGCTGGGCTTCCGCTTCAAGAACGCGGACATGGAGCGCGGTCACATCCGGGGCAGCCGCCAGAAGCTGCCCTTCTACCAGGAGATCGAGTTCTTCCCGCCGTCGCAGTACCGCGGGCTGAACCAGGTCGAGCTGAGCTTCGTCGCGGACGACCGCGAGATGGACGTCATCCTGGAGATGGACAAGAAGCCGGGCCTCTTCAGCGAGGGCAGCGACTCGTACCGCTCCTTCCAGGTGGGCCTGCACGACTTCCAGGGCACGGACTGGGCCGCGTACCTGAACCAGTGGCTGTCCGAGGTCGGGAGCCGGCGCAGCTGGTTCTAGGCTCGGACCGAGAGATTCCGCCGTTCAGGAGGTACTGACGTGACCGAGCTCAAGAGGGCGCCCCTTCCGCACGACTTCCATCCGCGCGTGCCGGCCTTCACGGTCACCAGTGAGGACGTGGCCTCGGGCGCGGTGCTGAAGGACGCCCAGGTCTACGCGGCCGGGAACACCTCGCCGCAGCTGAGCTGGGAGGGTTTCCCCGCCGGGACCAAGAGCTTCGCCGTGACGTGCTTCGACCCCGACGCCCCGACGGGCAGCGGGTTCTGGCACTGGGTGGTGTTCGACATCCCGGCCTCCGTCACCGAACTGGTGACGGGTGCGGGCAGCGGCACGTTCGAGGGCCTGCCGGACGGCGCGGTCCACGTACGCAACGACTACGGGACCAGGGACTTCGGTGGCGCCGCGCCGCCGGCCGGGGACCCCGCGCACCGGTACCTCTTCACCGTGTACGCCGTGGATCAGGAGAAGCTCGGCCCGGACGCGGAGGCGTCGCCGGCCTATGTCGGATTCAACCTGCGGTTCCACACGCTGGCCCGCGCCCATCTGATCGGCGAGTACGCGGCTCCCGCGTAAAGCGTCACAGACGGACGTTCACTGAACGTTTGCCCGCCTCTGGTCTTGGAAGTGATCAGGGGCGGGCATTTTTATTGCGTTGTCCATCTCGGCGCGCCCGGCCAGAGTTGATCCAAGCCCGCCAGTGGGTGGGCCGGTGCATACGGGAGGTGGGCAGGATGCGGGACACGCTGGTTCTGAACGCGAGCTTTGAGCCGCTGTCGACGGTGACGTTGAACCGAGCCGTCGTTCTGGTGCTGCAGGACAAGGCCGTCGTCGAGCAGGCCCACCCCGAACTGCGCATGCGCGGTGCCGCTCTCGACATACCCGTGCCGCGGGTGATCAGGTTGTGCCGGTATGTCAGGGTGCCCTTCCGAAGACAAGCCCCGTGGTCGAGGCGTGGTGTCCTCGTGCGTGACCGCCATCGCTGCGCGTACTGCGGCAGGCGGGCGACGACGGTCGACCACGTGGTACCCCGTGCGCAGGGCGGCCAGGACTCCTGGCTGAACACGGTCGCGTCGTGCGCCGAGGACAATCACCGCAAGGCGGCCCGTACGCCGGAGCAGGCGGGGATGCCGCTGCTCAGGCAGCCGTTCGAGCCGACGCCCGCCGACGCGATGCTGCTGACGCTGGACCGCGACGACCTCGACGCGCTGCCGGAGTGGCTGGTGCAGCCCGCGGCCTAGGCCGGGCTGGGGGATCAGGTCGTACGAGGAGGGGGCCCGTCTCCGGTCGGAGACGGGCCCCCTCCTCGTACGACGTGGTCAGTCGGTGACGGACGGCTTCTCGCGGCGCTCGTCACGGCGCTCCGCGCCGCTGTTGCCCGAACCGCCGCCCATGGGGCCGAAGTTGCCCATGGCACCGCTCAGCCCCTTGAGGGCGTCGCCGATCTCGCTCGGCACGATCCAGAGCTTGTTGGCGTCGCCCTCCGCGATCTTCGGGAGCATCTGGAGGTACTGGTAGGAGAGGAGCTTCTGGTCCGGGTCTCCGGCGTGGATGGCCTCGAAGACCGTACGGACGGCCTGGGCCTCGCCCTCGGCGCGCAGGGCGGCGGCCTTGGCCTCACCTTCGGCGCGCAGGATCGCGGACTGCTTCTCACCCTCGGCGGTGAGGATCTGCGACTGGCGGATGCCTTCGGCGGTGAGGATCGCGGCACGCTTGTCACGGTCGGCGCGCATCTGCTTCTCCATCGAGTCCTGGATGGAGGTGGGCGGTTCGATCGCCTTCAGTTCCACGCGGTTGACGCGGATGCCCCACTTGCCGGTCGCCTCGTCGAGGACGCCGCGCAGGGCCGCGTTGATCTCCTCGCGGGAGGTGAGGGTCCGCTCCAGGTCCATGCCGCCGATGATGTTGCGCAGCGTGGTGACCGTGAGCTGTTCGATCGCCTGGATGTAGCTGGCGACCTCGTAGGTCGCGGCGCGGGCGTCGGTGACCTGGTAGTAGATGACCGTGTCGATGTTGACGACCAGGTTGTCCTGGGTGATCACCGGCTGCGGCGGGAACGGTACGACCTGTTCACGCAGGTCGATGCGGTTGCGGATCGAGTCGATGAACGGGACGACGATGTTGAGGCCCGCGTTCAGGGTCCGGGTGTACCGGCCGAACCGTTCGACGATGGCGGCGCTGGCCTGTGGGATGACCTGGATGGTCTTGATCAGGGCGATGAAAACCAGCACCACCAGAATGATCAGGACGATGATGATGGGTGCCATCGATAACTCCCCGTACCCTTCTGCGCCTCGGTGTTTCCGAAAGATCTTATGGTTGTTGAAGATCTTGCTGGACGAGTCTGACAGACCGTCGTCTGCCGCGTGGGGCGTTCGGTTCAGTTGGAGTCGCGCGAGGTCACATGACGATCGCCGTGGCTCCTTCGATGTCCACGACGTCCACCTCCTGGCCCACTTCGTAGGCCTGTCCGGTGTCGAGGGCGCGTGCCGACCAGATCTCTCCGGCGAGCTTGATCCGGCCGTCTCCCGAACCGTCGACCCGCTCCAGCACGACGGCCTGTCTGCCCTTCAACGCCTCGACGCCCGAGACGAGTTGGGGCCGTTGCGAGCGGTGCCGGGTCGCGACGGGGCGTACCACCGCGATGAGCGCGACGGAGACGGCGGCGAAGACGAGTACCTGGAGGACGACACCGGCGCCGAGACCGGCCGTGGCCGCGGCCGCCGCGGCGCCCGCGGCGAGCATGCCGAACTCCGGCATCGCGGTCACCACGAGCGGGATGCCCAGCGCGGCCGCGCCGACCAGCCACCACACCCATGCGTTGATGTCGTTCACGTGGTCATGGTAGGTCCGCGGGTCCGTTCGGCGACAGGGCGCAGACCGGGCGGAGAGGGGGCTCGTATCGGTTCCCGCGGGGCGGGTGCGTCTCCCGGGACGGTGGGGGTCGGCCGCTTCGTGCGGCTCAGGCCATCGGGAGGCCCTGCGCGGTCCAGCGCTCGCCGACCTGTTCGACGACGAGGGGGAGGCCGAAGCAGCGGGAGAGGTTGCGGGAGGTGAGTTCGAGTTCCAGGGGGCCCGCGGCGAGCACCTTGCCCTGGCGGATCATGAGGACGTGGGTGAAGCCCGGGGCGATCTCCTCGACATGGTGGGTGACCATGATCATGGAGGGGGCGATCGGGTCGCGGGCGAGCCGGCCGAGGCGGCGTACGAGGTCCTCGCGGCCGCCGAGGTCGAGGCCCGCGGCGGGCTCGTCGAGCAGGAGCAGCTCGGGGTCGGTCATCAGGGCGCGGGCGATCAGGGTGCGCTTGCGCTCGCCCTCGGAGAGCGTGCCGAACCTGCGGTCGAGGTAGTCGCTCATGCCGAGGCGGTCGAGGAAGGCGCGGGCGCGCTGCTCGTCGATGTCCTCGTAGTCCTCGTGCCAGCCCGCGGTCATGCCGTAGGCGGCAGTGAGCACGGTCTGCAGGACGGTCTGGCCCTTGGGAAGCTTCTCGGCCATGGCGATGCCGGCCACGCCGATGCGCGGGCGCAGCTCGAACACGTCGACCTTGCCGAGGGTCTCGCCGAGGATGGTGGCGGTTCCCTGGCTGGGGAAGAGGTAGCTGGAGGCGAGGTTGAGGAGGGTCGTCTTGCCGGCGCCGTTCGGACCGAGGATGACCCAGCGTTCTCCCTCCTTGACCGACCAGGAGACCTGGTCCACCAGAGCCCGGCCCTCGCGGACCACGGACACGTCCTCCAGCTCCAGTACATCGCTCATGAGCGCGTTGTCTCCCATTGCAGTCTCGGCCGTCGCTTACGTCTGTGGACGCAGCCCCCAGGGAAAACCTACGCCACCGGTCGGGCGCTCCTGTCCATCGGCCGGTCCTTAGGGTGGAGGCATGCTCTCGGAACCACGTTCAGGACGTCTGGCCGCATGGGGAAATGCCCTTTTGGCCGGCTTTGTATCTCCGGATGACGCGGTCATCGCCATCGTCGGCGAGGACGCGGTGCACCGGGTCGAGGGGCTGCCGGGCGAGACGGGGCCCGTCGGGCTCACGCTCGCCCTCGGCCGACTGCGGGCGCTCGGCGTCGCCGGGCTGCGGGTCGCGCTGCCCGCGCCGGGGCACCCGCTCGGGCTGAGCGGGCCGCCGGACTTCAACGCGCGCGCCCTCGACGCCGAGGAGGCGGTCGTCTGTCACGGCGCCGCGCTGGGGCTCGTACCGGAGGTGTACGAGGCGGGGCCCGCCGGCGACGTCCATGTCGAGGTCGTCTGGCACTGTCTCCCGGTGCGGGAGGCGCCGCCCGCCGACGTGCCGTCCCTCGGGGAGGCCGAACGGGAACTGGCGGAGGCGCTGCGCGAGGCGACGGAGGTGTTGTCGCGGCTGGACGTCGCCGGGTCGGGGCCGGTCGCGGAGGCGGCCGTGGAGGCGTACCGGGCGCGGGCCGAGCGGGGGCGCGAGATCCTGGCGCCCGGCTACCCGCCGCGTGCGGTACGGGTGTTGGAACTCGCCCAGCGGGTGGGACTGCTGATCTCCGTCGCGTACGAGAACGGGCACGGCGGGGCGGTGAGCGCCTCCGAGATGGCGGCTCGCGCCGAGGCGCTGCGTCCGGTGGAACGGACGGCCCGGCGGGCGCAGGTGGCGGCGTACAACGCGTTCGTGGAGGAACGGGAGCGCGGGGGCCACTGACGGGGCGCTCCGCTGGGTGATCAGGGGTACGGCGCCCCCCTCGGGCCGGGGCGCGGCCCCCGCTGGACCGGGGCGCGGCCCCGCGCGCCGGGGTGCGGCCACCGCGGGCCCGGGCGGGGCCACCGCGGGCCGGGGCGGGGGCGGTGCTCGCAGCACTGGGGCGCGGGCACGGGGGGCTGCACGGTGCCGGAGGTGCGGGGGTCGCCTGGCGGGGCGAGGTACACGGGTGCCGGGCCCACCTCACGGAGCCAGGTGCGAGGGCGCCAAGGCCGCCTGACGGAGCCAAGTACAGGGGCGTCAGGCCCACCTGGCGGAACGAGGTGCGGGGGCATTCGCCGCACGGCGGCGGGGGTGCGGCGCTCGTCGCACCGGGCCGAGGGCTCGCTGCACGGGACCGGGGGCGCCAGGCTCGCCCGACGGCGCGAGGTACAGGTGCGCCAGGCCCACCTGGCAAGGCCAGGTACAGGGACGCCAAGCCCACTTGACGGAGTCAGGTGCGGGGGTTCGCCGCGCGGCGGCAATGAAGGCGCGGCGCTCGTTGTATGGGGCCGAGGGCGCGCGGCTGGTTGCACGGGGGCGCGGGACTCGGTGCGCGAGCGCGCGGGTGGCGTTCGCTGCAAGGCCGCGGGGGGGCGCACGCTTGCCGAGCGTCATGCGGGAGTGCGCGCGCCCGAATCACGCGGTGGGGCGGGCGCCCGGGAAATCGCGCTCTCGAAGTGGGCTCGGCGGTGTGCTCTCGCCGTACGGCCCGAGTCGGTGCTGTTCGGCTCGCGCCTGACCGCGGGGGCGCGGCGCGCATCGGGTGGAGAGGGGACTCTCGTAGGGCGCGTTCCGTTCCGTACGGGACGCGCCTGCCGCACCGGCGACTCGTGGCGCGCGGTGCGTGGCCCACGGTCAGGACGAGGGGTCGTTCGGTGTGGCTCCGGGGCGGGCGCGCGTCCCGGGGGCGGAGCGCACCGCGCGCCCGGTGCGCGCCGGAGGGACGGCGCAGGGCCCCGCGGATGGTTCGCGGGGCCCTGCGCGGCGGCGTGCGTCAGCCGTTCACGCCCGTGTTGCCGAACGCGGGGTTCAGCAGGCCGACCACGTTCACGCTGTCGCCCACGACGTTGACGGGGACGTGGACGGGGAGCTGCACGATGTTGCCCGAGACGACACCCGGCGACTGCACGGCGGCGGCGTGGGCCCCCGAGTCGGCCACGGCCGCGCCGGCCGAGGCTCCCGCGGCGATACCGGCGACGGTGACGGCCATGGCGGCCTTCTTGGCGATGTTCATGAGAAACGTTCCTCCTGCGATTGCGGTTCCGACCCGGCCGCGGGTCGTACGTCCCTCAACGCGGGAGGCCGCCCCATGGCACGGAACCGTCGGCCGAAGTGACCGTTCGGGCCATTGAGACGATGGACGGATGGGCCGATGGGCCGACCACACCTGACCGGCCCCCGGGGAGCGCCCGGGGGCCGGTGGTCATGACGGGTGGGGCGGGAACCTCAGCCGTTGAGGCCGAGGTTGCCGAAGGCGGGGTTCAGGACGCCGATCACGTTCACGCTGTTGCCGACCGCGTTCACGGGGATGTGGACCGGCGCCTGGATGACGTTGCCCGAGACGACACCCGGGGAGCCCGCGGCCTGGCCGGCGGCCCACGAGCCGTCCGTCGCGGAAGCCATACCGGCACCGGCGGCGACGAGGCCGCCCGCCACCATCGCGACAGCCGTGGCCTTCTTCAGGTTCTTCACTTCTGAGCCCTCCCTAGCGATCACCGCGGCAGGTCGCCGCGGCACGCACTGGAGAACGGCCGGGATCCACGGAGGATGCGCCATCCGGGTGACATACACCCGACGGTATGAATCTCAGTCCGGAGCGGAACCTTTCGTATCATCGTGCCCGCTCAGCCCGCCGCCCCATGCCGAACGGCCCACAACGCGGCCTGTGTCCGGTCCGCGAGGTCGAGCTTCATCAGGATGTTCGAGACATGTGTCTTGACGGTCTTCTCGGAGAGGACGAGCGCGCGGGCGATCTCCCGGTTGGAGCGGCCGTCGGCGATCAGCGCGAGCACCTCCCGTTCCCGGTCGGTGAGCGAACCTCCCCTGCCCTGGCCGGAGTTGGCCTCCTCCTGGGAGAGCAGGACGCCCGCCACCTCGGGCTGCAGCAGGATGTGCCCCGCGTGCACGGAACGGATGGCTCCGGCGAGGGCGTCGGGATCCACGTCCTTGTAGACGTACCCCGCCGCGCCGGCCCGCAGGGCCGGGACGACCGTGCGCTGCTCGGTGAAGCTGGTGACGATCAACACGCGTGCGGGGTTCGCGAGTTCACGGAGCCTGCGCAGCGCGTCGATGCCGTCCATGCCCGGCATCTTGACGTCCATGAGGACGACGTCGGGCTTCAGCTCCTCGGCGAGGGCGACCCCTTCGGCGCCGTCGGACGCCTCTCCCACGACCTCGATGTCGTCCTGCACCTCGAGAAAGGTGCGCAGGCCCCGGCGGACCACCTGATGGTCGTCGACGAGCAGCACCTTGATTGCCTCAGCCACCAGGGACCTCCATCTCGATCGTGGTGCCCTTGCCGGGCGCCGATTCCACGGTCAGCGTGCCGCCGACCCCGCTCGACCGGTCGCGCATGGAGACGAGGCCGAGGTGGCGTCCCGCGGTGCGTATCTCCGTGGGGTCGAAGCCACCGCCGTCGTCACTGACGCTCAGCACCGCGCCTGGTCCGCGCTTCTCCAGGAGGACGTCGACGCGGGCCGCCCCGGAGTGCCGCAGCGCGTTGTGGAGGGCTTCCTGGGCGACGCGCAGGACGGCCTCCTCCTGGGCCGCGGGCAGGGCGCGCACGCCCCGGCCGGTGAAGGTCACGCGCGCCGAGTGGGCGCGGTCGAGCACCTGGATCTGGGTGCGCAGCGTGGCCACGAGACCGTCCTCGTCGAGGGCGGCGGGGCGCAACTCGATGACGGCGGCGCGCAGTTCCTCGGTGGCTTCGGCGGCGAGCGCGGCCACCTGGTGGAGTTCGCCCTTGGCGCGCGCGGGGTCCCGGTCGACGAGGGCCGCGGCGGCCTGCGCCGTGAGCCGCAGGGAGAACAACTTCTGGCTGACGGCGTCGTGCAGTTCGTGCGCGAGCCGGGAGCGTTCCTCGGCGATGGTGAGTTCGCGGCTGCGCTCGTAGAGACGGGCGTTGGTCAGGGCGATCGCCGCGTGCTGGGCGAGGATGGTGAGGAGTTCCTCGTCGTCCTCGGTGAAGCCGCAGCCGCCGTCGGCCCTGGTGCCGTTCTTGTTGGCGAGGAACAGGGCTCCGATGGTCTCGTCGCCGTCACGGACGGGCAGGCCGAGGAAGTCGGACATGTCCGGGTGGGCGGCGGGCCAGCCCTCGAAGCGGGGGTCCTCGCGGACGTCGGCGAGACGCTCGGGGCGTGCCTCGTGCAGCATCGCGGCGAGGATGCCGTGCTGGCGCGGGAGCGGGCCGATGGCCTTCCACTGGGCGTCGCTGACGCCGTCGACCACGAACTGGGCGAAGCCGCCGTGGTCGTCCGGCACCCCGAGGGCGGCGTACTGCGCGTCGAGCAGCTCGCGGGCCGAGGCGACGATCGTCTTGAGGACGTCGCGCACCTCCAGGTGCCTGCTCATGGCCAGCAGCGCGGAGCTCACCGCGTACAGACCGGACCGGGGGCCTTGGCTCATGACCCCAACGTACCCGTGGGCTGTGACAGTGCGTATCCGACCCGTGGTGGGCGGCCCTGGGCCGCTGGGCCTAGGCCGAAGGGCCCTCCGCCGTCGGGACCGCCGTACGAGGCGGCGGGAGCGGTCCGGTTCCTACGTTGAGGACGCCCGCCGGCCGGCGGGCCGGACGAGGGGACGGATGTCATGCCGGTAGCGGTCATCACGGGGGCGTCGAAGGGGCTGGGGCGGGCGCTCGGCGCCGCTCTGGCGCGGCGCGGCTGGGATCTGGTGCTCGACGCCAGGACCGCCGGGGTTCTGCGGGAGACGGCGAGGGCACTGTCCGTGCACGGGACCCGGGTGGTGGCCCTGCCGGGGGACGTGACGGACGCCGGGCACCGGGCGGCGCTGGTGGCGGCGGCCCGTGAGCTCGGGGGCGTCGATCTGCTGGTGAACAACGCGAGCGCGCTCGGCGCGGAGCCGCTGGTCCCGCTCGCGGAGCTGGATCCGGACGGGCTGCGGCGGGCCCTGGAGGTCAATGTGGTCGCGGCGCTCGGTCTGGTCCGGGAGGCGCTGCCGCTGCTGCGGGCCGCCGGGGCGGGCGCGGTCGTCGCGGTGAGCTCGGACGCGGCGGCGGAGGCGTACCCGACGTGGGGCGGTTACGGGGCGTCGAAGGCCGCCCTCGACCACCTCGCGGCCGTACTCGGTGAGGAGGAGCCGGGTCTGCGGGTCTGGGCCGTGGATCCGGGGGACATGGCCACGGACCTGTACGCGGCGGCCGTGCCGGACGGCGGGGGGCCGCGGCCGTCGCCGGACAGTGTGGTGCCGGCCTTCCTCAGGCTGCTCGACGAGCGGCCCGCCAGTGGCCGCTACGCCGCGCCCGCGCTCCTGGAGGAGCGGTGAGGACCGTGGTGCGGGTCCCGGAGGAGCTGTCGGCGCGGGTGCCGGCCGAGCAGCGCGGGCCCGGGCGGGACCGGGACTCCGTACGGCTGCTCGTCTCGCGGGGCGGTGAGGTGTCGCACCACGCGTTCGCGGAGCTGCCGCTGCTGCTGCGGGCCGGGGACCTGCTCGTCGTGAACACCTCCCCCACGCTGGCCGCCGCGGTCGACGGCCGGATCGGGCACGCGCGCGTGGTGGTCCATTTCTCCACCCGGGGCGACGACGGACGGTGGGCGGTCGAGCTGCGGGATCCCGACGGGACGGGCACGACGCGTCCGCGCGCGGGCGGTCCCGCGGGCGCGGAGGTGTGTCTCGCCGGGGACGGACGGCTCGTACTGGAGGAGCCGATGACGGCGCGCGGCGGGCGGCTGTGGTGGGCGCGGGTGCCGGATGTGGACGTACCCGCGCTGCTGCGGCGGCACGGGCGCCCCGTCCGGTACTCCTATACGGAGCGGGACCAGCCCCTCTCCGCCTATCAGACGGTGTTCGCGCTGCCGTCCGCCGACGGTGCGGGGAGCGCGGAGATGCCGAGCGCGGCGCGGCCCTTCACGACGCGTCTGGTGACGGAGCTGGTGAGCCGGGGGGTGCGGTTCGCTCCGGTCCGGCTGCACACCGGTGTCTCCTCGGTCGAGGCCCACGAGCCGCCCTCCGCGGAGTGGTACGAGGTTCCGGAGGCTTCGGCGCGTCTGATCAACGCGGGGAGGGCGGACGGCGGTCGGATCGTCGCGGTCGGTACGACGGCCGTGCGTGCCGTCGAATCGGCGGCGGGCCCCGACGGTGTGGTCCGGGCCCGCCGGGGACGGACGGAGCTCGTGGTGACCCCGCGGCGGGGTGTACGGGTGGTCGACGGGCTGCTGACCGGTCTGCACGAGCCGGAGGCCTCCCATCTGCTGATGCTGGAGGCGATCGCGGGAGGGGCCGCGATCGGGCGTGCCTACACCGCGGCGGTGAGCGGGCTCTACCTGTGGCACGAGTTCGGGGACTCCCACCTCATCCTCCCGGCGGAGACCGCTCACCCTGGGCGTTGCTCCAGCAACCGGCAGTGAGAACGATCTAGGAGCCATGTGAGCCCGCACATAGGGCCCACATCACGTACGAACGGACATAGGAGATAAACGGTGCCCCTATGAGCGGGGCAGACGTGCCCTTATGTCCGGACTTGTCCCCCATGGACCTACTACTCGGCGTCGTACGTCACACCTTTGCCACAGGATTTTGCGGCCGCTAACAATGGCTCACGTCGCTCAACGCAGCAGGTGTTTACCCGCAGCGTCTGATCCGGAAACGAAGTGTCCCCACCGGACCGAGAGCGGCATCCGCGCTATTCGAAGAGGTCCATCAGTTATGCCCAAGAACATCATCACTCCTGGTCATAGTCCGAAGCTGACCAAGGTCCACAAGCTTTCGATCGCCGGTATCGCCACCCTCGGTGCAGCGGCCCTGGCGTTCACCGCGACGCCCAGTGGTGCCCACACCACCACGAACGACGCCGCCGTGTCGCAGGCTCCGGTCGCCTTCGGTCAGCAGCCCATCAAGGACGTCAAGGCCAGCATCACCGACCAGATGGCCGGCGCCAGCCTGAAGGCCCAGAGCATCGCCGCGAAGAAGGCCGCCGACGCGGCCGTCGTCAAGAAGAACGCCGAGGCCGCCCGCAAGGCCGCCGCCGCGAAGGCCGCCCAGCAGGCGCGCGTCAAGGAGCAGGCCGCGAGCCGCTCGGTGCAGCGCGTCCAGTTCGAGACGGTCGCCGCGAAGTCGTACACGAACAACCTCGACGGCTGGATCCACGAGTCGCTCGACATCATGAAGAAGCACAAGATCCCCGGCTCGTACCACGGGCTGTACAAGAACATCATGCGGGAGTCGTCCGGCAATCCCCGTGCGATCAACGACTGGGACATCAACGCCATCAACGGCATACCCTCGAAGGGCCTGCTGCAGGTCATCCCGCCGACCTTCAAGGCCTACCACGTGCCCGGCACCTCGTGGAACATCTACGACCCGGTCGCCAACATCACCGCCGCGTGCAACTACGCGGCCGACAAGTACGGCTCGATGGACAACGTGAACAGCGCGTACTGAGGCAGGGCGCGGACCTCTCCGCCGTACGCCGAAGGGCGGCACCCCACCGGGGTGCCGCCCTTCGCGCACTGCACGCGACTACTTCCGCATGACCTCGGGCTCGTGGCGCCGCAGGAAGCGGGCCACGAAGAATCCGCAGAGCACGCCGAGCGCGATCAGGGCGGCCATGTCCATGGCCCAGACCCCGGCCGTGTGGTCCCAGAGCGGGTCCGTGCTCGTCGGGTCGTCCTGGTTCGGGAAGATGTTGTTGAAGTCCAGCGTGGCCCCCGCCGCCGCGACCGCCCAGCGGGCCGGCATCAGGTAGGAGAACTGGTTGACGCCGATCGTGCCGTTCAGGATGAACAGGCAGCCGGTGAACACCACCTGGACGATCGCGAACATGACCAGCAGCGGCATCGTCTTCTCGGCGGTCTTCACCAGCGACGAGATGACCAGGCCGAACATCATCGACGCGAAGCCGAGCGCCATGATCGGCAGGGTGAGCTCGACCTTGGGCAGACCGGTCAGGACCAGGCCCTTGTCCGGGACCGTGCGGCTGCCGAAGCCGATGGCACCGACCAGGGCACCCTGCAGCAGGGTCACCACACCGAGGACGATCACCTTGGACATCAGATACGCGGAACGCGACAGACCCGTCGCGCGCTCCCGCTCGTAGATCACCCGTTCCTTGATCAGTTCACGGACGGAGTTGGCCGCGCCCGCGAAGCACGCGCCGACCGCGAGGATCAGGAGCACCGTCGTCGCCGTGCCGTTCGCCACGTGCACACCGGACTTGGTGATGATCGGGTTGACCAGCAGGGTCTTGTCCGAGTCGATGAGCAGGCTGACCGAGCCCAGCACCGCCGGCAGGATCACCGTCAGGGCCAGGAAACCCTTGTCGGACGCGATCACCGAGACGTACCGGCGCACCAGCGTCGTCAGCTGGGAGCCCCAGCTCTGCGGCTTCGGCGGCTTCATCGCCTGCTGCGGCGGCACGTTCACCGACTGCGGGGCGACCGCGTCGATGTCCGCGGCGTACATCTGGTAGTGCTGCGAACCCTTCCAGCGACCCGCCCAGTCGTAGTCGCGGTAGTTCTCGAACGCGGAGAAGACGTCGGCCCAGGTCTCGTAGCCGAAGAAGTTCAGTGCCTCCTCGGGCGGCCCGAAGTACGCCACCGAGCCACCGGGCGCCATCACGAGCAGCTTGTCGCAGATGGCCAGTTCCGCCACGGAGTGCGTGACCACCAGGACCGTACGGCCGTCGTCGGCGAGACCGCGCAGCAGCTGCATGACGTCGCGGTCCATGCCCGGGTCGAGGCCGGAGGTCGGCTCGTCCAGGAAGATCAGCGACGGCTTGGTCAGCAGCTCCAGGGCCACCGAGACCCGCTTGCGCTGGCCACCGGAGAGGGAGGTGACCTTCTTCTCCTTGTGGATGTCCAGCTTCAGCTCGCGCAGCACCTCGTCTATCCGCGCCTCGCGCTCCTCGCCCGTGGTGTCGGCGGGGAAGCGCAGCTTGGCCGCGTACTTGAGGGCCTTCTTGACGGTCAGCTCCTTGTGCAGGATGTCGTCCTGCGGGACCAGACCGATGCGCTGCCGCAGCTCGGCGAACTGCTTGTACAGGTTGCGGTTGTCGTAGAGGACGTCACCCTGGTTGGCCGGGCGGTAGCCCGTGAGCGCCTTCAGGAGCGTCGACTTGCCGGAGCCGGACGGCCCGATGACCGCGATCAGCGACTTCTCGGGCACACCGAAGGAGACGTCCTTGAGGATCTGCTTGCCGCCGTCGACCGTGACGGTCAGGTGACGGGCGGAGAAGGACACCTCACCGGTGTCGACGAACTCCTCGAGGCGGTCACCGACGAGACGGAACGTCGAGTGGCCGACGCCGACGATGTCGTTCGGGCCGAGCAGCGCCGAGCCGCCCTTGGCGATCGGCATGCCGTTGACGTACGTGCCGTTGTGCGAGCCCAGGTCGCGGATCTCGAAGCGGCCGTCGGGCGTCGCGTGGAACTCGGCGTGGTGGCGCGAGACCTGGAGGTCGGAGACGACCAGCTCGTTCTCCAGCGCACGGCCGATCCGCATCACCCGGCCGAGGGCCAGCTGGTGGAAGGTCGTGGGGCTGCGGTCGCCGTAGACCGGCGGCGCCCCCGCGGCGCCACCGGGTCCC
This sequence comes from Streptomyces sp. NBC_01689, assembly GCF_036250675.1. Lineage (NCBI taxonomy): Bacteria > Bacillati > Actinomycetota > Actinomycetes > Kitasatosporales > Streptomycetaceae > Streptomyces > Streptomyces sp. NBC_01689. Next base: position 7,354,530 of record NZ_CP109592.1, on the reverse strand, counting down.
TGCTGCCGCGGCACCTGCCCCGCGGGCTGCTGCGACGGGTGCCCCGGTTCGGGCGCCTGCTGCTGCGACGGTGCCTGCTGGGCCCAGCCCGGGCCCGCGCCCTGTGCGGCGTACGGCTGTTGCCGGGCCTGCGCGGCCGGGGCCTCGGCGCCCGACAGATTCAGGCGCGGACCGTCGGTCGCGTTGCCGAGGTGCACCGCCGAACCGGGCCCGAGTTCCGTCCGGTGGATCCGCTGCCCCTGCAGGAACGTGCCGTTGGTGCTGCCGTGGTCCTCGATGACCCAACTGCGGCCGCTCCAGCTGATCGTGGCGTGACGCCAGGACACCCTGGCGTCGTCGAGCACGACGTCCCCCTGCGGATCACGTCCGAGGGTGTATGGCCTGGACGCATCGAGCGTCCAGGTCCGTCCGTTCAATTCCAGTACGAGTTCCGGCACTCCATGCCCCACTGTGTTGTCCCCCGAGTTACCCCCAACACAGGGAGTCTAGGGATGTCGAACATCGGGGGGAACTATTTCAGGAGCAGCCCCCCGACCGAAAGCCGGGCCCCGCGAAGACCGGCTACGGGTGGGGTTGCCCGTTTCCGTTGACGGGGTTGATACCTGACCGGAGAGTGGTAATCCCACGCGAGGGGGACATCCATGGTGGTGGTACGCGGCGCGGATCGGGGGGTCTGACGATGAGCATCGACACCGTGGGGCGGGGCGGGCGCGTGCCGTGGGGGGATGTGCTGCTGTCCGCGATCGCCTCGGTGAGCTGGGCGCTGATCGCGATGGCGGGCACGGCCGCGCTCGGCCTCCATCTGGTGGGCGCGGACGACGCGGGTTCGCTCGGGCCGATGACCGCGGCCGTGGTGGCGCTGGGGGCGAACGGCGCAGTCCGGCCCTCGGGCAACGTGTCGGCCTTCGGGCTGAAGGGCGCCGACGCGCACACGGCCGTCCAGATCACGCCACTGGGGGTGGGTCTGGTCGGCGCGCTGCTGCTCTCCTACTTCTTCCTGCGTTCCTTGCGCGCGGCGGGAGTTGTGATCGCGCCGGCCGAACTCCTGGCGCGCGCGGGCGCGGTGGTCGTCCTGTTCGTGGCGACCCTGGGCGGGCTGGCCTGGGCCGGCCACGACGTCATCACCATCGACGGCGGCCGGCTCGGGCTCGACCGGGTGACGGGCGGCGGCGGGCTGGGGAAGATCACCGACAAGCTGCCGGGCGGGCTCGGTGACCTCGGCGGACTGCTGCCGGGGAGGATCGACGACCTGGTGGACGCGAAGGCGGCCGTGGGATTCACCGTGGACACGGTGCCCACGCTGCTCGGAGGTGCCGCCTGGGCGGCCGGCGTCCTGGTCATCTCGCTGCTGGCCTCCCGGCGCACCCCTCTGCCGCGCGGCTGGGAGGGTGTGCACCGGACGGTGCGGCCGGCCGCGTCCGCGCTGGTCACGGTCCTGCTGGTGGCGGTCGTCGCGGGGCTCGCGGCGGCGGCGTACGCGGCGATCGGTGACCCGCATCCCAGACTGATCGCGGGCGCCGCCCTGCTCGGCGCGCCCAACGGGGTGTGGCTCGGTGTGCCGATCGGTCTCCTCGTCCCCTGGGACGGCAGGGCGACCGGCGCACTCGCCCGGATGCTGCCCGACCCCCTGGACAAGCTGCTGAGCGGCGGCTCCGACCGGCCCGTGACCCTGGGCCGTCTCGCGGAACTGGACGGCAGGGTGTGGCTGTTGGGGGTGGCGGCCGCGCTCATGATGTTGTTCGCCGGGGTCCTCGCCGCCGCCCGTACGCCTTTTGTACGGCGAGGGGATGCCGCTTCCGGGGGCATCCCCGGTGCTCCCGGTGCGGGAGGCGTCGGTGCCCTCGGGTTCGCGGGCCGCTGCGCTCTTCGGCTGGGGATCGTGACGGCGTCGGCACTGCCGCTGCTGGCGTGGGCGACGGACGTGTCGGTGGACGCCTCGCTGTCGGTGTTCGGCATCGACGCGTTCGGGGCCGGGATCGGGCTGCACGGACGGCTGGGTGTGGCCCTGCTGTTCGGGGCCGCGTGGGGTGCGGGCGCGGGCGCGGCGGGCGCGCTGCTGGCGTACGCGAGCGGGGCCGCGGGCCGGCGGGCGGCGCCCCTGGCACTCGGTGACGCGCGGGCTCCGGCCCACCCCGGCGCGCCGCCCCCCACCGGTCCCGCGCCGCGGTCGGGACCGTACGCGCCGAGCGCTCCGTACCGGCCCGCCAACCCCGACACCAATCCGTATCTGCGGCTGCCGGACGAGCTGCGGGAGCCGCGCGACGGTCGTCCGTCGGAACGGAAGCGGGCGGGTGACGACGTGTACGGCGCTCCGACGGTCGCCCGGCCGCTCCCGCCGCCGCCCGGGCCGCGCCGACGGCCGCCGGGACAGGGTGTGCCCCCTCCCCCGCCGCCCCCGCCCGACCAGGGGCAGCCTCCGCCGTCCGGGCCCCGGCGGCGCGACTGAGCCGCGCCGCCCGCCGCCACCGTCCGCCAGTCACCGTCCGCCAGTCACCGGTCACCGGTCACCGGTCACCGCCCATCGCCCGTCGCCCATCGCCCATCGCCCATCGCCCATCGCCCATCGCGCGGCGGTGCCGGTGCCGGCTCGCGGAAACGCGCGCGTCACCGGTCCGACACCCAGAGTTCCCTGTCCGCTGGACGGACCGCGCGGGCGGAAGGCACTGCGTGCCGGATACGGTGGAAGCACCATGAGCGCTACGCAGACCCCCGATATCCCCACCCTCCTTGTCAAGATCTTCGGCAAGGACCGGCCGGGCATCACGGCCGGACTCTTCGACACCCTCGCCGCCTTCTCCGTCGACGTCGTCGACATCGAGCAGGTCGTCACCCGTGGCCGGATCGTGCTGTGCGCGCTCGTGACCGAGCCGCCCTCCGGCCTGGAGGGCGATCTACGGGCCACCGTGCACAGTTGGGCCGACTCGATGAAGATGCAGGCGGAGATCATCTCCGGCCTCGGCGACAACCGGCCCCGTGGCATGGGGCGTTCGCACGTCACCGTGCTGGGGCATCCGCTCACCGCCGAGTCCACTGCCTCGATCGCCGCCCGGATCACCAAGACCGGGGGGAACATCGACCGTATCTTCCGGCTCGCCAAGTACCCGGTGACGGCCGTGGAGTTCGCCGTGTCCGGTGCGGAGACGGAGGCGCTGCGCACCGCGCTGGTGACGGAGGCCGCGGCGCTCGGGGTGGACATCGCCGTGGTCGCCTCGGGACTGCACCGGCGGGCCCAGCGGCTGGTCGTCATGGACGTGGACTCGACACTGATCCAGGACGAGGTGATCGAGCTCTTCGCCGCGCACGCCGGGTGCGAGGACGAGGTGGCCGAGGTGACGGCCGCCGCGATGCGCGGGGAGCTGGACTTCGAGCAGTCGCTGCACGCGCGTGTGGCGCTGCTGAAGGGGCTGGACGCCTCGGTGGTGGCCAAGGTGCGCGAGGAGGTGCGGCTGACCCCCGGGGCGCGCACACTGATCCGTACGCTGAAGCGGCTCGGCTTCCAGGTCGGTGTCGTCTCGGGCGGGTTCACCCAGGTCACGGACGACCTGAAGGAGCGGCTCGGGCTCGACTTCGCGCAGGCCAACACGCTGGAGATCGCCGACGGGAAGCTGACCGGCCGGGTCACCGGGGAGATCGTGGACCGCGCGGGCAAGGCGCGGCTGCTGCGCCGGTTCGCCGCGGAGGCGGGCGTGCCGCTCGTCCAGACCGTGGCGATCGGGGACGGCGCCAACGACCTCGACATGCTCAACGCCGCGGGTCTCGGTGTCGCGTTCAACGCCAAGCCCGTCGTACGGGAGGCCGCGCACACCGCGGTGAACTTCCCCTTCCTCGACACCGTGCTGTATCTGCTGGGGGTCACCCGCGAAGAGGTCGAGGCGGCGGACATGCATCTGGGCGACCACTGACCGCGCGTTCGGCCGCTGGTCCCGGCCGCGCGGCCACGAGTACGCGCGCCTGACCGGCGCCGGACGCCCGCCGGGGTTCCGGCCGGTATGACGAAGGGGCCCGGCACCGTCGCGACGGTGCCGGGCCCCCTGTCCGTGAGGACGCGGTCACTCGGTCGGTGCCCAGTAGTCGGTCAGTGTGGTGACGCCGGGCTCCAGGGATTTCCAGGAGCCGTCGAACGACAGCACGGCGTAGGCGGCGGTCGGGAAGCCGTGCTCGGTCATCCGGGACCGGGCCTCGCTCTCGGCCCGGCCGGTGAGGACGTCGGCGAGACCCTGGATGCCGGGGTTGTGCCCGATCAGGAGCACGTCCTGCGCGTCGTCCGGGATTTCGTTCAGTACGGCGATCAGCTCGCCCGGCGAGGCCTCGTAGACCCGCTCCTCGTAGACCGTTTTCGGCCGGTGCGGGAACTCGTGGACGGCGAGCTTCCAGGTTTCCCGGGTGCGGGCCGCGGTGGAGCAGATGGCAAGGTCGAAGGGGATGCCGGTATCGGCCAGTCGGCGTCCGGCGACGGCGGCGTCCGTACGCCCCCGGTCAGCGAGCGGCCGCTCGTGGTCGGACACCTGCGGCCAGTCGGCTTTCGCATGCCGGAAGAGGACAATCCTGCGAGGTTCTGCGACGCTCATGAGTCCCAGCTTCGCATGAAACACGCCATGTGGCTCAAGGAGTTGACGGGCTCCTTCACCATGGGACACCGGGCGTCGGGCACCGTGCGCGAGGGGTGCCGCACGGTGGGTGAAGGCGGCTCAGGAGGCCTGGTGCTGCACGGTCTGCTGGAGGCGCTCGAAGAGGTGGGTGAGGGCGGGGTCGCCGGCCGCGGCGTGCGCGTCCGCCGGGTTCAGCAGCAGGAGCAGCAGCGTGGCGAAGGCGAGGGCCGGCAGGGCGACGGCCCACCAGGGCAGCCGGATCTCGACGCGGCCCGGGGTCGCCGGGTGGGGCCGGGTGTGCGTACGGGCCGACATGCCGCCTCCGTGGGTCTTCGCGTGGTCCGTGTCCCGCGTCCTCGCGGCCACATCTCGAAGGTACGGAATCCGGGTGCGTCAACCCATCCGGTGATCCACCCACTTGACCCTGACACTCGCCCCCTAGGGGACAGGGGGGCTAGCCCCACCGTCGCCGTCCCGGGAGGGGGCGGGCGGGGTCACGGGGAGGCGATGGTCGCGATGACGGCGATGATCACGGTGATGGCGAGGAACGTGCCGAAGACGAGCAGCATCTTCTTCTGGCCGTTCTGGGGGTTCGGATCGAGCACTGGCATGGGGTCAGTCTCGCACCCTTCGGCCGGGCCCCGGCGGGTGGGGTCGGCCCCCATGTCCGCCGATGTCCCCGGAAACGTCCCTCACGGCCCCGGAGCGCCCGCCGGGCCCTCCGGGGGTGCCGATGAGCACTCTGGGGGTGCGGGCGGGCGTGTCCTGGGCTCGCAGAGGGTGCCGGCGGCGCGTCCGCCGCCGCGGAGTCGAGTGTCCGCGGGTGCCCGGGCCGGGTTCCCGGGGCCGGGTGCTCAAGGGCGCCGTCCGGGAGTGGCCTCGTCCTCGACGGTGCGGTCGCGGCCCGCCAGGACGCCGACCGCGATCTGCGGGACCATCAGCGCGGCCATGAGCGCGATCGGCAGGCCCCAGCCGCCGCTGTGCTGGTAGAGCACCCCGACGAGCAGGGGGCCCGGGATCGAGAGCAGGTAGCCGGTGCTCTGCGCGAAGGCCGAGAGCTGGGCGACCCCCGCCCCGGTGCGGGCGCGCATGCCGACCATCGTCAGGGCGAGCGGGAAGGCGCAGTTCGAGACGCCCAGCAGCAGGGCCCAGAGCCAGGCGCCGCCGGCCGGGGCGGCGTAGAGACCCGCGTATCCGGCGAGTCCGCAGGCACCGAGGGCGACCACGATGGGCCCCTGGTGGGGCAGGCGGGTGGCCACGCGCGGGATGACGAACGCCAGCGGCACGCCCATCACCATCGTGACGGCGAGCAGCAGTCCCGCGGTGCCCGCGGAGACGCCCGCGTCACGGAAGATCTGCGGCATCCAGCCCATCGTGATGTAGGCCGCGGTGGCCTGCAGGCCGAAGAAGACGGCGAGCGCCCAGGCGGTGCGGCTGCGGGTGATGCGCAGCCCGCCGGGCCCGTGCGGGGCGGTGTCCGCGGCGGGCGCGTCGCCGCTCGGGGGGCCGGTCCGGACGAGCGGGATCCAGGGCAGTACGGCGATGCCGGCGAGCCCCGCCCACACGGCGAGCCCGGAGTGCCAGTCGCCGCCGAGCGCGTCGGTCATGGGCACCGTCAGTGCGGCCGCCGCCGAGGTGCCGAGGGCGAGCGCCATGGAGTAGAGGCCGGTCATGGAGCCGACCCGGTCCGGGAACCAGCGCTTGACGATCACCGGCATGAGGACGTTGCTGACGGCGATGCCCATCAGAGCGAGGGCGCTGGCGGCCAGGAAGCCGGCCGCGTTCCCGGTGAACGGGCGGATCGCGAGCCCGGCCGTGATGGCGGCCATCCCGGCGCAGACGACCGCGCCGGGCCCGAAGCGGCGGGCGAGCCGCGGTGCCATGACGCCGAAGACGGCGAAACAGAGCGGTGGCACGGAGGTGAGCAGTCCGGCGACGCTGCCGCTCATGCCGAGCCCGTCGCGCACCTCTTCGAGGAGGGCGCCGAAGCTGGTGATGGCGGGGCGCAGGTTGAGGGCCGCGAGGACGATGCCCACGATCACCAGCCGTGTCGTCCACGCGCGCGGGGACGTCCGCGGCGCCGCCGTCCCGCTCCCGGGCCGCCGCGGTGCGGCGTCGCGTATCGGTGGGGTCGTGCTCGTCCTGGTCTCCTCGATGGCCATGGTGCCATCATAGAATCATGGGATGATTAGTTGTCCATCCTGACCGTCCCAGCCGTCCTCCAAGCCGTCCAAGCCCTCCAAGCCGTCCCAGCCGCCCTGCGTCTCCGCCACCCCGCCGCCCGCTCCGCCCCCGCTGCGTTAATCTCCGGAACCTCCGGCCCCGCGCGAACGACCGCACCCGGGCCCGTACGAAGGACCGCCATGCCGCTGAGCCACCCCCGCCGTTCGGCACTGTCCGAGCAGGTCATCGCCGAGCTGCGGACCCAGATCACCTCGGGTGAGTGGCCGGTCGGCTCCCGCATCCCGACCGAGCCGGAGCTCGTCGAGCAGCTGGGGGTCGCCCGCAACACGGTCCGGGAGGCCGTGCGCGCGCTCGCCCACAACGGTCTGCTCGACATCCGCCAGGGCTCGGGCACGTACGTCGTCGCGACCAGCGAACTCGCGGGCGTGATGCACCGCCGCTTCGCCGACGCCGATCCCCGGCACGTCGCCGAGCTGCGCTCCACCCTGGAGTCGAGCGCCGCCAAGCTGGCCGCCGAGCGGCGCACCGAGCGCGATCTCAAGCAGCTCGACGCGCTGCTGGCCCGCCGCGAGAGCGCCTGGGAGTCGGGCGACCGGGAGGCCTTCGTGACGGCCGACGCGACCTTCCATCTGGCGGTGGTGGCCGCGTCCCGCAACGACGTCATGACGGCGATGTACGCGGACCTGGGCGAGGTCCTGCGCGACTGGCTCCGCGACGATGTCGGCGAGGAGCTGACCCCGGAGACGTACCTGGACCACACGGGACTTCTCGACGCGATCCGCGAAGGCGACGCGGAGGCCGCGGCCGAGGCGGCGGCCGGCTACCCGTTCCAGTGCCGCCCGTGGCTCAGGCGCCCTGCTTCCGGTGGGTGACCCACACCGAGCGGATCTCCTTCCAGCACCGGCCCTCCAGCCGTACCGTCATCGCGGGTCCCGTCTCGACCGGGGCGCTGTCGGTGTCGATGTCCCACCAGCGGTCGCACTCGATGTGCAGGCTCACCAGGTCCGTCCCCGGATAGGGGTTGTGGCAGTAGGCGACCGCGTGGGAACCGGCGACCGAGGTGCGGCACGCGGCCCCGAACGGCTGGGGCACCGCGGTGCTCTGGTGGCGCCCGCGCCCGCTGGGCATCGCGTCGTACGGCAGCGCGACCATCAGCGTGACGGCCGCGAACACCGGGGCAAAACGACGGGACAGGCGCACAAGGGGACCTCCTCGGCCGTACGGCTGCGGGGCGGTGCGTACTCCAATCGTGCGTGGTGGGGCGCCCGTGCCGCCCGGCCGACTGGGCCGAACGGGCGACGCCCCGCTCCCCGCGCGAGGCGGGGAACGGGGCGTCATGGCCGTACGGGACGGCCTGGTACGTGCAGGTACGGGACGGTCGCCCGCGGACGGGGACGGTGCCCCGGTACGGGACGGCGGCCGCCGTACGGGAACAGCGGTGCGGGTGGCTACGCGCCGATCGCGTGCAGACCGCCGTCGACATGGATGATCTCGCCGGTGGTCTTCGGGAACCAGTCGCTCAGCAGGGCGACGACACCGCGGCCGGCCGGCTCGGGGTCCTTGAGGTCCCACTCCAGGGGCGCGCGCGAGTCCCACACGGCGGCGAGCTCGCCGAAGCCCGGGATGGACTTGGCGGCCATGGAACCGAGCGGGCCCGCCGAGACGAGGTTGCAGCGAATGTTCTGCTTGCCCAGGTCGCGGGCGATGTAACGGCTGGTCGCCTCCAAAGCGGCCTTGGCCGGGCCCATCCAGTCGTACTGCGGCCACGCGAACGAGGCGTCGAAGGTGAGGCCGACGACCGAACCACCGTTCTGCATCAGCGGCAGGCAGGCCATGGTCAGCGACTTCAGGGAGTACGCCGAGACGTGCATGGCGGTGGCCACCGACTCGAACGGCGTGTTGAGGAAGTTGCCGCCGAGGGCGTCCTGCGGCGCGAAGCCGATGGAGTGCACGACGCCGTCGAGGCCGCCCAGCTCCTCGCCCACGATGTCGGCCAGCCGCGCGAGGTGCTCGTCGTTGGTGACGTCGAGCTCGATGACCTTGGCCGGCTTCGGCAGCTTCTTGGCGATGCGCTCGGTCAGCGTGGGCCGCGGGAACGCGGTCAGGATGATCTCGGCGCCCTGCTCCTGGGCCAGCTTGGCCGCGTGGAAGGCGATGGATGCCTCCGTCAGCACACCCGTGATCAGGATGCGCTTGCCCTCGAGAATTCCACTCATGGTGATCAGTGACCCATTCCCAGTCCGCCGTCAACGGGAATGACGGCTCCAGTGATGTACGAGGCGTCGTCCGAAGCGAGGAACCGCACCGCCGCGGCGATCTCCTCCGGCTGCGCGTACCGGCCGAGCGGCACCTGGGCGACGATGCCCGCGCGCTGCTCGTCGGTGAGCACCTTGGTCATGTCGGTGTCGACGAAACCGGGCGCGACGACGTTGAAGGTGATGTTCCGCGAGCCGAGTTCCCGTGCGAGCGAGCGCGCGAAGCCGACCAGGGCGGCCTTGGACGCGGCGTAGTTCGACTGCCCGGCGGAGCCCAGCAGCCCGACGACCGACGAGATGAGGACCACGCGGCCCTTCTTGGCCCGGAGCATGCCGCGGTTGGCGCGCTTGACTACCCGGAAGGTGCCGGTGAGGTTCGTGTCGAGGACGGAGGTGAAGTCCTCCTCGGACATGCGCATCAGGAGCTGGTCCTTGGTGACGCCTGCGTTGGCCACCAGGATCTCGACGGGACCGTGCTCGGCCTCGATCTCCTTGTAGGCCTGCTCCACCTGCTCGGTGTCGGTGATGTCGCACTTGACGGCGAGGCAGCCCAGGGCGGTGAGGGCGGCCGGCGGCTCACCCGAGCGGTATGTGATCGCGACCTTGTCGCCGGCATCGGCGAACGCGCGGGCGATGGCGAGGCCGATGCCCCGGTTGCCTCCGGTGACGAGAACCGAGCGGCTCAACGGATCACCCTTTCGATAGCAGTCTGAAACCCCTGCAGGACAGGCGCCTTCCCCGAAAACCTATCGGTCGGGTCCGTCTCCCGGAGAATCGGTCCCCGACAGTGGCGCGGGGGGCTCGCTGTCGGATCCCTACAGAAAGCCGCTTTCGGCGGACGGAAAGATCCGGCCTCGGCCGGGACAAAGCCGTGGCCGCCGGACCCGCCCGCGCGACATGATCGGACCCGACAGGCCACGACAGCAGGGAGACCTCCGTGCCCCATTCCATCGACGAAGCCTTCACGGCGCTGCCACTGCGGGCCCTGGCCGACGCCGCGCTGGCGCGCGCCCGTGCCCTGGGTGCCGAACACGCGGACTTCCGGTTCGAACGGGTGCGCAGCGCCTCCTGGCGGCTGCGCGACGCCAAGCCCGCGGGATCGTCGGACACCACGGACCTCGGGTACGCGGTACGGGTGGTGCACGGCGGGACCTGGGGGTTCGCGTCGGGCGTGGACCTGACGATGGACGCCGCGGCGAAGGTCGCCTCGCAGGCCGTGGCGATGGCGAAGCTGTCGGCCCAGGTGATCAGGGCGGCGGGTTCCGACGAGCGCGTGGAACTGGCCGCCGAACCGGTGCACGCCGAGAAGACCTGGATCTCGTCGTACGACATCGACCCCTTCTCCGTGCCCGCCGAGGAGAAGGCCGGGCTGCTCTCGGACTGGAGCGCCCGGCTGCTGGCCGCCGACGGCGTCGACCACGTCGACGCCTCGCTGCTGACCGTGCACGAGAACAAGTTCTACGCCGACACCGCGGGGACCGTCACCACCCAGCAGCGCGTCCGGCTCCACCCGCAGCTGACCGCCGTCGCCGTCGACGAGTCGAGCGGCGAGTTCGACTCGATGCGCACCATCGCGCCGCCGGCCGGGCGCGGCTGGGAGTACCTGATGGGCACCGGCTGGGACTGGGACTCCGAGCTGGACCGCATCCCGGAGCTGCTCGCCGAGAAGATGCGGGCCCCGAGCGTCGAGTCGGGGCTGTACGACCTCGTGGTCGACCCCTCGAACCTGTGGCTGACCATCCACGAGTCCATCGGCCACGCCACCGAGCTGGACCGCGCGCTGGGCTACGAGGCGGCGTACGCGGGCACCTCCTTCGCCACCTTCGACCAGCTCGGCAAGCTGCGCTACGGCTCCGAGCGGATGAACGTCACCGGTGACCGCACCGCCGAGCACGGCCTCGCGACCATCGGCTACGACGACGAGGGCGTCGAGGGCCAGTCCTGGGATCTGGTCAAGGACGGCACACTCGTCGGGTACCAGCTCGACCGCCGGATCGCCAGGCTGACCGGCTTCGAGCGCTCCAACGGGTGCGCCTACGCCGACTCCCCCGGGCACGTGCCCGTGCAGCGGATGGCCAACGTGTCCCTGCAGCCGGACCCCGCCGGGCTCTCCACCGAGGACCTGATCGGGGGTGTGGACCGCGGCATCTACGTGGTCGGCGACCGGTCCTGGTCGATCGACATGCAGCGCTACAACTTCCAGTTCACCGGACAGCGGTTCTTCAGGATCGAGAACGGCCGGATCACCGGTCAGCTGCGCGATGTCGCGTACCAGGCGACGACGACCGACTTCTGGGGGTCGATGGCCGCGGTGGGCGGTCCGCAGACGTACGTCCTGGGCGGTGCCTTCAACTGCGGCAAGGCCCAGCCGGGTCAGGTCGCGGCGGTCTCGCACGGCTGCCCGTCCGCCCTCTTCAGGGGCGTCAACATTCTGAACACGACGCAGGAGGCCGGTCGATGAGCGCCCGTACCAACAAGCCGCACGAGGTCGTCGAGCGTGCCCTCGAGCTCTCCCGCGCGGACGGCTGCGTGGTGATCGCCGACGAGCACTCCACCGCGAACCTGCGCTGGGCGGGCAACGCGCTGACCACGAACGGGGTGACGCGCGGGCGCACGCTGACCGTCGTCGCCACCGTCGACGGCCGCGAGGGCACCGCGTCCGGGGTCGTCTCGCGTTCGGCGGTGACCGCGGACGAGCTGGAGCCGCTGGTGCGGGCCGCGGAGGCGGCGGCGCGCGGCGCGGGCCCCGCCGAGGACGCCCAGCCGCTGGTCACGGGCGTACCGGAGTCCCCCGACTTCACGGACGCGCCCGCCGAGACCTCCTCCACCGTCTTCGCGGACTTCGCCCCCGCGCTCGGCGAGTCCTTCGCCCGCGCGCGGGCGGGCGGGCGTGAGCTGTACGGCTTCGCCAACCACGAGCTGGTCTCCAGCTATCTCGGTACGTCGACGGGGCTGCGACTGCGGCACGACCAGCCCAACGGGACCCTGGAACTGAACGCCAAGTCGCCGGACCGTACGCGCTCGGCGTGGGCGGGGCGTTCCACCCGTGACTTCAAGGACGTCGATCCGGCGGCGCTGGACGCCGAGCTGGCCGTCCGGCTGGGCTGGGCCGAGCGGCGGGTGGACCTGCCGGCCGGCCGCTACGAGACGCTGCTGCCGCCGACCGCCGTGGCGGACCTGCTCATCTACCAGATGTGGTCGGCCGCGGCCCGGGACGCGGCCGAGGGCCGGACGGTGTTCAGCAAGCCGGGCGGCGGCACCCGCGTCGGCGAGAGGCTCACCGAGCTGCCGCTGACGCTCCGCAGCGACCCGAACGAGCCGGGGCTGGAGTCCGCGCCCTTCGTGCTCGCGCACTCCTCCGGCGACGACGCGTCCGTGTTCGACAACGGGCTCCCGCTGGCCCCGACGGACTGGGTGAGCCGGGGCGAACTGGCCCGTCTCTCCACCACCCGGCACAGCGCGGGCCTGACCGGACTGCCGGTCGCGCCGACGATCGGGAACCTGATCCTGGACGGCGGTGAGGACCGCTCCCTGGAGGAGATGGTCGCCGCCACCGAGCGGGGTCTGCTGCTGACCTGCCTCTGGTACATCCGCGAGGTCGACCCGGCGACGCTGCTGCTGACCGGTCTGACCCGGGACGGTGTCTACCTGGTGGAGAACGGCCAGGTCGTCGGCGAGGTCAACAACTTCCGGTTCAACGAGTCGCCGGTGGGTCTGCTGGGGCGGGCGACGGAGGCCGGGCGTACGGAGAAGACCCTGCCGCGCGAATGGAGCGACTGGTTCACCCGTGCCGCGATGCCCGCGCTGCGCGTGCCCGACTTCAACATGAGCTCTGTCAGCCGAGGCGTATAACCTCGTACCTGATTCACGAGACCACCCAAGGAGATACGAGAACCGTGACGGACATCGTCGACGAGCTGAAGTGGCGGGGGCTGATCGCCCTCTCCACCGACGAGGACGCATTGCGCAAGGCGTTCGCGGACGGTCCCGTCACGTTCTATTGCGGCTTCGACCCGACCGCGCCCAGCCTGCATCTCGGCAATCTCGTGCAGATCCTCACGATGCGCCGGATCCAGCGGGCGGGCCACCGCCCGCTGGGTCTGGTGGGCGGTGCCACCGGTCTGATCGGTGACCCGAAGCCGAACTCCGAGCGCACGCTGAACTCCCCCGAGGTCGTCGCCGAGTGGGTGGAGCGGCTGCGTGCGCAGATCGCCCCGCTGCTCGACTTCGAGGGCCCGAACGCCGCGGTGATGGTCAACAACCTGGACTGGACCCAGGGCATGTCGGCCATCGAGTTCCTGCGCGACATGGGCAAGCACTTCCGGGTCAACAAGATGATCGCCAAGGAGGCCGTCTCGCGGCGGCTCAACTCCGACGCGGGCATCAGCTACACGGAGTTCAGCTACCAGATCCTGCAGGGCATGGACTTCCTGGAGCTGTACCGCCGGTTCGGCTGCACCCTGCAGACCGGCGGCAGCGACCAGTGGGGCAACCTCACCTCGGGCACGGACCTGATCCACCGGACCGAGCCGGAGGCCGTGGTGCACGCCCTCGGCACTCCGCTGATCACCAAGGCGGACGGCACCAAGTTCGGCAAGACGGAGTCCGGGACGGTCTGGCTGGACCCGGAGATGACCACGCCGTACGCGTTCTACCAGTTCTGGCTGAACGCGGACGACCGGGACGTCTCCAAGTTCCTGCGCATCTTCAGCTTCCGGTCCCACGAGGAGATCGAGGAGCTGGAGCGGCAGACGCAGGAGCGCCCGCAGGCCCGTGCGGCGCAGCGCGCGCTGGCCGAGGAGCTCACCACGCTGGTGCACGGCGCCGACCAGACGGACGCCGTGATCGCCGCGTCCAGGGCCCTGTTCGGTCAGGGCGAGCTGGCGGAGCTCGACGCGCGGACCCTGGCCGCGGCCCTCTCCGAGGTGCCGCACGTCCAGGTCGCGGAGCTCGGCCTCGTGGTGGACCTGTTCGCGGAGGTCGGCCTGGTGGCCAGCAAGTCCGCCGCCCGCCGCACGGTCAAGGAGGGCGGTGCCTACGTGAACAACGCGAAGGTGACCGCCGAGGACGCGGTCCCCTCCCGGGAGGACCTGCTGCACGGCCGCTGGCTGATCCTGCGCCGCGGCAAGAAGAACCTGGCCGCGGTGGAGGTCACCGGCGGCTGAACGGGCGCGTGCGACACGCATGACCGAGGGGGCGGCTCCGTCAGGGGCCGCCCCCTCGCTCGTCCTCCCGTGCCGTCGCGTCGGCCGTACCGTCAGGCCCGCCGGCGCTCTCCCCGCAGCGACATGTAGACCATGTCGCCCAGGAAGACGATGACGATGGCGGCCACCAGCTGCAGTGCGTGCCGTCCCCAGTCGATGCCCCTGGTCTCGGCGATGCCCAGCCAGCCCGCGATGGCGTTGCCGACGATGGCGCCGATGATGCCGAAGATGGTGGTCAGCCAGAGCGGGCTGTGCTGCTTGCCCGGAAGGATCGCCTTGGCCAGCAGGCCGAGCACGAAACCCACGATGATCGCCCACAACCAGCCCATGTATGCCTCCTTGTACGGCTCCGCGTGAGCAGTACGCCCAGTCTCGGTCCGGCCGTGGTACGGCGCATGTCGGGTTCGGCCATACGCGGTACGGCGCATCAGGTCCCCCTCGGACCGGACCCGCCCCGGTCTCGAAGGCGGCGCAGGCGCGGCGTAACGTGGAACCTGTTCGGGCCCGCCTCCCTGAGCGGGTCCGCGCGGGTACGGACCGGGGAGAGTCCGACACAGGCAGGTGGTGGCACATGCTGCGGAAGCAGAGCGGCGGTCAGGTCTTCCGGATCACCGGGGCCCGGCAGGGGCTCGACGAGGACGTCCGCGGCAGACAGCGCCGCTACATCATCTCGATGTCCGTCCGCACGCTCTCCGTGATCCTGGCCGCCACCCTCTGGAACGTCGAGCGGCATGTCGCGCTCGTCGCGCTGGTGCTCGGGATCCTGCTCCCCTACGTCGCCGTGGTGATCGCCAACGCCGGCCGGGAGAACGCGCCGTCGCTCCCCTCCACGTTCGTCACCCTCCCCGGCCCGGCGATGATCGCCCCGCCGCGGCCGGACGCCTCCGCGCGGCCGGTTCCGGACGATGCGGCCGCCGACGCCGGGGCGCGACCGGGGACCGCTCGCACGGGCGCGCAGGGCTCCGAATCGCCCTCCGCCTGACCACGGAGGATCCGCCGGAAACGGAATCCGGCCGCGCGCCAAGCTCAAGAAAAGCTCAGATCAATCACGCTGTTCCGGTGCCGGGCAGCGGGTTACCCGTGACATACTTCGTACGCGCTCCGCATCCCCCGTCGGAGCGACAGACCGACGCCGGGCAGCTCCCCCCGTGGCTGCTCGGCGTCGCCTTTTGGGAGCCTTTCCGGCACCGGATCAAGGTCGGTACGGGGTGCGGCCGGGGGCCCGTTCGACGAGTGAACGACGGGTCGGCCGGCGAGCGGTCGAGGGGTACGCCGGAGGCCGGTGGCGCAGCGGACTCCTCGCCCCCCAGGCGCTCCCCCGGGGGCCGTTCGGAACGGCTCCGGAAGCCGCCTAGGGTTGAGGCGTGAACTTCCCGCTCTCCGATCCGTCGCCCGCTCCCACCACTCCGCAGTGCTCCGCCAAGGGCTGTCGCGCCGACGCGGTGTGGGTGCTCGCCTGGAACAACCCGAAGCTGCACACGCCGGAGCGGCGCAAGACCTGGCTCGCGTGCGACGAGCACCGCGAGCACCTGTCCCAGTTCCTCGGTGTACGGGGATTCCTCAAGGACGTGGTCCCGCTGGCCGACTGGGCGGACCCCGACGCCTGAGCGGCCGCGGCGGGGCCCTGGTCAGCCGCCGATCGCCGACATGGGGCGCGTCGGCTGCAGGAACGACGGGTCGTCCAGACCCGAGCCCGCCTTCTTGCCCCACATCGCGAGGCGCCAGACGCGGGCGATCTCCTCGTCGGGGGCCTCCGAGCGCAGCGCCGCGCGCAGGTCGGTCTCCTCGGTGGCGAACAGGCAGGTGCGTATCTGGCCGTCCGCCGTGAGCCGCGTACGGTCGCAGGCCGCGCAGAACGGGCGGGTGACGGAGGCGATCACTCCCACGCGGTGCGGGCCCCCGTCGACGAGCCAGCGCTCGGCCGGCGCGGAACCGCGCTCGCCCGCGCCCTCCTCGGTGAGCTCGAAGCGCGTACGCAGCGAGTCGAGGATGTCGCCCGCGGTGACCATCCCCTCGCGCTTCCAGCCGTGCTGGGCGTCCAGGGGCATCTGCTCGATGAAGCGCAGCTCGTAGTCGTGCGCGACGGCCCAGGCGAGCAGGTCCGGGGCCTCGTCGTCGTTCAGGCCCGGCATCAGGACCGTGTTCACCTTGACCGGGGTCAGGCCCGCGTCGCGGGCGGCTTCGAGACCCGCGAGGACGTCGTGGTGGCGGTCGCGGCGGGTGAGGGTCTTGAAGACCTCGGGGCGCAGCGTGTCCAGTGACACGTTCACCCGGTCCAGGCCCGCCGCCTTCAGGGCGGCGGCGGTGCGCTTGAGGCCGATGCCGTTGGTGGTCAGGGACATCCGCGGGCGGGGCGCGAGCGCGGCGACCCGCTCGACGATGCCCACCAGACCGGGGCGGAGCAGCGGCTCACCGCCGGTGAAGCGGACCTCGGTGACGCCGAGACGGGTGACGGCGATGCCGATGAGGCGGACGATCTCGTCGTCCGTGAGCAGATCGGGCTTGGAGAGCCACTGCAGGCCTTCCTCGGGCATGCAGTACGTGCACCGCAGATTGCACTTGTCCGTCAGGGATACGCGCAGGTCGGTGGCTACCCGGCCATAGGTGTCGATGAGCATGTGGGCCCCCTCCCTCGATGCGGATCATCCTTACCCGGCACGATCGAGCCTACGTGACGGGACGGACATCCAGAGCGGCCGGATCCCACGAGGTGCGGCGCGGCCGCGTCGTAGGGATCTACGACGCGGCCGTCGGCGAGGGGCGTCAGTGCGCTCCGGTGCCCGTCAGGGAGCGGACCTCCAGCTCGGCGTACTTTCCGGCGTCGGGCTCCTCCTTGGACAGCAGGGTGCCCAGCCAGCCCAGCAGGAAGCCGACCGGGATCGAGATGATGCCGGGGTTCTCCAGCGGGAACCAGTGGAAGTCGACGTCCGGGAACATCGAGGTGGGTTTGCCGGAGACGACGGGCGAGAACAGCACCAGGCCGACCGCCGTGACCAGACCGCCGTAGATGGACCAGAGGGCGCCCGAGGTGGTGAACCGCTTCCAGAAGAGGCTGAAGAGGATCGTCGGCAGGTTGGCGGACGCGGCGACCGCGAAGGCGAGGGCGACCAGTCCCGCGACGTTGAGGTCACGGGCGAGGGCGCCCAGGAGGATGGACACGGCGCCGATGCCGACCGTCGCGTACCGGGCCGCCCTGATCTCCTGTTTCTCGTCGGCCTTCCCCTTCTTGATGACGTTCGCGTAGATGTCGTGCGCGAACGACGAGGAGGAGGCCAGGGTCAGGCCCGCGACGACGGCGAGGATCGTGGCGAAGGCGACGGCGGAGATGGAGGCGAGCAGGATGGCGCCCCAGTTCGAGTCGACGCCTCCCAGGTGGAGCGCCAGCAGGGGCGCGGCCGTGTTGCCCGCCTTGTTCGAGGCGATGATCTCGTCGGGTTTGATCAGGGCCGCGGCGCCGAAGCCGAGGGCCAGGGTCATCAGGTAGAAGGCCCCGATGAGGCCGATCGCCCAGTTCACGGACTTCCGCGCGGTCTTCGCCGTGGGCACGGTGTAGAAGCGGATCAGGATGTGCGGGAGGCCGGCGGTGCCCAGGACCAGGGCCATGCCCAGGGAGAGGAAGTCCAGCTTGGTCGTGGAGGTGGCGCCGTATTTCAGGCCGGGCTCCAGGAACGGCGCGCCCTTGCCGCTGTTGTCGGCCGCCTTGCCGAGCAGGTCGGAGATGTTGAAGTTGAACTTCAGCAGGACCAGGAAGGTGAGCAGCAGCGCGCCGATGATCAGCAGGACGGCCTTGACCATCTGCACCCAGGTGGTGCCCTTCATGCCGCCGATGGTCACGTACACGATCATGAGGACGCCGACCAGGGCGACGATGGCGATCTTGCCGCCGTCGCTGGTGATCCCGAGGAGCAGGGAGACCAGGACGCCCGCGCCGGCCATCTGGGCCAGCAGGTAGAAGATCGACACGACGATCGTGGAGGTGCCGGCGGCCGTCCGTACGGGGCGCTGGCGCATGCGGTAGGCGAGGACGTCACCCATGGTGTAGCGGCCGGAGTTGCGCAGTGGTTCGGCGACCAGGAGCAGGGCCACCAGCCAGGCGACGAGGAAGCCGATGGAGTAGAGGAAGCCGTCGTAGCCGAAGAGGGCGATGGCGCCGGCGATGCCGAGGAACGAGGCCGCGGACATGTAGTCGCCGGAGACGGCCAGTCCGTTCTGGAATCCGGTGAACTGGCGGCCGCCCGCGTAGAAGTCGGCGGCGTCCTTGGTCTGACGGCCGGCCCAGACGGTGATGACGAGGGTCGCGGCGACGAACACCGAGAACAGGGTGATGATCAGCGGCCGGTGCTGACTTGCCTCGCCGGCCGCGAGCAGGGTCGGTACGGGGCTCATGCGCCGCCCTCCATCCGGGACTTGATCGCTTCGGCCTTGGGGTCGAGCTGCGCGGCGGCGTGCCGCGAGTACCACCAGGCGATGAGGAACGTGGTGAGGAACTGGGCGAGCCCGAGGACCAGGGCGACGTTGACGTTGCCGGCCACCTTGGTGCCCATGAAGTCGCCCGCGTAGTTGGAGAGCAGGACGTACAGCAGGTACCAGGCGATGAAGCCGATGGTCAGGGGGAAGGCGAAGGAGCGGTGCGAGCGCCGCAGTTCGGCGAACTCGGCACTCTGCTGCACCTCCGCGAACTCCTCGGTCGAGGGCAGTCCGGGATCGGCCTTCGAGGGGGGCGGTGCGTCGGTAGCCACGGAGTCTCCTCGCGTTGCGGGTGCGGACATGACGGTGGACGGGGCGAGTTGGGACTCGCGGACCGGGACGGGTGGGGCACGGGCGTTGTGCGGATCTCACAGTGACACGGATCACGTTGACCGGGTCGAGCGGTGGTGCAACGGGCGTGATCCGCCGGGGGCCCGAGCGGGCTCGCGCTCCCGTCCAAGGTCACGGCGCCGCGCGTGGACCGGTTCAACTCCCCCGGTTTCTTTCGGAAGTCGTCGCCCGCTTGTTTCGGACGTCATCTCCGGAAATCGTTGCTGGCCAGCTCGGACGGGAGATAGCTTCGGCTCGCACCACTCGTCATGTACCTGCCCGAGCACTCCGTGTGTTCGGGCGGCTCTTCGTTCCAGATGATGTGGAGACCCCATGGCTCATCTGCGATCCAGACGCCGGCTCGCCCTCGCGGTCCCGGTCGTCCTGTCGCTCACCGCCTCGCTCGGCTTCCTGCCGGGCGCCGCGTCGGCCGCACCCCTCAGCACGTCCGCGAGCACCCGCGCGGACGGCCCCAACCTGGCGTACGTGGTCAACACCACGACGGACCATCGCACGATCGCGTCGGTGAAGAAGGCCATCACCGCGGCGGGCGGCAGCGTCGTCATCGCCTACGAGCAGATCGGTGTGATCGTCGTCCACTCGGCCGACCCGGACTTCGGCAGGCGCATCCGCGCCGTGCGTGGCGTGCAGTCGGCGGGTGCGACACGGACGGCGCCGCTGGCGGCAGCGGGGACGACCGACGAGGGCGCGGCGAAGGTGCTGTCGGCCGCGGAGGCCGCCAAGGTCTCCCGGAGCGCCGCGGCCGGCCAGGAGCCCCTGGAGGCGGACCAGTGGGACCTGCGCGCGATAGGCGCCGACAAGGCGGCCAAGGCCGACCCGGGCAGCAGAAAGGTGACGGTGGCCGTGATCGACGTGGGGGTCGACGACACCCACCCGGACATCGCCCCGAACTTCTCCCCCTCCCAGTCCGCGAACTGTGTGGGCGGCAAGCCGGACACCACGTACGGGGCCTGGCGTCCGGTGGACGCCGACCACTACCACGGCACGCATGTCGCGGGTGAGATCGCCGCGGCCCGCAACGGCGTCGGGGTCGCGGGTGTGGCGCCGGGCGTGAAGGTCTCGGGCATCACGGTCGCCGAACCCGACTCCACCCAGCTGTTCTACCCGGAGAGTGTCGTCTGCGCCTTCGTGTTCGCCGCGGACCACGGCGTGGAGATCACCAACAACAGCTACTACGTGGACCCGTGGCTCTACAACTGCCTGGACGACCCCGACCAGCGGGCGATCGTCGACGCGGTCGACCGGGCCCAGCGGTACGCCCAGCACAAGGGCACGCTCAACGTCGCCGCGGCCGGCAACTCCAACGACGACCTCGACGCGGACGCGCTCTCCGACGCGTCCAGCCCCGACGACTCGACGCCCGTCCCGCGTACCGTCGACCCGCACAAGTGCTTCGACGTACCGACCCAGTTGCCGGGTGTCGTCACGGTGAGCTCGACCGGTGTCACCGGCGCCAAGTCGTACTTCTCCAGCTACGGCAAGGGCGTCGTCGACGTCGCGGCGCCCGGCGGTGACCGGTTCCAGATCCCGGACACTCCGTCGAAGGACGGCCGCATCCTGTCCACGCTGCCGAACAACCAGTACGGCTGGCTGCAGGGCACCTCGATGGCGACACCGCACGTCGCCGGTGTGGCCGCGCTGCTGAAGTCCAAGTACCCCTGGGCCGGCCCGGCCACGCTCCAGCGGCTCCTGAAGGCCGAGGCGGACAACCCGGGTTGCCCGACCGCCCCCTACGACGGGAACGGCGACGGCGTCGTCGACGCCACCTGCGTCGGCAACAATCACCTGAACGGGTTCTACGGAGCCGGGATCGTCAACGCCCTGCGGGCGGTCCGGTAACCCAAGGCCCCCGGACCCGCGACATGCCCGGCCGGGAGGCGAACGCCTCGGCGGCACAGTGGCGATGACGGATCGTCATGACAGATCGTGATGACGGGTCGTGATGACGTCGGCGGGTGCCCCGGCCGTCCGCGGAGGACGGCCGGGGCGCAGGTCGTGCGCCGCCCGCCTGGCACAGTTCTCGTATGACGCGATCGGTCACGGGTACGGAGTCCGCGTGGGCGGCGCTGGGCGGCGACCCCGCGCTGCTGTCCCGGCTGTCGACGGTCACCCGGGCGGGAACCCTCGCCGCCCGGCTTCCCGTACGGGAGTTGGCACGGGCGTGCGTGGGGGTCTGCGCGCTCGCGGGTGCCGAGCTGACCGCCGTCCGCACCGGAGGGAGCGTTCCCGAGGTGCGGGTCGACGACGGCGCCGTCGCCACCGCGTTCGCCAGCGAGCGGCATCTGCGCGTCGGCGGCCGGGCACCCCTGAGCTTCGCGCCGCTGTCACGGTTCTGGCGCACCGCCGACGGCTGGGTGCGCACGCACGCCAACTATCCCCATCACCGGGCGCGGCTGCTGGAGGCGCTCGAACTGGCCGCCGACGCGTCCGTGGAGACCGTCGGGTCCCACCTCGCCGGGCGTTCCGCCGCGGAGGTGGAGGAGACCGTGTACACGGCCGGAGGCCTGGCCGTCGCCCTGCGTACGGCCGCTCAGTGGGCGGCGCACGAGCAGGGAGCGGCCGTCGCGCGCCACCCCATGGTGGACCGGGAGACCGTCGACGCGGCGGACCCGTCCGCTCCGTGCGGGCCGGCGCGGCTCTCCGGTGATCCGCTGCGGCCCGCGGCCGGCGTGCGCGTGCTGGATCTCACCCGGGTCATCGCGGGCCCGGTCGCCACCCGCACCCTCGCCCTGCTGGGCGCCGACGTCCTGCGCGTGGACCCGCCACGGCCGCCCGAGGACCCCGACGCGCACGCCGACACCGGCTTCGGGAAACGCTCCACCCAGCTCGACCTGGCGGTACGCGCGGACCGCCGCGCCTTCGAGGAACTGCTCGCCCGGGCCGACGTGGTGGTCACCGGATACCGGCCCGGCGCACTCGACCGCTTCGGGCTCACACCGGAGGCACTGGCCGTGCGGCGGCCCGGCCTGGTGGTGGCGCAGTTGTCGGCGTGGGGAGGGTACGGGCCGTGGTCCGGGCGGCGGGGCTTCGACAGTCTGGTGCAGGCCGCGACCGGGATCGCGGAGGTCGAGGGCACCGCCGGGCGGCCGGGCGCCCTGCCCGCGCAGGCCCTCGACCACGGCACGGGGTATCTGCTGGCCGCCGCCGTGCTCCGGTCGCTCACCGAGCGGTCCCGGGAGGGCGGGACCCGTCTCGTCCGGCCGTCGCTCGCCAGGACGGCCGCGTGGCTGGTCGACGGGCTCGCGCGCCCCGCCGAGGAGTTCGCGCGGGCCTCGGAGAAGCGTCCGCGGGACGCGTACGAACCGGGCCCCTGGCTCACCCGGACCGACAGCGACCTGGGCCCGCTCACGTACGCCAGGTCGCCCGTGTCCATCGCCGGCGGCCCGGCCGACTGGACGCGTCCGCCGGGCCGTTGGGGCACGGACGCGGCCCGCTGGATCTGAGCGGCCGGTCCGGACCGGGGGACGGACGGACCCGGACCGGGGACGACGCGGGGCGACAGGTGACGGCCCCGTGGAACACTCCGGGCGACCGGCACCCCCGGGTCGGCACCCCCGGGCCGGCGCCCGCGGCGGCGACGGCCGCCGCGACGGCGGAGGCGGCACCGGACCGGACCCCGTCAGAGCCGATCGGACCGGACCGGATCAGGCCGGCCCGGTGCCACCGTCCGCCGCACGGGCGTGAGTTGTCGGACCGTCAGCAGCCGTTGGTGACCAGGACCTTGAGGGCGGTGCGCTCGTCCATCGCCTTGTAACCCTCGGGCACGCCCTCCAGGTCGACGGTCCGGTCGAAGACGGGCGAGGGGTCGATGGTGCCGTCGAGGATGTCGGGCAGCAGCTCCGGGATGTACGCGCGCACCGGCGCGACACCGCCGCGCAGCGCGATGTTCCGGTCGAACATGACGCCCAGGTCCAGTCCCGTGCCGCTGCCGTGCGGCACACCGACGAAGCCGATGGCACCGCCGTCGCGGGTGATGTTCACGGCCGTCCGCATGGACTGCTCGGTGCCGACCGCCTCCACGACGGCGTGCGCGCCCTGTCCGCGGGTCAGTTCACGCACGGCCTCGACGGCCGCCTCGCCGCGTTCGGCGACGACGTCCGTGGCGCCGAACCGGCGGGCGATGTCGGTCCGCACCTCGTGCCGGCCGAGCGCGATGATCCGGTCGGCGCCGAGCCGCTTGGCGGCCAGGACGGCACACAGGCCCACGGCGCCGTCGCCGACGACCGCGACGGTGGCGCCCGTACGGGCCCCCGCGCCGAGGGCCGCGTGATGGCCGGTGCCCATGACGTCGGAGAGCGTCAGCAGCGCCGACAGCAGACGGTCGTCGGAGGCCGCCTCCTTGGGCAGCTGTACGAGGGTTCCGTCGGCGAAGGGGACGCGCACGGCCTCGCCCTGCCCGCCGTCGTAGCCCACGGCACCCCAGAACCCACCGTGCTCGCACGAGGTGGTGAGCCCTTCGCGGCAGTAGTCGCAGACGCCGTCGGACCACATGAAGGGCGCGACGACGAGGTCCCCGCGCCGGACACCGGTCACGTCGGAGCCGGTCTCCTCGACGATGCCGAGGAACTCGTGCCCGATCCGCTGCCCCGGCTTGCGCGCCGCCTCACCGCGGTAGGCCCACAGGTCGCTGCCGCAGATGCACGACCGCAGCACCCGCACGACGGCGTCGGTGGGCAGCTGCACGACGGGCTCGGGCACGTCCTCCACGCGCATGTCGAAAGGGGCGTGGATGGTGGTGGCGCGCATGACGAGGATCCTTCTCGGCCGATCGGCTGGGGTGAGATGCGCTCAGGGGGTGGTTGAGCGCATCTCACCGTACGCCGCCCGCGGCGCGGGCCGCGCGCCGAGGGTGCTCAGTACGCCCCTGACCAGCAAGAACTGGGCGGCGGCGTAGGTCGACATGATCCAGAAGTCCGGTACCGGAAGCTGTGGCCAGTCCGCGACCCCGGTGGCGATCAGGGTGTCCGAGAGCATGAACAGCGCCCCGCCCGCGGCGGTGAGGGGTCCCAGTCCGGTGGCGCCGTACGCCATCGCGGTCAGCAGCAGGCTGTAGACCGCGACGGGGATCCGCAGGCCGGCGGGCAGGCCCGGCGTGAGCAGGGCCACGGTCACGGTCAGGGCGACGGCGTAGCCGGTGGCGACCAGTGTCCCCCGCGCGCGTGCGGCCGGCCGGAACGGGGCGGCTCCGCGGAAGAGAAGGAGGTAACAGACGTGTCCGGCCGCGAAGGAGGCCATCCCCACCAGGAAGGCCGGGTCGGCGTCGGACAGCAGCAGGACGTCGCCGCCCCAGCCGCACAGCAGGGCCGCGACCAGGAGCCGCGGACCGCCGCGGGCCGCCGTGTGGGCGGCGAGCAGCGGCATCAGCAGGGGCTTGGCGACGAGGTGCCCCGGTGCGAACCCGGCGGCCAGCGAGACGAGGTCCACCAGGGCCGCCGCGCCGAAGGAGACCAGCAGCACGCGCGCGTGGCGTGGGCTCACGCGGCGGGCTCCGTGACCGGCTCCCGCTCGGCACGCGTCGGGGCCGGCTGCCAGCCGGGGCCGCGGAAGACCCGCCCGGCGCGCTCGCGCCAGCTCGCGGCCGCCCTCAGGTCCCTGGCGATGGCCGCGTACTCGTGGGTGGCCACGCGCAGCGGGTTGTACGTGGCGATGTTCTTGGTGAGCCCGTAGACGGGCCGCTCGGTCTCGGCGACGAAGGACCCGAAGAGCCGGTCCCACACGATGAGGATGCCGCCGAAGTTCCGGTCCAGGTAGCCGCCCTGGGAGGCGTGGTGCACGCGGTGGTGCGACGGCGTGTTGAAGACGAACTCGAACCAGCGGGGCATCCGGTCGATCCGCTCGGTGTGGATCCAGAACTGGTAGACGAGGTTCGCGGACGAGCAGAACGCGAGCGCCGCCGGGTGCACGCCGAGGGCGATCAGCGGCAGGTAGAAGGGCCAGACGGTCCAGCTGGTCCACGGCTGGCGCAGCGCGGTGGTGAGGTTGAACTTCCGGCTGGAGTGGTGGACGACGTGGCAGGCCCACAGGAGGCGGATGACGTGGTGTCCGCGGTGCGACCAGTAATAGAAGAAGTCCTGCCCGAGCAGCATCAGCGGGACGGTCCACCACAGGACGGGCACCCGCAGCGGTGTCAGTTCGTAGACCGCCGTGTAGAGCGCGACGATGGGGATCTTCCAGAAGAAGTCGAAGACGAGGCTGCCCAGGCCCATGCCGACGCTGGTCGCGGCGTCCTTCGCCTCGTACCCCGCGTCCTCCTCGTCCGGATGGATCCTGACGCTCACCATCTCGATCACGGTGAGCAGCACGAAGGCGGGTATCGACCACAGCACGACATCGGGCAGGTTCGGCATGGATGCACCGTAGGACGGTGGATCGGCTGCGGCTAGACGTGGTTACCGACAAGTATTACCGGCGGTACGCGCTTGCTTCTTGGTGATCTCCGCCAATGGGCCACCCGCGCGGGCGGATGTGCGCGGGTCACGGAGGGGGCCTTCACCGGGCGTCCACCGGCGCGCGGCCCCTCAGGTCCCGGACGCCCCGAGCAGCAGCCCCGCCAGGTACGTGACCCCCATCGCCAGCGCCCCGCCCGCCACGTTCCGCAGGATCGCCTGGCGGGCGCCCGCCGAGCCCAGGCGGGCGCTCACCCAGCCGGTGACGAACAGGGACGCGAGGACGGAGACCACGGTGACGGGCAGGCGCAGGACGCCCGGCGGCAGGACGATCGCCAGCAGCGGCAGCAGGGCGCCCACCGTGAAGGACGCGAAACTCGCCCAGGCCGCGTGCCACGGGTTGGTCAGGTCGTCGGGGTCGATGCCGAGTTCCACGCGCGCGTGGGCCCTGAGCGCGTCCCGTTCGGTGAGCTGCTCCGCCGCCTCGCGGGCGATCTCGCGCGACAGGCCGCGCCGCTGCAGGAGTTCGGTCAGCTCCTCCAGTTCGGCCTCGGGCTGCTCGCGGAGCTCGCGCCGTTCCGTCGCCAGCGCGGCCTTCTCGGAGTCCCGCTGGGTGGAGACCGAGACGTACTCCCCCGCCGCCATCGACATGGAGCCGGCCAGCAGGCCCGCGAGCCCGGCCGTCAGCAGTGCGCCGCGGTCGTCCGTGGCACCGGCGACGCCGACGACGAGACCCGCGGTGGAGACGATCCCGTCGTTGGCGCCGAGGACCCCGGCCCGCAGCCGGTTCAGCCGCGGTCCGAGGGTTCCTTCATGGGCCTCGTCGTGCGTCGCTTCGGTCACACGGCGAGGATCGCACCCCGCACCTCGCCGGACGCGATGCCGTGCCGGACGAGCTCGGCGCGGACCACGGGCCCGTCCCGCTCGACGGTCACCCCGCCGGGCTTCCCGGGTTCGCCGAAGACCTCACGGCCACCGGTCAGGGCGCGTTCCTGGGTCATGGGCGCCACGAGCGGGTTCCGGCCCTCGACCCCGTCGTGCGCCGCGGCGACGGCGAACGACCCGGCGACCGGCGGGTGTCCGGGCAGCCCGCCCCTGCCGCGACACCGTCACAACGGGCCTCGCGCGCGGTAAGTACACGTGCACGCGGCGGACTTGGGAGCCCCATGGCGAGATCGGCCGTCAGGCGCGACATGGTCCTGGACGCTGCCGGGGCCCCGGTGAGTCGGGGCGCGTCGTGTCGGTGGCCCACGTCCCGCGCCGGCGACCGCGCGCGCATCCTCACCTCATCGCGAGGGCGCACGAACACGGGCCGACGGGACGGATGTTCGGCCCGCGCAGGAGGCACCGGTGCGGGAGGACGGCGGGGAGAGCGCGTCGCCGAGGTCGTACGGGCCGTGCGGTTCCGGGGCGTCGGGCACGTCCTGGGCACGTCCTGGGCGCGTCCTGGTCGAGCGCGACCGCGAGCGGGCGCCGGCGCGGCGTCCCGGCGAGAGGCGCCGCGGGGGGCGCGTGCCGACGAGCGCGACCCGGCGCTCGCGCGGGCGCCGGCGGGGCCGGCCGACACCCGGCGGCCGTTCACGGCGTCCGACAAGGCGCTGGTGGCCGGGCTGTTGACGCCGCGGGCGGTGGCCGGACCCCGGCGGGGGCCCGGAGTCCGGGGCCGTGGCTGTCGGTCGCGGCCCGTATCCTCAGTGACCATGCTCGAAGACCTGACGACCGCAGCCACCCCCGCCTCCTGGCCGGCCGCGTATCCGCAGGGGTACGCGGTCGTCGACGTGGAGACCACCGGCCTGGCCCGGGACGACCGCATCATCTCGGCCGCCGTCTACCGGCTGGACGCGCGCGGCGAGGTCGAGGACCACTGGTACACGACGGTCAACCCGGAGCGGGACCCCGGCCCGGTGTGGATCCACGGTCTGACGAGCGACGTACTCGAAGGCGCCCCGCTCTTCCAGGACATCGCCGAGGAGTTCGCCGCCCGGCTCGCGGGCCGCGTCCTCGTCGCGCACAACGCGGTCTTCGACTGGTCGATGATCGCGCGGGAATACGCGCGCGCCGAGCGCGAGGCGCCGGTGCGTCAGCGGCTGTGCACCATCGCGCTCTCCAAGGAGCTGGGCCTGCCGCTGCCCAACCACAAGCTGGAGTCGCTGGCCGCGCACTTCGGCGTCGTGCAGCAGCGCGCGCACCACGCGCTGGACGACGCGCGCGTATTGGCCGAGGCGTTCCGGCCGAGCCTGCGGGCTGCCGCCAGCGAGGGGATCCGGCTGCCGCTGCTGGAGTGCAGGCCGCTCAAGGAGTGGTCGGAGAGCCCCGCCGCGCCCCGCATCGGACGGCAGGGCGGCGCATCCCCCGCGGGCGGCCACGGGGGCGGATACGGGTCCGGGGGCGGTTATCCGTCGGGGAGTTGGCGCCCCTCGCGCAAACGTCCCGCGTGCCCCTACCCCAACCCAGGCCGTTACGAAGCGGGTGGACCGCTCGAACAGGGCATGCGCGTGGCGTTCTCCGGGGACACGTCCGTCGACCGCGAGCTGCTGGAGGACCGCGCCGTCGAGGCCGGCCTGCATGTGGCGACGAGCCTGTCCCGGCTGACCAGCCTGCTCGTCACCAACGATCCGGACTCCAGTACGTCCAAGGTCGTCAAGGCCAGGCAGTTCGGCACGCCGGTGATCGACGAGGCGGCCTTCGGCCAGCTGCTGAGGGACGTGCGGCCGGCGCCGGAGAGGTGACGGCCGGATGTCCCCGGCGGCCGGATGGCGCACGGTGACCGGCCGGGCGACGGCGACCGGCCGACGCACGGGGGACCGACGGGGACCGACGGGGTACTGACCGACGTACGGGTGATTGGCGCGCGACTCGCCCGGCGCCCGCTCGCCGGTGCCGCGTCGGCCCCGCACCCTGTGGCGCATGGCGAGATGCGAAGTATGCGGCAATGACTACGGCATGACGTTCGAGGTGCACGCGCAGGGCGCGGTGCACGTCTTCGACTGCTTCTCCTGCGCGATCCACCGGATGGCCCCGATCTGCGAACACTGTCGTGTGCAGATCATCGGCCAGGGGGTCGAGGTCGAGGGCCACTGGTTCTGCGGGGCCCACTGCGCCCGCGCCGAGGGAAGGGTGGGGATCGTCGACAAGGTGTGAGCGGCGGCACGGCCCTCGGCGGGACCCTCCCGTCGAGGGCCGAATGGTGCCGAGTACCGTCAATGGGGTGTACCGCTTCCTGTTGTCCCGGCAGTGGGTGATCCTCACCCTCGTGGCCCTCGCCCTCATCCCGACGATGATCAAGCTGGGCTTCTGGCAGCTGCACCGGCACGAGCACAAGGTCGCGCTGAACGCGGTGATCTCCGCGTCGCTGTCCGCGAAGCCGGTACCGGCGGAGTCGCTCACCGCGCCGGGACGGCAGGTCGTCCACGACGACCTGTACCGCCGGGTGACCGCCGAGGGGACCTACGACACCGCGCACGAGGTCGTCGTACGGCGCCGGACCAACGCGGACGGCGAGGTCGGCTTCCACGTCCTGACCCCGTTCGACCTGGACGACGGCCGGGTGCTGATGGTCAACCGGGGCTGGATCCCCGCGAACGGCGCGCAGACCGCGTTCCCGAAGATCCCGGCGCCCCCGAAGGGCCGGGTCACCGTGGTCGGGCGGCTGATGCCGGACGAGACGACCGGCGCGAGCGGCATCAAGAACGTCACGGGGCTGCCCGACCGTCAGGTCATGCTGATCAGCAGCGGACAGCAGGCCAAGAGCCTCGGCAAGGAGGTCCTCGGCGGCTACATCGAGCAGACCGCGCCCACTCCCAGGGGCGACTCGCCCGAGCTGCTGCCCGACCCCGAGCACAACGACATCGGCCCGCACATGGCCTACGCCATCCAGTGGTGGCTCTTCTCCGCGGGCGTGCCCGTGGGCTGGGTCGTCCTGGTCCGCCGCGAGCGCCGTGAGCGCGCGGCGGCCGCCACCGCCGAGACGGCCCCGGAACCGGCGCCCGCCGGGGTGTAGCACGCGCCCGGTGCCACGGACGGGTCAACGGGCGGTTCCACGGTGGGACGCATCCCACTTCACCCGGTCGGCCTCGGACCCGATTGGCCCCGGCCCTCGCCGGGAACCCGCCCCACGTGCACCCACGTATCGAGGACTACGCGCTCATCGGGGACGAACAGACGGCCGCACTGGTGGGCCGGGACGGGTCGATCGACTGGCTCTGCGTGCCACGGTTCGACTCGGCGGCCTGTTTCGCGGCGATGCTTGGCGACGAGAACAACGGCCACTGGCGGATCGCGCCCAAGGGAGCGGGCCCCTGCGCCAGACGCGCGTACCGGCCGGACTCCCTGGTGCTGGACTCGGAATGGGAGACGGACGACGGCTCGGTCCGGGTGACCGACTTCATGCCGCAGCGCGACAAGGCCCCCGACCTCATCCGCATCGTCGAGGGACTCAGCGGCCGCGTCACGGTGCAGAGCACCCTGCGGCTGCGCTTCGACTACGGCTCGGTCGTCCCCTGGATGCGCAAGTCCGACGGTCACCGGGTCGCGGTCGCGGGCCCGGACTCCGTATGGCTGCGCAGCGAACCCGAGGTACGGACCTGGGGCAAGGACTTCCGCACCCTCTCGGAGTTCACCGTGGAGGCGGGCGAAAAGGTCGCCTTCGTCCTGACCTGGCATCCCTCCCACTGGTCGCGGCCACCGCTGATCGACCCGTTCGAGGCACTGCGGTGCAGCGTCGCCGACTGGCAGGCGTGGGCGGCGCGCTGCCGCTACCAGGGCCCGCACCGGGACATCGTGGTCCGCTCCCTGATCACCCTCAAGGCCCTCACCTACGCGCCGACGGGCGGCATCGTGGCGGCCCCCACCACCTCGCTCCCGGAGGAGCTGGGCGGTGTCCGCAACTGGGACTACCGCTACTGCTGGCTGCGCGACTCCACCCTCACCCTCGGCGCGCTCCTCGCGGCCGGGTACCACGAGGAGGCCGAGGCGTGGCGCGACTGGCTGCTGCGCGCGGTCGCGGGAGACCCGGCCGACCTGCAGATCATGTACGGGCTCTCCGGCGAGCGCCGGCTGCCCGAGTTCGAACTGCCGTGGCTGCGCGGCTTCGCCGGTTCGTACCCGGTCCGGATCGGCAACGAGGCGGTGAAACAGCTCCAGCTGGACGTGTACGGGGAGGTCATCGACTCGCTCGAACTGGCCCGGCGCTCGGGCCTGCCGTCCAAGCCGCACATGTGGCGGCTGCAGTGCGCGCTGATGGACTTCCTGCGCACCGCCTGGCGCCAGCCCGACGAGGGGATCTGGGAGGTGCGCGGTCCCCGTCGGCACTTCGTGTACTCGAAGGTGATGGCGTGGGTGGCCGCCGACCGCGCCGTGCGCACGCTGGAGGCGGACCCCGGGCTCACCGGTGATCTGGTCGGCTGGCGCGAGATGCGCGACGAGGTGCACAAGGAGGTGTGCGAGCGCGGGTTCGACGCCGAGCGGAACACCTTCACGCAGTCCTACGGCTCGCGCGAGCTGGACGCGTCGCTGCTGCTCATCCCGCGCTCCGGCTTCCTGCCGCCGGACGATCCGAGGGTCGTCGGCACCATCGACGCGGTCCGCGCGGAGCTCGAACGGGACAACTTCCTGCTGCGGCGCTACAGCGAGGAGGGCACGGACGTCGACGGCCTGCCGGGCGGCGAGGGCGCGTTCCTCGTCTGTTCGTTCTGGCTCGCCGACGCGCTGCAGATGACGGGCCGCGCGAAGGAGGCGCGTGAGCTGTTCGAGCGGCTGATCGCGCTCGCCAACGACGTGGGGCTGCTCTCCGAGGAGTACGACCCCGTGGGGCGCCGCCAATTGGGCAACTTCCCCCAGGCCTTCAGCCACCTCGGCCTGGTGGGCACCGCGTTCAACCTGTTCGGGGGCGGGGGCGCGGAGGACGTGGGAGGGGCCGCACCGGCGGACTGACGGGATGGGGGAGGATGGACGCCATGGATCTTGGACTGAAGGACCGTGTGTACGTCGTCACGGGAGCCACCCGTGGTCTGGGCAACGCCGCGGCGCGCGAGCTCACCGCCGACGGTGCGAAGGTGATCGTCTCGGGGCGCGACGAGAAGAGCACCGCCGACGCCGCGTCCGCGCTCGGCCCGAACGCGTTCGGGGTGGCCGCCGACAACGCCGACCCGCAGACCCCGGCCCGGCTGATCGCGGCGGCGCGTGAGCACTTCGGCGGGTTCGACGGCGTCCTCGTCAGCGTGGGCGGCCCGCCGCCCGGCTTCGTCGCGGACACCACGGACGAGCAGTGGACGGCCGCGTACGAGTCCGTGTTCCTCGGCGCGGTCCGGCTGGCCCGCGCCGCCGCCGCGGAGCTGGGGGACGGCGGTGTCCTCGGCTTCGTCCTGTCGGCCTCGGTGCACGAGCCGATCCCGGGCCTGACCATCTCCAACGGTCTGCGTCCGGGGCTCGCGGGCTTCGCCAAGTCCCTCGCCGACGAGTTGGGCCCGCGGGGCATCCGTGTGATCGGCCTCCTCCCGTCCCGCATCGACACGGACCGCGTCCGCGAGCTCGACGGTCTCTCCGCCGACCCGGAGGCCACCCGCGCGGCCAACGAGTCGCGCATCCCGCTGCGCCGGTACGGCACCCCGGAGGAGTTCGGCCGCACCGCGGCCTTCCTGCTCTCCCCCGCGGCCTCCTACCTGACAGGCGTCATGCTGCCGGTGGACGGCGGCATGCGGCACGGGTTCTAGCGGCGCGGATTACTCGCGAGGCCGGTTACTCGCAAGGCCGGTTACTCGCGGGGCGGTACGGGCCCGCGGTACGGACGCCGGCCGCACGGGGTGCGGCCGGCTCCACCGGTCCCGACGGCCTCGGGCGCGGCGCGCGGCTCCGGAGCCAGGAGTCTCCGGGACCGGGGGCCGTACCCGCGGCGGTGGCGCGGAGTGCCACCGGCGGTCCCGGTGCCGGGTCCGGTCGCCCCGTGGAGCGTCGGGTCAGCTCACCCGTTCCGCGCGGTGCTTGACCGCGCGGAGGCGTACCTCCGCGGGGAGCGCGGCGAGGCCCGCCGAGTCGCGGGCGTGCGCGAGCGCCTCCGTCGTGAGCAGGTGCAGGGTGTGGCCGGGATCCACATGAGGTTCCATCAGGAGCTGCACCCGTGTGGCCGGAGCACCCTTCTTCCCGGTCAGCTGCACCTGGGCGTGCGCCACCCCGTCCACGCGCCCGGCGTCCTGGGCCAGTACGCTCTCCAGCGCCCGGCCGCGCAGCAGCGCGCCCTCGCCGTCGCCGACGTCGACCAGCACCTCCGCCAGCCTGCGCCGGTGCAGCACGGCCGCCAGCCACCACAGGGCGAGCAGGACGAGCAGCGCGAGCCCGGCGATGACGGCCGGCCACCACCAGCCCTGGTCCCGCCAGCGGGTCCGCCCGGCGTCGCTGAGCAGGACGTCGTGCGGCCCGTCGTGGATCCACCACGAGGGCGACCGCACGCCCAGGCCGATGGCGAGCACGGAGCCGCCGAGAACGACCAGGGCGAGCCCGACGACTCCCAGCAGCACACGGTTGACGATCCTGAGCACCGTACTCACCCCTTCCGTCCGGGACGCCGCACACGCACCGAGAGCGAGGGGGTACGGGAGAGACCCAGCCCCCGGATGCCGTCGGCGAGCGTGGCGTCCAGGTCGGCCCGTACCTCGTCGAGTTCACGGAAGTGCGAGACGGCGTGGACGTCCACCCTGCGCCGTCCCGTACGGACCCTCGCCGACTGCACCCCGGAGACCTCCATGGCCCGGTCGCGCAGGGCGAGCGCGGCGGCGTCCCGGTGCAGCCCGGCCCGTACGTCGTGATGGGCGCGCCGCATCGGCAGGACCGCGCGCAGGCCCGGGGTCACCGCGAGGACGACCAGGAGGAGCCCGAGGGCCGTGGCGATCCCGGCGCCGACCAGCATCCAGGTGTCGTCGAGCGGGCGTTCGGCGAGTTGCCGCGCGAGAGAGCTGCGCCAGTGCATCGCGGGGCGGTGGGCCCGGACGGCCGCCACGTCGTACAGGAAGACGCCCGCGCCGATCAGGAGGACCAGCGCGACGATCCCCGCGGGGACGCGGCGCGCCGACCAGAACCGCCCCTGACCGCCGTCCGCCTCGTCGAGGGGGCGCGCGGGGTCGTGGACGTCCGCGGGCGCGGACCGGTCGGGTCCGTCCTCGGGCGGCTTCTCCATCACGGGCAAGCGTCGGGTCGTGCTGTCGGAGCCCTGGGGCTCGCTCATTGCGTCCTCCCCTGTGCCACGCCGGGTACCGGTAGCAGGTGCAGCCGTTCCACCTGGACGGTCACCTCCGGCACTTCCATCCCCGTCAACGCGCTTACCCGCTCCGCGACATGACAACGCACCGCTTTGCAGCGGGCGCCGATGTCGGTGGGGTAGCCGAGTTCGAGATGGACGTGGACGCGGGCGCTGTCCTGGCGGACGAGGACCGTGGCGTGCGGAGCGGCGGCGTCCTCGGGCAGCGGTCCGAGGGCCTCACGGGCCGCCTGCGCGGCGGTCTTCGCCACGACGCGGTCGGCGATCCGGGTCGCGCCGCGCTCGGCCGCCGCGACGGTCGTGCCGGGCCGCCGGGTGCCGCCCGCCGTACCGCTCACGGGTGTCACCGCCGCCGGTCGTCACGCGGACGGAAGACGGCGCCGAGGTCCAGGTCCCCTTCGAGGAACCGCCCCACGAGGAAGCCGACGGCCCCCAGCGCGGCGACGAGCAGGAAGGCCCCGAATCCTCCGAAGTACCCGGCGAAGCCCAGCGCCATCCCGGCGATCATGCCGATCACGGCCAAACTCATGTGCGCTCCTCAGCAGTTCGTCGGCCGGGCCGGTCACTGGAGCCGCGACTCCGGCTCCTCGTCCTCTTCGTCGGGAAGCTTCACGTCACTCACGGCGATGTTGACCTCGACGACCTCGAGCCCCGTCATGCGCTCCACGGCGGTGATCACGTTCTCCCGGACCGCCCGGGCCACGTCCGCGATCGACACCCCGTAATCGACGACGATCTCCAGGTCGAGTGCGGTCTGCACCTCGCCGACCTCCGCCTTGACGCCCCTGGCGACGGACTTGGAACCGCCCGGGACGCGGTCGCGGACCGCGCCGAAGGTACGGCTCAGCCCACTGCCCATGGCGTGCACGCCGAGCACGTCCCTGGCCGCTAGTCCGGCGATCTTCTCCACGACGCCGTCGGCGATCGTGGTCCGCCCCCGGGTGGCGGGATCACCACCGCCGCGCCGGGTGGTCCTGCGGGTCTGGGGCGTCTCGCCCTCGGGGTTGTCCGTCCGGTTCCGGTCCGTCATGTCGGTCATCGCCGCACGTCCCTTTCGGTCGTCCTCCTCCGCCCACAGTAAGTGCGCTTGCGCGATCGCGCGCCGGGGATACGGCAGGCTGGAGGAATGACGGCGGATCGATGGACGCGGGCGGTGGTCCGGCAGCTCGGGCTGGGACGGCTGCTCCCCCTCGGGCACCGCGGCGACGGCGCGTGGATCACCGAGGAGGCGGCCCGCACGGTGCTCCGGCGGGCGGCGGACGCCGTCCCCGGTGTCCGCGTCGGCGCGCTGCGGGTCTCTCTCGCGGACCCCGGGCGGACCTACGAACCCGCGGTGCCGCCTCCGCCGGGCGCGCTACCGCCCGGTCCGCTGCGTGTCACCGGGGAGTTCGCCGCCTCCGCGGACCCGTCGGCACCGGGCGGCGAACCGCTCCCGGCGGTGGCGGCCCGGCTGCGTTCCGCCCTGGGCACGGCGGCGACGGAACGTCTGGGACTCATGGTCACGGAGGTGGACCTACGGGTGACGGCACTGCTGGACACCGGCACCCCTGCCCCGTTATCCGGACCGGGCCCGTCCAGCGGCTCGGATCCGGCAGACGGATCGGAGCCGGCCGACGGGTGGAACCAGGCCGACGGTCTGACCCCGGCCGGCGGCCCGGATCCGGTCGCCGGACCAGGAGCCGTCGACGAGCCGGTCTCCTCCGAGGCCGCGCGGGTCGCCGCCGCCGTCCTGTCCGTCCCGGGGGTGGACCGTCTCGCGGGCGCGCTGGGGCGTCCGGTCCACTTCGCGGAGGTCCGCGCTACGGACCTCGCACTGCCGCGCCGCCATGTCCGGGTGGAGGTGGCGGTCTCGGCCGCGGAACGCGCGGCCGACGTGGCTCGGGCGGTCAGGGTCGCCGTCGCCGAGACCCTGCCGGACGTCCCGTCGGTGACCGTCCTGGTGACCGCCGTGCGCTGACGACGCCGTCCGCGCGGTTCAGCCCAGGTGGATCAGCTCGGATGGATCAGCTCGGATGGATTGCGAGGGACCGCGCGGGCGGCCCCTCCCGTCCGTCGTGCGGCAACCGCGTCAGTCCCCCACGCCGGCGAGGTCCCGCAGTCGCCGGGCCTGCGCGGATCGTTCGGCACGGCGCTGCTCCTCGTACGTGCGCTCGCCCACCCCGCGCAACAGCGCCTTGGTCTCGATGACGGCGTCGCGCGGCGCCGCGAGCAGGGCCGCGGCGAGGTCACCTGCGGCGTCGTCGAGCTGCGCGGCGTCGACCGCGAGATTGGCGAGGCCGGTGCGCTCGGCCTCCTCGGCCGTCACGAAGCGGCCCGTCGCGCAGATCTCCAGCGCGCGGGCGTAGCCCACCAGACCGACCAGCGGGTGCGTCCCGGTGAGGTCGGGCACGAGGCCGAGGCTGGTCTCGCGCATGGCGAACTGCACGTCGTCGGCGACGACGCGCAGGTCACAGGCGAGGGCGAGCTGGAACCCGGCTCCGATGGCATGCCCCTGCACGGCGGCGATGGACACGATGTCGCTGCGCCGCCACCAGGTGAAAGCCTCCTGATACTCGGCGATGGTCGCGTCGAGCTCGGCATCCGCGCCGCGCGCGAGGTCGATGAACGACGGTTCGCCGTCGAAGCCCTCGGGCGTGAACGCCTGCCGGTCGAGTCCCGCCGAGAACGACTTGCCCTCGGCACGCAGGACGACCACCCGGACGGTGCCCGGCAGTGACCGTCCGGCCTCCGTCAACGCCCGCCACAGAGCGGGACTCTGGGCGTTGCGCTTGGCCGCGTTGGTCAGCGTCACCGTGGCGATCGCGTCGTCGACGGTGAGCCGTACGCCGTCCTTGTCGAGTACGGGGTCGAGATCCTTGTCGAGCGAAGCCATGGGCTGCCTC
Organism: Streptomyces sp. NBC_01689; assembly: GCF_036250675.1. Classification (NCBI taxonomy): domain Bacteria; kingdom Bacillati; phylum Actinomycetota; class Actinomycetes; order Kitasatosporales; family Streptomycetaceae; genus Streptomyces; species Streptomyces sp. NBC_01689. The sequence goes on along the minus strand of NZ_CP109592.1, from coordinate 7,317,964 downwards.
CGATGGGTGCGGTCGGATCAGGTGCGCGCCCGCACGGGGACACACCTAAGTGACTGCACAGTAACCACCCGGTCGATCATCCGACCGACCGGGTGGCCACCACCGAAGCCGATGGGGACGCCCGGCCTCAGGCCGAGGCGGCCTTCTTGCCCCTCGTCGCTCCGCCACGCCCACGGAGCGTGACGCCCGACTCACTGAGCATCCGGTGCACGAAGCCATACGAACGGCCGGTCTCTTCGGCCAGCGCTCGGATGCTCGCACCGGAGTCGTACTTCTTCTTCAGGTCTGCCGCGAGCTTGTCGCGCGCGGCGCCGGTCACCCGGCTGCCCTTCTTCAGAGTCTCGGCCACCCGTGCCTCCTCATGGGAAGTGCGCTCTGGACTTCTCATGATCACCCCTCAACGGCTTCATGGCCAGCCATTCGGCAAGGTACGTGAGACAAGGTTTTGACGACAGGAGCCCGTCCCCACGATCGGAACGACAGGTTCCGCACCGGCCCGTCCGTACGGCCGAACGAGTTCTCCGGCAAAGTGCCAGGTCAGCGACGCACGGCGGCCGAGCCCTCGCGAACGAAGGACTCGGCCGGAAATTCGATGTACGACACACCTCGGTACGAGGAGATCTCACACAGATGATGGATCACGGATCGGCCGAATGATCCATACGCAGTGGATCAGTCATTCGATCACGCCGTGCCGACCGCCGTCCCGGGGCCGCCGACGACGTCCCCGGGGGCGGTTCGGAGGGCTCAGGCGAGGGCTACGAGGTCCGCGTAGTCGGCGCCCCACAGGTCCTCGACGCCGTCCGGCAGCAGGATGATCCGCTCCGGCTGGAGCGCCTCGACGGCGCCCTCGTCGTGGGTGACGAGGACGACGGCGCCCTTGTACGTGCGCAGCGCGCCGAGGATCTCCTCGCGGCTGGCCGGGTCGAGGTTGTTCGTCGGCTCGTCGAGGAGGAGGACGTTCGCGGAGGACACCACCAGGGTGGCGAGCGCGAGACGGGTCTTCTCACCGCCGGAGAGGACCCCGGCGGGCTTGTCGACGTCGTCGCCGGAGAACAGGAACGAACCGAGGGTCTTGCGGACCTCCACCAGGTCGAGGTCCGGGGCGGCGGACCGCATGTTCTCCAGCACCGTGCGCTCGGGGTCGAGGGTCTCGTGCTCCTGCGCGTAGTAGCCGAGCTTGAGGCCGTGCCCCTCGACCACCGCGCCGGTGTCGGGCTTCTCGGCACCGCCGAGCAGCCGCAGCAGGGTCGTCTTGCCGGCGCCGTTCAGACCGAGGATGACGACGCGGGAGCCCTTGTCGATGGCCAGGTCGACGTCGGTGAAGATCTCCAGGGAGCCGTACGACTTCGACAGGCCCTCCGCCATGAGCGGGGTCTTGCCGCAGGGCGCGGGCTCCGGGAAGCGCAGCTTGGCGACCTTGTCGGAGACACGGACCGCGTCCAGGCCGGCGAGCAGCCGGTCGGCGCGCTTGGCCATGTTCTGCGCGGCGACCGTCTTGGTGGCCTTGGCGCGCATCTTGTCGGCCTGCGCGTTCAGCGCGGCGGCCTTCTTCTCGGCGTTCTGACGCTCGCGCTTGCGGCGCTTCTCGTCGGCCTCGCGCTGCTGCTGGTAGAGCTTCCAGCCCATGTTGTAGACGTCGATCTGGGCACGGTTGGCGTCCAGGTAGAAGACCTTGTTGACGACCGTCTCGACGAGGTCGACGTCGTGCGAGATCACGATGAACCCGCCGCGGTAGGTCTTCAGGTAGTCGCGCAGCCAGACGATCGAGTCGGCGTCGAGGTGGTTGGTGGGCTCGTCGAGGAGCAGCGTGTCGGCGTCGGAGAACAGGATGCGGGCCAGTTCGATACGGCGCCGCTGACCGCCGGAGAGCGTGTGGAGGGGCTGTCCGAGCACACGGTCGGGCAGGTTGAGCGCGGCAGCGATGGTGGCGGCCTCGGCCTCGGCGGAGTAGCCGCCCTTGGTGAGGAACTCCGTCTCCTGGCGCTCGTACTGCCGCATGGCCTTGTCGCGGGTGGCGCCCGAGCCGCTGGCGATCCGCTGTTCGTTCTCCCGCATCTTGCGCAGGAGCACGTCCAGGCCGCGCGCGGAGAGGATGCGGTCGCGGGCGAGCACGTCGAGGTCGCCGGTACGCGGGTCCTGGGGCAGATAGCCGACCTCGCCCGAGCGTGCGACGTTGCCGGCGGCGGGCATGCCCTCCCCCGCGAGGACCTTGGTGAGGGTCGTCTTGCCGGCGCCGTTGCGCCCGACCAGGCCGATGCGGTCGCCCTTGGTGATGCGGAAGGTGGCGGACTCGATGAGGATGCGGGCGCCGGCGCGCAGCTCGATACCGGAGGCGGAGATCACGGACAGACTCCAGGGCAGGGTCGTTGGCGGGGTGGGCGGCTGAGGACGTTCCCGCCGTCTAATGCGCGAGGAGAATGGCCATGGGCCAAGTCTAACGGGGCGGTGCAACCACTTTTCCTGGGCGCGGGTGTTCGGCACTGTGACGCTCGCCCCGTCCGCCGTCAGGCGGCGGGGCGCGGTGCGAGGTGACGACGCCCAGGTCGTCCACCGCGTCCAGCCCGGCCGTCCAGCGGTCCTCGGCGGGGCAGGGACGCGCGATCAGGAGCACCGCACCGTGACGAACCGCACGTACCGGCACGAAGCGGCAGCCGGGCCGGGTGGGCAGGATCCAGCGCAGGCCGCCGTCGGCGACACGGTGGGCGACGACCCGCTCGGGGGTGATCACGGCGAGCACGCCGCCGTCCAGGAGCCGCAGCACGCCGCCCGCCCCGTGCTCCGTGAGCCACCGGGCGGTCCCGGGCAGGGCCCGGTGCCGGCGGACGGCGCTCCCGTCGCGCCGTGTGATGTCGGTGACCGGTCCGTCGTCCCAGAGGGCGATCGCGTGCCCGCGCGCGGGCAGCACCGCCGGCGGACGGCGGCCCTCGCGCGCGTACGTCCAGCGGGCGCGTCCGGTCGCCGTGCCGTAGGCATCGACCGCGCCCCGGGCCGTTCGCAGCGGGGCTCCCGACGAGGGAGCCCCGGAGCGCGCTCTTCCGCGCGCGTGTGGGGCACGAGCCGGTCTCCGTACGGGGCGGGGCGGCTCTGGTGGGCCACGGCGACCAGCACCGCGACGGCTCCGCCGAGCAGCGCGCGAGCCGTCCGGCGGGTGACCGCGGCGGACCGCGGCCGGGGAAGCCCGCCGCGGTCACCCGCCGGGGCGGACCGGCCGGACCGCCGGCCGGGGCGGGTGCTCCATGAGGGCCGGGGGGGACGTCCAGGCGGAACCGGCGGCCCGCGCGGAGCCGGTCGTCCCGGCCCGGGCGGGCCCGTCGGTTCCCGCGGACTTGTCGGTTCCCGCGGGCCCGTCGTTCCGCGCGGACCCGTCGGTCCGGGCGGACCGTGTCGCCTCGACCGGCACAGTGGCCACTCCTGCCCCCTCCTTCGCCCCTGCCGGGTTCCGGCGCAGAGCGTAGGGGTGTCCCGGCGGTACTTCGCGCGGACACGGCGGGCGGCCGGCGGAGGTCCCCCGTTCGGCCCTCCGCCCGGAGCCGGGGCGCCGGGGGCGAACGAGGATGACGGCACGGAGCGACGTACGCGCCGTGGGCGGAGGGTGGTGCGCGCATGCAGTTCGACGACGACGCCGACCTGGACACCTCCGAGGTGCAGGACGTGCGCGGCAGCCGGATCCCCGGTGGCCGGGCGACCGTCGGCGGCGGTGTCGTCGGTCTGATCGCACTGCTGCTCGGGCTGTTCTTCGGGGTGGGGCCCGATCAGCTGGGACTCTCCTCCGGCAACGACCAGCCCGCGGTGACCTCCTCCTCGCTCGACCAGATCAAGGAGACCTGCCGTACCGGGCGGGACGCGAACGCCAAGGAGGACTGCCGTGTCGTGGCGGTGGTCAACAGCGTGCAGGACTTCTGGACACAGGAGTTCGCGCGGCGCGACGGCGTCTACACCCGCTCCCCGACCGTCTTCTTCACCAACCGGGTGGCCACCGCGTGCGGCACCGCGACCTCGGCCGTCGGGCCCTTCTACTGTCCCGCCGACCGCAAGGTCTACGTGGACCTGGGCTTCTTCGACGACCTGCGGACCAAGTTCGGCTCCAGCGGCGGTCCGTTCGCGCAGGCGTACGTGATCGCGCACGAGTACGGGCACCACGTGCAGGACCTGATGGGCACGCTGGGCCGCGCCCAGGACGGTGTCTCGGGCGCCACCAGCAACTCGGTGAAGGTGGAGCTGCAGGCCGACTGCTACGCCGGCGTGTGGGCGCACCACGCGACGACGACGAAGGACCCGTCGACGGGCAGGCCCCTGCTGAGCAGTCTCACCGCGGCCGACATCCGCGACGGGCTGGACGCGGCCGCGGCCGTCGGCGACGACCGCATCCAGGAGAGATTCCAGGGGCGGGTGACGCCGGAGACCTGGACGCACGGCTCGGCCGCGCAGCGCCAGCAGTGGTTCTACCAGGGCTACCGCACCGGTGACATGGCGCAGTGCAACACCTTCCGCTGAGGGCCGGCGCCTGCTCGCGGGGGCGTTGTCAGTGGCCGGTGCGAGACTGTGGGGCAGGTCACATTCCGGCGGCGGGACGAGAAGGAGTGGTCGGTATGGCGGGCATGGACGGCGGACGTCCGAGCATCTACCCGACACTGCTGTACGCGGACGCGAAGGCGGCGATCAGGCAGCTCACGGAGGCCTTCGGCTTCACCGAACTGTCGGTGTACGAGAGCGAGGACGGCACGGTGATGCACGCGGAGCTGGTCCAGGGTGCCGGCGCGGTGATGCTCGGTTCCAAGGGCCGCGGCGGGGTGTTCGACACCGCGATGAAGGACGCCGGCCCCGCCGGGGTGTACGTGGTCGTGGACGACGTCGACGCACACCACCGGCGGGCCGTGGACCACGGCGCGGAGATCCTGATGCCCCCGACCGACCAGGACTACGGCGCGCGGGACTATCTGGCCCGCGACGCCGAGGGCAACATCTGGAGCTTCGGCACGTACGCACCGGAGACCGGCGCCTAGGCCGTGTCCGGACCGGGCGACACCGGGGCGGGCGTGGCTCCGGGGCGGTGCTCAGCTTCCCCCGGTGTGCACCTGGAAGGCGGCCCGGCGGACGGCCTTGGCGAGCGCCGGGTCCGGGTGCGCGGCCGCGAGCGCGACCAGGACCTGGACGGTGCGGGGGTGCCCGACGGCGCGCACCTCGTCGAGGAGCGCGGGCACCGTCGCCTGCACGGCGGACTCCAGGTGCCGGACGAGGAGCGGTGCCTCGCCGTGGTCGGCGACCGCGGCGGCGGTGTCGACCCACAGCCAGGTGGACTCCTCGCGGGTGAGGACCTCGTGGGCGTCCTCGGGGTCGTGGCCGTCGTGTTCGGCGAGCCACAGCAGCGCGTAGGGGCGCAGCCAGCTCTCGTCGGCCACGGAGCGGACATCGGGTTCGGCGGGGGCCCCGACCACCCGCAGCGCCTCGAAGGCGAGACCGCGGGTGAGCGCGTCCTCGCCGCGGGCGGCCTCCAGGAGTTCGGTGACGGCGCTGCCGACGGGGCGGGCCGCGAGCCAGGCCCGGTACTCGGCGCGGGCCGCGTTCGGGCGCAGTTGGGCGCAGCCGCGGAGCATGTCGGCGGCGGGCTGCTCGATGTTCCCGGCGGGGCTCTGCGCGGCGACGCAGATCTGCTCCAGTTTGACCCACACCGCCCAGCTGCCGAGCGGGGTGAGGGTGGCCTGTCCGTCGGCGCAGGTGAGCGCTCCCACGGCGGCGAGGGCGTGCAGGGCCCAGTCGAGGAGGGGGGCGAGCGGAGCATCCGGGTCCGGGACCGCGGCGGGTTCCGGGGCGGGCTCCGGCTGGGGTCCGTAGGGGATTTCGCAGCGCTCGGTGCGCAGTTCCGTGACCCGCTGTTCGAGGAGGTCGAGGAGCTGTTCCACGGGGACGGGCCCGGCGGAGAGCTGGAGGAAGGAGAGCACCTGGGGCATCGCGGAGACGACCTCGGCGACGGCGGACGCCTCGCGCTCCGCGGGCTCGGGGTGGGCCAGTGACCAGGCGTCGAAGAGGGCGACCCAGCCGCGCAGGACGGCGCTGTCGTCGCGGTTCCAGGCGCGCAGACGCCAACCGGGGCGGGCGACGTCGCCGTGCACCTCGACGAGGCCCGCGAGGCGTGCGGTGTCCCAGTCCGCGCGGACCTGAGCCGGGGTCAGGCCCAACTCCTCGGCGGCCCGTTCGGCGGTCGCCGCGGAGAGGGTGCCCTTGCCCTCGGGGGTCGCGCCGTCGCGCCCGGGGCCGAGCATCGAGTCGGCCCAGCGGGCGACGCGGGCCGCGTCGGACAGGCCGGTGCGCGCCATGCGGGCGAGTTCCGCGGGCGGCGGGGTGCCCTCGGGGGGCCGGGGTGCGGGTCGGCGCGAGCTGCGCTGGGTCACCGCTCGGGGAGCGGCGGCCAGGGGCCGCGGGCTGACGAGTCGGAGCCTGGAGTCGCGCGGGTTACGGGACGTCACGGGTGCAGTCTTCCGGTTGGCGGTCCGAAAACCCAAACGGAATGTCACAGCAGGCGACAGGGGTGGCCAATGCACGGGGATTTGCGGGGGCTCGACACGTGTGAGCGCGAGCCCGCGCGAGTTGCCCCGATCCGAACCGGAAGCCTGCCGGCGGCCCGCGGAGGAAACGGATGGGCGGCACCCGGCGGCCCGCTGAGGAAACGGAAGGGGAGAAGAGGGGGGAAGAGAAGGGAGAACGACGGGACGACGGCCCCGGCGGCACGGAAGGACGGGGCCGGACCTCGGGAGCGGCGGTGCTGCCCGGACACCGGGGTCGGGAACGGCGGTCCGCTCCCGGGGCCGCCGCCGCGAACAGGGACCGGCCCCGCACACCGGCGTGACTTCACGAGACGGGGGCGGGGCTCCGTACGTCCGGCCGGGCCGCCCTGTCAGGTGCGTCCACATCGAGGGCGTCCACATCGAGGGCGTCTACATCAAGGGCGTCAGGAAGCGGCGCAGGACCTCTTCGTACTCCGTGGGGTCGGCGTTCCACAGGGCACCGTGCGGGGCTCCCGAGACGGTGTGCAGGGTGACCAGGTCCGGGCGGCTCCGGGCGAGACGGCGCGAGGGGCCCCACGGGGCGATGACGTCGTCCGGGCCGTGCACCACCAGTGCCGGCACGGCGAGCCGGTCGGGGTCGGCGGCCTGCCGGACGCGGTCGCCGTGCAGTCCGGTGCGGCCCTGGGCGGCCCGGACCGCGAGCGGCAGCAGGGCCCTCGGGGTGTGGCGGGCACCGGCGAGGGCGCGCAGCGTGGCCTCCCAGTCGAGGACGGGAGAGTCCAGGATCAGCCCGGCGACCCGGTCCCGCAGGGCGGAGTGGGCGGCGGTCCGCAGGGCCATGGTGGCGCCGGTGGACCAGCCGTACAGGACGACCTGGGCGGCGCCGTAGCGGACCGCGTAGCGCAGCGCGGCGTCCAGGTCGCGCCACTCGGTCTCGCCGAGGTGGCCGAGGCCGTCCGGGGGACGGGGCGCGCCGACGTCTCCCCGGTAGGCGAGGTCGAGGACGGGGAGCCGGCTGCGGTGCAGGAACTCCATCACGTTCATCGGCAGTTCCCGGGTGGCGCCCAGGCCGTGCACGGTGATCACCCAGGTGTCGCGGACGCCGGGCACGAACCAGGCGGGCAGCGGGCCGAGCTCGCCGGGCACGTCCACGTCGGCGTGTTCGAGGCCGAGAGCGGTGCCCGGGTTGCCGACGTACAGGTTCGGGGTGAGCCAGACCCGGTCGCCGGGCCGCAGGGTGCCGTGGGTCACGCGTTCGAGGCGGCGTACGACGGTGTCGGCGCTGTGGGGCGCGTCCTCCAGGACCGGGCCGACGACCGCGTGGGAGCCGTCGCCGGCGAGTCCGTACGTCCCCGGCCGCCGGGAGGCCAGCGCGCGGGTGAGCGTGACGCGGCCCGGGGCCGTGGCGTGCACGGTGAGCCGGGGCTCGGTGGGCAGGGGCCTGCCGGGCGGCGCCTTGAGCGCGGCGTCGCTGGCGAACCGTCCCACCGCCACGGAGGCCGCGCTCGCGGCCAGGGCTACGGTGACGGCCGCGGCCGTCGCTTTGGCAGTACGCACGGTCCCAGTCTCACGGCGCATCCCGATGTCGGCCAGTGGGAGCGCGCACCGACGGCTCGGTCGCCGGGGCGCGGCGGCACAGGCCGGCGGGCCGCCGCCGAAGCCCCCTCCGGCGGGCACCGGACGCGCGGAGACCGGACCGTGGCGGCGTGCGCCGTCGCGGCGCGGCGCGGCGCCGTGGTCGGGTCAGGGGGCGCGGACGCCGTCCGTGTCCGGGCCGGGCTGGCCGTACCCCCGCAGCCGCTCCCCCGCCTGCGCCAGCTGCGCCCGCGTCAGAAGCGTCGGCGACAGTCCCGGTACGGACGAGGCCAGGAGCCAGACGCGGGACATCCACTCCAGCTGGGCGGTGCGGTCGTACGCCTGGTCCAGGGAGGCTCCGTGGGCGAGGGTGCCGTGGTTCTGGAGGAGACAGGCCGTACGTCCGGCCAGCGCCCGCAGCATGTTCTCGGCCAGCTCGGGAGTCCCATAGGTCGCATAAGGGGCGACTCGGACAGGGCCACCGAGAGCGCCCGCCATGTAGTGGATCAGCGGGAGTTCGGTCACGAGCGTCGACACCGCCGTCGCGTGCGCGGCGTGGGTGTGGACGACGGCGCGCGCGTCGGTGGCGCGGTAGACCGCCAGATGCATCGGCAGTTCACTGGTCGGACAGAGGGAACCGAGGGTCTGCCGGCCGTCGAGGTCCACCCCGACGACGTCGCCCGGCGCGAGCCGGCCGTAGGGCACACCGGTCGGCGTGACCAGGACCGTGTCGCCGACCCGCACCGAGACGTTGCCCGAGGTTCCGACGACCAGGCCGTCGGCGACCGTCCGGCGGGCCGTCGCGACGAGTTCGTCCCACGCGTCCACCACCTCCGGAGTCCGCGCGCCGTGCGCACCCACTTCCGCGTCCCGCCCGCCCCGCCGTCGCTCCGTCATGACCGCGATCCTGTCAGGGCGGACGCCGACCGGGTGGCGGGCCAGGGCGCTTCAGGAGTGAAAGACGTAAGCCCATAAGGGTTTATATATGGACAGATCAGCATTTTAAAGTGATGGGTCGGCGACCGGCGTGCATTGAATGATCCTCCACTGACCCCTGGGGGATCCACCGTGCAGAACGCCGTTCCGGGGGGCCGCCCGGCCCGCGGCCGCGGGCCGCTCCGCCGCCGCGCCCACACCCTCACCCTCGCCCTCGCCGCCGCCTCCGCCCTGACGACACTCGCCTTCACCGCACCGGCGCTGACCGGCGCGCCCGCCGAGGCGGCCGACGCACCGAGGGGCCACGACGTCTCCTCGCACCAGAAGAACGTCGACTGGCAGAGCGTCAGGGAGAGGGGCGCCCGGTTCGTCTACGTGAAGGCCACCGAGTCCCACACCTATCGCAACCCCTACTTCGACCAGCAGTACAACGGGGCGCTCGACGCGGGACTCCTCCGCGGCGCCTACCATTTCGCAATTCCGAACAAATCGTCCGGAACCACCCAAGCCGCGTACTTCATGCGCAACGGAGGCGACTGGCAGCCCGACGGCCGGACACTGCCACCCGCGCTCGACATCGAGTACAACCCGTACAGCAGGCACAAGTGTTACGGCATGGGCAAGACCCGGCTGGTGCGCTGGATCCAGGACTTCAGCGACGAGGTGGAGCGGTACACGGGCCGACGCCCGGTGATCTACACGACCGCGCACTGGTGGACCACGTGCACCGGGGACAGCCGCGCCTTCGCCGCGGACCACGCGCTCTGGCTGGCCCGCTACGACTCGTCGGACATCGGCGTGCTGCCGGGCGGCTGGTCGGCGTGGACGTTCTGGCAGTACGACAACCACGGCGCCCTGCCGGGTGACCAGAATCTCTTCAACGGGTCCACGAGCCGGCTGAAGAGGCTCGCGAAGGGCTAGCGGAGCCCGCTATTCCGCCTTCGTTCGAACCAAGGGTCCCGACCCTCACCTCCCCCGGAGGCAAACGGAGGGCGGATCCGCGGTTGGATACACCCCTAAGCCCGCCTCAGTTCATCTTCCGTTCACTCAGGTTGCCTACGGTCCACGTGCCACTGACGTCAAACAGAAGCCTGGGTAAATGGAACACATCACGCTCCTCCTCGGAATCGTGATCGTCACCGCTCTCGTGTTCGATTTCACGAACGGTTTCCACGACACTGCCAACGCGATGGCGACGACCATCTCGACCGGCGCTCTGAAGCCCAAGACGGCGGTGGCCATGTCCGCCGTGCTGAACCTCGTCGGTGCGTTCCTCTCCGTGGAGGTCGCCAAGACGATCTCCGGTGGACTCATCAACGAAGAGGGCATCCGCACCGAAGTGATCTTCGCGGCGCTCGTCGGCGCCATCCTCTGGAATCTGCTGACCTGGCTCCTGGGTCTGCCCTCCAGCTCCTCCCACGCCCTGTTCGGCGGCCTGATAGGCGCCGCGGTCATGTCCGCCGGCTGGTCGTCGGTGAACGGCTCGACCGTCGTCACCAAGGTCCTGATCCCCGCGGTCGCCGCGCCCGTCGTGGCCGGACTCGCCGCGATGCTGGCCACCCGGCTGACCTACCGGATCGGCGGCCGCGCCGACCAGCGGGCCACCGCCAAGGGGTACCGCGCCGGCCAGATCGCCTCCGCCGGTCTGGTCTCGCTGGCGCACGGCACGAACGACGCGCAGAAGACGATGGGCATCATCACCCTCGCCCTGGTCACCGGCGGCGTGATCGCCCCCGGCTCGAACCCTCCCACCTGGGTCATCGTCTCGGCCGGTACCGCCATCGCGCTCGGCACCTACCTGGGCGGCTGGCGCATCATCCGCACGATGGGCAAGGGGCTGACCGACCTCGCGCCGCAGCAGGGCTTCGCCGCCCAGACCAGCGCCGCGACGGCCATCCTGGCCTCCTCCCACATCGGCTTCTCCCTCTCCACCACCCAGGTCTGCTCGGGTGCCGTGATGGGCTCGGGTCTCGGCCGCAAGGGCGGGGTCGTCCGCTGGTCGACCGCGACCCGGATGTTCGTCGCCTGGGGCCTGACCCTGCCGGCCGCCGGACTGGCCGGTGCCGCGGCCGAGTTCCTGACCAAGCAGGGCACCTGGGGCATCGTCCTCACCGGCGCGCTCCTGGTCGCCGGCGCCGGCGTCATCTGGACGCTGTCCCGCCGCCAGCCGGTCACCGTCGACAACGTCAACGAGGCCACCGAGCCGGCCGGCGTCGTCACCACCGCGATGGCCGCGGTCACCCCGCCGCCCGCGGGCCCCGTCACCGGAGACCTGTCCGGTGATCTGAAGACCACCATCCCGGCCCCGGACGCGGAGCCCACCCGCCCGGCCACGGTGTAAGGACAGAACCCCATGAACATCGACTGGGCAGCCCTCGCCTCCGTCTTCGGAGTCAGCCTCGTGGTCACCGTGGCCCTCGTCGGCCTCTTCACCCTCGGCATCGTCGGCCTCACCAAGCGTGAGTCCGCGCCCGCCCGGGGCGGTTCGGCCGCTCTCGCGGTCACCGGCGCGTACGTGTGCTTCGCCGCGTGCGCCGCGGCGGTGGCCTACGGGATCTATCTCATCGTCGGCAAGTGACCGGGCGCCGGTGACGGCGCGCCGGTAAACAGCCCGAAACGGGCGGCACTTCACCTGGGGTGCGGGACGGAGCGACGTCCCGCACCCCACGTGTACGCCCTCCCGCACCCCGTGCGCACGTCCTCCCCCGCCCCGCGCCGTGTGGGCCTTCGCACACTCTCCCCTCGCAGGTCAACGGCAAGTTGACGGGTCCCGCGACCCGTGGTGGACTGCCGGGGCCAAGTACGGCGACAGAAGAGGAAGCCGGTGAGAATCCGGCGCGGTCCCGCCACTGTGACCGGGGAGAGAACTCCCCGGGAGCCAGGAACTCTCAGCGCCGGTCTCGTCGAACCAGGGCGTGGACACCCTGAGTGAGGACATATCGCCATGCGCGGCTGCCCGTTGCCGGTATTGCTGAGTACGAGGGTCACGCTCCACCGCACGGCCGGCTGACCCCGTGCGTGCCGATCGCGTCTTCGCGTACGGCGCCGGCGCGGGCCTCCTCGGCGACCTGCTGCTCGGCGATCCCCGCCGGGGCCATCCGGTCGCCGTGTTCGGACGGACCGCGGGAGCCGTGGAGCGGTTGCTGTGGCGCGACCACCGCGGGTGGGGAGCGCTGCACACCACCGTCTGCGCCGGAGGCGCCGGAGTCCTCGCCGCGCTCGCGAGCCGTGGCGTACGCCGTTCCCCCGCCGCTTCCATCGCCCTGACGGCCGCCGCCACTTGGGCCGTCGTCGGGGGCACCTCCCTCGGGCGCGAGGCACGGGCGATCGGTGCCGCGCTCGGCGCCGGCGACGTCGAGGCCGCCCGCGCCCGGCTGCCGCACCTGTGCGGACGCGACCCGCAGGCACTGGACCGCGACGGCATCGCGCGGGCGGTCGTCGAGTCCGTCGCCGAGAACACCTCCGACGCCGTGGTGGGCGCCCTGGTGTGGGGCGCCGTCGGCGGGGTGCCCGGACTGGTCGCGTTCCGTGCCGTCAACACGCTGGACGCCATGGTGGGGCACAGATCCGCCAGATACCTGCGCTACGGCTGGGCCTCCGCGCGCCTCGACGACGTCGCCGGCTGGCCGGGCGCGCGGCTGACCGCGGCGCTCGCCACGGTCGCCGGCGGCGACCCGCGCGGGGCGGCACGCGCCTGGCGCGCCGACGCCCGCCGGCACCCGAGCCCCAACGCCGGTCCGGTGGAAGCCTCGTTCGCGGGCTCCCTCGGGGTGCGGCTCGGCGGGACCCTCTCGTACGCGGGCCGGGTCGAGCACCGGCCCGTCCTCAACGGCGGCGGGCGTCCCGTGCACGTCGCCGACATCGAACGTGCCGTACGGCTCTCGCGGCGCGTCGGCTGGCTCGCCCTCGGCGTGAGTGCCGCGGGGCGACTGCTGGCCGGGCGCGTGCGCGCCGGCGGACCTCTCCCGAAGGGGCGTACGACATGAGCGGCGGTCTTCTCGTCGCCGGCACCACCTCGGACGCCGGCAAGAGCGTCGTGACGGCGGGGATCTGCCGGTGGCTGGTGCGGCAGGGCGTCAAGGTCGCGCCCTTCAAGGCGCAGAACATGTCCCTGAACTCCTTCGTGACCCGCGGGGGTGCGGAGATCGGGCGCGCGCAGGCCATGCAGGCGCAGGCCGCCCGGGTGGAACCGACCGCGCTCATGAATCCCGTGCTGCTCAAGCCGGGCAGCGACCGCAGCAGTCAGGTCGTGCTGATGGGCAGACCGGTGGGCGAGATGACCGCCCGCGGCTACCACGGCGGCCGCCAACAACAGCTCCTGGGCACCGTGCTGGACTGCCTCGCCGAGTTGCGGGGCACGTATGACGCGGTGATCTGTGAGGGGGCCGGCAGTCCTGCCGAGATCAATCTGCGGCGGACCGACATCGTGAACATGGGGATCGCCCGCAACGCGGGGCTGCCGGTGCTCGTCGTCGGTGACATCGACCGCGGCGGTGTGTTCGCCTCGTTCTTCGGGACAGTCGCGCTGTTGTCCCCCGAGGACCAGCGGCTCGTCGCCGGGTTCCTGGTCAACAAGTTCCGCGGCGACGTGTCCCTGCTGGAACCCGGGCTCGACATGCTCGAGGACCTCACCGGACGCCGTACGTACGGGGTCCTGCCCTTCCGGCACGGTCTGGGGATCGACGAGGAGGACGGGATGGCGGTCTCCCTGCGGGGTGCCGTACGGGAGTCGGCGGTCGCCGGACCGGTCGGCGAGGACGTCCTGCGCGTCGCGGTCTGCGCGGTCCCCCTCATGTCCAACTTCACGGACCTGGACGCCCTGGCCGCCGAACCCGGCGTGGTCGTACGGTTCGTGGACCGGCCCGCGGAACTGGCCGACGCCGACCTCGTCGTCCTTCCCGGCACCCGGGGCACGGTGGCGGCGCTGCGCTGGCTGCGGGAACGCGGGCTCGCGGAGGCCGTCCGGCGCCGGGCGCGGGACGGCCGTCCCGTGCTCGGGATCTGCGGCGGCTTCCAGATCCTCGGCGAACTCATCGAGGACGAGGTGGAGTCCCGGGAAGGCGCCGTCGAGGGTCTCGGACTGCTCCCGGTGCGGGTGCGTTTCGCACGCGAGAAGACCCTCGCCCGCCCGTCCGGCGAGGCGCTCGGCGAACCCGTCGAGGGGTACGAGATCCATCACGGCGTCGCCGAGGTGACCGGTGGCGAACCCTTCCTGGACGGCTGCCGCGTGGGTGCCGTCCTGGGCACCCACTGGCACGGTTCGCTGGAGTCGGACGGCTTCCGGCGGGCCTTTCTGCGCGAGGTGGCGGCCGCCGCGGGCCGCCGCTTCGTACCGGCCGCCGACACGTCGTTCGGGGCGCTGCGCGAGGAGCAGCTCGACCGGCTCGGCGATCTGATCGAGGAACACGCGGACACGGACGCGCTGTGGCGGCTCATCGAGTCGGGCGCGCCGCAAGGACTGCCCTTCATTCCACCGGGAGCGCCCGCATGAGCACAGTGTTGTTGTTGTCGACCGCCGACACCGATCTGCTGGCGGCGCGTGCCTCCGGCGCCCCGTACCGGATCGGGAACCCGACCCGGGTGGAGGTGGGCGAGGAACTCCCCCGGCTCGTCGAGGGCGCGGACGTCGCCGTCGTGCGGCTGCTGGGCGGGAAGCGGGCCTGGGAGGAGGGTCTCGCGTTCCTCCGGGCGTCCGGCGTCCCGACCGTGCTCCTCGGCGGCGAGTCCGTCCCGGACGCCGAGCTGATGGCCGAGTCCTCGGTGCCGGCCGGTGTGGTCGCCGAGGCGCTGCGCTATCTGGTCGAGGGCGGGCCGGAGAACCTCACCGAACTGGCCCGGTTCCTCTCCGACACCGTGCTGCTCACCGGTGAGGGTTTCGAGGAGCCGCGCGCGATGCCCGAGTACGGCGTCCACGGCGAGCGCGAGTTCGTCGAGGGCCGCCCGACCGTCGGGGTGCTCTTCTACCGGGCCCACCAACTGGCCGGGAACACCGCCTTCGTGGACACGCTGTGCGACGCGATCGAAGCGCGCGGCGCCAATGCCCTCGCCGTGTACTGCGGTTCACTGCGCGGCGCCGACAGCGGTCTGTACGAGCTCCTCGGCCGGACCGACGCGCTGGTGGCCACCGTGCTCGCGGCCGGCGGCACGCACGCCTCGGAAGCGTCCGCGGGCGGCGACGACGAGGCCTGGGACATCGGCGCCCTCGCCGATCTCGACGTCCCGGTGCTGCAGGGGCTCTGCCTGACCTCGTCGCAGCGGGCCTGGGAGGAGTCGGACGCCGCCCTGTCCCCCATGGACGCGGCGATGCAGGTCGCCATCCCGGAGTTCGACGGACGGCTCGTCACGGTGCCGTTCTCCTTCAAGGAGCAGGGTCCCGACGAGGTCCCCGTGTACATGGCCGATCCCGAACGGGCCGCGCGGGTCGCCGGGATCGCCGTGCGGCACGCCCGGCTGGGACACAAGCCGAACGCGGAGAAGAAGCTGGCGCTGGTCTTCACCGCCTACCCGACCAAGCACTCGCGGGTCGGCAACGCGGTGGGCCTCGACACACCCGCCTCCGCCGTACGGGTCCTGGACGCGCTGCGGGACGCCGGCTACTCCCTCACCGAATACCCCGACAACGGCGACGAGTTGATCCACCGCCTCATCGCCGCCGGGGGTCATGACGTCGAGTGGCTCACCGAGGAACAGCTGGCGTCCGCGCCCGCCCGGGTGCCGCTGGCCGACTACCGGGCCTGGTTCGACCGGCTCGACCCGGGGCTGCGGGACGGCATGCTGGAGGCGTGGGGCGAACCGCCGGGCAACCTGTACGTGGACGGCGACGACATCGTCCTCGCGTCCCTGCGGTTCGGGAACGTCGTCGTGATGATCCAGCCGCCGCGGGGATTCGGCGAGAACCCGATCGCGATCTACCACGACCCGGACATGCCGCCGTCGCACCACTACCTGGCGGCCTACCGCTGGCTGGAGAACAGCTTCGGCGCCGACGCCGTCGTGCACATGGGCAAGCACGGCACGATGGAGTGGCTGCCCGGCAAGGGACTCGGGCTCAGCCGCGGCTGCGCGCCCGACGCCGTCCTCGGTGAACTCCCGCTCGTCTACCCCTTCATCGTCAACGACCCGGGCGAGGGCACCCAGGCCAAGCGGCGGGGGCACGCCACGGTCGTCGACCACCTGGTGCCGCCGATGGCACGCGCCGACACCTACGGGGACCTCGCCAAGCTGGAGCAGCTCCTCGACGAGTACGCCCTCGTCAGCGATCTGGACCCGACGAAGGCCCCGGCGGTCCGCGCACAGATCTGGACCCTCGTCAAGGCGGCCGAGCTCCATCACGACCTGCACGTCGCCGAGCAGCCGGACGACGGCGACTTCGACTCGTTCGTGATGCACATCGACGGCTATCTCTGCGAGATCAAGGACGTGCAGATCAGGGACGGCCTGCACGTCCTGGGCGGCGGTCCGGAGGCCGAGCCGCGCGTCAACCTGGTCCTGGCCGTGCTGCGCGCCTCCCAGGTGTGGGGTGGTGCCGCGAACGCGCTGCCGGGTCTGCGGGCCGCCCTCGCCGGGCACTTCGGGCTGTCCGAGAAGGAGCTGCTGAGCGAGCCCGGCGCGGCGGTCAAGGTGCCGGTGGAACTGACGGACCTGGTCGGGGGCCCGGCGCGGACGGGTGCCGACGCGATCGACCTGCTGGAGCAGTTGTGCCGCCGCGCGGCCGAGGGCATGGAGGAACGCGGCTGGGACGGCGCGGCCGTGCCCGCCCTGGTGCGTGAGGTGCTGGGCACCGAACTCCCGGACGCCGTCGCGGTGCTGGAGTTCGCCTGCCGGGAGGTCGTGCCCCGGCTGGCCCGGACGACGGACGAGATCACCCACATCCTGCGGGCCCTGGACGGCGGTTACGTCCCCGCCGGTCCGTCGGGATCCCCGACCCGCGGACTGGTGAACGTCCTGCCGACCGGCCGGAACTTCTACTCGGTCGATCCCAAGGCGATTCCCTCCAGGCTGAGTTGGGAGGTCGGCCAGTCGCTCGCCGACTCGCTGGTGCAGCGGTACCTGCAGGACACCGGCGCGTACCCGCAGTCCGTGGGCCTGACGGTCTGGGGGACCTCCGCGATGCGCACCCAGGGCGACGACATCGCGGAGATCCTGGCGCTGCTGGGCTGCCGGCCGGTCTGGGACGACGCCTCCCGCCGGGTGACCGGCTTCGAGGTCGTCCCCCTGGACGAGCTGGGCCGGCCGCGCATCGACGTCACGGTGCGCATCTCCGGCTTCTTCCGGGACGCGTTCCCGCACGTGGTCGGCCTCATCGACGACGCGGTGCGCGCGGTGGCCGAGCTGGACGAGCCCGCGGACCGCAACCACGTCCGCGCGCACGCCGACGAGGACACCGCCGAGCACGGCGACCGGCGGCGCGCCACCTCGCGCATCTTCGGCTCCAAGCCGGGAGCCTACGGAGCCGGTCTGCTGCCGCTGATCGACGCCCGCAACTGGCGCTCCGACGCGGACCTCGCCGAGGTGTACGCGGTGTGGGGCGGATACGCCTACGGGCGCGGCCTGGACGGCCGGGCGGCGCGCGGTGACATGGAGACCGCGTTCCGGCGCATCGCGGTGGCGGCGAAGAACGTCGACACCCGCGAGCACGACCTCGTCGACGCCGACGACTACTTCCAGTACCACGGCGGCATGGTGGCCATGGTGCGCCATCTGACGGGCGCGAGCCCGGAGGCGTACGTCGGCGACTCGGCCGTGCCGGACCAGGTGCGGACCCGCACGCTCGGCGAGGAGACGCACCGGGTCTTCCGCGCCCGGGTGGTCAACCCGCGCTGGATGGCGGCGATGCGGCGGCACGGCTACAAGGGCGCCTTCGAGATGGCGGCGACCGTCGACTACCTCTTCGGCTACGACGCCACGGCCGGGGTCGTGGACGACTGGATGTACGAGAAGCTCAGCGCGGAGTACGTCTTCGACGCGGAGAACCAGGACTTCATGAGGAAGTCCAACCCGTGGGCGCTGCGCGGGATCACCGAACGGCTCCTGGAGGCCGCCGACCGGGGGCTGTGGGCCGAGCCGGACGCGGAGACGCTGGAGCGGCTGCGCGCCACCTATCTGGAGCTCGAAGGCGACTTGGAGGGCGACGACCAGTGAGTACCCCGTTCCCGTTCACGGCCGTGGTCGGCCAGGACGACCTGCGGCTCGCGCTGCTGCTGAACGCCGTGTCACCGGCGGTGGGCGGTGTGCTGGTCCGCGGCGAGAAGGGCACCGCCAAGTCCACGGCCGTGCGGGCGCTGTCCGTGCTCATGCCGGAGGTGGACGTCGTCGCCGGGTGCCGCTTCTCGTGCGACCCGGACGCCCCGGACCCCGCGTGCCCGGACGGGCCGCACGACGGCGGCCCGTACCTGTCGCGTCCGGCCCGTACGGTCGAGCTGCCCGTCGGTGCCTCCGAGGACCGGCTGGTCGGCGCGCTCGACATCGAGCGCGCCCTCGCGGAGGGTGTGAAGGCCTTCGAACCCGGCCTGCTGGCCGACGCGCACCGCGGGATCCTGTACGTCGACGAGGTCAACCTCCTCCACGACCATCTGGTCGACCTGCTGCTGGACGCGGCGGCGATGGGTGCCTCGTACGTCGAGCGGGAGGGCGTCTCCGTACGGCACGCGGCCCGCTTCCTGCTGGTCGGGACCATGAACCCCGAAGAGGGCGAGCTGCGGCCGCAGTTGCTGGACCGGTTCGGGCTGACCGTCGAGGTCGCGGCCTCCCGGGAGCCCGACCAGCGGGTCGAGGTGGTCCGGCGGCGCCTCGCCTACGACGACGACCCGGACGGCTTCGCGGCGCGCTGGGCCGACGAGGAGTCCGCGGTGCGGGCCCGGATCGCGGCGGCGCGCGCGCTGTTGCCGTCGGTGCGGCTCGGGGACCCGGCGCTGCGGCAGATCGCGGCGACCTGTGCCGCGTTCGAGGTGGACGGCATGCGGGCCGACATCGTGATGGCCCGGACCGCGACCGCGCTGGCCGCCTGGGCGGGGCGCACCGAGGTGCTGCCCGAGGACGTGCGGCAGGCGGCGCTGCTCGCGCTGCCGCACCGGCGACGCCGCAACCCCTTCGACGCCCCCGGCCTCGACGAGGACAAACTCGACGAGACTCTGGAGGAGTTCGGCGGTCCGGACGACGATCCGGAACCCGACCCCGGCCATGACCCCGACCCGGACCCGGACGGTCCCGGCGGGGGCGGTCAGCCACCGCAGGACGGGCCGGAGGGCGACGCGCCCTCCGGTGACGTCCCGGCGCAGGGGGAGCCCTCGCGGGACGGGCGGGCGCCGGCCGGGCAGGGCGCCGGTGAGCAGTCCCCGGTGCGGGCCGCCGAACCCTTCCGGACGAAGGTGCTGAGCGTGCCCGGTCTCGGGGAGGGCGCCGCGGGCCGGCGTTCCCGGGCACGGACCGAGCACGGCCGGACGACCGGTTCGCGGCGGCCCCGGGGCACCCTCACCAAACTGCATCTGGCGGCGACCGTGCGGGCGGCGGCACCGCACCAGCGGGCGCGCGGCCGCTCGGGTCCCGGTCTGGTCGTACGACGGGACGATCTGCGCCAGGCCACCCGCGAGGGGCGGGAGGGCAACCTCGTGCTGTTCGTGGTGGACGCCTCCGGGTCGATGGCGGCGCGTCAGCGGATGGGCGCCGTGAAGGGCGCCGTGCTCTCCCTGCTGCTCGACGCCTACCAGCGGCGGGACAAGGTCGGTCTGGTGACCTTCCGCGGCTCGGCCGCCGAGGTCGCGCTGCCGCCCACCTCCTCGGTGGACGCGGCGGCCGCGCGGCTGGAGTCGCTGCCCACGGGCGGCCGGACGCCGCTCGCGGCCGGGCTGCTGCGCGCGCACGAGGTGCTGCGGGTCGAGCGGCTGCGGGACGCGGCGCGCCGGCCCCTGGTGGTCGTCGTGACGGACGGGCGGGCCACGGGCGGTCCCGAGCCGGTCGCGCTCGCGGGGCGCGCGGCACGGCTGTTCGCGGCGGAGGGGCTCGCCTGCGTGGTCGTCGACTGCGAGGCGGGGCCGGTACGGCTCGGGCTCGCGGGGCGGCTCGCCGGCGAACTGGGCGGGACGGCGGTGACGTTGGAGGAGCTGCGCGCCGATTCCATCGCCGGGCTGGTGCGTGAGGTGCAGGGCACGTCGAGGAGGGCCGCGTAATGCCGCAGGGACAGCCGAGTGTCGTACCGGACGACGGCCTGACGACGCGTCAGCGGCGCAACCGGCCGCTGCTCGTGGTGCACACGGGCGTCGGCAAGGGGAAGTCCACCGCGGCCTTCGGGCTCGCGCTGCGCGCCTGGAACCAGGGGTGGCCCATCGGGGTGTTCCAGTTCGTCAAGTCGGCGAAGTGGAAGGTCGGCGAGGAGAACGCGCTGCGGGTGCTGGGAGCCAGCGGTGAGGGCGGTTCCGTCGACTGGCACAAGATGGGCGAGGGCTGGTCCTGGGTGCAGCGCGACGCGCAGATGGACAACGAGGAGAAGGCCCGCGAGGGCTGGGAGCAGGTCAAGCGCGACCTGGCCGCCGAGACGTACAAGCTGTACGTGCTCGACGAGTTCGCGTATCCGATGCACTGGGGATGGATCGACACCGACGAGGTCGTCGCGGTGCTGCGGGACCGGCCCGGTACCCAGCACGTCGTGATCACCGGCCGCAACGCCCCCGAGAAGCTGGTCGGGGCCGCCGATCTCGTCACCGACATGTCGAAGGTCAAGCACCCGATGGACGCCGGCCAGAAGGGCCAGAGGGGCATCGAGTGGTGACCTCCGTCCCCCGGCTGGTCATCGCCGCGCCCTCGTCCGGCAGCGGCAAGACCACCGTCGCCACGGGGCTGATGGCGGCCTTCGCCGAACGGGGTCTGTCCGTGTCCCCGCACAAGGTGGGGCCCGACTACATCGACCCGGGCTACCACGCGCTCGCGACCGGGCGCGCGGGCCGGAACCTCGACGCGTACCTGTGCGGCCCGGAGTTGATCGCGCCGCTGTTCGCGCACGGGGCGCGGGGGTGCGATCTCGCCGTCGTCGAGGGCGTGATGGGGCTGTACGACGGCGCGGCCGGGCAGGGGGAGCTGGCCTCCACGGCGCAGGTGGCGAAGGTGTTGCGGGCGCCGGTGGTGCTGGTGGTCGACGCCTCCTCGCAGTCGCGGTCCGTGGCCGCGCTGGTGCACGGGTTCGCCTCCTGGGACCCGGAGGTGCGGGTCGGCGGCGTCATCCTCAACAAGGTGGGGTCCGACCGGCACGAGGAGATGCTGCGGGAGGCGCTCGACGCGTCCGGGGTACCCGTCCTCGGCGCCCTGCGGCGGGCCCCGCAGGTGGACACGCCGTCCCGGCACCTGGGACTGGTGCCCGTCGCCGAGCGGCGCGCGGACGCCGTGGACGCCGTGCGGGCGATGGCCGCGCAGGTGCGGCGCGGATGTGATCTGGACGCGCTGTCCGCGTTGGCGCGCGGCGCGGGCGAGCTGTCCGGCGCGGCCTGGGACCCGGCCGGGGCCGTCGCCTCCGCGCCCTCCTCGCCCCGTGCCGAGGACGGTCCGGGGGACCGGGCGTCCGTGGGTGCCGGGAACCCCGGGAACGGGCGGCTCCGGTCGCCGCGGATCGCCGTCGCGGGAGGGGCCGCCTTCACCTTCTCGTACGCCGAGCACGCCGAGCTGCTCACCGCCGCCGGGGCCGAGATCGTCGTCTTCGACCCGCTGCGGGACGAGCAACTGCCGGACGGGACGGACGGGTTGGTCATCGGCGGCGGCTTCCCGGAAATGTACGCGCCGGAGCTGTCCGCCAACGAGCCGCTGCGCAAGGCGGTGGCCGAGGCCGCGGTCGCCGGGGCACCGGTCGCCGCCGAGTGCGCCGGGCTGCTGTACCTCTCGCGCGAGCTCGACGGCCGGCCGATGTGCGGGGTGCTCGACGCCACCGCCCGGATGGACGAACGGCTCACCCTGGGCTACCGGGACGCGGTGGCCGTGTCGGACAGTGTGCTCGCCGTGGCCGGGACCCGGATGCGCGGGCACGAGTTCCACCGGACGGTCGTGGAGCCCGGCGCCGGGGAATCTCCCGCCTGGGGGGTGCGCGCCCCGCGACCGCGCGTCGAGGGTTTCGTGCGGCACGGCGTGCACGCGAGTTATCTGCACACGCACTGGGCGTCCGCCCCCGGTGTCGCCCGTCGGTTCGTGGAGAGGTGCCTGACGTCATGAGCAGCAAGCTGATCGGGGTCGGTGTCGGCCCCGGGGACCCGGAGCTGGTGACCGTCAAGGGCGTCAACGCGCTGCGGGCCGCCGACGTGGTCGTGGTGCCCGTCATGGACACCGGGGAACGCGGCCGCGCCGAGGCGACCGTGCTGCACTACGTACCCGCGGAGAAGGTCCTGCGGATCGTGTTCGCGCTCAACGAGCGGACCGACCGCGCCCGCCGTGAAGCCGCCTGGGACGCCGCGGGCGCGCGGGTCGCGGAGCTGCTGGAGCGGCACCGGTCCGTCGCCTTCGCGACCATCGGCGACCCGAACGTGTACTCGACCTTCACCTATCTGGCGCACACCATCGGCGCGCTGGTGCCGGGGACGGGGATCGAGACCGTGCCCGGCATCACCGCGATGCAGGACCTCGCCGCCCGCTCGGGTGCCGTGCTGACCGAGGGGACCGAGCCGCTCACCCTGGTGCCGGTGACGGCCGGGGCGGCCGTGCTCAAGGACGCCCTCGCCGGGCCCGGCACGGTCGTCGCGTACAAGTTCGGCCGGCAGGCGCACGAGGTCGCCCGGGCGCTGCGGGAGACCGGCCGGATCGACGACGCGGTGTGGGGGTCGGCGCTCGGTCTTGAGGACGAGTCCATCCGCCCGGCCGCCGATCTGGACGGCGGGCCGCTGCCGTACCTCTCCACGCTCATCGCGCCCGCCCGGCGGGACGGCGGACGCGGCGGGAAGCTGTGAACCGCGAGCGGTCATCCCGTTCCGGCGAGTCCCACCACCAGCCAGATGAAGGCCGCGCCGCCGACCGTGAACAGCAGGGTCGAGCGGGCCGGGTGCTCGTGGTGCGCCTCGGGCAGGATCTCGGCGGCGGCGAGGTACAGGAGCACGCCGCCGAAGAGGCCGAGATAGCCGCCGAGCAGGTCCACCGGGATGGTGACGAAGAGCGTGGACGCGGCGCCGACGACCGGGGCCGCCGCGTCGGCGACCAGCATGGTGACCGCCTTGCGGCGCGCGTTCCCGTACAGGCTGGTGATCGTGTAGGTGTTGAAGCCGTCCGCGAAGTCGTGGGCGACCACCGCGAGCGCGACCGCCAGCCCCATGCCGCCGCCCACCTGGAAGGCGGCGCCGATCGCGACGCCGTCCATGGCGCTGTGGCCGACCATCGCGGCGGCCGCCGTCAGACCCACCTCCGGCGCCCGGCCGGCGCACTCCTCACCGCCGTGCGCGGCCTGCCGGGCGGCCAGCAGCCGTTCGACCAGATGGGCGAGGAGGAACCCCGCGACGAACAGCAGCAGGGCGGCCGGTACGCCGAAGACCTCCTGGCCCGCGGTGCGCAGCGCCTCCGGCAGGAGGTCCAGGCCGACCACCCCCAGCATCAGGCCGCCGGCCAGGCCGAGCACCAGATGACGGCGGTCGGTCACCCGCTGTGCCGTCCATCCGCCGGCCAGCGTCATCAGGAACGCGCCGAGCGCGACGAGGACCGCCATACGCCCTTGCTATCCGATCGGGCCCCGGTCCCGCATGTCCAACGGCCGGGCGGCCACCGATCAGGCCGCCGAAATCCTGTCGCAGCACCCGATTTTTCGTAGGAGAGGACCGATTCCCATGGCCGATGCCCCCACCGGCAAGGTGACCTTCGTCGGGGCCGGGCCCGGCGCCGCCGACCTGCTGACGTTCCGCGCCGCGCGCGCGATCGCCGAGGCCGACGTCGTGATCTGGGCGGCCAGCCTGGTGCAGGCCGAGGTTCTCGAACACGCGCGCAAGGGCGCGGAGATCCTGGACTCGGCGACGATGTCCCTGGAGGACGTCGTGGCCGTGTACGAGCGCGCCGCCCGCGAGGGCCTGAAGGTGGCCCGGATCCACTCCGGTGACCCTTCCCTGTGGGGCGGCACGCAGGAGCAGCTCGACCGGTGCGCGGACCTGGACGTCGAGACCGAGATCGTGCCCGGTGTGTCCTCCTTCTCCGCGGTGGCCGCGCTGGCCCGCCGCGAGCTGACGATCCCCGAGGTCGCGCAGTCCGTGATCCTCACCCGGCTCGGCGGCGGCAAGACGCCGATGCCGCCCGGTGAGGAGGTGCGCGAGTTCGCCCGGCACGGGACGACGATGGCGCTGTTCCTGTCGGCGGCCCGCAGCGGCCAGCTCGTCCGGGAGCTGCTGGAGGGCGGCTATCCGACCTCGACGCCGGTCGTGGTCGCGTACCAGGCGACCTGGCCGGAGGAGCTGGTCGTCCGGTGCACGATCGGGACGCTGGAGGAGACGGTCAAGGAGCACAAGCTCTGGAAGCACACGCTGTTCCTGGTCGGTCCGGCGCTCGACGCCAGCGGCACCCGCTCGCACCTCTACCACCCGGGCCACTTCCACGGCTTCCGCCGGGCCGACCCGCGGGCCCGCGCCGAGCTGCGTGCGGCGCGGCGCGACAGTACGTCGTGATCACCGTCGTCGGTACGGGGACGGGGGCGCCGCTGCCTCCGGACGCCGAGGACGCCGTGGCGCGGGCCGGGCTGGTCGTGGGTGCCCGGCGCCATCTGGCGGCCGCACGGCTGCCCGCTGACACCGGACAGGTCGTGCTCGGCCCCCTCGCCCCCGCCCTCGACACCGTCGAGCGGTACCTGGCGAGGACCGGGCGGAGGGACCCCGCGGAGGGCGCCGGGGTCACGGGAGGCGTGGCGGGTGCGGACGGCGCCTCCGGCACGGACGGGGGGCGCGACGGCCGGGTCGTGGTGCTGGCCTCCGGCGACCCCGGGTTCTTCGGCATCGTCCGGGCGCTGGCGGAGCGGTTCGGGCCGGAGCGGCTGGACGTCCGGCCCGGTGTCTCGTCGGTCGCGACCGCCTTCGCGCGGCTCGGACTGCCGTGGGACGACGCCGTGGTGGTGAGCGCCCACGGCCGCGACCTGCGCACGGCCGTCCACGTCTGCCGGACCCGCCCGAAGGTGGCGGTGCTGACCGGTCCCGGCTCCGGTCCGGCCGAACTCGGCGCCGCCCTCGCCCACGGCACCGGCGCACGCGTCCTCGTCGTGGCGAGCGCCCTCGGCGACCCCGCGCACGAACGGGTGGAGCGGGTGACGCCCGCCGAGGCCGCGGCCCGCGACTGGGGCACGGCGGTCAGCGTCGTCCTGTGCCTGGACGCGTCGCGTGTCCTCGCTCCCGCGCGGACGGTCGCCGGACCGGCCGCCGGGCCCGACCGGTGGGCCCTGGACGAGAGCGAGTTCACCCACCGCGACTCCATGATCAGCAAGTTCGAGGTACGGGCCCTCGCGCTGGCCCGGATCGGGCCCCGCCTCGGCGACCTGGTCTGGGACGTCGGGGCGGGCTCCGGGTCCGTCGCCGTCGAGTGCGCGCGGTTCGGTGCCGCCGTCACCGCGGTCGAGAAGACCCGGGACGGCTGCGACCGGATCCGGGCCAACGCCGCTGCGCACGGCGTCGAGGTGCGGGTGGTGCAGGGGGCGGCGCCCGCCGCGCTGGCCGGTCTGGACGATCCCGACGCCGTCTTCATCGGCGGCGGAGGGCGCGAGCTGCCCGCCATCGTGACGGCCTGCGCGCGGCGCGCCCGGCGGGCCGTCGTCGTGGCGATGGCCGCCCTGGACCGGGTACCGGCCGCCCGGGAGGCGCTCGACGCCGCCGGGTTCGCCTGCGACGGGGTGCTCCTGCAGTCCTCTCGGCTTGCGCCGCTGCCGGGGAACGTCACCCGGCTCGCGGCCACCAATCCCGTCTTCCTGCTGTGGGGCGTCCGGCCTCCGGCCCGTACCGAAGGAGTTCCCCAGTGATCGGCCTGATTTCCGCCACGGCGGCGGGCGCGGCGGCCCGTGACCGGCTGGTCGCGGCCTGGCCCGACCGTACCCGGGTGTACGACGGGTCCGGCGGGGGCGGGCCCGCGGCGGACGGCGCCTCCGCCGGGTCCGTCGGGGACGCCGTGCGGCGCGCCTTCCTGGAGTGCGACCAACTGGTCTGCTTCCTCGCCACGGGCGCGGTGGTGCGGCTGATCGCCCCGCTGCTGGGCGACAAGACGGCCGACCCCGGGGTCGTGTGTGTCGACGAGGCGGGCCGGTTCGCCGTCTCCCTGGTCGGGGGGCACGGCGGCGGGGCGAACGAACTGGCGCGCGAGGTCGGCGGGTTGCTCGACGCCGAGCCCGTGGTGACGACGGCGACGGACGCCGTGGGGATACCCGGCCTGGACACCCTGGGCCTGCCCGTGGAAGGGGACGTCGCCGGGGTGACCCGGGCCCTGCTGGACGGTGAACCGGTGGGCCTGGACGCCGAGTCGGCCTGGCCGCTGCCCGCGCTGCCGCTGAGCGCGGAGGGCTCCCGCACGGTCCGGGTCACCGACCGGCTCGTGCCGCCCGCCGAAGGCCTGGTGCTCCTCCGCCCGCCCTCCCTCGTCGTCGGCGTGGGGGCCTCGAAGGGCGCCACGGTGGACGAGGTGGCCGGGCTCGTCGAGGACGCCCTGCGCGACGCCGGGCTGTCCGCCCGGTCCGTCGCCGAACTCGCCACCGTCGACGCCAAGTCGGAGGAGCCCGGCATCGTCGGGGCCGCGGCGCGGCTCGGGGTGCCCCTGGTCACCCACCCGGCCGCCGAGTTGACCGCGGTGGACGTGCCGAACCCCTCCGGGGCGCCGCTCGCCGCCGTGGGCACCCCGTCCGTGGCGGAGGCCGCCGCCCTGGTACGCGGTGGTGAACTCCTCGTCCCCAAGCGGAAGTCCGTGCGGGCCGACGGCCGGCCCGCGATGGCCACGGTCGCGGTCGTACGCCGCCCGGCGCGCGGCCGGCTGGCGGTGGTCGGGCTCGGCCCCGGCGCCCGTGACCTGCTGACCCCGCGGGCCAGGGAGGAGCTGCGCCGCGCCTCGGTGCTCGTCGGGCTCGACCAGTACGTCGACCAGATCCGCGATCTGCTGCGGCCCGGCACCCGCGTCCTGGAGTCGGGGCTCGGCGCCGAGGAGGAGCGGGCCCGCACGGCGGTGGCCGAGGCCCGGCGCGGACAGGCCGTCGCCCTGATCGGCAGCGGCGACGCGGGCGTGTACGCCATGGCCTCCCCCGCGCTGGCCGAGGCCTCCGACGACATCGACGTGGTCGGGGTGCCCGGGGTGACCGCCGCGCTCGCGGCGGCGGCGATCCTCGGCGCACCCCTCGGCCACGACCACGTCTCGGTCAGCCTCTCCGACCTCCACACCCCCTGGGACGTCATCGAGCGACGGGTGCGGGCGGCGGCCGAGGCCGACATCGTCGTGACGTTCTACAACCCCCGCAGCCGGGGCCGCGACTGGCAGCTCCCGAAGGCCCTCGCGATCCTCTCCGCCCACCGGGAGCCGACGACGCCGGTGGGTGTCGTCCGCAACGCCTCCCGCCCCGACGAGAGCAGCCGCCTCACCACTCTCGGGGGACTCGATCCCGCGACGGTGGACATGATGACCGTGGTGACCGTGGGCAACACGGCGACCCGCGAGATCGCCGGGCGCATGGTGACGCCCCGCGGCTACCGCTGGCAGGAGGAGCCCAAGTGAGCCGAGTGAGCCAGGTCTTCCCGGAGCCCCGGGTCGTCCACCCCATCGAGCAGGAGTCCTTCCGGCGGCTGCGCGCGCGCCTGGACACCTCGCACTTCCCGCCGCTGACACGTGCCGTCGTGGAGCGGGTCGTCCACTCCGCGGCGGACCTCGACTACGCGAACGACCTCGTCACCGACGAGAACACCCTGGTCAGGGCGCACACCGCGCTGCACGCCGGCGCGCCGGTCGTGGTGGACGTCGAGATGGTCGCGGCGGGCATCACCCGCCGGGACACCGTCTGCCGTCTGAGGGACGCCAGGTCCGGCCCCGGGCTCACCCGGTCCGCACACGCGGTCCGGCTCGCGTACGAGGACGTCGGCCCCGGCGCGCTCTGGGTGATCGGCTGCGCGCCGACCGCCCTGGAGGAACTCCTCACCCTGCACGCCGACCCGGCGCTCGTCATCGGTCTGCCCGTCGGCTTCGTCGGGGCGGCCGAGTCCAAGGCCGCGCTGCGCGAGAGCGGACTGCCCGCTGTCAGCAACGTGTCCGAGAAGGGCGGTTCGGCGGTCGCCGCCGCCGCGCTCAACGCCCTGCTGTACCACCCCGTACCGAAGGAGACATCGTGACCACCCCGCCCCCCGCCCTGCTCATCGCCGGACACGGCACCCGGGACGCGGCCGGAGCCGAGGCCTTCCGCGCCTTCGTGCGGGAGTTGGCACACCGCCACCCCGAACTGCCCGTGGCGGGCGGCTTCATCGAGCTGTCGCCGCCCCCGCTCGCCGAAGCGGTGGGCGAGTTGGTCGACCGGGGCGTACGCCGGTTCGCCGCCGTCCCGCTGATGCTGGTGTCCGCCGGGCACGCCAAGGGCGACATCCCGGCCGCCCTGGCCCGTGAGAAGGAACGGCACCCCGGCATCTCCTACACGTACGGGCGTCCGCTGGGCCCGCACCCGTCGCTGCTCGCGGTCCTGGAGCGGCGGCTCGACGAGGTCCTCGGCGGCACGGCCCGTACCCCCGCGGACCGGGCCGATGTCACGGTGCTGCTCGTCGGGCGGGGGTCCACCGACCCGGACGCCAACGCCGAGGTGCACAAGGCGGCGCGGCTGCTGTGGGAGGGACGCGGGTACGCGGGGGTGGAGACGGCGTTCGTGTCGCTGGCCGCGCCGGACGTGCCGTCGGGCCTGGACCGCTGTGTGCGGCTCGGCGCCCGCCGGATCGTCGTCCTGCCCTACTTCCTGTTCACGGGCGTCCTGCCGGACCGGGTGCGGCAGCAGACCGAGGGCTGGGCCGCAGCGCACCCCGACGTCGAGGTGCGTTCGGCCGACGTCATCGGTCCCGAACCGGAGCTGCTCGACCTGGTCATGGAGCGGTACCGGGAGGCCGTGCGGGGGGATCTGCGGATGAACTGCGACTCCTGCGTCTACCGCATCGCGCTGCCCGGCTTCGAGGACAAGGTGGGACTCCCCCAGCAGCCGCACTTCCATCCGGACGACGACGGCCACCACCACGACGGGCATCACGGGCACCACCACGACGGTCCCGCCCACTCCCCCTCCCATGCGCACTGACGACGCCGGGGACCCCGGGCGCGCCGGGGCGGACGGGCACGACCTGCGCCACCACGGCGACGCCGAGGTGCGGGACGGCGGGGCGGTGCTCACCGACCTCGCGGTGAACGTCCGCGCGGACACGCCTCCGGAGTGGCTGCGGGAGCGGATCGCCGCCTCGCTGGGCGGACTCGCCGCCTATCCGGACGGGCGGGACGCGCGGGCCGCGGTGGCGGCTCGGCACGGGCTGCCGGTGGAGCGGGTGCTGCTGACCGCGGGCGCCGCCGAGGCCTTCGTGCTGCTCGCGCGCGGGCTGAAGGTCCGTCAGCCCGTGGTGGTCCACCCGCAGTTCACCGAACCGGAAGCCGCGCTGCGGGACGCGGGGCACTCCGTCGACCGGGTGGTGCTGCGCGAGGAGGACGGCTTCCGGCTGGATCCCGGAGCGGTGCCGGAGGACGCGGACCTCGTCGTGATCGGGAACCCGACCAATCCGACGTCGGTCCTGCACCCCGCCGGGTCTCTCGTCGAACTCGCCCGGCCGGGGCGGACGTTGGTCGTCGACGAGGCGTTCATGGACGCGGTGCCGGGAGAACGCGAGGCGCTGGCCGGCCGGACGGACGTGCCCGGACTGGTCGTCCTGCGCAGCCTCACGAAGACCTGGGGGCTGGCCGGCCTGCGGATCGGCTACCTCCTCGCCGACCCCGGGACCGTGGAGGAACTGTCGCGGGCGCAGCCGCTGTGGCCGGTGTCCACGCCCGCGCTCGTCGCGGCCGAGGCCTGTGTGTCGCCCCGAGCGCTCGCGGAGGCCGGTCACGCGGCCCGGCGGGTCGCCGCGGACCGGGCCCATCTGGTGGCGGGACTCCGCGAGTTCGAACCCGACGGACTGCGGGTCGTGGAGCCCGCGGACGGCCCGTTCGTCCTGGTGCGGCTGCCTCGGGCGGAGGCGGTGCGGGAGCGCTTGCGGGGACTGGGGTTCGCGGTGCGGCGCGGGGACACGTTCCCCGGGCTGGGAAAACAGTGGCTGCGCCTGGCGGTCCGGGACCGCACCACCGTCAACGGCTTCCTACAGGCCCTGGACCGAGCGATGACGGGAGCAGGCCGCTGACCCGAGGGACAGGGGCGCAACCCCGTCCCCCAGGGGCGCGAGGAACCGCACGCTCAACCCCCACCCACCCGCACCCGAAGACTCCCGGGGACAGGGGCGCAGCCCCGTCCCCCAGGGGCGCGGGGAACTGCGCGACCAGCCCCCGCCCACCCGCACCCGTCGAAAACCCCCGCGTCAGGGTCGCGTACGGCGTCGCCCCAGGGCGACCGCCCCCGCACCCGCGGCCAGCAGCACCACCCCACTCCCCACGACGTACGGCGTGGACGACGACCCCCCGGTCTCGGCCAACCCCGCCTCCGTCTTCGCGGGCGCCTTCGCGGGCGCCTTCGCCGGCGCCTCCTTCGCGGGCGCCCCCTGGGGCGTCACCTCGGAGACGGGCGCGCCCCCGCCGCCCTCCTGTACCGGCGCGGCGGGCGCCTCGCACGAGACACCCGCGAGGGTCAGCGTCCCCTCCACCTCGGCCACGTTCAGCTTCAACGGGTTGATGGACACCTTGAGGACGAGCGCGGACGCGGCCGCCGTATCGGACGAGGCCTGCGCCTTGGAGAAGTCGATACGGACGTCGCCGACCCCTGGCACCTTCACCTCCGAGGGACCGCCCGCCGTGACCCTGATCCTCTTTCCGAGGACCGTCACCGCGCCCAGCACGTTCGTCGAGGCGACCGGCTTCCGGCCCGCCTCGCAGGTCGCCGTCGAGGTGACCTGCGAGAGCTCGACCAGGGAGAGCAGCGGGAGTCCGGGGACATGGACCCTGGCGTGCGCGAGGTTCGTGGTCGCCTCGGCCTTCGTCGGCGTCACCGTCGCCTTGGCGCCGGCGGCCTCCGCGCGCAGCACGCTGAAGGGCCGGCCGCCCGCCACACCGTCCAACCGGGCCGTCAGCGCCGTGCTTTCGGCGCTCCGCGGCGCCTGCACCTCGTTGAGGGAGACGGCCAGCGGGACGTTCACCGTCTTGTTGAGCAGGGACACGTCGAGCCCGGTGCGCAGGACGACGGCGCTCGCCCGGCCCTTCGAGCCGGTGGCGTGCGCGGAGCCCGCACCGGCCAGCACCACCGGACCGGCGGCGAGGACGGTGGCCGCGGCGGTGGCGGTGAACCGGCGTGCGGGCATGCGGAAGGAATGGGTGTTCAAGGGTGGGACCCCCAGGAGAGAAAGCTTGGGACCCGGAAAGAATTACGTACTAAGAGTGAACGGGCAGCGACCTGACGTGACTTCACTCCAACGTGGCGTATCCGTGAATCCATTCGAATCCCGCGGCACGGGAGTCGCCCGGCGACCCACACCCGGACGCGCCGACCCGAACACCCAGGTCACCGCCCACTAGCCGACGGGCCGCCCGTTCAGCACCACCAGACGCGGAGCGCCCAGCACCCGTACGTCCGCGCGCGGATCCGCCTCGTACACCACCAGGTCCGCCGGCGCCCCCTCGTCGAGCCCCGGCCGGCCGAGCCATCGCCGGGCGCCCCAGGTCGTCGCGGAGAGCGCCTCGGTCCGGGGGATGCCCGCGGTCACCAGCTCGGCGACCTCCCCCGCGACCAGCCCGTGCGGGAGCGTGCCGCCCGCGTCCGTACCGACGTAGACCTGGATGCCGGCGTCGTAGGCGGCGCGCACGGTGTCGTACCGGCGCTCGTACAGCCGGCGCATGTGCGCGGACCAGCGCGGGAACTTGGCGGCTCCGCCGTCGGCGAGCCGCGGGAAGGTCGCGATGTTCACGAGGGTGGGCACGATCGCGACCCCGTGCGCGGCGAACAGCGGGATGGTGTCCTCGGTCAGCCCGGTCGCGTGCTCGACGCAGTCGATGCCCGCCTCGACCAGGTCCCGCAGGGAGTCCTCGGCGAAGCAGTGCGCGGTGACGCGGGCGCCCAGCCGGTGGGCCTCGGCGATCGCGGCCTCGACGGCGTCCCTGGGCCAGCAGGCGCCCAGGTCGCCCGTGCCGCGGTCGATCCAGTCGCCGACCAGTTTCACCCAGCCGTCGCCGCGCCGGGCCTCCCGGGCGACGTACGCGACCAGGTCCTCCGGCTCGATCTCGTGCGCGTAGTTGCGGATGTACCGGCGGGTGCGGGCGATGTGCCGGCCCGCGCGGATGATCTTCGGGAGATCGGGGCGGTCGTCGATCCAGCGGGTGTCGGAGGGCGAGCCCGCGTCGCGGACGAGCAGGGTGCCCGCGTCCCGGTCGGTCAGCGCCTGCTTCTCGGAGACCTCGTCGGGCACGGGCCCGTGCTGGTCGAGTCCGACGTGGCAGTGCGCGTCGACGAGGCCGGGCAGCACCCAGCCCTCGACACGGCGGACGTCACGGGCGCCGGCGGGGCGCTCGTACGAGATCCTCCCACCGACGACCCAGAGTTCGTCGCGGACCTCGTCGGGCCCGACGAGCACCCGCCCCTTCACGTGCAGCACCGGCTGATCGCTCATGGACTGCACCCTAGTTCGGGCGCCGGCCCTCCCCGTCAGCCCGGTCGGGTGTCTCCTCCTCGACGTCCGCCATCGCGGGGTCCAGCAGCCGGGAGAGGAAGTGCCGGGTGCGCTCGTTGCCCGGGTTGCCGATGACCTGCTCGGGGGTGCCGTCCTCGACGATCACCCCGCCGTCCATGAAGACCACCCGGTCGGCGACCTCGCGCGCGAACGTCATCTCGTGGGTGACGACCATCATCGTCATGCCCTCGTTCGCCAGCCTGCGCATCACCGCGAGCACGTCGCCGACGAGTTCGGGGTCCAGGGCGGAGGTGGGCTCGTCGAAGAGCATCACCTCCGGGCCCATGGCGAGCGCGCGGGCGATCGCCACCCGCTGCTGCTGGCCCCCCGAGAGCGAGGCGGGATAGGCGTCCGCCTTCTCCGACAGGCCCACCCGCCGGAGGTTCTCCGCGGCCACCTTCGCCGCCGCCTCCTTGTCCCGCCCGAGCACCCGGCGCTGCGGCAGCGTGAGGTTCTCGGTCACCGACAGGTGCGGGAAGAGGTTGAACTGCTGGAAGACCATGCCGATACGGCGGCGCACCGCGTCGATGTCGACATCGGGGTCCGTGACCTCCGTACCGCCGACGACGACCCGGCCCCTGCTGGGTTCCTCCAGGAGGTTCACGCAGCGCAGCAGCGTGGACTTGCCGGAGCCGGACGGCCCGATGACGCAGACCACCTCACCCGAGCCGATCTCGAGATCGATGCCGCGCAGCACCTCGTTGTCACCGAAGGACTTGTGCAGGTCCTTCACCTGGATCTCCGGCGTGCTCACTTGGTGGCCTCCCCGGCCTTCGCCTCGAGACGGCGGACGACGAATCCGAGCGGGATCGTGACCAGCAGATAACACAGGCCCGCGACCAGGATCGGCGTGGAGTTGGCGGTCTGGCTGGCCAGGTCGCGTCCGAACTTGGTGAGTTCGCGCTCCTCCAGCGTGACGCCGAGGAAGAGCACCAGCGAGGAGTCCTTGAAGAGCAGGACCAGTTCGTTGGTGAGCGGCGGGATCACGATGCGGAACGCCTGCGGGACGACGATCGAGACCATGGCCCTCGCGTGCGAGAAGCCCAGCGAACGGGCGGCCTCCATCTGGCCCTTGGGCACCGCCTGGATGCCCGCGCGGATGGTCTCGGCCATGTACGCCGCCGAGACCAGACCGAGGGCCAGCGCCACCTTGCCGTACGTGCCGCCGGGGATCTCCGTGCCCGGGAAGGCCAGCGGCACGGCGACACCCACGAAGACGAAGATCAGCAGGGCGGGAAGGCCCCGGAAGATCTCGATGTAGATGCCGGCGACCCAGCGGTAGGGGCCCACCGGCGACAGCCTCATCAGGGCGATCACCATGCCGAGCACGAGACCTACGACGAAGCCGGACATCGTGTAGAGCACGGTGTTCTTCAGCGCCAGCGTGATGACGTCCGGGAACATCTGCCGGACCAGGTCCCACTGGGCGAACTGGTTCTTCAGCCGTCCCCAGTCGGCCGTGGCCGCGAAGGCGATCACGGCCGCGACGAAGAGCACGTACTGGGCGCCACGCGAGAGCGTGCGCTTCTGCCGCCGCGTCAGACCGGACCTGCGGGGCTGTGCCTGTGCGTCGCCGCCCCTCATGACGCGGACGGGGAGGCGGTGGCGGCGCTCTCGTCGTACGGGCCGATCCACTTCTCGTACAGCTTCTTGTACGTGCCGTCCGCCTTCGCGTCCTTGATCGCGGTGTTGACGGCGGCGACGAGCTTGGTGTTGCCCTTCTTCACCGTGAACCCGTACTGCTCACCGGTGTTGAGGTTGTCCACCACCTTGAAGGCGGCGGCGTTGGCCTTGTCCTTCAGCCAGCCCTGGACGACCGGGTAGTCGATGATGACGGCCTGGACCTGGCCGGTGCGCAGACCGTTGAGCACGGCGTCGGAGGACTCGAAGGAGACCGGGTCGAAGCCCTGCTTGCGCGCGTAGTCCTCACCGGTGGTCTGCGCCTGGGCGCCGAGCTTCTTGCCCTTGGCCTTCAGACCCGCGAGGGAGTCGATGCCGCTCTTCCTGTCGACCAGGACGGCCTGGGTGGCCTCGAAGTAGGGGTCCGAGAAGTCGACGTTCTTCTTGCGCTCCGGAGTGATCGTCATGCCCGCCGCGGCGAGGTCGCACTGCCCCGAGTTGAGGAAGGCGCCCGTCTTGAAGTTCTCGAAGGGCGTGTCCACGATGTCCTGCTTCACGCCGAGGTTCTTGGCGACCAGGTCGATCAGCGAGACGTCGAAGCCCTGCACCTTGCCGCCGATCTCCGACTGGAAGGGCGGGTACGGGAGGTGGGTGCACGTCGTGAGCTGCCCCGCCTTCACCAGGGGCACCCCGTGGGCGGTGGTCTTGCCCCCGCCCCCCGAAGAGCACCCGGCCACGAGCAGGAGCCCGGCCGTCGCGGTGGTGGCGGCCAGCATGCGCGTACGGCGTCCGGGGACCGGGTTCACGGGGGACCTCCTGTGGGGGGAACAGAGGCTT
Source organism: Streptomyces sp. NBC_01689 (assembly GCF_036250675.1). Classification (NCBI taxonomy): domain Bacteria; kingdom Bacillati; phylum Actinomycetota; class Actinomycetes; order Kitasatosporales; family Streptomycetaceae; genus Streptomyces; species Streptomyces sp. NBC_01689. The sequence continues at coordinate 7,282,719 of NZ_CP109592.1, read as the reverse complement.
CCGATTATAAGGAAAAGTTTGACCTACTCAAACCAATCCGATGGTCGGTGCACCTTTCGGCCTGAGAAGTCATGCCGGACCGCACCGTTCGGCCCCTGACCGGACCGGCGTCGTCACTCGTCCGTCCACTCGTCCGTACGACGGTCGCCGTGGACCGGCCGGCACCGTCCCCACCTGCCCCGTCACGGCCCGGCGCACACACGCGCCACGGATGCCGCCGCGCGGCCGGCGCCGGACGGGACGTGGCCGCCGCGGCGCCATCGGGGCCACCGCCCGCGCTCCAGGGCGTCCGGGGGTGCCGGATACGCTCGGAGCTGCGCATTGGAACCCGTGAGCGAAGAGAGCAACGCCGTGACCCATCCCTTCCTGGACCTCGCCCCGCTGAGCGCCGCGCACTTCGCGTCGATCGAGGACCGCGTGGCGCGGCTGCTCTCCACCGAACAGGACGTCGTGATCACCCAGGGCGAGGCGCTGCTGCCGCTGGAGGGCGCGATCCGCGGCACCGCCGGGCCCGGCACCACGGCGCTCAACGTGATCACCGGGCCGTACGGACAGACCTTCGGGGACTGGCTGCGGGACTGCGGGGCCACGGTCGTCGACCTCGCGGTGCCGTTCCATGCCGCGGCGACGGCCGCTCAGGTGCGGGACGCCTTCGCCGAGCACCCGTCGATCGACTTCGTCTCCCTGGTGCACGCGGAGGCCGCGACCGGCAACACGAACCCCGTCGCCGAGATCGGCGAGGTGGTGCGCGAGCACGGCGCCCTGTTCTACCTGGACGCCGTCGCGTCGATCGGCGCGGAGCCGGTGCTGCCCGACGCCTGGGCAGTCGACCTGTGCGTGATCGGGGCGCAGAAGGCGATGGGCGGCCCGGCCGGTGTGTCGGCCGTGTCCGTGAGCGAGCGGGCCTGGTCGCGGATGGCCGCGAACCCCCGGGCACCGCGGCGGTCCTACCTGTCCTTGCTGGACTGGAAGGAGAGGTGGGTCGACGGCGGGCGCAAGGCGCTGCTGCACGCGCCGGCCCAGCTGGAGATGCTGGCACTGGAGGCGTGTGTCGAGCGGATCGAGGCCGAGGGTCTCGACGCGGTGATGAACCGGCACGCCACGGCCGCCGCGGCGACGCGGGCGGGAGCGGAGGCACTCGGCGGAGGGCTCGAACCGTATGTGTACCGGGCGCGGGACGCGGCGCCGGTCGCGACGACCCTGCGCGTGCCGGCCGGGGCGGACGCGACGGCGGTCGTCGCCCGAGCGCTGGCGGCGGACCCGGCGCTGCCGCTGGTCGCGGGCGGGGGCGCGCTGGCGAAGGAGATGATCCGCGTCAACCACTACGGTCCCGACGCGACGCGGGACGTCGTACAGGCGTCTCTCGCCGCCGTCGGCACCGCGCTGGCCGAGTCCGGACACGCGGTGGATCCCGAGGGTGCCCGGCGCGCGGTGACGGAGGTGTGGGGGTAGCACGGGGGCGTGCACGCCGTCCGCCGCCCGCCCTGCGGCTGACGGCTGACGGCTGACGGCTGACGGCTGACGGCTGACGGCTGACGGCTGACGGCTGACGGCTGACGGCTGACGGCTGACGGCTGACGGCTGACGGTCCCCCTGCGACGCGCACCGTACAGCCGGCCGGCCGCGACCAGCTCGACACCCGGGGGGCTGAAGGCAGCCACCTCGGCACCCCGGGGCCGGTGGCCCGCCCCGGATTCCGGGGTCCGGGGCCCGGCCGTCCGGCCCGGCTCCGCCGTACCTACGCTTCCCTCCCGCCCTTGCCTTCGTCCCCTGCCCCGGAAGCCGGGCGGGCCGGCTGCTCGGCGGGCGGTTCGGGCTTCGCGTGGAGGATGTCGCGGGCCTGTTCGGCGGCGCGGGCGATGCTCTCGGAGACGAAGTCGAGGAAGCGGGAGATGTTCTCCAGGCGGGTGGCGGCCGGGGTGCCCGGGCCGAGCACCTGGACGCCCTGCCGGGTGGTCTCGACGAGCTGGGCGGTGGACCGGGCGCTGGCCATCATCGACTGGTACCAGATGTCGTCGTCGACGATGTAGCGCTCGCGACGGCGCTCGTCGCGCTCACGGCGGACGAGGCCCTGGCTCTCCAGGAACGCGATCGCCTTGGAGACGGACGCCGGACTGACCTGGAGGCGCTGGACGAGTTCGGCCGCGGTGAGGCTGCCCGAGTCGCTGATGCAGAGGCAGGCCAGCACCCGGGACATCATCTTGGACATGCCCGAGGCCATGATGACGGTGGTGAACGTCTCCTCGTACTCGCGCACCGCCTCGGGGTCCCGCCCATGCCGCTGCGGAGGCGCCTCCGGGCCCTGCGGCGCACTCTGCCTGCGGCGGGCGGCGCGGCGTTCGGTGGCGCGGTGGGCGAGATCGGCGCGGTACGCGGTCGGACCACCGTTGCGCATGACCTCCCGGGTGATGGTCGAGGTCGGCCGGTCGAGACGCCTGGCGATCTCCGCGTAGGCGAGCCCGTCGGCCAGCCCCAGTGCCACCTGCTGCCGCTCCTGCTGGGTGAGTCTGCCTCCCGGCATCGTGGTCTCCTTCGTGGTCCGTGGTGTGGCCCAGCATAGCGTTCACCTCCATTTCATTGCAACGCCTCCACGATCAGACGTTGCATTACACTTGAGGTCATTGCAATGAAATACCGGCTCTGACCTGTAATTATCACAGTCATGCGCAACGACACTATTGCCGATTCGATTAATGCAACGTAGCGTTTCCACTATCAGAAACAGCGCGGGCATCGGAAGCCCGCGCCGAGGACAAGGAGCGCGCCATGCAGAAGTTCGACACCCCCGCCCCCGTCTCGGCCGTCCTCGACATCCCCGCGGGACGCGTCCGCCTGATCGCCGCCGACCGGGCCGACACCACGGTCGAGATCCTGCCCCTCGACGCCTCCAGGGGGCGCGACGTCAAGGCCGCCGAGCGGACCGAGGTCACCTGCTCCGGCGGGGTCCTGCGAATCGAGACCGCGGCCACGGAGAACCGGATCCTCGGCGCTTCCGGCTCCCTCGACGTGACGGTCCACCTCCCCGCCGGCTCCCGGATCGAGGCGAAGGCGCCCGGCGCCGACCTCAGGGGCGTCGGACGGCTCGGCGACGTCGTCTTCGAGGGCGGACAGGCCACGGTCGACCTCGACGAGGCCGGGAGCGCCCGCCTCACCCTGCTCGCCGGCGACGTCTCCGTCGGCCGCCTGGACGGCGCCGCCGAGATCACCACCCGGCAGGGCGACATCCGCGTCGCCGAGGCGGTGCGCGGCGCGGTCACCCTGCGCACCGAGCACGGCGGCATCTCGATCGGCGCGGCCCACGGCGTCTCCGCGTCCCTGGACGCCGGTACCGGCTACGGCCGGGTCCACAACACCCTCCGGAACACCGCGGGCGCCGGAGCGGGCCTGGCCGTCCGGGCGACCACCGCCTACGGCGACATCACCGCCCACAGCCTCTGAGCCCCGGCGGATCCGACCCGGGAGGGCGCCCGCGGGGCGGTGTGCCCGGACACTCGTCCGGGCACACCGCCCCGCCCCGTTCCCGCACGATGTCCGGCGATGTCCGGCGACGTCTTCACGAATCCGACACGACACGCATTCACTTCACCCGCCGCGCGCCGCCCGCCTATTCGGATATTAATTCGGCGCAGGTTTTCATGTCCTTCTGCCCGCTTTCCAAGCCACTAAACGCAAATATTTCGCGAACGCCGATCGGCGTGATTCGGGCAGGTCTCATGGACATTACATCGTTGTGACACACTCCACAGGACGTCCGTTTCCTTCCGTAATATACGGACACACCTGAATCTTTCGACGGCCTCCAAGTAGGCACGGACGGCCACGGGATAACACAGGACCGCCCTGCATGTAACCCCCGTCGACGATGCATTTTTCAATTTCCATGGGTAAATTCAATCCGCATGACCGCCGCACAGACAGACCTGCCAGCGGAATTCCTGGAAATACCAGAGGGCCTTCGGATCGACCGTCCGGAGGTGGCCGACGGGGCCGCCCTCTGGCGCATCGCCAAGGACTCCGAAACCCTCGACCTGAACTCCTCGTACAGCTATCTGCTGTGGTGCCGCGACTTCGCCGGCACCTCGGTGGTCGCGCGTGACACGGCGGACCCGACGGGGCGCCCCGTCGGTTTCGTCACCGGGTACGTCCGGCCCGAGCGCCCGGACACCCTGCTCGTCTGGCAGGTCGCCGTCGACGCCTCGCACCGCGGACGCGGGCTGGCCGCGGCCCTGCTCGACGGACTGACGGCGCGGGTCGCCCGGGAGCGGACGATCAGCGGGATCGAGACCACCATCACCCCCGGCAACACCGCCTCCGAGCGTCTCTTCACCTCCTACGCCGCCCGCCACGGCGCACAGGTCGAGCGCGAGGTGCTGTTCGGGTCGGGGCAGTTCCCGAACGGCCCGGACGGGCCCCACGACCCCGAAGTCCTGTACCGCATCGGTCCCCTCTCCCTCTGACCCCCCACGCACCGAGGAGCGATTCCGCCGTGACCATCACCCAGCCCGACCTGAGCGTCTTCGAGACCCTGGAGTCGGAGGTGCGCAGCTACTGCCGCAGCTGGCCCACCGTCTTCGACCGGGCCCAGGGCAGCCGGATGTACGACGAGGACGGACACGCGTACCTGGACTTCTTCGCCGGAGCCGGTTCCCTCAACTACGGGCACAACAACCCGGTACTGAAACGGGCCCTGATCGACTACCTGGAACGCGACGGCGTCACCCACGGTCTGGACATGTCGACGACCGCCAAACGCGCGTTCCTGGAAGCCTTCCAGAACCTCGTGCTGCGACCGCGGGACCTGCCGTACAAGGTGATGTTCCCCGGCCCCACCGGCACCAATGCCGTGGAGTCCGCGCTGAAGCTGGCGCGGAAGGTGAAGGGGCGCGAGGCGATCGTGTCCTTCACCAACGCCTTCCACGGGATGTCGCTCGGGTCGCTCGCCGTCACCGGCAACGCCTTCAAGCGCGCCGGCGCCGGGGTCCCGCTCGTGCACGGCACCCCGATGCCGTTCGACAACTACTTCGACGGCCAGGTGCCGGACTTCCTCTGGTTCGAGCGTCTGCTGGAGGACCAGGGGTCCGGCCTCAACCAGCCCGCCGCGGTCATCGTGGAGACCGTCCAGGGCGAGGGCGGCATCAACGTCGCCCGGCCGGAGTGGCTGCGCGCCCTCGCCGACCTGTGCCGGCGCCGGGACATGCTGCTGATCGTCGACGACATCCAGATGGGCTGCGGCCGGACGGGAGCGTTCTTCTCCTTCGAGGAGGCCGGGATCGTCCCCGACATCGTGACCGTGTCCAAGTCCATCAGCGGCTACGGAATGCCCATGTCGCTGTGCCTGTTCAAGCCGGAACTGGACGTCTGGGAGCCCGGCGAGCACAACGGCACCTTCCGCGGCAACAACCCCGCCTTCGTCACGGCCGCCGCGACCCTGGAGACCTACTGGTCGGACGGCTCCGCCATGGAGAAGCAGACCCGCACCCGCGGCGAGCAGATCGAGCAGGGCCTGATCGGCATCACCGAGGAGAACCTCGCCGATGTCCGGGAGTACCGGGGGCGCGGGCTCGTCTGGGGCCTGGAGTTCCACGAGAAGGAGCGTGCCGGACGCGTCGCGCGGCGCGCCTTCGAACTCGGCCTGCTCATCGAGACGTCGGGCCCGGAGAGCGAGGTCGTGAAGCTCCTCCCGGCTCTCACCATCACCCCCGAGGAACTCGACGAAGGCCTGCGCATCCTCGCCCGCGCCGTCCGCGAGACCCTCTGAGACCCCTTCCGAACCCCGTACCCGAGCAACGAGAGAGAGGCATCGCAGCATCGTGATAGTCCGTTCGTTCAAGGACATCGAAGGCACCGACCGGCACGTGAAGTCGGCCTCGGGCACCTGGGAGAGCAAGCGCGTCGTCCTCGCCAGGGAGAAGGTCGGCTTCTCCGTGCACGAGACGATCCTGTACGCGGGCACGAAGACGTCCATGTGGTACGCGAACCACATCGAGGCCGTCGTGTGCGTCGAGGGCGAGGCCGAACTCACCGACGACGAGACCGGGGCGACGTACACGATCACCCCCGGCACCACGTACCTCCTCGACGGACACGAGAGGCACACGATGCGGATCAAGAAGGACTTCCGCTGCATCTGTGTCTTCAACCCGCCCGTCACCGGGCGCGAGGACCACGACGAGAACGGCGTCTACCCGCTGCTCACCGAGGAGGTGTGACAGACCGATGACCACCCTCACCGATCTCTATCCCAGCCGCGGCGCCACCGAGGTGTCCGTCCCCCGCCAGGACCCGGTCGTCTGGGGTGCGCCGGACGCGCCCGGTCCGATCACCGGTGCCGAACTGCACGCGTACGAGCGGGACGGCTTCCTCCCGGTCGAGGAGCTCCTCGGCGAGGACGAGGTCGCCGTGTACCGGCGGGAGCTGGAGCGGATCGTCACCGATCCCGCGATCCGGGCGGACGAGCGCTCCATCATCGAGCCGAAGTCGCTGGAGATCCGGTCCGTCTTCGAGGTGCACCGGATCAGCGAGGTCTTCGCCCGCCTCGTCCGCGACGAGCGCGTGGTCGGCCGGGCCCGGCAGATCCTCGGCTCGGACGTCTACGTCCACCAGTCGCGGATCAACGTCAAGCCGGGCTTCGGGGCCAGCGGGTTCTACTGGCACTCGGACTTCGAGACCTGGCACGCCGAGGACGGGCTGCCGAACATGCGGACCGTGTCCGTGTCGATCGCGCTGACCGAGAACCACGACACCAACGGCGGCCTCATGATCATGCCGGGGTCGCACCGGACGTTCCTCGGCTGCGCGGGGTCCACGCCGAAGGACAACTACAAGCAGTCGCTGCAGATGCAGGACGCCGGCACGCCGTCCGACGAGGCGCTGACCGACTTCGCCGGCCGGCACGGCATCAAGCTGTTCACGGGCAAGGCAGGTTCGGCGACCTGGTTCGACTGCAACTGCATGCACGGCTCGGGGGACAACATCACCCCGTTCCCGCGCAGCAACGTCTTCATCGTGTTCAACAGCGTGGAGAACGCGGCCGTCGAACCCTTCGCGGCACCCGTGCGCAGGCCCGAGTTCATCGGGGCCCGCGACTTCACCCCGGTGCGCTGACCCGGGCCCGCCCCGGCGAGGGGAGAGCCGTGGCCGCGGACCGCCGCTCGTGGCGGTCCGCGGCCACGGCTCTCCCCTCGCCGGGAGTCGCCGGGCCTCAGGGGCGCAGAGCCTCCAGCAGGCGGTCGACGTCGGCCTGCGTGTTGTACAGGTGGAAGGCGGCGCGCAGATGGCCCGCCCGGTCGGAGACCTGGATCCCGGACTCGCTCAACTCCGGTTGCAGACGGCCGAGTCCGGGCACGGAGACGATCGCCGAGCCCGGCGCGGGCACCGGTTCGTGGCCGAGCTCCCGCACCCCGGCGCGGAACCGGTCCGCGAGACCCACGTCATGGGCGAGTACGCGTTCCGGACCCAGTTCCTCGAGCAGTTCCAGTGAGTGCCGGGCCCCCGCGTAGGAGAAGAGGCTGGGGCTCTCGTCGAACCGCCGCGCCGAGTGGGCGAGTTCCTCGACCGGTCCGTAGCAGCTGTCCCAGGGCGCCTCTCCCGCGACCCAGCCGGCGAACACGGCGGTGAGTCCGCCGAAGTCCTCCGGGACGGTCAGGAAGGCCACACCCCGCGGGCAGAGCAGCCATTTGAAGGCGACGGAGGAGACGAAGTCGTCGGCGTCCGCGGTCAGCGGCAGCCAGCCCGCGGCCTGGGACGCGTCGACGTAGGTCCGGGCGCCGTGGGTCCGCGCGGCCTCGCGGATCGCGGGGAGATCGGCGAGGCGGCCGTCCGCGGACTGTGCCGCGCTGACCGCGACGAGCGCGGTGCCCGGGCGCACCGACTCGGCGAGCCGTTCCAGCGGCACGGCGCGCACCTTGAGGTCGCCGCGCATGTGGAAGGGGTTCACCACGGAACTGAAGTCGGCCTCGGCGGTGAGCACTTCGGCGCCGGGCGGCAGTGCGGCGGCGATCAGTCCGCTGTAGACGGCGACCGAGGCACCCGCCGCGACCCGGGCGGCCGGGACCCGTACCAGCCGGGCGAACGAGGCCCGGGCGGCCTCGACGTCCGCGAACATGTCGGCGGGCCGCCCGGCGGCGACGGACGCGACGGCGGCACTCAGGGCGGTCACCGCGCGGGCCGGCAGCAGCCCGGTGCTCGCGGTGTTCAGATAGGTGTTCTCCGGGGCGAACTCGGCGCGTACCAGGCTCTCGAAGGTCTCCATGCGACCCACTCTGCGGCCCCGGCGACCCCTCGTCCATTGCGAAGTTCTGCCCGGTTCCCTCAACGAACGCTTATACAACCGCCCCGACCAGCGCGTTTCACTTCTGCGGTACGGCGCATCCGTCCGGGCCACAGGTCTCCGCGTCGGCGGAACCCTGCTGGATCAGCCGGAGCGGCGGGCGCTCTCCCCAGGCCTGCGTCAGCGCCTGGGTGAAGACCTCGGCGGGCTGGGCGCCGGAGACCCCGTACTTGCGGTCCAGGACGAAGAACGGCACACCGTTCGCGCCCAGCTCGGCCGCTTCCCGCTCGTCGGCGCGCACGTCGTCCGCGTACGCGGACGGGTCGGCGAGGACCCCGCGGGCCGCGTCGGCGTCGAGACCGGCGGCGACGGCCAGCTCCACGAGCCGCTCGTCGTCGTCGAAGACGGTCCGCTCCTCGGCGAAGTTCGCCCGGTACAACAGGCCGATCAGCTCGTCCTGACGGCCCTGCTCCTTGGCGAGGTGCAGGAGGCGGTGCATGTCGAAGGTGTTGCCGTGGTCGCGGTCCCGGGTGCGGTAGGCGAGGCCCTCGGCCGCGGCCTGGGTGCCCAGGTTCTCCTCGCCGGCCTGCGCCTGCGCCTCGCTCATGCCGTACTTCTTGGTGAGCATCGCGAGCACGGGCTGGACGTCACCCTTGGCGCGGCCGGGGTCGAGTTCGAAGGAACGGTGCACCACCTCGACCTCGTCGCGGTGCGGGAAGGCCGCGAGCGCCTTCTCGAAGCGCGCCTTTCCCACGTAGCACCACGGGCAGGCGATGTCGCTCCAGATCTCGACGCGCATGTCTCGGCTCTCTCCAGGTCGCACGGCTACGGGGACACGTCGGCGGTCCTCCGCGGGTCCTCGTGCGGAAACGTATCGCCGTCCGGGTTCATTCCCCGGGGACGGCATAGCGCAGGAAGAGGTGGTGGTCGCCCTCGGCCGGTGGGTTCTCCGGGTCCGGGAACCAGCCCTGGCGTGCGTAGAAGGCCTGCGCGCGTGCGTTGCCGGCGTGCACGTCGAGGGTGGCCGTCCGCACCCCGTCGGCCTGCCACTCCTCCACGCAGGCCGCGTGCAGGGAGGTGCCGACGCCGGACCGCCAGTGGTCGGGGGCCACGTGGAACTGGAAGAGCTTCACGGAGTCGGCGGGCGCGCCCTCGTCCCTGCGGAAGGAGGCGACGGCGGCCAGCCTGCCGTCGCGCACCCCGCACAGCACGTGGCTGTCCGGGCGCTCGATGGCGCCGCGCCAGAGCGCCGGCCAGTCGAGTCCGTCCTCGGGCAGACCGTCCGGGTAGTAGGTGGCGCGGGCGCGGACATGCAGGTCGGCGATGGCGGCGGCCTCGCCGGCCAGTGCGGTCCTGATCACGAGGGAGCCGGCGGTGCGGTGCGTTCTGATCATGCAGCGGAGGACGTGGTAGCGGGGGTTCCGGTTCCGGTGGGGCCGGACCGGGGGGGGCGTCGTGCCCCGGCCGCCCCGCCGGCCGGCCCACGCGTCCCGGCGGTGCGTCAGCTGCCGTCCCTCAGGTCCTCGGGCCAGTCCGGGCGGAACTCGATGCCGTCGTACGTGACCACGCACCCCTCCCCCAGCGGGGACTGCGTCATGAAGCCGACCAGCGCGTCGGACGTCTCCTTCTCGTCACCCAGCGTGAAGAGCCGGATGAAGGTCCACTTCGTTCCGTTGCGGGAGGCGTGGAAGGCGAAGGCGCGGCCGGTCCTGCTGATCCGTAGCCAGACGGAACTGCCGTCCACGGTGAAGGAGTTGGCGTCGTCGGAATGACCGCGGGTGACCACCGTGCAGACGGTCGGCACGTCCGGGGAGTACTCCAGGCAGAGCTTCGCCCAGGCCCGCTCCCCCACGTGGACGTAGAGCACGCCCGCGTCGAAGGAGGCGCCGAAACCGACCGTGACCCGGGCGATCAGCTGGAAGTCGCCCTCGGGGGCGCCGAGCAGCCGGGGCGCGTCCGAGGCGGGGTCCAGGGCCTCGCCGGTGGGCGGCACGAAACGGTCCTGGCGGCCGCCGGCCCAGCCGGCGAGCACCCCGTCCTCGTAGGACCAGTGTCCGTCCGGGCCGTAGGTGCGCAGGGAGAAGGGGAGTTCGGGAAGTTCCACGTCCATCCGTCAAGTCTCCCAGGTCCACCGGGGCGCGCCCGGACCGGGCACGGCACACCACGGGACCGGCCGGGTGTGCCCGCGGCCGTGCGAGGCCGCGGGCACGAGGGTGCCCGCCCGCGGAACTCTCAGCGCTCCAGCCGCCCGTTGAAGCGGCGCGGCAGGCCCAGCGGGTTGTCGTCCCGCAGTTCGGCCGGCAGCAGCGCCTCGGGAGCGCCCTGATAGGCGACCGGCCGCAGCCACCGCTCGATCGCCGTACCGCCGACGGAGGTCGACGTGGACGTCGTGGCGGGGTACGGGCCGCCGTGGTGCTGGGCCGGGGCGACGGCGACGCCGGTCGGCCAGCCGTTGACCAGGACGCGTCCGGCGAGCGGTGTCAGCTCGGCGAGGATCTCGGCGCCGCGGCCCTGGCCCGCCGCCTCCTCGGCGGAGAGCTGCACGGTCGCGGTGAGGTTGCCGGGCAGCCGGGACAGGACCGCGCGCGCCTCGGAGTCGTCCTCGTAGCGGACGAGCACCGTGAGCGGGCCGAAGCACTCCTCCAGGAGGAGGTCGTGCTCGCCGGCTGTCGTGAGCTTCTCCGCCGGGACGGTCAGGAAGCCGGGGCTCACCGTGTGCTCGCCGCCCGCGCCGGGCGTCACCGGGGCCTCCACACCCGGCAGTTCGGCGCGCTCGGTGACGCCGGCGACGAAGTTGTCGCGCATGCGGTGGTCGAGGAGGACACCCGCGTCGGTGTTGCTGACCGCGTCCGTGAGGGACTTGACCAGACGGTCGCCCGCCGCGCTCGCCGGGGCCAGCACCAGGCCGGGCTTCACACAGAACTGGCCGACGCCCAGCGTCATCGAACCCGCGAGTCCGGCACCGATCGCCTCGGCCCGCTCGGCCGCCGCGGCCTCGGTGACGACGACGGGGTTCAGGGAGCCGAGTTCGCCGTGGAAGGGGATCGGCACGGGGCGCGCGGCCGCCGCGTCGAAGAGCGCCCGGCCGCCACGGACGGACCCGGTGAAGCCGGCCGCCGCGACCAGCGGGTGCCGGACGAGTTCGACGCCCGCCTCGAAGCCGTGCACCAGACCGACGACCCCCACCGGGATGCCGTGCCGGCCGGCGGCGCGGCGCAGGACGGCCGCGACCAGCTCGGAGAGCGCGGGATGGTCGGGGTGCGCCTTGACCACGACCGGGCAGCCGGCCGCGAGCGCGCTCGCGGTGTCGCCGCCGGCGACCGAGAAGGCGAAGGGGAAGTTCGAGGCCGAGTAGACCGCGACGACGCCCAGCGGCACCTTGTAGCGGCGCAGGTCCGGGATCGGCGGGGTCGCCGTGTCGTCGGGGTGGTTGATCACGACGTCGAGGAACGCGCCCTCGTCGACGATGTCCCCGAAGGCCCGCAACTGGTAGCAGGTGCGGGCGAGTTCGCCGGTGAGCCGGACCGGGCCGAGCGCGGTCTCCGCGTCGGCGGCCTCGACGAGCTGGTCCCTGGCCCCTTCGAGGAGGTCCGCGGCGGTCCGCAGGAAGGCCGCGCGCACGGTGCGGTCCACGAGGGCTCCCCGCGCGGCGTGCGCGGCGCGGACGGTCTCGTCGACCTCCTGGGCTGTGGCCTCCACCGCAACCTGCTCGCGCTGCTTCCCGGTACGGGGGTCGACACTCCAGACTGGTGCTGCTGCCACCGGGGGTCCCTCCAGATGTGATGCCGCGGTTCTTGTGTCACCGACCAGCGCCGTTCGATATACTGAACGCTGTCTCAGATGGTGAATATGATGCGAGACTATTTCCCGTCGAACGAGGGGGTCAAGGGCGATGTCGGCAGGCGAGACAGGCGGCGGAGCACAGGTCAAGTCCGCGGTACGGACCGTGGAATTGCTCGAGTACTTCGCGGGGCGTCCCGGAATGCACTCCCTGGCCGCGGTCCAGGAGGCCGTCGGATATCCGAAGTCCAGCCTGTACATGCTGTTGCGCACCCTCGTGGAGCTCGGCTGGGTGGAGACGGACGCGACGGGCACGCGGTACGGCATCGGCGTACGCGCCCTGCTGGTCGGCACCTCGTACATCGACGGCGACGAGGTGGTGGCCGCGGCCCGGCCCACCCTGGACCGGCTGTCGGACGACACGACCGAGACCATCCACCTCGCCCGCCTGGACGGCACGAACGTCGTCTACCTGGCCACCCGCCAGTCCCAGCACTACCTGCGCCCCTTCACCAGGGTCGGCCGCCGCCTCCCGGCGCACTCCACCTCGCTCGGCAAGGCGCTGCTCGCCACCCACACCGACGAGCAGGTGCGCAAGATGCTCCCGGAGACGCTCCCCGCGCTCACCGAGCACACCATCACCGACCGGGAGCGGCTCATCGGGGAGCTGCACCAGGTACGGGAGCAGGGCTTCGCCGTGGACCGCGAGGAGAACACGCTGGGGCTGCGCTGCTTCGGCGTCGCGATCCCGTACCGCACCCCGGCCCGTGACGCGATCAGCTGCTCGGTGCCGGTCGCCCGGCTCACCCCCGCGCACGAGCAGACGGTGAAGGACGCGCTGTTCGACGCCCGCGACCGGCTGACCCTCGCCACCCGGAGGCTCTGAGCCATGGAGATCGCGCTCCGCCCGGTGCACGACAGCGACCTGCCGGTCTTCTACCGGCAGCTCAACGACCCGGAGTCCCTCCGGACGGCCGCCTTCACCCCCGCGGACCCGGCGGACCGGGAGGCCTTCGACGCCCACTGGAAGCGGGTCCGCGCCTCGTCCGCCGTGCTCCGCGCGGTCCTCGTGGACGGCGACGTCGTGGGCAGCGCCGCGGTGTACGGGGAACCCGGAGAGCGCGAGGTCACCTACTGGATCGACCGGTTCCACTGGGGCCGGGGCATCGCCACGGCCGCGCTGCGGGGACTGCTGGCCGAGGTCCCCGAACGGCCGCTGCGCGCGCGGGCGGCGGCCGACAACACGGGGTCGCTGCGGGTCCTGGAGAAGTGCGGCTTCCAGGTGACGGGGCGGGACCGGGGGTACGCCCACGCGCGCGGCGAGGAGACGGACGAGGTCCTCCTCACCCTGGGGCGATGACGCGGACATCATGAACGGCGCATGAGAAATACGGGCGGAAGGGAACGATTCGACCCCTTCCGCTCGTCCTTCTGAGCGGGATGAACAAGACGATCAGGCGTGCCGCCGTCTTCACTCTGCTGCTCGTGCTCGCCCTGCTGGTCAGGGCGACCTGGGTGCAGTTCTACGACGGCAGGGCACTCGCGGACGACAAGAACAACCGGCGGAACGCGATCGAGCAGTACGCGCACCCGCTCGGGAACATCATCGTGGCCGGGAACGCGATCACCGGTTCCGCGCAGACGAAGGGCGGCGACCTCAGGTACAAGCGCACGTACACCGACGGCAGCCTGTACGCGGCCGTCACCGGCTTCAGCTCGCAGGTGTTCGGGGCGACCCAGCTGGAGGGCATCTACCGGGACCTCCTGGACGGTACGGACAACCGGCTCAAGAACCCTCTCGACACGGTCACCGACAAGCGCGCCGACCCGGGTGACGTGGTCACGACGATCGACCCGGACGTGCAGAAGGCGGCCTACCGGGCGCTGGGCGGCAAGAAGGGCGGGGCCGTCGCGATCGACCCCAGGACCGGCAGGATCCTCGCCGCCGTCTCCACCCCCTCGTACGACCCCTCGCTGCTGAGCGCCGGCGACTCCGCCGCCTGGACGAAGCTCACGAAGGACGCGGACAAGCCGATGACCAACCGGGCCCTGCGCCAGCCGCTGCCCCCGGGGTCGACGTTCAAGCTGGTCGTCGCCGCGGCCGCGCTGGAGGACGGGCTGTACCCGGACGTGGACACGAAGACGGCCAGCCCGAACCCGTACACCCTGCCGGGCACGACGACCGTCCTGAAGAACGAGAGCGCCTCCGCGCCCTGTGCGAACGCCCCGATCCGGGTCGCGCTGCAGTACTCCTGCAACAACGTCTTCGCGAAGATGGCCGTCGACCTCGGCCAGGACAAGCTGCGGGCGATGGCGGAGAAGTTCGGCTTCAACGACGCCTCGCAGGACGTGCCGGTGCGGGCCTACCCGAGCGTCTACCCCTCGGGCATGGACAGGTCGTCCACGGCGCTGACGGGCATCGGCCAGTTCGACGTGACCGCGACCCCGCTCCAGATGGCGATGGTGTCGGCGGCCATTGACAACGGCGGCAAGCTGGTGTCGCCGCACATGGTGGCGCAGACCAGTGATTCCGGCGGCAACGTGGTGGAGAACTACGACGACCGTACGGTGACCAAGCAGGTCGTCAGCTCCTCGACCGCCGAGCAGCTCCAGTCCGCGATGCGCACGGTCGTCGAGGACGGCACGGGCACGAACGCGCGGATCCCGGGCGCGACCGTGGGCGGCAAGACGGGCACGGCCCAGCACGGCGAGAACAACAGCAAGACGCCCTACGCGTGGTTCACGTCGTACGCGAAGTCCGACTCGAACGGCAAGGAGGTCGCCGTCGCGGTCATGGTCGAGCAGTCCGACGCGGCCCGTTCCGAGGTCAGCGGCAACGGACTGGCGGCCCCGGTCGCCCGCGCGATGATGCGGGCGGCGCTGAAGGACTGAGACGCGTGCACGGCACGGGCCGCCCCGGGTGACGCGGGGCGGCCCTTCGCGCCTGCGGTCACTTGACGCCGAACAGCTGCCTGACCGGGTCGATCGCGAAGTACACGAGGAACAGCGCCGACACGGCCCACAGCAGCCAGTGGACCTCCCGGAGCTTGCCGAGCACCGCCTTGATCAGGACGTAGGCGACGAAGCCCGCGCCGATGCCGTTGGTGATCGAGTAGGAGAACGGCATCGCCGCGATGGTGAGGAACGCCGGGATCGCGATCTCGTAGTCGTCCCACGCGATGTGCTTGACCTGGGTCATCATCAGGAAGCCGACCGCGACGAGGGCGGGCGCCGCGGCCTGGAGCGGAACGATGGTGAGCAACGGGGTCAGGAAGAGGGCGAGGGCGAACATGCCGCCGGTGACCAGGTTCGAGAAGCCGGTCCGCGAGCCCTCGCCGACGCCCGCCGCGGACTCGATGTAAGCGGTGTTGGACGAGGCGGAGGCCGCGCCGCCCGCGACCGCCGCGGCGCCGTCGATGAACAGCACCCGGCCGATGCCCGGCACCTTGCCCTCCTCGTCGAGCAGCCCGGCCTCGGCGCTGATGCCGACGATCGTGCCCATGGCGTCGAAGAAGTCCGACAGGATGAGCGTGAAGATCAGCAGGACGACCGTCAGGGCTCCGGTCTCACCGAAGCCGCCGAACAGGCTGAAGTGACCGACGAGACCGAAGTCCGGCGCGGCGACCACGTCGGAGGGGATCTTCGGTGTGGTCAGGCCCCAGCTCTTGATGTCGGCGGCCGAGTTGATGATCACGGCGACCACGGTCATCGTCACGATGCTGATCAGGATGGCGCCCTTCACCTTGCGCGCCATCAGTCCGATGGTGAGCAGCACGCCGAGGCAGAAGACCAGGACGGGCCAGCCGGTCAGCGAGCCCGTCGCGCCCAGCTGCACGGGCACGGTGGTGTTCGCGACGTCCGGGATGCGGCTGACGAACCCGGCGTCCACGAAGCCGATGAAGGCGATGAAGAGTCCGATGCCGACACCGATGGCGTGCTTCAGCTGTTGCGGGATGGCGTTCATGACCGCTTCGCGCAGTCCGGTGAGGACCAGCACACAGATGATCACGCCTTCGATGACCACCAGGCCCATGGCGTCGGGCCAGCTCATCAGCGGGGCGATCTGGAAGGCCACGACGGCGTTCAGCCCGAGGCCCGCCGCGATCGCGAGCGGCAGGTTGCCGCCCACGCCCATGACGACGGTCATCACCGCGGCCACCAGGGCGGTGGCGGTGACGAGTTGGCCGCTGTCGAGGTGGTGGCCGAACTTGTCCTTGGCGCTGCCGAGGATGATCGGATTCAGGACAAGGATGTAGGCCATCGTGAAGAACGTGGCGAATCCGCCGCGTATCTCCCGGCCGAACGTGGAACCCCGCTCGGATATCTTGAAGTACCGGTCGACGCCGTTCGCCGCCGGTGGCACGGCACTCGGGGGCTCTGCGGTCTTCTGCGCTTCGGACAAGGGACACTCCTCGTGGCCTGCGGGACGGGTGTGCGGATGCTGGCTGGATTGTTCCCCCGTCGCGCCGTGTTCAGGTTTTCCCCGTGTTACGGAATCGGGTTCGGTCCGCCCCGCGCCGTGCGACCCTCCGGACGAACCCCGTCGAACCCGCGCCCCGGGCGTGGGCCGGTCCCCGAGGAGCGGCCCGAAGACCGTATACACGGCCGCGCCCTCCGGCCGGGGTGCGCTACACGACCCGTCCGCGCCGGGTGGGACGGATGGCAGCCGGCCGGTCCCGCGCGGATGCGTGCCACGGCACAACCGACGGCCCCGTTTCCCCGTCCTCTTCCGTGCGGGGAGGAAGCCTCCGGTCGACGGCCTCACGGGCCCGGACCGGACGCACCGCTCGCCGCCATGGATCCGCCGGCCCGATCCCCCCTCGGAGCCGGACGGAGAGACGCCCCCGCCGGTGATCACCGGCGGGGGCGTTCACTCTGCCCCGTGGGGCGGGTGAGGAGGTGTCAGCTGACGAAGTACGTCGGGTTCGGCAGCTTGTACGTCTTGTCCGCGTAGCCGCCGTCGAGGTCCGAGTACTGGTCGCCGAAGTTGGCGACGATGTCGTACCCGAGGGACTCGATGTGCTGACGGGTGCCGGCCTTGTACTGCACGGTCGTGCAGTTCCAGGCGGCGGCCGTGGCGCAGGAGCTCAGGTACGCGGGCGGGTTGGCGGCGTCCTTGAGGAACATGTGCGCGGCGTCGAGGTCGACGTCGACGCCGACCCTCTTCAGGTTCGTGACCGCGTCGGCGCGCTGCGACTCCTTCAGGCCCGAGTTGTAGAAGATCTCGACGCCCTTGGACTTCGCGTACGCGACGAGCTCGGGCGTGCCGAAGACGGCCGGACGGTCGGCCTGGGCCACGTACGACGCCCAGGTGGCCGAGTTGTACGTGTAGTTGGTCTTCTTCTCGTAGTCGAGGGAGAGCAGCAGCGTGTCGTCGATGTCGAAGACGACCGCGGGCTTCTCACCCCGGTGCCGCGCCGTGTGGGCCGCCTTGTCGATGTGGCGCCTGGCGTCGGACTCCAGACGTGCCAGGTCCTTGGCGTACCGGCTGGTGGCCGAGGCCTGGTACACGCCGTTGCTGTCGAGCGTGGTGCCGTAGTAGGTGTCGATGTCCTTGACCAACACCCCGATGTTGTACGGCTCATGGGTCGAGTTCGCCGTGGACTGCCCGGCGGTGGCGACACCCGTGCCGTACAGGGCGGCACCGGCGACGACACAGGCGGCACCGACGGCCGCCGCTCTCAGGGACTTCCGCATAAGTTCTCCGGATCTGGACGATTCGGGTGCTCATCTGCCGAGCACCAGGTCGGAGACTGTCTACGCGCATCACTCACGACACGCGAGAGCCTTTATCCGATCGATATCCGGGCCGGGGTGGGCACTTGCCTCACCCCATTACCCGGGGCTGACATGTCCTTGACCATCCCTTGAAACGCTTCTCCTAGGGTCGGAGACGTGTGCGAACGGCGCGTCGGACGGGGGGAGCCGCATGAGTGAGGGCAGCGGTGACGGCATGGTGCTGCACATCCACACCGCCGACCTGAAGCGGGCGGCGCCCGACTTCCAGGAAGGGGCCAAGAACCTCAGCAAGGCACTCACCACCCTCGTCACCACCCTGGACGGCCTGGGCAGGCCCTGGGGCGATGACAAGCAGGGCAGCGAGTTCGGTGACTCCTACTCACCGCTGCAGAAGAAGATCGAGAGCGCGGCGGGAACGCTCGTACTCGGGCTGGTGAGCATCCACGAGGCCATGGACGACCTGGCGGACGGCCATGTGGACAACGACCAGTTGATCGCAGGGATGTTCACCGAGGTGAAGGTCGCGGACAAGGACCAGCAGAGCGACGGTGCCGGTGAGCGTTGAGGACGAGGCCAAGAAGATCCTGTTGAAGCTGGGACTCTGGTGGCCGGACGCCAACTCCGGTTCCCTGCGGTCCGCGGCGACCGCCTGGCGCACCTTCGCCGACGCGGTCGACGACGTACGGGGGCCGGTGCACACGAGTGCCTCCTCCCTGATCCACCACAACACCGGTGAATCGATCGACGCGTTCGAGAAGTTCTGGGGCCGCTACGCCCGGGGCAAGGACGCCGGGTGGCTGAGCGACCTGGCCGAGTCGGCACGCGCGATGGCCAAGGCTCTGGACAAGTTCGCGGACGCCATCGACGACGCCATCAACAAACTCTGGACGCAGATCGGCGTCGACGCCGCCGTGATCGCGGGCGGGGTGGCACTGGCCTTCTTCACGGCGGGCCTCGCTTCCGGAGCCGCCGTCGCCGCGGCGGACGCCATCATCGAGTTCGGCACCACCATGGGTGTCGCCGTGTCCGGCACCGTCGCCGAGATAGCCGCGGGCACTCTGATCGCGGCCTCCTTCGGTGGGATCGAGTCGGTCACCGTCGATCTCGCCGTCGCCCAGCCGCTGAAGATGGTCACCGGACTGCAGCAGGGCTTCAACCTGGACGAGGTCAACCAGGCCGCCAAGGACGGCGTGATCTTCGGCGGTGCGCTGGGCGCGGGCACCGGCGTGCTGAAGGCGGGTGTGGAGGGCGCGTTCAGCGATACCACTCCCCTGCTGCTTCGACCGCCGTCACTCCGTCCCGATCTGGTCGATCTGGGTCCGGCGGCGCGCAGCGCCGATCGCACGCCCTGCGTCGGTGAGCCCATCGATGTGGCGACGGGCGCCATGCTGATGACCCAGACCGACCTGACACTGCCGGCCTCCCTCCCCCTCGTCTTCCAGCGCACCCATCTCTCCTCCTACCGGGGCGGCGTGTGCTTCGGCCCGACCTGGACATCCACCCTCGACGAGTGCGTACAGATCGACGGCGAGGGTGTCGTCTTCGCGGCGGCGGACGGCATGCGGCTCGTCTACCCCGTACCGGAGCCGGACGTGCCGACGCTCCCGGTGAGGGGAGCGCGCTGGCCGTTGCGCTGGGACGGCAAGCCCGACGGCGTCATGACGATCACCGACCCCGGCTCAGGTGTCGTACGCACCTTCAGCACTCCCTTCCCGTCGGGCTCCTTCGGCGTCGTCCATCTGCCGCTGGACTCCTGGAGCGACCGCAACGGTGCGCGGATAGACATCGAACGCGACGTTGAGGGCGTGCCGTTCGGCATCCGTCACTCGGGTGGGTACTACCTGGCCGTCGACAGTTCGGGCCCCCGGATCACCGCCCTGCGTCTGCTCGACCAGCCCCCCTCCCGTTTCGGCCCCGACGGCCCGATGGGCGAGGGAACGCTCGTCATGCGATACGGCTACGACCCCGCGGGCAACCTCACCGAGGTGACCGACTCCAGTGGCGAACCACTGCGGTTCAGTTACGACGACCAGGGCCGGATGACGCGATGGACCGACCGTAGCGGGACCTGGTTCTGCTACGTCTACGACGAACGTGGCCGGGTGGTCCGCACCGAGGGCGTCGACGGCATCCTCTCGGGCACGCTGACGTACGACGACACCGCGTCCACGACCACGTACACCGACTCACTGGGCCATGCCTCCCGTCACCGTTACAACGCCGAGGGTCTGGTCGTCGAGGAGACCGACGCGCTCGGATACGTCACGCGCACGGAATGGGAAGAGCGGGGTGCGGGCCCCCGCTCGGTCACCGACCCTCTGGGCCGCACGACCCGCTACGACTACGACAGCGCCGGAAACCTCATCGAGCTGACCCTGCCGGACGGGTCGGTGGCCAGCGCGACGTACACCACGTCCAGCCTACCCGCCGACGTGGTCGAGCCCGGTGGTGCCGAGTGGCGCCACACCTACGACTCCCGCGGCAACCTGCTCGCCGTGATCGACCCGATCGGCGCCGAGACGCGGTACACGTATGACGAGTCCGGTCATCTGGCCACCCTGACCGATCCCCTCGGCCACACGCGTGCGGTCACTTCCGACTCCGCCGGGCTCCCTGTGACGGTCACCGACGAGATCGGGCATGTCACCACCATCCGTCGCGACGCCTTCGGCCGGATCGTGGAACTCACCGATCCGCTGGGCCGCACGACACGGCTGAGCTGGACGGTCGAGGGGCGCCCGGAGTGGCGTGAGCTCCCTGACGGCTCAAGAGAATCATGGACCTGGGACGCCCAGGGCAACCTCCTGACCCACAGCGACCTTGCGGGGAACGTCACCCATCACACGGTCGCCCCTTTCGACATCCCCGCCACACGTACCGCGCCGGACGGCACGACCTACACGTTCACACATGACACGGAGCTGCGCCTTACAGGCGTCACCGACCCGCGGGGCCGAACATGGTCGTACGTCTACGACCCGGCGGGCCACCTCATCGCGGAGACCGACTTCGACGGAAGGCAACTCGCCTACGAACAGGACGCGTCGGGCGCTCTTGTCGCACGTCGCAACGGCGCGGGCGAGTCACTGCGCTTCGCACGGGACCAGCTCGGCCGGGTCACCGAGCAGCGTGACGACAGCGGCGCGACGACGGTCTACACCTACGCTGCAAGCGGTCGTCTGGCCGGTGCGCGCAACGCGGGATCTGAAGTCGCTTTCGTGTACGACGCAGCGGGCCGCACCATCGGTGAGACCGTCAACGGCCGCACGACTTCCTTCGTCCACGACGCCCTGGGGCGCACCATCCGTCGCCACACGCCGTCCGGACGCACCTCGCACTGGACCTACGATCCGCTGGGCCGCCCGGTCGTCTTCCAATCGGACGTTGGACAAATGACGTTCGAATACGACGCGGCAGGCCGGGAGACGCGGCGCCTTCTCGGCGATCACGTGGAGCTCTCCCAGAACTGGGACCCCGCAGGACGTCTCACGTCCCAGACGCTGACCGACACCGGAGACGGCACGGGCAACCGGCTTCTCCAGCATCGCTCCTACGCCTATCGCCCCGATGGTCATCTCACTCAGATCCGTGAACTCACCTCAGGCACACGGTCATTCGAACTGGATGCCATCGGCCGAGTCACCCGGGTTCGCGCACTCGGCTGGAGCGAGACCTACGCCTACGACACCACGGGCAACCTCACGCACGCCAACGCCCCGGCTCACGAAGCCACCGGCGAGCGCACCTTCGACGGCACTCGTATCCGCAGTGCCGGTCGCACGACGTACCAGCACGACGCCCAGGGCCGACTCGTGCGCAGGACTCGTGTGCTCTTGAGCGGGCAGCGGCGCACGTGGACGTACGCGTGGGATGCCGAGGACCGGCTGACCGAGGTGGTCACCCCGGACGCCGAGCGTTGGCAGTACCTGTACGACCCCCTCGGCCGCCGGATCGCCAAGACGCGTCTCGCCGGGGACCGCACCGTCACCGCGCGCACGGACTTCTCCTGGGACGGCACCCGCCTGGCGGAGCAGACCTCACCTGACGGCCGCGTGACGTCCTGGGACTATTTCCCCGACACCCCGCGGCCGGTCGCCCAGACCGACCGCACACCCATGCCGCGCGGCTCGCAGGAGTCCTTCCTCGCCCGGCTGGCGGAGGAGACCACGGGCGACCGTGACGTCCGCTTCCACGCGATCGTCACGGATGCCGTGGGCGCCCCCGCCGAACTGGTCACCGAGGAAGGCGAGGTGACCTGGCAACGGCGTACCGCTCTGTGGGGCACAGGTCTCCCTGCCTTCGAGAACGCAGAAGAAACGAGCACCGATTGCCCGCTGCGCTTTCCCGGCCAGTTCGCCGACGCGGAAACGGGCCTCCACTACAACTACTTCCGTTACTACGACCCCGAAACCGCGCGCTATCTCTCGCCCGACCCTCTCGGTCTGGCGCCGGCCCCCCATCCGGCCACGTACGTGCACAACCCGTACTCCTGGTCGGACCCGCTCGGCCTGGGACCCTGTCCGCAGCTCAGGGACGGGTATGGTTCCCAGCCCGCCTTCAGGGACGATCCGTACCATCCGAAGGTCGTGGACGACCGCATCCGGGACATGCGGGACCTCTACGGAATTCGTGACCCCCGGTCCGCCGGAATGATCGGCTCCAACGGGCCGCAGATCACCAGCAAGACCCTCTGGAATCAGGGTCCCTATCGCATCGACGTAGAAAATCCCAACCCGGGCCAACGTCCGGGGCAGCTGCATTTCCAGGACCAAACGAACAAGAGCGCAAAATACCAGTACAATTTCGAGACCGGAGAGTTCGACGGGATCCCTCGTTCACTGTTGAAGGCCGTGGGGAACAATCCGGGATTCATCGCCGCCATCAGAAAGGGACTCGCCGCTCTGGGCGAGGGATAGACATGCGCGTGAACAGAATGATGGCCGCCATGGTGCAGCGGACCGACCTCGCCGGGCTGACGAAGTCGGATATTCCGCAGCCCTTCCGTGATGTCGCCGGGCACGGCTGGACCGTGACCTCCGGCGGTGCGGTCCTGCTGGCCGAACTGGCCGAGGGTACGGTCGGTTCCTTCTTCGACGTGGTGCAGGAGGAGACCTCGGTCAACGGCCGTGCGATGACCGACTACGACCTTCCCGCATCCGGGAAGGATCGCGAGGAGCCGCTTCTCCGCCGGTGCCTCGCCTACTCCTTCGCATGCCTCGAAAGTGCAGAAGGGCAATTCGGGGAGAATTCCGTGAGCGCGTACGTCTCCCTCTCGATGGGCGGACTCGACGACGACACCCTCACGGCCAATGTGACCTTCACGATGCGCCGCCCGGGTCTCGCGTCCTACGTGCCGGACATCGAGGGTTACGTGCACGAGGCACTTCTTGAGATCCGGCGCGATGACTACTCCTCATCGGCAGGACCGAGCGGACCCTGGCCTGTCGAAGTCCGCCGACACTGAAGCTCGACCTCCAAGTCCACGAAGGCACAGGGCGCGTCCGCCCATCCCGGCGGACGCCAGGTGCAGCGGACGGCGGGGGACGGGCCGGGCGCCCACGGGCGGCCCGGCCCGCAGCGGATTCCGGCCGAGGTCAGCGGAGCTTTCCCGCGCCCGCGCCGTGGTCGACGAGCCCCGGTACCGCCCTCGGCCGGTCGACCCGGGGCCGCAGGGTCGGTGTCCAGCCGGCGCCGGACCGCAGGGGCTCGGCCGGGATCTCCGCGTTGTGCACCGCGATCAGGTCCGTCACCACCCCGTTGACGTAGTTGTCCGCCGCGGTGAGCGGCGCCTCCTTCCACTTCTTCAGGACCGTCGCCGCGCTGGTCCCGCTCGGCAGGGTGAACGCGTTGTGCTCCGCGACGAGTTGGGACTCCATGCCGATGCCGTAGCTGTAGGAGAAGCCCTCGCCCGCGACGAAGTGGTTGTTGTACGAGTCCACCTGGCCGAAGCGGACCCGCGGCGCGCGCTCGACGAGGTTCGAGAACAGGTTGTGGTGGAAGGTCACCTTGAGGTGGCCCCGGTCGAGCGCGGCGGTCTCGGCGCTGTCGCTGTTGCCGACCAGGATCGTCTTGTCGTGGTCGGTGAACACGTTCCAGGACGCGGTCACGTAGTCCGCGCCCCTGACGATGTCCAGCTCGCCGTCGTGCTGCTCGTAGATCCGGCCGAAGTACGTGGGCAGCGAGCTGTCGGGGTGGTCCCCGTCGGTGAAGGTGTCGTGGTCCAGCCAGACATGCGTGGAGCCGTGGACCACCGCGCTGTCGTACTCGGAGTTCCAGTTGCCGACGGCGGTGTCGGTCGGGTCCCACTGCGGGAAGCAGTCGAGCGGGCTCTCGAAGGTGAGGTTGCGGACCACGACGTTGTCCACGCCCTTGATCTGGAGACTGGCCCCCTTGAAGCCCGCGTTCCTGCCGACGCCGATCAGCGTGGTGTTCGCGGGGATCTCCGCCTTGACGGCGGTGTCCTGGCGTGCGGCGGAGGCGCGGCGCAGCCCCTCGGGGCTGTCGTCGGGCTCGGCGTTCAGGTCGGTGGTGCGACCCCAGTTCTCCGGCGCGTACTTCCGCAGATAGGCGTCGAAGTCGTAGCCCGGCGCGGCGAAGGACTCGCAGCCGTCGGCGCCGGCGTCGATCGTGCCCTTCACCCTGATGATCCTCGGCGCGGTGGAGCCGTCCGCCAGCGCGGCCCTGAACCCCGCCCAGGTGGTGACGGTGTGGACGTGCGCGGCGTCGGCGGCCGCTCCCCCGGTGGTGCCGGTGGTGGCGGAGCCCCAGCCGTCGCCGGCGGGGAGGACCTGGCGGGCGAGGTCGTGGGTTCGCGTCCGGGCCTGGGCGGTGGTGCCGGTGGCGGCCAGGACGAGGGCGGTGCATCCGACCAGCGACGCGATGACGCGAGCATGACACTTCAGTGAGTTCACGGAACGGTTCTCGATCATGGTGCGGCTCTCGCTTTCCGGTGGGAGTACGGGAGGGGAGGGGAGGAACGGGTCGAACGGCCACGCGAGGATTCACGCGTCCGGGCCGAGGCGCCGGGAATCGCGCCGGCCGGCCGCGGCCGGCCGGTGGGACACGGGACACGGCGCCACCCGTGCCGGCCGCTCCCGCGTCCCTTCCCGGACCGACCGGCCACACACGGACCGAACCGGCCCGCGCGGCGAACCGGCGTGACTAGTGATGCGCCTTCCAGTCCGCCTGTGCCTTGTCGAGCTGGTCGGCCAGCGTGTCCAGGAAGTCCTTCGCGCTCATCTTCCCGAGCAGCAGCTTCTGGAAGTTGGGCTCGTTGTCCGCCTTGGAGATGGTGTTCCAGTCCGGCAGGTAGTACGGCAGCTGCACGATCTTGGTGCCGGCGCCGTTGAGCGCCTCCGCGGCGAGCCTGGTCGGCTCGGCCCGCTGGACCCAGGCGTCCTCGGCCGCGTCGGTGTTCGCCGGGACCTGGCCCGCCGACTCGTTGAACTTGGAGTTCTCCGCGGCCGAGACGGCGAACTCGATGAACTTCCAGGCCGCCGACTTGTTCTTGCTGGACTTGAAGAGGCTCAGCCCGTCGACCGGGTTGGAGACCTGCACCCGCGTGCCGTCGTCCCGCGTGGGGTTCGGGATGCCCTTGAACTTCCCCGCGCCGAGCGCCTTCAGATGATCCTGGTAGGAGCCGAGGTTGTGGCTCAGCATGCCGATGCTGCCGCTGTCCCACTGGGCGACCATCTTGGCGAAGTCGTTGTTGACGTCCGCGGACGGGGTGTCCTTCTTGTACAGGGCGATGTACTTCTCCAGCGCCGCCACGTTCCTGGGATCGTTGACGGTGGTCCGGTCGCCGTTCCAGAACGAGGTGAGGCCCGTCTGGCCGTACACCGCGTCCAGGGCCGGCGCGATGGCTCCCTCGCCGCCCCGGATGGTGAAGCCGAAGCGGTTCCTGCCCTTGTCCGTGAGCTTGTCGGCGGCCTCGTAGAACTTCGTCCAGGTGGTCGGCGCGTCCAGGCCGGCCGACTCGAAGAGGTCGGTGCGATACCAGAGCGTGCCGTTGTTCGCGGACGTCGGCACCTGATAGAGCTTGCCCGCACCACCCGCGGCCCGGCTGACGTCGAGCAGGTTCCGGCTCAGTCTGCCCTTCAGCGGACTCTTCGCCAGCCTGCCGTCGAGCGGGTCCAGGGCGCCCTGGACGGCGACCTCGGCGAGCATCGCGGTGCCCACTCCGCCGACGTCGGGCAGACCGCCGCCCTGGATCGCGGTGTCGTACTTCGACTGGGCGCTCGCCGCGGGGATGCCCACGTAGTCGACCTTGATGTCCGGGTACTTCTTCTCGAAGTCCGCGATGATCTGCTTCCAGATGTCGGTGCGGACACCGCCGTTGTTGTCCCAGAAGGTGATCCGGCCCTTGCCCGAGCCGTCGCCGCCCTTGTCCCCCGCCGCCCCGCTGCCGTCGTCACCGCAGGCGGTGACGGTGAGCGCGAGCACGGAACCCAGGGCGACGGCCAGCGCGGAACGCGTGGTCCTGTGGATGCTGATCTTCATTGGTCGGCTCTCTTCCTGTGGTTCCCCCGCGTGCGCGGGGTCTGGTCGGTCACGGTCGTCCGCGCCCGGGGCCGGGACCGGTGGCCCCGGCTCCGGGCGTCGGGTACAGGGATGGAGAAAGCGCTTGCTCGACAGGTGCGGCACGGCGGCTCCCCACGGGCTCGGTGGTGACGGCGGTGGACGGCCCTCAGGGGGTCGCGGTGATGCGGAAGTGCGTGAACGTGGCGGCGCCGGCGTGTCCCCGGCCGGCGGGCGCGAGCGCGAAGAGCCCGAGCAGGGCACCGACCCAGCGCCAGGGAGTGGCGGCGAAGACCTGGCCGGAGGGGACCCGGCCGCCGCCGACGTCGTACGAGAAACGGCAGCGCGCCCCCGCGCCGGCCTCGATCCACAGCCGGGCCCGGCCCTCCGGTGCCTCCTGGGAGACGGCGGCGTCGCGCTCCTTCCCCCACGGCCCGACGGACCGGACCGGCCCCCCGGTCGCGACGGACTCGGCGAACCGGTGCACGAGACGCACCGAACCGTCGGGGTGGCGCTGGAGCCCGATCCAGCTGAACGCGTCCCCCAGCACGGCGAGTCCCGCCCGCGCGCCGGGCTCCTCGCTGTCGAGCCGCAGCTCCACCTCGACGGTGACGGCGGTCCCGGGCAGCCGCTGGGTCAGGACGTGCGGCAGTCTCCGCAGATCGTCCGCGTCCGGCGTCCTCACACAGGTCAGCCGCAGCCCGTCGCGGGAGTGCTGGGTGGCCCAGCCGGCCCGGGGGTCCCCCGGGTCCGGGCGGGGCCGGGAACCGGCGGGCGGATGGGCGGCCCACTGCCACTGCCGGCCGAACCGGCCGCCCGGGAAGTCGTCGTCGGTGGGAGGTGCCGAGAGCGGCTGCGGCGGCAGATCGGGCTTTGGGTGCACGGCGACGGGGGTGCCCTCGTCGCCGATCACCGGCCATCCGTCCGGCCCGTCCCAGCGCATCGGCTGGAGGTGCACGACCCTCCCGTACGGGCCCCGGTGCTGGAAGTGCGCGAACCAGTACTCCCCGGCCGCCGTGCGTACCCAGCCGCCCTGGTGCGGCCCGTTGATCCCGGTCGCCCCCTGCTCCAGCACCACCCGCTCCTCGTACGGACCGAAGAAGCCGCGCGAGCGGAACGCGCCCTGCCAGCCGGTCTCGACTCCCCCCGCGGGCGCGAAGATCCAGAACCAGCCGTCGTGCCGGTAGGCCTTGGGGCCTTCCAGGGTGAACCAGCCGGGGATCCGGTCCCCGTCGACGATCACCTCGCCCTCGTCGAGCAGTCCGGTGCCGTCGGGCCGCATCCGGTGCCCGGTGAGCCGGTTCTTCACCCCCGAACGGGATGCGGCCCAGGCGTGCACGAGGTACGCCTCGCCGGTCTCCTCGTCCCACAGCGGACAGGCGTCGATCAGGCCCTTGCCCTCCTTCACCAGGTGCGGGCGGGTCCAAGGTCCGCGGAACTCGGGGGCGTTGACCTGGAAGACGCCCCGGTCGGGGTCGCCCCAGAAGATCCACAAGCGGTCGTCGTGATGGCGCAGGGAGGGTGCCCAGACCCCGCAGTCGTGCTGGGGCCGGCTGAACTCCCGCACTGGTTCCAGGCGTTGCAGGGCGTGCCCGACGAGGGTCCAGTTGACCAGGTCGCGGGAGTGCAGCAGGGGCAGGCCCGGCACCCGGCCGAAGCTGGAGGCGGTGAGGTAGAAGTCGTCGCCGACGCACAGCAGATCGGGGTCGGACCAGTCCGCGTCGAGCACGGGGTTGCGGTAGGTGCCGTCGCCCAGGTCGGCGGAGGGAAGGGCCATCAGGGGCTCACCGCCCGGCGGACGAGCGCGGCGGCCTCGCCCCGGCCGAGGGTGCCGTCCGCGACGACGGTCACGATGCGGCGTACGACCGTCTCCCCCGGCCCGACGGCGAGCCGTTCGGTGTGCGCGAGGCTGGAGCCGACACCCGGGTACGCGCTGGTGCGCACGAACCACGGGTCGCGGCGGGTCCGTTCGGTCGCCCCGGCGAAGACCAGGGTCCAGTCCTCGCCCGAGAGCGCGAGCCAGTCGGCGCGGGCACCGTGCACCGCTTCCTCGCCCTCGGCGTCGGCGGTGAGGACGCGCGGTGCTCCGGACTCCCTGCGGGCCCGCCAGAAGAAGCCGCCGTAGGCCGCGCCCGGCCGGCCGTTGGTGGCGGGGCTGCCGAGGGAGAGTGGCTTCGGCGTCGTGTTCGTGAGCGCGAAGGTGAAGTCCAGCGCCCAGGCCTCGTCGGTGAGCCCGGTCGCGGCCACGGTCCGGCGCTCGCGCAGCAGTTCACCGCCCGCGGCCACCCAGCGCAGTTCCTCGGTGAAGCCGCCCGGGTCGACCGGCCGGAAGGCGGAGTGCCGCTGGGCGCCGTGGTTGGCCAGCTCGGTGGGGCCCTGGTCGCGTACGAAGGTGCGCCCGCCCCAGAAGTTGTGCCCCTCGACGTCGGGAACGGCGACGCCGACGCCGAGGTGGTGGGGGTGGTCGGCGGGGCCGGACTCGGTGACCGCCGTGCCGGCCAGGGTGGTGACCGGATGGAGGTACGGACGCGGGGAGAGCCGCGCGGGCAGCTCGGGGCGGGTGTGGTACCGGCCGACCGGGCGGCCCGCGACCCGCAGGACGGGGGACGCGTCGGGGGGCGTGGTGGTGTTCATCCGGTGCTCACCTCGTTCGGGGACGCCCAGGAGGCGCCCAGTTCGGAGTAGAGGGCGAGGTTCTCGGCCGCCGCCGCGACGAGCCCGTCGATGCCGGGCACGGTCCTGCGGTTCTCCGCGGGGACCGTCTCCCAGGCGTCGGCGGGCAGCGCCACCGGGTCGGGTGCCTGCCGGACCGCCTCGACGACCCGCATGAAGGCGCCCGTCGACTCCGGCGCGACCAGCAGCTCCACTCCCTCGGTCAGATGTGCGACCAAGTTCTCCAGCAGGTCCGTCCGGTCGTACCGGATCTCCTCCGGGCCGTGCCCGGACCGCTGTACGAGGACGCGGTCGAGCTTGTACCAGAAGGTGATCCGGCCCCCGCTGCCGTGCACCAGGACGTACGGTTCGCCGGGCCGCTCGGCGCAGAGCGTGACGGCGACGGTGACGCGGCCCCGGGGAGTGGTGACGCGTACGCACGAGGTGTCGTCGGACTCGATGTCGTTGGCGCGCAGCAGCTCGGTCTCGATCGTGCCGACCTCCTCGGCCCGGGTCGCCCCGTGCAGCGCGAGGGCCGTGACGACGGCGTGCGCGAGGGGGTTGGTGAGCGCCCCGTCGATCACGTCGGCGCCGTTCAGACGGCGCTTCCCCGCCCACGGCGCCCTGCGGTAGTAGGCCTCGTCCCGCGCCCAGGCACCCGCCGCGCCGATCCCGGTGACCGTGCCGAGCACGCCCGACGCGATCATCTCCCGGATCGCCGGCAGGGCGTGCGAACCGAGCGACTGGAAGCCGATCTGGCAGGCGACCCCCGCCGCGGCCACCCCGTCGGCCATCCGGCGGAACTCGCCGTACGAGGGCGCGGGCGGTTTCTCCAGCAACAGGTGCACACCCCTGTCCGCTGCGACGAGCGCCAGATCGGTGTGGGTCGGGATGGGCGTGCAGATCACGGCGATCCGGGCGCCGGTGGAGTCGAGCAGGGCCCCGAAGTCGGCGGACTGCTCGGGCGCCCGGCCCGCGACGTCCTCGGACTCCCCGGGCTCCTCAGACTCTTCGAAAGTCCCGAAAGGCCCGAAGTCCTCCGCGAGTTCGGCCGGCGTGAGGGGGTCCGGCTCGCAGATGCCCGCCAGCCGTACCAGCCCCTCGTCCTGGAGCCGGCGGATGTTCCGCAGGTGCCAGCGGCCGTGACCGCGCGCCCCCGCGAGGACGACGGGCAGCGGGAGTCCGCCGCCCCGCGTGGTCTTCCCGCTCATCCCTTCACCGCCCCCGCGCTGAAGCCGGTGATCAGCCACTTCTGGATGAAGGCGAAGACGATGACGACGGGGACGGCGGCGATGATGCCGCCCGCGGCCAGCGCGCCCAGGTCGACGCTGTCGGCGCTCATCAGCGTGTTGAGGCCGACCGGGATCGTCTGCTTGCTCTGGTCGCTGAGGAACATCAGCGCGAACAGGAAGTGGTTCCAGGCGTGCACGAAAGCGAAGGAGCCGACGGCGATCAACCCCGGCCGCAGCAGCGGGAGTACGACGATCCGGAAGGAGGCGAGACGGCCGCAGCCGTCCACCCACGCGGCCTCCTCCAGCGAGTACGGCACGTTCCTGATGAACCCGCTGATGAGGATCATCGACAGCGGCAGCTGGAAGACGGTCTCGGCGATGACGACACTGCCCAGCGAGTTGATCATCCGGAGCTCGGCGAAGATCTGGAAGAGCGGCACCAGCAGCAGCGCGCCCGGCACGAACTGCGAGCACAGCAGCGCCAGCATGAAGCCGCGTTTCATCCTGAAGTCGAAGCGGGCCAGGGCGTATCCGCCGGCCAGCGCGACCACGGTCGTCATGAGGAGGGTGGCGACGGCGATGAGCACGCTGTTCTGGAAGTAGGTCCCGAAACTGCGCTCGGTCCACACCTTGTCGAAGTGCTCGAAGGTCATGGGCCACGGCACCAGGGAGGTGGAGCCGGCCGGCCGGAGCGCGAAGAGCAGGATCCAGTAGAAGGGGATCAGGGTGAAGAGCAGATAGGCGCCGAGCGGGAGGTAGATCTGCCACCGCGGGACCTCGTCCCAGGCACGGCGCCTCGGGCCCGGACGCCGCCTTGGTTCCTCGGTGGTGGGGGCCGGTGCCGCCGGCGCGCCGACGGTGACGTCCTCGGTGATCACTTGTCCCCTCCTCCGAACTTGCTCAGCCGCAGATAGACGATCGAGCAGAAGAGCAGAATCACGAACGCGACGGTGGTGAGCGCGGACGCGTAGCCGAAGTTGTGCGCGTCGACGCTGGTGTTGGCGATGTAGAGCGGAAGGGTGGTGGTCTCGCCCGCGGGTCCGCCGCCGGTCAGCGTGTAGAGCAGGTCGACGTTGTTGAACTCCCAGACCGCGCGCAGCAGGGTGGACAGCACGATGGCGTCCTTCAGGTGCGGCAGGGTGATGTGCAGGAACTGCCGGAAGCGGCTCGCGCCGTCCACCTCGGCCGCCTCGTACAGGTCCTTGGAGACCGACTGGAGGTCGGCGAGGATGAGGATCGCGAAGAAGGGGACTCCGCGCCACAGATCGGCGACGACGGCCGCCGGGAAGACGGTGGAGGTGTCCGACAGCCAGCTGGTGCCGTACTGGCCGATGCCGGCGTCCGCGAGGTAACGGGTGATACCGGTCTGGGAGTTGTAGAGCAGCACCCAGATCACGGAGGTCAGCACCCCGGAGACGGCCCAGGGCGAGAAGACCAGTGCCCGGCCGGCCGCGCGGCCCACGAAGGTCTGGTTGACGATCAGCGCCAGCGCCAGACCGAACAGGAGCTGCAGGCCGACCTCGACGACGACCCATTTCGCGCTGAAGGTCAGTGTGTCCCAGAACTGGGGGTCGGCGGTGAAGGCGTGCACGAAGTTGTCGAAGCCCGCGAACCCGTTGCGCCAGGGCTTGGTGGGGTTGTAGTTCTGCAGGCTGTAGTAGAAGACGCTGATGACCGGGTAGGCGATGAAGCCCAGCATCAGCAGTCCCGCGGGGGCGATCAGCAGGTACGGGAGCCTGCGGGGCGTCGCCGGGCCGCGGCGCCGCCGGAGCGGCGCGGGCTGTTTCGCCACGGCTGCGGCTTGGGCCATGACTGTTCTCCGTTCTCACGGGTGCCGGGGAGCGCTTGCGGTCGGCGTCGGGACTGGTCCGGTGCCGGTTTCGGTGCCGGGACTGGTCCGGTGCCGGTTTCGGTGCCGGGACTGGTCCGGTGCCGGTGCCGGCGGCATAGGAAGCGCTTGCTGCATGTACAGGGGTGTGCGCGTCTCAAGGGTGTCGCCCGGGTGGTTCGTTCGGTCGTTCGGTCGTTCGGTCGTTCGGTCGGGCAAGGGGGCGCGGTCCTCGCGGACCGGTCTCACCCGGCGTAGGGATCCGGCACCTTTCCCGGCCGGGCCAGGAACGCGAAGTCGCAGCCGGTGTCGGCCTGGGTGATCTGGTCGTTGTAGAGCGCCCCGTAGCCGCGCTCGTACCGCTCGGGCGGCGCCGTCCACAGCGCTCTGCGCCGTTCGAGCTCCTCGTCGTCCACGTCGAGCCGCAGCGACCGCTCCTCGACGTCCAGCGTGATCGAGTCGCCGGTCCGCACCAGGGCGAGCGGTCCGCCGACGTACGACTCCGGTGCCACGTGCAGCACGCAGGCGCCGTAACTCGTGCCGCTCATCCGGGCGTCGGAGATCCGGACCATGTCCCGGACGCCCTGCTTCAGCAGGTGCTCGGGGATGGGCAGCATGCCGTACTCGGGCATGCCCGGACCACCCTTGGGCCCGGAGCCGCGCAGCACCAGCACGGTGTCCGCCGTGATGCCGAGGGACGGGTCGTCGATGGTCCGCTGCATGGTCCGGTAGTCGTCGAAGACGACCGCGGGTCCGGTGTGCCTGAGCAGCCGCGGCTCGGCGGCGATGTGCTTGATGACCGCGCCGTCGGGGCAGAGGTTGCCGCGCAGGACGGCGACCCCGCCCTCGGCGGCGACGGGGTTGTCCCGGGGGCGGATGACGTCGTCGTTGTGCACCCGCGCGGTGGCCAGCTGCTCGCGCAGGGTGTCGTGCGACACCGTCGGCCGGTCCAGGTGCAGCAGGTCCGTGATCCGTGACAGGAACCCGGGCAGACCGCCGGCGAAGTGGAAGTCCTCCATCAGGTGGGTCCGGCCGCCGGGCCGCACGTTGGCGAGCACCGGCACGGTCCGCGCGATCCGGTCGAAGTCGTCGAGGGTGAGGCCGACGCCCGCCCGGCCGGCCATGGCGATGAGATGGATGACCGCGTTGGTGGAGCCGCCGAGTCCGAGGACGGTCGTCACGGCGTCCGCGAAGGCGTCCTCGGTCAGGATGTCGGACAGCTTCCGGTCCCGGTGCACGAGGTCGACGATCCGCAGACCCGCGGCGGCCGCCATCCGGTCGTGGCCGGAGTCGACCGCCGGGATGCTGGACGCCCCCGGCACCGTCACCCCCAGCGCCTCGGCGGCGGCGGTGAGCGTGGACGCCGTCCCCATGGTCATGCAGTGGCCGGGGGACCGCGCGAGCCCGCTCTCCAGTTCGGTCATCTCGCAGTCGCCGATGAGCCCCGCGCGCCTGTCGTCCCAGTACTTCCACATGTCGGTGCCGGAGCCGAGGACCTCGTCGCGCCAGTGACCGGGCAGCATCGGTCCGGCCGGCACGAAGACGGCGGGCAGGTCGACGGAGGCCGCGCCCATCAGCAGGGCGGGAGTGGACTTGTCGCAGCCGCCCATCAGCACCGCGCCGTCCACGGGATAGGAGCGCAGCAGCTCCTCCGTCTCCAGGGCGAGCAGATTGCGGTAGAGCATCGGGGTCGGCTTCTGGAAGGTCTCGCTGAGCGTGGACACCGGGAACTCCAGCGGGAAGCCCCCTGCCTGCCACACGCCCCGCTTCACGGCCTGTGCCCGGTCCCGCAGATGGACGTGGCACGGGTTGATGTCGGACCAGGTGTTCAGGACCGCGATGACCGGCTTGCCGAGGTGCTCCTCGGGGAGGTAGCCGAGCTGGCGGGTCCTGGCCCGGTGGCTGAAGGAGCGCAGTCCGTCGGTGCCGTACCACTGGTGGCTCCTGAGGTCCTCCGGGCGCCTCGTCTCCCGTCCCCGGTTCACAGCGGCCACCCCGCGGCGATGGCGGCCACTTCCGAGCGTTCGGACGCGGACAGTTCCCTGCTCGGCGGGCGCACCTCACGCCGGCACAGACCGAGCGAGGCGAGCGCCTCCTTGACCACGGTGACGTTGTTGGCGGAGCCGTCGGCGGCGCGCAGCTCCTCGAAGCGGCGGATCCGCTCCCAGACCTTCATGGCGGCCGGGTAGTCGCCGGAGCGGAGCGCCTCGATCATCGTGAGCGAGAGCGACGGGGCGACGTTCACCAGGCCGGAGGTGAAGCCGGTGGCACCGGCCGAGAAGTAGGAGGGCGCGTAGGGCTCGGCGAGCCCCGCGACCCACACGAACCGTTCGAGTCCCGCGTCCCGGGCGAAGGCGGCGAAGCGGGCGGCGTCCGGGACGGCGTACTTCACGCCGATCACGTTCGGGCAGACGTCGGCGAGTTCGGCGAGCCTGGCGCCCGGGAGCCGGGCGTCGCGGATGTAGGGCACCACTCCCAGCTCCGGCACGGACTCGGCGACGGCCCGGTGGTAGTCGAGCCAGCCGCCCTCCGAGACGTACGGGTGCACGGGCTGATGGACCATCACCATCGTGGCTCCGAGGGCGTGGGCGTGCCGGGCGGAGGCGACGGCGGTCGGCACGTCGTGCCCGACGCCGACGAGGACCGCCGCCCGGTCACCGGCCTCCTCGACGGTCGATTCCGTGACGGCTCTGCGCTCTTCGGGGGTCAGGGCGTAGAACTCCCCGGTGTTGCCGCCCGGGGTGAGGGTGCGCACTCCGCCGTCGAGCAGCCGGCGCAGCAGGGCCCGATGGGTGTCGAGGTCGACCGTCCCGTCCTGCGCGAAGGGGGTCACGGGGATGGCCACGACCTGGGCGAGCGCGGCCCGTTGGGTCTCGTACGTCGCCGTCATCCCTGTCCGTCCTCCTCCTGGGCCGGGGGGAAGGCCCGTCGCACGAACGACTCGATGTGGGAGTGCAGCGCGCGGGCCGCGCCGTCGGCGTCCTCGGCGAGGGCGAGACGCAGGATCTCCCGGTGCTCGTCGGCCTCGCGTTCCCAGGACGGGTCGGCGGCCCAGGCGACCGCGGAGACCAGGGCGGCCTGGTCGCGGACCTCGTCGAGCATGCGGCCCAGCAGCGGGTTGCCGCAGGACGTGTACAGGGCGCGGTGGAACTCCCGGTTGGCGAGCGAGCGTTCGGCCGTGTCGGAGGCGTCGTCGGCGCGGGTGAGCGCGTCCTGTGCGGCCGCGAGCGAGGCTCCGCGCAGGACGGACCGCCGCAGCGCCTCCGGCTCCAGCAGCAGCCGGACGTCGTACACCTCGCGCGCCATGTCCGCGTCCACCATGCGCACCGTGACGCCCTTGTACTGGTTCATCACGACGAGTCCGGTGCCGGCCAGCGTCTTGAGCGCCTCCCGCACGGGTGTCTTGGACACTCCGAACTGCGCGGCGAGCTCGCTCTCGACCAGGGCCTGACCGGGCGTCAACTGCCCTGTGAGGATGCGGTGTTTGATGCCCTCCTGCACGAACTGCGTACGGGACGGTATCGGTGTGGGCACAGAGGTCATGCGCGCCTCTCGGATCTCATGGACCGGATCTCACGTATCGCGTCTCATATATGACGTACGAAGTACGACGCGATGAACGTAGGAGCGCGTCCGTGTTTCGTCAACGCTTCGGACGGAAGAGGTGCGGACGGAAAAGCTCCGGACGGAAGGAGGACGTGGGCAGGACGGAGGGAGGAAGGAAGCGGAACGGGTCGCGAAAGGGCCCCGTCCGGAGCCCTCCAGGGGGCTGGGGACGGGGCCCTGACTGCCGGCCGGCCCTACGACTTACGACTTCCAGCCCGGGTCGCGACCGCTGAGCGCGATCACCCGGTCCAGCAACGGCGCGTCGTCCGGCGTCCGCACCACGGGACCGAACACGCCGCCGCCCCGGCCGGGGTCCTGGGCCGCCGCGGCGAGGAAGCCGTACGACGCGTGCAGCGCGGCCGCGTCGGGCTCGTACTCCTGGCCGGTGGCGCGGGCCAGGTCCCAGCCGTGCACCACCAGTTCGTCGGCGGCCACGGCGCCCGCGACGGCGCCCGGCAGCGACACCCCGCCCGCGCGGGTCTCCCCCGCCCAGGCGGCCGGGTCGCGCCAGACCTCCACGAGTTCGTCGAGTGCCTTCGGCAGGCTCGCCCGCCAGTCGGGGGCGATCTCCGGCACGGCCGAGTCCGGGCTGGTGTCGGTCCGGGCGCCGAGATCCTTGCGCCCGGCGTCGCGGAAGGCGACGGCCAGTCCGCCCAGATGTCCGAGCAGGTGGTGCACCGCGTACGCCGGGCAGGGGGTGACGTCGTCGAGCTGCCGCTCCGTCACCCCCGCCACCAGTCGCGCCACGATCAGGGCCTGCGGCCCGAGGTCGAGAGTGGGGTCGGTCATCGGCTGCTCCTCAGGTTCCGGATCCTCACGGAGTCCGCTCCCGGGGTAGACCGGGCACACGCGGAGAACTCATCGGCGCGGCGCCCGCAAGCCGGTGGGCCCGGCGGAGCACGTCGGTATAGGGCACCTTCCCGATCCCCCCGGGCCCTCCTTAGGACCACGATCACCTGCCATGACATGGACAGTGACACGGGTGCTGCGGGACCGCGATGCGGGTGTGTATCTGGGCGCGGTCGTGGTCTCCGGCTTCGGCTCGTCGGCGATGTGGCTGGTGTCGGGCGTCTGGGTCAAGGACCTGACGGGCTCGAACGGCCTGGCGGCCCTGTGCGTGTTCGTGCTCTGGGCACCCACGCTCGTCGGCCCCCTCCTGGGCACCCTCGCGGACCGCTCCCGCCGCCGGCCCCTGCTGATCGGCGCGAACCTCGTGCCGGCGGTGCTCCTGCCGGCCCTGCTCGCGGTGGACGCCCCGGACCGGCTGTGGATCCTGTTCACGGTGCTCCTAGTGTACGGCGCGGCGGGTGTCGTCCACGACGCCGCCGAGTCCGCGCTGGTGGCCGCGGTGGTCGACCGGAACCTCCTCGGTGACTTCAACGGGCTGCGGACGGCGGCGAACGAGGGCATGAAACTGCTGGCGCCGCCGGCCGGGGCGGCCCTGTACGCGGCGTACGGCGGCGCGCGGGTCGCCCTCCTCGACGCGGTGACGTTCGTGCTGGCGGCCGGGGGGTGCGCGCTGCTGCGGGTCCGGGAGCAGCCGCCCGCCCCGGACGCCGCGGCCCGGCGGTCCCGGACGGCCGCGGGCGTGCGGTACCTCCTGGGGCACCCGGAACTGAGGCCGCTGGTCCTGGCCGGCGGTACGACGATGCTCTTCGCGGGTCTCAACGGCGCCCTGATCTACGCCGTCGTCGAGGGGCTGGGCCACTCCCCCGCGTACGCCGGGCTCCTCTACGCCGTCCAGGGCGCCGGGTCGGTGCTGATCGGCCTGGTCTCGGGTCCGCTGCTGCGGCGGCTGGGGGAACGCCGTTTCGCCGCGTACGGGATCGCTCTGACGGCGGTGGGCGTGGGGGCGCGCGTGGTGACGTCCGACGGGATGGCCCTGGTGTGCAGTGCCGCGATCGGGGCCGGGCTTCCGTGTGTGCTGATCGCCGCGTACACGGCGCTGCAGCGCCGGACTCCGGGGCCGCTGCTCGGGCGTACCGCCGCCGCCGCGAACACGCTGATGTTCGCGCCGAACGCGGTGGGTCTCGTGGTCGGCGCGGGGGTGGGCGAGCTGGTCGGCTATCGCCTGCTGCTCCCGGTGCTGGCGCTCGCCCGCCTGCTGACGCTCCGGCCGCTGCTGTCCCGGCCCTGACCCCGCCGACGCCTCCCCGGCCGAGCCCCCGCACCGGCCTGAACGGCCTCGCCCTCGCGCGCCCGCACCCGTCGAACAGTCCCCGTCCACCCGAGGGGCACGGGGAACGCCGCGAGCAGCCCCCGCCCGCCCGCACCCGAACACCCCGGACACCCTGAAGACCCCGAAGACCCCAGCCCCCGCCCTTCACCCGCCGTACCCGGAGCGCCCCCTCAGGACACGCTCTCCAGCGCCCCTCTCACCGCCTCCAGATCGCCCTCCGAAGCCAGTCCCGCGTGGTACAGCCGCAGCTCCCCCGCCCCCAGCGAGGCCGCCCGGACCGCGTCCTCCGCGAGGGTCGCCGGACTGCCGCCCATGCCCGACACGACCGTGAAGTTGGCGGCCAGTACGGCCTCGTCCCGTCCCTGTTCGGCGAACGGCGCCAGCAGCTCCGGGCCGCCGGTGCACGGCACGACCACCCCGTCCGCCACGGAGAGGATGTGCGCGGGATCGACCCCGGCGTTCGCCCCGCAGTGGAACGACACGGGATCGGCGTGCAGCAGCACCTGGAATCCCTCGGGTGCCGCCGCCCGTACCGCCGCGACCGCGGTCTCCTGGAGCGTGCGGGCCACCGTGTCGCGCCAGGCGCGGGTCGCGCCCGCCACCTCGCTCCCGAGCAGCTTCTCGATCGCCGGCCAGCCGCCGTCCGACGGCGCGGCTCCCCGCCACACGGGCTCCAGCGCCTCCCGGACGGCGGTCGCCACCTGCCCGCCGTCGAGCCCATGGGCCGTGTACCCGTCCCGGCACGCGGGGCAGAAGCACAGGGACATCAGGTACTGCCCGGCGTCCCCGAGTCCCACTCCGCCGATCTTGTCGTGCGCGTGCAGGTGTGCCAGCCCGTACCAGCCGAGCGACTCCAGCTCCGTGCCCCGCGCCCCGGGCCGCACCGCCGCCTCCACCGCGAGGTCGACGAGGTACTCCCGAGTGGCGGCCTGCGCGACGCACGGCGCCCATCCGTACCGGTCCCCGTACGCGTTGACGACGGACGTGTCCGGATGTTCGTCCCCCAGACGGGAGTTGTGCGCGAGGACGACCCAGGTGTGGACGTCGAGACCGGCCTCGGCGAGCGCGGCGGCCGCCGTCCCGTACGCGTCCCCGGGCGCCCAGTCCCCGGCCTCGTAGGGCCGCAGCGCGCGGCCGGCCCAGCGGGCGCCGTCCACCGGGTACAGGACGGCCGCGTGCGACGCCGTCACGACGCGGTGGCGGGGGTGACGGGGGGTCAGCGCGCGGGTGGAGTGGTACGCGGAGGCGAGCGTCGCCTGCCGTACCCCGAGCCCGGCGATCCGCCCGGCGGCCGCCGGGTCCCCGACGACGTCCCACGGGTAGACGAACGCCGACGCCTTCACAGGGCCTCCCCCTCGGCCGGTTCCAGCAGCGCGTACCCGCGCTCGACCAGCTCGGCGAGTTGCTTCACATGGTCCGGGGTGGGCTCGTGCAGGGGCGGCCGCACCTCCCCGACGTCCAGTCCGCGCAGCCGTACTCCCGCCTTGACCAGCGCCACGGCGTAACCGCGCCCCTGTGACCGCAGATCGACGAACGGCCGGTAGAACCCGTCCAGCAGCCGGTTCGCCATGTCGTCGGACCCGGCGTTCAGCGCGGCATGGAAGGCGAGCGCGATCTCGGGCGCGAAGCAGAAGACCGCCGAGGAGTAGAGCGTGATGCCGATGCCCCGGTAGGCGAGTCCCGTCAGTTCCGCGGTGGGCAGCCCGTTGAAGTAGAGGAAGTCCCCGGGGACCTCGCTGCGCACCGCGCTGACGACGCGCTGCATCAGGTCCAGGTCGCCCAGCCCGTCCTTGAAGCCGATGATCCCCTCGGTCCGGGCCAGTTCGACCACGGTCGCGGGGGTGAACACGGCGTTGTCGCGCTGGTACACGACGATGTCCAGCGAGGTGGCGGCGGCCAGTTCCCGGTAGTGGCGCAGCAGCCCCTCCTGTCCCGCGACCACCAGGTAGGGCGGCATCGCGAGCAGGCCGTCGGCGCCGGCCTCCTCGGCGAGCCGCGCGAACCGTACGGCGAGCGCGGTCCCGTACCCGGCGCCCGCGACGACCGGCACGCGTCCGGCCGTCTCCTCCACGGCCGCCCGCACGCACTCCTGGAACTCCTCGGGCGCGAGCGCGTGGAACTCGCCGGTGCCGCAGCAGGCGAAGACCGCGGCCGCTCCGGCCTCCACACCACGCCGTACGTGCTCGCGGTAGACGTCGAGGTCGAGGGCGCCGTCGGGGCCGAACGCCGTGACGGGGAAGAACAGCGGCCCGCTGGGGATGCTGAGCCGAGCGGCAAGGGGGGCTGACGTCACGGACTCTCCCTGAGGCAGGTGCTCACGCACACAACAGCGGGTGCATGTTTCTGATCCACGTCCATATTTCTGAACGCGACCACGCTAAAGCGCGACCTCGGGGCCGGTCAAGCACGCAAACCCGCAACACGGCAGCGGATTGACCGCCTCCGCGCGACACTTGACTCGGCGGGTCGACGATCCTTAGCGTGTCCAAGGATGTGAATGCCGTACAAGCATACGGCCGCTCGCGTGGCCCTGAGGAGAGACCCGCATGCCCGCTCCCCGCACCGTTCTGCTCACCGGCGCCGCCGGCGGACTCGGCACCCTGATGCGGGGGCTGCTGCCGCAGCACGGCCACCGGCTGCGCCTGCTCGACATGCTCCCGGTCGAGGGCGAACCGGACGCGATCACCGC
Organism: Streptomyces sp. NBC_01689; assembly: GCF_036250675.1. Lineage (NCBI taxonomy): Bacteria > Bacillati > Actinomycetota > Actinomycetes > Kitasatosporales > Streptomycetaceae > Streptomyces > Streptomyces sp. NBC_01689. The sequence continues at coordinate 7,242,228 of NZ_CP109592.1, read as the reverse complement.
GGACCTCGCCGACCGGGCCGCGCTGCGCGAGGCGGTCCGCGGTGTCGACGCGATCGTCCACCTCGCGGGCATCTCCCTGGAAGCCTCCTTCGACAAGATCCTCAGGGCCAACATCGAGGGGACCTACAACCTGTACGAGGCGGCGCGCGAGGAAGGCGTACGACGCGTCGTCTTCGCCTCCTCCAACCACGCGGTCGGCTTCACCCCGCGCCCGACGGGGGACGCGCCCTTCGACGAGGACTCCCTGATCCCCGTCGACACCCCCCGCCGGCCGGACACCTTCTACGGCCTGTCGAAGTCGTTCGGCGAGGACCTGGCCCAGTTCTACTGGGACAAGCACGGCCTGGAGACCGTCTCGGTCCGCATCGGGTCCTGCTTCGCGGAGCCCACCAGCGTGCGCATGCTCTCGGTGTGGATGAGCCCCGAGGACGGTGCCCGCCTCTTCCACGCGGCGCTCACCGCGGAACACGTGGGCCACACGGTCGTCTACGGCTCGTCCGCCAACACCCGTCTGTGGTGGGACCTCTCGTCGGCACGGGCGCTGGGCTACGAGCCGCGGGACGACTCGGAGCCGTACGCGGCGAAGCTCATCGCCGAACAGGGAGAGCTCGACCCGGACAATCCCGACCACGCCCACCTGGGCGGCCACTTCACCACCCACCCGCCGATCTGGCCGTACTGACGGCACGGCACGGACACCACACGGACACCACACGGCGGGCGGGCACCGAACGGGCCCGCCCGCCGCCGGGTTCGGGCACGAACACTGCCCGATCCCACCCCCGCACCGGCTCCGTCCCAGGTCCGGCGCGCTCCCCCGCGCCGCCGAACGGGCGCAGCCGGGCATCATCGGGCGTGCAACAGGCCTGGTCAGTGCCGCGTGCCCGCTGTAGAACTTCCTCCAAGGCCCGACCGGGCCCGAACGGGCAGCGAGGACAGGACGCGGGAAGCGGGTGCCGGCCATGAGCGCGGAAGAACGTCAGCGGGAGATCGTGCGGGCCGCCCGCCGCACGGGATCGGTCGACGTCACCGCGCTCGCCGCCGAACTGGGCGTCGCCAAGGAGACCGTACGACGCGACCTGCGCGCCCTGGAGGACCACGGTCTGGTCCGCCGCACCCACGGCGGCGCCTATCCCGTCGAGAGCGCCGGATTCGAGACGACGCTCGCCTTCCGCGCCACCAGTCACGTACCCGAGAAGCGCCGGATCGCGGCCGCCGCGGCCGAACTGCTCGGCGACGCCGAGACCGTCTTCGTCGACGAGGGCTTCACCCCCCAGCTCATCGCCGAGGCCCTGCCCCACGACCGGCCGCTGACCGTCGTCACCGCGTCCCTCGCCACCGCGGGCGCGCTCGCCGAGGCGGACAACACCAGCGTCCTGCTGCTCGGCGGCCGGGTACGCCCCGGCACCCTGGCCACCGTGGACCACTGGACGACGAAGATGCTGGCCGGCTTCGTCATCGACCTCGCCTACATCGGCGCCAACGGCATCTCCCGCGAACACGGCCTCACCACCCCCGACCCGGCGGTCAGCGAGGTCAAGGCCCAGGCGATCCGGGCCTCCCGGCGCACCGTCTTCGCCGGTGTGCACACCAAGTTCGGGGCGGTCAGCTTCTGCCGCTTCGCGGAGATCACCGCCCTGGAGGCGATCGTCACGAGCACCCTGCTCCCGACGGCCGAGGCCCATCGCTACACCTTGCAGGGACCCCAGGTCATACGCGTCTGAACCACCGGACACCCTCCCGCACCACCCCCGACGTCCCCCGTCACCGCTCCCGCCGCCACCCGCCTTCCCCCCGTCACCGCTCTCGCCCCCCACCCGCCTCACCCCCGTCACCCCCACGCACCCCGGTCACCCTCCCCAGAGGCACCCCGTACCCGGCAACACCCCTTATCTCCCTATATGTCCAGGAGTGATCCATGCGAACCCCGAGCCGACGGAGGCCGCGCGCACTGTTCGCCGCGGTCGCCGCAGGGACGCTGCTCACCCCGCTCCTCTCCGGGTGTTGGACCGGAGCGGGCGGGGCGGGCTCCGGCGGCGACTCCGTCAACGTCCTGATGGTCAACAACCCGCAGATGGTGGAGCTGCAGAAACTCACCAAGGCCCACTTCACCAAGGAGACCGGCATCAAGGTGAACTTCACCGTGCTGCCGGAGAACGACGTCCGCGACAAGATCAGCCAGGACTTCGCCAACCAGGCCGGCCAGTACGACGTGGCCACCCTGTCCAACTACGAGATACCGATCTACGCCAGGAACGGCTGGCTGCACGAGATGGACTCCTACGTCCGCGAGGACAGCGGCTACGACGAACAGGACATCCTCGCGCCCATGCGGCAGTCCCTGACGGCCGCCGACGGCAAGCTCTACGGTCAGCCCTTCTACGGCGAGTCGTCCTTCCTGATGTACCGCAAGGACGTGTTCGCCGCGAAGGGGCTGACGATGCCCGCGCACCCCACCTGGGACCAGGTGGCGGAGCTGGCCGCCGAGGCGGACGGCGCCGAGTCCGGCATGAAGGGCATCTGCCTGCGCGGACTGCCCGGCTGGGGCGAGCTGATGGCCCCGCTGACCACCGTCGTCAACACCTTCGGCGGCACCTGGTTCGACAAGGACTGGAAGGCCCGCCTCGACTCGCCCGAGTTCGTGAAGGCGACGAAGTTCTACGTGGACCTCGTCCGCGAGCACGGCGAGTCCGGCGCCGCCCAGTCCGGCTTCGCCGAATGCCTCAACAACATCACCCAGGGCAAGGTCGCCATGTGGTACGACGCCACCTCCGCGGCCGGCTCCCTGGAGGCGTCCGACTCCCCGGTCAAGGGCAAGATGGGCTACGTCCCCGCCCCGGTGGAGAAGACCAAGTCCTCCGGCTGGCTCTACACCTGGGCCTGGGGCCTCCAGAAGGCCTCCCACAACTCCGACAAGGCCTGGAAGTTCATCTCCTGGGCCTCCAGCAAGCAGTACGAGCAGCTGGTCGGGGACACCATCGGCTGGTCCAACGTGCCGGCCGGCAAACGCGCCTCGACCTACACCAACGCCGCGTACACCAAGGAGGCCTCGGCCTTCCAGGAGATGACCCGCGCGGCCATCGAGGGGGCCCGCCCGCGCGATCCGGGAGTCCAGCCGCGCCCCGCGCCCGGCATCCAGTTCGTCGGCATCCCCGAGTTCACCGACCTCGGCACCAAGGTCTCGCAGGAGATCAGCGCGGCCATCGCCGGACGCCAGTCCGTCGACTCGGCCCTCAAGAAGTCCCAGAAACTCGCCGAGAAGATCTCCAAGGAGTACGAGGGACGATGACCGCCACGACGACAGCCCCCCTGGCCACCGCTCCCGTCCGCGCCGCCCGGCCGCCCTCCGGCCGCCTGCGCGCCTGGGCCACCCGCGCCCCACTGCTCCCCGCCCTGATCTTCATGATCGCCGTGACCCAGCTCCCGTTCGTGGCCACGCTGGTGATCTCCTTCTTCGACTGGAACTCCCTCTATCCGAAGGCCCGGCACTTCACCGGCCTGTCCAACTACTCGGACGTGCTCACCGATCCCGACCTGCGCCACTCGGTCTGGACGACGGTCCTCCTGACGGCGGCCGTGGTCCTGGTCAGCCTGATCCTCGGCCTCGCCCTCGCCCTGCTCCTGGACCGCAGGTTCCGCGGGCGCGGGGTGGTCCGTACGCTCCTGATCGCGCCGTTCCTGGTGGTCCCGGTCGCCGCGGCCCTGCTCTGGAAACATGTGCTCTACAACCCTGAGTACGGCCTTCTCAACGGGCTCTTGCACTATGTGGGCGGACCCCAGCCGGACTGGATCTCGAACACGCCGCTGCTGGCGGTCGAGGCCTGCCTCGTCTGGCAGTGGACGCCCTTCATGATGCTGATCCTGCTGGCCGGCCTGCAGAGCCGTGACCAGCAGCAGATCGAGGCCGCCCGGGTGGACGGCGCGAGCGACTGGCAGGTCTTCCGCCACCTCACGCTCCCGCACCTGCGCCGCTACCTCGAACTCGGCGCGCTGCTCGGCTCGATCTACATCGTGCAGAACTTCGACGCCGTCTTCACGATCACCTCCGGCGGACTCGGCACCGCCAACCTGCCCTACACCGTCTACCAGAGCTTCTACCAGGCCCACGAGAACGGTCTGGCCTCGGCCGCCGGGGTCCTGGTCGTCATCGGCTCGATCATCATCGCGACCTTCGCGCTGCGCGTGGTCTCGTCCCTGTTCCGCGAGGAGGTGTCCCGCGCATGAGCACCACCACGATCCGCGTACGTCCCCGGCGCGCCCGGGGAACGGGCCTGGGCCTGCTGGCCTGGGTACTGGGTGTGCTGTTCTTCCTGCCCATCGCCTGGATGGCCCTGACGTCGTTCCACTCGGAGGCGGACGCGGCGACCAACCCGCCGTCCTTCGGCGCCGCCCTCACCCTGGACGGCTACCGCGACTTCTTCGGCACGGGCGGCGGCGCGAGCCCCTGGCCCTCACTGGTCAACTCGCTCGTGGCGTCCGTCTCCTCCACCCTGTGCGTCCTGCTCCTGGCCCTGCCCGCGGCCTACGCGCTCTCCGTCCGGCCGGTGAGGAAGTGGACGGACGTCCTGTTCTTCTTCCTGTCGACGAAGATGCTGCCGGTGGTGGCGGGCCTGCTGCCCATCTACCTGTTCGCGAAGAACGCCGGGATGCTCGACAACATCTGGCTCCTGGTCATCCTCTACACCTCGATGAACCTGCCGATCGCGGTGTGGATGATGCAGTCCTTCCTCGCCGAGGTGCCGGTGGCGGTGATCGAGGCGGCCCAGATCGACGGCGCGCGCCTGCCCACGATCCTGGCCCGGGTGGTGGCCCCCATCGCCCTGCCGGGCATCGCCGCCACGGCCCTCATCTGCTTCATCTTCAGCTGGAACGAGCTGCTGTTCGCACGGGTCCTGACGGGCGTGGTCGCGGAGACCGCCCCCGTCTTCCTGACGGGATTCATCACCAGCCAGGGCCTCTTCCTGGCCAAGGTGTGCGCCGCGTCGCTCGTCATCTCCCTGCCGGTGCTCGCCGCGGGGTTCGCCGCCCAGGACAAGCTGGTCCAGGGCCTCTCACTGGGAGCCGTGAAATGAAGGCCGCCGTCATCGAGTCCGTGGGCCGCGCCGTCGTCACCGAGGTCCCGGACCCGACGCCGGGCCCGCGCGAGGTCGTCGTCGAGGTCGCGGCGTGCGGACTGTGCGGTACGGATCTGCACATCCTCCAGGGCGAGTTCGCGCCGAAGCTGCCGATCGTGCCGGGCCACGAGTTCGCCGGCACAGTGGTCGCCGTGGGCACCCAGGTCACGGAGATCGCGACCGGCGACCGGGTGGCGGTGGATCCCTCGCTCTACTGCCACGAGTGCCGGTACTGCCGTACCGGCCACAACAACCTCTGCGAGCGGTGGGCAGCGATCGGTGTCACGACGGCGGGCGGGGCCGCGCAGTACGCGACCGCTCCCGTGGCCAACTGCGTCAAGCTCCCCGAGCACGTCCGCACCCAGGACGCGGCGCTCGTCGAACCGCTCTCCTGCGCGGTACGCGGCTACGACGTCCTGAACTCCCGGCTGGGGGCGCACGTCCTGATCTACGGCTCCGGGACGATGGGCCTGATGATGCTGGAACTGGCGAAGCGGACCGGAGCCGCGAGCGTGGACGTGGTCGACGTGAACGCCCAGCGTCTCGCCACGGCGCGGCTGCTGGGGGCCTCGGCCTCGGCGGCGAACGCGGACGAGCTGGACCGGCCGCGGGGGTGGGACGTGGTGATCGACGCGACGGGGAACGCGGCGGCGATCCAGGACGGCCTGGACCGGGTCGCCAAGGCCGGCACCTTTCTCCAGTTCGGGGTCGCGGACTACGCGACGCGGGTGTCGATCGACCCGTACCGCATCTACAACCAGGAGATCACCATCACCGGTTCCATGGCCGTCCTGCACAGCTTCGAACGGGCGGCCGAGCTGTTTGCCGGGGGTGTCCTCGATCCGGACGTCTTCATCAGCGACCGCATCCCGCTGGCCGACTATCCCCAGGCGCTGGAACAGTTCGCCGCGGGCATCGGCCGCAAGATCGTCGTGGTCCCGTAGGGGGTTCTCGACCCCGCCGCCCCTGCCCGACCCGACCCTGGGGGCTCCGCCCCCTGGCGGGGGTCTGGGGGCGGAGCCCCCAGGGATGGGAAGGGCAGGGGCGGAGGGGGCGAAAGACGCCTGAGCGACGCGAAGCGGAAGTCATCCTTGGGTAAGGGAACGGTAAAGCGCCCCCGCTCGTTACCTCAGTCATGACAGCTATGACCCCTGGCTCGAACATCCCTCTCCCCGTCACCCGCGTGACGGTGGACGTCACCGCTCCGGTGCGGCTAGACGTATCGGGCCTGCTGCTCACCGCCGACGGCAAGGTGCGCTCCGACGACGACTTCATCTTCTACAACCAGCCCACCGGCCCCGGCGTCACCTACCGCTCGGGCGGCGGCACCTCCCCGGACGCGATCACGGTCGACACGGCCGCGGTCCCCCCGGGCATCGAGAAGATCGTCGTCACCGCGAGCCCGGACGCGGCGGGCCAGACCTTCCAGGGCATCGAGCCCACGGCCACCCTCCGCAACGCGGACGACGGCGCCGTCCTCGCCACCTTCACCCCGCCCCAGCTCGGCAGTGAGACGGCCCTGGTGATCGTCGAGGTCTACCTCCGCAACGGCGCCTGGAAGGCCCGCGCGGTGGGCCAGGGCTACGCGAACGGCCTGGCGGGCATCGCCACGGACTTCGGGGTGTCGGTGGAGGAGCCGGCCCCCGCCGCTCCCCCGGCCCCGCCGATGCAGGCCCCCGCGGTCCCGGTGGCCGCCGCGCCCCCCATGGCACCCCCTGCCCCGGCGGCTCCCCCCGCGCCCCCCGCCCCGCCCTCCGGGAAGATCAACCTCGACAAGGGCCGGGTCTCCCTCCAGAAGAACCAGACCGTGTCGCTGGTCAAGGGCGGCCGCCCGCTGCTCTCCCAGGTCAAGATGGGCCTCGGCTGGGAGCCCGCGTACCGCGGCAAGGACATCGACCTGGACGCCTCGGTCATCGCCTACGGCCCGCAGCGCAACCACATCGACAGCTGCTACTTCGGCAAGCTCTCCATCGTGGGCGGCGCGATCAAGCACTCCGGCGACAACCTCACGGGCGAGGGCGGCGGTGACGACGAGGTGATCGTCGTCGACCTCGGCCGGCTGCCGCAGGAGGTCACCGGCCTGGTCTTCACCGTCAACTCCTTCTCCGGCCAGAAGTTCACGGAGGTCGCCAAGGCCTACTGCCGTCTGGTCGACGCGGCCAGCGGAGAGGAACTGGTCCGCTTCGACCTCACCAGCGCCGAGGCGCAGACCGGCGTGATGATGGCCAAGCTGATCAAGCAGTTCTCCGGCGAGTGGGAGATGACGGCCATGGGCGACTTCGTGAAGTCCCGCACGGTCCGTGGCATGGTGAAACCGGCGGCCCAGGCACTCTGACCCGCGGCAGCCACGAGCGCCACCGGCCCGGCCCCGTCACCCGCCCCGAGCGGAACGGGCCGGGCCGGGCCGGTGTCCGTACCCCGGCGCCAGGCCTACCGCGCCACCCGCGCCGCCGCGCGCGGTCCACCCGGCGCTAGGCCCGCAGCCCCTCCGTCAGCAGCGACAGGTACCGCCGGATGTGCTTCCCCTGACCGTCCGCCAGTTCCGAGGCCGTGGCGACCCCGTGCGCCAGCCGCAGCACCTCGATCGGCTCCACGTCCGTCCGCAGCGTGCCTTCCCGCTGGGCCGCCTCGACCAGCCGCTCGGCCGCGCCCTTCACGGACGTCCCGCACGCGGTCAGCACCGCACTGCTCCCGTCCGTGACCGCCGATCCGAGCAGCGCCTTCAGGCCGCGGACCTGGATCATCATCCCGCTCAGCTCGTTGAGCCACTCCACCAGCGCCTCGCCGGGCGCGTGCTCCGCGGCGATCTCGTCCGCGCGGGCGGCGATGGCCTCGATGCTGTCGACGTAGACCGCCTCCAGCAGGGCCTGGCGGGTGGGGAAGTGCCGGTACAGCGTCCCTGAGCCCACCCCGGCCCGCTTGGCGATGTCATCGAGGGACGCACCCTCCCCGTGCTCGGCGAACGCCACGGCGGCCTCCTCGATCAGCCGCTCATAGTTCCGCCGCGCGTCCGCCCGCATCGGCTTGACCTGCGCCATTCAGATACTCCTTGCCGAACCGGGGACACTCTCCGTATATTGCGTGGACTAAACGGAGACAGTCCCCGCTTTCTTTCGCGGGCGGTCCGCGCTGCCCGCACGCCACTCACCGGGGACACCAGACAGGGAGCATCCCATGTCCACCCCGTCACTGCCTTCCACGCCGTCCGTACCCGCCCTCACCCCAGCACCCTCCACGCCGGCACCCTCCCCCGCGACGTCCGCGTCCGGTCCGCCGGTGGCCCCCGGAGCCCCCGGAGACCTCGAATCTCCCGAGCCGGGCACCGACGCCCGGCCGGCCCGGCCCGGCGCCGCCCTCCTCGTCATCGTCACCGCCTACCTCATGGTCGGCGTCGACTCCACCGTGGTCAATGTCGCGCTGCCCGACATCCAGCACGACCTGCGGTTCGGTCCCACCGGTCTGTCCTGGGTGCTCAACGCCTACACCCTCGCCTTCGGCGGCCTACTGCTGCTCGGCGGCCGCGTCGGCGACCTCGCGGGCCGCCGCCGCACGCTCACCCTCGGCGTCCTGCTCTTCGCGCTCTCCTCGCTCCTCGGCGGACTGGCCACCGACAGCGGTTGGCTGCTCGCGGCCCGCGCCCTCCAGGGCTGCGGCGCCGCGCTCACCGCGCCCAGCACCCTCGCCCTGATCACCACCAACTTCCCCGAGGGGCCCCGCCGTCACCACGCGCTCGGCGTCTACACCTCGATGGCGAGCATCGGCGCCTCCGTCGGCCTGGTCCTCGGCGGCATGCTCACCTCGTGGGCGTCCTGGCGCTGGGCCCTGCTGATCAACGTGCCGATCGGCATCGCGGTGGCCCTCGCGCTGCCCCGGGCCGTGGCCGAGACCCCCCGGCACGCGGGGCGGTTCGACGCGGCGGGCGCGCTCACCGGGACGGCCGGCACGACCTCACTGGTCTACGCGTTCATCCGGGTCTCGGAGACGGGCTGGGGCGACACCCGGGCGCTGCTCGGCTTCACGACCGCGGCCGCGCTCCTCGCGGGCTTCGCGCTGATCGAGTCCCGGGCCGAGCAGCCGGTCGTGCCTCCGCACCTGTTCCGGGACCGCGACCGCGCGGGTGCCTACGCGGGGGTACTGCTGCTGCCCGCAGGCATGTTCGGTGCCTTCTACTTCCTCACCCTGATCACCCAGCAGGTGCTCGGATACAGCCCGTTGCGCGCCGGACTCGCCTTCCTGCCGATGACCGCGGCGGTCTTCCTGCCGCTGCGCTTCGTTCCCCGGCTCCTGCGGCGCGTCGGCGCCAGACCCCTCCTGCTGACCGGCATGTCGCTGATCGCCGTCGCGGGCGGCCTGCTGACACGCACCGGTCCCCACATCGGCTACGCAGCGGGACTCCTCGGGCCGATGATCCTGATGGGCCTCGGTGTCGGCCTCAGCTTCATGCCGCTCAACGCCACCGTCCTGGCCGCCGTCGGCCCGCGCGAGGCGGGTGCCGCGTCCGGTCTGCTGCAGACCCTCCAGTGGCTCGGCGGGACTCTCGGACTCTCGGTCCTGGTCACGGTCTACGGCACGGCGACCCGGCACGCGGCCGGCTCCCCGGCCGCGGTGCTCACCGAGGGCGCGGCACGCGCGTTCGGTGTCGGCGCGCTGATCGCGGTGGCGGCGCTCCTCGTGACCGCCCTGACCCTCACCGGGCGCCGCCGGCCGGATCAGAACAGCGCGCTGTAGGCGTTCAGGGCGGGCTGGCCGCCGAGATGGGCGTAGAGGACGGTGGAGTCGCGCCCGATCTCGCCGCGCGCCACGAGGTCGATCATCCCGGCCATCGACTTCCCTTCGTAGACGGGGTCGGTGACCATCCCCTCGGTGCGCGCGGCGAGACGCATCGCCTCCAGGGTGGCCTCGTCCGGAATTCCGTACGTGCCGGCGTGGTACCGCTCGTCCAGTTCGACGTCGGCGTCGGTCAGTTCCCGCCCGGCACCGATCAGCCGGCCCGTGTTGCGCGCGATCCGGGTGATCTGTTCACGGGTGCGGGCGGGCGCTGCCGACGCGTCGACCCCGAGGACGCGCCGCGGTCTGCCGCCCGCCTCCTCCAGAGCGGCGAACCCGGCGACCATGCCCGCCTGCGTCGAGCCGGTGACCGAGCACACCACGACGGTGTCGAAGAAGACCCCCAGGTCCCCTTCCTGGGCGGCCACCTCATTCGCCCAGCCGGCGAAGCCCAGGCCGCCCAGCGGGTGGTCGGAGGCGCCCGCGGGAATGGCGTACGGCGTGCCGCCGGCCTCCTCCACCTCCCGCAGCGCCCGCTCCCAGCTCTCCTTGACGCCGATCCCGAACCCGGCCCGCACCAGGCGTACGTCCGCGCCGGCCAGCCGGCTGATCAGGATGTTCCCGACCCGGTCGTAGACGGAGTCCGGCCACTCGACCCAACTCTCCTGCACGAGAACGCACTTCAGCCCCGCGTGGGCGGCGACGGCGGCCACCTGCCGGGTGTGGTTGGGCTGCACCCCGCCGATCGAGACCAGGGTGTCGCAGCCCCTGGCGAGCGCGTCGGCGACGAGGTACTCCAGCTTGCGGGTCTTGTTCCCGCCGTACGCCACACCGGAGTTGCAGTCCTCCCGCTTCGCCCAGAGCGCGGCGCCCCCGAGGTGACGGGTCAGACGCTCCAGCGGATGCACCGGCGAGGGCCCGAAGAGCAGCGGGTAACGCTCGTACGAGGAAAGGGACATGGAGCCGTCCTGCCTCTGGTCGGCGCCGGCGCCGGGTGGGTCACCGTGTCGCCCGGTGACCTACCCGGCCGCCGCGCGCTCATTCACCCGTCCACGGCCAGCGCCCGTCCCTGCCGGACTCGAGCAGGGGGATCATCCGGAACGCGGTGTCCGACAGTCCGCCGAAGGTGTGCCGGTTGTCCCTGCCGCTCGGACCGTGCCCGGCCCGGTAACCGGCGAGGTTCCAGGTGTAGACCGGTACGTGCGTCGGGACCTGCTCCGTCGGGTCGCCGTAGTGGCTGTACGCGGCCTGCTCGTCCGTGACGACGATCACCCGGTCGTGCCCGCGGTAGTGGGCCCGTACCGCCTCGCTGGTGTTCGTGCCGCCGAGGTCGCCGAACCGCCCCAGCACCTTCAGGACCGACTCGCCCCGGCGGAACCGCACCCGGTCGCTGCCCGTGCCGAACTGGACGAGGTCCGCGTCCGCCGCGCGCAGCGCGAGCGCCGTGCCGAAGACCGCGGCCGCGTCGGCCCGGCTCAGCTCCGAGCGGTCCGACAGCCGCGAGAAGAACATCGAGCCCGACCGGTCCACGAGCACGAGCGTCCGTCCGGGCAGCGCCGGCACCTGGGCCAGCGAGTGCCCGAGCGCCTGCTCCAGCGGGTACGCCCAGCGCAGCGAGGGCGCGTGCCGGTAGGCGGCCAGGTAGCGGAAGGGGAACTGCCGCGACCGCGCCACCTCCGCCGGGTCGCTGATCCGCGCGGCGACCCGGGCCGCCACGTCGTCGCCGACACCCGCCTCGTCGAAGTTCCGCAGGTTCCGGACGAGCGCCATCGCGCCCATGGACGGGATGACGGCCTCCCAGGCCGCCTTGTCCATCGGGCCCTGCAGCCAGCCCGCCAGCGCCTCCCAGGTGAGTCCGGCCGCGGCGAGCCGCTCGGCGCCGCCCGGACCCGTCACGACCGCGCGCCGCTCGGCTACGGGCACCGCCATCAGCTCGCGGTGCGCGACGAGCACCGGGTTCGAGGCGGGCGGCTCGGCCGTGTCGGGGTGGTGGCGGCGGTCCAGGGCGTACCGGAACAGCTCGCCCTGCCACGGCTTGCCGGGGTCGGGCGCCGCGTGCACGAGGTTGAGGATGTCGCCGAAGCGGTAGCCCTTGGACGCGGTGTCGTACTTCAGCAGCGCCTTGCCGTTGTAGAGACGCCGTACGGCGTCGGCGATGCCGCGCTTGACCGGCTTGGGCACGGTCCGGCCGTACCGGGAGGTCCAGAGGGCGAGCAGCTCGCCGGGCTCGTCGGGGCGGCGCAGCACCGAGGCGATCACCTGGCGGTTGGCGGGGCCCTCGGTGGCGCCCGCGTCGAGGCGTGCCTTCACGTACTCGGCGGCACCCATGACCGAGGCGGAGCGCAGGTTGCCGTCGCCGCGCAGCCAGCCGAGCAGGGCCGCCGTCCAGGAGGGGTCGTGGACGGCGAGTTCGCGCACCAGCGCGACGAACCGGTCGTCGCGGTCGGCGCCGTTCTCGTAGAAGGTCTGCTGCGAGGCGAGGTGCGAGACGGCGAGGAGGAAGAGTTCGGAGCGCGCGTCCCGCTCGCGGCCGAGGCCGCCCTGGTGCGTCCGCAGCACGCGGCCGGTGGACGTCACGCGGGAAGTGGGCTGAGCCTTCGCCGCCTTGCTGTTGAAGCGTGCCATGGTGAATTCCCCCGAATTCGCGTGGGTTTCGGAGGAAGGCACAGCAAAGGGAGGGTGTCCGAGATCAGGGATCGGCGACGGTTGCCCATAAACTGGCGCGTCTTCCGTTCCGCCACACCGACCCGAAGTCGGTGACGGGATTCGAACCCGCACGAGGCCGTGGCCCCACCAGTTCCCGAAGTATCCGCTGCCTGCGCACCGGGCACCCACCATGTGCTGCGCCTCCCGAGATCAAGTCGGCCGCGGCGTGAATTCTTTGGGAGAGAAGTAGCCGTGGCCCGCGCACCGGGAGGTGCGTGAAGTTGTGGTGTCCAGAGATCGAAGCCGGCGGAACCGACGTAGGTGCTCTAACCCCTGAGCTACATCGGCGCGTTGTGCCGACGGCGGGACTCGAACCCGCGACCGCCCCATTATCAGTGGAAGTAGGTCCTGCCTTCGCACCTGGACGTTCACCACTGTAGGAGGGCGGTCGCGACCCGGGCGAGCGATTTAATCCGACGGGAATGCGGCGGGAGTTCAGCCGCGCTTCTGGCGCTTCCAGGGGCCGGTGATCGCGAGCATGATTCCGGGTTCCTGGATGTTGGCGAACAGCGTCCGGCCGTCGGGCGAGAAGGTGACGCCGGTGAACTCGCTGTAGGCGGGCTCCTCTTCGGTGCCGATGTTGAGCTCGTTGCGGGCGATGGGGTAGGTGCGGCCGCTGTCGGTGGCGCCGAAGAGGTGCTGGACGCCTTCGCCGTCCTCGGCGATGACCAGTCCTCCGTAGGGAGAGACCGTGATGTTGTCGGGGCCGTCGAAGGCGCCGTCGGCGGACGGGTCCGGGTTCACCCCGATGAGAACCTTCAGGGTGAGGGTGCGGCGCTTGGGGTCGTAGAACCAGACCTGTCCGTCGTGCTGGACGGGGCTCTCCTCACGGGCGTACGAGGAGACGATGTAGATGCCCCCGTCGCCCCACCACATGCCTTCGAGCTTGCGGGCGCGGGTGACCTCACCGGCGGCGAACTGCTTGCGTACGGAGACGGTCCTGGCGTCGCGGTCGGGGACGTCCACCCAGTCGACGCCGTACACGGTGCCGATCTTCGTGGCGCGGGAGAGGTCGTCGACGAAGCGTCCGCCGGAGTCGAAGCACTTGAAGGCCTGGAGGGCACCCGCGTCGTCGGCGAGGGTGCGCAGTTGTCCGTGGCCGTGCTCGAAGCCCTGTGGCGGGGTCCAGCGGTACAGCAGGCCGTTGGGTGTCGCGGCGTCCTCGGTGAGATAGAGCCGGCCGCGCTTGGGGTCGACGACGACGGCCTCGTGGGCGTACCGTCCGAGCGCCTTGACCGGCTTGGGGTTCCGGTTGCGGCGGCGGTCGGCGGGGTCGACCTCGAAGACGTAGCCGTGGTCCTTGGTCATGCCGTTCTGGCCGGCCTTGTCCTCGGTCTCCTCGCAGGTGAGCCAGGTGTCCCAAGGGGTGTTGCCGCCCGCGCAGTTGGTGGAGGTGCCGGCGATGCCGACCCACTCCGCGACCTTGTCGTGGCGTACCTCGACGACCGTGCAGCCGCCGGAGGCCGCGGGGTCGTAGACCAGGCCCTCGGTGAGCGGCACGGGGTACTTCCAGGTGTCGCGGGTGCCCTTGAGCTCGTGGTTGTTGACGAGGAGGGTGGTGCCGCGCGGGCCGTCGAAGGTGGACGTGCCGTCGTGGTTGGACGGCGTGAACTCACCGGATTCCAGCTTGGTCCGGCCGCTGTAGGTGATGACGCGGTAGGAGAAGCCGGCGGGCAGCGCGAGGACGCCCTCGGGGTCGGGGACCAGGGGTCCGTACCCCACCCCGCCGTGCCGGTCCGCGGACTCCTCGCCGACGCTCTCGGTGTCGGTGGAGGCGAGGGCGTTCGGGGCGGTGGCGAGGGCACCCACGCTTCCGGCCAGCGCCACTCCGGCACCGGTGATCGCGGATCGTCTGGCGAAGTCCCTGCGGGTGAGCGACATGGGTGTCTCCTGTGACGGTGAGGACGACCGTGCGGACGACGTTGCGGGCACACCGTCCCGCCCATGGCTGAACGGGAGTTGAACGCCCGGCGACTTCACCGGACTCCCTTCCATGAATCCGTAAGGACTCGGCCACAGGAGCCCAAAGCCCTCTCACCCACCCCGTCGCGCGGCGCCCACCCCGTCGCGCGCCGCCGTCCACCCGGTCGCGCGCCGCCCCCGTCGGCGCGCGGCGCGCGGACGCCCGCTCGGCGGCCTCAGCCGCCCTGTTGCGAGCGGGCCTTGAAGGCGGCCTTGCGGGCCTCCTTGGCCACCTTCTTGTCGGGGTGCAGCCGCCCCATCGCCTCCAGGACGTCCGGTGTGGCGGGGTGGTCGACGCGCCAGGCGGCGGCGAAGAAGCCGCCGTGCTGCCGTGCCAGGCCCTCCACGAGACCCTGCAGCTCGGCGGAGTTGCCCTCGGCCGCGAGCTGAGCGGCGACCGTGTCGATGGTGAGCCAGAAGATCATCGCCTCGGACGGCGGGGGCACGTCCGCGGCGCCGTGCTCGGAGAGCCAGACCCGGGCGAGGCCGCCCAGCTCCGCGTCGTCGAGGACCTCACGCAGCGCGGGCTCGGCCGCCGCGCCGACGAGCGAGAGCGCCTGCTGACAGCGCAGCCGCCGCAGCGGCGCGCCGGCGTCGCCGCCCCGGGCCGCGGCGAGCAGTTCCCGCGCGGCCGCGAGGGGTTCGCGCCGGGCCAGCCACTGTTCGGTCTCGGCGCGGGCCGCGTCCGGCGGGAAGAGACCGGTGCCGTCCAGCAGCGTGTCCGCGCCCTTGTCCACCAGGTCGCCCACCGCGGGAGCGGAGAATCCCGCCTCCAGCAGCCGGGCCCGCAGCCCGTACAGGCCGAGCGGGGTCAGCTGCACCATTCCGTACCGCGAGACGTCCGTCTCGTCGAGGGGGCCGGCCGGCTCCTCGTCGGTGTCCGCCATCAGCGCCTCGTCGACCGGCTGGAAGTCGACGAGTCCGACCGGTTCCAGCAGCCGGAACTGGTCGTCGAGCCGCATCATCGCGTCCGACACCTGCTCCAGCACGTCGTTGCTGGGGTCTCCCATGTCGTCGGGGACGATCATCGACGCGGCGAGCGCCGGCAGCGGCACGGGCCCCTCCCCGCCGTCGCTCACGGTCAGCAGGTACAGATTGCCGAGCACTCCGTCGAGGAACTCGGCCTCGGCCTCGGGGTCCCAGTCCAGCGAGGAGAGGTCGACCTCCCCGCCGTCCTCCACCGCTCCGACCAGTTCGTCGAGGTCGGGCACGGAGGCGTCGGCGAGGACCGCCTCCAGGGCCACGAGCCACACCCCGAGGACGTCCTGCGGCCCTCCGGAGGTGAGCAGGTCGAGGTCCGCGCCCGCGGCGACGGCGCCCTCGTCCTCGTCCACGATCTCCACGAGGCCGGTGTCGACGGCGATCCGCCAGGCCTCGCTCGCGAAGGCCGCGGCGTCGTCCCCGGTCAGCCCGAGCGCGTCGGCCGCACCGGCGAGCTGCTCCTCGACGAGTTCACCGCCCGCGCCGACCCGCGTCTCCGGGCCGGCCCAGCGGGCCAGCCGCGCGGCGCGGGAGAGCAGCGGTGTGGCGAGCGCGTCCCGCGCCAGTTCCGCTTCGGAGGGCAGCCGCACCGGCGGCAGGGGGGAGCTGTCTGACATCGGCTGGGTTCTCCTCCGAACGATCAGGACCCGACGGGCGGGGCCGGACAGGCCCGACGGACCGGACCGGTACAAGCATGGCGGACAGGGGCGGGCGGGACGGACGAGGGCGGGCGGGGCGCGCGGACGACTCAGCCTAGACGGATTTCCACCCATGCCGCCCGTTTCATGTCCCTGCCAAGAGTCCGACCTCGCCGAATCCTTGACAACTCCCCCACCCACACACGAGATTGACGCGCGTAGAAGTTCAACGGGGGTTGGGCTCGCCGCTTTTCTACGCGCGTCACCAGCCCGTACGCGGGTCGTGCTCCCCCACCGCTTCGCCCTCGTCCCGGCGCTCAAGCAAGTCCCCGGAGGATTCCCTTGCCGACCAGGAGAACCGCGCGCATCGGCGCGCTGACCGTAGCCGCGGTCTGTTCCACCGTCTCCGCCGTCGTGCTCACCGCACCGGCCCACGCGGACACGGTCCGCATCCACGACATCCAGGGCACCACCCGGGTGTCCCCGTACGCGGGCCGGCCGGTCACGGACGTGGCGGGCGTGGTGACGGGTGTGCGGACCTACGGCTCGTCCAAGGGCTTCTGGATCCAGGACCCCACCCCGGACGCCGACCCCGCCACCAGTGAGGGCGTCTTCGTCTTCACCGGCTCCGCCCCGAAGGTGGCGGTCGGGGACTCGGTCACGGTCTCGGGCACGGTCTCGGAGTTCGTGCCCGGCGGCGCCGCGAGCGGCAACCAGTCGGTGACGGAGATCACCAAGCCGACGGTCACGGTGCTCTCGTCCGGCAATGCGGTCCCCGCCGCCACGGTGATCGACAGCCGTTCGGTGCCGTCCGCCTACGCTCCCGCCGGTGACACGGCGGCGGGCGGCTCGATCGACGCGCTCACCCTGGAGCCGAGCAAGTACGCGCTGGACCGCTACGAGTCCCTGGAGGGCATGAACGTCCAAGTCTCCGACACCCGTGTGGTCACCGCGACCGACCCGTACAGCGAGCTGTGGGTCACCGTGAAGCCGCACGAGCACGCGAGCCGGCGCGGCGGCACGGTCTACGGCGCGTACACCTCGCAGAACACCGGCCGGCTGCAGATCCAGTCGCTGGGCGCGACCGCCGACTTCCCCACCGCCGAGGTCGGCGACGAGCTCGCCGGCGTCACGGAGGGCCCTCTCGACTTCAACCAGTTCGGCGGTTACACGCTCGTCGCGAACCGGCTGGGCACCCTGGACAAGGGCGGCCTGCAGCGCGAGACGACCCGCAGGCAGTCGCCCGGCGAGCTGGCGGTCGCGACGTACAACGTGGAGAACCTGGACCCGGGTGACGGCACGTTCGCCGCCCACGCGGCCGCGATCGTGAACAACCTGCGGTCGCCCGACATCGTGTCCCTGGAGGAGATCCAGGACAACAACGGCGCGACGGACGACGGCACGGTCGCCGCCGACCAGACGGTGAACAAGCTGATCGACGCGATCGTCGCGGCGGGCGGCCCGAAGTACGACTGGCGTTCCATCGACCCGGTCGACGACCAGGACGGCGGCGAGCCGGGCGGCAACATCCGTCAGGTGTTCCTGTTCAACCCGCAGCGGGTCTCCTTCACCGACCGCGCGGGCGGCGACGCGACGACCGCCGTCGGCGTCACCAAGGTGCGCGGCAAGGCGCGGCTGACCGCGTCCCCGGGCCGTATCGCCCCGGCCGACACCGCCTGGACGTCCAGCCGCAAGCCGCTCGCCGGGGAGTTCGTCTTCCGCGGCCGGACGGTCTTCGTGATCGCCAACCACTTCGCCTCCAAGGGCGGCGACCAGGCGCTGACCGCGCGGTTCCAGCCGCCGGTGCGCAGCTCGGAGACCCAGCGTCACCTCCAGGCGACCGCGGAGAACACCTTCGTCAACCAGATCCTGAAGGCCCAGAAGGACGCCGACGTGATCGCGCTCGGCGACCTGAACGACTTCGAGTTCTCGGACACGGCGAAGATCCTGGAGGGCCACGGCGAGCTCTGGTCGGCCATCAAGTCGCTGCCCAGGAGCGAGCGTTACACGTACGACTACCAGGGCAACGAGCAGGTGCTCGACCAGATCCTGGTCAGCCCCTCGATCCGTCGCGACTGCGGCCTCGACTACGACAGCGTGCACATCAACTCGGAGTTCTCCGACCAGATCAGCGACCACGACCCGCAGGTGCTGAGGTTCAGGCCGTAACCCCGGATGCGGAAGAGCCCGGCCCCGTCGTCCGGGGGGCCGGGCTCTTTCCTGTGGCGGCTCAGGCCGCGAACGCGCCGTTCAGCCAGCCTCGCCAGGCGGTCTCGTCGCGCTTGGCATCGGCGTCGGCCGCGAAGTCGTGGACGCTGATGCCGACGGGGGCACCCCAGTGGTTGCGTCCGAAGAAGCGCAGCAACTGGTCCGCGGTGCGCAGGCCGATGAAGTACGGGTTGCGGAAGTCGACCACGGCGTCGAGGAGCCGGCCCTCGGGTCCCCGTGCCCGTACGCGCGCCCCCGCCTCGGTGTCGTCGCCCAGTCCGAGCGCCCGGCCCACCGTGGTGAAGGCGTCGGACGCCATGGAGGCCTCGGGTCCGTCGAAGGTGGCGAAGGCGACCGGGCGGCCCGCGAAGTGCGTCACGTACTCGCGCAGGGTGTGCAGATAGAAGTCCGTGTGCCGGCTCGCCCCGTCGTACTGGTTGTCCCAGTCCTCGACGAAGATGCCGCTGTGCACGTAACGCATCCAGGACCGGCGGCCGTCGTCGCGCGGCTCGATGGTCTCGTCGATCTGGTTGAGGGTCTGCTGGGAGATGCCCTGGACGTCCTCGACCCTGCTGGTCAGGCGGTGCGGCGGGTCCCAGTTGGTGAGGGTGGAACCGAAGGGGCCGGTGCCGCCCCGGCGCGGCTCGAACTCCATCGGCCACAGCCAGCCGCCGGTGCCGCTGGTGATGGCGTCCCACATCTGTTCCGGGGTGGCGTCGACCTCGAACTCGCGGGCGATCTCGAATTCCTTGGACATGGCGGTGGTTCTCCTGGGGTCAGCCCTGGGCGGGCGGGAGCGGGGCGGCGGGCGCGGCCGTGACGGGCGCGGTGTCGGGGAGGGGGGTGTCGGGGAGCACGGCCGCCCCGGCGGCCTCCTGGGCGGACTCCGGTTTGACCGTCGGATGGACGGCGACGACGATCCGGTGGGGCCGCCCGCCCTCCGCGTGCCCGTCGTGGTACTTGCGGACGAGCGCGCCGACGCCCTGCGTCAGCTCCTCGATGAACGCGGCACGGTCGGCCGCGGTCGCGAAGGTCACCTCGCCGTCGAGCGCGAACGTGGCGAGCCGCTTGCGGGCCCTGGTCGCGCCGGTGATCAGCGACCCGACGTCCCGGACCAGCCGGGCGCCGAGCGCGAGCAGCCAGCGGGCCGAGAGCTGGTCCCGGAACCGGTCCGGATCGGGCTGCACGGCGGCGAGCGCGAGCGGCGAGATGACGTACGACGCCGCGGTCGCGCGCATCAGCCGCTCGGTGACGTTGCCCTTCCGGCGCTCGCCCGCCAGCTCCACCAGGCCGTGCCGCTCCAGCGTCTTCAGGTGGTAGTTCACCTTCTGCCGCGGCAGCCCGACCTTTCCGGCCAGCATGGCGGCCGACGCGGGTCCGGCGGCCAGCTCGGCCAGCAACCGGGCCCGTATCGGGTCCAGCGAGACGGCGGCGGCCTCCGCGTCCTCGATCACGGTCACATCCAACATGTCTCCACCGTCTCACCGAAAATTTTATTTGTCCAGGCGGGTGGAGTTGTCGGCGTCGGCGAGGCGGGTGAGGGGTTCGGGTGATCCGGGTGATCCCGGTGGTCCGGGGCGGGGTGATGTGGGGTGCGCGGGATGGGGTGCGCGGGCTGCGAGGAAGGGGCCGGGCACACGAAGTCGGGGGCGCCGACGGGCGGGCCACCCGCCCGCCACCGTACGGTCGGCCCCCTACCCCCGTTCCCCGCTCTCGTCCAGACGCGTCAGCTGGGTCTGGAACCAGTCGAGCCGGGCCTGCAACAGGGCTGCCTCGGCGACGAGTTCGGACACTCCGAGCCCGCCGGCCGGATCCGCCGGCGCACTTCCGCTCCCGGCGCGGACCCGCAGTCCCTCGCCGGCAAGCCGGGCGAACCCCGCGAGGGACACGGACCTGCGGCCGCGCACACACCCCGCGCACGCCGCCGCGAGGCCGCACCAGCCCGGCCGCCCCCAGCCCGCGTCCGCGAGGGCGGCGGCCACCGCACCGCACGCGCAGGGACCGACCGTCGCGGTCCGCACCCGCTGGCGGGCGTAACGGAATCCCCGCTCGAAGCGGATGTACGCGCCGAGGACGGTGACCTCCAGCAGGGCCGCCGCCCGGTGTTCGGTGGTGCTCAGCAGCGCCTCGGCCGTTTCACGGTCGTGCACGCAGTGGAAGCCGCAGTCGCAGCGGCGGTGCGGCGTACGGTGCCGGAGTCCGTAGACACAGCGCGCCTCGTCCAGCACTCCGTACGGCAGCGCGCCGCCCAGGGACACGCCGGTGAACCCGGCCCGGGTGCCGTCCTGGGACAGCACCGGGTGGGCGATCTTGTATCCGGTCGGCGGCTCCGTCGGGCGTTCCTCGGGGAGCCGCAGCCTCATCCGGCGACCGGGACCTCTTCGGCCGGGGCCGCCTCGGACCCCGCGATCCCGTCGATCTCCGCGACCGCTCCGTTCTCCTCGGCCGGCCGGAGATCCACTCCGTCCGTGCCCGCCTGCTCCTCCGCGACTCCGGTGGCGAGTGCCCTTCCCAGCCTCATGACGCCTCCCGCGATCTGCCGTCGACTTCCGTCCTCGCCATGGTGGCCCATGGGAGGCCGAGTTGGCACCAGTGCCTCCGAGAAGCCCCCGAAAGAGGCACCTCGTAGCGGTACTTCCCGTCATTTCGTAGAAGAATTAAGTGGAGCTTCACCATGCGGGTGCCGAGACTGCTCGCATGACGCACACCGCTCGCACCCCGGCCCCGGCCGCGGCCGTCCCTCTCTTCGGCCGTGCGCTCTGCGCGATGGTCACGCCCTTCACGGAAGCAGGCGCGCTCGACCTCGACGGGGCGGGGCGGCTCGCCGACCGGCTGGTCAGCGAGGGGTGCGACGGTCTGGTCCTGTCCGGCACCACAGGCGAGTCCCCGACCACGACGGACGCGGAGAAGTCCGCGCTCGTACGGGCCGTGCGGGAGGCGGTCGGCGACCGCGCGTCGATTCTCGCGGGCGTCGGCACCGCCGACACACGGCACACCGTGGAGCTCGCCCGTGCGGCCGAAAAGGCAGGCGCGGACGGCCTGTTGGCCGTCACTCCCTACTACAGCAGGCCGCCGCAGGACGCCGTCGAGGCCCATTTCCGCGAGGTCGCCGACGCCACCGGACTGCCGCTCGCCCTCTACGACATCCCGGGCCGCACCGGCACCCGTATCGAGCCCGACACCCTGATCCGGCTCGCCGGGCACCCTCGGATCGTCGCGGTCAAGGACTGCGCGTACGACCTGCTCGGCACCCAGAAGGTGCTGGCACACACGGAGTTGGCGTACTACACCGGGTGCGACGAGTACGTGCTCGCGCTGCGGGCGATCGGCGGGACGGGTTACGTCAGCACGGTGGCGAACGCCGCGCCCGGCGCGTTCCGCGCGATCCTCGACGCGTTCGACTCCGGTGACACCGCAGGGGCGGCCCGCCTCCAGCGCCGGGTGATCCCACTGGTCGAGGCGATGATGGCGGCGGGTCTGCCCGGCGCGGTCACGGCGAAGGCACTGCTCGGCCGGCTCGGCCTGCCCGCGGGCCCGGTCCGCGCGCCGCTGCGGTCCGCCGGCCGGGAGACGGCCGACGGACTGCTGCGGGTGTACGAGGAGGTGGCGGCCGGTGAAGGCTGACGGCCGGCGGCCGGCCGCGAGGGGTGACCGGCAGATCAGCGCCTCGCGAAGACGGGCGTCCACTCCTGACGCTCCGGGTCGCTGCCCGGTGCGGGGCCACCGCTCAGCGGGACGACCTTGTCGCTGCCGATCGTGACCAGCACGAGCCGGGGCCGGTAGCGCGTTCCGGTCCGTCCCGGGAGCCTCCTCCGACGGCCCCATGCGGCCACCCCCTGTGCCCCGGGTGACGCGTGCGACGGGCCGCCGCTGTGCCTCCGGCCGGAGGGAAATTATCCGCACCCCTCCGCCCGGCGTCCCTTACGGTGGCCGCGTGAGCCGACCGCTGCTGTTCCTCGATGTCGACGGCCCGCTGAACCCGTACGCCGCCCAGCCGGAACGCCGGCCCGAGGGCTACACGACGATCCGGGTGACGCTGACCCCCGGCAGGCCCCTGCGCGTCTGGCTCCATCCCGGGCACGGCCGCGCCCTTCTGGACCTGGGCTACGACCTGTGCTGGGCGACCACCTGGATGGACGCCGCCAACCAGCACATCGCGCCGGTCATCGGCCTGCCCACCCTCCCCTATGTCGACTTCACCGGCGCCCTGTTCGCCGTGAGGCCGGAGGGTGTGCACTGGAAGACGGAACGGATCGTGGCGTACGCGGCCGGCCGGCCCTTCGCGTGGATCGACGACGAACAGTCCCCGGCCGACGACGGCTACGTGGCCGAACACCACCCCGCTCCCGCGCTCCTGCACCACGTCGACCCCCGACGGGGCCTGCTCGCAGGGGACTTCACGGCGCTGAGGGAGTTCGCGGCGGGACTGCCCGGGTGACCGA
The DNA here is from genome assembly GCF_036250675.1 of Streptomyces sp. NBC_01689. Lineage (NCBI taxonomy): Bacteria > Bacillati > Actinomycetota > Actinomycetes > Kitasatosporales > Streptomycetaceae > Streptomyces > Streptomyces sp. NBC_01689. The sequence goes on along the minus strand of NZ_CP109592.1, from coordinate 7,219,410 downwards.
GATCCCCGGGCGACGGGTCCGGGGCCCGCGCACGGGCGAGGCCGGGTACGAAGTGCCGGGTCGCGGCCCCGACGCGATCGCGCGGAGCGACGGCAGGATGGTCGGCCTCGGTCCGTACCTGCTGCTGCGACCCGGCGGACCGCTCTGTCCGACGGACGCGCCGCGCGAGGTGGAGGTGGCGGCCGAGGCGGGGCCCGAACCGGGTCCGGACCGGCTGACCGTCCGGATCCGGCTGCGGGGCGGAACGGTCGTCCGGTCGGGCCTCGCGTACCCGGGCCCCTACGGGATCCCGTCTAGGAGGTCCGCTTCCACCTGGCGCGGTACCTGGCCGAGGTCGAGCGCGCGGGCGCGGCGGCGCGGGAGGGACCCGCGAACTCGCCTCCCGGCTCGCCGGGGTGAGCGCCGGGGCCATCCGCCTCCTGCCCGTGCTCAGCCGATGTCGTAGGAGGCGATGACGCGGGCCGGGGTGCGCAGGGTGGTTCCACCGGGGGCGCGTTCGACCAGGACGCCGACCCCCGGGCCGCTGCCTCGGCTCCGGTAGCTCCAGACGGGTCCCTTGAGCTCCGGGCCGCACAGCCCGTCGGGCATGTCGTGCCCGTCGTCGGCCCACCCGTACGCACCGCCGTAGTCCTCGTCCATCAGGGGCTCCCCCTCCGGGACCAGACCGACGCGGTGGAGATAGTCCGGCACGCGGCCGCTCCGGAAGGAGACCTCGGCGAGGCCGTGCCGGGTGAGGTAGTGGATGTCCGTGGCGTCCTCGGGAAGCGGCACGCCTCCGGGCGCGATCCTCCCGGTCAGCGCGGCGTCGCTGCCCGCACAGGCCCGTGCGTCACCGAACGGGTGCGACCACTCGTCGTGGAACAGCCAGAACACCCCGCCCGCCACCACCGCCAGGAAGGCGAGGCCGACGGCCACGACCGCCGGACCCGGCCGCCGTCGCCGTACGTGCCCCTCGTGATCCGCGCCCCCTGCGCCCTCCGCATCCGACGCCCCGCCCGGCTCCTCCGCGACGACGCCTCCGGCGCCCTTACCCGCGTCCCGCACGAAAGCCCCCTGGATCCGCCCGCTCGTGATCACGACAGCGTAGACGGCGCCGGCGGTCCGAACTCCGTTGTCTTCCGGTCCCGTTCAGCCACGGAGCGGCGGGCCGGACCGCCCGTGACCGCACCCACGACGTCCGCCTCCGCCGAAGGAAGGCCGCCGCCCCGCGCACGAGTCCCCTCCGCCGTCATGGCGACGACGGACCACCACCGCCACGGCACGCCGCCGCCGGTGCCGGCACCGGCGGCGGCGGCGGATGGAGGCACGTGCGGTCGTCATGGCTCGACATGCCGTCGAGCGGTGATCGTACGATGGGCGCATGACTGCGGACGCGCGAATCGAGCAGGCACAACTCCTCTACGAGCGCGCCGTGTTCGGTGGCGACACCGACGCACTCGCCACCGCCGAGCTGGGACTCGACGCGGTCGAGGCGGACACGGCCCTGGCCCGTGGCCGCCTGGAACACGCCCGATTCCTGGAGACCCGGGTCGAGAACGCCCACGAACTCGCACTCTTCGAGCGCGCTGCGGAACTGTACGGGCGGATCGGCGACGTACGGGGCGAAGGCGAGGCGCTGTTCTGGGCCGGCGCCTTCCACCAGGTGGTCCGCGACGACAACGAGCGCGCTCTCCCCGCCTTCCTGCGGGCCCGCGATCTCGCCACCCGGGCCGGTGACCGGCTGACCCTGTCCTACGTCCTGCGCCACCTCGGCTTCGCCGAGCACATGGCCGGACGTCCGGACTCGGCGGGAGAACACTTCGAGGAGTCCACCCGCCTCCGCCGGGACCTGGGTTTCCTGCCGGGAGTCGCGGCCAATCTGATCACCCTCGCCGAGTTCGCCGCCGAGCAGGACCGGCGGGACGACGCGGCGGCACTGCTCAAGGAGGCCGACGAGTTGGCCGAGTCCACGGAATCCCACGGCGTGCTGCGCTGGGTGGCGGCAGCACGCGAGAGGCTCGACCTGCCGTAGGAGTGACGACATCCGACAGGAATGACGGCACCCGGCAGAGCGCCCCGGGACCGGACGCGCTCTCCCGCTCCCTCCACCCTCTCGGCGTCACCGCCGAGGTCGTCGACCGGCACCTCGAACCGCACCCGCGGGAGCCCTCCGCGGCGTGCACGGGAGCCGGCCGACAGCACATGGACCGCTCGTCGGTCCGACGTCACCGGCTGGCCCTCAACCCGCGCCGCGAGCGAACCCGCGACGCGACTGTCTCCCTCGACGCACGAGCGCCCTCCCCGCCCTCGTCGGGGCCGTGGGAGGGCGCTCGTCGGTGACCAGCGCCGACAACTGGCGACGGGTGCAACGCAGTTCAGACCGGTGATCCAGCAGGCGGCCGCAACCCACGGCCGCCGAGGATCAGTTGTGGCTGTGCAGGATCTCGTTCAGGCCGTCCCACACCGCGTTGTTCGGTCGCGCCTCGACCGTTCCGGTGACCGAGTTGCGGCGGAAGAGGATGTTGGACGCGCCGGAGAGTTCGCGGGCCTTCACGATCTGTCCGTCCGGCATGGTCACGCGGGTGCCCGCGGTGACGTACAGGCCCGCCTCGACCACGCACTCGTCGCCGAGGGCGATGCCGACGCCGGCCTCCGCGCCGACCAGGCAGCGCTCGCCGATGGTGATGCGGACGTTGCCGCCGCCGGACAGGGTGCCCATGGTGGAGGCGCCCCCGCCGATGTCCGAGCCGTCACCGACCACGACACCTGCCGAGATGCGGCCCTCGACCATCGACGTGCCGAGGGTGCCCGCGTTGAAGTTCACGAAGCCCTCGTGCATCACGGTGGTGCCCTCGGCGAGGTGCGCGCCGAGCCGGACGCGGTCGGCGTCGGCGATGCGGACGCCCTTGGGCGCGACGTAATCCGTCATGCGCGGGAACTTGTCGACGGAGGTCACCTGGAGGTGCAGCCCCTCGGCGCGGGCGTTGAGCCGGACCTTCTCGATGTCGTCGACCGCGACCGGGCCGAGGGAGGTCCAGGCGACGTTGGCGAGGTGGCCGAAGATGCCGTCCAGGCTCTGCCCGTGCGGCCGGACGAGCCGGTGCGAGAGCAGGTGCAGTCGCAGGTAGGCGTCGTGCGCGTCGAGCGGCTTCTCGTCCAGCGAGGCGATGACCGTGCGGACCGCGACCACTTCGACGCCCCGGCGGGCGTCGGGCCCGATCGCCTTGGCGGCGCCTTCACCGAGCAGTTCGACGGCACGTTCGGCGGACAGCCGCTCGGTGCCGGCCGGGCCGGGTTCGGTGGACAGTTCGGGCGCGGGGAACCAGGTGTCGAGAACGGTGCCGTCGGCGGTGAGGGTGGCGAGGCCCGCGGCTACGGCGCCGGTGGTGCGCGGAGCGGTGGAAGTCGTGTCGGTCATGGGTGAAACCTAACGTGGCCCGGGCCGCGCGGGCCAACCGATGCCCCGCCGTCTCAGGTCCCGGGCGGACCGCACCGGCACCTCAGGCGCGCCGTGGCGCGCGGGGACGGGCCGTCACATCCGTCGTGGCGCGGGCGCGGGCGCCGATCGTCACGTCCGCCATGGCGCGTGGACGGGCCGTCACGTCCGCCAAGCCCCGCCGGGCTCCCCGCACATCTGCCGCAACGCACGTCGCCGCGGCCTCAGTCCCGGACCCCGTCCTGGGCGTCGCTCCCGCCGATCAGCCGGCTCAGCACTTCGCGCGCATACGTCTCGTCGTACGACCCTCCGGTCAGCAGCACCTGGAGGCAGATGCCGTCCACCAGGGCCACGAGCGCCCGGGCCGTGACGGTGTCGGTGCGGCGGGCGAGGGGGTCGGCCAGACCCTCGACCCAGGCCGCGGCGACGGGGCGCAGGGCGGGGCGGCGCAGGGCGGCGAGGTACAGCTCGTACTCCAGCTCGACCCCCGTACGGTCTCCGGCGAGCCACGCGCCCATGAGTCCGGCGAGTTCGCCCGCGAGGTCGACGTGGGGGTCCTCCAGCGCGCCGCGCGCGGCGACCATCTCGGCGAAGCCCTCGTTCGTCTGGCGCAGGGCCGCGACCATGAGTTCGTCGAGGGTCTTGAAGTGGTACGTGGTGGAGCCGAGCGGTACATCGGCCTCGGCGGCGACGGAGCGGTGGCTCAGTCCGGCGAGGCCCTTGCTGCCGACGACCCGGATCGCCGCGTCGATGATGCGCTGGCGTCGCTCGGGATCGTAGCGGCGCGTGGCCATCAGTGGGTCCCGCCCAGGTTCAGCACCACGACGCCGCCGATGATCAGCAGTATCCCGGCCACCTTGGTGGCGGTGAGCGCCTCCCCCAGGAAGAGCATGCCGATCGCGGCGATGACGGCGGTCCCGGCGCCGGCCCAGATCGCGTAGGCCGTGCCCACCTGGACGGTCTTGAGGCACTGGGCCAGCAGGAGGAAGGCGACCACGTAGCCGGTGGCGGTCACCAGTGACGGCCACAGTCTGCTGAAGCCCTCGCTGTACTTCATGGCGGTCGTGGCGGCCACCTCGGAGACGATGGCTCCGGCGAGCAGCAGATATCCCATGTGTACAAGAGTACACATCGATGCGTACGGTCGTACACAAGAGGGTTCGGAGGGTGGCGTCCGGGGCTCCCGGCCCCCCGGGCGGACTCGGTGTTCCGGATGGTGGACGGACCGGCCCGAGACCGGACGCCTGGGACCGGACCGGGAGCGGGCCGTCACGGCCGGGACCGAAACAGGTGTGGCCCCCGGCGGACTGCCGGGGGCCACACCTGTACGTGACGGGGGATGCCCGATCGGACGGACGACCGGGCGGGACGGACCGTCAGACGTTGAAGCCGAGCGCCCGAAGCTGCTCGCGGCCGTCGTCCGTGATCTTGTCCGGGCCCCACGGCGGCATCCACACCCAGTTGATGCGCAGTTCGTTGACGATGCCGTCGGTGGCGGACTTCGCCTGGTCCTCGATGACGTCGGTGAGCGGGCAGGCCGCGGACGTCAGCGTCATGTCGATCGTCGCGATGTTCGCGTCGTCGATGTGGATGCCGTAGATCAGGCCGAGGTTGACGACGTCGATGCCCAGTTCAGGGTCGACGACGTCGTACAGCGCCTCGCGGAGTTCCTCCTCCGAGGCCGGCTTCGTCGTCAGGGTCTCGTTCTCGCTCATGCCGTCTTCCTCTCGGCGCTCTCGCCCAGGGCCTGGGCGGTCGCGTCCTTCCACGCCATCCAGCTGAGGAGGGCGCACTTGACCCGGGCCGGGTACTTGGAGACACCGGCGAACGCGACCGCGTCCTCCAGCACCTCCTCCATCGCGTCGTCCGGCTCGATACGGCCCTTGGACTGCATCAGCTCCAGGAACGTCTCCTGGACCTTCTGCGCCTCGGACACGTCCTTGCCGACGAGCAGGTCGTTGAGCACGGACGCCGAGGCCTGGCTGATCGAGCAGCCCTGCCCCTCGTACGAGATGTCCGCGATCCGGTCGCCGTCGTACTTCACGCGCAGCGTGATCTCGTCACCGCACGTCGGGTTGACGTGGTGCACCTCGGCGTCGCCATCCCGCAAGCCCCGCCCGTGCGGGTGCTTGTAGTGGTCCAGGATGACTTCCTGGTACATCGAATCCAGCTTCACGATCCAGCCAGCCCCTCAGCCGAAGAAGTTCCGGACGTGCTCCAGGCCGTCGACCAGAGCGTCGATCTCGGCCGGCGTGGAGTACAGGTAGAACGACGCTCGCGTGGTCGCAGGAATTCCGTACCGCAGGCAGACCGGGCGGGCGCAGTGATGTCCGACCCGCACCGCGATGCCCTGCTCGTCCAGGACCTGGCCCACGTCGTGCGGGTGGATGTCACCCAGCGTGAACGAGATCGCCGCGCCGCGGTCCTCGGCCGTGGTCGGGCCGATGATGCGCAGGTCGGGGACCGCGGTGAGCCGCTTCACCGCGTACTCGGTGAGCGCGTGCTCGTGGGCGAGGATCTTGTCCATGCCGATGGAGTTCAGGTAGTCGATGGCCGCGCCGAGACCGATCGCCTGGGCGATCGGCGGGGTGCCCGCCTCGAACTTGTGAGGTGCCGGGGCGTAGGTCGACGAGTGCATCGACACCGTCTCGATCATCTCGCCGCCGCCCAGGAACGGGGGCAGGTCCTCCAGCAGCTCCTGGCGGCCCCAGAGGACGCCGATGCCGGTCGGGCCGCACATCTTGTGGCCGGTGAAGGCCACGAAGTCGGCCTGGAGGGCCTGGACGTCCAGCGGCATGTGCGGAGCGGCCTGGGAGGCGTCGATGCAGACCAGCGCGCCGACCTCCTGGGCGCGGCGCACTATCGCCTCGACCGGGTTCACGGTGCCCAGGATGTTCGACACCAGCACGAAGGAGACGATCTTCGTCTTCTCGGTGATGATCTCGTCGATGTTCGACAGGTCGAGACGGCCGTCGTCGGTCAGGCCGAACCACTTCAGCTTCGCGCCCGTGCGCTGCGCGAGCAGCTGCCAGGGGACGATGTTGGAGTGGTGCTCCATCTCCGTGATGACGATCTCGGTCTCGTGGTCGACCCGGTAGGGCTCGTCGGCCCAGCCGAGCATGTTGGCCACGAGGTTGAGCGACTCGGAGGCGTTCTTGGTGAAGATCACCTCGTCGCGGCTCGGCGCGTTGACGAACGCGGCGACCTTGTCGCGCGCGCCCTCGTACAGCGCCGTGGCCTCCTCGGCGAGCACATGCACACCGCGGTGGACGTTGGCGTTGTACCGCTCGTAGTAACCACTGAGGGCGTCCAGCACCTGGCGCGGCTTCTGCGAGGTCGCCGCGTTGTCCAGGTACACGAGCTTCCTGCCGTCGTGGACCTGTCGGTCCAGGATGGGGAAGTCCTTGCGGATCGCCTCGGTGTCGAGGAGGCCCGGCAGCTGCGTCACGCTGATACGCCACCCTTCGTGTAGGCCTCGTAGCCCTCGTTCTCCAGCTTGTCGGCGAGCTCGGCACCGCCGGACTCGACGATGCGGCCGCCGGAGAAGACGTGGACGAAGTCGGGCTTGATGTAGCGCAGGATGCGCGTGTAGTGCGTGATGAGCAGGGTGCCCACCTCGCCGGTCTCGCGGACGCGGTTCACGCCCTCGGACACGATGCGCAGGGCGTCGACGTCCAGGCCGGAGTCCGTCTCGTCGAGGATCGCGATCTTCGGCTTGAGGAGCTCCAGCTGGAGGATCTCGTGGCGCTTCTTCTCACCGCCGGAGAAGCCCTCGTTCACGTTGCGCTCGGCGAAGGAGGGGTCCATGGAGAGGCGCTCCATGGTCTCCTTGACCTCCTTGACCCAGGTACGCAGCTTGGGGGCCTCGCCGCGGACGGCGGTGGCGGAGGTGCGCAGGAAGTTGGAGACCGAGACACCGGGGATCTCGACCGGGTACTGCATCGCCAGGAAGAGGCCGGCGCGGGCGCGCTCGTCGACGGACATCTCCAGGACGTCCTCGCCGTCGAGGGTCACGGTGCCACTGGTGATCGTGTACTTCGGGTGGCCCGCGAGGGAGTAGGCGAGGGTCGACTTGCCAGAGCCGTTGGGGCCCATGATGGCGTGGGTCTCGCCCTGCCGGACGGTGAGGTCGACGCCCTTGAGGATCTCCTTCGTGGCGTTGTCGGCCTCGACGGTGACGTGCAGGTCGTGGATTTCAAGCGTAGCCATGGGTTCCTCAGGACTCCTGGGAGAGGGAGACGAGCACGTCGTCCCCTTCGATCTTTACGGGGTAAACGGGGACGGGGCGCGTCGCGGGAAGGCCGGACGGTTTGCCGGTGCGGAGGTCGAACGCGGAGCCGTGCAGCCAGCACTCGATCTGACAGTCCTCCACCTCGCCCTCGGAGAGCGAGACGTTCGCGTGCGAGCAGATGTCGTTGATCGCGAACACCTCCCCCTCGGTCTTCACGACCGAGACCGGCGTGCCGTCGAGTTCCACCCGCTTCGGGGTGTCCTCCTCCAGCTCGCTCAGCCCACAGGCGCGTACGAACGTCGTCGAGGCGCTCATCAGACGGACGCCTCCAGCTCCTCGTCGATCTTCACGAGAAGCCGTTCCTCGATGTCGTCGACGCCGATCTGCTGGACCAGCTCGGCGAAGAAGCCGCGCACGACGAGCCGACGGGCCTCGTCGGCCGGGATACCGCGGGCCATCAGGTAGAAGAGCTGCTCGTCGTCGAAGCGGCCGGTGGCGGAGGCGTGACCGGCGCCGACGATCTCGCCCGTCTCGATCTCCAGGTTCGGCACGGAGTCGACGCGGGCGCCGTCGGTCAGAACCAGGTTGCGGTTCATCTCGTAGGTGTCCGTGCCCTCGGCCTTGGCCTCGATCAGGACGTCGCCGATCCACACCGCGTGGGCGCCGTCACCCTGGAGCGCGCCCTTGTACATGACGTTGGACTTGCAGTGCGGGGTGTTGTGGTCCACCAGGAGGCGGTGCTCCTGGTGCTGCCCGGCGTCCGTGAAGTACAGGCCGAACAGCTCGGCCTCGCCGCCGGTGCCCGCGTAGGCGACCCGCGGGTGCAGGCGTACGACGTCGCCGCCGAAGGTGACCACGAACGACTTGAAGGTGGCGTCGCGGCCGATGAGGGCGTTGTGCTGGCCCACGTGCACGGCGCTGTCGTCCCAGTCCTGGACGGAGACGACGGTGAGCTTGGCCCCGTCGCCGAGCACGAAGTCGACGTTGGCGGCGAGCACCGCGTCGCCCGTGTGGTCGATGACCACGACGGCCTCGGCGAAGGCTCCGAGCTCGACGACCTGGTGGCCGTAGGCGACCCCGCCCTGACCGTGCACGGCGATGCGGATCGGCTCGGTGAGCACCGTCTCCTTGGGGACGGTGACGACACCGGCCTTCTCGAACGCCGAGTACGCCTGGGCGGCGACGCGGTCGACCGGGGTGCCGGCCGTGCCCAGCCGGGCGTCGTCGCGGCCGACGGTCTCCACGAGGACGCCCTCGGGCGCCTCGATGTCGACCTTCACACCGTCGCCGGTGGCGACCGCGGTGCCGTCGTGCAGGCCCCGCAGGCGCTCCAGCGGGGTGAAGCGCCATTCCTCCTCACGGCCGTGGGGGACGGGGAAGTCCGCCACGTCGAAGGACGGGGGCGCGCTCATGCGGGTGGCGACGGTCGACTCGGCGGCCACCGCGATCTGCCCGGCGGTGGTGGAACCCAGCGGTGGGGGTCCCCCCGCCCGAACGGAGTTGAGGGTGGGGGAGTTCTGAGCCTCGGCCATGGCTGTCGGTCTGCTCTCTTTCCTGCGTCGGTGGAGATCCTGGGCCCGCCGGGGGAGGCGGGCCACCAGCTGTTTCGGAAGGCGGTGCTTAGCCGACCGCGCCTTCCATCTGCAGCTCGATCAGCCGGTTGAGTTCGAGGGCGTACTCCATCGGGAGCTCCTTGGCGATCGGCTCGACGAAGCCGCGCACGATCATCGCCATGGCCTCGAACTCGGTCATGCCGCGGCTCATCAGGTAGAAGAGCTGGTCCTCGGAGACCTTGGAGACGGTCGCCTCGTGACCCATGGACACGTCGTCCTCACGGACGTCCACGTAGGGGTACGTGTCCGAGCGGGAGATCGTGTCGACGAGCAGCGCGTCGCACAGCACGTTGGACTTCGAGCCGTGGGCGCCCTCGCCGATCTCGACCAGACCGCGGTACGAGGTCCGGCCACCGCCGCGCGCCACCGACTTGGAGACGATGTTCGACGAGGTGTTCGGCGCCATGTGGACCATCTTGGAGCCGGCGTCCTGGTGCTGGCCCTCGCCCGCGAAGGCGATGGACAGGGTCTCGCCCTTGGCGTGCTCGCCCATCAGGTAGACGGCCGGGTACTTCATGGTGACCTTGGAGCCGATGTTGCCGTCGATCCACTCCATGGTCGCGCCCTCGTACGCCACGGCGCGCTTGGTGACCAGGTTGTAGACGTTGTTCGACCAGTTCTGGATGGTCGTGTAACGGCAGCGGGCGCCCTTCTTCACGATGATCTCGACGACCGCGGAGTGCAGGGAGTCCGACTTGTAGATCGGCGCGGTGCAGCCCTCGACGTAGTGGACGTAGGCGTCCTCGTCGACGATGATCAGCGTCCGCTCGAACTGGCCCATGTTCTCCGTGTTGATGCGGAAGTAGGCCTGGAGCGGGATCTCGACGTGCACGCCCTTCGGCACGTAGATGAAGGAGCCGCCGGACCACACCGCGGTGTTCAGCGACGCGAACTTGTTGTCGCCGACCGGGATGACCGTGCCGAAGTACTCCTTGAAGAGCTCCGGGTGCTCCTTGAGCGCGGTGTCGGTGTCCAGGAAGATGACGCCCTGCTCCTCCAGGTCCTCGCGGATCTGGTGGTAGACGACCTCGGACTCGTACTGCGCCGCGACACCGGCGACGAGGCGCTGCTTCTCCGCCTCCGGGATGCCGAGCTTGTCGTACGTGTTCTTGATGTCCTCGGGCAGGTCCTCCCAGGACTCCGCCTGCTTCTCCGTGGAGCGCACGAAGTACTTGATGTTGTCGAAGTCGATGCCCGACAGGTCCGAGCCCCAGTTGGGCATGGGCTTCTTCTCGAACAGGCGCAGGCCCTTGAGGCGGAGCTTGGTCATCCACTCCGGCTCGTTCTTCTTGGCCGAGATGTCGCGGACGACGTCCTCGTTGATGCCGCGCTTGGCAGAGGCACCGGCCACGTCGGAGTCGGCCCAGCCGTATTCGTACGTACCCAGTCCCTCGAGCTCGGGGTGGGCAGTCTCCTCGATGGGGAGCGTCATGCGGGGTTCCTCCCGGCGGTGCTTGCAGATGCGTGGGGATCGCGCTGATCGGACTTGGAAATCTTGGGGATGAACGTCGTGCACACACCGTCGCCGTGGGCGATGGTGGCCAGTCGCTGGACATGCGTGCCGAGCAGCTGGGAGAAGAACTCGGTCTCCGCCTCGCACAGCTGCGGGAACTGCTCGGCGACATGCGCGACCGGGCAGTGGTGCTGGCAGAGCTGCTCGCCGACCGGTGCGCTACGCGCCGTAGCAGCGTACCCGTCCGCGCTCAGGGCCTTGGCCAACGCTTCGGTGCGTCCCTCGGGGGGCGCGGAGCCGATGGCCTCGCGGTACGCCTCCGCCTGGGCGGCGATGCGGGCGCGGGCGAAGGCGACGACCGCCTCGTCCCCGCCCTCACGCTCCGCGATCCAGCGCAGGGCGTCCGCGGCGAGCGTGTCGTAGGACTGGTCGAAGGCGTCCCGGCCGCAGTCGGTCAGGGCGAACACCTTGGCGGGCCGGCCGCGCGTCCGTGCGCCGTAGACCCGCTGCTCACGTGCTTCCACGACGTCGTCGGCGACGAGCGCGTCGAGGTGGCGGCGCACGGCGGCCTGGGTCAGCCCCAGCCGTCCCGCGAGGTCGGCCACCGTCGACGGGCCGTGGTCCAGGATGGACCGCGCGACCCGGTTGCGGGTGGACCGCTCACCGGTCGCGAGTTCCTCCTGCGGGGCCCCCGTGGGGGTCTCCCGAGCCTCGCCAACGTTTTTCACAACGCCATTGTTGCGTAATTCCTCAGGGCCTGACAAGCCGCGTCCCGAGGGGCGGACGGTGCGCTGCATCACTTAGGTATACCTAAGCTGACCTGCGGAAACGATCTTCGGCCGGGCAGAGGGGTGGCATCCCGGCGAGGTCTCCGGGAAACTCGCCAGGCATGTCGACACCCCTTCCCACCGGCCCTCTCGTCACCCGGGGCAGCCTCGCCGCCGAGCTGCGCGCCCTCGGCGTACGCCCCGGGGAGGCACTCCTCGTGCACTCCTCGCTCCGGTCCCTCGGATGGGTCAGCGGCGGACCCGTCGCGGTCGTCCAGAGCCTGCTCGACGCGCTGGGTCCCGACGGCACGCTGGTGGTCCCCACACAGTCCGGCGACCTGTCCGACCCGGCCCTGTGGAGCCGTCCGCCGGTGCCCGAGGAGTGGTGGCCCGCCATCCGGGCGACGATGCCCGCCTACGACCCCCTCGTCACCCCCAGCCACGGACTCGGCGTGATCCCGGAGACGGTCCGCACCTGGCCCGGCGCCCTGCGCAGCGCGCACCCGCACACCTCCTTCGCGGCGCTCGGTCCACGGGCGGCCGAGATCGTCGACGGGCACGCCCCGGACTGCCGGCTGGGCGAGCGCAGCCCGCTGGCCCGGCTGGAGGCCCTCGGCGCCCGGGTGCTCCTGCTCGGCTCGGGCTACGACACGTGCACCAGCTTCCACCTCGCCGAGTACCGGATACCGGCGCCGCTCGTCGAGGTGGGACGCCCGGTACGGACGGAAGGGGGAGCGACCCGGTGGGAGGTGGTCATGGAGGTCGCCATCGACTCCGACCGCTTCGACCAGCTGGGTGCCGACTTCGAGCGGGACCGCCCCGTCGTGCGCGGGCGGGTGGGCGCCGCCGACGTCCGCCTGTTCCCGGTCGCGGACGCGGTGGCGTACGCGGAGCGCTGGCTCGCGCTGCACCGCCCCGGTGCGCCCTTCCCCGATGCGGCCCCCGGCGCCCGCCGCCACCGGACACGTCCCTAGACTTGCTCCTCATGCGAAGCGACCCCGTGGTCCAGGTCCAGGCCCTGGTGAAGCGCTACGGCACGAAGACCGCGGTGGACGGCCTCGACCTGGTGGCCGGGGCGGGCGTCACCGCCGTCCTCGGTCCCAACGGCGCCGGCAAGACGACCACGGTCGAGACCTGCGAGGGGTACCGGAGGCCGGATTCCGGCACGGTGCGCGTCCTGGGCCTCGACCCGGTGAGACAGTCCCGCGAGCTGCACACCCGTATCGGGGTGATGCTCCAGTCCGGAGGGGTGTACTCCGGCGCGCGGGCCGACGAGATGCTCCGGCACGTGGCGAAACTGCACGCCCGCCCGCTGGACGTCGACGCGCTCATCACGCGCCTGGGTCTCGACGGCTGCGGCCGCACCACCTACCGGCGGCTGTCCGGCGGCCAGCAGCAGCGGCTCGCGCTCGCGATGGCCGTGGTCGGCCGCCCCGAACTGGTCTTCCTCGACGAGCCGACCGCGGGCCTCGACCCGCAGGCCCGCCGTGCCACCTGGGACCTGGTCCGCGACCTGCGGGACGACGGGGTCTCCGTCATCCTCACCACGCACCACATGGACGAGGCCGAGCAGCTCGCCGACGACGTCGCGATCATCGACGCGGGCAGGGTCGTCGCCCAGGGCTCCCCGGAGGAGCTGTGCCGCGGCGGCGCCGAGAACACCCTGCGGTTCAGCGGCCGCCCCGGCCTCGACGTGGGCTCCCTGCTCAAGGCCCTCCCGGCGGACTGCACGGCGGCCGAGCTGACCCCCGGCTCCTACCGGGTGGGCGGGAAGGTCGATCCGCAGCTGCTGGCCACCGTCACTTCCTGGTGCGCCCAGCACGGGGTGATGCCGGAGAAGATCTCCGTCGAACGGCACACCCTCGAAGACGTGTTTCTGGAACTGACCGGCAGGGAGCTGCGTTCATGACCACCGCCGGCACCTACACCCCGAGCCCGGGGGCGGCCCCGCTCCCCCGCATGATCGGCGCGCAGGCCGCGCTCGAGACGAGGATGCTGCTGCGCAACGGCGAGCAGCTCCTGCTCACGGTCGTCATCCCGGCGCTCCTGCTGGTCCTGTTCGGCTCGGTGGACATCGTCGACACCGGCAAGGGCAAGGCCGTCGACTTCCTGACCCCCGGCATCCTGGCGCTCGCGGTGATGTCGACGGCCTTCACCGGCCAGGCCATCGCCACGGGCTTCGAGCGGCGCTACGGGGTCCTGAAGCGGCTGGCCGCCTCGCCGCTCCCCCGTTGGGGCCTGATGACCGCGAAGACGGCGTCGGTGCTGGTCACGGAGATCCTCCAGGTCGTCCTGCTGACGGCGATCGCCTTCGCGCTGGGCTGGTCGCCGCACGGCGGCCCGGCCGCCGTCCTGCTCCTGCTGGTCCTCGGCACGGCCGCGTTCTCCGGGCTCGGCCTGCTGATGGCCGGCACGCTGAAGGCGGAGGCGACCCTGGCCGCCGCGAACCTGGTGTTCCTGCTGCTGCTGGTGGGCGGCGGAGTGGTCGTCCCGATGGACAAGTTCCCCGCCGGCGTCCAGGACGTGCTGGGTCTGCTGCCGATCTCGGCGCTCTCGGACGGCCTGCGGGACGTGCTCCAGCACGGCGCGGGCATGCCGTGGGGCGACCTCGGGATCCTGGCCGTCTGGGCGGTCGTCGCGCTGACGGCCGCGGCACGCTTCTTCCGCTGGGAGTGACGGCCCGCGCGGGCCGGGCGCCAGGCCGCGGCGAGGGCCCCGCGTGGTCCGCGGCAGGCCCGTGAGCTGCGACGCGCGGGACTGCCCGGGGCCCTCGTGAAGGCGTGCACAAGCGGCCGCCTACGATGGGGGCCGTGCCAAACGTGACCCGAGCCGACGCCGTAGCCCTCGTGCGCAACCCGCTCGCCCTCATCGCCGAACGCTGGACCCCGACCCCGCGGACGGTGCGCCGCGCGGCGCTCGCCGCGCTGGTCATGTCCGTGGTCATCGTGGTCACGGGCGGCGCGGTACGGCTGACCGGCTCGGGGCTCGGCTGCCCGACCTGGCCCAAGTGCACCGACGACTCGCTCACCGCGACGAGCGCGATGGGCTTCCACGGGGTCATCGAGTTCACCAACCGCATGCTGACCTACGTGCTGTGCGCCGCGGTCGGCTGGGCGATCATCGCCGCGCGTTCCGAGAAGCCGTGGCGGCGCGACCTCACCCGGCTCGGCTGGGCGCAGTTCTGGATCGTCATGAGCAACGCGGTCCTCGGGGGCATCGTCGTCCTGGTCGGCCTCAACCCGTACACGGTCGCCGCGCACTTCCTGCTCTCGACCGCGCTCATCACCGTCGCCGCGGTGATGTGGCAGCGCACCCGTGAGGGGTCCGCCGCGCCGCGCCCGCTCGTCGGCAAGGCGGTGCAGCAGCTCGTGTGGTGCCTGGTCGCCGCGACCGTGCTGCTGATCGCCCTCGGCACGGTGGTGACGGGCGCGGGTCCGCACGCGGGCGACTCCAGCGAGGTCGACCGGATGCACGTGAGCTGGGAGAACGTCGCCAAGCTGCACGCCGTGCTGGCCTGGATCGTGGTCACGCTGACCTTCGCGCTGTGGTTCGTCCTCAAGGCGGTCGACGCCCCCAGGGGCCCGCTGGACCGGACCCGCGACCTCTTCGTGATCCTGCTCGGGCAGGGTGTCATCGGTTACGTCCAGTACTTCACGGACCTTCCCGAGGCGCTGGTCGGGCTGCACATGCTCGGCTCGTGCCTGGTGTGGATCGGCGTGCTGCGCGTCCTGCTGTCCCTGCGCGAGCGGCCCGCCCACGGGGCCGACCTGCCGGGACCGGCCGCGGAGTCGGCGCTCACCCGCGCGTGAGCGGTCGGTGGGCGCCCACGGGCGCCCACCCTGGCCCGCCTCCGCTCGGCCCCCGCGTCCGGCGAGCCGTGCGGCGCCGACGGCCCGGCCCGGACGCCCTCCCGCGGCCCGTCACGGCACCCCGTCGTCACGGCGTGTCACCGCACCCCGTACACCCGTCGCGCGTTCTCCGCCGCGATCAGCCCGGCCACCCGCTGCGCGTCCGCCGGTGACCAGGCACCCTCCGCGACCCAGGTGCCGAGCACCCGGGTCAGCGCCTCGCGGAAGAGACGGGCGCCGACCACATGGAGTTCGGGCAGGCCGTGCGCTCCGCTGGAGAAGAGGAGCTTGCCGAAGGGCGCGAGCTCCAGGATCTCGGAGAGGACGGCCGCGGCGCGGGCCCCGGTGCGCACCAGCGCGGCGCCCAGGTCGGCGTACACGTGCGGGAAGACCCCGGCGAGGTGCGCCGCGTGCCGGTGGTACGGATAGCCGTGCAGCAGCACCAGGTCGGTGCCGAGACCGGCCGTGGCGCGCGCGAAGTCGGTGAGCAGGACGGGGTCGGTGCGGTCGATCCGCAGCCCCGGTTCGCCGAGGCCCGCGTGGAGCTGCAGGGGCAGTCCCGAGGCGACCGCGATCCACAGCAGATGGCGCAGCAGGACGGGGTCGCTGAGCGCCCCGCCGACCCGTCGGTCCGCGAGCCACCGGCCCGCCGCACCCCGTACCTCGCCTGGCCCGGGGGGTTCGGGAGCGAGGGCGAGGCCGTGCCGTCCGCCCGCCACCGAGGTGAAGGCGACGGCGTTCGCGGCGGCTCCGTGGACCGACTCGGCGAGATTGGCGAGGAAGGACTCGACGGTGCCGGAGGTGTCCGCGACCTGTTCCGCCAGCAGTTCCAGACGGACGATCTCGTGGGCGTCGGCGGCCCCGGTGGAGGCCATCTCGCCCGGCCCGGTCAGGTCGCCGGGAAGTCCGGTGTCCACGAGGAAGGTGGTGACGCCGCTGCCGCGCAGCAGCCTGCGGCCCGCTTCCAGGACGCCGAGTTCGCGCCGCCGGGCGAGATAGCGGGCGGGCGGGCAGTGCGGCTCCAGGTCGAGCAGGGGCGGGCACCAGCGGCGTACCGCGAAGCCGGTCTGGGTGTCGAAGAGCGTGGTGCCGGGGGCCGGGGGCCCCTCGGTTCTGGCGAGGTGGGCCTCGAAGGTGCCGAGGCCCAGCTCCGTCCTCAGCACCCCGTGGCAGTACTGGTCCACCAGGGACGGCGTTTCGATCATCCGGACTCCCCCGCGACTGGACCGAGCTTTCTCAGGTCCTAACGGGTGAGCCGGGTGTCAGGTGTTGGTCGCCCGCGCTCCCGGCGCGTCGCTCCACCGTTCGTACGAGCGGGCGACCGCCGGCGGCACGGACCCCGTACCCCGTGGGCGCCCGGGACCGGCGGCCCGCGGGTGCCGTTCACGGCGCCGGCCGGGAGCTCCGTACGCGCGGACCCGGTATCGGCCGATCGGGTGAGGCCGCGCCCTGGGACACCTCACCCGTACGGGTCAGTCGTTGCGCGGGCCACCCACCTGGATCCCCGCCATCCGCTTCCACTCGTACGGCCCGGTCCGCACCTTCGCGGCGAACTCCCCGTCGAACTCCTGGTGAACGGTGATGCCCGCGTTCTTCACGGCTTCCTCGGCGATCGCGTAGCTCGGCGCCACCAGATCGCCCCATTCGCCGTCCTCGCCGACGAGCACGATGCGCGCGCCGCGCTCCCCGATGTACGCCACCTGGCCCTCGGCCCCGCCGTGCGCGCCGGCGAAGGCGCGGATCTGCTTTGCGAGCCGGGCCGCCTTGCGCTCGGCGCCGGTGTCCCGGGGGGTGCCGGTGGTCTCGTCAGTCTGCTCGGTGTCTGCCATGGCCAGGATGCTACCGACGGGTAGATCGAACGGCGACGGGCGGGGTGCGTGGCCTTGACCACGCGCCCCGCCCGTCGGCGGAAAGACTTTGCGTACACGGCCTAGCGGAGGAAGGGGTCCACCGCGACGGCCACGAAGAGGATCGACACATAGGTGATCGACCAGTGGAACAGCCGCATCTCCTTGAGCTTCCCGCCGGTCACCTCGGCCTTGGCGCGGTTCTGCAGACCGTGCGCCTCCCACAGCCAGAACCCGCCGGCGCCCAACGCGACCGCCGTGTAGAACCAGCCGGTGTAGCCGAGCGGGGTGAGCAGCAGCGAGACCGCGACCATCACCCAGCTGTAGATGACGATCTGGCGGGCGACCACCTTGTTGGAGGCGACCACCGGCAGCATCGGCACGCCGACGCGCGCGTAGTCGTCCTTGACCTTCATGGACAGCGGCCAGTAGTGCGGCGGCGTCCAGAAGAACATGACGAGGAAGAGGATGACGGGCGCCCAGGAGAGGGAGTCCGTGACGGACGACCAGCCGATGAGGACCGGGAGACAGCCCGCGATGCCGCCCCAGACGATGTTCTGGGACGTACGCCGCTTGAGGAGCATCGTGTAGACGACGACGTAGAAGAGGAGCGCTCCGAGTGACAGCCACGCGGACAGCCAGTTGACGGTCAGCCCGAACAGCAGTGTCGAGACGACCGCCAGCGTGATGCCGAAGGCCAGGCACTCCCGAGGACTGACCATGCCGGTCACCAGGGGACGCTGCGAGGTCCGCTCCATCAGGGCGTCGATGTCACGGTCGATGTACATGTTGAGCGCGTTGGCGCCGCCCGCGGACAGATAGCCGCCGAGGCAGGTGAGCAGGACCAGCCCGAGGTCCGGTACACCCTGCTGGGCCAGGAACATCACCGGAACGGTGGTGATCAGGAGCAGTTCGATGATTCGTGGCTTGGTGAGCGCCACGAACGCCTTGACACGGGCCCCGAACGGCCGGTGGCTTGGGCTGCTGCTCGTCCCGAGCACCCCCGCTGGACGGGATTCGACGGCCGTCACGCACACCCCTGACAGAGACATCCCAGCAAGCCCCCGGGTGTGAACTCCCCGTAAAGGCTCGCGCGTACCACGCCACTGTAGACGTTGCCCAGACCCCGGCCTTCGCGGGGGTGGGGTCGTGTTGAGCCCACCCGCACCACCTCCCCGGCGACGCTCGCGCAACGGGCGTCGGGTGGCTCGATTGAGCACTCTTACGAGCGGCTCCGTATTCAGTTGCCGAAGACGGAACTGACCGGTCGGGAGGCGGATTCCGCCGAGTCCCGGCAGTCTGGAATGACTCGAAAAAACGCAGGTACCTACGGGGGTAGGCTCGACAACGGCCGGTGGGCGCCCAGTGCACCGGCATTCGACATGCGTGACATGTGGAGAGGAGCCCTGACCCAGGG
Organism: Streptomyces sp. NBC_01689; assembly: GCF_036250675.1. Taxonomy (NCBI): domain Bacteria; kingdom Bacillati; phylum Actinomycetota; class Actinomycetes; order Kitasatosporales; family Streptomycetaceae; genus Streptomyces; species Streptomyces sp. NBC_01689. The sequence goes on along the minus strand of NZ_CP109592.1, from coordinate 7,200,819 downwards.
TGAGCACCAAGCCGACCACCACAGACCTCGAGTGGACCGAGTTGGACCAGCGGGCCGTCGACACCGCCCGTGTCCTGGCCGCCGATGCCGTACAGAAGGTCGGCAACGGCCATCCCGGTACGGCGATGAGTCTGGCGCCTGCCGCGTACACCCTCTTCCAGAAGGTGATGCGGCACGACCCGGCGGATCCCGACTGGACCGGACGCGACCGCTTCGTACTGTCCGCCGGCCATTCGTCCCTGACCCTCTACACGCAGCTCTACCTGGCCGGGTTCGGCCTGGAGCTGGACGACCTGGAGTCCTTCCGCACCTGGGGCTCGCGCACTCCGGGCCACCCCGAGTACGGACACACCCCCGGCGTGGAGACCACGACGGGCCCGCTGGGCCAGGGTGTCGCCAACGCGGTGGGCTTCGCGATGGCCTCGCGATACGAGCGCGGTCTGTTCGACCCGGACACGCCGCAGGGCGAGTCCCCGTTCGACCACTTCATCTACTGCATCGCCGGTGACGGCTGCCTCCAGGAGGGCATCTCCGCGGAGGCGTCCTCCATGGCCGGGCACCAGGAGCTCGGCAACCTGATCCTGCTGTGGGACGACAACCACATCTCGATCGAGGGCGACACGGAGACGGCGGTCTCCGAGGACACCGTCAAGCGGTACGAGGCCTACGGCTGGCACGTGCAGCGGGTGGCCCCGAAGCCGGACGGCGACCTCGACCCGCACGCCATCTACAACGCGATCCAGGCCGCCAAGCTGGTGACCGACAAGCCGTCGTTCATCGCGATGCGGTCGATCATCGCCTGGCCCGCCCCGAACGCGCAGAACACCGAGGCCGCGCACGGCTCGGCGCTGGGCGACGACGAGGTCGCGGCGACCAAGCGGGTGCTGGGCTTCGACCCGGAGCTGTCCTTCGCGGTGGCCGACGAGGTCCTCGCCCACACCCGTCAGGCGCTCGACCGGGGCCGTGAGCAGCGGGCCGAGTGGGAGAAGGGCTACCAGGAGTGGCGCGCCGCCCAGCCCGCGCGCGCGGCCGAGTTCGACCGCATCGCCGCGTGCGAGCTGCCCGAGGGCTGGGAGGACAAGCTCCCGGCGTTCGAGACCGGCAAGGGTGTCGCGACCCGTGCCGCGTCCGGCAAGGTGCTCCAGGCGCTCGGCGCGGTCATCCCCGAGCTGTGGGGCGGCTCCGCCGACCTTGCGGGCTCGAACAACACGACGATCGACAAGAACTCCTCGTTCCTGCCGGCCGACAACCCGCTGCCGGGCGCGAACCCGTACGGGCGAACGATCCACTTCGGTATCCGCGAGCACTCCATGGCCGCGGAGATGAACGGGATCACGCTGCACGGCAACACCCGCGTCTACGGCGGCACCTTCCTGACGTTCTCCGACTACATGCGCAACTCGGTGCGGCTGTCCGCGCTGATGCACCTGCCGGTCACCTACGTCTGGACGCACGACTCGATCGGCCTCGGCGAGGACGGTCCGACCCACCAGCCGGTCGAGCACATCGCCTCGCTGCGCGCCATCCCCGGCCTCAACGTCGTCCGTCCCGCGGACGCCAACGAGACGGCGATCGCCTGGCGGGAGATCCTCAAGCGCTACACCAAGGTGTTCGGCGAGGGCGCCCCGCACGGCCTCGCGCTGACCCGGCAGGGTGTGCCGACCTACGACCGGGACGAGAACGCCGCGAAGGGCGGCTACGTCCTGTTCGAGGCGGAGGGCGGCGAGCCCGAGGTCATCCTCATCGCCACCGGTTCCGAGGTGCACGTGGCCGTGGAGGCGCGCGAGCAGCTCCAGGCCGACGGTGTGCCGACGCGGGTCGTCTCGATGCCCTGTGTGGAGTGGTTCGACGAGCAGGACCAGGCCTACCGGGACAGCGTGCTGCCGCCGTCGGTGCGGGCGCGGGTCTCGGTCGAGGCCGGTATCGGTCTGACCTGGCACCGGTTCGTCGGAGACGCGGGACGCATTGTTTCGCTGGAGCACTTCGGTGCTTCCGCCGACGGCAAGGTGCTCTTCCGCGAGTACGGCTTCACTGCCGAGAACGTCGCCGCCGCCGCCCGGGAATCGATCGCCGCAGCCCAGCTCTGACGCTGACATACGACACGTAGGAGATGCATTTTCCATGACAGACGCACTCAAGCGCCTCTCCGAGGAAGGCGTCGCGATCTGGCTGGACGACCTGTCGCGCAAGCGGATCACGTCCGGCAACCTCGCCGAACTGATCGACCAGCAGCACGTCGTGGGCGTCACCACCAACCCGTCGATCTTCCAGAAGGCGATCAGCAGCGGCGACGGCTACGAGCAGCAGCTCGCCGACCTGGCCGCGCGCAAGGTCACCGTCGAAGAGGCCATCCGCATGATCACGACGGCGGACGTCCGGGACGCCGCCGACATCCTGCGCCCGGTCTTCGACGCGACGCAGGGCCAGGACGGCCGGGTCTCCATCGAGGTCGACCCGCGCCTGGCCCACGACACCACCGCGACGGTCGCCGAGGCCAAGCAGCTGGCCTGGCTGGTGGACCGCCCCAACACGCTCATCAAGATCCCGGCGACCAGGGCGGGCCTGCCCGCGATCACCGAGGTCATCGGCAGGGGCATCAGCGTCAACGTCACGCTGATCTTCTCGCTGGAGCGCTACCGCGAGGTCATGGACGCCTACCTGGCGGGCCTGGAGAAGGCGAAGGCCGCGGGCCTGGACCTCTCCAAGATCCACTCGGTGGCGTCCTTCTTCGTGTCCCGGGTGGACACCGAGATCGACAAGCGGCTCGACGCCCTGGGCACCCCCGAGGCCAAGGCCGCCCGCGGCAAGGCCGCCCTGGCCAACGCCCGGCTCGCCTACGAGGCGTACGAGGAGGTCTTCTCCTCGGAGCGCTGGGCCGCCCTCGACAAGGCGCAGGCGAACAAGCAGCGTCCGCTGTGGGCGTCGACCGGTGTGAAGGACCCGGCGTACAAGGACACCCTGTACGTCGACGACCTGGTGGCGCCGAACACGGTGAACACCATGCCGGAGGCCACCCTGCAGGCCACCGAGGACCACGGCGGGATCACCGGCAACACCATCGCCGGTACGTACGAGCAGTCCCGGGCCGAGCTCGACGCGGTCGAGAAGCTCGGGATCTCGTACGACGACGTGGTCCAGCTCCTCGAGGACGAGGGCGTCGAGAAGTTCGCGGCGTCCTGGAACGACCTGCTCAAGTCCACAGAGGCGGAGCTCAAGCGCCTCGCCCCTTCGGAGGGCTGAAACCTTGTCGAGCAGCAACCCGCTGCGTGACCCCGCAGACCGACGGCTCCCGCGCATCGCGGGACCGTCGGGCCTGGTCATCTTCGGCGTCACGGGCGATTTGTCACGTAAAAAGCTGATGCCCGCCGTGTACGACCTCGCCAATCGCGGACTGCTGCCGCCGGGCTTCTCGCTCGTCGGTTTCGCGCGCCGCGAGTGGAAGAACGAGGACTTCGCCCAGGAGGTCCACGACGCCGTCAAGGAACACGCCCGTACGGAGTTCCGCGAGGAGGTCTGGCAGCAGCTCATCCAGGGGATGCGCTTCGTCCAGGGCACCTTCGACGACGACGACGCGTTCGAGCGGCTGCGCGCCACGATCGAGGAGCTGGACAAGGCGCAGGGGACGGGCGGCAACTTCGCCTTCTACCTCTCCGTGCCGCCGTCCGCGTTCCCGGTGGTCATCAAGCAGCTGAAGAAGCACCACCTGGCCGACCAGTCGAACGGCTCCTGGCGGCGCGCGGTCATCGAGAAGCCCTTCGGGCACGACCTGAAGTCGGCCGAGGACCTCAACGCGATCGTGCACGAGGTCTTCGCCTCGGACCAGGTCTTCCGGATCGACCACTACCTCGGCAAGGAGACCGTCCAGAACATCCTGGCGCTCCGCTTCGCCAACACGATGTTCGAGCCGATCTGGAACCGGTCCTTCGTCGACCATGTGCAGATCACCATGGCCGAGGACATCGGCATCGGCGGCCGGGCCGGCTACTACGACGGCATCGGCGCGGCCCGTGACGTCATCCAGAACCACCTGCTCCAGCTGATGGCGCTGACCGCCATGGAGGAGCCCGCGTCGTTCGACGCGGACGCGCTCGCCGCCGAGAAGACCAAGGTGCTCGGCGCGGTCCGGATCCCGAAGGACCTGGGCCGCGACACCGTCCGCGGGCAGTACGCGGCCGGCTGGCAGGGCGGCGAGAAGGCCGTCGGCTACCTCCAGGAAGACGGCATCGACGCCAAGTCGAAGACCGACACCTACGCGGCCATCAAGGTCGAGGTCGACAACCGCCGCTGGGCGGGCGTCCCCTTCTACCTGCGGACCGGCAAGCGTCTGGGCCGGCGGGTCACCGAGATCGCGGTGGTCTTCCAGCGCGCTCCGCACTCCCCCTTCGACCACACGGCGACGGAGGAGCTGGGCCAGAACGCGATCGTCATCCGTGTCCAGCCCGACGAGGGCATCACGGTCCGCTTCGGCTCGAAGGTGCCCGGCACCTCCATGGAGATCCGGGACGTCTCGATGGACTTCGCCTACGGCGAGTCGTTCACCGAGTCCAGCCCGGAGGCGTACGAGCGGCTCATCCTCGATGTGCTGCTCGGCGACTCGAACCTCTTCCCGCGCACCGAGGAGGTCGAGCTGTCCTGGAAGATCCTCGACCCGATCGAGCGGTACTGGGACAAGCACGGCAAGCCCGCGCAGTACCCCTCGGGCACCTGGGGCCCCGTCGAGGCGGACGAAATGCTCGAACGAGACGGACGGAGCTGGCGTCGCCCATGAAGATAGACCTCACCGACTCCACTGCCAGCAAGATCAACAAGGCGCTCGTGCAGGGCCGCCGGGCCATCGGCACCCCCGCGGTCGGCATGGTCCTGACCCTCGTCATCGTCACCGACGAGGAGAACGCCTACGACGCCCTGAAGGCCGCCAACGAGGCGTCCCGCGAGCACCCCTCGCGCACCCTCGTGGTCATCAGGCGTGTCTCGCGCTCGCCCCGCGACCGCACAAAGTCGCGCCTGGACGCCGAGGTGCGGCTCGGCGCGGAGGCGGGCACCGGCGAGACCGTCGTGCTCCGTCTCTACGGCGAGGTGGTCGACCACGCCGACTCGGTCGTCCTGCCCCTGCTGCTGCCCGACGCGCCGGTCGTCGTCTGGTGGCCGGTGAACTCGCCGCTCGACCCGGCGAAGGACCCGCTGGGCGCGCTGGCCCAGCGCCGGGTCACGGACACCTACGCGGCCGAGGCGCCGGTACGGGAGCTCAACGCCCGCGCCGACGCCTACGCCCCCGGGGACACCGACCTCTCCTGGACCCGCATCACCCCGTGGCGCTCGATGCTGGCCGCGGCCCTGGACCAGGTCGTCTGCGACGTGAGCGCGGTCGAGGTGGAGGGCGAGGAGTTCAACCCGAGCTGCGAGCTGCTCGCCATGTGGCTCGCGGACCGGCTGAACGTCCCGGTCACGCGGTCGCAGTCGGCCGGCCCCGGCCTCACGGCCGTCCGGATGCAGACCACCTGCGGTCCGATCGTCCTGGACCGTGCCGACGGCTCCCTCGCCACGCTGTCCATCGACGGCCAGCCCGACCGTGCCGTGGCGCTCAAGCGCCGCGACACGTCCGAGCTGATCGCGGAGGAGCTGCGCCGGCTCGACCCGGACGACACGTACGCCTCGGCGCTGCGGTACGGGGTGGACCGGCTGAACGCCTCGTCGGGCGAGTCCTCCGGCCAGACCGCGGCTCCGGCCGGCACGGCGGTCAAGGCCGCCGCCAAGGCACCGGCGAAGAAGGCCGCGGCCGGGACCGGCGCCTCGGCCACGGCCAAGAAGGCGGCCTCCAAGTGATCACTCCGCAGCTTGTCGTGCACCGCGACAAGGAGCTGATGGCCCAGGCCGCGGCGGCCCGGCTGATCACCAAGGTCGTGGACGCGCAGGCCTCGCGCGGCTACGCCTCGGTGGTCCTGACCGGCGGGCGCAACGGCAACGGGCTCCTCGCGGCGCTCGCGGCCGCGCCCGCCCGGGACGCCGTCGACTGGGGCCGTCTCGACCTGTGGTGGGGTGACGAGCGGTTCCTGCCCGCGGGCGACCCGGAACGGAACGACACCCAGGCCCGTGCGGCACTGCTCGACGCGGTGCCGCTGGACCCGGCGCGGGTGCACCCGATGCCGGCGTCCGACGGCCTGTACGGCGCGGACGCGGACGCGGCGGCCGAGGCGTACGCCGCCGAGCTCGCGAAGAACGCCGGTCCGGAGAACCACGGTCAGGTCCCGAGCTTCGACGTCCTGATGCTGGGCGTCGGCCCGGACACGCACGTGGCGTCGCTCTTCCCCGAGCTGCCCGCGGTGCGCGAGACGGAGCGGACGGTGGTGGGTGTGCACGGCGCGCCGAAGCCCCCGCCGACCCGGATCTCGCTCACGCTGCCCGCGATCCGCTCGGCCCGTGAGGTGTGGCTGCTCGCGGCGGGCGAGGACAAGGCGCAGGCCGCGGCGATCGCCCTGTCGGGCGCGGGTGAGGTACAGGCCCCGGCGGCGGGCGCCCACGGGCGCTCGCGGACGCTGTGGCTGCTGGACGCGGCGGCCGCTTCCCAGCTGCCGCGCTCGCTGTATCCGCCGGCTTCGGCCTGAGCCGGACGGACCGGGGCCGCGGGGCGTCTCACGCCCTCACGGCCCCGGTCCGTCGTCCGGCGGACACGGACCCTAACGGCCGCGCAGCTCCCGGTACTTGGCGACCAGCGCCTGTGTGGAGGGGTCGAGGCCGGGGACGGGGGTGCCGTCGGTGAGGGCGGGTTCGATGCGTTTGGCGAGGACCTTGCCGAGTTCGACGCCCCACTGGTCGAAGGAGTCGATGTCCCAGACCGCGCCCTGGACGAACACCTTGTGCTCGTACAGCGCGATGAGCTGGCCCAGGACCGAGGGCGTCAGCTCCCGGGCCAGGATCGTGGTCGTGGGGTGGTCACCCCGGAACGTCTTGTGCGCGACGAGTTCCTCGGGCACCCCCTCCGCACGGACCTCCTCCGGCGTCTTGCCGAACGCCAGCGCCTGGGTCTGCGCGAAGAAGTTCGCCATCAGCAGGTCGTGCTGCGCGGCCAGCCCCTCCTCCAGCTCCCCGACCGGGTTCGCGAACCCGATGAAGTCCGCCGGGATCAGCTTCGTGCCCTGATGGATCAACTGGTAGTACGCGTGCTGCCCGTTCGTCCCCGGCGTGCCCCACACCACCGGACCCGTCTGCCAGCCCACCGGCTCACCCCGCCGGTCCACCGACTTCCCGTTCGACTCCATGTCCAACTGCTGCAGATACGCCGTGAACCGGCTCAGATAATGCGAGTACGGCAGCACCGCGTGCGACTGCGCGTCATGGAAGTTCCCGTACCAGATCCCCAGCAGCCCCATCAGCAACGGCGCGTTCGCCTCCGCCGGAGCCGAACGGAAATGCTCGTCGACCAGCCGGAACCCCTCCAGCATCTCCCCGAAACGCTCCGGACCGATCGCGATCATCAACGACAGACCGATCGCCGAATCGAACGAGTACCGGCCCCCCACCCAGTCCCAGAACTCGAACATGTTGTCCGTGTCGATCCCGAAGTCCGACACCTTCCCCGCGTTCGTCGACAACGCCACGAAATGCCGCGCCACCGCCTCCGGACCCGCCTTCAGCCCCGACAGCAGCCACGCCCGCGCCGACGTCGCGTTCGTGATCGTCTCGATCGTCGTGAACGTCTTCGACGCCACGATGAACAGCGTCTCCGCCGGATCCAGATCCCGCACCGCCTCGTGCAGATCCGCCCCGTCCACGTTCGACACGAACCGCACCACCAGACCACGGTCGGTGAACGCCCGCAACGCGTCGTACGCCATCGCCGGCCCCAGATCGGACCCGCCGATCCCGACGTTCACCACATTCCTGATCCGCCGCCCGGTATGACCCGTCCACTCACCCGAACGCACCCGCTCGGCGAACCCCGCCATCCGCTCCAGCACCGCATGCACCCCGGGGACCACATCCTCCCCGTCGACCTCCACCACCGCACCCCGCGCCGCACGCAACGCGGTGTGCAACACCGCACGCCCCTCGGTCGAATTGATCTTCTCACCACGGAACATCGCGTCCCGCAACCCGAACACGTCCGTCGCGACCGCGAGTTCCTGGAGCAGGGCGAGGGTCTCGTCGGTGACGAGGTGCTTGGAGTAATCGACGTGCAGATCGCCGACCTGGAGGGTGTATCCGGAGCCGCGCCCGGGGTCCGCCGCGAACAGGTCCCGCAGATGGGTGCCCGCGAGCTCCTCGCGGTGCTCTCCCAGCGCGGTCCACTCGGGCGTCCGGTCGAGCCTGGTACGGGTGTCTGCGTTCATCTCTGACTTCCGCCTTCTCTCCTGCGTGTGCCGCTGCGTACTCGCCCCGCTGCCGGTCCCAACCTAGTTGATCAGGAGGTGACGTGAGCTGTCGTCACGCCGTCGTCCGGCTCGACAACAGATACGTCCGACGGGAGCGCGGGTATCAGCGAGACGACCGCGAGCGCGAAGAGGACGGCCGCGAACAGTGCGGGTCCGTTCAGCCCGTACGCCGTCGCGACGGCCCCACCGAGCAGGGCGCCGACCGGGGCTCCCGAGGTGGAGGCGGTACGGAACGCCGCGCTGATGCGTCCGACCATCGCCCGGGGACTGCGCTGCTGCATCAGGGTGACCTGGCTGACGTTCCACACCATGTTCATCACCCCGAGCAGGGCCATGCCCACGAGGAGGGCACCCAGGTGGCGGACGGTGCCGATGAGCACGAGGGACGCCGTCTGGACAGCGCCGCCCAGGAGCAGGCCCCGGACGCGCCCGAACCGGCGTGCGACACGCTGGGCCAGCAGCACTCCGCCGGCCAGGCTTCCGGCCGAGAAGGCCGTCATCGCGGCGGCGAATCCCGCGTTCCCGGCGTGCAGCCAGCCGGTCACGTGCAGGACCAGCGTGGCGATGAGGGCACCCATCCCGATGTTGCAGAGCAGCGTGGCCGTGCAGACGGCGCGCAGCACCCGGTCGTGCCACAGGGCGCGAAGTCCCTCGGCGACCTCCGTCCGCAGGGTGCTCCCGGGCTTCCGGGGCTCGCGCCGCGGTGCCGCGATCCGCAGGGACGCCACGAGCGCGGCGGCCAGCAGATAGGTGGCGGCGTCCGCGAAGAACGGCACGGCGGCCCCGGCGGCGAGCAACAGCGGCACGAACGGGCCGGCCAGGAAGCCGCCGGCGAGCTGCTGACCGGTCATCAAGCGGGCGTTGGCGCTGCCCAGGGCTTCCTTGTCCACCAGGGACGGCAGCAGGGCCGTGGACGCGTTGTCGAAGAGGGTCTGGAGGCCGGTCAGGGCGAACGCGAGCGCGATCAGCAGCCCGATCGAGGCGTGGCCGAGCCCGACGGCGAGGCCGAAACAGGCGACGAGCGCGCCCCTCAGGGTGTCCACGGCCCACATCGCCCGGCGCTGGTCCACCCGGTCCGCGACCGCGCCGCCGAGCAGGCCGAAGAGCAGCCACGGGAGGTAGCCGCAGGCCGTGACGGAGGCGACGACCAGCGGGTCGTCCGTGAGACGCACGGCGATCAGCGGCAGCGCGGCGGTGCGCAGCGCGTCCCCGAAGCGCGACACCACGGCCGCGCTCCACAGCCGCCCGAATCCCCCGCGCCACGCGGGCACCCGCACGCCCGCCGCCTCGACCGCCGTCACAACGCCCCCTCCACCGCCGCCATTTCCCCCACGGTAGGGGCCACCACTGACAATCGGTCCCGGGCGAGGACGGGGGCGGGGGCAGAGGTACAGGTGGAGGGCGTGGGGGGTGGGGATGGGAGGTGCGCGGACGGGCGCCGCGGTCACGCTCCGCGACCTGGCCGGCAGACCGCCCCCAGCGGGTGAGGACGATCGCGGTCCGTCACCCGTACGAGATCGGCTGCCCCCCCCCGGTCGGCCGTACGGGACCGCTCGCGTCCCGTCAGTCCCACGGGACGCGACACGCTCACGGGAAGCGACATCACGGACACACATGGTTGACGCGGGCCCACTCGCGTCCGCGGCACGGTCCGGCGCGCCCGCCGCAGGGGCCGGAGACCCGGCCCCGAGTCCCGGGCGCCCGGAGACGCGGCTGTACACCGACACGACACGCCCGAGCGGTCGGACAGGGCGGGTGTTCGCGGGCACGTCGATTCCGCAGGCGGGCGTCGTGCGAAACAGCTCCGGCCAGACACCCCTCGGTGTCCGGCCGGTTCACAACTCCTAGATCTCGCCCCGCAGTTTGGCGAGCGCCTCGGCGAGGATCGCCTCGCCGTCCGCGTCGCTGCGCCGCTCCCGTACGTACGCCAGGTGCGTCTTGTAGGGCTCGGTGCGCGGCGGGTCCGGCGGGTTGTCCCGGTCCTGTCCGGCGGGGAAGCCGCAGCGCGGGCAGTCCCAGGTGTCGGGGACCTGCGCGTCGCTGGCGAAGCTGGGCTGCGTCTCGTGCCCGTTGGAGCACCAGAAGGAGATGCGCAGCCGGGGCGCGGACTCGCCACGCTCGGCCTCGCCCATCGGCCCCGCCCCGACCCGGCTTCCTCGGATCGCGTTGCCACTTGCCACGGTCGTAACTCCCTGCGTGATGGTGCCGCGAAGCGAGTCGGCGTGACGCTTCGCTGCGAGCGCCTCAGTCTACGTAAGGCCCAACGCGCGTCCAGTGATGGGAGTTACCGCCCTCCCCTAGACGCAAGCCCCATGATAGGCCGCGCTCGCGGGCGCGTACCGGACATGGGGCCTTACGTATGGATCGTGCTTGCGTACTGTGCGATGGTGCGGCCGTACCGACGTCAGCCGATGATCAGTTGTTGACCTTCATCAGGATGCCGAGCACGACGATGCACGCGAACCAGAGCAGACCGATCACCACGGTGATGCGGTCGAGGTTGCGCTCGGCGACCGAGGAGCCACCGACGGACGACTGCATGCCGCCACCGAACATGTCGGAGAGGCCGCCGCCCTTCCCCTTGTGCATCAGCACCAGCAGCATCAGCAGCAGGCTGAAGACGATCAGGGCGATCGAGAACCCCAAAACCACGGCTGGACCAACTTCCTCGGAACTGGATGGACGACGGGGGCCCGGTGACACTCACCAGACCCCCGCAAGGGTACGACGGATCGCCGCTACCGCATACTCACTGGTCGCGGAAGCGGACGATCTTGACGAACTCGTCGGCGTCCAGGGACGCGCCACCGACCAGTGCGCCGTCGATGTCGGGCTTCGCCATGATCTCGGCGACATTGCCGGACTTCACCGAGCCGCCGTACTGGATGCGGACCTTGTCGGCCAGCTCCTGGGTGTACAGCTCGGCCAGCCGGCCGCGGATCGCCGCGCAGACCTCCTGGGCGTCGTCGGCGCCGCAGACCTTGCCGGTTCCGATGGCCCAGACCGGCTCGTAGGCGATCACGATCGTCTCGGCCTGCTCGGCCGGGACGTCCTTGAGACCGCCGTCGACCTGCGCGAGCGTGTGGGAGACATGGTTGCCCGCCTCGCGGACCTCCAGCTCCTCGCCGACGCAGAGGATCGGGGTCAGACCGTGCTTGAACGCGGACTTGACCTTGGCGTTGACGATCTCGTCGCTCTCCGCGTGGTACTGGCGTCGCTCGGAGTGACCGACCGCCACGTACGTGCACTTCAGCTTGGCCAGCATGGGGCCGGAGATCTCGCCGGTGAAGGCGCCGGAGTCGTGCGCCGAGAGGTCCTGGGCACCGTACTTGATCTTGAGTTTGTCGCCGTCGACCAGGGTCTGCACGGAACGCAGGTCGGTGAAGGGCGGCAGGACGGCGACCTCACAGGCCTCGTAGTCCTTGTCGGCCAGGGCGAAGGCGAGCTTCTGGACGTGCGCGATGGCCTCGAGGTGGTTGAGGTTCATCTTCCAGTTGCCCGCCATCAGCGGCGTGCGCGTGCTCATAAAAGGTCAGTCCTCCAGTGCGGCGAGGCCGGGGAGCGTCTTGCCCTCGAGGTATTCGAGGGAGGCGCCGCCACCGGTCGAGATGTGGCCGAATGCCTTCTCGTCGAAGCCCAGGGTGCGGACGGCCGCGGCGGAGTCGCCACCGCCGACCACCGTGAAGGCCGGGGAGTCGACGAGGGCCTGGGCGACCGCCTTGGTGCCCTCGGCGTAGTCGGGGTGCTCGAAGACGCCCATCGGACCGTTCCAGAAGACGGTGGCCGCGTCGGCGAGCTTCGAGGCGTACAGGGCACCGGTCTCGGGACCGATGTCGAGGCCCATCCGGTCCGCCGGGATGGCGTCCGCGGCGACGGTGCTGGGGTGGGACGGGGCCTTGGTCTTCAGGTCCGGGAACTGCGCCGCGGTCACGACGTCGACCGGTACGACCAGTTCGACACCGTTCTTCTCGGCGCGCTCGACGTACTCGGTGACGGCGGGCAGCTGGTCGTCCTGGACCAGGGAGGCGCCGATCTCGTAGCCCTTCGCCTTGAGGAAGGTGAAGGCCATGCCGCCGCCGATGAGCAGCCGGTCGGCCTTGCCGAGCAGTTCGTCGATGACGGCGAGCTTGTCGGAGACCTTGGAGCCGCCGAGGGCGACGACGTAGGGGCGCTCGACGTCCTCGGTGAGCTGCTTCAGGACGCCGACCTCGGTGGCGATGAGGTAGCCGGCGTAGTGCGGCAGGCGGGCCGGGAGGTCGTACACGGAGGCGTGCTTGCGGTGCACGGCACCGAAACCGTCGCCCACGTAGACATCGGCCAGGGCCGCGAGCCGGTCGGCGAACTCGCCGCGCTCGGTGTCGTCCTTGGACGTCTCGCCCGCGTTGAAGCGCAGGTTCTCGATGACCGCGACCTGGCCGGGCTCCAGGCCGTTCACGGCGTCGTGGGCGGCGGGGCCCACGGTGTCCTGGGCGAACGCGACGGGGGCGCCGAGGAGTTCACCGAGGCGCTCGGCGGGCTGCAGCAGGGAGAAGGCGGGGTCCGGGGCGCCCTTGGGCCGGCCCAGGTGGGAGGCGACGATCACCTTGGCGCCCGCCTCGGCCAGCGCCTTGACGGTGGGCAGGACGGCGCGGATGCGGCCGTCGTCGGTGATGAGGCCGTCGGCCAGCGGCACGTTCAGGTCGGCGCGGACGAAGACCCGCTTGCCGTCCACGCCTTCGGCGATGAGTTCGTCGATCGTCTTCATGAAGGGACTCCTAGGAGGGCTCTTGAGATCCGGGAGGGCTGATCGATCCGTACACGAGACAGGGCCCGGACAGCGCGGCCTTGCGCTGCCCGAGCCCTGTGCTCACATCGAGGTGCCTGGCTCCGGGACTTAGAGCTGGCCGCCGACGAAGACCGTGAGGTCGACGAGACGGTTGGAGTAGCCCCACTCGTTGTCGTACCAGCCGAGGATCTTCACCGAGTTGCCCTCCTGGACCATGGTCAGGGAGGAGTCGAAGGTGCAGGAGGCCGGGTCGCCGACGATGTCCGAGGAGACGATCGGGTCCTCGGTGTAGGCCAGGTAGCCCTTGAGGTCGCCGTCGTCGGACGCCTTCTTGAACGCGGCGTTGACCTCGTCCTTGGTGACCTCGCGCTGCAGCGTCACGACCAGGTCGGTGGCCGAGCCGGTCGGGACCGGGACGCGCATCGCGATGCCGTCGAGCTTGCCCTTGAGCTGCGGGAGGACCAGGGCGGTGGCCTTGGCGGCGCCGGTCGTGGTCGGGATGATGTTCTCGGCGGCGGCGCGGGCGCGGCGCAGGTCCGAGTGCGGGAAGTCCAGGATGCGCTGGTCGTTCGTGTACGCGTGGACCGTCGTCATCAGGCCCTTGACGATGCCGAAGTTCTCGTCGAGCACCTTGGCCATCGGCGCCACACAGTTGGTGGTGCAGGAGGCGTTGGAGATGATGTTGTGCTGCGCCGGGTCGTACTTGTCCTGGTTGACGCCCATCACGATGGTGATGTCCTCGTCCTTGGCCGGAGCCGAGATCAGGACCTTCTTGGCGCCGCCGGCGATGTGCTTCTCGGCGTCGGCCTTCTTGGTGAAGATGCCCGTGGACTCGATGACGATGTCGACGCCGAGCTCGCCCCACGGGATGTCGGCGGGGTTGCGCTCGGAGAGCACCTTGATGGTGTGGCCGTCGACGGTGATCGTGTCGGCGGTGTGCGACACCTCGGCCTTGAGGCGGCCCAGGATGGTGTCGTACTTGAGCAGGTGAGCGGTGGTCGCGGTGTCACCCAGGTCGTTGACAGCCACGATCTCGATGTCAGCACCCTGCTCCAGCAGCGCGCGGAAGTAGTTACGACCGATGCGGCCAAAGCCGTTGATGCCTACGCGGATCGTCACGAACCGATCTCCTCGTTGGTACGCCGGCTCACGTGCCGGCGAGTTGTATGGGATGTCCCCGACCGCCTAGAACCCTACCTCCCTGAGAGGTCTGGAGTGACATTGAGATGCCCCATACACGGCAGGGTGTTCCGTACCCACCAGTAGGGGTACGGAACACCCTCGATGTTGACGCGTCGTTCACCTGGATCAGCTCTTCAGAGCGGTGAGCGCCTTCCTCATCAGGGCCGTGCGGTCGGCCGCCGTGGTGACGTGCTCCAGGCCGAAGCCGAGGAGCACGGTGTCCCCGGTGGTGATCCCTCCGTACGTCTTGAACAACTCTCCGTAGCGCGCCCAGTCCTTGAGGACGGCCGGGCTGCCCGGGGGCGGTCCGGCGACGCTCCAGGGGCCGAGGGAGGTCTCGAAGCCCTCCGTCTCGGTGGCCGCCCCGGCGACGACGAGGGAGGTGTCGTCCGCGAGGACGCCGTGCCCGCCGCTGCTCGGGTCGGTGACGTAGCTCAGGGACACCTCCACCGACTTCCCGGCGTACGCGCTCAGGTCGAAGGCGACCTGCTGCCAGCCGCTGGAGGCGCCGGTGAAGCTGTTCCAGGACCCGCTGGTGCCGGTGGCGGCGCAGCCGGAGGCGTTGACGGTCAGATAGTGCTTGAGCCACGGGTGCTCGTGGACCAGGAATCCGGCCTCGCACTCCGTGGGCGGCTCGTTGCTGGTGGCGCCGCCCGCTTCGGGCAGCGTCGTCCAGTCGTCGGCCCCGGTGGTGTGGATCTCGACCACGGCGTGGTCGTAGCCGGGCTCGGTGTCCCACAGGAGCTGGGTGCGCAGCGCCGGCTTGTCGGCGGCGCTGACGTGGGTGAGGTCGATGGTGCGGGTGAGGCGCTTGTACGCGTCGTCGGTGTGCACCGCGGCGGCCATCGACGAGCCGGCGTAGGGCCCGTAGGGGTTGACGGTGCCGGCGAACTGTCCGGCGCCCGCGCTGGACGCGAACTGCGGGTACTGGGCCGCGGGCAGCGAGTCCGAGGTGACGCCGTAGGTGCCCGCGGTGTTCAGCGGGTTGCCGGGAGCGTCCCCGAGGGCCCCCGTGAAGCCGGCGAGCCGGCCGGAGCCGGTGAAGCCGTTGGCTCCCGCGGTGGAGGTGCGGGAGTAGGCGCCGAGGTAGTACTGGCTGAAGTCGTTGGAGAGGTTGCCTCCGCCGAGGTCGACGTTGCCGCCGGCCTGTTCGCCCGCCTCGATCAGCTTTCCGCCGTCGTTGAGGAAGGCGCGGAGCTGGAGCTGGGTGGCGTTCGCGGGGCGCGCGGCCCCGGTGTAGTGGACGACCGTCCTGAAGTGGTCGAGCACGCCGAGCGCGTCGGGCGCGCCGAGGGTGGCCACGTCCCAGACGAGGGGCTTCTTCCCGTTGGCCTTCAGCGCGTCGACGTACGCCTGGGCCTGCGTGGCGGCCGCGCCCTCCTCGGCGACGACGAGGGTGTCGGCGACGGGCCGGTCGGCCACGGTGTAGGTGAAGTGCGGACTTGAGGTCTTCTTGCCGCTCCTGGTCTCGCCGGTGAACCAGACCTCGACCTTGGCGCCCCGGCCGGCGTCCTCGACCTTGGCGCGGTACTCGTCGAAGTAGAGGTTGTCGGCGCCGCCGTAGGTCTCACCGCCCCGCCAGGTCCTGAGCGCCGCGTCCCGGGTCCGGCCGCCGTCGACGCGGTACTTGAGTTCCTTGTGGCGTACGGACTTGCGGACGACGACGGAGACCTCCTGGTCCGCGCCGCGGGCGTAGGACGTGGTGAAGGTCGCCGGGGTGAAGTCGGGCGCGTCGATGCCGACGGAGGACGAGGGCTGGTCGGGGTGGGCTGCGGTCTCGGCGACGGAGAGCGCGAACGGGACGTTCTTCTCGAACTCCTGCTCGATCAGCTTCTCGTCGTCGGGGAAGGTGAAGACCGAGGCGCAGTCCGCCGCGTTCCAGGCGTCGTTCGGGTCGAGGTTCGACGCGGTCTGACAGGTCGACATCTCGGGGGTGAACATCGCCATGCCGTTGACGTTGCCCGCGTGGCCGTCCGCCTCGCCGTTGGTGGTGTAGAGCTCCGAGGAGACCTGCGGGTGGTAGCCGGGGATGGCCGAGTTCTCCGGGGTTCCGGCGAGCGACTTGTAGAGCACGTCGTCCGGGGTCGGCGTCGCCACCTGCCAGCCCACTCCGTAGAGGAGCAGTTCGGCGGCGGAGTGGTAGTTGATGCCGTACGTGAAGCCGATGCGCTTCTCGAAGGCGTCGAGGGCCCTGGTCTCCGGCTCGGAGTTCGGGCTCGCGCCGCGGTAGGTCTCGCTGGTGGGGTTGGGGGACGAACCCTCGTCGTCGTAGCCCCACTTGTAGCCGAAGTTGCGGTTGAGGTCGACGCCGTCACCGGTGGAGATGACGCCGTCGCCGTTCACGTCCCGCAGGTTCTTGCGCCACTGGCGCTCGTCCTCGCCCTGGAACGTGTAGTCGTAGCCGTCCGGGTTGGCCGACAGCACGAACCACAGTTCGGTCGAGTCGACTATCTTCTTGACGCGCTTGTCCGTGGAGTAGTTGTCCAGGTAATAGTGCATCAGGCGCCGGGTCATCTCGGGCGTGATCCACTCGCGCGCGTGCTGGTTGGACACGTACAGGACGGACGGCTTGGAGCCGTCCTTCGTCTTCTTCGCGCCCTTGGTGAGCTTCAGCGCGAGGATGTCCTGGCCCTTGAGGGTCTTGCCGATGGAGACGACCTTGGTGAGGTCGGGGTGGGCCGCGCCGGTCCTGACGATCTCCTCCTGGAGATTGCCCTTTCCGCTGTACGGCCGGAACACGCCCTGGGCCGCGTCCTCGACACGCGCCTCGGTCCTGGCCGAAAGCGTGTGCTCGGTGAGGTCGACGCCCTGCTTCTCCAGCTTCCGGGCCTGCCGGTCGGTCAGATAGACCTCGACCGCGCTCTTGCCGTTCTTCTCGGTCCGGTCGCCGAGTTCGTGGCCGTCCTGCCCGGCCGCGAGCAGCAGGGGTATCTGCTGCTTCGTGACCTCCGCGTGGAACACCTTCACGGCGTTCGCGTCGGGTTTCGGCGAACTCCCGCTCTGCGCCTGGGCGATGGGCGCCATGCCCGCGCCGCCCAGCAGGAGTGCGCCCGCAGCGAGGATCGCTCTCGCTCTTCGTCTCATGAGCCCCCCTTGCAAATGTCCGCCACAGTGGCGAACAGATGCCAGGCTCATGACACTTCATGGTCAAGTCAAGGGCGCCTCACAGACAGGCAAACGCCGGTGCCGATGTCCCAAGTGGGCATCGGCACCGGCGTGTTGGACTTCGAGGGACCGATCGGGCCGGTCAGACCGCGAGGTTGTCCGCCATCTCCTCGGTGAGGTTGGACTCCGTACCCGGGATCCCCAGGTCCTGGGCCCGCTTGTCGGCCATGGCCAGCAGCCGCCGGATACGGCCGGCGACGGCGTCCTTGGTCAGCGGCGGGTCGGCGAGCGCGCCGAGCTCCTCCAGGGATGCCTGCTTGTGCTCCATGCGCAGGCGCCCGGCTGCGGCGAGGTGTTCCGGCACCTCGTCGGCGAGGATCTCCAGGGCGCGCTGCACCCGCGCACCGGCGGCGACGGCCGCGCGGGCGGAGCGGCGCAGGTTGGCGTCGTCGAAGTTGGCGAGCCGGTTGGCCGTGGCCCGGACCTCGCGGCGCATCCGCCGCTCCTCCCAGGCCAGCACGGACTCGTGGGCGCCGAGGCGGGTCAGCAGCGCGCCGATCGCGTCCCCGTCCCGTACGACCACCCGGTCCACGCCGCGCACCTCGCGGGCCTTCGCCGCGATGGACAGCCTGCGGGCGGCGCCGACCAGCGCGAGCGCGGCCTCCGGGCCGGGGCAGGTCACCTCCAGCGAGGAGGAGCGGCCCGGCTCGGTCAGCGAGCCGTGTGCCAGGAAGGCACCCCGCCAGGCCGCCTCGGCGTCGCAGGTGGCCCCCGAGACCACCTGCGGCGGAAGGCCCCTGATCGGGCGTCCACGGCCGTCCACGAGCCCCGTCTGGCGGGCCAGCTGGTCACCGCCCGCCACCACGCGCACGACATAGCGGGAACCGCGGCGCAGGCCGCCGGGCGCCATCACGATCAGTTCGGAACTGTGGCCGAAGATCTCCAGGATGTCCCGCTTCAGCCGGCGTGCCGCCATCGCGGTGTCGAGCTCCGCCTCGATCACGATCCGGCCGCTCACCAGGTGAAGGCCGCCCGCGAACCGCAGAATGGCGGAGACCTCCGCCTTTCTGCAGCAGGTCCGGGTGACGGGTAGCCGGGAGATCTCATCCTTCACCGCTGCCGTCATCGCCATGGGCCGATCCTTCCATGCATCCGAAAAATACGGTCGTACGCGGCGGCCAACAGCTCCGGGTCGTGCCGCGGAGATCCGTCGGTCCGGGCCACCGGCGCCAGCTCGACCGCGGCGCCGAGCCGCTTGGCGGCGTCGGTCAGTGAGTCGCGGTCGGGCACGGCGGCCTCGTCGGCCAGCACCACGTCCAGGGCGAGTTTAGGGGCGTGTCGTCCCAAAACCTCCAAATGACGCTGCGGAGAGAAGCCCTCGGTTTCTCCGGGCTGCGGGGCGAGGTTCAGGGAGAGTACCCGGCGGGCCTTGGTCTGCGTGAGGGCATCCAGCAGCTCGGGAACGAGAAGGTGCGGAATCACCGAGGAGAACCAGGAGCCCGGCCCCAGCACCACCCAGTCCGCGTCGAGGACGGCAGCCACGGCCTCGGGGACGGCCGGCGGGTCGTGCGGTACGACGTGCACGGACTGCACCTCACCGGGGGTGAGGGCCACGGTGGCCTGCCCCCGGACCGTCTCCACCTCGTCGGGCCGCTCCGGCCGGTGGCCCTTGACCAGGGCCTGCAGCTCCAGGGGTACGGCGGACATGGGCAGCACCCGGCCGTGCGCGCCCAGCAGCCTGCCGACCAGGTCCAGGGCCTGGACGTGGTCGCCGAGCTGCTCCCACAGGGCGACGATCAGCAGATTGCCGACCGCGTGTTCGTGCAGGTCTCCCCTGGACTGGAAACGGTGCTGGATGACCCGGGCCCAGGTCTGGCCCCAGTCGTCGTCGCCGCACAGCGCGGCCAGGGCCTTGCGCAGATCGCCGGGGGGCAGCACGCCCAGCTCGTCACGGAGGCGGCCGCTGGAGCCGCCGTCGTCGGCCACGGTGACGACGGCGGTGAGATCGCCGGTGATCCGGCGCAGCGCGGCGAGCGAGGCGGACAGGCCCATGCCGCCGCCGAGGGCGACGACCTTGGGCTGGGCACCGCGACGGCGCGGCCGGGCGCCACGTGTCTCGGCGGCCCTGCCGCCCTGTTCCTCCGCGGTGATCCTCCGCAGCCTGCTCAGCCGCAGCGCGGCACGTCCTGTCATTCGCGGCCCATGTCCCGGTGGACGACCACGGTCTCCACGCCCTGCGAGACGAGGCGGGCGGCGAGCTTCTCGGAGGTGGCGACGGAGCGGTGCTTGCCGCCGGTGCAGCCGACCGCGATCGTCACGTACCGCTTGCCCTCGCGGCGGTAGCCGGCGGCGATCAGCTGGAGCAGTTCGGCGTACCGGTCGAGGAACTCCTTGGCGCCGGGCTGGTTGAAGACGTAGGCGGCGACCTCCTCGTTGAGGCCGGTGTAGGGGCGCAGCTCGGGGACCCAGTGGGGGTTCGGCAGGAAGCGCATGTCCACGACCAGGTCGGCGTCCACGGGGAGGCCGTACTTGAAGCCGAAGGACATGACGGTGGCCCGCAGCTCGGGCTCCTCCTCGCCCGCGAACTGGGCGTCCATCTTGGCGCGCAGCTCGTGCACGTTGAGGCTGGAGGTGTCGATGACCAGGTCGGCGTCGCCGCGCAGCTCGCGCAGCAGTTCGCGTTCGGCGTCGATGCCGTCGACGATGCGGCCGTCGCCCTGGAGGGGGTGCGGGCGGCGCACCGACTCGAAGCGGCGCACCAGGGCCTCGTCGGAGGACTCCAGGAAGACGATGCGCCGGGTGACGTGCTTCGACTCCAGGTCGGCGAGGGACTCACGAAGATTGTCGAAGAAGCGCCGGCCGCGTACGTCGACGACGACCGCGATCCGGGCCACGTTGCCCTGGGAGCGGGCGCCGAGCTCCACCATGGTGGGGATCAGCGCGGGCGGCAGGTTGTCCACGACGAACCAGCCGAGGTCCTCCAGGCACTTGGCGGCCGTCGAGCGGCCCGCCCCGGACATGCCGGAGATGATCACCAGTTCGGGGATGGCGGCTTCGGGTGTCACGGCCGTGTCCATCGTCGTGTCGTCCTGCGTTCCCTGTGTCTCGTCGGTGCCCTGCGGGGCGTCCTCTTGTCGGTCCTGTCGTCCGTTGTCGCTCATGTCTCCTGCCCCCGTCGCTCGTACGAGGTGCCCGCGGTCACGGGCTCCTCCGGGGAGTCCGGCGCCGTCCCGGGCTCCTCGTCTTCCATGATCTCTCCAGTCGCCGTGTTCACGGCGGGTGCGGCCGGTGCCGCCTGGGCGAGGGCCACGGCGATCGCCTCGGCCGTCTTGCGGCCTATGCCGGGAATCTCGCAGATCTGGTCGATTGTCGCGGATCGCAGCTTTTTCACCGAACCGAAGTGCTTGATCAACGCCTGTTTGCGTGTCTCTCCGAGGCCCGGCACGTCGTCCAGCGGGCTCGCCCTGAAGCGCTTGGCCCGTTTGGCGCGCTGATAGGTGATGGCGAAGCGGTGGGCCTCGTCACGGACGCGCTGGAGCAGGTACAGGCCCTCGCTGGAGCGCGGCAGGACCACCGGGTCGTCGTCGTCCGGCAGCCAGACCTCCTCCAGCCGCTTGGCCAGGCCGCAGACGGCGATGTCGTCGATGCCCAGCTCGTCGAGGGCCTTCCGGGCGGCCGCGACCTGCGGCCGGCCGCCGTCGACGACGACCAGCTGCGGGGGGTAGGCGAAGCGCTTGGGGCGGCCGTCCTCCTCGGTGAAGGAGTGCTCCCCGTCGCCCGCGCCCTCGGCCTCGCCGTCCGTCCACTCGCCGGTCCGCTCCTTCTCGGCCAGGTAGCGCCGGAAGCGGCGGGTGATCACCTCGTGCATGGACCGGACGTCGTCCTGGCCGGCGAAGCCCTTGATCTGGAAGCGGCGGTACTCGCCCTTGCGCTGCAGTCCGTCCTCGAAGACCACCATCGACGCCACCACGTCGTCGCCCTGGAGGTGCGAGATGTCGTAGCACTCGATCCGCAGCGGCGCGCTGTCCAGGCCGAGGGCCTCGGCGATCTCCTCCAGCGCCCGGGAGCGGGTGGTGAGGTCGGAGGCGCGCTTGGTCTTGTGCAGGGCGAGCGCCTGGAGCGCGTTGCGCTGCACGGTCTCCATCAGCGCCTTCTTGTCGCCGCGCTGGGGGATGCGCAGGGACACGTTCGACCCACGGCGCTCGGTGAGCCACTCCTGGACGGGCTCCACGGGGTCGGGCAGCGCCGGGACGAGCACCTCCTTGGGGACGGTGTCGCCCGTCTCCTCCCCGTAGAGCTGCTGGAGCGCATGCTCGACCAGGTCACCGGTGGTGACGGCCTCCACCTTGTCGGTGACCCAGCCGCGCTGTCCGCGCACCCGGCCGCCGCGTACGTGGAAGATCTGCACGGCGGCTTCCAGCTCGTCCTCGGCCACGGCCATCAGATCGGCGTCGGTCGCGTCGGCTAGGACGACCGCGTTCTTCTCCATGGCCTTCTTCAGGGCCTCGATGTCGTCGCGCAGACGGGCCGCCCGCTCGTACTCCATCTCCTCGGCCGCGTCCGTCATCCGCTGCTCAAGGCGGCGGATGTACGTGCCCGTGCGGCCGGCCATGAAGTCGCTGAACTCCTCGGCCAGTTCGCGGTGCTCCTCGGGGGTGACGCGCCCGACGCAGGGGGCCGAGCACTTGCCGATGTACCCGAGGAGGCAGGGCCGTCCGGTGCGGGCCGCGTTCTTGAACACACCGGCCGAGCAGGTGCGGACGGGGAAGACGCGCAGCAGCAGGTCCACGGTGTCGCGGATCGCCCAAGCGTGCCCGTACGGCCCGAAATAGCGCACACCCTTGCGCTTGTGGCCGCGCATCACCTGGACGCGCGGGAACTCCTCGTTCATGGTCACCGCGAGGTACGGGTAGCTCTTGTCGTCGCGGTACTTGACGTTGAACCGGGGGTCGAACTCCTTGATCCAGGAGTACTCCAGCTGCAGCGCCTCGACCTCCGTGGACACCACCGTCCACTCCACGGAGGCCGCAGTGGTGACCATGGTCCGGGTGCGCGGGTGGAGGTTCGTCAGGTCCTGGAAGTAACTGGCCAGGCGCTGGCGCAGGCTCTTCGCCTTCCCGACGTAGATCACCCGGCGGTGCTCGTCGCGGAACTTGTACACCCCTGGAGAGTCCGGGATCTGTCCCGGCTTGGGGCGGTAGCTGGAGGGGTCGGCCATGCCACACACCCTACTGGCGCGGGCTGACACCGTGACGGCCTCCCGGCCCGCCCGTGGACGAGCCGGACGCCGTGCCGGGACCGCGTCCCGGCCGCGCCCGGACCCGCGGTGCGCGGGACGCCCGGCCGCCCGTCCGCCGCGCTCCGTGACAACAGGTGCCCGACCGGCAGCCGAACGTGACCATCCCGGCCCGCGTGTTCCCGCCGAAGTCGGCTCCGCCCGGACGCGCGCCGGAGGGCGTCCCGGTCTCCCGGCCCTGTCGGCGGGACGGGACGGGGCGGGGGGACGCGCACATCCGCGCCACGGGGCCGACTCCGTTGGCCATCAGGTGTTGTCGGGACTTGGTCAACACGCTTCAATGCGGGGGAACTCGGGGGGCGCGGGCGGTGACGGGCGCGGGTGAACCGGGCCCATGTGCCGGCCGGACGCCCCCGGGAGCACCCGCGCGACGGTCTGACCAGCCGTCGCGAACTCCACAGAAAGGCCCCTGCATGCGGCACGGCACACAGCACGCGGACGTCGCCACGGCGGAACTGGAGACGGCCCTCGCGGGCGGCCCCTTCCACATCGCGCTGCGGGCCGCGATCACCGCACGCGGCCTGCCCCTGCAGCGCGTCCAGCACCATCTGTCGCGCTACGGGGTGAAGGTCGGGGTGACCAGCCTGAGCTACTGGCAGCAGGGCGCGCGGCGTCCCCAGCGTCCCGAGTCGCTGCGGGCCGTACGCGCCCTCGAGGAGATCCTCCAGCTCCCCGACGAATCCCTGATCCGGCTTCTCACCAGGGCCGACGAACGCTCCGAGGCGCAGCGCCCCGGGGGCCGCTCGTACCGCTCCCTCGTGGAGGCCTCGGGCGTCCTGGAGGAGCTGCTGACCGAACTGGAGTCGACGCTCGACGGCGGACTCCACACGATCGGGCACCACGAGCGGGTACGGATCGGCGCGCACCGCGAGCTCCTGGCACGCGAGTCGCAGCACATAGTCCGCGCCCATAGGGACGGGGTGGACCGCTATGTGGCCATCCACCATGGCGATCCGGGTTGCGCTCCCGACCGTACCCGGGTGCGCGCTCTGGAGAACTGCCGTACGGGCCGGGTGCGATGGCACGGTGACACCGGCGTGCTGGTGGCGGAGCTGCTCTTCGACACCCGGCTGCGCGCCGGCGACACGTTCCTCTTCCGCTACGCCTTCGAGGACGGCACGGCGGGCGCCTCCAGCGAGTACGTGCGCGGGTTCAGCTTCGCGGGCGGGCAGTACGCCCTCCAGGTGGGGTTCGCCGCGGAGGCGCTCCCGGTGCGCTGCCACCGCTTCACCCAGCACTCGGCCGCGGCACCGCGCAGCGGCCGCCAGGAGCTGCCGCTGAGCGGACGGCACCGCTCGGTGCACCTCGTCGAACCGCGGGTGCGGTCGGGCATCGTGGGGATCGGCTGGGACTGGGAGTGAACCCGCCCCCGCGTCCGCGCTGAACCGTTCCTCCGCGCCCCCGATCCGGTCCCGCAGCGGAACCGATCCGGTCCCCGCGTCCCCGCGGACCCGGCCTCGCGCCCGCGCCGATCAGGTGACGGTCAGGCGCCGGGCCCCGCGACGATCTTCCCGTCCTTCGCCTTCACGGGCAGTTCCTTCAGCGGCTCCGTGGCCGGTGCGCGCAGCACCTTGCCCGTGGCCGCGTCGAATTCGCTGCCGTGGCACGGGCAGACGAGCGTCGTCCCCCGCAGTTTGTCGATGGCGCATCCCGCGTGCGTGCAGATCGTGCTGAAGGCCTTCAGGGTGCCGTCGCCACCGCGGCTGACCACGACGTTGCCGTCCCGGTACAGCTTGGTGCCGCCCTCGGCGATCTCGCTCTCGGCGCCCAGCTCGACGGGCGCGGTCGGGGTCGACGGAGCCCCGCCTCCTCCGCCGCCGGAGCACGCGGTGAGGGCGATCCCGGCGACGGGGGCGAGAGCCGCTCCTCGCAGGACGGTACGGCGGCCGGGCATGGCGTCTCCACTGGTCGGGGCTCGGTGCGCCTCGACGATACCGGCCCTCTCCGGCGGCTCCCGAGCCGGGCCGGAGAGGGCCGCCTCCAGGGACGTAAACGTTTGCGCAACCGTTTACGTCGGCCGCCGTGTGCGATAGGTTCCCGCCCGGAACGGGCCACCGAGGGAGTCCGGCACCACGAGACCCGGCCACCGCGGACGTCCGGCACCACGAGACCCGGCGACGCGGGAGCGGGCCGCTGCGGGACCGGGCCACGGCGGGCGAGGTCCGCGGCGGGCGAGGTCCATGGCGGGGAGGGGCTGGGCGATGGCGACGATGGTGGACGTGGCGGCGCGCGCGGGAGTGTCCGTGGCGACGGTCTCCCATGTCCTCAACGACACGCGTCCGGTGCTGCCCCACACGCGCCAGGCCGTCCTCGACGCCGTCGACGCGCTCGGCTACACCCCCAACGCCCTGGCGCGTTCCCTGGTCACCTCGCGCACCCGGTCCATCGGCCTCGCGGTGTCGGCGATCACCAACCCGTACTTCACCGACATCCTCCAGGGCGTCGAGGCAGGTGCCCTGGAACAGGGGTACGGCCTGCTGCTCGCCGACCCGCACGACGACCCCCGGCATGAGCGGAAGGCCGTCCAGCTGCTGCACGAGCGGCGCGTCGACGGACTGATCGTCGCCCCCTCGGCGGCCCCCGACGCGCTGCTGCGCTACCTCGGCCGGCACGAGGTTCCGACCGTCTTCCTGGACCGCCTGGTGGAGGCCCCGGCAGGTCTCTCCTTCGCCTTCGACCAGGTCTGCACCGAGAACGCCGCCCCCATGGCGCGACTGGTCGCCCATCTCGCCGAGCGCGGCCACCGGCGCATCGGGCTCGTCGCCGGACTGCCGGGCCTGAGCACCACCACCGAGCGGATCGCCGGCTACCGCCACGGACTCGCGGGGGCCGGACTCCCGTACGACGAACGGCTCGTGGCGCACGGCGACTCGGTGACGGACGCGGCCGGGCGCGCCACCACCGCCCTGCTCTCCCTCGCCGCGCCGCCCACCGCTCTGGTCACCGCGAACAACGCGATGACCATCGGCGCGCTGCGCACCCTGCGCGAACGCGGCCTGTCCGTACCGGACGACCTGGCGCTGTGCTGCTTCGACGACTTCGCCTGGGCGGACCTGTTCGCGCCCCGGCTGACCGTGATCTCGCAGCCCAGCAGGGAGATCGGCGAACAGGCCGTCCGGCTGCTCCTGGAGCGGCTGGCCGAGCCGGGGCTGCCCGGACGGACGGTCCGGCTCCCGTGCGCCTTCGTCCACCGCGGCTCGTGCGGCTGCGCCGAGACCCTCCGCCCCGAGATTCCCGAGAGCTCCACGAAAGGACCCCTGTCTTGATCGTCGTCGCCGGTGAAGCCCTGATCGACCTGGTGCCGCAGGGAACAGGCGCGCTCGTGCCCCTGCGCCCCGCGCGAGGCGGCGGCCCCTACAACACCGCGGTGGCCCTCGGCCGCCTCGGCTCCCCCACCGTCTTCTGCTCCCGGATCTCGCACGACGCGTTCGGCGAGGCGCTGCTGTCCGGACTGCGCGAGGCGGGCGTCGACGTGTCCTCCGTGCAGCGCGGCGCGGAACCGACGACGCTGGCGGTCGCCACCGTCGCCCCGGACGGCTCGGCCGCGTACTCCTTCTACGTCGAGGGCACGGCCGACCGTCTGTTCACCGCGCCCGACCGGCTTCCCGAGGCGGTGCGGGCGGTGTCCTTCGGCACGGTCTCCCTGGTCCTGGAACCCGGTGCGAGCGCCTACGAGGCGTTGCTGCGGAGCGCTGCCGCGCGGGGCGTGTTCACCGCGCTCGACCCGAACGTCCGGGCCGGGCTGATCCCCGACGCGGACGCCTACCGCGCCCGTTTCAGGAGCTGGCTGCCTTCGGTGTCGCTCCTCAAGCTCTCCGAGGAGGACGCCCGGTGGCTCGGCGGCACCCCGCGCGAGTGGCTGGCGTGCGGTCCCGCGGCCGTCGTGATCACCCGGGGCGGCGACGGTCTGACGGTGTTCACCCGGGAGGGCGGCGTCCACTCCGTGCCCGGCGAGCCGGTCGAGGTCGTGGACACCATCGGCGCCGGTGACACCGTGAACGCGGCCCTGCTGCACGGTCTGGCCGCGCGGGACGCGCTCTCCCCCGCCGCCGTGGCGGATCTGGACGCCGGGGAGTGGACCGAACTGCTGGGGTTCGCGGCCCGCGCGGCGGCGGTCACCTGCTCACGCGCGGGCGCGCAGCCGCCGTACGCCGCCGAGCTCGACGCCCGCTGAGGGGCCGGGTCCCCGGGCCCCGCGGATCGAGGGGGACGGGCCCCGCGGAGTTCCCGCGGGGCCCGTCCCCTTCGATCTCGTTCGCCGTCGTGTCAGGCCTTGCGTGCCCGCGTGGTCTTCTTCGCGGGAGTCGCCTTCTTGGCCGCCGTCTTCCTGGTGGCCGCGGCGGCCTTCTTCGTGGCGGTGCCGTCGACGGCCTTGGTGGCCGTCCTCCCGGCCGTCGTCCTGGCCGCCACCGCCTTCTTGGCGGCCTTCCCCCGGGGAGCCTTCACGGCGGCGCCGTCACTGATCCGGTCGGCGCCGAGGATCTCGCGCAGGAACTTGCCCGTGTGGCTGGCCGGTACCCCGGCGACCTCCTCGGGCGTGCCCTCGGCGACGACGAGACCGCCGCCGTTGCCGCCCTCGGGGCCCATGTCGACGACCCAGTCGGCGGTCTTGATGACATCGAGGTTGTGCTCGATCACGATGACCGTGTTGCCCTTGTCGACCAGGCCGGACAGCACCGTGATGAGCTTGCTGATGTCCTCGAAGTGCAGACCGGTGGTCGGCTCGTCCAGGACGTACACCGTGCGTCCCGTCGAGCGCTTCTGCAGCTCGCTCGCCAGCTTGACGCGCTGGGCCTCGCCGCCGGAGAGCGTCGGCGCGGACTGACCGAGCCGGACGTAGCCGAGACCGACGTCGTTGAGCGTCCTGAGGTGGCGGGCGATGGCGGGCACCGCCTCGAAGAAGCCGAGGGCCTCCTCGATCGGCATGTCCAGGACCTCGGAGATGGACTTGCCCTTGTAGTGGACCTCCAGTGTCTCCCGGTTGTACCGCGCCCCGTGGCAGACCTCGCAGGGGACGTAGACGTCCGGCAGGAAGTTCATCTCGATCTTGATCGTGCCGTCGCCCGAGCAGTTCTCGCAGCGGCCGCCCTTGACGTTGAAGGAGAAGCGGCCGGGCAGATAACCGCGTACCTTCGCCTCGGTCGTCTCGGCGAACAGCCTGCGGACGTGGTCGAAGACCCCGGTGTAGGTCGCCGGGTTGGAGCGGGGGGTGCGGCCGATCGGCGACTGGTCGACGTGCACGACCTTGTCGACGAGGTCGTCGCCGTCGACACGGGTGTGCCGTCCGGGGACGCTCCGGGCGCCGTTGAGCTCGCGCGCCAGGTGCGTGTACAGGATGTCGTTGACCAGCGTGGACTTGCCGGAACCCGAGACGCCCGTGACGGCCGTGAGGACGCCCAGCGGGAACGACACGTCGATGTCCTGCAGGTTGTTCTCGCGGGCGCCGTGCACCGTGAGACTGCGGCCGGGGTCCACGGGACGGCGGATGTCGGGGAGCGGGATCTGCCGCTTGCCCGACAGGTACTGCCCGGTCATCGACTCGGCGTTGGCGAGCAGCTCCTTCAAGGGGCCGCTGTGCACGACCTTGCCGCCGTGCTCGCCCGCGCCGGGGCCGATGTCGACCACCCAGTCCGCGACCTTGATGGTGTCCTCGTCGTGCTCGACGACGATGAGCGTGTTGCCCATGTCGCGCAGCCGGACCAGGGTCTCGATCAGCCGGTGGTTGTCGCGCTGGTGCAGACCGATGGAGGGCTCGTCGAGGACGTACAGGACGCCGACGAGTCCGGAACCGATCTGGGTGGCCAGGCGGATGCGCTGGGCCTCTCCGCCGGACAGGGTGCCGGCCGCGCGGTTGAGCGAGAGGTAGTCGAGGCCCACGTCGACCAGGAAGCGCAGCCGTTCGTTGACCTCCTTCAGGACGCGTTCGGCGATCTTCTTGTCGCGGGCGTCGAGCTTCAGCTCGCCCAGGAAGTCCGCGCAGTCGCTGATCGACATCGCGGAGACCTCGGCGATCGACTTCTCCATGACGGTGACCGCGAGGATGAGGGGCTTGAGGCGCGTGCCCTCACACGTGGGGCAGGGCACCTCGCGCATGTAGCCCTCGAAGCGCTCACGGCTGGCGTCGCTCTCGGCCTCGCTGTGGCGCCGCTTGACGAAGGGGACAGCCCCTTCGAAGGGCGTGGTGTAGACGCGTTCGCGCCCGTACCGGTTGCGGTACCGCACCTCGATCTGCGTCTTGTGGCCGTACAGCAGGGCCTTCTTGGCGCGCTGCGGAAGACCCGCGAAGGGGATGTCGGTCCGGAATCCCAACGCGTCCGCGAGGGCTCCGACGAGCCGCCCGAAGTAGTCCTTGGTGTGTCCGTGCGACCAGGGGTGGATGGCTCCCTCGTCGAGCGACTTGTCCTCGTCGGGGACGATCAGCTCGGCGTCGACCTCCATGCGCGTGCCGATGCCGGTGCACTCGGGGCAGGCACCGAAGGGCGAGTTGAAGGAGAAGGAGCGGGGCTCCAGCTCCTCGAAGGAGAGGTCGTCGTACGGGCAGTACAGGTGCTCCGAGTACATGCGCTCGCGCTCGGGGTCGTCCTGCGGGAGGTCGACGAAGTCGAGCACGACCATGCCGCCGGAGAGGCCGAGGGCGGTCTCCACGGAGTCGGTGAGACGGCGCTTGGCGGTGTCCTTGACCGTGAGGCGGTCGATGACCACCTCGATGGTGTGCTTCTCCTGCTTCTTGAGCGTGGGCGGCTCGGTGAGCTGGATCGTCTCGCCGTCGACCCTCGCCCTGCTGTACCCCTTGGTCTGGAGATCGGCGAAGAGGTCGACGAACTCGCCCTTGCGCTCGCGCACGAGCGGCGAGAGCACCTGGAAGCGGCTCCCCTCGGGCAGCTCCAGGACCTTGTCGACGATGGCCTGTGGCGACTGCCGGGTGATGGGGCGGCCGCACTCGGGGCAGTGCGGCTTGCCGATGCGCGCGAAGAGCAGACGCAGGTAGTCGTAGACCTCGGTGATGGTGCCGACCGTCGAGCGCGGGTTGCGCGAGGTCGACTTCTGGTCGATGGAGACCGCCGGGGAGAGGCCCTCGATGAAGTCGACGTCCGGCTTGTCCATCTGACCGAGGAACTGCCGGGCGTACGACGAGAGCGACTCCACGTAGCGCCGCTGGCCCTCGGCGAAGATCGTGTCGAAGGCCAGCGAGGACTTGCCCGACCCCGACAGGCCCGTGAAGACGATGAGCGAGTCGCGCGGGAGGTCGAGCGAGACATTCTTGAGATTGTGCTCGCGCGCTCCACGGACGATGAGACGGTCGGCCACGCCGGTCCGCACCTTTCTTGAGAGAAGTGACAGGGGCGGGGCCCCCGTCGTTTTCAGACTAGGGGGAGCCACTGACAGCGCCGGATGCTTTCTCTGGTTCAGAACAATCCCGGACTCTCCAGCATGCCCGACGCCGCGCCCGAGCTTATAGCACGCGCATTCGATTAGCGGGGGTGGTCGACCACCTTCACCCGAACGTGTGGCGGGGCTAGGGTCGGCCCCATGATGGATCATGTGCGCGACCTGGCGTCTGTACGTGACGCGACCGAACGACTGCTCAACGCAGCCGCCGCACTGGACAACGCGTCCGCGTCCGAGCCGTCACGGCTGCCCGGCTGGAACCGCGGCCATGTGCTGGCCCACCTCGCCCGCAACGCGGACGCTCTGGTGAACGTCCTCGACGGGCGCCCCATGTACGTCTCCGGGGACGCCCGGGACGCCGACATCGAGCGGGACGCCCCGCGCCCCCTGGACGTCCAGCTCGCCGACGTCCGCGAGAGCGCGGCCCGCTTCCAGAAGACCGGGGACGTGCCCGCGGACTGGTCACGGACGGTGGAGCTGCGCAACGGGGTCACCGACACCGCGGCCCGGGTGCCGTTCCGGCGGTGGGTGGAGGTCGCGCTGCACCACGTCGACCTCGGCATCGGCTACGAGCTGGAGGATCTCCCGGCGGAGTTCGTGACGCGGGAGATCGGCTTCCTCGCCGAGCGGTTCGGCGGCCACGAGGACGTGCCGTCCACGGGCCTGGCCACCGACGACGGACAGGTCTGGACGACCGGCGGTGGTGCCGGGGGCGGACCGGTCGCCGTGCGCGGTCCGGCCGCCGACCTGCTCGGCTGGCTCTGCGGCCGGCGCGACGGAGCGGCGCTGCGGGTCGAGGGCGGACCGCTGCCGACGCTCCCGCCGCTGTAGGCCGGCACGGGCCCCCGGCCCGGTCCCCCGGCTATAGGCTGGCCGCCATGACGTACAGCGGAGCGGTGAAGGTCGGCGGACCCGCCGAAGTGCACGAACTGCAGGACCTGATGATCTCCAAGGTCGCGGTCGGCCCGATGGACAACAACGCCTATCTGCTGCGCTGCCGGGCCACCGACGAACAGCTGCTGATCGATGCCGCCAACGACGCCTCGGCGCTGCTGACGCTGATCGGTGACGACGGCATCGCGTCCGTCGTCACCACCCACCGGCACGGCGACCACTGGCAGGCGCTCGACGAGATCGTGGCCGCGACCGGCGCCCGCACGTACGCGGGCCGGGAAGACGCGGAGGGCATCCCGGTGCCCACCGACGTCCTGGTGGGCGACGGCGACACGATCCGGGTGGGACGGGTGGAGCTCACCGCGCGCCACCTCGTGGGACACACGCCCGGCTCCATCGCCCTCGTCTACGACGACCCGCACGGACACCCTCATGTCTTCACGGGGGACTGCCTGTTCCCGGGCGGTGTGGGCAACACCCGCAAGGACCCGGAGGCGTTCGCCAGCCTGATCCACGACGTGGAGACGAAGATCTTCGAGCCGCTGCCGGACGAGACCTGGGTCTACCCCGGGCACGGCAACGACACGACCCTGGGCGCCGAGCGGCCCCACCTGCCGGAGTGGCACGCGCGCGGCTGGTGATCACACGCCGGCCTGTGGCGTGAACGCCGGGGCGTGAGACGTGGAGTGCGCGCCCCGTGTGAATCGGACGCACGCGCCGGTGCCCCGCGCGCGCTCCCGGCGCGCGCGGTGGTGCAGTCCACTGGAAGCAGCCCCGTACGGGATGACGGCTCCCGTTGCGGAGCGGGCCGCCGGCCTCCTTTCCCCGCCCTCGGCCGGCGGCCCCGGCCACGCCCTCGCCGGACCGGTCGGCGGGACGTCCCACCGCGCGTTCACAAGGCTGCAACACCCGTTCCCACCATGCGGACAATTACCGCCGTGACCTCGACAGACGGCAGGGTGCACTGTCACTCTCCCGCCATGCCTCTCGCCCAACGCGCCCTGCGCCGCGCCGCGTCCACCGCTCTCGTCGCCCTGCTCGCCATCGCCGTGGGCTGCGCCCCGCAGCCCGAGGACAAGGCCTCCGACAGTGCTTCCGGGAAGGGCCGGGAGACCGGGGAGACCTGTGCGAAGGGCGCGTTGGGCACCCGGACGTCGGAGCGGCTGACGATCGCGACCGACGAACCCGCGTACGAACCCTGGTTCAAGGACGACAAGCCCGGCAACGGCAAGGGCTTCGAATCGGCGGTCGCCTACGCCGTGGCGAAACAGCTCGGCTACGACAGCTCCCGGGTCGTCTGGCAGACCGTCCCCTTCAACAAGGCCTTCGCGCCCGGCGAGAAGACCTTCGACTTCGACATCAACCAGGTGTCCATCAGTGCCGAGCGCAAGAAGGCCGTGGACTTCTCCTCCGGCTACTACGACGTCCGCCAGGCCGTCATCGCGCTCAAGGGCTCCCAGGCGGCCCGCGCGAAGAGCCTCGCCGACCTCAAGGAGGTGAAGCTCGGCGCCCAGGTCGGCACCACCAGCCTCGACTACATCGACGACGTGGTGAAGCCGGACCGGCAGCCCGCCGCGTACGCCAAGAACGACCAGGCCAAGTCCGCGCTCAAGAACGGCCAGGTCGACGCCATCGTGGTCGACCTGCCGACCGCCTTCTACATCACGGCGGCCGAGGTGACGGACGCGAAGATCGTCGGACAGTTCGAGAACACCACCGGCACGCCCGAGCAGTTCGGACTCGTGCTCGACAAGGGCAGCGCGCTCACCCCGTGCGTGACGAAGGCCGTGGACGCCCTGCGCGCGGACGGCACGCTCGCCGCGATCGAGAAGCAGTGGCTGTCCGAGGCCGTCGACGCCCCGGTGCTCAAGTGACCGTCACGAAGGAGGAGTCGGGAGAGGGCGCGGGCGAGGACTCCCCCGGCGGTGAGCCGCCCGGGGCGTACGTCCCGTCGCCGCGCCGTATCGAACGGGAGCGCTACCGGCGTGCCCGCGCCCGCCGCGCGACCGCGATCGCGGCGCTCTCCACCCTGGTGACCGGCGCCGTCCTGTACCTCGTCGTCGTCAGCGCGCCCGGCTGGCAGCGCACCAAGGAGACGTTCTTCGACGGCCGGTACGCGCGCGAGGCGTTCCCCAAGGTCCTGGAGGGGCTCTGGCTCAACGTCCGGCTGCTCATGGTCTGCGGTGTCGCCGTCCTCGTCCTGGGCATGCTGATCGCCGTCGCCCGCACCCTGCGCGGCCCGGTGTTCTTCCCGGTGCGCGCGCTCGCCGCCGCGTACACGGACTTTTTCCGCGGCCTCCCGCTGATCATCAACCTGATGATCGTGGTCCTCGGTGTCCCCGCCCTGCGGCTGCAGGGCGTCACCGTGGACCCGGTGCTGCTCGGCGGCACGGCGCTCACCCTGACGTACTCCGCCTACGTCGCCGAGGTGTTCCGGGCCGGCATCGAGTCGGTCCACCCCTCGCAGCGCGCGGCGGCCCGCGCGCTCGGTCTCACCAACCGGCAGGCCCTGCGGTACGTGGTCCTCCCCCAGGCCGTCCGCCGCCAGGTGCCGCCGCTCCTCAACGACCTGGTCTCCCTGCAGAAGGACACCGGGCTCGTGTCGATCGGGGGCGCGGTCGACGCGGTGCGCGCCGCGGACATCATCGTGGGCCGCAGCCTCAACTACACGCCGTACATCGTCGCGGGACTGGTCTTCGTCGCCCTGACCATCCCGATGACCCGCTTCACGGACTGGGTCACGGCCCGGATGGACCGTCGGCGGGCACAAGGAGGGACCCTATGACCGACACCCCGGTGCTGCGGATGGAGTCCGTCCGCAAGACCTTCGGCGAGACGGTGGTCCTGCGGGACGTCGACCTGGACGTCCCGCAGCACACGGTGACCGCGCTGATCGGCACCTCCGGCTCGGGCAAGTCGACCCTGCTGCGCTGCGCCAACCTCCTGGAGGAGATCGACGACGGAGCGATCTGGCTCGACGACGAGGAGATCACCGATCCCCGGGCCGACCAGGACGCCGTCCGCCGCCGCATCGGCGTGGTCTTCCAGGCGTACAACCTCTTTCCGCACATGACGGTCCTGGAGAACGTCACGCTCGCCCCGCGCCGGGTGCACGGCGCGAGCCGCGCCGAGGCGGAGGCGCGCGCCCGGGAACTGCTCGACCGGCTCGGTCTCGGCGCCAAGGCCGGCGAGTATCCCGACCGGCTCAGTGGCGGCCAGCAGCAACGGGCCGCGATCGTCCGCGCGTTGGCCCTACGTCCCCGGCTGCTCCTCCTCGACGAGATCACCGCCGCCCTCGACCCGGAACTCGTCGGCGAGGTCCTGGCCGTCGTCCGGGACCTGAAGGGCGAGGGCATGACCATGGTGCTGGCCACCCACGAGATGGGCTTCGCCCGCGAGGTGGCCGACCAGGTGTGCTTCCTGGACGGCGGTGTGGTCCTCGAACGCGGCACGGCGGAGCAGGTCTTCGGGGACCCCCGCGAGGAGCGCACCCGCCGGTTCCTGAGCCGGATCGTGGAGGCGGGACGGCTCTGAACCCCGTGCCCCTGCCGGTCAGGCTTCCGTCTTCCCCGTTCCGGCCAGCGCCGCGACCCGCTCCACCGCGAAGACATAGCCCTGGACACCGCATCCGGCGATGACCCCGTCGGCCCGCAGCGAGACGTAGGAGTGGTGCCGGAACGCCTCGCGCTGGTGGATGTTGGAGATGTGGACCTCCACCACCGGCAGACCGTCACAGGTGTTGAGCGCATCCAGGATCGCGACCGAGGTGTGCGAGTAGGCGGCCGGGTTGATCACGATCCCCGCGTGGTTCCCGCGCGCCTCGTGGATCCAGTCGACCAGTTCGCCCTCGTGGTTGGACTGGCGGAAGTCCACCGTGCCACCGTGCGCGGCCGCCGCACCGACGCACAGGGCCTCGACGTCGGCGAGCGTGGCGGAACCGTAGATCTCCGGCTGCCGCTGCCCGAGGAGGTTCAGATTGGGCCCGTTCAGGATCATGATCGGGGCGGTGGCGAGGGTGCGGGGCACGGTTCCTCCGGTCCTTCCAGGTCTGCCGGCCCTTCGAGGACCGCTGCTCGGACCCCGGTCTATCACGGTGCGCCGTGTCCGTGACCGTCCGTTCGCTTCCCTCGCGGCCCGGCCTCCGGCCCTCATGACCGCCTCGGACGGGGAGCGCGGCCGGCTCCCGCGCCTCGGAGCACGACCGCTCCCGTGGACCCGGAGCACGGCCGTCCCACCCGCGCCCCCGGACAGACCGCCCGCTACGGGGAGTGACCCGGACCGGGCGGACACCCCGGCGCAACACCGCCACCTGCGGACACGCCTTTCACTCCCTCACACCCCCCGTAACCGTTGGTGACTGTGGGTAGTTGACCCGGTATGCACGACGTACGCTCCGTGAGGGCGCCCTCCATGCTCCGGCTCGCGGCCGCCTCGCTCGTCGGGACGGCCATCGAGTTCTACGACTTCTTCGTCTACGGCACCGCCGCCGCGCTCGTCCTCGGTCCCCTGTTCTTCCCCACCTTCTCGCCGCTGGCGGGGACGCTCGCGGCCTTCGCGACGTTCGGCGTCGGCTTCGTCGCCCGCCCTCTCGGCTCGGTGCTCTTCGGGCACATCGGGGACCGGCACGGGCGTCGCCCGGTGCTCGTCGCCTCACTGCTGCTGACCGGCGCCGCGACGGTCGCGGTCGGCTGCGTCCCGACCTACGGCACCCTCGGCGTGGCCGCACCCGCGCTCCTGCTCGTGCTGCGGTTCCTGCAGGGGCTCGGGCTGGGTGGGGAGTGGGGCGGGGCGGTCCTGCTGACCGCCGAGCACGCCCCCGCCGAACGCCGTGGACTGTGGTCGAGCTTCCCGCAGATGGGCCCCTCACTGGGATTCGTGCTGGCCAACGGCGTGATGCTGGTGCTGTCGGCGACACTGTCCGACGCGCAGTTCGCCTCGTGGGGATGGCGCGTGCCGTTCTGGGCCTCGGGCGTGCTCGTGGTGGCGGGACTGTGGCTGCGCGGCTCGCTCCCCGAGAGTCCGCGGTTCCTGGAGGTGCGGGACCACTCGCGGGCGCCGATCCTCGAGGTGGCGCGCCACCACTGGCGGCTGGTGCTGCTGACGGCCGGCGGGCTCGCGGTCGGCTACGCGCTCTTCTACGCCGTGACGACCTGGGCGCTGGCCTACGGAGTCGAGCGGCTCGGCGTGAGCCGCACGGTCATGCTGGCCTGCATCATGGCGGCCGTGGTGGTCAAGGGCTCGCTGACGCCCGTCTTCGCACTGCTCGGCGACCGTTACGGACGGCGTCCGCTGTGCCTGGCGGGGTGCACGGCCGCCGCCCTGTGGATGTTCCCGATGATCGGGCTGCTGTCGACCGGGGAACCGCTCCTGATGTTCCTCGGATTCCTGGTCGCACTGCTCGCCTTCATCACGATGTTCGCGGTGATCGCCGCGTATCTTCCGGAACTGTTCGAGCCCCGGGTGCGCTGCACGGGCGCGGCGGTGGGCTACAACCTGGGAGGGGTCCTCGGGGGAGCCCTCACCCCGATCGTGGCGACTGCGGTGGCCGACGGAGAGCGGGTCCCCTGGGGTGTGGCCGCCTATCTGACGGGGGTCGCGCTGCTCAGCCTTGGGTGCTTCGTGCTCCTGCCGGAGACCCGCCCGGTACCCCGCCTGGCCGCCTCGGCCGTCACCGAATGAACACCGGGGGCCGAGGGACGGCGGTCGGCTACGGGGGCGGCGGAACGCCGGGCAAGGGTGGCATGTCCGGGTCCGGAGGCGGCGAAGCGCCCGGCAGGGGTGGCGTGTCCGGGCCCGGAGGCCGAGCGGGGCCGTCTAGGGGGTGACCGCCAGTTCCAGGTAGGCGGCGAACAGCACCAGATGGACGCCTCCCTGGAGCGGCGTGGCGCGTCCCGGGACGACGGTCAGGGAGCTCACGACCACGGTCAGCACGAGCAGGACCATATGGGTGGGACCGAGGCCGAGCACGAGCGGCCCGGAGAGCCAGACGGACGCCAGCGCGACCGCGGGGATCGTCAGGCCGATGCTGGCCATCGCGGAGCCGAGAGCCAGGTTGAGGCTGGTCTGCACACGGTCGCGACGGGCCGACCGCAGCGCGGCGATGGTCTCGGGCAGGAGCACGAGCAGGGCGATGATCACGCCGACCACGGACTGAGGCATCCCGGCCGCCTCCACACCGGACTCGATGGTGGGCGAGACGCCCTTGGCGAGGCCGACCACGCCCACGAGCGCGAGGGCGAGCAGTCCCAGGCTGACCCCGGCGGCGCGGGAGGTCGGGGCGTCGGCGTGGTCGTCCACGTCGATCACCTGGCCCTGGCGGGTGATCGGGAGAAAGTAGTCGCGGTGCCGCACGGTCTGGGTCGTCACGAACAGGCCGTACAGGACGAGTGAGGCGAGGGCGGCGAAGGTGAGCTGGGTCGTGGAGAACTCGGGTCCCGGCTTGCTGGTGGTGAAGGTCGGGAAGACCAGGCTGAGGGTGGCGAGCGTGGCGACGGTCGCGAGGGCCGCGCCGGTGCCCTCGGCATTGAAGACGGCGAGTCCGTGACGCAGGGACGCGACGAGCAGACACACCCCGACGATGCCGTTGCAGGTGATCATCACCGCCGCGAACACCGTGTCGCGGGCGAGCGTCGAGGTCTTGGCTCCGCCGTCCGCCATCAGGGTGACGATCAGGGCGACCTCGATGATCGTGACGGCGACGGCGAGGACGAGGGAGCCGAAGGGCTCGCCGACCCGGTGCGCCACCACCTCCGCGTGGTGGACGGCCGACAGCACCGCTCCCGCGAGCACCAGGGTCACCAGCCCGACCATCGCGCCGGGCAGATGACGCCCCCAGGTGAGGACGAGCAGGACCACCGCGACCACGGGCACGACGGCCGTCCACCGTGTGAGCAGTGACCGGAGCGGAGCGATCATGCAGCGATCGTCGCAGTCGCGGGCGGCCTCCGCATTCCGATGACCCGGTGACCCGCCGCACCCTGTGACCAGGAGCGGCGGGAGGGGCAGGAGGGGCGCGCGTCGGTTCTGTGCGCGCCCCTCCTTGGACGCCCGTCCTCGCGTCCGGCGGGGTCAGACGTCGATGCTGTCCTTCCGGGCATCTTCCGCGTTCTCCCGGGCCGCCTGCTTCCTGCTCGCGACCAGGCTGGTGATGGTCGTGACGACCAGGACCGCGCAGATCACGCCGAGCGAGACGGGGATGGATATCTCGGGGACGTGGACGCCGGACTCGTGGAGCGCGTGCAGGACGAGTTTGACGCCGATGAAGCCGAGGATGACGGACAGGCCGTAGGAGAGGTGGACCAGCTTCCTCAGCAGGCCGCCGATCAGGAAGTACAGCTGACGCAGACCCATCAGCGCGAACGCGTTGGCCGTGAACACGATGTACGGGTCCTGGGTCAGGCCGAAGATCGCGGGGATGGAGTCCAGGGCGAAGAGCACGTCGGTGGTGCCGATCGCGAGCATCACGACCAGCATCGGGGTCATGACGCGCTTGCCGTTCTGCTGGATCCACAGCTTGGTGCCGTGGTAGCGGTCGGCCACGCCGAAGCGCCGCTCCGCCGCCTTGAGCAGGCGGTTCTCCTCGAACTCCTCCTCGTCCTCGTCGGCCCGGGCCTCCTGGATCAGCTTCCAGGCCGTGTAGATGAGGAAGGCGCCGAAGATGTAGAAGACCCACGCGAAGTTCGCGATGATCGCGGCGCCGGCGGCGATGAAGACCGCGCGCAGGACGAGCGCGATGAGCACACCGATGAGGAGTACACGCTGCTGGTACTGCGAGGGCACCGCGAACTTCGCCATGATCAGGACGAAGACGAAGAGGTTGTCCACGCTCAGCGACTTCTCGGTGATGAAGCCCGCGAAGAACTCTCCGGCCGGCTGGCCGCCGGAGAAGAGAAGCAGCCCCAGCCCGAACAGGCCGGCCAGGGCGATCCAGACGAGTGTCCAGATTCCGGCTTCCTTGATCGAGACGTCGTGCGGTTTGCGGCCGATGAAGAAGTCGACCGTGATGAGGGCGGCAAGGCCCAGGATCGTGAGGACCCAAAGGGTCAAGGAAACATCCACTGCGCCTCCGGCAGTACGTAACGGCAGATTTCAGCGTCGTCGCTACCGGAGGTCTCTTCCACCCGTGTCCGGTGGGGCGCGTGATGCGCCTTCCGGTCACGGGCCGACGCCCCGGGATCTGGCCTGATCCGTATTGACGGGCTCGCCGCAGCAGGTAGGGAGTACTCCCCTCCGTGAGAACGAGAGTACCCGAATTACCAAGTGAAGGTAAAGGGATTAGTAAAAGAAGTACCAAATTCGCTGGTCAGAGCGCTTTACCGATGCTTGGTGAAGCGCTTCGAAGGTTCAACGATCCCAAGGACGGCGAGCTGCGGCGACCCGGGAGAGCACCTGCTGGAGCACCTCGCTGCCCCGCGGGACGAGCGCGGGCTCGTACGTCCAGGCGTGGCCGACCCAGGGGTCGGCGAGGTGATCGTCGGGGACCGGTGAGAGCCGCAGCAGCGCACGCCACATGGGATCCAGCAGGGGCCCGAAGCCCGCTGCGTCCTCCCGGTCGGCCACCACCATCAGATGGACGCCGACGGCCGGTCCCTCGTCCGCGAGATACCGCAGCTGGGTCACGGCACGGTCGTCGAAACCGTGCGGGAAGTCGTTGACGATCAGCAGCTGCTCCGCGGTGTCGAGACCGGGCGGCAACGCGTCGGCGGCTCTGCCGCGCACCGCCATCTGCACCAGGTCGACACGCTGGGTGAGCCGGGTCAGGACGTCGGCCACACCCGTGGCGCCCGCGGCCGGCGGGCCGGCGAGCACCCCTGAGCGCACCAGCGGCGCGAGGGACGAGGCCGCGGAACCGGCCGGATCGATGACGTGCACCGTGAACTCGCCCACGGGATAGACGGCGAGGAGCCGCGCGGCGTTCGCCACCGCCGTGTCCATCGCGAGCCGGCGCAGCTCGTCGGGGTCGGCGAGCGAGTCCTCGCGCGTGGTTCGTCCGCTGTCGATCCACAGACCGCGCTCCAGCGGCAGCCGGACCAGCAGCGGAATGCTCAGCTCTCCGCTCTCGGGCAGCCGGAGGTCACCGAGGCGCACGGCCATGGGGATCTCCATGGGCACCCGGTAGGCGTGCCACACCGGGTTGTCCCAGCGTGCGTACGCCGCCGGCAGCGCGGGCTCGACCACCTCGGACTCGGCGGTGAGCTGGGCGAGGTCGCGGTCGAGCGCGGCGCGGGCCTGGTCGACCAGGTCGGCGTGCTTGGCCTGCGCGACCTCGCGGGCGGCGTCGCCGTGTCCGCCGATGCGGCTGCGCGGGTCGGACAGCGCCCTGTCGAGCTCCTGCTCCATGCGGGAGTCGGCGAAGTCGACGGCACTGCGATAGGCGGCCGTGGCGCGGGCCAGGTCCTCGAACATCCCCCACACCTGGTTGTAG
Source organism: Streptomyces sp. NBC_01689 (assembly GCF_036250675.1). Lineage (NCBI taxonomy): Bacteria > Bacillati > Actinomycetota > Actinomycetes > Kitasatosporales > Streptomycetaceae > Streptomyces > Streptomyces sp. NBC_01689. Next base: position 7,160,395 of record NZ_CP109592.1, on the reverse strand, counting down.
AGCCGCTCCTCCATGGACCAGCCGGTCGCGTCGCCCGCGACGGGCCGCGCGGGCTGTCCCGGCGGGGTCGGGGGCGCGGTCGGCGGGGGTGGCGGAGGCGCCGAGGTCTGCCGGCCGGGGTGGCTGTAGTCGATGGGGCCGCCGGCGGGCGGGGCCGGCTGGGCGACGCCTGAGGGGTCGGTCTGCGCACCGCCGCCCTGATACGCCTGCCGGGGCACGGTGTCCCCCTGACCGCCGGGCGTGTCGTACGGGGACGAGGGCGGGGGCACGGTCCCGGGGGCGCCCTGTGGTCCGGGGTGGGGCTGGTCGGGTCCCGGTGCCGAGGCGGCCGCCTGCCGTGAGCGGTCCCCCTCCGGCGTACGGGGCGGAGGCGCCGACACCGAGCGGGCGAGCCCCTGTGCCACCGCCTCGTTGATGCTGTCAGCGAGCCGGCGGGCCTCGGGCAGTCCCTGGTCGGCGAGGAGATCGGCGAGGCCGCCCGCGTACCCCTGGCCCACGGCCCGCACCTTCCAGGCGCCCTGTCTGCGGTAGAGCTCCAGGGCGACGACGGCCGACTCGCTGTCCAGACCGGTGAGGGTGTAGCTGGCGACCTCGGAACCGTCGAGGCCGGTCACGGCGACGAAGGGGGCGGCCACGGCGCCGAACCGGGCCGGACCGGCGCCGGTCGGGAGCGCGAGCAGGACGCTGACCCGGTGCACGGTCCCCGGCAGGGCGTCGAGATCGAAGGCGAGGCGGTGGTCCGCCGCCGCCTGCTTGGAGACCTCAAGTCCGGGAAGAGTGGGCGCGCCCGGGTGCGCCACCCACTCGACGCCCCGGACCCTGCCCTGCTCGTCACTGAGCGTGGCCCCGGCCACGACCGGCCGGCCCGCCGAGACCCGGACCTCAAGTCGGACCTGGGAGAGCGGGTGGTTCTGCCCCCGGACCAGCTCGGCCGTCATCGCCTTGTCCCCCCGTGTCGTTCGTGCCTGCTGCCGGGCCGTCTACAGGTGCGGCTGGATCGTGGGCATCAGGTCCTGGAAGGTGCGGCCGTTGGCGGGTGTGCCGATGGCCGTCATCTGCCAGCCCGAGCCGGAGCGGTGCACCTTCGCCATGATCTGGGCGGTGTACTGGCCGCCGCCCGCGAGGGTGTAGCGGGCGAGCTCCTGGCCGTTGGTCTCGTCGACCAGCCGGCAGAACGCGTTCTGCACCTCCTGGAACGTCTGTCCCGTGAAGGAGTTCACGGTGAAGACGATCTGGTCGATGTGGACCGGGATGCGCTGCAGGTCGACGAGGATCGACTCGTCGTCACCGCCCTGGCCCGCGCCGCCGACCAGGTTGTCACCGGTGTGCCGCACGGAGCCGTCGTCGCTGACGAGGTGACGGAAGAACACCACGTCGACGGGCTGCTTGTCCGCGAACAGCACGGCGGAGGCGTCGAGGTCGATCTCCCGGGTGCGCGAGCCGAACAGGCCGCGCCGGGGGGCCGCCTGCCAGCCGAGCCCCATGCGCACCGCGCTGAGGGTGCCCCCGTCGTTCTTCTGCAGACTGATGGCCTGACCCTTGGTCATGTTGACCGTCACGCGCTGATCCCCTCTCGAACTGTCCCCTGTTGCCGTGGAGTCCACGGATGACCAGAACCCTACGCAGCGCCACCGACCGTGCCGAACCCCGTGGCGCGCTTTGTGTCGGTCTTGCAACACAGCGCGTGTCCGCCGGGGTCCGGTGCGGTCGAGGGGGCGTCAGGCCAGGCCCGCTTCCTTCATCTGACGCAGTTCCTTCTTCATCTCCGACACCTCGTCGCGCAGCCGGGCCGCGATCTCGAACTGGAGGTCGGCCGCGGCGGCCCGCATGCGCTCCGTCAGCTCCTCGATCTGTTCGGTGAGCTCGGCAGCGGGGCGGTCGGTCGGGACCTTCGCGGCGTTCTTGGCGGACTTGGCGGACTTGGCCGCCTTGCCGCCGAGCGAGGGCACCGGGGCCTTGGCGCCCTTGCCGTCCTTCCCCTTGCGGTAGCCCGAGCCGAGCAGCTGCTCCGTGTCGACGTCCTCGCGGGCGATCTGCGCCACGATGTCGTTGATCTTCTTGCGGAGGGGCTGGGGGTCGATGCCCCGCTCCTCGTTGTACGCGACCTGCTTCTCGCGCCGTCGGTTGGTCTCGTCGATGGCCTTCTCCATCGCCGGGGTGATCCGGTCCGCGTACATGTGGACCTGGCCGGAGACGTTGCGCGCCGCGCGGCCGATGGTCTGGATCAGGGAGGTGCCGGAGCGCAGGAAGCCCTCCTTGTCGGCGTCGAGGATCGCGACCAGGGACACCTCGGGCAGGTCGAGGCCCTCCCGCAGCAGGTTGATGCCGACGAGGACGTCGAACTCACCCGCGCGCAGCTCGCGCAGCAACTCGACCCGGCGCAGGGTGTCGACGTCGCTGTGCAGATAGCGCACCTGGATGCCGAGTTCCAGGAAGTAGTCGGTCAGGTCCTCGGCCATCTTCTTGGTGAGTGTGGTGACCAGGACGCGTTCGTCCTTCGCGGTGCGCTCGCGGATCTCGTGCACCAGGTCGTCGATCTGGCCCTCGGTGGGTTTGACGACGACCTCGGGGTCGATCAGGCCGGTGGGCCGGATGATCTGCTCGACGTAGCCGTCGGCGCGGGACAGCTCGTACTTGCCCGGGGTCGCCGACAGGTAGACGGTCTGCCCGATCCGCTCCTGGAACTCCTCCCATTTTAGGGGGCGGTTGTCCAGGGCCGAGGGCAGCCGGAAGCCGTGGTCGACGAGCGTGCGCTTGCGGGAGGCGTCACCCTCGTACATGGCGCCGATCTGCGGCACGGTGTTGTGCGACTCGTCGATGACGAGCAGGAAGTCGTCCGGGAAGTAGTCGATGAGCGTGTTCGGCGGGGAGCCCGGCTCACGGCCGTCGAAGTGCATCGAGTAGTTCTCCACACCCGAGCACGAACCGATCTGGCGCAGCATCTCGAGGTCGTACGTGGTGCGCATCCGCAGCCGCTGGGCCTCCAGGAGCTTGCCCTGCTTCTCCAGTTCGGCGAGGCGCTCGCCGAGCTCCTTCTCGATGTCGTTGACGGCGCGCTCCATGCGCTCGGGACCCGCCACGTAGTGGGTCGCCGGGAACACGTAGACCTGTTCGTCGTCGCTGATGACCTCGCCGGTGAGCGGGTGCAGCGTGGAGAGCGCCTCGATCTCGTCGCCGAACATCTCGATGCGGACGGCGAGCTCCTCGTAGACCGGGAAGATCTCGATGGTGTCGCCGCGGACCCGGAAGGTGCCGCGGGCGAACGCCACGTCGTTACGGGTGTACTGGATGTCGACGAAGCGGCGCAGCAGGTCGTCGCGGTCGATCTCGTCGCCGACCTTGAGGCTGACCATCCGGTCGACGTACTCCTGCGGCGTGCCGAGGCCGTAGATGCAGGAGACCGAGGCGACGACCACGACGTCACGCCGGGTGAGCAGCGAGTTGGTCGCGGAGTGGCGCAGCCGTTCGACCTCCTCGTTGATCGAGGAGTCCTTCTCGATGTAGGTGTCCGACTGGGGGACGTAGGCCTCGGGCTGGTAGTAGTCGTAGTAAGAGACGAAGTACTCGACCGCGTTGTTCGGGAGCAGCTCGCGGAACTCGTTGGCCAGCTGGGCGGCCAGCGTCTTGTTCGGTGCCATGACGAGCGTGGGGCGCTGGAGTTTCTCGATCATCCACGCGGTGGTGGCGGACTTGCCGGTGCCGGTCGCGCCCAGCAGGACGACATCCTTCTCACCTGCGCGGACGCGCTTTTCCAGCTCGGCGATGGCCGCCGGCTGGTCACCGCTCGGCTGGTAGGGGCTGACGACCTCGAAGGGCGCCACCGAACGTTCGATCTTTGATACGGGCCGCATGGGTTCCACCGTACGACCCCGCACTGACAACGGGGTCCGGTCAGCGGCTCTGCGGGGTGCGCACGCTCCGGTGGGCGCGGTCGTGGCCGGGTCGCCGCTGGGGCCGGTGGCCGGGGTGTCGGCCGACGGGGTGGGCCGGAATGCCGGGGATGCGCTCGACGGCGGGCCGGTCGGGCTTGCCCGACACCATCCTGGGGTCGAACATCACGACGACGGCGGCCAGGCAGAGGAAGACCAGCGGGCCGATCATCATGGGCGCCAGCAGGGAGGTGGCCGAGTCGCCCTCGGGGGTGCCGGCGGTGTGGTGGAGGTGGACGCTGAGGGCGGCCATGCCCGTGTAGTGCATGCCGCTGACCGCCAGCCCCATGACGAGGCTGGCGCCCACGCTCCAGAGGAACCCCCGGACCTGCCCCGCCGCCCACAGCGCGGTGATGGCGGCGACGACGGCGATGACGACCGAGGCGGAGACGGTGAGCGTGTTGTACTCCAGTTTCCCGTTCAGGCGCATCCCGGCCATGCCCAGGTAGTGCATCGAGGCGATTCCCAGACCGGTGATGGTGCCCCCGGTGAACAGTGCCGTTCCGGTGGCGCCGCGGTGGCCCACGATGAAGATGCCGATGCCGACCATGACGATGGCCACGCCCAGGCTCGCGAACGTGGTGGGTCTGTCGTAGTGGATCGGGGTCTCCTCGACGGAGAACCCCATCATGGCGACGAAGTGCATGGTCCAGATGCCGGAGGCGATGGCGGCCGAGCCGAGCGCGAGCCAGCCGGCCCGCCAGGAACGGGTGGCGAGCATCGATCTGGTGGTGCACCGCAGGCCGAGCGCGCCACCCAGGCAGGCCATGAGGAACGCCACCACCGGTGTGACGAGTCCGTAACTGAAGCCGTCGATCGTGCCCTGCATGTACGGCTGTCCTTCCCGCCCTTTTGCACCAGAATTCCCAGGAACGCCCCCGCTCTCCGGGCCGTGTCGGCGGCCGGAGGTGAGGCAGAGAGTATGACCCCCACCGGAATGGTCGAACGATTTTCCGGCAAAGAATCACGATGTCACCGCACTTGTGCGTTGCCGGTGAGCGGACTTGGCCAACTCCATTCGCCCCACACCCGCCGCACCTCCCTCATGCGTCACTCCTTGCTGTCACTCTTGGGCTGTAAGTGATCGACCGACGCGAGGAGTACGCATGCACGCGCGCGTTGCCGCCGCCACGACCGCCGCGCTCATCGGGGGGACCATGCTCCTGGGGGGCACGACCTCGATACTGCCCGCTCCCCGCGCGCGGGCCGGCGCCCCGGACGGCGGTGTCGTGATCGTCGCGCACCGTGGCGCCTCCGCCTACGCGCCCGAGAACACCCTGGCCTCCATCGACAAGGCCGCCGCGATGGGCTTCGACTGGGTCGAGAACGACGTCCAGCGGACCAAGGACGGCAAACTCGTCGTCCTCCACGACGCCACGCTGGCCCGCACGACCGATGTCGAGAAGCTCTACCCGCGCCGGGCTCCCTGGAAGGTCAAGGACTTCACCGCCGCGGAGATCGCGCGCCTCGACGCGGGCAGTTGGCTCGGCCGCCGGTACGCCGGTACGCGCGTGCCGACGCTGCGGCAGTACATGGAGCGGGTCTCGCACAACCACCAGAAGCTCGTCCTGGAGATCAAGAACCCGGAACTCTATCCGGGCATCGAGCGGGAGACGCTCGATCTGCTGAGCAACGAGGGCTGGCTCGACGCGGACCATCTCCGCAACCGGCTGGTCGTCCAGAGCTTCAGCGCGCGGAGCGTGCGCACGGTCCACGATCTGCGTCCCGGGATCACGACGGCGTTCCTGGGCACGCCGACGTACACACAGGTGCGCGAGTACGCGCGGTTCACCGACCTGATCAACCCGGACAGCGCCTCCCTCACCCCCGGCTACGTCGCCGCGGTCCACGCCTTCAAGGGACCGCACGGAAGACCCGTGGGCGTCTTCGTCTGGACCGTGGACGACGCGGACTCGGCCCGGCGTCTGACGGGCTACGGCGTGGACGGCGTCATCACGAACAAGCCCGACGTGGTCCGCAGCGCGCTGCAGGAGAGCTGACCGGCCTGCCGCGGGCCGCGCCGGACGCGGCACGGACACCGGGCGGTGCCGTGCCGTGCCCTGTCGCGTCCGTACCCCGTCCGTGTCACACCGGATCGCCGGGCGGGACGCGGGCGACGAGCAGGCGGGACGCGGGCGGGGAACGGGCGCGGCAGGGGCGTTGTCAGTGGCGGGTCGTACGGTGGGTCGCATGAACAGCCATGGGCAGGACGAGCATCGCGTCGTGTGGAGCGTCGTCGGCACGGACATCGGTCCGCTGCTGCTGGCGGCGACGGACGACGGCCTGGTGAACGTGGTGTTCCACGCCACGGACGCGGTCCGCGACCGGGCGCTCGAGCGGCTCGCCGCGCGCCTGGGCACCGAGCCGGTCGAAGCGCCCGCGTCGCCGCTCCTGGCCGAGGCGATACGTCAGGTCCGGGCGTATTTCGCGGGTGAGCGACGCGACTTCGCACTGCCGTTGGACTGGTCGCTCATCTCCGGGTTCAACCGCCAGGTGCTGCGCGAGCTGGAGTCCGGCGTCGCGTACGGCGCGGTCGTGGGCTACGGCGACCTCGCCCGGCGGGTGGGACAGCCGGGCGCGGCCCAGGCGGTCGGCGTGGCGATGGGTTCGAATCCGCTGCCGGTCGTCGTGCCCTGCCACCGGGTCGTGGAGAGCGACGGCGGTATCGGGGGGTTCGGCGGCGGACTGGAGACGAAGCGGAAGCTGCTGGCGCTGGAGGGCGTCCTGCCGGAACCGCTGTTCTGAAGTGCCCCTCTTGTCCGCCCGCGGCCCGGACTGGAGACTGCGCCGGTGACCCGAGCCCGTTCCACCGCATCCGTGTGCCCCGTGACCGCATTTCCCGACGACGTGCGCCCCTCGGCCCCGTCTCCCCCGGTCGCCCGCGCGGCTTCCGGCCGCCCCGCTGCCGCCGGCGCCGCTCGTTCCGCTTCCGGCCTGTCCGGCTGTTCGCGGTGACCGCCGTCGGACGGCGGGCCGCCGTGTCCGTCGACATCGAGGAGATACCGGCGCTGCGCCGCAGGGTCACCGCCGTGCTGATCGCGGGCCAGATCCTCGGCGGGCTCGGTGTCGCCACCGGCATCGCGCTCGCCACCGTACTGGCCAAACAGGTCAGCGGGACCGAGTCCCTGTCCGGTCTCGCGCCCACCGCGACGGTGACCGGCACGGCGGTGCTCTCCGTACCGCTGGCCGCGTTGATGACCAGGCGGGGGCGTCGGCCCGGGCTCGTCCTGGCGTATCTCATCGGTGCGGCGGGGGCCGGCCTGGTCGTGGTCGCCGCACGCGTCGGCAGCTTTCCCCTGCTGTTGCTCGGCATGGCGGCTTTCGGCGCGGCCTCCTCGGCGAACCTCCAGTCGCGGTTCGCCGCCGCGGACCTGGCCGAGCCCCGGCGGCGGGCCCGCGCCATCTCGAACGTGGTGTGGGCCACCACGATCGGAGCGGTACTCGGGCCCAACATCGCCGCGCCCGCCGGTCGCAGCGTGTCGGGTCTCGGGATACCGGAGGCGGCCGGTCCGTTCCTCTGTGCGGCCGGGGTCTTCCTGCTGTCGGCGCTGCTGATGGCCGTCCTGCTGCGCCCCGATCCGCTGCTGACCGCGCGGGCGCTCGCGCCGGCCGGGGAACGGTCGGCCGACGCGCGGTCGATCCGCGCGGGTTTCGCCGTCGTCGCCGCCTCGCCGCGGGCCCGGCTGGCACTCGTGACCGTGGCCGTGTCCCACACCGCGATGGTCTCGATCATGTCGATGACCCCTGTCGACCTCGGACACCACGGCGCGAGCATCGATCTGATCGGGCTGGTGATCAGCGTCCACATCGCGGGGATGTACGCGTTCTCGCCTCTCATGGGGCGGCTCTCCGACCACTTCGGGCGACTGTCCGGGATCGCGCTCGCCGGGGGCCTGCTGGCCTGCGCGGCACTGCTCGCGGGAACGGCGGGCGGCAGCCACGGCCGGATCGCCGCGGGGCTCTTCCTCCTGGGCCTGGGGTGGTCGTCCGGGTTGGTGTCGGGGTCGGCGCTCCTCACGGACTCGGTGCCGCAGGCCGCGCGGGCCGCCGCGCAGGGGGTCTCCGACCTGACCATGAACACGGCGGCCGGCGTGGGCGGCGCGACCGCCGGTCTCATCGTCGCGGAGGCGAGTTACGGCTGGCTGAACCTGCTCGCCGCGTGCCTGCTGCTCCCGTTGGGCGGGCTGGCCCTGTTCACCCGCGGCCGGTCCGATCGGCCCGCGGACGCCCTCCAGGACACCACGGGCCCGAAGCCCACGGTCCTGGACTAGGACGAGAGCGCCGTGACGCGAGCCCCGGAGCGCACGGCGGGTGCGCGAACCGGGGCGAGGTCACCGCAGAAAGACGGGGCGGGCTCCTGAACGAAAACGCGGGACCTGGAGCGGCCCGAGGACCACGGACGGCCGCGGACCGCGGCGGGCCGGGCCCGGGCCAGGAGACGCCCCGAGCCTGGAGACGCCGGAGGCTAGAGGCTGATGTGGTAGGCCTTGCGGAGCGTCTCGTGGACCGTCCACGTCGTCCGGTCCCCCTCGCGCAGGACCGCCGCGTCGCCCGGACCCACCTCGATGACGTCGCCTCCCTCGATCTCGATCGTGGCGCGGCCGCTGACGACGACGAAGAGCTCGTTCGCCTCGGTGTCGGTCACCACGCCGGGAGTGATCTGCCAGATGCCCCGCACCTGCTTGCCGTCGGCCGACTCCCACAGCACCTTGCCGGTCACGACCGGTGTGCCGGAGACGATCTGGCCCGGGTCGAGCGGCTCCGTCTCGAGCTCGGCGTCGGGGATGTGAACGGCGAAGGAGGGGGTGGTGGCCTGGCTGTTCTCGGTCATGAGCGGTCACCTTAAGGGCTTTCGAGAAATGCGTCGCGCGGAGGGTGGTCGGAACGCGCGACCGGTAGCAGACTCCGCCCTGCGCACAGCCGCTGGCATCCGAAGACACGGGGGCCGAAGGGACGGCGATCACGCATGAGTGAGAGCGGAAACAGGGCAGTCGCTTATCTCAAGCCGGGTGCGGTGGAGGTCAGGACCATCGACCATCCGACGCTTGAACTGCAGGACGGGCCGGGAGTGGCCGCCGAGAACGTCGGCCGGAAGTGCCGGCACGGGGTCATTCTCAAGGTGCTCGCCAGCAACATCTGTGGCAGTGACCAGCACATGGTGCGCGGGCGCACGACCGCGCCCGAGGGGCTGGTCCTCGGACACGAAATCACCGGAGAGGTGCTCGAACGCGGTCCGGACGTCGAGTTCATCGAGGTCGGGGACATCGTCTCGGTACCGTTCAACATCGCCTGCGGCCGGTGCCGCAACTGCAAGGAGCGCAAGACCGGCATCTGTCTGAACGTCAATCCGGCCCGGCCGGGCGCCGCCTACGGCTATGTCGACATGGGCGGCTGGGTCGGCGGTCAGGCCCAGTACGCCATGGTCCCGTACGCAGACTTCAACCTGCTGAGGTTCCCCGACCGCGACCAGGCGCGCGAGAAGCTCCTCGATCTGACCATGCTGTCGGACATCTTCCCGACCGGCTTCCACGGCGCGGTCACGGCGGGTGCCGGGGTCGGTTCGACGGTGTACGTCGCCGGGGCGGGCCCGGTCGGCCTGGCGGCGGCCGCGTCGGCGCAGCTGCTCGGCGCCGCCGTCGTCATCGTCGGGGACCTCAACGCCGAACGCCTCGCCCAGGCCCGCAGTTTCGGGTGCGAGACGGTGGACGTCTCGGCGGGCCCGGTGGAGGAGCAGATCGCGCAGATCCTCGGCGAACCCGAGGTCGACGCGGCCGTCGACGCGGTCGGTTTCGAGGCACGCGCGCACGGCCCGGACGCCGGGGAGGCCCCCGCGACGGTCCTCAACTCGCTGATGGGCCTCACGCGCGCGGGTGGGGCACTGGGCATCCCGGGCCTGTACGTCACGGACGACCCCGGCGGGATCGACCAGGACGCGCGGACCGGAACGCTGAAGGTCCGGCTCGGTCTGGGATGGGCGAAGAGCCATCGCCTCACCACCGGGCAGTGCCCGGTGATGCGGTACCACCGGGGGCTGATGCAGGCGATCCTGCATGAACGGGTGCACATCGCCAAGGCGGTCAACGCGACCGTGATCGGCCTGGAGGACGCACCGCGCGCTTACGCCGAGTTCGACCAGGGAGCCGGCCGCAAGTACGTGCTCGATCCGCACGGCGCGCTGGCGGGCGTACGACCTGTCTGAGCCGGCGTGTACGGGAGGGGTGCTTCCCCGAGTCCGGGAGCACCCCTCATCCGGTGCACGGCCCCCGGGCCCTCCAAGCCCTCCCGCTCGGCCGTCGTGTGCCGTCCGCGGCCGTGGCTCAGCGCTCGGAACCCGCCACGGCCACCCGGAACCCACCGGAGCCGCCGGACCTGTAGTCGTCGCCGGAGCTAGTCGTAGTGGCGTGCCTCGAAGACGTTCCCGTCCGGGTCACGGAAGTAGAAGCTGCGCTTGGCCATGCCCCGGGCGCCGAACGAGTCGTAGGAGAAGCCCGAGACCGGGACGGACCGCTCCTCCAGACGCGTCCGCAGGGCGTCGAAATCGTCCGCCCCCAGGGACAGACACACGTGGTTGACGGGGTGGCCGGCGCTGTCCGCACCCCCGGGGACCATGTTCATGTACTCCGCGAGAGGGAGCGGGGCGAGGTCGAAAACCGTCTCCTCGTTGAGGCGTACGGAGGGGAACGGCTCCTTCCCCGCGGCGTATTCGGTGACCCTCAGGGGCTCCAGACCGACCGACCTCTCGTAGAAGTCGGCCGCCGCGAGCGGATCGCGTACCCAGAGAACGACATGGTCGAGACGTGGCGAGTTGTCCGTCATGCCCCCAGGCTGGTGCGGTGGGCCCCGGGTCGCAAGGGTTTGACCGGGCGCGCCGCCCGCCAGAGATGAGGAAAGGCGGCAGACAGGAGGCAGGCGCGTGATCGTGGTGTCCGAAGAGGTGCGGGAGGCGCTCGACGCGCTCCGGCCGGTGGTGGCCCTGGAGTCGACGATCATCGCGCACGGGCTGCCCCGGCCGCGCAATCTGCAGGTCGCGCGGGAACTGGAGGACGTCGTACGGCGGGAGGGTGCCGTACCCGCGACGATCGCCGTGCTGGACGGCCGTCCCCGGGTCGGACTCGACAAGGAGCAGCTGGAACGGGTCGCGAACGAGGACGGTATCCGCAAGCTCGGGCACCGCGATCTGCCGCTCGCGGTGGCGACGGGCGCGAGCGGGGCGACGACGGTGTCCGCGACGGCGCTGCTGGCCGCGCTCGCGGGCGTACGGGTGTTCGCGACGGGCGGGCTCGGCGGTGTGCACCGGGAGTGGACGGCGACGCAGGACGAGTCGGCCGACCTGGGGCTGCTGGCGAGGACCCGGATCACGGTGGTGTGCGCGGGCGTGAAGTCGATCCTCGACGTACCCGCGACCCTGCAGCGTCTGGAGACCCTCGGCGTCGCGGTGGCCGGGTACGGCACCGACCGCTTCCCCGGCTTCTATCTGTCCGACTCGGGGCATCCCGTGGACTGGACGCTCGATTCTCCCGCTCAGGTCGCGGACGTCATGCGCGCCCAGGACGCGCTGGACGGCCCGGCGTCCGCCCTGATCGTCGCGAACCCGGTCCCCGAGGAAGAACAGCTCGATCCGGGTCTCCACGCGCGCGTGCTCACCGACGCGCTGCGGGCGTGCGAGGTCGAGGGCGTGACCGGGCAGGCGGTGACGCCGTTCCTGCTCGACCACCTGGTGCGGCACACCGACGGCGCCTCGCTCGCCGCCAACCTGGCTGCCGTGCGGGGCAACGTACGACTCGCGGGGCGGATCGCGGCGGCCTGGGCCGGGGCGTGAGCGGGACGGACCGCGGCGTCCCGCGACGGCCCGTGAACGGGACGGACCGGGGCACCGACGGGACGGAACGGGGCACCCCGGAGCGGCACGCGGGACCCCGTCCGGACGCCCCCGGGGCGCTGCTCGTCGTCGGTGACGTGATCACGGACGTGGTCGCCCGGCACCGGGGGCCGCTCGCGACCGGCACCGACACGACCGCCGCGGTCCGCACGCTGCCGGGCGGGGCCGGGGCCAATGTCGCCTGCTGGGCCGCCCGTTCGGGCTGTCCCGACGTGCGGCTGCTCGGCCGGGTGGGAGCGGATGCCGCCGCCTGGCACGCACGCGAGCTGTCGGCCTGCGGGGTGCGTCCGCTGCTCGTCGTCGATCCCGAGGCGCCGACCGGAACCGTGATCTGCCTGGTGGACCAGGGCGCCTCGGCCGAGCGGACGTTCCTCACGGACAGCGGGGCCTCGCTGCGGCTCGGTCCCGGCGACTGGTCGTCCACGCTGCTCGACGGTGTCGCACGGCTGCATCTGTCGGGCTATCTGTTCTTCTCCGAACCGAGCCGGGCGCTGGCCTCGGCGGCACTGGCGTCGGCACGCGCGCGGGGTGTGCCGGTCAGTCTGGACCCGGCGTCGGCGGGCTTTCTCGCGGAGCTGGGCGTGGATCGTTTCCTCGCGCTCGCCGAGGACGTCGACGTGCTGCTGCCCAGCCGCGACGAGGCGTGCCTGCTGACCGGTCTGGCCGATCCGGCGGACGCGGCGGCCGAGTTGAGCCGCCGGATCCCGCTGGTCGTCACCAAGCTCGGCGGCGACGGAGCCCTCGTGGCCCGCTCGGGCACGGTACGGGCGCACGTTCCCGCGGCGCCCGCGGCGGCCCGGGACACCACGGGCGCCGGTGACGCGTTCACCGGCGCGTTCCTCGCCGCGCTGCTCGCGGGCGCCGGACCCGAGGCGGCCGCGGTGGACGGGTGCGGGGCGGGAGCGAGGGCGGTGGAGCGGATCGGCGGAAGGCCGGAAGCCACACCTCCGGTCGGATAGTCCGGAAACCGCACCTCGGGCCGGGCGGTCCGGAAGCCGCGCCTCCGTCCGGGTGGTCCGGAAGCCGCGCCTCCGTCCGAGCCGTCCCCGTGCGCTTCGCCTATTTGCGTCCCCACGCCGAGATCATGGGCGCCGTCGCCAGATCCATCGAGCCGCCCGCCACATTGGCCAGGTGTCGCTCGATGTCCTCGGGAGTGGCGAGGCCCGCGGCGACGAGCTGCCCGCCGATCTGCCGGACCGTCGCGGTCTCCAGGGCGGCGCAGGCGGGCGAGGTGACGGGGAAGTATGCGTCGGCCTCCACCTCGCGCAGTCCCGCCTCCCGCAGCAGGCGCGGGAGCTTGCGGCCGTAGGAGAGGTCGGCGCCGCGTTCGGCGAGCAGCTCGCGGAAACCCTGGCGCAGCCGGTTCGCGAGCTGTTGTTCGGGTCCGTGTTCGTCGGGACAGAGCAGGGGCTGCAGGGCCGGGTCGGCGTCCTCGACCAGAAGCCGGCCACCGGGCCGCAGCGCCTTGATCATCGACCGCAACGCCCGCTCCCTGTCCGGCACATGGACCAGGACGAGTCGTGCGTGCACGAGGTCGAAGCCCTCCCCCGGCGGTTCCTCCGCGGCCACGTCGTGCACCCGGACCTCGACCGGTGAACGGGCCGCCGAGGCCGCCCAGGACGTGTCGATGTCGGTCGCGACGATCTTCCCGGTCGGGCCGACCTTCTTGGCGAGCCAGGACACCACGGAGGTGCCGCCCGCACCGACCTCCCAGCAGCGCCAGCCGGGCCCGATGCCGAAGCGCTCGACATGCCGGAAGGTCGTGGGGTCGAAGAGGGTGGCGAAGGCGTCGAAACGCTGCCCCGCCTCGGTCTGCTGGTTGTCGAGGAGATAACCGTCGGTTCGCGTCATGCAGGGATCATCCCAGTTGCCCCCCTTGTCCGTGATCGGCGACGCCTCCCGATCGCCCGATCACCGGCGGCCGGGGCAGCCCGATCCCCGAAAGCGGAACGGAATGCTCCATTCCCACAGGCTTTTCCGGAGATCCGACGTGCCTGGCAGACTGGCGGGCGAAGGCGCAGAATGCGGCGCGGGAAGATCCACGCAAGGGGGTCCTGATGTCCATGGCAGGGAATCTGCGGAAGGTCACGAGCCTCGGCAGGGTCGGCGGGCTGCGCACGGTGGCCCGGCTGGCGAGGCGACGCGTCCGCGTCGACCTGAGTCACCCCGCCCGGTCCCCACTGGGCTCCGCCGTGGTGAACTGCGTGGCCTACCGGGACGGCGTCAGGGTTCCGGGCGGCCGCGATCTGGTCGACACCGTGGAGCGCATCCGCAAGAGCGACGAGGGCTTCGTCTGGCTCGGACTGCACGAGCCGACCGATCTGGAGTTCGCCGGCATCGCCGACCTCTTCGACCTCCACCCGCTCGCCGTCGAGGACGCGGTGGAGGCCCACCAGCGCCCGAAGCTGGAGCGGTACGGGGAGACGCTGTTCGCGGTGTTCAAGACCGTCTGCTACGTCGAGCACCAGGAACTCACGGCGACGAGCGAGGTGGTGCACACCGGCGAGATCATGGTCTTCGTCGGTTCCGACTTCGTGATCACCGTGCGGCACGGACGGCACGGGTCGCTGGGACCGCTGCGCGAGGAACTGGAGGCGGATCACCGTCAGCTCGCCAAGGGCCCGGCCGCGGTCCTGCACGCGATCGCGGACCACGTGGTCGACGACTACGTGCACGTCACGGACTCGGTCCAGGAGGACATAGACGCGGTCGAGGCCGACGTGTTCGCCGAGAACGGCGCGCGGGCCGACGCGGGCCGGATCTACCAGCTCAAGCGTGAACTCCTCGAGCTCAAGCGTGCCGTGGTGCCGCTCGCCCGTCCCGTCGAGGAACTCGCCACCCGGCCGATCCGGGTGGTCGACCCCGAGATACAGGCGTACTTCCGGGACGTGTCCGACCACCTGATCCGGGTCACCGAGCAGATCGCCGCGTTCGACGAGCTGCTCAACTCGATCCTGCAGGCGCATCTGGCGCAGGTCACCGTGGCGCAGAACGAGGACATGCGGAAGATCACGGCGTGGGCGGCGGTCATCGCCGTTCCGACGATGGTCTGCGGGGTGTACGGCATGAACTTCGACAACATGCCGGAGCTGCACTGGCGGTTCGGTTATCCCCTCGTCATAGGCGTGATCACCGTGGGCTGTCTGGTCCTGTACCGGGGGTTCCGGCGCAACGGCTGGCTCTGACGTGCCTCTCGCCCGGCACGGCCGACCGGACGAGAAGCGTGACGGGAAGACTCCCTGGGGTCAGCGGACCATGCTCGACGAGTAGACACTCTCGACCCAGCCCGCCAGCTGGTCGTCCGTCAGGTGCTGGGCCAGGTCGGCCTCGCTGATCATGCCGACCAGGCGTTTGTTCTCGATCACGGGAAGCCGGCGGATCTGGTGTCCCTTCATCTCCTGGAGCACTTCGCCCACGTCGGCCTCCGACTCGATCCAGCGCGGGGTGCCCTGGGCCATCTCACCCGCGGTGATCCGAGCCGGATCGTGGCCCATGGCCACGCAGCCGACGACGATGTCGCGGTCCGTGAGAATGCCGCAGAGCCGCTCGTTCTCGTCACTGATGGGCAACGCGCCCACGTTCAGTTCGCGCATCAGCTGAGCGGCGCGGTCAAGGGTCTCGTGGGCGGGGATCCACTGGGCACCACGGTGCATGATGTCTCCGGCGGTGGTCATGAAGTACCTCCCGGTGCCGGACGGCCGGCGCGGCGCGGAACACACCGCTAGTCCCGGCGCCCTCAATTGTTGCCGCGTCGCCGGGGATGTGCACCCGGAGCTCCTCTCCGCGGGGGTGGGCTCCCCGAACCGGAGGGACAGGCGAACGGCCGTCGTCGGGCCGCCCGCCGGGTGGCGCGGTCAGCCGTTCCAGGCCGGGTGGCGTGGATCGTCCGCGCGCACCAGCACATCGGCGGCGGTGCCCGGGGTCACTTCCGTCTCGTAGCGGTGGAACGCGGGGAGGGTCCAGTGTTCGGACTCCGGTGTACGGCGGTTCAGGGCACCCGGGGAGAGGAGGACATGCACGCTCAGATCGAACGGGAACCAGTGCCGCAGCAGGAGGGGGCCGTGGAGCAGGAGCAGTCCGCCGGGCGGGAGTTGGACGTGGGGGCTGCGGGTGGCCCGGTCCGTGGCCGGGTCCCAGAGGTCGGGCAGGACGCGGCCGTCGCCGCCGGGTTCGAGGGGGCCGAAGACCTCCCGCCACAGGGCGCCGGTGTCGAACCAGCCGTCGTAGTACGCGTCGACGTCCTCGTGGCCGTATTCGAACCGGAGGGAAGCGGGCCGCAGGAAACCCTGGGTGCCGACGACGAGCGAGGAGCGGCCTCGTACGCGCAGCGCCTCGGAGACGCGGTGCGCCAGGTCGCCGGGGCGGGCGGCCGGGGCTCCGTCGAAGGCGATCCGCGGCCAGGGACCGCCGTCATCGGGCTTCAGGTCGAGCAGGCGCTCGGCGAGGAGGTCGCCGAGCCGTTCCCAGGTGATCGCTTCGAGTCGCACAGGCCCATGATGCCGCGCCCGGGCGCCGCACTCGCCGGCCCGGTGAGGCGGACCGGACGGCCGGAGCGGACCGGACGCAGGGAGGGAGCGGACCGGGCCCGGGCCGCGGAGGCGGAAACGGGCGGAGGGAGGGAGCGGGCCGGCCGGGGCGCGGAGCGGGAGACGAGCGGGCCGGGGCCGGGGAGAGGGCCCGCGGGAGAGACGACCGGCCGTGGCGTGGGTCCCGGCCCGGGCCGGGGAATGAACTGCATATGGCACCGATCGCGACTCCCCCGTCCCGCGGCGGACCTCTCGTCATCCAGCCGCTCAGGAGACGGCACTGTGCCGAGTGCCGTACCGGGCCGCTGACGCTGCTGGTGCTGGAGGAGGGAGCGCCGCGCTGCCTGGACTGCGCGGACCTGGGTCATCTGGTGTTCCTGCCGCGCGGCGACACCGCGCTGACCCGCAGATCCCGGGAGGGCAGTGCGCTGTCGGCGGTGGTGGTGCGGTTCAACCGGCGCCAGAGCCGGTACGAGCGGCAGGGCGTCCTGGTGGAGGAGGCGGCGCTCGTCCGGGCCGAGGAGTGGTGCCTGGAGGACGCCGAGGCGCGGCGGCGGCGCCGTGCGCGGGACGCACGGCGCCGGGAGGCGGAGGATCTGCGGTTCACGGAGGCGTTCCGCCGGGAGATACGCCGGCTGTTCCCCGGCTGTCCGGCCGGACGGGCGCGGGAGATCGCCACGCACGCCTCGGTGCGCGGCAGCGGACGGGTGGGACGCAGCGCGGCCGGCCGCGCGCTGTCCGAGGTCGCGGTGGCCTCGGCGGTCCGTGCGTCCGTACGGCACGTGGACACGCCTTACGACCAGCTGCTGATGAGCGGTGTCCCGCGGTACGAGGCGCGGCGGCGGATCGCGTCCACCGTGGAGACACGGCTCCAGGGATGGCGCGACGAGCTCACGGCGGGCGCGTGACGCCGGTCTCCGCCGCCTGACGCGGCGGCGGAGGCCGGGGGAGGTGACCGGCCGGCTGGACGCTCGCGCATGCGGCCGGGCACCTCGGCCATGGCCGGGGTCTCGGCGCGGGATTTCACTTGTGATGACGGGAGCCGCCGTGCAGGATCTCTGGCTTCGGGGAACGACGACACGGGGGATGTCATGATCGACGGGCCGTATCTGGTGATGGCGGTGCTGGGGGTGCTCGGCTGCGGGCTGGTGGCGGGGGTGTTCTGCGGGTTCTCGGCCTTCGTGATGCGGGGGCTGGCCGAGCTGCCGCCCGCCCGGGGCGTGGCGGCGATGAACTCGATCAACGCGGCGGCGGTCCGCCCGCCGTTCATGCTGTTGTTCGTCGGGACGGCGATCCTGTGCGCCGTGCTCGGGGTGGTCACCTTCGTGCTGCTGCCCGAGGACGGGTCGGTGGAGCTGCTGCTCGGCAGCGCTCTGTATCTGTTCGGGTCGTTCGGGGTGACGGTCGCCGCGAACGTCCCGCGCAACGAGGCGCTCCTGCGGCTGGACCCGCACAGCCCGGAGACCACCACCCGCTGGCACGCGTACGTGCGGGGATGGACGAGATGGAACCACGTCCGCACGGTCGCGTCGGCAGCCGCGGCGATCTCGTACACGCTGGCCCTCACCTGAGCACGCCCCCGGCGGAGCCCAGTGCTCCACAGCATTCTCGGGACGGACCAGCGCACCCTCCGGACGGTCCAGGGCATTCCCGGGACGGTCCAGGGCATTCCCGGGACGGTCCAGGGCATTCCCGGGACGGTCCGGGGCGCTCCCGGGACCGTCCGGGACGCACTCGCGCGAGATCTCGTCGCCCTCTCACGCGGGATCTCGGGGCGCTCCGACCCCCTGGCGCGCACCGCCCCCGTCAGGGGCCCGCACCCGTCGTCACCTGAGCGGCAGGGCCTGGGAAGGCGTCGTATCGTGGCGGGAGAGGAGTGCCGCCCGAAGGGCGTGGCCGATGGTGCCGGACCCCCGCGCGGCTCCGTGACGGTCCGCGCACGCAAGGGGGACGGCCATGGCCGATCCCAAGGGATTCATGACCACTCCGCGCGAGGAGTACCCGCGCCGGCCCGTCGAGGAGCGGGTGCGGGACTGGAACGAGGTGTACGTCCCGGGTGCGCTGCTGCCGATCATCAGCCGGCAGGCCGACCGTTGCATGGACTGCGGTGTCCCCTTCTGTCACGAGGCCTGTCCGCTGGGCAACCTGATCCCCGAATGGAACGACCTCGTCTCCCGCGAGGACTGGCACGCGGCGAGCGACCGGCTGCACGCGACGAACAACTTCCCCGAGTTCACCGGGCGGTTGTGCCCCGCGCCGTGCGAGGCGGGCTGTGTCCTCGCGATCAACCAGCCCGCGGTCACCATCAAGAACGTCGAGGTGGCCATCGCCGACCGTGCCTGGGCGGACGGCTTCACGCCGCCGAGTCCACCGGAGCGGCTCTCCGGGCGGACGGTCGCGGTGGTCGGATCGGGGCCCACCGGGCTCGCCGCCGCACAGCAGTTGACCCGGGCCGGCCACACCGTCGCCGTCTTCGAGCGGGCCGACCGGATCGGCGGCCTGCTGCGGTACGGCATCCCCGCGTTCAAGATGGAGAAGCGCCACCTGGACCGACGGCTCGAGCAGATGCGGGCGGAGGGCACGAAGTTCCGGACTTCGACGACGATCGGGCGGGACCTCACGGCGTCGGAGCTGCGGATGCGCTACGACGCCGTCGTCCTGGCCACGGGGGCCACGGCCTGGCGTGAACTCGACGTGTCCGGGCGGGAGTTGAGCGGGATTCATCAGGCGATGGAGTATCTGCCGTTCGCCGACCGGGTGTGCGAGGGCGATCTGGAGGTCTCTCCACTGTCCGCGGCCGGCAAGCACGTGGTCATCGTCGGCGGCGGCGACACGGGAGCGGACTGCCTGGGGACGGCGGTGCGTGAGGGCGCGGCGTCCGTGACCCAGCTCGACATCTATCCGCAGCCGGAGGAGGAGCGCGATCACGACATCGAGCCGTGGCCCACGTACCCGAAGATCTACCGGCTCTCGGCCGCGCACGAGGAGGCCCGGGACCTGGAGACGGCTCCGGCGGCCCACGCGGACGCGCGGCTCTTCGCCGCGTCCACGCTCCATTTCACCGGGGACGCGAGGGGACGGGTGCGCTCGCTGCATCTCGTCGAGGTGGACGCGGGCCGCCGTCCCGTCCCGGGCTCCGGCCGGACCCTCCCGGCCGACCTCGTCCTGCTCGCCCTCGGTTTCACCGGCCCGGACCGGCACGACGGTCTGATCGACCAGCTCGGCCTGGCCCTCGATCCGCGCGGCACGATCACCCGCGACGCCGGCTTCGCAACCAATGTGCCCCGGGTGTTCGCCGCCGGGGACGCGGCCCGTGGCCAGTCCCTCA
This sequence comes from Streptomyces sp. NBC_01689, assembly GCF_036250675.1. Lineage (NCBI taxonomy): Bacteria > Bacillati > Actinomycetota > Actinomycetes > Kitasatosporales > Streptomycetaceae > Streptomyces > Streptomyces sp. NBC_01689. The sequence continues at coordinate 7,140,733 of NZ_CP109592.1, read as the reverse complement.
TCGTGTGGGCCATCGCCGAGGGCCGCGCGGTGGCGGCCGCGGTGGACCGGGCGCTGACCGGATCCTCCAGCCTGCCGGCACCCATCGGTCCCCACGACCGTCCGATGAGGGCGTAGCCGGGTCCCTTCGATCCGTGGTCCCGCACCTCGCCCCGGCACAGCTCGCCTGAGCGTGCCTCGCCCCGGCGCCCCTCGCGCCCCGGCGTGCCCCGCCCCTCGCCCCGGCGCCGCTCGCCTCAGCGCCCCCGCCCCCGCCTCCGCGCACCCCGCCTCAGCGGGGGTCCGTCCCCGCGACCTTCGCCGTCGCCAGGGCGACCCGGTTCCAGGTGTTGATCGTGAGGATCAGAGCGAGGACGTGGGCCAGTTCAGGGTCGTCGAAGACCTCGGCGGCCCGCGCGTAGACGTCGTCCGGGACCCCGCCGTCGGCGACAAGGGTGACCGCCTCGGTGAGGGCGAGCGCGGCACGCTCCCGGTCGGTGAAGAAGTGGCGGGCCTCGCGCCACACCGGGACCATGTGCAGCCGGTCCTCGCTCTCCCCGGCCCTGCGCGCGTCGTTGGTGTGCAGGTGGAGGCAGTACGCGCAGTGGTTGAGGTGGGAGGCGCGGATCTGGATCAGTTCGACGAGCGCCGGGTCGAGCCCTTCCCGCGCCGCCGTGTCGAAGCCGATCAGGGCGCGGAAGACCTTCGGGGCGGTCTTCGCGAGGTCGAGGCGCGGACTTCCGCCGGCCGCGGGCGCGGACGCCGGTCCCGTCGCACCCTCCGTCGCGCGCTCCACGCCACTGCCCGGCTGCGCGGCCGGGGCCGCGACCGTGCCCGTCGCCGGGGCCGCCGTCATGCCGGTGTTCTCGCTCGTGTCCGCCCTCGTGTTCACGCTCGTGGTCGTGCTCGTGTTCGTCGCCATGACCACCAACCTAGGGGCCGGAACGACCGGTTGTAGGGTTCATTTCCATGGCGAAATCATGGGTCAATTCCGCCGAACGGATCGGCGCAGACCTGCACTTGGAGCTGGCGGGGCCGGGCGGACGCCGGGCCGCCCTGATCCGGGCCCTGCGCGAGGCCGTGCGCGGCGGAAGGCTGGCACCGGGCACGCGGCTGCCCCCGTACCGCTCGCTCGCCGCGGACCTGGGCATGGCGCGCAACACCGTCGCCGACGCGTACGCCGAGCTGGTCGCGGAGGGCTGGCTGACCGCCCGTCAAGGCTCGGGCACCCAGGTCGCCTCACCCCTGACGCGGTGGGGGAACACCGCTCCGCCGGGCGCCGCCGCGCGCGTGCCGAGGAAGACACCGGCTGTCGTCCGGGGACCCCGGCACGATCTGCGGCAGGGTACGCCGGACGCGTCGTCCTTCCCGCGCTCCGCGTGGCTCGCCTCGTACCGCCGGGCCCTCCAGCAGGCGCCCCACGAGGCCTTCGGGCCGGGTGGTCCGGAGGGGCGTCCCGAACTGCGCGAGGCCCTCGCCGCATATCTGACACGGACGCGCGGGGTACGTGCCGAGCCGGAGCGGATCGTGATCTGTTCCGGATTCGCGCACGCTCTGAGGCTGTTGTTCCCGCAGGTCCTGCGGGGACCGCTGGCCGTCGAGGCGTACGGTCTCGGTTTCCACCGCGAGCTGCTGACGGCCTCGTCCACGCGGACCGTGCCGCTCGCTCTGGACGAGGACGGCGCGCAGGTGGACGGGCTGGGCCGGGAGCGGGCGGTCCTGCTCACGCCGGCACACCAGTTCCCGACCGGCGGACCGCTGCATCCGGCGCGGCGGGCCGCGGTGGTCGACTGGGCGCGCGCCCGCGGCGGACTGGTCCTGGAGGACGACTACGACGGGGAGTTCCGTTACGACCGCAGGCCCGTCGGCGCCCTGCAGGGCATGGACCCGGAGCGGGTCGTCCACATCGGTTCGGTCAGCAAGAGCCTGTCGCCCGCGCTGCGGCTCGGCTGGATGGTCCTTCCGGAGCGGTACGTCGACGCCGTCCTCTCGGCCAAGGGCGAGCGCGAGGCGTGGGCGAGCGCCCTGGACCAGCTCACGCTGGCGGACTTCCTCGCCTCCGGGTCGTACGACCGGCATGTGCGGCGTATGCGGCAGCGGTACCGGACGCGCCGCGACCGCCTGGTCGCGGCGCTCGCGGAACGGGCGCCGCACATCGAGGTCACCGGGATCGCGGCCGGCCTGCACGCGGTGCTGAGACTGCCGCCCGGGACCGAGCGTTCCACGGTCGAGGCCGCCGCACGGCGGGGTGTCGCGCTGGACGGGCTCGCCGAGTTCCGGCATCCGCGGGCGGCGGCGTCCCTGCCGGACGGGTTGGTGGTCGGGTACGCGACACCTTCGGAACACGCGTACGGGGCAGCGCTGGAGGCGTTGTGCGAGGCGCTGCCCCGGGGGTGACGGCTTCCGCACCACCGGGACGAGCACGCCTCGCACCGGCGTGCCTCCGGGTTCGGCCTCGTTCCAGGGCTTTCCTGGTCTCCGGCCTGTGCCGTATCCGGCCTCTTCTTCTACGTATCGGCCTCTTCCACGCCTCCGCTCTTCTTACCTCTCCGGTCTTCTCACCTCTCCGGTTTCTTTTCGCGCCTCCGGCGTTCCTGTGTCTCCGGCTCTTTCTCGCATCGGGAAGGGTGGGCAATTCAGCACTGTTTTAGGGGGGTTCGACAGCAGTCAACGAAGTTCAAGAGAAGGGCAAGGGGGTCGGTGGAGAAGCATTCCGGGAGAAGGGAGGTTCAGGAGAGAAGGAAGTCCGCCACCCCTTCCTTGGCTCCCTGGATGAACGCGGTCATCTCACCGGGCGTGTAGATCAGGGCCGGTCCGTCCGGATCCGCCGACTGACGCACCGCGATCCGCCCGTCGGCGAGTTTCATCGCTTCCAGGCAGTTGCCCCCGTTCCCTCCGCTCCAGGGCTTGTGCCAGCCCTCGCTGCCGAGTTCACGGGCCGGCATTCCGTTGTAGATCCGCTCATTGCGCATCCGCTGCTTGATGTTGTCCATTCACCACTCCTCACGGAGACCCCGGAGGATCTCCTTCGTGCGATGTGCCGTCGCGGCCTGAGCCGCCATGCGGTCCATGACCTCGAGATGGGTCGCCACCTCGGAACGCTCGTCCAGATAGACGGCGCCGGTCAGGTACTCGCTGTAGACCATGTCCGGGAGTTCCGGCATGGCGAAGCGAAAGAGCACGAAGGGCCCGTACGTGCCGGCGTGCGGCCCGGTGGAGAACGGGACGACCTGGAGCGTCACGTTGGGCAGTTCCGTGGCCTCGATCAATTTGTCGACCTGTGCGCGCATCACCTCGGGACCGCCGACGGGGCGGAGCAGGGCCGTCTCGTCCATCACGGCCCAGATCCGGGGCGCCCCCTCACGGGTGAGCAGATCCTGGCGTTGCATGCGCAGCGCCACATGGCGCTCGATGTCCTCGGGTCTGGTCTGACCCACGGCGCCCGCCTTCAGGACACCACGGGCGTACGCCTCGGTCTGCAGGATCCCGGGGACGAAGTGGGGTTCGTACGACCGGATGAGGGTGGCCGCCCCCTCCAGGCTGACGTACATCGAGAACCAGCCGGGCAGGATGTCGTGGAAGCGCTGCCACCAGCCGGGCCGGTTGGCCTCCTCCGCCAGCTGGACGAAGGCCTCGGCCTCCTCGTCGGAGATCCCGTACGCCTTCAGCAGCAGCTGCAGGTACGGGATCTTGAGGGAGACCTCGGCCATCTCCATCCGGCGGACCGTCGCGGGGGCGACCCGCAGGATGCGCGCGGCCTCCTCACGCTTGAGACCCGCGCGCTCGCGCAGGTCCAGCAGGCGTCGGCCGAGGACGACCTGACCGACCGTCGGCGCGGACCGCGGTTCGCTCACGTCCCACCTCCACTGAAGTCCTGTGCGCGCTGCACGACATTGAGCCCCGAACGGCATGGCTCGCGGACCGGACACCGAGTCCTGACAGAACGGGCGGCGCCCTCCGGGGTTCCGTCCGCTGTTTCGACGATCCCAACTGGCGCCGCTCGGCGTGCTGTTGCCTGCAGTGTGCCATGGCCCTTCTCGCCGTCACACGGCACTCTGCATTTTTCAGAGTGACACTTGCCAAGTGTCCACGGCAGGGCGATAGTGGCAACCGTGACTCCGTCCGCGCCTTTAGGAACAGACACAGCCGAAGACCGTTCCGGTCTCCGTGCCATCGCAGGGCTGCGCTCGCGCGCGGCTCGCGGGCGCCGGTTCCGCTTCGAGCTGGCCGCACACCCGGCTTCCGTCGCCCGGGCGCGGCAGCTGACACGCGCCCGGCTCGCCGGCTGGGCCGTGTCCGACGACACCTGTGACACAGCCGTGCTCGTCGTCTCCGAGCTGGTCACCAACGCCATCCTGCACAGCGCGAGCAGCCGGGTGGTGTGCGAACTCCACGACAACGACGGCCTGGTGCGGATAGCCGTACGGGACGAGGGCTGCGCTCCGGGCGAGCCGCACCCGTCCCCGCAGCGTCCCGACGAGGAACGCGGCCGGGGGCTGCCGCTCGTCGCGGCCGTGTGCCGGGCCTGGGGTGCCCAGGACACCGGTCCCGGACTGCTGGTCTGGGCGGATCTGCCGCACTGCCCCTCGACGGGCGGCGAATCGGCCCGGTCCGACCTCGGCTGGACCGCGAAGAAGCCACCGTCCGAAGGCCGCGGTGCCGGCACCGACACGGAAGCCGCGCGAGGCGCGGGGACGGACACGGACGCCGCGTGGGGCACCAGGACGGAAACGCCGTGGGGCACGGGGACCGAATGGCTGTGAGGGGTACGTCAGCCGCGGGACCCGCCGCTCAGGTCCTGGGACTGGACACACTGGTCCGTCTGAGGCGCGCGCGGGCCGCCTCCGGAACCCTCGGACGGCTTCCCGTACCCGAGGGAATGGCCGAGCCGCTGGGGTGCGACGCGGTCTCCGTGCCGGCGTCCTTCGGTCCCCTGCTGCTGCCGCGGCTGCCCCGCGTGGGCTGTGTGTACGCCGACAGCGCGCGGTGGTGGTGGCTCGTGCCCTCCGAGTCCGACGTGGCCCTGGACTGGCCCGCGCCCGCCCGTTACGTCACGGGCGCGCTCGTACCCGACGCGCCGCTCGCCCCCGGACTCATCCACCGGCCGCGGGGCACCCTTCCGTACACTCCGCCGATCCCCCTCTATCTGGCGCTGTGCCGGATCACGGGGACGACTCCGGTCTGGTCGCGCCCGATCAGCGTGTAGGCCGCCCAGGGCGGGGGCTCCCGGCCGGGGCCGAAGTGCGCCGGTCGCCACCCGTGCCCCGTCGCCGTCGTGCGTGAAGCGCCGTGTTCCTGGGGAGGGCACCGTTCGTCCGTACCCGGGGAGGCCCATGGTGGGGAGTTCGGCAGGAGAACCGGCGCGGAGGACGACGCACACGCCGGCGTCCGAAGCAGCACGGGAAGCGGCGCGGGAGCCGGAACGGGAACGAGAACCCGACGAGCTGTCCGGCGCGGCACGGGGAGCGGAGTCCGGACCGGCGGGAGGGACACCGCCCGGACCGGAGCCGGATCAGATGCGGGACGCCGTGCCGGAACCGGACCAGGAGTCCGCGGGGGAGGAGCCGCCGAGGAAGAAGCGTGACCGCGGCCGGACGGCACCCTCCGCGTCGGAACGCCTGCTCTTCGGGGGCCCGCTCCGCTACGACATGGGATGGTCCCAGCACGCGGACGCGTTCATGGAGCTGAACTTCCGCGCGATGGTGACACGGCTGCCCGCGCTGCTCGCCTCCAGTTTCCGGCTCGCCTGGACGGCGGACCGGCGCGCGGCCCGGGTCGTTCTCGTCGCCGAAGTGGCCCGGGGCGCGGCGCAGGCGGTGAGCCTGCTGGCCGTGAACAACGTGCTGGGCCGGCTGATGACGAGCGGCCCGGTCCAGGACCGGCTGCGCGGAGCCGTGCCGGCACTGGTCACGGTCGCCGTCGTGATGCTGCTCTCCGCACTGCTGCGGGCCGCCTCCACCTACGCCACCGGGCGGCTGGAACCCAGGGTGGAGCGGGTGGCGACCGAACTGTATCTGGAGCGCGCGGCCGCCGTGGAGCTGTCGGCGATCGAGGACGACGCCTTCCACAAGCTGCTGGACACCGCGCAGTACGGTGCCTCGTCGGCCCGCCGCATGATCCCTGTCGCCACCCGCGTCGTGAACGCGATGATCTCCCTGGTCGCGGCCGCGGGCGTGCTGACGGTGCTGCATCCCGCGCTGCTGCCGCTGCTCGTGACGATGACCCTGCCGAGCGCCTGGAGCTCCCTGACCATCGCCCGCCGGCGCTACGAGTCCTTCCACACGTGGGTGCAGCACGCCCGCGCCGGACATCTGATCAGCAGCCTGCTGACCGAACCCGAGGCGGCTCCGGAGATCCGGGTGCACGGTGTCGGCCCGTTCCTGCTGCGCCACTTCCGCTCGATGTCGGAGACCGCCGAGGCCGAACAGGCCCGGCTGGCCCGCCTCTCCGCCCGTACCGGTCTGATCGCCGCGGCCTGGACCGGGCTGGCCACGGTGGCGACGTACGCGACCCTCGGCGCGCTGCTGGTCACGGGCGCGATGGCGCTCTCGGTGGCCGGGACGGCCGTGCTCGCGATCCGCACCGGCTCCGCGAGCCTCGACACCCTCGTCCTCGAGGTCAACTCCCTCCACGAGGAAGCCCTGTTCGTGGGCGACCTGCAGCGCCTGTACGTGGAGGCGGCCGAGCGGGCGATCCCGGTGGGCGGCGATCCGCTGCCCGAGGATCCGAGCGAGATCCGCTTCGAGAACGTGACGTTCACCTATCCGGGCGCGTCGACCCGGCCCGCGCTCGCGGATGTCACCCTCCGGCTGCCGCTGGGCCGGATCGTGGCGCTCGTCGGCGAGAACGGTTCGGGCAAGACGACGCTGGTGAAGCTGCTCGCGGGACTCTACGCACCCGAGCGGGGCCGGATCCTGTGGGACGACGTCGACGCGGTGACCGTGGACCGGCAGCAACTGGCCGGGCGTATCGCGATGGTGGCGCAGGACTTCAAGCGGTGGCCTTTCACGGCCCGGGTCAACGTCGCGGTGGGACGGTCCTCGGCGCCGCTGACCGACGAGCGGGTCGCCTCGTCGGTCGCGGAGGCCGGAGCGGAGGACGTGGTCGCCGACCTGCCCCGCGGGCTGGACACGCTCCTCGCCCGCGGTTTCAGCGGCGGGCACGAGCTGTCCGGCGGGCAGTGGCAGCGGCTGGGCATCGCGCGCGCCGCGTACCGCCGCGGCCGCATCCTGATCGTGGACGAGCCCACCGCGGCCCTCGACGCCCGGGCCGAACTGGAGGTGTTCGAGAAGATCAGGGCGCTGGCGGGCAGCGGGCAGACGGTGGTCCTCATCACCCACCGGCTGGCATCGGTCCGCCACGCCGACCTCGTGCACGTACTGGAGCAGGGCCGTCTCGTGGAGTCCGGCAGTCCCGACGAGCTGCTCGCCTCGGGCGGTGTCTACGCGGAGCTGTACTCGCTGCAGGCGGAGCAGTTCACCTCCAAGGTGCCCGCTCCGAAGGCCGGCTGAGCGGGCCCGGACCGCTACTCGACGAGTTCCCCACCGCGCACGATCACCAGGAACGCGTCCGAGGCGAGGTCCATGACGACCTCGGCGGCCTGGCCCTCCAGGCGGCACGCGTGCGCGAACTCCTCGGCGGGCCACGAACCGCGTGGTCCGCCGGCGGGAAAGCGCTCCAACACCGTTCGCCCGTTCACCCTGTACCTCCATGCGGCGCTGTACTTCAGAAAGTTGAGCGGCTCATAGAGTTAAACGCCGGGGGTGGGGTGAAGGGCTCGCTCGGTGACGGTACTGAGACGTAGCCGACACCGGTTCACCGCTTGGAGCGAGCGGCTGGTCCACTCGCGAACCGATCCGTCCTCGGGTGGATTCGTGCCGGCCCGGTGCGCAGCGGCACGACGCTCCGTCGGGTCAGTCCTCGTACTCGTCGTGATAGCGGATCCGCTCGCTGCCCGCCGGTGCCCCGAACGCGGACGCCCGTCCCTCGGGCCGTTCCCACTCCTCCTGCCGTCCGAGCGCCGTGAGGTCGAGCAGGGTGGTCGTGGAGCCGAGGCCGTCGAGCCCGCGCTCGTACGTGGAGTAGGTGTGGAACACCCGGTCGTGCTCCCGCAGGAAGCAGCTGATCCCCGGCCGCTCGTAGGGCTCGTCGCCGCCGAAGGACGCCTGGAAGTCGTAGTTGAAGTCGCTCCCGCGGGACGAGTACCAGGGCAGTGTCCAGCCCATACGGGCCTTGAACGGCAGGATCTTCGTGTACGGCGCCCGGGAGACGGCCGCGAACTCGGTTCCACGGGCCCGCAGATGCGCGAGATGCCCGATCTGATCGAGGAAGGCCGAGCAACTGCGACAGCCCGCGTCCCACTCCGGGGCGAACATGAAGTGGTAGACGACGAGTTGGTGCCGCCCCGCGAAGAGGTCGAGCAGCGTCGCCTTGCCGTCGCCGCTCTCGAACACGTACTCCTTGTCGATCTCCACCATGGGCAGCCCGCGCCGCTCCGCGGCCAGCGCGTCCCGCGCGCGCGTGGCCGCCTTCTCCTTGACCAGCAGTTCCTCGCGCACGGCGCGCCACTCCTCGCGCGAGACGATCCGCGGAAGCGTCATGTGTCCCTCCTACCGAACGGTGCCTTCGGAGTGGTGACCGGACGCGCGCGGGGAACTCATCGGCGGATCGGCAGGTTTTTTCCCGTCCGCCTGCCGTTCGGTGGCTTCAGGTCTCCGGAGGAGAGGCGCGACAGGACGGGAGACGGGACCGGAGGAGAAGCGGGTCCCGGAGGAGAAGCGGGACCCGGAGGAGAAGCGGGACCGGGGGCGGTCGTCCGGTCCCGGAAAGGGAAGCGGGTCCGAGGGCGTAGCCGGCCCCCGGACCCTGTGATGCCGCCCATGTCGCACGCCGGCACGCTTGAGGACCCAGGTCAGTCGTTATGTCGCCGCGTCCTGCCTTTGGACCACCACGCATCGAGCTGCGCGGACCGGACTTGAACCGGCATTTCGGCGTCCCGGGGCCTGGGCCCGGTCGATCCGGCGATCGGCGGCGAATGCTGAGTCTGGAGCAAGAGTCTGAGATTGATCGCGGTCTGCCTCTGCCGAATTGGGCTACCGCGGCGCGTGGGCACTGTGGGGAGTGCCGCTGGGTGCCGCGGGGAGGGCTCGAACCTCCACTGGAACCGCGCATTCACGACAAGCTTCAGGTTCAGCTTGCGCTCCTCGCGCACCCCGGCCGTGGTGCGTTGTGGCCGGGGAGATTCAGAGGCTACCCGAACAGGTAGCCGAAAACGGAGTCGCCGACACGCTGGTCGACGACGTCCACGCCGTTCGCCTCCTCACGGGCGAACTTGACGGCCTGCTGCAACTTCTCGACGCGGCCGAGGAGTTCGTTCACGCGCCGGGCGGGCAGGGCGCCGGAGAACTTCACGGTCGTCCAGTACCCGACGGGGATGTCCTCGTAGTACACCTCGACCTGCGCGGGGTGCTTCTCGGTGGCCTCGGCCTTCACATGGTTGCGCGGGACCTTCTTCGTGCGCAGGGTGCGCACGGGCTCGGTCTTCCACGCGTCGGTGGAGGGGTCCTGCACCCAGGACTCGGAGGCGTCGAGAACCGGCAGCTTCCTGACGAAGGTGTTGATGTCGGTGAGCTGCTTCTCGAGGAACAGCAGGTAGGAGACCGGTACATCGGCGACGAGGACCCGTCCGTCCACCTTCACGTCGGCCCGTGCCGTGCAGTTGGCCCAGTCCTTGGTGGCGGTCACATCGAACAGCCGGGTGAGCGTCACCGCGGTGTCGCGCAGCACGTCCTCGGCCTGGACCTGCACCCGGGTGGACTCGGGCGGCAGCTGCTCGCCCTCCTCGTCCTTGGGCTGGTAGGTCCGTGCGATGCCGGCCAGCAACGCGGGCTTCTGCAGCCCGTGATGAGCTGCCGTCAGGTCCTGATGGGACTTGGACTTGACGCCCTTCTCCACTGCGATGATCTGATTGAGTTTCGCCACGTCGGTGACGGTAGCAGTGACAACGGGGCCTTTTCGAAGGGTTATTCGACGGCCGCCTCCCGGGTCACGGCCTCCCAGGTCCCGGCCTCCCAGGTCCCGGCCTCCCAGGTCCCGGCCTCCCGGGTCACGGCCTCGCGGTCCGTGAACGGGGCTCACCGCAGGGCGTACTTGTCCGTCGCCGCCACCAGCGCGTCCACCACCCCCGTGGCTCCCATGGTGTGCCCCACGTCGTCCACGACGATCAACTCACTGCCGGGCCAGGCCTGGTGGAGCCGCCAGACGACGCCGAGCAGATTCCCGAAGTCGAGGCTGCCCTGGACGATCGTGCCGGGGATGCCCTTGAGCAGGGGCGCGTCCCGGAGCACCACGCCCTCGTCGTTGCCCTCCCCCAGGAAGTGGTCGTTGCCGAAGTAGTGCGTGACGGTCCGGGCGAACCCCGTACGGAACTCCGCGTCCTCGTACCGTGGCACGGAGCGCGGCGGCGCCGGCACGATCGCCGTCTCCCAGTCCGTCCACGCCCGCGCCGCCCGCGCGCGTACCTCTGCGTCGGGCGATTCGAGCAGCCGGTTGTAGGCGGCCGCGAGGTTCCCCGCGCGCTCGTCCTCGGGCAGTCCGGCGAGGAACCGCTCGAAGGCCTCCGGGAAGATCTTCCCCAAGCCCCGGGTCAGCAGGGCCACTTCGGGGTTCGAACCGGTGGCCACGGCGGTCAGCACCAGTTCGGAGACGGCGTCCGGACAGGTCTGCGCGTACCGCAGTCCGAGCACCGAGCCCCAGGACACCCCCCACACCAGCCACCGTTCGACGCCCAGGTGGCGTCGCAGCCGTTCCAGGTCCCCGATCAGGTGCGCGGTCGTATTCACGCTCATGTCGGTGCCATGGTCGCTCGCGTGCGGGGTGGAGCGCCCGCTGCCGCGCTGGTCGAGCAGCACGATCCGGTACTTGGCCGGGTCGCAGTAGCGCCGGTACGAGGGTCCGCAGCCGGATCCCGGACCGCCGTGCAGCATCAGCGCGGGCTTCCCGTCGGGGTTCCCGCAGACCGCCCAGTGGACGCGGTTGCCGTCCCCGACGTCGAGCATCCCCTGGTCGTACGGTTCGATCTCCGGATAGAGGGCCATCGCGTGAGACTAGCCGCCGTCCGGCCGGGTCGGCAGTCCCGCCGCCGAGGCCGCCGTGCGCAGCACCTCCCGCAGCATGGCGGGGGTCAGCCGTCCGGTGAACGTGTTCCGCTGGCTGACGTGGAAACATCCGAAGAGGTCGAGCCGCCCGGGTGACGTGAGGGTGACCCGGGCGCCGTGCGCGAACGCCGGCCGGGGGCGCGGCACCTCCCAGCCCGCCCGGGCGAAGGCGGGCAGCGCGGCCTGCCAGCCGAAGGCGCCGAGGACGACGACCGCGCGGAGGGAGGGCCGCAGCAGTTCCAGTTCGCGCACCAGCCAGGGCCGGCAGGTGTCCCGCTCCTCGGGGGTGGGCTTGTTGGCGGGCGGCGCGCAGCGCACGGGTGAGGTGATCCGGACGCCGTGCAGGGTGAGCCCGTCGTCCGCGCTCACCGCCGTCCCCCGGGAGGCCAGTCCCACCTCGTGCAGCGCCGCGTACAGCACGTCTCCGGAGCGGTCTCCCGTGAACATGCGGCCGGTGCGGTTGGCGCCGTGCGCGGCGGGCGCCAGGCCGACGATCAGCAGGGACGCGTCGGGCGGGCCGAAGCCGGGGACCGGGCGGCCCCAGTACGTCTGGTCGGCGAAGGCGGCGCGCCGGGTGCGGGCCACCTCCTCGCGCCAGTCCACCAGCCGCGGGCAGGCCCGGCACCCGGTGACCCGCGCGTCCAGTTCCGCCAGTTCCGTGAGCCCGGCCAGGTCGACGGGACCCGCGGGACCGGCGGGACCGGCCGGGCCTCCGAGGAGACGGCCGCGACCCGTGAGATCCGTGGCGTCCGGGGGATCGCCGCTGTCCGTCCGACCTCTGTCCATGTCCCCACCGTACGGCCGTGGAGCGCGGTGCTCCCCACCCGCCCAAGGAGTGGGCGCCGTGACGGGAAGCGGGCCGGCCGGGCGACGTCTTCCCAGGAAGTCCCGTGATCCCCGGTGGCTCGGCGCGCGGTCCCGGATGCGGTGCGTCGCGAGGCGGAGGGCCGCCCCCGCACCGTGCGTGTCCGGGCGGTCCGGCGACGCGGCGAGGTGCCGTGGCCGTCGTCGTACGCCCGCCGGGGAACACGGGACAGCCCTTAGAGTCGGGGTATGGCTTCTGAGGGTGCGGACGTCGAACGGGACGACGAGAAGAAGAACGCGGACGGCGGGACGGCGGTCTCCGGCGATCCGGTGGCCGCCGCCGTGGCCGCGCGTCCGGCGGGCGGCGAGAGCGTCCGCGTCGACAGCTGGATCTGGTCCGTACGGCTGGTCAAGACCCGCTCCATGGGCGCGACCGCGTGCCGGGGCGGACATGTCCGGGTGAACGGTGAGCGCGTCAAGCCCGCGTACGCGGTGCGGGTGGGCGACGAGGTCCGCCTGCGGCACGGGGGCCGGGAGCGGATCGTCGTGGTGAAGCGCGTGATCCGCAAGCGGGTCGGGCCGCCCGTCGCGGCCGAGTGCTACGTGGACAACAGTCCGCCGCCCCCGCCCCGCGAGGCGTTCGCCCCGGCCGGTGTCCGTGACCGGGGCGCTGGCCGCCCGACCAAGCGCGACCGCCGCGAGCTGGAGCGGCTCCGGGGGCTCGGTGGTCCCGAGGCCCCCTGACATCAGGACGTCACGGGTCACGTCGTCGAGGGCTCCCCGTCACACCCGGGGAGCCCTCGACGGCGTACAGCGGTCACGCCCTTCGTCGTACCAGCCGGGCCAGCTCGGCGTTGTGACTCCTGCGTGCCCACGCGATCAGCGCGAGCGGCAGGATCAGGACGAGCGGGGTCGCCACGTACGGTCCGTGCACCACGGTGACGTTCACGATGAAGGCGCCGACCATCAGCGCGCTGAGCGCCACCGCCGCGACCGAGGACAGCAGCGGGATCAACAGGGCGACGCCACCGGCGAGTTCGAGTGTGCCGATGAGGTACATGCCCGTGCTGCCCCAGCCGAGCTTGTCGAAGGACTCGGCCGCCGACGGGTGCGCGATGAGCTTGGGCAGGGCGCTCGCGAACACGTAGAAGAGTCCGAGCACGATCTGCAGGGCGCCCAGCGGAATCCGCGCGCCCCGGCCACGGAGGGTGCGGGAGCGCGACGGGCCGGGGGTGGGGACGGCCGGGGTGGCGGGGACGGTGGTCTCGGACATGGGGGTCTCCTGTGCGAAGCGGTACGGCGAGCTGTCGCAGGGATAGACCGGGCGGGCATCCGGAACTCATCGCCGCCGGCCGGACCGGCCGGCGCCCCGTTCCTGCCCTCCCTCACTCGTCCGAGGGGGGGAACGTCCGAGGAGGCTCCGTCCGAGGGAGGCTCGTTCGAGGGGGTTCTACAGCGCGAACCAGCCGTGCCCGACGTACCAGTGCCCGCCGCCGCGCAGATGGTCCCCCACCGCCCGCTCCAGCGCGGTGCGCCTCGGCAGCTCACGGGTCGGCAGCTCGGGGTCGCCGAAGAGGAACCCGACCGGCACCCCGTCGTCCGGGGTCGTCTCCTGGTACGCCACGCGGAAACGTTTCTGGAAGCGCATGATGTTCGAGTCCGCCGGCAGGTACCGCCCGAGCTGCGGGTCCAGCAGCCAGGAGTGGCACTCCGCCACCTCGTGGCGCTCCTCGGGATAGTGCCGGGCGAAGAACTCCCGTGCCAGGGCGAGCGACCGCTCGCACGCGGCGGGTGACAGCGGTCCGCGGAAGTCGGCTATGTGCAGGCTCAGACAGGGGTCGCCCGGCCCGGCGCCGAGGCCCGCCGCCACGACGGCACGGCCGGTGCGCCGACCGAGCCGGGCCCGCTGGAACTGCAGCCGGCCCAGCTGGAACAGCTCGCCGTGGAAGTGCAGGGCGATCCACCAGGGGAACAGCAGCCCCGGTGTGCCGAGCCGTCTGCGGTGCACCGCCACCTGCCGCCCCAGGTCCGCGAGGGTGCGCCGGGACACGTCGTCGGGGATGCCGCGAGCGCGGTGGTGGGCGCGGACGTACGGGAGCGCCGCGACGAAGACGTACAGGTGGAAGCAGCGGCCGAGGGCTCCCGTCGAGGCGGGGAACGCGGGCGGTTCCCAGCCCTTCCCGATCTCCCCCATGTCCCGTACGAAGCGGGCGACGCACCGTGCGAGCAGCGTCGTCGCCTCCGGGTCCGCCGCCAGCCGGGTGCGCAGCGCGACGAGCTCGTTGACGTGTTCGTGCGCCACCGCCAGGTCGAGCAGGACGTCCGCCAGCTCGTCCGCGTCGGGCAGCACCGCTTCCTCCCGGGGCAAGGCCTCGCTCTCCAGGTCCCTCAGCCACTCGGCGAGTCTCGCGTCCGCCCGCAGCGCCTCCAGCAGCACTGTCGCCTCCCCCGTCGGTCCGGCCCTCGTCCCTTTGGTGAACGTGCACGACGAGAGTACGTTTTCCGGTAGGAACGATGGTCCGGGAACGGTGATCCCGATGCGTACAGGCAGTGAACCCACGACAGCGCGCAGTGCCCTGCGGATGCGCTTCTGGCTGAGTGCCTGGGGCCTGGTGTGGGCGGTCTTCGGAACGGCCGCGTTCTCGCTCGCCGGGCGCCCCGGATGGGCCGCCGCGTGCGGTGTGCTGTGGCTGGTGGCCACCGTGGACATGACCATGATCCTGTGGCACATCCACCAGGGCCCGCACTACCAGCCGAGCCGTGACATCCCCCCGTACCGGCCTCCGGAGCACCGCTCGTAGGACCGCCGGCCGGCGTCACCGTGGTGCCGCGGGACCGGTGGGCGACGCGGGCCGAGGAGCCGACGCGCGGGCCTAGGAGTCGAAGCGGGCGGCCCGCAGATACTGCGGGTTGGGATCGAGCGCCGCCGCCAGCCGGAAGTGCCGCTTGGCCTGCTCGGGGCGGAGCTGGCGCTCGTAGGTGCGCGCGAGCGCGAAGTGCGCGAACGCGTTGTCCGGCTCACGCTCCAGCACGATCGTGAACTCCAGCTCAGCGGGACGCAGTTGCGCGGCGGCGAAGAAGGCGCGGGCGCGCAGCAGGCGGGCCGCGGTGTTCTCCGGATGCGCGGCGATCACCGGGTCGAGCAGCTTCACCGCACCCCGCGGGTCACGCGCGGCGAGCAGCTGTTCGGCGGCACGGAAGTCGATGACATGTGTCTCCGGAGTACGTCCGGTCGATCCGCTGGTCTCGGGCACGGCTCACTCCTTCCCTCGCTCCAAGGGTTCAACGCCCCCGACGAGGGCCGCTATTCCTCACGGGCGTGCGCCCGGCGCACCAGATCGGCCCACACCTCCGCCACGCGCCGCCTCAGCTGCTCCAGGGGTACGTCGTTGTCGATGACGACGTCGGCGATCGCGAGGCGCTGCTCGCGGTCGGCCTGCGCGGCCATGCGGGCACGGGCGTCGGCCTCGGTCATGCCGCGCAGCCGCACCAGGCGGTCGAGCTGGGTCTCGGGGGCGGCGTCCACGACGATCACGAGGTCGTACAGCGCCCCGAGGGAGTTCTCGGCGAGGAGGGGGACGTCGTGGACGACCACGGAACCGGGGTCCGCGGCACTCTCCAGGGCGCGGGACCTGGCCCCCACCAGGGGGTGCACGATCGAGTTCAGGACGGCGAGTCTCGCGGGGTCGGCGAAGACGATCGCGCCCAGTGCGGGGCGGTCCAGGGTGCCGTCCGGTGCGAGGACCTCCGTGCCGAAGGCCTCGACGACCGCCGCGAGGCCGGGAGTTCCGGGTTCGACGACCTCTCGCGCGATCCGGTCCGCGTCGACCAGTACCGCGCCGTGCTCGACGAGGAGTCGCGACACCTCGCTCTTGCCGGCGCCGATACCGCCGGTCAGGCCCACCTTCAACATGCCGGAAAGCCTAGGGCCTGCCTCCGGCGCGCACCGGCGCGCCCCCGGTCCGTCGAGGGCGCTCCACGGCCGGCGCCGTCCGTCGTCCCGTCCGCTATTCGCCTTCGCGCTCCGCGAGGAAGCGCTCGAACTCCAGCCCGATCTCGTCCGCGGACGGGATGTCCACCGGCTCCGCGAGCATGTTGCCCCGTGTCTCCGAGCCCGCCGCGGCGTCGTACTGGTGCTCGAGGCCCTGGACGAGGGAGACGAGTTCCTCGTCGCCCTCCTGGACCTGGCGGTCGATCTCCGTCTGGGTGCGGTGCGCCTCGTTGCGCAGTGAGTGCGCGATGCCGGGAAGCACCAGGCCGGTGGCGCCCGTGATGGCTTCCAGGACGGTCAGCGCGGCGTCCGGGTACGGGGAGCGGGCGATGTAGTGGGGGACGTGCGCGGCGACGCCCAGCACGTCGTGTCCGGCCTCCATCAGGCGGTACTCGACGAGCGCCTCGGCGCTGCCGGGGACCTGCGCCTCGTCGAAGGGGCTGCGGTGACCGGGCACCAGGTCGGTGCGGTTGCCGTGCGGCGTGAGGCCCACGGGGCGGGTGTGCGGGACGCCCATGGGGATGCCGTGGAAGTTCACGGCGAGGCGGACGCCGAGCCTCTCCACGATCTGCTGGACCGCGGCGGCGAAGCGCTCCCACTCGACGTCCGGCTCGGGACCGGCCAGCAGCAGGAAGGGGGCGCCCGTGGCGTCCTGGACGAGCCGCACCTCGATCGAGGGCTCCTCGTAGTCGGTCCACCGGTCGCGCTTGAACGTCAGCAGCGGACGACGCGCCCGGTAGTCCACGAGACGGTCGTGGTCGAACCGGGCCACCACCTGGTGGGGCAGCGAGTCGAGCAGCCGGTCGACGATCTGGTCGCCCGTCTCACCCGCGTCGATGTATCCGTCGAAGTGGTAGAGCATGACCAGTCCGGCCGACTCCTGGGCGAGCGCCATGTCCACCACGGCCAGGCCCTTCGGCTCCCATGCGTACAAACCCTGCGGATCAAGCACTGTGACCGCTCCTCCTCGTGTTCCTACCCCACAACATGGCGCGCGGCACGGGCATTCCCGTTCCGCGCACCGCATCCGTGTCCGCGGCGCCCCCTCCCGCCGCCGGACGGACACCGGAGGCGGTACCCGGGACCCACCGCGCACGCCTTCGCGCCCGCGCCCGTCTCCGTGTACGCGTGCGCTTCCGTGTACGCGGCCGTCTCCGTGTACGGGTCCGCCTCCCCATCGCCTCCGCCGCCCCGTTCGCGTCCGTGTTCGTGAACGCCCCGCCGGGGAGACCGAGTTCGGGACGGCATTCCTCCAGGCCCCGAACCCGTACGGACGGGACCTTCGTCAACGACCCCTCATGGCCGCGCAGTTGCTCGCGACCGCACCGCACGCCCCCTCGCGCACCGCCTTGGTACGGACCTTGACGCGGACTCATGACGCCCTTACGTTCATATGGGCGCCCAAAGTTCACGTACAAGAACAGACTTCTTGCGAACCGACGGGAAGGTCACCCCCACATGCGTATCCGACGCACGCTTCTCCTCCCCCTGCTCGGCGCGGCCCTGGCCACGGGCGGGGTGCTGGCGTCCGCCCCCACCGCCTCCGCGGCCCAGACCATCGAGGTCTCCACGGCCGCCCAGCTGAAGTCGGCGCTCACCTCCGCCGCGCCCGGCGACACCATCCACCTCGCGGACGGCACGTACACCGGCAACTTCAAGACGACGACGGCCGCGGACTCCGGCTCCCGCATCACCCTCACCGGCTCCTCGAAGGCCGTCCTCACCGCGAGCGGCGGCTATGGGCTGCACCTCAACGGCGCCTCGTACTGGACAGTCCGGGGCATCACCGTCACCGGCGGCCAGAAGGGCATCATGATCGACTCGGCGAAGGGCGTCGTGGTCGACACGGTCACCGTCCACGGGCTCGACATGGAGGGCGTCCACTTCCGCAACTCCAGCACGGACGGCGCGATCAGGAACTCGAGGATCTACGACACCGGCAACGACGGCCGGGGCATGGGCGAGGGCGTCTACGTCGGCACGGCCGGCGGGACCTCGGACAGGAGCGACCGCATCGAGATCAGCGGCAACACGATCGGCCCGGACGTGGGCGGCGAGAACGTCGACATCAAGGAGGGCACCACGGGCGCGCGCATCACCGGCAACACCTTCGACGGCAGCGGCCTGACCGGCGCCAACTTCGACGACTCCTGGGTCGACGTGAAGGGCAACGGTGTCCTCGTCGAGAACAACAGGGGCACCGCCACCACGAACGACGGCTACGAGACCCACACCCAGCAGTCCGGCTGGGGTTGCGGCACGGTCTTCCGCGGCAACACCTCGGACCTGCGCGGCGCGTCCGGCGACAAGCAGCTGGCGGTCAACGTCACCAACTACAGCTCCTCCTGCAGGACCACCGTGTACGCGTCGAACACAGTCACGGGCGGGAAGGGGCTCACCAACATCACCGTGACGCCCTGACCCGTACCCGTCCAGGAAGAACGGACCCCCCATGGAAGTGGGCCCGCACCGAATCGGTGCGGGCCCACTTCTTTCAGCTACTGCCTAGCGGGGAGCCTTTCAGCTCTGGCCGCCGGCGAGCTTCTCGCGCAGGGCCGCCAGGGCCTCGTCCGACGCCAGGGCGCCGGAGGTGTCGTCCGACTCCGAGGAGTACGAACCGCCACCGGAGGCGGCCGGAGCCGCGCTGGAGGTGCTGGCACCCTCGGCCTCGGCCTGGGCGTCCGCCTCGCGGGACTTGATGACCTGAGCCTGGTGCTGCTCGAAGCGCTGCTGCGCCTCGGCGTACTGGTTCTCCCAGACCTCGCGCTGGGACTCGAAGCCCTCGAGCCAGTCGTTGGTCTCGGGGTCGAAGCCCTCGGGGTAGATGTAGTTGCCCTGGTCGTCGTAGGACGCGGCCATGCCGTACAGGGTCGGGTCGAACTCGACCGAGGCCGGGTCGGCACCGAAGGACTCGTTGGCCTGCTTCAGCGAGAGGCTGATGCGGCGGCGCTCGAGGTCGATGTCGATGACCTTGACGAAGATCTCGTCGTTGACCTGGACGACCTGCTCCGGGATCTCCACGTGGCGCTCGGCCAGCTCGGAGATGTGGACCAGACCCTCGATGCCCTCGTCCACGCGGACGAACGCACCGAACGGAACGAGCTTGGTGACCTTACCCGGGACGACCTGACCGATCTGGTGCGTACGGGCGAACTGCTGCCACGGGTCTTCCTGCGTCGCCTTGAGCGACAGGGAGACACGCTCGCGGTCCATGTCGACGTCGAGGACCTCGACGGTGACTTCCTGGCCGACCTCGACAACCTCGGACGGGTGGTCGATGTGCTTCCAGGAGAGCTCGGAGACGTGCACCAGACCGTCGACGCCACCCAGGTCCACGAAGGCACCGAAGTTGACGATCGAGGAGACGACGCCGGAGCGGACCTGACCCTTCTGGAGGGTGGTGAGGAACGTCTGGCGAACCTCGGACTGGGTCTGCTCCAGCCAGGCACGGCGGGACAGGACCACGTTGTTGCGGTTCTTGTCCAGCTCGATGATCTTGGCCTCGAGCTCCTTGCCCACGTAGGGCTGGAGGTCGCGGACACGGCGCATCTCGACGAGGGAGGCCGGCAGGAAGCCACGGAGGCCGATGTCGAGGATGAGTCCACCCTTGACGACCTCGATGACGGTACCGGTGACGATGCCGTCCTCTTCCTTGATCTTCTCGATGGTGCCCCAGGCGCGCTCGTACTGGGCGCGCTTCTTCGAGAGGATCAGGCGGCCTTCCTTGTCCTCCTTCTGGAGAACAAGGGCTTCGATCTCGTCACCGACGGCGACGACCTCGTTCGGGTCGACGTCGTGCTTGATCGAGAGCTCGCGGCTCGGGATGACACCTTCGGTCTTGTAACCGATGTCGAGCAGGACCTCGTCCCGGTCGACCTTCACGATGACGCCGTCGACGATGTCGCCGTCGTTGAAGTACTTGATCGTCTCGTCGATCGCGGCGAGGAAGGCTTCCTCGTTACCGATGTCGTTGACCGCAACCTGCGGGGTGGTGGCGGTGGTCTCGGTGCTGCTCGTCATGTGGGAAAGGGCTCCGGTACGGACAGTGAGTCGTAGGTACTGCTTGCGCCAGGAGCCCGTTTCGCTCTGCAGAAGGCCGGACAGCCAAGGAAGCGCCCGTCCGGAACCGTGTTCTCGCGAACACTGCCGGTGGCGCCTCGACAACCGAGGGGACATACATACAGATGCGAGCGCAGCCTGCTACGTCTGAGGTGCGCAGGCCCGCAGCGCAACTTGTAGCATACGGGGGCAGCCGGGCAGGGTCAATGCGCGAAGGCGCACACCCGGGGCGGATCGCCCCAATCCCGGCACAAGACCTGTCCCCTGAGGCCACGCGGGCCCCGGTCGGCCCCTGCCGTGACACCCCCGAGGCGGGTCGAAGGGCCGAGCCCGCAGATTAATACGAGGGAGCCGATCATCCAAGAGTTCGAGCAGTCCGAGCCCGAAGCCACCCGACGCGACGCGGACGTCACCGAGAGCTCCCGCGCCAATCGCGGCTGGTGGGACAGGAACGCGGACGACTACCAGATCGAGCACGGCACGTTCCTCGGGGACGACCGCTTCGTGTGGGGCCCCGAGGGTCTCGACGAGGTGGAGGCCGAGCTGCTCGGCCCGCCGGAGGACCTGAAGGGCAAGGACGTCCTGGAGATCGGCGCCGGCGCGGCGCAGTGCTCGCGCTGGCTGGCGGCCCAGGGCGCCCGCCCGGTCGCCCTGGACCTCTCCCACCGCCAGCTCCAGCACGCGCTGCGCATCGGCGGGCAGGTGCCGCTGGTGGAGGCCGACGCGGGCGCGCTGCCCTTCGCGGACGGCTCCTTCGACCTGGCGTGTTCCGCCTACGGGGCGCTGCCGTTCGTCGCCGATCCGGTGCGCGTGCTGCGCGAGGTGCGCCGCGTCCTGCGTCCCGGCGGCCGGTTCGTCTTCTCCGTGACGCATCCGGTCCGCTGGGCGTTCCCCGACGAACCGGGTCCGGAGGGACTGTCGGTCTCCGCCTCGTACTTCGACCGCACCCCCTACGTCGAGCAGGACGACGAGGGCCGCGCGGTGTACGTCGAACACCACAGGACGGTGGGCGACCGGGTGCGTGACGTGGTCGCCGGGGGCTTCCGTCTGCTGGACCTCGTGGAGCCGGAGTGGCCCGCCTGGAACACCCAGGAGTGGGGCGGCTGGTCCCCGCTGCGCGGGAACCTGATCCCGGGGACCGCGATCTTCGTGTGCCTGCGGGACTGAGGCGGCGTCGCCCTCTTCCCCGGGGGCCTCGTTTTCTCGTTCTCCTTCTCCTTCTCCTTCGTACGTGAGCCGCGCTCCCCGGGTGGGGGACGCGGCTCACGTACGAACAGGGCCGGGGTCGGGCGCGTACGGAACCGCGTTCCCCCCGTACCGGTCGGCGTTCCCCCCGTACGAGACTGGGGGTGTGATCCGTACCGACGCCCTCGACCGGCTGCCCGTCCGCTCCGCCCTGCCCGCGCTGCGTGAGGCCCTGGAGGAGCACGGCACGGCGGTGCTGTGCGCTCCGCCGGGCACGGGCAAGACGACGCTCGTGCCGCTGGTCCTCGCCGGGCTCGTCGGCGGGGGCCCGGCGCGCCGGGTGCTGGTCGCCGAGCCCCGGCGGATCGCGGCGCGGGCCGCGGCCCGGCGGATGGCGTGGCTGCTCGGCGAGCAGGTCGGCGGGAGCGTCGGCTACACGGTGCGCGGGGAGCGTGTGGTCGGGCCGCACGCGCGCGTGGAGGTCGTCACGACGGGAGTGCTCCTGCAGCGGCTGCAACGCGACCAGGAACTCGCGGACGTCGACGTGGTGGTGCTCGACGAGTGCCACGAACGGCATCTGGACGCCGACACGGTGGCCGCGTTCCTGCTGGACGTCCGGGCCACGCTCCGGCCCGGGCTGCGGCTCGTGGCCGCGTCCGCGACGACCGACGCCGAGGGATGGGCCCGGCTGCTGGGCGGGGCGCCGGTCGTCGAGGCGCAGGGGGTCTCGTATCCGGTGGAGGTCGTCTGGGCTCCTCCGCAGCGGCCCGTACGTCCCCCGCACGGGATGCGGGTCGACCCCGCCCTTCTCACCCACGTGGCGTCGGTGGTCCGGCGCGCGCTGGCCGAGGGCGACGGGGACGTGCTGTGCTTCCTGCCCGGTGTGGGGGAGATCGCGCGGGTCGCCGGGCAGTTGGGGGATCTGGGCGGGACCGGCGTGCTGCAGGTGCACGGGCGGGCGCCCGCGGCGGTGCAGGACGCGGTGCTGTCCCCCGGCACCGGCCGCCGGGTGGTCCTGGCCACCTCCGTCGCGGAATCGTCGCTGACGGTTCCCGGGGTGCGGGCGGTCGTGGACTCGGGGCTCGCACGCGAACCGCGGGTCGACCACGCGCGCGGGCTGAGCGCGCTGACCACGGTACGGGCCGCGCAGGCGTCCGGCCGGCAGCGGGCGGGCCGGGCCGGCCGCGAGGCGCCGGGGCGGGTGTACCGCTGCTGGTCCGAGGCGGAGGACGCCCGTCTTCCGCGCCACCCCGCCCCGGAGATCAAGGTCGCCGACCTGACGGCGTTCGCCCTGCAGGCGGCCTGCTGGGGCGACCCGGAGGCGACGGGGCTCGCGCTGCTCGACCCGCCGCCCGGAGGCGCGATGGCGGCGGCGCGTTCCGTGCTGACGGCGGTGGGCGCGGTGGACCCGGCGGGCCGGGCCACGCCGCGGGGGGTCCGCATGTCGCGGCTGGGCCTGCACCCGCGGCTGGCCCGGGCGCTGCTGGACGCGGTGCCCGAGGTCGGCGCGGACCGGGCGGCCGAGGTGGTCGCCCTGCTGAGCGAGGAGCCGCCGCGCGAGTACGGGGACGATCTGGCCGCGGCCTGGCGCGCCGCCCGGCGCGGCGGTGACGCCTACGCGGCGCGCTGGCGCACCGAGGCGCGCCGGCTGCGTTCGGCGGCCCGGGACGCGACGGGGACGGCACCCGCGCACGCGCCGTCGGACGCGCCGCCGGACCGGCGGGGGGACGTGGTACCGGACCCGCCGGGGAACGCGCGGCCCGTCCCGCCGTCGGGCGCGGCGGCATCGGCGTCGCGGCGGCCCTCCGGCACGGCCGCGTCGCCACGGCCGTCGGGCGCGCCCGCCACGGACGGCCGTGGCGCGTCCGCGCGCGGGACGTCCGCAGGTGCCCCGGACCGGGGCGGGCCAGGGGGCCGGAGCGGTGCGGGTGGCCCGGGCGGTCCGGCCGGTGCGGGTGGCCCTGGCGGTAGGGGTGGTGGCCCAGGCGGTGCGGGCGGTGCGGGCGGTGCGGGCGGTGCGGGCGGTGCGGGGGACGATCTCGTGGCCGGGCTGATCGCGGCCCTCGCCTTCCCCGAGCGGCTCGCCCGGGCGCGGGGCGGCTCGTTCCTGATGGTGAACGGGACCCGCGCCGATGTCGGCGACGGCTCCGCCCTGCGGGACGCGCCCTGGCTGGCCGTCGCCGTGGCCGACCGTCCCGTCGGTGCCGGGCACGCGCGCGTGCGGCTCGGGGCGGTGGTGGACGAGGCGACGGCCCGGCGCGCCGCCGCGAGCTTCGCCGCCGAGGGCGAGGAGGTCCACTGGGCCGAGGGCGATGTCGTCGCGCGGCGGGTCGAGCGGCTCGGGGCGGTGGAGCTCGCGGTGCGCCCGCTGGGGAGGGCTCAGCCCGGACTCGTACGCGAGGCCCTGCTGGAGGGGTTGCGGGCGGACGGACTCGGGCTGCTGCGGTGGTCCCCGGACGCCGAGGCGCTGCGCCGGCGGCTCGCCTTCCTGCGGCTGCGTCTCGGTGATCCCTGGCCGGACGTCACCGACGACGCGCTCCTCGCGCGGGGGGACGAGTGGCTGGAGCCGGAGCTGAGCCGCGCGCGGCGGCGGGCCGATCTCGCGCGGATCGACGCCGGGCAGGCACTGGCCCGGCTGCTGCCCTGGGCCACCGGTGACGCCGCCCGGCTGGAGGAGCTCGCGCCGGAGCGGATCGAGGTGCCCAGCGGGTCCAGGATCCGGGTCGACTACGGCGATCCCGAACAGCCCGTCCTCGCCGTCAAGCTGCAGGAGATGTTCGGTCTCCAGGAGTCGCCCGCGGTGGCCGGGGTGCCGGTGCTCGTCCATCTGCTGTCGCCCGCGGGGCGGCCCGCCGCGGTCACCGCCGACCTCGCCTCCTTCTGGAAGGACGGCTACCGGGCGGTCCGGGCCGAACTGCGCGGCCGTTACCCGAAGCATCCGTGGCCCGAGGACCCGGCGTCCGCCGAGCCGACCCGTCACACGAACGCGCGGCTCAGGCGCTGACCGGCTCGGGCCGCGCGGCCCGGGCGGGGGCGGGATCGTCCGGGCGCCGGCCGCGCGCCTCCAGGTAGAGGGAGAGGGAGAGCAGGGCCGCGCCCAGGACCAGCAGACCCCAGGGGAGGTAGGAGGTCATCAGCAGGACCAGGGTGCGGTTGGACTTGACCAGGGCGACGGTGTGCTCGATGTAGTCCTCGCGCATCTTCACGTGCCCGGAGAAGGCGGTCACCTCGGCGCGGCCGCCGAGCAGGGTGCCGCCGCGCAGTTCCTCCTTGTGGATCTCCTCGCCGTAGACCGGCGCGCCGGTGACCGGTTCGACCCAGAACCTGCGGACGGTCGTGTACCAGCGTGTCGTACCGGTCCTGGCGACGGACCGCGCGGTGATGCCCTTCACGGGCATGACCTTGGGGAAGGGGACCTTCGTCCAGGGGATCGTCTGCTCGAAGTAGTAGACCCCGACGCCACGGAAGGTCCGGGTGCCCTCGTAGTGGATGGGGGCCGAGGTGCGGGTCTGCGCGTCGAAGTACTCGTAGTCCCGTTTCTCGGTCCGGAAGGGCCATTTGAACTCGATGCCGTCGCGCCGGACGGGGTCGCCGTCGACCGACTCGCCGGTGGCGTGGACGGGTTCCTGGGTGTGGGCGTCGAAGATGTAGCGCTCGGGGAGCTTGGAGACCATCTTCCCGTCGGGGCCCTGGACGTAGGAGAGGGAGTCCCAGACGACGACGTCGCGGCCCGCCGTCCGTTCGATCCGCTCGGAGGCCTCCACGTTTCCCTTGAGGGTCTGCACGACGGTGACCTCGGGGACCTTCTTCGCCTTCATGGTGGCGTAGTCGAGCAGGGTGGCGTCCTTCGCCTCCAGGACCATGTCCTGGTACTGGCCCGCGGGGATCTTGGCCACCCGTGGGAAGACGTACCAGCGCAGCAGCGGGGACAGGGCCGCGCAGAACACGGCGAGGGCGAGCAGGATCAGGCTGGCCTTGCGGCGCATCTGGACGGCCCTCCCGGCTGGTTACGGATGCGTGGGGACGGTGGTGAGCAGGGGCTTGGGTGACGTGCTGCCGGACGGTGAGCCCACCGCGGCGATGGTGAACACCAGGGCGAGCGCCACGGCGAGCCCGGTCGCGGCGGCGATGAGGGCGCGCATACGGGCCTCCCGGAAACCTGGAGCTGATGCATCGTCAGATCGGGCACGGTAGCAACGGCGGGCCGAGATGAGAACACGTCGCGCACATGACGAGGGCGCCCCTCCGCCGGAAGCGGAGGGGCGCCCTGGTGGCGCGGGGCCACGGGTGGCCGCCGGTGGTCCTGGCGGGGACCACCGGGGCCTTGGTGGGTGGCCGCGCGGTCCCGGTGGGGGCCGCGCGGCCGTGCCCGACTACGGCGTGGCCGAACCGGACGGCGTGGCCGAGGAGGAGGGCGTGGCCGGCGTGGCCGAGGAGGACGGCGTGGCCGGGTCGGACGGCGTCGCGGGGGCGGCCGGGGCCACCGTCAGCTCGACCGTGAGCGTCGCACCGCCCGTGGCGGTGATCCGGAGCAGGAACGTGCCGGCCGTGTCGTCCGCGTACAGCTTGGGCAGTTGGAGCGTGCCGTCGGCGGCGGTCGTGAGGTCCGTGAGGGTGCGGACCGTCTTGCCGTCCGCGTCCTTGAAGTACGGGCCCTTGTCGTTCTCCGTCGCGTCGTCCGCCGACTTCACCAGCGTGGCGGTGGCCGCGACCTTGCCCGCGGCGGCGCCCTTGTAGGTGGCCTTCAGCTGGACCTGGCTCGCGAACTCGCCGCCCGGCACACAGGTCAGTTCGGTGTCGCCGGTGCGGGTCAGGGCGTCGGCCTGGCGCGCGGTGACGGTCGCCGCGTAGTCGAGACCGCTGAGCGTGCGGCCCACGACGGTGGCGCGGACGGTGAACGTGCCGGTCTTCTCGCCCGCCGCGAGCGCGGGCGCGGTGGCCGTGCCCTTGCTGTCGGTGACCACCGTTGCGACGCTCTCGCCGCCCGTGAAGGTGCTGTCCGTGTCGCCGACGATCAGGAACCGGACGCGGACCTTCGCGACCGCCTTGCCCGCCTTGGTCTCGGTGCGTACCGCGACCTTGGTGCCGAAGTCCTGGCCCGCCGTCGCGGTGAGCTTCCCGCTGCCCGCGTCCTCCAGGTGATCCACCGTCTCGGTGGGCGTGGGCGGCGGGGTCGAGGGGGTGGCGGGCGCGGTCGGGCCCGTACCGGGACCCGTCGAGCCGCCGTTGCCCGGCTTGGGGGTGCTGCTCGGCTTCGACTCGGGTGCCGAGGGCGCGGACGGCGACGGGCCCGCGCCGGACGGGGAGTTGTCGCCGCTGCTGTGCGACGGCAGGGTGCCCGTGCCGTCCGGCACCTCGTGGGTGCCCTTGCGGTAGTAATCCAGCCACGACAGCACCGTGTTGAGGTAGGCCGTCGAGTTGTTGTAGCTCAGGATCGCCGCGTTCATCTGCGCCTGCACGGACAGGTCGCGGTCGGACCTGCACAGGTAGTGGCCGGCCGCGAGCGCCGCGTCGTAGACGTTGTTGGGGTCCTTCTTGCCGTCGCCGTTGCCGTCCCGGCCCGCCCACGCCCAGGTGGAGGGGATGAACTGCATGGGGCCCACCGCACGGTCGTACGCGCTGTCGCCGTCGAACGCGCCGTGGTCGGTGTCGCCGATCAGCGCGAACCCGTTGCCGTCGAGCTTGGGGCCGAGGATCGGCGAGTAGGTCGTGCCGTTCGCGTCGACCCGGCCGCCGCGCGCCTGCCCGGACTCGACCTTGCCGATGGCCGCGAGGAGTTGCCAGGGCAGGTTGCAGCCCGGCTTGGACTCGCGCAGCGAACTCTCGGCCCTCTTGTACGCGTCGAGCACGGTCGCCGGTATCCCGGCCTCGGCCTCGCCCACCGAGACGGGCGTGCCGATGGTCGACGACGGGCTGGGGTTCGGGCTCTTCAGCGGCGGCAGATCGGTGTAGTAGGGCGAGTTGCCGGTCGCCGCGCCGTCACCGCCGCCCTGGCCGCTGCTGCTCGCGTCGGCCGAGGGCTGGGCGCCCGAGGCCTGTCTGCCGAGGCTGTCGGTGGCCACTCCGGGTGCCTGGGAAGCGGAGAGGGCCGCGACCGCCGCGGCGGCCACCGCGGTGGACGCCGCTCCCTTGCGCAGTCTGCCGAAATGCGCCGCCATTGAGTGATCCCCTCCCGTGGACGACCGCCCGCGCCCCGCGCCTTCGCCGACACGGTGACGCAGGTGACCCTACGACAACTTCCGTCGCCGGGGCACCCGTTCGTGCCCGATTTTCACCGGTTGGCCATGTTCGATTGTCCGATGGGACACGTACCCCCACGGCACGGCCTGACCTTCTCATACGTCTCTCATAATGACCCTCGGTGATCATCGGGGGCGGCGCCTTCGAACAACGTCAGTCACAGGGGGATGGTGTGCCCTTCACTCTCAGCCACGCGGCGGCCGTACTGCCCGCGGTGCGGGGCGACGGAAGCGGCCGGGGCCGGCTGGTGCCGGCGGTCCTGGTGGCCGGTTCCTTCGCGCCCGACATGACCTACTACGCGGCGGGCGTGGTCCCCGGCGCGATGGAATTCGGTGTCTTCACGCACTCGTTCACCGGCGTCCTCACCTTCGACGTGCTCGTCGCCTGGGCCCTGGCGGGTCTCTGGCTGGTGCTGCGCGAGCCGTCGGTGGCCCTGCTGCCGCGGGCCCGTCAGGGCAGGGTCGCGGGGCTGCTGCGCTGCGGGACGCCGCGCCGGGAGCCCGACGCGTCCCTGGCGCTGCGGTGGTACGCGTCGGCGGTGCTCGGCGCGCTGACGCACATCGGGTGGGACGCGTTCACCCACCACGACCGGTGGGGGGTGCGGCTGCTGCCCGCGCTGGGCCGGGACGTCGGGGGCACCCCGCTGTTCACGTACGCGCAATACGGCACTTCCGCGGCGGCGGCCGTGGTGATCACGGTCTTCGTGGTCGTCGCGCTGCGGCGGACACCGCCCGCCGAGCCGGTGGGGGTGCCGCCGCTGTCGCGTGCCGACCGGTGGCTCGCGGCCGCCGTGATCGGCGGCTGCGCGGTCCTCGCCGCCGGGCAGCGCGCCGCGCGCCGGTGGGCGTACCGGGGCTCCGTCGGGAATCCGTGGGAACTGGTCCCGACGCTGTGCTTCGGCGCGGGCGCCGGTCTCGCCCTCGGCCTGGCGCTGTACGCCGTCGGGGTCAGGGTGTGGCGTCCGGCTCCGGTTCGTCCCGGGCCGGGAGCCGGGCGTACGGAGCCGAGCCGTCCGGCCGCTCGCTGAGCCCGCCGCGCGGGGCCTGCCCCCGGGCGGGACCGCGCCCCTGCCCCAGACCGCGGTGCACGGCCCGGGCGATCCGTCCGATGGCGCGCGCCCGGTACGCCGTGGTCGGGTTGTCGTGCGACAGGACCACGATGCGGCAGGTCCCGCCGGTGCGGGTGAACGCACCGACACTGCGGACCCGCCAGCCGTGCGCGGGCCGGGGCAGCGGGCCGTTCCCCCGGCGTGCCCGCGCGTCGCCCGGCGTCCCCGCGGGACCGTCCGCGCGGACTTCACCGCGGACGTGGCCGAGCGGGTTCAGTCCATGGACGCGGCTGCGCAGGAAGGAGCCCGTGCCGGTGACCATCTCCGGCAGGCGCAGCGCCGCGATGCTGTCCGAGACGGCGACCAGGGGGTTGAGGACGGCGAGCTCCCACCGGTCCAGCGTGTCCCGGAGCCGCTGCGCCCGGCGCGGGACGGTCTCCCCGTCCGCACCGTCCGCGAAGCCCTCCGGGTCGTACTGGCACTCGCTCGCGAGATCGCAGGTCGGGCCGCTGCCGTCGGCGTGCGCCGGCGGGGCGCCGGTGTCCCGGTACGTGGCCGCCGCGGGCGCCGCTGCCGCCTCGATGGAGCGGGAGGCGGGAGCGGCCGAGCCGGGGGTGCGGCCGGCGCGGCGGGCCGCGGGCGTCTGAGCGGTACTCGCGCCCGCGGCCACCGCGGGGACCGGAACGGACAGCGCCGGGACGGCACCTGCGGGCAGGGCCGGGCGGCGGTGCGGTAGGCGTATACCCATGCCCGCATCCTTGCGGGCACCCTGCGCGGGGGGCGTCTTTGCGGGGGCCACGCGAGTGACGGTCTCTCCGAGGGCCGACCGGGAGACGGTGGGGCGCTGCCCCCGGGTCCCCTGAACGCCCTGGACCCCGGCCCCGGGTCCGGCTCCGGGGTCCCGCGACACCCCCGGAAGGCCCTGTGCTGCTGGACCGTGGCCCTGCGGCCCCGGGGCTCCGGCCTTCGGGTCCTGGATCCTGCGGTCCCCCGGCTCCCGGGCCTCCGGACTCCGAGCCCTGGACCTGCGAGTTCCCCTGCTTCCTGGCTCCTGGGGCTCAGGCCTCCGCGCTCAGGCGTCCGGACCCGGGGCTCCGGTGCTCCGTCCCCCATGGCTTCGCGAGCCTCTGGCCCTGGACCATCGGGGCCCCCGGACCTCTGCGACCCCGGGCTCCGGAGCGAGTCCCGGACTCCCCGTCCTCGGACCACGGAGTTTCCAGGTCGCCAGCTCTCCGGCCCCCTACCGGCGCGGTCAGGGCCGTCGTCGGGGGCCGGGCGGGGTGAGCGTTCGCCTGTCGAGGACGTGACCGGGCGGACCGGTCCCCGTCGCCGGTGGATCCGTCGATGGCGGAGGGCACGTCGTACGGGGCCGGTGTCCGCGACGGACCGGGGTCCCCGCCCGACCACGGCCGACGCCCGACCGTGCCGGTCCCGGTCCCGTGGCGGCTCGGGTCCCCGATCCGCGGCCACCGGGTCCGCGGTCGCCCCGAGCCCCGGTCGCGGCAGGCTAGTGCGCCGCCGATTCCCAGTCGGGGCCCGAGCCGACGGAGACGTCGAGCGGGGCCCGGAGTTCGACGGCGGACGCCATCTCGCGGCGGAGGAGCTCCTCGGTCCGCTCCCGCTCCCCCGGGGCGATCTCCAGGACGATCTCGTCGTGGACCTGGAGGAGCATCCGGGACTTCAGACCGGCCTCGCGCAGCGCCCGGTCGACGTTCAGCATCGCGATCTTCACGATGTCCGCGGCCGTGCCCTGGATCGGCGCGTTCAGCGCCATGCGTTCGGCCGTCTCGCGCCGCTGACGGTTGTCACTGTTCAGGTCGGGCAGATAGCGGCGCCGCCCGAACAGGGTCTCCGTGTAGCCCGTGGCCCGCGCCTCGTCCACGACCCGGCGCAGATAGTCCCGGACACCCCCGAAGCGC
Source organism: Streptomyces sp. NBC_01689 (assembly GCF_036250675.1). NCBI lineage: Bacteria > Bacillati > Actinomycetota > Actinomycetes > Kitasatosporales > Streptomycetaceae > Streptomyces > Streptomyces sp. NBC_01689. The sequence goes on along the minus strand of NZ_CP109592.1, from coordinate 7,110,353 downwards.
TCGAAGTACGTGTCCATCAGGGCCCGGGCCTCGCCCGCCTCGATGTTCAGCTGCTGGGACAGGCCGAACGCCGACAGCCCGTACGCCAGGCCGTACGACATGGCCTTGATCTTGCGGCGCATCTCCGCGTCCACCGCCGAACGCTCGACGGAGAACACCTGGGACGCCACCGTCGTGTGCAGGTCCTCCCCCGAGGTGAACGCCTCCAGCAGGCCCTCGTCCTCGGACAGATGGGCCATCACCCGCAGCTCGATCTGGCTGTAGTCCGCGGTCATCAGCGACTCGAAGCCCTCGCCGACCACGAAGCCGCGCCGGATCGCCCGGCCCTCCTCCGTACGCACCGGGATGTTCTGCAGGTTCGGGTCCACCGACGACAGACGGCCCGTCGCCGCCACCGTCTGGTTGAAGGTCGTGTGGATCCGGCCGTCCGCCGCGATCGACTTGATCAGGCCCTCGACGGTCACCCGCAGCTTCGCCTGCTCGCGGTGGCGGAGCATGACGACGGGCAGCTCGTGATCGGTCTGCTTGGCCAGCCAGGCCAGCGCGTCCGCGTCCGTCGTGTAACCCGTCTTCGTCTTCTTCGTCTTGGGCAGATCGAGCTCCCCGAAGAAGACCTCCTGGAGCTGCTTGGGCGAGCCGAGGTTGAACTCGTGGCCCACGGAGGCGTGCGCCTCCTTCACCGCCTGCTGCACGGCGGCCCCGAACATCTGCTCCATGGCCTCCAGATGCGCCCGGTCGGCCGCGATCCCGGACCGCTCCAGCCGCGCCAGCAGCGCCGACGTCGGCAGCTCCATGTCCCGCAGCAGATCGGCCGCGCCGACCTCCACCAGCTTCTCGTCGAACGCCTCACCGAGGTCGAGGATCGTCCGCGCCTGCGCCATCAGCGCCTCGGCCTCGGCCCCGTCGTCCGTGCCGAAGGCCAGCTGGCCGTCGGCCGCCGCGGCCGGGCCCAGCTCCCGCCCGAGATACTCCAGCGACAGCGCGTCCAGCGCGAAGGAACGACGGCCCGGCTTGACCAGATACGCGGCGAGCGCGGTGTCCATGGACACGCCCTCGACGCTCCAGCCGTGCTCGGCGAAGACCCGCATCACGCCCTTGGCGTTGTGCAGCACCTTCGGCTTCGCGGGGTCGGCGAGCCACCGCGCGAACGCGTTCTCGTCGCCCTCGTCCAGCTGCGCGGGGTCGAACCAGGCCGCGGCCCCCTCCCCCGCGGCGAGCGCGATCTCCGTGACCGAGCCCGCGCCCAGCGCCCACGCGTCGACCGTGGCCAGACCCAGGACCGCCCCGCCGTGCTCCGCCAGCCACGGCTTCAGCTCGCCCGCGCCCAGCACCGCACCGTCCAGCTCGACACCGGCGACGACCGGGGCCGCCGCCTCGGCCTCCTGCGCCCCGGGATCGACCGCGAACAGCCGCTCACGCAGCGACGGGTTACGGATCTCCAGCGTGTCCAGGACCATCGCCACGGCCGTGCGGTCGTACGCCGCGCGCTCCAGGTCCACGACCGCCCGGGGCAGCTCCACGTCCTTCACCATCTCGGTGAGACGACGGTTGAGCCGCACCGCCTCCAGATGGTCACGGAGGTTCTGGCCGGCCTTCCCCTTCACCTCGTCGACCCGCTCGACCAGCTCAGCGAACGAACCGAACTGGTTGATCCACTTCGCGGCCGTCTTCTCACCCACCCCCGGAATGCCCGGCAGGTTGTCCGACGGGTCACCCCGCAGCGCCGCGAAGTCGGGGTACTGCGCCGGCGTCAACCCGTACTTCTCGACGACCTTCTCCGGAGTGAACCGCGTCAGCTCGGAGACACCCTTCGTCGGATACAGGACCGTCGTGTGCTCCGAGACGAGCTGGAACGAGTCACGGTCACCGGTGACGATCAGGACCTCGAAGCCCTCGGCCTCCGCCTGCGTGGCCAGCGTCGCGATGATGTCGTCCGCCTCGAAGCCGTCCACCGCGAACCGCTGCGCGTGCATCGCGTCCAGCAGCTCACCGATCAGCTCGACCTGGCCCTTGAACTCGTCCGGGGTCTTCGACCGGTTCGCCTTGTACTCCGTGAACTCCTCGGAGCGCCAGGTCTTGCGCGACACGTCGAACGCCACCGCGAAATGCGTGGGCGCCTCGTCGCGCAGCGTGTTCGCCAGCATCGACGCGAAACCGTAGATCGCGTTCGTCGGCTGGCCGCTCGCGGTCGTGAAGTTCTCCGCGGGCAGCGCGAAGAACGCACGGTACGCCAGCGAGTGCCCATCCATGAGCATCAGACGCGGACGGCTCGCACCCTCGGTCTTCTCGGTCTTCTTCGATGCTGTTTCTGCCACGCCCCCGATCCTGCCACGCCCCACTGACAGCGCGGACCGTCCGGGACCGGCCGCACCCGTCCCCGGCAGCCCGTGCGAGGATCGAAGAGGTACCGCACACCAGGCACGCGAAGGGGTTCAGCGATGGCCAGCAAGCCGCCCAAGAGCGATCCGGTCCAGGACGCGCCCCAGGTCGAAGGACCGAAGCACGCGGCGGCCGGGCTGCCCGCGATCGGACACACCCTGCGGATCGCCCAGCAGCAGATGGGCGTGCGCCGCACCGCCCTCACCCTGCTCAGGGTCAACCAGAAGGACGGCTTCGACTGCCCCGGCTGCGCCTGGCCCGAGCCCGAGCACCGGCACACCGCGGAATTCTGCGAGAACGGCGCGAAGGCCGTCGCCGAGGAGGCGACCCTGCGCCGGGTCACCCCCGAGTTCTTCGCCGCGCACCCCGTCGCCGACCTCTCCGGCCGCAGCGGCTACTGGCTCGGACAGCAGGGCCGCCTCACCCACCCCATGTACCTGCCCGAAGGCGCCGACCACTACGAACCGGTGACCTGGGAGCGCGCCTTCGACATCGTCGCCGAGGAACTCGCCGCGCTCGGCTCCCCCGACGAGGCCCTCTTCTACACCTCCGGACGCACGAGCAACGAAGCCGCGTTCCTCTACCAGCTCTTCGCCCGCGAACTCGGCACGAACAACCTGCCCGACTGCTCGAACATGTGCCACGAGTCCTCGGGATCCGCCCTCACCGAGACCATAGGCGTCGGCAAGGGCAGCGTCCTGCTCGACGACCTCCACCAAGCGGACCTGATCATCGTCGCCGGGCAGAACCCCGGCACGAACCACCCCCGCATGCTCTCCGCCCTGGAGAAGGCAAAGGCCGGCGGCGCGAAGATCATCAGCGTGAACCCGCTCCCCGAGGCCGGCCTGGAGCGCTTCAAGAACCCGCAGACCCCGCAGGGCATGATCAAGGGCGCCGCCCTCACCGACCTGTTCCTGCAGATCCGCCTCGGCGGCGACCAGGCCCTCTTCCGCATCCTGAACAAACTCGTCCTCGACACGGAGGGCGCCGTCGACCAGGAGTTCGTCGCCGAGCACACCCACGGCTTCGAGGAGTTCGCCGCCGCCGCCCGCGCCGCCGACTGGGACGAGACCCTCACCGCCACCGGCCTCACCCGCGCCGAGATCGACGAAGCCCTCGCCATGGTCCTCGCCTCACGGCGCACCATCGTCTGCTGGGCCATGGGCCTCACCCAGCACAAGCACTCCGTGCCCACGATCCGCGAAGTCGTCAACTTCCTGCTGCTGCGCGGCAACATCGGCCGCCCCGGCGCGGGCGTCTGCCCCGTCCGCGGCCACTCGAACGTGCAGGGCGACCGCACCATGGGCATCTTCGAGCGCCCCGCCCCCGCCTTCCTCGACGCCCTGGAGAAGGAGTTCGGCTTCGCCCCGCCCCGCGCGCACGGCTACGACGTCGTCCGCGCCATCCGCGCCCTGCGCGACGGCGACGCGAAGGTCTTCTTCGCCATGGGCGGCAACTTCGTCTCCGCGTCCCCCGACACCGAGGTGACCGAGGCCGCCATGCGCCGCGCCCGCCTCACCGTGCACGTCTCGACGAAACTCAACCGCTCCCACGTGGTCACCGGCGCCCGCGCCCTGATCCTGCCCACCCTCGGCCGCACCGAGCGCGACCTCCAGGGCGGCGGCGAGCAGTTCGTCACCGTCGAGGACTCCATGGGCATGGTCCACGCCTCACGCGGCCGCCTGGCCCCCGCGAGCACCCACCTGCTCTCCGAACCGGCCATCGTCTGCCGCCTCGCCCGCCGCGTCCTCGGCGACGACTCCCGCACCCCCTGGGAGGAGTTCGAGAAGGACTACGCGACCGTCCGTGACCGCATCTCGCGGGTCGTCCCCGGATTCGAGGACTTCAACGCGCGCGTCGCCGACCCCGCCGGATTCGCCCTCCCGCACGCCCCGCGCGACGAACGCCGCTTCCCGACCGCAACCGGCAAGGCCAACTTCACCGCCGCGCCCGTCGAGTACCCGAAACTCCCCGAGGGCCGGCTGCTGCTGCAGACGCTGCGCTCCCACGACCAGTACAACACCACGATCTACGGCCTGGACGACCGCTACCGGGGCATCAAGAACGGCCGCCGGGTCGTCCTGGTCAACCCGCGGGACGCCCGCGCGCTCGGCGTCGCCGACGGCTCGTACGTCGACCTCGTCAGCGAATGGCAGGACGGCCTGGAACGGCGCGCCCCCGGATTCCGTGTCGTGCACTACCCGACCGCCCTCGGCTGCGCGGCCTCCTACTACCCGGAGACCAACGTCCTCGTCCCGCTCGACGCCACCGCCGACACCAGCAACACCCCGGCCAGCAAGTCCGTCGTGGTCCGTCTGGAACAATCGGCCACCGACTGAGCGTTTGCTCAGGACGTCAGCAAGAGAGATCGACGACGATCGGAGCCGGCCCCCATGGGCGAGCAGAGCCACGTGAAGTTCCCGCAAGAGGTCCTCGACGAGTACGCCGCGCTCGGTGTCGACCTGCCCGCCCTCTTCTCCGCGGGCCACCTCGGCACCCGTATGGGCGTGCAGATCGTCGAAGCCTCCGCGGACCGGGTCGTCGGCACCATGCCCGTCGAGGGCAACACCCAGCCGTACGGACTCCTCCACGGCGGCGCCTCCGCCGTCCTCGCGGAGACCCTCGGCTCCGTCGGCTCCATGCTGCACGGCGGCAGCTCCAAGATCGCCGTCGGCGTCGACCTGAACTGCACCCACCACCGCGGCGCCCGCTCCGGCCTCGTCACCGGCGTGGCCACACCCGTCCACCGCGGGCGCTCCACCGCCACGTACGAGATCGTCATCACCGACGAGGACGGCAAGCGCGTGTGCACCGCGCGACTGACCTGCCTGCTCCGCGACGTGAGGCCCGGCGACGAACAGCACGTACGCGCCCAGGGCTGACCCCCCGCCCCGCACGGCCCCCGGGCCCGGCCACCCGCCCCCTCGGCGGACGGCCGGGCCCTTCGGCCGTCCGCGGACGAACGCGGAGGCGGCACCACGAAGCGACGAGGCCGGACACGGGAGCCGGCCCCGGCCGACCAGCGGCGGCGAGACGGCGGCCCGCCACGACCGCTTCCAAGCGGGCCCGCGAGGACGGGAGTTGCCCCCGGCCCTGTCCGGCGCGCCCCGCACGCGCCCCTCGCACGCCCCCGGCCGCGCCGCCGACATGGCCGCGCGCCCCACCTGTCACTCCCTCACGAATCGCCGGAAGCAACGGAGTTGACGCCCCCTCGCACGGGACACGCCACGAGCGCGCACGGACGCCCGCCGGTACGGCCGAACCCGCACCCGCCAACGCCCCCGAACGGAAGCCGAGTCACACCCCGTCCGCCCCGACTCCCCTCGCGGCATCCCCCGTTGTGACGTCTCCCCCGCTCTCGGGATCATCACCGCTCCGACGGACTTCCCACCCGGACCCACCCCATGCGCCCCTTACCGCGCACCCCAGGACAACCCGGTGGATCACGGCCCGCACCTCCGTGACCGAGCGTCCCGGACTCCCCCTCGGCGCCCAACTCCCCCCGCCCGCCGTAACGCTGCGTAACACGCGCGCAATACAGCACCGGAGTTCGCCCCCCGAAGACCAGTACCCCGAAGGATCTTCCCCTACTCCTCCACCCGACCTGCGGCGCCTTCCCACCACGACGCTCACCCACGCACAACCGGAAGTGCGGATTCTCAACATGTGGACTTCGCAGAATTTCCGCCAAACCGGCTGAGAGCGCCCTTCCTCGAAGCTCACCAACCAGCACGTCATAACAAGAAAGTCACAAGCCAGCCCACGGCGATGCCGGGGCCCACAGACAGGCTTAGAGTCACGGCCAGTCACCGCGCCGCCGGGCGCGTCTGCAGCACGGCATCGGTACCACCAGTACGGCCCGGCGAGACTCACAGCGGCTCAGCCGAGCTGCTGCGCCAGGGAGAGGAATCATCGTGCGACAGCGTTCTTTGGTCATACTCACCTCCGTGCTCACCACGGGAGCACTCACGCTGACCGCCTGCGGTTCGCGCGACGACGGTGGTAACAAGGACAGCGGCAAGAAGACCGAGATCATCATCGGTGTCGACGCCCCGCTGACCGGTCAGAACTCCGCCACCGGCCTCGGCATCCAGGGCGGCGTCCAGATCGCCGTCGACGACGCCAACAAGAACAACACCGTCCCCGGCGTGACCTTCAAGGTCCAGGCGCTCGACGACAAGGCGATCCCGGCCAGCGGCCAGCAGAACGCCACCGCCCTCGTCGGCAACGACAAGGTGCTCGGCGTCGTCGGCCCCCTCAACTCCGGTGTCGCCACCCAGATGCAGCAGGTCTTCGCGACCGCCAACCTGGTCGAGATCTCGCCCTCCAACACCGCGCCCGAACTCACCCAGGGCAAGAACTGGCAGACCTCGAAGTCCCGCCCGTTCAAGACGTACTTCCGCACCGCCACCACCGACGCCCTCCAGGGCGGCTTCGCGGCCGAGTACGCGACCACGACGCTCAAGAAGAAGAACGTCTTCGTCGTCGACGACAAGCAGACCTACGGCGCCGGCCTCGCCAAGCTGTTCAAGGCCGGCTTCACCAAGGGCGGCGGCAAGGTCGCGGGCGAGGACCACGTCAACACCGGCGACACCGACTTCTCCGCCCTCGTCACCAAGATCAAGAACTCCAAGGCCGACCTCGTCTACTACGGCGGCCAGTACGACGAGTCCGAGAAGCTCACCAAGCAGCTCAAGGACGGCGGCGCCAAGATCCCGCTCTTCGGCGGCGACGGCATGTTCAGCGACACCTACATCCAGACCGCCGGCAAGACCTCCGAGGGCGACCTCGTCACCTCGGTCGGCCAGCCCGTCGACTCCCTGCCCTCCGCCGCCGAGTTCATCAAGAAGTACAAGGCCTCCGGCCTCAAGGGCGACTACGGCACCTACGGCGGCTACTCCTACGACGCCGCCACCGCCATCATCAAGGCCATCGGCAACGTCGTGAAGGACGGCAAGGTCCCCGACGACGCCCGCGCCAAGATCGTCGACGAGGTCCAGAAGACCAAGTTCGACGGCATCGCCGGCCCCGTCGCCTTCGACGAGTTCGGTGACACCACCAACAAGCAGCTCACCGTCTACCAGGTCGTCGACGGCAAGTGGAAGGCCGTGAAGAGCGGCACGTTCAACGGCTGACCCGATCTGATCCCCCCGGATCCGATCCGCCGCTAGCACAACCCCAGGGCCGCGCGGCCTCGACCACACGTCACCGCGCGGCCCGCTCCATACTCCCGTTCACTCTCCCCACCCACATGGAGGCCATGCGGTGAACACCCTGCCGCAGCAGCTGGCCAACGGGCTGTTCCTCGGCTCGATGTACGGGCTGATCGCCATCGGCTACACGATGGTGTACGGCATCGTCCAGCTCATCAACTTCGCCCACGGCGAGATCTTCATGACCGGAGGCTTCGGCGCACTCTCGGTCTACCTCTACGTCCTGCCCGACGGCACATCCATGTGGATAGCCCTTCCGGCGATGCTCATCGGCGGAGGCCTCGTCGCCGTCCTCATCGCCGTCGGAGCCGAACGGTTCGCCTACCGTCCGCTACGCGGCGCACCACGCCTCGCACCACTCATCACCGCCATCGGCCTCTCCCTCGCACTCCAGCAGGTCGTCTTCAACTGGTACCCGAACGCCAAGAACGACCTCAAGTTCCCCCAACTCCCCTTCGGACCCGTACACATCGGCTCCGTCAGCGTCCAGAGCGGCAGCGTCTTCGTCATCATCGCCGCCCCCCTCTGCATGGCGGCCCTCGCCCTGTTCGTCCGCATGTCCCGCACCGGCCGCGCCATGCAGGCCACCGCACAGGACCCGGACACCGCACAGCTCATGGGCATCGACACCAACCGCATCATCGTCATCGCCTTCGCCATCGGCGGCTTCTTCGCCGCCGTCGCCTCCGTCGCCTACGGACTGCGCTACGGCACCGTCAAGTTCGACATGGGCTTCCAGATGGGCCTCAAAGCCTTCACCGCGGCCGTCCTCGGCGGCATCGGCAACATCTACGGCGCCATGATCGGCGGCCTCGTCCTCGGCCTCGCCGAGACCCTGGCCACCTCCTACATCGACGGCATCCCCGGCATGCAGCAGCTCGGCGGCGGCGGCTGGTCCTCCGTCTGGGCCTTCGTCCTCCTCATCCTCGTACTGCTGTTCAGGCCACAAGGCCTGGTCGGCGAACGCGTCGCGGACAGGGCGTGAGCACCATGGCAACCACCGAGACCACCACCCCCGCCCGCGGCCTCGTCGCACTCCCCGAGACCGCCGCCCGCGCCCTCCTCGCCGTCGGCGCCGTCGCCAGCATCGCCAGCACCTTCATGTCCTGGACCTACACGTCCGACTTCCCCGGGGACCTCACCTACTACGGCTCCCCCGCCGGACTCCAGATCCTCGACCTCGTCGCCGGCCTCCTCGCCCTCCTCTACACCCTGACCCTCTGGAACGTCCGCGGCCTCGGCTGGCTCAACCCGGCACGCGCCACCCAGCCCGTCGTCCTCGCCGCCACCGCCGCGTTCACCGTCAGCTGGTTCAGCGCCATCGCCATCGCCGTCGACCTCAAGGGCCTCGTCGCCCTCGACCCCGGCGCCTACATCGCCGCCGTCGGCTCCCTCGTCGCCCTCCTCGGCGCCCTCGCACTCCCCAAGCCCGGTGACACCTTCAAGGACTACGTCACCAAGCCCGAGAACATCCCCGCCCCCGCCAAGCTCCCCGCCTGGGGCGAACGCCTCGCCATCACCGCCGCCACCGCCGTCGCCCTGATCGTCTTCAGCTACGGCATCGGCGTCGACCCCGAGGCAAGCGAAACGTTCCTGGGCTACCTGTTCCTCGTCGTCTTCGGCACCTGGGCCCTCCTCGCCGCCGGACTCTTCGACCGCTTCGCCCAACTCAACGCCCGGCACAAGGGATTCGCCACCTCCATGGCCTTCCTCGCCGCCGCGATCTTCCCCTTCGTCGAGAGCGACGAGCACAACGCCAACCTCGGCGTGAACATCCTCGTCGTCGCCACCGTCGCCCTCGGCCTCAACATCGTCGTCGGCCTCACCGGCCTCCTCGACCTCGGATACGTCGCCTTCCTCGGCGTCGGCGCCTACGCCGCCGCCCTCGTCTCCGGCTCCGAGTTCTCCCGCTTCTCCGGCGTCCAGTTCCCCTTCTGGGCCGCCATGCTCACCGGCATGGCCGCATCGCTCGTCTTCGGCGTCCTCATCGGCGCCCCCACCCTGCGACTGCGCGGCGACTACCTCGCCATCGTCACCCTCGGCTTCGGAGAGATCTTCCGCATCACCGTCAACAACCTCGACGGCTCCTCCGGACCCAACCTCACCAACGGCCCCAACGGCATCTCGATGATCCCCGACCTCAACATCTTCGGGTTCAACTTCGGCAACAGCCACGACATCGCCGGATTCACCCTCGGCCGGTTCGCCAACTACTTCCTGCTGATGCTGATCATCACCGGACTCGTCGTCCTGGTCTTCAACCGCGCCGCCGACTCCCGCATCGGCCGCTCCTGGATCGCCATCCGCGAGGACGAGACCGCCGCCACCGCCATGGGCATCAACGGCTTCCGCGTCAAGCTCATCGCCTTCGCCCTCGGCGCCTCCCTCGCCGGCCTCGCCGGCACGGTCAGCGCCCACGTCGGCTACAGCGTCAACCCGGCCCCGTACCAGTTCGCCGGCTCCGTACCCCCGAACTCCGCGTTCCTCCTCGCCGCGGTCGTCCTCGGCGGCATGGGCACCGTCAACGGCCCCATCCTCGGCGCCACCCTGCTCTACATGCTCCCCGAGAAGCTCAGCTTCCTGAAGGAGTACCAGCTCCTCGCCTTCGGCGCCGCGCTCGTCATCCTCATGCGCTTCCGCCCCGAGGGAATCATCGCCAACCGTCGCCGCCAACTCGAGTTCCACGAAGCCGACGAGACCATCGACATCCCCGAACAGGGCCTGCCCGACTCCACCGTCGGCGTCACCAAGGCAGGGGCGTGACCCACATGACCACCACCACAGCCCCCAGCCCCGTCCTCGAGGCCAGCGGCGTCACCATGCGCTTCGGCGGCCTCACCGCCGTCCGCAGCGTCGACCTCACCGTCAACACCGGAGAGATCGTCGGCCTCATCGGCCCCAACGGCGCCGGCAAGACCACCTTCTTCAACTGCCTCACCGGCCTCTACGTCCCCACCGAGGGCAAGGTCTCCTACAAGGGCACCGTCCTCCCGCCCAAACCCCACCTCGTCACCAGCGCCGGCATCGCCCGCACCTTCCAGAACATCCGGCTCTTCGCCAACATGACCGTCCTGGAGAACGTGCTCGTCGGCCGCCACACCCGCACCAAAGAAGGCCTCTGGTCCGCCCTCCTGCGCGGCCCCGGCTTCCGCAAGGCCGAAGCCGCCTCCCGCGAACGCGCCATGGAACTGCTGGAGTTCATCGGCCTCGCCCACAAGGCCGACCACCTCTCCCGCAACCTCCCCTACGGCGAACAGCGCAAGCTGGAGATCGCCCGCGCCATGGCCAGCGAACCCGGCCTCCTCCTCCTGGACGAACCCACCGCCGGCATGAACCCCCAGGAGACCCGCGCCACCGAGGACCTCGTCTTCGCCATCCGCGACCGCGGCATCGCCGTCCTCGTCATCGAGCACGACATGCGCTTCATCTTCAACCTCTCCGACCGCGTCGCCTGCCTCGTCCAGGGCGAGAAACTCGTCGAAGGCACCTCCGACGTCGTCCAGGGCGACGAACGCGTCATCGCCGCCTACCTCGGCACCCCCTTCGAAGGCGCCCCCGGCGCCGACGAACTCGCCGAGGTCGAAGCCGCCGAAGCCGGCGGCACCGCGACGGCGACCGCACCCGTCGTGCCCGCACAGGCCACCGCCGAACCCGCCGACACGACGGAAACGGCCGACACCCCGGACCCCGACGGCACGACCGAACCCGCCGACACGACCGGCCCGGCCACCACCCCGGAGACCACGGAACCGGCCGACACCACGGAACCGGCCGACACCACGGAACCGGCCGACACCCCGGACGCCCCGGCGACCCCGCCCACCACCGGGACCCCGGAAGCCGCCCAGGACGACACCTCCGCGGAGAGCACCACCAGCAAGGAAGGAAACGCCCAGTGACCGCACTGCTCGAGGTCGAAGACCTCAAGGTCGCCTACGGCAAGATCGAAGCCGTCAAGGGCATCTCCTTCTCCGTCGAAGCCGGCCAGATCGTCACCCTCATCGGCACCAACGGCGCCGGCAAGACCACCACCCTGCGCACCCTCTCCGGCCTCCTCAAGCCCGTCTCCGGCCGCATCACCTTCGACGGACAACCCCTCACCGGAGTCCCCGCCCACAAGATCGTCTCCCTCGGCCTCGCCCACTCCCCCGAGGGACGCCACATCTTCCCCCGGCTCACCATCACCGAGAACCTCCAGCTCGGAGCCTTCCTCCGCACCGACAAAGCAGGCATCGAGAAAGACATCCAGCGCGCCTACGACCTCTTCCCCATCCTCGGGGAACGCCGCAAGCAGGCCGCCGGAACCCTCTCCGGCGGCGAACAGCAGATGCTCGCCATGGGCCGCGCCCTCATGTCCCAGCCCAAACTGCTCATGCTCGACGAACCCTCCATGGGCCTCTCCCCGATCATGATGCAGAAGATCATGGCCACCATCGCCGAACTCAAGGCCGACGGCACGACCATCCTCCTCGTCGAACAGAACGCCCAGGCGGCGCTCTCCCTCGCCGACCAGGGACACGTCATGGAAGTCGGCAACATCGTGCTCTCCGGAACCGGACAGGACCTCCTGCACGACGAGTCCGTACGCAAGGCCTACCTCGGCGAGGACTGACACCCCGCCCGCACACACGAAGAGGCCCGCGCCCCCACACAGGGACGCGGGCCTCTTCGCACACCCACACGCGCCAGGACTAACCCTTCGACGACTTCTTCTCCGCGGCGTCCGCGATGACCGCCTCGGCCACCTGCTGCATCGACATCCGCCGGTCCATCGACGTCTTCTGGATCCACCGGAACGCCGCCGGCTCCGTCAGCCCGTACTCCGTCTGCAACACCGACTTCGCCCGGTCCACCAGCTTCCGCGTCTCCAGCCGCAGACTCAGGTCCGCGACCTCCTGCTCCAACTGCTTCAGCTCCGCGAACCGCGACACGGCCATCTCGATCGCCGGCACGACATCACTCTTGCTGAACGGCTTCACCAGATACGCCATCGCACCCGCGTCCCGCGCCCGCTCCACCAGATCGCGCTGCGAGAACGCCGTCAGCATCAAAACCGGGGCGATGCCCTCCTCCGCGATCTTCTCCGCCGCCGAGATACCGTCCAGCTTCGGCATCTTCACGTCGAGGATCACCAGATCGGGCTTGTGCTCACGGGCCAGCTCGACGGCCTGCTCACCGTCCCCCGCCTCACCCACGACGGAGTAGCCCTCCTCCTCGAGCATCTCTTTCAGATCGAGACGGATCAGCGCCTCGTCCTCGGCGATGACGACACGGGTCGTCAGCGGAGGCACGTGCGACTTGTCGTCGTCGGGCGCGTCTACGGGCTGGGGCGACTCGGGGGCGGTCACGGGGGCTCCTCGGTACGGGCCGGGCAAGTGCTGCTGCCCAAGAGCCTACCTAGCTGCAGCGGCCTGTGGTCACCCGGTATGCTTCCGGACAGCCAGTCTCGCCGGGTTGGTGGAACGGCATACACGGAGGTCTCAAACACCTCTGCCCGTGAGGGCTTGCGGGTTCGAATCCCGCACCCGGCACAGTCTCCGGCCAAGCGGATGTTCACCTTCTCGTGAACATCCGCTTTTTGCTGCGTGTCGTTACGGTCAGTGACGCAGGGTGGTCACATGATCCAACACGGAACTGAAGTTCGACAGCAGGCGCTCACACTGTTGCGCAACGGGGTGAGGAACGCGGACGTGGCTCGGCGATTCAATGTCCCGCTGGGGACAGTCGGCTACTGGAAGCATCAGGATCGGGCTGCCGCAATGTGAAGGTCTACTCCAAGCACCTGCACTGCATGTTTCCGCAACACGGCCCGGGAAAGAAACACGAGCGCCCCATCGTCCTCGAACCCTGGCAGCAGGACATCGTCGGCGCCCACCCGTGGGAATGCGTCCGGGGCCTGATCCACTCCGACGGATGCCGGATCACCAACTGGACGACCCGCGTCGTCGGCGGTGAGCGCAAGCGCTACGAATATCCCCGGTACTTCTTCACCAACATGTCCGACGACATCCGGCGGCCCTACACCGACACCCTGGACACGCTCGGCGTCCGGTGGACGCACTGCACCCGCGGCGGGAACCCGTACAACATCTCCGTCGCCCGCGGGGCCTCCGTCGCGCTCATGGACGCCCACGTCGGCCCCAAGTACTGAAAAGACCTGCCTACTTGGGGCTGTCGTCCTCTCCGATGTGGTGGACGCGGACGAGGTTGGTCGTGCCGGAGACGCCGGGCGGGGAGCCGGCCGTGATGACCACGATGTCGCCCTTCTGGCAGCGGCCGTACTTCAGCAGCAGTTCGTCGACCTGGTCGACCATCGCGTCGGTGGAGCCGACGTGCGGGCCGAGGTAGGTCTCGACGCCCCAGGTCAGGCTGAGCTGGGAGCGGGTCGCCGGGTCCGGGGTGAAGGCGAGCAGCGGGATGGGTGAGCGGTAGCGGGAGAGGCGGCGGACGGTGTCGCCGGACTGGGTGAAGGCGACGAGGAACTTGGCGCCGAGGAAGTCGCCCATCTCGGCGGCCGCGCGGGCGACGGCGCCGCCGTGGGTGCGGGGCTTGTTGCGTTCGGTGAGGGGTGGCAGGCCGGTGGCGAGGATGTCTTCCTCGGCGGCGGCGACGATGCGTGCCATGGTGCGGACGGTGGTGATGGGGTGTTTGCCGACGCTGGTCTCGCCGGAGAGCATGACGGCGTCGGTGCCGTCGACGACGGCGTTGGCGACGTCGGAGGCTTCCGCGCGGGTGGGGCGGGAGTGGTCGATCATGGAGTCGAGCATCTGGGTGGCGACGATGACCGGTTTGGCGTTGCGCTTGGCCAGTTTGATGGCGCGTTTCTGGACGATGGGGACTTGTTCGAGGGGCATTTCGACGCCGAGGTCGCCGCGGGCGACCATGATGCCGTCGAAGGCGGCGACGATGCCGTCGATGTTGTCGACGGCCTGGGGTTTCTCGACCTTGGCGATGACGGGGAGGCGGCGGCCTTCTTCGTCCATGATGCGGTGGACGTCGTGGATGTCGTCGCCGGTGCGGACGAAGGAGAGGGCGATGACGTCGAAGCCGGTGCGCAGGGCCCAGCGGAGGTCTGCTTCGTCCTTGTCGGAGAGGGCGGGGACGGAGACGGCGACGCCGGGGAGGTTGAGGCCTTTGTGGTCGGAGACCATGCCGCCTTCGATGACGGTGGTGTGGACGCGGGGGCCGTCGACGCCGGTGACTTCGAGGCAGACTTTTCCGTCGTCGACGAGGATGCGCTCACCGGGGGTGACATCGGTGGCGAGTCCGGTGTAGGTGGTGCCGCAGGTGTGGCGGTCGCCCTGGGCGCCTTCTTCGACGGTGATGGTGAAGGTGTCTCCGCGTTCAAGGAGTACGGGGCCTTCGGTGAAGCGGCCGAGTCGGATCTTCGGGCCTTGAAGGTCGGCGAGGAGTCCGATGCTGCGGCCGGTTTCGTCGGCGGCCTTGCGTACGCGCTGGTAGCGGTCCTCGTGTTCGGCGTGGGTGCCATGGCTGAGGTTGAAGCGGGCTACGTCCATTCCGGCGTCGACCAGGGCTTTGATCTGGTCGTAGGAGTCGGTGGCGGGGCCCAGGGTGCAGACGATTTTCGCTCGGCGCATGGTCTGAGCCTAGGCCTTACCCGTGGGTAGAGATTTGGCCGTGCATGTCTACTCAACAACCTTTGCGTGAAGGATTATTGACAACTGTTGAATTGTGCGTGGGGGCGCTCTGATGAGCGGATGAAGGGTTCGGGGGTGGCCGTTCCGTCTGTCGACGCGGTGCGGGACGGCGGCGGGCGGGGTGGCGTGGGGAGATGGTTCGGTTACCGAGTGTGATGGTTTTGGTGGTCACAGTTGGGGTGGGTTCATGGTGAATCGGGCGTTGACCTGGGCGTGGACGTGCTGGCGTTGGGGTTCGAGGTCGAGGGCGGGGGCTTCTTCGGGGGCTGCGCCGGCGAAGGACCTGGAGCGCAGGGCGCCGGCGGGGGCGGCGAGGTGGGGTGGGGTGTTCTCGGCGCCGATGTCGGCGAGTTCGACGAGGGCGGCGAGGGTGGTGTCGAGGGCTTCGGCGTATTCGCGGGCGCGTTGGACGGCTTCGTGGACGGCTTGTCGGCGGGCTTGGCGGTGGGCGGGTGAGTCGGGGCGGAGGTCCCACCAGGGGCCGTCGATGCGGATGAGGTCGAGGTCGGCCAGTCGGGTGGTGAGTTCGCCGAGTGCGGTGAAGTCGGTGAGTTCGGCGGTGATGTGGACGCGGCCGTGGTAGGCGCGGATGCGTTCGCCGCGGCCGTGTCGGGTGAGTTCGGGGCTGATGGAGTAGGCGCCGGTCTCGATGTGGGTGACGGCTTCGCCGTAGGACTTGATGAGGTCGAGGGCGGTGGTGTTGCGGTGGGTGAGGTCGGTGAGGGCTGTGCGGCGGTCGGTGCCGCGGGCGGTGAGGGTGATGCCGATGCGGGCGATCTCGGGGTCGACTTCGAGGTGGGCTTCGCCGCGGACGGCGATGCGGGGTGCGGCGGGTGTGCCGTAGGGGAGGGCTGGTTGGGGTTCTTCGGTGGGGGTCATGCGTCCCACTCTGTCATCGTGCGGGGGGTGTGCGGGGGTGTCCGGTCATCAGATGGAAACCTCCGGGCCCTGTTCGGGGGTGTCATGTGTGGGTCAGAATCTACGCGCGTCGTTGACCGATTCCCGAGGAGTCCCTGACATGTCTTTGAACCGCCGGAAGTTCCTGGAGAAGTCCGCCGTGACGGGTGCGGGGGTGGCTCTCGCGGGTGCGGTCGCGGCGCCGTCCGCGCAGGCCGCGACGGCCGCGTCGGCATCGGTGGCGAAGGGTGGGAAGAAGCCGGTGAAGCGGTATTCGTTGACGGTGATGGGCACGACGGACCTGCACGGACATGTCTTCAACTGGGACTACTTCAAGGACGCGGAGTACCGGGACGGTGCGGGGAACGCGCAGGGTCTGGCCCGGATCTCGACGCTGGTGAACGCGGTCCGCAAGGAGAAGGGGCGCTGCAACACGCTGCTGCTGGACGCGGGTGACACGATCCAGGGGACGCCGCTGACGTACTACTTCGCGAAGGTGGATCCGATCACGGCGAAGCACGGTCCGGTGCATCCGATGGCGCAGGCGATGAACGCGATCGGGTACGACGCGGTGGCGCTGGGGAACCACGAGTTCAACTACGGGATCGAGACGCTGCGGAAGTTCGAGTCGCAGTGCGACTTCCCGCTGCTGGGTGCGAACGCGCTGGACGCGAAGACGTTGAAGCCGGCGTTTCCTCCGTATCTGATGAAGACGTTCCACGTTCCTGGCGCCCCGGCGGTGAAGGTGGCGGTGCTGGGGCTCACGAACCCGGGTATCGCGATCTGGGACAAGGCGTATGTGCAGGGGAAGTTGGTGTTCCCGGGTCTGGAGGAGCAGGCGGCGAAGTGGGTGCCGAAGCTGCGTTCGATGGGTGCGGACGTGGTGGTGGTGTCGGCGCATTCGGGTGCGTCGGGGACGTCGTCGTACGGTGACCAGTTGCCGTATGTGGAGAACTCGGCGGCTCTGGTGGCGCAGCAGGTGCCGGGGATCGACGCGATTCTGGTCGGGCACGCGCATGTGGAGATCCCTGAGTTGAGGGTGACGAACGTGAAATCGGGGCGGACGGTGGTGCTATCGGAGCCGTTGGCGTTCGCGGAGCGGTTGTCGGTGTTCGACTTCGAGCTGGTCTTCGAGAAGGGGCGCTGGGAGGTCGAGTCGGTCGCGTCGTCGGTGCGCAACTCGAATTCGGTGGCGGACGATCCGCGGATCACGCGGTTGCTGAAGGATGAGCACGCGTTGGTGGTGGAGTACGTCAATCAGGTGGTCGGTACGGCGACGGAGACGTTGACGACGGTGGAGGCGCGGTTCAAGGACGCTCCGATCATCGATCTGATCACGAAGGTGCAGGAGGACGTGGTCAGGGCGGCTCTGGTGGGGACGGAGTATGCGTCGTTGCCGGTGATCGCGCAGGCGTCGCCGTTCTCGCGGACGTCGGAGATTCCGGCGGGTGAGGTGACGATCCGGGATCTGTCGAGCTTGTACGTGTATGACAACACGTTGGTGGCGAAGGTGCTGACGGGTGCGCAGGTGAGGGCGTACCTGGAGTATTCGGCGAACTATTTCGTGCGGACCGCGGTGGGTGCGGTGGTGGACGTGGAGAAGCTGACGAATGCGAACGATCGTCCGGACTACAACTACGACTATGTGTCGGGGTTGCGGTACGACATCGACATCGCGCAGCCGGAGGGTTCGCGGATCAGGAATCTGAGCTATGAGGGTGTGCCGTTGGACGACGCGCGGCAGTTCGTGCTGGCGGTGAACAACTACCGGGCGAACGGTGGTGGTGCGTTCCCGTTCGTGGCGTCGGCGAAGGAGGTGTGGTCGGAGTCGACGGAGATCCGGACGCGGATCGCGGAGTGGGTGACGGCGAAGGGTGTGCTGGATCCGGCGGAGTTCGCTTCGGTGGACTGGAGGCTGACGCGGGAGGGCACGCCGGTGTTCTAGGGCTGCGAGGTGAGGTGGACGGCGTCGGTGATCCCTTCGGGGGGCCGGCGCCGTTTGTCGTGCGGGCGCGTGTGCGGGGCGGTTGCCGGTGGTGGGGGAGCTTATCGGCCGTCGACGAGGGGGGTGAGGGCTGGTGTCTGCCGGCTGGGTGGGATGTGGGGGTGGGGTTCGAGGCCGAAGGTGGTGAAGGCGGTGCGCTGTGGGAGGGGGTAGGGGTCTTTGCCGGTGAGGGCGTTGAGGATGGTGGCGCTGCGCCAGGCGGCGAGGCCGAGGTCGGGGGCGCCGACGCCGTGGGTGTGGAGTTCGGCGTTCTGGACGTAGACGTGGCCGGTGACGGTGGGGTCGAGGTGGAGGCGGAACTGGTCGTCGATGCGTGGGCGTTCGGCGTTGTCGCGGCGGAGGTAGGGGTCGAGTCCGGCGAGGATGCGGTCGAGGGGGCGTTCGCGGTAGCCGGTGGCGAGGACGACGGCGTCGGTGGTGAGGCGGGTGCGGGTGCCTTGTTGGGCGTGTTCGAGGTGGAGTTCGACTTTGGTGGTGGCGACGCGTCCTGCGGTGCGGACGGTGACGGCGGGGGTGAGGACGGCGTCGGGCCAGTCTCCGTGGAGGGTGCGGCGGTAGAGCTCGTCGTGGATGGCGGCGATGGTGTCGGCGTCGATGCCTTTGTGGAGTTGCCATTGGGCGGCGACGAGGCGGTCGCGTACGGGTTCGGTGAGGGCGTGGAAGTAGCGGGTGTAGTCGGGGGTGAAGTGTTCGAGGCCGAGTTTGGAGTACTCCATGGGGGCGAAGGCCTCGGTGCGGGCGAGCCAGTGGATCTTCTCGTGTCCGGATGGGCGGTTTCTGAGGAGGTCGAGGAAGACTTCGGCGCCTGATTGTCCGGCGCCGATGACGGTGATGTGTTCGGCGGTGAGGAAGCGGTCGCGGTGGGCGAGGTAGTCGGCGGCGTGGATGACGGGGACGCCGGGGGCTTCGACGAGGGGTTTGAGGGCGTCGGGGATGTGGGGGGCGGTGCCGACGCCGAGGACGATGTTGCGGGTGTGGGTGCGGCCGAGGAGTTCGGTGTCGCCGTCGGCGGCGAGGCGGGTGAAGTCGACTTCGAAGAGGGCTTGTTCGGGATTCCAGCGGACGGCGTCGACCTGGTGTCCGAAGTGGAGTCCGGGGAGGCGGTCGGCGACCCAGCGGCAGTAGGCGTCGTATTCGGCGCGCTGGATGTGGAAACGCTCGGCGAAGTAGAAGGGGAAGAGGCGGTCGCGGTCCTTGAGGTGGTTGAGGAAGGACCAGGGGCTGGTGGGGTCGGCGAGGGTGACGAGGTCGGCGAGGAAGGGGACTTGGAGGGTGGCGCCGTCGATGAGGAGGCCGGGGTGCCAGTCGAAGCCGGGGCGTTGTTCGTAGAAGACGGTGTCGAGTTCGGGGAGGGGGTGGGCGAGGGCGGCGAGGGAGAGGTTGAACGGGCCGATGCCGATGCCGACGAGGTCGCGGGGCGCTTCGGGTTCGTGGTGTGCCGGGGTCATCGGGGGGTGTGTCCTTCCACCAGTTTCAGGAGGGCGGCCAGGTCGTCGGGCCGGGTGTGGGGGTTGAGGAGGGTGGCTTTGAGCCAGAGGCGGTCGTCGAGCCGGGCGCGGCCGAGGACGGCGTGGCCGTCGTGGAGAAGGGTGCGGCGGATGGCGGCGACGGTTTCGTCGGTGGCTCCGGCGGGCCGGAACAGGACGGTGCTGAGGGTGGGCGGGCCGTGGAGTTCGAGGCCGGGGCGGGTGGTGATGAGGTCGGCGAGGTCGGTGGCGCGGGCGCAGACGTGGTCGACGAGGGCGCCGAGGCCGGTGCGGCCGAGGGTTTTGAGGGTGACGGCGATCTTGAGGATGTCGGGGCGTCGGGTGGTGCGCAGGGAGCGGTCGAGCAGGTCGGGGAGGCCGGCTTCGGTGTCGTCGTCGGCGTTGAGGTAGTCGGCCTGGTGGCGCAGGGGGGTGAGGTCGTGGGGGTCGCGTACGGCGAGGAGGCCGGCGGCGATGGGCTGCCAGCCGAGTTTGTGCAGGTCGAGGGTGACGGTGTGGGCGCGGTCGAGTCCGTCGAGGGCGGGTCGGTGGCGGTCGCTGAAGAGGAGGCCCCCGCCGTAGGCGGCGTCGATGTGGAGGCGGGCGCCGTGGGTGGCGCAGACGTCGGCGAGGTCGGGGAGGGGGTCGATGAGTCCGGCGTCGGTGGTGCCGGCGGTGGCGGCGACGAGGAGGGTGCCGCGGGGGCCTCGGAGGGTGGTGAGGGCTTCGTCGAGGGCTACGGGGTCCATGGTGCCGGTGGGGGCGGGGACGACGACGGGTTCGGGGAGGCCGAGGAGCCAGGCGGCGCGGGGCAATGAGTGGTGGGCGTTGGCGCCGTGGACGAGTCGGACGCCGTTGTGGGCTTCTCGGGCGAGGAGTACGGCGAGTTGGTTGGATTCGGTGCCGCCGGTGGTGACGAGGGCGGTGGCCGGGCGGGGTGTGCCGGCGGTCGGGTAGACCTCGGCGGCGAGGGCGGTGGTGACGAGGGTTTCGAGTTCCGAGGCGGCGGGTGCCTGGTCCCAGGAGTCCAGGGAGGGGTTGAGGGCGGAGGCCGCGAGGTCGGCGGCGGTGGCGACGGCGAGGGGCGGGCAGTGCAGGTGGGCGGCGCACAGGGGGTCGGCGGGGTCGGCGGAGCCTTCGGCGAGGGCGTGGACGAGGGTGCTCAGGGCGTCGTCGGTGCCGTGCCGGGGCAGGATGTCGCCGGCGGCGTCGCGCAGGCGGCGGGCGACGTGCTCGGGTCCTCCGGCGGGGAGGGGGCCGCCGCGTGCGGTGGTGCCGATGCGCAGGGCGTCGAGGACGGTGTCGAGCAGTGGCCGCAGTGCGCCGGGGCCTTCGGGTCCTGAGGCGAGGGGCGGCGTGCTCATGGGTGTCCTCCGGAGGGCGCGCGGCAGGGGGCTCCAAGCCTGTACGGGATGGGGACGGCGCGCCCGCAGAGCACAACGATCTGACCCGAATGGGGGTACTGCCGTGGCGGGTGAAGGTGAGGGGCGGGGGTGACGGGGGGTGTGAGGGCGTTCTGTGGGGTGGGTGGTTTTCAGGGCGTGCCGGGGCCGGGGGTGAACGGTTTCCGGGCCGGGCCGTCCGCAGGGCCGGCTGGAACGCGGGTCCGGCCGTCCGCAGGGGTCGCTGGAACGCGGGCTCGGCCGTTCGCAGGGGTCGCTGGAACGCGGGCTCGGCCGTTCGCAGGGGTCGCTGGAACGCGGACCCGGCGGATCCCGGACCCGGCCGTTCCCAGGGCGTGCCGGAGCACCGGGTCCGCTGTCCGTGCGGGGAGTGGGACCCGGTGCTCCTGTGGAATCAGCCGCGGCTCGCTTCGCGGACCTTCAGTGCCCGTGCCAGGTCGTCGAGTTGGTCGACGAGTTTGCGGCGCAGTGCGGGGATGGGGTCGGCGTCGCGCAGGCAGGTCTCGCCGAGGGCGAGGGTCTCGGGGGTGACGGCGTGGGCGGGGAAGGCGTAGCGGCCGGCGGCCTCGGCGATGGCGGGGCCGCGGCGGGCGGCGAGGGCGACGGCGTCGGGCCAGTACCGCTCGACGTACTGCTGGAGGAGGTCGGCCTGTTCGGGCTGCCAGAAGCCCTGGGCCGTGGCGGTGAACAGGTAGTTGGAGAGGTGGTCGGAGGCGAACATCTCCTGCCAGGCGTGGCGTTTGGCCTCGGGGTCGGGCAGTGCGGCGCGGCAGCGGGCGGCGCCTTCCTGGCCGGTGGCGCTGGGGTCCTGGACGAGTTCGGCCTCGATGACGGCGTCGTCGATGGCGCCGAGGACGGCGAGGCGGCCGAGGACGCGCCAGCGCAGTTCGGGGTCGAGTTCGGGGCCGCCGGGGACGGTGCCCTCGGAGAACCAGGCGCTGATGGTGTCGGGGTGTGCGGCGACGTCGATGTAGTGGCGTACGGCGGTGAGGCGCAGGCCCGGGTTGTCGCCGTCCTCGGTGCGGCGCAGGAGGTCGCGGCAGAGGTCGCTGAGGGTGGCGAGGGCGGTGGGGCGGTCCTCGGGGGGCAGGAGGCGGCCGGCGACCTGGGTGGCGGCGAAGGTGAGGACGCCTTGGACGAGGGCGAGGTCGGTCTCGTGCGGGAGGTGGGTGCGGGCCGCGTCCACGTAGGCCATGGCGGGCAGTTCGCCGTCGCGGACGGCGTCGCGCAGGGCGTTCCAGACGACGGCGCGGGTGAGGGGTTCGGGCAGTCCGGACAGGGCGTCGCGGACGGTCCGGAAGGAGTCGGTGTCGAAGCGGATCTTGGCGTAGCTGAGGTCGCCGTCGTTGAGGACGAGGAGGGCCGGTCGGCGGCCGGGGCCGAGGTCGACGGGTTCGCTCTGCGGTAGGTCGGTCTCGACGCGGTCGCGTGGGACGAGTCGACCGTTCTCGCCGGGGACGGTGTCGTAGGCGCCGACGGCGATGCGGTGGGGGCGGGTGCCGTCGTGTTCGACGGTGAGGCGCCAGGTGCCCTGGGTCTCGGTGAGCGTGGGGCGGAGGGTGTCGACGCCGGTGGTGCGCAGCCAGGCGGCGGCCCATGCGTGGACGTCGCGCTCGGTGGCGGCGGCGAGGGAGTCGATGAAGTCGGCGAGGGTGGCGTTGGCGAACTTGTGGCGGGCGAAGTGGGTGTTGATGCCGGCCAGGAAGTCCTTCTCGCCGAGCCAGACGACGAGTTGGCGCAGGGCGGAGGCGCCCTTGGCGTAGGAGATGCCGTCGAAGTTGAGCATGGCGGACGCGGTGTCGGGGACGGCGTCCGGGTCGGGGGCGACGGGGTGGGTGGAGGGGCGCTGGTCGGCGTCGTAACCCCAGGGTTTGCGGGTGACGCCGAAGTCGGTCCAGGTGTCGGTGAAGCGGGTGGCTTCGGTGAGGGTCTGGTAGCCCATGTACTCGGCGAAGGACTCGTTGAGCCAGATGTCGTCCCACCAGCGCAGGGTGACGAGGTCGCCGAACCACATGTGGGCCATTTCGTGGGCGATGACCATGGCGCGGGTCTGGCGTTCGGTGTCGGTGACGGCGGAGCGGTAGACGAATTCGTCGCGGAAGGTGACGAGGCCGGGGTTCTCCATGGCGCCGGCGTTGAATTCGGGGACGAACGCCTGGTCGTAGGAGTCGAAGGGGTAGGGCTCGTCGAACTTCTCGTGGTAGCGGTCGAAGCAGGCGCGGGTGACGTCGAGGATCTCGTCGGCGTCGGTGTCCAGATAGGGGGCGAGCGAGCGGCGGCAGTGGATGCCGAAGGGGAGGCCGCGGTGCTCGGTGCGGACGGAGTGCCAGGGGCCCGCGGCGACGGCGACGAGGTAGGTGGAGATGAGTGGGGTGGGTGCGGCTTTCCAGCGGCCTTCTCCGAGGTGTTCGGTGATGCCGTTGGAGAGGACGGTCCAGGTGTCGGGGGCGGTGACGGTGAGGTCGAAGACGGCCTTGAGGTCGGGCTGGTCGAAGGCGGCGAAGACGCGCTGGACGTCTTCCATGAAGAGCTGGGTGTAGAGGTAGGTCTCGCCGTCGGTGGGGTCGGTGAAGCGGTGCATGCCTTCGCCGGTGCGGGAGTAGTGCATGACGGTGTCGAGGCGCAGTTCGTGTTCGCCCGCGGTCAGGCCTTCGAGGGGGAGCCTGTTGCCGTCGAGGGTCTCGGGGTCGAGGGGTTGTCCGTCGAGGGTGACGGAGCGCAGCTCGGCGGGCTTCAGCTCGACGAAGGTGTCCGCGTCGGCGCGGGCGGTGAACCGGATGACGGTCCGGGAGTCGAAGGTCTCGTCCCCGCGGGTCAGGTCGAGTTCGATCCCGTAGTGGTGGACGTCGAGGAGCTTGGCACGGGTCTGCGCTTCGTCGCGCGTCAGTACGGACATGGGGGACATGCTGCCTGATGGCTCGGGCAGGGCACAGGGGCAGCCCGCGATGCGGCTTATGTCCGACCTGGTCAGGGGGTTCGGTCCTGTTCCAGGGGGTGGTGGGCGGCGTCGATCTCGGCGCGCAGTTCGCGCAGTTCCCGTTCCAGGGCCTGGCGGCGGCTGTGGGTGTCGTAGAGGTAGCGGACCTTGGTGCGCAGGGTCCAGGGGTCGACGGGTTTCATGACGAGGTCGGCGACGCCGAGCGCGTAGGCGGTGGCGGACAGTTCGGCGTCCGGGCCGAAGCCGGTGATCAGGATGACGGGGATGTGCTGGGTCTGTTCGAGGCGGCGCATGTAGCGGACGACGTCGAGGCCGCTGACGCCGGGCATGCGTACGTCGAGCAGGAGGAGTCCGATCCGGCCGCGGAGGACTTCCTTCAGGGCGTCGTCGCCGCTGGTGGCACGGGTGACGAGGTGGCCCAGTGGGGCCAGGGCGCTTTCGAGCGCGTACAGCGTGTCCTCGTGGTCGTCGACGATGAGGATCTTGGCATCCGACGGCATGGCCCGATACGTCCCCTCGCTCGGGCACCCGCCGGCCCGGGCGCGCACGGACGGGCGGCATGTGCCCTTGGCCTGACACCTGACAGGGAGTGCTCCGCGCAGGATGCCCGCTGGGGGCACCCGGTGTCACTCCCCCGTGGCTCCGGTGGGCTGTCCCGTGCCGTCCGCGATGCTCTCGTGGTGCCGGATGACCTCGGCGATGATGAAATTCAGCAACTTTTCCGCGAAGGCCGGATCCAGCTTGGCGTTCTCGGCCAGGCGGCGCAGCCGGGCGATCTGCTGGGCCTCGCGGGAGGGGTCGGCGGGCGGGAGCTGGTGGGCCGCTTTGAGGTGGCCGACCTGCTGGGTGCACTTGAAGCGTTCGGCGAGCA
Organism: Streptomyces sp. NBC_01689; assembly: GCF_036250675.1. NCBI lineage: Bacteria > Bacillati > Actinomycetota > Actinomycetes > Kitasatosporales > Streptomycetaceae > Streptomyces > Streptomyces sp. NBC_01689. The sequence goes on along the minus strand of NZ_CP109592.1, from coordinate 7,085,523 downwards.
TGTGGACGACGGCGGCGTCGATGTTGTCGATGCTGTCGCGCAGCCGGGCGAGTTCGGCGCGGACGGCGGTGTCGGCCTCCGGGCCGGGGGTGGCGGGGGTGTCGCCGGTGGGGTGGCCGGTCGCGTCGCCGGTGTCGTGGGTCGCGTCGCCGGTGAGGCCGGTCGCGTTGCCGGTGTTGCTGGTGGTCATGGTCGACCAGCCTACGTGCCGGACGGGGGGCCGGTCGTGGGCGGATCGTCGGGGCCGGGGGCGGCGGTGCGGTCCGGGGCGGGGCCGAGGTCGGCGGCCGTGCGGGCGCCGGGGCCGGGGACGTGGTCGACGCGGGTGGTGGCGGACGGGGTGCGGCCCTGCTGGGCGCGGAAGCGGACGGGAGCGATGCCGACACGGCGGGTGAACAGGCGGGAGAAGTAGGCGGGGTCGTCGTAGCCGACGCGCCGGGCCACGGCCGCGACGGGGAGGTCGGTGGCGGCGAGGAGTTCCTTCGCGCGGCCGAGCCGGACGGCGAGGAGGTACTCCTTGGGGCTGCGGCCGGCGGCGCGGCGGACGGCGCCGCGCAGTTCGGCGGTGGTCATGCCGTTGCGGGCCGCGTGTTCGGCGACGGACAGTGGCTGGAAGGCGTCGCGGGCCAGGGCATGCAGGACCGGGTCGTCGTCGGGTGCGAGGCCGGCGCGGGCGCGGCGCAGCACGACGAGGAGCTCATGGACGGCGGCGCCGGTCTCGACCTCCATGAGGGGGTTGCCGCGGCGGGTGGCGCGGGCGATACGGGCGACGGCGGCGCGGGCGCCGGCCGCGTCGGAGAGGGGGACGACGGGGCGGTCCGGTTCGATGTGGCCGAGTTCGGTGTAGGCGGCGGTGGCGGGGCCGGTGAAGTCGACGAAGCACTCGTCCCAGCTGGGGTCGGGGCCGTAGTGGTGGGGGACGCCGGGGGTGAGCCAGAGCAGGGCGGGCGCGGTGACGGTGTGGCGGTGTCCGCCCGGGTCCTGGAACCAGCCGCTGCCCGCGCTGACGACGACGGCGACATGGTGGTCGAGGGTGCGCGGTCCGACGGGGGGCAGTTCGCCGTGCTGGAGGCCGACGCCGAGGCAGGCGAGGCCGAGGCGGTGGTGGACGGGGGCGGGGGTGAGGTACCGCATCCAGGTGTGGTGCATCCGCCGTCCTTCCGCCGGTGCGGCCGGTGCGGCCCAGCCGGCCCAGCCGTTGCGGCCGGTGTCGCGATTCGGTCCAACCAGAGGTGATCTTTGTCCATGGACGGGGTCGCCGCCAGGGGGTGAGGGTGGGCCCATGAGCGAGTTCACGGTGGGGGACACGGATTTTCTGCTGGACGGGCGGCCGGTGCGGCTGCTGTCCGGGGCGCTGCACTACTTCCGGGTGCGTGAGGAGCAGTGGGGGCACCGGCTCGGGATGCTGCGGGCGATGGGGCTCAACTGCGTGGAGACGTACGTCCCGTGGAACCTGCACGAGCCGCGGCCGGGTGTGTTCCGTGATGTGCGGGCGCTGGGCCGGTTCCTGGACGCGGCGCGGGAGGCGGGGCTGTGGGCGATCGTGCGGCCCGGCCCGTACATCTGCGCGGAGTGGGAGAACGGCGGGCTGCCGCACTGGCTGACGGGCCGGTGGCGTACCCGGGACGAGGAGTATCTGCGGCCGGTGGAACGCTGGTTCCACCACCTGCTGAAGGAGATCGTGCCCCGGCAGGCCGACCGGGGCGGTCCGGTGCTGATGGTGCAGGTCGAGAACGAGTACGGCAGTTACGGGTCCGACCAGGTGTATCTGCGGCGTCTGGCCGAGGTGCTGCGTGCCGAGGGGGTGAGCGTCCCGCTGTTCACCTCGGACGGTCCCGAGGACCACATGCTCGGCGGGGGTTCGGTCCCGGGGGTCCTCGCGACGGTCAATTTCGGCTCTCGTGCGCGTGAGGCGTTCGGGGAGCTGCGCCGGCACCGGTCCGAAGGGCCGCTGATGTGCATGGAGTTCTGGTGCGGCTGGTTCGACCACTGGGGCGGTGAGCATGTCGTACGGGATCCGGGGGACGCGGCGGACGCGCTGCGCGAGATCCTGGAGTGCGGGGCGTCGGTCAATCTCTACATGGCGCAAGGCGGGACGAACTTCGGGGGCTGGGCGGGTGCGAACCGGGGTGGCGGGGCGCTGCACGAGGGGCCGCTGGAGCCGGATGTGACGTCGTACGACTACGACGCGCCGGTCGACGAACTCGGGCGGCCCACCGAGAAGTTCTGGCGGTTCCGGGAGGTCCTCGCGCCGTACGCCCAGGGCCCGCTGCCGGACCTGCCGCCGGCCCCGGCGTCGCTGGGCGCGTCCGCGGCCGTGGATCTGCGGGAGTGGGCCCCGCCGGACGACGTGCTGGAGGCACTCGGCGGCCCGGAGGGCGAGTACGCCGTCCCTCCGGACTTCGGTGAACTGGACGTGGACCGGGGCCTGGTCAGGTACGAGCTGACCGTGCCGGGGCCGCGGGCATCGTACCCGCTGCGGCTGCGCGGGCTGCGGGACCTGGCGGTGGTGTACGTCGACGGGACGGCGGCCGGGGCGCTGACGGAGGAGGACCCGGAACTCGCGGAGCCCGTGGCGGGAGGCGCGCGGGTGGAGATGTGGGTGGAGTCGCTGGGCCGGGTCAACTACGGTCCGCGGTCCGGCGAGCAGAAGGGCATCACCGGGGGTGTGCTGCACGAGCGGCAGTATCTGCACGGGGTACGCGCCCGGGGGCTGCGTCTCGACGCGTTCGACGGCGGTGTCGGCGGGGTGCCGTTCACCCGGTCGCCCGGGAACGGCGCCCGTGGACTGCACCGCGGCACGGTGGAGGTCACCGGCGCCGGGGACGCCCTCCTCGATCTTCCGGGCTGGACACGGGGGTTCGTGTGGATCAACGGGTTCAACCTGGGCCGCTACTGGTCGGCGGGTCCGCAGCGGTCGCTGTACGTGCCGGGACCGGTGCTGCGCGAGGGGACCAACGAGGTGTGGGTCCTGGAGTTGGAGGAGCCGGGCGGGGAGTCCTCCACCGGGCCGAGGCCGCCGGTGTTGCGCGTCCCGGAGCCGGCCGGCGCGCACGCCGCGTCCCCCGGCGCGCGGGACCCGGAGTAGACCCCGAGGCGGGGCGTCCGCCCGCGCACGGCGTACGGGCAGGGCGCGGGCGGGGTACGGCCAGGTACGGGGTGCGTCACCGGGCGCGGCGCGGGCACTCCTGACGCGACTCGGCACGGGCACTCGCGACAGGACCGGTGTGGCGTTCGCGACCGGAGTCGGCGCGGGCGTCCCTGACCGGAGTCGCGGACGCCCGCGCCGTGCACGGTGGCGGCCCGTCCCTACAGGGTGGACGCCGCCGAGGCTATGGCAGCCGCGAAGGTCGAGACCTCGCTGTACACGCCGGGGTACCCGGGCTCGGCGCAGCCCTGGCCCCAGCTGACGATCCCGACCTGGACGAACGCTCCGGAGTCGTCCTTGCGGAACATGGGTCCGCCGGAGTCGCCCTGGCAGGTGTCGACCCCGCCCTGCTGGACGAACCCGGCGCAGATCTCGTCACCGGGCACGAGGTCGCTGCCGTAGGCCTGCCGGCAGACGGCGTCGCTGACGAAGGGGACGGTGGCCTTGAGGAGGTAACGCTGCTGGGCGCCGCCCTCGCGGGTCGCGCCCCAGCCGGCGACGGTGAAGTTCCCGTTGTTGTACGCGGTGGTGGTGGCGATCTTCAGGGTGGGCTGCTCGATGGGTGCGGCGAGCTTGATGAGCGCCCAGTCCTTGCCCTTGCCGTTGTAGCCGGGTGCCTGGAGCACCTTCGTCGACCTGACCTTGATGGCACTGGTGCTCTGCAGGTCGACGACGCCGGCGGTGGCGGTGATGGAGGTGTTGGTGCCGGAGCCGTTCACGCAGTGCGCGGCGGTCAGCACGATCTGCTTGGTGTAGAGGGCGCCGCCGCAGCCCATGGAGAGCCGGACCATGAAGGGGAACTCGCCCTGGGCGGCGCGGGTTCCGCCGACGACGGGCGCGGGCGCGGCCTGTGCGGAGACGGGCTGGAGCGAAACGGCGGCGAGGGCGACGGCGCCGAGGGCGAGGAGTCTTCTGAGGCCCGTGAACTTCTTGGGAGACTTCAACGTGGTTCCTCTCGTGGGGGGTCGAGGCGTGGCGGTGGCACGCGTGACGCTCTCCGTGGTGCGCCGGGCCGCGTGAGCCGTGCGGAGCACGGCACGGGGTGCGGCACGACAGGGCGGAGATATGACATGCACCCGCCAATCCTTTGCCCATTGTTGGGACACCGGAGGGCCCCGGCAAGGACCGCTTTTCGGCCAGCCGCCTCCCGGCGCACGCCCCGCGCTCCCGCGACCGCACCCCCACGAGGGCGCGCACTCGCCCGGCCGCCCGGCCGGACCCGGCTTACAGTGGAGTGCGCAGGCCGGCGTCTTCAGGGGGTGCGGACGTGGCGAACGGCGGACCCGTCGAACACGGCTACCCGCACCTGGACACGGTGCGGGCCTCGATCACCGCGCTCTACAGACGGCTCTCGTGCGACACCGTGCACACCTTCGCGACCAGTGTGGCCCCCGCCGACGTGGCCTTCGGCGACGGCGACGACCTCCACCTGGGGGCCCAGCGGGTGGCCCGTGAGATGGTGCGCCACTACCGGCTGCCGGACGCCCGGATGATCATCGGCTTCCGCGAGATGACCCATGCGGCGAACGTCGAACTCACGGCGGGCCCCGAGTACTTCGTCGAACTCAACGACCGCTTCCGCACCCACCGCAGGGACATCGGCGCCGCGCTCGCCCACGAGGTGATGCACGTCTACCTGCACCGCCTCGACCTCTCCTTCCCCGGCACCCGCGACAACGAGATCCTCACGGACACCGCCGCGGCCTACCTCGGCGCGGGCTGGCTGCTGCTCGACGCCTACCGCGAGGACGCCGACTCCTCGCAGAAACTCGGCTACCTCACCCCGGAGGAGTTCGGCTACGTCCTCGCCAAACGCGCCCTGGTCTTCGGCGAGGACCCCTCCGTCTGGTTCACCAGCCCGCAGGCCTACACCGCGTACACGAAGGGCATGTCAAAGGCACGCGGCGACGGGCAGCAGCCCCCGCTGACCGCGGCCGGCTGGGCGGGCCGCCGCCGCTACGCGAGGGACCGGCGCCACGCCCAGGACCACCCCGCCCCCGGCCGGCACCCGGACGTCCCCTACGCGTTCACGCCGGACGGCCGCGGCCCGCTGCGCGTCTCCTTCCCCTGCCCGACCTGCCACCAGCGGATCAGGGTCCCGGTGAGAGGCCGGGTACGGGCGCGGTGCACCCTGTGCGGGACGGTGCTGGAGTGCGACACATAAGAGGAAGCCGCGGCGCGAGGGACGCGCGAGAGCCGCGAGGTGAGACAGAACACCCCAAAAGGCTTTGCCCCGGGCCTCCTTCAGGAGCGAGGCTCGAAGGATGAGCACGAACGACCCCGCGGCGCTTCTCCTCACCGCTGTGTACGAGGGTGACGGGGACGCGGTGGTACGGCTGCTGCGCTCCGGCGCGAGCCCGGAGTCGGCGGACCCGGACGGCGAGACGGCGCTGTATCTGGCGGCGGTCAGCGACCACCCGGACGTCGTACGGCTGTTGCTGGCCGCGGGCGCCGACCCGGACCGGCTCAGCCAGGGCACGGACGCGCCGCTGTGCGGGGCGGCCTGCGGCGGCCACACGACGGTGGTACGAGCCCTGCTGGCGGCCGGCGCGGACCCCGACCGCGTGGAGGGGTTCGGGTTCACCGCGCTGACCTGGGCGGTCCAGCGGGGCAAGGCCGCGGTGGTGACCGAACTGCTCGCGGCCGGCGCGGACCCCGACCGCCCGGGGCCGACGGGTGAGCCACCACTCGTGGCGGCGGCCCGTCGCGGCTCCCCCGGCTGCGTCCGCGCCCTCCTCCGGCGGGGAGCGCGGGACCGGTCCGCGGCGCTCGCCGAGGCGCACCGCTGGCTGACCGTCGACGTGGAGGCCGCCCTCCGCGCGAGCCTGGAGCGGACCCACGGCCCCGGTCTCCCCTCGGTCGTGCACCGGCACCCGGAGGACGGCGGAGTCACCGTCGAGGTCCAACTCCTCGGCCAGGACGGGCATCCGGTCTCCGGAGACGATCAGCAGACCGGGCACGCCGCCATCGTCACCCTCCTGGAGACGTCCCTCGGCATCACCGCGCCTGCCGCCGAACTCGCCGCCCGCGCCCTGCGCCACGGCGACCCCTCCGACGACGACTGGGGCGAGGCGGCGACGGTCCTGGGCCTGCGCGCCGACGAGGACACGTTCCGCGCGGCGGTGCTGTGGTGCCGCGGCACCGATCCGCTCCGGCAGGCCTTCGGGGCGGACGTGCTGGGCCGGTCCGGCGCGCCTCGCGGCCGGCAGGTGCTGCGCCAACTCGCCCGCGAGACCGGGCATCCCGTGGTCGCGCGGTCCGCCGTCGTCGCACTGGGCCGCCGCGAGGACCCGGCCGCGCTGCCCGAGGTCCTGCACCACGCCGGACATCCGGAGGCCGCGGTGCGCGCGGCGGTCGCCGACGCCCTGGCCGCCCTGCTGCCCGCGGGCCACTCCGAGGGCCTCGAACGGCTGCGCGCCCTGGCCGAGGACCACGACGCCGGGGTCCGCGCGCGGGCGGCAGGCGCGCTGACGGCGCTGGGCGCGCGGGGCTGACCGGCGGCGCGTTCATCGACGGCCCGGTGGATCTCCTGCTCCGGCACGGCGCTCACCTCCCCCGGCCCGTCCGCCGGTTCACCCCGGCGCGCCGCCCGCCCCGTACACCGCGCCGGGCGGCTGCGCGCGTGCGAGCAGCCGCCGGGCCGTCTCCCCGGCCTCCGAGGGGCTGCGGCGGGCGCCGCTGTCCGCGCCCGGCCCCGGCCGCCAGCCCTCCATGACCGTGATGCGGCCCCCCTCCGTCTCGAAGACGCGTCCCGTGACGCCGGCGCTCGCGTCCGCCCCCAGCCACACGACCAGCGGCGACACGTTCTCGGGCGCCATCGCGTCGAAGGAGCCCGCGTCCGGAGCCGCCATCGCCCGGGCGAAGACGCGTTCCGTCATCCGGGTGCGGGCGGCGGGCGCGATCGCGTTGACCTGGACTCCGTAGCGCCCCAGTTCGGCCGCGGCGACCAGGGTCAGCCCGATGATCCCGGCCTTGGCCGCGCTGTAGTTGCCCTGCCCGACCGAGCCCAGCAGTCCGGCCCCGCTGCTCGTGTTGACGATCCTGGCCCGCGGCGTCCGGCCCGCCCTCGTCTCCGCCCGCCAGTGCGCCGCCGCGTGCTTCAGGGGCAGGAAGTGCCCCTTGAGGTGGACGCGCACGACGGTGTCCCAGTCCTCCTCGTCGAGGTTGACGAGCATCCGGTCGCGCAGGAAACCCGCGTTGTTGACGAGGGTGTCGAGGCGTCCGTAGGTCTCCAGGGCGGTGCGCACCAGGGACGCGGCGCCCTCGGTGGTGGCCACGTCGCCGTCGTGGGCCACCGCCTCGCCGCCCGCCGCGCGGATCTCCGCCACGACCCGCTCGGCCGGGCCGTCCTTGCCCGGCGAGCCGTCCAGCCCGACCCCGAGGTCGTTCACGACGATCCGCGCGCCCTCGGCGGCGTACGCGAGCGCGTGCGCCCGGCCGAGGCCGCGCCCCGCGCCGGTGACGATCACGACCCGTTCCCGGCACAGCAGCGGTCCGCTCATCTCTCTCCTCCTGGTGGGCCCGAACGGCCCGTAGGGTCGGCCCTGTTGACGGTCGCGGCGTCGAGAAAGGCGGGCCGCTCCCCTCCCCCGTGGACGAGCAGCGAGGCCCCGCTGATGTAGGCCGCGGCGTCCGAGGCGAGGAAGACCGCCGCCTCACCGACGTCGTACGGTTCGGCGAGACGGCCGAGCGGGACGGTCCGGGAGACGGCGGCGACGCCGTCCTCGCCGCCGTAGTGCAGGTGGGACAGCTCGGTGCGGACCATGCCGACGACGAGGGTGTTGACCCTGACGGCGGGAGCCCACTCGACGGCCATCGAACGGGCCAGGTTCTCCAGACCCGCCTTGGCCGCCCCGTACGCCGCCGAACCGGGCGACGGGCGCGTCCCGCTCACGCTGCCGATCATCACGATCGAGCCGCCGGCCCGCCGGAGGTGCGCGTACGCGGCGAGCGAGGCGGTCAGCGGCGCGACCAGGTTGAGCGCGATCACGCGGGCGTGCCGCTCGGCGCCGGCGTCGGCCAGGGGGCGGTACGGGGCGCCGCCGGCGTTGTTGACCAGTACGTCGAGCCGGGGAAGCGCACCGAAGAAGGTGTGCACGGCGGACGGGTCGCAGAGATCGAGGGGGACGAACTCCACCCCCGGCACAGGTGTTCCGGGGGGCCTTCGGGCGCAGACCAGCACCGTCGCGCCCGCCCCCACGAAGGCCCGCGCGATCCCGGCGCCGACCCCGCGGGTCCCGCCGGTCACGACCACGGTCCGCCCGACGAGACCCGAGACCCCCGTGCCGTCCGTGCCGTCCACGTTGTCCACAGGGCCTCCCGCGCGGATGCATTCGCTGCTAGCTTCGACACTGCACCTAACAAACGTTTGGTGGGAAGGTAGCTGATGCGTCCATGGGTGTCTCCACCTCGTCGCCGGAAAACCGGATCTCCGTCGTCACGGTCGACTTCCCGCCGGTCAACGCGCTGCCCGTGCGCGGCTGGTTCGACCTGGCCGACGCCGTGCGGGCCGCGGGCCGCGACCCCGGGACGCACTGTGTCGTGCTGACCGCCGCCGGGCGCGGTTTCAACGCGGGCGTGGACATCAAGGAGATGCAGCGGGAGACGCGCGCGACCGCGGGCCACCGCGCGCTGGTCGGCGCCAACCGCGGCTGTTCCGAGGCCTTCGCGGCGGTCTACGAGTGCGAGGTGCCGGTCGTCGCGGAGGTCCACGGATTCTGCCTGGGCGGCGGGATAGGACTGGTGGGGAACGCGGACGCGATCGTGGCGAGCGAGGACGCCACCTTCGGCCTGCCCGAGCTGGACCGCGGCGCCCTCGGCGCGGCCACCCACCTGGCCCGCCTGGTCCCGGGGCACCTGATGCGCGCGCTGTACTACACCGCGCGCACGGCGACCGCGGCCGAGCTGCACGCGCACGGCTCGGTGTGGAGGGTCGTACCGCGCGCGCGGCTGCGGGCCGCGGCCCTGGAGCTGGCGCGCGAGATCGCCGCCAAGGACGGCGAGCTGATCAGACTCGCCAAGGCCGCCCTCAACGGCATCGACCCCGTGGACGTGCGCCGCAGCTACCGCTTCGAACAGGGATTCACCTTCGAGGCGAGCCTCAGCGGGGTGGCCGACCGCGTCCGGGACACGTTCGGCCGGGAAGCCCCGGCTCGCGGGGACGCGGATCACGGGGACGTGCATCACGGCGAAGCGGATCGCGGGGACGCGCATCACAAGGGCGCGGGTCACGGGAAACAGGAGGCCGGCCGGTGAGCGACAAGACCATGTCGGCGGACGAGGCCGTCGCCCGGCTGGAGAGCGGGATGACGCTGGGCATCGGCGGATGGGGCTCGCGCCGCAAGCCGATGACCCTGGTCAGAGCGCTGCTCCGCACCGATGTCACCGACCTCACCGTCGTGTCGTACGGCGGCCCGGACGTCGGTCTGCTCGCCGCGGCGGGCCGGATCCGCAGGCTGGTCACCGCCTTCACCACCCTCGACTCCATCCCGCTCGAACCGCACTACCGCGCGGCGCGCGAGCGCGGCGCCTTCGCGCTGACGGAGGTCGACGAGGCGATGTTCATGTGGGGCCTGCACGCCGCCGCCAACCGGCTGCCCTTCCTGCCGGTGCGCGCCGGCATCGGCTCGGACGTGATGCGGGTCAACCCCGGTCTGAGGACGGTCACTTCCCCGTACGAGGACGGGGAGACCCTGGTCGCCATGCCCGCGCTGCGAATGGACGCGGCCCTGGTCCACATGAACCGCGCGGACCGCGCGGGCAACGGCCAGTACCTCGGCCCGGACCCGTACTTCGACGACCTGTTCTGCGAGGCGGCCGACACGGCGTACGTCTCCTGCGAGCAGCTCGTCGACCATCTCGGCACCACCGCGCTCGGCAAGGAGACCGCGCCGCAGACGCTGCTGCTCGACCGGTCGGCCGTGACGGGTGTCGTGGAGGCGCCGAACGGCGCGCACTTCACCTCGTGCGCCCCCGACTACACACGCGACGAACCCTTCCAGAAGCTGTACGCGGCCACTCCGTACGAACAGTTCGCCGAGCGCTTCCTCGCCGGCGACGAAGAGGCCTACCGGTCCGCCGTGCGGACCTGGCACGAGGAGCGGGGATGAGCCCGGCCCCCGCGGTGACCCGCGCCGAGTACTGCGTGATCGCCTGCGCCGAGGCCTGGCGCGACGACGGCGAGGTACTCGCCAGCCCGATGGGCACGATCCCGTCCATCGGTGCCCGCCTGGCGCGGCGCACCTTCTCCCCCGACCTGCTGATGACCGACGGCGAGGCCCTGCTCGTCGGTCCCGACGGCACACCCGAGGGCTGGCTGCCCTACCGCCGGCACCTCACCGCGGTGACCGGCGGACGCCGGCACGTGATGATGGGCGCGAGCCAGATCGACCGGTTCGGCAACCAGAACATCTCCTGCGTCGGGGACTGGGAGCGGCCCCGGCGCCAGCTGCTCGGCGTGCGGGGCGCACCCGTCAACACACTGAACAACCCGACCAGTTACTGGATCCCGAAGCACTCCCGGCGGGTCTTCGTCGAGCGGGTCGACATGGTGTGCGGGGTGGGGTACGACCGGGCCGCCGCCGCGGGTCCGAGCGCGACCCGCTTCCATCGCATCCCCCGCGTGGTGACCGATCTCGCCGTCCTCGACTTCGCCACGCCCGACCGTTCCATGCGCCTGGCCTCCCTGCATCCGGGCGTCACGGTGGAGGAGGTGCGGGAGGCCACCGGCTTCGGGCTGTCCGTGCCCGCGGAGGTGCCGTACACCCGCGAACCGACGGCGCTGGAGCTGGAGTTGATCCGTACGGTGATCGACCCGGGCGGTGCCCGGGACCGCGAGGTCGCGGGGCCGGTCCCGCGCGCCGGGGAGGGCGGGCGCTGATGGAGACCGCGCTCACCCGGCTCGTCGGCGTCCGTCACCCGGTCGTGCAGACCGGCATGGGCTGGGTCGCGGGACCCCGGCTGGTCTCCGCGGCGGCGAACGCCGGGGCGCTGGGCATCCTGGCGTCCGCGACGATGACCCCCGCCCGGCTGCGGGACGCGGTGCGCGAGGTCAGGTCCCGTACGGACGCGCCGTTCGGGGTGAACCTGCGGGCCGACGCGGGGGACGCCGGCGAGCGGGTGCGGATCGTCGTGGAGGAGGGGGTGCGGGTCGCGTCGTTCGCCCTCGCGCCCTCCCGAGAGCTGATCGCCGAGCTGAAGGAGGCGGGTGTGGTCGTCGTGCCCTCCGTCGGGGCGCGCCGGCACGCGGAGAAGGTGGCCGCGTGGGGCGCGGACGCGGTGATCGTGCAGGGCGGCGAAGGCGGCGGACACACCGGCGAGGTGGCGACGACGGTGCTGCTGCCGCAGGTGGTGGACGCCGTGGACATCCCGGTGGTGGCCGCGGGCGGATTCCACGACGGGCGGGGGCTGGTCGCGGCGCTCGCGTACGGGGCGGCGGGCGTCGCGATGGGGACGCGGTTCCTGCTGACCTCCGACTCCGCCGTCCCGGACGCGGTGAAGGCGGCGTATCTGGCGGCCGGGGTCGGGGACGTCACGGTGACCCGGGCCGTCGACGGGCTGCCGCACCGCATGCTGCGTACGGACTTCGTCGCCTCCCTGGAGCGGGCCGGCCGCGCGCGAGCGCTCGTGCGGGCCGCACGCCGGGCCGGTGCCTTCCGGCGGGTGTCCGGCCTCTCCTGGCCCCGGATGGTCCGCGACGGCCTCGCCATGAGACACGGCAGGGATCTGACCTGGAGCCAGGTGCTGCTCGCCGCGAACACGCCGATGCTGCTCAAGGCGGCGATGGTGGACGGACGGACGGATCTGGGGGTGATGGCGTCGGGGCAGGTCGCGGGGGTGATCGACGATCTGCCGTCCTGCGCGGAGCTGGTGGAGGGGCTGATGGCGCAGGCGGACGAGGTCCTCCGGGGTCTTTCGGCACCCAGCACATCCACCCGGACAGGTATGCGTACGGGCCATGACCGAGACGCCGAGCATGCGTGAGGCCCGCGCCCGGCCGGCCCCGCTCCGGACCGGCGCGCGCCGGTCCGGGGCACCGCGTGAAGAACGCTCCCCGCTCCCCCTCCCCCCTCCGGAGCGCCGGCTCCGCCCCTCCTCTCCTGGCCCTTCCGGGCGCCGGGTCAGAGCCGTTCGATGATGGTCACGTTCGCCTGGCCGCCGCCCTCGCACATGGTCTGCAGGCCGAACCGGCCGCCCGTGCGCTCCAGTTCGTGCAGGAGCGTCGCCATCAGCCTCACGCCGGTGGCACCGAGCGGGTGGCCGAGGGCGATCGCGCCGCCGTTGACGTTGACCTTCCCGGGGTCGGCGCCGGTCTCCTTCAGCCAGGCGAGGACGACCGGTGCGAAGGCCTCGTTGATCTCCACGAGGTCGATGTCCCCTAGGGACATGCCGGTCTTCTTCAGGGCGTACGCGGTGGCCGGAATGGGCGCCGACAGCATGCGGATCGGGTCCTCGCCCCGTACGGAGAGGTGGTGCACACGGGCTCGCGGGGTCAGGCCGTGCTCGCGTACCGCCCGCTCGGAGGCGAGCAGCATCGCGGCGGCGCCGTCGGAGACCTGGGAGGAGCAGGCGGCGGTGACGGTGCCGCCCTCGACGACCGGGGCGAGGGCCGCCATCTTCTCCGGCGAGGTGTCCCGGCGCGGGCCCTCGTCGGCCGTGACCTCGCCGTAGGGGACGGTCTCGCGCGCGAAGCGGCCCTCGTCCAGGGCGCGCACCGCGCGCCGGTGGGAGCGGAGCGCGAACTCCTCCTGGTCGCGGCGGGTGATGCCCCACTTGGCGGCGATCAGCTCGGCGCCGTGGAACTGGTTGACGGGCCGGTCGCCGTACCGCGCCCGCCAGCCCTCGCTGCCGGCGAAGGGGCCTTCGGTGAGGCCGAGGGGCTCGGCGGCCCGCCGTGAGGCGAAGGCGATGGGGATCATGGTCATGTTCTGGACCCCTCCCGCGACCACGAGGTCCTGGGTGCCGGACAGGACCGCCTGGGCGGCGAAGTGCACGGCCTGCTGGGATGAGCCGCACTGGCGGTCGACGGTGACCCCCGGTACCTCCTCGGGGAGTCCGGCCGCCAGCCAGCTGGTGCGGGCGATGTCCCCGGCCTGGGGTCCCACGGCGTCCAGGCAGCCGAGGACGACGTCCTCGACGGCGGCCGGGTCCACGCCGGATCGTTCGACCAGCGCCCTGAGGACGTGCGCGCCGAGGTCGGCCGGGTGGACGGCGCTCAGTCCTCCCCCGCGCCGTCCCACGGGCGTACGGACCGCTTCGACGATGTAGGCCTCGGCCATGACGACTCCTCCGCTGACGGGACCGACGAACTGACGGGCTGACGGACTGGCGTGCTGACGGGCTGACGGACTGGCGTGCTGACGGACTGATGGAGCTGGGGCGCGTATGGGGTAAGGGGCGTGTGGGGTCAGGCGCGTACGGAGATGCCGTCCAGCACCATCGACAGGTACTGCCGGGCGATCTCCTCGGGGCTGTGCTGTCCGCCGGGCCGGTACCAGGACGCGGCGACCCAGACGGTGTCGCGCACGAACCGGTAGGTGAGCCGGATGTCGAGGTCGGACCGGAAGACCTCGGCACCGACACCGCGTTCCAGCGTGTTCAGCCACGCCTTCTCGAAGTTGCGCTGTGATTCCGCGAGGAACGCGAAGCGCTGCTGGGCGGCGAGCTGCCGGGACTCCTTCTGGTAGATCGCGACGGCGGCCCGATGCCGGTCGATCTCCCGGAAGGACTCGGTGACGAGGGCCTCCAGGGTCTCCCGGGGGCCGAGACCGGCGGCGAGGACGGTGTCGTAGCCGTCCCAGAGCTCGTCGAGGAAGGTCCGCAGGATCTCCTCCAGCATCGATTCCTTGGAGTCGAAGTGGTAGTAGAGGCTGCCCGCGAGCATCCCGGCCTGGTCCGCGATCTTCCGTACGGTCGTGGCGTCGTAGCCCTGCTCGGCGAAGACCTCGGCGGCGAGGCCGAGGAGTTCACCGCGCCGCTGCGGGGTGGCGGTCACCTGGGGCTTCTTCTTGGTAGGCACGGTTCCATTGTGGTGCTAGGCCTGCTGGCTGCTGACGGCGACGACCTCACCCGTCATGTACGACGAGTAGCCGGAGGCGAGGAACACGATCACGTTGGCCACTTCCCAGGGGTGCGCGTACCGGCCGAAGGCCTCACGGCCCGTCAGTTCCTCCAGCAGTTCCGGGGTGGTCACCTTCGCCAGGTGCGGGTGCATGGCGAGGCTGGGGGAGACCGCGTTGACCCGGACCCCGTAGGCGGCGGCCTCGACCGCCGCGCAGCGGGTGAGTGCCATGACTCCGGCCTTCGCGGCGGCGTAGTGCGCCTGGCCGGCCTGGGCGCGCCAGCCGACGACGGAGGCGTTGTTCACGATCACGCCGCCGCGGGGGCTCTCCTTGAAGCGGCGCAGTGCGGCGCGGGTGCACCGGAAGGTGCCACTGAGGGTGACGTCGAGGACCTTCGACCACTGTGCGTCGGTCATGTCGACCAGGGCCGAGGTGCCGCCGAGTCCGGCGTTGTTGACGACGACGTCCAGTCCGCCGTGGAGCTCGTCCGTGCGCGCGAAGAGGGCCGCCACCTGTCCGTCGTCCGTCACGTCACAGGGCAGCGCGGTGACGTTCCCGGCGCCGAACTCGGCCGCCAGGGCTTCCTCGCTCTCCTTGAGGCGGCGCGGGTGCGCGTCGCTGATCACCACCCGCGCGCCCTCCTCCAGGAACCTGCGGGCCGTGGCCCCGCCGATGCCCGCGCCCGCGGCGGCCGTGACGACGGCGGTGCGTCCGCTCAGCAGTCCGTGCCCCGGTTCGTAGACGGGAGTCTCGACGTCGCTCATCCTCCCAAGCTAACCTACCAAACACTTGTTAGGGAAGCTCGCCGTCGAGAGGTGCCGTCGATGGATCTCACGCACTCCCCCGCCGACGAGGCGTTCCGCGCCGAGGCCAGGGCCTGGCTCACCGCCCATGTGCCGGACGTCCCGCTCCCCTCCCTGGAGACCGGGGAGGGGTTCGCCGCGCACCGCGCGTGGGAGGCCGAACTGGCCGCGGACCGCTGGTCGGTGGTGTCCTGGCCGGCGGCCTACGGCGGCCGGGACGCGGACATCGTGCGCTGGCTGGTGTTCGAGGAGGAGTACTACGCGGCGGGCGCGCCGGGCCGCGTCACCCAGAACGGGATCAACCTGCTGGCGCCGACCCTCTTCGCCCACGGCACCCCCCGGCAGCGCGCCCGGGTGCTGCCCTCGATGGCGACCGGCGAGGTCGTCTGGGCCCAGGCCTGGTCCGAGCCGGAGGCCGGGTCCGACCTGGCGTCCCTCACCTCCCGCGCGGTGCGCACGGACGGGGGCTGGCTGCTGAGCGGCCAGAAGGCCTGGTCGTCGCGTGCCGCGTTCGCCGATCGCGCCTTCGGGCTGTTCCGCAGCGATCCGGACGCGCCGAAACCCCACCAGGGGCTGACGTATCTGATGTTCGGCCTGCGCGACCCGGGTGTCACGGTCCGGCCGGTCGGCCGTCTCGACGGGAAGCCGGCCTTCGCCGAGATCTTCCTGGACGAGGTCTTCGTCCCCGACGAGGACGTGATCGGCGAGCCCGGACAGGGCTGGCGGATCGCCATGGCGACGGCCGCCGACGAGCGGGGGCTGCGGCTCCGCTCCCCGGGGCGCTTCCTGGCCGCCGCGGACCGGCTGTTCGCCCTGTGGCGAAGCCGGGACAGCCCGGCGTGGGCCGCGGAGCGGGTGGCGGACGCGCTGATCGGCGCCCGCGCCTACCAGCTCTTCGCCCACACCCTCGCCTCCCGCTTCCTGGACGGCGGGACCATCGGGCCGGAGGCCAGCCTGAACAAGGTCTTCTGGTCCGAGTACGACATCGCGCTGCACGAGACCGCGCTCGATCTCCTCGGCCAGGAGGGCGAGACGACGGACACGGAGTGGTCCGAGGGGTACGTGTTCTCCCTCGCCGGCCCGATCTACGCCGGTACCAACGAGATCCAGCGCGACATCGTCGCCGAGCGTCTGCTCGGCCTGCCGAAGGGCCGCCGCTGATGCGCCTCCTCCTCGACACCGAACAGCGCGCGTTCGCGGACTCCCTCGACGCGATGCTGACGGCCGCGGACACGCCGTCGGCCGTACGCGAGTGGAGCCGGGGCGCGCCCGCCCGCGGCCGAGCGCTGTGGTCCCGGGTGGCCGGGGCGGGCGTGTTCGCGCTGGCGGTACCGCCCGCCCACACGGGGGTGGGTCCGCTCCCGGTGGAACTGGCCGTGGCCTTCGTCGAGCTGGGGCGGCACGCGGTTCCGGGACCGCTGGCCGAGACGGTCGCGGCGGCGGCGCTGCTGGCGGAGCTGGCGGACCCCGGCCCCGCCGGACGGCTGCTTCCGGCACTGGTCGCGGGCGAGGCGTCGGCGACCCTGGCCCTCGACGGTGCGTACGCGCCGGACGGCGACACGGCGGCCGTCCGTCTCGCCCTGACGGCCGGCGAACTGCGGCTGGCCCCCGGTCACGGGCCGGTCCGCGGCTGTCTGGACCCGGCCCGCCGCCTCACCCCGCTGACCGCGGGCGGTGAACTCCTGTGCTGCGCGCCTCCCGTGGAGCACGCCGTCACCTGGGCCCGGCTCGCCACCGCGGCCCAGGCCCTCGGCGTGGGTCTCGCGCTCCTCGACCGGACGGTCGCCCACGTCCGGCGCCGCACCCAGTTCGGGGTCCCCGTCGGTTCCTTCCAGGCCGTCAAGCACCGGCTCGCCGACGCGAGGACCGCCCTGGACTTCGCGCGCCCGCTGCTCTTCGGGGCCGCCCTGACCATGGCCCCGGCCGACGTCGCCGCGGCCAAGGTCACCGCCTGCGAGGCCGCGTACGCCACCGCGCGCACCGCACTGCAGCTGCACGGCGCGATCGGCTACACGGCGGAGTACGACCTGTCCCTGTGGCTGACCAGGGCCCGCGTCCTGCGCACCGCCTGGGGCGGCCCGGCCGCGTGCCGGACGGCCGTCCTCGAGGGCCGCGCCGCCCGCATGTGACGCGCCGTGGCCCCGTCGGCACGCCGTCCCCGCCGACGCGGACGGGACGTCACCGCCCGGTCGGTGCCGAGCCCGGGCCCGGTGCTCCGGTGAACCGGACGACGGCCGCGCGGCCGGCCGGCCGCAGCACGGCGTCCTCACCGCTCAGCAGCGCCGCGTCGTACCGGGCCAGGGTCAGCCCGGCCACCTCTGCGGCTCCGTCGAGCGCGACGATCAGCACCTCCGGGCCCGCGGGCACGGTGACGGCCGTACCCCCCGGCGCGACCGTGACGACCGGGTTCGCCCCGCCGTCCCTGCGCCACATGACGTTCAGATTCACGACCGGGCCCCCGAGCAGCCGGCAGTCGGTGGGCAGGTCGCCGGGGAAGGACCACGGCACGAACAGCCTGTCGACCCGCCGGTGTTCGCCGTCCACGGTCAGATCCATCCCCTCGCCCTCGACCATGGTGAGGGTCCGGTCCACCCCGGCGAACGACGAGAACGGCCCGTCTGCGCCGACGTCGGCGAGACTCACCCGCCACCGGAAGCCGTCCGTACCGGCCCCCTCGGGCCCCGCGACGATCTCCCGCGTCACCCCGCCGCCGTTCTTCCAGGGCACCGCGACGCGCCCGGCGGCGGTCAGCGACCGTACGGTCATCGCACGATCCCCCGCGTCCGCGCCGCCGCCAGCCACTGCGGGAACTCGCCGACGATCCGGCCGTAGAGCTCCTCGTCGCCCAGCTCCTGAGGATCCGAACCGGCGTGGAAGAAACCGGCGTTGTCGACCACGCGCCGCTGCGGGACGGCCAGCTCGTCGAGTCTGCGCAGGAAGTCGAACTGCTTGCTGTCCGGGTCACCGAACCCTATGAACTGCCAGAACAGCGGAAGTCTCGCCGCCTTGCACAAGTACCGTTCGGCGGCGAGCTTGTTGACCGGTCCGCCGTCGGTCTGGAAGACCACGAGCGCGGGGTCCGCGGAGCCGCTGTCGAGGTAGTGGTCGATGACCGCGTCCATGGCCAGGTGGTAACTGGTCCTGCCCATGTGCCCGAGTCCGGCGACGATCCGCTCCACCCGCCCCTGGTGGTCACCGAGGGCGATGTCGGTGACCGCGTCGATGTCCGTGGAGAAGAAGACCACCGGGACCGTGCCGTCGTCGTCGAGATGCGCCGACAGGCCGAGCACCCGGTCCGCGAGCGCCTGCACACTGCCGTCGCGGTAGTACGGCTTCATCGACCCGGAGTGGTCGACCACCAGGTACACGGCGGCCCGTTGCCCCTCCAGCCCGTGCCGGGCGAGGGAGACACCGGCGCTCTTGTACAGACTGACCAGCGCGGGCGCGGTCTCCTCCACCTTGCTGAGGCTGATCCCGGGCACACGGGCTCCTTCGGCGCTTGGGTACTTCGGTACGGGTTCGGTGCGTCGAGCTGGGTGGGAGTGACGAGGGTACGTCACCACGACCGACCCCTGCCGTCCCACCCGTACACCCACGTTCGCTATTTTGTTCGCCGCCGACCCCACCGGCTCGCCCTTCCCTCCCGCATGTCCGTACCGCCAAGGAGCCGGCCGTGGAATCCGAGTCCGCCGCGTCCACCCCACCCGTCACGTCGGCCGGGCCCGCCGGGCCGCCCGCCACCACCTGCTACCGCCACCCCAAGGTGGAGTCGTACGTGCGCTGCACCCGGTGCGACCGCTACATCTGCCCCGCCTGTATGCGCGAGGCGGCCGTCGGCCACCAGTGCGTGGAGTGCGTGAAGGAGGGCGCCCGGTCCGTCCGGCAGGCCCGCACCGCGTTCGGCGGACGCATCACGGCGGTGCCCGTGGTCACGTACGTCCTGATCGCGCTGAACGTACTGGCGTACGTGGGCGAGGTGGTGCGCCCGGCGGTCGTCGACCGCTTCGCGATGCTGGGCGCGAGGCTGGTCGCACCGGACGGCGGGCACTACCTCTGGCAGTCACCGCACCCCGCGGTCCTCCGGCCGGAGGGCGTGGCCGGCGGGGAGTGGTACCGGATGCTGACCGGCGCGTTCCTCCATCTCCCGCCCACCGAGGGCACGTTCGGGATCACGCACCTCGTGATGAACATGCTCGTGCTGTGGAATCTGGGCCGGATGGTGGAGGTCCAGCTCGGCAGGGTCCGGTACGTCGCCCTGTACCTGCTGTCGGCGCTCGGCGGGTCCGTCCTGGTACTGCTGGCCGCGCCGGACGACCTCACGCTGGGCGCGTCGGGCGCGATCTTCGGACTGGGCGCCGCGTACTGGGTCATGGGCCGCCGACTGGGCGCGGACATGAACGGCGTCAACCGGTTCATGGCGGGCCTGCTGCTGTGGATGCTGATCTCGGCGGCCCTCACCTCCTGGGAGGCGCATCTCGGCGGGCTGCTGGCCGGCGGTGTGGTCACCCTCGCCTACGCCTACGCGCCCCGAGACGGGCGGCGCGCCCTGGTCCAAGGCGCCGCCTGCGCGGGCCTGTTGGTGCTGCTGGTCGGGCTGGCCGTCGCGAAGACCGTCGCACTGCGGAACGGAGCGGCCTGAGGAAGGACCCCCGCGCACGCCGGACGGACTCCCCCACCCGATTCATCCGCCACCTCTCACCACCCGTCACCTGCCCCCGCCCGTCACCTCTCGGCCCCGGCCCACACCTTCCAGCCCGTCCGGCGCTTGAGGACGAGGCCGTCCAGGCCGATGCGGGCGCTGGGGCGATGCGGGGTCTGGGGCGACAGCCCTGCGGGGGCGCGGGCCCGGTCCGGCCGACGGAGCGCGCCGCAGCCGTCGACCGTCCGGGCGCCGGAGCGGGCCCGCTCCGGCCCGCCCCTACGCTGAGGACATGAAACGCGCACGCCTCCTTCTCCTCGCGGTCCTCCCCCTGACCGCGGCGGCGCTCTGGTTCGCCGTCCCGGGGTTCCTCGGCGCGGACGAGGCGGCCGGGTCCCCGGGCCGGGAGGCCACCCGGCGCACGGAAGGCCCCGGCCTCGCCGCGCCGGACAGGAAGGAGCTGGCCCAGGAGCTCGTGGCGAGCGCCGAGAACTCCACGCTGAACTGGCGCGGCGCGTACGGCTACATCGAGGACATCGGCGACGGCCAGGGGTACACGGCGGGGCTCATCGGCTTCTGCACCGGCACCCACGATCTGCTCTCGCTGGTCGAGCGCTACACGAGGGACCACCCGGGCAACGGCCTGGCCCGCTATCTGCCCGCGCTGCGCCGGGTCGACGGCACCGACTCCCACGCGGGGCTCGACCCGGGGTTCCCGGAGGCCTGGCGCGAGGAGGCGAAGGCGGCCGCCTTCCGCGAGGCCCAGGACGCGGAGCGCGACCGTGTCTACTTCGACCCCGCCGTCCACCGTGCCGAGCTCGACGGCCTCGGCACACTGGGGCAGTTCATCTACTACGACGCCATGGTGATGCACGGCCCCGGCAACGGCCCCGACGGCTTCTACGGGCTGCGCCGGCGCGCCCTGGCCGAGGCCGACACCCCCGCCGAGGGCGGCTCCGAGACGGTCTGGCTCGACATCTTCCTGGACGTCCGCCGCGCCGCGATGAAGCGGGAGCGCGCCCACCACGACACGTCCCGCATCGACACGGCCCAGCGGACGTTCCTCGACGACGGCAACCTCGGCCTGGACACACCGCTGGAATGGAAGGTGTACGGGGAGACGTACCGGGTCGCGCGGTAGCGGCGGCCGGGCCGGGACGCACCACGGCGCCCACCACCGTCCGGTCGGGGACAAGGCGGGCGCCGCGTTCAGTTCCGTACGCCTTTGTACGGGACGTCTGTTGGGGTGGAGCGTCAGACCATCAGGGAGCGGTCCGTGGGACGGATCGGGGCCGGCAGTCCGCTGGCGCCCGTCAGGAAGCGGTCGACCCCGCGGGCGGCCGAGCGGCCCTCCGCGATGGCCCACACGATCAGGGACTGGCCGCGGCCCGCGTCACCGGCGACGTACACGCCGGGCACGTTGGTCGCGAAGTCGGCGTCGCGGGCGATGTTGCCGCGGGCGTCGAGCTCCAGGCCGAACTGGGCGACCACGCCGTTCTCGACGTCGGTGCCGGTGAACCCCATGGCCAGGGTGACCAGTTGGGCGGGGATCCGGCGCTCGGTGCCGGGCTTCTGGTTGAGCCGGCCGTCGACGAACTCGACCTCGGCGAGGTGCAGCCACTGGACGTTGCCGTCCTCGTCGCCCTCGAAGTGGGTGGTGGAGACCGAGTAGACGCGGTCGCCGCCCTCCTCGTGCGCGGAGGTCACCTTGTAGAGCATGGGGAACGTCGGCCAGGGCTGGCCGGGGTTCCGCTCCTCGCCGGGGCGGGGCATGATCTCCAGCTGCGTGACCGACGCCGCGCCCTGGCGGTGGGCGGTGCCCACGCAGTCCGCGCCGGTGTCGCCGCCGCCGATGACGACGACGTGCTTGCCCTCGGCCGTGATCGGGGGCGCCACGTAGTCGCCCTCCTGGACCTTGTTGGCCAGCGGCAGGTACTCCATGGCCTGGTGGATGCCCTTGAGTTCACGGCCGGGGACCGGGAGGTCGCGCGCCGTCGTGGCACCGGCGGCGATGACCACGGCGTCGTACCGCCTGCGCAGGTCGGTCGCCTTGAGGTCGCGGCCGATCTCGATGCCGGTGCGGAAGCGGGTGCCCTCCGCGCGCATCTGCTCGATACGGCGGTTGATGTGCCGCTTCTCCATCTTGAACTCGGGGATGCCGTAGCGCAGCAGGCCGCCGACGCGGTCGGCACGCTCGTACACGGCGACGGTGTGGCCGGCCCGGGTCAGCTGCTGGGCGGCGGCCAGGCCCGCGGGGCCCGAGCCGATGACCGCGACGGTCTTGCCCGACAGGCGCTGGGGGATCTGCGGGGCGACGTCCCCGTTGTCCCACGCCTTGTCGATGATCGAGACCTCGACGTTCTTGATGGTCACGGCGGGCTGGTTGATGCCGAGCACGCACGCCGACTCGCACGGGGCGGGGCACAGCCGGCCCGTGAACTCCGGGAAGTTGTTCGTGGCGTGCAGACGCTCGGACGCGGCCTGCCAGTCCTCGCGGTAGGCGTAGTCGTTCCACTCGGGGATCAGGTTCCCCAGCGGACAGCCGTTGTGGCAGAACGGGATGCCGCAGTCCATGCAGCGGCCGGCCTGCTTGGAGATGATCGGGAGGAGCGAGCCCGGGACGTAGACCTCGTTCCAGTCCTTGACGCGTTCCTCGACGGGGCGGGTCGTGGCGACCTCGCGGCCGTGGTTCAGGAAGCCCTTGGGATCAGCCATTGGTCGCCGCCTCCATCATCTTCTCGGTGATCTCGGACTCGTCGAGTCCGGCTCGCTCGGCGGCGTCCTTGGCGGCGAGCACTGCCTTGTACGTGCTGGGGATGATCTTGCTGAAGCGGTCGACGGCGGTGTCCCACTCGGCCAGGAGCTTCCCGGCGACCGTCGAGCCGGTCTCCTCCTGGTGGCGGCGCACCACGTCGCGCAGCCACTGTCGGTCGGCGTCGTCGAGCGCCTCGACGGCGTCCAGGTTGCCCGCGTTGACGTTGTCGCGGTCGAGGTCGACGACGTAGGCGATGCCGCCGGACATGCCGGCCGCGAAGTTGCGTCCGGTCTCGCCGAGGACGACGGCGTGGCCGCCGGTCATGTACTCGCAACCGTGGTCGCCCACGCCCTCGGAGACGACCGTCGCGCCGGAGTTGCGGACGCAGAAGCGCTCGCCGGTGCGGCCGCGCAGGAAGAGTTCGCCGCCGGTCGCGCCGTACGCGATGGTGTTGCCCGCGATGGTCGAGTACTCGGCGAGGTGGTCGGCGCCCCGGTCGGGGCGGACGACGATCCGGCCGCCGGAGAGACCCTTGCCGACGTAGTCGTTGGCGTCGCCCTCCAGGCGCAGGGTGACTCCGCGCGGGAGGAAGGCGCCGAAGGACTGGCCCGCCGACCCCGTGAAGGTGATGTCGATGGTGTCCTCGGGCAGTCCCGCGCCGCCGAACTTCTTCGTCACCTCGTGGCCGAGCATGGTGCCGACCGTGCGGTTGATGTTGCGGATCGCGACCTGGGCGCGGACCGGCTGGGCGTCGGCCTGGGAGTTCGCGGCCAGCGCGTCGGCGGCGAGCTTGATCAGCTCGTTGTCGAGCGCCTTCTCCAGACCGTGGTCCTGGGCGACGACCCGGTGGCGCACCGCGCCCTCGGGCAGCTCGGGCACGTGGAAGAGCGGGGACAGGTCGAGGCCCTGTGCCTTCCAGTGGTCGACGGCCCGGGTGACGTCGAGGTGCTCGGCGTGGCCGACGGCCTCCTCGACGGTGCGGAAGCCGAGCTCGGCGAGGATCTCGCGGACCTCTTCGGCGATGAACTTGAAGAAGTTCACGATGTACTCGGCCTTGCCGGCGAACCGCTCGCGCAGCACCGGGTTCTGGGTGGCGATGCCTACCGGGCAGGTGTCCAGGTGGCAGACGCGCATCATGACGCAGCCGGAGACGACGAGCGGCGCGGTCGCGAAACCGAACTCCTCGGCGCCGAGGAGGGCGGCGATGACGACGTCGCGGCCGGTCTTGAGCTGGCCGTCGGTCTGGACGACGATGCGGTCGCGCAGGCCGTTGAGCAGCAGGGTCTGCTGGGTCTCGGCGAGACCGAGCTCCCAGGGGCCGCCCGCGTGCTTGAGCGAGGTGAGCGGGGAGGCGCCGGTGCCTCCGTCGTGGCCGGAGATGAGGACCACGTCCGCGTGCGCCTTGGAGACGCCCGCGGCGACCGTGCCGACGCCGACCTCGGAGACCAGCTTCACGTGGATGCGGGCCTGCGGGTTGGCGTTCTTGAGGTCGTGGATCAGCTGGGCCAGGTCCTCGATGGAGTAGATGTCGTGGTGCGGCGGCGGGGAGATCAGGCCGACGCCGGGGGTGCTGTGCCGGGTCTTGGCGACCCAGGGGTACACCTTGTGACCGGGGAGCTGGCCGCCCTCGCCGGGCTTGGCGCCCTGCGCCATCTTGATCTGGATGTCGTCGGCGTTGACCAGGTACTCCGAGGTCACGCCGAAGCGGCCGGAGGCGACCTGCTTGATCGACGAGCGGCGCGCCGGGTCGTAGAGCCGGTCCGCGTCCTCGCCGCCCTCACCGGTGTTGGACTTGCCGCCCAGCTGGTTCATGGCGATGGCGAGGGTCTCGTGCGCCTCCTTGGAGATGGAGCCGTACGACATGGCGCCGGTGGAGAAGCGCTTGACGATCTCGCTGACGGGTTCGACCTCGTCGATCGGGATCGACGGGCGGTCGGAGGTGAAGCCGAACAGGCCGCGGAGCGTCATCAGGCGCTCGGACTGCTCGTTCACCCGGTCCGTGTACTTCTTGAAGATGTCGTAGCTGCCGGAGCGCGTCGAGTGCTGGAGGCGGAAGACCGTCTCCGGGTCGAACAGGTGCGGCTCGCCCTCGCGGCGCCACTGGTACTCGCCGCCTATGTCGAGGGCGCGGTGGGCGGGCGCGATGCCGGAGGCCGGGTAGGCCTTGGCGTGCCGGGCGGCGACCTCCTTGGCGATGACGTCGAGTCCGGCGCCGCCGATCTTGGTCGCGGTGCCGCTGAAGTACCGGGCGACGAACTCCTCGTCCAGTCCGACGGCCTCGAAGACCTGGGCGCCGCGGTAGGAGGCGACGGTGGAGATGCCCATCTTGGACATGACCTTGAGGACGCCCTTGCCGAGCGCGTAGATCAGGTTGCGGATGGCCTGCTCGGCCTCGATGCCCTGCAGGAAGGTGCCGGCGCGGACCAGGTCCTCGACCGACTCCATCGCGAGGTAGGGGTTGACCGCCGCGGCGCCGAAGCCGATGAGGAGGGCCACGTGGTGGACCTCGCGGACGTCGCCCGCCTCGACCAGCAGGCCCACCTGGGTGCGCTGCTTGGTGCGGATGAGGTGGTGGTGGACGGCCGCGGTGAGCAGCAGCGAGGGGATCGGCGCGTGCTCGGCGTCGGAGTGACGGTCCGACAGGACGATCAGCCGGGCGCCGTTCTCGATGGCGGTGTCGACCTCGACGCAGATGTCGTCGATCCGGGCGGCGAGCGAGTCGCCGGCGCCGGAGACGCGGTAGAGGCCGGAGAGGGTCGCGGCCTTCATCCCGGGCATGTCGCCGTCGGCGTTGATGTGGATGAGCTTGGCCAGCTCGTCGTTGTCGATCACCGGGAAGGGCAGGGTGACGCTACGACAGGAGGCGGCCGTCGGTTCGAGGATGTTGCCCTGCGGACCGAGGGAGGAGCGCAGGGAGGTGACCAGCTCTTCACGGATCGCGTCCAGCGGCGGGTTGGTGACCTGCGCGAAGAGCTGGGTGAAGTAGTCGAAGAGCAGGCGCGGGCGCTGCGAGAGCGCGGCGATCGGCGTGTCCGTGCCCATCGAGCCGATCGGCTCGGCGCCGGCCTTGGCCATCGGCGCGAGGATGATCCGCAGCTCCTCCTCGGTGTAGCCGAAGGTCTGCTGGCGGCGGGTGACCGAGGCGTGGGTGTGCACGATGTGCTCGCGCTCGGGCAGGTCGGAGAGCTCGATCTCGCCGGCTTCCAGCCACTCCGCGTAGGGCAGGTCGGCGGCGAGGCCGGCCTTGATCTCGTCGTCCTCGATGATGCGGTGCTCGGCGGTGTCGACGAGGAACATGCGGCCGGGCTGCAGGCGGCCCTTGCGGACGACCCGGGCGGGGTCGATGTCGAGGACGCCGACCTCGGAGCCGAGGACGACGAGGCCGTCGTCGGTGACCCAGTAGCGGCCGGGGCGCAGACCGTTGCGGTCGAGGACCGCGCCGACCTGGGTGCCGTCGGTGAAGGTGACGCAGGCCGGGCCGTCCCAGGGTTCCATCATCGTGGAGTGGAACTGGTAGAAGGCGCGGCGGGCCGGGTCCATGGAGCCGTGGTTCTCCCAGGCCTCCGGGATCATCATCAGCACGGAGTGCGGGAGCGAGCGGCCGCCGAGGTGGAGGAGTTCGAGGACCTCGTCGAAGGAGGCCGAGTCGGAGGCGTCCGGCGTGCAGACGGGGAAGATCCGCTCCAGGCCCTTGTCGCCGAACAGGTCGGAGACGAGCTGGGACTCGCGGGCCTTCATCCAGTTGCGGTTGCCCTTGACCGTGTTGATCTCGCCGTTGTGCGCGACGAAGCGGTACGGGTGGGCGAGCGGCCAGCTCGGGAAGGTGTTGGTGGAGAACCGGGAGTGCACGAGCGCGATCGCGGAGGCGAAGCGGCGGTCGGACAGGTCCGGGAAGAAGGGTTCGAGCTGGCCGGTGGTCAGCATGCCCTTGTAGACGATGGTGCGCGCGGAGAGGGACGGGAAGTAGACGCCGGCCTCGCGTTCGGCGCGCTTGCGCAGCACGAACGCCTTGCGGTCCAGGTCGATGCCGGTCGAGACGCCGTCCGCGACGAAGATCTGGCGGAAGACGGGCATCGTGGAGCGGGCGGTGGCGCCGAGGAGCTCGGGGGCGACGGGCACCTCGCGCCAGCCGAGGACGGTCAGGTCCTCGTCGGCGGCGATCGTCTCGATCCGTGAGACGGCGTCCTCGGTGCCGTCGCCGGGCAGGAAGGCGATGCCGACGGCGTAGGCGCCGGCCTCGGGCAGCTGGAATCCGGCCACCTCGCGGAGGAACGCGTCCGGGACCTGGGAGAGGATGCCCGCGCCGTCGCCCGAGTCGGGCTCGGCGCCGGTGGCACCGCGGTGTTCCAGGTTGCGCAGCACGGTGAGCGCCTGCTCGACCAGCGCGTAGCTCGCCTCGCCGGTGAGGGTCGCGACGAAGCCGACGCCGCAGGCGTCGTGTTCGTTGCGGGGGTCGTACATACCCTGAGCAGCAGGGCGAGCATCCATGAAGGACCAGTTCTGGCCATGCGTGGAGTGCTGGGACGGCTGGCGCGGCGAACGCATCGGCTCTCCCGTCGTCGTCGTGGCTGGGGGCACCTCCCAGCGCTTTCGAAGGCGTCTGGGGGAGCGTGTGCCGAGGGACGACGTTGGCCCTCTGCTGGGGGGATGCAAAATTTCGTGCAGGTTACATGATGGAGCCGTTCCCGGGAACCGGATACTGCGTTCCAACATGCGGACACCGGGGGGCGCGGCGTGGGTACGGCGCGCGTCACTGGAGTGAAAGGGGACCCAGGCGGACAGATCGGTGTCCGTGGGGCCGGGGCGCGGCAGGCAACGTCGCCCGCCGCGGTGGTGCGGAACAGGCCTCATTGCCCGCAGCGCTTACGGCTCATGCCCAGTGGTTAAGTATTCGAAACCAGCGAGTAACGGCTACTTATGCAGTCCCTTGCATAGCTCCGCGCCTACCCTCATCCTACGGCGGTACCGAACAGGCTGCCCAGGGCGTACGTCACACCCGCGGCGGCGCCTCCGAGCGCGAGCTGCCGGATTCCGCTGTACCACCAGGAGCGCGCCGTCACGCGGGCCACCACGGCACCGCAGCCGAAGAGCCCGACGAGCGCGAGCAGCAGCGCGGGCCACAGGACGGTCGCGCCGAGCAGGTACGGGAGCAGCGGGAGGAGCGCGCCGAGGGCGAAGGAGCCGAAGCTCGACACGGCGGCGACGGCGGGCGAGGGCAGGTCGCCGGGGTCTATGCCCAGCTCCTCGCGCGCGTGGATCTCCAGGGCCTGCTCGGGGTCGCGGGACAGCTGCCGGGCGACCTCGCGGGCCAGCGCGGGCTCGACGCCGCGGGTCTCGTAGAGCGCGGCGAGCTCACGCTCCTCGTCCTTCGGGTGCTTCCTCAGCTCCCGGCGCTCCACGTCCAGCTCGGCCTCGACGAGTTCGCGCTGCGAGGCGACGGAGGTGTACTCGCCCGCGGCCATGGAGAAGGCGCCCGCGGCCAGGCCGGCGAGGCCGGTGATGACGAGCGTCCGGTGGGACACGTCGCCGCCGGCGACGCCGGTCATCAGGGCCAGGTTGGACACGAGCCCGTCCATCGCGCCGAACACCGCCGGGCGCAGCCAGCCGCCGTTCACATCGCGGTGGGTGTGGTTGTCCCGGTGCGCCTCGTGCAGCGCGGCTTCGGTCTCGATGATGGACATACCGGTCCCCCAGAACATGCGATTGGACTGCTTCTACTTTTCGACAACAGCAAAAGTACGCCTGGAATTTCCTGGCCGCCAGCAAGGAAAGGCTCGGCTAACCTGCGGCTTTACCCTTTCTTGCTCATTCGTGAGCAGGTCCGCACAGATGTCGACCGGGTGAATACGGGACCGTACGAGGCTCCGCCTGCCCCCTCCGGTGGGACACATCCCCAAAGGGCTCTGGGCCCTGAGAGGAGTGGCACCGAATGGCTTCCATCGCCTGCATCCCCTCCGTCCCTGCGCCCGGGGACGCCACCGGTCCGCGCGAACGGGCACGCGGCGCGCTGCTCGGCCTCGCCGTCGGGGACGCGCTGGGCGCGCCCGCCGAGAACATGCGGCCGTCGGAGATCCGCGCGAAGTGGGGCCGGATCACGGGCTACGTCGCCGAACACCCCGCGGGTACGGACGACACGGAGTACGCGATCTTCTCCGGACTGCTGCTGGCCCGGCACGGCTCGGCGCTCACCGTGGCGCACGTCGAATCGGCCTGGCACCAGTGGATCGCGGACCGTGACGAGGGTCCGTTCCGCGGCGCCGGCTTCAGCGAGCGCGGCACCCTGGAGAACCTGCGCCGGGGGCTGGCCGCCCCCATCTCGGCCCAGCACCGGCACGCGTGGAGCGACGGTCTGGCGATGCGCGCGGCTCCCTTCGGCGTGTTCGCGGCGGGGCGGCCCGCGGAGGCCGCGCGACTGGTGGCGATCGACGGTTCGGTGAGCCATGACGGTGAGGGCATCTACGGTGGCCAGGCGGTCGCGGCGGGTGTCGCGGCGGCGATGGCGGGGGCCTCGACCATCGCTGTCGCCGCCTCCGCGCTCGCGGTGATCCCGGACGACTCCTGGACGGCCCGCTCGCTGCGCCGCGCGATCGCGGTCGCGCACCGCGGCGAACGCGCGGTGCGCTCGGCGGTCGTCATCGGCGGCTACCCCTGGACGGACCTGGCGCCGGAAGCCGTCGCCCTGGCCTTCGGCGCGTACGCCGCCGCCGACGGCGACTTCACCGAGTCCGTCCTCACCGCCGTCAACATGGGCCGCGACGCCGACACCACCGCGGCGGTGGCGGGCGCGCTGGCCGGGGCCACCCGGGGCGACCACGCGATCCCGGCCGAATGGGCGGCGGCCATCGGCCCGGCACGCGGCAGCTGCCTGCCGTCGATGGAGGGCCATCACGTGCTGGACGTGGCGGAACTGCTGACCCCCGGGGACGACAGGAAGTGGCGCCCGGGCACCGCGCGGGAGCCGGTCCCGGACGACGGCCCGCACGCGCGGGACCGAAGACGGCCCGCACGCGGCCCGGACCCCACGCCCCCGCCTCCGGAACCCCACCCCGCCCCGGACCGCCGCCCTCTGCCCACGAGCCCCGCCCACACCCCGGCCCGGACCCGCACCGCCACCGGCCCCCGCCCGGCCACGGCCGTCCTCTCCGCCGCCGACAAGGAGGTACGTCCATGAGTCCCGGACTCGTGGGGGACGAGACCGGCGTCGGAGCGGTCTCGGCGCCCGACGTCCTCGTCACGGAGGCCGACGGCCCGGCGCCCGGCCCGCGCCCGCGCCGTATCGAGGGCCTCCTGCTCGGCCTCGCCGCGGGCGACGCCGCCGGCTGGCCCGCGGCCCGGCACCGTGCGGCCCGGATGCCCGAGTGGACCCGGCGGCTGACCAGGGAACTGGACACGTTCGCCGAACAGAACGCGACGACGACCCTGCCGGTGCCCATCGCCCTGAACCAGCCGCCCGAGCCCCTGCGGCTCGGCCCTTCGGACGACGCCGAGTGGGCGGCGTTCGCCGCCGAGGCCCTGCTGCGCGCCGAGGACGCCGGCGCGCTCGGCGACCTCGGCCGGGCGCGGCGGATGCGGGCGTCCATCGACCTGTCCTGGAACGCCGTCGCCAGCGAGGTCGCCGCGGCGGCCGAACGCGCCCCCGAGGTCGAGTCCGCGCTGCTGCCGCTGCGCGCCCGGATCTCCGTACGGGCCGGACTCGGCAACCTCGCCACCGGTCTGCGCCCGCCCGCCACCGGCCACGACAACCCGCACTACTTCGACGACGCGGCCTGTGTCCGCGCCTGCGTGCTCGCCGTCGCCCACCCGGGCGACGCCCGGCTCGCCGCGGAGCTGGCCGAGTTCGACGCCCGCTACACCCAGGACGGCGACGGTGTGCACGGCGCCCGCGCCATGGCCGCGGCCCTGGCGCTCGCCCTGGCCGGGGCCGACGTCGACACCTGCGCGGACGCCGCGCTCGCCGAGCTGCCCGAGGAGACGGAGATCGGCCGCAACGCGCGCCACGCGCTGCGGCTCGCCCGCGACAGCGAGGGCACCTTCGCCCTGGTCCCCCTCCTGGAGCACCAGATCGTCGACCACGTCTACAGCTACGGCGTCGCGGCGGCGGAGACCGTCCCGGTCGCCCTGGCCCTCGCCACCGTGGCGCGCGGCCGGATCGCGGAGGCGGTGCCCGCCGCCGCCTGTCTCTCCCGGGTCGCCGACTCGGCCCCGGCCCTGGCGGGCGCCCTGACCGGTGCGCTCGGCGGCGGCGCCGCGATCCCGGCCACCTGGCGCGACGCCTGCCGGGTCCTGTCGGGCTGCGCGCTTCCCCGGCTCTCCGGCACGGACCTCGTCGGACTCGCCGATCTGCTCGAAGCGACGGAACTGGCCCTCCCAGAGGGATGATTCGGGCATGACGCCCAAAAGAGTAGAAATGAGAACCCTCGACGAACGGATCACGGGAGCCCTCGTCGGGGCCGCCGTCGGCGACGCGCTCGGCGGCCCCGTCGAGGGCTACACCCCCGAGCAGATCACCGAACGGCACCGCGGCCGCGTGCACGGCGTCGTCGGCCCCTGGAACGGCGACGCCTGGCGCACCGCCCGCCCCATCGCCCCGTACCACAAGGGCGACGGGCACGTCACCGACGACACCCTGATGACCCACGCGCTGATCCGCGTGTACACCACGGTCCGTGACCACCTCGACGCCTACGCCGTCGCCGGACACCTGGTCCCCGACCTGATGACAGCCCCCCGCTGGATCCCCGAACTGGAGACGGAGGCGCTCCCGCTCCAGCGGATCTTCCTCGCCGAGAAGTGGCTGGTCGCCCGGCTCCACTACGGTCATGTCGACCCGCGCGAGGCGGGCGTCGGCAACATCGTCAACTGCGGCGCGGCGATGTACATGGCGCCGGTGGGACTCGTGAACGCGGGCAACCCGGCGGGCGCCTACGCCGAGGCGCTGGACGTCGCCGGCGCGCACCAGTCCTCGTACGGCAGGGAGGCGGCGGGCGTGCTGGCGGCGGGCGTCGCGGCGGCCTGCGCGCCGGGGGCGACCCCGGACTCGGTGGTCACGGAATGTCTGGCCCTGGCGAAGGACGGCACCCGGGAGGCGATCGACGCGGTCTGCGAAGTCGCCGTCCGGTACTCGGACTTCGAGTCCGCGCTGCGCCCGCTGCGGGAGGCGGTGGCCCCCTACGACACGGTCGGCCCGGACTACCGCGCCCCGTCGCTCGGCGCCCGCCGGCCCTCCCGGCTGCACTCCATCGAGGAAC
Organism: Streptomyces sp. NBC_01689; assembly: GCF_036250675.1. Lineage (NCBI taxonomy): Bacteria > Bacillati > Actinomycetota > Actinomycetes > Kitasatosporales > Streptomycetaceae > Streptomyces > Streptomyces sp. NBC_01689. The sequence goes on along the minus strand of NZ_CP109592.1, from coordinate 7,053,870 downwards.
TCCCGGTCGCGCTCGGCATGCTGGTGGTCTCCGGCGGCGACTTCCGGCACGCGGTCCTCGGCGCGGTGAACTACGGGCGGGACTGCGACTCCATCGCCACCATGGCCGGGGCCCTGGCCGGCGCGCTCGGCTCCGAGATCCCGCACGACTGGGCCAAGACGGTCGGGGAGGCCAGCCGTCTCGACCTGCACGCCCCGGCGACGGCCCTCGCGGCGGTGACCCGCGAGATCTTCGACCGGGACGTACGGCGCCGACGGGCGCACGAGACGGCCTACGCCGAGCTTGCGGGGCTCTCGTGCTCCGACTGACCTGGGTCCAGCCCGAGGACCTCCTCGGGCACGAGCTCCACCAGGCCGCCCAGGACGGCCGCGACGCCGAACCGATCGCGGCGCGCTGGCGCGCGGCCGGCGGCGCACCGGCCCCCCTCCGGGCCGGTGCCTCCCCCACTCCCGCCGCACCCCACCTGCGGGTCCTGGCCGGCGATCTGCTGGACGAACTCGCCGACCTGCCCGGCGGGCCGGCGGATCACGAACCGACGGAACTGGCCTCCGTCATGGACCTCTGCCCGGACTGGCCCGCGCGGCGGCCGGACCCGCCAGCGGACGGCGACCGCACATCCTCCGCCGCCCCCGTGGCCCCGCCCGCCGCCACGCTCCCGGCCGCCGCCCCGGCCGTCGCCGTGCCCCGCCTGGAAGCCGCCTGGCTGGGCCGCGCCGTGGGCTGTCTGCTGGGCAAACCCGTCGAGAAGATCCCCCTGCGGGGCATCCGCGCCCTGGCGAGGGCCACCGGGAACTGGCCTCTCCACACCTGGTTCACGGCCCGCGGTCTGACCCCCGAACTGACCGCCGCGTACCCCTGGAACAGGCGCTCGGCGGCCACCTCGCTCGCCGAGAACATCGACGGGATGCCCGAGGACGACGACCTCAACTACCCCCTCCTCAACCTCCTGTTGCTCCAGCGCCACGGCAGGGGGTTCACCACCGCGGACGTGGCCCGCCTGTGGCTCGACGAACTCCCCGCGGGGCGTACCTTCACCGCGGAACGCGTCGCCTACCGCAACCTCCTCGCCGGCGTGGAACCCCCGCGCACGGCCCGCCACCACAACCCCTTCCGCGAATGGATCGGCGCTCTCATCCGCGCGGACGTGCACGGCTGGACGAACCCCGGCGACCCGGCCGCCGCGGCCGCGCAGGCCCACCGCGACGCCACCCTCACCCACACCGCGAACGGCGTGTACGCGGCCATGTTCACCGCCGCCACCATCGCCGAGGCGGCCACCGGCCGCAGCGACATCCACGCCTGCCTGCGCACCGGCCTGACCGTCGTACCGCCCGCCTCCCGGCTGGCGAAGGCGGTCCACCACGCCGTCCGGCTCGCCCACTCGACCGTGGAGTTCGAGAAGGTCGTCGACATCCTGCACACCACCTACGGCGACCACCACTGGGTGCACTCCCTGCCCAACACGGCCCTCATCGCCGCGGCCCTCACCCACGCGGACGGCGACTTCACCGGATCGATCTGCCGCGCGGTGTCCGGCGGCTGGGACACCGACTCCAACGGCGCCACGGCGGGCAGCGTCGCGGGCCTGCTCGCCGGCACCCCCGCCGCCCTGCCGGAGCGCTGGACCACGCCCCTCAAGAACCGCCTGGCCACCTCCCTCGCCGACTTCAACGGGATCGGCTTCGACACCCTCGCCCAGCTCACGTACCGGGAGACCCGTCACCCATGACCCACATCGCCGTGCTCGGCAGCACGAACATGGACCTCGTCACGTACGTCGCCAAGGCCCCGCAGCGCGGAGAGACCGTGACGGGACGGGAGTTCCGTACGATTCCCGGCGGCAAGGGCGCCAACCAGGCGGTCGCCGCGGCCCACGCCGGTGCCGACGTCACGCTGATCGGCGCCGTCGGCGTCGACTCGTTCGGCTCCCAGCTCCGCTCCGCGCTGGAGCACTCCGGGGTGGACACCGACCATCTGCGCACCACCGAAGGCCCCTCCGGCACCGCGCACATCGTGGTGGACGACGAGGGCGGCAACGCGATCGTCGTCATCCCCGGCGCCAACGGCACCGTCGACCACCTCGCCCCCGGCGACGAGGGCCTCATCACCACCACGGACGCGCTGCTGCTCCAGCTGGAGATCCCGCTCGCCGCCGTCGTCGCCGGCGCCGAGGCGGCCCGCCGGCACGGCGTCCGCACCATCCTGACCCCCTCCCCCGCCCAGCCCCTCTCCCGTCAGCTCCTCTCCTCCATCGACCTGCTCGTGCCCAACGAGTACGAGGCGGCCGCGCTGACCGGCACCCCCGACCCCCGCGAGGCGGCCACCGCGCTGCTCGACCGGGTGCCGGAGGTCGTCATCACCCTGGGCGCCGCCGGCAGCCTGTACGCGGCCCGGGGCGCCGCCCCGCTCACGGTCCCCGCGCCCCGCGTCACCGCTGTGGACTCGACCGGCGCGGGCGACACCTTCGTCGGCACCCTCGCGGTCGCGCTCGCCGAGGGCCGGCCGATGCCCGAGGCGCTCGTCTGGGCGTCGGCCGCCGCCGCCCTGTCGGTGCAGCGCAGCGGAGCCACGTCCTCGATGCCGTACCGCGCCGAGATCGACGCCCAGGCCTCGCTGGACCCGCACCCCGCGCAGTCCACGTCATGACCGCGCGTCCGGGGCCCGGCCCGCTCGACGGCCTGCGCGTCCTCGACCTCGCCACCCTCTTCGCCGGCCCGCTCGCCGCCACCCTGCTCGGCGACTTCGGCGCCGAGGTCGTCAAGGTCGAACACCCCGCGAAGCCCGACCCGTCCCGGGGCCACGGCCCCTCGAAGAACGGCATCGGCCTGTGGTGGAAACTCCTCGGCCGCAACAAGCGCACGATCACCCTCGACCTGTCGAAACCCGGCGGCCGCGCCACCCTGCTGCGGCTGGCCGCCGGGACCGACGTGATCATCGAGAACTTCCGCCCCGGCACCCTGGAGAAGTGGGACCTGGGCTGGGAGGAACTGTCGGCCGTCAACCCCCGGCTCGTCCTCGCCCGGGTCACCGCCTTCGGCCAGTTCGGCCCCTCCGCCCACCGCCCGGGCTTCGGCACGCTCGCGGAGGCCATGAGCGGCTTCGCGGCGATCACCGGCGAACCGGACTCACCCCCCGTCCTGCCCCCCTTCGGCCTGGCCGACTCGATCGCCGGCCTGACGACGGCGTACGCCGTGATGACCGCCCTGCGCGCCCGCGAGACCTCGGGCCTCGGCCAGGTCGTCGACATGGCGATCATCGAACCGATCCTCACCGTGCTGGGCCCGCAGCCCCTCTGGTACGACCAGCTCGGCCATGTCCAGCCCCGCACCGGCAACCGCTCCGCGAACAACGCGCCACGCAACACCTACCGCACCGCGGACGGCTCGTGGGTCGCCGTCTCGACCTCGGCGCAGTCGATCGCCGAGCGGGTGATGCGGCTGGTCGGACGCCCGGACCTGATCGACGAGCCGTGGTTCGCGACCGGGGCGGACCGTGCCCTGCACACGGACGTCCTCGACGAGGCGGTCGGTGCGTGGATCGCCCGCCGCGACCGCGCCGAGGTGCTGGAGGCCTTCGAGAAGGCGGAGGCCGCGGTGGCCCCGATCCAGGACGTCGCCGAGGTGATGGAGGACGCCCAGTACGAGGCACTGGACACCATCACCACCGTCGCCGACCCGGAACTCGGCCCCCTGCGCATGCAGAACGTCCTGTTCCGGCTCTCGTCCACCCCCGGCGCGATCCGCTGGGCGGGCCGTCCGCACGGCGCCGACACGGACGCGGTTCTCACCGAACTCGGACTCTCCACCACCGAGATCACGACCCTCAGAACGGAAGGCGCCCTGTGACGGTCCCGGCCTTCCCGCTCACCTGGCTGTACGCCCCCGGAGACCGGCCGGACGTGGTGGTCAAGGCCCTTGCCTCGGGCGCGGACATCGTCCTGGTCGACCTGGAGGACGCGGTCGCCCCGGACCGCAAGGAGTACGCCCGCGACGCCACCGCGGAACTGCTCTCGGACCCTCCCCCCGTCCCCGTCCACGTCCGGGTGAACACACTGGACGGGCCCCTGGCGGAGGCCGACCTCAAGACGCTCTCCGCGCTCCGGGGCCTGTCCGGTCTGCGGCTGCCCAAGGTGGCCTCGCCCACGGACGTCACCCACGTCGCCCGGCACGCCGCACCCGCCGAGGGCGACGGCATCCCGCTCTACGCCCTGCTGGAGACGGCCCTGGGCGTCGAACACGCCTTCGCCATCGCCTCGGCCCACCCGTCCGTGCGGGGCATCGGGCTCGGCGAGGCGGACCTCCGGGCCGACCTGGGTGTACGCGAGGACGCCGGCCTCGACTGGGCCCGCGCCCGGATCGTGCTCGCCGCCCGCGCCGCCGGACTCTCGCCCCCCGCGCAGTCCATCCACCCGGACATCCGCGACCTGGAGGGGCTGGCGGCCTCCTGCGCCCACGGGCGCACCCTCGGCTTCCTCGGCCGTGCGGCCATCCACCCCCGTCAGCTCCCGGTGATCGAACGCGCCTACCTGCCGACCCCGGCCGAGGTCGAGAGCGCCGAGGCCGTCGTGGAGGCGGCCGGCATCGAGCCGGGGGCCCAGGCCCTGCCCGACGGCCGTTTCGTGGACGCGGCGGTCGTGGCGTGCGCCCGACGCACCCTGGCGCTGGCCCGCCGCGAGGCGCTGACCGCATGAACGAGGGGGCGCCGCGTCGTCGGACGCGGCGCCCCCTCGGCGTACTCGTGCGGTCAGCCCTTGTTGGCGGACTCCGCCTCGCTCCTCAGGGCGCCGTCGGCGTCCTCGGGGCCGTCCGCGGCTCCCTCGGACTCCGGCGCGGACTTCCCGCCGCCGGACGTCACCGGCTTCCCGCCGTCGGCCTCGCCGCCCGGCCCTCCGGTCCGGTCGTCCGCCTTGTCGTCCTTCTTGTCGTCCGCCTTGTCGGCGGACGCGCCGTCGGTCTTCCCGGCCGGCTTCCCGTCGGACGTCTTGTCGGCCTTCTCGCCGGTCTTCTCGTCAGTCTTCTCGTCGGTCTTCTTGCCGAGGCCCACCGAAGCCTCGGTGCCCCCCTCGCCCTCGTCCTCGCCGGAGGCGTCCGCGCCCGGCTCGACGATCTCCTCGCGTCCGGGCCGCAGCCGCGCGGACACCACGATGTAGGCCACCGCCAGAACGAAGACCACCATCGCGGTCCAGTCGTTGAGGCGCAGACCGAGGACGTGGTGCGCGTCGTCGACACGCATGTACTCGATCCAGCCGCGGCCCACGCAGTAGGCGGCGACGTACAGCGCGAACGCCCGGCCGTGACCCAGGGTGAAGCGGCGGTCCGCCCAGATGACGAGGAATCCGACGCCGACGCACCACAGCGACTCGTACAGGAAGGTCGGGTGGTAGTACCCCGGCACCCGCCCGTCCGTGGCGGACGTGATGTGCAGCGCCCAGGGAAGGTCGGTCGCCCTGCCGTACAGCTCCTGGTTGAACCAGTTGCCCCAGCGTCCGATGGCCTGCGCGAAGACGATGCCGGGCGCGAGGGCGTCGGCCCAGGCGGGCAGCGGGATGCCGCGGCGGCGGCAGCCGATCCACGCGCCCAGCGCACCGAGCGCGATCGCGCCCCAGATGCCGAGGCCGCCCTGCCACACCTTGAAGGCGTCCACCCAGTCGCGGCCCTCGCTGAAGTACAGCTCGTAGTCCGTGATCACGTGGTAGAGCCGGCCGCCGACGAGACCGAACGGCACGGCCCACACCGCGATGTCGGCCACCGTGCCGGCCCGCCCTCCCCGGGCGATCCAGCGCTTGTTGCCGAGCCAGACGGCTACGAAGACGCCGATGATGATGCAGAACGCGTAGCCGCGCAGCGGAATGGGGCCGAGGTGCAGCACACCGTGCGACGGGCTGGGAATGTAGGCAGTTTCCATGGCAGGGTCGACGCTACCGTGCCGGACGGGACCCGCGGCGGGTGCCCCGGCAACGGGTCCATAACGGGCACCGCCCCCGGACCCTTCGCAGGCCGGGGGCGTCACGGGTCGCGGGCACCGCGGACCGGGGGCTCAGCCCTTGTTCTCCGCCTGCACCAGTTGCTTGAGCTTGGCGGGGGTCATGCTCTGGTCCGCGTAGATGTTCTTGCCGCCCAGCAGCACCGTCGGGGTGCCGGAGAAGCCGCTCTTCTGGAAGGCGGCGTTCGACTTCGTCACCCAGCTGTCGTGCCGGCCGTCGTCGACGCACGAGCGGAAGCCCGGGGTGACGAGACCGTCCACCTTGCCCGCCAGATCGATGAGCTTGCCGTTGTCCGCGAACGTGTCCTGCGTCTCCTTGGGCTGGTTCGCGTACAGCACGTCGTGGTACGCGGCGAACTTGCCCGCGTCCTGGGCGCAGCCCGCCGCGTTGGCCGCGTGCCGGGAGCCGCTGCCTCCCATGTTCCCGTCGATCAGCGTGACCAGGTGGTATTCGACCTTCAGCTGACCGGCGTCCACCAGCTGGCGGATGGTCGGGCGGTACACCGTCTCGAAGGACTCGCAGGCCGGGCAGCGGAAGTCCTCCCAGACCGTGAGCGTCGACTTGGCGCTGTCCTTGCCGACCGGGATCGCGAGACCGTCCTTGCCGGTCGCTCCCGAGGGCGCCACGGCCGGTCCCGCCGCGGTGTTCTTCTTGTCCTTGCCCGCGCCGGCGGCCAGCACGCCCACCACCGCCGCGAGGGCGAGAACGCACACCACCGACCCGCCCACGATCAGCGCCCGGCGGCGCTTCTCCGCGCCCTTCTGCTTCTGTCGCTCGGCCGCCAGCCGCTCACGGGCGGTGGTCTTTCCCTCACGGTTCTTCTCGCTCACATCCGGCAGAACGAACCGGGGAGGCGCAGCGCGCCTCCCCGGTCCCAGGTCCACCCGTTCGAGTGAGCGGATCGTCCCCCGCGCGTCGGCGCCTACGTGCCGGCGCCGCCGTCCGTCACGGCGTTCCGCGCACGCCCTTCGCGAGGTCGGCGGCGAGCGCCCGGACGGCCTCCAGGCCCGCCGCGTCGTCCGGCGCGTCCAGCATCCGCTTCACGAAGGCCGAACCGACGATCACTCCGTCGGCGAAGCCGGCCACCTCGGCGGCCTGCGCGGCGTCGGAGACACCGAGTCCGACACAGACCGGCAGCGCGGTGGTGGCCTTGGTGCGCCGCACCAGGTCCTGGGCCTGCGCCCCCACCGACTCCCGGGTACCGGTGACGCCCATCAGCGAGGCCGCGTAGACGAAGCCGGAGCCCGCCGCGGTGATCTCGGCGAGCCGGGCGTCCTTGCTGCTGGGCGCGACGACGAAGACGGTCGCGAGACCGTGCTTCTCGGCGTGCTCCCGCCACAGCGCCGACTCCTGCACGGGCAGGTCGGGCAGGATGCAGCCCGCGCCGCCGGCCTCCGCCAGCTCGGCGGTGAAGCGCTCGACGCCGTAGCGGTCGATGGGGTTCCAGTACGTCATCACCAACACGGGCTTCCCGGTCGCCTCGAAGGCCTCCCGGACCGTCCGCATGACGTCGGCGATCTTGACTCCGCCACGCAGGGCGATGTCGTCCGCGGTCTGGATGACGGGGCCGTCGAGGACCGGGTCGCTGTGCGGCAGACCGACCTCGACGACGTCCGCGCCGCCCTCGAAGGCGGCCTTGACCGCCGCGATGCCGCCGTCGATGCTCGGAAAGCCGGCCGGCAGGTAGGCGATGAGCGCGGACCGCCCCTCCGCCCGGGCACCGGCGAGGGTGTCGCTCAACAGCTGGATGTTGCCGCTCACTTCGCGTCCCCCTCGATCTCGGCGTGCTCGCTGTCGGCGTCCGCGGGGACGGCCGCGTCGGCGCCCTCGTCGTACAGGCCGAAGTAGCGGGCGGCCGTGTCCATGTCCTTGTCGCCGCGACCGGACAGGTTGACGACGATCAGCCCGTCCCTGCCCAGTTCCCTGCCGACCTCCAGCGCCCCGGCGAGCGCGTGGGCGCTCTCGATCGCCGGGATGATGCCCTCGGTGCGGGAGAGCAGGCGCAGTGCCTGCATGGCCGCGTCGTCGGTGACCGCGCGGTACTCGCCGCGGCCGCTGTCCTTGAGGTAGGCGTGCTCGGGACCGATGCCCGGGTAGTCCAGACCGGCCGAGATGGAGTACGGCTCGGTGATCTGTCCCTCCTCGTCCTGCAGGACGTAGGACCGCGAGCCGTGCAGGATGCCGGGCTCACCGGCGGTCAGCGTCGCGGCGTGCTCACCTGTCTCGACTCCGTGGCCCGCGGGTTCGCAGCCGATGAGACGCACCCCGGCGTCCGGGATGAAGGCGTGGAAGAGGCCGATGGCGTTGGAGCCGCCGCCGACGCACGCGACGGCCGCGTCCGGGAGACGGCCGGCGCGCTCCAGGATCTGCCGCCGGGTCTCGACCCCGATCACCCGGTGGAAGTCGCGGACCATGGCCGGGAAGGGATGCGGACCCGCGACGGTCCCGAACAGGTAGTGGGTGTGGTCGACGTTGGCGACCCAGTCCCGGAACGCCTCGTTGATGGCGTCCTTGAGGGTGCGGCTGCCCGACTTCACGGCGATGACCTCGGCGCCGAGCATGCGCATCCGGGCGACGTTGAGAGCCTGCCGCCGGGTGTCGATCTCACCCATGTAGATGGTGCATTCAAGGCCGAACAGCGCGCAGGCGGTGGCCGTGGCCACCCCGTGCTGCCCCGCCCCGGTCTCGGCGATGACACGCGTCTTGCCCATCCGTCTGGTGAGGAGGGCCTGGCCGAGCACGTTGTTGATCTTGTGGGAGCCGGTGTGGTTGAGGTCCTCGCGCTTGAGGAACACCCGGGCGCCGCCGGCGTGTTCGGCGAAGCGCGCCACCTCGGTCAGCGCGCTCGGCCGTCCGGTGTAGTGGACGAGGAGATCGTCGAGTTCACGCGCGAACTCGGGATCCGCCTTCGCCTTGTCGTACTCGACGGCGACCTCGTCCACGGCGGCGACCAGCGCCTCCGGGATGAACTTGCCGCCGAACGCGCCGAAGTATCCCTCGGCGCTGGGAACCTGACCCTCGGGGTCGGGAATGAAGAACTCGCTGGGCATGCGGTTACCTCGCAGGGGCGAACGCCCCGGTTGAAGGTCGGACATGGATTCACGTCAGCCATGCACGCACGCACACACACCGTCACCCGGGAGGCCCGCCGGGCCTGGACCGGCACGATCGGCGATCCGTCCGGGAGCGGTCCCCGCGTCGGCCGCGGGAGGCCGCGACGGCCCCGGGTGCCCCGGTGGGGGACCTGGTGCCGCTCCGGGATCTCCGGATGTCCGGGACGGGTCCCGAGCGGTCCTCACGGTGCCGGGACGGCCTCCCGGGCACCTTCGCGGGCGCCGGGAAAGACCCGAACGCTCCTCGGGGTGCCGGGACGGTCGCGGCCCTCGACGGGACCGGCGGGCCGGAACGGTTCCAGCCCGGGGGCGGGAGGCCGCCGCCTGGTGACCGGCGGTCCGGACCCGGTCAGTCCGTCCGCGCGGCGGAGCCGAGCGGGGACGACGGGCGTGCGTGCGCGCCGGGGCGCCATCGCATGCCGTTGACCTGGCCCGGCTCGTCGCCGATGACATAGCGGACCCGGCGTCCGTGGACGCGTCGGGCCGGCGCCCGGCAGCCGCGCGGACGGCAGCCGCGGGCGAGTCCGGCGTAGGGGTCCCGGGCCGCCGAGGCGGACGGGAGCGGCACGGCGGGCCGCGCGCCGGACGGGCCCGCGGTCACGCCGTGGGCGGTGCCGGGAGCGAACGGCCGCGCGGACGGGCCGGGAGTGACCGACCGCACGCGCGCCGGACCGCCGTCCGGGCACGGGCCCGGACGGGGGGCGGCGGGGGCGTGGGTCGTGGCGGCCACCGGTCGGTCAGCTCCGTCCGTGCCGGAGCGCGGGGTGGGCCCCGGCCGCGACGAGGTCGGAGACCGCCGTCCGCGGGTCGCGCCCGGTGACGAGGGACTCGCCCACCAGGACGGCGTCGGCGCCCGCGTTGGCGTACGCGATGAGGTCGTGCGGGCCGCGGACGCCGGACTCGGCGACCTTGACGACACCCGCGGGGATCTCGGGGGCGACCCGCTCGAAGGTGGAGCGGTCCACCTTGAGGGTCTTCAGATTGCGCGCGTTGACCCCGATGACCTTCGCGCCGGCGTCCACCGCCCGCTCGGCCTCGTCCTCGTCGTGCACCTCGACGAGCGGCGTGAGTCCGATGGACTCGGCACGCTCGATGAGGGACTCGAGGGCGGACTGTTCGAGGGCGGCCACGATCAGCAGCGCGAGGTCGGCGCCGTACGCGCGCGCCTCCCAGAGCTGGTACGACGTGACGATGAAGTCCTTGCGCAGCACGGGGATGTCGACCTTGGCGCGGACGGCCTCCAGGTCGGCCAGCGAGCCGCCGAAACGACGCTGCTCGGTCAGGACCGAGATGACGGACGCGCCGCCCGCCTCGTAGTCCGCGGCCAGTCCGGCCGGGTCGGCGATCGCGGCGAGCGCGCCTTTGGAGGGGCTGGAGCGCTTGACCTCGCAGATGACCTTGACGCCGTCACCCCGCAGGGCCGCCACGCCGTCCTTGGCCGCAGGAGCCTTCGCCGCGCGCTCCTTGAGCTCGTCGAGGCTGACGCGCGCCTGCCGCTCCGCGAGGTCGGCACGGACTCCGTCGATGATCTCGTCGAGCACACTCACGCGAGCGGCCCCCTTCCCTGACGGTGAACGGTTGAAGCGGTTGAGCCTGTCGACCCGGCACCGCCGTCGCCGACGGCCTTGACGGGTCACTCCGATGGTATCCGGAGGAAGAGCCAGGCCTCACATCCGGTTGACGCCGGTCCCACTACCTGGACATTTGTCATTTGATCAAGGGTGCAGCCAGCCACCGAGGGGCAGGTTCCGGACAACCGTGAAAACCAGCACCAGAGCGCCGACGCTCCACAGGTGCACGGGACCCAGGTCGATCCGCGACGGCCGGCCGCGTGCCGAACGGACCACCCAGACGGTCCACACCAGCGCGAAGGCGGCGTAGCCCACGACGGCGAGCGCGTTGTCCGTGAGGGCCGTCGCGAGATCCCCGTGGACGAAGGCGTGCGCACTGCGCAGACCGCCGCAGCCGGGGCAGTACAGGCCCGTGAAGCGCAGCAGCGGGCAGACGGGGTAGTGCCCGGGCTGGTTGGGGTCCACGGCCCCGACGTACGCGAAGGCCGCCACGACGCACGCGAGCACGCCGGCGGGGACGCCGAGCCGCCGCAGTGCCGGCGGGGCGGCCGTGCGCGAAGCCCTCCGCGTCGGTGAGTTCACGTGTCGCATTGTGCCCCTCCCGCGCGCGGTGCGCGCGGCGCGGACACGCGAGAGGCGGCCCCCGTCACGGGGACCGCCTCCGGGAAAAGTCTCCGCGGGTCAGCTCTCGGCGCCGACGGCCTCGCGGACGGGCGCGTGGGTGACCGACGCGCTCCTGGTCTTCGGCTGGCCCAGGCCCGCCGCCCGCATCGCCATGCCGACGACACCGCCGAGCAGGACGATGACCATGCCGGCCCAGAAGCCCAGCGGGTTCGCCATCACCATGAAGGCACCGGAGACGCAGAAACCGATGAAGGCGATGATGACACCGGTCCAGGCGGCCGGGGTGTGACCGTGGCTGCTGCCCGCCATGACTTGCTCCTCGTTGCTGGGGTTGCTGGGGTTGCTGTGGTTGCTGTCGTTGCTGTGTGCGTGGGTGAGTCGGACGCTCACCGTCCATTGTCCCGTACCCGGGCGTCCGGAGTGAGCGCGGGGGGCGCTCGTCACACGTCTGATGCGTCACGTCGTGACGGGAGCCCCGTTCGCGCAGTCCGCGGCAGGGACTAGGTCCCGGTCGCCGGGTCCGGTCCGGTGGGGTCCTCGCCGCGGTCGAGGGCCTTCCAGAGGTCCTCGGGCCGGTCGGGGTCGACGGGTGCGGCCTTGCGCGGCCGGGGCGTCCCGTCGCGCTCGTAGCGTCCCGACATCGCGGGCCACAGCCGCCCGTAGCGCAGCGCGAGCAGGCCGGCCAGGAGGATGAGGGCGCCGCCCGCCGCGGCGACGTACGGCCACGCGGTGTGGCTGAGGGCGTCCGCGGTGGCGGCGGTGTCACCGGAGGCGGCCGCGGCCTTCTCGTCGAGCGCGGAGTCGTCGCCCGCGCCGAGGACGGCGGCGACGACCGTGCCCGCTCCGGAGAGCGCGAGCAGGGCGGAGACCAGCAGACGTCCGGAGCGGCGGACGGCGAAGACGGCGACGAGCGCGGCGAGGCCCACCACGGCGAGCGCCGCGGGGACGCCCGTGACGTCGCTGCCCCTGGCGGTCAGCGGGAAGGCGCCGCCGGCGACCGTGGCCGTGCCCTGCGACCAGTTCTGCCGGGTGGAGAGCAGCGCCACTGCCGCGCCGAGGGCGCCGCAGAACAGGGCGACGCCAAGGCTGCGGCGGCCGGCCCGGGCGGGGCCGGCGGCTTCGGATCGGGGGTGAGGTACGGCAGTCACGTACTCCACTATCGCCTGAACCCCGGGCGAACCGTCACCCGGGGTTCACGTGACCCTCGTCCTACTGCCCGAGCCGGTTGGCCGTGTGCACCGCGCGCAGCACGGCGGCGGCCTTGTTGCGGCACTCGTCGTCCTCGGCGACGGGGTCCGAGTCCGCGACGATCCCGGCGCCCGCCTGCACGTACGCGGTGCCGTCGCGCAGCAGGGCGGTGCGGATGGCGATGGCCGTGTCGGAGTCGCCCGCGAAGTCGAGGTAGCCGACGCAGCCGCCGTACAGACCGCGGCGGGACGGCTCCAGTTCGTCGATGATCTGCATCGCGCGCGGTTTGGGGGCGCCGGACAGGGTGCCCGCCGGGAAGCAGGCGGTGAGCACGTCGAACGCCGTGCGGCCCGCGGCGACCCGGCCGGTGACGGTGGAGACGATGTGCATCACGTGCGAGTACCGCTCGATGGACATGAAGTCGACGACCTCGACCGAGCCGGGCTCGCAGACCCGTCCGAGGTCGTTGCGTCCGAGGTCGACGAGCATCAGGTGCTCGGCGCGCTCCTTGGGGTCGGCGATCAGCTCGTCGGCGAGGGCCTGGTCCTCCTGGACGGTGGCGCCGCGCGGCCGGGTGCCCGCGATGGGGTGCACCATCGCCTGTCCGTCCTCGACCTTGACGAGGGCCTCGGGGGACGACCCGACGACGTCGAACCCCTCGAAGCGGAAGAGGTACATGTACGGGGACGGGTTGGTGGCCCGCAGCACCCGGTACACGTCCAGCGCGGTGGCGGCGCACGGTGTCTCGAAGCGCTGGGACGGGACCACCTGGAAGGCCTCGCCGGCCCGGATGCGCTCCTTGACGTCCTCGACGGCGTCCTGGAAGTCGGGGCCGCCCCACAGCGCGGTGTACTCGGGCAGTTCGGAGGGCGGCAGCGCGGCGGGGGGCTGCGAGACGGCGCGCGAGAGGTCGGCCTCCATGGCGTCGAGGCGGGCGATCGCGTCGGCCCAGGCCTCGTCGACGCCGGTGTCGAGGTCGTTGTGGTTGATCGCGTTCGCGATGAGCTGGACCGAGCCGTCCCAGTGGTCCATGACCGCGAGGTCACTGGTGAGCAGCATGGTCAGCTCGGGGAGCTTCAGATCGTCGCGCTCGCCGGGCCCGATCTTCTCCAGCCGGCGGACGATGTCGTAGCCCAGGTAGCCGACCATGCCGCCGGTGAACGGGGGCAGGCCCTCGCCGCGCGGGGTGTGGAGCGCCTCGATGGTGGCGCGCAGGGCGGCGAGCGGATCGCCCCCGACGGGGACGCCGACGGGCGGGGTGCCGAGCCAGTGGGCCTGCCCGTCGCGCTCCGTGAGGGTGGCGTGGCTGCGGACGCCGACGAAGGAGTAGCGGGACCAGGCGAAGGAGGCGCGGCCGTTCTCCGCGGACTCCAGGAGGAAGGTGCCGGGACGCTCGGCGGCCAGCTTGCGGTAGAGCGCGACCGGCGTGTCGCCGTCCGCGAGGAGCTTGCGACTGACGGGGATGACACGGCGGTCGGTGGCCAGCTTGCGGAAGGTCTCGAGGTCCATGGCGGATGACCTTACTGACCTGCGGCAGCGGCGTCGGCGAGCAGTACGCCGGCGTCGAAGCAGGTGCGCTCGCCGGTGTGGCAGGCGGCGCCGACCTGGTCGACCCTGACGAGGAGGGTGTCGGCGTCGCAGTCGAGCGCCACCGACTTCACCCACTGGAAGTGGCCGGAGGTGTCGCCCTTCACCCAGTACTCCCCGCGGCTGCGCGACCAGTACGTGCAGCGGCCGGTGGTGAGCGTGCGGTGCAGTGCCTCGTCGTCCATCCAGCCGAGCATCAGCACCTCACCGGTGTCGTACTGCTGGGCGATGGCGGGGACGAGTCCGTCGGCGCTGCGCTTGAGGCGCGCGGCGATCTCGGGGTCGAGGCTGCTGGGCCCGCTGGGCGGGGGCGTGCTGGTCATGGGAACCATTGTGCCGCGCGGGTGGCGGGGGTCCGGCGGTTGTCCACGGGCCGGACCCGGTTTGGTCCCGCGTCCCCGGGATGCCCGTGTCCGCTGGGCGCGCTGCCGGTACGGTCGTAGGCTTGCCGCCATGTCGACCCATGCCAAGCGTGAACGGCTTCTGCTCGCCGACCTGTTGGAGACCGCGGGCCCGGACGCCCCCACCCTGTGCGAGGGCTGGAACGCCCGTGACCTCGCCGCGCACGTGGTGGTGCGCGAGCGGCGCGCCGACGCGGCGGGCGGACTGCTGATCAAGCAGCTCGCGCCGCGTCTGGAGCGGGTCCAGGCGGAATTCACCGAGAAGCCCTACGAGGAGCTGATCCAGCTGATCCGTACGGGACCGCCGCGCCTGTCGCCGTTCTCGCTGAAGCAGATCGACGAGGCGTCGAACACCGTGGAGTTCTACGTCCACACCGAGGACGTGCGGCGGGCGCGGCCGGACTGGGTGCCGCGTGAGCTGGACCCGGTCTTCCAGGACGCCCTGTGGTCCCGGCTGGAGCGCACGGCGCGGCTGGCCGGCCGGGGTGCCCCGACCGGGCTGGTGCTGCGCCGCCCGGACGGCCAGACGGCGGTGGCCCACAAGGGCACGCCGGTCGTGACGGTCACCGGTGAGCCCTCGGAACTGCTGATGTTCGCGCTCGGGCGGCAGAAGGCCGCCGACGTGGAGCTCGACGGCGACAAGGACGCGATCGCGAAGCTGCACGGGTCGAAGCAGCTCGGGATCTGACCGCGGGAACGGCCAGGGGGCACGGCCCCGGCGTGCGTGCCCCCGGCGTGCGGCTCGCTCGCCGGGGTGACACAGGCCGGCCCCCGCGCCTCCCCCGGGACAGCCGCTCGACGGGCTCCACGGCCCGACGCGCCGGAACCCGGGGCACCTGACCGCCGGAGGACCGACGGGCGAATTCACGGCGCACCCGGTGTGCACCGGGGCCGATGCCGGGCCCGGACCGCCCGACCCCGACCCGGCCGACCCGGTGGGCACCGGGTGCGGTACCGGGTCCACGGACAGCGGGTCCGCGGGTCCGCCGGGTCAGCAGGTCCGCGGGTCCGCCGGGTCAGCGGACGGGATGGCCCGCGTCGCGGAGCGTCTCCTTCACCTCGCCGATCCGCAGGTCGCCGAAGTGGAAGACGGACGCGGCGAGCACCGCGTCGGCGCCCGCGGCGACGGCGGGCGGGAAGTCGGCGAGCCGGCCCGCGCCGCCGCTGGCGATCAGCGGCACGGTGACGTGCTTGCGGACGGCCCGGATCATCTCCATGTCGTAGCCGTCCTTCGTCCCGTCCGCGTCCATCGAGTTGAGCAGGATCTCGCCCGCGCCCAGCTCGGCGGCCCGGTGGGCCCACTCGACGGCGTCGATGCCGGTCCCCTTGCGGCCGCCGTGGGTGGTGACCTCGAAGGAACCGCCCTCCGTGCGCCGCGCGTCCACCGACAGCACGAGGACCTGCCGGCCGAAACGCTCGGCGATCTCACGGATGAGGTCGGGCCGGGCGATCGCGGCCGTGTTGACCCCGACCTTGTCCGCGCCCGCGCGCAGCAGCTTGTCCACGTCCTCGGCGGTGCGCACCCCGCCGCCCACGGTGAGCGGGATGAAGACCTGCTCGGCGGTGCGCCGCACCACGTCGTACGTGGTCTCGCGGTTGCCGGAGGAGGCGGTGATGTCCAGGAACGTCAGTTCGTCGGCGCCCTCGGCGTCGTACACCTTGGCCATCTCGACCGGGTCGCCCGCGTCCCGCAGGTTCTGGAAGTTGACGCCCTTGACGACCCGGCCGTTGTCCACGTCCAGGCAGGGGATGACTCGTACCGCCAGGGTCATGACCGCTCTCCGTCCCGGTACGCCTCGACCTCGACCTCGACCACCAGTCGCGGGTCCACCAGGCCGGCCACGATGACCATCGTCGCGGCGGGGCGGGCGGCGTCGAAGAGCTCCTTGTGGGCGCGGCCCACCTCCTCCACGTCCCGGGCGTGGGTCAGGTACATACGGGTCCGCACCACGTCGTCGCGGCCGAGCCCGAGCTCCCGGAGCGCGGTGAGCGCGACGCCGAAGGAGGTGACGGCCTGTTCGTACGGGCCGCCGTCGACGATCGTGCCGTCGACCACCGAGGTGCAGCCGGAGACCAGCACCAGACCGCCCGGCAGTTCCACGGCTCGGGAGTACCCGAAGGTCTCCTCCCAGGGCGCGCCGCTCGTGAGGCGTCGGACGCCGCTCACCGGGCCACCGCCTCCAGGGCCTCTTCCAGGGTGAACGCCTTCGCGTACAGGGCCTTTCCGACGATCGAGCCCTCGACGCCGAGGGGGACGAGCTCGGCGATGGCGCGCAGGTCGTCGAGGGAGGAGACCCCGCCGGAGGCGACCACGGGGCGGTCCGTGACGGCGCAGACGTTCCTGAGCAGCTCCAGGTTCGGGCCCTGGAGCGTGCCGTCCTTGGCGATGTCGGTGACCACGTAACGCGCGCAGCCCTCGGAGTCGAGGCGCGCCAGCGTCTCGTAGAGGTCGCCGCCGTCGCGGGTCCAGCCGCGCCCGCGCAGGGTCGTGCCGCGGACGTCGAGGCCGACGGCGATCCTGTCGCCGTGCTCGCCGATGACCTTGGCGACCCACTCGGGGGTCTCCAGGGCGGCGGTGCCGAGATTGACCCGGGTGCAGCCGGTGGCGAGGGCGGCGGCGAGCGTGTCGTCGTCGCGGATGCCGCCGGACAGTTCGACCTTGATGTCCATGGCGCCGGCGACCTCGGCGATCAGGCCGCGGTTGTCACCGGTCCCGAAGGCGGCGTCCAGGTCGACCAGGTGCAGCCACTCGGCGCCCGCACGCTGCCAGGCGAGGGCGGCCTCCAGAGGGGAGCCGTAAGAAGTTTCCGTCCCCGACTCGCCGTGCACGAGGCGGACGGCCTGGCCGTCGCGGACGTCGACGGCGGGGAGGAGTTCGAGCTTGCTCACAGTGTTCCGATCCAGTTGGTGAGGAGCTGGGCTCCGGCGTCGCCGGACTTCTCGGGGTGGAACTGGGTGGCCCACAGGGCGCCGTTCTCGACGGCCGCCACGAAGGGTTCGCCGTGCGTCGCCCAGGTGACCAGGGGCGCGCGCATCGCCGGGTTCGTGACGTCCAGGGACCAGTCGTGGACGGCGTACGAGTGGACGAAGTAGAAGCGCGCGTCGGCGTCGAGTCCCGCGAAGAGCCGCGAGCCCGCCGGTGCCTCGACGGTGTTCCAGCCCATGTGGGGCACGATGTCGGCCCGCAGCGGCTCGACCGCGCCCGGCCACTCGTCGAGGCCCTCGGTCTCCACGCCGTGCTCGATGCCGCGCGCGAAGAGGATCTGCATGCCCACGCAGATGCCCATCACGGGGCGTCCGCCCGCCAGCCGGCGGCCGATGATCCAGTCGCCGCGGGCCCCCCGGAGGCCCTTCATGCAGGCGGCGAACGCGCCGACGCCGGGCACCAGCAGCCCGTCCGCGTTCATCGCCGTGTCGTAGTCACGGGTGATCTCGACCTCCGCGCCGGCGCGGGCGAGGGCGCGCTCGGCGGAGCGCACGTTCCCGAAGCCGTAGTCGAAGACGACGACCTTCCTGGCGCCGCTCAATTCCACACCTCCAGCCTCATGACCCCCGCGACCAGGCACATCGCCGCGCCGATGGAGAGCAGCACGATGAGGCTCTTGGGCATCTCCTGCTTGACGAAGGAGTAGATGCCGCCGAGGAGGAAGAGTCCGACGACGATCAGGATGCTCGACAGGCCGGTCACAGTGTCTTTCCGTTCGCTTCTGCGCCCGGGCGGCAGGGTGCCGCGGGCATCGTCGTCCGCGGCGCGCCGGCCGCGCGGGCGGCGCTCACAGCGCGCCCTTGGTGGAGGGGAGGATGCCGACGGCGCGCGGGTCGCGCTCGGAGGCGTAGCGCAGCGCCCGGGCCAGCGCCTTGAACTGGCACTCCACGATGTGGTGCGCGTTGCGTCCGTAAGGCACGTGGACGTGCAGGGCGATCTGGGCCTGGGCGACGAAGGACTCCAGGATGTGCCGGGTCATCGTCGTGTCGTACTCGCCGATCATCGGCGCCATGTTCTCGGGCTCGGTGTGCACGAGGTAGGGGCGGCCGGACAGGTCGACGGTGACCTGGGCGAGGGACTCGTCCAGCGGGACCGTGCAGTTGCCGAAGCGGTAGATGCCGACCTTGTCGCCGAGCGCCTGCTTGAAGGCGGCACCCAGGGCGAGGGCGGTGTCCTCGATGGTGTGGTGCGAGTCGATGTGCAGGTCGCCCTCGGTCTTCACGGTCAGGTCGAACAGACCGTGCCGGCCGAGCTGGTCGAGCATGTGGTCGTAGAAGCCGACGCCCGTCGACACCTCGACCCGGCCGGACCCGTCGAGGTCGATCTCGACGAGGACCGACGTCTCCTTGGTGGTGCGCTCCACTCTTCCGACGCGGCTCATGCGCTCTGCTCCTTCTTCAACTCACGGACCGCGTCCAGGAACGCGTCGTTCTCGGCCGGGGTGCCCGCGGAGACCCGCAGTCGGCCCGGTACGCCGTTGTCTCTGACCAGGACGCCCCGGTCGAGGATCCTCCGCCACGCGTCGTGGGCGTCCGCGAAGCGGCCGAACTGCACGAAGTTGGCGTCCGACTCGGTCACCTCGTACCCGATCGCGCGCAGTTCGGTGACCAGCCGGTCCCGCTCGGCCTTCAGCCGCTCCACGTACGCGAGCAGGGTGTCGGTGTGCTCCAGGGCGGCCAGGGCCGTGGCCTGGGTGACGGCCGACAGGTGGTAGGGCAGCCGTACGAGCTGTACGGCGTCGACGACCGCCGGGTGCGCGGCGAGGTAGCCCAGGCGCAGCCCGGCCGCGCCGAACGCCTTCGACATCGTCCGCGAGACGACGAGATTCGGCCGTCCTTCGAGCAGCGGCAGCAGCGACGCGCCGTGGCTGAACTCGACGTAGGCCTCGTCCACGATCACCATCGACGGCTTGGCCGCCTGCGCGGCCTCGTACAGCGCGAGGACCGTGTCGCTCGGCAGGGCGTTGCCGGTGGGGTTGTTGGGGGTGGTGAGGAAGACGACGTCGGGGCGGTGCTCCGCGACGGCCCGCTCGGCGGCGACGGGGTCGATGGTGAAGTCCTCGTCGCGCGGGCCCGCGATCCAGCCCGTGCCGGTGCCGCGCGCGATCAGCGCGTGCATCGAGTACGAGGGCTCGAAGCCGATAGCCGTCCGGCCGGGGCCGCCGAAGGTCTGCAGCAGCTGCTGGATGACCTCGTTGGAGCCGTTGGCCGCCCAGACGTTCTCGACGCCGACGTGGTGGCCGCCGGTCCTCGTGAGATAGCGGGCCAGTTCGGTGCGCAGCTGCACCGCGTCCCGGTCGGGGTAGCGGTTGAGGTCGCGGGCGGCCTCACGCACCCGCTCGGCGATCCGCTCGACGAGGGGTTCGGGCAGCGGGTAGGGGTTCTCGTTGGTGTTCAGCCGTACGGCGACGTCGAGCTGGGGCGCGCCGTAGGGGGACTTGCCGCGCAGCTCGTCCCGTACGGGGAGGTCGTCGATGCCGGTCACTCGCCCTCGGCCGCCTTCCAGCCGCGCGAGACTCGTTCGTCTCCGGCGAAACGTGCTTTGACCGCCGCGCCGTGCGCGGGCAGGTCCTCCGCCTCCGCGAGGGTCACCACGTGGTGCGCGACGTCGGCGAGCGCGTCGCGCGTGTAGTCGACGATGTGGATGCCGCGCAGGAACGACTGCACGGACAGGCCCGAGGAGTGGCAGGCGCAGCCGCCGGTGGGCAGGACGTGGTTGGAGCCCGCCGCGTAGTCGCCGAGGGAGACGGGCGCCCAGGGGCCGACGAAGATCGCTCCGGCGTTCCTGACCCGGTCGGCGACCGCCGCCGCGTCGGCCGTCTGGATCTCCAGGTGTTCGGCTCCGTAGGCGTCGACGACGCGCAGGCCCTCGTCGACGCCGTCGACCAGGACGATCGCGGACTGCCGGCCCGTCAGGGCGGGGACGATCCGGTCGTCGATGTGCTTGGTGGCCGCGATCTGCGGTTCCAGTTCCTTCTCGACCGCGTCCGCGAGGGCCGGCGAGTCGGTGACCAGGACGGCCGCGGCCAGCGGGTCGTGCTCGGCCTGGCTGATCAGGTCGGCGGCGACGTGCACCGGGTCGGCGGTCTCGTCGGCGAGGACGGCGATCTCGGTGGGTCCCGCCTCGGTGTCGATGCCGATCCGGCCGGTGAAGTACCGCTTGGCGGCGGCGACCCAGATGTTGCCGGGGCCGGTGACCATGGTGGCCGGCGCGCAGGACTCGGTGCCGTACGCGAACATCGCGACGGCCTGGGCGCCGCCCGCCGCGTACACCTCGTCGATGCCGAGGAGGGCGCAGGCGGCGAGGATCGTCGGGTGGGGGAGGCCGTCGAACTCGCTCTGCGGCGGGGAGGCGAGCGCCATGGAGGGCACGCCGGCCTCCTGCGCCGGGACCGCGTTCATGATCACGGACGAGGGGTATACGGACCGGCCGCCGGGCGCGTAGAGACCGACGCGGTCGACGGGCACCCACTTCTCGGTGACCGAGCCGCCCTGGACGACCTGGGTGGTGTGCGAGGTGCGGCGCTGCGCGCGGTGGACGAGACGGGCCCGGCGGATGGACTCCTCCAGGGCCGCGCGGACGGCCGGGTCGAGGCGCTCCAGGGCGTCCGTGAGGGCCTGCGCCGGGACCCGCACGGCTTCCAGCCGAACGCCGTCGAACTTCTCCGCATAGTCGATCAGCGCCGCGTCCCCCCGATGATGCACGGCCTCGCAGATCGGTCGCACCTTCTCCAGGGCGGCCGATACGTCGAAGTCGGCTCGGGGCAGCAGGTCGCGCAGGGCGGTGCCCTCGGGGAGGGCGTCGCCGCGCAGATCGATTCGGGAGATCACGTGGGCAATTCTCTCAGACCGAGATAAGGCGCCGGTCGCCCGTATCAATGACTGATACAAGCCACCGGTGTCTCCCCCGGTACATCGTCGTCACCAGTAGCGTTCGGCCTGTCACACAGCGGGCATGAACGGTTGTACGAAACCCGCGAGTAGCTGGGGAGGAAGGGAAGCACCGTGACCGAGGGTGCCGGCCTCCGCGCCGGGGACCTGCCGGACGAACTGACCGCCGCCGAGGCCGGGATGTGGCAGGCCTTCCGCAACGGCAGCGTGTACGACCTGCGCGACGGGGACACCGCCGTGGACGATCCGCACGGCGGCCACCCCTGGGGTCCCGAGCGCAGCGTGCGGGCACGGATCGTGGCGTGGCTGCTGCTCGACGGGCCGCCGGCCCTGCAGGGCCGGGTCGCCTCGCTGAAGCTGACCGGCGTCCGGATCCGCGACGTCCTGGATCTCGCGGGCGGCACCGTGGTGCCGTACGTCGAGCTGAAGGGCTGCCGGTTCGAGAAGGAGGTCCTGCTGCCGGAGGCCCGCTTCACGACCGTGCGCCTGGTCGACTGCTCGGTGCCGCGCCTGGAGGCGGCCCGGGTGCACACGGAGGGCGACCTGCATCTGCCGCGCTGCCGCTTCCACAACGGCGTACGGCTGACCGACGCGCACATCGGCACCGACCTGATGCTCAACCAGGCCGTGGTCTACCGGGACCGGCGCGGCCGCTCGATCACCGGCGACGGGATGACGGTGGGGCAGGACCTGCAGGCGGAGATGCTGGAGTCGCACGGCGAGCTGAGCCTGCGCGGCGCGACCGTCGGCGTCTCCCTCAGCCTGCGCGGCAGCAGGCTGAGCAATCCGTACACCCGGCTCGCCCTGAACGCGCCCCAGCTGACCGTCAACCGCACGCTGTACATGACACCCGCGGCGGTCGGAGCGCCCTGGCTGACCAGCGGCACCACCCCGGCGCGCGGCACGCTGGTGCAGCGGTTCGAGTGCCGGGGCGGGATACGGCTGGACGACGGGCGGTTCGGAGACGCGGTCGACTTCGAGCGGGCCCGCTTCACCTTCGACGACGACCAGGAGCTGTCGCTGCTGCGGGTGCAGACACCGGAACTGCGCTTTCTCGGGGAGCGGCCCGAGCGGGGCAAGGTCGTCCTGTCCGGCGCGCGGATCGTCAATCTGGTCGACCGGGCGGACAGCTGGCCCCGGCCGGGCAATCTGCACATGGGCGGCTTCAGCTACGAGAACCTCGTGCCCCAGGGCGCGTTCCCGCTGACGCGGCGGCTGGAGTGGGTGGCGGCGGCGACCGCCGAGTACAGCCCGGAGCCGTACGAGCGGCTGGCCACCGTGCTGCGCGACTCCGGCGAGGACGAGGACGCCCGCGAGGTGCTGCTCGCCAAGCAGCGCCGCCGCCGCGAGACGCTGCCGCTCGCGGCCAAGCTGTGGGGGTACGCGCAGGACTGGACGGTCGCCTACGGCTACCGGCCCGGCCGTGCGGCCCTGTGGATGGCGGTGCTGTGGGCGGCGACGTCGATCGCGTTCTCGCACGCGAGCCATCCGCCGGTCGACGACGGCGGACATCCGCCCTGGAACGCGGCGCTGTTCGCCCTGGACCTGCTGCTGCCCGTGATCGACCTCGGACAGGTGGGCGTCTGGCAGCTGCGCGGCGGCTGGCAGTGGCTGGCCGCCGTGGTGATCCTGCTCGGCTGGATCCTGGCGACGACGGTGGCGGCCGGGGCGACACGGCTGCTGAGGCGCAGCTGACCGCATCGCGGCCAACCTGGCCGGGGCCGGGGCCGGGGGCCGCTCCTGTTGACCAGGGTTCAATAGCCGGGAAACGGGCATTATTTGCCCATTCTTGAATGTTCGGCGTACAACCAATCAGCGGTTACGAAAGCTTCACCGCGCCCCCTCTGGCACAGCTCCGACCTGCGTCTTTCAATGGTCGACACCATGGCACTGCTGCGCGCGCTCATCCGCACGGCCCGGATGGCCCGGAACTCCCCCCGTCTCGCCTCCGGCCTGCCCGCCGACGACGAGGTGCTGCTGGACGCCCCCGACGACCGGCTCGGCCCGGCCCTGGTCGGCGCGGGCCGCGGCGAGTACGGCACCACGGCCAAGCTGCTCGCGACCACCCGCGAGGCCGCCGAGTGGGAGAACCGCGACCGGTACACGATGCGGCTCGCCGCCTTCGCGCGGTGTCGTGGCGAGTGGCTGGAGAAGTGGCAGAGCGACTCCCCGCACGACCCGGACGCGCTCCTGGTCAAGGCGGAACTCGCGGTGCGCCGCTGGTGGGAGTCGCCCGCGCGGGCCGAGCTGCTGCGGCAGGTCGGCCCGCTCATCACGTCCGCGGCCGAGGGCGACCCGCACGACCCGGTGCCGTGGCGGATCGCGCTCGACCACGCCCGGGGGACCAACGCCGGACACACCGAGTTCGAGAAGTTGTGGGGCGAGGCCGTACGCCGCTCCCCCCACCACTACGGATGCCACGTCGCCGCCCTGAAGTACCTCTCGGCCGCCTGGTACGGCTCGCACCGCGAGTGCTTCGACTTCGCCGAACGGGCAGCCCAGGACGCGCTGCCGGGCTCCCTGGTGCAGGCCCTGCCGGTGCGCGCCGCCTTCGCGTTCCTCACCGAGGGCGGCGGGGCCGTGGTGCGGCGCGAACGGCTCGACGCGGCGGCCGACCTCGCCATCGCGGTCTCGGCGGCCTACGGACCCGCCGATCCGTGGCCCGCCGAGGTCCGCAATCTGCTCACCTACGTCCTGATCAGGCTGGAACGCTGGACGGACGCCCTGGAACAGCTCCGTCTGATCGGCCCCTACGCCACCTCGTTCCCCTGGGACCGGGTCTCGGACGACCCCCTCGGCCAGTTCCTGGAACTGCGCGACGGGGTCCGTCTGGAGGTCGCGTCCCGCATGCCCGTACATCCACGGAGTGAGCACGGCGGACGCGCTCCCTCCGGCGACCATTAGGCTTGCCCGTCGTGACCACCGTCCGGCTCCCCCTCTTCCCGCTGAACTCGGTACTGTTCCCGGGGCTCGTGCTTCCTCTGAACATCTTCGAGGAGCGCTATCGCGCCATGATGCGCGATCTGTTGAAGACCCCCGAGGACGAACCGCGCCGGTTCGCCGTCGTCGCGATCCGCGACGGGCACGAGGTCGCGACGAGCGGCCCCGGCATGCCGGACCAGACCGCCGTACCCGACCGCGGACCCGCGGCCGGCTTCGGCGACAACCCCTTCCTCGCCTTCCACGAGGTGGGCTGCATCGCGGACGCCGCGACCATCCGGGAGCGCGCCGACGGCAGCTTCGAGGTGCTGGCCACCGGCACCACCCGGGTCCGCCTGCTGTCCGTCGAGGCCTCCGGGGCGTTCCTCACGGCCGAGCTGGAGGAACTGCCGGAGGACCCCGGTGAGGAGGCGGGCGCACTCGCCGAGGGCGTGCTCCGCGCCTTCCGCCAGTATCAGAAGCGGCTCGCGGGCGCCCGCGAACGGTCCCTGTCCACGGGCGCCGACCTCCCGGACGAACCGGCGGTCGTCTCGTACCTGGTGGCGGCCGCCGCGATGCTCGACATCCCGGCCAAACAGCAGCTGCTCCAGGCCTCCGACACGGCCTCCCGCCTCCGCGAGGAGCTGAAACTCCTGCGCGCGGAGACCGCGATCATCCGTAACCTGCCGTCGTTGCCGGCGTCGGACCTGACGCGCGGCCCCACGAGCCTGAACTGACACCCCTCGCGCATCCGGGAAGGCCGATGGCCAAGAAGCCGAAGAAACAGCAGCAGTCCGGCGGCACGCCCGCGACCGTCGCCCTGACGGCGGCGGGCGTCCCGTACACCGTGCACGCCTACGAGCACGACCCCGCGCACCCCTCCTACGGCGAGGAGGCGGCCGAGGCGATGGGCGTCTCCCCCGACCGGGTCTTCAAGACCCTCGTCGCGGACGTGGACGGCGCCCTCGTCGTCGCGGTGGTCCCGGTCGCCGGCTCCCTGGACCTGAAGGCCCTGGCCACCGCGGTGGGCGGCAAGCGGGCCGCGATGGCCGACCCGGCGGCCGCCGAACGCACCACGGGGTACGTCCGAGGCGGCATCTCACCCCTCGGCCAGCGCAAGCGGCTCCGTACGGTGCTGGACGCGTCCGCGCGGCTGCACGAGACGATCTGTGTCTCGGCGGGACGGCGCGGCCTGGAGGTCGAACTGGCCCCCGACGACCTCGCCGCACTCACGAACGCGGTCCGCGCACCGGTCGCACGGGACTGAACCGGCCCCGTCCGCATCCCGGGGCCTGATGCGCGAGGGCGCGCATCTCCAGCCCGTCCGGCGTTCGAGGACGAGCCCTTCGGGCGATGCGGGGGTCCAGGGGGCGCAGCGCCCCTGGCGGGGTCCGGGGCGGAGCCCCGGGGGACGGGACGGGTAGGGGCGGCGGGGGCGAAAACCCCCGCCCGGCGGAGGCCGTCAGCTCGCCGGAGGCCCCGCCGGGAACCCCGGGTACGGACTCTCGTACGGATCCGGATCCCGCGGCCCGAACAACGCGGTCAACCCGAGATGCACCACCAGCGCCCCCAACGACCAGGCCAGCAACGCCCCCTTCGCCCCCAGCTTCAACGGCGCCGAGAACGTCACCCCCTTGCCCACGGCCTTCGCATGGGCGACCACGTTCTGCGTGGGCCCCAGATACACCCCGAGCCGCCACGCGAGCACCGACCCGAGCAGCCCCCCGACCGCGAGCCCGACGACCAGCGGCACACCCCCACGCCGCCGCACCAGGAACACCACGGCCGCGCTGACCACCCCGAACGCGAGCGCCAGCAGCGTGAACGTCCCGTCCACCCCGATGGCCTGCTCCCCCTCGGTGTCCTTCAGGTACACCGCGGTGTCGTCCGCGACCAGCGGCACGTGCGGCGCCAGCCACCACCACAGCACCCCGAGCAGCACCCCCGCGAGCGCCACCGCCACCGTGACGACGGCGGCCTCCAGCAGTTCGGCCCTCGTCCCGGGCCCGTCCTTCCCGTACCCGGCGGGCCCGGCGGCGCCACCGGCGGGCGGCGCCTGCCACCCGTGGGCGTCGTCCGAGGGCTGGTGGTGCGGCGGCGGAGGCGGAGTCAGCGGTGCGGTCACCCTGACATCGTGCCAGGCCCGGCCGCGGGCCGCGTCACCGGACGGCCGCCCGGCGGTACGCCCAGGTCGCCACGGCCAGCGAGGCGACCCCGACACCGGCGCAGACGGCGAGATCACCGAGGACGAAGGTCCAGTCCGGATGCGGCCCGAACGTGCGCGCGAACGCCTCGACGCCGTACGTCGAGGGCAGCAGGTCACGCCCGTACTGCACGACCGTCGGCAGCCGGTCGGCCGGCAGCACCCCCAGCAGCAGCGCGGCGGACATGCCGAGCTGCCCGAGCAGCGTCGCGAGTTCGGGCCGCGGCGCGAGCAGCCCGAGGGCCGCCCCCAGCCCGGCGAGCGCCGCGCCGGCCAGCGGGATCACCGCGACGAGCACCCACAGATGGGCCATCGGGAGCCCGAAGAGCACACAGCCGAAGACGGCGGTGGCGACGGTCCCGGGCACGGTGAAGGACGCGTACGCGCCCGCCGCGCCGAGGACCACGGCCGCCGGGGGCACCGGCAGCGTGGCGTAGTGGTCGAGGCCGCCGCCGGCCCGCAGGTGCCCGAAGTACTGGGCGAGGAGGTTCAGCGCGACGAAGGCGACCACCAGGACCGACGCCCCGGCCACCACGGCCCGTGCCTCGCCCCCGCCGTCCACCACGCCCCGCATCAGGATCATGATCCCGACGGACTGGAAGGTGGCCACGAACAGCAGCGGGATCCGGGCCACCCGTGCCCGGGACAGCTGCGCCCGGTACACGGCGGCGAGGGAGGGCCACAGCCGGGCCCTCGGCCCCAGTTCCACGGCGTCACCGATCTCCTCGGCCACGGACAGCGCGCTGCCCGGCAGCACCTCGGCGGGTACGACACTCACGTCGAGCTGCTCCTCTTCACTCCGGCAGCCGTCCTGTCCCCGACATCTCCGTCGCCCTTGTCGCCCCTGTCGCGCACGCCCATGACGCCCCTCCCCGTCCGTACGGACTCCCCTACGGATTCCAGGCCCCTCGTGCTCATGCCTTCACCAGTCCCTGCGTGTCGCCGCCGAGCGCCAGGTACACGTCCTCCAGGCTCGGCGTGGCCAGGGTGAAGTCGTCGAGGGCGGCGAAGGCGGCGCCGCCGGTGACCGTGGCGACCGCCGCCCGGGCCTCCTCGGGGGCGAGCCGCAGGGTCCAGCGGCGGCCCGACTCGACGGCCCGGGAGCGCAGCGCGGCGACCTCGGGCACGTGCAGCGGGGCGTTCTCCCGCCAGACGAGTTCGACCCGGACCTCGCCCGCGACCCGCTCCTTCAGGCCGGCCGGGGTGTCGCAGGCGATGACGCGGCCGTGGTCGAGGACGGCGACCCGGTCGAGGACGGTCTCGGCCTCGATGACGTTGTGGGTGACCAGCAGCACGGTCGTGCCGCGCTCGGCCCGGCGCCGGTCGACGGCGGCCCACACGGCCCGCCGGGCGACGGGGTCCATGCCGGTGGTCGGCTCGTCGAGGACCAGCAGCGGCCGCTCCCCGACCAGGGCGGTGGCGACACAGGCCAGCCGGCGCTGTCCGCCCGACAGCTTCTTCAGGGGGCGGGAGGCCAGCGGGGTCAGGCCCAGCTCGTCGAGGACGGCGTCCCGCTCGGCCCGTGCGTCACGCAGCTCCAGCCCGCGCAGCCGCGCGGTCGTCTCCGCAGCCAGCGACACGGTCAGCTCGTCGAGCGCCGTGGACTCCTGTCCGAGGTAGGCGAGGATCCGCGCCGCCCGCTCGGGATGGCGCACGATGTCGTGCCCGAGGATCTCCACGCTGCCCTTGTCGGGCCGCATGAGCCCGGTGAGCTGGCGTACCAGGGTGGACTTGCCGGCACCGTTCGGTCCGAGCAGTCCGAAGATCTCGCCGCGCCGGATGTCCAGCCGCACCCCGTCCGTGGCCCGCACCTCGGGCGTGCCGGGGGCGCCCCGCCGTCCGCGGACGGCGGGGTACGTCTTGGTCAGCCCGCGCACGGCGCACACGAGACCGCCCCCGTGTCCGTTCCGGACTGCCTGTGCCGTGCGCGTACTCACGAAGGACGAGCCTACGGGGTCCGATGCCCCGTTATGCGTTCGGGTCCCTCGCCTCAGCCCGGTCCCGAGCGGTGCTGGACCGGGTCTCGAGCCCGACGTGCACGTGACCGGCTCCGCCACGGGCGCGGACCCGGCGGCCTCCCGGCGGGGTGCGGGCCACCCGGTGACCCGTCCCCGCGCACCCGCGGCGGCGGGGCGGGCGGAGGGCCGGCGGACGCCCGGCGGGGTTGCGGCGGCTTCCCGGTTCACTCCCCGGCGGAAGCGTGCTCCGCGGCCGTGCGCACGTCGATCTCGCGCCAGAAACCGGCCCGGATGGCATACCGGTCGTGCTCGTCGATCTGGTCGTCCTTGTGCGCGAGCAGGCCGAACCGCGCGGCGTAGCGCAGCAGCTCGCCGTCGACGCGGTGCGGGACGCGCGGATACATCGCGGACAGCTTCTGCAGATGGCTCTGGTCCGTGAGCCGCCCCATCCAGCGGCGCGCGAAGACCTGTCCGACCTCGTACGGGTCGCCGCCGACGGTGGTGATGTCCTCCTCCCGGTCGGCCCAGCGCTGCTCGGCGGAGGTGAGCTGGGCGAGCGTGGGCAGCGCGGCGGCCTCGGCGGACTCCGCGGTGCCGCCCGGCCGCTCGATCCACCCCTTGTCGGAGGACCAGCGCAGGGTGGCGCTGGTGGGGGGCTGGACGGCCTGGACACCGGGCGCGCGCAGTGCGGCGAGGTCCTTGGGGGTGGGGACGCCCTTGGGGGCGGGAACGCGCTCCTCAGCGCCGTTCTGCGACTCGGCGGCCGACCCGTGCTCCACGTCCTGGGCGGGGCGCTCGGCGGAGCCGGCCAGCGAGGGGTCGGGCAGCGGCGCGGAGAGGATCGCCGCGATCTCGGGACGCGGCGCGGGCGGCGGGGCGCAGATCCCGCCGATCTCCTTGGCCCGGACGGCCTTGGTGATCCAGGCCCGGTCCAGCACGCGGCGCTCGTCGGCCTCGGCGACCAGGTCCTCGGACTGGTTGTAGTCCCCGTCCGCGGCCTGCACGGCCCACAGGTGCACGGCGACCCCGTGCTCCTTGGCGGCCATCATGCCCGGCAGCAGATCCCCGTCGCCGGTCACCAGGACCACGTCGGAGCAGGCGCGGTTGCGGGCGAGCTCGGTGAGCTCGGCGTGCATGGCGGCGTCGACGCCCTTCTGTGCCCAGCGCCCGTCACTGCGGGTGAGCGCGCCGAGGCGTACCGTCACCCGGGGCATCACCCTGAGCCTGCGGTGCTCCGGCTGCGGTACGCGGTCGGGGGCGCCGTCGAACCAGTAGATGCGCAGCAGGGGCCGCTCCGTGTCGGATTCGGCCCGCTCGCGCAGCCCCTGGATGAGGGCGCCGTGGTCGACGGTGATCCGGGATCTCGAGGGCTCCCCGGCCAGGAGGCTGGCGGCAGCACCGAGCAGATACCCGGCGTCCACCAAGACGATGCAGCGGTCCACGGGGTCCACCCTCTTTCCGGTTTCCGGGAGGTTTGCTTCGGGCTTCCTTCGAGTCTGCCCGACGCCGCGGAGGTTAACGGCCCGAACTCGATCTTCGGCGTGGCGTCTCGGGGGACAACGTTCCGACAGGGCTTATTACGCACGGTAATTCTCCGAAATGCACTGCTTGTCAGGCTATGTGAATCTGGTTCCGGCCCTGACCCCTCGGGCCCCACAGGAGGCAATCACCATGGCCAAGAACAAGAACCGCAAGCAGGGCAGCCAGCAGGACCGTTCCTCCCAGGCCGAACGCGCGCAGGAGCAGGCGCAGCGTTCCTCGACGGAGGCGCACACGCCGATGTCGCAGGGCCAGGGCAGTCCCGCGGACGTAGCCCGCAAGCACCAGAAGCGTTTCGGCCACAACTGAGGCCGCGCGTAAGGGCCGTTGAGGCCCCGGCACACACCGAGGGGCGCATCCGTTCGTGGATGCGCCCCTCGCGTACCTCTGTCCCCGCCGGCCGTCCCGCCGGTCTCAGCCCGCCAGGCAGGACGGGCCCAACAGGACCTTCAGGTCGCCGAAGAGGGCGGGGTCGGGCTTCACCCGGTGCCGGTCGAGCCGCAGGACGGTGGTCTTGCGCGGGCCCTGGAGGCGGATGCGCACCTCGCTCTCGCCCTTGTGGTGGCTGAGGATCTCCCCGAGCCTGCTGACCATCGGCGGAGTGACCTTCAGGGCCGGGATGGTCAGGATCACCGGCGCGTTGGTGCCGGCGTTGGACAGGTCCGGGACCTGCAGCTCCATCGCGACCAGACGCGGCACGTCCTCGCGCTTGTCGAGGCGTCCCTTGACGAAGACGACCGCGTCCTCGACGAGTTGGGTCGACACCAGCTGGTAGGTCGCAGGGAAGAACATGCACTCGATGGAGCCCGCGAGATCCTCCACGGTGGCGATCGCCCAGGCGTTGCCCTGCTTGGTCATCTTGCGCTGCAGGCCGGAGATGATGCCGCCGATGGTGACCACGGCGCCGTCCGCGTGCTCGCCGCCGGTGAGCTGGGAGATGCCCGCGTCGGCCTTGTCGGAGAGCACGTGCTCCAGACCGAAGAGCGGGTGGTCGGAGACGTACAGGCCGAGCATCTCCCGCTCCTGGGCGAGCAGGTAGGCCTTGTCCCACTCGTCGGTGGTGAACTCGACGTCGAGTCCGAAGCCGGGCTCGCCGGCGTCCTCGTCGCCCATGCCGCCGAAGAGGTCGAACTGGCCCTCGGCCTCCTTGCGCTTGACCTGCACCACGTTGTCGATCATCGGCTCGAACTGCGCGGTGAGCCCCTTGCGGGTGTGCCCCATGGTGTCGAACGCGCCGGCCTTGATCAGCGATTCCGTGGTGCGCTTGTTGCAGGCGACGGCCTCGACCTTGTCGAGGTAGTCGGGGAAGGAGGCGTACTTCCCCTTGGCCTTGCGGCTCTTGATGATCGACTCGACGACGTTCGTGCCGACGTTGCGCACGGCGGAGAGGCCGAAGAGGATCACGTCGTCGCCCTGGGCGGCGAAGTTCTGCTCGGACTCGTTGACGTTGGGCGGGAGCACCTTGATGCCCATGCGCCGGCACTCGTTGAGGTAGATCGCGGACTTGTCCTTGTCGTCCTTGACCGAGGTGAGCAGACCGGCCATGTACTCGGCCGGGTGGTTCGCCTTCAGGTAGGCGGTCCAGTAGGAGACCAGGCCGTACGCGGCGGAGTGCGCCTTGTTGAACGCGTAGCCGGCGAAGGGGACCAGCACGTCCCACAGGGCCTGGATCGCCTCGTCGCTGTAGCCCTTGTCCCGGGCGCCCTTCTGGAACAGCACGAAGTTCTTCGCCAGTTCGTCGGGCTTCTTCTTGCCCATGACGCGGCGCAGGATGTCGGCCTCGCCGAGCGAGTACCCCGCGATGATCTGGGCCGCCTTCTGCACCTGCTCCTGGTAGACGATCAGGCCGTAGGTGACCGCCAGGACCTCCTGGAGGGGCTCCTCCAGCTCCTTGTGGATCGGGGTGATCTCCTGGAGCTTGTTCTTGCGGAGCGCGTAGTTCGTGTGCGAGTCCATGCCCATCGGGCCGGGACGGTAGAGCGCCGAGACGGCGGAGATGTCCTCGAAGTTGTCCGGCTTCATCAGGCGCAGCAGGGAGCGCATGGGGCCGCCGTCGAACTGGAAGACGCCGAGGGTCTCGCCGCGCTGGAGCAGTTCGAAGGTCTTCGGGTCGTCGAGCGGGAGCGCCAGCAGGTCCAGGTCGACGCCCTTGTTGGACTTCACCATCTTGACGGCGTCGTCCATGATCGTCAGGTTGCGCAGGCCGAGGAAGTCCATCTTCAGCAGGCCGAGCGACTCGCACTGCGGGTAGTCCCACTGCGTGATGGTCACGCCGTCCGTGTGCCGCACCCAGACCGGCGCGTGGTCGACGATGGGCTCGCTGGACATGATGACGCCGGCGGCGTGCACGCCCATCTGCCGGACCAGTCCCTCGACGCCCTTGGCGGTGTCGATGACCTTCTTCACGTCCGGCTCGTTCTCGTACATCGCCCGGATCTCGCCCGCCTCGCTGTAGCGCGGGTGCGAGGAGTCGGTGATGCCGTTCAGGTCGATGCCCTTGCCGAGGACGTCGGCGGGCATCGCCTTGGTGAGGCGGTCGCCCATCGCGTACGGGTAGCCCAGCACGCGCGCGGAGTCCTTGATGGCGTTCTTCGCCTTGATCTTGCCGTAGGTGCCGATCATGGCGACCTTGTCGGCGCCGTACTTCTCGGTCACGTACCTGATCACCTCGACGCGCCGACGCTCGTCGAAGTCGATGTCGACGTCGGGCATGGAGACGCGCTCGGGGTTGAGGAACCGCTCGAAGATCAGTCCGTGCGGGATCGGGTCGAGGTCCGTGATGCCCATGGCGTAGGCGACGATCGAGCCGGCCGCGGAGCCACGGCCCGGGCCCACCGCGATGCCCTGCTTCTTGGCCCACATGATGAAGTCGGCGACGACGAGGAAGTACCCCGGGAACCCCATCTGGATGATGACGTCCATCTCGTACTCGGCCTGCTTCTGGCGGTCGTCGGGGACACCGCCCGGGAAGCGGCGCTCCATGCCGAGGCGGACCTCCTCCTGGAACCAGGTGACCTCGGTGAAGCCGTCGGGGATGTCGAACTTCGGCATGAGGTTCTTCGCCTCGAACATGCCGGTCGTGTCGATCTGCTCGGCCACCAGGAGGGTGTTGGCGCAGCCCTCCTGCCAGGCGTCCGAGGAGTCGACGGCGTACATCTCGTCCGTCGTCTTCAGGTAGTAGCCGGTGCCGTCGAAGCGGAAGCGGTCCGGGTCGGAGAGGTTCTTGCCGGTCTGGATGCAGAGCAGGGCGTCGTGCGCGGTGGCCTCGTGCGCGTACGTGTAGTGCGAGTCGTTCGTCACCAGGGGCGGGATGCCGAGCTTCTTGCCGATCTCCAGGAGACCGTCGCGGACCCGGCGCTCGATCTCGATGCCGTGGTCCATCAGCTCCAGGAAGTAGCGGTCCTTGCCGAAGATGTCCTGGTACTCCGCGGCCGACTTCAGGGCCTCGTCGAACTGGCCGAGACGCAGCCGGGTCTGGAGCTCGCCGGAGGGGCAGCCGGTGGAGGCGATGAGCCCCTCCGACCACTGGGAGATGGTCTCCTTGTCCATCCGGGGCCACTTCTGGAGCCAGCCCTCCGCGTACGCGTCCGAGGAGAGCTTGAAGAGGTTGTGCAGTCCCGTCCGGTTCGCCGCCCAGATCGTCTTGTGGGTGTAACCGCCGGACCCGGAGACGTCGTCGCGCTTCTGGTGCGGCTGGCCCCACTGGATCTTGCGCTTGTTGCGCCGGGACTCCGGGGCGACGTACGCCTCGATGCCGATGATCGGCGTGACGCCCGCCTTCTTCGCCGTGTGGAAGAAGTCGTAGGCCCCGTGCAGGTTGCCGTGGTCGCTCATGGCGATGTGCGTCATGCCCATCTCGTTGCAGGCGTCGAACATGTCCTTGAGCCGCGCGGCACCGTCCAGCAGCGAGTACTGGGTGTGGACGTGCAGGTGCGTGAACGGCGGCTTCGACACGGCTTCGGCCTCCAAGAAGAACGATCGGTGACAGTCCGGGGGACAGCGACGAAGTCTATGACGCGCGACTGACACCCGGGACGGACACCGCGGCGCGAGGGGTCCGGGGGCGGCGGCGGCCGGGTGACGGGCGGCCGGATCGGCCGTACCTTCGTGCGGGGAACGCGGGCACTCCCGCGTACCTTCGTCCGTTGGGAGGACGAAGGCGTCCGTCCCGGGTGGACGGCCCTGTCGTCCTTCTCTCATGCCACTCTCATGTCACGCATCACCTGCACCAGGAGGCACCCAGCGATGTCGGTCCCGCAGCTCAGCGCCGAGCAACGCGGCGAGCAGATCCTCGCCGTCTTCGACACCGCCTTCGGCGAGCTCCTGGCCGCCGACCCGGCCGCGTTCCGCGTGAAGTTCCGGAAGATGGCGGCCTCCGCCTTCGCGTTCTACCGGGGCACGGCGGGGCTCTTCTACCACGACCTGGAGGCCGACCGGCGGGGCGGCCCGTACCTGGACGAGCGGACCTCCCGGGTGTGGATCCACGGCGACCTGCACGCGGAGAACTTCGGCACCTACATGGACGCCCAGGGCCGCCTGATCTTCAACGTGAACGACTTCGACGAGGCCTACGTCGGCCCCTTCACCTGGGACCTCAAGCGCTTCGCCGCCTCCGTGGCGCTCATCGGGTACGCCAAGGCGCTCAGTGACGACCAGATCACCGAGCTGGTCACGGTGTACGCGACCGCCTACCGCGAGCGCATCCGCTCCCTGGCCACCGGCGCCAAGAGCGACGAGGTGCCGCCCTTCACGCTGGACACCGCCGAGGGCCCGCTGCTGGACGCGTTGCGCGACGCGCGCTCGCTGACCCGCTTCGGGTTGCTCGACTCGATGACCGAGATCCGTGACTTCGAGCGCCGCTTCGCCCCCGGCGGCGGCTCCATCGAGCTGGACGCGGCCACCCGCTACAAGGTGCTCGCCGCCTTCGACGGCTACCTGGAGACGCTCCCCGAGTCCTCCCTCACCCGCCCGGACTCGTACCGCGTGAAGGACGTCGTCGGCCGCCGCGGCATCGGCATCGGCTCGGCCGGTCTGCCCTCGTACAACATCCTGCTGGAGGGCAACAGCGACGCGCTGGAGAACGACGTCGTGATCTACATCAAGCAGGCCCAGACCCCCGCCGTCTCCCGGCACATCACGGACTCCTCGATCCGCGACTACTTCCAGCACGAGGGCCACCGCACGGTGATCTCCCAGCGCGCGCTGCAGGCGCACGCCGACCCGTGGCTGGGCTGGACCGAGCTGGACGGCGCCGGGCAGCTCGTCGCCGAGGTCTCGCCGTACGCGGTGGACCTGGACTGGAGCGACATCGACGACCCCGAGGAGATCGCCTCGGTCGTCGCGGACCTCGGCCGGGCCACGGCCGCGATGCACGCGGCGGCGGACGACGAGAGCGGCCACTCGGAGCTGGTGCCGTTCTCCACCGAGCGGGCCATCGACGCGGCGATCGCGGCCGACGAGGAGGGCTTCGCCGCCCTCCTGGTCGACTTCGCGCACGGTTACGGCGCCCGCGCGCGCGGCGACCACCAGATCTTCGTGGACCTGTTCCGCAACGGCCGGATCCCCGGCCTGTAGGCACACCCGACGGCGGACTCACAACGCTCCCGTAACGCATAGGGACCCTTTAGGGGGCTCTTACGGGAGTGCGTGGGACACTCGGCTCCGCAATGGACATATCCGGGACCCAGCTCAGAGCCGTGCGCGCGGCACTGTTCACGGCTGTCGTCGTGACGCTCTCCGCCGCGTCGCACGTGCTGCTGTCCCGGGTCGCGCTGCCGCTGGGCACCGTGGCCGCGATCACCACCGCCGTCTTCGTCATCGCCTACACACTGGCGGGCCGCGAACGCGGCTTCGGGCGGATCGCGGCCCTGCTCATCCCGCTGGAGCTGGCCGCCGACACGGTGTTCACCACGGGCCAGCACGTCTGTTACGGCAGGGCGGGCGGCCCGGTCGCCGGCCCGCTGCGCGCCGTCGGCCTCGACGTCCTGTGCGGCGGTGGCGTGGGCGCCCCCCTGGCCCGGGTGACCGGCGGCGACGACCGCGCCGCAGCCCTGCTCGTGCACACCGACCCGGCCGCCGCCTGGCTGCTGCTCGCCGCCCACGTCGGCGTCGGACTCCTCGCCGCCGCCTGGCTGCGCCGCGGCGAGCGTGCGCTGGACCAGCTGCTGCGCGCCGTGGCCGCGTCCACCTTCCGGCCGCTGCTCATCGCCGTAGCCGCGGTGTCGGTGCGGCTCACCCCGGTACGCCGGCTCCCGCGCCCCGCGCGCCGGAGCACCGCTGCCCGTACCCGCCTGTTCGTGCACTCCCTGGGACGGCGTGGCCCGCCCCGCTCGGCCGCTCTCGTCTGAGCGGCTGCGTCCGAGCACCAGCGGTCCCCCTTCACGTATTCCGCGTACGACGCGTACGCGCCCCCATGGAGATCACCAACATGAGCAAGCGGAACAGCCAGACGGCCAAGTCGGCGGCGCGCGAGAGGCTGCGCATCGAGCGCGAGCGCCAGGCCAGGCGCGACAAGGTCAAGCGCCAGGTCATCGTCGCCGGCGGGATCGTCGCCGTCCTCGCGATAGCGGGCGGCGTCGGCTACGCGGTCGTGCAGAACAACAAGCCCGGGTACTGGGAGGCCGCGAAGGACGACAAGCTCGTCAAGCCGGCCAACACCACCGGCGCCGACGGCACCACCGTCGTGCTCGGCAAGAGCACCGCGAAGAAGACCCTGGTGATGTACGAGGACCCGCGCTGCCCGATCTGCGCCCAGTTCGAGCAGACCGTCGGCAGCACCGTCAAGAAGGACTACGACGACGGCAAGTTCAAGATCGAGTACGTCGGGGCCACCTTCATCGACAACGGCAGCCCCGGCGAGGGCTCGAAGAACGCCCTCAGCGCCATGGGCGCCGCGCTGAACGTGAGCCCCGAGGCCTTCCTCGAGTACAAGACCGCGCTGTACTCGGCGAAGTACCACCCGGAGGAGACGGACGACAAGTTCAAGAGCGACGACTACCTGATCAAGGTCGCGGACACGGTCTCCGCCCTCAAGGGCAACGCGGCCTTCCAGAAGGCCGTGAAGGACGGCACCTACGACAAGTGGGCGCTCGACATGTCCGAGAAGTTCAACAAGAGCGGCGTCCAGGGCACCCCGACCCTGAAGATGGACGGCAAGACGCTGACGGGCTCCGACGGCAAGAACGCCCCGATGACCGTTGCCGACTTCACGACGGCCATCGACAAGGCGCTCGCCGCCTGACCCTCGGGCCGACCGGCCGGAACGCCGCCCCCAGCGGGTCGCCAGGCCGAAATGGTCCAACAGCCGAAGAGCGGGCGAACTTTCTCGGTTCGCCCGCTCTTTGTGCGTACCGGTCGGTAACCTGACCGCTCGTGACCAGTCGTCTCAGCTCATCCGACCCCATGGGCGCCGCCAACTCCCGCGCCCCACGCCGCCGTACGGTCGTCAAGGCCGCGGCCGCCACCGCCGTCCTCGCCGCTCCGCTCGCGGCCGCCCTGCCGGCCCGCGCGGCCGAGGCTCCCGCCTTCCTGCACGGCGTCGCCTCCGGCGACCCGCTCCCGGACGGCATCCTGCTGTGGACCCGGGTGACCCCCACCTCCGCGGCGACCCCCGGCTCCGGACTCGGACCGGACACCGAGGTCTCCTGGACCGTCGCGAAGGACAAGGCGTTCACCACGATCGTCGCCAAGGGCTCCCTCACCGCGACGGCCGCCGCCGACCACACCGTCAAGGCCGACATCCGCGGCCTGGAACCGGCCACCGACTACTGGTTCCGCTTCTCCGCGGGCGGCACCGACTCCCCCGTCGCCCGTACCCGCACCACGCCGGCCGCCGACGCCTCCGTGCCCGGTCTGCGCTTCGGCGTGGTCTCCTGCGCCAACTGGGAGGCCGGCTACTTCTCGGCCTACCGCCACCTCGCGGCCCGCGGCGACCTCGACGCCTGGCTGCACCTCGGTGACTACATCTACGAGTACAAGTCCGGCGAGTACGGGACGCGCGGCACGGTCGTACGGCCGCACTCCCCCGCGGGCGAGATCCTCACCCTCGCCGACTACCGCACCCGGCACGGCCGTTACAAGACCGACCCCGATCTCCAGGCCCTCCACCACCGGGCTCCGGTCGTGGCGATCTGGGACGACCACGAGTTCGCCGACAACGCGTGGTCGGGCGGCGCGGTCAACCACACCGAGGGCGCCGAGGGCACCTGGACCGCCCGCCAGGCCGCCGCGAAGCAGGCCTACTTCGAGTGGATGCCGGTCCGCCCCGCGATCGAGGGCACCACCTACCGCCGGCTGCGCTTCGGCAAGCTCGCCGACCTCTCCCTGCTCGACCTGCGCTCCTTCCGGTCCCAGCAGGCGTCCACGGCCAGCGGCTCGGTCGACGACCCGGACCGTACGATCACCGGACGCGCGCAGCTCGACTGGCTGAAGTCCGGGCTCAAGACCTCGGACACCACCTGGCGGCTGGTCGGCAACTCGGTGATGATCTCGCCGTTCGCCGTGGGATCCCTCTCCGCCGACCTGCTCAAGCCGCTCGCCAAGCTGCTCGGCCTGCCCCAGGAGGGCATCGCCCTCAACACGGACCAGTGGGACGGCTACACCGACGACCGCCGCGAACTCCTCGCGCACCTGCGCTCCAACGCCATCCGCAACACGGTCTTCCTGACCGGCGACATCCACATGGCGTGGGCCAACGACGTGCCGGTGGACGCCGGGACCTATCCGCTGTCCGCCTCCGCCGCCACCGAGTTCGTGGTCACCTCGATGACCTCCGACAACCTCGACGACATCGTCAAGGTCCCCGAGGGCGTCGTGTCGGCGATCGCCTCCCCCGTGATACGCGCGGCGAACCGGCACGTCCACTGGGTCGACACCGACCGCCACGGCTACGGCGTGCTGGACGTCACCCCGACCCGGGCACAGATGGACTACTACGTGATCTCCGACCGCGCGAACCCGAACGCGACCTCGTCCTGGTCCCGTTCGTACCGCACGCTGACCGGATCGCAGACCGTGGAGCGGACCTACGACCCGGTGTAGTCGCTACGGCTACGGCTACAGGCTGTCGAGGAAGCCGAGCGCCACCTTCCAGGTGGCCTCGGCCGCCTCGGCGTCGTGGTCGGGCAGCCCGGGGTCGGTGTAGAGGTGGCCGGCGCCCGCGTACCGGTAGATCTCCACCTCGGCGCCCGCTCTGCGCATCTGCAGATACCAGGCACCGAGCCAGTCCTCCGTCTCGAACTGGTCCGGCTCGGCGACATGGAGCTGGACCGGCAGCTCGTCCACCGAGGCGTTCTCGGCGATGTCCGACGTGCCGTGCAGCAGGAGCAGCCCGCGGGCCTTCTCGTCGCCGAGGGCCAGGGTCTGCGCGAGGGAGGCACCGAGGGAGAACCCCGCGTACACCAGACCGCGGTCCGAGTAGGGCGCCGCGGACAGGACCGCGCGCTTGAGCAGCTCGACCTTGCCGATCTCGTCCTTGCAGGCCATGCCCTCCTCCACGGTCTCGAAGGTGCGCCCCTCGAAGAGGTCGGGCGTCCACACCTCGTGTCCCGCGGCCCGCAGCCGGTCCGCCGCCGCGCGCACCGCGGGCCGCAGACCGTACGTCGAGTGGAAGAGCATGATGTTCATGCCTCCCATGGTGCCAGCCGGCACCGACAGTGACGGGCGCGGGGCCCGGGCGACGGACGCGGGGCGTACCCCGTTCCCTCGCGAGAACACATGTTCATCGCGGCCCGCGGCCGGTTACGTTCTCTGTCATGGAGAACGTACTGCGCCCGGTGATCGTCGTCGGCGGCTCGGTCGTGCTCGCACTGCTCATCGGGTGGTC
Source organism: Streptomyces sp. NBC_01689 (assembly GCF_036250675.1). Taxonomy (NCBI): domain Bacteria; kingdom Bacillati; phylum Actinomycetota; class Actinomycetes; order Kitasatosporales; family Streptomycetaceae; genus Streptomyces; species Streptomyces sp. NBC_01689. Next base: position 7,014,085 of record NZ_CP109592.1, on the reverse strand, counting down.
CGTGGACCGCCTGTTGCGTCGGGTGGACGACCGTCACAGCGAGACCTCCCTGTGGGGTCTGCTCCGCCGCGGCCGCATCCCCTTCCAGCTGGTCCTGTTCGCGGCTCTGCTCAGAGGGTCGTACGACGAGGCGGAACTGCTCGTGGAGCACCGGATCGGCATCGGCAGGACGCTGACCCTGATCCTGATCGGCGCCGCCGCCTGGCTGGTGGTGAGCATCGCGACGGCCGTCGTCGACACCTCGTACTCCCGCTACGCGAACGCCCACCGCGATCCGGCGCGGGTGCGCCGGGTGCGCACCCAGGTCGCGCTGATCCAGCGGGTGGTCACCGCGGTCGTCGGTGTCGTCGCGATCGCCGCGATGCTGCTCACCTTCCCGGCGATGCGCGCGGCCGGCGCCTCACTGCTCGCCTCGGCCGGCATCCTCGGCATCGTCGCCGGTGTCGCCGCCCAGTCCACGCTCGCGAACCTCTTCGCCGGGCTGCAGATCGCCTTCGGCGACATGGTGCGGCTCGGGGACACGGTCGTCGTGGACGGCGAGTGGGGCACGGTCGAGGAGATCACCCTGACCTTCCTGACCGTCCGGACCTGGGACGAACGCCGGATCACCATGCCGGTCTCGTACTTCACCTCGAAGCCCTTCGAGAACTGGTCGCGCGGCACCCCGCAGATGACCGGCATCGTCTTCTTCCACCTCGACCACAGCGCTCCGGTGGAGGCCATGCGCGAGAAGCTGCGGGACATCGTGCGCGAGTGCCCGGCCTGGGACGGCCGTGATCACGGTCTGGCCGTCACGGACTCGACGCCCAACACCATCCAGGTACGCGCCCTGGTCACGGCCAAGGACGCGGACGACATCTGGACGGTCCGGGTCACGGTGCGCGAGCAGATGATCCGCTGGCTCACCGAGCAGCACCCCTACGCCCTCCCCCGCGTCAACACGGCGGAGGCGGTACTTCCACCGGGACAGCTCCCCGGCCCGACCCGCACGGAACCCGACGGCGCGGCGACCGCCCGCCACAACCACGCGCACACCTCCGGGCCCCCGCGCACCGGTCCGGGCCGCGGCTGACCCGTCGACCGGCCACGACCACGCCCCCTCCCGCCTGGCATCCGCCGACCACCGACCGCCCACCGACCGCCGACAACCGGCCACCGGCCACCGGCCACCGGCCGTCCCAGCGTCCTGGACGCAGCCTGCGCTGAGGGCGCGCGTCCTGGACGCGCGCCCTCAGCGCAGGCTGCGCACGTCGAGATGCCGCAGCACCCGGTCCACGATCTCCGGGTCCGCCCCCGGCTCACTGCGCGCCGACAGCACCTCGTGCCGGGCCGCGCTCATCATCTCCGCCTGGATGCGCCGGACCCGCTTGAGCCGCCGCGCCCGCTGCTCGTACGCCTCGCGCCGTTCCTCGTCACCCAGGTCCGGACTGATCCGCGTCCCGATGTCGAAGGCCCGCCGCAGCAGCTGTTCGGAGACCTCCTCCGACAGCTCCTCGACCTCCTCGATCTCCTTCAGCCTCCGCTTCGCCGCCTTGGCGGCCCGGACCGCGAGCTCCTTCTCGAAGGCCTTCTCGACGTCCTCGTCGGCCCGCACCCCGAGCCGCCTGACGAGCCAGGGCAGCGTGAGCCCCTGCAGCACGAGCGTCGCCATGATCACACCGAACGCGATGAACACGATCTCGTCCCGGTCGGGGAAGGGAGATCCGTCGTCCATCTTCAGGGGAACCGCCAGCGCGAGGGCCACCGAGGCGACCCCGCGCATCCCGGACCACCACATCACCACCGTCTCCCGCCACGACGTGGGGATCTCCTCGTCGTAGTCCCGCTTCGCGTGCAGCCGCTTCGTCAGCCACGTCGCCGGCAGCAGCCACGCGAGGCGTACGAGCACGACGACCGCGACGATCGCGGCCGCCCACCCGAGCATCTCGCCCCACCGTCCGGCCGCCGTCCGGATCGCGTTGTGCAGCTCCAGCCCGATCAGTCCGAACGCGACGCCGGTGACGAGCGTGTCCACCACGTCCCAGAACGTGTGCCCGGCGAGCCGGGTCAGGACGTCGTCGGCGTCGGTGGCGTACTCCGCGAGGAAGAGCGCGGTGGTGAGCACGGCGAGCACCCCGGAGCCGTGCAGCTCCTCCGCCAGCACGTACGCCGCGTAGGGCACCAGCAGGGTCAGCCCGACCTGCAGCGTGGCGTCACCGAGCAGGTCCATCAGCCGGTTCGCGGCCCACCCCAGGCCCACCCCCACCGCGACCGCGACGACGGCGGACAGCACCAGGTCGAGCCCGGCCCGCCACGGCGAGAACGATCCGCTCACGACCGCGGCGATCGCGACGTGGTAGAGCACGATGGCCGTCACGTCGTTGAAGAGACCCTCGCCCTCCAGGATCGAGACCAGCCGGCGGGGCAGCCCGAGCTGTCCCGCGACCGCGGTCGCGGCGACCGGGTCCGGCGGCGCGACCAGCGCTCCCAGCGCCACCGCGGCGGCGAGCGGCAGCCCCGGCACCACCGTGTTGGCGACGACCGCCACCGCCGCCGTGGTGAGGAACACCAGGGCCACGGCGAGCAGGAAGATCGGCCGCTTGTTCGCGGTGAACTGCCGCCACGAGGTCCGCCGCACCGACGCGTACAGCAGCGGAGGCAGCAGCAGGGGCAGGATCAGGTCCGGCCGGATGTCCACGTTGGGCACGAAGTCCGGCACGGCCAGCGCGATCCCGAGGAGCGTCATCAGCACCGGCGCCGGCAGCCCGAAACGGTCCCCCACCGGGACGCTCAGCACGGCCCCGAGCAGCAGCATGAACAACAGGGCCAACTGATCCACGGTCAGCGCTCCGCGAGGTCTAGGCGATCAAGGAGGGGCCGGCCCCAAGCCTGCCACGCCGCCCCGCCGATGCCCTCTCCCGGCAGGGCCCTCCCACCGATGCCCTCTCCCGGCCGACCCCGTCCGCCGGAGTGCTCACAGGGTCTTGCGCATCGCCCGGTGGTCGATCCCCGCGTCGAGGAACTCCTCGCCGTACGCCACGTAGCCGAGCCGCTCGTAGAAGCCCAGCGCATGCGTCTGCGCGTGGAGGTCCACGGAGGTGAGCCCGCGCGCGCGGGCCGCGTCCTCGATGGCCCCGACCAGCGCGACCCCCACGCCGAGCCCGCGCGCCTCCTTGATCACGGCGAGTCGTCCCAGCGAACCGACGCCCGGGTCGCCGCCGGTCTTCGCCGCGGCGTCCGCGCCGTGCAGCAGCCGCCCGGTGCCCAGCGGCGTGCCGTCGTCCCGGACCGCCAGCACGTGCAGCGCGGCCCCGGCGTCGTACGCGTCGTACTCGATGTCCTCGCTGACGCCCTGCTCGCCGACGAAGACCTCCTTGCGCACCGCGAAGCACGCCTCGCGGTCGGCGGCGTCCTCCGCCGTCCGCAGTGTGTACGGGACGGTCATGCGTTGCTCTCCTCGCGCACCTTGTCGAGGGCCTTCTGCAGGTCCTCGGGATAGTCGCTCGCGAACTCCGCCCACTGCCCGTCGCCCGGGTGCTCGAAGCCGAGCCGGACCGCGTGGAGCCACTGACGGGTGATGCCGAGCCGCTTGGCGAGCGTGGGGTCGGCGCCGTAGGTCAGGTCGCCGACGCACGGGTGGCGGTGCGCCGACATGTGGACGCGGATCTGGTGGGTGCGCCCGGTCTCCAGCTTGATGTCGAGCAGGGAGGCCGCGCGGAACGCCTCCACCAGGTCGTAGTGGGTCACCGACGGCTTGCCCTCGGCCGTGACCGCCCACTTGTAGTCGTGGTTCGGATGCCGGCCGATCGGGGCGTCGATGGTGCCGCTCGTCGGGTCCGGGTGGCCCTGCACCAAGGCGTGGTAGCGCTTGTCGACCGTGCGCTCCTTGAACTGGCGCTTGAGCGACGTGTACGCGTACTCGGACTTCGCGACCACCATCAGGCCCGACGTGCCGACGTCGAGGCGGTGCACGATGCCCTGGCGCTCGGAGGCGCCCGAGGTGGAGATGCGGTACCCGGCGGCCGCGAGACCGCCGATCACGGTCGGTCCCGACCAGCCGGGGCTGGGGTGCGCGGCGACGCCGACCGGCTTGACGATCACGACCACGTCGTCGTCGTCGTGCACGATCTCCATGCCCTCGACGGGCTCGGCGACGATCTGGACCGGCGCGGGTGCCTGCGGCATCTCCACTTCCAGCCAGGCGCCGCCGTGCAACCGCTCGGACTTGCCGACCACCGAACCGTCGACCGTGACCTTCCCCGCCGCGGCGAGCTCGGCGGCCTTCGTGCGGGAGAAGCCGAACATCCGGGAGATGACGGCGTCGACGCGCTCGCCCTCCAGGCCGTCGGGCACGGGCAGGGTACGGATCTCGGGAATCGTGCTCACCCGTCGAGTATGCCGGACCGGCCGGACACCCCAGGACCAGTGACCGAACACCAGTGCCTACGAGCGGGTCCCGGAGGCCGGTCCTGTCCGGCGCCGACCGGTACTGTCCGGCTCTGACCGGCCCTCGTCGGGTGAGGCCCCGGTCAGTCCTTGTGGACGGTCCCGTCGGGGTCGAGTCCGCGGAAGGACAGCAGCACGATGAGGATGCCGCCGCACACGATCGCCGAGTCGGCGAGGTTGAAGACGGCGAAGTGCTTGGGCGCGATGAAGTCGACGACCGCGCCCTCGAAGACGCCGGGCGAGCGGAAGATCCGGTCGGTGAGATTGCCCAGCGCGCCGCCCAGCAGCAGTCCGAGCGCGATCGCCCAGGGCAGGCTGTAGAGCTTGCGCGCGAGCCGGGCGATCACGACGATCACCGCGGCGGCGATCACCGTGAAGATGATCGTGAACGCCTCACCGAAGCCGAAGGCCGCGCCCGCGTTGCGGATGGCCTCGAACTGCAGCCAGTCCCCGACGATCTCGATCGGCGCGTGGTGCTCCAGCTTCGCCACCACGAGCAGCTTGCTGACGAGATCCAGGGCGTACGCCAGCACGGCGACGGTGAACAGGACCGCGATCCTGCGCCTGCCCTTGGGCGGCTGGGCCGGGGCCGCCGCCCCGTCGTCCGTCCCGGGCCCCCCGGCCGCGGACGACTCGCCGGAGCCGGAGCGGTCGCCCGGCGTCGTGTTCGCGTCGGACTGCTCCGGCTCGGACCCCGTCGTTCCTGGGGAATCCGGCGTACCGATGATGCGCTCCGCCTCTGCCACGTGAGTGAGTCCCTCGACCTAGGTGCCTGACTGAGGACGAGGGTACGTCACACCTCCCGGCATTCACGTGCGCAGGAGCCCTCCCACGCCGGTCAGTACCGACGTTCCTGCTTCTGCTTGCATTCGACGCACAGAGTGGCGCGCGGGAAGGCCTGCATCCGGGCCTTGCCGATGGGCTCCCCGCAGTTCTCGCAGAGCCCGTACGTACCCGCGTCGAGCTTCTCCAGAGCGCGCTCGGTCTGGACGAGCATCTCGCGCGCGTTGGCCGCCAGCGCCATCTCCGACTCGCGGGTGATGTTCTTCGTGCCGGTGTCCGCCTGGTCGTCGCCCGCGCCGTCCCCGGAGTCGCGCATCAGGCCCGCGAGCGACTCCTCCGACGACGTGATCTCGGTGCTCAGCCGCAGCGCCTCGGACTGCAGCTCCGCGCGGGCGTCCGCGACCTCCTCCGGGGTCCAGGGGTCTTCGCCCGGGCGGACGGCGAGCTCGCCCGGCTCCACCGCGGAGATCCGCGCCTTGGGGAGCGCGGTGGGCTTCCCGGCCGCCGTGGCCGTGCCTGGGGTCTTCTTCGCAACCACCGTCGGGGCTCCCGTCGTCTTCGCGGCCCGGGCCGCGTCCTCGGCCGCGGAAGCGGCCGTCTTCTTCGCCCTGCTCGCGGGCTTCCTCGCGGTGCCCGTGCTCTTCTTCACCGCGCCGACGGCGGTCCTCCCGGACCTGCCACCGCTCTTCCCGGCCGCGCTCCCGGCGGCCTGTTCCGACGCGGCGGCCTTCGCGGCGGCTCCCGCCTCCGGCCCCGGCTCCGACGCCGTGCCCGCATCCTCCGACACGGACTTCTCGGCCACCGTCCTCTTGGTGGCCGTCTTCTCGGCGACGGTCTTCCTGGCGGCCTTCTTCCCGGCACCGCCGCCCGCCGGCGCCGCGCCGTTCCCGTGCTCCGCCGACGCCCCCCGCGCACTCTTCTTGCCGCTCACGTCCTTGGCCGCCGGACCCGTGGACCTTCCGGACGCCGACTGCTGTACGGCGGTCTTCTTCGCCACCATGGCCGCGGCCCCTTCACATATTGTGATCTTGCGCGCAAATCGCTCTGGGACGATAAATCGACTTCCGGCCCGCGGCAACGGGGCACGCCCACCTTCCGACGCCACGCAGGTCCCGCCTGACGAGCCTGCATGCGTTGTGCCCAGCTCCCCGCCGGGTAATCCGCCGGGACCGGCGTCCCGGAACGCGGGACGCGGCGCCCCGGCATTCGGGTCAGCCCGACCGCCGCCGCGACACCCCGGTCCGCGGCGCCCGAGGACACCGGAAAACCGGTCGGCCGCCGTGCGTGCGGCGCCGTACACTGGGCCCAGCGAGAAGCGTGGATGGGGACGAGTAGCGGCGTACGCGGCCAGGAGCGACCCGGGGACGGTGGAAGCCCGGGGGCCAGCGCGACGCGAAGATCACCCCGGAGCCGCCGGAAGAAAGCCGCAGCCGACAGGCCGCGGCGAGTAGACCCGGCATCGCGACCCCAATGAGGGGGCCCGCCGGCGCACAGCACGTGCCGGCGAGCCAAGGAGGGTGGTACCGCGGGAGCACGCCGCACACGGCGTCCGCAGCAGCTACTGGGCAGCGGCAAGGGCTCTCGTCCCTCCGGACGGAAGGCAGAAAGTCCGCCGGAGGAAGCTCGCTGATGACAACGCCGACGTACCGCCAGGTGCCCGCCCAGGTCGACCTGCCCGCCCTCGAGCACGCCGTGCTCGATTTCTGGCGCGAGCAGAAGATCTTCGCCAAGAGCCTGGAGCAGTCCGAGGGGCGCCCCGAGTGGGTGTTCTACGAGGGCCCGCCCACCGCGAACGGCATGCCGGGAGCGCACCACATCGAGGCGCGCGTCTTCAAGGACGTCTTCCCGCGCTTCCGCACCATGCGCGGCTACCACGTCGCCCGCAAGGCCGGCTGGGACTGCCACGGCCTGCCGGTGGAGCTCGCCGTGGAGAAGGAGCTCGGCTTCACGGGCAAGCAGGACATCGAGGCGTACGGCATCGCCGAGTTCAACGCCAGGTGCCGCGAGTCCGTGACCCGTCACACCGACGCCTTCACCGACCTCACCAACCGCATGGGCTACTGGGTCGACCTGGACGACGCGTACCGCACGATGGACCCCGAGTACGTGGAGTCCGTGTGGTGGTCGCTGAAGGAGATCTTCAACAAGGGCCTGCTGGTCCAGGACTACCGCGTCGCGCCGTGGTGCCCCCGCGACGAGACAGGCCTGTCGGACCACGAGCTGGCACAGGGCTACGAGACCATCGTCGACCCGTCCGTCTACGTCCGTTTCCCCCTCACCTCCGGTCCGCTGGCCGGCGAGGCCGCCCTCCTGGTGTGGACGACGACGCCGTGGACGCTGGTCTCCAACACCGCGGTCGCCGTGCACCCCGCCGTCACCTACGTGGTCGCCACGAACGGCGAGGAGAAGCTCGTCGTCGCCGAGCCGCTCGTCGGGAAGGCGCTCGGCGAGGGCTGGGAGACCACCGGTGAGACCTTCACCGGCGCCGAGATGGAGCGCTGGACCTATCAGCGGCCCTTCGAGCTGGTCGAGTTCCCCGAGCCCGCGCACTACGTGGTGAACGCCGAGTACGTGACGACCGAGGACGGTACGGGCCTCGTCCACCAGTCCCCCGCCTTCGGTGAGGACGACCTGAAGGTCTGCCGCTCGTACGGACTGCCGGTGGTGAACCCGGTCCGCCCGAACGGCACCTTCCAGGAGGACGTCCCGCTCGTCGGCGGCGTCTTCTTCAAGAAGGCGGACGAGAAGCTCACCGAGGACCTCCAGGACCGCGGACTGCTCTTCAAGCACGTCCCGTACGAGCACAGCTACCCGCACTGCTGGCGCTGCCACACCGCGCTCCTCTACTACGCGCAGCCGTCCTGGTACATCCGCACCACCGCCGTCAAGGACCGTCTCCTCCAGGAGAACGAGAAGACCAACTGGTTTCCGGAGTCGGTCAAGCACGGCCGCTTCGGCGACTGGCTGAACAACAACATCGACTGGGCCCTGTCCCGCAGCCGCTACTGGGGCACCCCGCTCCCGCTGTGGCGCTGCGAGAACGACCACCTCACCTGTGTCGGCTCCCGCGCGGAGCTGACCGAGCTGACCGGCACCGACCAGTCGGAGCTGGACCCGCACCGCCCGTACATCGACGCCGTCACCTTCACCTGCCCGCAGTGCGAGGCGACGGCCACCCGCGTCCCGGAGGTCATCGACGCCTGGTACGACTCGGGTTCGATGCCGTTCGCGCAGTGGGGCTACCCGTACAAGAACAAGGAGATCTTCGAGAGCCGTTACCCGGCGCAGTTCATCTCGGAGGCCATCGACCAGACGCGCGGCTGGTTCTACACGATGATGGCGGTCGGCACGCTCGTCTTCGACAAGTCGTCCTACGAGAACGTGGTCTGCCTGGGCCACATCCTCGCCGAGGACGGCCGCAAGATGTCCAAGCACCTGGGCAACATCCTGCAGCCGATCCCGCTGATGGACCAGCACGGCGCGGACGCGGTGCGCTGGTTCATGGCGGCCGGCGGTTCCCCCTGGGCGGCCCGCCGGGTCGGCCACGGCACCATCCAGGAGGTCGTCCGCAAGACGCTCCTGACGTACTGGAACACGGTCGCCTTCCAGGCCCTGTACGCCCGCACCTCCGGCTGGGCGCCCAGCGAGGCGGACCCGGCCCCGGCCGACCGTCCGGTCCTGGACCGCTGGCTCCTGTCCGAACTGCACGCCCTCACCGACCAGGTGACCCAGGCGCTGGAGGCCTACGACACCCAGCGCGCCGGGAAGCTTCTCTCGGCGTTCGTCGACGACCTCTCCAACTGGTACGTGCGCCGCTCTCGCCGTCGCTTCTGGCAGGGGGACAAGGCCGCGCTGCGCACCCTGCACGAGGTCGTCGAGACGGTGACGCGGCTGATGGCCCCGCTCACCCCGTTCATCACCGAGCGGGTCTGGCAGGACCTGATCGCGCCGGTCACGCCGGGCGCCCCGGAGTCCGTGCACCTGTCGTCGTGGCCGGAGCCGGACCTGTCCGCGATCGACCCCGGGCTGTCACGGCAGATGGTGCTGGTCCGCCGGCTCGTCGAGCTCGGCCGCGCCACCCGCGCGGAGTCCGGCGTCAAGACCCGCCAGCCGCTCTCCCGGGCGCTGATCGCGGCGACCGGTTTCGACTCGCTCGACCCCGAACTGCACGCGCAGATCACGGAGGAGCTGAACGTCAGCGGTCTCGCCTCGCTCTCCGAAGTGGGCGGCTCGCTGGTCGACACCACGGCCAAGGCGAACTTCCGCGCGCTCGGCAAGCGCTTCGGCAAGGGCGTCCAGGCCGTCGCCATGGCCATCGCCGAGACGGACGCGGCGGCCCTCTCCCTCGCCCTGCGCGAGGGCACGGCCGCGGTGCTGGTCGAGGGCGAGACGGTCACCCTGGCTCCCGACGAGGTCATCATCACGGAGACCCCGCGCGAGGGCTGGTCGGTGGCCTCCGACTCGGGGGCCACGGTCGCGCTCGACCTGGAGATCACCGAGGAGCTGCGCCGGGCGGGCCTCGCCCGCGACGCGATCCGCCTCATCCAGGAGGCCCGCAAGAACAGCGGCCTCGACGTGGCGGACCGGATCGCCCTGCGCTGGACGTCCACGGACCCGGCCGTCATCTCGGCCCTGTCCGAGCACGCGGACCTCATCGCCGACGAGGTCCTCGCCACGGACTTCGCCCAGGGCCAGGCCGACGACGCCTACGGGGCCCCGTTCACCGACGAGTCCCTGTCGCTGACCTTCCGTCTGCACAAGGCCTGACACCGGGCGGCGGGGCCCATCCCCGCCTCGCCGCCCCCCCCTCCGCGCTTCCGTCCCGGGGACGGAAGCGCGGAGGAAAGCCCGCGACGATCCCCGGGGAGCATGCCTGACCGCGCGCACCCGGCATCCGCCGACGAAGAGGGACCCGGCCGGGGTCCGCCGACGATGTCGGCGGGCCCCGGCCTTCGGCGTCGCGTACCCCGTACGGATGTCCCACGGGAACCGCGGGTCGTCCGCGGCGGCACGGGAAAAGGGCGGGGCCCCCGGAAGATCCGGGGGCCCCGCCCTGAACGCCGGCCGACGCCTAAGGCGTACGGGAGGCCGTCAGTTGTCGTCCTCGTCGATGAGGAACCCGCGCATCGGCGAGGGCGCCTGCTGCATCGGCGACGGGCCCTGGGGCCGCACCGGAGCCATCGGCTGGGTCATCGCGGGAGACATCTGCTGCTGCCCGCCGTACGAGGGCGCCGCCGGTGCCGGAGCACCGCCCATGCCCTGTCCGCCGCCGTAGGACGGAGCGCTCGCGCCGGCCGGAGCCATCGAGGGCGCCGCGGGCGAGGGCAGCGAGGGAGCGGCCGGGGAACGCGGCGGGGCGAGCGAGTCGTCCGCCTGCGTCTCCAGCTGCCGCAGCTGCGACTCCAGGTAGGACTTCAGACGCGTGCGGTACTCGCGCTCGAAGCCGCGCAGGTCCTCGACCTTGCGCTCCAGCGTGGCGCGGGCGGACTCCAGGGAGCCCATCGCGACGCGGTGCTTCTCCTGCGCGTCCCGCTCCAGCGCGTCGGCCTTGGCGCGGGCGTCGCGCTCCAGACCCTCGGCGCGGCTGCGGGCCTCACCGACGATCTTGTTGGCCTCGGAACGGGCCTCGGCGATCGCCTGGTCGGCGGTCTGCTGGGCCAGCGAGAGCACCCGGGCGGCACTGTCGCCACCGGGACCCTGGCCGGGCTGCCCCATCTGCTGGCCGTGACCGCCCATGGGACCACCCATGGGTCCGCCCATCGGGCCGCCCATCTGCTGCATCTGCTGCATCTGGCCGGGCATCTGCTGCTGCATCTGCTGACCGGGACCCTGACCCATCGGACCCTGGCCCATGGGGCCCTGGCCCATCGGACCCTGGCCCATGGGGCCCTGGCCCATCGGACCCTGACCCATGGGGCCCTGGCCCTGCTGGCCACCCTGGGCGCTGGGGCCCGCGGGCAGCTGCGGCGCACCGCTCGGCAGCTGGGGCGGGCCGCCCATGGGGCCGCCCATCTGCTGCTGCGGCGGGCCCGATATGCCGGCGGGTACGGGAGCGCCCGGACCGCGCATGCCCTGCGGCGGCCCCTGCTGCTGGTCCTGCTGCTCGGGCGGCTTGCGCATGCCCTGCTGCTGCTGGTTCTGCGCGGCCGCGCGCGTGGCCGCGGCCAGCTTCGCCCGCAGGTCCTCGTTCTCGCGGAGCAGGCGCGTCAGTTCGGCTTCGACCTCGTCGAGGAAGGCATCGACCTCGTCCTCGTCATAGCCTTCTCGGAGGCGGACGGTCGTGAACTGCTTGTTCCGCACGTCCTCGGGGGTCAACGGCATCTCTTCACCTCAACGTAGTCGTCGGCATTCGGCAAGACCGTATCGTTCACAGCCGGCTCACGACGGAGATCAGGATGTAGACGATGATCATCAGTACGAAGAAGGACAGGTCAAGCGCCACGCCCCCGAGACGCAGCGGCGGAATGAACCGCCGCAGAAGCTTGAGCGGTGGATCGGTGACAGTGTAAGTGGCCTCGAGAACGACCACCATCGCCTTGCCGGGTTGCCATGAGCGGGCGAACTGGAAGACGTAGTCCATGACCAACCGGAAGATCAGCACGATGAGGAAACACATCAGCGCGATGTACAGAACCTGCCCGACCACGCTCATGATCCGTGCTTCCCTCTCCCCTGTTTCCCACGTTGTTCCGGTCCTGCGTCTCAGCTCTGGTTGAAGAACCCGCCCTCTGCGATGCGGGCCTTGTCCTCCGCCGTGACATCGACGTTAGCAGGCGACAACAGGAACACCTTCTGCGTCACCCGCTCGATGCTGCCGTGGAGACCAAACACCAAACCGGCCGCAAAGTCGACAAGTCGCTTCGCGTCCGTGTCATCCATCTCGGTCAGATTCATGATCACCGGGGTGCCTTCACGGAAGTGTTCCCCGATGGTACGGGCCTCGTTGTACGTCCGCGGGTGGAGCGTGGTGATCCGGTACGGCTCTCGTTCCGACACGACCTTGGGCATGATCACCGGTGCGTTCTTCTCCAGGCTCGCGCGTTCTTGTGTGATGGATGCCACGGGCGCGATGCGCGCCGGACGGCCTGATTCCGCAGACAGCGAAGCGGAATGCGGCACCGGCTCGCGCTGCGCGGGAGGCTGCACCACTCGTACCGATTCGTCCCGTTGGGACTGGTGCGCCTGATGTGACTGGTGCGGCGGCTCGTGCCGCCGGCGGTCCCGCTCGGGCTCCGGATCAAGCTCGGGCTCGAACTCGTCGTCGGGGTCGAATCCCCTGCCGTCGTACCCATCGTCCTCCACGAGGCCGAGGTAGACCGCCATCTTGCGCATCGCGCCGGCCATGCTCTGAGTCCTCCGCTCTGTGGTGGATCGGCTGACGAATAGCCAAGTGCCCGCGATCCACGAGGTCGTTATGCCCGCCTGTGGCGGTAATGACCATATTTTCTGCTGTGGTCCGACTTCTTGGCGACGTTACCCGAGCCCGGGTCGGACTCCGAGTACCGCCGTACCGACGCGCACATGTGTCGCTCCGGCCGTCACGGCCTGTTCGAGGTCCGCACTCATCCCTGCGGACACCATGTTCGCAGCCGGATGCGCGCGGCGCATAGCAGTCGACAAATCCATCAGTCGCGCGAACGCGTCCTGGGGGCGCCCCGCGTAGGGCCCGGTGAGGGGTGCGACGGTCATCAGCCCGTCGAGCCGCAGTCCCGGAGACCGCTCGACGAGGTCCGCCAACTCCTCGACCCCGCCCGCCCCCACGCCGCCGCGCTCGCCCCGGCCGCTCTCCTCCGCGTCCAGCGCGACCTGGATGAGACACCCCACCTCGCGCTCCACCCGCACCGCCTCCTTGGACAGGGCCGTGACGAGCCGGGAGCGGTCGACGGACTGCACCACATCCGCGTAACCGACCACCGAACGCACCTTGTTGGTCTGCAACTGACCGACGAAGTGCCAGGCGAGGGACAGATCGGAGCAGGCGGCGGCCTTGGGGGCCGCGTCCTGGTCCCGGTTCTCGGCGACATGGCGCACGCCGAGCTCCGACAGGATCCGCACATCGCTCGCGGGGTAGGTCTTGGTGACCACGATCAGGGTCACCTCTTCGCGCTTGCGCCCGGCGGCCGTGCACGCCGCGGCGATGCGTTCTTCCACTTTCGCCAGGTTCGCGGCGAGTTGAGCCTTACGGTCCGTCATGCCCCATCAGTCCAGCCAGACATAGCCCGCGAGCCGCCCGGTGGTGCGGTCCCGTCGGTACGAGAAGTGGTCCTTCGACTCCAGCGTGCACGCCGCCGACTGCTGCCGGTCGCGCACCCCGAGCCGCTCCAGTTGCGCGTGCACCCCGGCGGTCACGTCGACCGCGGGGGTGCCCCAGCTGGTCTCGGAGTGGGCGGCGGGTTCGACGGCGGCGACCTCGGCGCGCATCGCGTCCGGCACCTCGTAGCACCGGCCGCAGACCGCGGGTCCGGTGCGGGCCACGATCCTGGCCGGCTCGGCGCCGAGTTCCACCATGGCCCGTACGGCGGCGGGGACGACCCCCGCGACCATCCCGGGCCGTCCCGCGTGGGCGGCCGCCGCGATCCCGGCGACGGGATCGGCGAGCAGGACCGGTGTGCAGTCGGCCGTGAGGACGGCGAGGGCGAGCCCCCGGCGCGCGGTGACGACCGCGTCGACGGACGGGATCTCCGAGGAGCCCCAGGGGGCGTCCACGACCGCCACGTCCGGCCCGTGCACCTGGTTCATCCAGACGACCCGGTCCGGGTCCAGGCCGAGGGACCTGGCGGCCAGTTCACGGTTGGTCCGTACGGCGTCGGGGTCGTCGCCGACCGCTCCGCCGAGGTTGAGCTCCTCGTACGGAACGGCGCTCACCCCGCCCCACCGGTCGGTGAAGGCGAAGTGCGCGCCGCTCACGGTGCTCGTCTCGGAGCGCTGTCCTATCACTTGAGGAAGTCCGGCACGTCCAGCTCTTCGGCCGCGCTGTCCGAGTAGGTGCGGGACGGCGGGACCGGCGGGGCCACCTGGATCTCGGGGACCGGCTCCGGAGCGGGCTCCGGCGCCTCCTTCGGCGTGACGGAGCCGAGCGAGCCGAAGGACGGACGGCTCTCGGGGGTCCGTACCGGCGCGGGCTCCTCGCGCTGCTTGGCCGCGGTGGAGCCGAGGACGTTGTCCCGCTTGGCCGGCGGCTGGCCGCCGTCGAAGCCGGCGGCGATGACGGTGACCCGCACCTCGTCGCCCAGCGCGTCGTCGATGACCGCGCCGAAGATGATGTTGGCCTCGGGGTGCGCGGCCTCGCTGACCAGCTGGGCGGCTTCGTTGATCTCGAACAGGCCGAGGTCGGAACCGCCGGAGATGGAGAGCAGGACACCGCGGGCGCCGTCGATGGAGGCCTCCAGGAGCGGCGAGGAGATCGCCATCTCCGCGGCCGCCACCGCACGGTCGTCGCCGCGCGCCGAGCCGATGCCCATCAGCGCGGAACCCGCCTCGGACATCACGGACTTGACGTCGGCGAAGTCCAGGTTGATCAGGCCGGGCGTGGTGATGAGGTCGGTGATGCCCTGGACACCGGAGAGCAGGACCTGGTCCGCCGACTTGAACGCGTCGAGGACCGAGACCTGACGGTCCGAGATGGACAGCAGCCGGTCGTTCGGGATGACGATGAGGGTGTCGACCTCTTCGCGGAGTTCGGCGATGCCGTCCTCCGCCTGGTTGGCGCGGCGCCGTCCCTCGAAGGTGAACGGACGGGTGACCACGCCGATGGTCAGGGCGCCCAGCGAACGGGCGATGTTGGCCACGACGGGGGCGCCGCCGGTGCCGGTGCCGCCGCCTTCGCCGGCCGTCACGAAGACCATGTCGGCCCCCTTGAGGACCTCCTCGATCTCCTCGCGGTGATCCTCGGCCGCCTTCCGGCCGACGGCCGGGTTGGCTCCGGCGCCGAGTCCGCGGGTGAGTTCGCGGCCGACGTCGAGTTTGACGTCGGCGTCGCTCATCAACAGAGCTTGCGCGTCCGTGTTGATGGCGATGAACTCGACGCCCTTGAGACCGACCTCGATCATCCGGTTGATGGCATTGACACCACCGCCGCCGACACCGATGACTTTGATGACTGCGAGGTAGTTCTGCGGTGCTGCCACGTCGAAGGCCTCTCGCCTCGAGTTACGTGTCGTCGCCTCGCACGCTCGCGATCCGACGACTGATGCCGAATGGGACGGTCCGAACGCCGACCCGAACCCTAACGCTGAAGTTTAGGGTTACCAGTGTGTCTGTTCCTTGGACTCTTCCGAACAGGACACTAAGTCGACAAGTGGCGCACGTTCAACGAACACGCCGAACCTCCCGTTTTTCTTTTCACCCTATGTGATCAGCCGTAGCGCTGCCCAACCAGGGTGCTGGCCTGCGCTGATGTGCGTCAACTACCGGCTGACGAGGGGGCGGTGGGGACGCTCACGTCGAAGTGCCGGGCCTTCGGAGCTGCTTTCATGAGAGCGGTGAGTGTCCGCGCCTTCGCGCGACCCTTCTCCCCGCTCCCCCACTCGACGTCGCGCCCGTCGCCCAGTTCCAGCGAGATGGAGTCGTACGAGCGGACCTTGACGGTCCGGGTGGCGCGGGCGACGGAGGCCGGGAGGTCCCCGGCGACCCGCACCGCCTCGCGCACCAGCCGGTCGGCGGGAAAACGGCGCAGGGCCGCCGTACGGGACGGCGTCAGTTCGAGCAGGGCCACGTTCTTCGGGGCCGTCGGAACCGTCGCGAACCGCACACCCTTGGCGTCCACTTCGACGTACTTGCCGCCCTTGCCCCCCTTGCCCGGGGCTCGCACCACCAGGACCGGGGTGCGTTCGGTCACCTTCAGCCCGATTCCGTGCGGCCAGGAACGGACGACGTCGACCGAGTCGATCCGGGGCAGTCTGCGCAGCAGCCGCGCCTCCACGGCGTCGGTGTCGACGGAGACCAGCGGCGTCCCGTCCGGCACGTCGGCCGCCTCGCGCACCTGCCGCGGTGTCAGCACCCGGGTGCCGGAGACGGACAGCCGCTCGACCCGCAGCCACTGCGAGCCGTACAGCAGCCAGACCACCCCGGCGCCGGCCAACACCAGGGCGAGCAGCAGGGCGATGAGCACACGGAGGCGGCGCAGCCGCGTCTGGCGGGGCGGCCGGGGCGGGCCGGACCTCAGCTTCTGCCGTTCACCGCGCTCGGCGGTCGTCGGTCCGGCCACGCTCCCTGCCTTCCCTCACATGTGCCTAGTGATGGCGTGAGGCGATCGCCTCGTACACCATGCCGACGAGCAGGTCGTCGGCGTCGCGGCGCCCGAACTCGCTGGCGGCGCGGGACATCTCGTACAGCCGGTGCGGGTCGGCGAGCACGGGCAGCACGTTCTGCTGCACCCACTGGGGCGTCAGTTCCGCGTCGTCGACCAGCAGTCCGCCACCCGCCTTGACCACCGGCTGGGCGTTGAGCCGCTGTTCGCCGTTGCCGATGGGCAACGGGACGTAGGCGGCCGGGAGCCCGACGGCGGAGAGTTCGGCGACGGTCATCGCGCCCGCGCGGCAGAGCATCATGTCGGCCGCGGCGTACGCGAGGTCCATCCGGTCCACGTACGGTACCGGGATGTACGGGGGCATCCCCGGCATCTGGTGCACCTGCGGCAGTTCGTTCTTCGGTCCGACCGCGTGCAGGATCTGGATGCCGGCCTGCTGGAGGTACGGAGCGGCCTGCTGGACGACCTCGTTGAGGCGCCGTGCGCCCTGCGAGCCGCCGGAGACCAGCAGCGTCGGCAGGTTGGGGTCGAGCCCGAACGCGGCGCGTGCCTCGGGGCGTACGGCGGCCCGGTCGAGGGTGGCGATGGAGCGGCGCAGCGGGATGCCGATGTAGCGGGCGCCCCGCAGCTTGTTGTCGGGGGTCGAGACGGCGACCTGTGCCGCGTACCGCGAGCCGATCTTGTTGGCGAGGCCGGGCCGGGCGTTGGCCTCGTGGATGACGATCGGGACGCCGAGGCGCTTGGCCGCGAGATAGGCGGGCAGCGCGACATAGCCGCCGAACCCGACCACCGCGTCCGCCTTGGTGCGCTCCAGGACCTGCTCGGCCGCCTTGATCGTGCCGCGCAGCCGTCCGGGGACGGTGATCAGCTCGGGGGTGGGTTTGCGCGGCAGCGGAACGGCGGGGATCAGCGCGAGTTCGTATCCGCGCTCGGGCACGAGCCGGGTCTCGAGTCCGCGTTCCGTGCCCAGGGCCGTGATCCCCACGGTCGGGTCCTGCCTGCGCAGGGCGTCCGCGAGGGCGAGCGCGGGCTCGATGTGGCCGGCGGTCCCCCCGCCGGCGAGTACGACATGCACCGAAATTCACCGCTCTCCGGACGAACGCGCCGCGGCGCGCCGTCGCATCGTGTTCCATCTCCGAGGCCCCGCGGCCCCCGCGGAGCCTCGCACGGCAGCACGCTTTCTGCCAAAGCGGGGTTGCCGCATCGCCAGCGCCGCCCGCGCAGCGGGCTCGTCGCGCGCGAAGGCGATCAGAAGTCCGATGGCGAACATGGTCGGCAGCAGGGCGGAACCCCCGTAGGAGAACAGCGGGAGCGGGACTCCGGCGATCGGCAGCAGACCGAGCACCGCACCGATGTTGATCACGGCCTGGGCCGTGATCCAGGTGGTCACGCCTCCCGCGGCATACCTCACGAAGGGGTCCTCCGTGCGTCCGGCCACGCGGATACCCGCATAGCCTAGAGCCGCGAAGAGGGCGAGGACCGACAGTGTCCCCGCGAGGCCGAGTTCCTCCCCGGTGATGGCGAAGATGAAGTCCGTGTGTGCTTCGGGCAGTTGGCCCCATTTTTCCACGCTGGCGCCGAGGCCGGATCCGAACAGGCCGCCGGAGGCGAGGGCGTAGATGCCGTGGACGGCCTGCCAGCAGGTGTCGTTCGGGCCGGGTTCGGTGGCGCCGATGCAGGCGAGCCTGGACATCCGGTTGGGGCTGGTCTTGATGAGGACGAAGCCGATCGTCAGCGCGACGGCCAGGACACCCGCGAACAGCCGGGTGGGCGCTCCGGCCAGCCACAGCAGCCCGAAGAGGATGGCGGTGAGGATGATCGCCGTGCCCATGTCGCCGCCGAGCATGATCAGGCCGAGCAGCAGGAAGGCGACCGGGACGAGCGGCACCAGCATGTGCTTCCACTGCGCCAGCATCGCCTTGTCCTGTTTGCGGGCGAGGAGGTCGGCTCCCCACAGGACGAGCGCGAGCTTGCCGAACTCGCTGGGCTGGATCTGGAACGAGCCGCCCAGGGAGATCCAGTTCTGGTTGCCGTTGACCGACATCCCTATCCCCGGCACCTGGACGAGGACCATCAGGAAGACCGCGCCGGCCAGGATCGGATAGGCCAGCGCCCGGTGGAGTTTCACCGGCACCCGCATCGCCACCACCAGCAGCACGGCGCCGATCGAGGCGGCGAGGAACTGTTTGCGGAAGAAGAACGATCCGGGCAGCGACAGCTGCAGTGCCGTGATCATCGACGCCGAGTAGACCATCACGAGGCCCAGCACGGTGATCAGCAGGCTGCTGCCGAGGATCAGGTAGTAGGCGGTCAGCGGCCGGTCCCATGCCTTGCGCGCGCGGACGACGAGGCGGGCCACGGGGTTGTCGCGCGCGGTGCCCGCGGAGGAGGGGCGCCGGGGGGCGCGCTGGACGGGCGGGCGGCCCGTACGGCTACCGGCCATCGCCGGCTCCCTCCCCAGGAGCGCGGAAGGGCGCCCTCTCGGCGGTCCTCCCGGGCCGTACGGACACGGCGGGCGGGCGGGGGCGGCACAGCGCCGTCCCGCCCGCCGAAAGCCGCCTGCGAAGCCCCGACCGCACTGGCGTCACGCGTCCCTCCCAAGGGTCCCGGGGCGCCTGGGTCCCGCCGTCAGGCGCTCGCGGTGCCGAGTTCGCGAACCGCCTCCGCGAAAGCGTCACCGCGCTTGTTGTAGTTGGCGAACATGTCCATGGACGCACAGGCCGGCGCCAGCAGGACAGTGTCTCCCGGCCCGGCGAGCCGTGCGGCCTCCCGGACCGCCGCGAGCATCGCCCCAGTGTCCGTGCGGTCGAGGTCGACGACGGGTACTTCCGGGGCGTGTCGCGCGAGGGCTTCGCGGATCAGCGCGCGATCGGCGCCGATCAGCACGGCCGCCCGCAGCCGCCCCGCCGACCTGGTGACCAGTTCGTCGAAGGTCGCGCCCTTGGCGAGGCCGCCGGCGATCCACACGATCGACTCGTAGGCCGCCAAGGAGGCTTCCGCCGCGTGGGTGTTGGTCGCCTTGGAGTCGTCGACGTAGGCGACCCCGTCCACGTCGGCCACGTGCGCGATGCGGTGGGCGTCCGGGGTGAAGGCCCGCAGTCCGTCGCGCACGGCGCCGGCCGGGACGCCGAAGGCGCGCGCGAGGGCCGCCGCCGCAAGGGCGTTGGCGATGTTGTGCGGGGCCGCCGGGCGCACGTCGGAGACCTCGGCGAGCTCCTGGGCGTTCTTCTGCCGGTTCTCGACGAAGGCGCGGTCGACCAGGATGCCGTCCACGACGCCGAGTTGGGACGGTCCCGGGGTGCCGAGCGTGAAGCCGACGGCGCGGCAGCCCTCCTCGACGTCCGCCTCGCGCACCAGGTCCTCGGTGGCCTTGTCGGCGACGTTGTAGACGCAGGCGACCCGATTGCCCTCGTAGACACGGCCCTTGTCGGCGGCGTAGGCCTCCATGGAGCCGTGCCAGTCGAGATGGTCGGGCGCGAGGTTGAGCACGACGGCGGAGTCGGCGCGCAGCGAGGGTGCCCAGTGCAGCTGGTAGCTGGACAGCTCCACCGCGAGGACGTCGTAGGTCTCCTCGCCCAGCACGGCGTCCAGCAGGGAGACCCCGATGTTGCCGACGGCGGCCGTGCGCAGGCCCGCCGCCTCCAGGATCGAGGCGAGCATCTGGACGGTCGTGGTCTTGCCGTTGGTGCCCGTGACGGCGAGCCAGGGAGCGGCTTTGCGGCCGTCGAGTTCCCGCAGGCGCCAGGCGAGTTCGACGTCGCCCCAGACCGGGACGCCCGCGGCGGCGGCCGCCGTGAACAGCGGCTTGCCGGGCTTCCAGCCGGGCGCGGTGACGATGAGGTCGGTGCCCCCGGGCAGGGTGTCGCCGTCGCCGAGGCGCACGGTGACGCCGAGCGCCTCCAGCTCCGCGGCCTGCGCGCGGGAGCGCTCGTCGTCGCCGTCGTTGACGACCGTGACGACGGCGCCGAGTCCGTGCAGGACCCGCGCCGCCGGGACGCCGGAGACCCCGAGCCCGGCGACGGTGACGTGCTTGCCCTGGAAGTCGAACGGCCCGGAAGGCACCGGAGAGGTCACTTCTCGGCCGCCCATCCCGCGTAGAAGAGACCCAGTCCGACGATCACACAGATGCCCTGGATGATCCAGAATCGGACCACCACCAACACTTCTGACCAGCCTTTGAGTTCGAAGTGATGTTGGAGTGGTGCCATTCTGAAGACGCGCCTGCCGGTGAGCCGGAACGAGCCGACCTGGATGACCACCGACATCGTGATGAGGACGAACAGGCCGCCGAGGATGGCGATGAGCAGTTCGGTGCGGGAGCAGATCGCGAGGCCGGCGAGCACACCGCCGAGCGCCAGCGAACCGGTGTCACCCATGAAGATCTTGGCGGGCGAGGTGTTCCACCACAGGAAGCCGAGGCAGGCTCCCATCAGGGCGGACGAGACCACCGCGAGGTCGAGCGGGTCGCGCACCTCGTAGCAGGCGTTGGGGTTGGTCAGGGTCTGCGCGTTGGCGCAGGACTCCTGGAACTGCCAGACGCCGATGAAGGTGTAGGCGCCGAAGACGAGGACCGAGGCGCCGGTGGCGAGACCGTCCAGACCGTCGGTCAGGTTCACGCCGTTCGACATCGCGAGGATCATGAACAGCGCCCAGACCACGAAGAGCACCGGGCCGATCGTCCAGCCGAAGTCGGTGATGAACGACAGCTTGGTGGAGGCCGGGGTGTTGCCGCGGGCGTCCGCGAACTGCAGCGAGAGCACGGCGAAGGCGATGCCGCCGAGCAGTTGGCCGGCCATCTTGGCCTTGGCCCGCAGACCGAGCGAGCGCCGCTTGACGATCTTGATGTAGTCGTCGAGGAAGCCGACGAGGCCCATGCCCACCATGAGCCCGAGCACCAGCAGACCCGAGTAGGTCGGGGGGTAGCCGGTGATCGCCTTGCTGAGGAAGTACGCGGCGACCGTCGCCAGGATGAAGGCGATACCGCCCATCGTCGGCGTTCCGCGCTTGCTGGCGTGCTCGCGCGGGCCGTCGTCGCGGATGTACTGCCCGTAACCCTTGCGGGCCAGCAGCTTGATCAGCAACGGCGTGCCGACCAGGGTGAGGAACAGACCAATGACTCCTGCGAACAGGATCTGCTTCATCATCGGGCAGCAACCTCACCCTCGGCACCGTCTGCGAGCAGCGCCTGCGCCACTCGTTCGAGCCCGACCGACCGGGACGCCTTCACGAGCACGACGTCCCCCGGGCGCAACTCGCTGCGCAGCAGGTCGACAGCCGCCTGTGCGTCGGACACGTGCACCGACTCCTCACCCCACGAACCCTCGTTATATGCGCCCAGTTGGAGCCAGGACGCTTCCCTGCCCCCGACCGCGACGAGCTTGCTGACGTTGAGTCGGACGGCGAGCCGCCCGATCGCGTCGTGCTCGGCGAGAGCCTCGTCCCCGAGCTCGGCCATCTGACCGAGCACCGCCCACGTACGACGCCCTCGTCCCATCGCCACGAGCGCGCGCAGGGCGGCTCGCATGGACTCGGGGTTCGCGTTGTAGGCGTCGTTGACGACCGTCACGCCGTCCGGGCGCTCGGTGACCTCCATCCGCCAGCGGGAGAGGGAGTCCGCCTCGGAGAGCGCGCGGGCGATCTCGTCTGCGGACATGCCCAGCTCATGGGCGACGGCGGCCGCGGCGAGCGCGTTCGACACGTGGTGCTCACCGTACAGGCGCATGGTCACATCACTGCACCCGGAGGGTGTGTGAAGGCTGAACACGGGCTGTCCGAGGTCCGTGAGACGCACGTTCTCGGCGCGTACGTCCGCTTCGCCGGACTCTCCGAAAAGCACCACCCGCGCCTTCGTCCGGGACGCCATGGCGCGGACGAGGGGGTCGTCGGCGTTGAGGATCGCCGCACCGTCCTCGGGGAGGCTCTCGACGAGCTCGCCCTTCGCCTGTGCAATCTGTTCGCGGCCGCCGAACTCGCCGATGTGGGCGGTGCCGACGTTGAGGACGAGACCGATTCTCGGCGGGGTGAGATCCGCGAGATAACGGATGTGGCCGATGCCGCGGGCGCCCATCTCCAGCACGAGGTACTTCGTCTCCTCGGTGGCGGTGAGCGCGGTCAGCGGCAGTCCGATCTCGTTGTTGAGCGAACCGGGCGTGAAAACGGTCGGCGCCTTGCTCCGCAGCACCTGGGCGATCAGGTCCTTGGTGCTGGTCTTGCCCGCGGAACCGGTGAGGGCCACGAGGGTCGCGCCGAGCCGTTCGACGACGTGGCGGGCGAGGGCGCCTAGGGCCGTCTGGACGTCCTCGACCACGATCGCGGGCACGCCGACGGGCCGGGAGGCCAGGACGGCGGCCGCGCCCGCGTCGACGACCGCGCGGGCGAAGTCGTGACCGTCCACGCGCTCGCCGGCGAAGGCGACGAAGAGGCTGCCTGGCTCCACTTCACGGGAGTCTCTGACGACCGGTCCGGTGACCTGTAGGTCCGGATCCGGTATGTCGTGCGTCTGCCCGCCGACGACTGCTGCGATCTCGGCGAGAGAGAGGGCGATCACAAGTTCATCCCTGGGTCTTCTGGATAGCTTCGCGAAGCACCTGGCGGTCGTCGAAGGGACGCACCACCCCGGCGATGTCCTGGCCCTGCTCGTGGCCCTTGCCCGCGACCAGCACGGTGTCGCCGGGCCGGGCCCGGGCGACGGCGGCGGCGATGGCGGCGGCCCGGTCCTCGAAGACCTGCACCTCGCCGCGCTCGTGGGCGGGCACCTCGGCGGCCCCCGCGAGCATCGTCGCGAGGATCGCCAGGGGGTCCTCGGAGCGGGGGTTGTCCGATGTCAGTACGGCGGTGTCGGCGAGTCGCGCCACGGCGGCGCCCATCGGCATCCGCTTGGTCGTGTCGCGGTCGCCGCCGCAGCCGAGCACGACGTGCAGCCGGCCCTCGGTGACCTTGCGCAGCGCGCGCAGCACCGACTCGACGGCGTCCGTCTTGTGCGCGTAGTCGACGACCGCGAGGAAGGGCTGTCCGGCGTCCACGCGTTCCAGACGGCCCGGCACGCCCGGTACGGCGGCGATGCCGTCGGCCGCGGTCTGCGCGTCGATCCCGGCGGCGGCGAGGGCGACGATCGCGGCGAGGGTGTTCGCCACGTTGAAGGGGCCCGCGAGCGGCGAGCGCGCGGTGATCCGCTCGCCCTTGGGGCCGACCGCGACGAAGACCGAGTCCATCGGACCGACCTCGACCTCCTCGGCCCGCCAGTCGGCGTCCGGGTGGCCCTCCGCGGAGAAGGTGACGAAGGGGACGCCGCTCTCCTCGGTCAGCCGGCGTCCGTAGGCGTCGTCGTGGTTGATCACGCCGAATTTGCTGCGTTCCGGAGTGAACAGCTGCGCCTTGGCCCGGAAGTAGTCCTCCATGTCGGAGTGGAACTCCATGTGTTCCGGGCTGAGGTTGGTGAAGACGGCGATGTCGAAGACGCAGCCGTCGACCCGGCCGAGCACGAGGGCGTGGCTGGACACCTCCATCGCGACCGCGTCGACGCCGCGTTCGCGCATGACCGCGAACAGCGCCTGGAGGTCGGTCGCTTCGGGGGTGGTGCGCTCCGACTTGATGCGCTCCTCGCCGATGCGCATCTCCACCGTGCCGATCAGGCCGGTGTTGCGGACCGTCTTCAGACCACCCTCGACGAGGTACGCCGTGGTGGTCTTTCCGGACGTCCCGGTGATGCCGATCTGGAGCAGGTCGCGGCCGGGATGGCCGTAGATCGTGGCCGCGAGCTCGCCCATGCGTCCGCGCGGGTCGTCGACCACGAGGACCGGCAGGCCGGTGGCGGCGGCCCGCTCGGCACCGGACGGGTCGGTCAGCACGCCGACCGCGCCGAGGCCGGCGGCCTGGGTGACGTAGTCGGCTCCGTGCAGGCGGGCGCCGGGCAGCGCGGCGTAGAGGTCGCCGGGGCGCACGGCGCGGGAGTCATGGGTGATGCCCGTGATCTCCGCGCTCGACGCCGGGGCGCTCGCACCCAGCTGATCGGCGAGCTCCGCGAGGGGTGTTGCGGAGTTCTGGACCGGTCGCGGCGGCCCCGGATATGTCACAGGAACGCCCTTCTGGGTGGTTTGGGACTGATCAGCGTGTGGCACGGCGGTGAGCGTACCGGGCTCACCCCCGCCGGAGCGAAGCGAGGGGCGGGCGGTGCCCTGGTTGCGGGGATCCGGGGTGATCGTTGTCACGAGGTGGTTCCTGGTCCGTTGTACGTACGGGCTGATCAGGGTGTGCGGTCGGGGGCGGGCTGGGGCTCGGGGCGGGTCACGGAGTGAAGGAGACGGGGAGGTTCGCGGCCCCGGCCCCGGTGGGCGGGATCTGCAGGGTCTTCAGCGCGAACTCCATGACCTGCTTGTAGATGGGGCCGCAGATCTGGCCGCCGAAGTAGCTGCCCTTGGTGGCGTTCTGGATCGCGCAGTAGACGGTGATCCGGGGCTTGTCGGCGGGAGCGAACCCGGCGAACGACGAGGTGTAGCCGTGGTACTTGCCGGTGGCCGGATCCACGCGGTTGGCCGTACCCGTCTTGCCCGCGACCCGGTAGCCGGGGATGCGCGCCTTGGCGCCGGTGCCCTCCTCGTCGTCCACGACGGACTCCAGCATCTGGGCGAGGGTCCTGGCCGTCTTCGCGCTCACGACCCTGGTCTTCTTCGGCGGGGCGACGGGGGTGAAGCGGCCGTCGGGGCCCTTCGCGCCGCGCACCAGCGTCGGCTCCACGCGCACGCCGCCGTTGGCGATCGTCGAGTAGACGGAGGCGGCCTGCATCGCGTTGATGGAGACGCCCTGGCCGAAAGGAATCGTGTACTGCTGCGACGTCGACCACTTGTCGGCGGGCGCGAGGATGCCCCTCGTCTCGCCGGGGAAGTCGAGTCCGGTGTAGCCGCCGATGCCGAACTTGCGCAGATACGAGTAGAGGATCTTGTTGGCCTGCTTCTGCGTCTTGCCGAGCTGTCCGGTGGCCAGGATGGTGCCGATGTTGCTGGACTTGGCGAGCACGCCGTTGAGCGTCAGGTTCCAGGTCGGGTGGTCGACGTCGTCCTGGAAGAGCCGGTCGCCGCGGTGCAGCCGGTTCGGCACGACCACGTGGGTGCCGGGCGTGGCGACGTTCTCCTCCAGCACGGCGGCCATCGACATGACCTTGGCGGTGGAGCCGGGTTCGTAGGCGTCCTGGAGGGCCGCGTTGCCCAGCGCCGCCGCGCTGGCCTGGGAGAGGTCGTTCGGGTCGAAGCCGGGCGAGTCGGCCATCGCCAGCACCTCCCCGGTACGGGCGTCCTGGACGATCACGTACCCGCGGTCCGCCTTGGACTTCCGGACCTGCTCGGTGATGGCGTTCTGCGCGGCCCACTGGATGTCGCGGTCGATGGTCAGTTCGACGTCGGAACCGGCCACCGCGGGGGTCTCGGTGGAGCCCACGGTCGGTACCTGACGGCCACCGGACTGCGCGTAGCGGATCTTGCCGTCCTTGCCGGAGAGCTCCTTGTTCAGCTGCTGCTCGACACCGCCGCCGCCCTTGCCGTCGGCGTTGACCCAGCCCAGTATCCCGGCGGCGAGATCGCCGTTCGGGTACACGCGCTTGCTCGCCGGGACCGCGAGGACGCCGGCGAGGAAGTTGACCGCGCCCGGGTCGGTCTCCGCCTTGGCGGCGAGCGTGGTCTTCAGGTCCTTGATCTGCTTCCAGACCTGGGGGGTCCGGCGGTGCGCGAGCAGCGTGTAGCGGGTGTTCCTGGTCCGCAGCTTCTTCGCGACGGTGTCCGCGCTCTGGTCGAGGATCGGGCCGAGCAGCGCCGCGGCCTGCTCGGGAGCGTCCGGCACCTTCGTCGCCGCCGGGGTGAACATCGTGGGGTCGGCGGTGATGTCGTACGCGTCCACGCTCGTCGCCAGCTCGACTCCGTTGCGGTCCGTGATCCCGCCGCGGGTGGCGGCCAGCGTGCGCCCGACGTAGCGGTTCTGTTCGGCCTTCGCGGTGTACGCGCTCGCGTCCACGGCCTGCACCTGGAGCAGCCGGACGACGAAGGCGGCCATCACCAGCGTCAGGGCGAGGCTGACCATGCGCAGCCGGGGGCGCGGGCTGCCGAGGCGCAGGGGGCGCGAGCCGCCGGGTCTGGGCGCGCCGGGGCGGCGTGCGGGGCGGGCACCGGGGCCCGGACGGCGCTGGGCGCCGGGGCGTGCGGGCCGGGCGGGGCCGGGCACACGGCGGCGTGGCGGTTCCCTGTCGGACACTTCCGTCACCTGCCGGGGGTCGAGGAGCGCTGCGTGGACGGGGTGAGGGTGGGGGTGGCGGCGGGCGTGGGGACGGAGGCGAGGGTCCGTGCGCGGGAGGTGGCGGGGCCGCCGGGGGTGACCACGGCCCGCGGGGTGGCGGCCGGGGTGGTCGCGGCGGGGGTGGCGGCCGGCGGCGCGGTGGGGGCGCCGGTGCTCGCGGCGCCCGTGGCCGGAGCACCGGTGGCCGGAGCGCCGGTGCGCGGGGCCTGGCTCTCGGCCGGCGGGGAGGCGAGGACGAGGGGCGAACGCGGCGCCGGGTTCCGCAGGGAGGAATCCCGGGCGGCGGCTCCGGGCACCCCCTTGACGGTGCCGTCCGGACCGAGGAAGGCGGGGTCGCCGCCCGGCACCATGCCGAGCTCACGGGCGCGGCGCTGGAGGGCGTCGGGCGCGGAGTAGGCGTCGACGTCCCGCTGCAGCGCCTGTTCCTCGTCGGTCAGGGTCTTGGTGCCCCTCTGGAGGTCGTCGAGGTGGAAGGAACCCTCGCTCAGCGCGGAGTTCAGCACGAGCAGGCCGATCAGTCCGCCGCCGAGCAGGAGCACGACGAGCAGGACGAAGGGGGTGCGGGCGGCGTGGGCCGCACCGGCGGGGAGAAGCCGGGCGAGCCGGGCCGCTCGGCCCTTGAGCTCGGGTCTGCTGGTCACAGGCCCTCCCGGCGGGTTCGCCTTCCCGACCCGCGGTCGCGTCGCGGAGGTGCGCCGCCGGTCCTCGGCCGCGCCGTGCGTTCGGGTTTCCCACTCACTCGCTCTCCCCCTCCCGGCGCCTCACTCGGCGTCCTCACGGATGCGCTGTGCCCCGCGCAGGCGCGCGGGAGCCGCTCGCCGGTTCTCGGCGACCTCTTCCTCGGTGGGAAGTTCGGCACCGCGGGTGAGCAGCTTGAGCCGGGGCTGGTAGCGCTCGGGCACCACCGGCAGGCCGGGCGGCGCGGTGGTGGCGGCGCCCGCCGCGAAGACCTGCTTGACCAGCCGGTCCTCCAGCGAGTGGTAGGACAGCACGGCGATCCGGCCGCCGACCGCGAGCGCCTTCACCGCGGCGGGGACCGCCCTCTCCAGGACGCTCAGCTCTCCGTTGACCTCGATGCGCAGTGCCTGGAAGGTGCGCTTGGCCGGGTTGCCGCCGGTGCGCTTGGCGGCCTGCGGCAGGGAGTCGCGGATGAGCTCGACGAGCCGCGCGCTGTTGGTGAACGGCTCCTTCTCGCGTTCGCGCACCACGGCGGAGACGATCCGCTTGGCCTGCTTCTCCTCGCCGTACGCGCGCAGGATGCGTACCAGTTCGCCCGGCGCGTAGGTGTTGAGCACCTCGGCCGCGCTGATCCCGGTCGTCTGGTCCATGCGCATGTCGAGCGGGGCGTCCTGGGCGTACGCGAACCCGCGGTCGGCCTCGTCGAGTTGCATGGAGGAGACGCCGAGGTCGAACAGGACGCCCTGGACGCGCGGGAGGTCCAGGCGGGCGAGCACGTCGGGCAGTTCGTCGTAGACGGCGTGCACGAGGGTGGCGCGCTCACCGAAGGGCGCGAGCCGCTCACCGGAGAGACGCAGCGCTTCCTTGTCGCGGTCCAGGGCCACCAGCCGGGCCTCGGGGAACCGGGTGAGGAGCGCCTCGCTGTGGCCGCCGAGTCCGAGCGTGCAGTCGACGACGACGGCTCCCGGCTCGGCGAGGGCCGGGGCCAGCATGTCCAGGCACCGCTGGAGCATCACCGGGACGTGTCGACTCTCGCTGCTCAAGGGGCCCTCTCAGATCCGGCGCGCACGCACGCACCGCCGGGTCCCCGCCCGCTCGGGAAGGGGAGGTCTGCCGCCGCCGGGTGAGTGGCGTCAGCCGACCGGGAGCGGGAGGAGGCCGAGCCGTACGTACGCGCCGCGCACGCGGGGAAGACGCCGGAAAATCGCCGGGTCTCCGGGGGAAAACAGTCCTGCGGGGAGCCTCGACTCCCGCTTCGCGCCACTTTAGTCCACGCCGTCTCGCGGTCAATCAACCGGCATGCGCGTCGCGGAACCCTCCTCGACCGAGCCCCGGACGAAGCCGTGAATCGGTAAAGATCACCCATAAGGCCGGTACCTGGCGCCCATGTGGGTTACCTCACAACAAGACACGATGACGTTCTTTGTCCACCCTCACAGCAGGACTACTTCATAGGTGACCAGTAACGTCATCACCATGACGACTTCTGCATCCGTACCCACTGAGCCCGAAGACGCCATAGCCGCCCGCGGCGTCTCCCCCGACGGCACCGTGACCGATCGCCTCGTCGACGCGAACCACCGGTACGCCACCGCCTTCACCGACCCGGGGATGGACGCGCGGCCCGTGCTGCAGGTGGCCGTGGTCGCCTGTATGGACGCACGGCTCGACCTGCACGCCGCGCTCGGCCTGGAACTCGGTGACTGCCACACCATCCGCAACGCCGGCGGTGTGGTCACCGACGACGTGATCCGCTCACTCACCATCAGCCAGCGGGCGCTCGGCACCCGGAGCGTCGTGCTCATCCACCACACCGGTTGCGGTCTGGAGTCCCTCACCGAGGAGTTCCGGCACGACCTGGAGATGGAGGTGGGCCAGCGCCCCGCGTGGGCGGTCGAGGCCTTCCGGGACGTCGACCAGGACGTGCGGCAGTCGATGCAGCGGGTGCGCACCTCGCCGTTCCTGCTCCACGCGGACGACGTGCGCGGCTTCGTCTTCGACGTGAAGACGGGTCTGCTGCGCGAGATCGATCCCGCCTGAACGCTTCCACCGGCCCCCTCGTACTGACGCGGGGGCCCGCGTGGGACCCTCGCATCACGAAACGACCCCGACCTTCCGGCGCCCAAAAGCCCGTAAGACCCGACATATCGCGGCCAGTTATCCACAGGCGAGTGACACGAACCGGTAACGGCAACAAGAATGCGGGGGTGGCCTCACGCGCAACTTCACGCGTGGTGTCCGTTTTTCGGGGTGGGCCGGTCCGCACAGGGCGTCGGCCCGGGAAAGGGCCGAGGAGGGCCGGGTGACGACCTATGACGATCGAGCGAGCCTCACGGATCTGACCGCCACTGCGGAGCGAGTCCGCAGTTCGGTGGAAGAAGTGATCGAGGGCAAGCCAGAGGTCGTACGGCTTTCGCTGACCGTGCTGCTCGCCGAGGGGCATCTTCTGATCGAGGATGTGCCCGGCGTCGGCAAGACCATGCTCGCCAAGGCGCTGGCACGGTCCATCGACTGCTCGGTGCGGCGTATCCAGTTCACGCCCGACCTGCTGCCCTCGGACATCACGGGTGTGTCCATCTGGGACCAGCAGCGCCGTGACTTCGAGTTCAAGCCGGGCGCGATCTTCGCGCAGATCGTGATCGGCGACGAGATCAACCGCGCGTCGCCCAAGACGCAGTCCGCGCTCCTGGAGTCGATGGAGGAGCGCCAGGTCACCATCGACGGGCAGACGTACGAACTGCCCAGTCCCTTCATGGTGGTCGCCACGCAGAACCCCGTCGAGATGGAGGGCACCTATCCGCTCCCGGAGGCCCAGCGCGACCGCTTCATGGCCCGTGTCTCCATCGGCTATCCCAGCGCGGAGGCCGAACTGCAGATGCTGGACGTCCACGGCGGTGTGAACCCGCTGGACGACCTCCAGCCCGTGGCGCACGCGCACGAGATCGTGAAGCTGATCGACGCCGTCCGCACGGTCCACGTCGCCGACAGCGTCCGGCGGTACGCGGTGGACCTGGTCGCCGCCACCCGCACCCATCCCGACCTGAGACTCGGCGCCTCACCGCGTGCCACGCTGCACCTGCTGCGCGCGGCGAAGGCGTCCGCCGCCCTGAGCGGCCGGGAGTACGCGCTGCCGGACGACGTCCAGGCCCTCGCCGTGGCGGTCCTGGCGCACCGTCTGCTCCCCACCGCCCAGGCACAGCTGAACCGTCGTACGGCCGAGCAGGTCGTCCAGGAGATCCTGCAGCACACGCCGGTTCCGGCCACGCCCCAGCAGCAGGCCGGCTCCGGCTTCACCATGGGCCGCGGAGCGCCCGCGTTCGGCCAGCAGCCGCCCCGGAGGCTCTGATGTCCTGGGGGACGGGCGGCACCGAGGAGGAGAAGGGCGGTCTGCGCACCGCGCTCGCCGGTCTCACCACACGCGGACGCTCCTTCCTGGCCGCCGGGGTCGCCGCCGTGATCTGCGCGTACGTCCTCGGGCAGAGCGATCTGCTCCGGGTCGGCCTGCTGCTCGCCGCGCTCCCCCTGGTCTGCGCGACCGTGCTGTACCGCACCCGGTACCGCGTCGCGGGCAGCCGCAGGCTCTCCCCCGCCCGCGTGCCCTCCGGCTCCGAGGCCCGGGTCCACCTCCGGATGGACAACGTCTCCCGGCTGCCCACCGGACTGCTGATGCTCCAGGACCGGGTGCCCTACGTCCTCGGCCCGCGCCCCCGGTTCGTCCTGGACCGGGTGGAGGCGGGCGGCCGCCGCGAGGTGTCCTACCGGGTGCGCTCCGACCTGCGGGGCCGCTATCCGCTCGGTCCGCTGCAACTGCGGCTCACGGACCCCTTCGGCATGTGCGAGCTGACCCGCTCCTTCTCCGCGTACGACACCCTGACCGTCATCCCGCGGGTGGAGACGCTGCCGCCGGTCCGGCTGACCGGCGAGGCGAAGGGGTACGGCGAGGGACGGCAGCGCTCGCTGGCGCTGGCCGGCGAGGACGACATCATCCCGCGCGGCTACCGCTACGGCGACGACCTGCGCCGCGTGCACTGGCGCCTGACCGCGCGCTACGGCGAACTGATGGTCCGTCGTGAGGAACAGCCGCAGCGCTCCCGCTGCACGGTGCTGCTCGACACCCGGGGCACGGCCTACGAGGGCGCGGGTCCCGACTCGGCCTTCGAATGGGCGGTTTCGGGCACGGCGTCGGCACTGGTGCACATGCTGGAGCGGGGATTCTCCGTCAGACTGCTGACGGACGACGGCAGTTCGGTGCCCGGGGAGGGCGCCGACGGGTTCGCGGGCGCGAGCCAGCAGTCGGCGGACGCCGCCGGTCTGATGATGGACACGCTCGCGGTCATCGACCACTCGGACGGCACGGGGCTGTCCCGCGCCTACGACGTCCTGCGCAGCGGGAACGAAGGGCTGCTGATCGCCTTCCTCGGCGATCTGGACGAGGAGCAGGCGACGGTGCTCGCCAAGATGCGCCAGCGCAGCGGCGGAGCCGTCGCCTTCCTGCTGGACAGCGAGTCCTGGCTGCGGGAACCCACCGACGTCCCCGGCCCCTCGGGCAGCAGCGTGGACCCGTTGCGGATGCTGCGCGAGGCGGGCTGGACCGCCGTGTCGGTGCCACGCGGCGCGGATCTCGCGGATCTGTGGCGGACGGCGGACCGGCAGCGCACGGACGCCGCGTCCACGGGGAGCACGGCGGGGGGTGGAGTCCGATGAGCGGGCGCGCACGACTGACACTGTGCTCGGCGGCGGCCACGCTGATGGCGGCGTGCGCCCTGCTGCCGCTGGTCGAACCGGTGACCTGGCTGTTCCAGGCGGTGTGCCTGCTGGCGCTGCAGGCCGGTGTCGGCGCGCTGACCCGGCGGGTTCCGCTGGCCCGGCCGCTGACCGTGGCCGCGCAGGCGCTGGTCACGCTGATGCTGCTGACCCTCGTCTTCGCCCGGCAGCAGGCGGTCCTCGGGTTCGTTCCCGGCCCGGAGGCGTTCCGGCACCTGGGCGACCTGCTCCAGTCGGGCACGGACGACGTGGGGCGGTACGCGATCCCGGCGCCGCTGTCCGACGGCATCCGGCTGATGCTGGTCGGCGGTGTCCTGGTGATCGGGCTCGCGGTGGACGCGCTCGCGGTCACCTTCCGCAGCGCGGCCCCGGCCGGACTCCCGCTGCTCGCCCTGTACTCGGTCGCCGCGGGGCTGTCGGGCGGCGGGGCCGCCTGGCTGTGGTTCCTGCTCGCGGCCGGCGGTTATCTGATGCTGCTCCTGGCGGAGGGCCGTGACCGGCTCTCGCAGTGGGGGCGTGTCTTCGGCGGCGCGCCCCGCACCCGGGGGCCCGAGGTCTCCACGGGCGCGACCGCACCGGTTCGCACGGGGCGGCGCATCGGCGCGGTCGCGCTGGGTGTCGCCCTGGTGGTACCGCTCGGCCTGCCCGCGCTCGACGGCGGTCTGCTGGACGCCGCCGGTGCGGGTGTCGGCCCGGGCTCCGGTGGCGGCGGCACGATCTCCGCGGTGAACCCGCTGGTGTCCCTCCGCGACAGCCTGAACGTGGACGAGGACCGGCAGGTCATGTCGTACCGCACCAGCACTCAGGACACCCAGGACATGTATCTGCGGATCGTGTCCCTGGACGACTTCGACGGTACGGCGTGGAAGCCGGCCCAACGGCACATCCAGGACGTGCCCGACACGTTCCCGACGCCGGTCGGCCTCGGGGGCGACGTACGGCGCAGTGAGGTCCGCACCCGTATCGCGGCGGCCGACTGGTACGCGCAGGACTGGCTTCCGATGCCGTACCCCGCGAGCGGGGTGAGCATCAAGGGCAGTTGGCGCTACGAACCGGTGGGCCGCACGCTCGTCGGCGACCACGGCCAGAACACCCGCGGTCTGCAGTACGACGTCACCAGCCTGATCGTGGAGCCGACCGCGGCGCAGTTGTCGGACGCCCCGGAGCCGCCGAAGGCCCTGAAGCGCGAGTTCACCAAGGTTCCCGAGTCGCTGCCCGCGGTGGTGGCCCAGACCGCGCGCAAGGTCACCGGGGGCTCGACGAACCACTATGAGCAGGCGGTCAAGCTCCAGGACTACTTCGCGGTGAGCGGCGGATTCACCTACGACACCCAGGTGCAGGTCGGCAGCGGATCGGCGGCGATCGCCCGGTTCCTGAGGGACAAGCGCGGGTTCTGCGTCCACTTCTCCTTCGCGATGGCCTCGATGGCCCGCACGCTGGGGATACCGGCCCGGGTCGCGGTGGGCTTCACACCCGGCTCCCCGCAGGCCGACGGTTCGATGTCGGTGGGACTCCGGGACGCGCACGCCTGGCCCGAGCTGTACTTCGAGGGCGTGGGCTGGACCCGCTTCGAGCCGACCCCGAGCCGGGGATCGGTGCCCGACTACACCCAGACGGCCACCCCGGGCCTGGACACGCCGACGCTGCCGCAACCGACGACCTCGGCGTCCACGGCGCCGTCCACCGCGCCGTCCGCCGGCACCACCTGCTCGGCCCAGGAGAAGCGGCTGGAGGGGTGCCCGAGCCAGTCCGCGGCCGCCGCGGTGAGCTCCGAGGACGGCGGCACACCGTGGTTCGAGACCCTGGGGCTGGCCCTGTCGGTGCTCCTCGTACTGGCGGTGCCGTCGCTCCCGATGCTCTGGCGGCTGCGGGTCCGGACCCGGCGGCTCGGCGCGCACGGCCGGGGCGAGGCGGACGCGGCGGCGTACACGCTGGCGGCCTGGCTGGAGGTGACCGACACGGCGTGGGACTACGGGATCGTGCCGGACGAGTCCCTGACGCCGCGCAGGGCTGCGGAGCGGATCGTGCGCATGGGGCTTCTCGACTGGGAGGCCGCGGAAGCGGTGCAACGGATCGCGGCGGCGGTGGAGCAGGTTCTCTACGCTCCGCGTCCCCGGCCGGTCGCGGGGCTCGCCGAGGACGCCCGCCGGGTCACGGCGGCGCTGCGCGCCACCGCGAGCCGGACGGCCCGGCTGCGGGCAGTGGTCGCGCCGCGCTCGGCCATCAGGGTGGTCTGGGCGGCGTCGGCCCGGCGGGCTGCTGTGACGGCCCGCCTGGCGGCACGCAAGGAGACCCTGTTGCGACGCCCCTCGGGGCAGAACGGCTGACGCGCCGGTCACCGCGCTCACCATCACGTGTGGCCCGCACCCCGGGACCAGGGGTGCGGGCCACACGTGGTGATGGGCAGGGAGCGCGTGGCGGAGGAGCACCGGTCGGGCGCAACACGGGCACGGGCGGGTGCGGGTGCGGGCAACATGCACGGCACGGGCACGGGCTCGGACGCGGGCACGGACGCGGGCAACAGGACGGACGCCGGCGCGGGGCGCGTGGTGGACCGGTCGTCGCACGAGGGGTCACCTGGGATGCCGCGACGGACCCGCACGGGGGGCAGCAACCACCGCGTGCGAGGGCGGCCTCGCTCGGCGGGTCCCGGTGCGGTGGGGCCGGGCGTGGCGGGGGGGGCTGGGGACGGCACACACCTACGTAGGACATGGCTGAGGGGGTGCCACCCGGTCCGGGTGGCACCCCCTCAGCCATGTCCTACGGACGCGGCCGCTCCGTCGTCACCTCGGCGGCCGCCACTGCTGCTACTGGCCCTGCTCGTCGCGGCGACGCTGCCAGCGTTGTTCGATGCGGTCCATCACGGACCGTCGCTGTCGGGCTTGGCGACGCGCGGCGGGTCCGCCGGGCGTCGCGGGTTGTTCCCCGGGCTTGGGAGCCTTGCGCCAACCGGTGACGGCGAGCACCGCACAGCCCAGCATGACGAGGAATCCCACCACGCTCAGCCAGATCTGTACCGTGACCATTCCGGCCATGAGGAGCGCGATACCCACCAGGAAGCCCGCGACCGCCTGGTAGACCCGTCGCCGGGTGTACGTACGCAGCCCGCTTCCCTCAAGCGCTGTCGCGAACTTGGGATCTTCGGCGTACAGCGCTCGCTCCATCTGCTCGAGCATTCGCTGCTCGTGCTCCGAGAGCGGCACGGCGTCCTCCTCATCGTGCAGTCGCCGGGGCGACCGGGGGTCCCCTTCAGGATAGGCAGGGAATCGCCCCCGTGAAACCCGCCCCTCTGCGCCAATTCGCCAACCGGGACCCGCCATGCCACCCCGATCCGCTGAGGCGTGCATTCCCCAGCGACCGGCCCGTCATGCCGGACGGTCTCCCTCGATCATACGGCGCCGAGGGCTCGATCGGGTGGCCTGTGGCGTACTCCATCTGCCGCCCCGCCGCTGATCAGGGGGCGGACCACGGTGAACGACTCAGGCCTCGTCGGCCACCTGTGTCTCACCGAGCACATGAAGCTGTGTGGCCACGGAGTGGAACGCGGCGAGTTCCGCGGCCGCCGCCTCCAGTTTCAGGAGGGCTTCGAGGGCGCCCGGCTCGGTGTCCACGAGGACGCCGGGCACCAGGTCGGCGAAGACCCGTACGCCGTGCACCGCACCGACCCGCAGGCCCGCGCCCTCGACGAGCGCGGTGAGCTGCTCGGCGGTGAAGCGGTGGGGCACGGGGTCGCCCTCGCCCCAGCGTCCGTCCGGGTCCCCGAGGGCGTGGCGGGCCTCCTTGAAGTGTCCGGCGAGGGCGCGGGCGATCACCGCGCCGCCCAGGCCGGCGGCGAGCAGGCTGAGGACACCCTCGGGGCGCAGCGCGTCCACCACGTTGCGCACGCCCTCGGCCGGGTCGTCCACGTACTCCAGGACGCCGTGGCACAGCACCGCGTCGTAGCCGCCTCGCCCGACGACGTCGAAGAGACCGCCGGCGTCGCCCTGCACGCCCTTGACGCGGTCGGCGACACCGGCCTCGGCGGCCCGGCGCTCCAGCGCGAACAGCGCGTTCGGGCTGGGGTCGACGACGGTGACCCGGTGACCGAGGCGGGCGACGGGCACCGCGAAGTTGCCACTGCCGCCCCCGGTGTCGAGAACGTCCAGGGACTCTCGTCCGGTCGCCTTGACCCTGCGGTCGAGGGCGTCCTTGAGGACCTCCCAGACCACGGCGGTACGGAGAGAAGCGCGGGGGCGCATCGGGTCCGACACGGCAGTTGACTCCTCGGCGCGGCACCGCCTCGGATGGGGCGGAGCGATCGGGGGGCCTCCCGGCGGGAGGCATCAGGCCTGCCCACCCTATTGCCTCCGCCGCCGTACCCGATCCTCCGTCTCACGCGCCGGATCACGGGGTGAATCACGGGGTGAATCACCACGTGGATCACGTGACCGACCCGGGTGGTGGGCACGGGCCGCGTCGGACGCCGGGACCGCCCCGGGGCCGATCGGACACCGGACCGGGACGCACCCGCCGGCCGACCGGATGCCCGGCCGGACATCCGGTCGGCCAGGGGCCGGTCAGCCCGCGTCCGGCACCTCCCGGTCCCCGTCCTGCCGTGGCTGCGGCAGGACGGGCTGCAGGACGAGCATCCGTTCGACGATGCGCAGGAACATCGCCACGTCGCGTATGAGGTCGTCGGCGTCGCGGGTGCCCGCCGCGCCCTGGATGCCGGCCTCGGCCCGGGCGCGGCGGCCCGCTCCGGAGGCGAACAGGGCGCTCCACTCGGTCAGTTCGGGCGCGATCTCGGGAAGTACCTCCCAGGCGCTGCGGATACGGGCCCGGCGCCGGGCGGTGGGTTCGGGGCGTCCCCGTGCCGCGAGGACGGCGGCGGCGGTGCGCAGGGCGGCCAAGTGGGCCGTCGCGTAGCGGTCGTTGGGGGTTTCCAGGACCGCCGCCTCTTCGAGGCCGGCGCGGGCCTGGGCCAGCAGGTCGAGGGCGGCGGGCGGGGCCGTGGTCCGGCGGAGCACGGGGTGCACGTCGGTCGCCGGGCCGGTCAGTGAGGGGGCAGGGCCGGTGGCGCGGCGCCGGTGGGCGGCTGCTGCGGAAGAGGTGGCCATGACGAACCTCCTGTCGTCTGTGTGACGGCACTGTGGCCGTATGTGCCCATCGTGCGGTATGCCACTGACAATCCGTTCTGACCTGCGGCTTTGCTTCGATCGAAGGTTCGCGTTAGTTTTTGCACTGACCAGTCAGTTCAAAATGTTCAGGGGATGGGGACGCTGTGGACGGTCCGCACGGACTCGGTGTCACGGCCAGGGAGCTCGGGGTGCGGGGGCCCCGCGGCTGGGCGTTCCGCGGGGTGGGGGTGACCGCGGAGCCCGGTTCGCTGATCGCGGTGGAGGGTCCGTCCGGCTCCGGCCGGACGTGCCTGCTGCTCACCCTCACGGGCCGGATGCGGCCCACCGAGGGGAGCGCCGTCGTCGGCGGCTCGGCCCTGCCGAAGCAGATGGCGGCGGTGCGGCGGGTGAGCGCCCTCGCCCACGTCCCCGGCGTCACCGACCTGGATCCGGCCCTGACCGTCGGCGAGCACCTGCTCGAACGGGCGCTGCTGCAAAGGCGGTTCGGGGGTCCGCTGCGGGGGCTGTGGCGTCCGGGGGCCGAGCGGGCCGCCGCGGCGGAACGGCGGATCGACGACGCGCTGACCGCCGCCGGGCTGGACCGGGAAGCCCTGCCCAAGGGAGCCCGCACCGCCGTACGTGACCTGGAGCGCCTGGAGCGCCTGCGGCTGTCCGTCGCCCTGGCCCTGGTCGGCCGGCCCGGGGTGCTCGGCGTCGACGACACCGACCTCAAGCTGTCGGACGCGGAACGGGCCGAGGTGTGGGCCCTGTTGGCGTCGATCGCCGCATCCGGCACCACCGTCCTCGCGGTGTGCAGCGAAGCCCCCGAGGGGGCCGTCACCGTGTCCACGGGCCCGGCCGGGACGCCCACCGGAACGGACGCCGGTCCCGGCCGGGCCGATGTCTCCCACCGGACCGACGAACCCGACGCGACCGACGAACCCGACCAGACCGACGAGATCGGCAAGACCGACGCGACCGACGAACCCCACGCGACCGACGAGAAGGAGGCGGCCGATGCGCTCGCCGAGACTGGCCGTCCTTGAGCTCAGGCGGTTCGGCCGCGGGCGGCTCCCGCGCGCCGCGCTCGCGGCGCTGCTTCTGCTGCCCCTGCTCTACGGCGCCCTCTACCTGTGGTCCTTCTGGGACCCGTACGGCCGTCTCGACCGCATCCCCGTGGCGCTCGTCAACGACGACCGGGGAGCGACGGCCGGGGGCGCCAGGATCCGGGCGGGCGACGACATCACCGAGGGGCTGCGCGACAGCGACACCTTCGAGTGGCACGAGGTGAGCGCCGCCGAGGCCCGTAAGGGCGTCGAGAACGGCACGTACTACCTGTCGCTGACCATGCCGTCCGACTTCAGCCGCAGGATCGCCTCCAGCTCGGGGGACACGCCGGAGACCGGCGCGCTCCAGGTGCGGACCAACGACGCGAACAACTACATCGTCGGACAGATCTCGCGCACCGTCTTCAGCGAGGTGCGCACCGCGGCCTCCACGAAGGCGTCGAGATCGTTCCTCGACAAGATCTTCATCTCGTTCTCCGACATCCACGGGGAGACCGAGAAGGCCGCCGAGGGGGCCGACCGGCTCAAGGGCGGTATCGGCAAGGCCAAGACGGGCTCCAAGGACCTCGCGGACGGCCTGGAGGAAGCCGGGAAGGGCAGCGGGAAGCTCTCCGCGGGCCTGAAGCGGCTCGACAAGGGAGCGGGCGACCTGGAGGACGGTTCCCGGCAGGTCGCGGACGGCACCCGGAAACTGGCCACCAGGGTCAACGGCGCCGCGGACGAGGCGGGCCCCTTCCTGAAGGCCAACGAGAAGTCGATCGGCGACACGGCCCGTCTCGTCGCCGACTCGGCCTCGGCGGTCCGCCACAACCTCGCGGGCCTGGTGGAGGCGGCTCCGGCCGCCGCCAAGGGCGCCCGTACCGCCTCCACCGTGCTGAACGGTGTCTACCGGGCACGGTGCGAGACCCTCCCGGTCCCCGACCCCGCCTGCCCCGACCTCAAGAAGGCACGGCAGGCCGCCGCGGACGTGGCCTCGGTCGCCGGCGACCTCGACACGCTCGTCGACGACCAGGGCGGTGACCTCGACACCCTCGACCGGAACCTGGGAACGCTGGAGAAGCAGGCCCGCGCGCTCGCGAAGCGCTCACCGCACCTCTCCGAGGACCTCGACGACGCCGTCTCCAAGATCAACGAGCTGGACTCCGGAGCCGCGAAGGTCGCCGCGGGTGCCGCGAAGCTGCACACCGGACTCGGCACGGCCAGGACCGGAGCGGCGGACCTCGACACGGGCGTCGGCCGGCTGGCGACGGGCGCGAGCGACCTCGACGGAGGGATCCACCGGCTCGTCGGCGGCTCCGGGAAACTGGCGGGCGGGCTGCACGACGGCGCCGGCCGGATCCCCGACTACGACCGGCAGGACCGCGACCGGCGCACCCACGTCATGGCCGACCCGGTCCGGCTCGCCTCCGAGGACCTGCACAAGGCACCCAACTACGGCACCGGTTTCGCCCCGTACTTCATCCCGCTGTCGCTGTGGGTGGGCGCGATGGTCGCCTACATGCTGATCCCGCCGCTCAACCGGCGCGCCCTGGCCGTCGGCGCCTCCGCCTGGCGCATCGCCCTGGCGGGCTGGCTGCCGGTGGCCGTCCTCGGAGTGCTGCAGACGGTGGCCCTGATGTCCGTGCTGCACTGGGCGATCGGCCTGGAGATGGCGCGCGCGGCCGGG
Organism: Streptomyces sp. NBC_01689; assembly: GCF_036250675.1. Lineage (NCBI taxonomy): Bacteria > Bacillati > Actinomycetota > Actinomycetes > Kitasatosporales > Streptomycetaceae > Streptomyces > Streptomyces sp. NBC_01689. The sequence goes on along the minus strand of NZ_CP109592.1, from coordinate 6,974,080 downwards.
ACGGTCGGCTTCCTGTGTCTGGTGACGGCGTGCTTCGCGGCCGTCGTCCAGTGGCTGAACGCCCGCTTCGGAGCGGCCGGGCGGATCCTGGTGCTCGCCCTGCTGATGCTCCAGCTGACGTCGGCCGGCGGCACCTACCCCGTCCAGACGAGTCCGCGTTTCTTCAACGCGATCCACCCCTTCCTGCCGATGAGCTACGTGGTCGAGGCCCTGCGCAGACTGATCACCGGGGGCGGCCTGGGACCCGTCTGGCAGGCGTGCGCCGTCCTCGCGGCGTTCACCGCGGGCGCCCTCGCGCTCACCGCCCTGTCGGCGCGCGGCAGGCAGGTGTGGACCCTGGACCGTCTTCACCCGGAGCTGAGCCTGTGACAATCAGGACCATGGAAAGCAGCAGCACCACGGCAGGCGGCGGCCGCCGCGAGGTCACCCGGCAGAAGCTCTACGAAGCGGCCGTCACCCTCATCGCGGAACAGGGCTTCTCCGCCACCACCGTGGACGAGATCGCAGAACGCGCCGGGGTCGCCAAGGGCACCGTCTACTACAACTTCGCCAGCAAGGCCGTCCTCTTCGAGGAACTGCTGCGGCACGGCGTGGGACTCCTCACCGCCTCCCTGCGCGAGGCCGCGGAACGGACCGGCCGCGAGGGCGGCACGAGGGTCGACGCCCTGGACGCGATGATCCGGGCCGGGCTCGTCTTCATGGACCGCTATCCGGCCTTCACCCAGCTGTACGTGGCCGAGGTCTGGCGCACCAACCGGGCCTGGCAGTCCACGCTCATGGTGGTCCGGCGGGAGGCCGTCGCGGTCGTCGAGGACGTGCTGCGCGCGGGGGTCGCGGGCGGTGAGCTCAGCGACGAGATCGACATCCCGCTGACCGCGGCCGCTCTGGTCGGCATGGTCCTGGTGGCCGCCCTGGACTGGCAGGCCTTCCAGCCCGAACGGTCCCTGGACGACGTCCACGCGGCCCTCTCACGGCTGCTCCAGGGACGGGTGAGCGGCAGCTAGGACGTCCTGCGCGCGGGGGTCGCGGGCCGTCGCGGACGGATCCGCGCGAGAGCGCCGGTCCGAGGCGGCCACGTCCCCCGCGGACCCTTCGGACCGGCGCACTCGCCGTACTCCCCCGTGTTCCCCGTCGGGGCCCGTCCGGTCGTCCCCCGGGTCCCCCGTGCCTCACTTCCGCCGACCGGGCCGGCGGAAGGAGCGGCCAAGGGCGCGGGAACCGTTCCGCCGCCCCGTGCCGGCGGTACCGGAGCCGCGCCCCCTTCCGTGCCCCCACTCTCCCGTTCCCGGGGGCCGGGCCCCATCCGCGCGGGTACTCATCCCCGTCACCGGGTACGGATACCTACCCGTGGGCGCTCATGCCCAGGACGGACTGCCGTCGACTGGTTACGATCGCTGCCGTGTCCGTACTCCCCCTGGTCTTCACCAGCGGCTGGGCCAGCGGCATCAACGCGTACGCGGTGGTGCTGCTGCTCGGCGTCTTCGGCGCGACCGGCCTGAGCGACGACGTCCCCGCCGCCCTGCAGCGCCCCGACGTCCTCATCGCGGCGGGCGTCCTCTTCCTGTGCGAGGCGGTCGCCGACAAGATCCCCTACGTGGACACCGTGTGGGACTCGGTGCACACCGTGATCCGGCCGGTGGCGGGGGCCGTGGTCGGTGCGCTGCTCGCGGGGCACAGCGGGTCGCTCCCCGATCTGGCGGCGGGCGCGATCGGCGGGTCCACCGCGCTGGCCAGCCACGCGGTCAAGGCCGGGACCCGGATGGCGATCAACACCTCCCCCGAGCCGTTCACCAACGTCGGGATGAGTCTCGCGGAGGACCTCGGGGTCGCCGGGATCCTGACGTTCGCGATGTTCCACCCCGTGGCCGCGGCGGTCGTCGCCGCCGTACTCCTGCTCGCGGGGCTGCTGACCCTCGTCTTCCTGGTATCCCGGATCCGGCGGTTCCTGCGCCGCAGGGCCCAGCGCCGGGAGGAGCGACGGCTCGCCGCACACGTCGGCCCGCCACCCGGCTGACCTCACGAGAGGCCCCCGGCCGGGCCTGTCGGTGGTGGCCGATAAAGTCGCGGCATGGGACGGATCGCGGTGATCGGCGCCGGGACGGGCGCGATGGCGGCCGCCGCCCGGCTGGCCGTCGCGGGTCACCGGGTGGTGGTGTACGAGCGCGCGTCGACGTACGGCGGAGCGCTGGGCCGCTTCGAGCGCGACGGTTTCGCCTTCGACACGGGCCCCGGTCTGCTGCGGGTGCCCGCCGTCCTGCGCGATCTGTTCGTCAAGACCGGCAGGGAGCCGCTGGAGGCGTGTGTCGACCTGGTCCAGGTCGACCCGTCCGCGCACCACGTCTTCGCGGACGGCACCGAGGTCTCGCTGCCCAACGCCTCCCGCGCGGGTGTCGTCGCCGCCCTCGACCACGCGCTCGGGGCGGACGCGGGCGAGCGCTGGGGCGACTTCCTGGTGCGGGCCCGGGAGGCCTGGGACCGGACGCGGCGCCCCCTCCTGGAGGAGCCGTTGTGGCCGAACTGGCGGGTGCTGGCCGACCGTGAGCCCTATCCCGCCGTGCCGCGGCGAAGACTGCTGGGCACCCGCAGGGCCGGCACCCTCGCCGAGGTCGGCGCGTGGGAGCTGCGCGACCCGCGCCTCGCCGCCCTCCTGGAGAGCCACGCCCTCGCGTACGGGCTCGACCCGCGCGTCGCGCCGGCGAGCGCGGCGGTGCTTCCGTACATGGAGCACGCCTTCGGCACCTGGTACGTGCGCGGAGGAATGCGGGAGCTGGCACGCGCGATGTACGAACGGTGCCTGGCCCGCAAGGTGGAGTTCCGCTTCGGGACGGCGGTCCGGCGGATCGTGGAGAAGGACGGGCGGGCGGTGGGCGTCGAGCTCGGCGAGGACCCCTCGCCGGCGTCCGGCGCGGCGACGACCGCGGTCGAGGACGCGGACTTCGTGGTCGCCGGTGTCGCGCCCGGGATGCTGGAGCGCCTCCTCGCCGGGACGCCGCCGCACGGCGGCGACGAGCCCGCTCCGCAGCGGGGCGCGGCGAGCCGGCTGACCCTGCTGCTGGCGCTGCGCGGCGGGCGCCCGGCGGGGGTGGCGCACCGGACGGTGGTGCACACGGCCGACCGCGCGGAGGAGCTGGAGCGGCTCTTCGGCGGCCGGTCCGGACTCCCCGCCGCGCCCACGGTGACGGTCACGCGTCCGGACGACCCGGGTTCCGTGCCCGGCCCGGAGCACGAGGCGGTCACCGTGACGGTCACGGTGCCCGCGGGTCTGCGGGTGTCGGGGACGGACGTGGAGCGGGTGCTCGACGCCACCCGCCGTGCTGTGCCGGACGTACGCGAACGCCTGCTCTGGCACGAGGTCCGCACCCCGGCCGACATCGCGGAGGCGACGGGCGCCGAGGGGGGCGCGGTGCCCGCACCGGCGCTCGCGGCGGCGTCCGGCCGGCTGCTGCACCCGTCGAACGGCACCCGTGTGCCGGGGCTCTTCTCGGTCGGGGGCTGGACGCATCCCGGCGGCGGCCTTCCGCACGCGGGGATGTCGGGCGCGCTGGTCGCCGGGCTGATCGTGGAGGGGCCGGAGTTCCGGGGCTCGCAGTGACCGCGCGGGCCCCGCTGATCTCGTCCCCCGGGGCCGTCCAGGACGGCCCCTTCACGCTTCCGGAGCGCTCCCGCCACTGAGGAGGGCCGGGTCAGTACCGGTACTGCTCGTCGAACCCGGCGCCGTTCCCGTTGGCGTTCCCGTTGCCCTGGCCGTTGTCCTGGTACGGATACTGCTGCTCGGGCGGGAGCTCGCCGCCGTACTGGCCTTCCGTGCCGCGCTGCTGGGGGACCCAGACGCCGCCCGCCGGGGTCTCGGCACCGTAGCCGCCGGTGCCGTACTGGTCCTGGCCGTAGCCCTGCTGCGTGTACTGCTGGTCACCGCCGCCGTACGTCATGTCGTACGCGGCGCCGCTGTACGTCTGCGTGCCGATGTACGGGTCGGAGTAGGCCGGGTACTGCTGCTGGCCGTTGTCGTAGCCGTACTGCTGCTGGTCGTAGCCGGAGTAGCCGTCGTACGCGTACGCCTGCTGGTCCTGGGAGGGCGCGGCGGCGTAGGCCTGGTCGGGCTGCCCGGCGGCGGCCGCGTAGGCCGCGTCGCTGTAGACGCCGTACGAGCCGGTGTCGTCCGGGAGGGGCTGCGGCTCGTACACGGCGGTGCTGCCGGTCGCCGTGAGGTCGCCGGAGCCGGTCGGCATGAACCGGTCGGAGTGCGCGGGCGTGAAGACGTCGTCGTCGCGGGTGAAGTCGTCCTCGCCCTGCGGATACCGCGCGCCCTCGGTGGCCTCCTGCTCCGCCTCCGGGTCCGAGCCCTCCAGGGCCGGGTCCACGCGGTCCGGCTCGCCCCTGCGGCGCTTGCTCCGGCCCGAGCCCTTGGCCGGTTCCTGGTCCGGGTCCCTGTCGGCCGCCTGGCGGTTGCCCACCGCCCAGCCGGCCGCGAAGCCGCGACGGAACGACAGCGTGACGTACGTCTGGCCGACCGCGAAGGCGGCCGCGCCCAGCCCGACGACGATCACCGACGGGATCAGCACACCGAGGACCACACCGGCGAAGCCGACGAAGGCGAGCAGCCGGTAGCGCAGCCGCGCCTTGTACTGCAGCAGGACCTCACCGAGGAGCCACAGTGCGACGATGCCGAAAGCGATATAGAGGACCGTCAAGCCCATGTACGCCCCTCTCCCAGTGGCCGCTACGCAGTGTGTCGTACGTGGGTGCGACCGGTCTAGGCCTGCTGTGGGTGGTGCAGGCCCAGATTCTCGTAGATTTCCAGCGTCGCCGTGGAGTTGTTCAGCGTAATGAAGTGCAGTCCGGGGACGCCCTCGTCCAGCAGCTTCGCGCAGAACTCCGTCGCGAACTCGATGCCAATGGAGCGTACAGCCGCCGGATCGTCTTTGGCTGTGAGGATCCGCTCTTTCAGGACGTCCGGGAACGAAGCGTTACTGAGCTGGGGAAGCCGTTCCAGCATCTTCACACTTGTCACCGGCATGACCTCCGGGATGACCGGTGTCCCGCAGCCGGCCGCCGCGACCCGGTCGCGCAGGCGCAGGTACGACTCGGGCTGGAAGAACATCTGCGTGATCGCGTAGTCCGCGCCTGCCCGGCACTTGTCGACGAAGTGCGTGACGTCCGAGTCCCAGTCGGCGGAGCGAGGGTGCATCTCGGGGAAGGCGGCGACGCCCACGCAGAAGTCCCCGGACTCCTTGATGAGCCGGACGAGTTCGGCCGCGTAGGTCAGGCCCCGGGGGTGCGCCACCCACTCGCCCATGGGGTCTCCGGGCGGGTCGCCGCGGACCGCGAGCATGTTCCGGATACCCGCGTCCGCGTACTGGCCGATGATGTTGCGCAGCTCGGCCACGGAGTGGTTCACGGCGGTGAGGTGGGCCACCGGCGTGAGCGTGGTGTCGGCGACGATCTGCTCGGTCTCCCTGACCGTGCCGGCCCGGGTGGAACCGCCCGCGCCGTAGGTCACGGAGACGAAGTCGGGGGCCACGGCCTCGACCCTGCGCAGCGCGTTCCACAGGTTCCGCTCGCCCTTGGGGGTCTTCGGCGCGGAGAACTCGAACGAGTACGTCTTCTTGCCGGAGGCGAGCATGTCGCTCACGATGCGTGCGCGGTCAGTCCTGGTGGAGGCAGATCCGAGGGCCATACCCGCAGGTTAGCCAGGGGGCGGCGGTCCCCCAACCGAACCACGAAGAATTGTCCGAATCGTCGACTTCTTGTCCACCCCTCGGACAGAAGGGCGGTCAGGCGTGCCGCAGCCGCTTCGCGAACTCCGACGCCGCCGCCCCGGGGTCGTCCGCCTCGGTGATCGCGCGGACGACGACGACGCGGCGGGCGCCCGCCTCCAGCACCTCGTCGAGGTTGCCCAGGTCGACGCCGCCGATGGCGAACCAGGGCCGGCCGGTGCCCAGCGCGGCGGTGTGCCGGACCAGGTCGAGACCCGGTGCGTGCCGGCCGGGCTTGGTGGGGGTGGGCCAGCAGGGGCCGGTGCAGAAGTAGTCCACGCCCTCCTGGACGGCGGCGGCCGAGGCCTCCCGCGCCGCGTGGGTGGAACGGCCGATCAGGACCTCGTCGCCGAGGAGGGCGCGGGCCGCGGGGACGGGAAGGTCGCCCTGGCCCAGGTGGAGCACGTCGGCGCGGGCCGCGTGGGCGACGTCCGCCCGGTCGTTGACCGCGAGCAGCTTGCCGTGGCGGGCGCAGGCGTCCGCGAAGACCTGGAGGTGCTCCAGCTCCTCGGCCGCCTCCATGCCCTTGTCGCGCAGCTGCACGATGTCGACGCCGTTCGCCAGGACGGCGTCGAGGAACTCGGGGAGGTCCCCCTGGCGCGTGCGCGCGTCCGTGCAGAGGTAGACACGGGCGTCGGCGAGGCGGGCGGTGTTCTCGGGCATGCGTGGGTCCCCCGTGGCGCTGCGGCGCGTACGGACCAGGGCGGCCGCGGGCGTGGCCCCGGCCGGCCGTGGTCCGTACGCCGGACGTGGTGTCGGATCAGACGGCGAGCGCCTGGGCGCGGCGCTTCACCTCCGTGCCGCGATTCTCGCTCAGCGCCTGCGCGGGGGTGCCGGGCAGGGTCGGGTCGGGGGTGAAGAGCCACTCGAGCATCTCTTCGTCGGTGAAGCCGTCGTCCCGCAGGAGCGTCAGGGTGCCGGTGAGGCCCTTGACGACCTTGTCCTCGTCGATGAAAGCGGCGGGGACGTGCAGCGCGCGGTTCTCACCACGGCGTACGGCGATCAGCTGGCCTTCCTTGACCAGCTGCCGGACGCGCGTCACCTCGACGCCGAACTGTTCGGCGATGTCGGGGAGGGTGAGCCAGGCGGGGACGAGAGCATCGATCTTTGCGTCAATCTCGGTCACGGGACAAGCCTGCCATCCCGGACTGACACTCGGTACCCGAGCGCCCCCCGTCCCGCGTCAGAAGCGCGTGAATCCCGCGGATTTCCTCCCGGTCCGGGCACGCCGGAACGCCCGCGGGCCACCTGCCGGGCGGCTCGACGGGACTCCGCACGGCGAGCGCCCCGCCCGGTTCCACCACTCGGCCATCCGGGGCATCCAGGTCATCCGGGGCGTCCCGGGCATCCGGGGAACGGACGGCCGGGGCACCTCCCGCCCGCGCTTCCGCCCGTAGGCCCGTCCGCCCATGCCCGCCCGCCCGACGCCGGCCCGAAGGGATCCGGGGGGCCCGGCCCGGACACGACCTAGGCCAAGGCCTCCTTCAGGGGGCGGGACGGGTCGGAGAGGATCTCCGGGTCCAGTGTCACGCCCGCCTCGATCAGCCGGCGGCCCTGGGCCAGGTCGCGGGGGCGGCCCACCGCCAGGAGGGCGACGAGGCGGGAGTCGCGCAGCCAGCAGACCGTCCAGGCGGCGCCCGAGGAATCGCCTCGCCAGACGGTCGTGTCGGCGGGTACGTGGTGGCCCACGTACTGGACGAAACGGCCGAACTGCTCGGACCAGAAGTACGGGACCGGGTCGTAGGCCACCGGGGACTCGCCGATGATGTTGGCGGCCACCGTGCGCGGCCCCTGCAGCGCGTTGTCCCAGTGGTGGACGAGGAGGCGCTCCTCGTACCGGCCCGACGGGAAGGACGCGCAGTCGCCGACCGCGTAGACGTCCGGCAGGGAGGTGCGCAGGTGGCTGTCGGCCACGACCTCGCGGTGGGCCCCGAGCTCGATGCCCGAGCCCGCCAGCCAGGCGGTGGCCGGCCGGGCGCCGATGCCGACGACCACGGCTCCCGCGGGCACCCGGGACCCGTCGTCGAGCACCACGGCGCCGTGCTCGACGCGCTCCACGCGCGCGTGGGTGCGCAGCGAGGCCCCGCTGTCCGCGTACCAGGCCGCCATCGGCGCGGCCACTTCGGCGGGCAGCGCCCCCGCCAGCGGCCGGTCGGCGGCCTCGACGACCGTCACCGCGCAGCCGGCCTCACGCGCCGCCGTGGCGAACTCCGCGCCGATCCAGCCCGCCCCGACCACCACGATGTCGTGCTGCCGGGCGAGCACGGGACGGAGCCGTTCGGCGTCGTCCAGGGTGCGCAGGAGATGGACCCCGGGCATGTCCTCGGCGCCGGGGAGCTGGATCGGTTCCGCGCCGGTCGCCAGGACCAGGAGGTCGTAGCGCACCGGGCCCGCGGCGGTGTCCAGTTCGTGGTCGTCGGGGCGCAGGCCCAGGGCCTCGCAGCCAAGCCTGAGTTCGATGCCCAGCGCCTCGAAGTCGATGTCGAAGGCGGAGTGCTCGGCCTTGCCGAGCAGCACCGCCTTGGACAACGGCGGCCGGTCGTACGGCTGGTGCGGTTCGGCGCCGATCAGTGTCACGGCGCCGGTGAAGCCCTGTTCGCGCAGGGCGACCGCGGTCTGCACGCCGGCCATGCCCGCGCCCGCGATGACGACCCGGCGTTCCACGGCCCCCTGCGTCTGCCCCTGCGTCTGCTCGTTCACCTGATCACCATAGACAACTGACAATCCGTCAGTCAGCGGACGTGCTCGGTGAGCTGTTCCACGGAACGGGTCGGGTTCAGCCGGTCCGGCCGGTGTCCGGGTCCCGCGCCGGGGGTCCGGCCTGTTCCACCACGCTCGTCCCGCTGCCGGTCCGGGACTCCCATTCCCAGGTCTCCTCCAGCCGCAGCCGGCCGTCCGGGAGCTCCACCACGAGGGACACGCAGTGGCCCCCGGACGTGGTCCCGTCCTGCCCCAGCTGTACGTACCGGAAGTCGAGACGGTCGCCCTCCCGGGTGCCCACCAGACGGCCGTGGACGATGTCCCCGCCCGCGTACTCGGCCCAGATCACGCCGTCCTCCTCGTGGTACGTGAACCGGGTGCCGGTCCCCACCTGGCCCGGCGCCTGGTCGGCGACCGGGGCGAGGACGAGGCCGTCGAGCGAGCGGGCCATGGACGGAGGCTCCCTTACTGAGACATATGGCGGAGAGCTAGGGTGGTCACCGTAGAGCACTCGCGGGAGCCCGGACGCACCGGGCTGAGAGGGAGGCTGGCGGCCTCCGACCGTACGAACCTGATCCGGGTCATGCCGGCGAAGGGAGGGGCTGGACGCCCATGTCGCGTACACCGGCGGAGCGATCCGTCACGTCCGACGTCCTGGTGGTGGGGGGCGGCGTCATCGGCCTGGTCACCGCGTGGCGGGCCGCGCAGCGCGGCTTCAGTACGGCGGTCGTGGACCCGGAGCCGGGCGGCGGGGCCGCGCAGGTCGCCGCCGGGATGCTGGCGGCCGTCACCGAGCTGCACCACGGCGAGCAGACCCTGCTGGGCCTGAACCTCGCCTCCGCCCGCCGCTATCCGGACTTCGTCGCCGAGCTCACCGAGGCGACGGGCCAGGATCTCGGTTACCGCAGGTGCGGCACGCTGGCCGTCGCGCTGGACTCCGACGACCGCGCCCACCTGCGTGAACTGCACGCCCTGCAGAACCGTTCGGGGCTCGACTCGGAGTGGCTCAGCGGCCGCGAGTGCCGTCGGCTGGAGCCGATGCTCGCGCCCGGTGTCCGGGGTGGCCTGCGGGTAGACGGCGACCACCAGATCGACCCGCGCCGTCTGGCGAAGGCCCTGGTCATGGCCTGCGAGCGGGCCGGAGTGGTGTTCCACCGGACCTGGGCGGAGCGGCTGACGGTGGTCCGGGAGCGGGCCACCGGGGTCGTCACCTCGGCCGGCGAGCAGCAGTCGGCGGCACGGGTGGTGCTGGCCGCCGGTAGCCTGAGCGGACGCCTTGAGGGCCTGCCCGACGAGGTGCGGCCGCCCGTGCGGCCGGTGAAGGGGCAGGTGCTGCGGCTGACCGTGCCGAAGCGGTACGCACCGTTCCTGAGCCGCACCGTCCGCGCCGTGGTCCGCGGCAGCCAGGTCTATCTGGTGCCGCGCGAGAGCGGCGAGCTCGTCGTCGGCGCGACCAGCGAGGAGCTGGGCTGGGACACCACGGTGACCGCGGGCGGCGTGTACGAGCTGCTGCGCGACGCCCACGAGCTGGTTCCCGGGATCACCGAACTGCCGCTCACCGAGACCCGGGCGGGACTGCGCCCCGGCTCCCCGGACAACGCCCCGATGCTCGGCCCGACCGGGCTGGACGGACTGCTGCTGGCCACCGGCCACCACCGCAACGGCGTCCTGCTCACCCCGGTCACCGGGGACGTCATGGCGCACGTCCTCGCCTCGGGCGAGCTTCCCGAGGAAGCGCGCCCCTTCACCCCTCACCGGTTCAGCCTCACCCGCACGGAGCAGCCCGTATGAACATCCTCGTCAACGGCGAGCCCCGGCTCGTCGCCGCGGGCACCGCCCTCGACGTGCTCGTCACCACCCTCACCGCGGCGCCCTCCGGCGTCGCCGCCGCGCTGAACGAGACCGTCGTCCCGCGCACCCAGTGGTCGTCCACGTCCCTCTCCGAGGGCGACCGTGTCGAAGTCCTCACCGCCGTCCAAGGAGGCTGAGTCATGGCCGACGACCCGTTCGTCCTAGGGGGTACGTCCTTCTCGTCCCGGCTGATCATGGGGACGGGGGGTGCGCCCAGCCTCGACGTGCTGGAACGGTCGCTCGTGGCGTCCGGCACGGAACTCACGACGGTCGCGATGCGCCGGGTGGACACCGCGTCGCACGGCTCCGTCCTGTCCGTCCTCGACCGGCTCGGCATCCGGGTGCTGCCGAACACGGCGGGGTGCTTCACCGCGGGCGAGGCCGTGCTGACCGCGCGGCTCGCCCGCGAGGCGCTCGGCACCGACCTGGTGAAACTGGAGGTCATCGCCGACGAGCGCACCCTGCTGCCCGACCCCGTCGAGCTGCTCGACGCCGCGGAGACGCTGGTGGACGACGGGTTCACGGTGCTGCCGTACACGAACGACGACCCCGTGCTCGCGCGCAAGCTGGAGGACGTCGGGTGCGCGGCGGTCATGCCGCTGGGCTCGCCGATCGGATCCGGCCTGGGCATCCGCAACCCGCACAACTTCGAGCTCATCGTGGAGCACGCGCGCGTGCCGGTGATCCTGGACGCGGGGGCGGGCACGGCCTCGGACGCGGCGCTGGCGATGGAGCTGGGGTGTGCCGGGGTGATGCTCGCCTCGGCGGTGACCCGGGCGCAGGAGCCGGTGCTGATGGCCGAGGGCATGCGGCACGCCGTGGAGGCGGGCCGTCTCGCGCGGCGCGCGGGGCGGATCCCCAGGCGGTACTTCGCCACGGCGTCCTCGCCCACGGAGGGCCTGGCGCGGCTCGATCCCGAACGGCCCGCCTTCTAGGTCGTGGATCCGCTCCTCACGGGTGCCGCCCCGTCGTGGCCCGTGACAGCCGTTTCCGGCCGCCGCGGTGTACGGGGCGGGGCGCGGGCGCCGGTCGCAGGCCGGGGCGATCCGCCGTCACTCCTTCGGCGCGACATGCGTCACAGGTCGGCTGCAGTCCCGCCCCGGTACGGGCCACGACAGGAGGGCCGGCGGCGACGGCTCGTAGACTCGCCTGCGTGGATACGACCCTTCAGGACCCGCTTGTCGGGCAGATGCTCGACGGCCGCTATCGCGTCGACGCCCGGATCGCGGTCGGCGGGATGGCCACGGTCTACAGGGCCCTGGACACGCGTCTGGACCGCGTGCTCGCGCTCAAGGTGATGCACCCTGCGCTGGCCGCCGACGTCTCCTTCGTCGAACGGTTCATACGCGAGGCCAAGTCGGTGGCCCGGCTCGCCCACCCCAACGTGGTGCAGGTCTTCGACCAGGGGACGGACGAGTCGTACGTCTATCTGGCCATGGAGTACGTCGCGGGGTGCACCCTGCGCGACGTGCTGCGGGAGCGCGGGGCGCTCCAGCCGCGGGCCGCGCTGGACGTCCTGGAGCCGGTCCTCGCCGCGCTCGGCGCCGCGCACCGCGCCGGGTTCGTGCACCGGGACATGAAGCCGGAGAACGTCCTCATAGGGGACGACGGCCGGGTCAAGGTGGCGGATTTCGGCCTCGTCCGGGCGGTGGACACCGTCACGCAGACGACGGGGTCCGTCCTCGGCACGGTGTCGTATCTCGCACCCGAGCAGATCGAGCACGGCACCGCCGACACCCGCGTCGACGTGTACGCCTGCGGGGTCGTCCTCTACGAGATGCTCACCGGCGGCAAGCCGCACTCCGGCGACTCCCCCGCCCAGGTGCTCTACCAGCATCTGCACGCGGACGTGCCGCCGCCGTCCGCCGCCGTGCCGGGCATGCCCTTCGCGCTCGACCGGCTGGTCGCCGCCGCCACCGCCCGCGATCCCGGTCTGCGTCCGCACGACGCGGTGGCGCTGCTCGGCCAGGTGCTGGAGGCCCGGGCCGGACTCAGCGCCGAGCAGCTCGACGCCGTACCGCCGCAGGCCGTCACCGCGGGCCACGACAACGCGGAGGACCGTACGAGCGTGATCCCGCGGTCCCTGTCCGTGCCGCGCCTGCTGCCGGTGAACGACGACGAGGGGGCCGGGGCGGGCGGCGCCGACGAACTCAACCGGACCAGCAGGTTCGAGCAGACCGGTGTGTTCGCCTCGGAACCGCCCGTCCCGGCGCGGCGGCGCGGCTCGCGCTCCCGGCGCGGGACGATCGTGATCGTCACCGCGATCCTGCTGGCGCTCGGTGTCGGCGCGGGCGTCTGGTACATCAACTCGGGCCAGTTCACCAAGGTCCCGCTGCTGCTGGCGAAGACGGAGGCGCAGGCCAGGTCACGGATCGAGTCGGCGGGCCTAGACGTCGGGCCGGTGCGGCACGCGTACAGCGACACCGTGCAGCGGGGCACCGTGATCAGCAGTGATCCGCGGCCCGGCGCGCGCATCCGCGACCACGACTCCGTGTCGCTGACCGTCTCCGACGGGCCGAAGACGGTGCGGGTGCCCGACCTGAACGGCTTCACGCTGTCCAAGGCGAGGGACGCGCTGAAGGACGAGGGTCTCGCCGCGGGCATGATCACCCGGGAGTTCAGCGACGACGTGCTCAAGGGTTCGGTGATCCGTACCGACCCGCCCGCGGACACATCGCGGCACGCCGGTTCGGCCATCGCCCTCGTGGTCAGCAAGGGCAGTCCGGTGGAGATCCCGGACGTCACGGGGACGTCCGTCGAGGACGCCAGGGCCGAGCTCGAACAGGCGGGCCTCAAGGTGAGGACGGCCGCGCAGCGGGTCACCTCGGAGTTCGACCGGGGGCAGGTCGCCCGGCAGTCGCCGGAGGCCGGCGGCGAGGCGGCCACGGGCGACACCGTCACGCTGACGGTGTCCAAGGGTCCCGAGATGGTCCGGGTCCCGGACGTGGTCGGCGACAGCGTGGACGACGCGAAGAAGGCGCTGGAGGACGCCGGGTTCGAGGTCGACGAGGACCGCGGTCTGCTCGGGCTCTTCGGTGACCAGGTCAAGAGCCAGTCGGTGGACGGCGGGAAGACGGCGCCCAAGGGGTCGACGATCACCATCGAGATCCGCTGAGCCGGGCCGCGGTCCGCTGAGCCCGGCCGCGGCCGGCGGACCGGGGCCGGATGCCATGGGACGGGGGCGGATGCCACGGGGCCGGGCCCCGGATGCCACGGGGCGGGGGCCCTGCGGCACGGGGCCCCGCCGGACCACGAGGTCCGCCGACGGTGCGGTCCCGGGTGCGTGACACCCTGGAGGGTGTGACCAGCAAGCAGCTCCGCAACCCCGTCGGCGGCCATGTCCCCGTGGCGGGCGGCCTCAACTCCGTCGGTCTCGCCTACGCGCGCGAGATGGGCGCGGAGGCCGTCCAGGTCTTCGTCGCCAACCCGCGCGGCTGGGCGACGCCCGCCGGGAACCCGCGGCAGGACGAGGAGTTCCGCGCGGCCTGCGCGGCCGGCTCGATCCCCGCCTACGTGCACGCCCCGTACCTGATCAACTTCGGCTCGCACACCGAGGCGACGGCCGAGAGGTCGGTGGAGTCGCTGCGGCACTCGCTGCGCCGGGGCCGGGAGATCGGGGCGCTCGGCGTGGTGGTGCACACGGGCAGCGCCACCGGGGGACGGGACCGTGCGGTGGCCCTCGCGCAGGTGCGCCGGCATCTGCTGCCGCTGCTGGACGAGCTGACCCACGACGACGACCCGTGTCTCCTGCTGGAGTCGACCGCGGGGCAGGGTGCCTCCCTGTGCTCCCGCACCTGGGACTTCGGGCCGTACTTCGAGGCACTGGACGCCCATCCGAAACTGGGGGTCTGTCTGGACACGTGCCACATCTACGCGGCCGGCCACGACCTGACCGGCCCGGACGGGATGCACCGAACCCTGGATCTGCTGGTGGACACCGTCGGCGAGGGCCGGCTCGGGCTGATCCACGCCAACGACTCCAAGGACGTGGTCGGCGCCCACAAGGACCGCCACGAGAACATCGGCTCCGGTCACATCGGCGAGGACCCGTTCCGCGCCCTGATGACGCACCCCGCCACCGAGGGCGTACCGCTGATCATCGAGACGCCCGGCGGCAAGGAGGGCCACGCCGCCGACGTGGAGCGGCTGAAGAAGCTGCGCGACGGCTGAGCCCGCGGGTCCGCGCCCCGGAAGCGCCGCGCATCGGTCAGGAATACCCCTAGGGGGTATGTCGTTGAGGAGGGCGGTTCCGCTCGTACGGGAACCGTCACCTCACCTCGGGGGCTCCTCATGCGACACGACGACGACACCCACACCGGCTCCACGGCACCCGCGCACACCCACCCCCACACCCACGCCACGGGTGGGGTCACCTGGCCGACGGCCGCCCGGGCCACCCTGCACTGCCTCACCGGCTGCGCCCTCGGCGAGGTGCTCGGCATGGTGGCCGGCACCGCGCTCGGCTGGGGCAATGTGCCGACGATGATCCTGGCGATCACTCTCGCCTTCGCCCTCGGCTACTCGCTCACCCTGCGCGGAGTGCTCGGCGCAGGCGTGAACCTCAGGACCGCCCTCCGGGTCGCGCTCGCCGCCGACACCCTGTCCATCGCGGTGATGGAACTGATCGACAACGGCGTGATCGTGCTGTGGCCGGACGCGATGGACGCGCATCTCGACGAGACGCTGTTCTGGGGAGCGCTGGCCGTCTCCCTGACCCTCGCCTTCGTGGCGACCACCCCGGTCAACCGGTGGATGATCGGCCGCGGCAAGGGCCACGCCGTGGTGCACCGCTACCACCACTGAGACACCCGGCGGCGCGGTCCGGGTCAGAGCTCGGGGCCGTCCCCGGGCTCCTCCTGGTAGGAATAGCGCTGCTCACGCCACGGGTCGCCGATGTTGTGATAGCCGCGCTCCTCCCAGAAGCCCCGGCGGTCCGCCGTCATGTACTCGACGCCGCGGACCCACTTGGGGCCCTTCCAGGCATAGAGGTGCGGGACGACCAGACGGAGCGGGAACCCGTGCTCGGCGGTCAGCAGTTCACCGTCCTTGTGGGTGGCGAAGATCGCACGGTCGGAGGCGAAGTCGTCGAGGCGCAGGTTCGAGCTGAATCCGTACTCGGCCCAGACCATCACATGGGTGACGGCGGGCGAGGGCGGGGCGATCTCCAGGATGGTGCGCGCGGGGATGCCGCCCCATTCGGCCCCGAGCATGCTGAACTTCGTGACACAGTGCAGATCACCCGTGACCGAGGTGTACGGAAGGGCCGTGAACTCCTCGTGGGTCCAACAGCGCTTCTCGCCGTCGGCGGTGGCGCCGAAGACCCTGAACTCCCAGCGTTCGGGGCGGAACTTGGGTACGGGACCGTAGTGCGTGACGGGCCAGCCACGCTGCAGTCGCTGTCCCGGCGGAAGCTCCGACTGTGCCGCCGCTCCCGTTCCTCGCTCCACCGGCTGACCCATGACTCCATCCTGACAGACCCGGGACGGTGTCCATGACCAGCACAGCCCCTATTCGGGCAACTCCTACTAAGCATGCACTTACTGGACGGCCCGGGGCGCCGGTGCGAGGATGCGGCGCAACCTGCCCAGTTCCCCAGCTTGGAAGGAGCCTCTGCGATGCAGGGCGACCCCGAGGTCATCGAGTTCCTCAACGAGCAGCTCACCGGCGAGCTGACCGCGATCAACCAGTACTTCCTGCACGCGAAGATGCAGGAGAACTTCGGCTGGACGAAACTCGCGAAGTACACGCGGCACGAGTCCTTCGACGAGATGAAGCACGCGGAGGTACTCACCGACCGCATCCTCTTCCTGGAGGGCCTGCCCAACTACCAGCGGCTGTTCCACGTCCGGGTGGGCCAGACCGTCACGGAGATGTTCCAGGCCGACCGGCAGGTCGAGGTCGAGGCGATCGACCGCCTCAAGCGCGGGATCGAGGTGATGCGCAGCAAGGGCGACATCACCTCCGCGAACATCTTCGAGTCGATCCTCGAGGACGAGGAGCACCACATCGACTATCTGGACACCCAGCTGGAGCTGGTGGAGAAACTCGGTGAGGCGCTCTACATCGCGCAGCTGATCGAGCAGCCGGAGAGCTGACCCGGCGCGGAGCCGGTACGGAGACTAGGCGGCCTCGGCCGTCACCGCGGACACCGGGTGTCCCGCGAGACCGGAGAGCTCCGCGAGAGCCGGCCTGCCCTGCTCAGCGAGTTCGCGGCGCGGACACGCGCCGCGGCCCAGCAGGGACTGGATCTGACGGACGCACGACCCGCAGTCCGTGCCCGCCTTGCTCACCGACGCGATCTGGCGCGGGGTGCAGGCGCCGTCCTCCGCGTGCTTCTTCACCTGCGCCTCGGTGACACCGAAGCAGCTGCAGACGTACACGCGGATCACCTCCCGGACGGGGTCGACGGTCATGCCCTCCCGATGAACGGTGAGGCTAACCTAACCTTACCCGGCGCCCGGAGTCCGCAAAAGCGGGAAGGGGCGCGGATCGCATGTGATCCGCGCCCCACCGCACTCCGCCACGAGGGCGGGACGGACCTCGGTCCGCCACCGGTCCGCTACTGGTCCCGGTACATCTCGGCGACCAGGAAGGCCAGGTCGAGGGACTGGCTGCGGTTCAGCCGCGGGTCGCACGCCGTCTCGTAGCGCTGGTGCAGGTCGTCGACGAAGATCTCGTCACCACCGCCCACGCACTCGGTGACGTCGTCACCGGTGAGCTCGACGTGGATGCCGCCGGGGTGCGTGCCCAGACCCTTGTGGACCTCGAAGAAGCCCTTGACCTCGTCGAGCA
The DNA here is from genome assembly GCF_036250675.1 of Streptomyces sp. NBC_01689. Classification (NCBI taxonomy): domain Bacteria; kingdom Bacillati; phylum Actinomycetota; class Actinomycetes; order Kitasatosporales; family Streptomycetaceae; genus Streptomyces; species Streptomyces sp. NBC_01689. The sequence continues at coordinate 6,956,981 of NZ_CP109592.1, read as the reverse complement.
CGTCGTCGAAGCGGCGGGTCTTGTGGCCCGAGGCCGCCTCGAAGGTGTTGCCGTGCATCGGGTCGGTCACCCAGGCCACGGTGGCACCGGAGGCGCTGACCTTCTCCACCAGCTCGGGCAGCTTGTCGCGGACCTTGTCCGCGCCCATCCGCACGATGAAGGTGAGCCGGCCCGGCTCGCGCTCCGGGTCCAGGCGGTCGATGTACTGCAGCGCGTCCTCGGCCGTCGTCGTCGGACCCAGCTTGATGCCGATCGGGTTGCGGATCTTCGAGGCGAACTCGATGTGCGCGCCGTCCAGCTGCCGGGTGCGCTCACCGATCCACACCATGTGACCCGACACGTCGTACAGCTTGCCGGTGCGCGAGTCGACGCGGGTCAGCGCCGACTCGTAGTCGAGGAGCAGCGCCTCGTGGGACGCGTAGAACTCGACGGTCTTGAACTCCTCCGGGTCGGTGCCGCAGGCCCGCATGAAGTTCATCGCGTTGTCGATCTCGCGCGCCAGCTGCTCGTACCGCTGGCCCGAGGGGGACGAGCGCACGAAGTCCTGGTTCCAGGCGTGGACCTGGCGCAGGTCGGCGTAACCGCCGGTGGCGAAGGCGCGCACCAGGTTGAGGGTGGAGGCGGACGCGTTGTACATCCGCTTCAGCCGCTCGGGGTCCGGGACCCGGGCCTCCTCGTTGAAGTCGAAGCCGTTGACCGAGTCTCCCCGGTACGTCGGCAGGGTCACGCCGTCCCGGGTCTCGGTGCTCTTGGAGCGCGGCTTGGAGTACTGGCCGGCGATCCGGCCGACCTTCACCACCGGCACCGAGGCGGCGTACGTGAGGACCGCGCCCATCTGGAGCAGGGTCTTGAGCTTGTTGCGGATCTGGTCGGCCGACACCGCGTCGAAGGCCTCGGCGCAGTCGCCGCCCTGGAGGAGGAACGCCTCTCCCTTGGCGACGGATGCCATCCGGGCGCGCAGCTGGTCGCACTCGCCCGCGAAGACGAGCGGCGGATACGACTCGAGGTCCGCGATCACATCGCGCAGAGCCTCGGCATCGGGGTACTCGGGCTGCTGCGCCGCGGGCAGGTCTCGCCAGGTGTTGCCAGCGCTCGCGCTGGACTTAGCGTTCACGGTCACCTGCACAACACTACGGGGTCGCGCCCGGCGTCCCCTCCCGGTGCCCAGCGATTGAGACGTGTCACGCACCTGGCGAGACGGTCCGGCAGCCGGTGTGAGCTGCGGGTCGTCGGTCGTGGCGGGCGCGTCGCGGCCGGTGCGGCCCCGCTCGCGCCGTCCACAGTCTAGGGAGATCACTGGACCGGCGCGGGACCCGGACGTGTCGACGTCGAACGGACGTCCGAAGCCGGGGGCGGCGCGCGGACGTGTCGCGCTGTCGCCCGTCGCCCGGCTTCGGGTAGGGTGCGGCGCATGTTCGCGCACTCGCACCAGACCTGGTGGTGGACCGCTCATCCGGCGGCCCACTGACTGCGCGTACGCAAGACTTCGCGAAGGCCGCCCGAGGGGCGGCCTTCGGCGTTCTCCGGGGTCGTTCCTCTCCGATGCGAGAAGGAACAGGACCGATGAATCTGCTCGACCTGCTGGACGATCCCCGCCCGTTCGCCCTGCTGTGCCGCCGTACCCCGGGCCGCGCCACCGAGGACGGCGGCACGGTGGAGGTGCTGCGCGGGCCGGTGGCCGTGTACGGCCGGCTCGCCGATCTGCCCGACGAGTCCCTGGCGCTCGTGCCCTTCCGCCAGATCCGTGAACGCGGCTTCGACGTGCGCGACGACGGCACGCCGCTCGCGGCGCTGAGCCCCGAGGAGAGGCACGAGCTGCCGCTGGAGCAGGCGCTGGCCCAGCTGCCGGCCCACGACGTGCGCGTCGAGGGCGGCGGCTTCGACATCGGTGACGAGGAGTACGCCGGCATCGTCGGCCGCGTGCTGCGGGACGAGATCGGGCGCGGCGAAGGGGCGAACTTCGTCATCAGGCGCACCTACGAGGGGCGGATCCCGGGGTTCGGAAAGGCCGACGCGCTGGCTCTCTTCCGGCGGCTGCTGGTCGGCGAGCGGGGCGCGTACTGGACGTACGTCGTGCACACCGGGGAGCGGACGCTGGTCGGGGCGAGCCCCGAGGTGCACGTGCGGATGTCCGGCGGGACCGTCGTGATGAACCCGATCAGCGGCACCTACCGCTATCCCGCCGGGGGACCCTCCGCCGAGGGGCTGCTCGGCTTCCTCTCCGACGCCAAGGAGACCGAGGAGCTCTCCATGGTCGTGGACGAGGAACTCAAGATGATGTGCACGGTCGGTGACATGGGCGGGGTCGTGATCGGGCCGCGCCTCAAGGAGATGGCCCATCTCGCGCACACCGAGTACGAGTTGCGGGGCCGCTCCTCGCTCGACGCGCGCGAGGTCCTGAAGGAGACCATGTTCGCGGCGACCGTCACGGGGTCGCCGGTGCAGAACGCCTGCCGGGTGATCGAGCGGTACGAGCCGCTCGGGCCGGACGGCACCGGACGCGGCTACTACGCCGGGGCGCTGGCCCTGCTCGGGCGGGACGCGGGCGGCGCGCAGACCCTCGACTCCCCCATCCTGATCCGGACCGCCGACATCGACGCGGACGGACGGCTGCGGGTCCCCGTGGGCGCCACCCTGGTCCGGGGCTCGGACCCGGCGGGCGAGGTCGCCGAGACGCACGCGAAGGCGGCGGGGGTGCTGGCGGCGCTCGGGGTGGTGGAGCGGAGCCCGCGCGCTCCGGGCGCGCGCGGCCGGCTGGCCGACGATCCGCGGGTGCGGGCCGCGCTCGACGGCCGGCGGGCCTCGCTCGCGCCGTTCTGGCTGCGGATGCAGGAGCGGACCGACGCGCTGCGGGGTCATGCCCTCGTGGTGGACGGGGAGGACACCTTCACCGCGATACTCGCGCATGTGCTGCGGTCGTCGGGGCTGGAGGTGACCGTGCGGCGCTACGACGAGCCCGGGCTGCGGGAGTCGGTCCGCGCCCACGGGGGTCCGGTGGTGCTCGGTCCCGGCCCCGGTGACCCCTCCGACACGGACGACCCCAAGATGCGGTTCCTGCGCGGCCTCGCGTCCGAGGTGATCCGGGACCACCGGCACGGGGTCCTCGGCGTGTGCCTGGGCCACGAGCTGATCGCGGCGGAACTGGGCCTGGAGATCGTCCGCAAGGAGGTCCCGTACCAGGGCGCGCAGGCCACGGTCGACCTGTTCGGGCGGCCGGAGACCGTCGGCTTCTACAACAGCTTCGTGGCGCACTGCGACGAGGAGGCGTCGGCGGAGCTGGCGGCGCACGGTGTCGAGGTCGCCCGGAGCGGCACCGGGGAGGTGCACGCGCTGCGCGGGCCCGGGTTCGCGGGCGTCCAGTTCCATCCGGAGTCGGTGCTGACGCTGAACGGGACCGCCGTCGTACGGGAGCTGATCGTTCAGCTGCGCGGCACCAGGACGTTCTCCGAACGGCGGCCCGCGGTGTAGTCGAGGACGTCGCGGACCGTCGCGTCGGAGACCCTCGTCCCAGGAGCCGCTCACGCAAGAGGCCGCTCGTCACGAGAGCTGCTCGCACCGGCATCCGCTCATCCCCTGCACGGCTCCTGTCGGAGAGCGATCGCTGCAGGGGCTGAGCGTGCCGGACGCCGGACGCGCCGCCACGGGTGGGCGTGGCGGCGCGTGGACGGGCGGGCGGGCGGGTCAGCCGAAGAAGACGCCGACCTCCTCGTACAGCTTCGGGTCGACCGTCTTCAGCTTGGCCGTGGCCTCCGCGATCGGGACCCGCACGATGTCCGTCCCGCGCAGGGCGACCATCTTGCCGAAGTCGCCGTCCCGGACCGCCTCGATGGCGTGCAGGCCGAAACGGGTGGCGAGCCAGCGGTCGAAGGCGCTGGGGGTGCCGCCGCGCTGGACGTGGCCGAGGACCGTGGTGCGGGCCTCCTTGCCGGTCCGGCTCTCGATCTCCTTGGCCAGCCACTCGCCGACGCCGGAGAGCCGGACGTGCCCGAAGGAGTCGAGCGAGCCGTCCTTCAGGACCGCGTCGCCGTCCTTGGGCATGGCACCCTCGGCGACGACCACGATCGGGGCGTACGAGGCCTTGAACCGCGACGTGACCCAGGCGCAGACCTGGTCGACGTCGAAGCGCTGTTCGGGGATGAGGATGACGTTCGCGCCGCCCGCGAGCCCGGAGTGGATGGCGATCCATCCCGCGTGACGGCCCATCACCTCGACGACGAGGACGCGCATGTGCGACTCGGCGGTCGTGTGCAGGCGGTCGATCGCCTCCGTCGCGATGCCGACCGCGGTGTCGAAGCCGAAGGTGTAGTCGGTGGCGGACAGGTCGTTGTCGATGGTCTTCGGCACACCGATGACATGGATGCCGTACTCGTCGTGCAGGCGTGCGGCGACCCCGAGGGTGTCCTCGCCGCCGATCGCGACGAGCGCCTCGACCTCCTGCTTGGCGAGGTTCTCCTTGATGCGCCGGATGCCGTTCTCCTGCTTGAGCGGGTTCGTCCGCGAGGAGCCGAGGATGGTGCCGCCGCGGGGCAGGATGCCGCGGACGGCGGGGATGTCGAGCCGGACGGTGTCGTTCTCGAGAGGTCCGCGCCAGCCGTCCCGGAAGCCGACGAAGTCGTAGCCGTACTCCTGCACGCCCTTGCGGACGATGCCCCGGATGACGGCGTTGAGTCCGGGGCAGTCGCCGCCTCCGGTCAGTACTCCGACCCGCATGGAAAAGTCCCTTCGCCGCGATTGCCTGAGGGGACTCACGCTAATAGTGATCCAGGTCACTTCGTCATGGGGCGGAAGGGCAATTCCGTTGAAATGTGCGGGTGTTGATCACTCGTCATTCACTCGATGGTGGACAACACCGGGTTTACGCCTCGTCAAGACCACGTTCTATGGCATAGCGGACCAGCTCCACCCGGTTGTGCAGCTGGAGCTTGCCCAGGGTGTTCTGCACGTGGTTCTGGACCGTGCGGTGGGAGATGACCAGCCGCTCCGCGATCTGCTTGTAGCTCAGGCCCTTCGCCACCAGGCGCAGCACCTCCGTCTCCCGGTCGGTCAGCTGCGGGGCCTTGGGCTCGCCCGCGCCCGCGGCCGGCACCGGCTCGGAGGCGAGCCTGCGGTACTCACCGAGGACCAGACCCGCGAGGCCCGGGGTGAACACCGGGTCACCGGCCGCCGTCCGGCGCACCGCCTCGGTCAGCTCCTCCGTGGACGCCGACTTCAGCAGATAGCCGGTCGCCCCGGACTTCACCGCCTCCAGCACGTCCGCGTGCTCCCCGCTGGCCGACAGCACGAGGACGCGCAGCGCCGGGTCGGCTCCGACCAGTTCCTTGCAGACCTGGACACCGGGCTTGGCCGGCAGGTTCAGGTCCAGCACGAGAACGTCCGGGCCGGCCGCCCTGGCCCGCCGTACGGCCTGCTCACCGTCGCCCGCCGTGGCCACCACGGCGAAACCGGCCGCGGCGAGATCGCGGGCCACCGCGTCGCGCCACATGGGGTGGTCGTCCACCACCATGACCTTGATCGGGTCCTCGCCCACCTGCCGCTCCGCCTCCGTCATGTCCGCCGCTCCCCCTGTTCCGTCGTATCCGCCACGTCCGCCACGTCTGTCACGTCTGTCACGTCCGTCATCTCTGTGTCTGCCATGCCCGCCCCGTCCGTCCAGCTTTCGCCGTCAGGCCTTCGGTACCTTCAGCTCGACCTCCGTGCCCTGGCCCGGGACCGAGATCAGTTCGGCCGCGCCGCCCAGCTCGCGCAGCCGCCCGCGGATCGACAGGGCCACGCCGAGCCGCCCCTCCCCCTCGGCCTGGGCGAGCCGCCCCTCGGGGATGCCCGGGCCGTCGTCGCGCACGGTCACGATCACCGCGTCCGGCTCGTCCTCGACCAGGATCCAGGCACGGGCGCTCTCCCCGACGTGTCTGCGCACATTGTCCAGGGCGGCGCCGACGGCTGCGGCCAGCTCCCGGGCGGCCACCGCGGGCAACGGCACCGGGGCGCCCGGCTCGGAGAGGGTCACGCGCGCGGTGGCGTACCGGGCGAGCAGCACGCGCAGGTCGACGGGGCCCGCGTCGTCGTCGGGCTCCTCGACGGCCCGTACCACCGCGCCGAGCGCGGCGTCCTCGGACACCCGGGAGACGGGCAGCAGTCCGCCGGAGACCAGCGTGCGCAGTGCCACCTCCTGCTCGCCCGCCATCCGGCCCAGCTCCGCGGCCTCGCCGCCGAGGGCGCCGCCGCGCCGCTGCACCATGGCGAGGACCTGCAGGACCCCGTCGTGGATGTCACGGGCGAGGCGCTCGCGTTCTCGGGTGGCGGCCTCGATCTCCAGGGCGCGGGCGAGGGTGAGCTCGGAGGCGCGGGCGACCTCGACGACGTAGCCGATGGCGATGGACGCCACCCAGACGAGGATCACGTTGTGGACGGTGTCCCGGGTCGGGGCGCCGCGCTCGACCAGGTTGGCGGCCGCGACGAGCGTGGACGCGAAGGCCGCCCAGCGCCAGCCGCCCTTGATGGCGAAGGCCAGGACGGAGCCCGCGGTCCATATCGAGGGGAGCGTCGGCCCGCCGGTCACGATGCCGTGGTGGGTGACCGCGACCGGGGTGAGGAGGATGCCGGTGAGCGCCACGGCGAGGTCGGCGGCGAGGAACCGCTTGGTGCAGCTCGCCGCGTTCGCCACCCTGGGGAGGGTCGCGAGGGTCCAGACGAACAGGACGGCGTAGTAGCCGACGGCCACCCAGGGGCGGGCGAACCGATCGGTCGCGAACCCGAAGAGGCCGATCGCGTACAGCATCGTCAGCACGCGGTACGCGGTGAGCGCACGCCACAGCGGCTGCTCGACCGACATCCTCATGACTCTCTCGCGCTTGGCCATGCCCCCCGCCCCAACCGCCTCCGACGCGAGCGTCTAGGAGCCGCCCGCCCGTCCCTCTTCGGTCCCGGCCGCCTTCGCGGCCTCCTTCTGCGCCTGTTCCGCTTCCTTCTGCGCCTGCTTCTCGGCCTTCGCCGCGTCCGCGAGCTGCCGCTTGGCCGCGGTCGCGTAGATGTCGACGTACTCCTGGCCGGACAGCTTCATGATCTCGTACATGACCTCGTCGGTCACCGCGCGCAGCACGAAGCGGTCGTGCTCCATGCCGCTGTAGCGGCTGAAGTCGAGCGGCTCGCCGATGCGGATGCCCGGACGCATCAGCTTGGGCATCACCTTGCCCGGCGGCTGGATCTTCTCGGTGTCGATCATGGCGACCGGGATGACCGGGGCGCCGGTGGCGAGGGCCACCCGCGCGAGGCCGCCCGGTTTGCCGCGGTAGAGGCGTCCGTCGGGCGAACGCGTGCCCTCCGGGTAGATGCCGAACAGCTCACCCCGCTCGATGACGTCGATACCGCTCTTGACCGCCGCCTCGCCGGCGCCGCGCGCGCCGGAGCGGTCCACCGGGAGCTGCCCCACGCCCTTGAAGAACGCGGCGGTCATCCTGCCCTTGACGCCGGGCGTCGTGAAGTACTCCGCCTTCGCGATGAAGGTCACCTTGCGGTCGAGGACCGCGGGCAGGAAGAACGAGTCCGAGAAGGACAGATGATTGCTTGCCAGGATGGCGGGGCCCTCGGCGGGAATGTGCTCGAGGCCTTCCACCCAGGGCCTGAAGGCGAGCTTCAGCGGCCCTCCGATGGAAAACTTCATGGCGCCGTAGATCAACCGAATGCCTCCTGTGTCGTCGCTCAGACCTTATCCCGGAGGACTGTCAAAGGACCCGACGACCCTGGTCGGTGTCAGTGCGGTCGCGTACGGTGAAGTACGCCCGGATCTCCGGGGCCGTGTTCCGCCTCCGTTCGGGTCGCCCGTCTTGTTCCGGTCCGCCCACCCGCCTTGTCCCGTTCCGCCCGTCCTGACGAACAGGAGACCGAAGGTGCCGGTCCTCCCTGGAGCCGAGCCGTTCCGCCACGAGGGCGGAGAGGTCGGCGTCCTCCTCTGCCACGGTTTCACTGGGTCGCCCCAGTCGCTGCGCCCCTGGGCCGAGTTCCTCGCCGAGCGCGGGCTGACCGTCGCGCTCCCGCTGCTGCCCGGGCACGGCACGCGCTGGGAGGACATGCAGCTCACCGGCTGGCAGGACTGGTACGCGGAGGTCGACCGCGAGCTGCGCGCCCTCCGGGAGCGCTGCACCCGGGTGTTCGTCCTCGGACTCTCCCTGGGCGGCGCGCTGGCCCTGCGGCTGGCGGCGAAGCACGGGGACGAGGTGAGCGGCATCGTCGTGGTCAACCCGGCGAACAGGGTGCACGGGGCCGCCGCGTACGCCCTTCCCCTGCTCCGTCACTTCGTACCGACCGTGGGCGGTATCGCGAGCGACATCGCCAAGGAGGGGGTCACGGAACTGGGCTACGACCGGGTCCCCCTGCGGGCAGCGCACTCCATGCGGAACTTCTACCGGATCGTCGACGGGGAGCTGCCCCAGGTGACCCAGCCGCTCCTGCTGCTGCGCAGCCCGCAGGACCATGTGGTGCCGCCGGTGGACTCGGCGCGCGTCCTCGGCCGGGTGTCGTCCACGGATGTGACGGAGGTCCTCCTGGAACACAGCTACCACGTGGCGACGTTGGACCATGACGCGGACCGGGTCTTCGAGGAGAGCTACGCGTTCATCGGCCGGCTCGCGCCCGGCGTCGGCGAGCGGTCCGACGCGGTACAGGCGGGTCAGCAGGAAGGGACGGCCACCGGTGGCTGAGCAGGACGCGGAACGCGGCGAGCCCGACGAGAAGGGCGTGCCCGTCGGCGGGCCCCCGGGGGACGGACAGGGTGTCCCGTTCGACGAGGAAGCCGCGTGGAAGGCGATCGTCGAGGGGTACGGCGAGGAACCGAAGGACCCGCCCGGCGCGAAACCGTTCAAGTCGGTCGAGGACCTGGCGCTCCTCGGCCCGGAGACGAACGGCACCCCCACGGGCCGTGGGGGCGGGGACAAGGCCGAGCCGCGCGACAAGGGCGACGGGAGCGACGCCGGCACGACCGGCGGGACGGACCCGGCCCGGGGCGCCGACGGGGAAGACGAGCGCGGGGACCGGCCCTCCGCCGCACAGGCTCTCGGCAGCTCCGTCTCCTTCGCCCCCGGCGTCGGCGGACCCCGTGACTACCGGGCGGCGGAACCCGCCGAGGACGACTTCGACGAGGACGACGAGGGGCACTTCGTGCCGCCCGAGCCGCCTCCGCTGCCGGCCGCCGACACCACGGCCAAGTTCGCCTGGCTGGCCGTCATCGGCGGTCCGGTCGTGCTCCTGCTGGCCGTCCTGCTCGGCTGGGACATGACCTGGTGGCTGGCGACCGTGGGCATCGGCGGCTTCCTGGGCGGTTTCGCCACTCTCGTGATGCGCATGAACCCCGACGCCGACGACGAGGACGATCCGGGGCGGGGCGCGGTGGTCTGAGCCAGGGTCCCGCGCCCCGCGGGACCCGCGTCTCAGGACGCCGGCACTCTGAGGGCGGCCAGTACGGGCAGATGGTCCGTGGCCGCCCTCAGGTCCGTCTCCGTCACGCCGGGCAGGCCCAGCGGCACCCCACAGCCCAGCACCTCGATGCCCTTCGTGGCGAAGACGGCGTCGATACGGCGGTGCGGCGCGTCGCGGATCCAGGTGTGCTCGGCGCCCCAGGGGCGGGTCGCCCAGCCGTCCTGGAGGGAGGCCGAGAGCCGCTGGAAGGTACGGCCCCCGGGCAGGTCGTTCAGGTCACCGCCCGCCACCGCGTGCGGGGTGCCGAGGGCCGCGACGCGGTCAAGAAGCAGGCCGCCCTGCTCATGACGCTCGTCCCCGTCGAGCGACAGGTGGCAGCTCAGGACGCCCAGGCGCGCACCGCCGAAACGGACGACGGCCGTGGCGAAGCCTCGGCGGTGCAGGCCCGGCGTGAGCGGGAGCAGGACGTCCTCGGTCCGCTCGACGGTGGCCCGCAGGGAGCACAGGAGCGCGGGGCCGGCCGCCGGGGCGCCGCCGGAGAGGATCATCTGGTCGGAAGCGGCCGCGAGACGGGCCAGCTTCTTGCGCCAGCGGAAGAAGCGGGGGGCTTCCTGGACCAGGACGAGGTCCGGCGCGCAGGCGCCGATCACCCGCGCGAGGGCGCCGGTGTCGTCGCGCATCGAGCGGATGTTGTAGCTGAGCACCCGGACGACGGCGGAGCCGTCGGGTTCGGTGCGGGAGTGGGGCAGCGGGGTCGTCGCCATGCCGATCAAGATACGGGGGCGCTCCGCCGGGTGGGGGGAAATCGGGGGCGGTCCGGTCCTCGGCCGCGGGTGGGCCGCGGTCGGCCGCACGCCGGGGCCGGTCCCGTCCCGGCTGCCGGGAGCCGTGCCAGCCCGCGCGCTCCCGCGCCCTGGGGAAGGCCCCGTACGACGGCGCCCGCCGTCCTCGGGGGCCGGCGGGCGCTGTCGGGTGGTCACAGGGGGTCACATGATCGGGTCGGGCTCCCGGGCCAGGTCCGCCGCGCCCACGAGTCCGGCCTTGTTGCCGAGCTGGGCGGCGATCACATCGGCCACGGGGCGCCAGTTGCCTCCGACGAGCCAGCGCTTGTACGACTTCCGGATGGGGTCGAGGACCAGTTCGCCCTCGTCCGACAGGCCGCCGCCGACGATGAAGGCCGACGGGTCGAAGAGCGACGCGAGGTCGGCGAGGCCCGCGCCGGCCCAGCGGGCCAGCTCGCGGTAGGAGTCCACGGCGACCGGGTCGCCCTGCCGCGCGGCCACCGAGATGTGCTTGCCCTCGATGCCGTCGGGGTTGCCGTCGCCCAGCGCGAGCAGGATCTCCGCGTTCTCGGGGGTGGCGTTGGCCCGCTGCTTGGCGTAGCGAACCAGGGCGCGGCCGGAGGCGTACTGCTCCCAGCAGCCCTGCGAGCCGCAGCCGCACAGCAGACCGTCCGGCACCATCCGGATGTGGCCGAACTCGGCGGCCACACCGAAGTGCCCGCGGCGCAGCTTGTTGCCGATGATGATGCCGCCGCCGAGGCCCGTGCCCAGCGTGATGCAGATGACGTTCCGGTGGCCCTTGCCCGCGCCGAACTTGTACTCGCCCCACGCCGCCGCGTTCGCGTCGTTCTCCACCACGACCGGCAGCCCCACGCGCGCCTCGACCTCGGCCTTGAGCGGCTCCTGCCGCCAGTCGATGTTGGGCGCGAAGTAGACCGTCGAGCGCTGGCGGTTCACGTAACCGGCCGCACCGATGCCCACCCCGACGATGTCGTGACCGGCTCGCGCACCCTCGACGGCGGCGGCGATGGCGTCCACGATGCCCTGCGGCGTGCTGGGAGTCGGCACCTTGTGCGTCGAGAGGATGTTGCCTTCCTCGTCGACCACACCGGCCGCGATCTTCGTGCCGCCGATGTCGACGCCGATGGTGAGTCCCATGAATCCCTCAGTTTCGGTCGAGCCCCGCTACGGCCAACCGTACCCGAGCGGCCTTCAGTCCAAGTCAATCCGCTCCCCCGGACCGGTGCCCTCGTCGTGCGGGCCGGTGTCCCGGGTCGTCCAGCGCCGTTCCTGCGCCTCGACGGCCGAGCGGTACGCGGCGAGCAGCTCGGAGCCCGCGGCCGCGAGGTGGTCGAAGACGTCGGGGTTGCGTTCCATGACGGGTTCGACGGCCGCCTTGGCCTGCTGCACGACCTGGCTGACCATCTGCTGGGCGGTGCCCGAGGCGATCGCGCCGAACAGCGGTGAGTTCAGTCCGGACAGTTTGTCGGCGACCGCGTCGACGAGCTTGCGCAGTTCCTCGGAGGCGGAGCCCGGCGGTGGCCCGTACTGGGTGCGGCGGCGGGCCTTCTCCGCCGCGAGATCCTCGGCGCACGCCTTCGCCCAGGCGTCGGCGTCGCTGACGCGCGCTTCGTCCACCGTCTCCTGCTGAGCGGCGTCGGACGTGGGGCGCTCTTCGCTCATGGCGGGCTCCTGCCTACGGTTCCTCCCTTCGACGTTACCCGAACAGGGGTACCCGGTTCACCGTGCGCGCGGCCACAGATCGGGGTCCGGGGCGAAACGGATCCGCAGTTCCCCCTCACGCAGCGCGGCACCGTCCACGCCACAGCGGCGCAGGGCGGACGGCAGCGGCACGATCCGGCGGAACTGCCCCACGGTGAGGACCAGTTCGTCGCCCCTGCGGATCAGGTCCAGTTCCTCGCGTATCGCGCCGGGGAGCGGGATGTGCCACACGAGGACGCCGTCGTCGGCGAGGTGGTCGAGGACGGGCCACTCGACCGGGGGCGGCGTCTCGTTGACACCCGGCACCGGGAGCGCGCCGAGGTCGTCGGCGCCGCGCGGATCGCGGCCCAGGTGCGCGGTCTCGTGGACGGTGTACGTCTCCCGCCATTCGTCGAGCGCCTTGTGCTGCTGCGCGGCGAGGGCGCCCAGCCAGGCGTCCGGGGTGGCGGCGGGCAGCACGCGGTTGGCGAGCAGTGTCTCGACGCGCAGACCGCGCAGCGCGAAGCCGGTGACGGCGGTGCGGACGGCGTCGGTGCCGGCCGGTCCGGGTTCGGCGACCACCCGTACGGTCGTGGCGCGGTCCCCGACGACCGCTTCCACGGCGGCCAGCTCCCCGTCCCAGCGCGCCGCCGTCTCGTAGAGCCACTCGGCGGGCATCGGGACCCCGGCGAGCCGGCCGAGGACGGGCCGCAGGGCGCGGGCGGCCTGGCGTTCCGCGGGGAGCAGCCGGCGCAGATAGCGGCGCAGTTCCTCGGGGAGCGCCAGCAGGGCGAGAGCCTCGGGGGTCGGGGGGAGGTCGACGACCAGGAGGTCGTACCTCTCCGAGGTCGCCGCGTCGCGCAGGGCGCGCAGCAGGGCCAGTTCCTCGGCGCCGGGCAGCGGGGTGAGCTCCTCGGCGTCCAGCCGGGCGGCGCCGAGCAGATCGAGGGCGGTGGTCGCGCGGTCCTGGAAGGCGGCGAGGTCCTCGCGGAAGCGTTCGGTCGCGTCGGGACGCCAGGCGGTGAGGCCGGGGGCGGCTTCGACGGGCTCCGCGCCGGTGCGGGTGCCCAGCGCGGCGCCGAGGGTGTCGGCGCGGTCGGCGCTCAGCAGCAGGGTGCGGGTGCCGGCGCCCGCGGCCTTCAGCGCGGTGGCCGCCGCGAGGGTCGTACGGCCGGTGCCGCCGGAGCCGGTGATCAGGATGGTGCGCATGGGAGGGAACGCTACCCGCGCCCGGCACCCCCGCCGTCCCGCCCCGTCACCCGTCCGCTCCCCGGAACCGCGCGGCGGCCCGTCACCCGTCCGCTCCCGGGAACCGCCCGGCGGCCCGTCACCGGGCCACCCGGTGCGGCCCGGCCGCGGACGGGGTCAGCCCGCCTCGCCCGATTCCACCCGCTTCTTCAGACCCGCCAGGGCCCGGTCGATGATGACCTTCTCGGCCTTGCGCTTGATCATGCCCAGCATGGGGATCTTGACGTCGACCGTCAGCCGGTAGGTGACCTCGGTGGCACCGGCGCCCGCCGGCGCCAGGAGGTACGAGCCGTCCAGGGAGCGCAGCATCTGGGACTTGACCAGGGTCCAGGAGACCTCGTGGTCGCCGGTCCAGGTGTACCCGAGGGTCTGGTCGTCCTTGATGGCGCCGGCGTCCATGACGAGACGCACCTGCTCGGCGCGGCCCTGCCCGTCCGTGCCGAGCACCTCGGCCTCCTTCACCTCGCCGGTCCAGTCCGGGTAGCGGGCGAAGTCGGCGATGACCGCCATGACGTCAGCCGGTGCCGCCTCGATCGTGATGCTCGAGCTGGTGTGTTCCGCCATCGCCGTGGCTCCTCCAGGTGCGGTCCGGTGAGGGAGGGTGGTGCGCACGAGTGTGCAGCGTGAAGGCTACCGCGCGCCGGGCCGACCCTTGCCACCCCACCTGGGGTTCACCATTCCAGCGCCCAGGGCCTGCCCGACCCGGCGAAGTGGCCCACGTTCACGCACTCCGTCGCGCCGATCCGCATCCGCCGGACGAGCGGCTGGTGGACGTGGCCGAAGAGCGCGTAGCGGGGGCGGGTGCGCCGGATCGCGTCGAGCAGGGCGCGGGACCCGCGTTCGAAGCGGCGCGCCACGGTGTCGTACATCAGATCGGGCACCTCCGGCGGGATGTGGGTGCACAGCACGTCGACCTCGCCGACCGCCTCGATCTTCGCCGCGTACTCCTCGTCGCTGATCTCGTAGGGGGTGCGCATGGGGGTGCGCAGTCCGCCGCCGACGAAGCCGAAGACCCGGCCGGCGATCTCGACCCGCTCGCCGTCGAGGACGGTGGTGCCGGGTCGGGCGTACTCGGCCCACAGCGCGGGCATGTCGACATTGCCGTAGGTGGCGTACGTCGGTGTCGGGAACGCGGCGAACAGCTCGGCGTACTGCCTGCGCACGGCCTTCTCGATGGCCGTGAAGCGGTCCGTGCCCACGCCGGACCACAGCCGCGCCCCGAACTCGCGCGCCTCCGTGAAGCGGCGGGCGGTGCGCAGCTCGACCAGCCGGTCGGCGTTCTCCGTGCCGAAGAGGTCGGGGAAGATGCCCCGCGAGTGGTCGGCGTAGTCGAGGAAGAGCACCAGGTCACCGAGGCAGATCAGGGCGTCGGCGCCCTCGCCGGCCCGGGCGAGGTCACGCGCGTTGCCGTGCACGTCACTCACCACGTGAATGCGCGTCCTGCGGTTACCGCCTGGTGTGGGTGCCATGGCGATCAAGCGTAGGCCTGTGCGGCAAACGTGAACAGAGGCGGTCGGACCTGCGGTTACTGGCATGCCGAGAAGGGCGTGGACTACTGTGCGCGAAGGAACGTCAACCTGTGTGACGCAGGGAACATCTCGCCGGGACCCCCTATCGAAACAGCCGTACCGGTGGGTAACGTCCGGGCAGTCCAGTCGTACTCAGGAATTCAACAACGGTCTTCCCGAGTGCCTGCCCGAGCCTTGGACCGCACCGTCGCATCACACAGAGTCGTGGCGCCGGCGCCCTATGAGGAGCAGCAGTCTTGCGCGAGTTCAGCCTTCCGGCTTTGTACGAGGTCCCTGCGGACGGAAACCTGACCGACATCGTCCGCAGAAACGCCGCGCAGCATCCCGACGTCGCCGTCATCGCCCGCAAGGTGGGCGGCACGTGGACGGACGTCACCGCCACGGTGTTCCTCGCCGAGGTACGGGCCGCGGCCAAGGGACTGATCGCCTCGGGCGTGCAGCCCGGCGACCGGGTCGGCCTGATGTCCCGTACACGCTACGAGTGGACGCTGCTCGACTTCGCCATCTGGAGCGCGGGCGGCGTCACCGTGCCGGTGTACGAGACCAGCTCCGCCGAGCAGGTGCAGTGGATACTCGGCGACTCGGGCGCGACCGCCTGCGTCGTCGAGCTGCCGGCGCACGCGGCCGCCGTGGAGTCGGTGCGCGACCGGCTGCCCGCCCTCAAGCACGTGTGGCAGATCGAGGGCGGCGGAGTGGAGGAGCTGGGCCGGGCCGGGCGGGACGTCAGTGACGCCACCGTCGAGGAGCGCAGCTCGCTGGCGAAGGCCGACGATCCGGCGACCATCGTCTACACGAGCGGTACGACCGGCCGTCCGAAGGGCTGTGTCCTCACCCACCGCGCCTTCTTCGCGGAGTGCGGCAACATCGTGGAGCGGCTGCGTCCGCTGTTCCGTACGGGCGAGTGCTCCGTGCTGCTGTTCCTCCCCCTCGCCCACGTCTTCGGCCGTCTCGTGCAGGTCGCGCCGATGATGGCGCCGATCAAGCTGGGCTGTGTCCCGGACATCAAGAACCTCACCGACGAGCTGGCGGCTTTCCGGCCGACGCTGATCCTCGGTGTGCCGCGCGTCTTCGAGAAGGTCTACAACTCGGCGCGCGCCAAGGCGCAGGCGGACGGCAAGGGCAAGATCTTCGACAAGGCCGCGGACACGGCGATCGCGTACAGCCGCGCGCTGGACACCCCGTCGGGCCCGTCGCTCGGCCTGAAGATCAAGTACCGGACCTTCGACAAGCTGGTCTACAGCAAGCTGCGCGCGGTGCTGGGCGGTCGCGGCGAGTACGCCATCTCCGGCGGTGCCCCGCTCGGCGAGCGGCTCGGGCACTTCTTCCGCGGCATCGGCTTCACGGTCCTGGAGGGCTACGGCCTGACGGAGTCCTGCGCGGCCACCGCCTTCAACCCCTGGGACCGGACGAAGATCGGCACGGTCGGCCAGCCGCTGCCGGGTTCCGTGATCCGCATCGCGGACGACGGCGAGGTGCTGCTGCACGGTGAGCACCTGTTCAAGGGGTACTGGAACAACGAGGCCGCCACCGCGGAGGCGCTGGCCGACGGCTGGTTCCACACGGGCGACATCGGCACCCTGGACGAGGACGGCTACCTCCGGATCACCGGCCGCAAGAAGGAGATCATCGTCACCGCGGGCGGCAAGAACGTCGCCCCGGCCGTGATCGAGGACCGCATCCGCGCGCACGCGCTGGTCGCGGAGTGCATGGTGGTCGGAGACGGGCGCCCGTTCGTCGGCGCGCTGGTCACCGTCGACGAGGAGTTCCTGGGCCGCTGGTGCCAGGAGCACGGCAAACCGGCGGGTTCCACCGCGGCGTCGCTGCGCGAGGACCCGGATCTCGTACGGGCGATCCAGGACGCGGTGGACGACGGCAACGCCGCGGTGTCGAAGGCGGAATCGGTGCGGAAGTTCCGCATTCTGTCCTCCCAGTTCAGCGAGGAGTCGGGCCACCTGACGCCGTCCCTGAAGCTCAAGCGCAACGTGGTGGCGAAGGACTACGCGGACGAGATCGAGGCGATCTACGGGGGCTGACCCCGGCGGGTCCGGCTCGGACGTCCTGCCCTAGGGCCTCGGAGTTCCACGGTCTCCACGGCCCTGCTGCCGCACGGCTCTCATGGCGCGGTGTCCTCGGCGAGGATCCGCGCCATGCCGCGTTCCGCGAGCGCGGTGATGGTCACGAACGGGTTGACCCCGATCGAGCCGGGCACCAGTGAGCCGTCGGTGATGTACAGGTGCGGATAGCCCCTCACCCGGCCGTAGTCGTCCGTCGCCCTGCCCAGCACACAGCCGCCGAGCGGGTGGTAGCAGAAGTCGTCGGCGAAGGTCTTGTTGCCGCCGAACAGGTCGTACCGGTAGATCGTCGCGTTCGCCAGGTTGATCCGGTCGAAGAGCTTCTTGGCCATGCTCACCGAGACCGCGCTCTGGGCCGCGGTCCAGCCGAGCTTCGCGGAGTCCGTCGCGGCGTCGTAGGTGAAGGACGCGCGCTCGGGGTTCTTGGTGATCGCCAGGTAGAGGCTGATCCAGTGCTCCAGCCCCATGGGCAGCGGAGCGATCTCGGCGAAGACCGGGTTGGAGGCGTTCGCCCAGTCGTCGATCCCCATCACGGGCATCGTGGACTGGTTGGCTCCGACGGTGTCCCAGATGTGGTTGGCCCTGCCGGTCATGACGTTGCCGTTGGTCCCCCAGCCCGCCCCCACACTGGCGTCCAGGGCGGGCAGGGCGCCCGTCTCCCGGGCCCGGACGAGGAGTTCGGTGGTGCCGAGGCTGCCGCCGCCCAGGAAGAGGTACGTGCAGCCGTACTGCTTGGTCTCCACCACCGCGCCGGTGCCGTCGATGCGGTCGGCGGTCAGGACGTACGTCCCGTCGGCGGCGCGCTGGACGGCCCGGACCCTCTCCAGGGTGTGGATGGTGACGTTGCCGGTGCCGAGGGCGGCGGCGAGGTACGTCTTGTCGAGGCTCTTCTTGCCGTAGTTGTTGCCGTAGATGACCTCACCCGCGAGCGCCGACTTCGTGGCGGTGCCGGCCGCCTCCCGCTGCATGTAGGAGAAGTCGTAGACGTTCGGCACGAACGTGGTCCTCAGCCCCGCGTTCGCGGCGGCCTTGCGGGAGGTGCGGGTGAACTTGTACCACTCGGTGGACTCGAACCAGGCGGGGTCCACCGTGTTGACGCCGAGCATGGCCCGGGCGCGCGGGAAGTAGGTGTCGTACATCTCGGGGGCGTCCACGCCGGGGAACTGCTCGGCGAAGTACGACTGCGGGGGTGTGACGGCCATGCCGCCGTTGACCAGCGAGCCGCCGCCGACGCCACGGCCGACGTAGACGGACATGTGGTCGTAGTGGACGCGGTCCAGGACGCCCGGGTAGCGGCTGATGTCCTTGTTGACGAGGTCCAGCCAGAGGAACGTGGCGAGCGGGGCCTCGGTGCGGGTGCGGAACCACATGGAGCGCTGGTCGGGGGCGCTGGTGGAACAGAAGACCTTGCCGTCGGAGCCGGCCGTGTTCCAGAGCCGGCCCATCTCGATGACGAGCGTGCGGATGCCGGCCTGGCCGAGGCGGAGGGCGGCCACGGCGGCGCCGTAGCCCGAACCGATCACGATGGCGGGGGCGTTGTCGACGGCGTCGGGTTCGGTGGCGTGGGCGGACTGGAGGCCGATGCGGGTGAGGCCGATGGCGGCGGCCGTCTGGAGGGCGGCCATGCCCAGGATGTGGCGTCTCGTCAGGTGACGGTTAGTCATCTGATGATGAGTCAGTTTTTCTGTCATGTGCGCAGCATCGGCGGATTATTGCCTTCCGCCTAGGGGCTTCGCCCGGATTTCGAGGGGGTGAGGGTCACTGTGCGGGGAGTCCTGCGGGAGCGTGGGGGCTTGGCGCGCAGTTCCCCGCGCCCCTTGGGGAGTTGACGGGAGCGCCTGTGGGTGCGTGCGGGTCCGTGGAGGGATTGCGCAGTTCCCCGCGCCCCTGAGGGGCGGGTGGGAGTCACTGTGCGTGGAGACGTGCGGGAGCGTGGGGGCTTGGCGCGCAGTTCCCCGCGTCCCTTGGGGAGTTGGTGGGGGCGGCTGTGGGTGCGTGCGGGTCCGTGGAGGGATTGCGCAGTTCCCCGCGCCCCTTGGGGAGTTGGTGGGGCGGGAGGTTCCCGGCGGTTGGGCTACAGGAGGGTCTTGAGGTGTTCCGACAGGAGGTCCCAGCGCCATTTCTCCTCGATCCAGGCCCGGCCCCGTTCGCCCATGCGGCGGCGGAGTTCCGGGTCGGCGAGGAGGGTGGCAATGCGGTCGGCCGCGTCGTCCGGAGAGCCGCCCCGCACCACCCAGCCCGTCTCTCCGTCGAGGACCGCGTCGGGCGCGCCGCCCGAGTCGCCGGCGACGACCGGCAGGCCCGTCGCGGACGCCTCCAGGTAGACGATCCCGAGGCCCTCGACGTCCAGACCGCCCCGGCGGGTACGGCACGGCATCGCGAAGACGTCCCCCGCACCGTAGTGCGCCGGCAGCTCCGACCAGGGCACCGGGCCGGTGAAGCGGACGGCGTCGGCGACACCCGTCCGGTGCGCCAGCTCGCGCAGCTCCTTCTCGTACGGCCCACCGCCGACGATCAGCAGCACCGCCTCCGGCTGCGCGGCGAGGATGCGCGGCATGGCGAGGATGAGCGTGTCCTGCCCCTTGCGCGGGACCAGGCGGGAGACGCAGACCACCACCGGGCGGTCCGTCAGCCCGAGCCGGGCCCTGACCTCGGCGCCGCCCGAACCGGGGTGGAAGGTCTTCTCGTCGACGCCCGGCGGCAGCTGGACCATGCGCGCGGCCGCTTCCGGGCTCAGCGCGGAGGCGATCCGCGAGCGCGTGTACTCCCCCAGATACGTGATGGTGTCCGTGGAGTCCCCGATCCGCCGCAACAGACCGCGCGCGGCCGGCAGTTGAGCCCAGCCGGCCTCGTGACCGTGCGTGGTCGCCACCAGCCGGCGGGCACCCGCCCGGCGCAGCGCGGGCGCCATCAGGCCGAGCGGGGCCGCCGCCCCGAACCACACCGACGTGCAGCCGTGTTCGCGCAGCAGCCCGACGGCCCGGCGAGTGACGCCCGGCGTCGGCAGGAGCATCGTCGTACGGTCGCGGACGACGGTGAAGGGCTGCTCGGCGTCGAAGGCCGCCGTCGCCTCGGCACCCTCCCGGTCGCGCTTCCAGGTGGAGGCGTAGACGACGAGCCGCTCGGGGTCCAGGCGCAGCGCCATGTTGTGCAGGAACGCCTGGATGCCCCCGGGGCGGGGCGGGAAGTCGTTGGTCACGATCAGGGTCTTGTGCATCGGGCCCGACAGTAACGGAACCCCGCCGGCCGTTCGCGTCCGGCACACTCCCCGGCGCACGGCCCCGCTTCGTGGCTCTCGCCCGGTGCGGCCCGCCATCATGGCCCCACGCGAAACCGCGCGGACCGGGACGGACGAGGGCCAGGTGGGCATGAAGGGCGCAAGGGGGGCGGGGTTCCCGTACGGACCGCTCGGGGCGTGGTGCCTGACCAGGCTGGTGGTGCTGCTCGTCGTCCTCCGGGTGTTCGTGCTGCCCGGCCCGGACGTCACCGGTGACGTCTCGGTGATCTACCACGGCTGGTACGAGATCCTGCGCGCCGGCACCTTCCCGCTCGACGACGTGGCCTGGCAGTACCCGCCGGCCGCGTCGCTCGCGATCCTCTCCCCCGCGCTGCTGCCCTTCCTCGACTATCCGTCCGCCTTCTTCGTCCTGGCCCTCCTCGCCGACCTGGTGGTGTTCGCGCTGCTCCGGTACGCCGGTGTGCGCCCCGGCAGGACGCCGCGCGGTGCCTGGGTGTGGGTGGCCGGCCTCCCGCTGCTCGGCCCGACCGTCTACGCCCGCTACGACGTGATGGTGACGGCGGTGGCGGTCGCGGCCCTGCTCGCGGGGGCCCGGCACCCGCGCGTGATGGGGGCTCTCGCGGGTTTCGGGGCGCTGCTGAAGGTGTGGCCGGTCCTGCTGCTCGCCGGAGCCGTGAAGCGCCGCGCGTGGGCCGCGGCGGCGGTGACCGCGGGCGGGATCGCGCTGCTGTTCTGGGCGGTGATACCGGGTGCCTTCTCCTTTCTCGCCTCCCAGCGGGACCGCGGCACCGAGGTGGAGTCGCTGGGCTCCCTGGTCTTCCACGTGGCCCGGCACTTCGGCTGGAGCGGCCAGGTGCTGCTCAACTACGGTTCGGTGGAGTTTCTCGGCCCGTACGTCGACCTGGTGAGCGCGGCGGCCCTGACGCTCACGGCGGCCGCCCTGGGCTGGCTGCTGCTGTGGCGGCTGCGCAGCGGCCGCATGCGGTCGCACACCCTCGCCGACGCCGCCTTCACGGCGGTCCTGATGTTCACCGCCACCAGCCGGGTCATCAGCCCGCAGTACATGGTGTGGCTGGTCGGAACCGGCGCGGTCTGTCTGTGCTTCCGCGGCAGCCGGATGGCGGTCCCGGTGGGGATGGTGCTGGGCGCCTGCGCGGCGACCGTGCTGGAGTTCCCGGTCTGGTTCTCGCATGTGGTGATCAGCGACTGGCTGGGCGTGACCCTGCTCGCCGCCCGCGACGGGCTGCTGGTGGCCGCCGCGCTGCTGGCCGCCCGCGCGCTGTGGTGGGGCACGGTGACGCACCCGGCCCCGGCCCTGCCCGCGCGGGCCACCCGTGCTCCGGAGTCCCTGAGTCCGTCCTGACGGCGGGCGGGGGCACCGTCGGCAGGGTCTCGGCGGCCCGGGGTGCCGTCGGGACGGTCTCAGCCGAGCTGGTCGCGCAGATAGGTCCGCCACTGCGCGGTGAATCGCTCCGGTGTCGTGTGCAGCACGTCCCGCAGCGCATCCGCCACGGCCCCCGTCCGCTTCCCGTGGTCTCCCACCGCCCGGTAGAAGTCGTCCAGCCGCACCTCGCCCCAGCGGTCGGCGATCAGCCGGCACGCCATCCAGCCGCCCTCGTACGCCCGGGCCAGCCGCGCGGCGTCCCCGGTGAAGCCGAAATCCCCGTCCGCCGGCAGTGCGGCCGGGGAGCGGCCGTCCAGCACCGCCCGCTGCAGCTCCGGTGCCGCCTGCACCGGCGTGCGCCCGCTGCCGCGGTAGCCCACCCAGTCCGCGTACCCCTCGGACAGCCACAGCGGGGTGGCGGCGGTCGTGTGGGCCCGGGTGGCGACATGCGTGGTCTCGTGGGTCAGCACGACCTGCTTGCCGAGGTCGCCGAGGACGCCGTACGCCTCGGGGTTGACGATGATCCGGTCCGCTGGCGCCTTCGCCGAACCGCCGGCCTCGCCGGTGGTGACGGCGGCGATCCCCCGGTAGCTCGACGCCGGCGCGCCGAGCAGCCCCGCCATGCCCTCCAGCGACTTCGGCACGAGGACGACGACGTGCCCGGACCAGTCCGTGTCCCAGGCCTCGGAGACGGCGGGCACGGCGCGGTCCGCGAGAGCCGCGTAGGACCGCAGCCGCCCCACGGTCTGCCCGACCCCCAGGACGAGGCTGTGGGCCCCTCGTACGGCCGTCACGGTGCCCTGCTCCCACAACTGCCGGCCGGACTTCTTCACGGGGGTGTCGGAGGCGACCCGCCACCCCCCGCCGTCGTGGACGAGGCGCAGCGTCCGGGGGACCGTGACGGGAGCCCTGTCGTACCCCTCGACGCGGTAGCGCAGCTCCGCGTCGGCGGTGGCCCGCTCCCCGGACCGGCGCAGGTCCGTCAGCCGGTACGACCAGGCGGCCAGCGGGACGGCGCGCAGCGCCCTGAACCCGGCGACCCCGCCGGAGGGTTCCTCGGTGGCGCGGTACGCCGCCTCGTCCCGGTGGAGGACCGCGGCGGCCCGCCGGTCGAGGACCCGCTGCACCTCGGCGGCCGCGGTGTCCGCGGCCGGACGTCCGCCGCAGCCCGCCAGCACGCCGAGCAGCAGCACCAGGGCACACCCTGCCCGCGACGCACGCCCTCGACCTGCCACGTTCCCGATCGTACGGCGGTGCGGCGGTGTGGTCAGACCCGCGTCACGGACGAGATCGGCATCATGCCCACCGGGTCGTAGCGGACCGCGGCCCCGGGGTAGGGCGCGTGGATCACCTGTCCGTTGCCCGCGTACATCGCCACATGGCTCGCGTCCGACCGGTAGGTGACCAGGTCGCCGGGCCGGGCCTGGGAGAGCGGCACCTGGTGTCCGGCGTACCGCTGCTCCTGCGAGGTGCGCGGCAGGCCGACCCCGGCCCGCGCGTACGACCACTGCATGAGGCCCGAACAGTCGAAGCCGCCGGGCCCGTTGGCGCCCCACACGTACGGGCGGCCGAGCGCGGAGCGGGCCGCCGCGAGGGCCGCCGCGGCCCGTCCCGAGGAGGGCACGGCGCCACCGAGGTCGGGGATTCCGGGGCGTCCGGAGCGGGAGGCGCGGTCGTAGGCCTCGCGCAGCGCGTCGGGCATCGCGTTGAGCAGCCGGCGCGCCTCGGCGAGTTTCCGCTCGACGGTCCGCTTGTGGTGGGCGACGGCCCGGCTGGTCCGCTCCAGCGCGGCGAGTTTCGCGGTGGCCTCCTCCCGTTCCTGGGCGAGGTCGCGCATGGCGAGCTGGAGGTCGTCCAGTTCGCCCGCCTGGTGTGCGGAGATCCGGTCCAGCACGGCGGCCTTGTCGAGGTATTCGGCCGGGTCGTCGGAGAAGAGCAGCGCGAGGGAGGGGTCGAGTCCGCCGGAGCGGTACTGGGCCCCGGCGAGTGAACCGAGCGCGTCCCGCATCGTGTTGATGCGTTCCTGCTGGCGGGCGATCCGGTCCTGCGCCGTGTGGACCTCCCGGCGCAGTGAACCGGCGCGCTCGCCCGCCTTGTTGAACGCCTCGGTGGCCTTCTCCGCCTGCGTGTAGAGGCGGTCCACCTCGGCCCGGGTGTCGTCCTGCGGTGCCGCGGCGGCCGGTACGGCGCCGAGGGCCGCGGCGGCCACGGACATCACGGTGGCGGTGATACCGGCGATGCCGGGCGTGCCGGCGACCCGGTCGGACCCGGACGGCGCACGGCGGCGATGGGAACCCACGGTAGCCGCTCTCCCTTCCGCTGACGGTCCCCCGGAATCGGGGGAAACGCGGCAGACAGTAGCCGTGCGACTACGCACCGGCCAAAGACCTCCGGCGGCGCGCGACACGGCGCCCCGCCGGAGACGCAGGTCACCGACGGGGCGCGGGGTCAGCGGGAGTTGTCGTGATTCGCCCGTTTGGGCGGCGAACCGGGGAGGTTCCCGAAGAGGTCCGGGACCGGGATCAGACCCGGACGCCGAACTGGAACGCTCCGCCGATGGTGCTCATCGACTCGTAGCGCACGACGGTGCCGGTACGCGGGGCGTGCAGCACCTGGCCGTTGCCCGCGTAGAGGGCGACGTGGTGCAGGTCACCGAAGAAGAAGACCAGGTCACCGACCTGCAGATCGCTCTGCGAGTAGATACGGGTGCCTATGTTGGCCTGCGACTCGGAGGTCCGCGGGATGGAGACGCCGGCCTGAGCGTAGGCCCAGGAGGTGAGGCCGGAGCAGTCGAAGGAGCTCGGGCCGGTGGCGCCGTAGACGTACGGGCGGCCGATCATGCCCTGGGCGGCGGCGAACGCGGCGCCGGCCCGCCCGGAGGCGGCCTTGGAGTTGCCGAGGTCGACGCGCTCGCTGGCCCGGGTGGCCCGCTCCTGGTCCTGGGCCGCGAGGGCCGCCCGCTCCTTGGCCGTCAGGGAGTTGAGCAGCTTCTGCGCGGAGGCGAGCTTGCCCTGGACTTCCTGCTTCTTCTTCTTGAGCTCCGCGCGGGTGTCGGAGAGGTCCTTGAGCTTCGCGGACGCTTCCTGGCGCTGCTGGGCGAGTTCGCGCTGCTTCGACTGGACCTTCTTCATCGCCTCGACCTGCTGACTGCTCAGCTGGTCCATCGCGGACGCCTTGTCCAGGTAGTCGTCCGGGTTCGAGGAGAGGAAGAGCGCCACGGACGGGTCGATGCCGCCGGTGCGGTACTGGGCGCTGGCCATCGAACCCAGGCCGTCACGCAGCTCGTTGAGGTCCTCCTGGCCGCGGGCGACGTTGTCCTGCAGGGTGCTGATCTGCTTCTCCAGCTTGTCCTGCTTCTCCTTGGCCCCGTTCAGCTTCTCGGTGGCCTTCTCCGCCTGCTCGTAGAGGGCGTCGACCTTGGACTTGACCTCGTCCTTGCTCGGCTTCTCGCTGGGCGCGGCGTTGGCGGCGTTGGCGCTGAGGGCCACGGCTGCCGCGGCGGCGGTGGTGAGCACGGTCACGCGGGTGCGGCTCGGCTGCTTGGGTCGACGGTGGGACGCCACGAAGGCGAGCTCCTTCTTCCTTCAGCCGCCTGCCGAGACGCCGACGGGCGGTGCCCCTCCGCCGTCACTCCCTATGAGTGATCACCCGAGCGGAGGTTCGAGGCCAGACCCTAGTGACCTTCCTGTGATCAGTTCAAATCCAAACCTGAAAAATCTCGGTCACCGAGCGCATTCTTTGCACTCAACTCACGTGCAGTGATGCGCGATTGACACTACGTTGCGTGAAGGTCTCACCAAACGGGCCATCCCGCCCGGACGTCACAGATGGGACGGACGAGTTCTCCGGGACGCGGGAGGCGGTTCGCGGACCGGGGGCGGACACCCCGCCCGCGCCGGGGGACGCGCTCGGCCGACGGCCCCCGGGGCAACGCCCGGCGGACCAGGGGTGAACTCCCGGCTAACCGCGCGAGAAACGCTTCAGGAGCACCACGGAGGCGACCGGGCGGGCGCCCGCCTTGGCGATCCCGTCGGCGACCTCACGGTCGGTGGAGACCACGATGACCGGCCGTCCGGGCGGCTCGGCGCGCACCAGCTGGCGGATCAACTCGTCAGCGGTGACGCCGGGTTTGGAGAACAGCACCCGCACCCCGCGCGGCGGCGCGAGCAGCACCGGCGCCGCCAGCTCCGCCCCGTCGAAGACGCAGGTGACCTCGGCGCCGGTCTGCGCGGCGAGCTGGGAGAGCTGCCCCAGCAGTCGCAGCCGCTGCTTCTCCAGCGGCATCTGCGGATAACCGGTCTTGGTGACGTTGTACCCGTCGACCACCAGGTGCGCCTGCGGCAGCGCGAGCAACTGGTCGAGGATCGCGGGGTCGTTCTCGGAGAGCGCGCGAGCGGCGATGTCCTTCGGGGTCATCCGTCCCGGCTCGACCGCGTCCACGGTCTCGGCGGGCCGTACGGACACGGGTGGCAGGGCGAGTTCGCGCCGCAGCCCCTGTGCCGCGTCCAGCACGGTGTCCAGGAGCAGCCGGACGCGCATGTCCTCGACGCTGCGACCCTCGCGGGCCGCCCTGCGGGTGGCCTCCAGGGCCGCCTCGGCCTCGGCCAGCCGGGTCTTGAGCCGCCGGGTCTCGCTCTCCGCGGCGGACACCTGGGCCTGCCCCTCCGCCCGCGCGGTGTCCGTCTCGGCGTGCAGCTTGCGCAGCGCGGCCTCGCCCCGCTTGACGTCGCTGAGGGCACCGCGCAGCTTGCGGTGCAGCGACTCCGACTCCTTCTTCGCGGACTCCAGCTCGGTGCGCAGCCGTTCGGTCTCGGCCCTGGTCTGGGCGCGCGCCTCGGCGAGCTCCTCCCGCAGCCGCTCCAGCTCCGCGCGGCTCTCCTCGTCGGCACGCTCGGCGTCCGCCCGCAGGGCCTCCTCGCCCGCGGCGGTCACCAGCTTCACCCAGCCCGTGGGGCGCAGCACATAGGCCGCGGCCGCCACGTCCAGCGGGTCCGCGGCCGGGGGCGGCGCACCGGAGTCGAGGGCGCCCACGAGCTCCGGCTGCGCCTCTCTGAGCTTCTCCCCGATACGCTGCCGGAAGAGCGGGTCGGTCTCCAGTGCGGCGGCCATCGCGTTGCCGGCGAACTTCGCCCGCCGGTTCGCGGCGAACCGCGCGTACTGTCTCAGCTGAACCGGCAGTTCGGCGACGGTCAGGCCGCCGAACCCGTCGGAGACGATCTGCACGACGCGGCGGCGCACGCCGTCGGGCAGCGGACGGTCGAGCACCTCGGCGGCGCCGTCGTCCGGCTCCCCATCCGTGGTCTCCGCCATCCCTCGCTCCATCGTCCGTGCGGGGCCCGCTCCCTCAGGAGCCGGCGCCCGGCCTGTCCACCAGTTCCACCTGATCCACCGCGTTGCACCAGCGACAGCGCACCGACTCGATGGTCTCACTGACCACCTCGCGCTCCTCCACGCTCGGCTCGCCGGCCAGGTCGAGGTGCACGTACTCGACGACCTTCGACGAGCGCGTCACGTCGAAGCGCGTCAGATTGCCGCACAGGGTGCAGCGCCAGCGGGTCTCGGTGGTCGGAAGGGGAACCGTCATGTGGCAGTCGCTTTCCTTCTGGTGTCCGTGTGGCTCGTAACCCTACGGCCTGGCGGGTACTCGACGCTCGGCCGTCCGCAGCGGCGAGGCACTCTGCGTGCATCGGTCCGGTTACGTCATGCTCTGCAACATGATCGGCAACTGGAGTACGACGGTCGGCAGGACGGTGCGGGCCCAGTCCGCGCCCGTGACGTACGGGCTGATCGTCCTGTGCTGCGTGATCTTCGTGATCGGCCCGGCGTCGGGGTTCAATCCGACCTACGGCACCGGGGACGAGCTGCTCGTCGCGCAGCGGGCCTACTTCCGGCGCTGGGGCGTGGTGCCCGCCGAGCTCCTCGCGGGGACCCCGGGCGCCCTGCTGACGCCCGCCACGGCCCTGTTCATCCACGGCAGCTGGCTCCACCTCCTGGGCAACATGCTCTTCTTCTACGTCTTCGGGGCCATGACCGAGGAGCGCATGGGCCACTTCGAGTTCGCCCTCTTCTACGTCGGCTGCGGCTATCTCGCGCTGGTCGGCTACGCGGTCGCCAACTCCACCTCCGAACAGACCCTGGTCGGTGCCTCGGGAGCGATCTCCGCGGTCCTCGGAGCGTTCCTCTACCTTTTCCCCAAGGCCCGGGTGACCAGTCTCTTCCCGTTCCTGTTCTTCCTGCCGCTGCGCTTCCCGGCCTGGATCGTGCTGCCGTTCTGGGCGGCGCTGCAGTGGCTGGCGGCGGGCCGCAGCCCCTCGGGTCCCGGGGTCGCCTATCTGGCCCATCTGGTGGGCTTCTCGCTGGGCTTCCTCTACGCGTGGGTGCGCTTCCGGGGGCCGACTAGAGTGAAAGTCCCAGCAGCGGCCCCCGAGGGAGAGAACCAGCCGTGATCACCGCGATCGTGCTCATCAAGACCAGCGTGGACCGGATCCCCGAGATCGCCGAGTCGATCGCCGCCCTCGACAGTGTCAGCGAGGTCTTCTCCGTCACCGGCACGTACGACCTGATCGCCATGGTCCGGGTCAAGGCCCACGACGACCTGGCGGACGTCATCCCCGGCAGCATCAGCAAGATCCCCGGGGTGGAGGGCACCGACACCCACGTCGCCTTCCGCACGTACTCGCAGCACGACCTGGAGGCGGCCTTCGCGATCGGCCTGGACTCCTGACCGGCCCGGACTCCTGACCGGCCGCGCCCCATGGCCGACCGCGACCCTTGACCGGCCGCGACTCCTGACCGGTCCCGCGACCCGCGCCACACCGCCCGAGGGGGGACCCGGGTCAGACCGCGGGCACGCAGCGACCGCCCTCGGTGCGGTAGCGCCACTGCGCGCCGTCCCGCACGAGCTCCTTCACGGCGCGCACGAAACGCTCCACGTGCTCGTCCGGGGTGCCCGCCCCGAAGCTGACGCGGATCGCGTTGAGGGACTTCTCGCCGGGCGCGGCCTCGGGGGCCCCGCACTCGCCCTGGGTCTGCGGGTCGCTGCCGAGCAGCGTGCGCAGCAGCGGGTGCGCGCAGAAGAGCCCGTCCCGCACCCCGATGCCGTACTCGGCGGAGAGCGCCGCCGCGAAGTGCGAGCTGTTCCAGCCCTCCACGACGAACGAGATGACACCGACCCGGGGCGCGTCGTCGCCGAACAGGGACAGCACGCGCACCCCGGGCACCTCGGCGAGGCCCTCGCGGACCGTGCGGATCAGGTGCCGCTCGCGGGCGACGATCCGGTCGAAGCCCTCCTCGGCGAGCGCCTTGCAGGCGGAGGCGATGGAGTAGGCGCCGATCACGTTGGGGGACCCGGCCTCGTGCCGGGCCGCGCTCTCGTGCCACTCGACGTCGACACCGCCGTCCGCGCGCCGGGCGACCTTGCGGCTGGCGCCGCCCCCGGCCAGGTACGGCTCGGCGGCGCGCAGCCAGTCGGAGCGGCCGGCGAGGACACCGGAGCCGAAGGGCGCGTAGAGCTTGTGCCCGGAGAAGGCGACCCAGTCCACGTCGAGGTCGCGGACGGACACCGGGTGGTGCGGGGCGAGCTGAGCCGCGTCCAGCACGATCCGGGCGCCGTGGGCGTGGGCTGCGGCGGCGAGCTCGCGCACCGGCCACAGCTCGCCGGTGACGTTCGAGGCCCCGGTGACGCAGACGAGGGCGGGTCCGTGCGGGTCGCGGCGGCCGGCCAGGGCGCGCTCCAGGGCCGCGACGGCCTCCCGCGGGGTACGGGGCGCGTCGAGGTAGCTGACCCGGGCGTCCTGCCACGGCAGCAGCGAGGCGTGGTGCTCGGTCTCGAACACGAAGACCTGGCAGTCGGCCGGCAGGGTGGCGGCGAGCAGGTTGAGCGAGTCGGTCGTCGACCGGGTGAAGACGACCTGGTCGTCGTCCCGGCAGTCCAGGAACTCCGCGACGGTCCCGCGGGCGTTCTCGAAGAGATCGGTGGACAGCTGCGAGAGGTAGCCCGCTCCGCGGTGCACACTGCCGTAGTACGGGGCGTACGCGGCGACGTCGTCCCAGACGCGCTGGAGGGCCGGGGCGCTCGCGGCGTAGTCGAGGGCGGCGTAGGTGACCTCGCCGCCGGTGACGAGCGGGACGGTCACATCACGGCCCAGAACGGGCAGCGGGGCACAGACGGACTGGTCGACGGCAGCGGTGGAGACAGACATGGCGCACTCCTGTGAGGCAGGCGGAAGCACCGCGCGAGCGGGGGCGTAGCGGGGTACGCCGCGCGCCGCCCGGCGCAGGTGAGGGTGAAAAGGGGTGTGCGGAGGCGGGGCTCTACGCCCTAGCGCATTCGCTTGCTCACAGAAGGCTCCCTCGAACGACCAGGACCCCTGGGATGCTCGAGGGGTCCGCGCTTGCCGCAGACCTCGCTGCCTACGGCCTGGTCTTCACCCGGGGCACCCCGCCACGGACGGAGGGTTGCCGGACAGCCGGCCGGGGCCTGATGGCTGTCGCTCATGACCTGATACCGCATCCTGCCACACGGTCTTCCGGACGCAACCCGGAGTCCACATGGCGGTACACGCCCCCCTGCCCGAGCCCTCTCGTACCAGGGGCTCCCGCCAGGGGCGCCGCGCCCCCTGGACCCCCGCCCTCGCACGGAGCCTCGACCTCGAACGCCGGACGGGCCGGAGATGCCCGCCCACGCTCGAAGACCGACGCCCGCCACCCACGCACAACCAGCCCGTCCGGCGCCGCTTGAGGACGAGGCCGTCCAGGCCGATGCGGGGGTCCGGGGGCGGCAGCCCCCGGCAGCACGAAGGCCGACGCCCACCGTCCAGCCCCTCCGGGCTTGAGGGCCCCTCTACCCGGCCCGCGGGCTACGCGTTCGTGGCCGCCACCCACCGGTCCAGCGCGGCACGCGCCGCACCGGAGTCGATGGCCCCGGCCGTCCTCACCATCGCGGCACGGACCTGGTCCACCAGCGGCGCGTCCGTCGGGGACAACGCCACCAGCGCCGCCGCCGCGTTCAGCACCACGGCGTCCCGTACGGGCCCTCGCTCGCCGTCCAGGACGCGGCGGGCGACCTCCGCGTTGTAGGACGCGTCGGCGCCCCGCAGGGCCTCCACGGGGACGAGGTCGAGACCGACGTCCCGCGGGTCGAACCGCTCCTCGGTCACCTTGCCGTCCCGTACGACCCAGACCCTCGACGTCGCCGTGGTGGTCAGCTCGTCCAGCCCGTCGTCACCGCGGAAGACCAGCGACGAGTTGCCGCGCTCGGCGAAGACGCCGGCCATGATCGGCGCCATCCGGGCGTCGGCGACACCGACCGCCTGCGCCCTGA
The DNA here is from genome assembly GCF_036250675.1 of Streptomyces sp. NBC_01689. Classification (NCBI taxonomy): domain Bacteria; kingdom Bacillati; phylum Actinomycetota; class Actinomycetes; order Kitasatosporales; family Streptomycetaceae; genus Streptomyces; species Streptomyces sp. NBC_01689. The sequence goes on along the minus strand of NZ_CP109592.1, from coordinate 6,926,297 downwards.
CCCGCGCGGGGTTGGTCAGCGGGCCGAGGAAGTTGAAGACGGTCCGGATGCCCAGCTGTCCGCGCGCCGCCGCCACATGACGCAGCGCCGGATGGAACTTCACCGCGAAGCAGAAGGTGATCCCGGCCTCCTCGGCCACCTCGGCCACCCGCTTCGGCGTCAGTTCCAGATTGACGCCGAGCTGCCCCAGGACGTCGGAGGCACCCGACGCCGAGGACGCGGCCCGGTTGCCGTGCTTGACGACCTTCGTGCCGGTCCCGGCCACCACGATCGACGACATCGTGGAGATGTTCACCGTCTTCGCGCCGTCGCCGCCCGTACCGACGATGTCGACGGTCTCCCCCGGCACCTCGATCACCTTGGCGTGCGCGTACATCGTGCGGACCAGGCCGGTGATCTCCTCGACGGTCTCGCCCTTGGCCCGCAGCGCCACCACGAAGCCGGCGATCTGCGCGTCCGTCGCCTCGCCGCTCATGATCCGGTCCATCGCCCAGGCGGTGTCGTCCGCGCTCTGGTCCCGGCCGTCGAGCAGGCCGTTCAGCACCGCGGGCCAGGAACGGCCCGCCGCGATGTCGCCTCCAGCGGGGGTCACAGCACTCATATGCCGCTCCTGGGTTCGTAGACACGTACAAGCAGGGTCCACCCTATCCAGCACCGGGCACGGCAAAGAGCCCCCGTCCGGGCAATGGACGGGGGCTCCTGCCGTGGCGATCAGCGGGACCGGTGAGGACCGGCCGGAGGATCAGTGGTGGCCGTGGCCGCTCGTGATCTCCTCGTACTCCTCGACCGTGGGCTTGGGGATCTGGCTGTTCTCCCCGTAGAAGCCCTTGCTGAGCTTGGCACGCAGCCGCTGCGCGCCGTTGACCTTGCGCTCGACACCGTTCTCGTCGACCACCGGGCCGATCTCGGCGGGCTGGTACTGCTCGTGCGCGGTGAGCGTGTGCAGGGCCTCCTGGCCGAGCGGCTCGTGCACCTCGATGAACTCACCGTGCGGCAGGCGCTTGATGATGCCCGACTCGCGGCCGTGCAGCACCTTCTCCTTGTCGCGGCGCTGGAGGCCGAGGCAGATCCGCTTGGTGGCGATGAAGACCAGCACCGGCACGACGAAGAACGCGATCCGGACGAACCAGGTGATCGAGTTGATCGACAGGTGGAAGTGCGTGGCCCAGATGTCGTTGCCGCCACCGACCAGCAGGACGAAGTACCAGCTGATCCAGGCCGCGCCGAAGGCGGTACGGGTGGGGACGTTGCGCGGGCGGTCCAGGATGTGGTGCTCGCGGTTGTCGCCGGTGACCCAGCCCTCGATGAACGGGTAGACCGCGATCGCGACCAGGACCAGCGGGAAGATGACCAGCGGGATGAACACGCCCAGGACGAGCGTGTGACCCCAGAGGTTGATCTCCCAGCCCGGCATGACACGGATCAGGCCCTCGGAGAAGCCCATGTACCAGTCCGGCTGGGCGCCCGTGGAGACCATGTCGGGCCGGTAGGGGCCGAGCGACCAGATCGGGTTGATCGAGGCGATCGCCGCGATGGCCGCGATGGCACCGAAGACCAGGAAGAAGAAGCCTCCGGCCTTCGCCATGTAGACCGGCAGCAGCGGCATGCCGACGACGTTGTTGTTCGTCTTTCCGGGGCCCGCGAACTGCGTGTGCTTGTGGTAGAAGACCAGGATCAGGTGGCCGACGACCAGGCCGAGCATGATGCCCGGCAGCAGCAGCACGTGCACGGAGTAGAAGCGGGCCACGAAGTCGCCGCCCGGGAACTGACCGCCGAAGAGGAAGAACGAGAGGTACGTGCCGACGATCGGCACGGACAGGACCGCGCCCTCCATGAAGCGGACACCGGTGCCGGAGAGCAGGTCGTCCGGGAGCGAGTAACCGGTGAAGCCGGTGAACATGCCCAGGACGAACAGCAGGAAGCCGAACAGCCAGTTGACCTCGCGCGGCTTGCGGAACGCGCCCGTGAAGAACACGCGCATCATGTGCACGAACATGCCGGCGAGGAAGATCAGCGCCGCCCAGTGGTGGATCTGCCGGATCAGCAGACCACCGCGCACCTCGAAGGAGATGTGCATGGTCGAGTTGAACGCCTCGGACATCAGCTGACCCTGCAGCGGGACGTAGCTGCCGTGGTACTCCACCTCGTTCATCGACGGGTGGAAGAACAGCGTCAGATACACACCCGTGAGGATGATGATGAGGAAGCTGTACAGGCAGATCTCACCCAGCATGAACGACCAGTGGTCGGGGAAGATCTTGCGCATGTTGGCCTTGGCCAGGGAGTAGATCCCCAGGCGGCCGTCGGCCCAGTCGGCCACCCGCTCACCGGCGGGCGCCTTCTCGCGCGAGCGCGAGTCGGAGGTGGTCGTAGTGCTCATCCGCGCTCCCAGAAGGCAGGACCGACGGGCTCGTCGAAGTCGCCGAGCGCCTCGAGGTAGCCCTCGTCGTTCACACCGATGCGCAGCTGCGGCAGGGCATGACCGGCCGGGCCGAAGATCACTCGGGCACCGTCGGAGAGGTCGAAGGTGGACTGGTGGCAGGGGCAGAGCACGTGGTGCGTCTGCTGCTCGTACAGGGAGATCGGGCAGCCGACGTGGGTGCAGATCTTCGAGTACGCCACGATGCCCTCGTGCGACCAGGCGAGCTCGCGCTTGTCCTTGATGTTCTCCGGCTGGAGCCGGACGATCATCACGGCGGCCTTCGCGATCTCCTGCTGGAAGTCCTCGTCCTTCTCCTCCAGGCCCTCGGGCTTGACGAAGGTGAGCGAGCCGACGGCGATGTCGGAGGGACGCAGCGGCTCGTTCGTGTTCATGTTGACGAGGAGCTTGCCCTTGGACCAGATCGTGTGGCGCAGCTTGGTGCCCGGCAGCGGACCGAGGTCGCGCAGCAGCATGACACCGGAGAGCGGGAACAGGGCCAGCGCGCCGAACATCGTGGTGCGGATCAGCTTGCGACGGCCGAGCGCGGACTCCTTGGCGCCCTGCTTGAAGTCGGCCAGAACCTTGGCCTTGACCTCGGGCTCCGCCTCGATCGGGTGACGTTCGTCGGCGATCTCCACGTCGGACATCAGGGTGCGGGCCCAGTGGACCGCGCCCGCGCCGATGGAGAAGAGCGCCACACCGAGCGTCATACCCAGCGCGAAGTTCAGCGCGCTGATGTGCCCGAGCGGGAAGACGAAGATCGACTTGTCGTTCGGGATCGTCACGTAGGAGGCGATGAAGGCCACGGTGGCCAGCATCGACAGCGTGAACAGCATCGCGACCACACGCTCGGACCGCTTGGCGGCCCGCTCGTCGATGTCCTGGATGCGGTGCTCGTGGGGCGGCAGTCCCGGGTCCGCGAACGGGTTGTCCTCGTTCGCGACGGCGACTGCGCCGTGACCGTGCGCGTCGGCCTGCTCAGCGGGCAGGTTCTCTTCTGGAATGTCTTGGCTACTCATGACTTCTTGGCCTTTGCGGTCCGAGCGGCGACCCAGACGGCGACGGCGACCAGGGCGCCAAGACCGAAGATCCAGCCGAAGAGGCCTTCACTGACCGGCCCGAGGCCGCCCAGCTCGAGACCGCCCGGGCTCTCGGTGTTGTCACCGTTGACCGCGTCGAGGTACGCGATGATGTCCTTCTTGTTCTTCTCCGACAGCGTGGTGTCGGGGAAGGAGGGCATGTTCTGCGGGCCGGTCTGCATGGCCTCGTAGATGTGCTTCGGGTCGACACCCTCAAGGCTCGGCGCGAACTTGCCGTGCGTCAGCGCGCCCCCCTTGCCGGTGAAGTTGTGGCACTGCGCGCAGTTGGTGCGGAACAGCTCGCCGCCCTTGGCGATGTCCGCGCCCTCCGGGCTGACCTGGCTCTTCGTCGGGACCGTGGGACCAGCGCCCAGCGAGGCGATGTACGCCGCGAGCTGGTCGATCTCGGCCTGCGAGTAGATGACCTTCTTGCGCGGGATCTGCGCGCCCGGCTGCTGGGCCGGCATGCGGCCGGTGCCGACCTGGAAGTCGACCGCCGCGGCGCCCACTCCCACCAGGCTCGGCCCGTCGGAGGAGCCCTGACCGCCGGTCCCGTGGCAGCTTGCGCAGCCCACGGAGTAGAGCTTCTTGCCCTCGTCGATGGCAAGGGACTGGGCGGTGGTGTCGGCCTGCGCCTTGCTCGCGGGTGCGAACGCGGCGTACAGCCCCCCGGTGGCCGCCAGCGCGAGGAGTAGGACGACGACCGCCGCCAGCGGATGGCGTCGTCGTGCGGAGAGCTTTTTCACGGATTACCCCGGTGTCAGGATCTTCTGCGTCGATGCTTCTGGATGTTTCGGGCTGCGGGCCCGATTACTTGATCATGTAGATCGTGGCGAAGAGGCCGATCCAGACGACATCGACGAAGTGCCAGTAGTAGGACACGACGATGGCGGCGGTCGCCTGCTCGTGAGTGAACCTCTTGGCCGCGTAGGTGCGGCCGAGGACCAGCAGGAAGGCGATGAGGCCGCCCGTCACGTGCAGGCCGTGGAAGCCGGTGGTCAGGTAGAACACCGAGCCGTACGGGTCGGAGGAGAGCGAGAGCCCGTCCTTCTTGACCAGTTCGGTGTACTCGAAGATCTGACCACCGATGAAGATCGCACCCATCACGAACGTGACGGTGAACCACATCCGGAGCTTCTTCACGTCCCCGCGCTCGGCGGCGAACACGCCGAGCTGGCAGGTCAGGGAGGAGAGCACCAGGATCGTGGTGTTCGTCGCGGAGAACGGGAAGTTGAGATGGCCCGCCATCTCCTTCCAGTGGTCCGGTCCGGTCACCGATCGCAGGGTGAAGTACATCGCGAAGAGGGCCGCGAAGAACATCAGCTCGGAACTCAGCCAGATGATGGTTCCGACGCTGGTGAGGTTCGGTCGATTGACCGACGGGTGCGCGTGCCCGGTTTCTACTGTCGTTGCTGTCGCCACGACCGACATTATGTCGGTCGCTTATCCCGCCCTCACGCCGGGGGGTGCCGTTCGGGGGGTCTGGGGGGTGTGTCCAGCCCGTATGGCCCATCGAAGCCCTGTCCGAACCGGTGTTGACGAGGTGTTTGAAGGAGTAGCATCCGCGCCATCGGTACCAGGAGTTCCCGATCAATGCGGTGCTTCTCAGATGCGTGGAGGAACAATGCAGCCGACCGCCACGGTGCTGGTCTACAGTGACGACTCCCACACCCGGGGGCAGGTGCGGCTGGCGACAGGCCGCAGACCGGCCTCCGACGTTCCCCAGGTCGAGTTCATCGAGTGCGCGACGCCCGCCGCGGTCCTGAAGGAGCTGGACAGGGGCGGCATCGACGTCTGCGTGCTGGACGGCGAGGCGGTTCCGATGGGCGGCATGGGTGTCTGCCGGCAGATCAAGGACGAGATCTTCAACTGCCCGCCCGTGCTCGTGCTCATCGGACGGCCCCAGGACGCCTGGCTGGCCACCTGGAGCCGTGCGGACGCCGCGGTGACGCTGCCGGTCGACCCGGTGGAGTTCGCCGCCTCGCTGGCCTCCCTGCTGCGCCGCAAGGCCCTGCTCGGCGCCTGAGTTCCCGCCGCGGCGGGTGCGGGCCGCCTGGGGCCCGGCACACCGTCTCCCGCGCCCCCGACGGGGCGCGGGGCCGCGGCGCCGTCTCAGACGGACTCGGGTCGCAGCCGCGCCCTCTCCGCCGCCGGCGGGCCGTCGGGGGTGCCGACCATCAGGGCACTGCCGTTGCGCCAGTTCGCCCACGAGACGTTCCAGTCACCGAACCCGTTGTCGAACGCCGCCATCTGGGCGCCGTTGGAGTTGACGACCTTCACGATGTCGCCCACGCGTACGTGGTTGAAGAACCACGCCGCGTTGCTGGTGCTCATGCCGGTGCAGCCGTGGCTGACGTTGGCGTATCCCTGGGAGCCCACGGACCAGGGCGCCGCGTGGACGTACTCGCCGCTCCAGGTGACCCGGGTCGCGTAGTACACGGGCAGGTCGTAGGAGTCGGCGGAACCCTCGGCGATGCCGACGGTGGTACCGCGCATCCGTACGACGTACTCCTTGCTGAGCACCACCTTGACGCCGTTGCGCGTCTCGAAGCCGGGCTTGCCGGTGGTGATGGGGATCTTGTTGATCACGGCGCCGTTCTTGTACACCGTCATGACGTGCGTGCCGGCGTCCGTGAGGGCGACGAGCTGGTCGCCGGTGGTGAGCGTCAGGGGCTTCGCGTCGCCGCCCCAGAGCCCTTCGCGGACCTTGACGCCCTTGAGGTTGCTGTGCGCCTGGATGGTGGCGTGGGCGGGCCAGTACTCCTTGGGGCGGTAGTGCAGGGTCTTGTCGTCCACCCAGTGCCAGGCCCCTTCCACCGCGGGCGTCGAGTCCACCCGCAGGGCCCGCTCGACGATCGTGCGGGCGGCCTTGTCCTTGACGGGGGCGCTGAGTTGGGCGGTGACGGGCTGTCCGACGCCGTACTCGCCCGCGTCGGGCCCGAAGGTGACGCCGAGGGTCTTCTTGGCCTTGGGCGTGGTGGTGTCGAAGCCGATGGACTTGCGTCCCTGGGCGCCGTCCTCGTCCTCCGTGCTCACCTGCACCGTGTAGTGGGTGCCTGCGGCCAGGGCCGAGGTGCTGTGCCAGCGGGTGCCGTCGGCGGCGAGCTCGCCCGCCACGTACCGGCCCGACGCGTCCGTGGCCGTCACATCGGTGATGCGCTCGTCGTCGTCATTGACGGTGATCTCGAGCGGCTTGTCCGGGTCCACCTTGCTGCTGTCGCCCTCGACCGGACCGTTGAAGGAGATCAGGCCCGCCGCGTCGTACGGCTTGGCCGCCAGCGGATGACTGTCTGAGCCGCAGGCGGTCGTGGCCGCGCCGAAGGCAACCACCAGCGTGGCGCAGCTGACGACCGTGCGGATTCGCGGTGCGTGGTTCATGGGTTTCACGCTATGAACGGCCGGCCGCGACGGCACGGCGGGTGAGCCGACCGGGGGACATCGCGCGTGACACGCGGAGAACCCGGGCCCTCCTGACGGAGAGTCCGGGTTCTCTGGTGTAAAGGGTGTCCCGCGTGCGGCGCGGGCCGCCGGGTCCTACTGGGTCCGGTTGGGACCGTGGTAGAACTCGAAGACCCAGCCCCACAGACCGATCAGGAGCAGCGGGGCCGAGAAGTACAGCAGCCACCAGCCGAAGATGACGCCCATGAAGCCGAGGGCGCCGCCGATGCCGAGCGCGAGCGGCTGCCAGCTGTGCGGGGCGAAGAACCCCACCTCACCGGCCTCGTCCGCGACGTCGGCCTCCTTGTTGTCCTGCGCCAGCTGGTCGACCCGCCGGGCCGTGAAGGCCAGGTAGTAGCCGATCATGACGCTCAGGCCGAAGCCCAGGAAGAGCGCCGTGGTGCCGGCCGGCTCCTTCGACCACAGGCCGTACACGATGGCCATGATCAGGATGAAGACCGCCAGCCAGAGGAACATCTTGCCTTGGACCTTCACTTGCCGGCCCCCTTCCCGCCGGCCAGGGCCGCCGAACCGTGACCGGAGTTCTCGAGCTGGTCGAGAGCCGCGATCTCCGGGTGGTGGAGGTCGAACGCCGGGGATTCACTGCGGATCCGCGGCAGAGTGAGGAAGTTGTGGCGCGGCGGCGGGCAGGACGTCGCCCATTCGAGCGAACGGCCGTAGCCCCACGGGTCGTCGACCTCGACCTTCTTGCCGTACTTGGCGGTCTTCCAGACGTTGTAGAGGAACGGCAGGATCGACAGGCCGAGCAGGAACGAGGAGATCGTCGAGACCGTGTTGAGGGCGGTGAAGCCGTCGGCCGCGAGGTAGTCGGCGTAACGACGCGGCATGCCCTCGGCGCCCAGCCAGTGCTGGACGAGGAACGTGCCGTGGAAGCCCACGAACAGCGTCCAGAAGGTGATCTTGCCGAGCCGCTCGTCGAGCATCTTGCCCGTCATCTTCGGCCACCAGAAGTGGAAGCCGGAGAACATCGCGAAGACCACGGTGCCGAACACCACGTAGTGGAAGTGCGCCACCACGAAGTACGAGTCGGAGACGTGGAAGTCCATCGGGGGCGAGGCCAGGATGACGCCGGTCAGACCGCCGAAGGTGAACGTGATGAGGAAGCCGGTCGCCCAGAGCATCGGTGTCTCGAAGGACAGCGAGCCCTTCCACATCGTTCCGATCCAGTTGAAGAACTTCACGCCGGTCGGTACGGCGATGAGGAACGTCATGAAGGAGAAGAACGGCAGCAGTACACCGCCGGTGACGTACATGTGGTGCGCCCACACGGTCACGGACAGGCCCGCGATCGCGATGGTCGCGCCGATCAGGCCCATGTAGCCGAACATCGGCTTGCGCGAGAAGACGGGGATGACTTCCGAGATGATGCCGAAGAACGGTAGGGCGATGATGTACACCTCTGGATGGCCGAAGAACCAGAAGAGGTGTTGCCAGAGCAATGCCCCGCCGTTGGCCGCATCGAAGACATGTGCCCCGAATTTTCGATCCGCCTCCAGGGCGAACAGGGCCGCCGCCAGGACGGGGAAGGCGAGCAGCACCAGCACGGCGGTGAGCAGCACGTTCCACACGAAGATCGGCATACGGAACATCGTCATGCCGGGAGCGCGCATGCAGATGATCGTGGTGATGAAGTTGACCGCGCCGAGGATGGTGCCGAAGCCGGAGAAGGCCAGACCCATGATCCACATGTCGGCGCCGACGCCGGGCGAGCGGACCGCGTCGGAGAGCGGCGAGTACGCGAACCAGCCGAAGTCGGCCGCGCCCTGCGGGGTGAGGAAGCCCCCGACCGCGATGAGCGAGCCGAAGAGGTAGAGCCAGTAGGCGAACATGTTCAGCCGCGGGAACGCCACGTCGGGCGCGCCGATCTGCAGCGGCATGATCCAGTTCGTGAAACCGGCGAACAGGGGCGTCGCGAACATCAGCAGCATGATCGTGCCGTGCATCGTGAACGCCTGGTTGAACTGCTCGTTCGACATGATCTGCAGTCCGGGCCGCGCGAGCTCGGCGCGCATGAGCAGCGCCATGACGCCGCCGATGCAGAAGAACGCGAACGACGTGACCAGATAGAGCGTGCCGATCGTCTTGTGGTCAGTGGTGGTCAGCCACTTGATCACGACATTGCCCGGCTGCTTGCGCCGCACCGGCAGCTCGTTCTCGTACGAGTCGTCGGCGTCCGCGGCACCCTGGGGTTCGTTGAGGATGCTCACAGGTTGTTCGTCTCCCGGTTCTTCTCGTGGCCCGTCTGCTCAATGCCGGCCGGGATGTAACCGGTCTGCCCCTCGGCCGCGAGCTGCTTGAGGTGAGCCTCGTAGCGCTCGGGCGAGACGACCTTCACGTTGAAGAGCATCCGGGAGTGGTCGACGCCGCACAGCTCGGCGCACTTGCCCAGGTAGGTGCCTTCCCTGTTGGGAGTCACCTGGAAGGAGTTGGTGTGGCCCGGGATGACGTCCTGCTTCATGAGGAACGGCACCACCCAGAAGGAGTGGATGACGTCACGCGAAGTGAGGACGAAGCGGACCGTCTTGCCCTTGGGGAGCCAGAGGGTCGGACCGGGGTTGTTCGTCTGGGGGTTCCGCTCGCCGGGCGTACCGGCGTCGTAGACACCGCCGGCACCGGCCGGGAAGTCCGTCTTGAACCGGTCCGGAATGGCGTCCAGGTTCTTGTCGGTCTTCGCGTCGCCGGTGACACCGGGGACGTTCTCGATGTAGTTGAAGCCCCAGCTCCACTGGTAGCCGACCACGTTGACCGTGAGGTCGGGCTTCTTGTCGAGGCTGAGGAGCTTCGTCTCGTCCCGGGCGGTGAAGTAGAACAGCACCGAGACGATGATGAGCGGGACCACCGTGTACAGCGCCTCGATCGGCATGTTGTACCGGGTCTGCGGGGGAACTTCGACCTTGGTGCGGCTGCGCCGATGGAAGACGACGCTCCACAGGATCAGGCCCCAGACCAGCACGCCCGTGGCGAGCGCGGCCGCCCACGAGCCCTGCCAGAGGGAGAGGATCCGCGGAGCCTCCTCCGTGACCGGGGTGGGCATACCAAGGCGGGGAAAGTCCTTGTATGTGCAACCGGTGGCGGTCGCCAGGACCAGGCCCGCTGTCATTGCCTGCAGCAGCTTCCGCCGCATCGGGCGCCGCGGCGAGCGGTCGGAGCCGTTGGGACTCACGTAGCGCCTTCCCGAGAGTCTCGCCCGCGCTGGTTGGCTACGGCCCTTCTCGCTGGTCGCTCGCCGCCCTGGCACACGGGCAGGGGTTTGGATGTTTATGCGGACCAAACCCTACTGGACGCTATTTGAGGTCGCGCGGGGAGGGTGCCCAACGCGCCGCCGGGTCAGCCGAAGGGGGTGGGTTGCCCTGCTCCGGGCTACTTCTGACGGGGGTTCGGGGCGTCCGGAGGCCCCGGACCGGGGGTGTCACGGCGGCCACGGCTCCGTCCCGGCCCTCCGTGCCGTTCCTCGCCCCCCTCGGGGCGCCGCCCCGACCGGGGCCTTAGCGTGGGCGTGTGGCCTACTTCGACGCTGCTTCCGCCGCCCCCCTCCATCCCGTCGCCCGACAGGCCCTGCAGGCCTCGCTCGACGAGGGCTGGGCCGACCCGGCCCGGCTCTACCGCGAGGGGCGGCGGGCCCGGCTGCTGCTCGACGCGGCCCGCGAGGCGGCTGCCGAGGCCGTGGGCTGCCGCCCGGACGAACTGGTCTTCACCAGTTCCGGCACCCGGGCCGTGCACTCCGGGATCGAGGGTGCGCTGGCCGGCCGCCGACGCGTCGGACGCCACCTGATCGTGTCAGCCGTCGAACATTCGTCGGTACTCCATTCGGCTGAGGTCCATGAGGCGGCGGGCGGCACGGTGACGTATGTCCCGGTCGGCCGGACGGGCGCGGTGTCCCCTTCCGGGTACGCCGAGGCCCTGCGCCCGGACACCGCGCTCGCCTGTCTGCAGTCCGCCAACCATGAGGTGGGCACGGAGCAGCCGGTGGCGGCGGTCGCGGAGGCGTGCCGGACGGCGGGGGTGCCGCTGCTGGTGGACGCGGCGCAGTCGCTGGGCTGGGGGCGGGTCGAGGGCGACTGGTCCCTGCTGACGGCAAGTGCCCACAAGTGGGGCGGCCCTTCGGGGGTCGGGCTTCTCGTCGTGCGCAAGGGGGCCCGGTTCGCCCCTCAAGGCCCCCTGGACGAAAGGGAGTCGGGGCGGGCGGCCGGTTTCGAGAACATTCCGGCCGTGGTGGCCGCGGCGGCCTCGTTGCGTGCCGTGCGCGCGGAGGCGGCCGGGGAGGCGGCGCGGCTGCGGGAACTGACGGACCGGATCCGGGCGCGGGTCCCCGTGCTCGTCCCGGACGTGGAGGTGGTCGGCGACCCGGCCGGCCGGCTGCCGGGGATCGTCACCTTCTCCTGTCTCTATGTCGACGGGGAGTCGCTCCTGCACGAGCTGGACCGGGCGGGGTTCTCGGTCTCCTCCGGTTCGTCCTGTACGAGCAGCACGCTCACCCCGAGCCATGTGCTGAAGGCGATGGGGGTGCTGAGCGAGGGCAACGTCCGGGTGTCGCTGCCGACGGGCACGCCGCCGGAGGAGGTCGACCGGTTCCTGTCGGTGCTTCCGGCGGCGGTCTCCGCGGTGCGCGAGAAGCTCGGCGCCCCGACGGCCCCCCGTACGGCGTCCGCCCCCTCGGGTTCGCTCGTCCTGGACGCCCTGGGCAAGCTCTGCCCGATCCCGGTCATCGAACTGGCCGGGGTCATCGGCGACGTGCCGGTCGGCGGCACCGTCCGGGTCCTCGCGGACGACGAGGCGGCGCGCCTGGACATCCCGGCGTGGTGCGCGATGCGGGGTCAGGAGTTCGTCGGGGAGGAGCCGGCGGACCGGGGCTCGGTCTACGTGGTCCGCCGGGTGTCCTGACCCCGCCGTCGTCCTAGACCAGGTGGGCCCTGACCTCCTGGGCGGCGTCGTCGCCGTACGCCTTGGTGAACCGGTCCATGAAGTGGGCGCGGCGCAGCTGGTACTCCTGGGTGCCGACCGTCTCGATCACCAGGGTGGCGAGCATGCAGCCGACCTGGGCGGCGCGCTCCAGGGAGACGCCCCAGGCGAGCCCGGACAGGAAGCCCGCGCGGAACGCGTCGCCGACGCCCGTCGGGTCGGCCTTGCGCTCCTCGTCGGGGCAGCCGACCTCGACCGGGTCCTCGCCGACGCGCTCGATGCGGACGCCCCGCGCGCCGAGGGTGGTCACGCGGTGGCCGACCTTGGAGAGGATCTCGGAGTCGCTCCAGCCGGTCTTGGACTCGATGAGCCCCTTCTCGTACTCGTTGGAGAAGAGGTAGGTCGCCCCGTCCAGCAGTATCCGGATCTCGTCGCCGTTCATCCGGGCGATCTGCTGGGAGAAGTCGGCCGCGAAGGGGATCGAGCGGGACCGGCACTCCTCGGTGTGCCGCAGCATCGCCTCGGGGTCGTCCGCCCCGATGAGGACGAGGTCGAGTCCGTCGACCCGGTCCGCGACCGCCTTCAGCTCGATCAGCCGGGCCTCGCTCATCGCGCCCGTGTAGAAGGAGCCGATCTGGTTGTGGTCGGCGTCCGTGGTGCACACGAAGCGCGCGGTGTGCAGCACCTCGGAGATCCGTACGGAGCCGGTGTCGACGCCGTGGCGGTCCAGCCACGCACGGTATTCGTCGAAGTCGGAGCCCGCGGCCCCGACCAGGATCGGCCTGGTGCCCAGCTGACCCATACCGAAGGCGATGTTCGCGCCGACACCGCCCCTGCGCACGTCGAGGTTGTCGACGAGGAAGGACAGGGAGACCGTGTGCAGCTGGTCCGCGACCAGCTGGTCGGCGAAACGGCCGGGGAAGGTCATGAGGTGGTCGGTGGCGATGGAGCCGGTGACTGCGATACGCACGGCGAGGACACGCTCCTGCGAAGGGAGAGGGTTGACAGTTCACGCTACCCGGTCGCGGCCCGACCTCTGAAGCGGGCAAAACTACCCGATAGTAGGTCTTTCTTCGTAACGCTTCCGGTGCATACGGTTCCGTCATGACGAACCTCAGGGTCCACGGCTCCGCTCCGCTCGACCTCGAAGGCGACCTGGCGTCGCTGCGCGCCGACTGCGCCCGGACCGCCCGGCGCTGGGCGGCCCCGGCTCCGGCCGCCGCCGCGGCGGTGTCCCCGTCCCGCATCCACGGGGTACGCGTGCCGCCCGCCTCCGCCCGCCTGCTGGACGCCATGTCCGAGTACGGCGACTGATCCGGCGCTCCACGTCCCGACGCCTCCGTGCCCCGACGCCTCCGTGCCCGAGAGGGCGCTGGGGGGCGGACGGACAGCGCCCGCGGGGAACCGCGCGCTCCCCCGCCGCGTCCCATCGCCGTCCCCTTCGAGAGGGACGCGGCGTACGGCCTTTCCGCCCGCTCCGGGAGTCTCCCGGCCGGGCCGGGTCGTCGCGGACAGCAGTGGAGCCGAAGGAGCGATGCGGTGAGCACCGAGCGACCCGACCACGAAGCGACCGACCCCGCCGAGGACGGCGTCGGGACGGCGAGGCCGCGCCGCCGGCACTCCCCGGTGGCCGTCGCCTCCGTCGCGGCCGCCGTTCTGCTCGTCGGGGGCGGCGGGGCGTACATGGCCACGGCCGCCTTCGACAGCGGCGGACACGGCGGCGCCCAGTCGCCCGGCGGTGACCGCACTCTCCCGCCGCTCGCCCTCGACCGTGCCCCGGGCGGCGGTTCCGGCGGCGGTACGGGGGGAATCGCGCCCGGTGAGCCCGACCCGTACGGCCCGGTCTACCGCGCCGACGGCAAACTGCCCGACGGCCCGGACTCCGCGCCCGTCTACGCGCCGGAGGGCGCGGTCACCGCGGCCGAGGTGACCGAGCTGGCCGACGCCCTGGGGCTCACCGGCACCCCGCGGCTCGTCGGCGACACCTGGCAGACCGGCCAGGGCGGGGAGGGCACCGGCCCGAGTCTCCAGGTGAGCCGGCAGGCCCCCGGCACCTGGACGTTCAGCCGCTACGCGCCCGGCACCGACAACTGCAAGGGCGCCGTGTGCACCGCCGACCCCGGCTCGCCGAGCAGTCACGCGGTGAGCGAGGCGGTCGCGAAGAAGGCCGCCGCGCCCGTGCTGAAGGCGCTCGGCGAGGACGACGCGAAGCTCGACGCGAGCACGCTCTTGGGCGCCGTACGTGTGGTGAACGCGGACCCCGAGGTCGGCGGACTGCCCACCCACGGCTGGACCACCGGGATCCAGATCGGCGCGGGGGGCCAGGTGGTGGGCGGCGACGGCCTGCTGAAGACACCGGAGCGCGGCGACTCGTACCCGGTCCTCGACGCGCGCCGGACGCTCGGTCTGATGAACGCCCGGGGACCGGCCTCGGCGCCGGGGGGTGGGCGCAACGGGCCGGGCGGCTGCGCGAGCGCCGTGCCGCTGAAGGACCGGGACGAGTCGCCGTGCCGCGCGTCGACCGAGCTGCCGCGGCGGGAGTCGGTGAACGTCGAGAAGGCCGTCTTCGGGCTGGCGTCGCACTTCGTGGACGGGCATCGGACGCTGGTGCCGTCCTGGCTGTTCGAGGTCCGGCCGAAGGGGGCCTCCGCCCGCCTCACCGTGACGTTCCCGGCCGTCGATCCCCGGTACCTGGCCTCGCCGGAGACCCCGGGGACGCCGAGTCCGCGGCCGACCGGCGGTCCGGCGTCCCGTGACGCCAGGGTCGAGGGGTACACCGCCCACGGCCGGGACCTGACGGTGAGCTTCACCGGCGGGGTGTGCGCCGACTACTCCGTCTCGGCGCACGAGAGCGCGGACGAGGTGACGGTCGAGGTGACCGAGTCCCCGTGGCAGGGGAAGGTCTGCATCATGATCGCCAAGGTCTACGAGAAGACGGTGCGTCTGGACGCGCCGCTCGGCGACCGGAAGGTCGTGGGGCCGGACGGCGGGAGGATCCACGAGGGAAGGACGCCCGGCGCGTCGACGAGGACCCCGACCCGGCCGACGCCGATGACACCGGCGACACCGAGGGCGGCACACACGCCGAACCCGCTGGTGCGGTAGGGCAACGGCCCGCGCGAGTGCGGGCGTGGACACGCGAAGGCCCCGCGGGCGCGGAGACGCGACGGCCCACACCGTGCGGGCGCCGACATGCGAAGACGCCCGCGGGTGCGGGCGTGGACACGCGAAGGCGGCGTCACCCTCGGAGGGGACGCCGCCTTCGTCCGTGTCCAGCAGTGGTCCGCGGCCCGTCGCAGGGGGCCGCGGGGGCCTAGCTGAAGGAGTCGCCGCAGGCGCAGGAGCCCGTCGCGTTCGGGTTGTCGATCGTGAAGCCCTGCTTCTCGATGGTGTCCACGAAGTCGATCGAGGCGCCGCCCAGGTACGGGGCGCTCATGCGGTCGGTGACGACCTTGACGCCGCCGAAGTCCTTGACGACATCGCCGTCGAGGGAGCGCTCGTCGAAGAAGAGCTGGTAGCGCAGGCCGGAGCAGCCGCCGGGCTGAACGGCGACACGCAGTGCCAGATCGTCGCGGCCTTCCTGGTCGAGCAGGGCCTTGACCTTGCCCGCGGCGGCGTCGGACAGCATGATGCCGTCGCTCACGGTGGTGGTCTCGTCCGATACGGACATCTGCTTCTCTCCCGGGTTGTTCGGAGACTGCTTGCCGACGGGAACAACCGCCGGGGCCGCGGATTCATTCCGGGCCGAGAGTCTGTCTTCTGGTTCTCCGTTCCCTCTCATGCTCGCACACGCGCATCAGCGCGCACAGCGGCCTGTGGACAACCTCAGGGATTCACATCACATGGTCCCGGCGGACATCGTCAACATGACGTGAAGCGGTTATGATAGATAGCGTCATTTAGACGAAAAGGCTACTCCCGCATGTCCCGCCGAGTCGTTCGTGACCCGGCGAGCCGCAGAACAGAAAGGGTGCGTGTCGTGACCACCGCCCAGACCCAGGAGCTCGACGTACAGCCGACGCCCCTCGCCCTGCTGCTGCTCGGCCGTGAGGCCGACCCGAGGAGCGAGCGCGGCGTCGAGTGCCCCGGCGACCTCCCCTCCCCGTCCGACCCGGACCTGGTGGAGCGCGCGCGAGCGGCGAAGGAGAAGCTCGGGGACAAAGTCTTCGTGCTCGGCCACCACTACCAGCGCGACGAGGTCATCCAGTTCGCGGATGTCACGGGCGACTCGTTCAAGCTCGCCCGGGAAGCCGCCGCGCGCCCCGAGGCCGAGTACATCGTCTTCTGCGGTGTGCACTTCATGGCGGAGTCCGCGGACATCCTGACCACCGACGACCAGAAGGTGGTCCTGCCCGACCTCGCCGCCGGCTGCTCCATGGCCGACATGGCGACGGCCGAGCAGGTCGCCGAGTGCTGGGACGTGCTGACCGAGGCCGGGGTCGCCGACCGGGTCGTCCCCGTCTCGTACATGAACTCGTCCGCCGACATCAAGGCGTTCACCGGCAGGCACGGCGGCACGATCTGCACGTCGTCCAACGCCCAGCGGGCCCTGGAGTGGGCCTTCGAGCAGGGCGAGAAGGTCCTCTTCCTGCCCGACCAGCACCTCGGCCGCAACACCGCCGTCCGTGACCTGGGGATGTCGCTGGAGGACTGCGTCCTCTACAACCCCCACAAGCCGAACGGCGGCCTGACCGCGGAGCAGCTGCGCGACGCGAAGATGATCCTGTGGCGCGGCCACTGCTCGGTGCACGGCCGCTTCAGCCTGGACTCGGTGAACGACGTGCGCGCGCGCATCCCCGGTGTGAACGTGCTCGTGCACCCCGAGTGCAAGCACGAGGTCGTCGACGCCGCGGACCACGTCGGCTCCACGGAGTACATCATCAAGGCCCTGGAGGCGGCCCCCGCCGGTTCGAAGTGGGCGATCGGCACGGAGCTGAATCTCGTACGCCGGCTCGCGAATCGTTTCGCCCCCGAGGGCAAGGAGATCGTCTTCCTCGACAAGACGGTCTGCTTCTGCTCGACCATGAACCGCATCGACCTGCCCCACCTGGTGTGGACCCTGGAGTCGCTGGCCGAGGGCAACCTGGTCAACCGCATCGAGGTGGACCGGGAGACGGAGCGGTACGCGAAGCTGGCGCTGGAGCGGATGCTGGCGCTGCCGTAACCCCGGCGGACGGCCCGCCAGGATCCCGCCGGGCCCGTCGGCCGTGACCGGCTCCGGCGGGCCCACGTACGGGTACGGACCGCCGAACGGCCAGGGCCCGCACGGCACCTCATGGTGCCGGGCGGGCCCTGGCCGTTTCCGTCCCCCGGGCCGAGAGGCCGGCGGCCCCTCGGCCCGGGGGCCGTGCGGATCCCTCAGACCTTCGCCGGTTCCGGCTCGTCGTCCGGGACGGACGGCGCCTCCGGTGCGGCGCCGGCCTTCTGCGCCCGCTTGCGCGCCTTCTTCCCCGCCCGCCGTTCCTTGCGGAGTTCGAGCATCGCGTAGAGCGTCGGGACCAGCAGCAGCGTCAGCAGGGTCGAGCTGATCAGGCCGCCGATGACGACGACCGCCAGCGGCTGCGCGATGAAGCCGCCCTCGCCGGTGACACCGAGCGCCATCGGCAGCAGGGCGAAGATCGTCGCCAGGGCCGTCATGAGGATCGGGCGGAGACGGTGACGGCCGCCCTCCACCACGGCCTCGACCACTCCGTACCCCTGTCGGCGGTACTGGTTGATGAGGTCGATCAGCACGATCGCGTTCGTCACCACGATGCCGATCAGCATCAGCATGCCGATCATCGCCGGGACACCCATCGGGGTGCCCGTGACGACCAGCAGTCCGATCGCGCCCGTCGCCGCGAACGGGATCGAGACGAGCAGGATCAGCGGCTGGACCAGCGAGCGGAAGGTCGCGACCAGCAGCATGAAGACGATCGCGATGGCCGCCAGCATCGCCAGGCCGAGGTTCTTGAACGCGTCGTCCTGGTTCTGCGAGACCCCGCCGATCTCGGCGGTCGCCCCGGCCGGCAGCTTGAGCGCGTCCAGTTTCGCGGTGAGCGCGGAGCTGACCGCGCCCGTGTTGTCCCCGGTCGGCTTCGCCGTGATCGTCGCGGCCCGCTGCCCGTCGATCCGGGTCATCGAGACCGGGCCGTCCACCAGCTTCACGTCCGCGATGTCACCGAGCTTCACCGCGCCCAGACGCAGGTCCCGGAGCCCGGCCAGCGACTCGGCCGGCTTCGCCGACCTGATGACGACGTCCCGCTCGGTGTCGTCCAGGATCGCCTTGCCGCTCGTGGTGCCGCGCACCGCCTCGCCGACGGCGGCGCCCAGCGTGGCGTCGTCGAAACCGGCCGCGGCGGCCTTGGAGTTGGCCTTCACCGAGATGCGCGGAACGCTCCGCGCCAGGTCGCTGGTGACGTCCGTGACGTCGTCGAGCTTCGCGACCTCGGCGCGCACCTGCTCCGCCGCCTTGCGCAGAACCTGCCCGTCGGCCGCCTTCACGACCACGCTGAGGTCCTGGTTGCCGAAGCCGTCACCGGCCGCGACCGTCGTCGTACCGATGCCGGAGAGCTTGCCGAGTCCGTCCTCGATCCGCTTCTGGACGTCGGTCGCGGACGCCGAGTCCTCCAGCATGACCTGGTACGAGGCCTGGTTGGTGTCCGTGCCGCCGCCGAAGGCGGCCATGAACCCGGACGAGCCGACCGTGACCTGGTAGTCCTTGACGCCCTTGACGCCGTCGAGCAGCCGCTCGACCTTCTTCGCCTGCGCGTCGGTCGCCGCCAGGCTGGTGCCCGGCTTCAGCTCCTGCTTGAGGGTGAGGACCTCCTGCTCGCCCTGGTCGAAGAAGTTCGTCTTCAGCAGCGGCGCCATGCCGAAGGTGCCGACCAGGACCGCCGCGGCGATCGCCACGCTCGTCAGGCGCCGGCGGGTGGCGAAGCGCAGGACGGGGACGTAGAAGCGCTGCAGACGGCTGCGCGCCTCCTTCTCCTCGGCCGTGCGGCGCGCCTCGTCGGCGTCCGCCGGCATGTCCTTCGGGGGCCGCAGGAACCAGTACGAGAGAACCGGGACGACGGTCAGGGAGACGATCAGGGACGCCAGCAGCGCCGCCGTGACCGTCAGGCTGAACGAGCCGAACAGCTCGCCCACCATGCCGCCGGTGAGGCCGATGGGCAGGAAGACGGCGACCGTTGTGAGCGTCGAGGACGTGACCGCGCCCGCCACCTCGCGCACCGCCTTGAGGATGGCCTCCTCGCGCTCCTCGCCGTAGCCGAGGTGCCGCTTGATGTTCTCCAGGACGACGATCGAGTCGTCGACGACCCGGCCGATCGCGATGGTGAGCGCGCCCAGCGTGAGCATGTTCAGCGACAGGTCACGGGTCCAGAGCACGATCAGCGCCAGCACCACGGACAGCGGGATGGACACCGCGGTGACCAGCGTCGAGCGGACCGACGCCAGGAAGACCAGGATGACCAGGACCGCGAAGAGCAGGCCGAGCCCGCCCTCGGTCGTCAGACCCTTGATCGACTTGGACACGGCCGGGCCCTGGTCGCTGACGACGGTGATCGCCGACCCGGTGCCCAGGTCCTTGCGCATGCCGGGCAGCTTGTCCTTGACCGCGTCGGAGATGGCGACCGCGCTGCCGTCGTGGTCCATGGTGACGTTCACGGCGAGGCTCGGCCGGCCGTCCGTGCGGGTGAGGGAGTCGGCCTTGGACGGCTCCTGCCGGACCGTCGCGACGGAGGACAGCCGCACCGGCTTTCCGCCCTTCGCGCCCGTGACCATCAGGTCCTGGATCTGCCTCAGCGAGGTGAAGCCGCCGCCGACCTGGACGGTCCGGTTGCTGCCGTCCTCGTCGAAGGAACCGGCCGGCACGGTCGCGCCGCCCGCCTGCAGGGCCTGGCCGAGAGCGCCCGGGGTCAGTCCCGCGGCCGCCATCCTCCTGTCGTCCGGCACCACGGTGACCTGGAGGTCCCGTACGCCGTCCACCGTCACCTGGCCGACGCCGTCGACGCCCTTGAGGTCCGGCACGACCGTGCGGTCGAGCAGGTCGGACAGGGCCTGCTGGTCCTTGTCGGACGTGACGGCGAGCACCACGGTCGGGATGTCGTCCGTGGAACCCGCGATGACCTGCGGGTCGACGGCGTCCGGGAGCTGCGTGCGGGCCCGGTTGACGGCCTGCTGGACGTCGGCGACGAGCTGCTTGGTGTCGTTGCCGTAGTCGAAGGACGCGCGGATCACGGCGTTGCCCTCGGCGGCGGTGGAGGTGACACCGGTGATGCCGTCGACGCCTTCGAGGGTGTCCTCGATGGGCTCGACGACCTGCTTCTCGACCACGTCGGGAGACGCACCCTGGTACGGCGCGAGCACGGACACCATGGGCAGTTCGATGGTGGGCAGCAACTGCTGCTTGAGCTGGGGGATCGCGATCGCTCCGAACGCGAGCGCGACGATCGACATCAGCCCGATGAGGGCCCGTTGCGCGAGGCTGAATCTGGACAGCCAGGACATGGGTGGGGGGTCTCTCTTCCGTGGCGTGAGGAACTGGCGTGACTGTGTGGTGCGGTAGTGCGGTGCCTGGTGCGGGTGTGTGGCGTGAGCGCGTGGCGCGGGTGTGTGGCGTGCGTGACGGATGTGGTCGGCTGAGTCGACAGGGGTGGGCTGAGCGGGACTGACGGCAGACGGCGGGCGAACGCGTACGTGCCCGCGACGGGCCGGCGCGCCGGCCGCGCCGTACAGGTGAGCGCTCTCCTGCCACCATGAGCCATCGGCCGGCGCCGATCCGTCGCCCCTGGGTCTATTTCCTTATGCGGAACCTACTGCGGGCGCAGTACGGCCCGGTGAAGTTCACTCCACCCTTGGACGTACCAGTCCCGACTCGTACGCGACGACGACGAGCTGCGCCCGGTCGCGGGCACCGAGTTTCGCCATGGCGCGGTTGACATGCGTCTTCACCGTGAGCGGGCTGACCGCCAGCCGCTCGGCGATCTCGTCGTTGGAGTGGCCCCCCGCGACCTGGACGAGCACCTCCCGCTCACGCCCGGTGAGCGCGTTCAGCCGCTCGGCGCGGCCGGGGTCGCGCTCCTCGTCCGCGCCGTCGCCCTGCGCGAGGAACTTGGCGATCAGCCCCTTGGTGGCCGCCGGGGACAGCAGCGCCTCGCCGCCCGCCGCGATCCGGATGGCGTTCAGCAGCTCGTCCGGCTCGGCGCCCTTGCCGAGGAACCCGGAGGCCCCGGCCCGCAGCGACCGGACCACGTACTCGTCGACCTCGAAGGTCGTCAGCATGACCACCCGCACCTGCGCGAGTGCCGGATCCGCGCTGATCAGCCGGGTCGCGGCGAGTCCGTCGGTGCCCGGCATCCGGATGTCCATCAGCACCACGTCGGCGCGCGTCTCCCCGGCGAGCCGCACCGCCTCGGCGCCGTCGGACGCCTCCCCCACGACCTCCATGTCGGGCTCCGAGTCGACGAGTACGCGGAACGCGCTGCGCAGCAGCGCCTGGTCGTCGGCGAGCAGGACACGGATGGTCATGCGGGGTCCCCCAGGGCAGGCGTGCGGGTCTTGACCGGAAGGATCGCATGGACGCGGAAGCCGCCTCCGTACCGGGGACCGGCCGAGCAGGTGCCGCCGAGGGCGCCGACCCGCTCCCGCATCCCCAGCAGCCCGTGGCCGCCGCCCTCCTCCGGACCGTCGTCCTGCCCGGGGCCGTCGTCGAGGACGGACACCTCCACGTTCGGACCCACGCGTACGACGCTTACCTCGGCCTTCGCCGTGGGGCCCGCGTGTTTCCGCACATTGGTGAGGGCTTCCTGGATGACCCGGTAGGCGGCGAGGTCGACCGCCGCGGGGAGGGTGGTGCCGTGGTCGGCGCGGGCCACCTCGACGGGGAGCCCCGCGTTGCGGAAGGTGTCGGCGAGTTCGTCGAGGCGGGCGAGGCCGGGGGCCGGCTCGGTGGGGGCCTCGGGGTCCCCGGACTGGCGCAGCAGGCCCACGGTGGCGCGCAGCTCGTTCAGGGCGGAGCGGCTGGCCTCCCGTACGTGGGCCAGTGCCTCCTTGGCCTGGTCCGGACGCTTGTCCATGACATGGGCGGCGACCCCGGCCTGCACGTTCACGAGCGCGATGTGGTGGGCGACGACGTCGTGGAGATCGCGGGCGATGCGCAGCCGCTCCTCGGCGACGCGGCGCCTGGCCTCCTCCTCGCGGGTGCGTTCCGCGCGCTCGGCGCGTTCCCGGATGGCGTGGACGAAGGCGCGGCGGCTGCGGACGGCGTCGCCCGCGGCGGCGGCCATGCCCGTCCAGGCGAAGATGCCGAGGTTCTCCTGCGCGTACCAGGGCAGGGGGCCGGCGAGCATCGCGCAGGCGGTGAGCACGGTCATCGTGAGCAGGCCGACCCGCCAGGTGGTGGGCCGGTCGGTGGCCGACGCGACGGTGAAGAGGGCGACGACGGCGGACATCACCACCGGGGTGCGGGGGTCGCTGGCGACCAGTTCCACGACGGACAGCGCGCCGGTCGCGGCGAGGACCGCGAGAGGGGCGCGACGGCGGAACACCAGGGCCGCGGCGCCGAGCACCATCAGCACGAGGCTGAGGGAGCCGGGGGTGCGGGTGCCCCAGCCCGATCCGTCGTCGCCGTGCGGGTCCACGAAGGAACTGGCCGTCATGGCCAGGAGTACGCCGGTCGCCAGGGCGGCGTCCAGGACCGTCGGGTGCGCGCGGACTCTGCACCTCGTGCGCTCTAGGGTGCTCACTTCGTTCACGGTACGGGGCCCCTGCGGGGAGCGGAACGGGTGCCCAGGTGGCCGGCGTTCCCTGTCCGGGGGCTGCCGCCCCCGGGCCCCCGCATCGGCCTGGACGGCCTCGTCGTCAAGCGCCGGACGGGCTGAGTGGCCGGCCCGCGCCCCACCAGGGGGTCCGCCCCGGGACCCCCGCCATCGCCCGAAGGGCTAGTCCTCGAGCGCCGGACGGGCTGGAGATGTCGAAGGGTTCAGCCGGGGATCAAGCCGTCGTCGTCGAGCATCTCGCGGACCTCCGCGAGCGTGGCCTCCGGCGACGGAAGGATCAGCCCCGACGGCTCCAGCGCGTCGTCGGGCAACGGCGTGCCGAGACGGTGGACGGCGTCGAGAAGGGCGGTCAGCGTGCGCCGGAACCCGGCCTCGTCACCGCCCTCCACCTCGGCGAGCAACTCGTCGTCCAGCTTGTTCAGCTCGGTGAGGTGGCCGTCGTCCAGCCTCACCTGCCCCTCCCCCATGATCCGTACGATCATGTCGCCCTCCTCAGGCGTGGGTCCCGGTCGGTCGCCGCTGCTACTGCTTGTCGAAGCGCGGGGTGTCCTGCGGCTGGGACCGGTCCTGCCCCTGTCCCGTACCGCCCTCGATGGCCTGCTGCGGGGAGCCGCCGGCCAGCTCGGCCTTCATGCGCTGCAACTCCAGTTCCACATCCGTACCACCGGAGAGCCGGTCCAGCTCGCTCTGGATGTCGTCCTTGGCGAGCCCGGACTGGTCGTCGAGGGCGCCGGAGGCGAGCAGCTCGTCGATGGCACCCGCGCGGGCCTGCAGCTGCGCGGTCTTGTCCTCGGCACGCTGGATGGCCATCCCGACGTCGCCCATCTCCTCGGAGATGCCGGAGAAGGCCTCCCCGATGCGGGTCTGCGCCTGGGCCGCGGTGTACGTGGCCTTGATGGTCTCCTTCTTCGTGCGGAAGGCGTCGACCTTGGCCTGGAGCCGCTGCGCCGCGAGGGTGAGCTTCTCCTCCTCGCCCTGGAGGGTCTGGTGCTGGGTCTCCAGGTCCGTCACCTGCTGCTGGAGCGCGGCACGGCGGGAGAGCGCCTCACGGGCCAGGTCCTCCCGGCCGAGCGCGAGCGCCTTGCGGCCCTGGTCCTCCAGCTTGCTGGACTGACCCTGGAGCTGGTTGAGCTGCAGTTCCAGGCGTTTGCGGGAGGTCGCCACGTCGGCGACGCCCCGGCGCACCTTCTGGAGCAGCTCCAGCTGCTTCTGGTACGAGTAATCGAGGGTTTCGCGCGGGTCCTCGGCCCGGTCAAGGGCCTTGTTCGCCTTCGCGCGGAAGATCATCCCCATACGCTTCATGACACCGCTCATGGGCTTCGCGCGCCCCCTTCTGACGGACTCCAGCTCCAGGTACTGCAACAGAACCCACAGTACGGGCCCTGCATCCATTACCGCACTGTTCGGGGACGGATGCGCTCATCCCCAAGGACGAGTGCGTGCGGTGCCGCTCCGGCGTAGGGAGTAGGGAGAACCCGGGGTGGCCCCCCGCGTCCCCTTCGCGTCCCCCCGGGAACAACGTCCCCTGTGTCCCCCTACAGACGTACGGTGTTGCCGGATCGTTCCCCCCTCGCACGACGTCCATGCCGCCGCACCCCGTACCCTTGGGTTTTGTGTTCCGTAGCCGTGCCAAGGAAGAGAAGGCCCCCGCCGACAAGGCGCAGGTGACCGACTCCAAGCAGACCCGTCACCCGCAGGCCCCCAAGGGCCGCCCCACGCCGAAGCGCAGTGAGGCCCAGACCCAGCGTCGCAGCGTCGCCCAGACGCCGACGACGCGCAAGGAGGCCGCCAAGCGTCAGCGTGACGAGCGCCGAGTCCAGCTGGAGAAGCAACGTCAGGCGCTGGCCAGCGGGGACGAGCGCTATCTGCCCGCCCGTGACAAGGGGCAGGTGCGGAAGTTCGCACGCGACTTCGTGGACTCGCGCTTCTGCGTCGCGGAGTTCTTCCTGCCGATGGCCGTGGTCATCCTCGTGCTGAGCATGGTGCGGGTGGGCTCGCTGCAGAACATCGCGCTGCTGCTGTGGCTCGTGGTGATCGTGATGATCGTGGTCGACTCGATCGGTATCGCGATCCGTCTGAAGAAGCAGCTGGCCACGCGCTTCCCGGACCTGCCCAAGAAGGGCGCGGTTCCCTACGCGCTGATGCGCACCCTCCAGATGCGTCGACTCCGGCTGCCGAAGCCGCAGGTCAAGCGCGGAGAGCGGCCCTGAGCGCGACGCCTTTCTCCGGAGACGCGGCGGACGCCTGGCTGAGCAAGCTGGGCGGGCTGCGTGATGTCGTACGGCAGGAGCTGGTGGCCCGGCAGCTCGACGAGCAGATAGCCGGCCGCTTCCCGGTCGGGCAGCGGCTGCGGGTGCTCGACGTCGGGATGGGCCAGGGCACCCAGGCGCTGCGGCTGGCCCGCGCCGGGCATCAGGTGACCGGCCTGGAGCAGGACAAGCGGATGCTTTCCGTGGCCCGGGAGGCGCTGGCCGCCGAGCCCGAGGGCATCCGGGGCCGGGTCCGGCTCATCGAGGGCGACGGCCGGGACACCGGGGTCCACTTCCTGCCCGGCAGTTTCGACGTGGTGCTGTGCCACGGGGTGCTGATGTACGTCGAGGAGCCGGACCCGCTGGTCGCGGGCCTGGCGCGGATGCTGGCGCCGGGCGGGCTGCTGTCGCTGCTGGTGCGCAACGCCGACGCGCTGGCGCTGCGGCCCGGACTGGACGGGGACTGGACGTCGACGCTGGCCGCGTTCGACTCCGACACCTACGTCAACCGGCTCGGGCTCGCGGTCCGCGCCGACCGGCTCGCCACGCTGACCTCGACGCTGGCGGGGATCGGGGCGCCCTTGCACGCCTGGTACGGCGTGCGGGTGTTCACGGACGTGGCGCCGGACGGCGCACCCGTCCCCGAGGACCTGGAGGGTCTGCTGGCCGCGGAGGAGCGGGCCGGACGGACCGACCCCTACCGTCAGGTGGCGGCGCTGCTGCACCTGTGCGGCGTACGGGGCTGAGGGCGCGGCCGGGTCGCCGGAGCCGGTTCCGGTGGCCCCGGCGACCCCTACCGGCCTACTCGGGCTCGGCGTGCAGGCTCATCGGCCCGTAGATCTGCGTGCTGTCCTCGAAGAGGAACACCTGGTCGGCCCCGCCCGCCAGGAGGTCCTTCCACACCTCGCCGATCCAGGACTCCGCGTCCCCCTGCGTGGTGAACTCCTCGGGCTCCACCGCGGGTTGGACCTCTGTCCCGTCGGACTTCTCGAACCGCCACGTCCATGCCGCCATGTACGCCTCCCAGGTATGAGCACACTGCACAGCGGGAGCCCGACAAGATCCGGCTCCCGTCCGAAGCCTAGCCGGGCGCGCAAGACCTGCGGGGACACGGAAAAATCATCCCCGTGGAACTGACTCTGCTCGGCACCGGTGCCCCCGAGGGCCTCCCCCGCCCCTCCTGCCCCTGCTCGTCCTGCGCGAACGCGCTCGGCGAGGACGCGCGGGCGGCCACCGCGCTGCTCGTGGACGGCACCCTGCTGCTCGACCTGACACCGGGCGCGGCGTTCGCGGCCGCGCGCGCCGGGCACACGCTCGGCGGCGTGCGGCAGGTGCTGCTCTCCCATCCGCACGACGGGCCCGCGGTCGAGGTGCCGGCGGGGCTGCCGCAGCCGGTGCGGGTTCCGGACGGCAGCGAGTTGACCCTGCTGACCGGGCACCGGGTGCGGGCGGTGCCGATGGACGCCCCGGGCACGGGGTACGCGGTGACCGGCCCGGACGGACAGCGGCTGCTGTACCTGCCGCCGGGCGCGGCCCCCGCCGGACTCGACGACGGCGGCGCCCCGTACGCCATGGTGGCCCTCGACGTGGTGGGCCGGCCGGACGCGCTGGCGAAGCTGCGGGCGGTGGGGGCCGTCGGGCCGACGACGGACGTGATCGCGGTGCACCTCGACCACGAGGTGCCGCCGGGCCCCGAACTGCGGCGGCGGCTCGCGGCGGCGGGCGCCCGCGCGGTGCCGGACGGGACGACGCTGGACGTCGGCGTGTACGAGGACGTCCCCGACGTGCCGCGGCGCACCCTGGTGCTCGGCGGCGCGCGCTCCGGCAAGTCCGTCGAGGCGGAACGCCGGCTGGAGTCCTTCCCGGACGTGCTGTACGTGGCGACGGGCGGCACCCGCGGCGGGGACACCGAGTGGGCGTCCCGGGTGAGCGCGCACCGCGAGCGGCGCCCCGGTTCCTGGCGCACCACGGAGACCTGCGACCTCGTGCCCCTGCTGGCGGAGGAGGGGCCGCCGCTGCTCGTCGACTGTCTGTCGCTGTGGCTGACGGACGCGATGGACTCCGTGAACGCCTGGGACGACGCGGAGTGGGCCGGTGGCGGCGAACGCGCGCTGCGCGCCCGCGTGGAGGAGCTCACCGCCGCCGTCCGCGCGACCCGCCGCACCCTGGTCGCCGTCTCCAACGAGGTCGGCTCCGGGATCGTCCCGGCCACCGCTTCCGGCCGCCGCTACCGCGACGAACTCGGGCGTCTGAACGCCGGGTTCGGGGCGGAGTGCGAGCACCTGCTGCTGGTGGTGGCGGGGCAGGCCCTGGTGCTGCGGGGCTGATCGCCGTGGCGCCCCCGGCTCATGGCCGGCGGCGGGCGATGATCCGGTACGCGTTCGAGAAGCGGGTGCGCCGCAGGAGCGGGGCGAAGGTGTGGTCCAGGGCGGAGGCCGAGGCGAGCAGCGGAGCCGTCACCCCGGTCAGGACGGCGTGCAGCCTGCGCCGCGGGGAGCTCGGCGGCGCCGGGCGCCAGGGGGCGTCGAGGTCGGGCAGGATCCGGCCGAGGGCGAGCGCGAGGGCGCCCGCGAGGTCGTAGGGGATGTGCGGTGCGCGGCGGTCCGTCGCGACGATCTCGCAGCCCTGGGACTCCAGTTCGGCCAGCAGGTTGGGCAGCGGCATGAGGTGGAGATGGCGCGGCTGGCCGTGCGACACCCACCACTTGCCCAGCAGCGCGCCGAACGCGCAGTCGGGGTCGGGGACTTCGACAAGGAGGTGGCCGCCGGGCCGCAGCGTCACCAGGGCGGCGCGCAGTTCCTCGCGCGGGTCGGGGGTGTGCTCCAGATGGTGGAACATGCTGACGACGTCGTACCGGGCGCGCAGCCTGCCGGTGATCCGGGGGTCGACGAGCCGGCCGCGGTGGGCCTCCTCGATCCGCCCGGCCGCCCTGGCCTTCTCGACGCGCCGGGTGGGGTCGAGCCCGTCGAAGGAGGTGTACGGGTGGACCTCCTTGGCGGCGGCCGGGAAGTACCCGTGTCCGGTGCCGACGTCCAGCCAGCTCTCCGGTTCCGCGTACGGCAGGAGGGCGCGGGCGGCCGCGCGGTGCCGGCCGCTGCTGCCGCGGGCGCCGAGGAGCCGGTCGGCGAGGCCGTCGGGCGTCTCGTGGAAGTCCCGGTGGTAGAAGGCCAGTCCCTCCGCGGTGAGCCGGGGGTTCTGGAAGGCGTGGGCGCAGTCCCCGCACTCGTCGACGACGAACGTGCCGGGTTTGCGCTGGGCGAGGTCCGGTGTGCGCAGCCGGGTGCGCAGCCGGTCCGAGCCGCACCAGGGGCAGTCCTCCCGGCGCGGTTCGTGGAACCGGTCGGTGCCCCGGGCGAGTTCGGCCGCGTAGGCGGCGCGTCGGTCGTCGGTCGGGGACGGCGTGGGGGGCATGGGCGCTCCTGGGAGGGGCGGCGGGGCGACAAGGCGATGGGCGGCGGACCAGGTGTAGGGCAATCCGATACAAAAGGTACGGATCAGATGACGTTCCGGGGCGCAACGACGTGGCTCGGACGTGTTCGATCGCTGCCGGTACTGTTCGGCGAATGAGCTCGCTTAATCTCGACGACTTCACCGATCTGATCGAGCGCCCGGACGGCGGGGTGCGCCGCGACGCCGAGGCGCGCCGGGAGCGCCAGATCGTGCCGCCCGGGGCCCTGGGCCGCCTGGACGACCTGGGCGAGTGGCTGGCCGCGGCGCAGGGCTCGGTGCCCGTGCGGCCGATCGAGCGTCCGCGCGCGGTGCTGTTCGCTGGCGACCACGGAATCGCCGGACTCGGCGTGTCCGCGCGGCCCGCGGGCACCGCGGACCGGTTGGTGCGGGCGGTGCTGGAGGGCGCGAGTCCGGCCGCGGTGCTGGCCCGCCGGCTCGGTGTCCCGGTCCGGGTGGTCGACATGGCGCTGGACTGCGACCCCGCGGAGCTGCCCGCCGAGGTCGTACGGCACCGGGTGCGGCGCGGTTCGGGGCGGATCGACGTCGAGGACGCGCTGAGCACGGAGGAGGCCGAGGCGGCGTTCCGGGCGGGTGTCGCCGTCGCGGACGAGGAGGCGGACTCCGGTACGGACCTGGTGGTGCTCGGCGACGTGAGCGTCGGCGGGACGACCGCGGCGGCCGTGCTGGTCGCGGCCCTGTGCGGGACCGACGCGTCCGTCGTCACCGGGCGGGGCGGACAGGCCATCGACGACCTCGCGTGGATGCGCAAGTGCGCCGCGGTGCGGGACGCGTTGCGGCGGGCCCGGCCCGTGCTCGGGGATCAGCTGCAGCTGCTCGCCGTGGTCGGCGGGGCGGATCTCGCCGCGATGACCGGGTTCCTGCTGCAGAGCGCGGTGCGGAAGATGCCGGTCGTTCTCGACGGGGTCGTCTCGGCCGCGTGCGCCCTGGTCGGGCAGCGGGTCGCCTTCCGGGCGCCGGACTGGTGGCTGGCCGGACAGAGCAGCGGGGAGCCGGCCCAGGCGAAGGCGCTGGACCGGATGGCGCTCGAACCGCTCCTCGACCACGGGGTCACGGTCGGCGAGGGCGCGGGCGCGCTCCTTGCCCTGCCCCTCGTCCAGGCGGCGGCCGCGCTCGCCGCGGAGCTCCCCGTACGTCCCGCCCCCACCGCCGACCCGGCCCCCGCCGCCGACGACGAGTGACCCTCAGGGGCACCACGCCCCGACCGGGTCCCCCGCCCGGCCACCCGCGCCTCCCGAGAGGCGCGGGAGTCCGCGCGATCCGCCACGAACCGCCGACCGCCCGGCCCCACCACCCCTGAGGGGCCCGGGGAGCCGCGCGGCCGGGCCCCGCCGGCCCGCACCCGGGCCCCACCACCCCACCGCCCCCGCCTCTCCCGGCCCCGCAGGGAACCGCGCCCCGCCCTTCCTCCACGCGGAGCACAGTGCCCCATATCATCGCGCATTATGGGAGATGTCCGAATTGCCGTCGAACAGGTGCGGACCCCGGTCCGTCGGGGCGAAGGGGACCGCGGGTCCACCCGCGCCTCGCGCAGAGCCGCCGGCTTCACCGTCTGGTACCTGCGAGCGGTCACGTTCATCAACTTCCTGAGCGCCGCCTGGGTGACGCTCGGTCAGGACGTGCGGCGCCACAACACCGAGAACCTCTTCACCCCGTACCTGCTGACGGCGGGGTTCGCCTCGGGTGTGTTCACGATGTTCCTCGCCGTCACCATGCGCCGGCGCAAGCGGGCCGCCTGGATCCTGAACTTCGTCCTGAGCGGTCTCTTCCTGCTGCTGTTCGCCGTCGCGATGGCCTTCCCGGAGATCCGCCGGTCCGCCCAGAACTGGATCTCGCTGGCCCTGACCTCGGCGTTCGTCGCCTCGCTCGTCGTGGGCCGCCGCGAGTTCTACGCCAAGGGCGACCGCTCGAACCCGAAGCTCGCCGCGGCCGTCGCCACCGGCGGCCTGCTCGTCTGCTCCCTGCTCGCGGCACTGCTGGTGACGGTCACCAACAGCGCGCCGGACGCGACCCGTTCCGCCTTCTCCGAACGCTGGCGCTACGGCACCCTGCGGCTGGTCTCGGTCGCCGCCGACGACTCCCGCTTCCACGGGCTGGCGATCGCCAACTGGGTCAACGTCACCATCAACGTGCTCAGCACCCTGCTGGTCCTCGCCGTCTTCTACGCGGCCTTCCGTTCCCGCCGCGCCGTCGACCCGCTCACCGAGGACGACGAGAAGCGGCTGCGGGTCCTGCTCGACAAGAACGGCGACCGGGACTCGCTGGGCTACTTCGCGCTGCGCCGGGAGAAGAGCGTGGTCTGGTCGCCGACCGGCAAGGCGGCGGTGGCGTACCGGGTCGTCGGCGGGGTCTCGCTGGCCTCCGGCGACCCGCTGGGCGATCCGGAGGCGTGGCCCGGCGCCATCGAGCCCTGGCTCGCCGAGGCCCGCGCGCACGGCTGGATCCCCGCGGTGATGGGCGCGAGCGAGGAGGCCGGGACCGTCTACTCCCGGCACGGCCTCGACGCCCTGGAACTGGGCGACGAAGCCATCGTGGAGACCGCCGAGTTCACCCTCGAGGGACGGGCCATGCGCACCGTCCGGCAGGCCTACAACCGGGTGGCGCGTGCCGGGTACCGGGTACGCATCCGGCGCCACGACGACATCCCGGCCGCGGAGATGGCCCACCTCCTGGAGCGCGCCGACGACTGGCGCGACGGCGCCACCGAACGCGGGTTCAGCATGGCGCTCGGACGGCTCGGCGACCCCGACGACGGACAGTGCGTGATGCTCGAATGCACGGACGGGGAAGGCGAGTTGAGGGCCTTGCTGTCCTTCGTGCCGTGGGGCCCGCGAGGGCTCTCCCTCGACCTCATGCGACGCGACCGCGACTCCGAGAACGGGCTGATGGAGTTCATGGTGATCGAACTCCTGCGCCGCGCCAAGGACATCGGGATCACGCAGGTCTCGCTCAACTTCGCCATGTTCCGGTCCGTCTTCGAGCGCGGCGCCCGGCTGGGCGCGGGGCCGGTGCTGCGACTGTGGCGTTCCCTGCTCAGTTTCTTCTCGCGCTGGTGGCAGATCGAATCGCTCTACCGCGCCAACGCCAAGTACCGGCCGATCTGGGAACCCCGGTTCCTGCTCTTCGAGAAGAGCGCGGACCTGCTGCGCATCGGCGTCGCGTCCGCCCGCGCGGAAGGGTTCCTGGAGGCTCCCGGCCTGCCGAAGTGGCTGCACCGCAAGCACCTCGAGTCGCATAGATGAACACGCTCGCCCGTCTGGCCCGCACGGAATGGGGACCGCTCCTCGTCACCGTGCGCCGGGGCCTGGAGGCACGACGTCTGCGAGCCGTTCCCGTGACCCTCGGGGCCGTTCTCCTGACGGGCCTCCTGCAGTTCGTGCAGAACCGGTCCTGGGGCTACCGGTTCGTCCAGGACATCGGCTCCGTACAGGCCGACGAACCCCTCGGGCTCGCCCTGCTGCGCACCCCGCTCTCCCTCTTCGTACCCGCACTGGACCTGCCGGTTTGGGGGGCGCTGATCC
This sequence comes from Streptomyces sp. NBC_01689, assembly GCF_036250675.1. NCBI lineage: Bacteria > Bacillati > Actinomycetota > Actinomycetes > Kitasatosporales > Streptomycetaceae > Streptomyces > Streptomyces sp. NBC_01689. The sequence goes on along the minus strand of NZ_CP109592.1, from coordinate 6,894,440 downwards.
AGATCCTGGTGGTGTTCGGGATCGCCGAGATCTGCCTCGGCTGGTGGCGGATGCTCCTCATCGCGTACGCCGCCACGCTGGCCGGCACGCTCTACGCGCGTATCGCGGTCGCGCTCGGCCCCGGCCACCCGCTGGGGCTGCCCGCGGCGGACGCCCGGGTCGTGGACACCGGGCCGTCCGCGGCCGTGGTCGGTCTCGCCGTCTTCGTGGCCTGGCGCTATCGCGCGTACGGTACGGCCGCGGTGGTGATCGTGGCGATGGCGGTCGAGGTGACGGTCAAGGGGAACCTCGCGGGACGGGAGCACATCGCCGCGCTCGCCGTGGCCCTCGTGCTCTGCGGGATCTCCGCGCTGCGTCGTCCTCGTTGCCGGCGGCGGCGTCACCGGCGTCCGGGCGGCAGCCGCACGGGCAGCGGATCCGGCTTCCCGCCGATCAGGTCCTGAAGTCTGCGGCGCGGGCCCGCCCAGCGACGGTCGTGGTGGTAGGCGCGCAGCATCGCCCGGGCCCGGGCCCGCGGCCTGCGGCGGTAGAAGCGCCGGGCCCAGGGCGAGGCGGGCCGGGCCAGCCGGACCGCTCCGACCAGGGCGAGGAACGGGACGATCACGCCGAAGATCGCCATCCGGGCCTTGCCCTTGCCGAGGGCGAGCAGGGCGAAGAGGAAGTTCACCGCGACGCTGACGATGACGCCGCCGCGGTCCTGCAGCTCCTGCTGGCTCAGGTCGTTGACCCCGAACGGCAGGAACCCGCCGAGCACCAGCCCGACCAGGGCCGCCGTGATCAGCACGACCTCGACGCTCTTGCGGCCCTCCTCCGTCCAGTACACGTCGTCCAGGTGCAGGATCAGCGCGAACTCGTCCAGCACCAGCCCCGCGCCCATCCCGAACACCACGGCGAACACCGAGGCACCGAGGCCCGGCCGGACACTGGCCACCGCGCCGAAGCCACCGACCACCGTCAGGACGACACCGGGGACCACGTGGTGGATGTGCAGGCCGCCCGCCTTCACGTTGCCGAACGGCCCCTTGCCCGCGCGGATGAGCCGGACGACGACCCGGGTGATCACAAAGGTCAGCACGAAGGAGCCGAGCGCCAGCAACAGGGGCAGTTTCCCCGGCTCGATGATGTTCCGGTGCAGCCAATGACCCATATCGGGCACTTTATCCATGCCTGTTGCCCCCGGCCGCCGTACCCGCCCGCCGCCCTCCCGGGTAACCTGCGCCGGTGTCCGCGACCCCTGTCCCCCACGGCCTGCGCTTCGCCTTCGGCACCCTGACCGTGTTCCCCGTCGAGGTGACCCGCTGGGACCGCGAGGCGGCACGCGCCGGAATGCTGTGCGCCCCCGTGGCCGGACTGGCCGTCGGGGCGGGCGCCGCCCTGGTGGGCGTGGCGCTGCTCGCGGCCGGAGCCGGCCCGCTGCTCGCGGCCGTCGCCACCGTCGCCGTACCGGCGGTGCTCACCCGCGGACTCCATCTCGACGGGCTCGCCGACACGGCGGACGGCCTCGGCAGCGGGAAGCCCGCGCCGGACGCGCTGCGCGTCATGAAGCAGTCCGACATCGGCCCGTTCGGCGTGATCACGGTGTTGCTCGTGCTGCTCGCCCAGGTCGCCGCGCTCTTCCAGGCCTACGGATCCTCGTGGGGGCGCGGTGTGCTGGCGGCCGTCGTCTCGGCGGCCGCGGCCCGGCTCGCGCTCACCCTGGCGGCACGCACCGGGGTGCCCCCGGCCCGTCCCGAGGGGCTCGGCGCGGCGGTCGCGGGCACCGTGCCGGTGCGCGCCGCCCTGCCGGTGGCGCTCGCCGTCGTCGCCGCGGCGGCCTGCGCGGGCGCGTCGCTGGGCACGTACGACCTGGTCCGCTCCGCGCTCGCGGTGGTGGCCGCCTGCGCGGCGGCCGAACTCCTGCTGCGCCACTGCACGCGCCGCTTCGGCGGCGTCACGGGTGACGTCTTCGGCGGCCTCGCCGAGACGGCGGCGACCACGGCCCTGGTGGTGTGCTGCCTCGGCTGACCGCCGGTCACCGGGGCGGTTCCGTCGGCGCGTCGCCCGGCCCGTCGCCGGCCGCGCGACCGAAGTCCCCGGCGCGCCCGCGGATTTGACCGAGACGGTGGTGGTCCGTCCGCGGGAGCGCCGGGAGACGTCGCGCGACAGGGGGCGTGTGCCGCCCGGCGCACTCCAGGACGCGCGCGGGATGGCGCCCGGGGACCGTGCCCGTCTCCGGTCGGCACCGCGCGGCGCGGGCGGGCCGCGCCGGCCCGCGGGATCCGCCCCGGCCCGGCGGGCCCGTCGGAGCAGGTGGACGACCGGTGAAGTTACTGTGGAGCCGCACGCGACACCTGAACCGGAAGCGCCCACCCGCGCACCGGATCCCGGGGGCGGAGGAGCGGCGGGCGGCGGTCGCGCCACGGAAGGGTGAACACCCCACGACGCAGGGGCGGTCTCCCCCGCGTAGGCTCTTGTCGATTGCCCTCCCGGCCCCACCACAGGCACCTCTCCGCTGCCAGGACAAGGATCGATGCCGGGCCCGGTCGACCCACCCAGATCGGCCACTGAACTCAATGGAAGCGAGAATTCACCACCGTGACTGCTCTGACTCTCAGCACCGCCGCGGCGTCCGGCCTGCGGGCCGACGCGATCGTCGTCGGTGTCGCCAAGGGCGCCAAGGGCCCGGTCCTCGCACCGGGCGCCGAGGCCGTGGACAAGGCGTATGACGGCTCGCTCGCCGGCATCCTGGAGACCCTCGGCGCGTCCGGCGGCGAGGGCGAGGTGACGAAGCTGCCCGCGCCGTCCGGCTTCAAGGCCCCCGTCGTCGTGGCCGTCGGCCTGGGAGCGGTCCCCGACAAGGACGAGGCGTTCGACGCCGAGACGCTGCGCCGCGCCGCGGGTGTCGCCGCCCGTGCGCTCGCCGGCGCCAAGAAGGCCGTCCTCGCCCTGCCGGTCACCGACGCCGCCGACCTCGGCGCCCTCGCGGAGGGCGCGCTGCTCGGCGCGTACTCCTTCGACGCGTACAAGGAGACCGGCCGCTCCGGCGGCGCCGCGAAGAACGGCAAGGCCCCGCTCGGCGAGGTCGCGCTGCTCGGCGGCAAGCCTCGGGACGCGGCGCACAAGGCCGCGATCGCGCGCGCCACCGCCGTCGTCGAGGAGCTCAACCGCGCCCGCGACCTCGTCAACACCCCGCCGAACGACCTCACCCCCGAGGCCTTCGCCGCCGTCGCCACCGCCGCCGCCAAGGAGCACGGCATCAAGGTGCAGGTGCTCGACGAGAAGGCTCTCGCGAAGGGCGGCTACGGCGGCATCCTGGGCGTCGGCGCGGGCTCGGCCGCCGCTCCCCGCCTGGTCAAGCTCTCGTACACCAGCTCCAAGGCGGACAAACACCTCGCCTTCGTCGGCAAGGGCATCACCTACGACTCGGGCGGCATCTCGCTCAAGCCCGCCGGGCACAACGAGACGATGAAGTGCGACATGAGCGGTGCGGCGGCGGTCTTCGCCGCCGTGGTCTCCGCCGCGCGCCTCGGCCTGGAGGTCAACGTCACCGGCTGGCTGGCGCTCGCCGAGAACATGCCCTCCGGTTCCGCCACCCGCCCCGGTGACGTGCTGCGCATGTACAGCGGCAAGACCGTCGAGGTCCTCAACACGGACGCCGAGGGCCGTCTCGTCCTCGCGGACGCACTGTGGAAGGCGTCCGAGGAGAAGCCCGACGCGATCGTCGACGTGGCGACCCTGACCGGCGCGATGGTGCTGGCCCTCGGCAACCGCACCTTCGGTGTGATGGCCAACGACGACGCGTTCCGCGCCTCGATCGTGGAGGCCGCGGAGGAGGTCGGCGAGGAGTCCTGGCCGATGCCGCTGCCCGAGCACCTGCGCAAGGGCATGGACTCCCCCACCGCGGACATCGCGAACATGGGCGAGCGGATGGGCGGCGGCCTGGTCGCCGGTCTGTTCCTGAAGGAGTTCGTGGGCGAGGGCATCACCTGGGCGCACCTGGACATCGCCGGACCCGCGTTCAACGAGTCCGGCCCGTTCGGCTACACCCCCAAGGGCGGCACGGGGTCGGCGGTGCGGACGCTGGTGCGTCTCGCCGAGCTGACCGCGGCGGGCGACCTCGGCTAGTCCCTCCGCCCGGCCACGGACGATCCCGTGGCCGGTCAGGCGGGGCCCCGCGCCTCAGCCGGGTGCTCCACGGCCCCGGGCGACGTGTCGCCCGGGGCCGTTCCGTACGGACGAAACCGGACAGCGGGTCCGGAGGAAACCGGACAGTGGGACGTCTCACACACCGGCCCGGCGTCTCGAACGCCTCCGACAAGTGCGAAGATGGGTTCTCGGCAGGACAGGGCCCCCACCACAGGGCCGAAGAAGAGCGGCCGGACACCAGCCGCCGACCGGTCACTGGAGACCGGCGTGGCGCACATGCATGGAGGACGTGACGTGGCGAACGACGCCAGCACCGTTTTCGACCTAGTGATCCTCGGCGGTGGTAGCGGTGGTTACGCCGCGGCCCTGCGCGGAGCGCAGCTGGGCCTGGACGTCGCCCTGATCGAGAAGGACAAGGTCGGCGGTACCTGCCTGCACCGGGGGTGCATCCCCACCAAGGCTCTGCTGCACGCAGGCGAGATCGCCGACCAGGCCCGCGAGAGCGAGCAGTTCGGCGTCAAGGCCACCTTCGAGGGCATCGACGTCCCGGCCGTCCACAAGTACAAGGACGAGGTCATCACGGGCCTGTACAAGGGCCTGCAGGGACTCATCGCCTCCCGCAAGGTGACGTACATCGAGGGAGAGGGCCGTCTGTCCTCCCCGACCTCCGTCGACGTGGGCGGCCGGCGTGTCCAGGGCCGTCACGTGCTGCTGGCGACCGGCTCCGTGCCGAAGTCGCTGCCGGGTCTGGAGATCGACGGCAACCGCATCATCTCGTCCGACCACGCGCTGGTCCTGGACCGCGTCCCGCAGTCCGCGATCGTGCTCGGCGGCGGCGTCATCGGCGTGGAGTTCGCCTCCGCGTGGAAGTCCTTCGGCACGGACATCACGATCATCGAAGGGCTCAAGCACCTCGCCCCGCTCGAGGACGAGAACTCCTCCAAGCTTCTTGAGCGCGCGTTCCGCAAGCGCGGCATCAAGTTCAACCTGGGCACCTTCTTCTCGAAGGCCGAGTACACCCAGAACGGTGTCAAGGTCACCCTCGCCGACGGCAAGGAGTTCGAGGCCGAGGTCCTGCTCGTCGCCGTCGGCCGCGGCCCGGTCTCGGCCGGTCTCGGCTACGAGGAGCAGGGCATCGCCATGGACCGCGGCTACGTCCTGGTCGACGAGTACATGCGGACGAACGTGCCCACCGTCTCCGCCGTCGGCGACCTGGTCCCGACGCTCCAGCTCGCGCACGTCGGCTTCGCCGAGGGCATCCTCGTCGCGGAGCGGCTCGCGGGTCTCAAGACCGTCCCGATCGACTACGACGGCGTGCCGCGGGTGACGTACTGCCACCCCGAGGTCGCCTCCGTGGGCATCACCGAGGCCAAGGCCAAGGAGATCTACGGCGCGGACAAGGTCGTCGCCCTGAAGTACAACCTCGCGGGCAACGGCAAGAGCAAGATCCTCAAGACCGCGGGCGAGATCAAGCTCGTCCAGGTCAAGGACGGTGCCGTGGTCGGCGTCCACATGGTCGGCGACCGCATGGGCGAGCAGGTCGGCGAGGCCCAGCTGATCTACAACTGGGAAGCGCTGCCCGCCGAGGTCGCCCAGCTCATCCACGCCCACCCGACGCAGAACGAGGCGCTCGGCGAGGCCCACCTGGCCCTCGCGGGCAAGCCGCTGCACTCGCACGACTGACAACGCCCACGGCTGTTCTCAGTCACCGCGTCGCCCCTGGGCGCGACGACCACAGACTTCCGCACCTTCCCCGAGCCCGCGGCTCCGCCCGACGGGCAGGGGAGATCCCATTCGTAAGGAGCAACAGAAACCATGCCGGTTTCCGTAACCCTTCCGGCGCTCGGTGAGAGCGTCACCGAGGGCACTGTCACCCGCTGGCTGAAGGCCGAGGGCGAGCGCGTCGAAGCCGACGAACCGCTGCTCGAGGTGTCGACCGACAAGGTCGACACCGAGATCCCCTCGCCCGCCGCCGGTGTGCTCGCCTCCATCAAGGTCGCCGAGGACGAGACGGTCGAGGTCGGCGCCGAGCTGGCCGTCATCGACGACGGCACGGGCGCGCCCGCCGCCGCCCCCGCTCCGGCCGCCGAGCCCGAGCCCGAGGCCGCACCGGCCCCGGCCGCTCCCGCCCCGGCCGCCGAGGCCCCTGCGGCCCCGGCGCCCGCCGCCCCTGCCGCCCCCGCCGCTCCGGCCGGTGGCGCCTCCGGTACCGACGTCGTGCTGCCCGCGCTGGGCGAGTCGGTCACCGAGGGCACCGTCACCCGCTGGCTGAAGGAGGTCGGCGAGGAGGTCGCGGAGGACGAGCCGCTGCTCGAGGTCTCCACGGACAAGGTCGACACCGAGATCCCCGCGCCGGTCGCCGGCGTCCTGCTGGAGATCGTGGTCGGCGAGGACGAGACCGCGGAGGTCGGCGCCAAGCTCGCCGTCATCGGTGCCCCGGGCGCGGCTCCGGCCGCCGCTCCGGCTCCCGCGGCCCCGGCGCCCGCCGCTGCCGCGCCCGCTCCGGCCGCACCGGCCCCCGCCGCTCCGGCTCCGGCCGCTCCGGCTCCGGCTCCGGCCGCTCCGGCTCCGGTCCAAGCCGCCGCCCCGGTCGCGCCCGCCGCCCCGGCGCCCGCTCCCGCCGCGCCGGCTCCGGCCCCCGCGCCGGCCGCGCCCGCCCCCGTCGCCCCGGCCCCGGCTCCCGCCGCGACCTCCGGTGACGACGGCGCCTACGTGACCCCGCTGGTGCGCAAGCTCGCCGCCGAGAACGGCGTCGACCTGGCCGCCGTCAAGGGCACCGGCGTCGGTGGCCGTATCCGCAAGCAGGACGTCGTCGCCGCCGCCGAGGCCGCGAAGGCCGCCGCCGCTCCGGCTCCCGCCGCGGCCGCCGCCCCCGCCGCCAAGAAGGCCCCCGTCCTGGAGGTCTCCCCGCTCCGCGGCCAGACCGTCAAGATGACCCGCATCCGCAAGGTCATCGGCGACAACATGGTGAAGGCCCTGCACGAGCAGGCCCAGCTGTCCTCGGTCGTCGAGGTCGACATCACCCGCCTGATGAAGCTCCGCGCGCAGGCGAAGGACTCCTTCGCGGCCCGCGAGGGCGTCAAGCTCTCCCCGATGCCGTTCTTCGTGAAGGCGGCGGCCCAGGCGCTGAAGGCCCACCCGGTCATCAACGCCCGGATCAACGAGGCCGACGGCACGATCACCTACTTCGACTCCGAGAACATCGGTATCGCGGTGGACTCGGAGAAGGGCCTGATGACCCCGGTCATCAAGGGTGCGGGCGACCTGAACATCGCCGGCATCTCGAAGGCGACCGCCGACCTGGCGGGCAAGGTCCGCGCCAACAAGATCACCCCGGACGAGCTGTCCGGCGCGACCTTCACCATCTCCAACACCGGTTCGCGCGGCGCTCTCTTCGACACGATCATCGTGCCGCCGAACCAGGTCGCGATCCTCGGCATCGGTGCCACGGTCAAGCGCCCGGCCGTGATCGAGACGGAGGAGGGCACGGTCATCGGCGTCCGCGACATGACCTACCTGACGCTCTCCTACGACCACCGTCTGGTGGACGGCGCCGACGCGGCCCGTTACCTGACCGCGGTCAAGGCGATCCTGGAGGCCGGCGAGTTCGAGGTCGAGCTCGGCCTGTAGTCCCGCCCCCGCGCACCCGACGCCCCCGTCCGGAACACTCCGGGCGGGGGCGTCGCGCGTGCGCGCACCCCGCGCCCGCCGCGAGCGGCCGGAACCGGGCCGCACCCGCCCCCGCCCCGCCCCCGCACCCGCACCCGCACCCGCCCTGACAGCGTGTAAGTCTCGTCTCACCTGCGCGAAAGCGCCCCCGTGCGCCTCTCCCCGGCGACCGTGCGGCCTTATTGTCTAAACGTCAAAGCCCTCGGGTCCGCTCGTCGCCCGGTCGCCACCCCTCAACGAGGCCCTTCGGGCCGCAGTATCGGATCCAGAGCCCCCGCCGAAGGAGCCCTCATGACCGCGCCCGTCGTCCACTCGCTGCGCGAACAGATCCGCGAGCACATCGTGGAAGGGATCGTGAGCGGCCGCTGGAAGCCGGGCGAGCGGATCGTGGAGCGCCGGATCGCGACCGAGCTGGAGGTCAGCCAGACCCCGGTGCGCGAGGCGCTGCGCGAGCTGGAGTCGCTGCGGCTGATCGAGTCGGCGCCGAACAAGGGCGTACGGGTGCGGAACCTGACGGCCGCCGACCTGGAGGAGAGCTACCCCGTACGGGCCGGTCTGGAGGCCATCGCGGCCGAGCTGGCGGCGGAGCGGCTCGCGCAGGACTGCTCGGCGCTGGAACCCCACGTCACCGCGCTGTACGAGGCCGACCGGCTGTCGGACGGGACCGGCCAGGTCCGCCACACCGTCGCCTTCCACCGCGAGCTGGTGCGGGCCGCCGGGAACTCCGTCCTCCTGCACACCTGGGAGGGCCTGGGCATCGAGGTCTTCACGGCGCTGTCGATCCGCTGGCTGGGGACCGTCCAGCAGTCGTACGCGGAGGAGCACGAGGCCCTCGTGGCCGCTTTCCGGCGCCGCGACCCGCTGATCGCGGAGCTGGTGAAGGCCCATGTCCTCGGCTGCGCGCCGCGACCCTGACACAGCGGAGCGCGACCATGCTCACCTGCGGGAATCCCCTGAATTCACGGCACCCGGTGCCTGCGGTCGAGGCACCCCGTGCCGACTTTCACCCGACGACAGGGTTTTCGGCCGGATTCCTTTGATCGATCATCGATCAGGGAGTTAGAGTCATCGCGGGCTCACACCAGAGCCCCTGAGCCCTGTCCTGCCAAAGACCAAGGGCCACCCCGAACCCTTACCGATGAGGGAACCCCCTTCGACTCCGGAAGGCGGCGCAATGTCCGACCCCACCGCAATCCAGCCGAGCGAGCTCGACCAGCTCCCGGACCGCGACCCCGAGGAGACCGCCGAATGGCAGGCCTCCCTGGACGCCGTCACCAAGGCGGCCGGGCCGCACCGTGCCGCGTACCTGATGCGCCGCACGCTGGAGCGCGCCGAGGGCCACGGCCTCGCGCTGCCCAAGCTGCTTGAGACCGACTACGTCAACACCATCCCCACCTCCGCCGAGCCCGTGGTGGACGGCGACGAGGCGATGGAGCGCCGGATCACCGCCTGGAACCGCTGGAACGCGGCCGCGATGGTGACCAGGGGCGCGAAGCACGGCGTGGGCGGTCACATCGCCACCTTCGCCTCCGCTGCCTGGCTCTACGAGACGGGCTTCAACCACTTCTTCAAGGGCAAGGAGGGTGACGGGTCCGGCGACCAGCTCTACATCCAGGGCCACGCCTCCCCCGGCATCTACGCCCGCGCCTTCCTCGACGGCCGCCTCAGCGAGGCGCAGCTCGACAACTTCCGCCAGGAGGCGGGGGGCGACGGTCTGCCGTCCTACCCGCACCCGCGCCGGCTGCCCTGGCTCTGGGAGTTCCCGACGGTCTCCATGGGCCTCGGCCCGCTGTCGGCGATCTACCAGGCACGCTTCAACCGGTATCTCACCAACCGCGGCATCAAGGACGTCTCGCAGTCCCACGTGTGGGCGTTCCTCGGTGACGGCGAGATGGACGAGCCGGAGTCGACGGCCGCACTCGCCCTGGCCGCGCGTGAGGGCCTGGACAACCTGACCTTCGTCATCAACTGCAACCTGCAGCGCCTCGACGGCCCGGTCCGCGCCAACTTCAAGATCGTGCAGGAGCTGGAGGCCCAGTTCCGCGGCGCCGGCTGGAACGTCGTGAAGTCCCTGTGGGGCAACGCCTGGGACGAGCTGTTCCGGCTCGACACCACCGGCGCGCTCGTCCGCCGGCTGCGCGAGGTGCCCGACGCCCAGGTGCAGACGTACCAGACGCGCGACGCCGCCTACATCCGCCAGGACTTCTTCGGCGCCGACCCGGCGCTCGTCGAGATGGCGAAGCTGCTCAGCGACGACAAGATCACCGAGTGCTTCCACCTCTCCCGCGGCGGCCACGAGTCGCGCAAGGTGTACGCCGCCTACCGCGCCGCGCTCGCGCACAAGGGCGGACCGACCGTGATCCTGGCCCAGACGGTCAAGGGCTTCACGCTCGGCTCGGGCTTCGCGTCGAAGAACGCCAACCACCAGATGAAGAAGCTGTCCACGGACGAGTTCAAGCAGATGCGTGACCTGCTCGAACTGCCCATCTCCGACAGCCAGTTCGTCGACGGCGTGGTCCCCTACGGCCACCCGGGCGCCGACGCCCCCGAGGTCCGTTACCTCCAGGAGCGCCGCGCGGCCCTCGGTGGTCCGGCCCCCGCCCGCCGCACGCACCCCCTCGCCCCGCTGCCCGCGCCCGCCGACAAGGCGTTCGCGTCCTTCGACAAGGGCTCCGGCACGCAGAACGTGGCGACGACGATGGCCTTCGTCCGGCTGGTCAAGGACCTCGTCCGCGACAAGCAGAGCGGGAAGCGCTGGGTACCGATCGTCCCCGACGAGGCGCGCACCTTCGGCATGGAGAGCCTCTTCCCGTCCCTCGGCATCTACTCGCCCAAGGGCCAGACGTACGAGCCGGTCGACCGCGACCAGCTGATGTACTACAAGGAGGCCAAGGACGGCCAGATCCTCAACGAGGGGATCACCGAGGCCGGCTCCATGGCGGACTTCATCGCCGCGTCCACCGCGTACGCCACGCACGGCGAGGCGATGATCCCCTTCTACATCTTCTACTCGATGTTCGGCTGGCAGCGCACGGCCGACCAGATGTGGCAGCTCGGTGACCAGCTCGGCCGCGGTTTCCTGGTCGGCGCCACGGCGGGCCGTACGACACTGACGGGCGAGGGCCTCCAGCACGCCGACGGCCACTCCCCCGTGATCGCGGCGACGAACCCGGCGGCGCTCAGCTACGACCCGGCGTTCGCGTACGAGGTCGCGGCGATCGTCAAGGACGGCCTGCGCCGGATGTACGGAGAGACCGCGCCGGGCGAGGACCCGAACGTCTTCTACTACCTGACGGTCTACAACGAGCCGATCCCGCAGCCCGCGAAGCCGGCCGGGCCCGGTGTCGACGAGGGCATCGTCAAGGGCCTGTACCGCTTCAACACGGCCGAGTCGGCGGGCCTGTCCCCGGCCGCCAACGCCGCGCGCGTCCAGCTGCTGGCCTCCGGCACGGCGATCCACTGGACCCTGGAGGCGCAGCGGCTGCTCGCCGAGGAGTGGGGCGTGGCCGCCGACGTGTGGTCCGCGACCTCCTGGACGGAGCTGCGGCGCGACGCGATGGACGCCGACGCGGCGCTGCTGCGCGGCGAGGAGCGGGTGCCGTTCGTCCGCCAGGCGCTGCACGGCGCCGAGGGCCCGGTGCTCGCGGTCTCCGACTACATGCGCCAGGTCCCGGACCAGATCGCCCAGTGGGTCGAGCAGGACTGGTCCTCGCTCGGTGCCGACGGCTTCGGTCTCTCGGACACCCGCGTGGCGGCCCGCCGTCACTTCGGCGTGGACGCGGAGTCGATCGTCGTCGCGGCGCTGGCGCAGCTGGCCCGCCGCGGTGAGGTCAAGGCGTCCGCGGTGAAGGAAGCCCGGGAGCGCTACGGCCTGTAGGACCTGTGTTCGTCCCGGCGAGGGGGGTACGGCGGCCGCCGTACCCCCCTCGCCGTCGTCGTCGGCCGGCTCGCTGTCGGTGGCGCCCGGCATGATGAACGCATGCGTGCTGCCCGCCTGATCAAGATGGTGCTGCTGCTCCAGTCGCGGGCGTCGATGACCGCCGCCGAGCTGGCGCGGGAGCTGGAGGTGTCCGAGCGGACCGTCGCGCGGGACGCGCTGGCGCTCTCGGAGGCGGGCGTCCCGGTCTACGCGGACCGTGGGCGGACGGGGGGTTACCGGCTGATCGGCGGGTACCGCACCCGGCTCACCGGCCTGGCGCGCGGCGAGGCGGAGGCGCTCTTCCTGAGCGGGGTGCCCGGGGCGCTGCGCGAGATGGGGCTGGAGGACACCGCGTCGGCGGCCCGGCTGAAGGTCTCCGCGGCCCTGCTGCCCTCGCTGCGGGACGCCTCCCGGACGGCGGCGCAGCGCTTCCATCTGGACGCGCCCGCCTGGTTCAGCGAGCCCGGGACGCCCGAGCTGCTGCCCCCCGTCGCGGAAGCGGTGTGGGACGACCGGCCGGTCGTCGCGCGGTACGGACGGGGCGGGACGGAGGTGGAGCGGACGCTGGAGCCGTACGGGCTCGTGCTGAAGGCGGGGGTCTGGTACGTGTGCGCGCGGGTGCCGGAGGCCGGGACCTTCCGGGTGTACCGGATCGACCGGTTCACCTCGGTCGATCTCGGCGAGGAGCGGTTCGGGCGGGAGGAGGATTTCGACCTGCCCGGGTTCTGGGAGGAGCGGGCCGAACAGTTCGCGCGTTCCGTCCTGCGAGCCGAGGCCGTCGTACGGCTCTCCCCGGACGGTGTGCGGCAGCTGGCGGGGGCCGTGGGTCCCCCGGCGGCGAGGGCGGCGCTGGAGGCCCTGGATGCCGCCGACGACCGGGGGTGGGTGACCGTCACGCTGCCCGTCGAGTCCGAGGAGGTCGCCCATGCGCAGCTCATGGGGCTCGGGCCCGAGGTGGAGGTGCTCTCCCCCGTGGCGCTGCGCGAACGCTTCGCCGCGGACGCGGCGCGGCTGGCGGCGCTCTACGCCTGACGGGGTCCGCGAAAGCGCCCCGTATCCACCGGTTCCGCCGTCAGGGGCGCACGCATAACAATCTGCGGCACTCCGCGTGCGTCACTCCCCTTGAGGCCCGATGCTTGACCCGTGATGGACGAGACGGAGTTCTGGGAGCTGGTGGACACGACCCGCGAGGCCGTCGAGGGCGACCCCGAGGACCACGCCGACCTGCTCGTCGAACGGCTCGTCCAGCGGGACCCGGACGTGGTACTCGACTTCGCCCGTCACTTCGAGGCCCGTTACAACCGTGCCTACCGATGGGACCTGTGGGGCGCCGCGTGGGTGCTGCTCGACGGAGCGAGCGACGACGCCTTCGACTTCTTCCGGTGCTGGCTGATCGGCCAGGGCCGCGAGGTCTTCGAGGGCGCGATGCACGATCCGGACGCCCTCGCGGAGCTCCTGGACGACTTCGACGAGGATCTCGACGGGGACGGCGAGGAACTTGGGTACGCGGCGGACGAGGCGTACGAGCAGCTCACCGGGGTGGTCGCGCCCGACCTGGGGATTCCTCCGGCGTCGTCGGAGCCGGAGGGGACGCCGCTCGACTTCGAGAACGAGCGGGTGCTGGCCGAGCGGTATCCCAAGTTGTGGGAACGCTTCAGGGGTTGAGGGCACGGTCCCGGCCCTGGGTCGCGGCTTCTCGGCCCCTCCGGGCCCGGCGGACGGGCCCGGCGGATGGGCCCGGCGGACGCCGGGCAGGGGTCCCGCCGCCGAGTGCGCGGGGAACGGCACGGCGGCCGGCCCTCGCCCACCGCTTTTCGTAGGGCGGCCCGAAGTCCGGCGCCCCGCGTGGAAGTTCAGTGGCGGCCCTGGAGGACCGCGGCCCTCGTGCGGATCGCCGGAAGACGGTCCGTCAGCGCGGCGCCGGGGCACGTGGTCATGAATCCGGCGTTGTGCCCGGCCAGCGTGGGCAGCACCGCGGCCGTCCCCTGCGTGTAGCGGCTGAGGCTGTTGCTGGACACGAGCCGCACGGTGCCCCTCGGGTCCACGTCCGCCAGCCCCAGTTTCCACGCGGCGAGCGCCGCGATCGCCTCGGTCATGGCCGGCGGCACCACCGCTCCCGCCGTGAAGGTGCCGATGGCCGCGATCCCCGCGGTCCGGTGGTTGAAGCCCTGGGTGTGGGCACCGGTGACGGCCCGGTCGACCCCGCCCGCGCGACCCTCGTAGATCGTCCCGCACCGGTCGACGAGGAAGTTGTAGCCGATGTCGTCCCAGTTCCGGACCCCGGTCTGCCCGGCGTAGAGGTACCGGATGATGCGGGGCACGTCGGCGCAGTCGTACGCGTTCGGCGAGTCGGTGTGGTGGACGAAGACGGCGACGACCCGGTCGTCGTAGCGCGGCGGCGGCTGGCTGTGCGCGGTCCGCTCGTCCAGCCAGCTCGACCGCGGCACGATGACCGGCCGCACGGCGGTGTGGAGGGCCGGGCGCACGACGGCGGCCGGGGGCGCGGCGGTACGGGAGCGGCCCACGACGCGTTCGACACCGAGGGCGCACAGGACGAGCGCGGCCACCGCGAGCAGTCCGGAGACACACCCGAGCACGATCAGCGTGGGCCGGGTCGCCCACCCGCCCGGTGCCGGCCGCCAGGTCGTCCGGCGCACCCACTCGGGCCGGCGCACCCACCCGGGCCGGCGCACCGCCCACCAGTACCGCAGCGCCCGCCGGACCCGCGCCGTCCGGCGCTCCGCCCAGCCGATCCACACACGTCCGCGCGCCGCCCACCGGTCCGCCGCCGGCCGGCACCTCGCCCACAGGTCCTCCGCAGGACGGCGTGCCGCCCACCGGTCCCGCAGCGGGCGCCACACCACCCACGGGCCCCATACCGGGCGCCGCGGCAGCCACCAGCGCAGCCACAGCCGCACCAGGTCCAGCGCACGGCGAAGTCGCTCTCCGACCGGTTCCCGCGATGCCCCCCGCGTCCTCCACACGACACGCATGCCCTCACCCTCGCCCGGATCCCCCCGCGGCGCGATGTGCGCTGTGCCACCCGGTGGAACCATCCCCGCGGTCCGGAACGTTTTCACAGTTCCACGCACGTGCGGCCCGCTCGCGGGACCTCGCGCGCGTGTCTGATCACCGAGCCCGCCCCGCGCGTACTAAGGGGCCCGAGAGAAAGGCGGCTCCGTGGATCTGCTCGACGTCCTGCTGATGCTGGTGATCCTCGCCTACGCGGCGTCCGGCTACCGGCGCGGCCTGGTCGCCGGCTGTGTCTCGCTGGCCGGGTTCGTGGGCGGCGCGGTCATCGGCGTATGGGTGCTGCCCTGGATGATGGACCTGGTGACGGCGGGCACGTCGGCGGCCACGGTGACGGCCGTGCTGACGGTGCTGGTACCGGCCGTGGTGGGCCACGAACTGGCGGGCCGGCTGGCGCTGAAGCTCCGCCGCGAGCTGGACCGGGGGCCGCTGCGGGTGGCGGACGGGATCGGCGGGGCCGCGGCGAACACGCTGGCCGTGCTGCTGGTGGCCTGGGTGGCGGCGAGCGTCCTGGGCGCCTCCTCGTCCACGCTGATCACGCAGTCGATCCGTGGTTCGGCCCTGCTGGGCGCGGTGCAGAACGCGATGCCGGACACCACGCCCACCTGGTTCTCACGGGCGACCTCGGCGCTCACGGAGGCGGGCTTCCCGCAGGTCTTCAACCCGTTCGAGAACGAGCCGACGGCGGGCGTCGCCAAGCCCTCCGGGGACAGCGTGACCGAGTCCGCGACGAACGCCGCCAAGCTGAGCACGGTGAAGATCGAGGGCGCCGCGGGCACCCAGGGCCGGGAGGGCAGCGGCTTCGCGTACGCGGCGCAGCACGTGATGACCAACGCCCACGTGGTGGCGGGCATCGACAACCCGACGGTGCGGGTGGGCGGCGTGGGCCGGGTGTACTCGGCGCGTGTGGTGCTCTTCGACCCGCGCAAGGACGTCGCCGTCCTGTACGTACCCGGTCTGCGGGCCCCGCTCCTGCGTTTCGACACCGGCGCCGCGCGCGGCGACTCGGCGGTCGTCGCGGGCTATCCGCAGGACGGCGGTCTCGACCTGCAGGCGGCGACGGTCGCGAGCCGGATCGACGCGCGCGGCCAGAACATCTACAGCACGGACACCGTCACCCGGGAGATCTACTCGATCCGCTCCACGGTCCGCCCCGGCAACTCCGGCGGGCCTCTCCTCACCACCGAGGGCCGGGTGTACGGGGTCGTCTTCGCCCGTTCGACCTCGGACGACGAGACGGGCTACGTGCTGACGGCGCACGAGGTCGCCGGCGACGCGCAGCGGGCGGCGCGGGCGACGGCGCCGGTGGACACGGGGGACCTGGTCACCTCGTGAGCCGGCGTCCCGTCCGCGGACGGGCGAACGGGCGCGAGGCGGGAAGGGCGGGGCGCTCGCGGGTCCGCGCCGTCAGAGGGCGCGGCCCATGAACACGTCGTCGACGTACGCGCCGTCGAGCAGGAACTCCTCGGGCAGGACGCCCTCCACGACGAAGCCCTCGGACTCGTACAGCTTGCGGGCCGGGGTGTTGTGCCCGAGGACCCGCAGGGAGATCCGCCGGGCGCCCTGCCGCCGGGCCTCGTCCTGCACGGCCCGCAGCAGCGCCCGCCCGACGCCCGCGCCACGGGCGGCCTCCGAGACGGCGAGTCCCTGGATCTGCCGGACGTGGGAGTTGCAGGCCAGAGAGGTCGGCCGGCCGAGCCGGACGTAGCCGGCCAGCGCGCCGTCGAGTTCGGCGACCAGGTGGTCGCGCGGCCCGAACCGTTCGCTGTAGAAGGGCTCGTACGGCGGCCGGGGGCGGGGCATGACCGCGTGCAGCGTGGACCAGGTGGCGCGGTCGAGACGGCCGAGGGCGTCCTCGTCGTCCGGCGTGGCGGAGCGTATGTGCGGTACCGGCATGAGGATCACTGTACGGCGGCGCCACGGTGTTCCCGCCCGTCTTTTCCCCCGGCGGCGGGGCAGGATGGACGCATGAACGACTCACCGCTTGCTCCCGGTTCCCGCGTGGTGATCGCCGGTGCGTCCGGCCTGATCGGTTCGGCGCTGACGCGCTCGCTGGCCGCGGACGGCCACGAGGTGGTCCGCCTGGTGCGGCGGGAGCCCCGCGGCCGGGACGAGGTGCGGTGGGACCCCGAGGGGCGCGGGATCGGCGCGGGGGCGCTCGCCGGGTGCGCGGCGGTGGTGAACCTCGCGGGCGCGGGCATCGCCTCACGACGGTGGACGGAGTCCTACAAGCGGACGATCCGGGAGAGCCGGGTGCGCGGGACCACGGTGCTCGCCGAGGCGGTGGCCTCGCTCGACGAACGCCCGTCGGTGTTCGTCAACGGGAGCGCGATCGGGTTCTACGGCGACACGGGCGACCGGGCGGTGGACGAGTCGGCGGGGCCCGGGGAGGGGTTCCTGCCCTCCGTGTGCGTGGCGTGGGAGGAGGCGACCGCCCCGGCCCGTGAGGCGGGGGTCCGTACCGTGCTGGCCCGTACGGGGCTGGTGGTGGCCCGTGAGGGCGGGGCGTGGGGGAGGCTGTTCCCGCTCTTCAGGGCGGGGCTCGGCGGGCGTCTGGGGGACGGCCGCCAGTACTGGAGTTTCATCTCGGTGCACGACGAGGTGGCCGCGCTCAGGTACCTCCTCGACACGGTGTCGCTGTCCGGTCCGGTGAATCTGACCGCGCCTCAGCCGCTGACGAACCGTGAGATCACGGAGGCGATGGGGCGGGTGCTGCGGCGGCCCACCGTGCTGGGGGCTCCCGCGGGGGTGCTGCGGGCGGCTCTGGGGGACATGGCCGAGGACGTTCTGGGCAGTCAGCGGGTGCTGCCCACGCGTCTGCTGGAGTCCGGCTTCGGGTTCACGTACCCGTCGATCGAGGAGACGCTGCGAGCGGCGCTGGACTGACGGCGTCCCCTCGCCCCCGCCGCCTCTGCCCGACCCGACCTCGACCTGGGGACTCCGCCCCCCGGACCCCCGCCAGGGGCGCTGCGCCCCCTGGACCCCCGCATCGCCCGAAGGGCTCGGCCTCGAACGCCGGACGGGCTGGAGATGCGAGCCCGCGCCCGATCAGACCCGCAGGGCTCGTCCTCGAACGCCGGACGGGCTGGAGACGCCCGGACGCCGGCCTCTGAGCGCGGGCCCGCACCGTCAGCCCGTCCGGCGTTCGAGGCCGGAGCGGGGGTCTGGGGGCGGCAGCCCCAGGGGTCACGGCGCCCGACGCCCACCCCACCACACACGCCCACACCCCAGCCCGTCCGGACAAGGCCGTTCAGGCCGGAGCGGGGGTCTGGGGGCGCAGCCCCAGGGGCGGGGGCCGGCCCCACCGACCCGGGGTGCGGAACCCCCTGACCGCCGGCGGAGCCGTATGCCCCCCCCATGCGACCGTGCACACCCGACGCGCGACTGCCCCGCGCCGCCCACACCCCTACTCTCGACCCGAACTCGGGTATTCCCAGGGCCCGTTGGGGGCATGACGTCCCCACCGGCCGCGCAACCTCGAGGAGGGGCATGTGCTAGAGCCCGTATGTCAAGCGGACGTGGACGTCGTCATCGTCGGGGCCGGAGCCGCGGGGCTGGCGGCCGCCCAGCACCTGACCAGGGCGGGGCTCACCACCGTGGTCCTGGAGGCCGCCCCCACCGTGGGCGGCCGCATGGCGACGGAGAAGGTGGACGGATTCCGGCTCGACCGCATCGGCCGGCTGCTGTCCACGTCGTACCCGGAACTACGCCGCACCCCCGGCCTGGACGGCCTGACCCTGCGCCCGTTCTCCCCGGGCGTCCTGCTGCACAGCGACGGCCGCCACCACCGCGCCGGCGCCCTCACCCCCCGGAGCGCAAGAGGCGCACTCACCGCGGCGCGCGCCCTCGCAAGCGCCCCCCGGCTCCCCCGGACCACCGCCCGGAGCGCCTATCGCCCCCATCGCGGCCAGAGCGGGGTCCCCCGGCCCGGACCCCTGGGCGGCCCCCTCGACCAGACGCGCCTCACGGCCGCGCTCGCCCGCCTCGCGGCCACCCCGCCGGAGCGCCTCCTGACCCGCCCGGAGCACCCGGCGGCCGGCTCGCAGGCCGCTCGCGGGCTGCCACCGCGTACGGTCGACGGCTTCCTGCGCCCGCTGCTCTCCGCGCTCCTGTGCGATCCGGAGCTCACCACCTCCAGCCGGGCCGCCGACCTGGCCCTGCACTCGTTCGCGTCGGGCCGGCTCTGTCTGCCGGAGGGCGGCGCGGACACCCTTCCGGAACTCCTCGCGGCCTCGCTCCCACCGGGCACCGTGCGCACCGGCGTCCATGTCACCGCGGTCTCCACGACCACCGTGACCACCCGCGACCACGGCCGGCTCACCTGTCGCGCCATCCTGCTGGCCACCGGGGCCCGCGACGCCGCCCGGCTGCTGCCCGGCCTGCGCGTCCCGGCCTTCCATCCGGTGACCGTCCTGCACCACACCACGGACGAGCCGCCGCTCGCCGAGCCCGCCCTGCTGCTGGACGCCGACCGCGGCGGGCCGGTGGCGCACACCGCGGTGGTGAGCCAGGTCGACCCGAGCCGCGCCCCGGCCGGACGCGCCCTGATCTCCTCGACGGTGCTGGGCGTCCCGCCGTCCGCCGCCCCGCTGGACGCGGCGGTCCGCGCCCAGCTGGCCCGCCTGTACGGGACTCCGACGAGCCGCTGGGAGCTCCTCGCGGTCCACCACACCGCCGACGCCGTCCCCGCGATGCCCCCGCCGCACGACCTGCGCCGCCCGGTACGCCTCCTGGCGGGCCTGTACGTCTGCGGGGACCACCGCGACACCGGCACGCTCCAGGGGGCCCTGCATTCGGCCCGCAGGGCCGCCAAGGCCCTGCTCGCGGACCTGGGCGTCCAACCGGTCACCGCCGAGGAACCCCTGGAGGCGGCCGCCTGACCCCGGGTCACCCGAGCGCGGCCACCCGGTCCCGGTAGCCGCGCACGGGTGCCGCGTCCCGGTACGGTTCGAGCCGGCGCTCGAACTCCCGTACGTACTCCACGGCCCGTACCGACCGCATCTCCGCCGCCTGTCCCGCCGCCTCCGCGCCCAGCTGGCAGGCCTGGTCGAGCTCCCCGAGCCCGAGCCGCGCGGTGGCGAGCACCACCCGGCAGAAGAGCCGGCTGCGCGCGTAGCCGGGCGCCCGCAGCTGGAGCGAGCGCTCGGCGTGCTGCGCCGCGGCCCGGTACTGCTGCAGATCCCGGTGGCAGTGCCCGAACTCGTCGGCGAGCTGCGCCTCGTCGAAGAAGCGCGCCCAGTGCGGCGCGTCGTCCCCGGGCCGGGCGGTCTCCAGCGCCCGCTCGGCGCGCACCAGCGACGCCGTGCAGGCCCTCACCTCGCCGAGCACCCCGTGCCCGCGCGCCTCGACGGAGTGCAGCATCGCCTGGACGACGGGCGGCGCGGACGAGCCCACGCCCTGCTGGGCGACCCGGGCGAGCTGGACGGCCTCGCGCCCGTGGCCGAGGTAGACCGCCTGCCGGCTCATGGTCACCAGCACGTAGGAGCCGTACGCCCGGTCCCCGGCCGCCTGCGACAGCCGCAGCGCCTGCACGAAGTAGCGCTGCGCGAGCCCGTGCGCGGCGATGTCGTACGAGGTCCAGCCGGCCAGCCGGGTGAGGTCGGCCGCGGCCGCGAACAGGCGCCGTCCGGTCTGCTCCCCGTAGACGCCGCGCAGCATCGGCTCCGCCTCGTGCTCCAGGTAGCGGACCAGCGCCTGCCGGGCGTGTCCGCCGCCGTACGCGTGGTCGAGGGCGCGGAAGAGCTCGCCGACCGAACGGAGCGCCGCGATGTCGCCGCCGGTGACCCGCTGACCGGGGCCGCGCTCGGTCTGGTTGCGCCGGCGGGCCGGGGGCTCCCCCGCCTCGGCGGGGGCCGGGAACCGGGGGACGGCGGCGGGGCGCGCCTGGGCGGGGATGCGCGCCCCGGCCAGGTCGCCGCGGCCGACCCGGTCGTCGGCCCGGCCGATCAGCCAGTCCCGGCTGGGGACCACGAGTCCCGCCGGGGTGAAGGCGATCTTCCGCAGCTCGGCGTGGCTGCCGGAGTCCTTGCGCCACAGCCCGCTGACGATGTCGACGGCCTCCTCCGGGGTCGCGGCGAACTCCAGGCCCGCGTACACGGGGGCGCAGGCGTCGAGCCCGAGATCCTGCGCGGTGAGCCGTCGCCCGAGGCGGCGGGTGAACACCTCGGCGATGAGCGCGGGAGTCGTGCCCCTGGGCTGCTGCCCGCGCAGCCACCGGGTCACCGATGTCTTGTCGTATCTGAGATCAAGTCCGTGTTCGAGGCCGAGCTGGTCCACGCGACGGGCGAGACCTGCGTTGGAGAACCCCGCTTCTGCGATGAGCGCGGCGAGCTGGCGGTTGGGCGTGCGCTGCGCGGGTCGTTCCGTCATCTGCGGTGCGGTCTCCTGCCTTTCGGGCGCCACTGCGCGCCCGGATTGCCTGTGAGCAGCCCTTATGGCCTCCTGAACGGCGCGAATGTAGCTGAGCGTGAGCACCCGATCACACGGTCCGGCATATATTCATCCGATCGTGTGAGGATTGCCCTTCGAGCTGACGCGGCGGGCCCGGACGTACAGTGGCGTAGGCGCGTCACGTACCTGACGAAAGGTTCTTTCGCGTACCGGACAACGGTTCCGCGGAGTGCCGGACCGCGGTCGTGGACTTCGAGGGAGGCGCTTGCCGTGAGTGAGCTGCGGTTCGTCCGCATGGGATTCGGTGCCGAGGCCGTGGACTACCAGGAGGCGTGGGACGAGCAACGCCGGGTGCACGCCGCCCGCTTCCTGGACGAGATCCCCGACACCTGTCTGCTCCTGGAGCACCAGCCCGTCTACACGGCGGGACGGCGGACGGCGGACGACGAACGCCCGCTCGACGGCACGCCCGTCGTCGACGTGGACCGCGGCGGGAAGATCACCTGGCACGGCCCCGGCCAGCTCGTGGGCTACCCCATCCAGAAGCTTCCGCGCCCCGTGGACGTGGTGGCGCACCTGCGCCGCCTGGAGGAGGCGATGATCCGGGTCTGCGCCGAGTTCGGCGTCGAGACCAGCCGGGTGGAGGGCCGCGCGGGCGTCTGGGTCCTCGGCGACCCGGTCGGCGAACGCCCCGCCGGCGGCCTCTCCCTCGACTTCGACCCGCGCCTCACCGACGAGGAGTTCGACCCACGGCTGAACGGACCGCAGTACGCGCCCTCCAACGCCGGCCAGCGCCGGGAGGACCGCAAGATCTGCGCCCTGGGCATCCGGGTCGCCAAGGGCGTCACCATGCACGGCTTCGCCCTGAACGTGAACCCCGACACCTCGTCCTTCGACAAGATCATCCCGTGCGGCATCCGGGACGCGGGCGTGACGTCGCTCGCGTACGAACTGGGCCGCGAGCTCACCATCGGCGAGGTGCTGCCCGTCGTGGAGAAGCACCTGGAGGACGTCCTCGGCAACGCGGACCTCAGGCCGCGCGAGGTGGAGCGGGCGTCCGCCTGACCGCTCCCCGGGAACGTGTCCCCTCCGACGCCTCCCGCGGGAATGCACCCCCGCTCCCCAAGGTTGCCCACCCCGGGGAGCAAGCACCGCACGGGCGTACCCTGGTGTACGCCGAAGAATCGAAGCTACAGGGAGCCGATGTGTCCGCAGTCGCACCCGACGGACGCAAGATGCTGCGCCTGGAGGTCCGGAACGCCCAGACCCCCATCGAGCGCAAGCCCGAGTGGATCAAGACCCGGGCGAAAATGGGCCCCGAGTACACGAAGATGCAGAGCCTCGTGAAGAGCGAGGGGCTGCACACGGTCTGCCAGGAGGCGGGCTGCCCCAACATCTACGAATGCTGGGAGGACCGGGAGGCCACGTTCCTGATCGGTGGGGACCAGTGCACCCGGCGCTGCGACTTCTGCCAGATCGACACGGGCAAGCCGGAGGCCCTCGACCGTGACGAGCCCCGCCGCGTGGGCGAGTCCGTGGTCACCATGGACCTGAACTACGCCACCATCACCGGCGTCGCCCGCGACGACCTGGAGGACGGCGGCGCCTGGCTGTACGCGGAGACGGTCCGCCAGATCCACGCCCAGACCGCCGACCGCGCGGAGGGCCGCACCAAGGTCGAGCTGCTCGCCCCCGACTTCAACGCCGAGCCCGCCCAGCTCGCCGAGGTCTTCTCCTCGCGCCCGGAGGTCTTCGCGCACAACGTGGAGACGGTCCCCCGGATCTTCAAGCGCATCCGCCCCGGCTTCCGCTACGAGCGCTCGCTGAAGGTCATCACGGAGGCGCGGGACTACGGTCTGGTCACGAAGTCCAACCTGATCCTCGGCATGGGCGAGACCCGCGAGGAGGTCGGCGAGGCGCTGCGGCAGCTGCACGAGGCGGGCTGCGAGCTGGTGACCATCACCCAGTACCTGCGCCCCTCCGTGCGCCACCACCCCGTGGAGCGCTGGGTCAAGCCGCACGAGTTCGTGGAGCTCAAGGAGGAGGCCGAGCAGATCGGCTTCTCCGGCGTCATGTCGGGCCCCCTGGTCCGCTCCTCGTACCGCGCCGGCCGGCTGTACCGGATGGCCGTCGAGAAGCGCGGCGCCTACGTCGCCTCGCAGGCCGTCTGAACCGACGCGCGGCACCCCCGGACGGAGCAGTCGGGGGAAACCTGTTCGACACGAGCGGTGGCACTCAGTGCCACCGCTCGCGTGTGAGTCGGCGCACAAGCAACTACCGCCCGGTAGTGGCCAATTCGGCACCCTCGCGACCGTCCGCGCAGTTCGGGACCCGCGTCAGGACCGCGTCAGGCTCGAGACCTGCTGCATCAAGGCTTCATTGGTGTTTGACCGGTCGGTCACGCCCTGGTAACACCAATCAGTGACCCTGGTCTTACGTCCCGTACCGCACCGTCCCACGAGCCGTCATCCCGAGGGGGGACCTCTCATCATGCAGGCCGCGCCCGTACGCGCCACCGCGATCCCGTCGTTCACCGATGCACTCCGTGCCGTCGAGTCGCTGCTCATGAGCAGCGGCCAGCGCACCGCCCGCCGCAACGCCTGGACCTCCGTCCTGGAGGACCGCCGTCGCGCGAAGGACCGGGTCGAGGCGCAGCGCGTACTGGAGTCCGTGGCGACGCGTCCGTAGCCCCCGCACGCCCCGCTGTGCGCCCCGCACGCCCCGCAGCACGCCCCGCCGTGGGCGCCGCCGCCGTCCGGCCGGGCACTGCCGTCGTCGGGCCTTGCCGGGCCACGTAGACTTCGTGGCATGGCGAGGAAGGAACCTGCAGCGGACGCTGCGAACCCCGGGCGACTCAAGCAGATCGTCCTGACCTACAAGATGACCCGCAAGGCCGATTCCAAGATCGGTCTTGTACTCGCGGCAGTCGGAATCGTCACCCTCGGTGTCTTCCTCGCGATCGGCTTCCTGATCGGCCACCCGGTCTATCTGGGCATTCTCGGCCTTCTGCTCGCCTTCCTCGCGTCGGCGATCGTCTTCGGACGCAGGGCGGAGCGGGCCGCGTTCGGACAGATGGAGGGCCAGCCCGGTGCCGCCGCGGCGGTACTGGACAACATCGGCCGGGGCTGGACGACCACCCCGGCAGTGGCGATGAACCGCAGCCAGGACGTCGTGCACCGCGCGGTCGGCAAGGCCGGCATCGTGCTGGTGGCCGAGGGCAACCCGAACCGGGTGAAGAGCCTGCTGGCGGCCGAGAAGAAGAAGATGGCGCGGATCGTCGCGGACGTGCCGGTGCACGACGTGATGGTGGGCACCGGCGAGGGCCAGGTCGGGCTCAAGAAGCTCCGCACGACCATGCTGAAGTTCCCGCGGGTGCTGACCGGCCCCCAGGTGACGGCCACCAACGACCGGCTGCGGGCGATGGGCGACCTGATGAGCAACATGCCGCTGCCGAAGGGCCCGATGCCCAAGGGCATGCGGATGCCGCGCGGCGGCCCGAAGACCCGCTGACACCCTCCTACGTACGGCGAAGGGGGCGACCGGAACTCTCCGGTCGCCCCCTTCGCCGTACGTACCTCAGCCCTGCGCGGGCCGTCGTACCGCGGGCCGTCGTGCACGGTCCGATGCGTGCGTCCACAGTGCGCGGCCCGTCGGTGGAGTCCTCCGCGCCGAGGGCCGCGGCCGCCGTATCCAGCCGGCCCCCGAGCCGGCACCGCGGTCCCCTCGGTCCCGGCAAGCACGGCGACGGAAGCCCTAGGCGCGGACCTCGACGGTCCGTGCCAGGCGGTCGTGCAGGCCCCGGCCGTCCCGGTCCCAGATCAGGGCGGGGACGGCGACGCACAGGAGGGCGGTGCGCAGCAGCGCGCGCAGCGGGTTCAGCCGCCCGCCGCCCTCGGGCACGATCCGCAGGCCGAACAGCCGCTTGCCCGGCGTGAAGCCCACGGTGCCCACCGTCAGGACGCCGAGGGCGAAGAAGACGAGCAGCGCCCAGTTCCCGGTCGCCTGCCCGTAGCCGTCGGTGAGCAGCCCGTATGCGATCAACATGCACAGCGCCCAGTCGACCGCGAGGGCGCCGAGCCGGCGGCCCGGACGCGCGATGGAGCCGGGTCCCTGTTCCGGAAGACCGAGCTGCTCCCCCCGGTAACCGAGCTCCGCTCCGGAGTCCTCCATGGCCGCCCGGGGTCCGGAGAGCCACGAGCCGATTGCCTGCCTGTTGTCCACCCGTCCACGGTACTGCGCCCGTTTTGGCATACGGACACGAGGGGCCCGGACGACCCCGGTCGGTTAACTTGGGCGAAACAAATGGGTCACGCTGGAGAAATCCCCCGTCCCTATGGTCGGCCCCAGCGTGTGCCACCGCACTGGCCGCACGAACGAACTACCACCCCGGTCCACAGTGGGCGGGAGTAGGAGGAGCTGGATGTTCCAGAACGCCGACGAGGCCCAGAAGTTCATCGCGGACGAGGACGTCAAGTTCGTCGACGTACGGTTCTGCGACCTGCCGGGTGTGATGCAGCACTTCACGATCCCGGCCGAGGCCTTCGACCCGGCCGAGGAGCTCGCGTTCGACGGCTCCTCGATCCGCGGCTTCCAGGCCATCCACGAGTCCGACATGGCGCTCCGCGCCGACCTGTCCACCGCGCGCGTCGACCCCTTCCGCCGCGACAAGACGGTCAACATCAACTTCTTCATCCACGACCCGATCACGGGTGAGCAGTACTCCCGTGACCCGCGCAACGTGGCGAAGAAGGCCGAGGCGTACCTCACCTCGACCGGCATCGCCGACACCGCGTTCTTCGGCCCCGAGGCCGAGTTCTACGTCTTCGACAGCGTGCGCTTCGACACCAAGTCGAACGAGGCCTTCTACCACATCGACTCCGAGGCGGGCGCCTGGAACACCGGTGCGCTGGAGGACAACCGCGGTTACAAGGTCCGCTACAAGGGCGGCTACTTCCCCACCCCGCCGGTCGACCACTTCGCCGACCTGCGTGCGGAGATCTCCCTGGAGCTGGCCAAGTCCGGCCTCCAGGTCGAGCGCCAGCACCACGAGGTGGGCACGGCCGGCCAGGCCGAGATCAACTACAAGTTCAACACGCTGCTCGCCGCCGCCGACGACCTCCAGCTCTTCAAGTACATCGTGAAGAACGTCGC
Source organism: Streptomyces sp. NBC_01689 (assembly GCF_036250675.1). Classification (NCBI taxonomy): domain Bacteria; kingdom Bacillati; phylum Actinomycetota; class Actinomycetes; order Kitasatosporales; family Streptomycetaceae; genus Streptomyces; species Streptomyces sp. NBC_01689. The sequence continues at coordinate 6,868,156 of NZ_CP109592.1, read as the reverse complement.
CTGGCGCAACGGCAAGACCGCGACCTTCATGCCGAAGCCGATCTTCGGCGACAACGGCTCGGGCATGCACGTGCACCAGTCGCTGTGGGCCAACGGCGACCCGCTGTTCTACGACGAGGCGGGCTACGCGGGCCTCTCGGACACCGCCCGCTACTACATCGGCGGCATCCTGAAGCACGCCCCCTCCCTGCTGGCCTTCACCAACCCGACGGTGAACTCGTACCACCGTCTGGTCCCCGGCTTCGAGGCCCCGGTCAACCTGGTCTACTCGCAGCGCAACCGCTCCGCGGCCATGCGCATCCCGATCACGGGCTCGAACCCGAAGGCCAAGCGCGTCGAGTTCCGTGCGCCCGACTCCTCCGGCAACCCGTACCTCGCCTTCTCGGCGCTGCTGCTCGCGGGCCTCGACGGCATCAAGAACAAGGTCGAGCCGGCCGAGCCGATCGACAAGGACCTCTACGAGCTGGCCCCCGAGGAGCACGCGGGTGTCGCCCAGGTCCCGACCTCGCTGCCGGCCGTCCTCGACCGTCTCGAGGCCGACCACGAGTTCCTGCTCGCGGGCGACGTCTTCACGTCCGACCTGATCGAGACGTGGATCGACTACAAGCGCACGAACGAGATCGCGCCGCTGCAGCTGCGTCCGCACCCGCACGAGTTCGAGCTGTACTACGACGTGTGAGTCGTCCCGGCTTCCGTACGGAGCCCCGTCACCGCCCCAGGGCGGCGGCGGGGCTCCGTCGCGTCGTGCGGCGTGCGGGGCCCCGCGGGCCGTCACGGGCCGTGGGCCGTCACCGATCCGTGGGCCGCCGTCGCGCGGGGTGTCGGGAGGCGGCGGGCGGGGCGTTCTTTGCCTGCCATGGGGCCGTTCGGCACCGGTTCTTGGGTGGGCCCGGGCGCACAATGGAAGCGGGACGAGTGCCGGAGTGCGTGAGTTCGGGGTGATGCAGAATGCAGAGCCGGTTCCGGAGCGATCGACGGCTGACCGTGCGGATGACGGTCACGCTGTTCCTGCTCGGATTGCTGTACGTGGCCTTCGTCGCCGCGCTGATCGTGCTGCTGAAGTCCTGGGTCCTCGTCGTGGTCGTCGCCGCCGCGCTGCTCGGCGCCCAGTACTGGTTCTCGGACCGCATCGCCCTGTACGCGATGCACGGGCGGATCGTGGAGCGGGAGGAGCATCCGCAGCTGCACGGGACCGTGGACCGGCTGTGCGCCGTCGCCGACATGCCGAAGCCGCTCGTCGCCGTCTCCGACCTGGACATGCCGAACGCGTTCGCGACCGGCCGCAACGCCGACCACGCGGTGCTGTGCGTGACGACCGGGCTGCTGCGCCGGCTGGAGCCCGACGAGCTGGAGGGCGTCCTCGCGCACGAGCTGTCGCACGTGGCGCACAAGGACGTCGCCGTGATCACCGTGGCCTCCTTCCTCGGGGTGATCGCCGGGCTGATCGTCCGGTTCGCCTTCTACTCGCAGCTCTTCGGCGGCCGGGGGCGCAAGGACCAGAACACCGTGGCGATCTTCATGGCCGTGCTGGCCGTCTCCGCGGCCGTGTACGCGATCAGCTTCCTGCTCATCCGGGCCCTGTCCCGGTACCGCGAGCTGGCCGCCGACCGCTCCGCGGCCCTGCTCACCGGCCGGCCGTCGGCGCTCGCGTCCGCGCTGACCAAGGTCTCCGGGGACATCGCGCGCATCCCGACCAAGGACCTGCGGACGGCGCAGGCCTTCAACGCCTTCTACTTCACGCCCGCCCTGGGCTCCGGGGCGAGCCTCTCCAAGCTCTTCTCCACGCACCCGAGCCTTGAACAGCGGCTCGACCAACTGGGCCGCATCTCCGCCGAGTTGGGCGAGGCGGCGACTCCCGACAACGCCACCTGACCCGTCGTTCGAAAGGCAGCCGTCCGTATGGGGTTCCTGGACATCCTGCTCGGGCGCACCAAGGCCGTCGCACCCGACCTCGACCGGCTCTTCGGGCTGCCGTCGGCCGCCGTGACCCTGCAGGCCGCCGCCGGGTTCACGCCGACCGGGACGGGCGCGGTGTGTTTCGCCTCCGTCGAGGGCGCGGCCTTCGCCGACGCCAACCGCGAGGTACGGGAACTGCTGGAGGCGGACACCGCCCGCGCGGAGTCCGCGCCGTCCGGGGAGCCGGGCGCGGGTCCCCCGGTGGAGGTGACGCGGGACGAGTACGGGTACTCGTGGCTGGTCTCACGGCGTGCCCCGGACGACCTGCCCGCGCTGGTGAGTGATCTGCACGCGGTCAACAGCACCCTGGAGGGCAGCGGCTTCGGGCCTCAACTGCTGTGCTCGGTGGTCGCGTTCGAGGAGACCGGGGATCCCGGACAAGCCGGACGGCGGCTCGGGCTCGTCTACCTCTACAAGCGCGGCACCTTCTACCCCTTCGCGCCGTCCCCGGACGCCGGCGGGCGGCGCGACAACGCGCTCGAACTGCGGATCAAGGCCGCGCTCGCCGACGATCTGCGCATCGAGCAGGATCTCGGCCGGTGGTTCCCCGTCTGGGGCGCGCCGGGTCTGTGACGCCTCCCGGGCGCCGCCCGGGGCCTCAGACCCCGGGGGCCGCCGTGACCACTCCGGCCGCCACCGCGGAGACCAGTGCCGCGTGGTCCCTGGCGTTCTGGTCCGCGTACCGCAGGGCGAACTCGGCGACGGCGTACTCGAAGGTCTCCGCTCCGCCGAGATACGCGGCGATGGCGACCCGGTCGCCGGAGCGCGCGTGCGCGCGGGCCAGCGCGGTGCCGCACAGCCGCGCGTAGGCCACCAGCTCGTCCGGGCTCATGCCGGCGACGTTCGCGGAGCCCTTCATGTCCCGCAGCTGCCGCCAGTAGAAGGCGCGGCCCTGCGGCCCGGTCATCCAGCCGAGGAAGATGTCGCTCGCCGACTGCAGCAACCGCTGTCCGGCGACGACCCGGTGGCCGGGATGGACGTACGGGCCGCCGGGCAGATGCTCCTCCAGAACGGAACGGGTGGCCTCCTTGATCTGCAGGAACAGCGGGTCGTCCGTGTCCCGTCCGGTGAGCAGCACGATGAAGCAGCGGGTGCCGACGCTGCCGACTCCGACGACCTTGCGGGCCGCGTCCACGAAGCGGTAGCGGTCCAGCAGGAGGCGGCGCTCCTCGGCGAGGGTCGAACGGTAGTCGCTGAAGATCTTGCGCAGGGCCGCCATGTCGGAGGCACCGGCCGGTTCCAGCAGCGGGGGGTCGCGGACGATGCGGCGGCGTCCGTCGACGGTCTCGGTGAGCTTGCCGAGCGCGTGCAGGCTGGTGCGGCGGCGGGCCCGGGTCAGGCTCGACTCGACGCGTCGTCGCCGTCCGGCGGAGCGGACGAGCGGGAGCAGCCGGTCGGCGTCGACGCGTTCGTACCAGACGGCCAGCTCGCCGCGGTCGGCGAGTCGCCGTACGCCCTTGCGGTAGCCGGCGGCGGCGGCCTCGGCGGCGCGGCGCACGCGGGTCTCGGCGTACCCGTTCTCGCGGGCGGCCACCGCGACGCTGGCCGCGAGCCGTTTGACGTCCCACTCGAAGGGGCCCGGATGGGTCTCGTCGAAGTCGTTCAGGTCGAAGTGCAGGGCGCGTTCCGGTGAGGCGAAGAGACCGAAGTTGAGGAGGTGGGCGTCCCCGCACAGCTGGACCGTGAGGCCGGTGTGCGGCTGGGAGGCGAGGTCGGCGGCCATCACGGCGGCGGCTCCGCGCAGGAACGCGAACGGGGAGGCGGTCATCCGCCCGTACCGGATCGGCAGCAGTTCCGGCAGGCGGTCCCTGCCCTGCCGTTCCAGGACGGCGACGGGGTCCGGGCGGTCGGCCCCGGGGATCCAGACTCCGTGCGAGGAGCGGGAGGCGCGCTTGCGGGCCGCCCTGCCGTGCGCGGCGCGTGCGGCGGGGGCGGCTGTGGCGCCGGTCGTGGGCACGGCCGTCAGGTCCGCAGGGCGCGGGCGACGTCGCCGCCGACGGCGCCGGAGAGGGTGCGGCTGCTGCGGGCCGTGGCGTCCTTGGAGCCGTTCGCCGGAACGCCGCCCACCGTGAGGACGACGGTGTCGAGAAGGCCGCCGTCCTGGCTCCGGAAATCGACCTGGACGATGTACGTCCGGGCCGTGGACGTGGGATTGGTGACGGTGATCCCGACGGTGGAACGGCCGTCGGGGCCGGTGCGGACCCGGTCGCCGACCCAGACCTCGTCCTTGGCGTCGAGGCCGTCCCTGAACTCGTCGAACCGCCGGCCCGCCTCGTCGGTCGCGGAGGTGAGGGAGTCGCCGCCGCCCGCCGTCGCGGCGGCCAGGGCGCTGCTCGCCGCGGAGGCGAGGGAGGCGGCCGCGAAGGCGGCCTGGGAGGCGGTGCTGACCGGATCGCCCTCGCCCGAACAGCCGGTGAGGGACAGGGCGCCCAGCAGCACGGTGCCGGCCGACCCGAGCGCCGCCCCGCGTGCACGAAGCCCGCGTATTCCGTTCCTCGCCATCTCGCCTCCCGGCGTCCGCTGTGGATTCCCTGCCGCGCGTTCCCCTCAGTCAAGGCTCTGAGCAGGGAATACGCATGGTGTGGGCGGCAATCGGGTGATGCGCGGGAGGATGTGGGGACGACGACGGCGAGAGACGGGCGGAGACGGCGTGGGCGAGCAGCGGCGGCACATCGGAGGGGCGGAGCGGCGGGCCCGGCTCGCGCTGCGGCACCGGCTGGCGGGGGCGTGGCGCGCGGCGGACCCCGAGGAGGTCGCCGGGTCGCTGGTCGCCCTGCACGGGACCGATCCGGCGACGGTGTATCTGGCCGTGGGCGCTCGCCTCGCCGAGGCGGGGCGGACGGTGCCGGAACTCGACCGGGCGCTGTACGGGGACCGGACCCTGGTGCGTATGCACGGCATGCGGCACACCGTGTTCGTCCTGCCCACCGAGCTGGCCGCCGTGGTGCACGCCTCGACCGGTCTGCCGATCGCGGCGAAGGCGCGGGCCGGGCTGGTCAAGGACGTGACGGCCGGCAGCGACGGACGGCTGACCGAGGCGTGGCTCGCGGAGGTCGAGGCGTCCGCGCTCGCCGCGCTGGCCCGGCGCGGGCAGGCGACGGTGAACGAACTCACCGGCGACGAACCGCGGTTGAGGGAGCAGTTCATTTACGGCGCGGGCCGGAGCTACGAGAGCGCGCAGACCGTGTCCTCGCGTCTGATGCGGGTGCTCGGCGTCGAGGGGCGGGTCGTACGGGGGCGTCCGCTCGGCTCCTGGACCTCGACGCAGTTCCGCTGGGCCGTCGCCCCGCCGCATCCCGAGCTGCCCGTCGCCGAGGCCCAGCGCGAGCTGCTGCACCGCTGGCTGACGGCGTGCGGCCCCGCCTCCGAGGCGGACCTCAAGTGGTGGACGGGCTGGAAGGTGACGGAGGTGCGACGGGCGCTGGGGGCGGTCGGGGCGGAGGCCGTGACGCTCGACGGCGGGGGGACGGGGTACGTCGTCGCGGGCGACGCCGGTCCGGTCGAGGGGCCCGGTGCGCCGTGGGCCGCGCTGTTGCCCGGCCTCGATCCGACGGCCATGGGATGGCAGGAGCGGGACTGGTATCTCGCGCCCTCGCTGCGGCCCGCGTTGTTCGACCGCAGCGGGAACGTCGGGCCGACGGTGTGGTGGGACGGGCGGGTGGTCGGAGGGTGGGCCCAGCGCGGGGACGGCGAGGTGGTGTGGCGTCTGCTGGACCCGGAGGGGGTGGGGCGGGAGGGGGTCGCGGCGATCGCGGCGGAGGCGGAACGTCTGCGGGGCTGGGTGGGCCCGGCCCGCGTCACCCCGCGGTTCCGGACCCCGCTGGAGCGCGAGCTGGCCGCGCCGTGAGCCGCGCGGGCGGTTCCCTCCCCCGCCGCCCCGCGCTCCCCCAGGCTCCGGGCTCCGCTCCGACCGGGGGCCCCGTCATCCCGACGTGCGGGGGCCGCCGAGGGCGTCCGGGGCGAGTCCCCGGACGCCCGGCCGCTCAGCGTGCGTACTTCATCAGCGCCCGCACCATGTGACACGTCGTGTCCGACGGCGGATGCACCCCGATGAGCACGGCGGTGCTGCGTATCTTCTCATCGCGGGCCTGATGCGCCGCGTAGACACCGGAGTCGAGCAGCGCGATCGCGAGACGCATCGCCTTGAGCCGGCGGTTGTGCGTGACGTACCACTCGCGGGGACGCCCGGGCGGCAGCGGGCGCTTCTCCACGGGCTCGTACGGCAGGTCCATGAGGACCGCCCTCTTCGACGTGGACTGGGTGGGCAGCGGCTTCAGTGCGGCAGCGGGCACGAGCATCCTCCTGTCGCGGTCGGGGCGCCGCCGGCCCTCCCGGCGACCCCCTCGAACACTGCTTCCAGTCTACCGCCCGCCACTGACATCGGGCGAGGTCGCACGATCCATCGAATGCCCAGGTGGGAAGGGTAATTGACGTCGTGTCACAGCTGTTTCGGCAGATGCGCGTGAGGCGGCGAAAAAATCGAACACGACACTCGCTGTACGGTGTGCGGCATGGAGATCTGGATCAACCCGGCCTGCTCGAAATGCCGCGGCGCCCTCAGCCTGCTCGACGCGGAGGGCGCGGAGTACACGGTCCGCCGCTACCTGGAGGACGTACCGGCACCGGACGAGATCCGGGCCGTACTGGAGCGGCTCGGTCTCGAACCGTGGGACATCACCCGCACCCAGGAGGACGCGGCCGCGGAGCTCGGGGTGAAGTCGTGGGCACGGGACGGCGGTTCACGCGAGCGGTGGATCACCGCACTGTCGGAGCACCCGGAGCTCATCCAGCGGCCCATCATCACCGCCGAGGACGGCACCGCCGTCGTGGGACGCTCCGAGGAAGCGGTGCGCGAGGCCCTGCCCCGCCGACGGACGCTCCGCCCCGGCCATCCGGACATCAACTCCCGCGTGACACAGGTCACTTCAGCAACTTGCGCGAACTGTTGAGCAGCCCCGTTCGGTATCTCGTACATAGCGGCACACGGATCGCATCCGGCCGCCCGTGGCGGTGGCCGGAGACAGGAGGCGCGCATGTCGCGTAGGAGAACCGTCAGCCCCAAGAAGAAGATCGCGCTGCTGGCCGGCGCGGCGGTCGTGGCGGGAGGCGGCGCCTTCGTCATGGCGACCACCTCCAACGCGGCCCCGGTGCAGAACGCGTCGAACTCGACGGTCTGCCAGGGACTGGCGACCGCGCTGGGCAACAACCAGTCGTTCATCGACGGGCAGCGGGCCAACCCGGACGCCCAGTCGCAGGCCCGGATCGCCAACCGCGAGGCGGTCATCGCGCAGATCAAGGTCCAGCAGGCGGCGTCGAACTGCGCGGTCGGGGAGTCGGCTCAGGGCCCCCAGGCCGCACAGCCCGCGAAGCCCGCTCAGCCCGCGAAGCCCGCCCAGCCGGCGAAGCCCGCGCCGGGTCAGCAGCAGAGCACCGCACCCGCGCAGGGCGCGGGCGGTGGCGCGGCCGGCGGACAGCAGGTCTGCGTCGGCTCGACCGTCACCCTCTCCGGCGAGGCCGGCGCACCGGCCGCCTCCAGCAACCAGTTCCCCGCCGGGACGAAGCTCAAGGTCACGAACCTGGACAACAACAAGTCCACCACCGTGCAGGTCACGTCGGTGTCCGGCAGCTGCGCGCTGCTGAACAACGCCGCGTTCGAACAGGTCCGCGAACCGGGCAAGTTCCTGATCCGCCGGGCCCTGATCGAGAAGGTGGGGTGAGAGCGGACGCCTGACGACGCCCGTGCCACCACCCGGCGCGGGTCACGGGTCCTGCCGTTCGCGGCCACGAACGGCAGGACCGGCTCCTCGGGAGCACCCGGCTCGCGGCGCCCCGCACCGGGCCGCGGGTCCGCAAACCCATCGCATACGAGCCGCCGCCACCGTCCGGGGGAAGCCCGGCGGGGGGACGCGTCACCCGGACAGCCTGCGGGAACGGGCCCCTGACCGGGGTCGCCCGTCGCTCCCGGCGGGTGAGGCGCGGCACAGGGGCGCCGGGTAACACGGGGTTCACACTCGGGCAATGATCGGGAAATCGCCTGTTGACAGGCTGCCGGGCATGACGCGGCGCCCCGGTGTGCCGCGGCGCCGCAGCGTCCGCAGCGCGGCTGGAGACCCACCCCGAAGGATGTGGCCCGTGAGCTTCAAGGCTGAGTACATCTGGATCGACGGCACCGAGCCGACGGCCAAGCTCCGTTCGAAGACGAAGATCCTGGCCGACGACGCCAAGGGTGCCGAGCTGCCGATCTGGGGCTTCGACGGGTCCTCCACGAACCAGGCCGAGGGGCACGCCTCGGACCGCGTGCTCAAGCCGGTCGCCAGCTACCCGGACCCGATCCGCGGCGGGGACCACGTCCTCGTCCTGTGCGAGGTCCTGAACATCGACATGACGCCGCACGAGTCCAACACCCGTGCCGCGCTGGCCGAGGTCGCGGAGCGGTTCGCCGCGCAGGAGCCGGTCTTCGGCATCGAGCAGGAGTACACGTTCTTCGACGGGGAGCGCCCGCTCGGCTTCCCCGCCGGCGGTTTCCCGGCCCCCCAGGGCGGCTACTACTGCGGGGTCGGCGCCGACGAGATCTTCGGCCGCGACATCGTCGAGGCGCACCTGGAGAACTGCCTGAAGGCGGGACTCGGCATCTCCGGCATCAACGCCGAGGTCATGCCCGGCCAGTGGGAGTTCCAGGTCGGCCCGCTCGCCCCGCTGGAGGTCTCCGACCAGCTGTGGGTGGCCCGCTGGCTGCTCTACCGCACCGCCGAGGACTTCGCCGTCTCCGCGACCCTGGACCCCAAGCCGGTCAAGGGCGACTGGAACGGCGCGGGCGCGCACACCAACTTCTCCACCAAGGCGATGCGCGAGGGCTACGCCGCGATCATCACCGCGTGCGAGTCCCTGGGCGAGGGCTCGAAGCCGCTCGACCACGTCAAGAACTACGGCGCCGGCATCGACGACCGGCTGACCGGCCTGCACGAGACCGCTCCGTGGAACGAGTACTCGTACGGCGTCTCCGACCGCGGCGCCTCGGTCCGGATCCCGTGGCAGGTCGAGAAGGACGGCAAGGGGTACATCGAGGACCGCCGTCCGAACGCCAACGTCGACCCGTACGTGGTGACGCGTCTGCTCGTCGACACCTGCTGCACCGCCCTGGACAAGGCCGGGCAGGTCTGACCCACCGCTTCCCCGCGAAGGGGCGTCCGCCGGTTCGGCGGACGCCCCTTCGGCGTGTTCCGCCCCCCGCCGCGGCCGGGCGCGCGGGCCGGGGCCCGTCCCCGTGCCGGAGGCGTGTCCGGCCTTTGAACCGGGGCTCCTGTGCGGCCCCGGCTTCTGCTTCAATGGAGACATGGCCAGCCACCGGAAGTGCACCGCGACAGGTCGCCTCGACCTGGAGCCCTTCTGGCCCTCCCGTCAGCATCACGACTTCGACCGGGTGTGTTGCCGCGCGACGAACGCGCCGGCCCTCTAAAGCCGTACACCCCGGCCTTCGGCCAGCGCGCACGACGTACGTCCTCGACGGCCCCGACCACGAACTCGCGGTCGTCGACCCTCCCGACGAACTCCTCGCGCGAAAGAGCTGACCTCTCATGGCGAACCCCCGTTCCTTCACCTCCGTCGCGACCTCTCCCTCCCCGGGCCCCGCCTCTCTCCCGACCGGCGCCGGACGGCACCGGCTCCGCGCCGTCGACCGGGACGAGGTGGTGGACGTGGCCGACTTCCTGCCGCCGGGCGCCACCTGGCTGCCCGCGCCCCCGCACACCCTTCCGGTCCTGCCGGGCCGGCCGCCGATGATCGGCTACCTGGTCCTCGTACCGGCCGACCAGCAGCCCCTGCTGCCGGTCGCCCTTCCCCCGGATCCCGCCGGGACGGCCGCCCCCGCCGGCGCCGACCCGCTCGTCCGCATCGACTCCGTGCAGCGCACCGCCGAGGTCGACGGACGGACGCTCGACCTCACCTACCTGGAGTTCGAGCTGCTCGCGCATCTCGTCGCGCACCCGCACCGGGTGCACACCCGGGACCAGCTGGTCACCACCGTGTGGGGCTACGGGCACGTGGGCGACGGGCGGACCGTCGACGTGCACGTGGCACGGCTGCGGCGCAAGCTCGGCGCACAGCACCGGCAGGCCATCCAGACGGTCCGCCGGGTCGGCTACAAGTACGCGCCGCCGACGGGCCGCTGAGCGGGCCGTCCCGCGTCCTCCGCACCCCGGGCGGATCTCCTGTCAGCAGATTCCCGTTCCGTCCGGCGGCCCGTCCGTGCAGAGTCGTCCCCATGAGACTTCTGGTGCTGGGCGGTACGGAGTTCGCGGGGCGGGCGGTCGCGGAGGCGGCGGTGCGACGGGGCTGGGAGGTGACCGTCTTCCATCGGGGACGGCACCGGCCTCCCGCCGGGGTACGGTCGCTGCTGGGCGACCGCACCGCTCCCGACGGTCTCGCCGCGCTCGCGGGCGCCGCCGCCGGAGGCGACTGGGACCTCGTCGTCGACACCTGGTCGGCGGCGCCGCGGGCCGTCCTCGACGCGGCGCGGCTGCTGGCGGACCGGGCGGCCCGCCTTGTGTACGTGTCGAGCTGTTCGGTCTACGCGTGGGCTCCGCCCGCCGGATACACCGAGGACGCACCGCTCGTGACCGGGGCGTCACCGGACGCCGGGCAGACCGACTACGCGCGGGACAAGCTGGGCGGTGAGCTGGCCGCCGTCTCCGCGTTCGGCGCGGAGCGTTCGCTGCTCGTGCGGTCGGGGCTGATCCTCGGGCCGCACGAGAACATCGGCCGGCTGCCGTGGTGGCTGGGCCGGATCGCGCGCGGCGGGCGGGTCCCGGCGCCCGGCCCCCGGGACCTGCCCCTCCAGTACGTCGACGTCCGCGACCTCGCCCAGTGGATCCTCGGGGCGGCGGAGCGGGGGGCGGCGGGACCCCACAACCTGATGAGCCCCCGGGGTCACACCACGATGGGGGAGCTGCTCGACGCGTGCGTGCGGGCGACGGGGAGCGGGGCGGAGCTGCGGTGGATCGAGCCGGAGGCCGTGCTGGGCGCCGGGGTGGAGCCGTGGACCCAGCTGCCGGTGTGGGTGCCGCCGGGGAGCGACATGCACGACGCACTGCACGGAGCGGACGTCTCCCGGGCGGTGGAGGCCGGACTCCGGTGCCGGGACGTCTCGGAGACCGTCGCCGACACCTGGGCGTGGCTCCGGGAGGTGGGCGGGACGGTTCCCCCGCGTCCGGGGCGGCCGCCGGTCGGGCTGCCCCCGGAGGCGGAGGCCCGGCTGCTCTCCCGGTGACCGGCCCCGGCGGATGCCGGGCCGTCGCGCCCGGAATCCGCCCCGGCCCCGAGCGGCGCCGTCCCCGGGCCATGACGGGAGCCCGGACGGAGGCCCCAACTTCCTTATCCACAAGGGCCGAAGAGTCCCCTCACACTCCTCTGAACATTGTTCAAACCTCATTTCGGAGATCAACTCCTCGAAAATCATGGGCTTCTGAGCCCATTGCGCCGGAAATGACCTCATGAACTTCTAAGATTTTCCGAGGTTTCTGAACGCCTCACACGTCACCTGCGTATGAATGGGAGCCGCTTCACTCCTGTCGGGCGCCCTCGATGCCCCGCAAGGAAGTCAGAGGAGTTCCATGGGACGCAACATACGCAAACGCCGTTCGCCGCTGGCCGTCCGGGCCATCGCCGCGTCGGCAGCGCTCGCGATCGGCGGGGGTGGACTGGTCTGGGCGAATTTCTACGCCTCGGCGCACGAGGAGAACTCTTCTCCCAACACCACGAAGGCCGCCGCCGCTCAGGTGGCCACCATCAGCTGTCCGGACGTCGGTCAGAAGCTGACCAACGTGCCGAACAGGGCCCGCGGTGAGGTCGACGGCGAACTCGCCACGCTGGACGCGCAGATCACCGCCGCCTACCAGCGGCTCGCCACGACCCGTGACGCACAGGCGAGGGACGCGAGCTTCGTCCAGAACTCCATCCTCGGCCCGCTGAAGAACAACCGGTCGGTGATCATCGACCGGATCAAGCTGGAGATCAGCCGGGCCGGCGGTTCGACACCGTCCTCGCTCGACGGCCTGTCCTCCTGCACGGCGACGCCCGCCACCCAGACCGACGCCGGCCAGAACAACGGTGGTCAGAACAACGGCGGCCAGAACAACGGCGGGGCGGCCAGTCAGGCGCCCTCCCCCTCGGCCAGCGCGAGCGCCGGCGGCCAGCAGGGCGGCGGCCAGCAGACGGGCAACGGCGGTCAGGCCGGCAACGGGCCGCTCGCCTCGGACTTCGTCGACATCACGAAGGTCAAGGCGAACGTGCCCCGCAAGGCACAGACCCGGGCCGGCGGTTCGACGGGCACGTTCACCACGTCCTGCGGCGTGAACGCGAACAAGAAGTTCAACACCGACAACGTCATCGTGGCCCCCGGCGTCACCAACGGCGCGCACCACCTGCACGACTACGTCGGCAACCAGTCGAACGACGCGTTCGCCACCAACGACACGTTCGCCGCGGCCAAGACCACCTGCGCCAACCAGGGCGACAAGTCGACGTACTACTGGCCGGTCGTGCGTATCCAGAACGGTACGCAGGACTTCGACCAGAACAACGACGGCGGTGGCAAGGAAGGCAACGTCGGCCAGATCCAGCAGGTCAAGCAGGCGCAGATCAAGTTCGTCGGCAGCGCGAAGAGCAAGGTCGTCGCGATGCCGAAGTTCCTGCGCATCATCACGGGTGACGCGAAGACCACGACCAACGGTCTCGCGAACGCCAACGCCCACTGGTCCTGCACCGGCTTCGAGAACAAGGTGCAGCTCACGCAGCAGTACCCGATCTGCCCGCGCGGCAGCACCGTGGTACGCACCTTCGCCTTCCAGAGCTGCTGGGACGGCGTGAACATCGACAGCGCGAACCACCGCACGCACGTGGCCTTCGCGGACGCCCAGGGCAACTGCGCCAACGGCTTCAAGGCCATTCCGCAGCTGACGATGCGCCTCGTCTACGGTTTCCGGGCACCGACCCTGCAGAACGGGCAGATCAAGAATGCCTACGCGGTGGACGGATTCCCCGAGCAGCTGCACAAGGCGGCCACCGACCACGACGACTTCATCAACGTCTTCGACGAGAACCTGATGAACAAGATGGTCAACTGCATCAACAAGGGCCAGCGTTGTAAGTGACCCCCATGAGGAAGCCGGTGGCGGGATTCTCCCGCCACCGGCTTTCTTGTGTCCGCGGGTCCCCGGCCCGTCGGGCCGGGGAGGCTCCGCCTGGTCAGCCGCTGTGCTCGTGACCGGCGTGCGCGCCGTGCGAGGTCCCCTCCTCCAGGCTCCCGCCGAGACGGCCACGCAGGGACGTGACCGTCTTCTGGTCGCCGACGGCCACCCACTTGGCCCCCACGAGGTACGAACCTCCGTAGTCCTTCGCACCGTTGAGCCACTCGCGCTGACCGCGGTCGGTGGCGAAGGTCGCCAGGATGAACTTGCCGGTGTCGACCTTGCAGACCCCCTGGCGGATCTCGTCCGCGTCGGTCTGGATGTCCGGACGGCACTTCACCTCGGCCGCCAGATCCTCCAGGCTGCCGGTCGCCGTGGCCGGCACCCGGTCCGCCGTGCCGGCCCTGGCCCCGCCGTCGCCCGACCCGCCGCAGCCGGTCAGCGCCAGCAGCGCCACGACGGCTCCCGCGGCGAGCTTCTCGCGTGTCAACCTCATACGTTCCTCCGGTACCGTCGGCGCCCGCGCCATGGAGAGCCCCGGCGAGGGCCCTGGCCTTCGATACGGCTCCGGGACGCCCAGCACTCAATCCGCCACCGCGGCGGTGCGGGGAGACCCCGTGCCGGCGTCAGCACACGTATGCGAAAGTGTGCCGCGTGAACGAAGACTGGGAAGAGCGTACGGCGGCGGCCTGGGACACTTTCGACGACTACGGGGAAGCGGACGCGGCAAACTTCCGCGCGGTGATCGATTCGCTGGCCGCCGAGCTGCCCGCGGACAGCCCGCTCGGGCCCTTCGAGCGGGCCTGCGCCTGGGACTCCACCGGCCACTCGGACCGGGCCGTGCCGCTGTACCGGGAGGCACTCGACCGCGGGCTCGACGGCTACCGCGGGCGCCGCGCCCGGATCCAACTCTCCAGCTCCCTGCGGAACATCGGCCGGGCCGAAGAGGGCGTCGCCCTCCTCACACCCGAACTCGTCGCACCCTCGGACGAGTTGGACGACGCCGTACGCGCATGCCTCGCGCTGTGCCTGGCCGACCTGGGCCGCGAACGCGAGGGCCTGGCGCTGGTGATCGGCGCCCTCGCCCCCCATCTGCCGCGCTACCAGCGGTCGATGGCCAACTACGCGCGGCTGCTCGTCGAACCCGAGGCCTGAGTCCGCCGGACGGAGGTGACCATCCACCGATTCGCTCGTTCTGCTGAACGTGCAGTCACAGGATGTAGCCCCGCGCCCCACCGCCTCCTCCGGACCGGTCGTCGACGTCGCCCAGGCCGAGGCCGCGCTCGTCGAGCACTACCCGCGGCTCGTCCGGCTCGCCTATCTGGTGCTGCCGCCGAGCCTCGGCCGCAACCGGCGGGTGCTGACCGCGCACGCCCTCACCCAGCGGGCGCTGCCCCGGCGCCGCACGCCCTCGTCCGTGATCCCGGCCCAGGCCACCGGCCGCGACGGCGACCCGGGCTACGCCTTCGTACGCCTCACGGTCGTCCGTACGGCGCTGGAGGCCGGTCTGCCGCTGCGACGCACCGCGTGGCCCAAGCGGTCCCAGCTGCCGCCGCTGCTGCCCCAGGTGTGGGGCCTGCGGCTCTTCCCGCGCTCCGGCGGTGCCGACGAACTCGCCCTGGACCAGCGGCTGTCCGCGCTGTCCGCGGAAGCCCGTGCCGCCTACGTGCTGCGCGGGCTGGAGGGGCTGGCCGACCCCGACGTGCGCAAGGTGCTCGCCGCGGCCGGAGTCGGCGATCCGCGGGCGGCGCTCGCGGAGGCCGACCGGGTCGAGGCCCGGGACGCGCTGCTCCGCTCCCCCGAGTTCGACCCCTGCGCGCTGCACGCCCGGCCCACGGACCTGATGCGGCGCCGTCAGCACCTGAAGGCCGCGCTCGCCGCCGGCGCGGCGGTCGCCGTCTGCGGCGCGCTGCTCGTGCTGCCCGGCGACGGCTGGGGCCCCGAGGGCGCCGCGGCCCCCTCGTACGCGCAGAACCCGGCCGCCGTGGCCGCCCTGGACCCCGGGAAGGTGACCCGCGTCTCCCCGGCCGCCTGGCGGACGTCCGCGCGCACGGACCTCTCCGTGTGGCCCGCGCGCGGGAACCTCGCCGCGGACAGCGGGCTGCTGCGCCGCGCGCTCGCCGTCTGGGCCCGCCCCGGCGGGTCCGTGCAGGTCTCGGCGACCCCGGGCACCCCGTCGGGCGCCCCGCCCGGACCGCCCCAGCTGCTGTACGCCGGTGACGTGGACCAGGCCCGGGTGGTGCTGTTCTACGACGGGCTGCGCATCGCCCGGTACGCCGAGCCGCGCGACGGAACCGGTGGGGCGGCCCTCGACTTCGCCCGGGTAGACGGCGCGCAGGGGGCGGAGGCGAGCGCGGTCGTCCTGGACCGCGCCGACGGCAACGTCCGCTATCTGACCGCTCCCTGGGTGACCGGGGCCGCCCAGCGCGACCTGATGAAGCCGACCTCGGCCCCGGCCGGCCTGACCCTGTCGGACGACGGCACCACCTCCCCCCTGGCGGGTCCCGCCCGGACGGGCGCGTGCACGTCGTGGAACGTGCTGCAGCTGACGGACGCCGGCGGCACCCGGCTGATGACCGACCTCGGCGAGCTGACCCCGGCCCATCTGACCTCCGGATCGCCCTCGGCGCCCCACGAGGCCTCCGGCGCGGCGGCGCTGGCGAACTGGGCGCCGTTCGCCTGCTCGCTGACCGCGATGCGCTCCGAGGGCGTGCGGTCCGTGAACGCCTGGCAGTACACCCGCCAGCAACTGCCGGACGCGGGCGGGGAAGCGGCCTGGGTGTGCACACGGGCCGAGACCTGGCGGGGTGACGGCACCCGCGTGCTGGCCCAGTTCCACACCCCGGGCGGCACCTACGGGGCGATCGCGGCGAAGGCCGAGAACTCGCCCGCGTGCGGCGCGCGCGACTCCCACGTCCTGGCGGGCGTGCTGTGGAAATCGGGGGCGGGCGCCTGGTACCTGCTCGCGGCCGGCAGCAAGGGCACCGCGTCGGTCACCGCGACCGGCGGGGTGACCGGATCGGCGCAGGGCCCCCTGCTCGCCGTACGGACCACGCAGGGGGCCCAGGCGGGGCTGCGGGGGACCCTGACGGACGGCAGGGCGGTCTCCGGACTGCGTTAGGACCGGCGGGCGGATCGCACCGGCACGCGGCCCGGACCGGCGGTCGGATCGCACGGGCACGCGGGTCGGGCCGACCGCTGGACCGTGCCGCCGGTCCGGGCGGACTGCGCCGGAGCTAGTTGACGTTCGCGTCAACAAGTGGGCGCAGAGGGGTTCTCCCCCGGCCTACTCGTCAGTACATTGACGCCATGTCTCACACGCACGCCCGACCGCCCCGGCCGGTCGCATCGGAGCGGACCCCGCTCAAGGCGCGGAAGGTGTCGTTCTCCTGGGAGGACACCCCACTGCACTGGGTCCCGGGAGACCCGTTCGCCGGTCACACGATCAATGTCCTGCACCTGCTGCTGCCCGCCGGTGAGCGCTGGTTCGTGCACGTCTACCGGCAGGTGCTGCCGCTCATCACCGACGAGCGGCTGCGCGCGGACGTGATCGGCTTCATCGGGCAGGAGGCGATGCACTCGCAGGCCCACGACGAGGTCCTCCCGCACCTCAGGGAGCTCGGGCTCGATCCCACGCCCTACACCGCCCAGGTCGACTGGCTCTTCGAGAAGCTGCTCGGCGACCGCACCCTCCCCCCGGGCCGGGCCCGCAGGTGGTGGCTGATGGAACGGGTCGCGATCATCGCCGCGATCGAGCACTACACCGCCTTCCTCGGCGACTGGGTGCTCAACGCCGGTGAACTGGACCGGCGCGGCGCCGATCCGACCATGCTGGACCTGCTGCGCTGGCACGGCGCGGAGGAGGTGGAGCACCGCTCGGTCGCCTTCGAGCTGTTCCTGCATCTCGACGGGGGCTACCGGCGGCGCGCGCGGACCTGGGCCACCGCCTTCACCGCGCTCGTCTTCCTCTGGCAGCGCGGGGCGCGGTTCTTCATGGAGAACGACCCGACCCTGACGGCGGGCCGGGCGAGCTTCCGGGACTTCCACCGGAGCGGACGGCAGGGCCTGCTGCCGTCGACCGGGGACATGCTCAGGTCCGTCCCGCGCTACCTCAGCCGCTCCTACCACCCCTCCCAGGAGGGATCCACCGCGCAGGCCGTCGCCTACCTGGCCGGCTCCCCCGCCGCGCGCGCTGCGGCCGCCGCCGAGGAGGGCGCGTGACACCCCGGCTGCGGACCCTCGCGGCCGTCGCGGGCACGGCCCTGCTCGTCCGGCGCGCGCTGCGCCGCCGGATCGGGGAGTCACCGCTGTGGCCCCTGCCCGCCCTGGAGGAGCCGGTCTCCGGACGGCCGCGGTCCCGGGCCCTGCGGCTGACGGTCACCGGACACGAGCGGATCGCCGACGGCGTCGTCCGGCTGCGCCTCGCGGGCAACGGTCTGCCGCGCTGGGAGCCCGGCGCCCACCTCGAACTGGTGCTGCCCTCGGGGCTCGTACGGCAGTACTCGCTGTGCGGGAACCCGGCGGACACCTCGTCGTACACCGTCGCGGCGCGGCTCGCGGAGGACGGGCGGGGCGGCTCGCGCGAGGTCCACGAACGGCTGCGGGAGGGCATGACGGTCGAGGTGCGCGGACCGCGCAACCGGTTCCCGCTCGCCGAGGCGCCCGGGTACGTCTTCGTCGCGGGCGGCATCGGGA
Organism: Streptomyces sp. NBC_01689; assembly: GCF_036250675.1. Classification (NCBI taxonomy): domain Bacteria; kingdom Bacillati; phylum Actinomycetota; class Actinomycetes; order Kitasatosporales; family Streptomycetaceae; genus Streptomyces; species Streptomyces sp. NBC_01689. The sequence continues at coordinate 6,850,322 of NZ_CP109592.1, read as the reverse complement.
TCACCCCCCTCCTGCCGATGCTCCGGGCGGTCCAGGACCGTGCCGACTGGCGGCTGTTGTACGGCGGGCGCAGCCGGGCGTCGATGCCGTTCCTGGCCGAGATCGAAGGGCTGGACCCGGCGCGGGTCACCGTGGTGGCCGAGGACGTCGACGGACGGCCCGACCTCGACGCGCTGTTCACGGACCTGCCCGCGGGGACTGCGGTCCACTGCTGCGGGCCGGAGGGGCTGATGGCCGCGGTCCGGGACCGGTTGCCGGACGGAGCCACGCTGCACCTGGAGCGCTTCGCCCCGCACGCCCCGGGCGCCGGGGACGGCGACAGCGCCTTCGCGGTCGAACTGCGGCGCAGCGCACGGACCCTGACCGTACCGGCCGGCTCCACGCTGCTGGCGGCCGTACGCGCGGAGCTGCCCGGCACGCCCTACTCCTGCGAACAGGGCTTCTGCGGGACCTGCCGGCAACGTGTCCTGGAGGGCGAGATCGACCACCGGGACGAACTGCTCACGGACACGGAGCGTGGTGACTCGATGCTGATCTGTGTGTCCCGGGCCCACGGTGACCGCCTCGTGCTGGACATGTGAACGACCCTGGTCGGTCCGGCCCGTTCCCGGCCGGATCCGATCGGTAAGGTGTTCGCATGACAACCGGGGTACGCCGCAGGATGGGTGTCGAGGAGCGGCGCCGGCAGCTGATCGGCGTCGCCCTCGAACTCTTCAGCCGACGCTCGCCCGACGAGGTCTCCATCGACGAGATAGCGTCGGCGGCGGGCATCTCGCGTCCCTTGGTCTACCACTACTTCCCGGGCAAACTCAGCCTGTACGAGGCGGCGTTGCAGCGCGCCGCGGACGATCTCGCGAGCCGGTTCGTGGAGCCCCGGGAGGGTCCGCTGGGCGCGCGGCTGCTGCGGGTCATGCGCCGGTTCTTCGACTTCGTGGACGACCACGGGCCCGGATTCTCGGCGTTGATGCGCGGCGGCCCCGCCGTCGGCTCCTCGAAGACCAACGCGCTCGTCGACGCGGTGCGGCAGGCCGCGTATGTCCAGATCCTGTCGCATCTGAAGGTCGACGACCCGCCCGCCCGGCTGGAACTGGTGATCCGCTCGTGGATCTCGCTGGTCGAGTCGACGGCGCTGATCTGGCTGGACGGCCGGCGCATCCCGCGCGGTGAGCTGGAGGTGCAGCTCGTCCACGACTTCGCGGCGCTGGCCGCGGTGAGCGCGGCACAGGACGAGGAACTGGGCACGCTGCTGCGCGGCGCGCTCCGTGGCGAGCCGGGCGACGGCCCCTTCACCGACCTCGCCGTCCGGCTCATCGCGCTGGCCACGCCCCCGGACGCGTAGCCGCGCTCCCGCGCCCTACTCCTCGTACTTGCGATACGACGGGTCGAGGTCCCGCACCTCGGCGGAGGCGTGCAGGACGAGACCGCCCACCGGTTCGACGTACTTGCGCAGCAGTTCCAGAGCGGCCTCGGTGAGACGGGCCTTGGTCTCCTCGCTGCGGCCGGCCAGCAGGCCGAACGTGACATGCACGACGGCGTGTCCCGCCCCGTCCGCTCCCACCACGTTGTCCCCGGTCGCCCGGAACCGTGTCTTGCACGCCTCGATCCGCGCGGCCGCCGTCTCGACCACCACGGGGTGCAGCGCGAGCGCGAATCCCCGCCGGTCGAAGGCGTCGTCGAGCGCGGCGGAGTAGTCGACGGTGATCTGCGGCATGGGGCACTCCTGTTCTAGGTCAACGGACTCACCTTAGGGCCTGGTCCGCCCCGGCCTGAGCTGCAGCGCCAGCATCGCGACGTCGTCCTCCCGGTCCTGCCCGAAGCGGTCCAGGAGCATGTCGCACAGGGGGCGCACCCCGGGCGCGGCGTCGGCGACGGCCGCGCGCAGGCCCTCCATGGAGACCGCGAGGTCGGTGCCACGGGTCTCGATCAGGCCGTCGGTGACGACGAGCAGCCGGTCCGAGGGCTCCAGGAACAGTTCGGTGGGCGTGGGCCGGTTCACGACGAGGCCGAGGCCGAGCAGCGGCCCGTGGGCCTTCGCGTAGTCGGCGCCGCCCGCACCGCGCACGATCAGCGGCGGGATGTGGCCGGCGTTGGCGATGCGCACGCGCCCGGTGTCCGGCTCGACCAGGATCAGGCAGACGGTCGCGGTGACCTCGGGGTGGTAGCGCTGGAGCATCCGGTCGAGCCGCTCGGCGAGGACGGCCGGATCGCTGTCGTCGACGCAGTAGGCGCGCAGGGCGTGCCGGATCTCCACCATCACGGTGGCCGCTTCCAGGGAGTGGCCGACGACGTCACCGACCGCGGCGAGGACGCCGTCGCCGACGCGCAGTGCCGCGTAGAAGTCGCCGCCGATCTCGGCCTGCCGGGAGGCGGGTTCGTAGCGGACCGCGATGTCGACGCCGGGCAGGTCGGGCAGCTTGTCCGGCTCGGGCAGGAAGCTGCGCTGCAGGGTGAGCGCGACATGGCGCTCGACCTGGTACATCAGCAGCGGCTCGGCGGCGAGCGCGGTGGCCTGCGCGAGCCGTGCCACCCCGGCCTCGTCGGCGGGGCTCTGGGGGCGGGAGTCGCGCACCGGCGTCGCGAGGCACACCGGCGCCTTGCCGCCCTGGGCCAGCACCAGCCGGGCGTCGTCCTGCACACCGGGCCGGAAGAACCCGGCGGGCCACAGCGGCGCGTGGACGACGGTGCGGTGCACGACGGCCCGGTCCGCCCCGAGCCTGCCGATCAGCTGGGTCACGGCGTCGTGCGCGGCGCGGTCGGGCAGCGCGAGGCCGATCCGCTCCGGGGACATCCCGCGGTACAGCTCACCCTCCGGGCCGAGGACGAACACGGCGGCCGGCAGACCGGTGAGCCGGGCGGTGCCCTCGGCGGCCGCGTCGACGAGTTCGTCGAGGCTGCGCGCGGCCTGGACGGTGACGATCGTCTCGGACAGCAGCGTCAGCCGCCGTATCAGCGCCTGGTCCTCCGACCGCAGCCGGGCCGCGCGCACCACGGACCGTACGGCGGTCCGGATCTCCTCCGGCTCGGCGGGTGTCGACAGGCAGGCCTCGGCGCCGGAGTCCAGGCTGCGGCGGTGGTCGCCGCCGGGCGGGCGGGCGGCGGAGAGGTGCACCACGGGCAGCGCGGCCAGGACGTGGTGCGCCTTGAGCCGGCGGCAGAGTTCGAAGCCGGTCATGTCCCGCAGCCGTACGTCGACGAGGAGCACGTCCGGCAGGGTGCCCTCGCGCAGCCGGGTGTCGAGTTCGCGCAGCGCGTCCGCGGCGGTGGCGACGGACACGGCCTCGTGGCCGGCGCCGCGCAGCAGCGTGCTCATGGCGTGCCGGTCCTCCGGCACGCCGCCGACGACCAGCACGGTGGTCGTCCCGTTCCTTCTGCTGTTGCCGTCCAACTGGAAGCCTCGGGCACGCCGGTGGGGCGGACCGGGTGTCCGGTCCGCCCCACCAAGGTAATGCCCTTGTCAGGGTGTTCGGGAGAAGACGGCCACAGTCCGTGCCGGAACGCTGAAGGTTCCCGTCCCGCTCGTGTACGCGGCGGACTTGACGACGGGGTCGGCGCCCGCCCGCTGCACCGGGTGCAGTGCGTAGCGCGTCCCGGACAGGGCGGCGATCCGCTGTTCCTGGCGCCGGGGCGTCGCGTTGAGGACGACGACGAGGTCACCGAGCCTCATCGTGATCACCCCCGGTGTCTCGTCCTTCCCCGACAGCGGGAAGGAGAGCCGCGACTGGACCTGGGCGGCCGTGGAGAGCGAGAAGACCTTCTCGCCCGTACGGATCCGCTGGAGGTCCTGGAAGGCGGCCGAGGTGCCGTCGATCTGCTCGCAGCCCACGCTCACGGAGGTGAGCAGCGGCTTGGCGAACGGCCACTTCGAGGAGTTGTCCGCGGCCGTCGGCAGTCCGCGCCCGAATCCGTTGCCGTCCCGGCAGTTCCAGTGGATGGCGTTGAACCAGTCGCCGCTGTCGAAGGAGTTGCGGTCCAGGGACTTGGAGCGCAGCAGGTCGGAGCCGGCCTGGGAGAGGGACGGGCCCTGCGAGAGGGTGGCCGTCGCCATCGCGAGGACCTGCATCCGGGCCCGGTCGGCGGCGCTGGTCGTCGCGGGCAGCTTGTACGTCAGCGCGTCGTACAGCGACTCGTTGTCGTGCGCGTCGGCGTAGGCGAGCGCGTCGCCGGGCGCGGCCGCGTAGCCGGCGGGCCGGCCGTTGTAGTCGATCTCGGAGCCCTTGACCTCCTTGCCGTCGGTGTCGGTGAAGCGGTAGGCCGCCAGATTGCCGGTCAGGCCGACCTTGATGAGGTCCTGGTAGTGCAGCAGGCGGGCCTTCTGCTCGGCCGGGGTGCCGTTGGCGGTGGAGGAGTTGGGGTCGGTGTACAGGCCCGAGGCGAAGCCCTGGACGCCGGGGTCGGAGTCGAAGGGGCTGCCGCCGCGGACGGCGTCACGGGCCCGGTCGGAGAAGGTCGCGACGCCCGTGCCGGCCATGTTCTCCTGGGTGGCCTGGACGAACCGGGCGTCGTCGGCGACCTCGCCGAAGTTCCAGCCCTCGCCGTACAGGATGATCTTCTTGCCGTCCACGCCGTCCTTCGCAGGGGTCAGCCCGTCGAGGGCCTTCCTGACCGCGAGGATGTTGGCCTTGGGCTGGTGTCCCATGAGGTCGAAGCGGAAGCCGTCGACCTTGTACTCCTTGGCCCAGGTGACGATCGAGTCGACGACCAGCTTGCCCATCATGGCGTTCTCGGTCGCCGTGTTGGAGCAGCAGGTGGAGTTGGCGACACTGCCGTCGGCGAGGAGCCGCTGGTAGTAGCCGGGGACGATCTTGTCGAGGACGCTGGTGTCGGCCTGGCCGCTCGCGGCGGTGTGGTTGTAGACCACGTCCATGACGACCCTGAGGCCGTCCTCGTTGAGCGACTTGACCATCTTGCGGAACTCGACCGTGCGGCCGGTGCCGTTCGGGTCGGTGGCGTAGGAGCCCTCGGGGACCGTGTAGTGGTACGGGTCGTAGCCCCAGTTGTAGGCGTCCTTGGCGGCGGTCTTCGCCACGCACTCCTGCTGCTTCTCGGAGTCGGCGGCGTAGGAGGCGAGGTCGCAGTCGGTGCTCTGCCGGTCCGCCTTCTTCTCGGGGATGGTGGCGATGTCGAACGCGGGCAGCAGATGCACGTACGAGGTGCCGGACTTCGCCAGCGCCTTCAGGTGCCGGGAGCCGTCGCTGTTCTTGTCGGTGAAGGCGAGGTAGGTGCCCTGGTCCTTGGCGGGCACGGTCTTGTCGGCCACCGAGAAGTCCCGGACGTGCAGTTCCTGGATCTGCGCGTCCTTCAGCGGTACGGCCGCGGGCTTCTTGAGCGAGGACCAGCCGGACGGGGCGAGGGACCTGGCGTCCAGGTCGACGACCAGGCTGCGCTCCGAGTTCGCCGTCAGCGCCACCGAGTACGGGTCGGTCACCTTGTTGGTGACGATCTTCCGGACGCTCGGCGCCCACACCTTCACGACGTAGCGGTAGGGCTTGCCCGTCCAGGACTTCTTTCCGGTGACGGACCAGACACCGGTGGCGCCGTCGCGCTTCATGGCGACGGTGGAGCCGCCGAGGTCGAGGCTCACCGACTGCGCGGTCGGGGCCCACACCGAGAGGGTGGGGGCACCCTGGTGGAAGACCGGTCCGAGGTGCGCCTTCGTCGCCGGGTACAGGTCGTCGAGGACTCCGGCGGTCTGCACGCCGGTCGCCGCGAGCACGGCGCCGTTGGCGGCCCGCTGGGAGGCGACGAGCTGGCCGTCGAGGGCGGAGCGCACCCGGGCGCGGTCGCGCGGGTCGACGGACCAGGCGGTGTACGCCTTCAGGTGCGGGTACTTGGCCTTCTGGGCGTCGGTGAGGGTGGTCTTCGCAAGCCGCAGCCAGCGCTCGTCGTCGCTGGTCAGCCCGCCGTCCTTGACGGCGATCGAGCCGTCGTGGGAGGAGAGGAGCTGGGTGGAGACGGCGGCGTCGGAGCCGTTCCAGGCGACGGTGTAGCGGTCGATCCAGATCGCCTTGGACGTGGTCAGGTCGAGCGCGGCCGCGCTGCCCTTGGGCTGCGGCAGCAGGTACTTCTCCTGGCCGTTCAGCAGCCACACCTCGTGGCCGTTCGCTGTCAGGTCCAGCGACTGGTCGGTGGGCAGGTCCTTGTCGTCGCCCTTGTGCAGGATGTAGCTGAGGCTGGTCGCGCCCTCGGCGAGCGGCACCTCGAACACGGCGCCGTAGGCGTCGGTCCGCACCGGCTCCAGGGGCTTCGTCCAGTCCGTGGGCGTCGCGGCCCCGGTCCAGGTGTGCAGGCCCCAGCCGGTGTAGTCGCCGTCGGCGCGGTGGTAGCGGAGGACCGCCTTGGTCCTGTCCTGGGCGGGCAGGTCGGGCTGCTCGGTCAGGACGGTGTCCTTGCCCTGTTCGACCCAGACCTCGCCGGTCCTGGTGACGTCGATCGTGCGGTCGCTCGCGACGTCCTTGTTGCCGTCCTTGTCGATGACCAGGAAGCCCACGCTGGAGGCTCCGGGCTTCAGCTTCACGTAGGCGAAGGCACCGTAGGCGTCGCGGCCGACGAAGTCGTGCCCGGCGGGCCAGGTCGTGCCCTCGCCGTCGGCGATGTCGCCCCAGGCGTACAGGCGCCAGTCGGTGTAGTCGCCGTCGGCGCGCTTGTAGTGGACGACCGCGTAGTCGCGCGAGGAGGCCGCGGGGGTCTCCGGGGCGGGCGCGGCGCCGGTGGTGGACCCGGCCGTCGCGCTCGCGGTGCGTCCGGCCGAATCGACGACGACGGCCTTGTAGCGCAGGGCCGTTCCGGCCGGTACGTCCTTGCCGATGGCCTGGGTGACCTTGTACGGGGCGTGGTCGGCGGAGCCGAGGGTGCGCCAGGTGCCGTTGCCCACCTGGGCCGCGAAGACGACCCGGTCGAGCTGTCCGCCGGTGACGTCGGCGCCGAGTTCGACGGTGCCGGTGGCGCCCGCGGCGGGGGCCTTCAGCGTCAGCGTGGGCCTGGTCGCGGGGGCGGCGAGCCGGCCCGCGGCCTTGAGGACGACGGAGGAACCGGCCGGGACGGTGACGGTGACCTTCTTGTCCCCGTCGCTCTTCACCGAGTCCGAGGTTCCGTACACGGCCCGGAAGTCCATGTTCGCCGAGCCGGTGGCGAAGGTGGCCGACTTGGCCTCGTCCGCGTTGTTCACGGCGACCACGTACTCGGTGCCGGTCCTCGCGTCCGTGCGGGAGAAGGCGTAGACGCCGGCGCCGTCCGCGGCGTACCGCTCGGTCTGGACTCCGTCGGCGAGGGCCGGGTTGTCCTTGCGCAGCTCGGAGAGAGCGCTGATCGTCCTGTAGAGCGGGGCGTCCGTGTCGTAGGCGTCGCTCGCGTGGGTGCGGTCGGTGCCGATCTCGTCGTCGTCGAGGTAGTCGGCGACCTTGGAGGCGAACATGGTCTGGCGGGCGTCCTTGTCGCCACCGGAGCCGGTGAAGCCCTGCTCGTCGCCGTAGTAGACGACGGGGTTGCCGCGGCTGAGGAACATCAGCTCGTTGGCGAGCCGGTCCTTCTTCAGCAGTTCCGCGTCGGTCGCCTTCGGGTTGTCCTGGTCCAGGAAGTACCCGATGCGGCCCATGTCGTGGTTGCCGAGGAAGGTGACCTGTTCGTACGCGTTGGCCTTGTCGGTCGTGTACTTGTAGTCGTCGCCGAAGACTCCGGCCAGCTTCCGCGCGCTGCCGCCCTGCGAAGCGTAGGAGCGGGCCGCGTCCTGGAACGGGAAGTCGAGGGTGGCGTCGAGACGGCCCTGGGTGACGTACGGCGAGGTGATCGACGTGTCGGCGGAGTAGACCTCACCGAACATGAAGAAGTTCCTGCGGCCGTGCGCGGCGGCGTACTTGTCCAGCGCGGTCGCCCACTGCGTCCAGAACTCCATGTTCACGTGCTTGACGGTGTCGATCCGGAAGCCGTCGACGCCGAAGTCCTTCACCCAGCGCTGGTAGATCTTCTCCATGCCGCTGACGACCTCGGGACGCTCGGTCCACAGGTCGTCGAGGCCGGAGAAGTCGCCGTAGGTGGCGGACTCGCCCGCGTAGGTGGAGTCGCCGCGGTTGGAGTACATGGTCGTGTCGTTGAGCCACGACGGGACCTTGGCGTTCTTCTTCGCGGCCGGGACCGTCGGCGTGCGGGGGAAGGAGCCGGCGTCCACCGACGGGAACTTCCTGGTGCCGTCCGCGTAGTCCGCGTCGTCGAACGGCCTGCCGTCCTCGGTCAGGTACGGGAAGGCGCCCTTGGAGAGGTAGCCGTAGGACTTCTCCTGGTAGTCGACGACGTCGGCGGTGTGGTTGGTGATGACGTCGAAGAAGACCTTCATGCCCTTGGCGTGGGCCCGGGAGATGAGCGTCTCCAGGTCCTTGTTCGTGCCGAAGTGGGGGTCGACGCGGGTGAAGTCGGTGATCCAGTAACCGTGGTAGCCGGCCGACGCGTCCGCGCCGGTCCCCTGCACGGGCTGGTTCTTGAAGATCGGTGCCATCCAGATGGCGGTGGTGCCGAGGCCCTTGATGTAGTCGAGCCTCTTCGTCAGGCCCTTGAGGTCACCGCCCTGGTAGAACCCCTTGTCGGTGGGGTCGTATCCGGTAGAAAGGCGTGAACCGGTCAGCCCGCCCCGGTCGTTGGCCGTGTCGCCGTTGGCGAAACGGTCCGGCATGACGAAGTAGAACTGCTCGCGGGTGTCGTCGTGCCGGGCCGGCGCCGCGGCCAGCCGGGCGTCCGACGGGGGTGCGGGCGGGGTCTCGGCCCGCGCCGCGAGGGGCTGCGCGAGCGATACGGCGAGCGCGGCGGCGAGCACGGCCGCGCGCAGCCTGGAACGGCCGGGGCGGCGCGCCGGCCCTCTCGGTATCAGGTCCACCGGTGTGAACTCCTAGCGATTACGGCGCATATGGGTCCGACCCCGCGCTGCGTTCCGGCTCCGGTGCCGAACGCCCGCGTGACCGTATCGCTCACGCAAGGTTTACAGCAAGAGTCTTGCAAGGTGCGGAAAGGCTTTTCAGCAGCTGGACTTGCCCGCGTAGACGGCCAGTGCCGTGTTGGCGCCCAGCGTGGCGGTGAACTGGCCCGAACCGTTCACCGTGACCGCGGTGTTGTTCTGCACGTTGCAGTAGGTGCCCGCCGCGAGGGACGTCTGGTACGTCCGGCTGAGCGAGGACGTCTCGTGGTTGATGGCGACGAAGCCCTTGCTGCCGCGGCCGAACGCGATGGCGTCGTTGCCGTCGTCCCACCAGTTGCTCAGCGCCTGGCCCCGGGTGGCGTTGCGGAAGGCCACCATCGACTTGATCTCGGGCCAGGCGTGCTGGCACTTCCAGCCGTCCTGCCAGCAGGCGTTGACGGTCCCGCCGTTGGGTGGACCGGCGTCCGCGTCGGACCACTCGTAGCCGGAGTTGATGTCCGGGGCGCCGTACGGGTAGGCCAGCATGAAGACGTTGGCGAGCGTGTAGTTCGCGCCGTCCTTGTAGTTCAGGGTCGAGCCGTTGCGCTCGGTGTCGTGGTTGTCGACGAAGACGCCCGCGACGGAGCTGTTCAGATAGCCCCAGCCCTCGCCGTAGTTCTTCAGGTAGGCCAGGTTCTCGTTGTTGAAGACCCGCTTGAGGTCGTAGGCGTACCGGAACTCCTGGACGTCCCCGTTGCCCGTGTACTCGGTGGGCTGGACCGCCTCGCCGGAACCGTAGATGACCTCCTGCTTCCAGTACACGGACGGATTGCTGAGCCGGGACTTGATGTTGGCGAGGTCGGCCGCCGGGATGTGCTTGGCCGCGTCGATGCGGAAGCCGTCGACGCCGTATCCGAGCAGGGTGTTCAGATAGCCGGCGATGGTCTTGCGGACGTACTCCTCGCCGGTGTCCAGGTCGGCGAGACCGACGAGTTCGCAGTTCTGCACGTTGGCGCGGTTGGTGTAGTCGCTGATCGCCGCGGTGCAGTCGTCCATGTCGAACGAGGAGTACAGGCCCGGGTAGTTGTACTTCGTGTACGAGGAGCCGCCGGTCCCGGTGCCGGAACCGGCCGACATGTGGTTGATCACCGAGTCCGTGACGACCTTCACCCCGGCCGCGTGACAGGCGCCGACCATGTTCCGGAAGGCGGTGGCGTCGCCCAGCCGGCCGGCGATCCGGTAGCTCACGGGCTGGTACGAGGTCCACCACTGCGGGCCCTGTATGTGCTCGGCGGGCGGGGACACCTGGACGTAGCCGTAGCCGGCCGGGCCCAGCGTGTTGGTGCACTCCTTGGCCACGGAGTCGAATTTCCACTCGAACAGGACGGCGGTGACGTCCTTGGTTCCGGGCGGGGACGCCTGCGCGGTGCCGGTGGGCAGGACCACCGAGGCCGCCATGCCCGCGGCGAGCGCGAGCGCGGTGGCAAGAGTTCTCTTGGCCATGTCATCTCCTGCACGTCGTTGTGCGGTGGGGGTGTGCGGGTGACCGGGGCTCCGGGGTGCAAGTGGGGGGCCCTGGAAGGAAGTTGCCCAGTGAATCAGTCGGGCGTGTGCCGGAACGTATCCCTTGCCGCCAAGTTTCAGCAAGATGTCGTAAGAGATTTCAGCGGGTAAAAAAGCGGTGCCCCAGTCCAGAGGGACCGGGGCACCGCTCAGCCGTGGTGGCGGGAGGGTCAGGCTGCCCACCACACGGTCGTGTCGGCGGACAGCGTCGCCTCGCCGTCCGGGGACAGGGTCACCTCGCCGCTCGCGACGAGGATCCTGCCGTACGCGGGAACGGTCACGGAGCCGCTCCCGGTGTTCGCGGTGCAGACGAACGCGCCCCGGCGGAAGGCCAGTACGCCGTCCGGGGCGTCCAGCCAGTCGACGGTGTCGCCCGCGCCGAGGTCGGACCGCTCGCGCCGCACGGCGAGCGCGTCGCGGTACAGCTCCAGCGTGGAGCCGGCCACCCCGGTCTGTGCCTCGATGCTCAGCTCCGCCCACTCGGCGGGCTGCGGAAGCCAGCTGCCGCCGCTGCCGAAGCCGTACGAGGAACCCGTCCGGGTCCACGGGATCGGCACCCGGCACCCGTCACGGAACCCGTCCTGTCCGGCGCCCCGGAAGTAGGCGGGGTCCTGGCGCACCTCGTCGGGCAGGTCGACGACGTCGGGCAGGCCGAGCTCCTCGCCCTGGTAGAGGTAGGCGGAGCCGGGCAGCGCCAGCATCAGCAGGGTCGCCGCGCGGGCCCGGCGCAGCCCGAGCTCCCGGTCGCCCGCGGTGCGGATCTGCGTGCCGAGGCCGGGCTCGTTGGCGAACCGGGTGGCGTGCCGGGTCACGTCGTGGTTGGACAGCACCCAGGTGGAGGGGGCGCCGACCGGGCGCATCGCGTCGAGCGTGCGGTCGATCACGGAGCGCAGCTCGGCCGCGTGCCAGTGGGTGCCCAGGTACTGGAAGTTGAAGGCCTGGTGCAGTTCGTCGGGCCGGACGTAGTTCGCGGTCCGCTCGATGGTCGGCGTCCACGCCTCGGCGACGAAGATGCGCTCGCCGGAGTACTCGTCGAGGATCGTGCGCCACTGCCGGTAGACCTCGTGCACACCGTCCTGGTCGAAGAACGGCATGACATCGTTGCCCAGCAGCTTCAGCTGGTCGTGGTCGCCCAGGTCCGGCAGCCCCTCGGCCTTCACCAGTCCGTGCGCGACGTCGATCCGGAAGCCGTCGACGCCCATGTCGAGCCAGAACCGCAGGATCGAGCGGAACTCGTCGCCGACGGCGGGGTGTTCCCAGTTGAAGTCGGGCTGCTCGGGCGCGAAGAGGTGCAGGTACCACTCACCGGGGGTGCCGTCCGGCTCGGTGACCCGGGTCCAGGCCGGCCCGCCGAAGATGGACTCCCAGTCGTTGGGGGGCAGTTCGCCGTCCGCGCCCTTGCCGGGGCGGAAGTGGTAGCGGTCCCGCAGGTCGGAGCCGGGTCCCTCGCGCAGGGCGCGCTTGAACCACTCGTGCTGGTCGGAGGAGTGGTTGGGCACCAGGTCGACGATGATCCGCAGGCCGAGGCCGTGGGCGTCGCGGATGAGGGCGTCGGCGTCCAGGAGGCTGCCGAACATGGGGTCGACGGCGCGGTAGTCCGCCACGTCGTATCCGGCGTCGGCCTGCGGCGAGGCGTAGAAGGGGCTGAGCCACACGGCGTCCACCCCGAGGTCGCGCAGATACGGGAGTCGGGAACGTACGCCCTCCAGGTCGCCCATGCCGTCGCCGTTGCTGTCGGCGAAGCTGCGCGGATAGACCTGGTAGATCACCGCGTCGCGCCACCAGTCGCGACGGTCGGCGACGGTGGCGAGGGCGGAGTTCGGGGCCTGGTCGGCGGAGTGCTGGCTCATGGCGTCCTTGATGCGGTGGGGGTCCCCCCGCCCGGGTGGAACCGGGCGTGGGAGAGGAGTTCGAGGTGGGGTCTCCCCCTCCGCCCGGGCGTGGCCCGGGTCGCGGGGGGATGCGTCGTCGGGGTGGCGGAACGAGGCGGCCGCGGTGCCGGCGGGGTCGGATGGACACCGCGGCCGCCACCCGCGCGTGATGAGCGCGCGGGAGTCTGGGGCCCTCCCGGGCGGGTCAGCCCTTCGTGCCGCCGGCGGTGAGTCCGGTGACCAGGTTCTTCTGCACGAGGTAGAAGAACGCCGAGACGGGTATCGCGATCAGCACCGCCGTGGCGGCCATCAGGTTGCGCTGCGCGTCGTGCTCGCTGACGAAGCTCTGCAGGCCGACCGCGAAGGTGTACTTCGAGTCGTCGAGCATGAACGTGGAGGCGAAGGCGACCTCGCCGAAGGCGGTGATGAAGTTGTAGAACGCGGCGACCGCGAGGCCCGGCTTGGCGAGCGGCAGGATCAGCCGGAAGAAGGTGCCGAAGGGGCTCAGCCCGTCGACGCGTCCGGCCTCGTCGATCTCGAACGGGATGGTGTCGAAGTAGCCCTTGAGCAGCCAGGCGCTGTAGGGCACCGCCGTCGAGCAGTAGACGAGGACCAGTCCGAGGTAGCTGTCGATGAGCTGGAGGTCCGAGAGGATCTCGTACATCGGCACGATGAGCACGGCGATCGGGAACATCTGGGTGACCAGCAGGACCCACATGAACTTCCGGTAGCCGGGGAAGCGCATGCGGGACACCGCGTAGCCGGTGGTCGCGGCGACCAGCACACCGATGACCGTGGTGCCGAGCGAGACGATGAGCGAGCTCTTCATCCACTCGAAGAAGTTCGTGTGCTGGAGCACGAAGGTGTAGTTGTCGAAGGTCATCTTCGACCAGATGCGCCCGGGGTGGAGGTAGTCGTCCTTGTCCGGGCCGAGGGACAGGAAGACCAGCCAGGCGATCGGGAACAGCGCGATCAGGCTCGCGACGATCAGGATGCCGTGCGAAGTGAGCGAGCCGAGGAGCCCGCGCTGCCCGCGCCGGCGGGGCCTCGCGGCCGGCTCTCCGTGCGCGGGGACCTGGTCGGCCGGAGACGTCCGAAGGGTGGTGGTACTCATGGAGACTCCCGCCTCAGATCGCGAGCTGCTGGTCATTGCGGTTCAGCCAGCGGCGGTAGAAGGAGGTGAAGACGATCAGGATGGCCAGCAGCAGCATGCCGTAGGCGGCCGACTGCGCGAAGTCGCGCGGCTGCTGTCCGAAGCCGAGGTAGTAGGCCCAGGTGACGAGGATCTGCGCGTCCGGGGCGGTGTTGCCGAACAGCAGGAAGATCACGGCGAACTGGTTGAACGTCCAGATGATGCCGAGCAGGACGACGGTGGAGCTGACCGACCTGAGGCCCGGCAGGGTGACGTAGCGGAACCGCTGCCAGGCGTTCGCGCCGTCCATCTCCGCGGCCTCGTACAGCGTGGCGTCGATGGACTGCAGGCCGCCGAGGAGCGAGACCATCATGAAGGGCACACCGCACCAGGTGTTGACCATGATCGCCGCGAACCGCTGCCAGAAGGTGTCCTCCAGCCACAGCGGCGTCGGCAGGTGCACCGCGTCGAGCATGGAGTTGATGATGCCGCCGTCCGCGAGCATGAAGCGCCAGCCGAAGACGGTGACGAACGTCGGCACGGCCCAGGGCAGCACCAGGAGCAGCCGGTAGAAGGTCCGGCCGCGCATCTTCTGGTCGAGCAGCAGGGCGAGACCGAGACCGATGCAGTAGTGCAGGGCGACGCACAGGGCCGTCCACACGATGGTCCAGATGAAGTGCGACCAGAAGCGGTCGTACGACGTCGGGCCCCACAGGATGTCCTTGTAGTTGTCGAGACCGATGAACTTGTAGGTGGCGTCGATGTGGTTGACGCCGATCGTGCGGGCCGAGTTGAGGCTGTTGGCGTCCGTGAGCGTCAGGTAGAGGCCCCGCACCAGCGGATACAGCACCAGTCCGCCGAGCACGACGACCACCGGGGCGATCATCGCGTACGCGTACCAGTACTTCTGGTACCCGCGCTTGAGACGCTGGAGCGGACCGGGGCGGGACCCGCGGTCACCGACACGCTTTCCGGTCGCTCGGTCGATGGCGACTGTCATGGTTCGACACCTTCTGGAAGATCAGGGTTGGGGCCGTGCTCACGCCGGTGGCCGTCGGGTCCCCTCCCGTCCCCCGGGGCGCGGGAGGGGACCCGACGGCCACACGGACTCACTTGCTGAAGTCCGGGACCAGCTTGGCGATCGCAAGTTCGACGTTGCTCAGGCCCTTGTCCAGGGACTCCTTGCCACCCGCGATCTTCGGCAGCTCGGTGTCGAGCGGGCCCCACAGCGAGCTGTACTCGGGCAGCGCGGGCCGCGGCTGGGCGGCGGCGAGCACCGTCTGGTAGCCGGCGATGCCCGGGTCGGCCTTGACCTCGGTGGTGTACGCGTCGTCACGGGTGGGCAGCGTGGAGTTCTTGAGCGCGATCGTCGACTGCGAGGCGGCCGAGGTCATGAACTTCACGAACTTCAGCGACGCCGCCTGGTGGGCCTTGTCGGACCCGGCGTAGACGGAGAGGTTGTGGCCGCCGGTCGGGGCGCCCGCCTTGCCGGTGGAGCCGGCCGGGACGGTGGCGATACCGAGGTTGGTCTTGTCGGTGAAGGCCGAGCCCTTGTAGAAGTTCGTGATCTCCCAGGGGCCCTGGACGATCGAGGCGACCTTGCCGTTGACGAACGCGTCCTGGATGTGGGCGTAGGCGTCGGCGGTGGTGTCGGCCTTGTGCAGTCCCTTGCCGGAGAACAGGCCCTGCCAGGTCCCGTACGCCTTCTGCGCGGCGGCCGAGTTCACGGTGATCTTCTTCGCGGCGGCGTCGACGGTGTCGGTGCCCTCGCCGTAGAGGAACGACTGCGCGTAGTAGGCCTGGGTCGAGCCCCAGTAGCCGTCGACACCCGTCTTCTGCTTGATCGTGGCGGCGTCCTTCTTCAGGTCGTCCCACGTCTTGGGCGCCTCGGCGATGCCGGCCTTCTTGTACAGCGCCTTGTTGTAGACGAGCGCGAGGGTGTCGGTCACCAGCGGGACACCGTACGTCTTGCCGTCGAACTTGGCCTGCTCGATCAGGCTGGGCTGGAACTTGGCCTGGTCCGCGAGGGCCTCGGTGCCGTCCAGCGGCAGGAAGAAGCCCTTCTTGGCGAACGCGGGGGTCCAGCCGACCTCCGAGCGCAGGATGTCCGGGGCGCCCTTGGAACCGGCGGCCGTGTCGAACTTGTTCTGCGCCTGGTCGAACGGGACGTTGACGTACTTGACCTTGATGTCCGGGTTGGCCTTCTCGAACTGCTGGGCCAGTGCCTTGTACGTCGGCGCCTCATTGGTGGCGTTGGAGGTGTCCCACCAGGTGATGGTGGTGGGGCCGTCCGACTTGTCGCTGCCGCTGTCACTGCCGCCGCAGGCCGTCGCCGCGAGGGCGAGGGACGCCACCAGCGCGGTGGCCGCTATGCCACGCCGCATGAGATCTCCTTGAGGGTGAAAGCCCGAGTGGGTGGGGAAGGCGGTCCCGCCCGCTTCCCTTGCCGACTTGCCGACTGCGCCGTTGCGTCCGCCGGGCGACGTGAACGTAACAGCGTTGTAAGCGGCGCGAAAGACCTTGCAGCAAAAAAGTGCAAGAGCTGCCGAGAGTTATCCGCCCGTGACCCGGCGGCGATGGTACGGAGACCCTTGTCCGAGGCCGCTCAACAGGGAACCGGGCCACTGTGCAAGACTCTGCAAGCTCTTGCCATACCCGCCCGGTGCGGGGATCATCGGCCCGTCAGCGCCTTGCAGGAGCCACCCCTTCCCGCGGCGCACGTCCGGGACGCCGAGCCGACCAGAACACGAGGGAGCGCGATGACGCAGCAGCCCGGAGCGGGCCGATCAACCGCCCGCACACGGCGTCTGGTTGGTGTGCAGGGCGAGAACCGGCAGGTACAGTCCCATCCCGTGACCACACGGCTTGCCGACATCGCAGCCCAGGCGGGGGTCAGTGAGGCGACGGTCAGCCGCGTCCTGAACGGGAAGCCCGGAGTCGCCGCGACCACCCGCCAGTCCGTCCTGGCCGCTCTCGACGTGCTCGGCTACGAACGCCCGGTCCGGCTGCGGCAGCGCAGCGAGGGCCTGGTGGGGCTGATCACCCCCGAGCTGGAGAACCCGATATTCCCCGCGCTGGCGCAGGTCATCGGGCAGGCGCTGACCCGCCAGGGATACACCCCGGTGCTCGCGACCCAGACGCCGGGCGGCTCGACCGAGGACGAGCTGACGGAGATGCTGGTCGACCGGGGGGTCGCCGGCATCATCTTCGTCTCCGGACTGCACGCGGACACCTCGGCGGACATGCAGCGCTACGAGCAGCTGCGCGCCCAGGGGGTCCCCTTCGTGCTGGTCGACGGGTTCTCGCCGAAGGTGCAGGCGCCGTTCATCTCGCCCGACGACCGCGCCGCCATGGACCTGGCGGTGACGCATCTGGCCTCACTCGGCCACACCCGCATCGGCCTCGCCCTCGGCCCGAAGCGGTTCGTGCCGGTGCAGCGCAAGATCGAGGGCTTCGTACGGACGATGCAGGAGCAGCTGGGTCTGGCCGCCGCCGACGTCGAGGAGCGACTGGTCCAGCACTCCCTGTACACCCTGGAGGGCGGGCAGGCCGCGGCCGCCGCGCTCATCGACCGGGACTGCACGGCGGTCGTGTGCGCCAGCGACATGATGGCCCTCGGGGCGATACGGGCGGCGCGCGGCCGCGGCCTGGAGGTGCCCAAGGACATATCCGTCGTGGGCTTCGACGACTCGCCGCTGATCGCCTTCACCGACCCGCCCCTGACGACGATCCGCAAGCCGGTGCCGGCCATGGGGCAGGCGGCGGTGCGGACGCTGCTGGAGGAGATCGGCGGGACTCCGGCACCGCACAGTGAGTTCGTGTTCATGCCGGAACTGGTGGTGCGGGGGTCAACCGCTTCGGCTCCCGGGGACCGAAATCGTCCCTGAGGGGGATTCCCCCCACCACTCGTAGCGGTCCGTCCGGCGTAGAACGTGCGGCCGGGACCCGACCAGGGGATGATCGGTCGGGGAACGCTTTTCTGGCAGACTTTGTGCCTATGGGTGAGACAACCGTGACGACACTGGAAGGCCAGGACCGGGCCGCTCCACGCCCCGTCGCGGAGGACCGTGCGGGAGAGGGTTTCCTGCATCGTCTGCGGACTCCGCGCCGCCCCCGCTTCTGGTTCGAGATCCTGCTCATCGCGGCGAGTTACTGGACGTACTCGCTGATCCGCAACGCCGTGCCCGAGCAGCGCGGCAAGGCGCTGCGCAACGCCGACTGGATCTGGCGTACGGAGCACCATCTCGGGATCGCGGTCGAGCAGTCGGTCAACCACGCCGTCAACTCGGCGACATGGCTGATCATCGGGATGAACTACTACTACGCGACGCTGCACTTCGTGGTGACGCTGACCGTGCTGGTCTGGCTCTACCGCAGCCATCCGGGCCGCTACGCGGCGGCCCGCCTCGCCCTGTTCGCGACGACGGCGGTGGCCCTGGTCGGCTACTACTTCTTCCCGCTCGCCCCGCCCCGTCTGATGACCGGCAGCCACTTCGTGGACACGGTCGTCGTCCACCACACCTGGGGCTCGATGGCCTCCGGCGACCTCAAGCACATGTCGAACCAGTACGCCGCGATGCCCTCGATGCACATCGGCTGGTCCCTGTGGTGCGGCCTGACGGTCTTCGCCCTGGCCTCGGCCCCGTGGGCCCGCGTCCTGGGCCTCCTCTACCCGGCGGCCACCCTGCTGGTCATCGTCTCCACCGCCAACCACTTCTGGCTGGACGCGGTGGGCGGCATGCTCTGCCTGGCCTTCGGCTGCACCCTGGCCCGCCTCTGGTACGGCGCCCTCCCCCACGCCCTCCCCCGCCGAGTCCCCGAAACACACCCCACCCCACCCCTCCCCCCACTCCCTTCCAAACCCTGAGCCCCCACCCGCACCCGGCGACGCACCCGGGCCCCCCGGAGCCGCCCCCCGGCGATGCACGCGAGGCCCCCCGGAGCCAGACCCTCCCACCCCCTCGACGCCGAACGCGAGGGGGTGGGTCGGTACGTCGAGCCCGTCGCTTACGCCCGGATCGAGCAGCGGCTCCCCGTCCACCCACGCCTGATCCAGCGGCGACGGGCTCGACGTACCGGCCCGCCCCCGCCCCACCACGACCCGCACCCGGCACCCCGCCCGGCCCCCCACCACCCAGCCCAGTCCCGCGCCGCCCCGCGCCGCCCCGCCCCGCCCCGCCCCGGCCCGCCCCGGCCCGGCCGCGCAGCCCTACCCCGCCCCAGCCACCGCCGTCACGCCCCGTAGAACAACTCGTCCACCACGGCCCGAGCCCGCCGAGTCGTCCGCCGGTAGTCGTCGAGCATGTCGCCCACATGACCGGGCCCGTACCCCAAGTACCTGCCCACGGCCGCCAGTTCCCGCCCGTCGGACGGAAACGTGTCCCCGGCCCGCCCCCGCACCAGCATCACCGCGTTACGCACCCGCGTCGCCAGCACCCACGCCTCGTCGAGGATCGCCGCGTCCTCCCCCGACACCAGCTCCGCCGCACACGCGGCCGCCAGCGCCTCCCGCGTCCGCGTGGTCCGCAGCCCCGGTTCGTCCCACCCGTGCCGCAACTGGAACAGCTGCACCGTCCACTCCACGTCGGACAGCCCGCCCCGCCCCAGTTTGGTGTGCAGCGTCGGATCCGCCCCGCGAGGCATCCGCTCCGACTCCATCCGGGCCTTCAGCCGCCGTATCTCCCGTACGGCGTCCTCGCCCAGCCCCTCCGCCGGGTACCGCAGCGGATCGACCAGCTCGATGAACCGGCGCCCCAGATCCTCGTCCCCGGCCACGAACTCGGCCCGCAGCAGTGCCTGCGACTCCCACACCAGCGACCACCGCCGGTAGTACGCCTCGTACGACTTCAGCGACCGTACGAGCGGCCCGGTCTTCCCCTCGGGCCGCAGATCCGCGTCGATCAGCAGGGGCGGATCCGCGCTGGGGACCTGGAGCAGCCTGCGCATCTCGGCCACCACGGCGTTGGCCGCCCGGGACGCCTCGTGCTCGTCCACCCCCTCCCGGGGCTCGTGCACGAACAGCACGTCCGCGTCGGAGCCGTAGCCCAGCTCGTGTCCCCCGAACCGTCCCATCGCGATGACCGCGAACCGGGTGGGCAGGGTGTCCCCCCACCCGTCCCGGACGACGGCCCGCAGGGTCCCCGCGAGCGTCGCCGCGGTGAGATCGGACACCGCGCCGCCGACCTGGTCGACGAGGGCGCCCTGGTCGGCGACGACGGGCGTCTCCTCGGTCCCGTAGGAGGCGACGATGTCGGCGGCGGCGGTACGGAAGAGCTCCCGTCGCCGCACGCCGCGCGCGGCGGTGACCGCCTGTTCTCCGCCGACGGCCCGCCCCACCGCCGAGAGCACCTCCTGTTCCAGATGTGCCCGGGCGCGCGGTTCCAGCCCGCCGCCGTCCCCGTCACCGAGCAGCGCGACCGCCTCCGGGGCGCGCATCAGCAGGTCGGGGGCGAGCCGTCCCGCGGACAGCACGCGTGCGAGGTTCTCGGCCGCGGCGCCCTCGTCCCTCAACAGGCGCAGGTACCAAGGGGTCTTGCCCAGCGCGTCGGAGACCTTGCGGAAGTTGAGCAGGCCGGCGTCGGGTTCGGCGGAGTCCGCGAACCATCCCAACAGCACCGGCAGCAGGGTCCGTTGGATGGCGGCCTTGCGCGAGACGCCGGAGGCCAGCGCCTCCAGGTGCCGCAGCGCGGCGGCCGGGTCGGCGTATCCGAGCGCGACGAGCCGTTCCCGGGCCGCGTCGGCGCTCAGCCGGGCCTCGCCGGTGGCGAGTTGGGCGACGGCGTCGAGCAGCGGCCGGTAGAAGAGCTTCTCGTGCAGCCGTCGCACCACGGCCCGGTGCCGCTTCCACTCCCGCTTCAGCTCGACGACCGGATCGCCGCGCAGTCCCAGCGACCGTCCGATGCGCCGCAGATCGGCGCTGTCCTCCGGGACCAGATGGGTCCGCCGCAGCCGGAACAGCTGTATGCGGTGCTCCATCAGTCGCAGGAACCGGTAGGAGTCGTCGAGCTGGACGGCGTCGGCGCGCCCCACGTACCCGCCGGCGGCCAGTGCCTTCAGGGCGTCGAGGGTGGTGCCGCTGCGCAGCGTGGAGTCCGCCCGGCCGTGCACCAACTGCAGGAGCTGAACGGCGAATTCGACGTCCCGCAGCCCTCCGGGGCCGAGCTTCAGCTCCCGGTCGACCTCGGCGACGGGGATGTTCTCGACCACCCGGCGCCGCATCTTCTGCACGTCGGCCACGAAGTTCTCGCGCTCGGCGGCGTGCCAGACGAGCGGCGCGAGCGTGGCCACGTACTCGGTGCCGAGCTCGATGTCACCGGCGACCGGGCGGGCCTTGAGCAGGGCCTGGAACTCCCAGGTCTTGGCCCATCGCTGGTAGTAGGCGAGGTGGCTGCTGAGCGTGCGGACCAGCGGCCCGTTGCGTCCCTCGGGCCGCAGGTTGGCGTCGACGGGCCAGATGCTGCCCTCGACGGTCGTCTCGGAGCAGATCCGCATCATGTGGGCGGCGAGCCGGGTGGCGGCCTGGACCGCCTTGCCCTCGTCGGCCCCGCCGGCCGCCTCCCCCACGAAGATCACGTCGACGTCGGAGACGTAGTTGAGCTCGTGTCCGCCGCACTTGCCCATGGCGACGACGGCGAGCCGGCACAGCGCGGCGTCGGCCGGTGCCGCGTCGCAGGCGATGGCGAGGGCGGCGCGCAGGGTCGCGGTGGCGAGGTCGGCGAGTTCGGCGGCGGTCTGGGCGAGGTCGGTGGTGCCGCACACGTCCCGGGCGGCGATGGACAGCAGGCAGCGCCGGTAGGCGACACGCAGCGAGACCGGGTCGTGGGCCTCCGCGAGACAGCGCTCGAACTCGGCCACTCCGGGATGCAGGTCCTGCGGCTCGTAGGTGACGAGTTCCCGCCAGTCGCCCGGGTGCCGGGCGAGGTGGTCGGCGAGGGCGGCGGAGGCGCCCAGCACGCCGAGCAGCCGGTCGCGCAGCGGTTTGGCGGCCACGAGGGTGTCGAGGAGTTCGCGTTCGGCCGTGTGGTGGCCCTGCGCCTCGACCAGCCGGACCAGTCCGAGCAGCGCGAGATCCGGGTCGGCGGTCCTGCCGAGCGCGTCCAGGAGCACCGGGTCGGCCCTGATGGGCGCGAGCTGGTCGCTCTCCAGGAGCCGCTCGGCCGCCGAGGGATCGGTGAAACCGTGCCGCAGCAGCCGTGTGAAGGTGCTGCTCCTGCGCCCCGGCGCCGTCATCCCCGGCCTCCCTCGGATCGAAGTCGCACCGCCGGTCCGGCCTGTGCCGCACGGCCGGTCCGATCAAGGTCGTACGAGCCCGAGCCTAACCGGAGCGGCGTGCGGAAGCGCCGGGGCGTGCGCGGCGGGGAGCCGCGGCCGTCGTGGCGGAGGGCCGCCGGGCCCCTGAGGACCCGCGAACCGGGCCGTTCACCAGCTCTTCACCCCCCGGGGTGGGCGCCGTGAGGCAGTCGAACGCTGGCGTGTACATGCTCTGTTCGCACCGTCCCGTCACCGTCGCGTCTCCCCCACCGGAGGTCTGAAGTGTCCGGCAGAACCGTGTACAGCCGTCGCCGTGCCGTCCTGGCGTCCGCCCTCGCCTTCACCGCGGCCGCGGTGGGGCTGTGGACCGGGCTCGGCGGCTCCGCCACCGCCCATGCCGCGGCCGGGGTCCCGACCCCGGACCACGTGGTCGTCGTCGTCTTCGAGAACCACGCGTACAGCCAGGTGATCGGCTCCTCCAGCGCCCCGTACATCAACTCGCTCAAAACAGGGGGTGCGAACCTCTCCCAGTCGTACGCCGAGACGCACCCGAGCCAGCCCAACTACTACGCCCTGTTCTCCGGCTCCACGCAGGGCGTCACGGACGACAGCTGTGTGCGGCCCGGTTTCTCCTCCGCGCCGAACCTCGCCTCCGAGCTGATCGCCGCGGGCAAGACCTGGGCGAGCTACAACGAGACGCTGCCCAGCCAGGGCTCCACGACGTGCAGCAGCGGCAAGTACGCGCAGAAGCACAACCCCTGGTTCGGCTTCGGCAACGTGCCGACGTCGAGCGCGAAGACCTTCGCGCAGTTCCCGGCCGACTACACGACGCTGCCGCAGGTCTCCTTCGTCGTCCCCAACCTGTGCAGCGACATGCACGACTGCTCGGTGTCCTCCGGGGACACCTGGCTCAAGAACAACCTGGGCGCCTACGCCACCTGGGCCAAGACCCACAACAGCCTGCTCGTCGTCACCTTCGACGAGGACAACCGGCTCAGCGGCAACAAGATCCCCACGGTGCTCTACGGCCAGCGGGTGACGGCCGGGTCCTCCTCGGCCACCACGTACAACCACTACGACCTGCTGCGCACCCTGGAGGACATGCACGGCCTGCCGCACGCCGGCAACGCCGCCTCCGGCAAGGACATCACCGGCATCTGGACGTCCTGACATGTACGTTGCGGACAGCCGCGCCGGTACGCGTGCGGCGTCCGCGGAAGGCGCCGCCCGGCCCCGTGCCGGGCGGCGCCGCGCCGCGGTCGCGCCCACGGTGCTGGCACTCGGCACGGTCAGTCTGATCACCGACGTCTCGTCCGAGATGGTCACCGCGGTGCTCCCGCTGTACCTGGTGGCGGGCCTCGGCCTGTCCCCGCTGGGTTTCGGCCTGCTGGACGGCGTCTACAACGGCTTCTCGGCGCTCGTGCGACTGGTCGGCGGCCATCTGGCCGACCGCGGCGGCGGCCGCCACAAGTGGGTGGCGGGCTTCGGCTACGCGCTCTCGGCAGCGTGCAAACCCCTCCTGCTGCTGGCGCACTCACTGACCCCGATCGGCCTGGTCCTGGCCGCCGACCGCACCGGCAAGGGCCTGCGCACCGCCCCGCGCGACGCGCTGATCTCCCTGTCGAGCACCCCGGCGACGCGTGGCCGCGCCTTCGGCGTGCACCGGGCCATGGACACGGCGGGCGCGCTGCTGGGCCCGCTGGTCGCCTTCCTGATCCTGCGGGCGACGGTGGACGGCTACGACGCGGTGTTCACGGTGAGCTTCTGCGTGGCGGTGGTGGGGGTCCTGGTCCTGGTGCTGTTCGTGCCGGCGGACACCCGCGCCGGGACCGGCCCGCGGTCCGCACGGCCGGCGGAGGCGACCCGTCCCACGGAGTTCGCGGAGCCCGCCGGGTCCGCGGGGCCGGCCCGGTCCACGCCCGCCGGAGCGGCGGACCGGTCCCGTCCGGCGGAGGAGGCTCCCCGGTCCGGGAGCGCGGCGGGCTCCGCCCCGTCCCCCGCCGGGCAGAACCCCGCGGACCCGGCCGGGTCCCCCGCGTCCCCCACCCTCCGCGCGGCCCTGTCCCTGCTCGGCACTCCGGCGGTGCGCCGCATCACCCTGTGCGCCCTCCTGCTGGGCCTCGCGACGGTCAGCGACGCCTTCGTCTTCCTGCTCCTCCAGCGGCGCCTGGGCGTGCCGGACCGCTGGTTCGCGCTGCTCCCCCTCGGCACGGCGGCCGCGTTCCTGCTCCTGGCCGTCCCGCTGGGCCGCCTCGCGGACCGGATCGGCAGCCGCCGGCTGTTCCTGGCCGGTCACGGCGCCCTGCTGCTCGTCTACGCCCTCCTGCTCTCCGCCTGGCACGGGTCGGCACTGCCGTACCTGGTGCTGCTCCTGCACGGCGGCTTCTACGCGGCCACCGACGGCGTCCTGATGGCCGCGGCCTCCGAGAGCGTGCCGGAGGAACTGCGCTCGTCCGGGCTGGCCCTCGTGCAGACCGGCCAGGCGCTGGCCCGTTTCGTCTGCTCGCTCGGCTTCGGCGCCGCCTGGACGGCCTGGGGCGACCGTACGGCGCTCACCGTGTCCGCCGCGCTGCTCGTGTTCGGGGTCCTGGTCTCCGTCGCCCTGCGCCCCACTCCTCCGGAAGGCCTCGCATGACCCTCCGTACCCGTCTCCTGGTGCTGGTCTCGGCCCTCGTCGTGCTCGCGGGCATCGGCACGGCCTCCGTCCTGCGCGCCTCGGCCCGCGCCGACCGCCGTGACCACGCCGTTCCCGGCGGCCCGGAGATCACCGCGGGGCCGGTGGCGCTCGGCGCGCGGGGCCGCATGATCTTCCGCAACATGGCGTGGGGTCCGCACCGCGACGAGCTGACGTCGGTCCCGGCGTCGGACCCGGCGGGCCCGCGGACCGCCTCGAAGGTGAAGTGCCTGCGGTTCCACGCGGCCGGCGGCACGGGCGTCTGCCTGCAGTCGGTGCACGGCCCGGTGGGGGACACCTACCGGGCCGTCCTGCTCGACTCCCGCCTGCGGGTCACGGCCCGCTACGACGTCCCCGGCATCCCCTCCCGCGCCCGCGTCTCCCCGAGCGGCCGCTACGCCGCCTGGACGGCGTTCGTGGGCGGCGACTCGTACGCGGGCACGGACTTCTCGACCCGCGCCGCGGTCGTCGACACCCGTACGGGACGGCTGATCCCGTCCCTGGAGGCGTTCCGTGTGGTGAAGGACGGCAGGACGTACCACGCGGCGGACGTCAACTTCTGGGGTGTCACCTTCACCGCCGACGACCGCACGTTCTACGCGACGCTCGCCACCCACGGCAGCACGTACCTGGTCCGGGGAGATCTCCGCGCCCGCACCCTGACCACCGTCCACCCGAACGTCGAGTGCCCGTCGCTCTCCCCCGACGGCACCCGCGTCGCCTACAAGAAGCGGGTGAAGGGCCTCCCGAAGGACGCCCCCTGGCACCTGTACGTCCTGGACCTCCGCACCCTGCGGGAGACTCCCGTCGCCGAACCCCGCAGCGTCGACGACCAGGCCGTCTGGCGCGACGACCACACCCTCGTCTACGCCCTCCCCGGCGACTACGGCGCCGACCTCTACACGGCCCCGGCCGACGGCACGGGACACCCACGCCGCATCAGCACGGCGGCGGTGTCCCCGGCGTACGTGGGCCGACCGCCGGCCTGAACCCCGCGCACGCGCGTCGGCCGGGCACGGCCCCGGACGGGCCCGTGTCGCAGCCGTTACCGCCGGTTCGGCCGCCACCGGCCCGCCGGCACCGCGGACATCACTTCACCACGACGTCGTCCCCGGACGACGTCGACGGCCCGGTGGTGGCGTTGCCGTAGTACACCCAGCGCCACGTGCCCGTCCTGGACGCCTTCACGGTCGTCTTGAGACCCCCCGAACCGTTCGCGTACACCTTCTTGACGGTGGTGTAGGCGGCGGCGCCGGAGGCCTTGAACTGCAGGCTCACCAGGCGGCCTCCGTAGGAGACGTACTTCCTGGTCTCCCAGTCGGCCCGCGTGACCTTTCCGGTCACGGTGATGGTCCTGTCCTTGGACACCGGTTCGGGCGAGGCGTTGACGGTCAGGCGGGAGTTGCGCTTGACGTCGACCGTCAGACCCTTGTCGTCGGTGTCACCGCCGCCGCCCTCGAAGTACACCTCGGCCCCGACCTTCCAGGCCCCGGCCTCACTGTTGCGCATGTCCCACACGCTCGGGTCGAAGTACATCGTCTCGTCGAAGTCGCAGACGCCCGAGCTCACCTTGACGCAGTCGCTCGTCTCGATGGCGTGCCACAGGCGGTCACCCGCACCACCGCGGTACAGGAACACCGCGGGCCACTTCCACTTGTGCGTGGTCGCCATCCGGAAGGAGGCGGGCACCGCGACCTCCTTCGACACCCCGATCACGATCGCCTTGCCGCCGTTCACCTGGACACGGCTGAACGAGACCCCGCCCTCGGCCGCCCCGGCCGGCACCGCGGCCAAGGCCGTGAACACCGCGGCCGCGCCACCGGCCACGACGGCTCTCCAGACCTGCTTCCCCACCTGATCCCCATTCTCCTCGCGGAAACGCACCGGAGGTTCATCCCTCCAGCGCCTTACAGACGGCCGGAATCCACGCGGGGTTGTACACACGCGCGTCACGACGGGGCATCGGACGGTCCCCGCTCCGCCGGGCCCGCCTGAACCGTGATCGCGCCCCGGGGCCGGCGGAGCGGCTCCGGGCCGGAGCCGCCCTGGGGCACGTGCGCCTCGATGCCGGAAACGGGCCCCGCCGGCAGCGGACCTTCCGTAACGTATCCGGCCGTGACGTCGTATGAGCGGTGGTCCCTGATTGCTTCGTTCGGCTCCCTGCTCGTGAGCGTCGTCGCCTTCGGCGCGGTGGCGTGGCAGCTCCTCATGCTGTCGCGCGGTACGGAACAGGACCACGACAGACGTCGCAAGCAAGCGACCATGGAGTACCTCACGGCCAACATGGACCGCCGGAAGGCCCTGTTCGACGAGGGCATACCGCACGAGCGGGACCACGGGGCCATCGCGGCCCTGGTCGGTCTCTCGCTGTCCGGCGACGACCGAGCCACGAAGCTGGTCGCGTCCTACCTCACCACGTTCAACTTCCTCGCCGTCGGCGCGCAGACGGACGCCTTCGACCGCCAGGTCATCGACGAGGCATGGGGCGGCCTCATCCTCTCCGTCTGGAACAACTACCGTCCCTGGGTGGAGGAACAGCGGCGCCTGCACGGTGAGCCCCGGGTGTGGGAGAACCTGGAGTGGCTGGCCGGCAGGATGACACCGCGTCGGAGCGGCGTTCCTGACGGCGACCCGGGAAACCTGCCCCCACAGGGACGGCCGGTGCGGTAGGGAGGTTCCGTGTCCGGGCGCGGACACGGCCTAGACACCACCAGGCCGTTCCGGCTCCGGGGTCTCGTCCACGAAGCCGTGTTCAGTCCGGTCCGTCGACCGCTGTGCCAGCCAACCCGACACCCGGGGGCCTCCGTTGATCGCTCTCCCGTCGAGGACCGTACGGACGTGCTCGAAGCCCTGGCGGAGGTAGTACGCCTGCAGGTCCGTGTTGGTCGTCCACGCGTCGAGCCGGAGCCACTCGGCCCCGGCCCGACGGGCCCGGTCCCCGGCCCAGTCGAGCAGCCGGCCACCGATGTTCCGCCCGCCGTGCGTCCGCGCGACGGAGAGCTTGCTGACGAACACGGACGGCTCGGAGAGCTCTCGCTCCGTCCAGAGGCCCGCTTCCGCGTCAGGGGTCACGGTGATGGTCGCCGCCGTCACCGGACCGTCCAGGACCATGAAGACCGTGCCGTCATCGACGGTCTCCAGCAGCTTGGCGGCCGGGTAGGGGAACTGCCACTGGTCGGTCCCGAGGTCCGAGAGCCACGCCGCGACCTCCGCTCGGAAGGCCAGCAGCTTGGGTACGTCGCTCGGCTGGGCGGGGATGATTCTCACCGGGCTCGTTCTCCTGTCTCCAGCAGCCGCGCTTCCTCCGGGGCGGGGCATCCGCACGGCGATCTCGTGACACGGCATGCACGCCCTGAGACCACGTGTCCGAGGACCGGGTTCCCGGGGGCGGAGGGCCTTCGGACGGCCCAGGGGCCGTGAGGACGGCCGCGGGGCCGGCGGCCGACAGCCGCCGGCCCCGCGGGGCGCATCGCGAGAACCGCCGCTGGCCTGCGGCTACAGCACCGGCAGGTTCTTCCGCAGCTCGAACGCCGTGACCTCGCTGCGGTACTCCTCCCACTCCGACTTCTTGTTGCGGAGGAAGAAGTCGAAGACGTGTTCGCCGAGGGTCTCGGCGACCAGTTCACTGCGCTGCATGAGGGTGAGGGCCTCGCCGAGGTTCTGCGGCAGGGGCTCGATGCCCATCGCGCGCCGCTCGGCGTCGGAGAGGGCCCAGACGTCGTCGTCCGCGCCCGGCGGGAGCTCGTAGCCCTCCTCGATGCCCTTGAGGCCGGCGGCGAGCAGGAGGGCGTAGGCCAGGTACGGGTTCGCGCCGGAGTCGATGGAGCGGACCTCGACCCGTGCGGAGCCGGTCTTGCCGGGCTTGTACATCGGGACCCGGACCAGCGCGGAGCGGTTGTTGTGGCCCCAGCAGATGTACGAGGGCGCCTCGCCGCCGGCGCCCGCCGTGCGCTCCGAGCCGCCCCAGATGCGCTTGTAGGAGTTGACCCACTGGTTGGTGACGGCGGAGATCTCCGCGGCGTGCTTGAGCAGGCCGGCGATGAAGGAGCGGCCGACCTTGGAGAGCTGGTACTCCGAGCCGGACTCGTAGAAGGCGTTCCGGTCGCCCTCGAAGAGGGAGAGGTGGGTGTGCATACCGCTGCCCGGGTACTCCGAGAACGGCTTCGGCATGAAGGTGGCCTGCACGCCCTGCTCCAGCGCGACCTGCTTCATGATCAGGCGGAAGGTCATGATGTTGTCGGCCGTGGAGAGCGCGTCGGCGTAGCGCAGGTCGATCTCCTGCTGGCCCGGGGCGCCCTCGTGGTGGCTGAACTCCACGGAGATGCCCATCGACTCCAGCATCGTGATGGCCTGGCGCCGGAAGTCCTGGCCCACGTTCTGCGGGGTGTGGTCGAAGTAGCCGGAGTTGTCCGCGGGGGTGGGCCGCGAGCCGTCCAGCGGGCGGTCCTTCAGCAGGAAGAACTCGATCTCCGGGTGGGTGTAGAAGGTGAAGCCCAGGTCGGAGGTCTTCGCGAGGGCGCGCTTGAGGACGTAGCGCGGGTCGGCGAAGGACGGGGAGCCGTCCGGCATCAGGATGTCGCAGAACATGCGCGCCGTACCGGGGGCCTCCGCACGCCACGGCAGCACCTGGAACGTGGACGGGTCGGGCTTGGCGATCATGTCGGACTCGTAGACGCGGGCGAAGCCCTCGATCGCCGAGCCGTCGAAGCCGATGCCCTCGTCGAAGGCCTGCTCCAGTTCGGCCGGGGCGACGGCCACCGACTTGAGGAAGCCCAGCACGTCCGTGAACCACAGCCGAACGAACCGGATGTCCCGCTCCTCCAGTGTCCGGAGCACGAACTCCTGCTGCTTGTCCATTGTCCGCTTCCACCCATCCTTGCTGGTCAGGCCGCCTGCTCCCACGCCTCGAAGACGGTCGGGGCACCTGAGCATCCCACCACAACACCATTTCGTGCGCGTTGCCGACCATGATCGGCCCGCCGACCACGGAGTGAACGCCTCGCCTACGGAAGGTGTCCGTTCCGCTGCCCATACTGCCTGCTCACCCGCCTCGTTGTAATGCCCGGCCTGCACCCTTCCTCCACGCCCCCTTTAATTTGCATCTTAGATGCAAGTTTTATTACCGTGCTGTGCAGACAGGGAGTCGCACCAGCGGCCCTCCGCTTCCGTCCTGGCCCGAGGAGTTCCGATGCTGTCCGAGCAGTCCACCGCCACCGTGCGTGCCACCCTCCCCGCGGTCGGCGCGGCCATCGGCGAGATCGCCGACCGCTTCTACGAGGGGCTGTTCGCCGCCCACCCGGAGCTGCTGCGCGACCTCTTCAACCGCGGCAACCAGGCCTCGGGCACCCAGCGCCGGGCGCTGGCGGGATCGATCGCCGCCTTCGCCGCCCACCTCGTCGAGCGGCCGGACGAGCGCCCCGACGTCATGCTGAGCCGCATCGCCCACAAGCACGCCTCGCTGGGGATCGCTCCCGAGCAGTACGCGGTCGTGCACGAACACCTCTTCGCGGCCATCGCCGAGGTCCTCGGCGACGCGGTCACCCCCGAGGTCGCGGCCGCCTGGGACGAGGTCTACTGGCTGATGGCGAACGCGCTGATCGCCCTGGAGAAGCGGCTGCGCGCCCGGCACTCGGACGACGCGCGCGGCTGGCGGACGTGGCGCGTCGTGGGCCGCGACGAGGAGACGGCGGACGTCGCCACGTTCCGGATGCGTCCGGCCGACGGCGGCCCGCTGCCGGACTTCCGGGCGGGCCAGTACGTGTCGGTCCGGGTGACGCTGGCGGACGGCGCCCGCCAGATCCGCCAGTACAGCCTCGTCGGCGCCCCGGGCGCGCCGGACCGCCGGATCGGCGTCAAGCGGGTGCGCGAGGCCGGCAGCCCCGACGGCGAGGTCTCGAACCACCTGCACGCCCACGTGGCGGCCGGCGACACCCTGGAGGTCTCCGCCCCGTACGGCGATCTGGTGCTCGACGGCACCGACGCCCCCGTCCTGCTGGCCTCCGCCGGCATCGGCGTCACCCCGATGATCGCCATGCTCGAACAGCTCGCGCTCTCCGGGCACCGCGCCCCGGTCACGATCGTGCACGCCGACCGCTCCCCCGCCGACCACGCCCTGCGCACCGACCACGAGGCGTACGCGGGGAAACTCAGCGACGCGGCGGCCCACTTCTGGTACGAGCGGGACGCCGACGGGGCCGGCCTCCCCGGCCGCGCGGACCTCTCCGCGATACCGGTCGCCCCGGGCACCCGGGCCTATCTGTGCGGCCCCCTCCCCTTCATGCGGGCGGTGCGGGCCCAGCTCCTCGGCAAGGGCATGGCCGCCGCCGACATCCACTACGAGGTGTTCGGACCGGACCTCTGGCTCGCACAGGACTGACCGTCCCCGGCCCGCACGGGACCGCCCGTCCCCGCGGTGCGGGCGGCGTCCGCCCGCCCGTCACGGAGCACCCCGGTGCGGGCCGCGTCCTCAGGGGCGGCTGGAGATCCCCAGCAGGAGCGGGCCTGTCGGCGAGGCGACCATGTCCCGTACCGTCAGCGGGTCCAGCGAGGCGAAGAAGGCCTCCTGGGCCCGCCGCAGCGCCCCCCGCAGCCGGCACGCGGAGTGCAGCGGACAGGGCGTGGCGCCCTCGCAGTCGACGACGTCACCGTCCCCCTCGAAGGTCCGGACGACGGAGCCGACGGAGGCCGTACGCCCCGCCTCGGTGAGCGTGAGGCCGCCGCCCCGGCCCCGGCGCGCGTCGAGCAGCCCGAGGTGCTGGAGCTCGGCGACGACCTTCGCGGCATGCGTGTAGGGGACGTCCATGTCGGTGGCGACCTCGCGGGTCGTGGGCGTCGAGCCCTCCGCGACGGCGAGCCGCATCAGCACCCGCAGGGCCAGGTCGGTGGAGCGCAACAGCCTCATACCACCAGCGTAAATAATACGCATCCGAGGTTCAAATTATCTGCGCGGCCGTACGGGCGTAACGCCGCCGCTGTCCGGAGCGCGCACCTTCGGACATTCTGCGCCCTGAACGCCTGCGGGCACCCTCTCCCCATTACGATCAGCGGACCCGACCGTCCCATCCCCATAAGGACTCGCCATGGGTTCCGCCAAGAACACCACCTCCGCGCAGCGCAAGGCGCGCATAGACGAGATGCGCAAGGCCGAGCGCTCCCGGGAGCGTCGCAACCGGATCCTCGCGATCACGGCGAGCACGGTCGTCGTCGTCGGTCTCGTGGTCGGCGGTGTCGTCCTGGTCAGGTCGCAGTCCGACAAGAGCGACACCGCGGCGAGCGACTCCAAGGGCGCCGGCTCCGGGCACTTCGTCACGGGCAAGGACGGTGTGCGCACGTGGTCGGGGAAGCTCTCCCGCAACCACGTCACCAAGACCGTGGACTACCCGATGGAGCCCCCGGTCGGCGGTGACCACAACCAGGTGTGGATGAACTGCAACGGCGACGTCTACACCAAGCCGGTCAACGACATGAACGCGGTGCACTCGCTGGAGCACGGCGCCGTGTGGGTGACGTACAACGACAAGGCCTCGGACGCCGACGTGAAGGCGCTCGCGGAGAAGGTCAAGAAGACCCCGTACACCCTGATGAGCCCCGTGGCCGACCAGAAGGACCCGGTCATGCTCAGCGCCTGGGGCAAGCAGCGCACGGTGACGGGCGCGAGCGACCCGGCCGTGAACTCCTTCTTCTCCGAGTTCGTGCAGGGCAAGCAGACGCCCGAGCCGGGCGCCGCCTGCACCAACGGTCTGTCGCAGTGACCCGGATGCGGCAGGCGGGCTGGATCGCGGGCGCCACGGCGGCGGCGCTGGTCGCCGCCGGGGCCATCACGTACGCGGTCGCCGAGAGCGACGGCCCGGGGAACGCGACGCCCGCGGCGGACTCCGCCGACGCGGGCTTCGCACGGGACATGTCGGTCCACCACCAGCAGGCCGTCGAGATGTCGTACCTCGTGCGCGACCGCACGGACGACGAGGAGGTGCGGCGCCTCGCGTACGACATCGCGCAGACGCAGGCCAACCAGCGCGGCATGCTGCTCGGCTGGCTCGACCTGTGGGATCTGCCGAAGGTGTCCGCGGACCCGCCCATGACCTGGATGGGCATGGGCGACATGGCGTCGGGCAAGGACGGCGCGCTGATGCCGGGCATGGCGACCAACACCGAGCTGAAGAAGCTGGACACGCTCAAGGGCAGGCAGGCGGAGATCCTGTACCTCCAGCTGATGACCGACCATCACAAGGGCGGCATCCACATGGCCGAGGGCTGTGTGCAGAAGTGCACGGTCGGCGTGGAGAAGAAGCTCGCGCAGGGCATGGTCGACGCGCAGCAGTCCGAGATCAAGCTGATGGCCGACCTGTTGAAGGCGCGCGGCGCCAAGGCACGCGGCTAGGACCCGCCCGGGGACGGGCGGGGACCCGCGGGACCGGGAGCCCCGGAACCGGGAACGGGGAACCCCTTCACGCGAAGTCGAGGGATATCCCTACGTCCGCACGCGGCACCCCCTCCAAAGCCCCCCAAATGCCCTTCAACCACGCCCACTTGGCGTTTCCTTGGCTTTCTCATTCCCCTTGCATGAACGGTTCATCGCCAGAGTGACCCCAGCGTGATCCATTCCGTGTGCCCGCTGTTCGGCGCACGGTCTCGCACATCACGGACGACCGCACATGCGACGAACCGCATCGCAGGGGGTTTTATGAGATCCAATCGCGCTGCAGTACGCGCCGGAGTGAGCATGGCAGCGACATTGCCGCTGCTCGCCGGTGCGCTGGCGCTCGGCATACCCGCGGCCCACGCCGCGACCGGCCCGAGCCGGCACACCCTCGCGGGCACCAAGCCCGCGTGGGCCACGGCGAAGGCGGACAAGGGGGCCGCGTCCGACAGCTCCCAGGTCTCCGCCCGGGTCTACTTCGCGGGCCGGGACGCCGCCGGCCTTGCCGCGTATGCCAAGGCCGTCGCCGACCCGGCGTCTGCCTCGTACGGCAAGTACCTCACCGCCGCGCAGACGCAGGCCCGTTTCGGCGCCACCAAGGCGCAGGTCACCGCGGTGACCTCGTGGCTGAAGTCGGCCGGCCTGAAGGTCACCGGCACCACGCAGCACTACGTCTCCGTCACCGGTGACGTCGCCGCCGCCGAGAAGGCGTTCGGCACCCAGCTGCACAACTACACCAAGGGCAGCAGGACCTACCGGGCTCCGGCCGGGTCGGCCTCGGTCCCGGCCGCCCTGAACGGCGCCGTCCTGACCGTGACCGGTCTGGACAACGCCCCGCACAAGGCGACGCACAACGACACGCTGCCGCCTCCGGACGCGGTGTTCCGCAACGCCGGGCCGTTCTCCTCGTACTACGGCTCGAAGACCGCGAGCACGCTGCCGAGCGCGTACGGCAAGAAGATCCCGTACGCGGTGCAGGGATACACCGGCCGGCAGCTCCGCGCCGCCTACGGCGCGGGCAAGCAGACCGGCAAGGGTGTCCGGGTCGCCATCACCGACGCGTACGCCTCGCCGACCATCGCGTTCGACGCCGCTTCGTACGCGAAGAAGCACGGTGACGCGAAGTACTCCACCAGTCAGCTGCGTCAGGTGCTTCCCGGCACCTACACGAAGACCGAGGAGTGCGGCGCGGCCGGCTGGTACGGCGAGGAGACCCTCGACGTCGAGGCCGTGCACGCGGTGGCGCCCGGGGCGAACATCACGTACGTGGGTGCCGCCTCCTGCTACGACGACGACCTGCTGGACTCGCTCAGCAAGATCGTCGACGGTCACCTGGCCGACATCGTCTCCAACTCGTGGGGCGACATCGAGGCCAACCAGACCCCGGACCTCGCCGCGGCCTACGACCAGGTCTTCCAGTTCGGCGCGGTCGAGGGCATCGGCTTCTACTTCTCCTCCGGCGACAACGGCGACGAGGTCGCCAACACCGGTACGAAGCAGGTCGACACCCCGGCCAACTCGGCGTGGGTGACGGCGGTCGGCGGTACCTCGCTGGCGGTCGGCAAGAACGACAAGTACCTGTTCGAGACCGGCTGGGGAACCGAGAAGGCCTCGCTGGCGGCCGACGGCAAGAGCTGGACCGGCTTCCCGGGCGCGTTCACCTCGGGCGCGGGCGGCGGCACCAGCAAGACGGTGGCGCAGCCCTTCTACCAGAAGGGCGTCGTCCCGAACGCGCTGGCCAAGGCGGGCGGCACCACGCCCATGCGTACCGTGCCGGACATCTCGGCGATCGCCGACCCGAACACCGGTTTCCGCGTCGGCCAGACGCAGACCTTCCCGGACGGGTCGCAGCAGTACAGCGAGTACCGGATCGGCGGCACCTCGCTCGCCGCGCCGGTGATCGCGGCCGTCCAGGCCCTGGCCCAGGAGGCGCGCGGCGGCAAGGCGATCGGTTTCGCCAACCCGTCGATCTACGCGAAGTACGGCTCCAAGGCGTACCACGACGTCACGGACAACCCCACGGGCTCCGGACTCGCCGTGGCCCGGGTGGACTTCGCGAACTCGTTCGACGCGTCGGAGGGTCTGCTGACCTCCGTGCGCAGCCTCGGCAAGGACAGCTCGCTGTCGGCCGTGAAGGGCTATGACGACGTGACCGGTGTGGGTTCCCCCGCCCCGGGCTACGTCAGCTCGTTCCGCCGGCACTGACCGGCGCGCACGGACGGTGCGCCCGCCTCCCCCGTGGAGGCGGGCGCACCGTCACGTCCGGCCCGGCCCGGCGCTCCCCGCGGCCGGCCTCCCCCTGGCCTCCGCCCGGCCTCCGTCGTCGACGGGGACCGCCCACCCGCCCCAGCCCCCCATCGCGTCGCTCTGACGATTACACTGGGCGAGTGCCTTCTCTGAACTTCCGGTCGCTCTATCAGCACGGCTTCGCACGCGTCGCCGCCTGCACGGGCCACACCGTCATCGCGGACCCGCCCGCCAACGCCGAGGCGGTCCTGCGCCAGGCGCACAGGTGCGCCGGGGAGGGTGTCGCCGTCGCCGTCTTCCCGGAGATGGGGCTGTGCGGCTACTCGATCGAGGACCTGCTGCTCCAGGACGCGCTGCTCGACCAGGTCGAGGAGGCGCTCGGGACCGTGGTGGCGGGCTCGGCGGAACTGCTGCCGGTGCTGGTCGTGGGCGCCCCGCTGCGCCACCGCAACCGGGTCTACAACTGCGCGGTGGTCGTGCACCGCGGCCGGGTGCTCGGTGTCGTGCCCAAGTCGTACCCGCCCAACTACCGGGAGTTCTACGAGCGTCGGCAGATCGCCGCGGGCGACGACGAGCGCGGCGGCACGATCCGCGTCGGCGGCGAGTCCGTGCCGTTCGGTGTGGACCTGCTGTTCGCCGCGGACGACGTCCCGGGCCTGGTGCTGCACACGGAGATCTGCGAGGACATGTGGGTGCCGGTGCCCCCGAGCGCCGAGGCCGCCCTGGCGGGCGCCACCGTCCTCGCCAACCTCTCCGGCAGTCCGATCACCGTCGGCCGGGCAGAGGACCGCAGGCTGATGTGCCGCTCGGCGTCGTCGCGCTGCATCGCCGCGTACGTCTACGCGGCGGCCGGCCTGGGCGAGTCGACCACCGATCTGTCCTGGGACGGACAGACCATGATCTACGAGAACGGGACGCTGCTGGCCGAGTCCGACCGCTTCCCGCTCGACGACCGGTTCGCGGTGGCGGACGTCGACCTCGACCTGCTGCGCCAGGAGCGGCTGCGGACCGGCAGCTTCGACGACAACCGGCGCACCCACACCGCCCGCGCCGCCGATTTCCGCACCGTGTCGTTCCGGCTCGACCCGCCCTCCGGCGACCTGGGCCTGCGGCGTCGCGTCGAGCGCTTCCCGTTCGTGCCCGCGGACCCCGACCGGCTGGCCCTGGACTGCTACGAGGCGTACAACATCCAGGTCGCGGGGCTGCAGCAGCGGCTCGCGGCGATCGGTGGCCCGAAGGTCGTCATCGGGGTGTCCGGAGGGCTCGACTCCACGCACGCGCTGATCGTCGCGGCCCGCGCGATGGACCGGGCGGGCCGCCCGCGCAGCGACATCCTCGCCTTCACCCTGCCCGGCTTCGCCACCAGCGACCACACCAAGGGCAACGCGCACGAGCTGATGCGCTCCCTGGGCGTCACCGCGGCCGAGCTGGACATCACGCCGACCGCCCGGCTGATGCTGGAGGAGATGGGGCATCCCTTCGCGTCCGGCGAGCCCGTGTACGACGTCACCTTCGAGAACGTGCAGGCCGGACTGCGCACCGACTACCTGTTCCGGCTCGCCAACCAGCGCGGCGGCATCGTGCTCGGGACCGGTGACCTGTCGGAGCTGGCGCTCGGCTGGTCCACGTACGGCGTGGGCGACCAGATGAGTCACTACAACGTCAACTCGGGCGTCCCGAAGACGCTGATCCAGCATCTGATCCGCTGGGTCATCGGCACCGGCCAGTTCGGCGAGGAGACCGGCCGGACGCTCGCCGCGATCCTCGACACGGAGATCAGCCCGGAGCTGGTCCCGGGCGAGGAGATGCAGTCCACCGAGTCGAAGATCGGCCCGTACGCGCTGCACGACTTCACGCTCTTCCACGTACTGCGCTACGGGTTCAGGCCGTCGAAGATCGCCTTCCTCGCCTGGCACGCCTGGCACGACCCGGACGCGGGCGCCTGGCCGCCCGGCTTCCCCGAGGCCGAGCGGGGCGCGTACGACCTGCCGGAGATCCGGCGCTGGCTGGAGGTGTTCTGCCGCCGCTTCTTCGGGTTCGCGCAGTTCAAGCGCTCGGCGATGCCGAACGGGCCGAAGGTGTCGGCGGGCGGTTCGCTCTCGCCGCGGGGCGACTGGCGCGCGCCGTCCGACAGTTCGGCCCGCACCTGGCTGCGTGACCTGGCTCGCTTCGACCCGCCGGAGACGCGAGGCTGACCGTTCAGCGGCGCAGCGCCTCCGGCCGGTCGGGGACGTGGGCGGCGACCAGACGGCCGGGGGTGACCGAGTGGGCGGCCCGGTGGCGGCGGTCGACCGCGTAGGCCGTCCCGGCTACGGCCAGGCCGAGCACGGCGAGTGCGGCTCCGGCGAGCGCCGGGGAGGTGGCGCCGAAGCCCGCGGCCAGGGCGAGCCCGCCGATCCACGCGCCGCCCGCGTTGGCGAGGTTGAACGCGGCCTGGTTGGCGGAGGAGGCCAGCGACGGGGCCGCGGCCGCCTTCTCCATGACCATCAGCTGGAGCGGGGAGCCGGTGACGAAGGCGGCCGTGCCGAGCAGGGTGACGGCGAGCGCGGCACTCCACTGGGCCGCCATCAGGACGGGGAAGAGCGCGAGGACCGCGACCAGGGACGCGAGACCGCCGAAGAGGGTGCCGCGCAGGGAATGGTCCGCCAGCCGTCCGCCCGCCAGGTTGCCCGCCGTCGCGCCGACGCCGAACAGCGCGAGCAGCAGCGTGACGCTGGACTCGGAGTACCCGGCGGACTCGGTGAGCATCGGCGTGACGTAGCTGTACGCGGAGAACAGCGCGCCGAAGCCCGCCACCGTCGTCCCCAGCGCCAGCCAGACGGGCAGGGAGCGCAGGGCCGCCAGTTCGCCGCGCAGACCGCCGCTCGCGGCCTGGGTGTGGTCGTGCGGGACGAGCAGCGCCAGTGTGGCGATCGCGGCCAGCCCGATCAGGCTGACCCCGAGGAAGGTGACCCGCCAGCCGAAGTGCTGGCCGACGGAGGTGGCGACCGGCACTCCGGCGATGTTCGCGACGGTCAGCCCGAGGAACATCAGCGAGACGGAGCGTGCCTTGCGCTCGGGCGCGACCAGGCCGGTGGCGACGACGGCGCCGACACCGAAGAAGGCGCCGTGCGGCAGGCCGCTGAGGAAGCGGGCGGCGAGCAGCCAGTGCTGGTCGGGGGCGAGGGCGGAGAGCGCGTTGCCCGCGACGAAGAGGACCATGAGGCCGATCAGGACCTTGCGGCGGGACAGGCGGGCGGTGGCCGCGGCGAGCAGCGGGGCGCCGATCACCACGCCGAGCGCGTACGCCGAGACCAGGTGGCCGGCGGCGGGGAGGGATATGTGGAGGTCGTCCGCGACGTCGGGCAGCAGGCCCATCATCACGAACTCGGTGGTGCCGATGCCGAAGGCGCCCACGGCGAGGGCGAGCAGGGCCAGGGGCATGAGGGGGCCTTTCGGGGCAGCGGGGCGATGGAGCGGGGCGGGGCACGGAACGGACCGGCGTGCCGCGGGTCGGCGGGCCGTCACACCGACGGGCCGGCCGACGGGCCCGTTCCGTGCGCACGGACGCGCCCGTGCACGTCGATGTGCACGGGCTTCGTAAGTTCAGCTATGGAACAAACTCTCTCAGGCCCAGTATTCCGGCAGGTTAAGAACCGGTTGCCGCGACCTTCACGCGGGCGGCGATCGGGAGATGGTCGCTGCTGGTCTCGGGCAGCGTCCAGGAGGTCACCGGCTCGACGCCCTTGACCATGATCTGGTCGATCCGGGCCATCGGGAAGGACGCCGGCCAGCTGAAGCCGAAGCCGCTGCCCGCCGCGCCCTGGGTGGAGCGCATCTGCGAGGTGACGCCGTTGAGCGACCGGTCGTTCATGGTGCCGTTGAGGTCGCCGAGCAGGACGATCCTCTGCAGCGGCTCGTCGGCGATCGCCTCGCCCAGCGCGTCGGCGCTGCGGTCGCGCTGGCGGGCGGTGAACCCGGCCTCCAGCTTGACCCGCACCGAGGGGAGGTGGGCGACGTACACCGCGACGCCGCCCTCCGGCGTCGCCACCGTCGCCCGCATCGCCCGCGTCCAGCCCAGCTTGATGTCCACGGGCCGGGCCCCGGTCAGCGGGTACTTGCTCCACAGCCCGACCGTGCCCTGCACGGAGTGGTACTTGTACGTGGCGGCCAGCGCCTTCTCGTACGTGGGGACGGCGGTGGCCGTCAGCTCCTCCAGGGCCACCACGTCGGCGCCGGAGGCGGCCACGTCACGGGCGGTGCCGGACGGGTCGGGGTTCTCCGCGTTGACGTTGTGCGTGGCGACGGTGAGGTCGCCGCCGCTGCCGGTCCGGTCGACGAGCAGTCCGCCGAAGAGGTTCAGCCAGACGACCGTGGGGAGCAGCACGGCGATCAGGGCGCTCGCGGACCTCCGTACCAGCGCGAGGGCGAGCAGGACCGGGACGAACAGGCCGATCCACGGCAGGAACGTCTCGGTGAGGCTGCCGAGGTTGCCGATCCGGTTCGGGATCTGCGCGTGCAGCAGCATCACCAGGGCGAGGAGGAGCGCGATCGCGGCGAGGACCAGGCCGCGGCGCCAGATGCCGCGGTCTGCGCGCCACGTCTCCAGCAGGCGCCGAAGCCGGGATCCTCGACGCTCGGGCCCCGAGCCGCCGCTGCCCGTCTCCGTCATGTACGCCTGCGCCATACCGTCGCCTCACAACCTGCCGTGCACACCGTCAGTCCCGCGGTACGACCCTAGGGGATGATCGGTGCCGTTCCTGCCGTCGCATGACGGCTGTACGGGCACGAGGACGAACAACTCGGCTTCCGGGGTTCCGAATCGGGGGCGGTGCGCGGCCTCTGTGACGAAACGCGCACATTCGGCCGTCCCGCCGTCCGGGCGAGCCGCGTCCTGACGGACGGGCTAACGTCCGGGCGGGCGGAGCCCCGTGAGCACCGCGTCCACGATCTGCTCGGCGAGGTTCTCGGGGAGTTCGGCCTCCGGGCGCATCACGGCGCGCACCAGCATGGGTCCGACGAAGAGGTCGTTGATGACCTCTATGTCCACGTCGGCGCGGAGTTCACCGTCACGCTGCCCGCGGCGCAGGACCTCGAACGTGGTCCGGCGCCGCGGTTCGATGACGGTCGCCTGGTAGGCCGCCCAGATCTTCGGGCTGGTCTTTATCTGGGCGTAGACGTTGTGCAGGAGCGCCGAGGAGCGGCTGGCGAGACCCCGCCGGCGCAGCGGTTCCAGAAGGGCGATCAGGTCGTCGCGCATCGAGGTGCCGGGGAGTTCGGCGTCCGGGGGTTCGGCGGCGCGCAGGACGTCGACGAAGAGTTCCTCCTTGCCGCTCCAGCGGCGGTAGATGGTCGCCTTGCCGACGCCCGCCGTGCGGGCCAGCCGTTCGATGGAGATGTCCGCGAGCGGGACGCCGTCCTCCAGGAGTTTCATCGCGCCCTCGATGATGGAGCGTTCCACGGCCTCGCTGCGGGGGCGCCCCCGGGTGGGACCCTCGTGCCTTTCCCGGCTTTCCGCGAGGTTCACGTGTCGCTCCGTTCCTTCGTCCTGGGCTGCTGGTTCCCGCCGGGGTGCGGCGGATCGGGCGTGTGCGGCGGGTCGGGCGCCCGGTGCCGATGCCACGGGGCGCCCCGCCGTGTACTTCCGTCAGTGCTCCGCGGTCACCAACTCCGTCCGGTCCTCGTCCTGTTGCCGGGCCGGCGGACGGCCCGGCAGGAACACGGCGACGATGACGGCGCCCACGATCGCGACCCCGGCGCCGCACAGGGCGGTGACGTGCATGGCGTGCAGGAAGGCGTCGTTGGCCGGGGTGACGAGGGCCTCGCCCCGGGGGCCGAGCTTGGCGGCGACACCGAGGGTGGCCTCGATGGACTCGCCCGCGGTGTGGCGCAGGCCGGGCGGGAGAAGGGAGAGCTTGTCCTCGATGCCGTTGCGGTAGGCCGAGGAGAGGACCGAACCGAGGACCGCGATGCCGAGGGCGCCGCCGACCTGGCGGAAGACGTTGCTGAGGGCGGAGGCGGAGCCGGCCTTCTCGCGCGGCAGGGCCTGCATTATGACGACGCTCGTCGGGGTCATGATGTGCGCCATGCCGGTGCCCATCAGGAAGAAGACGACCTCGAGGAGCCAGATCGGGGTGTCCGCCTTCAGTGTGGCGAACGCGCCGAGCATCGCGGCGAGCAGCAGCAGGCCCGCCGTGCAGGTGGCCCGGTTGCCGATGCGGTCGACGACGAGGCGGGCGCGCGGCGCGAAGATGAGCTGGGCGGCGGCGAGCGGCAGCATCAGCACACCGGTCTTCAGGGGCGAGTAGCCGCGCACGCTCTGGGTGTAGAAGACGGAGAAGAAGGTCACGCCCATCAGTGCGAAGAAGACGAGCGCGATGGCGGCGATGGCGGCCGAGAAGACCTTGTTCTTGAAGTACGTGACGTCGATGGAGGGATGGTCGCTGCGCTTCTCGTAGACGACGAAGGCGACGAGGACGGCGACTCCGGCCCCGATGGTGGCGAGGACCGTCGCGTCGGTGAAGGAGGCCAGCTGGCCGCCCTTGATGATGCCGTAGACGAGCAGCACGAGTCCGATGACGGAGAGCACGACACCGACCAGGTCGACACGGCCGGGGTTCGGGTCGCGGGAGTCGGGGACCAGCCAGAACATCAGGCCGAGCGCGAGGACCACGATCGGCACGTTGATCAGGAAGACGGAGCCCCACCAGAAGTGGGCGAGCAGCACACCGCCGGTGATCGGGCCGATGGCGATGGCCAGACCGACGCCGCCGGCCCAGATGCCGATGGCCTTGGGCTGTTCCTCGCGCTCGAAGACGTTCATGAGGACGGCGAGGGTGGCGGGCATCACGAAGGCGGCGCCGAAGCCCATGACGGCGCGGAAGACGATGAGCTGGACGGGTGAGCCGGACTCCGCCGCCAGAGCCGAGCCCACCCCGAAGACCGCCAGACCGGCGAGCAGGACCTTCTTGCGGCCGAGC
The DNA here is from genome assembly GCF_036250675.1 of Streptomyces sp. NBC_01689. NCBI lineage: Bacteria > Bacillati > Actinomycetota > Actinomycetes > Kitasatosporales > Streptomycetaceae > Streptomyces > Streptomyces sp. NBC_01689. The sequence continues at coordinate 6,808,329 of NZ_CP109592.1, read as the reverse complement.
CGGTCGCCGAGGAGGCCCGCGGTGAAGAGCAGCCCGGCGAAGACGAGCGTGTAGGCGTTGATGGCCCACTCCAGCTGGCTCTGCGTGGCGCCGAGCCCGGTGGGTGCCGGGGTGGAGATCGTCTTGATCGCGACGTTGAGGATCGAGTTGTCCAGGACCACGATCAACAGGCTGAGCATGAGCACGCCGAGAATGGCCCAGCGGCGCCGGTGCACCGCTTCGGGCACACGCCGTTCGGCGGGGGCAGCGGGAGTTGTCATGGGCGGGAGCCTAACGAAATTCGATACGGAACCGTATCGTATCGTAAATCTTTTACGGAGACCTTACGAACCGGGCCGGAGCCGCGCGTCCGGGTGAGGGGGCACCGCCCGCGCGGGCGGGGGTCACCCGGTCGGCGGACCTGCTCCGGTGCCGGGAGACGCGTCCCGAAGTCTGGGGATGCACCCCGAAACCCCGGGGATGAGACGCGTCTCGCTCGACCCGGTCTGGCACCCGATGGCACGAGGTGCCACCATGGAGGCGATCCGGGGACGCCGTCAGGGCGCCTCGAGATGACAGAAGGAGCCGTTGCGATGACGCAGCTCTCGGCTGCCCCGAACCAGCCCGCCGACGGTGCGCGGGCCACCACCGACAGCGCCAGGGCGCTGTACGGAGGCAAGAGCACCCGCCGCATCACGGTCCGCGACATCACCGCGGCCAAGGAGCGCGGCGAGAAGTGGCCCATGCTCACCGCCTACGACGCGATGACCGCGTCGGTCTTCGACGACGCCGGCATCCCGGTGATGCTCGTCGGCGACTCGGCCGGCAACTGCCACCTCGGCTACGAGACCACCGTGCCCGTCACCCTCGACGAGATGACGATGCTGTCCGCCGCCGTCGTCCGCGGCACCAGCCGCGCCCTGATCGTCGGCGACCTGCCCTTCGGCTCGTACCAGGAGGGCCCGGTCCAGGCCCTGCGCTCCGCCACCCGGCTGGTCAAGGAGGCCGGCGTCGGCGCCGTGAAGCTGGAGGGCGGCGAGCGCTCGCACCGCCAGATCGAGCTGCTCGTCGAGTCCGGCATCCCCGTCATGGCGCACATCGGTCTCACCCCGCAGTCCGTGAACTCCATGGGCTACCGCGTCCAGGGCCGCGGCGAGGAAGCCGCCCAGCAGCTGCTGCGCGACGCCAAGGCGGTCCAGGACGCGGGCGCCTTCGCGGTCGTCCTGGAGCTGGTGCCGGCGGAGCTCGCCGCCGAGGTCACCCGCACCCTGCACATCCCGACCGTCGGCATCGGCGCCGGCCCGGAGACCGACGCACAGGTCCTGGTCTGGACCGACATGCTCGGCCTCACCGGGGGCCGGGTGCCGAAGTTCGTGAAGCAGTACGCCGATCTGCGGACGGTCATCGGCGACGCGGCCCGCGCCTTCGCCGACGACGTGGTCGGCGGGACGTTCCCCCTGGAGGAGCACTCCGTCCACTAGCCTCACCGGCCCCACCGAGCCACTGCGGCACCAAGACAGCCCGCCGAACTTCCCCCGTCGGCGGGCTGTCGCCGTTCCCGGACAGGGGTGTGCGCACCACCCCGTCGGCCACCGCCCGCTGCCACTGTCGCTGTCGCTGTCGGCGGCCCGTCGGTCAGCACCGAACGCTGTAGGCACCCTGTAGGCGGTTTGTCGGTGGGCACTGACATCTTGTGGTCATGACGCGAATCGACAAGAACCCCGGCGGCGGCGCCCGCAGCGCCGTCACCGTGCGGGGGCTGGTCAAGCACTACGGCGAGACCAAGGCACTGGACGGCGTGGACCTGGACGTCCACGAAGGCACCGTCCTCGGCGTGCTCGGTCCCAACGGCGCCGGCAAGACCACCCTCGTCCGCATCCTGTCCACCCTGGTCACCCCGGACGCCGGACGGGCGACGGTGGCCGGCTACGACGTGCTCACCCAGCCCCGCCAGCTGCGCCGCGTGATAGGCCTCACCGGCCAGTACGCCTCGGTCGACGAGAAGCTCCCCGGCTGGGAGAACCTGTACATGATCGGGCGGCTGCTGGACCTGCCCCGCAAGGAGGCCCGCCGGCGCGCCGACGAGCTCCTGGAGCGCTTCTCGCTCACCGACGCCGCCAAGCGCCCCGCGTCCACGTACTCCGGCGGCATGCGCCGCAGGCTCGACCTCGCCGCCTCCATGATCGGCGACCCGTCCGTCCTCTACCTGGACGAGCCGACCACCGGGCTCGACCCGCGCACCCGCAACGAGGTGTGGAAGGAGGTCAAGCGGATGGTCGCGGACGGCGCGACCGTCCTGCTCACCACCCAGTACATGGAGGAGGCCGAGCAGCTGGCGTCCGAGCTGACGGTCATCGACCGCGGCAAGGTCATCGCCAACGGCCGGATCGACGACCTGAAGGCCCGGGTCGGCGGCCGTACGCTGCGCATCCGCCCGCTTGACCCGCTGGAACTGCGCCCGCTGGCCGCCCTCTTCGACGAGCTGGGCCTCACCGGGCTCGCGTCCTCGGCCGTGGACATCGAGACCGGCACCGTGGTGGTGCCGATCCTCAGCGACGAACAGCTCACCGCCGTGGTCGGCGCGGTCAGCGCGCGCGGCATCACCATCGCCTCCATCTCCACCGAACTGCCCAGTCTTGACGAGGTGTTCCTGTCCCTCACCGGCCACAAGGCCAGTGCCCCGCAGGACACGCCGCCCGCCCGCGCCTACGAGGAGGTCTCCGCATGAGCGCCCGCCCGTCGCCCGCCACCACCCTTCCGAGGGGCGGCTCCGCCCCGCACCTTCCGCCCGCCGCCGAAGCCCCCCTCGCCGCCGCGGGAGACCCGCGCATCTCCCCCCGGGCGCACGCACGCCACATCGGCGCCCTCGTCCGCCGCAACCTGCTGTGGATCCGCCAGGACCCGGAGTCGATGTTCGACGCCGTCCTGATGCCGATCGTCTTCACCCTGCTGTTCGTGTACGTCTTCGGCGGCTCCATCGGCCAGTCCCTGGGCGGCGGACAGGACGCCTACGTGCAGTACGTGGTGCCCGGACTGATGGCGATGACGGCCATGAACATCGCGACGGCCGTCGGCACCGGCTTCAACCAGGACTTCCAGACCGGGGTGATGGACCGCTTCCGCACCCTGCCCATCGGCCAGGGATCCGTGCTCTTCGCCAAGATCGTGGTGGAACTGCTGCGGATGCTCGTCGCCACGACGATCCTCCTGGTCGTCGGCGTGCTGGTCGGCTTCGACATCACCGATTGGCCCGGCCTGTTCGCCTCCGTGGGTCTGTCCGTCCTCTTCGGCTCGGCCCTGATGTGGATCTTCCTGGTCCTCGGGGTGACGATGAAGAACGCGCAGTCGGTGCAGGCGATGGGCTTCCTGGTCCTGATGCCCCTGCAGTTCGGTTCGTCGATCTTCTCGCCGACCGGGACCATGCCGGGCTGGCTGCGCGCCTTCACCGAGTACAACCCGCTGTCCTCGCTCGCGGACACCACACGCGGTCTGATGGTCGGCGGCCCGGTCACGCACGGACTGTGGGTGACCCTCGCCTGGACGGCGGGGCTCACCGTGGTGATGGCGCCGATCGCGATCCACAAGTTCCGCACCAAGAGCTGACGTCCGCCGAGACGACCTCGGCACCCCCGGTCCGCGTCACACGAGGGCGGCGGCCTCCTCCAGGGAGAGCGCGCCGCCCTCGGCGTACGCGGCCTCGTACGCCGCGTCGTCCAGCAGGGCCCGTACACCGGTCTCGGCCCGGACCCGCACCTCGCCCTCCATCGGACCGGCGAAGTGCCCCGGCGGCAGCAGCCGGTCGGCCGCGCCGAGCAGCACGGCCGCGTCACGCACCCGCCGCCCGCCGTCCACACCGGTGAGGGCGACGGCCGCGGTGGTCAGATGCGCGGAGACCATGTGCGGCGCGATGACCTGCGACAGCGGATCGCCCGCCCGCTCCAGCGCCTTGCCGACCTTCGCCAGGGAGGCCTCGTACCGGCCCTCCAGCGCGTCCAGCCACGCCTCCACACCCAGCACGAAGCCGTCGAAGACCACGAAGGTGACGGCCTCGAAGTCCGCGCGCAGCAGCCGCATCTGCTCGCGGGCCTCCGGGACCCGCCCGCTGCGGCCCAGCCATATCGCCAGGAAGAGCCGGGAGGCGGGCATGGCCTCGTTCAGGCTGCCCTCGCCCCGCGCCAGCACGTCCCGCAGCATCCGCTCACCGCGCTCGGTCTCGCCGGACTCGATGAGGACGCCGCCGAGCCGGGTGCTCAGCACCGCCGTCTGCGCGTGCGCGCCGAGCCCCTCGGCGTACGCCATCGCCCGGGCGTAGTCGTCGGCCGCGAGCCGGTAGTCGCCCCGGCGTTCATAGGCCTCGCCGCGCGCCGACAGCGCCTCCGCGGCCCCCCAGGAGTCCCCGATCCGGGTGAAGATCTCCAGCGCCTCCTCCGCGTCCCGGACCGCGTCGCCCGACCAGGTGGCCCGGTTGGCGAGGACGTTGGCGCGCATCTGGAGGGCGACGCCGAGCTCCCACGCGTAGCCGAGGTCGCGGCAGGTGCGGACGGTCTCGTCGATGACGGCGTGCATCCTGTCCACGTCACCCGTCATGATCACGGCGTAGAACCAGAGGTTGCCGGGGCTGCGGCAGGTCTGCGGCAGCCCCGGGCTGTAGGCCCGGCTGATGGCGCGCAGTTTCACCTGGGCCTCGGGGGTCTCCCAGGCGCCCATGTCCATGTCCATGCAGGCGAGATGGACGAGATGCAGGCCGCGGCGCGCCTCGTCGAGGATCTCGGGGCGCATCGGCGGCGGAGCGTCCGTGCAGCTCTCGGTCAGCGGCGGGACGGGCCGCAGGGGCTCGGCAAAGGGGTCGGGGCCGAGGGCCATGACCTCGTTCGACCAGTGCCGGGCCATCAGCCGCAGGTCGCGCATCTGCCAGTACCAGGCGAGCGAGAGGACGAGACAGAGCGCCTCCTGCTCGTCGCCGGTGGCGACGGCACGCTGCAGGGCGGCCCGCAGGTTCTCCGACTCCCGTTCCATCCGCTCGATCGCGGCGCGCTGGCCGGGGCTGCGCAGCTGGGGGTCGGTGGTGCGGGCGAGTTCCCGGTAGTACGTGAGGTGGTCGCGCTCGGCCGCGGAGCGCCGGCCGGACTCGTCGAGCCGTTCACCGGCGTACTCGGCGACGGTCTCCAGCAGCCGGTAGCGCATCGCGCCGTCGCCGGAGGGGGCGGCGACCACGAGGGACTTGTCGACCAGCGATCCGAGCGCCTCCAGGGCCGCCGGGCCGCAGACGGCCTCGGCGGCGGCGAGGTCGCAGCCGCCCGCGAACACCGACAGCCGTCGCAGGACGTCCCGTTCGTCCCCGTCGAGAAGGTCCCAGGACCAGTCGACAACGGCCCGCAGGGTCTGCTGGCGCGGCAGCACCGTACGGCTGCCCGAGGTCAGCAGCCGGAACCGGTCGTCGAGCCGGTCGGCGATCTGCCGCGGGGTGAGCATCCGCAGCCGGGCCGCGGCGAGTTCGATGGCGAGCGGCAGTCCGTCCAGCCGGCGGCAGATCTCCGCCGCGGCCTCGGCGGTCCCGGCGTCGGCGTCGATCCGGAAGCCGGGCCGGGCGGAGGCCCCTCGGTCGGCGAACAGCCGCAGCGCGAACGGCTCCGGCAGGGGTTCCACGGGCCGCAGCAACTCCCCCGGTACGCCGAGGGGTTCACGGCTGGTGGCCAGTACGGTCAGCCCCGGGCACCGCTCCAGGAGCTCCTCGGCCAGGCGCGCCGCGGCGTCCACGACGTGCTCGCAGTTGTCGAGGATGAGCAGCATGGTGCGCTTGGAGCAGTACTCGGCGAGCCGGTGCAGCGGGTCGTCGTGCCGCTCGGAGGCGGCCCGCATCTCTTCGGCGCCGGCCCCGCGCAGCACGGTCTCGCGGGCTCCGACGGCGGTGAGCACCGCGTCGGGCACGGCCTTCGCGTCGTCGACCGGGGCGAGTTCGGCCAGCCACACGCCGTCCCGGAGCCCGGAGGCGACGGCCTCCGCCGCCTCCTGCGACAGCCGGGTCTTCCCGGCGCCGCCGGGGCCGAGCAGGGTCACCAGCCGGGCCGAGGCGAGGTCGTTCCGGATCGTGCCGATGTCGGCCTCCCGTCCGACGAACGAGGTGAGCCGGGCACGGAGGTTGCCGGGCGGCGCGGGAGTGGCACCGGGCCGCCGCCCGGTCGCGGGGACGCGCGGCGCGGGCGCGGTGGCGTGTCCGGCCGGTGCCGGGTGGTGCGGTACGGGCCGGGTACGGGACCCGGCGCCGCCCGGGTGCGCGGGGGCCCGCGGGGAGGGCGCCGGGTCGGCCGGGCGGAGCAGCTCTCCGTGCAGCGCGCGCAGCTCCGGGCCGGGGTCGGAGCCCAGCCGGTCGGCGAGCAGCGCGCGGACCGACTCGTAGGCGGCCAGGGCCTCGGCGGGGCGGCCCGCGTCGCGCAGGGCACGCAGCCGCAGCGCGTGCAGCGGCTCGTCCAGGGGGTGCAGGTCGCACAGGGCGGTGAGTTCGGGCAGGGACTGCTCGGCCTGGCCGAGTGCCAGGGCCGCGGCGAGGCGGGCGCGGCGCACGTCGAGGCGCCTGGTCTCCCAGCGGACCGCTTCGGCGGCGCGGTCGGGGAGGTCGGCCAGGGCCGGCCCGTGCCACAGCGCGAGGGCGTCGTCGAGGATGACGGCCGCCTTCGCCGGGTCGCCGTCGGCGAGCGCGCGGGCGCCCTCCCCGGCGAGCCGCTCGAAGCGGTGCAGGTCGATGTCGTCGGGCGCCGCGGCGAGCCGGTAGCCGCCGTCCGCCGACCCCACCGCGTCGGCGCCGAGCGCGCGGCGCAGCCGTCCGACCAGTGCCTGGAGCGCCGCGGACGCGTCGGCGGGCGGGTCGCCGTCCCACACCTCGTCGACCAGGACGGCGGCGGGCACGGTCCGGCCCGGCCGCAGCGCGAGCACGGTCAGCAGCGCGCGCAGGCGCGCACCGCCGACCGGGACGGCCGTGCCGTCGGTGCGGAGTGCCTGGGTGGTTCCGAGGATGCGGTAGCGCACGGGGTCCATTGTCTCCGGTGCCGTCGCGTACGGACGTCGGGTACGGCAACGGGCTCCGGGACCGGCCGGGGGCACGGTCTCGGGGCGGGCTCCGGCCCGGGGCGGTCGCCGGGCGGGGACGGGCGCCCGCCCCGGTGCGGGGCCCACTCCGGCGGGGGCTCCGGGCCGATGGGGGCTCCGACCCGGCGGGGGATCCGTCTCCGGGCCGGGCGGGGACTCCGGTCCCGGGACGGGTTCCGTCTCCGGGACCGAGCCCCATTTCGGCGGTGGGCTACGGCCGGGCGGAAGCCCCGGTCCGGTGGAGGTCTCACCCCGGCGGAAGCTCCGCCTGGCGGGGGCCCGGTCTTCGGGACTAGGCGGGGGCCCGGTCCCGGCAGGGCTCCGCCCGGAGTCGGGCCCCATCCCGGCAGGGCTCCGGCCCGGTGGAGGTCCCATCCCAGCGGTAGCTCCGCCTGCTGGGGGCTCCGTCTCCAGAACCGGGCCCCAACCCGGCCGAGATTCCTGCCCGGTGGAGGCTCCGTCTCCAGAACCGGGCGGGGTCGCGACCCCGGGACAAGCTCCGACACGGAACGGCCCCAGCCCGGTGGAGAATCCGGCCCGGCGCAAGCTCCGGCCCGGCGCAAGCTCCGCCTCCCGGACCGGGCACGGTCGCGGTTCCGGGACGGGCTCCGGCCTGGGACGGGCGCCGTCTCGGTGGAGGTTCCGGCACCACCCCGGCGGGGGCCCCGGACTCGGGCCGGCCGGAGCTCCGTTCCCAGGGGCCGGCAGGGGCCCCGGCCCGGACCGGCGGGCCCCTCCTGGACCGGCGGCGGGTCCGTCCTCGTGCGGTCATGGGGCCGGCCTCTCCGGAACCGGTGGCCGTCGCGAGACGTTTTCCGTGCGGGCCCGGTACGGTCGGGCAGGCCCAGCACCCGCGCACCAGTCCAGGGAGTCCCATGACCACCGCCGCGTCCCGCCGCAGCGACCGGAGGATCAGCCCCGTCTTCGTCGGCATCGTGGCCGTGATGGCGGTGACCGGCTGGGCGACCTGGACCGGGTTCGCCGAACAGCCCGGCGTGGCCGTGTTCCTGTTCGTGACGGCCGCCTGGATCGTCTCGCTCTGCCTGCACGAGTACGCGCACGCGCGCACCGCCCTGCACAGCGGCGACATCTCGATCGGCGCGAAGGGCTATCTGACGCTCAACCCGCTCAAGTACACGCACGCGCTGCTGAGCATCGTGCTGCCGGTGATCTTCGTGATCATGGGCGGGATCGGTCTGCCGGGCGGCGCGGTCTTCATCGAGCGGAACCGCATCCAGGGCCGCTGGAAGCACAGCCTGATCTCGGCGGCGGGCCCGCTGACGAACGTGCTGTTCGCGGCGGTGTGCACGGCGCCGTTCTGGCTGCACGCGCTGGACGGCGTGCCGCGCACCTTCCAGTACGCGCTGGCGTTCCTCGCGCTGCTCCAGGTCACGGCGGCGATCCTGAACTTCCTGCCGGTCCCGGGCCTGGACGGCTACGGCGTCATCGAGCCCTGGCTGTCGTACGAGGTCCGCCGCCAGGTGGAGCCCTTCGCGCCGTTCGGTCTGCTCGCCGTGTTCGCGGTGCTGTGGATCCCGTCGGTGAACACCGCGTTCTTCGACCTGATCGACACCGTCCTGGGCGGACTGGGCATCGACGACCTGCAACGCTACTGCGGCCAGAACCTCTACCGTTTCTGGCAGAGCACCGACCAGTTCTGCACCGTCAGCCGGTGACGGACCCGGCGCGGTCGCGGACCCGGCCGCGCCGGGCGTAGTACCAGGTCATGTTGGACGACAGACCGGCCAGCAGCACCCACACGATCCCCAGCCAGCTGCCCTGGACGAAGGAGACCACGGCCGCGGCGACGGACAGGACACAGACCGCGAGGGCGTAGAGGGCGAGTCGCCGGGTCGGGGCGGGCGAGGGCGAGGCGGACATGGGGGAACGGCTCCTGACGGACGGGCGGATCGCTGGTGCTGCGGCGTCCAGTGTCCCTCATGTCCGTGTCCTTGTTGTCCGGTGCCCCGACCCCGGTGCCCCGGCAGCCCGGGCGTCGGCGCCCGGGCGCCCCCGTGCCCGCATGTCCCCGTGCCGTGCCCCTGCCCGTCCCGGGCCCGTGCGGCCGCTATACGTCCGTCACCCGCAGGCCCGCGTGGGCCTTGTAACGCCGGTTCACCGAGATCAGGTTCGCGACCAGCGCCTCGACCTGGTGGGCGTTGCGCAGCCGGCCCGCGAAGACCCCCCGCATGCCGGGGATGCGACCGGCGAGCGCCTGCACCAGTTCGACGTCCGCTCGCTCCTCACCGAGGACCATCACGTCGGTGTCGATCCGCTCGGTCTCCGGGTCCTCGAGGAGCACGGCCGAGAGGTGGTGGAAGGCGGCCGTGACCCGGGAGTCCGGCAGCAGCGCCGCGGCCTGCTCGGCGGCGCTGCCCTCCTCGGGCTTCAGGGCGTACGCGCCCTTCTTGTCGAAGCCGAGCGGGTTGACGCAGTCGACGACGAGCTTGCCCGCCAGTTCCTCGCGCAGGGCCTCCAGGGTCTTGCCGTGCCCTTCCCACGGCACGGCGACGATCACGAGATCGCTGCGGCGGGCGCACTCGGCGTTGTCGGCACCCTCGACACCGTGCCCCAGTTCCGCGGCGGCGGCCTGCGCCCGCTCCGCGGCACGTGATCCGATGATCACCTTCTGGCCGGCCCTGGCGAGCCGGTAGGCCAGGCCCTTGCCCTGCGGACCGGTGCCGCCGAGCACGCCCACGACCAGCCCGGAGACGTCGGGCAGGTCCCACGGGTCCTTGGCGGGGGCCTTCTGTGCGCTGTCAGTAGAGGTCATGGGCCGACCTTACGTGCGCGGACCCCGCCGCGGTGGCTTCGGGGGCCCGGGCGAGGGCGGTCACCGGGACGCGCCGGAAGGTGATCGTCTCGTACGGGCCGAAGTCGCCGGTCTCGTAGAGGAGTCCCACGGTCGCGGTGTCGATCCGGGCCAGATCGCTGTAGGCGGCGGGCAGTCCGTCGACCGTGTGCACGGGCCGCCAGGTGGTGCCGCCGTCGTCGGACGCGCGCACCGTCATCAGGGCCCGGGCGGCCGGGTCGGCGGGCCCCGCGTACAGGAGCACGTCGGGGTCGCGGAGTTGGAGGACGCTGCCCTGGACCACCGGGGTGACGAGCCCGGCCTGCGGGCGGAAGGGCTTCAGCAGGGTGCGCCCGCCGTCCGCGGAGTGGGCGTCGGCCCGGCAGCCCGGCGAGGGCGAGTCGTTACGGGTGTTGAAGTAGACGCGTCCGTCCAGGAGTTCGGCGGCCGTCGTCTCGTTCGCGTTGACGTATCCGTCGGTGTTCTCGTCGAGGTAGCCGAGGTACCAGGTCGCGCCGCGGTCGTCGCTGAGGAGACAGTGACCGCTGTTGTAGCGGGCCTCCGTGCCGTTGTCGGTGCCGACGGGCGGCAGGGTGTGGTTGCCGGGCACGACCACGCGGCCGGTGGTGAGCTGGATCGCGTGCCCCGGGGTGGTCGCGTACCACCGCCACTCCGTTCTCTTCACCTGCGGGGTGATCTCGCGCGGCGCGGACCAGGTGAGGCCGTCGTCGTCGCTGTGCTGCACCCACACCCGGCGGCCGTCGGCGGCGCTCACCCTGCCCCGCAGGATGGCGTCCTCGGTGGCGGCGGCCGCGGCGCGGACGTGCACGAGCAGGACGCGGCCGGTGTCGAGGACGACGGGGGCGGGGTTGCCCGCGAGGTCGTGCCCGTTCTCGGCCACGACCCGCAGCGCCCCCCAGGTGCGGCCGCCGTCCGTCGACCGCTTCAGGACGATGGCGACACGGCCGTGGTCCTGGGCGGAGTCGACCCTTCCCTCGCAGAAGGCGAGCAGGGTGCCCGCGCGGGTGACGACGAGGGCGGGGATGCGGAAGCTCGCCCGGCCCTCGCTCCCCGCGCGGAAGGGGACGCTGGTCGTCGCGTTGGGTTCGGTCATGCGCGGCCTCTGCCCCACCCGGGCGAATTCATGGTGAACTCCGCCTGACGAGTCCCCGGTTGCGGCAGGATGCGTGCGCATGGATGCGGTACGGGTCGCGTTGCTGCGCGAGGTCCTGGCCGGGACGGAGTGGCCGGGGGCCACCCGGCGGTTCGCGGGGGCCCTGCGCGGCTCCGTGGTGTCGTACGGGGGCGGGCTGCTGCTCGTGGGCACGCCGGAGTACGAGCCGTGGCACCTGGCGGCGCATCTGGTGGACGAGGCCGCCTGGTCGGGCACTCCGGAGCTGTCACCGACGCTGGTGCGGCACGGGGCGCGGGCCTCGGACCCCGCCCATCTGGCCGTGGGACTCGGTCGTGTCGAGGCCGCGCGGCGCGGGGAGACCCTGCTCGTGGTGGCGCCGTCCGCCCCCGGGGCGCCGCTCCTGGAGCGGGTCCACGACGCCCGGCGGGCCGGCGCCACCGTGCTGGCGCTCGGCTCCGGCGACCATGACCTGGAGGCGATGGCGCACGAGGCGCTGACCGTACCGCCGGACCACGAGCTCGACCTCGACACCGTCCAGCACCTCGTCAGCGCGGCGGCCGGGGAGAACACCCTGCCCGCGCAGCGCGGGCGCCGCCGTCTGCGCGACCGCCTCTCCCGCCTCGCCGACCACCTGACGGCGCCACCCCCGACACGCTGGTAGCAACCTCGGTCCGGCCGCGGCGCGGTGGCGGGACGGCGGGGGGGTGGGGTGGAGGCGGGGGTCGGCCCGTTCGGCGGGGCGCCGCGCGGAAAAGCGGTTGCCGCGCGGGGAGGGCGACGTTCAGCATGAGCCCACGTGAGCGAAGAAGCACCCGCACCCCCCGCACCGCCGACCCGGGTCGGACCACCCCAGGACGCCCCCTCCCCCGGCTCGCACGCCGCCGGGGACACGCCCGCCGCGCCGGACGCGCGGCCCTCGCGTACGCGGTCGCTCCTCCCCGATCTCGCGCCCTGGCGGGAATCCGCCGACTTCCGGCGGCTGTGGCTGTCCGGGCTGATCACCCACTTCGGCAGCTCGCTGACCTTCGTCGCGCTGCCGGTGCAGATGAAGGTCCTGACCGGATCCGCGGTCGCCGTGGGCGCGATCGGAGCGGTGGAGCTCGTCCCGCTGATCGTGTTCGGGCTGTACGGCGGGGCGCTGGCGGACGCCCTGGACAAGCGAAAGCTGATCGTCCGCACGGAGGCCGGGCAGGGGCTGCTGTGCGCGGCGCTGCTGGTCAACGCGCTGACGCCGACCCCCGCGGTGTGGCCGCTGTACGCGGTCGCCGCGTTCTCGTCCGCTCTCGTGGCGGTGCAGCGGCCCGCGCTGGACTCGCTGGTGCCGCGGATCGTCGCCCACGAACACCTGCCGGCCGCCGCCTCGCTGAACTCGCTGCGCTGGTCGGTCGGCGGGGTCGCGGGCCCCGCGCTCGCGGGGGTCGTGGTGGCGTACGCCGGACTCGGCTGGGCGTACGGCGTGGACCTGGCGACCTTCGTGGTCTCGGTGGTCCTGGTTCTCGGACTCGGGCCGTCACCGGCCTCGCACGAGGCCGCGAAGCCGTCCCTGAGGTCGATCGCCGAGGGCGCGCGCTACGCGTGGAGCCGCAAGGAGCTGCTCGGCACGTACGCGATCGATCTGGCGGCGATGTTCTTCGCGATGCCGCTCGCCGTGCTGCCGTTCCTGGCGGACGAACTCGACGCCGAGTGGTCGCTGGGGCTGATGTACGCGGCGCTGCCCGCCGGGGCGCTGCTGGCGACCCTGACCAGCGGCTGGACCTCCCGTGTCCACCGACACGGCCGGATGGTGGCCCTGGCGGCGGCCTGCTGGGGGCTGGCCATGGTGGCCGCGGGGGCCGTCCACGACGTGGGGCTGGTGCTGCTGTTCCTCGTCCTCGCCGGGAGCTTCGACATGGTCAGCGGGATCTTCCGCGGCGCGATGTGGAACCAGACCATCCCGGACGAGCTGCGCGGCCGGCTGGCCGGCATCGAACTGCTGTCGTACTCCGTCGGTCCTCAGCTGGGCCAGGTACGGGCCGGCGGAATGGCCGCGTGGACGAGCGTACGCACGTCGATCTGGGCGGGAGGCGTGCTCTGCGTGGGCGCGGTGGGCCTGCTGGGGCTGTGCCTGCCGGGGCTGATGAGGTACGACGTGCGGACGAACGAGCACGCCGTACGGATGCGCTCCGTCCGGAGTTCCACGGCGGCCGCCCGCCCGCACGCCTGACGGCCGCCCGCCCCGGGGTCGAAAGCCGCCGCGTGGACCGGTCCCCGCCGCGGCCGGCACCAGCGGTCGAGCCGCCGCACACGGCCCACGAGCGGTCGGGCCGCCGTACACCGCCGTCGCCGACCGGCCATTCCGGAGCGCCGCGTCGGATCGGCCGAGGCACCCGGCGAACGGGCCGGACGCGACGGCCGAGGCGGGCCGGTAGCGCCGGTCAGCCCCGCGGGTCAGTCGTCGTCCGGATTCTGGGCCGTCGCGTCGTGCCACTTGGGGTCCGTCTCCCACTCCAGGTTGCGTTCCTGGGCGGTCTCCATGGCGTGTTCGGCCTCACCGCGGGTGGCGTAGGGGCCGAACCGGTCCTTGGCGGGGCACTCCGGACCCTCCTCGACCTTCTGGTGGACGAGGCAGTAGTACCACTCGCCGGGTTTCGCGACGGTCCGCTTCTTGAAGAGGGCCATGACCTGCTCCTTTCGCCACGGACATAGTGCCCCCATGCCCGCTGGTTAGACTCGCTGGCATGTCTGGCCAGTCGCTGCTCGTACCAGGAGAGCTCTCTCCCACCCGTCCCGTCCCGGGAAACATCAGGCGTCCCGAGTATGTGGGCAAGCCCGCCCCGACGCCGTACACCGGTCCGGAGGTGCAGAACGCCGAGACGATCGAGGCGATGCGGATCGCCGGCCGGATCGCCGCGCAGGCGATGGCCGAGGCCGCCAAGCTGATCGCGCCCGGCGTCACCACGGACGAGCTGGACCGCGTCGCGCACACGTACATGTGCGACCACGGCGCCTACCCCTCCACCCTCGGCTACCGCGGGTTCCCCAAGTCGCTGTGCACCTCCCTGAACGAGGTCATCTGCCACGGCATCCCCGACTCCACGGTCCTGCGGGACGGCGACATCATCAACCTCGACGTGACGGCGTACATCGGCGGGGTGCACGGCGACAACAACGCGACGTACCTGGTCGGCGACGTGGACGAGGAGTCGCGGCTGCTGGTCGAGCGGACCCGGGAGTCCCTCGACCGCGCCATCAAGGCGGTCAGGCCGGGCCGCCAGATCAACGTCATCGGCCGTGTCATCGAGTCGTACGCGAAGCGCTTCGGGTACGGGGTCGTGCGGGACTTCACGGGACACGGGATCAACTCCTCGTTCCACTCCGGACTGATCGTCCCGCACTACGACAGCCCGCACGCCACGACCGTCATCCAGCCCGGGATGACCTTCACGATCGAGCCGATGCTCACGCTCGGCACGCACGAGTACGACCTGTGGGACGACGGCTGGACGGTCGTGACGAAGGACCGCAGGCGGACCGCCCAGTTCGAGCACACCCTGGTGGTGACCGACACCGGCGCGGAGATCCTGACGCTGCCGTAACCCCGTCCGCCTCCCCCTCGCACCCCGCCGAAGCCCGCCCCGTCCGCCGGACGGGGCGGGCTTCCGTGTGCGCACGGGCCCCAGGGCCCCCGGTGGCCTCCCCCGGAATCCGGGGTACGGTTTTACCGACGGCGTGTCGGAACGTTTACCGACAGGGAGTCGACAACCCGTTGACTTAGGTAAGCCTAACCATACAAAATCCGAGAGGCTCCCGTTCCCCCGGCCCCGGAGATCCCATGGACCTTTTCTCGACGCTCATCCGCACCGCCTCGCACGAGCAGCACACGGAGGCGGAGACCTCGACCTTCATGAGTGACCTGCTCGGCGGCAGGCTCGGCGTCGACGCGTACGCGCGCTACACCGAGCAGCTGTGGTTCGTGTACGAGGCCCTGGAGGCGGACGCCGGGACACTGGCCGCCGATCCGGTCGCCGGGCCGTTCATCCAGCCGGGACTGCTGCGCCGCGCCGCCCTGGAGCGGGACCTGACCCATCTGCGGGGTGCCGGCTGGCGCGCGACGCTCACCGCGTTGCCGGCCACCGAGGCCTACGCGACGCGAGTCGCGGAGTGCGCCCGCACGTGGCCGGGAGGCTACGTCGCCCACCACTACACCCGGTACCTCGGCGACCTCTCCGGCGGCCAGATCATCCGCGACCGGGCCGAGCGCACCTGGGGCTTCGCCCGGAAGGGTGACGGGGTGCGCTTCTACGTCTTCGAGGAGATCGCCAACCCGGCCGCGTTCAAGCGCGGTTACCGCGAACTCCTGGACGCGGTCCCCGCGGACGACCTGGAGCGGCAGCGGATCATCGCCGAGTGCAAGCGGGCGTTCGCGCTGAACACGGCGGTGTTCGGTGCGCTGGACGAGGAGTTCCGGCTGAGCGCCTGACGCCCGCGCCGTACGGGCCGGCTGCGTCCGCCGGGCGGGGAGGGTCAGCGTTCCAGGAACACCCGGCCGCCGACCTCCACCCATCCCTCCGGCTGGGGCGCCGTCAGGATCTGGGAGCCCCGGCCCTGGACGATGTTGAGCGCGCGGCCGAGCCGGGCCGTCAGCAGCAGCGCCGCCGCCCCGGTCGCCTCGTCCTCCGTGATGCCGTCGTCCCGGCCGGGGAAGGCACGGGCGCGCACCCGTCCCGCGGACTCGTCCTCCCAGGCCCAGGCGTAGACCCACTCGCCGGGCGGCGGGACACGGAGGGCGTCCACCTCGGCCGCCGACCCGTACTGGCGCAGGGTGCGGGGAGGCGCCCACTCGGGCCGCGCCTCGATCCAGCTGAACTCGCCGTCGAGGCGGACCCCCACCACTCCGGCGGGTGTGACCAGTTCGGGCACGTCCAGCAGCCATCCCGTCCCGACGCACGGATGCCCGGCGAAGGGCAGCCGCAGGGTCGGGGTGTAGATGTCGACGACACCGCGCTCGGGGTCGTCGACGAAGACGGTCTCGCTGAAACCGAGTTTGGCCGCGAGGGCCTGACGGTCGTCGGGGTCCGGCAGCACCGAGCCCTCGCGTACGACACCGAGTTCGTTGCCGTAGCCGCCGTCGGGTCCGCAGAACACCCGCAGCACGTCGTAATCAGTCACGCGGGCATTGAACCTCATACGGACGACGGCCGCCCGGGGGCCGGACCGGGCGGGCCGGTCGGTCCTCGTCGCCGGCGCGGCGGTGCTCCGCTTCTCGCTCTCGGGCGTGGGCGGGTCGGAGCTGCCCAGGTCGGGCAGGGCGGGCAGCCGGGCGTCGTCGGTGACCGCCACGGAGAGGGTCACGGGGTCCATGACGGTGCCCGCCCGGTCCCGGCCGGCGGGGGAACCCACGGCAAGAAGGACCGCTCGCTGCACGCCGCCTTCGCCGGAGCCGTCCGCTTCACCGGGGACCACGGACTCGACCTCCGGCTCGCCGGGCGGCGCGTCACCGTCGAGGACGGCCGGGGCACGCTCTACGCCGGCGCCAACGGCACGGCCTGCACCGTCAAGCGGGTCCCCCTCGTCACCTTCACCGCCAAGGACCTCCTCGCCCCGAAGAACGGACCGGTCCAACTCACCGAAGCCCCATCGAGCTCGCGCACCCGCGGACCGGCCGTCCTGGTGGCCCCCCGCCGCGACCCTTGACCGTCCCTTGGCCCCCCTGTGGCGTCTGCTTTGAGCCGCCGTGATCAAGCCGTGTCTGTGTGCCGACCGTGAGAGCTGAATCACTGGACGGCCGGGTAGCACTGAGGTATGCCTCAGGTAAGTTAGGCCAGCCTCACCATACGAGCGCGGTCCCTTCCGTGCCGTCCATCGTTCTCCTGGAGCCTGAATGCGAGCCGTCCGACTCTCAGTTGTCACCGCCGCCGCGACCGCGGCCGCTCTGGCCGCCGTAACGGGCTGCACCGAGAAGAGCGACGCCGGTGACGGCGACGCGATCCAGGTGACCGCCGCCGACTCGAAGTGCACCACGTCGGCGAAGTCGGTCCCGGCCGGCCAGGTCACTCTGAAGATCGAGAACAAGGGCTCGCAGGCCACCGAGGTCGAGATCCTCTTCCCGGACGACCGCATCGTCTCCGAGAAGGAGAACATCGGCCCGGGCACCAAGTACACGCTGACCGCCGAGGTCAAGGCCGGTTCGTACGAGATCGCCTGCCGCCCCGGCATGAAGGGGCTCGGCGTCCGCCAGAAGCTCGCGGTCACCGGAGGCAGCGTCGCCAAGCGCGACCCGCGTCTGGACAAGGCCGTCGCCGCCTACCGCGAGTACGCGCAGGAGCAGGCGGACGCGACGCTCCCGAAGGTGGAGACGTTCGCCGCCGCCGTCAAGGCCGGTGACCTGGAGGCCGCCAAGAACGCCTTCGCCCCCTCGCGTGTGGGCTGGGAGAGCACCGAGCCGATCGCCGAGTCCTTCGGCGACATCGACCCGAAGACCGACACCCGCGCCGACGGCCTGGAGAAGGGCCAGAAGTGGACCGGCTGGCACGCGCTGGAGAAGTCCCTCTGGCAGGACAAGAAGATCGGCGCCGAGCAGAAGACCCTCGCCGGCCAGCTGGTCACCGACCTGAAGGACTGGCAGAAGCGCGTCGGCAAGGCCGTCATCACCCCGACCTCCATGGCCAACGGTGCCAAGGAGCTGCTCGACGAGGTCGCCACCGGCAAGGTCACCGGCGAGGAGGACCGCTACTCCCACACCGACCTCAGTGACTTCAAGGCCAACGTCGACGGCGCGCAGAAGTCCTACGAGCTGCTCAAGCCGGTCGCCGAGCAGAACGACAAGGCGCTGACCACCGAGCTGGACAAGCAGTTCACCGCGCTGAACACGGTGCTCGACAAGTACCGCTCGGACGACCCGAAGGACAAGGCGCAGAACGGCTTCGTGTCCTACGACAAGGTCACCAAGGACCAGCGCAAGGAGCTCTCGGACGCGGTGAACGCGCTCGCCGAGCCCCTCTCCAAGCTCGCCGCGGCCGTGGTCAAGTAGGCGGGGCGATCGTGACGACGGACAGTACGGAGACCACCGACGGGCCCACGCCGTCGCGGCGTTCACTGATCGGCTGGGGCGGTGCCGGGCTCGCGCTCGGCGCCGCCGCGGCCGGCGGCGCGGTGGCGATGACCCGGATCGGCAACGACGTGGACCCGGCGGGCGCCGACACCGGCGGCGCGGTCGCCTTCCACGGCACCCACCAGGCGGGCATCGCCACGCCGGTCCAGGACCGGCTGCACTTCGCCGCGTTCGACGTGAAGACCGACGACCGTGCCGAGTTCGTCCAGATGCTCAAGGAGTGGACGGCGGCCGCCCGCCGCATGACGGGCGGCCACACCGTCGGCGAGGGCGCCTACGGCGGGCTCGCCGAGGCGCCGCCGGACGACACCGGTGAGGCGCTGGGCCTCAAGCCGTCGCGACTCACCCTGACCATCGGCTTCGGCCCCTCGCTCTTCGGGAAGTTCGGCCTGGCCGAGGAACGCCCGCAGGCACTCGTCGACCTGCCGAAGTTCCCGGGCGACAACCTGGAGGCGGCGCGCAGCGACGGCGACCTGTGCATCCAGGCGTGCGCGGACGACCCGCAGGTCGCGGTCCACGCGATCCGCAACCTGGCCCGGATCGGGTTCGGCAAGGTCGCCATCCGCTGGTCGCAGCTCGGCTTCGGCAAGACCTCGTCGACGACACCGGACGCCCAGACCCCCCGCAACCTGATGGGGTTCAAGGACGGCACCCGCAACATCGCGGGCACCGAGCCGGACCGGCTGAAGAAGTTCGTGTGGGCGTCCGAGGACGACGGTCCGGCCTGGATGGCCGGCGGCTCGTACCTCGTGGCGCGCCGCATCCGGATGAACATCGAGACCTGGGACCGCACTTCGCTGCAGGAGCAGGAGGACGTGTTCGGCCGGGACAAGGGCGAGGGCGCGCCGGCCGGCAAGGCCAAGGAGCGCGACGAGCCGTTCCTGAAGGCGATGAAGCCGGACGCGCACGTGCGGCTCGCGCATCCGGACTCCAACGACGGCATCACCCTGCTGCGCCGCGGCTACTCCTTCACGGACGGCACCGACGGTCTGGGCCGGCTGGAGGCGGGGCTGTTCTTCCTCGCGTACCAGCGCGACGTGCGCAAGGGGTTCATCCCCGTGCAACGCAGCCTCTCGCGCTCCGACGCGCTCAACGAGTACATCCAGCACGTGAGTTCGGCGGTCTTCGCCGTCCCGCCCGGCGTCCGGGACAAGGACGACTGGTGGGGGCGCACGCTGTTCTCCAAGGAGGCGTAACCCGTGTTCGGCAACTATCTGATCGGCCTGCGCGAGGGGCTGGAGGCCAGCCTCGTCGTCTGCATCCTCATCGCCTACCTGGTGAAGACGGGCCGCAGGGACGCCCTGCGGCCCATCTGGGCCGGCATCGCCGTGGCGATCCTGCTGGCGCTCGGCTTCGGCTGCGCGCTCGAATTCGGCTCCCAGGAGATGACGTTCGAGGCGCAGGAGGCGCTCGGCGGTTCGCTGTCGATCATCGCGGTCGGCCTGGTGACCTGGATGGTCTTCTGGATGCGGCGCACCGCCCGGCACCTGAGGTCCGAACTGCACGGCAAGCTGGACGCCGCGCTGGCGATGGGGACCGGCGCGCTGGTGGCGACCGCGTTCCTGGCCGTGGGCCGGGAAGGCCTGGAGACAGCGCTGTTCGTGTGGGCGTCGGTGCACGCGGCGAGCGACGGCACGCCGCGCCCGCTGATCGGTGTCGCACTGGGCCTCGCGACCGCGGTGGTGCTCGGCTGGCTGTTCTACAGGGGTGCCCTGCGGATCAACCTCGCCAAGTTCTTCACCTGGACCGGCGGCATGCTGGTCGTGGTCGCCGCGGGCGTGATCGCGTACGGCGTGCACGACCTGCAGGAGGCCGACTGGATCCCCGGGCTGCGGAACCTGGCCTTCGACATCAGTGGCACGATCCCGCCGGACAGCTGGTACGGCACGCTCCTCAAGGGCGTCTTCAACTTCCAGCCCGATCCGACCGTCGTTCAGATCACGGTGTGGGCGCTCTACTTGGTCCCGACACTCGCGATCTTCCTCGCCCCGGTAGGGTTCGCCTCCGGGAAGGGGAAGGTGAAGGTACCTGATGAGCAGGGATCGCACGGGTCACAGCCCTCGAAGACTTCTTAGCCTCGCACGGGCGGCACTTCGCCGTCCCGGACCTGGTGGCCGCCACCGTCTCGCCCTGGTGACGGGCGCGGTGGCCGTCCTGTCCGTGACGGCGAGCGGCTGCGTGGTGGTGCACGGGGAGCGTGAGGTCGTCCCGACGGCCACGCGCGGCGAGGCCGCCCGCGCCCTCGCCGACTTCACCACCGCGTACAACAAGGCCGACCAGGCCAACGATCCTTCGCTGGACGAGGACCGCGTCACGGGCGCGCTCGGGGCGATCGACGGCGCGAAGCTGAAGGCCGGCCGGCGGAACAACCCCGGCGGCAATCCGGGGTATTCGCCGCTGGAGCTGAACGACGCGAGGTTCGCCATCCCCGCGAAGGCGGGCTGGCCGCGCTGGTTCGTCGCGGACACCGCGGCCAACAAGGGCCAGGCCGGCAGCCGTTGGCTGCTCGTCTTCACCCGCGGCGCCGCGAACGACGTGTGGCGGGCCTCCTACCTCACCGTGCTGGCGGGTACCGACGTGCCGAAGTTCCGTCAGGACAAGGACGGTTGGGCACAGCCGGTCACCGCGGACGACGCGGCTCTCGCCGTAGGTCCGGGGCAGCTGAGCCAGGCCTACGCGACGTACCTGAGGAGCGGCGGCGAGACGTTCGCGCCGGGCGTCCACACCTCGCAGTGGCGGGCCCTGCGCGACAGGAACGCGAGCAGGCCCGGTCTCGCCCGGCAGTACATCGACGAGCCGCTGACCTCGGGCGACTACGCCCCGGTCGGGCTGCGCACCGCGGACGGCGGGGCGCTGGTCTTCTTCACCACGCAGCGCTACGAGAAGCAGACCGCCGCGCAGGGCACCGAACTTCCCGCGCAGAGCGCCGACGTCAAGGCCCTGACGACCGGTGACGCCCGGCAGTCCCTCACGCTGGGGTTCGTCTCGAACCAGGCGGCCCTGGACCCGGCGAAGGGCGCCCAGGACCAGCGGGTGACGGTGCTGGGCCGGGTCGAGGGGCTGACGGCGGCGAAGGGCGGCTGACGGCCCGTCCCGCAGCACCCGCCGGGACGGGTCCGGTGGGTGCGGCGGGGACGGGGCGGCCGCAGGCGGTGGCCGGTCACGGGCCGGGGTGGCCGTGGGCCCGGTGTCCAGCCGCGGTGTCCAGTCCCGCTGTCCAGCCGCGGTGTCTAGCCGCGGTGCGGCCAGGCGGCCAGCTGGTCCGACTCGTTCTCCCCCGCGTAGCGGGCGCAGGCGTCCGTCAGCGCTTCGAGCAGGCTCAGCGGGTCGGGCAGCGGATGCTCGGGGCCGCGCAGCCAGTCGACGGTCAGATCACCGGGGAGCCGGGCCGGCGGGACGAGGACGTAGGAACCGCGGCAGTGCCAGCGCAGACCGGGGTGTTCGTCCGTCGTCTCGGGGTGCGAGTCCAGCTCACAGGGCCACCACTCGTCCTCGTCCTCGGGCGTGCCGCGGGTGAGGGTGAAGAAGAACATGCGTCCGTCGCCGCTCTCCGCGACGGGACCGACCTCGACACCGGAGGCGAGCAGCCGCTCCAGGGCCTCGCGGCCCGCGTCGACCGGCACGTCGAGCACGTCGTGCACCATGCCGGTGGCGGTGATGAAGTTGGCCTCCGGCTGATGCCGCACCCAGCGTTCGACCTGCGCGCGGTCGGTCGTGGACTGGGTCTGCCAGGCGAAGGACACGGGATGGCGCGCGGGCGTGGGACAGCCGACACGGTCGCAGGAACATCGGTAGCCGGAGGGGTAAGCGGCCTGCGCGAGCGGCAGCCCGGCGGCGGCAGCGGCGAGCAGCAGGCCCTCACGCCCGCCGTCGTCGGCGATCTCCTTGGGACGGCGACCACGCAGCCACTGGGAGATCCTGCCCTGCGCGCCGGAGCGGCGGCCGAACTCTGCGCTCATCAATCTCCTCGCCTAGCAGTGGTGCCGACAGCGGTCGTGCCGATGCGGTCGTACCCGGCGGACGCCTTCGCGACCGGCATCCGACAAGCCCCATGGTCCCACCATCCTGCGCCCCGGGTGGACAGACCTCGCATCCGGGGTGCGCGGGACACCGGATGCGCGATTCGATATCACACGGGAAGCGACGCTATGCCCCGGTTCATCCGCGAGGCGTGAGCCCGTACAGGGCGTACTCGACCAGGGTGTCCGTGTACGCGTACGAGATCGGGCCGGTGCGCTGGAGCCAGCGCTGGGCGAGCGGGGAGACGAAGAGCTCCAGGGCGATCCGGGGGTCGAGGCCGGCCCGCAGCACGCCCTCGTCCTGGGCGGACCTGAGCCGCTTCACGTACAGCTGGAGCTGGGGTTCGAGGAGCTTGGTGACGAACTCGGCGCCGAGCTCCTCGTTCACCAGGCCCTCGGCCGCCAGGGCCCGCGAGGGGACCTCGAACGCGGGGTTCAGCAGCTCGTCGACGGTGGCGCGCAGGACCTGCTTGAGGTCGGCGGCCAGGTCACCGGTGTCCGGGATCTCGTACGACTCCTGGCCCGCCTCCCGCGCGGCCCGCTCCGCGAGGTCCATGAAGGCGTCGAGGAGCACGGCGGCCTTCGAGGGCCACCACCGGTAGATCGTCTGCTTGCCGACACCGGCGCGGGCGGCGACGCCCTCGATCGTGGTCCGGGGGTAGCCGACCTCGCCGACGAGGGCGAGGGCCGCGTCGAAGATCGCCCGGCGGGACCTCTCGCTGCGGCGGGAGGAGTCGGGGGCGGAGCGGCCGGCGGGCTGGGCGGGCCGGGGGGACGTCGGGGCCATGGGGCGAACCTAACAGGTGCCCAAGACGGCGCGTCTCGCCGCCGTTCGGGCTGACGGGGGGCGCGCCGGAGGAGTGCTGGTGGGCGTGCGGGGGGGCGGTCAGGACGTGGGTGCGTGGGCGGCCTCAGGTACGCGTGGCTCGGGAACGCGCCGGGAGGGCGTGCGCGGGTGGCTGTGGGAGCGGGGCCCGGGTGACCGTCGGAGCGGGGGCCGAGCGGCCGTGGGAGCCGGTGCCGGGTGGCCGTCGGGGCGGCCGAGGGAGCCAGAGCCGGGGCGGCCCCGTGCGGACCACCCGTTCGCCGAAGAGCCGGACGGCGACTCCCGGCGCACCATGGGCATCATCTGCCCCGCGGCCCGTGAGGAGACCTCCTTGCACCCTCTGCGCAGCGCCACACCCCGGCGCTATCTGATGTGCCCGCCCGAGCACTTCGGCGTCACCTACGCCATCAACCCCTGGATGGACCCCTCCAAACCGGTCGACGTGGCGCTCGCCGTCGCCCAGTGGGAGGACCTGCGCGACCGCTACCGCTCGCTGGGGCACACGGTCGAGGAACTCGTCCCGCGTCCCGGGCTGCCGGACATGGTGTTCGCGGCGAACGGGGCGACGGTCGTGGACGGCCGGGTCCTCGGCGCGCGGTTCGCGCACCGGGAACGGGCGGCGGAGGCTCCCGTGCACCTGGAGTGGTTCCGCGCCCACGGCTTCCGGCACGTCCGTGAGCCGGTGCACGTCAACGAGGGCGAGGGCGACTTCGCGGTCACCGCCTCCTACCTGCTCGCCGGGCGCGGCTTCCGGGCGAGCCCCCTGTCGCACGGCGAGGCCCAGGAGTTCTTCGGCCGCCCGGTGCTCGGGCTCGATCTGGTCGACCCCCGCCACTACCACCTGGACACGGCCCTCACCGTCCTCGACGACACGACGGACGAGATCATGTACTACCCGCCCGCGTTCTCCCCCGGCAGCCGCGAGGTGCTGCGCCGGCTGTTCCCCGACGCGCTGACCGCCGGCGACGAGGACGCCGCCGCGTTCGGCCTGAACGGGGTCTCGGACGGCCTGCACGTGCTGCTGCCGCAGGCCGCGGCCGGGCTCTTCGGGCCGCTCCGCGACCGGGGGTTCGAGCCCGTCGGCATCGACCTGAGCGAACTCCTCAAGGGCGGCGGCAGCGTGAAGTGCTGCACGCAGGAACTGCGGTGAGGCCGTGAGGCGGGGACGGGGAGCCGGGGGGACGAGTGCGGGCGCGTGCACGAAGGAAGGCGCGGCCCGGGCCCGGGACCGTGGCCGCCCCGGCACAGCCGACCCCGCCGACCCGGGCGAGCGGTGCGGTCAGTCCTCGTCGGCGGGCGGCGGCCAGGCGTCGCCCCAGTCCGCGTCCCGGGCCGCGCGGTAGAGCGGCCCGTGGCGCTTGGTCACCGTCTCGCGGTGCAGGGACTCGTCCGGGCCGCAGAGGTCCAGCAGTACCTGCCCCTTGCGGATCTGCGGCTTGCGCACCACGCGGGAGGCGGCCGGGTCCGCGGGGAGACGGGTGGCGGCGACGTAGCTGAACTTCTCGTCCTCGTACGCCAGGGACCCGCCCTTGACCTGCCGGTGGAGGGAGGAACGGCTGACCCTGGCGGAGAAGTGGCACCAGTCCTCGCCGGGCACGATGGGGCAGGCCGCGCTGTGCGGACAGGGCGCGGCGACACGGAACCCGGCGTCGATCAGGCGGTCGCGGGCCTCGATCACCCGGGCGTATCCGTCGGGCGTGCCCGGTTCGATGATCACGACGGCCCGCGCGGCGGCGGCCACGGCCGTCACGACGGAGGCACGGTCGGCCGCGGTGAGCTCGCCGAGAACGTAGGAGACCGTCACGAGATCAGTGCTCTCGAAAGTGAGCGCCGCTCCGATGCGGGCCCGGGTCCACTCCGCCGGCGTCAGTTCCGGGTTCGTGGCGGCGATCTCGCGGCCCAGCGCGAGGGCCGGCTCGGCCCAGTCGAACACGGTCACGGGACGCTCGCCCGGCCAGGTCGCGTTCACCGCCCAGGTCGCGGCGCCCGTGCCACCGCCGACGTCCAGGTGGCTCGCGGGGCTCCACCCCGGGACCGCGTCCGCGAACGCCTCCAGCGCGGCGCGCACCGCCTCGAACGTCGCCGGCATCCGGTAGGCGGCGTACGCCACCACGTCCGAACGGTCGCGGAGGATCGGGGCGTGGGTGGGGGTGGTCCCCCGGTAGTTCGCGATCAGCCGGTCGACGGCCTGGGCGGCGGCCTTCGGCGGCAGCCCGTCGAGCAGGTCCGCGAGGGCGGTGCGCAGGGTGTCGGAGGCGGGGGTCACGCGGTGATTCTACGGGGGTGGAGCGGGCCGCCGGTTCTCTCGCCCCGCGGCCCCGTCCCGTACCTGGGGGCTCCGCCCCCCGACCCCCACCAGGGGCGCTGCGCCCCCTGGACCCCCGCATCGCCCGAAGGGCTCGTCCTCAAACGCCGGACGGGCTGAAGATGCGCGCCCACGCCGGAAAGGCCACGTCGGCCACCACCCTTTCAGCGCCGGCCGGCACCAGCAGCCCGTCCGGCGCTTGAGAACGAGGCCGTCCAGGCCGACGCGGGGGCCTGCGGGCGGCAGCCCCCAGAGACGGGACAGCCGCGTCAAGCGCCCCGTACCGCACGGGCGACCCGCGTCCCCGCCCCCACCCGCGGAGCGTTCCGTACGGCCCCCCGCCGCGGATGCACGGTGTTCGCCAGCAGCACGAGAAACGTCTCCGTCCCCGGGTCGAGCACCAGCGACGTCCCCGTGAAACCCGTGTGGCCCGCCGCCCCGCGCTCCGCCAGCTCCCCCATGAACCAGGGCTGGGCGACCGCGAAGCCGAGGCCCGGCGCGGTGAGCATCAGCTCGACGAAGTCGGGGCCGAGGATGCGTGCGGGCCCGTAGGAGCCGCCCGCGAGCAGCGCACGGCAGAAGACCGCGAGGTCGCGGCCGGTGGAGAACAGGCCCGCGTGCCCCGCCACCCCGCCGAGCGCCCACGCGTTCTCGTCGTGCACCACCCCCCGCAGCATCCCCCGGTCCGCCTTGGCCCACGGCCGCCGCTGGTCCTCGGTCGCCGCCGCGTCCGGGCACGGCCCGAAACCGGTGGCCGTCATCCCCAGCGGCCGGGTGATCCCGTCCCGGACGAGGACGTCGAGGGTACGGCCGGTGATGCGTTCCAGGACGTGCTGGAGGAGGAGCAGGTTGAGGTCCGAGTAGAGGTACGCCCCCGGCTCGGACGAGGGCTCCTCCGCCTGCAGCAGCGCGAGCCGCGCGGCGCCGTCCGGGCAGTCGTACAGCGGGAGTTCGGGCCGCAGCCCGGAGGTGTGCGTGAGCAGCTGCCGGACGGTGACGTCGTGGGCGCGGGCGGCCTGGAACTCCGGCAGGTACGCCCCCACCCGCGCGTCGATGCCGAGCGTGCCGCGCTCCAGCTGCTGCACCGCGGCGACCGCGGTGAACAGTTTGGTGAGGGAGGCCAGGTCGAAGGGGGTCCGTACGCTCATCGGAACGCGCTGCTCGGACGGCAGCTCGACCCGCGTGCCGGTCTTCTCGTCGTACGACGCGTAGCGCACCGCCCAGCCCGCCGCCTCCTCGACGGCGATGACCGGGCCGCGCCCGGCGACCACGACCACGCCGGCCGCCCAGGGTTCGGGCCCGCGGGTGAGGGCTCGGACGTCGCGTACGAGGTGGCGCAGTTCGGCCGGGTCGAGCCCGGCCCGCTCCGGTGTGTCGACGCGCAGTTTCGGTGCGCTCAGCTGTCCGCCGCCTTTCCGTCCGGGGTGTGGCGCGTCCGCCAGGGACGGCACAGTGCCATGAAGCAGACGACGGCGACCAGAACCGCCGCCAGTTGGACGACGGCCATCGGGACGGCGGTGTGCTCCCCGGCGATGCCGACCAGCGGTGAGGCGACCGCGCCGATGAGGAAGGAGGAGGTGCCCAGCAGCGCGGAGGCGGAACCCGCCGCGTGCCGTACGCGCATCAGGGCGAGCGCCTGGGTGTTGGGCAGCGCGAGGCCCATCGCGGACATCAGGACGAACAGGGCGGCGGCCACCGGCACGAGTCCGACCTCGCCGAAGACGCCGGAGGACATCAGGAGCAGCGCGGTCGCGCCGAGGGCGACGAGCCCGAGGCCCACCGCGAGGACCTTGTCGAGGCCGACCCGGCCGACCAGGAGCTTGCCGTTGATCTGGCCGACGGCCACCAGGCCGACCGAGTTCACGCCGAAGAGCAGGCTGAAGGTCTGCGGGGACGCGCCGTAGATGTCCTGGATCACGAACGGGGAGGCCGCGATGTACGCGAAGAGCGCGGCGAACGCGAAGCCGCCCGCCAGCATGTAGCCGGTGAAGACCCGGTCGGCGAGCAGGGCGCGCATCGAGCCGAGGGCCTCGCCGACGCCGCCGGCGTGCCGGTCGCCGGGCGCGAGGGTCTCGGGGAGTCTCGTCCAGACGAGCGCGGTGAGCCCGATGCCCACGGCGGTGAGGAGCACGAAGACGCCCCGCCAGTCGGTGGCGCGCAGGATCTGACCGCCGATGAGGGGTGCGACGACCGGGGCGACGCCGGAGATCAGCATGAGGGTGGAGAAGAAGCGGGCCATCGCCATGCCGTCGTACAGGTCGCGGACGACGGCCCGGGCGATCACGATGCCCGCCGCTCCCGCGAGCCCCTGCGCCAGCCGGAAGGCGACGAGGAGTTCGACGTCGGGCGCGACGGCGCACAGGGCGGTGGCGAGGACGTAGACGAGCAGTCCGGCGAGCAGGGGCCTGCGCCGCCCCCATCTGTCGCTCATCGGTCCGACGACGAGCTGGCCGAACGCCATTCCCGCGAGGCACGCGGTCAGCGTGAGCTGGACGGTCGCGGCCGGCGCGTGCAGGGAGCGGGTGACCTCCGGCAGCGACGGGAGGTACATGTCCATGGACAGCGGGGGTGTCGCGGTGAGCCCGCCGAGGATCAGGGTGACGAGGAGGCCGGTACGGCGGAGCGCTCCCGGGTCGCGCGGCGCGGTGTCCCCGGAACCGGCGGCCCGCGGGCCCGGCTGCCCCGCCCCCGGGGCCGTCCTGGGAGGCACGACCGCGGGCGCCGGGCCGGCGACGGCCGCCGAGGTGTCGGCGTCGACGGCCGAGGTGTCGGGGACGACGGTCAAGGTGTCCGTGACCGCGGCCGTGGTGTCGGCGACGGCGGTGTTCGGTATGTGCCCCCGCGGGCCTTCCTGGTCCCCCGTGTTGCGCCCGCGCTCGGGCATGTGCCCCTCCCTCTCCGAGTGATCCGCCACCTATGCTCTCAGTTCGAACGGAGTGTTCGGGGTCACGGAGCACCAGGGTGACAGAGCGAAGGGCCGGGAATGACGGGCGAGCACGAGCGGGTGCGGTGGGGGATTCTGGCGACCGGCGGGATCGCCGCGGCGTTCACGGCGGATCTGGTGGACATGCCGGACGCCGAGGTGGTGGCCGTGGCGTCACGGACCGACGCCTCGGCGAAGGCGTTCGCCGAACGGTTCGGCATCCCCCGGGCGTACGGGGACTGGGCCTCGCTCGCCGCCGACGAGGACGTCGACGTCGTGTACGTGGCCACTCCGCACTCGGCGCACCGGCAGGCGGCCGGTATGTGCCTGGAGGCCGGGCGTCATGTGCTGTGCGAGAAGGCGCTGACGCTGAACGTGCGGGAGGCGCGGGAGCTGGTCGGGCTCGCCCGCCGGCACGACCGCTTCCTGATGGAGGCCATGTGGATGTACTGCAACCCGCTGATCCGCAGGCTCAAGGGGCTCGTGGACGACGGGGTGATCGGTGAGCTCCGCACCGTGCAGGCGGACTTCGGGATCAACGGACCGTTCCCGCCCTCGCACCGGCTGCGCGACCCCGCCCAGGGCGGCGGTGCCCTCCTCGACCTCGGTGTCTACCCGGTGTCGTTCGCGCAGCTGCTGCTCGGAGAGCCCTCCGGCATCACGGCGAGAGCGGTGCTCTCGGACGAGGGCGTCGATCTCCAGACGGGAGCGGTGCTCACCTGGGAGAGCGGTGCTCTCGCTTCGGTGCACTGCTCCATCAACGGCAGCACCCCCGTCATGGCCTCCGTCACCGGCTCGCGGGGCCGCATCGAGATCCCCGGCGGCTTCTTCTTCCCGGAGCGGTTCGTGCTGCACCGCGACGGGCGCGACGCGGAGGAGTTCCCGGCCGACCCGGCGCACGGCCCGCGCAACAGCCTCAAGCACGAGGCCGCCGAGGTGATGCGCGCGCTGCGGGCCGGTGAGAAGGAGTCCCCGCTCGTCCCCCTCGACGGCAGCCTCGCGGTGATGCGGACGCTCGACGCGGTACGCGAACAGATCGGCGTCCGCTACCCCGGCGAGACCGCCTGACCGACTGACCGCCTGACCGACTTGAGGACATAGGCACACAGGTAGACAGGTACATGGGGACGTGGGGACACGGCGAGATGACGCGCCCCGCGTCCCGGCCGGGCCGTCGCTACGCTGCGGCCCCATGAATGCCAAGCAGACGAAGATCGCGGTGGTGACCGGGGCGGGCTCCGGCATCGGCCGCGCGGTGGCCGTCGAACTGCTGCGCACCGGCTGGTCGGTGGGCCTGGCCGGACGCCGGACCGGGCCCCTGGAGGAGACGGCGGCCCTGGCACCCGGGGCGCCCACCCTCGTCGTACGGGCGGACGTCGCCCGCCCCGAGGAGGTGGCCGCCCTCTTCGCCGCCGTGCGCGAACGCTTCGGACGGCTCGACCTGCTCTTCAACAACGCCGGGACGTTCGGCCCGGGCGGCGTCCCGGTCGAGGAACTGCCCTACGAGGCCTGGCGGCACGTCGTGGACACCAATCTCAACGGCGCGTTCCTCTGTGCCCAGGCCGCGTTCCGGCAGATGAAGGAGCAGGACCCGCAGGGCGGGCGGATCATCAACAACGGCTCGATCTCGGCGCACGCGCCGCGGCCGCGGTCCATCGCGTACACGGCGACCAAGCACGCGGTGACGGGCCTGACCAAGTCGCTGTCCCTGGACGGGCGTCCGTACCGGATCGCCTGCGGTCAGATCGACATCGGCAACGCGGCGACGGACATGACCTCCGGCATGCGCACGGGAACGCCGCAGGCCAACGGGGAACTGGCGGTCGAGCCCGTGATGGACGCGGCGGACGTGGCCCGCACGGTGCGGCACATGGCGGAGCTGCCGCTGGAGGCGAACGTGCAGTTCGCGACGGTGATGGCCACGTCGATGCCCTACGTGGGGCGCGGCTGAGGGGTGTCCCGGAGGGCGATTTCCCGCCCTTCGTCGCCACCTCAACTTGCACAAACGGAAGCTGAACCTCCGCACTATAAGACCCGGTCGCGGGCTTATGCTCATCAGGCCTCCACGAGAGCTTCACACTCGGAGTGGAGGACTTCGGTACGACCACGGTCCGCACCGAGGGGGGAGGTGGCAGCCGTCTCCACGGCCCGGCTGGGGGGCGACCCCGCGCGGGACCGCGGGGTGGGCCGCGGGACGGCTGCCTCCGCACGCGTGGCGGGCGGCCCTCCGCAGGTGGGAGGGCCGCCGCCGGACGCGCGACGACCGCCGCCGTCGGCGCACCGTCAGCACATCACCCGTACGTCAACGCCCGTGCCGCGCACCGGAGTCCCCCGGACCCGGCTCCCCCGCGCCCGTGGCGCCCGTGTCCGGAAGCCGACCGTCGGAGGCGCCCGCGTCCGGGGCCGGCGCCGGCCCCTCGCCCGTCCCCGCCGCGCGCCGCCGCCTGCGCCACACGACGGCCGCGCCCG
Organism: Streptomyces sp. NBC_01689; assembly: GCF_036250675.1. NCBI lineage: Bacteria > Bacillati > Actinomycetota > Actinomycetes > Kitasatosporales > Streptomycetaceae > Streptomyces > Streptomyces sp. NBC_01689. Next base: position 6,777,709 of record NZ_CP109592.1, on the reverse strand, counting down.
CGAGCACCACGGCCGCTCCGCCGGCCCCGCCCGCGAGTCCCCACGAGGACCCGCCCCGCTCCGCCCGCGCGGGTGCGCCGGCGGCGGGCCGGGCCGCCTTCCCGGTCGGCTTCGCCTTGCCGCCGCCCTCGCTGAGCGGGGCGACCAGCATGCCCACCGGACGGGCGTTCGCGCCCTGCCGGAACCCCCAGTCGAGCAGCGCCGCCGTCTCCTCGTACACGCCGCTGCCCCCGCTCTTCGGGTGCATGACCGTGACCAGCAGGGTCCGCCCGCCCCGGGTCGCGGCGCCGGTGAAGGTGTTGCCCGCGTGGCTGGTGTAGCCGTTCTTGACGCCGATGAGTCCGTCGTACGTCGGTACGCCCCACGCGCCGGTCAGCAGGCGGTCGGTGTTCTGTATCTGGAAGGTCTTCTTGCCGCCCGCCGGGAAGTCCGCGGTCCGCGTCGAGCAGTAGGCGCGGAAGTCGGCGTCGGCGAGGCCGTGCCGGGCGAAGAGCGTCAGGTCGTACGCGGAGGACACCTGGCCCTTGTGGTCGAACCCGTCGGGGCTGACCACATGGGTGTCCAGCGCCTGCAGGTCCTCGGCCTTCGCCTGCATCTGCGCGACCGTCTCGGGCACACCGCCGTTCATGTGGCTGAGCACGTGCACCGCGTCGTTCCCGGAACGCAGGAAGACGCCGAGCCACAACTGCTCGACGGTGTAGGTGATTCCGGGTTTGACACCGACGAGGCTGGAACCGGCGGGAATCCCGGCGAGGTCGGCGTCGGTCACCCGGTGCCGCTCGGTGCGTTCGAACTTCTTCAGCACGGTGTCCGCGAACAGCATCTTCAGCGTCGAGGCGGGCGCCAGCGGCCGGTGCGCGTCGAACGAGGCGAGCACCTCCCCGCTGTCGTGGTCCGCGACCAGCCAGGAGCGGGCGGTGAGCCGCTTGGGCAGGCCCGAGGCACCGAGCACCTGGACCCCGCCGCGGCCCAGCAGTTCACCGCCGATCGTGGCGGTCGGCGGCGCGCCGGACGGGGTGGCGGAGGCGGTGGCGGCCGCCGCCCGGGACGCGGCGGCCAGCGGGACGGCCGCGGCGAGGCCGAGCGCGGCGCGGCGGGACAGCACCGCGGCACGCGGGGGGAGCGGAGAGGAATCGCGCATCTCGGGACCGTACAAAGCCGCTCCGCGCCGGTGTACGGCGGGGTCGCACAAGAAACGCACAGCGTGCGCACCGGTGGCGCCGCGCGGCGGTCGGCACCCCGTGCCGGGGCCGCGCGCACCACCGGCACCCCATCCCACAGGCGGTTCCTGGCAAGGACCCCTCCGGAGCCTGGGAATCGGCTGTTCTACCCGCATCCGCTCCCGGAACCGGCATGCTCAGCTCACCCGCACCTCCTGCCCAGCCCGTCGCAAAGGTTCCTCCACAGCTTGTGGCCGCGCCCACGGCGGGCGCCGAGAACCTTTGGGGAAACGGGATGTTTGGCATCTATCTCAAGCGCGAGCTGAGCCGGCGCAAGAAGGCGGCCCTGGTGATCGCCCTGGGTCTGGCCCTCGGAATCGCCCTGGTCATTACCGTCGACTCGGTGTCGGCCGGTATGCGGCAGGCCCAGGGCACGGTCCTGAAGTCGCTGTACGGACTCGGCACCGACATGACCGTCACCAAGGCCCGGCCGGCCGCGACGGACAGCTCCTCGGGGCGGCCGAAGTTCGATTTCGACGCCAAGTCCGACAGCAGCACGAAACAGAGCTCGGACCGGGTGATGACACAGGGCGGGCAGTCCCTGAAGTCCTCGCTCGTCACCCGGGTCGCCGCGCAGAAGGGCGTGTCGAGCGCCGTGGGGGCGCTCACCCTGAACGTCACCAAGGTCGACGGCTCGTTCACCCGGGGTACGGCGAAGTCCTCCGCCCCGGGCTCCTCGGGCGGGCAGCAGGGCGGTCCCGGCGGCGGCCAGGGCGGCGGGTCGGGCCGGCCGCAGGTGCAGGGCGGCGGCGCGTCCTTCGACGTGAACTCGTACTCCGTCGCGGGCGTGGACGTCGCGCACCAGGGCCTCGGCCCGCTCGCCACCTCGAAGATCACCACGGGCCGGACCTTCAGCGCGTCCCGGACCGACGCCAAGGTCGCCGTACTCGCCGCGTCGTACGCCAAGGAGAACAAGAAGAAGGTCGGCGGAACGCTCACGATCTCCGGCACCGCGTACGAGGTCATCGGCATCGCCACGCCGGACAGCGGAGAGTCGACGACCGACGTCTACCTGCCGCTGAAGCAGGCGCAGTCGCTGGGCGACGCGAAGGACGAGGTCACCACGATCTACGTCAAGGCGACCGACTCCCAGCGGATCGACACCGTCAAGGCGGCCATCCAGAAGAACATCCCGGGCACCACCGTCACCACCTCCGCCGACCTCGCCTCCACCGTCTCCGGCTCCCTGTCGACCGCCTCGAACCTCGCGGCCGGCGTCGGCAAGTGGCTGTCCGTCGCCGTCCTCGTCGCCGCGTTCCTGGTGGCGGCGCTGCTGACCTCCTCGGCCGTGTCCCGCCGGGTGCGCGAGTTCGGCACCCTCAAGGCGCTCGGCTGGCCGTCCCGCAGGGTCACCCGCCAGGTCGTCGGCGAGTCCGTCGTGAACGGTCTGCTCGGCGGCGCGCTCGGGATCGCCCTCGGCCTCGGCGCGGCGTACGCGGTGACGGCGATCAGCCCCACGCTGACCGCCCAGCTCGGCTCCGGCGGCGGGGGCGGTCCGGCCGGCGGCCCCGGCGGCGGCGGGCCCGGCCGGCAGGCGGCCGCGAACACCATGGAGATCGCGCTCTCCGCGCCGGTCTCGGTGACCACCGTCGCGCTCGCCGCGGGACTGGCCGTCGCGGGCGGTCTCGTGGCCGGCGCGATGGGCGGCCGGCGCGCCTCGCGGATGCGCCCCGCGGACGCCCTGCGCAGCGTCGCGTGACCCCCTTCCCCTGACGCCGAACGCACCTCGACCCCCTCATCTTCGGAGAACCTCATGTACAAGCTCACCGGCGTCACCAAGCGCTACACGCGGGGCAAGGAGACGGTGGAGGCGCTGCGCGGCGTCGACCTCACCATCGAGGACGGCGACCAGCTCGTCGTCCAGGGCCCCACCGGCGGCGGCAAGTCGACCCTGCTCCAGATGATCGGCGGCCTGGACCGGCCGTCCTCCGGCAGCGTCGAACTGGACGGCGTCGACCTCGCCTCCGTCGGCGAGGCCCGGCTGACCCGGCTGCGCGCCGAGAAGATCGGCATCATCTTCCAGTCGTTCAACCTCATCCCGACGCTGACCGCGCAGGAGAACGTGGAGACCGCGCTCGTCCCGCTCGGGGTGAAGCCCGCGGAGCGGCGCGAACGCACGGCCGAGGCGCTGCGTTCGTGTCGGTCTGGGCGAGCGCCTGCTGCACGCGCCGTCCGAACTCTCCGGCGGCCAGCAGCAGCGCGTCGCCATCGCGCGGGCCCTGGTCAAGAAGCCGAAGGTGCTCCTCGCGGACGAACCGACGGGCAACCTGGACGAGGGCACCCGTGACGACATCATGGGACTGCTGGAGGGGTTGTGGCACGAGTACGGGCTGACCTTCGTCCTGGTCACCCACGACTCGTCGATCGCCCGCCGGGCACCGCGGCTCGCCACCCTCAGCGCGGGCCGGATCACGCTGACCGAACGGGCCGGCGGGGTCCGGCACACCGCACCCCGGTACTCCGCCGGCTGAGACGCGGTACCTGGTCCCGCCCCGGGGGTGACCGCCGGGGCGGGACGACGCAGGCAACGGCCCGCGGGGGCGACGGGGCCGGGACGGCGAGGCGGCGGAGGCGGGCCACCCGAACGGCCTCGCGAACCTCGCGAACGGCACCTGAACAGCCGCGCGCGCCGGGTGCCGGGCGGCGCCGCGGGCGACGGTGGGGCAAGGACGCCGGAGAGGCATGCCGTCATCTCGCGAGCCCGTGGGGAGCCACCGTGACCTGTTTCGACCGTAGAGACCTCGGACTGCTGCTGCTCCGCCTCGGCACGGGCGGCGTCCTGGCCGCCCACGGGGCCCAGAAGCTGTTCGGCTGGTTCGGCGGGGGCGGGCTCGCCGGGACGGGGATGGCCATGGCCGCGATGGGATACGTGCCCGGGAAGCAGAGCGCGCTCGCGGCGGGCCTCGCCGAGGCGGGCGGGGGCACCCTGCTGGCGCTCGGCCTCGCGACCCCCGCGGCCGGCGCCTCCGCGGCCGGGGCGATGGCCGGCGCGATGGCGGTGCACCTGCCGAACGGGTTCTTCGCGAGCGAGGGCGGCTTCGAGCACGCGGCCTCGCTCGGCCTGACGGCCGCGGGACTAGCCGTGTCGGGCCCCGGCCGGATCTCCCTGGACCATCTGCTCGGACACACCGTCGACCGGGGCTGGATGGTCCCCGCCGCGCTGGGCGTGACGGCCGCGGCCACGCTGGCCGTGGTGGGTGCGCGCAACAAGCGGGTACGACGGGCCGCCGAGGGCGAACAGACCACGCTGTTCGACGAGTAGCACCGGACTCCGGAACCCGGGGCGCGCGCCCACCGCCGCCCGCCGTACCCCGGCTCCGGAACCCGAGGCCGGCCCGCACTCCGTGGACGGCTCGGACCCCGTGGACGGCTCACGACCCGTGGAGCGATCGCTGCCCGTCAGGCGGGCGCACTCGGCCGCACCCCGCCCGGCGGCCCCGGGCGGGCGCCCATGGGCCCCCGGGCCCGACGCCCGTGTGGCTCCCCGGGCGGGCGCCGGTGTGGCTTCTACTCGTTCGGTACGGGCGCGCCCCCGGTGGGCCCCAAGGGCTGTCCCGTCGGCCCGCTCTCCCTGCCGGAAGCCGCCTCGCCCAGGGGTGTGCCCGCCCAGGACACGGCCGTCCAGCCGTCCGCCGGGGAACCCTCCAGGATCACCACGTCCGTGTTGTCCAGCCGGTGACCGGTGGCGAAGGACACCTCGACGTTGCGCGCGCGGGCCGCCGTCCACACCCGGATCGCGGCGCCGTGACTGACCATCGCGACCGTGCCGGCCCCGCTCGCCGCGGCCTCCGCGACCACCGTGTCGAACCGGCCCAGCGCCTCCGCGCCGCTCTCGCCGCCGGGCATCCGCAGCGCGGTGTCCCCGGCCGCCCACGCGAACGCCGTCGTGAGGTAGGCACGCGCCTCCTCGATGTCCCCGCGCAGCATCTCCAGGTCCCCGGCGGACAGTTCGCGGATGCCCTCCCGGACGCGCACCTCCAGGCCGCGTGCGGCCGCGAGCGGGGCGGCGGTCAGCCGGGCCCGGGTCAGCGTGGAGGCGTACAGCGCGTCGATCTCCTCCTCCGCCAGCGCCTGCGGCAGCGCGGCGGCCTGCTTCTCTCCGAGGGCCGTGAGCCCCGGTCCCGGCGCGGCGGTGTCCAGCAGGAACGCCACATTGGACGGTGTCTGTCCGTGGCGGACGAGGATCAGGCGCATGCGGCCACCCTCTCAGACGGCGCGACGAGGGTACGGTGCCCCCTCCCGGTTGCCCCTCCCGGTCGCTCCCTCTCCGTTGCCCCCTCCCCGCACCGGATCTCCCGGCGGCCGTTCAGCGGGGCCGTCCGGGGCCGCGACCCGTCCCGAGGGAGCGCTCCGTGACGCCCGCCAGGTGGGCCGTGAAGACCTCGCGGGCGTCCGGCGCGAGGGTCCGCAGCGCGACCAGACCGGTGATCACGACGTCGCACAGCTCGGACCGTACGTCGTCCCAGGTGTGGGTCGTGCCCTTGCGCGGGTTCTGCCCGGTCGCGCCGATCACCGCCTGGGCGACCTCGCCGACCTCCTCCGACAGCTTCAGGATGCGCAGGAGCAGTTCCTCACGCCCGTTCCGCGGCCGGCCGTCGTCCGACCGCGCGTCCCCCGTGCGGTCGGCGTCGAGCCACTCGTACAGGCGGTCGATCGAGTCCCAGACGTCTTCATCAGCCATGGGCCCAGCCTCCCCCGGGACGCACCGCCCGACGCGCGCACCCCGGGAGAACCCGCCAGGAGCGCCCGCCCGGGAATCCGTACACCGAAGGACCCGTCCACCGAAGGACCCGTACGCCGAAGGCCCCTCCCCCGAGGACTCGCACGCCGAAGAGCCCGTACGCCCGCGGACGCGCACCTCACCCCGGCGGCATGTTGTACGGCGTGACCACCTGGATCGCCGAGGGGAGGAGCGGGCCGTCGTCCGGGAGGGCCTGGTGGGCCCGCATGATGGTCTGACAGGCGCGGCGCATGTCCTGGCGCAGGTCGTGATGGAGCACCGCGGACAGCCGCCGCTCGGCCAGGAGCCGGGTGTTGTCGTGGTCGAGGTCGTGCGCGACGAAGGCCAGCAGATCGCGCCCGAGCGCGTCGAAGGCCTCGATGGTCGCGGTGTTACCACCGCCGATGGAGTAGACGGAGTTGATCTCCGGATCGCGTTCCAGGGCCTCGCGGACGAGTTCCCGCTGGGTGGAGTCGAGTCCGTCGCTGTCGGTGACCTCGACCAGCCGGCGTTCCGGCCGCGCGACGCGCATCTCGCTGCGGAAGCCCATCTCGCGTTCCTCCTCGTTGCGGAAGGAGCCGCGGCTGATGGTGACGAGCACATGGCCGGGCCCGTCGCCGAGCCACTGCCGGATCAAGTAGGCCGCGGTCGCCCCGGCCGCCCGGTTGTCGATGCCGACGTAGGCCCTGCGCGGGCTGCCGGGCAGGTCCGTCACGAGCGTGACGACGGGGATGCCGGCCGCCACCAGCCGTCCGACCGCGGCGGTGACCTCGGGCACGTCGGGCGCCTTGAGGATCACGCCCTGCGAGCCGCGCGCGGCGATCCGGTCCAGGTCCTTCACCAGCCCGGCGGCGGGGTCCGTCTCGCGGAAGTGGAAGCGGGAGCGCACGACCGCCGGGTGCAGGGAGGGCAGTTCGGCCTCCAGGGCGTCACGCACCGCGGAGGAGAACCGCTCCGGGGTCTGCATCACGATGTCGATCATGAAGGTGCGTCCGCCGATGCGGACCTGGGTGCGCTGGCGGTCCAGGTCCTCGACGGCTTGCCGCACCTCCCGGGCCGTGCTCTCGCGGACGCCGCCCCGGTCGTTGAGGACCCGGTCGACCGTCGCCTCGCTCAGCCCGGCCTGACGGGCGATCTCCCGGATCGTGTAGGGGTGTGCCATGGCTGCGTTCCCAGGGTCGGTGACGGGTTTTTGATGGGTTTCTGCTCATTGAATGATGGGCTCGCGTTCATAAGACTGACGGAAACGGCCGCGCGGCGAAAGGACCCTGCATGGCTTCCCAGGACGCGGGACCACGGGTGGTGTGGCTGAGCGGGGAGCGGGACTGCGACCTCGACGCCTTCCGTGTGCTGGTCGCCGAGCGCACCGATCCGGCCGACTACCCGGGCGCCGTGGGGATCGAGCGGAACGTCCCCGTCTACGACAGCGACCGCGTCCGGGCGGCGGCCGACCCTGCCGCGGTGCGGACCGAATGGGTCCGCGCGCTGCTGGACGGCCCCGGCATCGTCGTACTGAGGGGCGCGTTCGCGGACCCGGACGTGGTGGACCGGGCCTCCGCCGTCTTCCGCGCGCTGATCGAGCGGGAGCGGTCGGCGGGCACCGCCCGCGGTGACCACTTCGCGAAGCCCGGCGCCAACGACCGGGTGTGGAGCGCCCTGGACAAGACGGCCCTGCACGCCCCCGAGGTCTTCGCCGACTACTACGCCAACGACATGCTGGCCCTGGTCTGCGAGGCCTGGCTCGGCCCCGGCTACCAGGTCACCTCCCAGATCAACGTGGTCAACCCGGGCGGCGCCGCGCAGAGCGTGCACCGGGACTACCACCTCGGTTTCCTCTCCGACGAGCGGGCGGCCCGCTACCCGGCGCACGTCCACCGGCTCTCCCCCGTCCTCACCCTGCAGGGCGCGGTGGCGCACTGCGACATGCCCGTGGAGTCCGGTCCGACGCTGTACCTGCCGCACTCGCAGAAGTACGGGCCCGGCTATCTGGCCTGGCGGCGCCCGGAGTTCATCGCGTACTTCGAGGAACACCACGTACAGCTCCCGCTCGCCAAGGGGGACGCGGTCTTCTTCAACCCCGCGCTCTTCCACGCCGCGGGCCACAACCGCACGGCCGACGTCCGGCGGATGGCGAACCTGCTGCAGATCTCGTCGGCCTTCGGCCGCGCGATGGAGACGGTGGACCGGGAGTCGATGGTGAACGCGCTCTTCCCGGTGCTGCTGCGGCGCCGGAGCGAGGGCGCCGGCGAGGCGTGGCTGCGCCGGGTGGTGGCGGCCTGCGCGGAGGGCTACCCGTTCCCCACCGACCTGGATCTCGACCCGCCGCTGGCGGGGCTGGCCCCGCCGTCCCAGGCGGACACGGTGTGGCGGGCCCTGACGGAGGAGTGGAGCCCAGGGCGGCTGCGGCGGGAACTGCGGGCCGGCGCCGACCGCCGCCGCGCGTGAGCCCTCGGGTCACGCATGAACATCCAGGTCAGGGGAGAACCGTGGGACCACTTCTCGAGGACAGGGTCGTCCTGGTCAACGGCGGCAGCCAGGGCGTCGGCGCCGGTGTCGTGCGGGCCGCCGTCCGCGAGGGCGCGACGGTCGCGTTCACCGCGCGCCGCGAGGAACTCGGTGAACGGTTCGCCGCGGAGACCGGCGCCACCTTCGTACGGGCCGATCTGGCCGATCCCGCGCAGGCGCGCGCCGGTGTCGAACGGGTCGTGGCCGCGCACGGACGGCTCGACTGCCTGGTCAACGCGGCCGGGCTGACCTCGCGCGGCACCCTCCTGGACACCACGCCGGAACTCTTCGACGCGCACGTCGCGGTGAACCTGCGAGCGCCGTTCTTCGCGATGCAGGCGGCGGTCCGGCACCTGGTGGACCGCGGGGCGCCCGGCACCGTCGTCAACATCATCACCTCCTCCTCGCACGGCGGACAGCCCTTCCTCGCCCCGTACGTGGCCGCCAAGGCGGGGCTGGCCGGACTGACCCGCAACGCCGCGCACGCGCACCGCCGGGACCGGATCCGGATCAACGGCCTGAACATCGGCTGGACGGACACCGAGGGCGAGGAGGAGATCCAGCGCACCTTCCACGGCGCGGGCGACGACTGGCGGGAGGAGGCGGCGAGGCGCCTCCCGATGGGCAGGCTCGGCCAGGTCGACGAGGTCGCCGACTTCGTCGTCTTCCTGCTCTCCGACCGCAGCGGTGTGGTGACGGGCTCGGTCGTCGACTGGGACCAGACCGTCTTCGGCGGACTCGACTGAACGCGGCCCGGCTTCGGCCCCGCGGGGCCGTACGAAGGGCTGAGGGCATTGGCAACTAGGAGCAACTTCTCATGCGTATAGGCATCTTGGGACTGGGCCGGATCGGCGCCTTCCACACCGCGACGCTCGCCGGACTCGACGCGGTGGAATCACTGGTGGTCACCGACCCGGTGGCCGCGGCCGCCGACGCGGCGGTCGAGCGCTTCGGCGCGACGGCGGTGGACTCCCCCGAGGCGGTGCTCGCGGCCGGGGTCGACGGCATCGTGGTGGCCGCCGCCACCGACGCGCATCCCGCGCTCATCCTGGCCGCGGTCGAGGCGGGCATCCCCGTCTTCTGCGAGAAGCCGGTGGCCCGGACGGTCGAGGAGAGCGTCGCGGTGCTGCGCGCGGTCCAGGACAGCGGCGTGCAGGTGCACATCGGCTACAACCGGCGCTTCGACGCGGGCTGCGTGGCCGCGCGCAAGGCCGTGGTGAGCGGCGAACTCGGCGCGCTGCACACCGTACGCTCCACGACTCTGGACCCGGCGCCGCCGCCGGGCGCGTACGTGGCGGTCTCCGGCGGCATCTTCCGTGACTGCGCGGTGCACGACTTCGACATCGTGCGCTGGGTCACCGGCCGCGAGGTGACCGAGGTGTACGCGGCCGGCGGCAACCGGGGCGCCGAGTACATCGCCGAGGCGGGCGACGTCGACACCGCGTCCGCGATCCTCACCCTCGACGACGGCACCCTCGCGCTGGTGTCCAACTCCCGTCACAACGCGCGCGGTTACGACGTCCGCCTGGAGCTGCACGGCATGCGCGACAGCATCGCCGTGGGCCTGGACGACAAACTCCCCCTGCGCTCGGTGGAACCCGGCGCGACCTTCCCCGCGGGCACCCCCCACGACTTCTTCATGGACCGCTTCGCCCCCGCCTACCGCGCCGAACTCACCGCCTTCACCGAGGTCGTGGCGGGCCGCGCCACGTCCCCGTGCACGGTCGCCGACGCGATCGAGGCGAGCTGGATCGCGGAGGCGTGCGCGTTGTCGCTGGCGGAGCGGCGGGTGGTGCGGGTGGAGGAGGTTCGGAGGGGGTGAGCCGTCAGCGCTTCGGCTCCTGCCCGGCCGGGCTTCCCCGGCCCCGTCCTCCTCGCCGGGGAGGACGGGGCCGTACCCGACCCTGGTTTGTCCCCGGCCGGACGGCCGACGGGAAACCACGGGTGTTCCCCCGCCGAGTCAGGCGGGTACCGGAGTGACATCCGGTGGCGGAGAAAAGTGTTCATCCCCCCGCCGGCTCGCCGCGAGTCAGTCACGCGGGTCCTCGGCCGTCGCCGCCGGTCCGTACGTCGTCCCGGGCCAGGACTCCGGCGGCGGGCCGAACGCGCGGCGGCCGGCCCTCACCGCCAGAGTGGCCAGGGCGGCGTTAGCGCCACCGCCGATCACGGCACCGATACCGAACGGGGCCACGCGCCCGAGAACGATGATCCCCTGCTTCGTGCCGTACTTCGTGATGAAGTTCTTCCCCAGGACCCTGTTGATCTGACGCAAGGTCTCGACCGGCACCTTGGCGACGATTTGGCGTCCCCAGTGCTGCCCCGTGCGTTCGGCGACCTTGGAGATCGTGGCGGAGCCGCCCCCTCCGAGCATGATGCCCATCACGATCGTCCGACGGCGCTCGACCTCGTCGATGGGGACGCCGTGAACTTCAGCGACCGAGAGCGCGAAGAGGGCGCTCAGCTCGAGGGAGGAGAGGGTCTCGCCCGCCGACAACGCCAGCGCGACTCCCGTGCCGACGCCGGGCGCGGCCGCGGTGGCTCCCACCGCGGCGCCCGTCCCGCTCAGAGCACTGACGTACATCCGCTCCAGACTGCGGATCACCTGGGCCGGTGTCGCCTCCGCGTTCCGCTGGCGGGCCCGGGTGATGTTCTTGCGTACGAGTGGGGTCTGGAGGTCGATCGCTTTGTCCAGGAGTTCGAGGACTCGCTGCCCACGTCCAACTGCTTCCGGATCCGCTCCGTCGTGGGTGTCTGCTGCCATGCCTCGGCTCCCCGGGTCATTACGTGTCGACTGAAACCGTCACTCAATCAGCCGAACGGACCTTTCGCCAGACGGAACGCGATGGCCTCCGGCATCAGGAAAGGCGAAGCGGCAGACGAGTCGGGCTGTACGCCAGGGCGTGCCGCAGCAGCGCTGCGGCCGTGCAACCGTCCAGGAAGGACGCTCAGAAGAGCCGTCCGCGGTTGCAGCGTCACAGCCCCGTCGAGCTGCTGTTTCGTCCAGCTGCGTGATTCGCCTCCGAAGTGCCTCCGGCCCCCGTGGAGATGCGCCAGAATGACGAACCAGTTTCCCGACTGAACGGCATTTAGGGGGTGGCAGCGGGAAGTGGCCGAGCACAGGCGCGACGCAGCTGGAGTGAGGCAGCTCCGTTCCGCAGTAGCCGCCTCGCGCCCGTGGGCGCGAGGACCGTCTCGCCACAAAGCGCTCGCTGCGCGGCACACCCACCAGCCTGCGGCGTTCAGCTTCTCTCCGTCCGATGATTGAGCGAATGGTCACCGACGGTGGGGCGGGCCAGGTGCTGGAGCTGGTGGACGGACCAGGTTGGAGCCGTCCTGGGCTGGACGTCGCCGCGGGCCGTTATCCGCTCTCGGTGGAGCGGCATGTGATGCGCATGGTCGATCACCTGGTGCCCGGAGTGACCGCGGTGACTCCGCACGCGCGTTACTACGCTCTGCACGGGCTCATCGCGGCACAAGCCGATGCGGAAGACCTGACGGTCCCGGCCGCCCAGACCCTGCTGCGCCGCGCGGAAGTGGCGTTGGCCGCCGTGTCGTTCGCGCATCATCCGCAGGCTCTGGAGTGGCTGCCGCGTGCTCATGGAGTCGATGCTCTGGCCCGGCGGCTGCACACCGGGACGGTCAGCATGTCCGAGGCCGAGGTCCCGGGCAAGGACGGGTACGTACGCAACTCGTGGGGGTTCTGGGGACCGTACGCCGGATCCGAGATCGCGCTCGGCATCCTCGGCACCGGCCCCATGCCGGTTCCTGGACCGCGGCTCAACAAAACGACAGCACTGCGAGCTGGGCTGGACGGGCTGCTGGAGCTGGCCGCCGAGGAAACGCTGAACGTGGATGATCTCGCCTCCTTCGGCGACCGGCTGTGCATCTGCATGGGCGGCGAGCACCCTGACGGGGCGTGGCTGGCGAACCTGATGTGCGAGCCAGATGCGCCGGCCGAAGCGGGCCCCCGCTCGGCAACACGACGACAGACGATTCAGCTTCTGGCTCGTGTGGTCGCCACTCATCCCGTCCGAAATTTCACCCGCGACATCGGTCACGTGCTCGCTTTCGGTGACTTCCTGACCACTGATGCCGTGACCAGCGACATCGACGCGGCCGGTGCCTGGCGCGGAGTGGTACTGCGGAACTACTCCGTCGGAGCGTGGCGCCGCCTGTGGTCCTGGCTCGTGGAGCAGGTCGACGGGCTGCTGCCGATCGAGGAAGTTGCCGACCGTTTCGCCGCGAAGCTGCCCGACATGACGGTGGACGCGTTCCTTTCCTCCCTTCCCGCGACGCAGAGCACGACCGGAGCGCCGTTGCCCGCCGAGCACGACCTGCGGTGGGCGGGTGATGCCCTGCCCCTCGCCGAACTGCGGGTGCTCGCCACCAGCGCCCGTCGTGTGGACGAACTCACCGGTCGGGTCCGAGACGCCTTCCTCGGCCAGCGCGGTGTCGAGCTCGGCCCGGAATGGGTCCAGCGGCGGCTCGACGAAGCCCGGCCCATGAAACTGCGCGATGTCGCCCGCCGACTCACCTACGACCTGGTGGCGCGGTCGCAGCGGATCGCGCTGGCCAAGGCACGCCGCCGTGCCGACGGCACACTGTGGCTGCCGACTCGGCTGTACGAACGGGGCGGGCTGCTGTACCGGACGAGCCAGGAGGGGCGCGGTGACGTCGGCCTGCGGCTGGACCAGCTCGGGACCGTCCTGGCCACCTGCGGTGTATTGCGGTACCACGACGGGCACTGGTCAGTGACCAGTAACGGGAGGGCTCTCGTTGACTGAGACCGCACCAGCACCGGGAGTAGTGGAGCCACCAACCGCGTTCGCTTCTCCGCTCACTCTCATCCTCAACGAGCAGCGCACCGGCGGACAGAGCCTGGAAGAAGCGCTCTTCCTAAGTTTCACCGCCGATCTCGGCTTCTTCGAGGAGGTCGCCCTCGGCGCCACCCAGGCCTCCGGCGCGCGCGTCACGGTGGCGGGGGATGTCTCCATGGCCCGGCACGATCCACGGTCCGTCCGCCGGGCCGGCCGCAGCTATCTCGCCGGACTGGCATACGCACACGGTGCCGCGTTCCATCCCAAGTTGATGGTCCTCGCCGGACCGGAGCACGCCACCATTGCGCTCGGCTCTGGCAACGCCACGCTGGCCGGCTGGCAGGCCAACGCCGAGCTGTGGACGGTACTGCGGGTGAACGGCGACCAGAGCCCCGCCGCGATACCGGACCTGTCGGCATGGCTGCGCGGCCTGCCGGAAGAGGTGAGGTTCTCTGCCGGTGTGCCACAGGCACTTGGTCGGGTCGCGGCGCTCCTGGACCGGCTCCACCGCGACAGGACCCCCGCGACACCGCGAGTCCGTGTCGTCAGCAGCCTTCACTCCCCCATCATCGATCAGCTGCCGCACGGACCGGTCGACGAACTGGCTGTTTTCGCGCCTTTCCACGACCAGCGATCCCGGGCACTGCGGCAGCTGCTTGAACGCTTCCGCCCGAGCCGGTTCACGCTCGCTTACCAGCCCGGACTCAGCGATCTCGACGGCCCGTCGGTCGCCGCATTGGTGAAGGAGTACGACGGACGCGTCATCAGCGACAACGACCAGCGGTACCGCCACGGGAAGCTCGTCGAGTGGACCTCTGAGGGGCAGCGCTGGGCCCTGACCGGCAGCCCGAACCTTTCCGCTGCGGCCCTGCTGCTTTCCCAGCGCGAGGGCGGCAACTGCGAACTCGGCGTCGTCGCTCCCATCCCCTCAACCCTCCTTCCGGACGGCACCGACGAGCCCGCCGCCCGGCTGCGCACGGCCGCGACCCTCCCCCGCCCCATGGTCAGCAATGGACCGCTGCTGCTCGGTGCCCTCCGCGTACCGGACGGCCTGGAGATCAGCGTGGCCCGGCCCCTCTCCGACACCGCTCACCTGGAGTTGTCTCAGGCGGCAGCGCCGCCGGAGGCATGGGAGCGCATCGCCGACATCCCGTCCGGCCAGGCCACGCTGACGGTGACGGCTCCGGCGGATGCGGGCAGCCGTGTGCGCCTGGTCGTCGTCGATAGCGACGGCGTACCGCACTTCGGCAACATCGTGTTCGTCGTCGACCCGGACCGCGCGCTGCGCCGAATGACCTCTACCCAGTCCCAGGTCCCCACGACCCGGCCACCCGATCTGTTCGCGGACCCCCGGCTGGCCGAACGGTTCTTGGGCGACCTGGAAACCCTTCGCACGGGACTGACCTCAGCCCGAGCGGGCGCATCGGCGAGCAGCAACACTGGCGGTACGGTCGCGACGGCCCTGATGGACGGTGACGAGGACGGCTGGGAGCGTTATCTGGACGAATGCGCGGGGCGTGTCGGGCACCCGCTTACGCGCTTCGCGCTGGGGCTTCCCCTGCCTGTCGGCACCTCCACACCTTTTCAAGACCTGCTACCCGTCTCCTGGGACGAGCGGTTCACCGACGACATCGAAGCCACCCTGGACGAGGACGACGCCGAGGCCGTGGCAGCGGAGCACACTCTCGAGGCAGCCGGTGCCGAAGCGGGCACCGTCACCCTGACCGACCTCCGGCAGACCGACCAGGAAGTCCGCCGTAGATACCGGCGCTGGGTGGAACGTCTGGTCGCCCTCGCTCCCAACCTGGGCCCTCCGGAACGCATGCTCGTCGTCCGGCTGACCCTGTGGACCATCGCCGCAGGCGCCTGGCCTCCGGCGCACACCGACTGGCTGCCGCTGCTCTCCCGCTCCGTCCACGCACTGGACCGAAACGATCTCCCCGAGCAGATCGAACCCCAGGTCGCCAGCCTCGCCGCAGTCGCCCTCGCCGTGCTCCGAAGCCACGCACCACGCTACGAGATCACCCCTGAGACGCTCGCCTTCAACGAAGCTTCCGAGGCAGTCCGCCACCTGCTTCCCGCAGTGGATTCCGCGTATGTCATGGAATATACGGCGCTGCTCGACACAGCCTTCGGCCCGGCCGTCGATCAGGCCGCCGTGCTCGATGTCGCGTCGGACGTCGTCCAGGAGGATCCCCTAGCCGACGCCGTATGGTCCCTCGCCGAGAAGGGTCGTGACGTACACCGCCACGGACAGTTGCTGCTCCACGTCACCGGCCGCTTCAGCAACCCCGCTCTGGTAGCCCTCGAAGCGGTCGGTGCCGCCGAGGACGCGCCTCTGGTCGGAGCCTGGGCCGACTCGGGACACGGCAACGGCCCCTGGGCGCTGGTCATCTGGCATCGACCGGACCTCATCGTGGTCGATGCTCAGCGACCTACTCCCCTTTGGCGCCACTACCGGCTCACAGGGCTGGTGGGTCCCAGAGCTCTCGCCGCGCAGCGCACCCTCGGATCCGCCGCCTCCGTACCCCACGGTCCCCGTAACCAGCCGTTCGAACTGGCTCAGCAAGTCCTGTCGGACCTTCGTCTGGTCGAGCCCCGAGCACCGCGATGCGAACCACGGAGCTCGTAACACCGATCACGGGCGGGCCCTTTGAGGGCCGTCTCCAGCAGATGAGGCCTCGGGCGAGTGAGACAAGGGTGTCACGGAGGTCGAGGCGCTTTTCCCACGGACGGACGGGCGCTTGAAACGATGTTCAAAGCGGTTCGGAACGGGGGCTCGCCAAGACCCTTCAAGCCCAAAAAGGGCCCACGACCAGCTCGTTCGCTGATCAGATCCCCCAAACAGCAGACGAGTCGGGCTGTACGCCGGGTTCTGTTCCCCGGGTCCTCGCGGACGTCGGGGAGACGGCCATCCATCTAGGGCCGGTGTTGCCACCGGCCTCGTGCGGTCTACCCGCGGACTCGGGCGGGCAGCCCTCGAACGTCCGCGCAGAGACACCGGGGTGTCTCCTTTTGACCTTGCTCCGGGTGGGGTTTACCTAGCCGCCTGAGTCACCTCAGGCGCTGGTGGTCTCTTACACCACCGTTTCACCCTTACCGGGGACCGAGATCCCCGGCGGTCTGTTTTCTGTGGCACTGTCCCGCGGGTCACCCCGGGTGGCCGTTAGCCACCACCCTGCCCTGTGGAGCCCGGACGTTCCTCGGGAAGGTCCGCAAGGACCTCCACGCGGCCGTCCGCCCGGCTCGTCTGCCGTGTGGACCATGGTACCGGCCGCGCGGCCCGCTTCGGTCCGGCCGTCGCCGTCGCCAGGACCGAGCCCGCCAGGATGAGGGCGAAGGCCGCGACGGTGCCGGTGGTCAGGCGCTCGTCCAGGAAGAGCGCTCCGGCGGCGACGGCCACCGCCGGGTTGACGTACGTGATCACCGTCGCCCGGGTCGGGCCCGCCTCCTTGATGAGTTCGAGGAAGGCGACGAAGGCGACCGCCGTGCAGATGACGCCGAGACCCGCGAGGGCGGTGAGGACCTGTGCGGAGGGGACGGCCGTGGGGCGGGTGGCCACCGCCGCGGGGGCGTAGACCAGGGCCGCCAGGGTCAGGCAGGGGGCCGTGAGGTGGAGCGAGGGGACGTCCTTGAGGTGGCGGGCGGCTATCACCGGCGCCGTCGCGTAGCCGACGACCGTCAGCAGCACCTCGGCGAGGGAGCGGGCGTCGCCGCCGGTCAGGTGCGGGATCGTGAGGACGGCGACGCCGGACAGCCCGAGCGCCAGGCCCGACACGCGGCGGCCGCCCAGGCGTTCCGTGTCCCCGAAGAGCCGGGCGGCCGCCACGCCGACGATCGGTACTCCCGCGATCAGCAGGCCCGCCGTGGAACTGGAGAGATGCCGCTCGGCGTCGGTGAGCGTCCACCAGGGGACGATGATCTCGATGCACGCGAAGGCCAGCATGGGGCGCCAGTGGGTCCGTACGCTCCGGGCCAGGCCGGTGAAGCCTCCCTGGCGGACCGCGAAGGGGAGCAGCAGCGCGGCCCCCACCGCGCAGCGCGTGAACACCACCACGGACGGGGACACGCCGTCCACCGCCACTTTGATCATCAGGTAGGGGATGCCCCAGACCACTCCCATCAGGGAGAACAGGAACCAGCCGCGTGCAGTCATGCCGGAAGTGTGGGGCGGGCGGGGGGTTCCCGTCTTGAACGTCGTTGCGGGGGCGGCCCGGACGAACGGGTCACGGGCGCACGCTCGCGCGGTACGCCGCCGGGGTCACCCCCAGCACCCTGCGGAACCAGCGCGTCAGGTGCGCCTGGTCCGCGAAGCCCACCAGAGAGGCGACCTCGGCCGGGCGCAGACCGCGCTCCAGCAGGCCGCGGGCCCTGTTCACCCGGTGCTGCGCCAGCCAGGCGTACGGGGGCATGCCCATCGTCGTACGGAAGGCGCGCAGCAGTTGGTAGCGGGACAGGCCCAGGTCGGCGGCGAGGTCCGCGAGGGAGGGCGGCATGAGGAGTTCGTCGGCGAGGCGGTCGCGGACCGTACGGGCGACGGTGTCCGCGCCGGGCACCGTGTCGTCGGCGGGGCGGGCCGTGGAATGGCGGCAGGCCAGGGCCGTGAGCAGCCAGGGGATGCGGGACTCGGCCTCCAGCGGGTCGGGGCAGGCGCTGAGGTCGGTGTGCGCGGCGCGCAGGGCGGCGGCGAGTTCGGGGTCGTCGATGACGGGGTCGCGGAAGTGGGGGACGGCGGTGCGGGTGCCTTCGGCGAGGAGGGCGGGGCGCGGGTACAGGGCGCGGTACGCGTAGCCGTCGGGGACCGCCGGGCCGCCGGTGTGGGCCTCGCCCGGGGCGAGGACGACGATCGAGCCCGGGCCGGTGTGGATGCGGCCGCCTCGGTAGTCGATGAACTCGGCTCCGCCCACGCAGACGCCGACGGTGTACTCGTCGTGGGCGTGGGGGGCGTAGCGGTGGTTCTCGAAGCGGGCGGTGAGGAGGTCGAGGGGGTGGCCGTCCCGGCCCAGGGTGGCTCTGGTCCAGTGGGTCTCTTCGCGGGCTGAGCGCATGGTTCTTTCCCCCGGGGTCGTCTTGGGGGCAACGCCGTGGGGGGTGTGGCTGTTCCAGGGCGGGGCCGTCGGCTGGGGTCCGGGTTTCCTCGCCCCCGCCGCCCCTACCCGTCCCATCCCCGGGGGCCGCGCCCCGGACCCCGCCCGGGGGCTCCGCCCCCGAACCCCCTTGCGGGACTCCGCCCCCGCGCCCCGCCAAGGGGCTGCCGCCCCCTGGACCCCCGCATCGCCCGAAGGGCTCGTCCTCAAACGCCGGACGGGCTGAGGGTGCGGGCCGGCGCCGAACCACCCCGGAGGCTCGTCCTCGAACGCCGGACGGGCTGGAGATGCGCGCCCCCGCCGATGGAAGACCGCCCGGAACAGCCGCTGCCCGCCCCGTTCACGCCGGCGCGAACCGTACCTTCGTCGTGCCCGGGTCCGCCGCCGTGAGGCGTACGCGGAGGTGTTCGCCGAGGGGGAGTCTGGAGCGGCCGCCCCTGATGCGGGCGAGGACCGCCGGGGTCTCCAGCTGGACCGTTCCCACGGTGGGGTCGTGGTCCTCGACGTCGACCACGCAGGCCTCGAAGAGGTCGCCGACCCGGTCCTTGAGCAGCGCGGCCTCCACGATGTCGACGCATTCGCGCTCGACCGTGGCCGCGCGCCGGCTGCCCTCGGCCATCTCGCCGGGGAGGGCGTCCAGGGCGGCGAGGACCCAGTCGGGCGGCTCCCGGTCCGCGGCGGCGGCGAGGCAGATCTCCGCCGTGTAGCGGTCGCCGAGGCGGCGGAGGGGGGCCGTGCAGTGGGCGTACGGCGCGGCGACGGCCGCGTGGGTGGTGATGGCGGGGAGCAGGCCGTCGCGGAAGACCGTGTAGCCCGCGCCGCGCAGCAGCGTCGTGCACTCCTGGAGGAACGCCGCGTGCCGCGCCAGATGCGGGTCGAGGGAGCGGATGAGCTGGGCGTACGAGACATGGTGCGGCCAGTCGATGCGCAGGGCCGCGGCGGTTCGGCGCAGCCGGCCGACCGCGCCGTCGGGGGCGGCCGGGAGGGTGCGCAGGACGCCCGTGCCGTGGGCCAGCATCAGGTCGGCCGCGGCCATCCCGGTGAGGAGGGAGATCTGGGCGTTCCAGCCCTCGGCCGGGAGGGGCGCGCGGTAGGCGAGCGAGCAGGACCCGTCCTTCTCGACGATCCGCTGTTCGGGGACGTCGAGCGAGATACCGCCGCGTTCCGCCTCCAGACGTTCGCGCAGCGCGCCGATGTCCTTGAGGAGGGCGAGGGGCTCCTCGGCCGTTCCCGCGTCGATCCGTCGCTGGACGTCCGCGTAGTCGAGTCCGGCCCGGCTCCGTACGAGGGCTCGGCGTACGTCGGTGGTCTCGGTGCGGCCCTCCGCGTCGAGGTCCAGCGTCCACAGCACGGCCGGGCGGGTCCGGTCGGGCAGGAGGCTGGCGGCATCCTCGGAGAGCCGGAGCGGGTGGAGGGGGACCCTCTCGTCGGGGAAGTAGAGCGTGGTCACGCGGCGGTGCGCCTCGGCGTCGAGCGGGCCGCCGGGTGTCACGAAGGCGGCGACGTCGGCGATCGCGTACCGCACGCGGTAGCCGCCCCTCGCCCGGCGCGTGAGGTGCATCGCCTGGTCGAGGTCGGCGGAGGCCGGCGGGTCGACGGTGAAGAAGGGGATGTCCGTCGCGTCGTGGGAGGGCAGGCGGGGTGGCCGGGCCGCCTCCGCCAGGGCGTCGGGAGGGAAGCTCCCGGGTACGCCGAGCTCGGTGCGCAGGGCGCACAGGGCGGCCTCCAGGGGACCCTCCGGTGCGCAGACGGCGCGCAGGTGGCGGCGGGGCATGCGTCGAGCGTAGGTCGCCCGCGGGTATCGGGCACCCCGGACCGCGCCCGCATGGCTCCCTCATGCCCCGGACCGCGCCCGCACGACTCCCGGACGGCCACCGGACCGCGCCCGCACACCCCACGCCCAGCTCCCCGACGGCACCAGGACCGCACCCTTTAGGCTGGCGCCGGGCCATACCCACTGTGAGGAGAACACCACCGTGCTCGTGCTGCTGCCGCCCTCCGAGGGGAAAGCCCCCTCGGGCCGGGGAACCGCTCTGAAGCTGGAGTCGCTGTCCCTGCCCGGTCTCACCGAGGCGCGCCGGGCGGTTCTCGACGAACTGGCCGAGCTGTGCGCCGGGGACGAGGAGAAGGCCCGTGAGGTGCTCGGACTGAGCGAGGGGCTGCGCGGGGAGATCGCCAAGAACACGGAACTGCGCACCACCGGCGCGCGGCCGGCCGGGGAGATCTACACGGGGGTCCTGTACGACTCGCTGGACCTCTCCTCGCTGGACACGGCAGCCAAGCGGCGCGCGAGCCGTTCGCTGCTGGTGTTCTCGGGGCTGTGGGGCGCCGTCCGGGTGACGGACCGGATCCCCTCGTACCGCTGTTCGATGGGCGTGAAGCTGCCCGGGCTCGGAGCGCTCGGCGCCCACTGGCGGGCTCCGATGGCCACCGCGCTGCCGGAGGCGGCCGGGGACGGGCTGGTGCTCGACCTGCGGTCCTCGGCGTACACGTCCGCGTGGAAGCCGAAGGGTGAGGTCGCCGGGCGGACGGCGACGGTACGGGTGCTGCACGCGCAGTGGGTGGACGGGGTCGAGAAGCGATCGGTCGTCAGCCACTTCAACAAGGCGACGAAGGGCCGGATCGTCCGCAGCCTGCTGACCTCGGGTGCGGCGCCCAGGAACCCCGCGCAGCTGCTGGAGGCGCTGCGGGATCTCGGGTACGTGGTGGAGGCGAAGGAGCCGGCCGGCGCGGGCCGGCCGTGGGCGCTGGACGTGGTGGTGACCGAGATCCACTGAGGGGCGTCGTCCGGGACGACCCCCATGTGTTGCAGCATACGCAACGTCCTTTGCGCATGCTGCACACCACGGGCAGGATGACGTGCATGACCTCGTCGCTGCCCTCGCCCTCCCCTGCCCCCGCACCCGGTCCCGCGCCCGCCCGCGCACCGGAGCCCGCGTCGGCCTCCGTGCTGGATCTCGCGCCGGTCATGCCCGTGGTCGTGCTCACGGACGCCGCCGACGCGGTGCCGCTCGCGCGGGCGCTGGTGGCGGGCGGACTGCCCGCGATCGAGGTGACACTGCGGACCCCGGCCGCGCTCGACGCCATCCGGGCCGTCGCCGCCGCGGTGCCGGACGCGGTGGTCGGCGCCGGCACCGTCCTCACCCCGGCCCAGGTGGCGGACACGGTGGCCGCCGGAGCGCGCTTCCTGGTCAGTCCCGGCTGGACGGACGGACTCCTCGACGCGATGAGGGCGTCCGGGGTGCCGTTCCTGCCGGGGGTGTCCACCGCCTCGGAGGTCGTGGCGCTGCTGGAGCGGGGGGTGCGGGAGATGAAGTTCTTCCCCGCGCAGGCGGCGGGCGGGACCGCGTACCTGAGGTCGCTCGCCGGACCGCTGCCGCAGGCCCGGTTCTGCCCGACCGGTGGGATCACCGCGGACAGCGCCGGGGAGTACCTCGCGCTGCCCAACGTCGGCTGCGTGGGCGGCACCTGGATGGTTCCGGGCGACGCGATCGCGGCGAAGGACTGGGGCCGGATCGAGTCGCTGGCCGCCGACACGGCGACACGGTACGCCCGTTGAGATCCTGGACGGGGATCACCCCGTCCCGGTGACCCCGTTGAGGTCGGGGACGGCCATCACCCCGACCCAGTGGTCCCGTTGAGGTCCGGGACGGCCATCGCCCCACCCCCGTAAGCCCGTTGACATACAGGGCCCCCACCATGCCACTCCAGCAACCCCGTTGACACCGAAGCGGGCATCAACGCACCCGGACGACGACGGGCCGGTGGCGGCGGCCCTCCGCTCAGCGGAGGTGGGAGGTGTCGTTGAAGAGACGCAGGCTGGCGTTGCCGTCCGCGTAGTACGCCACCGCGGACAGCGAGGCGGCGGACAACTCCATGCGGAACAGCGACTCCGACGGGGCGCCGATCGCCAGCCGCACGAACGTCTTGATCGGGGTGACGTGGGTGACGAGCAGGACGGTGCGGCCCGCGTAGGAGGCGATCAGCCTGTCGCGGGCGGCGGCGACGCGGCGGGCGGTCGCCTCGAAGCTCTCGCCGCCGCCGGTGGGCTCGGCCTCCGGCGAGGCGAGCCAGGCGTCCAGATCCTCGGGGTACCGCTCCCGGACCTCGGCGAATGTCAGCCCTTCCCAGGCGCCGAAGTCCGTCTCGCGCAGACCGTCCTCGACGGCCACGTCGAGCCCGAGGCGGGCGGCGACGGCTTCCGCGGTCTGCCGGGTCCGGGTGAGCGGGGAGGCCACGACCGCCTGGATCGTGCCGCGCGCGGCCAGCGCCGCGGCGGCCCGCTCGGCCTGCTCCCGGCCGACGTCCGACAGCGCGGGGTCGGTGCCGCCGCTGCCGGAGAACCGCTTCTGCGGGGTCAGCGGGGTCTCACCGTGCCGCAGCAGGACGAAGGTGGCGGGCGCGCCCATGTCGGGGGCCGCGCCCCATCCGACGGTCGGCGCGGGGGTGGCCACGTTGCGCGCGGCCCGTACGTCGTTCTCGGACTTCGTGGCTTCGCCGGCGCCCGGTGCCGGGGGTGCGACGGGGGTCGTCGCGCCGCCGGACGGTGCGGGCCGGTCGCTCGGTTCCCCGCGCCCCGTGCGGGGCGCCCGCAAGGCCGCGCGGGCCTTCGCCGCGCCCGCCGCCGCGTCCCCCGGCGGACCCGACGGCTCGGGCGTCGCGGTCCTCGTGGCCCTCGCGTCCAGCTCCGCCGTCGACTCCGACGGCGACCACCGCTCGCCCCGCTTCCCCGCGTCCATGGCCTCGTTGGCCAGGCGGTCGGCGTGCTTGTTCCGTTCGCGCGGGATCCACTCGTAGGTGACCTGCGCGGGCGGCAGGATCCGGGCCGCCTCGGCGGCCAGCGGCTTCATGTCCGGGTGCTTGATCTTCCAGCGGCCGGACATCTGCTCGACGACGAGCTTGGAGTCCATCCGGACCCGGACCGTGGCGGTCGGGTCGAGCTCACGCGCCGCCTTCAGCCCCGCCACCAGCCCCCGGTACTCGGCGACGTTGTTGGTGGCGAAGCCGATGTACTCGGCGGCCTCCGTCAGCGTCTCCCCCGTGGCCGCGTCGATGACCACGGACCCGTACCCCGCCGGGCCCGGGTTGCCCCGGGAACCGCCGTCGGCCTCGACGATGAACTCCCGCACGCCCCCGGCCCCTACAGGCCGGACTCGGACGTGCGCACCAGGATCCGGCGGCAGTTCTCGCAGCGCAGCACGGTGTCCGGGGAGGCCGCCTTGACGTCGTTGACCTCGGTGATGTTGAGCTCCAGGCGGCAGCCCTCGCAGCGGCGCTGGTAGAGCCGGGCCGCGCCGACGCCGCCCTGCTGCTCGCGCAGCTTGTCGTAGAGCTTGAGGAGGTCGGCGGGGACGGAGCCCGCGACGACGCCGCGCTCCTTCGTCACCGTGGCCGCCTCGCCGTCGAGGGACTCGAACGCCGCGTCCCGTCGTCCGGTGGCGTCGTCGATCTTCGTCTGGACGGAGGAGACCCGCTCGGTCAGTTCGGCGACCCGCTCCTGCGCGGACTCGCGGCGCTCCATGACCTCCAGGACGACGTCCTCCAGGTCGCCCTGCCGCTTGGCGAGGGAGGTGATCTCGCGCTGCAGGTTCTCCAGGTCCTTCGGGGAGGTCACGGCACCCGAGTCCAGCCGCTGCTGGTCACGGGTGGCGCGCTGGCGCACCTGGTCGACGTCCTGCTCCGCCTTGGTCTGCTCGCGGGCGCAGTCGCTCTCCTCGGTCTGTGCGGCGACCAGCAGGTCGCGCAGCTGCGTGAGGTCCTTGTTCAGCGACTCGATCTCGGCGTGCTCGGGCAGCGACCTCCGCCGGTGCGCGAGCTGCTGCAGGCGCACGTCGAGGGACTGGACGTCGAGAAGTCGGATCTGGTCGGCGGGCGCGGCGTTCAGTTGGGGGCTCCAGATGTGTCGGTGTTCGAGGCCGCGTGGGCGGTCCAGGGGTCGGTGACCGCCTTCGAGACGTGGACCCGCAGGTCCCATCCGTGGCGGTCGGAGATCTCGTCGAGCTGGGTGGCGGCCAGCTCGCACCAGGGCCACTCGGTGGCCCAGTGCGCCGCGTCGAGCAGCGCGAGAGGACGGGGGTCGCGGACCGCCGTGAACTCGGACGCCGGGTGGTGGCGGAGGTCCGCGGTGAGGAAGGCGTCGACGCCCGCGGCCCGTACGTCGTCGAAGAGGCTGTCGCCGGAACCGCCGCTGACCGCGACGGTCCGTACGAGCGCGTCGGGGTCGCCCGCGATCCGGATGCCCTGCGCGGTGGCCGGCAGCCGCGCGGCGGCGCGCGCGGCGAACTCGCGGACGGTCACCGGGTGGTCCAGTTCGCAGACGCGGCCGAGGCCCCGGCGGCCCTCCGGGTCGGCCGGGTCCGGCACGAGGGGGCGGACGACCCGCAGGTCGAGCGCGCCGGCCAGGGCGTCCGAGACACCGGGGTCGGCCCGGTCGGCGTTGGTGTGCGCGACGTGCAGCGCGATGTCGTTCTTGATGAGGGTGTGCACGACGCGGCCCTTGAAGGTGCCGGCCTCGACCGTCGTCGTACCGCGCAGATAGAGCGGGTGGTGGGTGACCAGCAGGTCGGCGCCCAGCTTCACGGCCTCGTCGACGACGTCCCGCACCGGGTCGACCGCGAACAGGACCCGCGCGACCTCCTGGTCGGGGTCGCCGCAGACCGTGCCGACCGCGTCCCATCCCTCGGCCCTCTCGGGCGGCCAGAGGGCGTCGAGCGCGGCGATGACTTCAGACAGACGGGGCACGGGGAAAGGCTACCTGCCCCACGTCCGTGTCCCACCGGTCGCGGGTGCGCTCGACCGGCGGGACGGCCCTCTCCGGGCCCGCGGCCCGCCGCCGCCCCGGTCCCACCCCCTCCTCCGCGCCCCGCTCAGCACACCGGCCCCCGTTCCCTCAGGCGAATCGCACGACGGCCACCCTTATGTGTGAAGCGGCCGGGCGTCGGTCCCGCGTCTGTGCGGACGAAAACTAGCTTCGTGGCCGGAGGTGACCGAACGATGACGGTCTGTGCGACGGAGTCCTCGGCGGACCACGAGAACACGGAGAACCCGGAACACGTGGAGAACGCCGATCACGAGAACGCGCGAGCCGGCCGCCCGGGATGCGTGATCACCGCCGACGGGGCCTACGCGGCGCGCCTCGCGCTCGACGGCGGATGCTGGTTCCCGGAGCGCTGGACGCTGGACGGCCCCGAGCCGTACGCCGTGCCGCTGCCGTCCCACCAGCCGGAGGAGCCCGGCACCGAGGTGCTGCCGATGGGAGACGGGCGGGTGCTGATCCACCGGGTGGCGGTCGGACGGCACTCGTTCTCGCTGCTGTATCCGACCGGGCCCGGTACCGGTGAGCTGCCGCTCGGCGCGGTCGAGTGCCCGGAGGAGGGCTCCCGGCTGCGGCTGCTGCCGCCCGCGCCGGGCGGGGAGTACGCGTACGCGCTCGCCGTGGGACGGGGGTCCACGGCGGTGTGGCTGGTGGCGGGCGGCGCCTTCGGTCCCGAACACCTGGCCGAGATCCCGGGCCGCTGTTCGGGCGGGGTGTGGCTTGACGGGACGGGCCGCATGCTGGCGCTGGACCGTTTCCAGGACGGCCGGACCAAGACGGTGGTCGTCGATCTGGAGCGCGGCGGCGAGGTGTCACCGCTGCTGCAGATCGCCGAGGACAGCGACGACCGGCTGCTGCTCGCGGACGCCGACAGCGGGCTGCTGCTCATCCGCTCGGACGCCCCCTCGCCGGGGCGGCCGCGGCTGGGCTGGGGGGTGCTGGGGAGCACGCTGCCGGTCCGCTTCCCGGAGTGCCTGCGCGCCTCGGACTGCGCGGTGACACCGTTCGCGATCCAGCCGGGGCAGGTGCTGACACCGGAGCGCTGCGCGGTGGCCCTGCGGATCGACGGGCCGGCCGGTACATGGGTGGGGATCTGGCGGCCCGTCGAGCGTCAGGTCCACCATCTCCCGGCGCCCGAGGGGTGGTTGGCGGGGGCGGGGATGCTGACCGAGGAGGGCGTGCTCCGGCTGCCGTACGCGACGAGGTCGGTGCCGTGCGGGGTGGCGCCGCTGGAGGCGCCCGCCGCTCCGGTGGACGCGGAGTCCGCGCGCCCGCCGGAGCGGGTGACCGCGCGTCCGGTCCCGCTGCAGCAGGCACCCCTCACCGGGCGGACCGCGCCGCCCGCCCGGCAGGACGGCCGGGACGGACCCGTTCCCTCCACTCCGGCCGCTCCTCCCGGCACGGCGGTGCCGGTCGTGCCCGCCGTGCCGATCGTTCCGGTGGCACCGGCCTTTCCGGTCACCCGGGCCGGGCGGGGGGCGGGTGTCCGGGCACCCGGCGGGTGGGAGCGGGTGGAACTGGCCGGGGCGCGTCCCGGTCACCCGCCGACGGCCCGGACATGACCACCGGTTAGAATCCCCCGGCTGCAAAGAAGGATCTTGTTGACGGGGTGAACACCAGATGAGCGACATCGACACCATGGAACCGCGGGTCACCGACGCCCGGGACGACGAGGCGTCGGCCACGGGGCACGGCAGGCACCGGGGGCCGGTCTCCGGCCAGGACGACACCGCGATGCCGCACGGCCGGCACCGCAAGCCGTCCGGTCAGCCGGACACGTCGGCCTGACGGCACGACTGCCTGACGGCACGACCGCCTGACGGCACGTCGGACCAGGACGATGCCCCGCTCGCCTCGGGTGAGCGGGGCATCGTCGTGCCGTAGCCGGGAGCCCGTCCGCGTGCCCGGGACCACGGCCCGCGGGCCGGTCCCGGTCCGGTGGGCCGGTCGCTATCCGTGGGTCAGGCCCAGGACCTCGGCCGCCGCGAACGTCTCGCCGCGCGGGCGCGCGGCGTAGTGCGGGCTGAGCAGGGCGTCGAGTTCCTCGTAGGTGAAGGCGTCCTGCTCGGTGTCGAACTTGACGGCCACCCGCGGCCGTTCGACGACCGCGACCATGCCGCCGTGCGCCACGAACAGCTGCCCGTTGACGTGCGCGGCGGCCGGTGAGACCAAGTAGCCGACGAGCGGGGCGACATGCTCGGGGGCGAGCGGGTCCAGCCCCTTCCCCGGCTCCGCACCGGACCGCGAGGCCGGGAGGCCCGCGAACACGTCCTCGGTCATCCGGGTCCGGGCCCGCGGGCAGATGACGTTCGCCGTCACCCCGTACCGGGCGAGCGCCAGCGCGGTCGACGTGGTCAGGCCGACGATCCCGGCTTTGGCCGCCGCGTAGTTGGGCTGCCCGGCGGAGCCCGCGAGGAACGCCTCCGACGAGGTGTTGACGATCCGTCCGTACACGGGGGCGCCGGCCGCCTTGGACCGGGTCCGCCAGTGCGCGGAGGCGAAGTGCGTCATGTTGAAGTGGCCCTTGAGATGGACCCGGATCACCGAGTCCCACTCCTCCTCGGACATCGAGAAGACCATCCGGTCGCGCAGGATGCCCGCGTTGTTGACCAGGATGTCGAGCCCGCCGAACTCGGCGAACGCCGACTCGACCAGCCCACGGGCCTGTTCGTGGTCGGCGACGTCGCCGATGTGGGCGACGGCCCGGCCGCCCGCGGCCCGGATCTCGGCGGCGACCTCCTCGGCCGGCGCCGCCGAGACGGCGCCCGAACCGTCCCGCCCGGGGCGTCCGTAGTCGTTGACGACGACGGACGCGCCCAGGCCCGCGAGCTCCAGCGCCTCGGCCCGGCCGAGGCCGCGCCCCGCGCCGGTGACGATCGCGGTCAGCCCTTCGAGTGGCAGTGACATCAGGGTCCTCAGCGGTGGTCGGGGTCGGGGTCATGGCCGGATCCAGGGCCGGATCCAGGGGGATCCAGGAGGGATCCAGGGTCGGGTCCGGGTGATCGGGGCCCGTCGGGTCCGTGAGCGGACGCGACGTCAGATCTCGATGCAGGTGCGCAGGGCGGTGCCCGTCCGCATCTGGTCCAGCGCCTCGTTGATCCCGGACAGCGGCACCCGGTGGGTGATCAGGCCCTCCAGGTCTATGCGGCCCGCACGCCAGAGGGCGACGGTCCGCTCGTAGGAGCGCAGGACGTCTCCGCCGCCGTACATGGAGGGCAGGATGCGCTTCTCGTCGAAGAACAGCTCGAACATGTTGAGCTGGAGGAAGTCGTCCATGGCGCCCGCGCCGACGACGACGAGGGTGCCGCCGCGCCGGGTGTTCTCGTAGGCGGTGCGGGCGGTGGCCGACCTGCCGACGACCTCGAAGACGTAGTCGAAGCCCTCGCCCGCGGTCACCGACTGCCTGGCGTCGGCGAGTTGGTCCGGCGCGACCGCCCTCGTCGCGCCGAACCTCAGTGCCGCGTCGCGACGGGAGGCGACCGGGTCGACGGCGACGATCTCGGCTGCGCCCTTGAGCCGCGCGCCCTGGATCGCGGAGATCCCGACGCCTCCGCAGCCGATCACCGCGACGGACGAACCGGCCGCCACGTCCGCGGTGTTGAGGGCGGCGCCGAGCCCGGTGGTGACACCGCAGCCGATGAGGGCCGCGATGTCGAAGGGCACGTCGTCGGGGATGGGCACGGCGCAGCCCGCGTCCACGACGACCTCCTCCGCGAAGGTCCCGGTCCCGGCGAAACCGAAGACGTCCTGGCCGGAGCGCTTGAAGTTGGGGGTGCCCGCGTTCATGAAGCCGGCCAGGCACAGCTCGGTCTGGCCGCGTCGGCAGGCGGGACAGGCGCCGCAGGCGGGCAGCCAGCAGACGACGACCCGGTCCCCCGGCTTGAGGTGGGTGACGCCCTCGCCGACCTCGGTGATCTCTCCGGCTCCCTCGTGTCCGGGCACGAACGGCGCGGGCTGCGGCAGTACGCCGCTCATCGCGGACAGGTCCGAGTGGCACAGCCCGGTGGCCCGCACCCGGATCCTGACCCGCCCGGGCCCGAAGCCCACCGCCTCGACGTCGTCGAGGACGTCGAGTTTGTCCTGCCCGGTCTCGTGCTGTACGGCTGCGCGCATGGTGCGGCTCCTCTCGACGGTGGGCTGAACTCACGCGTGCTCGACGACGGTGTCGGCCAGTACCGGAGCGTCGTCCCGGTCGGCCGCGGTCACCGTCACCCGGATCCCGCCGTCCGGGGCCGGCCCGCGCCACATGCGGATGCGCAGGGTCTCGCCGGGGAACACGACACCGGCGAAGCGGGTGGTGTACGAGCGGACACGGGACACGTCGCCGCCGAGCAGCGTGTCGACGACCGCCTTGAGCGTCATGCCGTAGGTGCACAGTCCGTGCAGGATCGGCCGGTCGAAGCCGGCCAGCTTGGCGAACTCGGGGTCCGCGTGCAGCGGGTTCCAGTCTCCGGAGAGCCGGTAGAGCAGCGCCTGGTCCGGGCGGACCGGGCGCTCGACGGTCCGGTCCGGCGGCCCGTCCGGTGCGTCGAGGCGGGTGGAGGGGCCGCGCTCGCCGCCCCACCCGCCCTCTCCCCGTACGAAGATCTGGGCGTCGTTCGTCCACAGCGGTCCCCCGGCGTCCACGACCTCGGTGCGCATGACCAGGATCGCGGCCTTGCCCTTGTCGTACACGGCGGCGATCCGCCCGGTGGCCGTCGCGCGGCCCTCGGCCGGCAGGGGGCGGTGCACCACCACGCGCTGTCCGCCGTGCAGGACGCGGCTGAGGTCGACGTCGACGCCGGGCATGGACAGACCGCTGATCACACCGGGGGAGCCGGCGCCCGCGACGGTGGCGAAGCTCGGCAGGACGTGCAGGGCGGATTCGAGGGTGTATCGCAACTCGTCGGCGTCCGTGGCGGGTTGGGACTTGTCCGGGTTCGCGCCCGCCCCGATGCCGAGGTGGTAGAGCTGAACGTCCTTGCGGTCCCAGGTGATCTCACCGGTGCGGGGTTCGGCGGCGAGGGCCTGTGCGGCGTCGATGGGCATAGGGCTCCTGATCACTAGCGCGAAAGACCTCGATGCGGCCGTCCGCACCGTCGGCCGCACCGAGGTCGACACAGGGCCTCGGAACCCGCCTGTTCTAGAACGCGTTCCAGTACGGCGACCCCCTGTATAGCCCAGCACCCCAGAGTTGTGAAGGCCACTGACGCCCTGTCAGATCCCGCGGCCGGCACCGGCCGTGACATTTGTCCCGGCCGACTGCCCACAAGTGCCTCTGCCGGGCCCACCACCCCGGCTCGTAGCGTCGTTCTCATGACATCGACGACGGGGACGACACGGACGACCGGCACGGACGGGGTGACCGGCACCGCCGGCACGACCCGGACGAACCGGATGAACCGGATGAAGGGGAAGACGCCGACGACGGGGGCGGCGGGCACGAAGGGGGCGAGGCGCATGACGGGGACGGACACGGCGGTGTCCTTCGCGGGGGCCGTCAAGGCGTTCGGCGCGGTGCGCGCCGTGGACGGCGTGGATCTGGAGATGAGGCGCGGCGAGACGGTGGCGCTGCTCGGGCGCAACGGGGCGGGCAAGTCGACGACGATCTCCCTCCTGCTCGGCCTGAACGAGCCCGACGAGGGGTCGGTCTCCCTCTTCGGCGGGTCCCCGGAGCAGGCGGTGCGGGCCGGACTGGTCGGTGCCATGCTCCAGGAGGCGCGGCCGGTGTCCCGCGTCACCGTCCGCGAGCTGGTCTCCTTCGTGGCGGGCCGCTATCCGGCGCCGCTGCCGGTGGACGAGGCGCTGCGGCTGGCGGGGATCGCGGAGCTGGCGGGGCGGCGCGCCGACCGGCTCTCCGGCGGCCAGACGCAACGGGTGCGGTTCGCGGTGGCGCTCGCCGGAAATCCCGCGCTGATCGTGCTGGACGAGCCGACCGCCGCGCTGGACGTGGAGGCGCGGCAGGCGTTCTGGGCGTCGATGCGGGCGTACGCGCGGCGCGGCCACACCGTCCTGTTCTCCACGCACTACCTGGACGAGGCCGACGCGCACGCGGACCGGATCCTCGTCATCGACCGGGGGCGGATCGTCGCGGACGGCACCGGTGAGCAGCTCAAGCGTTCGGTGGGCGGCAACCTCGTCTCCTTCGACCTGGCCGGCGAGGGTACGCAGGGGCTGACCCTGCTGCCCGGCGTGGTGTCCGTGGAGGTGCGCGGGGACCGGGCGCGGCTGCGGACCGACGACTCGGACGCGACGGTGGTCGCGCTCGCCCGGCGCGGCTCGATCCGCGGCCTGGAGGTCACCCCGGCGTCCCTGGACGACGCCTTCCTCGCTCTCACCTCGACTGCTTCGGAGGCGGTGTGATGCTGGACTACCTGCGACTGGAGGTCCGCCGGACCCTGCGCGACACCGGGTTCGTGATCGGTGGCGTCGCGATGCCGGTGATGATGTACCTGCTCTTCACCAACCTCGGCGGGGACGACGACGGCGGCTGGAAGACCGGTTCGATGATCGGGATGGCCGCGTACGGCGCGGTGGGCTCGGCGCTGAACACCGGGGGCGGGGTCGCCGAGGACCGGTCGACGGGCTGGCTGCGGCAGCTGCGGGTGACGCCGATGACACCGCGCGAGGTGGTGCTGGGGCGGGCGCTGACCGGCTCGGTGACCGTGCTGCCGGCGATCGCCGCGGTGCTGACGGCGGGCGGTCTGGTCAACGGCGTACGGATGGCGGCCTGGCAGTGGGCGGAGGTCGCCCTGCTGCTCTGGCTCGGCTCCGTCCCGTTCACCCTGCTCGGCCTCGGCAACGGCTACCGGCTGACCGCGCAGACCACCGGCGTCGCGAACATGGCCTGCAACCTGGGGCTCTCGGTGGTGGGCGGGCTGTGGTTCCCGATCACGCTGTTCCCCGGCTGGCTGCAGTCGCTGTCCGTGTACACCCCGGCCAACCGCTTCGCCGAGCTCGGCCTGTCCGTCACCGACGGGCACGCCCCGGCGCCGGGCGCGGTCGCGGTGCTCATGGCCTGGCTGCTGGCCTTCGGTTCGTACGCTGTGGTCTCGTACCGCAGGGCGGGCCGGTCCGTCTGAGCCATCTCTCCGTCCGCGGGGCGGGCCGTCCGGACCGCGGCGGCCCGCCCCCTCCGGCACCGGGCCGCCGCCCGGACGCCGGTACCGGCGGGGACGCGAACGGCAACGGGAACGGGAAGACGTGGCACCGGGACGCCGGGGCGGCGGGACGGCGGGACGGGCCGACAGGATCAGGGAACGGGGAGCGCGGACATGGCGTGGACGGACAGCTCGTGGATACGAGGGCTCGTCCGCCGGACGAGGACGTGGCGGGAGTCACGGCGGCGGTGGAGGGCGGAGATGGCGGGTTTCAAGGCGGCGCGGCGTGCCGCGGACAGGAGCGGGCAGCCGCTGCCGGAGAATCCCGGTCCGCCGCCGACCGGGTTCACCCTGCTGCCCTGGCTGCTGCTGGGCATGGGCGCCTTCTCCAACCTGTTCCAGGGCACGACCGCGAACCCCTGGATCGGCGCGATCGGCCTGCTCACCTTCAACTCCCTGTACATCTACGTCGCGTTCCGCGCCTTCGTGAAGGTGACGCGCGAGGCCCGCTCCACACGGCTGGCGCTCGCCGCGTTGGCGGTGCTGACCTGCGGCCTCGCCATCGGCTACGGCGGCAACTGGCTGCTGTTCTTCCCGCTGTTGGGTCTGGCGACGGGAGCGACCCTGCGCGGCCGCTGGCTCGGCCGGACGGGCATCGGCCTCGCCGCGGTGGCGGGCGGTGTCTCCGGCTTCCAGGAGGGCTGGGACGCGATCAACATCGCGTACGGCACCTTCCTGTCCACGATGGTCACGGCGGCGATCCTGTCCCTCTCCGAGGCGGTACGGGAGCTGCGGGCGGCCCGTGAGGAGCTCGCCCGGCGCGCCGTCGAGAAGGAACGGCTGCGCTTCTCGCGGGACCTGCACGACCTGCTCGGTCACACGCTCTCCGTGATCGTGGTGAAGTCGGAGGCGGCCCGCCGGCTGGCGCCCCGCGACCTGGAGTCGGCCCTGGTGCAGATCACGGACATCGAGTCGGTCGGGCGCCAAGCCCTCACGGAGATCCGCGAGGCGGTCACGGGCTACCGCGAGGGCAGCCTCGCCACCGAGCTGGACCGGGCCCGCTCCGCGCTGTCCGCGGTGGGCGTCGACCCGGTCGTACGGCAGTCGGGGCCGCCCCTCGTGCCGCGGTCCGAGGCGCTGCTGGGGTGGGTGCTGCGCGAGGCGGTCACCAACGTCGTCCGGCACAGCGGTGCGACCCGCTGCGAGATCGTCGTCGCCGGCACACGGGACCGGGTCCGTCTGGAGGTCGCGGACGACGGGGACGGTCTGGTCTCCCCGCCGTCGGTGCCGGGTGTCGGCGGGACCGGTCTGAAGGGGCTGACCGAACGCCTGGCGGCGGCCGGCGGCTCGCTGCGGGCCGGCCCGTCCCCGCGCGGCGGTTTCACCGTCACCGCCGAACTCCCCGTGGAAGGCGAACTCCCGGTGGAGGGCGAACTCCCCACGGGGGACGGCCTCTCCGCGGCGGCCGCCGACGTGAAGGGGGAACGTCCGACGGAGGTCCCGCCCGCCGTGGACCCGGCGGGCGGGCCGCTGTCCAAGGCGCCCAGGGTGCCGTGACCCCTCTCTCACCTCGCCCGTCCGGGACACGGCGCCTTCGCGGGCCTACGCTGGGCCCGTGGACGAGATGCCCCGGGATCAGCGGCCGGTGAAGTGTGTGCGGGTCCTGCTCGCCGAGGACCAGGGAATGATGCGCGGCGCGCTCGCCCTGCTGCTCGGCATGGAAGACGATCTGGAGGTGGTCGCGCAGGTCGGGACGGGCGACGCGATCGTGGACGCGGTGCTGCTGCACCGCCCGGACGTGGCCCTGCTGGACATCGAACTGCCCGGCATGAGCGGTCTGGACGCGGCCGCCGAACTGCGCCGACAGGCCCCGGACTGCCGGGTGTTGATCCTCACCACGTTCGGCCGGCCCGGATATCTGCGGCGCGCGATGGAAGCGGGCGCCGCGGGGTTCCTGGTCAAGGACGGACCCGTGGAGGAACTGGCCGCGGCGATCCGCCGGGTGCTGACCGGCGAGCGGGTCATCGACCCGGCGCTGGCCGCGGCCGCGCTGAGCGCCGGGCCCAGTCCGCTCACCGCCCGCGAGTGCGACGTGCTGAAGGCCTCGGTGGACGGCGCCACCGTCGCCGACATCGCGGGCCGGCTCCACCTCTCCGAGTCCACGGTCCGCAACTACCTGTCCTCCGCCATCGGCAAGACCGGCACCCGCAACCGTATGGAGGCGATGCGGGAGGCCCGTCAGCAGGGATGGCTCTGACCGGCGCCCGCCCGCGTCGCCACGCGGCTGCCGCCGCTACCTCGTCACCGCCGCCGCTCTGAAGGTCCTGCCCTCCGGTCCCAGGCAGACGAACCAGTCGGACGGCGAACCTTCCGCCGGACGGATCAGGTCCTCGAAGTCCCCGGCGATGCCCGTACCCGGGGCGGGCCGGTACGCCGTGGTCGTCGTGGTGTCGTCCCAGGTGCAGGTGACCTCCTGGGCGGTCGTGGAGACCCGGCCGATCACGAGCCGTTCGCCGGACCCCCTCGGCGTCGTCCTCCTGATCTCCAGCGGCAGCGCGGCGGACCACACCTCCCGGCCCGACAGGGTGCCGCGCCTGTCGAACACCCCCCGCACCTCGGTCGACGTCCTGCCGTCCACGGTCAGCCGCACGAAGTACGCGCTCCTGCCGACGAGTCCGGCGGCGGTCGGCGGCTCCACCCCCGGATTCCCGAACCCGGCCCCGGCCATGGCGTCCAGCTGGCGCTGCGCCTCCGTCCGGTCGCGGGGCGCTCCCCACACGGAGACGACCACCTTCCACTTCCTGCCGTGGTCGGTTCCCCTGGCCAGGTCGCTGCTCCGCGGCGCGTACAGATGCCGTGCGTCGCGCACCGGCGGGCGCGTCGCGGCCGGCGCGACCCGCTTCGCGCCGTCGTCCGCCGTCCCGGCCAGCGCCAGCGTCCCCGTCGAGCCGGCGACCACCAGCGCCGCGGTCGCGGCCATCATCCAGCGGCGGGCCCTGCGGCGCCGGCCGCCGCGGACGACCGCCTGGCACGGGGCCGGGCCGATCGTCACCTCGTCCGCCGCCGTGGCCAGCAGCACGGCGATGTCCCCGTGCGTCATGCCGTGATCCGTCTCCCGGTCCGCGTTCATCACTTCCGCCCTCCGTACGCCACCATGTCGGCCAGTCCAGGTACGGCGCGGAGCTTCGCGATCCCCTTCGCCGCGTTGCTCTTCACCGCGCCCACCGAGCAGCCCATCGCCTCCGCCACCGTCGCCTCGCTCAGGTCCTCCCAGTACCGCAGGACCACCGCCTCGCGCTGGCGGGGCGGCAGTTGGGCGAGGGCCGCCAGCAGGGCACCGCGGTCGTCGGCCTGGGCCATCCGGTCGGCGCCCTCGGGAACCTCGTGCCGGAGGCCCGAATCGTCCTTCGGCGCCAGGAACTCCTTGAGCCGCCGTCGGTGTCTGCGGGCATGCGCGTTGATCATCACGCGCCGTACGTACGCGTCGGGGTCGTCGGCCGTGCCGACCCTGCGCCAGGCCACGTAGACCCGTTCCAGCGTCGACTGGACCAGGTCCTCGGCCGCGTACTGCTCCCCCGTGAGGAGGAACGCCGTACGCAGCAGCCGCGGCCAGCGGCCCACGACAAAACCCCGGAACTCCTCGTCACGCGTGTGTTTCCGATCCCCCATGGGCACCTCCTCGATGTTCAAAGGAGTCCATGAGGGCCGGATCGCGTTGCCTCACCGGCCGAAGATCCTCCGCGGCAGTCCCGGCGGAATCGACGGGATCGGCGGAATCGACGGGATCCGTCCCGGGTCACCGGCCCCCGGTGTCACACCGTACGAGGGAACGGCGCGCAGCCCTCGGCAGGGGGCCCGCCCGGTCCGGGCGGCGGCCGTCCTTCCCGGACGGGGCGGTCACGACGGCCCGGTCACCGGGAACGCCGAGGGTCCGGTTCAGGTGCGGGCGGCGCCCCGCAGCAGCGTGACCACGGCCGCCCCGCCGAGCCCGATGTTGTGCGCGAGGCCGACCCGCGCGCCCGCCACCTGACGCTCACCGGCCTCGCCGCGCAACTGCTGGACCAGCTCGACCACCTGGGCGATCCCGGTCGCCCCCAGCGGGTGCCCCTTCGAGATCAGACCGCCGGACGGGTTCACCACCCACCGTCCCCCGTAGGTGGTGGCCCCCGATTCGACGAGCTTGCCGGACTCCCCCGCGCCGCACATGCCGAGCGCCTCGTACGTCAGCAGTTCGTTGATCGAGAAGCAGTCGTGCAGTTCGACGACGTCCACGTCGTGGATGCCGAGCCCCGCACGCTCGTAGACCTGCCGCGCGGCCTCCCTGGACACGGGCTGTCCCACGACGTCGATGCACGAACCGGAGGCGAAGGACTCCTTCGTGTCCGTGGTCATCGCCTGCGCGACGATCTCCACCGCCCGGCCGGCCGGCCCACGTTCCTCGGCGAACCGCTCGGACACGACGACGGCCGCCGCGGCTCCGTCCGAGGTGGGTGAGCACTGGAGCTTCGTCAGCGGCCTGTGCACGACCCGGGAGGCGAGGATCTCGTCGACCCCGTACACGTCCCGGAACCGGGCGTACGGATTGTGGGCCGAGTGCCGGTGGTTCTTGGCGCCGACGGCGGCGAGCTGCGCCTCGGTGGTCCCGTACCTCTCCATGTGCTCGCGGGCCGCCGCACCGAAGATCTGCGCGGTGGGCGGGGACGCTCGAAGCCGTGCCGGGCGGCCATGATCCCGTAGTGCCGGGCCACCGGGGAGGCCGCGAGGTCCCCGCCGCCCAGCGCGCCGCGCTTCATCTTCTCGAACCCCAGCGCGAGGACGCAGTCCGAGATCCCGCCCTCGACGAACTGCCGCGCCGGCATCAGCGCGCTCGCCCCGGTGGCGCAGTTGTTGTCGACGTTGTATACGGGGACGCCGGTCAGACCGAGTTCGTACACGGCCCGCTGCCCCGCGGTGGAGGGCTGGAGGCAGTGGCCGACGGGCACCGCCGGACGTCGGAGTACGCGATCCCCGCGTCCGCAAGGGCGCGCGTGCCCGCCTCCTTCGCCAGGTCCCAGTACGGCCGGTCCCCGGTCTCGGGCTTCTCGAAACGGGTCATCCCGACCCCGACGACGTACGCCTTCACGGCACTTCCCGGCCTCACGGTGCGCGCCAGACTAGAACACGTTCTACTGAGACGCCAGGTCTGACGGCCGTTCAGATCCTCACGAGAAGGTCAAGTTTTCGTTAGTACGCCGAAGCATCGGAATAGTTGCCCCGGCGCACCGGGTTCACCTTGCACGTATCCGCACCGACTCCCGCACGGATTCCCGCACGGATCGTTCGCTCCCCCTCTCCTCTCCCGGCCTGGAGGCCTCACGCAATGACGCACACGACGACCCCACAGCCCGCCCGGAGGACCAGCGCCGCGGTCGTGCCGGTGCTGGCCTTCGCGGGCATCGTTGTCGCGGTGATGCAGACCCTGCTCGTCCCGGTCATCAAGGACCTGCCGAAGCTGCTGGGCACCGCCCCCAGCAACGCCACCTGGGTCCTGACCTCGACGCTGCTCGCGGGAGCCGTCGCCACCCCGATCATGGGCCGGCTCGGCGACCTCTACGGCAAGCGGCGCATGCTGCTCATGAGCCTGTCCGTCATGGTCGTCGGCTCGCTGATCGCCGGGTTCACCAGCGACCTGCTCGTGATGATCGCCGGCCGCGCGCTGCAGGGCTTCGCCATGGGCGCGATCCCGCTCGGCATCGGACTGATGCGCGACATGCTGCCCCGCGAGAAGCTCGGCTCGGCGATGGCCCTGATGAGCTCCTCGATCGGCGTCGGCGGCGGTCTCGCCCTGCCGCTCGCGGCCCTGGTCGCGCAGCACGCCGACTGGCACTCCCTGTTCTTCCTCTCGGCCGGACTCGGCGTCGTCTCGATCGTGCTGACCCTCGTCGCCGTGCCGGAGTCCCCGATGCGCGCCAAGGGCACCTTCGACGTACTGGGCGCGATAGGTCTGTCCGCGGGGCTCGTCCTCTTCCTTCTGCCGATCACCAAGGGCAGCGACTGGGGCTGGACCTCGGGCACCACGCTCGGCCTGTTCGGCGCGTCGGCCGTCGTGCTCGTGCTGTGGGGCGTGATGGAGCTGCGCGTGCAGGCGCCGCTGGTCGACCTGCGCACCACGGCCCGGCGCTCGGTGCTCTTCACCAACCTCGCCTCGATCATGGTCGGTGTCTCCTTCTACGTCGTCTCCCTCGTCCTGCCGCAGCTCCTCCAGCTGCCGACGGCCACCGGCTACGGCCTCGGCCAGTCGATGGTGGTCGCGGGTCTGTGCGTGGCGCCGCTCGGCCTGACGATGATGTTCACGGCGCCGGTCTACGCCCGGATCTCCGCCAAGTACGGCCCCAAGGTCACGCTGATCATCGGCATGCTGATCATCGGGATCGGGTACGGCGCCGGGCTCGGCCTGATGAGTGCCGCCTGGCAGACCATCGTGATCGCGGTCATCCTCGGCGCGGGTATCGGCCTCGCCTACTCCTCGCTGCCCGCGCTGATCGTCGGTTCCGTCCCGGCCTCGGAGACGGGTGCGGCCAACGGCCTCAACACCTTGATGCGCTCGATCGGCACGTCGGTGTCCAGCGCCGTCATCGGCATGGTGCTGGCGAACACGGCCGCCGATGCCGGGGGTGGCGTCGCGCTCCCGACCATGCACGGCTTCCGGCTCTCCTTCCTGATCGCGACGTGTGCGGTGGCGATCGGTCTGGTCATGGCCCTCTTCCTGCCCCGTCAGCGGCAGGCCACCAAGCCGCAGCTGCGTGCCAGCAGCGCGGAGGACGCCGCGCTGGAGCGGGCCCAGGAGATCCTCGGCGGCTTCCGCGGCCGGGTCCTGGACACCGACGGCGCGCCCGTCGCCCGTGCCAAGGTCACCCTGATCGACCGGCGCGGCCGCCAGGCGGGCGCCACGCTCTCCGGGGAGGACGGCAGCTACGCGCTGGCCGTGCCCGCCGAGGGCGCGTACGTCCTCGCGGCGAGGGCCGCGGGCCACGGTCCGCTCGCCTCGTCGGCGACCCACTCCGGCGACGACCGTCCGGTCGACCTGGACCTGGCGCTGCCGGCGGAGACCGTCCCCGCGTAGGCCCTGCCGGGCGGTTCCGAGGGGGGCGTTCCTGGGAGTGGGGTACCTGGGGGTGCGCCGTTCGTGAGGGTGCGGTGTGTGGGGGGCGGCGCCCCTTGAGTTCCGTCTTCGTTCGGCCGGCGTCCCCGGGGGTTGCTGTCCCTGGGGGCTGCCGCTCCCGGACCCCCGCTTCGGCCTGGACGGCCTCGTCCTCAAGCGCCGGACGGGCTGATGATGCGGGCCCGCGGCCCAGGCGCGACCCGGTCGGCTCACCCGACGGACAGGCCGAAGGTGCGGGCCCCGGGCCAAGGAGCGCGACCCGGTCGGCTCAGCCGACGGACAGGGCGAGGATGTGGGCCCGGGCCAGGGCGCGGGCCCGAACGGCTCGCACGACGGACAGGCCGCGGGTGGGGGCCCGCGTCGGGAGCCGCTCCCAGGTCACTCCCGCCGTCGCCCCCGACCCCCCGTCACCCCCCGCCACCGTCGTGGTGCAGCATGGGGCGCTCACGGGCCTCTGAGGACAAGAGGGGCCGGCAGCGACTGGAGGACCCATGCCCGCGGTACCCGAGCCGGAGATTCTCGCCGCCTTCGAGGCCGCCAAGGGGTTCATGCCCGTCGAGGAGGGGCTCGCGCTGTACGGCGCCGCCGCCGAGGCGGCTCGGCTCGGGCTGCCTCTCCTGGAGGTCGGGACCTACTGCGGGCGCTCCACCATCCTGCTGGCCGACGCGGCGCGCGCGGCCGGGGTGACGGCGATCACCGTCGACCACCACCGGGGCAGCGAGGAGCAGCAGCCCGGGTGGGAGTACCACGACCCGTCCACGGTCGACCCCGAGATCGGCCGGATGGACACCCTGCCCACCTTCCGCCGTACCCTGCACCGGGCGGGCCTGGAGGAGCACGTGGTCGCGGTCGTCGGCCGCTCCCCGCAGATCGCCGCGTTCTGGGGGACGCCGCTCGGGCTCGTCTTCATCGACGGCGGTCACACGGACGAGCACGCGTCCGCCGACTACGAGGGCTGGGCCCCCCATGTGGCGGACGGCGGGCTGCTGTTGATCCACGACGTGTTCCCCGAGCCGGCCGACGAGTTCACCGGCCAGGCCCCCTACCGGGTCTATCTCCGGGCGCTGGGGTCGGGGGCGTTCGAGGAGATCTCGGTCACCGACTCGCTGCGCGTCCTGCGCCGAACCGGAGCAGGGATCTGAGGGCCCGGTTAGAGTCGCAGACGTGTCGTACGTAGGCCCTGACTTCGATCCTCCCCAGCCGCGCCGCCCCCGGCGCGGGCCGATGACCGTGGCGCTCGCCGCGCTGGTGCCGGGCGCGCTGGTGGGATGGCTGGTGTGGCAGGCGGTGGGTGACCCCGGCGGTCCCTCCGGGGCCGCCGGGACCTCGTCCGCCTCCCCGGTGTCCCCGTCCGCGGGGGCCACCGGCTCCGGGACACCGTCGGTGTCCGGGACGGACGGCGGGCAGCGCCGGAGCCCGTCCCCGTCCGGGTCCGCCACCCGTTCCGGGCCCTCCACCGCGGGCGGGGCCGCCGGTTCCGGCCCGCTCGCCGGCAAGGTCGTGGTCATCGATCCCGGACACAACCCGGGCAACTCCGAGCACACGGCGGAGATCAACCGCAAGGTGGACATCGGCACGAACTCCAAGGAGTGCGACACCACCGGCACGTCGACCAACGCGGGTTACGCCGAAGCCCGGTTCACCCTCGACGTCGCCCGCCGGATGCGCACGCTCCTCCAACAGGAGGGTGCCACGGTGAAGTTCACCCAGGACGGCGACCGCCCCTGGGGCCCGTGCGTCGACGAGCGGGCCCGGATCGGCAACGACGCGCACGCCGACGCGGTCGTCTCCGTCCACGCGGACGGCTCCGCTGCGGGCAACCGCGGCTTCCACGTCATCCTCCCCGCGTCCGTCCACTCGGGCGACGCCGACACCCGGCCCATCGTCGGCCCGTCGCGCGATCTGGCGGAGCGCATCGCGGGCAACTTCGTCCGCGCCACCGGAAGCGCGCCCTCCAACTACATCGGCGGCGGTACCGGACTGGACGTCCGCGGTGACCTCGGCGGTCTCAATCTGTCAACGGTTCCGAAGGTGTTCATCGAGTGCGGCAACATGCGCGATAGCAAGGACGCGGCGCTGCTGACCAGCGGCGCGTGGCGGCAGAAGGCGGCGCGTGGGATCTCTGAGGGAATCGTGAGCTTCCTGCGCGGGTAGTGACCGGCACGTCACACCCTCCGGACGTCCCGATCGTACGGACGATAGTGTCGCCCGTACGATGTGGGGCCACCCCCGCGCTTCACACCAGGGCCTGACGGCGCCATGGTGTCAGCGACGCCTCCACCGACGACGAGACGACTGACGAAGGACCTGAAGTGAATATCCGCTCCCTCACTCGAGGCGACGGCGTGGTGATCGGAGCAGCGGTGTTGCTGTTCATCGCGTCGTTCCTCGCCCTCTTTTCGCTCGACAGCGTCAGCATCGGCGCGCAGACGATCAGATACGACAGTCCCAGTGGCTGGGCGAGCGGCCCCTTCCTGCTGAGCGTGATCCTGGCCGGCCTCGCGGGTGCCGGCCTGGTCGTCGCCTCCCGCGTCCTGCCGCGGATGCCGAAGGTCGCCGGACTGGACCTCGCCCCGTTCGGAGTGGCCCTCACCGTCTTCGCCGCGTGGAGCGCGCTCGGGAACGTCTTCGACCCGGCGGGCGGTGTCAACAACATCGGCAGCGGCGGGGACAGCGGCGTGAGCGCGGGCGTCGGCCTGATCCTCTCCCTCGTCGCGACGCTGGTCATGGCCGCCGCCGCGATCGCCACCCCGCTCGTTCCCGCGCTCCAGGTCGGCCTCGTGCCCGCCCCGAAGCCCGCCGCCCCGCAGCCCTACGGCGGTCAGCCGCAGGGCGGTTACGGGTACCCGGGCGCCCAGCAGCCCGGCCAGCCCTACGCCGGCCAGCCGCAGCCGTCGTTCGGCGGACAGCCCGGTCAGCCCGGTCAGCCGCTGCAGGCACCGGTCCCGCAGCCGCAGCTGCCCGCCGGGGACTTCTCGCCGTTCTGGTTCGCCGTCCCGGTGCCGCGTCCGCTCTTCTCGGAGGACGGTTCGCCGGCGCCGATCGCCGAGCTCGCGCCGGGCACCTGGTACCTGGCCGTGGAGCAGCGCGGCCAGCACCTGGTGGCGCAGACGCAGGACGGCCGCCGCGGCGTGCTGCAGGACGTCTCGGGCATCCAGCGCGGCTGATCCGCCCGCCCGCCCGCGGCCCCTCGCCCTTTTCGGGCGGGGGGCCGTTGCCGTACAGTCACCTGACGGTTGCACAGAACTGACGATGCGTCAGAACATGGCGCCTGGAGGGGACATGCGGCTCGGCCTCGCACTCGGTTACTGGGGGCGCGGCCCCTCCGCGGACCATCTGCCGCTCGCGCTGGAGGCGGAGCGGCTCGGCTACCACTCGGTGTGGACGGCCGAGTCCTGGGGTTCGGACGCCTTCACCCCGCTGACCTGGATCGCGGCGCAGACCACCCGTATCCGCCTCGGCACGGCGGTCGCCCAGATGGCCGCCCGCTCCCCTACCACGACCGCGATGCACGCGCTCACCCTGGACCACCTCTCGGGCGGGCGGATGATGCTCGGCCTCGGTCTGTCGGGGCCGCAGGTGGTGGAGGGCTGGTACGGACGCCCCTTCCCGAAGTCCCCGCTCACCGCGACACGGGAGTACGTGGACGTCGTACGCCAGGTCCTCAGACGCGAGGGGCCCGTGCGCCTCGACGGACGCTTCCACTCCCTGCCGTACGGCGGTGCCGACGGCACGGGGCTCGGCAAGGCGCTGCGCCCGATCACCCATCCCCTCCGTGCGGACCTGCCCGTCCTGCTGGGCGCCGAGGGGCCGAAGAACATCGCGCAGACGACCCGGATCGCGGACGGCTGGCTGCCGTTGTACTGGTCGCCCACCCGCCCGCAGGCCTACGAGGCGGCCCTGGCGGAGCCGGGTGACGCCCGCGCGGGAGCGGACCCGTTCGTCGTCGCGCCCATGGCCCAGGTCCGGGTCTGCGACGACGTCGCCGAAGGCCTGCTGCCCGTCAAGGCGATGCTCGGCTTCTACATCGGCGGGATGGGGCACTCGGCACGCAACTTCCACGCGGACCTGATGGCCCGCATGGGCTACGAGGAGGAGGCCCGGCTCATCCAGGAGCTGTTCCTCGCCGGACGCCGCCAGGAGGCGGTGCTGGCCGTGCCGGACGCCTTCGCCGACGAGATCTCGCTGGTCGGTCCGCGTGAGCGGATCGCCGAACGGCTCGACCTGTGGCGCAAGGGC
Source organism: Streptomyces sp. NBC_01689 (assembly GCF_036250675.1). Lineage (NCBI taxonomy): Bacteria > Bacillati > Actinomycetota > Actinomycetes > Kitasatosporales > Streptomycetaceae > Streptomyces > Streptomyces sp. NBC_01689. The sequence goes on along the minus strand of NZ_CP109592.1, from coordinate 6,734,087 downwards.
CCGGTGACGGACCTGCTGGCGCTGTCACCGGACCCTCACTCGCTCCGCGTGCTGGCGGATCTGAACCACTAGGCCGCGTCCGCTCCCGTCGCCGGGAGCGGACTCATCCGCCGGTCAGCTGGGAGGTCGACGGCACCTTGTCCGTGACCTTGGCGCCCGCGCTCTTACCGGCGTCCTTGACCTGGTTGATGATGTCGTCGAAGGAACCCGCCGTGTCATCGGTCGACTTGCCCTTGCGGAGCTTGGCGGGCAGGCTCTTGAGGGCCTCGATGCCCGCGGTCAGCGGAGCGACCGCCTTGGACAGCGTCGGGTCGCCCTTGGCGTTCCGGCTCGCCGCCTTGAGCCTGTTGTAGGCGAAGGCGCCCGCGACGCCCGCCTTGATGAGGGCGAGCTTGCGTCCCTTCACGCCCTTCTTGAACTTTCCGGCCTTCCACGGCTTCACGATCCACTGGTAGGTGGCGCCGGCCGCGAGGCTGGCGTTGGCCACGAAGCGGGTCTTCGACAGCCTCTGCTTCTCGGCAGTGGTACTCGGGGACGGAGTCGCGGCCACCGCCGCCGCGACGGCCGCGGTGTCCTTGGTGGCACTGCTGCCGCTGCTGGAACAGGCGGTGGCACCGGCGACCAGAGCACAGGAAAGAGTGAGCGCCACGATGAGGCGCCGTATCGATACAGGCACGGGGTCCTCCGGGGTGGGGGAACGGTTCTCCTCGGATGGGGGAGAACACGTCTCTTACAGCAGACTCACCCGCCACGGCGCGTTACGCCACTTGGGCGAAACCCGTACGGGTTTCAACCCTGGATCCGCGGCAACCCGGACGGCATGTCCCCTCGATATCGCAACGGCTCCAACCAGGCGGGCACGGTCATCGCGATCGTCGCCGACGTGATGGCCCTCATCCTGGGCCTGTGGATCCTCATGTACCTGCTGGACGCGAACCGGGCCAACGACCTGGTCCAGTTCGTCCACAACCTGGCGAGCTGGCTCGCGGGCTGGTCCCGTGACCTGTTCACCTTCGACGAGGCGTGGGCGCGCGTCGTCGCGGGCTACGGTCTCGCCGCCGTCGTATACCTCTTCATCGGCCACGCCATCGCCAATCGCATGCACCGCCACTGAGCCGGTCCCGCACCTCGGCGCCCCTGGCCCGTCCCGGGCCAGGGTCCCGACGGGCCGGGCCGCTTCCGGCCCGCGGATCCGGCCGGAGGCGGCGACCACGGAACAGGCCGGCGGTCACGGCCGCCGTGGCCCTCCGGCCGGACCCGGTGACGGGACGCGGGGCGGGACCCGCCGCACCGGCCTGGGCCTGGCGGTCGGGGTCCGGGGCGGGACAGCCCTCAGCAGCACTCCGCGTCGAGGCCCCGCGGCAGGCGTTCGCCGCCGAAGACGGCGCAGGTCGGCTCGTCGCCGCCCAGCGCGGCGACCGCCAGCAGGAGGGAACCCGCCGTCCAGGTGGTCAGCTCCTCGGGCCAGATCGCCCGCGCGTCGAACACGTAGCCCGTCCAGTACAGGCCGGTCCCCGGATCGCGCAGGTGCTGGATGGACTGCAGGATCTCCAGAGCACGGTCGGACTCGCCCACGGCCCACAGCGCCAGGGCGAGTTCGGCCGACTCGCCGCCGGTCACCCACGGGTTGGGAACCACACAGCGCACGCCGAGCCCGGGCACGACGAAGCGCTCCCAGCCCTCCGCTATCCGGGACTCGGCCTCGGCGCCGGTCAGCGCGCCGCCGAGCACCGGGTAGTACCAGTCCATCGAGTAGCGGTCCTTGTCGAGGAACCGTTCGGGGTGCCTGCGGATCGCGTGCCGCAGCAGGCCGAGCGCCAACTCCCAGTCGGGCTGCGGCTCCTCGCGCTGCTCGGCGACGGCGAGCGCGCAGCGCAGCGCGTGGTGGATGGACGAACTCCCGGTCAGCAGTGCCTCGTCGGTCGCCGTCCCGTCGTCCTCGCGCTTCCAGCCGATCTGGCCGCCGGGCTGCTGGAGCCGCAGCACGAACTCCACGGCCGCGTAGACCGCGGGCCACATCCGGTCCAGGAAGGTGTCGTCGCCGGTGGCCAGGTAGTGGTGCCAGACACCCACCGCGATGTACGCGCAGAAGTTGGTCTCCCGGCCGCGGTCGGTGACGTCCTCGAAGTCCCCGTCCGCGTAGGCCGCGTACCAGGAACCGTCCGGGTTCTGGTGCCGGGCCAGCCAGTCGTAGGCCCGCTCGGCCGCCTCGTGCTCGCCCGCCGCGTCCAGTGCCATGGCCGCCTCGGTGTGGTCCCACGGGTCGAGGTGGTGACCGCGGAACCACGGTATGGCGCCGTCCGGACGCTGCGCCCCGAGGATCGCGCGCACCGTGGCGGTGGCCTCCTCGGCGGTGAGCACCCCGGGCAGGACGAGGTGCTCCGTGCGGGGTGTGGTCACGAAGCGTCCACCGCGGTGGCGTTGACGGGCAGGTGCGGCTTGGTCGCGTACGCCACGAAGCTCTTGCCGATCAGCGGGTTCAGCGCGTTCTCCGCGACCCGGGTGGCGAGCGGCTTCTTCATGATGTCCCAGACCAGGAGCTTGTGGTACGCCCGCACGGGCAGCGCCTTGTCGTTGTCGACGCCGAACGCGCACTTCAGCCACCAGTAGGGGCTGTGCAGGGCGTGGGCGTGATGGGTGCCGTACGGCTTCAGCCCGGCCTCCTTCATCCTGCCCAGCAGCTCGTCCGCCCGGTAGATGCGGATGTGACCGCCCTCGACCTCGTGGTACGCGTCGGACAGCGCCCAGCAGACCTTCTCGGGCCCGTAGCGCGGGACGGTGATCGCGATCCGGCCGCCGGGCTTGAGCACCCGGACCATCTCGGCGAGGACGCCCTTGTCGTCGGGGATGTGCTCCATCACCTCGGAGATGATCACGACGTCGAACGACTCGTCGGGGAAGGGGAGTAGGAGCGCGTCGCCCTCCATGGCGGTGGCCGTGGCCCCCTCGGGCGCCTCACCCGCCTCCTTCATCGCCGCGAACCACTTGGCGACCTCGCGGATCTCCTCGCCGTTCTGGTCCAGCGCGACGACCTGTGCGCCGCGCCGGTAGCACTCGAACGCGTGCCGGCCGGCACCGCAGCCGAGGTCCAGCACGCGGTCGCCCGGGGCGAGCGGGAACCGGGAGAAGTCGACGGTCAGCACGTGGCCCTGCTTTCGCGATTGGATACGACAACGTCAGCCGCGTCACCCGCGACGCCCGCGGGGGCGGCACCGGGAGTCACGGGGAGGCCGGGGACCGCGGAGGCGCCGGACTCCGGGGCCCGGTCCGCGGCGGAGCCGGCGCGGACGGCGGCCGGGGGCGTGGCGGGCACGGTGGCCGGGGCGGCGCGGCGGGAGGCGGCACCGGCGGTCCGGGCCACGGCCTCGCGGTAGTGGGCGACCGTGCCCTGCGCGGCGCGCGCCCAGGTGAAGTGTTCCAGGACCCGCGCGCGCCCGGCGGAGCCGAGCCGCGCGCGCATCTCCGGGTCGCCCAGGAGCCGGCTCAGGCCCGCGGCCAGTGCCCCGGCGTCGCCGGGCGGCACCGCGAGGCAGGTCTCGCCGTCGGGGCCGGCGACCTCCGGGATCGCTCCGCCGGTGGTGGCCACCAGCGGCGTGCCCGTGGCCATGGCCTCGGCGGCGGGCAGCGAGAACCCCTCGTACAGGGAGGGCACGCAGGCGACCTCGGCGGACCGTACGAGGTCGACGAGTTCCGCGTCCGAGATGCCCTTGACGAACTCGACGGCGCGTTCCAGGCCGTACCGCTCGATGGCCTGGGCGACGGGCCCGTCCTCGGCGCGCTTGCCGACGACGACGAGGTGGGCGCCGGGGTGCTCGGTCCGGACCTTGGCGAGCGCCTCGACGAGATGGACGAGGCCCTTGAGCGGGACGTCCGCGCTGGAGGTGGTGACGATCCGGCCCGGCACCTGCGGCACGGCCGGGTCGGGCGAGAAGAGGTCGGTGTCGGCGCCGATGTGCACGACGTGGATGCGGTCCCGGGTGACGCCGAGGTGGTCGACGATCTCCTGGCGCGAGGTGCCGGAGACGGTGAGAACGGACGGCAGCCGGCGCGCGACGCGCTTCTGCATCCGGGTGAAGGCGTACCAGCGGCGCACGGACGCGCGGCGGCGGCGCCCCTCGGCGGCGTCCAGGTCCAGCCGCCGGTCGACGGTGATGGGGTGGTGGATCGTGGTGACCAGGGGGGCGCCCACGTCTCCCAGCAGCCCGTAGCCGAGCGTCTGGTTGTCGTGCACGACGTCGAACTCGCCCCGCCGGGACCGCAGATGACGGCGGGCGCGTAGCGAGAAGGTCAGCGGCTCGGGGAAGCCCCCGGTCCACATGGTGCCGACCTCCAGGGCGTCGATCCAGTCGCGGAACTCCTCGCGCGCCGGGGTGCGGAAGGGGTCCGGCTGGCGGTAGAGGTCGAGGCTGGGCAGCTCGGTGAGACGCAGACCGGGGAGGCCTTCGTCCAGCACGGGGTACGGCTGGGAGCCGATGACCTCGACCCGGTGGCCGAGGCGGGCGAGTTCACGTGAGAGGTGCCGTACGTACACGCCCTGACCGCCGCAGAACGGGTTCCCCTTGTACGTCAGGAGCGCGATGCGCAACGGTCCGTCGCCGTCGATGGCCGCGCCCGCTCCGGGGCCCGCCTCCATGGCCTCAGCGGTCACTTACGGCCCCCTTCTCCCTGCACATTCCCGCGAGATTACGCCGGGACGCTAATCTAGAACAAGTTTCAGACTTGATCGTTCGAGGAGCACTGAATCTACCGGCAGGTAGGGCTTCTGTGAGAAGTGGATCAGGTGATCCGCGCCACGACGGAGGCGTTCCGGCCCACGGATGTGTTCTGCCATGCTGTCTGATCGCTCCTCCAGCTGAACCCACGGAACGGGACCCATGCCTGCGGAAGTCAAGGTGGAAGCCAAGTCCGCGCAGTTCGCCTCTCCCCCGCTCACCGAGCGGCAGGAAGCACGCCGTCGCCGGATCCTGCACGCGAGCGCGCAGTTGGCCGGCCGGGGCGGTTTCGACGCGGTGCAGATGCGTGAGGTCGCGGAGTCGTCGCAGGTCGCCCTGGGCACGCTCTACCGCTACTTCCCCTCGAAGGTCCATCTGCTGGTGGCCACGATGCAGGACCAGTTGGACCACATGCACGGCACCCTGAGGAAGAAGCCGCCGGCGGGCGAGACGGCGGCGGAGCGGGTCGCCGAGACGCTGATGCGGGCCTTCCGCGCCCTGCAGCGCGAACCGCACCTCGCCGACGCCATGGTCCGCGCGCTGACCTTCGCGGACCGCAGCGTGAGCCCCGAGGTCGACCAGGTGTCCCGGCAGACCACGGCGATCATCCTGGACGCCATGGGCCTGGACGACCCGAGTCCCGCGCAGCTCTCCGCGGTCCGCGTCATCGAGCACACCTGGCACTCGGCCCTGATCACCTGGCTCTCCGGCCGCGCCTCGATCGCCCAGGTCAAGATCGACATCGAGACGGTGTGCCGTCTCATCGACCTGACGGACCCGGGCGAGACGGGCCGCGGCGGGAAGGCGTGACGGACCGGGCGGCCCGTTCCCCGTTCACTCCTCGGGCGGGAACACCGGCTCCCCGCTGCCCGGCAACGTGATCATGATGGCCTCCACGGGACAGCCCTCCGCCGCCCCGAGGATCCCCTCGTTGGCGTCGGTCTCGGGTTCGACGGGATGGGACTGCATGGCGGAGTCGAGGCGGAAGGCCTCCGGGACGAGGTGGACGCACTGGGCGGAGCCGATGCACAGCGAGCGGTCGACCTCGATGTTCCAGCGGTCGCCCATGCCCTACGCCTCCCAGCCCGCGGGCAGGTGGATCATCTTGTGCTCCAGGAACTCGCCGTAGCCCTCGCGCCCGAACTCCCGTCCCAGGCCTGAGTTCTTGTAGCCGCCGAACGGACCGAGCATGTCGAGGCTGAAGGTGTTGACGGAGTAGGTGCCGGTGCGGACCCGGCGCGCGACGTCGACGCCGTGGGCGACGTCCGCCGTCCAGACGCTGCCGCTCAGCCCGTACTCGGAGTCGTTGGCGATCTTCACGGCCTCGGTCTCGTCGCCGTACGGGAGCAGGCAGATCACCGGTCCGAAGATCTCCTCGCGGGCGATCCGCATCGAGTTGTCCACGTCGCCGAAGAGGGTGGGCTCGACGTACCAGCCGCGGTCCATGCCGTGCGGACGGCCGCCGCCCGTGAGGACCTTGGCGCCCTCCTCCTGGCCGATGCGGATGTAGTCGAGGCTGCGGCGCTGCTGCCGCTCGGCGACCAGGGGGCCCACCTGGGTCGCCGGGTCCAGCGGGTCGCCGACCACCAGGGCGCCGGCCGCCGCGGCGAAGGCGTCCGCGAACTCGTCGTAGCGCGAGCGCGGTACGAGGATGCGGGTCTGGGCGACGCAGGCCTGGCCGTTGTTCATCCAGGCCGCCTGGACGATCCCGGGCACGGCCGTGGCGAGGTCCGCGTCCGGCAGCACGACCGCCGCCGACTTGCCGCCCAGTTCGAGCGTCACGCGGGTGAGGTTGCGCGAGGCGACCTCCATCACCCGCCGGCCGGCCGCGACCGACCCGGTGAAGGAGACCTTGTCGACACCGGGATGCCCGACCAGGTACTCGCTCACCTCGCGGTCGGCCGGCAGGATGGACAGGACGCCCTCGGGCAGTCCGGCCTCCCGCGCGATCTCGCCCAGCAGGTAGGCGTCCAGGGGCGATTCGGGGGACGGCTTCAGCACGACCGTACAGCCGGTGAGCAGGGCGGGCGCGAGTTTGGCGGCCGCCACGAACTGCGGGACGTTCCAGGGGACGACGGCCGCGACGACCCCCACCGGCTCGCGCCGGACGAGGATCCTGCCGAGGACCCCGTCCCGCGTCTCCTCGTACGTGAAGCCGCGCGCCACCGTGAGCGCCGCGTCCCAGACCATCATCGCGCCGAGCGCCTGCGCGAGGACGCTCCAGGAGTACGGGGAGCCGTTCTCGGAGGAGATGACGCGGGCGATCTCCTCGTGGCGGGCGCCGATCGCGTCCTTGATCCGGGTGACGACGGCGATCCGTTCGGCGGGGCTCATCCGGGGCCAGGGGCCCTCGTCGAAGGCACGCCGCGCGACGGCGACGGCCCGGTCGACGTCCTCGGCCGACGCGTGCGGGACCCGTCCGATGACCTCCTCCGTGTGCGGCGAGATCACCTCGATGACTCCGGCGCCCAGGGGATCCGTCAACTCCCCGCCTATGAACAGCTGTCCGTGTTCCACGAGCTCGGTCATGACCGACCGCCTCCCCGGGGGGCGTTCTCCGACACTGCCGACTTCTGACGCTTCATCAGATACGAGAACTGATACCAGTTACGGTCGGAGGAGTCCACGGGCCGGGGTCAACGGCACGACAGTTGGTTCGAGCACCCATTGGAATGCGTTCTAGTTATAGTGACGGCAGGACGGCGATTGGTGGGGGCCCATGACGCAGGTGACCGATCACGGCGGGGGCGTACGGTCGCTCGCGGTCCCCATACCCGACAACCCCCTCGGCACCACGCTGGTCCACGTCGTCGACACCGACCGGGGCCCGGTACTGATCGACACCGGCTGGGACGACCCGGACTCCTGGGAGGTCCTCACCGCCGGACTCGCCGCCTGCGGCATTCCGGTCGCCGAGGTGCACGGCGTGGTCATCACCCACCATCACCCCGACCACCACGGCCTGTCGGGCAAGGTGCGGGACGCGTCCGGGGCGTGGATCGCGATGCACGCGCTGGACACCGAGATCGTACGGCGGACCCGGGAGCACAAGGCCGAACGCTGGTTCGCGTACATGGCCGACAAACTCGAGGCCTGCGGCGCGCCCGAGGAGCACGTGGCGCTGCTGCGCGCGGCGCGCACGGCCCGGCGCTCGGGCGGCCTGCCCCAGTTCGCCCCCGCACTCCCCGACCGCGAGATCGTCCCCGGTGAACTGCTCGACCTGGCCGGGCGCCGGCTGCGCGCGATCTGGACCCCGGGCCACACACCCGGCCACGTCTGCCTGCATCTGGAGGAGGCGCACCCGGCCGGACTGCCGGGCCACGGACGCCTGTTCTCCGGCGACCACCTGCTGCCCCGGATCACCCCGCACATCGGCCTGTACGAGGATCCGGACGACGCCACCGTCGCCGATCCGCTCGGGGACTACCTGGACTCCCTGGAGCGCGTCGGACGCCTCGGCCCCGCCGAGGTGCTCCCCGCCCACCAGCACGCCTTCACCGACGCACCGGGCCGGGTGAGGGAGCTGCTCACTCACCACGAGGAGCGCCTCACCGGTCTGCTCACCCTGCTGGCGACCCCGCTCACCGCCTGGCAGCTCGCCGAACGCATGGAGTGGAACCGGCCCTGGGAGCAGATCCCCTTCGGCTCCCGGAACATCGCCGTCTCGGAGGCCGAGGCCCACGTCCGCCGACTGGTGAAACTCGGCCGCGCCGAGGCGGTGCCCGGCAGCGGCCCGGTGACCTACGTGGCGGTCTGAGCCGCCCGGCGCGATCCGCCGTACGCACCCGGCGGGACGGCCGCCGGGACGGGACGCCGGGACGGGACGCTCGACCGCCGCGCCGGGCGGGCGGGCCCGCGGAAGCCCTAGAAGGCCTGCGAACGGACCAGTTCCTCCGCGTCACCGAGGAGTTGGACCTCCCGCACGCTCATCGTCGGGTTGGCGGCCCGCCGTCGCACGGCCTCGGTGAGCCCGTCCCGGGTCACGTGGTCCGCGTTCGCGTCGAGCATCGCGGCCAGCGTCTCCGCGGCCACCCCGGCCCGCGTCCCGCCGCCGACGGCGACCTGCGCGAGGATCACCGCGGACATGGCCCAGTCCAGGCCGGGCGGGCCCTCCTCGGTGTCGGTCCAGTCGATGACCTTCGGTCCGTCGGGGGTGAGCATCACGTTGTCGGGATGCAGGTCCAGGTGCAGCACCCGGACCGCGGGGTCGGCGGAGAGCCGCGCGGGCACGGCGTGCAGCCGGCGCAGCAGCCGGGCGAGGGTGAGTCCGGCCTCCTCCGCGGAGAAGAGCCCGGCGCCGAACGCCTCCAGCATGGTGGGCCCCGTCAGCCGTTCCATCACCAGGTCGCCGCGGGTCGCCGCCCGCACCGCCGGCACCGGATAGCCGTGCCGGCGTACGTGTTCCATCACGGTGGCCTCGGCCGTCGCGTCGCCCCGGCCCTCCCGGTCGCGCCGCAGCACCCATGCCTCGTCGACCTCGTAGACGTCCGCCGAACGCCCCGAGCCGAGCAGTCTCCCCGTCCGCATGAGGTGAACCTAGCCGGTCGTGACCGCGGGCCCACAGGCGGCGCCGGGGCGATTCCTACGGGCCGGTACAGTGAACGCGTCGTCATCGCGCCCGTACGGGAGGAAGCCGGTACACATCCGGCGCCGGTCCCGCCCCCGAGCCCTCGGCCCGTCCGAGCGGGGAGCCCCCGATCCGTGATCCGCCCCCCGTCGGCGGCGCGCCGGATCGTCGCGCCCGGGCCGTGGACGACTCGTGCCATCGGCAGCCCGCCGGTGGCCGGCACCGTCGAGGCATACGGAGCCGGAGCCGCTCGGGGCCAAGCCTGTGCCCGGCGCTGCCCCGGCCCCGCAGGGAGAGTCATGAGCGTTCGCCGCACCGCCGCGGTACTGGCAGCCACCGTCGTGATCGGTACGGCCCTCGTCCCGGCCGCGGTGGCCGACGGCTCCTCCCCGTCCCCCACCGCGCCCCCGGCGACCCCCTCCGGCCTCTTCGGCCGCTCCGACCCCACCTACGACGGCGTGTGGCGGCAGTCCCTCGCCCTGCTCGCGCAGCACACGGTCGGCGAGCGGCCCGCGGCCGAGGCCGTCGACTGGCTGGCCGGGCAGCAGTGCGCGAACGGCGCGTTCGCCGCGTTCCGCGCCGACGCCACGGCCGCGTGCGACGCCAAGACCATGGTCGACACCAACAGCACCGCCGCCGCCGTCCAGGCCCTCGCCGCGCTCGGCGGGCACGACACCGGGACGCGCAAGGCGGTCGGCTGGCTCACGTCCGTACAGAACAAGGACGGTGGCTGGGGTTACACGGCGGGCGGCGCGAGCGACGCGAACTCCACGTCGGTGGTGGTCGGAGCGCTGGCCGCGGCCGGCCGGAACCCCGCGGAGGTGCGCTCCGGACAGGGCGGGTCGCCGTACGACGCGCTGGTGAAGCTCTCCGTCGGGTGCGACGGCGAGGGCAGCGACGCGGGCGGCTTCGCGTACCAGCCGGACAAGCGGGGCGCCCTGGCCGCCAACGCGGACGCCACGGCCGCGGCGGTGCTCGGATCCCTCGGCAAGGGACTCGCGGCCACGGCCGGAAAGGCCCTCCCGCACGGCTACACCTGCGAGAAGGCGGACACCCCCACCCCTGGGCAGGCCGCCGACAACGGCGCCTTCCACCTCGCACGGCTGCTGCACGACACCCCGTACCTGAAGTCGGCGCTTCCCGGCGCCAAGGACCGGCCCGACTACGGCAACACCGCGGACGCGGTCGTCGCGCTGGCCGCGCAGGGCGGGATCGCGGAGGCGAAGAAGCCCCTCGCCTGGCTGGAGAAGAACTCCGGGCCCTGGGCGGCGACCTCCGGCCCGGCCGCGTACGCGCAGCTGATCCTCGCCGCGCACGCCACCGGCACGGACCCGCGCGCGTTCGGCGGCACCGACCTGGTCGCGCGGCTCGGCGCGACGGGTCCGGCGGTCCAGGCGTCCGGCTCGGAGGCCTCCGCCGGCACGAAGAAGAACGACCAGGAGAACGAGAACCACAAGAAGGACAAGAAGGACGGCGGCAAGGGCGTCGGCGTCTGGTGGATCATCGGGGTGGGTCTCGTCGGCGGCATCGGCATCGGCTTCCTGATCAGCGGACGTTCGAAGAAGCAGCAGCCGTGAGCCGGCGCCGCGCGACGGCCCCGGCCCTGCTCCTCACCCCGCTGCTGCTGGCCTCGCTGCTCCTCGCCCCGCTGCTGCTGGTCCTCGCGGTGGCGGGGCAGGCCGAGGCCGTCGGTTACCGCTACTGGTCCTTCTGGGACCGGACCGGCGGCACCTGGACGTACGCGACCCAGGGCCCGTCGACCGCGCGGCCGTCCGACGGAGACGTCGAGGGCTTCCGTTTCGCGGTGAGCGCGGACTCTCAGGACGCCACGAAGCCGCGCGGGGCCGCGGACTTCACGGCCGTCTGCCACGGGACCGAGGCCCGGCACGGCACCAAGAGGGTGGCTCTGGTCCTCGACTTCGGCACGGCGGCCGACGCTCCCTCCGGCGAGACGCCTCCGGCGCCGCGCACGGTCTGCGCCAGGATTCCCTCCGACGCGACCACGGCGGACGCCCTGGCCTCGGTGGCCAAGCCCCTCCGTTACGACACCAACGCCCTGCTGTGCGCGATCGCGGGCTACCCGCGCACCGGCTGCGGCGAGCAGGTGTCGGCCCCGCACGAGTCGACGGCATCCGCCCGCCCGCGGTCCGGGGCGCCCCACCACGGCCCCTCCGCGGGCCTGCTGGCGGGTGTCGCCGCGGTGGCCCTGCTGGGCGCGGCCGCGATCTGGCAGGCCCGCCGCCGCCGGGGCTGAACGACGATGACGACAGACGACGAGGAACCGGGGACAGCGGCGGAGGACCGGCAGGTCACCCGCCGACAGCCCACGGCACCGGCCACGCGGGCGGAAACCCCGCCCCGTCACCGCCCGGCCGCGCCGCCCGCACGCACGGCGGCGTCCGACCCCGCCGCGCCCTCGGCCCCGGCCACACCTTCGGCACCGGCTGGGGCATCCGCACCCTCGGCAGCCCCGGCACCCTCCGCGCTGTCCGACCCCGCCGGACCTTTGGCACCCTCGGCCCCGTCCGCCCCTGCCGCATCCTCGACACCGTCCGCCCCTGCCGCATCCTCGACACCGTCCGCCCCTGCAGCATGCTCCACACCGTCCGACCCCGCCGCACCCTCGGCACCGACCGGCCCCGCGGCACCCTCAGTACCCTCAGCACCTTCAGCGCCCTCAGCACCCTCAGCACCCTCAGCACCCTCAGCACCCTCAGCACCCTCAGCACCAGCCGACCCAGCCGCATCCGCCGCCCTCGGCACACCCCCGGCATCAGACGCACCCGGCGCACCACCGACACCCACCACCCCTGTCCTACCGAAGGCACCACCCGTCCCGTGCGTAACACCGGCGGGCGAAGCGGAACCGGAAGCGGAATCGCTCGTCCCCACCGCTCGGGCCGTGCCGTCCGCACCGCTCACCCTCGGCGCACCGGTCGTCCCCGCCGTGTCCGCGCCCCGGCCCGCGCCGCCCGGGGCCGCCCCGGGCCCGGCCCGTGAACCGGGCGCAGCCGTCGCTCCCCTCCCCCCGGCCGCTCCCGCCACGGCCGACCTACCCGGCGCCCGCGTCGCCGCCGACCCGGTCACCACCACTCCTCCGGCCGTCACCACCGACTCAGCCGTCCCTCCCTCCCCGGCCGCCGAGCCCACCGCCCGCCGGACACAGCGACTCCCGGCGCGGTCCGGCGCGGCCGAGCCCGTCGTGCCGGACGGCGGACGGGGCGGACGCGGCGGCCGGCGCGGGCGTCGGCGGCCGCCCCGTACCCGCGCGCCGCAGGCACACCGCGGCAACGCCCTGCACCCCGGAGCCTGGTGGATCTGGGCGCTGGGCCTCGGCACCGCCGCCTCCCGCACCACCAACCCGCTGCTGCTCGCCCTCCTGATCGGCACGGCCGGCTATGTCGTGGCGGCACGCCGCACCTCGGCACCCTGGTCCCGCTCGTACGGTGCCTTCGTCCGGCTCGGCGCGGCCGTGCTCGGCATCCGTCTCGCCTTCGCGGTCCTCCTCGGCTCCCCCGTCCCCGGCTCGCACGTCCTCGTGAGCCTCCCCGAAGTCCCCCTCCCCGACTGGGCGCAGGGCATCCGCGTCGGCGGCCCGGTCACCGCCGAGGGCCTGGTCTTCGCGCTCTACGACGGCCTGAAACTGGCCACGCTCCTCATCTGCGTCGGCGCGGCGAACGCCCTCGCGAACCCGGCGCGGCTCCTGAAGTCCCTGCCGGGGGCGCTCTACGAGGCCGGTGTCGCGGTCGTCGTCGCGCTGACCTTCGCCCCGCACCTGATCGCCGACGCCCAGCGGCTGCGCGCCGCCCGTCGGCTGCGCGGCCGCCCCGACCGGGGTCTGCGCGGCCTGCTGCAGGTCGCCCTCCCCGTGCTGGAGGGCGCGCTGGAACGTTCCGTCGCGCTCGCCGCGGCGATGGACGCGCGGGGCTACGGCCGGACCGCCGCGGTGACGCCCGCCGTCCGCCGCACCACCGCCGGCCTGACGCTGGCCGGTCTGGTCGGCGTCTGCGCGGGCACCTACGGACTGCTGACCGCGGAGGGCGACACCTACGGACTGCCCGTGCTGCTCGCCGGGCTGGCCGCGGCGCTGGCCGGGCTGTGGCTCGGCGGCCGCCGCTCCCCGCGCACCCGCTACCGCCCTGACGTGTGGGGCGCGCGGGCCTGGCTGGTGGCCGGGTCCGGCGTCGCCGTGGCGGCCGGTCTGATCGTCTGCGCCGCGTACGACCCCGTCCCGCTGCGCACCGGCGTCGTCCCCCTGGTGGCCCCGGCCCTGCCGCTGTGGCCCGCGGCCGTCGTCCTGCTCGGCCTGCTGCCCGCCTTCGCCGCCCCTGTTCCCGCCGCACCGCCCCGCCCGCCCGGAAAGCGCTCGGCCGCCCGGGAACCCGCAGCCTCCGAGGAGTCCTCGTGATCCGCTTCGAGGACGTCTCCGTGACCTACGACGGAGCGGCCGAACCCAGCGTCCGGGGCGTGGACTTCGAGGTCTCCGAGGGTGAACTGGCGCTGCTCGCCGGGCCGTCCGGGGTCGGCAAGTCCACCGTTCTCGGCGCGGTCGCCGGTCTCGTCCCGCACTTCACGGGGGGCACCCTGCGCGGCCGGGTGACGGTCGCCGGCCGGGACACCCGCACCCACAAGCCGCGTGAACTCGCCGATGTCGTCGGCACGGTGGGCCAGGACCCGCTCTCCCACTTCGTGACGGACACGGTCGAGGACGAGCTCGCCTACGGCATGGAATCCCTCGGGCTCGCACCAGCGGTGATGCGCCGCCGTGTCGAGGAGACCCTCGATCTGCTGGGTCTGGCGGATCTGCGGGACCGCCCGATCGCCACCCTCTCCGGCGGCCAGCAGCAGCGGGTGGCCATCGGCTCGGTCCTCACCCCGCATCCGCGGGTGCTGGTGCTCGACGAGCCCACGTCCGCCCTGGACCCGGCCGCCGCCGAGGAGGTCCTCGCCGTCCTGCAGCGCCTCGTCCACGACCTCGGCACCACCGTGCTGCTGGCCGAGCACCGCCTCGAACGCGTCGTCCAGTACGCCGACCGTGTCGTCCTGCTCCCCTCCCCCGGCACCCCGCCGCTCCTCGGCACCCCGGCGGAGATCATGGCCGTCTCCCCGGTGTACCCGCCGGTGGTCGATCTGGGCCGGCTGGCCGGCTGGTCCCCGCTCCCCCTCACCGTGCGTGACGCGCGGCGCAGGGCGGGCGCGTTGCGGGAGCGGCTCGCGGAGTTCGCGCCGGCCCCGGCGACGGCACCCGGACCCGTCCCCGCGCCCGGCGGTCCCCCTTCGCCCCCGGCGCGGCCGGCCCGCCCGCCGCGCCTCCCCCGGTTCCTCCGCGCGCGACCCGCGGAGCCCGGGCCGGCCGACGCGCCCGCCGCCGTCGTCGAGGGCCTCGCCGTCCGCCGCGGCCAGGTCGAGGCGCTGCGCCGGGTCGACCTGACCGCCGCCCCCGGCACGATCACCGCGCTGATGGGACGCAACGGAGCGGGCAAGTCCACCCTGCTCGGCACGCTGGTCGGGCTGGTCGAGCCGGCCGCCGGTTCGGTCCGGGTGGGAGGCGTGGTCCCGCGCCGGACCGCGCCCCGGGACCTCGTCCGGCACGTGGGTCTCGTACCGCAGGAGCCCCGCGATCTGCTGTACGCGGACACGGTCGGCGGCGAGTGCGCGGCGGCCGACGCCGACGCGGGCGCCGACCCCGGTACCTGCCGGGCGCTGGTCTCCGCGCTGCTGCCCGGGGTCACCGACGGCGCCCATCCCCGGGATCTGTCGGAGGGGCAGCGGCTGGCGCTGGCGCTGGCCGTCGTCCTGACGGCACGCCCTCCGCTGCTGCTGCTCGACGAGCCGACCCGGGGCCTCGACTACGCGGCGAAGGCCCGGCTGGTCACCGTCCTGCGCGAGCTGGCCGCCGGAGGGCACGCGATCGTTCTGGCCACCCACGACGTGGAGCTCGCGGCGGAGCTCGCGCACCGTGTGGTCGTCCTCGCGGACGGTGAGGTCGTCGCCGACGGCCCCACGGCCGAGGTGGTCGTCGCGTCCCCGTCGTTCGCCCCGCAGGTCACGAAGGTGCTGGCCCCGCAGCCGTGGCTGACGGTCGCCCAGATCAGGGGCGCGCTCGCGAGGGGCGGGGCCGCATGACCGGGCCGGGCGCCGGGCGGCGCGGCACGCCGCACCAGCCCCAGGTCCGGGCCGTCCGTCTCGGCTCGCGCTCGCTCGCCGCGCTCCTCCTGGTGAGCGCGGTCGGCGTCGCCGGATTCGGCTGGCCGCTCTTCGCCGACCCCGCCTCCCGGGTCGGCACCCACGCGCAGGACGCCCCCTGGCTGTTCGCGGGGCTGCTCGTGCTGCTCGTCGCGGTCGTGGCCGCGACGATCTCCGAGTCCGGTCTCGGCCCGAAGGCGGTGGCCATGCTCGGGGTGCTGGCCGCGACGGGCGCCGCCCTGCGGCCGGTCGGGGCCGGGACCGCCGGGATCGAGCCGATGTTCTTCCTGATGGTGCTGAGCGGACGGGTGCTCGGACCCGGGTTCGGGTTCGTGCTCGGGTCGGTGACCATGTTCTCGTCCGCGCTGCTCACCGGCGGGGTGGGGCCGTGGATGCCGTTCCAGATGCTCGCCATGGGCTGGTTCACGATGGGCGCCGGGCTGCTGCCGGGGCCCGACCGGCTGCGGGGGCGCGCCGAGCTGTCGCTGCTCGCCGTGTACGGGTTCCTGGCGGCCTTCGCCTACGGCACCGTCATGAACCTGGAGGGCTGGCCCTTCATGAACGCGCTGGCCTCGAACATCGCGTTCGACCCGCATGCCGCCCTCCCCGCCAACCTGGCCCGTTTCGTCGCGTACTGCGCGGCCACCTCGCTCGGCTGGGACCTGGGCCGTGCCGTGGTGACGGTCGTCCTGACCCTGACGCTGGGCGCGCCCCTCCTGAGGGCGCTGCGGCGGGCCACCCGGCGGGCGGCTTTCGAGACGCCGGTCACGTTCGACCCCCGGTGATCTGCGGCGCCGGTCACACCGGCCGGACGCGCTCCGCGCATCGGCGTGCGCGCTGTGCGAGGCGGAGGGTGAGGCAGCCCACAGGACGTTGGTCACATCCGAGGCGCGGTAGTAGACGAATTGGCTGGCGCGTACGCGCCATTAGGGCCCCTGACCTGGGGTTTGAGAGCCAGCTCACATAAGGCACTTTCGCCCTGGATGCGACCACCACTAGTAAAAGGGGGTCATTGCGGACGCGGCGCGGTCCTGTTTCCCTGAAGCAGTCGCGAGGCGCCGACGACCTCCACCCGGGTCCCGGCGCCGACGTACGCAGCCACTACGCACCACCTGGTTCCGGCCTACCGCGACGGTCGTGTCCCCGAAGAAAAAGGTTCTCCGTGTCCGTCTCCTTCATCCGCCGCATCGCCTCTCCGAAGAAGGTCCTCACCACTGCCGCCGTGGCCACCGCCACCGTCGGCATGGCTCTGGCAGCGGCTCCCGCCCAGGCCGCCACCACCTCGGCCTCCTCCGCCCAGTCGATCGCGCGTGAGATGATCCCGGACGCCGCGCAGTTCACCGCCTTCAGCAAGATCGTCGAGCGCGAGAGCGGCTGGAACCCCAGCGCCACCAACTCGGCCTCCGGCGCCTACGGCCTGGTCCAGGCCCTGCCCGCGTCGAAGATGTCCTCGGCGGGCGCCGACTGGAAGACCAACCCGGCCACCCAGATCAAGTGGGGTCTGGACTACATGAACTCCCGCTACGGCAGCCCCGCCGCCGCCTGGAGCTTCTGGCAGGCCCACAACTGGTACTGAGCGACCCCCCACCGCACGTGAAGGCGGCGGCCCCCGATCCCCGGGGCCGCCGCCTTCGCCCGTGCGCGGGAGCGGGTCCCTCCGGGCAGGGACAAGTCTTGGGCTCACCCGGCTGCCGACGTCCGCGGGGCTCCGGGCAGACTGCATCGCAGCAGTCCATGACCTGGAGGACCACGCATGATCACGCTCACGAAGGAAGACGGCCCGGCGGACCTGGACGGGGTGACCCATCTGTCCATCGGCGTGTCCTGGGACCCCACCGCCGGCGCGAGCGGCGGCCTGATGGGGAAGCTCCGCAGGCAGGCGGGCACCGACCTCGATCTGATCGCGATCGCGATGCAGGGCTCGGACCCGGTGCGACTGGCGGGCCTCGACTCGCTGGACCCGCTGGGCAACGGCTCGTTGGTGCACAGCGGCGACAACCAGACCGGCCGCGGCGACGGTGACGACGAGACGGTGACCGTCGAGTTCGCCCGGGTGCCCGCCAACGTCACGTCGATCGTGTTCGTCGCCGCCGCGTACAAGAAGGGCAGTTCGTTCCAGAAGGCGCGGAACGTCAGCATCAAGGTGTACGACGCGACCGGGGGCAGCACGCAGCAGGTCGCCGACATCTGGCCGAGCCTGCTCAGCAACGACAACGGCTGCGCCGTGGCCAAGGCCATGCGGGTCGGCGGTGTCTGGAAGCTGGAGGTGATCAACCAGACGGGCCGGATCAAGCAGGGCGACGAGCGGGACCTGATGCGCTTCGCGGTCAACAAGTAGGGCGCGGGCCGGGGACACGCGCGGGGAACTCGGGGGCTGACCCTGCCGTCAGCCCCCACCCGGCACGGCGTCCGGCCGTCCCGGCTACAGCCGCTGGATGATCGTCCCGGTCGCCAGCGCCCCGCCCGCGCACATGGTGATGAGGGCGAACTCCTTGTCCCTGCGCTCCAGTTCGTGCAGCGCCGTGGCTATCAGACGTGCCCCGGTGGCCCCCACCGGATGCCCGAGCGCGATCGCGCCGCCGTTCACGTTGACCTTCTCCAGGTCCTGCTCGAAGACCTGCGCCCAGCTCAGCACCACCGAGGCGAAGGCCTCGTTGATCTCGACCAGGTCGATGTCCCCGAGCGACATGCCGGCCTTGCCGAGGACGGCCCGGGTCGCGTCGACCGGTCCGTCGAGATGGAAGTGCGGGTCCGCGCCGACCAGCGCCTGGGCCACGATCCGGGCCCGCGGCCGCAGCTTCAGCGCCCGCGCCATCCGCTTCGAGGCCCACAGGATCGCGGCGGCCCCGTCCGAGATCTGCGACGCGTTGCCCGCCGTGTGGACGGCCGTCGGCATCACGGGCTTGAGGCGGGACAGCGCCTCCGCCGAGGTGTCACGAAGCCCCTCGTCGCGGTCGACGAGCCGCCACATGCCCTGGCCGGCGCGCTGTTCGTCCTCGGTCGTGGGGACCTGCACGGCGAACGTCTCCCGCTTGAAGCGCTCCTCGGACCAGGCCACGGCCGCCCGCTCCTGCGAGAGGAGGCCGAGCGCGTCGACGTCCTGGCGGGTCAGCCCACGACGGCGGGCGATCCGCTCCGCCGCCTCGAACTGGTTGGGCAGGTCCACGTTCGCCTCGTCGGGGAACGGCTTCCCCGGTCCGTGCTTGGAACCCGAGCCCAGCGGCACCCGCGACATCGCCTCCACCCCGCAGGAGATGCCCACGTCGATCACCCCGGCGGCGATCATGTTGGCCGTCAGGTGCGCGGCCTGCTGCGAGGACCCGCACTGGCAGTCGACGGTCGTCGCGGCGGTCTCGTAGGGCAGGCCCATGGTGAGCCAGGCGGTGCGCGCGGGGTTCATCGACTGCTCCCCGGCGTGCGTCACCGTGCCGCCGACGATCTGCTCGACGCAGTCGGCGTGGATGCCGGTGCGGCCGAGGAGTTCACGGTAGGTCTCGCCCAGGAGATAGGCGGGGTGCAGATGAGCGAGCGCGCCGCCACGCTTGCCGATGGGCGTGCGTACGGCTTCGACGATCACGGGTTCCGCGGCCATGGGGCTAGGTCCTCTCCTCGCTGACCCGCGCAGCGCGGGGCGTCCCGGCCCACCCACCGCGCCGAACTAGAACGTGTACTAGTTCTCCGTGCAGTCTGCTGAGCGGGACCCCCGCGCCGCAAGGGTCGTGCAGGCCCCGAAGTCGCCGTCCTCACCGTCTCCAGGCGCAATTGAGGGTGCCGCACCCCTTGCGACTTGTAGAACCCGTTACTACCTTCACGGCGATTCCCTTTTCTGATGGGCCGTCAGAACGCTGGGGCCCGGCCTCCGGTGCACGGCCCTCGGAACGCCGCCGCCACAACGGAACGCGTGAGACCTGGAGTTGCCGATGCCCTGTCCAGCGCTGCCCGACGGGTTCGACTTCACCGACCCCGACCTGCTGCACCACCGAGTGCCCCTGCCGGAGTTCGCCGAGCTGCGCCGGGCCGAACCGGTGCGCTGGATACCCCAGCCGCCCAATCTGGCCGGCTTCCAGGACGAGGGCTACTGGGCGGTGACCAGGCACGCGGACGTCAGGTACGTGTCCACGCACCCGGAGATCTTCTCCTCCACCCTCAACACCGCGATCATCCGCTTCAACGAACACATCGAGCGCGACGCGATCGACGCCCAGCGGCTGATCCTGCTCAACATGGACCCGCCCGAGCACACCCGCGTCCGCCAGATCGTGCAGCGCGGTTTCACCCCCCGGGCCATCCGGGCCCTGGAGCAGCGGCTGCGCGACCGCGCCCGCACGATCGTGGAGGGCGCGCGCGCCCGCTCCGGACCCTTCGACTTCGTCACCGAGGTCGCCTGCGAACTGCCCCTCCAGGCCATCGCCGAGCTGATCGGTGTCCCGCAGGAGGACCGGATCAAGATCTTCGAGTGGTCCAACCGGATGATCGCCTACGACGACCCGGAGTACGCCATCACCGAGGAGGTCGGCGCCGAGTCGGCCACCGAACTCATCTCGTACGCCATGAACATGGCCGCGGACCGCAAGCAGTGCCCGGCGAAGGACATCGTCAGCACCCTGGTGGCGGCCGAGGACGAGGGCAACCTCGGTTCCGACGAGTTCGGATTCTTCGTGCTGATGCTGTCCGTCGCGGGCAACGAGACGACCCGCAACGCCATCACGCACGGCATGCACGCCTTCCTCACCCACCCCGAGCAGTGGGAGCTCTACAAGCGCGACCGTCCGGCCACCACCGCCGAGGAGATCGTCCGCTGGGCGACGCCCGTGGTCTCCTTCCAGCGCACGGCGACCCAGGACACCGAGCTCGGCGGCAGGACGATCAGGAAGGGCGACCGGGTCGGCCTCTTCTACTCCTCCGCCAACCACGACCCCGAGGTGTTCGGGAACCCCGACGACTTCGACATCACACGCGACCCCAACCCCCACCTCGGTTTCGGCGGCGGAGGCCCGCACTACTGCCTCGGCAAGTCGCTGGCCGTCCTGGAGATCGACCTCATCTTCCAGGCGATCGCCGACTCCATGCCGGACCTCACCCTCGCGGGCGACCCGCGCCGGCTGCGCTCCGCGTGGATCAACGGGGTCAAGGAGCTGCGCGTCGACGCCGGCTGACCCCGGCACCCGCTCGGGCCGACGGCCTCCCGGCGTCCGTCGGCCCGTCCCGCGGGAGGCAGGGGCGGCCCCTACGCTCCGCCCCTGCCTCCCCCAGAGCCAGGGCGCCGGTCCCCGGACGGACCACGTCACGCGACACGCCACCCGACGCCGGGCCGACGCGGACGCGGACCCGGGCTCGGGCTCGGGCTCGGGCTCGGGCTCGGGCTCGGGCTCGGAGAGACTCCGGGCCGCCGCCTCGAAGCAGGTTCCCGGACCGACTCGGGACACCCTCCGGGACCGCCCCGGGACACGCTCCGGACCCTCCACTCGGCACAGGCTCCCGGACCGACTCGGGACACGCTCCGGATCAGCCCGAGGGACGGCCCGCCGGGCTGCCCTCGGCACGGCCGTCCGCCGGGCCGTCGGCCGCCGCGCTCCCGTTCGGCGCCTCGCGGGGCGCCGGGACCGGCCCCTCCGCGCCGGTCCGCAGCGAGCGCGCCGCCGGCCGCGGCCTCGGGCCCTGCAGCACATGGGTCACCCCGAAGCCCGCGGCGACGACCGCCGCGCCGCCCACCGCGTCCAGGACCCAGTGGTTGCCGGTCGCCACGATCGCCGAGACGGTGAAGAGCGGGTGCAGCAGACCGAGCGCCTTCATCCACCACTTGGGCGCCAGGATCGCGATCACCAGCCCGCACCACAGGGACCAGCCGAAGTGCAGGGAGGGCATCGCCGCGTACTGGTTGGTGAGCGCGGTCAGCGTGCCGTAGTCCGGCTTGGAGAAGTCCTGCACGCCGTGCACGGTGTCGATGACACCCAGCCCCGGCATCAGACGCGGCGGGGCCAGCGGGTAGAGCCAGAAGCCGACGAGCGCGAGCAGGGTGGCGAAGCCGAGTGCCGAGCGCGCCCAGCGGTAGTCGCCGGGACGGCGGATGTAGAGCAGGGCGAGGACGGTGAGCGGGACGACGAAGTGGAACGACTCGTAGTAGAAGTCGAAGAAGTCCCGCAGCCACCCGACCTTGAACACCGCATGGTTGGCCCAGTGTTCGATGTCGATGTGCAGGAACCGTTCGATGGAGAGGATCTGCTCGCCGTGGTGCTCGGCGGTGGGCCTGCCGCCCGCGTTGGTGCCGCCCGTCGCGGCCAGCCTGACCTGCTGGTAGGCCGCGTAACCGACGCGGATCAGGAGCAGTTCGAGGAGCAGGTTCGGACGGCTGCGGACCCGGCCGAGGAAGGGCAGCAGCGGCACCCGCTTCCAACGGGCGGGGACGGCCTCGGCGTAGTCGGTGGGAATCGGCGCGCGGTAGTGCTCCGAGGTGCGGGAGAGGAACGGCACGACCGTGGCGGCGGCGAGCGCGGCGATCAGCACCACGTTGTCGCGCAGCGGGTGCAGCGCCGCCATGTTCGGCAGCATCATCTTCGCGGGCAGCGTCATGACGAGGACGACGGCGACGGGCCACATGGCGCGGTCCGAGGCCCTCCTGCCGACCCGGCCGACCAGCGCCAGCAGGACCCACAGCAACTGGTGCTGCCAGGAGGTGGGCGAGACGGCGACGGCGACGCAGCCGGTGACCGCCACGGCCAGCAGCAGTTGTCCGTCCTCGGCGTAGCGCACGGCACGGCGCAGGCCGAGGACCGTGACGGCCGCGCCGAGCAGCAGGAACAGCCCGATCTCCAGCGGGCCGTTGAGGCCGAGGCGCAGCAGCGCGCCGTGCAGCGACTGGTTGGCGAGGCCGTCGGCGTCCCCGCCGAGTCCGACACCGCCGAGGTGGTGCACCCAGTACGTGTGGGAGTCGTGCGGCATCGCGGCCCAGGCGAGGGCGGTGCCGGCGGCGAAGGTGAGCGCGCCGGACACGGCGGCGCGGCGGCGCCCGGTGAACCAGAGCAGCGGGGCGAAGAGCAGCACGGTGGGCTGCAGCGCCGCCGCGAGGCCGATCAGGACCCCGCTCGCGCGCTCCCCGCGGACCGTGAAACACCCCAGCAGGACGAGCAGGACGGGGATGATGCTGGTCTGGCCGAGGTAGAGGGCGTTGCGTACCGGCAGCGACAGCATCAGCAGGCTGATGGCCACGGGGGCGGCGAGCAGCGCGGTGCGCCGGCTCACGGGCGGCGGCAGGGCGCGAGCCGCGACCGCACCGAGCGCGACGACCAGCGACAGGGTGCCGAAGGTCCATCCCCAGCCGAGCGCCTGTTCGGCGGCGCGGGTGAGCGGCTTGAGGACGAGTCCCCCGAAAGGGGTCCCGGTGAACTGCGTCGAGTCGTACAGCGAGCCCTTGACGTGCAGGACGCCCTCCGGCCCGACCCAGGTCTCCAGGTCGGTCAGCCGGTCCCCTCTGGGGGTGCTCAGCACGACGGCGACCTGTCGCACCGCGAGGATCGCGACGATCAGCCACAGTCCGACACGGATCGTGCGCAGCCGTGCCTTCGCCGATTCCGCCGCCCCCGTTCCGAAGGCACCACCCGCTCCTCCGCCGTGCTCCACATTCGCCACGCCCCGTCGGCCTCCCGCCCCGTTCGTCCCGCGTATCCCGTGTGCCGGTTTCCGTCCCGTGCCCTAGAGGCTCGCACCGCCCCCCTGGAAGGACGCAGGCAACCCCCCCTTCACCTGACGTCCTCCCACCTTTTGTCCGGATGACGATAGTGCGAGTTCGGTCCGGTTCCCCCCGCGGTCTGCGACATGGATCACATTCACCCGCGACAAAGGTCACAGACAGGCCATCCGGATCCGGCCCCCGATCGGCCCGTCGCCCCTGCGCACACGGTGTTTGTGCACGTTGCGCACCGGTACGGCCACGACACGTGACGTCCGGCGACGACCCTATGGTCGCTTTTCGGTCGGTCCCGGGTCACCTCGCGGACGGACCACGTCCTTGTCCCCGTCGAAAGGCAGGCGAGCGGAACCTTGCCCTCCGTCACTCCCGTCGCTCCCGTCGCCCCCGTCCGGCTCCGGCCCCCCGTGCGGCCGGAGGTCACCGTCATCGACCCCGCCCTGGTGAAGCGCGCCGTCAAGGCGGCCGCCCTCGGCAACGCGATGGAGTGGTTCGACTTCGGTGTCTACAGCTACATCGCGGTCACCCTGGGCAAGGTCTTCTTCCCGTCCGGCAACCCCACGGCGCAGCTGCTGTCCACCTTCGGCGCGTTCGCCGCGGCCTTCCTGGTCCGCCCGCTGGGCGGCATGGTCTTCGGCCCGCTGGGCGACCGCGTCGGCCGCCAGAAGGTCCTGGCGCTCACCATGATCATGATGGCGGCGGGCACCTTCGCGATCGGTCTGATCCCGTCGTACGCGACGATCGGCGTCGGCGCTCCCCTCCTGCTGCTCGCGGCCCGGCTGGTCCAGGGCTTCTCCACCGGCGGCGAGTACGCGGGCGCCTCCACCTTCATCGCCGAGTACGCGCCGGACAAGAAGCGCGGCTTCTTCGGGAGCTGGCTGGAGTTCGGCACGCTCGCCGGCTACATCGGCGGCGCGGGACTGGTCACCCTCATGACCGCGTTCCTGTCCACCGAGTCCCTGCTGGCCTGGGGCTGGCGCGTGCCGTTCCTGATCGCGGGCCCGATGGGTGTCATCGGGCTGTATCTGCGGATGCGCCTGGAGGAGACCCCGGCGTTCGCGGCGGAGCTGGCGAAGGCCTCGAAGAAGGAGAAGGACCGCCCGAAGGTGCCGCTGCGCGTGATGCTCGCCGGCCAGTGGCGCGCGCTGCTGCTCTGCGTCGGCCTGGTGCTGGTCTTCAACGTCACCGACTACATGCTGCTGTCGTACATGCCGAGCTATCTGACCAGCGAGCTGAAGTACGACGAGACGCACGGCCTGCTGGTCGTCCTCGCCGTGATGGCCGTGATGATGATCGTGCAGCCCTTCGCGGGCGCGCTGACCGACCGGATCGGCCGCCGCCCGGTGATCGCCGCCGGGTGCGCCGGGTTCCTCACGCTGTCCGTCCCGGCCGTGCTGCTGATCCGCCAGGGCAGCCTGCTCGCGGTCGCGCTCGGCATGGGCGCGCTGGGTCTGCTGCTGGTGTGCTTCACCTCCGCGATGCCGGCCGCGCTGCCCGCGCTCTTCCCGACGAAGGTGCGCTACGGCTCGCTCTCCATCGGGTTCAACGTCTCCGTCTCGCTCTTCGGCGGCACGACCCCGCTGGTGGTCACCGCGCTCATCGGCGCGACCGGGAACATGATGATGCCCGCGTACTACATGATGGCCGCGGCCGTGATCGGCGGTGTGGCGGTGTGGTTCATGTCCGAGTCGGCGGGCCGGCCGCTGCCCGGATCCGCCCCGGCCGTCGAGCCCGGCACCCGTCCCGACGCTGCTGCCGGCCACAAGTCCGCCTCCGGCTCCGGGCCCGGCAGCCCGCGTGCCGCCGGGGCCCGCGCCTGACCCCTGCCCGGCCCCGCGACCCGGTCCCGCGCCTTGACCCGCCCGGTCCCGCGGCCAGGTCCCACGCCTCCGGTCCCGCGCCTCCGGTCCCACCTGCGCCGATCGGCCCACGCCGGCGCCGCGCACGGGGGACCGGGCCGGTATCCGGCTGACAAGCGCGCGGGACACGACTAGATTCGTCGGCGAAACTGGTTAGCGCCTCTAACTAGGCATACGAAAGGCATGGTGCATGAGCGAGTCGCAGTTGTGGAACGACGTCGACGACTACTTCACCGCCCTGCTCGCCCCCGCCGACGAGACCCTGGCCGCCGCCCTGCGCGACAGCGACGCCGCCGGACTCCCGAAGATCGCCGTCGCGCCGAACCAGGGCAAGCTGCTCCAGCTCCTGGCCCTGATCCAGGGCGCGCGCCGCATCCTGGAGATCGGCACCCTCGGCGGCTACAGCACGATCTGGCTGGGCCGCGCGCTGCCCGCCGACGGCCGGCTGGTGACCTTCGAGTACGACGCCAAGCACGCCGAGGTCGCCCGCCGCAATCTCGCCCGCGCCGGGCTCGACCGGATCGCCGAGGTGCGGGTGGGGCCCGCGCTGGAGTCGCTGCCGAAGCTGGCCGAGGAGAACCCGGAGCCGTTCGACTTCGTCTTCATCGACGCGGACAAGGTGAACAACCCGTCCTACGTGGAGTGGGCCCTCGAACTCACCCGCCCCGGCAGCCTGATCGTCGTCGACAACGTCGTGCGCGAGGGGCAGGTGACCGAGGCGGGCAGCACCGACCCGAGCGTGCGCGGCACCCGCGCCGCGCTGGAACTGATCGCCGCCCACCCCAGACTGAGCGGTACGGCGATCCAGACGGTGGGCAGCAAGGGGTACGACGGGTTCGCGCTGGCCCGGGTCCTCGACTGAGGGCTGTCCGCACAGTCTCGTCTGCCCGGCGCGGCCCAGGCCCTGCCGGCCGGATCGGGCGGCACCGGCGCGCGACACCCCGCGCCCCCACCTGGTCCGGACGGCACGTCCTGGGTCCGGCCGCCCCGCTCCCCGGCCCTACGACTCGTGGTAGAAGCCCACGTTCACGCTCTGCGGACCGGTGCGGTCGAAGATCACGATCTCTCCCGAGCTGCCCGCCGGGAGCTGTGCCGTCCCGCCGTACGGCACGGGCTGGGTCGACATCCCGGCGAAGGTCAGCCGGACCTCCGAGGAGGGGTCCGGGCGGGACCCGTGCAGCCAGGTGACCTGCCAGGAACCCTCCGGGCCGCACAGGAACTCCAGATGGACCCGGGAGACGAACAGCCAGTCGTCGGGGGTGGCGAGCCGGCACACGGTCCGGTCCCGGCCCACCCGCAGCACGGCGCCGGGGTCGCTCGGTGCGTCGGCCATCAGCATTCCGGCCGTCGCACCCGCGTCCGCCCCGGTGACCGAGGCCATGGTGAGTTCGAGCACGTGCGCTCCTTCGCGTTCCGGTGGTCGGTCCCACCGGGTCGATCGTCCTTGTGCCGGGCGTGGTTGACGCACCGCCGCCGCATGATAATTCGCCCGATCGTCCGCTCGGGCGTCCTCCGGCACAATGGATGTATGACCGAGCGCAAGCCACCCGGCGTCAGCTTCGAGTCCTGGGTCGACCGGCAGATCCGCGAGGCGGAGGCACGCGGTGAGTTCACGGATCTGCCCGGCGCGGGCAAGCCGCTGCCCGAGGTGACCGACACGTCGTACGACGAACTGTGGTGGATCAAGCGGAAGATGGCCCGTGAGGGCCTGTCGGTGCTGCCTCCGACCCTGGCCCTGCGCAAGGAGGCCGAGGACGCGCTCGCGGCGGCGTCGGTGGCGCCCTCGGAGCGGGCCGTGCGCCGGATCGTCGAGGACATCAACGCGAAGATCCGCGAGGTCATGTTCAAGCCGCCGCCGGGGCCTCCCCTCGGGCTCAAGCCCTACGACGTGGACGAGATCGTCCGGGACTGGCGCGAGCGGCGGGTCCGGTGACCTCCGCCACGCGTGAGGCCGCGTCCCGGACCATGGTCCGGGACGCGGCCTCACGACTGCCGTGCGGCGCCTGTCAGAGGTGCAGCAGGCGCTCCGTGACCTCACGGTAGTCCCGCAGGGCCAGGCGGAGTTGCTCGGTGTCGGACGCCTCGTCCGCACCGGCCTTCTCCCAGGACGTGCGCAGCGTGCGCCGGCGCCGGGCCACCGCGTCCGTGAACTGCGCCGTGAGCTCCTCGAGGACATGGTCGGCCTCCTCGACGGACGCCCGCGGACCGTCGACGAACCCGCCGACCGCGTGCCGCATCCGCAGCGCGTACGTGTCGCACGCGTCGTGCGACAGCAGCGCGGTGCCGTCCGCCGCGTGGACGCCGTTCCCACGGGCCGTGTCCGGGTCGTCCGATCCGGTACGGGCCGACTCGCGGGAGGCGGCTCCGGCACGGCCGCCGGTCTGCGCGGCGGTCTCCGTCCCGGTGCCGCGTGAGCCCTTGGCGTCACGGGACGGGGTGGCGTCACGGGAAGTGGTGGCCTCGCGGGAACCCAGCGGGACCGGGGTACGCGGCGTCACGGCGTGCTCGCCGGTGGTGGAGGCGGCCCGGTCCGGTGTCTCACGGTGATCGTCCGCGGTGGCGCCGGACGGGGTCGCGGTCGGACGGGAGGGCGCGGGGAAGGGCGTGCGTGCCGCCGTGTCGCGCTCACCCGGACCGGCCGCCCGGTCCGGTGCCTCGTGGCCGGTGTCCGCGGCCTCGCGGCCACGGCGGGGCTCCCCCCGCACCGCCGTGCCCTCGGTGTTCCCGGCCTCGGCCCTCTCGGCCTCGGTCCTCTCGGCGCCGGCCTTCCCGGCGTCGGTCTTCCCGGTCTCGGTCCGCGGTGTCGTCCCGTCCCGGGGGGTCCGCGCGGCGGAGGTCGCCTCCGCCTCGCCCTTCAGCACCTCGCGGCGGGTCGCCGTGTCCTTGTCCTCGTTCGGTGTCATGTCGTTCACCTTCCTCAACTCCCCTTCACCTGGCGCCTGGTGAGCGCCCACGGCGTCCGGGATCGGTTGTCGGGAGCCGGGTCCGGCCGGTCGGCGGCGGTGTCCTCACGCTTCGCGGACACCAGTTCCTCGAAGAGGGCGCGGGCCTCGATCATGGCCTCGCGGAGTTCCTCGGTGCCGATCCGGTCGTCCGGGGTGGAGCTGTACGTGGCCTCGTGGACCCGTCGGTAGCCGTGGACGCGGTGCCCGTGGTGGACCGAGAGGGCCTCCAGCCGCTCCTCGTAGCGCTCGCCGTCGGGGAAGCCGCGCTCACCGGCCACCTCGCCGAGCAGCCGCTCCGCGTCGGCCACCGCGTCCCGGGGGGAATCGACGAAGCGTTCCTGGGCGGCCGTCCAGCGGGCCGTGAACTGCTCACGGGCCGCCGCCTCCAACGGCCGCCGCCGCAGCGAGCCGTGCCGCCTGACACGCTCGGCGAGGTCGCGCTCGGCGGCCCTGGCGTCGCCGTCGTGCCGGGCGACGGCCCGGTCGTACTCGGGCCCGAAGCGCCGCCGCAACGTGCGTCCGCCCTGCGGCCTGCGGGCGAGGAGGGTCAGTGCGGCTGCGACAACGGCGGCCGCCACGATCACGATCAGAGCGATGATGACGCCTGTGGACATGGATGCCTTCCGGGGTTTCTCGACCCAACGGGCCGGTTCGCGGATCGGGTTGCCCGGAAGTACACCTTCAAACGGGGCCGGTCGCGCCGGGTCCCGCGCCTTCCCGGGGCGGTCCGGCCCCGAACGCGGCCACGGACCGGCCCCGGGACCTCGCGACAATGACCGCATGACCCCTACCGGAACTCCTTCTACGGACAACGGCCCGGCCGGCCACGCCCAGGCGTCCTGGGCCGTCGCCCCCGAACCCTTCGACTCCCCCGCCGCCGCGGCACTCTGGCGGGCCTACTACACCGAGGTCAGCGACCGCTGGTACCTGCTGCACCAGGGACGTACGACCGACCCCGGCGAACTGGAACGGGAGATCGCGGCGGACACCGGGGCCGAATTCACCGCACCCACCGGCGTCCTGCTGATCGCCCGGTACGGCGGCGGACCCGGCGGCACGGCGGGCGTGCGGATGCTCGACGCCGTCACGGCCGAGCTGAAGCGGGTGTTCGTACGGCCGGAGCTGCGCGGCCGCGGCGGCGCGGCACTGCTGCTCGCCGCGGCCGAGCGGGCGGCTGTCGGCCTCGGCGCCGGGAAACTGGTCCTCGACACCCGCGGCGACCTCGTGGAGGCACGGAGGCTCTACGCACGGCACGGGTACGAGGAGGCGGCGGCCCACAACGACGACCCTTACGCCGAGCACTGGTTCACGAAGGTGCTGACCACGAATTCTTGAGTGACCGTCATATCGATTTCGTACAGGGGAATTTGTGGATCAGGCCCTCCGACGCGGCCTGGGTGAAGGGGCCCTGGGTGACGGATCGCTGGGTCGCGGGGCGCGGGCCGACGGGTGGCGGGTCCCTGTGCGGCGGGGACCCGTCGGTGGGCTCCGTGGCGGGTGCGCACGGGGCGATCCGGTCAGGGGCGGGCGGAGCGGGGGTCCGGGCCCGGACGGGCGGTCCGGGGTGGGCGGTCCGGGGCGGGGCCGGGCGGGGCGGTCACGTCAGGGAGGCCCCGGGAGGGCGCTGCATCGCGCCGTCCTGTGGGCGCTCGGCGTCGGAGCCGGACATCTCCGTGTTCAGCGCCTCGACCAGCCTCACCAGGTCCGTCGGGCGGTCCGGACCCCACCAGTCGCCCAGCAGCTCGGCCAGGGACTCCTCACGGGCCTTCGTCAGGTTCCCGGCGGCCTCACGGCCCTCATCCGTGAGGACCAGGTCGAGGCCCTCGCGGTCCACCAGCCGGCGCACCTCCAGCTGGCGGGCCGCGGCGAGCACCACCGGCAGCGGCACCGCGCTGCCCTCGGCCAGCTGCGCCGG
This sequence comes from Streptomyces sp. NBC_01689, assembly GCF_036250675.1. NCBI lineage: Bacteria > Bacillati > Actinomycetota > Actinomycetes > Kitasatosporales > Streptomycetaceae > Streptomyces > Streptomyces sp. NBC_01689. The sequence continues at coordinate 6,704,219 of NZ_CP109592.1, read as the reverse complement.
CTCGGCCCAGCCGTACTTCTTGATCCGCAGCAACAGCCAGCTCGCGGCGGGCAGCAGGTCGTACCCGGCGCGCGCGGTGATCTTCTCGTAGATCGCGCGCCGCCCCTCCCGGGTGCCCAGCACCGACAGCGCGCGGCACACCTCGTCGTACGACGACCGCTCCACCGGATTGGTGGCGAACGTCTCGGTGAGGTCCGGCGCCGTGACCGACCCCCGCAGTCTGTCCTCGCGCAGGAACCAGGCCATGACGAAGCCGAGCAGGGCGACCGGGGCGGCGTAGAGGAAGACGTCGGTGATCGACGTGGCGAACGCGTGCAGGACGGGTCCGCGCAGCGCGGGCGCCAGCCCGGAGATCCCCTTCGGGTCGGCCTTCAGGCTGTCCGCGGAGATGCCCGGCGGCAGCTGCCGTCCGCTCAGCGCGTCCGTGAGCTGTGCGCCGAGGCGGCCGGCGAACACCGTGCCGAAGATCGCCACGCCGAACGAGGCGCCGATGGACCGGAAGAAGGTCGCGCCGGAGGTGGCGACGCCCAGATCCTCGTACGAGACCGCGTTCTGCACGATCAGCACCAGAACCTGCATCACCAGACCGAGACCCAGGCCGAAGACGAAGAAGTACGCGCTCATGCGGCCGGTGCTGCTGTGCTCGTCCAGCTGGTGCAGCAGGAGCAGGCCGATGGTGGTGATGCCGGTGCCGGCGACCGGGAACACCTTCCAGCGGCCCGTACGGCTGACGATCTGGCCGGAGACCGTGGACGAGATCAGCAGCCCGAACACCATGGGCAGCATGTGCACGCCCGACCACGTCGGCGACACGCCCTGGACGACCTGGAGGAACGTCGGCAGATAGGTCATCGCCCCGAACATCGCGAAGCCCACGATGAAGCTGATCACCGCCGACAGGGTGAAGGTCCGGATACGGAACAGTTTCAGGGGCAGGACGGGCTCCGCCGCGCGCCGCTCCACGGCCACGAACACCACGGCCAGGACCACGGCGAGCGACGCCAGACCGATGACCTGCGGCGAGCTCCAGCTCCACGTGGTGCCGCCGAGCGAGGCGACCAGGACCAGACAGGTGGCCACCACGGCGATGAGCAACGTGCCGAGGTAGTCGATGACGTGCTTGGCGGCCTTCCCGGGGATGTGCAGGACGGCCGCGATCACGACCAGCGCGACGACGCCGACGGGCAGGTTGATGTAGAAGACCCAGCGCCAGCTGAGCTGTTCGGTGAAGATTCCGCCGAGCAGCGGGCCGAGCACGCTCGTCGCGCCGAACACGGCGCCGAACAGACCCTGGTACTTGCCCCGGTCCCGCGGCGAGACGATGTCGCCGACGATCGCCATGGACAGCACCATCAGGCCGCCGCCGCCCAGGCCCTGCAGGGCCCGGAAGCCGATCAGCTCGCCCATGTTCTGTGCCATGCCGCACAGCGCGGAGCCGATCAGGAAGATCACGATCGCGGTCTGGAAGAGTTTCTTGCGGCCGTACTGGTCGCCGAGCTTGCCCCACAGCGGGGTGGCCGCGGTGGACGCCAGCAGATAGGCGGTGACCACCCACGACAGGTGCTCCAGGCCGCCGAGGTCGCTGACGATGGTGGGCAGCGCGGTCGACACGATCGTCTGGTCCAGGGCGGCCAGCAGCATGCCGAGCAGCAGTGCGCCGATCGAGACGACCACGCCGGCGTGCACGGTCTCCTGGGCGTCGGCGGCGGCCGCGAAGCGCCTGCGCTCGGCGGACTCGTTCACGGGGTACGGGGGTGTGCCGGCGGTCGTGCCCGGCGCGTCGCCGTCCCTGTCCCGCCGCGCTTCTCCCTGCGCGTCTCCCTGGACGTCGCCGGGTATGTCGCCCGTCATCCGCACCTCCCGTGGGCCCGAGCGTCTCGGTCACCCTCCATGGTGGTCGGTATGTCCTGTTGCGGCCTGTCGAGCCGGAAGGGGAAGTTCCGGGGGCTCCCGGAAGGGCGCGGGGGGCGTCTGGGTAGCCTCGGGGCCTCAACGGGGGATCTTCAGGGGAGGGGACCCAAGCCGTGACTGAACCGAACGGGCATGTCTGCCCGGAGTGTGCCGTGCCGCGGGCGGGGGACGGGACGCCGTCCTGCGCCTGCGCGCTACGCGCGTCCGACGCTCTGCGGGACGCCCGTACGGCGGAGGCGGCAGCGGCGGAGGACTTCGATCCGTTGCGGATACGTCCGTACGTGGAGCTGGGGGTCGGCGTCGGCAGTGCGGAGGGCGAGCCCTCCGAGGCCCGGGGCGGTGCCTCGGGCGGAGACGTCGGCGCGGGCCTCGGCGCGGGCCTCGGCGGAGGCATCGGCGGAGGCTCCGGTGGCGGGGACGAGGATGCCTCGGCCCGGACGATGCAGCTGGGTAGGGTGCGGGCCGATGACACGGTGGCGCTCTTCCGGGTCGAGCACGGGGTGCCGGTTGCGGGTGCCGGCGGAGGTCCGGGGGCGGGTGCCGGGGTCGGGGCCGGAGCGGGGGCGGGCCCGGAAGGTGACCTCGCGTCGGACGAGCGGCCCGAACGGCGTCGGCGGCGGCGGACCGTGCTGCTGGCCGCCGCGGGTGTGGTCGCGGCGGTCGCGGCGGCGGGGTCCGTGAGCGGGCTCTTCTCGTACGACGCTCCCGCGCGGGACGGGGCGCTGCCGGACGAGGTGCGGGCGAGCGTGCCGGACGTGGAGCCGACGTCCGCCTCGGCGTCGGCGGCCGCGCCGCGGGCGTCCCGCTCGGCGGTGGCGGAGGCGCCGTCCGGCAGCACCAGCCCGTCGCCTTCCGCGTCGGATTCGCCGTCCTCGTCGGCCTCGGCGTCGGTGTCGGCCTCGCCGTCCCGGAGCTCCGGGCCGTCGCAGCAGCCCGAGAGCCCGGCGGAGACCGGGGTGGCGGCGCCCGGGCAGGAGACCTCGCCCGCGAACGGGCAGCTGTCGGCGACGCTGCGGCGCGGTGACCAGGGGCCGGAGGTCTCCGAACTGCAGCAGCGGCTGCATCAGCTCTTCCTCTACAACCACAGGACCGACGGCGTCTACTCGCGCCAGGTCGAGGACGCCGTACGGCGCTACCAGTGGGCCCGCGGCATCAGGGGCGACGAACCGGGCGTGTACGGGAGGGCCACGCGAGCGAGCCTCGAAGCGGAGACGCGGGAGCCGTAGCGGGTGGGGCGGCGGGGCGCGTCCGCGGGTGGTGGGGCGCTTCCGCAGGTGGTGGGGCGCTTCCGCAGGTGGTGGGGCGCTTCCGCAGGTGGTGGGGCGCTTCCGCGGGTGGTGGGGCGGGGGCGGGGCGGTGCATCGAGGCTGTCGCCGCCGGATCAGACGCAGTCCGGGCAAGCGACCCGCGGCTCTACCCGGACGTAAGCGACATCCTCGACGCACCGCCCCGCCCCCTCCCGCCGCACGACGCAGGCGCCCAGCCCCGGCGATGGGCCAGGGGCGGAGCCCCTCAGCAGGGGGCGTACGGGTGGCGCGGGCCGGGAGGAAGCCGGGCGTCAGCCGATGTGGAGGCGCAGTGAGGCGTCGTCCGTCCGTTCCACCCGTACCCGGGTGAGGTCCTCGACCAGGACGTCGGGGCGGTGGAAGGCGGCCCGCGGTCCGACTCCGACGACCCGCATCCCGGCCGCCCGGCCAGCCGATATCCCCGCGCCGGAGTCCTCGAACACGACACAGTCCTCGGGCGCGATGCCCAGCTCGGCGGCGCCCTTCAGGAACCCCTCGGGATCCGGCTTGCTCGCCCCGACGGACTCCGCGGTCACCCGTACATCGGGCAGTTCGAGCCCGGCGGCTGCCATCCGCGCCGTGGAGAGCGCCACGTCCGCCGAGGTGACGAGCGCGTGCGGCAGTCCGGCGAGCGAGGCCAGGAACTCCGCCGCGCCGGGGACGGCGACCACGCCGTCCATGTCGGCGGTCTCCTCGGCGAGCATCCGCGCGTTGTCGGCGTGGTTCTGCTCCATGGGCCGGTTCGGCAGCAGGACGGCCATCGAGGCGAATCCCTGCCGTCCGTGGACGACCTTCATGACCTCGTCCCCGTCCAGCCCATGGCGGTCGGCCCAGCGGCGCCAGCAGCGCTCGACGACGGCGTCCGAGTTGACGAGGGTGCCGTCCATGTCGAGCAGGAGGGCGCGGGCGGTCAGAACGGTGGTGGCCGTCATCGGCAGGCTCCAGAACGCGGGGGGAGGGAGAGGAAATACACCGGGAAGTGGTTGGGGTGCCGGTCCGGCCGAGGCTCGGTGCCGGGTCCCCCCGGAGGGACAAGGTGGCCCCGCCCGCCGGTCAGGGAGTGCGGACGGGAACCACTTTGTTTCTCTACGATACAAAATGGACGGGCCCGGCGCCACCGCTTCCGGCGGGACCCTGCCGCTCCGGGCGGCTCAGCCCGCGACCGCCTCGTACAGGCTCCACACCCCGAGGCCCAGCATCAGCAGCGCGGCGACCTTGGTGACGAGCTCCAGCGGCACCCGCTTCATCAGCGCCTTTCCGCCGACGATGCCGAGCCCGCCCACCGCCCACAGCGCGAGCACCGCGCCGAGGCCGACGGAGAGCGGCTCGTCGTAGCGGGCCGCCAGGTTCGCCGTCATGATCTGCGTGAGGTCACCGAACTCGGCGACCAGGATGAGCATGAAGCCCGCCCCGGACACCTTCCAGAAGGTCTGGTTCTCCGGCTTGCGGATCTCCTCGTCGTCCTCGCCCTTCTTCAGCAGCAGCACGGCGGCACCGGCCAGGAAGAGCACGCCCGTGAGCGCGTGCACGATCTGCTGCGGCAGCAGGGTCAGCACGCTGCCCGCCGCGACGGCGAGCGCGACGTGCACGGCGAAGGCTGCGGCGACGCCCGTGAAGACGTACGAGGCGCGGTAGCGGGTTCCGAGGACGAGCCCGGCGAGCGCGGTCTTGTCGGGCAGTTCGGCAAGGAAGACGACGCCGAAGACGAGCGCCGTCACGGTGATGCTGATCAAAATTCCTCGATCGGTCGGGGGCCGCCCCACCGAGAGTGCGGTGACGATCACGCGACACCTCGGCACGGCAGCACACGTCGACGCCCTCGCGTACGGGTACGCGCGGGCGGTGCACTGCTCTGCCGAGGGTCTCGCCGGCCGGCCTCCGCGCACCCGTGGGTCGCGGTCGTGGCCTGCCTCCGGGCGCCGGCTCAGGCGAGCTGAGCAGTATGTCGACGGTCCGGCGAAGGGCTACTCCCCCTCTGCGCCGACCACTGTACGGGACGGCGAAAAGGACGGGTAAGGGCCGAAGGTCCCCTCGACGGCGGCCGAGGATCGTGACGTCACAGGTCTTGGCATGTCATGAGCACGTCACTAACTTCTCACCTGACGCACCCCTCCCGGAAACGAGCCGGCGCAAGCATGAGCCTGCTCGCTCCAACGTCCCCCCACTCCAAGGGAGTTCGCATGCCGAAGGTCTACGCGCGTCGACGGCTGAGCATACTCGCAGCCTTCACCGGCCTGATAGCCATGGCCGGAATCTTCACCGGCCCCAACGCCTCCGCCGCCCTGCCCACCCCGGTCAGCGCCGCCACCGCCCGCACCTACCTCGCCTCCCTCTCGGTGAAGACGGAGAACCGGACCGGCTACAACCGCGACCTGTTCCCCACCTGGATCACCATCAGCGGCACCTGCAACACCCGTGAGTACGTGATCAAGCGCGACGGCTCGAACGTCGTCACCAACTCCGCCTGCACGGCCACCAGCGGCAGTTGGTACTCCGTCTACGACGGCGCCACCTGGACCGCCGCCTCCGACCTGGACATCGACCACCTCGTCCCGCTCGCCGAGGCCTGGGACTCCGGCGCCGGCGCCTGGACCACCGCGCAGCGCCAGGCGTTCGCCAACGACGTGACCCGTCCGCAGCTCATCGCCGTCACGGACAACGTCAACCAGCAGAAGAGCGACCAGGACCCGGCCGAGTGGATGCCCCCGCTCAGCTCGTACGCCTGCACCTACGTCCGCGCCTGGGTCCAGGTGAAGTACTACTACAACCTCTCCGTCGACTCCGCCGAGAAGTCCAAGCTGAGTTCCGTCCTCAGCGGCTGCTGAGCCGGCGCCGGACCCCCCACCTCCGAAACCGGCGCTTCGCGCGGAACCTCCCCGCTCCCCTCCGTCGTTCCGTACCGTACGGGGCGACGGAGGAGGGTGATCACCATGGCGGAGCTGCTCCTGGGACCGCTGCTGAGGTACGTCGACGGCTCGTCCGCGACCTTCTGGGTCGAGACGAGCCGACCGTGCACCGCCGAGGTGCGCTGCGCGGACGGCGCCCGCGGTGAGGCGCGCACGTTCCAAGTTGCCGGGCACCACTACGCGTTGGTGCCGGTGGACGGGCTGACACCGGGCACGGAGTGCGCGTACGAGGTGCTGCTGGACGGTGACGGTGTCTGGCCGCTGCCCGATTCGCCCTTCCCGCCCCCGGTCGTCCGCACCCCGGACGGACAGGACGCGGTCCGGGTCACCTTCGGCTCCTGCCGCTGGGCGGCTCCCCCCGCCGACGAGAAGGACCCGGTGGGTCCCGACGCCCTGGACACCCTCGCACGACGCCTCGTCGCCGCGCCGGACGGCGAACGCCCGGACGTCCTGCTGCTGTTGGGCGACCAGGTGTACGCGGACGAGGTGTCGGACGCCACCCGGGCGTGGCTCACCGCCCGCCGCAGCCTCGCGGACCCCCCGGGCAGCCAGGTCGCGGACTACGAGGAGTACACCCGCCTCTACTACGAATCATGGCTCGATCCCGAGGTCCGCTGGCTGCTGTCGACGGTGCCCAGCTGCATGATCTTCGACGACCACGACGTCATCGACGACTGGAACACCAGCGCGGCCTGGGTCGCCGACATCCGGGCCACGGTGTGGTGGCGCGAACGGCTGCTCAGCGGCCTGATGTCGTACTGGGTCCACCAGCACCTCGGCAACCTCTCGCCGCGTGAACTGGCCGAGGACCCCCTCTACGCCGCCGTCCGCGAGACCCCCGACGGCACGGACGTGCTGCGCGGCTTCGCGGCCCAGTCCGACGCCGACCCCGCCTCCGTACGCTGGAGTTACCGCCGCGACTTCGGCCGCGTCCGGGTCCTGATGGTGGACACCCGCGCGGCCCGGGTGCTCGCCGAGGACGAACGGGCGATGCTGGATCCCGGCGAGGCCGGCTGGCTGCGGGAGCAGGCGCTGGACGCCCCCGGCTCGTACGACCACCTCCTCATAGGGACGTCCCTGCCCTGGCTCCTCCCCCACCTGGTGCACGACGCCGAGACGTGGGACGCCGCGCTGTGCCGGGGCGGACGGGGCGCGCGCTGGGCCCGGTTCGGGGAGAAGCTGCGCCGCGCGGCCGACCTGGAGCACTGGGCCGCCTTCCCCGCCTCCTTCGACGCGCTCGCCGGGCTGGTCGCCGAGGCCGGCGCGGGGCCGGACGCGCCGGCCACCGTGTGCGTGCTGTCGGGGGACGTCCACCACGCCTACGTCGCCGAACCCGCGTGGCCCGAGGGCACACCCGGTCCCGACGCCCGCGTGCTGCAACTGACCTGCTCCCCCGTCCACAACTCCATACCCCTGTACATGCGGCTCGGGTTCCGCTTCGGGTGGAGCGCCCTGGGACGCGCGCTCGGCCGCCGTCTCACCCGGCACGGCGGCTGCGCGCGTCCCGCCGTCAACTGGCGTCGGACGGGGGGCCCCTGGTTCGGCAACCAGCTCATGACGCTGACCCTGCGGGGACGTTCGGCCCGGCTCCGGCTGGAGCAGGCACGGGCGGGGAGGAGGAACGGCGCGGGCGGAGGCGGGGGCGCCCGGCTGCGGACGGTCGCGGAGTCCGAACTCACTCCGTGAGGCGCTCCCCGGCCGTCGGCGTCCCGGACGCCCGCAGTCGTCCGCAACCGCCCTTTGCAGGCGGTGTGTACGGGTGTCGCGCGCGTCGCCCGTGATGCTCGTGACGCATCACACAACGGGTGCCCGCCGGGCCGCCCGGGTCTCGGCTCCCGCGCCCCACGACGGCATGATGAGGCGGACCGTCCGCTTCCGGCGGAACAGTTCGCCCCATGTGCCCCACGATGTCCGGGAGTCACCCTCTTGTCTGCACCGACCGCGGAATCCGCAGGGCCCGCCGAGCCGACCGACGTCTCCGTCGCCGTGGTGGGCGCCGGACCGCGAGGCACGAGCGTCCTCGAACGTCTCTGCGCCTCCGCGCCGGAACTCCTCGCGCCGGACACCAGACTGACCGTCCACGTCGTCGACCCGGCGCCGCCCGGACCCGGCCGCGTCTGGCGCACCGCGCAGTCCCCGCATCTGCTGATGAACACCGTGGCCTCCCAGGTGACCCTCTTCACCGACGACAGCGTGGCCTGCTCGGGCCCCGTGCGCCCCGGGCCGAGTCTGCACACCTGGGCGGCCGGCGACCTCGGCCCGGACGACTACCCGACCCGCGCCCACTACGGCCGCTATCTGGAGTGGGTGTTCGCCGAGGTGGTGCGGACGGCCCCGGAGACCGTCCGCGTCCGAACGCACCGGGCGCGCGCGGTGCGGCTCGACGACGGCCCCGGCGGCCGCCAGACCCTCGCCCTGGACGACGGACGCGTCCTGCCCGGCCTGTCCGCGGTCGTCCTCGCGCAGGGCCACCTGCCGGTCGCCGCGGACCGCGGCCGGCGCGAACTCGCCTCGTACGCGCGACGGCACGGGCTGCGGCACGTCCCGCCCGCCAACCCGGCCGACGTCGACCTCGCCGACCTCGCCCCCGGCGAGCCCGTCCTGCTGCGCGGGCTCGGACTCAACTTCTTCGACCACATGGCGCTGCTGACGGCCGGCCGCGGCGGCCGCTTCACCCGGACCCGGCGGGGCCTGCGCTACCACCCCTCGGGCCGGGAGCCCCGGCTGTACGCGGGCTCCCGCCGCGGAGTCCCGTACCAGGCCCGCGGCGACAACGAGAAGGGGCCCTACGGCCGGCACACCCCGCTGGTCCTCACCCCCGAGACCGTCGCCCGCTTCCGCCGGCGCGCCGACGCGGGCACCGCACCCGACTTCCTGGGCGAGATATGGCCGTTGGTGGCCAAGGAGGTCGAAACCGTCTACTACGAGAGCCTGTTGAAGGGCCGCGGGAGACTGCGCCGCCGCCCGGAGGAGTTCAGGGAGCGCTTCCTCGCCGTCCCGCACGCCGATCCCCAGGAGGCCTTTCTGCTCGACGAGTTCGGCGTTCCCGAGGCCGACCGCTGGTGCTGGGACCGCCTCTCGCGTCCCTACGGCGGCCGTCGCTTCGCCGGCACCGGCGAGTGGCGCGACTGGCTGCTCGCCCATCTGCGCGAGGACGCCCGGCAGGCCGCGCTGGGGAACGTCGGGGGGCCGTTGAAGGCCGCCCTGGACGTGCTGCGCGACCTGCGCAACGAGGTGCGGCTGATCGTCGACCACGGCGGTCTGCGGGGCGGGTCCCGCCGGGAGCACCTGGACCGCTGGTACACACCGCTGAACGCCTTCCTGTCCATCGGACCGCCCCGCCGGCGCGTCGAGGAGATGACCGCGCTGATCGAGGCGGGCGTCCTGGACGTCCTCGGGCCGCGGTTCGACGTACGGGCCGTGGACGGGACCTGGATCGCGCGCTCCCCGGAGGTGCCGGGTTCGGCCGTCCGCGCGACCACGCTCATCGAGGCACGCCTTCCGGAGCCGGACCTCAGGCGGACCGGCGACGAACTGCTCGCCCGGCTGCTGAGCACGGGCCAGTGCCGTCCGCACACGAGCGACGGTCACGAGACCGGGGGGCTGGACGTGACCCGTCGCCCGTATCACCTGAGAGACCGTCAGGGACACCCGCACGCACGGCGGTTCGCCTTCGGGGTGCCCACCGAGGGCGTCCACTGGGTGACCGCGGCCGGCGCCAGGCCAGGGGTGGATTCGGTCACGCTGTCGGACGCGGACGCGGTGGCGAGGGCGGCGCTACGTGCGGCGACGACGGAAACGGAACCGGAAACGGAAGTCCGGCCGTGGCCGAATGTTGAACTTGCAAGCATTGATTAGGCTACCCTAACGTTGGTGACTCACTCGGTTCCGCCCCCACGGTCCGGTTCCCCACGGACCGGACCAGACCGAAGGAGTCCCCCCACATGACCGACCGCCTCAACACCGCCCAGCCGTACGCCATCGGCCTGTTCCGGATCGTCATAGGCCTGCTCTTCGCCGCGCACGGCGCGGCCTCCCTCTTCGGCGTCCTCGGCGGCGCCGCGGGCACCGACGGGGGCTCCCTCCCCTCCGGCGCCTGGCCGGGCTGGTACGCGGCCGTGATCCAGCTCGTCGGCGGCGCCCTGGTCCTGCTGGGCCTCGGCACCCGCGGCGCCGCGTTCCTCGCGTCGGGTTCGATGGCGTACGCCTACTTCGACGTGCACCAGTCGACGGCCCTGTGGCCGATCGAGAACGGCGGCGAGCTGTCGGCGCTGTTCTGCTGGGCCATGCTCCTGCTGGTCTTCACCGGCTCCGGCGCCCTGGGCCTCGACCGGCTGTTCTCGGTGCGTACCGCCCCGTCCGCCGGCGAGGACGACCGCGCCGCGGAGCCGGTCGCGGCCTGACCCGCTCCGCGACGGACCTGGCCGGCTCGGCCCACCCCGGTCGACCCCGTACGACACGGCGCCCGCCACCCACCGAGGAGGCGGGCGCCGCCCCGTGGTCCGCCCCTCGGGGTCAACGCACCGTGAGCAACAGATAAGCCCCCCGTGACCCCGCTGTCACACCCGCCGCGTACGCTGTATGGCTGTCACAGGCCGCCCTGCCGCTCCCCCGCGACGTAGCGGCGAGGTCGTGCCTTCGGGGGAGTACAGGGGAGTTCCGGTGCTGGAGAGTGTGGGGTCGCTGACGGGCAGCCCGTGGATCTACGCGGCGGTGGCCGTCTCGGTCCTGCTGGACGTCTTCCTGCCGGTGCTGCCCAGCGGCGTCCTGGTCATCACGGCGGCCACCGCCGCGGCGGCGGGTTCCACGGGAGCCGTGCCGCACGCGGTCCCCGACATCCTCGCGCTCACCCTCTCCGCGGCCACCGCCTCGGTCCTCGGCGACCTCGTGGCGTTCCGGCTGGCCTGGCGCGGCGGCGAGCGCCTGGACCGCGCCATCGCCCGCTCCCGCAGGCTCTCCAGCGCGCAGGAACGTCTCGGCGCGGTGCTCGCGCGGGGCGGAGGCGCGGGCGGCGCGCTGGTCGTCCTCGCCCGCTTCGCGCCCGCCGGCCGGTCGGTCGTCTCGCTCGGCGCCGGCGCGGCCCACCGCCGCGTCCGCGAGTTCCTGCCCTGGTCCATACTCGCGGGCCTGGCCTGGGCCGTGTACAGCGTGGCCCTCGGCTACTTCGGCGGCCAGTGGCTGGGCGCGACCTGGCTCGCCACGGGAGTCTCGTTCGCGGCGCTGTTCGGCGCCGGCGCGGGCGCCGCGTATCTGATGCGCCGGCCCGTGCCCCGGGAGTCGGGCACCGGCGCCTGACCCGCGGAGCACCGCGCACCTGACCGGCGGAACACCGCGTGCGCCTCACGCCGCGCCCAGCGCGGCCCGTGACGAGTCCTGGCCGCGGCCCGTGACGAATCCCGGCGGCCGGCCTCTCCAAGGGACGGCTCAGCCCGCCCGTCGGGTGACCCCGCGGACCTCCAGATCTCCCAGCAGTTCGGCCGTGGCGGCCGCGACCGCCTCGACCGCCCGTTCGAACACCTCGCGGTTGTGGGCGGCCGGGGCACGGAAGCCCGAGACCTTGCGGACGTACTGGAGGGCGGCGGCGTGGATGTCCTCCTCGGTGGCCTCTTCGGGGAGTACGGGCGGGCGGAGAGTCTTGATGCTGCGGCACATACGCCCAGTCTCGCGCGAACGGCACCGCCCTGACCCTCGGGCCGCCGGATCCGGCCGCCCCGTTCCCGGCACCGGGTGCACCCTCCGGAGCCGGGGCGCGTCCGCGCGGCTGTGGCGCCGGACGGCGTCGCCCGGCATGATCCACTCCAGGCGGCCACCGTTTCCGGGGCCGACCGACGAGAGGATCGGACGGACATGACGAAGGACGTACGGGACGGGCGCGATGTACGGGACGGGCGTGGCGTGGGCGACGTACGCGACGAGCGCGATGCCAGCGGCGTACGGGACGGGCGTGGCGAGCGGTTCACCGTGGCGGTACTGGGCCCCGGCGGTGTCGGCGGGCTGCTCGCCGCGCTGGTGGCGCGCGCCGGGCACCGGGTGATCTGCCTGGCCGGGGACACCACGGCGGAGGTGCTGCGCGCGGACGGAATCCGGGTCCGCAGCGGCCGGTTCGGGGAGTTCACGGCCCGGGTGGAGGCGGACACCGAACTGCGCGAACCGGTCGACGCCTGCCTGATCACGGTCAAGCACACGGCGTTGGACACGGCGCTGGACCGGGTGCCCGCGCGGGCGCTCGGCGACGGTCTGCTCGTCCCGTTCCTGAACGGTGTCGAACACCCCGCGGCCCTGCGCGCCCGGTACGGACCGGCCCGGGTGGCACCCGCGGTCATCCGTGTCGAGTCGACCCGGACCGCCCCCGGGGTGATCGACCACGCCAGCCCCTTCGCGGAGATCGACCTCACCGGTGACACGGTGGCCCGCGAGCGGCTGGACGCGCTCGCCGGGGTCCTCGCGGCGGCCGGGCCGGACGTCCGCGTACAGGCCGACGAGGCCGCGGTGCTGTGGGCGAAGATGGCGTTCCTCGCCCCGTTCGCGCTGCTCACGACGCGGTACGGGGTGCCGCTGGGCGAGGTGCGCACGCTGCACCGGACGGAGTTGACGGCTCTCGTCGCGGAGACGGCCGCCGTCAGCCGGGCGAGCGGGGCCCCGGCCGACCCGGCGACGGCTCTCGCCCGCTACGACGCCTTCCCGCCCGGCGCGAAGTCCTCCATGCAGCGGGACGCCGAGGCCGGCCGGCCGCTCGAACTGGACGCGATCGGGGGCGCGTTGCTGCGGGCCGCGGCCCGGCACGGGGTGCCCGTGCCGGTCGCGGAGCGGCTGGTGCGCGAGGTGGAGGACGCGGTTCCCCGCTGACGCGGGGCCGGATCAGGTCACGCGGGGCCCGGATCAGGCGTGGGTCTTGGCGAGCAGTTCCACGATCTCGGCGGTCGTGCCGGTCTCGCCGAGGCGCGGGAAGATCCGCTCGACGCTGTTGCGGTGGGTCTCGCCGTCCAGGTCGGTCATGGCGTCGGTGGCGAGGGTGACGTGGTAGCCGTGCTCGTGGGCGGCGCGGGCGCTGGACTCGACACCGATGCTGGTGGCGATGCCCGTCAGCACGATCTGGGTGACCCCGCGGCGGCGCAGCTGCAGGTCGAGGTCGGTGCCGTAGAAGGCGCCCCAGTTCCGCTTGGTCACGGTGATGTCCTCGGCGTGCCCGGCCAGTTCGTCGACGACGACGTCCCAGCCCTCGGGGAAGCTGCGGGCGCGGCTCGGTCCGTCGTTGCGGCCGGGCACGGCGTCCGCTCCGTCGGGAGCCGCGGTGACGCGGACGAGGACGACGGGAAGGCCCCGCTCGCGGAAGGCGTCGGCGAGCAGCACCGACCGCTCCACGACGTCGGCGGCGGAGTGGGGGGCGAGGCCCGGGTTCCCGACGATGCCGTGCTGCAGGTCGATGACGACGAGGGCGGTGTGCGGGTCGAGCGTGGTGGCTGCCATGGTCAGGCCTTTCGGAGGGGTGTGCCGGTGCGGGTACGGGAGGGTCGCCGCCGGGAGCGACGGGGCTCCGGCGGGCGGTCCCCCTGGTGGGAGGGAGGCGGGCCGGTGGGTGCGGCCCGCCGCGGTCGGCGCCGTCCGCGTGGAGGGCGGCGCCGTGGGCCGTACGGAGGGCGGTGCCGTCGACGGCCCGGGGGCGGTGTCGGCAGCGGCCGTACGGACGGCGGTGCCGTCGGCCGCGTGGAGTGCGGGGCGGGTGACCGCGACGGTCGTGGCGGCCCTGTCGGCCGTGAGGACGGTGGCGGCCGTGCGGACCCTGTCGGCCGTGCGGACCGTGGCGGTGACGGTGGCGCCGGAAGGCGGTGCGGGTCGCCGAAGGGCGTGCGGGAAGGCCGTACGTGGAGCGCGTACGCGGAGGGCGCGTATCACGGGCGGGTGAGCCGGTCCAGTACGGCCATCGCCTCGATGACGCTCTGCCGCTCGGCCTCCGTACAGCGTTCCTGGAGGGCCTTGGCCAGCCACTCCCCACGGGCCTGCCGAGTGCCCTCGACCCGCTCGCGGCCGGCGTCGGTCAGCGTGACGAGCTGTCGGCGCCCGTCGCCCGGGTCCGGGTTGCGGGCGATCAGTCCCTGCTGGTCGAGGACCGCGAGGGTGGCGGCCATGGACTGCGGCCGGACCCCCTCGGTGGCCGCCAGCGCGCTGGCCGTCGCGGCTCCGCTCTTGCTCACCAGGGTGAGCGCGGAGACCTGCGAGGGGGTGAGGTCCTGCCGCTCGGAGACCTCCCGGATCCGTCGCCGCAGCCGGTTGAAGGCCACGCGGAGATCCTGCGCCGCGCGGGCGGCGGACTCGGAGATGCCCTCGGCGCTGTCGTCCATGGCGCCACACTAAATCCATCAGTTGAGACTGTCCAGTTCAGGCTGTCCAGTCCAAGCTGTCCATTCCCACTGCCCGGTCACGCCTGCCCGGCTTCGGCTGGACAGTTCGGCGCGGACGGTCCGCGCCCCCCACCCCGGTTCGGGCACGCCGTGTCGACCAACCGTTCGTGTGAACTCCCGGAAGGAACTCGCACCCCAAAATCGAACAGGCGTACCATTGCCGCGTGGCTGCGACCTATGACTTCCCGAGTGACCTCCTGGCGGGCCAGGAGGAGCTGCATCAGGTCCGAGCGGAGCTCCTGGCCCTGCTCAAGCGGCTCCCCTGGTCGGTGGAACCCCTGGACGGCTTCAGTGACGACAAGGGCTGGCGTCAGGTGGAGCGCCCGGCGTCCCCCGGCTGGACCGCCGACGAACAGGCCGAGGTCGAGAAGCTCAGGCAGCGCGAGCGGGAGCTCGCCGTGTTCGTGACGTGCCACCGTTTCTGGTCGGAGGTCGCGGCCCCGGAGACGGTCGACGCCCGCGCGAGGCTGAAGCACGCCTACGGAACGCCGCCCGCGAACCCGTCGTAGGGGTCTCGGCCGCCGCATCCGCCGGAGCCGCCGGGATACCCGCCAGGAATCCTGGCAGGCACCCTCCCCCTTCCGGATGAAACAACCCAAAATGAGACAACCTCACCCCCGCTCATCTCCCTCCCCCTCGTAAACAGCACGGCCCGAAGCACCCAGGGGAGACCATGAGCGACCACGAGCGTCCGCAGCGGCTACGACAGCCCGGCCGGGGCGGCCCCGCACCGGTACCGGGACCAGAACCGGACCACGGTTCTCCGGCGCCCGAACCACCCGGACGGCGCGGCGCGGGCCGCGTCGCGGGGCTCGGCTGCCTGGGGATCCTCGGCCTCGTCGTGGTCATCGGGATCGCCGGTACGGCGGGCGACGGCGGCGAGGACGGCGACGGCCCGCACTCCCCCGCCGTCCACGGCGAGGCGGGGAACCGGGCGGGGAGCGACTCGCGCGGCGGCTCCGGGGCGGGTTCGCAGGCGGCCGATTTCACGTCCTGCGTGGACCGGAACGGCACCGCCGCCGAGAAGGCGGCCGTCCGGCACGTCACGAAGGTGACCGGGGCCGACAGACGCAGCAACACGCTGGACAATCCCGAGGTGTTCACGGATTTCGACGGTGGCCCCACCGGCCCGCACCAGGCCGAGGGCAAGCTCATCGCCTCCGCGTTCGGCTCCTGCTACGAGTCGGACAACGGCCTCGTCACCGTCCGCGACAGAACGGGCGGGCCCCTCGCCGACGGCGCCTTCTGACGAAGCCCGCGCGACCTCCGCCGGCACCGAACGGCCGTCCCCCGCGCCCCGGCCGATCGCGCGATACCGAGGCGGAGTTCGCCGGGCGCTCACCGCTTCGGCGTCACGTCCTCACAGCTCTCCGAGACCTTGACCACCTCGAAGACCACCGGATAGTCGGTGATCTGCTGGTACGGTCCCGGCCGGGAGCCGCAGATCTTCCACCCGGCCGGGTCGTCCACCGGACGTCCGCGCCCGCTCGCGTCCTTGAAGACCATGTCGATTTCGGAGCGCATCTGTTCGTACGCGCGCCCGGCGTTGCCGCCGGTCACGTCGGGCATGACGGCGCTGACGGGTTGGACATTCGTCGAACGACTCGGCGCGGCGACTCCCGAACCGGCCGTCGCCGTGGCCCCGGCTCCGTCCGGCACGGACGACGCTCCGCAGCCAGTGACCGCGGCCAGGACGGTGGCGGCGAGAACGGATCTCAGAAACGTGGTGACGGTCATGTCATGTTCCCCCGGGGCGACGGCAGTTCAGACCGGTATTCAAGCCGATGACGACGGCGGACGCTGCGCCAGGAGGACGGATGGGCCAGCAGGTCCGATGGGCGGAGGACGGTCCGCTGTCAGCGCCGACTGGTATCCATGGCCGTATGAACGTCGAGCAGGCAGATCCTCATGACCTCGCGGTGCTCCGTGCGGCCTTCTCCGTCGACGACGACGGCGGCCGGTCCGCGCTGGGCTGGGAAGCGGTGCGAGCCTTCGAAGCGGAGCACCGCGTCGTCCTGCCGGAGCCCTATCGGACCTTCGTCGCGGAGATCACCGACGGCTCGTACTCCGGACCGCCGGACTACGGGCTGGTGGGCCTGGCAGAGCTGCCCGACGACTGGGGGGACGGCCGACCGGAACGCGACATGAGCCGGCCCTTCCCCCTCACCTCGCCATGGCTGTGGGAAGAGGACGACGAGGAGCCGTCGGAGGAATCCGGTCGGACCAAGGACGGAGTCTTCGACCACGGGTCGATCGTCCTCGGGACGGACGGATGCGGCATGTACTGGCACCTGGTCGTCACCGGGCCGCACCGTGGACACGTCTGGTTGATCACGGGGGAAGGTGCCACTCCGTTCGGAGCCGCGTTCGGGTTCACCACGGCCGAGCCGGGATTCGTCGGCCGGGTCAGCCACTGGGCCGCGGGCAAGCCCTGGTCCGACGCCGCGTGACGAGGCGGGGACAACGGCCGTCCGGTCCGACACCCGCCGACATCCGCCGTGCCGGTGCGCTCCGGGCACGACCCGACAAGGCCTCACGCCGTCGAACCGGGTGAGGAGGGGCGCCTCCTACGGGCCCTCGGGACCGGCGTCGCTCGCTCGCGCGGCTGCGACCGCCTCCAGCAGGGACCAGCCGTCGACCTCCAGCACTCCCCGTACCTCCGGACGCCACCCGCGGGCGAGTGCCACGTCCAGCAACGCCCGGACGGCACCCGGTTCGTGCAGGTTCAGGTGTGCGCCGCGGGAGAGGCCCACGTCACCGGAACCGAAGGGCGCCCCGCCCTGGATGTACCGACCGGCGCCGTCGGCGAAGACGATGCGCAGCGGACCCCCGATACCGGAAGGCTGCGGGGAGATCGTGAGGATCTGACGACAGTCCACGGGGCGACCGTCGTTGTCCCTCCGATGGTCGTGACGCATCGTCCACATGTACACACGCCCGTCGACGACCAGACGGCGCGGCGCGTTCAGACGGCGAGGCATCCGGCCGAGAGTACTTGACCTGATGGACGTGGCCTGTGCCCGTTCCGCCAGTCCGCGACCGTAGGCGATCACCGTCAGCGTGCAGGACGACGCGTTCCACGACGCCGAAGATCTGTGCGTTGTCCACCACACCCTGCAAGTCCCTTGCTTCCCTCCCGAGTGCCACTTGACCAGGGGCAAAGCCTCTGGGCTCCACCCCACTTTCTCGTCATCTCCTGGCTTTACAATCCCGCCGTGTTGTCGGCGCACGGTCGGTGCGCCGAGATGGAGGGGGTTGTATGACACGTCAGAGGTTCAAGGGGAGATGGAGAGCCGTGGCCGTGGTCGTCACGCTGGGGACCACGGCCCTGGGGCCGGTCGCCCCTGCGGTGGCCGTGCACGGCGCGGTACCGGGTGACTTCAACGGGGACGGGTACCGGGACGCGGTTCTGCCCGCACCGGGCGCGAACGTGGCCGGCAAGGACGGGGCCGGTGCCGTCGTCGTGCTGTACGGATCGAAGTCGGGACTGTCGGCAAGCAGGCGGCAGACCATTACTCAGAACAGTGCCGGCGTGCCGGACTCGGCCGAGGCGGGCGACGGGTTCGGGGCGGCCACCGCCACGGCCGACATCAACCGCGACGGCTTTGCCGACCTGGTGGTCGCCGCCCCCTACGAGGACACGTCCAAGGGCAACGACTCGGGCGCGGTCGTGGCGCTGTGGGGCAGCAAGAACGGGTTGACGAGCGGCACCGACCTGCCGAATCCCGCCAGACCCCACGACGGGGCGAGAGAGTACGGGCGCGATGTCGCTGTGTTCGCCGGCGGCCCCGGAGCCAAGACGCAGGTCGCGGTCGCCGGTACCGACGGTTCCGTCTACTTCACCGGGCCGTTCAGCCGTACCGGCACCTACGGGTCCCGGGTGTACAACCGGAACACGCCCTCCCTCGCGAGCGTCGCGCTCGGCGACTTCAACCACGACGGTGCCCCCGACCCGGTTGCCATCACCGTCCGTCTGGCCGGCCTCAGCGGCGGTGAGGTCTACAGGGGCCCCGGGATGATGTACGACGACTACATGGCCCAGGGCAACGGCCTCATCGCCGCCACCGGCGACATCGACGGCGACTCGTACGCCGACCTGGTGGTCGGCGACCCCGACGAGCCCGCCAAGGACGGCGTGGACGGGGCGCACGGCGGGCGTGTCCTGGTCTGGTACGGGGCGAAGCAGGGCATCCCCTTCGACGCCAAGCCGGTGCAGCTGACCCAGAACACCGCCGGAGTGCCCGGCACGAGTGACAAGGGCGACGCCTTCGGCGGCGCACTTGCCGTGGCCGACCTCAACCGGGACGGACTCGCCGACATCGTGGTCGGAACCCCGCGCGAGGGCAGGTCCCGCGCTGGGCAGGTCACCATCATTCCGGGCCGCCGCTCGGGTGCGCTCGGCGCCGGATCGTACTCCTTCACCCAGGACACGGCCGACGTCCCGGACACCTCGGAATCCGATGACGCGTTCGGCACGACGGTCGCCGTCGGAGACGTGAACGGGGACGGCAGGCCCGAGCTGTTCGTCGGCGCGGCGTTCGAGAACATGGGCCCGGGTGCTGTCTGGGTCTTCCCCGGGACCACCACCGGCCCGACGGCACGGGGCTGCCACGAGTTCACCCCGTCCTCCGTCGGCCTCAGCGACCGCAGTCCCAGTTATCTGGGCGGCGCGGGCCTGCTCTGGATGCTCTGACGGATTCCGTACCGGGGTGCGAACGCGCCCGGAACTCCTGCGAGGGGGTTCCGGGCCCGTCGGCGTCCTCATCTGCGCGGTCCGTCAGTAACCGTGACTGCTCGTCAGTTCCCGTTCGATCGACCACGACAGGGACATGGGTGCCTGATGGTCCGTAGCTCCACGGAGATCAGTCGCCGACGGTCGTACCAGCCCCTCCACGGCCTTTGCGGGGCACTGATGGTTGGGGTCGGTTGCTGTGGTTGCTGCGCCGCGGTGCAGCGTCCGCTTGGGCCTTGCTCATCCCTGCAGCGGCATACTCGCTTCGTCGTCGCTCATCGCGGTGTAGACGGTGAGGCAGGATGCGACGACATCGACCTCCGAAGGCCCCGCGATCCGAAGCCGCACCAACTCGGGTAGTTCGGACGAACGGTCGATGAGACCGATGGCATCGTCAGGCCATGGGTGTGGCAGCCGCGGGAGGTGCTCCACCAAGATCTCGTCGATGAAGGAGCCCTGGACCGCGGTCGAATCTTCTGTCTCGACGTGGTGCAGACAGGTAAGCGAGATCACGATGTCTGGCTTGTGCGGACCCTCCCTGAGGAAGACATCCACACAATCATCGACGTTCACGGCCCCGAACGAGACCCGTTCGACGAAGTAGCTCACGCAGGAGGCAAGCATGCGGGCCGCTCTCAGACAGCGGTTCTTGACGGCATCCTCTGCCTCGACTGCGTCAGTCATGGCGTGAGGCTAGGGCTCACTACTGGCCGCGTCGACTCCTCCGGCCCGCAGGCGCGGCGCGAGCGGGTGGACCTGTCGGCCAGCCTGCGGACGGTGATTCCAGGAAGTCCCGCTTTAGGAGCGGGGCAGGGGACCATCCCTCCTCGGATGCTTCGGGGTCCAGCGCCGGAGAAATGGCGCAGAGCGCGACCGCTACCCACCTGTCGGCCTGGGGTGCCGAGTACGCGTCGAAAGATGCCCGGCGTGGATCCCCGCGTCGTGATGGAGATCCTCGGGCACAGCCAGATCGCCGTCACGATGAACGTCTCCGCCCACGTCGTCCAGGACACGCAGCGCGAAGCCGTCGGTCACAGGACCGGCTGCTCACGCGGCGCCTACAGCGCGAGTAGCCACGGCACTGATGTCAGATCTGGATGTCAAAGACCCCCAGCCATGATCGGCTGGGGGTCTTTTTCCTGGTGGGCGCGGACGGTTTCGAACCGCCGACATCCGCCTTGTAAGGGCGGACGTGGTCGGCGGCGCCGTTCCCCAGGTCACTCCGGCTGCTGCGGCAGCCTAGGCGAACGGAGCATCTCGACTGCGGCGAGCCGTCACTGACCGTGGTTGACCGCACGATGTGGCACGGCTGTGGCACGGTCCGATCGACGGAGCGCTTAGAAGCGCTCCGTCGAGACGAGGGCCGGCCCACCGATCAGCCCGTTCGCAGTTCGGGCGACGCTCGCGCAGCTCACTTCGACACACATTCGACACTGGAGACTTTGCGGTCCGACTCCCACGGCAGATCTCGAACGGCATCATCCTGCACATGGATGCTGGCATAGCTGCCGTGCTTGGCGCGGCCGTGGGAACTCTTGGAACAGTGGCGACAGGTTGGACCTCGCGTTCTGTAGCCAAGATGCAGATGCGGGTCGACTCCATGCGCGAACGCAGAGATCCTCGAAGATCTTCGTATGAGTCCTTCGCCTCGGCTGCTGTAGCTCTCCACGCTCACCTGGAGCCGTGGATCACGTTCGGACGTCATCTCGAGCGCAAGAAGCCGACGGACGTTGAACCTTGGGACGGTGTGGTCTACGTGAGCCAGGAAAGTTTCAAGGATGGATACGGGCCACGCGCCGTCGAACTGGCGGATGAGGTAAGCCGCTACGGACGCCACGTGATTCTTGACGGGCCAGCTAGCCTCGAGCCCTCTGTGACCAAGGTGAGCGACACCGCCGGCACCCTCGTTTCCCTCTTCAGGATCATGCAGACACTGCACCAAGTGACTGACGCCGAGGGGAGATCGACAATGGCTTACAACACTTCGCAGCTTCCGGACCAGCTCAAGTCACTGGAGCAGAACGTTCGAACGTTCCTCCTGCAGGCAGGTGCCGCCCAAGATGACTAGAACACTTCTCCGGGCTTCGGCATAACCCTTCCAGTGTCGAAGATCAACTCCGGTAGCCCAGGCCAGAGCGGGGTGGGGGTGGTCACCCACGGGTGCCGCCTGTCAGCTTTGGTCGACCTCGCACGGCCCAGGGACGGCCCAGCGGTCGGTCGTGATCACTGCTCAAGCAGTTCGACCTAGCCCATGCGATGTAGGGCCGTCGACTCCTACAGCGGACGTAGCCGTGGAGGTCGGCGGATGCGGCACCGCTGACCTCCAGAGCGGATACGAGTGAAGGACGCCGCAACCCAGGTACCACTGACGGAGCAAGCGGCTGGCCCCCTGCCGACCTACTGGGTACAGTTTCAGCAAGCCTGGGGATGGAAATCCTCTCTAGAGGGAACGAAACTGCACTCGAGGGTGATGTGACCATGCTGCTCAGGTTCCGCGTGACCAACCATCGATCGATTCGAGACTCCACCGAGCTAGTACTGACGAAGTCGAGCTTCGCGGGTGTACGGCCAGCCGACGGCGACTGGAGGGCTGCAACCAACCGGATCGTTGGCATTTTCGGATCCAACGCCTCCGGGAAGACGAATCTGCTGGACGCAATTCATTTCTCCCTTAGGGCAATTCAACAATCCGCAGAATGGACCGACGAGGAGACATTTCCTTACCACCCATTCGCCTTGGATGCCCCCTCGGCAACACAAACGTCTGCGTACGAGTTCGACTTCACGCTCACCGGCACGAGGTACGTCTACGGCTTCGAAAGCGACGCCGAGGGAGTCAAGGCGGAATGGCTTTCAACATTCCCAGAAGGACGCCGCAGGGTTTTGTTCGATCGATCGGGGGTCGGTCCTGATAACTACACCTTCGGTCGATTCCTGAAGGGCGAAAACGTCCGCATTTCCCGAAAGACAGACGCAAAGAATCTTTTCTTGACAGTTGCCGCCAAGGAGGGACACACCCAGATCAAGCGGGTACATCGCCGACTCACTCGACACATCCAATACGCAGCATATTCAGAAAATCAGCAAAAGGGTAGAATTAGGGCGATTAAGAAATGGATGGAAAGCGACTCGGTTCGATGGAGGGCTGAGAATCTTCTCAAATTCGCAGACCTGGGAATTTCCCGCCTCACAGTGGAGGATGTAGAGCTAGCCCCAGACGTGCTCGAAATGGCAGTCAAAGTCGCCGAAAGCGTGTTCGGAACGTTCGGGGATGATTCCCGCTTCAACAAAGAAGAATTCATGGAGTTCTTCCTTGCGGACCAGAAGCGGAAAATCAAGTTTTGGCATAAAGGGGGGGAGCAGGCGGAAGATTATATTCTCGACATCGAGAATGAAAGTAGCGGAACGGTAGCTTGGTTGTCACTTGCCATCCCGGCACTTCGCGCTATCGATAGCGGTCATGTATTTGTCGTGGATGAGATTGACGCAAGCCTGCATCCGCGCCTCACGGCCGCCTTCATCTCTCTCTTCAGAGATGCGGAGATCAACGCTAAGGGCGCTCAGTTGATCTTTGCTTCGCATGACACGTCACTCATGGGGCACCTAGCCGGAGGGGCCTTGGAGAAGGAGGACGTCTGGTTCGCCGAGAAGGACGGGGCCGGGGCGTCAGAGTACTACCCCTTGACGGACTTTCCGGTCAAGGCAGATCATAACCTGGAACGCCGTTACCTAAGCGGGCGTTACGGAGCGGTGCCTGCCGTCTCCTGGGAGGATCTACGCGCTTCCTTGGTTGTAGGAGAACATGAGTGAGTCGCCGTCAGGTCAGGGGTTCGCAGAAGATTTCGAAATCTCGCGGCAGGAGATCGGAAAACAAGAAGGTTCTGATCGTCACGGAAGGAGTGAAGACAGAGCCGCAATATTTTGAGGGCCTCGCTTCACACCTCAACGCTCAAGCCGTTCACGTGATATCAGTCAGACCTATCGGAACTGGCCGAGACCCTCTAAGCGTCGTCCGTGAGGCCGATCAGCGTCGGAGGCGAGAAGAACAAGACGGCGATGCATTCGACTCTGTCTGGTGTGTAGTTGACGTAGATACCCACGCAACACTTCCTTCCGCATGCGAACTTGCATCCCGCAACAGCTTACACATTGCTGTAAGTAGTCCTTGTTTCGAAATTTGGCTCCTTTGGCATTTTGAGGAGCACAGGGCGTGGGTCACGGTGCAGGCATTGGCTGGCAAATTGAAGAAGCATGGAGTTTCCGGAAAGAAACTGCCTTCCAATTTCCCTTACTCAAAGTACCCCGAGGCCAAGGCAAGGGCTGAAAAATGCGAGGCTATTCGCGTTAATCATAGCCCCCCTAACCCTAGCTCTTCCGTGTCTGAACTGATCGCGGAGCTGGAACATGCTTGCAAGGTAAAGGGGCGTGAACAGCCCTGAAAATGTAACGCGTTCACAAGCTAGGTCGGCGGAGCGGCTTTGGGCTGGAGCTGCTTTGGGGCGAGTGATCATGGCCCCGTAAGCTTCCGGCGAGTCGGGCAGTCTGTGGACCTGCCCGTTAAAGCACGACGTTGGGGCCATGATCTTAGAGGCTCGCCCCAAAGTGGCTGCCTAAAGCCGTGGAGCCGACCGCCCCAGCCACAGAGGGTGTCTCCCACTTCATGCCCGCAGTCGCCGAGCGCGCCGCCGGGCGCGGCCAGCCGGGGCGCAGACAGGAGGCAGGCCGCGCCGCAGAGGCGGCGCGCGCCCGCGCCGTGCGCGGGCTCTTGATGAAGTAGGGAAAGTCTTACCGCGCTGCTGCTCCGGGGGTTCCGGACTCGGACTGTCGGCTGAGTAGTGATCTCCGCTACGGTGCGATTCATGCCCTCTGCATTGGACACGCCTCAAGGAGCGGCCGAGCTGGCCGAGTCTCTGTTGCCTCCGCTCGGGAACCGTTGGCTGCACACTCAGGCCGTAGCGGCTCGTGCCCGTGAGGTCTCCGCGGCTGTCCCAGAGGAAGAGCGGGATCTCCTGGTGGCCGCGGCCTGGCTCCACGATCTCGGCTACGCCCCGGAGCTTCGTGACACCGGCTTCCACCCGATCGACGGTGCGCGGCACCTCGTGCGGCTCGGCGCTCCTGATCGGCTCGTACGGCTCGTTGCTCATCACTCCGGCGCCGTGTACGAGGCCGAGCAACGTGGCCTCTCGGCTGAACTGGCCGTCTACGAGCGCGAGGACGCGCCGATCCTTGATGCCTTGATCTACGCGGACATGACGACCGGTCCCGCCGGCCAGTCCTTCGACTTCGACCGCCGTATCGAAGAGATCCTTGTCCGCTACGACGTCGGCAGCGAGGTGCACACCGCGATCAGCAACGCGCGGCCCTACCTTGCGGCGGCCATCGAGCGGACCCAGGAACGGCTGGGGCGGACCGCGGCTCAGAGTGCGAACGGCTCGTAGGACAGAGCCCGATCGACGATCTTCTCAGCGGTGAGCTCCGGGTCGGCATCCCAGAAGATGTAGTCACTGATGTGCGGGCAGACGAGTCCGCGTTCCAGCCTGTCTATGGCGCCGTCCACATCGTCCTCGTCGGCAAAGTCGTCGGTCATGAGTCGTCGAACAAGACGGATGGCTTCCTCGCGGTCCATGTTGCGGGCGTTGCCACGGTGCGCCGGCCCCCTATCCGATGTACGGCTCGGGCCGGTTCGCCAGGCCATGATCGATCCGCATCCGCATGGACGGGTGGATGTTCAGCTCGTCGAGCTTGCTCGGGTCCACGAACGCCACTTCTTTGCTCTCACTGCTGGTCCGGAGTTCACCACCGGTGATCCGGGCCGTGAAGCAGATCGAGAACTGTTGGCGGACCTCGCCGTCGTCGTAGGCCATGACGTGGCCGGGGTTCGTGTAGAGGCCGACCAGGCCGGTCACCTCGACGTCGAAGCCGGTCTCTTCCTTCGTCTCGCGCACCGCCGCGTCCGCGACCGCTTCGCCGACATCGACGCCGCCGCCGGGAAGGGCCCACAGGTCGTTGTCGGTCTTGTGGATGAGCAGCACCTCCCCGGTCTCGTTGCGCGCAACGGCGGTGACCGAGGGGACGATGCTGTTCGCCTTGGGAGCGTTGGGATCGTTGATGTAGTCGACGCGGGCCATGGCTCCAGCCTCGCACGACCGAGCGGCATCCGAGCTAGGAGGGCCGACCCCGCTCCCACGCGTAGTCGAAGCTCCGCATGTAGTGCCGGAAGGTGCGAGCACCGGGGATGTAGCGGAAGTGCAGGATCGGGTTCTGTCCTGCGGGAGCTCCGAGGACATGTGGGTTCACCAACACGTCCTCGTCGAAGCGGTAGATCGAGTTGTACAGGATCGTGTCGTGGAGCCTGATCTCGACACCGGGCGTCTTGGCTGCCGGTTCGAGGTAGCGACGGGTTATCCGAGCGCGGGCGGCCAGATCGTCTCCGATGCCTTCCTCCTCGCCTCGCTGGCGGATCATCTGCGAGTCCGGGTCTCCGAGAAGGACACGTACCTGCGTGCCGGCCGTTGCCTTCTCGGCGAGCTGGTCGGGTAGGTCGGGGTGGCTGTCGAAGAGGAAGAGCCCTGCATAGACGAGGATTTCGACCTGATCCGTCGCCCCCTCGATCAGCGAGGACCACAAGGAGGTCGGAACGGCACCGCGGTGCGGGTAGTACGTGACCAGCTCGGACGTGCTCGCGGTCTCGGCCTGCTTCTCCACTGTCGGCCAGAGATAGACCTCGTCGACGCCCAGGAAGGTTGCGGCCTTCCATCGGTGGCCCCGGTGCGGCGTGCGGTTCGTGGTGATCCACCGCTCGACACTCTTCGGGTCCACTCCGACGTGGTCGGCAGTGGACTGGATGGTCTCGCCCTTCGCCGAAATGGCCGCGCGCAGGCGCTCGTTCGCCATGAGGTGTCCTCCCCGTAGGACGTAGGGACGTTTTGACGGTACCTCAGACGTCCCCAAACGTCCATGCGGACCGTGATGCGTCCATGGCCTCTCGCGGTCTCCTGATCTCACCGGCAGTTGCCGGTCAACATCGCGCAGATGCAGGAGATCAGACGATGCGTCAGATTCCCGTCGACACCACGAACGCGACCGTGATGGTCGCCAAGGCCCCGCAGCCGAAGGTCAAGGACCGCCGTACCGGTGAGATCGCCCTCGACAAGGACGGCGTCACGCTGATGACGGTGGAGGTCATGTTCTCCACGCCCGACGAGGTGGAGATTCTCAAGCTCACCGTTCCCCAGCCGGGCGTCTCCGAGGACCTGGCCATGGGCACCCCCGTCGCTCTGACGGGCCTGGTCGCCTCGGCGTGGGAGAACGAGTTCAACGGGCAGAAGCGCCACGGGATCGCGTTCCGCGCGGTCGCCGTCACCTCGCTCGCCGCCGCCGGCTCGACGTCGAAGGCGGCCTGATCATGACCGCGTTAACGGTCGCGCTGGTGCTGGTCGTCGCTGCCGCGCTGGTCCTGCGGTGGCGGCGGCCCGCCTGGTACTGGCTGGTCTTCGGTGCCGCCTTCGCCGCGGTGCGGGTCCTGTTCCAGTACACCTCCGTGATGGACGCCTGCGGGCTCACGGTGCCGCCGTCGCGCTGGCGCCTGGCCATGGCCCGTCTCGCCAACCGGCCCGTCCCCGAATCCCGCGCCCCGCGCATCCTGCGCCTCCGGCCCACCCGGACCGGCCTGGTGCTCCGGCTCAAGCTCCGTCCCGGGCAGGACGCCTTCGACGTCTCCGCCTCCTGCGACCGGCTGCGCCACTCGTTCGCGATGTACGGCGTCACCTCACGTGAACTGCGCTCCGGGGTCGTCGAGGTCCGGATGACCGGATACGACGTCCTCAAGCGGGTCCAGATGCCCGCCAAGACCGATCCGGCACCGATGCGGGTCCCGGTCGCCCTACGCGAGGACGGTGCGGTCCACTACCGCGACTACCGAACGGTCCCGCACGGGCTCACGCTCGGGGCCACGGAGTCGGGAAAGTCCGTCTACCAGCGCAATCTGGTGGCCGGCCTCGCCCCGATGGATGTCGCGCTGGTCGGAATCGACTGCAAGCAGGGCGTGGAACTCTTCCCGCTGGCTCGCCGGTTCTCCGCGCTCGCCGACAATCCCGATGCCGCCCTCGACCTCCTCGAAGCCCTCGTCACGCACATGGCTGACGTGTACCAGGTGATCCGGGCCGAGCAGCGGATCACGGTCAATGTGCCCGATGCGGAGATCGCCGCCGACATCTGGGACCTCCCCGACCACCTGCGCCCGGTCCCGATCGTGGTCCTGGTCGACGAGGTAGCCGAACTCGCCCTCTTCGCCACGAAGGACGAGGAGAAGCGCCGGGACCGCATCATCACCGCCCTGGTCCGCCTCGCCCAGCTCGGCCGGGCCGCCGGGATCTATCTGGAGATCTGCGGGCAGCGCTTCGGCTCCGAACTCGGCAAGGGCATCACCATGCTCCGAGCCCAGCTCACAGGCCGCACTGCCCACCGCGTCAACGACGAATCCTCCGCCAACATGGCCTTCGGCGACATCGCCCCCGACGCCGTCCTCGCCGCCATCCAGATCCCCACCGAGACCCCCGGCATCGCCGTGACCGGCGACTCCTCCGGCGGCTGGGCCCGCATCCGCGCCCCGCACACCACGCTGCGCCAGGCCGTGAACCTCTGCAACAAGCACGCCGGCCGCACCCCGGACCTGCCCGCCCTCGCGCCGTTCCGGCCCGTCGTCGGCACCCCGGCCCCGGCCTCCGAGCCGCTGGCCAAGACCGCTCCCGCGACCGTCTGACCCCTCCCGCTTCCCGGCTGGCGCGACCGTCTCGCGCCGGGTCCCTACCCCCTCCATGCCTCAAAGAAGGGAGATCGACTCCCATGTGTGAGCACATCGAGGACTTCCACCGCACCGTGCTGATGCTCGGCGCCCTGGCCCTCTACGCGGACGCGCCCGGCGCCGACGACCTGTTCATCGACACCATCGGCCCGTCGCTCGCCGCGTCGCTTCCCGAGCCCCCGCCGGGCATGTTCCCGCCCGGCTACGACCCCACCGACGGCCCCGAATACCCCGGCGGCTCGTGATGGCCCGCTCCGCGTTCCGTGTGGACGCCGTCCTCGTCCAGGCCGTCATCGCCGGAGCCCTCTCCTTCGCCCACCTCCACGAACTCGCCGACGCCGCCGGACAGACCGGCTGGAAGGGATGGGCCTACCCCATCTCCGTGGACCTGCTCCTCGTCGCCGCCTGGCGACGGCTCCGAAGCGACGGTCCCTCCCGGCTGGCCTGGTCCTGGTTCCTCATCGCCCTAGTCGCCTCGCTCGGCGCCAACGTCGCCACCGCCGGGTTCCTCGACCTCGCCCACCCGCCGGCCTGGCTGCGCTTCGGCATCGCCGGATGGCCCGCCCTCGCCTTCCTCGGCGGCACCCTCCTCGCCCACTCCCACACCACCGACGACCCCGAGCCGAATCCGCCGGCCTCCGCGGTCTCGGTCCCGGCGCCGGAAGTCGAGCGGGAATCCGCCCACGAACCGGCACCGCTTCCCGCGGCCGAGGACACCCCCGCTCTCACCCCCGCCGCTTCTGCTCCGTCCGGTCCCCCGGTCCCGGCCGCGCTGGTCGACCACGCCCGCAAGCTCGCCGCCGACCACCACACCCGCACCGGATCCCCGATCGACACCGACACCCTCCGCGCCCGCCTCGGCGTCCCCCCGCACCTCGCCGACGCCATCGCCGCCCAACTCACCTGACCCGAAGGGAGAACCCGTCATGCCCGCCCGCGACCACTTCCACTCCGTGATGCGGATCGGCCCCGTGCAGATCGGCACCCACCGCGACCGCCACGGCCACACCAAACACGCCGCCGTGTGCACCAACGACCGCTGCGGCTGGTCCGCCGACTACTCCAGCCAGTCCGCCGCCCAGCTCGCCGCCCGCACCCACCGCTGCACCGCCCACTGAGGAGACACCCCCGTGCAGGTCCCGCTCTGGTTCGCCCTGATCGTCGTCGGCTGGCTCGGCGTCAAGCTCATCCGCCCGCCCTGGTGGCTCGTCGCCGTCCTCCTCCTCGGCGGCTACCTCCTCGCCGACAGCCTGCTCGCCCCCGCCATCGACACCGCCGTCAAGTAACCACCCACGAAAGGAAACCCCGCCATGCTCCGCCCCAAGGTCCCGGCCATGCCCCAGCCCACCGGCCTCGTGGTTCCGCCCGCCGTGGTCGTCGAGCCGACCGCGGTCATCCAGCAGACCCCGCAGTTCCAGGCTCCCGCTCCGGTTGTCTCTGCGGCTCCGGTCCCGGCACGGCCGGCCGTGCAGCTCACCCCCGGCGCCGTCATCGCCCTCGTCGGCAGCGGCACCGCGGTGGTCCTGGTCGTCGGCGCTGTCCTGGTCTCGATGCTCCTCGCGGTCGCCATCACCGGCGCATCCATCGCCATCTGCGCCCTGGTCATCCGCTCGCTCATCAACGCGGACGCCAAGCGGCGCTGACCGGCCCCCGGGTGGCCTCAACCGCCAAGTCTCGCCCGCCCGGGAGCCGTGCCCCATCCCGATCTCGCAACCGGAAGGAACCCCCAGCATGACGCACCGCACCCGCCCGCCGTCCCGGATCTGCCCGAACTGCGACGGCTTCGCCTCCGCCGCCATCACCCTCGGCGGCCGCGACCGGAACGGCCACCTGCGGACCATCACCGCGCACTGCCCCGCCTGCCACGGCACCGGCACACTCACCGCCCGCCGTTCGGCCCTCTCCCCGGCCGGGCGGTGATGGTCATGCGTCGCACTGCCACTTCCCGGCCGACGTCCATCCACCTGTTCTGTGGTGCCGGTGGCGACTCGGACGGATTCCGGCGCGCCGGCTTCGACGTCGTCCTCGGCGCGAACCACTGGTCCCGCGCGGTCGAGACCCACGCCGCCAACTTCCCCGAGGCCGAACACCTCTGCGTCGACCTCGACCACTACGACATGCGGCGCCTGCCCAAGGCCCGCGTCCTGGTCGGCTCCCCGATCTGCACCGAGGGCAGCCCCGCCGACGGCGTCAGCCGCCCCAAGGCACCGCTCTCCGCCGGGCAACTGGACCTCTTCCAGGAAGGCCCTATGCAGGCAGCCGCGTGGGAACGCACCCGCGCGACGGCCTACGACATCCTGCGCGCCGCCGAAGTCCACAACTTCGACGCCGTCATCTGCGAGAACGTCCCCCGCTTCGCCACCGCCTGGCCCCTGTTCGCCTGGTGGCTGCACGGCATGGAGATCCTCGGCTTCCGCCACCAGATCATCTCCGTCACCGCCGCCCACGTCGGGACCCTCGACAACCCGCACGCCCCACAGTGGCGTGACCGGATCTTCATCGTCTTCACCCGCACCGGCATGCGCGCCCCCAACCTGCGACTGCGCCCGCCCGCCTGGTGCACGGGCTGCGAAAGCGACGTGGAAGCCGTGCAGTCCTGGCGCAACGGCCGCACGATCGGCAAGTACCGGCAGCAGTACGACTACCGCTGCCCCAACACCCGCTGCCGCCACCAGATCGTCGAACCCTACGTACGCCCCGCCGCCTCAGCGATCAACTGGAACGACCCCGGCATCCGGATCGGCGACCGCGCCGCCCACGGCAGGGGCCCCCTCGCCGACTCCACCCTCCGCAAGATCCGCCTCGGCCTCACCAAGCACCGGGTGCCGTCCGTGGTCACCGTCAACCACGCCGACCAGGGCGACGGCCGCGCCTTCCCCGCGCTCGCCGCACCCCTGCCCACCCGCACGGTCCGCATCGGCGACGGCATCGCCACACCCCCGCTGCTCGTCCCGGCCGGCGGGAGCTGGAACACCACCGCGTCCCCGGTCACCGCGCCCATGCGGACCCGCACCACCCGCGACAGCGAAGCCCTCCTGGTGCCCGCCGCGTTCATCACCGAGCACCGCGGGGGCGGCTCGACCACCCGCGCCATCGGTGACCCGCTCGCCTCCATCACCGCCGGCGGCAACCACCACGGACTCGTCATCCCCTACCGCAAGGGCAGCCCTACGACGACCGGCGCCCCGCTCCACACCATCGCCACCCGCGAATCCGCCGCCCTCGTCCTCGCCGCCGACAACCGTGTCCCCGACCCGGTCGACGTGGAGGACTGCTACTTCCGGATGCTCTCCCCGCGTGAACACCTGCGCGCCCAGCGCTTCACCGACGACTACACCGTCCTCGGCCACGGCGGCGAGCAGACCAAACAGGCCGGGAACGCCGTGCCCGCCAACGTCGCCCAGTGGATCGCCGCCGCCCTCCTGGAGGTCCTGTGACCCTGGACCTCCTGACCGACCCCGTCACCCTCGGCGACCTGCTGAGGGTGGCCTCGGCCGACGACTTCGACCGCTGGCACGACCAAATCCGCCGCACCGGCGGCTGCGCCGACCCCATCCACCTCACC
Source organism: Streptomyces sp. NBC_01689 (assembly GCF_036250675.1). Classification (NCBI taxonomy): domain Bacteria; kingdom Bacillati; phylum Actinomycetota; class Actinomycetes; order Kitasatosporales; family Streptomycetaceae; genus Streptomyces; species Streptomyces sp. NBC_01689. The sequence goes on along the minus strand of NZ_CP109592.1, from coordinate 6,672,617 downwards.
GGCTGGACCCTCAGCAAGGACAAGACCACCGGCCAGACCCTCCACCACTACTCGACGGAGTCCGAGCCGGGTGGACGGCTGCGGGTCGCGTGCGGCAACCGGCGGGCCTCCCGCTGCCCCTCCTGCGCCTTCACCTACGCGGGCGACACCTACCACCTCATCCGCGCGGGCCTCGCCGGAGACGACCGCCGCGACATCCCCGCCACCGTCCGCGACCACCCCCGCGTCTTCGCCACCCTCACCGCCCCGTCCTTCGGCCCCGTCCACAACCGCCCCGACCGCGGGACCTGCCGCTGCGGCACCGACCACCCCGCCGCCGACCCTGCACTCGGCACGGCTCTCGATCCAGCCGCCTACGACTACGCGGGCGCCGTCCTCTTCAACAACCACGCGGGCGATCTGTGGCAGCGGTTCACCAACCGGCTCCGCCGTGAGATCGCCGCCCGCGCAGGCCTGTCGCAGCGGGAGCTGAAGGATTCGGCCCGGCTCTCCTACGGGAAGGTCGCCGAGTTCCAAAAGCGTGGCGCCCTGCACTTCCACGCCGTGATCCGCCTCGACGGAGCGGACGGCCCCGACACCCCGCCGCCGTCCTGGGCGAGCGTCGGCCTTCTCTCCGACGCCATCCGCGCCGCCGCGGCGCACTCCTACACCTCGGTCTCCGTCCCGGCCGCCGACACGCAGCCGGCGCGCACCTTCCGGTGGGGCACCCAGCTCGACGTCCGCCCCGTGAAGGCGTTCGGGGACGGCTCCGACATCACCGAGCAGGCCGTCGCCTCCTACGTCGCCAAGTACGCCACCAAAGCCGCAGAGAACACCGGAACCCTCGACCGGCGCATCGGCGAACTCGCCGAACTCGACCGCCACCGGATCCCCGACCACACCCGCCGCCTCATCGAGGCGTGCAAGCAGCTCGACTCGCTCTACCCGGAACGGCGGCTGTGGGCGTGGGCTCACATGCTCGGCTTCCGCGGCCACTTCTCCTCCAAGTCCCGCCGTTACTCCACCACCCTCGGCGAGCTGCGCCAGGCCCGCGCCGACTTCCGCGCCGCACAGGAACGGCAAGCCCTCGGCCTCGAGGAGCGCGAGCCGGACACCGTCCTCGTCCTCGCCGACTGGCAATACGCCGGCCACGGCCACACCCCCGGCGAATCCGCCCTCGCCGCCACCATCGCCCGCGACCTCCAACACAACCGCGAAACAGCCCGCGAAGCCCTACGCGACCAGCTCGCCCTGGAAGGAGCCGCAGCATGAAGGACCGATACCTCAGCGTCGACCAGGTGGCCGAACTGCTCGGCACCTCGGCGCGCTTCCCCCGCCGGCTGATAGCCGAGCGGCGCATCACCTTCGTGAAGGTCGGCCGTCATGTCCGAATCCCTGAGAGTGCCGTGGACGCCTACATCACGGAGCACACCGTGGAGCCGATCACGGTCCGTGCCTCGCGCCTGAAGGCGGTGGCGTGATGGCGAACTCCAAGGGGCGCCGTCGTCGCTTCGGGTCCGTGCGCAAGCTGCCCTCTGGCCGCTTTCAGGCCCGCTACCGGGGTCCGGACGGTCTGATGCGTACGGCTGACACGACCTTCGCAACGCAGACCGATGCGGACCGCTGGCTCGTCAAGCAAGAGGCCAAGATCCTCGGCGGCGACTGGACGAACCCGGACGTCAAGATTGCGTTCGGTGACTTCGCGCAGTCGTGGTTCAAGGATCGCGACTACGCGGCCACCACGCGGGAGCGCAACGCCGGCGTGCTCAACCGGCACATCCTGCCGACGTTCCGCACGGTCCCCCTGCGGGAGATCACCACTCCGCAGGTACGGCGCTGGCGTAGCGACCTCCTCGACGCCGGAGTCGGGCCGGCCACCGTCTCCAAGGCGTACCAAGTCCTCCGGGCCATCATGAACACGGCCGTGGATGACGGACTGATCGAGCGCAATCCGTGCCGGGTCAAGGGCGCCGGGACGGTCACCCACACCGAGCGGCCGTTCCTCTCTGTACCCGAGGTGTACCGGCTCGCCGACGCGGTCCCGCCGCACTGCCGCGCCCTGGTGCTCGTGGCCGCGTTCGCCGCGCTCCGCTTCGGCGAGCTGGCCGCACTCCAGCGCAGGGACATCGACCTGGAGGCCCGTACCGTCTCTGTCCGCCGCTCGTACGCCGAGACCCGGACGGATGGCCTCACCGTCAAGGCTCCCAAGAGTGCGGCGGGTGTCCGCACCGTGGCGTTCCCGGCCTCGCTCGTACCCGAGCTGGCGCAGCATCTGGCGGAGCACGCGGAGGCTGGCCGGACTGGGCTCGTCTTCGTCGGGGCCCGCGGCGGTGTCCTGCGGCGGAACAACTTCCGGCGGATCTGGCTCCGCGCTCTCACCGCGACCGGTCTCGGTGACGTCCACTTCCACGATCTCCGGCACACCGGCAACACCCTCGCTGCGACCGGCGGCGCCACCACCCGCGAGTTGATGCAACGGATGGGCCACTCGTCGGTGCGGGCCGCGCTGGTCTATCAGCACCTCGTCAATGGGCGCGATCACGAGATCGCCGACTACGTGGACGGTCAGATCCGGAAGGTGAAGCGGCCCCCGCGCGGACCATCTGGCACGTGAGTGGCACGGCGGCGAAAAGTCGCCGAGAAAGATCAAGGCCCAGGTCTCCGGCTTCGCACCGGTTGACCTGGGCCTTAGTCGTGTCCTGAGACTGGTGGGCGCGGACGGTTTCGAACCGCCGACATCCGCCTTGTAAGGGCGGCGCTCTACCACTGAGCTACGCGCCCAGGACGAGTCGACAGCCTACATTGCCCGGGGGCGTGCCCCGCAAACCCGTTTCCGGTCGGGAAGGGCCGGTGGGCGGGGGTTATCCCCACCTCCGATCCGCCTGCCGCCCGGATCCCCCGCCCGCGCCCCGGTCCGTACGGTCGAAGTGCGTCGAAGGAACGAGCCCGAGGGGCCCGGCGCACTCGCGTTCTTCTCAGGGGGATGGATCTTCATGGCACGTACAGCGCGCACTCGGACGGTGGCCGCGACCGGCGCCGTCGTGGCCCTTCTCGCGACGCTCGCCGCATGTGGCGCCGGCGCCGGGGACGACCGGCACCCGGACCACCGTTCCTTCGCCCTGCACGGGCACACCCTCACCGTGGACTCGGACGACTCCGCGCTCGAACTCGTGGTCGCCGGCTCCCGGAGTACGGACAAGGTCGAGGTCACCCGGTGGTTCCAGGGCCGTGTCGTCGTCGGCGGTGACCCCCGGGTCACCTGGGCGATGAAGAACGACCGGCTCACCCTGCGGATGAAGTGCTCGGGCATGATCGCCGACTGCAGTGCCAAGCACCGCATCGTGGTGCCGTCCGGGGTCGCCGTGAACGTCGTCGACAAGGACGGCAGCGTACGGGCGGACGGCTTCGCCACGGCGCTGAACATCCGCACCTCGGACGGCAGCGTCCGCGTGACGGACTCCTCCGGACCGCTGGACCTCCGCAGCGGCGACGGCTCGATCCGCGCGCTCGGCGTGGACTCGCGGCAGGTGCGCGCCCGTACCGAGGACGGCTCCGTGCGGCTCGGACTCGGTGTCGTACCGGATCTCGTGGACTCCCGCAGCGGCGACGGTTCGCTCACCATCGAGCTGCCCAGCGACGCCTACCGCGTGGCCGCCGACAGCGGCGACGGCTCGGTGCACGTGTCCGTACCCCGGGACCCCGCGAGCTCCCACCGGATCTCCGCCCACACCGGCGACGGCGGCATCACCGTGCGTACGGCGAAGTAGCGCGGGCGGGGCCCCGGCGCCCGCACGCGCACACGTACCCGCACCCGCACCCGGGTCCGGCGTCCGGCGTCCGGCACCCCAGGCCAACGGTCCGCTCCGGTCTGACTCCCCGGCTCGATACCCCGGGGCGACGCCCCAGCTCGACACCCTGGTCCGGCTCCCCGGTCCGCCGGTCCGGCCCGACGGTTCCCGCCGCCGGTCCGGCACGACCGTTCGAACTCGGGGTTCGAACTTGCGAACCTTTCGGCCCGTGTGTTCGTCCTCTACCGGTGGGAGAATGACACCGGCACAGGGTGGATACAGCACGGGAGAGGGATGTGACGGCGACGACATCTTCAGAGCCGCACACACCGTCGTCGTCGGGCGCGCCCCCGGCACGCCCGCGTCGCGCCCGCCGCTCCCGCGGGCACCTGGACGTGCTGACCCTGGTCACCGTCCCGCTGCTCGCCGCGCTCGTGTTGCCCGCCGCGTTCGCCGGCGGCGGCACCCGCCGGTGGTTCGGCGGACGTTCCGAGAGCCAGCGGGCCGAGGCACAGGCCGCGAAGGACGCCGCCGCGGCCGCCTTCTACGAACTGGACACCGCCCAGCGGGATCTGCGGATCTCGATCGAGACGATCACCGCCGTCGACGACTCCCCCGCCGCCCGCCGCGCCGTCTCCGACTTCGAGGCGCTGGGGCGGCGCATCGACGAGGCGAGCGGCAAGTACATCGAGGCCGTCGACGCGCACGACCTCGACCGGGACGAGCTGGAGGCCTCGGTCGCCGCACGCGCCCGTACCGAGCTGACCGCCGCCAAGGACGAGCTGAACCGGGTGAAGCGCGACCTCGACCGGTACGCGCAGGGGCTCGGTCCGCTGCTCGGCAAGGCCGAGACCCAGCTGGCCCGCCTCGCGCCGGCCGTCGAGCGGGCCCGCCAGGCGCTGCTCGCCGCCTCGAACGCGCTGGACGACGTACGCGGCTCCGGGCTCACCGCCGACGGCCTCGCCGCCCGCCTGGCCGCCCTCGGCCCCGAGCTGACCCGGCTCAACCAGGGAGCCGGACAGCACGGCGTGCCCGAGACCCTGGAGCGCGCCGAGCGGGTCTCCCGGGAGGCCGGGGCGGTGCGCGCCGAGGCGGAGCGACTGCCGGAGCGGGCCGCCGAGATCGACCACCGGCTGGTGTCGCTGCGCACCCGCGCCCAGGCGCTGACCACCCGTGCCGGGCAGGTCGAACCGGTACTGAGCGAGCTGCGGCGCCGGTTCACGGCCGCCTGCTGGCAGGACCTGCAGCACGTACCGGACCAGGCCGCGGAGAACGTCCGGCAGGCCGAGCTCAAGCTGAAGGAGGCGCAGGCCGCGCGGGACGCCCAGCGCTGGCCGGACGCGACCTCGCTGCTGTCCACGGTGCGGGCGCTGCTGAACGGTACCGACGAGGCCGTGTCGGCGGCCGGCGACCGTCTGCGGCGGCTGAACGCCGTGACCAAGGACCCGCAGCAGGAGATCGACCGCACCCGGTTCGCCCTGCGCGACGCGCAGCGGCTGGCCATGGCGGGCCGCAACACGCCGGACCCGCGCCACGCCCGCCCGCTCGACGAGGCCGTGGCCCGCCTGGACCGCGCGGTCTCCACCCTGGAGGGCCGCCATCCCGACTTCTGGTACTTCCTGACGGAGACGGAGGCGGTACGGGGGACGGTGGCCCGGGTCGTCTCGCAGATCCGCGAGGAACGGGGCGGCTCCGGGGCCTGACGGGTACGAGCGCCCAGGTCCCGCCCGACTCGGGTCCCGCCCCACTCGGTTCCCGCCCCACTCGGGTCCCGCCGGACCTGCCCCGCTCGGGTCCTGCCCGGTCCGCGCGAGAACGCCCACCGAGACCGCCCACCGGGAACGCCCTCCGCCGGAGCCGCCGGAGGCCTGTGTGGCGGTCCCGGCCCGGTCGGCGGATGCTGGTGGGTACGCACGGCCTCCGCTGGCTGAAGAGGGAGGCGGATATGGCCACGCACGTACTTCGTCCCGGACCCAGGAAGCGCTTCGCCCTCGACGAGCATCTGCCCGTGGACCACCGGCTGAGCACGTTCTACCGGATCGGCGCGGGCCTGATGGGCCTGTTCCTGCTCGCCTTCGGCATCCTGGGCCTCACCGACAACATCGGCTTCTTCACCACCCACGGGGACACCGTCGTGGGCCTGAACACCAACGGCACCCTCAGCGTGATATCGATCTGCGCCGGGCTCATCCTGTTCGCGGGCATGGTGATCGGCGGGAACGTCGCGTCGACCGTCAACATGGTCCTCGGCGTGCTGTTCATCCTCAGCGGCTTCCTGAACCTGGCGCTGCTGGACACCAGCTTCAACTTCCTCGCCTTCCACATCCAGAACGTGCTGTTCAGCTTCGTGGTGGGCGTCCTGCTGATGTTCTTCGGCATGTACGGGAGGGTCGGCTCGGCCCTGCCGCACGACAACCCGTACTGGAAGGCCCGCCATCCCGAGGCCGTGGCACACGAGGAACGGACACGAACCCTGCGGGAGGCGGCCACGGCGACGGCGCTGGAACGAGGCCGCAGCACCCCGGAGGCTCCCGGGACCCCGGGGGCCACGGTCTCCCGGGGGACGGGCCTCCAGGAGCCCGGAGACTCACGGGCCATGGGCCCCGGGGGCGGGAGCCGGGACACCATGACTCCCGGCACCATGACTCCAGGGACCGAGGGCCCGGGCGTCACGGGCCCCGGAGGCGGGAGCCCCGGCACGACGCCCAAGGGCCACCCGGGCACCACGGGCTCGGGGGACGGCGACCCCGGCAGCATGGACCCCTGAGATCCGGTCCCCGGGACCCGCGGCCGGTCCCCGGGACCCGCGGACCGACGGGTCACGGAGCGTGGATCACCGGGTCACGGGTCACGGGGTCACGGGTCCCTGTGACCGCCTCGACGGGGACCGGGTCACCGGACGTGACCCGGTCACCGTCGCTCCGGTGCGGCAGGGCTCAGGTGCGGTAGGCGTAGTACGCCGAGTTCGGGTACGACGCGAGGAGACTCTGCACCGACCGGCGGTAGGTGTCGGTGTCGTGGTAGGTCAGGTACGGCACGCCGCCGGCACTGCGGTAGGACGTGATCATGGTGTGGTCCTTGGACCCGTCCTTGTCGAAGTCCATCTGCATGACGTCGCCGACGTCCATCTGGTAGACGTTCGCCAGCGGGGCGGTCCGCCCGGCGGTCTGGGTGAACCAGGACCACTCGTTCACGCCGACCCAGGAGTCGGACTGTCCCGAGGTGCCGTAGTACCAGGTGCCGTACTCCTCGTCCGAGGACGTCACCGGCTGCCAGCCGCCCGCCTTCAGGGACTGGCTCACATAGTTGGTGCAGTCGCCTCCGACCGCATTGAAGCTCCGGTAGGCGGTGTTGTAGTTCTTCCAGTACTTCTCCGCGTACGTGGCCATCGCCGCGTAGTCGTACGGGCCGCCGGAGAGGTTCTTGACGGCCGCGGGCGCGGGGTAGGTGGTCGCCGCCCGCGGGGCGTCGATGACGGCCATCGGGCTCACGCGCGCCGGTGCGGCGCCCGCGGACCCGTCGGTGGTCGCCGGCTCGTTGACCTGCCGGGGACCCCGGTCCGCCGGGCGCAGACCGGACAGCTGCCAGGTGCCGTCCGTCCGGGCGGCGAAGGTCAGGACGTGGTGGGCGCTGAAGCCCGTCGTGGCGGGTTCGTCGCCGCGGATCCTCCGGTACGTGAGGACGGTGGTCTCGGTGACCCAGGCCGTGGCCCGTGATCCCGTCACCCGGGTCCTGTCGACGGTGACCTCGGTGTCGGCGGCGGTGTAGGCCTCGCCCAGCGCCGCGAGGCGCGACCGGGTGCCGCGCAGGGAGGCCTCGGCGGCGTCCTCGGTGCGGGTCAGCGCGGCGGTCAGCGAGACCCGTCCCGCTCCCGCGGCCCGCACGCCCGCTCCCGGCGCCACCCGGGGGGGCCGCCGTTCCGGGGGCCAGCAGGGCGTCCGTGCGGTCGGTCAGCACGGCGTCCGCGATCCGGCCGAAAGCGTCCGCCGTCGCCCGGTCCACGGTGACCGGCGCGTCCGCCGCGTGGGCGGTGGACACGGGCAGCAGGACGGCGGAGAGGGCAACCGCCACCAGCACGGTCGAGCGGCTGCGGCTCGACGTCTGCGATCTCACTGTTGATTCTCCTTGATCCCCCGGTCGGGCGCCGGGGAGGGAATCACTACCTGTCCCGTTCAACTGCGCCAAAACCGCGTGGATTTCATGGAGAAAAGGTCAACTCCCTTATCAGCCAGGTAAGTTGACCCGCCAACAGCTACTTCACCACCGTCGACCAGTCCGGTGACTGCGCGGGATCCAGGCTGCGCAGCCGCTCCAGGGTCGCGGGCTTCTGCACGTCGAGCCAGTCGGACAGCTCCCGGAAGGACACACAGCGAACGCCCTTCTTGGTGCAGACGTTCTTGACGACCTGGTCGATGGACTTCATGTAGATGCCACCGTTCCAGTCCTCGAAGTGGTTGCCGATGAAGAGCGGCGCCCGGCTGCCGTAGTACACGCGGTCGAAGCCCGCCATGTACGAGTTCACGGTCTCCTGCTGCCACTGCGGGTACTTCGCCGGGTCGCCGGTCGTCTCGCCCTCGGACTGGTTGTAGAGGAAGTTGAAGTCCATGGACAGGCCCTGGTACTTGCCGCCCTCGTACGGAAGCATCTGGAGCGGGAAGTCCCAGACGCCCTCCTTCTTGGCGGGCCATATCTGGAAGTCGCCGGCCGAGCTGGCGTCGTAGCGCCACTTGTACTTCTTGGCCGTGGCCTTCATGGCCTTGAGCAGGTTCTGCTGCCCCTCGAGGCACGGCGCGCGGCCGCCGTTGACCTCACGCGCGGGATCGAAGGGCAGCGCGGGCAGGTCGCTGTAGCCGGTGTTGGTCTTCCACTTCTCCACGAAGGAGAAGAACTGGTCGATCTCGCTCTCCCACTCCTCCACGCTCCAGTCCCCGCCGCCCTTGTCGCCGCAGAAGTGACCGTTGAAGTGGGTGCCGATCTCGTTGCCCTCCTTCCACGCCTCCCCGAGCTGCGTCAGCGTGGTACGGATGTGCTCGTCGGTGGGATAGCTGATCGCGGCGGACCCCGGCGAGTGCATCGGCGGTTCGTAGAGCGTCTTCTTGGCCTTGGGCAGCAGATAGATGCCGGTCAGGAAGAACGTCATGTGCGCGTTGTATTCCTTGGCCAACTCCGTGTAGTGCGAGAAGAGTTTGTCGTCGCCCTGCAGGGCGCCGTCCCAGGAGAAGACGACGAACTGGGGCGGCTTCTCCCCCGGCTTGAGCGGCACGGCCTTGAAGTCGTCCTTCTGTGGCCCGGTGTAGGACGTGGAACCGTCCCCGAGCACCTTGGTCCTGCCGTCCCAGACGGGCTCCTTGGCGGCCTTCGGGGCGGCGTTGGAGCCCCGTCCGGCGGACGCGGCCGGAGTGGTGCTGTCCGAGCCCCGCAGCGCGAGGAAGGTCGCCGTGGAGGTGGCCACGACGAGGAAGGCCGTCATCGCCACGAAACTCTGGCGAGCGGACGTGGCAGCGGAACCGGGAGCGGGCTCGCGGCGGCGGCGCCGGCTGTGCTTCGAGTTCATACGGGGCACATTCTGGGAAGGGGGCGGACGGAGCGGGGGACGGCCTCGCGGCCGTCGTGGTCAGCCGAGCGGGCTCATGGCGCCGGCCCAGATGCCGTAGGGGACATCGTCGTCGGGTGTGCCTGCGATCCCCTTGAGCGGCAGCGGTTCGAGGCTCTTGGTCAGGTCCAGGCGGTAGAGGACGACGGCCGTCGACACGGAACGGTCCGTGCCCACGTACCAGGCCGCCTTGTCGTCCTGCGTGGTGCCGGCCTTCCCGGCCGCCTGCGGCGCGGACTGGGTCGCGCCGGGATGCGCTTCACGGAAGGCGTCCGTGAGGGCCTCGGTGACCTGGCCGGCCACCTCGGGGCGGATCGCACGGCGGGGCCGGGGCATCTCCAGGGCGACCGAGGAACCGTTGCGGGTGATGCGCCGCACCGAGTACGGCTCGGTGTGCGTACCGCCCGCGGCGAACGTGCCGTAGGAGTTCGCCATCCGGATCGCGCTCGGGGTGGAGCTGCCCAGCGACAGCGCGGGCACCTGCGGTCCCAGGCTGGAGGAGAGCAGGCCGCTCGCCTCTGCGGTCTCCCGCACCTTGTCCAGTCCGGTATCCATGCCGAGCTGCATGAACGGCACGTTCACCGACCCGGCGAGCGCCTTGCGCAGACTGATCCGTCCGTAGGACTTGTTGCCGTCGTTGTGGGCGGCGACCTTCTTGCCGCTGCGGTCCCAGTAGGGGCCCTCGGGCGTGGAGACGGGGACGCCGTCGTCGGCGTCGTAGAGGGACTCGGGCGAGACCGGTGTCGCCGCGCTGTCACGGGTCTTGTGCACACCGTGCTGCAGCCCGGCCGCGTACACGAACGGCAGGAAGGCCGAACCCGCGGGCACCGTGGTCGCGTTGGACTCGTTGTACCCCTGTTTCCGGTGGTCCGGACCGCCGTAGACGGCGAGGATCCGTCCGTCGTCCGCCACCGAGGCGGCCCCGTAGTGCGCGGTCTTCGCCGCGCCCGGGTCACTCTTCAGCGCCTTCTTGCGGGCCTTGGAGACGGCGTCCGTGAGCGCGGTCTCCCGCTTGCGGTCGAAGGTCGTGTAGATCTGGTAGCCGCCGAGGTCGAACTCCTTGTCGGAGATGTGGGCGGCCTTCTTGGCGTACTGGGTGGCCAGTTCGACCAGGTAGTCGCTCTGCTTGCCGGTGTCGTAGACCCGGCCCTGCTTGAGGGGTTCGGGGAACTTTGTGTACTTGGCGCGCTCGGCGGGCGACAGCTTGCCGATCTTGACCATGCGGTCGAGGATCCAGGACCAGCGCTCCACGGCCCGGTCGTGGTTCTTCTGGCTCAGGGTGGGGTCGTAGAGGCCCGCGCCCTTGAGGAGCGAGGCGAGGAACGCGCCCTCGCTCGCGTCGAGTTTGCTCACGTCCTTGCCGTAGTAGGCCTGGGCGGCGCGCTGGAGGCCGTAGGTGCCCCGGCCGAACCAGCTCGTGTTGAGGTAGCCCTCCAGGATCTTGTCCTTGCTCATCCTGTTGTCGAGCTTCAGGGAGATCATGGCCTCGGTGAACTTGCGGGTCACCGTCTGGTTCTGGGTCAGATAGACGTTCTTGACGTACTGCTGGGTGATCGTCGAACCGCCCTGGGTGTCCCCCTGGCCCACCGTGCGCACCAGGGCGCGGCTGATGCCCTTGAACGAGATGCCCGGGTCGGAGTAGAAGCTCTCGTTCTCGGCCGCCAGCACCGCCCAGCGCACCTGCTCGGGTATGTCCTTCAGCGGCATCGCCTGGCGCTGCACCCACCCGGTGCGGGCCATGGGCGTTCCGTCGGACCAGAAGTAGACGTTGTCCTGCTGGGTGGCATAGGTGTTCAGGTTCTTGGGGATGTCCGTGGCGGCGTAGGCGATGGCCAGCAGGGAGGTGCTCAGTCCGATGCCCAGACCCCAGGCCGCGAGCCACTGGCGCCACGAGGGCACCCAGCGTCGCCAGCCGGCCCGGCCCGGCCGGGGGTACTGCGGCTTCAGCCGACGGGCCACCGGCGCGAGCCGCGCGGCGAGCGCGGAGGACTGCACCGGTCGGCGACGGGAGCCTCGATGGCGTGAATTCGCCCCTCGATCGGCTTGTTGTGACTCCTCCTCCGCGGGCGCGGACTCCTCGCCGGAGGTGCCGTCGGGGACTTCGGCGCCCGGCGGTATGCGAAGCTGCGTGGTCTCCTCGGCGGGACGCTCCGCGCGCCGCGAAGGGCTCCGGGGCACCGGCGGCGGTATACGGAGCTGGGTGGTCTCCTCGGCGGGCGGCACCCGCAGTTGGGTGGTCTCCTCCGCGGGACGCTCCGTGCCCTGCGACGCGTTCTCCGGTACGCGCGGTGGTATACGAAGCTGCGTGGTCTCCTCGGCGGGCGTCTCGTTCCCCCTGCGCCCGGCCGCGGAGCCCTTCGGCTCGCCCTCGCCCGTGCGACGGCCCGTGCGGCCGTCGTCCTCCGGATCAGCCATGGCGGGCTCCGGCACATGGACGGCCCAGGGGATGCGGGGCATCCAAGCGATGCCATGCCTCGATCACGACTGCGTCTCCCTCCGCACTTCGGAATTGCGCGCGCGGGCAGATGCAGCGGCCGCACATGCGGCTGCGAGCCCCCCTCCCCGACCTTGCGGCTCGTCGCGGCCCTCTTAAATTATCAGCGACTAATACGATCTCTTCGCTCAGGAACGAGACAGAAATGTTCCGGAGCTCAAGTCGGCCTGCCGCGCGCGAGCGTGAACTGTCTGTTTCCGGTCCCTGCCGTCCCCTCCGGAAAGCCGCGTCCCGGAAGACTGCGATCGCCGCCATCAGCCCGCTAACCTGGGCACATGCCTCGCTACGAGTACCGCTGCCGGACCTGCGGCGACACCTTCGAACTGAGCCGCCCGATGGCGGATTCCGCGGCTCCGGCGGCCTGCCCCGCCGGACATGACGACACAGTGAAACTTCTCTCCACCGTCGCAGTCGCGACCGGCGGCGGGGCGCCGGCGCCCCGCCCGAGCGGTGGTGGGGGCGGGGGCGGCGGCGGTTGCTGCGGTGGAGGCTGCTGCGGCTGACCCGACTTTTCTCAGGAACTCTTCACGTAGGTCCGGCGGATGCCAGGGGTGACGCTCCCGGCCTCCGCCGTCGTCCTCCCGGACGGCGCCGCGGGAGCGTCCGCCGGTCCGCACGGGGGTACGGACCGGCCCGGGCCGGGTGCGCGGGCTTTCCCCCGGGTACGCGGCGGGCCTCCCTCCCCCGGGCATGCGGCGGGCCGGCCCGGGTGTGGGTCGGAGGGGCCCCGGTACGCGTCAGATCGGCCCCGGGTCCACGGCGGGCCGGTCCGGGTGGGGCTTCGGACCGGCGACCGAGTGCGGGTCGGACCGGCCCCGGTACGCGTCAGATCGGCCCCGGGCCCACGGCGGGCCGGTCCGGGTTCGGACCCGCCCCGGTGCGAGCCAAGGAGCCGGCCTGGTCGCGGACGGTGATCGGCTCCTCCCATGTTCGGGCCGCCCGACAGGGACCACGCCGACGTCGTTCCACGCGGCCAGGTGCCGCCGGGAGGCTCGCCGCTTCTTCAGCAGCACCAGGTGCGGTGCGTCCCACACGGCCCGGGTGTTCGGAACGGCCGGGGTCGGGCTTCGAAGCAGCCCGACTGACCTTCAACTGGCTCCGGTTGGGCGTGCGACCGGTACCAGGTCCACGTCGAACCCGTTCGAGTTCGATGTCAGGTCGACCCCAAGTGCGTTCCGAACCGGTCCGAGTTGGACGCCCGATCGGCCCCAAGTCCGCGTCGGATCCGCCCGGGGCGGCCGTCAGACCGGCCCCGGGTCCACGCCGGACTGCCGGTCCGCGTCGGGCATCGGACCGACCGGGCCACACGTCAGGACAGTCCCGGGTCCCCGTCGAAACCCCCGCGGCCGGGCGTCAGGACGGCTCCGGGTGGGCGGCGGCGGTCATGAACTCCCGCAGGATCCGTTCGCCCGCCGCGACGCCCCGTTCCGGGAGCGCCGTGACCGCGGGCCCGGCCCAGTCGGCCTCGGCCAGCTCACCGTGGCCGGGGCGCCAGCCCCGGTCGGCGGCCAGCAGCAGGTCGGCGTCGAGCAGGGAGTCACCGGCGGCGAGGGTCAGCGTGGCGCCGGTGCGCCGGGCGACCTCGCGCATCGCCGCGCTCTTGGTGAGCGGCTTCGGGACGGCGTAGATCTTGCGCCCCTGGAGCGAGACGGTCCAGCCGCGGTTCTCGGCCCACACCGCGAGGCTCTTCACCCACTCCTCGGGGAGCAGTTCGCGCTCGACCACGAGATAGACGAACAGGTCCTCCGCCACCCGGTGCTTGCGCACCCAGGCCGGGTCGGCGGTCGCCTCCAGGTGGGCGCGCACCTCGGCCAGCGGAGCGCACTCCGCGGCGAGCCGCGCGCTCACCCCGGCGTGCCACGCCGGGTCGGACACACCGTCGACGAGCAGGTGCCCGCCGTTGGCACAGATCGCGTACTTCGGTGCGGGGCCCGGCAGGTTGATGCGCTGGTACTGCTTGCGGGTGCGGGTCGTGGTCGGCACGAAGTGCGCCCGGTCGCCGAGTTCCGGGAGCAGCGCGGCGGCCGTCTCGGTCATGTACGACAGCGGCCTGCTCTCGTGCACCTCGACGCAGAGCAGCCGGGGGGCCCGGGCGTCCGGCATCGTCAGCCCGAGGGCCGCGGCGGAGTAGATGAGCGTACGGTCCAGATCGCTGGCGACGAGCGCCTTCGCGGCGGCCATCAGACCGCCACCGCCCGGCCGTCGGCGCCGGTCGCGCCGCGCGTGTACTTCGGGTGGATCAACCCCACGCAGGTGTAGGGGAGTTCGGCGACCTCCTCGACGGGCACCCCGCGCTGCTCGGCGAGCAGCCGTACGTGATCGAGATCGGCGCCGGCTCCCGCGCGGGCCAGGATCTTCCAGGGGACCCGGCGCAGCAGTACCCGGGTGGTCTCGCCGACGCCCGGCTTGACGAGGTTCACGTCGTGGATCCCGTACTCCTCGCTGATCCGCTCGACGGCCGCCCAGCCCTCCCAGGTGGGGGTGCGGTCGGCGGTGAGGAGTTCCTTCGCCTGGGTGCGGGCCGCCTCGGCGACGTCGGGGAAGTGGGCCTCCACGGCGTCGAGGAACTCGACGGAGACGTCGGAGCCGGCGAGTTCGCGGTAGAACTTCGCGCCGTGGAAGTCGTGCGGGCCGACCAGGTCGGAGCGCAGGACGGTCCGCGATATCAGCCCGGACACGGTCGAGTTGAGGCAGGCGGAGGGGATCAGGAAGTCCTCACGGGTGCCGTACGTCCGGACGCAGGAGCCCGGGTCGGCGAGGACCGCGATCTCCGGGTCGAAGCCGGTGATGCCCTCGGCCGCCTCGAACTCCTCGACGGCCTGGGCCAGTTCACGGGTGATGGCGCCCTTGCCGGTCCAGCCGTCGACGAAGACGACGTCGGCGGGGTCGTGGTGGGCGGCCAGCCAGCGCAGTGCGTTGGGGTCGATGCCGCGGCCGCGGACGATGGAGACGGCGTAGTGCGGCAGGTCGACGCCGTGGTGGTGGCGGGCCCAGCGGCGCATCAGGACGCCGACGGGGGTTCCCGCGCGGGCCAGGGACACCAGGACCGGCCGGGAGGCGGAGGCGTCCGGGCCGGGGCCGAGCGGGGAGCGGGAGCGTTCGGCGAGCACCAGTTCGGTGACGGCGCCGACGGCCTGGGCGATGCGCGCCGCCGAGGTCGCGAGGGCCGCGCGGAACAGTTCCTGGTACTGGTCGCTCGGCTGGTACTCGACGGGCAGCGACTCGGCGTAATGGGCGCCGCCGCTCTGGATCGCCTCCTCGCGCTCCTCCGTCGGTGCCTCCAGGGTCACGTCCGAGAGGTCCCGCAGCAGCCAGCCGACCTCGTCCGGCGCGTACGAGGAGAAGGCGGGGCCGCGAAGGGGCTCGGGCAGCATGGAGGGCCTTTCGGTGGAGCGCCGGGCGGGGACGTGGGAGGGGACCACGGCGAGCAGGACGCTCGGGGTGTGGCCGGCGAGCCGGTCCAGGAGTCCGCCGGGGGCGTGCAGCTCGGCGGTGTCGGCGGCGGAGTCCACGACGGCCACGACGGCGTCGAAGCCGGCGCCGGCGACGTTGTAGGCGTACCGCTCCCCCGGGCCGTCGTCCGGGTGGTCGTGGGCGGGGAAGGCGAGCCGGGTGCGTATCGCGTAGCCGGGGTCGTCGACGGCGAGGACCGGGGACCTGGTGGTCGTGGAGTAGCGCACCTCGGCGGCCACGACCTGCTCCAGTTCCGCGGCGAGCCGCAGTGGCGCGTACATCAGCTCCTCGAAGCCGAGTACCAGCACGCGGCGGGCGCCGTCCGGCAGCGCCTCCGCGATCCGGGCGGCCATGGCGGGCAGCGTGCCGTCCAGCCGGACGCGGTGGCCGGGCGTGAAGCCGTGCCGGCCGCCGTCGGGAACTCCGCGCGGCCAGCCGAGCTCGACCCGGGTGGCGGCCGGGTGCGTACGGCGGCGCGGGACGCTTCCGCGCCCTCCGGCCGGGCCGTGGGCCGCTCCCGCGGTGCCGGCGGCGGGGGACGGGCCGTCCTCGGCGGCCGTCCCGTGCGCGGCCCCGGGCCGCCGGGCCGACGGCGCGTCCGCGGGTGTCACCGGGGCGGGTGTCACCGGGGCGGGGCGAACGGCTTCGTCGCCCGCTGCCGCACCGGCCGCGGGCACGGACCCGGCGTCCGGGGCGCGCCCGGACGTCACGGCGTCCCGGTCCGCGGACTCGTACTCCGCCACCAGGGCCTGGCCCTTCTCCAGTACGCCCTCTGGGAGCTTCACCGTGCCGCTGGCCGCGACGACCAGGTCAACCCGGGCCCCGATCTCCCGGGCGAAGTCCTCCAGGCGCCCCAGATCGGCGGCCGACCGCATGTCGACCAGCGCGACTATCACGTACCGCTCGCGCGGATGGCGGGCGTGCAGGTCGCGGATGGTGTTGAGGACGGTGTTGCCGGTCGAGAACTCGTCGTCGACGAGGACCAGCGGACCGTCCCCCGCCAGCAGACCGGGGTCCTGCGGCAGCAGGAGATGGGAGGTGGCGTGCGAGTGCGACTCCTCGAAACCGCCCGCCGGGGTGACGCCCGGGACGGGCCGGCGCGTCGAGTGGAGGTAGGGCGCGAGGCCCACCCCGTCGGCGACGCAGTGGCCGAGCCCGGTGGCCGTCTCCGCGTAGCCGAGGACGACCGCGGCACGGGCCTCCTCGGTGCCGAGCAGCTCCCGCACCCGGCGGCCGAGCGCGATCCCGTGGCCGTACACCACGGACGGCGACTGCGGGACGTGCTTGCCCAGGACGTTCGAGACCAGCAGGTGGGCCCGCCGGGGGTTGCGCCGCAGCGCGAGCCCCAGCAGGTCGGCCAGCTTCTCGTCACCGACGAGTTCGACACCGAGCCGCCGCGCGACCCAGGTCCCCGTCCACACCACGTTGTCCATCGATTCCTTAGTCTGCGAGGTCGTACGTGTCGGCGCGGCCCGGTCAGGCCGGGAGCCCGGCGGCGAGCAGCTCCACGAAGCCGATGTCCTCGTTGGCGACACCGAACACCTCGGCGCGCTCCAGAGTGCGCTCGGCCCAGGCGCGGTGCGGCTTCACCTCGTTCATCTTGTTCGTGTACGCCGACCGCAGGACGCCTCCGCCGCCGCGTTCTGGCCGCAGGATGTCCTGCGCGTCGCTCCACTCCTCGTGGCTGACGACGGACAGGGCGTGCACGGCCGGGACGTGCGAGGGGTGGATGCAGGTCTTGCCGAGCAGTCCGTTGGCGCGGTCGAGGGCGATCTCCCGCAGCAGTCCGTCCATGTCGTGCTCGATGAGTGCCTCGCGCAGCTCCTCGACCTCGCCCTCCTGGAAGGGGCTGCGGCGCAGCTGCGGCTTGAACATACGTTCCTGCACCCGGAAGTACTCCCAGACCGGCCCGGTCACCGTGAAGCCGGTGCCGTCCGCGCGGCCCAGCGTGTTCACCACGTCGGCGATCACGGAGGCGACGATCTGGACGTCGTAGGCGGTCATGTCGGGCGCCCGCCGCAGTCCGTACGCCGAGCAGAAGTCGGTGACGCCCAGGCGCAGCGCGAGGACGCGGTCGCGGTACTTGTCGACGACCCGGGAGATGCCCGCCAGGGTCTCGCGGCGGCTCTCCAGGTACAGCAGGCAGGGCGACTCGAGGACGGGCATGGCGAAGAGCCGGCGCCCGCTCGCGGCCTCGGCGGCGGTGAGCGCCTCCAGGAAGGGGACGCCCCGCTCCTCGGTGAACTTCGGCAGGACGAATCCGGACAGCAGCCGTACGGACGCGCCGAAGCGCCGCACGAGGTCGGGGATCTGTTCCGGCTCGCGCACCCGTACGAACAGCAGCGGGAGCTCGGCCGCGGGCCGGGCGGCCAGGTCGGCGAACTGCCGGACGAGGTTCTGCTCCGCCGCCACGACCTCGGAGTCGTCGATCGAGTCCTCCAGGCACAGCACCATGGAGACCACGCCGCGTGCGGCCTGCTTGAGGACGTCGTCGGCCAGCTGGGGCCGGGTCGCGGGGCTGTAGAGCGTGGCTCCCAGGGCCGCCGCCAGCAGGCGGGGCGGGGAGTCGGCGGTGAAGAGGCAGGGCTCGCGGTGGAAGAGTCGCTGCCGCTCTTCAGGGGCGATGTGCCCGAAATGACGCATGAGACTCCCCCATGGCGGCTAGTCGGATCTATCGGGAGGTGGCCGGTAATAGTACGTACAAACGCATGTCAGGGGTTCCCACCGGGTGTGAAGTTCAGGTAACCCGGCCATGTCGGTTGACCTCACGCTCCGATGGGGAATCCTCACCCCGCATTGTCGTGACCAGGACCGAGAGGGCAGGATGACCGCATGACGCACGCGATGCTGAAGGGGTCGAACATCCCGCTGGACGCCACAGCGGTTCGTGCCGTGCTGCGCTGGACGCCCGGGCAGGGTGTCCCGGACGTCGACGCCTCGGCACTGCTCCTCGGTGCCGACGGTCGTGTGCGATCCGACGAGGACTTCGTCTTCTACAACCAGCCACGTCATCCTTCGGGCAAGGTCTGGCGCCTCGGCAAGAAGCGCGTCGCCGAGGGCCTCACCGACACGATCCAGACAGATCTGGCCGGTGTCGAGTCCGGCGTCGGACAGATTCTGCTGGTCGCATCGGCGGACGGGGTCTCCTTCGACCGCGTACGGTCCCTGCGCATTCTGCTGTACGACGCCTCCGGTGCCGAGGGTGAACCGCTGGCGTACTTCGACATCAAGCCGGAGACCGGTACGGAGACGGCGCTGATCTGCGGCGAACTGTACCGCCGCGGTGCGGGCTGGAAGTTCCGGGCGCTCGGCGAGGGCTATCCGAACGGGCTGGAGGGGCTGGCCTCCGACTTCGGGATCACGGTGGACGAGTCGGAGCCGGAGGCCGGGACCGTGCCGGAGGCGGCGGACTGGGCCGTTCCGGTGACATCGCCGGAGACCTCTGTACCGCTGCCGGCCGAGCAGCCCGCCCCGGTGCCCCCGCAGTCCGGGTACGGCTATCCGCAGCCGCAGACGGCGCCGGCGCAGCCCGCCTACGGCTATCCCCAGCCGGCGAGCCGGCCGGCCTACGGCTATCCGCAGCCGCAGACGGCACCCGCCGTCCCCCCGGCGTACGGCTTCCCGCAGGCCGTGGGCACCCTGCCCGACCCGGATTTCCGGCTGCCGCCGCAGGGCCCCCAGTTCGTCGGCCGCTGAGGCGGCCCCGCGGGGCCGCTCGGGCGGGCAGGTGGAGACCTGCCCGGCGGCGGCCCCGGGACGGGCACGGCGGACGGCGGGAAGCCGCCCGGCGGGACGGGTGTGGGGTCAGCGGTCGACCTTGGACTTGTACCCCCGCCCCCACTGCAGTCCCCAGCCGTACAGCCGGTCGAGTTCGGCCTGGAAGCCGTAGACGAACTTCACCTCGCGGCGCACGGTGATCTCGCCCTTGTTGTTCTCGATCATCACCACCGCGCAGGACCGGGCCTGCGGATGGCGTTCGTCGAGGCCGATCTCGATCCGCGGGCCGTTGCTCGGGTAGAGCGTGATGACGGCGTGCGTACGGTCGAAGGCGGGGGTCTGGTCGTAGATGTAGACGAAGACCAGCAGTCGTTTGATGTCGTCGCGGTGGTCGAGGTTGACGTACGCCGTCTCGCCGGAGCCGGAACCGAACCGGTCGTCGCCGCTGAGCTTCACGAACGGCGGGTCGTTTATCTCGCCGAGGAGGCCGCCGAGCGGCTGGACCACGCCCTTGGTGCCGTCCGTGAGCTCGTACAGCACGCCGAGGTCGAGGTCGACGTTCACCATGCTCTGGGTGTGCGCCTGGACCACGTCCGGCTTGAAGATCTTGAGGGGGTGGCGCAGCAGGCTGCCACGCTGCTGACCGCCGCCGATGTCGGAGGTGCGCATCCGCCAGGAGAGGTTGATGCGGAGGTTTCCGGTGGCGGCGCCCTGTTTGGTGAGCGACACCGTGTGGCTGCGTTTCGTCAGTTCGATGGAGTTGGTGGCCGCGCTGCCGGAGTCGAAGTCCGTCGTGCGCCCGCGCCACAGCTCGTCCCAGAAGCCCATTGCCGATCCCGCCCCCATGTTGCCTCGATATGCGGCGGGGCGGCCGTGAGGACCGGTCCTCGACAGCCGCCCCGTTCAGAGCGTTCCCTCCCCCGCACCCGGTTCACACCCGCGCCCGTCCGCCCCGCGGCGGAGGGCCGGAACGGGGCGTCCGCAAGGACGTGGCCGGCGCCCCCGGGGGTGAACCGGGGGTCCGGGAAGGACCGGTCCGTCAGACCCCGGACGAGACCTCAGCCTTCTCGTCCGAGGTCGTGCCTTTTCCCTCGGCGGCCGCGAGCGCCCGGTTGCGGCGCACCGACGACCAGAAGGACAGGCCGATCAGGACGACACCGACGAGACCGGTGATGACCTCGTTGATCTGGTACTGGATGGTGACGAGCAGGATCACGGCGAGGGCGCCGATGGCGTAGTGCGCGCCGTGCTCCAGGTAGACGTAGTCGTCGAGGGTGCCCTGGCGGACCAGGTAGACCGTGAGCGAACGGACGTACATGGCGCCGATGCCGAGGCCGAGCGCCATCAGCACGATGTCGTTGGTGATGGCGAAGGCGCCGATGACGCCGTCGAAGGAGAAGGAGGCGTCCAGGACCTCCAGGTAGAGGAACATGAAGAAGGCGGCCTGGCCGGCGAGGACGACGGCCGGCTTCTTCTTGCCGGTCCGCTCGGCCTCCTCCTCTTCCTCGTGGGTGCGCTCCTCCTCCTCTTCGAGCCGGTCCTCGAAGTAGCCGGAGAGTCCGCCGACGACCATGTAGGTGATCAGACCGGCGATGCCGGAGATCAGTACCGTCTGCGCCTTGTCGGCGTGCCCGCCGCCGTGCTGGTGGGCGTGGACCGCGAAGGTGAAGGAGGTGACCAGCAGGACGGCCAGGGCGATGCAGACCGACAGCATGTCGACCTTGCCGAGCTTCGCGAGCGGACGCTCGATCCAGCGCAGCCACTGGATGTCCCGGTCCTCGAAGATGAAGTCGAGGAAGATCATCAGCAGGAACATGCCACCGAAGGCCGCGATCGACGGGTGGGCGTCGGTCACCAGCTGCTGGTACTTGTCCTTGTCGTTCAGCGCGAGATCGACCGCGTCGATCGGGCCGATCTTGGCGCTGATGGCGACGATGACGACGGGGAAGACCAGACGCATGCCGAAGACGGCGATCAGCACACCGACCGTGAGGAAGATCTTCTGCCAGAAGGCACTCATCTTCTTCAGGATTCCGGCGTTGACCACCGCGTTGTCGAAGGACAGCGAGATCTCCAGGACGGCCAGGATCGCCACGATGCCAAAGGCGGTCCACCCCCCGTAGAAGGCCGCTGCGACCAGACCGAGCGCGGTGACCGCGAACGACCAGCCGAAGGTTTTCAGAAGCACTGGCTACCCAATCATCGTGTGGTGGGGGCACCCCCAAGCGCCGGTTCGGGGGAAGGTCTCCCCCGCGCCGTACTCGGCTTTACCTACTGTTGACCACGAAGTCTAGAGGCCCGCCCGCGGCTGGTGCAGGTGGGCCTAGGAAACATTGACTCCGAAGTCGAGGGCGATACCGCGCAGCCCTGACGCGTATCCCTGACCGACCGCGCGGAATTTCCACTCGCTGTTGTAGCGGTAGACCTCGCCGAAGATCATCGCGGTCTCCGTGGAGGCGTCCTCGGAGAGGTCGTAGCGGGCGAGTTCCTGGCCGTCGGCCTGGTTCACCACACGGATGAAGGCGTTGCTGACCTGGCCGAAGGTCTGGCCGCGGTTGTCCGCCTCGTGGATGGAGACCGGAAAGACGATCTTGTCGACATTGGCCGGGACCTTGGAGAGGTCGATCAGGATCGACTCGTCGTCGCCCTCGCCCTCACCCGTGAGGTTGTCGCCGGTGTGCTCGACCGAGCCGTCCGGGCTCTTGAGCTGGTTGTAGAAGACGAACCACTCGTCGCCGAGCACCCGGCCCGAGTTGCACAGCAGCGCGCTGGCGTCCAGGTCGAAGGGGGCTCCGGTGGTGGAACGTGCGTCCCAGCCGAGACCGATCATCACGTGCGTGAGGTTCGGTGCGGCCTTGGAGAGGGAGACATTGCCTCCCTTGGCGAGCGTGACGCCCATGATCTGATTCCTCCCCGGTGAAGCGTTCACTCAGTTCTGTGGGCGGTGTCCCCGCCGTCCCCGGCCGGCCCGTCCTTCCGGTCCGGGTCCGGGGGGTGTCTTCCCCCGGCACGGCACAGCATGCGCGCGGCGCCCGGGCGCCCGGAGGTCGCACACCGGGCGCGCGGAGATCGGGCAGGCCCGGCGTCGCACCGGAAGCGGTGCGGCGCCGGGCCGGGGAGCCGGAGGCCGTGGGCCCGGGGCAGGGCCGTGGGGCCGGGGGCTCTACGCCGGAGTGCGGCTCAGACGTTGACGCCGAAGTCCTGCGCGATGCCGCGCAGGCCCGAGGCATACCCCTGGCCGATGGCGCGGAACTTCCACTCCGCGCCGTTGCGGTACAGCTCGCCGAAGACCATGGCGGTCTCCGTGGAGGCGTCCTCGGAGAGGTCGTAGCGGGCGATCTCCGCCTCACCGGCCTGGTTCACCACGCGGATGAACGCGTTGCGGACCTGGCCGAAGGACTGCTGGCGGTTCTCGGCGTCGTAGATGGAGACCGGGAACACGATCTTCTGGACGTCGGCGGGGACAGCGGCGAGATTCACCTTGATCTGCTCGTCGTCGCCCTCGCCCTCACCGGTGATGTTGTCGCCGGTGTGCTCGACCGAGCCGTCCGGGCTCTTCAGGTTGTTGAAGAACACGAAGTTCTGGTCGGAGCTGACCTTGCCGTCCGCGTTCGTGAGGATGGCGCTGGCGTCGAGGTCGAAGTCGACGCCGGTCGTCGTACGGGCGTCCCATCCCAGACCGACGATGACCGCGGTCAGTCCCGGGGCCTCCTTGGTCAGCGATACGTTGCCGCCCTTGCTGAGGCTGACTCCCACGAGTCCTCCCATTGGTGTCCGGGGGCGGGGAGCCCCGTCGTGCGTTGGTATCGGATCAACGTGTCGATCCTAGTGACGGGTTCCCGCACCCTGCAGGCCCTGCGACCGAAGAATCACAGGGTGTCGAGCGCCTTCACGTACTCGTTCAGGTCACGCGCGTCCGGCAGGCCGTTGACCACGGTCCAGCGCACGACGCCCGCCTTGTCGATGATGAGGGTGCCGCGCACGGCACACCCCTTGTCCTCGTCGAAGACGCCGTAGGCGCGTGAAATGTTGCCGTGCGGCCAGAAGTCGGAGAGCAGCGGGAAATCCAGGCCCTCCTGCTCGGCGAAGACGCGCAGGGTGTGGATGGAGTCGTTGGAGACCGCCAGCAGCTGGACGTCGTCGTTGGCGAACCTCGGCAGTTCGTCGCGCAGGGCGCACAGTTCGCCGGTGCACACACCGGTGAACGCGAACGGGTAGAAGAGCAGCACCACGTTCTTCGCGCCGCGGAAGTCGGACAGCCTGACGGTGGCGCCGTGGTTGTCCCTGAGCTCGAAGTCCGGTGCCTCGGTGCCGACCTCGATCGCCATACTCACACGCTTCCCTTCCAGGGGGCCGTTCGGGTGACGACCACCCTACGCAGGCGCGTCCGGGCGCTCCGGCACGGCCCATGGCGAGGCCCCCGCCGGCGGATCGCCGACGGGGGCCTCGCGGATGCTCTGCGGCAGACGGAGCGACAGTTCAGCGCTTCGACTTGGGCGTGGCCAGACGCGTGCCCGACCACTCCTTCCCGACGGAGGTGCTCTTCGTCTGGGAGAGGCCCGCGGTCTGGGCTGCGTCGTTGATGTCGCTGGGCTCGACGTAGCCGTCCCGGCCGGTCTTCGGGGTCAGCAGCAGGATCGTGCCGCCGTCCTCAAGGAGACCGATGGCGTCCACCAGGGCGTCCGTGAGGTCGCCGTCCTCGTCGCGGAACCACAACAGCACGACGTCTGCGACGTCGTCGTAGTCCTCATCGACCAGGTCCTGGCCGATCAACGATTCGATGCCTTCACGGAGGTCGTGGTCGACGTCGTCGTCGAAGCCGATCTCCTGGACCACCTGTCCGGGCTCGAACCCCAGCCTGCCGGCCGGGCTGGTCCGCTCCTCCGCGTGGTCCGCGGTCGCGCTCACGGCTTGCCTCCTGATCATGTTTCGGTAGATGTCTCAGCCCCGCGCGTGCGCGAAGCATTGGCCGTAGTCCACACGGGCGGGGCGGATCGCGCAAGTACCCGGCCGTCGAGACCGCCGAAACGGTGACGATCCCGGCGGTGTCGGCGCAACTCCAGTCGGCGGATCACAGCCATAGGTGACGCACACCACACCTTTCTGCCCCATTTGCGAAGTTCGGAACCCTCGAAACGTACGAGACCCGAACGACTTTGCGGAACGCGTCACGGAGTGAGCGTATCGTTGCGTTTTGGTCTGGCCCGTCCCGGCGATCTGCGGGAATGTCTCGGTTACCTATCGGTAGAGATGACGATTCCGTTCCCGCGGTACACGATTGGGGAACGGTGCCGAGACACCGACCGTCCGCCCCAGACAGCGCCCGGGAAGCTCTTGCTCAGCCCTCCGGGCAGCCTTCAGACAGCCCTCTGACAGACAGCCTTCTGACAGCCCTCTGACAGCGAAGGAACAGCGTGGCTTCCGGATCCGATCGCAATCCGATCATCATTGGCGGCCTTCCCAGTCAGGTCCCGGACTTCGACCCCGAAGAGACACAGGAGTGGCTCGACTCGCTCGACGCCGCCGTCGACGAGCGCGGCCGTGAGCGCGCCCGCTATCTGATGCTGCGGCTCATCGAGAGGGCCCGCGAGAAGCGCGTGGCCGTGCCCGAGATGCGCAGCTCGGACTACGTCAACACGATCGCCACCAAGGACGAGCCGTTCTTCCCGGGCAACGAGGAGATCGAGCGCAAGGTCCTCAACGCGACCCGCTGGAACGCGGCCGTGATGGTCTCCAGGGCCCAGCGTCCGGGCATCGGCGTCGGCGGGCACATCGCCACCTTCGCCTCCTCCGCCTCGCTCTACGACGTCGGCTTCAACCACTTCTTCCGTGGCAAGGACGGGGGCGACGGCGGTGACCAGATCTTCTTCCAGGGGCACGCGTCCCCCGGTATCTACGCCCGCGCGTTCCTGCTCGACCGGCTGAGCGAGCAGCAGCTCGACGCGTTCCGCCAGGAGAAGTCGAAGGCCCCGTACGGGCTGTCCTCGTACCCGCACCCGCGGCTGATGCCGGACTTCTGGGAGTTCCCGACCGTCTCGATGGGCCTCGGCCCGCTCGGCGCCATCTTCCAGGCGCGGATGAACCGCTACATGGAGGCGCGCGGCATCGCCGACACCTCCGCGTCGCACGTCTGGGCCTTCCTCGGCGACGGCGAGATGGACGAGCCGGAATCGCTCGGGCAGTTGTCCATCGCG
Organism: Streptomyces sp. NBC_01689; assembly: GCF_036250675.1. Classification (NCBI taxonomy): domain Bacteria; kingdom Bacillati; phylum Actinomycetota; class Actinomycetes; order Kitasatosporales; family Streptomycetaceae; genus Streptomyces; species Streptomyces sp. NBC_01689. The sequence goes on along the minus strand of NZ_CP109592.1, from coordinate 6,647,399 downwards.
GCTCGGGAGGGCCTGGACAACCTGACCTTCGTGGTCAACTGCAACCTCCAGCGTCTCGACGGCCCGGTACGCGGCAACGGCAAGATCATCCAGGAGCTGGAGTCGCAGTTCCGGGGCGCCGGCTGGAACGTCATCAAGCTGGTGTGGGACCGCAGTTGGGACCCGCTGCTGGCGCAGGACCGCGACGGCGTCCTCGTCAACAAGCTGAACACCACGCCCGACGGCCAGTTCCAGACGTACGCCACCGAGACCGGCGCGTACATCCGCGACCACTTCTTCGGTGACGACCACCGGCTGCGCGCCATGGTCGAGGGCATGACCGACGCCCAGATCCTGCACCTGGGCCGCGGCGGTCACGACCACAAGAAGATCTTCGCGGCGTTCTCGGCGGCCAAGGCGCACACCGGGCAGCCGACGGTGATCCTGGCGCAGACGGTCAAGGGCTGGACGCTCGGCCCGAACTTCGAGGGCCGCAACGCCACGCACCAGATGAAGAAGCTGACCGTCGCCGACCTGAAGGGGTTCCGCGACCGGCTGCACCTGCCGATCTCGGACAAGGAGCTGGAGGACGGCGCGCCGCCGTACTACCACCCGGGCCGCAACTCCGAAGAGATCCAGTACATGCACGACCGGCGCAAGGGGCTGGGCGGCTACGTCCCGACGCGGGTCGTGCGGGCGAAGCCGTTGCAGCTGCCCGAGGAGAAGACGTACGCGAGTGTGAGGAAGGGGTCCGGTCAGCAGTCGATCGCCACGACCATGGCGTTCGTGCGACTCCTGAAGGACCTCATGCGGGACAAGGAGATCGGCAAGCGGTTCGTGCTGATCGCGCCCGACGAGTACCGCACCTTCGGCATGGACTCCTTCTTCCCGAGCGCGAAGATCTACAACCCGCTCGGTCAGCAGTACGAGTCCGTGGACCGCGACCTGCTGCTCGCGTACAAGGAGTCGCCGACCGGCCAGATGCTGCACGACGGCATCTCGGAGGCCGGCTGCACCGCCTCGCTGATCGCCGCGGGCTCGGCGTACGCCACCCACGGCGAGCCGCTGATCCCGGTCTACGTCTTCTACTCGATGTTCGGATTCCAGCGCACCGGTGACCAGTTCTGGCAGATGGCCGACCAGTTGGCGCGCGGATTCGTCCTCGGCGCGACCGCCGGCCGTACGACACTGACCGGCGAGGGACTGCAGCACGCGGACGGCCACTCCCAGCTGCTCGCCTCGACGAACCCGGGCTGTGTCGCCTACGACCCGGCGTACGGCTTCGAGATCGCGCACATCGTGAAGGACGGCCTGCGCCGGATGTACGGCCCGGACTCCGAGGACGTCTTCTACTACCTCACCGTCTACAACGAGCCGATCCAGCACCCGGCGGAGCCGGCCGACGTCGACGTGGAGGGCATCCTCAAGGGGGTCCACCGCTTCAGCCGGGGCACGGAGGGGTCGATCCCGGCGCAGATCCTGGCGTCCGGCGTCGCGGTCCCGTGGGCGCTGGAGGCACAGCGCGTCCTCGCCGCCGAGTGGAACGTCCGGGCGGACGTCTGGTCGGCCACCTCCTGGAACGAGCTGCGCCGCGAGGCCGTCGAGGTGGAGCGGCACAACCTGCTCCACCCCGAGGAGGAGCAGCGCGTGCCGTACGTGACGCGGAAGCTGAGCGGTTCCGAGGGGCCGTTCGTGGCCGTGTCGGACTGGATGCGATCGGTTCCCGACCAGATCGCGCGGTGGGTGCCGGGGACCTATCAGTCCCTGGGCGCGGACGGTTTCGGCTTCGCGGACACCCGTGGGGCGGCGCGGCGCTTCTTCCACATCGACGCGCAGTCGATCGTGGTCGCGGTGCTGACCGAGCTGGCACGCGAGGGCAAGGTGGACCGGTCGGTGCTGAAGCAGGCGATCGACCGCTACCAGCTGCTCGAGGTCGCGGCGGCGGACCCCGGGGCCGCGGGCGGCGACGCGTAGGCCCGGTCACATCGGCCGTGTGAGGGGCGGCGGAGCCCGGAGCTCCGCCGCCCCTCCGTCTTTCTTCCTACGATGCGGGTATGAAAGAGCTATCGGCACAGGTCCGTTGGGAACAGCGCACGCAACGGCCCCTGCTGGCGCTCGCGGTGGCGTTCGCGCTGGCCTACGCCGTGCCGATCGTGGACGACGACGCCCCTCCCGCCGTGGCGGTGGCGTGCACGGCGGTGGAGTGGACGGTGTGGGGCTCGTTCGCCGCCGACTATCTCGTACGGCTCCTGCTCGTCCGGCGTCGCAAGGAGTTCGTCCGGACGCACTGGATGGACCTGTGCGCGGTGATCCTGCCGATCCTCCAGCCGCTGCGGCTGCTGCGGCTGGTCGCCACCCTGACCCTGGTCGGGCGGCGCGCCCGGATGGCCTCGCAGATCCGGCTGACGACCTATGTCGGGGGCGCGGTGATCGGACTGCTGATGTTCGGTTCGCTCGCGGTGCTGTCGGTGGAGCGGGAGTCCCCGAACGGGAACATCAAGACGCTGGGCGACGCGGTGTGGTGGTCGTTCACGACGATGACGACGGTGGGGTACGGGGACCACGCGCCGACCACCGGGATGGGCCGGATCCTCGCGGTCGGCCTGATGCTCTCCGGTATCGCCCTGCTCGGTGTCGTCACCGCCAACATCGCGGCGTGGTTCATCTCGCGTTTCGAGAAGGACGACGTGGAGGAGCGCCGGCAGACGGCGGCCATCGAGGCGCTGACGGAGGAGGTACGGGCGCTGCGCGCGGAGGTCGCCGCGTTGTCGGGCGTCCGGGCCACCGTCCGTCACCCCGCGCCGGGGGTGGCCGGGGAGCACGCGCGCTGACCCGCGCGGGACGGCCGGGACTCCCGCGGTCCGGCCGAGCCGTCGCGGGGTGACGCGAGCCCTCACCGGGCGGCGGCCGGAAAGCACGGGCCGGCTCCGACGGCCCGGTCGGGCGGTGCGGTTCGGCGCGGGGGTCGGGGGCGCCCCCGTACGGCTGCGGGCGCGCTGTCCCCCTCCGACAGCGCGCCGCAGATTCGTTCGCCCCCGTGTTCGTGCGGAGGGCTGGCCCACTGTGACCTGCGGCGCGCGCCGGACGGGCGGGATCTTGAGCCGTGTCACCCGGAAGGGTGAAAACGGACAAGAGGCCGCGGTCAGATGTGACCGGCCCCCGCACCCGCGGCGTCCGCGTTCTCGCCCCGCTTGGTGAGCAGCGCGACGAAGACCGCCACCACGGCCACCACGGCGGCGACCAGGCAGGCCAGGCTCATGCCGGAGATGAACGTGTCGTGGGCGACGGTCGTGATCTTCGCCGCGAGTTCGGGCGGGGTGCCCTTGGCCACCGGGGCGGCGCCGACCTGGACGGCCTGGGAGGCCTGGTCCAGCTGGGCGGGGGTGAGCGGCGGGAGCTTGGCAGCGGTCCAGTTGCCCGCGAGGTCGCCGTCGACCTTGGAGGCCATCACGGCGCCCAGGACCGCCGTACCGAGGCTGCCGCCGATCTGCATCGCGGCCTGCTGGAGGCCGCCGGCGACACCGGAGAGCTCCATCGGCGCGTTGCCCACGATGACCTCGGTGGCGCCGACCATGACCGGGGCGAGCCCGAGGCCGAGACCGGCGAACCAGAGCGACATGACACCGCCGCTGGTGCCCGTGTCCAGCGTGGACATGCCGTACATGGAGATCGCGGTGAGGGCCATGCCGCCCGCCAGCGGGATGCGCGGGCCGGTCTTGGTGATCAGGGCGCCGGCCAGCGGGGAGCCGACGATCATCATTCCGGTGAGCGGGAGCAGGTGGAGGCCGGCGTCGACCGGGCTCATGCCGTGCACGTTCTGCAGGTAGAAGGTGACGAAGAACAGGCCGCCCAGGAAGGCGATGGCCATCAGCACCATGAGGACCACGCCCGCCGACAGCGGCACGGAGCGGAACAGTCCCAGCGGGATGAGCGGCTCCTCGACCCGGGTCTCCCAGAGGGCGAAGAGCGCGAAGCCGAGCACCGAGGCACCCAGGAAGGTCCAGGTCAGGCCGGCGCCCCAGCCCCAGGCCGGGGCCTTGATGAGCGCCCAGACCAGACAGAACATGGCGCCGGAGAGCAGGGCGATACCCGGGATGTCGAAGGAGCGCGGGGCGTTCTGCGCGCGGTGGTCGGTCAGGATCAGCAGACCGAGGACCAGCGCGGCGACGCCGACCGGGACGTTGATGAAGAAGACCGACTGCCAGCTGACGTGCTGGACCAGCAGGCCGCCGAGGATCGGGCCGCCCGCGGTGGAGGCGCCGATGACCATGCCCCAGATGCCGATCGCCATGTTCAGCTTCTCGGCCGGGAAGGTGGCTCGCAGCAGGCCGAGGGCGGCCGGCATGAGCAGCGCGCCGAACAGTCCCTGGAAGACGCGGAAGGTGACCACCAGGGCGATACTGTCGGACAGGCCGATGGCCCCGGAGGCCGCGGCGAAGCCGACCACGCCGATCAGGAAGGTCTGGCGGTGCCCGAAGCGGTCACCGAGCTTGCCCGCCGTGATCAGTGTGACCGCGAGAGCGAGGAAGTATCCGTTGGTGATCCACTGGACGTCGGCGAAGCTCGCGCCCAGGGCCTTCTGGATGGCCGGGTTGGCGATGGCGACGATGGTGCCGTCCAGGGCGACCATCATGACGCCGACGGCCACGGTGAACAGGGTGAACCACGGGTGGCCGCGCAGCCCGGAGGGCCCCGGCTGATCCGACGGGGCGACCGGCGTCCTGTCTCCGGACCCCGCCGTGTCGATGGTGGTCTGACTAGTCATGCGAAGAGGCTAGTGACAGCCGCTGACAATTGACAAACCAATTCACAAGTCGGTAACTGTCACGTCACCCGCGAGTACGCTGAGCTGGGCAGGAGAACAGAAGAGGACCCCATGGAGACGACCTCCTTCACATCGATGGCGCCGCGCCCGGGCCTGCGCGAACGCAAGAAGCAGCGCACCCGGGACGCGCTGCTGCGGGCCGCCCTCGAACTGTTCGTCACCCAGGGCTACGAGCGCACTACCGTGGACGAGATCGCGGAGGCCGTCGACGTCTCGCAGCGCACCTTCTTCCGCTACTTCGCGGGCAAGGAGGACGTCGCCCTGTTCACCCAGGGCATCGCGGAGTCGCGCTTCCTCGCCGCGGTCCGCGAACGACCGCCTCACGAGGCCCCGTTGGAAGCGCTGCGCCGCGCGGTGCTGGAGGGCTGGGACACCATCGGCGAGGCGGTCGAGGCCGTGGTGCCGATCGAACTGCACATGCGCGCCTATCAGTTGATCGAGTCGACGCCCGCCCTGCTCGCCGCGCACCTGCGCCGGTCCGCCGAGCTGGAGGACGAGATCGCCCGGGTGATCGCCGAGCGTGAGGGGATCGACGTGGACACGGATCCGCGACCGCGGGTCGCGGTGGCCGTGTTCGGCGGGGTGATGCGGGTCACGGGCCGGATGTGGGGGGCGGGCGAGGACGGCAGCGTCGAGGCCATCCGCGCGCTGACCGTCGCGCATCTCGACCATCTGGGGCCCGCATTGGCGGAGAAGTGGCGCACGGAATGACCAACTCCGGGCACACAACGTCACTATTTATCTGAAACTGAACCCGCTTTGCCCCAATTACCCTCCCAGAAACGTGATCCCCACCACTCGTTTAACGGGAGGCACCCCTCTTCTCCTAGGGTGTCCTCTCAGTGACTTCCTTCGAGACATCCCCCCAACTGAACGTCTGGCGCGCACTGCTCGCGCTGGCCGTGGTTTTCGTGATGCTGGCCACCAGTGGCTGGACCGCGATCCACAGCCATCGGGGGGCAACCCCCCTCCAGGCGTCCCGCTCCGCGTGGGAGCACGGCCGGATCGCCGGAGAGGCGCTCCCGGACCCCGACTCCGCGCCGGGCCGCCTCACCCGCTTCTTCGCCTCGCTCGACGTGCACCAGCGCGGCCGCCTGGCGCACCGCTACCCGCTCGCGGTCGGCAACATGAACGGCGCGCCCGTGGGGCTGCGCTACGCCGCCAACCGCATCGCCATCGGACAGCAGCGCAGGGTCGAGCGGGCCCGCATGCACGACAACCGGCTCTCGGCCCTCGGGCAGCAGGAGGCCGGGCGCCGCATGCACCGCTACGAGGCGATGCTGCACAAGGGCCGCACCTTCCTCGCCTTCGACCCCATGGGCTCGGGCCGGGTCGCGGAGGTCTTCGGCGATCTCGACCGGGCCCAGCGGATCTCCGTCGTGGTGCCCGGCGTCGACACCGACCTGCTCACCTTCCAGCGCACCAACAAGAAGTACTCGGCACCGGTCGGCATGGCGACCTCCCTGTACGAGGAGGAGCGCGCGGCGGGCCCCGGCACGCGTACGGCCGTGATCGCCTGGGCCGACTACACGGCGCCCAGCGGACTCGGCGTGGACGCGGCCACCGGCGGCCGGGCGCAGGAGGGCGCGGTCCGGCTGAACGCGCTGCTGCGCGCGCTGCCCGGCAAGGCCCCCGTCGCCCTGTACTGCCACAGCTACGGCTCGGTGCTCTGCGGCGTCGCCGCCCGCTCACTGCCCTCCCGGGTCTCCGACGTGGCGGTCGCGGGCAGCCCCGGCATGCGTGCCGACACGGCCTCCGCGCTGCACACCACCGCCCGGGTCTGGGCGATGCGGGACTCCGACGACTGGATCCAGGACGTCCCGTACCTGGAGTTCGGCGGCCTCGGACACGGCGCCGACCCGGTGTCCAAGGCGTTCGGCGCCCGGGTGCTGTCGGCCCGGGACGCGAAGGGACACGCCGGATATTTCGAACCCGGCACCGAGAGCCTGCGCAACTTCGCGGAAATCGGTGTTGGCGCATACGACGCGGTGCGGTGCGCGCACGACGATGACGCGTGCCGGCGGGGTCTGCCCGACAGCCCGGCGGCGGGACGCGCGTAGAGGACGGAAGAAGTGCGGCCCGCCCGAGGAGGGGACTCCGGCGGGCCCGCCGCTTACGATGGCCCGCATGGGTGACGTACTGGCCGGATTTCATGCCGCCTGGGAGTTCGAGTCCGACTCCGTGCTCATCCGCTTCGAGCGGGGGATCCGTACACCGAAGCTGTTCCAGGCGCTCGGTGAACGCCGTGTTCCCCTGGAGGCGATCGAGGCGGTCACACTGACGCCGGGCAGGCGCGGCACGGTCGTGCTGCACGCCGTCCCCAGAGCGGGCGCCGATCCGCTGATGGACGCGGCCGCCGGGCAGCTGAGGGAAGGGTGCGACCCCTACCGGCTGGTGCTGCCCAGCGACCGGGAGACCCTCGCCGAGTACTACGCGGACGAACTGCGCGCCCGGCTCGCCGAGGACACCGGACCACCCGAGCGCTACCTCGTCACGGCACCCCGCGCGCCGCTGCGGTTCAAGGCGTACGACGGGAGGGCGGCCTTCGACGGCACCTCCGTGTCCTTCCGCTGGTTCTGGACCGGCGCGTCCTCCGCCAAGTGGAAGGCCGGCGACCAGATCTTCCCGGTCGCCGCGCTGAGCGGCGTCGAGTGGCGCTCCCCCGAGGTCTTCGAGGGGCATCTGCGGCTGCTGCGCCGCGAGCCCGCCGTCGCGCAGCCCGCCCAGGCCGACCAGGACCCGGCCGCGGTCGTCTTCGGGCTCGGGTACGGGCCCGTCCACGAGTCGCTGCCGTTCGCGGCGTCGGTGCTCGCCGCCGTACGGTCCTCGGGCACCGCGCCGGTGACCGCGGTCCCCGCTCCCCGCCGCGACCCGGCCGACATCGCCGACCGCATCCGGCACCTCGGCGAGCTGCACGAGGCGGGACTGGTCACGGACGAGGAGTTCACGAGGAAGAAGGCGGAACTGCTGGCGGAGCTGTGAGGCGGCGACGGCGCCCGCCGTGCTCCTGCTCCCGCTACTCCCGCCCCGCCGACGAGAACGACATGTCGGCGTACCGCTCCCCGGCCACCTTCGAGGCGATCGGCTCCAGCAGCGCCATCTCCTCGTCGCCGAGGACGATCCGCGTGGCCGCGGTGTTCTCCTCGACCCGGACGCGCCTGCGCGTCCCCGGGATCGGGACCGCCGCCACCCCGAGCACGGCGGCCCGCCGCTGCACCCACGCCAGCGCGATCTGCCCGAGGGAGGCGCCGTGCGCCTCGGCCGGCGCCCGGACCGGCTCCAGCAGGGCGCCGTTGACGGCCGCGTTCTCGCCGGTGAAGCGGGGCTGCTGACGGCGGAAGTCGGTCGCGGTGAGGTCGGTGTCGGCGTTCGCGAACGATCCGGTCAGGAAGCCGCGCCCGAGCGGCGAGTACGGGACGAGCGCCACGCCCAGCTCCGCGGCCGCCGGCACCACGCCCGCCTCGATGTCCCGGCTGAACAGCGACCACTCGGACTGCACGGCCGTGATCGGGTGCACGGCGTGCGCGGCGCGCAGCTCCCCGCCGGTGACCTCGCTGAGCCCGAGGTGCTTGACCTTGCCCTCGCGCACCAGTTCGGACATGACTCCGACGGTCTCCTCGACGGGGATGTTCACGTCGCGGCGGTGCATGTAGTAGAGGTCGATCACATCGACGTCCAGCCGCCGCAGGCTCGCCTCGACGGCCTGGCGGATGTACGGGGCGTCGTTGCGGATCACCCGGGTCGTGGGGGCGTCCGGCGGGATCGACAGGCCGAACTTCGTGGCGATGACGAGTTCGTCGCGGTGCGCCTTGAAGAACGGCGACAGGAACCTCTCGTTCTCGCCCTGGCCGTAGGCGTCCGCGGTGTCGAAGAGCGTGACGCCGAGTTCCAGCGCCCGCTCCAGCGTGGCCCGCGCCTCGTCGGCGTCGGTGGGCCCGTACGCGAAGCTCATCCCCATGCAGCCCAGGCCCTGCGCCCCGACCTCGGGGCCGTCGGTGCCGAGCCGTACCTTCGCGATCCTGCCGTCCGTCATCGGGACCTCTCCGACGCCAGGGCACGCCCGGCGTCCGCATAGAAACTGATCTTGTGGTCGAGGACCGCCAGGGTGTCCTGGAGCTCCGCGATCCGCGCCTTCACGTCCCGGCGGGTGGCCTCCAGGAGCTCGAAGCGCTCGAAATAGGTGCCGTCGCCCTCGCGCACGAGTTCCGCGTAGCGCACCATGTCGGCGACCGGCATACCGGTGAGCCGGAGTTTGCCGACCAGGCTCAGCCAGTCCAGGTCGCGGTTGCTGTAGCGGCGCTGCCCGGTGTGCGAGCGGTCGATGTGCGGCATGAGACCGATCCGCTCGTACCAGCGCAGGGTGTGCGCGGACAGGCCGGTGAAGGCGACGACCTCGCTGATCGTGTAACTGTCCTGGCCGTCCGGGCGCCGCTGCCGCTCGGGGGGCGCCGCGCACACATCGGTCCTGGTGCCGGTCTCGGCGGCCCCGGCCGTGGTCTCCATCACCGTCATGACCCCCACGCTAAAACCTTGGAGTGCACTCCAAGCAAGCGGATCCGGGTAAAAGACGCGGGCGGCGAAACGGCGGACGTCCGCGGGGCGCGCTGGCTACCGTGCGGATCATGACTCTCGTACGCCGTGCCCTGCCCGAGGACGCACCCGAGGTGCTCCGTCTGCGCCAGGTCATGCTCGACTCGGTCTTCACCACCGACGGCTCCACGGAGTGGCACGCCGGGTCCCTCCCGACGATACGCGGCAGGCTGGCCCGTCCCGAGGGGGACTTCGCGGCCTTCGTCGTGGACCATCCGGACCTGCCGGGCGCCCTGGCCGCGCTCGTCGCCGGGACCGTCGAGTACCGGATCGGACGGCCCGGCAATCCGCGGGGTGCCGTCGGCCATGTCTTCAGCGTCGCCACCGACCCCGGCCTGCGACGCCGGGGGTACGCGCGGGCCTGCATGGAGACACTGCTCGACTGGTTCCGCGAGCGGGACGTGCGCCAGGTCGACCTGAACGCCTCCGCCGAGGCCGAGCCGCTGTACGCGTCCCTCGGGTTCGTGCGCAAGCCGGACCCCTCGATGCGGCTGCGGCTGTGAGCCGCTTAGGCTCGTACCCATGTCCCTGCGCAGCCTGGCGTCGATCGAGAACTGGCCCGTCCCCACCGCCGCGGCGGCCGTCGTCCGCGCGGACGGCACGCTCACCGGTTCGCACGGTCCGCTCGACCACCGCTTCCCCCTCGCCTCGGTCACCAAGCCCCTCGCCGCGTACGCCGCGCTCGTCGCGTACGAGGAAGGGGCCGTCGACCTCGACGAGCCGGCGGGGCCGGCCGGCTCGACGGTCCGTCATCTCCTCGCGCACACCTCGGGACTCGCCTTCGACGAGCACCGGGTGACGTCCGCGCCCGGGGAGCGGCGGCTGTACTCCAACGCCGGGTTCGAGGTCCTCGGGGACCACATCGCCAAGGCGACAAACATCCCCTTCCCGGAGTACCTGCGGCAGGCGGTGCTGGAGCCGCTGGGCATGACGGGTACGTCACTGAACGGGTCGCCCGCCAGGGACGGGGTGTCGACGGTGGCGGACCTCGTGCGCTTCGCCACCGAGCTCCAGGCGCCGCGACTGCTCGATCCGCGGACGGTCGCGGAGGCGATGACCGTGCAGTACCCCGGGACGAAGGGGGTGCTGCCGGGGTACGGCCACCAGAACCCCAACGACTGGGGGCTCGGTTTCGAGATCCGTGACTCCAAGTCCCCGCACTGGACGGGCTCCTCGTCCTCGCCGCGCACCTTCGGCCACTTCGGGCAGTCCGGTACGTTCCTGTGGATCGACCCGGTGGCCGGTGCCGCGTGCGTCGCCCTCACGGACCGGGCGTTCGGACCCTGGGCGGTGGAGGCGTGGACGCCGTTCACGGACGCGGTGCTGGCCGAACTGCGCGGCTGACGCGGCTCCGGGGACGCCGGGGACGGTTCCCCGGGCCACCGCACGGGATGCGGGGCTGGATCTCAGCGCGCGGCCGTCATCTCCCACAGCAACAGCTCCGCGGGAGTCGTCGCCACCGCCTCCAGGTCCTTCGCGTCCGTCACCCGGGCCGCGTCGCCCGGCCCCAGGTCCCCGCCGTCCAGCCGCACCTCGCCCCGGACCACGTGGACGTACACATGGGCCGCGTCCGGGACCGCCGTCCGCTCCCCCTCCGCCAGCCGCCGCACGTGCAGCATCGCCTCCGCCTCCGGGACCGCGTACGGCGTGGAGTCCGCGATGCCGTGGACGATCTCGTAGGACGGAACCCCACCGGGTACCACCGGCGCCAGCCACATCTGCACGAACACGAGCGGCCCCGGCCCCTCGTTCCGCTCGACGTGCCGCACACCGGCCCCCGCGCTCAGCCGCTGCACGTCGCCGGCCCGCACCACCGACTCGTGACCGGCCGAGTCGCGGTGGGTCAGCTCCCCCTCCACCACCCACGTGACGATCTCGGTGTGGCTGTGCGGGTGCTCGTCGAAACCCGCGCCGGGCGCGAGCCGTTCCTCGTTGCAGGCGATCACCGCACCGAAGCGGAGGTTGTCCGGCTCGTAGTGCGGTCCGAAGGAGAAGGCGTGCAGCGAGAAGATCCCGGCCGCCGGGTCCCCTCCTGGGTAGCGCTCGTCACCGCGCCGTACCTCGATCACATCCGCCACATCCGCCACATCCGACAGCGCCGTACGGCCGTCACGTCCCCCACCGTAGCCCCGCCCCCGCTCCTCCCCGGCCCGATGGGAGACCCGCCGCCGCACAGCTCCGTCCTGATAAGGCAGTCTTGTCCCGTGCCCGAACCCGAACGCAGCAACACCGAGCGCCCAGCGCACGCCGTCCACACGCACTCGGCGACCCTGAAGCGGCTGGAGAAGTCGTCCGGAAGTCTCGCCGCGCAGGCCATCGCGCGGATGGACGAGACGCTGCCGTGGTACCGGGCCATGCCACCGGAGAACCGTTCCTGGATCGGTCTGGTCGCCCAGGCCGGCATCGCCGCGTTCACCGAGTGGTTCCGGCGTCCCGACGCGCCCCAGGCCATCTCCACCGACGTCTTCGGCACCGCCCCCCGCGAGCTGACCAGGGCGATCACCCTGCGCCAGACCGTCGAGATGGTGCGGACGACGATCGAGGTGATGGAGAGTGCCATCGACGAGGTGGCCGCCCCCGGTGACGAGTCGGTGCTGCGCGAGGCACTCCTCGTCTACGCCCGGGAGATCGCCTTCGCCACCGCCCAGGTCTACGCGCAGGCCGCCGAGGCCCGCGGAGCCTGGGACGCCCGGCTGGAGTCCCTGGTCGTGAACGCCGTGCTCTCCGGCGAGGCCGACGAGGGCGCCGTCTCCCGCGCCGCCGCCCTCGGCTGGAACTCCCCCGAACACGTCTGCGTGGTGCTGGGAACGGCACCCGACGGTGACAGTGAGCTGACCGTCGAGGCCATCCGGCGCGCCGCCCGGCACGCCAAGCTGCAGGTGCTGACCGGCGTGCTCGGGGACCGGCTCGTGGTGATCGCGGGCGGCAGCGACAACCCGCTCGGCGTCGCCAAATCGCTGATCGGCCCGTACGCCGCCGGACCCGTCGTCGCCGGGCCGATCGTGCCGGACCTGCTCGCGGCGACCCGCTCGGCGCAGGCCGCCGCGGCCGGCCTGAAGGCGTGTTTCGCCTGGCAGGACGCCCCGCGCCCGGTCCTCGCCGACGATCTGCTGCCGGAACGCGCGATCGCCGGAGATCCGTCGGCCCGTGAGCAGCTGGTGGAGGAGATCTACAGACCACTGGAGGAAGCCGGCTCCGCGCTGCTCGAAACCCTCAGTGTCTATCTGGAACAGGCGAGCAGCCTCGAAGGCGCGGCGCGCATGCTCTTCGTTCACCCCAACACCGTGCGCTACCGGCTACGACGTGTGACTGACGTCACCGGTTGGTCACCCTCGGATGTACGATCCGCCTTCACCCTGCGGATCGCGCTCATCCTGGGGCGTCTGGCCGATGGAGATCTCCAGACGTAGGCATTTGTCGAAGCTCTACAATTCCCCTTCGTGTTCTTCGTCCCTGTCCCCACGGGCGGCTTCGGCCGTCCACAAGAGAGAGTGTGAGAGTGCTCGTACTCGTCGCTCCCGGCCAGGGCGCCCAGACGCCCGGCTTCCTGACCCCCTGGCTCGATCTCCCCGGTGCCGCCGACCGCCTCGCCGCGTGGTCGGACGCCATCGGTCTCGACCTTGCCCACTACGGCACGCAGGCCGACGCGGACGCGATCCGGGACACGGCGGTCGCCCAGCCCCTTCTGGTCGCCGCCGGACTCCTCTCCGCCGCGGCCCTCGGCGACGTCGCCGACCTCGCGCTCGGTGCCGTCGCCGGACACAGCGTCGGTGAGATCACCGCCGCCGCGTTCGCGGGCGTGCTCGACGACACCGCCGCGCTGACGCTCGTACGCACCCGCGGCCTCGCGATGGCCGAGGCGGCCGCCGTGACGCGGACCGGTATGTCGGCGCTGCTCGGCGGTGACCCGGAGACGACGGTCCCGCACCTGGAGAAGCTCGGGCTGACCCCCGCGAACGTGAACGGCGCGGGCCAGATCGTGGCCGCCGGCACGCTGGAGCAGCTGGCCGCCCTGGAGACGGACAAGCCCGACGGGGTACGCCGCGTGGTGCCCCTGAAGGTCGCCGGCGCGTTCCACACGCACCACATGGCTCCCGCCGTCGAGGCGCTCGCGCAGGCCGCCGAGGACCTCGCCCCCGCGGACCCGCGCGTCACCTACGTCTCCAACAAGGACGGCCAGGCCGTCAAGTCCGGCGACGACGTCCTGAAGCGGCTGGTCGGCCAGGTGGCCAACCCGGTCCGCTGGGACCTGTGCATGGAGACCTTCCAGGAGCTCGGCGCGACGGCGCTGATCGAGGTGTGCCCGGGCGGCACGCTCACCGGCCTCGCCAAGCGCGCGCTGCCCGGTGTGAAGACCCTGGCGCTGAAGACCCCAGACGACCTCGACGCGGCTCGCGAGCTCCTCGCCGAGCACAGCGCCTGACAAGGAGCCCGAGAGCATGTCGAAGATCAAGCCCAGCAAGGGCGCTCCGTACGCGCGGATCCTGGGCGTGGGCGGCTACCGTCCCGTCCGGGTCGTGCCCAACGAGGTGATCCTCGAGACGATCGACTCCTCCGACGAGTGGATCCGCTCGCGTTCCGGCATCGAGACCCGGCACTGGGCCTCCGACGAGGAGACCGTCGCCGCGATGTCGATCGAGGCGTCCGGCAAGGCCATCGCCGACGCCGGGATCAACGCCGACCAGATCGGCGCCGTGGTCGTCTCCACCGTGTCCCACTTCAGCCAGACCCCGGCCATCGCCACCGAGATCGCCGACAAGCTCGGCACGGACAAGGCCGCCGCCTTCGACATCTCGGCCGGCTGCGCGGGCTTCGGTTACGGCCTGACCCTCGCCAAGGGCATGGTCGTCGAGGGTTCCGCGGAGTACGTCCTGGTCATCGGCGTGGAGCGGCTGTCCGACCTGACCGACCTGGAGGACCGTGCGACGGCCTTCCTGTTCGGTGACGGCGCGGGCGCGGTCGTCGTCGGCCCCTCCCAGGAGCCGCACATCGGCCCCACGGTGTGGGGCAGCGAGGGCGACAAGGCCGGCACCATCAAGCAGACCGTCCCGTGGGACCGCTTCCACGTCGGCGACGTCTCCACCCTCCCGCTCGACTCCAAGGGCGAGATCAAGTTCCCTGCGATCACGCAGGAGGGCCAGGCGGTGTTCCGCTGGGCCGTGTTCGAGATGGCGAAGGTCGCCCAGCAGGCGCTGGACGCGGCCGGGATCAGCCCGGACGACCTGGATGTCTTCATCCCGCACCAGGCCAACGAGCGGATCATCGACTCGATGGTGAAGACGCTGAAACTGCCGGAGCACGTCACGGTCGCCCGGGACGTACGCACCACCGGCAACACCTCGGCCGCCTCGATCCCGCTCGCGATGGAGCGGCTCCTGGCGACCGGTGAGGCGAAGAGCGGCGACACCGCGCTCGTCATCGGATTCGGGGCGGGTCTCGTGTACGCCGCCACGGTCGTTACCCTCCCCTAGGCACACCGTCCGGACCACTCCGGCCGGAGTACCGCCACACCCTCTGGATACATACCGAAGGAGCGCCTGACATGGCCGCCACTCAGGAAGAGATCGTCGAAGGTCTCGCCGAGATCGTGAACGAGATCGCCGGGATCCCCACCGAGGACGTCCAGCTGGACAAGTCCTTCACCGACGACCTGGACGTCGACTCGCTGTCCATGGTCGAGGTCGTCGTCGCCGCCGAAGAGCGCTTCGACGTCAAGATCCCGGACGACGACGTCAAGAACCTCAAGACCGTCGGCGACGCGACCGACTACATCCTCAAGAACCAGGCCTGATCCGCGGACCGGGCCCGGCCCGGTCCATCGATCAGCCCGTTGCCCCGCCACCCGGCGGTGGCGCCGCTGAATCCTCGTATCCGTTGGAGAAAGAATTCCCGTGAGCTCGACCAATCGCACCGTGGTCGTCACCGGTATCGGCGCAACCACACCGCTGGGTGGCGACGCAGCCTCTACCTGGGAGGGCCTGGTCGCCGGCAAGTCCGGTGTCCGCCCCCTGGAGCAGGAATGGGCCGCCGAACAGGCGGTCCGTATCGCGGCGCAGATCGCCGTGGAACCGGGCGAGGTCATCCCCCGCCCGCAGGCCCGCCGTCTCGACCGCTCGGCGCAGTTCGCGCTGATCGCGGCCAAGGAGGCCTGGGCGGACGCCGGCTTCACCGACCGGGCCGGCGACGACCCGGCCATCGACCCGGACCGCCTCGGCACCGTCATCGCCTCCGGCATCGGCGGCGTGACGACCCTGCTCGACCAGTACGACGTGCTGAAGGAGAAGGGCGTCCGCCGCGTCTCCCCGCACACCGTCCCCATGCTCATGCCGAACGGCCCGTCGGCCAACGTGGGCCTGCTCGTGGGCGCCCGCGCCGGCGTGCACACCCCGGTCTCCGCCTGTGCGTCGGGCGCCGAGGCCATCGGCTACGCCATCGAGATGATCCGCACCGGACGCGCCGACGTCGTCGTCGCCGGCGGTACCGAGGCGGCCATCCACCCACTGCCCATCGCCGCCTTCGGCAACATGATGGCGATGTCCAAGAACAACGACGACCCGCAGGGCGCCTCGCGGCCCTACGACGTCGCACGCGACGGCTTCGTGCTGGGCGAGGGCGCCGGCGTCCTGATCCTGGAGTCCGCCGAGCACGCCGCCCAGCGCGGTGCCCGGGTCTACGCCGAGGCGGTCGGCCAGGGCATCTCCGCCGACGGCCACGACATCGTGCAGCCGGAGCCGGAGGGCCGCGGAATCTCGCAGGCCCTGCGGAACCTGCTGGACAACACCGACCTGGACCCGGCCGAGATCGTGCACGTGAACGCGCACGCGACCTCGACGCCCGCCGGCGACGTGGCGGAACTGAAGGCGCTGCGCAAGGTCTTCGGTGACGACGCCGACCACATGGCGGTCTCCGCGACCAAGTCGATGACCGGTCACCTCCTCGGCGGCGCCGGGGGTGTGGAGTCGGTGGCGTCGGTGCTGGCGCTGTACCACCGGATCGCTCCGCCGACCATCAACGTCGACAACCTCGACCCCGAGGCCGAGGAGAACGCCGACATCGTGCGCGGGGAGGCCCGCAAGCTGCCCGTCGAGGGCCGCATCGCCGCACTGAACGACTCGTTCGGGTTCGGCGGGCACAACGTGGTGCTGGCGTTCCGTACGGTCTGAAACCGGCCGTAGCCGCACTGAACGGCGCGTGGCCCGGACTCCCTGGCGGAGTCCGGGCCACAGCCGTCTGTTCGTCTCGTCCGCCCTGTTCGCCGGGGGCGGGGTCGTACGGGCCGGGCGCGCGGTTCGCCGCGTCCCCGACGGCCTCCCGTCACGCCCTCATCGGGTCAGACCACCTGGTGGAGCCAGCGGACCGGGGCGCCCTCGCCCGCGTACCGGAAGGACTCCAGTTCGTCGTCCCAGGGCTTGCCCAGGAGCTTGGCGAGGTCGGCCTCCAGGTCGGTCTCGCCGCGCTGGGAGCGCAGGAGCGCGGCGCGCAGCCGGTCCTCGGGGATCAGGATGTCGCCGTGGATTCCGGTGACGGCGTGGAAGATGCCGAGTTCGGGGGTGCAGCTGTAGCGCTCGCCCTCGGCCGTGGCGCAGGGCTCGGCGGTCACCTCGAAGCGCAGCATCTGCCAGCCGCGCAGCGCGGAGGCGAGTTTGGAGGCGGTGCCCACCTCGCCCTTCCAGGAGAACTCGGATCTCCAGGTGCCCGGCGCCGCGGGCTGCCGGATCCAGTCGAGGTTGACGCGCGTACCGAGGACGCCCGCGACCGCCCACTCGACGTGCGGGCACAGCGCGCGGGGCGCGGAGTGCACGTAGAGAACTCCACGTGTCGTCACTGGGGCCTCCGGGCAGAGCGAGACATCTTGTAACTTAGCGGAACGGCAGTGGCAGGGCGGCCACGTGGCGAGGCTACCGTGCGGCGGCGCGAGGAGTGTGACGTACCGTCGGTCCCAGCGCCCATAAACCTTGAGGTTTCACCCGAGGGGACGCGGCGCGACCGATCGTGTACCGCGGGATGTCGGCCGACCGTGTCGGTCAGGTGCTGACCAGACATGTTCAACGAACGAGGGGAGCAGGGGATGCGCATCCGCAGCCACCGTCCGCGCGCGGTCCTCGCCGTGGTCGCGGCGGCCCTGCTGGGTGTCGCCGGGTGCGACGGCTCCGGTGGCGGCTCCCCCTCCTCGCACGGCAGCGCCGGGAGCCGTACGTCCGCGAAGCCGGCGCCCCTGTGGAACCGCAGTCCCCGCTCGGT
Source organism: Streptomyces sp. NBC_01689 (assembly GCF_036250675.1). NCBI lineage: Bacteria > Bacillati > Actinomycetota > Actinomycetes > Kitasatosporales > Streptomycetaceae > Streptomyces > Streptomyces sp. NBC_01689. The sequence goes on along the minus strand of NZ_CP109592.1, from coordinate 6,629,764 downwards.
GGCCGCCGTCGGGGACTCCATCACCCGGGGCTTCGACGCCTGCACGGTGCTGTCCGACTGCCCCGAGGTCTCCTGGGCGACCGGTACCGACACCGGGGTCCGCAGTCTGGCCGTGCGGCTGCTCGGACGGGAGGGGGCCGCCGAGCGCAGCTGGAACTACGCCGTGACCGGTGCGCGGATGGCGGACCTGCCGGGGCAGATGGCGCGGGCCGTCGCCCGCGAGCCGGAGCTGGTGACCGTGATGGTGGGTGCCAACGACGCCTGCCGCTCCTCGGTGTCGGCGATGACCTCGGTCGCCGACTTCCGCGCGGACTTCCAGGACGCGATGGCGACCCTGCGCGAGGAGCTGCCGCGCACCCAGGTGTACGTGTCGAGCGTGCCGGACCTGAAGCGGCTGTGGTCCGAGGGGCGCGGCAACGCGCTGGGCCGGCAGATCTGGAAGCTGGGCATCTGCCCCTCGATGCTGGCCGACGCGGACTCCCTCGGCACCCGGGCGACGCTGCGGCGGGCGAAGGTGCAGGACCGGGTGGAGCAGTACAACGCGGTGCTCGGGGACGTGTGCGCCAAGGACCCGCGCTGCCGTTTCGACGGCGGCGCGGTCTTCGGCTTCCGCTTCGGCACGGACCAGCTGAGCCACTGGGACTGGTTCCATCCCAGCAAGGACGGTCAGGCCCGGCTCGCGGAGCTGGCCTACCGGGTGGTGACGGCCCGGCGGCCGGCGGGCTGAGGACTGTCGTCCTGCCCGGTGGACGGGCGTGCCGGGACGTGCGCGGCCGGGCCGCCCGGGGTGGTGCGCACAGGTCGTTGGCCTAGGCTTCCGATCATGGACAGCGAACTCTTCGGCACCCTTCCCGACGGCAGCCCGGTCCACCGCTGGACGCTGGAGCGTGCCGGGGTGCGGGTGCGGATCCTGACGTACGGGGGGATCGTCCAGTCGGTCGAGATCCCCGACCGGGACGGGCACCGCGCGGACGTGGTGCTGGGCTTCCCCGGCCTCGACGGGTATCTCGCGCACCCGGACCCCTATCTCGGGGCGCTGGTCGGGCGGTACGCCAACCGGATCGCCGGCGGCCGTTTCCCGCTCGACGGTGTCACCTACCACCTCGCGCAGAACAACGCCCCGAACTCCCTGCACGGCGGGGAGCGCGGTTTCGACAAGCGGGTGTGGGACGCGGAGCCGGTGGGGCACGGGCTGCGGCTCACCCGGGTCTCGCCGCACGGCGAGGAGGGGTTCCCGGGCCGCCTGGAGGTCACGGTGATTTACGCGCTGGACGCGGCGGGCGCCCTGCGCATCACGTACGAGGCGGTCACCGACGCGCCGACGGTGGTGAACCTGACGAACCACTCGTACTGGAACCTGGCCGGTTCGGGGAACGCGGGCGGGCATGAACTCCGGCTGGCCGCCTCACGGTTGACGCCGGTGGACGCGGACCTGATTCCCACCGGTCCGCTGGAGTCGGTGGACGGCACGCGCTTCGACTTCCGGACGGCGCGCGGGACGGGGGCCGGGTACGACCACAACTTCGTGCTGGACAAGGGGACGACGGCGGACGCGGTCGGGATCGCGGAGCTCCACGACCCGTCCTCCGGGCGGGTGCTGACGGTCGCGACCACCGAGCCCGGCATCCAGCTCTACACCGGGGACCACCTGGGCGACCCGTTCGCGCCCGGCGACGGGATCGCGCTGGAGACGCAGCACTATCCCGACTCCCCCAACCGGCCGGAGTTCCCGAGCACCCGGCTGCAACCGGGCGAGACGTACCGCTCGGAGACGGTGTACGGGTTCGGGGTGCGCTCCTGAGGAACGCGCGCCCGGGGGACGCGGGCGCCTGAGCGGTTCGGGACCGTCAGGGATGTCCGGGACATCTGGGGCGGCCTGGGCGGCCGGGAACCGACGAGCCCCGGTCCGGAGGTCAGGTTCCGGACCGGGGCTGCTCGGGAGGGGCTCGTCCCGGGTCAGACGTTAATCGTCGCCACGACCCGGCGGTCGGTGATCGAGCGGCCGGCGGCAACCTCGTACGAACCCTTCACAAACACCCATGCGCCCGCGTCCTCGTCCCAGATCTCGAAGGCCCGGCGGGGGATGTCGAGCACGGCCTCGGCGCTCTCGCCCGGCCCGGCCTCCACGGCGGCGAAGGCGGCGAGCCCGTGGACCGGGCGCTCGCCGTCCGCCTCGACCGGCGTCAGATAGAGCTGGACGACCTCGCGGCCGGGACGTGCGCCGCAGTTGCGGACGCGGACCGTCACCGACGCGGCACTGTCCGCGCCGCCCTCGCCGCGACCGGTGGACGGTACGACCGCCTCGTACGCCCAGTCGGTGTAGCCCAGGCCGTGCCCGAACGGGTACGTGGGGGTCCTGCCCGCCCTCTCCCAGGCCCGGTGTCCGATGAAGACACCTTCGCTGTAGGCGAGTTCCCCGTCGACGGGGACCACCTGGGTGACGGGGGCGTCCGCGAGCGGTCCCCAGGTGGTGGGCAGCCTGCCGCCGGGCTCGTGGGCGCCCGTGAGGACGTCCGCGAGGGCGCTGCCGCCCTCCTGCCCGGGGAACCAGGTGAGCAGCACGGCGGCGACCTCCTCGCGCCACGGGAGTTCCACCGGGGAGCCGGAGTTGACGACGACGACGGTGTTCGGGTTGGCGGCGGCGACGGCGCGCACCAGGTCGTCCTGGCGTCCGGGGAGCCGGAGGTTCTCGCGGTCGAAGCCCTCGGACTCGACGCGCTCGGTGGTGGCGACCACCACGACGGCGGTGTCCGCTGCGCGGGCCGCCTCGGCCGCCTCGGCGATCAGCTCGTCGGGATCGCGCCGCGGTTCCTGGTGGACGAGGGTGAAGCCGACCATCCGCAGGGGCGCGCCCTCGGGGTGGACGACCACCTGGCGCAGGGACACCTCGTAGGTCTCGCCGGCGGTGAGATCGACCCGGGCGCGCTCCTCGGGGGCGCCGAAGAACGCCGTGAACGGGCTGTCCTCGGTGGGGAGCTGGGTGCCCTCGAAGTGGACCGTACCGCCGACGGTGAGGGTGAACGCGCCGAGGCCCTTGATGCCGAGGACGTGCGTGCCGGTCACCCGCGGGGTGAAGGTGCCCCGCAGGTCCACGGTGTGCAGGGTGTCGTGGGTGACGCCCTCGGGCAGGTCGTCGCCCATCCACTGGAGGTGGCCGTTGGGCGCGGAGCCGCTGCCGATCACCCGGCCGGCCCGGTCGCGGCACTCCGCGCGGAGTACGAACCCCTTGTCGGCGGGGGCGAGTTCCTCGTTCGGGTCGGCTCCGACCGCGTAGGTCAGGCTGCCCTCGGGGAGCGCGGCGGTGAGTCCGTCGAGCGGCGACACGACGTGGGCGGGGAAGACGGTGGCGGAGCCGCCGCCGAGGACCCGGGCGTCGCGGGCGGCGGCTCCGCTCAGCGCCACCGTGCCGGGGCGCAGCGGCAGCGCCGCGTTCTCGTTGCGTACGAGGACGAAGGACCGGCGGGCGATCTCGCGGGCCAGGGACTCTCCGTCCACCGGCTTCGGCAGCTCGGTGACGGCCGGTTCGGCGCCCGCCAGGATGCCGACGCGGGCGGCGAGCCGCAGGACGTTGCGGACGGCTTCGTCGACCCTCGCCTCCTCGGTCCGGCCCGCGCGGACGGCGGCGGCGAGCGCCTCGCCGTACACGGTCCCGGGACCGGGCATGGCGACGTCGAGGCCGCCCTCGATCGCGCCCACGGTCGAGCGGGCGGCCGTCCAGTCGGAGACGTTGAAGCCGTCGAAGCCCCACTCGCCGCGCAGGATCCCGTTCACGAGACGGTGGTGCTCGGTCATCGTGGTGCCGTTGACCGAGTTGTAGGCGGTCATGATGCCCCAGGGGCGGGCGTCGGCGACGATCGCCTCGAAGGGGGCGAGATAGAGCTCGCGCAGGGCGCGTCCGGAGATGCGGTTGTCGACCGTGAAGCGGTCGGTCTCGGCGTCGTTGGCCACGAAGTGTTTGACGGTGGTGCCGACGCCGCCGGACTGCACGCCCCGTACGTAGCTGGTACCGATGCGTCCGGTCAGGTACGGGTCCTCGCTGTACGCCTCGAAGTGGCGTCCGCCGAGCGGTGAGCGGTGCAGGTTGACGGTCGGCGCGAGCAGCACGTGGACGTGCTTGCGGCGGGCCTCCTGGGCGAGGAGGACGCCGGCGCGGTGGGCCAGGCCGGGGTCCCAGGTGGCGGCGAGCGCGGTCGGCGAGGGCAGGGCGACGGACGGGTCGTCGGCGGTCCAGCGCACGCCCCGCACGCCGATCGGGCCGTCGGACATGACGAGGGAGCGCAGTCCGATCTCGGGGACTTCGGGCAGCGACCACATGTCCTGCCCCGAGAGCAGTCGCGCCTTGGTGTCCAGGTCGAGCCTGCCGAGGGCCGCCTCGACGACCGCCTCGCGCGCCCGGTCGGCCGCGTCGCCGCCCCTGATGACGGTCCGGCTCTCCGCTGTCTCCGCTGCCTCCGTCACGGTGGCACCTCCTCGTTGAAGTCCGTGAAACCCGTGTAGCCCGCGTGGCCCGAGAACTCCGGGCAGCCCGTCAAGTCCGCGCGGTGGTACGGCTGTACGGCCGCGGCCTCCGTCGGACGCTCTCATCCTGCACCCGTTGCCTGTAGAGCGGTAGGTTTCGTTTCCCGGCCGTGATGTCCGGGTGGAGCGGATCCCGTACGGTGGCGCCATGACGAGCAGGACCAGGAGCGAGGAGCGGCGCGCGGAGATCGTCCGGGCGGCCCTGGAGGTGATCGCCGAACGCGGTTACCGGGGCGCGAGCATGGCCGCCGTCGCCGAGCGGGTGGGCCTCACCCAGCAGGGACTGCTGCACCACTTCCCGACCAAGGACACCCTGCTGGTCGCGGTGCTCGAGGAACGCGACCAGTGGGACGCCGTGCCCGACAGCCGGTGGCGGCTGGATCTGCTGGCCTCGCTCACCGAGTACAACGCGATGCGGCCCGGCATCGTGCAGACCTTCTCGGCGCTGCTCGGCGAGAGCGTCACGGAGGGGCATCCGGCGCGCGAGTTCTTCACCCGGCGGTATGCCGCCGTGCGCGCGAGCATGGCGCAGCTGCTGCGCGCCGAGTACGGGGAACGGCTGCCGAGCGGGCTCACGCCGGAGCGTGCCGCCCCGCTGCTGGTCGCCGTGATGGACGGGCTGCAGTACCAGTGGCTGCTGGACCCGGAGTCGGTGGACATGCCGGCCGCCTTCCGGGACTTCCTGGTGCTGCTGGGCGAGGCCTGATCCCCGGCGCCGTCGGCGCGGGGACGCGGCGACCGGGTCCCTCCGGGGCCCCGACGGCCGGTCGGGCCGCCGACGAGGCTCCCTCTCGCCCCCTCGGCGGGCCCGGCGGACCGGTACGCCGTCGCCCGGCCGCCACCGGACTCACTGCCGCCAGACGACCGCCAGTGTCTTGCTGATCACGCAGACCGCCGCGAGCGCGACGGCCCAGCCCGCGGCCCCGGCGAGGGCCGAGGCCGCCGCCCCCGCCCCGAACCAGAGCAGTTCGAAGCCGGCCCGGACCGCGCCACGGGTCCTGCGGGGCGACTTCGGGGAGCCGAACAGCGCCCAGAGCGCGATCAGCACGGCCGGGGCGCCGAGGCCGAGCAGCCACCTCACCGGTGCCGCCCGCTCCCCGCTGAACCCCCAGTACCCGGCGGCCACGAGGACGGCGAGCTCCAGCAGGAAGAGGACGCCCAGGTTCGCCGCCTTGATGGCCCTCATACGCGGCAGTATCACCCGGAAGGGATCACTCCGGCCCCCGGACGGCGGGCACGGCGGCGACGACCTCGATCTCGACCAGCGCCTCCGGCCTGAAGAGGCGGGAGACCTCGAAGGTCATGCTGGTGGGCGGGGTGCCGGTGAGATACCGGGCGCGCACGGCGCCGTACTCGGGCAGCCCGGTGATGATCCGTGAGGCAGGTGCGGATGTTGATGACGTCGGCGAGCGTCGCGCCGTGCGCCCGCAGCAGCGCGTCGATCGTCCACGAAGACGCCCTGGCTCTGTTCGGCCAGGTCGGCGCCGTCCGCGACCTGGCCCGACAGGTACAACAGGGCTGCGCCGCCCGCGAGTTCGACGCGGGCCCCCTGGGAGTAGTCATCGTTGGCGGGCGGGGGCGCACCGGCCGGGTTGTCGAGGGTGATCCGCGCGGAGCCTCCTCAGGCCTGATTCCGGCGGATGCGCCCGACGGCCAGCGCGATGTCCCCGTCGGCGACGGCGGGATCGGCCGCCGCCCGCCGGTAGTGCTCCAGCACCGCCCGCATGGCGGGGAGTTCGGCGCTGTCCGTGGCGAGGGCCACGTCCTTCACCGCGAGCGCGGTACCGAAGTGCACGTCCTCGGCGAAGGCACGGCCGACCGCGCCGCCGAGCGGTCCGCCCGCGAGCGAGCGGCGCACCGTCTCCTCGTCGAGGCCGAGCGCGTCCGCGAGGACCATGGCCTCGGCGACGAGGGCGACCCCGCCCAGGACGGCGGTGTTCACGACGAGTTTGAGCGCGGCGCCGGACCCGGACGGGCCGGTGCGGGTGACCGTGCCGAGAGGGGCGAGCACCCGTTCCACACCGGCCGCGTCGCCGCCCGCGAGAATCCCGAGCTGTCCGGCGGCCGCCTTGTCCGTGCTGCCGGCCACCGGCGCGTCGACGAGCCGTACGCCCTCGCCCAGCCGGGCCGCCAGCTCCTTCACCACGTCCGGGCCGACCGTCGACATCTCCACCCAGTAGGTGCCCGGGCGCAGCTGCGGCACGACGGCGTCCGCGACCTCGCCGAGCGCGGCGGGCCCGGCGAGCATGGTGATCACCACATCGGCGTCCCGGACGGCATCGGCCGGGGAGGCGGCGAGCGTGGCCCCGGCGGCGACCAGTGGGTCCGCCTTCGCGGCGGTCCGGTTCCAGACGGTCAACGGGTGCCCGGCGTCGAGGAGTCGGCGCGCCATCGCCGCGCCCATGTGACCGAGTCCGAGGAATGCGATCTTTTCCATGTCCCCGACGCTAGGCGTGCCCCGGTGATGCGGCAAGCGAATGTCTAGCACGGCTCCCATGCCCGACCCGCATGACGTACCCGGTCTCTCCACCACCTGATTGCGCGTCTTCCTCGAGGTGACCCGGCACGGTTCGTTCACCGTGGCCGCGCGGACGCTCGGCTGGACGCAGTCCGCGGTCTCCCGCCAGATCTCCTCGCTGGAGTCCGCGCTCGGCGGGGCGCCGCTCTTCGACCGGCTGCCCCGGGGTGTCCGGCTGACGGAGGCGGGCCGGGTGCTCGTGCCGTACGCCGGGACGGTGGTCGAGCGGCTGCACGGCGCCGGACGGGAACTGGCCGCGCTGCGCGAGGCGGCGGGCGGCCGGCTCCGCTTCGGCGCCTTCGCCACGGCCGACGCGGCGCTGGTGCCGCGCGCCATCGCCGCCTTCCGCACCCGCCGTCCCGAGGTACGGCTCAGCCGGGAGGAGGGGCTGACCCCCGTGCTGCTCGACCGGTTGTCCGCGGGCCACCTGGACCTGGCGATCGTCTCGACGACGGGCCGTGCCCCCCCCTGGAGGCCCACACCCTGCACCATCTGCTGGACGAGCCGCTGCACGCCGCCGTGCCCACCGGTCATCCGCTCGCCGCCGAGAGGTCGGTACGGCTGCCCCAACTCGCCGACGCCGACTGGATATCCGGTTCCGCCCGCCCCGAGGGCACCCTTCTGGACGCGGCCCTGCGGCACGGTTTCCGTCCGCGGGTCGCGCACGTGGTGGCCGAGTGGACCGCGAAGCTCGGGTACGTCGCCGCCGGTCTCGGGGTGACCCTGGTCCCGGCACCGGCCGCCGGGACCGTACGACCGGACGTCGTCCTGCTTCCGGTGCGCGACGAGGGGGCACCGGCCCGTGCGGTGTACGCGGGGGCGGTCCCCGGCTCCGGCCACGGAGGCGTTCCTGGGCGCGCCGCGGGAGGCCGCGGCACGGATTCCGGTGTGACCCCGGAGGCCCGTCGCACCGGTCCCGCGACACCGCGCACCCTGTCGCTCCCGCGCGCAAGGGGGTCCTGGAGGTCACTCGTCATGGCGTACGTCCCCTCCGTCACGCGATACTGCGGCCGTCCGGAAGCACCCCACGGCGACGGAAGGCATGAACTCCCTTGATCTGCAAAGGCGTTCGGATCGGATTACTCGCACTGACCCTGCTGACGGGGGCCGAGGCCGCCCCCTCCGCGTCGGCCGCCGCACACCCCCGCGCGGCGGACTCCGGCGCGACGGACTCCGGCGTGACGGACTCCGCCACCACCGGCCCCCGCTCCCCCGGCCCCGCCACCGTCGAGGAGCAGCGCCTCGGTCTGGCCGCGCCCCAGGAGATCCTGCGGCGCTCCGGATTCGACTCGGTGGCCCCGGAGTTCGCCCGTGCCCTGGAGCGGACGGCCTCGTACGCGCGGGCCGAGCGGCTGGTCGCACAGCAGGGCGCGCGGCTGTGGCGGCGGGCCGTGGACCGGGCACAGGGACGCGGCCCCGCGAGGGGTGACCTGAGCCGGGACGACGACCGGCCGCTGTACTGGGCGCGGCTCGGGATGACCCGCGAGGTACGGCGGTGGGAACCGCCCTTCGGGCTCTCGGACGCCCGGCGCACCAGGCTGCTGGACACGCTGGAGCGGACCTCGCGCGGCCAGGAGGACGTCCGCCGCCCGCGCGCCGAGGGGGTGAAGCGGATCCTGGTCACCGGGTTCGACCCGTTCACCCTGGACCGCGACGTCCGGATCTCCAATCCGTCCGGGGCCACCGCACTCGCCCTCGACGGCACGACGATCCGGACGGCGGACGGACCCGCGCGGGTCGAGACGGTCGTCTTCCCCGTCCGCTGGCGGGACTTCGCCGAGGGGACGGTGGAGCGGACCCTGCGGCGCCAACTACCGCACATGGATCTATTCATGACGGTCAGTCAGGGACGTGTCGGCCGCATCGACGTGGAGCGCACCAACGGAGCCTGGCGGGGCGGCTTCCCGGACAACGAGAACGTCTCGGTGACCGGCACGGTCCCGGTCGCCGATCCCGCCTCGCAGCCGCAGTGGACGTCGACGACCCTCCCGTACGCGCGGATCGTGGCCGCGGACACGGGCCGCTTCCCGGTGTACGACCACACGTCGGTGACCGAGATCCCGGCGGGCGGAACCGATCCGGTCGTACGTCCGGACGGTCCGACCGCGGGCTCGACGGCGCGTGCCGGGGGCGGCGGTGACTACCTCTCCAACGAGATCGCCTACCGTGCGACGCTGCTGCGCGACCGCCTCGGTCTGCACGACAGCCTGCCGGGCGGCCATGTCCACACGCCCGTGCTGGAGTTCGGCGCCGGGAACACGGACCCGTCGACCGGCGCGGTCACCGACCCGGGGTTCGTGCGCAACCGGCTGGACATCATCGCGCAGGTCCGGGCGATCCTGACGGTGGCGGCGGGTGCCGAGGCGCCCGGCGTCAGCGGGACGGCGAGCACCCGGGACTGACCCGGACGGTGGCGGCGACGGCGAGGACCCGGTTCACGCCGTCGCCCCCATCTCGCGGTCCTCCTGATTCCCCGGGTCCTCCTGGTCCGCGCGGGACTCGCCCGTCTCCTCGCCGAGCAGGTCACGGGCCATCAGCGTGGCGCCCGCGACCGCTCCCGGCATCAGGAAGACGGCGACGACCGGGACCAGGAAGGCGAGGCCGAGCGGAGTGCCGAAGCCCCAGGCCAGCATCTTCCGGGAGCGCAGCAGGGTGAGCCGGGCGCGGAGATCGACGCGGCGGCGCTGGAGGGCCACCGCGGTCAGTTCCTCGGTGAGGAAGAAGCCGGTGACGAAGAAGCCGATCACCGGGACGACCGTCTGCCCGGCGACCGGCACGAAGCCGAGGGCGAAGAGCAGGATGCCCCAGACCAGTGCGCGTACGACGATGCGGAGGCTGTCGCGCGCGGAGATCCACAGCTCGCGCCAGAGCGGCAGCCCGGACTCGGGAGCGGTGCCGTCCGGCGAGACGTCGCGGTCGACCCGCTCGGAGAGCGACTCGTAGAAGGGCTGGCCGACGAGGAGCGTGACCGCGGTGAAGGTCACGACGGCGAGCAGCAGGGCGAGGGCGAAGAGCACGGCGGTCAGGAAGCCCCGGAAGAGGCCCGCCCAGGGGCTCGTCCAGTGGTCCGCGAAGGGGGTGGCCCAGGTGACGAAGTCCTCGCCGTAGAGGGCCAGGGCGATGAGTGCCGCCGCGTACAGCACCAGGGTGATCAGCCCGGGGAGCAGGCCGAATCCGTACTGCTTCCCGTGCCGTGCGACCCATCGCTGGCCCTGTATGAGGTAGTGGAACCCTGCCCCGAGATCACGCATGCGGGCCACCTTACCGGCGCGCCGGCCGCCCTCCCCCGCGCCCGGCGTCCCCGGCCGGGCCGGCCCGGCGGGCCTACACCGGCGCCACCGCGACCACCACACCGCCGTCCGCCGCGGGCGCCACCGCCGCCGAGACCCGGACCGCGGCCGCCCGGGCCACCCGTCCCGCCCGTGACGCCGAGGCAAGCAGCAGAGGCTGGAGATGTTCGAGGCCGGAGACGAGGAGTTCCTCGCCGGCGATCAGGACCGGACGGACGGCGCTCGTCGTGGCGGCCGCCGCCTCGGTGAGGTCGGCCAGCGGCGGCAGCGCGGCCCGGACCACCCCCGCCCCCGCCGTGGCCGCCCGCTCGGCGAGTGCCACCTGCACGGGCAGCAGCGGGGCCAGCGCCGCGGTCAACGCGTCCGCGATGCGCCGGAGTTCCGGGGAGGAGTCGCGCAGGACCTCGGCCGCGGCGCGGATCACCGGCGTCGACCCCAGCAGCACCCCCGCCGCCACCCCGGCCGCCGTCGGGAGCAGCGGCGACCCCGCCTCCAGCAACTCCCCGAGCGCGGCGGCCGCTTCCTGCACCGCGGGCTCCACCGCGTCGAGGACCGGCAGCAGGCTGTCGCCCACGGCGGCCAGCAGCACCCGGGCCGGTTCGCTCACGGGATGCATGGCCAGCGGTGCCCCGGTCGTCCCCAGCCGGGTCAGCGTGTCGACGATCCGGTAGAAGGCCTCCTGTGCCTGCGGCGACGCGCTCGCCTCGGCCAGCTCCGCCGTGGTCTCCCGGAGCACCCGCAGCGCCTCCGCGCCGGAACCGTCGCGGGGGTCGAGGGTGTTGAGCGCGATCCTGGTGATGTTCCCGGCCGTGTCGAGGAGTTGGCCGGTGACGTCCGTCGTGGTGCGCGCCATGCGGAGCAGCTCGTCCCTGCTGGGGAGCGACGGAATCAGGGACATGGGCCCTCCTCGCCACGCGCGGCACCGGGGGCCCGCGCGGCCGTCCGTCGCGCCGGTGCCCACCTCCAGCATGCCCGCTCCGGCCCGCCGGGGATGCGCCGTCCACGGCATCGGTGACACCGGTGGCCTTCCGCACCGCGGGAGGGGGCGTCGGACCGGTCGCGGAGCGCGGCGCCGGGCCGGTCGTGAAGCCGCGGCGCCGGACCGCCCGGGGAAACGCCGGGCGGGTACGCCTCCCCGCACCGGTCCGCGGCCGTATCGGTCCGCGCGCGTACCCGACGCACCGGTCCGCGGCCGTACCCGACGCCCCTTTCCACCTCCACGGGCGTACCCGAAGTCCCGTTCCGCGGGCTGCCGTCGCGCAGGGCGCCGCGCCGGGTCCGGTCGCCGCGCCCACGATCGCGGCGCGGGCCGCACCCCTTTCCCGGGGTGCGGCCCGCGCCGTGGCCGGTGGACCCGTCAGACGAGCGTCACCGTGACGTCGCCGCGGGTCGCCTTCGAGTACGGGCAGACCTGGTGGGCCTGTTCGACCAGGTCCCGCGCCGTCGCCGCGTCCACGGCCGGGACGGTCGCGGAGATCTCGACGATGATGCCGAACCCGTCGTCGTTCTTGCCCAGACCGACCCGGGCGGTGACCGTCGAGCCGGTGAGGTCGACGTTCCGGCCGCGGGCGACGACGCCGAGCGCGCCCTGGAAGCAGGCGCTGTACCCGGCGGCGAAGAGCTGCTCCGGATTGGTCCCGGCGCCGCTTCCGCCCAGTTCCTTCGGCGGGTTCACGACGACGTCGAGCCTGCCGTCGTCGGTGGCGACCCGGCCGTCGCGGCCGTTGTACGCGGTGGCGACGGCGGTGTACAGGACGTCGGACTGCTGGATGGACATACGGTGCGTTCCTCCTCGGTCCGCCGCGACTCGCGCCCACGATCGCGACAGCTTCGGAAAGAAGTTACCGCATACCGGAAGACCAGCAGAAGCCCCGCCGGGACCTCAGAGCTTGACGATCATCTTTCCGACGTTGTCGCCGCGCAGGACGCCGAAGAACGCCTCCAGGTTGTTCTCGACACCCTCGACGACGGTCTCGCTGTACTTGAGCTCGCCGGAGCGGACCCAGGCACCGACCTCCCGGACGAACTCCTGCTGCAGGTCGTAGTGGTCGCCGACCAGGAAGCCCTGGATGCGGCCGCGGGTCTGGATGAGCCGGGCGAGGTTCTTCGGACCAGGGGCGGGCTCGGTGTTGTTGTAGACGGAGATCATGCCGCAGACCGCGATGCGGCCGTCCCGGTTCAGCCGGCCGATGGCGGCCTCCAGGTGGTCACCGCCGACGTTGTCGAAGTAGACGTCGACGCCGTCGGGAGCGGCCTCGCGCAGCTGCTCGGCCACCGGGCCGTTCTTGTAGTTGAACGCGGCGTCGAAGCCGTACTCCTCGACGAGCAGCTTGACCTTCTCGTCCGAGCCCGCGGACCCGATGACCCGCGAGGCGCCCTTGAGCCTGGCGATCTGCCCGACCTGGCTGCCGACCGCGCCGGCCGCGCCCGACACGAAGACGGAGTCGCCCTCCTTGAAGGAGGCGACGCGCAGGAGGCCCGCGTAGGCGGTGAGGCCGGTCATGCCGAGGACACCGAGGTACGTGGAGAGCGGCGCGGCCTCCGGGTCGACCTTGACGGCCTGCTTGGCGTCCACGACGGCGTACTCGCGCCAGCCGAGGAAGTGCAGGACGTGGTCACCGGCCTCGATCCCCTCGGCACGGGAGGCGACGACCTCACCGACCGCACCGCCCTGCATCGCCTTGCCCAGCTCGTAGGGAGCGGCGTACGACTTCGCGGCGCTCATCCGGCCGCGCATGTACGGGTCGACGGAGACGTACTTGTTGCGTACGAGGACCTGACCCTCCCCGGGCTGCGGGACCTCCGCCTCGACCAGGGCGAAGTCCTCGGGCTTCGGCCAGCCGACCGGGCGGGCGGTCAGGTGCCATTCGCGGCTGACGGAGGGGAGCTGGGTGTCGGTCATGAGGGTGTGTGCCTTTCCTGCATGCACGCTTGCCTGCGCACTACGGCTCTAATACTTCACTACCTGAAACAACCATGCTCCTAAATATTTCATGATGTCAAGTAAGGGAGTAGCCTGGAGGCCATGGTCACCCAGAAGACGCCCCGGATCGACCCTCTCACCCTGGAGGTCGTCGACCTCATCGGTACGGTCGTGTCCCGGTACCACGAGGAGTACGAGGACGCCGCCGCCGAGCACGCCCTCACCGGGGCGCAGGCGCGGCTGCTCGGTCTGCTGTCCCTGGAGCCGCTGCCGATGCGGAGGCTGGCACAGAAGCTGAAGTGCGAGCCGTCGAACGTGACGGGGATCGTCGACCGGCTGGAGGCGCGGGGGCTGGTGGAGCGGCGGCCGGATCCCTCCGACCGCCGGGTCAAGCTGGCGGCGGCGACCGAGGAGGGGGTGCGGGTGGCGCGTTCCCTGCGGGAGTCGCTGCGGTTCGCCCGGGAGCCGCTCGCGGGGTTGTCGCGTGAGGAGCGGGTGTCTTTGCGGGATCTGCTCCAGCGCATGCTGACGCCGTAACCCCGCCCACCGTCCTAGGGGCGCCGCCCCGGCCCCCCGCCAGGAGCGCTGCGCCCCCTGGACCCCAGCCGTCGCCCGAAGGGCTCGTCCTCAAACGCCGGACGGGCTGGAGATGCGCGCCTGCGCTCGAAGGCAGACGGCCAGGTCAGGTATTTCAGCCCGTCCGGCGCTTGAGGACGAGGCCGTTCAGGCCAAAGCGGGGGGCCGGGGGCGGCAGCCCCCGGGGCGGGGTGGGAACCCTACGTGCACCACCACAAGAAGCGATTGCACGTGTGCGAAGGAGAAGGCGCCGGAGTCGCCGGCGCCGACGTGGGCGCGGCCGGCGGAGTCGTCTGCGCCCGGGTCGGCACGGAGGACGCGGGAACGGACGCCGACGCCCCGCCCCCCGCCCCGGCCGACGCGGACCCCTTCGTGTCCTTCCCGTCCGGGTCCGCGTCCTCCTTCGAGGACGCGGAGGCTGACGCGGACGCGGAGGGCGAGGCCGAGGCACTCGGTGAGCCCTTCGCGGACGGAGCCCCGCTCCCGGACGCCCCGGCGCCACCCCCCGGCCGCGCCGAACGCTCCGCGGAGGCGCCTGAGCCCCCGTCGGCGGAAGCGTCCGCGCTCGCCGCGTGCGGAGCCACTCCGGGCGCGTCGACACCGAGTTCGGCGAGGCTCAGACCGCCCCCGGCGAGCACCAGCCCGGCCACGGAGAAGAGCACCCTGCGGCGGCGCCTGCGGTGCGCGGCGGCCTTGCGGTCGCGCCGGCTCGCGCCGCCCGCGGCGGGCCCGCGCCGTCCCCGCCCGCCGGACCGGCGGCCCCGGCGGCCTCCCTCGGCCCCGTCGTCGTCCGCGTCGCCGTCGTCGTCCTCGGCGCCGTAGGCGTCCTCGGCGTCGTCCGCGTGCTCGTCGCCCGCTTCTGCGTACGCGTGCTCGTGGTCGTTCGTGGGGTCGTTCGTACGGTCGCTTCCGTATCCGTCGTCCGAGTCGTGCGGGTTCGCACCCGCGTCCGGTTCCGGACGGATCCGCGTACGGTCCGCGGACGGGCGGAGCTGTTCGGCTGAGGTGCCGCACCCCGGGCAGGCAAGGGCGCCGTTGAGGTGCCTTCGGCACGGGTCGCAGTAGTCCATGACGCCGGAAGACTAAGTTCCTCATGCGTCCCGTCGATAGTCACGGCTGTGAAAGTTGTGTGCTGAACCGTCGATTCCGGCGCGCCGCGCGCCTCGTTCACAGCGGCACGTGTGCGACGACCCGAGGCATACCGGCAAAATCCGTCGCCGAAGACCGTGTTCGACCCATTGACACCCCCGGGGCCGCGTCCTTACTGTCACGCCAGCATTTCGAACGTGTGACGAAATTTCGAACAGAACGCAAGAGCACAGGGGGCAACTGCCGTGCGCATCACGGGAATCAGCACACACGTGGTCGGGACGCCCTGGCGGAACCTGACCTACGTCCAGGTGCACACCGACGAGGGCCTGACCGGAGTCGGCGAGACCCGCATGCTGGGCCACACCGACGCGCTGCTCGGCTATCTGCGGGAAGCGGAGGCCAACCACATTCTCGGCTCCGACCCGTTCGCTGTCGAGGACCTCGTCCGGCGCATGAAGTACGGCGACTACGGGCGCGCCGGAGAGATCGTGATGTCCGGTATCGCCGTCATCGAGATGGCCTGCTGGGACATCAAGGGGAAGGCGCTCGGCGTCCCCGTCTGGCAGCTGCTCGGCGGCAAGGTCACCGACCGCGTCAAGGCGTACGCGAACGGCTGGTACACCACCGAGCGGACCCCGGAGGCGTACCACAAGGCCGCCCAGGAGGTCGTGGCCCGCGGATACCGGGCCCTGAAGATCGACCCGTTCGGCACCGGCCACTTCGAGCTCGACCACGAGGCCACGCTGTACTCCGTCTCGCTCATCGAGGCGGTCCGGGACGCGATCGGCCCCGAGACCGAGCTGATGCTGGAGATGCACGGCCGGTTCTCGCCCTCGACCGCCGTCCGGCTCGCCCGCGAGCTCGCGCCCTTCAAGCCCGCGTGGCTGGAGGAGCCGGTGCCGCCGGAGAACCTGAAGGCGCTGGAGAAGGTCGCCGCCAAGGTCGACATCCCGGTCGCGACCGGCGAGCGGATCCACGACCGGATCGAGTTCCGTGAGCTGTTCGAGAGCCAGGCCGTCGACATCATCCAGCCGGACGTGGGTCATCTCGGCGGGATCTGGGAGACCAGGAAGCTGGCCGCGACCGCCGAGGCCCACTACGTGCTCGTCGCGCCGCACAACGTCGGCGGTCCGGTCCTCACCGCTGCCTCCCTGCAAGTCGGTTTCAGCACGCCCAACTTCAAGATCCTGGAACACTTCAACGACTTCGCGGACGCGGAGATCAAGAAGGTCGTGAAGGGCGCCCCGCAGGTCGTCGACGGTTACTTCGAGCTGTCCCACGAGCCCGGTCTCGGCGTGGAGCTGGACGTCGACGCGGCGGCCGAGTTCCCGCAGCAGCAGGCCCGTTTCGATCTCTGGGCGGACGGCTGGGAGCAGCGCAGGCCGAAGGGGACGCAGTGAGCACCGCGGTCGTCGTCGAGGCGCCGGGCGAGCACCGGCTGACCGCCCACGAGCCGGTGCCGCCGGCCGCGGGCGAGGCGCTGGTGCGGGTGCACGCCGTCGGGGTCTGCGGCAGCGACCGCGAGGTGTACCAGGGCAACCGGCCCGAGGGGTACGTCCGTTACCCCCTCACTCCCGGGCACGAGTGGTCGGGGACGGTGGCGGAGGTGGGCGCCGGGGTGCCCGCGGGCCTGGTCGGCCGCAAGGTCGTCGGCGAGGGCTTCCGCAACTGCCAGGTCTGCGACCGCTGCCACGCGGGCGAGACCACGCTGTGCACGGCGGGGTACGAGGAGACGGGCTTCACCCAGCCCGGCGCGATGGCCACCACGCTCACCCTGCCCGCGCGCCTGCTGCACGTCCTGCCGGACGAGGCCGATCTGACGGCGGCGGCCCTCCTGGAGCCGGCCGCCTGCGTCGCGGCGGCCGCGCTCAAGGCCGGCTCGCGCCCGGGTGAGCGGGTCGCGGTGGTGGGCACGGGGACGCTCGGGATGTTCGCCGTGCAGTTCCTGCGGGCGGGCTCCCCCGCGGAGCTGCTCGTCGTGGGCACCCGTCCGGACCGGGACAAGCTCTCGCGGACCTTCGGCGCCACCGACTTCCGCACCAAGGACCAGGAGCTCCCCGCCGACTTCGACGTCGTCATCGAGACCGCCGGGTCCGCGTCCGCCGCGCGCACCGCCGCCTCCCTGCTCAGGCGCGGCGGACGCCTGGTCCTCACGGGCATCCCGGCGCCGGGCGCCGAGGGGCTCGACCCCACCGATCTCGTCGTACGGCAGCTGGAGGTGCACACCGTGTTCGGGGCGCCGCCGGAGGCGTGGGCGCACACGGTGCGGGTGTTCGGCGCGGGGCTGCTCAGCCCCTTGCCGCTGGTCACGCACGAACTGCCGCTCAGCGGGTTCGCCGAGGCCATCGAGTTGGCGGGGTCCGGCGATCCCGCGGTGGGCAAGGTCCTTCTGCGTCCTTAGCCGTGCGCCGGTACGGGGACACCTGACGGCCCCGTACCGGCGCACCACCCGGCCCCCGCGCACCGAAAGCCGCGAACCTCGTCCGAAATCACGAACATGAAGGACAGCCAGTGACCGACCCCTCTCCCACGGTTCCCCGTCGACCCGGCGAGCAGGCCCTCGCCGCGCTCGGCCTGGGCGCGCCCGCCCTCTCTCCCGCCGACGCCTCGCCGCACAGCTTCCCGGAAGGCGGTCGCTGGCGCACCGAGGTGCCGTCCGTGGAGGGCCCCGAGGCCCTGGCCGTGGTCCTCAAGGAGTCCTCGCGGCTCGACGTGCCGATCCACCGGATCAGCCAGGGCAGCGGTGTCTGGATGCTGACCGACGCCGAGATCACCGAGATGGTCGAGGCCACGGCGGCCCGCGACATCGAGCTGTGCCTGTTCACCGGCCCGCGCGGCACCTGGGACATCGGTGGCTCGGTGCGCTCCGACTCCCGCGGCGGCGGACTGCGCGCGCGCGGCCACGACGCGGTGGCCGGCTGTGTCGAGGACGCCGTCAGGGCGACGGAGCTGGGCGTCAAATGCCTGCTCGTCGCCGACGAGGGCGTGCTGTGGACGCTGCACCGGGCGCGGGTCGCCGGGATCGTCCCGGCCGACACGACCCTCAAGCTCTCGGCACTCGTGGGGCCGGTCAACCCGGCCTCGTACGCGGTATACGAAAGGCTCGGCGCGGACTCCGTGAACGTGCCGAGCGACCTGACGCTCGATCACCTCACCGAGATACGCCGGGTTTCGGCCGCACCCATGGACATGTACATCGAAGCCCCCGACGATCTCGGCGGGTACGTCCGGATGTACGAGGTGGCCGAGCTGATCCGGCGCGGCGCACCGATCTACCTGAAGTTCGGCCTGTCCAAGGCCCCCGGGATCTACCCGTACGGGCACCATCTGCGGGATCTGACCCTGAACACGGCCCGGGAGCGGGTGCGGCGCGGCCGGCTCGCCCTGGACCTGCTCGCCCGGCACGGCGCGGACACCGATATGGCACCGATCGGATCACGAACTCCCGGTCCACTGTCGCGTTTTGACACCTCCTCATAACGTTCCGACCAACTCCCCTTCACAAAAGCCGACACGGCCGCGCACAATCCCACACACCTCTCCTCGGTCCTTTCCTCGCACGCCCCTCGGAGCGACCCCGCATCGCGAGGCCGAGTCCGGTCCACGACATCAAGGAAGATGATCATGCGTAATCGCAGAGCTGCCCTCACCGCCATAGCCGGCGCCGCGTCCCTCGCCCTGTCCCTGTCCGCCTGCGGCCAGAACAGCGACGGAGGCAGCAAGAGCGACAGCAAGGACATCAAGGGCGCCACCATCGGCATCTCGATGCCGACCAAGTCCTCCGAGCGCTGGATCGGGGACGGCAACAACGTGGTCAAGGACCTCCAGTCCAAGGGGTACAAGACCAAGCTGGCCTTCGGTGAGGACGACCCGGACCAGCAGGTCTCGCAGATCGAGAACATGATCACGCAGGGCGTGAAGGCCCTGATCATCGCGGCCATCGACAACAAGTCGATGAACAACGTGCTCCAGCAGGCCGCCGACGCCAAGATCCCGGTGATCTCCTACGACCGCCTGATCCTCGGCACCAAGAACGTCGACTACTACGCGTCGTTCGACAACACCAAGGTCGGTGAGCTGCAGGCGGGTTACATCGTCGACAAGCTCGGCCTGAAGGACGGCAGCAAGAAGGGCCCGTTCAACATCGAGCTGTTCGCGGGCTCGAACGACGACAACAACACGAAGTACTTCTTCCAGGGCGCGATGAGCGTCCTGCAGCCCTACATCGACAAGAAGCAGCTCGTCGTCAAGTCCGGCCAGACGCAGCTGAACCAGGTCACCACGCTGCGCTGGGACGGCGGCACCGCGCAGAAGCGCATGGACGACATCCTGACCTCGGCGTACAAGACGGCCCACGTCGACGCGGTGCTCTCGCCCTACGACGGCATCTCCATCGGCATCCTGTCGTCGCTGAAGTCGGACGACTACGGGTCCAAGAGCAAGCCGCTGCCGATCGTCTCCGGTCAGGACGCCGAGCTCGCGTCGGTGAAGTCGATCATCGCCGGCGAGCAGACGATGACCGTCTACAAGGACACCCGCAAGCTCGCGACGGTGGCCTCGAACATGGTCGACGCGGCGCTCAAGGGCAAGAAGCCCGAGATCAACGACGACAAGACCTACGACAACGGCACCAAGGTCGTCCCCGCCTACCTGCTGCAGCCGGTGAGCGTCGACAAGACCAACTACGAGAAGGAACTCGTCGCCACCGGCTACTACAAGGACAGCGACCTCAAGTAACCGCCACCCCCTAGTGATTGGAAGGCACGACCATGGCGGGACCCGTCCTGGAAATGCGCTCGATCGTCAAGACCTTTCCCGGCGTCAAGGCGCTGTCGGACGTCACCCTGACCGTCCAGCAGGGCGAGGTCCATGCCATCTGCGGGGAGAACGGCGCCGGCAAGTCGACCTTGATGAAGGTCCTCTCCGGCGTTCACCCGCACGGGAGTTACGAAGGGGACATCCTCTTCGAGTCGGAGGTCTGCACCTTCAAGGACATCAGGGCCAGCGAGCAGCACGGCATCGTGATCATCCACCAGGAGCTGGCCCTGGTTCCCTACCTCTCCATCGCGGAGAACATCTTCCTCGGCAACGAGCACGCCACCCGCGGGCTCATCAGCTGGACCGAGACACTGCGGCACGCCTCAGAGCTGCTGCGGCGGGTCGGGCTCGACGAGAACCCGCAGACCCGGGTCGCCGACATCGGCGTGGGCAAGCAGCAGCTCGTCGAGATCGCGAAGGCGCTGTCGAAGAAGGTGAAGCTGCTCATCCTGGACGAGCCGACCGCCGCCCTGAACGACGAGGACAGCGGCAAGCTCCTGGACCTCATCCTGGAGCTGAAGAACCAGGGCATGACCTCGATCATCATCTCCCACAAGCTGAACGAGATCGAGCGGGTCGCGGACTCGGTGACCATCCTGCGCGACGGCCGGACCATCGAGACGCTCGACGTGAAGGCCGCGGAGACCACCGAGGACCGGATCATCAGCGGCATGGTCGGCCGCGACCTGGAACACCGCTTCCCGGAGCGGACCCCGCACCACCCGGAGGAGGGCGCCGCGCCCGCCCTGGAGATCCGCGACTGGACCGTGTTCCACCCGATCGACCAGCAGCGCAAGGTGGTCGACGACGTGTCGATCACCGTGCGCCGCGGTGAGATCGTCGGTATCGCCGGGCTCATGGGCGCCGGACGCACCGAACTGGCGATGAACGTCTTCGGGCGCGCCTACGGCCGCTACGCGGGCGGCACGGTGCTCAGGGACGGCAAGGAGATCCGGACGAAGACCGTGTCCGAGGCGGTCGGGCACGGGATCGCCTACGTCACCGAGGACCGCAAGCACTACGGCCTCAACCTCATCGACACGATCAACCGCAACATCACGCTCAGCGCCCTGGGCAAGGTCGCCCGGCGCGGGGTCGTCGACGAGCACGAGGAGCGCCAGGTCTCCGAGGGCTTCCGCACGTCGATGAACATCAAGGCACCCACGGTGTTCGAACCGGTGGGCAAGCTGTCGGGCGGCAACCAGCAGAAGGTCGTCCTGAGCAAGTGGATCTTCGCCGGGCCCGAGGTGCTGATCCTGGACGAGCCGACCCGCGGGATCGACGTGGGCGCCAAGTTCGAGATCTACACGGTCATCGACCGGCTGGCGGCCGAGGGCAAGGCGGTCGTCTTCATCTCCTCCGAGCTGCCGGAGCTGCTCGGCATGTGCGACCGCATCTACACGATGGCAGCGGGACGGCTGACCGGTGAGTTCTCGCGGGCGGAGGCCTCGCAGGAATCGCTGATGCGTCAGATGACGAAGGACAAAGAGGTAACGCGATGAGCACGGATGTGACCGCCAAGACGCCGGCCCCCGCGCCGCCGGGCAAGAGCGGACCGGCCGCCGGTGAGAGTCTGCTGCAGTTGCTCCTCGACGGCATGCGCCGCAACATGCGGCAGTACGGCATGCTGTTCGCCCTGGGCCTGATCGTGGTCCTGTTCGCCGTGTGGACCGACGGCGACCTGCTGCTGCCGCGCAACGTGTCCAACCTGGTGCTGCAGAACAGCTACATCCTGATCCTCGCGATCGGCATGATGCTCATCATCATCGCGGGCCACATCGACCTGTCGGTCGGCTCGCTGACGGCGTTCGTGGGCGCGGTGGGTGCCGTGCTGATGGTCAACCACGACATCTCCTGGCCGCTCGCCCTGGTGCTGTGCCTGGCCATCGGCGCCGCGGCGGGTGCCGCGCAGGGCTTCCTCATCGCGTATCTCGGCATACCGTCGTTCATCGTGACCCTGGCCGGCATGCTGACCTTCCGCGGTCTGACCGAGATCTTCCTCAAGGGCCAGACGATCGGCCCGTTCCCCGAGGGCCTGCAGAAGGTGGCCAACAGCTTCCTTCCCGAGGTCGGTCCGGACACGAACTACCACAATCTGACGCTGCTGCTCGGCATCGCCCTGATCGCCTTCGTGGTGTTCCAGGAGGTCCGCGACCGCAAGCGTCAGCAGGAGTTCTCCCTCGGCGTCCTGCCCAGGAACCTCTTCCTGCTCAAGCTGGTCGCGCTGATCGCCGCCGTGCTCACCGTCACCATGCTGCTCGCCAGCTACAAGGGCGCCCCGGTGGTCCTGCTGATCCTCGGTGTGCTGGTCGCCGGCTTCGGCTACCTGATGCGCAACGCGGTCATCGGCCGGCACATCTACGCGATCGGCGGCAACCTCCCGGCGGCGAAGCTGTCGGGCGTGAAGGACAAGAAGGTCACCTTCCTGGTCTTCCTGAACATGGGCATGCTCGCGGCCCTGGCGGGTCTGGTCTTCGCCGCCCGCTTCAACGCGGCCTCGCCCAA
Organism: Streptomyces sp. NBC_01689; assembly: GCF_036250675.1. Classification (NCBI taxonomy): domain Bacteria; kingdom Bacillati; phylum Actinomycetota; class Actinomycetes; order Kitasatosporales; family Streptomycetaceae; genus Streptomyces; species Streptomyces sp. NBC_01689. The sequence continues at coordinate 6,607,524 of NZ_CP109592.1, read as the reverse complement.
GGCCGGTCTGAACTTCGAACTGGAGGCGATCGCGGCCTCGTTCATCGGCGGCGCGTCGATGAGCGGCGGCGTGGGCACGGTCCTCGGCGCGATCATCGGTGGTCTCGTCCTGGGCGTGCTGAACAACGGTATGAACCTCGTCGGCATCGGCAGCGACTGGCAGCAGGTCATCAAGGGACTGGTACTGCTCGCAGCGGTCGGGTTCGACGTGTGGAACAAGCGCAAGGTCGGTTCGTAAGTCGCCAGGGCCCCCACCTCGGTGGGGGCCTTCAACTTCCACTGCAGGAGCCGCACATGGAAACCAGCAGACGAACGATCATCGCCGCGGCCGCGGCCGCGGGCGTCACCGCGGCCACCGCCGGGACCGCACACGCCGGCACCGGGGCCGGGAAGCCGGTGAAGGAGCTCTTCGGCAGGCTCGCCGACGGCACCAAGGTCCACCGCTGGTCGCTCGCGAACGGCGGCACACGTCTGAAGGTCATTTCCTACGGCGGGATCGTCCAGTCCCTGGAGATCCCCGACCGGCACGGCCGCTACGCGAACGTCTCCCTCGGCTACGGCGACCTGGCGTCGTACGTCGCCGGCACGACGTTCTTCGGGGCGACGATCGGCCGCTACGGCAACCGCATCGCCGGCGGCCGCTTCACCCTCGACGGCAAGAGCTACCAGCTCTCCGTCAACGACGGTGTGAACAGCCTGCACGGCGGGGCCAAGGGCTTCAACACCAAGGTCTGGGACGTCGAGGGCTTCACCTCGGGCTCCGACGTCGGCCTGCGCCTGCACTACACCAGCATCGACGGCGAGATGGGCTACCCCGGCACGCTCCGGGTGACGGTCACCTACACGCTCACCCGGCACGGCGACTGGCGCATCGACTACGCGGCCACCACCGACAGGGCCACGGTCGTCAACCTCACCAACCACACCTACTACAACCTCGCCGGCGAGGGCAGCGGCGGCATCTACGACCACGAACTCACCCTGGCCGCCGGGCGCTTCACGCCCACCGACGCCGGACTGATCCCCACCGGCGAGCTGGCGAAGGTCGCCGGCACCCCCTTCGACTTCCGGCGCGCCAAGCCGGTCGGCCGCGACATCCGGGCCGGCCACCCCCAACTGGTCACCGCCAAGGGCTTCGACCACAACTGGGTGCTCGACAAGGGCGTCACCGCCCGGCCCGAGCACATCGCCACCCTGCGCGACCCGGGCTCCGGCCGCACCCTCAGGATCGCGACCGACCAGCCGGGCGTGCAGTTCTACTCCGGCAACTTCCTGGACGGCACGCTGGTGGGCACCTCCGGGCGCACCTACCGGCAGGGCGACGGCATGTGCCTGGAGACGCAGCACTTCCCCGACTCGCCGAACCGTCCCGCGTTCCCCTCGACGGTGCTGCGCCCGGGCAGCACCTACCGCACGACGACGGTGCACTCCTTCAGCGCCTGACGCCCGCGGAGCCTCGCGCGGACGCGGTCCGGGCCCCTGAGGTTGCCCCGGAGACCGGACCGTCACCGGATTCTCACGAGTTGAACAGCACCACCCCCGTCTCCGTATGAGAGGGCGGCCCGTGCTCCCCCGCACGGGCCACCCAGAGACGGAGGTTCCATGGCCGACAACGTCGCCTCGCTGTTCCGCGGCACTGCGGCGCACAGCCCCTCGATGGCTGCGCTCGCCCGCGAGAGCGACGGAGTCGGCCCGATCGACTTCTGCATCCCGTGCAACCCGTACTTCCCCACCCCCGGCATGTTCGACGAACTGGCCGGGCGGCTGCGCGAGATCATCACGTACTACCCGAGCAGCGCCGACACCATCACGGCCGAACTGTGCGCGCTGCTCCGCCTCCCGCCGAGCTGTGTCGCCATGGGCAACGGATCAACGGAACTGATCACCTGGATCGACCACCTGCTCGTCCGCGAGTCCCTCGCCATCCCCGTCCCCACCTTCGGCCGCTGGACCGACCAGCCGATGGAGACCGGCAAGCGCGTGGACATGTTCCCGCTCCAGGAGTCCACCGGTTTCGCCCTGGACCCCGCCAAGTACGTCGAGTTCATCCGTGCCCGGGGCACCCGGGTCGCCGTCATCTGCAACCCCAACAATCCCGACGGCGGCTTCCTGAGCCGGCAGACGGTCGTGAACTTCATGGACGCGCTCCAGGACCTGGACCTGGTGATCATCGACGAGTCGTTCCTGGAGTTCGCGGACGCGGAGAACGAGCCGAGTGTCGTCGAGGAGGCGGTGCTGCGGCCCAACGTCATCGTGCTGCGCAGCCTCGGCAAGAACTTCGGCCTGCACGGCATCCGCTTCGGCTACCTCGTGGCCAACCCCGCGCTCGCGGGCAAGATCCGCTCCATGCTGCCCAAGTGGAACCTCAACTCCTTCGCCGAGACCGTGGTCTTCATGCTCAAGGAGCACGGCGCCGAGTACATGGAGAGCCTGCACCTGGTGCGCCGTGACCGGCTCGACATGGCCCGTCAGCTGACCGCGCTGCCCGGTCTGACGGTCTACCCCTCGCAGGGCAACTTCCTGTTCGTACGGCTGCCGGTGGGCGCCGAGGGCACCGTCGTCCGCGACCGGCTGCTCACCGAGCACCGGATCCTGGTCCGCGAGTGCGGCAACAAGATCGGCTCGTCCAGTCGCTTCCTGAGACTCGTGGTGCGCCCCCAGGTGGACGTGCGTCGCCTGGTGTCCGGCCTGGAGCAGGTGCTCTACGGGTCCAGGAGGGGAGCCGCCGTGCCCGAGCCCAGCACAGGGACCGGCTACAGCTCGGGCACGGCGGCGGTCGACCGTCTGATCAGCGAGACGAACGGGGTCGGCATGCCGCTGGCCGCGCAGGCCTCCGCGATGCCGGGCCTGCCGCCCGCGCAGACCTGGCCGGGCCCGGCCCAGGCTCCGGCACAGCTGCCCGGCGGCATGCCCGGTCTGATGCCCGCCCCGGCTCCGGCGGCCGCCATGATGCCCGCGCCCGCTCCGGCCGCCGCCATGATGCCCGCCCCCGCACCGGCGCCCGCCATGATGCCGCCCATGGCTCCCATGCCGCCGGCCGCGCCACCGCAACAGCCCGTGCCGGCAGTGGCCCAGATGCCGCCCGCGCCGATGCCCGCGGTCGCGCAGGGCCCCGCGCCGGCCATGCCGAACATGCCCGGCGCACCCGGGATGCCGGGGATGCCGGGCATGAGTCCCGCTCCGGCCGCCGGGCTCGGCCAGACGGCGATGCCCGGCCTGCGCAACGGCGGGCTGACCGCCGCCCAGGTCAGGGGCCGCACGCAGCCGGAACCGGAGCCCGCGCCGCAGCCGATGGGCTGGCCCGCCGCCGGGGCGATGTACAACCAGGTCGGGTAGGCCGCGCGCACGACGAAGGGCAAGGAGATCTCCCTCTCCTTGCCCCCTTCAGCGTACCGCGGGCCAGGGGGCTTGCGGCAAGGCCCCGGTCGTGGCGCAGAATCGCCGCCCGAGGCCGGAACCTGCCGGAACGCCCCTCCGTGACACGGGCGCGCGGTCGCCCGCACCCCGTCCCGGAGCACGCGCTCCCGGCGCGTGTCACCCGGCCGCGCGCGGGGTCCGGCCGATCCCACCTCTCACCGAACGGGTCTTCCGATGATCGACGTGATCGTGGTCGGCTGCGGACCGACCGGACTGATGCTCGCCTGCGAACTGCGGCTGCACGGCGTGCGTGTGGTCGTGCTGGACCGGCTGGCCGAACCCTCCCAGGAGTCCCGCGGGCGGGGCCTGCACGCGCGCAGTGTCGAGATCATGGACCAGCGCGGTCTGCTGGACCGGTTCCTCGCGGTCAGCGAAAGGTTCCGGGTCGGCGGCTTCTTCGGCGGCATCCACAAGCCGTGGCCGGACGGGGTGGACACGGCACACCCGTACGGTCTCTCCACGCTCCAGCCGGTCACCGAACGCCTGCTCACCGAGCGGGCCCGCGAACTCGGCGCCGAGATCCGGCGCGGCAGCGAGGTGGTCGGGCTGAGCCAGGACGACGGGGACGAGAACGGCGGCGACGGCAGCGACGGGACCGGGGAGCGCGCCGGGGTCGGCGTCGAGCTCGCGGACGGCACCCGGCTGCGCGCCCGGTATCTCGTCGGGTGCGACGGCGGACGCAGTACGGTCCGCGGGCTGCTCGGTGTCGGTTTCCCCGGGGAGCCCGCCCGGGTCGAGACGCTGCTGGGCGACATGGAGACGACCGCCGACCCGGCGACGGTGGACGCCGTCGTCGCCGAGGTCCGCAGGACCCAGCCGCGGTTCGGTGTCATCCCCAACGGGGACGGCACGCACCGGATCATCGTGCCCGCGGACGGCGTGGCCGAGGACCGTACGGCGACGCCGACCCTGGAGGAGTTCAGGCGCCGTCTGCGAGAGGTCGCGGGCACGGACTTCGGTGTGCGCGCACCGCGCCGGCTGTCGCGGTTCGGCGACGCGACCCGGCAGGCCGAGCGCTACCGGGTCGGCCGGGTCCTGCTGGCCGGCGACGCGGCGCACGTCCATCCGCCGACCGGCGGGCAGGGGCTCAACCTCGGGGTCCAGGACGCGTTCAACCTCGGCTGGAAGCTGGCCGCCGCGGTCCGTGGCTGGGCCCCGGACGGCCTGCTGGACAGCTACCACTCCGAACGCCACCCGGTGGGCGCCCGGGTGCTGGAGAACACCCGCGCGCAGATCACGCTGCTGGGCACCGACCCGGGGGCGACCGCGCTGCGCGGACTGCTCGCCGAGCTGATGGACTTCGAGGAGGTGAACCGCTACGTGACCGAGATGATCACCGCGGTCGGGGTGCGCTACGACTTCGGCGAGGGCCACCACCTGCTCGGCCGCAGGCTGCGCGACATGGAGCTGGAACGGGGCCGCCTCTACGGTCTGATGCACGCGGGCCGCGGGCTGCTGCTCGACCGGACGGGCCGGCTCTCGGTGGCCGGCTGGGCGGACCGGGTCGACCACGTCGTCGACCCCGGCGGCGAACTGGACGTGCCCGCCGTGCTGTTGCGGCCGGACGGCCATGTGGCCTGGGCCGGCGAGGACCAGGCCGATCTGCTCGGCCGTCTGCCGAGGTGGTTCGGCGCGCCCGTCCGCTGACCGCGCGCCGGTCCGCGGGCCGCCGTTCACCGGCCGCTCACCCGTCCGGTCCGGGCCGGCCACCCCGGCAGGTCGATCTCGGCGCGGACGGTCTTGCCGGGCGGTTCCCGGTCGAGGACCTCCCACCGGTCGGCGAGTGCCTCGACGAGCACGAGCCCGCGTCCGTGGTCGTCCAGCGGGGCGGCGGGCGGCACGTCGCCGGGGCCCGGCGGGCGCGTCCCGTCCCGCGTGTCGGTCACCTCGACCCGGACGCTGCCCGGGAGGAGGCGGAGCCGCAGCTCGAAGTCGCGGCCCGGCACCCGGCCGTGGGTCACCGCGTTGGCGGCCAGCTCGGCGACGATCACGGCGGCGGTGTCGGAGGCGTCCGTGCCGTGCGGGACGCCCCAGGTGTGCAACTGGTCCAGGGCGAGGTGCCGGGCGAGACGGGCGCCGCGCGGGGTGGCGCTGAAGCGTTGCGTGAACACACGTACGGTAACCGGGCGTCGGGGGGTGGGCGGTGCGGTCATGTGCCCAATCTGCCGGTGTGCGCGGCCACTTCACCAGGTCGTCACCGCGTACGCCGCGGGAGCGTACGCGGTGACGGGGTGGACAGTACCGGTGACCGAACGTGACCATGGCCGTCGGGAGGTGACCATGGCGGTCGAGGGTGCGGGTACGGGTGGCGAGCCGGAGTCGTCCGACAGTCTGCGGACGTTCGGTGCGGTCGTGCAGGCCCTGCGGGAACACGCGGGGCTCAGCCGGGAGGAGTTCGGCGAACGGGTGCGGTTCTCCCGGCACACCGTGGCGTCGGTGGAGCTGGGACGCCGCATGCCGGACCCGACGTTCGTGGAGCGAGCGGAGGACGTGCTCGGGAACACCGGCGCGCTGCGGAAGGCGGCGGGACATCTGGCACGGCAGCCGGGGCTCGCGGCGTGGTTCCGCCAGTGGGCACGGCTGGAGGCGACCGCGATCACCCTGTACACGTACGAGTGCCGGTTGGTCCCGGGGTTGTTGCAGACGGAGGCGTACGCGCGCACGTTGTTCACCAACCAGCTGCCCCCTCTGGACGACGCACAGATCGAGGCGCAGTGGGTCGCGCGGGCGGAACGACAACGCCTGTTGCGGGAGCGCCCGAACACGGCGTTCGGCTTCATCCTGGAGGAGGGGATGCTCCTGCGGCGCACGGGCGGGACCGAGATCACACGAGGGCTCGTCGACCACGTCCTGGAGATCGCCGGACTGCGGAACGTCGAGATCCAGGTCATGCCCCAGGTACGGGAGACCCATGCGGGGCTCGACGGGCCCATGCAGTTGCTGGAAACACCCGACAATCGCTGGTTCGCATACTGCGAGGGGCAGGAGAGCGGTCAGCTGATCGCTGATCCAAAAGTGGTCAGCATGCTCCAGATGCGGTATGCCAGGATGCGTTCACAGGCTCTCACCCTTGAAGACTCCCTGAGCCGCTTGCAGCGCATGCGAGGAGACCTATGAGCACCAGCGAACTCACCTGGTTCAAGTCGACGTACAGCAGCGGCGGTTCTGGTGACTGCCTGGAGGTCGCCGCCACCGCACGTACCATCCATGTCCGCGACTCCAAGAACCCTCAGGGCCCCTGCCTCACGCTCTCCTCCGTCACCTGGTCCGAGTTCGTCACGTACGCCGTCACCCGTACCTGAGACCCCGGCCGCCCTTGCCGCGCCGGGACCCCGATATGACCGGGGTCGGACGTGTCGCTGTGGACAATGATCACAGTCGCGCCGCTGCCCCTGGGAGGCCCCCGCATGGTGTTGAGCAGACGTACCTTCAGCGCACTCGCCGGCACCGCCGCGCTGGGCCTCACGCTGGGCGGCAGCGCGGACGGCGGCGCGTTCGCCGTCGGCACCGTCCCCACCGGGCCCGCGCCCGGACCGCCCGGCGCCGACGGGCGGCGGCACACCATCGGGTTCGACAGCTACTCCATGCTGATCGACGGCAGGCGGGTGGTCCTGTGGTCCGGCGAGGTCCACCCGTTCCGGCTGCCGAGCCCCTCCCTCTGGCGCGACGTGCTGCAGAAGCTGCGCGCCCACGGCTACAACACGATCAGCGTCTACGTCTCCTGGAACTACCACTCCCCCGCCCCCGGGCACCACGACTTCACGGGCGTCCGCGACCTCGGGCTGTTCCTGCGGACGGCGGCCGAGACCGGCCTGTACGTGATCCTGCGGCCGGGCCCCTACATCAACGCCGAGGTCGACGCCGGCGGCTTCCCCGGCTGGCTGACCGTGACCCCGGGCACCGCCCGGACCTCCGACCCGACCTACCTCTCCCACGTCGACGCGTGGCTGACGGCCGTGAACCGGGTCGCGGCCCGGCACCTGTACACCGACGGCGGCGGCACGATCGTCCTCTACCAGCTGGAGAACGAGTACGCGAACAACGTCACCAGCCCGCGCGGCCGCGACTACATGGCCCACCTGTACGCCAAGGTCCGCGCCGACGGCATCGACGTACCGCTCTTCCACAACGACAAGGGGAGGAACGGCCACTGGGCCCCGGGGACCTTCGACACCCATGGGGAGAAGGGGCGTTACCTGTACGGGTTCGACGGCTACCCGTCCCCGGCCGAACAGCCGCCGGACTGGGGCTACTACGGCGTCGGCGGCGCGAAGGGCGGCTCGACCGCCAGCCCCGGGACCCCGGGATTCCTGGCCGAGTTCGGCGGCGGCTGGTTCGACCCGTGGGGCGGAGCGGAGTTCGACGGCAAGGGGTACGCGGAGTCGGCCCGTACCCGGGACGCGGCGTACGAGCGCCGTTTCTACCTGACCAACCTCGCCAACGGCATCAAGGTCCACAACGTCTACATGACCTTCGGCGGCACGTCCTGGGGCTGGCTGCCCGCACCGGTCGTCTACACCTCGTACGACTACGGCGCGGCCCTCGACGAGGCGCGCAGGCCGACCCCGAAGCTGGTGCCGATGCACCAGATCGGGCAGCTCCTGCACTCCGTGCCCGACCTCGCCAAACTGGACCGGGCGCCCGAGGCCGCGGTCCGCGAGGGCAGCGGCGGGCCGGGCGCCGGTGCCGCGATCAAGGCCTACCACCTCGTCAACCCCGACACCCGGGCCCACTTCCACGTGCTGCGCAACGACAGGCCCGCCGAGACCGTGGCCGCCGTCACGCTCGCCGGGGAGAGCGTCCGGGTGCCGCTGCCCGGTCTCGACGCCCGGCTGCTCGCCACCGGCCTGTCCCTCGGGCGCCGGACGCTGCGGTACTCCACCGCGCAGCCGATGCTGCGGCTGGCCGCCGGCCGCCGGGACATCGCGGTGTTCACCGGGCGCACGGGCGAGTCGACCCGGACGGTGCTGGAGTGCGCGAGCGCGCCGAAGGTCACCGTGCTGGAGGGCCGCGCGCACCACGAGCACGCGCACGGCCTTCTGCGGATCGACGCCGAACTCAAGGGCCTGACCCGTGTTCTGGTCGAGGGCGGCGGCAGCACGGCCCCGCTCCTGCTGCTCCTCGCCGACGACGGGGCCTCCGCGCGCCTGTGGCGTCACGACACCCCGTCGGGTCCGGTCCTGGTGCGCGGCCCCGCCCTGGTGCGCACCGCGGGCCTGCGCGGCACGACCGTCCGGCTCACCGGGGACACGGTGGCCGCCGCCGGCCTGGAGGTGTGGGGGCCGCGCGGGATCGACGGCGTGCTCTGGAACGGGGGCGCCGTCCGCACCCGCGCCACCGCGTCCGGAAGTCTGCTCGCCGAGCGGCGGCTGCCCGGCGTACCGGCCGTCGCGCTGCCCGAGCTGGACAAGTGGCGCCACCACGCCGAGAACCCCGAGTCGGCCGCCCGCTTCGACGACTCGTCCTGGCGGGCCGCGGACCGGAGGTCCTCCCACAGCGTCACCCCCGTACCGGCCGGACAGCCCGTGCTGTTCGCCGACGACTACGGCTTCCACTACGGAGACGTCTGGTATCGCGGGCGGTTCGCGGACGCGGCCGGCGTGGAATCGGTGTCCCTGTCGTACGTCACGGGCACGCAGGGGCTGCTGATGGCGTGGCTGGACGGCAAGCCGCTGGGCACGCACCGGATGCCGGTGCCGGACAGGAAGACGGTCCGGCAGGGGACCTGGGCCGCGACGGCCGCCTTCCCCGTCCCGTCGGAGGTCCGCTCGGCGAAGGGGCCGCACGTGCTGTCGGTCCTCGTGCGCCGGATGCAGCACGACCAGGACGGCGCGGCCCGGGACACCCACAAGGCGGCCCGCGGGCTGACGGCCGTGACCTTCGGCGGCGCCGCGCCCGCGCTCGCCTGGCGGATCCGGGGCGCGGCGGCACCGGACCCGGTGCGCGGACCGCTCAACCACGGAGGTCTGCACGGGGAGCGGCAGGGCTGGCATCTGCCGGGGTTCAAGGACGGCGGCTGGCAGGCCGTCGAGTTCCCGCGGGCCCGGCGGGGGCAGGGGGTCTGCTGGTACCGCACCGGGTTCCGGCTCGCGGTGCATCCCGGCGTGGACGCGTCGATCGGGCTCACCCTCACCGACGACCCGTCCCGGGCCTACCGTGTCCAGATCTTCCTGAACGGCTGGAACCTGGGCCAGTACATCAACGACGTAGGTCCCCAGCACACCTTCGTGCTGCCGAACGGGGTGCTGAACACACGTGGCGCCAACACCCTGGCTCTCGCCGTCCTGGCCGACGGGACCACGCCCGCGGGTCCGGGCACGGTGCGGCTGACCCTGATGGGCAGTGCGGCCGGAGGAGTACCGGTGACGCCGGTGCACTCCCCCGGCCGGTGACCGCCGGAGGTACCGGGCGTCCCCGCACGGTCGGCGACCGTGCGGGGACGGGAGCGGTGCCGGTCCCCGGAGCGGCCGTCAGCCGGCGAACGCGGGCTGCGCGAGACCCTTGCCCGCACCGGGGACGACGAGGACCGAGCCGGAGAGCGGGTGCGGGGCGGCCAGGCCCGTACGGGCGGTGGTGATGTACAGGTCGGTCAGATCGGCACCGCCGAACGCGCAGGCGGTGGGGCGGCGCACCGGGAGGGCGATCACCCGGTCGAGAACGCCGTCGGGGGTGTAGCGGCGGACCGCGCCGCCGTCCCAGAACGCCACCCAGACACAGCCCTCGGCGTCCACGGTGAGCCCGTCCGGGTAGCCCTCGTCGGCATCAATGGCCACCAGCTCCCGCCTGTCGCGCGGTAGTTGATCGTCGCCGACGTCGAAGACGTCGATCCGCCGGGTCGGTGTGTCGATGTAGTACATCAGCCGGCCGTCGGGACTCCATCCCGTGCCGTTGCTGACGGTGACGGCGTCGAGGACGGTGTGCGCGGTGCCGTCGGCGGCGATCCGGGACAGCACGCCGCCGCCCCGGGTCTCGTCGTAGCGCATGCTGCCGGCCCAGAGCGCGCCGTCGGGGGCGACCGCGGCGTCGTTGCCCCGGCGGCCCGGGACGGGGTCACGGTGCAGCCAGCGGAACCCGTCCGGCGAACCGGTCGGGCCGTAGAGGCCCACGCCGTCCCGGAGGTTGACCACCAGGCCGCCGCCCGCGCGGGGTTTGGCCGCGCCCACGTGCTGCTCGGTGACCATGACCGTACGGCGCCCGGAGAGCGGCTCGTAGGTGTGGACCCGGGAACCGAGGATGTCGACCCAGATCAGCCGCTGTTCCCGGGCGTCCCAGGTCGGCCCCTCACCGAGGGCCGCGTCGGCGCGTATCGCGACGTCGAAGGCGGTCATCCCATCACGCTCCGGTGACCGAGCCGCTCGGAGAGTTCGGCGGCGCCCTTGGCGGCGAGCTGCTCCAGCTCGACGCGGCGCTCGTCGCTCCAGCGGATCATCGGTACGGAGATGGAGAGCGCGGCGACGACCTGTCCCGTGCGGTCGCGCACCGGGGCGGCGACACAGCTGACGTCCGGGTTCGACTCACGGCTCTCCACGGCGACACCGCGGCGGCGGATCTCCGCCAGGGCCTCGCGCAGAGCGCCCGGTTCGGTGATGCTGTTCGGTGTCATCGCGACCAGGTCCGCGTCGTCGGGGATGCGGGAGGCCAGCTCCGGACCCGGCAGCGAGGCGAGCAGCATCTTGCCCACGGAGGTGCAGTGGGCGGGCAGCCGGCGGCCCGCCGCCGACACCATGCGCACGGCGTGCGTGGAGTCGACCTTCGCGATGTAGATGACGTCCGTGCCCTCCAGGATCGCGACGTGGACCGTCTCGTCGCAGGTCTCGGCGACGGAACGGGCGACCTGCTGGCCCTCCGCGGCGAGGTCCAGCTGCTCGGCGTAGCGGCTGCCGAGCTGGTACGGCCGGACACCGAGGCGGTACCGTCCGGGCTGGCCCGGTATCTGCACGATGTACGAGCGGGCGGCGAGCGTGGTGACCAGCTCGTGCACGGTCGTCCGCGGCAGCTGCAGCCTGCGCACGATGTCGGGGGCGGAGAGCGTGCCGTCCCCGTCGAGGAAGAGCTCGAGGATGTCGAGAGCCCGGGTCACGGCAGGTACGAGGCGTCCCACGACCGGTCCCCTCCCTATGTTCGAAATTTCAACAGACGATCGGCATGACGAACACAGGCTACTCATGCTGGTCTTGGAGGGGCAATGGGCGGGCGACGGCGAGGTGCCCGGGGCTGATGCCGCACCGTGGGGTCGGAGGGGCGCGCGGCTCCCGCGGGGGAACGGCCTCCCACGGGCGGGGCCGGACCTTCCGGGGGGCCGGACCTTTCGCGGGGACGCCGCGCGCGGCCGGGCCGATGCGCGATCATGGCCCCATGCCCGCCAAGCGACCCGTCGGCCCCTTCACCCCGCTCGACTTCCAACTGGTCCTGCTGCGCCGCATGGCCGACCACAATCCGGACCTCGTCGACGACGCCCGCCGTGAACTGGGCGTCTCCCTCGCGGACATGCGCGAGGCCAACCGGCGCTGGCAGGCCATGCTGCACGCCCCGCGCTCCCGGTCCGCCGTCCACCGCTACCGCTCGGTCCTCGGTGTCCCGGAGTCGGTCACCCCGCGCCGGATCGGCGATCTCACCTGCGAGGCGCTGCTGTGGCCCGTCCCGCTCTGGCCGGACCTGCGCTTCGAGGTCCTCGCCCTGCCGAACGGGGTGGTCTGGAACGAGTGGCTGGTCCGCGCGCCCGGTGGTCCCGGTCCGGCGCTGCGGACCCTCGACGACCTGACCCCCTGGTCCTGCACGGTCGACGAGGCCGCCCGCGCCTTCGCCCCCGCCCGGCCGCTGGAGGGCACCGCCCCCACCCGGTGGGGGCTCGCCTTCACGGCCCCGGACGCGACGGGGGTACGGCGGGAGTGCGCGGCCGAGTTCACCTGGGGGCTGCTGCAACGGGTGGCCGTCAGCGGGCGGCCCGGATGATCGCCTCCGCGACGACGGGCACCGACTCCGGGTGCAGCCGCAGGAACAGGTTGGGTTCCACCAGTTCCAGTTCCATGACGCACGGCCGTCCGTCGTCGCCGTCGACCACGTCGACCCGGGCGTAGAGCAGCGCGTCCTCGTCCGGTCCGTGCGGTACGGCGGCCAGCGCGCGCTCGGCGAGGGCGAGTTCGGCCGGGGTCGGCCGCCAGGCCTCCAACCGGGGGTGCGGGGTCTTCTCCGCGTCGTACGCGGTCCCGGGCTCCAGGACGGCGCCCTTGCGGGCGGCGTGCAGGAAGCGTCCGCCGAAGAACTGCAGCGCCCGCTCGCCGGAGGTGTCGACTCCGCGCAGATAGGGCTGGACCATCGCGGTCAGCCCCTTCTCGTGCAGACGGGCCAGGTGCCGCCGCGCGGTCTCCTCCTCCTCGGGTTCCTCGGGCCGGTACCGGGCGGCGAGCCGCGCGCCGGCGCCGGACGTGGGCTTCACCACGTACTCGTGGCCGTCCGGGAGGTCGGCGGGGTCGCCGGGCGCGAGGTACCGGGTCGGTACGGTCGCCACCCCGGCCGCGGCCAGTTCGCCCAGGTACCGCTTGTCCGTGTTCCACCGCACGACCGCCGCCGGATTCGCCAGCCGGGTGAGCTTCGCGACCCGCTCGGCCCAGGCCACGAACTCCCCGGCCCGCCAGCTGTAGTCCCAGGTGGAGCGGATGACGACCAGGTCGAAGTCCGCCCAGTCGACCGCCGGGTCGTCCCAGTGGGTGATCGCGGCCCGCGCCCCGGCGGCCTCCAGTGCCTCCCGCAGCACGGGCAGGTCCTGGTCCGCGCTCGGCGTGCCCTCCTCCGGCCGGTAGGTGGCGAGCGCGATGCGGGGGCGGGCGGCGGTGCGGGCCACGGCGGACTCCATCCTCGTAACGTCTGGTCCCCGGGGAGGCTACAACCGCCGGCCGCCGGTCAGTCGTGGGGGCCGCGGTAGCCCAGCGAGGTCTGGATGGCGCGCCCGACCGGGTCGGCGGGGCCCCTCGGGCGGGAGCCGGTCACCCAGGGGCGGAAGACGCTCGCCAGATGGAGGCCGAAGATCTCTGCCTCGGCCTCGTCCGCCTCGTGCGAGCCGTCGCGGGCGGCGACGGTGAGCGCGATCTCCTGCCAGCGGGGGTCGCCCGACAGGGCCCGGGCGGCGGCCGCGCCGGCGAAGTGGTGGCGGGAGTGCGCGCGGCCGGCCGCCATGTGCCACAACTCGTGTCCGAGAATGACGAGTTGCTGGACCTTCTCGGCCCGCTCCTCGACGATGACGAGGTCGAAGTCCTGGAACTCCATCCATAGACCGGTGACTTCGATCTCGTCGGGGAAGCGTTCGAAGCGGAGCTGGACGGGCCGCCCGTCGCGGCGCCGGCTCATCTCCTCACAGAGCGCGCCGGCCAGTTCCCGGACGTCGACGGGCGTGTCGAGCCGCCCGCGCAGGGTCCGGGAGAGCTCGACCGCGAGGGCGCGCATCTCGGAGTCGGCCCTGCGGGAGAACAGTGCCGCGACGCGCTTGCGGACACCGTCGGCCCGTCCGGCCGTCCTGCCCGTCGCATCGCTCGCCGCGCTCCGCGTCACTCCGTCTCCGCCCCGCTCCTCGCCCCGTCGTTCCGTCGGCCCGCCACCCCGTGATGACGCCAGGGCGGTTGATCCGTCAAATGGTCGTGCCGTGGGCGAGACTACGGGCCCGGATCGTCCCACGCCATGCTTTTCCGCGCCGCCGTCCCCGCCCCGGGGGCGGCTCCACCGCCCACGGCCCGGACGCCCCGGCGCCCCCACCGGCGCGGGCCCCCGAACGGGACGCGACGCGCGTCCTCCTGGGGGCCGCGGCCGGGGAACCCATCGGGTCCCGGTGCGCGGCGGCGGCGAGGCGGCCGCTCGGCGCCCGGTATGCGGGGTCGGCCGCGCGGGACGGGCGACGGCGAGGGCACGGCGCGCGGAGTGGGGCCGGAGTGCCGGAGGCCGGGGCCGGGGTGTGATCTGTCTCGCGCTCCGGCAGGTTTCCCGCGCCCTGGTGTAGGAACGGTTCTGACTGTCACCGGCAGAACGCCCCTACTGGCAAGGAGCACCCCGCGTGTCCTCCCTCTTCCCGGCCCTGGTCAGCGGTTCGACCGCACGACGGCCCGCCCTCCGCTTCGGCGACCGGTCCCTGACGTACGCCGAACTCGCCGCCTCGGCGGGCGCGCTGGCCGCGCGCCTCGAAGGACGGGGCCGGATCGCCGTATGGGCGACACCCTCCCTGGAGACGGCCGTCGGGGTGGTGGCCGCGCTCCTCGCCCGGGTGCCCGCCGTACCGCTCAACCCCAAGTCGGGCCCGGGCGAGCTGGGTCACATCGTCTCCGACAGCACACCGTCCCTGGTGCTCGCCGCGGCGGGGGACGACCTTCCCTCGCCCGTCAAGGAGTTGGAGCGCATCGACGTAGTGACGCACAGCTCCGGCGCGGTCGTGCCGGAGCCCCCGGCCGAACCGGACGACCCCGCCGCCCCCGCCCTCGTCGTCTACACCTCCGGCACCACGGGGCCGCCCAAGGGCGCCGTCGTGCCGCGCCGCGCGATCGCCTCGACCCTGGACGCGCTGGCCGACGCCTGGCAGTGGACCGGCGACGACGTGCTCGTGCACGGGCTGCCGCTCTTCCACGTGCACGGGCTGATCCTGGGCATCCTCGGCCCGTTGCGGCGCGGCGGGTCCGTGCGGCACCTGGGGCGGTTCAGCGCGGAGGGCGTGACGCGCGAGCTGAACGCGGGAGCCACCATGCTGTTCGGGGTGCCGACGATGTACCACCGGCTCGCCGAGGCGCTGGAGGAGGACACGGAACTGGCCGCGGCACTCGGCCGGGCACGCCTGCTGGTCTCCGGTTCCGCCGCGCTGCCGGTCCACGACCACGAGCGGATCACGGCGGCGACCGGTCGGCCGGTCGTCGAGCGGTACGGGATGACCGAGACCCTGATGAACACCAGTGTCCGGGTGGACGGCCCGGCCCGCCCCGGGACCGTCGGGGTCCCGCTACCGGGCGTCGGACTGCGGCTGGTCGAGGAGGACGGTTCGACGCTCGCCTCGTACGACGCGGACGGCACCCCGACCGGCTCGTACGACACCGAGGGCAACCCCACCGGCGCCTACGACGGTGAGAGCGTGGGCGAGATCCAGGTGCGCGGGCCGAACCTGTTCACCGAGTACCTGAACCGGCCCGACGCCACCGCCGCCGCGTTCACCGCGGACGGCTGGTTCCGCACCGGGGACATGGCCGTGCGCGACGCCGACGGCTGCGTACGCATCGTGGGCCGCAAGGCCACCGACCTGATCAAGAGCGGCGGTTACAAGATCGGCGCCGGGGAGATCGAGAACGCGCTGCTCGAACACCCCGCCGTGCGCGAGGCCGCCGTCACGGGAGAACCCGACGACGACCTGGGTGAGCGGATCGTGGCCTGGGTGGTGACCGTGGACGCCCCCGCCCGGGATCTCGACGGCGAACTCGCCGACCACGTGGCCCGCCGGCTCGCCCCGCACAAGCGCCCGCGCACCGTGCGGTTCCTCTCCGCCCTGCCCCGCAACGACATGGGCAAGATCCTGAAGCGGGCGCTCCCGGACGCCCCCGCGGACTCCCGGACGCACACCCGCCCGAGCGACGTCACGCATGACTGACCGCCTCCCGGCCCGTGAGGCCATCGCCCTCGTCACCGACGACTTCACCGAACTCCGGGTCCCGATAAGGCATTTCGAACCGGACGGCCCACTGTCCTGGCGGGGCTACGACACGGCACGCTCCGGTGCGGCCGCCCGCACCGGCGAGGACGAGTCCGTCGTCTGCGGCAGCGCGCTCGTCGGCGGCATCCAAGTCACGCTGATCGCCTTCGAGTTCGGATTCCTCGGCGGCTCGCTCGGCGAACGCACCGGCGACCGTCTGGAAGCCGCGTACACCCACGCCCGGGAGCACCGGCTGCCGGTCGTCTCGCTGGTCGCGACGGGCGGCAGCCGCATGCAGGAGGGCATGCTCGCGCTCACCCAGCTCCAGCGGGTGGCACGGCAGTCGGCGCTGACCCGGGAGGCCGGGCTGCCGCAGATCGCGGTGGTACGGGACCCGACGACGGGGGGTGGCTGGGCCACGCTGGGCGCGGGCGCCGACGTGACTCTGGCACTGCCCGGCGCCCAGGTGGGCTTCGCCGGCTCCCGGGTCCGCCCGCCCGGCGCGGACCCGGCCGCGTACACGGCCGAGGCCCAGGTCGCGGCGGGCGCGGTGGACGCCGTCGTACCGGAGGGGGAGCTGCGGGAGACGCTGGCCCTGTGGCTCGCCCTGCTCGGCAGCCCCTCCGCGCAGGCCGCGCCGGTGCCGGCCGCCCTCGGCGCGCCCGGTCCGCCCGCCACCGGCTGGGACGCCGTCGAACGCGCCCGCGCTCCCGAACGCCCGCGTGCCGGGGCCTACCTGGACGCGTATTTCAGCCGCCGCGCCGCGATCAGCGGCGACCGCTGCGGCGGCACCGACGCCGGGCTGCTGTGCGGGTTCGGATCCGGGCCCGGGGGCCGGACGGTCGCGTACGCGGCTCAGTGCGGCACCGCGACCCGGCCCGCGGGGTACCGCACCGCGGCACGGCTGATCCGTCTCGCGGGCGGGCTCGGCATTCCGGTGCTGACGCTGGTGGACACCCCGGGCGCGGCCAACGACGCGCGGGCCGAGCGGGAGGGCGCGGGCTCCGCGATCGCGGACCTGTTCGCCGCGGTGGCCACCGCCCGCACCCCCGTCACCACGCTGGTGATCGGCGAGGGCGGCTCGGGCGGCGCCCTCGCACTGGCCGCGCCGGGCAACACCTGGGCCACCCCGGACAGTTACTTCTCCGTCATCGCCCCGGAACTCGCCGCCGCGATCCTCAAGCGTCCCGAGAGCGAGGTACGCGCGACCGCGGACCAGCTCCGCATCCGGCCCCAGGACCTCCTGGACCTGGGAGTCGTACGGGGCATCGCGGACCCGCCGGGGACGTGACGGCGCGGGTGGTACCGGTTTCCCCCGGAGGAGAACCGGCACCACCCGCCCGGCACGGACAGCCACCACGCCCGGCCACCACGGGCGGTCGCTGCGGGCCGGCCACCGCAGGCCGGCCTCCGCGGGCCGGTCGCTGCGGGCCGGTCACCGCGGGCCGGTCACCGCGGGCCGGTCACCGCGGGCCGGTCACCGCGCGCCCTCCTCCGCGGACGCCGCCGCGGGCCGTCACGGCGCGTCGATCACTGCGGATCGGTCACCACCGATCGGTCACCACGGGCGGTCGCTGCGGGCCGGCCACCGCAGGCCGGCCTCCGCGGGCCGGTCACCGCGCGCCCTCCTCCGCGGACGCCACCGCGGGCCGGCACGGCGCGTCGATCACTGCGGATCGGTCACCGCGGCGCTCATCCCGGACCGGCCACCACGGACGACCCTCACGCGCAGTCCTCCGCGCACGGCCATCGCGGACCGGTCACCGCGGGCGATCACCGCGCCCGGCCACCGCGGCGGTCCTCCGCGGGTCGTCCTCCGCGCCGGTCACCGCCGGCGAGTCACCCCGGGCGATCGCTGAGGGCCCGCGTGTGCCGGGAGGCGGAGCCGTCGCGCCATGCACGCCCCCGGCAGGCGGGCCGGAGGCGTACCGCTCAGCGGTCCCGGCGTGCGGCCGGCGGACACCGCGCGGCGTCACCCGCACGGCGGTACCCCGCCCGGCCCCTCCCGGAAGGCGCCCCTGTCCTCCTGAGCGGACGATGCCAGAAGGGGCCGCCACCGGGCGGAGCCCGACGGTCTGCTCTCGGGAGGACCTGCCATGACCGCCAGTCTGGAGCAGCTGCGCCGCTGCCACTTCGCCGTCGACCTGGGCGCGGCGAGGACACGTGTGTACGTGAAGGGCGCGGGACTGGTCGTCGACCAGCCGAGCGTCGCCGCGATCAACACCAAGAACGGCGCGCTGATCGCGGTCGGCGAGTTCGCGGAGAAGATGACGGGCCGCACCCCCGACTACATCCGGGTGATGCGGCCGGTCTCCGGCGGCACGGTGGTCGACATCGAGATGGCCCAGCGCATGCTGCGCCAGCTGCTCGGCGACAAGGTGCGCCGCACCCTGCGCCGCAAGCCGAGGCTGCGCGCCGCCGCCTGCACCCCGCACGACGCGGACCCGCTCGCGCAGCGCGCGACGATCGAGACGCTCGTCGGTCTCGGCGCGCGGCGGGTGGAGCTGGTCGACACCCTGATCGCCGCGGCGGTGGGCTGCGGGCTGCCGGTCGAGCGGCCGGAGGCCACCATGATCATGGTGTGCGGTGCCGCCGCCACCCAGGTCGCCGTGCTCTCCCTGGGCTCCATCGTCACCGCCGAACGCATCCCGGTCGGCGGCGAGGCCGTGGACCGCGCGATCGTGCAGCACCTGCGCCACCAGCACGAGCTGATGCTTCCGTCGCAGTCCGTACGGCCCCTGCAGCTCGCCCTGTCCGGCAACGGGCTCACCCCGCACGGCCCGACGTCCACGGAGATCCACGGGCGGGACGTGGCGACCGGCCTCGCGCGTTCGGTGCAGGTCGACACCGCCGCCGTGCGTGACGCCATCCAGACCCCGCTGACCGCCGTGCTCGACGGGATCGGGAAGGTGCTGCGGGCCTGCCCGCCGGATCTGGTGGCCGACCTCGCCGACCGCGGGATCATGATGGTCGGCGGAAGCGCGCTGCTCCCGGGCCTCGACCAGATGCTGCGGCACGCGACGGGCATGCCGGTGCACATCGCCGAGCGGCCGGACGTGTGCGCGGTGCAGGGCCTCGGCTACATGCTGGAGGGCAAGATCGAGCCGCTGACGCTGGAGCCGATCCCGGGCTGAGGCCGGCCCGCCCCCCTCCCCCGACCTCCGAGGGGCCCGTATGACCGACCCCGTCCCCCGTCTTCCGGCCGTCCTGGAAGCCGTCCTGTGCGTCGGGTCCGACCTGGAACTGCGGGCCACGCTGCAGCACATCGTGGACGCCGCCGCCGAGCTGACGGGGGCCCGGAGCGCGGCGCTGGAGATGGCCGACCCCGGCGACGCCGGACCGCTGGAGATCCGTACGCCGGAACGGCCGGCGCCCGGCCAGGACCGAGGCCCCCGTGAGCGGCCCCACGACACCCTGGGCATCCCGATCCACGTCGACGACGCGGTGTTCGGGACCCTGCACGTCGCCGGGAGACGCGGCGGTCCGCTGACGGACGAGGACGAGCAGCTGCTGAGGATGCTGGCGACCCAGGCCGGCGTCGCGATCGGCAACGCCCGGCTGTACGAGACGGCCCGGCAGCGCGAGCGGTGGATCGAGGGCGCGGCGGCCGTCATCACCGCGCTGCTCGAAGGCGACGACGCCGACGCGCTGACGACCGTCGCGGAACGGGCCCGGATGCTCGCCGACGCCGCCGCCGGCCTCATCCTGCAGCCCACGGCGGAGGGCGGCATGACGATCGTGGCCGCCGCCACCCGCACCTCCCCCGACGGACCCGCCGCGCCCGGTGACCCCGGCGACGCCGGAACCTCCGGCGCCCTCGTCGGCACCACGATCGAGCCGGGCAGTCCCCTGCTCGTGCAACTCCTGGCCGGGGAGCCGGTGTTCATCGACGACTCGGCGACCGACCCCCGGCTGACCACGCACGTGCGGTACCGGTTCGGGCCGAACATGATGCTGCCGCTGCGGTCGGGCGGCCGTCTCATCGGCACGCTCGCGCTGCCCCGGGACCGCGGCGCCCGCCCGTACGGCGCCGCGGAACGCCTGCTGGCCGCGCAGTTCGCCTCGCAGGCCGCGCTGGCGCTGGTCCTCGCGGACGCCCGGCACAGCCGGGAGCGGCTCGCGGTCTACGAGGACCGCGACCGGATCGCACGCGACCTGCACGACCTGGTCGTCCAGCGGCTCTTCGCCACCGGCATGATGCTGGAGTCGACGCAGCGGCGCAGCGCCGGAGAGGCCGACGCGGAGGTACGGGAGATCCTGGGCCGGGCCGTCGACGAACTGCAGTCCACCGTCCAGGAGGTGCGCACCGCGATCTTCGCCCTCCAGCAGCCGCCCGCTGACGCCCCCACCACCCTGCGCGGCAAGGTGCTGCGCGAGACGGCGGGCGTGGCGGCGGCCCTGGGTTTCCAGCCGTCCACCCGTTTCACCGGCGCGGTGGAGGCGCTGGTGCCGGAGCCGGTGGTCGGGCATCTGCTCGTGGCGCTCCGCCGCGCCCTCGCCTCGGCCGCGCGCCGGTCCGGGGTCTCCCGTGTGGAGGTCACGGTGGACGTCACGAAGAGACTCCCGGACGGGCGGCCCGGGGTACGGCTGACCGTGTCCGACGACGGCGAGAGCGGACGGGACGGCACCGGGCGGGACGGCAGCAGGCGGGACGGCAGCGGGCGGGACGGCTCGCGGCCGGGCGGCACCGAAGAAGACGGGACGGAGGGCGGCGCCGGGACGACGGCCGTGTGGCAGTCGCCTCTGTGAGCCCCCGTCCCCTCGCCCGCCCGTCCCCTCGTCCGCCCGGGCAACTGCCGCCCTGCTCGGGCCTCTTGACGCTTCCTTCCGGCCTCCGTACCGTCACCTCGCGTACGTGGACATGACTGCTGTTCACATCCACGGACATGTGGAGGGACAAGGCGGTATGGGACCGGACAGGAACGAGGACGGGGTGGCCATGACTCAGCGGCGCGTGGTGGTGTCCGGCGGCGGTACCGGGATCGGCCTGGCGACGGCGGAGGCGTTCGCCGCGGACGGGGACCGTCTGGTGCTCCTCGGCCGCCGCGAGGACGTACTGCGCAAGGCGGCCGACGCGTTGAACGGGCGGTTCGGGGAGGCGACGGCGACCTGGTGCGCGGCGGACCTCTCCGACCCCGAACAGGTCGGCGCGGTGCGGGACTTCGTCACGGCGGACGAGACCCCGGTGGACGTGCTGGTGGCCAACGCGGGCGGCAACGTGGCCGCCTCGCACGACGGCACCCTCGCCTCCGTCGCGGACGGGTACCGCCGCAACTTCGAGGCCAACGTACTGACCGCCGTGCTGCTCACCGAGGCCCTGCTCCCCCACATCCGCAGGCCCGGCGGCCGCATCGTGCAGCTCTCCTCCATCGCCTCGCTGCGCGGCCCGGGATCGTACGGCGGCTCCAAGGGCTGGATCAACACGTACACCTACGACCTCGCCCAGCGCGTCGGCGGCGAGGGCATCACCGTCAACGCGGTCGCCCCCGGCTTCGTCGGCGACACGGAGTTCTTCGGCGACCGCGCGACCCCGGAGTTCGTGGCCTCGCGGGTCGCGCAGTCCCTGACGGGGCAGCCGGGCCACCCGGCGGAGATCGCCGCGGCCGTCCGCTACGTGGCGTCCCCCGAGGCGGCGTACGTGACGGGACAGCTGTTGCACATCAACGGCGGGGCGGCGCTGGGCCGCTGAGGCGTGTTCCGAAAGTCCCGTCCGCCCCGCGACGCCCGGTGGGCCCCCGCCCTTCCCGCCGGTCGGCGCCGCGCACCGCGGAGTCCGGCCCGCCCGGCTCCGCGGCCGCCGCACTCCACCGAGCCGCCGCACCCCGGCCTCCGCACGGCACCGTGCGGTCCGGCCGGCGGGACCGCGCTCCCGGCCGGCCCGTCCCGGGGAAGCCGCCGGTCGCGCTCGCCGCCGTCCGCCGCCGTGTGCCGTGAATCGGGGCGCGGCGTTCACCAGTTGGAGTGAGCCGCGCCGGACCGTCGCCGGCCCTCGCGGGAAGAGGGTCGCGCCGCGGGGACGGCGCGCTCGGGAGGCGGGGCCACGGCGCGCTCCGGAGGGGTGTGGACGGGCGGGCGGGGGGATCACCCGGCCGACGCTCCGGCGGGCCGTCCGCGGCGGCCGCAGGGCCGTCGACGGGAGTCTTCCGGCCCGCGGTCGGCCGTCCGTGCGGGGTGGGGTCACATGACCGTGGTCCGGATGGATGAATGCCGGCGGCCGTCTCGGGGCTGCGACTCCCCATACCGCGTTTCCACAGATAGAAACGGTTCTGCTGCGCAGGGACTGGGTGGGGCGGGTGGGACTCGAACCCACGGCCGACGGATTATGAGTCCGCTGCTCTAACCGGCTGAGCTACCGCCCCTTACGGCGCGTCGCGCACATTTGTGCGCGCCGTCTGCCGCAGCATAGCCGCTCATACGATCTCCTGCTTCGGATGGTCGGCAACGCATGACCATGAGGACTTCGACGCCGGTCACGCGGTTCCCCCGGACATGAAAAAGGACCCCTGAGGGGTCCTCTTCCACTGCTCTCCCGACTGGACTCGAACCAGTAACCTGCCGGTTAACAGCCGGCTGCTCTGCCAATTGAGCTACAGGAGATCGAGCTCCCCCGACTGGACTCGAACCAGTAACCTGCCGGTTAACAGCCGGCTGCTCTGCCAATTGAGCTACGGAGGATTGCCTCGTTGCATCGAACGCACCTACCTGGGTATTCGCCAGGGGGCGTGCGCTCGCTGCGACACATACATTAGCGCAAGCAGGGGGGTGCTCCGCCAATCGGTTCCCCCCGCACCGATGCCGAGGCAAGGGAAGGGTGGCCGTCATGCGCTACCGGCTCACATTCGTCGCCGGACTGGCCGTGGGTTACGTGCTGGGCACACGCGCCGGGCGCGAGCGCTACGAGCAGCTGAAGAAGTCCGCGCGGCGGGTCGCGCAGAACCCCGCGGTGCGCAACACCGCCGAGACCGCCGCCCAGCAGGGCCGCCAGGCCGCGGGCAAGGCGTACCACGCGGTGAGCGAGAAGATGGGCGACCACGTGCCCGACTCGGTGGGCCGGCGGGTCCGCTCGCTGCGCGAACGGAACACCAACGGCTCCGGCGAGGACGACTGGGGCACCACCAACACCTGAGTCACCCGAGCCGCCCGATCCACCGGGTGGCCGAATCTCCCGAAATGCCCCGCGGGCGAGGCGTCGGGCCTCCGGCACCGGCGCCTCAGGGCCCCCCGGGCACCCGTACTCATCAGGGGTGACACCCGGCCCGGCGCGCTCACCTCCCGCGGTACGGCAGAATTTCCACCATGGGGATAGTCGCCGGGTTGGACAGTTCACCCGATTTCACTCGGATCGTCGTCTGCGACACGGACACGGGTGCCGTGCTCAGGCAGGGGTATGCGCCGCACCCGGTGGAGAGCACCGAGGGCGGCGGCCGCCCCTCCGACGTCGACCCGCAGGCGTGGCTGCTGTCCCTGGGCGAGGCCGCCGGCGGCGGTCTGCTCGAAGGGGTGCAGGCCATCGGCGTGTCGGCCCAGCAGAACGGGCTCGTCCCGCTCGACGCGCAGGGCAACACGGTGCGCCCCGCCCTCGTCGGCGGCGACAAGCGGGCCCAGGTCGCCGCCGCCGACCTGGTGGACGCGCTCGGCGGGCGCGAGGCGTGGGCCCAGGCCGTGGGCTGCGTCCCGCAGGCCGCGCAGCCCGTGACCAAGCTGCGCTGGCTGAACCGCACCGAACCCGACGCGGCCCAGCGCACCGCCGTACTGCTCCAGGCGCACGACTGGCTGGTGTGGCAGCTGCTCGGCCGCCCGCTGCGCCGGACCACCGACCGGGGCGGCGCCTCCGGCACCGGCTACTGGTCGGCGGCGACCGGCGCCTACCGGCCGGATCTCGTCGAACTCGCGCTGGGCCACCAGGCCACGCTGCCCGAGGTGCTCGGCCCGTCCGAGGCCGCGGGCACCACCCCCGAGGGGCTGCTGATCTCGGCGGGCACCGGGGAGACGATGGCGGCGGCCTTCGGACTGGGCATCGGGCTCGGGGACGCGGTCGTCTCCCTCGGCGCCTCCGGTTCCGTGATGGCCGTGCACACCGAGGCGCTCGCCGACCCCTCCGGCATGATCACCTCACTGGCGGACGCGACCGGGCTCCATCTGCCGGTGGTGACGACCCTGAACGCCGTACGGACCCTGCGCGGCGCCGCCGAACTGCTCGGCCTGCCCGACCTGGAGAGCCTGTCCGAGCTGGCGATGAAGTCCACGCCGGGCTCGCACGGGCTGGTCCTGCTCCCCTATCTGGAGGGCGAGCGCATCCCGAACCTGCCGCACACCGCGGGCACGCTCGCCGGTCTGCGACGCGAGTCGATGCGGCCCGAGCACCTGGCGCGGGCCTCGTTCGAGGGCATGCTGTGCGGTCTCGCGGACGCCCTCGACGTACTGCGCGGGCGGGGCGTGGACGTCCGGCGGGTCTTCCTGCTCGGGGCCGCCGCCGAGCTGCCGGCCGTGCAGGCCGCGGCGCCCGCGCTGTTCGGCGCGCAGGTCGTCGTACCGCAGCCCGCGGACTACGCGGCGCTCGGCGCGGCCCGCCAGGCGGCCTGGGCGCTGGGCGTGTCGCAGGGCACCCTCGACCCCCGGCTGCCACCCGTCTGGCAGGGTGCGGTCGCCCAGGTTCTGGAGCCCGGTGAGGAACTGGCGGTGGGCCAGGCCGTACGCCAGCAGTACGTCTCCGTGCGGGAGCAGACGCACCCCGGGGCGTTCCGCGCGTAGCGGCGCGCAGGGGGGCACACGGGGGAAGCGGGACGCGCCCTGAAGTCCCCCGGGGGCCGCGGGCGTACGTCCGAAGGTCCGGTTTCCGTCGGCTCTTGGTCCGCTCTTGGATTAATCGGTTGAGGTAACACGGGTGGAGTGTCCGACGATAGGGGGTGGTGGTGCACCACCGACCGCACTGCCGTCGACGACTCCGAGAGAAGCCGCGTGCTCATACGACTGCTTCGGACCCACCTCAGTCCGTACAAGAAACCCATCGCCCTCCTGGTGTTCCTGCAGTTCCTGCAGACCTGCGCCACCCTCTACCTGCCGACCCTGAACGCGCACATCATCGACAACGGCGTGGTCAAGGGGGACACGGGATACATCCTGTCCTTCGGCGCCCTGATGATCGGGATCTCGCTGGTCCAGGTCGTCTGCAACATCGGAGCCGTCTACTACGGAGCCCGGACGGCGTCGGCCGTCGGCCGGGACATCCGCGCGGCCGTCTTCGACCGGGTGCAGTCGTTCTCCGCGCGTGAGGTCGGTCATTTCGGTGCCCCGTCGCTGATCACCCGCACCACGAACGACGTGCAGCAGGTCCAGATGCTGACGCTGATGACGTTCACGCTGCTGGTGTCCGCACCGATCATGTGTGTGGGCGGCATCGTGCTCGCGCTCGGCCTGGACGTGCCGCTGTCCGCGATCCTGGTCGCCGTGGTGCCCCTCCTCGGCATCGGGGTGACGCTGATCGTGCGCCGGCTGCGCCCGCTGTTCCGGACCATGCAGGTGCGCCTCGACACGGTGAACCGGGTGCTGCGCGAGCAGATCACCGGCAACCGGGTCATCCGCGCGTTCGTCCGGGACGACTACGAGAAGGACCGCTTCCGGGGCGCGAACACCGAACTGACCGAGATGTCCCTCGCCACCGGACGCATGCTCGCCCTGATGTTCCCGATGGTCATGACCGTCGTGAACCTCTCGTCGATCGCCGTGGTCTGGTTCGGCGCCCACCGCATCGCGAGCGGCGGCATGCAGATCGGTGACCTCACCGCGTTCCTCGCCTATCTGATGCAGATCGTGATGTCCGTGATGATGGCCACCTTCATGTTCATGATGGTGCCGCGCGCGGAGGTCTGCGCCGAGCGCATCCAGGAGGTCCTGGACACCTCCTCCAGCGTCGTACCGCCCACCGCGCCCGTCCTGGAGTTGCGCCGCCACGGCCATCTGGAGATCCGCGGTGCCGGGTTCCGCTACCCGGGTGCCGAGGAGCCCGTGCTGAGGTCGGTCGACCTGGTGGCGCGGCCGGGTGAGGTGACGGCCGTGATCGGGTCGACGGGCAGCGGGAAGTCGACCCTGCTCGGCCTGGTCCCCCGGCTCTTCGACGCCACCGACGGCCAGGTCCTGGTGGACGGCGAGGACGTGGCGTCCGTGGAACCGCGGCTGCTGGCCAGGACGGTCGGGCTGGTGCCGCAGAAGCCGTACCTGTTCGCGGGCACCGTGGCGAGCAACCTGCGCTACGGCAATCCGGACGCGACCGACGAGGAGCTGTGGCACGCGCTGGAGGTGGCCCAGGCCAAGGGCTTCGTGGAGCAGCTGGACAACGGCCTGCACTCGGCGATCGCGCAGGGTGGCACGAACGTGTCGGGCGGTCAGCGCCAGCGCCTCGCGATCGCGCGCACCCTCGTGCAGCGTCCGGAGATCTACCTCTTCGACGACTCCTTCTCGGCACTCGACTACGCCACGGACGCGGCGCTGCGGGCCGCGCTCGCCGAGGAGACCTCCGAGGCGACCGTGGTGATCGTCGCCCAGCGGGTGTCGACCATCCGTGACGCCGACCGCATCGTGGTCCTCGACGAGGGCCGCGTCGTCGGCACCGGACGCCACCACGAGCTGATGGCGGACAACGAGACCTACCGGGAGATCGTGCTCTCCCAGCTGACGGAAGCGGAGGCCGCCTGATGGCCGGGCCCATGGGACGCATGATGGCCGGGGGCGGCCCCGACCAGCGCTCACTGGACTTCAAGGGATCCGGGAAACGGCTCCTGGCGCAGTTCCGGCCCGAGCGCGTCACCCTGTACGTGATGCTCTGCGCGGTGGTGCTGAGCGTGGGCCTCTCGGTGATCGGCCCGACGATCCTCGGCAAGGCCACCGACCTGGTCTTCGCGGGCATCATCGGGCGGCAGATGCCGGCCGGGGCCAGCAAGGCCGAGGTCCTCGCGGGCATGCGCGCGCGAGGCGACGGCAGCATGGCCGACATGCTCTCGGGGACCGACTTCACCCCCGGCAAGGGCATCGACTTCGGCGCCGTCGGCGACGTACTGCTGCTCGCGCTCTGTACGTTCCTGGTCGCCGGTCTGCTGATGGCGGTGGCGACGCGCCTGGTGAACCGGGCGGTCAACAAGACCGTCTACCACATGCGCGAGGACCTCCAGGCGAAGCTGTCGCGGCTGCCCCTGTCGTACTTCGACAAGCGGCAGCGCGGCGAGGTGCTGTCGCGCGCCACGAACGACCTGGACAACATCCAGCAGACGCTGCAGCAGTCGATGGGCCAGCTGGTCAACTCGCTGCTGACCATCGTGGGCGTGCTCACGGTGATGTTCTGGGTGTCGTGGCTGCTGGCGCTCGTCGCGCTGGTCACCGTGCCCCTCTCGTTCTTCGTCGCCACCCGTATCGGGAAGCGCTCGCAGCCTCACTTCGTGCAGCAGTGGCGCACCACCGGCAAGCTCAACGCGCACATCGAGGAGATGTACACCGGGCACACGCTGGTGAAGGTGTTCGGACGCCAGGAGGAGTCGGCCGCGCAGTTCGCGGAGCAGAACGAGGAGCTCTACGAGGCCGGGTTCAAGGCGCAGTTCAACAGCGGGGTCATGCAGCCGCTGATGATGTTCGTGTCGAACCTGAACTACGTGCTGGTCGCGGTGGTCGGCGGACTGCGGGTCGCGTCGGGTTCGCTGTCGATCGGTGACGTGCAGGCCTTCATCCAGTACTCGCGGCAGTTCTCGATGCCGCTGACGCAGGTCGCGTCGATGGCGAACATGGTGCAGTCCGGGGTCGCGTCGGCGGAGCGGGTCTTCGAACTGCTGGACGCGGAGGAGCAGGCGGCGGACCCCGTGCCGGCGGCGCGCCCGGACGAGCTGCGCGGGCGGGTGGCACTGCAGAACGTGTCCTTCCGCTACGACCCCGAGAAGCCGCTCATCGAGGACCTGTCCCTCAAGGTCGAGCCCGGACACACGGTGGCCATCGTCGGCCCGACCGGTGCGGGCAAGACGACGCTGGTGAACCTGCTGATGCGTTTCTACGACGTCACGGGCGGCCGGATCACCCTCGACGGCGTCGACATCGCCTCGATGTCGCGGGACGAACTGCGATCCGCGATCGGCATGGTGCTCCAGGACACCTGGCTGTTCGGCGGCACCATCGCGGAGAACATCGCGTACGGGGCCTCGCGCGAGGTGACCCGCGGGGAGATCGAGGAGGCGGCGCGGGCGGCCCACGCGGACCGGTTCGTCCGGACGCTGCCGGACGGCTACGACACCGTGATCGACGACGAGGGCAGCGGGGTCAGCGCGGGTGAGAAGCAGCTGATCACCATCGCGCGCGCGTTCCTGTCCGATCCGGTGATCCTCGTCCTCGACGAGGCGACCAGCTCCGTCGACACCCGCACCGAGGTGCTGATCCAGAAGGCGATGGCGAAGCTGGCGCACGGGCGCACGTCGTTCGTGATCGCCCACCGGCTCTCCACGATCCGGGACGCGGACACCATCCTCGTGATGGAGAACGGCTCGATCGTGGAGCAGGGCGCGCACGCGGAACTGCTCGCGGCGGGCGGGGCGTACGCGCGGCTGTACCAGGCGCAGTTCGCGCAGGCGGTGGCCGAGGTCGACTAGCGCGGCCGCGTGGACCGGGGGGCCGGGGAGGGGTGTTCGCCGCCGCGAGCGCTCCTCCCCGGTCCTTCGCCCGTTCCCGCGCCCGTTCTACCGTCCGGCACCGGCGGAGGGCTCAGTCGAGGTAGCCGCGCAGCTGGTCCGCGAAGGCGTGGTCCCGCAGCTTGTTGAGGGTCTTGGACTCGATCTGGCGGATGCGTTCGCGGGTCACGCCGAAGATGCGCCCGATCTCCTCCAGGGTGCGGGGGCGGCCGTCCGCCAGGCCGTAGCGCAGCTGCACGACCTTGCGTTCCCGCTCGCCGAGCGTGGACAGGACCGCCTCCAGGTGCTCGCGCAGCAGCAGGAAGGCGGCGGACTCGACGGGTGACGCCGCGTCACCGTCCTCGATCAGGTCGCCCAGCGCCACGTCGTCCTCCTCGCCCACGGGGGCGTGCAGGGACACCGGTTCCTGGGCCAGGCGCAGGACTTCGCTGACGCGTTCGCCGGGCAGGTCGAGCTGGGCGGCGACCTCCTCGGGAGTGGGTTCGTAGCCGCGTTCCTGCAGCATGCGGCGCTGCACCCGGACCACCCGGTTGATCAGCTCGACGACGTGGACGGGGACCCGGATGGTCCGGGCCTGGTCGGCCAGCGCCCTCGACATGGCCTGCCGGATCCACCAGGTCGCGTACGTGGAGAACTTGTAGCCGCGGGCGTAGTCGAACTTCTCGACCGCCCGGATCAGGCCCAGGTTCCCCTCCTGGACGAGGTCGAGCATGGTCAGACCCCGGCCGACATAGCGCTTCGCGACCGAGACGACGAGCCGCAGGTTCGCCTCGATCAGCCGGCGTTTGGCCATGCGGCCCATGACGACCAGCTTGTCGAGGTCGAGGGCGAGCTGGCTGTCGAGGTCGCAGGCGAGCCGCAGCCTCTCCTCGGCGAAGAGGCCGGCCTCCACCCGGCGGGCGAGTTCGACCTCCTCGGCCGCGGTGAGCAGCGGGATGCGGCCGATCTCACGCAGGTACTGACGGAACAGGTCGGAGGAGGGGCCGCCGGTGTCCGCGGTGCGCGTGCGCAGCGGTTCCACGGGCTCCGGGGCCTCGGTCTCGACGTCGACCGCGTCCGCGGGCGGCTCGTCCGGTTCCGCCGGGACGTCCGGCTCCGCCTCGGGGTGGTGCCCGGCACGGCTCTGCGGGGGGAGCGCCGCGACGACGCCGGGCTCCGCGTCCGGGCCCGTCGGACTGTCGGTCTGGGTCAGGGTCTGGGTCTGCACGGGGGCGACCTCCAGGAATGTCGCTGCTGAGAGGAGCGGCAGCGGTACGTCGGGGATGGGGTCGACGGCCTCGCCGCTGTCCATCCCGTAGTCGTTTGGCGGAACGGCGGGTATCGGGAACCCGCCGCGTGCGGGTCGGCCGCGCTCCGAGGACTCAGGCACCGGAACCCAGTGTGGAGTACGACACATCGCCGCCACGAGGGGCGTGCGGTGACTTTTTGCGTCCGGTCCGTGACCGCGCGGTTACCCTCCCGCACGAGTGCGCAGAGCCGGGCGGGTGAAACCTGCGGAAAGGCGCACGTGGGGGCGAGCACGCCGGGGACGGCGTGCGCGCCGGGGCCGCGTCAGCGGCGTGCGCGCTCTGGGCGCGGGACCCGCGACGCGGCGCCCGCGCGGGGCGGACCGGGCCTCAGAGCGCCTCCGCGCCCCGCTCGCGCAGCGCCTGCCCGTACTGCTGAAGGACCCACAACTCGTTCTGCACGGCGGCCAGCTGGGCCGGGTCGCCGTGCGCGCTGGCGCGCGCCAGCGCGCCCTGGACGTCCACGACGCGGCGCTCGACGGCCCGGCGGCGGACCATGACGAGCTGGTCGCCGGCGTAGGTCTCGTCGACGGTCTTGCGCATGATGGCCTCGACGGCCAGCTCGGTGACCATGGCACGCACCGTGTTGTCCGGGGCGGCCTCGCGGACCAGGACCAGGTACTCCTGGGGGTCCTGGGTCCCGTACTCCGCGCCGCCCGCCTCCATGATCGCCTGGCGTACGGCGGCGTACGGCGGGGCGGTGAACTCGTCGATCCCGTACGCGTCGAACGCCGGGGAGACCAGTTCGGGGCGCTGGAGGGCGAGCTTGAGCAGTTCGCGCTCGGTGGCGAAGACGGGGTTGCGGAGATTCAGGGCGGGGCCGCCGCGCGGTGTCTGGACCGCGGCGTACTCCTGCTGGGGCCGCTGTCCGGCGGGGGTCTGGCCGGCCGGTCCCCGGCCGCCGCGGTCGCGGGCCCAACGGGCCAGCTGGGCCACCCGCTTGACCACGAACTGGGTGTCGAGGATGCCGAGCATGCCCGCGAGCTGTACGGCGACCTCGTGCTGGGCGCCGCTGTTCTTGATACGGGCGACGACGGGGGCCGCCTCGTCGAGCGCGGCCGCCCGTCCGGCCGGTGTCTCCAGGTCGTAGCGGGCGACGATGTGGCGCAACGCGAACTCGAAGAGCGGGGTGCGCGGTTCGACGAGGTCGGCGACCGCCTCGTCGCCCTTGGCGAGACGCAGCTCGCAGGGGTCCATGCCGTCCGGGGCGACCGCGATGTAGGTCTCGGCGGCGAACTTCTGGTCGTCCTCGAAGGCGCGCAGGGCGGCCTTCTGGCCGGCCGAGTCGCCGTCGAAGGTGAAGATGACACGCGCCGAGCCGTTGTCCATCAGCAGCCGGCGGAGGATCTTGATGTGGTCGCCGCCGAAGGCCGTGCCGCAGGTCGCGATGGCGGTCGTGATGCCGGCCAGGTGGCAGGCCATCACGTCGGTGTAGCCCTCGACCACGACCGCGCGGCTGGTCTTGGCGATCTCCTTCTTGGCCAGGTCGATGCCGTACAGGACCTGGGACTTCCGGTAGATCGCCGTGTCTGGGGTGTTGAGGTACTTCGGGCCGTTGTCCGCCTCGTACAGCTTGCGCGCGCCGAAGCCGACGACCTCGCCCCCGATGTCGCGGATCGGCCACATCAGACGTCCGCGGAAGCGGTCGATGGGGCCACGGCGGCCCTCCTGGGAGAGGCCGGACAGGAGCAGCTCCTTGTCGGAGAAGCCCTTGCCGCGGAGGTAGCGGGTGAGGTGGTCCCAGCCCTGCGGGCTGTAGCCGACGCCGAAGTGTGTGGCGGCGGCCTGGTCGAAGCCGCGTTCGGCGAGGAACTTCCGGCCCGCGTCGGCCTCGGGGCTGGTGTCGAGCTGCTCGATGTAGAACTGCGCGGCGATCTTGTGGGCCTCGACCAGGCGGATGCGCTCGCCGCGCTGGTGGGACGGGTTGTACCCGCCCTCCTCGTAGCGGAGGGTGATGCCGGCCTGTCCGGCGAGGCGCTCGACCGCCTCCGAGAAGGAGAGGTGGTCGACCTTCATCACGAACGTGATGGTGTCGCCGCCTTCCTGGCAGCCGAAGCAGTGGAAGAGACCCTTGCTGGGGCTGACCTGGAAGGACGGTGACTTCTCGTCGTGGAAGGGGCACAGGCCCTTGAGGTTGCCGCCGCCCGCGTTGCGCAGCTGGAGGTACTCCGAGACGACGGCGTCGATCGGGACCGCGTCCCGAACAGCCTTCACGTCCTCGTCGTTGATCCTTCCAGCCACGCGTGAATTCTACGGGGGCGCGGTGACAGCCGAGCGCCGCCGTGGGTCACGGGAGCAGACGGTCCAGCGGGACGTGCGGGTCGGCCAGTGCCTCGGCGTCCAGCGGGGCCCGGGATCGGATCAGCTGCTGGATGGGCTCCGTGACGTCCCACACATTCACGTTCATCCCGGCCAGCACCCTGCCGTCCTTCAGCCAGAAGGCGATGAACTCCCGCTTTCCGGCGTCTCCCCGGATCACCACCTGGTCGTAGGTGCCGGGGGGCGCCCAGCCCGAGTACTCGAGTCCGACGTCGTACTGGTCGGAGAAGAAATAGGGCACACGGTCGTACGTCGTCTCGCGGCCGAGCATCGCGCGGGCGGCCGCGGGTCCGCCGTTGAGGGCGTTGGCCCAGTGCTCGACGCGCAGCCGGGTGCCGAAGAGGGGGTGGGGGAAGGCGGCGACGTCGCCCGCGGCGTGGATGTCGGGGTCGGAGGTGCGCAGCCGCTCGTCCACGGCGATGCCTCCGCCGTGCGCCCGGGGGGCGATCTCCAGGCCCGCGGCCTCGGCGAGCCCGGTGCGCGGTGCCGCTCCGATGGCCGCGAGGACGTCGTGGGCCGGGTGCTCCTCGCCGTCGTCGGTGCGGGCGGCGAGCACCATGCCGTCCTGGCCGACGATCTCCGTGAGGCGGGCGCCGAAGTGGAAGCGGACGCCGTGCTCGCGGTGCAGCTCGGTGAAGATCTGGCCGAGCTCGGGGCCGAGGACCGAGTGCAGCGGGGTCGCCTCCGGCTCGACGACGGTGACCTCGGCGCCGTACTCGCGGGCCGCCGCCGCGACCTCCAGGCCGATCCAGCCGGCGCCCGCGATGACGAGGTGCCCGTTGTCCCGGCCGAGCGCGGCGAGCACTCCCTTGAGCCGTTCGGCGTGGGCGAGGCGGCGCAGGTGGTGGACTCCGGCCAGGTCGGTGCCCGGGATGTCGAGACGGCGCGGCTCGGCACCGGTGGCGAGGAGCAGCTTGTCGTAGTGGACGAGGGTGCCGTCGTCGCCGAAGCGGACCGTCCTCGCGGTCCGGTCGATCGCGTCGACGGTCTGGCCGAGGTGCAGCTCCACGTCGTTCTGCGCGTACCAGGCGGGTTCGTGCACGAAGACGCTGTCGCGCTCCTCCTTGCCGAGGAGATAGCCCTTGGAGAGCGGCGGGCGCTCGTAGGGGTGGTCACGCTCGTCGCAGATCAGTATCACCCGCCCGGTGAAGCCCTCCGCTCGGAGTGTCTCGGCCGCCTTGGCGCCGGCCAGGCCTCCTCCGACGATGACGAATGTCTGATCCGCGTCGACCACTTGATGCCTCCTCGTAAGGATGTCGCCCCGTGCGAGCGTCCCGCACGCGACGTGCTGCGGGAAGAGGGAGTGGCCCGATCAGGCCACGCAGGGTCACACTCCGCCGCCCGTGGTGGGGCGGGTGGTGAGCCTGAGGTGCAGTGAGCGCGCCGAGGCGTCCGTCAGCGAGGCGATCTGGTCGACGATCACCCGCTTGCGGGCGCGGTCGTCGGACGCTTCGTCGAACAGGGCCCTGAACTGCGGGTCCATGCCGTAGGGGGCGCGGGCGGTGAGCGCCTCGGCCAGTTCGGCGACGACGATCCGCTGGTCGGCGCGGAGCCGTTCCTGCTCGGCGCGCTGCATGACGTAACGGTCGGCGACCGCCTTGAGGACCGCGCACTCCAGGCGCGCGGCGCGCGGAACGACCAGTTCCGCACCGTACCGGGTGAGCCGTCCGAGGCCGTGGGTGGCCCGGGTGGCGCCCTCGGCGGCCAGGCAGAAGCGGCCGATGAGCTGGCTGGTGGCGTCCTTGAGCCGGGCCTGCGCGATGGCCGACCCGTCGTATCCGTGCGGCCACCATTCCTGGTCGAGGAGGCGGTCGAGAGCCTCGGCGAGCTCGGCGGGGTCGGTCTCCGCGGGCACGTACCGCCCGACGGCCACCGCGAAGATCTCCTGCCGTTCGGGCTCGGCGTGCAGCAGGCCGGGGTCGATGTGGCCCGCGTGCAGCCCGTCCTCGACGTCGTGCACCGAGTAGGCCACGTCGTCCGACCAGTCCATCACCTGGGCCTCGAAGCAGGTGCGGTCCGCGGGGGCGCCCTCGCGGACCCAGTCGAAGACCGGCCGGTCGTCCTCGTAGACCCCGAACTTCGAGGACCCGGGGGCGGTGGGGTGGTGGCCGCGCGGCCAGGGGTACTTGGTGGCTGCGTCGAGCGTGGCGCGGGTGAGGTTGAGGCCGACGCTGACCAGCTCGCCGGTCGTCCCGGAGCGCGCGAACCGCTTGGGCTCGATGCGGGCGAGCAGCCGCAGCGACTGCGCGTTGCCCTCGAAACCCCCGCAGTCCCGCGCGAACTCGTTCAGCGCCTGCTCGCCGTTGTGCCCGAAGGGCGGGTGACCGAGGTCGTGGGAGAGGCAGGCCGCCTCCACGAGGTCGGGGTCGCAGCCGAGGGCCGCGCCCAGCTCCCGGCCGACCTGGGCGCATTCCAGGGAGTGCGTCAGCCGGGTGCGGGGGGAGGCGTCCCACGCCCGGTCGAGGGTCCCGCCCGCACGGGCGGGGTCGCCCTGCGGGAGGGTGCCGGGCGTGACGACCTGCGTCTTGCCCGCGAGCCGGCGCAGCGCGGAGGAGTGCAGCACGCGCGCGCGGTCGCGCTGGAAGGCGGTGCGTCCGGGGCGCTTGTCGGGCTCGGCCGCCCAGCGCTCGACGGCGGTCTCGTCGTACTCCTCGTGGCCGGTGTGGTGCTCGAACACTGTCGGTGCGGTGCCTTCCATGCACCCGACAGTAGACGCAGGCGGTGACGATCGGGGCCCCGAGGGCCACCGCGCGCCCCGGTTCAGGTGGCGGCGAGCTCGCGTCCGGGAGCCGGTTCGGGGGCCGCGAGTGCCTGGTCGTAGCGGTGCAGGACGAGGCGGGCCATCGCCGGGTGGGCGCCCAGCGGGGCGGCGGCGATCCAGGGGGCGGCCCCGGCGGACGCGGTGGCGAAGCGGCCGGGCGCGGTGAAGTAGGAGGCGACGGCGACGCGGTGGCGGCCGCGGGCGGCCAGGGCGCGCACGGCGGCCGGGACGGTGGGCGCGGCGGCGGAGGCGTACGCGGCCACGACGGGCACCCCCAGGCGTTCGGCCAGCAGCCGGGCGGTGTGCCGGGTGTCGACGGCCGCCTCGGGGTCGCGGGAGCCTGCGGCGGCCAGCACGACGCCGCTCGCCCGGCGGGCGGCGTCACTCGTCCGGGTGCGCCAGCCCGCCTCGGTCAGCCGCTCGTACAGCGTCTCGACGAGCAGCGGGTGGGGGCCGAGCGGCGCGGCCACGCGGGCGCGCAGGCCCGGGACGGCGGCCACGGCGTCGGGCACGTCCCGCTTGACGTGGTGGCCGCGGCTGAGCAGCAGCGGCACGAGGACGGCCCGGGGGTCGCGGTCCGCGCCGATCGCGGCGAGGGTGGCGGACAGCGGCGGTTCGTCGAGCTCGATGTGACCGAGCCGCACGGACAGGTGCGGGCGCAGCTCGCGGACGCGTTCGGCGAGGGTGCTCACGGTGGCGAGCGCGCGCGGGTCGCGGCTGCCGTGCGCGACGAGGACGAGCGGCGGGGGTGCCGGGCGCCGTGTGCCGTCGGGCGAGACGAGGCCGAGCCGGCCGCCGAGCCGGCTGGTGATCTCGTGCAGCAGCTGCGCCGTACTGCCGAGGGCGGCGCCCGGGAGCGGCCCGCCCCCGGTGCCGGCCGGGGACTCGTGGTGAAGGGGTTGCGACACCGTCATGGACCGATCGTGCCGGGAGGAGGTTGCCGCGCCGTTGCACCGGGGTGTCGGGGGTTTTCCGGGGGTTCACGGTGCCGTGCGGCAGCCGTGTGAGGCTCCCGCACCCGGGGCCGCGCGGCGCCGGTGACCGGGTCCGCGCCCCGCGCCGAACCGAACGGGCTTACGCTGCGTCCCCATCTGTCGAACGCCGCCGCCAGCCGACATCCCGTGGGGGGACACCGACCATGCTGCGCCTGCCGGGCCCGAGCATCCGTAGAGCGTTTTCCCGACGGCGCCCGCGGCTCCCGCGCACCCGCGCCGGGCAGCGCCGGGCGGTGCAGGTGGTCATGGCGCTGTGCGTCCTCGCGCTGCTTCCCGCCACCTGGCTGTACGTGGTGACGGACGGCCGGCTGCGGACCACCGCGGACGTGCCGAGGACCGAGGTCGCGGTGGTGTTCGGGGCGGGGCTGTGGGACGGCGAGCCGTCGCCGTACCTCGCGCACCGGCTGGACGCGGCGGCGCGGCTGTACCGGGCGGGGCGGATCGAGGTGGTGCTCGTCACCGGGGACAACAGCCGTGAGGACTACGACGAACCGGACGCCATGCGCGCCTATCTGGCCAGGCACGGGGTGCCGGACGACCGGGTCGTCACGGACTACGCCGGGTTCGACACCTGGGACTCGTGCGTGCGGGCCCGGAAGATCTTCGGGGTCCGCCGGGCGGTGCTGATCAGCCAGGGGTTCCACATCCGGCGGGCGGTCGAGCTGTGCCGGGCGGCGGGGGTGCGGTCGTACGGTGTCGGGGTCGACGACCGGCACGACGTCACCTGGTACTACGGCGGCGCTCGCGAGGTGTTCGCGGCGGGCAAGGCCCTGCTGGACGTGGTGTTCGAGCCCGATCCGCGCTTCCTCGGCCGCAAGGAGCCCGGAGTGGCGCGGGCGCTGGCGGCCGCGGGGGGTGAACGGTGATCCCCGCCGACCTGACGCCGGCGGAGTGCCGGGTCCGGGACGCCTTCCCGCTCGGCGAGGGCGTCGACTTCCGCGAGGGCGCCGACGAAGACCCCGCGGACGGGGCCTCCTGGGGACCGGAGCGGACCGTGCGCGCCGAGGTGCTGCGGGCGCTGCTGATCGGCGGGGCCGCCCGGGACGGCGAGATAGCCGGCCTGAGGCTGAGCGGCGCCCGCGTCACCGGCCGGCTCGACCTCACCTACGGGACGGTCGACCACCCCGTCCGGCTGCGGTTCTGCCACTTCGAGCAGGACCCGAACCTGTACGGGGCGCGGCTGCGCAACCTGGTGCTGAGCGACTCGGTGCTGCCCGGACTCACCGCGGGCACCCTGCGCGTGGAAGGGGTGCTGCGGCTCAGCTGCTGCCGTGTCTCCGGGCAGGTGGGGCTCCAGGGGGCGAAGATCTCGGGCGCGGTCTTCCTGAACGGGGCGACGCTCGGGGTGCCCCCGGACCCGGACGCCCCGCCCCCCGGTCCCGGGGCGCCGGAGCCGCCCGTGGAACCGGCGCTGCAGCTCAACCACGCCGAGGTCGGCACCGATGTGTGGGCCGTCGGTCTCGTCGCCCACGGTCAGGTCCGGCTGAACGGCGCCACCCTCGGCGGGCAGCTGAACCTCGACGACGCCGAGCTGCACGCGCCGGGCGGCACCGCGCTGCACGCCGAGACGCTGTCGGTCGGCACCGATCTGCGCGCCATGCGGCTGCGCGCCCACGGGCGGGTCAACCTGAGCGGCGCCCGGATTCCCCACCAGCTGAATCTGGCCTACGCCCGGCTGTCGAACCCCGGCGGACCCGCGCTGCGGGCGAGCAGCTGTGTCATCGGCGAGCTGTGGCTGCGCGAGGCCGCCCCGATCGTGGGCACGGTCAACCTGCGCCGCTCGCAGCTCGACCTGCTGCACGTCCCCCCGGAGACATGGCCCGGCCGGGTGCGCCTCGACGGCCTCAGTTACCGCGCCCTCGCCCCGCATCTGCCCGCCGTGGTGCGGCTGCCGTTGCTGGAACGCGAGGAGTCCGGCTATCTCCCTTACGCCTACGAGCAGTTGGCGGCCGCCTACCGGACCGCGGGGGACGACGCCGCCGCGCGTACGGTGCAGCTGGCCAAGCTGCGGCGGCACCGGGGGACGCTGTCACGCGCCGCCCGGTTCTGGGGTTTCCTGCAGGACGCGACGGTCGGGTACGGGTTCCGGCCGATGCGTGCCGCCGGCTGGCTGCTGTTGCTGCTGTGCACGGGGGCGCTGGCCTTCGCGCTGCACCCTCCGCACGCCCTGAAGCCGTCCGAGGCACCCGGTTTCAATCCCCTCGCCTACACCCTCGACCTGCTGCTGCCCCTGGTCGACTTCGGTCAGGAGGCGGCTTTCGCGCCGCGCGGCTGGTACCAGTGGCTCTCGTACCTGCTGATCGCCACCGGCTGGATCCTGGCGACGACGATCGCGGCGGGCGTCACCCGCTCCCTCAACCGTCAGTAGCCGGGGGCCGGTTCGGACGGAATCCGGCGGAGGCCAAGGGACGGGACCGCCCCCGGCGGGCGCCCACGCGAAGGCCCGCGCCCTGACCGCTTCCACCGGCGGAACGCGTCAGGGCGCGGGCCGGTGCTTCCGCCAGTCCCCGCCCGGGACGAGCCGGCCGTGGGCGCGCAGTCGGGCGGTGACGGCGGGGGCGGCCAGGTAGACCCAGGCGCGCGCCGCCGTGCCGTCCGCGCGGGTCACCTCCCGGGCCACCCGTTCGTAGAGGTTGCGGGGATCGCCCGGGACGTACTCCTCCAGCCGGTCGAGGGCGTCGAGCACGTCCCCGTACGTCCCCGGCAGGGCCGTGACCAGCTCGCCGTGGACGAGTCCGGTGGGTTCCTCGACCGCGTACGGGTACCCGGGGCCGTCGTAGAGCACGATCCCCCGCATGCTCGCGGGCTCTTCGGCCCCCGCCCTTCCGCGCAGGAAGAGGTCGTGGTTGGGTCCGCCGGGGCGCAGGGTGCCGTAGACGAAGAACGGCAGCCGCCCTCCGTTCGTGCCGCTCACGAGCCGGTCTCCTCTCTCGTCCCGGATCATCCCGGGCGTTCAGGGTCGCTCAGGGTCGTCGGGGTCGGCCGGGGTCGTGCCGGTCGCCGCGACGGACGCGTCGGCACCCGTGGTTCCTGTGCGCGTTCCGGGGGCGTACCGGGGGTGTTCCGGCTGACGTCTCCATGAGCGTCCCTCATTCGTGAGGGCGCGGAAACGATTCTCTCCTCACCTGCGGAAACCCTCTCCCCGCTCTGGACACGACATGTCATGGACCTTTAAACCTGACGCCACCATCCCCCTCCCCCCGCACACGCCTGAGCGTGCCTTCCCGAGGAGACCCATGAGCCGGAGCCGGATACGGCCCACCCGAGGTTCCCGTCTGGCCGCCGCCGGGGCGACCGCGGCCGCCACCGCCCTGCTGGCGACCGCCCTCGCCCCCGCCGCCGGCGCCGCCGGCCGGCCGAGCCGCGCCACCGCGATCGCCGACGCGGCGGCCGCCCTCGTGCGTCAGGCCGGGCGGCTGGGCCTGACCTCCGCCGAGGGCACCTCGGTGCGCGACGTCGTCATCGACGCGGACGGCGTCCGGCATGTGCGCTACGACCGCACCTACCGCCGACTGCCGGTGCTCGGCGGCGACTTCGTGGTCCATCTCGCCCCGGACGGCTCCTACCGCGGCGCGGACCGGGCCACTTCCCGCGACCTCGCCGTCCCCACCGTCACACCCGCGCTCCCCGCCCCGAAGGCCGCGGCTCTGGCCGTCACCGCACTGCGCGCCGCGCACCTCGGCACGGCCCTGAAGAAGGTGAGGGCCGAGCCGCAACTGGTGGTCGACGCCCTGCACGGCGCGCCCCGGCTGGCCTGGCGGACCGAAGCGGCCGGCCAGGACTCCCTGGGCAACCCGGTCGCCCGCGCGGTGCTGACCGACGCCCGCACGGGCCGGCAGATCGACACCTGGGACGGCACCGAGACCGCGACCGGTGACGGCCGGTCGCTCTACAGCGGCACGGTCCCGTTGCGGACCACACCGTCCGGTTCCGCGTACCAGCTCAAGGACCCGACCCGGGGGAACACGTACACGGGCGACGCGGCGAACGGGACCGACCTGTGCGTCCTCGGGATCTGCGTCAGCCGGGCCCCGGCGACCCTCTTCACGGACACCGACGACCACTGGGGCAGCGGGTCCGCCGCCGACCGCTCCACGGCCGCGGTCGACGCCCAGTACGGCACGGACGAGACCTGGGACTACTACAAGGACGTGCACAAAAGGAACGGCATCGCGGGCGACGGGAAGGGCTCGTACAACCGTGTGCACTACGGCAGCGGCTACGACAACGCCTTCTGGGACGACGACTGCTTCTGCATGACCTACGGGGACGGCGACGGGACGACGCTCGGTCCGCTGGTCGCGCTCGACGTCGCCGGTCACGAGATGTCCCACGGCGTGACCTCGAAGACGGCGGCGCTGGCCTACTCGGGCGAGTCCGGCGGCCTCAACGAGGCGACCTCCGACATCTTCGGCACGCTGGTGGAGTTCCACGCGCACAACGCCTCCGACCCCGGTGACTACCTGATCGG
Organism: Streptomyces sp. NBC_01689; assembly: GCF_036250675.1. Lineage (NCBI taxonomy): Bacteria > Bacillati > Actinomycetota > Actinomycetes > Kitasatosporales > Streptomycetaceae > Streptomyces > Streptomyces sp. NBC_01689. The sequence goes on along the minus strand of NZ_CP109592.1, from coordinate 6,566,964 downwards.
CGAGAAGGTCGTGCGTCCCGGGTTCGGCAGGCGGGCCCTGCGCTTCATGGACCGGCCCTCGAAGGACGGCGAATCGGCGGACTGCTGGAGCCCGTCGGTGGGGAACCTCGACGTCCACTACTCGTCCGGGGTGGCGAACCACTTCGCGTACCTGCTCGCCGAGGGCAGCGGCCCGGCGACCGTGAACGGCGTCTCCTACAACAGCCCCACCTGTGACGGCTCCGAGGTCACCGGCATCGGCCGGGACCGGCTCGGCGCGATCTGGTACCGCGCCCTGACGGTCCACATGACGTCCTCGACCACGTACGCGGGCGCGCGGACGGCGACCCTGAGCGCGGCGAAGGATCTGTACGGCGCGGGGAGCACGGAGTACCGCGCGGTGGCGGCGGCCTGGTCCGCCGTGTCCGTGGGCTGACGCGCCGGACCGCGCCGGGCGTCGGGCATCCGGCCGGACCCACGTCGGGGTGGGGCCGCACGCCGCTCACCGCCGCCCTCCCCCCTTCGGGCGCCCGCCGCCCCCCGTCTTCGCAGCACGGCGTTGACCTGCCGAAACGCTTCCCGATCCCCCCGTACGGCCCTCTCCCACGACACCCGTTCAGCACATTCCCGGCTCTCCCCCGGCAAGCGGGCGCGCACCGAAGCCACTTACCTCGGGAGGGCAGGGGCACGACCGACGCAGCGGCACTTGGGGAGCCGCGGGCCGCGCCCCCTCGGAGGAGCAGCAACCATGCGACGCACAGCCCGTCTGCTGACCGGTACCGCGCTCGCCGTCGCCACCGCGGGTCTCACCGCCCTGCCCGCGTACGGCGGGAGCACCGTGAGCCTGGAGGTGTCCCCCTCCGCCGCCGTCCCGGGCGGCGACATCATCGTCAGCACCGCGGCATGCGGCACGAACGGCGCCGCGACCGGTGACGCCAGCGCGGTCGGCGCCGGCACCTTCCCGCTCGCCGCCGGCGCCCGCGAGAACGACGCGGTCGGCCGGTTCCGGGTACCGCCGAGCGCGCAGCCGGGGACCTACGAGATCGTCGCGAAGTGCTCCCGCGGCACCCGGGTCACCGGCGATCTGACGGTGGCGATGCCCGCGGCGAACTCGGGTGCCCCGCACGACGGGGTCCAGCCGCACGGGCATGTGAACACGGGCGTCGGCGGCGCACTCGGCACCGACCCCACCAAGACCGCGGCGGGAGTGGCGGCCCTGGCCGTCGCCGCCGCGGGCGGTACCTGGCTCCTGCATCGCCGGGCGAGAGGCGACGGGATCTGACGGACACCCTCCGCTGTCCGTCCGCCGGTACCGCCGTCCCCTCCCCCTCCGTGGCCCGACGCCCCTCGCGGCCCGGAGGGGGACGGGGACCCACCCCGGGCGAACCCTGGACCGCCGTGCCCGGCCGACCCGGCCGGGCACCGCCGGGGACATCCCGGGGCCTCCGGGAGAGCCCGGACAAGGACCCCCCGAACCACCCCGAGAGGAGGCCTTCGTGCACCGGATATCCAAGGCCGGTTCCCCCGGCCGCGTCGGCAACACCGTCATAGCGTCCGTCACCGTCGTCGCCCTCTGCTCGGGCGTCTGGCTGGTGCGCAGCGGCACCGAGGGCCACCCGCCGCCCCAGCCCTCCGCGGCCCAGTCGGGCACCGGCGGGGCCGCCCGGCAGCCCGTCCGCGCGCTCCCCCACTCCCCGCCCGAGCGGATCCGCATACCCTCGATAGGCGTGAACGCCCCGCTGATGGGCCTCGGACTCACACCGCAGGGCAGTCTGGACGTCCCTCCCTCCGAGCGGAAGAACCTCGCGGGCTGGTACGAGGCCGGCACCGCGCCCGGCGAGCGCGGCACCGCGGTCATCGCCGGTCATGTCGACAACGCCGAGGGACCGGCCGTCTTCTACGACCTCGGCGCGCTGCGCAAGGGCAGCGCCATCGAGGTGGCGCGCCGCGACGGCGGCACCGCCCGCTTCACCGTCGACGCGGTCGAGGTCTACGACTCCCGCGACTTCCCCGACGACAAGGTGTACGGCGCCGCGTCCCGTCCCGAACTGCGGGTCATCACCTGTGGCGGCGGCTACTCGCGGGCGACGGGCTACCAGGGCAACGTGGTCGTCTTCGCCCACCTGACCGGGAGCGGCTGACAGGGGGCCGGCCCGGGACGCGGGGGCACCCGGAGCCGGCGCCGGGCGGCCGCGGGCTCAGGCCACCCACTGCTGGTACGCCAGGTTCGCGACCAGGGCGAACACCACCGTCAGCAGGACCACCCGGACGAACCCGCTGCCCCGCTTCAGCGCGGTGTGCGCGCCGACGGTGCCGCCGACGAGGTTGAAGACCGCCATCAGCGCGGCCAGCTGCCAGTAGACCGTGCCCTTCCAGGCGAAGGTCGCGAGGGCGCCCGCGTTGGTGCAGCAGTTGACGATCTTGGCGGTGGCGGAGGCGGTCACCAGGTCGAGGTGGAGCAGCGCGGTGAGGGCGAGAACGAGGAAGGTGCCCGTGCCGGGGCCGACGAGTCCGTCGTAGAAGCCGATGCCGAGGCCCGCCAGCCCGATGGCGGCGAGCACCCGGCGCGGCGGGACCGGCCCGGCCGCGGGCGCGGTACCGAACGCGGGGCGCAGGATGACGAACGTCCCGACGCCGACCAGCACCACCATGACGACCGGCTTCAGGACGTCCGTGCTCATTCCGGCGGCCACGAAGGCACCGGCCGTGGAGCCGGCGAGCGCCGCGAGACCGATCCGTACGGCCAGCCGCACGTCGACGGGCGCCTTGCGCGCGTACGTCACCGCCGCGCCGCTCGTCCCGACGATGGCGACCGCCTTGTTGGTACCGAGCGCGAAGGCCGCCGGGGTGCCGGCCGGGAGCCCGAGGAGCAGCGCGGGCAGCAGGAGCAGTCCGCCGCCGCCCACCACGGCGTCGATCCATCCGGCCGCGAGGGAGGCCAGGCACAGCACAACGACCATGGTCAGCGATATGTCGGGCATGATCGCGACCCTATGCGACGGGTCGTTCGCCCCCTCCGCGGGAGGGGGCGTCCGCCGGGGTCCGGGTCGCGGGGCGAGGACACCGACGGACCGGCGGAAGCCGTGCCGGGCGGCAAGGGGCGCCTCACATCCCGCCGCCGCCCCCGCTGAGGGCAGCGTTCCGCCCGGGAAACAGCGGTGATCCGGGCGGGTAACACCGGCACCGCACGCTGCGGGCATGACCTCACACGCGCGGCCGGCGGTGACCGGTGCCGGCTCCGCGGACGCCCCGGAGCACCACCCCCGCCACCGTGTGCCGCCCGCCGGGGTCCCGGCCCGCGGGCCGCTCCACCGCTCCCCAACGACGGAGGTTCCCGATGTCCACGGACACCCCGACGATCGTGCTCGTCGGTCACGGCATGGTCGGCCAGCGGTTCCTGGAGGCCCTGGCCGAGCGCGGACTGACCGCCACGCACCGGGTGGTCGTCCTGGGCGAGGAACCCCGTCCGGCCTACGACCGGGTCCGGCTCACCTCGTACTTCTCGGGCCTCACCCCGGACGACCTCACGCTGGCCGACGCCGGGTTCCTCGCCGCGCACGGCATCGAACTCCACCTCGGTGACCCGGTCCGGGCGATCGACCGGGCGGCGCGGACGGTGACGGCGCGCTCCGGCCGCACCGTCGCCTACGACACCCTGGTCCTCGCGACCGGCTCGTCCCCCTTCGTGCCGCCCGTGCCCGGCAGGGACGCCGAGGGCTGCTTCGTCTACCGGACCGTCGAGGACCTGCTCGCCATCGAGGCGTACGCGAAGGCGCGGGCCACGACCGGCGTGGTGGTCGGCGGCGGGCTGCTGGGCCTGGAGGCGGCGGGCGCGCTCCAGGGCCTCGGACTGGCCACGCACGTCGTGGAGTTCGCGCCGCGTCTGATGCCGGCGCAGGTCGACGAGGGCGGCGGCGCGGCGCTGCTGCGTACCGTCGGGGACCTCGGCCTGGGCGTGCGCACCGGCACCGGCACGAGCGGGATCGTCACCGGTGCCGACGGCACGGTGTCGGGCATGACCCTCTCCGACGGCTCCCGGCTCGCCACGGACCTGGTGGTGTTCTCGGCGGGCGTGCGTCCGCGCGACGGGCTCGCCCGCGACAGCGGCCTCAGGGTCGGCGAGCGCGGCGGCGTCGCCGTCGACGAGCGGTGCCGCACCTCCGACCCCCGGGTGTTCGCGATCGGGGAGTGCGCCCTCGCCCCCGACGGCCGGGTGTACGCGCTGGTCGCGCCGGGGTACGAGATGGCCGAGACGGCCGCCGCGACGATCGCCGGCGCGGAGGCGGGTGCGGGTTTCACCGGCGGCGACCTCTCCACCAAGCTCAAGCTGCTCGGTGTGGACGTCGCGTCCTTCGGTGACGCGCACGGCACCACCGAGGACTGTCTCGACGTCGTCTACTCCGACGCCCGTTCGGGCACGTACCGCAAGCTCGTCGTCGGCCGTGACGGTGAACTGCTCGGCGGCATCCTGGTCGGCGACGCCGACGCGTACGGCACCCTGCGCGCCCTCACCGGGTCGGTGCCGCCGATCGCTCCCGGCCTGCTGGTGCTCCCGGCCGGCGCGGGCGCCCCGGTCGCCCTCGGCCCCGCGGCGCTCCCCGACTCGGCCGTCGTCTGCTCCTGCCACAACGTCACCAAGGGCGCGGTCCGCGCCGCGGTCACCGAGGACGGCCGCACCACCGTGGCGGAGGTGAAGCGATGCACCAAGGCCGGTACCGGCTGCGGGAGTTGCGTCAAGGTCCTCGGCCGGCTCGTCGACGACGAACTGGCGGCGCGGGGCGTCGAGGCGGACCACGGCCTGTGCGGCTGCTTCCCGCGGACCCGCGAGGAGCTGTACGAGATCGTCCTCGCGCTGCGGATCTCCTCGTACCAGGAGCTGCTGGACCGCTACGGGCGGCCCGGCGCCCGGGGCGGCGACGGCTGCGAGGTCTGCAAGCCGGCCGTCGCCTCCGTCCTCGCCTCCCTCGCCCCGGTCATCGGCACCAGCGGCCACGTCCTGGACGGCGAGGAGGCGGCCCTGCAGGACACCAACGACCATTTCCTCGCCAACCTGCAGAGGAACGGCTCGTACTCGGTCGTGCCGCGTGTCCCCGGGGGTGAGATCACCCCCGAGAAACTCATCGTGATCGGTGAGGTGGCCCGGGACTTCGGCCTCTACACCAAGATCACCGGAGGTCAGCGCATCGATCTGTTCGGCGCCCGGGTCGAGCAACTCCCCCTGATCTGGGGCCGGCTGGTGGACGCGGGCTTCGAGTCCGGGCACGCCTACGGAAAGGCGCTGCGGACGGTGAAGTCCTGTGTCGGCCGGACCTGGTGCCGCTACGGGGTCCAGGACTCGGTCCGGATGGCGATCGGGCTGGAGCTGCGCTACCGGGGCCTGCGCGCCCCCCACAAGCTCAAGTCGGCGGTCTCCGGCTGCGCCCGCGAGTGCGCCGAGGCCCGGTCCAAGGACTTCGGTGTCATCGCCACGGCGGGCGGCTGGAACCTCTGGATCGGGGGCAACGGCGGTGCCACCCCGCGCCACGCGGACCTGCTGGCCCAGGATCTGGACGACGCCGGGCTGATCCGTCTGATCGACCGGTTCCTGATGTTCTACATCCGCACCGCCGACCGGCTGGAGCGCACCTCGGCCTGGCTGGAGCGGATCCCGGGCGGCCTCGACCACGTCCGCGACGTCGTCGTCCATGACTCCCTCGGCATCTGCGAGGAGCTGGACTCCCTGATGGCCGCGCATGTCCGCGGCTATCGCGACGAGTGGGCGCGGACCCTCGACGATCCCGCGCGGCTGGCCCGGTTCGTGTCGTTCGTGAACGCCCCCGGCACCCCCGACCCGGTGGTCGGCTTCGTCCCCGAGCGGGACCAGATCAAACCCGACCTGCCGCTGCTGGCCATCGGCCGGCGCCCGTTGGAAGGAAGCGCTCAGCGATGACCCGACCCCCCGCCGCCCAGTCCACGAAGGTTCAACTACGCCTGGGGGCAGACTGGTTGACCATCTGCGACCTGTCGGCCCTGACCCCCGGGCGGGGGGTGGCCGCCTTGCTGCCGGACGGACGTCAGGCCGCCGTCTTCCGCGACCGGGCGGGCCGGACGTACGCCATCGACAACCGCGACCCGTTCAGCGGCGCGGCGGTCCTCTCCCGCGGCCTGACCGGCTCCCACCAGGGCCGGCCCTTCGTCGCCTCGCCGCTTCTCAAGCAGCGGTTCGACCTGGCGTCGGGCCGCTGTCTGGACGACGGGACGGTGACGGTCACGACGTACGAGGTGCGGACGGCGCCGGAACGGTGAGCGTGGTCCGTCGCCCGGCCGGCCGCCCCGGGCACGGCCGGGCGGTCAGGCCTTCAACGCGCCGTACGCCACCCCGGTGAGGCGCTCGGACTCCTCCCGGAGACGCTCGGCCGCCGCGTCGTCACGGGTCCGGCGCGCCCGCCAGGACTCCGCGGGCGCGCCGCGCCACATCGCGAACGAGGGGCCGGTGAAGGAGTCGGGGCGCACGCCGGGCGCGGTGGCCGCGTACAGCGTGGGCAGGGCCCCCGCCCGCGGGCTCTGTCCGAAGACCCGGTTGCCGCCTCTTCTCGGGGCACGGTCCCACCTGCGCGGCGGCGCGACGGCAGGACGGTGCGGCGGATGCCGGTCAGTGGCGGCGCGGCGACTTCCGGTCAGTGGCGACACGACGGTGCGGCGGCTGCCGGTCGTGGGGGCACGTCATTGGTGCCGGATCGGCTCGGGGTCGACCCGGTGCCATGGGCCGTCAGTGGCGCCGGATCAGCTCGGGGTCGATCCGGCGTCCGACCAGCGGCAGCGCGCCGACGGCGGCGACGGCCACGACACCGGCCGCGCCGGCGAGCAGGACCGGCAGCCCGGCGCGGTCCCAGAGGACCGGCCCGCCGCCGATGACCAGGTAGCTCGACTCCGCCATCCTCCCCACCACCAGCGCCGGCACCAGCCCCACCACCAACGGCGACACGACCTGCGCCACCTGCGCGGCCCGCAGCGTCCGCGTCCGCGCGCCGAGCAGGGTCAGCGCGGTGACCTGCGCCCGCCGCTCCACGGCCCGGTCGGCGGCGGCCACGAGGTAGGCGGCGACACCGATGACGAGGCCGAGGGTCATGCCTGCGGTGAGGAGGGCTCTCTGAATCCTTTGGTCTGTCGGATCGCCATCCCTTCAGGTGATCCGGGAGCACGGGAGGCGCGGGCGGAGTTCGGGGTGGGGTTCCAACCGGCCCCGGGACGCGGCGACTTGCGCCTGGTGGACCGGCCGGAGGCCCACGCACGGCGGGGCGGCACCCCGCACAAGGTGCCGCCCCGCTTCTTTCGTACGCCGGATCCGTCCACCGCCGGTGAGGGTCGAACGGTGGTCGACGGGCCCGGAGTCCGTCCGGCCGCCGGAGGCTACCGGTGGTCGCTGCCCTTCGACGTCGACGCCGCGCGGCCCGCCTCCAGGCGTGCCACCGGGATCCGGAACGGCGAGCAGGAGACGTAGTCGAGGCCGACCTCGTGGAAGAAGTGCACCGACTCGGGATCGCCCCCGTGCTCGCCGCAGACGCCGAGCTTCAGGTCGGGACGCGTCGCGCGGCCCGCCTTCGCGGCGGCGCGGACCAGGGAGCCCACCCCGTCCCGGTCGATCGTCTCGAAGGGAGAGACCCCGAAGATGCCCTTCTCCAGGTACGCCGTGAAGAAGCTCGCCTCCACGTCGTCACGCGAGAAGCCCCAGACGGTCTGCGTGAGATCGTTCGTGCCGAAGGAGAAGAACTCGGCGGCCTCGGCGATCTGGCCCGCCGTGAGCGCCGCCCGCGGGAGCTCGATCATCGTGCCGATGGCGAGCTTCAGCTCGGTGCCCGTCGTCTCCTGCACCTCCGCGATGACCCGGTCGGCCTCCTCGCGGACGATCTCCAGTTCCTGGACCGTGCCGACCAGCGGGATCATGACCTCGGCGCGCGGGTCGCCCTTGGCGCTCCTGCGCTCGGCCGCCGCCTCCGCGATGGCCCGCACCTGCATGGTGAACAGGCCGGGGATGACCAGGCCGAGGCGTACCCCGCGCAGACCCAGCATCGGGTTCTGCTCGTGCAGCCGGTGCACCGCCTGGAGCAGGCGCAGGTCGTTCTCGTTGGCGTCGCCGCGCGACTCCGCGAGCGCCACCCGTACCGACAGTTCGGTCACGTCGGGCAGGAACTCGTGGAGCGGCGGGTCGAGGAGACGGATCGTCACCGGGAGACCGTCCATCGCCTCGAAGAGCTCGATGAAGTCCCGCTTCTGCAGGGGGAGAAGCTCCTTGAGGGAGTCCTCGCGCTCCTCGTCCGTGTCGGCGAGGATCAGGCGCTCCACCAGCTCGCGCCGGTCGCCGAGGAACATGTGCTCGGTACGGCACAGGCCGATGCCCTGCGCTCCGAAGCGGCGGGCGCGCAGGGCGTCCTCCGCGTTGTCGGCGTTGGCCCGCACCCGCAGCCTTCGGACCCGGTCCGCGTACGCCATGATCCGGTGCACGGCGGCGACCAGTTCGTCGGCGTCGTCCGCGCCGGCGTGCATGCGGCCCTCGAAGTACTCGACGACCGGGGAGGGCACGACCGGGACCTCGCCGAGGTAGACCTTGCCGGTGGAGCCGTCGATCGAGACGACGTCGCCCTCCTCGATCACCACACCGCCCGGTGCCGTCATCCGGCGCCGCTTGGTGTCGACCTCCAGCTCCTCCGCGCCGCACACGCACGTCTTGCCCATGCCGCGCGCGACGACCGCCGCGTGGGAGGTCTTGCCGCCGCGGGAGGTGAGGATGCCCTCGGCGGCGATCATGCCGTCCAGGTCGTCGGGGTTGGTCTCGCGGCGGATCAGGATGACCTTCTCGCCGGAACGCGACCACTTGATCGCCGTGTACGAGTCGAAGACCGCCTTGCCGACGGCGGCGCCCGGCGACGCGGCGATGCCGCGGCCGATCTGCTCGACCTTCGCCTGGTCGTCGAAGCGCGGGAACATCAGCTGGGCGAGCTGGGCGCCGGTCACCCGCTGGAGCGCCTCCGCCTCGTCGATCAGGCCCTGGTCCACCAGCTGCGTCGCGATGCGGAAGGCCGCGCCCGCGGTGCGCTTGCCGACGCGGGTCTGCAGCATCCACAGCTGGCCGCGCTCGATGGTGAACTCGATGTCGCAGAGATCCTTGTAGTGGTTCTCCAGGGTCTCCATGATCTGCATCAGCTGGTCGTACGACTTCTTGTCGATCGACTCCAGCTCGGCGAGCGCGACCGTGTTGCGGATGCCGGCGACGACGTCCTCGCCCTGGGCGTTCTGCAGGTAGTCGCCGTACACGCCCTGGTGCCCGGAGGCCGGGTCGCGGGTGAAGGCGACCCCGGTGCCGGAGTCGGGGCCCAGGTTGCCGAAGACCATCGAACAGACGTTGACGGCCGTGCCGAGGTCGTGCGGGATGCGTTCCTGGCGGCGGTAGAGCTTGGCGCGGTCGGTGTTCCAGGAGTCGAAGACCGCGTGGATGGCGAGGTCCATCTGCTCGCGCGGGTCCTGCGGGAAGTCCCGGCCGGCCTCGGTCTTGACGATCCTCTTGAACTTCGTGACCAGCTTCTTGAGGTCCGCGGCCTCCAGCTCCGTGTCGACGGCGACCTTCTTGGCCGTCTTCGCCGCCTCCAGCGCGTCCTCGAAGAGTTCGCCGTCGACGCCGAGGACCGTCTTGCCGAACATCTGGATGAGTCGGCGGTAGGAGTCCCAGGCGAAGCGGTCGTCACCGGACTGCTGGGCGAGCCCCTGGACCGACTTGTCGGAGAGCCCGATGTTCAGGACCGTGTCCATCATGCCGGGCATCGAGAACTTCGCACCGGAACGGACCGATACGAGGAGGGGGTTGTCGGCCTGGCCGAGCGTCTTGCCCATGCCGGCCTCGAGCGCCTTGAGGTGCGCGCTGACCTCGTCACGCAGTGCCGCGGGCTCCTCGCCGCTGTCGAGGTACGTCTTGCACGCCTCGGTGGTGATCGTGAAGCCCGGAGGGACGGGAAGGCCCAGGTTGGTCATCTCGGCGAGGTTCGCGCCCTTGCCGCCCAGGAGGTCCTTGAGGTCCTTGTTGCCCTCGGTGAAGTCGTAGACGAACTTCACGTCCCCGACGCCGCTGTCGCCGCTCCCGGCTACGTGGGGATCTTTGTTTTCCGACACGAGTCTCGACTCCTCGACGTCGCGGTGGCTGCCCTGACGGCGAGGAACATACCCAGATCGAAGGCACCTGGGTACGTCCACTTGCACGTCATGCGCCTGTAACCACCCGTCCGCCACGCGATCGAAAGTCAAGGCTTGGCAAGCGCTCGGGGCGCGATGTTTTCACCTCTTGAACGAGCGGACGCTCACACTCCGACAAAATCGCTCATGTGAGCGCTCCACTATACGCCTGAGTTCGATCGATGAACGATCAAGGGGTGGCACTCAGTGCCACCCCTTAGGGAAGTGCAGCCGCCGAAGATCCGCTCATCTGAGCGATACCCCGATCAGAGGTGGCGAGAATCACGCCGGAAGGACGGCCGGAATTCCATCATGCGGACCACGTCGCGGACGCGACACGCGGTCGTCACACACCCTCGGCCGCACGGCACCGGGACGCCGGAGGCGAGTACCCCGGGGGCCACCGCCGGCGACGGGTTCCGGGCGGCGGGCTCCGGGGCTCAAACGCCCAGCGCCGCCAGTCGCTCCTCGGCCCGCTCGGGGGCGTACAGGTACTCGACGACCAGCGCCCCGGCGCCGACCAGTCCGGCCCGCTCACCGAGCCGCGACGTCACCACGTCCAGATGGGCGGTGGAGCGCGGCAGCGCCCGCTGGTACAGCAACTCCCGTACCCCGGTGAGGAACGGGGTGCCGGCCAGGTCCCCGGCGATCATCAGTACCCCCGGGTTGAGCAGGGTCACGACGGTCGCGAGGACGTCTCCCACCTGCCGCCCCGCCTCCCGGGCCAGCGCCGTCGCCTCCGGGTGCCCCGCCGTCAGCAGGTCGCGCACGTCCGAACCGGAGGCGGCCGGGACCCCCGACTCCGCGAGCCGCCGGGCCACCGCGCCACCGCTCGCGACCGCGGCCAGGCATCCGTACGACCCGCACCGGCACAGAGCGTCGGCGCCGACCCGGATGTGCCCTATGTCGCCGGCGCCGCCGTCCACGCCCCGGTAGATGGAGCCGCCGACGACCATGCCCGCGCCGATCCCGGTGGAGACCTTGACCAGGGCGAACGCCGAGCAGTCCGGATACCCGGCGCGCTGTTCGCCGTACGCCATCAGGTTGGCGTCGTTGTCGACGAGCACGGGTACCCCGGCGCCACCGCCCGACTGCTCGGCGAAGGCGCGCCGCAACCGCCCCCGGATGTCGTAACCGTCCCAGCCCGGCATGATCGGCGGCTGGACGACCCGGCCGGTCTCGCTGTCGACCGGACCCGGCACCGCCAGCCCGATCCCGCACACCGAACCGGCGTGCCGCCCGGCCTTCTCCAGCAGTCCGGCGAACCAGCCGCCCAGTTCACCGAGGACGGCGTCCGGGCCGTCCTCGATCCGCAGGGTGCCGTGGTGCTCGGCCAGGATCTCGCCGGTCAGCGAGACCACGGCGGCCCGGCCGTGCCGGGTGTCGAGGTCGGCGGCGAGGACGACGGCGTGCGCGTCGTCGAACTCCAGGGTGATGGAGGGGCGTCCGCCCTGCGGTGAGTCCACCGGACCGCCCGCGCCCTCCCGCAGCCAGCCTGCCCGGAAGAGCCGGTCGAGGCGCTGACCGACCGTCGCCCGCGACAGACCGGTGGCCTGTTGCAGCGCGCCTCGCGTGGTGGCCCGGCCGCTGCGCACCAGTTCGAGCAGATCTCCGGCGCTTGCCTGGTTCCCGGCCCTCATCGCCTTCGCCGCCCTTCCCGTCGTACCGGCCTCGCCGGCCGTGTCCGTCGTACCGGTCCCGCCGGCCGTGTCCGTCGTACCGGTCCCGCCGTGTCCGTCCTACCGGTCCGGCCGACCGTGCCGGTCCCGCCAGTCTGCTGGTCGCGCCGGTCGTGTCGTCGGTCGGGTCTGTCATGCCGGCCGTGCGGGCCGCGTCCAGCCCGGACCCGAACTCTTCGCCACCGGTCGTGCCCGACCCCTTGCGTTCCCCAACTCTGCATTACATATTGAGTTTTGCGTGTTAAATAGACGTAACCCTACGGTACCCGGTACCGAACCGGCCGACCGGACGTCTTCGGGGAGACCTGAGTGGACAGCACATCCCGACTCGCCATCCGCCGCACGGGCATCACCACTCCCGTGCGCACCTCCGGCTCCCCCGCGCCGCCCGGTCCGGGCGAGACCGCCCACGCCGCCGCCGACGTATACGATCCCGCCCGGTCCGCCGGCCCGCTGCACGTCAGGGCCGCCCAGGTGCTCGACGGCAACTGGACGGGAACGTCCACCGTCCCCTCCCGCGGCCTGTATCCCCATCAGTGGTCCTGGGACTCGGCCTTCATCGCGATCGGGCTGCGTCATGTGTCGCCCCTGCGGGCGCAGACGGAACTGGAGACGCTGCTCGGCGTCCAGTGGGGCGACGGCCGGATTCCGCACATCGTGTTCAGCCCCTCCGTGCCGCTCGACGCGTACTTCCCGAGCCCCGACTTCTGGCGCTCCTCGACCGCGGGGCGCGCCGCGGGCGCCCCGCGCACCGTGCAGACGTCGGGCATCGTGCAGCCACCGGTGCACGCGCTCGCCGCCTGGCTGGTGCACCAGGCCGACCCGGGCCTGTCCCGGGCGCGGGACTTCCTCCCCCGGGCGTACCCGCGCCTGGCGGCCTGGCACCGCTATCTGCTGCACCGCCGGGACCTGGGCGGTGGCGGGCTCGCCTCCGTGGTCCACCCGTGGGAGCAGGGGATGGACAACAGCCCCTGCTGGGACGCCCCGCTCGGCCGGATCGCCCCGGACCCGGCCCGTACCTTCCGGCGTGCCGACCTCGACCACGGATCCGCCGAGGACCGCCCGACGGATCTCGACTACGGGCGGTACGTACGGCTCGCGCGGGACTACCGGGACGGCGGATACGCCGACGGGACGGGGCGTTTCGCCGTCGAGGACCCCGCGTTCAACGCGCTGCTGATCGCCTCCGAGCACGCCCTCGCGGCCATCGCCCGGGAACTCGGCGCGGCGGGGACCGCACGGCACGCACGCGCGGAGCGCCTGACGGCGGCCCTGGTGGAGCGGCTGTGGGACCCGGCCGAGGGGATGTTCTTCTGCCGGGACGTGTACGCCGAGCGCGAGAGCGGCGCTCATCGAGCGGAGCGGTGCTCTCGGAGGGATGACCGCGCCCCGGAGCGGTGCTTCCCGAGTGACGACCGCGCCCCGGAACCGGGGGCGCGGAGCGGTGCTCACTGGACGGAGCAGCGCTCTCGGAGCGGTGAGCAGACCGCGGAGCACCTCACGGCGAGCGGTGCTCTCGGAGCGGAGCAGCCGTCGCGGAGCGATGCTCTCGGAGCGGAGCACCGCTCGCGGATCGGTGCTCTCGAAGGAGAGCACCAGTCACGGGACACGGCTCACGTGGGCGAGCCGGGCTCGCGAGACAGCGCTCTGGACAGTGAGCACCGCTCGCGGATCGGCGCTCACAACGGAGAGCAGCGCTCACAAAACGGTGCTCACGCCGGAGAGCAGCGCTCACGAAGCAGTGCTCACACAGGAGAGCACCGCTCGCGGAACACCGCTCGCGAAGGAGAGCAGCGCTCTCCGAGTGGTGCGCTGATCCCCGAGCGCGGTATCGCCGGGCTGCTCCCGCTCATCCTCCCCGCGCTGCCCCGCGGCATCGCCGCCACCCTCGTCCGGACGGCGGCCGGCCCGCACTTCGGGCTCGGCGGGGTGGCCCGGCTGGTGCCGAGCTACGACCTGACCGGGCGCGCCTTCGACCCGCGCCGCTACTGGCGCGGCCCGGCCTGGTTCAACACCAACTGGCTGCTGGAGCGCGGGCTGCGGCTGCACGGCGAGCACGGGCGCGCGGAGGAGCTGCGCGCGGCGCTGCTGGAGACGGCGGACGCGTCCGGGTTCGCGGAGTACGTGGATCCGTACACCGGCGAGGCCTGCGGAGCACTCGGCTTCAGCTGGACGGCCGCACTCACGCTGGACCTGCTGCACGAGCCCTCAGGGGCGGACCGGGTCGTGTCCCGGCCGGGGCGCGACACGGTCGGCACGGGACAGCGCGCGGCCCCGCACGGCACACCGCCGGACGGCGCACCGCCGAACGGCACGGCCCCGCACGGCACACCGCCGGACGGCGCACCGCCGGACGGCACCGCGCCGCGCGGTTCGTTCGGGACGGGCGCCGAGGGTGGCGAGGGAATCAAGGGAACCAAGGGAGGGGACCGGGGATGACGGACCGGCATCATCTGCTCGTGCACGGTGGGACGTTCGCCGCCGTGGGGGACGGCGGGGACATCAGCGGGGTGCGGGGCGGCAGCTCCCCGGACGGGCTGTTCGTACGGGACGCCCGTCATCTCAGCCGCTGGCAGCTGACCGTCGACGGCGCGGTGCCCGAGGCGCTGACGCCGGTCTCGGACGGCGACACGGCACGCTGCGTGCTCGTCCCGCGGGGTGGCCGCAACGAACCGCCCGCGTACACGCTCTTCCGTGAACAGGCCGTCGCCGACGGTGCGTTCGTGGAGTCGCTGACCGTCACCAGCAACCGTCCGACGCCCACGACCGTACGTATCGCGCTCACCGTGGACGCCGACTTCACCGACCAGTTCGAGTTGCGCTCCGACCACCGCACGTACGCCAAGACCGGCGCCGTACGAGGGCGCCGGATCCTGGACGACGGGGTGGAGTTCAGCTACCGGCGCGGGGAGTGGCGGTCCCGTACGACGGTCACCGCCGAGCCGCCGCCGGACGGGGTCGAGGAGACGGGCACCGGCGCCCGGCGTCTCGTCTGGACCCTGGAGCTCCCCCCGCACGCCTCTGCGGAGCTGTCGCTGCGTGTCGCGGCGCGTCCGCACGGCGCGCTGAAGGAGCCGGAGGTCCCCCGCTCCCCCGCCGCGGCGAACGAACGGCTGCTGGCGCTGGAGGGCGAGTTCGCGGAGGGCGTGCCCTTCCCGACCGGCTGGCCGGAGCTGGCCGCGGCCTGCGCGCGCGGGCTGTCGGACCTCGCGGTGCTGCAGGTACCGGCGACCGGGCCGGACGGCGAGGAGCTGCGGGTGCCGGCCGCGGGAGTCCCCTGGTTCCTCACGCTGTTGGGCCGGGACGCCCTGCTGACCTCGCTGTTCGCCCTTCCCTACCGTCCCGGGCTCGCCGCCGCGACGCTGCCCGCGCTCGCCGCGACCCAGGCGGTCGAGGTGGGGGCGGGCGCGGTGGCCCAGCCCGGCAAGATCGTGCACGAGGTGCGGCACGGCGAGCTGGCGCACTTCGGGCAGGTGCCGTACGGGCGGTACTACGGGTCGGTGGACGCCACGCCGCTGTTCCTGGTGCTGCTCGGCGCGTACACCGAGCAGACCGGTGACGTGGCCCTGGCCCGGCGGCTGGAGCCGCACGCACGCGCGGCGATCGGCTGGATGCTGGACCACGGCGGCCTGACCTCGTGCGGTTATCTCGTCTACCGCGCGGACGGCGGCGGTCTCGCCAACCAGAACTGGAAGGACTCCCCGGGGGCGATCTGCTCGGCGGACGGCAGCCGGCCCAGCGGTCCGGTGCTGGCGGCGGGCGCGCAGGGATACGCGTACGACGCGCTGCGCCGCACCGCCCATCTCTCCCGTACGGTCTGGGGCGACGAGGTCTACGCGGCGCTTCTGGAGCAGGCCGCGGGTGATCTCCGTGACCGCTTCCAGCGGGACTTCTGGATGAGCGAACAGGCCTTTCCCGCGCTGGCGTTGGACGGTGACGGCCGTCAGGTCGACGCGCTCGCCTCGGACGCGGGCCATCTGCTGTGGTCCGGTCTCCTGGACAAGGAGTACGGCGAGCTGGTCGGACGGCGTCTGCTGGAGCCGGACTTCTTCTCGGGCTGGGGCGTACGCACCCTGGCCGCGGACCAGCCCGCGTACCACCCGCTGTCGTACCACCGCGGTTCGGTCTGGCCGCACGACAACGCGCTGATCACGCTGGGGCTGGCCCGCTACGGCCTGCACGACGAGGCCCGCCAGGTCGCCCACGCCCTGGTCGACGCGGCCACGGCCGCGGGTCACCGGCTCCCCGAGGTCCTCGCGGGCTACGGCCGGGCCACACACGCGGAGCCGGTGCCCTACCCGCACGCGTGCGTACGGGAGTCGCGGTCGGCGGCGGCTCCCCTGGCGCTGCTGACGGCGGTCGGTGGAGCCTGAGGTTCTCAGGAGGAGCCCATGGCGTCCCGGGCCACCACGACGAACCGTTCCAGCCGGCGGCGGAAGGCTTCGTGGGCCGCGTCGAAGCGCTCGTGGGCGCCCGGGTCTCCGCAGGTCACGCGCCACAGCGCGCGGTTGGCCTCGGCCGCCGCCCGCTGGACGTCCCCGGCCGCCTCGGCGGCCGGGGCGGGGCCCTCCAGGAGGACCACCCTGACGCAGCGCATGAGCGGGTCGAAGGCTCCGCGGAGTTCGACGCGGAGTTCCTGCACCCGGGCCAGCCGCGCCTCGGGGTCGTCGAGCTGGACGTAGGCGTCGCCGACCCGCCAGTACAACTCGCCGGTGAGATGGGCCTGTTCCATCAGATCGAGGAAGGCGGCCCGGCGGGTGTCACGGACCCGGTCACGGTGCTGGTTGCGGGCCGAGGCGTCGGCCTGGACCCGGGCCGCGCGGACGTTGCCCCGGGTGGTCACCCAGCTCGCGAGCACCGCCGTCGCGCCGGTAAGGACCGCGACCCACACCGTGCTGTCCGTCACGTCGATCAGTGTCGGGGAGCGGCGTTCCCCTGTCGAGGGCGCCGGCGGCGGGGGAGGCAGGTCCGGTCAGCCTCCGGACGTGTCCAGTTCGGCGTCCTCGCCAATGCCGGCGCAGTCGTAGGGGTCCTTCAGCCAGCCGTCCGGGAGGACAACCCGGTTGTTGCCGGAGGTGCGGCCCCGGGGGCCGTCGGCGCCGGCCGGCCACGGCTGGTCGAGGTCCAGCTCGGCGAGTCCGTCGGAGAGTTCGGCCAGGGACGACGTGACGGCGAGGCGCTTGCGCATCTCGGAGCCGACCGCGAAGCCCTTGAGGTACCAGGCCACGTGCTTGCGGAAGTCGATGACGCCGCGGGCCTCGTCGCCGATCCACTCGCCGAGCAGGGTGGCGTGCCGGACCATGACGGCCGCGACCTCGCGGAGTGCCGGGCGGGCGTACTCCTCGCGTCCCTCGAAGGCCGCCACCAGGTCGCCGAACAGCCACGGCCGGCCGAGACAGCCGCGCCCGACCACGACGCCGTCGCAGCCCGTCTCGCGGACCATCCGCAGCGCGTCCTCGGCCGACCAGATGTCGCCGTTGCCGAGGACGGGGATCTCCGGGACGTGCTCCTTGAGGCGCGCGATGGCGTCCCAGTCCGCCGTGCCGCCGTAGTGCTGGGCGGCGGTGCGGCCGTGCAGCGCGATGGCCGTGACGCCCTCCTCGACGGCGATCCGGCCGGCGTCCAGGAAGGTGATGTGGTCGTCGTCGATGCCCTTGCGCATCTTCATGGTGACGGGCAGGTCCCCGGCGCCGCTCACGGCCTCCCGCAGGATCGCCCGCAGCAGGTTGCGCTTGTACGGGAGGGCGGAGCCGCCGCCCTTGCGCGTCACCTTGGGCACCGGGCAGCCGAAGTTCAGGTCGATGTGGTCGGCGAGGCCCTCGTCCGCGATCATGCGGACGGCCTTGCCGACGGTCGCCGGGTCCACGCCGTACAGCTGGATCGAGCGGGGCTGCTCGGTCGCGTCGAAGCGGATCAGCTGCATGGTCTTCTCGTTGCGCTCGACCAGCGCCCGCGTGGTGATCATCTCGCTGACGAACAGACCCTTGCCGCCGCTGAACTCCCTGCACAGGGTGCGGAAGGGCGCGTTCGTGATCCCGGCCATGGGTGCCAGGACGACGGGCGGCTGAACGGTGTGGGGGCCGATCGACAGCGGGGTGGCGGGGGCGAGGACGGTCGTGGACATTCCCCCATTGTCGCGTACCGGAGCGGGTGCCGTGACAGGGGCCGGCGACCGGCCCGGCGGGCGGGGGCGAGGGGGCCGGGGAGCGGGTGCGCGGGGCCCCGGGAGCGGGTGCGACGGGAGAGTCCGTGAAGGGGCGCCCGGGGGGCGAGGCGGCGGGCCGTGACCGTCGGCACCGAACCCTGTAGGGGTCATTAGTTAGACGCACTATCGAAGCGGGCGTAGGCTGGTGGAATGCCCGAGCTCACCCCACGCCACCGTCTCCTGGTGCTCGCGATCTGCTGCATGAGCCTGCTGATCGTGAGCCTGGACAACACGGTCCTGAACGTCGCCCTGCCCTCGATGCAGAAGGAACTGCACGCGAGCGTCGCCGGCCTCCAGTGGACGATCGACGCGTACACGCTGGTCCTCGCGTCGCTGCTGATGCTCGCGGGTTCGACCGCCGACCGCATCGGCCGCCGCCGGATCTTCAAGGCGGGCCTGGTGATCTTCACCGTCGGCTCGGTGCTGTGCTCCCTCGCCCCGAACCTCGAATCCCTGGTCGCCTTCCGCATGGTGCAGGCGGTGGGCGGTTCGATGCTGAACCCGGTGGCGATGTCGATCATCACGAACACGTTCACCGACCCGCGTGAACGCGCCCGCGCGATCGGGGCCTGGGGCGGTGTCGTCGGCATATCGATGGCCGCGGGCCCGCTGGTCGGCGGCCTCCTGGTGGACTCGGTCGGCTGGCGCTCGATCTTCTGGATCAACCTCCCGGTGGGCCTCGCCGCCTTCCTGCTCACCTGGCGCTACGTCCCGGAGTCCCGCGCACCCAAGGCCCGCCGCCCCGACCCGGTCGGCCAGTTCCTCGTCATCGCGCTGCTCGGCTCGCTCACGTACGCGATCATCGAGGCACCCGACTCCACCGTCGCCCGGACCACCGTCTACGGGGCGATCGCCGTCGCCGCCCTGCTCGGTCTGCTGTGGTACGAGCCCCGGCGCGCCGAACCCCTCATCGACCTCCGTTTCTTCCGGTCGGCACCGTTCAGCGGGGCCACCGTCATCGCCGTCAGCGCGTTCGCGGCGCTCAGCGGCTTCCTGTTCCTGTCCACGCTCTATCTGCAGAACGTCCGCGGCCTGGACGCGCTGCACGCGGGCCTGTGGATGCTGCCCATGGCGGCGATGTGCTTCGTGTGCGCCCCGCTGTCCGGACGGCTGGTCGGCAGCCGGGGGCCGCGTCTGTCCCTGCTGATCGCGGGGGTCGCGACCACCGCGAGCGGGCTGCTGTTCGCCGCGTTCGAGGCGGAGACGTCGAACGTCACGCTCGTGATCGGCTACGTCCTGTTCGGCCTGGGCTTCGGCTTCGTCAACGCGCCCATCACCAACACCGCCGTCTCCGGGATGCCCCGCGCGCAGGCCGGGGTCGCCGCGGCCGTCGCCTCGACCAGCCGCCAGATCGGCGGCACCCTGGGCGTCGCGGTGATCGGCGCGGTCCTCGCCTCCGGCATCCACGCCTCGGCGTACCGGGAGACGTTCGTCTCGGCCGCCCGTCCCGGCTGGTGGATCCTCACCGGCTGCGGCCTCGCCGTCCTCGTGCTCGGCGCCCTGACGAGCGGACGCTGGGCCCGCGGCACCGCGGAGCGCACGGCCCGCGAGCTGGCGCCCGCGGAGGCGGAGACACCTCAGCCGGTGGGCGCCGCCCGGTCCCAGGACGCGCCGGCCGCGTAGCAGGGGTGGTGCGGGCCGGTGGTGGTGGCGGGGCGGTGGTGGTGGCGGGGCGGCCCGCACGGACCGCCCCCGCGGCGCCGCGCTACGGCCCCTCCTAGCGGGCCCCGCGGGCCGGCACTCCCCGGGGCTCCTCGTTCTCCGCTGCGCGCGCCACCTCGTGCAACCTCTCCAGCCCCACTCGGCTCGCCTCGTCCGTGGGGGCGTACGTCACCATCCGGGCGCCCATGTCGGGGGCGAGCCACAGATCGGTGTGGTCGAGGGTGAGGAGCCCGACGTACGGGTTCACGAACTGCTTCGTCTTGCTGCGGGTGCCGCCGAACACCTCGTACCGCTCCCAGATCTCGCGGAACTCGGCGGACTCCGTACGCAAGCGCTTGACCAGCATCTTCCAGGCGGGCTCGCCGAGATGTCCGGCCATCGAGGCGCGCAGTTTGGCGGCCATCATGCGCATGGTCTCGTCGAGGAGCACGATCGACCTGCGCCACTCCTCGTGGGTGTAGACGAGGACCATGCAGTTGCGGTCCTCGGGCGCCACCGTGTCCAGGTCCCTCATCATCAGGCGGGCGTACGTGCGGTTGTACGCCAGGATGTCGTACCGGCTGTTCTGGATGCAGGCCGGGACCGGCTCCAGCTGGGTCAGCATGTGGCGCAGCGCCGGGGTGATGGTCTGGCACCGCGCGGCGGGCGTGGGGTCGACGGCGCCGGCCAGCTGGAAGAGGTGGGCGCGCTCGCTGGAGTCCAGGAGCAGGGTGCGGGCCAGCGCGTCGAGGACCTGTTCGGAGACCTGGATGTCGCGGGCCTGTTCGAGCCAGGTGTACCAGGTGACGCCGACGGCCGAGAGCTGGGCGACCTCCTCGCGGCGCAGGCCCGGGGTGCGCCGGCGGCGGCCGCGGGGCAGTCCGACCTGTTCGGGCGGGATGCGTTCGCGCCGGTTGCGCAGGAAGGCGGCGAGTTCGTGGCGCCGGATCGCGCTGCCGCTGGGGACCGCGGCGGCGGCCGGGCCGGGGGTGGTGGTCGTCTCGCGCACCATCGTCGTCATGTCTCCAGACTGCCGTCCGCCGGAACCTGTTTCCAGGTAGTGCCGCTACCAGGATAAGGACACTCTGGTACCAGCCTGAGGGTGGGACGAAGCTCTTTACGTGACCGAAACCGGAACCCTGACCACACCCGTCCGATCACCGTCCGCGCCACCCGTCCTCGGTGGCCTCGGGCTCTTCACCGTGCTGCTCGGCGCGGCTCTTCCGCTCATCGACTTCTTCATCGTCAACGTGGCCCTCCCGACCATCGGCCGGGACCTGCACGCGAGCGAGGCCGTCCTCGAACTCGTCGTCGCCGGGTACGGGGTCTCGTACGCCGTCCTGCTCGTCCTGGGCGGCCGGCTCGGCGACCTCTTCGGGCGGCGGCAGCTCTTCCTCGGGGGGATGGCCGCGTTCGGTCTGACCTCGCTGGCGTGCGGACTCGCGCCCAGCGCCTGGACGCTGGTCGCGGCCCGCGTGGCCCAGGGCGCGGCGTCCGCCGCCATGCTGCCGCAGGTGCTCGCCACCATCCAGGCGGCGACCGCGGGAACCCGCCGCGCCAAGGCCATGGGGCTGTACGGCGCGACGGCCGGGCTCTCCATGGTGGCCGGGCAGATACTCGGCGGCCTCCTGGTCGCCGCGGACATCGCGGGCACCGGATGGCGCGCGGTGTTCCTCGTGAACGTCCCCGTCGTGCTCCTCGGTCTGTTCCTGGCCGGGCGTGCGGTGCCCGAGACCCGCTCGCAGCACCCGGAGCCGATCGACGCCCCCGGCACCGTCCTGCTCGCGCTGTCGCTGCTGACGCTGCTGGCCCCGCTGACCGAGGGCCGCGCGGCGGGCTGGCCGTTGTGGACGTGGCTGTCGCTGGCCCTGTTCCCGCTGGTGGCGGCCGCGTTCTACGCCGTCGAGCGCCGGGAGGACCGGGCCGGCCGCACTCCCCTGGTGCCGCCGAGCCTGTTCGCGCTGACCTCACTGCGCCGGGGCCTGATCATGATCGTGCCGTTCTCGATCGGTTTCAGCGGCTTCATGTTCGTGATCGCGGTGGCGCTGCAGCAGGGCGCGGGCCTCGGTCCGGTCGCGGCCGGACTGGCGCTCGCCCCGATGGCCGTGGTGTTCTTCGTCACCTCCCTGTGCGGACCGCGGCTGATCGCCCGGTACGGCACCCGGGTCGTCACGGCCGGCGGGCTGATCCAGGCGGTGGGTGTGGCCCTCATCGCGCTGACCGCGTGGCGGTCCTGGCCGGACCTCGGCGTGTGGGAGCTGCTCCCGGGCGCGGCCGTCGCCGGTGCGGGACAGGCGCTCCAGCTGCCGGTGCTCATCCGGATCGTCCTCTCCGAGGTACCGGCCGCGCGGGCCGGTGTCGGCAGTGGTGTGATGGCGACCACCCAGCAGTCGGCGCTCGCCGTCGGCGTCGCCACCCTGGGCACCCTGTTCCTGTCCCTCGTCCCGGGCCACGGCATGCGGGACGCCCTGGTGACGACGCTCCTGGTCCAGCTGGCGGGCGTGGTCCTGACGACAGCGCTGAGCCTGCGGCTCCCGCGCACGGTCGGCTGACGGGCCGCCGCGCGGGCAGGCGGGCGAGGAGCGGTCCGGGACCGGCCCGGGCCGTTCCGGTCCGGCACGACCGGAGCGGGCGGTGCCGTAACACCCCCGTCCGGTACGGATGTTCAGCGGGCGACCAGGCGGAACGCGTGCCCGGGATCCCGCGGGACGGCGGCGGATTCGGCCGCCACGCGGCGGAGTCCGGGCCGACGCCCACCCGGCCCGGCCGGTCAACTCGTGACCGAAGAGCCCCCGTTGATCTTCTCCATGCTGCACACTCCTTCCTGCACAGGCCTTGTCGGGCACGCGGAGCGAGAGCACCAGGAGGTGTCATGCTGCAGATCAACACGAGCAAGGTGAGCCGCTGGGACCAGCACGGCCGCGAGCACGTCGTCCATGTCCAGCGGACGGGGGTGCAGCGCACGATCAGGTGCGGCACCTGCGGCTGGCGCAAGAGCGCGCAGTTCCTGCCGTGGCTGAAGGCGGAGGAGCATCTCGCCGAGGCGCACCAGGCGACCGTGGATCCGACGGAGGGCTGAGCGCCCTCCGCCGGGTCCGCCGGTCAGGGGCGCAGGCCACGCAGGACGAGGTCGACGACCGCGGTGAACTCGTCCTGGATGCCCGGCTGTTCCCATTCGCGGGCGTATGCCGGGTCGTGGAAGCGATTCGTGGCGTCGAAGAGCGCGCGGGCCGTCGCGGCGGCGTCGCCGTCCACCGCCGCGAAGTCTCCTTCGCGTACTCCCCGGCCGACGATGTCCGTCAGCTGGCCGACGAGCTCGCGCACGTGTTCCTCCACCACCCTGCTGGCGTCGGCGAGGAGCACCGAGTACGTGGCGAACAGTTCGGGGTCGTCGCCCGCCTTGTGCCGCTTGGCGGCGAACAGGGCGCCGAACCACTGCCTGAGGGCCTCGGGAGCCGTCTCGTCCGTCGTCCCGGCGATCCGGGCCAGCGTCTGCGAGGTGCGGTCCAGCCAGCGTTTGGTGACCGCCTCGCGAAGCGCCGCCTTGGTGCGGAAGTGGCGGTAGACGCTGCCGTGGCTGACGCCGAGCGCGCGGGCCACGTCCACCACGGTGGCCTTGGCCGGTCCGTGGCGGCGCAGCACCTCCTCGGTCACTTCGAGGATGCGCTCGGCGGTCAGTGTCTCGCTGGTCGGTGGTGCCATGACGACGACCGTACCCGGCGGTTCCGTCAGCGGTCCGTGCCGAGGTGGCCCATCTGTGCCCGCGGGTAGCGGTCGCCCGCGGCGGCGCCGTCCGGCACGGCCTCCTCGATGGCGGCGAGGTCCCCGGCGTCGAGGGTGACGTCGAGCGCGCCCAGCGCCTCCGTCAGCCGCTGCCGGGTACGGGCACCGACCAGCGGAACGATGTCCTCGCCGCGCGAGAGCACCCAGGCGATGGCGATCTGGGCGACGGAGACGCCCTTCTGCTCGGCGACCTTGCGCAGCGCCTCGACGAGAGTGAGGTTGTGCCGCAGGTTGTCGCCCTGGAAGCGGGGGCTCATGGCGCGGAAGTCGTTCGCGGCCAGCTGCCGGTCGGCGGTGAAGTGCCCGGAGATCAGCCCGCGGGAGAGCACGCCGTACGCGGTGACCGAGATGCCCAGCTCGCGGGTGGTCGGCAGCACCTCGTCCTCGATGCCCCGGGAGAGGAGCGAGTACTCGATCTGCAGGTCGCTGATGGGCGCGGTGGCGGCGGCCCGGCGGATGGTGTCGGCGCCGACCTCGCTGAGGCCGATGTGCCGGACGTGGCCCTTCTCGACCAGTTCGGCGATCGCGCCGACCGTCTCCTCGATCGGTACGGCCGGGTCGGCGCGGGCGATCCGATAGACGTCGATGTGGTCCACACCGAGACGCTGGAGGGAGTACGCGGCGAAGTTCTTCACCGCGGCGGGGCGGCCGTCGTAGCCGACCCAGCCGCCGTCCGGGTCGCGCAGCGCGCCGAACTTGACGCTGGTCAGGGCCTGTGCGCGCAGGGACGCGGGGGCGGTCCGCAGGGCTTCGCCGATGAGCATCTCGTTGTGGCCCATGGCGTAGAAGTCGCCGGTGTCCAGCAGGGTCACGCCGGATTCGAGCGCGGCGTGGACGGTCGCGACGGACTCGGCGCGGTCCGCGTCGCCGTACAGCGCGGACATGCCCATGCAGCCGAGGCCGAGAGCGGAGACCTGGGGGCCGTTCGTTCCGAGGGGGCGGGTGCGCATGAAGGTTCCTTGGGTTGGGGGGTGGGTGCCGTGCGGGCGACCCGTATTCAGCTTGGCATGACAGCTGACAGATTTCAATATCTGTCAGCTGTCATCTGTTACGCGTCACCCCTCGGTCAATTTGGTCCAGACCTATTGACGACAGGTCTGGACCGCCGCACTGTCATGCATGCGACACGCCCCTCCGCGTCCCCCACTCCAGGAGGCCCCGCATGATCCGCCGGAAGTTGCGCCTGCTCGCCGTCGCGCTGGCGGCCGCCGTCCTCGCCCCGCTCTCGGTCGCCGCCGCCCCCACCGCCTCCGCGGCCGACACCTGCGCCGTGAAGTCCCGCCCCGCCGGCAAGGTCCTCCAGGGCTACTGGGAGAACTGGGACGGCTCCGCCAACGGCGTCCACCCGCCCTTCGGCTGGACCCCGATCACCGACTCCCGTATCGCCGCCCACGGTTACAACGTGCTCGACGCGGCCTTCCCCGTCATCCGCTCCGACGGCACCGCCCTGTGGGAGAACGGGATGGACGCGGGCGTGAAGGTCGCGACGCCCACGGAGATGTGCGCGGCGAAGGCGGCCGGCCAGACGCTCCTGCTGTCCATCGGCGGGGCGGCGGCCGGGATCGACCTCAGCTCCTCCGCGGTCGCGGACCGGTTCGTGTCGACGATCGTGCCCATCCTGCAGAAGTACAACTTCGACGGGATCGACATCGACATCGAGACCGGTCTGGTCGGCAGCGGGAACATCGGGCAGCTCTCCGCCTCCCAGGCCAACCTGATCCGCATCATCGACGGCGTGCTGGCCCGTATGCCGTCGAACTTCGGCCTGACGATGGCGCCGGAGACGGCCTACGTCACCGGCGGCAGCATCACGTACGGCTCGATCTGGGGCGCGTATCTGCCGATCGTGAAGAAGTACGCGGACAACGGCCGGCTGTGGTGGCTGAACATGCAGTACTACAACGGCAGCATGTACGGCTGCTCCGGCGACTCGTACTCCGCGGGCACCGTCCAGGGCTTCGTCGCGCAGACGGACTGCCTGAACAAGGGACTGGTCGTCCAGGGCACCACCGTCAAGGTGCCCTACGACAAGCAGGTTCCCGGCCTGCCGGCCCAGTCCGGGGCGGGCGGCGGCTACATGTCACCGAGCCTCGTCTCCCAGGCGTGGCGCCACTACGGGACCTCGCTCAAGGGTCTGATGACGTGGTCGGTCAACTGGGACGGCTCGAAGAACTGGACGTTCGGGGACAACGTGAAGGCGTTGCAAGGACGTTGAGACAGCACGAAGGCCCGCCCCCCGTGTGCACGGGGGCGCGGGCCTTCGTCGTCCGCGGGCGGCGGCCGGCCGGCCGCCGCCGGTCAGGCGGCAGCGGCGGTCAGCAGCCGATCAGGCGGGACGCGAGGTAGCCCTCGATCTGGTCCAGCGAGACGCGCTCCTGCTTCATCGAGTCGCGCTCGCGGACCGTCACCGCGTTGTCCTCGAGGGTGTCGAAGTCGACGGTGACGCAGAACGGCGTGCCGATCTCGTCCTGACGACGGTAGCGGCGGCCGATGGCGCCGGCGTCGTCGAAGTCGATGTTCCAGTGCTGGCGCAGCGCCGTGGCCAGGCCCTTCGCCTTGGGCGACAGCTCCGGGTTGCGGGAGAGCGGGAGGACGGCGACCTTGACCGGCGCGAGGCGCGGGTCGAGGCGCAGCACCGTGCGCTTCTCCATCTTGCCCTTGGCGTTGGGGGCCTCGTCCTCGACGTACGCGTCGAGGAGGAAGGCCAGCATCGCGCGGCCGACACCGGCGGCGGGCTCGATGACGTAGGGGGTCCAGCGCTCGCCGGCCTCCTGGTCGAAGTAGGACAGGTCCTGGCCCGACGCCTTGGAGTGCGCCGACAGGTCGTAGTCCGTGCGGTTGGCGACGCCTTCCAGCTCGCCCCACTCGTTGCCGCCGAACTGGAAGCGGTACTCGATGTCGGCGGTCCGCTTGGAGTAGTGCGAGAGCTTCTCGGCCGGGTGCTCGTACCAGCGCATGTTCTCCTCACGGAGACCGAGGCCGGTGTACCAGTTCCAGCGCTCCTGCATCCAGAAGTCCTGCCACTTCTCGTCCTCGCCCGGCTTGACGAAGAACTCCATCTCCATCTGCTCGAACTCGCGGGTGCGGAAGATGAAGTTGCCGGGCGTGATCTCGTTGCGGAAGGACTTGCCCATCTGCGCGATGCCGAACGGCGGCTTGCGGCGGGAAGTCTGCTGCACCGAGGCGAAGTTGGTGAAGATGCCCTGCGCGGTCTCGGGGCGCAGGTAGGCGACGGAGCCGCTGTCCTGCGTGGGGCCGAGGTGGGTGGAGAGCAGGCCCGAGAACTGCTTGGGCTCGGTGAAGGTGCCCTTGTTGCCGCAGTTGGGGCAGTTCAGGTCGGTGAGGCCGTGCTCGGGCAGGCGGCCGTGCTTCGCCTCGTACGCCTCCTCCAGGTGGTCGGCGCGGTAGCGCTTGTGGCAGAAGGTGCACTCGGTGAGCGGGTCGGTGAAGGTCGCGACATGACCCGACGCGACCCAGACCTCGGTGGCCAGGATCACCGACGAGTCGAGGCCGACGACGTCCTCACGGGAGGTGACCATGTAGCGCCACCACTGACGCTTGATGTTCTCCTTGAGCTCGACGCCGAGCGGGCCGTAGTCCCAGGCGGCGCGCTGTCCGCCGTAGATCTCACTACAGGGGAAAACGAAGCCACGGCGCTTGCTCAGGCTGACGATGGTGTCGATCTTGTCGGCGGCCACGATGCTCTCTTCAGTACGACGGACGGCGCGAATGACTCAGGTTACCGGCGCGGCCCACCCTCGTATCAAATCGGTTCGGTGACGACTCCGCTCGTCCCGTCGTTCACCGAGCACTTACCGAGGGCTTGTTGACAATCGTTTCCAAGTTTGTTGAAAATGACTGTCATGAACGTACGACGACGCCTCATATCCGGGTCCGCGGCACTGGCGGCCACCACCCTCGGTCTCGGCACCCTCTCCGCCTGCTCCGGTTCCGCGGCCGCCGACGGCACGAGCGGCGGGAAGCTCGACGTCGTGGCGTCGTTCTATCCGATGCAGTACCTCGCCGATCAGATCGGCGGGACGCACGTGCGCGTGACGAGCCTGACCGAGCCCGGCCAGGAGCCGCACGACCTGGAGATCAGCGTCCGGCAGACCATGCGGCTGGAGAAGGCCGGCGCCATCGTCTACCTCAAGGGCCTCCAGCCGGCCGTCGACACCGCCGTCGCGCAGTCCCAGGTCGGTACGAAGATCGACGCGGCGTCGCTGACCACGCTGGAGAAGCACGGCAACGAGGTCGGCGGGCACGCCGCCGCCCACGACGACGGCGAGGGCGAGGAGACCGGCGGCACCGACCCGCACATCTGGCTCGACCCGGTGAGGTACGCCGAGGTCGCCCGGGGCGTCGGCAAGGGCCTGGAGAAGGCCGACCCGAAGCACGCCGCCGACTACCGGAAGAACACCGCCGCGCTGGTCGAGAGGCTGGGAGCGCTGGACAAGACGTTCGCCGACGGGCTGCGGAACACCAGGACCAAGACCTTCATCACCACCCACGCCGCCTTCGGCTACCTCGCCGAGCGCTACGGCCTCACCGAGGAGGCCATCAACGGCCTCGACCCCGAGTCGGAGCCCAGCGCGAACCGGGTGAAGGGACTTGAGAGGATGGCGGAGGCCGACGGCGTCTCGACGGTCTTCTACGAGACGCTCGTCAGCGACAAGACCGCGAAGACCATCGCCGGCGACGCGAGGCTCAGGACGGACGTCCTCGACCCGATCGAGGGCATCACCCCGAAGTCCCGGGGCGACGACTACTTCCAGGTCATGGAGTCCAACCTGAAGGCGCTGCGGACGGCTCTGGGCGCCGAGCGATGATCCCTACGGAGGACGGCATGACGACCGAGCCGGTCATTTCCCTGCGCGGTGTCACCGCCGACCTGGGCTCGCGCCGGGTCCTGCGCGGCATCGATCTCACCGTGCACCGCGGTGAGGTCGTCGCGCTGCTCGGCGCGAACGGGTCCGGCAAGTCGACGGCCGTGCGCAGCGTCATCGGTCAGGTGGCGGTCGCCGGAGGCGAGATCGAGCTCTTCGGCACACCGCGGCACCGCTTCCGCGAGTGGCGGCGCGTGGGGTACGTCCCGCAGCGCACGACCGCGGCCGGCGGGGTGCCCGCCACGGTCACCGAGATCGTCGCCTCCGGCCGGCTGTCCCGCGCCCGCTTCGGCGTGCTGCGCCGGGCCGACCACGAGGCCGTACGGCACGCCCTGGAGCTCGTCGGCATGGCGGACCGCGCCAAGGACTCCGTGAACGCGCTCTCCGGCGGGCAGCACCAGCGGGTGCTGATCGCCCGCGCGCTGGCCTCCGAACCCGAACTGCTGATCATGGACGAGCCGATGGCGGGCGTCGACCTGGCGAGCCAGGAGGTGCTGGCGCGAACGCTCAGGCAGCAGGTGGCCGCCGGCACGACGGTCCTGCTCGTCCTCCACGAACTGGGCCCGCTGGAGCCGCTGATCGACCGCGCGGTCGTACTGCGCGACGGCTGCGTCCTGCACGACGGACCGCCCCCGGCCGCGGTGGGCCAGCACGCGCTCCCCGGCCACGACCACGTACACCCGCACACGGCTCACGACGCCGAACCGATCCGGACGGGACTGCTGAGCTGATGGAGATCTTCGACTACGCCTTCATGCAGCGGGCGCTGCTCGCCGCCGTCCTGGTGGGCATCACCGCGCCCGCCGTCGGCATCTACCTCGTCCAGCGCCGCCAGGCCCTCATGGGCGACGGCATCGGCCATGTGGCGATGACGGGCGTCGGCCTCGGCTTCCTGCTGGCGGCCAACCCGGTGTGGATGGCGACGGCCGTCTCCGTGCTGGGCGCCGTGATCATGGAGCTGATCCGCTGGTACGGCAGGACGCGCGGCGACATCGCGCTGGCCATGCTCTTCTACGGCGGCATGGCGGGCGGCGTCATGTTCATCAACCTCGCGCCGGCCGGCTCGAACGCCAACCTCACCTCGTACCTCTTCGGCTCGCTCTCGACGGTCAGCCAGTCCGACGTGACGGCGATCTGCCTGCTGGCGGCCTTCGTGGTGCTGGTCACCGTGGGACTGCGCCGGCAGTTGTTCGCGGTCAGCCAGGACGAGGAGTTCGCGCGGGTGACGGGACTCCCGGTGCGCGCCCTGAACCTGCTCACCGCCGTCACCGCGGCGGTCACGGTGACGGTCGCCATGCGCGTCGTCGGCCTGCTGCTGGTCAGCGCGTTGATGGTGGTCCCGGTCGCGGCGGCCCAGCAGCTCAGCCGCAGCTTCGTCGCCACCTTCGCGATCGCCGTGGCGATCGGGGTGAGCGTGACGATCGGCGGGACGGTGACCTCGTTCTACCAGGACGTGCCGCCCGGCGCGACGATCGTCCTGCTGACCATCGGGGCGTTCATCGCGCTGACGCTGCTGGCGACACCGCTCGCCCGGCGCCGGGCGCGCGCCGCGGCGGAGGGGCGAACACCCGCGGACCCGGCGGAGTGCGTGATTCCGGCCGGCCGGGTCCCGGAACGCAAGGTCGGCGTCTGACCACGCACAGTCCGGACTGGCACAATGGCCGGGCAAGGGCAGACGTGAGGAGGCAACGGTGACTACCGCTGGATCGCCCGTACGGGGCCGCTCCACCCGGCAGCGTGCCGCCGTGGCGGCGGCACTCGACGAGGTGGACGAGTTCCGCAGTGCGCAGGAGCTCCACGACATGCTCAAGCACAAGGGTGACTCCGTCGGGCTCACCACCGTGTACCGCACACTGCAGAACCTCGCCGACGCCGGTGAGGTGGACGTGCTGCGCACCTCCGACGGCGAGTCCGTCTACCGCCGTTGCTCCACCGGCGAGCACCACCACCACCTCGTCTGCCGGGTCTGCGGCAAGGCGGTGGAGGTGGAGGGCCCGGCCGTCGAGAAGTGGGCGGAGGCGATCGCCGCGGAACACGGCTATGTGAACGTCGCGCACACGGTGGAGATCTTCGGCACCTGCGCGGACTGCGCCGCGGCGAACACCTGAGCCCCGGAGGGGATCGGACGCGCGTCCGGTCGCGGTCGGGGATCGCCCGCAACCGGTCCACGTCCTCGGGAACGGGCGGCAGGTCCTACGACCCGTCGCCCCTCATGTCCCGCTCCATCGCGAGCAGTTCCTCGTTCGGGACGGCGCCCCCGAAGCGGCGGTCGCGCTGGGCGAACTCCACGCACGCACGCCACAGGTCACGGCGGTCGAAGTCCGGCCACAGGACGTCCTGGAAGACCATCTCGGCGTAGGCGCTCTGCCAGAGCAGGTAGTTGGAGGTGCGCTGCTCGCCGCTGGGCCGCAGGAACAGGTCCACGTCCGGCATGTCCGGGTAGTACAGGTACTTCGCGAAGGTCTTCTCGGTGACCTTGTCCGGGTCGAGCCGGCCCGCCCGCACGTCCTCCGCCAAGGCCTGTGCCGCGTCCGCGATCTCCGCGCGGCCGCCGTAGTTCATGCAGAAGTACAGGGTGAGCCGGTCGTTGTCCTTGGTCTGCTCCTGGGCGACCTGGAGCTCCTTGGCGACCGACTTCCACAGCTTGGGCATCCGGCCCACCCAGCGCACCCGGATCCCGAGCGCGTCGAGCTGGTCACGGGTCTTGCGGATGAAGTCGCGGTTGAAGTTCATCAGGAAGCGCACCTCGTCGGGCGAACGCTTCCAGTTCTCGGTGGAGAACGCGTACAGGGAGATGGCCCCGACCCCGGCCTCGATCGCGCCCTGCAGCACGTCCAGCACCCGCTCGGCGCCGATCTTGTGCCCCTCGGTGCGGGGCAGCCCGCGCTCCTTGGCCCAGCGGCCGTTGCCGTCCATGACGATCGCCACGTGGTTGGGGATCAGCTCACCGGGGAGCTTCGGCGCCCGGGCCCCCGACGGGTGCGGCTCTGGCGTCTCGTACTCGCGGCGCTGGCGCCCCAGGAACCCGCGTACCACCATGTGTCTCTCGTCTCCCTCAGTCCTGCGTCTGTTGCCCTGCATCACTTCTCGACGTACCGCAGCGAGCGCAGCCCGCGCTCCAGGTGCCAGTGCAGATAGGCCGAGACCAGCCCGCTGCCCTCCCGGACGAACCGCGGCTCGCACGCGTCCGCGGTCTCCCAGTCTCCCGTGAGCAGTGCGCTCAGGAGTTCGAGGGCCCCCGCCGAGGGTACGACGCTGCCGGGCACCCGGCAGTCGACGCAGACGGAACCTCCCGCGGCGACCGAGAAGAACCGGTTCGGCCCCGGCATCCCGCACTTGGCGCAGGCGCTGAAACTGGGCGCGTAGCCGTTCACGGCGAGGGAGCGCAGCAGGAAGGCGTCGAGGACGAGGTGCGGTTCGTGCTCACCGCGGGCCAGCGTGCGGAGCCCGCCGACCAGCAGCAGGTACTGCTGCACCGCGGGCTCCCCCTCGTGGTCCGTGAACCGCTCGGCGGTCTCCAGCATGGCCGTCCCGGCCGTGTACCGCGCGTAGTCCGTCACGATCCCGCCGCCGTACGGGGCGATCGTCTCGCTCTGCGTGCACAGCGGCAGGCCGCGCCCGATCAGCTCGCTGCCGCGTGCGAAGAACTGCACGTCCACATGGGAGAAGGGTTCGAGGCGCGCCCCGAACTTCGACTTGGTGCGCCGTACGCCGCGCGCCACGGCCCGTACCCGGCCGTGACCGCGCGTGAGCAACGTGATGATCCGGTCCGCCTCACCCAGCTTCTGGGTGCGCAGCACGATGCCGTCGTCGCGGAACAGACTCATGGGGTCCATTCTCGCCTACGGCGCCCGCGGACCGGCCCGGCCGGTCCCCTTTCGTCCCGCCCGCTCCCCCGCCCCCCTTCAGGGGACCTCGCCGCGGCTGCGTGCGTTGGCGTAGGCGGTGGCCGCGCTGAGCCGTTCCGCCGGGGTGGCCCGGCGTACCGCGCCCGGATCGCAGTCCCACTCCCGGCCGCCGCCGAGCGGCCTCAGCTGGACGTAGGGCCCCACGTGTCCCATGACCATCCCCACCTTTCCGCTGTCCACGTCCACGGCGTACGAACCGACCGGCGGCCCCGGCGGCGGCCTCACCGCAGTGCCGCCCGGCCGGCCCGGCACGGCGGTGACGCAATTCCGGCTCTCTCCCGCACTGCCCGCAATTCCTTCACCGTTACCTCCGCCTCTTCGGCGCGGGGCGCCGAGTGCTGTGCTCTCACCCTGTTCCCCGCACTTCCCGAGTTTCACGCTTCGGGCCTCCCGGCCGCCACCGCGCGCCTACACTCGGCAGGAGTCCCTCTTTCACAAGTACTGGCCTTCACAGGGCGTTTGACCTGTGGTGGAGCGTGCGCGGCAGAGGGTGCGCGAGGTTTTTCCGAAGCCACGCCGGACAGCTCGAACGGCCCATTCGCAAAACACGTTCGGATGCGTCACCGCTATTCGAGAAAATCTCGGAACCGATGGTCCTTTCGAGTGCTACGGGCCACGTCCGGGTAAGTGCGAAGGCCCGCGTCCGGTAGGGGGAATTCCACGACGCGCTCCGGCTCCCGGCCGTACGGACCGGCCGCCGCCGTCGGGCCGGGCGAGGGCCGCCGCGCGCCGGGCGGGTGCGCGGGGGCGGGCGCGTGCGGAGTTGTCGGCGGGCGGCCGTACTGTGCACCCAACGCCGTCTCGCATCACGCGCACTGGAGGAACCATGTCCGCGAGCGCCCGTCTCGTCACCACGCTCGCCGGCCCGCTGGATTCGGCGACCGCCGGCGATCCGGACGTGCTGTGCCTGCCGGACCGGACCCTCGTCCTGCAGAGCGACGACACCCAACTCGCCGCGTACGACCTGGCCGACGCGCTCGCGGGCGAGGCCGCGCCGGTACGGTTCCCGGCGCCGTGGCGGCGCCGGTTCGGCACCCGCACGGTCGCCCCGCGGCGCGACGTCGCGGTCTTCGCCGGTGTGCACGCGATACGGGCGGTGGACCGGCGGGGCACGACCCTGTGGGAGGTGCGGCACGGCTGCTGGGAGGGCGGTTGCCGGGAGTTGCACACCTCGGTCGACGAATACACCGACAGCCGCGCCCACTTGTACGCCGACAGTGGTTCCGCGGTCTTCTCGGCGGACGGCAAGCTCGTGTGGGCGCATGTCCGCGGCCCCCTGGCCGAGGGCGGCGAGGACCCGGAGGTGCTCGACGAGTGGCTGGTGCTCGACGCCGCCGACGGGACGGTGCTCGCGGAGGTGGACGCGCAGACGGTGGCGGCCGGTTCGGACCACGTGTCGCACCCGGACCCCGGACAGATGGGGCTGAGCGTCGGCGAGGGTCAGGACGGAGTGCCGCTGCTGTGGGGGCGCTGGGACGGCGAGCGGCTCTCCGTCGAGCGGATCGGTGACGACGACCGGATACTGCTCTCGGTGAGCCCGTCCGGCGAGCACTTCCTGACGGTCACCCACTATCAGGAGCTCCTCGCCCTGCACCGGGTCGCGGACGGCTCGGTCGTCGCCGAGCTGGACGCCGAGGAGGCCGTCCCGCCCCACCCCGCGCTCCCGGCGGAGAACGACGAGCCCGAGGTGCACTGGGATTACTACGCCGGCTTCCTCGACGAGCACACCGTCATCACGGGCACGGTCGAGGCGGACGAGGAGTTCGGGGCCGGGCGGCACTGGCTGGTCGACGTGCGCGACATGCGGCTGCTCGGCGAGGTCGGCTACCCGTTCCCGGTGTCCGGCGTTCCGCTGGCCCTGGGCGACGGCAGCTGGTGCACGGTCGCCGAGGACACGAAGGAAATCCAGGTGTGGCGGCTCGACGCCTGAGCGACGGTCCGGCCGGCGCGGCTCCGTGACCGCGGGCCGGGGCACGGCCTTCCCGGTCCTGGGCCGAGGCCGCCCCGGGACGCGGGGCCCGGCTCCGCGCCCCGCCCCTTCCCGTCCGGCCCCGGGAGGCGGGGTTCAGCCCACGCCGCGCGACTCCTGTGCCGCCCTCGCCTCGATCCCGCGGAAATGGTCGGCCATCGCGCGCTGCGCGGCTCCGACGTCGCGGGCGCGCAGCGCCGTGACGATGTCCCGGTGGCGGCGGACGGTCACCTCGGGTGCCGGATCGTCCGTCCAGCCGCGGACGCCCGCGACCCGGCTGAACACCGTCCAGAAGGCGCCGAGCAGCTGCGGCACCAGCGCGTTTCCCAGCGGGGCGTAGAGCAGTTCGTGGAATTCCCGGTCGAGTTCGGGGAAGGGACGGCCGGCCCGGCCCGCCTCCTCCATGTCGGCCACCACGGCTTCGAGCCGGTCGAGTTCCGCCTCTGTGAGCACCGCCGCGACCCGGTGCACCAGCCCCTCCTCCAGCACCTCGCGGACCTGGAGGATCTCCGCCAGCGCCCCGGTCTCGTCCGTGTCGTCCCGCCGGGCGAGCGTGCGGAAGGTGAGACCGTCGACGAACGGCGTCAGGGAGGCCTGGCCGACGTAGGTCCCGTAACCGTGCCGGATATCGACTATGTCGAGCGCCTGCAGGGCCTTCAGGGCCTCCCGCACGGAGTTGCGGCTGACCCCGAGATCGTTCATCAGTTCCGTCTCGGTGGGCAGCGGAGCGCCCGCCCGGAGCCTGCGGTCGAGGATCAGCTGCATGACCTCGCGCTGGATCTGGCTGCTCACCCGGCGCTCGGGCCTGCGCCGGCTCCCGGTCTCCTCGGCCATGCGCCGCATCGTACGCTCACTGGACATCCGACGTTCCACCTCCGGGCGGATTCAGCACCAACTACCCATATGTCAAGCCTTTATTGGTCGCACCTCTGGAAGATACGCCATTCGTGTGCGACCCCTTGACCGCCCTCACGGCCCCTCCTATGGTCACGCTGCCCCCATGACGTAGGACGTCGTATCTCCGCCTCCCGGACCACCTCTCCCCACTGGAGGAACCGTGCGCGACGTGACCGACCTCCCGGCGCCGCACCGCCGGTCGTTCCTGAAGTACACGGGCGCGCTCGGCGCGGCCGCCGCCCTCTCCTCGTCGCTGGCCGCGTGTTCGTCCGGCCCGCAGTCCACCAACGACACCGGCGGCGGGAAGGGCGGCAAGGACGCCACGCTCACCGCGGTCATCGGCTACGGGAACGACGGCAGCTGGGACCCGACCCAGACCGCGTCCGCCTTCTCCATGGCCGCCAACCAGCACATCTACGAGGGTCTGATCGACACCGACCCGATCTCGCGGGAGCCCTACGCGGCGCTGGCCACCGAGGTCCCCTCCGACCTCACCGGCACCACGTGGCGGTTCACGCTGCGGGCCGGGGCGACCTTCCACGACGGCCGACCCGTCACCGCCGACGACGTGGTCTTCGTCTTCGACCGGATTCTCGACCCGAAGACCCAGACCCTCGCCAAGGGGTTCTTCGAGAGCTGGCTGAAGGAGGTCCGCCGGATCGACGCCTCGACGGTCGAGCTGATCCTCAAGTTCCCTTTCCCGGACGGCCTTTCCCGGCTCACCCTGGCGAAGATCATGCCGCGGCACGTCTTCTCCCTGCCGGGCGCCTGGGACGACGCGATCAAGGGCAAGGCCGTCGGCTCCGGGCCGTACCGGCAGACCGCGCACCACCCCAAGTCGAACACCACCTTCGAGGCCTTCGCCGGCTACAACGGCCCCCGGCCGCCCGCCTTCAAGCGGATGAACTGGCTGACGATCGTGGACGCCGCGCCGCGCGTCGCACGGATCTCGGGCGCCGACGCCGGCGCGCAGATCGCGGACAACATCCCGTACGCCAACATCGAGCAGCTCGGGAAAAGCGGCCTGAGCGTCCGGGGAGGCGCCGGGATGAACAACCTCTTCCTGATGTTCAACACCCGGCACAAGCCCTTCGACGACGTACGGGTGCGTCAGGCGCTGCACTACGCCGTCGACACCGGCAAGATGGTCGAGGTCGCCCTCAGGGGGCACGGCAGGCCGTCGAGTTCGTTCCTCAACGAGGGCAATCCCGCCTACCGGTCCGCGAAGACCGTGTACACGTACGACCCCGAGAAGGCGAAGAAGCTCCTGAAGGCCGCCGGGGTCACGGGGCTCAGGATCGAGGTCCTGGCGGTCAACGTCAGCTGGATCGTGGACTGTCTGCCGACCCTCAAGGCGTCCTGGGACGCGATCGGCGTCGAGACCACGCTCGCGCCGCAGGAGACGACGGCCGTGTTCACCAAGATGGACCAGAAACAGGACTACCAGGTCGTCGCCGCCGCCTCGAACCCCAACCAGTTCGGACTCGACGCCGACCTGATCATGCACTACAACTACGGCCCGCGGAACCTCTGGATGCAGTACGCCCGTTGGGCCGACGACCCGGTCGCCCGGCAGCTCTTCAAGGACATGGACCGGGCGACGCGCGAGCCCGACCCCGACCGGAAGAAGGCGATGATCCAGGACTACGTCGACGTCGTCGCCGAACAGGCCGTGCTCTACCCGGTGGTCCACAACGAGCTGATGACGGCCTGGGACCCCCGCAGGCTCTCCGGGATCAGGGCCCAGCCCTACCCCGGGATCAACCTCCTCCAGGCCACATGGGCATGACGCACAGGGGAGTTCACCGATGACGGCCGTCGTCCGCATCCTGGCCCGCCGGATCGCCCTGCTCGTCCCGCTGCTGCTCGGCATCGTGCTCTTCGTCTTCCTGGTGATGCGCTTCTCGGACGTCGACCCGGCCTCCGCGTTCTTCCAGGGCGCCAGCCCCACACCGCGGCAGCTGCACGACTTCCGGGAGCGCAACGGCCTGCTCGACCCCCTCCCCGTCCGCTACGTCCACTTCGTCGGCGACCTGCTCCACGGCGACCTGGGCACCAGTGCGCTGACCCGGGCACCGGTCGTCGACCAGGTCACCACCGCGCTGCCGCTCACCCTCCAGCTGACCTTCCTGGGCCTGGGCATCGCGGTGGTGCTCGCGCTGCTCGGCGGGGTCACCGCCGCCCTCCACCGCGACCGGCTGCCCGACCAGATCATCCGGGTCGTGTCGCTGACCGGTGTCGCCGCACCGGGATTCTGGCTCGCGCTGCTGATGATCCAGTACCTGGCCGTGGACCGGGGCTGGTTCCCGGCCGGCGGATACGTCAACCCCGGTGACTCACCGGGCGGCTGGCTGCGGACCATGACCCTGCCGGCCCTCGCGCTGTCGCTGCCGGTCGCCGCGCAGCTCACCCGGGTCGTCCGTACGGCCGTGGTCGAGGAACTGGACAAGGACTACGTGCGCACGGCGGTCGGCAGCGGGCTGCCGCCGCTGGTCGTGGTCGGACGGAACGTGCTCCGCAACGCGCTGATCAACCCCCTGACCGTGCTGGGTCTGCGGGTCGGCTATCTGCTGGGCGGCGCGGTCGTCATCGAGACGATCTTCTCGCTGCCCGGGATGGGGAAGCTGATGATCGACGCCGTGCAGAACGGCGACCCGGCCGTCGTCCAGGGCGTCGTCCTGACCACGGCCGCCGGCTTCGTGGTCGTGAACCTCCTCATCGACATCCTGTATCTGCTGGTCAACCCCCGCCTGAGGGACGCCGCCCGATGATCACCACGCGCAAGAGTCTCGCGGCCGTCCTGTCCCGCCCCGGCATCCGGCTGCGCCGGCTCCCCGTCCTGTCCCGGATCGCCGTCTGCTTCCTGGCGCTCGTCGTCCTGCTCGCCCTGTTCGCCCCGCTGCTCGCCCCGCACGACCCGCTCGACCAGCAGCCGCGGACCGACGGCAGCGGGCATCCCTCGGCCGCCCACTGGATGGGCCAGGACAGCCTCGGCCGGGACCTCCTGAGCCGGCTGATGTACGGCGCCCGCTGGTCCCTCGCGATCGGGCTCGGCGCCACCGTGCTGGCCCTGGTCGTCGGCGCGCTCCTCGGCGCGGTCGCGGCGACCTCCCGCAAGGCGGTCGACGAGACCCTGATGCGCTGTCTCGACGTGGTGATGGCGTTTCCCGGCATCGCGCTGGCCGCCGTCCTGGTCGCGGTCTTCGGCGGCGGCATCGCGGTCCTGATCTGCGCGATCGCGTTCCTGTTCACCCCGCCGGTGGCCAGGGTCGTCCGGGCGAACGTGCTCGACCAGTACGGCGAGGACTACGTGACGGCCGAGCGGGTCATCGGCGCCCGCACACCCCACATCGTGCTGCGGCACGTGGCCGTCAACTGCGCGGCTCCCGTCCTCGTGTTCTGCACGGTCCAGGTCGCGGAGGCCATCGTCTTCGAGGCGTCGCTGTCCTTCATCGGCGCGGGCGTCCGGCCGCCGGACCCCTCCTGGGGCAGTGTCATCGCGGACGGCAAGAACATGGTGCTGACCGGCGGCTGGTGGGCGACGGTCTTCCCCGGCCTGCTGATGCTCGTCACCGTGCTGTCCCTGAACATCCTCTCCGAGGGGGTGTCCGACGCGTGGGCGGCGCCGCCCACGCGGGAGGTGGAGAGCGCCGGGGACCGGCTGGAGACCCCCGAACCGGGCAGCGGGACGGTCCTCGAACTGCCCGGTCTCGCGGAGGCCGCGGCCCGGCTGCGCTCCCGGGCCCGTCCCCTGCCCACCGGCCCGCCGGTGCTCCGCGTCGAGGACCTCTCCGTCGGCTTCCCCGCCCGGCACGGCGGCGTGGACATCGTCGACGGCATCGGTTTCGAGGTGCGCCCCGGTGAGGTCCTCGGCGTGGTCGGGGAGTCGGGGTGCGGGAAGTCGCTGACGGCGCTCGCCGTGATGGGCCTGGAGCCGCCCGGAGCCAGGGTGCGCGGCCGGATCCTCTTCGACGGGAGGCAGCTGGCGGGCGAGCCGATGCGGGTGCGGCGACGGCTCCTGGGCCACGAGATGGCGATGGTCTACCAGGACGCGCTGTCGTCGCTGAACCCCGCCATGACGATCCGGGCACAGCTGAGGCAGGTGGTGCGCAGGGGCGGCCGGCGCTCCCCCGCCGCGTTGCTGGCGCTGGTCGGCCTCGACGCGGAGCGCACCCTGCCCAGTTACCCCCACGAACTCTCCGGCGGCCAGCGCCAGCGCGTCCTGATCGCGATGGCCCTCTCCCGGGACCCCCGGGTGATCGTCGCGGACGAACCGACGACCGCCCTCGACGTCACCGTCCAGGCGCAGATCATCACGCTGCTGCTGCGGCTGCGCGAGGAACTGGGCTTCGCCCTGGTCCTGGTCTCGCACGATCTGGCCCTCGTCGCGGACGTCACGGACCGGGTGGTGGTGATGTACGGCGGCCGGATCGTGGAGACGGGCGTGACGGCGGACCTGGTCCGGTCTCCCGCCCACCCCTACACGCGCGGTCTGCTGGGCAGTGTCCTGTCCCTGGAGTCGGCGGCCGCGCGGCTGACCCAGATCAAGGGGGTCGTGCCCTCCCCCGCCGGCTTCCCGGCGGGCTGCCGGTTCGCCGACCGCTGTCCGTCGGCGACCGAGGTGTGCCGGACGACGAGACCCGGGCTGCTGGGCAC
This sequence comes from Streptomyces sp. NBC_01689, assembly GCF_036250675.1. Taxonomy (NCBI): domain Bacteria; kingdom Bacillati; phylum Actinomycetota; class Actinomycetes; order Kitasatosporales; family Streptomycetaceae; genus Streptomyces; species Streptomyces sp. NBC_01689. The sequence goes on along the minus strand of NZ_CP109592.1, from coordinate 6,527,161 downwards.
CACGGCGCACACGGCGGCGTGCCATCACCCGGCGGTGGAGCTGACGACCACGGAGAGCGAGACCGTCTCATGACCGCACTCGTCCGGCTCGCGGACACCCACGTCGTGCACCGCGCCCGCAGCGGCGGTCCGTTCGCCCGCGACCGGGTGTACGCCCTGACCGGCGTCGATCTCGCCGTCGCGCCCGGCGAGACGGTCGGGGTCGTCGGTGAGTCCGGCTGCGGCAAGTCGACGCTCGCGAAGGTGCTGGTGGGCGTCCAGCGGCCGACGTCCGGCACGGTGACGTTCGGGGGCCGCGACCTGTGGTCGATGAAGGCCGCCGAACGGCGGTCGGCCGTCGGCGGCAGCACGGGCATGATCTTCCAGGACCCCTCGACGGCGCTGAACCGCCGCCTGACCGTACGGCGGATCCTGCGCGATCCGCTGGACGTGCACCGGCGCGGCACACCGGCCGGACGCGAGCTGCGGGTGCGGGAGTTGATGGCCTTGGTGGGCCTGCCCCGGGCTCTCGCGGAGGCCCTGCCGGGACAGCTCTCCGGCGGCCAGCGCCAGCGGGTGGCGATCGCGCGCGCCCTGGCGCTGGACCCGGACCTGGTGGTCGCCGACGAGCCGACGAGCGCGCTGGACGTGTCGGTCCGCGCCCAGATCCTCAACCTCCTGCTGGATCTCAGGGAACGCCTCGGGCTCGCCCTGGTGTTCGTCTCGCACGACATCCAGACGGTGCGCAGGATGAGCGACCGGGTGGTCACGATGTACCTCGGCCGGATCGTGGAGGAGTCCCCGGCCGCCGAGGTCACCGGCCATGCCCGGCACCCGTACACCCGGGCCCTCTTCTCGGCCACCCCGGGTCTGCTGGCGCCGATCGACCCGATCCCCCTGGCGGGCCCGGTGCCCTCGGCCACCCGTCCGCCGTCCGGCTGCCCCTTCCGCACCCGCTGCTGGAAGGCGGACGCCGAGTGCGCGAACGTGATGCCGGGCTTCACGGCCGCGTCGGCCCCCGGACACCGCTTCCGGTGCCACCATCCTGTGGAGGAGGGCGAGTCGACGCGCGACCTGGTGGCACAGGCCGTGGCGGTCTCTCCTCCCGTGGCCGGCATCCCGGCCCAGCATCACCAGCATCAGCCCTAGGGAGCCTCCATGCCGATCCCCGCCCCGCTGACCGGTGTCGTACCGCCCGTCTGCACGCCCCTGACACCGGACCGCGAGGTGGATCTGCCCTCGCTCGTCCGGCTCGTGGACCATCTGGTGGACGCCGGGGTCGACGGGCTGTTCGTGCTCGGCTCGTCCTCGGAGGCGGCCTATCTGACGGACACGCAGCGACGGCTGGTGGTGGAGACGGTGAAGGGGCATCTCGGCGGCCGGCTTCCCCTGCTGGCCGGGGTCATCGACATGACGACCCCCAGGGTGCTCGACCATGTCGCGTCGGTCACCGCGGCGGGCGCGGACGCGGTCGTGGCCACGGCGCCGTTCTACGCCCGTACCCATCCGGCGGAGATCGCCCGGCACTACCGCCTGATCGCCGCGCGCTCGTCCGTGCCCGTCTTCGCCTACGACCTGCCGGTCTCCGTCCACACCAAGCTGGACGCGGAGCTGGTGCTCGAACTGGCCGCGGACGGGACGCTGGCGGGGCTCAAGGACTCCAGCGGCGACCTGGGCGGTTTCCGCGCGGTGGTGACGGGTGCGCGGACCCGTCCGGGCGTCACCGGATTCAGCGTCCTCACCGGTTCCGAACTCGTGGTCGACTCGGCGCTCGCGCTGGGGGCGGACGGGGCGGTGCCGGGGCTCGCCAACGTGGATCCGCACGGGTACGTACGGATCGCCCGGTTCTGCCGGGAGGGGGACTGGGAGCGGGCGCGGGCCGAACAGGAGCGGTTGTGCGCGTTGTTCGGGATGGTGGGGGTCGGTGACGCCGGGCGGATGGGGAGCGGGTCGGCCGCGCTCGGCGCGTTCAAGGCGGCGCTGTACCTGCGGGGGGTGATCTCCTGTCCGGTGACGGCGGAGCCGCAGGTGCCGCTGTCCGACGCGGAGGTGGAGCGGGTGGGCAAGTACCTGGCGACGGCCGGGCTTCTCTAGGGGGTCTCCGGGGAGGGTCCAGGGGGCTCCAGGGGCTTCTCGCGGCCGCCGCCCCTGCCCGTCCCGGGGGGTCAGCCCTGCGGTCGCGGGAGGGTGACGCGGTGGAACTCGATGCGGGTGTACGGGCCCCTCTCGCCCGTCTCGTAGAGGATCCCGGCCCGTCCGCCCCCGAGCGGCACGAGATCCGAGTACGCGGCCGGAAGCGAGGACAGGGTCAGCAGCCTGGTGAACGTGCGCCCCGCGTCGCCACTGCCCCACAGGGCCATCACCCGCCGCGCCCGGTGTCCGGAGGGCCCGGAGAAAAGCAGGGGCGCGCGCCGGCCGGGCGGCTGCAGGACACCGCCCTGGACCACCGGCACCTCGTTCAGTCCCGGCTGGACGGCGTACGGCCGGGACAGCGTCCGTCCGCCGTCGGCGGAGTACGCGTCGAGCCGGTGGCCGCCCGGACTCGCGGAGCCGTTCTGGTCCCGAGCGGTGAAGTACAGCCGCCCGTCGGGCAGTTCGGCCACACCGCTCTCGTTGACGTTGAGCCGTCCGTCGTAGGAGTCGTCGACGAACCCGAGCCGCCAGTCCCGCCCTCCGTCGTCGCTGTAGAGGGCGTGTCCGCCGTAGTACCGGGCCTCCCGCCCGGTGTCGGCGGAGCCGGCCGGCGGCGCGGCGGAGTGGTCGGCGGGGACCACCAGCCGCCCGGCGTGCGGGCCGTGCCGCAGGGCGATCGCGTGTCCGGGCCCCGTGGCGTACCACCGCCACCCCGGCCGCTTCACCGCCCCGGTGATCTCCCGGGGGACGGAGAAGTGGCGGCCGTCGTCCGCGCTCGTCTGGACGAAGACACGGCGGCCGAGCCCCGGCGCGGCCTCGCCCCGCATGATCCGCGCCTCGGTCACCCCACCGCCGTTGAAGCAGGTGAGCAGGACGACGCGGCCGCTGCGGGGGTCCACGACGGGGGCCGGGTTGCCCCGGGTGTTCCCGTGGCCGGCCGCGACGACCGTCAGCGGTCCCCACGTACAGCCTCCGTCGGCGGACCGTCTGAGGACGACGTCGATGTCCCCCGTGTCGCCCGCGCCGTCGTGCCGGCCCTCGGCGAAGGCGAGGACCGTGCCCGCGGCGGTCCGGACGACGGCCGGGATGCGGAAGGTGCCGTAGCCGTCCCGGCCCGCGGTGTAGGGGACGGAGACGGTGCACGGGGACCCGGAACGGGTGGCCGCGGAGGCGATGCCGGCACCGGTGGGAGCGGCGAGCAGGCCCACGGTCAGCGCGACGGCGAGGCTGCGTCTCAGGGGTGCCTCGCTCTCGCCTCGCACACCTCGGTGTGCCACGTCGGGTAGCGAGAAGATTACCCCGGGTGATCGCCCCGTGCGTCCATGGCGGGGTCTACGAAGGGGTGCGTGCCGCGACGAGGAGCCGCGTCACCTCGTCCTCGCGGATCGTCAGCGCGCCGCCGACGGTGGACAGCACGTCCCGCTCGGCGGGCGTGTACGGTCCGTCGGCCAGGGCGATCCGGGCCCCCTGGAGCAGGATCGACTCGCGGCCGGCCGCGGCGAGGTGCGGCGCGAGCGGGTCCAGCGCCTCGTGGAGCTCTATCGCGAGCCCCGCCCCGCAAGGTTCCCCGAAGAGCCGGCCCGTGTCGGCGGCGAGGGCCTCCACGAGGGCGGCGAGCTGGTCCTCGGTGCAGTCGTCGAACCCGGCCGAGCGCACCGCGACGGCGGCGGTCTCCAGGGACGTACGGGAACAGGTGCCGCCCGCGGCGAGCACGGCGAGCGCGACGGTGTGCACGGCGTCGCGGAGCATCGCCGAGAAGCGGGTGGTGGTGGGGTGGTCGAGGACGTCCGCGCCGTAGTGGCGGCGGCAGGCGGCGCACTCGACGACGGGACCGGTCTCACCGCGCGGCAGGACCGGCACGCCGAGGAGGGTGAAGCGGCGGCGCCCGGTGAGGCGCTGGTAGTTGCGGTCGCCTCCGCAGCCGGGGCAGAAGAACTCGCCGTCCCCCATGGTGGTCCACGCCGTACGGGTGCCCAGGATGCGGGGAACCTGAACTGCACGACCGTTTCGTCCCCACCCTGGCAGCACCGTCGCACACCTCCGTAACGCCGCGGCAACATCGCCGCGCTGGCGTGATGTTAGCCACATTGTCGAGGCGGAGTCAGTACCCCGGACGAGACCTCTCCGTGATCTTCACGGGGATTGGCCGGTAACCGACGTGGCCCCGCCCGCCCCGGAGGGCGGACGGGGTCACGGAAAACGCCGGTCAGAGTGGTCAGCGGGCCGCGCGGTTGACGGCGGAGACCACGGCCTTCAGCGAGGCTCGTGTCGTATTCGCGTCGATCCCGATTCCCCACAGGACCTTGTCACCGATCGCGCACTCGATGTAGGAGGCGGCCTGCGCGGACGCGCCCTCGCTCATCGTGTGCTCCTGGTAGTCCAGCAGGCGTACGTCGACGCCGATGGACTGCAGGGCGTCGAAGAACGCGGAGATCGGGCCGTTGCCGGTACCGGTCAGGACGGTGTCCGTGCCGTCCACCGAGGCCTCGACGGTCAGCGAGTCGATGCCGTCGCGGTCGGTCGTGGTCTGGCCGGTCTTGACCTGGATGCGGCCCCACGCGTTCTCGGGGTTCGGCAGGTACTCGTCCTGGAAGATCCCCCAGATGTCCTTCGGGGTGACCTCGCCGCCCTCGGCGTCCGTCTTGGCCTGGATGATCTTCGAGAACTCGATCTGCATCCGGCGCGGCAGGTCCAGCTTGTGGTCGTTCTTGAGGACGTAGGCGATACCGCCCTTGCCGGACTGCGAGTTGACCCGGATGACGGCCTCGTAGCTGCGGCCGACGTCCTTCGGGTCGATCGGCAGGTACGGGACGGCCCATTCGATGTCGTCGACGGTGACGCCCTGCGCGGCCGCGTCGGCCTCCATGGCGTCGAAGCCCTTCTTGATGGCGTCCTGGTGGGAGCCGGAGAAGGAGGTGTAGACGAGGTCGCCGACGTACGGGTGCCGGGCGTGCACCTCCATCTGGTTGCAGTACTCGGCGGTGCGGCGGACCTCGTCGATGTCCGAGAAGTCGATCTGCGGGTCGACGCCCTGCGAGAACAGGTTCATGCCCAGGGTGACCAGGTCGACGTTGCCGGTGCGCTCGCCCTGGCCGAACAGGCAGCCCTCGATGCGGTCGGCGCCGGCCATCAGGGCCAGCTCGGCGGCGGCGACGGCCGTGCCGCGGTCGTTGTGCGGGTGGACGGACAGGCAGACGTGCTCGCGGCGGGAGAGGTTGCGGCTCATCCACTCGAAGCGGTCCGCGTGCGTCGAGGGGGTCGAGCGCTCCACGGTGGCGGGCAGGTTCAGGATGATCTCCCGGCCGGGGCCGGGCTGCCAGACGTCCATGACGGCCTCGCAGACCTCCAGGGCGAAGTCCAGCTCGGTGTCGGTGAAGATCTCGGGGCTGTACTGGTAGCCGAAGGTGGTGCGCTCGTCGAGCAGCTTCTCGGCGTACTCCATGACCAGCCGGGTGCCGTCGACCGCGATCTGCTTGATCTGCTCCTTGGAGCCGCGGAAGACGACCCGGCGGAAGACGGGGGCGGTCGCGTTGTACAGGTGGACCGTGGCGCGCCGGGCGCCCACCAGGGACTCCACCGTGCGCTCGATCAGGTCCTCGCGGGCCTGGGTCAGTACGGAGATCGTGACATCGTCCGGGATGGCCGTCTCGTCCTCGATGATCGAGCGGACGAAGTCGAAGTCCGTCTGGCCGGAGGCCGGGAAACCGACCTCGATCTCCTTGTAGCCCATCCGCACCAGCAGGTCGAACATCTCGCGCTTGCGGGCCGGGGACATCGGGTCGATCAGCGCCTGGTTGCCGTCCCGCAGGTCTGTCGACAGCCAGCGCGGGGCGACGGTGACGCGCTGGTCCGGCCAGGTGCGGTCAGGGATGTCCACCTGCTCGTACGTGCCGTACTTGTGGATCGGCATGGAGGTGGACTGCTGAAAGTTCGGCATGATGCGTGGGCTCCTCAGAGGATGTCCGGAGGGTCGGCCGACGGCGCAACGCCGAACTCCGCGGGGAGGGGGTCGGCCTCGACTACAGGCCCTCGCCGCGGCAGCTAAGGAGAAGCAGCCCGAAACGCATGATGCTCCGCAGCCTAGCCGAGCCGTGCTCCGTGCGGGGGGCTGTATCAGTATGCGGGATCGCCTGCCCAGAAGGAAGAAAAAGGTAGAAAACAGACAAGAAGTACATCACATCACTCAGCGTGAGCTCGCATACCACCGAGGAGCGGACGACAGCCCTCCCTATCGCCGCATTTCACACGATCTTGGTCGCCGGTAGTGACACGGAAGTGACACAGTGCAATGGTGCCGGGCATGACCGCCAACGCGGCAGGCTTCGAGCCTGTCTTCTGCACCATCGTGCCGCCCCACGTCCTCGACACGCTGGCCCGGCACGAGGACCCCGCGCTCTCCGGACCCGCGCGCCGCACCCTGGAGCGCGACGCCCTCGAACGCACCCACCGCCGGCTGACCACGGTGATCGGCGCGCCCTCGGTGGCCGCGCCGACGGGCGCACCGGCGGGCACACCGCGGCGCACCGTCTACGACGCCCGCCACCACCAGGACCTGCCCGGCAGGAAGGTCCGCGGCGAGGGCGACGAGCCGGGCAAGGACGCCACCGTCAACCGCGCGTACGCCGGACTGGGGGCCACCTTCGAGCTGTACCTGAACGCCTACGCGCGCGACTCGATCAACGGCGACGGCCTCCCCCTCGACGCGAGCGTGCACTTCGACCGCGACTACAACAACGCCTTCTGGAACGGCGAGCAGATGGTGTTCGGGGACGGCGACGGCGAGATCTTCCTCGACTTCACCATCCCGGTCGACGTCATCGGCCACGAGCTGACCCACGGGGTCACCCAGTACACGGCGAACCTCACCTACTTCGGCCAGCCCGGCGCGCTCAACGAGTCCATGTCCGACGTCTTCGGCTCGCTCATCAAGCAGTACACGCTCGGCCAGACGGCGGCCGAGGCCGACTGGCTGATCGGCGCCGGGCTGCTCGCCCCCCGGGTCACCGGCACGGCGCTGCGTTCCATGAAGGAACCGGGCAGCGCGTACGACGACGACGTGCTCGGCAAGGACCCGCAGCCGGCCACGATGGACGGCTATGTGAGCACCGGCCGTGACAACGGCGGCGTCCACATCAACTCCGGCATCCCCAATCACGCCTTCTACCTCGTCGCCCAGGCGCTCGGCGGCCACGCCTGGGAGCGCGCCGGGCAGATCTGGTACGACGTCCTCACCGGCGGCGAGCTGGGGTCGCAGGCGAGCTTCGCCGACTTCGCCGGCCTGACGGTCGCCGCGGCGCGCGCCCGCTACGGGGAGGGCGAGGAACTGCAGGGCGTGGCGAAGGCCTGGGAGCAGGTCGGGGTCACGGCGTCGTAGCCCCGGCGTCCGATCCGTACTAGACAGGACCCATGCGTATTCAGGTGAGGCGCACGGGCGGGTTCGCGGGCATCGAGCGCCGGGCCGAGATGGACACCTCGGGGCGGCCCGACGGCCGTGAGTGGCAGGCCCTGGCCGAGCGGGCGGTCGCCGCCGGCCGGGGCACCCGCCCGGCCGGGGTGCCGGACGGTTTCAGCTACGAGATCACGGTGGACGGCAGGACGGTCTACGCCGCCGACCCGAGCCTGACGGAGGACCAGCGGGAGCTGATCTCCCGGGTGCTCAAGGAGGGGGCGTGACCGGGGCCGCCCCGGCGGGGCGGCTCACCGGATGTGGCAACTCGTAGTTCACGCGCGCCCGTTGACTTCCTTTACCGTCGGTAAGGATGATCGCGCGCATGGTGACGAACCCCCTCCCGCAGTTCCCGCCCGGCTTCCTCTGGGGCGTGTCCACCTCGGCCCACCAGATCGAGGGCGCCGTCCAGGAACGCGAACCCTCCGTGTGGGACGCCTTCACCGCCGAGCCCGACCGCGTCAAGGACGGCTCGACCGCGGCGGTGGCCTGCGACCACTACCACCGCTACCCCGAGGACGTGGCGCTCCTCGCCGACCTCGGCGTGGACGCGTACCGGTTCTCGATCTCCTGGCCCCGGGTGAACTCCCCCGGCGGTCTCGACTTCTACGACCGGCTGGTCGACGCGCTGTGCGCGGCCGGCGTGCGCCCCGTCCCGACCCTCTTCCACTGGGACCTGCCGCTGGAGCTGGACTGGCTGGACCGGGACACGGCCGAGCGGTTCGCCGAGTACGCCGGCGTCGTCGCCGCCCGGCTCGGTGACCGCGTACGGAAGTGGATCACCCTGAACGAGCCCGCCGAACACACCCTGCTGGGACACGCGCTCGGCGCGCACGCCCCCGGCAGACGGCTGCTCTTCGACGCGTTGCCGGTGGCCCACCACCAACTCCTCGCGCACGGCCTGGCGGTACGGGCGCTGCGCGCGGCCGGGGCCGGGGACATCGGGATCGCCAACTCGCACGGGCCGACCTGGGCGGCCTCCCCGAGCCCCGCGGACGTGGAGGCCGCGGACTTCTACGACGTGCTGCTCAACCGGCTGTTCGCGGACCCGCTGCTGCTGGGCCGCTACCCCGAGGGCGTCGGCGAGCTGATGCCGGGACACCCCGGGGGCATCGAGGCCGACCTGAAGGTGATCGCGGAGCCGCTCGACTGGTACGGGATCAACTACTACCAGCCGACCAGGGTGGGCGCCCCGCAGGGCACCGAGATCGAGTTCGGCGGACTCACCCTCCCCGCCGAACTCCCCTTCTCCGTGCGGCAGCTGGAGGGCTATCCGGTCACGGACTTCGGCTGGCCGGTGGTCCCCGAGGCGCTGACCGAACTGCTGGTGGGCTTCCGCGAGCGCTACGGCGACCGGCTCCCCCCGGTGGTCATCACCGAGAACGGCTGCTCGTACGAGGGCATCGACGACCAGGAGCGGATCGCGTTCCTCGACGGCCATGTCCGCGCCCTGCACCGCGCCTCGGAGCAGGGGGTGGACGTCCGCGGCTACTTCGTGTGGTCGCTGCTGGACAACTTCGAGTGGGCGGAGGGGTACGCCCGCCGCTTCGGGCTGGTGCACGTCGACCACGACACGCTGCGGCGCACCCCGAAGGCGTCGTACGCCTGGCTCCGGGACGCCCTGCGGGCGCGGGGATGACGGCGACGGAGCCGGCCGGGGCGCCTCCGGGCGCCCTCGCCGAGCCCGTCGAACGGGTCGGCCGGGGCTGGACATCGGCGCTCTCGCTCGCCAACGGGGCCATCTGGGTGGGCTGGTACGGCCCGCTGCAGATCCTCCTCGCCTCCCAGGCGGAGGACTTCGCACCCGGCACCGGCCTGTCCAAGGAGACGGTGCTGGCCTGGGTGACCGGTGCGGGCGCGGTCGTGTCCCTGGTCGCCAACCCCGTCTTCGGCGCGCTCTCCGACCGGACCACGGCCCGCCGGGGCCGCCGCACCCCGTGGATCCTGGCCGGGTCCGCGGGCGGCGCGCTCTCGCTGCTGCTCCTGGCGGGCGCGGGCGGGATCTGGACGATGGCGCTGGGCTGGTGCCTGGTCCAGCTGACCCTGAACGCCGCCTTCGCCGCGGTCACCGCGGCCGTCCCCGACCGGGTGCCGCGGCTCCAGCGGGGTTCGGTGGGCGGCTGGCTGGGCGCGGCGCAGATCCTGGGCGTGGTCGGCGGGACGGGCCTGGCGACCGTCGCCGGGGGCGTCGGCGGCGGCTATGCGGCCTGCGCGGTCTTCACCCTGGTGGGCGTCCTGCCGTACGTGCTGCGCTTCCCGGACCTGCGGCTGCCACCGGAGCACCGGCCGGCCTGGTCGTGGCGGTCCTTCGCGGCCTCCTTCCGGCTGAGCCCGCGCGACCATCCGGATCTGGCCTGGGCCTGGCTGACCCGCTTCCTGATCAACCTCAGCAACGCGCTCGTCCTGCTGTACCTGCTGTACTACCTGCGGGACCGGCTGCACCACGACGATCCCGAGAACGGCGTACTGCTCCTCACCGCGGTCAACGGTGTCACGCTGCTCGCCACGGTGGTGGTCGGCGGGGTGTGGTCGGACCGGGTGGGCCGCCGCAAGCCGTTCGTGATCTGGTCGGGCGTGCTGATGGCCCTCGCCACCGGGCTCCTGGCCGGCTGGCAGACCTGGCCGGGGGCGATCGTCTCGGCGGCGGTGCTGGGCGTCGGCTTCGGCGTGTTCACCTCGGTCGACTTCGCGCTGATGACGGACGTGCTGCCCACGGCCCTGGACCGCGGGAAGGACCTGGGCGTCGTCAATGTCGCCAACGCCCTGCCTCAGGTGGCCGCCCCGGCGCTGGCCGCGCCGCTCGTGACCTACCTGGGCGGCTACCGCGTGCTCTACCTGGTGGCGGCGGTGATCGGACTGGCCGGGGCGGTCCTGGTGCGGCGGATCAGAGGCGTCGACTGAGCCCCGGTGCCCGGGGGCGGGCACCGGGGCGGGTGTCCGGCCGGGCCGGCGTGACGACCGTCCCGGTCCGCGTCCCGGGACCCGGATCCCCTACCCGAGCGCCCTTCCCGAACCCCCTTCCCGGAGGCTTCCCCCCGGCCGGAACGGTGACCTTGACACGATCTGATGGCCCATCAGTTGCTGGTCCGGCGTTCCATTGACTTCTCTCACGGCCCGCACGTCAATGGCCCCCTGTCGGCGCGGACGAGCCGCTGCGCCCGCATCCCTCAGGAGGGGGCAACAACCATGGGAACCACGGGTTCGACAACCCGAAGACGCCGCTGGGCGGCGTTGCTCGGGGCGACCGCGCTGGCGGTCACCGCGGGCGGGGCGCTGGCCGCCCCGGCCGGAGCCGTGTCCACGGAATCCCGGAACGTGGACTTCGCCACGCACTGCATCCCGCCGGCGGTCGCGGGTATCCCGCCGATCGACGGCACCACCACCGCGCTCATCTCGGTGGACAACGCCACTCCCAAGGTCGGTGACACCGTCACCGTGACCTACAAGGTGGTCACGCCCGCCGCGAGCAATCCCACCGCCATCAGCCTGCCGGCCGACATCATGACCCCGACCGGCAAGGTCACCCTCGGCGGGGCCCAGTCGGGCTCCCTGACCGTCGCGGGTCCGAAGAAGAACGACCCGGTCGCGGGCAACGCCCCCTTCCCGTCGTTCAGCATGACCGGCACCTTCACGGTCACCGCGCCGGGCGCCATCACGCTCTCGCCCGGCGACTACAACATCCACACCAGCTACATCCTGGAACTCGACACCCCCTGCACGGTCACGAATCCGCCCGCCCCGGTCTCCGACACGGTGACCGCGACGGACGGGAGCCAGGCCAACACCCGTGCCATCGCGCTCGGGACGGCCTCCGGGAAGCCCGGTGACAGCGTGACCGTCACCGGCAGTCACTTCACCCCGGGTGCCACCGTGACCCTCGCCGGACGGTCCGGGGCGACCCAGACCGCCGACACCGCGACCGCCACCGCCGACGCCCAGGGCGCGTTCAGCGGCACGCTGGCCGTCAACGACAGGACGACGACCGGTGTGGTGGCGTACGAGGGCGCGAGCTGGAGCGACGACAAGGGCGCGGGACCGGCGGCGTACGTCGTCGTCGACGACACGCCCGTTCCCGACAACGCCCAGAAGCTCACCACCACGGTGAAGGCGGGGACACTGTCGATGTCACAGGCCGGGGACGCCGTCCAGCTGTCGGCGGTCGACTTCGGCCAGGGCGGGGCCTCGGACGGAGCCCTGCGCACGGTGACCGTCAAGGACTTCCGCGGCGGACCCGCGGGCTGGTCCCTGACCGGCAAGGTCACCGACTTCACCGGTCCCGGCGCCAAGATCGACGCCGGCCGGCTGAGCTGGAGCCCCGCCTGTGCCACCAAGGCGGGCAGTCCGAGCACCTGTCAGGCCGGTTCGTCCGGCGCGGTGGGGAGTTCGGGCGCGACGCTGGCGTCGACTCCGAACGGGGGCCTGACCGGCGGTGAGTTCACCGTCGACGCGGGGCTGTCGCTGAACGTGCCGGCGTTCACCCCGCCGGGCTCGTACTCCGGCGTGCTCACGCTGACGCTCACCTGACCGGTACGTCACCACCCCGGTGGCCGGGCGCGCACCCGCCCGTCCACCTCGTCCGCGGGGGTCCGCACCCATGCGCAAGCCGTCCGTCCTCCTGTGCCTCCTGTCCCTCCTGCTGGCCCCGGTCGTCCTGCTCGCCCCGGCCGCGTCCCGCGCCTCCGCCGCCGACAACGGCAGCTGGTCCGTCTACCCGTACGCGACGCAGCTCTCCGCACGGCCGTACTTCATCCTCTCCGCCGACCCGGGCACCACGGTCGAGGACAAGGTCACCGTCACCAACAGGACCGGCGTCCCTCTGGCCTTCCGGCTCTACGCCGCCGACGCCTACAACACCGCGCGCGACGGGGGCTTCGCGGTACGCACGGCCGGGGAGAAGCAGCGGGAGGTGGGGGCCTGGGCGCGGCCGGCCCGCTCCCGGGTGACGGTTCCCGCGCACGGCTCGGTCACCGTGCCCTTCACACTGCGGGTCCCCGACCGGGCCGAGCCCGGCGACCACGCGGGCGCGCTGGTCGCCCTCGACGAGCGGGTGGATCCCGGCTCCGGTCCGGTCGCGATGGGGGTGCAGCGGGCGGTCGGCGCGCGGATCTACCTCCGGGTCGGCGGGCCCACGGTCCCCGCCCTCGCCGTCGAGGACGTCCGTGTCAGCCACCACCAGCCGCTGGTCCCCGGCACGGGCTCCAGCACCGCGACCATCACCTACACCCTCCACAACACGGGCAACGTGACGCTGGACCCGCGGGTACGGCTGAGGGCTCAGGGCCTCTTCGGGCGGACACTGTTGTCCCGGGGCCTGACCAGGATTCCGTCCGAGCTGCTGCCCGGCCGGCGGGTACGGCTGAGCGAGCCGTGGCACGGGGCTCCGCAGCTCGACCGGGGCCGAGTGACCCTGACCGCGAGCGCGCAGGGCACCCGGCAGTCGGCGAGTGCGTCCTTCCTCGCCCTGCCGTGGCTGGTGCTCGCGCTCCTGCTGACGGCGGCGGCGCTCGGCGGCGCCGTGGTGGTCAGGGCGCGCGGCGGCGGGAGGCGGCCATGGACGCCCGGAGCGTCCGGGGGCCGGGTCCCGCCGTGGCCGTTCAGAGGGCGTCGGGGCCGCGCTCGTCCGTCCGCACCCGCACCACCGTCTCCACCGGAACCGTCCACACCTTCCCGTCGCCGATCTTCCCCGTCCGCGCGGCCTTGACGATCGCGTCGACGGCCGGGCCGGCGTCCGCGTCCTCGACGACGACCTCGATCCGGACCTTGGGGACGAGGTCGACCTGGTACTCGGCGCCGCGGTACACCTCGGTGTGACCGTGCTGGCGCCCGTACCCGCTGGCCTCCGTCACGGTCAGACCGTGGACGCCGAGTTCCTGCAGGGCGGTCTTGACCTCGTCGAGGCGGTACGGCTTGACGATCGCGGTGATGAGCTTCATTCCTGGGTCCTGGCCTTCTGCGCGGAGGGGAGGGACGAACGGACCGGGGTCCCGCGGCCCGGGACCCCGTGATCGTAAGCGGTCCCCGCGGGTGCCGTGAGGCGGATGCCGGTGTGTTCGGCGACCTCGTCCGCCCGGCGGCGGACACTCCCGCCGAGGCGTGCGGGAGGGGCGGCCGGTGGTGCGCGGGGGCTCGCGGAACCTCACCGCGGGCGCCGGAGGCGCACGGCGTACGGCGGGTGCCCGTGGATCAGGGAGAATGGGCGCCATGAGCGTTCGTAGTCAGTCATCCGAGCCGTCCGAGGCCACCCATCGCGCCGGTTTCGCCTGTTTCGTGGGCCGTCCCAACGCGGGCAAGTCCACTCTCACGAATGCTCTGGTCGGTCAGAAGGTGGCGATCACCGCGAACCAGCCGCAGACCACGCGGCACACCGTACGGGGCATCGTGCACCGTCCCGACGCCCAGCTGATCCTGGTCGACACCCCCGGTCTGCACAAGCCGCGCACCCTGCTGGGCGAGCGCCTCAACGACGTCGTGCGCACGACGTGGGCCGAGGTGGACGTCATCGGTTTCTGCCTGCCCGCGAACGAGAAGCTCGGCCCGGGGGATCGTTTCATCGCGAAGGAGCTGGCGTCGATCAAGAAGACGCCGAAGATCGCGATCGTCACGAAGACCGACCTCGTGGACAGCAAGACCCTCGCCGAGCAGCTCATCGCCATCGACCAGCTCGGTCAGGAGCTGGGTTTCGAGTGGGCCGAGATCGTGCCGGTGTCCGCGGTCGCCGACCAGCAGGTGGATCTGCTGGCCGACCTGATCGTCCCGCTCCTCCCCGAGGGGCCCGCCCTGTACCCCGAGGGCGACCTGACCGACGAGCCCGAGCAGGTCATGGTCGCGGAGCTGATCCGGGAGGCGGCGCTGGAAGGCGTGCGCGACGAGCTGCCGCACTCCATCGCCGTCGTCGTCGAGGAGATGCTGCCGCGCGAGGACCGGCCCGCCGACAGACCGCTCCTCGACATCCACGCCTTCGTCTACATCGAGCGTCCCAGCCAGAAGGGCATCATCATCGGCCCCAAGGGCAAGCGCTTGAAGGAGGTCGGGATCAAGTCCCGCAAGCAGATCGAGGCGCTGCTGGGCACCCCGGTCTTCCTCGACCTCCATGTGAAGGTCGCCAAGGACTGGCAGCGGGACCCCCGCCAACTCCGCAAACTGGGCTTCTGACCCAGCCGCGCCCGGGGAACACCCCCCCCGGGCGCGGGTCGCGGCCCCGTCCCGCCGGGAGGAGGGGCCGGTCTAACCGGCGGACGTCACCGCCCGTACGACCCCGTCCGCCCCCGCCAGCAGCACCGGCGTACCCGCCCCGCCGAGATCGCGTACGGCCGCCCGGTCCTCGTCCGACACCGCCTCCGCCCCGGAGACCACCGCGGCCGCCTCCAGGGACGTCGCTCCGGACGCCACCGCCATGGCCACCGCCGTGCGCAGGGCGCTCAGCCGCAGCGAGGGCAGCTCCACGGTGCCGGCGACGTAGGTACGGCCCGTGTCGTCCCGGACGGCCGCCCCCTCGGGCACCCCGTTCCGTGCCCGCGCCGAGCGGGCCAGGGTCACGATCTTGCGGTCCTCGGGGTCGAGCGCGCTGCTGTCGGTCATGCACCGAGCATACGAAGCGCCGCCCGTGGCCCGCGCGGCGGTCCGCACCCATCGGTCCCCGCAGTCCCGCCACTCGCCCCGGATCCGGTCGTGGTCCTCGCGACGGGAGTGCGCCGCGACCGCTCAGGGCCGGTCGAGCCGGAGCCGCTCGGCCTTCGGCAGACCGGCGACGACGAGGTCGTACGAGTCCTCGACCAGCTCCCGGACCAGACGGTCCGGCAGCTCGCCGTCGGCCGTCACCGTGTTCCAGTGACGCTTGTTCATGTGGTAGCCGGGGATGACCAGACCGGGGTACTCGGCGCGCAGCCGGACCGCGTCCTCCGGGACGCACTTGAGGTTGACCGTCAGGGGGCGCGCGTCCAGGTTCGAGAGCGCGAAGAGCTTGCCCAGCACCTTGAAGACCGAGGTCTCCGGGGTGAAGGGGAACTCCTCGACGGCCGCGTTGAACGAGAGGCAGAACGCGCGCAGTTGCCCCGGGGTCATTCCGGCTTCTCCTCCTCGGGGGGCTCCCCGGCCGCGGACGGCTCGACGAGCACGGTGACGATCTTGTTCCGGCGTCCGGCCGCGGCCTCGGCGGTCAGCCGCAGCTCCCGCCCGTCGGGCAGCTCGACGACCGAGGAGGCGCCGGCGATCGGGACCCGTCCGAGCGCCTTCGCGAGCAGACCGCCGACCGTCTCCACGTCCTCGTCGTCGTACGCCTCGAAGCCGTACAGCTCGCCGAGGTCGCCGATGTCGAGGCGCGCGGTCACCCGGAAGCGGTCGTCGCCGAGTTCCTGGACCGGGGGCAGCTCACGGTCGTACTCGTCGGTGATCTCGCCGACGATCTCCTCCAGGATGTCCTCGATGGTGACGATCCCGGCCGTGCCGCCGTACTCGTCGATGACGACGGCGACATGGTTGCGCTCCTGCTGCATCTCGCGCAGCAGATCGCCCGCGTTCTTGGTGTCGGGCACGAAGGTGGCGGGCCGCATGGCCGTCGACACCAGCTCGGACTCGGCGTCACGGCTGATGTGCGTCTTGCGGGCCAGGTCCTTCAGGTACACCACGCCGACGATGTCGTCCTCGCTCTCCCCGGTGACGGGGATGCGCGAGAAGCCCGAGCGCAGGGCCAGGGTGAGCGCCTGCCGGATGGTCTTGTACCGCTCGATGACGACGAGGTCGGTGCGCGGCACCATGACCTCACGGACGAGGGTGTCACCGAGCTCGAAGACGGAGTGCACCATGCGGCGCTCCTCGTCCTCGATCAGGGACTCCTTCTCGGCGAGGTCGACCAGCGCGCGCAGCTCCGCCTCGGAGGCGAAGGGGCCTCGGCGGAAGCCCTTGCCGGGGGTCAGCGCGTTGCCGATGAGGATGAGCAGCGAGGGGATCGGGCCCATGATCCGCGCGAGCGGCAGCAGGACGTACGAGGCGGCCGTCGCCGTGTTCAGCGGGTGCTGGCGGCCGATGGTGCGCGGGGAGACGCCGACGGCGACGTAGGAGACGAGGACCATGACGCCGATGGCGACCCCCAGGGCTTGCCAGGTCTTGTCGAACTCCCGCAGGCAGGCGTACGTGACGAGCGCCGCGGCGGCCATCTCGCAGGCCACGCGGACGAGCAGCGCCACGTTGAGGTAGCGGGTCGGGTCGGCGGCGACCTGGGCGAGGTTGGCGCTGCCGCGCCGCCCGCTGCGGACCGCCTCCTCGGCGCGGAAGCTGGAGACGCGCGCGAGGCCCGCCTCCGCGCAGGCGGCGAGCCAGGCGACGACGACCAGCAGGACGGCGCCGAGAACGAGTTGAGGACTCATGACACGGTCGGGGCCGGCGAGGGGCCCGTCATGCCCTTCTCCGCGCGCCAGCCGTCCACGATGGCCGCCTGCAGACCGAACATCTCGGCCTTCTCGTCGGGCTCCTCGTGGTCGTAGCCGAGCAGGTGCAGCACTCCGTGGACGGTGAGGAGCTGGAGCTCCTCGTCCATGGAGTGCTGCGTCGGGGCGTCCTTGCCCTGCCGCTCGGCGACCTCCGGGCACAGCACGATGTCACCGAGCAGGCCCTGCGGCGGCTCGTCGTCGTCCTTGGACGGCGGGCGCAGCTCGTCCATGGGGAAGGACATGACGTCCGTGGGACCCGGCAGGTCCATCCACTGGATGTGGAGCTGCTCCATGGCGTCGGCGTCCACGACGATCACCGAGAGCTCGGAGAGCGGGTGGATGCGCATCCGTGCGAGCGCGTAGCGGGCGATGTCGAGGATCGCCTGCTCGTCGACCTCGGTTCCGGACTCGTTGTTGACGTCGATCGACATGCTGGTGCTGGTCTACTTCCCCTTGTGTCCGGCGTTCCCGCGGCCCTTGTGGGAGCCGTTCTCGGTGCCGTTCTCGCTGTCGTACTTCTCGTACGCGTCGACGATACGGCCGACCAGCTTGTGCCGTACGACATCGTGGGACGTGAGCCGTGAGAAGTGCACGTCCTCCACGTCGTCCAGGATGTCCTGGACCTGGCGCAGGCCGGACTTCGTCCCGTTCGGCAGGTCGACCTGCGTCACGTCGCCCGTGATCACGATCTTCGATTCGAAGCCGAGGCGGGTGAGGAACATCTTCATCTGCTCGGCGCTGGTGTTCTGGGCCTCGTCGAGGATGATGAAGGCGTCGTTGAGGGTGCGGCCGCGCATGTAGGCCAGGGGTGCGACCTCGATGGTGCCGGCCGCCATCAGCCGGGGGATCGAGTCCGGGTCGAGCATGTCGTGCAGCGCGTCGTACAGCGGGCGCAGATACGGGTCGATCTTCTCGTAGAGCGTGCCGGGCAGGAAGCCGAGGCGCTCGCCCGCCTCCACCGCCGGGCGGGTCAGGATGATGCGGTTGACCTGCTTGGACTGGAGCGCCTGCACGGCCTTCGCCATCGCGAGATAGGTCTTGCCGGTGCCGGCGGGGCCGATGCCGAAGACGATGGTGTGCTTGTCGATGGCGTCGACGTACCGCTTCTGGTTGAGCGTCTTGGGTCGGATGGTGCGGCCGCGCGAGGACAGGATGTTCTGCGTGAGCACTTCGGCGGGGGTCTCCTCGCCGTCGCCCTCCCCGTTCTCGCTCGCCCTGAGCATGGCGATCGAGCGTTCCACTGCGTCCTCCGTCATGGGCTGCCCCGTGCGGAGCACCAGCATCATCTCGTCGAACAGGCGCTGGACGAGAGCGACTTCACCGGCGTCGCCGACCGCACTGATCTCGTTTCCCCGGACATGGATGTCGGCCGCCGGGAAGGCCTTCTCGATCACGCGCAGCAGAGCGTCTCCGGAACCCAGAACAGTCACCATGGGGTGCTTGGCCGGGACGGTGAAGTGCGCGCGCGCCTGCCCCTGAGCGGGGCTGTGAGCTGTGGGTGTCTGAGTCATGGGCCGGCTCTGTAGGCCTGCTTTTCCTCCTTGATCGGCACGCTTGCCACGGGGGCAGCCTTGCGGTTCAAGAGTACGTCTCCGCACCGACAGAGCCGTAGGGCTTTTCGTCACCTCTCCCGGCGGACCCGCCCGCCTCCCGCGGCCGGTTCACACCGAGCGGCCGAACCCGATCGTGGGCACCGCCCGCCGCAGCGGCCACGGGCGGGTCACCTCCGGCAGCAGCCCCTCCAGGAAGGCGTACCGGCGCAGCGCCGCCGGGTCCTGGTCGTCGACGGACTGGACGCGGCGCCACCAGGCGGCGATCTCGGACCAGCCGGGGGCCGAGAGGGAGCCGCCGAACTCCTGGACGGACAGGGCGGCGGTGAGTCCGGCGAAGGCCAGGCGGTCGGCGAGCGGCCAGTCGGCGAGGGTGCCCGTCACGAAGCCGGCGACGAAGACGTCCCCGGCGCCGGTGGGGTCGAGGGCCTCGACGTCGATGGCCGGAACCGCGGCGGTCTCGCCGGTGCGGCCGTCCACCGCGTAGGCGCCCTCGGCACCGAGGGTGACGACGGCCAGCGGTACGTGCTCGGTCAGCGCGTGCGCCGCTGCCCGCGGACAGCGCGCGCCGGTGTAGCGCATCGCCTCCTCGGCGTTGGGCAGGAACGCCTCGCAGTGTTCGAGGTCGGCGAGGCCCGCCAGGTCCCAGCGGCCGGTGTCGTCCCAGCCGACGTCCGCGAAGATCCGGGTGCCCGCGCGCGCGGACTCGGCGATCCACTGCGCGCGCGTGCCGGGAGTCAGGGAGGCGACGGCGGCCCGCGCGCGCGGGGCGTGTTCCGGCGCGGTCTCCACGGGCGGCGGCTCGTGCCCGTGGCTGACCATCGTGCGTTCGCCCTCGTAGGCCATCGACACGGTGACCGGCGAGTGCCAGCCGGAGACACTGCGCGACGGGGAGAGGTCGATGCCCTCGCCCTGCTCCAGGGCGTCCCAGCAGTACTCGCCGTAGTGGTCGTCCCCGAACGCGGCCGCCAGGGACGTCTTCAGGCCGAGCCGGGCCAGCGCCGTCGCCATGTTGGCCACCCCACCGGGGCTCGACCCCATCCCGCGTGCCCAGGACTCCGTCCCGCGCACCGGCGCCGAGTCGAGCCCGGTGAAGACGATGTCGAGGAAGACGGTGCCGGTGAGGTAGACGTCCCAGGGCGGGTCCTGGGAGGTGCGCAGACCGGCGAGCGGGTCGACGTGGGGCCGGCGGTACGGTCGCTCTCCGTTGGAGGGGATCACGGTGCGCTCCCTGACGTGGTGCGGATTCAGGCCAGTGTGCACCAAATGGCTCGCGCGGCGGCGAGGAGCCGGCGGAGGTGTCTCACGCGCGCCGGACCCCGCGTGCGACCGGGGCCCGGGAGCGGAAAATCCGATCGTTTACCCCGCCTTCACCCCACCAAACGGAACGTGATCTGGATCACGCCTCCCCGCCTGTTTCCGGCCCGGACCCGCTTGATACAAATTGCCCGCGCGTTCCTGTCCGTCGACAGCCGCTCAACCCCCCTCATCGAGCCGCTCATTTCGCATGCCCTGGGAACGCCCGTGTCCGCCCGCACCACCCCGCCCTGGCCCCTCGTCGCCCTTTTCACGGCCGGGTACCTCGCCCCGTACCTCCTGCCGACCACGGTCGGCAGACTGAACGCGGGGCTTCCCCTCTCCGCCACCGAGGCCGGCTGTGTCGGCAGCGTGCTGCTGCTGAGCTCGGCGACGGCGGGCTTCCTGCTCGCCTCCCGCGTCGACCGTCTCGGCGCGCGCCGGCTGGCCCGCGCCGGGCTGCTGCTCGCCGCCGCCGGCTACGGCGGCGCCGCTCTCACCACCACCGTCCCGCTGGTCGTCGCCGGCGCGATCGTCGGCGGCCTCGGCTCGGGCACGATCACCAGCGTCGCCGCCACCGGGATCGCCGGCCGGCGCGACCCCCACCGCACCACCACGCTGGGTCTGCTCGGGGTCTCCGCCCTCGCGGGCGCGCTGTATCTGACGATCCCCCACCTGGGTCCGGGGCACGGCCAGCCGCTCGCCGCGATCGCCGTCACCGCGCTGCTCGTCCTGCCCGTGACCCGGGGGCTGCCCGTCCGCACACCCGTCGCGCGGACCCGGCGTGCCGGCACCCCGCTTCCGCACGCCCGCGCCGGGACCGTGCTCGCCGTCGCGATGCTGGGCTGGTCCCTCGCCCAGAACTCCCTGTGGGGGGTCAGCGGCCGCATCGGCCTGATCCAGGCGGGCCTGAGCGAGGTCACCGTGGGGGCGGTCTTCGCGACCGCGCTCGGCGCCGGGCTGCTGGGCGTGATCGGGGCCGGGGCGCTCGGCCCGCGCCTCGGCAGCGCGCTGCCCGTCGGCGCGGGCACCGCGCTGATCGCGGGCTGTATCGCGCTCAGCGCGGCCGCCGACGACCTGACGTCCTTCGCGACCGGCGAGATCGCCTGGAACACGCTGTACCCGGTCGTCCTGTCCTATGTCATCGGGCTCGCCGCGTCCCTGGACCAGCGAGGACGATGGGCGGTCCTGGTGGGCTCGGCCTCCTCGCTCGGCACGGCCTGCGGGCCGCTCACGGGCAGTCTGCTCTCCGCGCGGGCGGGCTATCCGGGGATGGGCGTGCTCCTGGCGCTCGGGCTGCTGCTGCTCACCGTCCCGATGACGGCGGTGGCCCTGCGCACCCGGCGCGGCACGCCGCAGGACCACCCGGTGGTGGAGATCCCCCTGGAGACCGCCGAGGCCCGCCGGGCGGCGTACGGCACGGCGGGGCCCCGGCAGACCGCCATCGCGTCGGGCACCGGCCCGCTGTAGCCCGGCCCGGCCCCCTCCGGACCACCGGGGTCCGCCGGGGTCCGCCGGGGCGACGCCTTACAGGCCCCGGTGCCCCGGGCCCGACGCGGCCGGTCTCCCGAGGTCCCGCGCCCGCCCGTGTACGGCGGACGGGCCGCGCTCGCGAGGGCGCGTACCCTGCCGGACGCCTGTCGGACCCTCCGCCCCGGACCGGCCGGTCGTGGGACCGGGCCGGACGCCCGCCTCGGCACACCGGCCGGCCCCCGGCGGGAACCCGCCGGGCACGGCGCAACCCTCAACTCAACGGTGGGGAACCGCCGTCCGGCCGAGGACGACCCGCTCGGGGCCGATCCGGACCGAGGACGACCCGCTCCGGACCGGTCCGGGCCCGCCCCGAGCAGCCTCCGGGCCGGAAGCGTCCGAGTCCCGGCGCGGTGCGGCCCGACGCGGTGCGGTCCGGTGCCGTCCCGTCGCGGTCCGACGCGGTGCGGTCCCGGTGCCGTCCGGTCCCGGTACCGTCCGGGCGCGGTGCCGTCCCGACGCCGTGCGTGCGGTGACACGTGGGCGGATACGGTCCGGACGCCGGGACCGGACCCGCGGGAGACCTCGCCGGGCGGGCCCGGTTCCGCCGTGCCCCAGAGGGGACCGCTCCGCGCGGTCCTACCCGAACTCGTACGCCTCGACCTCGGCGAGGTAGCGGGCGCGCCGCTCCTCGTCGTGGTCGAGGAAGGACGCCTCGAACGAGTTGCGCGCCAGGTCCCGCATCCGTTCGCGGTCCAGTCCGAGCGCCTCCCGCACCGCGTGGAAGGTGTCACCGACGTACCCCCCGAAGTAGGCGGGATCGTCGGAGTTGACGGTGCACAGGAGGCCGGCCTCCAGCATCGCGGGCAGCGGGTGGTCCTCCAGGACGTCCACCGCGCGCAGCCGTACGTTCGACAGCGGGCAGAGCGTCAGCGGCACCCTCTCCCGGACCAGCCGCTCGACCAGCCCGGGGTCCTCCATGCAGCGCAGCCCGTGGTCGATGCGCTCGGCTCCGAGGACGTCCAGGGCCTCGGTGATGTACTCCGGCGGCCCCTCCTCGCCCGCGTGCGCGACGCGGCGCAGCCCGAGGGCGGCCGCCGCCTCGTACACCTCGCGGAACTTGGCCGGCGGGTGGCCGACCTCCGCCGAGTCCAGGCCGACGCCGACGATCCGGTCGAGGTACGGTTTCGCGGCCTCCAGCGTCTGCATCGCCGACTCGGCGGACTCGTCCCGCAGGAAGCACATGATCAGCTGGGTGGAGACGCCGTGCGTGGGCTCGCTGCGGGAGAGCGCCCGGGACAGCCCCTCGACGACCGTCCCCATCCCGACCCCGCGCGCCAGGTGGGCCTGCGGGTCGAAGAAGATCTCCGCGTGCCGCACGCCCTGCGCGGCGGCCCGCGCGAGGTAGGCGTCGGCCAGGTCGGCGAAGTCCTGCTCGGTCCGCAGGACGGCCATCAGTTCGTAGTACAGGTTCAGGAACGACTGGAGGTCGTCGAAGAGATACGCCCTGCGCAGCTCCTCGGTGTCCGCGTACGGCAGCGTCACGCCGTTGCGCGCGGCGAGTTCGAAGGCGAGCTCGGGCTCCAGGGTGCCTTCGACATGGAGGTGCAGTTCAGCTTTGGGGAGGGGCATCAAAGCATGGTACGGGCGTTTTGTGCGCGCTTCGGGACCGGGACCCTCATCAGGTCCCGTGCCACGGTCAGCTCCCCGTCGAACCCGGCGGCCCGCGCCTGCCGTTCGAACTCCCCGGGGTCGGCGTACCGCTGGCTGAAGTGCGTGAGCACCAGGTGCCGCACCCCCGCGTCGCGGGCCACCCGGGCCGCCTGACCGGCGGTCAGATGACCGTGGTCGGAGGCGAGCCGCTCGTCCTCGTCCAGGAACGTCGACTCGATGACGAGCAGGTCGCAGCCTTCGGCGAGGGCGACCACCCCCTCGCACAGCCGGGTGTCCATGACGAACGCGAACCGCTGCCCGCGCCGCACCTCGCTGACGTCGTCCAGGGAGACCCCGCCCAAGGCTCCTTCGCGCTGGATCCGTCCGACGTCCGGCCCGCGCACGCCGTGCGCGGCGAGCCGCTCCGGCAGCATCCGCCGCCCGTCCGGCTCGACCAGCCGGTATCCGAAGGACTCCACCGGGTGGGAGAGCCTGCGCGCCTCCAGGGTGTAGGAGCCGGTGACGGCGAGCACCCCGTCCGCGTCGACCGGCGCCTCGGTGAGTTCGACGGTCTCGCGGTACGCGGTGGCGTACCGCAGCCGGTCGAAGAAGGCCTGGCCGGAGCGGGGGTAGTGCGCGGTGATCTCGTGCGGCACCCGGTCGAGGTTGATGCGCTGGATCACCCCGGCGAGCCCGAGCGAGTGGTCGCCGTGGAAGTGCGTGACACAGATCCGGTGCAGGTCGTGCGCGGCGACCCCGGCCCGCAGCATCTGCCGCTGGGTGCCCTCGCCCGGGTCGAAGAGCAGCCCCTCCCCGTCCCAGCGCAGCAGATAGCCGTTGTGGTTGCGGTGCCGGGTCGGGACCTGGCTGGCGGTGCCGAGGACCACCAGTTCACGTACGGACAAGGCCGGTCACCCGGGTGGCCACTGCATGCCGCGGCCACCGAGGAGGTGCGCGTGCGCGTGGAAGACGGTCTGTCCCGCACCGCTGCCGGTGTTGAAGACGATCCGGTGGCTGTCCAGCTTCTCCTCGGCGGCGATCTCACCGGCCTCGCGCAGCACGTCCGCCGCGATGCCGGGCTCGGCGGCCGCCAGCGACGCCGCGTCCGGATGGTGCACCTTGGGGATGACCAGGATGTGGGTGGGCGCCTGCGGGTTTATGTCGCGGAAGGCGAGGGTCGTCCCGCTCTCCCGGACGACGGTCGCCGGGATCTGTCCCGCGACGATCTTGCAGAACAGGCAGTCGTCCTGCGGTTCTCCCGCCATGCGTGTCCCTCCTCGTGCCGTACGGCCCCCGCGTCCGGAGGGTGCCGGTCTCTGCGTACCGCGCGGCGACCACCCCGCCGCGCACGGCGTCGATCATTACGCCGTGCATGCTATCGGCACTCCGGTCAGCCCTGCTCCGGCAGGGACGGCGGGGTCTTCGCCGGGTTCTCCTCCAGGGCCGCCAGCGCGAGCCGGATCGCCTCGTCCAGCTGGACGTCCCGGCCGGCGGCGTGGTCCTGCGGGGCCTGGACGACCTCGACGTCCGGGTCGACGCCGTGGTTCTCCACCCCCCATCCCTGCCCCTCCAGCCAGAACGCGTACTTGGGCTGGGTGACGAGGGTGCCGTCGACGAGCCGGTAGCGGCTGTCGATGCCGATCACGCCGCCCCAGGTGCGCGTGCCGACCACCGGACCGATCCCGAGCGCCTTGACCGCCGCGTTGACGATGTCCCCGTCCGACCCGGAGAACTCGTTGGCCACCGCGACGACGGGGCCGCGCGGCGCGTCCTCCGGGTAGCTGTACGGCCGCATCCCGCGCGGCAGGTCCCAGCCGACGATCCGCCGCGCGAGCTTCTCGACGACCAGCTGGGAGGTGTGGCCGCCGCGGTTCTCGCGCACGTCCACGACCAGCCCCTCGCGGGCCACCTCGATCCGCAGGTCCCGGTGGAGCTGGGCCCACCCGGAGCCGACCATGTCCGGTACGTGCAGATAGCCCAGGCGGCCCCCGGAGCGTTCGTGGACGTACGCCCGCCGGTCGGCGACCCACGCGTGGTAGCGCAGCGCCTCCTCGTCGGCGAGCGGGACGACGACCGCGTGCCGGGGATCGCCGCCGCCGGACGGGGAGACCGTCAGTTCGACCGGCTTGCCCGCCGTGCCGACCAGCAGCGGCCCGGGACCGGTCACCGGGTCCACCGGCTGCCCGCCGACCTGGACGATCGCGTCCCCGGCCCGTACCGCGACACCGGGCGCGGCGAGCGGTGCCCGCGCGTCGGGGTCGGAGGTCTCCGAGGGGAGGATCCGGTCGATGCGCCAACTGCCGTCCTCGTGACGGGAGATGTCGGCCCCGAGCAGTCCCTGCGCCCGCTCGCCGCCGCCCCAGCCGCCGTGCGGGCTCACATAGGCGTGCGAGGTGCCGAGTTCGCCCTGCACCTCCCAGAGCAGGTCGACCAGGTCGTCGTGGGTGGCGATCCGGTCGAGGACCGGCCGGTAGCGGTCGAGCACACCGTCCCAGTCGGTGCCGCCCAGGTCGGGCCGCCAGAAGTTGTCCCGCATGAGGCGGCCGGTCTCCTCGTACATCTGGCGCCACTCGGCGGCCGGCTCGACGGTCTGGCGGATCCGCGAGAGGTCGACGGTGATGTTGCTGTCGCTCTCGTCGTCGTTCGACGCGCGGCGGTCGCTGGGGACGACCTTGAGCTTGCCGTCGGTCCACAGCAGGACCCGCTTGCCGTCGCCGGTGACGGCGAAGTGGTCGGCGTCCGC
Source organism: Streptomyces sp. NBC_01689 (assembly GCF_036250675.1). Classification (NCBI taxonomy): domain Bacteria; kingdom Bacillati; phylum Actinomycetota; class Actinomycetes; order Kitasatosporales; family Streptomycetaceae; genus Streptomyces; species Streptomyces sp. NBC_01689. The sequence goes on along the minus strand of NZ_CP109592.1, from coordinate 6,501,466 downwards.
GGCGAGGTGCTCGAGGCGGTGCTGCACAAGGTCGTACCGCTCCAGCTCGGTCTTCGGGTCCGGGTCGTCCGGGGTGGCGCGGGAGGCTCCGAGCACACCGCGGACCGGGTGGCGCAGCCACAGGAGTCCGTCCTTGGCGGCACGCAGGGTCGAGTAACGCGCGGCCTCGACGGGGAAGGGGACGATCCGGTCGCCGAGTCCTTCGAGGTCGATCCGGGTCGCGGGGGTGCCCTCGGTGTCGGGCGTCTCGGCGCCGCGGCCCTCGGGGGCCTCGAAGGCACGGCCGTGCCGCTGCGGGCCGAAGGGGGACGGCGTGGTCGCGGCCAGGGTGATCAGGTGCGGGCGGGAACCTCCCACGAACGCCAGGTCGAAGACGTGTTCGTCGTAGACCGGGTCGAAGGCGCGCGCGGAGAGGAAGGCCAGGTGCTTGCCGTCGAGGGTGAACGCGGGCGCGTAGTCACGGAAGCGCAGCGGCGTCGCCTCGGTGACCGACAGGTCCGCGGTGTTCGCCAGCTTCAGCTGGCGCAGCGGGCGCGGGCCGGGGTGCGACCAGGCGAGCCAGGCCGAGTCGGGCGAGAAGACCAGCCCGCTGACGTCGCCGTCCGCGCTGCGGTCGAGCTCGCGCACCTCACCGGTCTCCCGCTCGACGAGCAGCACCCGTCCGTCGTGCGAGGCGACGGCGGCGCGGCTGCCGTCGGGGGCCATCGCGAGCCCGAGGACGCGGCCGAGCTGTCCCGCGGCGAGCCGGCGCGGGGTCGCCCCGGGGGCGGTCCCGGTCGCCGGGGCGAACTCCAGCGCGTCGTCGCCCGCCGCGTCGGTCACCCACACCACGTACTCCTCGCCGTCCACCCGGAAGGTGCGCGGCAGGCGGGCGCGCACACCGGGCCGGGCGGCCAGCGCACGGGCCGGGCCGGAGCGGTGGGTGATCCAGTGGACGGAGCCGCGCACGGAGACCGCGCTGCCGCGTCCGGTGTGGTCGGGCGCGGCGGCGGAGAACCAGCGGGACGCGCTGACGGGGTGCGGCTGCCGGTCGGCGCGCTGTCCGCCGAGCCGGATGTCCAGCCTGCGCGGCTCGGCGCCGTCCAGGTCGTCGAGCAGCCACAGTTCACCGGCGGACGCGTAGACGATCCGGGTGCCGTCGGTCGCCGCGTGCCGGGCGTAGAAACCGTCGAGGGGGGTGTGCCGGCGAAGATCGGAGCCGTCGGCGAGGGAGGAGTAGAGGGCCCCGACCCCTTCGTGGTCGGACAGGAACGCGAGCCGGTCCCCCGCCCACAGCGGGTACTCGAGGTTCCCGTCCAGCTCCTCGTGCAGCCGTACGAACTCGCCGTCGCCGTCGCGGTCGATCCACAGCTTGCCCGCCGTGCCGCCGCGGTACCGCTTCCACCAGGCCGCCTCGCGTCCCATCGGGGCGGACAGCAGCAGCACGCCCGGCCCTCCGTACGCGACGTCGCCGACCGGTCCGTAGGAGAGGGTCGTGGCGGGACCGCCGTCGAGCGGGACGGCCCGCGCCCAGCTGCGGCGCAGGCTCGGCTGGCCCTGGGTGCTGAGCGCGAGCACCTGTCCGTCCGGGGTCCAGCCGCGCACCTGGGTCCGCAGGTTCCCCCAGTACGTCAGCCGCCTGGACGCCCCTCCCTCCAGCGGGGCCACGTGGATCTCGGGCGCCCCGTCCCGGGTCGACGTCCAGGCGACGTCCTCCCCGTCGGGGGAGATGCGCGGATGGTTGACCGGGACGTTGTCCGCGCTGACCCGCCAGGCGCGGCCGCCGCCGTCGAGGGGGGCGACCCAGACGTCGTCCTCGGCGGTGAACGCGACCAGATCGCCCCGCAGATGCGGGAAGCGGAGATACCCGGCCGATACGGACGATACGGACGATGCAGTCTGTGTCACCCGATCACCCTATGCAGCGACAGCTCCCCCGGAAAGGGGTTTGGATCACTTGCCCGGCCTTGCCCGCCGCCGGTCAGCTGCGCAGGAGCAGCCACTCCTGGAGTTCCACGAGGTTGCCCTCGGGGTCCTTGAGATGGGCCACCCGCATCCGTTCGGTCATCGGCGCGGGACCGTGGGTGATGACACCGCCGCGCGAGACGACACCCTCGCAGTAGGCGTCGAGGTCGTCCACGCGCAGGACGACCAGGGAGCGGTGGCCGCTCGCCGAGTCGCCCAGCTCACCGAGGATCCGGGCCATCATCGCGCGGTCCTGAAGCGCGATGCCCGCGGAGCCGGTGGCGGGGCTGAACTTCTCGTACGGACCCTCGGCCGCACCGGACTGGGGCTTGAGGCCGAGGACCTCGGCGTAGAAGCGATAGCAGGCCGGGAAGTCGGCGACGAGCAGCCGTACCTGGGCGAGTTCCAACGCATCCCCCGTACATGTTCGTTCAGGACCAGCGGCCGGTGCGCCCCAGCAGCAGCGCGGTGGCCGCGGTCCCCGCGGTCGACGTACGCAGCACGCTACGCCCCAGCCGGTACGCCTTCGCACCCGCCTGCGCGAAGAGGTCCAACTCCTCGGGGGAGACGCCCCCTTCGGGTCCGACGACGAGCACGATCCGTCCGGCCGTGGGCAGTTCGGCCGTGGCGAGCGGCTCGCTGCCGTAGTCGCGGTCCTCGTGCAGCACCGCCGCGAAGTCGGCCTCGGCCAGCAGGGCGGCCACCTGCCTGGTCGTCGCGGCGTCCGCGACCTCGGGGAAGCGCACCCGGCGGGACTGCTTGCCCGCCTCGCGCGCCGTGGCCCGCCACTTGGCGAGCGCCTTCAGGCCCCGGTCGCCCCGCCACTGGGTGATGCAGCGGGAGGCGGCCCACGGGACGATCGCGTCCACGCCGGTCTCGGTCATGGTCTCGACGGCCAGCTCGCCCCGGTCGCCCTTGGGCAGGGCCTGCACCACGGTCAGCCGCGGCGACTCCGCGGGCTCCTCTGCCAGGGAGCCGACGCGGACGATCAGCCGGTCCTTGCCCTCGGTGTCGAGGACGACGCACTCCGCCCAGCGCCCGGCGCCGTCGGTGAGCACGACGTCCTCCCCCTGCCGCAGCCGCTTCACGGACACCGCGTGCCGGCCCTCGGGTCCGTCGAGGACGTACCGTCCCGCGCCGTCCGTGTCGAAGCGGTCGACGACGAACACCGGCGCCGTCATCGGTCCGCACCCCCCGTGCCGCCGGCCGTGGACAACGCTGTCCTGACCGCGTCCAGCTCGGCGCACAGCACCTCCACCAGCTGCGCCGCCGGAAGTTCACGGGCCATCCGGTGCCCCTGCCCCGCCCACAGCGCCATGCCCTGCGCGTCGCCCGCCCTGGCCGCCGCCTTGCGCAGCGGGGAGGTGAGGTGGTGGACGTCGGGGTACGCGGCGGGCGCGTACGGACCGTGCTCGCGCAGGAAGCGGTTGACCAGGCCGCGCGCGGGACGGCCGGAGAACGCGCGCGTCAGTTCCGTGCGGACGAAGAGGGGGTTGGTCAGGGACTGCTTGTGCACGGCGTGCGCACCGGACTCCGGGGTGGCGAGGAACGCGGTGCCGAGCTGCGCGGCGTCCGCGCCCGCGGCGAGCACCGCGGCGATCTGGCTGCCGCGCATGATGCCGCCGGCGGCGACGACCGGGATCTGCACGGTCTCGCGCACCTGGGCGATCAGGGAGAGGAGCCCGATCCCCGTGCCGTCCGTCTCCGGGTTGTCGCGGTGGGTGCCCTGGTGGCCGCCGGCCTCCACGCCCTGCACGACGACGGCGGCGGCACCCGCCCGTTGCACCGCGAGGGCCTCCTCGGCCGTGGTCGCGGTGATCATGGTGAGCGTGCCGACCCGGGCGAAGGAGTCCAGGACGTCGCGGGTGGGGCAGCCGAAGTGGAAGGAGACCACCGGCACCGGGTTGTCGAGGAGGACCGCGAGTTTGGCGTCGTAGCCGTCGTCGCGGCCGCTGTCCGGATCGCCGAGCTCCGTCTCGTACCAGGAGGCCTCGCCGGCCAGCTGGTGGGCGTACACCTCGACGGTGGCCGGGTCCGCGTACTCGGGCTGCGGCATGAAGAGGTTGACCCCGAAGGGCCGGCCCGTCAGTCCACGCAGCTGCTTGATCTCCTGGTACATGCCGTCGGCGGTCTTGTACCCGGCGGCGAGGAACCCGAGCCCGCCGGCCTCGGACACGGCGGCCGCGAGGTGCGGGACGGAGACGCCGCCCGCCATGGGGGCCTGCACGATCGGGTGTGGGAAGAGATCGGTCAGTGCGGAGGACATGACGGCATGTTGTCACGTCCTCCGAACAAGTCAGAAATCCGGACTTCCGGCCGCCACGGGCCGTCGGGACGGACGGTCCGCGGTGCTTCTCCGCCCCCGCCGCACCGCCCCGTGCCCCGCTCCGCGGGCCCGTCCCGCGGACCCGGAGCGGGTGCCTTCCCGCCCCGGCTCGTGCCGTGCCGGGACCCCGGCTCCGGCCCCCTGGGGCCTCGGCTTCCGCCCCGCCGGGGACCGGCCCCGCCCGGGCCGCGCCGCCCTCGGAGGCCGGGCGGGCCGGGCACGGAGAGCCGTCCGGGCTCAGCGGCCGTTGAACGCGTCCTTGAGACGGGAGAACAGACCCTGCTGGCCCGGCTGGAACTGCCCGGTCGGACGCTCCTCGCCGCGCAGCTGCGCCAGCTCCCGCAACAGCCGTTCCTGCTCGGGGTCGAGCTTGGTCGGCGTGGTGACCTCGACGTGCACGATGAGGTCGCCCCGGCCACCGCCGCGCAGATGCGTGACACCGCGCCCGTGCAGCGGGATCGACTGCCCGGACTGCGTGCCGGGCCGGATGTCGACCTCCTCCAGACCGTCGAGGGTCTCGAGCGGCACCTTGGTGCCGAGCGACGCGGCGGTCATCGGGATGGTGACCGTGCAGTGCAGGTCGTCGCCGCGGCGCTGGAAGGTCGAGTGCGGCAGTTCGTGGATCTCGACGTAGAGGTCACCGGCGGGACCGCCACCGGGCCCGACCTCGCCCTCGCCCGCGAGCTGGATCCGGGTGCCGTTGTCCACGCCCGCCGGGATCTTGACCGTGAGCGTGCGCCGGGACCGGACGCGCCCGTCGCCCGCGCACTCCGGGCAGGGGGTCGGCACGACGGTGCCGAAGCCCTGGCACTGCGGACACGGGCGGGACGTCATGACCTGGCCCAGGAACGACCGGGTGACCTGGGACACCTCGCCGCGTCCGCGGCACATGTCGCAGGTCTGCGCGGAGGTCCCCGGCGCGGCGCCCTCACCGTTGCAGGTGGCGCACACGACGGCCGTGTCGACCTGGATGTCCTTCGTGGTGCCGAAGGCGGCCTCGTCCAGCTCGATCTCGAGCCGGATCATGGCGTCCTGGCCGCGCCGCGTGCGCGACCGGGGGCCCCGCTGCGACGCCGTGCCGAAGAAGGCGTCCATGATGTCCGAGAAGTTGCCGAAGCCACCGGCGCCGAAGCCGCCCGCGCCTCCGCCGCCCGCCTGGGACAACGGGTCGCCGCCGAGGTCGTAGACCTGCTTCTTCTGCGGGTCCGACAACACCTCGTACGCGGCGTTGATCTCCTTGAACCGCTCCTGCGTCTTCGGATCGGGATTGACGTCCGGGTGCAGCTCGCGTGCGAGCCGCCGGAAAGCCTTCTTGATCTCGTCCTGGGACGCGTCGCGGCGCACGCCGAGCACGGCGTAGTAGTCCGTGGCCACTTAAGACTCCGCCAGGATCTGTCCGACGTACCGTGCCACCGCTCGTACCGCTCCCATCGTTCCCGGGTAATCCATGCGGGTCGGTCCGACCACGCCGAGTTTGGCTACTGCCTCGTCGCCCGAACCGTAGCCGACGGAGACCACGGACGTGGAGTTGAGTCCCTCGTACGCGTTCTCGTGACCGATCCGTACGGTCATGCCCGAATCCCCCGCCTCCCCCAGCAGTTTGAGGAGCACGACCTGTTCCTCCAGCGCTTCGAGCACCGGTCTGATCGTGAGGGGAAAATCATGTCCGAAGCGGGTCAGGTTCGCGGTGCCGCCGATCATCAGACGTTCCTCGGTCTCCTCGACGAGCGTCTCCAGAAGAGTGGAGAGCACCGTCGCGACCGTACCCCGGTCGTCCGCCTCGAAGGCGTCCGGCAGGTCCTGGACGAGCGGCGGCACATCCGCGAAGCGGCGGCCGGCGACCCGGCTGTTGAGCCGGGCCCGCAGATCCGCCACGGAGGTCTCCCCGAACGGCGCCGGGCAGTCGATCATGCGCTGCTCGACCCGTCCGGTGTCCGTGATCAGGACGAGCATCAGGCGGGCCGGGGCCAGCGACAGCAGCTCCACGTGACGCACGGTCGATCTGGTCAGCGACGGGTACTGGACGACGGCGACCTGCCGCGTCAGCTGCGCGAGCAGCCGCACCGTCCGCCCGACGACGTCGTCGAGGTCGACCGCGCCGCCGAGGAAGTTCTGGATGGCCCGCCGCTCGGGCCCGGTCATCGGCTTGACGCCGGCGAGCTTGTCGACGAAGAGCCGGTAGCCCTTGTCGGTGGGGATGCGCCCGGCGCTGGTGTGCGGCTGGGCGATGTATCCCTCGTCCTCCAGGACCGCCATGTCGTTGCGGACCGTGGCCGGGGAGACCCCGAGCTGATGCCGCTCCGTCAGCGCCTTGGAACCGACCGGCTCCTCGGTGCCGACGTAGTCCTGGACGATGGCGCGCAGCACCTCGAGCCTGCGTTCACTCAGCATCGCGCACACCTCCAGTCGTCCGTCCCGCGTGGCCTCGCCTGGCACTCAGCGCGTGCGAGTGCCAGCATTCCCCGGCCCAGTGTACGGCCGGTGGGTACGCCCCCGGCAAGGGCGGGCCCGCGATCTTGCGCACGTATGCCGACGTGTCCCGTGATGTCTCACCGGCGTCCGCCCTCCCGCTAGCGTCACCGTATGAAGGTGACTTGGGAAGGGCCGGGGTGGGAGGAACTGGCCCCGCACGTGGGGCGGCGGCGGCTCCCGGGCTGGGACTGCACGGCCGGGCTGGTGGCGGGCGGGGACGCGGCGCTCATGGTCGACGCGGGGGCGAGCCTCGGGGAGGGCGCACGGTTGCGTGCCGAGGCGCGCCGGCTCCTCGGCCCGGACCGGGACGTGACACACCTCGCACTCACCCATCCGCACTTCGACCACGTCCTCGGCGCGGCGGCGTTCACGGGCACGCCGGTGTTCGGCGCGGCCGGTCCCGGCGGGGCGAGCCCGTACGGGGGCGAGGAACTGCGCCTGGACGCCGTACGCCACGGTCTCGGCCCGCGGGAGGCCGCCGAGGCCGCGGCCGCCCTGGTCCCCCCTTCGCACCCCGTGGCCGGCGAGCGGACGCTCGACCTGGGCGGCGGGGTGCGGGCCCTGCTGGCGGACGTGGGTCCCGGTCACACGGCGCACGACCTGGTGGTCCTGGTGACCGGGGCGGCCGGTGCCCGGAAGGTCGTCTTCTGCGGGGACCTGGTGGAGGAGTCCGGCGAACCCCAGGCGGGTCCCGACGCCGTCCCCTCCCGCTGGCCGGCCGCGCTGGACCGGCTGCTCGCCCTGGGCGGCGAGCAGGCGGTGTACGTGCCGGGTCACGGCGCCGCGGTGGACGCGGCGTTCGTCCGGGCCCAGCGGGACGCGCTGGCGACACGTTTCGGCGTGTCGTAGGGATCTCCGCGACGCCTCGCCCCCGGTTCTCCTATCGTCATCCGAATGCGCCAGTACTCTCCGGATCTCACCCCGCCGTGGAAGAAGCCCAAGCCGGTGCCCGAGGTCCCCGCGGACCCGGGCCTGGTGGTCGAGGAGCCCGGTACGGGGTTCTGCGGGGCGGTGATCGGCTGCGAGGCGGGCACCGTGACCCTGGAGGACCGCTTCGGCAAGCACCGGGTGTTCCCGCTGGAACCGCGCGGCTTCCTGCTGGAGGGCAGGGTGGTCACGCTGGTCCGTCCGGCCGCGGGACCGGTCCGGCCCGGCCGCACGGCATCCGGTTCGGTCGCCGTGCCGGGCGCCCGGGCGCGCGTGGCCCGGGCCGGCCGCATCTACGTGGAGGGCCGCCACGACGCCGAACTGGTCGAACGGGTCTGGGGCGACGACCTCCGCATCGAGGGGGTCGTGGTCGAGTACCTGGAGGGCGTCGACGATCTCCCGGCGGTGGTCGACGAGTTCGCCCCGGGACCGGACGCGCGGCTGGGCGTGCTGGTCGACCATCTGGTGCCCGGTACGAAGGAGTGGCGGATCGCGGAGGCCGTCACCAGCGACCACGCGCTCGTCCTCGGCCACCCGTACATCGACGTCTGGGAGGCCGTGAAGCCGTCCTCCGTGGGCATCGCCGCCTGGCCCCGGGTCCCGCGCGGGCAGGACTGGAAGACCGGCGTGTGCCGGGCGCTGGGCTGGCCGGAGAACACCGGTGCGGCCTGGCAGCACATCCTGTCCCGGGTGCGTTCCTACAAGGACCTGGAGCCGGAACTCCTGGGCCGGGTGGAGGAGTTGATCGACTTCGTCACGGCGCCGCCGGAGTGACACCGGGGCGCCGGGCGCGGACCACGGACGAACGGGTGCTCAGTCGACCAGATCCCGGACCACCGCGTCCGCCAGCAGGCGTCCGCGCAGGGTGAGGACGGCACGGCCCTCGTCGTAGGGGCCGTTCTCCAGGAGGCCGTCGGAGAGCGCGCGGCGGGAGGCGGAGAGGCCCTCCGGGCGGAGCAGGGAGAGCGGGCAGCCGTCGCGCAGCCGCAGTTCGAGGAGGATCCGCTCGACGCGGCGGTCCTCGCCGGAGAGCAGCTCGCGTCCGGCCCCGGGGGACTTCCCGGACGCCAGCGCCGCCGCGTACGCCCCGGGGTGCTTCACGTTCCACCAGCGCACGCCGCCGACGTGGCTGTGGGCTCCGGGCCCGGCCCCCCACCAGTCCGCGCCGCGCCAGTACAGCTCGTTGTGCAGGCATCGGCCGGCCTCGGAGGCGGCCCAGTTGGACACCTCGTACCAGTCGAAGCCCGCCGCGGCCATCACCTCGTCCGCGATGAGGTAGCGGTCCGCGTGCACGTCGTCGTCCGTCATCGGGACCTCGCCCCGGCGGATGCGCCGGGCCAGCTGGGTGCCCTCCTCGACGATCAGGGCGTACGCGGAGACGTGGTCGGGACCGGCGCCGAGGGCGGCGTCCAGCGAGGCCCGCCAGTCGTCGTCGGACTCGCCGGGCGTGCCGTAGATCAGGTCGAGGTTCACATGGTCGAAGCCCGCCGCGCGCGCCTCGGCGACACAGGCCTCGGGGCGTCCGGGGGTGTGGGTGCGGTCGAGCACCTTCAGTACGTGCTGCCGGGCGCTCTGCATGCCGAAGGAGATCCGGTTGAAGCCCCCGGCCCGCAGCGTCGCGAGGTACGCCGGGTCCACCGACTCCGGGTTCGCCTCGGTGGTGACCTCGGCGTCGTCCGCGAGCCCGAACTCCTCGCGGACCGCGTCCAGCATCCGCACCAGGTCGTCGGCGGCCAGGAGGGTCGGGGTACCGCCCCCGACGAAGACCGTGCGGACCGGGCGCGGGTCGTCGCCGAGCACCTTGCGGGCGAGCCGGACCTCGTCGATCAGGGTGGACGCGTAGTTGTCGCGGGAGGCGAGCACGCCTCCGGTGCCCCGCAGCTCGGTGGCCGTGTAGGTGTTGAAGTCGCAGTACCCGCAGCGGGTCGCGCAGTACGGCACGTGGAGGTAGAACCCGAGGGGGCGGTCGGCGGCCCCGGCCAGGGCGTGCGCGGGCAGCGCCCCGTCGTCGGGGACGGGCTCGCCGTGGGGAAGTGCGGAAGGCATGTCTTCCATTGTCCCGTACGCGGCCGCATGCCCCTTTCCGCGCCCGTCCGCCCGCCTCTCCACCGCCCGTCGTCCGGCCGGGCGGGGGCAGCGGCGTCCGGGCGCCTGGTGCGGCTCCGGGCTACTCCGCCTGCAGCACCAGCAGGGCCAGGTCGTCCTCCGGCGGTCCGTTGCCGAACTCGTGCACCAGTCGCCGGATCCGCTCCGCGACCGGCTCGGCGCCGAGTCCCGCGCACCCCGCGAGGGCCCGCGCGAGCCCCTCGTCGTCGTCGAACTGGCGCGGCCCGCTGCGCCGCTCCGTCACCCCGTCGGTCACGCACAGCACGGTGTCGCCGGGATACAGGTCCAGGGTCTCGGAGACGTAGGTCGCGTCCTCGAAGACGCCGAGCAGCGTCTGCGGCTCGGCGACCTCCCGTACGTCGCCGCCGGGGCCCAGGATCAGCGGCAGGGGGTGGCCGGCCGAGGCGAGGGTGCAGCGCACGCCCCCGTCGAAGGGGACCAGTTCGCCGTAGAGCATGGAGAGGAAGCGGGTCTGGGGGCCCTCGTCGGGGCCGAGGCCGGGGCCGCCCGCGGCCACCAGCGCGCGGGCCGCCGCGTCGGCCGCCTCCGTCGCGTCGTCGAGCAGGAGCTGGTTGAGGCGGTCCAGGACATCCGCGACCTGGTACCCCTCCCGGGCCAGCAGTCGTACCCACGGCCGGGCGAGCCCGATCACGACGGCGGCCTCGGGTCCCTTGCCCTGTACGTCGCCGAGGACGAAGCACCAGCGCCCGTCACCGGCCGGGAACACGTCGTAGAAGTCCCCGCTGGGCCCGCCCTTGTCCAGCGGTTCGTACACGAGGGCGCTGACCACCCCGGGGATCTCGGCGACCGCGCCGGGCAGCAGGCCCCGCTGGAGGACCCGGCTGATGGTGGCCTGCCGCGCGTACTGGCGGGCCGCTCCGATGGCGAGGGCGATCCGCCGGCTAAGGTCCTCGACCAGCCCGGTGATCTCGTCGGGGAAGCAGGTCAGGCCGGCCCGCCCGATGACGAGCGTCCCGAGCGGCCGGCCGCCGGCGATCAGCCGGTAGGCCAGCGCCGCCCCGCCCACCCGGCCGTCCCCGCCCGTCCGGCCCGCCTCGGCCGCTCCGTCGGGCTCGCCCCGCCCGCCCGTACCGCTCGCGCCGCCCTCCTGGTCCGTGTCCCGGCCCGGCAGGTCGTCCGCGTCCAGGGTCTCCCCCGGCCAGGGCACGGGCACGGCGCGGGAACGGACCGAGTCGGGGAGTCGGGGCGGGTCCTTCTCCAGTGCCCGGCGCAGTTCCTCGATGCGGTTCTCGCTGCCGTGCCAGACCCGGGCGAGCCGCGGCCCGAGCGCCAGCCCGAGGCCGCCCGCCCGGTCGGTGGCCTCGTCCTCCAGCCAGACCGCGCACCAGTCGGCGAGGCGGGGCACCAGCAGCTGCCCGGCGAGCGCGGCGACCAGGTCCTCGTCGAGCTGGCCGGCGAGCAGGTCGGAGGCCTCGGCGAGGAAGGAGAGCGCGCCGCGGTTGAGCCAGTCGTGGCCGCGGGACGGATCACGCCCGGGCTCCGTCCCGGGTGTCCCCGCTCCGGGGGTCCCGGAGCCGAAGAGCGCGCCTTCGCGCCCCCCGGCGAGTTCCCCGGCCTGCGCGGCGGGGTCTCCTGCGGTGTACGTCCCCGTCCACGCGCCGCCGCCCGGGGGCGCACCGTCCCACCAGGCACCGCCTGCCGTTCCCGTACTGCCTGCCGCCCCCGCACCGTCCGCCGTTCCCGCGCCGCGTTCCGTCCTCGTACCGTCCGCCGTTCCCGCGCCGCGTTCCCGCACCGCGGCGGAATCGTTCCCCCCATGGCGGTCGGGACCCTCCGTCGTGTCCGGGGTCCCCGCGTCGCGCCGGTCCCGGTCCGCGCCGGATGCCCGGTCGCCCGGACCGCGGCCGACGCGCACCTCCCCCGCCGCGAGCGGCCCGGTGCCGGTGGCGCCTCCCGCCTCCCCTGTCAGCCCGAGTCCGGCGCCGAACTCCGCCGCGCCGTCCACGGGCAGCCGCGCCCACACGGTCTTGACGCCGGTCCGGTAGGTGATGCCCCAGGCCTCGGAGAGCGCGGCGACGAGCCGCAGGCCCCGCCCGTACTCGGGCGTGCCGTAAGGGCGTTCGGCCGCGTCCTCGCGCACCGCGCGTGAGGGGTGGTGGTCGGAGACCTCGATGATCACCGCCCGCAGCGTGGCCGCCCCGCCGTCGTCGCCGGTCTCCAGCCTGCACTGCAGTTCCACGTCCGTGCCCGCGTGCACGACCGCGTTGGTGACGAGCTCGCTGACGATCACGACCGCGTCGTCGCGGAGGCGCTCATCGACCGTCACCGCGCCGGGAAGCGCGAGCGCCGCCCAGTCGGCGAGCGCCTCACTCACCAGCCCTCTGGCGGCGCCCGGCGCGAGCGGGGTGCCCGGCAGCGCCACGCGCACGACCGTCTCCAGGTCGGCACGGTGGTGCGCGGGCGCGTCCGGGGCAAGCGCCATGGAGTCCCGCCGGGACTCCCGTTGCGTCGGAATGGCCCCCACTGTGCAGCTCCCTGAGCAGTTCGGACGAATACGCCTCAGGCGACACGGACAGAGTGACAGACTGAACCCGCCCATAAGCGCCGAGTTACCGAAGTGGGCTGCCATGAGTGCGAACCGTGCTACGCGCGTGCTCGAAGAAGGACAGAATCGGGCATCCGAAGACGGCCGGATCCGGGCGTCCGATCCACGACAGCCGCTCGCCACGCCGACCGCCGCAGGCGACGACGACAGCGACGGCAACAGCGACGGCGACTTCACCGAGGTGCCGGAGGCGGGGTACGGCCCGGCGGGCGGACCTCGTCACCCGGGGTGACAGCGGTCCCGCAGCCGTCACCCCGGGACCGAGCACGACCGGGGAGGCCGCGGTCCCGCCGACGACCGAGTGAGGCACCGTCACCATGAGCGCTGAGGAAACGACCGACGAGCGCGCCGGCATCCTCCTGGTCGACGACATGGAGGACAACCTGATCGCACTGGAGGCCGTCCTGGGGTCCCTCAACGAGCCGATGGTGCGCGCGCGTTCGGGCGAGGAGGCGATGAAGGCGCTGCTGCGGCAGCGCTTCGCCGTCGTCCTCCTGGACATCCGCATGCCCGGCATGGACGGTTTCGAGACCGCCACGAACATCAAGCGGCTCGACCAGACCAAGGACGTCCCGATCATCTTCCTGACCGGTACCGACGCCGGCGCGGGCTACGCCTTCCGCGGTTACGCCACCGGTGCCGCGGACTATCTGACGAAGCCGTTCGACCCCTGGGTGCTGCGCGCCAAGGTCACCGTCTTCCTCGAACTGCACCGCAAGAACATGCAGCTGGAACGGCTGCTGGCACGGGAACAGGCCCACGCCGCCCGGATCAGCGCGCGACTGGCAGCCCTGGAGGCGCAGTTGGCCACCGAGGACCCCCCGAACGTGCCGGACCTGCGCAGGCAGGTGAGAGAACTGCGGCACCTGGTGACGAGGGCGGCGGCCGGCACCCGCGCCCCGTGAGGGACGTGAGCGGCGGCCGCCGCGACGGATGCAGGGTCCCTCTCCGTGAGCGGCACGGAGGGTCACTCGCCGGTGCGGACACGGCGGACCGCTCGCCCCGGCCCCGGAGGGCCCGATGCCGGGCGGGCGGTCCGGCCGCCGCGGGCTCACGCCTCGCGCGTACCGGCGTACATCTCCTCGATCAGTCCCTTGTACTCCCGCTCCACGACCGGCCGCTTCAGCTTCAGGCTCGGTGTGATCTCGCCGTGCTCGACGTCGAGGTCACGCGGCAGCAGCCGGAACTTCTTGATCGTCTGCCAGCGCTGGAGCCCGCTGTTGAGCTCCTTCACATAGCCCTCGATCAGCTCCACGGTGACGGGGGCGGCCACGACCTCGGCGTACGGGCGGCCCTCCAGCCCGTTCTCCTTCGCCCACTCCAGGATCGACGGCTCGTCGAGGGCGATGAGGGCGGTGCAGAAGTTCCGGTCGGCGCCGTGCACGAGGATGTTGGAGACGTACGGGCAGACCGCCTTGAACTGGCCCTCCACCTCGGCGGGCGCGATGTACTTGCCGCCGGAGGTCTTGATGAGGTCCTTCTTGCGGTCGGTGATCCGCAGGTATCCGTCCGGGGACAGCTCGCCGATGTCGCCGGTGTGGAACCAGCCGTCGGCCTCCAGGACCTCGGCGGTCTTCTCCGGCAGCCCGTGGTAGCCCTCCATGATGCCGGGACCGCGCAGCAGGATCTCGCCGTCGTCCGCGATGCGCACCTCGGTGCCGGGCAGCGGCTTGCCGACGGTACCGGTGCGGTAGGCCTCGCCGGGGTTCACGAAGGAGGCCGCGGAGGACTCCGTGAGGCCGTACCCCTCCAGGATGTGGATGCCGGCGCCCGCGAAGAAGTAGCCGATCTCGGGAGCGAGGGCGGCGCTGCCGGAGACGCACGCGCGCAGTCTGCCGCCGAAGGCCTCGCGGATCTTGGCGAACACGAGCGCGTCCGCGACCTTGTGCTTGGCCGCGAGCGCGAAGGGGACCGAGGCGGTGCCGGTGCGGCGGAAGTTGTCCTGGCCGGCCTTCGCGTACGCGCGGGAGACCTCGGCGGCCCACTGGAAGATCTTGTACTTGGCGCCGCCGCCGGCCCGCGCCTTGGCCGCGACCCCGTTGTAGACCTTCTCGAAGATGCGCGGGACGGCCGCCATGTACGTCGGCTGCACCACCGGCAGATTCTCGATGATCTTGTCCACCCGGCCGTCGACGGCGGTGACGTGACCGACCTCGATCTGGCCGGAGGTGAGCACCTTGCCGAAGACATGGGCGAGCGGCAGCCAGAGGTACTGCACGTCGTCGGGACCGAGCAGTCCGGTCGAGGCGATGGCCTTCGCCATGTACGACCAGTTGTCGTGCGGGAGACGGACACCCTTGGGACGGCCCGTGGTGCCGGAGGTGTAGATGAGGGTGGCGAGCTGGTCGGCGGTGATCGCGCCGACCCGGTCCTTGATCAGCTCGGGGTTCTTCTCCAGGTGGGCGGCGCCGCGCGCCTCCAGCTCGGCCAGGCTCAGGACCGCGTCGCCGGTCTCGACACCGGCCGGGTCGATGACGACCACATGGCTCAGCTCGGGCAGTTCGGCGCGCTTCTGCGCCACCTTGGCGAGCTGGGCCGCGTCCTCGACGATCAGGACCCGGCTGTCCGAGTCGGAGAGGATGAACGCCGACTCCTCGGCGTTCGTCTGCGGGTAGATCGTCGTGGTGGCCGCGCCCGCGCACATGATGCCGAGATCGGCGAGGATCCACTCGACCCGCGTGGAGGAGGCGAGCGCGACGCGCTGCTCCGGCCGCACACCCAGCTCGATCAGTCCGGCCGAGATGGCGAAGACCCGCTCGGCGGCCTGTGTCCAGCTCAGCGACTTCCAGTCGTCAGCGGCACGGCCCGCGGGCGTGGCCGCCCGCTCGGGCGAAGCCGGGGCTCCGGGGGCGGCCGGCACGGGGTAGCGGTAGGCCTCGGCGTCCGGTGTGGCCGCCACGCGCTCCAGGAAGAGGGCCGCAACGGACGGCGGACGGTTCTCGATCAGGGTCTGTGTGTCGCTCACGACATCCTCCGGGGCCCGCGACAGTGCGGCTGGCTGGCTCATTGCGGCTGTTGT
This sequence comes from Streptomyces sp. NBC_01689, assembly GCF_036250675.1. Taxonomy (NCBI): domain Bacteria; kingdom Bacillati; phylum Actinomycetota; class Actinomycetes; order Kitasatosporales; family Streptomycetaceae; genus Streptomyces; species Streptomyces sp. NBC_01689. The sequence continues at coordinate 6,486,106 of NZ_CP109592.1, read as the reverse complement.
TTAACTCGCGAGTAACTATCGAGCAGTGATCAGAGTAGAGCGCGTCCGGCCGGTGCGTAAGGGGCGGCGTCCTGTCACTTCCTACAGAGAGCGACGGTCCGCATGCGCGAGGGCCCGCCACGCGAATGCGCGACGGGCCCTTGAAATCGGCGAATCGGCCTACCCGGGACGGCTACTTCTTGCCCTTGCCGCCGCCGGCGCTGTCGTCACTGGAGAGCACGGCGATGAAGGCCTCTTGCGGAACTTCCACAGAGCCCACCATCTTCATCCGCTTCTTGCCCTCCTTCTGCTTCTCCAGCAGCTTCCGCTTACGGGAGATGTCACCGCCGTAGCACTTGGCGAGGACGTCCTTGCGGATGGCGCGGATGGTCTCGCGGGCGATGACCCGGGAGCCGATGGCCGCCTGGATCGGCACCTCGAAGGCCTGCCGCGGGATCAGCTCGCGCAGCTTGGCGACCAGCCGGACGCCGTACGCGTACGCCGCGTCCTTGTGCGTGACCGCGGAGAAGGCGTCGACCTTGTCGCCGTGCAGGAGGATGTCGACCTTCACCAGGCTGGAGGCCTGCTCGCCGGTGGGCTCGTAGTCCAGCGAGGCGTAGCCGCGGGTCTTGGACTTCAGCTGGTCGAAGAAGTCGAAGACGATCTCCGCGAGCGGCAGGGTGTAGCGGATCTCGACCCGGTCCTCGGAGAGGTAGTCCATGCCGAGCAGGGTGCCGCGCCGGGTCTGGCACAGCTCCATGATCGCGCCGATGAACTCCGAGGGGGCGAGGATGGTCGCCCGGACGACCGGCTCGTACACCTTGTCGATCTTGCCCTCGGGGAACTCGCTCGGGTTGGTGACCGTGTGCTCGCTGCGGTCCTCCATCTCGACGCGGTAGACCACGTTCGGGGCGGTCGCGATCAGGTCGAGCCCGAACTCGCGCTCCAGCCGCTCGCGGATCACGTCGAGGTGCAGCAGTCCGAGGAAGCCGACACGGAAGCCGAAGCCCAGCGCCGCGGAGGTCTCCGGCTCGTACACCAGCGCCGCGTCGTTGAGCTGGAGCTTGTCCAGGGCGTCGCGCAGCTCGGGGTAGTCGGAGCCGTCCAGCGGATACAGGCCCGAGAAGACCATGGGCCGGGGGTCCTTGTACCCGCCGAGCGCCTCGGTGGCGCCCTTGTGCAGGGTGGTGATCGTGTCACCGACCTTGGACTGGCGGACGTCCTTCACGCCGGTGATGAGGTAGCCCACCTCACCGACGCCGAGGCCGTCGGCCGCCTTCATCTCGGGGGCCGAGACGCCGATCTCCAGCAGCTCGTGGGTGGCGCCGGTGGACATCATCCGGATGCGCTCACGCTTGTTGAGCTGGCCGTCGATGACACGGACGTACGTCACGACACCGCGGTAGGAGTCGTACACGGAGTCGAAGATCATCGCGCGGGCGGGCGCGTCCTGGACGCCGACCGGGGCGGGGATCTCCGCGACGACCTTGTCGAGCAGCGCCTCGACGCCCAGGCCGGTCTTGGCGGAGACCTTCAGCACGTCCCCGGGGTCGCACCCGATGAGGTTCGCGAGCTCCTCGGAGAACTTCTCCGGCTGCGCGGCCGGCAGGTCGATCTTGTTCAGTACGGGGATGATCTTGAGGTCGTTCTCCATCGCCAGGTAGAGGTTGGCGAGAGTCTGCGCCTCGATGCCCTGAGCCGCGTCGACCAGCAGGACCGTGCCCTCGCAGGCCGCGAGCGACCGTGACACCTCGTACGTGAAGTCGACGTGCCCCGGCGTGTCGATCATGTTGAGGATGTGGGTCTTGCCCGGGTTCTCGGACGGTGCCCAGGGCAGCCGGACCGCCTGGGACTTGATCGTGATGCCGCGCTCGCGCTCGATGTCCATCCGGTCGAGGTACTGAGCGCGCATCTGCCGCTGCTCGACCACCCCGGTCAGCTGGAGCATGCGGTCGGCGAGCGTGGACTTGCCGTGGTCGATGTGCGCGATGATGCAGAAATTGCGGATCAGAGCCGGGTCGGTACGGCTCGGCTCGGGCACATTGTTAGGGGTCGCGGGCACGCAGGGTCCTGTCTCTTGAGGCGCCTGTCGCCTCGGGTCGGATCGATACGTAGGCTCCATGGTCCCACGGGTGGGGAGCTGCGACCGGTTTGGGCCGGTCGGGCGGCGGCTGGTAGCCTGGGTGGCTGTGTCTCATGCCCTCTCTGCACGAGGCACACCCCAAGGAAATCAAACGGCGGGCGAGACGTGCTGTCTCGCGCGCCTGAACCTGTAAAGGCTCATTCGTGGCGAACATCAAGTCCCAGATCAAGCGGATCAAGACCAACGAGAAGGCCCGGCAGCGCAACAAGGCCGTCAAGTCCTCTCTGAAGACCGCGATCCGCAAGGCCCGCGAGGCTGCTGCCGCGGGTGACGTCGAGAAGGCCACCGAGTACACGCGCGCCGCGTCGCGCCAGCTCGACAAGGCCGTCTCGAAGGGCGTCATCCACAAGAACCAGGCCGCCAACAAGAAGTCGGCGCTTGCTTCGAAGGTCGTTGCCCTCAAGGGCTGAGTCCACCTCGACTTGACCGCCGGAAGGGACCAAGCGGGCCCTCTCATCCGCTCCTGACCGGCACCCCCGGAACCGTGCGCGGCCTGCGTTCGCCACGCGGGCACGGATCCACAGGCTTGAACCGAAGGCCCCGTCCCTCTCCTTCCCCAGGAGACCGGGCGGGGCCTTCGCGTTCCCGGAAACCCCGCCGCCATCCTCCGGACGAGGTGAGGGGCGGCGGGGCGGCTGGCGGCTGGCGGCTGGCGGCTGGCGGCTGGCGGCTGGCTGTCGTACCACCGGGGGTGGCGCCGGACGGACAATGGGCGGGGCGCGTCGTGGTGGGCGCCTGGCCCTGGGCAGCGACCTGCCGCGCACTCGCGCCGACGGGCGGTGTCCTGACGTGTGATCGGGCGGCGCCTTGTCGGCGTCCCGCGACGAGCGGGCGACGTCGCGGCGAACCACCGGGCGGCGGACGCCTGACCGTGGGCGGCGGCCTGTCGCGCACGCGCGCCGACCGGCGGTGTCCTGCCGGGTCATCGGCCCGTGTCATCGAGCGGCAGACGATCCCCTGCCGTACCACCGCGGTATCGGAACCGCGGGCTCTAGCTCCGTCGGGAGCGGGCCGCGCGGGCGATGGCCACGACCGCCTTCTCCAGCGCGTACTCGGGGTCGTCCCCGCCACCCTTGACCCCGGCGTCCGCCTCCGCGACCGCCCGCAGTGCGACGGCCACGCCGTCCGGCGTCCATCCCCGCATCTGCTGGCGCACCCGGTCGATCTTCCACGGCGGCATGCCCAGCTCCCGGGCGAGGTCGGCCGGCCGACCGCCGCGCGCGGAGGACAGCTTGCCGATCGCCCGCACGCCCTGCGCCAGCGCGCTGGTGATCAGGACCGGGGCGACCCCGGTCGACAAGGACCAGCGCAGTGCCTCCAGCGCCTCGGCCGCCCGTCCTTCCACGGCCCGGTCGGCCACGGTGAAGCTGGACGCCTCGGCCCGCCCGGTGTAGTACCGGCCGACGACGGCCTCGTCGATCGTGCCCTCGACATCGGCGGTCAGCTGGGAGACCGCGGACGCCAGCTCCCTCAGATCGCTCCCGATGGAGTCGACGAGCGCCTGGCAGGCCTCCGGTGTCGCGGACCTGCCCAGGGTCCTGAACTCGCCCCGCACGAACGCCAGCCGGTCCGCCGGCTTCGTCATCTTGGGACACGCCACCTCACGGGCCCCGGCCTTGCGCGCGGCGTCGAGCAGCCCCTTGCCCTTGGCCGCGCCCGCGTGCAGCAGCACGAGGGTGATCTCCTCGGCCGGCGCGCCCAGATACGCCTTCACGTCCTTGATGGTGTCGGCGGACAGGTCCTGCGCGTTGCGTACGACCACGACCTTGCGCTCCGCGAAGAGCGACGGGCTCGTCAGCTCGGCCAGCGTGCCGGGCTGCAGCTGGTCCGGGGCGAGGTCCCGGACGTCCGTGTCGGCGTCGGCGGCCCTGGCGGCGGCCACCACCTCCCGCACGGCACGGTCGAGCAGGAGATCCTCCTGGCCCACGGCGAGCGTGACGGGGGCGAGAGGGTCGTCTTGTGCGGTCTTCTTGGCCATCCCCGACAGCATCCCACGCGCCACCGACAACGCACGCCGCGCGCTCCGGGCCCGGCCCGGCGGTCCGACCGGCGGCCCGCCCGGCACCGTGGCCCCCCGCCCGTGCCGGCGAGGGTCTACGGCTCCTCGCGCCAGCCGTCCCACTCCGCCGCGAAGTCGTCCAGCTCCTTCGGGTCGAGCCGTTCCTCCGTGTCCGTCAGGACCACCAGCCACTGCGCGTCCTCGGCGTCGTCCTCGCCGGCCAGCGCGTCCCTGACGAGCTGCGGCTCCTCCGCGAGCCCGAACCGGTCGCCGACCGCCTCCGCGGCCTCTTCCGCCGCGTCGCGGTCCGGCAGCACCAACACATGTCTCACGTCACTCACGAGGGACATTTTCCGCTACGCCCGACCGGACCGACGCCGGGGTCCCGCCCGCCGCCGCTCCCGCCCGCCGCCCCGCGTCGCGCCGCCCGCCGGACCCGCCCGGTACAGCCGCCGACGCACCTGTCGGCGCATCCGTCGGCGCACGCATCCGTCAGCTCTTCTGGACGATCTGCACGTCCAGCTCGATCCTGATGCTCGGCCCGACCACCGCGATGCCCCGCGCGAGCATCGTCTGCCAGCTGACGGTGAAGTCGTCGCGGTGCAGCTCGGTCGTGGCCCGGCAGGCCGCCCGCACCTCGTCATCCATCCCGTTGCCGAGTCCGAGGTACTCCGTGTCGAGCGTGATCGTGCGCGTCACCCCGTGCAGCGAGAGCGCCCCGGTCACCCCCCAGCGGTTGCCGCCCCGGTGCACGAAGCGTTCGCTGTAGAACTCCAGCGCCGGAAAACGCGCCACGTCCAGGAAGTCCGCCGACCGCAGATGGTCGTCGCGCATCCTGACGTTCGTGTCGATGGACGCGGCGTCGATCACCACGTGCATCGCCGACTGCTCCATGTCCTCGGCGATCCTTATCGCCCCCGCGAACGTGTTGAACCGTCCGTGGATCCGGGCCAGCCCGATGTGCCGCGCGGTGAACGCGATCGACGAGTGCGTCGGCTCGATGTCCCAGTCACCCGGCCTCGGCAGGGCGGGCGGCTCGGAGACCTGCAGCGTCACATCACCGAGGGAGGCCAGCACGTTCTCCCCGACGACGGCGTTCGCACGGTAGGGCCGGTACCCCTCCGCCGACACCGCGAGCCGGTACTCGCCGGCCGGCACCGTCGCCACGAACGACCCGTACGGGTCCGTGCCCCCGCCCATCACCTGGCGGCCCGTGGCGTCACTGACGGTGAACTCCGCGTGCGGCACCGGCTCGCTGACCGGATCGAGCACCCGGCAGCTGAGCACTCCGGCGCTGGGCGGCACCCGCACCGCGGCGAGGGGACCCGTCCGTTGCGCCCGGTCCGTTCGGTTTCGCCACCAGCGGCCGATCATCTACGACACTCCCGCACCACGTGAAAACATCTGTTGACAAGAGCGCATTCGATCACCAGTGCGGCTTTCGGGGCAACACGGGGGTACAACACGGGAATCAAGCACATGTGCCTGGACTACGGCCGTGAGCACCGTTTGACCTATGAGAACCCCCTGTTTTCTCCGCCCCGCTCCCTGGCGGCTCACCCCTCCACCGGCGCCGCCCCGTCAGGACTTCCGTACCTCCGGCACCCGGTCCAGTTCGATCCCGAAGCGCTCCCGGTAGACCGCCAGCACCTCCTCGTCCGTGGCCTGTTCCGTCACCTCCTTCGTGCCGTCCGGCGCCGTCACCGTCAGACTGCGACCGCTGAGCGTGATCCGCCCCCCGTCCTCCGTGACCCGCGAACACACCGTCGACCGGCCGAAGTGCGACATCGGTGAGGTGCCGTGCCACCATGCGCCGGCCACGAAGTCGCCGAGCACCCGCGGCCGCACCTCCATGCGGTACTGCGGTCCGCCGTTCCGGATGACGTCCAGGTCCTCGGCCTCCCGTCGCCCGCCGACCCCCCGCACTCCCGCCGCGTCAGGTCCCGCCTCGACGACCCTGAACGTGCCACCCGGGTCGCTCTGTTCGCCCCGCTCCCCGAACGCCAGCGGAAGGTGACTGTGCGCCCCGAACCCGACGTCCGCCAGCCAGTCGCCCCCGTCCACCGTCCGCACCCGCAACGCGAGATGGTCGTACGGAATCCCGAGCCGCCCGTCCTCGCCGTACCCCCGGGCCGAGAGAAGCGTCACATCGAAGCCCAACGCACCCAGCAACGCCCCGAACAGTCCGTTCAGTTCGTAGCAGAAACCGCCCCTGCGCGCGCCCACCACCTTGTCCAGCAGATGTTTCTCCTCCAGCACGATCCCCTCTCCCAGATGGATCGACAGGTTCTCGAACGGCACCGTCCTGAGATGGCGGAGGTGCAGATCGCGCAGCACCCCGGAGGTGGGCCACGCCGGGTGCTGGGCCCCGATCCGGCGGAGATAGGCATCAGCCTGTGCGGAATTCATGACCTCAGTCTCTCGCCACGCCGAGCTCCGTGCCCGCACCGACGACAGCCAGTGCCCCGTCCTCGTCCGTCCGCAGCACCACCGCGCCGCCGGCTCGCAGCGCCGCGACCGTGCCGGGAGCGGGGTGTCCGTACGGGTTGTCCCTCCCGCAGGAGATCAGGGCGATCCGGGGCGCGGCTCTTCGCAGGAGTTCCGGATCCTGGTAGGCCGAGCCGTGATGCGCGACCTTCAGCACATCCACGGCCGTCAGCTCCGCGGCGACCGGCGACCTCAACAGCGCGCGCTGCGCCGGTGGTTCGAGATCTCCGAGCAGCAGCACCCGCAGTCCCGCCGACCGTACGAGCAGCGCGACGCTGGCGTCGTTCGGACCGTTCGGGACCGGGCCCGGCGGGCTCGGCCCGGGCCACAGGACCTGCCATGCGAGGCTTCCCGTCCGCCGCCGCTCCCCCGCCGCCGCCCGCGTCACCGTGATGCGCCGCGCGGCCGCCTCGCGCCGGACGAACTCGGCCTGCTCCGGCGGCTCCTCGAAGCCGGTCGTCTCGATCTCCCCCACCGCACGACCGCGCAGCACCCCCGGCAGCCCCGCCACATGATCGGCGTGGAAGTGCGTGAGGACGACGAGCGGGATCCGGGTGACCCCGAGCGCGGTCAGGCAGCGGTCGACCCGTGCCGGGTCCGGTCCGGCGTCCACCACCACCGCGGTGCCGTCACCCGCCGCGAGGACCGTCGCGTCGCCCTGTCCCACGTCGCACATCGCGAACCGCCAGCCGGGCGGCGGCCATCCCGTGATCACCCGGGTGAGCGGTGCGGGGCGCACCACGGCCAGCAGGAACACCACGAGACATGCAGCGGTCGCCCACCGGTGCCTCAGGATCCGTCGGCCGAGGAGCACGACCGCCACCGTGACCAGGGCCAGCAGCGACGCCCCCGGCCAGCTCCCGGGCCAGTCCACGGACCCGCCCGGCAGAGCCGCCCCGGCTCGGGCGATGTCCGCGATCCACCGGGTGGGCCAACTCGCGCACCACGCGACCGCCTTGGCGAGAGCCGGGCTGAACGGGGCGACCGCCAGCGTCATGAATCCCAGCACGGTGGCCGGCGCGACGGCGAGCTCCGCGAGCAGGTTGCACGGCACCGCCACCAGGCTCACCCGTGCCGAGAGGACGGCGACGACCGGCGCGCACAGCGCCTGTGCGGCTCCCGCGGCCGCGAGCGCCTCGGCGAGCCGGGGCGGGACCCCGCGCCCGCGCAGCGCCGCACTCCAGCGCGGGGCGAGCGTGAGCAGGGCGCCGGTCGCCAGGACGGAGAGCAGGAAGCCGTAGCTACGGGCCAGCCAGGGGTCGTACAGCACCAGCAGCAGGACCGCCGTCGCCAGCGCGGGAATCAGTGACCTACGACGCCCGGTGGCGACCGCGAGCAGCGTGATCGCACCGCAGGCCGCGGCCCGCAGCACGCTCGGATCGGGTCGGCAGACGATCACGAAGCCGAGCGTGACCGCGCCACCCAGCAGTGCGGTGGCCCGTAGCGGAACTCCGAGGCGCGGGGCGAGGCCGCGTCGCTCGGCGCGCTGGGCAAGGCCGGGCGGTCCGATGAACAGGGCCAGCAGAATCGTCAGGTTGCCTCCGCTGACCGCGAGCAGATGGGTGAGGTCCGTCGCCCTGAACGCGTCGTCCAGCTCGGGTGCGACCCGTGCGGTGTCCCCCACGACCAGCCCCGGCAGCAGGGCCCGCGCGTCCGTCTCGAGCCCGTCGGTCGCCTGCCGCAGTCCCTCGCGCAGCCGGCCGGCGAACCGCTGCGGACCTGACGGCTCCCCCACCACCTCGGGCGGTCCGCTCCCCCGCACGCGCAGCACCGCCGCGACCCGGTCCCCGCCCGTCAGCGCGGGGGCCAGCCGGCCGGCGATCCGCAACCGGGTGGACGGCAGGAGCGACAGCCAGGGCGACCTCCGGACGGCCTGCCCGGGCATCCTCCGTGGCGCCCGTGCGTCGACGATCACGAGCACCGGCGTCCGCGTCCGTACGGCTCGCCCGCTCCCGTCCGCCCTGCTCACCCGGCGGACCTCGGCATCGAGCAGCACGGCGGTCGGTGCCGCGTGATCGCCCTTGACGCGGGGCCGGGTGAGCCGTGCGTCGGAGGTGACCTCCACCTCGACGCGCACGTGGGCGAACTCCCGCGCCAGGGCCGGTACCGGTCCGCGTCGCACATCCGCCCCGTGCAGTCCCGCGGAGGCGGCTGCCGCGGCGGCGCAGAGCAGCACGGCGGCAACGGAGATCCTGGGCCACGCCCGCGCCGTCGTCCCCGGCCGCCGCGGCGGCGGTGCGCCCGGCCGGGCCCTGCCGTGCGTACGGGCCGTCCGTCCCGCCGCCAGCAGGGCGCAGGCCAGGACCCCGCAGCCGACCACCACACCGGTGGTCCGGCCGGCCGGGGCGTCCAGGGTCAGCGCCGCCGTCGCCCAGGCCGCCAGGGCGGGCGGCACGAGTCGCAGGTCCGCCGGCCCGTCCTCCCGGGGGTGCGCCCTGCCCAGCCGCTTGCCCGACGCCACGTGCACGGCCCGACGGTTCCTGGCCGCACGCGGGGCTCCGGACGCACCTCGGACCCGGCTCCTCGGTGGACCTCCGGTCCCGCCCGGGTCTCTCGTCCCGGACGGGCCACTTGTCCCGCGCGGATCACCGATCCCGGGTGGGTCTCCGATCCCGGACGGGTCACCGGTCCCGGCTGGGTCTCCGGCTCCGAGCAGGGCTCCGGTGCCAGGCGCGTCACGGAGCTCGGGCGCGGTCCGGCTCTCCGCGAGGGCCCCGTCAGGACCGCGCCGCCGCGAGGGGGTCGTGGGCCCGCTCACGGTCGCACGAGATTCTGCAGATCGGCGAACCGGCGGTCGCCGATCCCGTTGACCTCGCGGAGCTCGTCGACGGAGCGGAAGCCGCCGTGTTCGGTGCGGTACTCGACGATGTGCCGGGCGAGGACCGGACCGACACCGGGGAGGGTGTCGAGCTGGTCCACCGTCGCCGTGTTGAGGGAGACCGGAGCGGTGGGCGCGGCCCCGGAACCGGCCCCGCCCACCCCACCACCGACCCCGAGGGAGCCACCGCCCATGGCCGTCCCCGCCACCGGCGCGGGAGCCCCGACGACGACCTGTTCGCCGTCCACGAGGAGACGCGCGCGGTTGAGGCCCTCCGTGTTCGCGCCCGGCCGCACCCCGCCCGCGGCCCTCAGCGCGTCCTCGACCCGGGACCCGGCGGGCAGGCGCCGGAGTCCGGGACCGCGCACCTTGCCGCTGACGTCCACCACGATCTCGGCGCCGACCGGTCCTGCGCTGTTCGCCGGTCCGGCCGGACCGCCTGCCGCCGGGGACGGGTCCGCGGCTCCGCTCCCGCCCTCCGACGCCTCCCCGCCGCCGGAGGGAGCGACCGCCCGTACCTCTTCGGGGGCGCGCACCTGCTGGGTCCGGCCCGTCCAGAAGTGCTGCACGGCGAAGACGGCGGCGACGACGAGCAGCACACCCAGCGCCGCCACGCTCCGGCGCTCCAGTCCGCACCTCGACTGCAGCCACAGCGGCAACCGCTCCCGTACGGCGAGCCCGGCCCGGTGCCGCCACCCGGGCTCCGCACCGTACGGGGGAACACCGGTGCCCACTCGGCCGTCCGTCTCCCGCGGCGAACCCCCCTGGGACGACGTCCTGTTGGACGAAGGACCTCCGTCGGCCCGCGAGGACCGGTCTCCGCCCCAGCCCTCGGCGACACCGAGACCCGTCGAGGTCCTCGCCCGGGGAGCGCCCACGTCCCGGTCCACCACCGGCGGTCCGTGCCCCGACTCCCCCTCCTCCCGGCCCGATTCGGGGAAGAGCGCCCGCGCGCGCAGCCGGAGCGCCTCGGCCGGGGCGTCGTGGCGCCGGATCTCGGTGCCGGAGCGGCCTCGCGGGTGAGGACGGGGACGAGAGGGAGGACGATGACGGGTGCGGCCGTCGGAGACGGGACCGCGCCCCGGTCCACTGGTCGGTGTGGCGGTGCGTGAGCGTGATCGAAGTGCCATGCGTCGAGGATCCGGCACCGCGCCGTCCCGCGATGATCTTGCTCAATTCCGGTGGACGACCAGCGGCTTGTGGACAACTCCGTCACCCGTGGGAGTCACACCCGGCACCAACGGCGCGACCGCCCTCCCCACTTCCTCACCCTTCACCGAGGCGAGATGACCGCCCCCAGCAACCCGGGCCCGGTGTGCGCCCCGATCACCGCGCCGACCTCGCTCACATGCAGATCGGCCAGGCTCGGCACCCGTGTCCGCAAGCGGTCGGCGAGGGCGGACGCCCGTTCGGGGGCGGCCAGGTGATGGACGGCGATGTCGACCTCGGCGCCGCCCGCGCGTTCGACCACGATCTCCTCCAGCCGGGCGATCGCCTTCGAGGCCGTCCGTACCTTCTCCAGGAGCTCGATGCGTCCGCCGTCCAGCTGCAGCAGCGGCTTCACCGCGAGCGCGGAGCCGAGCAGTGCCTGCGCCGCCCCGATCCGGCCGCCGCGGCGCAGATAGTCGAGGGTGTCGACGTAGAAGTACGTGGAGGTGCCGGCCGCCCGCTTCTCCGCGGCCGTGACCGCCTCGTCGACCGTGCCGCCGGACTCGGCGGACCGGGCCGCGGACAGCGCGCAGAACCCGAGGGCCATCGCGACCATGCCGGTGTCCACCACGCGCACGGGCACGGGCGCCTCACGTGCCGCGAGGACCGCGGCGTCGTAGGTGCCGGAGAACTCGGCGGACAGATGCAGGGAGACGATGCCGGTCGCACCCGACGCGGCGATCGCGCGGTAGGTGGCGGCGAAGACCTCGGGGCTGGGCCGGGACGTGGTCACCGGGCGCCGCTTCTGGAGTGCCTGCGCCAGCGAACGGGCCGAGATCTCGGTGCCCTCTTCGAGCGCCTGGTCGCCGAGGACCACGGTCAGGGGCACCGCGGTGATGCCGTGGCGCTCCATCGTCCGCGGCGGCAGGTAGGCCGTTGAATCGGTGACGATCGCGACATGGCGGGACATGAGCTGGAGGTTACCCGTCGGGGCGGCCGGACGGCAGTCCGGCCCTCTCACCTGGGGTCCAGGTCGGGTCAAGTCGTGCTCTCGGGGCGGGGCTTCTTCTGCCAGGGGTACGTGGGACGCCGCCCCGGCGGGGTGAGGGCGGCGCGCGTAGGCTCCTCGGCCGGGCGTGATCGCGGGGGTCGCGGCCGGGTCCGGCTGTCGGAAGCGGACGCGTCCGGCGCCGATGCCTCGGGCCAGGCGGACGCCGGCTCCGGCCCGGTCGTCCAGTGCCGCAGCGCGCCCGCCTCGACGTCGATCTGCGCGCTCAGCGAGTCCAGGTCGTCCTCGGCGAACCGGCGGGCCCGGTCCCGCGCGGCCCAGCGCAGCGAGTCCGCGGACCCGGTGATCCGCTCGGTCCGCTCGCGCAGCCCGGGAAGCCGGGTGGCCAGGGTGCCCTTGTCCGGCTCCGTCTCCAGGCGCTTGAGTTCGTCGTCCAACTCCCGCCCGTGCGCGCTGAGGCGCTCGAAGAGCCCCAGGGACTCCCGCAGCGACTCGTCCTCGCCCACGCCCGCGTGCAGCGCGTCCTGCGTGGCCCGCATCGAGGTGCGCAGCATCAGCCGCAGCCGGGCGATCTCGCCGGCCGGGCCGAACTGGGTGAAGGTCCTGGCGCGAAGGGTGCTGTCCTCGACCGTGCGGCGGGCCCCCGAGATCGTGCGGTCCACACCGCGCTTGGCGGCGCCGACCGCCTTCACCGTGGCGTAGGCGCCCAGGACCACGAACAGCAGGAAGAGCAGGGCGATCACTGCGATCACGGTTTCCACCACACTCCTCCTCCCGACGCTCGCGACGGCCGCCGCGACGCTCTTCAACGGTAAACGCAACGGGCAGGTCCTGAGTTCCGGAAGAACCCCGAACCTGCCCGTAGGGGACTACCCCGACGCCCGCCCGCCCCGCACGGGCCGGACCACGAGGAGACCCTCCCCGGACACGACCCCGCGCGAACGCGCCCGCCCGTCCCCGGCGATCCGCCCGTCTCTAGGCGGTGACGATGTTGACCAGCTTCGGCGCCCGCACGATCACCTTGCGGATGCCCGCGCCGTCCAGCGCCGCGACGACCTTCTCGTCGGCCAGCGCGATCTTCTCCAGCTCCGCGTCGGAGATGGACGGGGAGACCTCCAGGCGCGCCTTGACCTTGCCCTTGATCTGCACGACGCAGGTCACGGCCTCGTCCACGACGTACGCGGGGTCGGCCACGGGGAAGTCCTGGTGGACCACGGAGTCCGCGTGGCCCAGCTTGCGCCACAGTTCCTCGGCGACGTGCGGGGCCAGCGGCGCGATCAGCAGCACCAGTGCCTCGGCGACCGTGCGCGACACCGGGCCGCCCGCCTTGGTCAGGTGGTTGTTCAGCTCGGTGACCTTGGCGATGGCGGTGTTGAAGCGCAGGCCCTCCAGGTCCTGGCGCACGCCGTCGATCGCCTTGTGCAGGACCCGCAGGGTGTCCTCGTCGGCGGTGTCCTCGACGACGGTGACCGCGCCGGTGGTCTCGTCGACGACGTTGCGCCACAGGCGCTGCAGCAGCCGGTACTGGCCGACCACCGCGCGCGTGTCCCACGGGCGCGACACGTCCAGGGGACCCATCGCCATCTCGTACAGACGCAGGGTGTCGGCGCCGTACTCGTCGCAGATCTCGTCCGGAGTGACCGCGTTCTTCAGGGACTTGCCCATCTTGCCCAGCAGCCGGGAGACCTTCTCGCCCTGGTGGTAGTAGGCGCCGTCGCGCTCCTCCACCTCGGCGGCCGGTACGGCGATGCCCCGGCTGTCGCGGTACACGAAGGCCTGGATCATGCCTTGGTTGAACAGCTTGTGGAACGGCTCCGCCGAGGAGACATGCCCCAGGTCGAACAGGACCTTCGACCAGAAGCGCGCGTACAGCAGGTGCAGCACGGCGTGCTCGGCGCCGCCCACGTACAGGTCGACGCCGCCGGTGGGCTGCCCTTCGCGCGGGCCCATCCAGTACTGCTCGATGGCCGGGTCGACCAACTGCCGGTCGTTGTGCGGGTCCAGGTAGCGCAGTTCGTACCAGCAGGAACCGGCCCAGTTGGGCATGGTGTTGGTCTCGCGGCGGTACTTCCGCGGGCCGCGGCCGTCGCCCAGGTCCAGGGTGACGTGGACCCAGTCCTGGTTGCGGGACAGCGGCGTCTCCGGAGACGTGTTCGCGTCGTCCGGGTCGAAGGTGCGCGGCGAGTAGTCCTCGACCTCCGGCAGCTCCAGGGGCAGCATCGACTCGGGCAGCGAGTGGGCGACGCCGTCCTCGTCGTAGACGATCGGGAAGGGCTCGCCCCAGTAGCGCTGGCGGCTGAACAGCCAGTCGCGCAGGCGGAAGTTGACGGTGCCCTCGCCGATGCCCCGGCGCTCCAGCCACTCCGTGATGCGCGCCTTCGCGTCGACGACGCCCAGGCCGTCCAGGGAGATCTCGCCGCCCGCGGAGTTGACGATCTTCGCGTCGTACGAGGCGAAGGCGTCGTCCCAGGTGGAGGCGTCGGTGCCGCGGTCGTCCGAGGGCTCGACCACGCAGCGCATGGGCAGCTCGAAGGCGCGCGCGAACGCGAAGTCGCGGGTGTCGTGCGCCGGGACGGCCATGATCGCGCCGGTGCCGTAGCCCATCAGCACGTAGTCGGCGATGAAGACCGGGACCTTCTCGCCGTTGACCGGGTTGGTGGCGAACGTGCCGGTGAAGACGCCGGTCTTGTCCTTGGCCTCGGCCTGGCGCTCGACGTCGGACTTCGAGGCGGCCTGCGCGCGGTAGGCGGCGACGGCCTCGGCGGGGGTCGCGTGACCGCCGGTCCACACGTCGTGGGTGCCCTCGGGCCAGGCGGCCGGGGTGAACTTCTCGACCAGCGGGTGTTCCGGGGCCAGCACCATGTAGGTGGCGCCGAACAGGGTGTCCTGGCGGGTGGTGAAGACCGTGATCGCTTCCCCGTCGATCGGGAAGTCGATCCGGGCGCCCTCGGAGCGGCCGATCCAGTTGCGCTGCTGCAGCTTGATGGCCTCGGGCCAGTCCAGCGTCTCCAGGTCGTCCAGCAGACGGTCGGCGTACGCCGTGATCCGCATGTTCCACTGGCGCAGCTTGGCCTTGAAGACCGGGAAGTTGCCGCGCTCGGAGCGGCCGTCCGCGGTGACCTCCTCGTTGGCCAGGACGGTGCCCAGACCGGGACACCAGTTGACGGGCGCGTCGGAGGCGTACGCCAGCCGGTACTCGCTCAGCGTGTCGGCGCGCTCGGCGGCGGACAGCTCGTTCCACGCGCGCGTGGTGCCGTCAGCGCCCGCGACGGCACGGTCGCCGCTCTCGAACTGGGCGATCAGCGCGGAGATCGGGCGGGCCTTGTCCGCCTCGTCGTCGTACCAGGAGTTGAAGATCTGCAGGAAGATCCACTGGGTCCACTTGTAGTACTCCGGGTCGATCGTGGCGAACGACCGGCGCTTGTCGTGGCCCAGGCCCAGCGCGCGGAGCTGGACCTTCATGTTCTCCATGTTGGCCTCGGTGGACACGCGCGGGTGCGTGCCGGTCTGCACGGCGTACTGCTCGGCGGGCAGGCCGAAGGCGTCGAAGCCCAGGGTGTGCAGGACGTTGTGGCCGGTCATCCGCTGGAACCGGGCGTAGACATCGGTGGCGATGTAGCCCAGGGGGTGCCCCACGTGCAGGCCCGCACCCGAGGGGTACGGGAACATGTCCATGATGAACTTCTTGGGCCGGGCGGCCAGCTCGGGATCCCCGGCCAGGTCGCCGGTGGGGTTCGGGGCCTCGTACGTGCCCTCGGCGTCCCAGAAGTCCTGCCAGCGTGCTTCGATCTCCGCGGCCATCGCGGCCGTGTAGCGGTGCGGCGCTGCCACCTCGGTGGCGACAGCGGGGTTCGTCTCGCTCATGATCCTCAAAGCTCCATCGATCGTCTCTGCCGGCGGCTCAGAAATGAAAAATCCCCTCGCACAGGAGGGGACGCCGCGCTGATGCCGACCACGGGTCGTCAGTGGTCGGGACTGATCAGCGCGGCTCGCTAAGCAGAAGGCGTACGGCACGCATGGCGTCAGGGTACCGCAGCGCCCGCGCGTGTCGCGACGGACTTGCGGTCCACGCGACACGCCGTGCGACAGTCACGATCGCGCCAAAAAACTGAACAATATTCAAATATTACTTCGCGTAACGGACCCTAAGGGACAACACAAGGCCCTGGGGGCCCTTTGATAACAACGTAATAACTCAATCTCGTATCCCTCGGCAGGGACTCGACCTAGAGTGCGGCTTCGGGACCGCTTCCCCGAACCGTTGGGAGTAACCCCCCTATGAACCCTCGTCGCAATGGCAGCACCCTTCCCCGCCCAGGCCGCTCCGCCTATGGAGTGGCCAGCGCTGTCATTCTGCTTCTCATACCCGTGGTCGTGCTGGCAGGAGGCAACGGAGTCCGGGACTTCCTCAACTTCGGCGCCGGCGTGCTGTCGCTGGTCGCCCTCTCCTGCTCCGTCATCTGGGGGCTGGTGGCGACCGACCGGCTGTTCCTGAACACCCGCCAGCGTCTGGTGGCGCAGGCGGTGCACCGCACGACCGCCGTGTCCTCGGTCGCCTTCCTGCTCCTGCACATCACGGTCAAGCTGGCGCTCGACCACACCGTGCTGATCGCCGCGCTGATCCCCTTCAGCCTCGGCGTCTCCGGGACGGCCGGACTCATCGGCTTCGGCTCCCTGGCCGGACTGCTCATGATCTTCACGGCCGTCACCGGAGCGCTGCGCAGCGCCTTCGCGTCCCCCGCCCCGATCGCGTCCCGCTGGCGCGCGATGCACATGCTGGCCTACCCCGCCTGGTGCTCCGCGCTGATCCACGGCCTCTACGCGGGTCGACAGGCGAAGCCGATCTTCACGATCCTGTACAGCCTGTGCCTGGTCGCGGTCATGGCCGCGCTCGCCCTGCGGGCGGCGCCCGCTCCCTACAAGCGCAAGGTCGCCGACCGGGTCCTCGCGCTGCTCGGCGAGGGCAACGGCTACAGCGCCCGCGTGGCACGCGAGGAGCAGCTGGCGGCGTCCCGCGCCGCCCGGTCCGACACCGCGCGCGGCGGCCGGCAGTCCACGCGGTCGGCGGGCGACTCCTTCGTGCCGCCGCAGCCGGGCCCCGAGCGCTCGCTCTACCAGACCCCGGTGGACCCCACCGCCGCGGGCGGCGCGCCCGGTTTCGCGGCCGCCTACCGGGCCGTGTCGGGCACGCCCGGCGGGAATCCCGCGCCGACCGACCGCTTCCAGACGGCGGGCAACGCGCAGCCCACGGAGACGTTCTCCCGCGCGGACGGCAGCAGCCCGTCGGGCAGTTGGCCCATCCCGTCGCCGCCGCCGGTCGGCGAGGCACCCCGCTCCGCGTACGACCCGCTCGCCGACACGGGATACAACATCCCCGTCTATGACAATTCGGCGGCCGGCGGATACGGCACGAGTGATGTGTACAACAACACTGAGTCGAACCCCGCCTTCGGCACGTACAACACCAACGACACGTACGACAGCGGTCCCACGACTGACGTACTGCCGGGCGCCTTCGACGCTCCTGGCTCCGGTGAACCATGGAACGCCCCTTCCGGAGGCTTTAAGTGAACGAGGCCCTGCCCGACGTCCCGGAGGTCCGCGTCGTCGGACTTCCGCAGCTCACGTCGGGTTTCGACCTGGTTGAACGGCTCGATCTGCCCATGCACCTCAAGGTGCACGGGCCGCTCGAGCCGATGGGCGGTGAACAGCTCGCGGGCCTCGCCGAGGCGATCAGCCTGAAGGGCCGCGGCGGCGCGGGCTTCCCCTTCGCCAAGAAACTCCGCTCGGTCGCCGAGTCGGCGATCAGCAAGGGCATCCGTCCCGTGGTGGTCGTCAACGGCAGCGAGGACGAACCCGCCTGCCGCAAGGACACGGTGCTCATCAACCGTGCCCCCCATCTCATCCTGGACGGCGCCCTGCTGGCCGCGGAGGCCATGGGCGCGCGCACCCTGGTCATCGGGGTGACGCGCGAATCCACCCAGCGGTCCATGGAGGCCGCGCTGGCCGAGCGCGGCCTGAGCGACCGGCGCGGATCCCCGCTTCGCGCGCGCGTGCAGCGCAACCCGGTCCGCATGGTGACCGGGGCGGCGGCCTCCCTGATCCGCTCCATCGACGGCGGCCCGGCCATCCCGCCCGGCCGCAAGGTCAGCGCGTCGCAGACCGGCGTCGGCGGCGCGCCCACGCTGCTGTCGAACGCCGAGACGTTCGCGCAACTGGCCATCGCCGCCCGCATCGGACCCGACCGCTACCGCAACACCGGCCTGTACGACGAGCCCGGCACGGTCATGCTCACCGTCTCGGGCGCGGTCGCGCGCCCCATGGTGATCGAGGTGCCGACCGGCGTGCCCCTGCGGTACGTGCTCCAGCTCGCGGGCGCCCCGCCCATGCCCCAGGGCGTGCTGACCGGCGGCTACCACGGCAAGTGGCTGGACGCCGCGACTGTCAACGAGGCGGTCGTCTCGCGCAACTCCCTGGACGCCGTGGGCGGCGCGCTCGGCGCCGGCGCGATCCTCCCGATCACCCAGGAGACGTGCCCGCTCGGCGAGTCGCTCCGTGTGGCGCAGTGGCTGGCCGAGGAGAGCGCGGGACAGTGCGGTCCCTGCTACCTCGGACTGCCCGCGGCGGCGCGCGGCCTGGAGGACATCCTCAACGGCGGTGGTCCGGCCGCCCTGGAGGCCGTGAAGCAGGTCGCCAAGGCCGTGAAGCGACGCGGCGCCTGCTCCCACCCGGACGGCTCGGCGATGTTCATCGAGTCGACGATCAAGGCGTTCACCGACGACCTTGCCGCGCATGTCCTCGGCAACGGCTGCGGACGGCCCGTGGAGGGCGTTCTGCCGCTCTTCGAGGGCGGCCAGCTCCCGACGGGCATCCCGGGCGGCCAGGCGCCGGAGGAGGCGGGCCCCAGCCGCCAGAAGATCTACGTCGACTGGACGCTGTGCCGCGGGCACGGCCTGTGCGCGGACATCCTGCCCGAGGTCTTCGAGCTCGGCGCGGACGGCTTCCCCACCGTCGCGCAGGCGCAGGTGCCCCGCTACGCGGAGGCGAAGGCGCTGCGGGCCGTACGCCGCTGCCCGGCGCTCGCCCTGCGCATCGAGGAGGACTCCCGGTCCTCCGCACCCGCGCGCAACAACCTGCCGGTGCTGTCCCAGCGCCGGGGCCGCCGGGCGCTCGGCAGCGGCCGCTGAACAAGGCCGGGGCCGGCCGGTCGACCGGCCGGCCGGTCCCCGGACACGATGAAGGCGGGCCACCCGATCCGGGTGGCCCGCCTTCATCTTCTGTGGAGCTAAGGAGAATTGAACTCCTGACCTCCTGCATGCCATGCAGGCGCTCTACCAACTGAGCTATAGCCCCTTGCTTCGCTCCGCCCGGTCTCCCCGGCGGCGACGCCAACATTACACGGTCCTCCCCGTGCACCACCAAATCGATTCCGCGCCGCTCGGACAATACGGACATGCGGGATAGTGTCGGCACCCGTGACCGCGATCGCCCTCCCCCGTGTCCGCCGCCACGCGTCCCTCGCCCTCGGGACCTGTCTGCTGTCGTTCGCCGCCTTCTGGTGCGCGCAGCGGGCCGCGCACGTGTCGATGATCGACCTGACGGTGTACCGGGCGGAGGGCGCGACCGTACGCGCCGGCGGCGACCTCTACGCGCTGCGCGCGACCGAAGCCCGTCTGCCCACGACGTACCCGCCGTTCGCCGCACTGCTGTTCACACCGCTGACCCTGCTGGAGACGGCGGACCTGCGGGCGCCGGCGACGGCCGTGAACCTGGTGCTCCTCGTGGCGTTCGTGACGCTCTCGCTGCGGCTCGTCGGCCACGCGCACGCGCGAAGCGTCGCGTGGGTCTCCGCGGCGGCCGTGTGGTGCGAGCCGGTGTGGACGACACTGCGCTACGGACAGGTCAACCTTCTGCTCGGCGTGCTGGTGCTGCACGACCTGACCGGGCGGCCCGGGCGGCGTCTGGCCGGGGCCGGGATCGGGATCGCCGCGGCGGTCAAACTGACCCCGGCGCTCTTCGCGGTGTTCCTGCTGGCCGCCGGCCTCGTGGACCGGGCACGGCGGGGCGGCACGGGCGAGCGGCTGCGCCACGCGCGCGGGGCGGCCGTCGCGTTCACCGCGGCGACCCTCCTCGCGGCCGCCGTCCTGCCCCGCGACTCATGGCACTTCTGGACCCGGGCGGTCTTCGAGACGGGCCGGGTCGGACTGGTGGAGGACACGGCGAACCAGTCGCTGCGCGGGGTCCTGGCCCGGCTGCTGCACACCGCGGCCCCCGGGCCGTGGTGGACCGTCACGGCGGCCGTGGTGACGGTCGCCGGCCTCGCCGCGGCCGCGGCCGCGGAGCTGCGCGGGCTGCGGGCCTGGTCGGTGACCGCCTGCGCGGTGACGGCGCTGCTGGTCAGTCCGGTGTCCTGGTCGCACCACTGGGTGTGGTGCGTACCGGTGACGCTGCTCCTCGCGACGAGCGGCAGGGCGGCCGCCGTCGCGGCCGTCGCGGTGTTCTGCTCGTACGCGCCGTGGTGGGTGCCGCACGGCCCCGGCAGGCTCGAACTCCACCAGAACGGCGCCCAGTCGGCGCTGTCGGCCCTCTACCCGGCAGCCGGCTGCGCCTTCCTGGCCCTGCTCGGGCTCAGGCTGTGGCAAACGAGTAGAAACGCTTGAGCGTGCAGTGCTCGTCGAGCAGCCGCCCGTAGATCGGCTCGCCCTCCAGCTCGCGGTACGTCTCGATCGGGTCGCCTTTTATGATCAGCGCCCGCGCGCACTCCTCGCACCAGTACTGGTAGTCGTGGTTGACCGGTTCCATGTCGCGGACGATGGGCGTACCACTGCCGCACCAATCGCACTTTCGCCTGTGTGCACCCATCGATCAGCTCCAGCTGTGGCCGCAGGCCGTGCACACGTAGGAGATCCCGCCGTTGTCGCCGAGAACCTGGGCGATATGGACGGATCCGCAGGAAGGACAGTCGAGGAGGGTGGCTCTTCGAGGTTTCGGTGCCGCTTCGAGAAGATCGTGGACCTCCCCGAGGATGCTCGCAGGCATCGCTTCTCCCTCCCGTCGGGCCGCGCCCCCTTCCGGCCGTTTGATTCTGCCACGGCCGGAGCAATACGGTCAGCGACGCCTTCGTACCAGTCCGGACACGGCACCCGACGTATCCGTCGCGGCCAGCGCATACGTGCACATGAGGAGCGCGTCCGCAGAGGTATACGCCCCCGGAGGCCCAAGTGACTCAAGCGGATCGGGAAGAGTCCGCCGAAGGCCCGGACGCGGAACCCGGAGGGGAAACCTCGACGGAGAACCCGGACACACGAAAAATCCCGCCCCCCGAAGGGGACGGGATCTCCGTCGTCGATCTGCACCGACTCGAAGGAGTCGATCTGTGGAGCTAAGGAGAATTGAACTCCTGACCTCCTGCATGCCATGCAGGCGCTCTACCAACTGAGCTATAGCCCCTTGCGTTCTTCCCGCCCTGCGGGCCGAACAAGAAGAACTTTAGCCTGCGACCTGCCGGAAAGTGAAATCCGGTCCCGACGGGTCCCCGGGACCGGACAGGGGCCGTCCGGCCCGCTCAGTCGTCGTCGCCGAGCACCGGTTCCGGCAGCGTGCCGGCGTTGTGCTCCAGCAGCCGCCAGCCCCGCGCGCCCCGCCCGAGGACGGACCAGCAGCAGTTGGAGAGGCCGCCGAGACTCTCCCAGTGCTGGGACTCCAGGCCGAGCAGCCGCCCGATGGTCGTACGGATCGTGCCGCCGTGGCTGACGACCACGAGGGTGCCGTCCTCGGGCAGTTTGTCGACGTGCGCCAGCACCACGGGGGCCGCCCGGTCGGCGACCTCGGACTCCAGCTCGCCCCCGCCGCGGCGCACGGGCTCGCCGCGCTTCCAGGCGGCGTACTCGTCGCCGTAGCGGCTGAGGATCTCCTCGTGCGTCAGGCCCTGCCAGACGCCCGCGTAGGTCTCCCGCAGAGCCTCGTCGTGGATGACGTCGAGGCCGGTGAGCTCGGCCAGCTCAGCGGCCGTGGCGGCGGCCCGCCGGAGGTCCGAGGCGACGATCGCGTCCGGCTCCAGCGAGGCGAGCAGCCGGGCGGCCCGCCGGGCCTGGCCGATGCCGGTCTCGGTGAGCTCGACGTCCGTGGAGCCCTGGAAACGGCTCTCCACGTTCCACGAGGTCTGGCCGTGCCTCCAGAGGATGACGCGGCGGCCCCGGCCCGGCTTCCTGCCCGAGCCGGCGGTCACCGAAGCTCCCCCAGCCCGGCGGAGTCCTCCTCGGCCTGCAGCTTGGCGTGCTCGGCGGACTTGCCGCGGGTGGCCTTGGCGTCGGCGGGCAGGTCCAGCTCGGGGCAGTCCTTCCAGAGCCGCTCCAGGGCGTAGAAGACGCGCTCCTCGCTGTGCTGGACGTGCACCACGATGTCGACGTAGTCGAGCAGCACCCAGCGGGCCTCGCGGTCGCCCTCGCGGCGCACCGGCTTGGCGCCGAGCTCCTTGTTCAGCCGCTCCTCGATCTCGTCGACGATCGACTTGACCTGGCGGTCGTTGGGTGCGGACGCCAGCAGGAAGGCGTCGGTGATCGAGAGCACATCGCTCACGTCGTAGGCGATGATGTCGTGCGCGAGCTTGTCGGCGGCCGCCTGCGCGGCGGTGTTGATGAGCTCGATGGAGCGGTCCGTGGCGGTCACTACGCGGCTTTCCGTCGGCGGTCAGTAATGACTCAAGGGTCTCACGGACGGCCGAGGACACCCCACGCGTTTCCCCGGCCGTGCCCCGGAGGCCCCGGGACACGCCCGCGGGCACCTCGCGACCGGCGGCCGTCACCGCCGGTCGCGCGAGATCACCCGGCGCCGTCCGGACTCACCCGGTGGAGCCGCTCACCTTGTAGTCCTGGCCCAGGACCACGGAGACGTCCGCGTTGGACGTCGCCGCGCCCTTCTTCACCGCGCCGGTCGGCAGGCCCAGGGTCTTCGCGACCTCGACGGCGTCGGCCTTCTTGGCGTCGTCCGTGTACGTGATGCCGGACACGGCCTGGGCAGCGGCTGCGGTGCCGGAGTCGAGGAAGGTGTAGCCGCCGTTGACCAGGACGACACGGGCCTTCTCGGTGGCGGCCTTCACCCCGGTGGCGTTCTTGATGCCGACACGGACGGCGGCGCCGGCGTCCGGGCTCTTCGCGGTACCGCCGAGCACGTCCTTGACCACGCTGTCGGTGGCGCTCTCGCTGAGGGTGCCGTCCTGCTGGACGGGCAGCAGCGCCGTCTTGTAGTCGCCGCCCTTGGCGAGGTCGGCGAGCTTGGCGAGGAAGACGCCGAGGTCCTGGTCGGTCAGCGGCGGGTCGAGGATCTGGGCGAGGGTCTGCACGGTGGTCGTCGCGGCCTGCTTGTCGGACGACAGCTTGCGCAGCACGCCCTGCATGACCTGTCCGAACCGCTCCAGCTGGGCGTTCTGGGCCTCGCCCGGCGCCTTGTAGGTCGCGTAGGCGACGGCCGTCCTGCCGCTGAGGGTCTGGTCCTCGCCCTTCTTGACGAGGGGTGCCCCGCCCTTCTTCTTCGCGTCGGGGTCGGGCACGTCGGTGTCGGTGGTGATGTCGATGTTGCCGACGAGTTCGACGAGGTTGCTGAGGTAGGGGGTGTCGAGGCGCCAGGTGCCCTGGATGTCGGTCCCCAGCACCGTGTCGATCGCGTCCTGGGTCCCGGAGGAGCCGTCCTCGTCGACGGACTTGGCGAGGGTGGTCGTCGAACCGTCGTCGTCGGACAGGGCGAGGGAGTTGGGCAGCAGGACGGTGGTGCCCTGCTTGGTCGTGGTGTTGTCGACGAGCAGCGCGGTGGAGGTTCCGCCGCCCTTCGTGTCGTGCAGATGGACGACGAGCACGTCGCGGTTCTGGGCGCTCGACGGCGTCGTCGTGGCCGGCTTGTCGGGCGAGGCGGTGCCGGGCAGCTTGCCCGCGTACCAGAGGTAGCCGACGCCGCCGACCAGGACGAGGGCGAACACCACGATCAGGGCGACGATCCGGCCGCGGGCGCGGCGGCGGGCCTCCTCACGGCGCTCGGTGCGGTTCTCGGTGAACTTCAGCCAGTCGATGACGTCCTCGGACTCGGCCTCCTGCTCCTCGACGAACGCGAACTGCTCCGTGCGGTAGTCGCGGTCGGCCCGCGGGCCGCCGTCCTCCGCGGGACCCGCCTGCTGCGGGATGTACGCGGTCTGCTCGGCTACGCGCGGCTGCTGTCCGGTGCTCGATGCGCCGGCGGCCGCGCCCGGGGTCTGCCCGCCGTATCCGGCCTGCCCGTCCTGGGCCGCCCGGCCGGTCCGGTCCGGCCGTCCGGCCGGTCCGGAGCCCGTGGTCTGTGCCGGGGGTGCCTGGTGCGCCGTGTGGGAGGCCTGGGACGTCCGCGCCGACTGCCCGTAGGGGTCGTACGCCGTGTCCTGCCCGCCGGGAGCGGACGCGCCGGCTCCGTAGGGGTCGTAGGCGTGGGGGTCGTACGCCGGGACGGACGTCTGCTGACCGGTGTCGTAGGAGGACACCGGCTGTTGACCGGTGTCGTAGCCCGTCGCTCCGGTCGCGTACGGGTCGTAGCCGTAGCCCTGGGGCTGTTGAGGCTGTTGAGGCTGCGCGTACGGGTCGTAGGTCTGCCGGGACTGCTGGGGCGGCACCTGCCGGTACACAGGCTGCCCGAACTCGTCGTAGCCGACGAGCTCGTACTGGTCGCCGCCCGTGTATCCGTCGTATCGGTCGTTCACCGGTGCCCCTCTCGGCTCACTCGCCGCGGTACAGCTCACGCTTGTCGATGTAGCGCACTACACCGTCCGGCACCAGGTACCAGACGGGATCCCCCTTGCCGACCCTCGCACGACAGTCTGTGGACGAGATGGCGAGCGCGGGAACCTCGACGAGCGAGACCCCGCCCTCGGGCAGCCCGGGGTCGGTCAGGGTGTGGCCGGGTCTGGTGACTCCGACGAAGTGCGCGAGGGAGAACAGTTCTTCCGCGTACCGCCAGGTGAGGATCTGGCCGAGCGCGTCCGCGCCGGTGATGAAGAACAGGTCGGCGTCGGGGTTGAGGGAGCGCAGGTCGCGCAGGGTGTCGGTGGTGTAGGTCGGTCCGCCGCGGTCGATGTCGATGCGGCTCACCGAGAACTGGGGGTTCTCGGCCGTCGCGATGACCGTCATCAGATAGCGGTCCTCGGCCAGGGACACCTTCCGGTCGGTCTTCTGCCACGGCTGCCCGGTCGGTACGAACACCACCTCGTCGAGGTGGAACTGCGCGGCGACCTCGCTGGCCGCCACCAGGTGTCCGTGGTGGATCGGGTCGAACGTCCCGCCCATCACGCCGAGACGGCGCTTGCCCGGATTCGAGGGGCCGTTGCGGCGGCCGGCCGTCGGTACGCCACCGGTGACCCGTGCCCCGCCACCCGCGGTGTCACCGCTCTCCGGGGCGTTCACCGGACCGGTAGGCATGTCCTGCTCTCCCATGCCTGCAGACCCTACCGGCCCGGTCGGCGGGCTTCGCCCGACAGGGGTCCCGGGGAAGCCCGCGGGTGGCGGAAAAGGCTCAGCGGTCGCGGTTGAAACGCGTCGTGATCCACAGCAGCAGGAGCAGGACGAAGAGGGCGCCACCGCCGGTCAGGAACGGGTTGAGGCTCTCATGGTTGCCACCGTGCTCCTCGCCCTCGGCGGCAAGAGTGATCAGCTGTGCGGCAGTGCTGTGGAAGCTCATCTCGGCAGGACCTATCCGGTGTGGGCGGGATAAAGACGTCGGCCCATCGTAAGCGGGTGTCCCCACCGCGATCACCCCGACTCCGCCGTTGGGGAGGCCGGTTGCCGTGCGGCGGGAGGCACCGGCACCGAGGGCGGCCGGTCACCGGCACCCGAGGCAGCCGGTCACCGGCACCGGCGGGCCGGTGAGGCGCCCCGGCCGAACGGTCACCGGTCGCCGGTCTCAGTCGTCCTCGCGCTTGTACCCCCGCAGCAGGAACCAGGCGGTGAGGGCCAGCCCGACGATCATGACGACCAGCACGACGCGGAGCAGATCGCCCGGGCCCTGCTTGTCTGCCGCGTTCGCGGCCTCGGTGAGCCAGGCGGCTGCGGGGATGTGCTCCATGGCGTACGACTCCTTCTCTGTACTGCCCGTCCACGGTATATCCGCCTAGGCTGGGCCGTGCCTTGGGGGCACACTGGGCACTCTGACGCACATGGGGGAAAACATGTCCGACGGCAGCCACCAGCAGAACGGGCACGAGAACGTGCCGAGCAGGCAGCGCAGGCGCTTCGAGGGGATCTCCTCACGCGCGTACGAACATCCGGCGGACCGCTCGGCCCTGGTGGCCCTGCGCAAGCTCACCGGCTTCGACACGGTCTTCAAGGCGCTGAGCGGCCTGCTGCCCGAGCGCAGCCTGCGGCTGCTCTTCCTGTCCGACTCGGTGCGCGTCTCGGACGCCCAGTTCGCGCATCTCAACGCCATGCTGCGGGACGCCTGCTACATCCTGGACCTGGAGAAGGTCCCGGCGATGTACGTGAACCAGGACCCGCAGCCCAACGCGATGTGCATCGGCCTGGACGAGCCGATCATCGTCGTCACGACCGGTCTCGTGGAACTGCTCGACGAGGAGGAGATGCGGGCCGTCGTCGGGCACGAGGTGGGCCACGCGCTGTCCGGCCACTCCGTGTACCGCACGATCCTGCTCTTCCTGACGAGCCTCGCCCTGCGGGTGGCCTGGATCCCGCTGGGCAACCTCGCGATCATGGCCATCGTGACCGCGCTGCGCGAATGGTTCCGCAAGTCGGAGCTGTCCGCCGACCGGGCGGGCCTGCTGGTCGGGCAGGATCTGCGCGCCTCCATGCGCGGCCTGATGAAGATCGCGGGCGGCAACCACCTGCACGAGATGAACGTGGACGCGTTCCTCGCGCAGGCCGAGGAGTACGAGGCCGGGGGCGACCTGCGCGACTCCGTGCTCAAGATCCTCAACGTCCTCCCCCGTACCCATCCCTTCACGACCGTGCGGGCCGCCGAGCTGAAGAAGTGGGCCGAGTCCCGCGACCACCAGCGGATCATGGACGGTCACTACCCGCGCCGCGACGAGGACAGGGACACCTCGGTCACGGACTCCTTCCGGCAGTCGGCGTCGAGCTACGCCACGGACGTGAAGAACTCCAAGGACCCCCTGATGAAGCTGGTCAGTGACATCGCGGGCGGTGCGGGCGACCTGGGCGGCCGGGTGCGGCGCGGCTTCGGCGGCTTCGCGGGCGGCTCCGGCGGCGGCGCGGCCAAGGACGCTCCGCCGCGGGACGGACGGGGCGGCGAGGGGGGCCTCGGCGACGACTCGGGCGACGGCAGGCCGGGCGGCGGCTCCCGGGGCGACGCGGGGACCGGGGGCGACGCCTGAGCCGAACGGCGCGCCCGGGCGCGGGTCAGATCTTCGGCTGGGCGCCGGTCGCCAGCGAGCCGCAGAGCGCCGTCGCGCTGCCCGTCGCGTACGGGTCGGTGCCGGCCGGGCCACCCGCCTTCGCCGTCTGCCCGGCGAGCAGCGGGCGAAGGTGGTCCGCCGAGTCGTCGGCGCAGGCGAGCGGCCCGGCCTGGAGGTAGGAGACCGCCAGCTCGGCCTGGTGCATGCGCAGGTCGTCGCGGTCGAAGCGGAAGTGCAGCTCGCGCCGGACGGTGAACAGGGAGGCCTTCGCCCCGGCAGCTCCGCCGGCCGGCTTCAGGGCGTAGACGAAGGTGTGGTCCGCGACGACCTCGAGGGTGTCCGGGTCGGACTCGACGGCCTGCAGCGTGCCCTGCACCCGGATCCTGAGGTCGGCCAGCTCGGTGCGGGCGGTGTCGAAGCGGACCAGCCAGCCGGTGGGCGCGTGCCGCCCGTCCGCGGCCGGGCGGCTGAAGCTCCGGTCGAACTGGTCGAGCTGCTGGGGATCGAGCAGGATCCGGACCGGCCGGTCGGTGTCGCCCCTGAGCACGTCCGGGTCGAGCGAGGACTTCACCAGGTAGTCCTTGGCGGTCGTCAGGGCGGCGACGACCTGGCTGTCGGAGAAGTGCGCGGTGCGGCGGGCGGCGGGCAGCGCGATGCCCTCGGCACCGACACCGAACTGCGCCGCGGGACTGTGCGCGTACAGGTCGTCGGCGTTCACGGCCCCCGGCACCGGGGTCTGGGGCGCGAGCGGTATGACCGTCATGCGCAGCGGCTCGGGCGGCCGGGCGACGGGGTTCTGGTACGGGTGCCGGACGCCCATGTAGATCGCGGTGCCGAAGGCGACGGCTATCAGCAGGACCAGGATCAGCGCCTGCCGGGACAGGCCGCGCTGGAGGGCGGGCCGGCGGCGTACGGCCGGTGCGTGGTCGGCCATCCGCTCCCGGGCGGAGAACTCCTGGAGGCGGGCAGCACGGACGAACGACTCGTCGAAGACGACGGATCGGTACTCGTCCTCTCCACCTGTGGGAGCGCCCTCGGGTGTCCCCTCAGGAGGGTCTCCAGGCCCGCCCATACCTTCAGAGTAGGTCTCCGGAGCCCCGGGTAAACGCGGTGCTGCGCGACAAGTTCTGACAGGTTCCCACCGAGACCGCCCGGGAACGCCGGGGTGTTCGACCGGTCGGCTACACCGCTGGTGTCACGGGGTCCGGGGCACCGCCGACACGGCCGGGCGGGAGGGGCCGACGGAGACCGGGGGGCCGGTGCCGGTGACCTTCTCCCGGTCCTGCTCGAGGCCTGTGGAGGCCGGTGACGGGAGCTGGTCCTGGCGGCTGGAGGAGGCTCCTCTGTAGACCGCCGTGAAGGCCAGGGCGACCATGCCGATGCCCATCACGAGGGCGAGCAGCCAGGCCACCGGGCGGTGCCAGCGGGCCTGCTTCCCGTAGAGCCTGCCGTACGTCCCGGGAGCGCCGTAGCGGCCCTCCAGGACCTCGGTGCCGTCCGGGTCGTCGCGATCCGGGTCACGGCCGTGTCCGTCGGGGCCGAACCCGTCCTCGTAGTCCTCGTGGTGCTCGTCGTCGCCCCGGCCGCCTCGGGAGTGCGCCCGGCGCGCCTCGGCCTCGGAGGCCTCCGCGCGGGCCTGGGCGGCTGCCAGCAGGCGTTCCACGGCGGTCGGCTCATGGATCACCGCCGCCCGGACGAAGTCCTCGTCGAAGACCACGGAGGCGAACTCTTCGTCCGCACCCCCGCGGTCGCGGTCGTCGTCGGGCTCCCAGCCGTCAGGGAACGGCGTGCCCCCCACGTCCTCCGGCACGGATCCAGAGTAGACCTGGGGGGTCATTTTGGGCAGACGGTATGGAAATTCATCCGCCTGGCGAGACGGCTCTCACGCCGTCCGGCCGGGCGCGCCCGGCGGGCCGCGCCGCCGTCCGCGGCGCCCGGGCGCCGCGGTGTCTCAGCGCCGGACGTGCCCGTCACCGGTGACGATGTACTTGGTGCTCGTCAGCTCCGGCAGCCCCATGGGCCCTCTGGCGTGCAGCTTCTGGGTGGAGATGCCGATCTCCGCGCCGAAGCCGAACTGGCCGCCGTCCGTGAAGCGCGTCGAGGCGTTCACGGCGACCGTGGTGGAGTCCACCAACCGGGTGAAACGGCGGGCGGCCTGCTGCGAGGTGGTGACGATGGCCTCGGTGTGGCCGGAGGTCCACAGCCGGATGTGCTCGACGGCCCGGTCGAGGGAGTCGACGACCGCGGCGGCGATGTCGTAGGAGAGGTACTCCGTCTCCCAGTCCTCGGGCGTGGCCTCCACGACGGTGGCCCGGGAGTTCTTCGCGTGGGCGAGCACGCGCTCGTCGGCGTGCACCGTGACCCCGGCGTCCGCGAGGGCGTCCAGGGCGCGCGGCAGGAACTCGGCCGCGATGTCCTGGTGCACGAGGAGGGTCTCGGCGGAGTTGCAGACGCTGGGCCGCTGGGCCTTGGAGTTGATCAGGATGTCGATCGCCATGTCGAGGTCGGCGTGCGCGTCGACGTACACGTGGCAGTTGCCGGTGCCGGTCTCGATGACGGGGACGGTGGACTCCTGGACGACCGTACGGATCAGCGAGGCGCCGCCGCGCGGGATGAGGACGTCGACCAGGCCGCGGGCGCGCATCAGCTCGCGCACCGACTCACGGCCCTCGCCGGGGACCAGCTGGACGGCGTCGGCGGGCAGTCCGGCGCCGCCCACGGCGTCGCGCAGCACGCGGACGAGGGCGGTGTTGGACTCGAAGGCCGAGGAGGAGCCGCGCAGCAGGACGGCGTTGCCGGATTTCAGGCAGAGGGCGGCGGCGTCGACGGTCACGTTCGGCCGGGCCTCGTAGATGATGCCGACGACGCCTAGCGGGACGCGGACCTGGCGCAGGTCGATGCCGTTGGGCAGGGTGGAGCCGCGCACGACCTCGCCGACCGGGTCGGGCAGCGCGACGACGTCCCGTACGTCGGAGGCGATGGCGCGTACGCGTTCGGGCGTCAGCGTAAGCCGGTCGATGACCGTCTCGCTGGTCCCGGCCTCCCGGGCCCGCGCGATGTCCTTCGCGTTGGCCGCGACGATCTCGCTCGTACGGACCTCCAGCGCGTCCGCGATCGCGAGCAGCGCGTCGTCCTTCTCGGCCCGCGGCAGGGGCGCCAGGTCGGCGGCGGCGGACTTCGCGCGGTAGGCGGCCCGGGTGACCGGGGACATCGAGTCGTACGGCGAGAGCGTGGTCATGTCGGAAGGGTAGTGCGCCGCGGGGGTCCGTCCCGCCGTTGTCCCACACCCCGAGACACCCTCAAAAGGGGTGAACTCCGACCGGAGTGGCCGGAAGTGGCCCGTACCCCTCCGCGATGCGCTGGTGATAGGTCTCCCGGTCGATGACCTCCAGGCCGACGATCTCCCAGGGCGGGAGCTGGGCGGTCTGCCGGTGCTCGCCCCACAGCCGCAGGGCGACGGCCGCCGCGTCGTGCAGGTCGCGGGCCTCCTCCCAGTAGCGGATCTCCGCGTGGTCGTTGGCATACCGGCTGGTCAGCAGGAAGGGGTGGTCGTGGGCCAGTTGCTCCAGACCCCGCCGGACCTCCTTCAGCGGGGCCTCGCCGCCCGAGACGCTCAGCGTGACGTGCCACAGTCGCGGCTGGTCGGCGGGCTTCTCGCCCTCGAAGGCGTCTCCGGCCGCGACGCTGGTCAGGGCCCTCTCCTCGCCCGCCGCACGGGACGGAGCTCCCCCCGCCCGGGCGGAGCCGAGTGTCGGGGAGGCGCCACCGTGCGACGCCGCCGCCCCCGGGCGCACTCGTCTCACGACAGCCTCCTTCACGCAATGGTCGTAACAGAACCTCGGGGTCCCCCTGCAACAAAGTTGAGCAGGTGGGGAGCGCCCGCGTGGCACTTTTCCGGAGTTTCACCGCGCCGCGACAGGCGTCCGCGAAACGTTCACACCAGTTTTCGGCCGGGGTGCGGGAATCGCCCCCTCTGGTCGTACGCCGGCGCTACGGCGCACAGGTGCCACGGACACACGTCCTACGGATACAGGAGCACCAGGTCGTCGCGGTGGACGACCTCACGTTCGTAGGCGGGGCCCAGTTCGCGTGCCAGCTCGCGGGTGGAGCGGCCGATGAGCTGCGGGATCTCCTTGGCGTCGAAGTTCACCAGACCCCGGGCGACCGCGCGGCCCTCGCCGTCGCGCAGTTCGACGGGGTCACCGGCGGCGAAGTCGCCCTCGACGGCCGCGATGCCCGCCGGCAGCAGCGAGGTGCGCCGGTCGACCACGGCGCGCACGGCCCCGTCGTCCAGGACGAGCGCGCCCTGCGGGGTCGAGGCGTGCTGGAGCCACAGCAGCCGGTCGGCGGAGCGCTTTCCGGTGGGGTGGAAGTAGGTGCCGGTGTCCCCGCCCGCCAGCGCCTCGGCCGCGTGCACGGCGGAGGTGAGCACGACGGGAATGCCCGCGGCCGCCGCGATCCGGGCCGCCTCGACCTTGGTGACCATGCCGCCGGTGCCGACGCCCGCCTTGCCCGCGCTGCCGATGTCGATGTGCGCGAGGTCCTGCGGCGCGCGGACCTCCGCTATCCGCGAGGTGCCGGGCCTGCCGGGGTCGCCGTCGTAGACCCCGTCGACGTCGGAGAGCAGGACCAGCAGATCGGCACGGACGAGGTGGGCGACGAGGGCGGCGAGCCGGTCGTTGTCGCCGAAGCGGATCTCGTCCGTGGCGACCGTGTCGTTCTCGTTGACGACCGGCAGGGCGCCCATCGCGAGGAGCTTGTCGAGGGTGCGGGAGGCGTTGCGGTGGTGGGCGCGGCGGCTGGTGTCGTCGGAGGTGAGGAGCACCTGCCCGACCCGGATGCCGTGCCGGGCGCAGGACGCGGTGTAGCGGGCGACCAGGAGTCCCTGGCCGACGCTGGCGGCGGCCTGCTGCCGGGCGAGGTCCTTGGGCCGGCGGCGCAGTCCGAGCGGGGCCAGACCGGCGGCGATGGCTCCGGAGGAGACGAGGACGATCTCCTTCTCGCCGCCGCTGCGGTGCTTGGCGAGCACGTCGACGAGGGCGTCGACGCGGTCGGCGTCGAGGCCGCCCGCGGCCGTCGTCAGCGAGGAGGAGCCCACCTTGACGACCATCCGGTGGGCCCGTGCCACGGCCTGCCGTACCGCACTCGTCGGTCCCGTCGCGTTCCCTTCGGCCTGCCCTGCCACCTGCGGTGTGTCCCCTCGCGTCGGTCCGGTCCGTCCCGCCCGGCAATCTACGCGAACGGGCCGGGCCGGCGCCTCCCGGTCCAGCTGGCGGACGCCCCGCGTAGTCGCCCGCTCACGGGTCGCGCATGCACAAAAGGTTGTACTCGTTCCTCATGGAACTTAAAGAAGACGCAAAGATAAGTTGAACGTTGTGGCACCTACTGTTCATCCAGTGAAGCGCATACTCCTGAGATCAGGGAAAAGTCCGTACGACGTCGTCCCCGTGGAACAGGCCCTCCACCAGGACGTCTTCGCCACCAACGCGGGCAACCTGATCTTCAGCGACGCGGCGCACAAGATCCTCGAGACCCCGGGCACGGAGGTCGTGTCGAACGGCATCCGCACCGACGTGACGGCGGCCGGCCGGATCAACGAGGAGTACGACGCGTTCGTCGTACCGCTGGCCAACGCCTTCCGCCCCTCGTTCGAGCCCCAGCTCAGGCGGCTGACCCGGCTCATCGGCAGGCTGAAGATCCCGGTGGTCGTGCCGGGGATCGGCGCGCAGGCCGGCCTGGACTACAACCCGGCCCGGCTGAAGCCCATGGAGCCCGCCGTACGGGAGTTCGTCGCCGCGGTACTCGACCGCAGCGCGT
The DNA here is from genome assembly GCF_036250675.1 of Streptomyces sp. NBC_01689. Classification (NCBI taxonomy): domain Bacteria; kingdom Bacillati; phylum Actinomycetota; class Actinomycetes; order Kitasatosporales; family Streptomycetaceae; genus Streptomyces; species Streptomyces sp. NBC_01689. The sequence goes on along the minus strand of NZ_CP109592.1, from coordinate 6,453,326 downwards.
CCATCGGGGTGCGGGGCGAGTTCACCGAGCGCTATCTGAAGGACATGGGCTTCCGTGACGTCGAGGTCATCGGCTGTCCGTCCCTGTTCATGTACGGCAAGGACCTCGACGTCCGCAAGGACGCCCCCGCCCTCGGCCCCGAGTCCCGGATCGCGGTCAACGGCTCGCACAGCGCGGTGAGGTCCCAGGGCCTCGACCGGGTGATCCGCAGCGCGCACACGCGGTATCCGTATCTGCGCTTCATCGGACAGAATCTGAGCGACGCCCGCCAGCTGCACTGGCGCGACCTGTCGGACCCGAACGGCTCCGTCACCGCGATGCCCACACACCCGGACCACCCGATGTACCGCGAGGACAAGGTCCGCGTCTACATCGACCCGGTCACCTGGATCGACGACCTGCGGGGCTTCGACTTCTCGTTCGACTCCCGCATCCACGGCAACATCGCGGCACTCCTCGCGGGTACGCCCGCGACCGTGCTGTGCGGCGACTCGCGCACCCTGGAGCTGTGCCGCTACTTCGACATCCCGCACCGCCGGATCAGCAAGCCGCCACGGGACCTCGACCCGGCGGAGCTGTACGCGGAGGCGGACTTCGGCGCACTGACGGGTGGACACCAGGAGCGCTTCGAGCGCTTCACCGGCTTCCTGGAGCGCAACGGTCTGCAGAACACCTTCACCCACGGCGACGGGGGCGCGGCCTACGACCGGCGGATCGCCTCGCTCGCCTTCCCGGCCGGGGTCCGGCCCTGGAACGACGCCGACGTGGCCTCGCTCACCACCCGGTTCGGCTGGCTGCAGACCCGTATCACCGAGCTGTCGACGGACAACGCCCGGCTGCGGCGTGAGCTGGACCGGGCCCGGAAGGGCGCCCCCAGGGCCCTGGCACAGGCATTGGTCCCGCAGCGTTCCGTCTACCGCATGGCGCGCCGCGCGGTGGGGCGTCCGCTGCGCAAGGCGCTGCAGTCGGGCCGCCAGTAAGGAGCGCCCGTCCTCCCTCGCGGGGTCCGTACCCCCCGGTACGCACCCCGTCGACGCCCGTTCCGTACGCCCCCCCAGGGCCCCGGAACGGGCGTTCGGCCTCATCCCGCGCGGCGGGGCCCCAACACCTTGCGCGCCATCCGGCGGGCGGTCCGCATACCGGGGAAGCGACCGGCGGGCGCGAACTTGAAGCTGTCGATGGTGACCGTCTCGCGTGAGGTCGGGACGAACCAGCCGTCCGGGATGGGCGCTTCCTTGTCACGGAAGTGCGGGTAGGCGAGATAGGCCTTGCGGCTGCGCGGGTCCACGTGGAGCGCGGGTGCCTTCTTCTTCTTGAGGAACACCAGGACGTCGGCCAGCAGGTCGGCCCGGCCCAGCCCGGCCAGATTCACCCGCAGCCGTTCGTTGACCTTGAGCCGGTCGGCGACGCCCTCGGTCCAGTACGCGTCGATCATCGGCTTGGCCAGGGCGAGCTTGTCGCGTCTGACCTCCTCGTCGTCCTTGAGGAAGACCGGCCCGAACTGCGGGAGCAGGGTGATGAGGAAGGGCCGGACCATCAGGCCGTCGCGGCGCTTGCCGGCGGGCACGTGCTCGGCGATCAGACCCATCAGGGCCCGGGCGGAGTCGAACCGCAGCCGGTAACCGCCGGTCTTGGTCGCGTGCTTGCCGTCCTCACGGCCGACCAGGTAGTAGCAGTCGTAGTCGGCGATCACGGAGACACCGTCCGCGCGGAGGTAGGCCTCCATGGTGAACAGCGCGTCCTCGCCGGTCTTCAGCGACTCGTCGAAGTGCATGTCGTGCCGGGTGAGCAGGTCGCGCCGGAAGAGCTTCTGCGCGCTGAGCGTGAACTTGATCCGGGAGGAGAACACGTCCGTGCGGGGCAGCGTCTTGTCCCACATCGACTTCGGGGCGGTGCGGTTGACCCCGACGACCTTGCCGAGCACCACGTCCGTGCCGTGCTCGTCCGCCATCGCGACCATGCGCTCCAGGGCCTCCGGGCCCAGGTGGTCGTCGGCGTCGAGGAAGAAGACGTAGCGCCCGCGGGCCTTGTCGAGGCCGACGTTGCGCGGGCCGCTGGGGCCGCCCGAGTTGGCCTGCCGGATCACGGTGACCGCTATGGCCGAGCGCTCCGCGAACTCCTCCAGATGTTCCCCCGTGCCGTCCGTCGACCCGTCGTCGACCGCGACGACCTCGATCCGGTCGGGACCGAGGGTCTGGTCCTCGACCGACTGCAGGCACTTGACCAGGTACGGCATGGCCTCGTACGCGCCGATGATCACGCTCACATCAGGCTGCGTCACTGTCACGTTTCCCCACCGTCATCAGAATATTTCCCCCGTATCACCTCAAGGACTACTTACTAGACGGGTGAGGCGGCGGATCGGTTGCCTGATGAGGCCTCATATGTGACGTGCTTCACAGAAAGAAGCCCGGCTCCGGGGTGTACCCCGGAGCCGGGCTCTGTCATGCGTGCGCGGACGGCCCGCGGCCGGTCGACGGCGCGGGGATCACCCCTTGACCGCCGCACCGCCCGTCTCGCCCGCGGTGGCGCTCCGCTGACCGGGCACCGCGCCGGCCGGTTCCGCCGCGGCGGCCGCGCCCGCCTCCTGACCCTGGTTGCGCGCCCGGGACTTCTTCGCCAGATCGCGCACCGCGCCGTTGAACTGGACGATCGACGCCGGCTCGTCGGGGCCCAGCAGATACCGCTTCAGCTCGCGGCGGTCACCGGCCAGCGTGTCCGCCGACGGATCGAAGACCCCCGTGAGCAACTCGTCCAGTTCGGCGGCCGAGTTGGAGAGGATCACGGCGGCGCGCACGGCGGTGTTCTGCCGCTTGAACTCCTCGACGCCCAGCTCCGCGGAGTCCGTCACCGCGTAGGGCTTGCCGCTCGCGATGTAGTCGGAGACCACGCTGGATATGTCCGAGACCATCGCGTCGGAGACGTTGAAACAGTCGTACAGGCGGGGCTCGGCGCCGGTGATGACCCGGTGCTCCCAGCTGCCGAAGGAGCGCCAGTAGGCGTCGTTCCACTCGGCGCGCAGCCGGGCGACCTCGGCGTGCGCCGCGGTGTCGACCACGCCGTCACGGGTGGCCTCGGCCTCGTCGCCGTTCTCGGTGGCACCGGTCAGCTGCTCGATGCGGGCCTCGACCCGGGCCAGCTCGGCCACGGCCGCGCTCCGGGCCGCCGCGTCGGCGCCGCGGCGGGGGTCGGCGGCGCGCTCGGCGGCCGCCTTCTCGACCAGCGCGACGATCCTGCCGTGCGCGGCCTTGGCCTGCGCGCTGCGGGTGCCGGTGAACGGGTGCGGCTTGTAGAGGACGCGGACGGGCGGATCGGCCTGCACCAGACGACGGACGATGTTCTCGCCCGCCAGCAGGATCGAGGTGTTGCCCGGGTTGTCGTCCCAGCCCTCCCAGGTGGGGGCGTACAGGATCGTCGGGCAGCGGTCGGCGGCGGCCGCGCCCTGGGTGTCCTGCGCGGTCCGGATCGGCGCGAGCTGCGGGCGGCCGACCTCGGCGATGTCCTCGTCGCGGACACCGACGTCGGCGATGGCGTAGCGGTCGCGGCCCGCGCGGCCGGCGGTCCACACCTCGTCGTACGCCTTGCTGAACGGGTTGACGCTGGCGAGCTTGTCACTGTCGCCGTGTCCGATGAAGACGTGCTTCATGGTGGGCACGCGCAGCAGGTGGATGTTCTTGCCGACGTTCGCCGCGTAGAGCGCGACCCGCACCGTGGACAGGTCCATGTTCATCAGGTGCACCCCTCCGGGCACGCAGATGACCGGCACCGTGGTGGGCGCCATGCGGTCCAGGATCGCCCGCTCCCGGAGGATGATCAGCGGCCGGGTGTCCAGCTGCTCCATCGTCTCCAGCCACATGTTGACCTGGTAGGCGGAGTCCTTGGAACCGGAGAAGTAGAGCACCGTCTCGGGACGGTAGGTGCGCAGCCAGTCGTCGACCGCGGCGAGGACCTGTTCGGCGTTGGGCGGGACCCGCCGCCCTCGTACGAACGGGACCAGGGCCGCGACGTAGACGAGGGCGAGCAGCAGCGTCACCCCGATGCCCACGAAGCCGTAGACGTTGTCGTCGGTCGCCCCGGAGATCAGGAGACCGACGACGGCCACGAGGTCGAGGTGGAGCATCTTCTCGGCAGCCCGGGAGAGCAGCCGGCGCGGCGGCGCGGCCGGGATACGGACGCGCGGTTCCAGGTCGACGTTGCGGGTGGCGACGGGCAGCTTGCGGCGCTGCACGATCAGCGTGACCAGGGCGCTGTGCGGTGCCTGGAAGCCGTAGAAGGCCAGGAAGCACGCGATGGCCGCGTTGAAGACCATGCTGTCGGTCAGGTCGAGCCGCGCCAGCAGCAGCACGAGCAGCAGCTGCCGGATCAGGAATCTGATGGACACACCGGCCCGCACCTTGCTGAGGCGGTTGACCAGATAGCTGCCGCGCCGGTGCAGATAGTGGTCCGCCAGGTACGTCACGGCGGCCGCGGCCGCGAAGGCGCCGACGCTCGGCAGGAGAGCGGCGAGCATCAGGCAGGGGAAGCCCAGCATCATGAGGGCCGCCGCCGCCAGCTCGGCCGCGCTGCCCACACGGGCGACGCGAATAGCGGTGGAAATCACGGAGAAACCTGCTCTTGAGGGGTGAGTGCCGGTTTGATACCAAAAGATTTTTTGATACCGAGATGAGCCAAAAGCGAAAAGTGAACTCTACGGATTCAGGCCTTTGTGAACGCGCGGCGAACACGCGGACACAAAGGCCTGAATTCCGGAAGGCTATTCTTTTTTGATTATGCCACGCCGTCCTGGCGGTCCAGCACGCCGGCCAGCGCCGCCTCGAAACCGGAGCCGCGGCCCGCGCCCGCCGTCGGGTCCTGCTGACGGACGTCGATGACGTGACCGGTGAGCTCGGAGAGCAGCACGTCCAGGGAGGTGTGCGCGACCGCCTCGGAGGAGAGCAGGGAGCCCGCGGGCTCCTGCCCGAAAGCCTTGGTGCGCATGGGGGTCGCGGTGCGCTCGGGGTTGATGCAGTTGACGCGGATGCCGTCGCCGGCCCACTCGTCGGAGAGCGCCTGGGTGAGGTTCACCATGGCGGCCTTGGTGGAGGAGTAGAGGCTGTACTCGGCGCGGCCGCGGGTGTAGCTGCTGGAGGTGTAGAGCAGCAGCTGGCCCCTGGTCTCGGCCAGGTACTTGTACGAGGAGCGGGCTATCTGCACCGGGGCGAGGTAGTTGACCTTCAGCGCTTCCTCGATGGTCGCGTTGTCCGTCTCGGCCAGCTTGCCGATGCGCAGCACACCGGCGGTGTTGATCACGTAGTCGATGCGCCCGGTCTCGGCGTAGGCCGTGGACAGCGCGTCGTCGACCTCCTCCGGGTTCTCGACGTGGGTGCCGGTGGTGGAGCGGCCGAGCGCGTAGGTCTTCGCGCCGTAGCCCTCGGCCAGCTCGGCTATGTCCTTGCCGATGCCGTAGGAGCCGCCGAAGACCACCACGGTCTTGCCGGTCAGCAGCTCGCGGTACGCGGCCTCGTCGGCCTGCTCGGGGGCGGCGGTGGAGGCGAGCTGGAAGAGCTTGTCGGCGATGAAGACGTCGACGGGCTGGGTGACCTTCATGTTGTACTCGTCACCCGCGACGACGTGGATCGGCACGTCCGGCAGGTACTTGAGCACGACCGAGCAGTCGTCGGTGGCCTGGAAGTTGGGGTCGCCGGCCGCGACCTCGTAGGCGCGGCGGATCGTGGACAGCTTGAACGCCTGGGGCGTCTGGCCGCGGCGCAGCCGGGAGCGGTCCGGGATCTCGGTGATGAACTCGCCGTCCTCGCCGTGGGTACGGGTCACGATGATCGTGTCCGCGGACGGGATGGCGACGTCCACGGCCTGGAACCGCTCCAGCGCGGTCACGCAGTCGTCGATCACGCGCTCCGACAGCAGCGGGCGCACGGCGTCGTGGAAGAGGACGTTCGCGTCCTCGCCCTCGGCCAGGCCCTCACCGAGGGCGGCGATGGCGCGCTCGGTGGTCTCGTTCCGCGTCGAGCCGCCCTCGATCACCTTGGTGACCTTCTTCAGGCCCGCCTTCGTGACGATCTTCTCGACGTCCGGGACGTAGCCCGGGGCCATCAGCACGATGATGTCGTCGATCGAGTCGGCCTGTTCGAAGGTGGTCAGCGTGTGCTCGATGACCGCCTTGCCGGCGATCTTCAGCAGCTGCTTCGGAATCGACAGACCCACGCGCTGGCCGGTGCCGCCGGCCAGGATCACTGCGGTGGTACGGGGCTTGGCAATGTGCTCAGACACAGGTGACCTACCTTGGGGCGACAGGGAACCCGGGAATGGTCCCACCTACGGTTACCGCCGTGCAAGGCGAGCGCCGCCTGCCGCATATGTGCGCGCAACCGGAAATTCACCTTGCTTGCAGGCCACCCCGAGAGAGCCGGATGAATTGTCCGGATTTGCTGTGAGTAAGTGCACACATCCCGCCCGCGATTCTCACGTTCGCTTCATGCGCCCGCGCATCCGGTGACCCAGCACACAAGCGGGTTCCCCCGAAGGCCTCCGGCGAACCCGTCCGATCGCGGGAGCGCGCGGACTCCGCGGCTCGGGCGGCGATCCCGCCGCACCGGGTCCGGACGGCGGCGCGGCGGTCGGCGGACCGGGACCCGTGCGCGTACGGACGCGACAGGGCGTCTCCGCACCCGGGGCCGTCCCCGGGACCCGCCCGGACGTACCGGACGGGAGATCATGCGACCGGCCGACAGGGGAACGCCCGCTCTCTGAGCCACGTCACCGCGCGCGGGTTTCGAAGGGATTCCGGCCGGAAGTCCCTTTTCCCGGAATTCCCTCACAAACACCGGCGGCATTTCGCTTTTCCGTCGGCCAGGAGGAATCGTCCGCCGCCTTCGGGGCCTCCCTGAGGAGACCGCCGGGGTAGCCCGGCCGGGATACAGGGGTGCGCGGCGGGGCCGTGCGGCCGGGCCGCCCTGGCTCCTCGCACGGGCCTCGGGCGAGGGCCGTCCCGTGATCCCACGGCGGCCCGGCGCGCGGCCTCCGACGAGCTGCGGCGCACGGCGGAGGGGCATCCTCGTACCGGGCCTGTCCGGGCGGCCCGACGACGCGGCGAGGTGCCGCGGCCGTCGTCGCGCGCCCACCGGGGATCGCGGGAGGGCCCGCGGGGTGTGACCGCGCCCGGCGCGGAGCGGGCAGGATGCGTACGCGGTCACGGCCGCGACCGCTGTCCCGCGGGCGGGGCGCGACGCCCGGCCGGTGGATCACGCCCGCCCGTCGGGGTGTCCCGCACGGTCACGCCGGGACAGCGAGCTGCCCCCCTCGCTTTGGGTGAGGAGTTCCACCACTCCCCCGGCCAGACCGAGTGCCGGCGGTACAGGGCACTGTCCGGGGTGGGACCCCCGACGGTCGTGCCGGTGCCCGGAGCGCGCCGGATCTCCGGGAGGTTCCGGGTACCTCCTGAGAGGCCGCTCCCGACGGGTCGCCGGGTGGCGGGCCGCACCCGGACCGTACGCGAGGTGCGGCCGGATCAGACGAGCCGCACGCCCGGCTCCCCCGCCTCGACCCGCAGACGCGCCAGCCGGCTGGAGGCCGCGTCCGGCTTCAGCACCGTCGACGCGACACGCACCTGGGCGTCGATGCCGTCCCGCCGGATGTCGAAGAGGTGGTAGCCACGGTGGGCGTCGATGAGCTTCCAGTGCGGATTGTCCGGCATCCGCGCGTCCCAGTCCTTGTGGAAGGCCGCCTGATCCTGGTCACCGCCGGTGGAGATGGAGGTCCCGACGAATTCGGTGCCGACCACGTCGGAGTGCGGGTCGGCGAAGTCCTTCTTGAGGTCGCTGATCATCGTGTAGTGCCGGTCGCCGCTGAGGACGACGGGGTTGCTGACGGTCGTGAACTCCCTCATGAGGGCGTTGCGTTCGGCCTGGTAACCGTCCCAGGCGTCGTAGTACCAGAGCTTGCCCTTGCCCACCTGGAGATCGGTCTCGGCCATCATGATCTGTGAGGCGACGATGTTCCAGCGGGCCGGCGAGTGGTGCAGGCCGCGGAGCAGCCAGTCCCGCTGCGCAGCGCCGAGCATGGTGAGCGACGGGTCCTCGGCGGCGGCCTGACCGGTCACCTGGTCGCTGCGGAACTGCCGTGTGTCGAGGACGTTCAGCCGCGCGAGGCGGCCGAAGTCGAGCCGCCGGTACATCCTGATGTGCGGCCCGTCCGGAATGGCGGTGGCCCGGACCGGCATGTGCTCGTAGTACGCCTGGTACGCGGCGGCCAGCCGGGTCACGAACGCGCCGTGGGCCTGCTTGTCCGGGTCCTGCGGCACCTCTCCGGCGAAGTCGTTGTCGACCTCGTGGTCGTCGAAGGTGACCACCCACGGAGCGTGCGCGTGCATCGCCGCGAGGTGCGGGTCGCTGCGGTACTGGGCGTACCGGTTGCGGTACTGGACGAGGGTGTACGGCTCCCCGGTGCCCTCGTGCCTGCGCACGGCTGTGGCCGACGGCGCGGACTCGTAGATGTAGTCCCCGACGAACAGGACGACGTCGGGGTCCTGGCGGAGCATGTCGGCGTACGGGGTGAAGTAGCCGTGCTGCCAGTTCTGGCAGGAGGCGAGCGCGAGGCGCAGCGAGCCGCCCGTGCCGGTCGGGCGCGGCGCGGTCCGGGTGCGGCCGGTCGGCGAGAGCCGGCCGCCGGCGCGGAAGCGGTACCAGTACACGCGGCCGGGGCGCAGCCCGCGGACGTCGACGTGAACGCTGTGGCCGTACTCCGGACGCGCCTGGGCGAGGCCGCGGCGCACCTGCTTGCGGAAGCGGGCGTCCTCGGCGATCTCCCAGGCGACCGTCACCGCGCGGTCGGGCATGCCGCCGCCGTTCAGCGGGTCGGGCGCGAGCCGGGTCCACAGCACGACACCGTCGGGCAGCGGGTCACCGGAGGCCACTCCGAGGCTGAACACACCTTCGGGCAAGGGGGGTTCGGCCGCGCGTGCGGTGCCGGGCACCCAGAGCTGGGCGGACGCGGCGGCGCCGAGTACGGCGGCCGAGGCGGTGAGAAAGTGGCGTCGATCGCGTGAGACGGCTCCGGACATCGGCGGACTCCCTTGCGTCGGTTGCCTCTTGGACACCGACCAGCCCACACGGGACAGCAGCCCACCTCTTGAACAAAGCGCATCATAGACATGACAAATGCGCGAGCACCGAACTCCTGGCCGCAGCAGCGGACTTCGCCGTTCCCTGCCCGGACTTGCGGGTGACTCCCGATCACCCTACGGGCTGTCCCGTGACCGGCGGCGGGCTCGACACGCCGTCAGCGCAACGCGACGGGCACGGAGAGGATGACCTCTCCGTGCCCGTCGTACGCGGTCCGGCCCGCGGCGGGTGACCTAGAACGGTTCGAAGTCGTCGTACTCCTTCTGCGACTCGTCCCGCTCGGCCTGCTTGTCCCGGCGACGCTGGGCGGCGGGACGCGGGGCCTCGAAGCGGTGGTCCTCACCGCGGCGGCCCAGCATCTCCGCGCCGGCCATGACGGTGGGCTCCCAGTCGAAGACGACCGCGTTCTCCTCGGGGCCGATCGCGACGCCGTCGCCGGAGCGGGCGCCCGCCTTCATCAGCTTCTCCTCGACACCGAGGCGGGCGAGCCGGTCGGCGAGGTAGCCGACGGCCTCGTCGTTGTTGAAGTCGGTCTGCCGCACCCAGCGCTCGGGCTTCTCGCCGCGCACGCGGTAGAGGCCGTCCTCCTCCTGGACCACGGTGAAGCCGGCGTCGTCGACCGCCTTCGGGCGGATGACGATCCGGGTCGCCTCCTCCTTGGGCTTGGCGGCCCGGGACTGCGCGATCAGTTCGGCGAGGGCGAAGGACAGTTCCCTGAGGCCCATGTGGGCGACCGCGGACACCTCGAAGACGCGGTAGCCGCGCGACTCGAGGTCGGGACGGACCATCTCCGCCAGGTCCTTGCCGTCCGGTACGTCGATCTTGTTGAGGACGACCATGCGCGGACGGTTGTCGAGACCGCCGTACTGCTTGAGCTCCTCCTCGATGATGTCGAGGTCGGAGATCGGGTCGCGCTCGGACTCCAGGGTCGCCGTGTCGAGGACGTGCACCAGCACGCTGCAGCGCTCCACATGGCGCAGGAACTCGAGGCCGAGGCCCTTGCCCTGGCTGGCGCCGGGGATGAGACCGGGCACGTCGGCGATCGTGTAGACCGTCTCACCGGCCGTCACCACACCGAGGTTGGGGACGAGGGTCGTGAAGGGGTAGTCCGCGATCTTCGGCTTGGCGGCGGAGAGGACCGAGATGAGCGAGGACTTGCCGGCGCTCGGGTAGCCGACGAGCGCCACGTCGGCGACGGTCTTCAGCTCCAGGACGATGTCCTGCATACCTCCGGGCACGCCGAGCAGCGCGAAACCGGGCGCCTTGCGACGGGCCGAAGCCAGCGCCGCGTTGCCGAGGCCGCCGCGGCCGCCCTCCGCCGCGACGTACGAGGTGCCCTGTCCGACGAGGTCCGCCAGGACGTTGCCCGACTTGTCGAGGACGACCGTGCCGTCCGGCACGGGCAGGATCAGGTCCTGGCCGTCCTTGCCGGAGCGGTTGCCGCCCTCGCCGGGCTTGCCGCTGGTTGCCTTGCGGTGGGGCGAGTGGTGGTAGTCGAGCAGCGTGGTGACGGACTGGTCGACGACCAGGATCACGTCACCGCCACGGCCGCCGTTGCCGCCGTCCGGGCCGCCGAGCGGCTTGAACTTCTCCCGGTGTACGGAGGCACAGCCGTGACCTCCGCTACCCGCGGCGACATGCAGCTCGACGCGGTCCACGAAGGTGGTCATGTGGGGTGCCTCCAGCACTTCGGTTACATCGGTTACTTCGGATACTTCGGCCCGTACGCACTTCGGATACCTCGGCACGTACGGAATGTCTCTTACGTAACACGCGAAAGGCGGACCCACTTCCCGTGGGGGAAGTGAGGTCCGCCTCGCGAAGAACTCTGTTCTACGGAGCCTGGGCCCCGAGGCATGCGATCCGGTGCGCGTGGAACCGGGTCAGCCTCGACGGGACTCGATCAGGCGACCGGAACGATGTTCACGACCTTGCGGCCACGGTGCGTGCCGAACTCGACCGCACCGGCGGCCAGCGCGAACAGCGTGTCGTCCTTGCCACGGCCGACGCTGGCGCCGGGGTGGAAGTGGGTGCCACGCTGGCGGACCAGGATCTCACCGGCGTTGACGGTCTGACCGCCGAAGCGCTTCACACCGAGCCGCTGAGCGTTGGAGTCGCGACCGTTCCGAGTGGACGATGCGCCCTTCTTGTGTGCCATGTCTCAGTCCCTACCCTTACTTCGCAGCCGCGGGGATCTCAGTGACCTTGATCGCCGTGTACTGCTGGCGGTGGCCCTGACGACGGCGGTAGCCGGTCTTGTTCTTGTAGCGAAGGATGTCGATCTTGACGCCCTTGTGGTGGTCCACGACCTCGGCCTGGACCTTGATGCCGGCAAGGACCCAGGGGTCGCTCGTCACGGCTTCGCCGTCGACAACGAGCAGGGTCGAGAGCTCGACCGTGTCGCCAACCTTGGCGGTGGAAATCTTGTCAACCTCAACGATGTCGCCGACAGCAACCTTGTGCTGGCGACCACCGCTGCGCACGATGGCGTACACGCGGATCTCTCTTTCGCTCGGAACGGAACCCCGCAGTCCAGCCGCCGACTCGCGCGAGCGGCCTCTCCCGGTGCGCGGAACACGAAGCTCGCACGATCCAGGAGGAAGAGGTTTACGGGGGTGTGGCGCGTCAAGGGACACGCCGACGGTCAAGGCTACGGGGCCCGGCTTGAGGGGTCAAACCGGGACCCCGGGGGCGGCCCGGGCTCGCCGCCCCTTCTCGAAGGGGCCGCGGCCTCCGCCGCCCACCGTCAGGGGCGCACGGCGGAGGCGAACCCGCCTCACCCGTATGCTCCCCAACCGAACCCGGACACCGAAAGGCAGACAAGTGAACTACAGGGTCCAGCCCAGCGCCCAGGTCGACGAGACCGCCGAGATCGGCGCGGGAAGCAGCGTCTGGGACCTCGCGCAGATCCGCGACGGTGCCCGCCTCGGCGAAGGCTGTGTGATCGGTCGTGGCGCGTACGTAGGTTCGGGCGTACGTATGGGCGACAACTGCAAGCTGCAGAATTACGCGCTCGTCTACGAGCCCGCCGAACTCGGTGACGGTGTCTTCATCGGTCCAGCCGTGGTTCTCACCAACGATCACAACCCGCGCTCCGTGGACCCCGAGGGCAAGCAGAAGCGCGGTGGCGACTGGGAAGCCGTCGGTGTGAAGATCGCCGACGGCGCCTCGATCGGTGCCCGCGCGGTCTGCGTCGCCCCGATCAGCATCGGCCGCTGGGCCATGGTGGCCGCCGGTGCAGTCGTCACCAAGGACGTGCCGGACTTCGCGCTGGTCGTCGGCGTTCCCGCGCGACAGGTCGGCTGGGTCGGCAGGGCCGGCGTCAAGCTGGTCGAACACACGGGCGAGGCTGGAGTGTGGGAGTGCCCGCGGACCGGCAGCCTCTACGAGGAGAAGGACGGCGCCCTCGTCGAACAGAGCGCCTGAGACCCGACGAACCGGGCGGACGTCGTCGCGTCCGTCGGGGAGACGGGTCTTCCCGGTCTCCGCCCGGCTGCCCCTGTCGCCGCTGAGCAGCAGTCGGTCAGAACCCTCCGCGAGCAGGATCGCCGCTCATGACGGTCGGGACTTCCGGATCAGCGCTCCTGATCAGCGGGGCGGGCTCCGGCCCGCGCCTCGGGCAGCCCTGGGCCGGCACGCCGAAGCTCCGTCTCCGTCACCGGCCCCGAGGACCAGTGACGGTCGACGAGGAGGGGCAGGCCGAGCACCACGGGCGTCCACATCAGGACACCGAGGCGGTCGGCCTCCTGGACGAGCGGGTGGGCCAGGACCGCGGAGGCCCCGGTGAACGCGGTGGCCACGGCGAGCAGGCCCAGTCCCCTGCCGTGCCGGGCCAGCGCCCAGGTCGCGAGGCCCGTGAGGACCAGAAAGTACGGGAGGCCCGCCTGCTGGGCGATCCAGTCCCGCGCGAACCGGACGGCGAGACCCAGCAGCGCGCTCCAGGGATCGGCGATCTCCGGAGCGTCGAAGTGATGGGTGAAGGTGTCCTGAAGGGTGGCCTGCGAGGAGGCCAGGCCGAGAAACCGCATGGCGGCGAGGACCCCGGCGGCCGCCAGCGCGGAAGACACCGCGAGGACGACCGTACCCCGGTGGCGCCACGGAGGCCGGAGGCACAGAGCCCACGTCGCGGCCGCGCCGAGGACAACCGCCAGCACCAGGGCCGACGAGTAGCGGGTGACCCCGCCGGCCAGGTAACCGAGGGTCACCAGAGCACCCCCCCGCACCAGGGACCGGCCTCTGAGCAGCAGCAGACCGCCCCAGAGCACGCCCAGCACACACACCGTGAACAGCCCCTCGCTCAACGCCTGGGCACTCCACCAGCCGAGCGGTGTGGCGAGGAAAGCCACCTGTCCGGCCGCCGCGGCTCGCCGGCTCAGCCCCGCACAGCCCAGCAGTCCGAACACGAGCAGCGAGCCCCCTGCTGCCACGACCGCCCCCAGCAGCCGCATCCCCTGCAGCACTCCGAACGCTCCGACGAACGGCGCCGCGAGCAGGGGATAGCCCGGTCGGCCGGAGAAGATGGCCTGGTAGCGCGGGTCGCCGGTGGTGATGTCGGGAGCGTCGGTCCACCGCTCGAGGCAGGAGCGCTCGGCAGCGGCCTTGAGGACGTTCCGGCTCTCGTGGACCATCGGCTGAAGCCGCTCGTCGTGCGCCGTGCGGTCGGCGCGGCTGGCACAGTAGGCGGCCAGCGCCGTGCGATGCGCTTCCTCTCGTGAGGCGCCGAGATACTGCTCCGCCGCCCGCGCGTACCGGTAGGAATCCGGGAACATCGTCCACTGCGGCCCCGCGACGAGCTGGAACACCGCGTACAGCGCACAGATCGCCAGCGGCAGAGCGGACCGGCTGCCGCGTACCCGGGCAGCGATCCGCGCCGTGGAGGACGCGGTGACGGCGGTGAGAACAGCGGGCACGTGAGGATCCTGAGCAGTGAGCGGCCAACCCCGGCAGCGTGGCCAGGGTCGGATCATATGACGACGTCCAGGCGGTCCGAGGCGCCGGTGCCGGGACCCTGTTCCGACGGCTCTCCCCTTCCGCTTCACCGCATGGGCCCGTCCCGTACGCCCGGACGGGCCCATCAGGTGCGGGTGGGTGTCAGCCTCCGATGACAACCCGGCGGACGCCCTTCCAGGCCTCCGGGTCGGTCGTGCGGCGTCCGTCGACCAGGACCGTGACGTCCGGCAGGTCCGCCGGGACCAGCGTCCGGTACTCGGCGTGGTCGGCCTGCAGGATCGCCGCGGTGACCTTCTCACCGGCGTGCGGCGGCAGACCGTGCGCCGCCAGTTCCTCGGCCGTGTACATCGGGTCCGAGACGAACGGGACGGCGCCACGGGCCCTGAGCGCCTCGACAGTCGGGAAGACGCCGGAGAAGGCCGTCTCCTTCACGCCGCCGCGGTAGGCAGCGCCCAGCACCAGGACATTCGCCCCGGCCAGGTCGCCGTAGGCGGCCGCCAGCAGGTCCACGGCGTACTCCGGCATCGCCGCGTTCGCCTCGCGCGCGGAACGGACCACGGTCGCGGACGGGTCGTTCCACAGGTACATCCGCGGATAGATCGGGATGCAGTGGCCGCCGACGGCGATACCCGGCTGGTGGATGTGGCTGTACGGCTGTGAGTTGCAGGCCTCGATGACCTTCTTGACGTCGATGCCGTTGCTGTCGGCGAAGCGCGCGAACTGGTTGGCCAGGCCGATGTTGACGTCGCGGTAGGTGGTCTCGGCGAGCTTGGCGAGCTCGGAGGCCTCGGCGGTGCCCAGGTCCCAGACGCCGTTCGGCCGCGGCAGGTCGGCGCGCTCGTCGAAGTCGAGCACCTGCTCGTAGAACTCCACGCCCCGCGCGGTCGACGCCTCGTCGACGCCGCCGACCAGCTTGGGGTAGCGGCGCAGGTCGGAGAAGACACGCCCGGTGAGGACCCGCTCCGGCGAGAAGACCAGGTGGAAGTCCTCCCCCGGGGTCAGGCCCGAGGCCTCGGCCAGCATCGGCGCCCAGCGGGTGCGGGTGGTACCGACCGGCAGTGTGGTCTCGTAGGAGACGAGCGTGCCCGGCTTGAGGCCCTGGGCGATGGCCTTCGTCGCGGAGTCCATCCAGCCGAAGTCCGGCGTGCCTTCCACGTCGACGAACAGCGGGACCACCACGACCACGGCCTCGGACTGCGCGACCGCTTTCGCGGTGTCCGTCGTCGCGCTCAGCAGACCGGCGTCGACGGCCTGCTTGAGCTTGACGTCCAGGTCGTGCTCACCGGGGAACGGCTCGGTGCCGGCGTTGACCAGCTCGACGACCTTCTCGTTGACGTCCGCGCCGATGACCCGGTGTCCCTTGGACGCGAACTGCACGGCCAGCGGAAGCCCGATCTTGCCGAGGGCTACTACACAGATGTTCATGGACGGTCGCTACTTCCTTTTCGCACGGCTCGTGGGGGAACCGCTCGCCTTCGGGCCCGCGGATCGGGATTTCAGTCGCCGGGCGAGGGCCGACTTCGCCCGGGAGACCAGGGGCGGCTTCGGCCGGTGCAGGGGACCCGTGGTGATCACCACACGGCCCTTGGGATTCACCGTCGCCCGCGCGAAGTACGGAGTCTCGTAAGCTCCCCAACGGCGCGCCAGCGGCATGGGCTTGTCCACGCCGCGTACGGGGATCTCGTAGGTCGATCCGGCTACGTCGAGATAGACCCGTACACCCAGCTTGGCCGGGCTCCGGTCGAGCGGCACCCGCGCGTGGAGCACGGTGGACGCGCCGTCCTCGCTGGTTTCGGTCGTGAACGCGCCCACGGGAGGCGGGAGTTCGCGGCTCTTCGGGAGCTTTCTGGCCTTGGCCTTGTCCGCGGACGCGGGCATGGCGCCCTGGGCGAGACGCAGCACGGCTCCGTCGACGTCGCCGAGGACCGGCAGCCGCAGGGTGGCGGCGTACGTGATCCCTTCGCCCTCCTGTTCCCAGGCGGACGCGAGCAGTTCGGTGCCCTGCGCGAGACGGCCGGGGACGGCCTCCCCGACCAGCTCGTAACAGCGGTCGGACAGACCGATGCGAGGATCGCGGAAACCGGGGTAGCGGGCGTAGGCACTCTCGCCCTCGACGACGAACGGCGGAGCCCCGTTCGCCTTCTCCGAGGTGATCGCCTCGCACAGTTCGTCGACCGCGCCTGCCCGGGCCAGACAGATACGCACCCGGCGCTTGACGTCCATGGCGTCACGGATGCCGTCGGTCAAGTAGGCCTCGGCGAGCCGTGCGACGCCCGCGCAGAGCTCACGCTGGAGCTCACGGTCGAGCACGGGGAAGTCGTCCTGGACGAGCTTGGCCACTTCCCAGGTGAAGTGCCGGCGCAGTACGGCGTCGCGCTCCGGACCCGCCTCGAGGAGACCGGCCGTGAAATCCATGATCTCCACGGCGCACCGCAGCCGCGCCAGGTGGTCGGCGCGGTAGGTGATGTTGCTGGCGTCGCCCCGCTTCACCGCGTAGTAGCAGGTGTAGTCGGCCACCACGGAGATCTTCCGCGCGCGTACGCAGGCCTCGATGGTGAACGGCTGGTCGCTGCCCACGGGCAGGTGCTCGGGGAAGCGCAGCCCGTGCTGTTCGACCATGTCGCGCCGGAACAGTTTGGTGTTGGCGAGCGTCCACGGCAGGGCGGAGTCGGTGAGGCCGACGTCCGGGTTGTTCTTCTTGTAGAGAGCCTGGTGGACGTAGCGGCCGTTCGTGCCGACCATCTTGCCGACGACGACGTCGGAGCCGTGCTCGTCGGCGCAGGCCACCATGCGCTCCAGCGCTTCCTCGCCGAGGTAGTCGTCGGAGCCGATGAAGTAGACGTAGCGGCCCGTGGCGATGTCCAGCGCGCGGTTGCTGGGGGCGGCCGGGCCACCGGAGTTGGCCTGGTGAAGCACCTTGACGGTGCCTGGGTACCGTTCCGCGAAGCGATCGAGTTCGGCACCGCTGTCGTCGGTGGAGCCGTCGTCGACCGCGACGATCTCCAGCCTGTCCCGGCCGATGCTCTGCCCGATCAGGGAGTTCAGGCACTCCGTCAGATAGGGCATGGTGTTGTAGACCGCGACGACGACGCTGACGTCGGGTGTGCCACTCATGTCCGTGCCTCCACCGGTCTCTGCTCGGCCGTCTGCCGGGCCCCGCTTCCGGGCAGCAGCCCGCTGTAGACCTCGTCCAGCACGTCGGCCTGGGCCTCCCAGGTCCACTGGTCGAGGAGCCCCGGCTTGTCGTAGACGCTCCGGTAGCGCTCGGCGTCGCCCAGCACGGACTTCACCGCGCGAACGTAGTCCTCCACGTCCTCGGCCCGGAACACCTCACCCTGGCCGGTCTGCTCGACCATGGAACCCATCGTCTTCACATCGCTGACCACCAGCGGCAGCCGGGCGTGAGAGTACTCGAAGAACTTGGTGATGAGGGCGATCTCGTGGTTCGGCCAGTGATGGATCGGGATGACCCCGGCGTCCGCGGCCGCGAGGAAGCGCACCACCTGGTAGTGCGGCACGTACGGCACGAGATGCAGCCGTTCGCCGACCCCCAGCTCCTGCGCCCGCGCCCGAAGGGTCCTCATGTACTCGGACTCGGTGTTGAGCACGACGAACGCAGTGTGCACGTCCGGCAGCCGGGGCAGCGACTCGACCATGATGTCGAGGCCTCGCTGCGGAGCGGCGGAACCGCTGTAGACGGTCAGGGGCACGTCGTTCCCGATGCCGCACAGCTCCCGCAGGTCCGGAACGGGCTCGGCCGCCTCCTCCGGCGAGAGCTCGGCGTCGGGCGCGTTGAGGACCACGGTGGGGCGGGCCTTGAGGCCGTGCCGCTCCTGGAGCATCCCGGCGAGGGTGTCCGAGACCGTCGTCACGGCGTCGGCGTGCCGCGAGTACTCCAGCTCGTGTGCGCACTGGGCGACGTGCCAGCGAGGGTGCGACCTCCACGGCTTGATCCCGGGCAGGAACTCGTGTGCGTCCCACACGAGTTTGACCTTCCGGCCCTTGGCGCGGGCGCGCAGCGTGGCGCGGGCTCCGACCCCCAGCATGCGGAAGTCGTTGGCGTGGATGAGGTCGGGCTTGAGCTCGTCGACGACCTTGCCGTACGCGAGCTCGAAGTCCCAGAGATGGGGATCGAGCCTGCGCCAGGCGCGGGTACCCATGGTCTTCTTCCAGAAGGCGGTGGTGAACCGGTCCAGAGGGGAGTCCATGTCCTTGCGTCGCTTCTCGAGCGCCAGGGTGCTGCGGTGGCGCAGTTTCACCCAGGAGTACAGGAAGCGAGTCAGGAGGCGAGGCCCGGCGAGCCGCAGGCGGCCGAGGGCCGAACCCTCCTGCTGCGCGAGGATCAGCCGGATGCTGAGGTCGACACGCTTGGCCTTGATCTTCTGAAGCTGGTGAGCGGCCAGCGGACCGGGCTGGTAGGCCAGAGGGGCACGAAGCACGGCACGCCGGTACTCGTGGCGTCGGCGGGCCATCGGACCGGGCACCGACAGAAGCCGGACCTCGGCTTCACCGATCCGCCAGGTCTGCGCCTTCTTCCCCTTGGCCTTGCCGAGCAGTACGACGTCCCAGCCCGCTTCGGCAGCCGACCTGGCCTCCTTCTGGACGCGCGAGTCGCCGTTCACCCCGTTGTCGACGAGCATCACGATCCGCCCGCGCACGGGCCGGTCCGCCGACGTGTTGTTCTCAACTGCCATGAACGGCCAGGCCCTCCGAAAGAAGTGAAACGCTGCGGTTTTCCAGCGCGGACTCGAGCACGGCCGCCGCCACCTCCACCGTCCGCGTGCCCTGACGCAGGGTGCAGATGTCGGCGGGCTTGCCGAGCACGGCATCGCGGAACAGCTCGTGTTCGACCAGGAGCGGCTCACGCTTCGGGATGGCGTACCGGATCATGTCGCCCTCGGAGACGCCACGGAAGGCCTGGAGGGCCTCCCATTCCGTCGCCATCGCGGAGTTGGAGTGGAATGTCAGATCGGCGGTGAGGGTGTCGGCGATGAAACAGCCACGCTCTCCGGTGACCGAGGTGAAGCGCTCCTTGAGCGGGCTCAGCCAGTTGACCAGGTGGTTGACCATCGTGCCGTCGTCGAGGCGGCCGACCGCGGAGACCATGTCCTCGTGCTCGCGGCCGCTCTTGGAGACGGTGTGCGCGGCGATGGAGACATACTCCCGCCCGGTCACCCAGCCGGTGAGGTCGATGTCGTGGGTGGCCAGGTCCTTGACCACGCCGACGTCCGCGATGCGGTGCGGGAAGGGACCCTGGCGGCGGGTGACGACCTGGTAGACGTCGCCGAGCTCGCCGGCCTCCAGCCGGGCGCGCAGCGAGCGCAGCGCCGGGTTGCACCGCTCGATGTGGCCCACGCCGGCCACCAGCCCGCGCGATTCGAACGCGTCGACGAGACGGTGCGCGCCCTCCACGGTGTCGGCGACCGGCTTCTCGATCAGCGCGCAGACACCGGCCTCGGCGAGTTGCATGCCGACCGGCTCGTGCAGCGCCGTGGGACAGGCCACGACGGCGTAGTCGATGCCCAGGCCGATGAGCTGGTCGACGGTGTCCAGGACCGGTGCGCCGTGGGCGGCTCCGAACGTGTCGCCCATCGGGTCGACGACGGCGACGAATTCGACGCCCTCCAGCCCGGACAGGACGCGGGCGTGGTGACGCCCCATGGAACCAAGGCCTACGAGTCCGGCCCGCAGCTTCCTCCCGCTGCTCACAGTCGGGCTCCCAGCGCGTCCACGGCCGACACGATGCGCTCCAGGTCCCCGGTGGACAGACCCGGGTGGACGGGCAGCGAGACGACCTCGGCGGCGGCGCGCTCCGTCTCGGGCAGGTCCCAGGTGCGACCGGCCTTCTGGTCCGGCTCCCAGTACGGCTTCAGCCGGTGGATCGGCGTCGGGTAGTACACGGCGTTGCCGACGCCGGCCCGGGTCAGGGCCGCCATGGCCGCGTCGCGGTCGCCCCGGACGCGCACGGTGTACTGGTGGAAGACGTGGCGGGCGCCCTCGGCGACGCTCGGCGTGACAACGGACGGCGCGCTGATGTGCTCCGTCAGGTACGCGGCGTTGGCGATGCGCTGCTCGGTCCAGCCGTGCAGCTTGGCGAGTTGCACGCGGCCGATGGCGGCGGAGACGTCCGTCATACGGACGTTGGCGCCGACGATCTCGTTGGCGTAGCGCTGCTCCATGCCCTGGTTGCGCAGCAGGCGCAGGGTGCGGGCGATCTCCGCGTCGGCGGTGGTGACCATGCCGCCCTCGAGGCTGTGCATGTTCTTGGTCGGATAGAAGCTGAACGTTCCCGCGTTGCCGAAGGCACCGACCGGCGTTCCGTGCAGGGCCGCCGCGTGCGCCTGGCAGGCGTCCTCGACCACGGCGAGGCCGTGCCGCTCGGCGATCGCCATGATCCGGTCCATGGCCGCGGGGTGGCCGTAGAGATGGACCGGCATGATCGCGGCGGTGCGCGGCGTGACGGCCGCCTCGACCGCCGCCGGGTCCAGACAGAAGCTGTCCGCCTCGATGTCGGCGAAGACCACGTCAGCGCCGACGAGGCGTACCGCGTTGGCGGAGGCCGCGAAGGAGAACGACGGCACGATGACCTCGTCGCCCGGGCCGACGCCCAGCGCGAGCAGCGTCAGGTGCAGCGCGGAGGTACCGGAGTTGACGGCGACACAGTGCCGCCCGTCCACCACGTCGGAGAACTCCGTCTCGAAGGCAGCGACTTCGGGCCCCTGGACGACCCGCCCGCTGCGCAGCACGCGCACCGCGGCATCGATCTCTTCCTCGCCGATCACGGGCCTTGCCGCGGATATCAGCTCATGGGCGTCGGTCATCGACATCCCCTCCTCATCGGCGACCTCTCGGGCGCACCACTTTGTGCACGGGTCGGGAAGGAACGGTGTCGAGCGTGGCACGTCCGCATCCCTGGAAGTCCGCCGACGACTTGCGACGGCGATCGTTTCCCGCAAGACCCGGCCCCCCGGGGTACCTCACGTGGTCTACGGCCCGCGTGTCACCGGCAGCCGAGTCCGCCGGTCAGATTACCAGCAGAAGTGCAAAGCTTTTCCTCCGGGTTACGGCGAGGGAACTTCGAGTTGGCGTGCTGCTCTTCACGCGATCTTCCTGGTGTGATCGTGTCCACCGCCGCGCTGCGACGGAGCGGCCGGGGTGTACTCGGAACGACGAAGCGCGGGGCGCCCGTTCGACCGGGTGCCCCGCGCTTCCGTATGCGATCCGGCCTCAGTCCCCCGTCGTCGCCGAGACGGACGGCGCCGTCTGCTCGGCCGCCGCGGTCTTCTTCGACGTCGACTTGGCGGCCGTCTTCTTCGCCGTCGTCTTCTTGGCCGTGGTGGCCTTCTTGGCGACGGTCTTCTTGGCCGCGGTCTTCTTGGCGACGGTCTTCTTCGCCGTCGTCTTCTTGGCGGCCGTCTTGCGGGCGGCCGTCTTCTTCGCCGGGGCCGGGGCGTCGGCCTCGGCGACCTCCGCTCCGGCGGCCTCGGGCTCGGCTACCGGCTCCGCCGCCGCCGACGGGACGACCACGACGGCCGCCTCCTCGGACGCGGTGGGCGCGGTGGCCTTGCGCACGGCACGGCGGCGCGGACGCGCCGGCGCGGCGCTCTCTGCGGGAGCCTCGGCGGGCTTCGCGTCGGCCGGGGCCTCGGGCGCCGTGACCGGCTCCGTGACCGCGACCGTGACCACCGTCTCCTCCGCCGCGTCCGGTGAACCGGCCGGAGCCGACACCTTGCGCGTCGCACGGCGACGGGTCCGGCCCTTGGGCGCGGCCTCGTCCTCGGCGGCGGGGGCCGGCGCGGCCTCCGGCACCTCGGCAGTCTCGGCCACCGGCACCTCGGCTGCGGGCATCTCGACGACCGGGTCCTCGACCGCGACCGGCTCGGCCTCGGCGGCCTCGCGGGACGCCCTCTCGGCCCTCTCCTCGCGGCGGCTGCGCGGAGCACGCTCCTCCGCCTTCGGGGCGCCCGCGGGAGCCGAGGAACGCCGGGTGGCGCGTCGCCGCGAACGGCCACGGGACGCCGCGGCCTCCGCCTCGGCGGCGCTGCTGTAGAACTCCTCGTCGGCCCGGAACTCCGGCACGGCCTCCGCCGGAGCGGCGGTCTCGGCGGCGACCTCGGTCTCGGACTCGGCGGTCTCCGGCTCCTCCGCGGCCTCGTGCGTCTGCTCGTGATCGTGGTCGTGGTCGTGCGCCTGCTCGGCGCCGCCGCGGCCGCGCTTCTTGCGCTTGCCGCCGCCGCCCACGGACGTCGGCTGCTCCATGTGCACGATGACGCCGCGGCCGTTGCAGTGGACGCAGGTCTCGGAGAACGACTCCAGCAGGCCCTGGCCGACCCGCTTGCGGGTCATCTGGACGAGGCCCAGCGAGGTCACCTCGGCGACCTGGTGCTTCGTACGGTCGCGGCCCAGGCACTCCAGCAGGCGGCGCAGGACCAGGTCGCGGTTGGACTCCAGGACCATGTCGATGAAGTCGATGACGACGATGCCGCCCAGGTCGCGCAGCCGCAGCTGGCGCACGATCTCCTCGGCCGCCTCCAGGTTGTTCCTGGTGACGGTCTCTTCGAGGTTGCCGCCCTGGCCGGTGAACTTGCCGGTGTTGACGTCGACGACGATCATCGCCTCGGTCTTGTCGATCACCAGCGAACCGCCGCTGGGCAGCCAGACCTTGCGGTCCAGCGCCTTCATCAGCTGCTCGTCGATCCGGTAGGTCGCGAAGACGTCGACCTCGGAGGTCCACTTCGACAGCCGGTCGGTCAGGTCGGGCGCCACGTGCGCGACGTAGCCGTGGATGGTGTCCCACGCCTCGTCGCCGCTGACGATGACCTTGGAGAAGTCCTCGTTGAAGATGTCGCGGACGACGCGGACGGTCATGTCCGGCTCGCCGTAGAGCAGCGTCGGGGCGTTGCCGCTCTTCGCCTTCTTCCGGATGTCCTCCCACTGCGCCTGCAGACGCTCGACGTCACGGCGCAGCTCGTCCTCGCTCGCGCCCTCGGCGGCGGTGCGCACGATGACGCCCGCGTCCTCGGGGACGATCTTCTTGAGGATGGTCTTCAGACGCGCGCGCTCGGTGTCGGGCAGCTTGCGGCTGATGCCGGTCATGGAGCCCTCGGGCACGTAGACCAGGTAGCGGCCGGGCAGCGAGACCTGGCTGGTGAGGCGGGCGCCCTTGTGGCCGATCGGGTCCTTGGTGACCTGCACGAGGACCGACTGGCCGGACTTCAGGGCGGACTCGATGCGGCGCGGCCCGTTGGCCATGCCGAGCGCCTCGAAGTTGACCTCACCGGCGTAGAGGACCGCGTTGCGGCCCTTGCCGATGTCGATGAAGGCGGCCTCCATCGACGGCAGCACGTTCTGGACCTTGCCCAGGTAGACGTTGCCGACGTACGAGGTCGACTGCTCCTTGTTGACGTAGTGCTCGACGAGCACGTTGTCCTCGAGGACGCCGATCTGGGTGCGCTCGCCGCTCTGGCGGACGACCATGACACGCTCGACGGCCTCGCGGCGGGCCAGGAACTCGGCCTCGGTGATGATCGGGACGCGGCGGCGGCCCTGCTCGCGCCCTTCCCGGCGGCGCTGCTTCTTCGCCTCCAGGCGGGTGGAGCCCTTGATGGACTGCACCTCGTCGCTCGGGTGGTCGTCCTTCTTGCCGCGGGGCTCGCGGACCTTGACGACGGTGCGCTCGGGGTCGCTCTCGCCGGACTCGGCGTCGGTGCCGGAGTCACCGGCGCGACGGCGACGGCGGCGACGGCGACGGCTGCTGCTGGAGCCACCGTGCTCCTCGCGCTCGTCATCCTCCTCGGCGTCCTCGGCGTCCTCCGCGGACTGCTCGGCGGTGTCCTCGGCGTCCTGCGCGGACTGCTCGGCGGCGTACTCGTCGTCACCGGCCTCGCCGTCCGCGTCGGCGGACTCGCCACGGCGACGGCGACGGCCGCCACGGCGGCGGCGACGGCGCGAACCGGCCGACTCCTCCTCGTCGGACTCGTCGCCCTCGACGGCGTCCTCGGCGGACTCGTCGGTCTCCTCCGCCTCCTCGTCGGCGGCCTCGGCCGGGGCGGCCTGGACGGGCGCGGTCTGCGCGGGGGCTGCCACGGGCTCGTCCTCGGCCGCGCGGCGGCGACGCCGACGGCGGCCACCGGTGGTCTCCTCGGCGGCCGGCGCCTCGACGGTCCCGGTCACCTCGGCCGCCTCGGGAGCCTCCGCGGCCTCTTCGGCCGCCTCGGCGGCGGCCGCGGCCGCGGCCCGCTCCGGCGTCTGGAACATCGGCTCGGTGAACACGGGCGCCTGGAAGACGGCGACGGCCGGGCGCGCGGGGCGCCGTCCGGACTCGGTCTCCTTCGCGGCGGGGGCGGAGAAACCGACGGCGGCCTTGCGGGTGGCGCGGCGGCGGCCGCGACGCGGGGCACCGTCCTCCGGGGAGGACTCGGCGGAGTCGGCGGACTCTCCGGCGGCCTCGGCCGCGGAGGTCTCGGCCACCGCGGGTGTCTCGGCGACCACGGGGGTCTCGGCCGGCTGAGTCGCGGCGGACACGGGCGCCTCCCCACGCTCGTCGGCGGTGTCGCCCTCGGGCGCACCGGCGGGTGCGGAGACACGCCGGGTGGCGCGACGCCGGGTGGCGCGGCGGGGCGCGGCGTCCTCGGCGGCGGGTGCCTCGGCCGCGGGCTCCGCCGGGGCCTCGACGGGCACGACCGGCTCGGCCTCGACGGCCGCCGTGGCGTCACCGTCGGTGGCGGAACGGGGCGCGCCGGTCGGCGCGGAGGCGCGGCGGGTGGCACGACGGCGCGGCCGGGCGGCGGGTGCCGCCTCTTCGGCGGCGGCCTGCTCGGCCTCCACGGCGGGGGTCTGTGTCTCGGGGGCGGGGACCACGGTCTCGGCCGTGTCCGCCGCCTCGCCCTGCGCGGGGGCACCGGCGGGCGCGGAGGCCCTGCGGGTGGCCCGGCGGCGGCGGCGCGGCGCGCCGTCCTCGGCGGTCTCCGGGGCGGGCCCCTCGGCGCCGGTGTCGTCGGCCGGTTTCGCGTCGGCGGTCTCGGCCGCCGCTTCCTCCAGCGACTCCTCGGCCTCCTCGGCCTCGTCCGCCCCGGTGGCCGCCACGGCCTCGGCGGATGCCACCGGCGGTATGGCGGGCGCGGTGGTCTCCGCGACGGCCGGGGACTCGGCCGCGCCCGTGGGCGGACCGGCGGGACGCGACGCCGCACGGCGGCGGCGCCGCGGCGGCAGGGTGTCGCTGGGGGTGGTGTCGGTGTCGGACCTCTTGGAGGTCTCATGGGGCTCGGTGGGCCCGGTGAGCTCAGTGGGTTCGGTCGGTTCGAGCATGCGGGTGGATCTCCCGTCAGGCTCCCGGGCGCCGCGCCTGGCCCGGCAGTGCCGGTGACGTCCGCGGCTCGCGCGATGCGCGGTGCCGCCGTCCGGGGCGCGGGCGCCGCACGGGAGCTCTCTGTGTCCTGTCTCGCCGGTTCCGTACGCCATGTGTGCGTACGGCCTGGCGAAAGTCTTCTGGTGGGTGCGCTGCCCGACCCAGGTGGCTCCCGGATACGAGGGCGGCGCTACGACATCCGTCCCTACGCGGGACCTTCCTTACGCCGACACCTTCGCGGCGGCAGCTGTGGCGGCCCCTGTGCGATCGGCTGGGGCGGCCGTGACTGCCTCGCGGTCGGGCGCGAGCGGGTCGGTCACCGTGCCGGTCTCTTCATCGAACAGCCCCTGCGCCAGCCTGGTCACCGCTGCGGCGACCGGCGGCGCCAGGTCGGCCACGGCGCGAAGACCGGACAGGACGTCGTCGGGTCGAACGGCAGGCGTCACGTGCCGAACAACCAGCCGCAGTATCGCACAGGGCTGGTCCGTCGGCCTATCAGCCTGCGCGGTGTGCGCCTCCAGGCTCGCGACCGCGCCGCGGGCGTCGAAGGTGCGCATCCCGTTCTTGGCCCTGCGCTGGACCTCCACGGTGTCGGCCGCGTTGAAGGCGACGACGGCGCGCTCCGCGTCCTCGGGTGGCACGCCGTCGAGGCGCAGCTCCCACACGGACGCGGTGAGCCGGTCGGCGAGACCCGAGGTGCGGGCCTCGACGGCCTCGATGATGTCGAGCCCGAGGGGCATCGACTCGTCGAGGAGCTCGCGCAGCTTCTCCGGGTCACGCGCCGCGGTGAGCGCGATCTCCAGATATTCCGCCTCACTGCCCGTGCCGGTGGGTGCGGCATTGGCGTACGACACCTTCGGATGCGGCGTGAACCCCGCCGAGTAGGCCATCGGCACCTCGGCGCGGCGCAGCGCACGCTCGAAGGCGCGCTGGAAGTCACGGTGGCTGGTGAACCGGAGGCGGCCGCGCTTGGTGTAGCGCAGTCGGATGCGCTGCACCGCGGGTGCGGGCGGCGGGCCTTCGGGCTGTCGCTTGCCCAGTGTCGTTCAGTCCTTCGTGAGAGCGGTCGTCCTGCTACCTAGAGTACGTGCAGCGGCGGCTCCGGGTTCCCCGCGGGGTTCCGGCCGCGGGAGCGGCCCGGGCTCGCGCGGTGCGCCGAACAGCGTCCGGCGGACGTCGGCGCCGGCCTGCCGCGCGGACTCGCGGGCGGCGGCCAGGGTCTGCCGCGCCGACTCCCGGGCGGCGGCCAGGGTCCGCCGCGTGATCCGGCCCACACCGCGGGCGGCCTCGGCGGCGGGCCGCAGGACCGTGTCGCGGACGGCCTGCCCGAACGGGATCAGGAGGGTCCGGCAGGTCCAGCGCACGGGCTCCACGAAGGTGAGGCGGAGCAGCCGGGCCAGGAAACGCCCCACGGCGAGCGAGACGTGCCCAGCCACCCGCCAGGCGTGCCCGAAGGCCTCCGCGGTCTCCCGGCCGACGACGGCGAGGACGCGTCCCACGGGCACCAGCACCCCGCGCCACACGGCGAGCGCCGGCAGGACCAGCAGGATCCGCGCCGTCCAGTAGAGGCAGGTGCCGATCGCGCCGAAGATCATCCATACGAGTCGTCCGAGTCGGCGCACGGTCCACGCGGCGGCCCGTCCGACCGGCGTGAGGACCCACGCGTAACACCACACCGCCGGTACGACGATCAGATACCGCGTCAGCCAGGCAACGCCGCGGTACGCCCCGAGCCCGACCGCCACGAGTGCGGTGCCGGCCGCTTCGAGCAGCACGACGAGTACCCGCCCCACCGGCACCAGGAGCCACGCGTACACCAGGCCGAGCCCGGCACCCGATCCCCGCAGCGCACGGACCAGTACGGCTCCGGTCCCCCGCGCCGCCCGCCCCATCACCTGCCCGAGAGGCGTGAGCACCCGGTCGTACAGCCGGACCGCGGGCACCACGAGCAGCACGTACCCGAGCCGGCCCAGCATCCGGCCGGCCGGGACCACGACGTACCGCCACAGCGTCACCCACGGCCACACGAACACCGCCCACGCCACCCACGACAGCGCCCGCCCCGCGGGCCGCAGCACGCTGTCGCGCAGCAGCCGCCCGCCGACGGCCAGCGCGTCCCACCCGACGCGGACCGGCACCACGAGCACCAGTACGACGATCCGTACCGGCAGCCGGACGGCGACCGTGAGGCACCCCTCGGCCCGGGGCACGGGACGCTCGGCGGGCGGTTTCTCCAGATCCATACCGAGGGAGACGCGTCATCCCGCCGTACGGATGCGCGGGGGCGCCTCCCGGCCGTTCCGATCCGGGTGGGCTGAAAGGACCGGACCGGGGCACCCGGCTTCCTGAGGCACCGATGGGTGCCACTCCCTCGAAGGAAAGAGAAACCCATGTACATAGGACTGGGCACCGTCGTCCTCATCATCGTCATCGTCGCCGTCGTCATGATGCTGCGCCGCGGCTGACCGCTCCGCCCGTGTGCCGCCGGCCCGTGGCCCGAAGAGGCCCGGCCTGCCGCACCATCGGCCGCGACGGGGCGTACGTCATCGTCCTGACCCACGGCCCTGACCCACGGCAAGCCTGACCCACAGCCCGCCCCGAATTCCTTCCTCCGGGCGGGCATGGTCACGTCCGGCGGAGGCCGTCCGCCCCGGCCTTCCCGACACGCGTCCCGCCGTACCGGCTCATATCCTGGTGGAACAGAGCTGGAGGCCACAGATGTGTGCCGGTGACGACGAAGGCTCCCTCGAACAGGCGGCGAGGGATTTCATGGCGGTGCGTTCCCGACTCTTCGGCATCGCGTACCGCGTGCTCGGCAGTGCCGCGGAGGCCGAGGACATCGTCCAGGAGGCCTGGCTGCGCTGGCAGACCACCGACCGCGCCGCCGTCCGCGAACCCGGGGCGTTCCTGGCCACGGTCACCACCCGACTGGCCATCAACTGCGCCGGATCCGCCCGGGTCCGGCGCGAGTCGTACATCGGGCCGTGGCTTCCTGAGCCCGTCGACACCACGTCCGACCCGCAGTTGGGCGCGGAGCGGGCGGAGGTGCTCGACATGGCGCTCCTGTTCCTCCTGGAGAGGCTGAACCCGGTCGAGCGGGCCGCCTATGTCCTGCGGGAGGCCTTCAACTACCCGTACCGGCAGATCGCCGACATCCTGGAGACGAGCGAGCCCAACACACGCCAGCTCGTGAGCCGCGCCCGGAAACACCTGTCCGCGGAGCGCAGGGAGCCGGTCAGCTCCAGCGCTCACCGGCGCCTGCTGAAGGCCTTCGTCACCGCGGCGCGGACCGGCGATCTGGCGGCGCTCGAGGAGATCCTCTCGGCGGACGTGGTCAGTTACGCGGACGGCGGAGGGGTGCGCGGGGCGTCCAGGATCCCGGTCGTCGGCCGGCCGCGCGTCGCCCGGACCTTCGTCGCCTACGCGCCGCGGTTCTGGCCCGGGACGGAGGTCCGGTGGGTCGAGGCCAACGGCAGGCCTGCGGCCCTCGTCTCGGCCCGTGGTCAAGCGGTGGCCCTGGTCACCGCCGACGTCTCGGAGCGGGGCATCGAACGCGTCATGTGGGTGGTGAACCCGGCCAAGCTGGCTCCCTACGTGGCCTCGCTGCACGACGTGGCTCCGCTGCGCGGCTGAGCCCGCGACGGCACCCGGCACCGAGCGGGGCTCCCGGGCCGACGGCACCGGCGTGGCGGAGGCCGGTACGACCGGGAACGACGGCTGTCACAAACGGGAAACGCGTCTTGTCCTCTCTGCGGACAGTCCCTGTCCCTGTCGGGAGGAAGAAAAGACATGAGCACCGAGCACGCACACCTGCCCCCGGGCGTCGAGATCATCGCGACCCTGCCGGAGGCGGCGGCCGGGATCCCGGAGGGCGCCGAGGCCAGGACCGTACGGGTCACCCTGCGGCCCGGCGACCCGGGCGCGCCGCCGCACCGCCACCCCGGACCGCTCTTCGGCTACGTCACGCAGGGCGAGATCCTCTTCGAGCTGGAGGGCCTGCCGCCTCGGGTGCTCAAGGCCGGGGACGCCGTGTTCGAGCCCGGAGGCGACGTCATCCACTACCAGGGGGCCAACAACCTCCCGGACGCCCAGTCGGAGCTGGTGGTCACCATGTTCGCGGCGCCGGGAACGCCCGTCCTGACCGTGGTCGGCGCGGAGGAACTGGCCGAACGACGGCACTTGCGGTTCGCCAAGCCCTGACGGCACGGTACGGCCGCCGTCCGCCCGGCCGCCGGCGTACCGCGTACGGGGCCGGGTCCACCGGCGGAGAGCGCCGCGCCCGGCGCCCGGCCGAGCGGCTCTCCGACGGTCGCCGGTGGTCACCGGTGACCACCGGCGGGATCGAACTCGCCACCGGTGTGCGCCTGTTGGCCGGACACCAGCACGTCGTGGTGGCCGGGCAGGCCGTCACGGCCGACGTGCTCGCCGGCGGGCGGTGCGGCCCGGCGTCCTTCGCTCGGGAGTTCACGCCGTTCGGGGCGATCCGGGTCGACCCGAGGCCTTCGGCGAAGGCCGGTGCCCGGTCGTGTCCGGCGAAATCGGCGACGCCGCCCCGCACCGCGCGGCCGAGACCCGGTCACCCCGTCGCCCGGCCGCCCGCCGCCCGGAACGTACGAGCCCGTCCGGCTCCCGCCGGCAACGAACCGCGTACGCGGCCGAGTTGCGCGCGCACGAGGGAGAGCCGATCCGCTCCCGGGGCCCGGCCGCGCGACGCCTGACCGCTCCGCCGAGATGCCGAGCGTGTCGAAACGGGCTGCGGTGATCACCCTTGCTAGCGTCCACCTCGCCCAAATGATCCACAAATGATCGATTCGCACCCACGGGTGGTCGAGAGGACACGGACCATGAACGACTTCTCCCGGCGTCGGCTGTTGAAGACTTCCGCCGCCGCAGGCGCCGTCGCGGGCGCCGCCACGGTCGCCGTGCCGGGTGCCGCGGCAGCCGCGCCTCCTGGTGCGAGCGCCGCGGCCGGGTCCATCACGAGCGAGGCCTACGGGGCACAGTGCGGACCGGCGAGGCTGACCGGCCGCATCGTCCGTCCCCACGACCCCGGATACACCGACGCGCGCCTCGGCTGGGACCAGCTCTTCTCGCACTATCCGCTGGTCATCGTCTTCGCCCAGAACACCCAGGACGTGGTCAACGCCCTGACCTGGGCACGGCAGAACGATGTCGCGCTGCGCATCCGCAGCGGCCGCCACAGCCTCGAGGGCTGGTCGAACGTCGACAGCGGCCTCGTGATCGACATCAGCGAGCTGAAGTCGGTCCATCTCGACAGCGCTGCCCGGGTCGCGACGGTCGGCGCCGGACTCAACCAGCTGGAAGCGGTGACCACGCTCGCCAGGCGGAACTTCGCGGTGACGACGGGCACCGAGGGCACGGTGGGCCTGGCCGGCGCGACGCTCGGCGGCGGTTTCGGCTTCCTGACCCGCTGGCTGGGGATGGCCTGCGACAGCCTGATCGGCGCCGAGATCGTCGTGGCCGAGGGCGGTGAGTGCGCGAAGGTGATCAAGGTCGACCTGACCCATGACTCCGACCTGCTGTGGGCCCTGCGCGGCGCGGGCAACGGCAACTTCGGGATCGTCACCTCACTCACCTACCGAGTGGCCCCGCTGAAGAGCGTCACGTATGTGCAGGCCACCTGGGACGGCATCGGTGATCTGCGCAGGGTCTTCGAGGCCTGGCAGCGCACCGCGCCGTACGCCGACGACCGCCTCGGCACACAGGTCGAGATCCACCGCGGCCAGACCCTGCTGTTCGCGGTCCTCGCCGAGGGAACGCCCGCGGAGGCCAAGAAGTTGCTGGCCCCGATCCTGTCGGTCGGCAGGCCCCAGGTGTCGGTGCAGGTCGGCAACTGGGGCGAGGTGTACTCCGGCTTCCAGATCCCGACCGCGAACGAACCCGCGAACTGGAAGTTCTACTCCCAGTTCACCCGGAAACCCTTCCCGGGCCGGGCGATCGACGTGATCTCCTCGTTCATGCGGGAGGCGCCGACGGACGACAGCAACTTCTTCACCCAGGCGTTCGGCGGCGCGGTCAGGAGGAGTCCCCGCGGCGGTACGGCGTTCCCGCACCGCGACGCGCTCTTCTACTCCGAGCCCGGAGCCGGCTGGGGAACCCGTTCCGACCAGCCGGGCGTCTGCGACCCGCTCACCCCGCGGGCCCAGGCCTGGATCGCCGAGTTCAGCCAGGCGCTGCGGCCCTACGTGGACGGCGCCTACGTCAACGTCCCGAACGTCGGCATGCAGGACTGGGAGACCGCCTACTGGAAGGGCAACTACGAGCGCCTGCGCAGGATCAAGGCGAAGTACGACCCGCACAACGTCTTCCAGTACGACCAGAGCATCCCGCCCGCGTCCCGCTGACCAGCGCCGGCCGCGCCCCCTCCCGACCGACGAGGGGGCGCGGGCCCGGCCGGCCCACGGCCTTAGACCAGGGACCGGCTACCGGTGATCGGGGAAACCGCGCCCGCGGCCCTGGTCGGGAAGCAGACCGAAGCCGAGCAGCACGGCGGCCTCGACCCGCACCGTTCCCGGGGCGAAGACACCGTCGGATTCGGGATCGCCTCCGAAGCGGTTCCCATGACCGCGCATCCCGACCGTTTCCGGGTCGACGTCCTGGATGTGCACGACGGGGCCGAGCCTCACACCGCAGGCGTCCGCGTAGACCTCCGCCTTGCGCCGTGCGGCCTCGACCGCCCGGCGGCGGGCCTCGTCCCGGAGCGCGGGTTTGTCGAGCACGTCGAAGTGCATCTCGTCGACCCGGTTCGCGCCCGCCTCGACGGCGTCCTCCATCAGGACGTCGAGCCGGTCGAGGGCTTCGGTCTGCACGGTGTACGTCGCCTCGCAGCGGTAGCCGAGAAAGGTCCGGTCCGCGCCGTAGCCCTTGAATTCCGACTGCAGGGCGAGGCGTGACCCGGATACGTCGGAGTCGGGTATCCCGTGCTCCCGCAGGACCGCCCGCAGCCTGACAACCGCCGCGCCGGCCTGCTCGAAGGCTTCCTTGGGTGTGGGCGCCAGGAGGTCGACCGCGAGCTTCGCCTGGACGAGCCGGGGCTCCGCCGACACGTTCCCCGTACCGAGCACGCTGAGCCCCCAGGGCTCCTTGATCTCTGCCATCGGGTGATGGAATCAGCAACCGGCGACCGTCGCAACGGACTTGGACAGGACCCGGCGACGAGACCGCCGTATGCCCGACTCGCCCGTTCACCGCGGGTGAACGACTCCGGACCGGACACCCACCCGTCCACGAGCACGACTCGACGAGCGCCTCACGAGCCGAAGCGCGACGCCCCCAGAGTCACCTGGTGGCCGACGAGGCTGATCTCGACGCCGTCCGCGCCGGCCCGGGCCCCGCTGAAGTCCACGCCTTCCGGGAGATCGACCCGCCAGGCGGAACCGGCCCGTTCGGCGCCGGGAACGGTCACCGTGATCTCCGTGCCCTGCGCGAGGAGCGTCCCCGTGCTGTCCAGCGCCGCTCCGCCCACCGTGCCCGAGACCTTGATCCGGGCCGCCTGACCGTCCGAACCCGGAGCCCGGGAGACCTTCAGCGGGCCGCCGCCGCGCCCCAGTCGGGTCAGCACGCCGGACAGGTCCTCGTACGAGAGCGTGAGGGTGCCGGTCGCCAGGTCGGCATAGGCGCTGCGCGCCGTCAGCGACGACACGTTCACACCCCGCAGGTCGAGGTGGAGACGGTCGACGTTCAGATAACCGCCCTGCCTGTTGCTCGTGGTGTCGACGGTGAAGTTCCCGGCGTTCAGCGTGACGTGATCGAAATCGCCGCTCATCGCCTGCGTCAGAAAGGGAAATCCCTCGATCGACACGTCCACGGAGGAGTCGGTGCTGTTCGCGTAGCCGTACTTCTCCTTCACGAGGCGCTCGGCCTCCTTGTCCGCAAAATGCACGGCCGTCCGGTCGGCGACCACGAACAGCACGGCGAGCACCACCACCGTGACGGCCAGGACCTTCACCCATCGACGCCTCATACCGATCCCCCGTTGCAGGCAGTTGCGCGCCCAGCGATCATGCACTGCCACGGGTCGCGACACCAGCCCGGATCCTTCTCCTTTGTTCGGTTCGGCAGGCTTTGTCGGCTGCATTTTGGCAGGCTTTTCCAGTTCCGCGATATGCGGGTATGTCAGCAGAAGCCGACGATGAGCGCCGTGTCCGGGAGAGCCGGGCCGCACATCGGGGGACCAGCACGCCTCCCCGACGGCATGCGAGCCGCCGGAACCGCGACCGAGGCCCTGGAACCGATGCCCTATCTACACATGGCCGCATCTACTGTTAATGTGCAACTGCACATTGGTGGCAATAACGGCGGAGGACGTTGAACATGGCGGTTTACACGCTCCCGGAGCTTCCCTACGACTACGCGGCGCTCGAACCGGTCATCAACCCGGAGATCGTCGAGCTGCACCACGACAAGCACCACGCCGCGTACGTCAAGGGCGCGAACGACACCCTGGAGCAGCTCGCGGAGGCCCGCGACAAGGAGTCCTGGGGCTCCGTCAACGGCCTGGAGAAGAGCCTGGCCTTTCACCTCTCCGGGCACATCCTGCACTCGATCTACTGGCACAACATGACCGGCGACGGCGGTGGCGAGCCGCTGGCCGCGGACGGCGTGGGTGACCTCGCGGACGCCATCACGGAGTCCTTCGGCTCGTTCGCCGGCTTCAAGGCCCAGCTCACCAAGGCCGCCGCCACCACCCAGGGCTCCGGCTGGGGCGTCCTCGCGTACGAGCCGCTCAGCGGGCGCCTGATCGTCGAGCAGGTCTACGACCACCAGGGCAACGTCGGCCAGGGATCGACCCCGGTCCTCGTCTTCGACGCCTGGGAGCACGCCTTCTACCTGCAGTACAAGAACCAGAAGGTCGACTTCGTCGACGCCATGTGGGCCGTCGTCAACTGGCAGGACGTGGCGAAGCGTTACGCCGCCGCCAAGGAGCGCGGCGACAGCCTGCTCCTCGCCCCGTGACCTCCTGGCCTTGACGGCGGCCGCGCCCGCAGAGACGCCCTGCTCGTGATCGTCTTCTCAACCTTCACCCGCAGGCGGCACAAGGAAGGGGCTCCCGCGAGGACATGACTCGCGGGAGCCCCTTCTCGCTGACGCTGGCGCTGCCGCGCACCCGGCCCGGTACGGGCGCCGGGACGCCGCGGACGAGCCCACGGGGTCCGTCACACGGCCGGACGACCGGGTCAGCCGTCCAGATCGGCCAGCAGGCCACGGATGCGCCGCTCGATCTCGTCGCGGATCGGCCGGAAGGCGTCGACGCCCTGCCCCGCCGGGTCGTCGAGCCGCCAGTCGAGGTACCGCCTGCCGGGGAAGACCGGGCAGGTGTCGCCGCAGCCCATGGTGATCACGACGTCGGACGCCCGCACCGCTTCCACGGTCAGCACCTTCGGAGTCTCCGCCGAGATGTCGATGCCGACTTCCTCCATCGCGTCGACGACCGCCGGATTGACCGTGCCGGCGGGAGCGGAGCCGGCCGAACGGACTTCGACCCTGTCGCCCGCGAGGTGGGTGAGGAACGCGGCGGCCATCTGGGACCGCCCGGCGTTGTGGACACAGACGAACAGTACGGACGGACGCGGCGTGGCGGTGCTCATGGCAGATGTCTTTCCAGGGAGAGGCGGGTTCAGGGAGCGGACGGAGCGGGTTCGGCCCCACCGTGCGCGACGACGGCAGCTGTCGCGGCGGGTGCCGTTCGGCCGAACACCAGCGCCAGCAGACCCAGCCCGGCGGCGGCACCGACCAGTTGCGCGGTGATGAACGGGGCGACGGAGGCGGGGGCGATTCCCGCGAACGTGCCGGTGAAGGCCCGGCCGACGGTCACCGCCGGATTCGCGAACGACGTCGAGGACGTGAACCAGTACGCGGCCCCGACGTAGGACGGCACCGCGGCCGACGCGAGATGGGCGCGACCGGTCCGGGCCAGGCCGAGGACCAGCAGGACCAGCCCGGCCGTGGCCACGGTCTCGCCCAGCCACAGATGGCCGGCGGAACGGTCGTGCGCGGACCACCTCACCAGCGGTTGGGCGAACATCGCGTCAGCCAGCACCGCGCCGCCGATCGCGCCCACGATCTGGGCGAGGACGTACGCGGCACCTTCGCGTGCGGTCGTCCCGTCACCGCTCCTCCGACCGGTGAACCAGGCGGCCAGGGTGACGACCGGGTTGAAGTGGGCCCCCGAGACCGGCCCGAACAGCGTGATCAGCACCGCCAGGCCGAAGACGGTGGCGAGCGAGTTCGCGAGCAGCTGCACGCCGACGTCCCGCGACAGCTCCGTCGCCTGGATCCCGGACCCGACCACCACCGCGACCAGCACGGCGGTCCCCACCAGCTCGGCCGCCGCACGCCGTCCGAGCGAGACGCTCACGCGATCGCCCCCACGGGCTCAGGAGTGGTCAGGAACGCGCCCAGCCGGTCCAGCACGCCGGGGAGCACCCAGTAGTAGACCCAGGTCCCACGCCGTTCGCAGTCGATGAGTCCGGCCTGGCGGAGCAGCTTGAGATGGTGGGAGATCGTCGGCTGCGACAGCTCGAACGCGGGCGTCAGCTCACAGACGCACACCTCGCCGCCCTCCCGCGAGGCGACCATCGAGAGCAGCCGCAGCCGCACCGGGTCACCCAGCGCCTTGAACACCTTCGCCAGTTCGACGGCCCGGTCCGCGGCCAGCGGGGCCGAGGTCAGTCCCTGACAGCAGGCACCGTCCCCCTCCTGGCCCGTCAGCTCGCCCTCTTGTTTCGACATTCCTCTATGTTGACGTCTTTCGATCCAAGGCACAAGCTTGCATCAACGAACGTCGATACAAGCCCTTCCGGGGCCTGCCGCGCCCGGCCGTCCAGGAATGAGTCACGATGAGTGAGCAGCCCGCCGAGACACTGCGCGAGACCGTCCGCCGGCGGTACGCCGCCGCGGCCGTGAAGGTCACCGAGGGCGGTACCGCGTGCTGCGGACCCCATCCGGTCGAGACCGAGGAGCACTTCGGCGCCACGCTCTACGCGGCCGACGAGCGCGACGCGCTGCCCGCCGGAGCCGTCGCCGCCTCACTGGGCTGCGGCAACCCGACCGCCGTGGCCGGTCTCCACGAAGGCGAACGCGTCCTCGACCTCGGCTCGGGCGGCGGCATCGACGTCCTGCTCTCCGCCCGCCGTGTCGGGCCCACGGGGAAGGTCTACGGCCTCGACATGACCGACGAGATGCTCCGGCTCGCCCGCGCCAACGCCAGGAAGGCGGGCGCGACGAACGTCGAGTTCCTCAAGGGCACCATCGAGGCCGTCCCGCTCCCCGCGGGCAGCATCGACGTGGTGATCTCCAACCGCGTGATCAACCTGTCGACGGACAAGGCGGCGGTGTTCGCCGAGACGTTCCGTGTCCTGAGGCCGGGCGGCCGCGTCGGCGTCTCGGACGTGATCGCCGACGACGCCCTCACCCCCGCCCGGCGCGCCGAGCGGGGCGACCATGCCGGCTGCCTCGCGGGCGCCCTGTCCTTCACCGAGTACCGGGAAGGTCTCGAGGCGGCAGGGTTCACGGACGTCGAGATCACCCCCACCCCCACTCGGTGGCGGACGGCATGCACTCCGCCGTCGTCCACGCCACCAAGCCCCGGACCGGGGCGACGACATGACTGCGGTCGCCGGAACCGACCGGAACAGCCTTGAGGCCCCTCCCGACCGGGAGGGGCCGATCCGGAGGACCGCCCAGGGGCACCGCCCCGGGGACCGCTTCGGGGACCGCTTCGGAGGGGCCTCAAGGCTCGTACGGAGTGCCTCGATGCGGGCTGGTCAGCCGGTGCAGCCAGGCACGGGAGACGGGCTGCCGACGCAGTTGGTGGGACGGTTTCCCGTGATGGGGGAACGCTTGTTCACCACGACGCTGCCGGTCCCGTTGAACACACCTCCAGGGACGTTGCGCGCGCCGTTCTTGGTGACGGAGGTGTGGTCGAGGACGAGGTGGGAGCCGGGGTTGATGTTGTAGATACCGCCGGCCAGCAGAAGGGCGGTGTTCCTCTTGACGGTGCTCCGGTGGAAGGTGGCCCTTCCGAGCTGAGCGTTGGTGACGCCCCCGCCGTGGTCGCTGGCGATGTTGTCGGCGATCGTGCTGTCGTCGACGGTCATCCGGAAGTCGTTCCAGAGGCCGCCGCCGTCACCTGCCGTGACCTTGTTGCCGGTGATGGAACTGCGGGTGATGGTGATCCTTTTGTCGTTGAACACGCCTCCGCCGAAGAATCTGGCGGCCGTGTTGCGCTCGATCGAGGTGGAGACGACGGAGGCGGAGCCCTCGGTGGAAATTCCCCCGCCGGAACCCGCGGCCTGGTTGTCGGCGACCGTGGATCGAACGAGCCTCAGGGTTCCCAGGTTCTCGATGCCGCCACCGTTGTTGCCGGCGGTGTTCCCCGTGACGCGGACGGATGTCGCGCGGAGTGTCCCCCTGTCCTGGACGAGGACGCCGCCACCGTCGCCGGTCACCTCACCGTTCTCGATCTTGAGATCGCTGAGCGTCACCCGTCCGCCGGCCGCGACATCGAGAAGACGGAAGAGGTTCGCGGTGGTAGCGCGCCGGAGAGTGGCACCGTTTCCGTCGATGGTGACGGGCACCCGGAGGGGAGGCGTCGCGTCATCGCCCGAGACGGGCGCCGTGAAGTCGTAGACGCAGCCTCTGGCGAGACTGAGGTCGCCGAAACCCCGGGAGTTGGCTCTGGTGAGGGCGGCGACCAGTGAACTCGTCCCGCACCGCACCCGCTCATGGCTGTGGGCGACCGCGGGGACGGCGGTGACGGTGGTGGCGGCCGCGGCAATCGCGGCGGCACCGGCAAGGGCTCGGAGTGCGGGCAAGGCGGCATCCCTCTTTCGGATCGACGGGCTCCAGGCGCACGGCCTGCAGGGGCGCGCAGCACACATGCGCGACAGTGCCGAGAATGTGCCTCAACGATTTCCGGCACTCGGAGCCACGCGGGGCCGCTCCGTCGTTCGGTCGGCGAGGGCAACCCGAAGAGACCTGCTGTCCGTCCCCCGGTCGCGGTGGCCGCCGGGCGACCCGTGGCGGCGATGCCCGGCCCACCGCACACCCCCATGACCGACAAGCCCCCTCCCGGTCGAGGAGAGGGGGCTCGGACGGCCACTGTTCCACTTGGCAGCGCCGGCGCAGAGGTTCAAGGACCCGAAACGCCCACCGTGGCCGGCGACAATGCTGCCGCGGTGACGCTCCTGGTGAGGTGGGGGGACGGCTTGATTCTCTGTGGGGCGCTCGCCCTGATCGCGGGCTGCGCTTTCACCGCGGTGGCCTGCGGCTGTCGCGGCGTGGACATCTGGGTGTGGGACTGCGCGGACGTGACGTTCACGCACAGGACGCGATGGGGGACGCCCTGGACAAGCCCTGGACGCATGCGGCTGCAGTTCGGCTTCCTGGGAGTCGGCCTGGTGATCGCGGGATGGATGGCAGTGACGCGCTGAGAGCGCGGTGGCGGGAGACCCTCCGCGTTTCCGCGGGAGCGGGAGTTCCTCTGCCCTTCGTCCGCGCGTCGGTCAAGCCGCCACCTGCTGGCTCTGCTCTTCCTCACTCTCCCTCAACCCGGTACCGGCGAGGCTTACCTCGCCGCTCCACCACACCCGTCCTACGCCTCCGGGTCCCACTCGCGGAGCAGGTCGAACAGACCCGCGTCTCCGTCGAGCCGCAGGGAGTCCGCCGCAATACGGTCGTACACGAAGAGAACCAGCTCACTGGCCGTGCCGTGAACGGAGACACCCGCCACGTCCGGGCTCCCGTCGGCAGCGGCGACAGACGTCGTACCGGGCGCGGGGACACGGGCACAGCGTGCGCCGTCGCCGTCGACCGTGAGACGCCAGGAGTGACCGCCGGTGGCGTGAAAGTCGAAGGCAGTGGCCTTGTGCGGCCAGGCACTCGTCGTCGCGACGCAGGTGGACAGGAACTCCTCGACACCGTCGAGTGCCACCTCGTCCGGCAGCGGCTCCGGGGCGCCCACAGTGACCTGGGCGTCGTAGGTGTGCACCGCGAACTGCTGGAGCTGGTGCCGGGCGACGGCGCCACAGGTCGGCGGCGACTGGGACGCACCCCACCACGTCCAGCAACCGCGATCCGCGCCCGCCTCCCGCAAGGCGTCGACCAGTTGCTCCGTGGACTCCGCCAGCCAGGCCAGCAGGGCCTCGCGCTCCCGAGGCACGGCCGGGGCGCCCTCCGCGGCGGACTTGGCCGGAGCGGGCCCCGCGGCGACGGTGGCGGCCCAGTCGCGGCGCCCCTCGCCGATGTGCTGCGCCAGATCGAACAGCGTCCACTCCGGGCAGGTCGGCACCTGCACGTCGAGGCTGGGCGCGGACGCGATCGCGGCGCGGAAGGCGGTCGACCGATCGTCGATCAGTCGCAACAGGGCGGGGAACGCAAGTGTCGTCGTCACATGGACTCTCTATCACCGCGTTCCGACCGTCGGACAGCGATTTTCACAGCCGAGGCGCCGAGCGCAAGGCACGGGCCGGGCGCCTCGGATGACGCTGCGTCAACCTTGCGAAGCGATCCGTGAGTTACGCCCCCCCCAGAACGGGCGAGCCCCCTTCCCGCTCAGGAAAGGGGGCTCGCGGCCACACAGTCGCGCACAAGCGGATGCCGGCCTCGGGCCCACTCCACCAGGGTCCGCCTCGGAGGCGACGCGCGGTGAAGCCCCGGGGCCCGGCCGGGCGTCCGCAGGGGTCAGTGGGAGTGACCGCTCGAAGCCGGCGCGGGCGCCGCGTTCTTGACCGTCAGCGGCAGCAACTTCTTGCCCGTCGGGCCGATTTGGATCTGCGTGTCCATCTGCGGACAGACCCCGCAGTCGAAGCACGGGGTCCAGCGGCAGTCCTCGACCTCGGTCTCGTCGAGGGCGTCCTGCCAGTCCTCCCAGAGCCAGTCCTTGTCGAGGCCGGAGTCGAGGTGGTCCCAGGGGAGGACCTCCTCGTAGGTGCGCTCGCGGGTCGTGTACCAGTCGACGTCCACACCGAAGTCGGGGAGCGTCTTCTCCGCGCAGGACATCCAGCGGTCGTACGAGAAGTGCTCGCGCCACCCGTCGAAGCGGCCGCCGTCCTCGTAGACCGCGCGGATGACCGAGCCGATGCGGCGGTCGCCGCGGGAGAGCAGGCCCTCGACGATGCCGGGCTTGCCGTCGTGGTAGCGGAAGCCGATCGAGCGGCCGTACTTCTTGTCGCCGCGGATCTTGTCGCGGAGCTTGCCGAGGCGCTCGTCCGTCTGCTCGGCGGAGAGCTGCGGGGCCCACTGGAAGGGCGTGTGCGGCTTGGGGACGAACCCGCCGATCGAGACCGTGCAGCGGATGTCGTTCTGGCCGGAGACCTTGCGCCCCTCGGCGATCACGTTCATCGCCATGTCGGCGATCTGCAGGACGTCCTCGTCCGTCTCCGTCGGCAGGCCGCACATGAAGTACAGCTTCACCTGGCGCCAGCCGTTGCCGTAGGCCGTGGAGACGGTCCGGATCAGGTCCTCCTCCGAGACCATCTTGTTGATGACCTTGCGCATGCGCTCGGAGCCGCCCTCGGGGGCGAAGGTGAGGCCGGAGCGGCGGCCGTTGCGGGTCAGCTCGTTCGCCAGGTCCACGTTGAACGCGTCGACGCGGGTGGACGGGAGGGAGAGACCGACCTTGTCCTCCTCGTACCGGTCCGCCAGGCCCTTCGCGATGTCACCGATCTCGCTGTGGTCGGCGGAGGAGAGGGAGAGGAGGCCGACCTCCTCGAAGCCCGTCGCCTTCAGGCCCTTCTCGACCATCTCGCCGATGCCCGTGATGGAGCGCTCACGGACCGGGCGGGTGATCATGCCGGCCTGGCAGAAGCGGCAGCCGCGCGTACAGCCGCGGAAGATCTCCACGGACATGCGCTCGTGGACCGTCTCGGCCAGGGGGACGAGGGGCTGCTTCGGGTAGGGCCACTCGTCCAGGTCCATCACCGTGTGCTTGGACACGCGCCACGGGACGCCCGACTTGTTGGGCACGACCCGGGCGATCCGGCCGTCGGCGAGGTACTCGACGTCGTAGAACGCCGGGATGTAGACGTTCCCCGTCTTCGCCAGGCGGAAGAGGACCTCCTCGCGGCCGCCCGGGCGCCCCTCCGCCTTCCAGGCGCGGATGATCTCGGTCATGTCGAGCACGGCCTGCTCGCCGTCACCGAGGATCGCCGCGTCGATGAAGTCGGCGATGGGCTCGGGGTTGAAGGCCGCGTGACCGCCGGCCAGCACGATCGGGTCGTCGAGCGTGCGGTCCTTGGACTCCAGGGGGATCCCGGCCAGGTCCAGGGCCGTGAGCATGTTCGTGTAGCCCAGCTCGGTGGAGAAGGACAGTCCGAAGACGTCGAAGGCCTTCACCGGCCGGTGGCTGTCCACCGTGAACTGCGGGACCCGGTGCTCGCGCATCAGCTCCTCGAGGTCCGGCCAGACGCTGTAGGTGCGCTCGGCGAGGACGCCCTCACGCTCGTTGAGCACCTCGTAGAGGATCATGACGCCCTGGTTGGGCAGTCCGACCTCGTAGGCGTCGGGGTACATCAGCGCCCAGCGGACGTCGCAGGCCTCCCAGGG
Source organism: Streptomyces sp. NBC_01689 (assembly GCF_036250675.1). Lineage (NCBI taxonomy): Bacteria > Bacillati > Actinomycetota > Actinomycetes > Kitasatosporales > Streptomycetaceae > Streptomyces > Streptomyces sp. NBC_01689. The sequence goes on along the minus strand of NZ_CP109592.1, from coordinate 6,411,347 downwards.
CTTGACCGTGGAGTTGAGCTCTCCGCCGACGTACTGGATCGGCTTCTGCACATGCGGGAGCAGAGCTTCGAGCTGTGGAAACACCGACACAGCGGCTTCGGCAGGCATCTCGCGAACCTTCGTGAGCGGGGACGTACTGACAGGGGTGACCATCCAGCGTAACGCGGCCGGGAGCACCCCCCGTACGCTCAGATCGCTCCGCTGCCCCGGATCGCCTCCCACACCCCCGGCAACGCCGCCTCCACCTCGGCCGCGCGCCTCTCCTCACGGCCGTACAGCACGCCGTACGGGAACGCGCTCTCACCCGCCTCGTGGGCCTGGGCGGCCAGGTCGCGCAGGGCCTCGCGGGCCATCAGGCTGTCCTGGTGGTCGCCGAGCAGGCTCTGCAGCGACTTCATCGACTTGACCAGCCCCGCCGCGGAACCGCCGAGGGCCGGGACGGCGGCCTCGGCGGCGTACCGGGTGCGCTTGGCCTTCTTGCGGGCCTCGTGCATCGCGAGGTCGCGGTCGGCGCCGGGGGCCAGGCCCAGAGCCTGGTCGACCAGCGCGGAGACCTTCGCGAAGTCCTTCCGTACGGCCTTGGCGATCACCTTCGCGGGATCGCCGGCCGCGGCCTTCAGCAGGGGCGGGTCGTCCACCGCACCGTCCAGCGCCGCCAGCAGGCCGAGATAGCGGCCGCCGTCGAGTACGGCGATCACATGGCGCCGGGAACCCTCGCCGCGCGCCTGCGACCAGGTGCGCAGCCGGTCACGGACAGGGCCGGTGAGCAGGGCCTCCGGGAGGCCGTCGAGCGCCTCGGTCAGGCGTTCGGCGAGGACTTCCTGGTCCCGGCCGACGCCGAGCTCTCCGGCGAGCCACTTCAGTTCCTCGCCGATCGGGTCGGTGACGGCGCGGTCGAGGACCTTGCCGTACGAGCGGAAGGCGCTGCGCATACGGCGGGTGGCGACCCGCATGCTGTGGACGGAGTCGTGCAGGTCGCGGCGGACGGCCGGGTCCAGTTCGATGATCGCGTCGCGCTGGGTACGGAGGTAGGCGAGGACGTGGTCGCCCGCTGTCCGCGGGGCGGTGTCCGCGGGCTTCTTCCGGCCCGGCCGCTCGGCCTCCTCGACCTGCCCGGCCGCCCTGGACCGGGCGGTCCGGGCCGTCCGGCCCGACGTGCCGCTCCTGCCTCGCTCGGACCGCTCCGGCCGTCCCTTCCGCTTGCCCGGCTGCTCGGCGCCTGCGCCGTCCGTGGCGTCGGCGGTGTCGGCGGTGTCGGGGGTCCCGGTGACGGAATCCGCGTCGGCGTCGATATCAGCGTCGGTGTCGGCGAGTGCCTTCGCGAGTTTGGACTTCGAGGAGGAGCGGGTCAGGCCCGCCTTGCGGAGCTTCTTCTCCACCTTGTCGAGGAAGGCCGGATCGCCGTCGTCGGCGAGCTCCACCTCGATCTCCGTCCACTCGGCGACGCCGGTGCCGCCGCTGAGCCGCTCCGCGCGGACGTGGTCGACGCTGACCTCGGCGAGCAGCGCACCGGAGTCGTCGACCAGATGGCGGACGTCCCGGGCCGACCGGAGGCGTACGACGGGGACGAGTTCGGCTTCGCGGACACGGGACCGTACGAGGGCGGAGAGGGAGTGCGGGACGGTGTCGGAAAGCGGGGCGCGGATCTCGTCGCGGACGCCTTCGGACACGGGAAGCTTGAGATGCCAGCCGGCGTCGTCTCCGCCGGTGCGGCGGCGCAGGGTGAGGGAGGCGGCGGCGAGTCGCTGGTCGGCCGTGTCGTAGTAGGTGGCGTCGAGATCCGCCACGCCCTTGTCGAGGACGCCCGAGACTCCGGGGACGCGGGTCAGGTCCGGCAGGGCCGGGTCACCTCCGGCGAGGGGACCCTCGTACTTCCGTTCGACTTCTCGCTTGGTGTCCGCCATGACCTGAATCTAGTGGCAGCGGGGCCGGGATGGCAGTGCCCGGACCTGCCGGGACTGTCGCGGGAGACCGGAATTCGCCCCCGCCACGCCTCCCCGCTCCCCTCCCCCGGCGTCCGCCGTCCGCGGTACCCCGCGCATCCCGAACGGTCTCGTCCGAAAACCCCGGGCGGCTCGGGAGTCCGGGGGTGCGGAGGTTCCGGGAGCCGAGGATTCCGGGGGGCCGAGGGTTCCGGGAACCAAGGGTTCTGGGGGCCGAGGGTTCCGAGGGGCGGACGGTCCCGGCGGAGGCCGAGGGGCGGCACGCCCCTCGGACCGCTCCCGCCCGACCGCCGGAGGCCTAGGCCGACATGGGCCGTTGGACCCTGATCGACTGCAGTAGCCCCACCGCCACCCAGACCGCGAACATCGACGAACCTCCGTACGAGACGAACGGGAGGGGGAGGCCGGCGACCGGCATGATGCCGAGCGTCATGCCGATGTTCTCGAAGGCCTGGAAGGCGAACCAGGCGATGATGCCGGCGGCGACGATCGTGCCGTACAGCTCGGTGGTCTCGCGGGCGATACGGCAGGCCCGCCACAGGACGACGCCCAGCAGGAACAGGATGAGGCCGGCGCCCACGAAGCCCAGTTCCTCGCCCGCGACCGTGAAGACGAAGTCCGTCTGCTGCTCGGGGACGAACTGGCCCGTCGTCTGGGAGCCGTGCCCGAGGCCGGTGCCGAAGAGGCCGCCGGAGCCGATGGCGATCCGCGCCTGGTTGGTGTTGTAGCCGACGCCCGCCGGGTCGAGGTCGGGGTTGGCGAAGGCGGCGAAGCGGTTGATCTGGTACTCGTCGAGGATCTTGAGCTGCCAGATCGCCACCGCGCCCAGCGCGCCCGCGCCGAGCAGGCCGAACACCCACCGGTTGGAGGCGCCGGAGGCGAGCAGCACACCGAGCACGATGATGACCGCGACCATGATCGTGCCGAGGTCGGGCATCAGCATCACGATCAGCATCGGGACCGCCGCGAGGCCCAGTGCCTGCACCACCGTGCGGTGGTCGGGGTACTGCTTGTCGCCCGCGTCCACCCGGGTGGCCAGCAGCATGGCCATGCCCAGGATGATCGTGATCTTGGTGAACTCGGCGGGCTGGAGCGAGAAGCCGCCCGCGACGAGCCAGTTGCGCTGGCCGTTGATCGTCGCGCCGAGCGGGGTGAGCACCAGCAGGATCATGAAGACCGAGAGGCCGTAGAGGATCGGGACCGCGGTGCGCAGGGTGCGGTGGCCGAGCCAGACCGTGCCGATCATCAGGGCGATGCCGATGCCGGTGTTCATGAGGTGACGGATGAGGAAGAAGTACGGGTCGCCCTGGTTGATCTCGGTGCGGTTGCGGGTCGCCGAGTAGACGAGGGCCGAACCGATCAGCGACAGGGCGACGGCCGAGAGCAGTATCGGCCAGTCCAGGCGGCGGGCCAGCGAGTCACGGGCGAGCAGCCGGGACATGCCGCCGCGCTCGGGCCCGTACCCGGAGACGGAGAAGTTGTTCGCTCCGGTCATGTCAGGATCCCCGTCCTCCGCCGCTTGCGCGGGCGCTGCGAGCGCCTGCGGGTGTCGCGGTTGCTGGTGTTCGGCGACGGCGTGGTGGCCCCGTCCTGGTTCTGGTCGGTGGTGCCGGAGGGGTCCTTCTTGTTGGCCTGCTGGTCCTTGGCCGGGTCCTTGGAGATCTCCGGGGAGTCGATCGAACCGTCGGGCTGGATCTTGGGAAGGCTCTTCTGCGGGGTGGGGAGCAGGGCCTTCTTCTTGTCGATGGCACCGTCGGGCGAGACGCCGTACAGGGCGTTGTAGATGTTGCGCACGGCCTCACCGGAGGCGCCGGAACCCGTGCCGGCCTGGGCGATCGTCATGACGATCGTGTAGTCCTTGGAGTACGTGGCGAGCCAGGACGTGGTCTGCTTGCCGTAGACCTCGGCGGTACCGGTCTTGGCGTGCAGCGGGATCTTGTCCTGCGGCCAGCCGCCGAACTTCCAGGCGGCCGTACCGCGGGTGACGACGCCTTCCAGGGCGGCGTCCATGCCCTTGAGCGTGGCCTTGCTGATCGGCAGCCTGCCGCGCACCTTCGGCTTGATCTCCTGGACGCTCTTGCCGTCGGCGCTGACGATCGCCTTGCCGATGGTGGGGGTGTGGACGGTGCCGCCGTTGGCGAGCGCCCCGTAGATCATGGCCTCCTGGATCGGGGTGACGAGGGTGTCGCCCTGGCCGATGGAGTAGTTGATCGAGTCGCCCTCGCGCATCTTGTTGCCTTCGAGGCAGTTCTCGTACGCGATCTTCTGGACGTAGTCGCCGTCCTTCTTGCCGGTCTTGCACCAGACGGACTTGTTGGCCTTCCAGTAGCTCTGCTTCCACTGGCGGTCGGGGACGCGGCCGGTGACCTCGTTGGGGAGGTCGACGCCGGTCTCCTTGCCGAGGCCGAACTGGTGGGCGGCCTTGTAGAAGTAGTCCTTCGGGGTCTTCTTCGGGTTGATCCCGCCGTCCTTCTTCCACTCGTTGTCGGCGAGGCCGTAGAAGACGGTGTCGCAGGAGACCTCGAGGGCCCGGCCGAGGGAGATGGGGCCGAAGTTCTCGCCCTCGAAGTTCTTGAAGACCTGGCCGCCCACGGAGTAGGAGCTGGTGCAGGGGTAGTGGCCGTCGAAGGCGTAGCCGGCCTCGACCGCGGCGGCCGTGGAGACGACCTTGAACGTCGAACCGGGCGCCGACTGACCCTGTATGGCCCTGTTGAGCAGCGGGTAGTCGGAGTCCTTGCCGGTGAGCTGCTTGTAGTCCTTGGCGGAGATGCCGCCGACCCAGGCGTTCGGGTCGTACGTCGGGTTGGACGCCATGGCGACGATCCGGCCGGTCTTGGCCTCCATCACGACGACCGCGCCGGAGTCGGCCTTGTAGTTCTCACTGGTGATCTTGTCGTACTGGGTACGGGCGATCTTCATCGCCTCGTTCAGCTCGTACTCGGCGACGCGCTGGACGCGGGCGTCGATGCTGGTGACGAGGTTCGCGCCGGACTCGGCCTTGTCGCTCTTGGCCTTGCCGATGACGCGGCCCAGGTTGTCGACCTCGTAGCGGGTGATGCCGGCCTTGCCGCGCAGTTCCTTGTCGTACTGGCGTTCAAGGCCGGAGCGGCCGACCTGGTCGGAGCGGAGGTACGGCGAGTCGGTGTCCTTGGCCTGGGTGATCTCGGCGTCCGTGACCGGCGAGAGATAGCCGAGGACCTGCGCGGCGTTGGACTTGCCCGGAGCCGCGTAGCGCCGTACCGCCTCGGGCTCGGCGGTGATGCCGGGGAAGTCCTCGGAGCGCTCACGGATCTGCAGCGCCTGCTTGGCGGTGGCCTCGTCCGTGATGGGGATCGGCTGGTAGGGCGAACCGTTCCAGCAGGGCTGCGGGGTCTTCGCGTCGCACAGCCGGACCTTCTGGATGACGTCCTCGGGCTTCTCGCCGAGCACGCCGGCGAGCTTGGTCAGGACCGCCTTGCCGTCGTCCTTCATCTTCAGCAGGTCGGTGCGCGAGGCGGAGACCACGAGCCGGGTCTCGTTGTCGGCGATGGGCACACCGCGGGCGTCGAGGATCGAGCCGCGCACGGCGGGCTGGACGACCTGCTGGACGTGGTTGCCGGAGGCTTCCTTGGCGTACTCCTGGCCGTTGCGGATCTGGAGGTACCAGAGGCGGCCGCCGAGGGTGCCGAGGAGGGAGAGCACGAGAATCTGGATGACGACGAGTCGGATCTGGACCCGTGGGGTCCTGCCGGTCTCGGGGATGTTGGTCACTGCTGCTGCCTCCCCCTCTCAGTGTGTGTACGAGACATACGAATACCCGGTCAACCTGTGTGTGCGAGCCACGGCGCCCGGAGTGAACTCCTCTGCGGTCACAGTCGCTTGACCCCCTTGATGCGCCCCGCGCGGGCGACCCGCGCCCGGGCCGCCTTCACCCGCATGCCGCGCTGGCTGCCGATGCGCAGGCCGGTGCCGGAGGCGAGCCATCCCGAGGAGACGTCGGCGGCCTTGGCGGACGCGCCGGACTCGGCGAGCGGATTGTTCTCGGCGCGCCGGGCCAGTGCCATCAGCCCCGGGACCACGAAGGGGGCGAGCAGCAGGTCGTACAGCGCGGCGGTGAAGAGCAGGCTGCCGAGGCCCACGTGGCGGGCCGCGGTGTCGCCGACGAGGGCGCCGACGCCCGCGTAGAGCAGGGTGGAGCCGACCGCGGCGGCGACGACCACGGCCATCGGTCCGGTCGCGGACTTGAGCTGGCCGTTCTCGGGCTTCACCAGACCGGCGAGGTAGCCGATGACGCACAGCACGAGGGCGTAGCGCCCGGCCGCGTGGTCGGAGGGGGGCGCGAGGTCGGCGAGCAGGCCCGCGCCGAAGCCGATGAGGGCGCCGCCAACATGGCCGTAGACCATCGCGAGGGCCAGCACGGTCAGGAGGACCAGGTCCGGGACGGCGCCGGGGAGGTGGAGACGGGCGAGGACGCTCACCTGGATCACCAGGGCGACGACCACCAGGGTGGTGGAGAGCAGCATCCGGTTGAGACGCATGGGATTCGGCTCCTACTGCTCTTGCTGCTGGCCGTCGAAGGGGGCGTTCGCCGAGGGGGTGACCGTGACGGTCACGGTCGGCGTGGGCGTCGGTCTGGGCTTGGGGGGCAGGACCTCGTCGCGGGGGTCCTTGCGGGGTGCCTGGACGACGACGCCGACGATGTCGAGCTTGGTGAAGGAGGCGTACGGCGTCACGTAGACCGTGCGGGTCAGGCCGCCGCCGGAGGGGTCGACGCGGGAGACCACGCCGACGGGCACGCCGGGCACGAAGGGCTTGTCGGCCTGCGAGCCGAAGGTGACCAGCCGGTCGCCCTTCTTGATCTTGGCCTTGCCGTTGAGCAGTTCGACCCGCAGCGGGCGGTCGCCCTGGCCGGAGGCGAAGCCGAGTTCGTCGCTGGACTCCATGCGGGTGCCGACCGTGAAGTCGGGGTCGTTGGCGAGCAGGACGGTGGAGGTGTCGGGGCCGACGGTGGTGATGCGCCCGACCAGCCCGTCCCCGTTCAGAACGGTCATGTCGCGGGTGATGCCGTCGTTCGCGCCGACGTCGATCGTCACGGTCCAGGAGAAGCCCTGGGCCGCTCCTATGGCGATGACCTGGGCGCCCTTGATGCCGTACTGTCCGTCGCCGGCCATGCGCAGCATCTTGTCGAGCTGGCCCAGCCGGCTGCGGTTGCGGTCGTCGCTGCCGAGTTTCGCCTTCAGCGCCGCGTTGTCGTGTTCGAGCCGGGCGACACGGTCGTGCCGGTCGTCCGAGTCGCGCACCGCGGTGATCGCGTTGCCGACGGGGTCGACAGCGGAGGACACCCCGTTCTCGATCGGGCCGAAGACCGTCGCGGCGGCCTGGCGGGCACCCTGGACCGGTGAGTCCTCTCCGCCCCGGATGTCCACCGTGATCAGAGCGAACGCGATGGCGATCAGCAGCACCAGGAGCAGCCGGCTCTCTCGTGTGTCCCTCACGTGCGGCGGCCGTGCCTTCCTCGTCGGAATTCGTCGGACCCAAAGAGGGCAGCCCGCGCGGCTGACCGTGGGGCCTCCCCAAGAGGCTGCCCCAAGAGGCTCTTTGGGTGAGCTTATGCCTCTATATCAACGATCCGCCGTACGAGAGGAGATCATCTCGTACGGCGGAACCGAAGAGTTACCTCATCTGCGCGGCTGGGCGTCCAGCACCTGCTGGAGCGCCTCGAACTCCTCGACACACTTGCCGGAACCGAGGGCGACGCTGTCCAGCGGGTCCTCGGCGATGTGGATCGGCATGCCGGTCTCGCGGCGCAGCCGCTCGTCGAGACCCCGCAGCAGCGCTCCGCCACCGGTCAGAACGATTCCTCGGTCCATCACGTCGCCCGACAGCTCCGGCGGGCACTTGTCGAGGGTCGTCTTGACCGCGTCGACGATCGCGTTGACCGGTTCCTCGATCGCCTTGCGGACTTCGGCCGCGGAGATGACGACGGTCTTGGGCAGGCCGGAGACGAGGTCCCGGCCACGGATTTCGGTGTGCTCGTCAGTGTCGAGGTCGTACGCCGAACCGATCGTGATCTTGATCTGTTCCGCGGTCCGCTCACCGAGGAGGAGGCTGTACTCCTTCTTGATGTGCTGGATGATCGCGTTGTCCAGCTCGTCGCCCGCGACGCGGATGGACTGGGCGGTGACGATGCCGCCGAGCGAGATCACCGCGACCTCCGTGGTGCCGCCGCCGATGTCCACCACCATGTTGCCCGTGGCCTCGTGGACCGGCAGGCCGGAACCGATGGCCGCGGCCATGGGCTCCTCGATGATGTGCACCTGGCGGGCGCCGGCCTGGGACGACGCCTCGATGACTGCACGGCGCTCGACGCCCGTGATGCCCGAGGGCACACAGACGACGACGCGAGGACGGGCGAGGTAGCGCCGCTTGTGGATCTTCAGGATGAAGTAGCGGAGCATGCGCTCGGTGATCTCGAAGTCGGCGATGACACCGTCCTTCAGCGGACGCACGGCAACGATGTTGCCGGGGGTCCGCCCGATCATCTTCTTGGCCTCCGCGCCGACCGCGAGAATGCCACCGGTGTTGGTGTTGATCGCGACGACGGACGGCTCGTTGAGTACGATCCCGCGACCCCTGACGTACACCAGCGTGTTGGCGGTCCCGAGGTCGACAGCCATGTCACGGCCGATGAACGACATTGAGTTCCCCATCAGGATTCGTCTGGCCTTCCCAAGTGGAGCTTTGACGGCTTTTTAGGTAGGCGAGGTGGGTGCTGTGACGTGAAGGCTTACATCGTAGACGCGCCTGCACGGACACTGCGCGAGGGTCTTCGCCATTGTCAGCATGTGCGGCGCCGCCCCGCTTGTGGAGACGGGCCATCGGGGGCACGCGTTCCCCCGATCGCCACGCATATGCCACAGGTCGGCCGGAAATTCCGCCGCCGCCCCGGAGAGGACATCCGGATGCCGGGACGGCCCCACGGAAAATTCGCGGAAAATTAGCGCGCGCGGGGTCCGCGGAACTCAGCCGCGGCCGGGGAAGAAGATCTTCAGCTCGCGTTCCGCGGACTCCTCGGAGTCCGAGGCGTGGATCAGGTTCTCGCGGACGATCACACCGAAGTCCCCGCGGATCGAGCCCGGGGCGGCGGCGATGGGGTCGGTGGGGCCGGCCAGCGCGCGCACCCCTTCGATGACCCGCTCGCCCTCGACGACCAGCGCCACGACCGGGCCGGACGCCATGAACGCGACGAGCGGCTCGTAGAACGGCTTGCCCTTGTGCTCGCCGTAGTGCTGCTCCAGCGTGTCCTGGTCCAGCGTGCGCAGCTCCAGCGCGGTGATCTGCCAGCCGGCCTTGCGCTCGATGCGGCTGATGATCTCGCCGGTCAGGCCGCGACGGACGGTGTCGGGCTTGAGCAGGACGAGGGTGCGCTGGCTCACGGTGGTGCTCCTTCAGGTCACGAGTGTGCGGGTGACCGAGGCTACAGGGCGTGTCGGGGTGGGTGTCACGCAGAGTCAGGTGATACGCGGGACCCCCTGACTCACGCGCGGGCCGCGGGCACGTCCGTCACACGGCGTGCCCCTCCGCCTCCGCCTCCGCCTGCGCGGCGAACCGCGCCTTCGCCTCGTCGATCTTCCGGCCGTAGTGCACCGAGGCCCACCACAGCGCCGCGAAGACCGCGCCCAGGAAGAACATCGAGGTCACGAAGAAGCCACTGGCGATCAGCACGATCTGCAGGGCCCACCCGAGCTGCACGCCTCCGGGCCGGGTGATCATGCCACAGAGCAGGAGGCTCAGCACCATGACGATCCCGCTGACCGTCCAGACGGTGGCCGTGGACAGGCCGGGGTCCTTCATGGCGACCAGTCCGGCGAAGCCGACGACGAAGAACTCGCCGATCAGGGTCGAAGCACAGAGCGTACGCACGGCGGTCAGCGCCTTCCCAGCAGCAGTCGGGCCTCGCCGACGGTGATGACGGAACCGGTGACGAGGACGCCGCCGCCGGAGTACTCGCCCTCCTCCTCGGCCAGGGTGATCGCGGCCTCGATCGCGTCGTCGAGGCGCGGCTCGACCTGCACCCGGTCCTCGCCGAAGATCTCGACGGCGATCCCGGCCAGCTCGTCCACGTCCATCGCGCGGTGACTGGAGTTCCGGGTGACCACGACCTCGGCGAAGATCGGCTCGAAGGCCGCCAGCAGCTCCCGTACGTTCTTGTCGGCGCTGGCGCCGACCACGCCGATCAGCCGGCTGAAGTCGAAGACCTCGCTGACCGCCTCGGCGGTGGCGCGGGCGCCGGCCGGGTTGTGCGCGGCGTCCAGGACGACGGTCGGCGAGCGGCGCACGATCTCCAGGCGGCCCGGTGAGGTCACCGAGGCGAAGGCCTTGCGGACGGTGTCGAGGTCCAGGCTCTGCGCGTGCGCGGCACCGACGCCGAAGAACGCCTCGACCGCGGCGAGCGCCACGGCGGCGTTGTGCGCCTGGTACGCGCCGTGCAGCGGCAGGAAGATCTCCTCGTACTCACCGCCGAGCCCGCGCAGCGTGACCAGCTGGCCGCCGACGGCGACCTGCCGGGACACGACTCCGAACTCCAGGCCCTCGCGGGCCACGGTGGCGTCGACCTCGACGGCCTTCTTCAGCAGCACCTGGGCCGCGTCCACCGGCTGCTGCGCCAGGATCACCGTCGCGTCCTGCTTGACGATGCCGGCCTTCTCGGTGGCGATCTCGCCGGGTGTCGTGCCCAGGCGGTCGGTGTGGTCGAGGTCGATGGGGGTGACGACCGCCACGGCACCGTCGATCACGTTGGTGGCGTCCCAGCTGCCGCCCATCCCGACCTCGACGACGGCCACGTCCACGGGGGCGTCCGCGAAGGCCGCGTACGCCATGCCCGTGAGCACCTCGAAGAAGGAGAGGCGGTACTCCTGCTGGGCGTCGACCATCTCGACGTACGGCTTGATGTCCTCGTAGGTCTCGATGAACCGCTCGGCGGAGATCGGGGTCCCGTCGAGGCTGATCCGCTCGGTCACCGACTGGACGTGCGGGCTGGTGTACCGGCCGGTGCGCAGGTCGAAGGCGCCGAGCAGGGCCTCGATCATGCGTGCGGTGGACGTCTTGCCGTTCGTTCCGGTGATGTGGATCGAGGGGTACGCGCGCTGCGGCTCGCCCAGCACGTCCATCAGCGCGGCGATGCGGCTGACGGACGGCTCCAGCTTGGTCTCGCCCCAGCGGGTGGCGAGATCGGCCTCCACCTCGCGCAGCGCCCTGTCGACCTCGGGGTCGGCCGGGCGGCCGGGCACGTCGGCCCGCTGCGCGGCGCTGCCCTGGGCGCGCAGGGTGCGGCTGCCGGCCTCGATCACCGCGAGATCGGGGTCGCGGTCCGTCTCGGCCGCGACGATCTCGTCGAAGAGACCGTTCGGATCACGCGGTTCCGGTTCGTCTGACTCGCTGCTGTCGTCGTACGGGGGGAGCTCACTCACGCCTCCAGTCTACGGAGCCGTGCCCCTCCGGGGGTTCCCGCCCCCGCCGGCCCCGTGTCCTGGGCACCGCTCGCCCACGGGGACCGGCAGGGGGCGCTGTGCCTCCTGGACCCCCGCTTCGGCCTGAACGGCCTCGTCCTCAAACGCCGGACGGGCTGAAACCCGGGGGCGAAGCCCCGCTCAAGGGGCGCGGGGAACCACGCGACCGGCCCCCGCCCACCCGCACCCGAGGGACGACCGAGCCCCCCGGAACCTCAGACCTCAAAGATCCCGGAGGGCCCCGTGGCCTACGCCTGCGGCAGCCGCTCCAGCTGCGTCCGGATGCGGGCGATGTCCTCGTCCGCCTTGGCGAGCCGCGTCCGGATCTTCTCCACGACCGGGTCCGGCGCCTTCGCGAGGAACGCCTCGTTGCCGAGCTTGGCCTCGGCCTGGGCCTTCTCCTTCTCGGCGACGGCGAGGTCCTTGGCAAGCCGCTTGCGCTCGGCCGCCACGTCGATCGTGCCCGACAGGTCGAGCGCCACCGTGGCACCGGCGACGGGCAGGGTCGCCGTGGCCGCGAAGGACTCCCCCTCCGGCTGCAGCCGCAGCAACTGCCGGATGGCCGCCTCGTGCGGGGCCAGCGCGGTCCCGTCGAGGGTCAGCCGGGCGGGAACCCGCTGGCCCGGCTGGAGGCCCTGGTCGGCGCGGAAGCGGCGGACCTCCGTGATGACCTGCTGGAGCGTCTCGATCTCCCGCTCGGCGGCGGCGTCACGGAAGCCGCTGTCCTTCGGCCAGTCGGCGACGACCACCGACTCGCCCCCGGTCAGCGTCGTCCAGAGGGTCTCCGTCACGAACGGGACGACCGGGTGCAGGAGGCGGAGGGTCACGTCGAGGACCTCGCCGAGCACCCGGCCGGAGATCCGCGCCGGCTCGCCGCCCGCCATGAACGTCGTCTTGGACAGCTCGACGTACCAGTCGAAGACCTCGTCCCACGCGAAGTGGTACAGCGCGTCGGAGAGCTTCGCGAACTGGAAGTCCTCGTAGAACGCGTCGACTTCGGCCACGGTCTTGTTCAGCCGCGACAGGATCCACCGGTCGGTCGCCGACAGCTCCTCCGGCTCCGGCAGCGGTCCCTCGACCGTCGCGCCGTTCATCAGCGCGAAGCGGGTGGCGTTCCAGATCTTGTTGGCGAAGTTCCGGGACGCCTGGACCCAGTCCTCGCCGATCGGCACGTCCGTACCGGGGTTGGCACCGCGCGCGAGCGTGAAGCGGACGGCGTCCGAGCCGTACTTGTCCATCCAGTCGAGCGGGTCCACGACGTTGCCGAACGACTTCGACATCTTCTTGCCGCGCTCGTCACGGACCAGCCCCGTGAGGGCGATGGTCCTGAAGGGCACCTCGCCGTCCATCGCGTACAGACCGAACATCATCATCCGGGCGACCCAGAAGAAGATGATGTCGTGGCCGGTGAGCAGGACGTCCGTCGAGTAGAACTTCTCCAGGTCCGGGGTCCGCTCCGGCCAGCCCAGCGTGGAGAACGGCCACAGGCCGGACGAGAACCAGGTGTCCAGGACGTCCGTGTCCTGCTTCCAGCCCTCGGCTTCCGTGCCCGGCGGCTCCTCGTCGGGGCCGACGCACACGACCTCGCCCTCCGGGCCGTACCAGACGGGAATCCGGTGGCCCCACCACAGCTGCCGGGAGATGCACCAGTCGTGCATGTTGTCGACCCAGTCGAAGTACCGCTTCGACATGTCGGCGGGGTGGATGGCGACCCGGCCGTCGCGGACGGCGTCACCGGCCGCCTGGGCGAGCGGGGCGACCTTGACCCACCACTGCATGGACAGGCGCGGTTCGACGGTGGTCCGGCACCGCGAGCAGTGGCCCACGGAGTGGACGTAGGGGCGCTTCTCGGCGACGATCCGGCCCTGCGAACGCAGTGCGGCGACGATCGCGCTGCGCGCCTCGAAGCGGTCGAGGCCCTGGAAGGGGCCGTGGACGGTGATGACGGCCCGCTCGTCCATGACCGTGATCGACTCCAGGCCGTGGCGCTGGCCGATGGCGAAGTCGTTCGGGTCGTGGGCGGGGGTGACCTTCACGGCACCCGTGCCGAACTCGGGGTCGACGTGGGTGTCGGCGACGACCGGGACCGTACGGTCCGTCAGCGGGAGCTTGATGCGCTTGCCGACCAGGTGCCGGTACCGCTCGTCGTCCGGGTGGACGGCGACCGCCGTGTCGCCGAGCATCGTCTCGGCGCGGGTGGTGGCGACCACCAGGGTCTCGTCACCCTCCCCGTACCGGATGGAGACCAGCTCGCCGTCGTCCTCCTGGTACTCGACCTCGATGTCCGAGATCGCGGTCAGACAGCGGGGGCACCAGTTGATGATGCGCTCGGCGCGGTAGATCAGCTCGTCGTCGTAGAGCTTCTTGAAGATGGTCTGGACGGCCTTGGACAGGCCCTCGTCCATGGTGAAGCGCTCGCGGTCCCAGTCGACGCCGTCACCGAGGCGCCGCATCTGGCCGAGGATCTTGCCGCCGTACTCCTCCTTCCACTGCCAGACGCGCTCGACGAACTCCTCGCGGCCCAGGTCCTGCCGCGACTTACCCTCCTCGGCGAGCTGCTGCTCGACCTTGTTCTGGGTGGCGATGCCGGCGTGGTCCATGCCGGGGAGCCAGAGCGCCTCGTAGCCCTGCATGCGCCTGCGGCGGGTCAGCGCGTCCATCAGCGTGTGCTGGAAGGCGTGGCCCAGGTGCAGCGAGCCGGTGACGTTCGGCGGCGGGATGACGATGGTGTACGCGGGCTTGTCGCTCTTCGCGTCGGCCGCGAAGTAACCCCGTTCTACCCAGCGCTCGTACAGCTTCCCCTCTACCTCGGCCGGCGCGTACTGGGTCGGCAGATCGGAAGTGGGCGCTGCTTGCGGCTGCTGAGAGTTCTCGGTCACGGGGCCAGTTTAGGGGCGTCACGCCCGTGTCCCGAAACGGGATTACTTCGTAACGGTGCGGTCCCCGGAGACCTGGCCCCTCCGGCCGTGCGCCAGGATGTCAGGAACACATAAGCATCTGGAGGGGAACCCAGAATGAGCCACAACCAGCCGGGCCCGTACGGCGGGCCGCCCCAGCAGCCCGGACCGTACGGTGGTCAGCCGGGGCAGCCTGGCCCGTACGGCCAGCCGCCGCAGGCACCCCAGCCCGGCTACGGTTACCCGGCGCAGGCTCCGGGGACTCCCCCGCAGCCCGGCTACGGCTACCCCCAGCAGGCTCCCCAGGCACCCCAGGGCGTCCCGCCCCAGACGCCCCCGTACGGCCAGCAGCCCTACGGCCAGCCGCCTTACGGCCAGCCGCCTTACGGCCAGCAGCCTCCTCACGGCCAGCCCTACGGCGCCCCGATGCCGCCCGTCCCCGGCGGCGGCAAGAAGAGGACCGGGCTCATCATCGGCGCGGTGGCCGTCGTCGCCGCGATCGCCGTGGGCGCGGCCCTGCTCCTCGGCGGCGGAGGGGGCGGCAGTTCGGTCGCCGACGACGGCGCGCACAAGCTGACCGCGCCGGCGGTGGTGATCGACGGCACGTACAAGAAGAGCGGCGACGCCAAGTCCGGCACGATGTCCAAGTCCGACATCAAGGACGCCGAGAGCTGGGGTGTCGAGAACCCCAAGGACATCAGCGCGACCTACCAGAACGGCAGCCCCCTCAACGGCAAGCTCGTGACGTTCAGCGGCGTCTACGGCAGCATCGACGACCCGGAGAAGGTCATCGACGCCATGTTCGCCAACACCGAGAAGGAGTCCAAGAAGGGCTCCGCCTCCGACGGCAAACTCGTCGGCAGCCCGCAGAAGATGACACCCGCGGGCTTCAAGAACGGTGTCATGAAGTGCCAGTTCGTGGAGACCGAGGCCAACTCGAAGACGACCCGGATGCCGATCTGCATCTGGGGTGACCACAGCACGGTCGCCTACGTGGTCTCTTACGACATGGCTAGCGTCCTCAAGGGCAAGAGCGGTTCGATGGACGTCGCGGCCGAGACGGCCAGCAAGCTCCGCGACGACGTCCGCGTCAAGCTCTGACCGTTCGCGCGGACCACGAAGGGCCCCGGTCGTCCGACCGGGGCCCTTCGTCATGTGCCTGGTGTGTCCATCCACGGGTTACGCCGTCTTCTGCTCCCCGGAGCCCCGGCCGCGGGCGTCCCGCGGGATGAGGGTGGGGTTGACGTTCGACAGGACCACGTCGGCCGTGATGACGACCCTCGCCACGTCCTTGCGCGAGGGGACCTCGTACATCACCGCCTGGAGGACCTCCTCCATGATGGCGCGCAGGCCGCGCGCGCCGGTCTGGCGGAGGATGGCCTGGTCGGCGATGGCCTCGAGCGCCTCGCGCTCGAAGTCCAGCTCCACACCGTCGAGTTCGAAGAGACGCTGGTACTGCTTGACGAGCGCGTTGCGCGGTTCGACGAGGATCTGGAGGAGCGCCGCGCGGTCGAGGTTGTGGACCGACGTGATGACCGGGAGGCGGCCGATGAATTCGGGGATCATGCCGAACTTGACCAGGTCCTCGGGCATGACGTCCTCGAACTGGTCCTTCTCCTCCAGCTCGCGCTTCGAGCGGATCGTCGCGCCGAAGCCGATGCCCTTCGCACCCGCGCGGGACTCGATGAGCTTCTCCAGGCCCGCGAAGGCGCCGCCCACGATGAACAGGACGTTCGTCGTGTCGATCTGGATGAACTCCTGGTGCGGGTGCTTGCGGCCGCCCTGGGGCGGGACCGAGGCCGTCGTGCCCTCGAGGATCTTCAGCAGTGCCTGCTGGACACCCTCGCCGCTCACGTCGCGCGTGATCGACGGGTTCTCGCTCTTGCGGGCCACCTTGTCGATCTCGTCGATGTAGATGATGCCCGTCTCGGCCTTCTTGACGTCGTAGTCCGCTGCCTGGATGAGCTTCAGCAGGATGTTCTCGACGTCCTCGCCCACGTAGCCCGCCTCCGTCAGCGCCGTCGCGTCGGCGATGGCGAACGGGACGTTGAGCATACGGGCGAGCGTCTGCGCGAGCAGGGTCTTGCCGGAGCCCGTGGGACCCAGCAGGAGGATGTTGGACTTCGCCAACTCGATGGCGTCGTCCCGGTTCTGGCCGCCGCCGTTCTCACCCGCCTGGACCCGCTTGTAGTGGTTGTACACCGCGACCGAGAGGGCCTTCTTGGCGGCCTCCTGGCCGACGACGTACCCCTCCAGGAACTCGTAGATCTCGCGGGGCTTGGGGAGTTCCTCCCAGCGCACCTCGCTCGTCTCCGCGAGTTCTTCCTCGATGATCTCGTTGCAGAGATCGATGCACTCGTCGCAGATGTACACACCGGGGCCTGCGATGAGCTTCTTGACCTGCTTCTGGCTCTTGCCACAGAACGAGCACTTGAGCAGATCGCCGCCGTCACCGATGCGTGCCACGGTGTGCTTCCCCTTCGCCTGGGAGACGCCTAGGTCCAGCGGCTCCTGGTGCTGCCTTATGAACGACGGTACCTTGCCGAGCCCCCCGTTCGGGCCCCCCTTGGCGTGGTTCACTTTGTCGTGAACCGCGCCAAGGAGCGGCAGACGATACAGCGGTACGTCAGACGACCGCGGAATTGTTCATCTTGCGGGTGGAGATGATCTGGTCGATCAGCCCGTACGCCAGCGCGTCCTCAGCGGTGAGGATCTTGTCGCGCTCGATGTCCTCGCGGATCTTCTCGATCGGCGTGGTCGAGTGCTTGGCCAGCATGTCCTCGAGCTGCGAGCGCATCCGGAGGATCTCGTTGGCGGCGATCTCGAGGTCCGAGACCTGGCCGCGGCCGGTCTCGCTGTAGGGCTGGTGGATCAGCACACGGGCGTTCGGGAGCGCCATGCGCTTGCCCGGCGTGCCGGCGGCCAGCAGGATCGCGGCGGCCGAGGCGGCCTGGCCCATGCAGACCGTCTGGATGTCGGGCTTCACGAACTGCATCGTGTCGTAGATCGCGGTGAGCGCCGTGAAGGAGCCACCGGGGCTGTTGATGTAGACCGAGATGTCACGGTCGGGGTCCATCGACTCCAGGCACAGCAGCTGCGCCATGACGTCGTTGGCGGAGGCGTCGTCGATCTGCACGCCGAGGAAGATCACGCGCTCCTCGAACAGCTTCGCGTACGGGTCGTACTCACGCACGCCCTGCGAGGTGCGCTCGACGAAGCGCGGGATGACGTAGCGGGACTCCGCACGAGGACCGGTGTACTCGGCCTGCGTGCGGGCGTAGGGGCCGCTGCCGGGGAAGTCGTTCACTGTGTCTCCTGAAGAGCCTGGAAAGGGCTGAGGCGGTCGCCCGGGGGCGCTGGGGGCTCCTGCGCCGCCCCGAGAGCGGATGGCGGCGGGTGGGGCCCCACAGCCGCCCTGGGGGCGCTGAGGGGCTTTACGCGGCCCCGGTGCCGCCGCCGCCCGGCATACCGGCAGCGGTGGGCATGATGTCGTCGATGAGGCCGTACTCCTTGGCCTCGATCGGGTCGAACCAGCGGTCGCGGTCCGAGTCGCGGGTGATCTGCTCCACGGTCTGGCCGGTGTGGAAGGAGGTCAGCTCCGCCATGCGCTTCTTCGTGTGCAGCAGCCGCTCGGCGTGGATCTTGATGTCCGAGGCCGAGCCGGCGAGGCCGGCCGACGGCTGGTGGATCAGGATCTCGGCGTTCGGCAGCGCGAAGCGCTTGCCGGGGGTGCCGGCGCTGAGCAGGAACTGGCCCATCGAGGCGGCCATGCCCATGGCGATCGTCACCACGTCGTTCTTGATGTACTGCATGGTGTCGTAGATCGCCATGCCCGCGGTGATCGAACCGCCGGGGCTGTTGATGTAGAGGTAGATGTCCTTGTCCGGGTCGGAGGCAAGGAGCAGCAGCTGCGCCGTGATCTTGTTGGCGATGTCATCGTCGACCGCCTGGCCGAGGAAGATGATCCGCTCGCCGAGCAGTCGGTTGTAGACCTGGTCGCCGAGGCCACCACCGATGGGGTCGCCGGCAGCTGTGGGCATCAGATTCGTCACGTATCCACCTGCTCGTCTTACGACGGCGCCGGGCCGTCTCACGTCTTCTGCTGGGGGCGTGGGACCCCGGTGCAACACCGCTCCGGGCGGCTTCGGGGACTCCCCTGCCCTCGTATTCATGGACCCTAACGCGCTGGTCCCTCCGGGGAATCCCGCAGAAGGAACTGTTCGCTGTGAGCGCATGCGCCGCGCCGCTCTGAGCGGGGTCGCGCGGGCCCCTGGGAGGCCCGGGGACCGGAGCGCCGGCCGCCGCGGGCCGTGGTGGTGTCCGCGGCGGCCGTGCGCCGTCCGGTGCGTCCGGTCGCGGGGCGCCCGGCCGGGTTCCGCGCGCCCCCGGCGGGCCGGCGGCGGGCGCCCGGGGTGGGCGCGAAGGGACGGGAAGGCGGGGACACGGGAGGCGGGGACGGGCACCGGGCCGGGCGGGGTGGCGGAAGACGGACGGGCCCCCGGGGACTCGGAAGTCCCCGGGGGCCCGTCACGGCGTACCGGTGAGGCGGTCGGGCCTCGGTCCGCGGAGGCGATCAGGCCTCGGGCTTGTCCTCGGTGGCCTCGGCCTCGACGGCCTCGGCGGTCTCCGTGGAGCCCTCCGTCTCGTCCTCGTCGTCCAGGTCGACGATCTCGCCGTTCGTGTCCTTGACCGTGGCGGCCTCGACGACGACCGCGAGCGCCTTGCCGCGGGCGACCTCGCCGACCAGCATCGGGACCTGGCCGCCCTCGACGACCGCCTGGGCGAACTGGTCGGGGGACATGCCGGAGGAGGCCGCGCGCCGCATGAGGTGCTCGGTGAGCTCCTCCTGGTTGACGTTGAGCTTCTCCTTGTTGACGAGCTCGTCGAGGACGAACTGCGTCTTGATGCCCTTGACCGCGGCTTCCTTGGTCTCGGCGTCCCACTCCTCCTCGGTCTTGCCCTGGATCTCCAGGTACTTCGCGAGGTCGAGGCCCATCTGGCCGAGCTGGTGGTGCTCCAGGTTGTGCTTGCGGGTGTTGATCTCGTCCTCGAGCAGCTTCTCGGGGACGGGCACCTCGACCAGCTCGAGCAGCTTCTCCAGGACGCGCTCCTGGGCCTGCGTGGCCTGGTCGTACTCCTTCATGTTCTCGAGGCGCTTGCGGCTGTCCGCACGGAGCTCCTCAAGGGTGTCGAACTCCGAGGCGAGCTGCGCGAAGTCGTCGTCCAGCTCGGGGAGTTCGCGCGCGGCGACCTGGGTGACCTTGACGGTGACCTCGGCCTCCTTGCCGGCCGCGGAGCCGCCCTTGAGCTCGGAGGTGAAGGTGGTCTCGCCACCGGCCTCCAGGCCCTTGACGGCCTCGTCGATGCCGTCCAGCAGCTCGCCGGAGCCGATGGTGTAGGAGACGTCGGAGGCGACGCCGTCCTCCAGCACCTCTCCGTCGACCTTGGCCTCCAGGTCGATCGTCACGACGTCGCCGTCCGCGGCGGCGCGCTCGACCGGCGAGGTGGACGCGAAGCGCTCACGGAGCTCCTCGACGGCCTTCTCGATGTCCTCGTCGCTCACCGCGATGGCGTCGACCTCGACCTCGATGCCGGAGTAGTCCGGGATCTCGATGGCCGGGCGGACGTCGACCTCGGCGGTGAAGTTCAGCGTCTCGCCGTCCTTCAGCTCGGTGATGTCGACCTCGGGCTGGCCGAGGACGTTCAGCTCAGCCTCGTTGACCGCTTCGGTGTAGAACTTCGGGAGCGCGTCGTTGACGGCCTCTTCGAGCACGGCGCCGCGACCGAACCGCTGGTCGATGACGCGCGCCGGGATCTTGCCCTTCCGGAAGCCCTTCACCGTGACCTGCTGGTTGATCTTCTTGTACGCCGCGTCGAGGCTGTCCTTGAGCTCCTCGAAGGGCACCTCGACAGTGAGCCGAACCCGGGTCGGGTTCAGGTTCTCCACGGCGCTCTTCACGGTTCGGTCTCCTTGTGGCTGACTTCTTGGGGGTACTGCTGCGGGGTTCCGCCGCGTGCGTCCGCCCGGTCGGTCGGGCGGAGCCTCGGTGGATTCACGGGCCCTTGAGAGACGTGACAGTGCAGACACACGGGCGCGCAACCTGCATAGTAACCGCAGGCGGTACACGCCCCAAAAGGCGATCTTGCGATCCCGGCCATCGGGCTTCGGGCCGCCGGATGCCGCTGGTGGTCGGGGTGGCGGGATTTGAACCCACGGCCTTCCGCTCCCAAAGCGGACGCGCTACCAAGCTGCGCCACACCCCGTCGGTGCGACACGTAGGGTACATGCCCGCAGGCAGTGCGGCCGCCGCATTTCACGGGCGCCCGCGAGGCGCCGGAACGGAGTGTGCGCCGCGGGGGTGCGACCCGCTAGGATGCGTTCAGCGCCGCGGTCACTGACCTGCGGTGCGATGTGTGCGGGCGTAGCTCAATGGTAGAGCCCTAGTCTTCCAAACTAGCTACGCGGGTTCGATTCCCGTCGCCCGCTCTTACGGCTCAGGGCCAGGTCGGAGGATCACTCCTCCACCTGGCCCTGACGCGTTTCCGGCGCCCCGACCGGGATCCCGGAGGAACGCGAGGGGATGCGAAGACATACATAGGGGCGCGCGCACGGCACACAGGGAGTGAACGTCGCGCGGGCGGCGCGTACGGCGCGGCGGAGGAAGCGACACGTGCGACGCGTGCGGCGCCGGCCGGCCGACGCGGGGAGAGCCGCACGGTTCGCGCGGGGAAGGGTGCGCGTGCGACGGGGCACGGGGCCCGCGGAAGCAGCGGCGCGCCGCGGCCGGGGAGCGGCGGGCAGGGCCGGGCGACGGTTCGGCCGACGAGGGGCCGGCACGTCGTGCGCGGGCCGTGCCGCGACCGGACCCGGGGCCGGACCTCACTCCCGGGCCGGGGACCACCGCCCGGGACCGCCGGTCGAGGACGGTCGGGTCCAGGACGGTCCGTCGAGCGCGGTCGGCGAGATCCGCCGGACAGCGACCGCCGGTCAGAAGCTGATCGAGTTGATGGTCTGCGCTATCGAGTCGAGGAACCGTTGGATCGACGGAGCCATGCCGGTCGACGCGAGGAAGAAGCCGAAGAGCACCGCGACGATCGCGGGCCCCGCCTTGATCGATCCTCCCCGTATCAGCACCACGAGGATGATCGCCAACAGCAGTACCACTGACAGCGAGATGGCCACAACTGATCACACCCTACGGTCGGTTCGCTCTCCCGGCCCGGGGATGCAACCCCTCGCACCCCCGCCAGAACCATCGTGCCACCAACGCGGCTCCCGTATGCCGCGGGTGACACATCGTCGGTCGCGGAGCCCTGGAGCCCAACCGGCGGCCGCGTCCGCGAACAGGTGAACCGCGTTGGCCCGCAGAGCAATTCGAGTGCGCGTCGGCCAGGAAATTCAGCAAGATCGTTTCCATGTCCACACATCTCACTCTCAGGGAATTCTAATTGTCGCCGCGGTCACAGTGAGGGCCTTGCCCGGCGACCGCCAACAGGCCACTAAAGACTAATGAACCGGACATTCCACCAGAGTCGCCCGCGAACGTTATGCACTGTTTAGTCATGAAGAATGAGGACAGACCCTCCACACAACAACCCCATACGGCAGGCGAATCGGTATGCGGACCGGGTTGCGAACCGACAGGCACACATCTTCAAATGCGGGGTACACGCAGCGCATATACAGGAATGACGTCGAAGGTTTTACGAAGACACACACACGACGCTAGGGTGCCTCAGATGTTCCACGCCGCCTCGCCCCCCGCAAGCGCAGCAACGTTCCGGACCCTCTCCCTCCGAGCCTGGTGGGAGGGTCTGTGACGAACTCACTCCGACCCGACAGCCGGCAGCGAGCGCCCCTCCCCCCGGCACAGCAGCCGTCCCAGGGGGTGCCGGGTCCGCGCTCACCACAGCACCGGTCCGCGCCGCACGCCACGACGGGAACGGCCGGGTCCGCCGCCCCGGCCGCGAAGCCCGCGGCGCAGCGCGACGCGTTCTTCGACAACGCCAAGTACCTGGCGATCGTGCTCGTGGCCATGGGCCACGCCTGGGAGCCCCTGAAGGGCCAGAGCCGCGTCCTCGAGGCGGCGTACACGGTCGTCTACTCCTTCCACATGCCGGCGTTCATCATCATCTCCGGCTATTTCAGCCGCAGTTTCGACATGCGCCCCGACCGTCTGAAGCGGCTGGTGACCGGCGTCGCCGTCCCCTACGTCGTCTTCGAGGTGTCGTACGTCCTCTTCAAGCGCTGGGCCGACGGCGACACCTCGCTGCCGATCAGCCTGATGGACCCCTGGTACCTCACCTGGTTCCTGTGCGCGCTGTTCATCTGGCGGCTGACCACCCCGCTGTGGAAGATGGTGCGTTGGCCGCTCCCGGTCGCGCTCGTCGTCGCCATGCTCGCGTCCGTCTCACCGGACATCGGTGACGACCTCGACCTGCAGCGCGTGCTCCAGTTCCTCCCGTTCTTCGTGCTGGGCCTGATCATGAAGCCCGAGCACTTCCAACTGGTGCGCCGGCGTGAGGTCCGGATCCTGTCGGTGCCGGTGTTCGCCGCCGCGCTGGCAGTGGGCTGGTGGGCCGTGCCGCGGATGAACACCGCGTGGTTCTACCACCGCGACAGCGCGCAGGAACTCGGCGTCCCGTGGTGGGTGGGCCCGGTGATGGTGTTCGCGCTGTTCGGCTGCTCGCTGCTGCTCACCGCGTGCTTCTTCTCGTGGGTGCCGCGCCGCCGGATGTGGTTCACGGCACTCGGCGCGGGCACGCTGTACGGCTATCTGCTGCACGGGTTCCTGGTCAAGGCCGGCACCTACTGGGGCTGGTTCGACCACGCGTGGCTGAACACCCCGCTCGGCGAGGTCTCCGTGACGCTCGTCGCCGCCACGGCCGTGACCCTGCTGTGCACGGCACCCGTCCGCCGGGTCTTCCGCTTCGCGATGGAGCCCAGCATGGACTGGGCCTTCAAGCGGGACGCCACCGAACTGGCCCGCGAACGCGCCAAGGCCAAGGCCTAGGCCGTGTCCGGGCGGGCCGCGGGCCCGGCTCAGTCCGGGGGCAGGCCGAGCAGGGCCCGCATGGCGGCGTACTTCTTCGTGAGCCGTGCGCGGGTGTGCTCGTCGAGGACCGCGAGGCGGGCCGGGTCGCCGTTGTGCGCCAGGTCCGAGGCCTTCACCAGGAGGGCGCCGGGAGTCGTGCGGATGCGCTTCGCGTACGACTCCGGGGGCTCTCCTTCGTGTTTGGTGAGGGCCAGCACGATGTCCCGTGTGCGAGCGGGCAGCGCGGCCTCGCGCAGCCAGTCCTCGGAGAGCACGTCGTCCTCGACGGCGTCGTGCAGCCAGGCCGCCGCCAGTTGCGCCTCGTCGCCACCGCGCTCGCGCACCCCGTCCGCGACGGCCTGCAGGTGCTCGGCGTACGGCCGCCCCGCCTTGTCGGTCTGGGCGGAGTGCGCCGCGCGGGCGAGGGCCTCTATCTCGGCCAGGGTCAGGAGAGTCTGCGTCACGCCTCCAGTGTCTCCCGCCGCGGGGCCGCACGGGCCGGTACCGGGTCCGCCGTCGCACCGGTCCCGCCGTCCGTCGCACCGGGCGTCCGGACAACGCCGCCGGGGCGCGTCGCGGGACAGTGGGTCAGCGGGACGGGAGGTCGGCGGGACGGGCCGGGGCGGGGGCCTCGCGGCAGATCAGCAGCAGCGCCCGGTCGTCGTTGACGTCCTTCGCGACGGCCTCGATGAGATGCCAGGCGGCGCCGTGGAAGCCCCCGGCGACATAGCGGTCGGCCTCGCCGGTGAGGCGGTCGATGCCCTCGACGATGTCGCGGTCGGAAGTCTCCACCAGCCCGTCCGTGAAGAGCATGAGGACGTCACCGGGCCGCAGCGAACCCTTCACGGAGTCGAACTGGGCACCGTCGTAGACACCGAGCAGCGGTCCTTCGGCCGCCTTCTCCTCCCAGCGCCCGCTGCCCGCGCTGAGCTGCAGCCCCGGCGGGTGTCCCGCGGAGAACAGCTCGTAGTCGCCGGAGTCGAGGTCGAGGACCAGGTGGATGGAGGTGGCGAAGCCCTCGTCCCAGTCCTGCCGCAGCAGGTAGCCGTTGGCGGCGGGGAGGAAGGCGTGCGGCGGGAGCGAGCCCAGCAGGCCGCCGAAGGCGCCGGACAGGAGCAGCGCCCGCGACCCCGCGTCCATGCCCTTGCCGGACACGTCGGTGAGGACGACTTCCAGGGTCCGGCCGCCGTTCGTACGGGCCGCGACCACGAAGTCGCCCGAGAAGGACTGGCCGCCGGCCGGACGCAGCGCCATCTCGCGATGCCAGCCCAGCGGCAGCTTCGGCAGCTTGCTCTGGACCCGGATGCGCTCGCGCAGGTCGAAGAGCATGGTGCCGCCGCGGCGCCACGGCACCCCCACCCGGCTGCGGAACTGGGCGATCAGCAGACCGAAGAATCCGCAGGCCGCGACGACGAGGACCACACCGGGGGTCACCCGCGACGGGCCCTCCGTGTACGGGCCGAGCTTCACGGACTCCACTATCAGCGCGGTGGCGGCGGCCGCGTAGAGACCCAGCAGGCTCGCGGGGCGCAGCAGGAGGCCGCCGGCGACGATCGGGAGGACCAGCGCGGCGGGTGAGCACCAGACCGAGTTGACCAGTGTGGTCGCCGCGATCAGCGGGATCGTGAGCAGCAGACCGGCCAGCGCGATCCAGTCGGAACCGTCCCCGCGGAAGTAGTCCACGGCGGATCTGCGCAGCGCGGTGCGGGCCCGGTGCCACTGCTTCCTCAACCGGGCCGTGAACGTCTCGGCCGCCGCGCGCCGCCCTCGTCCTGCTGCCATTAGCTCGGGACCCTATCCATCGGACCAGGTGCTTGGCACGGGAGGTCCCACTTGTCCCCCGTCCGAGCGCTCAACATCACAGTGAACTGCACAGTGAACTGCACGGCGAGCCCCCTGCGGAAGATCACGCACGCGCCCCCCACGGCGGTGGAAAATTCTCTCGCCCGCGCCGCACCGCCCTGGTAGGCATGGCTCATGACGACTGACTTGCGGGTGCTGCGGCAGCCCGAGTGGGATGCGTGGTACGACAATCTGGTTCGCGCGTTCGGGGGCGTACCGGAGTCGTCCGAGGAGCGCGAGCTGTGGAGCGAGCTCACAGAGTACGACCGTTCCCTGGGAATCTGGGAGGGCGAGCGGTGCGTGGGCACCGCGGGGGCGTTCTCCTTCCGGGTCACGGTCCCCGGCGGCGCCTCCGTACCGGCCGCGGGCATCACCATGGTGAGCGTCGCGGCGACGCACCGGCGGCGCGGGCTGCTGACGTCGATGATGCGCCGGCAGCTGGACGACATCCACTCCTGGGGCGAGCCGCTCGCCGTCCTGACCGCGTCGGAACCGGCGATCTACGGCCGGTTCGGCTACGGCATCGCGACGTACCAGCACCACGCCGAGATCGACACGACCCGGGTACGGCTGTCCGTACCGCCCGGCACCGATGACGTAGGTCTGCGGTTCGCCGCGCCGGCCGATGTCCTGGACGCCTGCGAGTCGGTGTACGCGCGGGTGGTTCCGGGGCGGCCCGGCATGCTGGCCCGGCGCCCCGGCTGGGACCGGCTGACGCTGCTCGACCCGGAGAGCGAGCGGGACGGGGCGTCGCCCCTGCAGTGCGTGGTCGCGGAGCGGGACGGCGAGGTGGTCGGCTACGCGCGGTACCGGATCAGACCGGACCACGACCACACCGGGGCGAAGGCCACCGTCGTCCTCGACGAGCTGCAGGCGCTGGATCCCGCGGCGGACGCCGCGCTGTGGCGGCTGCTCTTCGACCTCGACCTGACGACGACGCTGCGCACCCGGGGGCGTCCGGTCGACGAGTCGTGGCAGCACATGGTGTCCGACATCCGGCGCTGCGCCGTGCGGGTGCGGGACGCCCTGCATGTCCGGCTGGTCGACGTGGACGCCGCGCTGGAGGCGCGGACGTACCAGGCGCCGGTGGACGTGGTGTTCGAGGTCGAGGACGCGTTCTGCCCCTGGAACGAGGGGCGTTGGCGGCTCACCGGTGACGCGAAGGGGGCGTCCTGCGTGCCGACCCGGGAGCCCGCCGATCTGGCGCTGTCCGTACGGGAGTTGGGGGCGGCGTATCTCGGCGGGGTGTCCCTGGTGTCGCTCGCGGCGGCCGGGCGGGTGCGGGAACTGCGCCAGGGAGCGCTGGCGGAGGCGTCGGTGGCCTTCTCGTCGGCAGTCGCGCCGTGGCTGCCGCACGGGTTCTAGACCGGTCGTACGGGTTCGGGCGAACCGGAGGGGTTCCGGCCCGGGTCGCGGGGCCCCGGGGCTGTTCCGGCCCGGGACGGGTGCCCGGGACGCGGGCCCGGGTCAGCGGCGCTGGCAGTTCGGGCACCAGAAGAGATTGCGGGCGGCGAGACCGGCGGTGCGGATCTCGCCGCCACAGATGTGGCAGGGCAGAGGAGCCCTGCGGTACACGTAGACCTCGCCGCCGTGGTCGTCCACACGGGGTGGGCGGCCCATGGCCTCGGGGGCGTGTTCCGGACGCACCGTGTCGATGCGGTTGTTGCGCACGCCCTCGCGCATCAGGGCCACGAGGTCGGTCCAGACGGCGTCCCACTCGGCGGGGGTGACGTCCCTGCCCGCGCGGTACGGGTCGATGCCGTGCCGGAAAAGGACCTCGGCGCGGTAGACGTTGCCCACGCCCGCGATGACCTTCTGGTCCATGAGGAGCGCGGCGATGGTGGTGCGGCTGCGGGAGACCCGGCGGTAGGCCTCGGAGGGGTCGGCGTCGGGGCGCAGGGGGTCCGGGCCGAGGCGGGCGTGTACCGCCCGCTTCTCG
This sequence comes from Streptomyces sp. NBC_01689, assembly GCF_036250675.1. NCBI lineage: Bacteria > Bacillati > Actinomycetota > Actinomycetes > Kitasatosporales > Streptomycetaceae > Streptomyces > Streptomyces sp. NBC_01689. The sequence continues at coordinate 6,384,203 of NZ_CP109592.1, read as the reverse complement.
TCGTCCGTGATCAGGGCGCAGGTCGTCGGGCCCCGCAGGTCGACGTACGTGGTGGGGTTCGCGAGGCGGAGGCGGACCGTTTCCGTGGGGGCCGGCGCGGGGGCGGCGCCGAAGGTCACCTTGCCGAAGAGGCCCAGGTGGATGTGGATCCACTCGGCGGCGCGGAAGCCGAGGAAGAGGTGTTTCCCGTGGGCGTCGGCGGACTGGAGGGGGGTGCCGTCGAGGAGGGCGGCCGCGTCCGCGAACTTGCCCTGGGGACTGGTGACGCGGGTGGGGGTGCCGTCGGTGAAGGCCGCCGCGTAGTCCTGGGCCAGCCGGTGGATCGTGTGCCCCTCGGGCACGGGGTCCTCCTCGGTCGTGCGCGTCTGCCGGTGGCGGGGGCCGTCTTCCGCCGCCCCCGCCCTTCCCCGTCATCCTCTCCCTGAGGGCTCCGCCCCCGGACCCCGGCATCACCCGAAGGGCTCGTCCTCGAACGCCGGACGGGCCGGGGGCGCGGGCCCGCGTCCCCGGTCGCGTGCGGGGAGGGGCTACGCCTGCGGGTGGTGGGGCGGGATCGGGGGGAGGTCGCCCGTGCTCTCGTAGGCGGAGAGCATGTCGATGCGGCGGACGTGGCGTTCCACGCCGGAGAACGGGGTGGTGAGGAAGGTCTCGACGAACTTGGTCGCGTCCTTCTCGGAGTGCATCCGGGCACCCACGGAGATGACGTTGGCGTTGTTGTGCTCGCGGCCCAGCGCGGCCGTCTCCTCGCTCCACGCGAGGACGGCGCGGACGCCGGCCACCTTGTTCGCCGCGATCTGCTCGCCGTTGCCGGAACCGCCGATCACGACGCCGAGGGCCTCGGGGTCGGCCGCCGTGCGCTCAGCGGCGCGGAGGCAGAACGGCGGGTAGTCGTCCTCGGCGTCGTAGACGAGGGGCCCGCAGTCGACGGGCTCGTGGCCGGCCTCCTTGAGCCACTCCACGAGGTGGTTCTTGAGTTCGAAACCAGCATGGTCGGAGCCGAGATACACGCGCATGGTCCGAGTGTGACACGGCTGTCCCGGATCGGCCTCGCCGGGTACCGCCAGGGAAAACTGTGAGGAGAACTACAAAACCTCAAGAAAACCTCAAGTAACGATCCGGAATCAAAGGTTCACGAATCCCTTTGCCTCCGATTCACTGGACCGGCTCGTACACCGCTCGTACGGGTCCCGTACACCGCTCGTACGGGAAGTACGTGAAGTCCGTTCGGTTCACCCCCCGACGGAAGTACGGGAAATCCGCTCACCGGCGCAAAGGAATCCCCCCTCATGACCTCGCAGCCGACCCCCACGAAGGCCGCCGACGGCCCCGGAGGCCCCGGAGAACCCGGTTCGGGCCTCCAGGCCGGACTCAAGAACCGTCATCTGACCATGATCGCCATCGGCGGTGTCATCGGAGCGGGCCTCTTCGTGGGGTCCAGTTCCGGTATCGCCACCGCCGGACCGGGCATCCTGCTCTCCTACGCCCTCGTCGGCACGCTCGTGGTGCTGGTGATGCGGATGCTGGGCGAGATGTCCGCGGCCAATCCGACCTCCGGTTCGTTCTCCGCCCACGCCGACCGCGCGCTCGGACGCTGGGCCGGTTTCTCGATCGGCTGGCTGTACTGGTTCTTCTGGGTGGTCGTCCTGGCCGTCGAGGCGACGGCGGGCGCCACGATCCTCGAAGGCTGGGTCCCCGCGGTACCGCAGTGGGGCTGGGCACTCATCGTGATGATCGTGCTCACCGCGACCAACCTGGTCTCGGTCGGCTCGTACGGTGAGTTCGAGTTCTGGTTCGCCGGGATCAAGGTCGTGGCGATCGGCGCGTTCATCGTCGTCGGCGGCCTCGCGATCTTCGGTGTGCTGCCCGGCGTCGACGCCCCGAAGGCCGGCCTGGGGAACCTGAGCGACCACGGCGGCTTCCTGCCGCACGGCCCCGGCGCGATCCTCACCGGTGTGCTCCTCGTCGTCTTCTCCTTCATGGGCAGCGAGATCGCGACCCTCGCCGCCGGCGAGTCCGAGAACCCGCAGCGGGCCGTCACCAAGTCCACCAACAGCATCATCTGGCGGATCGGCGTCTTCTACCTCGGCTCGATCCTGGTCGTCGTCGCCCTGCTGCCCTGGAACGACCCGTCCATCAAGGACAAGGGCTCCTACGTCGCGGCCCTCGACTCCCTCGGTATCGCGCACGCCGGTCAGATCATGAACTTCATCGTGCTGACGTCCGTGCTGTCCTGTCTCAACTCCGGCCTGTACACGGCCTCCCGGATGGCCTTCTCGCTCGGTGAGCGCGGCGACGCGCCCAAGGCCTTCGCCCGGACCACCTCGCGCGGTGTGCCGATGACCGCGATCGTCGTCTCGGTCGTGTTCGGCTTCGTCGCCGTCTTCTTCAACTACAAGTTCCCGGACTCGGTCTTCCTCTTCCTCGTCAACTCCTCCGGCGCGGTGGCCCTGTTCGTGTGGCTCGTCATCTGCTTCTCGCAGCTGCGCATGCGGAAGATCATCCAGCGCGAGGCGCCGGAGAAGCTCGTCGTGAAGATGTGGCTCTACCCGTACCTGACCTGGGCGACCGCCGCTCTGATCGTCTTCGTCCTCGGCTACATGCTGACCGACACCGAGCACGACGGACGCGAGACCGTGCTGCTGTCCCTGCTCGTCGCCGCCGTGGTGGTGGCCGTCGCGGTGGTCCGCCAGCGGCTGCGCGGCGACGGCGCGGCCGAGGAGCCCTCGGCCGCACCGGTCCCGGTCGAGGCCTCGTCCGACCTCCGCTGAGCGGCGCGGGTCCGGCAGTAACGAGCGAGGGGCGGGGTCCGGTGGCGGTGCCACCGGACCCCGCCCCGTTTTCTCCGCGCGTCCCTCCGCGCGCTGCTCCGTGCGCTTCTCCGCGCGTCCGCTCACAGCGGTGTGAAGCTCTCCCTGACCCGGTCGTAGACGCGCAGGGCGGAGGCCTCGATGTCCGGGCGGTACCAGGTGCTGATCTCGTACGACGTGCCGCCCGACCGGAAACCCAGCAGCCGCACGTGCCAGAGACGGCCCTTGGCCCTCACGGTGTACTCCCAGGCGACGGCGGGTTCCCCCCTGAACGTCGTGCGCTCCAGCCGTGTCCGCTCGTAGTCCAGCCCCTTGCCGGTGTCCACCTCGGCCCGCCGCCACTGCGCCAGCAGATCCCCCTTGGCCGGTTTCGCGTTGGCCACGATCTCCTGCGCGCTGTCGGGCGAGGTGTAGTGCACCTCGGAGCCGCTCTCCGCCACCCGCTGCCAGCCCCGCGGTGGAACCCAGGCGTACAGTCCGGCCTCCTCGCGTGCCCCCGCGGGCAGACTCGGCGGACGCGACGTGCCGTCCAGGGTGGGGGCGGGGGACGACACCGCGCGGGACGGCGTCCGTGCGGCCGTCGCGGATCCCGACGACGCGGGCGCGCCACCGGTGTCGTGCGAGGCCCCGCCGGTCGTCGCGAGCACGATCCCCACCACGGCCCCCGCGACCGCCACCCCGCCGGCCGCGACCCATGCCGACCGGCGGCGCCCGTGACCGTCCTCGGAGGGAGTGACGGGGGTGGCGGGGGCGGTGGGGGTGGACGGTGGGGCGGAGGGGGTTTCCGAGCGGACCTGTGCGTGGAGTTCGGTGGGGACCTCGGTGGAGGCGTTGGGGACCGGAGCGGAGGCGGAGGAAGCCGTCGCGGTGGCGGGGCGGGCGGGGGCCGGGGGTTCGGACGGTTCGGGCTCCCCGGCCAGGGGGTCTCGCGAGCCGGAGGGGTACGTCCGCGTCGGGGTGTACCGCGGGGGAATGGCGTCCTGCACGGGGTCGGGCTCCGGCTCCACCTCGGACGTCCGCTCCGGCTCGGGCTCGGGCTCCGGCTCCAACACCGGCTCGGGGCAGGGAGCGGAGACCGAGGTGGGGGTGCGGGAGGGAGGGGTGCGGGCGGGGACCGGGGTGGGGGCGGCGGTGCCGGTCTCGTCGGGTCCCTGATCCGGCTCGGGTCCCTGATCCGGCTCGCGTCGCGGCGGGCGGCGCCGGGCCTCCCGTAGCAGCTGGGGGTCCAGGAGAACCCGCGTGGGGGACTCCTCGTGCACCGGGTGGACGGTGGGTGCGGATTCCGCCGCCCGCGTTCCTTCCGACGGCTCCGGCTCCGGCTCGGACGTCCGCTCCGGGTACGCGATCGGCCGCAGCGCCGTCTCCAGCTCCTCCAGGCCGGGCCGGGTCGACGGTTCCTTCTCCAGGAGCGCCGCCAGGACATCCCGCAGACCGCTCGCCACGGACGGGAGTTCGGGCTCCTCGTAGAGGACGGCGTGCAGGGTCGCGAGCGTGGTCGAGCGGGAGAACGGGGAACGGCCGCCGAGAGCCGCGCAGAGCGTCGCGCCGAGGGACCACACGTCGGACGGCGGGCCCTGCGGGCGGCCCGAGATGCGCTCCGGTGCCATGTAGTCGGGGGAACCGACGAGCATCCCGACCATCGTGAGCGCCTCGGCGTCCTGCAGCGCGGCGATGCCGAAGTCGGTGAGGACCGCACGCTGACCGCGCCGCTCGATCAGGACGTTGCCCGGTTTGATGTCGCGGTGCAGCACTCCCCCGGCGTGCACCTGGCGCAGCGCCGAGACGAGTCCCAGGCCGACACGGGCCGCGGTGGGCGGGTCGAGCGGGCCGTCCTCGGCCACCACCTGTTCGAGCGAGCGGCCCGCGACCAGTTCCATCACGATCCACAGCCGCTCGCCCTCGTCCACGACGTCGTAGACGCGTACGACGTTGGGGTGGTCGATCCGAGCCGTGGCCCTGGCCTCGCGCAGGGTGCGTTCACGACGGGTCCGGGTGTTCTCCGGGTCGAGTCCGTCGATCCGCATCTCCTTGACGGCGACCTGCCGGTCGAGGACGTCGTCGGTGGCCCGCCACACCCGCCCCATTCCCCCCTGGCCAATACTCTCGGCCAGCCGATATCGGCCCGTCACCCATAATCCCGGAACACCACCACTCGGGCCACTCGTATTCCCCGTCAATATTCCGCACCCCCTCGGAACCCGTCGTCAACGCCCGCCACACGGGAAACGCAATGGTCACACTTCAGGCCGTACCAGCATAGTGCGGAGAAATCTTGTGGTACCTCTTCAAGTACTGCGAATTCAGGCGCAGCCAAGGGGGACGAACATGAGTTCTCGTCACACGACGACCATCGTGGGATCGCTGCTCACGGCATGTTTCTCGACCGTGATGATCCTTTCTTTCACCGCCGTCGCCGACGACCAGGGACCGGGGAGCGGCAAGGGCGGAAAGGCCGTCGATCCGGCACCCGCGGGAGTGCGGCTGACCACCGCACTGCCCGCGAGGATCTCGGTCGACAACAGTTCGCACTCGACCTCGATCACCGCCACGGTAAAGAACGGGGGGACCAAGGAAAGCGGTGGGATCCGGCTTCTGGTGGTCGGTTTCGACGGTCTCCGGATCAAAGGCGTCCAGGGCTGTTCCGCCCTGGCCGAAAAGGATCTTCCGAAAGGGTCGAACAGCGGTTTCGTGTGCGCCGTAGGAAATCTCGCGGCCGGAAAGTCGCGGTCGTACGCCGTCGACGCGACCTTCGATCTCGCCAGGACCGGGAAGATCTGTCTGCCGGTGCAGGACGGAGCCGGGAAGAAGACGTTCTGGCAGCAGGGTCCGGTGCCGTTCGGCGCGACGAACCCGTCCCCCAACGCGCCCACCACCCCGCTGCTGCTCGACACCACCAACAAGCCGGTGTCGCCCGGCGGCGACGAGCTGCCCAGGACCGGCCCCGGGACCGACCTGCTGCCCCTCGGCGCGACGGGCGCGGCGCTCGTCTCGCTGGGCGCGGCGGGCTTGTGGTGGTCCCGGCGACGGGTGTCCTGACCGACGGCACGGAACCATCTCGCCGCGGAGTCACCGGAGCGCGGAATCACGTGGGCGCGGACCACCACGGCGCCGCAGCACCAGGACGTGGAGACGCGGAAGAGGTCCGCCGGACCGAAGGCCGCGACGCGACCCGGCGAACCTCTTCCGCGGGAATCATCGGACCGGGGCCCGTGACGTCACACCAGGCACGTCACGTCGGGGCCGCGGTGTCACTTCTTGTCGAGGAACTTCCACGCCGTGGGGAGCAGGCCCATCGCGAGGGCCGCCTTCAGGGCGTCGCCGATCAGGAAGGGGGTGAGGCCCGCCGCGAGGGTCGCGCCGACCGACATGCCCGTGGAGGCGCCCAGGTACGGGAGGCCGACCGCGTAGACGATCGCCTCGCCCAGCAGCATCGCGCCGGCCGTGCGCAGGACCGAGCGGTCGGCGCCGCGGCGGGCGAGGGCACCCACGGCCGCGGAGGCGAGGACCATGCCGAGGACGTAACCGAGGGAGGGGGCCGCGAAGCCGGAGCCGCCGTCGGCGAACCAGGGCATGCCGGCCATGCCGACGAGGGCGTACACCAGGAGGGAGAGGAAGCCGCGGCCGGCGCCGAGGGCCGTGCCGACGAGCAGGGCGGCGAAGGTCTGGCCCGTCACCGGTACCGGGGAGCCCGGTACGGGGAGGGAGATCTGGGCGGCGATGCCGGTGAGCGCGGCGCCGCCGAGCACCAGGGCGGCGTCCCGGACGCGGGAGGCCGGGAGCAGGTCGGCGAGGACCTCGCCGGGGCGGATGCCTGTGCGGGACGTGACGGCGGCGGTGCTCATGGGGACTCCGGCGGGTGACAGGGGTGCGGGACACGGTGACGGTATCCCAGGGGCCCCGGGCCGATCACCGTCAGCGGTCGACAAAGCGGAGATCGGCGGCTTGGTGCACCTCTCACAAAAGTGCGTCATACACCTGCCGGAGCGTGAGACTGGTCACTGAGGTGGGATCGTTTCGGCGCCGGATTATGGGCAGGAGCCCGCTGTAGGGTCCTGCCAAATCATCTCGCCTCCGGCCCGGAGGCCGTTCCGCACCGCGCCCGGCCGTCTCCCGGGCTCCCGGCCAGGTGACCGGAGTGTCACGCTCCGCATCGCCCGCGTCCGGGTGGTGGGCGGGAGCGGCCCCGGTGCGGAGGGCCCGCCCAGACTGTGGGCGTTTTGCCCCTCGCACGTAAGGGACCACCCGCTCTCATGTCCCGCACCACCCTCGACACCCCGCCCGCCACCCCGGCCGGCGTGGACGTCGCGCTCTCCCACGGCCTCAAGCAGCGCCACCTCTCGATGATCGCCCTCGGCGGGGTGATCGGCGCGGGTCTGTTCGTCGGCTCCGGCGCGGGCATCGCCGCCGCCGGACCGTCGATCGTGATCGCGTACGCCGTCTCCGGTCTGCTCGTCATGCTGGTGATGCGGATGCTCGGCGAGATGTCGGCGGCCCATCCGTCCTCGGGCTCCTTCTCGGCGCACGCCGAGCGGGCGATGGGCCCGTGGGCCGGCTTCACCGCCGGCTGGTCCTTCTGGGTGCTGCTGTGCACGGCCGTGGGCCTGGAGGGCATCGGCGCCGCGAAGATCGTCACCGGCTGGCTGCCGGGGACGCCCGAGTGGGGCTGGGTCGCTCTCTTCATGGTGGTCTTCTGCGCCACGAACCTCGCCGCCGTGAAGAACTTCGGCGAGTTCGAGTTCTGGTTCGCCGCGCTGAAGGTCGGTGCCATCGGCCTGTTCCTCGTCCTCGGCGTACTGGCCGTCGCCGGGGTGCTGCCGGGCACCGACTCCCCGGGCACGGCCAACCTCGCCGACTTCCTGCCGCACGGCAGCGAGGGACTGGTCGTCGGACTGCTCGCGTCGGTCTTCGCGTACGGCGGTCTGGAGACGGTCACCATCGCGGCGGCCGAGTCGGAGAACCCGGTCCAGGGCGTCGCGCGTGCCGTCCGTACCGCGATGTGGCGCATCGCGCTCTTCTACGTCGGTTCGATGGCGGTCATCGTGACCCTGGTGCCCTGGGACTCGAAGGCGGTCGTCGAACAGGGCCCGTACGTCGCCGCCCTGGACCGGCTGGGCATCCCCGGCGCCGGCCAGCTGATGAACGTGGTCGTGCTGGTGGCCCTGCTCTCGGCGATGAACGCGAACATCTACGGCTCCTCGCGCATCGCCTACTCGCTGGTGGAGCGCGGCCAGGGACCGAAGGCGCTCGGAAGGGTCTTCGCCGGGGTGCCGCGCGTCGCCGTGCTCGTCTCCTGCGTCTTCGGATTCGTCTGCGTCCTGCTGAGCTACTGGCGGCCCGACGACGTCTTCCCCTGGCTGCTGAACATGATCGGCGCGGTGATCCTGGTCGTCTGGATCTTCATCGCGGTCTCCCAGTTGCGGCTGCGCCGCGCGGTGGAGCGCGAGACACCGGAGCGGCTGGTCGTACGGATGTGGCTGTTCCCCGGGCTGACCTGGGTCGCGCTGGCCTGCATGGCCGCGATCTTCGTCCTGATGGCCCGGGAGCCCGGCACCCGGGTGCAGCTGTACTCCACGGGCGGGATGACGCTGCTGCTGGCGGCCGCCGGATACGCCAGGCAGCGGCTGCGCGCCAAGGGCTGAGCCCACGGCTCACCGGCATCCCCGGAGGGCCCTCGCGCACCCCGCGCGAGGGCCCTCCGCCGCTCCCGTCCAGGTCACGGAGACCGGTTCACGCGGCGGGCGAAGGCGCGGCGAGCCCCCGCCCGCACCTGCTCCGCGGGGTCCGCCGGACGTCGTGGCTCAGGCGCAGGGCACGTTGAGCGACAGCAGCGCGGCGGCCCCGTCCGTCATCCGGAGCTCGGTGAGCGCCGTGTTGCGCAACCGCGGGAGGACCTGGCGGTAGTCGCCCAGCGGGATGCCGAGCAGCGAGCACAGCACCAGTCGCAGGAGGGTGTTGTGGGCGACGACCAGGACGCGTTCGCCGGGATGGGCCGCCGCGGTGCGGCGCAGGGCCGCGGTGCCGCGGGCCGCCGCGGTCCGGGGGTCCTCCGCCTCCGGGAAGGGGTAGGAGACCGGGTCCGACCGGTACGCCTTCGCGCGGGCCGGGTTGTCGGCCTCGAACTCGGCGAGGGTACGGCCCTCCACGACACCGAAGTCGCATTCGCGCAGGGCGGGTTCACGGTGTGCGGTGAGACCGAGGGCCTGGCAGGCGGGGGCCGCGGTGGCGACGGCGCGGGAGAGGGTCGACGTCCACACCGCGTCCACGGGGTGGGCGGCGGCCCAGCGGCCGAGCTCCTCCGCCTGGGCGCGGCCCTCGTCCGTGAGGGCCACGTCGCTCACCCCGGCGTAGCGGTTCTCGGCGTGCCAGACGGTCTGGCCGTGCCGGACCAGCAGCAGGGTCGTGCTCGCCGGAGTCCCGGGGCCCGTGGCGTCGTCGTCGGTGTGCGTCGTCCTCATGACCCCGCAGTATCCAGGTCGAGGCGGGCGCGTGCGTGCGCTCCGAGGGAAGCGGACGGCCGGCCGTGTTCCCCGGGTACGCCGAGCAGCCGCGACGAAGGGGACGGCGGCCGGGGCGGGGAAGGGAAAACGTTCGCCGGGTGAGACGAGCGGACGGGCGGGGACGGACGCGGGTTCGTGGGCGGCCGCCGTCCGGTCCAGCCGGCGTCCGGAAAGGCCGCCGACAACGCGCCCGCGCCGACGCCCGACGCCCCGCCCGGCGGCCGACCGCCGTGGGCAGCCCGCGGTGTGCTCCACAACGGGCTGCCCCGGGGCGCGTGGCGGCGCCACGCGCCCCACCGCTCCGCGGCCGTGGGGCGTACGGGTGCGGTGCGTGGCGCCGGGGGGTGCGGCGCCTTACGGTACGGGCGCTTCCGGTGCATTCTGGCCGGATGCCCAGGGAAATGACGTATCCCTGCTACACGTGCGGATCGCGCCAACCGCACCGACAGCCCCGGGACGACCGGGAACGGGATTTCATCCGCGAACTGACGCACGCCGCCCGTCCCCGGGCGTATGTGGACGACTACTGGATCTGCGGCAGCACCGACCACGACTGCCGCAACATCCGGCACGCGTGGCGGGTCAAGCCGTTCGACCCGCCACGGAAGATGCCCGAGCCGGAGTGACCGACGCGAGAGGCCGGCTCAGAGGTTGCTGAAGTCCGGTCCGGCCGTCCGCGTCCGCTTGATCTCGTAGAAGCCGGGGGTGGAGGCGACCAGCAGCGTGCCGTCCCAGAGCCTGGCCGCGGCCTCGCCCTGCGGGGTCGGGGTGACGACCGGGCCGAAGAAGGCGATCTGCTCGCCGTCGTCGCCGGGGAGCGCGATCACCGGGGTGCCGACCTCCTGGCCGACCTTGTCGATGCCCTCCTTGTGGGAGGCGCGCAGCTCGGCGTCGAACTCGAAGTCCTCCTGGTCGGCGTAGTCGATCAGGGAGGCCGGCAGGCCGACGTCGGCGAGCGCGCCCGCGACCGCCTCGACGGTCGGGCCCTCGCCCTGGTTGTGGATGCGGGTGCCGAGCGCGGTGTAGAGCGGGCCGAGGACGTCCTCGCCGTGCTTCTGCCAGGCGGCGGTGACCACCCGGATCGGCTTCCAGGCCTTGGTGGCGAGCATCTCCCGGTACTCGTCGGGGAGCGTGTCCAGCTTGTCCTCGTTCAGCACGGCGAGGCTCATGATGTGCCAGCGGACCTCGATGTCCCGGACCTTCTCCACCTCCAGGACCCAGCGCGAGGTCATCCAGGCCCAGGGGCACAGCGGGTCGAACCAGAAGTCGACGGGGGTCTTGCCGGAGGTGGTCTCGGACATGGTTCTCCTCAAGAGGTCCTCTTTTCCGGCCCCAACGCCGCCGGTGCCCCGGCTCATTCCCGGGTGCCCGCGCTCAGGTGCACATGGGAGGATCGGTCCCGTTCACACATGTCTATGACGCCATGAGGGAGTGCCGCCCGTGCCCGGTGAGAATCTGTCCCGCGACGAGGCCCAGGAGCGGGCAGCCCTGCTGTCCGTGGACGGGTACGAGGTCTCGCTCGACCTGCGATCCGCCGTGGGCACCGCCGAGGCCGGAGCCCGTACGTTCCGCTCGGTCACCACGATCCGCTTCCGCTGTTCCGAGCCCGGCGCCGCGACCTTCGCCGACCTGATCGCGCCGAGCGTCACCGCCGTCTCGCTCAACGGGCGGGACCTCGACCCCGGCGAGGTCTTCGACGGCACCCGCATCCGGCTGGAGGACCTCGCCGCGGAGAACGAGCTGGTGGTCGACGCCCAGTGCGCCTACTCCCGGACCGGCGAGGGCATGCACCGCTTCGTCGACCCCGAGGACGGCGAGACCTACCTCTACACCCAGTACGAGCCCGCGGACTCCCGGCGCGTCTTCGCCAACTTCGAGCAGCCGGACCTCAAGGCGCCCTTCCGCTTCGAGGCACGGGCCCCCGAGGGCTGGGTGGTGTGGAGCAACGGCGTCGGTGAACTCACGGACGGCGTCTGGAAGTTCGCCGAGACGAAGCCGATCTCGACGTACATCACGGCGATCGTGGCGGGCCCGTACCACTATGTGACGGACAGCTACTCCCGTACCTTCGACGACGGTACGACGCTGGAGATCCCGCTCGGCGCGATGTGCCGTAAGGGTCTCGCGCCCCACTTCGACGCGGACGACGTCTTCCTCGTCACCAAGCAGGGTCTGGACTTCTTCCACGACCACTTCGACTACCCGTACCCCTTCGGCAAGTACGACCAGGCCTTCGTGCCCGAGTACAACCTCGGCGCGATGGAGAACCCGGGGCTCGTCACCTTCCGCGAGGAGTACATCTTCCGCGGCAAGGTCACGCAGGCGTCCTACGAGGGCCGGGCGAACGTCGTCCTGCACGAGATGGCGCACATGTGGTTCGGGGACCTCGTCACCATGGAGTGGTGGGACGACCTGTGGCTCAAGGAGTCCTTCGCCGACTTCATGGGCGCGTTCGCGCTGGTCGGGGCGACCCGCTTCAAGGACGGCTGGATCACCTTCGCCAACCGCCGCAAGGCGTGGGCCTACCGTGCCGACCAGCTGCCGTCCACGCACCCCGTCACGGCGGACATCCGCGATCTGCAGGACGCCAAGCTCAACTTCGACGGCATCACGTACGCCAAGGGCGCCTCGGTCCTCAAGCAGCTCGTCGCGTACGTCGGCCAGGACGCGTTCCTGGAGGGCGCGCGCCGCTACTTCAAGCGGAACGCGTACGGCAACACGCGCCTCGGTGACCTGCTGTCGGCGCTGGAGGAGACCAGCGGACGCGATCTGGCCACCTGGTCCCGGGCGTGGCTGCAGACGGCCGGGGTCAACTCGCTGACCCCGCAGGTGATCCTGGGCGCGGACGGCCGGGTGGCCGAACTGTCCGTGCTCCAGGAGGCGGCCGAGTCGCATCCCGAACTGCGCCCGCACCGCGTCGCGGTGGGCCTCTACCGGCGCGAGACCCGGCCGGACGGGGAGACCGGTCCGCTGGTGCGCTACGCCCGCGTCGAGACGGACGTCGACGGCCCGCGCACGGTGGTCGGGGAACTCGCCGGTGCCGACGCCCCGGAGCTGGTCCTCGTCAACGACGACGACCTGACGTACTGCAAGATCCGCTTCGACGAGACCTCGCTGGCCACGCTGCGCGAACTCCTCGGCGACATGACCGATCCGCTCGCCCGCGCGCTGTGCTGGTCGGCGCTGTGGAACCTGACCCGGGACGGGCTGATGCCGGCCCGTGACTTCGTCGGCCTGGTGCTGCGCTTCGCCGGCCGCGAGTCGGACATCGGCGTGCTCCAGACGCTGCACGCCTGGGCCGACTCGGCGCTCACCCACTACGTGGCGCCGGACTGGCGGGAGACCGGCGGCCGGCTCCTGGCCGAGGGCGCCCTGAAGGAGCTGCGGCTCGCCGAGCCCGGCAGCCAGCACCAGCTGGCCTGGGCCCGTTTCTTCGCGGCGGTCGCGTCCGGACGGGACGACCTGCGGCTGCTCCAGGACCTGCTGGACGGCACGGCGAAGATCGACGGCCTGGACGTCGACCAGGAGCTGCGCTGGGCGTTGCTGGAGCCGCTGGCCGCGCACGGTGTCGCCGACGAGTCCGCGCTCGCCGCCGAGCTGGCCCGGGACGACACGGCCTCCGGCAAGCGCCATCAGGTCCGCTGCCTCGCCGCCCGCCCGTCCGCGGCGGTCAAGGCCCAGGCCTGGGCGCAGGTCGTCGAGTCGGACACGCTGTCGAACGCGCTGGTGGAGGCGACCATCGCGGGCTTCACCCAGGCGTCCCAGCGGGAGCTGATCGCCCCGTACGCCGAGAAGTACTTCGCCGCCATCGAGCGGATCTGGGCCGAACGGTCCATCCAGATCGGCATGGACGTGGTCAGGGGGCTGTTCCCCTCCCTGCGGGACTCCCAGGAGACCCTGGACGCGACGGACGCGTGGCTGGCGGCGCACGAGGGCGCGGCACCGGCCCTGCGCCGACTGGTCCTGGAGGCCCGCGACGACCTGGCACGGGCGCTGCGCGGCCAGCGGCACGACGCGGGGACCACGGCCACGAGCGCCGGCTGAGCCGAACGGCACGAGCCGCACGGGCAACGACACCAGAGGGGCACCGGTTCCGGCCGGTGCCCCTCCGCCGTGTCCCCGCCACGTCCGCCCGTCCGCCGTGTCTCCGCCACGCCCGCCCCGCCGCCACGGCCGTCACTGGAACGGGTGGTTACGAAATTCAGGTAAGCAGAGCCGTAACCCCTCTCCGTTACCCATCCGGACCAGCGCCTTTCGGCAGTCGAACGCCCGTACTTTAGGACGAGCTTGTCCGCATTTGCCGACGAGCGTGTAACAGCGGTTAGGGGACGGACCGGTCGCGGAAAGCCCCCGTGCATGAACCACAACACCCCGCTCTCCCCCCGCCCCCCGCGTCCCCTCTCCGACGTCCGGCGCCGGGTGCTGACCACCGCCCAGCTGCGCGCCCGCGGCGTCACCGCCGCCGGGGCGAGCGAGAGGTGCAGGTCCGGCGGACCCTGGCAGCAGTTCCTGCCGGGCGTCTTCCTCCTCCACCCCGGACCGCCCACCTCCGAGGAACGCCTGCACGCGGTACTCCTGTTCGCCGCCCGCACCCCCGCGACGGTGCCCGCGACCGCGATCCCCGTCCAGCCCGGGCCCGAGCAGCCGCACGCCCCCCAGCCCTACGCGGACGCGCTGATCACCGGCCTCGCCGCGCTCACCCTGTACGGCTTCACGTCGGCGCCCTCCCTGCTCTCCCTCGACAGGATCGACGTCCTGGTCCCCCGGCTGCGCCGGCTGCGCTCGCAAGGCTGCGCCCGCATCGTCCGTACCGCCTCCCTGCCCGCTCCGGCCCACGTCACCGGCGTCCCGGTCGCCCCGGTCCCGCGCGCCCTGGCCGACGCGGTGGCGGAGCTGACGGACGCGGACCTGGTACGCCGTCTGCTGACCGAGGCGGTGCGCGGCGGTCACTGCGATCCGGCCGCGCTGGTGCGGGAGCTGACGCAGGCCAGGCTGCTGAGCCGGCCGCATGTGGTGGACGCCGTCGACTCCCTGCTGGCCGAGGGACGCGCCGTCGCGGAGGACCGTCTCTACCGCATGGTCCGTGAGCACGGTCTGCCCGAACCGGTCTGGAACGTGGACCTGCGGCTGGCGGGCGGCCCTCACCTGGGCGGTCTGGACGCCTACTGGCCGGAGCAGGCGGTGGCCCTGGAGCTGGACACCCGGACTCCCCGCCACGACGAGGACGCCCTCTGGTCGGAGTACGCCCGCAAGCGCGAACACCTGGAGCGGCTGGGCATCACCGTCGTCCACATCACGCCGAAGAAGCTCCGCGACACGGCCGAGCAGCAGGCGACGGTGGTACGGACCGCGCTGATGGCGGCGGACGAGCGCGAACCGGCCGTGTACGTCGTGGTGCTGCCCCGGTAGGGACGGACCGGCCGGCCGGCGGGAGCAGGAGGGGAGCGGAGGGGCCACCGGGTGCCGGTGGCCCCTCCTCGTGTGCGCGGCCCCGGGTCCACGGGTACGCGCCTCCCGGGCCCGGGCCCAAACCCGGGCCGCGGGCGTCCGGAGGGCCGGGTTCAGCCCTTCTTCAGCAGGAGCTCCGTGTTGCGGTCGCCCGGGGTGCCGCTCAGTACGGTGCTGCGGCCGGGCGCGTTGTAGGACAGCTCTCGGTAGAGCGCCGCCAGGCCCGTCTGGCTCAGGTCGGAGAAGTCCGTGCGGTGCGGGGCGGCGGACTCGATGAGGGTGGTGAAGAGGGAGAGCGTGCCGTCCTTGTTGTCGACCACCTCGACGATGCGGGCGAGGTGCGGGAAGTCGACGTGGGAGGCGGTGTTGATCTCCCAGAACGATCCGTTGCCCGGCGCCGAGTGCGCGATGATCTCGTTCTTGTGGGTGTGGCCGTTGACCCAGGCCAGGACGTTGCGGTGGCGGGAGAGCGCGGCGACGACGTCCCCTCCGCCGTGACGCTGCTCGGTCGGGTGGGCGGGGTCCTTGCGGGTGTTGTGCATGGACTTGCTGGTGTGGTGGCTGAAGACGATCGCGTACGAGTCCTTGTTCTCGGTGAGCGTCCGCTCCAGCCACTTGAGCTGGGCCGTGCCGATCGAGCCCTCGTAGTGGCCGCCCGGGTCGGTGGTGTCGAGGCTGACACCGATGACGTCGTCGGCGATCCGGAAGGCGTAGTACTGGGTGCCCGCCGCGAGGTTCGCCTCCGAGTAGCCGTGTCCGACCGGGCCCGGGCCGGTGTGCGCCGGGTCGAGGTGCGCCTTGAGGTACTCGGCGGGGGTGAAGGGGGCCCGCGAGGCGTCGGGGGTGACCGACCTGAGCTGCCGCGCGTGCGCCTTGAGCAGGTCCCGCAGCAGGGTGCCCTTGGGGTCCTTGTCGTTCTTGATGGCGGCGCGCAGGTCGACGCTCTGCGCGGCCGGCAGGCTCATCAGCTTCTTGCCGCCGACGGCGAACTCGGCGAGGAAGGAGTCGCCGTGCCGGTAGCAGCCCAGCGGCAGCGCGTCGTGGTTGCCGACGGTGGAGTACCAGGGCAGGGCGAGGCCCGGGCTGCGCAGTTCACGGACGGCGGCGGCCAGGAAGCCGTTCAGGTGCGGGAAGCCGCGCTGCTTGTCGGCGTCGCGCACGGCGCCGTCGGGCTGCCAGTACGTGGTGATCCCGCTGTTCTGGACGCCCTCGTAGTGGCGCGGGTCACCGCTGTTGGGGCGGATGCGGCCCCCGCTCATGACCTTCAGGAACCAGTCGAGTTCCGTGCGGGAGTTGTTGTCCGTGTTGTCCCCGGTGGTCATCACGAAGTGCAGCGGGGAGCCGGTGACGGGCGCTCCCCGCAGCGAGTTGACCCGCTCGACGAGCGAGACGGCGCCCGCGACGGTCAGCGCCTCCTGCGGGCGCCAGGCGTTCGCCGCGCCCGAGCGCAGGAACTCCAGCCGCAGCGGGTGCTGGACGTCGGTCAGGTGCAGGTCGGTGAACTGGACGAAGGAGGCGAGCGCGGTGCGCCGCTCGGCCCGGCCGGCCTTCGCCGACGCCAGCTCGCCGCGCACCACCCGCTTCCAGGCGGGTCCGTCGCCGAGCCGCCGGTAGCCGCCGGAGCCGGTCCGCGGGGCGGCGACGCTGTGCAGGGTGGTGCCGCGCTCGTAGGGCGCGAGGGGAGCGGGCGGCGCCTTGCGGGAGACGGCCACCGGAGCCTCTCCGGGGTCGGCGGCGTGCGCCCCGCGCGCCTCGGCGGCGTGCGCCTCCGAGTCGGGCCGCAGGGCGTAGCCGATGCCCGCGGACAGGGTCACCGCCCCGGTGGCGGCGAGGAGGGTACGGCGGTTCATGGCAGCGGCGGTGGCGACAGAGCGTATGCGCGACATGGCGCGATCTCCCCGAGTGCGAACGCGTCGGCAGTGGTCGCGGGGGGCTGTTTGCGGTGACTCCCCGCTCATACTGGATCGTTGGCACCCGGGATGACCTGGACGTTAACTCGGCGGCAACGCCCGACGCCGATCACCGTACGTGGATCTTGGGCTACCCTGCGCGTCCACGGAGCTCTCCCCGGACGGCCGGGAGGCGGTCACTCCGTGTTCATCTTCAGGGGTAGCGGGCCCCTGGTCGTGACCGGACCCGGCGCGCTCCGGGGGGCGTGCCGTCCGTCCGGGGGCGGGCCGCTCACGCCAGAGTTCCAGGCCCGTGTCGACCAGTCCGACGCGCTCCAGCGACGGCACCTCGCCGAGGGGATACCAGGCCGCCATGTCGGTGGAGCCGTCGGTCTCGTGCCGCAGGTCGCCGCCGGTGATCCGGGCCTCGTAGACGATCCGCAGGCCGTGGAAGTCGGTGGCGCCGCCCATCCGGCGCGGATGCGTGCGCAGTTGGGAGTCGATACCGAGGAGCGCCACCGGTTCGACGGTGTACCCCGTCTCCTCGTCGACCTCGCGGACGACCGTGTCGTAGGGGTCCTCTCCGTGGTCCATGCCGCCGCCCGGCAGGGTCCACCGTCTGGTCCCGTCGCCCGCCACCCACCGGGCCAACAGCATCTGTCCGTCCCGCACGCACACGGCGTAGGCCGCCACCCTCAACTGCTTCGGCATGCCCAGACGTTACGGCAGGGACGGGTTGGCCGGTGAGTATTCGGGCGGCGACCAGCGCAGGGGGCTGCCGGCGGGTGTCTCGACGACCCCGGTGACGGTGAAGCGGACCGTGCGCTCCCCGTCCGGCGCGTACCGCGCGCGGGCCGTGCCGGTGAGCCGCAGCAGCGTTCCCGATGTCCAGTCCAGGAAGAGCAGTCCGGCCCGCGGGTCCGCCTCCAGGTTGCCGAGGGTCAGGAACATGGAGTTGCCGGGGTAGTCGCGCCAGCGCAGCGCGGACGGGCCGTCGGCGCGCACGAAGCCCGGATTGCCGCCCCGGTGGCTGGCGTCCGCGCCGTCCGCGTGGACGGTGGCGAGGAAGAAGGTGTCGGCGGATTCGACGAGGGCGAGCTGCCGGGGGGTGAGGGAGGCGGAGCGGCGCACGTCGCCGGGCTCTCGCGCGACCGTCTCGTAGGACTCCCTGCGCTGGAGGTACTTCGGGCAGTTGGCGAAGACGCGGTCGGCCTCCACGGCGAACCCCCGGGCGGTGGGCCGGGACCGGCCGTTGAGGCGCATCCGGCGGCGGGTGCGGGGGTCGAGCGCGATGGTGCCGACGAGGGTGCCCTCGGCGGCGAGGGCGGCGGCGAGGGGATCGCCGTCGGAGGGGCGGCCGGTGACCGAGATCTGCCGGACGCCGGTGGCCCGTACGAAGCCGGGCGGGCCCGTGAGCAGTGAGGCCCACACCGCGCCGGTGGCCGGATCGGCCGCCCCGGCCACCAGCATCGGCTGCTGTTCGAGGAAGGCGGCGGCCACCGGGCGGATGCCCTGGCCGACCGCCTGCCCGACGTGGTCGGCGAGATCACGGACGCCGACCCGTTCCTGTACGGCGCGCGAGCCGGAGTGGTAGGTCATCTCGCCCTCCGTCTAGAAGAAACCGCAGGTCGGAGCCGACTCGGCGGGTGCGGGCGCCCCTTCGGCGCCGGCCGGGGCATAGATCTCCAGCCGGGTGCCGTCCGGGTCGTGGAAGAAGATGCCGCCGGAGGCCGAGCCCTCGCGGTGGGCGACCACGCCCTCGTGGGCGAACGTGACACCGTGCGCGCGCAGCGCCGACTCGTACGTCCTGACCCGGTCGATCGAGTCGACCTCCAGGGCGAGGTGGTGGAGGCCCGCGCGGTCCTCGGCGTACGGCGCCCGCGCCTGCTGCCAGAGCGTGAGGACGGGCCCGCCGTCCCCGTCCGAGGAGCCCAGGAACGCGAAGCGGCGCATCTCCTCCTTGCCCTCGGCGAGGAGGGTGAAGCCGAGCAGGTCCCGGTAGAAGGCGAGCGAGCGGTCGAGGTCCGTGACGTTCAGGCCGACGTGGCCGGTGCGCGGTGTCATGGCTGTCCTCCGGGACGGTGGTGGCCCCCACACCGAGGGCTAACCTTTCTCAACAAGATTAAGGGTTAGAATGGAGAACGTCAACCGGTCATCTACTCTTGAACGGTTAGCCGCCGAAGGGAGCCCCACCGTGTCCACCGCCACCGACCCCCGCCCCCTCACCGGGGAGCCCCTCTCGCTCGACCTGCTCAACACCCGCTGGATCAGCGACGGGGTGCCCCAGGACCTCCTCACGGACACCGGGGGGCTGGCGGTGTGGCTGGCCGCGAACGGGCTCGGCCTCCCGGCCGACGAGACGGTGCTGCGCCACACCCTCCAGGCGCGCGACGCCCTGCGCGCCGTGGTGGACGGACCCGCGCGGGAGACGGCCGGCGGGACCCGGGCGGCCGGGGCCGAGCGGATCGACGGCGTCCTCGCGCACGGACGGATCAGGCTCACCCTGACCCCCGAAGGGCCGGGCGAGCGGCCCGAGTTCGAGGACCCCGCATGGGGCCCCGGCTGGCTCGCCGCACGCAACTACCTGGAGCTGCTGAGCACTTCCCCTGACCGCATCCGGCGCTGCGCCCACGAGAGCTGCGTCCTGCACTTCCTCGACACCTCGCGCAACGGCACCCGCCGCTGGTGCTCGATGGCGAGCTGCGGTAACCGCGCGAAGGCGTCCCGCCACTACGCGCGCACGAAGGAGGGCTGAGCCCGCACCCCGGCGGCCGGAGGCGTCCGGCATGTCCGCCCATACGCCGCTATCACCGGCGTGACGTATGGCGGAAGTACGCCATGCTTCCTTCCTGCCAGGGTCAACTCTCCCCAAATATCTCTCCCTTGGGTAAAGCTGAGCGGTCATCCGGGTTCACATTCCGGACTGATGTGATCAGGTCCCGCTGGAACGTCGGGACCGGTCACTCCACGCTCGTTCCTTTACCTACAAGGGATGCCGATGACCCACGACCCCCAGCGCGCTCCACTGTCGGGCGCGAGACGCGTGGCCCGCATAGCCGTGGCCGCCGGTCTGGTGGCCGCACTCTCCGCGGCCGGACCGATACCCATGGCCCTCGCCGCGGACCACGCACCCGCCGCGACGCCCGACCCGGGCACCAAGTCCGCGAGCGCCAAGCTCGGTTCGGACGACGCGGCCCTCCTCGCCGAGGCCAAGGCCGACGGCACCAAGAACGTCACCATGATGGTCGCCACCGCGCCCGGCCAGACCGAGCAGGTCGCCCGGCAACTGGACGCGGTCCAGGGCGGTCTCGTCGGCCGGACCTTCGACAAGGTCGGCTACGTCCGCGCCACCGTCCCGACCGCCAAGGCGGACGCGGCCATCGCGGCCGCCGCCAAGCTCTCCTCCGTGCACGGCATCGACCTGCGCCAGGACATCGCGCTGGACGACCCGACCCCGAGCGCGGACACCGCCAAGGGCGCCGGCCGGGCCACGGGCACGGTCACCCGCTCCGCCCCGAACAAGAACACCCCCGCCGAGAACCCGTACAACCCGTCCTTCGAGACGGGCGCCGTCGACTTCGTGAAGAAGAACCCGAAGGCGGACGGCCGCGGCATCACCATCGGCATCCTCGACTCGGGCGTGGACCTGGGCCACCCCGCGCTGCAGAAGACCACCACCGGCGAGCGGAAGATCGTCGACTGGGTCACGTCCACCGACCCGGTCAACGACGGCGACGGCAGCTGGCGGCGGATGACCAGTTCGGTCTCCGGCCCGTCCTTCGCCATCACGACGGCCAGTCAGGGCACCGAGAGCTTCAAGGCCCCCGCCGGCGCCTACAAGTTCAACTACATGTACGAGTCGGCCACCGCGGGCGGCGACGAAGCGGGCGACCTGAACCGCGACGGCGACACCACCGACGCCTGGGGCGTGCTCTACGACCCGGCCTCCGGAACCGTGCGGGTCGACACGAACGACAACCTCGACTTCACCGACGACGTGCCGATGAAGCCGTACAAGGACGGTTTCCAGGTCGGCTACTTCGGCAAGGACAACCCGGCGACCGACGTCGTCGAACGCATCCCGTTCGTCGTCGAGATCCGCAAGGACGTGGTCTACGACGCGGCCGGTTCCAAGGCCGACTACGTCAACATCGGCGTCATCTCCAGCGAGCACGGCACGCACGTGGCGGGCATCACCTCCGCCAACGGCCTGTTCGGCGGCAGGATGAACGGCGCCGCCCCCGGCGCGAAGCTCGTCTCGTCCCGCGCCTGCGTCTTCGGCCCCGGCTGCACCAACATCGCGCTCACCGAGGGCATGATCGACCTCGTCGTCAACCGTGGCGTCGACATCGTCAACATGTCCATCGGCGGCCTGCCCGCGCTGAACGACGGCAACAACGCGCGCTCCGAGCTCTACACGCGTCTCATCGACACCTACGGCGTCCAGCTGGTGATCTCCGCCGGCAACTCCGGCCCCGGTGCCAACACCATCGGTGACCCCGGCCTCGCCGACAAGGTCATCTCGGTCGGCGCGTCGATCTCCAAGGAGACCTGGGCCGCCAACTACGGCTCGGCCGTGGAGAAGAAGTACGCGATGATGCCGTTCTCCTCGCGCGGCCCGCGTGAGGACGGCGGCTTCACGCCGACGCTGACGGCACCCGGCGCCGCGATCAACACCACCCAGACCTGGCTGCCGGGCTCCCCGGTCGCCGAGGCGGGCTACACCCTGCCGGCCGGCTACTCGATGCTGCAGGGCACCTCGATGGCGTCCCCGCAGGCCGCGGGCGCGTCCGCGCTGCTGCTGAGCGCCGCCAAGCAGCAGCACATCGCCCTGACGCCCGCGGACCTGCGCACGGCCCTCACCTCGACCGCCGACCACATCAGGGGTGTGCAGGCGTACGAGGAGGGCGCGGGCCTCATCGACATCGTGGACGCGTGGAAGGCCATCAGGCGCGACGCGACCGCCCACGAGTACACGGTGAAGGCGCCGGTCGACACCGCGATCGACTACGCGCTGAAGACCCCCGGCTTCGGCACCGGACTGTACGACCGCGAGGGCGGTCTCAAGGCCGGTGTGAAGAAGACCTACGAGATCACCGTCACCCGTACCTCCGGTCCGGACCGGGCCATCCGCCACGAGCTGCACTTCGCGAACAACGCCGGTGGCACCTTCCGGATCGTCGGCTCCGACGAGGTGAAGCTCGGACTGAACCAGCCGGTCACCGTCAAGGTCTCCGCCAAGGCCTCCTCGGCCGGCGTCAAGAGCGCGATCCTCGAACTCGACGACCCGCGGACCGAGGGCGTCGACCGGCAGATCCTGACCACGGTCGTGGTCTCGACGCCGGTCAAGTACGCGTTCTCCGCGTCGGGTTCGATCCAGCGCAACAGCACGCGGTCGTACTTCCTGACCGTGCCCGAGGGCGCCAGGAGCCTGGAGGTCGCCATCGGCGGGCTGAAGGGCCTGAGCCAGACCCGGTTCATCTCCATCCACCCCTACGGCGTCCCGGTCGAGGACACCGGCACCCCGTACTGCTACAGCAACTACCCCAACACCAACGGCTGCAAGCCCGACGTGCGCGCGTACGCCGACCCGCAGCCCGGTGTCTGGGAGGTCGAGGTCGAGGCGCGCCGTACGTCGCCGCTGCTCGACAACCCGTACAAGCTGGAGGCCACCGTCCTCGGCGCGGCCTTCGACCCGGAGACCGTGACGGTGCCCGAGGCCAAGGTGGGCACCCCCGTCACCGCCTCCTGGAAGGTGACGAACCGGTTCGCCGCGATCGACGGCAGACTGCGGGGCGGCCCGCTCGGCTCCTCCAAGACGGACCGGCCGACCATCGCCCAGAACGCCACGCAGACCACCACGGTCGACGTGCCGGCGGGCGCCGCCTCGCTGGACGTGGCCATCGGCAACGTCTCCGACACCGCCGCCGACCTCGACCTGACGGTGTACGACTCCGCCGGCAAGCAGGTCGCCCAGTCCGCGGACGGCGACTCGGAGGAGGCGGTCTCCATCCCGAACCCCGCCCCCGGCACGTACACCGTCGAGGTCGTGGGCTACTCGGTCCCGTCGGGCTCGACCGCGTACGACTACCGTGACGTCTTCTTCTCGTCCGCGCTCGGCTCGGTCGGCGTCGACGCGTCCGCCCCGGTGAAGCTCGCCACGGGCGGCACGGCGACGGTGTCCGGCACGATCACCGCCCTGGCCCCGGCCCCCGAGGGACGCGAGTTCTTCGGCCAGGTCCAGCTGGTGAACGCCCGAGGCACCGCCGCCGGTCTCGGCAACGTGAAGATCGAGAAGGTCACGCAGTAACCCGTGCGTCCCTGAGGGGGGCGGGCGTCCGGGATTCCGGGCGCCCGCCCCCTTTCCCGTACCCGGACGTCCGGTACGCGGTGCGGAGGTGCGGGGTGCTCCGGGCCCGGTCGTCCGCCCGCGTCCTCATCCACAGGTGAGGTCGCGGGACGCGGGCAGGGCCGCGAGGATCCGGCGGCGGTCCTGGGCGATCGCCCTCTCGCCCGTCGTCCACCGGTCGGGGGTCGCCGCGCCCTGCCGGATGCCGACGAGTACGTGCTCGCCCCGCCGCGGAACGGCCGCGTCCCGGTCCACCAGGAAGGTGACCCGCGCCCGTCCCGCGGCCGGTTTGTAGGAGCGCGTCACGTCCAGGGTGACGCGGTACCGCCCGCTGCCGGGGACCGGCCCGATCCCGGTGATCTCGCCCTCGACCAGCAGCCGGGAGCACGCGAGGTAGCCGGGGGCCCCGAACGCGGCCGACCCGCCCGCGCCGTCCGCCGCCTTGGCCGCGCTGTCCGCCGACGACGTCGACGCCCCGCCCGCGCCCTGCCCGAGCAGCCAGCCGATGCCGATGACCATCGCGGCGAAGACGGCCACGGCGAGGGTGCCCAGGGCGGCCGCCGGGGGACGGCGGCCCCTCTTCCGCGCCGCTCCCGCCGGACGGCGCGAGCGGCGCCGGGGAACCCGTACGGCCCCCTGTTCCTCCCCCGGCTCCGCCAGCGTGTTCCCGATGGCGGCCAGCTGCTCCCGCAGCAGCGCCAGGTCCTCGACCGCGGACCGGTGCTCCGCCACGGCGTCCGGATCCTCGCGGGCCCCCTCGGGCAGCGGTTCCCCGGCGATCGCGGCCCACAGCGCGTCCGCCGTCGCGCCGTCCCCGTGCTCGGCGTACCCGGCCACGTCACACCACCTCGTCCTCGTGCAGGCGGGCGCGCAGCGCGCGGACCGCCGAATGCAGCCTGCTCTTGACCGTGCCCTCGGGAACGCCGAGCTCCTCGGCGATCCCGCGGACGGACAGATCGGCGTAGAACCGCAGGACGAGGACCTGCCGGTGCGCGTCGGGCAGTTCGTCCAGCCCCTGCGCCACGGCGAGGGAGAGCACGCTGGAGTCCTCGCCCGAGGGGTGCTCCAGCTGCCGGAGCCCCGCCAGCCGCTCGCCGAGGCGCTGCTGACGGTGTTTGGCCCGGTGCCAGTCCATCGCCAGGTTCGAGGCCACGACCGCCGCCCAGGCGGACACGTCACGGGGTGCCTCGTCCCCCTTCGCCGCGCGCTCCAGCAGCCGCAGGCGGACCTGCTGCACCCCGTCCGGCAGGTCCGCCTGCGGGACGCCGCCGAGCGCGAGCACCGCCCGTACCCGGCGTTCCTGCGCCGCGTCCAGCGGGTCGTCCACCCGCTGGACACCGCGTGTCCTTCTGCGCAGCACGGCTGCCCTCCCCTCCCGCGTTTCCCCTACGACGCCGGTGCGGGCCGAAACGTTCGGCCGTCCGCCACCGAGTCGTACGTCACACCGGACCGGGGGCCGGAGGGACGCGAGCACCGTACGGCTTGCGGTTCCCGGGGTCCGCCGGACGGTGTTCTTCCGGCGACCGGCCCCGGGAGCCCCGTCCCACTCCTCGAACGGCGCGGGCAAAGGATTGGACACGACGGCACGGGTGAGACGCATGATGGAAGCGCTGGACCACGTAGAACGCACGCAGAGGGAGTCGCCGTGAGGGTCGGAATCGTCGGAGCCACCGGTCAGGTCGGCACGGTCATGCGCAGGATCCTGGTCGAGCGGGACTTCCCGGTCACGGAGCTGCGCCTGTTCGCCTCGGCCCGCTCGGCCGGGTCGGTGCTGGACGGCGTGACGGTGGAGGACGCGACGACGGCCGACTACTCCGGCCTGGACATCGTCCTCTTCTCGGCGGGCGGCTCGACCTCCCGGGCACTGGCGGAGAAGGTCGCCGCGCAGGGCGCCGTCGTGATCGACAACTCCTCCGCGTGGCGCAAGGACCCGGACGTACCCCTGGTGGTCTCCGAGGTGAACCCGCACGCGATCGCCGACCGCCCCAAGGGCATCATCGCGAACCCGAACTGCACGACCATGGCCGCGATGCCCGTGCTGCGCCCGCTGCACGACGAGGCGGGTCTCGAGGCGCTCGTCGTCGCCACGTACCAGGCCGTGTCCGGCTCCGGTCTCGCGGGCGTGGCCGAGCTGCACGGCCAGGCGCTGAAGGTCGTCGCGGACGCCGACCGGCTGACGCACGACGGCGGGGCGGTCGACTTCCCCGAGCCGCAGGTCTACAAGCGGCCCATCGCCTTCAACGTGCTCCCGCTCGCCGGATCGATCGTCGACGACGGTCTGCACGAGACGGACGAGGAGCAGAAGCTCCGCCACGAGTCCCGCAAGATCCTGGAGATCCCGGACCTCAAGGTCTCCGGCACCTGCGTCCGGGTCCCGGTCTTCTCCGGCCACTCGCTGCAGGTCAACGCCCGCTTCGCGCGCCCGGTCACGGTGGAGCGCGCCACCGAGCTGCTGGCCGGCGCCCCGGGCGTCACCCTCTCCGAGATCCCGACCCCCCTGGAGGCCGCGGGCCAGGACGCGTCGTACGTCGGCCGCATCCGCGCCGACGAGACGGTCGAGCACGGTCTCGCCCTGTTCATCTCGAACGACAACCTGCGCAAGGGTGCCGCCCTGAACGCGGTCCAGATCGCGGAGCTGGTCGCGGCCGATCTCAAGGCCGGCCTCAAGGGCTGACGCCCTCGGCGCACCCCTCGACGCCCCGGGGGCGGTCACCGCACGGTGACCGCCCCCGGTTGTGCCCTGCCCGTGCCCCGCACCACCCGTCCGGACCGCCCCGCCCGGAACCGGACCGACCGGACCCGGGCCGACACCCCCGCCCGGAACCGGTCCCGGCCCTCCGGCTCCCGGCCGGTCAGGTCCGCCGGGCCCCGCGCGTCACGGCCGGTGGACCTCGTACAGGAAGCAGCCGTACTCGACGGCCCGCACGTGGACCAGTTCCACCGCCGGGTCGGCGAACGCCGCCTCGAAGGCCTCCTCGAACGCCGGCCACTCCGGGGCCTCCACCAGCCGGCCCCCGAGGATGCGCCCCGCGGCGGAGTAGCGCCGCACGGTGCGGTGGGCGCCCTCGAAGGGCCGCACATCCGCGGCCGGCCCCCCGCACTCCCGGGCGTGCACGAAGACCGGACCCTGCTCGTCGTACGCGCCCGGATCGACGCCGGCCGCGGCGGCCCAGCGGCGCAGCGGGGCGTACGAGACGAGCGCGATCCGCTCCCCCGGCTCGCTGCGGCGCAGACAGCAGCGGAGCGGAGCCCCGCCCTCCTCGTCCGTGACGGGAACCATCGGGCGGCCGGCGTCGTCAGCTGTGCGGAGATCCTTCAGGACCTCCGGTCCGACGGGGCGTGCGATGTAGGTCGTCATGCGCTCCAGGCTCGCGCCCGAACGCCCCGGTCACCGGCGGGATACGGACATCGCGCTCCGTGCCGGTCCCGTGGAAGGATGGCGCAACCGTCACATAACGAGGAGATGACCGCGTGCCTGGCACAAACCTGACCCGCGAAGAGGCGCAGCAGCGCGCGAAGCTGCTCACCGTTGACTCGTACGAGATCGATCTCGACCTCTCGGGCGCGCAGGAGGGCGGCACCTACCGGTCCGTGACCACGGTGCGCTTCGACGTGGCCGAGAGCGGCGCGGAGACCTTCATCGACCTGGTGGCCCCCGCCGTTCACGAGGTGGTCCTGAACGGGGACGCCCTCGACCCCGCCGACGTCTTCGAGGACTCGCGGATCGCGCTGCCGGGCCTGCTGGAGGGCCGCAACGTCCTGCGGGTCGTCGCGGACTGCGCGTACACCAACACCGGCGAGGGCCTGCACCGGTTCGTCGACCCCGTCGACCAGCAGGCCTACCTGTACACCCAGTTCGAGGTCCCGGACGCCCGGCGCGTCTTCGCGTCCTTCGAGCAGCCCGACCTGAAGGCCACCTTCCGGTTCACCGTGAAGGCGCCCTCCGGCTGGACCGTCATTTCCAACTCGCCGACGCCCGAGCCCAAGGACGACATCTGGGCCTTCGAGCCGACTCCGCGGATCTCCACGTACATCACCGCGCTGATCGTCGGCCCGTACCACTCGGTGCACAGCGTGTACGAGAAGGACGGACAGAGCGTGCCGCTCGGCATCTACTGTCGTCCCTCGCTCGCCGAGTTCCTCGACTCGGACGCGATCTTCGAGGTCACCCGGCAGGGCTTCGAGTGGTTCCAGGAGAAGTTCGACTACGCGTACCCGTTCGAGAAGTACGACCAGCTCTTCGTGCCGGAGTTCAACGCCGGCGCGATGGAGAACGCGGGCGCGGTGACGATCCGGGACCAGTACGTGTTCCGGTCGAAGGTCACGGACGCCGCGTACGAGGTGCGCGCCGAGACGATCCTGCACGAGCTCGCCCACATGTGGTTCGGCGACCTCGTGACCATGGAGTGGTGGAACGACCTGTGGCTGAACGAGTCGTTCGCCACCTACACCTCCATCGCCTGCCAGGCGTACGCCGAGGGCAGCCGCTGGCCGCACTCGTGGACCACCTTCGCCAACTCCATGAAGACCTGGGCGTACCGGCAGGACCAGCTGCCCTCGACCCACCCGATCATGGCGGAGATCCGCGACCTGGACGACGTGCTCGTCAACTTCGACGGGATCACGTACGCGAAGGGCGCGAGCGTACTGAAGCAGCTCGTCGCGTACGTCGGCATGGACGAGTTCTTCCGGGGCGTGCAGGCCTACTTCAAGCGGCACGCGTACGGCAACACGCGCCTGTCCGACCTGCTGGGCGCGCTGGAGGAGACCTCCGGGCGCGACCTGAAGAACTGGTCGGAGAAGTGGCTGCGGACCGCCGGCATCAACGTCCTGCGCCCCGAGATCGAGACGGACGCGAACGGGGTCATCACCTCCTTCGCGATCCGCCAGGAGGCCCCGGCGCTCCCGGCCGGCGCCAAGGGCGAGTCGACGCTGCGCCCCCACCGCATCGCGATCGGCCTCTACGACCTCGACGACGCGAGCGGCAAGCTGGTGCGCGACGAGCGGATCGAGCTCGACGTCGACGGTGAGCTGACCGCCGTGCCGGAGCTGGCCGGCCGGCGCCGTCCGGCCGTCTTCCTGCTCAACGACGACGACCTGTCGTACGCCAAGGTCCGTCTCGACGAGGACTCGCTGGCCTTCGTGACGGAGCACCTCGGCGACTTCGAGTCCTCGCTGCCGCGCGCGCTGTGCTGGGCCTCCGCCTGGGACATGACCCGCGACGGGGAGCTCGCCACCCGCGACTACCTGTCCCTGGTGCTGTCCGGCATCGGCAAGGAGTCCGACATCGGTGTCGTGCAGTCGCTGCAGCGGCAGCTGAAGCTGGCGATCGAGATGTACGCCGACCCGGCCACCCGCGAGACGCTGCTGACCCGCTGGACCGAGGCGACCCTCGCGCACCTGCGCGCGGCCGAGGCCGGCGGCGACCACCAGCTCGCCTGGGCGCGCGCGTTCGCGGCGACCGCCCGGACCCCGGAGCAGCTGGACCTCCTGGAGGGGCTGCTGGAGGACCGGGAGAGTGTCGAGGGTCTCGCCGTCGACACCGAGCTGCGCTGGGCGTTCGTCCAGCGGCTCGCCGCGGTCGGGCGCTACGACGAGGCCGAGATCGCGGCCGAGTACGAGCGGGACCGCACGGCGGCCGGTGAGCGGCACGCGGCCACCGCGCGGGCGGGCCGCCCCACCGTGGAGGCGAAGGAGGAGGCCTGGACCTCGGTCATCGAGTCCGACAAGCTTCCGAACGCCGTGCAGGAGGCGGTGATCGGCGGCTTCGTGCAGACCGACCAGCGTGAGCTGCTCGCTCCGTACGCGGACCGGTTCTTCGCCGTGGTGAAGGACATCTGGGACTCCCGTTCGCACGAGATCGCCCAGCAGATCGCGGTCGGCCTGTACCCGTCGATCCAGGTCTCCGAGGAGACCCTCGCCAAGACGGACGCGTGGCTGGCCTCCGCCGAGTCCAACGCGGCCCTGCGGCGTCTGGTCTCGGAGTCCCGTGCCGGGATCGAGCGCGCCCTGAAGGCCCAGGCGGCGGACGCGGCGGCTTCCTGACCGGCCGCGGGGCGTAGGCCCTTACGGACGGGATCGCAGCCCCGTACGGGCACAGGGGCGTCCGGCGTTTCGCCGGGCGCCCCTTCCGTCCACCGGTTCCGCCCGCGTGCCGCGGGGGGACTCACAGCAGGGCGCGGGCGAGGACGAGCATGGTGCGGGCCTGGAGCGCGGTCTGGTCGGCGACGGGCACCCAGCGGGCGTCGAAGGTGCGCTCCAGCTCGCGGGCCCATCCGGCCACGAGCGCGTCCAGTTCCGGCGCGCCGCCCAGCGCCTGGCTCATCATGGCCGCCGCGCGCAGCGGGATGCGGCGGGCCGCGATGCCGAGGGAGACGGAGTTGCCCACGGTGGCGGCCAGTTCGGCGGCGCTCCAGGTGTCCACGACGCCGGAGCCGATGTCCATCAGTTCACGGGCCGCGGTGAAGTGGGCCAGCCGGCCGGCTGTTTCCGGCGGCTGTGGATCCAACTCGTCGACCAATGAACTCAGTTGCTTGACCCGGCCGAGCAGGAGTTCGCTGACGTCGGCGAGTTCGCGGTGCGGTTCGGCCACCGGCCGTGGATCGCCGACCCCCGCCACGCTCCAGAAGGGCGCCTCGACCACCGCCGAGACCGTGCCGTGCCGCATGCCGTGCAGCCAGGTCGCCCGCGAGACGAACCCGGAGGGGTCCCGTTCCTCGGCGGGGCTGCCCTCGGGCAGGACGAGGACGCCCGGTCCCTCGACCAGCCACCCCATGCCGTCGAAGGGCCGGTGTTCCAGCGGGACACCCAGGTCCGCCGCGATCCGGCGATAGGCGGCGGGCGCTCCGGGCACCGCCCGGGTCAGCTGCAGGAAGGTTCCTCCTACTTCGACGCCGTGCAGCGAGAACTGCGCGACGGGCCGCAGTTCGTCGAGGAGCCCGAGCAGGGCCTCGGACTCCGGCATCGGCGCGCGCGGATCGCCGACGACGGGCGGGAACTCGGGCTGGGCGGCGAAGGCGGGGCGGTAGAAGCCCCGGTAGTAGCTCCCGATGGGTGGGGCCGCGCCGGTGGGGGCCGCGGGCGCCGCGGCCCCCGGCACCGGGCCGGCGCCGGACGGCACCGCGGCCGTCCGTCCGTGCGCGCTCTCCGGGGCGCCTCCGGAGCCCACGAGGGCCGCGGGGTCATGGGCTCCCGTGGCGTCCGCGGCATGCGGAGTACGCATCCGGTACGCGGCGTCCGGGGTCTCCGCACCCCCGGCGACGTTCGGGGTACCCGCACCCCGAGTGACGTCCGGGCCGCCCGTCGCGCCCGTGGGCCCCGGGACGGGGAAGGTGCTCGCGGTCATCCAGCCCTCGGCGAGACTCGCCCCGTCGGGATCGAGGCAGAGCAGGAAGTGCCAGGTGCAGTCCAGCCCCCCGGCACCCCGGCCCAGGATCCTCGGGTCACGGGCGAGGTACCGGGCGCACCGGAGCGAAGTGGCGCCGCCCACCGGTTCGTTGGCGTGCGCGCCGGCCACCGTGAGCAGCTGGCGCGGGCCGTTCCCGGCCGACAGCAGCCACAGCGGACGGCCGGCACGCGAGCACCCGATGTCGCGCAGTCGCAGGACGCCGGGCCGCGCGGCCACCGCCTCACGAGCGCCTCTCAGCAGCTCGTCCAGGGTGGGATACGGGGTTCCCCGCATGCCGGAATCCGGTCAGGTGCCGTTCGCGTTACTGGCCCCGGTGGTCTCCTTCTTGTCCAACGGACGGATCACGATCCTCGCAGCCATGTGGTCCCCTCTCCTTCACGACGGTCCGCGCGACGGAGCGGCCCGGTCCGCGCCGGGCCGCCGGACGAGTACGACGGGCTGGTCAGCCGCCGTTGCCCCCGCTGCTGTCGCCCGTGGTCTCCTTCTTGTCCAACGGACGGATCACGATCTTGGTAGGCATGCCAACTCCTCCCCCTCACAAGGATGTTGTGCATCGCGACGCGATCGCCGACCGCGTCTTGTCAAGGCTCGACTCGGGGCACCAGAGTGTCAAGGCATGTACCTGTAACGGGAAGGGGTCCTGGTGACGGTCACGGTCGACACGCTCCGCCGGCCCCGGATCAAACCCGAGCACCGGCCCTACCGCACGATCGACGGCAACGTCCGCATCGGCAGCGTCGTCCACGGCATCGGCGCGGAGATCGCGGACCCGGAGGGCTGGGTCTGGACCCTGGTCGAGGCGATGGACGGGACGCGACGGCCCGCCGAGGTGGTCGACACGGTGCTGCGGGCGCATCCCGGGCTTCCCGGTCTCACGGACGGGGACACCCGGCAGGCGATGGCCGATCTGCTCGACGCCGGGTTCGTGGAGGACGCGGGCGCGCCCGTACCGGTGTCCGGGCGGGAGCGCGTCCGCTACAGCCGGGGCGTGCCGCTGCTGCGCTGGATGGACCTCGGGCCCCGCGCGACCCCGTGGGACACCCAGCTCCGGCTGGGCGGTGCCCGCGTGCTGCTGATCGGCGTCGGCGGGACCGGCGGGTACGCCGCGCAGAGCCTGGTCGCGTCCGGGGTCGGCCGGCTGCACTGCGTGGACCCGGACGTGGTCGAACTGTCGAACCTCAACCGCCAGCCCCTGTTCCGCGAGTCCGACCTCGGCCGCCCCAAGGTCGAGGCCGCGCTCGCCACCCTGCGGGCCCTGAACTCGGACGTGACGGTGACCGGGGAACGGCGGGAGGTGCGCGGGCCGGGGGATCTGACGGAGCTGGTGCGGGCCGGGGCTCCCGGGGGCTCGCGTCCGTCCGGGAGCCCGCCCCCGCCCGGGGCTCCGGACGCGTCCACGACCACGGGCGCGTCCGAGCCGTACGACCTGCTGGTTCTCGCCGCCGACCGCCCGGACGACATCCGGCGGTGGGCGAACCGTGTCTGCCTGGCCGCGGGCCTGCCGTGGGTCGACGCCGGATACCGGGGTCCCCTGGTGACGGCCGGGGTGCACGTGCCGGGCCGGGGCGCCTGCTGGGAGTGTCTGCGGGCCACCGAGGTCGCCCGCCGCGATCTGCGGCTGGCGCCGGGACAGGACGAGCGGGTCGCCTCCCCGCATCTGCCGTGGAACCCGGCGAGCGCGGTCACCGCCGGTCTCTCCGGCGGCCTGCTCGCCCACGCGGCCCTGGCCCTGCTCACGGGCGTGCCCGCACTCGAACCGGGCTTCCGCTTCGGGATGAACCTGATGCTGCCGGGGGATCCGGTCCTGGAGAGGTCCCCGCGGCGACCCGACTGCCCGGCCTGCGGCGACCGTCCCACCGGAGGACCCGCCCGGCCCGAACCGCCCGAACCGCCTACCCGGCCCGCCACGCCCGAGCCATCGGAGCCGTCCGCCCCGTCCGAGCCGCCCACTCGGTCCGCCCCGCCCGAGCCGCCCACTCGGTCCGCCCCGTCCGAGCCGCCCTCCGGCTCCGCCGTTCCCCGGGCCGGGGTCCGGCCCGGGGACACGGACGGAGGCTCGCCCCCGGGCCGGCCGGGAAGCCCGGCCGGAGAACCGGGGTGACCCCGTCCGCCGAGGAGCGTCACGGGTGCGCCGGCCCCACCGGCCACCCCCCGGCGAGCCCCGCCCACGCCCCCGCCCGCGCCCCGGTCCCCGGAGCCGGCGCCGCCCCGCACGTACGGCTCCACCGGCTCGACTCCCGTCCCGACGGGGACGAATGGATCGTCGGACGGCTGGCGACCGGCCGGTTCGTCGCGCTGCCCGAGGTCGGCAAACAGGCGCTGGACCTGCTCGGGCAGGGGCTGGACGCCGCCGAGGTCGGGCGACGGCTGCGGAAGGCGACCGGAGACGACATCGACGTACCCGATTTCGTCGAGGCGCTGGTGGACCTCGGGTTCGTGGCCGAAGTGGACGGACGGCCCACGCAGGGGCCGCCTCCGCCGAAACCGACGCTCGCCCGCATCCGCCCCCGGCACGTGCGCTGGGTACTGAGCCCCGTCGTCCCGGTCCTGGTCGGGCTGCTGATCGCGGCCGCCCTCCTCGTCCGTCCGCCCGTCCCGCTCGGCTACCGCACCCTCCTGTGGAGCCCGCACGGCAGCGCGGTGATCGCCCTCGGAGCGGGCGCGGGGTGGGCCCTGCTGCTGCTCCACGAATGCGCCCACCTGGTGGCCGCCCGCGCGACCGGCGTGCCGGGCCGGATGCGGCTGGGCACCCGGCTCCAGTTCCTCGTCATGCAGACGGACATCAGCGGCATCGAACTCGCCCCGCGCCGGCACCGTCTGACCGCCTATCTCGCCGGCATCGCGACCAACCTGTCCGTCGCCTCGCTCGCCGCCCTCGCGGCCGACGCCACCGACGGCACGGCACGCCGGGTGCTCGCCGCCCTCGCGCTGCTCGCCCTGCTCCCGCTCCCCTTCCAGCTGATGGTCTTCATGCGCACGGACCTGTACTTCGTGCTCCAGGACCTGACGCGCTGCCGTGATCTGTACGGGGACGGGCTGGCGTTCTCCAGGTACACGGCCCGCCGCCTGCTGCGGCGGGCACACGCCCCCGATCCGAGCCGCGACCTGCCCGCCCACGAACGGCGGGCCGTGCGCGTGTACAGCGCCGTGCTCGTCGTGGGCACCGCGCTGTGTCTCGCGTTCCTCCTCGCCGTCACGCTGCCCGCGGACGTCACCCTGTTCGCCCGCGCGGTCTCCCGCCTGGGCGCGGGCCACTCCGCCGCCCAGCGCCTCGACTCGGCGGCGGTCGTGGTCGCGCTCGGCGGGGTCCACCTGCTGTGGGCGCGCACCTGGTGGCGGGGGCGCAGACTCAGTGCGGGACCATCCCGCCGGTGACGTTGACGAACGTGCCGGTGATGCCGCCCGCCCGGTCGGAGGCGAGGAAGGCGGCGGTCGCGGCGATCTCGGCGAGGGTGGGATTGCGGCGGGTCATCCGCATCCCCGCGAGCCGGTCGAGCAGGCCCCGCAGAGCCGTCTCGTCGAGGTCCATCCGGCTGTCGACGGCGGCGAGCTTCTCCCGGGTCAGGGTCTCGGGCACCCCGGCCGCCCACAGGCCCACGACCCGCAGTCCGCGCGGTCCCAGCTCCGACGCCAGGTTCCGTACCAGCGTGTCGATCGCCGCGTCGGCCGGTCCGGTGCCGCCCATCATCGGACTGCCGTGCGCGGAGCCGCTGTTGAGCGTGAGCACCACGCCCGAGCCCGCCTCGGCCATCCGCCGGGCGGCGGCGCGCGCGGTCGTGAAGGCGGCGCGCAGACCGGTCTCGACGGGCCGTACGAAGTCCTCGACCGGCAGGTCGACCAGCGGAACGCCCTGCACGTCGCCCCGCGTGACCAGATTGAACGAGATGTCGACGGCGTCCAGCGACGCGACGTGCGCCTCGACCGCCGCCTCGTCGAGCGCGTCGAGCACCGCGGTCTCGGCGTACCCGCCCGCGGCCGTGATGTCCTTCGCCACCGTGTCCAGCGTCTCGCCGGTACGCCCCACCAGGTGGACGCGGGCGCCCTCCTGGGCGAAGGTGCGCGCGACGGCACCGCCGATGGATCCGCCGGCGCCGTAGATGATCGCGGTCTTGTCGGTGAGCAGCATGGTGGTCTCTCCTGGGGATGCGTGACCGTACGCGTGCGTCGTACGGGTCCGTCGAACGGGACGGTCATACAGACGTACGCGCCTGCCCGCACTCATCGGCCGCCTTCCCGCGCTCGTCGTCGCCGCCCCGCGCTCAGCGGTCGGCCGGGAGCCGCAGGGGCAGTCCGAACGCCGGGAAGAGGTGCGGTTCGAAGGAGGTGATCTCGACGACGCGGTCGCCCTCGATGCGCAGGACGTCGAGAACCTGCGCCCGGTACACGGTCGTTCCGGGCCGTCGCACGTAACCCCCCGCGGCGAGATGACCGTTGGCCCGAGCGGGGAGGTGGCGCCAGTGACCGAGGAACAGCGGGGAGGCCGGTTCGAGACTGATCGAGAGGAACTCGGTGATCGCGGCGCGGCCGACGAACCAGTACGGGTTCGGCGGCATGGTGAGCCTGATGTCCTCGCTGAGCAGGTCGGTGAACGCGCCGAGGTCGAGGCTTTCGGCGGCGGCCATGTAACGCCCGAGGACCGCGCGTTCACGGGCGTCGGCCTCGGCCGTCCAGTCGCTGCGGCGACGGGGCATCCGGTCGCGCAGGGCCGGCCGGGCGCGCTGCAGGGCGCTGTTGACCGAGGCCGGCGTCATCTCCAGCGCCTGCGCGGTCTCTACCGCCGAGAGGCCGACCAGGTCGCGCAGGAGCAGGACGGCGCGCTGGCGGGGCGGCAGATGCTGGATGGCGGCGAGGAGGACGAGCTCCATGGTCTCCCGGGAGACGGCGAGGGCGTCGGGCTGCTCGTCGGCGGAGGGCAGCTCCTCGTCGGGGTACGGCTGGAGCCAGGTGATACGGGCCGGGGGTTCGGCGCTGCCGTGGTTCATGCCGGGCAGCGGCTCGTAGCGCCGGGGGCGGCGGGCGGTGCGCCGCTGGAAGTCCAGACAGGTGTTGGTGGCGATCCGGTACAGCCAGGTCCGGACGCTCGCCCGTCCCGAGAAGCCGTCCCGGGCCCGCCAGGCCCGCAGGAACGTCTCCTGGACGAGGTCCTCGGCGTCGTCGTACGAGCCCGCCATCCGGTAGCAGTGCACGCGCAGCTCCCGCCGGTACGGCTCGACGAGCGCGGCGAAGTCGCTCTCCCCGAGGCGGACTTGCTCCTGAGGGGTCTGTGTCCCGGAGTCCTGCGTGACGGTGTCCTGCGGGACGGAGTCATGCGTCACGGCGGCCCGCGTGACGGAATCCCGTGCGGCGGAGTCCCGGGGTACCGCGGCCCGCGGGACGGAATCCCCCGTCACGGGATCCCGTGTACGGGAGGTCTCGTCCGACGCGGTCCGCGGGGCGGACGGGTGCGGGCCGCCGGCGCGCGGGGCGGACGGATGCGCTGCGCCGGTCCGCGGGCCGGTGGTGTGCGGCGCGGCGGCGTCCCCGGTGGCGGGTCGAACCGCGGGGGACGGTGAGCCGGCCTCTTTCGTCACGGCGGTCCGCGTGACGGAATCGTCCTGCGCGGTGTCCCGGGCCACCCGGGCGATGCGGCGCAGACGTCCGACCGAGGCGGCGAGGTCGCTCACGCCCGCGTAGAAGACGGACGGCGGCTGCGGCACCAGCGCCTCGACCTGTCGCCCGACGTCCTCGATCAGCCCGCGCACGGTGCCGTCGGGGGCCGCCCGCCGCTCCCGGTACGCCTTCTGCCGGCAGGCCGCGGAGCAGTACACCGAGCTGCGCCCCGCCCGGCCGTCCCGCCCGGCCAGCGGCCGGGCACAACTGCGGCACGCGGCATCGGTCACGGGAACCTCCCAGGGACACGTCACGGGACCGTCGTGACGCTATCGCCGCGGCCCGGTCCCGCGAAGGCGATCGGCCCGGCCCGCGCGGCACCTCTCAGGCACCCACCGCGGCCGTCACCGCCGCCTCGACCGCCGCCGCGTCCGGGGACTCGGCGGCCCAGGCCACGTATCCGTCGGGCCGCACGAGCAGCGTCGTACGCCGGCCGCCCGCCCAGTTCCCCACCGTGAGGCGGTCCTTGCGGTCGCCCACCCCGTACGGCCGGGAGGCCGGTCCCGGTGTCACGAGGACGAACCTGCCGCCCCGCAGGGCCTCGTAGAGACGTCCGCCGCGCAGGGCCACGTCGGGGGCGCGGGTGCCGACGAGGGCGTGCGCGCCGCGCGGCGCCTTGTAGGCGTATCCGATGCCGGTGATCTGGCCTGCCGCCTTCCGCGCCGCCGGGCCGACCCCGTTGAGGACCATGGTGAGGGCGGCGCGCAGCGCCATCGTCCAGGGGCGCTTGGCCATCGCGAGCCGTACGATCCCGCCGCTGCTGCGCAGCACCGATCTGCCCACCGGGTGGCGCTCGGCCTGGTAGGTGTCCAGCAGGGCGGGCGCCGCGTGGCCGTTGACGACCAGGGCCAGCTTCCAACCGAGGTTCGCCGCGTCCTGGAGGCCGGTGTTCATGCCCTGGCCGCCGGCCGGGGTGTGGACATGGGCGGCGTCGCCCGCGAGGAAGACCCGGCCGACCCGGTACGCGGGTGCCTGGCGCTCGTCGCTGTGGAAGCGGGACATCCAGCGGGCGTCGTGCATGCCGTAGTCGCGGCCCAGGGAGAGCCGGGTGATCTCCCTGACCTCGTCGAGTCCGAGCGGCTCGCTGTCCGGGACGTTGCGGCCCCGGTGCCAGCCGATCACGCGGTGGTAGCCGTCCCCGAAGGGCGCGATGAAGGCGAAGGCGTCGCCGACCGCGTCGGCGGTCAGCACCGACTCCGGTTCCTCGGCGAGCCGGACGTCCGCGAGGACGACGGACCGGATGACGGACTTGCCGGGGAACGGCAGTCCGATCGCCTCGCGTACCGCGCTGCGCATCCCGTCCGTGCCGACGACGTACGCGCCGCGCAGTTCCCCGGGCTCCCCGTCCGGGTGCCGGACGTCGAGCGTCACCCCGTCCGCGTCCTGGCGCAGCCCGGTCGCCTCCGTCTCGTACACGAACCGCACCCCGGCCTCCACCGCCCGCCGCTCCAGGGCCTTCTCCACCTCGTACTGCGGAATCACCAGCAGGTGGTTGAAACGGGAGGGGAGGGTGTCGAGCTCGACGGTGAGCCGGCCGAAGAGCCGGATGCGGTCGAGGGGGCGGCCCAGGGCCTCCAGTTCGTCGGCGAGACCGCGAGCGTCGAGCTGCTCCAGGGTCCGGGCGTGCAGGACGAAGGCGCGGGAGAGGCTGCTGATCTTGTGCGGGCGCTTCTCGACGAGAGTCACGGGGACCCCGGCGCCGGCGAGGTCGGCGGCCAGCAGCAGGCCGGTGGGGCCGGAGCCGACGACGATCACGGTCCGGGAAGCGGCGTCGGTGCGGGGCGTGCCGATCATGTTGACCTCCTGATGCCAACCACTACAGGCCAACACTCGTTGACCAGCGATCCCACGGGCGGCTCCCGTCGGGTGACGTGCGGCGACCATCGACCAACACCCTGTCAACGCTTGTTGGCCAACGCTCGTTGACAAACGTAGAACGCCCACACTGGACTGTCAACACGTGTTGGCCTACGGTTGTTGGCATGCCCGTCAAGGAACCCTCGGCCACCCCGCCGCCCTCGCCCTCGCCGTCCCCCTCACCCGCGGCCCCGTCCCGCCGCTCCGACACCACCCGCACCGCGATCCTCACCGCCGCCCGCGAGCGCTTCGCCGCCGACGGCTACGAGCGTGCCACCATCCGCGCCATCGCCAAGGACGCCCGTATCGACCCGTCGATGGTCATGCGGTACTACGGCTCGAAGGAGGGACTGTTCGCGGCGGTCCTCGACGTCGACCTGCGGCTGCCTGCGCCGGAGGGGCTGACCCGGCAGGAGGTGGGCCAGGCGCTCGTCGCGCACTTCCTGGACCTGTGGGAGGAGAACGAGGTGCTCACCGCGGTGCTGAGGGTCGGCGTGACCAATCAGGCCGGGGCCGAGCGCATGCAGCACATCTTCCGGGACCAGTTGCTGCCGATCGCCCTGCACCTGTGCCCCGACCCGGAGCAGGCCCCGGTCCGGGCCGCGCTCACCGCCTCACAGCTGCTGGGCCTCGCCCTCACGCGCTATGTCCTGCGCTTCCCGCCCGCCGTGGCGCTGCCGCGCGAGGAGATCGCCGCCTGGCTGGCACCCACGGTGCAGCGGTACCTGACGGCACCGCACCCCGGCGCCGTCTGATCCGAACGGAGAACTCCCGGAGCGCGCCGCCTGATCCGAACGGCGAGCCGCGGCGGGACCGCCCCTGGAAACACGTCGAGGGAGTCCGCGCTCACCCGGTCGGGTGGGCGCGGACTCCCTCGGCGGAGAGACGGAAGGGCGCAGAAGAGCCGGGATCAGCCCCGCTTCGCCTGCTTGGGGGACTTGTCCATGACCATCACGAGACCAGCGATGATCAGGAAGAGCAGGATCGGCGCCACGACGTAGAGGCCGACCGTGTCGATCACGCTCAGACCCTTGCCGGGGTCGTCACCGTCGTCGCGGGTCAGCGCGAGCGCGGGGGACGACATGAGCAGCATCATCAGCGTCGTACCGGAGGCCAGGGCGCCGGCGCGCAGGGCGTTCTTCTTGTCCACGGTGCAAACGTAGCGAACCCCCGGACGACCCGCGCGCCCGGGGGTGCCGTACGGAGGTCTCAGCGCCGTGGACGGCCTCCTCCGTCGTCTCCCGCACGTGCCCGTACGTCTCCCGCACGCGCCCGCACCACGTCGAGGAGGGCGTGCAGCCGCGGTGAGGCGGCCAGTTCCTCCAGTGTCATCGGCCGGCCGGCCGCGTCGGCCACGGGCAGCCGCCAGTTGGGGTACTGGTCCCAGGTCCCGGGCAGGTTCTGCGGGCGCCGGTCGCCGACCGCGTCCGGGAGCCAGATCCCGACCATGCGGGCCGGGGTGCGCAGCAGGAACCGGTGCACGGCCTGGATCTCGGCCTCCTCCGACACCGCGGAGCCCGAGCCGCGCAGCAGTCCGAGCCGGGCGAAGAACGCGAGCCACTCGCCGGTCTCGGCCGAGGCCGCGGCCCGCTCGTCCGCCAGGGCGCCGGTCAGCAGCCCCAGCCGGTCCCGGAGTTCGACATGGCCGCCGGTGAGCCGGGAGGCGGTGGGCGGCAGGTCGTGGGTGGTGGCGGTGGCCAGACAGTCCGCGCGCCAGCGCTCGGGAGGAAGGGGCCGGCCGTCGCCCTCCCAGTCGCGTTCGAACCAGAGCACCGAGGTGCCCAGCACCCCGCGCTCCTGGAGCGTCTCGCGCACTCCGGGCTCGACGGTGCCGAGGTCCTCGCCGATCACCAGCGCTCCGGCCCGTGAGGCCTCCAGTGTCAGGACGGCGAGCATCGCCTCCGCGTCGTGACGGACGTAGGTCCCCTCCGTGGGCGGCTGCCCCTGCGGGATCCACCAGAGCCGGAACAGACCCATGACATGGTCGATACGCAGCGCGCCCGTGTACCGGAAGAGGGCGCGCAGCAGGTGGCGGTAGGGGGCGTAGCCCGAGGCGGCCAGCCGGTCCGGGCGCCAGGGCGGCAGGCCCCAGTCCTGGCCGCGCGCGTTGAAGGCGTCCGGGGGCGCGCCGACCGACATGCCCGCCGCGTAGTACTCCTGCTGCGCCCAGGCGTCGGCCCCGCCCGGATGCACGCCGACCGCGAGGTCGTGCACGAGTCCCACCGGCATGCCGGCGTCGCGGGCGGAGCGCTGTGCGGTGGCGAGCTGCGCGTCGGTGAGCCAGGCGAGGCGGCTGTGGAAGTCGACGCGGTCCATCAACTCGCGGCGGGCTCGGGCGGTTTCGGGTGAGCGGGGGTCACGCAGGCCCACCGGCCACCGCTGCCACTCCGGACCGTGGACCTCGGCGAGCGCGCACCAGGTGACGTGGTCCTCCAGTGCCTCGCCCTCCTCGGCGAGGAAGTCGGCGTAGGCGGCGCGCCGTCCGGGTCCGAGCGGCACCTCGCGGATCAGCTCCAGTGCCTCGCGCTTGAGTTCCCACACGGCGTCGCGGTCGATCAGCGCGTCCTTGTCGAGCACGGACGCGCGCAGCCGCCCGGCGCGCTCCAGCAGCGCACGGAGGCGGTCGCGGTCGTCGACGTACGCGAACTCGGGGATGTCCTCGATCCGCAGGTGCACCGGATCGGGGAAGCGGCGGGAGGACGGCCGGTACGGGGAGGGGTCCGTGGGGGTGCCGGGCACGGCCGCGTGCAGGGGGTTGACCTGGACGAATCCGGCGCCCAGCGCGCGGCCGGCCCAGGCGGTCAGTTCGGCGAGGTCGCCGAGGTCGCCCATGCCCCAGGAGCGGCGGGAGAGGAGGGAGTAGAGCTGGACGAGGAGTCCGTAGCTGCGCCCGGGCGGGGTGGGCAGCCGGTCGGGGGCGACGACGAGATGGGCGTCGGCGGTGCGTCCGTCGGGCGCGGTGGCGCGCAACGCGTGCACGCCTGGCGGGAGTTGTTCGGCCCCGGCGCGGGTCTCGCCCTGTTCGGTGGTGATGCGCAGACGGGTTCCGTCGGGCAGCGCGGAGAGGGCGTCGGACGGCCGGCCTCCCCAGCAGACCACGGTCGGCGGCAGGAGCCGGTCCCGGGTCTCGGCCTCCCGGGCGGCGAGGGCCGCGCGGACGGCGTCCGGGGTGCTCGCGTCGACGCCGAGCGCCGCCAGGGCGGCGACGACGGCGGTGTCGGTGGCCGGGACCGTCCGGCCGGGCGAGGGGCTGTAGGAGGTGGCGACGCCGTGCAGTGCGGCGAGCCGGGACAGCGGCATCTAGACCCCCGAGGCATCCGTGGCGGCGCCGGTGGAGATGGGTTCGCTGGTCAGGTGCGCGGCGTCGGCCAGCGGCGGCTCGCTGGTCAGCGGCTCGGCGTCGGGCAGGGGAGGTTCGCTGGTGAGCGGCGCCTCGGCGGCGGTGCCCTCCGCGGTGAAGAGGCAGAAGCGGGGTTCGACGGAGATGCGGGGTTCGACGGAGAAACAGGGGTCGGCGGCCGGTTCCGTAGGACGTTTGGAGAGGGCCGAGAGCAGAAGGTGTGCCGATGCGGCCACGGGGGCCTCCTTGTCGGGTACGGCGGCGGGCGGGTTATCGCAGCCCTACCCAACGCGCGGGACCGCAGACGTACACGGGCGAACAATGTGGTTTTGGTCACGTTCTGTTCCGGCTCGGGCCGCTCGGACGGGCGGGAGCGAACCGCCTGCCGCGAGGGGGCCGATAGAGGGGGTGTGAGACTGTTCCGCCCCGTGAGGGGCCACCGGGAGGACGCCACGGACGCGGCACTGCTGCGGGCCGTCGCGGACGGGGACTCGGCGGCGCTGGCCGCACTGTACGACCGGCACGCCGGGTGGCTGCACACGCGGCTGACCCGGCGCTGCGCCGATCCCGAGGTCGTCCGGGAGGTGCTGCAGGACACCTTCGTGACGGTGTGGCGGTCGGCGGCCGGGCACCGGGGCACGGAGGCGGGCGGCTGGCTGTGGACGATCGCGGCGCGCCGGCTCGTCGACGCCCGGCGGGCGACGGAGCGGGCCGTACGGGTCGAACGGGCCGGGCAGGACGGGTTCATGGCGCCGCCGCCCGCCCCCTCCGCGGAGGAGCGTGTGCTGGCGGGTCTGGAGTACGGGGACGTGGGCGCGGCCCTGGACCGTATCTCCCCCGAACTGCGCGAGGTGCTGCGCGCCACCGTCGTCGACGGGCTGACCACGCGCGAGACGGCCCGGCTGCTCGGGATACCCGAGGGCACGGTCAAGACGCGCGCGATGCGGGCGCGCGCGGAGCTCAGGGCGGCGCTCGCCCATCTGGCCCCCTCCGGGGACCCGTCACCGCTGGGAGGCCCGGCATGACCGGCTGGCACGCCGGCGACGATCTCGTCGCCCGTTACACGGACGGCTCCCTCGCGGAGCCGGACGCCTGGTCCCTGGAGAGGCATCTGGAGGGCTGCGGTCCCTGCGCGGCGCGGGCCTCGCGGGCGGCACGCGCGGGGGCGGCGGGGCCGGTGCTGGCGCGGGTGCGGGACGCGGTCCTGGACACCGTCACGCACCCGGCCCGGGCGCCCCTGCCGGCGTCGGCGCCCTCGCTTCCCGTACCGGCGACGCCGGCGCACGCGCCCGTGCCCGCGTCGGCGTCCACACCCACACCCACACCCACACCGGCACCGACACGGGCACCGACACGGGCACCGGCACCGGCACCGGCACCGGCACCCGGGATTCCGCCGTCCGCGCCCGGGGTCCCGGCGGCCGCTCCCCCGGCACCCGGGCTCGTCCGAGCCTCCGGAGGACGGCCCGGACGGCTCGGAGGGTTCGTACGGCCCGGAGGGTTCGTACGGATCGGGTGGGCCGCCGGGCCCGCGCTGCGCGGCGCCTGGACCGGAGCCGTGCTGCTGGTGGCCCTCGGGGCCCTCGCGCTGGCGTACGGCGGCGGTTCCGGCGGCGCGCGCCCACTGCTGCTGGCCGTCGCGCCGGTGGTCCCCGTGGCCGGGGTGGCCCTCTCCTACGGCCGGTACGCCGACCCGCTGCACGAGATCGTCGCGACGTCCCCCTCCGGGGGGCTGCGGCTCCTCCTCACCCGGACGGCCGCCGTACTGGCGGTGAGTGTGCCGCTGCTGACGGCGGCGGGGCTGCTGCTCCCCGCCGCCGGTCCCCGCCTGCCCCAGTCGCCCGCGGCGGCGGCCTGGCTGCTGCCGGGGCTCGCCCTGACCCTGGCCGCGCTGGCGTTGTCCGGGTTCACGAACTGCCGTACCGGC
Organism: Streptomyces sp. NBC_01689; assembly: GCF_036250675.1. Lineage (NCBI taxonomy): Bacteria > Bacillati > Actinomycetota > Actinomycetes > Kitasatosporales > Streptomycetaceae > Streptomyces > Streptomyces sp. NBC_01689. The sequence continues at coordinate 6,341,032 of NZ_CP109592.1, read as the reverse complement.
TCCGCGGTGGTGGGCGGCGGCTGGCTGCTCGCGCTGACCGCACCGGTCCTCACGGCCGGCGGCCCGGGCCCGGCCGCCACCGGTCCGGGCGTGACCGCCCGTCTCTCCCAGCAGCTCTCCCTCTACTTCACCGGCGCGTCCACGCAGTGGGGGTGGGCGGCCGCGGCCGCGCTGTGCGCCCTGCTGCTCACCGCGCGCCGTACCGCGTACGACCGTCTGGAGACGATGTGAACACCCCAGCACCGCACGGCACTTGCCCGGGGGACGGGGGCCGGGACACCGGACCCGCCGCGATCCGGGTGTCGGAGCTGACGGTCCGGCACCGCAGGACCACCGCGCTCGACGCGGTCGACCTGGACTTCGGCCCCGGTGTCCACGGCCTGCTCGGCCCCAACGGGGCCGGCAAGACCTCTCTGCTCCGGGTCCTCGCGACCGTCGCCGAACCCACCGCGGGCCGCGTGGAGATGTCCGGCGACGACCTGCGTCGGCACGGGGCGCGCGCCGCGTTCCGCCGCCGACTCGGCTATCTGCCACAGGACTTCGGGTTCTACCCGGGGTTCACGGTCCGCGAATTCGTGGCGTACGTGGCCTGGTTGAAGGAGCTCCCGGCCGGTGACGCCGCGGCGTCGGTCGAGCGGGCCGTGGCCCGGGTCGGGCTCACCGACCGGATCGACGCGAAGGTCCGGACGCTGTCCGGAGGGATGATCCGCCGCGTCGGAGTCGCCCAGGCCATCGTGAACGATCCCCGGGTGCTGCTCCTCGACGAGCCCACCGCCGGACTCGACCCGGAGCAGCGCGTCGAGTTCCGGGCACTGCTGCGGGAGTTGGGTGAGGAGGCCACCGTGATCGTCTCCACCCATCTGGTGGAGGACGTGGCCGCCGCGTGCACGCAGGTGACGCTGATCGAGGCGGGCCGGGTCGCCTACCGCGGCACCCCCGGGACGCTGGCCGCCCTCGGGGCGGACGGTCACGAGTCCGACGGCAACGCGATCGAGCGCGGCTACACCAGGGCGCTGCGCGGCCACCGCACGACGGTGGGGACGGGGGCGGCCCGATGACCGCACGCGTCCACCCGGACGAGGACCGCCCGGCCGGACCGTCGGCCCGAGACGCACTGGCCGACCCGCACACCCTGCCCGGCCCGCACACCCTTGCAGGCCCGCACACCCCGCCCGGCCGGACCCCGCGACCGCACCGGCGGCCCGAGCCGGACGACGGCCCCCCGGCCGCCCGCCCGGACGGACCGGCACACCAGCACCCCGCCGCCCCGGGGCCGGGAGCGGAGGACAACAGCCCGGCGGACCGTCGCCCCCACCCCCGCCCGGGGCCCGCCACGAGCACACCGGCCCGGGAGCCTTCCGTCCGCGCGGCGGGCGCCCCACCCCTCGCGGCCGCCGGTCCGGCGGCCCGCGCGCCGCACCCCCTCCGCACCGAGTTCCTGCGCGGGTCCACCCCCTGGGCGGCCGCCGCGCTGCTGGTGGCTCTCGGCTGGCCGCTCGCGGCCACGGCGGCACAGTGGCAGGGCAGCTGGGGCGCGACGACGGGCAGGCTGAGCACGGCCGCCGCGGTGATCGGCGTCCCCTTCGCCCTCGCCGCGGGAGCCTGGCAGGGCGGCCGGGACCGCCGGCGGCGGATGACGGACCTGCGCGCGTCGAGCCCGCGCGGCCCGCTCGCCCAGCTCCTGACCGCCGCCCTGCCGCTCGCCTGCGTGCTGGCGGGTGCGTACCTGGTGGCGGTGGCCGGCGCGCTGCTGGCCTGCGCACCCTATGTGTCGGCGGGCGGCCCGGTCCCGACCGTCTTCGCCGGGGACGCGCTGTCCATCGCCGCGTGCGCGGTGCTCGGGCAGGTCGCCGGGCGGGTGCTGCCCTGGCGGGCGGCGCCTCCCCTGCTCGCGGTCGGCGGGTACGTCCTGGCCGGCGTCACCACCGGCTCCTCCTCCGGTCCCGCCGCGCTGGCCCCGGCCTCCCTGCGACTGGTCGGCGACGGCGGTCTGCCGGTCTGGTGGTGTCCCCTCGTGTCGGCCCTGTGGGCGGCCGGGCTCGCCGCCGCCGCGGTGCTGGCCCATTCCGCCCGTCGCCGCGGCACCGCCCTGCTGCCGCTCGCCGCGTCCCTCGTCGCCGCCGCGCTGCTGCTCCACACGGGTGACGGGAGGGTGCGCGACAACCCGCTCGCGCACCGTCAGGTGTGCGACGACTCGACCACCCCGCACGTCTGCGTCAACGCCACCCGTCCGGATCTGCTGCCGGAGGCGGTCCGGGTGCTGTCCGGGGTCACCGCCCGGCTGCAGGGCGTACACAACGTACCGGTCCGCTTCGAGGACCTGTCGCGCCGTCCGCGCGCGGACGAGGCGGAGCTGCCGCTGCTCACCCCGCTCGGCTGGTGGTCGGTGCGCGGCAGGGTGCTCGATCCGCGGGGGTACGCCTGGCAGGCCGCCCTGAACCTGGTCCAGGTGCGTCCTGAGTGCGGGAGGACTCCGTCCGCGGGGCGCGTCCGAGCCGTCGACGGGGCCGTGCTGCGCTGGCTGGCCCCGCACTCCGCGTGGAAGGACTACCGCGAACGCTCCCTGCGATCGGCGCGCGAGCGCGGCGACGCGGGGGTGCCGGCCGGGTTCCGCGCCGAGGACAGGGCGTACGCGCGCCTCGCCGCCCTGGGCGACGACGAGCGGCGCGCCTGGCTCGGCCGGTACTTCGCCACGGTCCAGGAGTGCTCCCCCGACGGGAGCGGGGTGCCGTCCCTGTGAACGTCTCGCGCGGGGCCGCCCGGCCGGCCCCCCTCGCCCTCTACGCGCGTTCCCGTGCCGTCCCGGCCACGCTGGCCGCCCTCGTCTGCGCCGCCCTCCTCACCCGCTGGGCGGCGACCGTCCCGGACGTCTTCCTCGACCCCTACCGCAGGGTTCCACTGCTCTCGCTGGCCCCGCTGACGGTCTCGGCGGCGATCGGTACGGGCCTGCACGTGTACGGGCGGGATCTGGACGACACCGCGGTGCGCCCCTGGTGGCCCCGTCGCCTGGCCCACCTGCTGGTGCTCACCGCGCTCGCGGCCGGCACGCTGGCCCTCGCCGTACCGGGGGACGCACAGGTGTTCGGTGCCGTGGGGATGGTCCGCAACACCCTGGGCGCCGTCGGAGTCACCGCGCTCGGTGCGGTGCTGTGCGGGGCCCGCGCCGGCTGGATGCCCACGACGCTGTACTTCAGTGCCGTGTACCTGTCGGCCGCGTCGCCGCACATGAGGCGGGCGACGCTCCTGACCTGGCCCGTCCAGGCCGGCCCCGAGCGCGCCGCGTGGGCCGCCGCCCTCGCGCTGTTCACGCTGGGCGCCGGGCTGTACGCGGTGTGCGGCGCCCGCCCCGAAGGACCCCGCGGCTGAGCGCGGCGGCACCCGGGGCGGGCCACGGCGCACCCCGGCCACGGGTGCACAAAAGCCCGGATCGTCAGGCGGAAATGCCGTCGATCCGGGCCATCGCGTCCTCCGCGCCGTACGGCTGCAGGTAGGGCAGCCACCGCGGGTCCCTGTGCCCTGTTCCGATGATGCGCCAGGCGAGCCCCGTCGGCGGGGCGGGTTTATGGCGCAGGCGCCAGCCGATCTCGACCAGATGGCGGTCGGCCTTGGTGTGGTTGCAGCGGCGGCAGGACGCCACCACGTTGTCCCAGGCGTGCTGACCCCCGCGGGAGCGCGGGATGACGTGGTCGACGCTGGTTGCGACGCCACCGCAGTACATGCACCGGCCGCCGTCGCGGGCGAACAGTGCCCGACGGGTCAGCGGGACGGGCCCCCGGTAAGGGACCCGCACAAACCTCTTCAGCCGGACCACGCTGGGTGCGGGGACAGTAACGGTCGCGCTGTGCATGAAGGCGCCGGATTCCTCGAGAGAGACGGCCTTGTTCTCAAGGACGAGGATGAGCGCGCGGCGGAGCGGTACGACGCCGAGTGGTTCGTACGACGCGTTGAGGACCAGGACATGCGGCACGGATGCCTCCTTGTACGCCGGCGGCGCGTGGCTCGCGCCGGGACGATCTGCAGTCAGTCTCCCCTCTTGCCTGGTGGAAGCGCCACCATGTCCCGGTAACGGGCTGGGAGTGTTTTCGACCACATCCTCTTCATCCCCAGGTGAGTACCGTCTCTCCCCCGAACATCACAACGATCCACACACGATGCCCCGTTAGTGTGGTTGTTCTGCCCGGCGGCGTCTCTCACCTGTCCCCGAGCCGCGGGCAGACCGCCATACCTGGAGGTACCTGCTGTGTTCTCGACCGTCCTGCGGGCCGCAGGGTCCAGTCCGTCGCCCTCTCCCTCGGCGACGACGGGCCCCGCGGTCACCACGCTCCAGGACGCCCAGGAAAGCGCGACCAACGCCGCGAGCTGGGTCGAGCAGAACTGGTCCACATGGCTCGCGATAGGCCTGCGCGTGCTGCTGATCCTGGTGATCGCGGCGGTACTGAGAGTGGCGGTCCGGCGGGCGATCACCAAGCTGATCGACCGCATGACCCGCACCGTCCAGGCGGTCGACGGGACGGCCCTGGGCGGTCTGCTGGTGAACGTCGAGCGCCGTCGCCAGCGCTCCCAGGCGATCGGCTCCGTGCTGCGGTCGGTGGCGTCCTTCCTGATCATCGGCACCGCCGCCCTGATGATCCTCGGCACGTTCGAGATCAATCTCGCCCCGCTGCTGGCCTCGGCCGGTGTCGCCGGTGTCGCCATCGGTTTCGGCGCCCGCAACCTGGTGACGGACTTCCTCTCCGGCGTCTTCATGATCCTGGAGGACCAGTACGGCGTGGGCGACACGATCGACGCCGGGGTGGCCTCCGGCGAGGTCATCGAGGTCGGCCTGCGCGTCACCAAGCTGCGCGGCGACAACGGGGAGATCTGGTACGTCCGCAACGGCGAGGTCAAGCGCATCGGCAACCTCTCCCAGGGCTGGGCCACCGCCGGCGTCGACGTCACGGTCCGCGCCTCCGAGGACCTGGACCACGTCCGGTCCGTGCTGGACGAGGTCGCCGAGGCGATGAGCAAGGAGGAGCCCTGGAACGAGCGCCTCTGGGGCCCGGTCGAGGTCCTCGGCCTGGAGAGCGTGCTCCTCGACTCCATGGTCGTGCGGGTCTCGGCCCGGACGATGCCCGGCAAGGCGCTCGCCGTCGAGCGCGAGCTGCGCTGGCGCGTCAAGCGCGCCTTCGACGTCGCGGACATCCGCATCGTGGGCGGCCCCACGGCCGCCGTCGAGGAGGAGCCCGTCGACCCGAGCGCCGCGGTGGCGGCCCCGTCGGCCCTCGGAAACCCGGCGTCCCCCCAGTCGGAGGCGGCCGCCCCGATCGCCCCGCCCACGACAGCGGCGCCGTCGGGCGTGCCGAAGTAGGAACGGCCCCGCCCGCGCCTCCCGCGAGGCGATGACTCCCGCCCCCGAGGTAACGACTCTGTTGCCTCGGGGGCGGTTTCTCTTGACGCCCCCTCCGCGCCCGGCCTAGGTTGCCCCCACCGAACAGGAAACTTTCCTAACAGTGATCTTGCGGTGTCGCCTTCTGGACGCCCCCACCCGGTCGCTGGAAGGCTGGGCAGCACAGAGAGGCAGGTGTCGTCACCATGGCAGGATCCGCCGGTACGCCGGGCACCCCGCGCGTCCTGCGCGCCATGAACGACCGCGCCGCCCTCGACCTGCTGCTCGCGCACGGGCCGCTCTCGCGGACCCGTATCGGGAAGCTGACCGGGCTGTCCAAGCCGACCGCGTCCCAGCTCCTCGCCCGGCTGGAGGCCGCCGGACTGGTGCTCGCCACCGGCACCAGCGAGGGGCGGCCGGGCCCCAACGCCCAGCTGTACGCGGTGAACCCGGTCGCCGCCCACGCGGCGGGCCTGGACGTCACCCCCGAGCGCATCCTCGCCGCGGTCGCCGACGTGACGGGGCGGACCGTGGGCGAGTACGAACTGCTGACGCCCGGCCGGCGGCCCGCGCAGCCCGTCGTGCGCCAGGTCACCGACGCGCTCGACGGCGCGGTCAAGGAGGCCGGCCTGGCCCGTGACGACGTCCACCGCCTCGTCATCGGCACCCCCGGCGCCTTCGACCCCAACACCGGACGGCTGCGGTACGCCTCCCACCTGCCCGGCTGGCACGCCCCGAGCCTCCTCGACGACCTCGCGGCCGCACTGCCCATGCCGGTCGAGTACGAGAACGACGTGAACCTCGTCGCCATCGCCGAACAGCGGCTGGGCGCGGCCCGGGGACACGAGGACTTCGTCCTGCTGTGGAACGAGGGCGGACTGGGCGCCGCCCTCGTGCTCGGCGGCCGGCTGCACCGCGGCTGGACCGGCGGCGCCGGCGAGGTCGGCTTCCTGCCGGTGCCCGGCGCACCCCTCGTCCGCCAGGTGACCAAGGCCAACAGCGGCGGCTACCAGGAACTCGCCGGCTCCCAGGCGCTCCCGAAACTCGCCCGCGAACTGGGCGTGCAGCCCGTTCCCACCGGGTCGTACACCGAGGTGGCCGCCGCCCTCGTCGGGCAGGCCGCCACCCGTGACGAAGGCCCGCACCGCAGGCTCCTGGAGACGTACGCGACCGGCCTGGCCACCGGTCTCGCCTCACTCGTCTCGGTGCTCGACCCCGAACTCGTCGTCCTCAGCGGCTCCTCGCTCACCGCCGGCGGCGAACCGCTGCGCGCCCTGGTCCAGGCCGAGCTGGAGGAACTGGCCGCGTCCCGTCCGCGCCTCGTGCTCGGCGACGTCATCGAACACCCCGTACTGCGCGGCGCGTTGGAGAGCGCGCTGGCCGCCACCCGCGACGAGGTGTTCGACACCTCGCGCTGAACCCCGACCCCCTCGCCCGACCCGCCCACCCCATCGCCCCGGCCCTGCCCTAGGGAGAACCCGCCATGCCCGGAATATCCAGGAAAGTCGCCACCGCACTCGCCGCTTCCGCATCGCTCGCCCTCCTCACCACGGCCTGTACCGGCCAGTCGGACTCCGGCGCGAGCGACGACGCCTCCAAGGAGACGACGATCAACTTCTGGCACGCCTGGAGCGCACCGGGCGAGGTCCAGGGCGTGAAGGCCCTGGTCGCGGGTTTCGAGAAGGCCCACCCCAACATCCACGTCAACATCGTCGCCAACGTGACCGACGACAAGATCAACCAGGCGCTGCGCTCCGGCGGTGACAAGGCGCCCGACGTGATCTCCTCGTTCACCACCAACAACGTGGGCAAGTTCTGCTCCTCCGGCGCGCTCGTCGACCTCAACCCCTTCTTCAAGAAGGCGGGCATCGACCCGGCGACGACCTTCCCGAAGGCGATGAACGAGTACACCCAGTTCGACGGCGACCGCTGCACGGTGCCGCTGCTCGGTGACGCGTACGGGCTCTACTACAACAAGGACGCGTTCAAGAAGGCCGGGATCGCCGCTCCCCCGAAGACCTGGTCCGAATTCGAGGCGGACGCCAAGAAGCTGACCATCGCCAAGGGCGACTCGTACTCGCAGCTCGGCTTCATGCCGAACTACCACGGCTGGGAGTCGACCACCGAGCACTACTTCGGTCAGTTCTCACCGACGTACTTCGACAGCAGCGGCAAGTCGAACATCGCCAAGGACCCGGCGTTCACGGCCGGTTTCACCCTCCAGAAGAAGCTGGTCGACGAACTCGGCGGCTTCAAGAAGCTGGAGACCTACCGCTCCAAGCTCGGTGACGAGTGGGGCCCCAAGCACCCCTTCCACACCGGCCAGGTCGCCATGCAGCTGGACGGCGAGTGGCGGCTCGGCATGGCCGAGGAGGCCAAGCCCGGCTTCGAGATCGGCGTCGCCCCGCTGCCCGTTCCCGACGACCGGGCCGACCAGTACGGCAAGGGCTACATCACCGGCACCATCGCGGGCATCGCGGCCACCAGCAAGAAGCAGAACGCGGCCTGGGAACTGGTCAAATACATGACCACGGACACGGACGCGGTCGTCGGCTTCGCCAACGCCATCCACAACGTGCCCTCCACGCTCGCCGCGCTCAAGTCGCCGAAGCTGAAGTACGACCCGCGCTTCAAGACCTTCCTGGACATCGCCTCGGACCCGAACTCGACGACGACCCCCGCGTCCATCAACGGCGGCACCTACCTGGTGACGATCCAGCAGTTCGGCTACGACTACGAGAGCGGCAAGTCCAAGGATCTGAAGGCCGGTCTGGAGAAGACCGCCGCGCAGATCGACACGGACATCGCGCAGGCGAAGTAGGAAGCGGCACGGACATGAGCGCCACCTACACCCTGCGCGCCAAGCGACGCCGGGCGGCCCTGAGAACAGCCGCCTTCATGTCGCCCTGGCTGATCGGCTTCGCGGTCTTCTTCGCCTATCCGCTGCTCTCGACCGTCTACTTCTCGTTCATGCACTACGACGGCTTCAAACCGCCGACGTGGAGCGGCACCAAGAACTGGTCCTACGTCTTCCGGCACTACCCGCTGTTCTGGCCCGCGCTGCGCAACACCCTCTGGCTGGTCCTGGTCATGGTGACCCTGCGCGTCGTCTTCGGACTCGGCGTCGGACTGCTCATCACGAAGATCAAGACGGCCACGGGGATCTTCCGCACCCTCTTCTACCTGCCCTACCTCGCACCGCCCGTCGCCGCCACGATGGCCTTCGCCTTCCTCCTCAACCCCGGTACGGGGCCGGTCAACTCGATCCTGGAGAAGGTCGGCATCCCGGCCCCCGGCTGGTTCAACGACCCCAGCTGGTCCAAGCCGGCCCTGACCCTGCTCGCCCTGTGGGGCATCGGCGACCTCATGGTCATCTTCATGGCCGCGCTGCTCGACGTACCGACCGAGCAGTACGAGGCGGCGGAACTCGACGGCGCGTCGGCCTGGCAGCGGTTCCGCTTCGTGACGCTGCCGAACATCTCGCCGATCGTGATGTTCGCGGTGGTCACCGGCGTGATCCAGACCATGCAGTACTACACGCAACCCCTCATCGCCGGGAAGGTCGCCTCGGGCGTCATCCAGGGCGCCGGCACGCAGTTCGAACCCGGCTACCCCGACAAGTCGACGCTCACCCTGCCCCAGCTCGTCTACAACCTCGGCTTCCAGCGCTTCGACTACGGCTCCGCCTGTGTGGTCGCGCTCGTGCTGTTCGCCCTGTCCATGGTGTTCACCGCGTTCCTGATGCGGCGCCGGGGCGGTCTCATCCAGGCAGGTGACTGACCATGACCCAAGCACCTCAGGTGTCCGGTGTGCTCGACCGGCCGGCACCGCCGCCGGCGCGGACCCTCTCCCCCGCCGAACGCACCGCCCGCCGCAGGACGCTCCTGGAGTGGATCGCGGTCCACGCGCTCGGTGTCGCCGCCGCCCTCTTCTTCGTCCTCCCCTTCGTGTTCGTCTTCCTCACCTCGCTGATGAGCGACACCCAGGCGCTCAGCCGCGACCTGATCCCGCACACCTGGGAATGGGGCAACTACCGGAAGGTCTTCGACACCCCCGGCTTCCTCACCTGGTGGAAGAACACCCTGCTGTACGCCGGCGCCGGCACCGTCCTGACGGTCGTCTCGTCGATCCCCGTCGCCTACGCGCTCGCCAAGTTCCGCTTCCGCGGCCGGAACCTGTCGCTGATGCTGGTCATCTCGATGATGATGCTTCCGCCCCAGGTCGTCATCATCCCGATGTACCTGTTCTGGGCGAAGCAGCTGGACCTGTCCGGGACCCTCTGGCCCCTGATCATCCCGATGGCGTTCGGCGACGCCTTCTCCATCTTCCTGCTGCGGCAGTTCCTGATGACCATCCCGAACGAGTACCTCGACGCGGCGAAGGTCGACGGCTGCGGGGACCTGCGGACCCTGCTGAGGGTCGTCCTGCCGATGGCGCGGCCCGGGATCGCCGCCGTGGCCCTGTTCCAGTTCTTCTACGCCTGGAACGACTACTTCGGGCCGCAGATCTACGCCTCCGAGAACCCCGGCGCCTGGACCCTGTCCTACGGCCTGGAGTCGTTCAAGGGCGCGCACCACACCGACTGGAATCTCACCATGGCCGCGACCGTACTGGTCATGGCCCCCGTGATCCTCGTGTTCTTCTTCGCACAGAAGGCGTTCGTCGAGGGCGTCACGCTCACCGGAGTGAAGGGCTGACTATGAAACTGGCAGTAGTGGGCGGGGGCTCCACCTACACCCCTGAACTCATCGACGGCTTCGCCCGGTTGCGGGACACCCTGCCGGTCGAGGAGCTGGTCCTCGTCGATCCGGCCCCCGAACGGCTGGAGCTGGTGGGCGGACTCGCCCGGCGCATCTTCGCCAAGCAGGGGCACCCCGGCCGGATCGTCACCACCGACGACCTGGACGCGGGCGTCGAGGGCGCCGACGCCGTCCTGCTCCAGCTGCGCGTCGGCGGCCAGGCCGCCCGCGAGCAGGACGAGACCTGGCCCCTGGAGTGCGGCTGCGTCGGCCAGGAGACGACCGGCGCGGGCGGCCTGGCCAAGGCGCTGCGCACGGTGCCGGTGGTGCTGGACATCGCCGAGCGCGTCCGCCGCGCCAACCCGGACGCCTGGATCATCGACTTCACCAACCCGGTCGGGATCGTCACCCGCGCCCTGCTCCAGGCCGGACACCGGGCCGTCGGACTGTGCAACGTGGCGATCGGGTTCCAGCGCAGGTTCGCCGGCCTGCTCGGGGTCGCGCCCGCGGACGTCCACCTGGACCACGTGGGCCTCAACCACCTCACCTGGGAGACCGGCGTACGGCTGGGCGGCCCCGAGGGTGACAACGCGCTGCCGAAGCTGCTCGCCGAGCACGGCGACTCCCTCGCCGACGAGCTCCGTCTGCCGCGCGCCGTCCTCGACCGGCTGGGCGTCGTCCCGTCCTACTACCTGCGCTACTTCTACGCCCACGACGAGGTCGTACGGGAGCTGCGCACCAAGCCGTCCCGGGCCGCCGAGGTCGCCGAGATGGAACGGGAACTGCTGAAGATGTACGGCGACCCGGCCCTCGACGAGAAGCCCGCGCTGCTCGCCAAGCGGGGCGGCGCCTACTACTCGGAGGCGGCCGTCGATCTCGCCGCCGCGCTGCTCGGCGGAGGCGGCAGCCCCTACCAGGTGGTGAACACGTACAACAAGGGCACCCTGCCGTTCCTGCCGGACGACGCCGTGATCGAGGTGCAGGCGGCGGTGGGCCCGCACGGTCCGACGCCCCTGCCGGTGCAGCCCGTGGACCCGCTGTACGCCGGGCTGATGGCGAGCGTCACCGCCTACGAGGACCTGGCGCTGGAGGCGGCCCTGCGGGGCGGCCGCGACCGGGTCTTCCGGGCCCTCCTCAGCCACCCCCTGGTCGGCCAGTACGCGTACGCCGAAGCCCTGACCGACCAGCTGATCGCGCACAACCGGGAGCACCTCGCGTGGGCATGACCTCATCGGGATCCGGAGCCGGGACGGCCTCCGGGTCCGGCCCCGCGGGTCCGGTGCTCGCCATCGACGCGGGGAACAGCAAGACCGACGTCGCGGTGGTCGCGGCCGACGGCACGGTGCTCGCCACCGCGCGCGGTGGCGGCTTCCGGCCGCCGACGGTCGGTGTCGACGTGGCCGTGGACGCGCTCGCCGACGCGGTCGGCCGGGCCTTCGCGGAGGCCGGGACCGACTCGGTCACCCATGTCTCGGCATGCCTGGCCAACGCCGATCTCCCCGTGGAGGAGGCGCAGTTGGCGGACGCGCTGCGGGCGCGGGGCTGGGGCGGCGGGGTGGACGTGCGCAACGACACGTTCGCGATCCTGCGGGCCGGGATAGCGGAGCCGCGCGGGGTCGCCGTGGTGTGCGGCGCCGGCATCAACTGCGTCGGCATGCTGCCCGACGGCCGCACCGCCCGCTTCCCGGCGCTCGGCCGCATCTCCGGTGACTGGGGCGGTGGCTGGGGCCTCGCGGAGGAGGCCCTGTGGCACGCCGCACGGGCCGAGGACGGACGGGGCGGCCCGACGGCGCTGACCCGCACGCTGCCCGGCCACTTCGGGCTCGACTCCATGTACGCGCTGATCGAGGCGCTGCATCTGGAGCACATCGGGCAGGCACGGCGGCACGAGCTGACGCCGGTGCTGTTCGCCACGGCCGTGGACGGGGATCCGGTGGCGCGCGCCCTCGTCGACCGGCTCGCCGACGAGGTCGTCGCGATGGCGACGGTCGCGCTGGCCCGGCTCGACCTCATGGACGAGGAGGCTCCCGTCCTGCTCGGCGGCAGCATCCTCGCCGCCCGCCACCCCCAACTCGACGACCGCATCCGCGAACTGCTCGCCGAGCGCGTCCCCAAGGCCGTCCCCCAAGTGGTCACCGCCCGCCCCGTGCTGGGCGCCGCGCTGCTGGCACTGGACCACATCGGGGCGGGGGACGCGGCGCGGGCGCGCGTACGGCGCTTCTACGAGGGTTCCTGAGGTCACCCCCCACCGGGGGCTCCGCCCCCAGACCCCCGTTCCCCCTGGACGGCCTCGTCCTCAAGCGCCGGACGGGCTGATGGTGCCGGCCGGAGCCGAAGGGCTTGTGCGCGGAGGTGATCTTTCCGGCGTGGGCGCGCATCTCCAGCCCGTCCGGCGTTTGAGGACGAGCCCTCCGGGCGATGCGGGGGTCCAGGGGGCGGCAGCCCCTTGGCGGGGGTCCGGGGGCGGAAGCCCCAGGTGCGGGACGGGTCGGGTAGGGGCGGCGGGGGCGAGGGAACCGAACGGATACCGAACGCGTATTCATGGTCAGGGGGAGACCGCGAAGCGCCACCGTCGGAATCCGAACAAGATCCAGTCAAGGCCTGTGCGGATGTCGGCCCCGGCGGCGATACTTGCGGCCGTGCACCTCCCCTCGCGCTCCCGCGCCCGCGGGGACCGGTGACCGACGGATGACCATGGGGGAGGTCAAGTGACACACCCGCCGCAAGGCAGCACGGCACCACCACGGCCCACAGTCGCGGCCACGACACCGGCCGTCCCGCCGCAGCCCGGCTCCCCCGCGCCCGGCCGCCCTCCGGCGACGGCACCGGACACCCTGCCCGCGCGCCGCACCGCCTGGGCGGAGGGCGTCGACCGGCTCCGCGCCGCGGCGACGACGGAGCCGGGCCGGCTCCGCATCATCGGCGCCGTACTCGCCCTGCTGGTCGTCGCGTTCGGCGCGGTCACCGCGTGGCAGACGACGGAGCGCTCGGCGGCGGCGGACGACGTGCTGCACAGCAGCCAGCCGCTGAGCGCCGGCGCCGCGGACATCTACCGTTCGCTCGCCGACGCCAACACCGCCGCCTCCAGCGGCTTCCTGGCGGGCGGCCAGGAGACCGCGGCCACCCGCGACCTGTACGAGAAGGACATCAGGACGGCGGCCCAGGGCCTGGTCACCGCGGCGGCCAGCTCCGACCCCGGCTCTCCCTCCGCGCACACCATCACGAAGCTCAACCAACTGCTGCCGGAGTACAAGGGCCTGGTCGAACGGGCCCGCGCCAACAACCGCCTGGGCTACCCGCTGGGCGGTGCCTATCTCCGGTACGCGAACGAGAAGATGCAGGGCGAGATGCTCCCGGCCGCCAAGGATCTCTACGAGCGGGAGAACAAGCGGCTGGGCGCCGACTACGCGGACGCCAAGCCCTACCCGTGGGCGGCCATCGGCCTCGGCCTGCTGGTGCTCGCGGGACTCGCCTGGGCCCAGCACCGCCAGTACCGGCACACCAACCGGGTGCTGAACCAGGGCATGGTCGCCGCCACCGCCGCCTCGACGGTCGTCCTCCTCTGGCTCGTGGTCGGCCACACCGTGGCCCGCTCCGAGCTGAACGCCTCGTACGACCACGGCGTCCGTTCGCTGAACGTGCTGCACGACGCCCGGATCGCGTCGCTGAACGCCCGGGGCAACGAGAACCTGACGCTTGTCAGCCGCGGCGCGGAGACCAAGAAGGTGTCGGCCACCGAGGTCGTGGACCGCTACGACTACGAATTCCAGCAGGACATGAAGAGCCTCACCAAGGGTCTCGCCCTGGCGGCGGACCTCGCCGACGACAAGGCGGGCGCGAGCCCGGTGACCGCGGCGACCGGCAACATGAAGGTGTGGAAGGCCCGTCACCTGGACGCCCGCAAGGCCGACGACGACGGCAACTACCAGGGCGCGCTGGACAAGGTGATAGGGGCCAAGGGCGCGACGGGTGAGTGCTTCGACGGGGTCGACACCAATCTGGCACTGGCGCTGACGCACGAGCAGGACGAGTTCAAGCGGGCCGCGAGCGACGGCCTGGGCGCGATGACCGGTCTGCCGGCCGGTGCCGCGGCCCTCGCGGTGCTGGCCGCCGCGGGCGCGCTGCTGGGCATCGGGCGCAGGCTTTCGGAGTACCGGTGAAAGGGGGATCGGCGATGACCGTACGGCGCCTGAGGGCGAGCCTGCGGGGCTGGGGCGGCGTGGGAGCGATGGCCGTCGCCCTGGCCCTCACCGCCGTCTTCGCCCTGCTGCTGTCGCTGAGCAGCGCCCACGGGGAGGGCGGTCCGGGTCTCGGCGGCCAGGGCGTGGCCCGGGGCACGCAGGCGAAGGCCGGCTCGTGCACCGACGACACCGCCCAGGACCGCAGCCCCGACCCGTCCGGCGACGAGAGCGGCGACACGATCGCGGCCATCAAGGCGCGCGGCTACCTGTCGGTCGGCGTCGACCAGAACAGCTACCGCTGGGGCTACCGCGATCCCAACAGCACCAAGAAGAGCAGCGACCTGGAGGGCTTCGACATCGATCTCGCGCACGAGATCGCCAAGGAGATCCTCGGCAGCCCCACCGCCGTCCGGTTCCACGCCATCCCGACCAACCAGCGGGTCCCGGCGATCCAGAACGGCCAGGTCGACATGGTGGTCCGCACCATGACGATCACCTGCGACCGGCTGAAGGACGTCGCGTTCTCCGACCCGTACTTCGTGACCGGCCAGCAGGTACTGGCGCCGAAGGCCTCGGGCATCGACGGCTACGACAAGTCGCTGGCGAAGCAGCGGATCTGCACGGCGTCGGGGTCCACCGCCCACGACAAGCTGGCCGCCGACCAGAAGGCGGGCAGGCTCGTCTCCTCGGCGGACATCTCCACCACCGTGCCCAACCAACTCGACTGCCTGGTAAGGCTGCAGCTCGGTCAGGTCGACGCCGTGGTGACGGACGGCGCGCTCGCCGCGAGCCAGGCCGCGCAGGATCCGACGGTCGAGCTGAAGGGCAGCACCTTCACCACCGAGTACTACGGCGTGGCGATGAAGAGGGGCCCGGAGGATCTGGTACGCCGGGTCAACCAGGTGCTGGTGGACTACGTCAAGAGCGGTGGCTGGCAGGCCTCGTACGACAAGTGGCTGTCGCCGACCCTGGGCGCGGACTCGCCGTCGTCGAAGCCGCCGACGACGTGACGCGGGCGGACGCCTCGGCGCGAGCGGCGAGGCCGACCGAGCTGATACGACTGGAGAGTCACCCCGGCGCACCGGACGGGCGCGCGGGACAGGACCGAGAGCGAGAGGTGATCGATGGGCGTCACGGGACCCCCCGGGCCGGTGATGGACCGGGACGAGGTGGACCGTGCGCTGGCGCGGCTCGGCGCGGAGCACGAGGCCATCGAGACCTCGCTCCTCGCCCTGCAGGACCACGCGGGCCGCAGACTCCTCGAAGGCGCCGAACTCACAGGCACGACCAAGGAACGCTGGTCGACCGCGGACGCGTCGATCACGCTGCTGTGGGCGTACTTCGACGCGTACACGGACGCGTTGCGCGCCGCCCGTGACATCCGTTCGCGGCGGCGCTGGTCGAGCCGCGAGGACCTGGTCGAACTGACCGAGCTGCTGCGCGGCACGAGCGTCACGGTCGCCGGTTCGGCCACCGCGACGGCGAACGCCCCGACGCTGTCCGGCGCGGGCCGGCTCAGCGAACAGTTCTCGCTGGCCACCCTGGTCGAGCGGATGAACGAGCTGTACGCGGCCTCGCTCGACATGGTCGTGACCGCGGACGCCGTCTGGTCCGCGCTGCCCGCCCGGATCGATTTACTGGCCGCGGAGCTCCAGCGCACCCGCCGGCTCGCGCACTCCGTGGGCGTGCGCCCGGGCGAGCACCCGTCGGGAGACGATCTGGAACGGATCACCCGGACGCTGACCACCCTGCGCGAGCGCGTCGTCTCCGACCCGCTCGCCTACTGGGTTCCCGCGCAGGGCAGTTCGGCGCCCGGCGGCGGCCGTCCGGACACGACGGCCTACGACCGCGAGGCACGTGCCCTGGAGGACGTGCGCCGGGAGATCGACGCGGTGCTCACCGTCCGGCAGGACGCGGAGGCACGTCTGGTGCGGCTGCGCGACCTGCTCAGCCGTGCCGACCGCACCCTCGCGGAGGCCCGGAGCGCCCGCGGTGAGGTGCTCGCGAAGATCGCCGCGTCCGAGGTCCCGGCCGTCAGCGGCCCGCCGACGGTGCTGCAGGAGCAGCTGGCGACGGCCGCGGAGTACCGCAGGCACGCCCAGTGGCACCGCCTGTCGCCGCTTCTGGAGGCCCTGGAGGAGAAGGCCGAGGACGAACTGCTGCGCGCCCGCGAGTCGTTGACGGCGGTCACCGCGCCGCTGGCGATCCGCGCCGAACTGCGCGGCCGGCTCGACGCGTACAAGGCGAAGGTGGCCCGGCACGGCCTCGCGGAGGACCCGTTCCTCGTCGAGCGCTACGACGCGGCGCGCCGCATGCTGTGGAGCGCGCCCTGCGATCTGCGGGTCGCGGAGGACGCGGTGCTGCGCTATCAGCACGCGGCGGCCGATCTGTTGAGCCCGCGGGTGCCGGAGCAGGGCGGGCCCACCGACCGAAGGGGGCCCCAGGCGTGAGCGTCGAAGGTGATGCGGTATGAGTGAAGAGCCGGTGGGCGAGGAACGCCGCGCGTGCCAGCGGCCCGGTTGTCCGGGGTCGTACGAGGACATGGGCGGCGGCGAGCTGTACTGCGACACGTGCGGTCTGGCGCCGGTCGTCTCGGCGACCGGGGCGGTGGGCTCGGTGCCGACCGGGATCACGGCCGGCGGACGGGGTTCGCGCGGGTCCGGCAGCCGCAGCGCGCGCTCGGGCTCGCCCGCCAGCTCCCGTACGTCGTCGCGCTCCTCGCAGTCCCGGCGCTCGGTCTCCGGCCGGCTGTCGCGCTCCGTGTCGGGCCGGTCGACCGGCCGTTCGGTGTCGGTGCGCAGCTCCGGCTCGTCGACCGCGTCCGGCGGGCGCGGCCGGCTCGGCGCCGGTCTGGTGCAGGTCCCGGACGTGCCGCGGCCGGACCCGCGCGCGATGGTCCTGGAGAACCCGGAGGTGCCCGAGCGCAAGCGGTTCTGCTCGCGCTCCGACTGCGGTGCCCCGGTGGGGCGTTCGCGGGGCGAGCGGAAGGGCCGTACCGAGGGGTTCTGCACCAAGTGCGGTCACCCGTACTCGTTCGTGCCGAAGCTGCAGGCCGCCGACATCGTGCACGGCCAGTACGAGGTGGCGGGCTGCCTCGCGCACGGCGGCCTCGGCTGGGTCTACCTCGCCGTCGACCGCGCGGTCTC
This sequence comes from Streptomyces sp. NBC_01689, assembly GCF_036250675.1. Taxonomy (NCBI): domain Bacteria; kingdom Bacillati; phylum Actinomycetota; class Actinomycetes; order Kitasatosporales; family Streptomycetaceae; genus Streptomyces; species Streptomyces sp. NBC_01689. The sequence continues at coordinate 6,323,601 of NZ_CP109592.1, read as the reverse complement.
GGACCGCTGGGTGGTCCTCAAGGGCCTGCTGGACACCGGCGACCAGGACGCGATGGAAGCGGCGATCTCCGAGCGGCGCTTCCTCGCGGAGATCGAGCACGCCAACATCGTGCGGATCTACAACTTCGTCGAGCACCTGGACCAGCGGACCGGGTCGCTGGACGGGTACATCGTGATGGAGTACGTCGGCGGCAAGTCCCTCAAGGAGATCGCCAACGGGCGCCGGACGGCGGACGGGAAGCGTGATCCGCTGCCGGTCGAGCAGGCCTGCGCGTACGGCATCGAGGCGCTGGAGGCACTCGGCCACCTGCACAGCCGCAATCTGCTGTACTGCGACTTCAAGGTCGACAACGCGATCCAGACCGAGGACCAGCTCAAGCTGATCGACATGGGCGCGGTGCGCAGGATGGACGACGACGAGTCGGCCATCTACGGCACGGTGGGCTACCAGGCGCCGGAGGTGGCGGAGGTCGGCCCGTCGGTCGCCTCCGACCTGTACACCGTCGCGCGCACGCTCGCCGTCCTCACCTTCGACTTCCAGGGCTACACGAACGTCTTCGTGGACTCGCTGCCGGACCCGGACACCATCGAGGTCTTCCGCCAGTACGAGTCGTTCTACCGGCTGCTGGTCCGTGCGACCGATCCCGACCCGGCGCGACGGTTCGCCTCGGCGCAGGAGATGGCGGAGCAGCTGACGGGGGTGCTCAGGGAGGTCGTGTCCCTCCAGACGGGGCGGGCCCGTCCGGCGCTGTCCACCCTGTTCGGGCCCGAGCTCAAGCTCACCGACACGGAGCTGTTCGGAAGGCTGGACGGGGACGTGTCCCGGCTGGGCGCGCGGGCGGTGCCGGTCAGACGGAGAAAGGGCGTGCCGGCACCGCGGGCCGACGCGCACGGCACGCCCGCGCTCCTGACGGCTCCCGGTCCCGCTCCGGTGACCCTCGTCAAGCCGCTGAACGCCACCGCCACGGCCCTCGCGCTGCCGGTCCCGCTCGTCGACCCGGGTGATCCCAACGCGGGCTTCCTCGCGGGTCTGATGGCGTCCGCGCCCGCCGAGCTGATCACCGCGCTGCGGGCGGCGCCCGCCGCCTCCCTGGAGCTGCGGCTGCGGGAGCTGCGGGCCCGGCTGGAGATGGGCGAGCTGGCCGGTGCGGCCGGGGCGCTGGAGACCCTGGAGTCGGACCATCCGGACGACTGGCGGGTGGTCTGGTACCGGGGCGTCGCGGCGCTGGCGACCGGGGAGCACGAGGTCGCGGCGCTGTCCTTCGACGCGATCTACGACGCCTTCCCGGGCGAGCCCGCGCCGAAGCTGGCCCTCGGCCTGTGCGCGGAGGTGCTGGGTCAGCTGGACAACGCCGCCGAGTACTACCGCCTGGTGTGGACGACCGATCCGAGCTACGTCAGTTCGGCGTTCGGCCTGGCGCGCGTGCAGCTCGCGGCGGGCGACCGCCGTGGCTCCGTCCGCACGCTGGAGTCCGTACCGGAGTCGTCGATCCACTACACCGCGGCGCGGGTCGCGGCCGTACGGGCCCGGCTGCGGCAGCGGCTGGCCGAGGAGGCGGCGGCAGCCGCGTTCCTCGACGATCTGACCGCCGCCGCGGGCCAGGTCGAGGCGCTGGACGGATACGGTCTGGACGCCGTGCGACGCGAGCAGTTGTCGACGGAAGTCCTCGGCTGCGCCCTGGACTGGGTACTCTCCGGTAGCCAGGGTTCCGCCCCGCACGCCGACGGCGGACGGGTGCTGCTCGGCAGTGAACTGGACGAGCGCGGTCTCCGCTTCGGTCTGGAGCGCTCGTACCGCACGCTGGCCCGGCTCGCGCGGGGCGGCGAGGAGAGGATCGACCTGGTGGAACGTGCCAACCGTTACCGCCCCCGGACGTGGGTGTGATTGATGTCCCAGATGCCCCAGCCGACGGCCCTTTCGCGGTGCCCCAGTTGCGAGGAGCCCCTGGAGGCGGGTGACCGCTTCTGCGGTGCGTGCGGGTTCGACCTGTCGGCGGTGCCCGCACCGCCGGAGGACCACCCGACGATCACCATGAACGGCGGGGCGGCACCGGCGCCCGCGGCCGCCACCTCCGCCTCCGTGGACTGGCCCCTCGCGCCCGAGCCGACGAGCTCGGGGACGCCCGTGCACCGGGCCACCGACATCCAGGGAACCGATTCGGGCGGCTCGGAACTCCCGCACGGCACCGAGCACGGCAACGGCAGTGCGCACGGCCACGACGACGTGCGCGGAAACGGCGGCGCGCTCGGGCACCCGGAGCCCGCGGGCGCACGGCCCCCGGCCGTCCGGCCGCCCGCCGCACAGGCCGCCACTCCGCCACCGCCCGCCGCACAGCCCGCCGCCCCGCAGCCGTCCGGTACGCCGCCGACCGGCGCCCAGCCGGCCGGTGTGCGCTTCGACCGGCCGCCGGAGCCCGACGAGTACCCGCTGGCTCCCCCGGCCGGGGCCCCCGCCGCGCACCTGGCCGATCCGCGGACCGCGGACCTCGGCACGCCCCCCGCGGGCACCAAACTGTGCGTCGCCTGCCGGTCGGGCCATGTCGACGGCGACGGCTACTGCGAGAACTGCGGTCACGCCCAGCCCCGCGAACGCGACCACATGGAGCAGGAGTTGACCTCGGTCGCCGCGGTCAGCGACCGGGGTCTGCGCCATCACCGCAACGAGGACGCCTTCGCGATCTCCTCGACCGCGCTGCCCGACGGCTCGCCCGCAGTCGTCGCGATCGTCTGCGACGGCGTCTCCTCGGCGACCCGTCCCGACGAGGCCTCGCTCGCCGCCTCCCACGCGGCGGCCGAGGCGCTCCTCGCGGCCCTGCCGCTGGGCACCCACCCGCAGCAGGCCATGCACGAGGCGATCGTCGCCGCCGCGGAGGCCGTCAACTCCCTGGCCGGGACGCCGCCCGCCGACGACGAGCACACCCCGCACCAGAACGCGCCCGCCTGCACCCTGGTCGGCGCCGTCGTCACCCCCGCCCTGCTGATCGTCGGCTGGGTCGGCGACAGCCGTGCCTACTGGGTTCCCCTCGACCGGAGTTCGCCCCCGGCCCGGCTCACCGAGGACGACTCCTGGGCCGCGCAGATGGTCGCCGCGGGCCTGATGAGCGAGGCGCAGGCGTACGCCGACGAGCGCGCTCACGCCATCACGGGCTGGCTCGGCGCCGACGCGTACGAACTGGAGCCGCACACCGCGTCCTTCAAGCCGGACCGGCCCGGTGTGGTGGTGGTGTGCACCGACGGACTGTGGAACTACGCCGAGGCGGCGGAGGAGATGGCGCAGGTCGTCCCCCTCGACGCCGCCGAACGGCCCCTGCACAGCGCCCGGGTGATGGTCGGCCACGCCCTGGACGGCGGGGGCCACGACAACGTAACAGTGGCCGTCGTGCCGTTCCCCGCGCCGTCGCAGGGGGCAGGATCGGCCTGAGGCCGGAGAGCGCGCAGGCGTCGGGCAACCGCGACAACGGGGCCGGCCTCGGACCGGAGGGGACCGGTCCGCGGACAGTCATCACCTCCGTCAACCATCGGAGGCCTTGAGGGGGACGAAGAAGGCATGGCCAATTTCTCGAAGTCGAACGTGCCACAGTTCTCGGTCGACGTGTACCAGAACGAGTACCTGCCCGAGAACGGCCGTGAGGTCAACGCGATCGTCACGGTGAGCGCCACCGGAGGCGGCACCGTGGGGACCGCGGTCGGCGCGCCCCACCTGTACACGGCGGGACAGAGCCCGGACGCGGCCGTGGCGGTCATGGTCGACTGCTCGGGCTCGATGGACTACCCGCCGACCAAGATGCGCAACGCGCGGGACGCCACGGCCGCCGCGATCGACACCCTGCGCGACGGCGTGCACTTCGCGGTCATCGGCGGCACCCACGTCGCCAAGGAGGTCTACCCGGGCTCCGGGCGGCTCGCGGTGGCCGACGCGACCACCCGTGAGCAGGCCAAGCAGTCGCTGCGCAGACTCAGCGCGGGCGGCGGTACGGCGATCGGCACCTGGCTGCGTCTCGCCGACCGGCTGCTGTCCACGGCGGACGTGTCGATCCGGCACGGCATCCTGCTCACGGACGGCCGCAACGAACACGAGTCGCCGGAGGACCTGAAAGCCGCGCTGGACTCCTGTGCCGGGCGGTTCACGTGTGACGCGCGTGGAGTGGGCACCGACTGGGAGGTCAAGGAGGTCACCGGGATCGCCTCGGCGCTGCTCGGCACCGCCGACATCGTCGCCGACCCCGCCGCCCTGTCCGCCGACTTCACACAGATGATGGAGACGGCGATGGGCAAGGAGGTCGCGGACGTCGCCCTGCGGCTGTGGACCCCCGTCGGGACGACGATCAGGTTCGTCAAGCAAGTCGCCCCCACCGTCGCGGAGCTGACCGGCCGGCGCACCGAGGCGGGCCCCCGGGCCGGCGACTATCCCACGGGTTCCTGGGGCGACGAGTCCCGCGACTACCACGTGTGCGTCGAGGTCCCCCTGGCCGGGGTCGGCCAGGAGATGCTGGCCGCCCGGGTCTCACTGGTGATCCCGCAGTCCGACGGGAGCGTGCGGAACCTGGGCGCGCAGGGTCTCGTACGGGCGGTGTGGACCGACGACATGGTGGCCTCGACCAGGATCAACTCGCAGGTCGCGCACTACACGGGTCAGGCCGAACTGGCACAAGTCATCCAACAAGGGTTGGATCTTCGCAAATCAGGAGATGTGGACGGTGCAACGGCCAAGCTGGGCCGTGCCGTTCAGCTCGCAAATGTGTCCGGCAACGCGGATACTGCGAAACTGCTTGCGAAGGTGGTGGACGTCGTCGACGCCGCGGCAGGTACTGTGCGATTGAAGGCAAAGGTCGAAGAGGCCGACGAAATGACGCTCGAGACCCGGTCCACAAAGACTGTTCGTGTAAAGAAGTAGCGAGCCCGGCTCCCGCGGGGAGCCGGAGAAACCCGGTCAGAACGACCGGAAGAGGAGAGGGGGAAGCGCCGACATGCCGACCTGCCCGAACGGACACCAGTCGGGTTCCGACGACTGGTGCGAGGTCTGCGGTCACCGCATGGCCGGTGCCGTGCCTCCGCCCCCCGCCGGATACGGCTATCCGGCCCCGGGCTCGCCGCCCGGTCCCGGCGGACGCCCGCACCTCTCCGGTGTGCCCGGTTCCGAGCCGGAGCTCTGCCCGCAGTGCCGCACGCCCCGCGAGGGCGGCGCGCCGTTCTGCGAGGAGTGCCGGTGGAACTTCCTGACGAACACGGCGACCTCGTACACCCCCGCCGCGCCGCGTCCGCAGGCGCCCGCGCCCGGGCTGCCCAATCCGGCCCTGCGGTTCCAGCAGTCCGGCCCGGGTCAGCAGGGGGGCCCCGGCCCGCAAGGGGGCCCGGGGCAGCCCGGCGGGCCCGGTGGCGGGCCCGCCCACGACCCGTTCGACTACCAGAGCTCACGGCCCTCGCAGATGAACCGTCCCGCGGAACCGATTCCGCCGTACGGGGGAGACCCTTCCGGTTTCCGCGGCGACCCGTCACGCCAGAGCGGCCCTCCCGGCCCCTCCGGCGGCCCTGGCGGTCCCGGCGGCCCTGGTGGTCACGGCGGCGGCTTCGGTGGCGACCCCTCGCGTCCCGGCCCGGGGCCGGGCGGCCCCGGTGCCCCGCAAGCCTTCACCCAGCAGTCGGCCGCGCCCGCGTTCCCCCAGCAGGGGCAGCAGCAGCGCCCCGGCGGCCCGGGAGCCGGCGGCCCGTCCTTCGGCGGCGGTGACGACGACTGGGTCATCTCCCCGCCGGCGGGTGGCCAGGGCGGCCACGGTCAGGGCGGGCACGGCCAGGGCGGTCCCGGCCAGGGTGGCGGTTACGGCTACCCGCAGCCCGGCCAGACCCAGGCCCCGCCCGGCGTCGGCTACCAGCAGCAGCGCCAGCCGCTGTCCTGGTCCGTGACGATCGGCCCGGACCGCGACTACTTCATGGCGATGATGCAGCGCTCCGGCCCCGAGGCCGCGGGGCTGAACCTGCCCGCGTACTCCCCGGAGCAGCAGCGCCCGCTCACCGGCAATCAGCTGACGATCGGCCGCCGCAGGCACTCCACCGGCGACACCCCCGACATCGACCTCGCGGTGCCGCCGGAGGACCCGGGCGTCTCCCACCAGCACGCGGTCCTGGTCCAGCAGCCGGACGGCAGCTGGGCGGTCGTCGACCAGAACTCGACCAACGGCACCACGGTCAACGGCGGCGAGGAGCCCATCCAGCCCTTCGTGCCGGTTCCGCTCCAGGACGGGGACCGGGTGCACGTCGGCGCCTGGACGACGATCACCATCAGGCGCGGCTGAGCGACGGGCCGGGTGCGCGGGCGGGACCTCCCACCGGTCCCGCACCGCGCTGTGAAACGGGCGCCGGGCGCTACGGCAGCGGCCAGACGTGCGGCCCCGCCGGGTCGTCCAGCCACGCCCACGCGTCGGCGCCGCTGACCGTGATCCCGTACCGCTCGCGCTCCGGCCGCCGCTCCCGCTCCCACAGGGTGAACGCCTCGTAGGGGTCGACGCTGCCCGCCGTGAGCGTCAGCAGGAACCGGAGGAGCTCGTCGCCGCGGGCCCGGCGCGGCAGGCCGCCCAGGTGCTGCGGCTCCGGGTCGTCGGGGCGGGTGTCGCCGCGCAGCGGGACGAAATAGGCGGGCGTGTGCAGGAAGCGTCCCTCGGCGTGCCCGGCGTCCCGGACCCGCAGCGCGATCAGGCCGGTGGCCAGCGGCGCGAGGATGAGCGCGCCGGGCCGGCACTGGGCCAGCCAGGGGCGCGGGATCGAGGTGAGGGTGCAGGTCGCGATGATCCGGTCGAACGGGGCCCGCTCGGGGACCCCGCGGGTGCCGTCGCCGGTGACGACGGAGGGATGCCTGCCGACGGCGTCGAGGTGCTGCCGCGCGGACTCGGTGATCTCCGGGTCGAGGTCGACGGTGGTCACGAGCCCGTCGCCGAGGCGGTGGGCGAGCAGCGCCGCGTTGTAGCCGGTCCCGGCGCCGATCTCCAGGACGGCGTCCCCCTCCCGCACCTCCAGCGCGGTCAGCATCAGCGCCATCAGGGAGGGCTGGCTGCTGGAGGAGACCAGCTCGGCGTCGCGGACCCGGGTGGCCAGCGCGGTGTCCGCGTAAGCGCCGCGCAGCCAGCGCTCCCGCTGCCCCGGATCGGGGTCCTCGCACCACACGCGCTCGAAGCCCTCCGCGGTGCCGACGTAGTAGTAGGGCACGAAGAAGTGGCGCGGGATCTCCTGGAACGCCTCCCGCCAAACCGGGTCGGCGTCCCAGGCCCCGCTGGCCTCGATCACGCGCACCAGCCCTGCCCGCGCCCAGGTGGCGAGGTCGTCCAGATCCTTGTCGAGTGTGTGCGCGCCCATACCTCCACTGTGCTGCCGGGAGGCTCCGGAGGCGAGCGCCGGCCGGGCCGATCGGGTGGGGGGTGGCCGGGTGGGCGCCCCCCACCCGGCCACCCGGACCTGCCCGTGCCCCGGCCCGGGCAGTGGTCCTAAGCCTCGAGTCCTCGGTCGGCGGGTCTGAGACCATGGGAGACGTGAATGAGATCCGGCGCGGCACGCTTCAGGAGCAGACCTTCTACGAGCAGGTCGGCGGCGAGGAGACCTTCCGGCGCCTCGTGCACCGTTTCTACGAGGGAGTCGCCGAGGACCCGCTGCTGAAGCCCATGTATCCCGAGGAGGACCTGGGCCCGGCCGAGGAACGCCTCACGCTGTTCCTGATCCAGTACTGGGGCGGCCCGACGACCTACGGCGAGAACCGCGGCCACCCCCGGCTGCGGATGCGGCACGCCCCGTTCGCCGTCGACCAGGCGGCGCACGACGCCTGGCTCAGGCACATGCGCGTGGCCGTCGACGAGCTCGGCCTCTCCGCGGAGCACGAGCACACCCTGTGGAACTACCTGACGTACGCGGCCGCTTCGATGGTGAACACGGCCGGCTGAGGGGCAGTACCGGGCGCCGGCCCGCGTGAGACCGGTCACATGACACCCGCCGCGTGACGTCTGTCGGGGGGCGGGAACCGTGAGATGTGGATCACGCGGTACGGCATCCGGTGGGGCGCGGCCGCCGTGCCGGTACCGAGCCGGTCGTGCCGGCACCGAGGCCGGTCATGCCGGTACCGAGGCCGATGCCTGCGTCTTTCACGGGAAGGACAGGACCGCGGAACCCCCGCCCGACGGACGCACGGAGATCCGTCGGCCCTGGCCCCGCCGGACCCGCTCACGCCGGACCCGCTCACGCCGGGACGACGGGCTCAGCGGACGCTGACGTCCAGCGCGCCGAGTCCCGCCCGGCGGACGGCGATCGACCCGTAGGGAGTGCGCAGCCGCAGCCACGCCCCGGACGAGTACAGGCCCAACGGGTTCTGCGCGGGGGCGTTCTGGCCGGCTGGGCGGAGGAATCCCAGCGACTGCGCCGCATGCGCGGCCCGCACCGGAAGGCCGCTGTCGCCGATCGGACGGGACCAGATCTCCCGCCCTATGCCGTCGAGTTCGGCGCGGGTACGCCGCTCGGGCGGCAACTCCTCGGTACGCGACCGGAATTCGGCGACGGCGGCACCCACCGACGCCCGGACGGCGGACGGCGCCGGCAGCCCCGACTCCGGCCGCCAGCCGCCGCGGGGCGGCAGCACGCCCGCCCACGGCGGACCGGTGACGGCCGCGGGGACGGCGACCGTGGCCGCCGGTTCCTCGACGGACTCGAGGAGTTCACCGGCGGAGACGGTCACGTCGAGCACGAGGTCGAGCCCGTCCTCGTACGGCTTGTCGAGCCGCACCGTACGGATCGCGAGGACCTCGAAGGCCGGGGGGCGTCCGAAGACCGCGAGCGTGGTGCCGGACGCCTGGAGGCGCACGGCGGCCGCGCGGTCGTAGTGGATCAGCCGGGCGAGAAAGGCGGCGAGGTCCGCCGCCTCCCCGTCGTCGGCGAGGTACAGGGCCGTCATGCAGCGACGGCCTCGTCCACGTCGTCCCGGTATTCCTCCAGGAACTCGCGCTCCTGCGCCGTGATCCGGCGCGGACGCTGCTGCGCGAAGTCGAACGGCACGATCACCGTCGAGGCCGTGACGTAGAGCTGGTCCGGGTCCTTGACCTCGTAGGCGATCGTGAACGACGCCGCCCGTATCTGCGTCACCCACAGCTCGATGTCCACCGGCGTGTGCCGGTGGACCAACTGCCGCTTGTAGTCGATCTCGTGACGCGCCACCACGGACCCCTGCTGGAAGTCCTTCTCCGGGCGGAACAGGAAGTCGATACGGGCTTCCTCCAGGTAGCGGAGGAAGACCACATTGTTCACGTGGCCGTACGCGTCCATGTCCGCCCAGCGCAGCGGGCAGCGGTAGATGTGCCGCAAGATCAGCCCCGGGTCAGCTTCTTGTAGGTGGCGCGGTGCGGGCGGGCCGCGTCGGCGCCGAGCCGCTCGACCTTGTTCTTCTCGTACGACTCGAAGTTGCCCTCGAACCAGAACCACTTGGACTCGCCCTCGTAGGCGAGGATGTGCGTCGCGACCCGGTCCAGGAACCAGCGGTCGTGGGAGACGACCACGGCCGCACCGGGGAACTCCAGCAGCGCGTTCTCCAGCGAGGAGAGCGTCTCGACGTCCAGGTCGTTCGTCGGCTCGTCGAGGAGCAGCAGGTTGCCGCCCTGCTTGAGGGTGAGCGCGAGGTTGAGGCGGTTGCGCTCACCACCGGAGAGGACACCGGCCGGCTTCTGCTGGTCGGGGCCCTTGAAGCCGAAGGCGGAGACGTAGGCGCGGGACGGCATCTCGACCTGGCCGACGTTGATGTAGTCCAGCTCGTCCGAGACGACGGCCCAGAGCGTCTTCTTCGGGTCGATGTTCTCGCGGCTCTGGTCGACGTACGAGATCTTGACCGTGTCGCCGACCTTGATGGTGCCGGAGTCCGGCTCCTCCAGGCCCTGGATCATCTTGAAGAGCGTGGTCTTGCCGGCGCCGTTCGGGCCGATGACGCCGACGATGCCGTTGCGCGGCAGCGTGAAGGAGAGGTCGTCGATGAGGACCTTCTCGCCGAACGCCTTGGAGAGGTTGTTGACCTCGACGACGATCGAGCCCAGGCGCGGGCCCGGCGGGATCTGGATCTCCTCGAAGTCCAGCTTCCGCATCTTGTCGGCCTCGGCCGCCATCTCCTCGTAACGCGCGAGACGGGCCTTGGACTTGGCCTGACGCCCCTTGGCGTTGGACCGCACCCACTCCAGCTCTTCCTTGAGCCGCTTGGCGCGCTTGGCGTCCTTCTGGCCCTCGATCTTCAGGCGGGAGGCCTTGTTGTCGAGGTACGTGGAGTAGTTGCCCTCGTACGGAATGGCGCGGCCGCGGTCGAGCTCCAGGATCCACTGGGCGACGTTGTCGAGGAAGTACCGGTCGTGGGTGACGGCGACGACGGTGCCGGTGTACTTCGCGAGGTGCTGCTCCAGCCACTGCACGGACTCGGCGTCCAGGTGGTTGGTGGGCTCGTCGAGGAGCAGCAGGTCGGGCGCCTCGATGAGCAGCTTGCAGAGCGCGACGCGGCGGCGCTCACCACCGGAGAGGTTGGTGACCGGCCAGTCGCCGGGCGGGCAGCCCAGGGCGTCCATGGCCTGCTCCAGCTGGGCGTCCAAGTCCCACGCGTTGGCGTGGTCCAGGTCCTCCTGGAGCTTGCCCATCTCGTCCAGCAGGGCGTCCGAGTAGTCGGTCGCCATCAGTTCGGCGACCTCGTTGAAGCGCTTGAGCTTGCCCATGATCTCGGCGGCGCCGTCCTGGACGTTCTCCAGGACCGTCTTCGACTCGTCGAGCGGCGGCTCCTGCAGCAGCATGCCGACGCTGTAGCCGGGCGACAGGAACGCGTCACCGTTGGAGGGCTGCTCGAGACCCGCCATGATCTTGAGAACGGTGGACTTACCGGCGCCGTTCGGACCGACCACACCGATCTTCGCACCCGGGAGGAAGCTCAAGGTGACGTCGTCGAGAATCACCTTGTCGCCGTGCGCCTTGCGCGTCTTGCGCATGGTGTAAATGAACTCAGCCAAGAGAAACCGTCCGGACGCTTGAAATCGGCAGTGGGCAGATACACCCCATCTTGCCTGACGGCCACCCCTCGAAGGAAACGCGTTCGGTCACGGGGGCGTGACCTGCACCGTTCCCCGCCCACGCTCCGAGCCGCTCTGTCACCGGTGGTCGCCGTCGGTCACCGCCGAGCCCCCTCACACGGCCCGGGGACGGCCCAGCGCGATCACCTGACCGCCGGTGCCCGCTCCTGTTCGCCGGTGCAGGTGTCGGTGGTCGATGTCAGCTCGTCGTGTCGGCGGACGAGGCCGGCGCGACCAGGGGTTCACGGCGCTCGGTGATCCAGTGTCCGACGACGAAGAACAGCCCGATGGTGGCGGCCACGGTGACCAGGGCGAGGGTGGGGAACCCGTCGTCCCCGTGCGGGTAGCGGTCACCGCACAGCCGGACCAGCCGAGGGCGCTCGCGGGCTGCCTCCAGGCACACCCGGTCGCCCTTCCAGGGGTGGGGATGACCGCCGTTGGGCACCTCGCGGACGGTATGGCGGTGGCCTGCCATGGAGCACACGATCTCACCGTTGATGCGCTCGCCCTTACCGGTGGAAGCACGACGCGGGAGACGACGCCCGTGACCCGTATCCCGGTCTCGTCCAGCAGCTCCGCCTGCTGCCACTCGTGCGCCATCATGCCTCCTCCGAGGCCGACGACGATCAGGAAGACCGCGACGAGCAGCGCAGGCCACCGCTGCTTCGGGGCCCGAATCCGCGGAATCCTCAACGGCCTCTGATCCCTCCCGCGTGAGACGCGACGTACTCGCGAACCGTCGGCGCCCGAGGGTGGCGCCGCTCACACCCCCCATCCCCTGTCGAACACCATGGCGATTCCGGCAGGCCCGGCTCTGCGGCACGGCGGACTTCTCGCACACGCACGACGCCCGCCCGCGGAGACACCGTAGGGACGGCCGCGGGCGACGATGGCGGGCGACCGCGTGAAATGGCGGGGTCCGGCCGCTCTTGCGATCCTGGTCCGGTGGCACGTGATCCCGGGCGGGTGGCACACCGCTCCCCCGCGCACGAACCGGACCCGAGTCCCTCGCCGGAGCAGCCCCGGACCGACTACACGGGTGCCGTCTACGGCTCGCTCCTGGCGGCTTCGGTGGTGGCGGGCGCCGGCGCGTTCGGGCCGCATCCGCGCGTCGAGCTCGTGGCCCTCCTGCTCTGCACCGGTCTGGTGTTCTGGGCCGCGCACGCCTACGTCCGTTTCATCGGGAACCGGCTGCGGCACCGGTCGGTGACCTGGCGGGAGATCCGCCAGGTGTGCGCCGCCGAGTGGCCGATCGTCCAGGCGGCGTTCCTGCCCGCCTTCGCCGTGGCGGTCAGTCCGCTGCTGGGGCTCGGAATCGAAGGGGCGGGATGGCTCGCGCTGGGAGTCGCCGTGGTCCAGCAGGTCGGCTGGGCGACCGCCATGGTCATCCGGGCCGGCGTCTCGCACGGGGCGGTGGCGTCGGTCGCGGCCGTGAACCTCGTCCTCGGGCTGATCATCGTGGCCGCCAAGGTCGCGCTCCACTGAGGGCACCCTCCGCGCACGGAGGACGACCGGGCGTTCACACACCGCCCCACCCCGTGCGGAGTCGGGCGAAGAAGCACACCCTGGAAGGAGGGCTGGGGTAGCAGGGGCTGGGTCGGCCCCGGAGGTGATCGTGATGACACAGACGACGGACATGAAGCCGACACGACCGCAGGCACGGACGGCGGTCGGCTGGCACGTCGAGATGGAGTTCGAGGAGGACGAGCACCGCACCCGCGCCGCCGCTCTCCTGCGGCTCGCCGACGGGAACGAGGTGCGCGCGCACGGCTACGCCAGCCGCCACCCGAGCGACTCGTACCAGCCGAGGGTCGGCGAGGAGGTCGCCGGAGCGCGGGCGCTCAACGAACTGGCGATGAAGCTACTGACCAAGGCACACGACGAGATAGACGAGGCATCGGGCAGAACCTCCCACCCGCTGCGCTGACCGGCGAGTGCGAGGCACCCCTGGCGCACGTACTCGGACGGGCCTGAGTACCCGGACTCTGGCCGGGGCCGGGGCGGGCCGGAACGCTGGGTCCATGAACCAAGGACTGCTGAACGCCGGTCGCCGGCTCTTCCCGATCCTCGCCACGGCCGTGGCGTCGTCGGCGCTGTGGGCCGCCTGGCTGGGCTGGGACCAGCATCGTGACGTGCACCCCGACGGTACGACGACCGGCCCCTACGCGGCGTGGCAGGTGATCGGGCTGGTGCTGACCCTGCCGGCGCCGGTGTACTGGGCGGCGTCCCGGCGCGGTTTCGCGGCCGCCGTGCTCGGCCCCACGGCCGGCCTGACCGTCGCCGCCGGCGTGGACTGGTCGGACGACTCCAGCGGCCTCTTCATGATCGGCGTGGGACTGGTGACGGCGGGCAGCCTGCTGGCGACCGCCGCCGCCTCCACGGTGATCGCCGCCGCGCGCCGGGACGGACGGCGGCTCGGCACCTGACGGAAGAGGCCGTGGCGCCTGGGTGCCGGGTGCCGGTATTCGGGTACCGGGAATCCGGTGCACGTGCCGGGCGCCGGGTAGACGGGTGCCGGATGGATGGGGATGGATGACCCCTGTAGTTGAGATTTCACCTACGTACAGTTGATCATTAACCCACGTGCGCGTTCTGATGCCCGTCATGGCGTTACGCCGAGCTGGGCCGGCTCGGCAACGCGTACCCGCAGCCCGCGCCACCCCGCCGGCCCGACCCCTGCGCCGAACTCGGGCGTCTCGACGCGGAGTACGCGGCGCGTCCCGCCGCCACGACGGCGGCCCCGGTCAACCCGGCCGCGTCCGACCCGGGTTACCCGGCCCTTGAGAAGCCACGCCGTCGAAGACGCCTGCTGGGGTGCCTCGTTGTCACCGCCGCCCTCGTCGTCGGGGCCGGGGGCGTACTCGCCTACATCGGCATGACCACGGTCGCCAAGGCCGGCCGCTTCGAACTGGCGCCGCCGCCGGGCTTCCAGGGGCTCTCGTCGGACCCGTCCAACGCGCCGGCGAAGGCCCTCGCGGCGAGCAACGGCGAGATCGCCGAGGCGGGCGCCACTCCCGCGCTGGCGGCCTGCTCCACCCACCTCGGCGACCGCACGCCCCAGCTGGTCCTGCTGGGCGGATACGGCAAACTCCTCGCGCCCGGGACCGAGGTGGCGGCCGCGTGGGCCGGGATCGACCGGAGCGGCGGTGCCGTCAGGGACAAGACCGACGAACCCAGCGGCAAGCTCGCCGGCACGACCCACTGCGCCGTCACCACCGCGGGACCCGTGGAGATGCCGGTCTGCATCTGGGCCGACAACAGCACCCTCGCCATCGCCCTCTTCACCGGCCGGATGAGCCCCACCGTGGCCCACCCCGACTTCGCGGCACTCGACCGACGACTGCTCGCCCTGCGCGCGGTCGCGGAGGTGAAGAAGTAGCGGGCGGGGCGGCTGCTCCTCGATGCGCACGGCCGGGCGCCGGGCAGGTTCACTTCCCGCGACGCCGGCCCGCCCGCTTCTTCAGCTCGGCCCGGCCGCCCCGGCGGGACCGTTCACACGACGAGCCGGGAATCCTTCCGCGAATCCCGCACAGATTCAGAACGACTCCTACGGACGTGCTTCGTGGGCACTACAGTCACCTGCGCACCGATCACCCCATAACGCCAGGCATCAGGCACCCGGGGTGACGGCGGCGACACGCCCAAGTGGCATCGTTCTGGGGGGTTCCATGCACGAAATGATCAAAGGGTCGAACGTATCCCTCGCGGCATTGAGCGAGAACATCGATTCGGTGATCGTCAGTCTGAGCTGGGGGAGCTCGACCGGCGAAGGGGACGCCGATGTGTCCGTCCTGCTGCTGAACGGGAACGGCAAGGTCCGAAGCGACGCCGACTTCCACTTCTACAACAACCCGGTGGCCGCGGACGGCAGCGTGCAGCTCCTGGGCAAGACGCCGACGGCGGACGGCAACGAGGACCGGATCAGCTTCGATCTGACGGCGGTGTCCTCCGAAATCGATCGCATCGTCCTGGCCGCCAGCCGGTACGAGGGCGCGCGCTTCGGAGAACTGGAGGGCGTGAAGCTGGCGTTGGCGGACGGCGGCGGTGAGGAACTCCTCCGCTTCGCCATCGACGACGCCGACGCGGTGAGCGCGATCATCTTCGGCGAGTTGTACCGGCGCGCGGAGGACTGGAAGTTCCGCGCCGTCGGCCAGGGCTACGACGCGGGCCTCGCCGGTCTGGCCACGGACTTCGGAGTCGACATCGACGACGACGCGACGGCCGAGGAGACGCAGAACGGGACCGCCGGAGACGCTCAGGCGGACGCGACGGCACCGGTACGCCCCGATGAACCCGGCCTGCAGGAGGCGCTGAGGGCGGTCCCCTCCCCCCGTCAGCCCGAGGGCGAGGGCCGGCAGACCCTGCCGGGGAACCCGGCCGCGCGGCCTCGTACGGCCAAGAAGAAGGTCACGCTGCCCAAGGCGGCCAGGAAGACGCTGGCGGAGAACGAGTCGTGGAGGGACGCGAGGCTCTTCCCCGCGTCGGCACTCAAGAGCGACCGCGAGCGTGAGACGCGGGCCACCTCGGTCCTCCTGTCCGTGATGGCCCAGGTACCGGAGTTCGGCAGGAGACTCACCGCCGCGTTCGGGGCGCCGGCCGGCCGTATGGAGACCTTCGCGGAGGTCACGCTGCCGCACGGTGACACGCCGCGACGCCCGGACGGAGTGATCCGGGTCGCACGGGCCGGCAAGTTGTGGACTGCGCTCGTCGAGACGAAGACCAACGGCAGCGCTCTCAAGGCCGATCAGGTACAGGCGTACATGGACATCGCCGCGCGCCGCGGCTACGAGGCCGTGATCACCCTGTCGAACGATGTCGCGCTGGAGGGCAGCCCGCTCGTCGAGGTCAAGATCGACGGAAGGCGCAAACACAGGGTCGCCCTCTGGCACTTGTCCTGGGCGGAGGTCGCCCATCAGGCACAGATGCTGATCAGGCACGAGGGAGTCGGCAACGCGGCGCACGCCTGGCTCCTGCAGGAACTGCTGCACTACCTGCGGCACGAGAACTCCGGCTGCCACGGCTTCCAGAACATGGGACCGGCCTGGGTACCGGTACGCAACGGAATCGACGACGAGACCCTCTGTCAGGGAGACCCACGGGCGCTGGAGGTCGTCGAGAACTGGGAGCGGCTCATCCGCCAGGTCTGCTTGCGGCTGGGCGGCGAACTGGGCCGGAAAGTGCTCCCCGATCACCGCGCCAAGCGCGGAATCGATCCGAAGGTGCTCCGTGCCCGTCTCGCGGATCAGCTCTGTCTCGACGGAAGACTCCAGTCCTCGGTGCGCATCGAGCAGACGCCCGGAGTCCTGACGATCAGCGCGGACCTGCGCACAGGAAAGCTCCGCACGTCCATCGAGATCCCGGCACCCGAGCAGGGCTACCCCCTGTCGTGGGCGAAGCGGCTCGTCCGGCGGCTGGCCGAGGCACCGGCGGATCTGCACATCGAAACCCTCGTCGACGGGGAGAAGGGCGGCCCGCGAGGAACGCTCGAACGTCTCCGCCCCGAGCCCGCCGACCTGCTCCCCAAGGAGGCCGGAACCCAGATCACCGGCTTCCGTCTCTCCCTCCTCAAGAGCATGGGAAGCACCCGTGGCAACGCCGAGTCCGGCTTCATCCGCAGCGTCGACGACGCGGTGAACCGCTTCTACACCGGCGTGGCGGTCCATCTGGACGGTGTGCCGCCCGGCCGCGCACCGTCCAAGGCGGAATCGACCGCGGGCTGAGGCTCAGCGACCAGCCAACCGACTCGCACGTCCGGTCATCCGACGCGCACGGCACGCACACAGGACCGCCCGACTCCTCACGGGCGGCCCTGTGCACGGCATCCGCCACACGCGCCTGACAGGTGACTCGGGAACGCCCCCCCGGGCGCCCGCACCGGCAACGGCGCACCCGTAGTGCACCGAAGGGCAGCCGCTTGACCGGAAACGGCGCCTGGAACCTTCCCCGATCAGACCGACTCCGGCCGGGATCTCCCGTCGAGAACTTCGCTCCGTAGGCGACACGGCAACAGCCGAAAACCCGACGACAGCCGGACGGCCCCGAACCTTCCCCATGATCGCCGGGGAGGTGTACGGGGCTCGGCCCGTACGGGCGAAACCCGCCCTGACCAGCAAAAAGCCCTCCCATAGGGGAGGGCGGAGACTTGCGCCCCCGGCAGGACTCGAACCTGCGGCCAAGCGCTTAGAAGGCGCCTGCTCTATCCACTGAGCTACGGGGGCCGGGTGTGGTGGCCGGTGTCGCTGTGCCCGGGTGTGGGCCGATCCGTGACCTTGTCGGGGACAAGGATAGGGCTCCCGGGTCCTTGTCCCTTGCGCTTCGCCTCCGTGGCTCAATGTGGAGGTTCAGTGAAGCGGTCCTGATAATCGCAGGCAGGTACGAATCATGCACCGCTTTTGGCGCCCGACGCCCCGGGTGTTGTGCACTCGTTATGCCTGCACCCCAGTCGCCCCTTCCGCCCCAAGTGTCCTGTCGGCGCGCAGACGTGGCCATATGCTTCAGAAAGCCTCCAAAATTGGGCATTCTTCACATGTGGTGACCTTGGACGTACGGCCCCAGCTGCTCGACGCACTCTTCGCCCTGCGCGACCGTGTCGCCGCCGCACGCTTCCCGCTGCCCCTGGCGGGGGCTCCACGCGCGCGTGCCAACCGCGACGAACTGCTCGCACAGCTCAACGACTACTTGGTGCCCCGGTTGAAAGACCCCGAAGCGCCACTTCTGGCCGTGATCGGTGGATCCACCGGCGCCGGCAAATCCACCCTCCTCAACTCTCTTGTGGGGCGCCGGGTCAGCGAGGCCGGGGTGCTCCGGCCGACGACCCGTACACCGGTGCTGGTGTGCCACCCGGAGGATCATCACTGGTTCAGCGGAATGCGGGTACTGCCCGACCTCACGCGCGTGTGGATGCCCCACCAGGAACCCGGCGACGACCTGCCCGCCCCCGTGGAGCGCGGCGAACGGGTGCTGCGGGTCGAGACCGTCGACACTCTCCCCCGCGGCCTCGCCCTGCTCGACGCGCCCGATGTCGACTCCCTGGTCGCCGAGAACCGCCTGCTCGCCGCCGAACTGATCAGCGCGGCGGACATCTGGGTCATGGTGACCACGGCCGCCCGGTACGCCGACGCCGTCCCCTGGCACCTGCTGCGCACCGCCAAGGAGCACAGGGCGACCCTGGTCACCGTCCTCGACCGGGTGCCCCACCAGATGGTGTCCGAGGTCTCACGGCAGTACTGCGCCCTGCTGACCAAGGCCGGCCTCGGCGAGGTGCCTCGCTTCACGGTGCCCGAACTGCCCGAGTCGGCCTGGGGCGGCGGCCTGCTGCCCGCCTCCGCGGTCGCGCCGCTGCGTACGTGGCTCGTGCACCAGACACAGGACCCCGGAGCCAGACGCCAGGCGATGGCCCGTACCGCCCAGGGGGTCCTCGACTCCCTCAAGGTCCGGATGCCGGAGCTGGCCGGCGCCGCCGCGGCACAGTACGCCGCCGCGCTGCGGCTCACCGCGGCCGTCGACGGCGCGTACGACAGGGAGCACGCGCGCGTGCGAAGCCGTCTGCGGGCCGGTGCGGTGCTCGCCGGGGACGCGCTCAAGCGGTGGCGCGCCTATCCGCTGGACTGCACCGCCGGCGAGCTGCTCGACTCCCTCGTCGAGAGCCTTGCCGCCCTCATGCTGTGCACCGTCACGGCCGCCGACGAGCGCGTGGACGAGGCCTGGCGCCGCGAACCGGCCGCGTGCGTTCCCGAGCTGACCGACCGTGATCCGGCCCTGGAGAGTCCCGAACACCGGATCGGGGTGGCCGTACGACGGTGGCGGCGGGTCCTGGAGGAGTACGCCGAGGAAGAGGCCGGGCACCTCGAGAAGAGCACGGCGCCGGACGCCGAGGCCCTGGCCGCGCTGGTCGCCACCAGCCTCCTGGGCGGCCACCGGGCACAGACCGCGGGTGAGCAGCTCGCCGACCGCATCGGCGCGCAGGGCGCCCTGCGGCTGCGCGAACGAGGCGAGAACCTGCTCACCGAGTACGTCGACCAGACGCTGCACGCCGAGCGTGAACGCCGCCTGGCCCCGCTCGACGCCCTCGACGTCCATCCGGAGCCCCAGTCCGAACTCATCGCCGCGCTGTCCGTACTGCAGAAGGAGAGGTGACCGCGATGACGGCCGTCACAGACCACACGGACCACACGGATCACTCGGACCACACGGATCACTCGGACCCCGCAGAGCGGACTGAGCGCGCGGACCGCTCCAGCCGGCCAGGTCGCCCGGGCGACGCCGATCGGTCGGGCGACACTGACCGGTCGGGCCACGGAGAGGGGGCGGACCACAGAGATCGTTCGGACCGGTCGGGTCACTCAGGTCACACGGGTCGCCTTGTTCCCACGGACCACACCGACCATGCGGGAGAAGTCGGCCACACCGACCGGGCCGACCAGGCCGATCACACGGACCGCAGCGACCGCACGGGCCGCGGCGGGGACGTGCCCGAACCACACGGAGGCCCGTCGGGCGACGGCTCCTCCGGAGCCCCGCGAGCCGAGAACCTGCCCGCCGCACGCACCCGCGAGGAGACCGGCGACTCGGCTACCCCGCCCGGAGCAGCTCGGAGCAGTCACCCCGCCGTCCCCCCACGCGCGGATCGCCCTCCGACGCACGCCCCCGTGGGAGACGACGGCGGGCACGCGCGCGTGAAGGACGACGCGGGGCACGCGCGCTTGAAGGACGACAACGCCCCCGCCCGTGCCGACTCCCGTACCGAATCCGAGTCCGTCTGGGACGACGGGCTGATCGCGCGCCGCGCGTCCGAGGCCCCGCCCAGCACGGAAACCCCGGTACCGGAGGCCAGGACCGCCGCGCAGGCCCCACCGCCCCCGCTCGCGTACGACGGCCTCCTGCGCTCGCGGCTCGAAGCGCTCCGGGAGCTCGTCGGGCTCTCACGCGCGCGTCTCGACGGCAGGACCCTCGCCGAGGCGGGCAAGGTCCTGGACGAGGCGGCCGCGCGGCGCAAGCTCTCCGGGCAGCACACCGTCGTCGCCATCGCCGGGGCCACCGGCAGCGGCAAGTCGCAGCTCTTCAACGCACTGGCCGGGGTGGCCATCTCCGAGACCGGTGTCCGCAGGCCGACCACCGCGGCCCCCATCGCGTGCAGTTGGAGCGACGGCGCGGCGACGCTCATCGACCGGCTCGGCATCCCCGGGCGGTTGCGCAGGCGTCCTCTGCAGAGCCCGGAGGGGGAGGCCCAGTTGCACGGCCTCGTCCTGGTCGACCTGCCCGACCACGACTCGGCCGCCGTCCAGCACCGCGAACACGTGGACCGCATCCTGGCGCTCGTCGACGCGGTCATCTGGGTCGTGGATCCCGAGAAGTACGCGGACGCCATGCTTCATGAGCGCTATCTACGGCCCATGGCGGGGCACGCGGAGGTCACCTTCGTGGTCCTCAACCAGGTCGACCGGCTGCCGGGCGAGGCCGCCGACCTGGTCCTCGACGACTTGCGCAGACTGCTCGACGAGGACGGGATCGCGCTCGGCGAGTACGGCGAACCCGGCGCGACCGTGCTCGGGCTGTCCGCGCTCACCGGGGAAGGCATCGTCGAACTGCGTGAAGCTCTAGGTCAGTTCGTGGCCGAGCGAGGCGCCGCCGCCCGACGGATCTCGGCCGACCTCGACGCGGCCGCCGCTCGGCTGCGGCCCGTGTACGCGGCCGGCGGGCGCACGGGGCTCAGCGAGGAGGCGCGCGACGAGTTCTCGGACCGGCTCGCGGACGCGGTGGGCGCCACCGCGGCGGGCCAGGCGGCCGAGCGCGCCTGGCGCCGCAACGCCAACCGCGCCTGCGGCACGCCCTGGTTGCGGCTGTGGCACTGGTGCCAGGACCGGCGCGACCCACCGACCGGACGGCACGCGCTGCGCGTGCCCGCCGACGAGGAGGCCACGGCCCGCCAGCGGGTCGAACAGGCGGTCCGTACGGTGGCGGACCGGGCGGCCCGCGGCCTGCCGGCGCCCTGGGCGATGGCGGTGCGGGAGGCGGCCGTACGCGGTGCCCAGGGGCTGCCGGAAGCCCTGGACGAGATGGCCACGCGGGCCGCGACACCGGCGGGGCGGCCGCCCCGGCCGGGCTGGTGGCCGGTCGCCGTGCTCGCCCAGGCGTCGATGACCCTTCTTCAGATCGTCGGCGGGCTGTGGCTGCTGGCGCAGATCGTCGGGGTCGTGGCGCCGAACCTCTGGGTGCCGGTGCTGTTGATGGTGGCGGGCATCATCGGTGGTCCGGCCGTCGAGTGGAGCAGCAGACTGGCGGCGCGCGGGCCGGCCCGGCGGTACGGGCTCGACGCGGAACGGCGGTTGCGGGAGGCGGCCGCCGGGTGCGGGAGGGCGCGGGTCCTGGATCCGGTGGCCGCGGAGTTGCTGCGGTATCGGGAGGTACGGGAGCAGTTCGGGCGGGTCACGGGGGCATCGGTCGGCTGACCTTGGCCGTCCGGTGACGGAACGCCGATCCCTCTCCAGCCGCCTGCCCGCGAGCCGCCGCCCGTCCGCGGGCCGCCGCCTGCCTGTGGGCCGCCGCCTGCCTGTGGGCCACTGTCTGTCCACACGGCGTCGCTTGCTCGCGGGCCGCCGCCTGTCCACAGCGTGGCGGCGGCCGCCTGGGCGCGCGGCCGGCGGCGCCTCACTCCCAGGGGTGACGCGGTTGTCCACAACCCTCGGGCCGTGCACAGCGCTCAGCGGGCTCCGCCCCGGCGGAGGCAGTCTGGATCCGCGGCGATCGCACGGCATGCGATCGCCGGGACAGACGCAGCCGTACGGGAGAGGGGTCCGGGCATGAACGAGACGATGGTCTGCGCGGTGGGCAACGTGGCGACGCAGCCGGTGTACCGAGAGCTGGCGAACGGGGCCTCGGCGAGGTTCCGCCTCGCGGTGACGGCGCGGTACTGGGACCGCGAGAAGAGCGCGTGGGCGGACGGGCACACCAACTTCTTCACCGTGTGGGCCAATCGAGCGCTCGCCACCAACGTGGGAGCGTCCCTGTCGGTGGGCGATCCCGTCATCGTGCAGGGCCGGCTGAAGGTCCGCACCGAGGTGCGCGAGGGGCAGAGCTGGACGTCGGCGGACATCGACGCGGTGGCGATCGGTCACGACCTCTCCCGCGGAACATCCGCCTTCCGACGCCCGCACAAGGAAGGTGACACACCGTCGGCTCCACGGACCGAGCCCAACTGGGAGACGGAGCCGGGGAGTCCGTCCGAGGCCGCGTCCTCCCGCAGGGCCGAGCCGGCCGGAGTGACCTGAGCCGGGCCGGAGACGACCGTCGCGTACGCGTCCGGGCGGTGGACAACGACGACGGCACCCCTGATCACCCAAGGTGACCAACCGGCTCCATCAAGCTATGGCTTATCGACGCATACATGGACACTCTTCGCGGGGAATCGCCCCGACATCGGCCATGGATCTGTCGATAAGCGCAGCTCACAGCCTTGCCGACCGATAACGATTCCGAGTCGGATCGGATATCGGATGGAATGCCTGGGGAGCGTGGTGCGCCGCGTCCTTAGGATGCCGGGCATAGCTCACGGGGCTTCTGATTCTGCTGGCGGGACCGTCCCCCATGTCAACGGGTCCTGCGCGAAGGGGAATTCTGTGTTTTCTGCGCTCTCTGCGTTCTCTGCGGCGTCCGCGTCGGCGGTAGCGCGCAGACGAGGGGCCGGCCGGCTCGCCGCCGTGGCTGTGGTGTCCGGACTCGTCGCCGCCGCGACGATGGTCACCGCGGGCACGGCCGCCGCGGACGACGCTCCACGGAGTCAGGGCGGCGCGACGGCGACCATCACCGGTCTGAAGACCTACGGGTCCGCGGTGATCCATGACAACGGCCAGGACCAGCAGGTGTCCGCCGGTCTGTTCGAGATGTCCGTGGACGACGGCGGCATGCTGCAGACCTACTGCATCGATCTCCACAACCCGACCCAGCGGGACGCCAAGTACCAGGAGACGTCCTGGAGCGGCACGTCGCTGAACGGCAACAAGGACGCGGGCCGGATCCGCTGGATCCTGCAGCACTCCTACCCGCAGGTGAACGACCTGGCCGCGCTGGCCGAGAAGGCCGGGGCGCGCGGCCTCACCGAGCAGGACGCCGCGGCCGGCACGCAGGTGGCCATCTGGCGGTATTCGGACGGCGCCGACGTGGACGCGGTGGACCCGCAGGCGGAGAAGCTCGCGGACTATCTTCAGAAGAGCGCACGGAACATGCCGGAACCCAGGGCCTCGCTGACCCTCGATCCGCCCGCGGTCTCGGGTCACGCCGGCGAGCGCGTGGGCCCGGTCACGGTGCACACCGACGCGGACAGCGTGACGGTGACCCCGCCCGCGGACGCCTTCGCGAGCGGGGTGAAGGTCGTCGGCAAGGACGGCAGGCCGGTCACCTCCGCGGCCGACGGCAGCCGTCTCTACTTCGACGTGCCGGAGGACGCCACCGACGGCTCGGCGGCCCTGACCGTGCAGGCGTCGACGACCGTTCCCGTCGGACGGGCCTTCGCCTCGGAGACCCGCAGCCAGACCCAGATCCTGGCCGGCTCCAGCGAGTCGACGGTGTCCGCGACGGCGACGGCCGCCTGGGCCGCCGAGGGTGCGATACCCGCGCTCTCCGCCGAGAAGAACTGTGCCGAGGGCGGTGTGGACGTCTCGGTGGCCAACGCGGGCGACGCGCCGTTCACCTTCGAGTTGATGGACGCCGAGCACACCGTCCCGGCCGGCGAGTCGGTGAAGGTGACGGTCCCCCTGCGGGAGGACCAGTCATACGCCTTCACGGTCACGGGCGCGAACGGCTTCGAGAAGCGGTTCACCGGCATGTTCGACTGCAAGACGCAGGGCAGCACGAGCGACATCACGACCCAGACCGTGGGTGAGCCCAGCCCGGCCGTGGCGGACGCCACCTCCGCCGGAGACACCGACCTCGCCGAGACGGGCGGCTCCGCCGCGACCCCGATCATCGCGGGCACGGCCATCGCGCTGGTCGTCCTCGGCGGAGGTGTCGTGTTCCTTCTCCGCCAGAAGGAGACGCGGAACTGACCGGGCGCCGGACCGGCGCCGAGCGGCACCGCACCTTGGCAACTCAACAGTGAGTGACCACGAACGCCGCGCCCTCGTGAGCTCGTGGCCCCGGCCCGCCCCCAGGCGGCCGGGGCCACGCTCCTTCCGGTCTCCACGCTCCTTCCGGTCTCCGCGCTCCTCTCCTGTCTCGGAGCACCGTGCCGGTCTCCCTGGCATCGGCTCACGGCGGCCCGCACGCCGCAGGCCCCACCGTCCGGTGACGCCCATTGCCGTCAGGCCGCCGTGTCGGGCGAACCGTCCCGTCAGGCCGCCGCGTCGACCGGCCCGCAGCGTTCGGCCTCGGACAGGGAGGCGATGAGCGACGTACGCGCACGGGCCACACGTGAGCGGACCGTGCCGACCGGGCAGTCGCTCACCGCGGCAGCCTCCGCGTAGGGCAGTCCCAAGAGCTGGGTCAGCACGAAGGCCTCTCGCCGCTCGACGGGGAGTCCGGCCAGCAGGTCGTCGAGCGCGATGCCGTCGTCGAAGCCCGGCAGACCGCGTGGCTGGGCGCGTTCGACCGCGAGCTGCCAGTCGTCGAAGTCGGCCGGCCGGGGCCGGGCGGCCGCGCTCCGGAAGCTGTCGATCACGGCACGGCGCGCGATGGCCAGCAGCCAGGCGCGGGCCGAGGAACGGCCCTCGAATCGGTGCAGGCTGCCGAGGGCGCGCAGGAACGTGTCCTGAGCCAGGTCGTCGGCGGTCTGGGGGTCCGCGCCGAGATAGGCGACGTAGCGGTGTACGTCCCGTTGGAGGGCGCGGACGAACCGGTCCACGGCTTCGGGGTCGCCGCCGCGGGCGGCCATCGCCCAGGCCGTCAGCGAGGCGTCACGTGAGGTGGGCAGGGCAGGAGTGGTCACCTGGTGTCCTTCTGGGATCGTCCGGGATCCGGACCTCGGCGCGCGGAGACCCGCGGGGGTCCGGTGAGGGGACGGCCGCGCGCAAAGGCACGGCCGGGCCCGGGGCCCACGGTGCGCGCCCCGGGATACCGGCTGTCGTCAGACGACAGCGGTCCCGACGGGCGGACCCCGAGAGGTGATCGCGTGGACGAGAAGAAGCAGGCGTGGAGCGCGCACCGGGCGAGGACGGCGCGGTCGCGGAAGGCGACAACCCACCGGGACGGGCAGCGCGAGGAGCAGACGCAGCGGGGCGGCCAGCCGGGTCGCGAGGGCCCGCAGGACACGGAAGGCGGCGCGTTCCCCGTGTGCCAGCCAGAGGCCGCAGAGCAGGGCGGCCAGCAGATGGGCGGCGAGCATGCCGAGCGAGGAGACCCCACCCGCCATGTCGCCCATGGGTGCCATGCCCGGCATGGCCCCCATGCTCATCGAGTCCAGGTGATCCGGTCCCATCGGCATGGCCCCGGAGGACATGTCTCCGGCGAACATGGCGCCCATGCCCGGGCTGTCCATGGCCGAACCGCCCGTGGCAGGCGGGACGGAGGCCGAGGCCTGGGCTAGTGAGAACGCCGCGTGGAGGGCCGCCTGAGCGGCCGTCACCGCGGTCACGATCAGGGGCAGCCCGCGCTCCCGGCCGGCCAGTCCCCACCCCGCGCCGCCGATCAGCACGATCGAGAAGCCGAGGACCCACGGGGGCGGCTCGGCGCCGGACATCATCACGTGTCCCAGGCCGGCGAGCAGCACACAGACGACAGCGAAGACCGCGGCCCGTACCGTGCGAGAACACCACCCAGCAGTCATGGCGGCCTCATCCTCGCATCCGGGCACCGGTCGTCACGGAGGGGTACGGAAAATTCCCGCGTCCCGCTCACCCGCGAACCCGACGCGCGCGATGGTCCCGGTCGTCGCGGGAGTTCCGTCGCCCCGCCCACGGCCTGCCGCGGCGGGCGGAGCGACGGAAGGCTCGTCCGCCGGGGCTACGAACCGGTGTTGCGGCCGCGGACGAGGGTGAACGCCGCCGCGCCCAGGCCGAGGAAGCCCACGACCAGCCCGGCGATGCCCAGGCCTCGCGCGGTGGAGTCACTGCTCGACGCCGAGCTCCCGGCCGCCTGGGCCGGAGCCGAGCTCGACGCCGACGAGGTGTCCGAGCCCGAGTCCGAACCCGAGCCCGATGCGGTGGACGAGCCGGCGTCGGAGCCGGAGTCGGAACTGCCGCCGTCCGCCGCCTTGGCGGTGAGGGCGAGCACCGGTGCCGGGTTCTCCGGCTCCTCCCCGCCCTTCGACGTCTCCTCGATCCAGCGGGCGACATTGCCGTCCGAGTACGTCTGCAGCGTCTTGAACGCCAACTGACCAGTGTCATCGGGCAGTTGTCCGAAGGCGACGTCGAAGTCCTGGAACTGGCCGTGCCGGATCCGGCCGCCGGTCCAGGTGATCTCCGAGACGGCCTCGGTGATGGTGCCGTCGTCGGTCTTGACGGGGGACTTGAGCTTCGTGGTCGTCACCTTGGCCGTCCAGCCGTTCTGGGGGGTGACGAGGACGCCGAGGACCGGGTGGTCCGTCGGGAGGAAGACCTGCACCTTCGTGGTGCTGGCGGTGTCCTCCTCGTTGGGGACGCGGAAGGTCAGGACACCGTCCGTGGCTCCCTTGGCGTAGCTCTCGGGATGGACGGTCACGTGCGCGGAGGCGGCACCGGCGGCGGCCAGGATCCCGGCCGCGGTGAGGGCGGTGACGACACCGGCGCGGCGCAGGGTGGTGCGTATCGGGGACATCAGGGGGACTCCGTACTGGTGGAAAGGGTGTCAGGGCGCGTACGACAGCCCCGGGGGTGGTCCCCGGCGGGAGACCGCGTGCCGCAGCAGGACCTGCCGGATCGGCCCGGACGCGGCGGAGTGGGAGCGGATCGCGTCCGGCCGGACGGGGCCGGACGGCGGTCCCGTCCGCACCCGCCACCAGGCGGCCAGCCCCGGCACCAGCGCGACGGCCCGGCGCAGCAGGCACCAGAACGCCGCCTCACCTCGCCGCAGCCACCAGGTGGCCAGTGCGGCGGCCACCACGTGGGCCGCCGTGGCGTGCGGGGTCATCGCGTGCGAAGCCATGGCGTGCGCGTGCGAGGAGGCCATGGGCATGCCGTGCATGTCCATCGTCAGCCGTGGCCGGGCGGCCGCCTCGAACGCGACGTGGAGTCCGGCCTGGGTGGCCAGCATTCCGCCGCCGATCCCGACGAGTGAGCGTTCGCGCCCGCCGAGCAGACACCCGGCCGCGAACACGACGAGGAATCCGGCACCGTCCGCCCACAGCGGCGGAGCCTGTCCCGAGGCGAGCCCGTGGCCCCCGGCGGCCAGCAGCACGCACAGCACGGCGAACACCGCCGCGCGCAGGCTCCGTACCTCTGGGGACGCACTCATGAAGCCCAGATACTGCCACGGGGAGCGAACGGCCGTCGCGGCTTCCCCCCGAGTGGCCCACCGCGGGGGCTCCGCAGCGGCCGCGGACGTCTCCCGGCCAGGCTCCGACGGAGTCCGGGAGCGACCCGTCGCCTCCAGGGTGCGCGACACGGTGATCGACTGCGCGCGCAGGCAGGGGCCCGGGCACGGGCGCCGGATCAGGCCTCCGAGGGCCTCCGGTAGACGCCGTGCTGCCGGGTCAGATGGTGCAGGTCCACGAGGTAACGCCGCAGGGTCGCATGGTCGACGGGCGCGTCCTCGCACCAGGCGCGCAGCTTCTCGTTGACGATCCGTTCGGGGTACTCGACGCCGGGTTCGAAGGTCTGCTCGGCGATGTGCCGGAGCACGATCAGCTTGCGCTGCCACTGGGCGGGCAGTCGGACCAGCCGCCCGCCGCGTACAAAGGTCCGCAGGACGGCCTCGGTCCCCTCGTCCCCGGAGCCGTGGTTCTCGGCAGGTGCCCGGTGGGCGCGTGCTCGCTGCCTGAAGTGGTCGTAGGCGACGGCCAGTCCGCCGTCGTCGGTGATGACGTCCTGGCTCAGGAGCCGGCGCAGTGCCACGGTCGCGTCCCGCGGCGACAGCCCGGCCCGCTCCACGACCTTCGCCGGCGTGTCCGCGCCGAGGGCCACCGCGGCGAAGGCGCGTGCCCGGCTCTCCTCGGCGAACAGGCCGACCAGCGGGTCGGTCGGCGGGGCGCTCGGACGGTCGGCCGGCGGGGTGGTCGACGCGGAGGCCGACAGGTCGGTGGGCATGTCCGGCAGGCTAACCGCGGGTGCGGGGCGAGCCGTAGTGAATTTCCGCCCGCGACGCCGTCCCGGGCATCCCTCGGTGGGGAGCCGCTCGTCCGGGACGAATGATCCTCCGGCGTACGCCGTGACCGGGCGTGGATGGGCGCGTTGAAGGGGGAGTGCGTCCGCGTTCGAGCGGCCGCGTTCATCGAACCAAAGGAGAAACGTGATGTCTCGCATCGCGAAGGCAGCCGGCGTCGCCCTCGGCACGGGCGCCGTGGTTCTCGGCGGGGCCGGTCTCGCCCTGGCCGACGCGGGCGCTCAGGGTGCGGCCGTCGGCTCCCCCGGTGTCCTTTCCGGCAACGTCATCCAGGTCCCGGTCAACGTGCCGGTCAACGTCTGCGGCAACACCATCAACGTCGTCGGTCTGCTGAACCCGGCCTTCGGCAACACCTGCGTCAACGGCGGCGGCCCCGTCACGGGCACCCCCGGCCCGAGCAGCACCACTCCCGGCTACGGCAACTGACCGTCGGCCGTACGAGGAAGGCCCCCGCAGCATCCGCTGCCGGGGGCCTCGCCGTGACCAGGGCGACGCGGTCCCCGCGCGGGCGGGCCGCCACGGGACCGCGTCCCACCACACCCCTCCACCCCCTCCGCACCGGTCGCACCCCGCCTGTGACGGCAGCGACGGCAGCGACGGCAGCCACGGCAACGACGGCACGTGCGTACGTGGTCGCGAGTGCTACGCGTACCGGTAGATCCGGCTGTGGTCCTCCAGCTCGGCCGGTGTGACGTTCCAGGGGGGCATCCGCTCGTGCCGCGCGACGATCCGTCCGTGCTGGTCGTCGTGGGGGCCTGGTGGTCGGGCGGGCAGGTAGTGGGCCCCGTGGTGGCGTTGCCGCCAGCGGGACCACTGGAGGTCCACGAAGGCGTGGTGCAGCCAGAAGACGGGATCGTTGACCGAGGCCCCTCCGAGCATGGCGCCGCCGACCCACCGGTGGACCCGGTTGTGATTGCGCCAGGCCCCGCTGCCGGACCCGCGCCCCCATCCTTCGAGCTTGTTGCGGAACCCCTTGGTGGTCGTGGAGTTCCAGGGGGAGCTGTCGTAGACGGGGTCAGCGAGAGCGGAGTCCAGTTCATGCCTGGTGGGCAGCTCGAACGGGGCCTGCCGGCGCCCTAAGTCGCGGGTGAGGTACCCGCCTTCGGTGACCCCCACCTTGATCGTCCACTGCCCGTGGGCGTAGGCGAAGGGGCCGGTCATGACCTGGCGGTCGGAGCGCCGCCCGTTGCCGCCGAGCAGATCCGCGGTCCAGGGCGCGGAGGACGGCGACCGCTGCCGCGTCCAGTCCCAGTAGGGCACGCTCACCGAGGAGTCGACGCGGCGCAGCGCCCGCTCCAGTTCCAGCAGGAACTGCCGGTGCCAGGGCAGGAACGAGGGCGTCATGTGGGCCGCGCGCAGGCTCCGGTCGCCGTCCGCGACGTAGTACTCGATGTGCATCCGGACGAACTCGTCGTACTCGCCACGGCGTTTGATCTCCAGCATCGCGGCGACGAAGCGTCGCCGCTCCGCCGCGGTCAGCTTGCTGACGTTCTTACGCGTGTACGCCACTGTGGCCGTTCCCCTCCGCCTCCACGCCGCGAAGCTGCTCCGTGGGGCTCAGTTCGTCGACGGCCGCGCGCGCGGCGGCCAGCGCGGTCGGATACGAGCGGTAGTGATCGACCATGCTCAGATAGCTCCCGTCCGCCCGGCGCATCAGGTGCAGCGGCCGGCCGTCCACGGTGACCCGCCACTCACCGCCGCCGACCGCGGCGCGGCCGCCGGTTCCGGTCCTGGCGCCCAGGAGGTGGCGACCGTGGTACATCTCGTCGAACGGGGCGTCGTCGGAGCCGGGAAGCCGCGGAGGCCAGGAGGCGGCGACGACGGGGGTGAGCACCGCGGCGGCCGCCGTCGCGAGCAGGCCGTGCATCACGCTCCTGCGGGTCACCGTCACTCTGCTCGGCACACCGCTCGGCACACCGTTCGGCACTCTGCTGACGGACATGGTTCTCTCCTCGGCGGGTTCGGTCGGGGCCGGTGGCCCTAGCGGTGGCCCTCACGGCATCCGGCGGCTCGTCCTACGGGATCGCGGCCGCGTCCGTCTCCGGGGCGGCGGGGACATCCGGCCCTCCGTGCGGCCCGGCTCTCCGTGCGGCCCGGCCCCCGGAGATCCCGCGCACAGTCGACGGTCAGCTCGTCCAGAAATCCCACCACCGGGTCAGGATCAGCATGCCGATGACGCCGACGTGCAGCAGCGGAAATACCCAGGTGAATTCACCCAGGAATCCTCTCAGCCAGGGAGAGGAAGGCAGAAAATCATTTCGTACGTTGAATGAAGTCACGTACCAGAACATGATGATCGTGGCGACCCAGGCGAGACAGCACCACAGGCACAGCGAGTTGATGCGGTACAGCGACTGGAACTGCAGCCAGGTGCAGAATCCGACGCCGAAGAGCGTGCCGGCGTTGAACGTCAGCCAGTACCAGCGCGGGAAGGCCGCCCGCGCCAGCAGACTCACCCCGACGCAGATCACGATGCCGTACGCCACCAGGCCCAGCATCGGGTTGGGGAACCCGAAGGCCGAGGCCTGCTCGCTCTTCATGATGTTGCCGCAGGACACGACCGGGTTCAGGCTGCACCCCGGCACGAAGTCCGGGTTCTCCAGCAGCTTGAACTTGTCGATCGTGATGACCCACGCGGCGAGCAGACCGGCCGCACCGGTGATCACCAGCAACAGGGCGAGCGCACGGCTGCTCCCTGCGGTCCGTGTCATCAGCCGCGCAGGGTCCGTGCGGGCAGGAGGACGTGCGCCGCGCTGAGCAGGGTCTCCTCGTCCCCCGCGAACGCGGCCAGGCTCTCGGGGGCGACGGGCCTGCCCGGCACCGCGTCGGGCCAGGGCCGGGTGGCGAACAGGAAGTAGGCGTAGCCGCGCTCACCGACCGCGGCCAGCCACTCCGGCGGCACGACGCACTGGGCGTTGAGGTACGGCATGGTGACCACGGCCTGGCCGGCCTCGACGAGAAGGGTGAGCGGCAGGCTCGGCTGCCGGGAACCGTCGAGGAGCGTGTCGCCGACGGGCAGACCGTTGTTGCGCAGCAGTTGCTCGATGGCGGTCGTGGCGCCACTGGCGCCGCCTTCCCCGTCGCCCAGGGAATAGGCGAGGAGATAAGGCATGTCCCCGTCGGGTGCGTCACCGCTGAAGGCCATGACGGCGAGCGTGCCGAGATCTGCGGCCCGGAAAGGACGCGTTTCGCTTGAGGTTGAAGTCACCGCGGAACCTTATCGACGCACCCGAACGGACCTCATGCTTTCTCACCCGACCGGGCGACAACCGGGCGGGCGACCACACTAAAGAGGGACACGTCTCGAACAGGCTCGGCGCGGATACCGTCGAAAGGACCGGATCCGCGGAGTACGGAGCCGGCCCTCCCACCGCGGTGATTCACCGGACCATTCACGGGACCTGGATCTGGGACGACGGGTGCCGGCGTCTGCACCGGGCCGCTCGTCCGCCTCGGCTCTCGCGCCGGAGTCGGTGGCGGCGGTGACTGGGGCTCCACCGAGGCCGCGGGCACCAGCGGCCGGTACCGCTGCGGCGGCCGGTCCCGCCACGGCGGCCGATTCCGCGGCCACGGAAAAGCAGACGGACTTCTCGGCGCTGTCGGGCGTCCGCGCCGTCCGACGTCCGCAACGTCCGGCGTCCACGCTGCCCGTCGTCCGTGGCTTTCTCACCGATGCGCCGCGGCCCCGGGACAGGCGCCGCGGGGCCTACGGAAAAAGACCCTCGCCGAATGGAGCGGACAGCGGCGGAATGGCCGATCAGCTCTGGAGCGGAAGTCCACCGAGCAACTGGGCGGGGCCGCCGGCCGAGTTGAGCGTCTTCGTCGCGCCGTTCAGGGAGTTGAGGACCGAGCCCTTTTTCTCGGTGTCGAGCGCGTCCGACTGGTGCTGCAGGGGCTGTACGTCCTTCAGGCTGATCGAGCGCTGGCTGGTGATGGTGTTCAGGGCGCCGTTCAGGCTGGTGGGCGTGAGGTCGGAGGCCCCGGCGGCAAAGGCGGGCGCAGCGGCACCAGCGATGACCATGGATCCGGCGACGACGGCGGCGGCCTTCAGGGACTTCATCGTGTTCCTTTCTTCGGCAACTCGCGTCACCGGCGGGAGTTTTTCACTGCGCCCTGACTAACGAGCCCCGCACGGGACGGAAACCCCGTGTGCAGAAGATTCCTGCACCCCACCCGAACACCCCAACCGGGAACGGCGCATCGCATTCTCATACAAGAGCCGCCGATATACGGTCTGTGCACAATCTCGACGTGAATCGGGGCACGCGTCGGCGCACGCGAAACGGCCGTCGTGCCGACCGGACGGGTCGGCACGACGGCCGGCGGGCGACCGCGTCGCCGGGACACGACTCCCCCTGCCCAGGGAGGGCGGGAGACGGACGGCGGGGTTCACCGGGCAGGTACTCACCCGCCGTGCGCGTCGCGGTGGATCAGGTCGCCGGCAGGCTCGGCAGCGCGGGCAGGCCGGGCAGGTTCGGGGCGGGCAGGCCGCCGCCGAGCACGACGGCGACGACGAAGTTGACGAGGCCCGTCACCACGGCGGTGGCCGCGGGGACCACCTGGGTGGCGTCGCCGGAGGTGACCGCCTTGACCAGCGTGTCGACCGCCTTCTGCAACGCGACGAGGGCGTCGGCCGCGAGGTTCGCCGCCGCTCGCGCGCCCTTGGCGCGCGGCGCCTTGTCGTCCTGCGACCCGGCCTGGTCGGCGTGGCGGCGCTCGTCGGTCATCCTCCGCCCCTCGACGTCGCCCCGCGCCTCGCTGTCGCCCCGCTCGTCGGAGTTCTTGAGCGACGGCACGGCCGGCGTCGCCGGGAGGGCCGGTGTACTGGGCAGCGTCGGCACGCTGGGCGCGGCGGGCACGGCCGGAAGCGCCGCGGTGGCCTTGGCGATCGCGTCCTTCACGGCCTGGCTGAGCTTGGTCGCGTCGGCGGCGGGAAGCTGCCCGCCCTCCGCCTTGAGAGCGGCGCTGAGCAGGTCGGTGACGGGGGCGAGGACGCCACTGATGTTCGCGAGCGACTGGACCTGTGTCAGAAGCGCGTCCGCGCCGGGGACAGGTGCCGCCGCGTGGGTGTGGACACGCGCCGGGCCGTCACCGGCCGCGACGGCGGCCGGCCCGGAAATCCCGAGCAGAAGCGTGGCACAGAGAGCGGAGGTCGCGATGCGCCGTGCGGGCAGAGCACGCATGGATGTTCCCTTCGGTGGTGCTTGGAATCGTGTGCCCACCGTGTAAGCCGTCGTCGCTGTACGCAACCTTATGGATGCTCTGCGTAGTCGACCCTCGCCCGTAGCACCCTCATCTTCGCTGGTGGGGAGCCACACCGGGGCCGCCCTCCCCCTTCCCCCGTTCGGGGCAGGGGCAACGCGAACCGGCCGCCCTCCCCTGGGGGAGGACGGCCGGCAGAAGGGTCCGCGCCGGCGTCAGCCGTTGACGCAGGTGTTGCCGAACGCGGGGTTCAGCAGGCCGATCACATCGATGGTGTTCCCGCAGACGTTGACCGGGATGTGGACCGGAACCTGCAGGACGTTGCCCGACAGAACGCCCGGGGACCCGGCGGCCGCACCGTGCGCGTCGCTGTCGGCGGCGGCGATGCCGGCGGTGCCCGCCACGGCGGCGGCGGCAACGGAGGTCAGGGCCAGGCCCTTCGCGATACGCGACATGGAGAAGTGCTCCTTGAAATCGTCACAACAGCAGGGCGGAATGCCCGGCGCTGGAAACAACGCGCGGCGCACGCCGGGGTTGCGCCTCCAAAGGGGTGATCTAACGAACCTCCGCACGAACCCGCGCACGAATCCCTCGCCCCGACCCCCGCCAGACCCCGTCCGCCACGCGTCCCGACCCCGACCCCGACCCCGACCCCGACCCCTGCCCCTGCCCCTGCCCCTGCCCCTGCCCCTGCCCCGACCCGAAAAACTGTCATAACGACACACTTGTCAGGTTTCGACAATTAAATACAGATAACGGTTAGAGTCGATCGTCTCCCGAAGCTGCTCGGAACCAGATGCCGGAAGGCGTCGAGGACCGGCGGGGGAGTCAGCGCGCACCCAAGTGATCTGCGGATCTCCGTTGCTCCGCCGGTCCAGAACCTTTTCCCCGAAAGGGCAACGCCGGTCATGCGTCAATCCCCGGGCCCTCCGCCGCGCCGCGCGAGGGTGGCCCGCTCCGCCTCCTTCACCCCGCGCGCCCGCGTCCTCGAACACACCCGGATGCGACGCCGATGTCCGCGCCCCGCACACGGAATTCCGTTTCGGGGGTGACCAGTTGGGCGTCCGGCTCGTTTCGCAGCGGGACGCGGCCTGGGTCGGAGCGCTGTTCGCCGCCGTCGACGCGCAGCGGTGACACGCGCGTCAGAGCGCCGTCCGTCACTAAGGAACCCGCGCATGTCATTGCCATCGAGCGACCCCCCGCCGCGGGTCCTGCACCTCACCCAGCCCGTCGACGGCGGAGTGGCACGCGTGCTCACCGACCTGGTGAGGACGCAGCTCGCCGCCGGGCTGCACGTCACCGTGGCCTGCCCCCAGGACAGCGGTCTCGCGCACACGCTCCGGGCGCTCGGCACCGACGTGACGCACTGGCAGGCGACGCGCGCACCGGGTCCCGCGCTGGTCGGGGAGGTACGACGCCTCGCCCGTGCCGTCGCCGAGGCGCGGCCCGACGTGGTGCACGCGCACAGCGCCAAGGCCGGGCTCGCCGGCCGGCTCGTCCTGCGCGGCCGGGTGCCGACCGTGTTCCAGCCGCACGCCTGGTCGTTCGCGGCCGTCGACGGCCTCACGGCCGACCTCGCGCTCAAGTGGGAGCGGTGGGGCGCGCGTTGGGCGTCCCGGGTGGTGTGTGTGAGTGAGGCGGAGCGTGTCACCGGAGTGCGCGCCGGGGTCAGTGCCCGGTGGAGCGTGATCCCCAACGGGGTCGACACCGAGCGCTTCCACCCCGCGGACGCGGGGACCGCGCGCGCCGGGATCCCGCTGCTCGACGGGCTCGGTCCGGCGGCTCCCCTGGTCGTCTGCGTCGGGCGGCTGTGCAGGCAGAAGGGCCAGGACGTTCTGCTGCGGGCCTGGGACACCGTACGGGCGCGGATGCCCGGGGCCCGGCTCGTGCTCGTCGGGGACGGTCCGCGGGCCCCGGGGCTGCGGGCCGGCGCACCTCGCGACGTGCTGTTCGCCGGAGCCGCGGACGACGCCGTGCCCTGGTACCAGGCCGCCGACCTGGTGGTGCTGCCGTCCCGCTGGGAAGGCATGGCGCTCGCACCCCTGGAGGCCATGGCGTGCGGGCGCCCGGTGGTGGTGACGGACGTGGACGGCGCGCGCGAGAGCCTGCCGCCGGGCCTCGACACCCGCTGCCTGGTGCCCGCCGGATCGCCGACTCCGCTGGCCCACGCGATCTGCGACCTGCTGGCCGACCCGCCGCTGCGCGAGTCGCTGGGCCGGCAGGGGCGACGCCACGTACTGACCACGCACGACGTGCGGCGCGCGGCCGACGCGGTCGCGGCGGTCTACCGCGAGTTGCTCACCGCGGGACCCGGCGGGCGCACCGTGCGCGGGAAACACACCGAGTGCAGGGAGCCCATCCACACGTGACTGCGGAAAGCACCGTTCCCTCCCCCGGCGGACAGCCCCGGGAGTACGGATTCTCGTCCGTCTCGGTCATCCCTTCGCGCGGGACCGCCGACGGCTTCAGGTTCCCCGCCGGGCGGCGGCTGTCCGCACCCCGCGCCCCGTGGCTGCCCCTGCTGGTCGCGGACGGCGGCGCGGCGCTGCTCGCGGGTCTGTCCCTCGCCGAGGTCCAGCGACGGCCGCCGCTCCTGGCCGCGCTGCTGCTCGGCGTGCTCGCGCTGAACGCGCGCGGCGCGCTGTACCGCCCCGGGAGGATCCCCACCGCGCTCGACGACCTGCCCGCCGTGTGCGCGCGTGTCCTGGTGACCTGGTGCGCGCTCGCCGCCCTGCTGGCGGCGCTCTCCCCGGCCGCGGCGCTGCCCGCCCGGGTCCTGGCGGCGGGCTGTGCGCTGCACGCGGCGGCGAGCTGCGCGGGCCGCGCCCTCGTGCACGGGCGGCGCCGCCGGGCCCTGGTCCTGCGCCCGGACGCCACGTTGGTGATCGGTCCCGCCGGGACCGCCCAGCGGGTGGCCGCCGCGTTCCTGCGCCACCCGCGGTGCGGGCTGCGTCCGGTGGGAGTCGTCGCCGCCCGGACGGACGGCGCCGAGGGGCTGCCCGTCCTCACCACCGGTGAGGAGGTGCAGCGGGCCCTCATCCAGAACGGTGTGCGCGCGGTGCTCGTGGTCGAGCCGCGTGGTGAACACGGCCCGCTGCTGCGCGCGTTGAGCGAGGC
The DNA here is from genome assembly GCF_036250675.1 of Streptomyces sp. NBC_01689. Classification (NCBI taxonomy): domain Bacteria; kingdom Bacillati; phylum Actinomycetota; class Actinomycetes; order Kitasatosporales; family Streptomycetaceae; genus Streptomyces; species Streptomyces sp. NBC_01689. The sequence goes on along the minus strand of NZ_CP109592.1, from coordinate 6,286,999 downwards.
GGGCTGTGTGCTGTGGCACGTCGACGCGGACTCGCCGTCGCAGGAGATCGCGTACGGGGTGCCGCAGAGCCGGCCGCACGGGGGCGTGCCCGGCAGGGCGGGCGGGAGCGGGCGGCTCGCCGGGTTCTCCTGCCGGCGGATCGAGGTCTCCGGGCGGTACGGGAACCTCGGCAAGCGACTCCTCGACATCGCCGTCTCGGGGTCCCTGCTGCTCGTGATCAGCCCGCTGCTGCTGGTGTGCGCGGTCGCGCTGCGGCTGAGCGACGGACCGGGGGTGGTCTTCCGGCAGGAGCGCATCGGCAAGGACGGACGGCCCTTCACGCTGCTGAAGTTCCGTACCCACCGCCCGGCCGACGCGCACGAGGCGGCGACCCGCTGGAGCGTCGCGGGCGAACGCGAGATGAGCCGCTTCTGCCACTTCCTGCGGCGGACCTCGCTCGACGAGCTGCTGCAACTGTGGAACGTCCTGTGGGGGGACATGAGCCTGGTCGGCCCGCGACCCGAACGGCCCTACTTCGTGGCCAAGTTCAGCCAGACCTATCCGGGCTACGCGGCCCGCCACCGCATGCAGACCGGCATCACCGGCCTCGCCCAGATCCACGGGCTGCGCGGCGACACCTCGATCGAGGACCGCTGCCGGTTCGACAACGCGTACATCGACAACTGGTCGCTGTGGCAGGACGTCTGCATCCTGCTGCGCACGGCAGCCTCGCTGGTACGCCCGACGGGGAGCTGAGCCGATGAGCCGAGCCCTGACGCTCTCGCCGACCACCCCGGGCACACCGGGCACACCGTCCGACGCTCCCGCGTCCTCGTCGCCCCGACCCCGCTCGCCGCTGGGCGCCCTGCTGGTCCGGGTCCGCGGCGCGCTGCCGGTGCTGCCCGTCGTGGCGGTGGTGGCCCTGCTCGGGCTGCCGATCGCGCCGAGCGGGGAGGGCGGCGCGAACATCGCGGACGCCATGTCCGGTCTGCTCGTGGTCGGCTGTGCGGTACGGCTCGTACGGCACCGCCGGCGTCCGCTGTCCCCGGGCGCGGCGGTGGTCCTCGCGCTGCCCGTGATCGGCATCGCGGTCGCGGCCGCCGACGCTGCGGGCCCCGGGGCCGGGCTCACCGGCCTCACCCGCTATCTGCAGATCTTCGTCCTGGTGCCCGCGGCCGTGGCGCTGCTGGTCCGGGACCGTCGCGATCTCCGGCTGCTGGCCTGGGCGTTCGTCGCCCTGGCGCTGTGGCAGGGCACGGTCGGGGTGCACCAGTACGTCACCGGGACCGGTGCCTCCTACCAGGGCGAGGACGTCCGGGCCGTGGGCACCTTCGGCCCGACGGACGTGATGGGCATGGCGACGGTGGTCGCCTTCGGGCTGGTGTGCGCGGTCGCCCTGGCACTCGGTTCGGGCACGGTACGACAGCGGACCCTGGCCGTGGTGTGCGCGCTGGCGCTGCTGCCGCCGCTCGCGCTGTCGTTCAGCAGGGGCGCGTGGATCGCCACGGCTCTGGCGTGCGGTGCCCAGCTGGCGCTGGCCGGGCTGCGGCGCGCGGTGAAGGTGGGGGCCGTCGTCGCCGCCGTGGCCGTGATCCTGGTGGGCGGACTCGGCGTCGGTACCGAGATGCTGCAGCAGCGCCTCGACAGCATCACGCAGGTGACCGACGCGCCGGACCAGTCGGTGGTGGACCGCTACACCATGTGGGCGGCGGCCGTCGACATGTGGCGCGACCACCCGCTGACGGGTGTCGGGCTCAAGGGCTTCCCGGACCACCGCGACGGCCACGCCTCGCTCGCGCTCTCCTCGGGCAGCGACATCGGCGGCGCCGGAACCGCGTACAGCAAGCAGCCGCTGCTCTCCCCGCACAACATGTATCTGCTCGTGCTGAGCGAACAGGGACTGATCGGGCTGCTCGCCCTCGCGGGCAGCTGGCTGGCGCTCCTGGTGTGCGCGCTGCGGGGGCTGGTCCGGGTGCGCCGGGCCCCGCCGGACGGCCCGGCGACGGCCGTCGGCGGCGGCCCCGCGCGGACCGTGACGGGGCTCGACTGCGCGCTGATCGCGTGCGGGCTGCTCTGCTGGCAGTTGGTGGACTTCGTGTACGCGGACATCGGCGGTCCCTCGACCGTGCTGACGGGCGTCTGCTTCGGCCTGGTGGCCTGGTGGGCGCTGGTGGACCGGGTGTCCCCGCTGTCCCTGGCCTCCGAGGCCGGAGTGTCTCCGACGCGACCGGTGGCCGCGGGCGCCTCCGTCCGGCCGACCGCCTCGGACGCCCCGGGCGCCTCGGCCGCCCCGATCTCCGTGGCCTCCGTGGCCGAGGCCGTCCCGACCGCGCCGGTCTCCGAAGCGGCGGCGCCGCCCGTGTCCGCGTCGGCGGCCTCACCGGGGTCCTCACCGACGCCGGGCTCGACGGAGGAGGCACCGACACGATGACGGTGCAGCCTCCACGGGCGGCGACCGACGACGACGGCGCCGGCACCGACGGCCTGCGGGCCCTCTCACCCGCTCGCGACACCGCCCCTGCCCGCACCCCGTCCGCCCCGCACACCCTCCCCTCGCCACCCCTCTCCTCCGCCCCGTCGGTCCCGTCTGGCCCGTCCGTCCCGTCCGCCCCGCTCTTCTCCGTCACCCCACCTCTCCCCTCCGCCCCGATGCTCTCCTCCACCCCGGCGATCCCCTCAGCCCCCGCTCCCTCCTCCGAAACCCCCTCGCGGGAAGCCTCCTCCAGGGAAGCCCCCTCCCCGGAGACCCCCTCCGCAGCGCCCCCCGCGCCCCCCTCCGGGGAAACCGCCTCCAACCGGTTCCTCGCCAAGGCCGCCCTCGTCACGATCGCGCTGTCCGTCGCCGGAGCCCTGCTGGGTCTCGGCCGCGACCAGGCCCTCGCGCACCTGTTCGGAGCCGACTCGGCGACGGACGCCTTCCTGGTCGCCTGGACCCTGCCGGAGTTCGCGGCGACGCTGCTGATCGAGGACGGCCTCGCCTTCGTGCTCGTACCGGCGTTCAGCATGGCGGTGGCGCGGCGCGCCCAGGGAGCCGTCGGCGACCCGGTCCGCGCCCTGGTCGCCACGACCCTGCCCCGGCTGACGCTCGCCGTCACGGCCGTCGCCGCGCTGCTGATCGCCGGGGCGCCCTACCTCGTCGAGGCCCTCGCGCCGGGCCTGCCGGATCCGGCACTCGCCGTGGACTGCACCCGGTTGACGGCCACCTGCGTGTTCACCTTCGGGCTCGCCGGGTACTGCAGCGCCGCGCTGCGGGCACACCGCCGGTTCGTCGCGCCCGCGGCCATCTACGTCGCGTACAACACCGGCATCATCACGGCGATGTTCGTCCTCGGCGGCCGGTGGGGGGTGCGGGCGGCGGCCCTCGGGGTCGCGGTCGGCGGCGCCCTCATGGTGGTCGCGCAGGCGCCCTCGCTGTGGCGGCAGCTCAGGCACCACGAGGTGAGCGCGGACGGGTCGGCCGTCGCGGAGGCGCGTCCGATGGACCTGACGCTGATCAGCACGGTGCTGCTCTTCGCCCTGTGCCGCCAGTCCCAGGTCCTGATCGAACGGTTCCTGGCCTCGTCCCTGCCCGCCGGCGCCATCTCGCACCTGAACTACGCGCAGAAGGTCGCCCAGATGCCGATGGTGCTCTCGCTGATGCTGTGCACCGTCACCTTCCCGGTGGTGGCGCAGGCGATGGCCGAGGGCGACACCGAGCGGGCCCGCGTCCGGGTGGAACGCGACCTGGCGCTGGTCTCCTGCACCGTGCTGCTCGGCACCGCGGCGGTCGTCGCCTGCGCGCCCCAGATCATCCAACTGCTCTTCCAGCGAGGTGCGTTCACCGCTCAGGACACCTCGGCCACCGCCGCCGTGATGCGGGTCTACGCGGTCGGGCTGCTCGGCCACACGCTGGTGGGCGCGCTCGTCCGCTCGTACTTCTCGTCGGGGCGGCCCACCTGGTACCCGCTCTTCGCGATGACCGCCGGGATCGTCGCGACCTCGTGGATCGGGGCGCTCGCCGTCGGGAGCTTCGGGGTGTGCGGGATCGCCGCGGCCAACGCGGGCGGCATCACTCTCAGCGCCCTGCTGCTGCTGTACGGCATGGGCCCGCGCAATGTGCCGATCCGCACCCGTCGGGTGGTCGCCGAACTGGGCAAGCCGGTGCGCGCGGCGCTCGTCGCGGGCGCGGCCGGGGCACTCTGCGCGAGCCGCGCGCACTCCCCCCTGGTGGGTCTCGTACTCGGCGGCACCGTCGTGACCGCCGTCTTCGCCGTGCTGGCCTGGGCCCTGGGCATCCAGGCCCTCGCACCCGTCCTCCGTTCCCTCAAACGAAGGCTGCCGCATGTCCGTTTCCGCTGACCGCCTCAGACGTGTCGACGCCCGCGCCGTCACCGGCCTCCGCTCCTGCTTCCACACCGCCGTCCGGGCCGCCGACACGGTCCCCTGGGTCGCGATGTACCACTCCGTGGGCGACTGTTCCGAGGACCCGTACAGCATCACCGTCACGCAGGACCGCCTCGACCACCAGCTGGGGTGGCTGAGGCGGCGCGGGCTGCGCGGTGTGAGCATGGCCGACCTGCTCGCCGCCCGCGCCCGCGGCAAGGGCCGCGGCCTGGTCGGTCTCACCTTCGACGACGGGTACGCCGACTTCGTCGAGACCGCCCTGCCCGTGCTGCGCCGGCACGACTGCGGCGCCACCCTCTTCGTCCTGCCCGGCCGGCTGGACGGCGACAACGCCTGGGACCCGCTCGGCCCCCGCAAGCCGCTGCTCGGCGCCCACGGCATCCGGCTGGCCGCCGCCGAGGGCGTCGAGATCGGCTCGCACGGCCTCACCCACATCGACCTGACCCGGGTCGACGACGACGTGCTGCGCTCCGAGGTCGCCGGCAGCCGAGCGGCCCTCGCGGATCTGACCGGTGCCCGCGTCGACGGCTTCTGCTACCCCTACGGAACCGTCGACGCGCGGGTCGTGGACGCCGTCCGCGACGCCGGCTACGGCTACGGCTGCGGAATCGACCCCGGCCCGCTGACCGGCCCGCACGCCCTGCCGCGCGTCCACATCGGGCAGAACGACACCTCCGTCCGCCTCCTGCTGAAACTCAAGCTGCACCGGTTGCGGCGGCGCCCGGTCCAGGGGGCCTGATGAAGGCCCTGCACATCATCACCGGCCTCGGGGTCGGCGGTGCGGAGCAGCAACTGCGGCTGCTCCTGCGGCATCTGCCCGTCGACTGCGACGTCGTCACGCTCACCAACCCCGGCGCGGTCGCCGAAGGGCTCGCCGACGACGGCGTGCGCGTCGTCCACCTCGGCATGGCCGGCAACCGGGACCTCGCCGCGCTCCCCCGGCTGGCGAGGCTGATCCGCGAGGGGCGCTACGACCTCGTGCACACGCACCTCTACCGGGCCTGCGTGTACGGCCGGATCGCCGCGCGGCTGGCCGGCGTGAAGGCGGTCGTGGCCACCGAACACTCCCTGGGCGACTCCCAGATGGAGGGGCGCGGGCTGAACGCGGGCGTCCGGGCGCTGTATCTCGCCAGCGAGCGGCTCGGCCGGTCCACCGTCGCCGTGTCGCCGACCGTGGCCGACCGGCTGCGGCGCTGGGGCGTGCCCGGACCGCGCATCGAGGTCGTCCCGAACGGCATCGACGTGGACCGCTTCCGCTTCGACCCGGCGCTGCGCGAACGCACCCGTCGCCGGCTCGGACTGCCGAAGGACGCCTACGTCGTGGGCGGCGTCGGCCGGCTCACGGCGGGCAAACGCTTCGACGTCCTGATCCGCGCGCTCGCCGGACTGCCCCCGGACAACTGGCTGGTGCTGGTCGGCGGCGGCACCGAGGAGAGCGTGCTGCGGCGGACCGCGCAGCGCGCCGGGGTCGCGGACCGGGTGCTGTTCACCGGCGAGCGCCCCACCGGCGGTCACCCCGGCTGCGATCTTCCCTCGCTGACCGCGGCCATGGACGTCCTCGCCTCGCCCAGCGCCGAAGAGGCCTTCGGACTCGCGGTGGTGGAGGCGATGGCGGCCGGTCTGCCGGTCCTGTACGTGTCCTGCCCCGCGGTCGAGGACCTGTCGGCGGACGCCGCGCCCGGCGCCCACCGGGTCCAGGGCGGCGCCGAGTCGTTCGTACGCGCCCTCCGGGCGGTCCGCGGGGCGGGTCCCGGGCCCCGTTCGGTACCGCACGCCGCCCACCACTACAGCATCACCCGCAGCGCCGCGCAGCTCATGGACGTGTACGCGGCCGCCGTCTCCAGCACCCCTCTGGGAGTGAGTTCCTCATGACCGAAATCCCCACCAGGCAGCACCGCCCGGCCGAACCGGCCGGGCCCGTGGAGACACCCGCACCGGCCGGACCGGTGGGCACGGCCGGCCCCTCGGGCCCGCCCGCCGCCCGTCGCAGGGGTCTGCCGCCGTGGACCCTGCTGGTCGCCGGCGTGCTGCTCGGCGGCGCGCTCGGCGGCGCGTACGGCGTCGAGAAGACCCCCACCTACACGGCGACGAGTTATGTCATCGCCGTCCCGACCGAGAAGTCGGACCCGGCGTCGGCGCTCGGCTTCGCGCAGGCGTACGGCCGGGTCGCCACGCAGCTCGCGGTGCTCGGGCGCGCCCAGGCGCGGGCCGGGGTGCCGGTGCGGACCCTGCAGCGCAGCGTGCAGACCGCGACCTCGCCCGACGCGCCCATGGTCGCCGTGTCGGCCACGTCCTCGCGGCCGGCCCTCGCGGCCGGCATGGCCAACGCCGTCTCGCGCTCGCTGACCGAGCACGCCAACGCCACCCGTGCCAGTACGCACGTCGAACTCCTGCAGTTCTCCGCCGCGATGAAGCCGACCGCCCCCTCGTCGCCGTCGCCGAAGGTGACCGCGCTGGTCGGCGCGAGCGCGGGAGGGCTGCTGGGCGGCCTGGTCCTGCTGGTGCGCCCGCGGCGGGACCGGCACTCCGCCCGGACCGCCTCCGTGCCGGGTCCGGCGACCGCCGCCGACGCGCGCGGACAGCTGTGAACGGCACCCTGCGGGCCGCGCCCCGCAGCGCCCTGCGGGCCGAGATCGTCACCGAGGAGGGCGAGTTCGCCGCCCTGGCGCCCGCCTGGGGACGCCTCTACGGCCGGTGCGGCGCCGCCACCCCGTTCCAGAGCCACGCCTGGCTGTACTCCTGGTGGCTGTCGTACGGCACCCCGGGCCGTCTCCGTCTCGTCCTGGTCCGGGAGGGCGACGAGCTCCGCGCGGTCGCGCCGCTGATGCGCGTCCGCCGTCCGCTGCCGGCGCTGGTGCCGCTCGGCGGGTCCATCTCCGACTACGGGGACGTCCTCATCGACGACGAGTACGCCGACCGCGCCGCGGCGACGCTCGCCGAGGGACTGTCCCTGGCCGCCCGCAGCGCGCTCATCGACTTCCGCGAGGTACGGCCCGGCGGCGCGGTGGAGCGGGTCTACGAGCGCTGGTCCGGCCCGCGGCGCCGGGTGCGCGACTCGGTCTGTCTGGAACTGCCCGCCCTCTCGATGGACGGACTGGTGAACAGGCTGCCCTCCTCGAAGGCCCAGCGGGTCCGGGCCAAGCTGCGCAAACTCACCGCTCTGGGCATCGAACGCCGGATCGTGCCGCCCGGTGAGGTGGACTCGGCGCTCCGCCGGCTGCTGGAGCTGCACCGACTGCAGTGGCAGGGCCGGAAGGTGACGTCCGAGCATCTCCAGAAACGGTTCGCCGAACACCTGGTCCGGTCGGTCGAACCGATGGTGAGCTCCGGGGACGCGGTGGTCACCGAGTTCCGGCTCGACGGCGCCGTGATGGCGGTGGACCTCACCCTGCTCTCCCCGAGGCTGGCGGGCGGCTATCTCTACGGGGCCCATCCCGATCTGCGCGAACGCAAGGCGGACGTCGCCGTGATGCTGCTGGACGCCTGCGCCCGGCACACCGAGGGGGACGCGCGCGGGGCCCTGAGCCTGCTCCGCGGCGACGAGCCCTACAAACACCACTGGCGTCCCGATCCCGTCGTCAACCAGCGGCTGCTGCTGGCCCGTCGGCGTACGGCGCCGCTGCTGTCGGCGGTGGTCTGCGACGTCCTCGCGCGCAGCCGCGGCAAGCAACTGGTGCGCCGCTGGCGGGAGCGTGGTGGCGACCGGTCGTGAACGACCCGCCGCCACCACGCCGTCCCGGCCGCGGTCCCGTCACCGGTCCTGTCGCCGGTCCCCTCGCCGGTCCCGTCACCGGTTGCGCGACCACCAGTCGAAGCGGAGGCAGAGCTTCCCTCCGAGCCAGTACTCCGCCCAGTCGCCCAGGTCCACCGGCGAGCAGCCGGGCGGGCGCACCGGAGTGGGAACGGGCGTCGGCACCGGCTTGGGCACGGACGGCACCGGGGTCGGCGTCGGCTCCGGGGTCGGCGTCGGCTTCGGCTCCGGGGTCGCCCCGAGGTGGCCGGAGAGCACCTCGCGGTACACCTCGGAGGCCTTCGGGTTGTCCGTGCACTGCCACACTCCGTGCGGGCAGTAGTCGGTCAGCGTGTTGTAGAGCGGCCGGTGGTCGTCCATCCACGCGAGCATGCTCTTCATGTACGCCGCGTTGTCGCCGTTGCGGAAGAGCCCCCATTCGGGGTACGAGATGGGCTTTCCGTGGGCCTTGGCGAAGTCCACGTGTTCCTGGAGGCCGTACGGCTCCTTCACCTCGTCGTCGAACGAGAGTCCGCGCGGCTGGTCGTAGGAGTCCATGCCGATGATGTCGACCGTGTCGTCACCCGGATAGCACTGCGTCCAGGGAACGGCGTCCAGGCCCCGGCTCGGGGTGAAGTCGAACCGGAACCTCTGGCCCGGCACCGACCGCATCACCGTGACGATCCGGTTCCAGTACTTCTTCCACGTCTCCGGGTCCGGCCCGCAGCGGTGGGTGTACGTGACGCCGTTCATCTCCCAGCCGAGCACGATGACGGTGTCCGGCACCCGCAGCCGGACCAGCCGCTGGGCGAGCGCGCGGAAGTGCTGGTCGAACGCGCCGTCGGCGCCCTGTCGCAGCAGTGCGCGCACCTCGGGGTCGGAGACGTTCTCCTCGTTGCGCTCCATCATCGGCACGTTGAGGACCAGCATCCGGTCGGCCCGGGCGCGCCGCCAGTCCGCCCACACGTCGAGGAAACCGGGCGGGCCCTCGATGTTGCTCCAGCGGTCGCCCGGCAGGTACGTGTGCCCGACGCTGAGTTCGGCGCCGCCCAGCCACTGGCTGAGCTGGGCGATCCTGGCCACGCCCATCGGGCCGTAGTCGAGGTACGCCCCGAAGGCCGGGCGCGGCACGACCGGCGCGGGCTCGGCCGGCGCCGTGGGCTTCGGGGACGTCACCGGCTTCGCGGGGGCGGGGGGTGGGGCGGTGGGGGTCACGGACGCGGTCGGCGCGGTCGGCGCGGTCGGCGCGGTCGGCGCGGTCGGCCTCGCCGGATCGGCCGGGCCCGTGGACGGCGTGGACGGCACTGGCTGCACGGCCGGTGCGGGGGCCACGGGCGTCTGCGCCTGCGGGGTGGCCGACGCCGGTGTCGGTGCCGGAGGATCGGTGGCGCGCACCGCCCCGGCCCCCACGGCGTATCCCGGGCTCGGCGCCAGGGTGATCGCCGCGACGATGCCGGCCGCGACGAATGCCAGCCTTCCGCTCCGGGACCATTGCTGTTGTGGGGCCACGCCCGCTCCTCTCTCCGCTCTCCGGTGCTGCGGCTGCCGTCTCTCTCCTCCTTCACTGACAACCAGTCATATAAATACCCATTCCTCCAACGGAGTCACCACCTTCCCGACATAACGGTCACTCGCAGGAGTGACCGGGCCGGGCGGAGATGCCGTGACTCTGCTCGGCGGAGCGCACGTGGGCGTCCCCGGGATCGCCGGCCCTGCGGGAAATCCCTCGCAGGGAACGGCCTTTCATCCGCGCGGGGAGTCTGCCGTCACCGCTCGACGCGAGGGACGGGGACATCGTCCGGGCATTGCTCCGAGTGGCCGCGCGTCCTTCTGCCGGAGCGGCACCCCTCCCGACGGAGGACGCGGGCGCGGTGCGCGCGCGTCGACGGGCGGCGTACGACCGGGGCGGCGACGCAGGAGCGCGGTGGACGGAGGGGCGGATCGGCGGCGCCGGTCCTCACGGCGGCGCCGGGCTTCGTCCCGACGGGGAGGGCGGCGGCGCGGCGCCGGCGGCCGAACGGTGCGGCACGGGCGACGGGTTCGGGGCGCTCCGCGAAAAGAGCTCGGGTGCTCCGGCAGCTCGACGGCTCTCGCGCCTCTGGCGGCTCACCGGCCGGTCGGCGAGCCGTGCCGCAGCCGGGTCGTGGTGGCGGGCGGCGCGCCCGCGGCCGGCCGGGACACCCGGCACTCAAGGCCGGGCTGTTGCGTCACGACCCCGGGATCCGGGACCGGCCCGGAGGACGAGCTCGGGTGCCGGACACGGCTAGGTGTCCGGCACCCGATGCGCCGTACGGGCATTCCGCTGGTGCCGCGTGCTAGCGACGCGACGTGGCGCGGCCTCGCCGGTACAGGACGGCGCCGCCGATCAGCAGCGCCGCGCTGGCGGCCGAGAACCCGATCATGTCCTCACTGCCCGTGTGGGCCAGGGAGGGCGGAGCGGGCGGGCTCACGGGCGGCGTCACCGGAGGAGTGACGGGCGGCGTCACCGGCGGGGCGACCGGCGGAGTCACCGGCGGAGTCACCGGCGGCGGGGTGGTGGGGGGCGGCGTGACGACCGGCGGCGTCGTGGGGGGCGGCGGGGTGTCGCCGTAGCCGTTGTCGCAGTGGTTGCCGAAAGCGGGGTTGCCGATGCCGACCACGTCCACGGTGTTGCCGCAGACGTTCACCGGGACGTCCACCGGCGCCTGCACGTTGTTGCCCGAGCCGATGCCGGGCGAACCGTGCGTCTCGCCGTACGCCGAGGCCCCGGAGCCCGAACCGAGGAGGCCGGAGTCCAGCGGGCCGGAGCCGTGGGAGACCGAGCCGGAGGAGCCCGTGCCGTGGGAACCGGTGTGGTGGGAACCGGTGCCCGAGGGGCCGCTGTAGGGGCCCGACCCGTGGTGGTGCACGTGACCGCCGCCGTCGACGGACCGGCCCACGTGGTGGACGGGCTGGTGCGTCACGCCGCGCGACACCTGCGAACCCTGCGAACCCGAGCCGTTGGCGCACGAGTTCCCGAAGGCCGGGTTGAGCGCGGCGATCACGTTGACGGTGTTGCCGCAGGCGTTCACCGGTACGTTCACCGGAAGCTGGACCGTGTTGCCCGATCCGACGCCGGGCGAGTCCGCCGCGCCGCCGCCGGCGTGCGCGTCCGCGAACGCGGGGGTGCCGTACAGGGACAGGATGCTCGTCGTGGCCGCGGCCATGACCATTCCCTTGCTCAGGGTCTGTCGCACTCTCTTGTCCTCCCTGTGTGAAGAAGTGAGAAGTAAGAAGTGAGGAAGGCCGGCCTCGGAGCCGGAAAGGCGGTCCGAGGCCGGCCGTGACACAGCCGGGCGGCTGGTGCCCTGTTGCGTCAGTGGTTGGCGCAGGCGTTGCCGAACGCCGGGTTCAGCAGACCGATGACGTCGATCGAGTTGCCGCACACGTTGACGGGGATGTGCACGGGAACCTGGATCACGTTGCCCGAGAGGACACCCGGGGAACCGATGGCGGCGCCCTCGGCACCGGCGTCCGCGAAGGCCGGGGCGGCCATGCCCAGGGCCATGATGGCACCGGCGGCGACAGCAGCGCTCTTCTTGTGCTTCACGTGCTTTCCCTTCTCTGCGGTCATGCCCCTATGACGGCCGAAGCCGAGCGAGCGCAACGGGAACGGCTCGCTTCATGACCTGCAGGCTGTAAACGAGGGCGGGACGCCCGAAGAAACTGTGGAACGCATGCCGGTTGGGAATTCACTCGAATTGCCCTGTTTTCATTCCGGAACCGGGGTGGCGCAAGAGGAGAAACGCTTCGCCCAATTACCGGAAACGCCGACGGGCCGCCCGCGTCGAACACGACGGGCGGCCCGGGCCTCTTCGAGGCGATGATTCAGCGGCGACGTTCAATGGTTGCCGACACCGTTGCCCGACAGGACCGGGATGTCGTCCACCAGGTGCGACAGCGGCTCGTCGCCCTTGGCCTGGGTGGAGTTCTCGGCGCACTGCTGGTTCTGCGGGGCCGACAGGACCGGAATGTCCTGGACGGCGACGGGCACGAGGACGCCGACGAGCGAACCGGCGTTCGCCTTGGCCGGCAGGCCGACACAGAGCTTGTTCAGGGTGCCCTGCGCGAGGCTGAGCTGCGGGCTCATGTTGCCGCCGGTCACGGAGTTGCCGAACGACTGGCTGGCGCCGTTCCCGCTGACGGAGGTCGTGCCGTTGTCGTCACCGATGGCAAGCGCCTGGGGCGCGGCCGCCGCCGAGACACCGACGACGGAAGCGGCGACCGCCGCCGCGGCCATTGCCTTCTTGAACATTTCGCGTTCCTTTCCTACAGAGACACGTTCTCCTGCCCTGGCATCAACCCGGCGGTCCCCCATTGGTTGCGGTGATTCACCCGGTTGGCCCGTTCAGCGGCCGGGAAAGCGCGGGAATCCCTGGCGCGCGCGGGCCCGTGACCCCTCGCCGGTGTGCGCCATCGGAGTGAATGGCAGCAACCAAGGTCGTCCGCCGGAGTTGACCAGTGCGCTCCGGTGGACGGGGTTTCTCCAGAAGGGACTAGCTAGTGATCAAGAAGGTTATGGCCGCCGCCGCGGTCGCCGCTTCCGTCGTCGGCGTTTCCGCCGCGGCCGCGCCCCAGGCGCTGGCCATCGGAAACGACGGTGGCACGACGTCCACCAGCGGCAACGGTGCCATGCAGTCGTACGGAAACTCGGCGACGTACGGCAACATGAGCCCGCAGATGGCGCTCATCCAGGGCTCGCTGAACAAGCCCTGCATCGGCCTGCCGGCCAAGGCGAACCTCGGCTCGCTCGTCGGCGTGGTCCCGATCGCGGTGCAGGACGTCCCGATCCTCTCGGCCCCGCAGAACCAGCAGTGCGTCGAGAACTCGACGCAGGCCAAGGGCGACGAGCCGCTGTCGCACATCCTCGACGACATCCCGGTCCTCTCGGGCAACGGTGTGGGCAACAGGTAGTCCTCTTCCTGAGTTCCCGTCAGCGGGCCGCCGAGCATTCGGCGGCCCGTCGGCATTTCCCGGTCCCGGTCGGCTCTTCACACCTTCCGCTCTTCATGCATTCCATTTTTCAGGCCGTCGGTTCTTCGGCCGTTCCGTTCGTCATGCATTCGCGCATTCAGCTCGTCACGTCTTCACCTCGTCGCCTCTTCTCGTCTTCACCTCTTCTCGTCTTCGTCTCTTCTCGTCTTCACCTCTCCTCATCTTCGTCCCTTCGTCTCGTCGGGCCTTCCGTTCCTCGGGCGAATGCTTGCTCCCACCGCGTTCCGTGCGGGTCCGCGGCCGTGGCGTTTTCTTTCGGGGGAGCTCATCGGCGTACACGTGGCGAATCGAGCTCCTCGGGCGCTGCGCCGAATGGGGCACAACCCGAAACCCCGGAAGCATTACCCCAGTTCATGATCATGCAGCTCCACCCCCAGGAGTGCGCTTTTCGAAGGGAACGAACATGAAGAAGCTGTGGGCAACCGCCGCTATCGCCGCTTCCGTCGCCGGCATCGCGGCCGCGGCCGCCCCCCAGGCCCTGGCGATCGGTGACGACGGTGGCACCACGTCCGTCAGTGGCAACGGGGCCACCCAGTCGTTCGGCAACTCGGCCACGTTCGGTGCCATGAGCCCGCAGCTCTCGCTGGTCCAGGGCTCCCTGAACAAGCCGTGCATCGGCCTGCCCGCGAAGGTCAACGCCGGTTCGCTCGTCGGCGTGATCCCGATCGCCGTGCAGGACGTCCCGATCCTCTCGGCCCCGCAGAACCAGCAGTGCGTCGAGAACTCGACGCAGGCCAAGGGCGACGAGCCGCTGTCGCACATCCTGGACCAGATCCCGGTCCTGTCGGGCAACGGCGCCAACAACGGCTGATCCCCCGTACCGCGCAGAGCGGGTCGTCGAGCACTCGGCGGCCCGCTCTTCGTGTGCTCAGGCCCCGTACAGCGCCTCGATCTCGGCCGCGTAGGCACGCGCCACCACATGCCGTCGGACCTTCAGGGACGGCGTGAGCAGCCCGTTGTCCTCGGTGAACTCGCCCTCCACCAGGGCGAAGGCGCGGATGGACTCGGCCCGCGAGACCGCGCCGTTCGCGTGGTCCACAGCCTTCTGGACGTCGGCGCGCAGCAGCGGGTCCCCCACCAACTCCGACAGCGGGGTGTCAGCGGGCCGTCCGCGGACGGTGAGCCAGTGCGCGAGGGCGTCGGGGTCGAGGGTGATCAGGGCGGCGACGAAGGGGCGGTTGTCGCCGACGACGACGCACTGGCCGACGGGCGGCCGGCTGCGCAGCCGGTCCTCCAGGACGGCCGGGGAGACGTTCTTGCCGCCCGAGGTGACGAGCAGGTCCTTCTTGCGGCCGGTGACGGTGAGGTAGCCGTCCTCGTCGAGGGCTCCGAGGTCACCGGTGGCGAACCAGCCGTCGCGCAGGACGGCGTCGGTGGCTGCGGGGTCGTTCCGGTAGGAGTGGAAGACGATGCCGCCCCGGACGAGGATCTCTCCGTCGTCGGCTATTCGGACCGCGGTGCCCGGGACCGGGAGGCCGACCGTACCGGGGCGGGGGCGCAGCGGCGGCATGATCGTCGCCGCGGCGCTGGTCTCCGTCAGGCCGTACCCCTCGTGGACGAGGATGCCGGCGGCGAAGAAGAACAGATTGAGGTCGCGGTCGAGCGGGGCGCCGCCGCTGATGGCGTGGTGCATGCGGCCGCCGAGTTCCCTGCGGATACGGCGGTAGACCAGCAGGTCGTAGAGCGCCCAGGCCGCGTACAGGCCGGGGCCGGGGCCCTTGCCGGTGCCCAGGAAGCTGTCCAGACGGGCCTGTCCGAAGCGGACGGCGACACGGTGGGCGCGGTCGAAGGAGGCTCCGCGGCCGATCCGCTCGGCGGTCGCCCGTCCCGTGTCGTGGATCTTCTCGAAGAGGTAGGGCACACCGACGAGGAAGGTGGGGCGGAACTCCCGCAGGGCCGGCCGCAGTTCGTCCGGCTTGAGGCCGGGGCAGTGCCCGAGTTCGATCCGTGCCGTCAGACAGGCGATCTGGAGGGTGCGGCCCAGGATGTGGGCGAGCGGGAGGAAGAGGAGGGTCGAGGCGGTCCGGCCGGTGACCTGCTTGAAGAGGGGGTGCAGCAGCTCGACGGTGTTGGCGGCCTCGGCGTGCAGACTGGCGTGCGTGAGGACGCAGCCCTTCGGCCGTCCGGTGGTGCCGGAGGTGTAGCAGACCGTCGCGGCCGTGTCCGGGGTGAGCGCGGTGCGGCGGCCGGCGAGCTCCTCGTCGGGGACGTGCGCTCCCCCGGCGGCGAGTTCGGTCATCGCTCCGTCGTCCAGGACCCGGACGCGCGGGCGTTCGGGGTGCCGGGCGGTGCCGGCGGCGACGGTCTCCGCGTTCCCCGCGGTCTCGACGATCACCAACCGTGCGCCCGAGTCCCTGACGATCCACTCCACCTGTTCGGCGGAGGAGGTCGGGTAGACCGGGACGGTGAGGCCGCCGGCCGCCCAGACCGCGAAGTCGAGAACGGTCCATTCCCAGCGGGTACGCGACATCACCGCGACGGCGCCGCCGGGTTCGAGGCCCCCGGCGATCAGGCCCTTGGCGGTGTCGGCGACCTCGCGGGCGAAGGCCGCCGCGGTGACCGGGCGCCAGACGGTGCCCTCCCGGCGGCGCAGGACCACGGCGTCCGGGGCCTCGGCCGCGTTGGCGAACGGCAGGTCGGCCGTACTGCCGGTGGTGGGCCGGGGCGCGAGCGGGGCGGTGCGCACCTCGCGCACCACCCCGCTCCCGTCCCTGATCAGTTCGGTCCCGCCGCGGGCCGCCAGGTCGGCCCGCCGCCGTGCCCGTCGCAGATCCTTGCGTACGCCCATGCCGGCTCCACCGGGTCGCAGGGTTCCCACCCCTCGCGGGGTTCTTACTCGGCAGTCAACTTACCGACTCGTAACGGAAGTTCAATGGCCGGGACGCGGGCGGTCGGGGCCCGTGGGGGCCGCGGGTCCCGGCCGCCCGCTCCCCACGTCGGGCCGTGGGCCCCGCCTCCGTCCGCCTCCGTCCTCAGCCCGTCAGCCGGCTCGCCCGTTCGACCGAGTCGGCGAGGTCACGGACCGCTCCGTCCTCCGTGGCGGACGCGACCGTACGGGCCCGTCCCGCGAGTGCGGAGAGCGGGAGAGCGCCCGGCAGCGCGCTCCCTCGGTCGTCACCCGTGCGCAGGGCGTCGGCGAAGTACGCGGCCACCGCGTCGACCTGGAGGCGGGGGGCGGAGGTCCACAGATCGTCGTGGAGGGAGCCGGTCTCCAGGGCGCCCGACTCCTCGTGCGGGGCGCGGGTGCGGGGGTCGAGCCAGCGCACGCTCGCGGTGGCGAGGTGGCCGAAGGCGCCGGGCCGGGTGCGGACGGCGTAGAGCGCGGTGACCGTGTGGCCGGGACCGATCTCGCCGCCGTCCACCCGGTCGTCGCGGAAGTCCTGGTCGGCCACCTGCCGGTCGTCGTACCCGATCAGCCGGAACTGCCGTACGGTCCCCGGGTCGAAGGCGACCTGCGCCTTGGCGTCGCGGGCCGTGAGGTCGATGTTCTCGGGGAGCTGCTCGCAGAAGACCTTGCGGGCGTCCTCGTCTTTCGACACGTACGTCGTGTGGCCGTCGCCCCGGTCGGCGAGGCGCTCCATGAGGGCGTCGCCGTACTCGCTGCCCACGCCGACGCCGAAGAGGGTGATGCCGTGCTCGCGGCGGGCGCCGGAGATGCGTTCCAGGATGGTGTCCGCGTCGGTCTCCCCGGTGTTGGCGAGGGCGTCCGAGATCAGGACGACACGGTTGGTGGCGCCCCGGCGCAGGCCCTCGACGGCCGTGTCGTACCCGGCGCGCACCCCCGCGCCGAGGTTGGTCGACTCCGTCGGTGCGAGCCGGTCGACCGCCGCGTGGACTCGGTCGCGGTGGTGACCGAGGCGCGTCATCGGCAGCACGGTCTCGGCCTCGTCGCTGAAGGTGACCAGGGCGACCGAGTCGTCGTCGCGCAGCCGGTCGGTCATCACGCCCAGCGAGTCCTTGGCGAGGTCGAGGCGGCCGGGTTCGCCCATGGAGCCGGAGACGTCGATGACGAAGGTGAGGGCGGCGGGCGGGCGTTCGCCGTCCGGCGCGGCCGTGCGGGTGGCGAGGCCGACGCGGACCAGCGACCAGTCCTCGTCCCGGGTGCGGGCGCCGTCCACGGTGACGGAGAAGCCGTTGCCGTCGGGGCGCCGGTAGTCCTGGCGGAAGCTGTTGACGAACTCCTCGGGGCGGACGGTGGCCGGGTCCGGCAGCCGCCCGTCGGCGAGCGAGCGGCGGGCGTAGCCGTACGAGGCGGTGTCGACGTCGAGGGCGAAGGTGGAGAGGTGGTCCGGGGACGGCGCGATCTCCCGCCGTGCGTCGTCCGTCTGTTCGCCGTCCGCTCCGCCCTGTCCGGTGCCCGGGGTCCGGTCCGGGGCGGGCAGCGGGCCCGCGTATCCGCCGGAGCCGTGCGCGCCGCCCGCCGAGCCGTACGCGCCGTCCGCCGAGCTGTGGCCGCCGTCGCTCCCGCTGCAGCCGGTCAGCAGCAGACCGCCCGCGAGGGCGAGGCCGAGCAGGACGCGGGTGCCGCGCGGGCGCGGCGCCCGTCCGGTGCTCGTCGTCCGCCATGGTCGCCGTATATGGCCGTTCCTCATCCGTGCCCCCTCGGTGAGTCACCCGTCGGCCCCTGTGGTGGGCCGGTGTCTGTGACTGTGACGTCCGAGGGGGGCGCGTCGTGCGCCACGGGGCGTTGCGGATGGATCTCGAAGCGGCCACGAAGGGCGGCCGTCGAGACCGGTAGGTGACGCTCCGGAGATCTACGACACGATGTCCTTGCGCCGGAAACCCCGGAAGGCCAGGGCGAACAGCACCAGCGCGTACGTTACCGAGATCGCCGTGCCCTTGATCATGCCCGCCCACTCCAGTTGCGGCTGGACGGCGTCGGCCCATGCGAACTGCCAGTGCGCGGGCAGGAAGTCGCGCCAGTGGCCGAGGGCGGTGACGGCGTCCAGGACGTTGCCCACGATGGTCAGGCCGACCGCGCCGCCGACCGCGCCGAGGGGCGCGTCCGTCTTGGTCGACAGCCAGAACGCGAGGCCCGCCGTGACCAGTTGGGAGACGAAGACGTACGCGATCACCACCAGGAGCCGCTGCGTCGCGGTGCCCGTGGAGAGCGCGCCGCCGGTGGGGATCTCCAATGGGCCCCAGCCGTAGGCCGCGGTGCCCACCGCCAGCGCGACGACCGGGAGCAGCACCATCGCGGCGAGGCTGAGGCCCAGCGCGACGGTGAGTTTGGACCACAGGAGCCTGGTCCGCGGCACCGGGGCCGCCAGCAGATAGCGCAGTGAGGACCAGCTCGCCTCGGAGGCGATGGTGTCCCCGCAGAACAGCGCGACCGGGATGACCAGCAGGAAACCGGCGGACACGAACAGGTTCACCGCGGCGAAGTTCGCGCCCGACGCCGTCGCGGTGTCCATCAGCGTGACCTGCCCGTTGCGCGAGCCGGGCCGGCCGCCGATCGTGAACGCGACGAGGAGCACGAAGGGCAGCACCGCGAGGATCGCCCCCATGACGAGGGTGCGGCGGCGCTTGAGCTGGCGCAGCAGTTCGACGCGCAGGGGCAGGGTGTGCCGTGGACGGTAGCCGTCCGCGGTCTCGGCCCGCTCGGCGAGCGTGCTCATGCGGCACCTCCGATCAGGGTGAGGAAGGCGTCTTCCAGGCGTCGGTGCGGGCCCACCGAGGCCACCGGCACTTCGAGCCGTACGAGTTCCACCACCAGGCTCTGCGCGCTGCCGTCCGCGTCGAGGCGGACCAGCAGCCCGCCCTCGGCGGCGACCGCCGAGGCCACGCCCGGCAGCGCGCCGATCTTCTCGACGACCGGGGCGTCCACGGGGGCGGCCGTGCCGACGAGGAGGGTGTCGCCCGAGCCGACGATCTCGCTCACCGGGCCGGCCTGCACCAGCCGTCCGCGGTCCATCACCACCAGGTGGGTGCAGGACTGCTCGACCTCGGCCAGCAGATGGCTGGAGACGATGACGGTGCGGCCCGCCGCGGCGTAGCGGATCATGACCTCGCGCATCTCGCGGATCTGGGGCGGGTCGAGGCCGTTGGTGGGTTCGTCCAGGATCAGGAGGTCCGGCAGGCCGAGCATGGCCTGGGCGATGGCGAGGCGCTGGCGCATGCCCTGGGAGTAGGTACGGACCGCGCGGGCCAGCGCGTCGCCCAGGCCCGCGATCTCCAGTGCCTCGGCCAGATGCGCGTCCTCGGCCGGGCGGCCCGTCGCCCGCCAGTACAGTTCCAGGTTCTCCCGGCCCGAGAGGTGCGGCAGGAAGCCGGCGCCCTCCACGAAGGCACCGACCCGTGAGAGGACCGGCGCGCCCGGCCGGATCTCGTGCCCGAAGACACGGATCTCCCCGCCGTCGGGCTTGATCAGGCCCATGAGCATGCGCAGGGTCGTCGTCTTGCCCGCGCCGTTCGGCCCCAGGAGGCCCAGGACCTGGCCTCTTTCGACGCGGAACGCCAGGTCGCGGACCGCGTACCGGTCGGACGACCGCGCGTACCGCTTGCTGAGGCCGGTGATCTGGAGCGGGACGTCGGCGAGGGCCGGGTCGGGCACTCCCGGTGTCATCCGGCGGCGGCCGGTCAGCAGCAGCGCGACGGCGACCAGCGCGCCGGCCAGGGGCAGCCACCACACCCACGAGGGCAGGGGTGCCGCGGCGGTCCGCACACCGGGTGCCGTCGGCACGTGCAGGTCACTCCTGAGGGAGACCGTGTACGTGGCAGGGGCGGCGGGTGACGCGTAGCCGAGGTCGGTCGAGGCGAGGACCAGGCGCAGCCGGTGGCCCTTCTGGACCTCGTGGTCGATCGCGGGCAGGACGACCGTGACGTCCTTGCCCGCCTTGGCCCCCGTCACCCGCAGGGGCGCCACCAGCTGCGACGGCAGCACCGGCTGGGCGCCGCCCGGGCCGACGTCGTACACCTTTCCGAAGAGGACGGCGTCGTCGGTGCTCGACGTGACGTGGACCTTCACGGTCGGCGATCCCGTGACACGCAGGCCGGTCCCGAGGGGCGCGGAGTCGAAGCGCGCGTACTGGCCGGGGAAGTCGAGCGAGACGCCGACGCCGAGGGAGGAGAGCTGGGAGAGACCGCCGGTGCCGCCGAGTCCGGGCAGCGCGGAGATCGCGGGTGGGCTCGCGCCCGCCGGGTTCTGGAAGCGCCGCTCCCGGCCGGCGCCGAGCGGGACCGCGTGCTCGGTGCTCCGCAGTCCGGGGTACGCGTCCGCGCTCGCGCCCTTGAGCTGCACGGCGCCGTCGGTGGAGTCGATGCCTCCGGTGCGGGTGACGCGGAACGCGGGACCGGTGTCGGCGCTCTTGTCGTCCTTCAGATAGCGGTCGAACCAGGAGCCGACGCGGGCCTCGACCCGGTCGCTCTCCAGGTCCCCGCCGTCGTGGCCGCCCGCGATCCAGTCGACGTCCACGGGCGCGCCGTTGGCCCGGATCGCCCTGGCCATGGCGTCGGCCTGGCCGAGCGGGAAGAGGGAGTCGGTCTGCCCCTGCGTGATCAGCGTGGGCACCTTGATGCGGTCGGCGACGGCGGACGGGGAGCGGGCCTCCAGCAGGGCACGGGCCGCGGCGTCCGGCCTGCCGGCCTCCGCGACCCGGTCGTACATCGCGCACAGCTCGGGTTCGAAGTGGGCGCAGCCGCCGCCGGAGTTGACGAAGATGCCGGCCCAGAGCCTCTTGAAGACGCCGTTCGGGAAGAGGGCGTCCGCGAGGTTCCAGTACGTGATCGACGGGGCGATCGCGTCGACGCGCGGGTCGTGGGCGGCGGCCAGCAGCGAGACCGCTCCGCCGTACGAGGCGCCGGTGACGCCGACGCGCGGGTCGCCGGCCTTGTCGAGCCGGACCTCGGGGCGCGCGGCGAGCCAGTCGATGAGCTTCGAGACGTCGGCGACCTCGGCGTCCGGGTCGTTCAGTCCGATCCTGCCCCCGGATCGGCCGAAGCCGCGCGCCGACCAGGTGAGCACCGCGTAGCCGTCGCGGGCGAGCTTCTCGGCCTCCTGCCGGACGTCGTCCTTGCTGCCGCCGAAGCCGTGCCCGATCAGCACGGCGGGGCGGCGGCCGGAGCCCGCGGTGAAGTACGAGGTGTCGATGCGCACCCCGTCGCGCATGGCCATGACGCGGTCGGCGCGGTGGACGGCCGGTCCGTCGTCCGAGGCCGCGGCCGTCCACGTGCCGGCGCCCGCGAGCACGGCGACGGCGGCGACCGCCGCGGTCGTCCACCGGCGCCGCCCGCCCGGTGCGGGCCCGCGCAGTCGGCGCAGTCGAAGATCCATGCGTCAACGGTACGGGCCGCCACCGACAACCGATGCAGCCGCCGGTCGGAACCCTCGCCCCTCCTGCGGGAGTAGACGTGGGCTCCGGCGTACCGCACCCGTGGTACGAAACGGCCCATGGAGATTCGCCGCGCCACCTCCGTCGCCGAACTCGTGGCGGCCGAGCACCTCTTCGACCACGCCGTCCGTCCCGAGTGGGCCCGGCGTTTCCTGGACTCGCCGGGCCATCATCTGTTCCTGGCCCACGAGGACGGCGGTCCGGTCGGTTTCGTCAGTGGTGTCGAGACCGTCCACCCCGACAAGGGCACCGAGATGTTCCTCTACGAGCCGGCGGTCGACGGCCCGTTCCGGCGCCGTGGCACCGGCCGGGCGCTGGTGCTGACGCTCGCCGCGCTCGCCCGCGAACGCGGTTGCCACGGGATGTGGGTCGGTGTGGACACCGGGAACGACGTCGCCCTCGCCGTGTACCGCAGTGCGGGAGGCGAGGACGACGGGACGTGCACGGTGGTGGCGTGGGACTTCGGTTGAGGGTCAGGCCCGCGCGTCCTCGGGGATCGACACCAGCCAGCGGGTCTCCCGGCGCGGTCGCAGGTAGAAGGCCCAGTAGAGGGTGGCTACGGCCGTGATGCCCCCGGTCCACAGGAGGTAGACCGTCTCCTGCCGGCTCAGGATGTAGGCGAGGACGGCGATCAGCAGGATCGGCACCGCGGGCCACAGGGGCATGCGCCAGGCGGGGGTGTGGGCGTGGCCACCGCGCCGGGCGAGCAGCGCGGCGACCGCGACGAGCAGGTACATGGCCGTCACGGACACGCCCGTGACGCCGTACAGGGTGTCCAGGTTGACGAAGCAGAGGGCGGCGCCGGGGACGCCCACGAGGAGGGTGGCGACCCACGGGGAGCCGAAGCGGCCGAGCCGGGAGAGACCCTTGTTGACCGGTCCGGGCCAGGCCTTGTCACGGGCCGACGCGAACAGCACCCGGGAGTTCTGGATGACCATGACGATGCCCGCGTTGATGATCGCGAGGGCGACGCAGAGGCTGACGAAGGTGCCGACGGCGGAGTTGGACCAGGCGGTGACCATGGTGCTGATGTCGCCGCCGGTGAGCGCCGAGAGGTCCGGGGCGCCCATGGTGATCGCGACGACCGGGACCAGGATGATCACGGACGAGATGGCGAGGGTGGCGAGGACCGTACGGGCGACGTTGCGGCGCGGGTTCTCCAGTTCCTCGGAGAGGTAGACCGCGGTGGAGAAGCCCTGGGTGATGAAGAGGGCGATGGCGAGTCCGGAGACCACCAGCATGGCCGTCACGGTGTCCGTGTGGCCGCCGGAGCCCGCGACCTGCATCGAGACCAGGCTGCCGGCGCCCCGCCGGCTGTGCGCGAAGCCGAGGACGGCCACCACGCCCGCCGCTATGACCTCCAGGACCAGGAAGATTCCGGTGATCCAGGCGTTGGCCCGCAGGTCGAGCAGGCCCGCGAGGGTGGCCAGGAGCATCACGCCCGCGCCGGCGAGCGAGGGGTCGAGGTGCACGATCGGCGCCAGGTAGTCCGCGGTGCCCATCGCGATCACCGGCGGCACGATCATGACGACGAGCAGGGACAGCACGAAGACCAGCCAGCCCGCGAGGCGGCCGGCCAGCGTGGAGACCATGGCGTACTCGCCGCCCGCGCTGGGGATGAGGGTGCCCAGCTCCGAGTAGCAGAACGCCACGGCGATACAGAGCAGCGAGCCGATCGCGATGGTGAGCGCGGTCGCGGTGCCGAGGGAGGAGAACAGGTCGGGCACGACCACGAAGAGCGTGGAGGCGGGTGTCACGCACGAGAGTGTGAGCAGGGTGCCTCCGACGATGCCGATGGAGCGCTTGAGCTTCTGGGGGCTGTCGGAGGCCGTGGAGGCGGTGTCCGGGGCAGCGGTCTCGACAGGGCGGAGCGTGTCGGTCATGGAGCGGTTCCGATCGACTCGTGCGTCAGTTGTTCGGGTGGGAGCGCTATCGCCTCCGGTGGCTCGCGTCGTACATCTCGTCGTCCGCTCCCGCGTTGATGGAACCTTGACGGAAACCGTTGCGTCAATGGCCGTTTACCTGCGGAATCCGCAGTAGCGGAGCGTATCCCACCACATCGCTTTCCCAGGTTTCGAAGCCTTTGCATGCCAATCATCAACACTCAGCAGAGTGTGACCTTGTTTTCAAAGGCAACATCAGCAAGTGGCCTGCGGTACCCGTTTCATCACCGCATGGCGAGAACCGCAGTCGAGCCTCCGAAATTGACCAGGATTGGTCCGGACTCCGGGACCTCCGCGGCGCGGCTCTGTCGGACCCCGCCCCTAAAGTCCTTGATCACAGCCGAAGCACGAACAGGGGTGGGGACCATGAGGTACACGCGAGGCGCGGTCTGGGCCGGGGTGGCCGCGGTGGCGCTGGCCGGGACGGCCGGATGCGGCGCGCAGACGACGAGGGCGGGCGAGGCGGTCGGCCGCGCCGGCGCGATCATGGCGGCGCTGGGCCGGGCGACGGACCGGACGGACTCCCTGGGCTCGGCCGAGGTCAGAATGAGCACCGAGCTGAAGGGCGGCGCCCCGATCGCCATGGAGGGCACCTACTCCTGGGGCGACGGCTACGCGTACGACGTCGAGATGGACACCAAGGCCGCGAAGATGGAGACGTTGACGCGCTCCCCGTCGATCCGCACGCTCCTGGTCGACGGCGCCTACTACTACGACACCGACCCGCAGCCCTCGGGCCCGCTCAAGGGCAAGGAGTGGATGAAGGTCGACGCATCGGCCGTGTTCGGTGACAAGGGCGCCCAGGCGCTGACCGGGACCTCGAACGCCGGCAGCCCCGCGGCCACCATGCGGGGACTCAAGTACGCGAGCGACGTCCGGGATCTCGGCCGGCAGACGGTCGACGGGAAGCGCGCGACCCACTATCGCGCCGTGATCGACAAGGACCACCTGGGCAGGGCCAAGGAGGCCCTGGCGTCCGGGGACGACACCCTCTTCGGCTCGGTGACCGGCGGCACCGACTCGATCACCATGGACGTCTGGGTCGGCGCCGGGGATCTGCCGGTCCGCCTCAAGGAGGTGATCGGCACCATGACGGTCACCATGGACTTCGAGAAGTTCGGCGCCACGGCCGATGTGAAGGCCCCGCCTGCCGCGCAGACCGGTGACGTCACCGAGCTGATGAAGAAGGCCGCCGCGCGGCGCTAGCCGGGGCGACGGTGGGCCGGGCGGCACGGTGCCCCGCTCTCCCGGGGGAGGAGCGGGGCACCGGTGGCCGTGCGGGGTCAGTGGTTGCGCGGGAAGCCCAGGTCGACGCCGGACGGCGTCTCCGACGGGTCCGGCCAGCGGGTCGTGACGACCTTGCCGCGGGTGTAGAAGTGCGTGCCGTCGTTGCCGTAGATGTGGTGGTCCCCGAAGAGGGAGTCCTTCCAGCCACCGAAGGAGTGATAGCCGACGGGCACCGGGATCGGCACGTTCACGCCGACCATGCCCGCCTCGATCTCCAGCTGGAAGCGGCGGGCCGCCCCGCCGTCCCGGGTGAAGATCGCGGTGCCGTTGCCGAACGGCGAGGCGTTGATGAGGGCGACCCCCTCCTCGTACGTCTCCACGCGCAGCACGCACAGCACAGGACCGAAGATCTCGTCCCGGTACGCCTCCGCGGTCGTCGGCACCTTGTCGAGCAGCGAGAGGCCGATCCAGTGGCCGTCCTCGTACCCCTCGACGGTGTAGCCGGTGCCGTCGAGGACGACCTCCGAGCCCTGCGCCGCCGCGCCGTGGACGTACGACGCGACCTTGTCGCGGTGGGCCGCCGTGATCAGCGGGCCCATCTCCGAGGCAGGGTCGTGACCGGGGCCGATCTTGATCTTCTCGGCGCGCTCACGGATCTTCGCCACCAGCTCGTCGCCGACCGCGCCGACCGCGACGACCGCGGAGATCGCCATGCAGCGCTCACCGGCCGAGCCGTACGCGGCCGAGACCGCGGCGTCGGCGGCCGCGTCCAGGTCGGCGTCCGGCAGGACCAGCATGTGGTTCTTCGCGCCGCCCAGGGCCTGGACGCGCTTGTGGTGCGCGGCGGCCGTGGTGTGGATGTAGCGGGCGATCGGCGTCGAGCCGACGAAGGACACGGCGGCGACGTCCGGGTGCTCCAGGAGCCGGTCCACGGCCACCTTGTCACCGTGCACCACGTTGAAGACACCGTCGGGCAGACCGGCCTCGGCCAGCAGCTCGGCGAGCTTCATCGCGGCCGACGGGTCCTTCTCGGACGGCTTCAGCACGAAGGTGTTGCCGCACGCGATGGCGATGGGGAACATCCACATCGGCACCATGGCCGGGAAGTTGAACGGCGTGATGCCCGCGACGACGCCCAGCGGCTGCCGGATCGAGGCCACGTCGACCCGCGACGCCACCTCCGTCGACAGCTCGCCCTTCAGCTGCGTGGTGATCCCGCACGCCAGGTCGACGATCTCCAGGCCGCGCGCGACCTCACCGAGCGCGTCCGAGTGCACCTTGCCGTGCTCCGCGGTGATCAGCTCGGCGATCGCGTCCCGGTTGGCGTCCAGCAGCGCCCGGAACTTGAAGAGGATCGTGGTCCGCTTCGCCAGCGAGGACTGGCCCCAGGTCGCGTAGGCCTCCTTCGCCGCGGCGACCGCGGCGTCCACCTCGTCCACCGTCGCGAACGCGACCCGCGTGGTCACGGCGCCGGTCGCCGGGTCGGTGACCGGCCCGTACGTACCCGACTCGCCCGCGGCGTTGGCGACGGGCTTGCCACCGATCCAGTGGTCGACGGTCTTCGTCATGGCCAAGAACTCCTTCACAGATGGCGGCGTCGGGCGGCGACGTGCCGGTCGTACTCCTCACGCGCCTTGACCGCCGACGCTCGGGTCGCGGTCTCGGCCACAGGTACATCCCACCAGGCCTGGGCCGGGGGCGCGCCCGACACTGTGTCTGCCGTTCTGGTCTCGACGTAGACACAAGTGGGAGTGTCCGCGGCGCGCGCCTCGGCCAGCGCCGAGCGCAGGTCACGGACGGTCTTCGCGCGCAGCACCCGCATGCCGAGACTGGCCGCGTTGGCGGCGAGATCGACGGGCAGCGGGGCCCCCGTGTACGTACCGTCCTCGGAGCGGTAGCGGTAGGCGGTGCCGTACCGCTCGGCGCCCACGGACTCCGAGAGGCCGCCGATCGAGGCGTAGCCGTGGTTCTGCAGGACGAGGACCTTGATCGCGACGCCCTCCTGCACGGCGGTGACGATCTCGGTCGGCATCATCAGGTACGTGCCGTCGCCGACCAGTGCCCACACGGGGCGCTCGGGCGCGGCCAGCCGGACGCCGATCGCGGCGGGGATCTCGTAGCCCATGCACGAGTAGCCGTACTCGACGTGGTACTGGTCCCGCGACCGTGCCCGCCACAGTTTGTGCAGGTCACCGGGGAGCGAGCCGGCCGCGTTGATCAGGATGTCGTCGTCGGTGACCAGCTCGTCGAGGAGGCCGAGGACCTGCGGCTGGGTCGGCCGCAGGTCGATGTCCTCCGCCTCGAACGCGGCGTCGACGCGGTACTCCCAGCGCTCCTTGTCGTCCGTGTACTCGGTGACGTACCCGGGTTCGGCGCGGTGCTCATGCAGCAGCAGCGCCTCGGTGAGGGCCTCGATCCCGGCCCGCGCGTCGGCGACCAGCGGTATCCCGGAGAGCTTGTGGCCGTCGTAGGGCGCGATGTTGAGGTTCAGGAAGCGGACGCCCGGGCCGGTGAAGAGGGTGCCGGAGGCGGTGGTGAAGTCGGTGTAGCGGGTGCCGACGCCGATCACCAGGTCGGCGGTGCGGGCGAGTTCGTCGGCGGTCGCGGTGCCGGTGTGGCCGATGCCGCCCACGTCCTGCGGGTGGTCCCAGCGCAGCGACCCCTTGCCCGCCTGGGTGGAGGCGACCGGGATGCCGGTGGCCGCGGCGAGTTCCGCGAGCGCCTCCTCGGCGCGGCTGTGGTGCACCCCGCCGCCCGCGACGATGAGCGGGCGGCGGGCCGCGCGGACCGCCGTGACGGCGGCGGCCAGCTCGGCCGTGTCGGCGGCGGGGCGGCGCACGGTCCAGGTCCGTTCCGCGAAGAACTCCACCGGCCAGTCGTACGCCTCCGCCTGCACGTCCTGCGGCAGCGCGAGGGTGACGGCACCGGTCTCGACCGGGTCGCTGAGCACCCGCATGGCCTGCAGCGCGGCCGGGATGAGCGCCTCGGGACGGGTCACCCGGTCGAAGTACCGCGACACCGGACGCAGACAGTCGTTGACCGACACATCGCCCGCGTACGGGAGTTCGAGCTGCTGGAGCACCGGGTCCGCGGGGCGGGTCGCGAAGGTGTCACCCGGCAGGAGGAGCACCGGAAGGTGGTTGATCGTCGCGAGCGCGGCGCCCGTGACGAGATTGGTCGCGCCGGGACCGATGGACGTGGTCACGGCGTGCGCCGACAGCCGGTTGCTCTGCCGTGCGTAGCCGACCGCCGCGTGGACCATGGACTGCTCGTTGCGGCCCTGGAGGTACGGCATCTCGTCCGGGTACTCGACGAGCGCCTGGCCGATCCCGGCGACGTTGCCGTGGCCGAAGATGCCCCAGGTGGCGCCGATCAGCCGCTGCCGCTCGCCGTCCCGCTCCGTGTACTGCGCGGCCAGGAACCGCACCAGCGCCTGCGCGACCGTCAGCCTGGTCGTCGTCGGCGCCTCTGACTCCCTCGTCATCGGATCGGTCATCGGTAGCCCTCTGTGCTTTCTGCGTGTCCCGGGTGGAAGCAGATCCGCCACTCCCGCTCCTCGCCCGGTCCGGCCATCACGTTCAGGTAGTACATCGTGTGGCCGGGCTGGGCGATGGACGGACCGTGCCACCCGTCGGGGACGAGCACGGCATCGCCGGTGCGGACCTCGGCGAGGACGTCCGTTCCGCCCTCACGCGAAGGGAATACGCGCTGATAGCCGAATCCGTTCGGGCCGTCGATCTCGAAGTAGTAGATCTCCTCGAGCTCGCTCTCCACGCCCGGCCGGTGCTCGTCGTGCTTGTGCGGCGGGTACGAGGACCAGTGGCCGCCGGGGGTGACGACCTCGACGGCGATGAGCTTGTCGCAGTCGAAGGCGTCGGCAGAGGCGAAGTTGCGCACCTGACGGGCGCAACCGCCGCTGCCGCGGTCTTCGACGGGAACCTCCGGCGCGGGGCCGTAGCGGGCGGGGAGTCGGCGCTCGCACTTCGCTCCTGCCAGGGCGAAGCGGCCTCCCGCGCCGGAGGCGATCTGTGCCCGGGCGTCCCGGGGTACGTACGCGAAGTCGGTTACCCCTGCGAACACGCTTTCCCGGCCCAGGATTTGGAACTCTGCGTCCTCTGTGCGCACCGTACAGGCGCCGCTGAGCGGAAGCACGATCCACTCGCTGTCACCTGTGGTGAAGCTGTGCGTGCCGCCCGGCTCCAGCTCCACCACGCGCAGGCTGCTGTGCGTCCAGCCGGCCCGCTCGGGGCCGATGTCGACGGCGTACGGTCCGGTGGCGGCGGCGCCCCTGGGGACGTACTGGTCGTTGCTCGTCATCGGGTCCTCACAACAGTCCTACGGCGGTGTCCACCGCGGCGGTCACATCGCCGTCGGCCGGGTAGAGCAGCGAGCGCCCGACGACCAGGCCCTGCACGGTGGGGAGCTGGAGGGCGCCGCGCCACTTCTCGTACGCGCCCTCCTGGTCCTCGCCGACGTCGCCGCCGAGCAGCACGGCGGGCAGGGTGGAGGTCTCCATGACCCGGGCCATGTCGTCCGGGTTCTCGGTGACGGGGACCTTCAGCCAGGTGTACGCCGAGCTGCCGCCCAGGCCACTGGCGATGGCGATGGACTTGATCACGGCGTCGGAGCTCAGATCGTTGACGAGTCCGCCGTCCGCACGGCGACGGGAGAGGAACGGTTCGACGAAGACCGGGAGCCGGCGTTCCGCCATCTCGTCTATCGCGCGGGCGGTGGACTCCAGGGTGCGCAGCGAGCCCGGGTCGTCGTAGTCGATGCGCAGCAGCAGCTTGCCCGCGTCGAAGCCGAGCCGTTCGATGTCCCGCGGACGGTGGCCGGTGAAGCGGTCGTCCAGCTCGAACGAGGCACCCGCCAGGCCGCCGCGGTTCATCGAACCGAGGACCACCTTGTGGTCGAGGGCGCCGAGCAGCAGCAGGTCGTCGAGGATGTCCGCGGTGGCGAGCACGCCGTCGACGCCGGGGCGGGAGAGGGCGAGGCAGAGCCGTTCCAGCAGGTCGGCGCGGTTCGCCATGGCGAGCTTGCGGTCGCCGACGGCGAGCGCCCCGCGGGCCGGGTGGTCCGCGGCGACGATCATCAGCCGGCCGGTGTCGTCGAGGAGGGGCCGGCGCGGGCGGCGCGCGGCGGCCTCGGCGACGGCCTCCGGGTGACGGGCCCGCAACCGGACCAGCGCGCTCACGTCGATGCCGGGGGAACCGGGGCGGCGGCCGTCGTGGCCGCCCGGTCGGCCGTGTGCCGAGGGATCGCCGCCCTCGTGTCCGACGCGTCCCGCCCTCATCGGACCGCTCCCGCCGCCAGCGCGTCCTCGACCTCTTCGGGGGTCGGCATCGCGGAGGAGCACTCCAGCCGGGAGGCGACGATGGCGCCCGCCGCGTTCGCGTGCCGCATGATCCGCTCCAGGTCCCAGCCGGAGAGCAGTCCGTGGCAGAGGGAACCGCCGAAGGCGTCGCCGGCACCCAGGCCGTTGAGAACCGTCACCGGGAGGGGCGGGACCTCGGCGGACGTGCCGTCGCGGTGGACGGCCAGGACACCCTTGGGGCCCTGCTTGACCACGGCGAGTTCGACACCGGCGTCGAGCAGGGCGCGGGCGGCCGCGTGCGGTTCGCGCTCGCCGGTGGCGATCTCCACCTCGTCGAGGTTGCCGACGGCCACGGTGGCGTGGCGCAGGGCCTCGGCGTAGAAGGGCCGGGCGGAGTCCGGGTCCTTCCAGAACATCGGACGCCAGTCGAGGTCGAAGACCGTCGTGCCGGCCTTGTCACGGTGGGCGAGCGCGGCGAGCGTCGCCGTGCGGCTGGGTTCCTCGCTGAGGCCGGTGCCCGTCATCCAGAAGATGCGCGCCTCGCGGACGGCTCCGAGGTCGAGGTCGTGCGCGTCGAGCTCCAGGTCCGGGGCCTTGGGCTGCCGGTAGAAGTAGAGCGGGAAGTCGTCCGGCGGGAAGACCTCGCAGAACGTGACCGGGGTCGGCAGTCCGGGGACCGGGGTGACCCAGCGGTCGTCGACGCCGAAGTCGCGCAGCGCCTCGTGGAGGTACGCGCCGAAGGGATCGTCACCCGTCCGGGTGATCACCGCCGTGTGCCGCCCCAGCCGGGCGGCCGCCACCGCGACGTTCGTCGCCGAGCCGCCCAGGAACTTCCCGAAGGACGACACCCTCGCCAGCGGGACCCCCGTCTGCAACGGATACAGGTCCACACCGATCCGTCCCATCGTGATCAGGTCGTACGCCATCGAGTTCCCTTCGCTTCGGCTTCCCCCAGGTCTAGCCCCGTGCGGGACGCCCTGTCAACGGTTTGTCCAGACATTCGGACCAGCCCTTGACACCTCCCCGGGGCCGACGGAAGCTGACGCCCATGACGTCGTTGTCACCGCAGACATCACCCCAGTCCTCACTGTCCCGCATCCGGATCGGTTCGGCTCCGGACTCCTGGGGCGTGTGGTTCCCCGACGACCCGCAGCAGGTCCCCTGGCAGCGCTTCCTCGACGAGGTCTCGCGGTCCGGGTACGAGTGGATCGAACTGGGTCCGTACGGCTATCTTCCGACCGATCCGGCCGTCCTCCGCGAGGAGACCACGCGGCGCGGGCTCACCGTGTCGGCCGGCACCGTCTTCACCGGGCTGCACCGCGGGCCGGAGGTGTGGGACGCCACCTGGGCGCATGTCTCGGACATCGCGGCGCTCACCCAGGCCATGGGCGCCGAGCACCTGGTCGTGATCCCGGCCTTCTGGCGGGACGACAAGACGGGCGAGGTGCTGGAGGACAGCACCCTCACCCCCGCGCAGTGGCGCGATCTGACCACCCAGACCGAGCGGCTCGCCCACGAGGTGCGCGAACGCTACGGACTGCGGGTCGTCGTCCACCCGCACGCCGACACGCACATCGACAGCGAGGAGAACGTCACCCGTTTCCTCGACTCGACCGATTCGTCGCTGGTGTCCCTGTGTCTCGACACCGGCCACTACGCCTACTGCGGCGGCGACAGCGTCAAGCTCATCGAGACGTACGGGGAGCGGATCGGCTACCTGCACCTCAAGCAGGTGGACCCGGCGATCCTGGCCGAGGTACGGGCGAACGAGGTGCCGTTCGGGCCCGCCGTCGCCCGGGGGGTGATGTGCGAGCCGCCGTCCGGCGTGCCGGCACTGGAACCGGTGCTCGCCGCCGCGCAGAAGCTCGACGTCGACCTCTTCGCGATCGTCGAGCAGGACATGTACCCGTGCCCGCCCGACAAGCCGCTGCCGATCGCCGAGCGGACCCGCGCGTTCCTGCGGTCCTGCGGAGCCTGACCGGACCCGGCCCGCACACGCGGTCCCCGGAGAGCGCCGCCCGCGCCCGCACCGGGGCGCGGGAGCGCGAGGACGTCACCTTCCGTCGCCCTCGGACGTCCCGACGCTCCCTCCCATTGCGTCACCTGTGTCACGAATGCCACCTTCCTGTCACACATGTCCCGTGTACGCGGGTCTTGCGTCACACCCGGTCGACAAGCACTGCCCTGCGCTCACGCTGCGTCGTTCACCGGGCACAGGCTTTGTGATCACCAGCGCAGTGCCCGGCTCCCCCGACGGCCGCCCCCGGCCGCCGCCGCGGCGCGCGCAGGGAGGTGCCCTTCATGACCGACCGAAAGCTCTGGTCGTACAAGGAGATCGCGGCGCACATCAAGGTGCAGCCGGACACCGTGCGGTCGTATCGCAAGCACGGGCTGCTGCCCCCGCCCGACCATGTGGAGAGCGGCAAGCCCTACTGGTACGCGGACACCGTCCGCGCCTGGGTCGCCTCCCGTCCCGGAAACCGCGGCCGCAGATCCGACTGACCCCGCCCGCCCACGGGCCCCGCGGACCCCGTACCCCTCCCCCGTCCCGTCCCGTCCCGCCTCGTCCCGTCCCGTCCCGTTCTCACCCTCCGCCCCCGCCCTGTCCCGTCCCGCCCGGTGTCCGCCGGAGGGGCGGGACAGAAGCGTCCCGGACTTCATCCACGGGGTCTCGGCTCCGGACCTCTCCATGGGGTCCCGGCTCCGGGCCGCCCCGCGCCCCGGCGAACGCCTCCTCCGCGGGCACCCCGCCGGGGATCCGGTCAGCTCCACGGCTCGATGACCGTGACACCGGTCCCGGGCGCCTCCCCCATCGCGGCCAGCGCGGCCG
This sequence comes from Streptomyces sp. NBC_01689, assembly GCF_036250675.1. Classification (NCBI taxonomy): domain Bacteria; kingdom Bacillati; phylum Actinomycetota; class Actinomycetes; order Kitasatosporales; family Streptomycetaceae; genus Streptomyces; species Streptomyces sp. NBC_01689. Next base: position 6,254,249 of record NZ_CP109592.1, on the reverse strand, counting down.
GCGCCCGGTCCAGCGTCAGGGTGGAGGTGACCAGGAGGTCGGGCCTGAGGACGCCCGCGCGCACCAGCTCCAGCATCCGGGGGTAGGCGTGGGCCTGCATCCCGTGGCTGCCCAGCAGCTCCAGTTCGAGTCCGATGACGCGGGCCATCGGAACGGCCGGGGCCTCCGGCAGCAGACCGACCTGGACGTGACGCCCCCGCCGGCGCAGCCCGTTCACCGAGGCCGAGCAGGTGACCGCGGAGCCCAGCGCGTCGAGGGAGAGATGGGCGCCGCCACCGGTCACCTCGCGCACCGCCTCCGCCGTGTCCCCGGCTCTCGCGGCGTCCACCGTCTCCACCGCGCCGAACGTACGGGCCAGTTCCAGGGCCCGGGGCGAGAGATCGACCGCCACGACCCGCGCCCCGGCCGCCGCCGCGATCATCACCGCGGAGAGGCCCACTCCCCCGCATCCGTGCACCGCGACCCACTCCCCCGCGGCCACCCTGCCCTGCGCGACCACCGCGCGGAACGCCGTGGCGAACCGGCAGCCCAGCGACGCCGCCGTCGAGAAGGACATCTCCTCCGGCACCGCCACCAGGTTCACCTCGGCGTGATCCAGCGCCACGTACTGCGCGAACGATCCCCAGTGCGTGAACCCCGGCTGGGTCTGCCGCTCGCACACCTGCTGGTCGCCCGCCGCACAGGAGGGGCAGCTCCCGCAGGCGCAGACGAACGGGACGGTGACCCGGTCACCGGCGCGCCACCCCGTGACGCGCGCGCCCACCGCCTCGACGGTTCCCGCGAGTTCGTGGCCCGGCACATGCGGCAGGGTGATGTCCGGGTCGTGCCCCAACCAGCCGTGCCAGTCGCTGCGGCACAGCCCGGTGGCCTCGACCCGCACCACCACTCCGTGGTCGGCGGGCGCCGGATCCGCCACCTCACGGACCTCGGCCGGCTCCCCGTACCGCTCGAACACCACTGCCCGCATGTGTCCCGCCCTCCGCCCGAAGATCACCTTGCGGGGTGAACGCTAGCCGCGTACCCCGGCCTTGTCCCGGTCCCGGCCGTCCGCCTCCTCCTCACCCGGTCCGCCCGGTCCGCCCGGTCCGCCCGGACCGCCCGGACCGCCCGAGCCGCCCAGTCCGGGTTCTCCCGTCCTCACGTCCGCCGACGCGGGTGCCTCGCCCTCGTCGAGTCCGAACCGGTCGTGGAAGCGGCGCAGTGGCGCGGGCGCCCACCAGGTCGCGCGCCCGGTGAGCCGCATGACCGCCGGGACCAGCAGACTGCGCACCACCATGGCGTCCATCAGGACCGCGAGCGCGATGCCGAGCCCGAGCATCTTGGTGTTGGTCACGCGCGAGGTGCCGATGGCGACCATCACCACGGCCAGGATGACCGCGGCCGCCGTGATCAGTCCGCCGGTGCGCTGGAGGCCGAAACGGACCGACTCCCGGTGGTCGCCCGTGCGGTCGTACTCCTCCTTGACGCGGGAGAGGAGGAAGACGCCGTAATCCATGGACAGTCCGAAGGCGACGCAGAACATCAGCACCGGGAGCGTCGTCTCGATCGATCCCGGGCTGGTGAAGCCGAGCAGGCCGGAGAGGTGGCCGTCCTGGAAGACCCAGACCACCGCGCCGAACATCGCCGTCAGACTCAGCGCGTTGAGCAGCACCGCCTGGACGGGGATCAGGACGCTGCCCGTGAGGAGGAAGACCAGCAGCAGGGTGACGACCGCGATGAACGCCGCCGCCCAGGGGAGCCGGTCGGCTATCGCGTGCTTGGAGTCGACCAGGACCGCGGCCGTACCGGTCACCGCCGTACCGAACGGGGCGTCCGTCGCGCGCAGTTCCCGCACCAGGCGCTGCGCCCCGTCACCCACGGCCTCGCCCTTCGGCTGCACCGTGAAGTACGCGGAGTCCCCCTTCACCAGGGGTCCGTCGACCCGCAGCGCCTCGGGGAGGGCGGTGACACGGCTCTTGTAGGCCGCGTACTGCGCCGCCGTGGCCCGGCCCTCCGCGAGGACCTCCAGGCCGCCGCCGGGGCTGCCCGGGAACCCGTCCCGGATGTGCTGCTGGACGACATGGGAGGTCGCGTCCGAAGGCAGCTGCCGGTCGTCCGCGGTGCCGAACTTCACCCCCAGGAAGGGCAGTCCGAGGACGACCAGCCCGACCGTGGTGGCCACCGCGAAGAGCGGCGCCCGGCGCATGACGAGGGAGGCCATGCGCCCCCAGGCCGCGCCGTCACCGGACGTACGCGGCTCGCCGCGCCGGAACAGGCGCCGCAGATCCAGGGAGTTGACCCGGTGGCCGAGCAGCACCAGGGCCGCCGGGAGCAGGATCAGGGCGGCCGCCGCGGCCAGCAGCACCACCGCGATGCCCGCGTAGGCGAACGAGCGCAGGAAGTACTGCGGGAAGAGCAGCATCGCGGCGAGCGACACGGCGACCGTGAGCGAGGAGAAGAGAACCGTGCGCCCCGCCGTGCGCAGCGTGGTCCCGACGGCGGTCACCGGGTCGGCCCCCGTCGCCAGCTCCTCCCGGAACCGGCGGACGATGAACAGGGCGTAGTCGATCGCGAGACCCAGCCCGAGAGCCGTGGTGAGGTTCATCGCGAAGACCGAGACGTCGGTGAACTCCGTGAGGCCGCGCAGCACGGCGTTCGTACCCAGGATCGCGATGATGCCGACCCCCAGCGGGAGCAGTGCCGCGACCGCGCTGCCGAAGACCATCACCAGCAGCACCAGGGTCACCGGCAGGGCGATGAGCTCGGCCCGGGTCAGGTCCTCGCGGATGGTGGTCTGCATCTCGTGCTGCACGGCGACGGGACCGCCGACCTTGATGTCCACCAGGCCGTGCGTGCCCCGGTAGGCGGGCTCCAGACGGTCCAGGGTCTCGCTCGCCGTCTTCTCGTCGCCCGTGATCCGTGCCGCGATCAGCGCCTCGTGACCGTCCTCGGCACGCAGCGCCGGGGCGCCCGACGCCCAGTACGAACCGACACCCGTGACGCCCCGCTCGGCGGCGAGCCGTGCCGCCAGCCGCTTCGCCTCGGCCGCCACCGAGGGATCGTCGACCGTGGCCCGCCCGGAGTGGACCAGGAGCAGCAGGTTGGGCTGGGAGGCGGGGAACTCCCGCTCCAGCGCCTTCGTCGCGTACGTCGACTCGGCGGTCGGGTCCTGCCAGCCGCCGCTGCCCAGGCGGTCGGCGACACCGCTGCCGGCGACCACCGCGAGGGCGGTGAGCAGGAGCGCGACGAGCAGGGACAGCCGGGGCCGCGCGGTCACGAACCGGGTCCAGCCCCCCACCCGCGGACCGGCCGCCGGCAGCGCGCCGCCACCTGGCCGGGGGCCGCCCGTGGACACGGCCTCACCCGTCGGCCGGCCGCCGTCCGCGCCGTCCCCGCTCCGTGCGTCCCTCCCCCGTCCCGCACCCCTGCCCCGGTCCTGATCTGCGCTGTTGACTTCGGTCATCGCGCGGTGTCCCCTTCACCGTGACCCCGTGTCCGTGCGTCGCGTCCGTCCGTGCGCTCAGGCAGCATGGGTCGGTCATTGCCATAGAATCGGCAAACACGAGAGATCGCTCGCGTTTCCCCAGAATGCGAGCGACCGCTCGCGTTTGTCAAACACGTCCGGAGAGTTGGGGATAACTCGTGCCCGACAAGCCCGAGAAGCGGCCCGCCGGCGACGAGCGGCCCGGCGCGGAGCGGACCGCCGTCGAGCGGAGGTCCGGCGACCGGACCGCCGACGAGGAGCGGCCCCGCCGACGACAGGCCCGCGGCGAACGCCGGATCGCCCAGCTGCTGGAGGCCGCGGCCGCGGTCTTCTGCACCACCGGCTACACCGCCGCCAGCACCAACGCGATCGCCCGGGAGGCGGGCGTCTCGCCGGGCACGCTGTACCAGTTCTTCCCGAACAAGGAAGCGATCGCGATCGAGCTGGGCGACCGGCTCATGCACGAGATGCGGGCGACCTACGGCGAGGCGCTCGGCCCGGTCACCCCCGCGACCACGCTGGAGGAGGCCGTCGGCGCCGCCGTCGACCGCTTCGTCGCCTTCAACTGCGAGCACCCCGTCTTCTTCGCGCTGATGCACGGCCCCGACATCCCGGGCCGGATCGCCGAGGAGCACGACGCGCTGCACCTGACCCTGGTCTCCCGGGTCGAAGGGCTGCTCTCCGCGTTCCTGCCCGACACGCCCGCCGACGACATCACCCGCACGGCACAGGTGTGCCTGGGCATCTACAAGGCGGGGCTCGAACTGATCCTCGCCCACGAGGGGGCCGAACGCGCCGCGTACATCCGGGAGCTGAAGAACGTCCTGTTCCGCTACGTCGAACCACTGACCGACGGCAGCGCGCTCGCCTCCGGCGCCCACACCGCCCGGCGCTGACCTGGGCCCAGGCAGGCCCGGACGCGACCCGGCACGCCCGCGCTCCGGGTTCCGGACCCCCCGGAGCCCGCGCGCCCCGGGACCGGGGGCGCACGCCCGTCCACTCCAGGACCCCGGCGCGATCCCGCGCACCCCCGCGCGACCGGGCACACTCTCGGAGCACCCGGCCGACCGGCCACCACTCCGTCCCACCACCGGTCACCGGTCACCCGCCAGCCGCCCGCACCGGGGAACCCTGACGACCTCCGACCCCCGACACGGCGGCCCGCTGCCATAAGGTTCGGACAAATCCCCGCGATACCCCCGCACCCGCCGAGACACACCCCACCCCCGTGGCGGCTCGCGCCCACCTCGGACCCTGCTTGGAAAATACCCCCTAGGGGTATAATCTTGTGAACATCGAAGGGAACCCTGGAACCTCAGGGTCCCGTCAGGCCCACCGGCACCACACCGCGACACGCCACCGCACGCCGCGACCCGCACACGCCTCGACGAGGAGCACGCCATGACCACGCAGACCGACACCCAGGGTTCCATCACGGCCGTCTACCAGGTGAGCGGCATGAGCTGCGGGCACTGCGAGGGTTCCGTCTCCGGTGAGATCGCCGGGATCGCCGGTGTCAGCTCGGTGCAGGCCGTGGCCGCGACGGGCGAGGTCACCGTGGTCTCCGCCGCGCCGCTGGACGAGGAGGCCGTGCGCGCCGCGGTCGACGAGGCGGGCTTCGAGCTCGTCACCAAGGCCTGAGCCGAGGTCTACGCCGAGGCCCGGGCCTCCCGCCGGTGGGCGCCGCGCCCCGGCGTCACGCCCACCACGTCACGCCCCCGCACCGCGCACCGTTCCGCCTAGCTCTCCCACCGGGCCGTACCGACCAGCTGATACTGGCTCCGTACGGCCCGGCTCATTCCCTGGAGCCGGACCATGACCACCGCAGCACCCGAGTCACCCATAACGGGGACGCCCCCGACCGCGGACGCCGCGGCAGCCCCTGCCGTCGCCGCCGAGGTCGAGCTCACGATCGGCGGGATGACCTGCGCCTCCTGCGCGGCCCGTGTCGAGAAGAAGCTCAACCGCATGGACGGCGTCACCGCCACGGTCAACTACGCGACGGAGAAGGCGAAGGTCTCGTACCCGGCGGGGGTACAGGTCGCCGACCTGATCGCCACCGTCGTGAAGACCGGATACACGGCCGAGGCACCCCCGCCGCCCCCGGCCGGCACGCCTGAACCCACCGCCGCGACCGACGGCGACCCCGAACTCGCCTCCCTGCGCGAGCGGCTCGTCGTCTCCGCGCTGCTCGCCCTTCCCGTCGTCCTGATGTCGATGGTCCCCGCGCTGCAGTTCGACAACTGGCAGTGGCTCTCGCTGACGCTGGCCGCACCCGTCGTCGTCTGGGGCGCCCTGCCGTTCCACCGTGCCGCCCTCACCAACGCGCGGCACGGCGCGGCGACCATGGACACGCTCGTCTCGGTCGGCACGCTGGCCGCGTTCGGCTGGTCCCTGTGGGCCCTGTTCGGCGGCGACGCGGGGATGCCCGGCATGCGGCACGGCTTCGCGTTCACCGTCGCCCGCACCGACGGATCGTCGACGATCTATCTCGAGGTGGCCGCCGGGGTCGTCGCGTTCATCCTGCTCGGCCGCTATCTGGAGGCCCGTTCCAAGCGGCGGGCGGGGGCGGCGCTGCGGGCGCTGATGGAGCTGGGCGCCAAGGACGTGACCGTGCTGCGGGACGGCCGCGAGGTGCGCGTCCCGGTCGAGCGGCTCGCGGCCGGCGACCGGTTCGTCGTACGGCCCGGCGAGAAGATCGCCACGGACGGGACCGTCGTCGAGGGCGCCTCCGCGGTGGACGCCTCCATGCTCACGGGCGAGTCGGTACCGGTCGACGTCACGGTCGGCTCGGCGGTGACGGGCGCGACCGTGAACGCCGGGGGCCGGCTCGTCGTCGAGGCGACCCGGGTCGGAGCCGACACCCAGCTCGCGCGGATGGCGCGGCTCGTGGAGGACGCGCAGAACGGCAAGGCCCAGGTGCAGCGCCTCGCCGACCGGATCTCCGCCGTCTTCGTCCCGGTCGTACTGGTGATCGCGCTCGGCACCTTCGCGGTCTGGCTGGGCGTCACCGGCGACACCGCCGCCGCCTTCACCGCGGCCGTCGCCGTGCTGATCATCGCCTGCCCGTGCGCGCTCGGCCTGGCCACCCCGACCGCCCTCATGGTGGGCACCGGCCGCGGCGCCCAGCTCGGCATCCTCATCCGGGGGCCCGAGGTCCTGGAGTCCACACGGCGCGTCGACACCGTCGTCCTGGACAAGACCGGCACGGTGACGACCGGGCGGATGACGCTGCGCGAGGTGTACGTCGTCGCGGGCGGCGACGAGAAGGAGCTCCTGCGGCTCGCCGGCGCCCTGGAACACGCCTCCGAGCATCCGGTGGCCCGGGCGGTCGCCGCGGGCGCCCAGGAGCGGGCTGGGGCCCTTCCCGCGGTGGAGGAGTTCGAGAACCTCCCCGGGCTGGGCGTGCGCGGGCGCGTGGAGGGCCACGAGGTCCGGGTGGGGCGGTCCGGTCCCGAGCCGCTTCCCCGGGAGCTGGCCGCCGCGAAAGCGGAGGCCGAGGCCGACGGGCGGACGGCCGTCGTCGTCGTCCGGGACGGGGTGCCGTCCGGCGTCCTGACCGTCGCCGACACGGTCAGGGAGACCAGCGCGAGCGCCGTGCGCGAGCTGCGCGCCCTGGGGCTCACCCCCGTCCTGCTGACCGGTGACAACCGGGCGGTGGCGGAGTCGGTGGCGCGCGCCGTGGGCATCGGCCCGGGAGACGTGATCGCCGAGGTGCTGCCGCAGGACAAGGTGGACGTCGTCCGCCGGCTGCAGGGCGAGGGACGGACCGTGGCGATGGTCGGCGACGGGGTGAACGACGCGGCGGCGCTCGCCACCGCCGACCTCGGGCTCGCCATGGGCACCGGCACGGACGCGGCGATCGAGGCGAGCGACCTGACGCTGGTCCGCGGGGATCTGCGGGTGGCGGCGGACGCGATCCGGCTGTCCCGCAGGACGCTGTCCACGATCCGGGGAAACCTGGTCTGGGCGTTCGCGTACAACGTGGCGGCGCTGCCCCTCGCCGCGGCCGGCCTGCTCAACCCCATGATCGCGGGGGCCGCGATGGCCTTCTCGTCCGTGTTCGTGGTGACGAACAGCCTCCGACTCAGGACATTCTCATGACGACGGAGTAAGAGTCCCCCTAGAGTCCAACGGGAGCCTCACATAAGCTCTTCACAAGGCTCGCGCATCTTCCTTACGCTTGGCTCTCGATTCCCGAATCGGGGCTCTTGCGTATCTTCAGGACATACGCAAGAGACACAGATCACAGTGATGTGAACGTAACCAGCGAAGGGGTTCGTGAGTCTAAGTTGGCGATGCCAGAGACGTCTTGGGGGGCGTTTCTGACATCTGGGGATGTCTTGGGGGACGTTCCCGGAACTGCGTTGCCGGGGCACGTACAGCGGGGAGCTTTGAGCGGCCCTCCCGTCGGTACGGGTCCCGGCAGATCGCACCGGAGCGCGTGCGGGAGCACGCGGTAGCACGAAGAGTTCTGCTCGTTTTGCTCGCAGCGATTCAGGCGCTGTCCACAGACGCCCGGCCGGATCCCGTGGGGGGAATCCGCACCGGGACAAGGAAAGCGCCCTGACTGCCGGCCCGTGGGGGGACCGGTAGCAGGGCGCTTTCCGTTTTGCCGGGTTCCTTCGGCTTCGGACCCTTCGTGGGGCTATGCCCGCACGGGGAGGATCAGCGGGCCTCGACCGGCACGAAGTCGCGCTCGACGACACCCGTGTAGATCTGGCGCGGGCGGCCGATGCGGGAGCCGGGCTCCTTGATCATCTCGTGCCACTGGGCGATCCAGCCCGGGAGGCGGCCGAGGGCGAACAGGACCGTGAACATCTCGGTCGGGAAGCCCATGGCGCGATAGATCAGACCCGTGTAGAAGTCCACGTTCGGGTAGAGGCTGCGCGAGACGAAGTAGTCGTCGGAGAGCGCGTGCTCCTCCAGCTTGAGCGCGATGTCCAGCAGCTCGTCGGACTTGCCGAGCGCCGAGAGGACGTCGTGCGCGGCCGCCTTGATGATCTTCGCCCGGGGGTCGAAGTTCTTGTAGACGCGGTGGCCGAAGCCCATCAGACGGACGCCGTCCTCCTTGTTCTTCACCTTGCGGATGAAGGAGTCGACGTCGCCGCCGGAGGCCTGGATGCCCTCCAGCATCTCCAGCACGGACTGGTTGGCGCCACCGTGCAGCGGACCCCAGAGAGCGGAGATGCCGGCGGAGATCGAGGCGAACATGTTCGCCTGCGAGGAGCCCACCAGACGCACGGTGGAGGTCGAACAGTTCTGCTCGTGGTCCGCGTGCAGGATGAGCAGCTTGTCGAGCGCGGAGACGACGACCGGGTCGAGCTCGTACTCCTGGGCGGGGACCGAGAAGGTCATGCGCAGGAAGTTCTCGACGTACCCGAGGTCGTTGCGCGGGTAGACGAAGGGGTGGCCGATCGACTTCTTGTAGGCGTACGCCGCGATCGTCGGAAGCTTGGCGAGCAGCCGGATCGTCGAGAGGTGGCGCTGCTTCTCGTCGAACGGGTTGTGGCTGTCCTGGTAGAACGTCGACAGGGCGCTGACCACGGACGACAGCATCGCCATCGGGTGGGCGTCACGGGGGAAGCCCTGGAAGAAGCGCTTGACGTCCTCGTGCAGCAGGGTGTGCTGCGTGATCTCGTTCTTGAAGGTGGAGAGCTCGTCCACGTTCGGCAGTTCGCCGTTGATCAGCAGCGAGGCCACCTCGAGGAAGGTGGAGCGCTCGGCCAGCTGCTCGATCGGGTAGCCGCGGTACCGGAGGATGCCCTCCTCGCCGTCGAGATAGGTGATCGCGGATTTGTAGGCGGCGGTGTTGCCGTACCCGCTGTCCAGCGTCACCAGACCGGTCTGGGCGCGGAGCTTGCCGATGTCGAAGCCCTTGTCGCCGACGGTGCTGTCGATCACCGGGTAGGTGTACTCGCCATCGCCGAACCGCAGTACTACAGCGTTGTTGTCGCTCACGTCATCCCTCACCGACGTTGTGCCTCTTCTTCGAGGTGCCCTGACTGTCTCTACCATCCCCCATTTGGCCCTGGAGAGTGCACTCGGGGTCGACCATTGGGCCGGTTGGCGGCACTGAGTGCCGCCAGCCTGCACATCCTGCCCCTCTTCGCCCTGGTTCCGGAAGTGCTGTGTGACCTTTGCGACTCCTTTGATCGATCATTTTTTGGGGAGCGGCGGCCGGGCGGGCCGGAAGGACGCGCAGCGCGGCACCGGCGGGAACCGGTCAGGGCCGGTGGACGGGCTCCGGAGCGGGCCGCCGGGCGGGGGGACCGCCCGCCAGACGGAAGGCCAGGGCCGTACACCGCCGGCCCGCCGACACCGTGCGGACGGCCTGGCCGATCGCCTTGCGGGAGCCGACGAGGACGACCAGTCTCTTCGCCCGCGTGACCGCCGTGTAGAGCAGGTTGCGCTGGAGCATCATCCAGGCGCCCGTGGTGACCGGGATCACCACCGCGGGGTATTCGCTGCCCTGGGAACGGTGGATCGTCACCGCGTACGCGTGCACCAGCTCGTCCAGTTCGTCGAAGTCGTACGGAACCTCCTCGTTCTCGTCCGTCAGCACCGTCAGCCGCTGTTCGACCGGATCGAGCGAGGTCACGACGCCCACGGTGCCGTTGAAGACACCGTTCTCGCCCTTCTCGTAGTTGTTGCGGATCTGGGTGACCTTGTCGCCGACGCGGAAGACCCGGCCGCCGAAGCGCTTCTCGGCGAGCTCGGGCCGCCCGGGCGTGAGCGCCTGCTGGAGCAGGCCGTTGAGGGTGCCCGCGCCCGCCGGCCCCCGGTGCATCGGCGCCAGCACCTGCACGTCCCGGCGCGGGTCGAGCCCGAACTTGGCCGGAATCCGCCGCGCCACCACGTCCACCGTGAGCCGCCCGGTCTCCTCGGTGTCGTCCTCGACGAAGAGGAAGAAGTCCTTCAGGCCGTCCGTGACCGGGTGCTGCCCGGAGTTGATCCGGTGTGCGTTCGTCACCACCCCGGACTGCTGGGCCTGCCGGAAGATCCGGGTCAGGCGGACCGACGGCACGGGTCCGTCCTCGGCGAGCAGGTCCCGCAGCACCTCGCCCGCGCCCACGCTGGGGAGTTGGTCGACGTCACCCACGAACAGGAGGTGGGCACCCGGCGGCACCGCCTTGACCAGCTTGTTGGCGAGCAGCAGATCGAGCATGGAGGCCTCGTCCACGACCACCAGATCGGCGTCCAGCGGGCGGTCCTTGTCGTACGCGGCGTCCCCGCCCGGCTTGAGTTCGAGCAGCCGGTGCACCGTCGACGCCTCGGCCCCCGTCAGTTCGGCGAGCCGCTTGGCCGCCCGGCCCGTGGGCGCGGCGAGGACCACCTTCGCCCGCCGGGCGCGCGCCAGTTCGACGATCGAGCGGACCGTGAACGACTTGCCGCAGCCGGGGCCTCCGGTGAGCACGGCGACCTTCCTGGTCAGCGCGAGCCGCACGGCCTCCTCCTGCTCGGGCGCCAACTCCGCGCCCGTACGCCCCTCCAGCCAGGTCAGCGCCTTGTCCCAGGCCACCTCCCGGAAACCGGGCATCCGGTCCTGGTCGGTGTGCAGCAGGCGCAACAGCTGGGCGGAGAGGGAGAGTTCGGCGCGGTGGAAGGGGACCAGATAGACCGCCGTCACCGGCTCGCCGCCATCGGGGCCGGGCACCTTCTCCCGTACGACACCGGGGTCCGCGTCGTCCTCGACAGGGGCCGCGAGTTCGGCCAGGCACTCGATGACCAGGCCCGTGTCCACCTGGAGGAGCTTCACCGCGTCCGCGATCAGCCGCTCCTCGGGCAGATAGCAGTGCCCCTGGTCGGTGGATTGCGAAAGGGCGTACTGGAGGCCCGCCTTGACCCGCTCGGGGCTGTCGTGCGGGATGCCGACGGACCGGGCGATCCGGTCGGCGGTGAGGAAGCCGATGCCCCAGACGTCGGCGGCCAGCCGGTAGGGCTGGTTCCGCACGACCGAGATCGACGCGTCGCCGTACTTCTTGTAGATGCGGACCGCGATCGACGTCGACACCTCGACACTCTGGAGGAAGAGCATCACCTCCTTGATGGCCTTCTGCTCCTCCCAGGCGTCGGCGATCCGCCCGGTGCGCTTGGGACCGAGGCCGGGGACCTCGACGAGACGCTGCGGCTCCTCCTCGATGATCCGGAGCGTGTCCAGCCCGAAGTGCTGGGTGATGCGGTCGGCGAAGACCGGGCCGATGCCCTTCACCAGGCCGGACCCGAGATAGCGCCGGATGCCCTGGACGGTGGCCGGGAGGACCGTCGTGTAGTTCTCCACCGTGAACTGCTTGCCGTACTGCGGGTGTGAGCCCCAGCGGCCCTCCATCCGGAGCGACTCCCCCACCTGGGCGCCGAGCAGCGCGCCGACGACGGTCAGCAGGTCCCCCGCGCCGCGGCCGGTGTCGACACGCGCCACCGTGTAGCCGCTCTCCTCGTTCGCGTAGGTGATCCGCTCCAGCACGCCTTCGAGGACGGCCTGCTGCCGCGCCCCGCTCCCCTCCTGCTTGGACATGATCCGAAGGTACCCGCGGGGACCGACAACGCGGGCCCCGTCCGCCCGGGCGGGCCCGGACGGGGCCCGCCCTCCCGGAGGGCCTTCATCACGATCCGGTCTCAGAGGGTCTTTGGACCCTTGCCCGATGCCCGTGTAATCGATTCCAATCCTCCGTGTAATCGATTCCACGAGGAGGTGGGGCGGTCATGGCGAGCATCAAGGATGTCGCCGCGGAGGCGGGTGTGTCCGTCGCCACGGTCTCCCGTGTGCTGAACGACCACCCGTCGGTCAGCCCGGATGCACGCACCCGCGTGCTGGCGGCCGTGGCGCACCTGGGCTACCGCCCGAACGCCGTCGCCCGTTCGCTGCGCACCGACCAGACGCGCACCCTCGGCCTGGTCATCAGCGACGTGCTCAACCCGTACTTCACCGAACTGGCCCGCTCCGTCGAGGAGGAGGCCCGCGCCCTCGGTTACAGCGTGATCATCGGCAACGCCGACGAGCGCCCCGAGGTCGAGGACCACCACGTACGGACCCTGCTGGACCGGCGCATCGACGGTCTGCTGGTCTCCCCCACCGACGGCGGCTCCCCCGCCATGCTGGACGCCGCGCGCGCCGGTACCCCGATGGTCTTCGTGGACCGATGGATCGCCGGCGTGGACGTCCCCGTCGTACGGGCCGACGGACGCACCGCCGTACGCGACCTCGTCGCCCATCTGCACGGTCTCGGACACCGACGGCTCGCCATCATCGCGGGCCCGGCGGCGACCACCACCGGCAGTGAGCGCGTGGAGGCGTTCCGGGAGGCGCTCGCCGCCCACGGCATCGACCTGCCGGACGCCTACATCGGGCAGGGCGACTTCCAGGCCGAGAGCGGGCGCCGGGCCACCGAACGGTTCCTGGACCTGGCCGAGCCGCCCGAGGTCGTCTTCGCCGCCGACAACCTGATGGCGCTCGGCGCGCTGGACGCCGTCCGGGCACGGGGGCTGCGGGTGCCCGAGGACATCGCGCTCGCCGCCTTCGACGACATCCCCTGGTTCGTGCACACCGATCCCCCGGTCACCGCGATCGCACAGCCGACCGGAGAACTCGGACGGGCCGCCGTGCACGCGCTCGTCGACCGGATCGAGGGCCGCCCCCCGCAGTCCGTCACCCTCCCCGCCCGGCTCGTCGTACGCCGGTCGTGCGGCGAACCGGACCCGGCCCGCACGGCCCCCGCACCACCGCCCCCCAACCGGCCGACCCCCCGAGAGACCAACCCCGCACAGCAGTCCCCCGTACAAAGGAGCCAGTCGTGAGCAACCAGGACGAGTTGCTGCGCATCGAGGGCATTCGCAAGACCTTCCCCGGCGTGGTCGCGCTGGACAGCGTCGACTTCGACCTGCGCCGCGGCGAGGTGCACGTGCTGCTCGGCGAGAACGGCGCCGGCAAGAGCACGCTGATCAAGATGCTCTCCGGCGCCTACCAGCCCGACTCCGGACGCGTCCTCGTGGACCGCGAGGAGGTGCGCATCCACGGGGCGCAGGACTCCGAACGCCTCGGCATCGCCACCATCTACCAGGAGTTCAACCTCGTACCCGATCTGACGGTCGCCGAGAACATCTTCCTGGGACGGCAGCCGCGCCGCTACGGGCTGATCGACCGCAGGACGATGGAGGCCGAGGCCGCCGCGCTCCTCGAACGGGTCGGCGTGAACGTGTCGCCGCGCGCGCGGGTGCGTGAACTCGGCATCGCGCGCCTCCAGATGGTCGAGATCGCGAAGGCGCTGAGCCTCGACGCGCGGGTCCTGATCATGGACGAGCCGACCGCGGTGCTCACCTCCGAGGAGGTCGAGAAGCTCTTCGCCATCGTGCGCCAGCTGCGCGAGGACGGCGTCGGCATCGTCTTCATCACGCACCACCTGGAGGAGATCGCCGCCCTGGGAGACCGGGTCACGGTCATCCGCGACGGCAGGAGCGTCGGGCAGGTGCCCGCGACCACCCCCGAGGACGAACTGGTCCGTCTGATGGTGGGCCGCTCGATCGAGCAGCAGTACCCGCGCGAGCGCCCCGAGACCGGGACCGCCACGGGGAGCGGCGCCGCGACCGCGCTGCTGACCGTCGAGGGGCTGACCCGGGACGGTGTCTTCCACGACGTGAGCTTCGAGGTGCGGGCCGGTGAGGTCGTCGGCATCGCGGGGCTCGTGGGCGCCGGACGGACGGAGGTCGTCCGCGCGGTCTTCGGCGCGGACCCCTACGACAAGGGCGCCGTGAAGGTCGCCGGCGCCGAGCTGCGCCGGCACGACGTGAACGCGGCGATGCGGGCCGGCATCGGGCTCGTCCCCGAGGACCGCAAGGGCCAGGGACTTCTGCTCGACGCCTCCGTCGAGGAGAATCTCGGCCTGGTCACCATGCGGTCCGCGACCCATGGCGGACTCGTCGACCTCAGGGGCCAGCGGCAGGCCGCCGCGCGGATCGCCGAACAGCTCGGCGTCCGCATGGCCGGTCTCGGCCAGCACGTCCGCACTCTGTCCGGCGGCAACCAGCAGAAGGTCGTCATCGGCAAGTGGCTGCTGGCCGACACCAAGGTGCTGATCCTCGACGAGCCGACCCGCGGCATCGACGTCGGCGCCAAGGTCGAGATCTACCAGCTCGTCAACGAACTGACGGCCGCGGGCGCGGCCGTTCTGATGATCTCCAGCGATCTGCCCGAGGTGCTCGGCATGAGCGACCGGGTGCTGGTGATGGCCCAGGGCCGGATCGCGGGCGAACTGTCCGCGGCCGAAGCGACGCAGGACTCCGTGATGGCACTCGCCGTCAGCACACCGACCACCAACTCTGAAACCGCTGTGGAGGGCTCCCGTGGCCACTGACACGCTCAAGAGCACATCGGGCGCGAGTGGCGCCTCGGCGGTCCGCCGCCTTCTGCTCGACAACGGAGCGCTCACCGCGCTCATCGCGCTCGTCATCGCGATGGCGGCGCTGTCCGGCGACTTCCTGACGACGGACAACCTGCTCAACATCGGCGTCCAGGCGGCCGTGACCGCCATTCTCGCCTTCGGTTCGACCTTCGTCATCGTCGCCGCCGGCATCGACCTGTCGGTCGGCTCGGTCGCGGCGCTCTCCGCCACCGTCCTCGCCTGGCTGGCGACCTCGCAGGGCGTCCCGGTGTGGGTCGCGGTGATCGTCTCGATCGCCGCCGGCATCGCCGTCGGCCTGGTCAACGGCGTGATGATCGCGTACGGGAAACTGCCGCCGTTCATCGCGACGCTCGCCATGCTCTCGGTGGGCCGCGGTCTCTCCCTGGTGATCTCGCAGGGCAGCCCGATCGCCTTCCCCTCCTCGGTCTCGCACCTCGGTGACACCCTCGGCGGCTGGCTGCCCGTCCCGGTCCTCGTCATGGTCGTCATGGGCCTGATCACGGCCGTGATCCTCGGCCGTACCTACATCGGCCGCTCCATGTACGCCATCGGCGGCAACGAGGAGGCGGCCCGCCTCTCCGGCCTGCGGGTCAAGAAGCAGAAGCTCGCGATCTACGCCCTGTCGGGTCTCTTCGCGGCCGCCGCGGGCATCGTGCTCGCCTCCCGGCTCTCCTCCGCGCAGCCGCAGGCCGCGCAGGGCTACGAACTCGACGCGATCGCCGCGGTCGTCATCGGCGGCGCCTCGCTCGCGGGCGGCACCGGCAAGGCGTCCGGCACGCTGATCGGCGCGCTGATCCTCGCGGTGCTGCGCAACGGCCTCAACCTGCTCTCCGTCTCCGCCTTCTGGCAGCAGGTCGTCATCGGTGTCGTCATCGCGCTGGCGGTGCTGCTCGACACGGTGCGGCGCAAGGCCGGGGCGACCCCGGTGGCCGCCGGCGCCGGTTCACCGGGCAACCGGGGCAAGCAGGCGGCGACGTACATCATCGCGGCCGTGGTCGCGGCGGCGATCGTCGGCGCGATGTCCTTCGTGCACGGCGGCTCCTCCTCGACGGCGTCGAAGAAGGTGGGTCTCTCGCTCTCCACCCTGAACAACCCCTTCTTCGTCCAGATCAAGAAGGGCGCGCAGCAGGAGGCCAAGAAGCTCGGCGTGAGCCTGACCGTCACCGACGCGCAGAACGACGCCTCCCAGCAGGCCAACCAGCTGCAGAACTTCACCAGTTCGGGGCTCGGCTCGATCATCGTCAACCCCGTGGACTCGGACGCCGCGGGCCCGGCGGTCCGCTCCGCGAACAAGGCCGACATCCCCGTCATCGGTGTCGACCGCGGCGTGAACAAGGCGGAGACGGCCGCGCTCGTCGCCTCCGACAACATCGAGGGCGGCAAGCTGGGCGCCAAGGCGCTCGCCGAGAAGCTCGGCGGCAAGGGCAAGATCGTGATCCTGCAGGGTCTGGCGGGCACCTCCGCGAGCCGTGAGCGCGGCGCGGGCTTCGCCGAGGGCCTGAAGGCCTACCCCGGCATCAAGGTCGTCGCCCGGCAGCCCGCGGACTTCGACCGCACCAAGGGCCTCGACGTGATGACGAACCTGCTCCAGGCGCACCCCGACGTCCAGGGCGTCTTCGCCGAGAACGACGAGATGGCGCTCGGCGCGATCAAGGCACTCGGCTCCAAGGCCGGCAAGTCGGTCTCGGTCATCGGCTTCGACGGCACGCCCGACGGGCTGACGGCCGTCAAGAACGGGTCGCTGTACGCCTCCGTGGCCCAGCAGCCGACCGAGCTCGGCCGGATCGCGGTGGAGAACGCGCTCAAGTCCGCCGAGGGCAAGAAGGTCGAGAAGACCGTGATGGTTCCGGTGAAGGTGGTCACGGCACAGAACGTGGCCGGGTTCACCGGCTGAGCCGATCGGCGCAGGGGGCGGCCGGGGGTCCACGTGACCGCCCGGCCGCCCCCGCTCACCTCACCTACACAGGGAGACAGTTCATGTACGACTACGACCTGCTGGTCGTGGGATCGGCCAACGCGGACCTGGTGATCGGGGTCGAACGGCGACCCGCGGCCGGTGAGACGGTGCTCGGCTCCGACCTCGTCGTCCACCCGGGCGGCAAGGGCGCCAACCAGGCGGTCGCGGCCGCTCGTCTCGGGGCCCGCACGGCCCTGCTGGCCCGGGTCGGCGACGACGCGCACGGCCGGCTGCTGCTCGACGCGCAGCGGGCGGCCGGCGTCGACACCGCGGGCGTGCTCGTCGGCGGGGCGCCCACCGGCGTGGCGCTGATCACGGTGGACCCGTCCGGGGACAACAGCATCGTGGTCTCACCGGGCGCGAACGGCCGGCTGACACCGGAGGACGTCCGGGCCGCCGCGGGTCTCGTACGCGCCGCCCGGGTGGTCTCGGCGCAGCTGGAGATCCCGCTGGAGACGGTCGTGGAGACCGTACGGACCCTCGCGCCCGGCAGTCGTCTCGTGCTGAACCCGTCGCCGCCCCGGCCGCTGCCCGCCGAGGTCCTGGCGGCCTGCGACCCGCTGATCGTGAACGAGCACGAGGCCCGGGTGGTGCTGGGCGACGGCGCGGGCGAGGAGCCCGAGGACTGGGCGACGGCGCTGCTCGCGCTGGGCCCGCGTTCGGTGGTCGTCACGCTGGGCGCGCGGGGCGCGCTGGTGGCGGACGCCCACGGAACCGCGCGGGTGCCGGCCGTGCCGGTGGCGGCCGTGGACACGACGGGCGCGGGCGACTCGTTCACCGCGGCGCTCGCCTGGCGGCTGGGGCTCGGCGATCCGCCGGCCGTCGCCGCCGCCTACGCGGCCCGGGTGGGTGCGGTCGCCGTCACCCGGCCCGGTGCCCAGGAGTCCTTCCCGACCGCCGAGGAGGTCGAGTCGTCGTGAAGAGGGCCGGAATTCTGAACCGCCATCTGGCGGGCGCCCTGGCCGAACTGGGCCACGGGCACGGGGTGCTGGTGTGCGACGCCGGCATGCCGATACCGGAGGGGCCGCGCGTCGTCGACCTGGCCTTCCGCGCCGGGGTGCCGTCGTTCGCCGAGGTCCTCGACGGGCTGCTGACGGAACTGGTGGTGGAGGGCGCCACCGCCGCGGAGGAGATCCACGGGGCGAACCCGGAGGCCGCCGCGCTGCTGACCGCCCGCTTCCCCGCCCTGGACCTGGTCCCGCACGAGGAACTCAAGTCGCTGTCGGCGGGCGCTCGGCTGATCGTCCGTACCGGAGAGGCGCGGCCGTACGCGAACGTGCTGCTGCGGTGCGGGGTGTTCTTCTAAGGGCTGTCCGACGCCGATGCCCTGTCCGTGCGCCTCCGTCACGGGGCCGGGAAGACCAGCCGCAGACCGTGCTCCCGCTCGGCCCGGCGGAGCGAGGGGACGAGGGTCGCGCGCAGGCTACGGATCGCCGCGGCGTGCTCGGCGACGAAACGGGCGCGCAGCCGCAGACGGGCCGGCTCGCGGACGGCCTCGACGGGGCGCATGCAGTCCGCGTACGCATCCCCGAGCGCGTGCTCGACGGCGGGCAGCCGGTCGGGGGCGGTGGTCTGGGCCCGGCTGTCGGCGAGGGCGAAGAAACCGTTCTCGTCGCGCACCCGGATCCCGTGTCCGGCCAGACAGCCCGGCAGTGTCCGCAGCGCCCGCAGCACGGCGGGATCGCGGCGCAGCGGGACGAGGGCGTCGAACCACCGGCCCTGGAGGGCGGCATAACCGTCGCGCAGCGCCGTGGCGGCGGCCGTCCCCGCGGCGAGGCAGCGCCGCGCCGCGGCCGGCCCGCCGGAACCCCCGCTCCCGTTCCCCCCGCCCGTATTGGTGCCGGTCGTCGCCGGGACGGGCGTCGCGGCGGGTACCGGGGCGCTCTCGCTCATCCCGTGCCGGGCGACGAAGTCCAGGTCGGGGAGCTCGTAGTAGCGGATGAAGGCGAGCGGGGCCTGCGCGGGAAGCACGGTCCTGTGGTCCCGCGCGCAGGACGCGGCGACGGCACGGGCCTCCTGCCGTACGAGGACGTCCAGTCCCTGGGTCCAGCGGGTCTCGGCGCCGGTGGCGGGCAGGACCATCCGGACCGGATCGTCCGGCAGCGCGTCGCTGAGACGCGCCGGGGCGACCCGGGCCGCCCGGGACGGGGCCGCGAGCGGGGCGGGACCCGCCGAGCAGGCGGCGGCGAACACCGCGGCGACGGCCACGACCACGACCCGGTACCCGACCGGGATCCTCTCGCCCATTACCCTGCCCCCTTCATCCCCCGGCCGCCCGGCCCGCCGCCTGTCCGCTCCGCCCCGCCTGCCGTGGCCGCCCTGCCCGCCGCGGCTCCTCCGCCCCGCCGGCCCCGTCCGGTCCCTGGCGGGGGTGCCGCCGGCCCGCGCCGATGGCACCCCCGTACGAGATCGGAACCGGGCCGGCGGACGCTCCGCCCCGGTCAGTGCGTGATCTTGACGGAGTCGCCGCCGTCGAGCTGGCTCGCCACCGTGAACGGGGTGTTGTCGTTCACGTCGGTGCACAGCCAGTAGGTGGAGTCGTTGACGCTGTGGCTGCCGTCGGAGGCCCAGACATAGCCCTTGCTGCAGGTGTGCCAGACGCCGCTGGAGTTGCGCAGCCGCCCGGCGTAGTAGTCCCCGTAGGGGGAGGTCGAGTCGTCGGAGTAGGTGAGGTTGAGGTCTCCGCAGCTGCTGGTCGCGGACTTGTTGCGGATGGTTCCCACGCCTTCGTCGCCCCCGGTGGTGAGCGTCGAGGTCACACAGGCCTGGGGGGCGGCGGAGGCCGCGGGAGCGAGCGTCAGACTGGTCGCGGCGGAGACAAGCGCGAGCGCGCCGGCGGCGAGAGCTCTGTTCATGCTTCCCCTTTTCGGTGTTCCGGTCTTCTCGTGGTCCGGTCTTCTCGTGCCCCGGTTGTCGGGTCCCCGGGTCTTCGGGCTTTCCTGCCTTCCGGCCGTCGGACTTTCCGGCCGTCGGACTTTCCGGCCGTCGGACTTTCCGGCCTTCCGGCCCGCTGGTCTTCCGGCCTTCCGGCACCCGGTCGCGCCCACGCCCGTGCGCACGACCACGCCTCCGGACGGGCCGTTGCTGTCGCGTCCGGGGTGCACGCCGCAGACGCTCGCAGAGCGGGCCCGCGGGGACCACGACCTTCGACCCGGCTCGAAAGTCCCCGGCCCGGCACCGGAGCCGCTTGCTCCGGCGGAGTTCGTGCGGCACATGGGGCCGGTGGGGCGGACCGGGACACGCTTCGCCCGCCGCGGACAGTGGGTCATGACCGGAACCGGTGCGGCGGCGGCCGGGCGGGTGCGGCGGCGGCTTAGGGCCGGGCCGGTGTGCCGTCCGGGGCCCTCGGGGTCCGGCGGAGCATCGCCGCCCCGAGCGGGGTGAGCGTGTGCAGCACGGTGTTGTGCCATCGCCGGCTGGCGATCAGGCCCGCGTCACGCAGGACGGTGGTGTGGTGCGTGGCGGTGGAGGGCGAGACTCCCAGGGACCGGGCCAGCTCCGAGGTGGTGGCGCCGAGCGCCAGGGACCGCAGGGCGGCGGCGCGGGTTCCGCCCATCAGTGCGGCGAGGGGGGCGTCGGGGCTCGCGGTCGCGGCCGGCGGCCGGGAGGTGTGCAGGGGGTAGATCAGCACCGGACGCAGGGTGTCGTCGGCCATCGAGATCGGCGACTGCCAGCAGAAGTACGACGGGACCAGGCGCAGCCCGCGGCCCCCGAGGTGCAGGTCGCGGTCCTCCACGTACTCGACGTGCAGGACGGGCGGACGCCAGTGCATGACCGGCGACAGTCCGGCGAGCAGCCCGTCGATGCCGGTGTCGAGGGTCTGGCGGGCCCGCACGGCGCGCTCCCCGGCGATCCCCGCGCAGATGCGGTCGTGGTGGGGGGCGATGACCGCTTCGTGGTAGGCGCGCAGGGCCTTGACCAGCTCCTCACGGGTGGCGCGCTCCACCAGCCGGGGAGCCCAGGGCGGGGCTCCGCTGAGCCGGTCGAGCAGGTCCACCTCGTGGGCGACCCTGGCGGGCGGGGTGTCCACGATCGCCGCGAGACCCGGTTCCAGCCCGTCGACGGCCTCGTAGGGGGTGAGGAAGTCGGGCAGGTACAGCGCGCGGGGCAGGACCGGGACGAGGAGCCGGCGGACCGCCGCGCCGAGTCCGGTGCCCGCGAGGGTGTCCCGGGTGGTGCGGTACCAGTCGGCGTACGCCCAGCGTCCACGCGTGGTCTGGAGCCGGTGCAGGCTGCACGCGATCTCCCAGAGCGGGTCGGGGGTGCCCGCCACCCGGATACGGGTGAAGTCCTCGGGCGTGAAGTGGATGCGCAGCACGGGACCCGTCCCCCCGATTCGGCTGTCGTCCGGCTCAGGGAGCAGCGTGGGCGTCAGCCGTCACAGAGGCAACGGGCGGATTCGGACGCTCCCCGCGGATCACGGTCCGTACACCGGTCCCGGCCATGAACGGAAGCGGGCCACTTCGGGACGGAGTCCGGGACGCCCGGAGGCGGAGGCCTGAGGCCGGGATCCGGGATCCGAGAAACTTCGAGGGGGCCCGGTCCGTCGACCGGGCCCTCTCGGTTTCCCCTCCGTACCAGAACCCCCGCGATCCCCCCAGATCCCCCTCCAAGGGTCCTGATGGCAAGTACGACTCACCAGGTGCGGGGAGGGTTGTACGGCCTTCCGGGATTTTTTCGGCGTGCCGACCGACCGGGGTGCCCGTAGCGTTTGCGGCATGAACGAGGAGCCACTCCAGCAGGATGTGCTCGACGCGCTCGACGACGCCGGGCTGCAGGAGATCGCGGGTCTGCTCGGCACGGACACGGCCGGGGCGCGCGAGGTCGTCGGCACGACGGTGTCGGAGTTCTCGGGCGGTCTGCAGGACCGCGCCGTCACGGATCCCGGTGAGGTCCAGCAGGCCTTCGCGGAGGCGCAGGAGGCCCCGCTGACCGGTGTGGCCACCCTGGGTGGCATGGGCGGCCTGGGCGGCGGTCTGATGGGCGGCCTGCTCGCCCGCATCAGCAGACCGGTCGCGAACGCGGTCGCCAGGAAGACGGGGCTGCCACCGGCGACGGTGGCCCGGGTGATCGACCTGGTGATCCCGGTGCTGCTGTCGGTGCTGTCGAAGCGGGCCACCCGCGGCACGCGGAAATAGCCTCCCCGCGCGCTCCGGCGCCACGGCCGCCCCGCACCACCGACCACCGCCGGAACCCACCGCCGAACCGCACACCGACCGCCCCGGCATCCACCACGGCCGGATCCACCCAAGCCCGATCCACGGCCGCGGATCCACTCCAGCCCGATCCAGGGCCGCCGGACCGCCGGACCCACCGCGGACGACTGTCCGGACCCATCACGGACGGGCATCCGGACCCACCGCGGACCGCCGGTCCGGTGTGGGTCACGGACGGCTATCCGGTGTGCGTCACGAACCGCGCCACCGTCTCCGCGAGCACCTCCCTCCCGTCGCGGCCCCACAGCACGTCGTTGAACAGCTCGACCTCGACGGGACCGGCGTAGCCCGCGGCCTCGACGTACCCCCACCACTCCCGCATGTCGACGGACCCGTCGCCGATCTGGCCGCGGCCGTGGAGGACGCCCTCGGGCAACGGGGTCGTCCAGTCGGCGAGCTGGAAGCCGTGGATGCGTCCGGACGCCCCGGCGCGGGCGATCTGCGCGGGGGCGGTGTCATCCCACCAGACGTGGTAGGTGTCGACGGTGACGCCCACCTGGTCGGCGGGGAGGCGTTCCACGAGATCCAGGGCCTGGGCGAGGGTGGAGACGACACAGCGGTCGGCGGCGTACATCGGGTGGAGCGGTTCGACGGCCAGCCGTACACCGCACCCGGCGGCGTACGGCCCCAGTTCCGCCAGCGCGTCGGCGACGCGTTCACGGGCGCCCCGCAGGTCCTTCGACCCGGCCGGCAGTCCGCCGGAGACCAGGACCAGCGTGTCGGTGCCGAGGGCCGCCGCCTCGTCGACCGCCGCGCGGTTGTCGTCCAGGGCACGGGCCCGTTCGGCGGGTTCGATCGCCGTGAGGAATCCCCCACGGCACAGGGTCGTCACCGACAGCCCCGCGTCGCGTACGAGCCCGGCGGTGGCCCGGATGCCGTACGCCCGCACCGGCTCCCGCCAGAGCCCTACGCCTGGGACACCCAACTCGACGCATCCGGCGACCAGTTCGGGGATCGTGAGCTGCTTGACGGTCATCTGGTTGATGCTGAGCCGCTCCAGGACGCCGTCGGCCGGACGCGTCGGGCTCGCCGGGCTCACTGGTCCACTCCGTACAGGGCGAGCAGGTCCCTCATCCGCCGCTCCGCCACGGCCGGGTCCGGGAACAGGCCGAGCCCGTCGGCCAGTTCGTAGGCCCGCGCGAGGTGCGGGAGGGAACGGGCCGACTGCAGGCCGCCCACCATCGTGAAGTGCGTCTGATGTCCGGCGAGCCAGGCCAGGAGGACAACTCCCGTCTTGTAGAAGCGGGTCGGCTCCTGGAAGAGATGGCGGGACAGCTCCACGGTCGGATCGAGCAGCGCGCGGAACCCCTTCACGTCACCGGTGTCGAGCACCCGCACCGCGTGGGCCGCGAGCGGTCCCAGTGGGTCGAAGACACCCAACAGGGCGTGACTGAAACCCCGTTCGTCGCCCGCGATCAGCTCGGGGTAGTGGAAGTCGTCGCCCGTGTAGCAGCGGACGCCGGGCGGGAGCCCGCGGCGCAGGGCGATCTCGCGTCCGGCGTCGAGGAGGGAGACCTTGACGCCGTCGACCTTGTCGGGACGGGCCGCGATCACCTCCAGGAGGACATCCGTCGCCGCGTCCAGGTCGCCGGACCCCCAGTAGCCCCGCAGCGCCGGGTCGAACATCGGACCGAGCCAGTGCAGGACCACCGGGCGGGAGGCCTGGCGCAGGAGATGCCCGTAGACGTCGAGGTAGTCCTCGGGGCCCCGGGCTGCGGCGGCCAGGGCCCGCGAGGCCATCAGGACGGCCTGCGCACCGGTCTCCTCGACGAGCGCGAGCTGCTCCTCGTAGGCGGCGCGGACCTCCGCGAGGGAGCCCGTGGTGATCTGGTCGGTCCCCACCCCGCAGGCGATCCGCCCCCCGGCCGCCCTCGCCTCCGCGGCCGACCTGCGGACGAGTTCGGCCGCGCCCGCCCAGTCCAGACCCATCCCGCGCTGCGCGGTGTCCATCGCCTCGGCGACCCCGAGGCCGTGGGACCACAGATGGCGGCGGAAGGCGAGGGTGGCGTCCCAGTCGACGGCGGCGGGCGAGTCGGGGGACACGTCGGCGTACGGGTCGGCGACGACATGTGCCGCCGCGAAGACCGTACGGGAGGTGAGGGGCGCCCCGGCGGTCGGGGCGAGGGGCTCGGCGCGCGGCTCGTACCGCTTCAGTCCACCGGACCGGTCGGGCAGCCGGACGCTCACAGCGTGATCTCCGGTACGTCGAGACGGCGGCCCTCGGCCGCCGACCTCAGGCCCAGTTCGGCGAGCTGGACGCCGCGGGCACCGGCCAGAAGGTCCCAGTGGTAGGGCGCGTCGGCGTGGACATGCCGCAGGAACAGCTCCCACTGGGCCTTGAAACCGTTGTCGAACTCGGTGTTGTCGGGGACCTCCTGCCACTGGTCGCGGAAGGAGTGGCCGGCCGGGAGGTCCGGGTTCCAGACCGGTCTGGGGGTGGCGGACCGGTGCTGGACACGGCAGTTGCGCAGTCCGGCGACGGCCGAGCCCTCCGTCCCGTCGACCTGGAACTCGACCAGTTCGTCACGGTTGACGCGCACGGCCCAGGACGAGTTGATCTGGGCGACGGCCCCGCCCTCCAGCTCGAAGACGCCGTACGCGGCGTCGTCGGCCGTGGCGTCGTAGGGCTTCCCCCGCTCGTCCCAGCGCTGCGGGACGTGGGTGGCGGTGAGGGCCTGGACGGAGGTGACCCGGCCGAACAGCTCGTGCAGGACGTACTCCCAGTGCGGGAACATGTCGACGACGATGCCGCCGCCGTCCTCCGCGCGGTAGTTCCAGGAGGGTCGCTGGGCGGACTGCCAGTCCCCCTCGAAGACCCAGTAGCCGAACTCCCCGCGCACGGACAGGATCCGCCCGAAGAAGCCGCCGTCGACGAGGCGCTTGAGCTTCAGCAGCCCCGGGAGGAAGAGCTTGTCCTGCACGACCCCGTGCCGGACGCCCTTCGCGTCCGCGAGCCGGGCCAGTTCCAGGGCGCCGTCCAGCCCGGTGGCGGTCGGCTTCTCGGTGTACACGTGCTTGCCCGCCGCGACGGCCTTCCTGATCGCCTCCTCGCGGGCGGAGGTGACCT
This sequence comes from Streptomyces sp. NBC_01689, assembly GCF_036250675.1. Classification (NCBI taxonomy): domain Bacteria; kingdom Bacillati; phylum Actinomycetota; class Actinomycetes; order Kitasatosporales; family Streptomycetaceae; genus Streptomyces; species Streptomyces sp. NBC_01689. Next base: position 6,229,150 of record NZ_CP109592.1, on the reverse strand, counting down.
GTGCGTCGAAGTAGAGGTCGACGTCCGGGTCGGCGAGGACCGCGTCGACGTCCGTCGACCAGTGCTCCAGCCCGTGCCGCTCGGCGATCTCCCTCAGGGCGTGCTCGCGGCGGCCGACGAGGACCGGCTCGGGCCACAGCGTCGTGCCGTCGCCCAGGTCCAGACCGCCCTGGTCCCGCAGGGCGAGAATCGAACGGACGAGGTGCTGGCGGTAGCCCATGCGCCCCGTCACGCCGTTCATGGCGATACGCACCGTCTTGCGTGTCACGTCATCCCCTTCGTGCGCGGGTTCCGCGCCGCACGCGCCCCCTCGGTGAGCGCGACAGCAAGCGCTTTCTATCCGGAGGAAAAGCTAGCCTCTGCCCAGCCGATCGGACAAGACCACGTGGAGGGCGAGATGTTCGACCGGCCGGACATCTGGACTTGAGGGCGCGGGCACGATCGGATGGACCCGCACGTGGCGGGCGTACACGGGTGCGGGGGGGGGTGTGCGCGACGCACGGCCGCGCGCCCCGGCGCTCCGACTCCTCGCACCCGCCCGTGTACGGCAACGACAACGAGACGCGCGACCGGAGGACGACGAGATGACCGTGACCCTGGCGGACGTGGCGGCACGGGCGCAGGTCTCGCCCGCGACCGTGTCCCGGGTGCTGAACGGGAACTACCCCGTCGCCGCGTCCACGCGCGAACGGGTGCTGCGCGCGGTGGACGAACTCGACTACGTACTGAACGGGCCCGCCAGTTCGCTGGCCGCCGCCACCTCCGATCTGGTCGGCATCCTGGTCAACGACATCGCCGACCCGTTCTTCGGGATCATGGCGGCCGCGATCCAGTCGGAGATCGGGGGGCCCGGGGGGCGTGCGGGCGGGGAGCGGCTCGGGGTGGTGTGCAACACCGGCGGTGTCGCGGAGCGCGAGCTGACGTACCTCACGCTGCTCCAGCGGCAGCGCGCGGCGGCGGTCGTACTGACCGGGGGCGCGGTCGAGGACGCGCCGCACGCGGCGGCGGTCGCGGCGAAGCTGCGCAAGCTCGGCGAGGCGGGGACGCGGGTCGTGCTGTGCGGTCGGCCGCCCGCGCCGGACGCGCCCGAGGCGATCGCGCTCACCTTCGACAACCGGGGCGGCGGGCAGCAGCTCACCGAGCATCTGATCGGGCTCGGGCACCGGCGGATGGGGTACATCGCGGGACCCGAGGAGAGGACCACGACCCGGCACCGGCTGGAGGGCCACCGGGCCGCGCTCGCCGCGCACGGGATCGGGGACGATCCCCGGTGGACCGTGCACGGGCGCTACGACCGGCGCTCCGGGTACGAGGCGACGGTCGAGCTTCTGCGCCGGGAGCCGGGCCTGACGGCTGTCGTCGCCGCCAACGACACGGTCGCGCTCGGCGCGTGTGCGGCGTTGCGCGACGCGGGGTTGCGCATCCCGGACGACGTGTCGGTGGCCGGGTTCGACGATCTGCCGTTCAGTGTCGACGCGGTGCCGGCGCTGACGACGGTGCGGTTGCCGTTGTCGGAGGCGGGGGCGCGGGCGGGACGGGTCGCCATGGGCCGCGAGGAGGCTCCGCCCGGGGGGATCGCCGGAGTGCGGGGCGAATTGATGGTGCGGGGGTCCACCGGGGTCCCCAAGGGGTAGGCCCCCGTCCCTCCGTACGACCCGGCCAAGGGGCTGCCGCCCCCTGGACCCCCGCATCGCCCGAAGGGCTCGTCCTCAAACGCCGGACGGGCTGAAGACGCGCCCCCGCACCCAAGCCCCGCCCGAACGGAGACGCAACCCCAATCGATGCACCACCCCACCCGCCACCGAACCGTGCCGGTGTGCCGAGGCCGTCGCCAGCCCGCGCCGAGAAGCCCCGCCCGAACGGAGACACATCCCCAATCGATGCACCACCCCACCCGCCACCGAACCGCACCCGCACCCGCACCCGCACCCGCACCCGACGACGCGCGGAAGGGGCCGTGCCGGTGTGCCGAGGCCGTCGCTTACGTCCGGGTCGAGCAGCGGCTCGCATGCCCGGTCCACGTCTGATCCAGCGGCGACGGCCTCGGTACACCGGCGCGGCCCCGACCCACCACCGCCGCCCACGCGATCGCTCACACGTGCGGGCGGCGGCCCCTCTCCTGGTGGGGGAAGGACTGGTCGGCACCGGGAAGCGTGGGCTTCGGGAGGGTCGCCACTTCCTCCTTCGCCTTCTCCAGCTGCTCCGCCGTGTCGTCCGGCAGACGCGGCGCACGCGGGCTGGAGTGGGAGAACCGGAACGCGGACGTGAGGTCACCGAACGTCGACCGGCGCCAGTCGCTGACGTTCGGCTCCTCGACCCCCGTGAACCGCTCCAGGAACTGCAGCGCGGAGGTGTGGTCGAACGCCTCCGTCGCCACCCAGCCCCCCACCGTCCACGGCGAGACGATGATCGCGGGCACCCGGAAGCCGCCCCCGATCGGCAGCCCCTGCACGAACTCGTCGGCCGTCCCGGCCGCCGGCGTGGGCGGTGGCACGTGGTCGAACAGGCCGTCGTTCTCGTCGTAGTTGAGGATGAACGCGGTCTTCCGCCACACCTTCGGGTTCGACGCGATCGCCTCGATCTTCGAGGCGACGAAATCCGCGCCCGCCGCGGGCAGATAGTCCGGATGCTCCGACTGGTAACTGGTCGGCATGATCCACGACACCGCCGGCAGCCGGTCGTTGCGGGCGTCGTCCTCGAACGTCCCCTCCGGCTGCGGCCGCACCCCGCGCTCGTACAGATCGGAACCGGGCTGCGCGGCACGGAAGCCGGCGAACTGCTCCAGCATGTTGCAGCCGTAGTCGTCGTCCTGCTGGTACACCTTCCAGCTGACGCCGGCCGCCTGCAGCCGCTCCGCGTACGTCGTCCACCGGTACGGCGTCGGGGCCTTGTTGACGAGGACCGGACCGCCCTGGGTCCCGCCCGGGTCGATCGTCCCCGTCATCCAGTACAGCCGGTTGGGCCAGGTCGGCCCGAACACCGAGCAGAAGTAGTTGTCGCAGACGGTGAACGTCTCGGCGAGCGCGAACTGGAACGGGATGTCCTCGCGCGTGTAGTAGCCCATCACGTACGGGCCGTTCGCCCCGTCCGCCTTGCGGTGCGCCGGCAGCCACTGGTCCATCCTGCCGCCGTTCCACGCCTCGTGCTGCACGGCCCACGCGTGGCTCGTGGAGGGAATGGCCTGGGCACTGGACGTGTGGGTGTCGAGGTGGAAGGGGAGCAGGTACCCCTTCGGGTTGACCGCGTCGGGCTGGTAGAAGACCGACCGTCCGGTGTCGAGCTTCAGCGCGTGGGGGTCGGCGAACCCCCGGACACCCGACAGCGTGCCGAAGTAGTGGTCGAACGACCGGTTCTCCTGCATCAGCATGACGACGTGCTCGATGTCGCGGAGCGAACCGTGCCGGGGCGGTCCGGCCGCGACGGCCTTCTGGACGCTCGGCGGGAGAAGGGAGAGTGCCGCGGCGCCGCCCAGCGCGCCGGCGGCCGAACCCAGGAGTCTACGACGTGTCAACTCGGTCATAAATGCTCCTTCTTGAGACTTCGCCAGCTCTCCGGAGTCGAACTGCGGGACCCGCCGGGACGAGCCCGCCGTCTCACTCTCCAGGGGGTTCGCGGGGGTTGGCAGAGGCGCGCGATGAACTCGAGGACAACGCGCGGGAAGGGGTTGGCCAAGCCATGACCCGGTTCGCCGGGACGCCGTCCGCCCGTTACCGGAGCGTGGCCGCCTTCACCCGGACTCCACGCCCGCCGGACCCGTCCGGCCCGTGGACGCCGCCTCCCCCACACCCGTACGCTCGACGCGTATCGCTGACTGAGTCAACCGTCGCGCCATCCCCCCGCACCTCCCGCACCCGCACCCGCACCCGCACCCGCCAAGCACAGCGCAACGCAACGCAACGCAACGCACAGCCGAAACCCAGAGCCGACCTCCGGGGTTGACCATGACCGTCCAGGACATCCGCTCCTTCAACCGCTTCTACACGAACGTCATCGGCGCACTCGACTACGGCCGCCACCTCTACGCCCCGTACACCCTCACGGAGTCGCGCGTGCTGTACGAGCTCGCCCACTCACCGCACACCGACGCCACCGGTCTCCGTAGCGAACTGTCTCTGGACTCGGGGTACTTGAGCCGGATCCTCAACAAGTTCGAGCAGGACGGCCTGATCGAGCGCGCGCCTTCGCAGAGCGACCCGCGCCGCCGCCGGATCACGCTCACACCGCGCGGCCGGGAGACCGCGGCCGTACTGGACGAACGTTCACGGGAATCCGTCGGGGCCCTGCTGGCGACCGTGCCCGCCGACGACCGCCCCCGCCTCGCCGAGGCGATGCACACCGTGCGCGCGCTCCTGTCGTCCCGCCGCCCGGCCCCACCCGCCGGCCGCGGACACGAGGACGTCGTGCTGCGCGAGCCCGTCCCCGGCGACCTCGGCTGGATCGTGCAGCGCAACGCCGCGCTGTACGCGTCCGAGTTCGGCTGGAACACCGACTACGAGGGGCTGGTCGCCAGGATCGTCGCGGACTTCGCCGAGGACCACGATCCGCATCTGGAGCGGGTCTGGATCGCCGAGCTGGCCGGCCGGCCGGTGGGGTGCGTGATGTGCGTGCGGGACGACGCCCCGGGAACGGCCCGGCTGCGACTGCTCCTCGTCGAGCCGGACGCCCGCGGGCTCGGCGTCGGCGACCGGCTGGTCGAGGCGGTCGTCGGGTTCGCGCGCGACGGCGGCTACCGGGACCTCGTCCTGTGGACCAACGACGTCCTGACCGCGGCCGCCCGCGTCTACCGCCGCCACGGCTTCTCCCTCGTCGCCGAGAAGCCGCACCGTTCGTTCGGCGCGGATCTCGTGGGCCAGGACTGGCGACTGGACCTGCACGTCTCCCCGGGATGATCCGGGGTGCCGGGTAGGGTCCCGGTCCATGAAGCTGGCCTTCTCCACGCTCGGCGTGCCCGCGCTCCCCGTCCCCGACGTCGTACGGCTCGCCGCCGCGCACGGCTATCACGGCGTGGAGCTGCGCGCGCATCCCGAGGAGCCGGTGCACCCCGGGCTCGGACCGGCCGAGCGGGCCGGCGTGACCGCCGCGTTCGAGGCGGGCGGTGTCGAGATCATGGGCCTGGCCGGGTACACCCGGGTGGCCGCACCGGGCGACGACGCCCCCGTCGTCGCCGAGCTGCGCGGACTCCTGGACCTGGCGCGGGACCTCTCGGCGCCCTTCGTCCGCGTCTTCCCGGGCGCACCTGCCGGACAGAGCGCCGAGGAGGCCGACGCGACGGCGGCGCGACGGCTCGGGACGGCCGCGGAGTACGCCGCCGACCTGGGCGTACGCATCCTGCTGGAGACCCACGACTCGCACCGCACCGGCGCGGACGCGACGCGGATCCTGGGCCTGGTCGGCCATCACCACGTGGGCTCGCTGTGGGACGTCATGCACACCTGGCTCGGCGGCGAGGAGCCGCCTTCGACGTACGCGGCCCTGTCCACGTACCTCGGTTATGTGCAGGTCAAGGACATCGCGTCCGCCGAGGACACCACCCCGCTCCCGCTGGGCGCGGGCGTCCTGCCGCTCGCGGAGTGCGTGGAACTGCTCTCCCGCGAGGGCTGGGACGGCTGGTTGTGCTGGGAGTACGAGAAGCGGTGGTACGAGGCAGCCGCGCCGCTCCCGGGACTGCTGGGTCCGGGCCGGGAGCACCTCGGACGTCTGCTGAACGAGTCGGCGTAGCGCGCCGGCCTCCCCGGCCGCTCTCCCCCGTCGCCCCGCACGCGTCCGAGCCGCCCCGTGGCGTCGCACCGCCCTCCGCCGCACGCCGACACCGCACCGCGCCCGCGTACCCGCGCCGTTCATCACACCCCCGGCCCCGCACCGCACCCCCGTACCCGCACCGTTCATCACACCCCCGGCCCCGCACCGCACCCCCGTACCCGCACCGTTCATCACATCCCCGGACCCGCACCGCACCCCCGTACCCGCACCACACACCGCGCACCGCGCACCGCGCCCCCACCCCCGCCCGCCGACGGCCCGCGGCCGCTCGCGCCGCCACCACCTGGGGCGATCGCCTTACCCCCCACCCGCCCCAAGCAAACCGGCTATCGTGGTCGGCATGTCGGCCCCGGAACTGATCCGTATCGTCTCCCGCGACTCCCCCATGGCCTTGGCCCAAGTGGAGCGCGTACGCGCCGAGTTGGGCGCGCTCCACCCCGAGATCCGCACCGAGGTCGTCCCGGTGCGGACGACCGGCGACAAGTGGATGGGCGACCTGTCCAAGGTCGAGGGCAAGGGCGCGTTCACCAAGGAGGTCGACGCGGCGCTGCTGGCGGGTGAGGCCGACCTCGCGGTGCACTGCGTGAAGGACATCCCCGCGGACCGCCCGCTGCCCGCTGGGACGATGTTCGCCGCCTTCCTCGCCCGGGACGACATCCGCGACGCGCTGATCCACCCCGCCGGGCTCACCCTCGACGAGCTGCCGCAGGGCACCCGGATCGGCACCTCCTCCGTGCGGCGCGTGGCACAGCTCGCCGCCTCGCACCCGCATCTGGAGTGCGTGCCGTTCCGGGGCAACGCCAACCGCCGCCTGGAGAAGCTCGCGGCGGGCGAGGCGGACGCGCTGCTGCTCGCGGCGTCCGGGCTCGAACGCATCGGCCGCACCGACGTGATCAGCGAGGTCCTGTCGACCGAGACGATGATGCCGCCGATCGGCGCGGGCATCCTGGCCCTCCAGTGCCGCGAGGGCGACACGGACGTGATCGGGACCGTCAGCGACCTCGGCGACCCGGACACGCACCGCGAGGCCACCGCGGAGCGCATGTTCCTGCACGTCCTGCAGGGCCACTGCAACTCGCCGATCGCGGGTTACGCGAAGGCGCACCGCGGTGGCGAACTGTCGCTGCGCGCCTGCGTGTTCACCCCGGACGGCAAGACGGTCCTGAACGCGCACGAGTGGGCGGGCCGGCTCGATCCCGCGACCCTCGGCACGTCGGTCGCCGTGGCACTGCTGCGCCAGGGTGCCCGCGAGCTGATCGACGGCATCCCGCACTGACCGGGAGCCCGGCCCCGGGGACGGTCTCCCCGCGGCCGGGCCGGTTCTCCCGTCCCGGCCCGGGGGGTCACGGACCCAGCAGCCGGGCCCGCAGCCCGGCGAACTCCTCGTGGAAGGCCGGGAACGTCTTCCGTACGCAGCCGGGGTCGTCGAACGAGACACCCGGGGTCCGCAGTCCGGTCACCGCGAAGGACATGACGACGCGGTGGTCGCCGTACGTCCTGATCTCCGTGCCGGACCGCGGAGCCGCACCGGGGTGGATCTCGATCCAGTCGGGGCCGGTCCGCACCCGTACGCCCAGCCGCCGGAGGTTCTCCGCGCAGGCGTCGAGGCGGTCGCACTCCTTGACGCGTGTGTTGGCGACGTCCTCGATGCGGACCGGGCCCGAGGCGAACGGCGCGATCGCGGCCAGCGTCGGCATGGTGTCGGAGATGTCCCGCATGCCGACCGTGACGCCGCGCAGTTCGCCGGTACCGGTGACCGTCGTACGGTCCTCGCGGACCTCCACCCGCGCCCCCATCCGCCGCAGCACCTCCACGAAGCCCAGGTCCCCCTGGAGCGCGCCGGTGCCGAGACCGGGGACCGTCACCGTACGGCCCGTCACCGCCGCCGCGGCGAAGAAGTAGCTCGCGGTGGACGCGTCGGGTTCGATCGCCCAGGTCGTGGCGCGGTAGCCGCCGGGGTCCACCTCGAAGACGTCGCCCTCCCTGCGGACGGACGCCCCGAACGCCCGCATCATCGCGAGGGTGATCCCGACGTACGGCGCGGACACCAGGTCGGTCACGGTGATCCGCAGGCCCTCGCGGGTCAGCGGGCCGAGCAGCAGAAGTGCCGTCAGGTACTGGGAGGACTGGCCCGCGTCGAGCGTCACCTCGCCGCCCGCCACACCGGACGCCGCGATCCGCAGCGGGTGATGGCCCTCCTCCCGGTCGTGCCGGAGGTCCACCCCCAGGTCGCGCAGGGCGCGGGTGAGCGGCAGCAGCGGGCGGCGGCGCATCTGCGCGGAGGCGTCGAAGCGGTAGGTGCCGTGGCCCGCGGCGGCGAGGGTGGGCAGGAAGCGGGCGGTGGTCGCGCCGTCCCGGCAGTGCACGTCGGCGTCCGTGACGGCCGGGCCCCCCGGACGCCCGTCGACCTGCCAGACGTGCGGTGCGCGGCCGACCCGGTAGCCCAGCCGGACGAGGCCCTCCGCGAAGCCCTCCGTGTCGTCGGAGCGGAGCGGGCGCCGCAGGGTCGTGACCCCGTCGGCCGCCGCCGCCAGGAACAGCGCACGCGCGGTGATGGACTTGGACCCGGGGATGTCGACTACGGCCATGGGCTCATACTGGCGCCCCGATCCGGTCCGGTGTCGGACCGTCCGCCGGTCGGACCACCCCGCGGGCCGTCCGCGAGGGTGCCAGGGAGGTCAGGGCCACCCCTCCGACCAGCAGCGCCGCCGCCGCCCAGCGCAGGGGGCCCACCGACTCGCCGAGGAACAGGGCGGCGGACGACATGCCGAAGACCGGGACCAGGAGGGAGAACGGCGCGACGGTGGACGCGGGATGGTGGCGCAGCAGCCTGCCCCACGCCCCGAAGCCGAGGACGGTCGTGATCCAGGCGACGTAGACCACGATCCCGGCGCCCCGCCAGTCGAGGGCACGCAGCGCGTCGAGGTCCCGGGCGGGGCCCTCCGTCAGCAACGAGAGCCCCAGCAGCGGGAGTACGGGGACGGTGCTCACCCACACCATGAAATTGAGGGAGTCGGGCGGAGAAGCCCTGCGGGTCAGGACGTTGGACGCGCCCCAGCAGGCCGCCGCCGCGATCACCAGCGCGAAGGCGCCGAGCGGGCCGCCGGTGCCCTCGTCCACGGCGGCCACGACGACGCCGCACAACGCGACCGCCATGCCCGCGAGCCGGACGCCGGTGGGCCGTTCGCCCAGGACGGCGTAGGCGATGAGCGCCGTGAAGACCGCCTGGACCTGGAGGACGAGGGAGGACAGGCCGGCCGGCATCCCGGCGCCCATGCCGATGAAGAGCAGTCCGAACTTGGCGACGCCCAGGACCAGCCCCACCGCCACGATCCACTTCCACGCGACCTTGGGCCGCCCGACGAAGAACACCGCGGGCAGAGCCGCCACCAGGAAGCGCAGGGCGGAGAAGAGCAGCGGCGGGAAGTGGCCGAGACCGACCTCGACGACGGTGAAGTTCACGCCCCAGACGGCGGCGACGAACACGGCGAGACAGATGTGGGCGGGTCGCATGGGTCGAGGATCACGCCCGGGAACCGTTAAGCACCAGCGAATCCTGCTGCATGGTTGGATGAAGCGTTTCTGATGAAAGGGGTGGGTCGTGCTCGACCTCCAGCGGCTGCGCGCCCTGCACGCCGTCTCCGTCCACGGCACGGTCGGCGCCGCCGCGGCGGCGCTCGGGTACACGCCCTCCGCGGTGTCCCAGCAGATCGCCAAACTGGAGCGGGAGACCAGGACCGTGTTGCTCGAACGGCGTGGCCGCGGTGTGCGGCTCACCGAGCAGGCCCTTCGACTGGCCTCCACCGCGCAGCAGTTGATGGCCATCGTGGAGCGTGCCGAGACCGAACTGGAGGAGCGGCGCGGGGTTCCCGCGGGGCGGCTGGACCTCGCCGCGTTCGCCAGCGCGGCCCGCGGGCTGCTGCCCGCCGTCCTGGCCGACCTGGCCGTCCGGCATCCCGCCCTCGACACCCGGCTCACCGAGGTCGACCCGCATCTCTCCGTGGACCTGGTCGCCAAGGGCGCCGTCGACGTGGCCGTGGCGCACGACTGGGACATCGCGCCGCTCCCCGCTCCGCCGGGCGTGGAGCAGGCGGTGATCGGGGACGACCTCTGCGACCTCCTGGTGCCCGCCGGGCATCCGCTCGCCGGGCGGACGTCCGTGCGGCGGGAGGAGTTGGCCGGTGAGCGGTGGATCTGCCAGCCGCCCGGCCGGGTGTGCCACGACTGGCTGGTGCGCACGCTGCGCGCGGCGGGCTGCGAGCCGGACATCGTCCATCAGGCGGACGAGAACCCGACCCTCGTCGCCCTGGTCGCGGCCGGGCTCGGCGTCGCGCTGATCCCCCGGCTCGGGCGTGGCGCGCTTCCCGAAGGGGTGGTGGAGGTGCCGCTCGACCCGATGCCCGTACGGCGGTTGTACGCGCTGTGGCGCACCGGCGCGGCACGGCGGCCGGCCATCGCGGAGACGGTCGCCGCCCTGCGGTCGCACTGGCCCTCGGCGTCCCGGCACGACACGCCGTGAGCGGTGCCGGGCGCACCGAGCCGCGCCGTGAATCGCGCCGGGTGCCCCGCCCCGCCCTCCCGAGTCGCTGATCCCGGACCGGCGGTCCCGTACGGAGACCCCTGTGCGCCGGGGGCCCGTCGGCCGGATTCCGGCGACCCGGCCCCGACCCGCCGGACCCGGCGGCGCCCTCCCGGCCCTCGCCCGCCTTCCTCGTCCCACGACGTGAAGGGGCGCACCGGTGACGGCGTCCGACGGTCTCCCCGCTTCCGACCGCGCCGGTGACGGCCCTGTGCGGCTCCTGTGCACACCCTTGACTGGAAGAAACTTCCCGGATATTCGTGACTCTCGGAAGTTTCCTTCACGAAGGAAGGAGCGCTCGTGCGCGACTCCAGCACGGGAAGCACCGCATCACCGTCCAGACGTACGGTTCTCGCCGCCACCGCCGCGACCACCGCCGCTCTCGCCCTGAACACGGCCCCCGCCGGGGCCGCCGGGGGCCACCATGACGACACGTCACTCCGCGCCCTGATCTCCCGCATGACGCTGGAGGAGAAGGTCGGCCAGCTCTTCGTGATGCGGGTGTACGGCCACTCGGCCACCGCCCCCGACCAGGCCGACATCGACGCCAACCTCACGGAACTCGGCGTCAGGACGGCCGCCGAACTGATCGCCCGTTACCGCGTCGGCGGCATCATCTACTTCACCTGGGCCCACAACACCCGTGACCCGCACCAGATCGCGGCTCTGTCCAACGGCATCCAGCGGGTCTCGCTGGCCCAGCCACGCGGGCTGCCCGTGCTGATCTCCACCGACCAGGAGCACGGCATAGTGGCCAGGGTCGGCAAGCCCGCCACGCTGTTCCCGGGCGCGATGGCGCTGGGTGCGGGCGGCTCGCGGGAGGACGCCCGCACGGTCGGGCGGCTCAGCGGCACCGAACTGCGCGCGCTCGGCATCCGGCAGGACTACTCCCCGGTCGCCGACGTGAACGTCAACCCGGCCAACCCGGTCATCGGCGTCCGCTCCTTCGGTGCCGACCCCCGGGCGGTGGCCCGGCTGGTGACGGCCGAGGTGGAGGGGTACCGCGGCGCGGGCGTGGCCGCCACGTCCAAGCACTTCCCTGGCCACGGCGACACCGCCGTGGACAGCCACTTCGGCTTCCCGGTCATCACGCACAGCCGTCAGCTGTGGTCGGACCTCGACGCCGTGCCGTTCCGGGCCGCGATCCGGGCCGGTATCGACTCGATCATGACCGCCCACATCATGGTCCCGGCGCTCGACCCGGCCGGTGACCCGGCCACGCTCTCCCGCCCGATCCTCACCGGCATCCTGCGCGAGGAACTCGGCTACGACGGCGTGGTGGTGACGGACTCGCTCGGCATGGAGGGCGTACGGACGAAGTACGGCGACGACCGTGTCCCCGTACTGGCCCTGAAGGCCGGCGTCGACCAGCTCCTCAACCCGCCGTCCATCGACGTCGCCTGGCACGCCGTGCTCGACGCGGTGCGCGGCGGCGAGCTGACCGAGGCCCGTCTCGACGAGTCGATCCTGCGCGTCCTGCGGCTCAAGGCGAAGCTCGGACTGCTCGACGACCCCTACGTCGGCGACACCGGTGTCGACCGGGCCGTCGGCACCGCCGCCCACCTCAGGGCGGCCGACCGGATCGCCGAACGCACCACGACCCTGCTGGTCAACAAGCGGGGCCTGCTGCCGCTCTCCCGCCGTACGCACCGGCGCGTGCTCGTCGTCGGCGCCGATCCGGCCTCGCCCACCGGCACCGACGGTCCGCCGACCACCGTCCTCGCGGCGGCCCTGACCGCGCTGGGATTCACGGCGACGGCACTGTCCACGGGGACGGCACCGACCGGGGCCGCCGTCGACGGGGCGGTCGCGGCCGCCGCCGGAGCGGACGCCGTGGTCGTCGCGACGTACAACGTCACCGCGGCGAGTTCCCAGCGGACGCTCGTCGACCGGCTGGCCGCCACCGGCGTCCCGGTCGTCGTGATCGCCGTCCGCAACCCGTACGACGTCGCCCATCTCCCCACCGCCGACGCCCACTTGGCGGCGTACTCCTGGACGGACGTCGAACTGCGGGCCGCCGCACGGGTGATCGCCGGCCGGGCCGCGCCGCGCGGCAGGCTCCCGGTCGCGGTGCAGCGGGCGGACGACCCCGCCCAGGTGCTGTATCCGATCGGGTACGGAATGACGTACTAGCCCTGCGCACCGGGCCGGACGCACCACCCCCGGCAGACGCAAAGCATCCCGAATGTCCGGCGTGTGCCCGCCACCGCGGGTCACGCTGGGCAGGGGCATCGGGGGGAAAGACATGCGAGCTGGCTCGGTGGGACGGCGGTGCGCCGGGGCGGTCTGCGCGCTGGCCCTGGCCGTGCTCACCGGCTGCGGCCACGGGCCGGAGCCCGCGGATGCCGCGCCCCGCCCGGCACCGACGACCGCCGGGCCCTCCGGCCGGGGTGCGGTGTTCCTCGCGGTCGGCGAGTGCGGTTCCGCCGGGACGAGCCGTGTCGCCGAGGTGCCCTGCGCCGGTGACCGGGCCGCCGCCCGCGTCCTCGCCCGCCACGACGGCAGGGTCGCCGACGGGCCGCTGTGCCCGCCGGCCACGGACTTCGTCCTGCACATCGACGCGGCCCGGGCCGCCGCGGACGGCGGCGGCAGCCCGGCCCCACAGGGTTACGCCTGCATGCGCGGGCTGGCTCCCCCGCACCCAGGCGACCCGGGCGGCGGCGGAGGTCCCCGCACGGTCGTCGGCGACTGCGTCTACCGCGCGGGCGGCGGCCAGGTCCGCGAGACCGCCTGCGACGGCCGGGGTGCCGAGCCCCCGGAGTACGTGGTGGCCGAGGCGGTCACCGACCGCTCCGTGTGCCCGCCCGCCACGGCCCTGTACGTCCAGCTGGGCGGCGCCCGACCGGTCGGCTGCGCCCGCCCGCGGTGACCGGCGGGCGGGCGCGGCCGCGGCTACGGACGCAGCGCCGGCTCGCGTTCGACGTCGCGCCGGTCGAGCCCGGCGTCGAACCGGGCCAGCGGGCGGGCCGCCGAGGGGTCCGCCTGCACGGCCGCGGGGGCGACACCGGCCCAGTCCAGGATGCGGGCCGTCGCCAGCGCCTTCTCGTCGGGGACGAGACCGGCGACGTTGGCACCGTGGTTGAGGCCGGGAGCCGTGAAGACGTACGCGTCACGGGCGCCCTTGCCGAGGCGGAAGCGCTCCGCCCCCCACGGGTCGTTCTGGCCGTAGACGTAGAGCATGTGGTGGGCGTGGTGCGCGACCCACGTGTCCACGTCCCGCATCGCCGACCGCTGGAACGTCATCGGGATGGAGCGCGGCACGAAGTTCCGCGGCGGCTGGTAGCCGTAGCGGATCAGCTTCTTCTCGATGTACGGGAAGCGGATCGTGGGCGCGCCGAGCTGCGTGCCCGCCTGGTAGTAGTACGGCGTGTAGGTCTCCAGGCCCTGGTCGGTGTAGGCGGAGAAGCCGGAGATGGTGTCGACGGAGTCCCAGATCGCGTCGTCGGTGGCGTGCGCCGCGTCGGCCGGGATCGTCGCGCAGTCCGCCAGCAGGCTGTACTGCCAGAAGCCCCACACGTAGTCGAGGACGACGGCCTCGTACGCCTTGTCCAGGCTGCCGATCGTGGTGAAGGTGTAGCCGTTGTCGGCGGCGTACTGCGCGTACTTCTTCTCCAGCGGCTCGCGGCGCACCAGCGCCTCGCGCTGCACCGCGTTCAGCCGGTCGCGGCACTCCTTGGTGCCGACGTTGCGGAAGAAGCGGTCGTACGCCGAGTCCTCGTCGTTCACCACGTCGTTGGGGGCGACGTAGGCGACCACGCCGTCCATGTCGCGCGGGTAGAAGCGCTCGTAGTAGGTGGCGGTCATGCCGCCCTTGGAGCCGCCCGTCGAGATCCACTTCCGGCCGTAGATCGGCTTGAGGGCCTCGAAGATGCGGTGCTGGTCGCTGGCCGCCTGCCAGATGTCGAGCTTGGACCAGTCGGCCGGAGCGGGCCGGGACGGGGTGAAGAAGCGGTACTCCATCGAGATCTGGTTGCCGTCCACGATCTGGGTCGGTTCGCGGCGGCTCGGGGTCGTGGAGACGTTGTAGCCGCCGGTGTAGAAGACCGTCGGGCGCGCGGTGTCCTTGTGCAGCACCGTGATGCGCTGCTGGAACGTGCCCCGGGACGGGTGCCGGTGGTCGATCGGCTGGGTGTAGCCGAGGACGAAGAAGCGGTAGCCGGTGTACGGCTTCTCCTCGATCAGGCTCATGCCCGGTATCGCGAGGAGACGGTCCTTGATGTCCTGCGAGGTCGTGCCGGTGGTGGTGGCCGTGGCCTCCGGCTGGGCGGCGGTGGCCGCCCCGGCCGTGCTCAGCGTGCCTATGAGCACCGTGAGCGCCAGCAGCCATCTGAGCGCCTTGCGCATGCACCCTCCCCTGGAGTTACACAGATGTCCGCCGGAACCTAGCGGAGCAACTGAGTTGACACCAGGGGGACTTGAGTGATCCCTGTGACTTCGCTGTGATTCAGCCGGGAATCGCCGGAACTCCGGCCGGGACCGACCGCCTCAGCACAGGATCCAGCCCGAGCTGACCGAGCCCGAGCCGACCGAGCCCCGGATACGGACGCAGCGGTGGCCGGCGTGGACGGTGACCGGGCCCGCGTGGTACGCGAAGCGGCCCGCGTCGACCACCGGCCGGTTGCCGCGCGCCTGCACACTGACCGACATCTGCCGCTTCCGCGCCTGCTGCTTCTTGGGGACGGTCACGGCGCAGACGTAGCCGCCGTTCCGGTAGAGCTGCACGGAGCCGGTCGTGAAGGAGACCGTGCGCACCTTGCGTCCCGAGCAGTACGAGGCGGCCTGCGCACTCCCCGGGCACACCAACGCGAGCAGCCCGGAGGCGGTCAGCACGGCCAGGCCCAGCGCCAGGCGCCGACGGATCGCACCACTGTCCACAATCGCCCCTCCCCGACCATTGAGCGTACTGGTGTACGGACGCAGAACATGTGTCGGATGGTTGCGCGCCTCCGGCAGCCCGCCCTCGGCGCCTTCGTCCCTTGCGCCGGACGGGTCCTTTTCCGCGCCTTCTCGTCCTTCGGGGCAACCGCGCCCCTTCACCCGGTGTCCTCTGGTCAGGAAAGCGAAAGGTGGTACCCGATGTCCCGCACGTCCCGTTCCCGCCCGCCCCGGTCCCGTATGTCCCGTTCCCGCGCCGCCGTCGGTGCGTTCGCCTGCGCCGCCGTCCTGGCCGCGGCCGGCGCCTCGGTCCCCGCGTTCGCCGGCTCCCCCGCCCGCGCGAAGCGGTACCGCCGGTCCGGCGTACGAGCGGGTCGCCGACTTCTACGGCGCCTACATCGACGCCGTGACCGACCAGGGCTCCGGCCGTCTCGGCTCCCAGCTGCGCGCGTTCTACCTGACCCCGGACCTGCGCACCCGGCTCGCCGGGTGGGAGAGCCGTGAGCACGCCGACGGCGTCCTGCGCGCCCAGGACGTGCCGCGTGCCTGGAAGGTGACGGCCGGCGACAGCGGTGCGGGCCACACCTGGTCGACCGTCCGGCTGACCTGGGGCTCCCGCCAGCACCCGACGTACACCTATCTGACCGTCCGGTCCGACCTGGCCACGAAGAAGATCTCCGGCATCGGGCCGAAGGGCTGAACGGGCGGGCGTCAGGCGGTGGAGCCGACCGGCTCCTCCGGCCCCGGCGCCCCCACGAAGGTCCGCCACAGCGCCGCGTACCGGCCGTCGAGCAGCAGCAGTTCATCGTGCGTGCCGTCCTCCGCGACCCGGCCGTGGTCCATGACCACGACCCGGTCCGCCCGGGCGGCCGTGGTCAGCCGGTGGGCGACGACCAGGGTCGTACGGCGGCCGGCGAGCCGGTCGGTGGCCTGGTTGACCAGGTTCTCGGTGGCGAGGTCGAGCGCGGCGGTGGCCTCGTCGAGAAGCAGCACGTCCGGGTCGACGAGTTCGGCGCGGGCCAGCGCGATCAGCTGGCGCTGGCCCGCGGAGAGGTTCCGGCCGCGCTCGGCGACCTCGTGGAGGTAGCCGCCGTCCAGCGTGGCGATCATGTCGTGCGCGCCGACCGCGCGGGCGGCGGCCTCCACCTGCGCGTCGGTCGCGCCGGGCCGGCCGTAGGCGATGGCGTCGCGCACCGTCCCCTGGAAGAGATACGCCTCCTGCGGGACCACCCCGAGCCGGTGCCGGTACGAGGTGATGTCGAGGTCGCGCAGGTCGGTGCCGTCGACGGTGACCCGCCCGCCCGTCGGGTCGTAGAAGCGGGCGACCAGCTTCACCAGCGTCGACTTGCCCGCCCCGGTCTCGCCGACGAAGGCGACGGTCTGCCCGGCCGGGATGGTCAGGGAGACCTCGCTGAGCGCCTCCTCGTCGTCGCCGTACGCGAAGCCGACGTCCTCGAACGCGATGTCGCCGCGCAGGGAGAGCACCTCCTGCGGCTCGGCGGCGGCCTGTGTCGACGTCCGCTCCTGGAGCAGCTCCTGGATGCGGCCCAGCGACACCGTCGCCTGCTGGTAGCCGTCGAAGACCTGGGAGAGCTGCTGCACGGGCGCGAAGAACAGGTCGATGTAGAGGAGGTAGGCGACCAGCGCGCCGGTCGTCAGCGTCCCGGCGTCGACCCGGTGCGCGCCCACCATCAGCACCGCGGCCGCCGCGACCGACGACAGCAGCTGCACGAAGGGGAAGTAGACGGAGATCAGCCACTGTCCGCGGATGCGTGCCGCGCGGTAGTCGGCACTGCCCTCGGCGAACCTCCGGCGGCCCGAGCGCTCACGACGGAAGGCCTGGAGGATCAGCAGCCCCGACACCGACTCCTGGAGGTCGGCGTTGACCGCCGAGACGCGCTCGCGGGCCAGTTCGTACGCCTTCACGCTCGCCCGGCGGAAGAAGAACGTGCCGACGACCAGCGGCGGCAGGGTCACGAACACGACCAGCGCCAGCTGGACGTCGATGACCAGCAGCGCGCCCATGATCCCGAAGAAGGTGACGACGGAGACGAACGCGGTGACCAGGCCGGTCTGCAGGAAGGTCGACAGCGCGTCGACGTCGGTCGTCATCCGGGTCATGATCCGCCCGGTCAGCTCCCGCTCGTAGTAGTCGAGTCCGAGGCGCTGGAGCTGCGCGAAGATCTTCAGACGGAGCGTGTACAGGACCCGCTCGCCGGTCCGTCCCGTCATCCGCGTCTCGCCGATCTGCGCCGACCACTGGACGAGCACGGTGACCAGCGCCAGGGCCGCCGCGGCCCAGACCGCGCCGAGGGCCATCCGGGAGACGCCCTGGTCGATGCCGTGCCGGATCAGCACGGGCAGCAGCAGGCTCATGCCGGCGTCGACGGCGACCAGGCCGAGGCTCACCAGGAGCGGGAGCCCGAAGCCGCGCAGCAGCCGGCGCAGCCCGTACGACTCCTCGGGCGTGACCGCGCGGGCCTCGTCGACGGCCGGGGTGTCGGTGGCCGGGGGCAGCGCCTCGACCTGGGCGAGCAGTTCGGGCGTGGCCGGCATGCCCGCCAGCGCGTTGTCCCGGGGCTCGCGGTCACCGGTCCACAGCCGCGGGGTGACGCCGCGCTCGGCGTCGAACTCGGCGTCCAGTTCCTCCCGTACCGAGGTGTCCTCCGCGGCGGTCACGGGCTGGGCGTGTCCCGGGGAGACCCCGCCCAGCTCGTCCGGGTCGGTGAGGAGCCTGCGGTACAGCGGGGAGCGGTCCTGGAGCTCCTCGTGGGTGCCGATGTCGGCGAGCCGACCGCCGTCGAGCACGGCGATGCGGTCGGCGAGGTTGAGGGTGGAGCGGCGGTGCGCGATCAGCAGGGTCGTGCGGCCCTCCATGACCTGCTTCAGCGCCTCGTGGATCTCGTGCTCGACACGGGCGTCCACGGCGGAGGTGGCGTCGTCGAGGACGAGCAGGCGCGGGTCGGTGAGGATGGCGCGGGCGAGGGCGACGCGCTGGCGCTGGCCGCCGGAGAGCGTGAGGCCGTGTTCGCCGACCTTGGTGTCGTAGCCCTCGGGCAGTTCGGAGATGAAGCGGTCGGCCTGCGCCGCCAGGGCGGCCCGCTCGATCTCCTCCTGGGAGGCGTCGGGGCGGCCGTAGGCGATGTTGGCGCGGATGGTGTCGGAGAAGAGGAACGAGTCCTCGGGGACCAGGCCGATCGCGGCGCGCAGCGACTCCAGGGTGAGCTCGCGGACGTCGTGGCCGCCGACGAGGACGGCGCCGTGCGTGACGTCGTAGAAGCGGGGCATCAGCAGCGACACCGTCGACTTGCCCGACCCCGAGGAGCCGACGACGGCGAGGGTCTCGCCGGGCCGGATCTCGAAGCTCAGTCCGTTCAGCACCGGATGCGTCTTCGAGGTGCCCTCGTACGCGAAGGAGACGTCGTCGAACTCGACGGTCGCGGGCGCGTCGGCCGGGAGGGTCTTGGTGCCGTCCTGGATGACCGGCTCGGTGTCGATCAGTTCGAGCACGCGTTCGGCGCCGGCCCGGGCCTGCTGCCCGACGGTGAGGACCACCGCGAGCATCCGCACGGGTCCGACGAGCTGGGAGAGGTACGAGGAGAACGCGACGAACGTACCGAGCGTGATCTGTCCCCGTACGGCGAGCCAGCCGCCCAGCGCGAGCATCGCGACCTGGCCGAGGGCGGGCACGGCCTGGAGGGCTGGGGTGTACCGGGCGTTGAACCGGATGGTGCGCATCCGTCCGGCGAAGAGCCGCCGGCCGACCTCCCGGAGCTTCCCGGTCTCCTGCTCCTCCTGTCCGAAGCCCTTGACCACCCGGACGCCGCTGACGGCGCCGTCGACGACGCCCGCCACGGCGGCGGCCTGGGCCTGCGCGTACCAGGTCGCGGGGTGCAGCCGGGAGCGGCTGCGCTTGGCGACGACCCACAGGGCGGGGGCCACGGCCAGGGCGACCAGGGTGAGCGGCAGGGAGAGCCAGGCCATGATCCCGAGGGAGATCAGGAAGAGGAGCACGTTCCCGATGGTCATCGGGAGCATGAAGAGCAGGCCCTGGATCAGCTGGAGGTCGCTGGTGGCGCGGCCGACCACCTGTCCGGTGGACAGCTCGTCCTGCCGGCGTCCGTCGAGCCGGGTGATCGTGTCGTACATCTCGGTCCGCAGGTCGTGCTGGACGTCGAGGGCGAGACGGCCGCCGTAGTAGCGGCGGATGTAGGTGAGGACGTACACGACGACGGCCGCAGCTACCAGCGCGCCCGCCCAGGGACCCATGGACCGGGTGTGGTTCCCGACCACGTCGTCGATGATCACCTTCGTGATCAGCGGGACCACCGCGAGCACCGCCATGCCGCCGAGCGCGGACCCGAGCGCGAGCAGCACGTCCTTCGGGTACCGCCACGCGTACCCGGCGAGTCGCCGTGCCCATCCCCGCTGACCTGCCACGCCGGTGCCTTCCGTAGATCTCACTCCGCCGGAAGGGACCAACGCCGGGCGGAGCGGATTTCATCCCTCCGCAACAATTCTCCCCTCACCGTCCGTGGCAGTCGCACGCGCGGCGAGTACGGACGGGTGATCCCCGGGACCCGGGACGGGGTGACCCCCGGGTCATGGGGGCGCGGGCCGGGCGGCCGTTCCCGGGGGCGGGTTCACGGTGACCACGGCCCGGGACGGCGGGCCCGCACACGGCCCGAGACGGCCGTGGAGCAGGGTCCCGTCCCGGGTGCGGACCCGGACACCGAGCCGGTCACCGTCCCGGGTGCGGACCCTGGAGACCGTCCCCGGCCAGGACCGAAGCGGCCCGGCGCCGAAGCGGTCGGCCACGGCCACGCGCCGAGGCGGCCGCTCCTGGTACGAGCCGAGGCGGCCGCCCCCGGTCCTGGCCAGAACGGCCGGCCCGGTGCGGGTGGTGGTGAATCCCCGATGCCTTCGCGGTCGACGGGCTGATCGGCCGGGGCTGTTCGGCCCGGGGGCCTCTGGTGAAGGCCTGCCCTCGGCGCCGTCAGTTCGCGGGCGCGGGCACGACCGCTTCCTGCGGGGTGGCGGTGGGCACGTACCGCAGCGTGCTCGCGCCGCTCCTGGAGGTGGCCGGCACCAGGTCCTTGTGGATCGCCTTGGCCACGCCCTGGATCGTGCTGACGCCGTAGCTCATGGTGCTGTTCCCGTGGGTGAGCACGCTGATCATGTAGTCGTGACCGGCGCCGTCGAAGGTGCCGACACTGTGCACGCGCCAGCCGTGCGTGGAGCGCGACAGCCAGCCGTTCTTGACGTGCACGGCGACCGAGGAGGGCGCTCCGGCCGGGGTGCCCCAGCGCTGCGAGGAGATGACCTTGCCCATCAGCTTCAGCTCGTACGCGCGGGAGTTGTCGCTGAGCACCGAGTTCTTCGCGGTGAGCAGCGCGAGGAGCTTCTGCTCGTCGCGCACGGTGATCTGGGTGAGACCCCAGTAGCCGTTCGCACCCGGCTTGGTCTCGGTCATCCCCGCCGCGGCGAGGAAACCTTTCACCTTGGTCACGCCGAGCTGGTTCCACAGCGAGGTGGTCGCGGCGTTGTCCGACTTGGTGATCATGGCGGTGGCGAGCGTCGTCTCACGCGTGGTCAGGTACCGGTTGTGCTTCTTCGCGTCCCACAGCAGCGTCGCCAGCACGGTGACCTTGACCACGCTGGCGGAGTCGTAGGCGGAGGTCGCGCGCAGCGTGCACGTGGTCTTCGTCGTCCGGTCGTAGAGCCCGACGGCGACGGTGCCGGCCCGGTTCCGCAGGGCCGCGGTGATGTCCGTCTGCAGCTTGGCCGCCAGGCCCGCCTTCGCGGACGTGCAGCTGACCTGCGGCGCCGCGGCGGCGGAGGCCGGCGTCGCGGCCGCCGCGAACGGCACGATCACCCCGGCGCCGAGGCTCGCCGCGAGCACTCGGGCGCGCCGGGATATCCGGTGAGTCATGGAGGTTCCCCATCTCCTTCGACCAGTACGGGCACGCCTGCGGCGCACCCGACTGTCATGACTCGCAGAGGTGACCGAAAGTTGTACGCGCGTTCGCGGGGCGCCGAGCGGCCGTCACACCCGGCCGACCGCTCCCGCACCGCCTGACGTCGACCCCTTCCAGGACCCCCGGTGCCGCCCGGCCCGCCCGCCGCGCGCCCCGGAACGCGGCCTGCCGGATACCGACACGGAACCGACACCGCCCGTTCATTGCCCGCATCGCATGTCCATGTCAGGCTCCGGTTGCCTGCTCCGTCAACACGCGTAGAACGGACTCCCCACGATGCCCGCGACAACGCACACGCACCGCTGGAAGACGCTGGCGCTGACGACCTCCGCCGTCCTGGTGGGCCTCACCCTGCCGACGGTCACCGCGTCTCCCGCGAGCGCCACGAACACCTCGTACGACAGCACGTACTACAAGAACGCGGTCGGCAAGACCGGCACGAGCCTGAAGTCCTCGCTGCACACGATCATCAGCAGCCAGAGCAAGATCTCGTACGCCGCGGTCTGGAACGCGCTGAAGGTCACCGACCAGGACCCGAACAACAGCAACAACGTGATCCTGCTGTACAGCGGCGTCTCCCGCAGCAAGTCCCTCAACGGCGGCGACGTCGGCGACTGGAACCGTGAGCACACCTGGGCCAAGTCGCACGGCGACTTCGGCGAGGTGACCGGCCCCGGCACCGACCTGCACCACCTGCGCCCCGCGGACGTCCAGGTCAACGGCGTCCGCGGAAACCTGGACTTCGACAACGGCGGCAGCGCGGTCACCAACGGCGGCGGCAGCAAGGTGGACTCCGACTCGTTCGAGCCGCGCGACACCGACAAGGGCGACGTGGCCCGCATGATCCTCTACATGGCCGTGCGCTACGACGGCGGCGACGGGTTCGCCGACCTGGAGCCGGACGAGAAGGTCAACAACGGCAGCGCCCCCTACATCGGCAAGCTCTCCGTGCTGAAGCAGTGGAACGAGCAGGACCCGCCGAGCGCCTTCGAGGAGAAGCGCAACCAGGTCATCTACGACACCTACCAGCACAACCGCAACCCGTTCATCGACCACCCGGAGTGGGTCGAGGCGATCTGGTAGCCGGGCCGGTCCCGCGACGGCTCGGCCCGGCCACCGCTCGATGCGGTGGCCGGGCCGAGAGGTCACCCGGGACACACGATGGCCCTACCGCGCGGGGCCGTACCGCGCGCGGGGGCCGGTCGTGTCCGGCGGCCGCTCAGCCGTCGAGGTGCGTGGGCGCGAACATCCGCAGGACCGCCGGGAGCACCACCACCGACGGACCCGGGGTCGCCAGCGCCTTCGACAGGTCCGCGGCGAGGCTCCCGGGGCTCGTCCGGATCCCCGGGACGCCGAAGGACTCGGCGAGGGCCACGTAGTCCGGGCGCGCCAGCTCCGTCGCCGTCGCCTCGCCGAAGGCGTCGGTCATGTACTCGCGCAGGATGCCGTAGCCGCCGTCGTCGATGATCAGCCAGGTGACGTCGAGGCCGTACTGCTTCGCCGTCGCCAGCTCGGCGATGGAGTACAGCGCGCCGCCGTCGCCGGACACCGCGAGCACCGGACGGGAGGGGTCGGCCGCCGCCGCGCCCAGCGCCGCCGGGAAGCCGTAGCCGAGACCGCCCGCGCCCTGCGCCGAGTGCATGGTGTTGGCACCGCGCGGGTCGAAGGCCGACCAGGCCCAGTACGCCAGGATCGTCATGTCCCAGAAGGACGGGGAGCGGTCCGGCAGGGCGCGCCGCACGGACGCCAGCACGTCCTGTTCCAGGGTGAGTTCCTGCCCGGCGATGCGCTCGCCGACCCGGGCGAGCAGGGTGCGCACGCGCTCGGGCGCCGTCGGGTCGGGTCGCTCGTCGACCGTCTCCAGCAGCGCGGAGAGCGCGAGCCTGGCGTCGGCGTGGATGCCCAGGGCCGGATGGTTGGACTCCAGCTTCCCGAGGTCGGCCTCGATCTGGATCACCCGGCCGCGGGGTTTGAACGTGTGGTAGTTCGAGGAGAGTTCACCCAGGCCGGAGCCGACCACCAGCAGGACGTCGGCGTCCTCCAGGAGGTCGGTGGTGTGCCGGTCCTCCAGCCAGGACTGGAGGGACAGCGGGTGGTTCCAGGGGAACGCGCCCTTGCCGCCGAAGGTGGTGACGACGGGGGCGTCGAGCCGCTCGGCGAGCAGGCGCAGCTTCCCGGAGGCGTCCGCCCGTACGACACCGCCGCCCGCGATGATCGCGGGGCGGGCGGCCGTGGACAGCAAGTGGGCGGCGACCGCGGTCAGTTCGGGGCGCGGGACCACCTCTTCCGGGGCCGCGTCCATCGCGGTCACCACGGGCAGGGAGGTCTCGGCGAGGAGGACGTCCTGCGGGATCTCCACCCACACCGGCCCGTGCGGGGCCGTCAGCGCCGACTCCCAGGCCGCGGCGAGCGCGGAGGGGATCTGGGACTGTGAGCGGACTGTGTGCACGGACTTCACGACACCCCTGAACGAGGCCTGCTGGTCCGGGAGTTCGTGCAGATAACCGTGGCGCCCGCCGCCCAGGCCGGCGGTGGGGATCTGGCTGCTGATGGCGAGGACCGGTGCCGAGGCGGCCCGTGCCTCCTGGAGGGCGGCGAGCGAGGTCAGCGCGCCGGGGCCGGTGGAGAGCAGCAGCGGCGCGGCCTCACCGGTGATCCGGCCGTAGGCGTCCGCCGCGAACCCCGCGTTGTTCTCGACGCGCAGTCCCACGTACTGGAGCGAGGAGCGGCGCAGCGCGTCGAACATGCCGAGCGCGTGCTGGCCGGGCAGCCCGAAGACGGTCGTCGCGCCGAGGCCGGAGAGGGTCTCCACGACCAGGTCTCCGCCGTTGCGGCCGGGGGGCGGATCGAGCGCGGCCTCCGTCTGCGCCGCGGTCGGACGGAGTACCAGGTCGTGGTCGTGGGTCACTTGGTCCGGGCCTCCGCGATCTGGCGGGACATGATCGTGGTCAGTTCGTACGCCGTGTGGGACGCGGCGACGGCGGTGATCTCGGCGTGGTCGTAGGCGGGCGCGACCTCGACGACGTCCGCGGAGACCAGGTTGCAGGAGGACAGTCCGCGCAGGATCTCCAGGAGCTCGCGGGAGGTCATGCCGCCCGCCTCCGGGGTGCCGGTGCCGGGGGCGTGCGCCGGGTCGAGGCAGTCGATGTCGATGGAGATGTAGAGCGGGCGGTCGCCGATGCGCTGGCGCAGCTGGTCGGCGACCTCGTCGGCGCCGCGGCGGTAGATGTCCGCCGAGGTGACGATGCCGAAGCCCATCTTCTCGTCGTCGGTGAGGTCCTGCTTGCCGTAGAGCGGGCCGCGGGTGCCGACGTGGGAGAGGGCCGAGGTGTCGAGGATGCCCTCCTCGACGGCGCGGCGGAACGGGGTGCCGTGGGTGTACTCGGCGCCGAAGTAGGTGTCCCAGGTGTCGAGGTGGGCGTCGAAGTGGAGCAGGGCGACCGGGCCGTGCCTCTTCGCCACGGAGCGCAGCAGGGGCAGCGCGATGGTGTGGTCGCCGCCGAGCGTCATCAGGCGGGCGCCGGTGCCGAGCAGCTCGTCGGCGGCCGCCTCGACCGTCTCCACGGCCTCGTTGATGTTGAACGGGTTCGCCGCGATGTCACCGGCGTCGGCGACCTGGGCGAGGGCGAAAGGGGACGCGTCCTGCGCGGGATTGTACGGGCGCAGCAGCCGGGAGGCCTCGCGGATCGCGTTGCCGCCGAAGCGGGCGCCGGGCCGGTAGGAGACGCCGGAGTCGAACGGCACGCCGACGACGGCGACGTCGGCGGTGCCGACCTCGTCCAGGCGCGGCAGCCGGGCGAAGGTCGCGGGGCCGGCGTACCGCGGGACGCGGGACGAGTCGACGGGGCCGCGGGGCTGACCGCCGCCTGCTGCCGGGTTCTCGGTGCTGCTCATCGTCGGACTCCTCCAGGTGATACCCGTGATGCGTGGTACGGGTGGTACGTCTTCCAGTGTCGCGGACCCCGACTGCCGGAGTCCGCCCGGCCCGGCCGCCCCCCGACGACCGGCCCAAGTCTCTTCACCCCCTCCGAGCCCGTAGGCCCGGCCCCCGCGTCACACCCCCACCCAGGGCAACCGCTTCGGAAGCGCCAGGGGCAACCCCCTCAGGGGCGCCGGGGCCATCCCCATCAGAAGCGCCAAGGACAACCCCCTCAGGGGCGCGGGGAACTGCGCGACCAGCCACGGACGACCCGCGGCCGACCACACACCCCGCCCCGCAGGGCCGGTCCGGGGCCCGGAGCCCGGCCCTCAGGAATTCACGGTCACGCCGACACCTCCGCCGCCTCCGCCGGAGGCACCCCGCGCCCCGCCACCCGCTCGCGCCAGGCCCGCAGCACCGCCGGGTCGGTCGCGGGTGTGGCCAGGGACACGGCGACGTACACGACCAGCGAGGCCGACAGCCCGAGGTACACCGGCTCGTTCGCGAGGATGCCGAACGACGCCATCAGCCCGACGACCGAGAGCCCGCCGACCACCACGGAGGCCAGCGCACCCTGCGCGGTCCCGCGCTTCCACAGCAGGCCGCCGAGGATCGGCACGAGCAGCCCGCCGACGAGCAGGTTGTACGCGACGGTCAGCGCCTCGACGACGTTGTTCAGGGCGATGGCGGTGCAGATCACCGCGACACCCATGACGAGGATGAACGCCCGGTTGCCCTTGACCTCGTCGTGGTCGCCGCCGTGCTCCCCGTCCGGGCCCGAGGACCGTACGGCCCCGCGCAGCCGGGACCAGATGTCGTTGTTGGCGACGGTGGCGCAGGCGATCAGCGCGCCGGAGGACGTCGACATGACGGCCGCGAGCGCCGCGGCGAGCACCAGCCCGCGCACCCCGACCGGGAGCTCGTCCTTGACGATGGTCGCGAAGGCGGCGTCGGCGCTGGGCAGCTTGGGGTACATGACCTTGGCCGCCGTGCCGATGACGGCGCCCGCGACGGCGTACACCAGGCAGTACGTGCCGGCGACCGTGCCGCCCCACCGCGCCGTGGTGTCGCTGCGGGCGGTGAACACGCGCTGCCAGATGTCCTGGCCGATGAGCATGCCGAACGTGTAGATCAGCACGTAGGTGAAGATCGTCTCGCCGCCGATGCCCAGCGGGTCGAAGTACTCGGTGGGCAGCTTGGCCTTCATCTCGCTGAACCCGCCGGCCTTGACGACCGCGATGGGCAGGAGCAGGAGCAGCACACCGACGGTCTTGACCACGAACTGCACCATGTCGGTGAGGGTGATCGACCACATGCCGCCGAGCGTCGAGTACGC
Organism: Streptomyces sp. NBC_01689; assembly: GCF_036250675.1. NCBI lineage: Bacteria > Bacillati > Actinomycetota > Actinomycetes > Kitasatosporales > Streptomycetaceae > Streptomyces > Streptomyces sp. NBC_01689. The sequence goes on along the minus strand of NZ_CP109592.1, from coordinate 6,202,703 downwards.
GACGACGATCGAGCCGCCGATGACGATGGCGAGCGTCCGGTTCATGTCGAAGAGGACGTCGAAGATCGTGGCGTACGCGATGGTCGAGGTCACCGCGAGCATCAGGGTGTACGCCCACATGACGACGCCGGAGACGACACCCGCCCGGCCGCCGTAGCGCAGGTCGAGCATCTCGGAGACGGTGTAGACCTTCAGCCGGGCGATGCGGGCGGAGAAGAAGACGGAGAGGGCGAGGAGGCCGAGGCCGATGGTGATCACCATCCAGGCCCCGGAGAGCCCGTACTGGTATCCGAGCCCGACGCCGCCGATGGTGGAGGCTCCTCCGAGCACGATCGCGGCCATGGTCCCGGAGTACATCGCGGGCCCGAGCCGGCGGCCGGCGACGAGGAAGTCGCTCTTCGACTTGGCGCGGCGCATGCCCCACCAGCCCATGGCCAGCATGCCGGCCAGATAGACGACGATCACTGTGTAGTCGACGGCCATGCGGGGCCCTCCTTCGCGCACTCTCGGTGGCGTGTCGTGCAGATACGGACGGGGACGCGGCCGGGGCGAGCGCGGCCCGGCCGGGAAACCCCGCGGCGGACCCGCCGGCGGATGCCCGCCCGGTCGGTGCGGCAGCGGACCGCGGGGACATACGCCCGTACCCGCGGCTGCCGACGGCACGACCCTAGGTGGCCGGAAGGCGACTCTGAAGTGTACTTTTCATCCATTGCCGCTGAACCGGATGGAGGGAATGTCCACCATGCCGGACGCATCCGCCTCGCCCGTCCCACCCACCTCGTCCACGCCGTCGGCCTCACCGGCTTCCCCCGGACCGGCCGCCGCGTCCGCCCCGTCGGCGCCGTCCGCTCCGTCCGCACTGCCGGTTCCGCCCACCCCGCCCGTCCCGCTGAGCGCGCTGCTGGCCCGTGAGGACCTGGCCCTGCGCCGGATCGCCGGCCCCGCCGACCCGGACACGGTCATCCACTGGGCGCACACCTCGGAGATGGCGGACCCGTACCCGTACCTGCTGGGCGGCGAGCTGCTGCTGACGGCGGGGGTGCACGTCCCGGAGGCGGCGGGTCCGGCCGGGGACGACGCGGACCCGGCCCGCTCGCTCCGGGCGTACTTCGACGGCTATGTCTCCCGCATCGTCGCGGCGGGCGGCGCGGCGCTCGGCTTCGGCGTGGCTCCGGTGCACGACACGGTTCCGGACGCGCTGGTCGAGGCCTGCGACGCCCAGGGCCTCCCCCTGATCGAGGTCCCGCCCGAGACGACCTTCTCGGGGGTGGCCCGCGCGGTCTGGCAGCTGATGGCCCAGGCCCGCCTGGCGGAGCTGCGCCGTGTCACCGAGGCGCAGCAGAGCCTGGCCGCGGCGGCGGCCCGCCCGGACCCGGTGCCCTCGGTGCTGCGCCGGCTGGCCCAGCGGGTCTCCGGGCGGGCGGTGCTGTACGGGCCGGAGGGGGCGGAACTGGCGGGTGCCGGACGCGCCCTGGACCCGCCCGTCGCGCGCGCCCTCGCGGGACTCGCGGCCGTGGTGCGCCCCGGCGGGGCACAGGACCCGGCCCCCTCCTCCGCCAGCGACACCGTCGGGGGCCGCCATCTCGCCGCCTACGCCCTCGGCGGCGGCCGCGGCTTCGTCCTCGGTGTGGCGGCGCCGCACCGCGACCCCGGGGACCACACCATCGCCTCCGTGGCGGCCGTACTGCTCTCCCTGCTGACCGGGGAACAGCAGAGCGGGAGCGGCGCGGCCCGGTCGGCGGCGCTCGTGCGGCTGCTGCTCGGGGCCGCGCCGGAGACGGTCGCCCCGCTCCTCGGCGGGGACCGGTGGACCGTCGTGCACGCGCGGCCCACGGCGGACGGTCCCGCTCCGGACACCGTCGCCGCCTCCGCGCTGGGCACCGCCCTGGGCTCCGCGCTCATCGACGCCGGCGGCGACGTCGTACGCGTCCTCGTCCCCGGCGGCCACCAGCCCGCCGCCCAACCCGGCTGGACCTGCGGGGTCAGCGCTCCCGTCGGCCCGCACGAGTGGGCGCTCGCCGACACCCAGGCCGCCCGGGCGCTGGCCCGCGCGCGGGCGACCCGTACCGCGCTGGTGCGCCACGCGGAGCGTCCCGCGCTCGCCGATCTCGTCCCCACGGCCGACGCCCGGGCCCACGCCCGCGCCCTGCTGGCACCGATCGCGGCGACCCCGGCCCTCACCGAGACGCTGCGCACCTGGCTCTCCCTGCACGGCAGTTGGGACCGCACCGCGGTGGCCCTCGCCGTGCACCGCAACACCGTGCGGCAACGCGTGGCGCGCTGTGCGACGTTGCTGGGGGCCGACCTCGACGACGCCGACGTGCGCATGGAGTTGTGGTTCGCGTTGCGCGAGGGGTGAGCGGGCGCCGCGGTGCGGTGCGGCGGCCGGGACCGCCGTCACCGCCGCGCCCGCGCGCCGCCCTCCCGAGTGACGCACGTCCCAGGGCTCGGGACAGCCGTCCCCCGGACGGGACGCCCCGGCACAATGGGGGCATGCCAATATCCGGGACCCCCAACCGCAGCGAGCTCGTCGACCACCTCGTACGGACGCGTATCGCGGGCGACGTCGCCACGCCCCGCGAGAACAACCTCTCCCACTACCGCAAGCTCGCGAACGGCGACCGCAACTTCTGGCTCGGCCTGGAGCTCGGCGACCGCTGGACCGACGAGCAGGACGTCCTCGCGGTGATGGCGGAGCGGTGTGGTGTGAACGACGACCCGGAGTACCGGTACGGGCAGGACACCATCGACCCGGAGCTGACGGTCGACGCCCTGGACCGGATGGCGGCGCGGCTGCGCAAGGCGGCGGCCGCGAAGGAGCGCGTGCTGTTCGCGACCGGGCATCCGGGCGGTCTCCTCGACGTGCACCGCGCGACCGCCGCCGCGCTGCGCGCCGCGGGCTGCGAGATCGTCGTCGTCCCCGACGGGCTGCAGACCGACGAGGGGTACGTCTTCCAGTTCGCGGACGTCGCGGTGCTCGAACACGGTGCCACGCTCTGGCACACCCACTCGGGCGAGCCGATGCGCGCGATCCTCACGGGCCTGGAGCGGGAGGGCCGTCCGCTGCCCGGTCTGGTCGTCGCCGACCACGGCTGGGCCGGCTGCGCGGGCCAACTCGGCGTCGACTCCATGGGCTACGCCGACTGCAACGACCCGGCCCTCTTCCTCGCCGAGGCCGAGGGCACCGTCCAGGTGACCGTCCCGCTCGACGACCATGTGACGAGTCCCCGGCACTACGACCCGATGACGGCGTATCTCCTCAACGCGGCGGGCCTCGCCTGACGGCCGGCACGGCACACGTGTGGGACCCCTCACACAGGACCGCCAAGAGAAGTGACGGAAAGTAATCGAATGGACATGGTGCGTATGCGCGCCGGTCGTGCGCCGCGGGAGCCCCTCATCCTCCCGACTCACCGCCGGCGCCCGCCTGTTGGCGATGCGTCAGGTCCCGACAAGGACTTCGCGGCGCGTTCGACGAGCCGGACGCCCCGCCTCCGGCGGCCCCGCGCCCGAAACACGCACACCCCGAAAGAAATCACGGAAGGCCACTCACCACCGCCTTCCGGAGCCCTTTCGGGCACCTTTCCGCGAGGAAAAAGAAGCCCTTGATTCCTGACACCCCTCCGTCGCGCGAAACCACGGAAAAGGGCCGGAGGCAGCCACTCGTCCGGTCGCCCGCGGGAAGGTAAGCGGCGACATTAACGCACTTTACCGAACGCTTATTCATTCGTCTCTCGAACGACTTATCGAACAGACCCGCCGGTATGACACCCGGTGTCCACCGATCCACACCGATCCCGATGTGATCGTTATTCACTCGCGCCCTCCCGGTATGAGTCACGAACGAATCGAGCCATGGGACAAAATCCACCCAGTACACCAAAAGGGACTTAGGGTGCGGCTCGACGGCGTGACCCGCTTCCGCGACGGGACGCGGTCAAGTCCGGCCCGCGAACCCCTCACCAGAGGGGAATCCACCCGGCACCTCCTTGACGGAGTGACCTTTTCGCAGCTCATGGTGTTTACTGGAAGTCGGTCTGAGCCTTGGTGGGTCCAGACCCTTTCCTGGCGGCCTCGGGGGTGGTTCCCCGGGGCCGCCTTGTTTTCCTCCGCGTTCACACAAGAGCCCCTCGCCGCTCATCCGCGGGAAATATCCAACCGCTCACGCGTGAATTGTTCAGCCATTCCGGTATGCGCGCGACTCCCCCTCCCTCCGGCAAAGACGGAGCGTGACCATAACCGTACTCAGCGCAGTCGGAGCAAAGAAAACCCTCCCCCAAAGGGTTTGTTTTCTCCTCTCCTCCGAACCTCCACGCGCGGGGAAATTCCGGGCCGCCGCACATGCGTGACTGGCGATTTCCGCGCGGAGGGAGGTAGTTTGTCGATGTAGCGCCTTCGCCTCGCGTGCGGACCTAAACCAGCCGGACGACCAAGCGACGGAGAGGGCTCTGGACCCACCAGCCCGGGTGCGTCCGCCGACCCGGCGGACGCACCCGGTCCCCTGTTTTTCCCCAGCGGGAAGGACCTCGGAACCGATGCACACCGCCGTCGCCGCCGGCGTCGCCACGCCGAAAACGCTCGCCGAACCGGCCCCCGGCACTCCCCGGCCGACACAGCGTCACCCTCACCAGCCGGCACGGCCGTCCGGCCGCCCCGCACCGTGCGGTACGACCGGAGCGGGGGAGTGACCGGATGCCTCCCAAGGTCGACGCCTTCCGCACCAGCGAGGTCCTGAGGGGCCGTCAAGCGATGCCCGAGGGCAGCTTCCTGCGCCATCTCCCCGACGACACATGGCCGTTGTTCGTCAGTGCCTGGGGCCTGGACGCCCGGGTCTACGAGCGCGACGAGGAACTGCCCCTCGGACCCGACGACAAGAACGTCTACATCATCCTCGGCGGCTGCGTCCTCCAGGAGCGCTTCCCCCTCGGCGCGGCGGCCGCCTCCACCAGGATCACGAGGTTCCGCGGCGTCGGCGAGGTCGTGGGCGAGGCCAAGCTGATCGCCCCCGAAGCGGCCGTCACCACCGTCTGCCTCGCCACGACCTGGGTCATGCCCTGTCCCGCGCAGCGGATGAACGTGCTCCTGCGCCGACAGCCGAGGGCCCAACAGGCCCTGCTGTGCAGCCTGGAGGACCGCAACCGCAGCGACGAGATGATCTACTGCACGCCGAACCGCTCCCCCGTGCAACGGGTCGGCGGCCTGCTCCTGCGTCTGGCCGGGATCGCCGGGCGGACGAACTCCGCGGACCCCGGACAGGTCACCATCCTGGGACCGACCCAGCGGGACATCGCCGACGCGCTCCTGATGGGCGTCTCCACCGTCGAGAGCGCGGTCCGCGCCCTGCGCGACACCCATGGGGTGATCACCAGCAGGTACCGGCAGTTCGTGGTGACGGACCTGCACGCGCTGCGCGACATCGCCCTGTCCTCGTAACCGCCGCGACCGCTCCACGTCCTCCTCCCGAACCGCTCCACGTCGCCATGGCCGCCCCCGCCCCCGCGGGCCGCGGCGACCGGCCCCAGCCCACGACCTTCCACGGTGCGCAGGCCATGTGCAGGCCCACGCGCGCCCCCACGAACGGATCGGATCGACGATGATCCTCAGCCCGACCACCCTGGCCGCCGCCACCGGTGCCGGCTCCCCGCCGGTGACCGCCCTGCTCGGCGCGGTCACCGCCACCGCCGCCATCCTCGGGCTCCGCCACGGCCGGCAGGTGTTCGCCTGGATGAAGAAGACCCGCGACACCGACGACGACGCCAAGGACCTCGCCGACGCCGACAGTTATCTCAAGGAGACGTTCGAGAAGCTCTGCGAACTCGCGCAGAAGCCCTGCGGGGCCACCGAACTCGCGCCGCTGAGAAGGCTGCGCAACCTCATCAAGGCCTCCGCCGACCAGCTGGAGGTGATCCGCCCCGACCTGAACGAGGTCGCCGAGCACGTCGAGACCTATCTCGCCACGGCCCTCCCCCCGTGCACCGGCCCGGTGAGGGTGACCCCGGCCGAGCTGGACGGCCACCGGGAACGGGCGATGCGTCAGGAGCACGCCCGTATGGAACTCGAACGCGCCGTGAGCCGGGCCCAGCAGCGGATCCGCGTCCTGCGCAAGCCCTGACCGGCAGGCCGGATGCCGGTCCGGGCAGGACCGGCGCCGGAGCTGACGGCGCCGGGGCCGGAGCGCCGCACGCCAGGTCCGGAACCGGACACGCGGCAACCGGACACGCCGGATCCGGAACGAACCACGCCGTGCCGGGTCCGGACACCCTGGTGTCCGGACCCGGCACGGGTCTCCCGGCGGACGGCCCTCAGGGCCAGGGGTTCAGCCCCTCGGCCCGGCGCTGGGCGTGGCCCGGGGTCGGGTCCAGGTAGACCCGGCTCACCACCGGGAACGCCTCCCGCAGGCGCTGTTCGGCCTGTTCGCAGGCCCATTCGATCTGGGCGGCGGTCGACACGTCACGGAAGTCGACCTTGGCCGCGACGAGCGCCTCGCGCGGTCCCTGGATCAGGGTCGTCAGCTCCAGTACCGCCTCCACGTGCGGCACCGTGAGCAGTTCGGCCCGGATGCCCTCCCGGACGGTCTTCGGCAGCGGTCGCCCGATGAGCAGTTCCGCGTTGGAGCGGCCGAGGACCCAGGCGACGTAGAGCAGCAGGAGACCGATGCAGAGGGACGCGAGGGCGTCCCAGACACCGGAACCGGTGAGCTGCCCGCCGAGCAGTCCGCCCGCGGCGAGGACGAGGCCGATCAGCGCGGCCGAGTCCTCCAGCACCACGGCCTTGACGGCGGTGTCCGGGGTGTGGCGGAGGTAGCGCCTGAAGGGCGCCCCGATCCGCGCCGCCTCGCCGCGTGCCTGCCGTACGCCGGTGCGCAGGGAGTAGCCCTCCAGCAGGAAGGCGACCGCGAGCACGACGTACGAGACGAGGGGGTCGCCCGGTTCCTCGCCCGCGACGAGGGTGTGCACCCCGTCGTAGAGGGAGAACACCGCGCCGCCGACGAAGGTCGCGACCGCCGCGAGCATCGCCCAGATGTAGCGTTCGGGCCCGTATCCGAGGGGGTGTTCCTCGTCGGCCGGTTTCTCGCTGCGCCTGAGGGCGGTGAGCAGCAGTACCTCGGTGACCGTGTCGGCCACCGAGTGCGCTGCCTCGGACAGCATCGCGCTCGATCCGCTGATGACGCCCGCGACCGCCTTGGCCACCGCGATCCCGAGATTGGCGAGGGCGGCGACGATCACCGTGGCCGTGCTCTCGCCGGCACCGCCGTCGTCCCGTGCAGCTTCAGTCATGCCCCAGTCTTACCGGGGATCAGGAGCTCACGGTGCGGCGGGCGGACGGCGTCCGCGCGGCGGGACGGCCCTCAGCGGGGGATGCGGACCACGCCCTCCTGGATCACAGAGATGGCCAGCCGGCCGTCCCGCGTGTAGATCCGGGCCTGGCCGAGGCCGCGGCCCCCGGACGCGGACGGGGACTCCTGGTCGTACAGCAGCCATTCGTCGGCGCGGAAGGGCCGGTGGAACCACATCGCGTGGTCCAGAGAGGCCCCGACGACGTCACCGGTGACCCACCCGCCGCGCCCGTGCGCGAGCAGGATGGAGTCGAGGAGCGTCATGTCGGAGACGTAGGTGGCGAGGACGACGTGCAGCAGGGGTTCGTCGACGGCGCCGTCGAGCTTGCCGTTGGTGCGGAACCACACCTGGGAGTGCGGTTCGCGGGTCTCGCCCACGGTGCCGTAGGGCGGCGGGTCGACGTAGCGCAGGTCGACGGACTCGCGCGCCTCCAGGAGGCGTTCCACGACGTCCGGGTCCTTGAGGACGTCGGCGTAGCGCGGCAGCAGCTCGGCGGCCGTGGGCAGCGTCTCGGGGTCGGGCGCGGGCGGCATCGGGGCCTGGTGCTCCATGCCCTCCTCGTACGCCTGGAAGGACGCGGAGAGGTGGAAGATCGGCTGCCCGTGCTGGACGGCGACCACCCGGCGCGTGGTGAAGGAGCGGCCGTCGCGGATGCGGTCCACCGAGTACACGATGGGAGCGCCGGGGTCCCCGGCACGCAGGAAGTAGGCGTGCAGGGAGTGGGCGAAGCGGTCCTCGGGGACCGTGCGCCCCGCCGCGACCAGGGCCTGCGCGGCGACCTGCCCGCCGAAGACCCGGGGGACGACGGCGGAGCGGGACCGGCCGCGGAAGATGTCCTGCTCGATCCGCTCCAGGTCGAGCAGATCGAGCAGGGACTGCAGTGCCTGACTCATGCTGTCAGTTGTACCGCGCAGTTGTTTCCGGTGATCCTTCTCGGGCCTTACAGACCCATGTCCTTCGCGATGATCGACTTCATGATCTCGCTGGTGCCGCCGTAGATCCGGTTGACGCGGTTGTCCGCGTACAGGCGGGCTATGGGGTACTCGTTCATGAAGCCGTAGCCGCCGTGCAGCTGGAGGCAGCGGTCGATGACGCGGTGCGCGACCTCGGTGCAGAACAGCTTGGCGCTGGCGGCCTCGGCCGGGGTCAGCTCGCCCTTGTCGAGGGCTTCCAGGGCGCGGTCGGCGACGGCCTGCGCGGCGTCCACCTCGGCCTGGCAGGCGGCCAGCTCGAACTTGGTGTTCTGGAAGTGCGAGACCGGCTTGCCGAAGACGGTGCGCTCCTGGACGTACTCCTTGGCGAATCGGACGGCGGCCGCGGCCTGCGCGTACGCGCCGAAGGCGATGCCCCAGCGCTCGGAGGGCAGGTTGCCGCCGAGGTAGTAGAAGCCCTTGTTCTCCTCGCCGAGCAGATCCTCGACGGGCACCTTCACGTCGACGAACGCCAGCTCGGCGGTGTCGGAGGTCTTCAGGCCGAGCTTGTCGAGCTTGCGGCCGACCGAGTAGCCCTCGGACTTGGTGTCCACGGCGAACAGGGAGATGCCGAAGCGGCGGTCCTCGGCCGTGGGCGCGGAGGTGCGGGCGCAGACGATGACCCAGTCGGCGTGGACCCCGCCGGTGATGAAGGTCTTGGCGCCGTTGAGGACGTAGTGCGTGCCGTCCTCGGAGAGCTTCGCGGTGGTCTTCATGCCGGCGAGGTCGGAGCCGGTGCCCGGCTCGGTCATCGCCAGGGCCCACATCTCCTCGCCGGAGACGAACTTCGGCAGCCACTTCTTCTTCTGCTCGTCGGTGGCGAGCATCTTGATGTAGGGCAGGCCGAGCAGGACGTGCACGCCGGAGCCGCCGAAGGAGACGCCCGCGCGGGCGGTCTCCTCGTACATCACGGCCTCGAACTTGTACGAGTCGATGCCGGCGCCGCCGAACTCCTCGTCGACCCGGATGCCGAAGACACCGAGCTCGGCGAGCTTGTAGTAGAAGTCGCGCGGCGCCTGGCCGGCGGCGAACCACTCGTCGTAGACCGGAACGACCTCGGCCTCGATGAAGGCCCGCAGGGTCTCCCGGAACGCCTCGTGGTCCTCGTTGAACACCGTACGGCGCACCGCCGCCTCCTCCGCCTGGATACCTGACGCATGTCTAAGCGCTTGCTCAGACATCAGGTTACCCGCCGGTCACGACGGCCGTCCAGAGCCATCGGCCCCCCGCGGCCCATGACGCTCGTCACGCCGGGGGCGGCCCGCCGCGCGTCCGGCGCCCGGGTCACCGCGCCCCGGCCGCCGCCTCGAACGCCCCCAGGGCCATCCGGTGCAGCAGGGCGGCCGTCCCGCCGCGCCCGGGCAGCACGCCCGGCCGTCCCAGGTGGGGCGTCGAGTTCAGCAGCCCGAACACCGAGTGCACCGCCGAGCGGGTGGTGGGTTCGGTGAGGGCCGGGTACACCTCACGCACGACCTCCACCCACAGCTCGACGTACTGCCGCTGGAGCTGCCGCACCAGCTTGCGGTCGCTGTCCCGCAGGCGGTCCAGCTCGCGGTCGTGCAGGGTGATCAGCGGACGGTCGTCCAGCGCGAAGTCGATGTGCCCCTCGATGAGCGAGTCGAGGAGCGCCTCCGGACCACCGCCGGCCTCCGCCACCCGGCGCTTGCCGCCCGTGAGCAGCTGTCCGCTGATGCCGACGAGCAGCTCGGCGAGCATCGCGTCCTTGCCCGGGAAATGCCGGTAGAGACCGGGGCCGCTGATGCCGACGGCCGCCCCTATCTCGTCCACGCCGACCCCGTGGAAACCGCGCTCGGCGAAGAGCCGGGCGGCCTCCTTGAGGATCTGCTCGCGTCGGGTGGGGGCGTCGGTTCTCGTGGCCATGAAAACAATTCTAGACAGGGAGGTTAGCGGTCGTTAACCTGGACGACATGCGTTAACGCTCATTAACTGGTCGACCACTGGGCGAGGGGACCGCAGGACATGCACGAAGCACCGGAGCTGACGAGCGCGGCCGATCCCGCGTCGGAGGCCTGGCGGGCCAACGAGGCGGCTCATCAGGCCCTCGGCGAGGAGCTGCGCGCCAAGCTCGCCGAGGCGCGGCTCGGCGGCGGCGAGCGGGCCCGGCAGCGCCACACCGCACGCGGCAAACTGCTGCCGCGCGAGCGCGTGGACCAGCTGCTGGACCCGGGATCGCCGTTCCTCGAACTGGCGCCCCTGGCGGCGCACGGGATGTACGAGGGACAGGCGCCGGCGGCCGGCGTGATCGCCGGGATCGGCCGGGTCAGCGGCCGCGAGTGCGTGATCGTCGCCAACGACGCCACCGTCAAGGGCGGCACGTACTACCCGATGACGGTCAAGAAGCATCTGCGCGCGCAGGAGGTGGCGCTGGAGAACCGCCTCCCCTGCGTCTATCTCGTGGACTCCGGCGGAGCCTTCCTGCCCATGCAGGACGAGGTCTTCCCCGACCGCGAGCACTTCGGGCGGATCTTCTACAACCAGGCGCGGATGTCCGGTGCTGGCATCCCGCAGATCGCCGCCGTCCTCGGTTCGTGCACGGCCGGCGGCGCGTACGTCCCCGCGATGAGCGACGAGGCCGTGATCGTCCGCAACCAGGGGACGATCTTCCTGGGCGGGCCGCCCCTGGTGAAGGCCGCCACGGGTGAGGTCGTCACGGCCGAGGAGCTGGGCGGCGGCGAGGTCCACGCACGCGTGTCGGGCGTCACCGACCACCTCGCCGAGGACGACGCGCACGCGCTGCGCATCGTCCGGAACATCGCGGCCACCCTCCCCGCGCGCGGGGCGCTGCCCTGGGAGGTCGCGCCGTCCACCGAGCCCAAGGTCGACCCGTTCGGCATCTACGGCGCCGTGCCGGTCGACTCGCGCACCCCGTACGACGTGCGCGAGGTCATCGCGCGCGTGGTCGACGGTTCGCGGTTCGCCGAGTTCAAGGCCGAGTTCGGGCAGACCCTGGTCACCGGTTTCGCCCGGATCCACGGGCACCCGGTCGGCATCGTCGCCAACAACGGCATCCTGTTCTCGGAGTCCGCCCAGAAGGGCGCCCACTTCATCGAGCTGTGCGACCAGCGCGGTATCCCGCTGGTGTTCCTGCAGAACATCTCGGGCTTCATGGTCGGCCGCCAGTACGAGGCGGGGGGCATCGCCAAGCACGGCGCCAAGATGGTCACGGCGGTGGCCTGCACCCGCGTCCCGAAGCTGACCGTGGTGATCGGCGGATCGTACGGCGCGGGCAACTACTCGATGTGCGGCCGGGCGTACTCGCCGCGCTTCCTGTGGATGTGGCCCGGCGCGAAGATCTCCGTGATGGGCGGGGAGCAGGCCGCGTCCGTCCTCGCGACCGTCAAGCGCGACCAGCTGGAGGCGCGCGGCGAGTCCTGGCCCGCCGAGGAGGAGGACGCCTTCAAGGCCCCGATCCGCGCCCAGTACGAGGACCAGGGCAGTGCCTACTACGCGACGGCCCGCCTCTGGGACGACGGTGTGATCGACCCGCTGGAGACCCGGCAGGTGCTGGGTCTCGCCCTGACCGCGTGCGCCAACGCGCCCCTGGGGGACCCCCAGTTCGGCGTCTTCCGGATGTGAGGGACCTCTGACCATGTTCGACACCGTTCTTGTGGCCAACCGCGGCGAGATCGCCGTCCGGGTCATCCGCACCCTGCGGTCCCTGGGCGTCCGCTCGGTCGCCGTCTTCTCCGACGCGGACGCCGACGCCCGGCACGTGCGCGAGGCGGACACCGCGGTGCGGATCGGCCCGGCGCCGGCCGCCGAGAGCTATCTGTCGGTGCCCGCCCTGCTGGAGGCCGCGGCGCGCACCGGCGCCCAGGCCGTGCACCCGGGGTACGGCTTCCTCGCGGAGAACGCCTCGTTCGCGCGCGCCTGCGCCGGGGCCGGCCTCGTCTTCATCGGCCCGCCCGCCGACGCGATCGCGCTCATGGGCGACAAGATCCGCGCCAAGGAGACGGTCCGCGCGGCGGGCGTCCCGGTCGTCCCGGGCTCGTCCGGCAGCGGCCTGACCGACGCCCAGCTGGCCGAGGCGGCACGGGAGATCGGCACGCCGGTCCTCCTCAAGCCGAGCGCGGGCGGCGGCGGCAAGGGCATGCGGCTGGTGCGGGACGCCGCCGCCCTGGCCGACGAGATCGCCGCGGCCCGGCGCGAGGCCCGCGCCTCCTTCGGCGACGACACCCTCCTCGTCGAGCGCTGGGTGGACCGCCCCCGCCACATCGAGATCCAGGTCCTGGCCGACGGTCACGGGAACGTGGTGCACCTGGGCGAGCGCGAGTGCTCCCTGCAGCGCCGCCACCAGAAGATCATCGAGGAGGCGCCCAGCGTGTTCCTCGACGCCGGGACCCGGGCCGCCATGGGCGAGGCCGCGGTCCAGGCGGCCCGCTCCTGCGGGTACGAGGGCGCGGGCACCGTCGAATTCATCGTCCCCGGTTCCGACCCGTCCTCGTACTACTTCATGGAGATGAACACCCGCCTCCAGGTGGAGCACCCGGTCACCGAACTGGTCACGGGGCTCGACCTGGTGGAGTGGCAGCTCCGGGTCGCCGCGGGCGAACGGCTGCCGTACGCGCAGGAGGACATCACCCTCACCGGGCACGCGGTCGAGGCGCGCGTCTGCGCGGAGGACCCCTCCCGCGGCTTCCTGCCGTCCGGCGGCACCGTGCTCCGCCTGCGCGAGCCGCAGGGCGACGGGGTCCGCACCGACTCCGGGCTGAGCGAGGGCACGGAGGTGGGCAGCCTCTACGACCCGATGCTGTCCAAGGTCGTCGCGTACGGCCCGGACCGCGCCACCGCGCTGCGCAAGCTGCGCGCCGCCCTCGCGGAGACGGTCACGCTCGGCGTCCAGACCAACGCGGGGTTCCTGCGCCGGCTGCTGGCCCATCCGGCGGTGGTGGCGGGCGAGCTGGACACCGGTCTGGTGGAGCGGGAGGCCGACGGGCTGGTCCCCGCCGGTGTGCCGGAGGAGGTCTACGAGGCGGCGGCGGCCGTGCGGCTCGACGCGCTGAAGCCCCGGGGCGCGGGCTGGAGCGACCCCTTCTCGGTGCCGAGCGGCTGGCGGCTGGGCGGCACTCCCGCCCCCGTGGGCTTCCACCTGCGGGTGCAGGACCCCGTGGAGCACGTCCCGCGCGGCGCCCACACGGTCACCCCCGACCGGGTCTCCGTGACCCTCGACGGGGTACGCCACACCTTCGACCGGGCCGGCGACTGGCTCGGGCGCGACGGCGACGCCTGGCAGGTCCGCGACCACGACCCGGTGGCCGCGTCCCTCACCGGCGCGGCGCACGCGGGCGCCGACTCCCTGACCGCGCCCATGCCCGGCACGGTGACCGTCGTCAAGGTCGCGGTCGGGGACGAGGTGACCGCGGGGCAGAGCCTGCTGGTGGTCGAGGCGATGAAGATGGAGCACGTCATCTCCGCCCCGCACGCGGGGACCGTCGGCGAACTGGACGTCACCCCGGGCACGACGGTCGCCATGGACCAGATCCTGGCCGTGATCATCCCGTTCGAGGAGACGACATGAGCACTCCGGAACTCGGCCTCCCGATGGTCGTACCGGCCCCGGACCTGCCCGCGCGGGTACGGATCCACGAGGTCGGCGCGCGCGACGGACTGCAGAACGAGAAGACGACCGTGCCGACCGAGGTCAAGGCCGAGTTCATCCGGCGCCTCGCCGACGCGGGACTGACCACCATCGAGGCCACCAGCTTCGTCCACCCCAAGTGGGTGCCCCAACTGGCGGACTCCGAGGCCCTGTTCCCCCTGGTGAGCGATCTCGGCGGCACCGACGGCGGACCGGGGGTGCGGCTGCCGGTCCTCGTCCCGAACGAACGCGGCCTGGACCGGGCCCTCGCCCTCGGCGCCCGCGATGTCGCCGTCTTCGCCAGTGCCACCGAGTCCTTCGCCAAGGCCAACCTCAACCGGACCGTGGACGAGTCGCTGGCCATGTTCGAGCCGGTGGTGTCCCGGGCCAGGGCGGACCGGGCCCGCGTCCGCGGCTATGTCTCGATGTGCTTCGGCGACCCGTGGGAGGGCGCCGTCCCCGTCCACCAGGTCGTCCGCGTGTGCAGGGCCCTGCTGGACATGGGCTGCGACGAGCTGAGCCTCGGCGACACGATCGGCGTGGCGACCCCGGGCCACGTCCAGAACCTGCTGGCCGAGCTCAACGAGGAGGGCGTGCCGACCAACGTGCTCGGCGTGCACTTCCACGACACCTACGGCCAGGCCCTCGCCAACACCCTGGCGAGCCTGCAGCACGGGGTGACGACCGTCGACGCGTCCGCGGGCGGTCTCGGCGGCTGCCCGTACGCGAAGTCCGCGACCGGCAACCTCGCCACCGAGGACCTCGTGTGGATGCTCCAGGGCCTCGGTGTCGACACCGGGGTCGACCTCGGCCGCCTCACCGCCACCAGCGTGTGGATGGCCGGACAACTGGGCCGACCCAGCCCGTCCCGCACCGTCAAAGCCCTCTCCCACCAGGAGTGAATCCCATGTCCCTGGACCACCGCCTCTCCCCCGAACTCGAGGAACTGCGCCGGACCGTCGAGGAGTTCGCCCACGACGTCGTCGCGCCGAAGATCGGTGACTTCTACGAGCGGCACGAGTTCCCGTACGAGATCGTGCGGGAGATGGGCCGCATGGGCCTGTTCGGCCTGCCCTTCCCCGAGGAGTACGGCGGCATGGGCGGCGACTACCTCGCCCTCGGCATCGCCCTGGAGGAACTCGCGCGCGTGGACTCCTCGGTGGCCATCACCCTGGAGGCCGGCGTCTCGCTCGGCGCGATGCCCCTCCACCTCTTCGGCACCGACGCGCAGAAGGCCGAGTGGCTCCCCCGCCTCTGCTCCGGCGAGATCCTCGGCGCCTTCGGACTGACCGAGCCGGACGGCGGCTCGGACGCCGGCGCGACCCGGACGACGGCCCGGCTCGACCCGGAGACCGACGAGTGGGTGATCAACGGCAGCAAGTGCTTCATCACCAACTCGGGCACGGACATCACGGGCCTGGTGACGGTCACGGCGGTCACCGGCCGCAAGCCCGACGGCAAGCCGCTGATCTCCGCGATCATCGTCCCTTCCGGCACCCCCGGCTTCACGGTCGCCGCGCCCTACTCGAAGGTCGGCTGGAACGCCTCGGACACCCGTGAGCTGTCCTTCGCCGACGTCCGTGTCCCGGCCGCGAACCTGCTGGGCGAGGAGGGCCGCGGGTACGCGCAGTTCCTGCGCATCCTGGACGAGGGCCGCGTCGCCATCTCGGCGCTGGCGACGGGACTGGCCCAGGGCTGCGTGGACGAGTCCGTGAAGTACGCCAAGGAGCGGCACGCGTTCGGCCGGAACATCGGCGCCTACCAGGCCATCCAGTTCAAGATCGCGGACATGGAGACGAAGGCCCACATGGCCCGTGTCGGCTGGCGCGACGCCGCCTCCCGGCTGGTCGCGGGCGAGCCCTTCAAGAAGGAGGCGGCGATCGCCAAGCTCTACTCCTCCACCGTCGCCGTCGACAACGCCCGGGACGCCACCCAGATCCACGGCGGCTACGGCTTCATGAACGAGTACCCGGTGGCCCGGATGTGGCGCGACTCCAAGATCCTGGAGATCGGCGAGGGCACGAGCGAGGTGCAGCGGATGCTGATCGCGCGGGAGTTGGGGCTCACCGGCTGAGCCGGCGCACCCACCGGACGGCGGGGGCCGGCATCGGCCTCCGCCCGGCACCGGCCTCCGCCCCGACCGGCACGGACCGGCCCCGCGCGGACGGCACCGCGGGGCTCGCCGGGCCACCGGCGTGCGCGGGACCACCGGCGCCAGGGGCCCACGGAAGCGGGTGGGCGCCCGTGCGGGGGCACCCCGGCCCTGGACAAGCACTGAGGTTAGGCTAACCTACCTTCGAACTTGTCCCGCGGGCGCTCCGCCCCGTGCCGAAAGCAGCCACTCTCATGCCCAACGCCCGTGCCACCCACCTCTCCCGCCGCGGCATCCTCGCCGCCGGCGGCGCCCTCGGCCTCGGTGCCGTCCTCGCCGCCTGTGGCGACGACGACGCGAAAAGCGGTGGCTCGGACTCGACGACGGCCGCCGACGCCCGGTCCAAGTCCGGCCCCTGGACGTTCAAGGACGACCGCGGCACCACCGTCAAACTCGACAAGGCGCCGGCGAACATCGTGGCCTTCACGGGTGTCGCCGCCGCGCTCCACGACTACGGCATCGAGGTCAAGGGCGTCTTCGGCCCGACCACGACCAAGGACGGCAAGGCCGATGTCCAGGCAGGCGACATGGACGTCAGCAAGCTGACCGTGCTGGGCAACGAGTGGGGGCAGTTCAACATCGAGAAGTACGCGGCCCTCGCGCCGGACGTGCTGATCTCCACGATGTTCGACGCCGCGGGCACCCTCTGGTACGTCCCCGAGGAGTCCAAGGACAAGATCCTCAAGCTCGCTCCGAGCGTCGGCGTCTCCGTCTACGACCGCCAGATGCCGCAGTCCCTGGAGCGCATGTACGCGCTGGCCGAGTCGCTCGGCGCGGACATGAAGTCCGCCACGACAGTGGCGGCGAAGAAGAAGTTCGAGGCGGCCGCCGAGCGGCTGCGCAAGGCCGCCAAGGCCCGCCCGGAGATCAAGGTCCTGGCCGGCTCCGCGAGCCAGGACATCTTCTACGTCTCCGGCTCCAACCTCTCCATCGACCTGGAGTACTTCAAGGCGCTCGGCGTGAACATCGTCGAGCCCTCCGCCAAGGCCCTGAAGGCCAGCGGTGGCTGGTTCGAGAACCTGAGCTGGGAGAACGTCGACAAGTACCCGGCCGACATCATCATCATGGACGACCGCACCGCGACCATCCAGCCGGCCGACATCACCGAGGCCACCTGGAAGAAGCTGCCCGCCGTCAAGGCCGGCCAGGTCATCGCCCGGACGCCCGAGGCGATCCTGTCGTACGACAAGTGCACCCCGATCATCGAGCGTCTCGCCGAGGCCATCGAGAAGGCCAGGAAGGTCGCCTGACACCCCGCCACGAGACCCTGACCCCTTCTCAGGAGCACCGATGACGACGGCCGTGGCCGCCCCGTTCCGTTTCTTCTCCCTCCAGGTCGTACGGACGGAGCGGCTCGGCCCGTCGCTGGTCCGGGTCTCCTTCGCGGGCCCCGACCTGGAGGCGTTCGCCTCCGACGGCATGGACCAGAGCCTCTCGCTCTTCCTTCCGCACCCCGGCCAGGCCGAGCCGGCCGTCCCCTTCGAAAGGGGCGACGGGTGGTGGGAGGGCTGGCGCGAACTCCCCGAGGACGTGCGGGCGGTGATGCGCTCGTACACGCTGCGGGCGCTGCGCCGCGACGCGCGGGGCCGTACCACCGGGATCGACATCGACTTCGTGCTGCACGGGGTCGAGCCCGGCGCCGAGGTCCCGGCCGGTCCGGCGTCCCGGTGGGCCTCCCGGGCGGCGGCGGGTGACCGCGTCGTCCTGCTCGGCCCGGCCGTCGCGGACAACCGGGCGATCCGCTTCCGGCCGCCGGCCGACGCCGACCTGATCGTGCTGTGGGCGGACGAGACCGCGCTGCCGGCCGCGTCCGCCGTGCTGGAGTCGCTGCCGGCCGGCACCCGGGTCCGGGCCTGGCTGGAGGTCCAGCACGGCGAGGACGTCCAGGACCTGTCCTTCGCCGCCGACGCGGAGATCACCTGGCTCGTGCGCGACAGCGGCTCCCCCCTGGCCGTCGACGCGGTACGGGCCGCCCGGATGCCGTCCGCCGAGCGGCCGTACGCCTGGATCGCGGGCGAGTCCGGGTGCGTCAAGGAGATGCGCCGTCACCTCGTGCGCGAGCGCGGGATCGACCGCAGGCGGGTCACCTTCGTGGGCTACTGGCGGCGCGGACTGACGGAGGAACAGCTGCGCGAGGAGGAGTAGCGGCGCACACCGGTGACCGGGCGTCAAACAGAGGCGTACGTCACTACGGGGACCCGAGGGACGAGGTCGCGTGATCGATTTAGGTTAGGCTAACCTAAGTTGAAGCACGCGACCTCGTCCCTTTCTCTCGTCCGAGCCGTCCCTCTGCCACCCCGCCCGGACGCTCCCTCTTCCCCGCACGGAGGACCCCCACATGCGCTCGCACCTGCTCAATGACACGACCGCGGAGCGGTACCGCCGCTCCGTGACCGAAGGAATCGAGCGGGTGGCGGCCAAACTCGCCACCACCGACCGTCCGTTCACGGGTGTCTCCGTCGACGCCCTCGCACCCCGCATCGACCGGATCGACCTGGACCGCCCGCTGCACGACACGAGCGCGGTCCTGGACGAACTGGAGGAGGTCTACCTCCGGGACGCCGTCTACTTCCACCACCCGCGCTATCTGGCCCACCTCAACTGCCCGGTCGTCATCCCGGCCGTGCTCGGCGAGGCCGTGCTCTCCGCCGTCAACTCCTCCCTGGACACCTGGGACCAGTCGGCCGGCGGCACGCTCATCGAGCGCAGGCTCATCGACTGGACCAACGGGCGCATCGGCCTCGGGCCCGCCGCGGACGGCGTGTTCACCAGCGGCGGCAGCCAGTCCAACCTGCAGGCCCTGCTGCTCGCCCGGGAGGAGGCCAAGACCGACGACCTCGCCCGGCTGCGTGTCTTCGCCTCCGAAGCCGGCCACTTCAGCGTCAAGAAGTCCGCGAAACTCCTCGGCCTCGGCGCCGACTCCGTCGTGACGATCCCCGTCGACCACGACAAGCGCCTGCAGACGCTCGCGCTCGCCCGCGAACTGGAGCGCTGCCGTGCCGAGGGCCTGGTCCCGATGGCCGTCGTCGCGACCGCGGGCACCACCGACTTCGGCTCCATCGACCCGCTGCCCGGGATCGCCGAACTGTGCGCCCGGTACGGGACCTGGATGCACGTCGACGCGGCCTACGGCTGCGGACTGCTCACCTCCCTGAAGAACCGGGACCGCATCGACGGCATCGAGCGGGCCGACTCCGTCACCGTCGACTACCACAAGTCCTTCTTCCAGCCGGTGAGTTCGTCCGCCGTGCTGGTGCGCGACGGCGCGACGCTGCGCCACGCCACGTACCACGCGGAGTACCTGAACCCGCGTCGCACGGTTGAGGAGCGCATCCCCAACCAGGTCGACAAGTCCCTGCAGACCACCCGCCGCTTCGACGCGCTCAAGCTGTGGATGACGCTGCGGGTGATGGGCGCCGACGGCATCGGTGAACTCTTCGACGAGGTCTGCGACCTGGCGCGGGAGGGCTGGCGGCTGCTGGCCGCCGACCCGCGCTTCGACGTGGTGGTGGAGCCCTCGCTGTCCACCCTGGTCTTCCGGTTCGTCCCGGCCGCCGTGACCGGCCCGGCCGAGATCGACCGCGCCAACCTGTACGCCCGCAAGGCACTGTTCGCCTCCGGTGACGCCGTCGTGGCGGGCACCAAGGTCGGCGGACGCCACTACCTGAAGTTCACCCTGCTCAACCCCGAGACGACGGCCGACGACATCGCCGCCGTCCTCGATCTGATCGCCGGCCATGCCGAGCAGTACCTGGGAGACTCCCTTGACCGCGCTTCCTGAATCCGTCGAAGGCACCGAGAAGACATACGACTTCGTAGGGATCGGTCTCGGCCCCTTCAACCTCGGCCTCGCCTGCCTGACCGAGCCGATCGCCGAACTGGACGGCGTCTTCCTGGAGTCCAAGCCGGACTTCGAGTGGCACTCCGGGATGTTCCTGGAGGGCGCGCACCTGCAGACCCCCTTCATGTCCGACCTGGTGACCCTCGCCGACCCGACCTCCCCGTTCTCCTTCCTCAACTACCTGAAGGAATCGGGCCGTCTGTACGCGTTCTACATCCGGGAGAACTTCTACCCGCTGCGGGTCGAGTACGACGACTACTGCCGCTGGGCCGCGTCGAAACTCTCCAGCGTCCGCTTCTCCACCACGGTCGCCGAGGTCACGTACGAGGAGTCGGCCGGGGTCTACGCCGTACGGACCGGGGCCGGTGACACCTACCGCGCCCGCCACCTGGTCCTGGGCACCGGCACGCCGCCGTACCTCCCCGAGGCCTGCGCTGACCTCGGCGGCGACTTCATCCACAACTCCCGCTACCTGACGCACAAGAAGGAGCTGCAGACCAAGGAGTCGATCACGCTGGTCGGCAGCGGGCAGTCCGCCGCCGAGATCTTCTACGACCTGCTCAGCGAGATCGACGTCCACGGCTACCGGCTGAACTGGGTCACGCGCTCGCCCCGTTTCTTCCCGCTCGAATACACCAAGCTCACCCTGGAGATGACCTCCCCGGAGTACATCGACTACTTCCACGCACTGCCCGAGCAGACCCGCTACCGCCTGCAGACGGAGCAGAAGGGCCTCTTCAAGGGCATCGACGGCGAGCTGATCGACGCGATCTTCGACCTGCTGTACCAGAAGAACCTCGGCGGTCCCGTCCCCGCCCGTCTGCTCACCAACTCGTCCCTGAACAGCGTGCGGCACGACGAGGGCGGCTACACCCTCGGCCTGCGCCAGGAGGAGCAGGGCAAGGACTACGAGCTGAGCTCCGAGGGCCTGATCCTCGCGACCGGCTACAAGTACGTCGAGCCCGCCTTCCTGGCGCCGGTCCGCGACCGGCTGCGCTACGACGGCCACGGCAACTTCGACGTGGCCCGCAACTACGCCGTCGACACCACAGGGCGGGGTGTCTTCCTGCAGAACGCCGGCGTGCACACCCACAGCATCACCAGCCCCGACCTGGGCATGGGCGCCTACCGCAACGCGTCCATCATCCGTGAGCTGCTCGGCACCGAGTACTACCCGGTCGAGAAGTCGATCGCGTTCCAGGAGTTCGCCGTATGAGCCGCACCGGCATAGGTGTCCTCACCGTCCGCCCGCTCGACCCCGTCCAGGACTCCGGGCTGCTGCACGGCTGGGTGACGCACCCCAAGTCGGCGTTCTGGATGATGCAGGGCGCGAAACTGCACGACGTGGAGCGCGAGTACATGGCCGTCGCGGCCGCGGAGCACCACCACGCCCACCTCGGGCTGCACGACGGCGAGCCCGTGTTCCTGATGGAGAGCTACGACCCGCGCCACGTCGAACTCGTCGGCCTCTACGAGCCCGAGCCCGGCGACGTCGGCATGCACTTCCTGGTCGCGCCGACCGACACACCCGTGCACGGTTTCACCCGGGCCGTGATCACCACGGTGATGAGGCACCTGTTCGCCGACCCGGCGACCCGGCGCGTCGTCGTGGAGCCCGACGTGCGCAACACGGCCGTGCACGCGCTCAACGAGGCCGTCGGCTTCGTGGCCGAGCGGGAGATCCAGAAGCCCGAGAAGCGCGCGCTGCTGAGCTTCTGCACCCGGGAGCGGTTCGAGGCAGCCGTAGGAGCAGCCGTATGACCCTGTCCGACGCCGTGTCCCACCTCTCCCCCGAACGCTGGGAGCGCGCCAACCGCCTGCTGCTGCGCAAGGCGTTCGCCGAGTTCGCGCACGAGCGGCTGATCACACCCGAGCCCGTCGGGGAGGGCCGTTACACCGTCCACAGCGACGACGGCCTGACCCGTTACGGGTTCACCGCGACCGTCCGCCGTCTCGACCACTGGCAGATCGACGCCGACTCGCTCACCCGTCATCGTGACGGGACCGAACTCCCGCTCGCCGCAATGGACTTCTTCATCGAGCTGAGGAAGTCGCTCGGCCTGAGCGACGAGGTCCTGCCGGTCTACCTGGAGGAGATCTCCTCCACCCTCTCGGGCACCTGCTTCAAGCTCACGAAACCGCAGGTCACCTCCGCCGAGCTCGCCGGGGCGGGGTTCCAGGCGATCGAGACGGGCATGACCGAGGGCCACCCCTGCTTCGTCGCCAACAACGGACGGCTCGGCTTCGGCGTCCACGAGTACCTCTCCTACGCGCCCGAGACCGCGAGTCCGGTCCGGCTGGTGTGGCTGGCCGCCCACCGCTCCCGTGCCGCGTTCACCGCGGGGGTGGGCATCTCGTACGAGACCTTCCTGCGCGAGGAGCTCGGCGAGCCGGCGCTGACACGGTTCGCCGCCACCCTCACCGGCCAGGGGCTCGACCCGGAGGACTACCTCCTGATCCCCGTCCACCCCTGGCAGTGGTGGAACAAGCTCTCGGTGACCTTCGCGGCCGAGGTCGCCCGGCGTCACCTGGTCTGCCTGGGCGAGGGGGACGACGAGTATCTGGCCCAGCAGTCGATCCGGACGTTCTTCAACACGTCCCGTCCTGGGAAGCACTATGTGAAGACCGCGCTGTCGGTCCTCAACATGGGGTTCATGCGCGGGCTCTCGGCCGCGTACATGGAGGCGACCCCGGCGATCAACGACTGGCTGGCCCAGCTCGTCGAGAGCGACCCGGTGCTCAGGTCCACCGGCCTGTCGATCATCCGCGAACGGGCCGCGGTCGGCTACCGGCACCTGGAGTACGAGGCCGCCACCGACCGCTACTCCCCGTACCGCAAGATGCTCGCCGCCCTCTGGCGGGAGAGCCCCGTGGCCTGCCTCCAGGAGGGCGAGACCCTGGCGACGATGGCCTCCCTGGTCCATGTCGACCACGAGGGCGCCTCCTTCGCGGGCGCGCTCGTCGAGCGGTCGGGGCTGACCCCGGTGGAGTGGCTGCGCGGCTATCTGCGCGCCTACCTCACCCCCTTGCTGCACAGCTTCTACGCCTACGACCTCGTCTACATGCCGCACGGCGAGAACGTCATCCTGGTCCTCAAGGACGGTGTCGTGCAGCGCGCGGTCTTCAAGGACATCGCGGAGGAGATCGCCGTCATGGACCCGCAGGCGGTACTGCCGCCGGCGGTCGAGCGCATCCGTGTGGAGGTCCCCGAGGACCAGAAGCTCCTGTCGATCTTCACCGACGTCTTCGACTGCTTCTTCCGCTTCCTGGCGGCGAACCTCGCGGCCGACGGCGTCCTGGAGGAGGACGTCTTCTGGCGGACCGTCGCCGAGTCGGTGCGCGCCTACCAGGACGCGACGCCCGAACTCGCCGAGCGGTTCGCGCAGTACGACCTGTTCGCGCCCGAGTTCGCGCTGTCCTGCCTCAACCGGCTGCAGCTGCGGGACAACCGTCAGATGGTCGACCTGACCGATCCGTCCGCCGCCCTGCAGCTGGTCGGCACGCTGAGGAACCCGATCGCGGGCCTCTGAACCGGGTGGGGCCCGGGGGACGGTCCCCCCGGGCCCCACCTCCGTCCCGGACCGGATTCAGACGCCGGGCCAGGGAACCTGGGGCGACCGGTAGTAGCCGATGCCCAGCGCGTCCCAGCGCGGTGCCTGGGCCGCGAGCCGCACCTTGTAGGTGTCCCAGTCGTGCGTCGAGGTGGGCGACCAGCCGAGTTCCGCCACTCCGGGCAGCCGCGGGAAGGCCATGTGGTCGATGTCGGCCCCGGTGACGAGGGTCTCCGACCACAGCGGCGCCTCGACGCCCCGGACCGCCGACGCGGGCACGCCGGGCAGGTAGGCGCCGGGGTCCCAGTCGTAGGAGCGCTTCACCTCGACCAGGCCCGCCCAGTCCTGCCCGAGCGGGGTGTCCTCGGTGTACTTCATGTCGAGGTAGACCCGGTCGGCCGGTGACAGCACCAGTCCCGTCCCGTTCCGGGCGGCCCGCGCGACCTGCTCCTTCTCGGCGGCGCTCGTGTCGTCGAGCCCCCAGTACTGCGCGAGCGCGCCCTTCGCCGGGGTGGCGCCGGTCAGCTGGTGCCAGCCGATCACCTTCTTGCCGTACTTGGCGACGAGCGGCTGCACCTTGTTCATGAAGGTCACGTAGTCGGCGTGGCTGGTGGAGTGGGCCTCGTCCCCGCCGATGTGGAGGTACGGGCCGGGCGTGAGCGCGGCCAGCTCGCGGATCACGTCGTCCACGAAGTCGTAGGTCACGGCCTTGCCCACGCACAGTGAGCTGAAGCCGACCTCGGTGCCGGTGTAGAGCGGCGGCGCGGTCCCGTCGCAGTTCAGCCGGGCGTACGAGGCGAGCGCCGCGTTGGTGTGCCCCGGCATGTCGATCTCCGGGACGACGTCCAGGTGGCGTTCGGCGGCGTAGCGGACGATCTCCCGGTACTGGGCCTTGGTGTAGTAGCCCCCGGGGCCGCCGTCGACCTGGGTGGAGCCGCCGTAGGTGGCGAGCCGCGGCCAGGAGTCGAGGGCGATGCGCCAGCCCTGGTCGTCGCTCAGGTGCAGATGCAGCTTGTTGATCTTGTACAGGGCCAGTTCGTCGATGTACCGCTCGACCTGGGCGACGGTGAAGAAGTGCCGGGAGACGTCCAGCATCGCGCCGCGGTAGGCGTAGCGCGGGGTGTCCACGATGGTGCCGCCCGCGACGAGCCAGGGGCCCGGCTGCACGGAGTCCTTCTCGACGGCGGCCGGGAGGAGCTGGCGCAGGGTCTGCACACCGTGGAACAGACCGGCGGGCCCGCCCGCGCTGATGGTGATGCCGCTTCGGCCGCTGACCAGGCGGTATCCCTCGTCACCCAGGCCCCGGTCGCCGAGCCGCAGCCGGATGCCGCCGGTGCCGCGGTCGGTGACCGGCAGCCGGTAGCCGGTGGAGGGCCGCAGGACGCCGGCCAGGTACGCGCCGACCTTCCGGACCTCGCGCGAGTCGTCCACCCGGATACGGGTGTCCGGGGTGATGCCGTACGGCGATCCGCCGGCGTCGACCGAGGCGGGCGCCGGGACGACCCGGCCCAGCGGGACGGCCGTCCGGCCGGACGCGGAGGGTGCCGCGCCGACCATGGAGATGCCTGCGGCCGCCACGAGCAGCAGCGTTCCGAGAAGGCGGGGCGTTCTGTGCTGTCTCACATGCGCTCCCTTCAGATCCCACGAGCTGACATGAGCCCCGTGCGTCCCTGGGCTCCGATGGGTATAGACCACTCTGCCGCAGAGCCGGTGAAACAATCACCCCCATGGCGGAAATCATCCAGAAGGACGGGACCTGGATCTTCGACGGCGACGCGCTGCGGCTGACCCCCGGCCGCGACCGGAACGTGAGTGTGCTCCGCAAGGCCTTGGGTGAACTAACCGTCCCGCTAGGGGCGTTGGCGGGTATATCCCTGGAACAGGGCAAGCGCAGCGGGCGGTTGCGCCTTCGGCTGCGGGACGGCGCCGACCCGTTGCTGCAGGCCACCGGCGGCAGGCTCGCCGAGCCCAACGACCCCTACCAGCTGGCGGTCGAGTCGGAGCGCTACGGCGTCGCCGAGTACCTCGTGGACGAGGTCCGGAGCGCGCTGCTCCTGGACCAGGTGCCGGCCGGCCCCGTCGACGGCTATCTGCTCCCCGGTCCCGCCGTACCGCTCTCCGCCTCCGCGGGCGACGGCACGGCGAGCTTCGACGGGGAGCAGGTGCGTCTGGAGTGGAACTGGAAGACCGAGGAGGCGAAGGCGGCGGCGGGAACCCGCTGCCTGGCGCTCCGGGACATCACGGGTGTCGAGTGGCACCCCGCGGTCGGCCTGGAGAACGGCTGTCTGCGCTTCACCGTGCGCGGCGCCGGGACCAAGGCTCCGCCGAAGTACGACCCGCACTCGGTGGAACTGTGGGGCTTCAAGAAGGATCCGCTGATGGCGCTGGTCGCGGCGGCGGTGCAGGCGCGGCTCGGCCATCCGGCGGCGCTTCCCGCGGCGTCGCCGGCGAAGGACGTCCCGTCGGTGCCGCACCCCGCCGCCGAGGCCGACCACGACGCCCTGCTGCGGCGTCTGCGCGAGCTGGGCGACCTGCACCGGTCCGGGGTCCTGACGGACGACGAGTTCACGCTGGCCAAGCAGGCGGTCCTCAGGCGCATGTGAGCGCCGGCGAGGACCGCCTGCGACGGGTACGCCCGGGGTCGCGGGCGTACGGGGGTGTGGCCTACTTGGCCCGGCGGGCCACCGTGAAGTGGTCGACCTCGGCGCCGGTCTCGGCGATGCCGCGGACCTTCAGCGTGGTCAGACGGCCCTTGGAGGCGGGGGTGACGTCCACGCGCAGGAACGAGTAGTTGAGGTAGCGCACGCGCGACCAGGCGACCGTCTCGTTCAGCTTGCCGTCCTTCAGGTTGACGAAGGAGGCGACCGAGTCGACCTCGTTCTCGTGGCCCTCGTACGACTCCGCCGCGCTGAACGCGTACAGGCTGCGTCCGGCCGCGCCGGCCGTCACGTACACGACACCGTCGGTCTCCGGGTACGCCGTGCCGCCGATCGGCAGCTTCTTGGTGACCTTGTCGCCCTTGATGACGTCCGTGCGCTCGTACTGGTGGTTGTGGCCGTTGATCACCAGGTCGACCGTGTACTTCTCGAACAGCGGCACCCACTCCTGTCGCACGCCCCCCTCCGAGGCGTGCGCCGTGGAGGTGCAGTAGGCGCAGTGGTGGAAGAAGATCACGATGAAGTCGACGTCCTTGGACGCCCGGAACTTCTTGAGCCGCCCCTCCAGCCACTTGGTCTGGGTGCCGCCGGAGATGCCGAGGTTGGCCGGGATCTCGAACGAGATGTCGTTGGCGTCCAGCGAGATGACCGCCGTGTTGCCGTAGACGAAGGAGTAGACGCCGGGCAGGTTCTTCTTGTCGGGCCCGTTGTCCGGAAGCGTCCAGCGGGCCTCCTCGCCGCCGTAGCCGTTGGGGGAGTACCAGGCCTCCATGTCGTGGTTGCCGTAGGCCGGCATCCAGGGCACCTGCTTGGCGACCGTCTCGGTCTGGGCGAGGAACTGGTCCCAGATGCGCGAGTCGAAGCCGGCGTCCTCCGTCTTGCCCGCACCGGCCGGGTCCGCGTACGCGATGTCGCCGGCGTGCAGGTGGAAGGCCGGGTTCTGGCCGAGCAGCAGGGCGTCGTTGGCGAGGCCGTGGTAGCCGACGCCCTCGTCGCCGAAGGCCGTGAAGGTGAACGGCTCGGCGCGGTCGGGCGCGGTGGTGAAGGTGCCGAGGGTGCCCAGCAGGTGGGGCGCGGCCGGGTCGAAGCCCGCGTGGCCGACGCCGTAGTAGTACGTCCGGCCGGGGCGCAGATGGGTGAGCTTGGCGTGCAGGTAGTACTGCGTGTGGTCGCCGCTCACTCCGACGCCGGCCGGGGTGTACAGCGTGCGGACCTCGGCCTCGATCTTGCGGGAGAGGTCCCAGGGGTGGGCGCCGATGCGGATGTAGGGCTTCGACACCGCGGTCGGGACCTGCCAGGAGACCGTGATCTCCGTGCGCGGGTCGTTGCCGAAGGCGAGGTGGCGGCCGAAGGGGGCGACGAGGGCACCGTCGACCTTCTCGGCGGACGACGCGGCGGCCCGCGTCGGGACCGCGGCCTGCGCGACGGCGCCCGGTACGAAGGCACCGCCGGCGACGGCGCCGAGGGTCACGGCTCCGCCTCTGATCATGTTGCGCCGCGAGAACTTGGCGCGGAGATACTCGTGCTGCTCGGCCATGCTCATGCGCTCGGCGAGCTTCTCCGGTACGCCCATGCGTGGAGTGTCCATGGGCTCAGAAGTTGCTCCCGGCAATCGACGCGGCGCAAGACGGCGCATGGACAGTTCGCAAACAGCGACCCATAAGAGATTCAACAGTCGCTTGCCCGATATCGGGCAGGATTCTTGCGAATCGACTCCTTGTACTCCAGGATCATCGGGTGCACGACGAACTTGCGGATCATCTGACGCGCTCCACGCCCCTGAACCGGGGCGAGGCGCTGCGGGTCATCCAGGACGTGCTCGCCTACTTCGACGAGCCGACCGAGGAGTACGTCCGCCGCCGCCACCGCGAGCTCCAGGCCCAGGGCTGGGTCAACACGGCGATCTTCGAACGGATCGAGGCGGACCTGAAGTACCGAGCGGTCGCGCCGCCGGAGCTCACGCTCAGGCAGCTGCGCCGCATTGTCTACGGCTGAGGAATACGTATATATGTGTGGAATCGTCGGATACATCGGCAGGCGTGACGTGGCTCCGCTGCTGCTCGAAGGGCTGCAGCGGCTGGAGTACCGCGGCTACGACTCGGCGGGCATCGTCGTCACCACGCCGAAGGCGGCCGGCCTGAAGATGGTCAAGGCCAAGGGCCGGGTCCGCGACCTGGAGGCCAAGGTTCCCGCGCGCTTCAAGGGCACCACCGGCATCGCCCACACCCGCTGGGCCACCCACGGCGCGCCCTCCGACGTCAACGCGCACCCGCACATGTCGGCCGACAACAAGGTCGCCATCGTCCACAACGGCATCATCGACAACGCCTCCGACCTGCGGAAGAAGCTCGAGGCCGACGGCGTCGAGTTCCTCTCCGAGACCGACACCGAGGTCCTCACCCACCTCATCGCCCGCTCCCAGGCCGAGACCCTGGAGGAGAAGGTCCGCCAGGCGCTGCGCGTGATCGAGGGCACCTACGGCATCGCCGTGATGCACGCCGACTTCCCCGACCGCATCGTGGTGGCCCGCAACGGCTCCCCGGTCGTCCTCGGCATCGGTGAGAAGGAGATGTTCGTCGCCTCGGACATCGCCGCCCTGGTCACCCACACCCGGCAGATAGTGACGCTGGACGACGGCGAGATGGCCACCCTCAAGGCCGACGACTTCCGCACGTACACCACCGAGGGCACCCGGACCACGGCCGAGCCGACCACCGTGGAGTGGGAGGCCGCCTCGTACGACATGGGCGGCCACGACACGTACATGCACAAGGAGATCCACGAGCAGGCCGACGCCGTGGACCGCGTGCTGCGCGGCCGTATCGACGACCGCTTCTCCACCGTGCACCTCGGCGGTCTGAACCTGGACGCCCGCGAGGCGCGTCAGATCCGCCGTGTGAAGATCCTCGGCTGCGGCACCTCGTACCACGCGGGCATGATCGGCGCGCAGATGATCGAGGAGCTGGCCCGTATCCCCGCGGACGCCGAGCCGGCCTCCGAGTTCCGCTACCGCAACGCCGTGGTCGACCCCGACACGCTGTACGTCGCGGTCTCCCAGTCCGGTGAGACGTACGACGTACTGGCCGCCGTCCAGGAGCTGAAGCGCAAGGGCGCGCGGGTCCTGGGCGTCGTCAACGTCGTGGGCTCGGCGATCGCGCGCGAGGCGGACGGCGGGATGTACGTCCACGCGGGCCCCGAGGTCTGCGTCGTGTCGACGAAGTGCTTCACCAACACCACCGTCGCCTTCGCGCTGCTCGCCCTGCACCTCGGCCGGACCCGGGACCTGTCGGTCCGGGACGGCAAGCGGATCATCGAGGGCCTGCGCCGCCTGCCCGGGCAGATCTCCGAGATCCTGAAGCAGGAGGACGAGATCAAGAAGCTGGCGGAGCAGTACGCCGAGGCGCGCTCGATGCTCTTCATCGGCCGGGTCCGCGGCTACCCGGTGGCCCGCGAGGCCTCGCTGAAGCTCAAGGAGGTCTCGTACATCCACGCCGAGGCCTACCCCGCCTCCGAGCTCAAGCACGGCCCGCTGGCGCTCATCGAGCCCGCGCTGCCGACGGTAGCGATCGTCCCCGACGACGACCTGCTGGAGAAGAACCGCGCCGCCCTGGAGGAGATCAAGGCCCGCAGCGGCAAGATCCTCGCGGTCGCGCACCAGGAGCAGGAGAAGGCCGACCAGACGATCGTCGTCCCGAAGAACGAGGACGAGCTGGACCCGATCCTGCTGGGCATCCCGCTGCAGCTCCTCGCCTACCACACGGCGCTGGCGCTGGGCCGGGACATCGACAAGCCGCGGAACCTCGCGAAGTCGGTGACGGTCGAGTAGTCCGCCCGGTCACGGCCGCCTGGACATGAACGGCCCCCTGTGCGTGCCACCTTCGCACAGGGGGCCGTTCCTTCCGGGGCCGGAGCCGCCTGTCACCCCGGCCCGCGCCGGGCTCAGCCGGTGGCCGTCACCCCCCGGCCGGCGGCGCGTCCGGGAAGCGCGGTGGGCCAGTGGGCGAGCGCCGCGGTGGCCGCGTACCAGGCCAGCAGACCGCCGGCCGCGGCGAACCAGCCGCCCGCCCTGGCGAGCGCGGCGCTGTCCCCGAACTGGCTGACCGCCAGCAGGAGAAGCGCCACGAACAGCAGCGCGTACGTCCCCCGGGCGAGCAGCGGGGCGCCGCTCGCGCCGGCCGTCAGGCTGAGCGCGACGAGTGCGAACAGGAGCAGGAAGAGGCCGGTGGCGTTGGCCGACATCCGCCCGTCGGCGGTGACGCTCCAGGTGAACCAGAACGCGCCGAGCGCCGTGAACGCCGTACCGGTGAAGGCGTCGCGGTCACGGAAGGCAACCAGGCCCGCGACGAAGAGCGCGATCCCGCCGACGTAGGTGGCGAGGGGGACGGAGTCGGCCTGCGTCACTCCGTCGATCACCCGGGTGTTCCCGAGGCCGAACAGCAACAGGGTCAGTCCGAGGGCGAGTTGGCCGAGAGTCGAGGTGGTGCTTCCCGAGGGGACGTCATTGTCCACGGCGGGCTCCCTTCATGCGGGTGCAGTCGTGCTGCGAGAGACCGGCCGAGGGATGGGGCCGGTGACCGGTATGTACCCTTCACAAAGGCACAATCCACCTCGCCACCGACACGGATTCACCCTTTTCCGGGCGCGGACGGGCGGGAGTTGACGATTCACCGGGGAGACGGAGCCGTCACCCCGCCCAGGCGGGCGGCATGTTGACGGCCGGTCAGGGAATGACGATCACCGGACGCTGGGCGCGCTTGGCCAACCGCCCCGCCACCGAGCCGAAGATGCGGCCGACGATGCCGTGCGTGGAGCCGACGACGATCGCGTCCGCCTCGTACTCGCGCCCCACCTCTTCGAGTTCGTGGCAGATGTCCCCGCCGCGCTCGACCAGGATCCAGGGCACCTCGGCCAGGTACTCGGCGCAGGCGAGCTCGAGTCCGAGCACCTCGGTGCGATGGTCGGGCACGTCGACGAAGACCGGTGGTTCACAGCCCGCCCACACCGTGGTGGGCAGCCGGTTCGCGACATGCACGATGATCAGGCCCGAGCCGGAGCGATGGGCCATCCCGATCGCGTACGCGAGGGCACGTTCACTGGACGTCGAACCGTCGAAACCGACGACGACGCCGTGCTTGAAGGCTGGATCGCAGGACTGGCGGGGTTCTTCCGCCGCCAGGGGCTCGGCCGCCGTGGGATCGGCGAGCGGGCGCTTGCGGTCCGCGGGATCGAAGAATTCGTGACCGGCCATGGGTATCTCGGCGTTTGGATCCTCGTGGTGGGGACGACAACGATCGGCAGAGCTGTGTCCGGGAATCATCTTCCCAACCCCATACCCCCAAGGGTACGGCGGCACTCCTCCTCTGCCCAGATACCGCGCACGCTGTGCGGCGTTCTCCGGAGCATGCATGAGAGGCGCCCTCAGCGCAATGGTCGCTGCCCCGTACAGGCTGTTTGCACAGGGTTCACCGGGGATGCACCACCGCGGGAGCGGACACCGGCGGCCGGGCAGTGACCGGCCGGTCGAACACGCGTTGAACAGGTGAGCCACCGCCATGGAGAGCAATGGAGTACCAGGGAACCAGGGAGCAGACCGTGCCCGGACCAGAGACCGCGTCCCGCCCCTCCTCCGGCACGCGCCCCGAAGGGCCCCCCGCCCCGGACACGGCGAGCGAGGTGGCCCGCTGGGCGGCCTTCAGCTGTGTCCTCGTCCCGGTCGTCCTCGTCTGGTTCGGCACCTCGCTCGCCGGGGCGGCCGGCACGGCACTGGGACTGGCGGCCGTCACCGCGGCGTGCCTGGTACTGCTGCGCCAGTCCGAGAAGGGGGCCGCCCGGATGCGCGCCGAGGAGCGGCCCGGGCACCGCGCGCGGCACGGCAGAAGCGGACCGCGGGGACGCGGCCCCCGGGAACACGGGCCCCGGATGCGGCCCCGTCGGCGCCAGGACGGACGGGGCCGCGACGGGCAGGACCGGGACGCGCGGGACCCCGCCGCCCGGGATCTCGCCGCCGGTCCGCAGGCCCCGGACGGAGGGGGTCACGAGGGGGGAGACCGCCGGGGAGGAGATCGCGTCACCCGGGTTCCCGGGCCCGGCGCCGCCCCCGGGGTCGCGTCGGTGCCGGCTCCCGGAAGGCAGGATGTGGCCGACACGCACATCATGAGCGGCTTGCCGGGCAGGAGTGGCTCGGGGGCGCACAGGGGCGGACGCCGCGGTGCGGGAAAGAAGCCGGTCGACTGACCGGTTTCCGCGCACGCCCCCGCTTCTTTTCAGCCAACTTCGGCCTCCCGGGCATCCCTTGCGGTAAGGACCCCTCAACCCGCGTTCGACCTGCGCTTTAAGGCCCCCGGGGGGCTCATGCACCCTATGGGGATTGGCCACTGACACGAGGCGCACTTCCCTGCACGGCCCGTGAGTGCAACGCTTCGTGATCGAATGCTTCACGCCAAGTTGCCATGTCGACATTCTGCCGAGTGCCGAAGTGGTCACCTTGGCGTGACGGGACACAGTAGATTCGATCTTGACTGTCTTACGGCGGGGGACTCGTGCAGGACCGAGGGGAAACGTGCAGGAGCGACACAACCGAGGAGCCGCGACCACCGAGGGGGGCTTAGCAGTATGAGCCACGACTCCACTGCCGCGCCGGAAGCCGCGGCCCGGAAACTCTCCGGGCGACGCCGCAAGGAGATCGTCGCGGTGCTGCTGTTCAGCGGCGGCCCCATCTTCGAGAGTTCCATACCGCTGTCGGTGTTCGGGATTGACCGCCAGGACGCCGGCGTGCCGCGCTACCGACTTCTGGTGTGCGCCGGCGAGGACGGCCCGCTGCGGACCACAGGGGGCCTGGAACTCACCGCGCCGCATGGCCTGGAGGCGATCTCGCGCGCGGGCACCGTCGTGGTGCCCGCCTGGCGCTCGATCACCTCGCCGCCGCCGGAGGAAGCGCTCGACGCGCTGCGCCGGGCGCACGAGGAGGGGGCCCGCATAGTCGGACTGTGCACCGGTGCTTTCGTACTGGCCGCCGCCGGACTGCTGGACGGCCGTCCGGCGACGACCCACTGGATGTACGCGCCGACGCTCGCCAAGCGCTATCCGTCCGTGCACGTCGATCCGCGCGAGCTGTTCGTCGACGACGGTGACGTACTGACATCGGCGGGCACCGCGGCCGGAATCGATCTCTGTCTGCACATCGTGCGGACGGACCACGGCAACGAGGCGGCCGGCGCGCTGGCCCGTCGTCTGGTGGTCCCACCGCGCCGGAGCGGCGGACAGGAGCGCTACCTCGACCGGTCTTTACCGGAGGAGATCGGCGCCGACCCCCTCGCGGAGGTCGTCGCCTGGGCGCTGGAACACCTGCACGAGCAGTTCGACGTCGAGACGCTGGCGGCCCGCGCGTACATGAGCCGCCGCACGTTCGACCGCCGCTTCCGCTCGCTGACGGGCAGCGCGCCGCTGCAGTGGCTGATCACCCAGCGTGTGCTGCAGGCGCAGCGACTGCTGGAGACGTCCGACTACTCGGTCGACGAGGTCGCCGGACGCTGTGGCTTCCGCTCACCCGTCGCCCTGCGCGGGCACTTCCGGCGCCAGCTCGGCTCGTCCCCGGCCGCCTACCGGGCGGCGTACCGGGCACGTCGGCCGCAGTCCGAGCGGCCGTCGGAACCGGACGGTCCGCTGGGCTCGGCCGGGCAGCCGCCGGTCCTGAGCCAGGAGAGCCCGGTCCCGGCGCAGACCCGTCGTACGGCGGCGGCCGGCGCCCTGAGCGGGGCCTCGTCGCTGTCGACCGCGGCGGATCCGGGCAAGCCGGGCGCCGATCTGTACACGGCGGGCCGGCCGAGCCTGCCCGGGCAGCGCAGCGCGCCCTAGCGCTCCGGCGTTCGGGCGCCGCGGTGCCGTGACGTCGTCACCCCGCCCGGCCGCGCACGGCCCGGGGCCTTCGGGTCCCGGGCCGTCGCCGTATGCGGGCGGCCGGTGTCCGGGGGCCCGGCACCGGCCGCACCCGCGGGCCGCGCCTCGCTCCCGGCCGCCGCCGTCCCGGACCTGCCCGTGCGCCGGAGCGCGCCGTAGGGTTGGGGCCATGAACGATCGCATGGTGTGGATCGACTGCGAGATGACCGGGCTCTCGCTGTCGGAGGACGCACTCATCGAGGTGGCCGCGCTGGTCACCGACTCGGAGCTGAACGTGCTCGGCGAAGGGGTGGACATCGTGGTCCGCCCGCCGGACGCGGCCCTGGAGACGATGCCGGACGTGGTGCGCCAGATGCACACGGCCTCCGGCCTCCTCTCCGAACTCGCCGCGGGCACGACCCTGGCCGACGCCGAGGAACAGGTCCTGGCCTACGTGCGTGAGCACGTCAAGGAGCCGGGCAAGGCCCCGCTGTGCGGGAACTCGGTGGGCACGGACCGGGGTTTCCTGCTCCGCGACATGCCCACGCTGGAGGGCTATCTCCACTACCGCATCGTGGACGTCTCCTCCGTCAAGGAGCTGGCCCGCCGCTGGTACCCCCGGGCGTACTTCAACAGCCCGGAGAAGAACGGCAACCACCGCGCCCTCGCCGACATCCGCGAATCCATCGCCGAACTCCGCTACTACCGCGAGGCGATCTTCGTCCCGCAGCCCGGCCCCGACTCGGACACCGCCCGCACCATCGCGGCGAAGCACGTACTGCCCGTCGAATGACACGTGGCCGGGGTCTGCGAGGACCCCGGACAAAGTCGGGCGCGAGCACCCCTCCGGACCCTGTACACTTTTTCTCGGCCGGTCAGGGAAACCAAGACCGGTCGTGGTGGGTGTAGCTCAGCTGGTAGAGCACCTGGTTGTGGTCCAGGATGTCGCGGGTTCAAGTCCCGTCACTCACCCTGACAGACCGAGGCCCGGTCCGCACGAGCGGACCGGGCCTCGATCATGCACCGGCCCGGCGCGTCCGGTCCGGCAACACGGCGGGGCCCCGTGGTCCTCGTGCGCCCGCGGCGGAGTCAGGGACAGTCCCTAGGCTCACCACGTGCCCCTCCACACCGAGATCCTCCGCACCCCCCGCCTCGACCTGATCCCCCTGCGCGTCGAACACGCCGAGGAGATGGCCGCCGTACTGGCCGACCCGGAGCTGTACACCTTCACCGGGGGTGTGCCCGCCACCCCCGAGTCCCTGCGGTCACGCTACGCACGTCTGGTCGCGGGCTCCCCCGATCCCGCCGTCCTCTGGTGCAACTGGGTGCTGCGGCTGCGCGGGGCCGCGGCGGACGACGGCGGGGGCCTCCTGGTGGGGACCGTCCAGGCGACGGTCACCGTGCCGACCGCCGAGGTCGCCTGGGTGGTCGGCACCCGCCGACAGGGGCGCGGGTTCGCCCGGGAGGCCGCGCGGGAGCTGGTCCGCCGGCTCGGCGAGGAACCCGGTGTCCGTACGGTCGTCGCTCATGTCCACCCGGACCACCGGGCGTCCGCGGCCGTCGCCGCGGCGGCCGGCCTGTCCCCCACCGGCATCCTCCACGAGGGCGAGGTCCGGTGGCAGCGCGCGGTAGGGCCTCAGGACGTCCCCACCGCGCGCCCGGCGCCGGACCACCGGCCCGGGCACCCCGCGCCGGACCACCGCATCTGACACCCGGACGCCCGGCTCGGACATCCCGCCCGGACGCCCGGACGCCCGGATCAGGCGTCCGGCGAGGTGCCGGCCGCCCGCCACGCCTCGGCGAAACGGTGCACGTTCTCGAAGCGCTCCCCCGGATCGGTCCGGGTGGCACGGACGATGACCGCCTGCTGGGCCGCGCTGCCCCGCCAGGCGGCCTCCTCCGCGCCCTCGTCCAGCAGGAGCCGCGCGGCGCGGCCCAGCGTGAACACGGTCGTCCGGGTGTCGATCACGGCCCCGCGCACCCACTCCTCGGGGGCCATGAACCGCCGGGAGCCCGGCAGGCGTTCGTCCTCGACGACGAACGGACCCGGCCGGTACTCGTCGAGGTCGATCAGATGGGCGACGTCACGGTCGAAGTCGTACAGCAGCGCCCCGTCGTAGAAGTCGACGGCGACCTGGCCGGCCGCCTCCACCGCGAGGTGGGCGTCGAGGACCCGGTCGAAGGCGCGCAGGACCGCGTCGGCCGGCAGCGCGCGGAAGCGTGCCATCGCACCGGCCTGTTCCGTACGGTCCCGGTCGCCGCCCGCCTCGGCCGGATACAGCGCCTCTCCCTCCCGCCAGGGCATCACCACCGCCCAGCCGCCGTCCCGTACGGCGATGCGGTGCACCTGCGGGACGATCGCCCGGTGCTTCACCGACCGGTGGAAGGCCCAGCCGCGCTCCAGCGAGCGCCGGCCACGATCGGTGACCGCCTCCTTGAGGAACCACCGACCGCCGTCGAGCAGTCTCACCCCGTACGACACGCACCCCGAGTCCTGCTCGCGGAACGCCCGGAACACCTCGCCCACCCGGCCCAGATAGGGCTCCACGGCGGACACTTCATCGACTCCCAGCAGGGGATGGAGGACCATACCCGCCAGACTGCCCTACGGAACTGCTCCGGTGCGGCAACGGCGTCGACAGCGGCGGGGCGACTCGGCCGTCAGCGGTACGGAGCGGTCCACGCTCCGGCGGGACGGAGCGCGACGGCGGCAGTGGTCCCGACGGAGCCGTGCCGGCGTCCGGTCGGCGACGGGTGGCGAGTCGACGCCGGACGCCGTCAGGACGACGCGCGCGCCACCAGCTCGGTGGGCAGCACGACCTGACGCTTCTCCAGGTCCCGCGACACCGCCGGGCGCCGGTCCGCGATCTCCCCGAGCAGCAGGTCGATCATCGCCCGGCCCATCTCCACTATCGGCTGGCGCACGCTGGTCAGCGGCGGGTCCATGTGCCGGGCGATGGCCGAGTCGTCGTAGCCGACCAGGGCGACGTCGTCCGGTGTACGGCGGCCCGCCTCGCGCAGGACCTGGCGGGCGCCGGCCGCCATCACGTCCGAGCCCGCGAAGACGGCGTCCAGATCGGGGCAGCGTTCCAGCAGTTCGGTCATCGCCCGGCGCCCGCCCTCCTCCGTGAAGTCACCGGCGACGATGAGGGCGTCGTCGACCGGACGGCCCGCGGCGCGCAGACCCTCGCGGTAGCCGTCCACACGGCGCTGGGCGCCGAAGACGTCGAGGCGGCCCGCGAGGTGCACGATCCGGCGGCGCCCCCGGGCGACCAGGTGCTCGACGGCGAGGCGTCCTCCGCCGTAGTTGTCGGAGTCCACGGACGGCAGCGTCTCCTCCGCAGACCGCCGGCCGCTGATCACCGCCGGGATCTCCAGCTGGGAGAGGAGGTCCGGCAGCGGGTCGTCCGCGTGCACCGAGACCAGCAGGACCCCGTCCACGCGGTGCGCCGCCAGGTACTGGGCGAGGCGCTCCCGCTCCCGGTCGCTGCCCGCGAAGATCAGCAGGAGCTGCATCTCCGTGTCGGAGAGCTCCGCGCCGACCCCCCGGAGCATGTCCGAGAAGTACGGCTCCGCGAAGAACCGGGTCTCCGGCTCGGGGACGACCAGCGCGATCGCGTCCGTACGGTTGGCGGCGAGGGCACGGGCCGCCGTGTTCGGGACATAGCCGAGTTCCGCCACGGCCGCCTCGACCGCGGCGCGCGTCGCGTCGCTGACCCGCGGGGAACCGTTGATCACCCGGGAGACCGTGCCGCGGCCCACACCGGCGCGCGCGGCGACCTCCTCAAGGGTCGGCCGCCCGCCGCTCCGGCCCCGCACTCCGTGGCCTGCCATGGTCCGCCTCCCGTCGAAGCCGCGTCGCTGAGCGGCTGGCCTGGAATCTAACAGTCCCGTTCATGGACAGGGGCCCGGCCGCGGTGGCAACCTCGCCGAGGCTGCGGTGCCGGACCCGGCGACGCCGCCGCGGGCCCCGTGACGTCACCTCGGCACGGGCCGCTCCATCCGTCCCCCACCCTCGTACGCCCCCGCCATCGGAGTTAGTTAACAGGCCGATAACTGAACGCGTCTCTCCGTGTCCGCTCCCTTGACACCCCCGCGCGAACCGACGACTCTTCAACACATCACCTGTGGGAGCGCTCCCACGGTACCTGACACCTACACATCCCGCACGTTCCCCGCCCGAGCCGCAGCGAGAAAAACGGGCCCAACAATGCAGTTGGCCGGGGGGTCGGCACGTCAGGCAACAGGAGGACGCAATGCGCACGAGTACCCGCCGGTCCCGCAGGCTGGGGGCCCTCGCGGCCGTCGCCGCGCTGACCACAGGGCTGCTGGCCGGCTGCGCCAACGACTCGAACGACGGATCGTCGAACTCGGGCGACGGCGGTGGTGGCGGCAAGGGCAAGACCACTCTGACGGTCGGCACCTTCGGTGTCTTCGGCTACAAGCAGGCCGGTCTCTACGACGAGTACATGAAGCTGCACCCGAACATCTCGATCAAGGAGAACGTCACCACCCGTACCGACGTGTACTGGCCCAAGACGCTCACCCGTCTGCAGGCCGGCTCCGGTACCGACGACATCCAGGCGATCGAGGTCGGCAACATCACCGAGGCCGTCCAGACCCAGGCCGACAAGTTCGTCGACCTCGGCAAGGAGGTCGACAAGTCGCAGTGGCTGGACTGGAAGCTCGCCCAGGCCACCACCAAGGACGGCAAGACCATCGGGCTCGGTACGGACATCGGCCCGATGGCGATCTGCTACCGCAAGGACCTCTTCAAGCAGGCCGGTCTGGAGACCGACCGCACCAAGCTCGCCGCGCAGTGGAAGGGCGACTGGGCCAAGTACGTCGACCTCGGCAAGCAGTACATGAAGAAGGCGCCGAGCGGCACCAAGTTCGTGGACTCCGCCTCCTCGGTCTACAACGCGGCGCTCGGTGGCGAGAGCCAGCGGTACTACGACAAGGACGGCAACGTCATCTGGGACAAGTCCACGGGCGTGAAGAAGTCCTGGAACGCCGCGATGACGGTGGCGACCAGCGACATGTCGGCGAAGCTGAAGCAGTTCGACCCGACGTGGGACCAGGGCTTCGCCAAGGGTTCCTTCGCGACGGTGGCCTGCCCCGCTTGGATGATGGGCTACATCCAGGAGAAGTCCGGTGACGCCGGCAAGGGCAAGTGGGACGTGGCGGCCGCGCCGACCGCGGCCAACTGGGGCGGTTCGTTCATCGGCGTGCCGACGGCGGGCAAGCACCAGAAGGAGGCCATCGCCCTGGCCAAGTGGCTGACCGCGCCCGAGCAGCAGGCGAAGGTCTTCGCCAAGCAGGCGAGCTTCCCGTCGACCCCGGCGGCGTACGACAGCCTGAAGCCGGCGGCCGCGACGACCTCGTACTTCTCGGACGCGCCGATCACGCAGATCTTCGCCGACTCGGCGAAGACCATCCCGGTGCAGACCTTCGGCACCAAGGACCAGCCGATCGGCACCGCGATCACCGACGTGGGCATCCTCCAGGTCGAGCAGAAGGGCAAGTCCCCCGAGCAGGGCTGGAACGCGGCCAAGGCGGAGATCAAGGACGTGCTCGGCCAGTGACCAGCTCCAAGGAGGCTCTCGCGCACACCGCGACGAGCGCCGACGCCGCGCCCGGCTCCCAGCCGGGCGCGGCCCGGGGCGCTCAGGGTCGCGGTACGCCGCCGCCGGGCCCGGATTCCTGGCGCAGCCGGCTGTACCGCTGGGACATGAAGGCGTCTCCGTACGCGTTCGTCGCCCCCTTCTTCATCGTCTTCGGGGCCTTCGGGCTCGTGCCGCTGCTGTACACGGCCTGGTACTCGCTGCACAACGTGCAGCTGTCAGGCCTGGATCACCAGACCTGGGCCGGGCTGGACAACTACAAGAACCTGTTGTCCTCGGAGTTCTTCTGGAACGCCCTGGAGAACACCTTCACCATCGGTGTGATCTCCACGGTGCCGCAGTTGCTCATGGCGATCGGCATCGCCCACCTGCTCAACTACCGGCTGCGCGGCTCGACCGTGTGGCGGGTCGTGATGCTCACCCCGTACGCCACCTCGGTGGCGGCGGCGACCCTCGTCTTCACGCTGCTGTACTCGTGGGACGGCGGCATGATCAACTGGCTGTTGCACTTCGTCGGGGTCGACCCGATCAACTGGCGCGAGTCCGACTGGGGCGGCCAGTTCGCCGTCTCCTCGATCGTGATCTGGCGGTGGACCGGCTACAACGCGCTGATCTATCTCGCGGCGATGCAGGCGATCCCCACCGACCTCTACGAGTCGGCGGCCCTGGACGGCGCGGGCCGCTGGCAGCAGTTCCGCCACGTGACGATCCCCATGCTGCGGCCCACGATCCTGTTCACGGTGGTCGTGTCCACGATCGGCGCGACGCAGCTGTTCGGTGAGCCGCTCCTGTTCGGCGGGGTCAGCGGCTCGAAGGGCGGCTCCGCGCACCAGTACCAGACGCTCGGCCTCTACATGTACGACCAGGGCTGGGGCATCGGCAACCTCGGCAAGGCGTCAGCGATCGCATGGACGATGTTCCTGATCCTGCTGATCGTCGCCGCGATCAACCTGCTGGTCACCCGACGGCTGAGGAAATCCCAATGACCACCACTGAACTGACCGCCCCTCAGGCGGGGCCGAAGGCGGCCGCGGACGGCCGGGGCACCGGACGCCGCCGGGTGCTCGGCGCGGGCAAGCAGATGCACGCGGGTCCGGTCACCTATGTCGTGCTGACCGTCTTCGCGCTGGTCTCGCTCGCCCCGCTGGTCTGGACGGCCGTGGCCGCCTCGCGCAACAACGCGCGGCTGGCGCAGACACCGCCGCCGCTGTGGTTCGGCGGGAACCTCTTCAAGAACCTCGAGACCGCGTGGGACCAGGCCGGGCTCGGCACCGCGATGGTCAACTCCACGATCGTCGCCGGCACCATCACGGTCGGTACGGTCGTCTTCTCCACGCTCGCCGGGTTCGCCTTCGCCAAGCTGCGGTTCAGGTTCTCCGGTCTCCTGCTGCTGCTGACCATCGGCACGATGATGATCCCGCCGCAGCTGGCCGTCGTACCGCTGTATCTGTGGATGAGCGACCTGGGCTGGTCCAACCAGTTGCAGACCGTCATCCTGCCCACCCTGGTGAGCGCCTTCGGTACGTTCTTCATGCGGCAGTACCTGGTGCAGGCGCTGCCCACCGAGCTGATCGAGGCGGCGCGGGTCGACGGCGCCAGCAGCCTGCGGGTCGTGTGGCACGTCGTCTTCCCGGCGGCGCGGCCGGCCATGGCGGTGCTCGGCCTGCTGACGTTCGTGATGGCCTGGAACGACTTCCTGTGGCCGATCATCGCGCTCAACCAGCAGAACCCGACCGTGCAGGTCGCCCTGAACTCGCTGGGCACCGGCTACATCCCGGACCAGGCCGTGATCATGGCGGGCGCACTGCTCGGCACGCTGCCGCTGCTCATCGCGTTCCTCCTGTTCGGCAAGCAGATCGTGGGCGGCATCATGCAGGGCGCGATCAAGGGCTGACCCCGGCACCACAGCCCGCGGGGGCCGGGTCACCGCCGCCCCGGCCCCGTCGACCGCCTTCCCCCGCCGCCGCCCCTCCCCTCCCCTCCCTTTCCGTCCCCTCCCCCCTCTCCCCTTCTTCTCTTCTCCATACCGTCGTTCTCCACGACCTCCTATGGGAGCGCTTCCATGCCTGAACCCGCATCGCCCGTGACCTTTCCCCCCGCGTTCCTCTGGGGCGCGGCGACCTCCGCGTACCAGATCGAGGGGGCGGTACGGGAGGACGGCCGCACGCCCTCCATCTGGGACACCTTCAGTCACACCCCCGGCAAGACGGCCGGTGGCGAGACCGGTGACATCGCTGTCGACCACTACCACCGCTTCCGTGACGACGTGGCGCTGATGGCGGAGCTGGGCCTGTCGGCCTACCGCTTCTCGATCTCCTGGTCCCGGGTACAGCCCACGGGCCGCGGACCGGCGGTCCAGCGCGGTCTGGACTTCTACCGCAACCTGGTCGACGAACTGCTGGCCCACGACATCAAGCCGGCCATCACCCTCTACCACTGGGACCTCCCCCAGGAGCTGGAGGACGCGGGCGGCTGGCCGGAGCGCGACACGGCCCTGCGGTTCGCCGACTACGCGCAGATCGTGGGCGAGGCGCTGGGCGACCGGGTGGAGCACTGGATCACCCTGAACGAGCCGTGGTGCAGCGCGTTCCTGGGCTACGGTTCCGGGGTGCACGCGCCGGGCCGCACCGACGCGGCGGCGTCGCTGAAGGCCGCCCACCACCTGAACCTGGCGCACGGCCTGGGCGCGAAGGCCCTGAGGTCGGTGATGCCGACCCGCAACTCGGTCGCGGTGAGCCTCAACTCCTCGGTGGTCAGGCCGCTCTCGCAGAGCCCCGCGGACCTCGCTGCGGCCCAGCGCATCGACAACCTGGCCAACGGTGTCTTCCACGGCCCGATGCTGCACGGCGCCTACCCGGAGAGTCTGCTCCAGGAGACCTCCTCGGTCACGGACTGGTCGTACGTCCGGGACGGCGACCTGGCGCTCATCAAGCAGCCGCTCGACGCGCTGGGCCTGAACTACTACACCCCGACCCTGGTCTCGGCGGCGGACGAGAGCACCGCGGGTCACCGCGCCGACGGTCACGGGGCGAGTGCGTACACGCCGTGGCCGGGCGCGGACGACGTGACGTTCCACCAGACTCCGGGCGAGCGGACGGAGATGGGCTGGACGATCGACCCGACGGGCCTGCACGACCTGATCACGCGCTACACGCGGGAGGCGCCGGGTCTGCCGCTGTACATCACCGAGAACGGTGCCGCGTACGACGACAAGCCGGACCCGGAGGGCCGCGTCCACGACCCGGAGCGCATCGCCTACCTGCACGGCCACCTGTCGGCGGTCCGCCGCGCCATCGCGGACGGCGCGGACGTCCGCGGGTACTACCTCTGGTCCCTGATGGACAACTTCGAGTGGGCGTACGGCTACAGCAAGCGCTTCGGCGCGGTGTACGTCGACTACGCGACCCTGGCCCGTACGCCGAAGTCGAGCGCCCACTGGTACAGCCAGGCGGCCCGGACGGGGACGCTGCCGCCGGTGCCGGCCGCCGAGTAGGGCGCGGCCCGGCAGGACGCGGCCCGGGAGGGCGCGGCCGCCGTCTTCCGGACGCGGGATTCCTCGTCCGGGAGGGCGGAGGGCCCGTCGTCCGTGGGAGACGGGCCGAGAAGACCGGGGGGGGGCGGGGCGTGGTGCCCGGGAACGGGGGCCGCGCCCCGGCCGGATGGGGGGTGGTCCCGGCCGGGACGCTCTTCACCCGTGGGGGAGGACTCGGTGGGCGCCGGGCCTACTTGTAGGCGCCGAACGCCTTCGAGAACGCCCCCGCGTCCTGGACGACCGAACTGCAGGTCGCGTCGGCGGAGTTCTTCGCGCCGCCCGCGCACTGCCGGTCGCGGCTCGCGGACCACATCGACAGCCAGCCGAGCCCCTTGGACTTGGCGAAGGCCACCAGCTGGGCGGCGTCGTCGACCGTGAAGATCTCGGACGCCACGTCGTTGACGCCGATCATCGGGGTGACGGCCACGGTCTTCCAGGCCGCGCTGTCGGAGAGTCCGAGCACGCCCTTGACCTGGGCCTGCGTGGCGGTGGCGGCCTGCTCGGCGTAGGTGCCCATGTCACCGTTGTACGAGGGCCCGTAGTCCATCGCCATGATGTTGACGGCGGAGATCCTCACGCCGTTCGACCGGGCGTCGGACAGGAGGCCGACGCCGTCCTGGGTGAGGCCCTCGGGCATGACGGGGAGCGTGAAAGACACGTCCAGGCCCGGGTGCTGCTGCTGGAGTTTCACGATGGCCTTCGCGCGCCGGGTGTTCGCGGCGGTGTTCGACAGCGCGCCGCCCTCGACGTCGAAGTCGACCTTCGTCAGCTTGTAGGCGTCGACGGCCTTCCCGTACACCGCCGCCAGCGCGTCCGGCGACGAGCAGGTCGTCGCCAGCTCCGAGCCCGAGGCACCGCCGAAGGAGACACGGACGTCGCCGCTCTTCGCCCGCAGCGCGCCGATCTGCGCGGCCACCGCGTCACTGGCGAGGTCGCTCACCCCGCCCCACTTGGGCGTGCAGCCGCCGCCGTCGGTGATGAAGGCGAGGTTGTAGTCCTTCACCCCGGTGGCCGCCGCGCTGCCGACCAGGTCGAAGGCCGGGTAGAGGGAGGTGTCGACGTACGGCGCGAAGCCGGCGCCCGCGGCGCTGCCACCGCCGGTGCTCGCCGAGGCCGAGGGCTTCGGGGTGGTGGCGGGAGTGGAGGCCGGCGTGGTCGGGGTGGCCGGGGTACCGGTGCGGGAGGCGCTCGGGGTGGGCTTCGGCGTGG
Organism: Streptomyces sp. NBC_01689; assembly: GCF_036250675.1. NCBI lineage: Bacteria > Bacillati > Actinomycetota > Actinomycetes > Kitasatosporales > Streptomycetaceae > Streptomyces > Streptomyces sp. NBC_01689. The sequence continues at coordinate 6,158,355 of NZ_CP109592.1, read as the reverse complement.
CGGTGGGGGTGGCCGACGCGGTCGGACGGCCGCTCGGCTCCGGGGTCGCGCCGTCGTCCACGGAGCACTTGGCGCCGTCGATGACACAGCCCTTCGGGTCCGCGGTGCCGTTCACGACGAAGCCGACGGTGACCGACTCGCCGGCCGCCAGGCCGTCCTTGTCCCAGGACGGCGGCTTCACCGTGACATGACTCCCGCTCACCGAGGACGCGCCGTTCCACAGCGAGCTGAGCCGGTCGCCGGAGGGCAGGTCGAACTCCAGCGTCCAGCCGCTCTTCGCCCGGCCGGTGTCGTTCGTGACGACGTACTGGGCGGTGTACCCCGTGGACCAGTCACTGGTCCTTGTGTACGCGGCGCCGACACCGGCGGCGAGCGCGGTGCCGGAGAACAGGAAGGCGCCGCCACCGATCATGGCAGCCGCGACGACGCCGCCTATCGCCTTGTTCCTGCCACTGACCTTGCGCCGGTGCGTACTGCTCATCGCGTGCCTGCCTTCGCGGTTTCACGGGAGTTCGCTGGGGATTCCCAGGGGATGCGGGCAGCACGCTAGCGATCCGGAATCGGGCAAACCGCTTGATCCGGGCGGGGGCCCGCGATCTTAGGGTGCGCTTAAGGAAGGCATCGGGGACGGTTAAAGGTCGGGAACGGCCGGGGGCCGCGCGCCGGTCGGGACCAGCCGGATGCCGCGTACCGGTCGCGACCGGCGAGGACCGGAGGCCGGCTCAGCTCACGCCGACGCCGCGCCGGCGCCGCCGTACCGCGCCCCGGTGTCCGCGCCGCACCGGTGCCCGCCCGTCCAGCTGGATCCATATCCGCACCTCGGTGCCGCCCAGCACAGAGGACCCCAGCCGTACGTCACCGCCCGTCGACTCCGCGAGCCGCCGCACGATGTCCAGCCCGAGCCCGGTCGAGCCGTCGTTGCCCGAGCCCCGCCCGCGGGCCATCGCCGACACCGGGTCCACGATCCCCGCTCCCGCGTCCGACACCAGCACGATCACCGCGTCGTCGCTGTTGTGCACGTCCACCGCGAAGGCCGTGCCCTCCGGGGTGTGCCGGAAGACGTTGCCGAGGAGCGCGTCGAGCGCCGCCACCAGGTCCGCCCGCGCGACCGGTATGCGCACCGGACGGTCCACGCCCGCGACCCGCACCTTGCGGCCCTCGTCCTCGGCGAGCGCGGACCAGAAGTCCATCCGCTCGCGGACCACTTCGGACGCGTCGCACCCGGCACCCACGCCGAGCGCCACCGTCTGCGGCTTGGCCTCCCGCGCGGTCCGGATGATCGTGTCCACCTCGCGCTCCAGCTGGGCCACGGCCGTGCGGGTCTGCTCGGCGGCCGGTCCGTCGCCCAGCGAGGCCGTGTTCAGCCGCAGCACGGTCAGCGGGGTGCGCAGCCGGTGCGAGAGGTCCGCCGCCAGTTCCCGTTCGTTCGCCAGGAGTTGGACGACCTGGTCGGCCATCGAGTTGAACGCGACGGCCGCCAACCGCAGTTCGGTGGGGCCTTCCTCGGGAACCCTCGCCCCGAGCTTGCCCTCTCCCAGTTCGTGCGCGCTCTCGACCAGCCGTTGGGCCGGCTGCACCATACGGACGCCCAGCCGGTCGGCGACCGCGACCGAGCCGACGACGAGCGCGACGCCGACCGCGGCGAGCACCGCCCAGGCCGTCCCCACGCCGTTGCTGACCTCGGACTCGGGTACGTAGACCTCGACGACCGCGATCTCGCCGGAGCTCAGCGCGGTGGGCTGGAGCAGGGTGGAGCCGCCCGGGACCTCGGTGGTGGAGGCGCGGCCCAGTCCGCGGGTGGCCGCGATGTCCTTGGCGGCGGCGCGCTGCCGTCCGATGTCGACCGCCTCGGTGCCGTCACCCGCCGGGATGTGCACGGCCATGCCGTCGTCGGACCCGGCGGAGGCGACGACCCGCTCCAGCTGGTCCCGGTCGGTGGTGATGGAGAGCGCGGGGGCGACGGCCGCGGCCTCCCGCTCGGCGTTGGAGAAGGCGCGGTCCCGTGCCATCTCCTTGATGACGAGCCCGAGCGGCACCGCGAAGGCCACCACGACCATCGTGGTCACCGCCACGCACACCTTGACCAGTGCCCACCTCACAGCGGGGGCTCCGTCCGCGGGAACTCCGCGCGCGGCGGCTCCAGTTTCACGCCGACGCCGCGCAGGGTGTGCAGATAGCGCGGTCTCGCCGCCGTCTCGCCCAGCTTCCGCCGCAGCCAGGACAGATGGACGTCGATGGTCTGGTCGTCCCCGTACGACTGCTGCCACACCTCGGCGAGCAGGTCCTTGCGGGCCACCACGACACCGGGTCGGCCGGCCAGGAAGGCGAGCAGGTCGAACTCGCGCCGGGTGAGGTCCAGGACGCCGCCGTCCAGCTCGGCCCGGCGGCGCAACGGGTCGATGGCCAGGCCGCCGACCCGGATGACCGGCGAGGCGGGCACCTCTCCCACGGACCGCGAGCGGCGCAGGACGGCGGCCATCCGCGCGGACAGGTGCTCGACCGAGAACGGCTTGGTCAGGTAGTCGTCCGCGCCGTCGTTCAGCAGGCGGACGATCTCCGTCTCGTCGTCCCGGGCGGTGGCGACGATCACCGGTACGTCGGTGATGCCGCGCAGCATCTTGAGGGCCTCGGCCCCGTCCAGATCGGGCAGACCGAGATCCAGGATGACGACGTCGAAGGGGAAATGGGCGACCTCGCGCAGCGCCTCGAGCGCCGTGCCGACGCTGCGCACGGTGTGCGAGGCGTCGGTCAGATGCCGGATGAGGGCCGAGCGTACGAACTGGTCGTCCTCGACCACGAGCACACTTGCCATGGGCGGCACCGTACGCCATCCGTGCGATACCGGTCCGGCACCTGTGGACAACTCCCGTCCTGTGAAGGGAACGAGACACCCGTGGGGCGAGTGAGGCAGTATGGCCGCGATGCGCAGAGGTCTCGTACACGTACTGGCTTGGACGCTCGCCACGGGCGCGGCGGTCACGCTGTCGTGGTGGGGTGTCCACACGGTCATGACGGGGACGGCGTACGACCCGCCGCGGGCGCTGCCGGTCACCGTGGGCGACTCCGTCACGCAGAAGGCCAAGGCGCTGCCCTCCCCGACCGGCCGGACCGGGGTGCCGCGGACCACGGCGGCCCCGGAGCCGGAGCGGAGCCGGCGGTCCGCCGCGACGCCCTCGCCGTCGCCCTCCGGACCGGCCTCCCCGAAGCCGGATCCGGGCCCCTCCGCGCAGGCCGGACAGACGGGCCGGGTCAAGAGCTACGACACCGACGGCGGGCGGGCGGTCTTCGACCTGGGCCCGGCCTCCGCGACGCTCGTCTCGGCGACCCCCGGCTCGGGCTGGTCGATGCAGGTGTGGAAGACCGAGTCGTGGATCCGGGTGGAGTTCACCTCGGGCGCGGACCGGGTGTCGGTGTTCTGTACGTGGCACGACGGCCCGCCGCGTGTCGAGATCGGCACCTACTAGGGCCTGTTGTCCTGATCGTGGGGTCGGCGCGCGGTGCTGCGTCGCGGTGCCGCGGCTCGGCCGGCGGATGGACGGCGCCCGCACGGCCCGCGCCGTCAGCGGAAGACCGAGGGCGGCGGGGCGGGTGACGCCACCGCCGCCACGTCCAGGACCGGTGCCGCGCCTCCGGTGAAGTCGGCGAGCTGTCTTCCGTGTTCGACCCGTCCGGGGTGCGGGTCCGAGGCCGCGCGGCGGGTGAGTTCGGCCAGCGGCAGCGGCCGGTCGCAGGCGACGAGGACGGCGTTGCCGAAGCGCTTGCCGCGCAGCACCGTCGGGTCGGCGACGAGGGCCAGTTCGGGGAAGACGGCCGCGGCGGTGGCGATCTGGCCGCGCAGATGGGCGAGCGGGGGCCCGTCGGCGAGGTTGGCGGCGTACACACCACCGGCTCTGACGACCCGGCGGACGTCGTCGAGGAACTCCACGGAGGTCAGGTGGGCCGGGGTCCGCGCGCCGCTGAACACGTCGGCGATGACCAGGTCGGCCCAGTCGTCCGGCACCTTGGCGAGTCCCTCGCGGGCGTCCAGGGAACGCACCCGGATACGGGCGTTGGGGTCCAGCGGGAGCTCGCGCCGGACGAGTTGTACTAGGAGTGCGTCCCGTTCGACGACCTGCTGGGTGGAGCGGGGGCGGGTCGCGGCGGTGTAGCGGGCCAGGGTGAGGGCGCCGCCGCCGAGATGCACGGCGTGCACGGGCTTGCCGGGCGGCGCGACCAGGTCGATGACGTGGCCGAGGCGCCGCTGGTACTCGAAGCTCAGATGGGCCGGGTCGTCGAGGTCGACGTGGGACTGCGGGGCGCCGTCGATCAGCAGGGTCCAGGCGCGCGGGCGGTCCCGGTCGGGTATCAGCTCGGCGAGCCCGCCGTCGACCGTCTCGACGAGGGGCTCGGTGGGCGCCTGGCCGCGCCGCACGTTCTTCGACCTTCCCATGCCGCCATTATCAGGGGCTCCGGCACGGTCGGCCCCATGGCTGCCGGGGAGTGCTCAATAGCTGCCGCGGAGTGCTCAGCGACAGTTGTCCGCGGCCTCGATGAGCCGTGCGGCCTCCCCCAGCGCCTCCCGCAGGACGGCCGGATCGGTCGCGAGATCCGCCTCCCCCGGCGGCAGCAGCCAGTCCGAGCCCTCGACGGGCGGCTCGGGCGCGAGTCGCAGTCCGTGACCCGCGGTCTGCGTACAGGTGCTGCCCGGCACGTCCCAGGCGTCGGCGGTGCCGGGCGGGACCAGGAAGCCGAGGGTGTCGCAGCCGCCGTCCAGCAGGACGGGCCCCACGGATTCACACGCGCCCCGGCGGAGGATGTCGACCGCCTCCAGGCCCTGGCGCGCCGGAACGGTCACCAGGTCGCAGCCGGTGTCCGGCGGCGGGGCGCCGCACTCCGGGGACGACCCGTACGCGGCGGTCGACGGCGGTCTGCGGAACTCGGTGCTCTCCAACCCGGCCTCCAACACGGAACCCCTCCTCCTGCACGAGCGGGTCGGGAGTTCGGGTGCGCTCCCGGTCCACCGGGTTCAACGCGTCGGAACGTCAACGGCTACGGCGGAACAGCGCCGCAAAGGATGGCAGTTCATGGCAGATCGTGGATGAGATATCCGGTTTGTAGCCAAACCCAGCGTGGCGGCCTCGTCACAGCAGGTACGTTCTTGCTCCGCCGGAGCAGGGCACCACTCGGCATGACACAGGCATTTCGCCCTGGTTCCGGCATGGTTCGACGGTTCGCAAGAGAGGGCCCGGCCATGGCGTCGTCAATGGTGACCTCGTCCCCGTCCCCCCGGCCGCCACGGCCGAACCTCGCCTTCCGGCGGCTGCGCGGACAGCGCTCGCCCGGCGAGTTCGCCGCGGCGGTACGGCGGGCCGCGCGCGAGATCGGCGAGCGGGTCAGCTGCGACGCGCGCTATGTCGGGCGGGTGGAGGCCGGCGAGATCCGCTGCCCCAACTACGCGTACGAACGGGTGTTCCTGCACATGTTCCCCGGCCGCACGCTCACCGACCTGGGCTTCTCGCCCCGCTCGTCCGTACGCGGACGAGGGGCGCGCGGCACGGACGACGAGCCCCCCACGCACATCACAAGCCTTTCGCACACCACGGGTGAGACGGAAGGGGCGGGTGAGACGTATGAGAGCACGCTGACCCCGTACCGGCCGCACGACCCGCACCGGCAGCACCACCCGCACGACCCGCACGACCCGCACCAGCACCATGAACAGAACCACGAGGAGAGCGACGTGCAGCGTCGCGCATTCATGACCGGAGGCACCGCCACCATGGCGGCAGCCACCCTGGGCCCCTTCGCGGGCACGTCCGGCGCTACGGCCGAGGCCGCGGACCGCCGCGTCCACCGGCCGGGGGCGTCCGAGGCGGGCGCCCTCGAGGAAGCCGTCCGAAGGATCCGGCTGCTCGACGACCGGCACGGGGCCGACGGCCTCTACCGGCGGGCCGCCGCCCCCCTGCGCACCGCGTACGAACTGCTCGACGCGGGCACCACCCACCGGCGGACCGCCGACCGGCTGTACGCGGGCGCGGGCGAACTGGCCATCTCGGTCGGCTGGTTGGCGCACGACTCCGGGCGCTTCGACGACGCGCGCTCGCACTACGCCGAGGCACTGGCGACCGCGCGGATGTCCGGCGACCCGGGCCTGGAGGCGCACGCCTTCTGCAACACGGCCTTCCTCGCGCGCGACGCCGGCCGCCCGCGCGAGGCGGTGCGCGCGGCACAGGCGGCGCAGCGAGCGGCCCGCCCGCTCGGCTCCTCCCGCCTGCTCTCGCTGCTCGCGCTGCGGGAGGCCGGCGGCTGGGCGGGGCTCGCCGACCGGGCGGAGTGCGAGCGGGCGCTCGTCCGCGCCCAGGCCCTCTTCGCACGCGGGCCCTCGGAGAGCGACCCCGAGTGGATGACCTTCTACGGGGAGGCCGAACTGGAGGGTCTGGAGGCGCAGTGCTGGTCCACGCTGGGCGACTGGCCGCGCGCGGCCCGTCACGCCCGCCGCGCGGCGCACCTGCAGGATCCGCACTTCACCCGGAACATCGCCCTCTACACCGCGGAACTCGCCGACGACCTCGCCCGCGGTGGCCGTCCCGACGAGGCCGCCGTCGCGGGCCTGCGCGTCCTCGACCTGCTGGGCGAGGTCCAGTCGTCCCGTATCCAGACCATGCTGGCGGCCACCGCGCGCGTGCTGCTGCCGCACCGCAGGGCGTCGGGCGTCTCCGCCTTCCTGGAACGCCACGCCAGTCTGCCGCGCACGGCGTGAGCCGGGCCGCGTCCCGCGCGGCGCGGAGGGCGTCCGGTGAAGGGTCCGGGCCGGGGCGCCCGGCCCGTGGCACTGATTCCCGGACGCCGGGCGGAGGCTCCGCCCGGCCGCCCGCAGCGTCTACGCCGTCAGGTGGCCGAGGTCGTTCCAGGACTCGATGGCCGGTTCCCCGTAGGCCCAGCCGAGCACCGACAGCGAGGTCGGATGGAGGCGGATCCGCGCCGCGAAGTCCAGCGGGAGGCCGAGCCAGCGGGCACCGATGGAGCGCAGGATGTGTCCGTGCGCGAAGACCAGCAGGTCGCGGTCGGCGGCGCGGGCCCGCGCGACGACCTCGTCCGCGCGCGCGGCGACCTGCTCCAGGGTCTCGCCCCCGGGCACGCCGTCGCGCCAGATGAACCAGCCCGGTCGCACGGCCTGGATCTCGTCCGGGGTCATCCCCTCGTACGCGCCGTAGTCCCACTCCATCAGCGTGTCCCAGGAGCCGGCACGCTCGCCGAAGCCGGCCAGTTCGCAGGTCTCACGCGCGCGTGCCAGCGGGCTGGTCAGCACCTCCGCCTCCGGGAGCCCGTCGAAGGGCGCCCGGTGCAGCCGTTCGCCCAGCGTCTTGGCTCCGCGCCGGCCCTCCTCCAGCAGCGGCACATCGGTCCTGCCGGTGTGCTTGCCGGACAGCGACCACTCCGTCTGTCCGTGCCGGGCCAGCAGGATGCGCGGTGCCATGGGGAGGAGCCTTTCCGATTCGCCGGACAAGTGGGTCACTCCATCATCGCGCACCCCCGTCAGGGGCAACCCGCAGGGCGATCTCTGCGTCCTTGACGACCGGGGGCGCTTCCCACGGCCGCTCGCACACGCCGTAAAATCCGGTGCGGCCACGCATCGTCACGAACAGACTTGCGCACCGGCACACCGCGAGCGACCGCTCGCGTACCGCCGACGCTGCCACCGGCGGACTCGCCGGGGCACCACGAGCAGATGGGGGAGGGCGATCGGATGCCGCAGACCGATGCACGGCTGACCGGGGCGGCGCCGCGCGCCCGGCTGCGCCGGTGGACCGAGCTGCGTCCCTCCGCACCTCACCTCCGGCTGCGCTGGTGGACCGAGCTGCCGCTGATAGTCCTGGTGTACGCGTCGTACTCGGCCGGCCGGCTGCTCGCCCGGGGCGACACGGACAGCGCCGTCGACCACGGCCTGGAGATTCTGCGCGTCGAAAAGGCCCTCCACCTCAACGCCGAACACCCGCTCAACCGGCTGTTCACCCGCGAGGCCTGGCTCGGCGTGCCCGCCGACTTCTGGTACGCGTCACTCCACTACCTGGTGACGCCCGTCATCCTGGTCTGGCTCTTCCGCTCCCGCGCCACCCTGTACCGCGCGGCGCGCACCTGGCTGATGACGTCCACCCTGATCGGCTTGATCGGCTTCACGCTGATGCCCACCTGCCCGCCCCGGCTGCTCTCGGCCGGCCACGGCTTCGTCGACACGATGGCCCAGTACAGCTCGTACGGCTGGTGGGGCGGCGAGGCGAGCGCTCCACGGGGTCTCGGCGGCATGACGAACCAGTACGCGGCGATGCCGAGCCTGCACGTGGGCTGGTCGCTCTGGTGCGGAGTGATGCTGTGGCGCCACGGCCGCTCCCGCGTCGTCCGGCTCGCCGGCATCGCGTACCCGCTGCTCACCACGATCGTCGTGATGGGCACGGCCAACCACTACTTCCTCGACGCGGTCGCGGGGGTCACGGTGATGGGAGCGGGGCTGCTGCTCACCCCCCTGGTGACCCGCCTCGCGGACCGCGCGAAGTCGCTCCTGGGCACCTGGGTCCCCTGGCTCACGGGCGCCTCCCACGACGCGAATTCCCCAGTTGTCAGTGCCGGATGCCAGACTTCCACGGGTGAACGCATTCCCCGACAGCGCGAGTCCCGCACCGGACCGGGAGCCGACCCCGGTGGCCCTCCCACGGATGCGGGGGACGGAGCTGCGGACTGGGATCTCCCCTCCTCCAGCGAAGCCGGGAGTCTGGGGAAGACTCGCTGAGCTGCGCGGCCCGGCCGTGCCGCCCAAGGCCCTGGACGCGCGCGCTCTCGCGGCACTCGCCGCGAACCCGGGATGCGAGCGGCGCGCCCTGCTCGACGGCGCGGGGGTCGACAAGGCCAAGCTGGCGGAAGGGCTGGGGTCGCCGTCGTCCTTCGGCCAGTCCCAGTTCGCCTTCATGCGGGGCAACGCGTTCGAGGCGCGGGTCAAGGCGGACGGCGGCGCGGAGCTGCTGCGGCTGGTGCACGAGCACCTGGACCCCGCCGCCGAGCCGCCCCGGGCCGGGACCGTCCCCGACCTGACCGCCGTCGGCCCCGAGGGCCGCACGGCCCGCACCGCGCTGGCGCTGCGCGACGCGACCGCCGCCGGCGCCTGGACCCTGCTCGACCACCCGATGCTCGCCCTCGACGTCGCGGGTTCCCCCGCCTTCCTCGAACCCGACGCGGTCGTGGTGCACCCCGACGGGACCTGGACGGTCGTCGAGATCAAGTCCTTCCCGATGCTGGACGGCTCGGCCGACCCCGCGAAGGTGGGCGCCGCCGCCCGCCAGTCGGCGGTGTACGTCCTCGCGCTGGAGGAGGTCGCGGCCCGCCTGGACCCGGCACCCGCGGTCCGCCACCGGGTGCTGCTGGTCTGCCCCAAGGACTTCTCCAACCTCCCGACCGCCTCCGCCGTCGACGTCCGCAAGCAGCGCGCGGTCACCCGCCGCCAGCTGGGCCGCCTCACCCGTGTCGAGGACATCGCGGCCGCCCTCCCCGAGGACGCCTGCTTCGCCCCCGGCCTGCCCGCCGAGCGGCTGACGGCGGCGGTCGAGGCCGTCCCCGCGGCCTACGCCCCCGAGTGCCTGGCCGCCTGCGAGCTCGCCTTCCACTGCCGGGCCCGCTCCCGGGCGGAGGGCGCGGTGACCTCGCTGGGGCGGTCGCTCCGTGCGGAGCTGGGCGGTCTGACCACCGTGGACGACGTGCTGGCGGCGGCCCGCGGAGAGGCCGGGGACCCGCGTGATCCGGCGGTCGCCGCCCTGCGCCGGGCGGCCCTGCTGCGGGCCGGGGCCCTGCGCGGAGGCGATTCGACGAGGGAGCCGGCGAGATCCGGCGCCCCGGCCGCACCCGAGGAGGTGGCCCCTTGTCGCTGATCACCACCCTCGCCCGGCTGGAAGCCGTCGAGAGCGGGCGGGCCCAGCCCCTGGCCACCGTCCGGCACCGGCATCTCTCCGACCGGCCGCTGGTCCTCGTCCCCCTGATCACCGCCGGTGAGGCGGGCGCCCCCCTCGGGGCCCTGGTCGGCACGGACCGGGACGCGCCGCGGCTGCTGGTCGTGCCCCAGCCCCGGGACCGCGAACTGCGGTTCGCGTTCCTCGCCGATCTCGCGGACGTCGTCCTGCCGTACGTCGACTCCTACGCGGACGTGGTCGAGGCAGCCGAGCGCAACGAGACCGACCCGGAGACCGGCAAACGGGTCAAGGTCGAGGTCGAACTCTGCGCGGACGCGCCCCAGTTGATCGTGCCGAGCCGGTCGGGCACCGAGTTCGTACGGCTCCTCGGGCGTTCCATGCGGTTCCGGCGCACCGCGGAGCAGGAACCGGAGGCCCCGCACCCGGCGCCGCCCCGGGTGCCGCTGCTCGGGCGGTGGCTGACGCACTTCGGGGAGCGGTCCCGGGTACCGGGCTCCGCCCTGCTGCTGGCCCTCGGCGACGTGCTCTCCCGGCACTGGGCCACCGGCCAGAGCAGCCTGGAGGACCAGCACCTGGGAGCACTGCTCGCCTGGATCGACCCCCCGGCCGGCGAGTCGGGCGCGCGGGCCGCCCTGGAGGCGGAGCTCCGGCGCGACCGGAGCGGCCAGCTCGTCCGGCCGCCCGCGGGACCGGCCACCGATCCCGCCTTCGACAACAGACTGCTGGCCCCCGCCGTCGAGCGCTACGACCGCGCGCGCACGGCCCTGGCCGCCGCCGAGGACGGTCTGGAGGCGGACGACCGGCTCGGTGAGCTCACCGCCGCCGAGCGGGAGATCCGTGCCCTGGTGGAGCGTGTCGCCTGGCCCACCTGGGACGCGGTGTGGCAGGGACTGGACCTGCTGCGGACCCTGCCCGAGGGGGCGCACGCGGCCGACCGGTGGACCCGCGACCGCTGGTCGTTCACCGGTCACCGCGACCGGGTCGTCGCGGGCGAGCCGCCGCAGCCGCGCCGCGACGACGCGGTCACGGCGGCGAACAAACTGGCCACCCGCGAGCGCGAACAGGCCCGCCTGGACGCACAGGAGGCCCTCGACGATCCACTCGTCATGGCCGGCCGGCGGCTGGCGGGCGAGGCCTTCGCGGGCGAGGTCACCGATGTCGTCATGGCGTACAGCGAGAGCAAGCGCCCGAGCCCGCGCCCCCTGGTGACCGTCCGCACGGACGACCGGCCGCATCTCGGGGAGCGCGCGAAGGTCTACCGGTCGCTGGACGGCAAGCCGCAGGCGGCCGAGTTCGTAGGGACCGCGCGGACGGCCGGACCGGCGGCGGCCGAGGAGGAGGGTCTGCTCGTGCTGCGGATCGTCGACAAGATGGGCCGCGGCAAGGAGCCCGAGCCCGGTTCCGTGCCGGAGAAGGGCGACCTCGTCTGCTTCACGCTCTTCGAGCACGAGCAGCGCGGCGGGGCGAAACTGCCCGACCCGGAGGACACGCCCTGGACGCACGGCGGGCCGCCCGGCGGACCCGACGCCGTACCGCAGCCGGACCCGGTTACGGAGGAGGACGTCCTGTGACCACCGACCTCGATCCCGGGGCCGCGGCGGCCCGTGCCACCGACGCGATCCTGCGCGACACCCTGCACGGCGCGCACCGCGGTGTGGTCGTCGACTCCCCGCCCGGCGCCGGGAAGTCGACGCTCGTGGTGCGCGCGGCACTCGAACTCGCCGCCGCCGGGCGCCCCCTGATGGTCATCGCGCAGACCAACTCCCAGGTCGACGACCTGGTGCTGCGGCTCGCGGAGAAGGACCCCGAGCTGCCGGTGGGACGCCTGCACAGCAGTGACGCCGACCCGTACGACAAGGCGCTCGACGACCTGGGGAACGTCCGCAAGTCCGCGAAGGCCACCGATCTCGCGGGCCTCCCGGTCGTGATCTCGACCGCCGCGAAGTGGGCGCACGTCAAGAACGTCGAGCCCTGGCGGCACGCCATCGTCGACGAGGCGTACCAGATGCGTTCCGACGCGCTGCTGGCCGTGGCCGGCCTCTTCGAGCGGGCCCTGTTCGTGGGCGACCCGGGCCAGCTGGACCCGTTCGCCATCGTGGGCGCGGAGCAGTGGGCGGGACTCTCGTACGACCCGTCGGCGTCCGCGGTCACGACGCTGCTCGCGCACAACCCCGAACTGCCCCAGCACCGGCTCCCGGTGTCCTGGCGGCTGCCGGCCTCCGCGGCCCCGCTGGTCTCCGCCGCGTTCTACCCGTACACACCGTTCCGCAGCGGTACGGGCCACGGTGACCGGCGGCTCGCCTTCGGTGTGCCGTCGGACGGTTCCGGCCCCGACCAGGTCATCGACGAGGCGGCGGAGACGGGGTGGGGGCTCCTGGAGCTGCCCGCCCGGCACACCCCGCGCACCGACCCCGAAGCGGTGGGGGCGGTGGCACGGGTCGTACGGCGGCTGCTGGAGCGCGGTGGCGCGGCGACCTCGGAGCGGTCGGACGATCCGGTGCCGCTGACCGCCGACCGGATCGCCGTCGGCACGGCCCACCGGGACCAGGCGGCGGTGGTGCGGGCGGCGCTGGCGGATCTCGGGGTCACGGACGTCACCGTCGACACGGCGAACCGGCTCCAGGGCCGCGAGTTCGACGTGACGGTGGTGCTCCACCCGCTCTCCGGGCGGCCGGACGCGACGGCGTTCCACCTGGAGACGGGCCGGCTGTGCGTCCTCGCCTCCCGGCACCGGCACGCGTGCATCGTGGTCTGCCGGGCCGGGGTGACCGAGCTGCTGGACGAGCACCCCTCCACCGAACCCGTGCAGCTCGGCGTCACGGTGAAGTTCCCGGACGGCTGGGAGGCCAGCCACGCGGTGCTCTCACATCTGGCGGAGCACCGGGTGCGATGGCGGCCCTGAACCCGGTCCGCCCCGTCCCACGGGCCCCCTTGCGCGGGCGGGGGACAATGGACGGTGGTCCACCCACGAGGCGGGCCCCTGAACCGTACGAGGAGGAGAAGACATGGCGGAGCCCACGCCGCGTCGGAACGAACCGCGGCTACGCCCCGCGCCCCTGCTCTTCGAGCCCGCGGAGGCGGCCGGTGACCCGGAGCACTTCTTCGATCTCGAGTCGATAGACGATCCGCGGGCCCTGCTGGCGCGGGCGACGGAGCTGACGCTCGCCTTCCGGGCGGCGGCCGACAGGGCGCTGGAGTTCCAGGCGATCGCCGCCGCGCAGCTCGCAGACCCCCGCCGCTTCGACCGGCTCACGACGGCCGACATCGCCGAACGCGCCGAGTGGACCGAGGACTACGCGAAGAAGATGGTCGAGTTCGGCCGTGACCTGCTGCGCGGCGCGGACGGCAACGGGCACGGACACGGGGTGGGCGACCACGCCTGAGCCCGACGGCGCGACGGCCGGGGGGGCTCCCCCCTCGGCACCGCCGGCCCGCGGTCGTCTCCGGTGCCGGGCGCCGGCTTCCGGTGGTCTCCCGGCGCCGGGGCGGAGAGGCCCGACAGGCGCCTCCGGCATAGGCCCGCGGCGGGTGACATACCCCATGCGCGTCCCCCCTGTCCCGAATTCTCGCAACCCTCGGAGACGGACCGATCACCGACGGTAGATATTTGCACCATGAGCAGCACTCGGAACTCCGCCGGCACCACCGCCCACGGCTCCGGCGCCCCGCTGCCCGACCGGTTCGACGCCTCGGGCGTCACCGCGGACGGGGCCGCCTGGCTCGCCTCGGCAGGAACGTATCCGCGCAGCACCCTCGCGCTCTGGGAGGACCGGCCGACCGCGCCGGTCGTACTGCCCTGCGGCACCGTCTTCGACGTGGTCAACGCGCCCGCGATCTTCGGCCGGCGGATGCTGGACCACCTGTGGGACGAGGGTCCCGGCTCCGGCCCGGTGGCCGTGTTCCGCGGGCGGGTGCTGCTGTTCGGCGCGCCGGGCACCGCTCAGCGGCTCCCGTCGCTCCTGGAGTGGGAGGAGTGGGGATCCCGCGGCGCCGGGGACCCGCCCGGCACCCGGCACACCGGCCGGGTGGGCGCCTTCGACGACCGCGAGATCCTCGGCGGCGGCCTCGGTGACGGACCCTGGGACGACGACTTCGGTCCCGACGACGGCCTCGGCCTCGACGACGCCCTCCGGGGCCGGGGCGAGCCCGTCGCGCGGCGCGGCGGACCGCAGGACACCGGGCCGTCCGGCGTCGCCGCGGGTGCCGTCGCGGGCCAGGCCCGCGCGGAGGGCCCGGGTCGGGTCGGCGCGGTCCCGCCCCTGCTCTGCCACGGCACCGGCGACGCGGTGACCGTCCCCGCCCTGAGGATCGGCGGGGCGGAGACCCGTCTCCCCCGCCCCGGCGGTACCGGGGCGGACCCGGCCGCCCGCCCCGAATCCCGCTGGCTGGTGGCCCCCGACACCCGGCATCCCTGGCTCCCCGGAGCCGAGATCCTGGTCTGGGCGGCGGTCCGCGCGGCCCGCGCGGCGGCCTCCACCGCGGTGCGGATATCGATTTTTCCTCCCGCCGATCAGGATGCTAAGGTCTACGACGTCAGCAGGCGCCGCTAGCTCAGTTGGTTAGAGCAGCTGACTCTTAATCAGCGGGTCCGGGGTTCGAGTCCCTGGCGGCGCACGCTAGTGATGGCGAGGGTTGTTCGTGGAAACGCGAACAGCCCTCGCCATCGCCATGTGCGGGGTCCTCAACCCGTCGTGATCTTCACCGTCCAGGCCCCCGCGGCCGTCCAGTCCTCCACCTTGACGCGTACGTGCTCGCCGGGGACCGTGAAGCTCTCGCCGAGCCCCACCGGCGCGTCCGCGAGCGGCGGGTACACCGACTCGCCCCAGCAGGACTCGGCGTGCGGGTGCGCGTCGACGACCTGGATCGGGCCGTCGCCGGACGAGGCCTCGCTGCGGACGCGGTAGACGAGGATGCCCTGCGTACAGGTCGTACCGTCGTTGCCCGCCGAACCACGCGCCTCGAAGGCGATCGCGCTGTCGGGCCCCGTACGGACGACCGCCAGTTTGGTACCGCGCCCGGAGCCGAAGGCCGGTACCGCCGACCCCACGGGCACGAGACCGGAACCGGGCAGCGGCGCGGCGGACCCGGCGGGCCGCACACCGGAACCGGCGAGCCGGGCGCCGGGGCCCGGACCGGGGAGCCGGGCGGCGCGACCCGGGCCGGGGAGCCGGGCGGCGGAGCCCGCGGGCCGCGGGCCCGACCCGGCACCCCTCGAATCCGCCTTCGGAATCCGGTCGGCCGGCGGGACATCCGTCTCCGGCGGGACGGAGACACCGGAGGTGCCGGACGCGCCCGTCTGCGGGGCCGCCCCGCCGGCCGGCGCTCCCGCCGCGCCCGTACCGGCCGGGGCGGGCCCGGCGCCGAGCGGCTCCAGGGTCAGCCGTGTGCTCCCGTGGGGCGCCACGCACACCACCTGCCGGGGCTCCAGCCACCCGAGCTTCCACTTGTGCCAGCCGAACAGGTCCGGCGCGAGGCCGAACTGACTGCCCATGAGGTCCCAGTCGCCGACGTAGGTGTCCCAGTCGCCCTTGCCGTCGGAGGGGCGGTGGTAGAGGTCGGGCAGGTCGAAGACGTGTCCCGTCTCGTGGGCGAGGACGAGCCGGTCCGGCGGGTGCTTCTCGAAGACCGTGACGACCCGGCGGATGTCCTTGCCGTCGGCCCGCAGCGGGGTGTCGAGGTTGACGACCTTCGTCGCGTCGGAGTCCACGCCCGGCGCGTCCGGATCGGCGACGAGGTAGACGATGTCGAAGTGCGAGAAGTCGACCTGCCGGTCGGCCGCGGCGATCGCGTCCCGCAGATAGGCGGCGCGCCGCGCGGCGTTCCAGTCCCGCCGCACGGCGTACGAGGTCGAGGCGTGCGGCATCCGGATCCACTCATGCCGGGCGTGCGGCCGCAGCGTGAACCTGCCGTAGGAGGCGCGCTCGAAGAAGCGGCTGGTGGACGGGAAGTAATCGGCCGTCAGTTCGGCCGGCGTGGTGCGCGGGCGCGAGTCGGGGAAGGAGAGGAAGACGAGCACCGCGTCGAGCGGACGGGTGGGGCGCGGGTACGCGGCGTTCCAGGCGTCCAGTCCCTCCGAGTGGTGGGCGTCGGTCCGCTTCAGGGCGCAGGGGGAGAAGAGGGGTTCGGCGAGGGCCGGGCCCGTCACCAGGGAGGTCGCGACCACCGCCGCCAGCGAGGTGAACGCGGCCGCGGTACTGCGCCAGCGGGGAGCCCCTTCGGGAGCGAGGCCCCGCAGGACACCACGGGCGAGTCCCCTCAAGGGGAGCTGACGCGGCACGTCGACCTCCGGCTGCGGATTTCAGGACACCGCACCCAGCTTGGGTCATTTCGTACTACTTCGCCCTGTTTGTCTGCGCCGGAGGAGTGAGAGACCCCACGCCACCGACACCCCTGCCGACACCCCGGACACTCACGGAACGTCACATATGATCGCCGGACGAAGGATCCGGTCCAGATGCAGGCAGAAACGATCTGTCAGAACGGGTGGTTGTTCCGGGACACTGGAGAGTGGCTGCAAGGCCCCGAGACCAGCCTCTATGATCGGCACACTTTCCTGCACGGACACGGCTTGTTCGGCCGTCCAGCACCGGCCGAGCACTCCGAGAGACCCATACGAAGAACGAGTGCACTGCGGGAGCGAGCGGTGAGCGGAACGTCCGAAGGGCCGGCGCCCGCGGCAGACCTCGACCGGCCGGCCGTCACAGAACGTCACAGCACCACATCTCCTCGTACGTCCACCGGATCACCCTCCGGCGCGTCCGCCCCGTCCGCCCCTTCCATCCCTTCCGTCCCACCACCGGTCTCCCCGTCCGGCACACCCGTCCCGGCGGAATCCGCCTCGCCCGACCCGGCCACCGGGTCCGCGTCACCCGACCCCGCGGAGTCCCACGCCCACGCCCGGGCGGAACAACTCCCCGCCCCGGCCGCGCCTGCCGGCACGTCCGTGCGCACGTTCCGCGCCGCCTTCGCGGCGGCGCCGCTGCCGATGGCGGTCGTGGGCCGGGACGGCCTGGTCGTCACCGCCAACGGGTCACTGGACGCGCTGCTCGGGACCGGGTCCGGCGCGCTCACCGGGCGGATCGCCGCCGACCTGGTCGACCTGGCCTCCGACGCCCGCACCTGGCACGCCTACCGGGAGGTGCTGCACGGCCGCCAGGCCCGGCTGCGCTGCACCCGGCGGCTCAAACACCCCGACGGGCACTCGCTCTGGGTGCAGGTGACGGTCGCGCCGCTGCCCCCGGACGAGCAGGCCGTGCTGCTGTCCGTCACCGACCTCAGCCCTCGCCGCGAACTCCAGGCGCGGCTGCGGCACTTGCAGATGCACGACCCGGTGACCCGGCTGCCCAACCGCACCCTGTTCTTCGAACGGCTGACGTCCGCGCTGGAGGCGGACACGTACGAGGAGGGCGGCACCGGCCGGATCGGGCTCTGCTATCTCGACCTGGACGGGTTCAAGGCGGTCAACGACACGCTCGGCCACCGGGTGGGCGACCGGCTGCTCGCGGCCGTCGCCGAGCGGCTGAGCCGGTGCGCGGACACGGCGGGATCCGGACGGGCGGCCACGCCCCTGGTGGCCCGGCTGGGCGGCGACGAGTTCGCCCTGCTCGTCGAGGACTCCACGGGCACCGATCAGGTCGCGGACCTCGCCGAGTCGGTACTGACGGCGCTCCAGGCGCCGTTCGACCTCTCCGGCCGGCGGCTGTCGCTCTCCGCCTCGATCGGGGTCGTCGAACGCCGCGCCGCCGGGACGACCGCGACCGGTCTGATGCAGGCCGCGGACACGACGCTGTATTGGGCGAAGGCGGACGGCAAGGGCCGCTGGACGCTCTTCGACCCGGAGCGCAACGCCCACCGCATGACCCGTCAGGCACTCGCCTCCACCCTCCGCTCGGCCGTCGAGCGCGATGAATTCGCCCTGGAGTACCAGCCGTTGGTGGGCATGGAGGACGGCGGCGTGCGCGGGGTCGAGGCGCTCGTGCGCTGGAACCACCCGCAGTTCGGCGTGCTGACGCCGAACCGGTTCATCGGACTGGCCGAGGAGGACGGTTCGATCGTGCAGCTCGGCCGCTGGGTGCTGGCCACCGCCTGCCGCCAGGCACGGAGCTGGCAGCTGGACCATCCGGACGCCCCGCCGATCTTCGTCAGCGTCAATGTCGCCGTACGGCAGGTGTGGGACTCCGACCTGGTCGCCGACGTCGGGGAGATCCTCGCCGAGACCGGGCTCGCCCCGCAGCTGCTCCAGCTGGAGCTGACCGAGTCGGCGGTGATGGGGTCGGCGGGCCGGCCGCTGCAGGCCCTGCAGTCGCTCAGCGACATGGGGGTCCGGATCGCCATCGACGACTTCGGCACCGGCTACTCGAACCTCGCCTACCTCAGCCGGCTGCCCGTCTCCGTCCTGAAGCTGGACGGTTCCTTCGTCCGCGGCTTCCGGTACGACAACCGCGACGGCGGCACCGCCCATCCCGGGGCCGCCGACGAGGTCATCGTCGAGGCGCTCATCCAGCTCGCGCACCGGCTGGGTCTGACGGTGACCGCCGAGTGCGTCGAGACCGCCTCCCAGGCCTCCCGGCTGCGCGGCATCGGCTGCGACACCGGACAGGGGTGGCTCTACTCCCGCCCGGTGGCGCCGGACCGCATCTCCGCGCTGCTGACGGCGGCCTGCGCTCAGGCCTGAGCGTCGGGGCCCGCCGGGGCGTCCTGGCCGGGCCGCGCCGTCGGCAGCCCGTAGACGTCCGCGAGCAGTTCGTACGAGCGCAGGCGCACGTCGCCGCTGTGCGCGTTGCCCGTGATCATCAGCTCGTCGGCGCCGGTCCGCTTGTGCAGGTCGTCGAGGCCCGCGCGGACCTCGTCGGCGGTGCCGTGGATGACGTTGGCGTTCCAGGAGGTGATGAACTCCCGCTCCATCGGCGAGAAGCTGTACGCCTCCGCCTCCTCCGGGGTCGGGACCAGGCCGGGCCGGCCGGTGCGCAGGCGCACCATGTTCAGCGCGGCGGCCAGCACCTGGCGGCGGGCCTCCTTCTCGTCGTCCGTGGCGAGGGCGGAGACGCCGATCAGGGCGTACGGGGCGTCCAGCACCTCGCTCGGCCGGAAGGACTCGCGGTACAGGTCCAGGGCCGGGATCGTGTTCTGCGCCGAGAAGTGGTGGGCGAAGGCGAAGGGGAGGCCGAGGACTCCGGCCAGCCGGGCGCTGAAGCCGGAGGAGCCGAGCAGCCAGATCGGGGGGCGGTGCGGGGACTGGACTCCGCCGGGCGAGGTGGCCTGGACCGGGCCGGGCACGGCGTGGATACGTCCGTAGGGGTGGCCGTCGGGGAAGTCGTCGTCCAGGAACCGGGTCAGTTCCGCGAGCTGCTGGGGGAAGTCGTCGGCGCCTTCGCCCAGGTGGTCGGTGCGGCGCAGGGCCGCCGCGGTGGCGCCGTCCGTGCCGGGGGCGCGGCCGAGGCCCAGGTCCACCCGGCCGGGGGCCATCGCCTCCAGCGTCCCGAACTGCTCCGCGATGACCAGCGGGGCGTGGTTGGGCAGCATGACGCCGCCGGAGCCGAGGCGGATGCGGGAGGTGTGGGCGGCCAGGTGGGCGAGGATCACCGCCGGTGAGGACGAGGCGACACCCGGCATCGAGTGGTGCTCGGCGACCCAGTAGCGGTGGAAGCCGCGGGACTCCGCGAGGCGGGAGATGGCGACGCTGGTGCGGAGGGCGTCGGTGGCGGTGCGGCCGGCGCCCACGGTGACCAGGTCCAGTACGGAGAGGGGTACGGGGGCGGTGCCCTGTGCGGTGCCTCGGATCTCGTCGGGCTGGTCCGTCGCGTCCACCGGGGGCCTCCTGTATTGCGTACGTCCGGATGTCGTCCAGGGCACAACAGGAGACAGTCCCCGCTTATTCCCGTCCACCGCCTTCGCCTCGCCCCCGCCGCCCCTGCCCGACCCGTCCTCGCCCTGGGGGCTCCGCCCCCAGACCCCCACCAAGGGGCTGCCGCCCCCTGGACCCCCGCATCGCCCGAAGGGCTCGTCCTCAAACGCCGGACGGGCTGAAATACCTGCCCCCGGCCGGCACCATCAGCCCGTCCGGCGCTTGAGGACGAGGCCGTCCAGGCCGACGCGGGGGTCTGGGGCGGCAGCCCCCAGACAGCGCGCAGGCCGACGCCCACCCCGCAAACACACGCCCACCCCCCAGCCCGTCCGGCGCCTGAGGACGAGGCCGTCCAGGCCGACGCGGGGGTCTGGGGGCGGCAGCCCCCAGGGACGGGAACCCCGGGTCAGGACTGCACCAGGGGTTCCCTGACGAACAGCGCACCGAGAGCCGGCGCGTTCACGCGGCGGTCGGCCAGTCGAAGCGCCTCCCACACACTGACCTGGTTCGCGGTGAGCACCGGCTTCCCCAGCTCCTTCTCCAGCGCCGTCAGATGCGCGACCGTGTGCAGAGCCGTGTCCGGCAGGAGCACCGCGTCCGCGTCGGGATGGTCCCCGTCCCGTGCCAGCGCGAACAGCTCCGCCTCGCCCCACGTCCCGACCTCCGCCCCCGTCACGATCCCGGAGGCCCGCACCGAGACCACCTCCACGCCGGCCTTCCGGAGGAAGTCCGCGAAGAGCTCGGCCACGTCGTCCGGGTAGGTCGCGGCGACGGCGACGCGCCGGGCCTTGATCTCGCGGACGGCGTGCGCGAAGCCGAAGGAGGTCGAGGAGGCCGGCAGGCCCGCCGCACGGGCCAGGGAGCGCACCTGCTCGTGGGCGCCGTCCCATCCGTACACGAAACTGCCGCTGGTGCACGCCCAGACCACGGCCTCGGCCCCGGACAGCCGCAGTTCCTCGACGCCCGGCGAGAGCCGCTCCAGGGCGCCCATCTCCCGCAGGGCGTCCACCCGGTGCGCGTCCTCGCCGATGTCCGTGTGGACCAGCGGCAGCCGGATGTCGCTGCCGAGCAGCTGCTCCATACGCGGGTAGTCGTCCTCGGCCGAGTGGCCCGGGTAGAGGAATCCGAGTGCGGTCATGTCCAGCCTTCCTGTTCTTCCGGCAGTACAGGAGCCCGGTGCGCGGTCTGTCCCCCCGAACCCGAGGGGCGGGGAAGGTGTCCCCGGACCAGCCGCTGGCGCGGGCCCACTGCCCGGGTACCCAGATGACGCAGCGCCGCCCACATCGTCACCTGGTTGGCCGAGATGACCGGGATGCCCAGTTCCGGCTCCAGCCGGGCGATCACGTCGTACGTCGGCAGGTTGGTGCAGCTGATGAAGAGCGCGTCCGCCGGGCCGCTCCGGACGGCGCGGTGGGCCATGTCGACCACATCGCGGTAGGGCACCCTCCAAATATGCCTGGTCAGGCCCATGAAGGCACGCCCGGTGACCTCCGCGCCCGCCTCGGCGAGGTACTCCTCCAGGGCCTGGGTGACCGAGACCGTGTACGGGGTGACCAGGGCGATCCGGCACGCGCCCAGTTCGGCCAGGGCCTCCAGGAGCGCCCCGGAGGTGGTCAGCGCGGCCACCTCGCCCGCCCGGCTCATGGCCTCGCACATCGCCCGCTCGCCCGCGACGCCGCCCACGAAGCTGCCCGAGGTGCACGCGTACGCCACGACCTCGGGCGAGACGGCGCTCAGCGCCCGGACGGCGTCGCCGAGCGTCTCGTGCTCGGAGACCAGGCGTGCCAGGTCCAGGCTGACCTCGACCGGTACGAACGGGGTGCGTGTGACGTGCAGGGAGACGTCGTCCGGGACCCAGCGCCACAGCTCCCGGTCGAGGGCGAAGTCGAAGGGGGCGACGACGCCCACTCCACGCTGCGGGCGGGGGCCGCCCAGGAACGAGATGTCCAGCGAGACGTCCATGGCAGCACCGGCCTCACGAAGGCGAACACGAACGACGAGGGGAGGAGCGGAGGTGCGGAGGAGCGGAGGAGCGCGAGAGGGGCTGGGCGGGGCGCGCGGCACACGCGGAGGTACCGACGGGCAACGGACCGTGCGCGCGACCGTGTTGACGAAGGTAGGTTCGGGTGCGAGCGTGGTCAATCCGCGCATCTCAGACGGGTCCGGCCCCGCCCCGCTCCCCCTGCCTCGCCGCTCGGCCGCGCACCCGTACCGCACGCCCGTCCCCGCGGGTCCGTCCCCGGGGGGTCGTTCTCTCAGGAAAGCGGACCCGCATTGCGAAACGGTTTCAGCCGAACGCCCCGCCCCGGGTCCGCGGCCGCGCGGCCGGCCGCCGCCGGGTCCGGAGACCGCGCCACACTGCTCGTCCTGGACGCCGACCCGCTCCCCCGCCTCGGCCGGCTGACCGGCCGGGTGCGGATCGAGCACGCCGACGAGTCCACGCTCGCCGAGCGGCTGCCGCGCGCCGACGTGCTGCTGGTCTGGGACTTCACCTCTCGCGCGGTGCGGCACGCCTGGCCGGGCGAGGGCCGGCGGCCGCGCTGGGTGCACACGGCGAGCGCGGGTGTCGACCATCTGCTCTGTCCCGAACTCGCCGCCTGCGACACGGTGGTGACGAACGCGCGGGGCATCTTCGACCGGCCGATCGCCGAGTACGTCACCGCACTGGTGCTGGCGATGGCCAAGGACCTGCCGCGGACCTGGGAGCTGCAGGGGCGGCGGGAGTGGCGGCACCGGGAGTCGCAGCGGGTGGCGGGCACCCGCGCCTGCGTGGTCGGGTCCGGACCGATCGGGCGGGCGATCGTCAGGTCGCTCAAGGCACTCGAGGTGACGACGGCACTGGTGGGGCGCACCCCGCGGACCGGTATCCACGGGCCCGGGGAGCTCGACCGGCTGATGGCACGCGCCGACTGGGTGATCTCGGCGGCGCCGCTCACCGAGGCCACGTACGGGATGTTCGACGCGCGGCGCTTCGGGATGATGCAGCCGTCGGCCCGCTTCATCAACGTCGGACGGGGGCCGCTCGTCGTCGAGGACGCACTCGCGGAGGCCCTGTCGAAGCGGTGGATCGCGGGTGCGGCGCTCGATGTCTTCCAGCACGAACCGCTCGGCCCGGAGAGCCCGTTGTGGGAGGTGCCCGGGCTGATCGTGTCCCCGCACATGAGCGGGGACACGGTCGGCTGGCGGGACGAACTCGGCGCGCAGTTCGTGGAGATGTACGAGCGCTGGGAGGCGGGCCGGCCGCTGCCGAACGTGGTGGACAAGAAACGCGGGTACGTGCCCGGGCACTGAACCGCCGAACCGCCGAACTTCCTCTGGAGGGGCACGCCGATGACGGAACTCACCGAGCTGACCGCGGTCCAGCTCGTCGACGGCTATCGCAAGGGCGAGTTCGGTCCGGTGGACGTGGTGCGGGCGGCGCTCGACCGGGCCGTGGAAAGCGGACCGGCCGTGAACGCGTTCGTCCGCCTCGACGCGGACGCGGCGCTCGCGCAGGCGGCCCGGTCGGCGGACCGCTGGCGGCGGGGCGAGCCTGCGGGGCTGCTCGACGGCGTCCCGGTCTCCGTCAAGGACATCCTGCTGCTGCGCGGCGGCCCGACCCTGCGGGGCTCGAAGACCGTTTCCCCCGAGGGGAGCTGGGACGAGGACGCGCCGTCCGTGGCCCGGCTGCGCGAGCACGGCGCCGTCTTCCTCGGCAAAACGACGACACCCGAGTTCGGCTGGAAGGGCGTCACCGATTCACCGCTGTCGGGGGTCACCCGCAACCCCTACGACGTCTCGCGCACGGCGGGCGGCTCCAGCGGCGGCGCCGCCGCGGCCGTCGCCCTGGGCGCGGGGCCGCTGGCGCTGGGCACGGACGGCGGCGGCAGTGTGCGCATCCCGGCCGCCTTCTGCGGGATCTTCGCGCTGAAGCCGACGTACGGGAGGGTGCCGCTGTATCCGGCGAGCCCCTTCGGGACGCTCTCGCACGTGGGTCCGCTGACCCGCGACGCGGCCGACGCGGCGCTGATGATGGACGTGATCAGCGGGCCCGACGCACGTGACTGGTCGGCGCTCGGCCCGCCCGCCGGTTCCTTCGTGGACGCGCTGGCGGGCGGGGTACGGGGGTTGCGGGTCGCCTACTCGCCGTCGCTCGGCGGACAGGTCGCGGTCCATCCGGACGTCGCGGTGGCCGTGCGGCGTGCGGTGGAGCGGCTGGCGGCCCTGGGCGCGCACGTCGTGGAGGCCGACCCCGACGTCCGGGACCCGGTGGAGGCGTTCCACACCCTGTGGTTCGGCGGAGCGGCCCGGGTGGTCCAGCGGCTCGGACCGCGCCGGCGGGAGCTGCTGGACCCGGGGCTCCGGGAGATCTGCCGGCTGGGCGCGCGGCTCAGCGGCCTGGACCATCTGGCCGCCGTGGACGTCCGGATGGATCTGGGCCGCCGCACGGGTCTCTTCCACGAGTCGTACGACGTGCTGGTGACGCCGACGCTGCCGATCACCGCGTTCGAGGCGGGCCTCGAGGTCCCGAGGGGCTCCGGGCACCGGCGCTGGACGGGATGGACCCCGTTCACGTACCCGTTCAACATGACGCAGCAGCCGGCGGCGTCGGTCCCGGTGGGCACCGACGTCGCGGGGCTGCCCGTCGGCCTGCAGATCGTCGCCGCCCGTCACCGTGACGACCTGGTCCTGCGGACCGCGCACGCGCTGTACGAGGCGGGGGCGGCCGGGGTCGCCCCACCGCCGGGTTCCGCCCGGTCCTAGGACCTGCGGAAGCTGAGGGTCTCCCCCAGCGCGCCGGAGCGCCACAGGTCGTTGCAGGCCTCGGCCATGGTGTCGAGGCCCTCGACGATCTGTCCCCAGACGATGCCCGGCACCCAGCCCACGTCACCGTTGATCAGCAGGTTGTTGCGTTCGTAGAACAGCGCGAGGTCGACGACCGTGGTGCCGGGGCGCACCTCGGTGTCATAGCCGTACGCCTTGGTGCCGAGCTCGGTGCCGGCGAAGGAGAAGTAGCAGAGGTCGCCGGGGACGGGCGTGACGGTGGGGTTCTCCAGCGGCGGTTCGCCGGCCGCGAAGGGCGGGAACAGGGCGTAGATCTCGTTGCGCGCGTACTTGGCGTGATACACGTCACCGGCCAGGGGGAGGGCGTCCCACACCGCCGCGCAGGTGAGGGGTGCCCGGTCGTCGAGCAGTCTGGCCGTGCAGTGGACTCCCCGCTTGACCAGGGAGATGTCGAGGTACCGGTCGGTCATGCGCTCGGTCATGCGTTCCATCGTCCCGCCGGGGTCAAGGGCGCCTCGTGGAGGAACCGTGCGCGCGGTGGCCGGAATGGATCGTGTGGTCCCGGGTAGCCGCGCCGCCATGGCTCCACCACTACGCAATGACGGAAACGACGGGAACGGTGCGCGGACCCGCGGCCCGAGCCGGCGGGCGCTGCTCGCGGGTGTCCCGGCGCTCGGCGCGGTCGGCGCTCTGGGCGCCGCGGGCTGCAGCCGGGTGGCCACCACCGCCGCCACGGACGGCGGTGACCTCCTCGGCCGGCTGCGGGCGCAGGGGGTCGTGCGGCTGGGCATCGCGGGTGAGATCCCGTTCGGCTACATCGACCGGGACGGCGAGCTGACCGGGGAGGCGCCCGAGCTCGCGAAGGCGGTCTTCAAGCGGCTGGGGGTCGACCGCGTCCAGCCGGTCCCCACCGAGTTCGGCTCGCTCATCCCGGGGCTCAACTCGCAGCAGTTCGACGTCGTGTCCGCCGGGATGTACATCAACGCCGAGCGGTGCGAGCAGGTCATCTTCGCCGACCCGGACTACCAGATGCTCGACGCGTTCATCGTGCGCAAGGGCAATCCGAAGGGCCTGCACGACTACAAGGACGTGGTGGCGAAGAAGGCCAGGTTCGCGACCGGCACCGGGTACGCCGAGATCCAGTACGCGGTCGAGGCCGGGTACCGGGAGAGCGACATCCTGGTCGTGCCCGACCAGGTCGCCGGGCTGAACGCCGTCGAGGCGGGGCGCGTCGACGTCTTCGCGGGTACCGCGCTGACCGTCCGCGAGGTGGTCAAGAAGTCGCGCAAGGCCGAGAGCACCAAGCCGTTCGCCCCCCTGGTCAAGGGAAAGCCGCACGTCGACGGCGGCGGCTTCGCGTTCCGTTCGGCCGAGACACGGCTGCGGGACGCCTTCGACGTGGAGCTGCGGAAGATGAAGAAGAGCGGCGAACTGTTCCGCATCCTGCGGCCGTTCGGCTTCACCAGAGCCGAGATGACCGAGATGACCGCGAAGGAGCTCTGCCGCGGATGACCCCGGGACTGTGGGAACTCGTACTCAAGGGGACGTGGGTCACCCTCCAGCTGCTGTTCCTCGGCTCGCTGGTGGCGGGAGCCGTCTCCTTCGCGGTGGGCGTCGCGCGCACCTCACGGCGGTGGATCGTCCGTTTCCTCGCGGGCCTCTACACCGAGGTGTTCCGCGGGACCTCCGCACTGATCATGATCTTCTGGGTGTACTTCGTGCTGCCGCTCGCCTTCGGCTGGCAGCTCGTGCCGCTGTGGGCGGGCACGCTGGCGCTGGGGCTGACGTACGGGGCGTACGGGAGCGAGATCGTGCGCGGCGCCCTGAACGCCGTCGACCCGGCCCAGCGCGAGGGCGGCATCGCGCTCAGCTTCACGCCCTGGCAGCGGATGCGGCTGATCCTGCTGCCGCAGGCGGTGCCCGAGATGATCCCCCCGTTCTGCAACCTGCTGGTCGAGCTGCTGAAGGGCACGGCGCTGGTCTCCATCATGGGCATGGGTGATCTGGCCTTCAGCGGCAACCTGGTGCGGCTCGCGCTCCAGGAGAGCGCGGAGATCTACGCGTACATCCTGGTGATCTATTTCGTGATCGCCTTCGCGATCACCCGGCTGATGCGCGTCCTGGAGCGGCGGCTGAAGGCCGGGCTCGGCAGGGCGCCCGAGCGCCGTGCCCCCGCGCGGGAGAAGCGCCCCGTCGGAGCCGGCGGAGTGGGCGCGGCGAACGGAGGTGCCTCATGACCGGGTGCACGACGGCCGACCGAGGAGGTGCCGCATGACGTGGGACTGGAGCGCGGTCGGGGACTTCATGCCGCTCTTCCTGGACGGGCTGCTGGTCACGCTGAAGGCACTGGCCCTCGGCTCGCTGATCTCCTTCGCCCTCGGGCTGGTGTGGGCGCTGCTGATGCGGGCGCCGACCCGCTGGGTGCGCTGGCCGGTGGGGGCCGTCACGGAGTTCGTGCGCAACACCCCGCTGCTGGTGCAGTTGTTCTTCCTCTTCTACGTGCTGCCCGAGTGGAACATCACGTTCTCCGCGCTGACCACCGGGGTGGTCGCGATCGGGCTGCACTACTCGACGTACACGATGCAGGTCTACCGGGCCGGCATCGAGGGCGTGCCGGCCGGCCAGTGGGAAGCGGCCACGGCGCTCAACCTGCCCCTGCGGCGGACCTGGACCGCGGTGATCCTGCCGCAGGCGGTCCGCCGGGTGGTGCCCGCGCTCGGCAACTACGTCATATCGATGCTCAAGGACACCCCGATGCTGATGGCGATCACGGTCCTGGAGATGCTCGGCGAGGCGCGGCTGTACTCGCAGGAGCACTTCCAGTTCACCGAGCCCCTCACGGTCATCGGCGTGGCCTTCGTCCTCATTTCCTGTCCGGCTTCCCTCCTTCTGCGAGCCCTGGAGCGACGTCTTGTCCGTTGACACCGACAACCAGACCCCCGAGATCCACGACGTGCGGACCCAGGAGCTGATCCGGTTCGAGAAGGTCACCAAGCGCTTCGGGGACAACACCGTCCTGGACGGGCTCGACTTCCGGGTCGACCCCGGCAAGCACGTCACGCTGATCGGCCCCTCGGGCTCCGGCAAGACGACCATCCTGCGGCTGCTGATGACCCTGGCCAAGCCGGACGAGGGGACGATCACGGTGGCCGGGGAGCGGCTCTTCCCGGCGGAGGAGAAGCAGATCCGTGAGGTCCGCAAGAAGATCGGGATGGTCTTCCAGCAGTTCAACCTGTTCCCGAACATGAAGGTGCTGCGCAACATCACCGAGGCGCCGGTCACCGTCCTCGGCCTGTCCCGGGACGAGGCCGAGCAGCGGGCCCGGGAGCTGCTCGATCTGGTGGGCCTCGCGGACAAGTGCAACGCCTATCCGAGCCAGTTGTCCGGCGGGCAGCAGCAGCGGGTGGCGATCGCGCGGGCGCTCGCGATGCGGCCGCAGGTGCTGCTGCTGGACGAGGTGACGTCCGCGCTCGACCCCGAGCTGGTCGCGGGAGTCCTCGACGTCCTCCGTGACATCGCCCGCACCACCGACATCACCATGCTCTGTGTGACCCATGAGATGAATTTCGCCCGGGACATCTCGGACCAGGTGCTGATGTTCGATTCTGGCCATGTCATCGAGGCGGGTCCGCCGGAGCGGATCTTCGGCGATCCGGAACACGAGAGGACCCGGGAATTCCTCAGCGCGGTCCTGTGACGTCAAGGAGTGAAGGCGGGAAGGTACGAGGTCCGGCCCGCGGGGCATGCCCCGCGGGCTGTGACTCTGGCATATGCCAGGGAATCGCTCCGCTGCTGAGAGCACCGCGGCGGACGGACAATCTGGCCAACACCCCCTCCTCGTCCACCGTTTGACAGTTATCGTGGAGAAGCTCAGCTGTCCGGATCGAGGGCCCAGGAAGCGCAGGGGGAAACCGTGGCGCTGAAGAACGAGCCGACCGCGCCGTACCACTCGGCCCAGGACGCCCTGCGTGTCCTGGAGGCGGTGGCCCGGCACTCCACCGGCATCACCGACGCCGAACTCGCCCGCAGGACGCGCCTCGGCCCGGACCGCCTGACCGCTCTGGTGCGGATGCTGCGCCGGGAGGGGTACGTCGAGCAGCTCGCCGACGGCGTGTTCGTCGCCGGGGCCGCCTTCGGCCGGCTGGACTCGGCCCAGGGCCGCGACCTCGCCCTGCGCGAGCAGCTCCAGCAGACCATCGACCGGCTGCGCGACACGGTCGGCGCCGCGATCTACCTCAGCCGCTACGTCGACGGTGAGGTCGAGGTCACCCAGTGCGCCGAGGGCCCGGCGACGCCCGCGGTCAACGAATGGGTCGACTTCCGTTCCTCGGCGCACGCCAGCGCCGTGGGCAAGAGCCTTCTCGGGCAGCTCGACGCCGACGCCCGCCGCGACCATCTCTCCCGTCACCGGCCGGCCCGCCTCACCTCGCGCACCATCACCGACGAGCGGCTGCTGCTGTCCCGGCTCGACGCCCACCCGCCCACGGTGCCGGTGCTCGACCTCCAGGAGTACGCGATCGGCACGGTCTGCGCGGCCGTCCCGGTCACCGCGGGTTCCTCGGTCGGCTGCCTCGCCCTGTCGCTCCCGGTCGAGCACGCCCACCGGCTGCGCCGGGCCGCGGACACCCTGAACCGCGAGGCGCCCAAGGTGCTCGTGTCGCTCGCCCTCTAGGGCCCGGGCCGCCCGGCCGTACGGCCGGGCAGTCCCGTCGATCGCCCCGGCGCCCGCAGAGCGGAACCCCCGCCGGGCCCCCGACCGCCCCCACGGCCCCGCCGCGCCCGCCCGCGGGGGCGGAAGCGCACCCCCGACCCGGGTGGTCCTGAGCACCCCGTCGGACCAGGTAGTATTTCTTTTGTCGCCGACCGCGGAAGCGGGAGGCGAGAGTCATGCGCCGCTAGCTCAGTTGGTTAGAGCAGCTGACTCTTAATCAGCGGGTCCGGGGTTCGAGTCCCTGGCGGCGCACAGCAACGAAAGCCCTCCACGGCCGTGGAGGGCTTTCGCGCGTCTCCGGGCGGACGGGGCGCGTCCTCAGCCCGCCCTGACGAACTCGGTCAGCACCCGGGCCAGCAGACCCGGGTCCTTCGCCCCGCACAGCTCGCGGGAGGAGTGCATCGACAGGCCCGGTACGCCCACGTCGACGGTCGGGACGCCCAGCCGGGCCGAGGTGATCGGTCCGATCGAGGTCCCGCAGGGTATGGCGTTGTGGGAGACGAACGGCTGCCAGGGCACCGCCGCCCGCTCGCAGGCGGCGGCGAAGACGGCGACTCCGGTGCCGTCGGTGGCGTACCGCTGGTTGACGTTGACCTTGACGACGGGACCGCCGTTGGGCAGCGGCTGGTGGTCCGGGTCGTGGCGCTCGGCGTAGTTGGGGTGCACGGCGTGCGACATGTCGGCGGAGACGCAGAATCCGCCGGCGAGGGCCCGGTGGAAGTCCTCGGCGCTCCCGCCGCGCGCGCCGACGGACCGGCTCAGCACCCGTTCCAGCAGCGGTCCCTGGGCTCCCGACCAGGAGCCGCTGCCGACCTCCTCGTGGTCGAAGGCGGCGAGCACCGGGACGTACGCGGGCGGCCGCTCGGCGTGCGCGGCGGCCACCAGCGCGGTGACGCCCGCGTGCACGGAGATCTGGTTGTCGAGGCGGGAGGAGACGAGGAACTCCTCGTCGGCGCCGAGATAGCCGGGCGCCTGGATGTCGTGCAGCATCAGGTCCCAGCCCAGGATGTCGGCGACGTCGGCGTCGGCCTCCCCGGCGATCCGGCCGAGCAGGGCACCGGGCCGGGTGTCGCCGAGCCCCCACAGGGGGGTGAGGTGCCGCTGCGGGTCCAGCGCGACGCCTTCGTTGACGCCGCCGTCGAGGTGGATGGCGAGCTGCGGCACCCGCAGCAGCGGCCGGTCGACGCTGACGAGGCGGCTGGACCCGTCCCGCATCATCAGCCGCCCCGAGACCCCGAGGTCCCGGTCCAGCCAAGTGTTGAAGGGCACACCGCCGTAGACCTCCACGGCGATCTGCCGCCAGCCCGCCGTCCCGGTGTCCGGTTCGGGCTTGATCCGCAGGTTCGGGGAGTCGGTGTGGGCACCGATGATCCGGAACGGCGTACGGGCCGGAGCGCCCGCGGGGACGTACCAGGCGAGCAGCGCGCCCGCGCGGACGACGTACCGGCCGCCCTCGGCGCCGGCCGCCCAGTCGTCCGTCTCGCGCAGTTCCTGGAACCCCGCCTTCTCCAGACGCTGGGCCGCGTTCGCGACCACGTGGTAGGGCGAGGGGCTGGAGCGGACGAAGGACAGCAGATCGTCGCTGTGACTGCGGTCATGCGTGGGGGACATGGGCGCTCACGCCTTTCGGGAAGGACTGACGAGGGTGGTGGAGGGATCCGCGGGCCGTCCGGCCGAGTGCACGGTTCGGGGACGGAGGCGCGGGTCGGGGGACGCGGGGACGGAGATGCGGTCGGGGACGGAGGACGGGGCGGCCGGCGACTCCGGGCGGTCGCGGGACACCGCGGACCGTCGGGCGGCTGTGGGGGGCGTGGCGGCCGGGCCGGCGTGCGGCGCGGAGCCGAAGGGAGACACCCGTTTAACAGGGGCATGACAAGAACTCGGTGGGGGGTCCGCACCCGGTGTCACACCCGCCGGCCCCCACCGGCGCCACGCCACGGGCCGCCGCGCGCTCCACACCGTCCAGGCGGCGCGAGTGCTCCACACCGTCCGGGCGGCGCGAGTGCTCCACACCGTCCGGGCGGCCGGCCGTTCCCGCGGCGCGGGACGGAGCGGCGTGGACGGCCGACCCGGCCCGGATGAGCTGACGCATGTTCCCTCTTTCCTCGGCGCGGCGCCGTCCTCGGCACGAGCGACACGTGTACCGGTGTCCGGGTGCATCCTCCCCCGGTCGGGCCGCGGGGATTCCTCCGCCGTCCGAGACCTCCGCACGACCGCTGCGGGACCCCGCCGGACCTGGGGACAGACCGGTACACACCATGGGAACGGGCCGGAACGGGAGCGAACGGCGTTGCGGCCGGGGCGAGTTCAGCCCCGTGTCGCCGGCAGGAGGTCCTCCCGCCCCCGCGCCCGGTACTCGGCCAGCAGGGCCCGCACATCGGCCTCCGTGAGGCGGCGGTAGGCCCGCTCCCCCGGCGGACGCCACCACACCGGGTCGGCGCAGCGGAAGCCCGCGCGCCGCAGCGCCGCCCGGTGGATCTTGTTGGTGGCGGTGACCGGCATCCGCTCCACGATCCGTACGAAGCGGGGTGCCATCTTGGTCCCCAGGTCGGGCTGCACGGCCAGGAACGCGGCGAAGGCGCGCGGGTCGAAGGGGACGTCGTCGCGCGACGCCACCGTCGCCATCACCTGGTCCCCCGCCACCGGGTCCGGCACGGCGTACACCGCGACGGCCGCCGCGCCCCGGAAGCGCGCGAGGATGTTCTCGATCATCGCGGCGGCGAGGTTCTCGCTGTCGACGCGCAGCCGGTCGTCCGTGCGGCCCGCGAAATAGAGGAAGCCGTCGCTGTCGCGGTAGAAGAGGTCTCCCGTCCAGTACCAGCCGTCCCGCCGCCGGGCCAGGTCGGCGGCCGGGTTGCGCCAGTACCCCTCGAAGGGGCTGGCCCCGCGGTTCACCAGTTCCCCGATCGCCGCGCTCCCGTTGAGCAGCCGGCCGTCCGGGCCGAAGACGGCCGCGGGGCATTCGGCGCGGGTCTCCGGGTCGACCACGGCGAGGTCGTCGCCGGGCGCCGCCCGCCCGATCGCCCCGGCCGGGGTGCCGGGCGTGCGCTGGACGGCCGCTCCGCCCTCCGAGGAGCCGTACCCCTCCACCAGCCGTACCCCGAAGCGCTGTTCGAAGGCGGCGGCGTCGACCACGCCCGCCTCGGTCCCGAACCCGGTCCGCAGCGGGTTGTCCCGGTCGTCGGGGCGGGCGGGCGTGGCCAGCAGGTACTGCACGGCACGGCCCACATAGGTGAAGTACGTGGCTCCGCAGGCCCGTACGTCCGGCAGGAAGCCCGAGGCGGAGAAGCGGCGCCGGAGCGCGACTCGGGCGCCCGCGGCCAGCGCGGGCGCCCAGTCGGCGATCACCGCGTTGCCGTGGAACATCGGCATGCAGATGTAGTGGGTGTCCTCCGGCCGCACCCCGAAGTGGCCGGCGAGCGAGTGTCCGGCGGCGGCCAGCCGGTCCTGGGTGCAGATCGCGGCCTTGGGCGCGCCGGTCGAGCCGGAGGTGAAGTAGAGCAGCAGGCGGTCGCCCGGGGACACGGACGCCGCCTCGGGCCGGGCCCCCTCGTACGCCGCGAGGAGGTCGGCGTACTCCTCGGTGTCGGTCACCAGGACGCGTACACCGGGCAGTTCGAGGCCGTCGAGGAGACGCAGATGACTCCGCTCGGTGACGAGCACCCGGCACTCGGTGTGCAGGATGTCGCGGGCGAGTTCCGGTCCGCGGCGGGTCGGGTTGATCCCGGCGACGGCGGCACCGGCGAGCGCGGCTGCGCTCAGCCACATCGGGTACTCGGGGGTGTTGTCGAGCAGGACGCCGAGGTGCGGCTCGGCTCCCGCGGGGAGCAGCTCGGCGAGGAGCGCGGCCCGTGCGGCCGCGGCCGCCGTCACCTGGTGGTGGCTCAGGACGCGCCCCTCGAACCACAGCCCCGGCCGGTGGTCGCCCCACCGTTCCGCTACGAGTTCCGCGACGGTGCGCCTCATGAACCCCATGGACGCGCACCATAATTGACGGCTCGTCAGAAAGGGAGTGGCGCGCCCTCGAACTCCTCCCGACCGGTCCAGGCCGAGTCCCACGCCGACGAGAACGCGTGGAAGCCCACCATGAAGCCCGCGCAGAGGAGGACGACCACCGTGCAGAAGACCAGGACGAAGACCGTGCCCGCCGCCAGCAGCCCCCGGCGGGGCGCGTGGGCCGTCGCCTTCTGCGGGCGGTCGGCGCTGTAGTGGACGGTGACGATGTCGCCGTCGAGGACCGTCGCCGGGCCGTTCGCCTCCTCGAAGCGGATCGTGCGGCCGTCACGCGTCGTGAACTCGTAGACGTGGTGGAGCGTCGTGGACACGGAGGTGTCACCGCCGCCGCTGGTCGTCGCGTACGAGCGCAGACAGCGCGCCTCCGCGGTCAGTCCGCTGTTCCACGCCCGGCGCATGTCCAGCGACCGGCGGACCACCAGGACCGCCATGGAGGTCGCCCCGGCCATGATCAGCGCGGGCACCACATAGAAGATGACGTCCATGACATACCCCCGTGTGTCAGGTTCGGTTCCACGCACGCCGTCATGGTCATGGCGACGTGCGTGGAACCTACCCGTGGGGGGTGGACCGGCGCCTCAAGGGAGGCTCAGATCATCCGGGTCGGCACGTCCCGGATCGGTACGTCCGGGACTCTCAGAACGTGACGTCCGCGCACGAGTAGAACGCGTTCGCGGTGTCGGCGATCGTCCACACGCCGAGGATGACGTGATGTCCGCTCAGACCGCTGGGCAGGGTGCCGGAGTGGGAGAGGGTGGACGGCGGGCGCTGACCGTTGTAGGGCACCGTCAGGAACGGTGTGGTGTTCAGGTCGGCCCGGGTGAGCGCGTGGTTCTGGTTCCAGCCGGGCTTGGTGACGTAGTACTTGAAGTCGGTCGTGGCGTGCACGGCCGTGAACTGCCAGCGGAAGCTGTAGCTCTGGCCGCCGGTGACCCTGGTCGTGGGCCAGGCGCCGCCCGAGGGCGTCTTGGGCTGGTCGAGCTGGCCGAAGTTGGTGTGGTTCGCGGAACAGATCCGGCCGTCCGCGGGACCCGCCGCCGGGAACCCCTTGGGCCCCTCGACGCTCTGGGGCTCCCACTGGATGTCACCGCAGTTGGCGACGGTGCCGCCGCCGGCGCACATCTTCTGCCGGCTGAGGGGCTGATCGGTGTAGCCGTGGGCGCCGGCACTGCCGGTGGCGAGCACGAAGGTGCTCGCGGTGGCGAGGCCGACGAGGGCCGCGTACCACTTGACGTTGTTCCTGGGCGTGCGTATGCGCATGCTGCCGCTCCTGGAGGACGTGGGGGAGGTTCTCGTGAGCCGTGCGCGCGTTTTTCAGGTCTAGACCAAGTCACAGATTATTGCGGCTTCTTGAACATGTCCAGACCAATCACACACGCTCACGAGGAGCCCTCCCCGCGCCCGGTGCAGAACGCCACCGTCAGGTCCTTCACCAGCGCCTTGCGTTCGTAGTCGTCGAGCTCGACCAGACCGCGCAGGGTCAGCCGGGTCACCGTGTCCTCGACGGAGTCGACGACCGAGTCGAGCACGGAGTCCCGGTGCCGGGCGTCCAGGGCGGCGATCCGGTGACGCTGCATCACGGCGGCGACCTCGGGCGCGTACTCGATCCGGGTCGGCTGCGCCGAGAACACCTCCAGACCGACCGGCGCCGCGTCCTCGGCGACCAGCGCGGTCAGCGCCTCGCCGACGGCATCGGTGTTGCGCAGGGTCACGTCCTTGACCACCGAGGGCGGCAGGTCCGCCGGCAACCGCGTGAGCACCCGTGACAGCGCCGCCTCCACGCACTCGCGCAGATACGTCTCATGGTCCTCGACCCCGAGCACGGCCCGTGCCGTGTCCTTGACCCGCCACACGACGAGCACCACCACCCGCAGCGCCACCCCGTTCGCGTCGACCACCGGCATCGGCTCGCTGCGCCAGTGGCGCAGCCGTACGTCGGCCCGGCGCCGCGTCGCCAGCGGGTTGATCCACATCAGGCCGGCGCGCCGCACCGTGCCGCGGTAGCCGCCGAAGAGACGGAGCACCCAGGCCCGTCCGGTCCGGCCGCGGGCCAGACCGCCGAAGCCGAGGAGACCGAGCGCGCCCGCTCCGGCGTACGCCCCCATCTGGGCGGGACCGAGCCCGGAACCCGCGTGTCCCGGCAGCCCGAACGCGTGCCCCGCAGCCGACGGCAGCGTCCCCGTCCACCAGGTGGTGAGGACGCAGCCGGCCACCCCGCAGACCCCGGCCAGCACACCCGCCGCCGCGGGCAGTACCCGCGCGGGCCGCTCCACCAGCGCCGGATCGACCTCCGGCACCGGGCGCGCGGACCGGCCCGAAGCGGGCCGGCGCGTCCGTGCCGGTTCGCGCTCCCCCTTTTCCGCCCGCGCCCGCAGCGGGACGGTGGTGTCCGGCGGCCGCTCCACGGCGTCGGGCGCGAGCGGCACCGGCAGCGCGTCCGCCTCGTCCCGGAAGAGCAGGTGGACCGGGATCTCGGTGGTCGCCTCGTTGTGGATGAGCCGGGCGGACCGGACGGTGCCGTGCTCCGGGCCCTCCTCGGGTTCCGGAGTGGGTGAAGTGGTCGACGTCATACCTGCCTCCATGCCTCCGCGCGTGGACGTGCGCTCACGGCCCGCGTCGGGACCGTGGGCCGTGATGCTCCGTCAGGGACCCCCGCGCCGGCCGGGCGGCCCGCGCCGCGCGCGGGTCCCGTGCGGTCGTGGTGAGCCGGTCACGAGAAGAGCCGCCGCCAGGTCTCCGGACCCGGAAAACCGTCCGCGGCCCCGCCCCGCCAGCCCTGCGCCCGCTGGAAGGCCTCGACCGCGCGCCGGTCCGACTCGCCCCAGTCCGGTCCGGGCCCGGTCGTGTAGAAGGCCCCGAAACCCCTCTTGACCAGCTGCCTTCCGAGCAGGGTGACGTACGCGTCGTGCGACCCGGGCAGGAACGTCCCGCGGCCCGGGAAGCCGGGGACCACGGCGGGCGGCGCGGCACTCGCCGCGCTCGTGACACTCACCGCCCTCACGGCACTCACGGCACTCACGGCTCCGGCTGTACTCGCCCTACCGGGGGCTCCAGCTGTGCTCGCGGTACTCGCCTTACCGGCGGCTCCGGCTGTACTCGCGGTACTCGCCTTACCGGCGGCACGCGCAGTTCTCGCCGTACCGGCGGTGCTCAGGGCACCGGCCGCACCGGCGGTACTCGCCGTACTCGCCGTACCGGCCGTGCTCGCGGTCCCCGCCGCGGGCGGGATGTCCTTGCCCTTCCCCTCCACCAGGTACGACCAGGTCAGCGGCCCCGGCAGCCCGTCGGCGCCCGCTCCCTTCCAGCCCTGGGCCAGCTGGAACGCCTGGGTGGCCCGCCGGTCCGCGTTCGTCCAGCGCGGCCCGGGGCCCGAGGTGTAGAAGCGGCGGCCGCCCCGCGCCACCAGCAGCCGGCCGAGCTGGGTGACGTACGCGTTGTTCGCGCCGGGGCCGAAGGCGGTCCGGCCCGGGTAGGGGGTCTTGGTACCCGGCACCGTGGGCTGCGCGCCGCCCGTGCCGTCGGCCAGCCCCTTGTGGCGGTAGGGCACATAGCGGGCCGAGTTGCTCCAGTACGCGTACGGAGTGGCCTGCCGGCGGGTGTTAGGGCGGGTCTGTTCGTAGGCGATGTAATACGTGTGCGTGTAGTCGGTCCAGCCGCCGAAAAGAACGACGTGCGAACCGTTCTGGGG
Organism: Streptomyces sp. NBC_01689; assembly: GCF_036250675.1. Taxonomy (NCBI): domain Bacteria; kingdom Bacillati; phylum Actinomycetota; class Actinomycetes; order Kitasatosporales; family Streptomycetaceae; genus Streptomyces; species Streptomyces sp. NBC_01689. The sequence goes on along the minus strand of NZ_CP109592.1, from coordinate 6,121,402 downwards.
GTCCGCCGGATTGTGGAAGAGGAGAATGTCGCCGGGCTCCAGCTGATCGCGGGAAATGCGTACGCCGAACGTGTCGAGACTGCCCGTCCATTCGTTCCCGGGAAGGTCCCAGGCCATCGAGACGTATCCGGAACAGTCCTGCCGGTATCCGTCCGACCAGTACGCGGACATGCTGTAGGGCACCTGCGCGGTGATCCATTTCTTCGCCCGGTTGATGATCGCCGCACGGGTGGTGGCGGGCGCCACGGCCCCGGTCCCCGGCTTCGCCGGGCCGCCGGCCGGACCGTGCAGCGGGGCCTCACCGCCCTGCGGCGTGTCGGGCTCGTCACCTGGAGGATCGCCCGGCCGGGCGGGTGCGTGCGCGGCGGCGACGGCGGGCACCGGCGGGAGCGCGACCAGGGCCGCGCCCGCCGCCGCCCCGATCGCGAGGGCCTTGCGCGCCGCCGTCCGGGCGGCCGGCCCCGGGAGCGCGGAAGGGGTCGGGAAACGCCGCACGCGCGCGCATCCGGGGCAATCGCAGTCACTCGCGGGATCGAATTCCTCGAATACCGGAGTCTCCATGCGTCGCCCCTCACCCTCCAGATAGAAATCTCCGCTTTTCTGCACACTCGTCAGTTTCTCAACTGTCGTCCGGTGTCGCATGTTGACGGTCCGAATGATGTACGGGGCCGCCCGTGGACGGAACGGGCCCCGCAGCGCGGTCGGGAGCACCCGTTCGGATCGGGTAGAGTTCTCGGGTCAGCAGGCGCCGCTAGCTCAGTTGGTTAGAGCAGCTGACTCTTAATCAGCGGGTCCGGGGTTCGAGTCCCTGGCGGCGCACCGACAGAAGGGCCCCCCGCCATCGGCGGGGGGCCCTTCGTCGTACGAAGACGCCACACTTTCGCACAGATATCCCGATTAGCTCGTATGACCGATTAACAGTGGGTTTCGCGCCTTGCGATCATGGCGGGCGCCATAGAACCCTGGGGCACAAGAGACTGCCGGTGCACGGCAGTTGGGGGATCGACCGGTTGCGTCCGTGGGGGTGGGGACCCCGTTCACGAACAGGTGCCCATGGGGCGCTGTGCGACCGGAGGGTCGCGTTTCCGCGGACTTCTTGAAGGGGACCGAGCGGTGACGCCGCCCACAGGCACGCGTCCGCGACGGTCCAGGGGGATCCGGCCGGGCGGAAGGAACCGACGAACACGCACCCGACCGTGCGTGTGGGGGGAATGACTCATGACGTCGACGCCGACAGGCGCCCGACAGGACTCCGACGCGTCCCGAGCGGCCCGGCCCAGGGTGCCGTCGCAACGGACCGGCGACCTCGACAGGATCACGAAGTCCCTGCCGAGATACGACTACGAGCACTACAGCAGGCTCGCGGGGCCGCTCACACGGCCCGATCCGGGCAGACCGTACAAGGTCCGGTACCGCTCCCTGCTGTCCCAGGAGCCGCACCGGGTACGGGCCGCCCTCATGCTGGGCGCCGCGCCGCTGCTCTCGCTCGTCCTGCTCGGCTGGCTGCTCCGGCCCGAGCACTGGACCCAACGCGACCACCCGGCACACGACTTCCTGCCGGCGCTCGACACCGTGATGCTCGTCTCGATCGGCCTGATCGAGCTCTTCCGGTGCATGAACGTGCTCTCGAACGCGCATGCCACGCTGGTCGCCCGCGACCCGGTCCCGGTGGTGCCCGAGACCGGCACCAGAGTGGCCTTCCTCACCTCCTTCGTGCCCGGCAAGGAGCCGCTCGCCATGGTGACGAAGACCCTGGAGGCCGCCGTCCGGCTGCGTCACCGGGGCCTGCTGCACGTCTGGCTCCTCGACGAGGGCGACGACCCCGACGTGAAGGAGGTCTGCCGGCGGCTGGGCGTGCACCACTTCTCCCGCAAGGGCGTCGCCCGGTGGAACCGGCCCACGGGACCGCACCGGGCGAGGACGAAACACGGCAACTACAACGCCTGGCTGGAGGCGCACGGCGACACCTACGACTTCTTCGCCTCCGTCGACACCGACCACGTGCCGTTGCCCAACTACCTGGAACGGATGCTCGGCTTCTTCCGCGACCCGGACGTCGGCTTCGTGATCGGCCCGCAGGTGTACGGCAACTACGACAACCCCATCACCAAGGCCGCGGAGTCCCAGCAGTTCCTCTTCCACGCGCTGATCCAGCGCGCCGGCAACCGCTACGGCGCCCCGATGTTCGTGGGCACCTCCAACGCCGTACGCATCAGCGCGCTGCGGCAGATCGGCGGACTGTACGACTCGATCACCGAGGACATGGCGACCGGATTCGAGATGCACCGCCACCGCAATCCGGCGACGGGACGCAAGTGGCGCTCGGTGTACACCCCGGACGTGCTCGCGGTCGGCGAGGGCCCGAACGCCTGGACGGACTTCTTCACCCAGCAGCTGCGCTGGTCGCGGGGCACCTACGAGACGATCCTCAAGCAGTACTGGAAGGGCTTCTACTCACTGCCGCCCGGCAAGCTCCTCAACTACACCATGATGATCATCTTCTATCCGATGTCGGCCCTCAACTGGATCCTCGCGGCCCTGAGTTGCACGCTCTTCCTCGGCCTGGGCGCCTCGGGCGTGAACATCGACCCGACGGTCTGGCTGATGCTGTACGGCAACGCCTCCGCGCTGCAGATCGGCCTGTACGTGTGGAACCGCCGGCACAACGTCTCCCCGCACGAACCCGAGGGCTCAGGCGGCGTCGCCGGCATGATCATGTCGGCGCTCTCCGCACCGGTCTACGCCCGCTCGCTGACCGACGCCGTGCTGCGCCGCAGGAGCGGGTTCGTGGTGACCCCCAAGGGCGATTCGGCGAGCCCGGACACGCTGTTCGGGACCTTCCGCATCCATCTGTCCTTCGTCGTGGTCTTCGCCGGATCGATCGTCGCCGGGCTCCTGCTCGGGCACGCCCACCCCGCGATGATCACCTGGGCCTGCCTCGCCCTGCTGATCACGGCCTCGCCGATCGCCGCCTGGCAGTGGACGCTGCGCCGGGCCCGACGCAGGCCCCCGGTCCCGCCCGTGGGGACCGCTCCCCCGCCCGTGCCGCCGTCCGGGCCGGGCCTGCCGGCCGCGTGGGCGGACGACGGCCGGACCCCGCGGGTCTCCCTCGGGGAGCGTGAGCGATGAGGGACGGTTCCCGTCGCCGCCGCGCCCGTCGTCTCGCGATCGGCGGGGTGGCGGTACTCGCCCTGACCGGCATGAACGGCCCGTGGGTCTACCGCTTCGGTACGGAGAGGTACCACCGGTACGCGATCGACAGGCCCGCGTACAAGGCCGAGAACGGCCACTGGGACATCGTCCGCTTCCCCAGGCGGTACCGCCTGAACACCATCCACGCGGCCCTGCTGCACACCGGCAAGGTCCTGCTGATCGCCGGGTCGGGCAACAACCAGGACAACTTCGACGCGAAGAAGTTCGACACGCGGCTCTGGGACCCGGTCAAGGGGACCGTCAGGACGATCCCGACGCCGGCCGACCTGTTCTGCACGGGCCACACCCAGCTCACCGACGGCAAGCTGCTGATCGCGGGCGGCACCAAGCGCTACGAGACCCTGGAAGGGGACGTGACCAAGGCCGGCGGACTGATGGTCGTCCACAACGAGAACCCCGACAGGCCGGTCACCCTGCCCGCGGGCACCCGGTTCACCGGCAGGGAGAACGGCAGGACGTTCGTCTCCAAGGACCCGGTACTCGTCCCGCGCGCGAAGAAGGTCTTCGACCGCTCGACCGGCGCGTTCCTGCGCAACGACCCGGGCCTGGGCCGTATCTACGTCGAGGCGCAGAAGAGCGGCCGGCGGTACCAGACGGGCAGCCAGGACAACTACCGGGTCCGGGGCCTGACGGGCGCGGACGCGCGCAACACGTACGGCATCGCCCAGAAACTCGCCCTGGACAAGAAGGACTTCCAGGGGATCCGGGACGCGTTCGAGTTCGATCCGGTGGCCGAGCGGTACATCAGGGTCGACCCCATGAACGAGGCCCGCTGGTACCCGACGCTGACCACGATGAGCGACGGGAAGATCCTCAGTCTCTCCGGCCTGGACGAGATCGGCCAGCTGGTCCCGGGCAAGAACGAGGTCTTCGACCCGCGGACGGGGAAGTGGGCCTACACCAAGGGCGTCCGCCGGTTCCCGACCTATCCGGCGATCAGCCTGATGCAGAACGGCAAGATGTTCTACTCGGGCTCGAACGCGGGCTACGGGCCGGACGACGTGGGCCGCACCCCCGGCATCTGGGACGTGGCGACGAACCGGTTCACCGCACTGCCCGGCCTGAGCGACCCCACCCTGATGGAGACCTCCGGCACGGTGCTGCTGCCGCCCGCCCAGGACGAGCGGTACCTGGTGATCGGCGGCGGCGGGGTCGGCGAGTCGAAGCTCTCCAGCAGGAAGACCCGGCTGATCGACCTGAAGGCCGGGAACCCCCGGTTCACCGACGGCCCCGAGCTGGAGAAGGGCACCCGCTATCCGCAGTCCTCGATCCTGCCCGACGACACGGTCCTGGTGTCCGGCGGCTCCGAGGACTACCGGGGGCGCGGCGCCTCCGACATCCTCCAGGCGCGGATCTACCACCCCCGCACCCGCACCTTCGACCGGGTCGCCGATCCCCTGGTGGGCCGCGACTACCACTCGGGCTCGATCCTGCTGCCCGACGGACGCGTGATGTTCTTCGGCTCCAACCCGCTCTACGCGGACAAGGCCGACACCGAACCCGGCACCTTCGAGCAGCGCATCGAGATCTACACACCGCCGTACCTCCACCACGGCGCGCGGCCCGGCCTGTCCGGCGGCCCGAAGACCGTGGCGCGCGGCGGCTCGGCGACCTTCGCCTCGCCGGACGCCTCGTCCGTGCGGGCGGCCCGGCTGATCCGGCCGAGCGCGTCGACCCATGTCACCGACGTCGACCAGCGCTCCATCGCGCTGGACTTCAGGACGACGGCGAGGGGGATCACGGTGACCGTGCCCGGGAACCGGAATCTGGTGCAGTCCGGCTGGTACATGCTCTTCGTGACGGACGCCCGGGGAACGCCGTCCGAGGCCCGGTGGATCAGGGTCCCCTGAGCCACCCCGGCCCGCCCGCACGACCGGGGGCGCCCTCCGCGCGACGGCGGAGGGTGCCCCCGGTCAGGTGTTCCGCCGCCGGCCGCGGGCCTTCACCGCGAGGCCTTCGCGAGCGCGAGCGCGTACGCGGGCCACCAGTCGCCCGCCTTCGGGCCGCCCTTGCAGGTGCCGTCCGACTCGCCGGGCCGCTTCACCCACAGATAGGCGTCGACGAGCGGATCGGCGGTCCTCGTCGTCGGGCTCTCGCCCAGCGCGCGTCCCGGTGGGTTGCACCAGTTCTCGTCGGGCCGGCCGGCCGTGTAGGGACCGTTGCCGTTGCGGCTGGTGTCGACGACGAAGTGCTTGCCGCCGACCTTCTCCGACAGCCGCTTGCCGTACGCGACGGAGTCCCGGGTCGAGTAGAAGTTGGAGACGTTCACCGCGAAGCCGTCGGCCAGGCCGACGCCCGCCCGTTCGAGCGGCCGGAAGATCTGGTCGGGGCGGCCCCAGCCCGCGTTGCCCGCGTCCAGGTACACCTTCGTGCCCGGCAGGGACTTGAGCCTGGTCACGGCCTCCCTCAGGAGGGAGTAACGCTCCTCCCGCGGCCCGGCCGGAGTGCACCGGTCGACCAGGTGCAGGACCGCGTCCGGCTCCAGGATCACCGTGACGCGACGGTCGCCGATCCCCCGGGCGACCCCGTCGATCCACGCCCGGTAGGCGGCGCCGTCGGCGGCGCCGCCCCGCGAGAACCGGCCGCAGTCGCGGTGCGGGATGTTGTAGAGGACCAGCACGGCGGCCCGGCCGGCCCGTTGGGCGGCCCGGGTGAGGCCGCGCGCCTCCCGCTCCGGGTCCCGCGGCCCGATCCACTCCCCGGTCGGCCGCCCGGCGATCTTGCGGATCTGCTCGGCGTCGTCCTTCCTGCCCGCCCTGGCGTACGCGGCGGCCTGCTCGGCCGCGTTGCCCGCCGGGTTGACCCAGAACGGGGCGGAACCGCCGGCCCGCGTGGTCCCGGCGCCCGCACCGTCGCCCCGCTGCCGGCCGCCCCCCGCGTCGGAACATCCCGTCAGCAGCAGGAGCGCCCCCGTCACCGCCATGGACGCCCGCACCCGGGCCCCCTTGCCGCCGTACATCCAACTCCCCCTCGGCTGCACCGCATCGAGGGTCAATCGTGGCATGAACGCCCCCTCCCCCACGAAATCCCCCGAACCCTGTCGGAGAGCTGTTACAGGCCCGCGGGTGACGGGCGGGCGCCGCTCGGCCCGGCCCGGCCCGCACCGCGCCCCGGGCCGCCGACCGGTGTCCGACGTCCGGTGTCCGGCAGCCCCTAGGCCGGGAAGCCCTTCCGCTCTAGAGTTGCCTCGACCGCTCCCGGCCCCTCGCCTCTCGCGCCGCGCCGGTCGTCCGGATCACCGAGCTCCGACCCGTGGCGCGGACCGTCCGGAACGGTCGCAGACCTCCCGCGCTGTCGCCGGGTTACTCCCGCAGCCCGTGCGCGCACGGTCGAGGACCGGTCCGGTCGGTGGCCCCGGGGGGAGCAGGCCGCCGGCCGGGCCAGGTGTGCGCGACCCCGTAGGGAGTCCGCCCCGCCCTCAGAAGCCCTTGCCGGTGAGGTACGCGGACACGACCACGTTCGCGGTGTACGTACGGCGGGTCCGGTCGAAGGTGCCTCCGCAGGTGACGAGTCTCAGCTCGGCCCGCCCCGACTGCCGCGGCCCGTAGGCCTGCCGGGCGTCGAAGTGGTCGCGCGGGAGGACCGCGACGTCGTCGACGGTGAACTCGGCGACCGTCCCGTCGTCGCGCATCACCCGGACCGTCTGGCCCGGCCGCATCGCGCTGAGCTTGTAGAAGACCGCGGGCCGGGTCTCGGTGTCGACGTGTCCCACGAACAGCGCGGTGCCGGCCGACCCCGGCTGCACTCCCGCGGCGTACCAGCCGACCACGCCCGGCTGTTCGTAGGGTGGCGGGTCGATGGCGCCCTGGGTGTCGAGCCCGCGGGCGACGACCGGTGCACGGATCCCCATCGAGGGGATGTCGACCCGTTGCGGCCGTGCGTCGCCGAGCGGCTTCAGCGGGGGAGGCATCCGCACCTCCGGCGGCCGTCCCACCGCCGCGATGTCTCCGGTGGTCGGGGCCGACATCCCGAGCCGTACGTCGGTCACCTCTCTGCCCCACAGCCACAGCCCGAGCAGCAGCAGCGCCCAGGCGACGCCCGTCAGCAGTCGCCCCACACCCGGGGAACGTTCCCTGTCCGGCATGTCACTCGGAGGTGTCTCGGCCCCGGCGGGCGCTGCGCAGCGCCACGGCCACCGCGGCGACGCCCGCGAGGACGAGGCCGATCACCGCCTGCCGGGCCCCGGGACCGGTCGCCCGCGCGTCGACGGCGACCGCGGGTCCCCCGCTCCCGTCGGCGTCGGCGGTGCCGCCGCCGCCCGCGTGCACCGGTGCGACGGGTGAGGCGGGGACCGGGAGCGACGCGGGGGCGGAGAGCGTGGAGAGCGGTTCCGCCTGCCCGGTGACGGTCACCGTGCCCGTGACCTGCCGTCGGCCCTGACCGCCCTCGCAGCCGACCGTGACGTCGTAGGTGCCGGGCGACAGCGAGGTACGGACCCGGGTCTCGCCGGTGAGCACCCCGCCCGAACCGGTGAGCCGCGCGTCCGAGACGAACGCGGTGGACGCGGCCGTACCCGTGCTTCCCGTGCAGCCCTCCGCCCGCAGCCGGATGTCGCTGCCGGGCGCGGGGGCCGCGGGTGTCACCGACACGGCCGTGGCGTCACTCCGGGCGGCGGCCGCGTACCCGGCGGGGGCGGCCGCGTACGCGGTGGGAGTCAGCGCGGCAGCGGTCACGGCACCGGCGCAGAGAGTGAGTTTCCATGAACCCATCGTGAACCTCCAGATATCTGGAGACTCCCCCCGTGGGCTCTACGACGCATCCGCTGACGCCCGCGACTGCTCCGGACGGGTCATGAATGGTTTAGATCCGGTCTACGAGGTCCGCGATCGAGTCGACGATCCTGGAGGGCCGGAACGGGTACTTCTCGATCTCCTCACGCGTGGTGAGACCGGTCAGCACCAGATAGGTCTCCATCCCGGCCTCCAGCCCGGCCAGGACGTCGGTGTCCATGCGGTCGCCGATCATCGCGCTGGTCTCGGAGTGCGCGCCGATGGCGTTCAGACCGGTCCGCATCATCAGCGGGTTCGGCTTGCCCGCGAAGTACGGCTGTTTCCCGGTCGCCTTGGTGATCAGCGCGGCGACGGCGCCGGTGGCGGGCAGCGGGCCCTCGGTGGACGGGCCGGTCTCGTCGGGGTTGGTCGCGATGAACCGGGCGCCGCCCTCGATCAGCCGGACCGCCTTGGTCATGGCCTCGAAGGAGTAGGTACGGGTCTCGCCGAGGACCACGTAGTCCGGTTCGTGGTCGGTCAGTACGTAACCGATGTCGTGCAGCGCGGTGGTCAGGCCCGCCTCGCCGATGACGTAGGCGGTGCCGCCGGGCCGCTGGTCGTCCAGGAACTTGGCGGTGGCCAGGGCGGAGGTCCAGATGTTCTCGACCGGGACGTCCAGGCCCATGCGGCGCAGCCGCGCGTGCAGGTCACGGGCGGTGTAGATGGAGTTGTTGGTGAGCACCAGGAACGGCTTCCCGGACTCCCGCAGCCTTTTGACGAAGGCGTCGGCGCCGGGGATCGGCACACCCTCGTGGATGAGCACACCGTCCATGTCGGTGAGCCACGACTCGATGGGCTTGCGCTCTGACATCTGCTGGGTCTCCTGCCGTCCTGGCGTTCGCACGCACTGGCTCCGGGGGCGCCGGAACGACGCTGTGCCGACGCCCCCAGCGTAGTCAGAGCGGTACGGTCGCGGTCCGGTCAGGCGGGGCCCACCGCCACACCGTCGATCACCCGGTAGCGCTCGTGCCCGGCGGTGCGGCTGCCGATTCAGCTGCCGGTGGCGGACTTCCAGTCCTCGACGTACGTGGTGAGGTTCTTGTCGATGTCCGCCCAGTCGGGCTCGAAGACCTCGACGCCGTCCATGAGCTTGGTCAGCGCGATGGCGTTGGCGTCGGTGGCCTTGACGTCGGAGCGCGCGGAGAAGCCGCCGCCGATCTCGCTGACCTGCTGCTGGGCCTTGGCGGACAGCATGAAGTCGAGGAGCTTCCTGCCGTTCTCGGTGTGCGGGGCCTTGGTGACGAGACCGGCGGCGTACGGGAGCGTGAAGGTGCTTGGCCTGCCGGCGGCGTCGGTGGCCTTGTCGGTGGCCCGCGGGAACCAGAGGCCGAGGTTCGGCATGTCCTTGGACTGCGCGTAGTTCATCTGGACGTCGCCGTTGGCGACCAGCAGTTCGCCCTTGTCGACCTTGGGGGCGAGCTTGCCGGTGGAGGCGGACGGGCCGACGTTGTTGGCCTGGAGCTTCTTCAGGTAGGCGAGTGCGGCGTCCTTGCCGCCGAAGTCGTGGATCGCCTTGATGAGCACGGCGGTTCCGTCGCCGGCGACACCGGGGGTGGAGTACTGGAGCTTGTTCCTGTACGTGGCGCCGAGCAGTTCGTCCCAGGTGGTGGGCGCCTGCTTCAGCTCCTTCTTGTTGTAGACGAAGCCGAAGTAGTTGTTGACGACGGAGGTCCAGGTGCCGTCGGAAGCCTTGTCGGCGCCGTCGACCTGGCCGGAGTCCTTCGGGGCGTACTTCTGCAGCAGCCCCTTGCCGTCGGCCTGCTGGATGAACGGAGGGAGGGTGACGAGGACGTCGGCCTGGGGGTTGCTCTTCTCGCGCACGGCGCGCTGGACCATCTCGCCCGAGCCGCCCTCCACGTACTCGACCTTGATGCCGGTCTGCTTCTCGAAGTCCTTGAAGACCTGGTCGTACCAGCCGTCGCCGTTCTCGCCCTTGAGACCGTCCGCGCTGTAGACGGTGACGGTCTTGGCCTCCGAGGCGGCGGAGTCGCCGCCGCAGGCGGTGAGGGTGGAGGCGAGGGCGAGGGCGCCGAGGACGGCGGCGAGCGAGGTGAGGCGGATGTCTCTGGGCATGGCGAGGTGAACTCCTTGCGTGGTGGGGTCGATCGGTGACGAGGCGGACCGGCCGGTCAGCGGTAGGTGGCCCGGGTGCGGATGCGGGAGACGGCGAACAGGACGAGCAGGGTCGCGGTCATGAGGACCACGGCGAGCGCGGAACCGGTGAAGAGGGCACCGCGGTCCGTGGCGGCGTAGATCTGGACGGGAAGCGGTGTCCAGTCCGGCGGGTAGAGCATCATGGTGGCGCTCAACTCGCCCATGGACAGGGCGAAGCAGAGGCCCGCCGCGGCGGTCAGCGAGGGCAGCAGCAGCGGCAGCCGCACCCGCCACAGCACGTAGGAGGGGCGGGCGCCGAGCGAGGCGGCGGCCTGCTCGTACGCGGGGTCGAGGCGCACGATCGCGGCCGAGACCGACTGGTGGGCGAAGGCCGTGACGAGGACGGCGTGCGCGAGGACGACGATCCACCGGGTGCCGTTGAGGAGCACCGGCGGCCGGGAGAAGGCGACGAGGACCGCCAGGCCGACGACGACCGAGGGCACGGCCACCGGCAGCATGAACAGCGCGTCGAGGACGCGCGCGCCCCGTCGCCTGAGGGCGTGCGCGGCGAGCGCCGCCCAGGTGCCGACGACCAGCGCGAGGACGCTCGCGGTGAGTGCCGTGACCAGGCTGGTGGTCAGGGCCTGGAGCGACTCGCCGCGGGTGGCCGCCGCGTAGTGGCCGGTCGTGAAGCCGGACGGGAGGACGCTCGACCAGTTGGTGGCGAAGGAGGCCGCCAGCACGACGAGGAGCGGCAGCGCGAACAGGGGCAGGAAGAGCAGGAAGAACACGGCCCAGACGGCCCACTTCCCCTTGCGGCTATGCACCAGCACGACGGCTCACCACCCGGTACAGGCCGTAGAGGCCCACGGAGATCAGGACGTCGACGACGGCGACGACACAGGCTCCCGGGTAGTCGGACTCCAGGATCGCCTTGCTGTAGACGAGCATCGGCAGGGTCGTGACCCCCTTCGCCCCGGTGAACAGGACGATCCCGAACTCGTTGAGGCACAGCACCAGGACGAGGCTGCCGCCGGCCGCGAGCGCGGGCAGCGCCTCGGGCAGGATCACCTGCCGGACGATCCGCGCGGGCCGCGCCCCCAGTGAGGACGCCACCTCCAGCTGGGCGGTCTCGATCCCCGAGAACGCGGCGAGCAGCGGCCGCATCACGAACGGGGTGAAGTACGTGATCTCGGCGAGCAGCACGCCCCACGGAGTGGTGAGGAACTGGAACGGTCCCTCGGCGGCTCCGGTCGCGTCCGTCCACAGTCCGTTGGCGACGCCCACGCTGCCGTACAGGAACAGCAGGGCGAGGGTGATGAGGAAGGACGGGAAGGACAGGAAGACGTCGATGAACCGGGCGACGGCCTTCCCGCCGGGGAACGGCACGAACGCGATGACCAGGGCGAGCAGGAACCCGAGGACGAGGCACCCCACCGTCGAGCCGGCCGCCAGCCACACGGTGGTGCCGAGCGCCTCGCGGAAGGCGGTGGAGGCGAACACGTCGCCGTACGCCTGTGCCGAGGTGCCGCCCGTGTCCGGGTGGAAGGACTGCTGGACGACGAGGGCGAGGGGGTAGAGGAAGACCAGACCGAGGACGGCGACGGGCGGCAGGGCCCACACCCACGGCGGTATCCGGCGGCGGGCCCCGGTGGACGCCGTCGCGGGGGCGGTGGCCGCGGCGCTAGCCATCCGCGGTCACCCCCGCCGACAGCAGTACGGCGTCGTCGGGGGCGAAGTGCAGGGTCACCGGGTCGCCGTGGACGGGCGGTTCGCGCAGATCGCGGAGGTCCGCCATGACCCGGTGGCCCTCGACGTCGACGTACAGCCGGTGGGTGGATCCCCGCCACTGCACCTCGCCGACGGTTCCGGCGAGCTGGTTGGGGCCGGGGCCGAGGCCGACGAGGTGGGGGCGTACGCACAGGGTCGCGAGGGCGCCGGGCGCGGCATCCGCGGTGTCGACCTTCAGCTCGGTCCCGGCGAGGGAGACGGTGCCGGCTCCGACGGTCACGGGCAGCAGATTGGCGTTGCCCACGAAGGACGCCGTGAACTCGGTGCGCGGCGTCCGGTACAGCTCCCGCGGTGTCCCGCAGTCCCGCAGCCGCGCCCTGTCCATGACCGCGATCCGGTCGGCCAGGGTGAGCGCCTCGACCTGGTCGTGGGTGACGTACAGGATCGACACGTCCGGCAACTCGCGGTGCAGGCGAGCGAGTTCGGCGAGCATTCCGGAGCGCAGCTGCGCGTCGAGGGCGGACAGCGGTTCGTCGAGGAGCAGGACGCCGGGCCGGATGGCGAGGGCCCGCGCGATGGCGACGCGCTGCTGCTGTCCGCCGGACAGCTCCCGGGGGTGGCGCCGGGCGTAGGCGGCCATCCCGGTCATCTCCAGTGCCTCGGCGACCCGCCCGCGGATCTCGCTCCTGGCGACCTTCCGCGCCCTGAGCCCGAAGGCGACGTTCTCCTCGACGCGCAGGTGCGGGAAGAGCGCGTACTGCTGGACCACCACGCCGATGCCCCGCCGGTGGGGCGGGAGGTCGGTCACGTCCCGGTCGCCGATGAACACCCGCCCCGAGGCGGGCCGCACGAAGCCGGCGACGGCCCGCAGCGCGGTGGTCTTCCCGGATCCGGAGGGGCCGAGCAGCGCCATGACCTCGCCGGGTCCGACGGTCAGGTCGAGGCCGTCGAGGACCGTGGTGCCGTCGTAGACGACGGACACCCGGTCGAAGCGGACGCCGCTGGTCATCGCCCGGTCCCGTCGGGCCGGCCGGATCCGGTGAGCAGGGCGGGCAGTTCGGCCACCGAGCCGAGGACGTGTCCGGCCCCGGCGGCGCACAGCGCCGGGGCGTCGTGCGCCCCGGTCAGCACGCCGGCGACCAGGCCGGCCCCGGCGCGGACGCCGCTGAGCATGTCGTAGGAGGTGTCGCCCACGACGGCGGTCTGCTGGACCCCGTCGGCCGCCCCGGTGCGCAGGAAGGCCTCCAGGACCATGTCGGGGTACGGGCGGCCCCGGCCTCCCGCGTCCGCCGGGCACAGGGTGAGCGGTACCAGGTCCCGCCAGCCCAGGGAGTCGAGGATCGCGTCCTGGGTGACGCGGGCGAACCCGGTGCTCAGCACGACGGTCCGGCCGGACCCGGTGAGCTCCTCGATCGCCTCGCGCGCTCCGGCGACGGGCGCGATGTGCCCGGCGTCGACCAGTTCCCCGTAGGCCTTCTCGAAGGCGCTGTTGGCCCGCTGGGCGAGGGGTTCCTCGCCGAACAGATGCCGGAAGACGGAGATCTTGGACTCGCCCATCGTGGCGCGGACGTAGTCCAGCTTCTCCGCGTGGTCCGCGGATCCGGGCTCGACGCCCAGTTCTCCGGCGGCGGCCGCGAAGGCCCGCTCCACCAGGCCGCCGTCGGCGACGGTGGTGCCGGCCATGTCGAGAACGACGAGCCGTATGTCCGTGGTCATTTCTCTCACCATCCCAGGTGGTCGGCGGTGGTCTCGGCGATCGCCGGTGAACAGGTCATTCCGCGCCCGCCGGGCCCGGTGACCAGCCACACCCCGTCCCGTACGCGCTGCCGGTGCACGACCCGGCCGGTGTCGGTGCACTGCGCGTACACCCCGGCCCAGCGGCGCCGGATCTTCGGCAGCGGGCGTCCGAGGAAGGACTCGACGACCTCGGTGAGGTGGTCGTAGGGGTCTTCGAGGGTGTCGAAGGCGAAGGGGTGCTCGTACTCGTGGGTGTCGCCGATGGTCAGGCCGCCGTCCGCGCGCTGCACCATGAGCAGCTGCATCCGGTGCTCGGCGGCGGTCGGGGCCTGCGGCTGGAGCGAGTTGAGCTCGTCGAGGGCGGGGCCGCGGTAGGCGGGGTAGTACCGGAAGCTGTCGGCGTCGGCGACGGAGGTCGTGAGCGGCTCGCCGAGGGGGTCGGTCTGCATCATCTGCAACCGGACGCGCCGTACGGGCAGTTCGGGTCCCGCCAGCTCGCGCACCAGGCCGCCGAGCCAGGCGCCGGTGCACAGCACGACGACGTCGCCGGTGTGCACGTCCCCGTGGTCGTCGCGCACGGCGTGCTCGCCGACCACGTCGCGTACCTCGCGTCCCGGCAGGAAGGTGTAGGCCGGGGAGCGCGACAGCGCCTCGCGCAGGGCGAGCTGGGCGGTGCGCGGCTCGACGGCGGCGTCGCGCTCGCAGTACAGGGCGGCGTCGAACGCCCCGCGCAGGGCCGGGTTCACCGCGCGCGCCTCGTCGGGCGTGAACAGCTTGTAGCCGCGGGCGGCCGCGTCCGTACGGGCCAGGGCGGTCTCGGCGACGGCGAGTTCGCGCTCCCCTCGCAGGGGGGTCAGCGATCCGTTGGCCCGGAAGCCGAGGCCGGGCACGCGCGCCCCGATCGACTCCCACAGTTCTCGCGCCCGCAGCGCGGTGTCGAGTTCCTCTCCTCCGGCGCGACCGCTCACCCAGATCTGCCCGAAATTGCGCAGCGAGGCCCCGCGGGCTTCCGCCTCGCGCTCGATCTGTACGACCTCGTGGCCGCGCTCCACTGCGTGCCAGGCATGCAGGGTGCCCACCACTCCGGCTCCGACAACTATCACTCTCACGGCGGCAACGCTCCTCGGCACGGGGTAATCGGAAGGGTCCGGACTGCAACCAGATGGTGAACTGCCCATCACCTTTGGGCTAGACCCGTTATCATCTCGTTATAAAAAGAGCGGGCCGGAGCCCGCCCTGACACGGCCCGGATCATCCCCCCAGATGGGCCGTGAAGGAGAAGCGGTCCCCCCGGTACAGCGTCCGCACCCGCTCCAGCGGCCGCCTCCGCGTGTCCCGCGAGACACGGTGGATCAGCAGCATCGGCAGCGCGGGGGGCGTACCGATGAGCAGTGCCTCGCGCGGGGTGGCCAGCACCGTCTCGATCCGCTCGTCCGCGTCGCCGAACGCGATCCCGAGCCGCTCGCGGAGGTACGCGTAGAAGGACGAGTCCGGCGTGAAGTCGCGGTCGAGGTCGGGTACGCGCGCCACGGCGACGTAGGTGCTCTCCAGCCCGACCCGCTCGTCGTCCGCGAGCAGCACCCGCTCCATGTGCCAGACGGGCTCGCCGCGGGTGAGCCCGGCCTCGGCGGCCAGCGTCTCGGAGCAGGGGAAACGGTCGAGGCTGATCAGCGTACGGCCGGGGGTGCGCCCCTGCCGCCGGACACCCTCGGTGTAGCTCGCGAGGGAGAGCGGCTGTTCGAGTTTCGGCCCCGCGACGACCGTCCCGCGTCCCTGCCTCCGCAGCTTCCCTTCGAGCAGCAGCTCGCGCAGTGCCTGGCGCACGGTCTCGCGGGCGACCTCGTACTGCTCGGCGAGATCCCGCTCGGTCGGCAGGAGTCCGCCCTCGCCCAGCTCCTCGATCAGCAGGGCGATGTGCGCCTTCACCGCGTAGTACTTGGGGATGCGGCCGTGCTCCGGGATGCCGGAGCGGACGGGGGCGCCGGGGGCCTGGTCGTTCGGGTAGTCCACGGGTGGGATGGTCGCAGACGCGACGCGCGGGCGCGCCCGCGGGAGGGTCCGGCCGCGTCCGGAGAGGGTCGGCGGGACCGGTGTCGGCGAGCTCGTCCGCGGCCGAAGCGGTCCGACGGGCCGGCGGACGCGGTCGGCGGCGTCCCGGGTCGGCCGCGTCCGAACCGGCCGCGCGGGCGGGGGCCGTCAGTGGCGTCCGGACCGGGAGCGGCGGGCCACCACGAACAGGGCGAGACCGGTCGCGAACAGACCGATCACGCCTGCCACGCCGAACCCGCGCGGGCCGCCTGGGCCGGTGTCGGCGAGCTCGTCCGCGGCCGAGACGCCGTCCGTCCCCCCGTCGCTGTCCGTCCCCACGTAGCCGTCCGTGCCTCCGCCCGTACCCCCGTCGCCCCCACCACCGCCGTCCACCCCGCCGGTACCGGCGCCGGAACCGCCCCCGTCGGCACCGGTTCCGGCATCGGTACGGGCCTCACCGGTCCCGGCGCTCTCGCCGCCGCGGTCGGAGCCGGTACCGCCGTCCCGCCCGCCGTCCCCACCACCGCCGTCCCCACCACCGGTCGCGCCGTCACCGCTGTCGGTGCCGCCGTCGTCGGTGCGTCCCTGATTCTCCGCGGTCCCGGGGATGTCGGCGGCCGCGCCCTCGATCCGGAACCGGTAGTCGTTCGACTCCCCGACCCAGTCCCCGTCGTCACCGTGCCGCTGGACGGCCGCCGCCTTGACGACGACGTCGTTCGGCACCGCGTCCGAGGTCACGGACAGCCGCACCTTCACCGTGACCGTCCGGCCGGGCCCGACCGTGAACCCCGGGAACCCGTCGTCGAACGCCCCCACGTTCTCGGCCCGGTCACTCCTCTCGAACACCACCGGGTGCGGCTTGCCGCCCTCGTAGAACTCCATCCGCGCCTGCTTCGGCCGCAGCGCCCGCTTGCCGTCCACCAGCACGACGACCGGGTGGAGGTCGCCGCAGGCCCGCGCCGTGGTGTTGGTCAGGTCGATGTACCAGGTCCCGAAGCCGCCGCCCGCCTTCAGGGTGCCGGGCCCGCCGTGGATCCGGGTCGTGACGGGGAAGGCGCCGGGGTCGGCGGCGGCGCAGGCGGGACGGGGTCCCGCGAGGGCGGTGAGCGCGTGGGCCGGGACGGGCCCGAGGGCGAGGACGAGACCCAGGGCGGGCGCGGCGCCGAGAGCGAACGGGAGGAGGTCCGGCACGGGCGGAAGGAACGGGCGCGGTCGCATGGGAGGCCTTAGCCGATCGAGGACGGGAGGGACCAGGAGCGTCAGGCGGAGACGGGCAACGGCACGGGAGACCGTCCCACTCCGGTCCGCCGCCACCGCGCCGACACACCGGCCCGTGGCCCCGGACGGCCCCGGGAATCCCCTCGAACGGCGTACCGGGAAGCGCCCCCCGCGGACCTCTCGAACAGCGGACCGCGAAGCGCCCCTCACAGCCCCCTCGAACAGCGGACCGCGAAGCGCCCCCGCGGACCTCCTGTCCCGCCGACCCGTGCCGCCCCCGCCTCGGCCTCGGCCCAGCCCTTCAAGCCGTCAAGCCCCTCACCGCCCCAAGGTCCTCGAACCCCTCAGTCCTCTCCCCGCCCGAACAGCGGGGCCAGCAGCAGTTGCGCCGCGCCCTCCGCCACCCCGCGCGCTCCGCCGGGGGCGACCCGCACCGGGACCGTGTCCGTGCCCTCCCGCCGGGCCCGCTCCCCCAGCACGGCGCCGACGCCCCGTACGAACGCCTCCTGATGGGCCGCGACCGTACGGCCGCCGAGCAGCACCACGTCGATGTCCAGCAGTCCGACCAGGTTCGCGGCCCCCGCGCCCAGCACCCGGGCCGCCTCGTCCACCGCGCCGCGTCCCACCGCGGCGAGGCACAGGGCCTCCACGCACCCACGGTTCCCGCAGTCGCACGGAGGCCCGTCCAGCTGGATGACCTGATGCCCGAACTCCCCGGCCCCGGTCCGGGCGCCCCGGTGCACCGCGCCGCCGAACACGAGTCCGGCCCCGAGCCCGGTGCCGAGGTGCAGATAGGCGAACGCCTCCTCACCCGTGCGGGCACCCCCGCCGTCCCTGCCGCCGCCCGAGCCCCCGTCGCCACCGTCCCGGCCCCGGTCGTGGTCGTGGTCGTCACCGTGCCTCCCGGCACGACCGCCGCCCCCGTGATGTCCGCCGCCGTGACCGTCATGGCCGCCGCCCACGCCGGGACCTCGCCCGTCGCCGTGCGCGCTGTCGCGCCCGGCCCCCGGCCCCCGGCCCGGCGCGCATCCGCCCACCGCCAGCCCCAGCGCCGCCGCATTGGTGTCCTTGTCCACCACCACCGGCACTCCGAGCCGCCCGGCGAGGGCGTCCCGCAGCGGGAAGCCGTCCCACTCCGGGAACCCCGTGACCCGGTGCAGCACCCCCCGTGCGTGGTCGAGCGGGCCGGGCAGCGCGACCCCCACCCCCAGGACGGACACCTCCGCGCCCTCGATCAACGCCTCGACCTCCCGCGCCGCGCCCTCGACGACGGCCGCCGCCCCGGCGCCCAGACCGAGCGGCGCCCTCCGCTCGGCGACCACCGTGCCCGCGAGATCGCAGAGCACCGCCGTCAGCTCGTCCCGGTCGAGGTGGAGCCCGACCGCGTGCCCCGCCTCGGGGACCAGCCGCAGCACCGTACGCCGCTTGCCGCCCGTCGAGGCCAGATGTCCCGCCTCCGCCGCCAGCCCGTCGGCCCGCAGCCGGGCGGTGATCTTGCTGACGGCCTGGGGGGTCAGGCCGGTGCGCCCGGCGAGTTCCAGACGGCTGATGCCCGTCGTCCCGGCCGTGCGCAGCAGATCGAGCACGAGCGCCCCGTTGTGACTGCGCAGGGCGAGGAGATTCGCCCCCGCCCCCTCCGGCCGCCCCGGCAGGCTCACTCCCGACTCCCCGCTGCTCCTGTTCACGTACGCCATTGTCCCCCGCGCTTGCACTTTGGCAACAGCGTTGCGAAAGTGGAGCCATGACAGGAAGCACGACTGACACAGGTCCTGAAGCAGGTTCCGCCCAAGGCGCCCCCCTCCGCGTGGCCCTCATCGGCTACGGGCTCGCGGGCTCCGTCTTCCACGCCCCGCTGATCGCCGCGACCGAGGGCCTGGCCCTGGACACGATCGTCACCTCGAACCCGGAGCGGCAGGAGCAGGCCCGCGCCGAGTTCCCGCGGGTGCGCTTCGCCGCCACCCCGGACGACCTCTGGGCCCGCGCCGACGAGCTGGACCTGGTCGTCATCGCCTCTCCCAACAAGACCCACGTCCCGCTCGCGACCGCCGCCCTGAAGGCCGGCCTCCCGGTCGTCGTCGACAAGCCGCTCGCCGGCACGGCGGCCGAGGCCCGGGAGCTCGCGGCCCTCGCCGACGAGCGCGGCCTGCTCCTCTCGGTCTTCCAGAACCGCCGCTGGGACAACGACTTCCTGACCGTGCGCAAGCTGCTCGCCGAGGGCGAGCTCGGCGACGTCATGCGCTTCGAGTCCCGTTTCGAGCGCTGGCGTCCGCAGCCCAAGGGCGGCTGGCGCGAGTCCGGCGACCCGGCAGAGATCGGAGGTCTTCTCTACGACCTCGGCAGCCACGTCGTCGACCAGGCGCTCGTCCTCTTCGGCCCCGCCGCCTCCGTGTACGCCGAGGCGGACGTCCGTCGCCCCGGGGCCGCTGCGGACGACGACACCTTCATCGCGATCACGCACACCAGCGGCGTCCGCTCCCACCTGTACGTCTCCGCGACCACCGCGCAGCTCGGCCCGCGCTTCCGCGTCCTCGGCTCGCGAGCCGGTTACGTCAAGTACGGCCTCGACCCGCAGGAGGCGACGCTGCGTGAGGGCGGGCGTCCCGGCACGAGCGCCGAGTGGGGTGTCGAGCCCGAGTCCCTGTGGGGCCGCGTGGGTGCCGGCGAGTCCCCGCTCACCGGGGGCGGCCGGCCCGAGCCCACGCTCCCGGGCGCCTACCCCGCGTACTACGCCGCGGTGGCCGCGGCCCTGCGCGACGGCGGGCCGAACCCCGTCACCGCGCTGGAGGCGGCGGCCGCGCTCGACGTGCTGGAGGCGGCCCGCCGCTCCGCCCGCGAGAACACGGTGGTGGCCCTGTGAGCGCCCCGGACATCGCCGAACTGGAGGAGCAGGAGCGCCGGTTGGTGCTCCCCCGGTTCACCCACGACGACGCGTGGGCGCTGGGCACGCTGCTCGTCGAGCTCGCCCGTGAGCGCGGCGCGCCCGTCGCCGTGGACATCAGGCGGGGCGGCCAGCAGCTCTTCCACGCGGCGCTGCCCGGCTCCACACCGGACAACGACGCCTGGATCGACCGCAAGCGGCGCGTCGTCGAGCGCTACGGCTGCTCCTCGCTCCTGGTCGGCACCCGGTTCCGCGCCAAGGGCACGACCTTCGAGGAGTCCTCCCGCCTCGACCCGGACACGTACGCGGCCCACGGCGGCGCGTTCCCGGTCGCGGTCGAGGGCGCGGGCGTGATCGGCACCGTGGTGGTCTCGGGCCTGCCCCAACTGGACGACCACGCCATGGTGGTGGAAGCCCTGACCCACTTCCTGACCCCCTGAGCCCCGCAGGGGCCGGGCTACGCCCCGGCCCCTGGAAGCCCCGCCGTGCCAGGGGCGCCGGGAACTGCGCGACCAGCCCCCACCCACCCGCACCCACAGCCGAACCCGGACCACCACACCCCCCGAGGGGCCAGGGCGCAGCCCGGCCCCCCAGCCCCGTGAGGAACCTACGCCGCGCCGAAGACCTGCCGCTGCCGCCCCAACCCCGCGATCTCCAGCTCGACGACATCCCCCGCCCGCAGATACGGCTTCGGCTCCGGCTGCCCCAGTGCCACCCCCGCCGGCGTGCCGGTGTTGATGACGTCACCCGGGTACAGGGTCATGAACTGACTGACGTAGCGCACCACTTCGGCGACCGAGAAGATCTGCTCGGCCGTCGTGCCGTCCTGCTTGAGCTCGCCGTTGACCCACAGCCTCAGCGCCAGGTCCTGCGGGTCCGGGACCTCGTCCGCGGTCACCAGCCAGGGTCCCAGCGGGTTGAACGTCTCGCAGTTCTTGCCCTTGTCCCAGGTGCCCCCGCGCTCGATCTGGAACTCGCGCTCGGAGACGTCGTGCGCGACCGCGTACCCGGCGACGTGCGCGAGCGCCTCCTCGTGGGACGACAGATAGCGGGCGGTACGTCCGATCACCACCGCCAGCTCGACCTCCCAGTCGGTCTTGACCGACCCGCGCGGCACGAGCACGGTGTCGTGCGGCCCGACCACGGTGTCCGCCGCCTTGAAGAAGATCACCGGCTCGGCGGGCGGCTCGGCCCCGGTCTCCCGGGCGTGGTCGTGGTAGTTCAGGCCGATGCAGACGACCTTGCCGATACGGGCGAGCGGCGGCCCGACCCGCAGCCCCGCCGCGTTCAGCGCGGGCAGCTCCCCGGACTCGGCGGCCGAACGGACGCGGCCGAGCGCCGCGTCGTCGGCGAGCAGCGCCCCGTCGATGTCCGAAACGACACCCGACAGGTCCCGGAGGGTTCCCCCGGCGTCGAGCAGCGCGGGCCGCTCCGATCCCGCCGTACCGACTCGCAGCAGCTTCATGATCACAATCTCCCTCGATCGCGGGCAGCCGCCGATGGGTGCAGCCATCGGAGGACTGGTCGATCCTCCAAGCTGGACGTCCACTCCGCAAGACCCAGTTCACGGACTGGACCCCGCCGCCCGCCCCGCCGCCCCGGCCGGACGGCGCCACCCCGCCCCCGCCGGACGGCGCTCCACGGCGCCGTCCGGCGGGCGCCCCTCAGGGGTACAGCACCGCCCGTTCCACCGCGCTCCACGTCGTACTGGTCACCACGTACAGCGCGGCGGCCAGCGGCACCAACGCCACGGTGAGGAGCGTCAGATAGGACAGGAACGGCATGACCGCGCCGGCCGCGGCGAGGCCGGGGACCTGCTCCTCCCCACCGGTCTCCGGCACCCCGGCGGCCGCCGTCGCCCGCCTGGCGCGCCGGTGGTTGAAGGCCGCGACCGCTGCGGTCACCGCGAACAGGCCGAGATAGACCAGCCCTTGGGACCCGAACACCCCGCCGTCCCCGAGCGCGTCCGCGTACCGGTGACCGAGGGGGGCGCCGAACAGCCGGTGGTCCAGCAGTCCGTCGGGGCCGCCGCCGATCGCCGAGCCGGAGAACAGGTGGTACAGGAGCACGAAGGCGGGAATCTGCAGCAGTCCGGGAAGGCAGCCGGCCAGCGGTGACACCTTCTCCCGCGCGTGCAGTTCCAGCAGTTCCTTCTGGTACCTCTCCGGGTCGCCGCCGTGCTTCTCGCGCAGCTCGGCGACCCGCGGGCGCAGCGCCGCCCGTGCCCGCTGCCCCCGCGCCGAAGCCCGCGACAGGGGGTGCACGAGCAGCCGTACGAGCAGGGTGATCAGAACGATCGCGGCGGCGGCCGCGGAGGCGTGGAACAGCGGCTGCAGCAGATCGGTGAGCCGCTCGACCGCCGTCGCGCAGGCGGACATGAGCGCGGACACGGGTGTGGACAGGAGCGTGGACATGGGTGAGCCCTCCGAGGGTCTCGTCGTGCCGGAAGCGGGGCGGATTCGGCATGACGACCCGCGCGGGCCACGTCGGCCGTACGGGAGGTACGGGGACGTACAGGGTGTACGGAGGTGAGTGCCGTGGCCTACGCGGTGGTCGCCGGGAGGGCGCGCCCCGGTGCCCGCGGTCGCCTGCGGCCCGCCGCGTCGGGATCGCGCTGCGGCAGGAAGGCCGTCCGGTGCTCGCGGTCGCGCAGCGCCGTACGGATTCTGGTGCGCGGGACCACGGGGGCGCAGCGCGCTGCGAGGACGGCGCAGACCGCGAGGGCGGAGCCGGCCGCCGTGGTGGCGGCGAGGGCGACGACGACCGCGGCCGGGAGACCGCCGGAGGCAAGCGGCACGGCCTCGGCGAGGAAGAGGAACAGGAGCAGGACGGGAACGAGCGGCAGGGGAGGGCGGGTCGGCGCGACGGCGAGGCGGCGCACGGTCGTCCGGCGACGGATCATCGGCCCCTCCCCCTTCCCGCCCGCATCCTCGGCTCCCGTCCGGTCACCCCGTCCATGTCCCGGTCGGGTCCGGGGTCCGGCACCCTTTCGACGTCCGGGAGGGGCCCGATGGTTCCGCGGGCGGGACATTCGTTCACCGCACGAACCGCGTCCGGCGCCGCGGCCCGTTCCGGTGCGTGACCGGCGCCTGAGCGGCGCAGGAGGGGCGCCGGGACAGCCGCGCCGACCGGCCCGGCCCGTTCCGGACCAGGGACCCCGCCTGCGAGGCCCCGGGCCTCAACGGGGCTTCATGGACCGCAGCTTCCCCCACACCACCAGGCGGTACGTGGAGGTGTACTCGGGGGTGCAGGTGGTGAGGGTGATGTAGTACCCCGGCTCGGTGTAGCCGTACGCCGGCCGGACGGTACTGCGCGGCACCGGACCGATGACCCCTCCGTCCCGCGCGGAGGTCCGCGGCAGTGTCCTGTCGACCACGTACGTGAAGACGGCGGCGGCCGTCTCGACGCGGACGGTGTCGCCGGGCCGCAGTCGGTTGATGTACCGGAACGGCTCTCCGTGCGTGTTCCGGTGTCCGGCGAGCGCGAAGTTCCCCGCCTGGCCCGGCTGCTGGGTCCCCTTGTAGTGACCGGCGTACCCCTTGTCGAGGACGTCCCGCTTGCCGACGCCCTCGGCGACGGGGACGCGCAGGCCGAGGCGGGGCACGGAGAGGACGGCGTACGCCTGGGACCGGCGCGGCACGGCGGCGACGGACCCGGTGGCCCCGGACCCCCGCTCCCGTGCCGGGGACGGGGGTTTCCCGTCCCCGCCTCCGGCCGCCGTGCCCTCGGAGGGACCGGCCGGCCCCGGCGCCCCCGGTGCTCCCCATTCCCCTTCCAGCGCCCGCACCTCGCGCGCCGCGTCGTGCCGGGCCTGCCGGTTGGTCCACCACACCTGGTGCACGACGAGGAGCAGCAGGACGACACCGACGGTGACGAGGAGTTCGCCGCAGCTCCACAGGACGCGTCTGCGCAGGGCACGCCGGCGCAGGGTGCCGTGCCCCACCACGGGAACCCGCACGCGCGTCCCTCCTCCGCCCGGCCCATGTCCCCCGGTCCGGTCCCGGGGCCCGCACCATAAGGCGTGCCCCCGCAAGTCACCAGCCCCGTACGCCTCCGGCCTCGCCACCGCGACACCCGGCACCGACCCCGGGCGTCACGTACGGCACATGAGCCGGCGGGCGTACCTCACCGAAGGGGCCCGCTCGGTCCTCACCGAAGGGGCCCGCTCGGTCCTCACCGGCCCCGAACGCGTCGCCCCTTGGGCGCCCCGGCACCTCCCCGGCGCCCGCGGTCGCGCGGGGTGGGGCGACGGGCGCGGCCGTCCGAGCCGGGCACGCCGTCCTGACACCGGAGCCGATCTCCGGGGCCGGTCTCCGGAGCCCGTCCCCGGAGCCGGTCTCCAGGGCGGGTATCGGCCGCCCGCGCCCACCCCGTGGCCAGCGGATCTCTCCATTTCGTAAGGCGACGGCAGTACGGTGTCCCCCATGCGCCCCGACACGCCTGCCGACAACGTCGACCACACCGCCGAAGCCGCACGCCTGGAGCGGACCGCCGGCCTCTACCCCGAGGACGCCGAACACCTGCTCCTGCAGGCCGCGGCCCACCTCGAACTGGCCGGCGACCGCCCCGGCGCCAGCGCACTCTACGACCGCCTCCTGTCGTCCTCGACGCCCCTGGAGCGTCCTCACCTGGTCCGTGCCCTGAAGGCGTCGAACCTGTGGGAGTACGGCCACGAGGCGGAAGCGCGCGCGATCATCGACGGCGTACGCGCCGCGTCCCCGCGCGACCCCGCGCCCTGGGTGATCGTGGCGGAGGCGCTGGAGTCGCACGACGAGCTGGAAGCGGCGCAGGAGACGTTCACGGAGGGCGCGACGCTGCTCCTGACCGACGTGACGGACCCGCCGTACGCCACCCGCCCCATCCTCTTCGGCCGCCACCGCGTCCGCCGCATGCTGGGCGTCGCCCACGACGACTGGGACGCCCTCGCGGACACCCTGCACTCGTCCCCCGTCTCCCTGGACGAACTCCACGACCCCAAGCGCGTGTGGTCCCTCGGCTCGGAGAACCCGGAGGAGCTCCAGGCGGAGATCAGCCGCCTGCGCGCCGAGCTGGGCGCCCACCGCGAGGCCCTCTCCCGCCCGTTCCCGGTGGCTGTCCTGCACTGGCCCGCCGACGAACTGGCGGAGCTCCTCGCGGCGTACCCGTCGCTCGCCACGGAGTACCCCTCCCACGAGGAGCACCTCGCGACGATAGAGGAGTCCCTGCGCGAGCTGTCCGCCTCCGGCACCCCGAACCTGGGCATCGTCACCGGCACGGTCCCGTCCTACGAGGCCTTCTCCGCCTCGGAGGCGTCGTCCCCGTCCGACACGACGCTCCTCCCCCAGTACGCGACGACCCTGGCAGCCCGAGGCCGAGCGATGGCGTGGCCGCCGCAGCGGGGGGTTGTGTGCTGGTGCGGGTCGGGGCGGGGGTATGGGGAGTGTCACGGGGCGTCTAACTAACCAAATGCCCACGTGTCCCGGCCCTGGCCTATCGGCTGGGGCCCCGTAGGCCGTCTCCGATCACGCGGTGCTGATGTGCGTAGACTTCCTCACTCTCGTTTGTTGCTCATTTCGACTTGCAACTCGGTTGGCTACACCGGTAGTTGTTAGAGTCATGACATGACAACAGAAGAGAGCAGGACTGTCCCCGGAAACCTGCATACGCGCGCAGAAATCAGACGTGCCTTCGAGGAAACAGGCAGGGCAGCATATGCTCCGCCGTCGCAGAACGGAGCGTCAACCTCTTCTCGGACCCTGCCGTGGGAGAGGTCAACGGCTACTACGACGGTTGGCTAGAGAGGAAGACGAACTCGGCCCCATCTTCGAATACACAGGGGCTGGGGAGTCTGGCGATCAGACGTTCTCCGGGGTCGCCAGCACAGGCAACCGCGCCATCCTGCGTCACGCCGACAGGGCGATTCTTTACCCAGGTCGACCTAGTTCTAGTAGCGGCACCAGAACTCATGAGTATCTCGGTAAATTTACTCTGGACGCACGGGAATCCTACGCGTGGCGAGTGCACGGCGAAGACAAGAAGGAACGCAATGTCATTGCCTTTCCTCTGCGACCAGAAGGAGAAGTCCAGCACTATCATCCCGCCTGCAGGAGAGACGACGGGGGAACACGGTCGCATTGCGGAGAGGTCTCGCCTGATGCCGTGACATTCTCGGCGTTATGTACCGTCTTCGCGTGAGATGGCAGATAGCTGGCCAGAAAATCCCGTACGAGAGCTTCTCGGGAAGTACCCCGTTCGCCGTTATGACTAAAGTTCCTCGACTGCTCGAAATCTGCATGCATCCGCTGGGCCACCGAGTGTAGGATTTTTCCAAGCTTCGCTTGAGACATGAAATAATTCTAAGGCAATACGGCGAGGACTTTGGAGTGCCAGTGGACACATTCTCCCCAGCCCCCGCCTGACGCTACCCCTCACAACCACCGCTTGACGGTCCTCCCGCATCGGATGTCTGATCACTGGGGGCGCAGCCTGAGAACCGGCGGACCCATCCACGTTCAGCGGTTGACCATCGCCAGCCCGCTGTCAGTGCCCTCTGTTACACATGGGCATAGCTATCTGAGCAACCGAGGGGATCAGCGTGCTCGAGTCGGGGGATCTGATGCAGCCGGCCGTGGGGGTGTACGAGGAACTCATCACCGTACGCTTCGAACAGAAGTTGAAGGAGTTCGCGAGCCTCGGGTGGCACCCTGTGAGCGACACCGTGGGGGCCGAGTCTGTACCCCATGTTCTGGCAGGGCATATCGCCCGGACGGTACGCCGAGTGCTACAGAACCTCCCTACAGAGGAACGGGTGTACGCGGCCAACCACATATTGGACTCCATCAGCACACTTGAGGGAGCACAACAGTGGGTGGATCTGGTGGCGGACGGACCTCGTCAACTCCTCACGCTGACCAAGCAGGAGGCACCCGGCGTCTTCGCTGTGCGCCCCGGCATCCCGCTCTCTGACACAGCGCTCATCACCAACTCTCCCGAAGATCCAAGCCTTGGCTTCGAACTACGCGCCGAGCTCGCCACCGCTGACCGCGTCGATCTGCTCTGCGCCTTCGTAAAGTGGCACGGTCTCCGCATCATCGAGCAGTCCTTGCAAGCCGCCCACGATCGGGGCGTGCCGATGCGCGTCATCACGACGACGTACATTGGAGCAACTGAGCGGCGTGCTCTGGATCGACTGGTACGAGAGTTCAACGCCGAGGTCAAGGTCAACTACGAGACCCGCTCCACTCGACTCCACGCCAAGGCCTGGTTGTTTCAACGGATTAGCGGCTACGACACGGCGTACGTCGGTAGCTCCAACCTCTCCAAGGCCGCCCTACTCGATGGTCTTGAGTGGAACGTCCGGCTGTCTTCCATCGCCACTCCGGACGTGTTGCGGAAATTCGAAGCAACCTTCGAGGCGTACTGGAGCGACCCCGCCTTCGAGACATACAACCCTGATGTCGACGGATCCCGCTTGCAGGAGGCGTTGGCGATCGCGGGAGGTACGTCCTCGACGTCGTCCGCGGACCGAAGAATCACGCTGTCCGGCCTTGAGGTACGGCCTTACCCACACCAGCGAGACATGCTGGAGCGACTTGAAGTTGAGCGTGGGGTTCATGACCGACACCGGAATCTGATGGTGGCCGCGACGGGCACCGGCAAGACCGTCATGGCAGCTCTCGACTACAAGCAGCTATGCAAGAAGCATGGCCGTGACCTGCGCCTGCTGTTCGTCGCGCATCGCAAGGAGATCTTGCAGCAGTCCCTGCGGACCTACCAAGACGTCCTGGTGAACCCCAACTTCGGCGAGTCCCTCCACAGTGGGGAAATCCCAGAGCGATGGACACACATCTTCGCCAGCGTGCAGTCACTCAACGCTAGTGCACTGAGCCGACTCGCTGCCGACCACTTCGACGTGATTGTGATCGACGAGTTCCATCACAGCACCTCCCCGACGTACCGGAAGATCCTCGATCACTTTCAGCCGTTGGAGCTGCTGGGGCTGACAGCGACCCCTGAGCGCATGGACGGCAAAAACGTCCAAGATGAGTTCTTCGATGGCCGGATCGCCGCGGAGGTGAGGCTGTGGGAGGCCTTGGAGAACGATCTCCTCAGCCCCTTCCACTACTTCGGCATCAGCGACAACACCGACCTGAGTGCGGTGGAGTGGAAGCGTGGAGCATACGACGCCAACGCTCTGAGTAATGTACTCACAGGAAATGATGCACGAGCCCGACTGGTCATCAAGGCAGTCAGGGACAAAATTGCCGAACCCGGTGTCATGCGGGCCCTAGGCTTCTGCGTGTCGGTCGCGCACGCGCACTTTATGGCCGAGCGCTTTCGCACGGCCGGACTCAACGCCCTTGCACTGTCAGGGGAAACGCCCATCGACCAACGCGCTCAGGCACTGGCTGATCTCAGATCAGGCTCATTGCAGGTGATCTTCTCAGTTGATCTCTTCAACGAGGGCCTCGACATCCCCGACGTGGACACGCTTCTCCTGCTGCGCCCCACCTCCAGCGCAACCTTGTTTCTACAGCAACTTGGCCGGGGCCTCCGTCGCACTGAAGGCAAAGCCGTACTGACCGTACTGGACTTCATCGGCCAACACCGCAAAGAATTCCGCTTCGAGAACCAATTCCGAGCGCTGACCAACCTCACACGCAAGAGGCTTCTGGACAACATCGAGCATGACTTCCCGCAGCTTCCCTCCGGCTGTCAGATCCTTCTGGAGGAGAAGGCGAAAAAGGTCATCATCGCCAACATCAAGGACCAGATCGGCGTCAATGTCACAGCTCTAGCCCGCGAGGTCGCCGAGTACGCCGAGCCACGACTGAGCCACTATCTCGATGAGAGTGGTCGCGATCTGCGAGACCTCTACCGCGGCAACGGAAACTCGTGGACAGGCTTGCTTCGTCGATCCGGGCTCATGCAAGGTCAGGCGCCTGAAGGTGAAGCTGCACTACTCAAGCGAGTTTCCGCCTTCCTGCACGTGGACGACCCTCGGCGCGTGGCCGCGTACACGCGACTGCTGGAAGATGACGCTCCTGTCTACGACGCCCTTGAAGAGCGCGACCAAGCGTACGCACGGATGCTGTTCTTCCAACTGTGGCCGCTGGGAGGAAACATCCGTAAGGGCTTCGCGAATTACGATGCCGGGTTTGCGACGCTACGCCAGCAGCACGCTGTAAGAGACGAACTGCGTCAAGTGTTGGCATACAACTTGGAGCACACCGAGCATGTTCCGATCCCTCTCTTGGGAATCGGCGGAATGGCCGGACTGCCGCTGACCGTGCACGCCTCGTACACTCGAGAGGAAATCCTGCCAGCGCTCCGCCAGTCCTTCATTGGCGGCTTCATGCCAGGCGACTTTCGCGAAGGGGTAAAGTGGTGCGGCTCCATCGAGACGGACGCCCTGCTAATCACCTTGGACAAAGATGAGAAGGACTTCTCTCCCCAGACGCGCTATCACGACTATGCACTGAGCGAGACCCGCTTCCACTGGGAGTCACAGAACCAGACCTCGGACACCTCACCCACTGGCCTCCGTTACCAGCACCATGCCAAGGAAGGCAGCCATGTGCTGCTGTTTGTCCGTCGCTATAAGAGCACGGATATCGGCGGCGCCCAGCCGTGGATGCTGCTCGGCCCTGCTGAGTACGACACCCACAATGGGAGCAAGCCTATGGCGATCACATGGAAGCTGACTCACGAGATTCCAGCAGACGTATGGACGTACTCCGCGATCGCCGCCGGGTGATACCTCAGCGCGAGCCCTGCCCCGCGTCCGCTGTCGCCTCGAAGATCATCTGCGCGCGTTCCAAGGCCTCATCCACGTCTCGGCCGTGCGCTTGCAGCCAGTTGAGGAGATCGGTGATGGCGTCGACTGCCATGTCCGCTGCGCTAGTTGCGAGCGAAGTCGAAGAGCTCGGGCTCGCCTCACAAGCAGCCTTCGTCGAGCCGTAGAAGGTGAGGAGGGCGCCCGCTCTTGCCACGCCGGCGCCACCGGTGTGGCCGCTGGGCGAGTTCAGACTGGTCGCTAGCTCACACCAGGTGATCTTGCGGTCGGCGCGCAGTTGGACGCCCCAACGATCCGCAACCGCGTCCACGAGAGCCATACCGCGACCACTCTCGGAGTCGTCGCGTGCATCGAGAGCGTCGGAAGGGCCCTGGCGTCGGGGTCGTGGACTTCCATCCGCAGATACGTGCCGTTCATGGAGACTGCGAGCGTGGTCGGAGTACCCGGACCGACGTGCGTGATCACGTTCGAGACGAGTTCACTGACGCAGAGTTGGGCGATATCGGTGGCTTCCTGTAAGCCCCAGCGCTCAAGGTGCACTCGCATGATGCGGCGCAACGCTGCGACTTCTTGCGGGTCTGCTGCAAAGGCCAAGTCCCAAGGCTTCCGTGACATACACGCCTGCTGGATCACCGAGACCCCTCTCATCGACGGCAGCACCAACCCCGCCGGAACGACGGAGTGTCACGCTCACTCACACTGAGTGGCGTCCCTTGCCAGAATGGCGGCCGCGAATCCCTTCGTGCAATGTGCACGGCGGGATTCCCACTTCCGAGTGATTGGCAATCGCACCCCTTGGCGAAAGACTGAACGCCCATTACCAGAAGAGGGGTTGGGATGGCTGGATCGCCGACTGCACGTCGTCGACGTCTCTCGATCGAGCTGAAGAAGCTCCGCGAGAAGAGTGCACTGACCTGCGCGGAGGTCGGTGCGGCGCTGGACTGGAGCGGCTCCAAGGTCAATCGAATGGAGACGGGCAGCGGCAGAGTCCAGCCGTCCGACATCGATGCCCTGTGCCGCTTCTATGCCACCAGTGATGAGCTGCGCGAGTTCTTGAAGGCGTTGGCCCGACAGGCGAAGACCCGAGGTTGGTGGCAGGTACACGGCGCGGGAGTTCCGGAGTGGTTCTCCATCTACATCGGTCTGGAGCAAGACGCTTCCACGTTCCGCCAGTACCAATGCGAGCTGCTGCCGGGACTGATGCAAACCCCAGCGTACGCCGGTGAACTCCACAGAACCGGCGCGCACCTGTCCGTGCGAGACATCGACCGCGCGGTGCAGGTGAGGATGGAACGGCAGGCGATGCTCACACGGCCCGGCGGTCCCGATGCCTGGTTCATCGTGAACGAGGGTGCGTTGCGTAACGTCATCGGGGATCGGGCTCTTATGCGTGAACAGCTCGAACGAACCCTGGAATCGATCGCGTTGCCCAGTGTGACCCTGCAGGTCCTCCCCTTCGATTCGGGCACCTACCCGGCCACCGGTTCGTTCACCTTGTTGGGCTTCCCCGACCAGGAGGACCCCGACCTCGTCTATCGGGACGGCATCACCGATGCCGTGTATCTCGAAGGCGAGCATCATGTGCGTGAGTACACGAGGGCCTTCGATGGACTGCGAGCCGCGGCTTTGAGCCCTCGGCGTTCCGCCGAACTGATCGAGACCGTTCTCAAGGGGTACACGAGATGAACGCCGCACCGTCCATGGCCGCCCACGCCTCCGCTTGGTTCACGTCCTCGTACAGCAACGGCGCGGGCGGTGAATGCGTCGCATGCGCGCGCCGCGTGGACGGTGTCCTCGTTCGGGACTCCAAGGAGAGGGGTGGACCCGTGGTCGCCTTCCGCTCGACCCCCTGGCAGTCCTTCATAGACGGCATGGAAGGGATAGGGGGCCAGGAAGGACGGGAGGGTTGGAGGGCGACCGTCGGTCAGCCGTCCGACCGCGTTAGCCTCGATTTGTTCAGCATGCGCAGGTAGATGCATGCACTGGTAGGCGCAGGAGGCAGTCATGGCGAAGGTACCGGCCGCGGTGGTGGCCGCCGGTGGGCTTGTCGGTGGGTACGGCGTGGCCCGGTGGACGCGGAAGCGGCAGCTCGGCGGGGTCGTGCTGGCCGCCGCGGGGGCCACGGCCGCGCAGCAGTGGCGGCGGCAGGCCGGCGGGAAGGCCGCCGGCGCGCTGACCGTCGCGTACGTCGCCGCCTTCGCCGGGTCGCACCCGCTGGCGAAGAAGGTGGGCGCCTGGCCCGCGGTGTTCGGGGTCGCCGGGGCCGTCGCCCTCGCCTCCTGGGCCGTGGCCGACCGGCGCGCCTGAGGCGGCGGCAGGGGCGCGGAGCCCGGCACACCGGCACACCGGCGCGCCCCCGCTCACGCTCACGTTCAGGAGACCCGCTCCTCCGCCCCCCGGAACGCCCGCCGGTACGCGTACGGGCTCGTCCCCACCACCCGTTTGAAGCGTTCGCGGAAGGCCGTCGGGGAGCCGAAGCCCGCCTGGGTCGCGATGCGTTCGACCGGGTACGTGGTCGTCTCCAGGAGGTACTGGGCGCGGCGGACCCGCGCCCGGTGCAGCCACTGGAGGGGTGTCGTGCCGGTCTGTTCGCGGAAGCGGCGGTTGAGGGTTCGGGTGCTCGTGCCGGCCCGGTCGGCGATGTCCTCCAGGGTCAGGTCCCGGTCCGCGTTCTCCTCCAGCCAGGCGAGCAGCGGTTCCATCGTCGTGCCGGCCGGTGCCGGTGGCTGGGTGTGGACGATGAACTGGGCCTGGCCGCCCTCCCGTTCGAGCGGCATCACCGACAGCCGGGCCGCGTGCGCGGCGACGGCCGAGCCGTGGTCCCGGCGGATCATGTGCAGGCACATGTCGAGGGCCGCGGCCGCGCCCGCCGAGGTGAGGAACTGGCCGTTGTCGACATAGAGGACGTTCGGGTCGACGGTCACCGCGGGGTGCAGGGCCGCCAGGTCCCCGGCCGCGAGCCAGTGGGTCGTGGCGCGCAGTCCGTCCAGCAGGCCGGTGGCGGCCAGGACGAAGGCGCCGACGCAGATCGAGGCGATCCGGGTGCCGTTCGCGGCCGCGGCGCGCAGTGCCTCGGCCACACCGGGCGGCAGCGGAGCGGTGGGGTTCTCGGTCCCGGGCAGGATGATCGTGTCCGCCTCGGCCAGCGCCTCCAGCCCGTACGGGGCGCGCAGCGTGAACGGGCCCGCGTCGACCTCCCGGCCCGCCTCGACCGAACAGACCCGGATCCGGTACGCCGCCCGACCGTCCGGCAGGCGCGCCCGGCCGAAGGCGTCGATCGGGGCGGAGAGGTCGAACGGGACCACCTGGTCGAGCGCCAGTACGGCAACGGTGTGCATGGCCAGATCGTAGGCGTACGGCGGATTGTGGCCAACAGCGGCGACGGGCAACCCGCCTCTGCCGCGGTGGGCCGCGGATCTCACGGGACCTCCGCCCACCGCCCCGTACGGCAGGAACGGGCGCCAGGTGACAGCGGCTGGCGGGAATCCGTCGGGTACTGGCAGAAGTGCCACTTCTGCAAGATCCAGGACCCCCATAGCGTCACCCCGTGACCAAGTTCCTTCTCGCCGTGCACGTCCTCGCCGCGATCGTCGCGATCGGGCCCGTCACCGTCGCCGCCAGCATGTTCCCGCCCGCCGCCCGCAAGGCGCTCACCGAGCCGCGGGACGACCAGGCCCTCTCCACCCTCCGGCTGCTGTACCGCATCTGCCGGGTGTACGCGACGGTCGGCGTCGTCGTCCCGGTGTTCGGCTTCGCCACCGCGGGCGCCATGGGTGTGCTCGGTGACACCTGGCTGATCGTCTCCATCGCCCTGACGGCCGTGGCGGCGGTCGTGCTCGCGGCGCTGGTGCTCCCTCGGCAGACCGCGATCGTGGAGGGCATCTGGCACGACACCGCCACGGTGGGCCCCCGGGCGACGGTCAGGCTCGCCATGTTCACCGGCGTCTTCAATCTGCTCTGGGCCGCCGTGACCGTACTGATGATCGTCCGGCCGGGGTCCACCACCGGCGCCTGACGAATTCGTCGCCGGTGGGCCGCGTTGCGAAGGTGTGGTCCAGTCGTCGATGCGCTACCGATCTGTCCCCTTCGAGGGCCGGCCCGGCCGCCGGCCGCACGGGAGCGGTGACAACGACTCAGGGCCCGCCCATCGCGCGGCGGTCGCCGTCCGACCGCCGCGTCACCGCGGAGGTGGCCACGAGGTCTCCGGTGGCCGTTGTCCGGTTCTTCTCGGTCGATGAACCCCTACCGGAGACCTCGCTCCCTGCCGATCAGAGCAGGCCGCCGCTCAGTCCACTCAGATCTCGCCCTCATCGCGCCGGGGCCACTGGGGGCCCTGCTCGGTCCAGACGACACCCTTGTTGCGGCAGAGACAGAAGGGGTGGCCGATGGGGTCGGTGTAGACGCGGAAGCCGTAGCCGTCCGGGCCGGTGCAGTCCCGTTCCAGGGTCGCGCCGAGGGCCAGGACGCGGCTCTGTTCGGCCTCGATGTCGTCGACCTCGAAGTCGAGGTGGAACTGCTTGGGGTGCTCGCTGTCGGGCCAGCGCGGGGCGCGGTACTCCTCCACCTGTATGAAGGCCAGTTCGACCTCGCCGACCTGGATACCGGCCCAGTTCTCGTCGCTGCCCGCCTTGACCGGGAGCCCCGTCACCTCGGAGTAGAAGGCCGCCAGCTTCATCGTGTCCGGGCAATCGATAATGAAGTCGGTTAGTCGTAGCATCCCGCGATGCTGTCACAAGATCACTAGAGTCGGGCGGTGAAACGGGCTCCGGCCGAAAGCGCGCGCTCGTACGTGGGGACGTACCGCGGCGGGCCCGCCCTCGGACGCGCCTCGCGCCTGGCGCCTCGCGCCTCAGCGATAAGGGCTCGCGGTCCTTCGGCGTCCGGTGAGGAACGGCGCGTCGGCCCGTTCCTCCAGGTCGGACCTGAACTGCCGGGCCACCGCCGTCGCGACCAGCACCCCCGCCGCGACGACCAGCGTGAAGGACGCCCACGCCAGGGGCCAGACCGCCGCGTCCGGGGGCTCGGGGTGGGCGTGGAAGGAGACGTACATCAGGACGGTCGGCGGAGCCGCCACCAGCAGCAACGGCCAGGCCAGCGCGTCCCGGCGGCCGAAGTAGGCCGCCAGGAGCAGCAGCGCCCCGCCGAGGAGGACGACGCCCCGGACGGTCACCGGGGTGGTCTCGGTGAGCGATCCGGGTGCCTCGGGGCGGTTGCGCAGGTCCCAGGGCAGGCAGAGGAGGTACGCCGCACCGGAGAGGGCGGCGCCGAGCACGCGGGTCAGCCAGCGTTCCGGCCAGGGGCGCGTGCGCAGGGGGCCCAACAGCTTCTCGGTCATGCGTACGAGAGTCTCCGGCCGGGCGGCGGTCCGACAGAGTACGCGTACTCAGATCATCGGATTCGGCGCGCCGGACCGCCCGGTGCGGTGAGCAGCCGGCGCGCACCGGACCGCCGAGTACGCGGACCGCCGGGCGCCCGGACCTCCAAGCACGCAGAACCTTCAGGCGCGCGGACCCGAGGGCGCGCCGGACCTCAAAGCGCGCAGACCTCCAGGCCCACGGACCGCCGGGATGCGGCGGACCGCGCTCGGCGAGCGGAACGCGGACGAGCCGTGGGCGGAACGCGGACGGGACACCGTCCGGACGTGAGCGGAACGCGAACGAGCCGTGGGCGGAACGCGGACGGGACGCCGGCGGGACC
Organism: Streptomyces sp. NBC_01689; assembly: GCF_036250675.1. NCBI lineage: Bacteria > Bacillati > Actinomycetota > Actinomycetes > Kitasatosporales > Streptomycetaceae > Streptomyces > Streptomyces sp. NBC_01689. The sequence continues at coordinate 6,086,262 of NZ_CP109592.1, read as the reverse complement.
TGGGCGGCCACAACACACCGCCCCCGCGCGACCCGGCACCGCCCGTGCGGTCCGGTCAGACCGCCTCCCCCGACGCGCCGGACGCGCCGGACGCACCGGACGCACCGGAAACACCCCCCGCACCCGACGACACCGACAGCGGTGTGGCGATGTCCTCCAGGGAGCGGCCCTCCGCGTTCACCGCGAGGAACGCCGCCACCAGACCCGCCGCGCACATCAGGCCCGCCCCGATCTGGAAGGCGAGGACCGTGTCCCCGACCACGCCGGACGAGGTGAGGTCGGCGAAGACCAGCGGTCCGCTGATACCGCCGGCCGCCGTCCCGAGCGCGTAGAAGAAGGCGATGGCCATCGCCCGGGTCTCCATCGGGAAGATCTCCGAGACGGTCAGGTAGGCGCTGGAGGCGCCGGCCGACGCGAAGAACAGCACGACGCACCAGCACGCGGTGAGCGTCGCGGCGGTCAGCGAGCCCTGGCCGAAGAGCCAGGCCGTGCCGAAGAGCAGCACACCCGACAGCAGGTACGTGGAGGAGATCATCACCTTGCGGCCGACCGTGTCGAAGAGTTTGCCGAGCAGCAGCGGGCCGATGAAGTTGCCGGCCGCGATGACGGCGAAGTAGTAGCCGGTGCCACCGGAAGGGACGTCGTAGAACGTGGTGAGGATGGCGCCGAAGCCGAAGGTGATCGCGTTGTAGAGGAAGGCCTGGCCGATGAAGAGGGAGAGGCCGAGCACGGCGCGCTTCGGATAGCTGCGGAAGACGGTCCGCGCGATGAGCCCGAAGCCGATGCTCTTGCGCTGCTCGATGGTGATCTCGCCCTCCGCGCGCGGCAGCGGCCGGCCCTTCTCCCGCTCGATGTCCCGCTCGACGGACGTGACCAGCGCGTCCGCCTCCTCGCCGCGGCCGTGGATGAACTGCCACCGCGGGCTCTCCGGCACATGGCGCCTGACCAGCAGGACGACCAGTCCGAGCACCACACCGAGGGCGAAGGTGAGCCGCCAGCCGAGGTCCTTGGGGAAGATGTCCGTGTTCAGCATGACGATGGACAGCAGCGCGCCGCCCACCGCGCCGAGCCAGTAGCTGCCGTTGATGATCAGGTCGACGCGGCCCCGGAACTTCGCCGGGATGAGCTCGTCGATCGCCGAATTGATCGCCGCGTACTCGCCGCCGATGCCGAAACCGGTGAGGAAGCGGAAGGTGAAGAACCACCAGGCGTCGAAGGAGAGGGCGGTCATCGCGGTCGCGCCGAGGTAGACGACGAGCGTCACCATGAAGAGCTTCTTGCGGCCGTAACGGTCGGTCAGCCAGCCGAAGAACAGGGCCCCGGCGCAGGCCCCGGCGACATAGAGCGCCGCGGCGACACCGGTGACCTGGGCCGAGGAGATGGACAGGCCGCTGCCGTCCTCGGAGAGCCGGCTCGCGATGTTGCCGACCGTGGTGACCTCGAGGCCGTCCAGGATCCAGACGGTGCCGAGGCCGATCACGATCATCCAGTGCCAGCGGGACCAGGGAAGCCTGTCGAGGCGGGAGGGGACATTCGTGGTGACGGTTCCCGTGGAGGCGGGCACCGGGGCTGATGGGGTCATCGCTCCCTCTCCGTTCGACGAACCCTGACCGGATTCCCCGCCGCGAGGTGGTTACGCCCCCAGCGCCCGCGACACCACGTAGATCAGCAGTCCGGCCAGTGATCCCACCACCGTGCCATTGATCCGGATGAACTGCAGGTCACGGCCGATGTGCGCCTCGATCTTCCGGGTCGTGTGCTCGGCGTCCCAGCCCGCCACGGTGTCGGTGATCAAGGAGGTGATCTCCTTGCGGTAGGTCGTCACGACATACACCGCCGCACCCTCGACCCACCGGTCGACCTTGGCCTGGAGCTTGGGTTCCGTCGCCATGCGGGAGCCCAGCGACAGGAGCGAGGCCCGCACCCGCAGACGCAGTTCGCTGCGCTCGTCCTCGGCGGCGGAAACGATCATGGATCGTACGGCCGTCCAGGCGGAGGCGATCAGGTCCTGGACCTCACCGCGGCCGAGCACCTCGCCCTTGAGACGCTCCACCCGGACACGGGTGTCGGTGTCGGACTGCAGGTCGGCGGCGAAGTCGCCGAGGAAGCGGTCCAGGGCGCCGCGCGCCGGATGGGACGGGGCGTCACGCATCTCGGTGACGAAGCGCAGCAGTTCCTTGTAGACCCGCTCGCCGACCTTCTTGTCGACGAAACGCGGGGTCCAGCCGGGCGCGCCGCCCTGCACGGCGTCCATGACCTGCTCGTCATGGAGGACCAGCCAGTCATGGGCACGGGCGCAGATCAGGTCCACGACCCGCTTGTGACCGCCGTCCGCGACGACCTTCTCCAGCATCTTCCCGATACCGGGCGCGATCTCCTGGGCGTCGGCGCGGCGCGTGATCGCCTCGCCGACGACCGCCTGCACGTCGGAGTCGCGCAGGACCGTCAGGGCTCCCCTGAGGGCGGTGGCCAGCTCCGCCGTGACCCGGTCCGCGTGCTCCGGTTCGGCGAGCCAGGCGCCCAGCCTGCCGCCGATGCCGACGGCGCGCAGACGCTGGCGCACCACCTCCTCCGAGAGGAAGTTCTCACCGACGAACTCACCGAGCGACACCCCGAGCTGGTCCTTCTTCGTGGGGATGATCGCGGTGTGCGGGATGGGCAGGCCGAGCGGATGGCGGAAGAGGGCCGTGACCGCGAACCAGTCGGCGAGCGCGCCGACCATGCCGGCCTCGGCGGCCGCCGCGACATACCCGGCCCAGGGGCCCGCGCCCTCGTGCGAGGCCCACTTGGCGAGGACGTACACCAGCGCGACCAGGAGCAGCAGGCCGGTCGCCGTCAGCTTCATCCGGCGCACGCCGCGCTGCTTCTCCTCGTCGGCGGGGCTGAACGAGGCCATCGTGCGGTTGCCCGGCCCGGGTGCCGTCGCCGTGCGGTGCGCGGCCGTACCCGGCCGGGCACGCTGCCCTTCGGTGTCCGCTGCTTCCGGTTCTGTGCGTTCCATGCGCTCCACCCGTTCGCCGATCCCGTCCGGGATCTCGTACCCATTGTCCCTTCCTGACCGACTCATGGAACGGAACAGGAGTTCCCGGCGTCTGTTCCGGCGGGGAGAACTCGGGGAGATCTCCGGGTCGTCTCAGGGACATCCCGGAAGGGGCCCCGTCCTTCGCCCCCTGTCCCATGACGCATCATGGGTTCATCACATCGGAGCCTCGGGCTCCCTCGCCCGAGGAGACACGCACCGCATGACCAAGCGTCACGGTTATGCCCTGCTGGCCGCGATCGTCGCCGTGATCGTGGCCATGTCCGCAGCCATATACGTGGGAGCCGCGGCCGACGACGGGAACAGCTCCCGCAGCGCCCTGGCCGGCGCCCCCGGCCCGCACAACTCCGTGGCCCCCGCCTCCGTGGGTACCTGGGTCGGCGCCTGGTCGGCCTCACCCGGCGGAGCCGAACCCGGCACCGAGGCCGCCGGCATGGCCGGCCGCTCCGTGCGCAACGTCGTGCACGTCGGCGTCGGCGGCACCGACGCCCGCATCACCCTCTCCAACCTCTACGGACAGCAGCCGCTGCGCATCACGCACGCGTCGATCGCGGTCGCCGCGAGCGAGAACGACGCGGCCGCGGCGGACGGGACCATGAGCCGCCTCACCTTCGCCGGCAGCACCGCGGTGGTCGTCCCGGCGGGGCAGCAGGTGATGAGCGACGGCGTGCGGATCCGGATCCCGCGCGACACCGACGTCCTCGTGACCACGTACTCCCCGACCCCGTCCGGGCCGGTCACCTATCACCAGCACGCGCGGCAGATCTCGTACGTCGCCCAGGGCGACCGCACCGAGGACCCGACCGGGACCGCCTACACCGAACAGACGCCGTACTGGCGCTATCTGACCGCCCTCGACGTGCTGAGCAACGAGTCCGCGGGCACCGTCGTCGCGCTGGGCGACTCGCTCACCGACGGCATCACCTCCACGACGGGCGCCAACCACCGCTGGACCGACGCCCTTTCGGAGCGGCTGCGGGCGGCGGCCGGTTCCGGGGACGTGCCGCGCTACAGCGTCGTCAACGAGGGCATCAGCGGCAACCAGGTCCTGGCCGACGGTCTCGGCCGGCCCGCCGACAACCCGAGCGGCCTCAACCGCTTCCGCCGCGACGTCCTCGACCGTACGAACGTCAAGGCCGTCGTCATCGACCTCGGCGTCAACGACATCCTGCGCAACCCCCGCCAGGTCGACCCGCGCACGATCACCGACGGACTGCGCCGGCTGGTCCGGCAGGCGCACTCCCGGGGCCTGCGCGTCGTCGGCGCCACCCTGATGCCCTTCGGCGGCCACCGCGGCTACACGAGCGGCCGCGACGCGGTCCGCCGGGCCGTCAACGAGGAGATCCGCGCGGGCCTGGTGTACGACGCCGTCGTCGACTTCGACAAGGCGCTGCGCGACCCGTACGACCCGCGCAGGCTCCGTTCCGACTACGACTCGGGAGACCACCTCCACCCGAGCGACCGTGGCTTCGAACGGATGGCGGCGGTCTTCGACCTGGACGACCTGAAGGGATCGGCGCCGGCCGAGCTGTAGCGGAGGCCGAGCTGCGGCCGGGGCCGGCCCGGCCGGCGGGGGGCCGGCCCGGCTCAGAAGTCGTGGTGGCGCCTGCGGTGACGCTCCTCGCGGCGGGCCTCATGGCGCTCACGCCGCTCGGTGTGCCGCTCCCGGCGTTCCTCGTGGCGCTCGCGGATCAGGTCCCGGGCCTCTTCGAGCGCCTCCCGATGGGCCTCGTACACGTCGTCCAGGCGGTCCCGCGAGCCGCCCCCCAGCGCACCGCGGGCGGCCTTGCGGTCCAGCTTCTGCTGCCGGCGCTCCTCCCTCAGGCGCAGCCGCTCGGCGCGGGTGATCTTCCGCTCGACGCCGACCCCGCCCCAGAACGCGAACCCCGTGACGATCACGCGCGGGGCCCCGGGATCTCCCGGCCGCCCCTCCTCGCGGTGGTCGAAGCCGCCCATGATGCCGATGCCGCGGACGACGACCTCCACCCCGGGCGGCACGACGACGTTCACCCCGCCCATCACCGCGACGCAGTTCACGACGACCTCACGGTCGGCGAAGTTCGCCTCGCGCAGGTCGATCTCGCCGCCGCCCATGAAGGCGAAGGAGGTGAAGCGCCGCGGCACGGTCCAGCGGCCCTTGCGCTCGAAGCCGGACAGGATCGCGACGCCCCACGTCGACGAACCCTCCCCGCCCACGATCCGGGACGCCCAACTCCCGCTCTCAGCGGGCTCCTTGACCATGTTCACCGGAGCCGCGGCGGCCTGCCCCGGCAGATCGCGGGTGAGCGGCGCCAGGTCCCGGTACGTACGGGCCCTGAACGTCGCCTCCAGCCGCTCCTCGAACTCCTCCATGTCGAGGCGCCCCTCCGCGAGGGCGTCCCTGAGCTGTTCGGCGACCCGTTCACGATCGGCGTCGGAGGCTCGCAGCTCGGGTCCCGCGGGCTCGGGGGCCCGCGCCACCGGACGCTGGTCGTCGCTTCCCCGGGAAGGCACATCCTCGGTCATGGGACCAGCCTACGAGAGAGCCTTCTCCTCGTACATGCGGCTGATGACCGCCTCGATGTCCGGCTCCCGCACCGAGAGGTCCACCAGCGGGTACGCCGCCGCGATCCGCGCCACCAGCTCGGCCGCCGACGCCGACGCGGGGAACGCCAGCCACTGCCGGGGCCCCTCCACCTTCACCACCCGCGCCGACTCCACCTCCACCGGAGGCAGTTCCCGCTCCAGGTCCACCACGAGGGTCCGCTCGCTCTCCCCCACCTCGTGCAGGCCGGTCAGCGCGCCGTCGTACATCAGCCGCCCGTGGTCGATCACCATCACCCGCCGGCACAGCTGCTCGATGTCGGTGAGGTCGTGCGTGGTGAGCAGCACCGTCGTACCGCGCTCCGCGTTCAGGTCGCGCAGGAACGAACGGACCTTGGCCTTGCTGATCACGTCCAGACCGATCGTCGGTTCGTCCAGGTAGAGGACCTCGGGATCGTGCAGCAGCGCCGCCGCGATGTCCCCGCGCATCCGCTGGCCGAGCGACAGCTGCCGCACCGGCACGTCCAACAGCGCCCCCAGTTCGAGGAGTTCCACGCAGCGGTCGAGGTTCTCGCGGTAACGGGCCTCCGGGATGCGGTACATGCGGTGCATCAGACGGTAGGAGTCGATCAGCGGAAGGTCCCACCACAGCGTCGTGCGCTGTCCGAAGACGACCCCGATGCGCCGCGCGAGCCGGGTCCGCTCCCGCGACGGGTCGATGCCCGCCACCCGCAGCCGGCCGCCGCTCGGCGTGAGGATCCCGGTCAGCATCTTGATGGTGGTCGACTTCCCCGCGCCGTTCGGCCCGATGTAGCCGACCATCTCGCCGCGCGACACGGTGAAGGAGAGCGAGTCCACCGCCCGCACCTGCCGGCGCTCGCTGCGCAGGAAGCCGGTCTTCTTGCGCACGTCGAAGACCTTCTCGACACGGTCGAGTTCGATGAAGGCGTCGGCCGGGTCCGGTACCGGTTCCGTTGTCATGTCGGTTCAGCTCCCCGTGCTGCGATAGGAACGAAGTCCCGCCCGCCAGGCGACCCCTGCCAGTGCGCAGCAGGCCGCCGCGACCAGCGGTGGTGCGAAGGCGACCCAGGCGGGCAGGTCGAGCGGATACGGCCGCCCCAGGACGTAGAGCGCGGGCAGCCAGTTCACGAAGGCGAGCGGAAGCACGAAGGTGACCCCGCGCACCAGGTCCTTGGCGAAGACGGTCGGCGGGTACTGCAGGAGCGTACTGCCGCCGTACGTGAAGGAGTTCTGCACCTCGGAGGCGTCCTGCGCGACGAACTGGAAGGCCGCGCCCGCCACGAACACGGCCGAGAAGATCGCGGCACCGCTCAGCACCATCAGCGGCACCAGCAGCACCTTGAGCGGCGTCCAGGTGAGGTCGAGCGCGGTGACCGCGTAACCGAAGACCACCAGTCCCTGCGTGATCCGGCCGAGCCTGCGCAGCGCGAAGCGGTCCGCCGCGACCTGCGCGAGCACGGGCACGGGCCGCACCAGCAGCGTGTCGAGCGTGCCGTCCCGCACCCGGCGCCCGAGCCGGTCCATCGATCCGAGCGCGAGGTCCGTGAGTCCGAACGCGATGGCCGAGACCCCGTACAGGAAGGCGACCTCGGGCAGGTCGTAGCCGCCGAGCCGGTCGATCTGCGAGTACATCAGCAGGATCGCGACGAAGTCGAGGCCGGTCGCCGCGAAGTTGCCGAAGGTGGTCATCGCGAAGGAGGCGCGATAGGCCATCGTGGAGCGGATCCACATGGCGGCGATCATGCGGTAGGCGCCCAGACCGTCGCGCAGCCGGGCGTACGTCCCCTGCCGGGCCCACGGATCCCCGGCCTGCCGCGGGATCCGGGTCGTCCGGGACCGCTCACCCCCCGCAACGTCCGCCGTGCCGCCCGCCGCGCTGTCCGCCGTGCCGTCCGCCGCGCTAGCCACCCTGCACCACCACCCTTCGCGTCGCCGCCGACTGGAGAAGCCGTCCGAGCGTCAGCAGCCCGACCGCCCACGCCGCCTGGAACGCGTACGTGCCGAGCGGGTCCGCCGTGCCCAGCAGCACGTCCACGGGCGCCTGGATCAGCGAGGACCAGGGCAGCGCGCGCACCACCTCGCCCAGCACACCCTGGAAGACGTTCAGCGGCAGCAGCATGCCCGAGCAGAAGACGCCCGCGATCATGGACATCTGGGCCGTCCCCGCCCCGTCCAGCAGCCAGAAGGCGGACAGGGCGACGAGATAGCGGAGGGAGAAACTGACCAGCACCCCGAGGGCGACCGACACCAGGAACGCCAGCCAGGTCAGCGGGTCGGACGGCAGCGCCAGCTCGAAACAGAGCGCGCCGAACACGAGCGGCACCACTCCGCGCCCCAGCAGATGGAACAGCGCCCGTCCCACGTCCTGGGCCAGCCACCACAGCTGGAGGTCCGCCGGACGGTAGAGGTCGATCGCGATGTCACCCGTACGGATGCGCTCCAGGAGCTCGTCCTCGAAGCCGCCGCCCATGGTGGCGACGACCATGAGCAGCGCCTGGGAGAGCCACACGTAGGAGAGCGCCTGCGCCTGGTCGTAGCCGCCGAGGTGCGGTTTCTCGTCCCACAGCGCGGTCATGATGTACGCCAGGATGAGCCCGAAGACGGTGTTCGTGAACACACCGGCGGCCGTCGCCGTCCGGTAGGTGGCGTAGCGCCGGAACCCGCCCAGGGCGACGGCCGTGTACAACCGCCCTGTCCCCACGAGGAAGTCCTCCTTGCACCGGGAAAGCCGTTTTCGGCCGAAGCGCAGGAGCCTAGTCCCACGGCGGCGCTCGCTGCCAGGCATTTTCCGGCGCGACGCGTGCCGGAATCCGGGAACGGAACGCCGGGTGCGACAGTCTTCAACAGGGGGGCGCACACGGCGTATGAGGTCGTACGGGTGCGTACGACGTGAAACAGGAGTCCGGCAGACAGATGAGCGACAAGCCACAGCCGCAGGAGCACAACCAGGGCTGGGCACCGAGGGGGCCCGAGCCGGCTGCCCAGGCGGCACCCGGCGGACCCGGTGAGCCGGGGGACCCGCCCGGAAGGCCGGAGGGTCCGAGGAAGCCGGAGCAGCCGGAGCAGCGGGAACGGCGGGAGCAGCCGCAGGCACCGGAGAAGCCCGGGGAGGCCGGGGCGCCCGGGGGAACGGGGAGGCCGGAGTCGTCGGCGGAGCCGCAGCCGTCGGGGACGCCGGACCGGACCGGACGGCCGGAGGAGACCGCACGCCCGGGAGACGGCGCGAAGCCGGAAGAAGCCGCACGCCCGGGAGACGGCCCGGAGCCGGAGAAGGCCGCGAACGCGGAGGAGGCCGCGGGGCCGGGAGGAGCCGCACGGCCGGAGGGGCCGTGGACACCGCGGGACCGCGCGACACCGGAGGGACCCCGTAGGGCGCAGGGACCCCAGAAGGGACAGGGCCCCCTGGCAGCGGGGGGACCCCTTGCGGCTCAGGGCCCCCTGGCGGCCCAGGACCACCAGACGCCAGGGCACCCCGGGAACCCGGAAGATCCCGCGACCGCGCGCGGACCCCGGTCCGAGGAGGGACCCCAAACCGCACGGCACCACGTGCCGCAGGGACAGCCGGGACGGCCCGGGCAGCCGGGACAGCCGGGACAGCCGGGAGGATCCGCGAACCCGGAGGGGACAGCGGCACCCGCACCGTCCGGGAAGCCGGGGAAGAAGGCGAAGCGGAAGCGCACCGGCTGGAGACGCCTCGTCCCCACCTGGCGGATGCTCCTCGGCACGTTCGTCGGCCTCGTCCTGGTCGTGATCGGCCTCTTCGCCCTCGGCTACTACCTGGTCAAGATCCCGCCCGCGAACGCCGCCGCGACCAAGCAGAGCAACGTCTACCTCTACGCGGACGGCAGCCAGCTGGCCCGCGACGGCGAGGTCAACCGCGAGAACGTGTCGCTCGCGCAGATCTCCGAGGACGCCCAGCACGCCGCGCTCGCCGCCGAGGACCGGGACTTCTACACCGAGTCCGCCATCGACCCCAAGGCGATGCTCCGGGCCGGCTGGAACACCGTCACCGGCAAGGGCAAGCAGTCCGGATCGACGATCACCCAGCAGTACGTGAAGAACTACTACCTGGGCCAGGAGCAGACGGCCACCCGGAAGGTGAAGGAGTTCTTCATCTCCATCAAGCTCGACCGCCAGCAGAGCAAGTTCGACATCCTCGAGGGTTACCTCAACACCAGCTACTACGGCCGCAACGCCTACGGCATCCAGGCCGCCGCCCAGGCCTACTACGGCGTCGACGCACAGGACCTGACGGTCGGTCAGGGCGCGTACCTCGCCGCGCTCCTGAACGCGCCGAGCGAGTACGACGTGATCGCGCACCCCGAGAACAAGGCCGCGGCCGAGGCCCGCTGGAACTACGTCCTCGACGGCATGGTCAAGAAGCAGTGGCTGACCCCGGCCGCACGCGGCGCGGTCACCTTCCCCGAGCCCAAGCAGTCGGTGATCGCCACCGGCATGTCAGGGCAGCGCGGCTACGTCGTCAAGGCCGTGAACGACTACCTCGTCGAACACAAGATCATCGACGAGGACACCCTGCAGACCGGCGGCTACCGCATCACGACCACCCTGCAGCGGCCCCGGCAGGACGCCTTCGTGAAGGCCGTCGACGACCAGGTGATGAGCCACCTCGACAAGAAGAACCGCAAGGTCGACCGCTACGTCCGCGCCGGCGGTGTCTCCATCGACCCGGCCACCGGCAAGGTCGTCGCCATGTACGGCGGCATCGACTACACCAAGCAGTACGTGAACAACGCCACGCGCCGCGACTACCAGGTCGGCTCGACCTTCAAGCCCTTCGTGTTCACCTCCGCCGTGCAGAACGGCTCACGGACCGAGGACGACCGCCCCATCACCCCGAACACCTTCTACGACGGCACGAACAAGCGTCCCGTGCAGGGCTGGAGCGGCGGCTCGTACGCGCCCGAGAACGAGGACAACGTCTCGTACGGGCCCATCACCGTGCGCACCGCCACCGACAAGTCCGTCAACGCCGTGTACGCGCAGATGGCCGTGGACGTCGGCCCGTCCAAGGTCAAGGAGACCGCCGTCGACCTCGGCGTCCCCGCCGACACCCCGGACCTCACCGCCACCCCGTCCATTGCGCTCGGCCCGTCCACCGCGAGCGTCCTCGACATGGCGCAGGCCTACGCGACCCTCGCCAACCACGGCGAGCACGGCACGTACACGCTCGTCGAGAAGGTCACCAAGGAAGGCGCGGCGGACGTGCACCTGCCCAGGCAGGAGACGAAGCGGGCGGTGACCCGGCAGGCCGCCGACACCACCACCTCCGTCCTGCAGAGCGTCGTCGAGGGCGGCACCGGCACCGCCGCCAAGGCCGCCGGACGGCCCGCCGCGGGCAAGACCGGCACGGCTGAGGAGGACCAGGCCGCCTGGTTCGCGGGCTACACCCCCGACCTCGCCACCGTCGTGGCCGTGATGGGCCAGGACCCCGACACCGGCGTCCACAAGTCCCTGTACGGCGCGCTCGGCCAGGCCCGGATCAACGGCGGCGGCTACCCGGCGCAGATCTGGGCGCAGTACACGAAGGCCGCGCTCAAGGGCAGCGGCCACAGCGACTTCGACCTGTGGCTCCAGCCCGGCGCCGAGGAGCAGCAGCAACTCCCGAGCACCGGACCCACCGGCCAGACCCCCGGCACCGGCGGCCAGGACGGCGGCGCGGCGACCGGCGGCCAGGGCACCCAGAGCCCGCCGCCCGGCGACACCGCGGGCCAGACCGGCGGTCAGACGGACGGCGGGACCACCACCGACGGAGGCGCCACCACCGGCGGCACCACGGACGGGGGCACCACCGACGGCGGGACCACCGACGGAGGCGCCACCACCGGCGGCGCCACCGACGGGGGCACCACGACCGACGGCGGTGCCACCGACGGCGGCACTCCGGGCAACGGTGGCGCCACCGACGGCGGGACGACCGGCACCACCGCCGGGGCGGGACCGCTGGCCGGGCTCACCCCGCGACGGCAGTGACCACGGGCAGGGGCCACGGGCACTGACCCCGAGCGGGGACCGTGACGGGGTCAGTGGCCCGAGGTGACCTTCAGGCCCACCACGGCCACCAGCAGCAGACAGACGAAGAAGATCCGGGCGGCGGTCGCCGGCTCACCGAGCACGACCATGCCGAGCACCGCCGCACCGGCCGCGCCGATCCCCACCCACACGCCGTAGGCAGTGCCGATGGGCAGTGACTTCGCGGCGTACGACAGCAGCACCATGCTCGCGACGACTCCCGCGCCCGTGAGCACGCTCGGCACGAGCCGCGTGAAACCGTCCGTGTACTTCATCCCGATCGACCAGCCGACCTCCAGCAGGCCGGCGACGAGCAGCAGGATCCAGGCCATGACAGGCACCTCCGTCCATGGGGCAACAGGGGTGCGTCGTCTTTGCGTGGTCCCGGTACGGCGCGTCTCGTCGGGCGCCTCCACGGTAGCAAAGGGCAGGCAAAAGGGGCTGGTGACCATGGTCACCAGCCCCTTGGGGACCGTCGCCGCGGGGAACGGCCGGCCCGTCGGCTACAGGTAGAGGCCGGTCGAGTCCTCGGAGCCCTCGAACCGGTCGGCGGCCACGGCGTGCAGGTCCCGCTCGCGCATCAGCACGTACGCGATCCCGCGGACCTCCACCTCGGCCCGGTCCTCCGGGTCGTAGAGCACACGGTCGCCCGGCTCCACCGTCCGCACGTTCTGCCCGACCGCGACGACCTCGGCCCAGGCGAGCCGCCGGCCGACCGCCGCCGTCGCGGGGATCAGGATGCCGCCGCCGGAACGCCGCTCGCCCTCGGCGGCGTCCTGCCGCACCAGCACGCGGTCGTGCAGCATGCGGATGGGCAACTTGTCCTGGTGGGTGTTCTGCTTGTCCTGATTGGCGCTCACGCCCCGAACCTACCTGCCTCTGAGCCGTCGTCCCGCAGCCGGGTCACCGCTTGCGGCGCCGTGAGCCGACGGCGAGCAGCCCCACCACGCCGACCACCACGAGCGCGACGGGCACGATCCGTTCCAGTCTCGGCGCGCCCTCCTCGGTGACCAGCCGGCCCTTCACGTCGCCGACGACGCGGTGGACACCCATGTACGCCCGTCCCAGGGTGTGATCGATGTTCGCGGCGACCTTGGCCTTCGCGTCCCCGACGATCGTCTTCGGGTGCACCCGCACACCGATCTCGTCGAGCGTCTCCGCCAGGGTTTCGCGGCGGCGCTTGATGTCCGCCTCGATCTGCGCCGGAGTCCTGGTATCCGACGTTCTCGACGTATCCGACACCGCGCTGCCTCCGTGGTCGATTTCCGAACTCTGTACCGTCGACAGTCTGTCAGCTCACGCTGCGGCTCACCCCTCGGCACCCCCATTACGCTCACTCCGTAGTTCCGTAACCATCCCCCGGCCACGTGAGGTACCGATGAGCGAGCGACTCCAGCCCGGCGACACCGCCCCCGCCTTCACCCTGCCCGACGCCGACGGCAACGAGGTCTCCCTCGCCGACCACAAGGGCCGCAAGGTCATCGTCTACTTCTACCCGGCCGCCCTGACCCCCGGCTGCACGAAGCAGGCCTGCGACTTCACGGACAACCTCGACCTCCTCGCGGGCGCGGGCTACGACGTCATCGGCGTCTCCCCCGACAAGCCCGAGAAGCTCGCCAAGTTCCGCGAGAAGGAGTCCCTGAAGGTCACCCTGGTCGGCGACCCCGACAAGTCCGTCCTGGAGGCGTACGGCGCCTTCGGCGAGAAGAAGCTCTACGGCAAGACGGTCGTCGGCGTCATCCGCTCCACGGTGGTCGTGGACGAGGAGGGCAAGGTCGAGCGGGCCCTGTACAACGTGAAGGCGACGGGCCACGTAGCCAAGATCATCAAGGATCTGGGGATCTGACGGTTCGCGTCCCCGGGCTCATCCGACTCTCGGTTGTCGTGGAGCCGTGCCGGTCCGACGCGACTCCACGGCAACCGAGAAGACGGGCGTGACTGTCCGATAAACGGTTCGTTACTCCGTGCGAGGCCGCGAACGTGTGGCCGGGACGGAGGGGACGGACATGCGCGACGCACCGGCGTCCGAGGGCGGGGCGGCACCCGGAGGCCGTGCCCCGGGACCCGATCCCTACGCACGGGAGCGGCTCGCACGGGCGGTCGCCGGGGCCCGCGACTGGACGGACCTGATGAGACGTCTCGGTTTCGAGCCCAGTGGCGGCCGCCGGCGTGTGCTCCGGGAGAAGGTCACCGCGTACGGACTGGACACCGGCCACTTCGTCAGGCACACCCCGTGGCGGAAGTATCCCGACGACGCCATCGCCGAGGCCGTCGCCTCCTCGTCGTCGCTGCGCGAAGTCGCACTGAAGCTGGGTGCCGTCCCGGCCACCGGGAGCCTGTCCCACATCCGGCGCCGTATCGCGGCGGCGGGCATCGACATCGCCCACTTTCCCGGCATCGCGCGCTCCGTGCCCGAACTCTCCTTCACCACCCAGGAGTTGAACGAAGCAGCGGCCGGGGCGACCAGTGTCCGCGGCGTGGCCCGCGCACTGGGCGTGCCCGAGGACAGCCGCTCACGCGCCGCGCTGGCCCACCTGCTCCGCACCAAGGGCGTCGACATCGCGCACTTCTCCCACCGGCGCCTCGCGATCCCCGAGGACCGGCTGCGCACCCTCGTGGAGCACTGCACGAGCTACGCCGACGTCATGCGCGGCCTCGGACTGGAGGTCAACGACACCAACCACAGGCGGGTCCGGCGCGCGGTGACGCGCGTCGGTCTCGAGACCGGTCACTTCAGACGCCGGAGCCGGGCCGATGCCCCCGCACCCGCGCAGAGGGCGGGCAGGACGCTGACCGTCCTGCCCGAGCACGCGGGCCGGACCAGCAGAACCCAGCTCCATCGGGCGCTGGCCGAGATCGGGACGCCGTACAGATGCGTCGGCTGCGGCAACACCGGGGAGTGGCTGGGACGGCCCATCACCCTGCAGATCGACCACGTCGACGGGAACTGGCGGGACAACCGCAGGGAGAACCTCCGCTACTTGTGCCCGAACTGCCACGCCCTGACGGGGACGTGGTGTCGCCGGAAGAGGGCAATTCCTCTCGCTGGCCCGTTGGACCTACCCGTAGACTGGGCGCCGCCGGTCGAGCACAACGACCGTTCATGAGCGGCCGTGATGGAATTGGCAGACATTCTGGCTTTAGGTGCCAGTGGGTTAACACCCGTGTGGGTTCGAGTCCCACCGGCCGCACAGGGCATGGAGGGGCCGTCCGGACGGACGGCCCCTCCCCGTGTCTCAGACCGCCAGCTCCCGCAACACCCCCACCAGCCCCCGGAACGCCTTCCCCCGGTGGCTGATCGCGTTCTTCTCGGCGGGGGAGAGTTCCGCGCAGGTGCGGGTCTCGCCGTCCGGCTGGAGGACCGGATCGTAGCCGAAGCCGTTCGTGCCCGCCGGGGTGTACCGGAGGGTGCCCCTCAGCTGGCCCTCCACCACCCGCTCCGTGCCGTCGGGCAGGGCGAGGGCCGCCGCGCAGGCGAAGTGGGCGCCGCGGTGCGGGGCGTCGATGTCGGAGAGCTGGGCGAGGAGGAGATCGAGGTTGGCCTGGTCGTCGCCGTGCCGGCCGGCCCAGCGGGCTGAGAAGATGCCGGGCGCGCCGTTCAGGACGTCGACGCAGAGGCCGGAGTCGTCGGCGACGGCGGGCAGGCCGGTGGCCCGGGCCAGGGCGTGGGCCTTGAGGAGGGCGTTCTCGGCGAAGGTGACGCCGGTCTCCCGGACGTCGGGGATCTCCGGGTAGGCGTCCGCGCCGACGAGGTCGTGGGGGAGACCGGCGTCGGCGAGGATCGCCTTGAGCTCGGTGACTTTTCCGGCGTTGCGGGTGGCGAGGATCAGGCGGGTCATGTCCCTCAGTATCCCGAACCGCCGGGGGCGGGTCCTACGGGGTGCACACCTTGGTCAGTTCGCCCGCGGCGTCGGTGACGGGGCTGATGTCGGGGGTGTCGTCGCCGTTCCTGACCGCCGTGCGCACGTTGCCGACGGCCTTGCGCAGATCGTCGACGGCCTTGTTGACATCGGTGTTGTCGGTCTTGTCGCCGATCTTGCCGAGGTTCTGCTCTATCGCGTCGAGGGACTCGCCGGTCTGCGTCGGGTCGTTCGCCGCGTTCTCCACGGCCTGCTGGAGGTCGGTGACGCTGTCGGCGATGGCGTCGGCGGTCTGGACGCAGTCCAGGGCCTTGTCGACGGCGTCGCAGCCCACTGCGGCCGGGAGGGCGGCGAGTGCGGCGGCGACGGCGAGTGCGGCGGTGCGGCGACGGTGGCGCGCGGCCATGGAACGGTCCCTCCCCGTGGACAGGATGTGGTCGACCGGCGGTGCGGTCGGCCTGCCCCGTGCGGGGCCGGCCGGGCGTACGGCTGGACCGTACGCCCGTACCCCTTAGAACGCGAAGAGTTAGGCCACGGTTGCCTCGAGCGCCGCGCGCTGGATCGCGGCGAGTTCGTCGCAGCCCGCTACGGCGAGGTCGAGGAGGGCGTTCAGTTCCTTGCGGTCGAAGGGCTCGGCCTCGGCGGTGCCCTGGACCTCGACGAAGCGGCCGTCGCCGGTGCAGACGACGTTCATGTCGGTGTCGGCCCTGACGTCCTCCTCGTAGCAGAGGTCGAGGAGGGGGACGCCGCCGACGATGCCGACGGAGACGGCGGAGACGGTGCCGGTGAGGGGCTTGCGGCCGGGCTTGACCAGTTTCTTGTTCTGCGCCCAGGTGACGGCGTCGGCCAGAGCGACGTAGGCGCCGGTGATGGCCGCCGTGCGGGTGCCGCCGTCGGCCTGCAGGACGTCGCAGTCCAGGACGATGGTGTTCTCGCCGAGTGCCTTGTAGTCGATGACGGCGCGCAGGGAGCGGCCGATGAGCCGGCTGATCTCGTGGGTGCGGCCGCCGATCTTGCCGCGGACGGACTCGCGGTCGCCGCGGGTGTTGGTGGCGCGCGGGAGCATCGAGTACTCGGCGGTGACCCAGCCTTCGGCGCTGCCCTTGCGCCAGCGTGGGACGCCTTCGGTGACGGAGGCGGTGCAGAACACCTTGGTGTCGCCGAAGGAGACGAGGACGGAGCCTTCGGCGTGCTTGCTCCAGCCGCGCTGGATGGTGATGGGGCGCAGTTGCCCGGGGATGCGGCCGTCGATTCGAGACATGGCGTCGAGCCTAGCCGTACGCGGATGAGGGGCTGCCGCCGATGGCGGAAGCAGCCCCTCAGGGGTGAGCCGGGCTCCGGGGAGCGTGGCTCACATCATGTCTTCGATGTCCGCGGCGATCGGGTCGGCGTCGGTGCCGATGACGACCTGGATGGCGGTGCCCATCTTGACGACGCCGTGGGCTCCGGCTGCCTTGAGGGCGGCTTCGTCGACCTTGCTGGGGTCGATGACCTCGGTGCGCAGGCGGGTGATGCAGCCCTCGACCTCTTCGATGTTCTCGATGCCGCCGAGTCCGGCGACGATCTTCTCAGCCTTGGTGGCCATGTCCTACTCCCTGATCCGAACCGCTTTGTCGCAGTAACCCACAGTTGGCCCATCTTCGCGAGCATTCATGCGGTGTGTACCGAATGATGGCGTTCACGACAGTGCGGCCGTTCGCCGACCGGTCTGCACCGGCCAGCCCACATCCGACTGGTCTACACCAGCTGACGGACGGTCTCCAAACCGGCTCCGCCCAAAGGACGCTCATGAGTGCCGACAGCGCCGCCGCACCCGCGCACGCCCGCTGGAACAACCTGTTCCAGGGTCTGCAGAAGATGGGACGCAGCCTTCAGCTCCCCATCGCGGTACTGCCTGCCGCGGGCATCCTCAACCGGTTCGGCCAGCCGGACATGTTCGGTTCGGACGGCCTCGGCTGGGACAGCGTCTCCAAGGTCATGAAGGGCGCGGGCGGCGCGCTGCTCGACGGCTCGCTGGGGCTGCCCCTGCTGTTCTGCGTGGGTGTGTCCATCGGCATGGCGAAGAAGGCGGACGGTTCCACCGCGCTCGCCGCGGTGGCGGGGTTCCTCGTCTACTTCGGTGTGCTGCACCAGTTCCCGGAGAGCTGCGCGCAGCAGGCGAAGGTCATCCAGAACATCGGCTGTCAGTTGCCCGACACCTCCGTGACGGCGTTCACGTACCAGAATCCGGGGGTGTTCGGGGGCATCGTCATGGGGCTGCTGACCGCCTGGTTCTGGCAGCGGTTCCATCGCACCAGGCTGGTGGACTGGCTGGGTTTCTTCAACGGGCGCCGGCTGGTGCCGATCATCATGTCGTTCGTGGCGATCGCGTTCGCCGCGCTGTGTCTGTGGATCTGGCCGCCGGTCGGTGACGGTCTGCAGACCTTCAGCGACTGGCTGGTCAGTCTGGGGGCCTGGGGTGCGGGCCTGTTCGGCGTGGCCAACCGGGCGTTGCTGGTGATCGGTCTGCACCAGTTCCTGAACGTGCCCATCTGGTTCCAGTTCGGCAGCTACACCACGCCGGACGGGACGGTGGTGCACGGTGACATCAACATGTTCCTGCAGGGCGACCCGGACGCGGGGCAGTTCACCTCGGGCTTCTTCCCGATCATGATGTTCGCGCTGCCGGCCGCCTGTCTGGCGATGACCCACTGCGCGCGTCCGCACCGGCGCAAGGAGATCGGGGGCATGATGCTCTCCCTCGCGCTGACCTCGTTCGTCACCGGCATCACCGAACCGATCGAGTACTCCTTCGTGTTCATCGCGCCGGTCCTGTACGCCGTGCACGCGCTGCTGACGGGTGTCTCGATGGCGGTGACGTGGGGTCTGGGCGTGCACGACGGTTTCAGCTTCTCGGCCGGGCTCATCGACTACGTCATCAACTGGAACCTGGCGACGAGACCGTGGGCGATCATCCCGATCGGGCTGTGTTTCGCGGTCCTGTACTACGTGATCTTCCGGTTCGCGATCACCAGGTTCGATCTCAGGACGCCGGGGCGCGAGCCGGAGGAGGAAGTCGAGGACCTCACCAAGGCGTAGCTCCCCTCTGCCCGAAGGGCCCACGGACCTGCAGGTCCGTGGGCCCTTCGGCATGAATGCGGGGGGTATTTCCGGTATGGCCGAGGCCACAAAATCCGTGGGTTCCTTATCCAGCCTTCACCGTGCTACAACAGGTCTACACCACTGAGTGGTGTAGACCACGCGGCCGCTGCCGCCCCCTTTTTTCACCTTCCCGTCCCCCGGCAGCGCCGGCACATGGAGGAACTATGAGCACCGCCACCGCATCGGCGGCTCCCGCGAAGAAGCGGGGATCCGGCCTGTTCCAGGGCCTGCAGAAGGTCGGTCGCAGCCTACAGCTGCCGATCGCCGTGCTGCCCGCGGCGGGCATCCTGCTCCGCCTCGGCCAGCCGGACGTGTTCGGCAAGGACGGCCTGGGCTGGGACAAGGTGGCGTCGGTCTTCGCCACCGCCGGTGACGCGGTCTTCAGCAACCTGCCGCTGCTGTTCTGCGTCGGCATCGCCATCGGCTTCGCCAAGAAGTCCGACGGCTCCACCGCGCTGGCGGCGCTGGTCGGCTTCCTGGTCTACAAGAACGTGCTCACCGCGTTCCCCATCACCGACGCCAAGGTCACCAAGGGTGTGGACGTCGCCGCGACGTACAACGACCCGAAGGTCCTCGGCGGCATCATCATGGGCCTGATAGCCGCCGTCACCTGGCAGCGCTTCCACCGCACCAAGCTGCCCGACTGGCTCGGCTTCTTCAACGGCCGCCGGCTCGTCCCGATCCTGATGGCCTTCATCGGCACCGCCGTCGGTGTCTTCTTCGGCCTGGTCTGGGAGCCCATCGGCGACGTCATCACCAACTTCGGTGAGTGGATGACCGGACTCGGCGCCGTCGGCGCGGGCATCTTCGGTGCCATCAACCGCGCGCTGCTGCCGGTGGGCATGCACCAGTTCGTCAACACCGTGGCCTGGCAGGAGATCGGTACCTACAAGGACTCCGCCGGTGCCGTGTGGCACGGCGACCTGCCGCGCTTCTTCCACGGCGACCCGACCGCGGGCCAGTTCATGACGGGCTTCTTCCCCATCATGATGTTCGCCCTGCCGGCCGCCGCCCTGGCCATCACGCACTGCGCCCGCCCCGAGCGCCGCAAGGCCGTCGGCGGCATGATGCTCTCCCTCGCGCTGACCTCCTTCGTCACGGGTATCACCGAGCCCATCGAGTTCGCGTTCATGTTCATCGCGCCGGTCCTGTACGTGATCCACGCGGTGCTGACCGCCCTCTCGATGGCCGTCACCTGGGCCCTGGGCGTCCACCACGGCTTCAGCTTCTCCGCGGGCGCCATCGACTACTTCCTCAACTGGAACCTGGCCACCAAGCCATGGCTGATCATCCCGATCGGCCTGGTCTTCGCGGTCATCTACTACGTGGTCTTCCGCTTCGCGATCCTCAAGTTCGACCTCGCCACCCCGGGCCGCGAGCCCGAGGAGGAGGTCGAGGACCTCACCAAGGCGTGAGCCGTCCGGCCGTACGGCCGAAGGCCCCCGGAACCGACTGGTTCCGGGGGCCTTCGCGTGCGCGGGAGCGGTCAGATCTCGTACGACGTGCCGGGCACCGCCAGATCCGCCCGGCCCGCGTACGCCGTACGGGCGTCGGCCAGGTTGATCCGGGGGTCCGTCCACGGCGGGATGTGGGTGAGCAGGAGCCGGCGGGCACCGGCGCGGTGGGCCGTCTCACCCGCCTCCCGGCCGTTGAGATGCAGGTCGGGGATGTTCTCCTTGCCGTGCGTGAACGCGGCCTCGCAGAGGAACAGGTCGGTGTCCCGGGCGAGTTCGTCCAGCGCCTCGGTGACACCCGTGTCCCCGGAGTACGTCAGCGACCGCCCGCCGTGCTCGACACGGATGGCGTACGCCTCGACGGGGTGGCGGACCCGTTCCGTGTGCACGGTGAACGGGCCGATCTCGAACGAGCCCGGTTTGACCGTGTGGAAGTCGAAGACCTCGCTCATCGAGGAGGCCGTGGGGGTGTCCGCGTACGCGGTGGTCAGACGCTGCTCCGTGCCCTCGGGTCCGTAGACGGGGATCGGGTCGCAGCGGCCACCCTCGTGGCGGTAGTAGCGCGCGACGAAGTACGCGCACATGTCGATGCAGTGGTCGGCGTGCAGATGACTGAGGAAGATCGCGTCGAGGTCGTAGAGACCGCAGTGGCGCTGCAGCTCGCCAAGGGCACCGTTGCCCATGTCGAGAAGCAGCCGGAAGCCGTCGGCCTCTACGAGGTAGCTCGAGCAGGCCGATTCCGCGGACGGGAACGACCCCGAGCAGCCGACGACGGTGAGCTTCATAAGAGCTGGAACCTCCGCGCTGACAGGAAGTGCAGAGAGTAAGTGCGGTAGGCAACTACTCGGAGCAGATACGGGTACGGGGGTCGTGCGGTCCGTCGAGCGTAAGGCGCGAAAGGGCGGGTCGCTCCTCCACCAGGGGCCGTTGTGGGCGAACTCACCTGTGCTGTCACCGGTTCGGATGGACGCTCGGACGAAGGTGGGACGGGCGCGTCGCGCGGGCGGGGGGCGCGGCGGGGTGCGCGCCGGTACCTTCTTTGGTATGGACACGTCCTGGTGGCTCGCGTTGGCGGCCGTGGTGCTGCTCGCGCTCGTCGCGACGCTGGTGGACGGCTGGGGGCGCCGCGGGCGCCGGCCCGCCGCCCGTACGCGGCCGCCCGGCCGGCCCGGTCGGCGACTCGTCGGGGGCCGTGGGACGCGGCCCCGGCCGGCGGAGATCTGGTGGGCGAACGTCCCCTACGAGGACATGGACGGGGGGAAGGACCGGCCCTGTCTGGTCCTGATGGTGCGGGGGGAACAGGCGACCGTCGCGAAGATCACCAGCAAGTACCACGACGAGCGGGCCGGGGTGATCCCGTTGCCGCCGGGGGCGGTCGGGGACGCGCACGGGCGGCCGAGTTTCCTGGAGACGGACGAGTTGCGCGAGGTCGCTGTCGGGGAGTTCCGGCGGCGAGTCGGCGTGGTCGACCCGGTCCTGTGGGACCAGGTCCGCCACCTCGCCGGCTGACGGTCCTCGCCCCTGCCCCCGGGTCTCCGCCCCAGACCCCGCCAAGGGGCTGCGCCCCCTGGACCCCCGCGTCGCCCGAAGGGCTCGTCCTCAAACGCCGGACGGGCTGGAGATCTCCGGCGCGGGCTCGCACCATCAGCCCGTCCGGCGCTTGAGGACAAGGCCCTCAAGGCCGGAGGGGGCCGGAAAAGGGCCGGGTGCACCCCTACCCCTACGCCCAGAGCTGCCCCTGGAGCGTGGCGATGGCCTCCTCCGTCGTCGCGGCGGTGTACACGCCCGTCGACAGGTACTTCCAGCCCCCGTCGGCCACGACGAAGACGATGTCCGCGCTCTCCCCCGCGGCCAGCGCCTTGCGCCCGACCCCGATCGCCGCGTGCAGCGCCGCCCCGGTGGAGACCCCCGCGAAGATCCCCTCCTGCTGGAGCAGCTCCCGGGTGCGGGTCACCGCGTCGGCGGAGCCGACCGAGAACCGGGTGGTCAGCACGGACGCGTCGTACAGCTCGGGCACGAAGCCCTCGTCGAGGTTGCGCAGCCCGTACACCAGGTCGTCGTAGCGCGGCTCCGCGGCGACGATCTTCACGTCCGGCTTGTTCTCCCGGAGGTAGCGCCCGACGCCCATCAGGGTGCCGGTGGTGCCGAGGCCCGCCACGAAGTGGGTGACGGAGGGCAGGTCGGCGAGGATCTCCGGCCCGGTCGTCGCGTAGTGCGCGCCCGCGTTGTCGGGGTTCCCGTACTGGTACAGCATCACCCAGTCGGGGTGCTCGGCCGCGAGTTCCTTCGCGACGCGCACGGCGGTGTTGGAGCCGCCGGCGGCCGGGCTGGGGATGATCTCGGCGCCCCACATCCCGAGCAGTTCACGCCGTTCCTGGGAGGTGTTCTCGGGCATCACGCACACCATGCGGTAGCCCTTGAGCTTCGCCGCCATCGCCAGCGAGATGCCCGTGTTGCCCGACGTCGGTTCCAGGATGGTGCAGCCGGGCGTGAGGCGGCCGTCCTTCTCCGCCTGTTCGATCATGTGCAGCGCGGGCCGGTCCTTGACCGAGCCGGTCGGGTTGCGGTCCTCCAGCTTCGCCCAGACGCGGACGTCCGCGGACGGCGAGAGCCGCGGCAGGCGCACCAGAGGGGTGTTGCCCACCGCGGCGAGCGGGGAGTCGTAGCGCATGAGTGATCAGCGGCCGATCAGGCCATGCCGCCGGCCACGGCCGGCAGGATCGTCACGTTGTCGCCGTCGGCGAGCTTCGTGTTGATGCCGTCGAGGAAGCGGACGTCCTCGTCGTTGAGGTAGACGTTGACGAAGCGGCGCAGCTGGCCGTCGTCGACGATGCGGGCCTGGATGCCCGCGTGCCGGGTCTCGAGGTCGGCGAAGAGCTCGGCGAGGGTCTCCCCGCCGCCCTCGACGGCCTTCTCGCCGCCGGTGTAGGTACGGAGGATGGTGGGGATGCGGACCTCGATGGCCATGGGTTCGGGCTCCTGTCGGAAGGAAGTCGGTCGGTGGGCGCGCGGCAGCGCGGAAAAGCATGGGGTACGCCGGTTGCGGATCCCCGAAGCCCTCGGCTTCGCTCGGGGCGGTGGCCCCGATGACTCACGGCCGTACGGCGGCGGCAGGATCAGCGCATACAGATGGCGCTCTGCAGCCTGCACAGATCGACGTGCAGCCGCGCCACGAGCAGCATGCCCGGCGTCTTCTCGCTCACGTCCTGGGAAACCATGGGCTCATCGTATCGATTCCCGCCCGGTATCCCCGAGTGTGATCTCGCGATCCGGACATTTTCGGGCCGAAGAGTGAGATCAGTAGGCCTCTACGACCTTGACCTCCTCCTCCGTCACCTCGCCCTCCAGGATCCGGTAGGAGCGGAACTGGAAGGGACCCGCGTCGTCGGTGTCCGCGGTCGAGACCAGGACGTAGTGCGCGCCGGGCTCGTTGGCGTAGGAGATGTCGGTGCGGGAGGGGTACGCCTCGGTCGCGGTGTGGGAGTGGTAGATGATCACCGGCTCCTCGTCGCGGTCGTCCATCTCGCGGTAGAGCTTCAGCAGGTCGCCCGAGTCGAACTCGTAGAAGGTGGGCGAACGGGCGGCGTTGAGCATGGGGAGGAAGCGCTCGGGGCGGCCCGTGCCGGCCGGGCCCGCGACGACGCCGCACGCCTCGTCGGGGTGGTCCTGGCGCGCGTGCGCGACGATCTGGTCGACGAGGGACTGAGTGATGGTCAGCATGTCGGCCAGGATAAGCAGAGGGCCGCCCCGTACCGAAGGCTGGTACGGAGCGGCCCGTATGCCGGACGTCCGAGCGGCGGCCCGTGGGGGCCGGACGTCCTCGGGGGTCAGCCGGTCTTCTCGAGGGTGGGCTCGCGGCGCTCGGTGACCTCGGGGTTGCGCGTCTTGAGGACGGCCCAGCCCACGGCCAGCGCGGCGGCCCAGACGGCCATCACGTAGAGGCAGATGCGGGAGTCCGCGTCGTAGGCGATCAGGCCCGTGACGAAGAGCAGGAACGCGACCGCGACCCAGCTGCACTTCGCGCCGCCCGGGGCCGGGAAGGACGAGGCCGGCAGGCGTCCGGCGTCGACCGCGCGGCGGTAGAGGATGTGGCTGACCAGGATCATCAGCCAGGTCCAGATGCCGGCCGCGGTGGCCACCGAGGTGACGTAGCCGAAGGCCTTCTCCGGGACGATGTAGTTCAGGACCACGCCGATGCCCATGAAGAGCACGGAGACCGTGATGCCGAAGGCCGGGGTCTTGGTCGAGGAGAGCCGGTTGAAGACCCTGGGCGCCTCGCCGTTGTCGGCGAGGGTGCGCAGCATGCGGCCCGTGGAGTACATGCCGGAGTTGCAGGAGGAGAGGGCGGCGGTGAGCACGACGAAGTTGACGATACCCGCGCCGGCCGGGATGCCGATCTTCGCGAAGGCTTCCACGAAGGGGCTCACCCCGGGGGCGAACTCCGTCCACTTCACGACGCAGAGGATGACCGTGAGCGCGCCGACGTAGAAGAGGGCGATCCGCCACGGGAGGGTGTTGATGGCCTTGGGGAGCGTCTTCTCGGGGTTCTCGGACTCGCCCGCGGTGACGCCGACGAGCTCGACGGCGAGGTAGGCGAACATGACGCCCTGCAGGGTCATCAGGGAGGAGCCGATGCCCTTGGGGAAGAAGCCGTCGAACTGCCAGAGGTTGGCGACGGAGGCGGTGTCGCCGGCGGAGCTGAAGCCGAAGGTGAGCACGCCGAGGCCGATCACGATCATGCCGATCAGCGCGGTGACCTTGACCATCGAGAACCAGAACTCGATCTCGCCGAAGAGCTTCACCGAGATCAGGTTCGCCACGAAGAGGACGACCAGGAACACCAGTGCGGTCACCCATTGGGGGACGGCCGGGAACCAGTAGTGGACGTAGATCGCGGCGGCGGTCAGCTCGGCCATGCCGGTGACCACCCACATCAGCCAGTACGTCCAGCCGGTGAAGTAGCCGAAGAACGGGCCGAGGAACTCGCGGGAGTACTCCGCGAAGGACCCCGAGACCGGGCGGTAGAGGAGAAGCTCGCCGAGCGCCCGCATGATGAAGAAGATGATCACGCCGGCCAGGGCGTACATGAGGATGAGGCTGGGGCCGGCCTTGGCGATGTTCGCCCCGGCACCCAGGAAGAGTCCGACACCGATGGCGCCGCCGATCGCGATCATCTGGACCTGCCGGCTGCCGAGCCCGCGCTCGTACCCCTCTCCGGGGGCGTCGCCGGCTGCGGTCCGGCTCGCGTGCGGCTCGTCGGTCCTGTCGACCTGCGGTGAGGTCATGTGTGGTGCGCCTTTCTCCATTCCGTTCCGAGCCAGTCCCCCTGGCTTCGGATCGGGTTCCGATCCCCCCGGATTGATGGAGCGTGTGCCTGGCCGGCGATCCGCCGGCTCGGTGGCGCACCCGACCGGACGTGGGTGGTGTCCTGTCGGGCGGTCGTGAAGATTTATCACGACCGCAACGAGCGGGGCGGGCGGCGCGTGTTGTGCACACCACAGGGAGAAGCGGACAAAGAGAACAGAGCACTGCATAGCAGGCCGCAACGGTGACGCGATCGTTATCCGGATTTGAGCGTCCTCTGAGCGGACGCCGAAATGCGGAGGGATCAGGACATGAGGGTCTCGACGAGCGTCTCCTGGAGACCGCCCAGCCAGAGATAGGCCATCACCATCGGCTTGCGCGGGTCCTCGTCGGGCAGGCGGTAGAGGAGATCGGTGTCCTCCTCGTCGACGACATCCAGCCGGGCGCCGATGGCCAGCCGCAGGTCGTTGAGCGCGCGCAGCCAGGACTCGGACTCCGGGACGGAGAGCTTGAGGACCGCGCCGCCGTCGCCGGCCGTGGTGAGCGCGTCGAGGCAGCGGATCACCACGAGGGCGTTCTCACGCTTGCCCGCACGCAGGTCGTTCTCGGTGAAGCGGCGGAACTCGGAGGAGTACGCCCGCTGCTCCTCGGCCTGCTCCGGCGAGGATGCCTCGACGTCGGGTCCGCCGTAGGCGTCCGGGAAGAGGCGCTTGAGCACCGGGTCGGAGGGCGGCTCACTGGGCCCTTCCGCGAACAGCTCCGCGAGCGGGTCGTCGGGGGCGTCCTCCGCGGGGCCGGGACCGATGAGCTCCAGGAGCTGTACGGCGAGGGAGCGGATGATGGAGATCTCGACCTCGTCGAGCGCGACGGCCGCGCCGCCGCCGGGGAGCGGTTCGAAGTGTCCTGGCATGGAGTGAGTTCGCTACTTCCGGTCCTGCTCGCGGGTTCGGGCTGTTCGGTGGTCCGGTCGGTCCGGTTACTTCCGGTCCTGCTGGAGGGTGGCCCACAGACCGTAGCCGTGCATCGCCTGCACGTCGCGCTCCATCTCCTCGCGCGTCCCGCTGGAGACGACGGCCCGGCCCTTGTGGTGGACGTCGAGCATCAGCTTGGTGGCCTTGTCCTTGGTGTACCCGAAGTACGTCTGGAAGACATAGGTCACGTAGCTCATGAGGTTGACCGGGTCGTTGTGCACGATCGTGACCCAGGGAACGTCCGGCTCGGGCACGGCGAAGACCTCCTCCGCCGACTCGGTCTTTTCGGTCTCTAGGGGTGCGGGAGCCGTCACACGGCCCATGCTGCCACCACAAGGTGGTGCCCGCACAAACGGGCCCCGCAAACCGGACCCATAAATCGTCAGAGTGACGAGATGGGGGTACGATCCCGTGCTGTGCGGCGATTCCGGGGGACGGCCCCCGGCGCCCCGGCGCGTGCCGGGGGAGCCGGAGCGATGAGTGCGAGGAGAGCGCAGTGAACCCAGCGGACCTCGGACTGCCGGTGGACGTGCCCTCGACGGCACTCTTCACCGACCAGTACGAGCTGACGATGCTGCAGGCCGCGCTGGCGGGCGGGACCGCCGAGCGGCGCTCGGTCTTCGAGGTCTTCACCCGGCGGCTGCCCGAGGGCCGCCGCTACGGCGTCGTGGCGGGCACCGGGCGGGTCCTCGACGCCGTCGAGAACTTCCGGTTCGACGCCGACGTCCTCGGCTTCCTGCGCGAGCGGGCCATCGTGGACGAGCCGACCCTGGAATGGCTCGCCTCCTACCGCTTCCGCGGGGACATCTGGGGCTATCCCGAGGGCGAGGTGTACTTCCCGGGCTCGCCCGTCCTGCGGGTCGAGGGGTCCTTCGCCGAGTGCGTGCTCCTGGAGACCGTGGTCCTGTCGATCCTCAACCACGACTCGGCGATCGCGGCCGCCGCCTCCCGGATGTCCTCCGCCGCCGGCGGACGCCCGCTGATCGAGATGGGCGCCCGGCGCACCCATGAACTGGCCGCGGTCGGCGCCTCGCGGGCCGCGTACGTCGGCGGGTTCACGACCACCTCCGACCTGGCGGCCGGATTCCGCTACGGCATCCCGACCGTGGGCACCTCCGCACACGCCTTCACCCTCCTGCACGACCACGAGCGGGACGCCTTCCAGGCCCAGGTGGACTCGCTCGGCCGGGGCACCACGCTGCTCGTGGACACCTACGACGTCGCCGAGGCCGTGCGCACGGCCGTCGAGATCGCCGGACCCGAGCTCGGGGCGGTCCGCATCGACTCCGGGGACCTGCTGCTGGTCGCGCACCGGGTGCGGCAGCAGCTGGACGAGCTGGGGGCGACCGCGACCAGGATCGTCGTGACCTCGGACCTGGACGAGTACGCGATCGCCTCGCTGGCGGCGGCGCCGGTGGACGCGTACGGCGTCGGCACCCAGCTGGTGACGGGCTCCGGCCACCCCACCTGCTCGATGGTCTACAAACTGGTCGCGCGTGCCGAGTCGGCGGACCCGAAGGCTCCGCTGGTGCCCGTGGCCAAGAGGTCGACCGGGGGCAAGACCTCCGTCGGCGGCCGCAAGTGGGCGGCCCGGCGGCGCGACGAGCGCGGGTTCGCCGAGGCCGAGGTGCTCGGGACCGGGCCGGTGCCCGCCGACCTCGTCGACCAGCAGCTCCTGGTCGAGCTGGTCAAGGGCGGCCAGGTCGTCTCCCGGGAGCCCCTCGACGCGGCCCGCGACCGGCATGCCGCGGCCCGCGCCCGGCTGCCGCTCTCGGCGACCCAGCTGTCACGCGGGGAAGCGGTGATTCCCACGGAGTACGTCTGAGGGCCGCCCCGCCGTACGTCGGAGAAGGACTACGCGCGCGTCGACAAGGCGTCCGCGCCGGGCCGCGGCCGAACCCCGTCCGGGCTCCGCCGCCCCGGACGGGACCGATACGCCCGGGGTGCGCCGGGGTGCGCGCGGGCAACGCCGTGGCGGCGGCCGGTCTTCTTCGGCCGCCCCCGGGCAAACACGAATGAACGGGCGGTCAGCGGGAATGCAACGGCAGCACGCACGAGCACAGCCGTCGGGGCCGCCCGCAGTGGTCCGACCCCTCCCGCGCCGCACGTGAAGTCTCCAGGCGGGCCCGACAGGCCGGGCCCGCATCCCTCCACCGAACCCACAGTCGAAGGACACCGACCATGCGCCGCGCCTTGATCGTCGTAGACGTGCAGAACGACTTCTGCGAGGGAGGCAGCCTCGCGGTGGCCGGGGGCGCCGACGTGGCCGCCGCCATCACCGAGCTGATCGGGCAGGCGCCCGCCGGGTACCGGCATGTCGTCGCCACCCGTGACCTGCACATCGCCCCCGGCGGCCACTTCGCCGACAACCCCGACTACGTCCACTCCTGGCCCGCGCACTGCGTGGCCGGCACGGAGGGGGTCGGGTTCCACCCGAACTTCGCCCCGGTGGTCGCCTCCGGCGCGATCGACGCGGTCTTCGACAAGGGCGCGTACTCGGGCGCCTACAGCGGGTTCGAGGGCGCGGACGAGAACGGGGTCTCGCTGGGCGACTGGCTGCGGGCCCGCGAGATCGACGAGGTGGACGTGGTGGGCATCGCGACCGACCACTGTGTGCGTGCCACCGCGCTGGACGCGGCGCGGGGCGGTTTCCGTACCCAGGTGCTGCTCGACCTCACGGCCGGGGTGTCCGAGGCGACCACGGAGCGGGCGCTGGAGGAGATGCGGGGAGCGGGCGTCGAGCTGACCGGCAAGCCGGTCGTCTAGGTCGTGTCCGCGGGACCGGACGTCCCACGGTCAGGTGCTCCCCCCTGCCGCGAGCGGCCGGGTCTCACGGCCGCGGCGCCGCGCGGGTGGCTCACGGCTGCGCGGCCGGGCGTCTCAGGAGCGCTCGGATCGGGTGCCAGAGCTCCTGGGACGGGACGGCGCACGCGACGCCGGTGTCGGGGGCCGTGCGCCATATCAGGCCGTCCGGATGGTGCAGCACGGCGGTGATCTCGTCCGGGGTGGGCGGAGCCCCGTTGCCGCTGAGGTACACGGCGCGCAGGCCCAGGTTGCGCAGGCGGGTCAGGGCGCGCGCCCGGTTCTGGGCGAGCACCAGGAAGCGCACCCGGCCCAGCGCGGAGCCGGGCGGGCTGGGCAGGTTCAGCGCCACCACCACGCTGCCGTTGGGCAGCTTGCAGAAACCTCCTGTGGCCATGCAGTCACACCCCAGTGCGTCCATGTGTCAATAAGAAATCCACAGGACGCACCTAAACACGATCGGCCGCAACCCGCCAGGGGGTCACGGCCGATCATGCTCTGACCTGCTAAAACGTAACTTACTTCGCCGAGCGGCCCACGAGGACCGTGATCGTCGAGCCGTCCTTGGGCTCCTTCACGATCCTGATCTTGGTGTTGGTGTCAGTGATCTTGACACCGCCCGTGGGGTTCGCCGAGTCGTAGTAGGAGTTCCGGCCGTCGTCGAAGACGGAGACCCCCTTCTGCGACTTGATCTTCAGCGCGACGTCGGCGTTGTGGAGCTTGAGCGCGTCCGTCGGGTAGGTGCTGAACGTCGAGTCGAAGGTCTGGATCTTGTTCCGGAGGATCGTCCCGTCGGTCCACTTCAGGGCCTTCGCGTGCGCGTCCACCGGCAGGATCAGACCCACGCCCGGGTGGGCGCTGGTGTTGTTGTCCGCCTGCGAGGTGTCCCACTTCCAGATCAGCAGAC
The DNA here is from genome assembly GCF_036250675.1 of Streptomyces sp. NBC_01689. NCBI lineage: Bacteria > Bacillati > Actinomycetota > Actinomycetes > Kitasatosporales > Streptomycetaceae > Streptomyces > Streptomyces sp. NBC_01689. The sequence continues at coordinate 6,056,209 of NZ_CP109592.1, read as the reverse complement.
CGTTCTGGTACGGGTAGTGCTCGACCCAGTCCGGACGCGTCGTCGAGAAGCCGAAGTTGTACGGGCCGACCTTGAGTGTCTTGTCGTACGAGACGTACTGGCGGTTCTCCGCGATGTAGTACTGCGCGTAGTCGTCGGAGAAGGACGCGCCGATCCGGGAGAAGCCGTTCGCCTTCCACGCGGCGTCCGCGCTCTCCGCGTTGTCGGAGAAGAGCGTCGCGCCGTCCGCGGTCACGGTGATCTCGTCGGCGGTGAAGCCCTTCAACGCCACGCCGCCGTCGCTCTGGTAGCGGAAGCGCAGGTCGATCTTCTTGCCGGCGTAGGCGTCGAGCGGGAAGGACAGCTTCTTGTACGCGTCCACGGAGCCGGTCAGCGCGGGCTTGCCGCTGCCGTCGCGCGGGATCGCGGCACCGTCCACCGTGCCGTCGAGGGCGGTCCAGTTGGCGCCGCCGTCGGTGGACACCTCGGTGTAGAGGTAGTCGTAGTCCTGCTCGATGTCGTACCAGCCGTCGAGCGTCAGCGTGGCCGCGGACCTGCCGGTGAGGTCGACCGAGCGGGTCAGCGTGTTCTTGAGGTCGTTGCCGCTGCCGCTCCACCACTGGGTGGCGCCCTGCGCCGGGGTGACGACGGTGGTGGTGACTTCCTTGTCGGGCAGCGAGACCACGAGGGCCTGCCGGTCCTTGGTGTTGTACTCGGCGACACCCAGCTTGTGCTCGGAGGTCACGCCGGCCTTGGCCCGGCCGTAGTCCAGCCAGCCGAGCTGCAGCTTGTCCCACGCGTTCATGTCGCCGGGCAGGTCACCGATGGCGTTCTTGCCGGTGCCGAGCCAGGATCCGGCCGACATCAGCGTCCAGAAACCGGTGCCGTTCTCGCCGCCGCCGGAGGTGTCGTACTCGTCCGGGAGGCCGAGGTCGTGGCCGTACTCGTGGGCGTAGACGCCGAGTCCGCCGTTCTCCGGCTGGATGGTGTAGTCGCCGACCCAGATGCCGGTGTCACCGATCGCGGTGCCGCCGAGCTTGTTGCCGACCGGCCCGGTCGCGCCCGCGTCGGTGCCGAACGCGTACCAGCGGTGGGCCCAGATCGCGTCCTCGCCCTGCGCACCGCCGCCCGCGGACTCGTCCTCACCGGCGTGCACGATCTGGAAGTGGTCGATGTAGCCGTCCGGCTCGTTGAAGTTGCCGTCGCCGTCGTAGTCGTAGCGGTCCCACTGGTCGTACTGGGCGAGGTCCGCCTTGATGTCGGCGTCGGACTTGCCGGCCGCCTTCTGGTCGGCGACCCAGGCGGTGACGCCGTCCTGGACCGCGTACCAGGCGCCGGTCGGCGCGTCGTTGGAGCCGTAACGGGCCTCGTTGTAGGGGACCTTGACCCAGTCGGTGACCTCACCGTCGACCGAGTAGCGGCCTGAGGACTGCTTCTCGTAGTACTTCTTCAGCGACTCGCTGTTCTTGCCGGTGCCGAAGTACAGGTCCTGGAAGTGCTTCTGGTTGTAGTCCGCCTGCCAGGCCGTGCTGTTGTCCTTGGCACGGTCGGGCGCGGCTATCTTGTTGTGCAGCGGACCGGGCGTGCCGCCGTAGCGGCTGTCGACCTGGTCGCCGAACTCGACGAGGATCGTGAAGATCCGGTCGGTCTTCTCGCGGCCGAGCTCGACGTACTTGCTCCTGCCCTTGTTCTTGCCCTTGAGCTGGACGACGTGCGAACCGTTGCGGTCCTGCACCTTGGCGTCGCCGGATATGACCTGGTCCAGGGCTTCTTTGCGCTGTGCTTCCTGGGTCTTGCTGAGCGGGCCGTCGAGGTCGTGGTCGACCTTGTTCCTGGCCGGCTGCGGGTCGTGGCGCTCCACCGTCGCCGACGACGCACTGTCGGCCTGCGCAACGGCGAACGTCGAGAACGTGGCGGTAGCCGCCGCGAGGGCCACGCCCACCGCGGCCGCTCTGAACGTCCATGGTCTGCTGGTCACTTGAAATCCTCCCCCGCGTCCGTCCGCGCGGATGGGGGGATCCCGGTGACATGGAGGTCCGCGCGCGTCTACGCGTATCAAGTGACGACATTTGACCGGAGTTACCAAAGAAAAGACAGATCTTGACTTGCACAAGTCAACTGCACTATGCAGGGTCGCCCGTTCGGTATCCGAACCGCCCGAAGTGCCCCCAACGGGCGCGTCGACACGTCCACTTGCTGGACGTGATGACTCCGTGCGCCCCCTGTGCACCGGCACCGTGGGTTAGGTCACGCTTACCGGGCGTTCCAGTCGGGCATGCAGGCGAATAGAGTCGATTGGCGCAACTCGGAACGGCCGGGGACTGGCAGGCCGACAGCGTTGTCGCCGCACGATTCACCGCTCCACCCGAGCCCGGCGCTCCACCCGGGCTCGGCGCTCCGTCCGGCTCGCCGCACCACCCGAACACACAGCTCCAGCCCCGTTGTTGTCCGCATCCTCCCCCATCTCGAGAGGCACGGGGGGAGTACCCCCACCCCGAGGAATCGCCATGCCTCGTCCGACCGCCGCACAGCTCGCCTACGGTTCCTGCACCGTGATCTTCTCGACGCTCGCCATGCTGCTGCTGTCTCAGACGAGTTCGGGCCTGGGGATCGCGGTGATCACCCTCTCGGCACTCGCTCTCGGACTGCTCGTCGCGGTAACGGTTCCGCTGCCGAAGCGCGCGCCGTCCGCCGCCGCGGCCCCCGCCGTCCCGGCACCGGTTCCGGTGCGGCGCGAGACCGCGTCCGTCGCCGTGTCCGTCTCCCGGTCGTCCGAGCCCGTTCACGAACCGGCGGGTCCGTGACCCCACGCACGAACGGCGGGCCCCGCAGCGCGGACCCGCCGTCCCGGTCAGCCGTCTCCTCCCGGAGTGCGGCTGATCGCGTGTGTCAGCCGGTGGAGACCACCACCGTCTTGGCCGCCTTGTCGTGCAGCCCCTGTTTGTAGGGCTTGTCGAAGAAGCTCCAGCCGCCCGCGATCGCGGTCCAGATGCACGCGCAGCAGAACGCGAACGGGATCCACAGCACCAGCGCGCGGATCAGCGAGGTCTGTGTGGAGGGCGTGGCGCCGTTGTCCAGGTCGGCCACCCGCATGCGCAGCAGCTTCATCCCGAGGGTCTGTCCCGACCTGCGGATCAGGACGGTGTCGTAGCCGGTGTAGAGCACCGCCGCGATCACGGACTGCCCGAGGCCCTTGCCGTACTCGACACGGTCGGCGTTCACGTTGTACTCGGTGACCCCGAACGCCCAGGACAGCAGCCACACCACGATGCCCACGAGGATCATGTCGAGAATCCTCGCCAGCACCCGCTTGCCGCTGTCGGCGAGCGGCGGCATGCCCTCCAGCGGGTCGCCGCCGTAGGGGCCGCCTGCGCCGTAGGGATCGCCGCCGCCCGTACCGTACGGGCCACCGCCACCGCCACCGTACGGACCGCCCGCGCCCGGGCCGTGGGGACCACCGCCGGGGGGCGGGGGCTGCTGACCGCCGTAGGGCGGGGGCTGACTCCCGTACGGCGGCGTGCCGTTGTTATGCGGGCGGTCGTAGGGCGATCCCGAAGGGGGCGAGGCGCCGTCGTCCGGGGAGCCGCCGCCCTCAGCCGGCGGGGGCTGCTTCTCGAACGGGTCTTCCTCCGGTGGCTGTCCGGAGCCGGGGCGCGGCGGTTCGCTGCTCATGGCCCGAGTCGACCGCGAACCCCCCGGCTCCGCATCCCGCGAGCGGCCGTCCGGGGTACCGCGGAGCCGGGTGTCCGGCCCCGCGGAGCCGTCTCAGGCGGACGGCGGCCGGGCCGCCACGAACGTGTGGGCCGCCTTGTCGTGCCAGCACTGCCGCCAGGGCCGGTCGAACAGGCACCACACGACGCCCACGACACCGACGCCCAGCACGCCGGGGACGCTGTAGACGAGCCAGCGGCGCAGCGCGGCGCCGAAGGCCGGGGGTTCGTGGCCCTCGATGTCCCGGACCTCGATCCCGCACAGCTTCTTGCCGAGGGTGCGGCCCCAGCGCGCGGTGGGCAGAGCGTCGTAGACCACGCCGAAGAGGAACAGGACCGCGAGACAGACGCCCAGGTAGCCCGCGGTCGTGCCGTCCAGCAGCCACACGGTCACGGTCTGCCCGGACCGTTCGGCCGCGTCGATCTTGCCGTTGATGTGGTCGATCGCCTTGGTGCCCAGGGGCACGGCGGCCACGGCGGTGACGGTGGCCAGCACCGCGGTGTCGACCGCTCTGGCCACCAGCCGTCTGCCCAGTGCCGCGGGCCGGGCCGCCGAGTGGCGGCGGGCGGCGGCCTGGAACACGTCGTCGACCGGCGGTTTCCAGGGCGCGGCGGGCCCGTCGTCACCCGCGAGCCGGTGCACCTGCTGGGCCCACGAGGGCTGTCCGCCACCGGCGCCGCTCGACAGCGGCGTGTCGGCGGGGCCGGTGGACTGCTGGGGGACGGCCGGGGCCGGCGGCTGCGGGGCCGCGGTGGCCTTCGCCGCCTGGGCGGCGGCCTGCCCGGCGCCGAAGCCGCTGCCGGGGCCCGCGGCCGAGCCGTCCTCGGGCGTGGCCGCCCCGGGTGTGCCGCCCGCCGGCGCCGTGCTCCCGCCGAGCGCCCCGTCCTGCTGCCCCGTGCGCGGGGAGCGCGCGCGGAAGGTCATGGTGCCCTCGGAGGGGACGGGTTCCTGGGTGCCCGGGGTGCCGGTGGGCGTGGAGGGTCCCGTGGCCGCCTGCTGCCCGGGGCCGGCGAACCGGGCGCCGTCCGGCGCGGCCGTGCCGGGGCCGCCCGCGGACCGGCGGCGGAAGACGAAGGTGCCGTCGGGCGCCGGGGGTTGCGAGCCGTCCGCCGGTTCCGTGGGCGGAAGCGTCGTGATGCCGTCCGTGTGCGGGGTCTCGCCGCCGGGCGGGCGGATCCCCTCGGCGGGCTCGGCCGTGCGCGGCAGACGCGGGTCGGCGCCCTGGGGCGTCCCCCAGGAGACCCGGCGGTCCTGGTCGCCGCCGAAGCCGGACTGCCGGGAGCGGTCGGCGCCCCACGCGGTCGCGGGCTCGGGCCTGCTGCCGTGCTGCGCCTCGGCCGGGGTCACCCGCCGGGGCTCGGCGACCGGCCCGGGGTCCTCGTCGAAGAAGTGCGGTCCCGTCTCCTCGGTGGGCGCCGGTGCCGGAGCGGGTACGGGAGGCGCCGGACGCGTACCGGGCGGCGGGACGAGCGGCACGCCGTCGGACGGCGCGGGACGGCTCGTGCCCGGCACCCAGGCAGCGCCGTTCCAGTACCGGACATATCCAGGAATGGAGGGGTCCGGGTAATACCCTTCACGGGGCCTGTCGTCACCGGGGGCCGGGGTTGGGGCGCTCATGTCCGTCGTCCCGTATCTGCTCGGGGGTCTTCTGGGGGCTCCACATCTATCAGACCGACGCCCCCGTCAGCGGCGCTCCCGCGGTACCCACCTCTTTCGGGCAAGGATCCGCCACTTCCGGTCACCGCCCGGAAATCCCGTCCCGGCACCCCCGCCAAAAGATTTCGCCGAACCCGCGTAATGGTTCCGCGCCGCCGCGCTCTCCACTCGTACGGACCCGCTCCGGAGGCCCGTAGACGAAGGGAAGCGCACCGACATGCACACCGTGGTGGAACGCGAACTCGAACTGCACCTCGTCCTGTCCCCCGAGCGCAGCATCCCCGTACCGGCCCGGCTCGGTTACCGCTCGGACGACCCGTACGCCGTCCACATCACCTTCCATGTCGGCACGGATCATCCGGTCAGCTGGACCTTCGCCCGCGAGCTGCTCGTCGAGGGGGTGTTCCGGCCGTGCGGGCACGGCGACGTGCGGGTGTGGCCGACGAAGGTCGGGGGACGCGGTGTCGTGCTGATGGCGCTGACCTCACCCGACGGCGACGCGCTGCTGGAGGCGCCGGCCGTCCACGTGTCCGCCTGGCTGGAACGCACCCTGCGGGCGGTTCCGCCGGGGACCGAGGGCGAGCAGCTCGGCCTCGACGACGGACTCGCGGAGCTGCTCGCGCCCTCCCCGAGGTTCTCGGCCTCTCCCCCGCGTCCGGCCGCCGCGCGGGAGTGCGGGGACCTCCAGGACCAGCCGGGGCCGCCGTCGGCCGACGAGTTGTGGCTGCGTGACCCGTGGCCCTCGGACGAGTCGGACGGCGGCGAGTGAGGTGAGGGAGGCAGGTGGACCGGCGCGCGGGCACTCCCGCGCCCCCGCGCCCGGCCGGACGCGCCGCCGCGACCGGCCCTGGGTCCGGCCTAGAACACCTTGCCCGGGTTGAGGATCCCGAGCGGGTCGAACGCGGCCTTGACGGCGCGCTGCATCTCCAGCCCGACCGGACCGATCTCGCGCGCCAGCCACTCCTTCTTCAGGACACCGACCCCGTGCTCGCCGGTGATCGTGCCGCCGAGTTCCAGACCGAGGGCCATGATCTCGTCGAAGGACTCGCGGGCGCGCCGGGACTCGTCGGGGTCGGTGGCGTCGAAGCAGACGGTGGGGTGGGTGTTGCCGTCGCCCGCGTGCGCGCAGACGCCGATCGTCAGGGCGTACTTCTCCGCGACGCGTTCGATGCCGTCGAGCATGTCACCGAGCCGGGAGCGCGGCACGCACACGTCGTCGATCATCGTGGTGCCCTTGACCGCTTCGAGCGCCGTGAGGGACAACCTGCGTGCCTGCAGGAGGAGTTCGGACTCCGCGGTGTCCTCCGCCGGTACCACCTGGGTGGCTCCGGCGGCCTCGCACAGGGCGCCCACGGCGGCGAGGTCGGCCGCCGGGTCGTGGGTGTCGAAGGCGGCGAGGAGGAGCGCCTCGGTCGTCTCCGGCAGGCCCATGTGCGCCAGCGCGTTGACCGCCTTGACCGTCGTGCGGTCCATCAGCTCCAGGAGGGAGGGCACATGGCCGCCCTCCATGATCCGGCAGACGGCGTCGCAGGCGGCCCGCGCCGACCCGAACTCGGCGGCCAGCACCAGCTGCCGGGGCGGCTGGGGCTTCAGGGCCAGCACCGCCCGTACGACGATGCCGAGCGAGCCCTCCGATCCGACGAGGAGCCGGGTGAGGTCGTAGCCGGCGACCCCCTTCGCGGTGCGGCGTCCGGTGCTCATCAGCCGTCCGTCGGCGAGCACCACGTCCAGCCCGAGGACGTACTCGGCGGTGACCCCGTACTTCACGCAGCACAGCCCGCCGGAGGCGGTGCCGATGTTGCCGCCGATCGTGCACATCTCCCAGCTGGAGGGGTCCGGCGGGTAGTACAGACCGTGTTCGCCGACCGCGCGCGAGAGCGTCGCGTTGACGACGCCGGGCTCGACGACGGCGATGCGGTCGACGGGACTGATCTCCAGGATGCGGTCCATCTTCACCAGGGAGAGCACGATGCAGCCGTCCGAGGCGTTCGCGGCGCCGGACAGACCGGTTCTGGCGCCCTGCGGGACGACCGGGACCCGCAGGTCGGTCGCGGTGCGCATGACGTGCTGGACCTCTTCGACGGTGCGCGGCAGGACGACGACGGCGGGTGTGCCGGCCTCGCAGAAGCTCGCCATGTCGTTGGCGTACGAGACCGTGACGTCCGGGTCGGTGAGGACCGCCTCGCTCGGCAGGCCCGCCAGGAGACGGTCGACGAGGGTGCCGGTGGCGTCGTCGCGCGGGGCTTCGATACGGCTCATGATCACAGCGTCGCACTCGGGGCCATCGGTGTGAACCCCGTCTGCCGCACCCTTCGTGTGCCGGGCCGCGGTCCCCGTGCGGGCGCATGGTGAGCGGCATGGAGATCGAAGAGCGCGGACGGATCCCCGCCGGGCCGGAGTCCCGGAAGCCGTCGGGGCGGCGCCGCTCCCGTGGCGCCCGGCGCACGCTGATCGGCGCGGTCGCGGGATGCGCCGTCTTCGCCGGGGCGATGGTCCTGCTGCCCTCCGGCGGATTCGTCCCGACACCGCCCGCTCCGGGCCCGGTGGCCGGGGCGATGACGGCGGCGGCCGCCGGGATGCCCCTGTCGCTGCGGGACCTGACGGCGCTCGTCGGTGACCGTGAGGCGTATCTGCGCACCCATCCACGGGACGCGCGGTCCTGGGCGATGCTCGGGACGGCCTATGCGGAGCAGGGACGGCGGACCGCCACACCCGGTTACTTCCCGAGGGCCGAGCGGGCCCTGCGCACCTCGCTGACGACCGGGCCGGCGGAGAACCTGGCCGCGCTGCAGGGGATGGCCGCACTCGCCAACACCCGCGGCGACTTCCGCAAGGGCCGCGAGTGGGGCGAGAAGGCGCGGAAGCTGGCGCCCGGGCAGTGGACGACGTATCCGCTGCTGATCGACTCCAGCCGGGGCCTCGGCGACTACAAGGCGAGCCGCAAGGCGCTGGAGAAGCTGCAGTCGCTGCACACCGGACCGCGGGTGCGGGCCCGGGCCGCCCAGGTCTACTGGGACCGGGGCTGGCGCGAGGACGCGCTGGCGGCGCTCTCGGACGCCGCGGCGGGCGCGGCGACGCCGACCGAGCGGGCGGCCTGGCTGACGGAGGCCGGCGGGCTGGCGTTCGAGCGCGGGGACCGCGAGGCGGCGCTGCGCACCTACGAGGCCGCGCTGCGCGCCGACCGGGCCGAGCCCGCCGCGCTCGCCGGGCGCGGTCGTGCGCTGGCGGCACTCGGGCGGGTGCCGGAGGCGGTGAGCGCGTACCAGGCGGCGTTCGCGGGGCGGCCCGCGCCGGGGTACGCGCTGGAGCTGGGCGAGCTGTACCAGGCGCAGGGCCTCGACGCGGCGGCCCGGGCGCAGTTCGGTCTGGTGCGGGCGCGGGCGCGCGCGGAGACCGCGGGGGGTGTCGACGACGCGCCGCTCCTCGGGCTGTTCGAGGCGGACCACGGGGACGCGGCCGAGGCGGTGCGGCGGCTGCGCGCGGAGTGGAAACGGCAGCCGGGCATCGGCGTCGCGGACGCGCTGGGGTGGGCCCTGCACCGGGCGGGGAAGGACAAGGAGGCGCTGACGTTCGCGGCGCGGGCCACGGACAAGGAGCACGGCGGCGGGGTGCGCAGCGCGCTGTACGTCTATCACCGGGGGCAGATCGAACGCGCGCTGGAGCTGACGGGGGCCGCGCGCCGGCATCTGGCGGAGTCCCTCCGGATCAATCCGTACTTCTCCCCCGTGTTCGCCCCCCTGGCCCGCCGGACGCTGGACGCGCTGGGCGAGCCGTCCACGGCGCCCTCGTCGTTCCCGAGCGAGCTGATGGAGGACCCGGCGTTCCCCGAACCGGAGGTCCCGGAGCCCGTCCGCCCCTCACCGGCCCCGCCCGCGGCGGCCCCGCCCGCGGCGGCCCCGCCCGCGGCGGCCCCGCCGAGCCCGTCCGTCCTCGCCCCGATCGGGCCCGGCCCGTCACCTGCGCCCGCGCCTGCTCCGGCGACCTGACCCGTGCCCCCTGGCCCCTACGGGCCGTCCGAGCCGTCCGGGCTCAGCACCGGCTGTGCTCCCGGGGGCCCGGGCCACCGGGCCTCGGGCCACCGGGCAGGTCCGCGCCACCGGGCACCTCCGCGCCATCGGGCCTACGGGCCTGCCCGGCCACGGGCGCCGGTCGGCGCGGGCCCGTGGGCCCGACGTCCGCGCCCCGCCATGGCACCCCCGCGCGATCCGCGGGCGGTACGGCGGGGCGCGCCGGGCCGGTGGTCAGCGGCCGCCGTGGTGGGCGGCCGCCCCGGTCACAGGTTGCCGCGCCTCTCCTGCTCGCGCTCGATCGCCTCGAAGAGGGCCTTGAAGTTGCCCTTGCCGAAGCCCATCGAACCGTGCCGCTCGATGATCTCGAAGAAGACGGTCGGCCGGTCCTGGACCGGCTTGGTGAAGATCTGCAGCAGATAGCCGTCCTCGTCGCGGTCGGCGAGGATCTTGAGTTCGCGCAGGGTGTCCACGGGGACCCGGGTGTCGCCGACCCACTCGCCGAGGGTGTCGTAGTACGAGTCGGGCGTGTCGAGGAACTGGACCCCGGCCGCGCTCATGGTCCGTACGGTCTGGACGATGTCGTTGGTGTTCAGCGCGATGTGCTGGACCCCCGCGCCGCCGTAGAACTCCAGGTACTCGTCGATCTGCGACTTCTTCTTGGCCACGGCGGGCTCGTTGATCGGGAACTTGACCTTGAGCGTGCCGTCCGCGACGACCTTCGACATCAGGGCGCTGTACTCGGTCGCGATGTCGTCGCCCACGAACTCCTTCATGTTCGTGAAGCCCATGACCTTGTTGTAGAAGCCGACCCACTCGTTCATGCGGCCGAGCTCGACGTTGCCGACACAGTGGTCGACGGCCTGGAAGGTGCGCTGGGCGGGGGGCTCGACCATCGGCGCGGCGGCCGCGTACCCGGGCAGGTAGGGGCCGTCGTAGCCGGTCCGCTCGACGAGGGTGTGCCGGGTCTCGCCGTACGTGGCGATCGCGGCCAGCACGACGACGCCGTGCTCGTCCTTCAGCTCGTACGGCTCGGTGACCGGGCGGGCGCCGTGCTCGACGGCGTACGCGAACGCGGCGCGCGCGTCCGGGACCTCGATGGCGAGGTCCACGACCCCGTCGCCGTGCGCCGCCACGTGCTCGGCCAGGAAGTGACCCCACGGGGTGGCGGGCTTGATCACGGAGGTGAGGACGAAGCGCGCGGAGCCGTTCTCCAGGACGTACGACGCCGTCTCGCGGCTGCCGTTCTCCGGTCCGGAGTAGGCGACCAGCCGCATGCCGAACGCGGTGGAGTAGTAGTGCGCGGCCTGCTTGGCGTTGCCCACGGCGAAGACGACGGCGTCCATTCCCTTGACCGGGAAGGGATCGGCCTGCCGGGCGGTGTCGGGAGTCTGGTCAGGGTTCGCGTCGATGAGGGACATGGCCGCAGGCTCTCTCCCTTCCACAAGGTGCGCAATAGTTTGCGTATCGACTGGGCAATGTGTTCAGCGATCCGCCCGGAACAGCGGGCGGTCTGTACATGATGACCACTGCGGAGGCGGGCGTGGCGATCGATCACCTGGACGGCCGGCTCATCGTGCTGCTGGCGCGTGAGCCGCGGATCGGGGTCCTGGAGATGTCCCGGCGGCTGGGGGTCGCGCGCGGCACGGTGCAGGCCCGGCTGGACCGCCTTCAGTCGAATGGAGTCATCAGGGGATTCGGCCCGCAGGTCGATCCCGCCGCGCTCGGATACCCCGTGACGGCGTTCGCGACGCTGGAGATCCGACAGGGTCAAGGACCCGACGTACGGGCCCACTTGGCGACCGTCCCGGAGGTGCTGGAGCTGCACACGACCACCGGCAGCGGGGACATGCTGTGCCGGCTGGTGGCCCGCTCGAACGCCGATCTCCAGCGTGTGATCGACCGGGTCGTCGGTTTTGATGGCATCGTCCGGGCCTCCACGGCGATCGTCATGGAGAACGCCGTACCGCTGCGGATCATCCCGCTGGTGGAACAGGCGGCTGCCGAGCACTGACCGACGACGGGGTGAGGCGGCGTGAACTTCTGGGAGTACCTGAGCAGCCGCCACCAGCAGTTGCTCATGGACGCGTACCAGCACGCCAGCGTGGTCTTCCAGTGCATGGTCGTCGCCACGCTCGCCGGTGTGGTGCTCGGGGTGGTCACCTACCGCAGCGACTGGGCGGGCGGCCTCGCCACGACCACCACCTCCACCGTCCTGACCGTCCCCTCCCTCGCCATGATCGGCCTGCTGATCCCGGTGGTGGGGCTGGGCGTCCCGCCCACCGTGATCGCGCTGACGCTGTACGGGCTGCTGCCGGTCGTCCGCAACTCGATCGTGGGCCTGCGCGGGGTCGACCCGGCGCTGGTGGACGCCGCGAAGGGCATCGGCATGTCGCGGGCCGCCCGGCTGCTCAGGGTGGAACTGCCGCTCGCCTGGCCGCCGATCCTCACCGGCGTCCGGGTCTCCACCCAGATGCTGATGGGCATCGCGGCGATCGCGGCCTACGCCTCCGGGCCGGGCCTCGGCAACGAGATCTTCCGCGGCATCGGGTCCCTGGGCAGCAGGAACGCGCTCAACCAGGTGCTCGCGGGCACGGTCGGGATCGTCATCCTCGCGTTGCTGTTCGACGCCGCGTACGTGCTCATCGGGCGGCTGACCATCCCGAGGGGGATCCGTGGCTGAGACGGCCGAGGACGGGCGGGACCGCCATGCCGCCGCTGTCGCGCACACCTCCACGACCGGCGCCACCATCGAGCTGGAGCACCTCACCAAGCGCTACCCCGGCAGCCGTGACCCGGCCGTGGACAGCGTCAACATGGAGATCAAGGCGGGTGAGCTGGTCGTCTTCGTCGGTCCGTCCGGGTGCGGCAAGTCCACCACCCTCAAGATGATCAACCGGCTGATCGAACCGACCGGCGGCCGTATCCGCATCGGCGGCGAGGACGTCACCGACATGGACCCGGTGAAGCTGCGCCGCAGGATCGGGTACGCGATCCAGTCGTCCGGGCTCTTCCCGCACATGACGGTCGCCCAGAACATCGCCCTGGTGCCGAAGATGGTCGGCTGGCCGAAGACGCGGATCAGGGCGCGGGTCGAGGAGATGCTGGACCTGGTCGGCCTCGACCCGGGTGAGTTCCAGGGCCGCTATCCGCGGCAGCTCTCCGGCGGTCAGCAGCAGCGGGTGGGCGTGGCCCGGGCGCTGGCCGCCGACCCGCCCGTCCTGCTCATGGACGAGCCCTTCGGCGCCGTGGACCCGATCACCCGCGACCATCTCCAGGACGAGCTGATCCGGCTCCAGCGCGAGCTGCACAAGACGATCGTCTTCGTCACGCACGACTTCGACGAGGCGATCAAGCTGGGCGACCGCATCGCGGTCCTGCGCGAGCGGTCGCACATCGCGCAGTTCGACACCCCGGAGGCGATCCTCACCAATCCCGCCGACGACTTCGTGTCGGGGTTCGTGGGCGCGGGCGCGGCGCTCAAGCGGCTCAACCTCACCCGGGTGCGGGACGTGGAGATCACCGACTATCCGACGGTCACGGTCGACGACCGGCTCCAGGAGATCTTCAACAAGCTCCGGAGCAGCGGGACCAACGAGATCCTGCTGCTCGACAGACGGCGCCGCCCCTACAAGTGGCTGCGGCGCGGGGACCTGATGCGGGCCAAGGGCTCGCTTGCCCGGGCGGGCACGCTGGTGCACGACACGGTGACCCGGGACGCCACCCTGCGGGACGCGCTGGAGGCGGTGCTCACCGACAACACCGGCCGGGTCGCGGTGACCGGGCGGCGCGGTGAGTACATCGGTGTCGTCGACATGGAGACGCTGATGAACTCCGTGCACGAACTGCTGGAGGAGGACCGGCTGGAGGCGATGGAGCACCAGCACGAGCTGGAGGACGCGCGCGCCCAGCAGACCCACTTCGAGCAGGAGGGACCGGGCGGGGAGGCGAAGGCATGAGGAACTACCCGCCCTGGCGCCGGCGCGCGGGCGCGCACGAGGTCGAGGGGCTCGCGTTCCGGGACGACGGCGCGTTCGCCGACGGCGAGGACCTCCCCGAGGACGCCGGCCTCCCGGACGAGCGGGAGCCGGTTCCCCCGCCGCCCGCGCCGCGGCGGCGGATCACCTGGCCCAAGCTGACGGTCCTGCCGGCGGTGCTGGCGGCCGTGCTGCTGGCCACCTGGCTCTGGTTCCAGCAGGCCACCCTCGATCCCATCTCCAGGAACGCGCTGTCGAACGGGCAGGTGCCGAAGGCCCTGTGGCAGCAGATCGAACTGACCGTGATCTCGACCTTCTTCGTGCTGGTCATCGCGATCCCGCTGGGGGTCCTGCTCACCCGCCGGATGTTCCGCAGGGCGACGCCCATCGCCATGGCCTTCGCCAACATGGGCCAGGCCACTCCGGCGATCGGTCTGCTGGCGCTGCTGGTCATCTGGCTCGGCACCGGCCAGAAGGCGGCCCTGATCGGCATCACCGTCTACGCGATCCTGCCGGTCCTCTCCAACACGATCGCGGGCCTGAAGGCCAACGATCCGACCCTCCTGGAGGCCGCGCGCGGTATCGGCATGTCCCCGATGGGGGTCCTGTCGCGGATCGAACTGCCGCTGGCCGTCCCGCTGATCCTGGCGGGTGTCCGTACGGCCCTGGTCCTGAACGTCGGCACGGCCACGCTGGCCACCTTCGGCGGGGGCGGCGGCCTCGGTGTGCTGATCACCACCGGGATCACCAACCAGCGGATGCCGGTCCTGGTGCTCGGTTCGGTCCTCACCGTGACGCTCGCGCTGCTCGTGGACTGGCTGGCCTCGCTGGTCGAACTGCTGCTGCGGCCGCGGGGACTGGAGCCCGGATCATGAGGCGCAGGGGTCCGTGCGCGACGCTGGCGGGCGTGCTGGTCCTGCTCTCCGGCTGCGGTCTGACCAGCGGCTCCCCGATGGTCGACGACGTCGGACCCGGCTCCATCGGACAGGGGCTGCCGCTCAAGGGCGCTCATCTGACGGTGACGTCCAAGGAGTTCACCGAGCAGCTGATCCTCGGCGCGATCATGGGGATCGCCTTCCAGGCGGCCGGCGCGGACGTCCTCGACCGGACCGGCATCCAGGGTTCGATCGGCGCCCGGGAAGCGGTCAAGAGCGGCGACGCGGACGGCATGTACGAGTACACGGGCACCGCCTGGATCACGTACCTCGGCAACAGCAGGCCCATCGCCGATCCCGGCGGGCAGTGGCGGGCGGTGCGCGACGCCGATCTGCGGAACGGGATCACCTGGCTGCCCGCGTCCGCGCTCGACAACACCTACGCACTGGCCATGAACCGGGCCAACTTCGAGAAGTACCGCACGAAGACACTCTCCGACGTGGCCGCGCTGTCCAGGAAGGACCCCCGCGCGGTCACGCTCTGCGTGGAGAGCGAGTTCGCCAACCGGGCCGATGGGCTGCCGGGCATGGAGAAGGCGTACGGGATGAGCGTGCCCGCGAAGAACATCACGCAGATGGACACCGGGATCATCTACACCCAGGTGGCGAAGGGGAGTTGCACCTACGGGGAGGTCTTCACGACGGACGGCCGCATCCGGTCGATGAAGCTGGTCGTAATGGCGGACGACAAGAACTTCTTCCCCAACTACAACGCGGCGCCCGCCATCAACTCCAAGGCGCTGAAGAAGTATCCGGCGATCGCCCGGGTCCTCGACCCGGTGACGAAGAAACTGGACAACACGGTGGCGCAGGAGTTGAACGCCAAGGTGGACGTGGAGGGCCAGGACCCGCACGAGGTGGCCCTGGACTGGATGACGGCGGAGGGGTTCGTGAAGCAGCGCTGAGAGCCGTCCGGGGGCCGCGGGTCCCGGGCCGGCCCGGGACCCGCGGCCAAGGCCCAAGGTCCAGGGATCAAGGCCCAGGGATCAAGGTCCAAAGAAGTGGTTGCAAAGAAACCCTTGCAAGGACTTCTTTGCAACGCTACCTTTGCATGTATGCAGGAGCACGGAGAACAGACCGGACCGGCCGCACCCGAGCCGACCGCATCCGGACCGGCGTCACCCGGACCGACCGCATCGGGACCGGCGGCCCGCACCCTCGACGCCCGCTCACTGCGCGGCATCGCGCACCCGCTGCGGATGCAGCTGCTCTACGCGCTGCGCCGCGGCGGCCCGGCCACCGCGTCCCAGCTCGCCACGAAACTGGGCGAGTCCAGCGGGGCCACCAGCTACCACCTGCGCCAGCTCGCCGCGCACGGCTTCGTCGAGGACGCCCCGGGGCACGGCAAGGGGCGGGAGCGCTGGTGGCAGGCGGTCGACCAGGCGCTGGTCCTCGACAACGACCGGTTCGAGGACTCGGGCCCGGAGGTACGGGGAGCCCTCGACCTGTTCCTGCACGAACTCGCGACCAGCCACAACCGCGAGCTGTCCACCTGGATCGCGAACCGCGACGACTGGCTGCCGGCCTGGTCGCGCGCCAGCGACATGAGCGACTGGACCCTGCGGCTGACGCCCCGGCGGGCCGAGGAGCTGATCAGCAGGATGCACGAACTCCTCGACTCCTACCGCGCGCAGGCCTCGGCCGAGGACGACCCCGAGGGTGCCCAGGTCCGCTTCCACACCCATGTCTTCCCCGTCCAGGACGGCTGAGCCCGCCCCGTCAGACGCCCTTCGGACGCCCAACAGCCGCTCGTCGGCCGCCCGTCAGCTCCCGTCCGCCCGTCGCCGGCCGGGACCGAGAAGGACTGAGAGGTACTCCGATGACCAACGCCCAGACACACCTGGCCCTGCACCGCATCCGCGCCGCCGACCTCCGCGCCGAGGCCGACGCCCACCGGCTCGCCGCCGCGGCACGGGTGCCGGGCGAACTGCGCACCCGCCTCGGCTGGACCCTGGTGGAGGTGGGCCTGCGCCTCGCCTCCGCGCCCAGGGCGGCCGTCGCCTCCTAGGTCGGCGCCTCGCTCGGGGCGCGGCCCGCCCGGCGGCTAGCAGCCGGGAACCGGGCCCTTCCCCTTCTCCAGCGACACCAGCGCGTCGACCGCCCCCTTTAGGGTCGTCACCGCCACCAGCCGCAGCCCCTTCGGGAGCTCGGCCTCGGCCTCCGAGCACTCCCCCTTCGGCACCAGGAAGACCGTCGCGCCGTCCCGCCGCGCGGCCTGTGTCTTCAGTCCCACGCCACCGACCGCGCCGACCTTGCCGTCGGCGTCGATCGTCCCCGTACCCGCGACGGTGCGGCCGCCCGTCAGGTCGCCGCCGCTGCCGTCGCCGTCCAGCTTGTCGATGATGCCGAGCGTGAAGAGCAGGCCGGCGCTGGGACCGCCGACGTCGGCCAGCTTGAGCGTGACCTTCACGTCGTTCTTCTCGTGCAGATAGGCCAGCGCCGCCTCGGTGGCCGTGTCCTGCGACTGCTTCATCTCGTCCGCGTTGTGCTGCTCGATCTCCTTGACGCTGTTCCCGCTCGGGTAGACCGAGTCACGGGGCATCACCGCACGGTCCTTGGCGAACCAGCCGCTGATCACGTCGCCGAGCGAGACGCGCGCGTCCGGCCCGGTCGCCTCGATCGTCGTCATCCGCAGCTGTCCGCTGGTCCGGCGGACCGGCGCGCCGCTGATCGTGATCACCGGGTCGCCCTTGTTCTCACCGAGGACGTTCGCCGTCAGGCCGGGCTGCGCGAGAGAGAACGGCAGCGGCGCGAACACCGCCGTGGCGAGCAGCGCCACGACGGGAACGGCGCAGACGGCGACGGCCTTGGGACGTGTGAGGCGAGAGAGCACGGGATCAATCTAACGTCCGTTCCGTCCTCGGCCTTCAGCGCGTCGCTCCACCGGACCGTCGCACCGGGGCCGGTCGTCGCCCGCCGCGCCGCCGGCCGTGGTCCGCGCACCGTCCGCCCGACCGTCACACCCGGGCCCGGTCGTCGCCCGCCGGGGCCACCGGCCGGTCGTCCGGGCATCCCCGGGCGTCTCCCGTCGGGAGGGTCGGGTAATTCGGGCCGGCATCGCACGCCGGGGAACCGAACCACCGTCCAGGCATCGCACGGCAGGCAGCCGAGCCACCGTCCGAACGGCTGCGGACCGCCGGAGGCGACCTTCAGCGCAGTGCGTCCGCGACCTCGCGGGCCGCGTCCATGACCCGCGTGCCCACCCGTTCCGGCACGGAGTCCGCGAGCATGACGACGCCCACGCTGCCCTCGACACCGGTCACGCCGAGGAGCGGAGCCGCGGCGCCGCTCGCCCCCGCCTCCAGCTCCCCGTGCGTGAGCGTGTATCCGGGCTCGCCCACGGGCGCCTGCCGGGCCGAGAGGATCGCGCGCCCCGCCGCGCCCCGGTCCAGCGGGTGCCGGAACCCGGCCCGGTAGGCAACGTGGTAGTCGGTCCAGGTGGGCTCGACGACGGCGACGGCGAGCGCCTCGGTCCCGTCGACGAGCGTGAGATGGGCGGTCGCCCCTATGTCCTCGGCCAGCGCGCGCAGCGCGGGCAGCGCGGCCTCCCGTACCAGCGGATGCACCTGCCGGCCCAGGCGCAGCACCCCGAGCCCGACCCGGGCACGGCCGCCCAGGTCACGGCGTACCAGCGCGTGCTGCTCCAGCGTCGCGAGCAACCGGTACACCACAGTCCGGTTGACGCCCAGTTTGTTCGAGAGCTCGGTGACCGTCAGCCCGTGGTCCGTGTCGGCGAGCAGCTTGAGGACCCGCAGTCCCCGGTCGAGCGTCTGAGAGGTCTCCGCGGTCACGACGCCCACTCCTTAGTGGTGAGGTCGGCGGCCCCCGCACGGCGGTCACGACGCCGAGTCCCGTCGGCGACGCGCTTCAGAGGCCGCCGTCGGCTGACGACCCGGGCTCTTCCCGGGCGGAGTCGCTACACGGCTGCGCTCCGCGGCGGCGCTGCCACGGGGCGTGTGCGTAGCGTGACAGTAGCGAGCCGGTCCGCTCAGCGGAAGTCTCCGTCCAGAATCCGGTCATGGGCGGGTACGGAGTCTGTCCCTTTGTCCCGTTACACGCGGCGCCCGCCACACGGCGCGCACCGCCTCCCCACGCCGTGCACACGCCCCGGGACTCCGCCGGAGCGCACACGCGAGCGCGCGCCGACCGCGGTCGGCGCGCGCCTGGAATCCATCTTCACGAACCGGGGAGGGACGGGTCGTCACCGCATCCGGGTGGCCCACTCCTGCACCTTGGCGATCCGCTGCCGCAGCTGTCCCGCGGTGGCCTCGGCGCTCGGCGGCCCGCCGCACACCCGGCGCAGTTCGGTGTGGATCACCCCGTGCGGCTTGCCGCTCTGGTGGACGTAGGCGCCGACCATGGTGTTGAGCTGCTTGCGCAGTTCCAGCATCTCCTTGTGCGAGACCACCGGGCGCCGTTCGGCGGGGAGTTCGAGGAGGTCGGCCTCCTCGGCGGGCTTCTTCCGGCTGTGCGCGATCTGCCGGGCCTGCCGCTTCTGCAGCAGCATCTGCACCTGGTCGGGCTCCAGCAGCCCGGGAATGCCGAGGTAGTCCTGCTCCTCCTCGCTCCCCGGATGGGCCTGCATCCCGAACTCGGCGCCGTCGTACAACACCCGGTCGAAGACCGCCTCGGACTCCAGCGCCTCGAAAGAGAACTGCTCCTGCTCGCCGGTGTCCTCGTCCTGCTCCTTGTTCGCCTCGTCCATCTCCTTCTCGGACTCGGCGTACGGGTCCTCCTCGCCCTCCTTCTTGGGCTTGTCGAGGACGTGGTCGCGCTCGACCTCCATCTCGTTGGCGAAGCCGAGGAGGTCGGGGACGGTCGGGAGGAAGACGGAGGCGGTCTCGCCGCGCCGCCGGGAGCGGACGAAACGGCCGACGGCCTGCGCGAAGAACAGGGGGGTGGAGATCGTGGTCGCGTAGACGCCGACGGCCAGCCGGGGTACGTCGACGCCTTCGGACACCATGCGGACGGCGACCATCCACCGGTCGTCGCTCGCCGAGAAGTCGTCGATCCGCTTCGAGGCGCCGGTGTCGTCGGAGAGCACCAGGGTCGCCTTCGTACCGGTGATCTCGCGGATCAGCTTGGCGTAGGCGCGGGCGGAGTCCTGGTCGGAGGCGATGACGAGGGCACCGGCGTCCGGGATGCCCTTGCGCACCTCGGTCAGCCGCTGGTCGGCGGCGCGCAGCACGCTGGGCATCCACTCGCCGCGCGGGTCGAGCGCGGTGCGCCAGGCCTGGCTGACGGCGTCCTTGGTCATCGGCTCCCCGAGCCGCGCCGCGATCTCGTCGCCCGCCTTGGTCCGCCAGCGCATGTTGCCGCTGTAGGAGAGGAAGATGACCGGCCGCACGACCCCGTCGCCGAGGGCGGACCCGTAGCCGTAGGTGTAGTCGGCGGAGGACCGCCGGATCCCGTCGTTGCCCTCCTCGTAGGTGACGAAGGGGATCGGGTTGGTGTCGGAGCGGAACGGCGTACCGGTCAGCGCCAGCCGCCGGGTCGCCGGCTCGAACGCCTCGAGGCACGCCTCGCCCCAGGACTTGGAGTCACCGGCGTGATGGATCTCGTCGAGGATGACGAGGGTCTTGCGCTGCTCGGAGCGGTTGCGGTGCAGCATCGGCCGCACGCCGACACCGGCGTACGTCACGGCGACGCCCTGGTACTCCTTGCTGAGCGGACCCGCGCTGTACTCGGGATCCAGCTTGATCCCTATCCGTGCCGCCGCCTCCGCCCACTGCTTCTTCAGGTGCTCGGTCGGCGCGACGACGGTCACCTGCTGGACCACGTGGTGGTGCAGCAGCCAGGACGCGAGGGTCAGCGCGAACGTCGTCTTGCCGGCGCCGGGGGTGGCGACGGCGAGGAAATCGCGCGGCTGCTCCTGGATGTACCTCTCCATCGCCCCCTGCTGCCAGGCGCGCAGCTTGCCCGCGGTGCCCCAGGGGGCGCGTCCGGGAAAGGCGGGTGAGAGGTGGTGCGAGGAGGAAGCGGTGGCGGCGGTGGTAGTCACGGTCTCCGTGGGGTGGTCGAGCGGCTCGGCTACGTATGACAACCGGGCCACCCTACCGGCGCCCCGGACGTGTCACGGCGCGGACGACGCCGGGGCGCCCGTGGATGCGACCCACCTCACAGGGCGCGCAGCCGGGCCGCGATCACGCCGAGGGCGGTCTCCTGGCCGGACGCCACGTCGATGACCAGGTCGTACGCCGTCGCCTGGTCGCAGCCGCCGAGGTCGACGCCGTTGACGGCGAGGAAGGTGGCGGCGGCCAGCCAGGCCGTGCGCTTGTTGCCGTCGACGAAGGGGTGGTTGGAGGCGAGCCCGTGCAGCAGGGCCGCGGCCTGTTCGTGGAGGTCGGTGTGGGCGGAGACGCCGAGCATGCGGGCGCGCGGGCGGTGCACGGCGGAGGCCAGCAGTCCGGGCTCACGCGTCTCGGGGGCGGTGCCGCCGAAGGCGATCCGGGCGATGTCCGTCACCTCGGCGACGGTGAGGTGACGCGTCGGCCGGCTCGGGTCCGCGGTGTGCGCGGCGGTGTCGGCCGGGGTCATTCGCCGAGCCTGCGCAGCAGTTCGGCGTGGTCTTCGGCGAGCCGGGCGGCGAGAGCGCGGACGTGCGCGCCCTCCTCGTGCAGATACCGGCGTACGGCGTCCACGGCGACCTCCTCGGGGGAGCGGTCCCGCGCGTCCGCGAGGTCGGCGAGGGCTCGCGCGAGGCCCGGGTCGAGACGGAGCGACAGATCTTCCACGGCGTCACGGTAGGGCCGGCCGGCCGCCGGGGTCGAGCCGGTTTCACGGCCGGTGCTCCCGCAGCCGGGTCGTCACCCAGGCCCCGGCCAGTGCCACGGCGGCCATCGGCAGGAACACGACGGCGAAGGCGGCGGGGTGGGAGTCGGCCGCCGCGCCGGCCGTGTCCGTGACCGTACCGCCGCCCAGCACGGCGAAGGCCGCGCCGCCCGCCGCGAGCAGGACGATGTCGGAGAGGGCGTCGGAGATCTGCAGCGAGGCGGAGTTGGCGCCGGCCTCCTCGGGCGCCGAGAGCCGGAGCAGCAGCACACTGGTCGAGGCGATCACCAGCCCCATCCCGAAGCAGCCGAAGGCCCAGGCGACCGCGACGGTCCACACCGGCACGGCGTGCACCAGCACACCGGGCACGGCGGCGATCGCGGCGGCGACCAGCAGCATCCCGGAGAACATCAGCCGTTCCCGGTACGGCTCCATGCGCGGCCTCGACTGCACGTACGACCCCAGCGCCCAGGTCCCGCCGCCCGCCGCGAGCGAGAACCCGGCGAGCGTCGGCGACAGGCCGCGCTGGGTGACGAGCATGAGCGGCACGAAGGACTCGGCGGCGACGAACGAGCCGGCCGCGACCCCGCGCAGCAGCACCACGGAGGGCAGACCGCGCGCGGCCCGGTAGGTGCCGGCCGGGAGCAGCCGGCGCACGGTGGGGACGAGCAGGGCGGCGCCCGCCGCGGCGGGGACGAGCGACAGCGGGCGCAGGTCCTGGGCGGCGTACTGGAGCAGTCCCGCGCCGAGGGCGATCCCGAGCGCCGCGCGGATGCGCCGCCGGTCCGGGGGCGCGGCGGTGTCCGTCGTCCGGCCCCGGGTGCGCCGCCGTATCTGGGGCAGGGCCAGGGCCAGCGGGAGGACGACCAGGACCGGTATGCCGACGAAGACCCAGCGCCAGCCGAGGTGTTCGGTGACCGCGCCCGCCGCGAGCGGCCCGACCACGGACGGCACCACCCAGGCCGCGGCGAAGCCCGCCATGATCGAGGGCCGCAGCCGTTCCGGGTAGGCCTGCCCCACGACCACGTACAGCGCGACGATCACCAGGCCGCCGCCGAGGCCCTGCACCGCCCGTCCGAGGACGAACAGCCCCATGCCGCCGGCCGTGCCGGAGAGGATCAGGCCCGCGGCGAAGGCCCCGATCCCCGCGGCCAGCGAGGCCAGCGGGCCGTCGCGGTCCGACCACTGGCCGGCGAGCACCATCCCGAACAGACTGGTCGTGAAGTACCCGGAGAACGCGAAGGCGTAGAGCGCGACCCCGTCGAGTTCCCTGGCCGCCACCGGCATCGCCGTGCCGACCGCCGTCGCCTCGAACGCGATCAGCAGCACGACGGAGACGATCCCGACACTGAGCGACCGGTAGGGCCGGCTCAGCACGCCCTCGCGGGCCGCGGCGTCGTCCTGCGTCGGCGCGCCGGCGGCATCCCGTGGTTCCAGTGCGGTCATGGCCGTCAGCGTAAGGGGCACAACCCGTGCTGACTCCTGTCCGAAGACCGTGATCAGCTGGTTCTTTGGTCGTACGACCAACCGGGCCGCCGGCCCCGCGACCCGTTTCGTGAACGCCGTGTGGCAGTCCCGTTGCGGCGGGCCCGGACCCCTTGAGCGCCGCCCGCGCGCCCGCCTACCGTCGACGCATCAGGTTCGGAACGAGTGAGCCGTGCCGCACCTGACACGGCCGTGTGCCCGAGTGGTTCAGGGACTCGCCTGCAAAGCGAGTTACGCGGGTTCGATTCCCGCCACGGCCTCCGGCGCCGCAGGCCCCCTCCGCGGGGCAGGCGAAAGGGGCTCCGCGCGTGGTGTGTCCGCGCGGGCCCCGGTGGGGTGGGGCGCCGCCCACGGCCGGTGCCGACCGGGCCGGTGTCCCTGCGGTCTCAGGTGTCTCAGGTGGTCTCAGTGAGGGCCCAGGCCGCCGCTGCCGAACGAGCCGCTGCCGCCCTCCGCCCAGCGCCGCCGTTCCTGGGACGCGCTCGGCCTGGACGCCGAGTGGGCGAGCTCGTACGGGGTGAGGGCCCGGCCGTTCTTGTCCACCTTGGGGATCTCGGCGGGCTCACGGAACTCGCGGACCTCGTGGACCGCGCCCTCGGGTGGCAGTTGTGGCTGCTCCTCGGGGCGTGGAAGCTGCTGGCTCGACCGTATGCGGCAGCCCAGCCAGAGACTGCCCGCCAGCAACGTCACGAGGGCCACGGCGACCAGGAACAGCCCGAGGCTGAGCAGGCCACTGGGCGCTGCCATCTCCATCGATGCAGTACTCATATCAGTGAAATACCCACAAATACCCTCCCGAATCGGACGCCCGTGCTCCAGGCCGGCCCGTCCGGTCCCGACAGCGCGGTCCGGTCGGTCCGGTTCGGCGCAGTCGGGCCCGTCCGTCTCCGCGCCACGCGGCCGACGAGCCCGTGCCGTGACCCGGTCCGCCCGGCCGGCAGGGCTACGCGTACAGCGTGCCGCCCGCCTGGTCCTCGAATATCTCCGGCCAGTAGCGCCAGCCGTCGTCGCCGTCCAGTCTCGGGGTCGGGTCGCAGGCGACCGGGTCGACCGCGGCGAGGGTCTGCGCCATGGTGGCGGCGAGCTGCTCGTAGGAGTCGGTGAGGTCGTAGGCCGCGTCGATCGACTTCTCCCGGTGCAGCAGCCAGAGGGTGAAGGCGAGCGTGGAGATGTCGGCGTTGAGCGGGCGCAGCGTGGCGTCGGGCTCGCTCCAGGCGAGGACCGCGCCCGTGGCCCCGTCCACGACGAGGCTGGTGTCCTCCAGGAGGTACCCGAGGCGGATGAGCCGGTCCGCCGTCACGGGCAGCTGCTCGGCGGTGAAGGCCTCGGGGCGCTCGTCCGCGTAGTACTCGGTGAGGGCCGGCAGCGGCACCTCCGTGTCCAGCTGGAAGAGCAGCCCGTCCTCCGGCAGGCCCGTCTCGCGCAGGAAGCGGCGGGTCGGCTCGTGCACGAGCGCGGGGGGAAAGTCGACGTCCTCGAAGCGCATGATCGCGCCCGGCCCGAACTCCTCGTCCAGCAGCCGCTGCGGAAGGTCGAGCAGGAGCCCCTCACCGGGGCCCGCGATGCGCGCGAGCGGGCGGATCAGCGCGGCCATCCGCCAGTACGCCGCCACCTCGCCGCCCGCGCCCGTCTCGAAGACCTCGGCCAGCGATTCTGAGGCCTCGGTGACCGCCTTCGGGCCGAACCGGTCCCGGTAGGACGCGAACCGGCCCCGGGACGCGGTCAGTTCCTCCGTCGCGGCCGCGAAGCGCACCAGCGCCTCCAGGGACGGGGCCAGCGGGGCGAGGTCCATCAGGACGGGGTGGGAGCTGAGGTGCGTCGTGGCGACCCTGCCGGTCGACCCGTCCAGCACGATCGATTCCAGGTCCCGGTCGACGGTCCGCAGCGCCCCGATGACCAGCTGGTCCCGGAGCTCCCCGGCGAGCTTGTCGGCGTCCCCCGCCAGCTCCGTCACCCTGCGCAGACCGTGCTCGCGCAGCGCGCCGAACTCCAGCAGTGTGCCGTCGGACGGCAGTCCCGGACCGGTCAGCCAGTGCCGGGTGTCCAGGTGTGTGACGTACGGATCCAGCTCGCCCTCGGTCAGCGTGATCGCGCCGACGACATCGGTGTCAGTCGTGCTCATGGCTCCCCCGCGCATGTGAACGCTTGTGTGCTTCCCCCGGAGAACACCCCACCGCCCCGCGGCTGTTCCCCACTGACCGAGAACCATACGCCGCCGTACTGACAACGCCGGAAACACGCAGGCACACGACGGGCACAGCCGGGAAACACGCCGGTTCAAGCCACCCTTCGCAGGATCCCGGCACCCGCGGCGGGCCCCCCGCCGTCACGTGTCAGGTGCGCGAGACCCACCGCGCCGGAGCCCGTGTTCGGATCGCGTGTTCGGATCACCCGCCCGGCGACGCCCGCCGCCGGCGCTCCCGGCCCGGCGCGACGAGCTCGCGGGGCCGTCCCGCGGGCCGTCCTCAGGTGAAGTACACGCCGCCCAGTACGACCGCCAGCGCCGCCACGAAGAACAGCAGCACCCAGATCATCAGCTTGCCGACACTCGGCGGCGGCTCGAAGCGCGGCAGGTCCCCCTCGCCGTCCCGCGGCTGCCGGGGTTCCTGCTCCGGGGGCCCCGACGCGGTCATGCGGTGGTCACCACGGCGGCCTGCGGGCGGATCGGGAGGCGGTTGACCGGGCGCCCGGTCGCCGCGCGGACGGCGGACGCGACAGCCGCCGGTGAGGTGACGACCGGCACCGCGCTGACCGCCTTCGCGCCGAAGGGCGCGACGACGTCCCGCTCCTCGACGAGCTTGACGATGCGGATGTCGGGCGCGTCCAGGGCTGTCGGCAGGGCGTAGCCGGTCAGGTCGGGGTGGCGGACCAGGCCGCGCGCGGTGCGCAGGTTCTCGGTGAGCGCCGCGCCGACGCCCTGCGTGACACCGGCCTCGATCCGCGCCGTGAGCTGCGCCGGGTTGAGGATCCGGCCGACGTCCTGGGCGAGCGCGAGTTCGACGACCCGTACCGAGCCCAGTTCGATGTCCACGTCCACCACCGCGCGGATCGCGCAGAACGCGAGGCCCACGAAGGCGTCGCCCTGCCCCGCCTCGTCCAGCGGCTCGGTCGGGTGCGGGCGGCACTGCGCGGTGGCCCACAGCTCCTTGCCGTCCATCGCCTCGGTGACGGTCGTGGAGAGCACACCGTCGTACGACGTGATCTTGCCGTCGGTGATCTGGAGCAGCTCGGTGGACATCCCGAACTTGTGCGCGAGGGGCTGCAGCAGCTGCGTACGGACCATCTTCGCCGCGCGTTCGACCGCGCCGCCCGACACCCAGGTGTGACGTCCTCGGCAGCTGGGGCCGGCGGGCGGCTGGTCGGTGTCGACCGGTGCCACGTGCACCTCGTCGATGCCGAGCGTCTCCTGGACGATCTGCCGGGCCAGCGTGGTGAAGCCCTGGCCGGTCTCGACGGCCGCGCAGAGCACGGTGGCCACGCCGTCGTGGACCTTGACCGTGGCCGTGGAGACCTCGTCCGCGCCCTCCGCGCCGAGCATGTGGACCATGCCGAGGCCGTAGCCGACGCCGCGGCGCACGGCGCCGGGCTCGCCCGCGCCCTCCGGACCGCCCGGGAGCAGCCACTCGTCCTCGGGGGTGTCCTTGGGAAGCGCGGGGAGCGGGAAGTCCCGTACGGCCTGGAGGAGTTCCGCGACAGGGGCGGGGCACGTCACCGTCTGGCCGGTCGGCAGCACGTCACCGGTCGCCATGGCGTTGCGCAGGCGCAGCTCCGCCGGGTCCACGCCGAGCTTCTTCGCGAGCTTGTCCATCTGCGCCTCGTAGGCGGCGCAGACCTGCATGGCGCCCTCGCCGCGGACATGGCCGGAGGGCGGGTTGTTGGTGCGTACGGCCCAGCCCTCGATGAAGGCGTTCGGGACGACGTAGGGGCCGCAGGCGAAGGAGACGGCGGCGGCCAGGGACTCCGAGGAGGTGTCCGCGTAGGCGCCCGCGTCGAGCAGGATCTGCGCCTCGACCTTCACCAGCTTGCCGTCGCCGTCCGCGTGGTGGCGGTAGCGCAGCAGCGTGGGGTGGCGGTGGGCGTGGCCGAGGAAGGACTCCTCGCGCGTAGCGGTGAGTTTCACCGGGCAGCCGGTCTTGAGGGCCAGCAGTCCCAGCGGGAGCTGGAAGCCCTGGTCCTCGCGGTCCGCGGTGGCGCCGGGCACCCCGGTGACGACGACCTTCACGCGCTCGGCCTCCAGGCCGTAGCAGGCGGCGGCGGCGTCGCGGTCGGTGTGCGGGTCGGTGGAGGCGATGTAGAGCTCCACGCCGCCGTCGGGGCGCGGCACGGCGAGGCCGGCCTCCGCGCCGATCGGGGCCGGGTCCTGGCGGCCGATGCGGTAGAGGCCCTCGACGACGATCTCGCCCGCGGCGTCGGGGTCGCCGTGGCGCAGCGGGATGTGCCGGATCAGGTTGCCGTCGGGGTGCAGCGGTTCGGCCTCGAAGGCCTGCTCCGGGTCGGTGACCGGGTCGAGCACCTCGTACTCGACGATGACGGCGGCGGCGGCCATCCGGGCGGTGTCGGGGTGGTCGGCGGCGACGGCGGCGATGGGCTCGCCGTGGTGGCGCACGACGTCGGACGCGAAGACGGGGCGGTCGGCTCTGCCGCGGCCGTGCAGGGCGGTGCCGGGCACGTCCTCGTGGGTGACGACGGCGCGCACGCCGGGCATCTCGCGCGCGTGGGTGGTGTCGATCGACAAAATGCGCGCGTGCGGGTGGGGCGACCTGAGGACGGCCGCCCAGAGGAGTCCCTCGGCCCACAGGTCGGCCGCGTACGGGAAGGTGCCCTCGGTCTTGGCGCGGGCCTCCGCGGCGGGCAGCGACACGCCGAGCCCGTGCGGCAGCGGCTCGGGTCCGGTCCCGGTCGCCGTGGCGGCCGCTGTCACGGTCTCGTTGCTCACGACTGGCCTCCGTCCTGGCCGTAGGGCTGCTCGTACGGCGTCCGGCCGTCGTACGCGGCGGGGTCCTCGTACGCCGACGGGTTGACTCCCCCGGCGCCGGGGCCCGCCTGGTGCGGGATGCGTGGTTCGTCGGTGTCCGGCGCGGACTCCGCGGCGGCGGCGCTGTGCGCCTCGCGTTCGGCGACGACCTCGCGCACCGCGTCCAGGACCCCCCGGTAGCCGGAGCAGCGGCACAGGTTGCCGCAGAGTGCCTGGCGTGCCTCCAGTTCGGTGGGGGCGGGGTTGCCCTCCAGGAGGTCGTGCACGGTCATGGCCATGCCCGGTACGCAGAAACCGCACTGCACCGCGCCGCACTTGGCCAGCGCGCGCTGCACGTCCGAGGGCCGGCCGTCGGCGGCCAGGCCCTCCACGGTGCGCACCTCGCTGCCGGCGGCGGTGACGCCGGGCACCAGGCAGGACGCCACGAGGCGCCCGTCCACCTGCACGTTGCAGGCGCCGCACTCGCCCTGCGAGCAGCCGTCCTTGGCGCCCGCGAGGCCGAGCCGCTCGCGCAGTACGTAGAGCAGCGACTCGCCGATCCAGGCGTCGGTCACCGGGCGGTCGGTGCCGTTGACGCGCAGGACGTACGAGGCGAGGGGGTGGTCGTCGTGGGCCGTCAGCGCGCCGACGGGCTCGTCGGCGGCTTCGAGGGCGGCGGCTTCCGCGTCGGCGGCCGCGGGGTCGTCGTCGCCGGAGACGGGGCCGGTTTCCCGCGCGTCGGGGGACGTGGCCGGGTCACCCTCGGCCGCCGGGGGTCCGGTGACCGGCCCGGAGGTCTCGTGAGCGCGTTCCACGGCGTGCTGGACGGCCTCGGGGGGCGAAGCGGCGGACTCCTGCCGGGCGGCCGTCCCGGGGGCCCCAGCGGCCTCAGGAGCGGCCGGCGGTGCGGCCGACCAGGGTTCCCCGATGGTCTCCGTCGTCGCCCAGGGCGCGGACGCGCCGCCGGGGAGCGTGGCGGGCGGGGTGCCGCCCCACTGCTCGACGAGCGCCGAGGTGGTGAACTCGCCCGATTCGTCCGGAAGATCGCCTCCGGCGACCGGGATCGACCACTGCCCGGTGACGTCGTGCCCGGCCGCGTCGCCCGCGCGGTGACCGCCGGCCGCGCCCTCCCGGGCCGCCTCCCCGAAGTCCCACTGGCCGGTGGCGCCCGGGTGGTACGAGAACCCGTCGTGGCCGGTCCGGTGCTGTCCGGTGTCCTGCCGCGCGGTGTCCTGTCCGGGCCACCCGGCCGGCTCGGCCTGCGCGCCCCACGCGTCCGTGCCGCCCTGGTCCTGCGACGGGGGCGCCGCGGCGATCTCCGGGGGCACGTAGCCGTGCCCGGGCGCCGCGAGCGGGCTGTTGCGGTCCCGTTCGGCGAGCAGGGCCTCGATGCCCCCCTCGGGGAGCTTGACGAACGCGGTGGCGCCGTCGTCGTAGTCGCCCTGCGGGAGGGGGTCCCAGCGGCCCCTGCCCTGCGGGGCGCCCTCTTCGTGCTGGTCGTCGGTCACGACAGTGCCCTCCCCAGTGCTCGTCGGGCCAGCGCGGCGACGGTGCGGCGCAGATGCAGTACGGCGGGCGGAAGCGGTGGTACGGAGCCGTCCTCGGCCGGGACCGGGTCGGGGATGCAGGCGGCGGCGACGTACTCGCCGAACGCGGTGAGCGCCTCCGGCACGATCGCGCGGTTGTTGTCCCAGTCGATCAGCTGGGCGACCCATGCCTCCGCGTCCAGGGGACGCAGCGGCATCGGCGCTATGGCGCCGACGGCGCAGCGCACGCCCCGCCGGGCCGGGTCGAGGACCAGCGCGACGGACGCGATCGCCCGCCCGGGACCGGTGCGTCCGGTCGCCTTCAGGAAGACCTGCGGCGCGTGCAGCAGCGGAACGCGGACGTAGCCGATGAGTTCACCGCCGCGGAGCATCTCCATCCCGGCGAGCAGGTGCGACACCGGGATCTCCCGGCGGGACCCGCCCTGGCCCGCGATGACCAGGGTGGCCTCCAGGGCGGCCAGCACGGGCAGCGCGTCGCCGGTGGGCGCCGCCGAGGCGATGTTGCCGCCAAGGGTGCCCGCGTTGCGGATCTGTGGCGGCCCCGCGGCGCGCGCGGCGGCGGCCAGCGCGGGGATGAGGGCGGCGAAGTCGGGACGCCCCATGCGGGCGTGGGTGAGGCCGGCGCCGAGCAGCGCGTGGCCGTCCTGGTACTGCCAGCCGCGGATCTCGCTGATCCGGCCGAGGCCGACGAGGGCGGCGGGCCGCAGCTGGCCGGAGTTGACGGCGGCCATGAGGTCGGTGCCGCCGGCCACCGGGACGGCGGCGGGCATGGCGGTCAGTGCCGCCACTGCCTCGTCCAGCGAGACGGGCAGCGTCACGGCCTGCGCCGCCTGCGGTGCGTGCGTGGTCAAACCGGCTGCCCCTTCCCGCTGCCCCACCTGGTCCCACCCGTGTTGCGCGTACGGTACGTGCTGACAGGGCGGACGTGGCAACTCTGGCACATCTTCCCCGGCCCCCGACGCGGGGGTCCGCTAGGAGGCATTCGCCCCCCTCACCTGGGAGATGGTCCGTTTTCGTACGGCATCGCCGGTCAGTGCGCATTGCCACTCTTCGGTGAGCCTTGGGGGCCTTTTTCCTCGTCGGGCCCCCTCGGGGCGGCCGGGGGTCCCGGACACGCCGCCCGGGACCCGCCTCACACGTTCGGGGGCGCCCCCTCGATCGGGCGTCCGAGCACACCCGGGCGCTTCTGCCACGGGAGGGGACCTCCGGGCGGCCGGTAGGCCACTCCCAGGGCGTCAAGTCGCCCGTAGTGGACGGCCATCCGCCGCTCGAAGCCGGCGAAGTCGCGCTCGGCGGGGGCCGGGAGCGCGCTCCAGGCGACCTCGGCGAGGGCCGCGAGGCGGGGGAAGACCTGGTAGTCCACGCGCGCGGGGTCCTCCATCACCTCGGTCCACACGTTGGCCTGAGTGCCCAGCACATGCCGTGCCTCCGCCTCGGTGAGCTCGGACGGAACGGGCTCGAAGCGGTAGACGTCCTCCAGGGTGCGGACATAGGCGATGGGCACCGGTTCGTCCTGGCCGGCGTCCTGGCGGTAGTCCAAGTACACCTGCTGCTCGGGGCACATGACGACGTCGTGGCCCGCCCGGGCGGCCGTGACGCCGCCCTGGTACCCGCGCCAGGAGGAGACCGCCGCGCCGTCCGCGAGACCGCCCTGCAGGATCTCGTCCCAGCCGATCAGCCGACGGCCGCGTGCGGACAGCCAGTTGTCGAAATGCCGGACGAACCAGGACTGCAACTCGTCCTCGTCCGCGAGACCCAGTTCCCCGATACGCGCCTGCACGGCCGGCGACCGCTCCCACTGGTCCTTGGCGCACTCGTCGCCGCCGATGTGGAAGAAGTGCGAGAAGGGCCCGGCGTCCGCCGGGAACAGGCCGAGGAGTTCCTCGAACACCCCCTCGTAGAAGCGCAGGGTGTCGTCGGTGGGGGCGAGTACGTTCCTGGAGACGCCCCAGGAGTCCCAGACGGTCAGGGAGGCGGTGTCGACGACGTCGGAGTTGCCCAGTTCCGGATAGGCGGCGATGGCCGCCTGCGAGTGTCCCGGGATGTCGATCTCGGGCACGACACTGATATGCCGCTCGGCCGCGTACGCGACGATCTCGCGGATGTCGTCCTGGGTGTAGAAGCCTCCGTGCGGCTTCTCCTCCCACAGCGGCGAGGCGCGGTGGCCGAATTTCGTGCGCGCCCGCCAGGATCCGACCTCGGTCAGCCTCGGGAAGCGATTGATCTGAACACGCCACCCTTGGTCGTCGGTGAGATGGAAGTGGAAGACGTTGAGTTTGTGCGCGGCCAGCAGGTCGAGGTACCGCAGGACGCCTTCCTTCGGCATGAAATGCCGGGACACGTCGAGCATGAGGCCGCGCCAGGGGAATCGCGGGGTGTCCTCCACGAGGCCCGCGGGCACGGTCCAGCGCCTGCCGGGCGTGAGGCCGGCGCGCCGGAAGGCGTCGGGGCCGAGCAGCTGGCGCAGCGTCTGCGCTCCCCAGAAGACACCGGCCGGGCCGCCGCCGTGGAGGGTGACGGCGTCCGCGGCGACCTCCAGCCGGTAGCCCTCGGGGCCGGCGTGGTCCGCGCCCGGCGGGCCGATACGCAGGCGGATCACCTCGCGACCCTCCCCCGTCCCGGGTGCCAGCGCGAACCCCGTCACGGCGCCGAGGGTGGCCCGCAGCCAGCGCGCGACCCCCTCCGTGCCCGGGCCCGCGTCGATCACGGTGGCCTCGCCGATGACGAAGCCGTCCGCACCGGGAACGCGCCGCTCGGCGCACGGCGCCGGAATCAGCGCGGAATCCGTCGTGTCCATCAGTCCATCAGTCCTTCACCGCTCCGCCGAGGCCGGAGACCAGTCGTCGCTGTACGAGTACGAAGAAGATCAGCACGGGAATCGTCATCACCGTGGAGGCCGCCATCACGCCGCCCCAGTCGGGCTCGTCGGGCTTGTAGAAGACGAGCAGGGCCATCGGCAGGGTGGACTGCGAGGTGTCGCTGATGATGAAGGACTTGGCGAACAGGAAGTCGTTCCAGGCCGAGATGAAGGAAAAGACACTCGTGGCCACCAGTCCCGGGAGGACGAGCGGGAAAAGGATCTGCCAGAGGAATCGCGCACGGCTCGCTCCGTCTATGTACGCGGCCTCCTCCAGCGCCGCCGGTACGGCCTTCACGAAACCCCGCAGCATCCAGATCGCGAAGGGCAGCGAGAAGGCGATGTGGGGCAGGATCAGGGAGCCCAGTGTGTTCAGCTGTCCGAAGTCCCGCATGAGGAAGAACAGGGGGATCGTCAGCGCCTCCACGGGCACCATCTGGGCGACCAGGAACATGATCAACAGGGTGGTCCGGAAACGGAACCGGAATCGCGTCACGGCCGTCGCCGCGAGAAACGCGATCAGCGCCGAGACGACGACCACCGAGCCCGCCACCACGACGCTGTTGAGGAAGTAGCGGCCGAATTCCCGCTGTCCGAACACCCGTCGGAAGGAATCCAGGGAGGGCGAAAGCGTCCAGGGCCGGGGCTCGGTGGACTCGATCTCACCGGCCGGCTTGAAGGCGCTGAGCACCATCCAGAAGAGGGGGAAGGCCACGACCACGGCGATCAGCAGCGCGGACGCCTCCGCGGCGAGCCGCCCCGGCCGGCGCACGGCGATGCGCGGAATGCTCACAGTTCCTCCCCCTGCCTGCGCAGCAGTCTCAGGTACACGAGGGTGACCGCCAGCAGGATCACCAGCATGACCACCCCGATCGCCGAGCCGAGGCCGTACTGCGAGGAGGCGAACGCCTTCTGGTAGGCGTAGACGTTCAGGACCAGGTTCTGTCCGGCGATGCCGCCTCCGTTCGTCATCACGTAGATCTGCGTGAAGACCTTGAAGTCCCAGATGACCGACTGGATGGTGACGACCACCAGGATCGGCCGGAGCATCGGCGCGAGCACCGACCGCCAGATCCGCCACTGCGAGGCACCGTCCAGCGCGGCCGCCTCCAGCACCTCGGCCGGTACGGCGCGGATCCCCGCGTACACCGTCACCATCACGAACGGGAAGGAGCACCAGACCACTTCGAGCAGGACCAGGGCGAAGGCGCTGTAGCGGCCGTACGTCCAGGAGTGGTCCCCGAGGCCGAGCATCCGGTCGACCGGACCGAAGTCGGGGTCGAAGAGGAACAGCCAGACGGTGGAGCCGGTGACCGCCGGGGTCGCCCAGGCACCCAGCGCGGCCAGCATCAGCGCCAGCCGGGGCAGGGCCCGCACCCGGGTGAGGAGCACCGCGAGCGCGCAGCCGACGGCCAGCGTGGAGACCACGCAGGCCGCCGCGAAGACCAGGGTGGCGCCCAGCACCTGCCAGAACTGGTCGTCGGCGAAGAGCGCCGAGTAGTTGCCGAACCCCTCGAAGGCGGTCGGCTCGCCCCCGCTGACCTGCGCCTGGGTGTAGCGCAGGAGGGAGATCAGGCCGAGCTGGTAGACGGGGTAGACGAGCAGCCCGCCGAGCACGACGAGGGCGGGGGCGAGATACAGCCAGGGCGTCGGGCCCGCGCCGCTGCGCCGGCGCCGGGCCGGGGCCCGTCCGGTGACCGGCGCCCGTCCGGCCACGGCCTCCTGCGTGGTCATCCGCTCAGCCCGCGGAGCTGAACGCGTCGTTCATCTTCTTGGCGGCGTCCTCCGAGGCCGCCCGTACGTCCTTCTTGCCGCTGATGACCTCCTGGAACATGGTCGGCAGGACCAGCGAGGAGTCGATCTGCGACCAGGCCGGCGACGCGGGCACGAACCGGGCGCCGGAGGCGAGCGTCTTCACGAAGGGCGCGACGAACGGCTGCTTCCTCGCCACGTCGTCCCGTACGTCGGTGTACGTGGGCAGGAACCCCATGGCGTCGAAGAGCGCGGCCTGGGTCTTCTTGCCCGCCAGCTCCTCCATCAGGCCGACGGCGAGGGTGCGGTGCGAGGTGCTCCGCAGGACGCCGAGATTGTTGCCGCCCGCGAACGCCGGCGCGATCTGCCCCGCCTTCAGGCCCGGCAGCGGAACCACGGCGTACTTGCCCTTGACCTTTCCGGCCTCGATCGCGGCATGGCTGAAGTCGCCGCCGATGGCCATGGCCGCCTTGCCCGAGGAGAAGGCGGTGACCGTGTCGTTGCCGGTCATGCCCGCGCACTTGGCGGCCGGACAGTTGTCGTCGCCGAAGAGCGAGGTGTACGCCTTGATGCCCTTCCGGGCGGCGGCGCCGTCGATGGCCGCCGCGTACGAACCGCCCTTGCCCTGGGCCAGTTCGCCGCCCTGGGACCAGATGAACGGCATCGCGCCGTAGGTGTAGGCGCCGCCGACCGCGAGTCCGTACAGGTTCGGCCGCGCCGCCCGCACCTGCCGGGCCGCGGCGGCCAACTCATCCTGGGTGCGGGGTACTTCGATGCCGAGGTCCTTGAGGATGTCGGTGCGGTAGTAAAGGGCCCGGACGCCGACGAAGAAGGGCGCGCCGTAGATCTTCCCGTCCACCGTCACCGACTGCCTGGCCGTCGGGTCGGTGTCCTTGGACTCGCTCCAGTCCGCGAACTCCCCGCTGATGTCGGCGAGTCCGCCGTCCTTGACGTACCCGGCGGTGTCCGTGTTGCCGTACTCGATGACGTCCGGGGCGCTCTTCGGGTCGTTGAAGGCGGCCTTCATGCGCTGGGCGCGGGTCTCCACGGGGATGTACTCGACGGTGACCCGGGCGCCCTTGTGCGCCTTCTCGAAGGCGCCGACGGCGGCGTCCACGACCTTCTCCTTCGGCGCGTTGCTGACCTCCTGGAAGAGCCAGACACGTACCGTTCCGGTCCTCTCGTCCTTCCCTGAGGCGGAGTTGCCGGAGCTCTGGGGGGCGCAGGCGGTGGCGGTGAGCACGCCGACGGCCAGTGCCGTCGCGACGGCGGCCGTGCGGACGGAGAGGTTCAGCGGGAGCTTCATCGAGCGTCCTCCGGTGGGGGTGCGTTGCAACATGCGCAATGGGGGTTTTGCTCTGCACAACACACCGGAGGCTATGGAGTACATGAACATGCCCACAAGAGGTCTCCACCACTCTGTGACCACAGGAGGCACTCCGTGCAACGCGCGCACGACAGGACCGCGGCACCCCGCACCGGGATGCCGCGGTCCTGCTCGCTCCACGCGCCGAGCCGCGCCGCGAGGGCGCGGGGACGCTACTTCTTGTCGCCGCCCTTGTCCTTGTCGCCACCGGCGCCCATGGACTCGTAGATCTCCTTGCACATGGGACACACGGGGTACTTCTTCGGGTCGCGGCCCGGGACCCACACCTTGCCGCAGAGGGCCACGACGGGCGTGCCGTCGAGGGCGCTCGCCATGATCTTGTCCTTCTGGACGTAGTGGGCGAAGCGCTCGTGGTCCCCGTCGCCGTGCGACACCTGCGGCGTCGGCTCCACGAGGGTCCCCGTCCCAGTGCCGCGCTGGGGCTGGGTCTCAGGCTCAAGAGTGCTCATGGGAGCAAGGGTAATCAACGACGCGCCGCTACAGCGACGGGCCCGCGTCACAGATGGACGGCGGTGCGGGAAGCGGCCGCGTGTTCCCGGCCGTCCGCCGGGCCGGGGAGCCCGCGCCGGGGGCCGCGCGCGGGGCGGAGGCCCGGGACCGGAACGGGTGGGGGCCGGGTCCGGGCGCCCCCGTCAGTTGAGGGAGGGGTCGTCCGGGTACGTGGCGACCATCGCCAGTTCGTTGCGCTGGCGGCGCAGCACCTCGCGCCACAGCCGTTCCGGGGACGGGGACGACACGTCCCCCGGCTCGGACTCGACCACGTACCAGGCGCCCTCGACCAGTTCGTCCTCCAGCTGGCCGGGGCCCCACCCCGCGTACCCGGCGAAGATCCGCAGGGAACCGAGCGCCGAGGCGAGGAGTTCGGGCGGGGCCTCCAGGTCGACCAGGCCGATCGCGCCGTGCACACGCCGCCAGCCGAGTGGCGCGCGCTCCTCGGACGACAGGCCGCCCGGGATCACCGCGACGCCCAGCGCCGAGTCCAGCGACACCGGACCGCCCTGGAAGACGACCCCGGGCTCGCCGGCGAGATCCGCCCAGGCCTCCAGGATGTCGCTGACATCCACCGGGGTCGGGCGGTTGAGGACGACACCGAGCGAGCCCTCCTCGTCGTGGTCGAGGAGCAGCACCACCGCGCGGTCGAAGTTCGGGTCCGCCAGGGCGGGCGTGGCCACGAGCAGCCGCCCTGTGAGCGAGGACACCTCGGTCATGCCAGACATGATCCCGCATCTTCCCCGCACAGGGGGACCCAATACCCGTAACCGAGTGAATGCAGCTCAGGGCGCAGAGGAGCGCCCCCCGCGCACGGGGGCTCCGGTGACCCGGTGTGTGCGGCACCGAACGGTTCGTGTTGTGGCAAAGCCATGACGTTGTCAGGCGGTACTCGGGCTTACGGAAGGGGGGTGGTCGGCGATTACCCTTGCTGTTCGGCTGCCGCCCGACGGGCCTGCCGACACGCACCCCTGCCCAAACTCTTCGGATCGCGAGACACATGACCGTCAACGGCTCTGACGATGTACTGATTGTCCACGGCGGAACCCCGCTCGAGGGCGAGATCCGTGTCCGCGGTGCGAAGAACCTCGTACCGAAGGCCATGGTCGCCGCCCTGCTGGGCAGCGAGCCGAGCCGACTGCGCAACGTCCCCGACATCCGCGATGTGCGGGTCGTGCGCGGACTGCTGCAGTTGCACGGCGTCACGGTGCGCCCGGGCGAGGAGCCGGGCGAACTGGTGCTCGACCCCTCGCACGTCGAGAGCGCGAACGTCGCGGACATCGACGCGCACGCGGGCTCGTCCCGGATCCCGATCCTCTTCTGCGGTCCGCTGCTGCACCGCCTCGGCCACGCCTTCATCCCGGGCCTCGGCGGCTGCGACATCGGTGGCCGCCCCATCGACTTCCACTTCGAGGTGCTGCGGCAGTTCGGCGCGAAGATCGAGAAGCGGGCGGACGGGCAGTACCTGGAGGCCCCGCAGCGACTGCGCGGCACCAAGATCAAGCTGCCGTACCCGTCCGTGGGCGCCACCGAGCAGGTGCTGCTGACCGCCGTCCTGGCGGAGGGCGTCACGGAGCTCGCGAACGCGGCCGTGGAGCCCGAGATCGAGGACCTCATCTGCGTCCTGCAGAAAATGGGCGCGATCATCGCCATGGACACCGACCGGACGATCCGCATCACCGGTGTGGACTCGCTCGGCGGCTACACCCACGCGGCCCTGCCGGACCGTCTGGAGGCCGCCTCCTGGGCGTCCGCCGCGCTGGCGACGGAGGGCAACATCTACGTCCGGGGCGCCCAGCAGCGCTCGATGATGACGTTCCTGAACACCTACCGCAAGGTGGGCGGCGCGTTCGAGATCGACGACGAGGGCATCCGCTTCTGGCACCCCGGCAGCCAGCTCAAGTCGATCGCGCTGGAGACGGACGTCCACCCGGGCTTCCAGACCGACTGGCAGCAGCCGCTGGTCGTCGCCCTCACGCAGGCCACCGGCCTGTCGATCATCCACGAGACGGTCTACGAGTCCCGCCTCGGATTCACCTCCGCGCTCAACCAGATGGGCGCGCACATCCAGCTCTACCGCGAGTGCCTCGGCGGCTCCGACTGCCGCTTCGGCCAGCGCAACTTCCTGCACTCCGCGGTCGTTTCGGGCCCGACCAAGCTGCAGGGCGCCGACCTGGTCATCCCCGACCTGCGCGGCGGCTTCTCGTACCTGATCGCCGCCCTCGCGGCCCAGGGCACCTCGCGGGTGCACGGCATCGACCTCATCAACCGTGGCTACGAGAACTTCATGGACAAGCTCGTGGAGCTCGGCGCGAAGGTGGAGCTGCCGGGCAAGGCGCTCGGCTGAGAGCGGACGGGCGCGCCGGGCCGGACACCGCCGGACGCGCCCGGCCCGGCCCGCGCGCGAGTACGACGATGGGGCGGCCCCCCGGTGAAGGGGGCCGCCCCATTGGCGTTACCTGGCCTCGTGCGCCGTCCCGTGGCACACGCAGGAACCTACTTGCCCTTGGCCGCTTCCTTGAGCTTGCTGCCCGCGGAGACCTTCACGCTGTAGCCGGCCGGGATCTGGATCGGGTCGCCGGTCTGCGGGTTGCGCGCGGTGCGAGCGGCACGGTGGGTGCGCTCGAAGGTCAGGAAGCCGGGGATGGTGACCTTCTCGTCGCCCTTGGAGACGATCTCGCCGACGGTCTCGGCGAACGCGGCCAGAACGGCGTCGGCGTCCTTGCGGGTCACCTCGGCGCGGTCGGCCAGCGCGGCCACCAGCTCACTGCGGTTCATGTTGTTACTCCCGTGTTCTTCTTGCCGTTGAGGCGTGCCACGCGGCGGAGCCGCATGTCGGATGCGGCGAAGCCGATGCTGCCAGGGTCCTCGGTCGGTCCCCGGACCCGGGTCCGTAGCCAGACCCTCGCGCCCGAAGACGCATCCTGCCCCCACCTGCGGCGGGAAAGCCAATCCGGCACCCCTGGGAGTCACACGAACACCCTTGGGAGTCACACGAAAAGCGCCACTGCCTCAATGTGGTGACGCTCCGTCCGCTCCCGGCAGCGGATCGCAGGGCCTGCGTAGGCCTGAGCCTGGCCGCCACCCTAGAGGGCGCCCGCGGGCCCCGCGTTCCACGACGCGCCGGTGCCGGACCGGCCGTGGCGATCGTCACAGCCGGTGTGCGCACCGGGCGTGGACCGCGTCGGCGGGACATCCGTCCGGCGCGCTCCCGGACCGGCGCGCCGGGGTCTACTCGGCCGCCGACGCCCCCGCCGCCTTCGCGGCGTTGCGCACCGCTCCGGCGACCGCGCCCGCGACCTTGTCGTTGAAGACGCTGGGGATGATGTAGTTCGGGTTCAGCTCGTCCTCGGTCACGACGTCCGCGAGAGCGGCCGCGGCGGCCAGCATCATCTCCGTGTTGACCGTGCGCGACTGGGCGTCCAGCAGACCGCGGAAGACGCCCGGGAACACCAGCACGTTGTTGATCTGGTTGGGGAAGTCGGAGCGGCCGGTGGCGACAACTGCCGCCGTCTGACGGGCGATTGCCGGGTCGACCTCGGGGTCGGGGTTCGCGAGCGCGAACACGATGGCGTCCTCGGCCATCGCGGCCACGTCGTCGCCGTCCAGCACGTTCGGGGCGGAGACGCCGATGAAGACGTCGGCGCCGCGAACGGCCTCCTTCAACGTGCCCGTGAGGCCTTCGGGGTTGGTGTTGTCGGCGATCCAGCGCAGGGCCGAACCGGGCGCCGCGTCGACCAGGTCCGCGCGGTCGGCGTGCACGACGCCGTGGATGTCGGCGACGACCGCGTTCTTGACGCCCGCGGCGATCAGCAGCTTGAGGATGGCGGTACCGGCCGCCCCCGCGCCGGACATGACGACCCGGATGTCCCCGATCGCCTTGCCCGCCACCCGCAGGGCGTTGGTGAGGGCGGCCAGCACGACGATCGCGGTGCCGTGCTGGTCGTCGTGGAAGACGGGGATGTCGAGGGCCTCCCGCAGCCGGGCCTCGATCTCGAAGCAGCGCGGCGCGGAGATGTCCTCCAGGTTGATGCCCGCGAATCCGGGGGCGATGGCCTTGACGATCTCGACGATCGCGTCGGTGTCCTGCGTGTCCAGGCACAGCGGCCAGGCGTCGATGCCGGCGAAGCGCTTGAAGAGGGCCGCCTTGCCCTCCATGACCGGCAGCGCGGCCTTGGGACCGATGTTGCCGAGGCCCAGGACCGCCGATCCGTCCGTCACGACCGCAACGGAGTTGCGCTTGATGGTGAGACGGCGGGCGTCCTCGGGGTTCTCGGCGATCGCCATGCACACCCGGGCCACGCCCGGGGTGTAGATCATCGAGAGGTCGTCACGGTTGCGGATGGGGTGCTTGGACTGCATCTCGATCTTGCCGCCGAGGTGCATCAGGAACGTACGGTCCGAGACCTTGCCGAGGGTGACGCCCTCGATGTGACGCAGCTGCTCCACGATCTCGTCGGCGTGCGACGTGGAGGTCGCCGCGATGGTGACGTCGATCCGGAGCTTCTCGTGACCGGAGGCGGTCACGTCGAGGCCGGTCACCGAGCCTCCGCTGGACTCGACGGCCGTGGTGAGCTGGGAGACCGCTGTTCCGCTCGCGGGCACCTCCAGCCGGACCGTCATCGAGTAGGAGACGCTGGGCGCCGTTGCCATGGCCGACTTCCTCTGCTTTTCACCGTGTACTGCCGTGTCGCGGGTATGCCGTCCGATCGTCGCACCTACCGCGGAGTACGTGGTAGCCGCCCCGGGTTGCGAACGTTTTGGTCGCGAGCGGACGAATTTTTCGGAAAACCGATTCCACCATACGAGAATCACCCTGATGGTGGAAGGGCGGACCGGGGAGGAGCGCGCGCCGCGAAAATGAACTTCCGGGACGGGAATTGCCTTGCGGGGATCCTTTGTTACCGTGGACGTGACACCGGCCCGATCCAAGCCCCCGGGCCCAACCTTCGTCGCTACGAGCGACCACTTGCCGCGAGGCGAGCATGGCGGGTCGGTGTCGTGAACGAGGCGAGAGGCCCACGTCACCCCGGTGACGTGGGCCTCTCGTGTGTGCTCCCGCGGTGCCCGGCCCCGCACCGCCCGGACGGCGGGACGCCCCGGCGCCGGGACACCCGGCGGCGGGACGGCGGGCGCCCGGGCGGCAGGCGGGTCTCAGTCCCGGAGCAGGTCCGGTACGCCGTTCGCGTCCGGCTCGTCCCGCTCACCGGAGACGATGGTCAGCTGCTGCGTCGCCCGGGTCAGCGCGACGTACAGGACGCGCAGGCCCGCCGGCGACTCGTCGGCGATCTCCGCCGGCGAGACGACCACCGTGGCGTCGTACTCCAGCCCCTTCGCCTCCAGGCTGCCGAGCGCCACCACGCGGTCCCCCAGACCCTTGAGCCAGCGGGCGGCCTCCTCGCGCCGGTTCATGGCCACGACGACGCCCACGGTGCCGTCCACCCGCTCCAGGAGGTGCGCGGCCTCGGCGCGCACGGTCTGCGCGAGCGAGTCCTCCACCACGGCGAAGCGCGGCGCCACACCGGTGGAACGGACCGCGGACGGTGCCTCGGCCCCCGGCATGGCGAGGGCGAGGACCCGGGCGGCCAGCTCGGCGATCTCGGCCGGGTTGCGGTAGTTCACGGTCAGCGTGAAACGCCGGCGGGGGCGGCTGCCCAGCGCCTCGTCACGGGCCTGCGCGGCCTCGTCCGGGTCGGACCAGGAGGACTGCGCGGGGTCGCCGACGACGGTCCAGGTGGCGTGCCGCCCGCGCCGGCCCACCATCCGCCACTGCATGGGAGTGAGGTCCTGCGCCTCGTCGAGGATGACGTGCGCGTACTCGGTCCGCTCCTGGGCCAGCCGCTCGGCCCGCTCGCGCTGCGACTCCTCGCGCACGGGCATCAGCTCCTCCAGGCCGGTGAGCTGGTCCAGCGGGTCCAGATCGCGCCGCTTCCGGGGCCGGGCGGGCGCCCCCAGGATCGCCTGGAGTTCGTCGAGCATCGCCACGTCGTGCACGGACAGACCGTCCCGCTTGAGCGAGCGCGCCACCCGGCGCACCTCGCCGGGGTTGAGGATCCGCCGCGCCCAGCGGCCGAGCCGCCGCTCGTCCGCCATCGCCTCCAGCACACCGCGCGGGGTCAGCTCCGGCCACCATGCGTCCAGGAACAGCAGGAAGCTGTCCTCGGAGGCGACGTCCTCGTCGAACGACGAGCGCAGCTCCGCGGCCAGCTCGGGGTCCGAGTGCCGGGTGCCGGCCCCGGACCGCGCCCACAGCGCGTCCAGCAGCAGCCTGCGGGCGCGCGGGCGCAGCAGGTTCACCGGGGCGGTCCCGCTCAGCGCGCTCTGCTTGATGCGGTCCAGCTCGGCGGCCTCCAGTTCCAGCCGCCGTCCGAAGGCGACGACACGCAGCCGTGTCGGCGGCCCGGCGGGGGTC
The DNA here is from genome assembly GCF_036250675.1 of Streptomyces sp. NBC_01689. Classification (NCBI taxonomy): domain Bacteria; kingdom Bacillati; phylum Actinomycetota; class Actinomycetes; order Kitasatosporales; family Streptomycetaceae; genus Streptomyces; species Streptomyces sp. NBC_01689. Next base: position 6,014,290 of record NZ_CP109592.1, on the reverse strand, counting down.
TCCCCGGGGGTGTCCGCGCCGAAGGAGAGCTGCTCCGCGGCGCCCTCGTGGCCGCCGGGACCGCGTCCAAAGCCCCGGTCGGTCCGCCGCGGCCCGGAGTCCTGCCGGGAGCCGCCCGGGCCCTCCAGCGCCCCGCGCGCCGCCTTCCGGAGCACCTTGAGCATGCGGTAGGAGCCCTTGGCGCGGGCGACGGCCGGCGAGTCGTACAGGGTCGCCTCGGCGTCGTCGACGAGGGAGCCGATGGCGCGGATGGCGACCTGGCCCTCCTCGCCGAGGGAGGGCAGCACGCCCTCGGTGTAGGCGACCAGGAGCGGGGTCGGGGAGACGATCAGGATGCCGCCCGCGTAGCGCCGCCGGTCCTGGTACAGGAGGTAGGCGGCGCGGTGCAGGGCGACGGCGGTCTTGCCGGTGCCCGGGCCGCCCTCCACGTAGGTCACGGAGGCGGCGGGCGCCCGGATCACCAGGTCCTGTTCCGCCTGGATCGACGACACGATGTCCCGCATGGTGTGACTGCGGGCCTGGCCGAGGGCGGCCATGAGGGCGCCGTCGCCGATCACCGGGAGCGCCCGGCCGTCCAGGGTGGCCTTGAGCTCCGGCCGCATCAGGTCGTCCTCGACCCCGAGCACCCGGCGCCCCTTGGAACGGATCACCCGGCGCCGGACCACCCGGCCCGGGTCGACGGGCGTCGAGCGGTAGAACGGGGCCGCCGCGGGCGCCCGCCAGTCGATGACGAGCGGCGCGTAGTCCGCGTCCAGCACCCCGATACGGCCGATGTGGAGCGTCTCGGCGATGGAGGCGTGCTGACCGGTCTCGTCGGCGCGGACCGCGCCCTCGGCCGGTTCGACGGCCGTGTAGGCGCCGTCCGGCCCCTTCTTGCCGTCCTTCCCGGGCAGAAGGTCGATACGGCCGAAGAGGAAGTCCTCGAACTCGTTGTTGAGACGGTTGAGGTGGATCCCCGCCCGGAACACCTGGGCGTCACGCTCCGCGAGCGCTCCCGGCGTACCGACCTGGCCGCGCTGGGCGGCGTCGTTCATGAGGAACTCCGCCTCGTGGATCTTCTCCTCGAGGCGCCGGTACACCCGGTCCAGATGGTGCTGCTCGACCCCGATCTCGCGCTCCCGTACGGAGTCGTCCTTGGCGGACTCCTCCGGTACGGAACCGTGGACCGGGCCGAGCGCGGTTTCCTGCTGAGCCTGAGCGGCCACCGGGCCCCCTTCTGACGTGCTGGGCAGCCGTCAACCGTACGCGAAGGGGACCCCGGGAGGCTACGTGCGCGCCCTCGCCCCGCTCACGCCTTCACCTGTACGAGCTGCTCGCCGTCGAAGGTCATGACCTCGAAGTGGTCGATCTGGTTCGGCTTGAAGGCCGCTCCGCCGTGCACGTAGAGCGGGGCTTTCGCCTGTTCCGTCTTCGCGTTCGGCTGGCCGTAGCCCCAGTCCGGGACCGACCAGGAGGTGATCGTCTCGCGCTCGCCGTTCTTGCCGACGGCGATCAGCGAGCACTTGCGCGGTCCGCCGACGTTGGAGAGCTGCAGGACCGCGTGGGTGCCCCAGTCCTTCTGCTCCAGCGCGACGGTCGCCTTGACGTGGGTCTTCGGGTCCGTCGCCGTGACCTTGTCGGACATCGTCTGGAACGCCGCCTTGGCCGGACCGGTGGCCACCGCGGCCGGTGCCTTGGTGCCGCCGTCGCCGCCGACCGCCATCACGGTGAGCGGACCGCCGATGATCAGCGCGGCCGCCGCGGCCACCAGGTACATGCCGCGCCTGCGCTTGACGGCGCGGCGCTGCGCGACCTCGTCGACCAGCCGTTCCGCGAGCCGTGGGCTCGGGCGGGCGGACAGCGACTCGCCGATGGCCGGGGTGCCCTGCGCGGCGGGCAGGTCCGCGAGCGCGGCGAGCATCGGTTCCATCCCGGCGAGCTCGTCGAGCTGCTGGCCGCACCACTCGCAGGTGGCGAGGTGGGCCTCGAAGGCCGTGGCCTCCGTGTCGTCGAGGATGCCGAGGGCGTAGGCGCCGACGGTCTCGTGGATGTTGTCACCCGGGTTCTGCTGTCCCCGTGGTCCCTGCATGGCTCCTGGACCGCCCGTTCCGAATCCCCCGTACGTGTTCATGCCGTCACCCCCCGCTCCTCCAGCGCCAGCTTCATCGAGCGCAGGGCGTAGAACACCCGCGAGCGCACGGTGCCGCTGGGTATGCCGAGCGTTTCGGCCGCTTCATTGACCGTACGCCCTTTGAAGTACGTTTCGACCAGAACCTCCCTGTGGGCAGGGGTCAGGTCGTCCAGCGCGTCCGACAGTGTCATCAGCCACAACGCCTTGTCGATCTCGTCCTCCGCGGGGATGACCTCCAGCGGTGCCGGGTCCACCTCCTGCGGCCGGGCCTGCCGGCTGCGGTGTCCGTCGATGACGATGCGCCGGGCGACCGTCACCAGCCAGGGTCGTACCGAGCCGGTCGCCCGGTTGAGCTGACCGGCGTTCTTCCAGGCACGGATGAGTGTTTCCTGCACGACGTCCTCGGCGCGCTGCCGGTCGCCCGCGACCAGCCGCAGCACGTAGGCGAGCAAGGGACCCGCGTGCTCCCGGTACAGCGCACGCATCAGCTCCTCGTCGGGTTCGCTGTTCGACGAAGCCGACGCGGACGGATTCATGCGATGTCGGGCCCTTGACCTTCGTTCATCAGCCACGGCCGAATCCTTGCGCACGCCTACCTCCGGTGTCCGGGGGTTCCCCCAGTCGGTCGCTCATGACGGGGTACGTGCGGGGTCGGGCCGGTGTTCAAAGAGGCGGCACATATTTCCTGGGGGAGTTGTGAAGATCTCCCCATGACCACTCCGCGCGATCGGGAGATCACGTACGGGTGGGAAAGGGGACTTCGGTGGGCGGATTCACGCTCGGGCGAGCGCGGCCCGTCGCCGGTGCCGGGCCACACGCTCCCGGTTGCCGCACACCTCGCTGGAGCACCATCGTCGGCGCCTGCCACGGGAGGTGTCGAGATAGACGATCGGGCAGTTGTCACCCGCGCATTGTCGCAGGCTCGCGCGCGCCGTCTGATCGGTGAGCAGTTCGAGGGCGTCACGGGCGATCACGGCGAGCAGCCCGGGGCAGTCGGGCGCGGTGTGCAGCGCGCGCCGCAGCGAACCGTCCTCGGCCCGTACGGCCGAGGGGGCCGGCGGGTCGGCGAGGGCCAGCGCGTTGACCCGGGCGAGCGCGGGCTCGGCGGGCCGGCCGTCGAGCTCCCCCCGGACCAACCGGGCCACCTGGGCGCGTAGTTCACGGAAGCCCACGAGCCAGGAGGGATCGGCCGCCGCCAGCGGTGTGCCCGCCGGGACGAGGCCGGACCGGGAGATCCAGACCCGCAGCCGGTCCACCGCGTCGAGCCGTTCCTCCGGGTGCGTGGTCGCCAGCAGGTCCAGGCAGATCCGCCCGGAGTCGAACCGCAACTCGTACGAGGCCGTGGCCATGCCCGATGCCATCCGCCTGTCACCGCCTTGGGGTTACCGCCGTGGGGGGTACCCCCTACAGTGCATGCCCGCGCGCGCCGCCGGAAGACCCGGTACCGGTCGGGCCGCCGACGGACATGGGGCGGGCGCGCGGAGCGCCGGCCGGACGTCCGCGCATGCGGCCGCGCGCCTCGGCCATGTCCCCTTTCCCGCCAGGCCCGTTGACTCGGCCCCATGACAGAGAACAGCACGGGGCGGCCGTCTGCCGCCACAGGTGTCCTGGGTGCGGCGACGGTCGCGTCGGGTCTGGTCGCGGGCGTCTTCTCCATCTTCGCCTGCGCCGTCATGCCCGCACTGGCGCGCAGCGACGACCGCGTCTTCATCCGGGTCATGACGGACATCAACGACGCGATCCAGAACCCGGTGTTCTTCGCGGGCTTCCTGGGCGCGCCGGTCCTCACCGCCGTCTGCGCACGGCGGTCGCGCGGGTCCGGCCGCCGCCGGTGGGTGTGGGCCGCCCTGACCGCCCACGCGCTCGTCCTGCTCGTCACCACGGTGGTGAACGTGCCGCTCAACGACCGCCTCGCGGGCGCGGGCGACCCGGCGCGGATCGCCGACCCGGCGGCCGTGCGCGAGCGGTTCGAGGACACCTGGGTCGCCTGGAACGTCGTACGGGCCCTGCTGTCGACGTCCGCCCTGGTCTGTCTCGTCCGAGCCCTGACGCTCCCTCAATTGCCTGACGGGGTGCGTTCGTCGGCGTACTTGGAGTCGGCGGCGGGGTCGAGGGCCAGCCGGTAGCCGCGTTTGACCACGGTCTGGATGAGTCCGGGGACGCCCAGCGCGCCGCGCAGCCGGGCCATGGCGGTCTCGACGGCGTGCTCGTCCCGTCCGCTGCCCGGCAGCGCCCGCAGGAGTTCGGCCCGCGCCACCACCCAGCCCGGCCGTCTCGCCAGGGCCCGCAGCAGGGACATCCCGGCGGGCGGTACGGGCCGCAGCGCGCCGCCCACCAGCACCGCGTGCCCGCGGATCTCCACGCGGTGGCCGGCGACCGGCAACGTGCGGGCACGGGACGGGAGTTCCTGGCAGAGGAGTTGGACGAGCGGGCCGAGCCGGAACCGTTCGGGCTGGACCGTGGCGACACCGTGGGCCTGCAACGGCAGCGCGGTGACCGGGCCGACGCAGGCGGCCAGCACGTCCTGCCGGAGCGCGGCGAGCAGTTCGGGCAGCAGGCCCCGTCCCTCGGCGCGGGAGAGCAGCGAGGCGGCGGCGGGCGCGCTGGTGAAGGTGAGCGCGTCCAGGCCCCGGGTGACGGTGGCGTCGAGCAGCCGGTCGACGGGGCCGATGTCCTCCGGCGGCATCCACCGGTACACCGGCACCGGCACCACCTCGGCGCCCGCCGCCCGCAGCGACTCCACGAACCCGGGGAGCGGTTCACCGTGCAGCTGTACGGCGATCCGGCGGCCCTCCACGCCCTCCGCCAGAAGCCGGTCGAGGACCTCGGCCATGGACTCGGAGGACGGCGACCACTTCTCGGTGAGTCCCTGGGCCCGTATCGCGCCCTTGACCTTCGGTCCGCGCGCGAGGACCTCGACCCCGCGCAGCCGTCCGAGCAGGCCCTCGCCCAGTCCCCAGCCGTCCGCGGCCTCGATCCAGCCGCGGAAGCCGATGGCGGTCGTGGCCACCACGACGTCCGGGGCGTGGCCGATCAGTTCCTCGGTGGCGGCGAGCAGTTCGCCGTCGTCGGCGAGCGGCACGATGCGCAGGGCGGGGGCGTGCTGGACACAGGCGCCGCGCCGCTGGAGCAGCGCGCCGAGTTCGTCGGCCCGCCGTGCGGCCGTCACGCCCACGGTGAACCCCGAGAGGGGGCCGTGGTCGGGTGGTCCGGTTCGCTGCTGTTCCTCGTACATGGGTCTCGTCTCACGCTGGAGTCCTCGTGCGCCTGCGGCCGCCCGAGCCTGTCAACGCCCCGTGACAGGCCCGGTTCCCGGTGATGTCACCCGTGTTACGTCAGACCTCGGCGTAGGCCGGCCCCGGCTGCGGCTCCGCGGCCGCGACGGTACGGCTCCGGGGCGCGGTCCCGCGAAGGTATACGGCCCAGGTGACCGCGAAGCACAGCCCGTAGAAGGCGAGGAAGGCGACGAAGGCGCCGGTGCCGGAGCCGCGGGTGAGGAAGGACTGCCGCAGGGCGAGGTTGATGCCGACGCCGCCGAGCGCGCCCACCGCGCCGATGAGTCCCATGGAGGCCCCGGACAGCCGCCGCCCGTAGGAGGAGGCCTCCTCCCCGCGCAGGCCGCGGGCGACCGCCTTGGCCTGGAAGATCCCCGGGATCATCTTGTACGTCGAGCCGTTGCCGAGGCCGGTGAGCACGAACAGCGCGATGAAGGCGGCGGTGAACAGCGGCAGCGACCTCTGGACCGAGGCGGCCACGACGGCACCGGTCGCGCCGGCCATGGCGACGAAGTTCCACAGCGTGATCCGCGCCCCGCCGTACCGGTCGGCGAGCCGCCCGCCGACCGGGCGGATCAGCGAACCGAGCAGCGGCCCGACGAAGGTGACGCAGGCCGCCTGCAGGGGCGTACGCCCGAACTCGCTCTGGAGCACCTGCCCGAAGGCGAACCCGTAGCCGATGAACGACCCGAAGGTGCCGGTGTAGAGGAAGGCCATGATCCAGGTGTGGGCGTCCTTCACGGCGTCCCGGGCGGCCCCGGTGTCGTTGCGCACGGACGCGATGTTGTCCATGTGGACGGCGGCGAGCGCGGCGGCGACGAGGACGAGCGGGATGTAGACGCCGAGCAGCACGCGGGGCCCGCCGTGCGCGCCGATGATCGCGAGCGCCACGAGTTGGATGACGGGCACGCCGAGGTTGCCGCCGCCCGCGTTGAGACCGAGCGCCCAGCCCTTGCGGCGCAGCGGGAAGAACGCGTTGATGTTGGTCATGCTGGAGGCGAAGTTGCCGCCGCCGACACCGGCGAGCAGACCGACCAGCAGGAAGGTCGTGAAGGAGGTGCCCGGCTCCATCACCACGAACGCGGCGACGGTCGGTACGAGCAGCAGGCACGCGGAGACGATCGTCCAGTTCCTGCCGCCGAAGACCGCCACCGCGTAGGTGTACGGCACCCGCACCACGGCCCCGACCAGCGTCACCACCGAGGTGAGCAGGAACTTGTCGGCGGGGGTGAGCCCGTACTCGGGTCCCATGAAGAGCACCATGACCGACCACAGGGTCCACACCGAGAAGCCGATGTGTTCGCAGAGCACGGACAGGAGCAGGTTGCGCCGGGCGATCCGCGCTCCCTTCTCCCTCCAGAAGGTCTCGTCCTCTGGGTCCCACTCCTCGATCCAGCGGCCTCCCCTGTTCCGGGCGGGGGCTGCGCTCGGGACTGTCATGACGCCTCCACGGTTCTCCGGTGCGGTGCCCAGGCGTCGGCCGACGACCTGCTCGGTCCCGAAGGTAGGAAGGACGCGTTTCCGGGCTGTGGCCGCGGGTGACCGGAGCGGAACGTTGCTCTCACCTCGGCGCGGGGGCGACGGTGAGGTGCCCCTTCCCGGCGTACGGGCAGCCCACGCCCGGCCCTACGCGCGGTGGCCGCTCCGTGAGGGCGCGCGGGACGGGCTCCGGTGGCCGCCCCGCGAGGTGCCGCGCGCCGGTCCGTCCGGCCACAGCCGTGGGGCGCGCTTCGCCGCGAGGTCCTCGATCCAGCCGAAGGCCAGCACGGCCAGCGCCGTCAGCGGCCACACCAGGACGAACGTCCAGAGCGTGTACGTCGCGTCCAGCGCGGCCGTCGCACCGTCGCCGTCCATGAACGGCAGGTCGTACATCCGGTCGACGATCGGGAACGTGGCCATGATCAGCACGTTGTGCCACAGATAGATGGTGACCGCGCGGTTGTTGGACAGCGTCACCGCCTTGTCCCACCTGGCCAGGCGGCCCGGCAGTTCCCTCCAGGACGGGCTGTACTGGAGCAGGATCACCACGAAGCCGAAGGACCACAGCGCGTCGGCCAGCGGGATGTCGTTCAGGTCCCAGCCCTCGGGTCCCAGATGGCCCGAGGCCCACCAGAGGGCGAAGGCCATCACCGCCGTCGAGCCCGAGATCGCGAGATAGCGGGGGACCTTGGTGAGCATCCCCTCGTGGTGGGCGAACCCGAGGACCCAGCAGCCGCCGTAGACCGCGAAGTCGGTGACCGCGTTGCCCGTCTCGCCGGGAAGCGTGACCAGCCCGGTGCCGACCACCGCCGTCAGCGCGAGCGGGGCGAGCAGGGTCGCCCACGGGACGCGGCGGAACGCCCACAGCAGAAGCGGGGACGCGACGACGAACCACAGGTAGGCACGCAGGTACCAGAGCGGGCCCGCGGCCTGTTCCGCCCAGGTCGCGTCCAGCAGCCCGGAGTCGGAGCCGAGGTGTGCGGGATAGGGCGGGGCGCCGACCGGGAGGAGGTAGTTGAGGACGTCGGCGACGCCCCACACCCCGCCGCCGGTGTCCGGGTCGCGCGCGGGGTTCCAGCCGCCCGAGAACATCAGGACCAGCACGACCGCGCCGAAGGCCCAGAGCGGGGGCAGCAGACGGCGCACGCGTCCGCGGATCACGCTCCGCGCCGGCCGGCTCAGCGACCGGGCCATCAGCGAGCCCGCCAGCGCGAACATCACACCCATGGAGGGGAACAGCACCGACAGCCACGCCCACCCGAAGAGGTGGTAGACGATCACCCGCACCAGGGCGATCGAGCGCAGCAGGTCGAGGTAGCGGTCACGGCCCGGCTTACCGGCCCCGGCCGCCTCCGCCGGTGCGGACACCGCGGCGGGCGCCGGCACCTCCGGCGACGCCGACGCGCCCGCCCGTCCGGACGGCTCGGGTCCGTACGGCTCCACCGGCCCGGACGGCTCCGGTCCCGACGGCTCCCCCGACGGCTCCCGTCCCGACGGCTCCCGTCCGGTGCCGACATGGGCGGCACCCGGCGGTGGGGTCGCCCCCGCCGTGTACTCGTGCGTCGTCATCCGACCGGCCTCCGGTCCTTCTCGTTCTCGCTCTGCGCGTTGCGCTGCCTCGGGATCGCCCCCGGCGCCTCCACCACGCCCGTCCGCCGGAGTTTCTGCCAGCGCAGCCGGCCTCCGGTGAGAGCGGTGATCCAGGACTGGATCAGGACCATGTACATCAACTGCCGGTAGAGGATCTGCTGGAGCGGGAGCGACACGAGGTGGGTCATGCGCTCGCGGTCGAGCCGGAAGGCGTACGCCGCGCAGACCGCCTGGACGCCGAGGACACCGAGCCAGGCGACGAGCGTCCTCTGCGTCGGCCCGAACACCACGCCGTAGAGCAGGAAGACATCGATCAGCGGGGCGAGCAGCGGGGCCAGCACCATGAACAGTGCGACCAGGGGCAGGCCCACCCGTCCGAAGCGGCCCGAGGGGCCCTTCTCCACGACGGCTCTGCGGTGCTTCCAGATCGCCTGCATCGTGCCGTACGACCAGCGGTAGCGCTGGGACCAGAGCTGCTGCACGGACTCCGGGGCCTCGGTCCAGGCGCGCGCCTTCTCCGCGTACACCACCCGCCAGCCGTCGCGGTGCAGGGCCATCGTGATGTCGGTGTCCTCGGCGAGCGTGTCGTCGCTCATGCCGCCGACCCGCTCCAGGGCGGACCGGCGGAAGGCGCCGACCGCTCCGGGGATGGTCGGCATGCAGCGCAGGATGTCGTACATCCTGCGGTCGAGGTTGAAGCCCATCACGTACTCGATGTGCTGCCAGGCCCCGATGAGGCTGTCGCGGTTGCCGACCTTCGCGTTGCCGGCGACCGCGCCGACGCCCGGGTCGGCGAAGGGCTGCACCAGTTCACCGACGGTGGCCGGTTCGAAGACGGTGTCGCCGTCCATCATCACGACGATGTCGTGGCGGGCGTTGGCCACGCCCCGGTTGAGGGCCGCGGGTTTGCCCGCGTTGAGCTGGCGCACGACGCGGACGTTCGGCAGCCGCAGGTCCTCGACGATCCGCGCCGTGCCGTCGCTCGAACCGTCGTCGACGACCACGACCTCGACGGGGTGCTCGCTCGCCATGAGGGAACGGACCGTGTTCTCGATGCACTTGGCCTCGTTGTACGCCGGCACGAGCACCGACACCGGTTCGGTGACCGGGACCGGACCCCAGCGGAAGCCGTCGCGGCGCACCCGGCGCGCGTGTGCGGCGGAGAGCACGAGCATCATCCCGAAGCGGGTGAAGACCAGGACCCCGATGACGGCGATACCGGCGACCAGGACGTCGGCGACGTCGTCGGAGGCCCCCACCAGATGGATCCAGGCCCTGCCCTTCCACAGGTCGAGGCCGGTGACCGGGGTGTGCGCGCTGGGGGCGTCGAGCGCCTGCGTGAGGTTCTGGAACTCGTAGCCCCGCCGCTGCAGTTCGGGCAGGAACCTGTCGAGCGCCGCCACCGTCTGGTGCCGGTCACCGCCCGAGTCGTGCATGAGGACGATCGCGCCCTTGCCGCCCCTGGGGGTGGCGCGGCGGATGATCTCGTCGACGCCGGGCTTCTTCCAGTCCTCGCTGTCGGTGTTGTTGACGACGGTGATGTAACCGCGGGACCCGATGTACTTCGTCACCGGCCAGGACCGGTTGTCCATGGCGTCGGCGAAGGAGGAGTACGGGGGGCGGAAGAGGGAGGTCCGGATGCCCGCCGCGCCCTCCAGTACCAGCTGGCTCTGGGACAGCTCCCAGTCGATGCGTTCCTTCGACTGGTAGGAGAGGTCGGGGTGGTTGAAGGTGTGCAGGCCCACCTCGTTCCCCTCCTCGACCATGCGCCGCACCAGTTCCGGATAGCGCGAGGCCATGGTGCCGGTGACGAAGAAGACGCCGTGCGCGTGGTGCTTCTTGAGGACGTCGAGGACCTTGGGCGTCCACTTCGGGTCCGGCCCGTCGTCGAAGGTGAGGACGATCCGGTGGTCGGGGACGCCGAGACTGGTCGTGCGGCCGTTGCGGGTGTCGATGACCGGGCCGCCGTCGAGGATCTTCTCGGGCACCTTGTCGGTCGCGGCCTCGGGCCTGATCCGGTGGTCGGCGAGTATCTCGCTGTGGACGTAGCCGCGCAGCATCAGCATCGCGAGCAGGGTGACCAGGAGCAGCGAGGGGAGCAGGAAGCGCATCGGCAGCCGTCGGCGCCGGGCGTCGGGGACCGGGCGCCGCGCACCGGGAGCGGACCCGGGTGCGCTGGTACGGGAGGCCATCAGAGGAGGTTCTCCGGGAGCGGGGTGCCGGCCGTGCCGGGCGCCGAGGCGAAGGGGTGCGGCGCGGCGGGGCCGTCCGCGACGGTTCCGCCGGCGCCGACCGGACTCTCCGAGGGGCTCGTGGAGGGGCCCGTCGAGAGGGTGGGCGCGGGAGGGCTGGACGCCGGCGGGGACGGGGGGACCACCGGGTCCTCGGTGCCGCCGGCGCTCGGCTCCGGCTTGCCGCTCGGGGACGCCGGGGGTTCGGAGCGGGCGGGCGTGCCCGACGGAGTGGCGCGGCCCGAGGCGGCGCGCGTCGGCGCCACGTCCGAGGTGGGCCCGGTGCCGCCGCCGGCCGCCGTGCTCGCGACGGGCGCGCCGCCGCTCGCGCCGGAGGGTTTCACCGAGTCGGTGGGCAGCGGTGAGGTGTGGACCTGGCCCGCCGGCGGGTCGTCCTCCTGGCCGGGCACCGGCAGCCAGGGCGCCTCGGAGTTGCCCGACAGCAGGGTGGCGACGATGACCACGGCGTACACGGCGCAGGCGACGCCGACCAGGATGCCGAGGCGGCGGAATCTGCGGCTGCGGCGTCCCGACGCGTCGACGAAGACCGGGGCGTCGGAACCGTCCGCGCCGACCGGGCCGCCGGACGCGCCCGGGGCGTCCCCGGTGCGGCCGGCGGTCCCGCCCTCCAGCCGCCGTCCGGTGCCGTCGAGCTGGACGGTCACCTCGTGGGGATCGTGGGTGTGGTCCGGCACCCCGGGCCGCTCCCAGGGAACGGAACCGGCGGGGCCGACGGCGGTACGGGGGCCGTCGTCCGGCGCGTCTCCGGCGGGACGGCCGTGCCCCGCGTCTACGGCAAGGCGTCGGCTCGCGTCGGCGGCACGGTCCGTGCCGGCCCGTCGAGCGGCCGTGACGCGACCCCCCGGTACCTCGGGCCAGCCGCTTCCCGCCCGCCCTCCGGCCCCGCCGGGAGATCCCGGAGCCACCGGGCTCCTCCCGGACACCTCCCCGCCCGGACCGGCCGGGCCTTCCACCGGCTCGGGACGGTCCGAAGCGGGCGGGTCAGCCGGCCAGGGGTGGTCCGGGGCGGCCGGGCTGTCCACCGACCCGGCGCCGCCCGACGTGACCGGACCGTTCCCCGATCCGGAACGGCCGGACACGGCCCAGCTGTTCACCGGCCCGGCGCGGTCCGACACGGCCGAGCCGGCACCCGGCCCGTGAGCGTCCGCCGACGTCGAGGGGGCCGTGGTGGCCGGCCGGTCCCCCGTCACCGGGATGTCCACCGGCATCACACGGGTCACCGGCATCGGGTGGTCCGCCGGTACGCGGGCCGCCCGCGCCCCGTGCTCTGCCGGCGTCCCGCGTTCAGCCGGCGCCCCGCGATCGGCGGTGAGCGCCTCCCGGTCCGGTGCCGGCACACCGTCCTCGGAGACCGCACGGTGCACCCGACCCGGCCCGTCCGCGCGCGCCGGGCGGTCCGTCGACGCCGCGGGGTCCCCCGGCGCCGGGCTGCCCGCCCGGGGCTCACCGCCCGCCGGTATCGAGCCGTCCGGCGGTGTCGGGCCGTCCGGCGGTGTCGGGCGCCCGGTGGGCACCCCGGGGTCCGTCGGCATCAGGCCGTCCCCCGGCAGCGCACGCGTCGCCCGCATCCCGCGGGCCCCGAACGCCGCGCTCTCCGCGGACCTGTCACGGTCCGCGAGCCTGTCACGGCCCGCGGACGTCTGAGGCTCCGTGGGCGTCCCGCTCGCCGGGGGCCTCTCACGGTCCGCCGGCTCCTCACGTTCCGCCCAACTCGGCCGCCGCGTGCGAGATCCGCGGTCCGCGCCGGCTCTCCGGTCCGCGCCCGTGCGGCGGTCCGCCCCGATTCGGGGTTCCGTCCCGGTTCGCGGTTCCGTCCCGGTTCGCGGTTCCGTCCCGGTTCGGGACGGCGTCGTCGCGCCCTGCTCCACCGCAGCCGCACGAGCCGTTTCGGCCTCGTGTTCGATCTCCGTATCGGATTCCGCTTCCGCGTCACCCGTGCCCGCGGAGTCGATTCCGGCCTGCGGCCAGGTCGACGTCGCCTGGGCCGCTTCGGGCCAGACGAAGGGCTCTTCGGGGCCCTCGGGCATCGCGTCGCCGACTGATCGCCGTTCCGACGGATCGAGACCGATTCCCTTCGCTCGATGACCATTCCGGTGATCGGGTTGGGCTTCTTTTGGCCACTTCTCCACGTGCACGTGCATCCCCCCAGGGACGGATCTCGGGGACGCGCACGACGCCGGGTGTTACAAGCACGCCGTCCGGAACAGGCCCCCACCCATCCCGAGCGCCCCCTTTACCACACTGAACCCGGAAGGTGAATGTAGCGCACGAGGAGGACCGGTGTGCTTATGCGTCAATCCTGGCTCGCCATGACGCGGGCATCGATGGCTGGAATCCAACCCTCCAGCGGGCGTCTCAACCAGCCCTCCTCCGCCGCGAGTTCGGCCGCGGCCCGTCGCAGGGCGTCGACGCCCGGATGCTCCAGCCCCTTGCGCCAGACCAGCGAGACCGGCGACAGGGGAACGGGGTCGATCAAGGGCCTGCGTACGGTTTCGGCCATCGTCGGAAAGTCCACGACGGCCAGCACCGGGTTCCGTTTCTTCGCCATGATCCGCCGGAACTCCTCGGCCCCGAGAGCCACGGGCGCGGGGGGCGCCGGCACGATCCCGCGTCCCTCGAAAAGATGACGCGCCAGGTCGGTCCACTCCAGCGTCCGGGGATTTCCCGCTCCGGCGTACACCGTCTCGCCCGCCAGCGCACCCAGCGGCACGGCGTCCAGGGCGGCGAGCGGGTGGTCCTCGGGGAGCACGACGGCCATCGGCTCGTACCGCACGGGCTGTTGCGCGAGCCCCGCCCGCACCGCGGGGGCGAGACCCGCGAACCGTCCGAACGACACGTCCAGGCGCCCGGCGAGGATCTCCTCCGCCGCGCCGGTGAGCCCGCTCTCGAAACGGGCCGTCAACTCGCAGTCCGGGACGAGCTCCCGGGCCCGGTCGAGGACCCGTCCGCAGGTGAGTCCGGGCGAGTTGACGTCGACCAGCAGCGGCCGGTCGGAGCAGTCGCCCGCGAAGGCGGACAGCAGGGCCTCGTTCGCCTCCAGCACCCGCCGGGCGTGGGGCAGCAGCCGTTCGCCGTCGGCCGTCAGCGTCACCCGCCGGGTCGTCCGCACGAACAGCTCCGCCCCGAGCTCCCGCTCCAGCCGCCGCACGTCCCGGCTCAGCGCCTGCTGGGCGACGTACAGCCGGGCCGCGGCCCGCGTGAAGTGCGACTCCTCGGCGACGGCGAGGAAGGACCGCAGCAGCCGGGGGTCGGGCGGCGCCAGGCAGCGGGGAGCGGCGCGCGGTGCGGGACGAGGGGCCGGAGGGCCGGCGTGCGCGTCGGTGGAGGGCTGTCGAGCAGGCATCGCGCGAATTTACAACGCGGATGCGTCAATCGCCGCCGAACAGGTGTTGGACCGATCACCCCGCCCCCGGCGACGGTGGGCCCATGCCGAGACAGCCCTCCGAACAGGTCCGCACGCCACCGCCCGCCGTCACCCTCGAGACCCCCGCACCCTCCGGCCCGGACCTCTGCCCGCACCCCTCGCGGACCACCCGCACCGACGGCACCGCTCACCCGGCCCGCACCAACGACACCAACTGCACCGCCCACACCACCCGGCCCGCCCGTACGCCCCTGACCCCCTATCACCGCCTCTTCGCCGTCCCCGGAGCCCGCGCCTTCACCCTCGGGAACCTGCTCGCGCGGCTGCCCAGCGGCATGTTCAGTGTCAGCGCGGTCATCATGATCGCCGGATCGCGCGGCTCCTATGCGCTCGCCGGTGCCGTGACGGCGACGGGACTCGCCGCGACCGCGCTGGTCGCCCCCTGGACCGCGCGTCTCGTCGACCGCCACGGCCAGGCCCGGATCGCCGTGCCCGCCACGGCCATCGCCCTGCTCGGAAGTCTGTCGCTGCTGCTGTGCGTTCGCCTCGGGGCGCCCGACTGGACCCTGTTCGCGGCGTACGCCGCCACCGCCACCACACCCAACACGGGTGGCATGTCACGCGCCCGCTGGGCCCACCTCTTCCGCGACGACCCCGACGCCGTGCACACCGCGAACTCCTTCGAACAGGCCGCGGACGAACTGTGTTTCATGCTCGGTCCGGTGTGCGCGGCGTTCCTGTGCACGGCGCTCTTCCCCGAGGCGGGGACACTGGTGGCCGGCGTCCTGCTGATGACCGGCGTCCTGGTCTTCGCGGCCCAGCGCTCCACGGAGCCCCCGCCCCAGCGCCACCCGCGCTCCGCCTCCCCCGTCCTGGCTCCCGGGATGCCCCCGCTCCTGCTCGGATTCCTCGCCACCGGAGCGGTGTTCGGTTCGATGGAGGTGGTCACCATCGCGTTCGCGGACGCGCACGGGCACCGGGGGGCCGCGGGCGCGGTGCTCGCCCTGCAGGCCGCCGGGTCCTGCGCGGCGGGGCTGCTGTACGGGACCCTGAAACCGGCCGGTCCCGCCGAACGGCGCCACCGGCTCGGCCTCGCCGCCATGACGCTCACCATGTCGCTGCCGCTGCTCGCGGCCTCGCTCACCGGCTCGCTCGCGGTACTGGCGGGCGCGCTGCTCCTCGCCGGGACCGCCACCGCGCCGACCATGGTCACCGGTATGGCTCTCGTCCAGCGGCGCACGCCCGAGGGCCGCCTGAACGAGGGGATGACGCTCGCGGTGACGGGCCTGCTCGGCGGGATCGCCTGCGGTTCGGCGCTCGGGGGCTGGGTGGTGGAGCGCTTCTCCTCCACGGCCGGGTATGCCGTACCGATCACGGCCGCGGCGACCGCGCTGCTCCTCTCCCTGCTGATATCGGGTCGTTTGCAGCGGATTTGACGGCCTTTCCAGGGAGTGTTCCGTCCGGCGGGTCGAACCCGTGCGGCAATTCCTACGCACCCCATTGACGTGCCCAGAGCCCCCACATACCTTCCCCCGTCGAAGCGCTTCGACGAAAAACGTCGAAACGATTCGACGGCCGTCGCGTGACGGCTCCGATCCCATCCGACTCCCCGGAGGCAATGGATGTCGACGACACGAAGGCGTGTGGTGGCGACGGCGGCGGCGACCCTGGCGGGCGCCCTGCTGCTGGCTTCCTGCGGCAGCTCGGACAGCGGTTCCGAAGGCGGCGGAACGCTGAGACTGTGGCACTACGAAGGGCCCGACAGCGCGATGGGCGTGGCCTGGAACGAGGCCATCAAGGAGTTCGAGAGGACCCACCCGGGCGTCAAGGTGAAGTTCGAGGAGAAGGGCTTCGAACAGATCCAGAAGACCGCGCCGATGGTCCTGAACTCGAACGACGCGCCCGACCTCATGGAGTACAACAAGGGCAACGCGACGGCCGGACTGCTCTCCAAGCAGGGACTCCTCACCGATCTGACGGCCGAGGCGACCAAGCGCGGCTGGGACAAGAAGATCAGCGCGGGGGTGCGCACCACCAGCCAGTACGACGCGAACGGCGTCATGGGCTCCGGCAAGTGGTACGGCGTGCCCAACTACGCCGAGTACACGATGGTGTTCTACAACAAGGACCTCTTCGAGAAGTACGGGATCGCGGAGCCCACCACCCTCGACCAGCTCACCGCCGCCATGGACACGTTCGTGTCGAAGGGCATCACCCCGCTGGCCAACGCGGGCGCCGAGTACATGGCCCAGCAGTACCTGTACCAGCTCGCCCTCTCCAAGGCCGACCGCTCCTGGGTCGACAAGTACGAGCTGTACAAGGGGAAGACGGACTTCCACGACGCCGCCTGGACGTACGCCGCCACGACCTTCGCCGACTGGGTGAAGAAGGGCTACATCAGCAAGAAGTCCACCTCGCTCAAGGCCGAGGACGGGGGCGTCTCCTTCATCCAGGGCAAGAGCCCGATCCTCTTCAGCGGCAGCTGGTGGTACGGGCGTTTCCAGGCGGAGAACAAGTTCGACTGGGGCACCTTCCTCTGGCCGGGCAGCAACCTCACCCTCGGCTCCGGCGGCAACCTCTGGGTCGTCCCCAAGGGCGCCAGGAACAAGGACCTCGCCTACGACTTCATCGACATCACCATGTCGCCGAAGATCCAGAACCTCCTCGGCAACAAGGGCGGGGTACCGGTCGGCGCCGACCCCGCCGCCATCACCGACCCGAAGGCCAAGACCCTGATCGCCGACTTCAACACGCTCTCCGGCAGGGACGGTCTGGCCTTCTACCCGGACTGGCCGGTGGCCGGCTTCTACGACGTCCTCGTCTCCGAGACCCAGAAGCTGATCACGGGGAGCGAGAAGCCGGACGCCTACCTGAGCGCGCTGCAGACGGCCTACGACAAGGGCGCGCCGAAGACATGACGGCCACCGTCGAACGGGGCGGCGAGGTGGTCCGGCGGCCCCACGGCCGCACGGCCCGCCCGCGCCGCCCCCACTCCTCCTACGCCCTCTTCCTGCTCCCCGGCGTCCTCGCCTTCCTCGCGGTGATCGTCGTGCCGTTCCTGATGAACACCGGTGTGAGCTTCACCGACTGGCAGGGCGTCGGCTCCCCGAAGTGGTCGGGGCTCGCCAACTACCGCGAACTGCTGGACGACTCCGAGTTCTGGGCGTCCTTCCGGCACAGCCTGTTCATGGTCGTGGCGATGGCCGCCGTACCGACGGTCCTCGGGCTCGTCCTGGCGGCCGCCCTCTTCGACTTCGTCGGCAAGCACTTCGGCACCCGGACCGCCGCCGTCCTGCGCGCCTGCTTCTACCTCCCCCAGGTCCTGCCCATCGCCGTCGCCGGCATCGTCTGGAGCTGGGTCCTCGCACCCGACAACGGCTCCCTGAACGCGCTCCTGAAGGCGGTGGGCCTCGGCTCGCTCCAGCGGGACTGGCTCGGCGACCCCGACCTCGCCCTCTACAGCGTCATGGGCGTGATGGTCTGGGTCCAGATCGGCTTCCCGCTGGTCGTCTTCATGGCGGGCCTGCAACGCGTCGACCCGCAGCTGTACGAGGCGGCGGAGCTGGACGGGGCGGGCTGGTGGCGCCGCTTCCTGCACATCACGCTGCCGCAGATCCGCCCAGAGATCTACGTCGTGCTGCTCTGGTGCACGATCGCCGCGCTGAAGGTGTTCGGCGCGGTGTACGTCCTCACGAAGGGCGGCCCCGGCGGGGCGACCGACGTACCGTCCTACTTCTCCTTCGCCACCTTCTTCGAGAAGACCCAGGTCGGCTACGGCGCCGCGATCTCCACCGTGCTGACCCTGCTCATCCTCGTCCTCGCCCTGCTCGGCCTGAAGCTCCAGACCCGCGCCGAGGACGCCGAGGAAGGACTCCGCGCATGACCGCCGTACGCCGTTATCCCGTCCTCGCGGCCCTGGTCGTCGCGGCCCTCTTCATGGTGCTGCCGTTCGGCATCGTCGCGGTCAACGCGGTCAAGTCCCCCGCCGAGTACTCGTCGAACGGCCCCCTCAGCCTGCCCCACGGCCTCTATCTCGACGGCCTCAAGGACTTCTGGCAACGCGTCGACTACGGCCAGAAGCTGGCCAACTCGGTCCTGATCTCCGGCTCGGTGGCGATCGGCGCCGCCGTGCTGTCCGTCCTGAACGCGTACGCGATCGGCATCGGCCGCGTCAGGGGCCGCGCCTGGATCCTCGCCTTCTTCGTGCTGGCGAACATGCTGCCGCAGGAGGCGCTGGTCTACCCGGTCTACTACCTGAGCAAGCAGACGGGGCTGTACGACACCCGGCTCAGCGTCATCATCGTGTTCACCGTCGTCCAGGCGGCCTTCGGCACCTATCTCCTCTCCTCCGTCCTCGGGCAGTTCCCGCGCGAGATCATCGAGGCCGCCCGGATCGACGGGGCGAACAAGTGGCAGGTGCTGTGGCGGATCGTGGTCCCGGTCAGCCGCCCCACCATCGGCGTCCTCCTGGTCTTCTTCTTCATCTGGACCTGGAACGAGTTCCTGCTGCCGCTGGTCATGCTGATCTCCAACGACAACCAGACGGTGTCGGTGGCGCTCGGCGTGCTCCAGGGCCAGCGCCTGATGGACGCGACCATGACCAACGCGGCGGCCCTCCTCGGCGTGCTCCCCGCGATCGTCTTCTTCCTCGTCTTCCAGCGGACGCTGACCCGCGGCATCGCCGTGGGCGCGGTCAAGTAAGGGGTGTGGGCGTGAAGTTCACCGACGGCTACTGGCTGCTGCGCGAAGGCGTCACCGCGGCCCATCCGGTCGAGGTCCTCGATGTGAGCGTGTCCGACGGGACCCTGGAGATCCACGCGCCGACCCAGCCCATCCGTCACCGCGGCGACCTGCTGAAGGGACCGGTCGTGACGATCAGTGCGCACGCGCCGATGCCGGACGTCATCGGCGTGACGTTCACGCACTTCCAGGGCGAGGAACCGCGCGGCCCCCGCTTCGAACTCCACCGCGGCGCGTCCTCCCCCGTCGTGGAACACGACGACGAGCACGCGACGCTCACCTCGGGCGCCCTGTCCGTCCGGGTGTCCCGCACCACCCCGTGGCACGTCGACTTCCTCGCCGACGGCCGCGTCCTGACGACCAGCGGGCCCAAGGGCATGGGCATCATGCGGGACGCGTCCGGCGCCCACTATCTGCGTGAGCAGCTCGACCTGGGGGTCGGCACCCAGGTGTACGGCCTCGGCGAGCGCTTCGGCCCGCTCGTCAAGAACGGCCAGGTCGTGGACATGTGGAACGCCGACGGCGGCACCGCCACCGAACAGGCCTACAAGAACGTGCCGTTCTACCTGACGGACGCGGGATACGGCGTCTTCGTCGACCACCCCGGCCGGGTCTCCTTCGAGGTCGGCTCGGAGGCGGTGTCGCGGGTCCAGTTCAGCGCCGAGACCCAGCAGCTGACGTACTACGTGATCTACGGGCCGACCCCGAAGGACATCCTCCGCACCTACACGCGGCTCACCGGCCGCCCGGCTCTCCCGCCCGCCTGGTCCTTCGGCCTGTGGCTGTCGACGTCCTTCACCACCTCCTACGACGAGGCCACCGTCACCTCCTTCATCGACGGCATGCGGGAGCGCGAACTCCCGCTCTCCGTCTTCCACTTCGACTGCTTCTGGATGCGCGAGTTCAACTGGTGCGACTTCGAGTGGGATCCGCGGGTGTTCCCCGACCCGGCGGCCATGCTGACCCGGCTGAAGGACAAGGGCCTGCACATCTGCGTGTGGATCAACCCGTACATCGCGCAGCGCTCCCCGCTCTTCGCGGAGGGCAAGGCCCTCGGCCATCTGCTCAGGAGGCCCGACGGCAGTGTGTGGCAGTGGGACCTGTGGCAGCCGGGCATGGCGCTGGTCGACTTCACCAGTCCCGCCGCCCGCGACTGGTACGCCGCCAAACTGGAGGCGCTGCTCGACCAGGGCGTCGACTGCTTCAAGACCGACTTCGGCGAGCGGGTCCCGGTCGACGTGGCGTACGCCGACGGAGCCGACCCGGAGCGCATGCACAACTACTACACCTACCTCTACAACCGCACCGTCTTCGAGGTGCTGCGCAAGCACCGGGGCGAGGCGGAGGCGGTCGTCTTCGCCCGCTCCGCGACGGCCGGCAGCCAGCAGTTCCCGGTGCACTGGGGCGGCGACTGCGAGGCGACGTACGCGTCGATGGCCGAGTCGCTGCGCGGCGGCCTGAGCCTCGGCATGTCGGGCTTCGGGTTCTGGAGCCACGACATCGGCGGCTTCGAGGGGACACCGCCGGCGGCCCTCTTCAAACGGTGGATCGCCTTCGGTCTGCTCTCCTCCCACAGCCGGCTGCACGGCTCCTCCTCGTACCGGGTGCCGTGGCTGTTCGACGAGGAGGCCGTGGACGTGCTGCGGCTGTTCACCCGGCTGAAGCTCGGCCTCATGCCCTATCTGTACGAGGCCGCCCGCACCGCGCACGCCGAGGGAGTGCCGATGATGCGGGCGATGGTGCTGGAGTTCCCGGACGACCCGGCGTGCGCGCACCTGGAGCGGCAGTACATGCTCGGCTCCGACCTGCTGGTCGCGCCCGTCTTCAGCGACGAGGGGGACGTCTCGTACTACGTGCCGGACGGCACCTGGACCCACCTCCTCTCGGGACGGACGGTGACCGGTCCGCGCTGGGTGCGCGAGCGCCACGACTTCCTGAGCGTGCCGCTGCTGGTACGGCCGGGTGCGGTGATCCCGGTGGGCGCGGTGGACGACCGGCCCGACTACGTCCACGCTGACGGGGTCACCCTGCACGCGTACGGTCTGGAACCCGGCGCGCGGGTGACGGTGCGGGTGGGCGGGGTGACGTTCACCGTCGTCCGTGCGGGGAACACCCTGCGGGCCTCGTCGAGCGACCCCGCCGCTCCGTGGGGGCTTGCGTCCGGCGGGCGCGAGGCACGGGCGGAGGCGGGGACGGACTTCCTCACCCTGGACCTGGAACCCGGACGGGAGCCGACACCGGATCCGGTGCCGGCCTCCGCTCCGCGGCCGGTGCCGGGCACGGACCGGGGGTCCAAGCCGGGTCCGGTGACCGGGTGATGGTGAAGATCACCGGCGTGGCATGGCACGCCGGCGTCTCCCCCGGCACCGTCTCGTACGCCCTCAGCGGTGAGCGTCCCCCGGCTCCCGCGCGATCTCCGGCGCTTCCCGCGGCACCGGGCCGGCGAGCTCCGTACAGGCGGGCGCCACGACGGCCGGGTACGGGGGACGCGGCGGCCCGGTACACGGGAGCGGTACGGCTCCCGTCGTCCCGTCGCGGTCCTCGCCTCCGCCTTCCGGTCAGAGCGCCGGCTCCGCGGCCGGTGCGGCCCGGCGGCCGCGCAGCAGGTCGCGGACGGTGCGGATCCGCCAGGCGGTGAAGCCGAGGACGACGACGCCGGTGAGCGTCGGGACCTTCCAACTGCCGGACCCGTCACGGGTGGCGGTGTGGTCGCCGGGGCCGTCGACGAGGGCCGGCAGGGTCCGGTCGGCCGGGCGGGTGTCGACGATGCCGTCGACGGTGACGTCGCTGACGTCGACGGTGCGGTCGGTGGCGGCGAACGAGCCCTCGCAGGCCCAGCCGTCCTGCCACAGGTCGCCCGGTCCGCCGGTCGCGGGCGCGCAGTCGGTGACGGTGACCATGCCGGGGACGCCGGTCGCCTCGGCGTAGGCCTGCCGGGCGCCGTGCACCGTCAGGAACAGCCCGAAGACGAGTCCGACGAGGGCGAGGGATATCTCGCGGGGCAGCGGCGGGAGGAGACGGAGCAGGAACATGGGCGGGCGGGTCCTTCACGGAGTGGGTCGTCGGGGCAGCGGGAACAGCACCGGGCCACGGACTCGTACCGGTGCCGGGACAAGGTAAGGCCCGCACCCGGGCGCGTGTCCCCTCCCGTCCACGACTTCCTCGCGCCCGCCGGGTGAGGGGCGCCCGCGTGGACGGCCCGCCATGGGTCACGTCCGGGCGGGCCGCCCTCCGAGCGGGGCCGGTCCGGTCCCGTGGGCGGGGGCGTCGCCTGCGTCCTCGTAAGTCCCGGGCCACCGCGGCCCGTACGGCCGAGCCGGCCCGGCGCCGACCTGTCGTACGGCATGACGAAGGCCCCGCCGCTCGGAAGCGACGGGGCCTTCGCCCACATGGGATGTGGAGGTCCGGGGACCTCCTGATCGTGGAGATGGCGGGAATCGAACCCGCGTCCACCGGTGCAGAATCAGGGCTTCTCCGTGTGCAGTTCGCTGCGCTTTTCTCGGCCCCGGTGATCACGCGAACAAGTCGCCGACGGGCCCAGTCACTGTTTGATTTCCCATCGAACCCCGTGACCGGGCTCGATGGTTTAGTTCCCTAGATTATGCCAGGGTCCGGGTCGGGAACATCCCCGGGCTGACACCCATTAAGGGTCCTTCACTCACTGCTTATCAGGCAGCGAGGGCGAAGGACTGGGAATCGCTCTTGGAATTGGCGATTATTGGTTGCGACATATGGTTAACGAGATCATTGTCGCTTCCTCGACACGCTTCCCCTGCTTCGACAGCCGCTGTCGAAACCGATCATCCCCATGTTGTTTTTTCAAGCCCCTCCGAAGAGGGTCACGCACCCGCTGTGGGGTGCAGATCCCATCGTACGTGACCGACGCACGTCGATGCCACCGTATTACCCGTGGCTACTCGCCGCGCTGCCTCCGCTTCGCGGCGGCGATCGCGCGGTCCGACTCCCGGCGGTCCTGCTTCTCACGCAGGGTCTGCCGCTTGTCGTACTCCTTCTTGCCCCGGGCGAGCGCGATCTCGGCCTTGGCCCGGCCGTCCTTGAAGTACAGGGCGAGGGGCACGATCGTGTGACCCGTCTCCTCCGACTTCGACGCCAGCTTGTCGATCTCCTCGCGGTGCAGGAGCAGCTTGCGCTTGCGGCGCACCGTGTGGTTGGTCCACGTGCCCTGGCTGTACTCGGGAATGTGGGCGTTGTGCAGCCACGCCTCGTTCCCGTCGATCTGGACGAAGCCGTCCGTCAGCGAGGCGCGGCCCTGGCGCAGCGACTTCACCTCGGTACCGGTGAGCACCAGGCCGGCCTCGTAGGTGTCGATGATCGCGTAGTCGTGCCGCGCCTTCTTGTTCTGCGCGACGATCTTGCGCTTGCCGTCCTTGGCCTTCGCGGCCCCTCCGCCCTGCTTGGGCTGGGACTCCTTCGGTACGTACATTCCCTTGCTCATAGTGCTGACCATTTTCGCACTACGGAGGGGTCCGGGGGAAAGCCGATTACGGCGGCGCCGGACCGGCGGCCCGGACGGCACGGGCCCGACGGCTACGAGGGGTCCCCCAGACCGCTGAGCACGGTCTCCGCGCGTTGCACGGCGCTCGTGTCGGCCTCCAGGTCGGGCGTGATGCCCCGCCCGTCGACGCCGTGGCCGGAGGGGGTGCGGTAGTGCCCGACGGTCAGCTCGGCGACGGAGCCGCCGGGGAGGGCCCGCGGCATCTGGACCGAGCCCTTGCCGAAGGTCCTGGTGCCCACCACGACCGCGCGGCCCCGGTCCTGGAGGGCGCCGGTGAGCAGTTCCGCCGCGCTCATCGTGCCCCCGTCGACGAGCGCGACCAGGGGCCTGGTGGTGTCGCCGCCCGGCGCGGCGTGCAGGGCGCGCTGGTCGCCGTTGACGTCGTACGTGGCGACGAGGCCGCCGTCGAGGAAGGCGGAGGCTGTGGTGACGGCCTCGTTGACCAGTCCGCCGGAGTTGCCGCGCAGGTCGAGGACGATCCCGGCGCGCCGGGGCGTCCGCTCGACGGCGGCCCGCACGGCGTCGCCCGCGCCCTTGGTGAAGGCGGCGACCTTGATCAGGGTGACGCCGCCGGGGAGCTTGTGCACGGTCACGGAGTCCGTGGACAGCCTGGCCCGGCGCAGGGTCTGGCTCCACGCGCGCGTGCCGCGCTCCAGCCCGAGGCGGACCTCCGTGCCGGCCGCCGCGTCGTCCGCGTCCCCGCGCAGTAAGGAGACCACCTCGGTGACGGGCCTGCCGTCGACGTCCTCGCCGTCGACGCTGCGCAGCCGGTCGCCCTCGCGGATGCCGGCGGCCGCCGCGGGCGACGCGCTCTGCACCCGGGTCACCTCGATCCGGCCGTCACGCTCGCGCCGGGCCCACAGCCCGACGCCGGTGTACTGGCCGTCGAGGGCCTCCTCGAACTCCTCGTAGTCGCCCTGGGAGTAGACGGCGCCCCAGCGGTCGCCGCTGCGGCTGACGGCCCGCTCGGCCGCCTCCATGGGCGACTTGCCGTCGGCCATCGCCTCGGCCGCCGCCGCGGCGACGTCCTTGTGGTGGGCGGCCGGCGTCGAACGCGGCGACGGGAGCGGGGATTTCCGGTCGGGGTCGCCGAACGACCCGGTCGCCGCACCGGCGACGAGCACGCTCGCGAACACCAATGTCAGGGCGGCCCCGCGGCCGATGCGGCGGGGCTGGCAGAACAGGTCACGACCTGACATGGCGGTGAGTCTAGGACAACGCGGAGGGCCGTACCGCCGGTTGGCAGTACGGCCCCCATTGGCATGCGTCACACCTTCAGGTACTTGCGCAACGCGAAGAACGCGGCCAGCGCGGGCATCAGCAGGCTCGTCGCGAGGATGAGCGGCAGCTTGGTGAGCACGGCGTCCCAGCCGATGAAGTTGATCAGATTCAGCTTCTCGGACAGCGCCAGACCGTGATCGATGATGAAGTACCGCGCGACCACCAGGAATCCGCAGGCGACACCGCCGCCGATCAGTCCGGCGACCGCGGCCTCCATGATGAACGGCGCCTGGATGTAGAACCCGGAGGCGCCGACCAGGCGCATGATCCCGGTCTCCCGGCGCCGGCTGAACGCCGAGACGCGCACCGTGTTGACGATCAGCATCAGGGCGACGACGAGCATCATCGCCATCACCGCGCGCGCGGCCCAGTTCATGCCGTTGAGGAGCCCGAAGAGGTTGTCCAGGATGCCCTTCTGGTCCTGCACGGACTGCACGCCGTCACGGCCGTCGAAGGCGGTCGCGATGACCTGGTACTTCTCCGGGTCCTTCAGCTTGATGCGGTACGACTCCTGCATCTGGTCCGGCGTCAGGGAGCTGGCCAGCGGGGAGTCGCCGAACTGCTCCTTGTAGTGCTTGTACGCCTCGTCCGCGGACTCGTGCGTCACCTTCTGGACCACGGTCATCTTGCCGAGGTCGCTCTCGATCTGCTTCTTCTGCTCGGCGGTCACGGCCCCCTTGGCGCAGTGGGGGTCGGACTCCGCGTCGCTCTTGTTGCAGAGGAACACCGAGACGTTGACCTTGTCGTACCAGTAGCCCTTCATGGTGCTCACCTGGTCGCTCATCAGGAGCGAGCCGCCGAACAGGGCGAGGGAGAGGGCGACCGAGACGACGACCGCGAAGGTCATCGTCAGATTGCGACGGAGACCGACACCGATCTCCGACAGAACGAACTGGGCGCGCATGGCGTCTGCTAAGCCTTTCCGTGGACCGTCGTCAGTGCTGGTAGCCGTAGACGCCGCGCGCCTGGTCGCGGACGAGACGGCCCTTCTCCAGCTCGATGACGCGCTTGCGCATCTGGTCCACGATGTTCTGGTCGTGCGTCGCCATCACCACAGTCGTGCCCGTCCGGTTGATGCGGTCGAGCAGCTTCATGATGCCGACGGAGGTCTGCGGGTCGAGGTTGCCGGTCGGCTCGTCCGCGATGAGGAGCTTGGGCCGGTTCACGAAGGCTCTCGCGATGGCCACGCGCTGCTGCTCGCCGCCGGACAGCTCACCGGGTCTGCGGTCCTCCTTGCCGCCGAGCCCGACGAGGTCGAGCACCTGCGGCACGGACTTGCGGATCTCGCCGCGGGACTTGCCGATGACCTCCTGGGCGAAGGCCACGTTCTCGGCGACCGTCTTGTTCGGCAGCAGCCGGAAGTCCTGGAAGACGGTCCCCAGCTGGCGCCGCATCTGCGGCACCTTCCAGTTGGAGATGCGCGCGAGGTCCTTGCCCAGGACGTGCACCTGACCGTGGCTGCACCGCTCCTCGCGGAGGATCAGCCGGAGGAAGGTCGACTTTCCGGAGCCGGAGGACCCCACGAGGAACACGAACTCACCGCGCTCGACCTCCAGGGAGACGTCCCTGAGAGCGGGGTGGGTCTGCTTGGGGTAGACCTTGGAGACATTGTCGAATCGGATCACGGATGCACCACGGGTCGCCGGGGGTAGGTGTGCGTGACCATACGCGAACCGGGTGCGGGTCCGCAGTCGGCGTCCGCGGTTGCGCGACGCTTGCACGTTTTGTCACGGATCTGAAGGGCCGGAAACCCTCCGGACGGGGCAGCACGGAGCGAGCCGCGCCGATTTCCGCGGAACCTGGCACAGTGGAGGGGGAACGGTTGCGTTCCCCGCGGCGTTATGTACGCGGAGGACGGCGCAAGGAGGGCAAGCGCATGACGTACGACCGATTGGTGTGCGCGAACTGCGCGGCGCCCGTCAGTGAGGGCCGCTGCCCGGTCTGCCGCGCGAACCGGGAGCGCCTGCAGCAGGAGAGCCCTTTCGCCGGGCTGAACCCGATGGCCCTGATAGCGCTGCTGGCGGTGCTCATCGCGGCGGTGGCGCTGCTGGCCCACCAGACGGTGTAGGACCCCCGAGAGACCACCCAGGGCGTACGACCGCTCACCCAGGGCGTACGGGAGGGGCCCGGAGCATCCGCTCCGGGCCCTTTTCGCACGGTCACGCGCACGAGGTGGCGCGTCTCACACCGGTCCGCGTCAGGCCGCGGTGCCGCGGCCGCCCATGAGGCGCGGCAGCAGACGGAAGCCGAACCCGCCGGCGATCATCGTGGCGGCGCCGACCAGCAGGAACGTGGTCTCGGTGGCGCCGGTCTCGGCGAGCTCGCCGCTCTTGCCCTGGGCGGAGGTGTCCGAGCCGGTGTCGGTCAGACCGGAGGAACCCTTGCCCTGCTCGACGGGCTTGGAGCCGCCGTCGGGGTTGCTGTCGTTGCCGCCCGTGCCGGACCCCTCGGTCGGGTTCTCGCTCGGGTCGGACGGAGTGCCGGGGTCCGACGGCGTGCCCGGGTCCGAGGGCGTACCGGGATCCGAGGGCGTAGCCGGGGAGGACGGTGTGGCGGGGTCGGACGGCGTGCCCGGGGAGGACGGCGTGGCGGGCCCCGAGGGCGTACCCGGGGAGGACGGCGTGCCGGGGTCGGTCGGGATGCCCGTGTCGCTCGGGGTCGGGCTCGGGCCGTCGACCGTGACACCGACGTTGATGTCGAGGGCCGAGGCGGCGCCCGCGGCGGTCAGCGAGGCACCGGCGGCGATCACGGCGCAGGCGGCTGTCCGCGCCGCGCGTATCCGCGTCTTCTTGGTCATCTGCTTGCTACCCCCAGTAGCTGATCGTCGATGGAGCAGCGCCCGGGGCCACGGCGTCACAGGGGGTGGCTTCGCTCGACCCCCCGGTTCACATGCGCCCCAGAGATACGCATGCCACCCGTCACCTTTCCCAGTTTTCAAAGGACCGTCAAGGTCGTTGCGGCCGCAATGTCCCTATCAACTGCATTTGACCGCCATGAAGACATGTGACTGTGACGTAAGTCCCGGACAACCGCCACAGAAAAGGCAACTGCCGCACCAAGGGCGGCAGTTGCCTTGTCGACAAAGACCCCTTCGGGCCTCTCGTCACTTCTCCTGCTGCTTGCGCCAGCGAATTCCGGCCTCGAGGAAACCGTCGATCTCGCCGTTGAAAACGGACTCGGGGTTACCCACCTCGAAGTCCGTCCGCAGGTCCTTGACCATCTGGTACGGGTGCAGCACGTACGAACGCATCTGGTTGCCCCAGGAGTTGCCGCCGTCGCCCTTGAGGGCGTCCATCTTGGCCTGTTCCTCCTGGCGGCGCCGCTCCAGGAGCTTGGCCTGGAGGACGTTCATCGCGCTCGCCTTGTTCTGGATCTGCGACCGCTCGTTCTGGCACGACACGACGATGCCGGTCGGCAGGTGGGTCAGACGCACCGCGGAGTCGGTGGTGTTGACGCCCTGGCCGCCGGGGCCCGACGAACGGTAGACGTCCACCCGCAGCTCGGACTCGTCGATCTCGATGTGATCGGTCTGCTCGACGACGGGCAGGATCTCGACACCGGCGAACGACGTCTGCCGGCGCCCCTGGTTGTCGAAGGGCGAGATCCGCACGAGCCGGTGGGTGCCCTGCTCCACGGAGAGCGTCCCGTAGGCGTACGGGACGTGCACGGCGAAGGTGGTCGACTTGATGCCGGCCTCTTCCGCGTACGAGGTCTCGTAGAGCTCCGTCTTGTAGCCGTGCCGCTCGGCCCAGCGCAGGTACATGCGCTGCAGCTTCTCGGTGAAGTCGGAGGCGTCGACGCCGCCGGCCTCGGCGCGGATGGTGACGACGGCCTCGCGGGAGTCGTACTCCCCCGACAGCAGCGTCCGCACCTCCATCTCGTCCAGCGCCTTCCTGACGGCGGCGAGCTCGGACTCGGCCTCGGCACGGGTGTCCGGGTCGTCCTCCTCCTCGGCCATCTCGAAGAGCACGCTCAGATCGTCGATCCGCCCGCGCAGCGCCTCGGCCTTCCTGACCTCCGCCTGGAGGTGGCTCAGCTTGCTGGTGATCTTCTGCGCCTCGTCCGGGTCGTCCCACAGGGACGGCGCGGCCGCCTGCTCCTCGAGCACGGCGACATCTGCCCTCAGCTTGTCGAGGTCCAGGACGGCCTCGATCGACTCCATGGTCGAGGAGAGGGACTTGAGCTCTTCGGATACATCGACGACTGCCACGCCTCCAGCGTAACGGCTGCGGCAAGCGGGGCTCTCACCCCCGGGGCGGCGGCCCCGTCCTCGGGCGCCGGACGGGCTGGGGGTGCGGGTGGGCCGGTGGCCGTACCTGGGGGCTCCGCCCCCAGACCCCCGTATCGGCCTGGACGGCCTCGTCCTCAAGCGCCGGACGGGCTGAACGCGGTGGCCGGCACCGGACGGTTCCGGCCAGGCCACCGGTCCCGTCGTCCGGCCGTCGGCCTTTGGGCGCCGGCCCGCACCCTCAGCCCGTCCGGCGCTTGAGGACGAGCCCTTCGGGCGACGCGGGGGTCCAGGGGGCGGCAGCCCCTTAGCGGCGACCTCAGGGGGACGACAGCCCCTAGGCGGGGGTCCAAGGGGGAGCCGGTCCAGGGGGGGCAGCCCCTAGGCGGAGGTCCAGGGACGGAGCCCCGGAAACCGCGGCCCCGCGCGCCCGTGTCAGGGAGAAGCCGGCGCCGAGTTCTTCGTGTCGGACGGCGGCGTCCCCCCGTCGTCCCCCGAGGTCGCGATCCACGTCCCCACCCCCACCGCGGCGACGAGCACCACTCCCGCGGCTCCCAGCGTGATCCGGCGCCGCCTGGCGGAGGCCCGGTGCCGTGCCGACCCGGGCCGGGGCGCACCGGCGGCCCGTGGCGCGCGCGCCGTCCCCCGCGCCCCGCCGGCCAGCTCGTCCGGCCCCGGCACCCGCATCGAGGTGTGCGTGTCCCGGTTCGAGTCCGGCTTGGCGCCGGGCACGAGCGGCACGGCCCCCCGCCGTACCCGCGACGCGGGCTCGGCCGGCTCCGTGGTCTCCTCGGCCGTCGGTTCCGCCGGTTCCGTGTCCGGCTCGTCGACGTCCAGCGGCGGCATCCCCGCCAGCAGCGGCAGCTGCTCCCGCAGCCGCGCCCCCAGCTCGGACGCCCGCAGCCGCGACGCGGGAGCCTTCGCCAGACACTGCACCAGGAGCTGCCACAGCTCCTCGGGGATGCCCGGCAGCGGCACCACCGTCTCGGTCACGTGCCGCCGCAGCACCGCTCCCGGGTGTCCGCCCCCGAAGGGCGTGAAGCCGGCGAGGAGCTCGTACAGGACCGTCGCCAGCGCGTAGATGTCGACGGCGGCCCGCGGCGGCAGCCCCTCGATGATCTCGGGTGCGAGGTAGTCCGGCGTGCCGATGATCTTCGTGGCGCGGGTCCGCCGCGGCGAGTCGATGAGTTTGGCCACACCGAAGTCCGTCAGGAGCGCGGGGTGCGCGCCGGCCGGCCCGAGCGGCCCCTGCATGTCGAGCAGCACGTTCTCCGGCTTGACGTCCCGGTGGACCACCCCGGCCGCGTGCGCCGCCGCGAGTCCGTCCGCGACGTCGGCCACGATCGCGACCGCGGCCTCCGGCGCCAGCCGCCGTTCCCGGTCCAGCCGGGTGCGCAGGTCCGTACCCCGCACGAGATCCATGACGAGCGCGAGGTCGTTGCCGTCGACCACGAGATCACGCACCGCGACCACATGGGGATGGTCGAGACCGAGCAGGGCGGTGCGCTCCTGTACGAAGCGGCCCACGAGCTCCTGGTCGGACGCGAGGTCCTCGCGCAGCAGCTTGATGGCGACGGGCCCCTCGGGTCCCTCGCCCAGCCACACCGTACCGGCGCTCCCCCGCCCCAGAATCTGGTGGGCGGTGTAGCGGCTCCCGATCTTTCGTGCCAAGACTGCTCCTACCGACGCGTGTTGCCGCTAAAAGTACGCGTCCGAGGAGCCAACCTTCACTCCGGAGGCGGAAATCACCCGCCAGATGTCGACAAGTCCCCAGAGTCGTCCCCGAGCCGGCCGGCGACCGCTCGCCGGCCGGGCGCGTGTCAGGTGCCGGACGAGCCCGAGCCGAGGTTCCCGACCCAGTCGCTGACGGTGCCGTACATGTGCTTCAGCTCGCCCCAGAAGGACCTGGTCGAGCCGATCCAGTCCTGCAGGGGGCTGAACTCCCAGACCAGCCATCCGCCGACGAACAGGATGACGATCATGAACAGACAGCCCTTGAGGCAGCCCAGCCCGGGGATCCGCATCCGGTTGGCGCTGCGCTGCCGCGGCTCGCGCGACTGCCGCGGGGCGGGCGCCTCGGGCTGCTGCGGCGCGGGGGCGTAGCGCTGCGGCTGGGGCTGCTGCTGCGGCGCGGGGGCGTAACGCTGCGGCTGCTGGCGCTGCGCCCGCCGGGACTGCTGTTGCTGCTGTTGCTGCCCGTACTGCTGCTGTTGCTGCTGCCCGTACTGCTGTTGCTGTCCGTGCTGCTGCCCGTACTGCTGCTGAGGCGCGTACTGCTGGGGCTGCCCCTGCTGCGGGTATCCGTATCCGGGGGGCGGCTGCTGGCCCTGCTGCTGCGGCCGTGAGACCTGCCGCTGCGGACGCCGGCGCAGCGGGTCCTGGTCCGGGTCGATGTACTGGACCTGCGTCTGTTCGTTGCGGTCGCGGGCCGCCCGCAGCTGGCTCTGCCAGGGATGCGGGTCCTCGGGCTGACCGGACTGGCCGGGCCCGCCGGACGGGTTCTGCGCCACCGGCGGCATGACGGCGGTCGGATCGGCGGCACCCGTGTGCGGAAGGACACTCGTCGCGCCGTTCGGGTCGTACGCACCCGGGGCGCCGTGCGGGAGGACCTGGGTGGGGTCGGCCGCGCCCGGCGTGTCCGGGACGGGTGCCGGCGTCGGGTCGGGGGCGAGCAGCGCGCCCACCCCCTCCGCCGCGGCGATCTGCGCCGAGGTGGCGTGCACACCGACGCCCTCGGCGACGGTGCGCAGGGCGCGCGCGAGGTTCTCGGCGCTGGGCCGCTGGTCCGGGTTCTTGCGGAGGCAGCGTTCTATGACCGTCCACAGCGGGTCGGGCACGGTGGAGGGGCGGCGCGGCTCGGCGCTCAGGTGCTGGTGCAGCACTTCGAGGGCGGAGTCGCCGGAGAACGGCGGCCGTCCGGTGACCAGCTCGTACAGCAGGATGCCCGCCCCGTAGATGTCGACGGCGGACGTCTGCGGACGTCCCTCGGCGGACTCGGGGGCGACGTACGCGGGCGTGCCGACGAACTCGTGGGTCCGGGTCAGGCCGGGGGAGTCGGCGAGCCGGGCGATGCCGAAGTCCGTGAGCAGCGGGTGCATCTGCCCGCCCTCCTGCCTGAGCAGGACGTTCGCGGGCTTCAGGTCACGGTGCACGACACCGTCGGCGTGACTGGCCGCGAGCGCGTCGGCGACCTGGGCGGTGAGGAGGGCGGCGGCGACCGGCGAGAACGGACCGTTCTCGCGCAGGTAGCGGTGCAGGTCCGGCCCCTCGACCAGGTCCATGACGAGCGCGAGCAGGTCGCCCTCGACGACGAGGTCGCGGACCCGCACGATGTTCGGGTGGGTCAGCCGGAGCAGGACGGACCGCTCCCGCAGGAAGCGCATCACGATGTCCGCGTCGTTGGCGAGCTCTTCCTTCAGGACCTTGATCGCCACGGTCTCGCCGGGCTGGCCGGCGACGGCCGCCTCGGCGCCCGCGGTCTCCCGCTGGCGGGCTCGCCAGACGGTGCCTGTGGCGCCGCGCCCCAGCGGCTCCTCAAGGAGGTACTTGCTCCCTACCGGCCGCACGTCATGCGCTCCCTGTTGCTTGCTTGCCTGGTCCGTCCGCCGTTGTCGCTTCTCGTCCCGGCGGTTCCGCCCACTGTAGTGCCGAGCTGCCCGGCACCGGACGGTCGTCGTCGTGTGCTTCCCGTGAGCGCCTGTGGTTCGTATAAGCGCTTACGTACGCGTTCCCGTACATGTTCGACGGAAAGACGCTCACTCGCGACGGTTGGTTGCCGTTCGGCCCCTTCGGCGGGGTGTGACGGATACCGCGACCGATCCCAAGGGGGCACCGGTCGGGCACTGGTCAGGCACTTTTACGGGCAGAGCCGACCAATCAAGATCACTTCTGCCCGGGTGGCGGGCGTGTTGTCAGTGGCAGGTGCGAGGATGCCCTCAGTACTGGCCGACGTGCCCGTGCGCGGCGGGGGGATCTGCGGTGGGGGACCGCAGCACAGCCTCGTCCTCGTCGCGGGCGCCTGCGCGGAAGGGACCCCTGACGGCGATGCAGATCCGGCTGACCGTCGTAGACCCGCTGGGCCCGCCTTCGGAGCCGCGGGGGCATGCCGCGGCCTGCGATGTGCTGGTCACCGCCCCCGCCGGGACGGCGCTGGCGGCGGTGGCGGCGGGTCTGGCCTCGGCGGTCGGCGGGGACGGGGGCACCGCCCCGTCCGAGCGGAGCCGGGAGCCCGGCGGTGGTCCGGTCGTGCTGTACGCGGGCGCCGAGCGGCTGGACGGGCAGCGCTGCACGCTGGGGGAGCCGCCCCTGACCGACGGAGCGGTGCTGTCCCTGGGCGCCCCCACGGAGCCCGGTCCCGACGTGGACGAGGACGCGGCCCAGCTCCATGTCGTCGCGGGCCCCGACGCGGGCGGTGTCCACCTCCTGCACGGCGGCCGGATCGAGATCGGCCGCTCCGCCGGGGCGGACGTCCCGCTGGACGACCCCGACGTCTCCCGGCTGCACTGCGCGGTCACGGTCTCTCCCGAGGGCCGCGTCACGGTGGCCGACCTGGGATCGACGAACGGCACGACGCTGGACGGCACCCGCGTCACCACCCGCCCGGTCGGCTTCCCGCCGGGCGCGCTGCTGCGCGTCGGCGAGTCCGCTCTGCGGCTGGCACCGCCCGGCGGCGCGGACTCCGCGGGGACGGCGCCCGACGGGGAGGGACACGTCCGGGTGACCACCACCACGGATGCGGGCCCCCGCGCCGATCCGCCGTCCGCCCGCTCCGCGTCCGTGCCCCGGGCCCGCGCCGAGGACCCCCCGGGCACCCCCCGCGGAGAGACCCGTCACGCCCACGGAGCGGCCCGCTGGGAGAACACCCGGGACGACTCCGGGACCCGCACCCACGGCCGGGCGATGCCCGCCGACGCCCCCGCCGCCCCGTCCGGCCCGACCACCTCCACCGTCCCGCCCGTCGTGCCGGAACAGGGCGGGCCCCCCGGGATCGAGAACAGCCGGGCGGAGCCGGCCGGCGCCGCGTCCGCCGGGGAGGCCGCCCGGAACCCGGCCGCACCCGGCCAGGGCACCCGGAAGGGCACTCCCCCGCGGGGGACCGACCTGCCGCCGGGCGTGCGCCGGCGGGGCGGCCTGGGCGCCTGGGCCCGACGGCTGGCCGGAAGCCGGGGCGACGAGCCCACGGACCCCGGACACGACCCGTACGAGTACGAGTACGGCGACTACGAAGAACACGGTGACCACGGCGAGTCCCGGGAGCCCGGGAGGTACGGGGCGAGCGGCTCCGCCGAACCCTCGGCGGACCGCGGCACGGCGCGGGCACCGGAGAGCTGGCCCGACCCCGCCGCGCTGCTGCTCACCGCGCTGGGACCGGGATCGCGCCTGTGGGAGCGCGGCCCGGGCCACCCCGAGGCGCTGACGGTCCGGCTCGGGACGACGGACCGGGCGCCGTCCCACGGCCGGGGGCTGTTGCCCGCGGTGCCGGTCACGGCAGGTCTGCGGGAGGCCGGCGCGCTGGGCCTGGCGGGACCGCGGGCACGCCTCGCGGGGCTCGCCCGCTCGGTGGTGGCGCAGCTCGCCGCGCTGCACTCGCCGGACACCCTGGAGATCGTCCTGCTCAGCGCGGACCGCTCGCGCACGGTCGAGGAGCGCACCGCGGAGTGGGCCTGGCTCGGCTGGCTCCCCCATCTGCGCCCCGCCCACGGCCAGGACTGCCGGCTGCTCCTCGCCTACGACCGTGAACAGGCGACGGCCCGCACGGACGAGCTTCTGCGCCGCCTCGAGGACCATCTGACGGAGGCGGACGCCGGTCACGGCACGCACTCCCGGGGTACGGGCGCCACCGGTCCCGGTGCCCGCCCCCGCCCGTACGACGAGGCGGACCGCATCCCGCTGGACTCCGGGCCCGCGGGACGACGCCCGTCCTGGGCCCGCGACCAGGACGCGGAGAACGGGACCGGGGACGGGCACGGGCACGGGTCCGAAGGGGGCCCCGGGGAGACGGGCCGGGCCCACGACGGGCCGTACACCCTGCTCGTCGTCGACGGCGACCCCGGTGCGGCCGACGTACGGGAGGCCGTGTTGCGGCTGGCGCACGAGGGTCCCCGCGCGGGCATCCACGTCCTCTGCCTCGCCGAGACCGCGGCGGCGTCCCCCGCGTCCCCGGTGAGGAAGACGTACGAGGCGGCCTGCGCGGCGTCACCGGCGTTTCGCGCGTGCGGGGCCGTCGCGCTGCTCAGCGGGGACGTGGCCACGGCGCTGCGCCTGCTGCGGGCCGGGTCCGACGGCCCCGTGGGCCACGGCACGGTCGCCACCGTGGACGCGGTGTCCGGGGCCTGGGCCGAGCGTTTCGCCCGTGCCCTCGCACCCCTGCGCACGGACGGCGCGCACGGCGACCGGCACCTCCGGGTGTCCGCTCCGCTCCCCCAGGCGGCGCGTCTGCTCGACGAGTTGGGGCTGGCCCGCGCCACCCCGGCGTCACTGATGGCGCGCTGGGCGGACGCGGCCGACGACACGGAGGCGCTCGGCGGGCGCGGGCGCGCGGTCCTCGGCGCCGGTCCGCGGGGGCCGCTCGCGGTGGACCTGCCCGCCGAGGGCCCCCATCTGCTGATCGAGGGCCCGCCGGGCAGCGGCCGTACGGAGCTGCTCCGGTCGATCGCCGCGTCCCTGGCCGCGGCCGAGCGTCCCGACCGGCTGGGCATCGTGCTGGTCGACGGCCGGGACGGCACCGGCGGCCCCGGCGCGGGGCAGGGCGCCGAGGGGTTGCGGGTCTGTACGGACCTTCCGCACGTCACCACGCATCTCACCGCCAACGACCCGGTGCGGATGCGGGAGTTCGCCCAGTCGCTGAGCGCCGAACTGAAGCGGCGGGCCGAGCTCCTCGGGCGGCTCGGCTTCGCGGAGTGGCACACGCACCGGGAGGTGTCGGGGCGGTTCGT
This sequence comes from Streptomyces sp. NBC_01689, assembly GCF_036250675.1. NCBI lineage: Bacteria > Bacillati > Actinomycetota > Actinomycetes > Kitasatosporales > Streptomycetaceae > Streptomyces > Streptomyces sp. NBC_01689. The sequence continues at coordinate 5,978,520 of NZ_CP109592.1, read as the reverse complement.
CGGCCAGCGCGCGGCCCGGCCGTCACCCGCGGGTCCCGGCGGCGCGTCCGCCGGCGCCGCCGACCTGGACACGCCGCCCAGTGCGACGCTGCGGCTGCGCCCGGCGGCCACGCGCGCGCGTGCCGAACCCGGGCCGCCGCTCGCCCGTCTCGTCGTCGTGGTCGACGACCTGGACGCGCTGCTGTCGCCCGCGCTGGGCTCGCCGGGGCGGCCGGCGGCCGGTTCCGTCGTACGTGCCCTGGAGGCAGTGGCCCGTGAGGGCGACCGGCTCGGTGTGCATCTCGTGGCGGCGGCCGCGGACGACGGGCGGGCGGCGGCGGGTGAGCCGGGGCGTTCCGCCGGGATCCGTGTCGCCCTGGACGCGGTGTCGGCCGGTGCCGACGAACCCGCCCCCGGGCGTGGGCGGTTGTTCACGTCGGACGGGCGGGTCACGCCCTTCCAGGCGGGGCGGGTCACGGGCCGCATCCCGCGGACGGCGACGCTGCGGCCGACGGTCGTGCCGATCGAGTGGCGGCGCATGGGCGATCCGCCGGCGCGGCGCCCCGTACGGGAGTTGGGCAACGGGCCGACCGATCTGGCTCTGCTGGCCAGCGCGTTGGAGCGGGCCGCGAGGTCGGTGGCGGCCGTGGAGGTTCCGTCGCTCCTCTGACCCCGTTTCCCTCGCCCCCGCTCGTCCCGTCCCGTCCCCAGGGGGCGCTGCGCCCCTGGACCCCCGCCGTCGCCCGGAGGCTTCGTCCTCAAACGCCGGACGGGCCGGAGATGCGCACCCGCGCCGGATGGGTCCGGAAGGGCTGAGGATGCGCACCCGCGCCCCAAAGGTCCGACGGCCGGGCCAGGCATTTCAGCCCGTCCGGCGCTTGAGGACAAGGCCCTTCAGGCCGACGCGGGGGTCCGGGGGCGGCAGCCCACGTCACGACCCGATCACGATCGTTCCCCCGACACCGCAGGCGCTCTTGCCGCCCCTGAGCCCCGGGGCGTAGACCAGACCGAACGGGACAGCGCCGGACGTTCGACGAGGAACGAAGAACGGGGCAGTAATGCGCAGATCGCTTCGTACAGACAGGTCGCACACGCACTCGACGCACAGGGCCGCACAGGCCGCCGCAGCCGCCGTCATCGCCGGCGCACTCACCCTCACCGCATGCGGCGGCAGCGACGACAAGAAGACCGACGACGGCAAGAGCGGCGCCGCCACCGGCGACACGGCGGGCGGCGGGAGCGTCAGTCTGCCCAAGCTCGACGGCGCGAGCCTGGAGGTCGCCGCCGTGTGGACGGGGCCCGAACAGGCCAACTTCAAGAAGGTGCTCGCGGAGTTCGAGAAGCGCACCGGCGCGAAGGTCACCTTCGTCCCCGCGCAGGACCCGATCATCAACTTCCTCGGTTCGAAGATCGCGGGCGGCGCGCCGCCGGACGTCGCGCTGCTCCCCCAGGTCGGCGCCATCAAGCAGGCCGTCGAGAAGAAGTGGGCCAAGCCCGTCGGCGCCGAGGCCCAGGCCCAGCTCGCCAAGAACTACTCGCAGGGCTGGCAGGACCTCGGCAAGGTCGACGGCAAGCAGTACGCCGTGTACTACAAGGCCGCCAACAAGTCGCTGGTCTGGTACAACACGAAGGTCTTCGAGAACGCGGGCGCGAAGGAGCCCGCCACCTGGAAGGACTTCCTCTCCACCGCCCAGACCGTCTACGACTCCGGTGTCACCCCGGTCTCCGTGGGCGGCGCGGACGGCTGGACCCTCACCGACTGGTTCGAGAACGTCTATCTCTCCCAGGCCGGCCCGGAGAAGTACGACCAGCTCGCCCAGCACAAGATCAAGTGGACGGACCCGTCCGTGAAGGACGCGCTGACCACGCTCGCCCAGTTGTGGGGCGACAAGAACTACATCGCGGGCGGCCCGGACGGCGCGCTGCAGACGGAGTTCCCGGCCTCGGTGACCCAGACGTTCACCGGCGGCGACCAGCCCAAGGCGGGCATGGTCTTCGAGGGCGACTTCGTGGGCGTCAACATCGCCGAGACGAAGGCGAAGATCGGCACGGACGCGAAGGTGTTCCCGTTCCCGGCGGTGGGCGACAAGGCGCCCGTGGTCAGCGGTGGTGACGCGGCCGTCGTCCTGAAGGACTCCAAGGCGGCCCAGGCGCTGGTCACCTTCCTGGCCTCCCCGGACGCGGCGACCATCCAGGCCAAGTTGGGCGGTTACCTCTCCCCCAACAAGAGCGTGGCGAACTCCGCGTATCCGAACGCCGTGCAGCAGTCGATGGCGAAGGCCCTGATCGCCGCCGGTGACGATTTCCGCTTCGACATGTCCGACCAGGCCCCGCAGTCCTTCGGCGGAACGCCCGGCAAGGGCGAGTGGAAGGACCTGCAGGACTTCCTGAAGAACCCCAAGGACGTGGCGGGGACGCAGGCGAAACTGGAGGCCGACGCGGCCGCGGCGTACAAGGACTGATCCGGCGATGACGTCGGCAACGACGGGAGGGGTCGACCCGACCCCTCCCGGGGCGACACGGCGCAAGAGCGTGACCGGCACCCGCAGGGCCGTGGCAGTGCTGTTCCTGCTGCCCTGCCTCGTGCTGCTCGGCGCGCTCGTGGTCTACCCGATCGGGTACTCACTGGTCCGCAGCTTCCTCGATCAGTCCGGTGACGGATTCGCCGGATTCGACAACTACAAGGCGCTGTTCACGGACGACGGCATCCGCACGGCGCTCAAGAACAACGTGATCTGGGTCGTGTTCGCGCCCACGATCGCCACCGCGCTCGGTCTCGTCTTCGCGGTGCTCACCGAACGGGTGCGCTGGGGAACGGCGTTCAAACTGGTGGTCTTCATGCCGATGGCGATCTCGATGCTCGCCGCGGGGATCATCTTCCGGCTGGTGTACGACCAGGACCCGGACAAGGGAGTGGCGAACGCGGTCTGGGTCGGGGTGCACGACACCTTCGCGGAGTCGTCCGCGTTCCCCAAGGCCCACCCGGGACGGCAGTCGCCGCTCCGGCCGGAGAACGGCGGGTTCGTCACCGGGCAGCCCGTCCGGGCCGGCCGGTCCGTCGCCCTGCCGCTCGTCGGCGTCGCCCCCGACCAGATGCCCGGCAGCGCGAAGAAGGCCGTGCGGGCCGCCGTCGAACCGGGCAAGGTCACCGGCACGGCCTGGCAGGACTTCACCCGCGGCAAGGGGGTCGGCAGGCTCGGGCAGGTCGACCCGAGCGAGCTGGGCTACTCGGGCATGAAGGTCGAGGCCGTCAAGGACGGCAAGGTGGTCGCCTCCACGAAGGTGCGCGACGACGGCACGTTCACGCTCCCGGCCCAGGCCGACGGCGCCCGGCTGCGGCTGCCCGCGAGCAACTTCAAGGAGCCGTACAACGGCCTGGACTGGCTCGGCCCGTCCCTGGTCACCCCGGCGATCATCGGCTCGTACATCTGGATGTGGGCCGGGTTCGCGATGGTGCTGATCGCGGCGGGACTCGCCGGCCTGCCGCGGGAGCTGCTGGAGGCCGCCCGGGTCGACGGCGCCAACGAGTGGCAGGTCTTCAGGAGGGTCACGGTGCCGCTGCTCGCGCCGGTCCTCGCGGTCGTCGCCGTCACCCTGATGATCAACGTCCTGAAGGTCTTCGACCTGGTCTTCATCATCGCGCCGGGATCGTCGCAGGACGACGCCAACGTGCTGGCCCTGGAGCTCTACCGGAAGGGCTTCTCCGAGGACCAGCCGGGCATCGCGAGCGCCATCGCGGTGTTCCTGCTGCTGCTCGTGATCCCGGTGATGCTGTTCAACATCCGACGGCTGCGGCGGGAGGTACGGCGATGACCACGGACGCCGGCACGGTCACCGAGACCACACCCGTCACCGTCCCGGACAGGGCCGGGACTTCGCTCGGCTCCCGCCTCGCGAGCGGCGTCAGCGGCGGGATCGTTCGCGTCTTCCTGCTGCTCGTCGGCCTGTTCTGGCTGGTGCCGACCATCGGGCTGCTGCTGTCCTCGCTGCGCAGGCCGGAGGACATGAGCGCGTCCGGCTGGTGGAAGGTGTTCAGCGAGCCCTCGCAACTCACCGTGGACAGCTACCAGAAGCTCCTGGAGAACGGCGACATCACCAACTCGCTGCTGAACACGGTGCTGATCACGGTCCCGGCGACGCTCCTGGTCGTGGTGATCGGCTCGCTCGCGGGCTACGCCTTCGCCTGGATGGAGTTCCCGGGCCGCGACTGGTGGTTCCTCGGCACGGTCGGCCTGCTGGTCGTCCCCGTGCAGGTGGCGCTGATCCCGATCGCCGAACTCTTCGGGAAGATCGGCATCTTCGGCACGGTCTTCGGGGTGATCCTCTTCCACGTGGGCTTCGGCCTGCCCTTCGCGGTGTTCCTGCTGCGGAACTTCTTCGCCGAGATCCCACGGGAGCTGCTGGAGGCGGCCCGGCTGGACGGCGCGGGCGAACTGCGCCTGTTCGTACGGGTCGTCATGCCGCTCGGCGGTCCCGCGATCGCCTCGCTGGGCATCTTCCAGTTCCTGTGGGTGTGGAACGACATGCTGGTCGCGCTGGTGTTCTCCGACTCGGGCAGCCAGCCGATCACGGTCGCCCTGCAGACCCAGGTACGCCAGTTCGGCAACAACATCGACGTGCTGGCTCCCGGCGCGTTCATCTCGATGGTGATCCCGCTGGCCGTGTTCTTCGCGTTCCAGAGGCAGTTCGTGTCCGGCGTGATGGCGGGCGCGGTCAAGTAGCGCCGAAGCGGCGCGCCGAGGGGCGGACCGGGCACCGGTCCGCCCCTCGGCGTTCACCCGGTGTCCCCCGAATGCCACATCTGGCGTAACCAAGTCACCCCTTCGGCCGTTTCCGGGCAGTATGCCCGCGCCGACCCATGGATGTCCGTTGCCCAGGTTCAGTGTCATCGTCCCCGCGTACAAGGTTCAGGCGTACCTGCACGAATGCCTCGAATCCGTGCTGGAGCAGTCCTGTCCCGACCTCGAACTGATCGCCGTCGACGACTGTTCGCCCGACGCCTGCGGGGCGATCATCGACGAGTTCGCCGGCCGTGACACCCGCGTCCGTCCCCTGCACCTGCCGCGGAACGTGGGCCTGGGACCCGCCCGCAACGCGGGGCTCGCCGAGGCCACCGGCGACTACCTGGTCTTCCTGGACGGCGACGACACCCTCACCCCGGACGCGCTGCTCGCCATCGCCGACCGGCTGAAGGCGACCGGCGAACCGGACGTCCTGGTCTACGACTACGCGCGCACCTACTGGTCGGGCGAGGCGGTCCGCAACCAGTTCGCGGCGCTCCTCACCGAACAGGGTCCGGCACCCTTCAGGCTAGACGAGCGGCCGGGGCTGCTGAAGGTCCTGATGGTGGTGTGGAACAAGGCGTACCGGCGGGAGTTCGTCGAGCGCGCGGGCTTCAGCTTCCCGCCCGGGTACTACGAGGACACGCCGTGGACGTACCCGGTGCTGACCTCCGCCGGGACGATCGCCACCCTCGACCGGGTCTGCGTGCACTACCGCCAGCGCCGCCAGGGCAACATCCTCGGCACCAGCAGCCGCAAGCACTTCGACATCTTCGCCCAGTACGACCGGGTCTTCGCGCACCTCGACGCGCACCCGGAGCTGGAGCTCTGGCGCCCGGTCCTGTTCCGCCGCATGGTCGACCACCTCTCGACGGTGTTCACCAAGCGGGGCCGGCTGCCGCGCGGCACCCGCGCCGAGTTCCTGCGCGCGGCCCGCGCCCACTACCGCCGCCATCGCGCGCCGGGGGCCCCGGTCCCCCTCCGCACCCGGGTCCGGCACGGGCTGGTCCGGCTGGGCAACCACCGCACGTACCGGCTGCTGTCACTGGCCTCGCGCGTCCACAAGAAGACGCTGTGCCGCACCAAGGAGCTGCTGCGCCGGGTCCGCGGCGCGGCCCTCCAGTTCCACTACCGCGTGCAGCTCCGGCTCCCGCTGCGCGCCGACCGCGCCGTCTTCTCCAGCTACTGGGGGCGCGGTCACGGCTGCAACCCCGGCGCCCTGGAGTCCGCGTTCCGCGATCTCGCGCCGCACATCCGCACGGCGTGGATCGCGCATCCCGAGCACCACCACACCGTCCCGCCGTCGACGCGGCGGCTGCGCCCCGGCTCGGCCGGGTACTGGACGGCGCTGGCCCGCTCCAAGTACCTGGTCAACAACGTCAACTTCGACCGCAGGCTGGTCAAACGGCGCGGCCAGATCCTGATCCAGACCCAGCACGGCACCCCGCTCAAGCGCATGGGTCTCGATCTGCAGGACCGGCCGGCCGCCGCCCGCGGCACGGACTTCGCCGAGCTGCTGCGCAGCGCGGACAAGTGGGACTACTGCCTGTCCGGCAACCGGCACTCCACCCTGGTCTGGGAACGTGTCTTCCCGGCTGCCTTCACCACCCTGGAGTACGGCCTGCCCCGCAACGACGTCTTCCAGAAGGCGACTTCGGCGGACGTGGTGCGGCTGCGGGAGTCCCTGGGCATCCCCGAGGGCACCGTCGCGGTGCTGTACGCGCCGACGTTCCGCGACTACCGGCGCGCCCAGTGCCTCACCCTCGACCTGGAGCGCCTGCTGCGCCGGCTCGGCCCGCGCTTCGTCGTGCTGGCCCGCGCCCACCACGCGTTCGCCGGCCCTCTCACCGAGGGTCCCGGGAGCCGGCTCATCGACGTCTCCGACCATCCGAGCGTCGAGTCCCTCTGCCTCGCCTCGGACGCCCTGGTGACCGACTACTCGTCCCTGATGTTCGACTACGCGGTCCTCGACCGGCCGATCGTGATCCACGCGGACGACTGGGAGGCGTACGAGGCCTCCCGCGGCACCTACTTCGACGTGCGGGCCTTCCCGCCGGGCGAGGTCGCGGCGAGCGAGGACGAGCTGATCGACGTCTTCGCGAGCGGCCGTTGGCGCGACGCCCGTTCGGCGCGGCTGCGCGCCGCGTTCCGCGAGCGTTTCTGCCCGTACGAGGACGGGTCCGCCGCCGAGCGGGTGGTACGCCATGTCGTCCTGGGCGAGGCCGGCGGGCTGCCGCGGGCCGTCCCGCTCGCGGAGCGCCGCCCGGTCCCGTCGGCCACCAGGACCGACGCCGTGCCGCCGCACGCCACGGTGCCGGCACCGGGTTCCCCCGTCCCCGTCACCGAGACCCTCTGATCCGGAGCAGGCATGCCCTCCAGCCCCTCCCGGCCCACGCCGTCCCGGCCCGCCACCTGGCGTCCGGCCGGCCGGCCGGGGCGATGACCCCCCCCCGCCTCAGCACCCCCCTGGACCTCAGCGCCCTGTGAGAGAAAGAGCAGAATGCCCCGCTTCAGCATCATCGTCCCCACCCATGGAGTCGCCGGACGGCTGGCCCTCGCACTGGACTCGGTGCTCGGCCAGTCCTTCGGCGACTTCGAGCTGATCACGGTCTGCGACGCGCCGGACTCCCCGGCGGGCGAGCTGGTCGCCGGGTACGCCGCGCGGGACTCCCGGGTCGTCCCGGTGCACTCACCGCCGTCGGACGGGCTGAGCGGGGCACGCAACACCGGGATCGAGGCGGCGGCCGGCGCCTATCTGCTCTTCCTGGACGGGGACGACGTCCTGGTGCCGGGCGCGCTGGGGGTCCTGGACGGCGCGCTGCGCGAGGAGACCGATGTCGTGTACTTCGCGCACGAGCGGGTCCACTGGTGGGACGTCGAGACCAGCACGCCTCCGCTCCCGAGGACGCCCGACGGGGTCTTCGCGCCCGACCGGGCACCGCGGCTGACCGGTGTGCTGCTGCCGGCCTGGAGCGCGGCCTACCGGCGGGAGTTCGTGCGCGGGCACCGGCTCGTCTTCCCCCCGGGCCATTTCACGGATCTGGGCTGGGGCGGTCTGGTGAACGTCGCCGCCGAGCGGACGGCGGTGCTGCGCCCGGTCCTGGTCCGTCATCTGCTGCGCCGGCAGGGCAGCCGGCTGAACGAGCCGGGCGAGCACCAGTTCCACCTGCTCGACCAGGTCGACCTGGTACTGCGGCGGGCGGCCGGGCAAGGACTGTCCGAGGAACGGTCGAAGGCGCTGTTCGGCGACCTGTTCGCGGCGGTGCTGAAGTCGGCGGCCCACCCCAGACGGCTCCCGCTGAGCCGCCGCCGGGCCTTCTTCCGCCGTGCGGGCGGGCTCTACCGGCTCCACCGCCCGGCCGGATTCCGGCCCCCGGCGGGCCGGATCGGGGTGCAGCACCGGCTGCTGGCGGCCGGGGCGTACAGCGCGTTCCGGGCGCTGCGCGGTGTCAACCGGCGGCTGCCGCGCGTCTGGGCGAAGGTGTCGCGTCCCCGGCTGCTGCGCACCCGTACGCGGTACGCCGCGCAGCTGCGCCGCCCCCTGGACGAGAACCTCGCGGTGTACTGCGCCTACTGGGGGCGCGGCTACGCCTGCAACCCGGCCGCGATCCACGCCAAGGCCCGTGAACTCGCCCCGCACATCAAGGGGGTGTTCCTGGTGGAGGCGGACGCGGTGGACGGTCTGCCCTCGGGTGTGGACCACGCGGTGCTCGGCAGCGCCCGCTCGTGGGAGGTGCTGGCCCGCGCCAAGTACCTGATCAACAACGCCAATTTCGCGGACGGTGTCGTCAAGCGGCCCGGCAGTGTGCACCTGCAGACCCAGCACGGCACCCCGCTCAAGAAGATGGGCGTCGACCAGTCGACGTACCCGGTGGTGGCCGCGGCGACCGGCAGCTTCACCAAGCTGCTGACCCGGGTGGACCGCTGGGACTACAACCTCTCCTCCAACCGGCACTCCACGGAGATGTGGGAGCGGGCGTTCCCTGGCACGTACGAAGCCCTGGAGTACGGCTATCCACGCAACGACGTCTACTGCACGGCGACCGCCGAGGACGTGGCACGGGTGCGCGCGGAACTGGGCGTGCCCGAGGGCAGGACGGCCCTGCTCTACGCACCGACGCACCGGGACTACAGCACGGGGTTCGAGTCCCGGCTGGACCTGGAGGAGTTCTGCGAGGAGATCGGCGACTCCTTCGTCGTGCTGCTGCGCGCCCACTACTTCTACGACGGGGGCGGCCGCGCGGCCGGCGGGCGGATCATCGACGTGACCCGGCACCGCTCCTCGGAGGACGTCTGCCTGGCCGCCGACGCGCTGATCACGGACTACTCCTCGATCATGTTCGACTACGCCAACCTCGACCGTCCGATCGTCGTGTACGCGGACGACTGGGAGGTGTACCGGGAGACGCGGGGCGTCTACTTCGATCTGCTCCAGGCGCCGCCCGGGCAGGTGGCCGCCACCCCCGGGGAACTCGCCCGGGTGTTCCGGGACGGCTCCTACGCGGACGACTCCGCGCGTGCCCTGCGGACCGCCTTCCGGGAGCGGTTCTGTGCGTTCGACGACGGTCAGGCCGCCGAACGGGTCGTCCGCCGGGTGCTGCTGGGCCAGCCGCCCGAGGCGATCCCTCCGGTGATCCCGCTCGCCGAACGGCTTCCGGCCCCCGCCGCGTCCACCCTCGTAAGGAGCTGACGTGCCCCGCTTCAGCGTCATCGTCCCCGTCTTCAAGGTGCAGGGCTTTCTGCGCGAGTGCCTCGACTCGGTCCTGGAGCAGTCCTACACCGATCTGGAGGTGATCGCCGTCGACGACTGCTCCCCGGACGGCTGCGGCGCGATCCTCGACGAGTACGCGGCCCGCGACCCGCGTGTGCGGGTGCTGCACCTGCCGCAGAACGTGGGGCTCGGCCGCGCCCGGAACGCCGGAATGCCGTACGCCGAGGGGGAGTTCCTCCTCTTCCTGGACAGCGACGACACGCTCACGCCGGGCGCCCTGCGCGCCGTCGCCGACCGTCTCGACGAGACCACCGACCCCGGCCACGGCGGCCCGGACGTGCTCGTGTTCGACTACGCGCGCACCTACTGGTGGGGCGGGACCCGCCGCAACGCCCTCGCCCATGTGCTCGCCGAGGCGGGCGACGGCACCTTCCGCGCCGCCGAGCACCCGGAGATCCTCGAACTGCTGATGGTGGTGTGGAACAAGGTCTACCGCCGCGAGTTCGTCGCACGGGAGGGCTTCACCTTCCCGCCCGGCTACTACGAGGACACCCCCTGGACCTTCCCGGTCATGCTCAGCGCCGACCGGATCGCCACGCTCGACCGGATCTGTCTGAACTACCGGCAGCGGCGGCAGGGCAACATCCTGTCCACCACCAGCCGCAAGCACTTCGACATCCACGACCAGTACGAGCGGGTCTTCGCGTTCGTGGACTCCCGCCCGGAGCTGGCCCGCTGGCGCCCTTACCTGCACCGCAAGATGGGCGAGCACTGTCTCGACATCCTCGCCAAACCGGACCGCCTGCCCGCCTCCGACAAGGGCGAGTTCTTCGCGCGGACGGCCGCGCTCTTCCGTGAGCACCGCAGCGGTCCCGTGCCGCCCGAACTACGGGTCCTGACCGGCGGATACCCGCTCTACCGGGCCCGGCGGGGGGCCTCCCGCGCCGGCGGGGAACTGGCCCGGCGCGGACGGCAGGCCCGCTCGGCGGCGGTCGCCCGGACCAAGCGGGGCTGGTCCGCGGCGCACGGACTCCGGCCGCTGGACCCCGGGTTGGCGGTGTACTCGGCGTTCTCGCACCGCGGGGTGCTCGGCGACCCGGGCGCCGTCTACCGCGCGGCCCGTGAACTCGCCCCGCACATCCGGGGCGTGTGGGTGGTACGCCCGGACCAGGTGGGACAGCTGCCGCCCGGGATCGAGCACGTCGCACCGGACTCGCTCGACTACCGCCGGGTGACCGCGCGGGCGACGTACTTCGTGAACAACGTCAACTGGCCGGGGACGCTGACCAAGCGCGAGGGCAGCGTCCACATCCACACCCACCAGGGCACACCGCTGAAGTACATGGGAGCGGACCTGCTGGGCAAGCCAGGTGCCCGGCACGGCTTCGACGTGCCGCAGATGCTGCGCCGCGCGGACCGCTGGGACTTCAGCCTGGTCGCCAACCGTCACTCCGAACTGGTCTGGGACCGCGCCTACCCCTGCCACTTCACCTCGCTGCGCACCGGCAGTCCCCGCAACGACCTTCTCGTGCGGGCGCGGCCCGAGGACGGGCTGCCGGTCCGGGCGCGGCTCGGCATCCCGGCCGGCCACCGGGTGGTGCTGTACGCGCCGACGCGCCGCGACTACGTCAGGGGCGGCCACCTCGACCGTCTCGATCTCGCCCGGTTCGCCGAGGACCTGGGCGAGGGCCACACCCTCGTCGTACGGCTGCATCCCTCGCTGGCGGACGGCCCGGCGCGCGGGGCGGGTCTGTCCGAGCTGCACCGGCGCGGTGTGGTGGTCGACGCGACGGACGAACCGCACGTCGAGGAGCTGATGCTCGCCGCCGACGTACTGGTCACGGACTACTCGGCTCTGCTGTTCGACTACGCGAACCTGGACCGGCCGATCGTGGTCCACGCCGACGACTGGGGGGCGTACGCGGCGAGCCGGGGCACGTACTTCGACATCACGGCCGACGCGCCGGGTCATGTGACCCGCTCCTACCCGGACCTGGCCCGGCTGTTCGCGTCCGGGGCGTGGCAGGACGCGGAGTCGACGCGGCTGCGGGCCGGATTCCGGGCGCGGTTCTGCGCGTTCGACGACGGGCGGGCCGCCGAGCGGGTGGTGCGGACGCTGATGCTCGGTGAGGACGTCACCGGGCCGGCGGCCGCCGTCCAGGTGCCCGCGCAGGCCGGGCACGACGTGCTCACCTCGTCGTGAGCGCCCCGGGAGACGTTCTCCCGGGGGACGTTCGCCCGGGGGCCGGGCGGGCGCGGTTCCGGGTGCTCCTCCTGGCCGTCGTCTTCACGGTCCTGCAACTCGCGAACGTCACCGGCCGGGACAGCCCCGACAGCAAGAACTACCTCTCGTACGCGCTGAGCCTGGGCGGTGCGGGCAAGCACGAGGCGGCCTCGCTGACCATCGACTACGTCTGTGCCGGCAAGGCCTCCCTCGCCCGCCGTGCCCAGAGCGTCGACGTGCTGCGCTTCCACGCGCCGAGCCCCGCCCGGCGGGTCTTCGAGGAGTGCCGGCGCGAGCAGTGGCAGGGGGTGACGCAGCGGCTGCGGGCCGGGCAGACCTCGGGGCACACCGTGCCGTTCATGTCGGCGCGCTTCATGCGGATCTTCGAGGCGCGGCCCGGCTACCCGGCCCTGCTGGCGCCGTTCGTGAAGGTGCTCGGGGTGACGTGGGGGGTGTGGGCGTCGAGCGTCCTCGTCACCGCCGCCGGGGGTGTGCTCGCCTTCCTCGTACTGCGCACCCTGCGAGCCCCCGCGGTCGCGGCCCTGGCCGGACAGGCGCTCTTCTACGTCCTGCCGTGCGGCACGACCGCCATGCGCCCGATGACCGAGGGCCTGCTGCTGGATCTGACGCTGGCCGCGCTGTGGGGCTGCGCGCTGGCTCTGGAGGGCCGGGGGCGGGCCGGGACCCTGCTGGTCGGGGGCTCGCTGGCGGCGCTCTTCGCGGTGAAGCACTCGCAGGCGTTGTTCCTCGGGCTGTGCCTGGCGGGCGCGTGCGCGGTGACGGCCGTGCGGCGCGGCGGTCTGCGCCGGCCGCTGCGCGGCCTCACGCCGCCGTTCGCGGCGATCGGCGCGGTGGCGGCCGGTGCGGTCGTGGTCACGGTCCTCGCGGCGCGGGCGCTGCGCTACCCGTCCGAGTCGGAGAGTGCCCAGGACCTGCTCACGGGGCACTTCACCGTGCCGGACCGCGGCCGCCCGTGGCCGGAACTCCTGCACCTCGAAGCCGACTTCTGGGTGGAGTGGCTGCGCCGAGGGCTGTGGGAGCCGTTCGTCCTCGCGGCCCTGGCGGCCGGGGCCTGGGGGGTGGCGCGACGGCGTCCGGCGTTCGCCGTACTACTGGTCGCGGGCGCGCTCACCGGCGTCCTCAACCAGGCGGCGCATCCCGACATCACCATCTACGGGGACCGGCTGATCGTGCTGGTGTGGGTGCTGCCGGTGGTGGGACTCCCGCTGCTGCTGGAACCGGCCGTACGGCACCGGGCGCGGGGCCTGGAAACGGTGCCGGGTCCGCTGCGCACCGACGCCGGGGTCACCCCGTGAGATGAGCCCGGCGGGCGTCCGCGGACCTCGCGGGACGACCAAGCCCGGACACACCCGTGCCCCGCACCCCTCGCGGACGCGGGGCACGGGGCGGGACGACTCGGTGCGGTCCTACTCGACGACGAGCTCGACCGGGATGTTGCCGCGGGTCGCGTTGGAGTAGGGGCAGACCTGGTGGGCCTGCTCGACCAGCTTGCGGCCGGTGGCCTGGTCCACGGAGTCGGGAAGCTCGACGCGGAGCGTGACGGCGAGGCCGAAGCCCTCGCCCTGCTTGCCGATGCCGACCTCACCGGTCACCGAGGCCTCGCTGACGTCGACCTTGGCCGCACGGCCGACGAGACCGAGGGCGCTGGCGAAACAGGCGGCGTAGCCGGCGGCGAACAGCTGCTCCGGGTTGGTGCCCTGACCGCTGCCGCCCATCTCCACCGGCACGGCCAGCTGGAGGTCGAGCTTGCCGTCGGAGCTGACGGCGCGACCGTCACGGCCGTGGGTGGCGGTGGCGACAGCGGTGTAGAGCGTGTCCATGAAGACCATCCCTCTCAGGTGAATGTCCTGTCGGAGCGGCCGGTCCGGCCGCCTCACGAGGTCAATTAGAGCACACAACTTAATTGCACACAACTTAATGATGGGCGAGCGCTATCCTGGGGGTATGACCGCCATGCCGACCCCGCAGCCCCAGGCCCCGTCCGACGGGGACTACCTCCGTCTCGACCAGCAGATCTGCTTCTCCCTCAACGCGGCGTCGCGCGCCTTCGGCGGCGTCTACCGGGTGATCCTCAAGGACCTCGGGCTGACCTATCCGCAGTACCTCGTGATGCTGGTGCTGTGGGAGCACGGGGAGCTGCCCGTGAAGAAGGTCGGCGAACACCTGCGGCTCGACTCCGGGACGCTGTCGCCGCTCCTCAAACGGCTGGAGACGGCCGGCCTGGTACGGCGTGAGCGCAGCGCCCTCGACGAGCGCTCCGTGCACGTCCACCTCACGGACGAGGGAGTGGCCCTGCGCGCACGCGCCCTGCAGGTGCCCCGCCGGATCGCCGCCGCGACGGGTTTCCAGCTCGACGAGATCGTCGAACTGCAGTCCCGTCTTGACCGGTTGACGGCCGCGCTGGACCAGGCGGCCCGCGAGGAGGCACCGGACCCCGGCCCGGCCGGACACTGAGGACCGGTCACGGGCGCGCCGCGGGACGCCCACGGGACCCGTCGGGGACCCGCCGTGGGACGCCCACGGGACCCGCAGGGGACCCGACCCGCCACGGGACGCGCCGTGGGACGAGCCACGGGACCCCTCATGGGACCCGCCACCGGACCCGACGCGGGACGAGCCACGGAACCCGCCGTGGGGCCGGCCACCGGACCGCTCATGGGACCCGACGCCGGACCCGACGCGAGACGCGCTGCCGGACCCGACGCGGGACCCGGCGCGGGATGCGCTGCGGGACCAGCCACCGGACGAACCACCGGACCCGTCACGGGACACGCCACCGGGCCTCGTCACGAGCCGTCCCTCAGACCGGGCCGCGGACGGTCCGAGGGACGGCCGCGGGCAGGTGTTCCGCCGCCCGGTCGCCCACCGGCGGGTACGGATCGCCCACCGGCGGATACGGGTCGTCGATCCACGGGTCCGGGTCGTCCACCGGCTGGTCGTCCACCGGCTGGTCGTCCACCGGCAGGTCTCCCGCTCGCGGTTCCGCCACCCGCGGGTGGCGCACATACAGGCGCAGGGTGACACCCCGGCGCGTGAGTTGCTCGCGCAGGGTGAAGTCCTCGCCGATCACGGCGAGTTTGGCCCGCTCGGTCGGAGTGCGCGGGCGCCAGCCCGACCGCAGCGCGAACGGCGCGGCGACCACCCACACATGGTCGAGTCCGGCGAGCCGCCGACGCAGTTCGGCGGGACCCTCCTCCTCGCCGTACAACGTCCCGGAGGCCGTCGCCGAGGCCCGGAGCGCGACGTCCCGCGCCCCGCGGTAGCCGTCCGGATACGCCAGCGCGGACCGGCGTGCGAGCGAGGGCAGGAACAACACCGGGTCACCGGGGCGCAGTTCGCGTCCGACGGCGGCGGAGACGGCGGCGAGGTTGTCGGGGCGGCGGTCGGGCGTACGGTCCTGGTGCAGCAGCGGCAACTGGGCGGTGAGCGCGAGCGCGACCGCGAGGACCCCGGCGACGGCGGCCACCGGCACCCGCGCCCTCGTCCGCGCCCTCCAGGCGGCCCGCGGCACCGCCCACCGGTCCCACCGCCGGGCCACCGCCCGCGCCAGCCGGTCCGCCCCCGCCGCGGCCAGCAGCGGCGCGCCCGCCAGGGCGTAGAGGACGTACCGCTCGTCGTACAGCGGCCGGAAGCGGGAGACCGTGATCAGTACGGCCGGCGGAAGCACCATCAGCGGCGCGGCGACCGCCGCGAGGGTGATCTCCCCGCGCGGCACCGGCGTCAGCAGCCCGAGGACGGCGAGGACCAGGAAGGGCACGAAGACCGCCTGGGTCGGCCCGGCGAACGCCCGCAGCAGCCGGTCCACGCTCTCCCAGTCCGGCGCGGTCAGCCACGCGACCTGCCCGGACTGCCCGTGCGAGACCAGGACCAGCGGGGACAGCGCCAGCACCGCCCCTCCGGCCGCGCACCCCCAGCGCCACCAGACCCGGCGCGGCATCCGGGCCACGGCCAGCGTCGCGGCGTGCGCGAGCAGCAGGAGCACCGCGAACTCGTGCAGCAGACAGGTGACCGCGACCGTCGCGCCGTACCCCCACCACACCCCCGTACCCGCCGACCGCGCGCCCCTGACCAGGAGCAGCGTCGCCCCCGCCGCGCCCGCCGCGACCAGCGCGTACGACCGGCCCTCCTGCGCGAAGTGCCCGGCCAGCGGGGTGACGGCGTACAGCAGCCCGGCCCACAGGCCCACCCGTGGGCGGCACAGGCGGACACCGAGGGCGGCGACGAGGCCCGCGGCGGCCGCGGCGCCGCAGACCGAGGGCAGCCGGAGCGCGACCTCTCCGGGATCGGGGGCGAGGACGGCGTGCATGAAGAGGTAGTACAGGCCGTGCACCGCGTCCACGTGGTGCAGCAGATGCCAGATCTGCGGGACCGAGCGCCGCGCGACCTGGAAGGTGGCCGCCTCGTCGCGCCATATGCCGCCGCGGTCGAGCCCCCAGAGCCCGAGCGTGAGCATGACCAGCACGGGCAGCAGGACCGCCACCACCTCCGCGACGACCACCGGACGGCCGGCTCCGGACCGCTTCATCGACACCCTCACTGAGACCGATTTAGTACTATTAGCCAACCTTTATGGAGGGTTGACGGCGTATCGCCGTTCCCGAGGCATTCAGGAAGCTTACGATCCGGCATTGATGAGCGTTTACCTGAGCCCCCGACACCGCCTGCTCCCCCTCGCCCTGGTCTGGGTACTCACCCGTGCCCTGATGCTGTGGCTGCTCCAGCACGACGACCTCGCCGTGCTCGGCGGCGGCGGGGTCTCGCGCGAGGTGAGCCATCTGTACTTCCGCTGGTACGGCGTCCTGTCGCACGGCGCCTGTCCGGTGGGCGACCGGCTCTGGCAGTACCCGCCGGGCGCGGGCGCGGTCCTGCTCACGCCCGCGCTGCTGCCGGGCCTTACGTACGCGCAGGCCTTCGTCACCCTCACGCTCCTCGCGGACGCCGTGATCGCGCTGGCGCTCGTGCGCGCGGGCTCCCGGCCGGGCCGCAGCCTGCGGGGCGCGACCCTGTGGACGCTGGGCCTGCCGCTGCTGCTGCACGTGCCGCTCGCCCGTTACGACGTACAGGTCACGGCGTTCGCGGTGCTCTCCCTGCTGGCCCTGCCGCGCTCCCCGCGCGCGGGCGGCGTGCTCGCCGCGTGCGGCGCCCTGGTGAAGGTCTGGCCGGCCCTCGCCCTGCTGGGCACCCCGCGCGGCCGGACGACGCGGGAGGCCTGGACGGCGGCGGCGCTCACGGCGGCCGTCCTGCTCGCCGTCCTGACGGCGGCCTTCAGCGACCCCTTCGACTTCCTGCGCCAGCAGGGCGGCCGGGGCGTGCAGATCGAGTCGCTCGGTGGCACGCTCCTCGGCTTCGCGCGCCACGCGGGCTGGCAGGGCAGGGTGCGCTACCAGTACGGCGCGATGGAGTTCGTGGGCCCGTACGTCTCCACGGTCGCGGCGGCCTCGCTCGTCCTCACGCTCGCCTGCTTCGGGCTCCTGCTGCTGTGGCGGGTGCGCGCGCGGCGCTGGACGCTCGCCACCCCGAACGACGCGGCGCTCGCCGCCGTGCTGCTGTTCACGGTGACCAGCCGGGTGATCAGCCCCCAGTACATGGTGTGGCTGCTCGGCCTGTCCGCCGTCTGCCTGACCTCGCGTCACACCACCCAGCGCCCGGTGGCCGCGCTGATCCTGGCGGCGACCGCGGTCAGCTCCGTGGTCTACCCCGCCCTGTACGAGGAGGTCACCGGAAGCACCTGGACGGGCTGCCTGCTGATGCTCGTACGCAACGGACTGCTGGTCACGGCTGCCGCGCTGTCCCTCACCCGGCTGTGGCGTGCCGGTCTGCCCGCCGCGCCGCGGCCGGGGCCCGCCGCACCCGCCAGGGATCCACGGCCGGCTCCCGTCGTCTCCCCGACCGGGCACTGAAACACCTCTCCGCCCAAGCACTGCCGCCATTCCCACGATCCCGGCCGGAGAGCCCATGAAGCCCCAGCACGCGCAGGTCTGTGTCGTCGTCATCGGGTACAACGACGCCGCCCATGTGACGGACGCGGTGCGCTCGGCACTCGCCCAGGGCCCGGCCGTCCGGGAGGTGGTGGCGGTCGACGACCGGTCCACCGACGGGAGCGCCCGCCTGCTCGACCGCCTCGCCGCCGGCGAGCCGCGCCTGCGGGTCGTCCACCGCGGGGAGAACAGCGGGGGCTGCGGCAGCCCCCGCAACGACGGCGTCGACGCGGCGACCGCCCCGTACGTCATGTTCCTGGACAGCGACGACGTGCTGCCGCCCGGAGCGGTCGACGCGCTGCTCGGCGCGGCGCTGGAGCGGCGCGCCGAGGTCACGGCCGGCCTGTGCGTGCGCCGTGAGCTGCCCTCGGGCCGCGAGACCCCGTGGCAGCGCGCGCTCTACGCCGAACCGGCCCTGCTCCCGCACCCGTCCCGGCGTCCGCGCCTGGTCCACGACACCCTGTGCGTCAACAAGCTGTACCGCACCGACTTCCTGCGCGAGCACCGCGTCCGGTTCCCCGAGGGCCGCCACCCCTACGAGGACTTCGTGTTCACCGCGCGGGTGCTGGCCGCCGGGCCGCGCGTCGCGCTGATCCCCGACACGGTCTACGTCTGGCACGTACGGCGCGGCGCCGCACGGCTGTCGATCTCGCTCGACCGCGCCGACATCGACAACTGGCGGGCCAGGACGGAGGCCGGCCGCACCGCCCACGCGATCCTCCTCGACGCCGGCGAGAAGCGCCTCGCGCGCGCCGCCCGGGCCCGGTTCCTCGACCACGAACTACGCCTGTACGCCCGCGAGCTGGAGCTGCGCACCCCGGCGTACCGGCGTGCGTGGTGGGAGCTCACCCGTGCCCACCTCACGTCGTTCGACGCGGCCGACCTCACCGTCGACCCGACCGCGCCCGGCCGTCTGATCGCCCGGGTCGTCCTGGCCGCCCCCGGCCCCCGCGACCTCCCCCGGCTCAAGGAACTCGCCGCCCGCCCGGCCCGGCTGCGCCCGCCGTACGCGCGGGCCGCCGACGGCACACCCGTCTGGTCGCACGACCTCCCGCAGGTGACGCTCGACCACCTTCTGCTGCGCCCGGCGCGCGTGCTGCCCGCCGCCGTCGACGCCGAACTCCGGCCCCGCGCGCGTGCGGCCCTGCTGCGCCTCCGGCTGCACGACCTGTACGGCCGGATCGCACAGGCCGGACCGGCCTCGGCGGACGTCACCTTCTCGCACCGGGTGGAGGGGCGGACGGCCCCGAGCCTGCGGGTCGCCCTCGCGCCGGATCCCGACCGGAGCGGCTGGTCGGCCGAGACGCCGGTGAACCTGTCGGCACTGGGCCACGGCACCTGGGACCTGCGGCTGCGGCTCCACTTCCGCGACGGCACGCACCGTGACGTCAGCGCCCACGCGGTGGGCGGCCCAGGGCTGCTGCGCCGCCACGCGGTCCTGGACTCCCGGCACGGAGTGCTGCTGGTGCAGCCCTACCGCACCCACGCGGGGTCGCTGGCCCTGCGGCTGGCGCCCGGTTGGCGAGGAGTGACCGAGGTGGCGCGCCGTCGACTCGGCCGCCTGCTCCCGTAGAACCCGCCCTCGGCAGCCACCACCGTGCACTTTCCCCCGGACCCGGCCCGTCACCTTCCCCCGGCCCGTCACCTTCCCCCTCCGGCCCGCCCCGGTACCGGACGGGCCCGGGCGTCCGCGGTCGCCGGGCGGGGCCGGTCCGTCCTCAGCTCCCCGCCATGACCGCCCGCGGCGCCCCGGCGGACCGCGGGAAGGTGACGCCGGTCAGCTCCTCGGAGGCCTGCCACAGCCGGACCGCGGCGACCGGGTCGCTGGCCGCTGCCGACCGGCCGACGAGGGTCGGGCCGCCGCGCATCTCGGCGAACCCGTCCGGTCCGACGTAGCTGGCGCCGGGCAGGTCCTGTGTGGCCGCGTACAGCGTGGGCAGCGCCCCCGCCCTGTTGTCCTGGGCGATGAACCGGTTGCCCACCGCCATCAGGGCGCGGCGCACCGCGCTGGCGTCGTGGCCCTGGAGGCCGGTGGCGGCCCAGCCGGGGTGCGCGGCGAGCGCGCGGACCGACGATCCCTCCGCCGCGAGCCGGCTCTGCAGTTCCAGGGTGAAGAGCAGGTTGGCCAGCTTGGACTGGCCGTAGGCGGCGACGGGCGTGTACTCGCCCGCGAGGTTCAGGTTGTCGAAGTGCACGTGGTTGCCGGCGGGGAACCGGTGAGCGCCGGAGGACACCGTGACCACGCGGTCGGTGACGTACGGCAGCAGCAGGTTGGTCAGGGCGAAGTGCCCCAGATGGTTCGTCCCGAACTGCATCTCGAAGCCGTCCTTGGTGCTGGCCTCGGGGATGTTCATGACGCCCGCGTTGTTGATCAGGAGGTCGAGGTCGCCCCGCCAGGCCGCGGCGAACTCGCGGACGGAGGCGAGGTCCGCCAGGTCCAGCCGGCGCACCTCGACGCTGCCGTGGACGGTACGGGCGGCGGCCTCACCGCGCCGCGGGTCCCGTACGGCGAGGACCACATGGGCGCCCGCCCGCGCGAGGGCGTCGACCGTGGCGATGCCGAGCCCGCTGTTGGCGCCGGTGACGACGGCGGTGCGGCCGGTCTGGTCGCCGATGTCGCCCGCGCCCCACTTCTTCTTGCCCTGCTCGACAGCCGAGTCCTTGGTAGCCATGGCGCCCAATGTAGGCGTCGACAACAATGATGTCAACGACAACAATGATGGCGTTGCCAACAATGTAGTCGCCGGTCACATACCGGATAGACTGCCGCCCATGCAGACCCGCCCCCGCCCCTACCACCACGGAGACCTGCGCGCCGCGCTCCTCGCCCGCGCCGAGGAGACCCTCCGGGAGAAGGGCCCGGCCGCGCTCTCCCTGCGCGAGCTCGCCCGCGACCTGGGCGTCAGCCATGCCGCGCCCAGCCGCCACTTCAAGGACAAGCAGGCCCTGCTGGACGCGCTGGCCCTGACCGGCTTCGAGCGCCTGAGCAGCACCCTGGCCGCCTCGCAGGAGACGGCCGGCGAGTCCTTCGCCGACCGTCTCGGCGCCCTGGCCCGCAGCTACGTCGGCTTCGCCACCGCCAACGCGGAACTCCTCGACCTGATGTTCTCCACCAAGCACGACCCCGCGGCGTCCGACGCCCTCCTGAAGGCCTCCCAGGGCATGTCCGCACTCGCCACCGAACTCATCACCGAGGGCCGGCGCACCGGCGAGGTCCGTGACGCCCCGCTCGAAGCCATCGCCATACCGATGTTCAGCACCCTCCACGGCTTCGCCAGTCTCGCCGTCAGCAGCACCCTGCCCGCCGACACCCTCGACGCCAACCTCGACGACGTCATCGCCCACACGCTCCGCGGCTGCGCGCCCGACCGCCCCGCGCCACGCTGACCGGCCACCCCGGTCCCGGCCGTACGCTTCCGCGATGACGGAAACCCGTGAACTCCGCGCCCTGGGCTGCGTCCTGGGCTCCGCCGTGGGCGACGCGCTCGGCGCGCCCTTCGAGTTCGGCCCGGAGGGCGCGTTCTCGGCCCGCTTCCCGGAGCCCGGGTGCGGCGGGGAGATGTGCGGCGGCGGAGGGTGGGAGCCCGGTGAGGCGACCGACGACACCCAGATGGCCGTGCTGGTCGGGGAATCGCTGCTGGAGCGGGGCGGCCTCGAACTCCCGGACGTCTTCGGGAGGTTCCGGCGGTGGGCGGCCGCGGAACCCAAGGACATCGGGCTGCAGACCGAGGCCGTGCTGGAGAGCGGGGACCCCTGGGACCTCGCCGCCGCGGTGCACTTCCAGGTGAGCCGGCGAGGGGCGGGGAACGGTTCGCTGATGCGCGCCGCGACCTCCGCCGTCCACTTCGCGCGTCAGGGACGGGAGGCCACCATGGAGGCGGCCCGGCGCATCGCCGCGCTCACCCACGGCGACCGCGCGGCCTGGGAGGGCACGGCGGTCTTCCACGAGTTGGTCCGGGTCGCGCTGGACGGCGCCGACCCGCTCGCCGCCGTACCCCGCGCCGTACGGGCGGTGCACCCGGACCACCGGGACCGCTACGCCGCCGTTCTCGCCGAGGACTGGCATCCCGACCGGGCCACCGAGTTCAACGGCGCCGTGTGGCCGTGTCTGGGATCCGCGGTCTGGGCCCTGCGGAGCACGGACTCCTACGAGGGTGCCGTCCGCGCGGCCGTCGACCTCGGCGGGGACACGGACACCGTCGCCGCGGTCACGGGCGGCCTCGCGGGGGCCGTGTACGGAGCGGACGGCATCCCGGGACGGTGGATCGAGCCGCTGCACGTGCCGCTGCCGGGATTCGGCGGACGGGTCCTTCGTTCCCCCGAACTGGCGGCGCTCGCCCACCGGCTGACCGAGTGACACCGCCCGCGGCGCGGCCCCCGCGCGGTGGGCCGAGCCCCGCTACAGCGCCCGCAGCGCCGCCGCCGTCGACCGGGCCAGGATCGCCAGGTACCCCTTCGGCAGCTTGGGGTCGCGGACCACGACCGTGCGCCAGTACAGCGGCCCCGACATGAGGTCGAGGGCGAGTTCCAGGTCGATCCCCTCGTCCAGCTCGCCCCGCGCCGCAGCCGCCGCCACGATCCCGCTCGCCACTCCCTGCTGCCCCTCCCTCAGCGCCTTCTGCAGCGCCTCCGCGATGTCGGGGTTGCGCGCCGCCTCGGCCTGGAGGTCCGGGATGATCTGACCGGCGACGGGGTGGCGCAGCGCCCGCGAGGTGACCTCGTACAGCAGCCGCAGGTCGCCCTCCAGGGAACCCGTGTCGGGCGCGGGCAGCCCCTGCACCGCTATGGCGGAGACGAGGTCCAGGACGAGGTGCAGCTTCGAACGCCAGCGGCGGTACACGGCCGTCTTGCCGACGCCCGCGCGGCGCGCGATGCCCTCGATGGACATCCGGGCGAAACCGACGGCGGCGAGCTCCTCGAAGACGGCGCCCCGGATCGCCTCGGTCACGTCCTCCCGCAGCACGGCCGCGCCGGCCGGAGCTCTACGACGCGGAGCCTTCCCGGCAGCACTCTCCGCACCCCCGGCGGCACTCGTGGTGTCGGCGTTCGTCGTCATACCGACCAGCATAGGCCGTAGCGACGAAACGGTTGCGTTCCGACGCTCCAAAGCTCTACGCTCCCGTTGCGACGATACGGTCCCGTTCCGACGTAAGCCACTGGCAAAGACCTGGTGGGGAACACGTCAAGGACGGGACCGCGCATCCCACCCCCTGAGCGAAAGCAGCGGATGTGAGCCAGGTCCTCCACACACCGCCCCCGACGCCGGTCCCCCCGGCCGACGATCCCGCGGCGCTCGCCGCCCGGTACGGCCTCAGCGTCAGCGGCGCGCGGCCGACCCTGCGCGAGTACGTCCGTCAGCTGTGGGCGCGGCGCCACTTCATCACCGCCTTCGCCACCGCCAAGCTCACCGCCCAGTACAGCCAGGCGAAGCTCGGCCAGGTCTGGCAGGTGATGAACCCGCTCCTGAACGCGGCGGTCTACTACTTCATCTTCGGTGTGCTGCTCGGCTCCAAGAAGGGTGTGCCGGACTACATCCCGTTCCTGGTCACGGGCGTCTTCATCTGGACCTTCACCCAGAGCTCGATCATGGCGGGGACCCGGGCCATCTCCGGGAACCTCGGCCTGGTGCGCGCCCTGCACTTCCCGCGGGCCGCGCTGCCGGTCTCCTTCGCCCTCCAGCAGCTCCAGCAGCTGCTGTTCTCGATGGTCGCGCTGGTCGTCATCCTGCTCTGCTTCGGCGTTCCGGTGAGCGCGTCGTGGCTGCTCGCCGTGCCCGTCCTGGTGCTGCAGTTCACGTTCAACGCGGGTGTCGCGATGGTGATGGCGCGGATGGGCGCCAAGACCCCGGACATCGCGCAGCTCATGCCGTTCGTACTGCGTACCTGGATGTACGTCTCCGGCGTCATGTGGAGCATCGACAAGGTGCTCAGCAAGGACGATCTGCCCCGGTGGGTGATGGTCGCGCTGGAGAGCAACCCGGCCGCCGTCTACATCGACCTCATGCGCTACGCGCTGATCGACAGCTTCCACGCCCACCAGCTGCCCCCGCACGTGTGGGCGGTGGCGATCGGCTGGGCCGTGGTCGCCGGGGCCGGCGGCTTCATCTACTTCTGGAAGGCCGAGGAGACGTACGGACGTGGCTGACACCCTGACGAAGGAATCCGGGCTCCCGCAGGACGCGGCCCCCGCCGAGGCCCTCATCCCCACCGTCGTCGCCGACGGCGTCGACATCGTCTACCGGGTCAACGGCACCGGCGCCGGGCGCGGCTCGGCGACCGCCGCGCTCAACCGCATGCTGCGCCGCAAGCAGTCCGAGAAGGCCGCGGGCGTGCGCAAGGTGCACGCCGTCAAGAACGTCTCCTTCACCGCCTACCGCGGCGAGGCGATCGGCCTGATCGGGACCAACGGCTCCGGCAAGTCGACCCTGCTCAAGGCGGTCGCCGGCCTCCTCCCGGTGGAGAACGGCAAGATCTACACCGACGGCCAGCCCTCGCTGCTCGGCGTGAACGCCGCCCTGATGAGCGACCTCACAGGCGAGCGGAACGTCTACCTGGGCGGGCTCGCGATGGGCATGTCCCGCGAGCAGATCAAGGAGCGCTACCAGGAGATCGTCGACTTCTCGGGCATCAACGAGAAGGGCGACTTCATCACCCTGCCGATGCGGACCTACTCCTCCGGCATGGCGGCGCGGCTGCGCTTCTCCATCGCGGCGGCCAAGGACCACGACGTGCTGATGATCGACGAGGCGCTGGCCACCGGCGACCGCTCCTTCCAGAAGCGCTCCGAGCAGCGCATCCGCGAGCTGCGCAAGAGCGCGGGCACGGTGTTCCTGGTCAGCCACAACAACAAGTCGATCCGCGACACCTGCGACCGCGTCCTGTGGCTGGAACGCGGTGAGCTGCGGATGGACGGCCCGACCGAAGAGGTCCTCAAGGAGTACGAGAAGTTCACGGGCAAGTAGACGGCCCGGATCAGGGATTCGAGATTCGGGATTCGGCGGGGAGTCGTACACCGTCGGCCGCGGGGAGGACGCGGCCGGCGGCGGGCGGCTCCCCGCGGCCGTGCCCGGCCCGCGCCCCGGCCGCCCGGCCCTCAGCGCTCCAGAAACAGGAACAGCTCCTCCCACCTGCGGACGATCTCGTCGGTCGAGTAGCGCTGGATGTTGACGCGGGCCGCCTCCCCCATACGGTCGCGCAGCCGCTTGTCGGACATCAGGGTGTCGAGGCGGCGGGCGAGCTCCCCGGTGTTGCCCCGGGTGGCGAGCAGACCGTCCTCGCCGTCACGGACGATCTCGTGGACGCCGGGCGCGCAGTCGAAGGCGGCGCACGGCAGGGCGGTGGCCATGGCCTCCATGACGGCGAGCGGGAAGCCCTCGCCGCGTGAGGACAGCACGAAGACGGAGGCGCCGCGCAGCGCGCCCGGCACGTCCGTGGTCGCCCCCATCCACTCCACCGACGCGTCGAGCCCGAGGGACGTGCACTGCTTCCTGAGGATCTCCTCGTCCTCCCCGGAGCCGTAGATCCGCAGGCTCCAGTCGGGGTGGCGCGGCGCCACCTCGGCCCAGGTGTCGAGGAGCATGTCGATGCCCTTCTGGTCGGTCAGCCGGCCGACGCTGACGACGACGTTCGCGGTACGCGGCGAGGGCACCTCGGGCATGAACGGGAGGGGGTTCGGCATGAAGGACGCGTTGTCGAGGCCCTGCCGGATCCACAGGTCGGCGTCCTCACGGGTGAGCGTCAGCATCCGGTCCACGTTGCGGTAGTGCCGCCGTACCCGCCCGAAGCGCGAGGTCACCCGCGAGTAGGCGAAGGACTCGTGGCTCATGCCGATGACGGTCACACCGGCGGTGTCCGCCAGTTTCACCCACTCCATGGCCCACACCTGGGTGACGATCACCACGGCCCCGGGGCGCGCGGCCCGGAACAGCACGCTCAGCTTGGCGGCCTGCTCGCGCATCCCGGCCGCCCGTTCGGCCCGCAGCCTGCGCTCGGCCAGGTCGAGCCGTCCCCTGATGCCGCGCGCGGGGCCGACACGCGGCGGATGGACGTCGTACAACGTGAAGGTGGGGTAGGGGAGTTCGCCGAGTTCCTGGGCAACCTCGGGATCGGTGATGCCGATGACCTTCACCCGGTGGCCGCGTTCGGTGAACAGGCGGGCCATCTGGTGGGACCAGCTGGTCACTCCGCCCAGCTCGTCGACGCTGTTGGAGACGAAGAAGACGTCCCGTCGGGGGTCCGCGGTCACGTGCGCCTCCAGTGGGCGAAGAACTGGTCCACGACGCTCTGCGCGGCGTTCCCCCGGTCGAACTCGCTGAAGTCGGCGGCGAACCGCTCGCGCGGCGCCGCGTACCTCACCCGCTGGTCCTCCAGCGACCCGAGCACGGCGTAGAGCTCGTCCTCGGTGCGGACCACCGGCCCGGGAGCCCGTTCGAGCAGGTCGAAGTAGGTACCGCGGTTCTCGTGCACGTACTCGTCGTAGTCGTAGGTGAAGAAGAACATCGGGCGGTCGAGGAGGGAGTAGTCGAACATCACCGACGAGTAGTCGGTGATCAGGCCGTCGGCGAGGACCAGCAGCGGCGTCACGTCGTGGTGGTCCGTGACGTCGATGACGCGCCCGCGCACGGACGGCGGCAGCACGACGTGGTTGAGGTAGTGCGAGCGGACGAGCAGGACGTACCGGTCACCGAAGGCGTCGGCGAAGCGCTCCACGTCGAAGGGCAGCTCGAACCGCTTCCGCTTTCCGCCGCGTTGCCGGAAGGTCGGCGCGTAGAGCAGCACCTCCTTGTCGGCCGGGATGCCCAGTTCGGCTGCCAGCAAGACCTGTTCGCGTCGGCCGCCGGAGGCCTCCGCGCGACGTCTGGCCCTGACCAGCGCGTCGTTGCGCGGATATCCCACCCGCAACAGGGTCCGCTCCGGGAGTCTGAACGCCCGCGCGAGAGTGCGTACATCGTGTTCGGAACGGATCAGGAACCGGTCGAAGCGGTCGAGGGTGCGCTGCTGCGCGGCCTGCGCGGCACGCGATCTGACCTTCCACCCCGGTTCGTCGAAGCCCATCCGCTTCAGCGCGGACCCGTGCCAGGTCTGCAGATACGTGGTGCCCGGCCGTTTGGTCAGCTTCAGCGGGTAGCTCTGGTTGTCGACCCAGAACTCGGCCTGCGCGAGGGCCTTGAGGTAGGGGATCGACCAGCGGCGCACCAGGGTGGCGTCGGCCGGGAACCCCTCGGGGCTGCCCGCGTACGCCCATACGGCCTCGAACCGCAGCCCCTGCCTGCGCATCTCCTCGTAGATGGCCTTGGGGCTGTCGCTGTACTGCCGGCCCAGGTGGCTCTCGAAGACCACGAGCCCCTTCCGGTGCGGAAGGCGGCTGAACACCTTGTGGTAGAGCCGGAGTTTGGAGCGTCCGGAGGCGAGGTCCCGGCGCCGCGCCCTGGCCTTGCGGTAGCCGGACTTGGCACGCCGCGCGAACCTGCCGCGCATCCCGCGCCGCACGAGCTCGTCGGCCTTCTTGCCCGGCACGAGCCGGTAGGAGAGGTGGCCGCGCGCCGAGATCTCCGGCTCCATGCGGTCGGCGATCAGCCGGGTCAGGCGGGGCCGCACCGGCAGTCCGCCGGCCGGCGGTCCGGTTCCGGTGGCGGTGAGCCGGGTCGTGGTCCGCACACCGTTCACGTCGAGGTGGAGGCGTACGTCCCACACCACGTCCACGACGCCGATGGGCCGCAGCCTCTTGCTGAGCGCGGACGTGGCCTCCCAGGCGACGGCCTCGCCCTCGTGCCGCACCTCGGCCACGGGGAAACGGAAGGTCTGGAAGCGCACACCCGCGCGGCGGGCGTAGAACTCCAGCTCGGCGGAGAGCCGCGCGTCCGCCGGGATCACCCCGAGCGGGTTGGTGACCCGGCCGGCCAGCCGCACGGTGCCGGCGTGCTCCTCGTACCGGGTCAGCGCGTTGCGCAGGAACATCCGCTCGACCGGCTTGGCGTGGTGTCCGAGGTCGGTGACGTCCAGGACGTGGCGGCCGAACGGGTCGTCCTCGATGTGCCGGGCGCACCAGTACACCCGCCCGGCGCGCTCGACGAGCGGTGAGGAGATCTTGTCGCGGTTGATGAGCGTGTCCACGGCGGGCAGCAGGTTGTCCCAGTCGCTCCGGTGCAGGAGGTAGGCGCAGATCGCCTGGATCGGCTCGGTCTCGTCGAAGGCGGCCCGGTCGATCGACCCCAGGTAGGCGCGGGCGATCTCGGCGAACTCGCGCCGGTAGGCGTCGTCACGGGAGGGCAGGTCCCGCAGGTGCAGCACCAGATCGTGCTTGAGCCACTTGACGTCCTTGGCGAACTTCAGCTCGGGCAGGTCGTGCTGGGCGAGCAGCCGGTCCACGCGGCGGTGGATCTCCATGCGGTGCGCGAAGTTGGCGATCTCGTCACGCCGGTTGCTGATGGACCTCGTTCCCGTCGTCCGCGGCCCGTCCACGATCCGCCAGTCGTAGACCCGGTTGGGGATCAGGGTGATCCTGCGGGCGGCGACGTACGCCTGGGCGGAGAAGAGCAGGTCCTCGTAGTGGATACCGACCGGGAACTCCAGGCCCTTCTCCAGCAGGAACCGTCGGCGGTAGCACTTGTTGGTCGACAGGGTGTCGAAGACCAGCAGGTCCGGCAGTTCCGAGACGGACTCCAGGGTGCGGGTGCGCTCGTAGAGCCACGGGTACCACTTGACCTCCTTGCGGCTGCGCGAGTCGACGTGCACCCGCACGCACAGCCCGGAGACGAGGTCGGCGCCGGTGTTCTCGGCGGCCTCCAGCATGTTGCGGCAGGCGTTGCGCTCCAGGACGTCGTCGCTGTCGAGGAAGAGGACGTAGTCACCGCGGGCCTGCCGGATGCCGTGGTTGCGCGGGGCTCCGCAGCCGCCGCTGTTCTCCGGCAGCCGGAAGACGCGGACCCGGTCCGGGTGCGCGGCGGCCAGCCGTTGTGCCGCCGGGTACGAGCCATCGGTGCTCCGGTCGTCCACGATGACGACCTCGACGCTCCGCAGGGTCTGGTCGAGGACGGAGCGCACGGCCGTGGGCAGCCTGTGCTCGTCGTTGTAGACGATCACGATGACGGACACGGCGGGTACGGCTCCGGTTCCGGTGGGCCCGGTCCCGGATGCGTCGGGCGCGCAGCGCTGATCCACTTTCACCCTGTCAAGGGTAGACATTTCCTATCAAATTACACAGGTGGTTGCTCCGTCCGTGGGTCAGTCGGGCAGCCGTGGACCCGGGGCGGGCTCCGGGCGGTCGCCTCCCGTCCGCTCGAACACCCAGGTCCGGTAGACCAGGAACCGGAAGGCCGAGGCCAGCACGATCGACAGCGCCTTGGCCAGGTTGGAGCCGAGCGGACCCCTCATGCCGAGGCCGTGGTAGCCGACGTAGAACAGCGCGCTCTCCATGACGACGCCGATGCCGCTGAAGACGAAGAACAGGAGGATCTGCCGCCGGGTGCGCGAGGCCCGGTCGCGGTAGGCGAAGAAGCGGAAGCCGAGGTAGTTGGTGCCCATGGCCACACAGCTGGCGATGACCGTGGCGGCCATCGGGGCCCATTTCAGACCGTGCAGCAGGAGATTGAAGACGAGGAAGTTGACCGCCACGCCGCTGCCGCCGACGGCCGTGAACCTGAGTACTTCCAGGGCGACCCGACGGGTCCGCGCGAAGGGTCCGGGCGGGCGCGGAGGCGCGGCGCCCGGCGCGGTCCCACCCCTCGGAGAGATTCACAGTCATGATTGTCTCTTTTATCGGCATTAGGTGATCCGGGTCCGGTTTCTCCGTGAGGTCCACGAGAGCCCGGCAAGAAAAGACGAGGGCGCCCCCGGCCTTGTCGGCCGGGGGCGCCCGGGGATCGCGGGGGACGTACGGACTACGCGTGCGTCCGCAGCAGCGTCCGCATCGTGCGCATCGCCACCGAGAGGTTGGCGAGGTCGAACGCGTCGGATCCCTGGATCTCCTCCAGTGTGGTGCGGGCGCGGCCCAGGATCGCCGCGTTCTTCTCCTCCCAGGCCTTGAAGCGCTGCTCCGGGGTCGCGGCGCCGTCGCCGACGGCGAGGACGTCGGAGGTGAGCGAGGCGTGGGCCGCGTACAGGTCCTCACGGATCGAGGCGCGGGCCATGGACTGCCAGCGGTCGGCCCGCGGAAGCTCGATGATGCGGTCCATGAGCTGGGTGATGTTCAGACGGTCGGCGAGGTCGTAGTAGACCTCGGCGACGGCCATCGGGTCCTTGCCCGTGCGGTCGGCCACCGCGACGATGTCCAGCGTCGGGAAGGCCGAGGAGAACCCGGCCACCCGGGTGGCCAGCTCCTCCGGCACGCCCGCGCCCGACAGCTCGTCGAAGATCTGCTGGTACCACTCCAGGTCCGCGCCGCGCAGCAGCTTGGGCAGCTCGCCCCAGACCTGCGCGACCCCCTCGCGGAAGAACGAGATGTTCTCGGCGAGCTGGAGCGGCTGCGGCCGGTTGTTGAGCAGCCAGCGCGTACCGCGCTCGACGAGCCGACGGGAGTGCAGCCGGATCCGGGTCTGGACATCGGCGGCGACGACATTGTCGAGCGCCTCCACCGCGTCCCACACCGCGCTCGACCCGAAGATCGCGCGGGCCGCGGTCTGCGCCCGGACGATCTCCTCCAGGGAGGCACCGGTCTCCTCGCGCAGACGGTGCAGGAAGCTCGTACCGCCCGTGTTGACCGTGTCGTTGACCAGGAGGGTCGTCACGATCTCCCGGCTCAGCGCGTGTCCGCCGATCTGCTCGCGGAACTTCTCCCGCAGCGCCGTCGGGAAGTACTCGAACAGCAGGTTGCGCAGATACGGGTCGTCGGGCAGCGAGGTGGCGAGCAGCTCGTCGGAGACCGTGATCTTCGTGTACGCGAGCAGGACGGCCGTCTCCGGACCGGTCAGCCCCTGACCGGAGTTGAGCCGCTCGCGGATCTGCCGGTCGCTCGGCAGGAACTCCAGGGCCCGGTCGAGGTGGCCCTCCCTGACCAGATGGCGCAGGAAGCGCTGCTGGGCGTGGAGCATGCTCCCGGACTGGGCGAGCGCGTTGGAGATCGCCACGTTCTGCGCGTAGTTGTTGCGCAGCACCAGGTGGCCGACCTCGTCGGTCATCTGGGCGAGCAGCTTGTTGCGCTGCTTGACGGTCAGATCCCCGTTGGCCACCACGGCGTTGAGCAGGATCTTGATGTTCACCTCGTGGTCGGAGGTGTCCACGCCCGCGCTGTTGTCGATGGCGTCGGTGTTCATCCGGCCGCCGTGCTGCGCGAACTCGATCCGGCCGAGCTGGGTCAGGCCCAGGTTGCCGCCCTCGCCGACGACCTTGACCCGCAGGTCGGCGCCGTCGACGCGGATCGCGTCGTTGGCCTTGTCGCCGACGTCCGCGTGCGACTCGGTGGACGCCTTCACATAGGTGCCGATGCCGCCGTTCCACAGCAGGTCGACCGGTGCCTGGAGGATCGCCTTCATCAGGTCGGCGGGGGTCATCTTCGCGACCCCGGCGTCGATGCCGAGGGCCTCGCGGACATGGGAGTTGACCGGGATCGCCTTGGCGGTGCGCGGGAAGACGCCGCCGCCCGCGGAGATCAGCTCCGTGTCGTAGTCGGCCCACGAGGAGCGGGGCAGCTCGAAGAGGCGCCGGCGCTCGGCGTACGAGGTCTCCGCGACCGGGGTCGGGTCGAGGAAGATGTGCCGGTGGTCGAAGGCCGCGACCAGCCTGATGTGCTCGCTGAGCAGCATGCCGTTGCCGAACACGTCACCGGACATGTCGCCGACGCCGACGACGGTGAAGTCCTCGGTCTGGGTGTTCACCCCCAGCTCCCGGAAGTGCCGCTTGACGGACTCCCAGGCCCCGCGGGCGGTGATGCCCATCTTCTTGTGGTCGTAACCGGCCGAACCGCCGGAGGCGAAGGCGTCCCCGAGCCAGAAGTCGTAGCTCTCGGCGACCTCGTTGGCGATGTCCGAGAAGGTGGCGGTGCCCTTGTCGGCGGCGACCACCAGGTAGGTGTCGTCCTCGTCGTGCCGGACGACGTCCGCCGGGGGCACGATCTCACCGGCGACCATGTTGTCGGTGATGTCGAGCAGCGCGGAGATGAAGGTCCGGTAGCTGCGGATGCCCTCCGCGAGCCACGCGTCCCGGTCCACGGACGGGTCGGGCAGCTGCTTGGCGACGAACCCGCCCTTGGCGCCGACCGGCACGATGACGGTGTTCTTCACCATCTGCGCCTTGACCAGCCCGAGGATCTCCGTCCGGAAGTCCTCCCGCCGGTCGGACCAGCGCAGACCTCCGCGCGCGACCTTGCCGAACCGCAGGTGCACACCCTCCACCTTCGGCGAGTACACCCAGATCTCGTACGCGGGGCGCGGCGCCGGCAGGTCCGGGATGGCCTGCGGGTCGAACTTCATGGAGACGTAGCGGTGCTCCCTGCCGTCCTGCGCCTTCTGGAAGAAGTTGGTGCGCAGCGTCGCCTTGATGACGGTGAGGAAGGACCGCAGGATCCGGTCCTCGTCGAGCGAGGCGACCTGGTCCAGGGCGGCGTCCAGCTCCTCCATCAGGGCGTCCGTGAGCTCGACCCCGGCGTGCTGGCGCTCCGGGGACATCCGCGCCTCGAAGAGCGAGACGAGCAGCCGGGTGGTGTGGACGTTGTTGCGGAGGGTGTCCTCCATGTAGTCCTGGCTGAAGGTGGAACCGGCCTGGCGCAGGTACTTGGCGTACGCGCGCAGCACCATCGCCTGCCGCCAGGTCAGCCCGGCGCTCAGCACGAGGGCGTTGAAGCCGTCGTTCTCGGCCTCGCCGATCCAGGTGGCGGCGAACGCCTCCTGGAAGCGCTCGCGGCCGTCGTCGCCGAGGTAGTCGCCGTTGCCGTTGAGGGACTTCGGCAGCCGCAGCCCGAAGTCGTAGATCCACGCCGTGGTGCGGTCCGAGCAGCGCAGTTCGTAGGGGCGCTCGTCGGTGACCTCCACGCCGAGCCGGTTGAGGGCCGGCAGCACCGCGGAGAGGGAGACCTGCTCGCCGGTGCGGTAGATCTTGAAGCGGCGTTCGCCGGGAGCGGCGCCCACCGGCTCGTAGAGGCTGAGCGCGAAGTCCTTGGTGTCGTCGTCGGTGAGCTTCTCCAGGTGGACCAGGTCGGCGACGGCGGCCCGCGGGGTGTGGTCGGCCTTGTAGCCCTCGGGGAAGGCGGCGCCGTAGCGGCGCAGCAGCTCGGCCGCGCGCTCCTCACCGCACTCGGCGTTCAGCGCGTCGGCGAATCCGTCGGCCCAGGACCGGGCGGCCTCGACGAGCCGCACCTCGAGCCTGTCCTTGTCGGCTTCGCTGAGCTGCGCGAGCTCGGTGCCCTGCGGCACCCGGACCACGAAGTGCAGCCGGGAGAGGATCGACTCGGTGTTCCAGGCCGTGAAGTCGACGCTGCTGCCGCCGAGTTCCTCCTTCAGGATGTCGATGATCCGAAGGCGTACGCCGGTGGTGTAGCGGTCGCGCGGGAGGTAGACGAGCGCCGAGTAGTAGCGCCCGTACTCGTCCTGGCGCAGGTAGAGCCGCAGCCGCCGCCGCTCCTGGAGGTAGAGCACGGAGGTGACGATGGAGCGCAGCTCGTCCGGGGGCGTCTGGAAGAGCTCGTCGCGGGGGTACGTCTCCAGGATCTGCAGCAGGTCGCGGCCGTCGTGGCTGTTGGGCGAGAAGCCCGCGCCCCGGAGGACCTCCTCGACCTTGCGGCGGACGACGGGGACGCGCCGTACGGACTCGGTGTAGGCGGCCGAGGAGAACAGGCCGAGGAAGCGCCGCTCGCCGACCACGTTGCCGTCGGCGTCGAACTTCTTCACACCGATGTAGTCGAGGTAGGACGGCCGGTGCACGGTGGCGCGGCTGTTGGCCTTGGTGAGCACCAGGAGCTTGTGCTCGCGGGCCTTGGCGCGGGCGTCGGCGGGCAGCCGCTCGAAGGAGGGGCTCACGGGATGGCTGTCGTCGCCGCCGTGCTGCGGGTCGGAGCGCAGGATGCCGAGCCCGGTCCCGGGCACCGCCGCCAGCACGTCGTCGTCGCGCAGCTCGTACTCGCGGTACCCGAGGAAGGTGAAGTGGTCGTCCGAGAGCCAGCGCAGCAGCTCACGGGCCTCTTCGACCTCCCGGTCGCGCAGGTCGCCCGCGGTCGGCTCGGACGGCAGCTCCTCGGCGATGCGCAGCGAGGCGTCGCGCATCTTCTCCCAGTCCTCGACGGCCTCGCGGACGTCGGACAGCACCCGCAGCAGATCGGCGGTGATCTGCTTCAGGTCGGCCCGGTCGGTCTCGCGGTCGATCTCGACGTGGATCCAGGACTCGACGTACGCGTCGTGCGACAGTTCCTCGGCGACGGGCCGGCCGGGCAGCACCTCGATGAGCTCACCGGTCAGGTCACGTCGTACGGCGAACTGCGGGTGGATGACGAGGTGGATGCCGCGGCCCTGCCGGGACAGCTCGTTGGTGACCGAGTCGACGAGGAAGGGCATGTCGTCGGTCACGACCTCGACGACGGAGTGGCTGGAGGTCCAGCCGTTCTCCTCGACGGTGGGCGTGTGCACGCGGACGCTGGCCGTGCCCTGGGGGCGGTTCTCGGCCAGTCGGTAGTGCGAGAAGGCGGCTCCGAAGACGTCGACCGGGTCGCGGTCGGTCATGTCCTCCGGGGCTGTGTGCAGGTAGTAGCGCTGGAGGAACGCGAGCACGGTCTCCCGGTCGGGGGTGCTCGTGCCCGTCTTCACGGTCGGTAGGTGCCCCCCGACCGGACTGTTCTCAGCTACCCGGGCGGCCCGTTCGAGCAGCTCGGCCTTTGCTTCGTCCAGCTTGGTCTGCATTGTCCTCTGGCTCCTGTCGCGCGCCGTTGCGTGACGTAGAAGGAAGTACGGTCTCTTCTCCGACGTGTCGCCCTGACGCGGGGTGTCCGGTCTGGTCCGACGCTATGCCGCATGGAGAGATGAGCGGGGGGATATCGGCCATGTTCGGCACCCCTGGGGACTGTGACGCTGCTCTCGGCGACGTCCGTCCACGGGGTGTCATCGGCACACGGGGTCCGCTTGCCGCTCCGTCCCGCCCGCGAAGGTCAGCGACTGACGCCCGGTCACGGATGTCGTCCGTGGTCTCCGGGCGCGGGGCAGGGGCGACGGCGCCCCCGCGAGATATCGCGCTGATCACGCCACCAGGCTATCGCTCCTCACCCCGGACTCGTCATGAGCCGTATGTGTACAAAAGCGGGGGGCGAACTTTGACACTCTGCACAGGGGCGAAAGGGGCGGTAACCTGCATTGCGGGCCATGGGGGCGGCTCGCGCGGCCCCCGGTGAGGCGCTGGACGCGGCCCGCACGGCCCCTGACGGGCCCGGGGAGCCGCCCGTGCGGCAGGACCGGCCGCTCGTCCGCGCACCGCCCGCGGCGCCCCGTGAACGGCCGCTCCGGCGACCGCGTGCCGCACGCCCCCTTGGCAAGTCCCTCCCGCGGGAGCACGTTGCCCAGGACGGCTGACGGAACGCACCCACGGCTGACAGAGCGGAGCGACATGGCAGCGAAGATCCTGATCGTCACCGGTGACGCGGCGGAGTCGCTGGAGGTCCTGTACCCCTACCAGCGTCTGCGCGAGGAGGGCTACGAGGTCGACATCGCGGCCCCCACCCGCAAGAAGCTCCAGTTCGTGGTCCACGACTTCGAACCCGGTTTCGACACGTACACCGAGAAGCCCGGTTACACCTGGCCCGCCGATCTCGCCTTCAGCGAGGTCGACCCCGGCCAGTACGTCGCCCTCGTGATCCCGGGCGGCCGCGCACCCGAGTACCTGCGGGGCGACCCCGAACTCCGCAAGATCCTCAGGTCCTTCTTCGAGACGGACAAGCCCGTGGCCCAGATCTGCCACGGACCGCTGCTCACGGCCTCCGTGGACGCCCTGCGCGGGCGCCGGGTCACGGCCTATCCGGCGCTGGAGCCGGACATGCAGACGGCCGGCGCGACCTTCCAGGACGCGGAGGCGGTGGTCGACGGCACGCTCGTCTCGGCCCGCGCCTGGCCGGACCACCCGGGCTGGATGCGGGAGTTCCTCACGGTCCTGCGCGCGAAGGCGCCGGTGACCTGAGTCCGGCGCGGCGACCGGACCGGCGACGCCGGGGCTGTGCGTACGGGGTGCGCGGCGAGCCCGTACGGGGTGTGCGGGCGGCCCGTACGGTCCCCTGGCTGTGGGCGGCGGCATGCCGCTCGCCGTGGCGTCCGGGCGGCCCGGCTTCCCCGTCGTCAAGCCTCCCCGCGGTCGGGCCTCCCCGGTGGGGCCCCGTCGTCAGGCCGCCTGCCGTGCCAGGCGCTCGGCTTCCTCGACCGCCTCGGCCAGGCTGTCCACCACGGGCACGCCCACCTCTTCGAGGCTGACACGGCCGTGCGATCCGCCGGTGTACAGGACGGCCTGCGCCCCCACGTGCCGGGCGGCGACCGCGTCGTCGGCCGCGTCCCCGATCACGACCGTGCGCCGCGGATCGACCCCGGCGAGCGCGCCGATGTGGCGCACCATGTGCTCCGCCTTGCTGCCTCCGGAGGGGCCCGTCCGGCCGTCCACCCGTACGAAGTGCGGCTCGATCCCGAACCCTCTGACCAGCGGGACCAGCTCGTCGTGGACGTACATGCTCAGCAGCGACTGGCTGTGCCCGGCCGACCGCCAGCCGGCCAGCAGCGTCGCCGCGCCCTCGGTCAGCTCACAGGCCGTACGGTGCTGCGCGTAGTACCGGTGGAAGGTCTCGTCCATGATCTCCCACTCGGCGTCCGTAGGCAGCCTCCCCATCAGCCGCTCGTAGAACTTGGGCACCGGGACGCAGTACAGCGCCCGGTACCGCTCCAGCGTGATCGGTGCCAGCCCGAGCTCGGCGAACGCCGCGTTCGTCGCGCCGATGATCGCGGCGTTGTCGTGGAACAGGGTCCCGTTCCAGTCCCACACGATGTGCGCTGCTGCTTCCTGCTTCCCCATACGAAGAACGTACCCGCCTCCACCGACAGCGCCGCGCCGGGCCCGACCGTACGGGGAACGGCCCGCGCGGACGCCGGACGGCTCCGGGAGGGGGCGCCGCGACGACGGTCCCCTCAGTCGCCGAGTCCCACCAGGTTGGGGATCTCCTGCGTCGCGAACCACAGCAGCTCGTGGTCCTCGGCGCCGTCCACGACGAACTGCGCGTCGTCGTCCCCGTGGTCCGCCGCCCCGAGCGCCCGCACGGCCGCGGACACGTCCTCCTCGGCGTCGTCGGCGTCGACATGCACCGCCGCCGCCTTGGCCAGGGGAACCGCTTCCGCCACCCGCACCTCGCCGAGCGCCACCGGGTCGAGCCCCCGGTCAGGATCGGCGACCGCGGCACGGTCGGGCACGTCGACGGCGACGACCACCCGGCGCCGCGCGGTGTCCCGCTCCCCGGCGAGCAGCCGGAGCGAGGCCAGCGCGGCCCGGTTCAGCGCCGCGTACTCGAGCTCCTCGATGTCGTCGGAGACGTACCACTCCCGCAGGGCGGGCGTGACCGCGTACGCCACGACCGGCCCCGGTCCCAATTCCCCCGTCTTGTGCGCCTCGGCGAGGCCGGAGAGGGTCAGGGGGACGTAGACGCGCATGACTGGCCGCTTTCGTAGTCGGGGAGCCCCTGGTCGGCCGGGGCGCCCCCTGGGAGGGTTTCCCGCGCCTCCCGGGAGGGCCTTCAGGATACGTGCGGGCGTCCTCTTTCGGGTCCCGGCCCCGCCCGCCCTCGGCGTCCACGCCCGTCCCCCGATTCACCCGGCGCACCCCTTCCACCGCAAGGCCACCGCGCCCTTGCGTCACCCTGATAAGTGAATCCCCGGAGCCGTCGCCACGCGCGGCGGCCTTCCTTGCGAGCCCCCGCTCCCGCCTCGTACAAGATCTCCGACACGAAAGTTACCGCCCGGTACCGATCGGGCCGCAGCGAGCGGGGACGACGCATGAACAAGGTGATGACCAGGACACAGCGCCGCCCGGGCACCCGCCCGCCCGGCCGCCAGGACTCACGCGGGCCCGGCACCGCCCCGCCCCGCACCCCGGGCGGCGCTCCCCGCAGGGCCCCCGCGGGCAGCCCGCCCCCGCCGCCGCGTACGACCCCGGCACCCTGTCCGCGCGGAACCCTGCGGAGCCCCGCTCCGCGGCCCCGGCCGACCGACCTCTTCGCCGACCTCCTGCTCGCCGTGCTGAGCGGTCAGCGGCCCGTCCACTGCATGCTGCGCCACACCGCGGGCCGCGCCTACGACGAGCTCGCCTGGCTCGCCGAACACGGCCGGCTGCGTACCCGCGGCACCCGGCCGGTCGTCCGCGACATCGGCTACTACGTCCCCCGCCCCGGTGCGATCGAGGCCTTCGCCCGTATCGGCGCGGGCGACCGGACCCGCGCCATGGCCTTCCGCCTGGAACAGGGCCCCGACCTGCGCTGGCGGTGCACGGCGGTGGAGCTGGGCGGCCCCCGCATGCCCCGCGCCGCCGACGACGGCTGAACGCCGCGAAGGGCCGGACACCCAGAGGTGTCCGGCCCTTCGGTCCGTCAGCGCGTCAGGGCGCCGCCGTCACTTCTTGCGGCGGCGGCCGCTGCTCTTCTGCTGCTTGCGGCGCTCCGCGCGGGTGAGGCCGTCGGCCTCGGAGCGCACGGGCTCGTCGTCGTTGTGGAAGTCGCCCTCGACCACGCCGCCCTCACCGTCCACGGTGGGCGCGGAGAAGTGCAGGCGGTCGGGACGCTGCGGAGCGTCGAGCCCCTTGGCGCGGATCTCGGGACGCGCGCCCGCGGGGACGACGTCCTCCTTCTCCAGCGACGGCGCGGCGTCCGCGACCGGGACCTCCTCGACCTGCTGCTCGACCTGGACCTCCAGGTTGAACAGGTAGCCGACCGACTCCTCCTTGATGCCGTCCATCATGGCGCCGAACATGTCGAAGCCCTCGCGCTGGTACTCGACCAGGGGGTCCTTCTGCGCCATGGCGCGCAGACCGATGCCCTCCTGGAGGTAGTCCATCTCGTAGAGGTGCTCACGCCACTTGCGGTCCAGGACGGAGAGCACGACCCGGCGCTCCAGCTCGCGCATGATCTCCGAGCCGAGCTGCTCCTCGCGCGCCGCGTACTGCTCGTGGATGTCGTCCTTCACGGACTCGGAGATGAACTCGGCGGTCAGACCGGCGCGGTCACCGGCCGCCTCCTCCAGCTCGTCGACGGTGGCCTTCACCGGGTAGAGCTGCCGGAAGGCGCCCCACAGACGGTCGAGGTCCCACTCCTCCGCGAAGCCCTCGGCGGTCTCGGCCGCGATGTACGCGTCGATCGTGTCGTCCATGAAGTGCTGGATCTGCTCCTGCAGGTCCTCGCCCTCCAGGACACGGCGGCGCTCGCCGTAGATGACCTCGCGCTGGCGGTTGAGCACCTCGTCGTACTTCAGGACGTTCTTGCGGGTCTCGAAGTTCTGCTGCTCGACCTGCGACTGGGCGGACGCGATCGCGCGGGTGACCATCTTGTTCTCGATCGGCACGTCGTCCGGCACGTTCGCCATCGACATCACGCGCTCGACCATCTGGGCCTTGAAGAGGCGCATCAGGTCGTCGCCGAGGGAGAGGTAGAAGCGCGACTCGCCCGGGTCGCCCTGACGGCCGGAGCGACCGCGCAGCTGGTTGTCGATGCGCCGGGACTCGTGGCGCTCGGTGCCCAGGACGTAGAGCCCGCCGAGGTCCTTGACCTCGTCGTTCTCCGCCTTGACGGCCTGTTCGGCCTTCTCCAGGGCGGCGGGCAGCGCGGCGGCCCACTCCTCGATGTGCTCCTCGGGGTCGAGACCGCGCTGGCGCAGCTCGGCCTCGGCGAGGTCCTCGGGGTTGCCGCCGAGCTTGATGTCGGTGCCTCGGCCGGCCATGTTCGTGGCGACCGTCACCGCGCCCCGGCGGCCCGCCTGGGCGACGATCGTGGCCTCACGGTCGTGCTGCTTGGCGTTCAGCACCTCGTGCTGGATGCCGCGCTTGGAGAGCTGCTGCGAGAGGTACTCGGACTTCTCGACCGACGTCGTGCCGACGAGGATCGGCTGGCCCTTCTCGTGCTTCTCCGCGATGTCGTCGACCACCGCGTCGAACTTGGCCACCTCGGTGCGGTAGATCAGGTCCGACTGGTCCTTGCGGACCATGGGCTTGTTGGTCGGGATCGGGACGACGCCGAGCTTGTAGATCTGGTGGAACTCGGCGGCCTCGGTCATCGCCGTACCGGTCATGCCGGACAGCTTGCCGTAGAGGCGGAAGAAGTTCTGCAGGGTGATCGTGGCGAGGGTCTGGTTCTCGTCCTTGATGTCCACCCCTTCCTTCGCCTCGATCGCCTGGTGCATGCCCTCGTTGTAACGGCGGCCGGCGAGGATACGGCCGGTGTGCTCGTCGACGATCATGACTTCGCCGTCGATGACGACGTAGTCCTTGTCCTTCTTGAAGAGTTCCTTGGCCTTGATGGCGTTGTTCAGGTAACCGACGAGCGGGGTGTTCACCGACTCGTACAGGTTGTCGATACCCAGCCAGTCCTCGACCTTGGCCACACCGGGCTCGTGGATGGCGACGGTGCGCTTCTTCTCGTCGACCTCGTAGTCGCCGGTCTCCTCGATGCCCTTGAGCGGGTTGCCGGCCTCGCCCTTCTTCAGGCGGGTGACCAGCTTGGCGAAGTCGCCGTACCACTTGGTGGCCTGGTCGGCCGGGCCGGAGATGATCAGCGGCGTACGGGCCTCGTCGACGAGGATGGAGTCGACCTCGTCGACGATCGCGAAGTTGTGACCGCGCTGGACGAGTTCGTCCTGGGCCCACGCCATGTTGTCGCGCAGGTAGTCGAAGCCGAACTCGTTGTTCGTGCCGTAGGT
The DNA here is from genome assembly GCF_036250675.1 of Streptomyces sp. NBC_01689. Lineage (NCBI taxonomy): Bacteria > Bacillati > Actinomycetota > Actinomycetes > Kitasatosporales > Streptomycetaceae > Streptomyces > Streptomyces sp. NBC_01689. The sequence goes on along the minus strand of NZ_CP109592.1, from coordinate 5,937,989 downwards.
GATGTCGCACGCGTACTGCTCGCGGCGCTCGGCCGGCGTCATGTTGGCCAGGATGCAGCCGACGGTCAGGCCCAGGAACTTGTGGACCCGGCCCATCATTTCGGAGTCGCGCTCGGCCAGGTAGTCGTTGACCGTGATGAGGTGGACGCCGTCTCCGGAGAGGGCGTTCAGATACGCGGGCAGCGTGCCGACGAGGGTCTTGCCCTCACCGGTCTTCATCTCCGCGACATAGCCGAGGTGGAGCGCGGCGCCACCCATCATCTGCACGTCGTAGTGACGCTGTCCGAGGACGCGCTTGGCGGCCTCGCGGACCGTGGCGAACGCCTCGGGCAGCAGGTCGTCGAGGCTCTCGCCGTCGGCGTACCGCTGCTTGTACTCATCGGTGAGGGCCCGCAGCTCGGCGTCGGAGAGGTCGACGAAGTCCTCTTCGATGGAGTTGACCTGGTCCGCGATGCGGTGCAGCTTGCGCAGGATCTTGCCTTCGCCTGCACGCATGATCTTCGAGAGGACGGACACGGGGGTTTGTCTCCTTGCCGGTCGGGCCTGGGACGGTCGGTTTCAATGGCGGTGTCAAGAGCAGCTTGAGCAACGGCCATCGTAAGCGAGGACCCCACCGCGCCGGGAGGTCTGCCCACGACAGCCACTAGGACAACGGACGGAGGTCGCGGAAGGTGCCGCGCCCACGCAGCGAAAAGTAACCGAAGCATCACCCACGGCAAAGGAATGGCGCCCTCGCGGCAGCCCGAGCAGAATCGGCCGATGGACCCCGTCACGCTCACCACCGACCGCCTGCTCCTGCGCACCGTGGGCGCGCACGACACCGACGCCGTGTTCGACGCCGTCCAGGATGCCGACATCCAGCGCTGGACCACCATCCCCTCGCCCTACCTCCGCGAGCACGCGGAGGGGTTCACGGGCCAGATGGTGCCCGAGGGCTGGGCCGACGGCTCCATGTTCACCTTCGGCGTCTTCCTCCCCTCCGGCGAGCTGGTGGGCATGCTCGGCATCACGATGCGCTCCCTGGGCGTCGGCGAGGTCGGGTTCTGGGCCGCGAAGCAGCACCGCGGCAACGGCTACCTCACCGAGGCCACCGTCGCCGCCTCCCGCTGGGCGTTCACCAGCCTCGCCGTCGACCGTGTCGAATGGCGCGCCGAGGTCGGCAACCGCGCCTCGCGCGGCGTGGCCGAACGCGCCGGCTTCACCGTGGAGGGCACCCTCCGCTCCGCCCTCAACAACAAGGGCGTACGCCGGGACTGCTGGATCGGCTCCCTGCTCCCCTCGGACCTGGGCCTGCCCTCGACGGCGCCGTACCTCCCGGCACCCCCCGACCCCTCGGACACCTGAAATCCGCCCCGATCGGCGGGGGCCTCGCTGGGACCGGTAGGGCCGGTGAGCCTGGTGAAAGGCTGGTGCGGACGACGCCCGCGGCAGACCGAGGCGGGCTCCGCGGCCCACGGACCAGAGGCGGGCTCCGCGGCCCACGGACACGGGTCCGATCCCGGCTGTCAGTGCCACCGCCTATCGTGCGGGCATGACGAGTCTCCCGCGTCCCGCCACCGACCTCTCCGCCGACGAGGCCCGCCGCATCGCCCTGCGCGCCCAGGGTTTCCTGGGCGCCCCGGACCGCAGGTCCGGCGTCCGCGGCGTCCTGCGGCACCTGGGCGCGGTCCAGCTCGACACGATCTCGGTCCTCGCCCGCTCCCACGAGCTCATCCCGTACGCCCGGCTGGGCGCGGTGGGCCGCAGGACGGTGGACGAGGCGTACTGGACCCCGGCCGCCGCCGGCGCGCCGCACGCCTTCGAGTACTGGTCCCACGCGGCCTGCATCCTGCCCATCGAGGAGTGGCCCCACTTCGCCTTCCGCCGCCGCGCGTACCGCGCCCGCCCGCACTGGAACCACGACCTGCCGGACGGTGTCTACGAGCAGGTCGTCAAGCAGCTCCGTACCGAAGGCCCCCTCACGGCCACGGACTTGGGCGGCGCGAAGAGGACCAGCGAGTGGTGGGACTGGTCGGGCACGAAGGTCGCCGTGGAGCGCGCGCTGATGTACGGCGAGGTGGTGTGCACCGAGCGCCGCGGCTGGAAGCGGGTCTACGACCTCGCGGAGCGCGCCGTGCCCGACGCCCTGCTCCACGACGAGCTGGACGACGCGGAGTGCCTGCGCCGTCTGGTCGGCCTGGCGGGCCGTTCCCTGGGTGTCGGCACCCGCGCGGACATCGCCGACTACCACCGCCTCAAGGGCGAGCAGGTCGACGCGGTGATCGCGGACTCGGGGCTGGTGCCGGTGACCGTGGAGGGCTGGGGCAAACCGGCGTGGGCCGATCCGGCGGCCCTGGAGACATCCCCGCGCGGCCGTCACCGTACGACGCTCCTGTCGCCGTTCGACTCACTCGTCTGGGAGCGGGCCCGGACGGAGCGCATCTTCGGCTTCACCCACCGCCTGGAGGCGTACACCCCCAAGCCGAAGCGGATCCACGGCTATTTCGCGATGCCGGTCCTGGCCGGCGGCCGGCTCGTCGGCCGGGTGGATCCCGCCCGGGAGGGGCGCACCCTGGTCGCCAAGCAGGTGACCGTGGACGGCGCCAAGGCGGTCCCCGCGGTGGCCCAGGCCCTGGTGGAGGCGGCGAGCTGGGTGGACTGCACGAACGTGCGCGTGGAGCGGGTGGACGCGCCCGAGCTGCGCGACCCGCTGACGAGAGAGCTGACGCGCGCCCTCGGATGACGGCACCGGCGCGGCGGCGGACCCCGGGGTCCCGGTCACCGGCGCGGCCCGGGGCCCGGGCGGGACGCCGCCGGTCAGCGGATCTCGAGGATCTTCTCCCGCATCGCGTACACCACCGCTTCCATCCTGGAGTGCAGCTGCAGCTTCTCCAGGATGTTGCGCACGTGGTTCTTCACCGTGTTCTCGGAGATGAACAACTCCTTGGCGATGTCCCGGTTGTTCATTCCGGTCGCCACGAGCTTGAGGACTTCCAGTTCACGATCGGTGAGCCGCGGCGCGGGCACCAGCCGGCGCTCGTCGGTCCGCTGGATCATCGACTTGAACTCGGTGAGGAGTTTCGACGCCATCGAAGGGCTGATCTGCGACTGTCCGTCGGCCACCGCACGAATGGCCGTGGCCACCTCGTCGGTGGAGATCTCCTTGAGGAGGTATCCGGTCGCACCGGCCTTGATCGCGTCGTAGAGGTCGGCCTCCTCGTCGCTGATCGTCAGCATGATGATCTTCGCGCTGGGGGCCACCTCCTTGATGGAGGTGCACGCCTCGATGCCGCCCCGTTTCGGCATGCGTACGTCCATCAGGACGATGTCCGGGAGCAGGTCGGCCGCCTTGTCGACCGCCTCCGCCCCGTCGCCCGCCTCGCCGACGACCTGGATGTCCTCCTCGGCCGCGAGCACGATCTCCAGACCGCGGCGGAAGAGGGCGTGGTCGTCCACGACGAGGACACGGATGGGCTCCTTGCGTGAGGCACCCGCGTCCGGGCCCATGCCGGCCCCGCCGTCGGCATCCTCGACACGCATCGGTCCGAAGCTGTCCGCCATCGTTCCTCCCCCTGAAGGCCGTGGCCCGTGTTCCTGTGCCATCGCCAACCCAAGGCAACGGCCCCCCGGTTGGGGCCGGTTCGGCCATGATTCCATGCCCGGGCGACAGCGGGGTGACAGAGCGGGTCGCGAAGTGGTCGCACACCGGTGCCCCTGGGGGCGCACGCGCGCACCAGGGGCACCGGCTCAGTCGTCATCAGGGCGGGTCTAGCCGCCGAGCGCACCACCCGGCGCGTCCGATCCGGCCTGGGTGACCATCGGGTCCGTACTGAGGTGGATCACGCCGTAGTCGTACGCGTGCCGCCGATAGACGACACTCGGCTCCTTGGTCTCGGAGTCGACGAACAGATAGAAGTCGTGCCCGACCAGCTCCATCTCGTAGAGCGCCTGGTCGAGCGTCATCGGGGCGGCCACGTGGGTCTTCTCCCGGACGACGAGGGGCCCTTCTCCCATGACCTCCAGGGAGCCGATCTTCTTGGTCGGCACGCCGTCGGGCTCGTCCTCGCGGACGACCGTCCCGTTCCCGTTCAGAGTCGCGGCGCCCGGGACGTGGTCGGCGACCTCGGCTGCCGAGAGCCGGCCGTTGCCACGGCGGGTGTAGCGCTTGTCGTGCTGCTTGCGCAGCCGGGCTTCGAGCTTGTCCGCCGCCAGGTCGAGTGCTGCGTACGGGTCGCTCGCCGCCGCCTCCGCCCGGATCACCGGACCGCGGGAGCGGAGCGTGATCTCCACTCGGTCACAACGGTCGGCCTGCCGGGGGTTGGGCTCCTTGGACACCTCGACGTCGAGGCTGATCACCTTGCCATCGAGCTTCTGGATCTTCTCCAGCTTCAGCTTCTCGGCCACGTGCTTGCGGAACCGCTCTGGCACCTCGGTCTTGCGGCCCTTGACGACGATGTCCACGCAGAACTCCGTTCCCGGATAGCCCCGCTCCACAGGCGGAGCATCTCCCTTTTGCACCAGATCCCGGTGAGCCCCGGGACCTCGGACTCGGTGACTTTCACCTCCTCCTCCCCCATGGGCAAGATCTACACCCCATGGCGGGCGGGTGATTCAGAAACCCGCAGCACGGCATTCGGATATACGAGGTGTGGCCGGCGCCATTGCCTCTCAACCCGAACATATCTCGCCCGGACGGATGTCGTCACCCTCTACTGCGGCGTACCTCCGTTCAGGTGAATTGACCTGGTCATTACCAGCAACGATGGAAGTTCCCAGTCAGTTCCGGTTGATTTCGAAACCATCCGGTGAAGCGGCGACCACGGCCGCGCGGATCAAGACGCCGGCTCCACTTCTGTCCGTCCTTTCGGGGGCTGCCGGTTTCCGGTCCTCGCGCTCTTCCGTTGCCTCGGTCATCCGTTTCCCCGCTCGTCTCCTGATCCGTTCCCCCGTTGCTTCCCCGGGTTCCGTCCTGTATGCCTCGACGTCCGTCATCGCCACCCGTACGGCGCGCGCCGCCTCCGCCAGGGAGGCTCCCGTCGTCATCAGGTCGTCCACCAGCACCACCCGTCCGGCGCCCGCGAGCAGCCGGCCGCCGCCGGTGGCGACCTCCAGCGCACCCGCGAGATTGCTCATCCGCTGGCGGGAGTTGAGGCCCGCCTGGTCGGCCACGACACGTCGCTGCCGCAGTACCGCCAGCACCCGGACCGGCGCTCCCGCGCGCCGCAGCTCCCCGGCGGCGGCGAGGGCGATCCGGCGTGCCGGGTCGTGACCGCGCGCCCGCACCGACCGCCGCGAGGAGGGCACCGGAATCAGCAGCACGGGGCCCCGCCCGCCGCCGGGCGCCGGCGGTCCGCCCTTCCCCTTCAGGGGCCCGTCCGAGCCCGCCCCGTGCGGGAGCGGGGCCGGGAGGCGCCGGTGTCCCAGAGCCGCCCTCACAGCCCCCGCCAGGGCCGTTCCCAGTGGTGTCGCCAGTGTCAGTACCCCCCGTTCCTTGTGCGCGAGGAGTGCCGCGCGCACCTCGTCCTCGTACGGGGCCGCCGCGTGCACGACCGGCAGCCCGCGCGGAGCCGGATCCGGGCGCACCCGGCGCGGCGCGGCGCCGCTCAGGGCTGCACGGCACTCCGGGCAGAGCACCGTGCGAGGTCTCCCGCAGCCTCCGCACTCGGCCGGCAGCACCAGGTCGGTGAGGTCCTGCCACCACGCCCGCATGTCCCCCACTGTGCCAACACCGCGGCCGACCGGCCACCCCTGTGGACAACCGCCTGTGGACAACCGGACACCCGTCACTCGCGGGGCTGACCGCCGCCCGACACGGCCGGAGCACCGGCCGTGTCGGCGGCACCAGCCGGCGGCGCCCCGGAGAACCCGGAGAACCCGGAGAACCCGGAGAACGCAGAGAACGCAGAGAACGCAGAGAACGCAGAGAACACGGACGGGGCCGCCCCGGAGATCCCGGAGGCGGCCCCGTCCCGGCCGGAGTACGGCCACGACATCCGGGGGACCGGCCTACCCGGGGTACACCGGCGCCGTGCCGTTCTTGACGACCTTCTGCCACTGCTCCCCGGAGGACAGCCGCACGATCCCGTCCTCCTCCGAGTGCGCCACCAGCGGCAGCCGCTCGTCCTCGGACGCGGCGATCTCCTTCACGCCCGTCAGCGCGGAGGGCGCGGCGCCGACCGGAGTGGACCCGTCGACCTGGACGTACCGCATCTGCAGCACCCCCTCGGACTCCCGCCCGACCACCACGAGCCGGCTGTCCCCGGCCCAGGACATGGCCGTGACCTCCTCCAACTGCGGTGCGACCGAGTGCAGTTCGAAGACCGAGACGCTGGGCCGCTGACCGGACTCGATGTCCCGGTCGATACGCCCGATCTGCAGGGAACTCTTGCCGTCCTTCTCGACGATCAGCGCGATCCGCACCCCGTCCGCGGCCACCCGGACCGCCTTGATACGCCCGTCGAGTCTGGGCGTCGAGACCTGCAGCGGTTCGCCCCCGCCCTTCTCCAGCAGCAGCAACCGGGGGTGCGCGGGGTCGCGGTCCGCCACCCACAGGTCGCCGCGCGCGTCCCAACTGGGCGTCGTCAGCCGGTCCTGCACCGTCCTGCCCTGGCTGTGGAGCACCGCGTCCCCGAGCGAGGCGCCCGACACGAAGGACCCCACGTACAGCGAACTCCCGTCCGCCGACACACCCGCCGCGCTCTCCTCGTCCCGCGCCACCGCGGCGGACCGCAGCTTCCTGTCGCCCTCGCCCAGCGCGCCGGGTACCGGCTCGGGGTCCTTGCCGCCGTTGCCGCTGGACAGCCGTACGAGGCGCTGCTTGCCGTCGATGAAGTACTCGTAGCCGGGGTGTTCGGTCGTACGGTGCGCGGCGATGATCTCGGCGCGGTCCTCACTGAGATCGCACAGCCGTGAACCGTTCGACCGCTGCAGCTCCACCTCGTCGACCCCGGTGGGCGTCAGATCCCGGAAGGTGAGCAGGAGCTGGGCGGCCATCTTGTCGCACTGGGTGTCACTGACCTGGTCGGCCCGGTGGTTCAGCGGGACCGTCACCTTGTTGCGGTCGTCGGGCGACAGCGAGGTGACGCCCTCCTTCAGTTCGGTACCGGTCGGGAAGCTCGACGTCACCACCGGATCGAGCCAGCGCGTGGGTCCCTTCAGCAGCGCCCGGACCATCTCCGTCATCGGGTCGACCTTCTCGCGCACGTAGACCGGATCCGCGACGGTCGCCGGCTGCCCGCCCGACCCCGTAGGCATGTTCGACGCGAAGTAGTACTTGTTGACGGACACGTAGTTGCGCTGGAAGTCGGAGTTGCCCATCACGACGCCCTGCGGCAGTCCGTCGATGCGCCACTGCTTGGTGTCCTTCTGCCGCGTGAGGTGGACCGTCGCGCGGTACGCGGCCGAGTCCGGCGCGTACGCGTGCTGGTCGTTGACCGTGGCGACCTTCGTCCCGGCCAGCACGTACGCGTAGGTGTTGTCGCCGCCCTGGTCGTTCACCCGCTGCTCGGGCCGGGCGTCGGGCCCGTCGGTGAGGACGGTCGTGGAGCTGAACGGGTCCCAGGTCTTGCGCGCGGCCGTCGTCAGATACTTGAGCGCCGTCTTGTACTGCGCGTCGTCACTGGTCAGCGCCTCCAGGAACCCCTGCACGATCTCGGCGGGCCGGGCGTCGTCGCGCGGCGGCAGCGCGAAGACGCGGACCTGTGAGTCCTGCCTCGGCGTGGACTCGACACCCCGCAGGTCACCGCTGTCCGGCATCGACGCGCATCCCGTCAGCAGCAGCGCACCACAGCCGAGGTACACCCCCACGCGTACGGGACGCAGCCTGCCGCTCCCCTCCCGGTCAGCGCCCACGAAATGTCTCCCCTTGCCGTCCGGGCCCCTCGTACTGCCCGAGCTCCTCGTGCTCGCCGCGGTCCTCCGCGGTCCGCTCCCCACCCGCCGCGGGCGTTCCCTCCGGCCGCCGGACGGCCCCCGCGGGCCGCGGCACGACGCGCGCGCCGTTGCCCGGCAGCGCCGTCGGGTCGGCCGGGGGCGACACCCCGGCCATGCGCGACTCCATGGACGTGCGCGGCGGCATCGGGGGCGGCGCGTGTCCGCCTGTGGACTGTGCCGGAACGGTGGCGCGTTTCCCGCCGTCGCCGGACGGCAGTCCCGCCTCGCCGAGTCCGCGGTTGCGCCGCGAGTCCTTGGGCTCCAGGGGTATCGGTGACCCCCGCAGCGGCTCGTCCGCCGTCCGCGGCAGCGTCAGCCGGAACTGCGAACCACCGCCCGGTTCGCCCCACGCCTGGAGCCAGCCGCCGTGCAGCCGGGCGTCCTCCAGGGCGATCGACAGTCCGAGCCCGGTGCCGCCGGTGGTCCGCGCACGCGCCGGGTCCGCGCGCCAGAAGCGGCTGAAGACCCGGGTCGCCTCGCCCGGCTTGAGACCCACTCCGTAGTCGCGCACCGCGATGGCGACCGCTCCGCCCGCGGCGGCCAGCTTGACCACGACCTCCTTGCCGTCGCCGTGCTCCACGGCGTTGACGACGAGGTTGCGGAGCACCCGCTCCACCCGGCGGGCGTCCGCCTCGGCGATCACGGGCTGGGCGTCGCCGACGATCCGGATCGGGGATCCCTTGCGCTCTGCGAGCGGCTCGGCACCGCTGACCACCCTGCGTACGACCTCACGGAGGTCGATCGCGTCGGCCTCCAGCGCCGCCGCGCCCGCGTCGAACCGGCTGATCTCCAGCAGGTCCGCGAGCAGCGTCTCGAACCGGTCCAGCTGATCGGCGAGCAGTTCGGCCGACCGGGCGGTCATCGGATCGAAGTCCACGCGCGCGTCATGGATGACGTCGGCCGCCATCCGCACGGTCGTCAGCGGCGTCCGTAGTTCGTGCGACACGTCCGACACGAAGCGGCGCTGCATCCGCGACAGGTCCTCCAACTGCTGGATCTTCAGCTGGAGGTTCTGCGCCATCTTGTTGAAGGCCTCGCCGAGCCGCGCGATGTCGTCCTCGCCGGTGACCTTCATACGTTCCTGCAGATGCCCGGCGGACAGCCGCTCGGCGATCCCCGCCGCCATCCGCACCGGCGTGACGACCTGGCGCACCACGAGCCAGGCGATGGCCCCCAGCAGCACCACGACGAACAGCCCGGCCGTCGCGAGCGTCCCCTTGACCAGGCTCAGCGACTTCTCCTCCTGCGTCAGCGGGAAGAGGTAGTACAGCTGGTACGGGTCTCCGTTGGGATCGTTGACCTGCTTGCCGACGACCAGCGCGGGCTGCGACTGGCTGCCGTCCTTGTAGACGACCCGGGTGTAGCTCTGGGCCGCGAGCGTGCTGCTGTCGACGCGGGTCCGCAGGTTCTCCGGCACGCTCAGCGTCGGATCGACGTCGCCCGAGGAGCGCGGCCCGAGGCCGGCCCCACCGGAACCGGCCGCGCCGGAACTGAGCGTCACCACGTCGAAGGCACCCTGGCCACCGCTGGAGAGGGACACCACGAGGTCGCTCATCCACTGGCTGACGTTCTTGGAGGGGCGGTCGTCCGGGCCGGACCCGGCGTCACCGCCATTGGCCGTGGCGGTCGCGTCCGCCTTCTGCTTGGCCACCGAGAAACCGCCGGTCGCCTGGCTCTGCGAGGCCCTCACCTTGGCGTCCAGCAGACCGTTGCGCACCTGCCCGATCACGACGAACCCGAGCAGCAGGACGACGCCCAGCGACATCAGGAGCGTCGTGACGACGATCTTGAGCTGGATGTTGCGCCGCCACAGCCGCATCACGGGCAGCAGCGGACGGCGCACCCAGCGTATGAACAGCCGGAGCACCGGGCTGCCCTTAACTCCGCCCTGGAGCAGCCCGCCCGCCGTGAAGCGCTCCCAGCGGGAGCCCGTCATGGTCCGGCCGACAGGCCGCTCCGCGCGGTTCCCCGGCTGTCCGGGCGCCGAAGCGGCACTGTCCCTGGACACGTCAGCTCGGCCCCGCCTTGTAGCCGACACCGCGGACGGTCACCACGATCTCCGGCCGCTCCGGGTCCTTCTCGACCTTGGAGCGCAGCCGCTGGACGTGGACGTTCACCAGACGGGTGTCCGCCGCGTGCCGGTAGCCCCACACCTGCTCCAGGAGCACCTCACGGGTGAACACCTGCCAGGGCTTGCGGGCCAGCGCCACCAGGAGATCGAACTCCAGCGGGGTCAGCGCGATGGACTGCCCCTCCCGCTTCACGGAGTGCCCGGCGACGTCGATCACGAGGTCGCCGATGGCCAGCTGCTCCGGCGCCGGCTCCTCGGAGCGGCGCAGCCGCGCCCTGATCCGGGCCACCAGCTCCTTCGGCTTGAACGGCTTCACGATGTAGTCGTCGGCGCCCGATTCGAGGCCCACCACGACATCGACGGTGTCGCTCTTCGCCGTGAGCATCACGATCGGCACCCCGGACTCCGCCCTGATCAGGCGGCACACCTCGATGCCGTCCCGGCCGGGAAGCATCAGGTCCAGAAGCACAAGATCGGGCTTGGTCTCACGGAAAGCGGCCAGCGCCTTGTCGCCGTCGGCTACGAAAGACGGCTCAAAACCTTCACCACGCAGCACGATGCCGAGCATCTCGGCCAGTGCGGTGTCGTCATCGACGACAAGGACTCGTCCCTTCATAAACGACATCATCCCATTCTCATAACGGTGAAGGAGGTGCAGGTGAGCAGGCTCACTGGCCTGTGACGATAGTCGGACGGGGCCGTCACTGTCTGCCCCTGTCCGTCGGCGTCGAGGTCGGCGGGGGACGCGGGCCCGCCGTACGAGGGAGCGCGCGGTCTCCCGGCCGGAACGCGTCGGGGCGCGGTACACCGACCCGGCGCCCGCTGCCGCCAGGGACCGGAGCGCGTTTTCCTCGGGTGCACCCTCGATGATCCCCGCGGTGTACGCCGACAATCCGCGCTCTCCGGCATGCCGCCCCCTCTGGGCGCGCACCCTACAGCCCGGTGGGCACGGCGGCCGACCGGACTCCGGCGCGGACGGCCCACCCGCGGGACGACGTCACGGCTCCTCCCCCACCGATCCCGGGAGGAAGAGGAGCCGGTCCGTCGGTCAGCGCGACACCGCCCGCGCCGCCGGGTCGTGTCCGCGAAGTCTCGCCCGCCCGGCGACGCCCGGCACGCGCTCTCGCCGCACCGGGCGGACGACGCGACTTCGCGGACATGACCTAGATCGTCACCCGGCGCGACCTCGCGCACAGCTCGGCGAGCGCCTCGGCCGTCACGGGCGACACCACGCCCTCCTCCGTCACGATCGCCGTCACCAGCTCCGGAGGCGTCACGTCGAACGCCGGGTTGTACGCCTGGGTGCCCAGGGGTGCCACCGGTATCCCGCCGCCCGCTTCCGTTCCCGCCACCGGCACCTGCGGTGCCGACAGCTCGGTCACCTCGTGCCCGGGGCGCTGCTCGACCTCGATCGACGCCCCGTCCGGGGTGTCCGGATCCACCGTCGTCACCGGCGCCACCACGATGAACGGCACATGGTGATACCGCGCCAGCACCGCGAGCGGATAGCTCCCCACCTTGTTCGCCACCGAGCCGTCGGCGGCGATCCGGTCGGCCCCGACGAGCACCGCGTCCACCTCGCCCGCCGCGAACAGCGATCCCGCCGCGTTGTCCGTGAGCAGGGTGTACGCCATCCCGTTGCGCGCCGCCTCGTACGCCGTCAGGCGCGCCCCCTGCAGCAACGGGCGCGTCTCGTCCACCCACAACCGCCGCAACTGGCCCGCCCGGTGCGCCGCGAGGGCCACCGCGAACGCCGTGCCCTCCCCTCCCGACACCAGCGCCCCGCTGTTGCAGTGGGTCAGGATCCGGTGGCCGCCGCCCGGCAGCAGCTCGTCCAGCAGCGCCCGCCCGTGCACCGCCATCCGGGCACTGGCCCGGGCGTCCTCCTCGTGCAGTGCCCGCGCGGCGGCGAGCGCCGCCTGCCCGGCCGCCTGCTGGTCACCGCCCCCGGCGAGCACTTCACGGTACGCCGCCTGTGCCCGGCCCACACCCAGCGCGAGGTTCACCGCCGTCGGCCGGGCACCGGCCAGCGCACCGGCGGCGTCCTCGACGTCGAAACCGCGCACCGCGGCGAGCGCGACACCGTACGCCCCGGCGATGCCCAGCAGCGGCGCTCCCCGCACGGCCAGCGTGCGGATCGCCTCCACCAGCGCCGGGGCGTCCGTGCACACCAGCTCGACCTCCTCGGCCGGCAGCCGCGTCTGGTCGAGAAGGACCACCACGGGCCCTTCGGGGGGTTCCTCCCAGCGGATCGCCGGTATCTCCATCGGCCCGTCGTGCTCGCGGTTTTGCGCGTACTGATCAGCCATCCGCCCAGTCTGCCCCGTACCCGGCGGACAATTGAAGATGTCCAGCCCATACGGCGGCCGGTCCCCCGCCGGGCACACCGTGGCACGATGGCTGCCAACCTGCCGCCGCGCACCGCGGACGGGCACCGTGAAGGAGCGACGATGAACGACTCTCCGGGCTGGGCCTCGCCCGGATCCGCCCCCTCCGACGGGCAGGAGCCGAACGGCTCCGGCACCGCGCGGCCCCCGGAGCGTCCCGCGGACCAGGGCGGCACCGACCGGCCGGAGCCGCCGTCGAAGTGGTCCAAGGCGCAGCCCCCCGCCGGCCAGTGGTCCGCGCCCGGCCCCCAGGGCCCCGGCCCCACCCCGCCACCCCCGCCCGGCTCCGGCTGGGGCGGCGGCCGCCCGCCCGGCCCCGGCGGCCCGACGGGACCCGGCGGACACGGCGCCTGGGGCGGCCCAGGAGGCCCAGGGGGCCCCGCCGGCTGGGGCGGCAACTGGGGCGGTCCGCCGCCCGCCGCCAAGCCCGGTGTCATCCCCCTGCGCCCGCTCGGCGTCGGCGAGATCCTCGACGGCGCGGTCTCCACGATGCGCACCTACTGGCGCACGGTGCTGGGCATCTCGCTGACCGTCGCCGTCGTCACACAGATCGCGGTCATCCTGCTCCAGGGCTTCTTCCTCGACGACGCCGCCGGCACCGACGCCCTCGACGACCCGAGTGCCACCGTCGGCGAACTGACCCATGCCCTCGGGGACGTGGCACTCGGCTCGGGCGTCGTCCTGCTCATCACCCTGCTCGGGACCATCGTCGCGACGGCGCTGCTCACCTCCGTCACCAGCCGCGCGGTGCTCGGCAAGTCCGTGACCGCCTCCGAGGCCTGGCGGGACGCCCGCCCCCGGCTGCTGAGACTCTTCGGACTGACCTTCCTGCTGCCCCTCCTCGCCGGCGCGATCATCGGCGTCGGTGTCCTGCCCGGTGTACTCGTCGCGATCGCCGGTTCGAGCGACGGCGGCGCCGCGCTCGCCGTCCTGGGCGGACTCGGCGCGGGTGTCGTCGCCCTCTGGCTGATGGTCCGCTTCTCGCTCGCCTCGCCCGCGCTGATGCTGGAGAAGCAGGGCGTCCTCAAGTCGATGACCCGCTCCGCGAAGCTCGTACGCGGCTCCTGGTGGCGGATCTTCGGCATCCAGCTGCTCGCCACGATCATCGCGAACATCGTCGCGTCGATCGTCGTCATCCCGTTCTCCGTCCTCGCCGCGGCCCTCAGCGGCGACGGCATCAGCGGATTCCTCAACAGCACCGACGGCAGCCTCGGCTGGACGTTCCTCGTCATCAGCGGGATCGGCTCGGTCATCGGGTCCATGCTCACCTTCCCGATCACCGCGGGCGTCACCGTGCTCCTCTACATCGACCAGCGCATCCGCCGGGAGGCCCTCGACCTCGACCTGGCCCGCGCCGCCGGCGTATCGGACTACGGCTCCCACGCCCCCGGCACCACCGCGGGGAGCTGACGGAGTGAGCGCGGCGGGGGGAGTCGCCACAGCACTGCGCGCGCTGCCGCACACCGGCACCCGGACCGTCCTCGCGCTGCCGCGCGGCGGCGACGAGCCACCGGTGACGATCCCGCGCGACCCCGCGCGGAAGGCCGCCGAACGCGAACTGTCCAAACGGATCTACCACGAGAACGACCCCAGCCTGCTCCGCCGCGCCCTGGACGCCTTCTGGGACTGGGTCGACAAACTGTTCGGAGCCGCGTCCTCCGCGACCCCCGGCGGCGCCCTCGGACTCCTGGTGATCGTGCTGGCCGTACTCGCCGTCGCCGCCGCCCTGTGGTGGCGCCTGGGCACCCCGCACCGCACCCCCGCCTCCTCCCCCGCGCTCTTCGACGACCGCCCCCGCAGCGCCGCGGAACACCGCGCGGCGGCCGAGGCCCACGCCGCCCAGGGCCACTGGAACCAGGCGGTCCAGGAACGCATGCGCGCCGTCGTCCGCTCCCTGGAGGAGCGCGCGCTCCTCGACCCGCGCCCCGGCCGCACGGCGGACGAGGCGGCCGCCGAGGCGGGCCGTACCCTGCCCGCGCACACCGGCCGACTGCGCGCCGCGGCCGCCGACTTCGACGCCGTCACCTACGGCGGACGGGCCGCCGACCCGGGCACGTACGACCGCCTCGCCCAGCTCGACCGCGACCTGGACCACAGCAGACCCGTGCTCACCGGCGGCGCAGGCCCCACCGGCCACGGAGCCGCCTCATGACCGGGGCCGCCCGCACCCCCGCCACCACCTCCGTCTCGCCCACCGCCCGCGGGCTGTGGACGCGTGCCCGGGGCATCACCCTCGCGGTCGTGGTCCTGCTGGCGGCCGCCGTGGCGATCGCCGCGGTCCGCTCCGGAGACCGGCACGGCCGCCTCGACCCCCGCTCCGCCGACCCCTACGGCAGCCGCGCCACCGCCGAACTCCTCAGCGACCGCGGCGTCTCCACCCGCGTGGTCACCACCCTGGACGAGGCACGCGCCGCGGCCGGCCCCGACACCACCCTGCTCGTCGCCGCCCCCGACCTGCTCACCGACAGCCAGCAGACCGGCCTGCGCCGGGCCACCGCCACCTCCGGCGGCCGCACCGTCCTGATCGCCCCCGAAGCCCCCTCGCTCCACACCCTCGCCCCCGGCGTCACCGCCGACCCCGCGATCAGCTTCGACTCGACGCTCCCGCCCGACTGCGACCTGCCGGCCGCCCGACGCGCGGGCAGCGCCGACACCGGCGGCATCCGCTACACCACCACCGGCCTCGACGCCGACACCTGCTACCCCAGCGACGGCCTGCCCACCCTGCTGCGCATCCCCGCCGCCTCCGGAAACGGCGACACCGTCGTCGTCGGCGCCCCCGACATCCTCTACAACAACCGTCTCGACCGGCAGGGCAACGCCTCGCTCGCCCTCCAACTGCTCGGTTCCCGCCCCCATCTGGTCTGGTACCTCCCCTCGCTCTCCGACACCTCGGCGACCGACGCGGGCGACAAGACCTTCTTCGACCTGCTGCCCTCCGGCTGGCTCTGGGGCACACTGCAGCTCTTCATCGCGGCGGCCCTGGCCGCCCTCTGGCGAGGGCGCCGGCTCGGCCCCCTCGTACCCGAACGCCTGCCCGTCGCGATCCGCGCCTCCGAGACCGTCGAGGGCCGCGCCCGCCTCTACCGCAAGGCCGACGCCCGCGACCGCGCCGCCGACGCCCTGCGCTCCGCCACCCGCACCCGCCTCGCTCCCCTCGTCGGCGTGTCCCCCGCCCAGGCGCACGCGCCCGAGGCCCTGCTCCCCGCCCTGTCCGCCCACCTCCACGGCGACGGACAGCCCACCCTGCACACCCTCCTCTTCGGCCCGCCGCCCCGCGACGACGCGGCCCTCGTCTCCCTCGCCGACCGCCTAGACGCCCTCGAAAGAGAGGTACGCCGTTCATGATGGATCCGACCACTGACAACGCCGGGTACGCCGGGGATCCGGGCGCAGCCCGCTCCTCCCTGGAAGCCCTGCGCGCCGAGATCGCCAAAGCCGTGGTCGGCCAGGACCCCGCCGTGACCGGCCTCGTCGTCGCCCTCCTGTGCCGCGGACACGTACTCCTCGAAGGAGTCCCCGGAGTCGCCAAGACCCTGCTCGTCCGCGCCCTGGCCTCGGCGCTGGAACTCGACACCAAACGCGTCCAGTTCACGCCCGACCTGATGCCGAGCGACATCACCGGCTCCCTCGTCTACGACGCCCGCACCGCCGAGTTCTCCTTCCAGCCCGGCCCGGTCTTCACCAACCTGCTGCTGGCCGACGAGATCAACCGCACCCCGCCCAAGACGCAGTCGTCCCTCCTCGAAGCGATGGAGGAACGTCAGGTCACGGTCGACGGCACACCCCGCCCGCTCCCTGAGCCCTTCCTCGTCGCCGCCACCCAGAACCCGGTCGAGTACGAGGGAACGTATCCCCTGCCCGAAGCCCAGCTGGACCGCTTCCTGCTCAAGCTGACGATCCCGCTCCCCTCCCGCCAGGACGAGATCGACGTCCTCACCCGGCACGCCGAGGGATTCAACCCGCGCGACCTGCGCGCCGCCGGCGTACGCCCCGTGGCCGGCCCGGCCGACCTGGAAGCCGCACGCGCCGCCGTCGCCAAGACCACGGTCTCCCCCGAGATCACCGGCTATGTGGTGGACCTCTGCCGTGCCACCCGCGAATCACCGTCCCTGAGCCTCGGTGTCTCCCCGCGCGGCGCCACCGCCCTCCTCGCCACGGCCCGCGCCTGGGCCTGGCTGACCGGCCGCGACTACGTCATCCCCGACGACGTGAAGGCCCTGGCCCTCCCCACGCTCCGCCATCGCATCCAGCTCCGCCCGGAGGCCGAGATGGAGGGCGTGACCACCGACTCGGTCATCAACGCGATCCTCGCCCACGTCCCCGTCCCCCGCTGATGGCACTCACCGGCCGCGCCGCCCTCCTGGCGGCCCTCGGCACTCTCCCCGTCGGCATCTGGGAACCGAGTTGGACGGGCATCCTCGCCGTGAACGCGCCCCTGGCGCTGGCCTGCGCCTGCGACGCCGCTCTGGCCGCGCCCGTACGCCGTCTCGGCCTCGCCCGCTCCGGCGACACGTCGGTACGCCTGGGCGGGACCGCCGACGTCACCCTCACCGTCACCAACCCCTCGGGCCGCCCGCTGCGCGCCCGCCTGCGCGACGCCTGGCCCCCGAGCAGCTGGGAACCGGGCACCGAGACGGCCGCGTCCCGCCACCGTCTGACGGTCCCGCCCGGTGAACGCCGCCGCCTGACGACCCGCCTGCGCCCGACCCGCCGCGGCGACCGGCACGCGGACCGCGTCACGATCCGCTCGTACGGTCCTCTCGGTCTCTTCTCCCGCCAGGGCAGCCACAGGGTCCCGTGGACGGTGCGCGTCCTGCCCCCGTTCACCAGCCGCAAGCACCTCCCGTCGAAGCTGGCCCGGCTGCGTGAGCTCGACGGCCGCACCAGCGTCCTGACCCGCGGAGAGGGCACCGAGTTCGACAGCCTGCGCGAGTACGTCGCCGGCGACGACACCCGTTCCATCGACTGGCGTGCCACGGCCCGCCGGTCCACGGTCGCGGTCCGCACCTGGCGGCCCGAACGGGACCGCCACATCCTGCTGGTCCTCGACACGGGCCGCACCTCGGCCGGCCGTGTGGGCGACGCCCCGCGCCTGGACGCCTCCCTGGACGCGGCCCTCCTCCTCGCGGCCCTGGCCTCCCGGGCCGGCGATCGCGTGGACCTGCTCGCCTACGACCGCCGGGTCCGCGCTCTCGTCCAGGGCCGCTCGGCGGGCGACGTCCTGCCGTCCCTGGTCGCCGCGATGGCCACCCTGGAGCCGGAGCTCGTCGAGACCGACGCACGCGGCCTGACGGCCACCGCCCTCCGCACCGCCCCGCGCCGCTCCCTGATCGTCCTCCTGACGGCCCTCGACGCCGCCCCGGTGGAGGAGGGCCTGCTCCCCGTCCTCTCCCGCCTCACCCGCCGCCATACGGTCCTGGTGGCCTCGGTCGCCGATCCGTACATCGCCCGTATGGCGGAGGCCCGAGGGGATGCCGAGGCCGTGTACGAGGCTGCGGCAGCGGCTCACGCCCAGGCGGAACGCCGCCGTACGGCCGCCCAGTTGACGCGCCATGGAGTCACCGTCGTGGATGCGACACCGGACGACCTGCCCCCCGCCCTCGCGGACGCCTACCTCGCTCTCAAGGCAGCAGGCCGCCTGTAAGCCGGCACAAAAAAAGGGGCCTCTTGTCCCAAGAGGCCCCTCGAAGAAAAGGACTTTGAATGCAGAAAACCCCCGTACCGATTTCCCGGTACGGGGGTCTCCTCAATATTTGTTCGGCGGCGTCCTACTCTCCCACAGGGTCCCCCCTGCAGTACCATCGGCGCTGTAAGGCTTAGCTTCCGGGTTCGGAATGTAACCGGGCGTTTCCCTCACGCTATGACCACCGAAACACTATGAAACACAACCGGAGCCACAGCCAAAACGGCTACGACGGTTGTTCGTGGTTTCAGAACCAACACAGTGGACGCGAGCAACTGAGGACAAGCCCTCGGCCTATTAGTACCGGTCACCTCCAGCGGTTACCCGCCTTCCAGATCCGGCCTATCAACCCAGTCGTCTACTGGGAGCCTTAACCCCTCAAAGGGGGTGGGAATACTCATCTCGAAGCAGGCTTCCCGCTTAGATGCTTTCAGCGGTTATCCCTCCCGAACGTAGCCAACCAGCCATGCCCTTGGCAGGACAACTGGCACACCAGAGGTTCGTCCGTCCCGGTCCTCTCGTACTAGGGACAGCCCTTCTCAATATTCCTACGCGCACAGCGGATAGGGACCGAACTGTCTCACGACGTTCTAAACCCAGCTCGCGTACCGCTTTAATGGGCGAACAGCCCAACCCTTGGGACCGACTCCAGCCCCAGGATGCGACGAGCCGACATCGAGGTGCCAAACCATCCCGTCGATATGGACTCTTGGGGAAGATCAGCCTGTTATCCCCGGGGTACCTTTTATCCGTTGAGCGACGGCGCTTCCACAAGCCACCGCCGGATCACTAGTCCCGACTTTCGTCCCTGCTCGACCCGTCGGTCTCACAGTCAAGCTCCCTTGTGCACTTACACTCAACACCTGATTACCAACCAGGCTGAGGGAACCTTTGGGCGCCTCCGTTACTCTTTAGGAGGCAACCGCCCCAGTTAAACTACCCATCAGACACTGTCCCTGATCCGGATCACGGACCCAGGTTAGACATCCAGCACGACCAGACTGGTATTTCAACGACGACTCCACCCACACTGGCGTGCGAGCTTCAAAGTCTCCCAGCTATCCTACACAAGCCGAACCGAACACCAATATCAAACTGTAGTAAAGGTCCCGGGGTCTTTCCGTCCTGCTGCGCGAAACGAGCATCTTTACTCGTAGTGCAATTTCACCGGGCCTATGGTTGAGACAGTCGAGAAGTCGTTACGCCATTCGTGCAGGTCGGAACTTACCCGACAAGGAATTTCGCTACCTTAGGATGGTTATAGTTACCACCGCCGTTTACTGGCGCTTAAGTTCTCAGCTTCGCCACCCCGAAGAGTGACTAACCGGTCCCCTTAACGTTCCAGCACCGGGCAGGCGTCAGTCCGTATACATCGCCTTACGGCTTCGCACGGACCTGTGTTTTTAGTAAACAGTCGCTTCTCGCTGGTCTCTGCGGCCACCCCCAGCTCAGAGTGCAAGACTCATCACCGGTGATGGCCCCCTTCTCCCGAAGTTACGGGGGCATTTTGCCGAGTTCCTTAACCATAGTTCACCCGAACGCCTCGGTATTCTCTACCTGACCACCTGAGTCGGTTTAGGGTACGGGCCGCCATGAAACTCGCTAGAGGCTTTTCTCGACAGCATAGGATCATCCACTTCACCACAATCGGCTCGGCATCAGGTCTCAGCCTCAATGTGTGACGGATTTACCTATCACACGGCCTACACCCTTACCCCGGGACAACCACCGCCCGGGATGGACTACCTTCCTGCGTCACCCCATCACTCACCTACTACAGGTCTGGTCCGTCGGCTCCACCACTCCCCTTCGCCCGAAGGCTCCAGGGCGGCTTCACGGACTTAGCATCGCCTGGTTCAATGTTTGACGCTTCACAGCGGGTACCGGAATATCAACCGGTTATCCATCGACTACGCCTGTCGGCCTCGCCTTAGGTCCCGACTTACCCTGGGCAGATCAGCTTGACCCAGGAACCCTTAGTCAATCGGCGCACACGTTTCTCACGTGTGTATCGCTACTCATGCCTGCATTCTCACTCGTGAACCGTCCACCACTGCCTTCCGGCGCGGCTTCACCCGGCACACGACGCTCCCCTACCCATCACAGCGGGCGTTGGCCCTATTGCTGCAATGACACGACTTCGGCGGTACGCTTGAGCCCCGCTACATTGTCGGCGCGGAATCACTAGACCAGTGAGCTATTACGCACTCTTTCAAGGGTGGCTGCTTCTAAGCCAACCTCCTGGTTGTCTGTGCGACTCCACATCCTTTCCCACTTAGCGTACGCTTAGGGGCCTTAGTCGATGCTCTGGGCTGTTTCCCTCTCGACCATGGAGCTTATCCCCCACAGTCTCACTGCCGCGCTCTCACTTACCGGCATTCGGAGTTTGGCTAAGGTCAGTAACCCGGTAGGGCCCATCGCCTATCCAGTGCTCTACCTCCGGCAAGAAACACACGACGCTGCACCTAAATGCATTTCGGGGAGAACCAGCTATCACGGAGTTTGATTGGCCTTTCACCCCTAACCACAGGTCATCCCCCAGGTTTTCAACCCTGGTGGGTTCGGTCCTCCACGACCTCTTACAGCCGCTTCAACCTGCCCATGGCTAGATCACTCCGCTTCGGGTCTTGAGCGCGCTACTAAATCGCCCTATTCGGACTCGCTTTCGCTACGGCTTCCCCACACGGGTTAACCTCGCAACACACCGCAAACTCGCAGGCTCATTCTTCAAAAGGCACGCAGTCACGAGACATGTGCAAGCACACATCCGACGCTCCCACGGCTTGTAGGCACACGGTTTCAGGTACTATTTCACTCCGCTCCCGCGGTACTTTTCACCATTCCCTCACGGTACTATCCGCTATCGGTCACCAGGGAATATTTAGGCTTAGCGGGTGGTCCCGCCAGATTCACACGGGATTTCTCGGGCCCCGTGCTACTTGGGTGTTTCTCAAACGAGCCGCTGATGTTTCGACTACGGGGGTCTTACCCTCTACGCCGGACCTTTCGCATGTCCTTCGCCTACATCAACGGTTTCTGACTCGTCTCACGGCCGGCAGACCGTGAAAGAGAAATCCCACAACCCCACATACGCAACCCCTGCCGGGTCTCACACGCATATGGTTTGGCCTCATCCAGTTTCGCTCGCCACTACTCCCGGAATCACGGTTGTTTTCTCTTCCTGCGGGTACTGAGATGTTTCACTTCCCCGCGTTCCCTCCACATACCCTATGTGTTCAGGTATGGGTGACAGCCCATGACGACTGCCGGGTTTCCCCATTCGGAAACCCCCGGATCAAAGCCTGGTTGACGACTCCCCGGGGACTATCGTGGCCTCCCACGTCCTTCATCGGTTCCTGGTGCCAAGGCATCCACCGTGCGCCCTTAAAAACTTGGCCACAGATGCTCGCGTCCACTGTGCAGTTCTCAAACAACGACCAACCACCCATCACCCCCGGCTACAACCGGAGTTCACTGGGGCCGGCACTGAAGGCAGCCTTTCGGCCGTACCCTCAGACACCCAACAACGTGCCCGACACCCTCGCCACTCCGATCAGCTTTCCACACTCCGAAGAGCAGTACTGGCAGCCTGAGATGACTGAAAGTGCCGAATAATCAACGTTCCACCCATGAGCAACCACCGTCGAACGTTTGCCGACGTAATGGCCCTGGACCACCAGGCGAACCTGGCAGCCTAGATGCTCCTTAGAAAGGAGGTGATCCAGCCGCACCTTCCGGTACGGCTACCTTGTTACGACTTCGTCCCAATCGCCAGTCCCACCTTCGACAGCTCCCTCCCACAAGGGGTTGGGCCACCGGCTTCGGGTGTTACCGACTTTCGTGACGTGACGGGCGGTGTGTACAAGGCCCGGGAACGTATTCACCGCAGCAATGCTGATCTGCGATTACTAGCAACTCCGACTTCATGGGGTCGAGTTGCAGACCCCAATCCGAACTGAGACAGGCTTTTTGAGATTCGCTCCGCCTCACGGCTTCGCAGCTCTTTGTACCTGCCATTGTAGCACGTGTGCAGCCCAAGACATAAGGGGCATGATGACTTGACGTCGTCCCCACCTTCCTCCGAGTTGACCCCGGCAGTCTCCTGTGAGTCCCCATCACCCCGAAGGGCATGCTGGCAACACAGAACAAGGGTTGCGCTCGTTGCGGGACTTAACCCAACATCTCACGACACGAGCTGACGACAGCCATGCACCACCTGTACACCGACCACAAGGGGGCGACCATCTCTGGCCGTTTCCGGTGTATGTCAAGCCTTGGTAAGGTTCTTCGCGTTGCGTCGAATTAAGCCACATGCTCCGCTGCTTGTGCGGGCCCCCGTCAATTCCTTTGAGTTTTAGCCTTGCGGCCGTACTCCCCAGGCGGGGAACTTAATGCGTTAGCTGCGGCACCGACGACGTGGAATGTCGCCAACACCTAGTTCCCACCGTTTACGGCGTGGACTACCAGGGTATCTAATCCTGTTCGCTCCCCACGCTTTCGCTCCTCAGCGTCAGTAATGGCCCAGAGATCCGCCTTCGCCACCGGTGTTCCTCCTGATATCTGCGCATTTCACCGCTACACCAGGAATTCCGATCTCCCCTACCACACTCTAGCTAGCCCGTATCGAATGCAGAACCGGGGTTAAGCCCCGGTCTTTCACACCCGACGTGACAAGCCGCCTACGAGCTCTTTACGCCCAATAATTCCGGACAACGCTTGCGCCCTACGTATTACCGCGGCTGCTGGCACGTAGTTAGCCGGCGCTTCTTCTGCAGGTACCGTCACTCTCGCTTCTTCCCTGCTGAAAGAGGTTTACAACCCGAAGGCCGTCATCCCTCACGCGGCGTCGCTGCATCAGGCTTTCGCCCATTGTGCAATATTCCCCACTGCTGCCTCCCGTAGGAGTCTGGGCCGTGTCTCAGTCCCAGTGTGGCCGGTCGCCCTCTCAGGCCGGCTACCCGTCGTCGCCTTGGTGAGCCACTACCTCACCAACAAGCTGATAGGCCGCGGGCTCATCCTTCACCGCCGGAGCTTTCAACCCACCCAGATGCCCAGGCAGGTATTATCCGGTATTAGACCCCGTTTCCAGGGCTTGTCCCAGAGTGAAGGGCAGATTGCCCACGTGTTACTCACCCGTTCGCCACTAATCCACCCCGAAGGGCTTCATCGTTCGACTTGCATGTGTTAAGCACGCCGCCAGCGTTCGTCCTGAGCCAGGATCAAACTCTCCGTGAATGCTTACCGGTAATCCGGCGAAACACACACGAGAGCGGAACCGGAAGAGGAATAATCCCCCGGTTCACAGCGTCCTCGCTGTGCGCCTGCCCCGAAAGGCAGGACTTTTTCAAAGGAACCTCGCCCCGACCGATCGGCCGGAGACGGGGTATCAACATATCTGGCGTTGATTTTTGGCACGCTGTTGAGTTCTCAAGGAACGGACGCTTCCTTTGTACTCACCCTCTCGGGCTTTCCTCCGGGCGCTTCCCTTCGGTCTTGCGTTTCCGACTCTATCAGACCGTTTCCGTATCCGATTTCCTCGGCGCTTTCCAGGTTCCCGCTCTCGCGTTTCCCTTTCCGGCGACTCCGACTTTACCAGATCCGTTTTCCGTTCCGTTTCCGGTCGGAATTCATTTCCAGTGGCCGTTGGAGGGGCCTTTGCCTACTCACGCCTTGCGGCTCTCTTTCGGCGAGTCCGACTTTATCAGAAGCTTTTGACCGGCCTTGCCGGCCGCTCGGTCCTGAATTATCGGGAGGTACTTCTCGGAATCATCTTCACGAGAAGCTGATAGATGCTAACCGCTACCGACTGGACGTGTCCAGTTCTAGGCAACTGTTCGAATCTACCTCCCCACCGGCTCCATGTCAATGGTTCCTGTGGGGCGAAGAGGAGACTAGCAGGTCAACGGGCGGGGTCGCACATCACGCGGCCGTCGGCAGCGTGGCGCTGCGCTCGGCCTCCTCGACGTCGCCGGTGGCGCCGGACCGTGCCGCACGACCGCCCAGGACATACACGTAGGTGAGGAAGGCCAGTTCAGCCGCGATGCCTATGCCTATTCGGGCCCAGGTGGGGAGGCCGGACGGGGTGACGAAGCCTTCGATGGCGCCCGACACGAAGAGGACCAGAGCAAGGCCGATCGCCATGCCGAGGGCGGCGCGGCCCTCCTCGGCGAGTGCCGTGCGACGGGAGCGGGGGCCCGGGTCGATCAGGGTCCAGCCCAGGCGGAGGCCCGTGCCCGCGGCCACGAAGACGGCCGTCAGTTCCAGGAGGCCGTGCGGGAGGATCAGGCCGAGGAAGGTGTCGAGCCGGCCGGCCGACGACATCAAGCCGATGCCGACGCCGAGGTTGAGCATGTTCTGGAGGAGGATCCAGAGCACGGGTATACCCAGGAAGATGCCCAGGACCAGGCACATCGCGGCGGCCTGGGCGTTGTTCGTCCACACCTGGGCCGCGAAGGAGGCCGCCGGATGGCTGGAGTAGTAGGTCTCGTACTCGCCGCCGGGGCGCGTGAGCGAGCGCAGTTCGGCGGGGGCCGCGATCGTGGACTGGACCTCCGGGTGCGCGCCGATCCACCACCCGAGGAGGACGGCGATCGCGGTGGAGACGAGGGCCGTGGGTACCCACCAGTGGCGCGAGCGGTACACCGCCGCGGGGAACCCCTGGGTGAGGAAGCGCGTGACATCGCGCCAGGACGAACGCCTGGTGCCGGTCACGGCGCTGCGCGCGCGTGCCACCAGCTGGCTGAGGCGCCCGGTGAGCTGCGGGTCCGGGGCGCTGGACCGGACGAGGGAGAGGTGCGTGGCCGCGCGTTGGTAGAGGGCCACCAGTTCGTCGGCCTCGGCGCCGTTCAGCCGGCGCCGACGGCGCAACAGCGCGTCCAGGCGGTCCCATTCCGCGCGGTGCGCGGACACGAAGACGTCGAGGTCCATCGGTTCTGCCGCTCCTCGTCCTCTCGTACCGCGTATCAGCTTGTCGTACCGCGGCGCGATGTTGTCCTCAGCTTGGCAGACTGGCGGTTCTCGGGGCAGGTCAGGGGAAGGACGGGCGGGCGTGAGTGAGCTGGTGACGGGCGAGGCCGTGGCATTGGAGCTGCGGCCCGCGAAACTGCCGAGCCGTGCGCTGGCCGTGCTGCTCGACCTGGTCGTGGCGATGGCGGCCTATCTGATCGTCACCATCGGCCTGGTGGCCTCGACCGCGGCCCTGGACGAGGCGGCGCAGATCGCGGTGTCGATCGCGAGCTTCGTACTGCTGCTGGTCGGCGGACCGATCGCGGTGGAGACGCTCAGCCACGGCCGGTCGCTGGGGAAGCTGGCGTTCGGGCTGCGGGTGGTCCGGGACGACGGGGGGCCGATCCGGTTCCGGCACGCGCTGGTGCGCGGTGCCGTCGGGGTGGTCGAGATCCTGATGACGTTCGGGATCGTCGCGTGCATCGCCTCGCTCGTGTCGCAGCGCGGGCGGCGGCTGGGTGACGTGTTCGCGGGGACCCTCGTCGTGCGCGAGCGGATACCGGCCGGTCCGAGCACCTTCGTGCCTCCCCCGCCGCCCTGGCTGGCGGGGCGGTTCTCCGGGCTCGACCTGTCGGCGGTGCCGGACGGGCTGTGGCTGGCCGTTCGCCAGTACCTGACCCGGATGCGGCAGCTGGACCCGCAGGTCGGTGCGGCGATGGCGCAGCGGCTGGCCTCCGACGTCGCCGCGCGTACCGGCGCTCCGGTGCCGCACGGTGTGCCGGCGGCCGCGTATCTGGCGGCCGTGGTGCACGAGCGGCAGTCGCGGGACGCCCGGCGGGCCTTCGGGAGCGGGCCGGCGATGGCGGGGTCAGGGGGGCCCGGCGCGTACTCAGCCGGGGGGCCGGGCGGAAGCGGCCCGGTCGGTTGGCGTCCGGGATTCTCGGCGCCGTCGGCGGGGGCCGGGTCCGGTGCCGCGGGCGGAGATCCTCGGTCGCCGTCGCCGTCGCCGTCACCGACACCGTTGCGGGGCGGGGCCGACGGCGAGTCTCCGGAGGCACGGCCGACGGCGCCCGGGGAGCGGTCCGACCGGCCCGCGACGGGGTTCGCGCCGCCCGCCTGAACTCCGATGCCGCGAGGCCGGCGGGGCAGGTCGGGTCAGGCGAACACCGACGGCGGGGATTCGAGGTGTTCCAGCTCGATGCCCGGTGCCGCGAGGACGACGTCGCCCGCGAGGTGCACCTCGTGCCGCTCCCCCGTGTCCAGCGCTGTGACCTGGTACGCGTCCACAGTCAGGGGACCGTTGTCGGTGGCGTGTGTTTCTCTCGAGACCAGGGCCCAGGACTGGTCGAGGGTGCGCGGGGCGAGGACCGGGTCGGTGAAGGCGACGAGGCGGACGCGGGTGGCCGGGGCGGAGGGGATGAGGCGCAGCAGACGGGCGGTGGCGACGAGGAACGCGGGGGACGTGCCGGTGAAGGCGTGGGCGGGGACGTTGCCCTCGGTGGCCTCGGTGCCCGTGGGATCGGTGCGGACCCAGGTGACGCCGTCGAGCGCGGCGCCCCGGACCTGCCAGCTCGCGGCGTGCAGTTCGAGCCGGATGGGGCGGCCCAGTTCGTCGAGGGTGAGGTCGACGGAGCCGCTGTGATCGCCGGAGGGCGCCGTCAGCTGGGAGACGTAGCGCCAGCCGGAGGGGCCCGGCGCGCAGTGGAAGTGTTCTTCGGCGAGGGGGGTGTGGTCGTGCGGATCGTGGAGCGCATAGCGGCCACGTGGCATGGGCGTTCAGGTCCTCATCGGGGACAGGCCCCCGCCACGGGGGCGGGGGCCTGTCGACGTCCGTACGCCGCGCGGCCGGTGCGGCCGCTCGGCGGGGTGCTCAGTAGCGGTAGTGGTCCGACTTGTACGGGCCCTCGACCTCTACGCCGATGTAGGCGGCCTGCTCCGGGCGGAGCGTCGTGAGCTTGACGCCGAGGGCGTCGAGGTGGAGGCGGGCGACCTTCTCGTCGAGGTGCTTGGGCAGCACGTAGACGTCGGTCGGGTACTCCTCGGGCTTGGTGAACAGCTCGATCTGGGCCAGCGTCTGGTCCGCGAAGGAGTTGGACATCACGAACGACGGGTGGCCGGTGGCGTTGCCCAGGTTCAGCAGGCGGCCCTCCGACAGCACGATGAGCACCTTGCCGTCGGGGAACTTCCAGGTGTGGACCTGGGGCTTGACCTCGTCCTTGACGATGCCGGGGATCTGCGCGAGGCCGGCCATGTCGATCTCGTTGTCGAAGTGGCCGATGTTGCCCACGATCGCCTGGTGCTTCATCTTGGCCATGTCGGAGGCCATGATGATGTCCTTGTTGCCGGTCGTGGTGACGAAGATGTCGGCCTTGTCGATGACCTCGTCGAGCGTCGTGACCTGGTAGCCGTCCATCGCCGCCTGCAGGGCGCAGATCGGGTCGATCTCGGTGACGATCACCCGGGCGCCCTGGCCGCGCAGGGACTCCGCGCAGCCCTTGCCCACGTCGCCGTAGCCGCAGACGACGGCGGTCTTGCCGCCGATGAGGACGTCGGTGGCGCGGTTGATGCCGTCGATCAGGGAGTGGCGGCAGCCGTACTTGTTGTCGAACTTCGACTTGGTGACGGCGTCGTTCACGTTGATCGCCGGGAAGAGGAGGCTGCCGTCGCGGTGCATCTCGTACAGACGGTGCACGCCGGTCGTGGTCTCCTCGGTCACGCCGCGGATCTCCGAGGCGAGCTGGGTCCACTTCTGCGAGCCGTCGGTGATGGTGCGGTTGAGGAGTTCGAGGACGACGCGGTGCTCGTCGTTCTCCGCGGAGTCGACCGAGGGGACCTTGCCGTCCTTCTCGTACTTGACGCCGTTGTGGACGAGGAGGGTGGCGTCACCACCGTCGTCCAGGATCATGTTCGGGCCGCCGGTGGGGGTGTTCGGCCAGGTCAGCGCCTGCTCCGTGCACCACCAGTACTCCTCCAGGGTCTCGCCCTTCCAGGCGAAGACCGGGACGCCCTGCGGGTTGTCCGGCGTGCCGTTCGGGCCGACGGCGATGGCCGCGGCGGCGTGGTCCTGGGTGGAGAAGATGTTGCAGGAGGCCCAGCGGACCTCGGCGCCGAGGGCGACGAGGGTCTCGATGAGGACGGCGGTCTGCACCGTCATGTGCAGGGAGCCGGTGACGCGGGCGCCGGCGAGGGGCTGCGCGGCCGCGTACTCCTTGCGGATCGACATCAGGCCGGGCATCTCGTGCTCGGCGAGGGTGATCTCCTTGCGGCCGAAGTCGGCCAGGGAGAGGTCGGCGACCTTGAAGTCCTGTCGGTTGTCGACAGTCGTCATGGGGAGCTGCTCCTCGGGATCGTGGCGAGGTGGGTACGGCTGTACTGCGCGACGGCGGGCACAAGGGTGCCCTCGGGCACAGGCGTGCCCGGCGCGCAGCTCAGTCCGTCGGAGGCCCTCTCTCCCTCGGTCGGTCCGCGGTGGGACCGCCCGACCGCCATCAGCAGCGACGTCTGGCTCAGTCACCAAGCTACACCGGTCACCCCAGGCCTCCCCAGTCCGGCTCCGGCCAAAGTGTGCCGTGGACGGACCCGGGAAACCCCTAGCGTTCGGGCGGACGGGCGCCGGGGCGCGGGACCGCCGCCCGGCCGGCCGGGGTCCGGGCGGTCGGGGTACGGGTGCGGGAGGGGCGGGGTCCGGGGTGTCCGGGGCCAGTGCTCGGGGCCTGTGCTCGGATCAGTGTTCGGCGGGCCGGGCCGGGCCCCCCGGGGTGGCGTCGGGGTCCGCGCCCTTGGCCGCCTCGGCCTCGCTGTAGATGTCCGGCTCCAGGTAGATGACGCGCGCGATCGGGACGGACTCCCGGATGCGGGCCTCGGCCGCGTTGATCGCGGAGGCGACCTCGCCCGCGGTGTCGTCGTGCTGGACGGCGATCTTGGCGGCGACCAGGAGCTCCTCCGGGCCGAGGTGGAGGGTGCGCATGTGGATGATGCCGGTGACCGTGTCGCCGTCGACGATCGCGGTCTCGATCTTCTTCACCTCGTCGGCGCCGGCCGCCTCGCCCAGCAGCAGGGACTTGGTCTCGGCGGCCAGGACCAGGGCGATCAGGATGAGCAGGACGCCGATGCAGAGCGTGCCGATGCCGTCCCAGAGGCCGTCGTCGGTGAGCAGGGCCAGGCCGACGCCGCCGAGGGCGAGGACCAGGCCGATCAGCGCGCCGAAGTCCTCCAGGAGGACGACCGGGAGCTCGGGGGCCTTGGCGCGGCGGATGAACTGCGACCAGGAGAGCTTCCCGCGCAGTTCGTTGGACTCCTTGATGGCCGTGCGGAAGGAGAAGCCCTCGGCGATGATCGCGAAGACCAGGACGCCCACCGGCCAGTACCAGTGCTCGATCTGGTGCGGGTGCTTGATCTTCTCGTAGCCCTCGTAGACGGCGAACATGCCGCCGACGGAGAACAGGACGATGGAGACCAGGAAGGCGTAGATGTAGCGCTCACGGCCGTAGCCGAAGGGGTGCTGGGGCGTCGCCTCGCGCTGGGCCTTCTTCCCGCCGATCAGGAGCAGGGCCTGGTTGCCGGAGTCGGCGATCGAGTGGACGCCCTCGGCGAGCATCGAGGACGAACCGCTGAAGGCGAACGCGACGAACTTCGATACCGCGATCGCGAGGTTCGCGCCGAGTGCCGCCACGATCGCCCTGGTGCCGCCTGAAGCGCTCATCTGCTCCTGCTGTCCCTTCGTACGCCGTCCCGGACCCCGTCCGTACCCTCGTACCCCGGTCCGGGCTTTGCCCGCCCTTTGCGGTGGGCCATTGTTGCAGCCCGGTCCGGCGGCGCCGCGGCCGGTCACCTCCGGCGACCGGCCGGGCGGCTGCCGTCACCCCGTCAGGCGACCACTGTCGCACGGAAGATCGTGCCGGAACCCGACGCACCCGACACCACGGCCTTCTCACCGGCGGGCACGAAGACCGACTGGCCGGGAGCCAGGACCTCGCCGTCCGCGAGGACCGAGCCCGCCGTGCAGAGCAGGATCTGCGGGGTCTCGCGGGTGAGGTCGTGCGGGGCGGCGCCCTCCGCGAGGACGTAGCGGGAGAGGCGGAACTCGTCGATGGGGGTCGCGTAGACCTCCTCGCCGCCGGGGGACTCCTCCGGGCGCAGGACACCGGGGTCGCCCGCCTCGAAGCGGACGACGCGCAGCAGTTCGGGTACGTCGACGTGCTTGGGGGTCAGGCCGCAGCGCAGGACGTTGTCGCTGTTGGCCATGATCTCGACGCCCAGGCCGTTCAGATAGGCGTGCGGGACGCCGGCGCCGAGGAACAGGGCCTCGCCGGGCTGGAGCCGGACGTGGTTCAGGAGCATCGCCGCGAGGACGCCGGGGTCGCCGGGGTAGTGGTGGGCGATGTCGGCGTACGGGGCGTGGGCGCCGCCGAGGCGGTCGCAGGCGGCCGCGGTCTCGGTGACCGTGCGGGCCGTCTCGTCCGGGTCAGCGCTGAGCACGGCCGTCAGGACCTCGCGCAGGGCCGCTTCCTCCGGGTGGGCGCGCAGCAGGTCGACGTACGGCTTGAGCGAGTCGACGTCCAGGGCCGCGAGGAGGGCGGCGGCCTCCTCCGGGGCGCGGAAGCCGCACAGACCGTCGAACTCGGTGAGCGCGCAGATGAGTTCGGGCTTGTGGTTGGCGTCCTTGTAGTTGCGGTGCGGGGCGTCGGCCGGGATGCCCCGGCGCTCCTCGTCCGCGTAGCCCTCCCGCGCCTGTTCGAGGTTCGGGTGCACCTGGAGGGAGAGGGGGGCGCCCGCGGCGAGGATCTTCAGGAGGAACGGCAGCCGGGGGCCGAACTTGGCGACGGCCGCGCGGCCGAGCTCCTTCTCGGGGTCCTCGGCTATGACCTCGGTGAGCGGACCGCGCGCCGTGAGCGAGGGGGCGCCGGG
The DNA here is from genome assembly GCF_036250675.1 of Streptomyces sp. NBC_01689. Taxonomy (NCBI): domain Bacteria; kingdom Bacillati; phylum Actinomycetota; class Actinomycetes; order Kitasatosporales; family Streptomycetaceae; genus Streptomyces; species Streptomyces sp. NBC_01689. Next base: position 5,907,082 of record NZ_CP109592.1, on the reverse strand, counting down.
GTGCGCTCCCATCCACATCTCCGCCTGCGGTTCGCCGGTCGGCTCGACGCCGAGCAGCCGCGGTATGGCGGTGGTCGAGCCCCAGGCGTAGGGGCGGACGGTGTTGTCGAGGCGGTCCATGTGTGCTGTTTTCTCCGTACGTACGCTGCTCTGCGGTCGTTTCCCCACCCGGGCGCCCGTGCGCCGTGGGGTGTCAGCCGGTGTGGCTCAAGGTCAGGCACCCGAGGCGAGCGCCAGGTAAACGGCGGCGAAATCCGTGACGGCGATCAGTTCGGCGAGCGTCTCGAGGTCGGCGCCCTCCTCGGGTTCGAGCTCGCTGATCGCGGTGTCGTGGCTGAGGGCCAGTTCGCGGGCGGCGGGCGCGGCGGTGAGGCCGCCCGCCGGGCGGTCGCGCAGGAGGACCACGCGGGCGTGCAGGACCTGCTGCTCCTCGACACGGTCGCGGAAGAAGTCGTCGGGGTCGGCGGCGGCGGCCAGCGCGCCGGAGAGCAGGACGCTGTGGGCGGCGAGCGCCTCGGGGAGCTCCGCGGCGAGCGCGGGACGCCCGGCCAGTTCCGCGAGCGCGGCGGTGAACCGGCGGCCCGCGGGACCGGCGGAGGTGCCCTCGGTCCAGATCACCGGGAGTGCTTCGGCCAGGTCGGCGGCGAGCGTCTTGGCGGGGTTGCCGTAGGTCGCGATGGCCGGACCGCAGCGTTCGGCCACCTGGTCGAGGCGGTCGGCGACCTTCTGCAGCGCCTCGGGCGGCGCGGTGACCAGTCCGGTGCGGTCCAGCAGGGCGAGGAGCGGGGTGAGCAGCGCCCACAGGACGCCGGGGGCCGAGGCCGCGAGGGGTGAGTTCGGCTCGTACGGGGCGGTCGCCATCGGTACGAAGAGGCCGTGCGTGCCCTGGACGGCCTCCGCGATCGGGGTGCCGGCGGGGGCGACCGCGACGACGGAGCTGCCACGCCGGTACGTCTGCTCGACCAGGAGTTCGAGTCCTGGTTCGGCGCCGTCCGGGGTGGCGATCAGTACGAGGTCCACCGGGCCGGCCCAGCCGGGGAGCTCCCAGCGCAGGGCGCCGCCCGCGGGGGCGACGCCGGTGGGGGTGAGCCGGGTGACGGGGCAGCTGGCCCCGGCGAGTGTGCCGAGCAGTTCGGCCACTCCGGTGGCGGCCAGTCCGGGGCCGGCGATCAGGACCGCGCGGGGGCGGCCGTCCGGCTTCAGGTCCGGGATCCCGGCCTCCGTGGCGTGCCGGGCCGCGGTACGCACGCGGGCGCCGGCCTCGGCGGCGCCGCGGAGAAGCTCACGACGGTCGGCGCGGGCGAGCGCCTCTGGGTCGTCGAGCAGCGAGTCGTCGAGCATGGGTCGGCAGCCTCCCGATCGCCGGTGTGTCGCCTGTGTCGCTGTGGTGCGGGACGGGCGCCCGGGTGGTGGCGGCGCCCGGTGGTTCGCTACGCCGGGCGGCGGGCCTCGTCGACGAGCAGTACGGGGATGCCGTCCCGGACGGGGTAGGCGAGGCCGCAGTCCTGTCCCGTGCAGACCAGCTCGTTCTCCTGCTCCTGGAGCGGGGCGTGGCAGGCCGGGCAGGCGAGGATCTCCAGGAGGCCGGCTTCGAGCGGCATGGGGTGTCCTTTCGAACAGGTGGATGCGGCCTGGTCAGAGTACCGCTGTGGGGGGCCGGGTGCCGGAGTTAGGTGGCGGGGGTGGGCCCTCCGGGGAGCGGGGGGTTGTGGCGGGGGCTGCCGCCCCGGGGCCGCCGTGTCGCCGCGACGGCTCGTCCTCGGGCGCCGGACGGGCCGGACGTGGCGGCCCGCGCCGACGGGTCTCGTCGGGTGGCGTGGGGCGAGGGGGTTCAGGGGCCGTGGCGGGTCCGCGGCCCCTGAAACGGGTGCCTCAGCCCCGGATGAGGTCCAGGACCTCGTCGCGGACCTTGGCCACCGTGGCCTCGTCCCTGGCCTCCGCGTTGAGCCGGAGGAGGGGCTCGGTGTTGGACGGGCGGACGTTGAACCACCAGTCGTCCGCGGTGACGGTCAGGCCGTCGAGTTCGTCGATGGTGACGCCCTCACGGCCCTGGTAGGTGTCCCTGATCGCGGTGAGGCGGGCCGTCTGGTCGTCGACGGTGGAGTTGATCTCACCGGAGGCGGCGTAGCGGTCGTACGCGGCGACGAGCTGGGAGAGCGGGCCGTCCTGGCCGCCGAGCGCGGCGAGGACGTGGAGGGCGGCCAGCATCCCCGTGTCGGCGTTCCAGAAGTCGCGGAAGTAGTAGTGCGCGGAGTGCTCGCCGCCGAAGATCGCGCCGGTGCGGGCCATCTCGGCCTTGATGAAGGAGTGGCCGACGCGGGTGCGGACCGGCGTGCCGCCCTGCTCACGGACGACCTCCGGGACGGACCAGGAGGTGATCAGGTTGTGGATGACCGTGCCGCCGCCGTGCTTGGCGAGTTCGCGGGAGGCCACCAGCGCGGTGACGGCGGACGGCGAGACGGGGTCGCCGTGCTCGTCGACGACGAAGCAGCGGTCCGCGTCGCCGTCGAAGGCGATGCCGATGTCGGCGCCCTCCTCGCGGACGCGCCGCTGGAGGTCCACGATGTTCGCCGGGTCCAGGGGGTTCGCCTCGTGGTTCGGGAACGTGCCGTCGAGCTCGAAGTACATCGGGACGAGATCGAGCGGCAGGCCTGCGAAGACGGTCGGGACGGTGTGTCCGCCCATGCCGTTGCCCGCGTCGACGACGACCTTCAGGGGGCGGATGGAGCTCAGGTCGACGAGCGAGCGCAGGTGTCCCGCGTAGTCCTCCAGCGTGTCGCGCCCGGTGATGGTGCCCGGCGTGGCGTCCGGGACCGGGGCGCCCGAGTCGAGCCAGGACTCGACGAGTTCGCGGATCTCGGAGAGGCCGGTGTCCTGGCCGACGGGGGACGCGCCCGCGCGGCACATCTTGATGCCGTTGTACTTCGCGGGGTTGTGCGAGGCCGTGAACATGGCGCCGGGCAGATCGAGCGCGCCCGACGCGTAGTACAGCTGGTCCGTCGAGCAGAGTCCGATCTCGGTCACGTCGACGCCGCGGGCCGCCGCGCCGCGCGCGAAGGCCCGCGAGAGGCCGGGCGACGAGGGCCGCATGTCGTGCCCGATCACGATGGCTTCCGCTCCGGTCACCTGGACGAAGGCGGCCCCGAACAGCTCGGCCATCGACTCGTCCCACTGGTCGGGGACCACCCCGCGTACGTCGTACGCCTTCACGAGCTGCGACAGATCAGCAGTCACGGCCAACCCTCCAGAAGTCCACTTCGGTCACCCCAAGCTACCCGTCCGTGCCGACCGCCCGCCGTGCGGAGGTGCATCGGACGCGCGACCGTCACCTGGGAAGCCCCTCCCGTCATCCGGCGACGCCCCGCGGGCCCGGCCCGGCACGCGCGGCGCCCCGACCGGCCTGGGCGGCAGCGTCCCGCCCGGTCAGGGCAGCATCCATCCGAGGACGGGCGAGCTCTGCCCCAGCACGATCAGGCACATGATCAGCAGCAGCCCCGCGCTCCACGGCAGCACCTTGCGCAGCAGATCCCCCTCGCGGCCCGCGAGTCCGACCGCGGCGCAGGCGATGGTGAGGTTCTGCGGCGAGATCATCTTGCCGAGGACGCCGCCGGAACTGTTGGCGGCGGCGAGCAGTTCGGGAGAGAGCCCCGACTCACGGGCCGCGCTGACCTGGAGGGCGCCGAAGAGGGCGTTGGCCGAGGTGTCGGAGCCGGTGACGGCGACGCCGAACCAGCCCAGGACGGGTGACAGGAAGGCGAGACCGGCGCCGGCCGCGGCCACGAACTGGCCGATCGTCGCGGCCTGTCCCGACAGGTTCATCACATAGGCGAGGGCCAGCACGGACGTGACGGTGAGGATCGCGAACCTCAACTCGTGGACGGTGGCCACCCATTCCTCGGCGGCGGTCCGCGCGCGCACGCCGAGGACGGCGGCCGTGCCGAGTCCGGCGAGCAGGACGAGGGTGCCGCCGGTCGAGACGAGCGGGAGCGTGAAGACGTTGCCGCCGACCGGTTCGCCGTGCGGATTGAGGACGTTCAGGAAGGGCCAGTCGAACGTCCGGGTCGCTCCGGCCAGCCAGTCCTTGACGGCCGGGATCTGGGCGACCGAGAAGACGAGGACGATCAGGGCGTACGGGGCGTAGGCGCGCAGGACGTCGGGGCGCGGGTCCTCCTCGTCCAGGTCCTCGCTGCGTACGCCGGTCAGGACCGCGACACGTACGGGTTCGGCGGCGGGCCGGCGGGCCCGCGGCAGGGCGACCAGCGCCGCGGCACCCGCCAAGGCGGCCGCGATGTCCGCGAGTTGGGCGGACACGTAGTTGGAGGCGGCGAACTGGGCGGCGGCGAAGGCGACTCCGCACGCCAGGGCGGGCAGCCAGGTCTCCCGCAGTCCGCGCCGTCCGTCGACCAGGGCGACGAGCAACAGGGGCACCACGAGGGCGAGCAGGGGGGTCTGACGGCCCACCACGGAGGCCACGGAGTCGAGTGGCACGCCGGTGACCTGGGCGAGGGTGACGACCGGTGTGCCCATCGCGCCGAAGGCGACCGGCGCGGTGTTGGCGACGAGCGCCACCACGGCCGCGCGCACCGGGTCGAAGCCGAGCGCGACCAGCATCACGGAGCAGATCGCCACGGGTGCGCCGAAGCCCGCGAGCGCCTCCAGGAGCGCGCCGAAGCAGAAGGCGACGACGAGTGCCTGGATGCGGGGGTCGTCGGAGAGGCGTCCGAAGGAGCGCCGCAGGACGTCGAAGTGCCGGGTGCGGACCGTCATCCGGTACACCCACAGGGCGTTGACGACGATCCACAGGATGGGGAAGACCCCGAAGGCGGCCCCCTGGGCGGCACTGGACAGCGTCTGGCCGAACGGCATGCCGTACGCGAACAGGGCGACCAGCGCGGCGGCGAGCAGCCCGAGGAGGGCGGCCAGGTGCGCCTTCATCCGGACGCCGCCGAGCAGGACGAGGACGACGAGGAGGGGCAGGGCCGCGACGAGGGCGGACAGGCCGAGCGAGCCGGCGACGGGTTCCACTTCCTGGACGTACACGGGGGCCTCCCCGGATTCGGCCGCACGGGACCTTCCGCGATGCGGAAAGCGATTTCTCGCGAGTGCCGAAATGGTCGTGTCCGCGACAACCGGCCGTCAATGGTCGTGCACGGCCCTGTGACAGGGGGGCACGGAAAAGCGGAGCGCCGGGCCGGCCGGGACGCGGACGCCGGGCGCTGGTCACGCCTGGTGGCGGGATCCCGAACGCGGGAAGTGGACGGAGGGGACGCTCAGTTGTCCGGGGAGCGCAGGACCCGCAGATGGCCGCGGCGGGCGACCTCCATCGGGTCCGCCGACCGCGCGCTGCCGCCGCCCTCGGCCGCGCGCTGCTGCGGACGGGCCGCCTCGCGCACCGCGTTGGCGAGCGCCTCCAGGTCGTCACCGCTGGGGCGGGAGGGGGTCGAGGCGTCGGCGAGCCGGACGACCTCCCAGCCGCGCGGGGCGGTGAGGCGCTCGGAGTGCTCGGCGCACAGGTCGTAGCAGTGGGGTTCGGCGTAGGTGGCGAGCGGGCCGAGGACCGCGGTCGAGTCGGCGTAGACGTACGTCAGCGTCGCAACGGCCGGACGGCCGCAAGCGGTTCGCGAACAGCGACGTACAGGGCTCACGAGGTTGGACGGTACCGCACTCTTGAGCGGGCCGCGACGACTCTCCCCCAGGTCACCCCACCGTGTCGTGCTGTGAGACCGCCCACAGGGCTCTCCGGGCCCGCCTCGCCGGCCTGGGAGGATCGCCGCCGCCGGGAGGCCGAACAGACCTTGGTCCGATCGCCACTTGGTGCACATCATGTCAAATGCCATGTGTACGGCGGTCCCGGAGGGATACGGAATCGAGCCCAAGCTTGGCCGGAATGGTCATCCGGCGACATCCGGACCACCTGCCGGGCGCTCGCCGCGGGGTCGGCGGACTGTCGCGTGGGGGCCGGGCGCGCGGCCGCCGCGAGGACTACGCTTCGTCAGTGATGGACACCCCCGTACCGCCTCGCGCCGCAGCACCCGGGCCCCGCCGCCGTGATCGCCACGGACGGGGCATGCGCGGCCCCGTCGCACCGCCCCAGGTGCCGCTCTCCGCGAGCCGCGCCGAGGTCTTCGCGGACCTGGTGCAGGACTCCGTGGAGCGACTGGAGCGTCGCTGGCCGCAACTGGCCGACATCGACTTCATGGTCCTGGAGGTCCCGCGCCTGGACGGCCCCGGCGAGAGCTGGAACGACGAGGCCGTGCCGCTGGGCGGCACGATCGCCGCCCGTGAGGGCCGTCCCGCGCGAGTGGTCGTCTACCGCCGCCCGGTCGAGATCCGCACCAAGGGCCGCGACGAGCGCGCCGCGCTGGTCCACGAGGTCGTCGTGGAGCAGGTCGCGGAACTGCTGGGGCTGACTCCGGAGACGGTCGACCCGCGGTACGGCGAGGAGTGAGGACCCACCCGCGGTACGGGGAGGAACGAGGATCCACCGCGTCCTCCCGGGACCCGGTGGATCACCCGTACGGGATCGCCCCGCCGTGATCAGCTCTTGAGCAGGACCGACAGGTCCTGCTCGGCCTCCGGGACCGCCACCGTCCCGCGGTCGTCCGGGAGCGTCTGGATCGTGAAGCCCGGTACGCCCTCCTGGGTGGAGGCGAGCGTCCGGGAGGCGTAGACGGGTCCTCCGGAGACCGACTCGACCGTGAGGGCGTACGTGCCCCGCAGGCCGCTCGGCACCGGCGCGTCGATGTCCTGGGTCGTCCCGCTCTTGATCGTGTACGTCTTCGTCGCGGGCGTGCCGCCCTCGCTGCCCGCCGACGCGGTGACCTTGACCTGGGCGGTCCGGCCGGGCGCGGAGAGGGCGAGCGTGCTGCCCTTGGCGCTGTTGTCGGCGACCGTCGAGCGCGCCGCGACCGGCGCCGTGGCCGGGATGAACGCCGACTCCTGCTTGTCGCCCTTGCCGCGAACCACCCGCAGGGCGGCGACGACCGGCACGGAGGTGTTGCCGCTGGGGGTGAGCACCAGGGAGCCCGCCTCGCCGCGGGTGACGTCACCGAGGTCGACCGCGGCGGTCATGCCGGACTTGACGTGCAGCGTCTCGTTGCCGGCCGGGGTGATCAGGCCCGAGGGCGACGCGAGCCGCACCTTCAGGTCCGCGTCCTGGTCGCCCGGGGCGAAGGCGACCAGCCGCACGGAGGTGGCGTCCTTCGGGATGCCCGGCAGGACGAGGCTGCCCGCCGGGTCGGTGGAGGCGCCCAGCCAGTCGCCGCCGGTCCGGTCGTCCAGGGCCTGGACGGCCGCGCCGACACGGCCGCTGCGGACGGTCACATGGACCGTGAGGTCGGTCTGCGGCGCGTCGGTGAGCGTGCTCAGCAGAAGCGGCTCGCTCGCGTGCGGCTGGACCGTGATGCCGTCCGCCACGGTGGACTTGAGCCTGCCGTCCTTGCCGTACAGCTCGACGTCGACGACGGCGGCCGAGTCGTCCGGGTTGGTCAGATGCACGTAGTCGGTGCGGCTGTCGGCGGTACTGGCGCCCGGGAGCCAGAACTCCGTGTCCGGGGCGGTGCAGTTGGTGCCGAGCAGACCGCGACCGGTGCCCGCGGCGACCTCGGTGGTCTCCTGCACCGTCCAGCCGGGCGCGAACCTGCCCTCGGCGGTGCCGACCAGGGCGGGTCCCTCGGCGCCCGAGCTGTCGCCGGTGGCCGGCTTGCCCGGCGCCTTGGGCTCCACCACGGGCCCGGCCGCCTTCTTCCCGGTCTTCTTGCCGCTCGTCCCGTCCGCCGACTCCTCGGTCGCGGACTGCAGTTCGGCCTTGCCGTCGCCGCCCGTGCCCTCGGTGACCGGCGTGAACGACGTGTAAGCCGTCTCCGCGAGGTCGGACGTGCTGGGCTGAGGGCACAGCAGCCGGCTGCGCTCCACGGGCCGCTGGACGGCCGCCGTGGCGGTGCTGTCGCCGGAGGCGGCGGGCGCGCTCATGGAGGCGAAGCCGGTGACGGCGGCGAGCGCGGTCGCACCGGCGATCAGGGACAGGGTGGTGCGGTTCACTGCTGGCTCCCGTCGGGGCGCTCACTGTCGGTGCCGTGCGGCGGCTGCGGAGGCATCGGCGGCTGCTGCGGGTCGTACGCCGTCCCGTAGCCCTGCTGGTACGCCTGGTCGTACGACGACGTGTTCCCGTACCCGTACGGGTCGTACTGCCCGCTCCGGTAGGGGTCCGCCTGGTACGGGTCGGCCTGGTAGGGCTGTTCGTAGGTGTCCGCCGGGTACTGCTGCGCGCCCTGGTACTGCTCGGCGCCGTAGGAACCGTAGTCGGCGCCCCCGTAGCCGGGCGTCTCCCAGTCGTCGTACGTCTGCTGGTGCGGGACCGCGGCGGGAGCGTGCTCCCGCTCCTCCTCCGCGGGCTCGAACTCCGCGGGATCGAAGCCGTCCGGGTCCTGGTCCGTCCGGACCGCCTCCTCGGCCTCCGCCTCCGCCTCGGCCTGGGCGCGCAGCCGACGGGCACGGCGGCCGTCGCCCGTGCTGTCCTGGGCGGGCAGGGCCGGCTCCTCGGGCAGGTCGTCGTCGATGTCCCGGCGCCGCCCGGGCAGGGCGAGGACCACGAGGACGACGGCGAGCGCGCCCTGCGCCCACAGCCAGCCTGTGTGGCCCAGCGGGGCGTCGAAGGCGACGTCCAGCCTGCCGCCGTCCGCGGGCAGTTCGAAGCCCTGCGCCCAGCCGTCGACGGTGGTGCGGGTGAGCGGCTTTCCGTCCAGGGTGGCCGTCCAGCCCGCGTCCGCCGTGTCGGCGAGCCGCAGGACGCGGCCCTCGGAGCCGGCGGGGACGGTCGTGTGCAGCTCGACGGGTCCGGCGGCGATGGACAGCGGCTCACCGGACTTGGGGACGACCGAGGCACGCGAGACCTGGCGGTCCAGGCGCCACAGGGCGCTTCCGTCCTGCTGGCTGAGCCGGGACAGACCCGGGGTGGCGTCCAGGACGCGGCTCACCTCACGGGGCGCGCCCTTGCGGACCAGGACGTAGCGCACGGCGAAGCCGCCGAGCTGCTCCGCCTGGTCGGCGCCGGAGCCCGCGACGAGGTTGGCGACGACCTTGTCGAGCCGCTCGTTCTCGCCGCCCGAGGCGGCGAGTTCGCCGTCGCCCATGCGCGCGCCGGAACCGCGGACGAGGGTGTAGCCGACGCGGGCACCGGTCTCGCTGTCGAGCACCAGAGTGCGGGCCTGGTCTCGGGTGCCGCTCTCCTCGGCGACGAACGCCGGCACCTGCACCGGGTCGCGGCGCTCCACCGGACCGTCGGCGCCGCCGATGATCCAGCCGGCGGCCACGAGCAGCGGGCCCGCGGCCGAGGCGAGGGCGATGAGCGCGGCGACCGGCTGCCGCCAGCCGAAGCTCTGCTCGGCCACGCGGGCGCGTGCCCCGTCGGCGCCGAGCGCGGCGGCGGTGAGCAGCGCGAGACCGTAGACCAGGGTGGCGGGCCCGGCCCACGCCGACTTGTTGGACAGGACCGCGAAGACGAGCGCCACCAGGGCCACGACCCAGGCGGTCCAGACCGCGCGCTGCCGCTCACCCCGCAGCAGGGCCGCCAGCCCGGCGAGCACGATGCCGATGAGCATCAGTCCGCTGACCGTGCCGGGGCCGCCGGGGCTCGCGCCGAGCAGGTCGAGCGCGGAGGCCGCGCTCGGGCCGTAGGGCAGGCCGGCCTCCTTGAAGAAGCCGAACGGGAGCAGCGTCAGCGACCAGGGGGCGAGGACCAGCAGCGGGGTGCCGAGCTGGGCCAGGAACCGCGGCCCGTACGCGGTGAGCTCCCGGCGGCGCACCGCGAGGAGCGCGACGCCGAGGACCAGCGCGAGGGGCCAGACGATCGGCGTGAACGCGGTGGTGAACGTCAGCAGCAGGGCGTACGCCCAGGTGGCGCGCCAGCTGCCGCGCGCGCCCGAGGCGTGCGCGAGCCCGCTCGCCGCGACGCCCGCGCGGGCGATGAGCGGCAGCAGGATCGCGAGGAAGGCGGTGCCGATGCGGCCGCCCGCGAGGGCGCCCGCCGCCGCGGGCAGGAACGCGTACGTCACGGACGCCCAGGCGCGCAGCAGGCGCGACTCGACGAGCGGACGGGAGGCGAAGTACGCGGCGAAGCCGGCCAGTGGCACGGAGGCCACCATGAGCACGGTGACCGCGAGCCCGGTGGAGCCGAGGAGCAGCGAGGACAGCAGCGCGACGAGCGCGAGGTAGGGCGGCGCGGACTCGGTGCCGCCCGCTCCCACCGGGTGCCAGCCGTCGAGGTAGCGCGACCAGAGTTCGGAGGCGTCGGCGGGCGCGGGCAGCAGCGCGCCGCCCGCGAGCGCCCCGCCGCCGAGGAGGCCGCGGCAGGCGAGCAGGGAGACGAACAGCAGCACCAGGAAGAGCATCGGGCCGGGGTTGCGGGCGATGCGCTTGAGCCGGGCGAACTGTTCGATCTCGAGGAAGTCGGCGTCGTCGCCGCCGGGCCCGGACTCCACCGCGCCGCCGTGCCGTCCGGCGCCGGAGGTGGCCTCGGGGTCGTCGCTGCCCATGAGGTTGCCCGCGACCTGCTCGACGGTCGCCCGCACCGTCGCGCCGGGGGGCGGGAACAGGGCGCGCAGTTCGCCCTTGTCGACCTGGGGGCTGCCTCTCCTGCGGCGGCCCGCGAGGATCCGCTCGGGCCGCAGCAGGGTCCCGAGCAGACCGCGGATCTCGTCGACGGCCTGGCCGGGGACCTTGCCGACGAGATAGGCGAGGGTGCGCAGCAGCGTGCCGACGACGAGGCGGACCAGGATCCAGGGGAGCTGGACCGTCCGCGCGTTGACCAGGAGGGTGTAGACGGCACCCGCCTTGTCGACCTTGTGCGGGGAGGCGGAGGTGCGCCCCACGCAGTCGACCGTGCGGCGCTCACGGGAGGCCGCCTCGGCGTGCCGGACGACCGCCTCGGGGGCGACCAGGACGCGGTGTCCCGCGGACTGGGCGCGCCAGCACAGGTCGACGTCGTCACGCATCAGGGGCAGGCGGCGGTCGAAGCCGCCGAGCTCCTCGAAGACGTCGCGGCGGATCAGCATGCCGGCGGTGGAGACGGCGAGCACGGGGTGGACGTGGTCGTGCTGGCCCTGGTCCTGCTCGCGACGGTCCAGACCGGTCCAGCGGCGGCCGGAGTTGGCGATGGTGACGCCGACCTCCAGGAGGGCGCGCCGGTCGTACCAGCCGCGGAGCTTGGGGCCCACGACGGCGACGTCCTGGCCGAGCTCCTGTTCGTTCTCCACGACGCGGAGCAGCTGGGCGAGGGCGTCGGGCTCGGGGGCGCAGTCGTCGTGCAGGAGCCAGAGCCACTGCTCGGGTTCGCCGTACGGGAGCTCCGGCATGTCGTACGCGTCGTCGCGCCAGCTTCGGGTGACGGGGTCCCAGCCGCTGGGCCGCTTCAGGTAGGGCAGGTCGTCCGGGGTGAGCACGCCGGTGCCGCGGATGGCCTCCTCGACGGCCTGGCCGAAGCCGGTCCGGCGGGCGAGGTGAAGCACCCGGTCGGCGCCGAGTGCGTCGGTCAGCAGCTGGGCGGAGTCGTCCGCGCTGCCGGTGTCGGCCGCCACCGCGTTCTGCACGGGGCGCTCCTGGCCGAGCAGGCCGGCGAGCGCGTCGGGCAGCCAGCGGGCGCCGTCGTGGGAGACGAGCACCGCGGTCACCACGTGGCGCGGGAACTCAGGAGCGGCAGCGTCTTGTTGGGCTGCCGTATGGCTGTGCACGGACATCGAGGTACGGGCCCCGGTTCGATGGACTGCGGTGGACGCCTGTGTCCGGCGGGGACAGCTGGACGTCTCGGACGAGGGCCCACACTAACGGCTGGGCAACACGGCGGCCCGCCGCCTGTGGATAACCCACCTGCGACGGGCCGTTCGTTACGTGTCGGTACGGAGAGGTGTGCGCCGTTCGGTCGGACGGCGGTTCGCTTCGGGCGGTGTGGCGCGCGGTCAGACGGCGGCCTTCTTCAGACGGCGCCGCTCGCGCTCGGACAGACCGCCCCAGATGCCGAACCGCTCGTCGTTGGCGAGCGCGTATTCAAGGCACTCCGAGCGGACCTCACAGGCGAGACAGACCTTCTTGGCCTCGCGGGTGGAGCCGCCCTTCTCGGGGAAGAAGGACTCGGGGTCGGTCTGGGCGCACAGCGCGCGCTCCTGCCAGCCGAGTTCCTCGTCCGCGTCGTCGACCAGCAGTTGCTGCACCAGCTCGGTCATGTGCGCCCCTCGTCTGTCTTTCGCGTCCCCGTGATGCTGTCGTTACCGTTTTCGGCTGAACGACACGAGTGAAATTACAAGTGTGCCGATCCGGGCCAGTCAAGCCGAGATCTGCTATTGGGCCCCTTATTCACTCTGCGGAACCAAGGCTATGCGGAAAGTGTTCAAATCGGCATAAACCATGACAGCCTCAAGGGTCCGACCGGACCACCGACCCGCTACAGGGAAGGACGTCCAGAAGTTCGATCTCGTTCCGACGCGCGACCCCGAAGCGAACCGGATCACATTTGGATCACAGGATCGCGCCGAGGTTTGCGCGCCCGGTTGTGCGCCATGTGTCCGGGGCGACTCCTGAGCAAACCTTTCACCTCTCAGATGAACCGGATGAGGTGAAACATCTCCCACATACCGGACATGAAGTTGACAGCTCGAGTGTGAACCGGTGTGCTGGTGGGCATGCTCGCGAACTTGGCACGCACCTCGACCCGCACCGCCGGGTCCCAGGGTGCTGCCCTCGCTCGCCGAAGCTGTTGCCGCTGTTCCAGCTGTTGAGCCTCATCGCGCTCCGGCTGCCTCGCCGCCACTGAGGCGAATCCCCGCCCCCTCCCGGGGCGAACGCCCGCACCAGGGCACCTCTCCCCGTCCGCGACCCGGACGCCACGGCCCTCCCCCACGTCCCGGCTCCGTCCGGACCGGGGGTCTCCCGCACTCTCCGCCGAGGAAACCACCGCACCCATGAACAGCGACAGCGACCTCCAGATCGCCGGCGACATCCTCGAAGTCCCGCACCTGCTCCAGCCGCCGCGCGAGCACCCCGTCACCGTGGCCGACTTCGTGGGACTCGCCCGCGCCGTCTCCGCCGACCGCTCCCGGTGGGAACACCTCGTGCGGTACGACGCCACCTCCCGCTGGTACCACCGGCTGCAGACCGGGCCCGGCTACGAGGTGTGGCTGCTGTCATGGGTGCCCGGACAGGGCAGCGGGCTGCACGACCACGGTGCCTCCTCCGGCGTACTCACCGTCCTGGACGGCGTGTTGACGGAGCGCACCGACCGGGGCACGCGCGCGCTGGGGGCGGGCGCGCAGCGGGTCTTCGCGCCCGGTTACGCCCATGAGGTCGTCAACGACTCCCTCGAACCGGCCGTCAGCCTGCACGTCTACCACCCCGGCCTCACCGAGATGCCGATGCACGCGGCGCGCTGCGCCGTCGCCGAGGTCCAGTAACCGACTCACACCTTGTCGTAGCCGCCTGCGAGACTGGACACCATGCGCATTGTGGTTCTGGCAGGCGGCATCGGTGGTGCCCGGTTCCTTCGTGGTCTCCAGCGGGCCTCGCCCGAAGCGGACATCACGGTCATCGGCAACACCGGGGACGACATCCACCTCTTCGGGCTGAAGGTCTGCCCGGACCTCGACACGGTGATGTACACCCTCGGCGGCGGCATCAACGAGGAACAGGGCTGGGGCCGGACCGACGAGACCTTCCATCTCAAGGAGGAGCTCGCCGCGTACGGGGCCGGGCCCGAGTGGTTCGGGCTCGGCGACCGCGACTTCGCCACGCACATCGTGCGGACGCAGATGCTGAGCGCGGGCTATCCGCTCAGCGCGGTCACGGAAGCCCTGTGCGACCGGTGGAAGCCGGGCGTCCGGCTGATCCCCATGTCCGACGACCGCGTCGAGACCCATGTCGCCGTCACGCTGCCGGACAGCGGCGAGCGCAAGGTGATCCACTTCCAGGAGTACTGGGTACGGCTGCGCGCCTCCGTGGCGGCCGAGGCCGTCGTGCCGGTCGGCGCCGAGCAGGCCAAGCCCGCGCCCGGGGTCCTGGAGGCGATCGCGGAGGCGGACGTGATCCTCTTCCCGCCGTCCAACCCGGTCGTGTCCGTCGGCACCATCCTCGCCGTGCCCGGCATCCGGGAGGCCATCGCGGACGCGGGCGTGCCCGTGGTGGGCCTGTCCCCCATCGTCGGCGACGCGCCCGTGCGGGGCATGGCCGACAAGGTGCTCGCGGCGGTCGGCGTGGAGTCGACCGCGGCCGCGGTCGCCGAGCACTACGGCTCTGGACTCCTGGACGGCTGGCTCGTCGACACGGTCGACGCGTCCGCCGTGGAGCGTGTGGAGGCGGCCGGCATCCGCTGCCGCGCCGTACCGCTGATGATGTCCGACCTCGACGCCGCCGCACGGATGGCCCAGGAGGCGCTGACGCTGGCGGAGGAGGTGCGGGGCGCGTGAGCGGCGGACGAGTCGGGAGCGGGGGAGCCGCGGACGGCCTCGGGCCGACGGACGGCACGGGCCGTACAGGCGACACGGGCCGTACGGACGACACCGTGCGCGATACGGGCCACGCGCGTGACGCGGGCGGTACGGACGGCACGGGCCGTACCGACGGCACCGCGGGCCGTACGGGGGACACGGGTGGCGGGGCGACGCGTACCGGCGTGGACGACGGCGCCGCCGGGTACCGGGTCTGGGCCCTGCCCGGCCTTCCGGAGGTCCACCGGGGCGACGACCTCGCCAAGATCATCGCCGGGGCCGGCGCCGGGCTGGCCGACGGGGACGTCCTGCTCGTCACCTCGAAGATCGTCTCCAAGGCCGAGGGGCGCCAGGTGGCGGCCGCCGACCGGGAGGCCGCCATCGACGCCGAGACCGTACGGGTCGTCGCGCGCCGCGGCGCCCTCCGGATCGTCGAGAACCGGCAGGGGCTCGTGATGGCCGCCGCCGGGGTCGACGCCTCGAACACGCCGGCCGGCACCGTCCTGCTGCTGCCCGAGGACCCCGACGCGTCCGCACGGACCATCCGGGACGGCCTGCGGGACGCCCTCGGGGTGGACGTCGGCGTCGTGATCACCGACACCTTCGGGCGCCCCTGGCGCGCCGGGCTCACCGATGTCGCCATCGGCGCCGCGGGCGTCCGCGTCCTGGACGACCTGCGCGGCGGCGCCGACGCGCACGGCAACCCGCTGAGCGCGACCGTCGTCGCCACCGCCGACGAGCTGGCCGGCGCCGGTGACCTGGTCAAGGGCAAGGCCTCCGGGCTGCCCGTCGCCGTCGTGCGCGGTCTGCCCCACGTGGTGGCCGAGGACGGCGGCGCGGGGACGCGCCCCCTGGTGAGGGACGCGCGCGACGACATGTTCCGGCTGGGCACCTCGGAGGCCGTGCGGGAGGCGGTGACCCAGCGGCGTACCGTACGGGCCTTCACCGACGAGCCCGTCGACCCCGGCGCCGTGCGGCGTGCGGTCGCCGCCGCGGTGACCGCACCCGCCCCGCACCACACCACGCCCTGGCGGTTCGTGCTGCTGGAGTCCGCCCGGTCGCGGACGCGGCTGCTCGACGCCATGCGGGAGGCGTGGATCGAGGATCTGCGCGGGGACGGGAAGAGCGAGGAGTCGATCGCCCGGCGGGTGCGGCGCGGTGACGTGCTGCGCAACGCGCCCTACCTGGTGGTGCCGTGCCTGGTGACGGACGGCTCCCATCCGTACGGCGACGCGCGCCGGGACGCGGCGGAACGTGAGATGTTCGTCGTCGCCATGGGCGCGGGAGTGCAGAACTTCCTCGTCGCGCTCGCCGGGGAGCGGCTGGGCTCCGCCTGGGTGTCCTCGACGATGTTCTGCCGCGACGTCGTACGGGACGTGCTGGAACTGCCGGACGACTGGGACCCTATGGGGGCCGTCGCCGTCGGACACGCGGCCGAGGCGCCCAAGGAGCGCCCCGGCCGGGACGCGGGGACGTTCGTCGAGGTGCGGTGACCCGCGCGGCGCGCCGTGCGGGGACCGCGATCCCCGGGCACCTGGGGCGACTCCCGTGTCCCCCGTGCCGGGAGCGCCTACCCTCGTAGGGCGACCCGAGCACCCCGAGGACCCCTTCCGTGGCTGGACGATTCACCCCCCGGCCGACGCGTACGACCGTGCGCGGCGGGCATGTCGACGTGCCCACGGGCGTCCGCGCCGGCCTCCCGCGCCAGGCCACCGGGCCTGGACTCGGACGGATCTGGACACCGCCCGGTCCGCTCGATCTCGGTCTGGTGCTCGGACCGCTGCGCCGGGGGCCCGGCGACCCGACCTTCCGCGCCACACCGGACGGGTCCGTGTGGCGTGCCAGCCGGACGCCCGCCGGGGCCGGGACGCTGCGGGTCGCGGTCCGGGACGGGGCGGTACGGGCCGAGGCGTGGGGGCCGGGTGCGCGATGGCTCCTCGAACAGCTTCCGGACCTGCTCGGCGCGTCGGACGATCCCGCCGCCTTCGAGCCCCGGCACCGGCTGGTCGCGGCGACGCGGCACCGGCGGCCGGGATTGCGGCTGACCCGCACCGGGCTGGTCCTGGAGTCGCTCATCCCCTCCGTGCTGGAGCAGAAGGTCACGACGGACGAGGCCTATCGGGCGTGGCGGCTGCTCGTACGGAAGTTCGGGGAGCCGGCGCCGGGGCCCGCGCCGGAGCGGATGTACGTCATGCCGGAGCCCCGGACCTGGGCTCTGATCCCCTCCTGGGAGTGGCATCGCGCCGGAGTCGACGACAAGCGGGCTTCGACGATCCTGCGGGCCGTACGGGTCGCCGCGCGGCTCGAGGAGGCGATGGGCATGGAGGCGGAGGGGGCGCAGGCGCGGCTGGAGCTGGTGTCCGGGATCGGGCCGTGGACGTCGGCGGAGACCGTGCAGCGCAGTCATGGGGCGGCGGACGCGGTGACGGTCGGGGATCTTCATCTGCCGGGGATCGTGGGGTACGCGCTGGCGGGGGACCGGGATGCGGACGATGCGGTGATGCTGGCGTTGCTGGAGCCGTATGCCGGGCAGCGGCATCGGGCGGCTCGGTTGATTCTGTTGTCGGGGCGGTCGCCTGCGCGGAGGGTGCCGCGGATGCCGCGGGGGGATATCGGGCGGTTGTGACGCGGGGGCGGTCGGGGGGTGGTTTCGCCCCCGCCGCCCCTACCCGTCCCATCCCCGGGGCTGCGCCCCGGAGCCCGCCCGGGGGCTGCGCCCCCGGACCCCCTGCGGGGCTCCGCCCCCGCGCCCCGCCAAGGGGCTGCCGCCCCCTGGACCCCCGCATCGCCCGAAGGGCTCGTCCTCAAACGCCGGACGGGCTGGACATGCGGGCCTGCGCTTCACCACTCCAGAAGCGCGTCCTCGGACGCCGGACAGGCTGAGAGTGCGGGCGCCCCGCCGTCGGCCGAAGGGCTCGTCCTCGGACGCCGGACGGGCCGGAGATGCACGCCCTCGCCGAACCACTCCGGAAATTCGCCCCCGAACACCGGACGGGCGGAAGATGCGCGCCCCCGCCGAACCACTCCGGAAACTCGCCCCCGAACGCCGGGCGGGCCGGAGATGCGGGTCACTGGTCCGAGGAGAAGCGGAGGGCTCCCGCGGGGATGTGGGCCTCGCACCAGATGCGGACGCCCTCGCGGAGTTCGTTGTCCGGGCCGATCACCGCGCCGTCGCCGACGACCGTGCCGGAGAGAACGGTGCGTTCGCCGATGCGGGCGCGGGCTCCCACCAGGGAGTCGGTGATGACGGCGCCGGGTTCGACGACGGCGCCGGACAGGATGGTGCTGCCCATGACCCGCGCGCCCTCGCCCACCTGCGCGCCCTCACAGACGACCGTGCCGCCGGTCAGTTTGGCGTCCGGGGCGACCCGGGCCGTGGGCAGGACCAGCCGGTCGCCGCAGCGGCCCGGGACGGCCGGCGAGGGGGCACGGCCGAGGACCAGGTCCGCGGAGCCCCGTACGAAGGCCTGGGGGGTGCCCAGATCCAGCCAGTACGTCGAGTCCACCATGCCCTGCAGATGGGCTCCGGTGGCCAGCAGTTCCGGGAACGTCTCGCGCTCCACCGAGACCGGACGGCCCGCCGGGATGGAGTCGATGACGGAGCGGCGGAAGACGTACGCCCCCGCGTTGATCTGGTCGGTGACGATCTCGGCGGGTGTCTGGGGCTTCTCCAGGAAGGCGGTCACCCGGCCCGAGGGGTCCGTCGGGACCAGCCCGTACGCGCGGGGATCGTCGACCCGGGTCAGGTGCAGGGACACGTCCGCGCCCGTCGACTCGTGCGTCGCGACCAGCGCCCGGATGTCCAGCCCGGTCAGGATGTCACCGTTGAAGATCAGGACCGGCTCGTCCGGGCCGGAGTGCAGACGGGCGGCGACGTTACGGATCGCGCCGCCCGTGCCGAGGGGTTCCTCCTCCGTGACGTACTCGATGTGCAGACCCAGCGCCGAGCCGTCACCGAAGTACGGCTCGAAGACCTCGGCCAGGTACGAGGTCGCCAGGACGATGTGCTCGACGCCCGCCGCTCTCGCCCGCGCCAGCTGGTGCGTGAGAAAGGGCACCCCGGCCGCCGGAACCATCGGTTTCGGGGTGTTCACCGTCAGCGGGCGCAGCCGGGTGCCTCTGCCACCGACCAGGAGGATCGCTTCTGTCACCTGTCGTCTCTGCTTCCTGCCGGGACCGGCCGAAGGGTGTTCCGGCCGGTCAGTGTATGCAGTCCGTTCGATGGCGTCGTCGACGGCGGCGCGGTTCCCTCGACGGCCGGGGAGTCGGCCGGGTCGCCGGACGTGTCGCCAGGTGACGGCCTCCTGCCCGCTCAGCGGCCCTGGTAGCGGGCCGCGGTCGTCCGGGCCGAGCCGAGCTTTCCGTACAGGAGCCGCCCCGGGCACTCCGTGGCGAACCCGTCCCGATGGCCGGAGATCACGTTGAGTCGTACGTTCTTTCCCTTTCGGTAGAGATTGCCACCGCCGGACTTCAGGTATGTCTTGCCGCGCGGATTGACCCCGTAGACACCGAGCTTCCACGCCGTGAGCCGTGCGACCGCGTTCAGCGCGGCGGCGGCCGGCCGGGCGTCGGCGAAGGTGCCGAGGACGGCGATTCCCATCGTGTTGCTGTTGAAACCGAGGGTGTGGGCGCCCATGACGGGCTTCGCCACGCCTCCGGCCCGGCCTTCGTAGACGGTTCCGCACTTGTCGACGAGGAAGTTGTAGCCGATGTCACGCCAGCCGCTGCTCACCACGTGATAGCGGTAGATGCTCCGGATGACCGAAGGGGCCTGCGAACAGCGGTAGTTGTTGCCGGACGCCGTGTGGTGCACGAAGGCGGCCTTCACCTTTTTGGTGTACACGAAGCCGCGCTCGCGCAGACTCTCGTTCGCGCCCCAGCCGCGCCGGGTGACGATGCGCGGGCGGGCGCCGATGTAGGGCTTCGCACGCGGCGCGCCGGGCTGGGCGGCACGGTACTCCTGCTCGGTACGGGCCTTGGACAGCGCCGGGATCTCGGTGGCGCCGAGCGGGGCGAGCGCCGCGTTGGCGGCGGACGCCTCGTAGGAGGCCGCGGTGGCCCCGGCGGCCGCGGCGGCGTTCTCGGCGGTGGCCCCGACGCCCGGCCCGACGGTGCGGCCGGCCGCCGTGGACGCTCCCCCGGGGTCGACCAGTTCGAGGTGCATGCCCCTGGGGAGCGGCGGTTCCCCGGCGGAGGTCGAGCGTTCGTCCACCGACGCCTGGACGCGTACCTCGACGCCGTCGGAGGCACCGACCCACAGCGGCGCCGTGGAGCCGCGCACCCGGCCCGAGCCGCTCTCGGCGCTGCCGGGGTCGGCTCCGTGCTCGTGGTTGTGCGTCTCGATGTCCTGCCAGCCGGTCCAGTGGGTGGTTCCGGAGGCGCGGGTGCGGACCTGGACGCGGCCGCGCAGTTCGGTGCCGGGGTCGTCCCAGACCACGCCGACGAGCGAGAACGACCGTACGGACCGTCTGGTGACGCCCTGTTCGGGCGCGGCGGCGCCGAGGCTCCGGTCGTCGCCGAGCGGGACGAGCGGGAGGGATCGGGTGCTGCCCGGGGCGGCGGGCTCGGTCTTCGCCGCCTGGGGCGCGGCCTGTGCCGGGGCGGACAGGGCCGGCGGAAGGGCGAGAGCGGCCGCGCAGGTGACGCCGACCGAGGAAGCAAGGAATCCACGCATGCCCCTGATCGTGGACATAGGCGTACATATCTGTCCATCGGTGAGGTGACGGCCAGTCTGCCGCGCTCGGCCGAACCGGTGGCACGGCCGGTCCGTCCCGCACGCGGGGCCCGCGTACGCTTCTGCGCGTGAACGCCACCGATCGCACCCCTGCCGACCTGCTGCGATCCGCGCTCGCCGCGGACCCCGCACGCCCACTGGTCACCTTCTACGACGACGCCACGGGTGAACGTGTCGAATTGTCCGTGGCCACCTTCGCCAATTGGGTGGCCAAGACCGCCAACCTGCTCCAGGGCGAGCTGTCCGCCGAACCCGGCGACCGGCTGGCGCTGCTGCTGCCCGCGCACTGGCAGACGGCGGTGTGGCTGCTGGCGTGTTCGTCGGTGGGGGTGGTCGCGGACGTGGGCGGCGATCCCGCCGCGGCCGACCTCGTGGTCAGCGGGCCGGACACGCTGGAGGCGGCCCGCGCCTGCTCCGGGGAGCGGGTCGCGCTCGCGCTGCGGCCGCTCGGGGGGCGCTTCCCGCAGCCCCCGGAGGGCTTCGCCGACTACGCGGTGGAGGTGCCCGGCCAGGGGGACCGCTTCGCACCGTACGCACCGGTCGACCCGGACGAGCCGGCGCTGATCGTCGCGGGGGCGGAGTACACCGGGTCCGAGGTCGTCGAGCGGGCCCGGTCCGCGGCACCCGCGCTCGGACTGACCGGGCCCGGTTCGCGGATTCTGTCGGGGCTCCCGTACGACACGTGGGAGGGGCTGAGCGCGGGGCTGTACGCGCCGCTGTCGACCGGGGCGTCCGTGGTGCTGTGCCGGCATCTGGAGCGGGCCGACGCGGAGGGGCTTGCCAAGCGGGTGGAGAGCGAGCGGGTGACCACGGTCCGCGGGGGCCCGGCCGGGGAGTAGGAGAGGTACGGGGGGATTTCCCGTGAGGGCCGCGGGTGGCTGAGCGCCCCGCTCCCCGCGCCCCGGGAAGGCCGCCACCCGTGAACCCGGCCGCGGAGCCGGCGCCGCGGGCCGTACGCGGACCGGGCCCGGCTGCCCCGCACCGGCCGCGTGCGGCCGAGCACCCCGTTCCCCGCGCGCCCCGGGCAGGGCGCCCCCGGTGCGGGCCCGCGGGGGTGTCGCCCGTTCGGGCTACCAGCGGGACGTCTTCGGGGGGCGGGCGGGCCATGGTCGTAGGAACACCGCAGTGCGACAGGCCCGTACGCCAGGAGGGGGTTTCCCGACGTGACCGTCAGCGCAGGGCCGGGAGCGGGGGCGTCGGCCACCGGTGCCGGGCTCGCCCGGCGGCGCCGGCGGCTGTGGCTGCGCAACTCGTCCCTGGGGCTCGCCGTCTTCGTGCTGGCCGCGAGCGGGGCCGGATGGGCCGTGTACGAGAAGCTGAACGGGAACATCACGGCGGACGACGACGCGGCCGCCGAGCTCGCGCGGTACGAGAAGGAACGGCCCACCGCGCTCGTGCGGGGCGCGCAGAACATCCTGCTGATCGGCTCGGACTCACGCTCGGGGAAGGGGAACCGGAAGTACGGCCGTGACTCCGGGACCGAGCGGTCCGACACCACGATCCTGCTGCACCTGGCCGCCAACCGGCACAGCGCGACCGCCGTCTCGCTCCCCCGCGACCTGATGGTGCACCTGCCGGACTGCCGCCGCCCGGACGGCACCCGCAGCTCCCCGGCCTTCGCGATGTTCAACTCCGCGTTCGAGGTGGGCGGTTCGGCCTGCACGATCCGGACCGTCGAGAAGCTCACGGAGATCCGGGTCGACCACCACATGGTCGTCGACTTCCACGGCTTCAAGGACATGGTCGACGCCGTGGACGGCGTCCAGGTCTGCCTGAAGCAGCCCATCGACGACAAGGACGCCAAGCTGCGGCTGCCCGCGGGCGAGGTGACGCTCAACGGCGAACAGGCCCTCGGCTACGTGCGCGCCCGCAAGAGCATCGGCAACGGCAGCGACACCGACCGCATGGACCGCCAGCAGCGGTTCCTGGGCGCGCTCGTCAACAAGGTGCGCAGCAACGACGTCCTGCTGAATCCGACGAAGCTCTATCCCGTCCTCGACGCGGCCACCTCCTCGCTCACCACCGACCCCGATCTCGCCAGCCTGCGCGGCCTGTACGAGCTGGTGCGCGGCATGCGCGACATTCCCACGGAACGGGTGCAATTCCTGACAGTGCCCCGGACGACGTACGCGTACAACGCCAATCGCGACCAACTCATCGAGCCGGAGGCCGCGCAGCTCTTCGCGCGGCTGCGTTCGGACACTCCGGTGGCCGTCGCCAAGGGTCTTCCGAAGGGGTCCCCCGGTGGCCTTCCCGGTGATTCCGGAGGGAAGAACGGAAATGCGGCGACGGGCCGTCCGGTTCCCGCGCGGAACTCGTTCGGGGGGCGCGGGGAAGGCGCGTACGACGCCGCATTCGACTACGAAGAGGAGTCGGACGGCGACACGAAGTGGCCGCTCGAACAGGCTCTCTCCCCCGTCGGCACCCCTCCCCCCGCTCCAACTTTCCGGGGAAACACGGCGGCCGAGGACGCCTGCGGGTAAAGCGTGCGCCAAGGACGGGAACTGCTGAGCTAAGAAGTCCCTGAGAAATAGGGCGGATTGCCCAGTTGTAGGCGAGTGGAATTTGTCACCGCCGTCGCTCGGCACTGAACTGGGCAGATAGTGTGAGCGATCCGGTGCACCCGGCCTCGAGGTCCGTCCTGGCGGTCGCGCACTGTTTGACCGAGAGACCCGAGCGCCTTGAGGGGGAAGGGCGCCGCGTGGCCCCGACGGAGGACTCAGACAACCGTGGACGCGCAAGGCCGTGGGCGGGCGGACAATATCGATCCCGCAGACCAATGGGTGCTCAACCCGAACACCGGTGAATACGAACTGCGACTGAGCAGTTCCGCACCGCAGTCGGGAGTTCCGAGACCACGGCGCGGCAATCCCGCGCCGACAGGAGCCGGGACGAGGCAGGGACAGCGGGCGCGCACGGCGCCGGAGCGGGACCGCCAGGCACCTCCCGGTACCGATGTGCCCGGGCCGCGCCGACGACGTGGCGCTCCCCCGGAGCCGCCTCCGGGCCGTCGCCGGACGAAGCCCAAGAAGTCGAAGGCGAAGAAGGTCCTGCTGTGGACCGGCGGTTCGATGGCCTTCGTGCTCGTCGCCGCGTCGGCGGCGGGATATCTCTACCTCAAGCACCTTGAGGGCAACGTCACGACGACGGACGTCGGCAGCGCGGGCAAACAGGGCTTCAGCAAGGACGAGGCCTTCAACGTCCTGATCATCGGCACCGACAAGCGCACCGGCAAGGGCAACGAGGGCTACGGCGACGCGAACAGTGTCGGGCACGCCGACACCAACATCCTGTTGCACGTCTCCAAGGACCGTACGAACGCGACCGCGTTGAGCATCCCTCGCGACCTGATCGCGAACGTCCCCGACTGCCCTACCAAGCAGCCCGACGGCAGCACGAAGGTCATCCCCGGCACCGACAACGTCCGCTTCAACATCAGCCTGGGGCAGGACGGCCGCGACCCGGGCTGCACGATGCGCACGGTGAAGGAGCTCACCGGCATCTCGGTGGACCACTTCATGATGGCGGACTTCAATGCGGTCAAGACACTGACGACGGCCGTGGACGGCGTCGACGTCTGTCTCGCGCACCCCGTCGACGACAAGGACTCGCACCTCAAACTGCCCGCGGGCGAGAGCAAGGTCGAGGGCGAGCAGGCGCTCGCGTTCGTCCGCACCCGCCACAGCTGGGGCAACGAGGGCGACCTGGACCGCATCAAGGTGCAGCAGCAGTTCCTGGGCTCCCTCATGCGCAAGATGAGCTCCAGCGACACCCTCACCAACCCGTCCAAGCTGATCAGCCTGGCCGAGGCCGCCACCAAGGCACTCACGGTGGACACCGGCATAGGAAAGGTCAGCACGCTCAAGGACGTGGCCCTGGAGCTGAAGAAGGTGCCGACGAAGAACATCAGCTTCATGACGGTACCGGTGCTCGACAACCCGGCCGACGGCAAATACCACAAGACGGTCATCGTCAATCCGGCCGCGGCCCCCGCCGTCTTCGGCGCGATCAAGGACGACGTCTCCTTCACCGAGGTGAAAAAGAAGGAGAAGGCGGCGAAGGACGCCCAGGCCGCACGCCTCAAGGGCACCAAGTCCGCGGCTTCCGAGGTGCGGGTGCGGATCCTCAACGGCGGGGCCGCCGGCGGCTCCGCGCAGTTGACCCTCGCCTGGCTTCAGAACTCCGAGGGTGTGCAGAAGTCCGAGAACGCCGGCAACGCGCCCGCGCAACTGAGCAGGACCACACTGGAGTACGCACCCGACCAGGCGCCTCAGGCACGCAGGCTGGCCGCGATCATGGGGCTGTCCGGATCCGCTCTGAAGCCCGGCAAGAGCGTGACCAACTCCCAGGGGCTGCCCGCGATGACGCTGACACTGGGCAAGGACTTCAAGGGCGCGGGAGAGCCGCTGACGGCGGCGACGAAGGCACCGGACGTGGACAAGTCCACGGCGGACAAGGTGAAGTGTGCCTCGTAGCTGACCCGACGGGTCCGCCGCACGTCCGTGCGGACGGGGCGGACCCGCGGCGGCAGCGGGACGAGTGGGGCCCGGCGGCGCGTACCCGTGCCGCCGGGCCCTCGTCTCAGGAAGCGGCGGGTTCCCGCACCGCGGGGCGGCGGGAGGCGATCACCTTGCGGGCCAGCGCGCGCGGGCTGGTCAGGAAGCCGAAGCCCCAGGACATGTGCATGGTGGCGAGGGCCACGGGGATCCGCAGGCGGGCCCCGGCCGGCAGCCCCTTGCCCGCGGGCAGCGAACCGGCGGCTATCGCCGCGAGGTAGCCGCCGGGGATCAGGAAGCCCCAGGGCGTGAGCGCGGCGCCCACCACGAGGCCCGCCGCGATCGCGCACACCGCGACCGGCGGGGCCAGGTAGCGCAGGTTGATGGAGCCCTCGTGGTAGCGGGCGACGACGTGACGCCACCGTCCGTAGTCCTTGTACTGCTTGGCGAGGGCCCTGACGGAGGGCCGTGGCCGGTACGACACCTTCAGCTCGGGCGAGAACCAGATGAGGCCGCCCGCCTCCCGGATCCGGAAGTTCAGCTCCCAGTCCTGGGCGCGGATGAACTCCTCGTTGTAGCCGCCCTGCCGCTCCAGCGCCTCGCGGCGGAAGACGCCGAGGTACACGGTCTCCGCCGGGCCGGCCTCCCCGCCCGTGTGGAAGGCCGCGTTGCCCACGCCGATCTTCGAGGTCATCGCGGCGGCGACGGCGTGCTCCCAGTCGTTCTCGCCCTCGGCGTGCATGATGCCGCCGACGTTCTGCGCGCCGGTCTTCTCCAGGAGGCGGACGGCGGTGGCGATGTAGTTCGGCGAGAGCATGCCGTGCCCGTCGACGCGGACGACGACGGGGTGCCGGGACGCCTTGATCGCCGCGTTGAGCGCGGCGGGGGTGCGGCCGGTCGGGTTCGGCACGGTGTGAACGCGCGGGTCCTCGGCGACGAGTCCGGCCGCGATCTCGTCCGTACGGTCCGTGGACGGGCCGATGGCGATCACCACCTCCATCTCGCCGTCGTACTCCTGCGCCAGGATCGCTTGGACGGCTCCGCGCAGGTGCCTCTCCTCGTTGAGGACGGGCATGATCACGGATACGGCGGGGGGCTGCACGCCAGACTTCTCGCTCATCGGACGTCACGTTACCGCGAATGGGGGACACGGGCGCGCGCCGCCCTGTCTACGGGCCGGGCAGCAGATCGTATCTGCCTACCGTGCTCACGCATCCCCACGCCCAGCCTCGCGGAGGTGTCCCCCTTGCCCACGTCGCCCCGCTCCGCCGCCCCGCCCCACGCTCCCGACCCCACGCGTCCCCGGCGTCCCCCGCTCCAGGGCCGCCCGCAGCCGTCCCGTACCCGGCGGCCCGCGGCGCGGCCCGCCGTACGGAGGAGGCGGCCGCGCTGGGCCATGCGGGTCGTCACCACGCTGTCGGTGGTGGTCCTCGCCTCGGCGGGCATCGGGCACGCGGTGGTCACCAGCCTCGACGCGGACATCGCGCGGGTCGACCCCTTCAAGGACATGAAGAACCGTCCCGCCGCGGGCCACGGCATGAACGTCCTGCTGGTCGGCACCGACGGCCGTGACAGGATCACGGAGCAGGAGCGGCGGAAGTACCGCCTGGGCGGCGCACCGTGCCACTGCACCGACACGGTCATGATCGTGCACATCGCGGCGGACAAGGAGCGCGCCAGCGTCGTCAGCCTGCCCCGCGACTCGTACGCCGAGGCGCCCGCGCACACCGACCCGGTGACCGGCGTCCCGCACGGCCCGCATCCGATCAAGCTCAACGCGGCGTACGCGGAGGGCGGGCCGCAGCTGACCGTGCGCACCGTCGAGAGCATGACCCACCTGAAGATCGACCACTATCTGGAGGTCGACTTCACCAGCTTCATGAAGACCGTGGACGTGCTCGGCGGCGTCGACATCTGCACCACGCGGCCCCTGAAGGACGCGTACACCGGACTCGACCTGACGGCCGGCCCGCACAAGCTGAACGGCGGGCAGGCGCTGCAGTACGTGCGCTCCCGGCACGTCGACGGCGCCTCCGATCTCGGCAGGATGCAGCGCCAGCAGCGGTTCCTGGCGGCGCTGATCGGCCGGGCCACCTCCTCCGGGGTGCTGCTGAACCCGATGAGGTTCCGTGACGTCACCCGGGCCGTGCTCGGCTCGGTCCGCGCGGACAAGGGCTTCGGCACGGACGAGCTGCTGGACCTCGGCCGGGCGATGCGCAACTTCTCCCCCTCCTCCTCCGAGTTCACGACCGTGCCGATCGGGCAGATGGGCTACGCCGTCAAGGGCATCGGCTCGACGCTGAAGTGGGACGGGCCGAAGGCCGCCGAGCTCTTCCGGGCACTGCGCGACGACAGGCCGCTCGCCCCGCCGCACCAGCCGGTGGCCGACCCGGTCGCCCGGGTCGAGGTGGCCCCGCAGCTGATCCAGGTCCAGGTGGAGAACGCGACGTCCACGGAGGGCCTCGGCCGGCGGGTGGACGGCGCGCTCGCCGCCAGCGGGTTCCGTACGACGGGACGGCCGGCCGTGGCGCGCGAGACGGGCCTGAAGCACACCGTCATCACGTACGACCCGCGCTGGGACCGTTCCGCGCGTTCCCTGGCCGCGGCGCTGCCCGGCAGTGAGCTGCGCGCGGCCGCCGGGCAGGGGCCGGTGCTGAAGGTGCTCGCGGGAGCGGACTTCAAGGAGGTCAGGCGGGTACGGGTGGACGCTCCGCCCCAGCAGGAGTCGTCGTCCGTGGTGACCGGCGACGAGGTGCTGTGCCGCTGAGGCGTGCCGCGGGGAGTCGTGTCCGGGCACGCGGCAGGGCCCCGCCGAGGTGCTCGGCGGGGCCCTGCCGTACGTCCTGCCGTACGTCCCGTCCTACGGGTGGGGTGTCGGGGTTCTCAGTTGCCCGAGACCGTCACCTTGTCGTCGTTGCGCAGCTCGCCGACCAGCTCCTTGACCTTGGTCTTGTCCCAGACCAGGTTGCCGCCCGTGGAACCGGAGATCGGCATGTTCATGGACTTGCCGTCGCCGCCGGTGACACCCTTCATCGCCCAGAACATGTCCGCGAGGTCCCACAGGCTCATGTCCTTGTCGACGGTCAGCGAGTCCAGGCCCGCGCCCATCGTCGGGTAGAGCGTGAAGGGGTTCAGGACCGTGGAGGGGGTCGCGACCTGGTGGGCCAGGGCGGCCAGGAACTTCTGCTGGTTCTTGGTGCGCTCCAGGTCCGAGGCGGCGAAGGCGTGCCGGGTACGGACGAAGGCCAGGGCCTGCTCGCCGTTCAGCGTCTGCTTGCCGGCCTTGAAGTCGGCGCCGGAGTACTTGTCCTTGAAGCCCTTGTCGAGGGTCATGTCGACACCGCCGACCGCGTCCACGATCTTCGCGAAGCCGCCGAAGCCGATCTCCGTGTAGTGGTCGATGCGCAGACCGGTGTTGAACTCGACGGTCCGCACGAGGAGTTCGGGGCCGTCCTCGGCGTACGCGGCGTTCAGCTTCACGTGCCGGCCGGTGCCCTGGTACGTCTTGCCGGAGTCGGAGCCCTTGTAGGTCGGTATCTCGACGTCGGAGTCGCGGGGCAGGGATATCAGCGTGGAGCCGTTGTCACCGGTGTGCAGGATCATCATGGAGTCCGTGCGCTTGCCCTCGGCGGACCCGGTGTGCAGCTTCTTCTTCTCCTCGGCGGACATGCCGGCGCGGCTGTCGGAGCCGACGATCAGGTAGTTCGTGCCCTTGCCCGCCTCGGGCCGGTCGATGACCTTCGAGAGGTCCACGTCACGGTGGAGCTTGGAGTCCGCCCAGAAGTACGTGCCCACGGAGACCACGACCAGCAGTGTGACCAGCGTGATCGCGGTCCACTTGATCCGGCGCCGCCAGTTCGGCGCGGGGCGCGGATCCCGGGTGCCGGTGCCACCGGGGCCCTGCGGGCCTCCGGGGCCGTTCGGCGATCCGTAGACCTGGCCGGTGTTGTAGCCGGAGTCGTATCCGTTGTCGTAACCGTCGCCGTCCCCGTAGGCCGGCTGCTGGGGCACTCCGCCGTAGGGCGGGGCGCCGGGGCCCGGACCGGGCGACGCCGGACCACGCCGAACCTGCCGCATGACGCGGGCGCTCTCGGGCTGTGCGCCCGCGCTGCCGCGACCGTAACGGTTGCCGCCGTTGTCGCGGCTGTCGTCCCACCCGTCGGGCCAATCGTTCATGCGGACCAGTGTGCAGGGCCGCACCATGCGCCTAACAAGAGAGGGGGGAGATCTGGGTCACGCCTGTTGCAGAGCTGATGCAAAGCGGACCGTGCCCTTACCCCGCATAGGGTGGAGGGCATGACAGACCAGGCGCCCACTCCGGAATCCGATATTCCGGGAAAGCCGACCTCAGCGTCCCGGACCACCCTCAGCCACATCATGACCCACAACGACACCAACCTCCTGGGCACGGTGCACGGCGGGGTGATCATGAAACTTGTGGACGACGCGGCGGGCGCGGTGGCCGGCCGGCACTCCGGCGGGCCCGCGGTCACCGCCTCCATGGACGAGATGGCCTTCCTCGAACCTGTGCGCGTGGGTGACCTCGTCCATGTGAAGGCCCAGGTCAACTGGACGGGACGGACGTCGATGGAGGTCGGCGTCCGGGTGCTCGCCGAGCGGTGGAACGAGTCCACGCCGGCGCAGCAGGTCGGCTCCGCGTACCTCGTCTTCGCCGCGGTCGACGCCGACGGCAAGCCGCGCCGTGTTCCGCCCGTGCTCCCGGAGACCGAGCGGGACGAGCGGCGTTACCAGGAGGCGCAGATCCGCCGCACCCACCGGCTGGCCCGCCGCCGGGCGATCATGGAACTGCGGGAGAAGCGGGTGGCTGAAGGGCTGGATGCGTAGCGCCTCGGGCGGCGTTGGCAGGTGGGGTGGGTGGGGGGTGCGTACGTGCGTGCGGGGTCCTGACGACCCCGGCCCGGGGCCCTGGGGCTTGCGCCCCTGAGGGGGCGCTCCCCTCGGGGTGCGGGTGTGGGTGCGCCGGGGCCCGGGCGAGGGTTTTTCGGGTGCGGGACGGGAGTGGTTGCTCGCGCCGTTCCCCGCGCCCCTGACGGGGCGCTTCGGTCGTGGACCTGGTGGGCGGGGGGACCGAGAGGGATGTCAGGGTGGGCGGCATGACCCTCTCTTCCGACGTGCGGCCCGGCCCCGGCGGGCGCTCCTTCGACGCGGTGCTGTGCGACGTCGACAACGTGATCCGTGTCTACGACCCGTCCGGCCTGAACGCGCTGGAGCGTGCCGCCGGGCTGGCCGAGGGCACCACCATGAAGCTGGCCTTCGCGCCGGACACGGTGCTGCCGCTGGTGGTGGGGCGGGTCACGCCGGACGAGTGGGCGCGGTCCGCCGTCCAGGGGCTGGCCGGACTGGTGCCGGAGGCGACGGCCCGGGAGCTGGCCGAGGCCCTCGTGCGGACGCCGTTCCGCGCGGACCAGGTCGTGGTGTCACTGCTGCGCGAGGCCCGCGCCCGCGTACCGCTGGTCCTCGTCACCAACACCTCGGTACAGCTGGAGGAGGACCTGGCGGCCCTGGGGCTGACGGATCTCGCCGACCACGTCGTCAGCAGCGCGCGGGTGGGCATCGCCAAGCCCGACCGGCGCATCTACGACATCGCCGTCGAACGGGCCGGCGTCCCGGCCGGACGTTGCCTGTTCGTGGACGACACCCTGGAGAACGTGGAGGCGGCGGCCGCCCTCGGGATGCGGGCCGTCCACTACCGCGGACCCGAGGACCTGCGCCGCGCGCTGAACCCCCTGTGACCGTCCGCCGGCCCTCGGATTCGGGCCGCCGACGGTAAAGCGTGCACCAAGGGGCGATCCTTATTCCCCGGAACCGGACCGATTGACCGGTTGTACTGAAGTAGAAATACTCACCACTGTCGCTCGGTGCTCGACTGTGGCGATAGTGTGAGCGATCCGGTGCGTTCGACCACGAGTCACGCACCGCCCGAGCGCGTGACCGACCGAGGGCCTTCGGGGCCTGGCGCACCGCGCGGCCCTGACGGAGGACAAGAGGACCGTGGACACGCAAGGCCGTGGATGGGCGGAGAGCCTCGACGCGTCTGGCCGGGCGACGGAGAAGTCCATGGGCAAAAGGTTTCTGTGCACCAGCGGCGGCATGGTGTCCGGACTGACCGCCGACGCGCGGGGCGCCCGGTTCCGCCACGCGGGCACCGACGTCCTGGGCGGGTCCAGGCACCCGGTGATATGCGACTCCCCGCCTGGCGGACCCCGTGAGCGCGACCGCGCGCGGCGGCTTCCGGTGTTTCGCCGCCGGCGTCCCGGAGAGCGGCGACCGCGGCGCGGAACCGTTCGGCGGCCCCGCGCACACGGCTCTCGTGGCGAAGAGACAGCGGGCGACGGATGCGGGCCGGCGCAGGGGCCTCCGCTCCGCGACCTCCGGGGCCCAGGCAGGCGTCCGCCGCGCGCGGGCGTCAGGGGGCTCCGGGCGGACGCTCCGTCCCCGGCCGCGGGACCGGCAGAGCGCGTTCACGTCCGCCCACTTCGGCGACACCGCCTCGAAGGGGCGGAGGGAGACGCTGGAGTACGCTCCTGACCAGGCCTACCAGGTCTGTGAACTGGCTGTCACCGCAAGGCCCTTGGCGTCGCGCCGTCGGCCCGGCGAGAGCGGTGTCGGCCATGGGGGAGCGTCAGCGACGTTGCTGACGCCCGACGAGGTTCTCGAGTACGCGGCGCGGGCGTACCGCTCACCACTCCGACGAAGGCACCGGCCCAGCGTTTCGAGGTCGAGGGCCGATGAGGTCAGGTCCGCCCGGTGACCTCGGGGGCCGATTCTGCGTCTCACTGAGTGGAGGAGCGCGGCCACGCCACGAAAGGTGCCGTGGCCGGGACTTCGCCCGGCTTGTGTCCAGGTCTTCAGGGGCACACGGCCGGCGGGGAGGGCGACAGGTTGCCCCGGTCCGTCTCTGGGACGGATACCGGGACGCGAGACGAAGCCGCGGTGAGGATGCCGGGGGCGGGAGGGGCAGGAAGATGACACGAAGCAGCGTGCGCGGAGAAGGGGCTCTGCCGCACACTCGGCGCGGCGACTCCGGTGGGGCGGGAGAGGCACAAGGCACGGCCGACGGACTCCGCAAGGACGGCCCGGGGTCCGACGGCCGCGAGCCGCAGGGCGGAAGCCGGAGGCGCAGAGCGGAGTCCAAGCCGGCACGCCCGAAACGGCGCATACTGCGCTGGTCGGCGATGACACTGACGGTGGTGATACTCGGCACCGCCGGGGCGGGCTACCTCTACTACGAGCACCTCAACAGCAACATCAAGAAGGACAAGCTGAACCTCGGCGACGACGCCGCGCCCAAGCCGACCGCGAACGCCGCCGGCCAGAAGCCGCTCAACATCCTGATGATCGGCTCGGACAGCCGGAACACCGCGGAGGATCTCAAGCTGGGCGGGTCCAAGGGCGATGTGGGCCGGCCTCCGCTCGCGGATGTGCAGATGCTGGTGCACGTCTCGGCCGACCGCAGCAACATGTCCGTGGTCAGTCTCCCGCGCGACACCATGATCTCCATCCCCAAGTGCACGGACCCGCACACCCACAAGGTGTACGAGGCGCTCTCCCTCTCCATGGCGAACGAGTCCCTGGGCCGCGGCGGCCCCGGCTGCACGGTCGCCACCTGGGAGAAGCTCACCGACATCCACATCGACCACTTCATGATGGTCGACTTCTCCGGGGTCGTGTCGATGGCCGACGCCATCGGCGGCGTCCCGGTCTGCGTGCGGCAGAACGTCTACTCGCATACCTCCGACGGCCACGGGTCGGGCCTGAAGCTGAAGGCGGGGACCACACCGGTCAAGGGGAAGCAGGCCTTGCAGTGGCTGCGCACCCGCTACGGCTTCGAGGACGGCACGGACCTCGGCCGCACCCACGCGCAGCACATGTACATGAACTCGATGGTGCGCCAGTTGCGCAAGAACGCGACGCTCAGCAACCCCGACGAGATGCGCAGCCTGGCGGAGACCGCGACGAAGGCGCTCACGGTCGACGAGGGTCTGGGCACGGTCAAGAAGCTGTACGACCTGTCCGAGGACTTCAAGAAGGTGCCCACCAAGGGCATCACCATGACGACGCTGCCCACGCAGCAGTGGTCGCAGGACCACAACCGGCTCGTGCCCATGCCGGGCGACGCCGACCAGCTCATCTCCATGATCCGCAAGGACACTCCGCTGAACGGCCACGGCGCGAAGCAGAAGGCCGACGACACGTCGAAGGACCCGGCGGCACCGGACGACCAGATCGCCGTGCAGGTCCGCAACGGCACCGGGGTGAACGGCCAGGCACCGACACCCCAGCGGGCCCTCGCGGTCGAACAGGCCCTGCGGGGCAAGGGGTTCACGCAGGCCGCGAAGGACACCGAGCTGACCCCGGAGGCCGAGACCACCGTCCTCTACCCCAGTGCGGACCTGGAGGGCGATGCCCAGGCGGTGGCCAAGGCGATGGGGATCCCGGTGAGTTCGGTGCGCAAGTCGACGGACGTCTCGGGCGTCACGTTGATCGTGGGCGGGGACTGGCGTACGGGGACAGCCTATCCGGCGTCCGCGCAGCCGACGAAGGCACCCAAGTCCGCGGCCGTGCTGAGCGGCGACAAGGAGGACGCGTGCATGGAGATCCAGAAGGGGTTCACCTGGGAGTGAGCCGGGGCCCGTGCCGCGCCGTCGACGAGCGCGTGCATGCCGGAGGGGGCCGCAGCTCGTCACGGAGCTGCGGCCCCCTCCGGCATCCGCCGTCGATCAGCGCACGCGGGCGATCAGTACGCGGCCGTCCTGGTCTGGATCTCACCGCTGACGATGTCGATGTATCCCTTCGCGAAGGACGTCATGCCCTTGTCGTACACCTGCGGGGTGTAGCACTGGCTCTGCCCCTGGCTGATGGTGCATCCGTACGAGCGCCCGTCGTCGTTGCGCGTGACGGTCGCCGCGGCGCAGGCGTAACCGGCGGAGGCGTTTCCGCACGCGAACTGGGTGTAGTTGAGCGTGAGCCGGGCCCAGGCGGTGTGACACTTCAGGCTGTAGCGCAGCTCGATGGTGCCCTGCGTGCCGCCGGCGTTCTTCATGGGCGCGGACGCGACCGTGGTCCCGTCGTCCGCGCAGCCGGTGGACGCCGGGCTGGTGCCGTCGTTGGTGTACGCGTTCGCGGCTCCGGTCGCGGCGATCACCGACAGGGCGACGCTTCCGGCCAGCACGCCGATGCGGGCGAGCGTCCTCTTCTTCGTGTTCATCTCTGCTCCCTGGGCATGACACATCGCTGACGGAGCCTCATGTGCTCGTCAGTGTGGGCGGGTTGACGGGATCGGGTCGTGCGTGAACGACGGCAGCCGTCAGCTGCAGTGGTCGTTCCACTCGATGTCGGTGACACCGGAGCTGTGGGCGACATAGCCGCCCCAGTCGATGCAGTGGTGGGCGGCGTAGACGTAGCGCGGACCGGCGTAGTACCGGTACTGACCCGAGTCCTCGTTCCAACTGCCCCCGGAGACCTCGATCTCGGCATTGACCCACTGCGTCGAACCGGTGTTGTTCATCGTGACGACGCAGTTGTAGCCGTTGGAGCTGTTGTAAGTGAGGTACGTGGTGCCGGCGCCCTGGAAGCCCACGCTCATGGAGTCGATGACGCCGTAGCCGCTGCCGCAGGCGCCGTTGTAACCGGCGGCTTGGGCCGGAGCCGCCGCGAGGACAAGGCCCCCGACGGTGATCGACAGCGCCGCCGCACATCCCGCAAGTCTCCTGCGTACGGACATGATCATCTCGGATCCCCCACATGACTCTTCCGATCGATCACTTGATCGACCGGAAGATCATGGCCAAGGATTCTTGTCATGGCAAGGGCAAATTTCGCCCACTCGATCCACAACATGACGTCCGAATAAGGAGATTGACGGGACATCAACAACCATGATCCAATTCGGCGTCAACCCGGGTTGCCGCCATTTACATGAACACGACATCAAGGGAGTCCTTGTGCGCATCCAGGCCAAGTTCATCACCGCTGCCATCGCCGGTGCCGCGGTACTCGGTCTCGCGGTCCCCGCGCAGGCGGTCAGCACCCACCACTCCACCGGCAACGCCACCGGCCGGTGCGGCAACTCCGTCCTCGGCGGGGGCAACTTCCAGCCGCTGTGCCTCTTCTTCGTCAACAACGGCACCGGCGCGATCTGGGGCAAGGACGGCAGCGTCTCCAACCTGGCCGGCTACACCTTCAAGAGCGGTTCGGGCACGGGTTCCGGCCAGATTGTGAAGAACAACGCGACCGCCATGGAGTCGGAGTACTTCGAGAACCGCGGTGGCACCGTCTGGGTCAACAGCGGATTCAACGGCAACTACGACTGGTCGTACGACGGTGAGGGCGGCGCGCTCGGCTACACCTGGAACAACAACGCCGCCACCCAGGTCGGCATCGGCGTCGGCTGAGCCGTCCGCCCGCCCCGGCTGCCCGACCTTCCCCGCTCCCTCACCGCCGTTCCGGTTCCGGAACGGCGGTGAGGGCACCCTGACGTGAGACACACATGACGACTACCTCTTGCCGGGCACGTGCCGGACTGATCTGCGCCCTCCTCAGCGCCGCTCTCCTCACGGGCTGTTCGAACGAGCCTGGCGGCTCCGCGTCGCAGGGAGCGCAGCCGAGGCCGACCGTCTCCAGGATTCCCGGCGTCACCTCGATCGCGAAGCTCACCGACACCGCGGACCTCGCGCTGCCCGTCGACAGCTACATGCCGACGGGGCACGAACTGCTACAGACGACCGATGCCATGACCACGCTGGAGCAGCGCTGCGTCAGACGGTTCGGGGTCAGGTACACCCCCACCGAGGCTCGGCTGCCGAACTTCAGCAAGAACTCGCGCCGGTACGGCGTTCCCGAATCCCTCCAGGTGGCCCGGGAGTTCGGCTTCCACATGACGCAGAACGACCCGCGCAGCCTGCCCGAACACCTGGGTACCCCGCCCTCGGCGGAGGTGCGCACGGTCCTGACCGCCACCTCCTCGCACGGGCTGGTCAGTTCGTACCATGGCATGCGCCTGCCCAGCGGCGGCTGTGTCGGCGAGGCGGACCGCGCCATCACGGGCGGCGACGTGGACCAGCGAGCCGGGCACTCCCCCATGGCCGAGCAGATCCGGGCCCACTCCTTCGAGTACTCGACACTGGACCCCCGGGTCATCGCGGCCCAGACGGCGTGGAAGAAGTGCATGAGTGCCCAGGGCTACACGAACTACAAGAGAACGTTCGACGCCTCGGGTGACCAACGGTGGAACACCGCGTCCGCGACCTCGCAGGAGATCGGCGTCGCCGTGGCGGACTGGCAGTGCGCCAAGGGGGGCAACCTCGTCGGCATCTGGTTTGCCGTGGAGAGCGCCTACCAGGACGACCAGATCGACCGGCACGCGGAAGAGCTGCAGCAGGCCCGGGAGGGACTGCGCCAGCAGTCGAGGCGGGTCGCGACCGTGCTGGCCGGCGGCAAGCTGTCCGGTTCCTGACCGGACGCGGCGGAAGAGAATCGATGGCAGACCTGATGAAGAGGGCGGACGCCGCCCCGCACCGGACCGGGCTGGAATCCGGCCCCGAAGCGGAACCCGGCCCCGAGCCGGAACCGGGCACCGTGCCGGGCGACGACCGTACCGTCCGTGCCTCCGCCCTGGCCCGGCGCCGTCGTGGCGTGCTCGCGGTGGCGTCGGCGGCCGCGCTGCTGTCCCTCGGCGGCCTCGGCGGGGCGATGCTCGTCAAGTCCCCGGCTCAGGCCGCGGCGGACACCCGTGCACCCGAGGCCGGCCTCATCACCGCGTCCGTCGGCTCCGAGCGGCTGGCCCGCACGGTGGTGCTGCGCGGAGACGTGACCAGCGGCGCCACCCTGTCCGTTACCCCCACCGAGGTGGCGAACAGCCGGGCCCTCGGCGGCGGGATCAACCCGGGCGGCTCCTCGCCGGTGCTCACCCGGAAGCTGGTGCACGTCGGGGACGCCGTCAGGGCGGCCAAGCCTCTGGTCGAGTTCTCCGGCCGCCCGGTCTATGTCCTGCCCGGCCGGATTCCCGCCTACCGCGACATGCTCCCCGGCGAATCCGGAGACGACATCGCCCAGTTGCAGGGCGCTCTGGCCGGGCTCGGCCTCTACCGCGGGGGCGACCGGCACGGCTGCTTCGGCACGGCGACCGGGAAGGCCGTCGTGGCGCTCTACCACCGCCTGGGCTATCCGGTGCCGGTCACCGCGGGCTCCGCCGGGAAGGGCCGGGGAGGGACCACCGGCGATCCGTTCGTCCCCTCCTCCGAGCTGGCGTTCGTCTCCTCGGTACCGGTCAGGGTCGTCGGCCTGGCCGCGTCCGTGGGCGACAAGGTGTCCGGCCCGGTGGTCTCCCTGGCCACCGGCGGCCTGAAGCTCACCGGGTATCTGGACCCCTCGTACCAGGGCCTGGTCAAGGGGGGCATGAAGGTCCGGATCACCTCCGAGGCCCTCGGCCTGACCGCCGCCGCACGCGTGTCCTCGGTGGGCGAGCTGGTCACCCCCGGCGACAGGGCCGGCTCCCGGACCTCCGGCGCGAGCGCGCAGGCCGAGGACGGCAACCCTCCGGCCAACGGGGGGATCCCCTACCTGCCGGTCCAGGTCACGCGCGTCGGCACGTGGGACAACCGGCTCGACGGGCAGAACGTGCGCATGACCATCACCGCCGCCACCACGGCCGGCGCGGTCCTGACCGTCCCCGAAGCGGCGATCAACGCTGGCGCCGACACCCGGACCAGCGTCACGGTGGCGGCCCCCGACGGCTCCCAGCACCGGGTGCCGGTCACGGTGGGCGTGTCGGCGGACGGCAAGGTACAGGTCACCCCCGTCGGTACGGCACGGCTACAGGCCGGAGACCGAGTGGTGGTCGGCCAGTGAGCGAACCGACCCCCTCCGCACCCGTGATCCGGCTGCGGGGCGTCGCCAAGACGTACCCGGGCGCGGTCGCGGTCCACGCCCTGCACCCCACAGACCTCGACATCGCGCGCGGCGACTTCGTGGCCGTGGTCGGTCCCTCGGGTTCCGGCAAGTCCACCCTGCTCAACCTCATCGGCATGCTGGACCGGCCGTCCACGGGCCGCTACGACTTCGCCGGCACCGACGTGTCCTCCCTCCGCGAACGGGAGCGCACGGCCCTGCGCGGCCGCAGGGTCGGCTTCGTCTTCCAGTCTTTCCACCTGCTGTCCCACCGCACGGCCACGGAGAACGTCGCGCTGGCCCAGCTGTACGTCACCACGAATCGGGGCGCCCGCGACGACCGGGCGGCACAGGCCCTGCGCACCGTGGGACTCGGCCACCGGCTCGACGCGCTGCCGCCCACCATGTCCGGCGGTGAGCGTCAACGGGTCGCGATCGCCCGCGCGTTGGTCAACCGTCCCGAACTGGTCCTCTGCGACGAACCCACCGGCAACCTCGACTCCGCCACCTCGGGGCACGTCATGACCCTGCTCGAAGAACTCCACGCGGCGGGACTCACCGTGGTGGTCATCACCCATGATCCCGCCGTGGCCGAACGCGCCCGGCGGGTACTGACCATCCGGGACGGCCGCATCCTCACCGACACCGGACGGCGGCCCGCCGCGTGAGGGCGGACCGCGTCCGCGACCTGCTGCGCCGTGGCCGGAACCCGGCTCCGGCTCCCCCGTCCCGCCTCCTCGTCCGGGACATGTTCGCCGAGTCCCTGGCCGGCCTGGTCCAGCGCCCGGGCCGTTCCGTGCTCACCATGCTGGGCACGGTGCTCGGAGTGGGGGCCTTCGTCGCCGTACTTGGCCTGACGTCGACGGCGGCCGGCCAGATCAGCGCGTCGTTCGACGTGCTGCGCGCCACCACGGTGACCGTGGACGACGTGACGCCCAAGTCCGGCGAAAGCCCCGCGGTCCACTTCCCTGCGGACTCCGACGAGAGGATCCAGCGGCTCAACGGGGTGCTGGCGGCGGGCGTATGGTGGGACGCCCCGCTGCACAACCCGAGGATCGGCACCCAGCCGCTTCCCCCGACCGACAGCCCCAGCACCGGGGTCACGGTGTTCGCGGCGACCCCGGGGGCTCTGAAGGCGATCCAACCGACCCTCCGGGCGGGCACCCTCTACAACCGCTTCCACGAACGGCGGGCCGAGCCGGTCTGCGTGCTGGGCGCGGGCGCCGCGCGCGTCCTGGGCATCACACGGCTGGACAACCAGCCTGTGGTCTTCATCGACGACAGCGCCTACACGGTCGTCGGCATCATCTCCGACGCGCAGCGCAAGCCGGAAGCCCTGATGGGCGCGATGCTCCCGACCACCACGGCGCTCAAGGCCTTCGGTCCGCCGGCAGAGCAGCCCGCCGAGATGATCATTCAGACCCGGGTCGGCGCGGCTCGGCTCCTCGCCCGGCAGGCCCCGATCGCGCTGCTCCCCGAACACCCACGCCTGCTGCACGCCGCTGCGCCGCCCGACCCGCACGCCCTGCGCGATTCCGTGAACACGTCCCTCTCCGGCCTGTTCCTCCTGCTGGCGGCGATCTGTCTGGTGATCGGCGCGCTGGGCATCGCCAACACCACGCTGGTGGCGATCCTGGAACGCACGGGCGAGATCGGCCTCCGCCGCTCCCTGGGCGCCCGTCCACGGCACATCGCGGCCCAGTTCCTGACCGAGTCCACCACGCTGGGCACGCTCGGCGGCCTGATCGGCACGGCGATCGGCGTCTGCACGGTGGTCGTGGTCGCCCTGATCCAGCACTGGACGGCCATCGTGGACCCCCTGACCGTCCTGCCTGCGCCGCTCGTGGGATCCGTCGTCGGTCTGCTGGCCGGTCTCTACCCCGCGCTGCGGGCCGCCCGCATCGAGCCACTGGAGGCCCTGCGGCAGTGATCCGCCGACCGCGCACCGCGGCGCGGGTCACGGGCCGACGGGACGCACGGGCGTCGCCCCCCGTCCCGGGAGGGAACGGCGGGCGACGGGACGCGCGAGGTCAGATCGTGTTCACGGCAGGTTCCTGGCCATCACGATCCGCTGGACTTGGTTCGTGCCTTCATAAATCTGCGTGATCTTGGCGTCGCGCATCATGCGCTCGACCGGGTAGTCACGGGTGTAGCCGTAGCCGCCGAGCAGCTGGACGGCGTCCGTGGTGACCTCCATGGCGACGTCGGAGGCGAAGCACTTGGCCGCCGCGCCCTGGAAGGTCAGGTCGGCGTCGCCGCGCTCGGACTTGGCGGCGGCCGCGTACGTCAGCTGGCGGGCCGCCTCGATCTTCATGGCCATGTCGGCGAGCATGAACTGGATGCCCTGGAAATCGGCGATCGGCTTGCCGAACTGCTTGCGCTCGCGGACGTAGCCCTTGGCGTAGTCCAGCGCGCCCTGGGCGATGCCGAGCGCCTGCGCCGCGATCGTGATGCGGGTGTGGTCCAGGGTCTTCATCGCGGTGGCGAAGCCGGTGCCCTCCTCGCCGATCATGCGGTCCGCGGGGATGCGGACGTTGTCGAGGTAGACCTCGCGGGTCGGGCTGCCCTTGATGCCGAGCTTCTTCTCCGGGGCGCCGAAGGAGACACCCTCGTCCGACTTCTCGACGACGAAGGCCGATATGCCCTTGGAGCGCTTCGTGGGATCGGTGACGGCCATCACCGTGTAGTACTCGGACTCGCCCGCGTTGGTGATCCAGCGCTTCACGCCGTTGAGGACGTAGGAGTCGCCGTCACGGACCGCCTTCGTCTTCATGCCCGCCGCGTCCGAGCCCGCGTCCGGCTCGGAGAGGCAGTACGAGAACATGCCGTCGCCCGCCGCCAGCGGCGCCAGGTACTTCTGCTTGAGGGCCTCGGAGCCGGAGAGGATCACCGGGAGCGAACCCAGCTTGTTCACGGCCGGGATGAGGGAGGAGCTGGCGCACACCCGCGCCACCTCCTCGATCACGATCACGGTCGCGAGCGCGTCGGCGCCCGCGCCGCCGTAGTTCTCCGGTACGTGCACGGCGTGCAGGTCGGAGGAGACCAGGGCGTCCAGGGCCTCCCGCGGGAAACGGGCTTCCTCGTCCACCACGGCCGCGTACGGGGCGATCTTCGCCTCGGCCAGCGAACGGATCGCGTCTCGGAGCATGTCGTGCTCCTCGGACGGGCGGTACAGGTCGAAATCAGCCGATCCGGCCAAGGTCTCTCACGCTCCAAAGACGCTAATTACCGTTAAGTAACCCAAATTTTAGGGGCCCGCCCACGGGAGGGGTACGTGAGCTTGGCGACAGCGGGAAACCTGCCCGACGAGGGGCCCCGTCATGCCCCGACTATGCTCGGGCAGCGCACCCACGGCCGTATACCCCAGGAGCACGCATGGCCCTCAAGATCACCGTGATCGGCACCGGCTATCTCGGCGCCACCCACGCCGCGGCCATGGCCGAACTCGGCTTCGAGGTGCTGGGTCTCGACGTCGTCCCCGAGAAGATCGAGATGCTGCAGCGGGGCGAGGTCCCGATGTACGAACCGGGCCTGGAGGAGCTGCTGCGCAAGCACGTGGCGGGCATCGAGGGCTCCACCGGGCGCCTGCGTTTCACCATGGACTGGGCCGAGGTCGGGGAGTTCGGCGACGTCCACTTCGTCTGCGTGAACACCCCGCAGAAGCACGGCGAGTACGCGTGCGACATGTCGTACGTCGACGCGGCCTTCGAGTCCCTCGCCCCGCACCTGAGGGGACCCGCCCTCGTCGTCGGCAAGTCCACGGTTCCCGTGGGCTCCGCGGAGCGGCTGGCGCGGACGCTCGCCGAGCTGTCCCCCGCCGGCGAGGACGCCGAGCTCGCCTGGAACCCGGAGTTCCTGCGCGAGGGTTTCGCCGTGCAGGACACGCTGCACCCCGACCGGATCGTGGTGGGCGTCCGCACCGAGCGGTCGGAGAAGCTGCTGCGCGAGGTGTACACGACGCCGGTCGCCGAGGGCTCGCCCTTCGTGGTCACCGACTTCCCGACCGCCGAGCTGGTGAAGACCTCCGCGAACTCCTTCCTCGCCACCAAGATCTCCTTCATCAACGCCATGGCCGAGGTCTGCGAGGCGGCCGGCGGTGACGTCGCCATGCTGGCCGAGGCCATAGGACACGACGAGCGGATCGGCAAGAAGTTCCTGCGGGCCGGGATCGGCTTCGGGGGCGGCTGTCTGCCCAAGGACATCCGGGCCTTCATGGCGCGCGCCGGGGAGCTGGGCGCGGACCAGGCGCTGACCTTCCTGCGCGAGATCGACTCCATCAACATGAGGCGGCGCGGCCAGATGGTAGAGATGGCCCGCGAGGCGCTCGGCGGCGGTTCGTTCCTCGGCAAGC
This sequence comes from Streptomyces sp. NBC_01689, assembly GCF_036250675.1. NCBI lineage: Bacteria > Bacillati > Actinomycetota > Actinomycetes > Kitasatosporales > Streptomycetaceae > Streptomyces > Streptomyces sp. NBC_01689. The sequence goes on along the minus strand of NZ_CP109592.1, from coordinate 5,865,124 downwards.
GGGTCGCCGTGCTCGGCGCGACCTTCAAGCCCGACTCCGACGACGTACGGGACTCCCCGGCACTGAACGTCGCCGGGCAGATCCACCTCCAGGGCGGGCAGGTCACCGTCTACGACCCCAAGGGCATGGACAACGCCCGGCGGCTCTTCCCGACCCTCGGGTACGCCGACTCGGCGGCCGGCGCGGTGCGCGGGGCCGATGTCGTCCTGCACCTCACCGAGTGGCGCGAGTTCCGTGAGCTGGACCCCGCGGCCCTGGGCGAGGTGGCCACCGCCCGTGTGATCCTCGACGGACGCAACGCCCTCGACCCGGCGCTGTGGCGCCGGGCGGGCTGGACGTACCGGGCGATGGGCCGCCCCACCGCCTGACCCACCACGTCGGAGACGCCTGGCGGCCGGCGGCTGACGCTCGATGCCTGACGGCCGGCGGCTGATCCATGACGTACGGCGCGTGGCGTCCCGCGTGTGACGACCGGCGTCCGCGTCTGACCCGGCCGCCCGTCCCGGCTTGCGACCCCTCCTCCCGGGACCCCAGGCTGTCCCTGACGCCCCTTGTGTTCGATCTGTCCCGTTGCGGCCCGGTCATCGAAGCCACGGCGTCGACCGCAGGCGCCTCCCCGGCGGCACGCCTGTCCGGTCCCGACGGCGGAGGGCGGTGACGTACGGGTGACCGACGGATCACGCCGTGGGCACGGACGGCCGGGAACGCACCGGACCGGTCCGGGCGCGGACCCGGGAGCCGCTCCGGACGCGGGAGACGGCGCCGGGCGCGGCGGACGCCGGACGCGGTACGTCGTACGGGGGAACCGGCCCGCCCGCGGCGCGCGCGCGACCGCCAGGGTCCGTGCGGCCGGGGCGGCGGCGTGGGGCGACGGGGTCCCGGTGACCGTGAACAGCGGGCTGCGGACGGCCTCCGCGTACGCCTGGCGCCTGCTCGTGCTGGGGGCGGCCGCGTACGCGTGTTTCAAGATCCTGGGACGGCTGCAACTGGTCGCCGTCGCGCTGTTCCTGGCGCTGGTGGTGACCTCGGTGCTGCGACCGGCGGCCAATCTGCTGTCCCGGTGGCTGCCCCGGGGTCCGGCGACCGCGCTGAGCCTGGTGGGGAGCGTGGTCCTGTTCCTCGGGCTGCTCTCCCTGATCGGCAGTCTGGTCGCGGGTGAATCGGACCGGCTGGGCCAGGAGTTCGCCGGCGGCGTCGGACGGATCGAGCGGTGGCTGGAGGGTTCTCCCTTCCATCTGGACCACAAGGCGCTGGCGAACCTCCAGTCCAGGGTGACCAGGTATCTCTCGGAACACCGTTCGGCGCTGCTCAGCAGCGCGCTCAGCGGCGCCGGGCGACTGCTCGAGGTGCTGACCGGGGCCGTGCTCGCGCTCTTCTGCTCCCTCTTCTTCATCCACTCCGGCGAGAGGTTCTGGCACTGGTTCCAGGCGCTGCTGCCCGAACGCGTCCGGGACCCGTGGGACCGCGCGGGGCGGGCGGCCTGGCGGACGTTCGCCGGTTACACCCGCGGCATCATCATCGTGGCCGCCACCAACGCCGTCGTGGTGGGCGTCGCGCTGTATCTGCTGGGTGTGCCGCTGGCCCTGCCGTTGATGCTGCTGGAGTTCTTCGCCGCGTTCGTGCCGCTGGTGGGCTCGCCCGTCGCGCTGGCCGTGGCCACGGTCGTCGCCCTCGCCTCACGGGGTCCGGTGATCGCCGTCGTGGTGCTCGCCCTGATCGTGGTCGTGGGCCAGCTGGAGGGTCATGTGCTGCATCCGCTGGTGCTCAGCTGGGCGGTCCGGCTGCACCCCGTGGTGGTGGCCCTCTCCGTCATCGGCGGCGGCGTCCTGGCCGGGGTGATCGGCGCGGTCGTGGCCGTTCCGATGGTGTCGGTCGCCTGGTCCGTGTTCGGCGCGCTGCGCGCCCCGCCCGTACTGGCGGCGGAGGCGCGCACGGCCACGGAACGGCACGTTTAGTCACACAGGGTCTGTTCGGCGCTTACCGCTGATTCCACGTATTGGGAGTGTTCCACGCATCTCGTTTCAAGCCGGTGCCTGCGGGGACCCGACGGGAAGAGGCGCACATCGGGCGCCGGCGAGGAGGCTCTGCCCCATGTCAACAGGAACACTTCTGGCCATCATCATTCCCGTGGTGGTGGTGATCGCTCTGATCGCGGTGGTGGCTTCACAGATCATGCGGCGCCGGCAGTTGCGTGAGCGCTTCGGCCCGGAGTACGAGCGGACGGTGGAGAGCGCCGACAACCGCTCGGCCGCCGAGCGTGAACTCAAGGCCCGCGAGAAGCGGCACGATTCCCTGGACATCAGGCCGCTGGACAGCGGAGCCAAGGACCGCTACACCCGCGACTGGGCCGTCGTGCAGGAAGACTTCGTGGATCACCCGGAGGGCGCCGTGCACGACGCGGACCGTCTGGTGACCTCGCTGATGAACGAACGCGGCTATCCGACCCAGGACTTCGAGCAGCAGCTCAAGGACCTCTCGGTCGAGCACGGCCGCACCCTGGAGCACTACCGGGCCGCCCATGACGTGGACGGGCTCAGCATGCGGCACCAGGCGACGACGGAGCAGCTGCGGGGGGCCATGGTGCACTACCGCGCCCTCTTCGACGAGCTGCTCTCCGACGGCGGCCGACGCCGCCACGCCCGCGCCTGACCGGCCCGGGCGGAACGGAGGAGTGATGCACCGCCAGGACACTCGAGGCCATGACATGCCGGACACCGCCACCGAGAGCGGTCTGTCCACCGACGATCTCGCCAGGCCGCGTGACCGGGACACCGGGGACGCGTCGGGTCCGCCGCCCGAGGCGCCGACGTTCCCCGGCGAGAGCACGGCCACACCGAGCGACGCCCCGGAGCGTGACGACGGCGCCGGGTTCGACGACGGATTCGACGACACCGGGCGTGAGGACACCGGACGCGAGGACACCGGGCGCGACGAGACCCGCCGCGATGACGCCGGACGCGACACCGCGGACGCGGACGACCGCTCCGCGGCCACCGGCACCCGGGCGCCGGGGACGGGCGACCGGGACGGCGGCGCCGGGGACGAGGACGACGTCCCCCAACTCCTCGGTCCGCAGGACGAGGAGGCGTTCCGCGCACGCTGGCAGGAGGTGCAGAGCCAGTTCGTCGACGACCCGCGCGAGGCCGTGCACACCGCCGACGCGCTCGTCGCGGACGTGATGCAGCGGCTCGCCGCCACCTTCGCCGACCACAAACAGGAACTGGAAGGACAGTGGAACCGGGGCGAGCAGGCGGACACCGAGAACCTGCGCCTCGCGCTGCGCCACTACCGCTCGTTCTTCAACCGGCTGCTGGTCACCTGACCCGCGGCGCGGCGTCAGGGCGACGCCGGTCCGGCCGAGGCTCAGTCGGCCGGACCGGCGTCGTCCCACATTCTCCACCGTCCCGCCGACCGGCGCGGCCGGTCGGCCCACTTCGCACGGCTCCGTCGGCTACTTCGCGCGGTAGCGGCGCATCTTGGCGCGCGCGCCGCACACCGACATCGAGCACCAGCGGCCCCGGCCGGCCGGAGAGCGGTCGTAGTACGCCCAGTGGCAGGTCGGCGCCTCGCAGGCCTTCAGCCGCGTCCAGGTGCCGTCGACGAGCGACTGCGCGATGGCCGCGGCGACCCGGGAGACGAGGAGTGTCCCGGCGACGGGCGACGGAGCGAGGGGGGCCATGGGTACGGCGAGGGCGGCGGAGCCGGTCGGCGGCGGGGCCGCGGTGGGGGGAAGGGGCGCCGCGGGAGCCGGGCCGGCCGTTCCAGGACCTGCGGGAACAGGACCGGTAGGAACAGTGCCGGTAGGAGCAGGACCGGTAGGGCCTGCGGAGACAGGGCCGGTAGGAGCAGGACCTGCGGGGACGGGGCCGGTGGGGGTCGGGCCCGTGGTGGCGAAGCCCGCGCCGCCGTCGTGTGCGTCCACGGTGAGGTACAGGGGTGCCGAGGCCAGCAGCTCGCCGAGCGGGGTGACCGCCCGGTGCGGCGGATGGTCGGCGTGCGCCAGGCACACCGCGCGCAGTGACTCGCGCAGCTCGCGGGCCGCCTCCGTGCCGCCCTGCGCGAGGCCGAACGCCGCCCGGCCCTCGGCGGTGTCCAGGCGGTCCGCGCCGGATTCGAGGTCGAGGGTGTTCACCAGGGACTGGATCAGGGCCAGTCCGCCGGGCGCGGGGGCGCGGTCGTTCATGGTTGCGATGTTACCGCCTGTACGGGAGTATGCAGTAACCGTTACCCCATTCGGGGTGCTACAGGTAACCATTCCCGTAGGAGGAGTCATGGCTCTCGCCAAGCTCGGTGCCGTCGTCCTGGACTGTCCCGACCCGCTCGCGCTGGCCGGGTTCTACGCCGAGGTGCTGGGCGGCACCGTGGAGCCCGAGAGGGAAGCCGGAGGCGGCGAGGGAGACGGCACAGGGGTCCGCTGGGTGGATCTGACGGTGCCGGACGGACGGTCGCTGGCGTTCCAGGCCGCCCCCGGACACGTACCGCCGCGGTGGCCCGCGCCCGAGGGCTCCCAGCAGTTCCACCTGGACCTGACCGTCGACGACCTGGACACCGCCGAGAAGGGCGTGCTCGCCCTCGGGGCGCGGCCGCTGGACGCGGCGGACCGCTCGCGGACCTGGCGGGTCTACGCCGACCCCGCGGGGCACCCGTTCTGCCTCTGCGCCTGCTGACCGGGGCGGGCCCGCGTCCCGGCGGCCGGATCAGCCGTCCAGGTCGGCGATCCTGGCCGTGGACGGTTCGCGGCGCTGCTGGGCCGCCCGCGCCGTGAAGTCCGCACTGCGCACCACTCGCTGGACGTTTCCCCAGGTCAACAGGGCGAGGTCGGCCTCGGACCAGCCACGGGCGAAGAGCTCGGCGATCAGGTTCGGGTAGCAGGACGCGTCGGCGAGGTCCTGCGGGTGCGCGGCCCCGGAGTCGTAGGTCCCCGAGACGCCGACGCACGCAGGGCCCGCGACCGCCCGGACATGGTCCAGGTGGTCGGCGACGTCCCGGACGGTCGGACCCGCCTGCTCGGCGGTGAGCGGGACCAGGCACACCCCGCCCGCGGCACCCAGTGCGGCGAGGACGTCGTCGGAGAGGTTCGCCGGGTGCGGCCGCAGCGCCCGCGCCGCCGAACGGGTGAACAGGACCGGGGCCTTGGAGGCCGCCAGGGTACGGGCGATGGTGGCGTCCGAGGTCCCGGAGAGGTCGGCGATCACCCCGAGCCGGTTCATCTCGCGCAGCACCTCCTCGCCGAACCTGGTCAGGCCCGCCTGGCTCGCCCAGGAGGCGCCCGCGAGGGTGAGGACCCGGAGGCCGAGGGTGCGCAGGGCGCGCAGGATGCCGAGCGAGTCGCCGAGCGCGGCGGCACCGGCGGGACCCAGCAGAACGGCCACCCGGCCGCAGTGCCGGGCGTCGTTGACCTCGGAGGCGGTGTGCGCCATCCGCAGCCCCTCGGGGTGGGCCTGGACCACCGTGCGCACCAGGTCCAGCTGCTCCAGGGTGGCGCCGACGGCCCGGTCCCCGGCCAGTCCCTCGGGCAGGTGCAGGGACCAGAACAGCGCGCCGACATGCCCCTCCCGCAGCCGCGGCACATCCGTGTCCACCGCGCTCTCGCCCACCTCCAGGTCGAACCACGGCAGGTGGCGCAGCGCCCAGGGCAGACCGCTGTAGCCGTCGGCGACGGGATGACCGGCGAGGAAGCTGCGTGCCCGGGTGAGGGGATCGGTGTCCGTGGCCTCGGCCTCCGGGGCGCTCTCCCGCGCCGAGGCCTCCGGGACGTCCCGGCCCGCGGTCCCGGTCTCCGGGCCGCCCTCCGCCCAGGCGGCGGGCCGGCCGAGCTCCGCCACCTCGGGGGTGGGGTGCAGTTCTTCCTGCAGGTCTGCCATGAGTGGCTCCGTTGGGTGGACGGTGATCGCAGTACCGTCACCGTCGCACGGGGCGCGGGGGAGCTTCCTGGTGGACGGGGCGTTCGGGGGTACGGCCCGTCCACCGGGAAGCGGCGGCGGGAGCGGTCAGCCGTCCAGCTGCTCCAGGGTCGCGTTCGACGGGCCGCGTGTCGCCCGCAGCCCGCGGGCCACGTCCTCGGCCGCGCCCAGCACCCGTACCGCGTTCTGCCAGGTCAGCTTGGCGAGGTCGGCCCGGGACCAGCCACGGGTGAACAGCTCCGCGATCAGGTTCGGATATCCGGCGACGTCGTCGAGACCGTCGGGCGTGAACGCCGTGCCGTCGTAGTCGCCGCCGATGCCGAGGTGGTCGACTCCCGCGACCTCGCGCATGTGGTCGAGGTGGTCCGCCACCGTCGACACCGTGGCGACGGGCCGCGGGTGGGACTCCTCGAACGCCCGGTGGACCTTCATCCCCTCGGGGGTGGTGTCGAGGTGGTGGAGGCCGTGCGCGCGCATGTTCTCGTCGGCCGCCGCCGTCCAGTCGACCGCCGCCTGGAGGACGAACTTCGGCACGAACGTCACCATCGCCACTCCCCCGTTGGCGGGCAGCCGCTCCAGGACGTCGTCCGGGATGTTGCGCGGGTGGTCGCAGACCGCGCGCGAGGAGGAGTGCGAGAAGATCACCGGGGCCGCGGAGGTGTCCAGCGCGTCCCGCATGGTCGTCGCCGCGACGTGCGAGAGGTCGACCAGCATGCCCTCGCGGTTCATCTCGCGGACGACCTCGCGGCCGAAGGCCGACAGCCCGCCGACCGCGGGGACGTCCGTCGCGGAGTCCGCCCAGGCGATGTTGTCGTTGTGGGTGAGCGTCATGTAGCGCACGCCCAGCGCGTACAACGCCCGCAGCGCGCCGAGGGAGTTGTCGATGGAGTGCCCGCCCTCCGCGCCCATGAGCGAGGCGATACGGCCCTCCGACCGCGCGGCCGTCATGTCCGCCGCGGTCAGCGCGGCGCGCAGGTCGGCCGGGTGACGGTCGATCAGCTGCCGTACGCAGTCGATCTGTTCGAGGGTCATGGTGAGCGCGTCGGGCAGGTCCGAGCGGACGTACACCGACCAGTACTGCGCGCCGACCCCGCCCGCGCGCAGCCGCGCCAGGTCGGTGTGCAGGTGGGCGCTCTGGTCGGCGGCGATGTCCCGGGCGCCGAGGTCGTAGCGGACCTGCTCGCGCAGGGCCCAGGGGAGGTCGTTGTGCCCGTCGACCACGGGGAACTCCCGCAGCAGGTCCCGGGCTTCGTCGAAGGATGCCATCCGCGTCACTTCCCGAAGCCGAAGCCGCCGGACGCGCCCTCGACCTTGGCCCGCAGCCGCTTGCCCTTCTCGGTGGCCTGGTCGTTCAGCTCCTGCTGGAAGTCCCGCATGCGGGTGAGGAGTTCCGCGTCGTGGGCGGCGAGGATGCGGGCCGCGAGCAGGCCCGCGTTGCGCGCGCCGCCGACGGAGACGGTCGCGACGGGGACGCCCGCCGGCATCTGCACGATCGACATCAGCGAGTCCATGCCGTCCAGGTACTTCAGCGGGACCGGTACGCCGATGACGGGCAGCGGGGTGACCGAGGCGAGCATGCCGGGCAGATGGGCGGCGCCACCCGCCCCCGCGATGATCGTCTTGAGTCCGCGCCCCGCGGCCTGCTCGCCGTAGGCGATCATCTCGCGCGGCATGCGGTGCGCGGAGACGACGTCGACCTCGTAGGGGATCTCGAACTCGTCGAGGGCCTGCGCGGCGCCCTCCATGACGGGCCAGTCGGAGTCCGACCCCATGACGATGCCTACAACTGGGCTCATTCTGTGATCGTGCCTCTCAGGTAACCGGCTGCGTGGCGGGCGCGCTCGAGGACGTCGTCCAGGTCGTCGCCGTAGGTGTTGACGTGGCCGACCTTGCGGCCGGGCTTCACGTCCTTGCCGTACATGTGGATCTTCAGCTGGGGGTCGCGCGCCATGCAGTGCAGGTACGCGGAGTACATGTCCGGGTAGTCGCCGCCGAGGACGTTGACCATGACCGTCCACCGGGCGCGCGGGCGCGGGTCGCCCAGGGGCAGGTCGAGGACCGCGCGGACGTGGTTGGCGAACTGGGAGGTGATCGCGCCGTCCTGGCTCCAGTGGCCGGAGTTGTGCGGGCGCATGGCCAGTTCGTTGACGAGGATGCCGGGCGTCCCGTCGGGTTCGCGGATCTCGAACAGCTCGACGGCCAGATGGCCGACGACGCCGAGTTCCTTCGCGATGCGCAGGGCGAGCTCCTCGGCCCTGAGGGCCAGCTCCTCCGAGATCCCGGGCGCGGGGGCGATCACCGTGTCGCAGACGCCGCCGACCTGCTGGGACTCGACGACCGGGTAGGCGACCGCCTGGCCGTGCGGCGAGCGGACGACGTTCGCCGCCAGCTCCCGTACGAAGTCGACCTTCTCCTCCGCCAGCACGGGGACGCCGGCGCGGAAGGGTTCGGCCGCCTCCTCCGGGGAGCGGACGAACCAGACCCCCTTGCCGTCGTAGCCGCCGCGGACGGTCTTGAGGATCACCGGGAAACCGTCGCCCTCGGCGCCGGGCGCGAGCCCCTCGGCCGCGAACGCGACGACGTCGGCGACATCGCTCACGATCCGGTGCCGCGGGCACGGCACACCGATCGCGTCGAGCCTGGCGCGCATCACCCCCTTGTCCTGGGCGTGCACGAGCGCGTCGGGCCCGGGGCGGACCGGGATGCCCTCCGCCTCCAGGGCGCGCAGATGCTCGCCGGGTACGTGTTCGTGATCGAAGGTGATCACGTCGCAGCCCCGCGCGAAGTCACGCAGCGTGTCGAGGTCGCGATAGTCGCCGATGACGACATCGCCCACCACTTGCGCCGCGGAGTCCTGAGGGGTGTCACTGAGGAGCTTGAACCTGATGCCGAGCGGGATGCCCGCCTCGTGTGTCATACGAGCGAGCTGCCCCCCGCCGACCATGCCGACTACCGGGAACGTCACCCTCCAAGAGTATCGGCCGCGCGACGGGGAACGGATGCCGCTCTCCGCGGCCCCCGCGCACGCCCGGCGCGCGGGCCGCCCGGTCCGCTGCCGCGCGCCCCTCGGCCGCCTCCGGCCGCCATCCTGGGTGGCCCGTCTTTTCCGTGCCCGTGAGCATGCCCACAGGCAGGGGCGGGAGCCGCTGGTTAGCATGGGCCGGGTTGGGACAACCGAACGACGACCGACCGACAACCCATCGACGGGGGCTGGCGACACCATGGGCAGTGCTTCATCGGGGCTTCGTACGAGGCCCCGCGGCGCGGTTCGCCGCCGGTTCGAACAGCTCCTGCGCGAAGTGGCCAAGTTCGGCGCGGTCGGCGGAGCGGGTCTGCTCGTCAACCTGCTGACCTTCAACCTGGTCCGGCACGCGACCGGACTGCAGGTCGTACGGGCCAGCGTCATCGCCACCGTCGTCGCCATCGTCTTCAACTACGTCGGGTTCCGCTACTTCACGTACCGGGACCGCGACCGCGGCGGCCGCACCCGGGAGATGACCCTCTTCGTGCTGTTCAGCGCGGTCGGACTGGTCATCGAGAACGGCGTGCTGTACGTGGCGACGTACGGTTTCGGCTGGGACAGCCAGCTGCAGAGCAACGTCTTCAAGTTCGTCGGCATCGGCGTCGCGACCCTGTTCCGCTTCTGGTCGTACCGCACCTGGGTGTTCCGCACGCTGCCGGCCGAGGAGCCCGCGGCCGAGCGGCCCGAGCCCGGGGCGGTACGGCCGGCCCGTGCCGTCGCCGACCCGGCCGTGGGGCAGGCCGGTCACGACCGGGCCCCGGCCAGGGCCCGGGCCAACTGACCGGCCGGCACCCCCGGCGCGCCGCCCACGGACTTTCGGGGCGCGCTGTCGCACCCGGGCCCCGCGCTACCGGACCGTCGGCTCCTCGTCGTCCACCAGCGGGGGCCGCTTCAGCGGTGTACGGGACAGGAACAGGCCGAACACCGGCGGCTGCGCCTGCAGCATCTCCAGACGGCCGCCGTCGGCCTCCGCGAGGTCGCGGGCGACCGCGAGGCCGATGCCGGTGGAGTTGCGGCCGCTGATCGTGCGCTCGAAGATGCGGGCGCCCAGGTCGGTGGGGACCCCGGGCCCCTCGTCGGTGACCTCGACGACGGCCTGGTTGCCGGTGACCCGGGTCCGCAGGGCGACGGTGCCGCCGCCGTGCATGAGCGAGTTCTCGATCAGCGCGGCGAGCACCTGCGCGACCGCGCCCGGGGTGCCGACCGCCCGCAGGTGCCGCTTGCCGGAGCTGACGATGGCCCGGCCGGCGCTGCGGTAGGCCGGGCGCCACTCCTCCAGCTGCTGCTTGATGACCTCGTCGAGGTCGAAGGAGACGGCGGAGCCCGTACGGGGGTCGCGGGCGTTGGTCAGCAGCCGCTCGACGACGTCCGTGAGCCGCTCCACCTGGGTGAGCGCGATCGTCGCCTCCTCCTTCACGATGTCCGGGTCGTCCGTGAGGGTGATTTCCTCCAGCCGCATCGACAGGGCGGTGAGGGGCGTACGGAGCTGGTGGGAGGCGTCGGCGGCGAGGCGGCGCTCGGCGGTCAGCATCCGCGCGATGCGCTCCGCGCTGCCGTCCAGGACGTCCGCGACCCGGTCGAGCTCCGGGACGCCGTAGCGCTTGTGGCGGGGACGGGGGTCGCCGGAGCCGAGCCGCTCCGCGGTCTCCGCGAGGTCGGTGAGCGGGGACGCCAGCCGGTTGGCCTGGCGGACGGCGAGCAGCACGGCCGCGATGATCGCGAGCAGGGCGACCGCCGCGATGATCAGGAGCGTGCGGCCGACCTCGCGGGTCACGGCCGAGCGGGGCTCCTGGACGACGACCGTCTCGCCCTCCTCGCCCTTGGCCGTGGAGTGGATGACGTCGCCGCTGGGCTGGACGCCGACCTCGATGGGGGTCCGGCCGGGGACCCGGATCACCGCGTAACGGTCCTCCGCGACCTGGTTCCTGAGGATCTCCGCGTCGATGTGCTCCTCGCCGAGGATGCGGCTGTCCACGATGCTCGCGAGGCGCAGGGCCTCGGAGTCCACGCGTTCCTGGGCGCTGTTGCTGATGGTGCGGGTCTCGACGATCACGAGGGAGACGCCGAAGACGGCGATCACCACGAGGACGACGGCGAGGGTGGACTGGATGAGGCGGCGACGCACGGGGCCCTCCGGGCGGGTGGCTGTACGGGGACCAGTGTGCACTGTCGTGGTGGCGGACGGGGTTTCCCGCCCCCGCCGCCCTTACCCGTCCCGTCCCCGGGGCTCCACCCCGGACCCCCGCCAGGGGCGCTGCGCCCCCTGGACCCCAGCCGTCGCCCGAAGGGCTCGTCCTCAAACGCCGGACGGGCTGGAGATGCGCGCCCGCGCCGGCCACCAGCTCATCAGCGCCGGCCTGCACGAACAGCCCGTCCCGGCGTTCGAGGACGAGGCCGTCCAGGCCGAACGGGGGTCTGGGGGCGGAGCCCCCAGGGCCGGGGACGCGGCGCGCGTCAGCTCTTCTCGAAGCGGAAACCCACACCCCGTACCGTCGCGATGTACCGCGGATTCGCCGCGTCGTCACCGAGCTTCTTGCGGAGCCAGGAGATGTGCATGTCGAGGGTCTTGGTGGACGACCACCACGTGGTGTCCCAGACCTCGCGCATGAGCTGGTCCCGGGTGACGACCCGTCCCGCGTCCCGGACCAGCACCCGCAGCAGGTCGAACTCCTTGGCCGTGAGCTGGAGTTCCTCGTCGCCCATCCAGGCCCGGTGGGACTCGACGTCGATCCGCACCCCGTGCGTGGCGGGCGGCTGCTGCGGCTCCGCGGCACCGCGCCGGAGCAGCGCCCGGACGCGGGCGAGCAGTTCGGCGAGGCGGAACGGCTTGGTCACGTAGTCGTCGGCGCCCGCGTCGAGACCGACGACGGTGTCCACCTCGTCGGCGCGCGCGGTCAGGATGAGGATGGGGACGGTATGGCCTTCGGCACGGAGTCGGCGGGCCACTTCGAGGCCGTCCATTCCGGGCAGCCCGAGGTCCAGGACGACCAGATCGACGCCGCCCTGCATCCCGGCGTCGAGCGCGGTGGGTCCGTCCTCGCGCACTTCGACCTCGTAACCCTCCCGGCGCAGGGCACGGGCCAGCGGCTCCGAGATGGACGCGTCGTCCTCGGCGAGCAGTACACGGGTCATGGGGTGATGGTAGTCCGCCTCGGTCAGCGCCTGTGGTGTGATCGGCAACCGGAATTCTTACCTGGGAGCCGTCGAGGAGCCGCCTTCGGCTGTGGGAAGCGATCTTGGGTGAAACCTTCGAATGCACTTCCGTGGTTCCATTATTACCTGTGATCCATCTCTCAAGTCCTTTCATATGCCGCATTGACATGTCGTATGGTGACCAGACGCCTGTAGCACCGCACGGGGACCTTTGGCGCGTTACGTGACGCTGAGGGTCCTTTTGTGTGCGGGCCGGTATCTTCGCCGGCCCCGAAAGGAATGACCTGTGGCCGGGCCCGAGCGCATCGACGCGTGACGGGCGTGGATCCCGGTGGTCGCCGTCCGCCGCTTCGCCATCCGGAGCGGAATCCCCGTGGGCGTGGGGTCGGACGGGTCGGACCTCGCCGGTGCCGGCCGCCCCCCACCGGGCGCGCGACGCTCCAGCAGCGCGTCCCGACCAGCAAGGAACGACCATGGCGTCCAGCCTGACGAAGGACTCGGTCACTCCGGGCACCCCCGGTTCCGAGAAGACCTTCTTCGGCCACCCCCGCGGACTGGCCACTCTCTTCATGACCGAGATGTGGGAGCGTTTCTCCTACTACGGCATGAAGGCTCTGCTCCCGCTGTACCTGGTGGCACCGGGCGGCCTGCACATGAGCGCGGCCACAGCGACCGCGATCTACTCCGTGTACCTGTCCCTGGTGTACCTGCTCGCCCTGCCGGGCGGCTGGTTCGCCGACCGCGTGCTCGGTCCCCGCAAGACGGTCGCCGTCGCGGGCCTGATCATCATGCTGGGCCACCTCACGCTGGCCCTGCCCACCTCCGGCACCTTCTTCGCGGGCCTCGGCCTGGTGGCCGTGGGATCCGGTCTGCTCAAGGCCAACATCTCCACGATGGTCGGCCACCTCTACGACGGCCCGGACGACGCGCGCCGTGACGGCGGCTTCACGCTCTTCTACATCGGCATCAACCTGGGCGCCTTCATCGCGCCGCTGGTGATCGGCACCGTCGGTGAGAACGTGAACTGGCACCTGGGCTTCGCGATCGCCGCACTCGGCATGGCCCTGGGTCTGGCCCAGTACCTGCTGGGCGGCCGTCACCTGAGCCCGCGCTCACAGGAGGTCCCCACGCCCCTGTCGGCCGAGGAGAAAGCCGCGACGCTGCGCAAGTCGGCGTTCTGGGCGGCCGTCGCCGTCGTCTTCTACGCGATCGTCGGTTTCTCGGGCCACTACACGCTGAACTGGCTGCTGGTCCCGATCACCGTCGCCGGTCTGGTCATCCCGGTCATGGTCATCGGCCGTATCAAGCGGGACAAGTCCCTGAACCGCGCCGAGCAGTCGAAGATGTCCGCGTACATCTGGTTCTTCGTCGCCGCGGCCGTCTTCTGGATGATCTACGACCAGGGCGGCTCGACCATGTCGATCTTCGCCGAATCGTCCGCCAAGAACACCATCTTCGGCTGGGACTTCCCGGTCTCCTGGTACCAGTCGGTCAACCCGGTCATGATCATGGCGCTGGCCCCGGTCTTCGCCTGGGCCTGGCTGGCGCTGAACAAGCGCGGCAAGGAGCCGAGCACCGCCACGAAGTTCGCCTCCGGCCTGATCCTGGTCGGCGCGTCGTTCTTCCTCTTCCTGGCCCCGCTGACGATCGCCGAGGGCGGTCACAAGGCGGCCGCGATGTGGCTGGTGGCGATCTACTTCGTGCAGACCGTCGGTGAGCTGACGCTCTCCCCGGTGGGTCTGTCGGTCACCACGAAGATGGCGCCCGCGAAGTACGCCTCCCAGATGATGGGTGTCTGGTTCCTGGCGGTCACCGCCGGTGACGCCACGACCGGTCTGCTGTCCATCGCCGAGGTCGACCTCAACAAGACGGGCATCGTCGCCCTGGAGGCCACGCTCGCCGTGGTCGCCGGTGTCGCGGTCTGGATGTACCGCAAGCGGGTCAAGGAACTGATGGGCGACGTCAACTGACGCACGCTCGCCGGGGTTTCCCCGGGGCCGACGCCTTGCTCCCGGAGGGCCACCGCACCACGAACGGCGCGGTGGCCCTCCGGCGTTCCCCGGCCCGGGCGGGGGGACCGTCAGCGCGGGTGACGGCGGGGCAGGAACGTGAAGACCGCTCCGCCGAGCAGGATCACCGTTCCGGCGACCAGCCCCAGTGCCTCGAGCGCGCCGCCGCTGTCGGAGCCCGTCTCCGCGAGGCCGCCGGACGTCGACGCGGACCCGGACGACGTACCGCCGGAGGCGGCGGACCCGCCACCGCCCGACGCCCCGCCCTCCTGCCGTGTGGTGTCCAGGGTCAGGGAGACCTCCGACGTCGCCGGGGTGCAGGTCGTGGTCGTGCCGAGCGCCGCCACCGTCAGCACTCCGGGCGCCAGGGTGGAGCGACCGCTCGCGCCGGGCTTGTACGTACCCGTGAGGTCGGGGATCTCGATCGGGTCGCCGGACTTGATCGGCTGGGCGTTGGCCGGCCCCTCGACATGGACCGTGCCCTTGTCCGCTCCGCCCAGGACCACCTCCATCGACGGTTTGACCGAGTCCGCCGGGATGTCGGCCGGACTGTCCATCACGGACTTCTTGAACCGGACCGTGAGATCGAATCCGCCGCCGTTCCGCCGTGCGTCGATCTGCACGGGAGAGGTGGCGTTCTTGTCCCCGATCGGCGTCTTGCACGCGTAGGCGACGGGGACCTCCTTGCCGGTGAAGTCCGTCTGTCCTCCGCTGTCGCCGGGGCTCGCCGACGCCGATCCGGTGGGCTGCGCCGTCCCCGTGCCGGAGGGAGTGCCCGAAGGGGTCGGGGTGGGGGTCGGCGTGGGGGTCGGTGCCGGCGTCGACGAGGACGCGGTCACCTCGATCGTCGCCGCCGCCCGCACCGTCTCCGTCGGCGCGCACTTCGTGTCCGTCGAGAAGGCGTTGATGCTGTACGCGTCCGGGGTCAGCGTGACCGTGCCGGGCGCCGTCAGCTTCAGGGTGCCCTTCATGTCGGAGAGCACCATGGCCCCGCCCTTGGGTATGGCCGGATTCTCACGGGGGCCCCGCATCGCGAGGTCCGCGGTCTGGGCACCGGCCGCCTTGAGCGTGCCGCTCGGCTGGACCGAGTCGGCCGGGAGGTCGATGAGGTCGGGGTTCTTGGAGGCGGCCCGGGTGAACTTCCAGACCACTTCGACCTCGTCGCCCACGCTCGCCGCCGCGGGCGCGGTGATCTGCACCTCGGTGGTGCCCTCGACGGGGTCCAGGCCGGAGGCCGCGGGCGGCACGCACCGGGTCGCGTACGACACCCCGGCCGCCTGCGCGGGGGCCGCCGCGACACCCACCAGAAGGCCCGCGCCGGCCAGCATCAGCGCGAACCCGGCCGCGCCCGCCCGCCGGCCGGGCCGGGAGACCGTCCTCCGTCCGCCCGAGGGGGCGCCTCTCCGCCCTCCCGCGGACGCAACTCTCCATCGCGTACTCACGTGTTCCCCTTCGTCGTCGGGCTGTTCCCTTGCGGTGCGGAGAGCCGGCCGTCCGCCGTACCGCCGGGACCGTCGTCCGGCGTGAACCACGGCAGGGTCGGGGTCGTCGCGTTCCTCGGCGCGTGGCTCCCGGCCCCGGCGGGCTCCGTCGCCTCCGGCGCGGAACCCGGTGGCGCGGACGGCGTGGTGCGGGACCCGCGCGGTCCCGGCAGCCGGAGCGTGAGGCCGGGCAGTCGCAGGCCCCGGTGCCGGCGGGCCCGGCGCGCCGGACGCCGCGGCCGGACCCGGTCCACCACGGCCATTCCGATCCGGAAGACCGCCGCCGGGACGACCACGGCGAGCAGGATCCAGAAGAGCGTCACCCCCCAGGGCCTGCCCACGCCCCACGGCTGCTCGGCGAGCACCTTCCCCCCGTACCGCAGCGAGACCGTGTAGTCGCCGTGCGCCCCGGCCGCGAGTTCGACCGGGAGGGTGATCCGTGCCTTTCCGCCGGGCGCGACCGTGCCGCGCCACTGCTGGTCCTCCCACTGCGGCGCGAACACCCCGTGCGAGGTGCCGATCTGGAAGACGGGGTCCTTGACGGAGGCGGTACCGAGGTTGCCGACGGTGAAGACGAGGTGCCGGGCGGGCGGCGCGCCGAACCAGGTCAGCACTCCGCCGGAGCCGTCCAGCCGGGTGTCGGTGAGGACCGCCAGACGTCCGGCGCCGGACTCCTTCGGCAGCGGTTCGAGGGGGTGACCCGCGACCGTGAGGACGGCGTCGGCCGCCGCCTGTGCCCCCGTGACGGCGGCGACGTGCACGACGCACGGGCACGGCGCGGGCGGCTCGGTGACGGGGAGTCTCTTCTCGAAGTCCCCCTTCGCGTCGGTGGTGACGGCCCGGCCGTCCGCGTTGGCGCAGGAGTTGGTGCCGCCGATCACCCCGCGGGACGGTACGGCCCGCCCGCAGACCAGCAGCGTGAGCAGCGTCCCCGGCCGCCATCCGCTGCCGGTCACGGTGACCGAACCACCCGCCCCGGCCTCGGAGGTGGAGAGTCTCACCGCCGGGCCCCCGGCCGCGGACCCGAGGGACACGGCGGCCGTCCCCGTCACGGGGACCAGGAGCAGCGCGACCGCCACCGCCCGCACCGCCGCGCGTGCCCCGCCACCGACGAACCTCACGACACCGCCCCCGTCCGCGCCTCTTCCGTCCGCGCCTCTTCCGTACGCGCCGCCTCGAAACGCGCCGCTTGCGTACGCGCCGCCTCGGAACGCGCCGCCTCGGAACGCGCTTCCGGACGCGCCGGCGCGCACGTCCCGTCGTCCGTCGCGCGATGCCCGCGCCGCCGTGCGACGAGCAGCGCGGCCACCGCCGCGAGGCCGCATCCGGCACCCGTCACCGCGCTCCAGGGCACGAACCTCACCCGCGTCGAGGCGGTGGCCCGCACCCCTCCCGCCGCCGTCACCGTGAGCCGGACGTCGACCGCGTCCAGCACCGGAGGGTCGGGCCACGGTTCGGTGAGCGTCGTCCGGCGGCCCGGCGGGAGCTCGACGGGCAGGGTCCGCGGCGGACGGTCGAGAACCCTGCCGAGGACCCCGTCGGCCCGTACCGCGAGCCTCGGGGTGAGCACGGTGTTGCCGCGGTTGACCAGCTCGTACGAGACGCGTCCGCCCCCGAACGTGACGTGCTCGACGGTGAGCGCCGGCAGTGCCGGTCCGCCGACCCGGAGCCGTATCCGCACCACCGAGGAGCGGCCCCCGGCGCTCGCGACGATCGCCCCCGGACGGTCGCCCGGGGACGCGCCCGGTGGAACGCTCACGCTGAACGGCACGTCGGCGCGGGTGTGCGCCGGCACCCGTACGGACACCGTGCCGGCCGCCGCCCGGTGTCCCCGCCGCTCCTCGGCGAAGGCGATCCAGGCGCCGGTGCCGGCTCCCCCGCCGGTGGTGCGGACGGTGGGACCGCCGCGCCCGGTGGTCGCGGCGTCCGCGCCGCGCAGCCGGACCGTCAGCGGCCGCGCGCCCGGGTTGAGCACGGAGACGGTGTCCTGGAGAACCGTGCCGGGTGTGCCCTCCGCGTACACGTACGGCCGCCCGGTGCCCGTGCCCGCGGACGGCACGACGGACCAGCCGGCCTCCCCCGCGACGGCCGGCGGCACCGTCAGCGACAGCAGCAGGCCGACGGCACAGCACAGAACACGGGCGTGGGACATCGGCGGCTCCTGGTCGTCGGGCGGGGCGACGCGTCAGCGGCGTGCCGCCTGGTGCCTGCGCGTCAGCCACAGCGTGCCCGCGGCGCCCGCGAGCAGGACCGTGCCGCCGAGCGTGCCGAGGGCCGTCGCCGAATCGGCGGGGCCGGTCTGCGGGAGTTGCCCGCCGGAGTCGGAACCCGTCCCGCCCGACCCTCCGGACCCGCCCGATCCACCGGACCCTCCGGACCCGCCCGATCCGCCCGTCCCGGAGCCGCCGACCGCGGCCGTGACGTCGAGGGTCAGCGAGGGACCCGGGTTGTTGGTGGGCGTGCAGGTGGTCGTCGTACCGAGTGCCTTGATGGTCAGCACGCCCGCCGTGAAGGTGACCTTGCCGCTCTTGGACGGGGTGTACGTCCCGCTCAGATCGCTGATCTTGATGGGGGTGTTCGCCGGGATCGCGGCCGCGTTGGCCGGGCCGCTCACCGCGACCGTGCCGCTGTCCGCGCCGCCCACCTTGATGACCGCGCTCGGGCTCATCGCGCCCTTGCCCAGTTCGACCGGGCTGGAGGAGACGCCCTTCTGCCAGGACATGGTGAGCTTGTAGGCGCTGCCGCTGCGGACGCTCCTGATGTCGATGGGCGAGACGGCGCTCTTGTCGCCGATCGGCGTCTTGCACTGGTAGTCGACGTTCACCACGGCGGCCAGGGCGCCCGGGGCGGCCATCAGCACCGCCGAGCCGGCCAGGGCCGCGGCGAGCGCGAACGCGGCGGTTCGTTTCGGGTACGTCCGGTTCGGCACGGCCTGCCCCTCACTCCCGACAGATTTCTGACGGAACATCAGATCGGCCGTCAAGGTACGCCCGGGGCCTTGTGGAGGGAAGACAAAGCGCGCGCCGGATCTGTGGAGATCCGGCGCGCGTGCGGCAGCGTACGGGGACGTCTTATGACCGCGGGTAACTCCTGGTGGAGGTCAGGCGGGTGCCCCGAGTTCCGCCCATACGGTCTTGCCGGCGACACCCGGGGCGCGGACGACTCCCCAGTCCAGGCACAGCCGCTGCACGATGAACATGCCGTGACCGCCGGGCCGTCCGGCGCGGTGCGGGGTGCGCGGGGCCGGCTGGCCGGTGCCCCGGTCGGAGACCTCGACCCGCAGCACCTTGTTGTCGCAGCTGATCCGGAGCTCGTCCGGACCCTCGGCGTGCAGACAGGCGTTGGTGACCAGCTCCGAGACGACCAGCAGGACGTCCTCGGCGGCTGCCCGCCGGTCGGCGCCCGCGGCGGGCAGCCAGCCCCACGCGTGCAGCGCCTGACGGGCGAAGTCGCGGGCGAGCGGCACGACGCCGCTCTCGCCCTCGAAGCTCAGCCTGCGGGCCGACCGGCCGACGGACCGGACGCCCGCGTCACCCGCGGACACCGTCACGGACACACCGTCGGCGGTCGGGGCCACCGGGCCGGACACGCTCACGCCGTCTCCCGACAGCCCGGAAGCGCCGCCGTCGCCCGACTCGGGGCCGCGGTCGCCCGGCGAGTAGGGCCGGGTGGTGCTCATCAGCGCTTCACCTCACCGATCCACCAGTATCGCGATTCAAGACGTTTCAAGACTCAGTACTCAGCATGTGCTACGCACGCCAGGGGCTTCCGTACTCAGGGCATCCGGGCACTTCCGCGCCCAGGACGCCCGGGACGAACATCCGCAGCGCTTCCCTCCGGTGTCCTCACCGATTGTCGCCGACACGGTCAGGATGTCTCCTGCCCGACTGTCGCGCCGGAACACCCCCCGACCCGGCCGGGAATGTGTGACGGACGTGACGCGGCGGCGCGCCGGGGGGACCGGGGCGCGGCCGAGCGGCGCCCCGGGCACCCGCCTAGTCGGCCAGCGCCGCATCGAGCGTCTCGTGAACGGTGAAGACGGCCTCCGCCCCGGTGATCTCGAAGACCCGCGCCACCACCGGCAGCATTCCCGCCAGATGGACCCCGCCGCCCGCGGCCTCGGCCTTGAGCCGGGCGCCCAGCAGCACGTTGAGCCCGGTGGAGTCGCAGAACTCCAAACGTGAACAATCCACGACGAGCCGGGAATATCCCTTTTCCAGACAGGCGTCGAGTGGCTCACGCAACAATTCGGCCGTGTGGTGATCCAACTCACCTGCCGGCGTCACGACGGCGCTGGAGCCCTCTTCCCGCACCTCGACAAGAAGCCGGCCCGACTGTGCGCTGCCGACCGTCCCGCGGTCCATGCCGTCTCTCTCCCGAGCGTCGTGAGTCCTGGTTGCACACTCGAACACTACGCCTTCCCCACGATCTCCGACACCCGAACAACCCCCCGAAAAGGGACATTTAGGAATGAACGGCACTTGCGAGGGATACGCGGAAGCGGGTAGGGCTAGTAGGGACAGCTATTCGACACGGCCGGCTACGGAGGCGCCGCACACCGCAGTGCACGTACAGGCATCGGCGGCCATATGCCGAGAACGATGGAGGACACCATGTCACCCCGGCTCGACGCATCGCAGACCCAGAGGGCGACGTCGGCACCCTCTCCGGAACACCCGGACCACGATCCCGCCGGCCACGGCGCGGACCCCGCGGGACTGGAAGGACTTCCGGAGATCCCCCCGTACGACGAGGTGGGGCCGGTGGACGCACGGGCCCTGTCCAAGACGCTCTTCGAGCGCCTGGATTCCCTCGAAGAGGGCACCCACGAGTACTCGTACGTCCGCAACACGCTCGTCGAACTCAACCTGGCCCTGGTCAAGTTCGCCGCCTCCCGCTTCCGCTCCCGCAGCGAGCCGATGGAGGACATCATCCAGGTCGGCACGATCGGCCTGATCAAGGCGATCGACCGCTTCGAGCTGAGCCGTGGCGTCGAGTTCCCCACCTTCGCCATGCCGACCATCATCGGCGAGATCAAGCGCTTCTTCCGCGACACCTCCTGGTCCGTGCGCGTACCGCGCAGGCTGCAGGAACTCCGGCTCGACCTGGCCAAGGCGGGCGACGAACTCGCCCAGCGGCTCGACCGGTCACCCACCGTGGGCGAACTCGCCGAGCGCCTCGGCATCACCAACGACGAGGTCGTCGAGGGCATGGCCGCCTCGAACGCCTACACGGCCAGTTCGCTGGACGCCCAGCCCGAGGAGGACGACTCCGAGGGCGCGCTCGCGGACCGCATCGGCTACGAGGACCACGGTCTGGAGGGCATCGAGTACGTGGAGTCCCTCAAGCCCCTGATCGCCGGCCTCCCGCAGCGCGACCGGCAGATCCTGTCGCTGCGCTTCGTCGCCAACATGACCCAGTCCGAGATCGGCGACGAACTCGGCATCTCGCAGATGCACGTGTCGCGGCTGCTGTCACGGACCCTGGTGCGGCTGCGCAGGGGCCTGACGGTCGAGGAGTGACGGGGTACCTCCCCCACACCCGCGAGGCACCCGAGCGGTCCCGGCACTCCCCCACGCGTCCCCGGTACGCCCACGAGCGGTACCCGGACTCCCGTGCGTGGCCCCGGTGGAAAGCGGTCCGGCCCTGACGGCGCCGGGCCGCTTCTCTCCGCTTCATCCGGTTCGTTCAGCGTTCCTCTGCGTTCCTCTGCGTTCCTCTGCGTTCCTCTGACTTCTTCAGCGTTCCTCCGCGTTCTTCCGCGTGGTTCCGTCCCCCGCACGGAAGTTACCCGCGGAAACCTCGTCTCCCACTCTTTCCCCGGAGGGTCACCCCTGTCACTGTGGGCACCCCAAACTGGCCGGTAGGTCAGGACGGGGTGAGCGACCGCACGGGGGACGAGGAGGCCGAGGGATGGCTCAGGGCGATCCGGCCGGCAAGGACGACGAGACCGCCGAGGGCGGCGGTCCCCACGCGAGGACGCCCGACGCGCGCCTGACCGCACTGCTGCGCGCCGCCACCCCGACCGCGTACCCGGCGCTGCAGGAACTCCGCGCCCGGCACCGCGCGTCCGTCCTCGCCTACGCCCGCCTCTGCGCCGGCGGCGAGTCCGCCGCCCGCCAGCTCGCGGCACAGGCCTTCACCCTCGCGGCCCGGGAGACGGCCCGCGGCAGCGACCCTGCCCTCCCGTGGCGGCACCACCTCCTGCTGCTGACCTCGCGGGTGGCCGCGTCCTGGGCCGCGGACGAGCGCGCGGCCGGCCTCGACGCCGGGCTGCTCCTGGTCCTGAACACGGCGGGCCCCGACGGCCCGGTCCCCCGGATGCTCCCGGCGTTCCGGTCCCTCCCGTCCCGCGCCCAGGGCCTGATCTGGTACGGGCTGGTGGAGCGGGAGCCCGAGGAGCGGACGGCGATGCTGCTCGGCCTCACCGGCGAGGACGTGACGTACGGCACGGAGCAGGCGCTCCAGGCGCTCGGCCAGGCCGGTCTGCGGGCCCGGCTGGCCGCCTCCGACGATCCCGCCTGCGGGGACTTCCGGCGGCTGATCGAGGAGTCGCTGCGGCCGGACAACCCCCGCTTCAGTTCCGACCTCGACGCCCACATGGCGCGCTGCGCGCACTGCACGACGGCGTACGAGGAGCTGTCCGCCCTGCGCGACCACCCGCGCGCGACCCTGGCCGAGGGTCTGCTGCCCTGGGCCGGCACCGCGTACGCGCAGGCCGCCGCCGACCGGCCGGCCTCCCCCGGGCGGGCGCCGTCCGGGCCCTGGCGGCCGTCCAGGTCCTGGCCGCCGTCGCGCCGCCTGGTGCTGGCGTCGGCCGCCCTCGGGGTCGCCCTGGCGCCGCTGCTGCTCCTCCTGCCGTCCTCGGGCGGCTCACCGGCCCAGGACGCGGCGGGCGCGGCCGGCACCCCCGCCCCGCCGTCCGTGACGGTCACGGCCACGGTCCCGGCGTCCCCGTCGGCCGCTCCGTCCCCGTCCCCGTCCGGTCCGTCGGCCACCGCGACCGGCGCGTCCGCCTCCCCGACGGCGTCCGCGTCCCCGACGAGGTCCCCGCGCCCGAAGCCGTCAGCGACGCCCACCCCGCCCGCGCCGCCGGGAGCCGCGTTCGCCCAGGTGGTGAACGTCGCCTCGGGCCTGTGCCTGGACATCCGGGACGGCGACCTGGAGAAGGGCACCGACGTCGTCACGGCCCGCTGCGACTCCTCGTCCACCCAGCGCTGGCGGTTCGACGCCTCCCGCGGCGTGCTCCAGTCGTCCGCCGACAGCGACTTCTGCCTGGACAGCCGGGGCTCCGTCGACAACGGCGTCGGGATCTGGGAGTGCTCCTCGGCGGAGGGCCGGCACGCCCAGAACCTGCGGTTCACCGTGGGCGACGACGGCGTGATCCGCCCGGCCGTCGCCATCGAGACCGGGCTCACCCCGGACGGCGGCGACGGCCTGGCGCTGCTCCCGCTGAACGGGGGCGCGGAGCAGCGGTGGCGGGCCGGGGCGTCCTGACCGCGCCGGACCCGGGCGGGCCGGGGCGCGGACGGGCGGTCAGACCTCGCGTACGCCGCGCCGCCAGACGCCGGTGACCAGGGGCACGCCGGGCCGGTAGGCGAGGTGCACATGGCTGGGCGCGTCCAGGAGGACCAGGTCCGCGCGGGCGCCGACGGTGAGGCGGCCGACGTCCTCGCGGCGCAGGGCCGCGGCGCCGCCCGCGGTGGCCGACCACACGGCCTCGTCCGGGGTCATCCCCATGTCCCGCACGGCGAGCGCGACGCAGAACGGGACGGAGGAGGTGAAGGAGGAGCCCGGGTTGCAGTCGGTGGAGAGGGCGACGGTGACACCCGCGTCCAGCAGGCGGCGGGCGTCCGGCCACTCGGCGCGGGTGGAGAACTCGGCGCCGGGCAGCAGGGTCGCCACGGTGTTCCCGCTCGCGAGCGCGGTCACGTCGGCGTCGGTCAGGTGGGTGCAGTGGTCGGCGCTGGCCGCGTCCAGTTCGACGGCGAGCTGGACGCCGGGACCGTGGGTGAGCTGGTTGGCGTGCACGCGCGGGTGCAGGCCCTTCGCCTTTCCCGCGGTGAGGATCGCGCGGGCCTGGTCCCCGTCGAACGCGCCCTTCTCGCAGAAGACGTCGATCCAGCGGGCGTACGGGGCACAGGCGTCGAGCATCTCGCCGGTCACCAGGGTCACGTACGCGGCCGGGTCGTCGGCGTGGTCGGGGGAGACGATGTGCGCGCCGAGGTAGGTGACCTCGTCGGTGTGGCGGGCCGCGATGCGCAGGGCCCGTGCCTCGTCCTCGACGGTGAGTCCGTAGCCGGACTTCGTCTCGAAGGTCGTGGTGCCCTGGCGCAGTGCCTCGCCGAGGTAGCGCGTGAGGTTGCGCTCCAGGTCCTCGTCGCTCGCGGCGCGGGTCGCGGCGACGGTGGTGCGGATGCCGCCCGCCGTGTAACCGCGGCCGGACATGCGGGCGTTGAACTCCTCGGTGCGGTCACCCGCGAAGACGAGGTGGGAGTGGGAGTCCACGAAGCCGGGGACGACGGCCCGTCCCCCGGCGTCGACCCGGTGGTCGGCGGCGGGGGCCGCGGCCGAGTCGCCGGTCCACACGACGCGGTCGCCGTCGATGACGACGGCCGCGTCGCGGATCAGGCCCAGGGGGGAACCGTCCCCGAGGGCGGGGTCGTTGGTGACCAGGGCGGCGATATCGGTGATGACGGTGCTCATGGCGTCCTTGTCGGTGGTGAGCCTGTGGACGGGTCTCAGGCGCGCAGGGCGGCGACGGCGTCCGCGAGGGCCTTCGGCACGTCGGGTACGAGGGTGTGCGCGCCGTCGCGTACGACGGTCCGGCCGGCCACGACCGTGTGGCGCACGTCGGCGGCCGTCGCGGCGAACACGGCCGACTCCGCGCCGAGCCGGGGCAGCGTGCCCGCCGTGCGGACCGAGTCGAGCGCGACGGTCGTGAAGTCGGCGCGCGCGCCGACCTCCAGCAGGCCCGTGTCGTCCCAGCCCAGGGCCGCGTGACCGTCCGTGGAGGCGGCGCGCAGCAGGGCGGCGGCCGTCCAGTGGCCGCGGGTGCGGGTGCGCAGGCGTTCGTTCAGTTCCATCGCGCGGGCCTCCTCGAGGAGGTCGATGACGGCGTGGCTGTCGGAGCCCAGGGAGAGGGGCGAGCCGGCGCGCTGCAGGGCCGCGGCGGGACCGATGCCGTCGGCGAGGTCGCGTTCGGTGGTGGGGCACATGCAGGTGCCGGTCGAGGAGTCGCCGAGCAGCGCGATGTCCTCGTCGGTGAGGTGGGTGCTGTGGACGCCCGTGGTACGGGGGCCGAGCACGCCGTGGTCGGCGAGCAGCCGGGTGGGGGTGCGGCCGTGGTGCTGCAGGCAGGCGTCGTTCTCCGCGGTCTGCTCGGACAGGTGCACGTGCAGGGGGGCTCGCCGTTCCTCGGCCCAGCGGGCCACCGTCGCCAGCTGTCCGGCGGGCACGGCCCGCACGGAGTGGACGGCCGCGCCGATCCGGGCGTGGTCGCGGTCCTTGAGCAGGGCGGCGCGCTGTGCCCAGGCGTCCGCGCTGCCGTCGGAGAAGCGCAGCTGGTGGCGGTTGGGCGGCTGCCCGAAGCCCGAGGAGACGTATGCCGTCTCGAGCAGGGTGATCCTGATCCCGGCCTCCCGCGCGGCCTCGATCAGTGCCTCGCCCATGGCGTTCGGGTCGGCGTAGGGGGTGCCGCCCGGTGCGTGGTGCAGGTAGTGGAACTCGCCGACGGCCGTGACGCCCGCGAGCGCCATCTCGGCGTACACGGCGCGGGCGAGCGCGTGGTAGGTCTCCGGGGTCAGCCGGTCGGCGACGGAGTACATGGTCTCGCGCCAGGTCCAGAAGGTGCCGGAGCCGACCTGGACGGTGCCGCGCAGGGCCCGGTGGAAGGCGTGCGAGTGGGCGTTGGCGAGCCCGGGAAGGGTGAGTCCGCGCAGGATCTCGGCGCCCGGCGGCGGTGTGCCGACACCGGTGCGCAGAGCGGTGATGCGGCCGTCCGTGCCGTCGGGGGACACGGTCAGGGCGACGCCCGGCTCGACGTGGGTGTCGAGCCAGGCGTGTTCCAGCCAGTACGTCTGCGTCACCTGCAGGCCAGCCCTTCGAGTACGTCGGCGAGTGCGGTCACCCCGGCCACGCAGTCGTCCTCGGCGGCGTACTCGGCCGGGGAGTGCGAGACGCCCGTGGGGTTGCGTACGAACAGCATGGCGGTCGGGACGGTTCCGGAGAGGATTCCGGCGTCGTGTCCGGCGCCCGTCCCGAGCACGGGGACGGTGAGGCCGGTCGCCGCGGTGGTGAGGATGCGGGTGAGTTCGTCGCGCAGGGCGTGCCCGAACTCCACGACGGGGGTGAACGACTCGCGGACGACGTCGAGTTCGACGCCCTGGGCCTCGGCGTAGGCGCGGGCCGCCTTCTCGATGCCCGTGACGACGGTGTCGAGGGTCGGCTGGTCGGCGGCGCGGGAGTCCAGCCAGCCGCGCACCAGGGACGGGATGGCGTTCACGCCGTTCGGCTCGACGGAGATCTTGCCGAAGGTGGCGACGGCGCCGGCGAGCCGGGCCTCGTTCCGGGCGGCGAGCACGGTCTCGGCGTACGGGAGCATCGGGTCACGGCGGTCCACGAGCCGGGTGGTGCCCGCGTGGTTGGCCTCGCCGCGGAAGTCGAAGCGCCAGCGGCCGTGCGGCCAGATGGCGCTGGCGATGCCGATCCGGTCGCCGGACAGGTCGAGCGCCCGGCCCTGTTCGACGTGGAGTTCGACGAAGGCGCCGATGCGGGCGAGGCGTTCCGGGTCCGGTCCGATGGCGTCGGGGTCGTGTCCGGCCCGCTCCATGGCCTGCGGCAGGGTGACGCCGTCGGCGTCCGTGAGGCGGTGCGCCTGTTCGACGGTGAGCTGCCCGGCGGCCAGCCGGGAGCCGACGCAGGCGAGCCCGAACCGCGCGCCCTCCTCGTCGCCGAAGTTGACGATGGCGAGGGGTCGGGTGAACCGGGCCCGCCGGGCGCGCAGTTCGTCGAGGGCGGCGAAGGACGACACGACGCCGAGCGGTCCGTCGAAGGCGCCGCCGTCGGGTACGGAGTCCAGATGGGAGCCGGTGACCACGGCGTCGCCCTCGGCGGGGTCGCCGAGCCAGGCCCACTGGTTGCCGTTGCGGTCCAGTTCGTAGCGGAGCCCGCGGGACTCGGCCTGCGACCGGAACCACGCCCGGCAGTCGGTGTCGGCCCCGGTCCAGGCGAACCGGCGGTATCCACCGCTGTCCGCGTGGCGTCCGACGGGTCGGAGCTCCTTCCACATGGTGTGGAAGGAGTCCGGCCCGGAGCCGGCCGGAGCCGCGGGCACGGCCGGGGGCACGGCCCCCGGCCCGCCGTCGTGCTGGGTCACGCGGACTCGCCCTCCCGCATCGGGACGCGCACGCCGCGCTCGGCGGCGACGGACTCGGCGATGTCGTAGCCCGCGTCGACGTGGCGGATGACGCCCATGCCGGGGTCGTTCGTCAGCACCCGGCGGATCTTCTCGCCCGCGAGCTTCGTGCCGTCGGCGACGGTGACCTGGCCGGCGTGGATGGAGCGGCCCATGCCGACGCCGCCGCCGTGGTGGATGGAGACCCAGGAGGCCCCCGAGGCGACGTTCACCATGGCGTTGAGCAGCGGCCAGTCGGCGATCGCGTCGGACCCGTCGAGCATGGCCTCGGTCTCGCGGTACGGCGAGGCGACGGAACCGCAGTCGAGGTGGTCGCGGCCGATGGCCAGGGGCGCGGCGAGCTCGCCGGAGGCCACCATGTCGTTGAAGCGCTCGCCGGCCTTGTCGCGCTCGCCGTAGCCGAGCCAGCAGATGCGGGCGGGCAGGCCCTGGAAGTGGACGCGCTCGCCGGCCAGCTTGATCCAGCGGTGCAGGGACTCGTTCTCCGGGAAGAGGTCGAGGATCGCCTTGTCGGTCTTGTGGATGTCGGAGGCCTCGCCGGACAGGGCGGCCCAGCGGAAGGGGCCCTTGCCCTCGGAGAAGAGCGGGCGGATGTAGGCGGGGACGAAGCCGGGGAAGGCGAACGCCCGGTCGTATCCGGCGAGTTGTGCCTCGCCGCGGATCGAGTTGCCGTAGTCGAAGACCTCGGCGCCGGCGTCCATGAAGCCGACCATGGCCTCGACGTGCTTCGCCATGGACTCGCGGGCGCGGGTGGTGAAGCCCGCCGGGTCCTTGGCGGCCGCGTCGGCCTTGTCGTCGAAGTCGACGCCGACGGGGAGGTAGGCGAGCGGGTCGTGGGCCGAGGTCTGGTCGGTCACGATGTCGATGGGCGCGCCCTCGGCAAGCATGCGGGGAAGCAGCTCGGCGGCGTTGCCGAGCAGGCCGATGGAGAGCGGCTTGCGCCGGTCGCGGGCCTCGACGGCGAGCTGGAGGGCGTGCTCCAGGGAGTCGGCCCTCACGTCCAGGTAGCGGTGCTCGATGCGGCGCTCGATGGCGCGCGGGTCGACGTCGATGCAGATCGCGACGCCGTCGTTCATGGTCACGGCGAGCGGCTGGGCCCCGCCCATGCCGCCGAGGCCGGCGGTCAGGGTGATCGTCCCGGCGAGGGTGCCGCCGAACTTCTTCGCGGCGACGGCGGCGAAGGTCTCGTAGGTGCCCTGGAGGATGCCCTGCGTGCCGATGTAGATCCAGGAACCCGCCGTCATCTGGCCGTACATGGTGAGGCCGAGCGCCTCCAGGCGCCGGAACTCCTCCCAGTTGGCCCAGTCGCCGACCAGGTTGGAGTTGGCGATGAGGACACGCGGGGCCCACTCGTGGGTCTGCATGACACCGACGGGACGGCCGGACTGGACGAGCATGGTCTCGTCCTGCTTCAGGGTCCGCAGGGTGCGCACCATGGCGTCGAAGGAGCGCCAGTCGCGGGCGGCCTTGCCGGTGCCGCCGTAGACGACGAGCTTGTCGGGGTGCTCGGCGACCTCGGGGTCGAGGTTGTTCTGCAGCATCCGCAGCGCGGCTTCCTGCTGCCATCCCAGGGCACTCAGTTCCGTACCGCGCGGCGCTCGGACGGGGCGGGGTCCTGACATGGTCTGCCTCCTGTGCGGAACTGTTCCGGCTGATGCTGCAGCGAACCGTTGCAGCAGATATTCACATCCTGTCTTCTTGAATAGAGCTAGTCAATAGACGCGTGGCCCAGCGCGGGCGCGCCGCGGATGTTTGGCTGGTACGTATGGGTTCGGACAGGGACACGTCGGGGAATCGGCCGGGCGACGGGACGGGGCGGGACACGGCCGTGTCCCCGGGCGGCGACGGGACGGGCGCAGGCACCGCCGTGGTCCCGGGCGGCGGCGGACCCCCGGCGGGGGACGGCGGGCGCGGGCCGGACTCCGACCGGGTGGCGCGGCGCGACGAAGCGGTCCGGGCCGCCGTCGAACAGGGGCTGCTGGGACCCGGATCCCCCATCATCGCGCTGCTCGACGTCCACGGCATCAGGGCCTCGGCGACGGCACTGCGGGCGGCCTTCGACGCCGTGACGGCCCCCGGCACGCCGGTCCTGCACGCCTTCGCGGTGAAGGCGACCCCGCTCGTGCCCGTCCTGCGGCTGCTGCACGAGCACGGCATCGGCGCCGAGGTGGCCAGCCCCGGAGAGCTGGCCCTCGCCCGCGCGGCCGGAGTACCGCTGTCCCGCACCGTGCTCGACTCCCCGGCCAAGACGACCGCCGAACTGCGCGAGGCGCTGGCTCTGGGCATCGCCGTCAACGCGGACAACCCCCAGGAGCTGGCGCGCCTCGACGCCCTGGTCGGGACCGCCACCCCCGCCTCCCCTCTCGGAATCCGGGTGAACCCGCAGGTCGGCGGGGGGTCCATCGAGGCCCTCTCGACCGCGACGGCGACCTCGAAGTTCGGCGTCGCCCTGTGCGACGACGGCGCCCGGGAGTGGATCCTGCGGGCGTACGCCGACCGGCCCTGGCTGACCCGGCTGCACGCGCACACCGGCTCGCAGGGCATCCCGCTCTCACTGATGGCGGAGGGCGTCGCCCGGACGTACGCGCTCGCCGAGGAGATCAACCGGCACGTCGGACGCCGTCAGGTCGACACCCTCGACATCGGCGGCGGACTGCCGGTGAACTTCGCCTCCGACGCCACGGCCCCGACCTACGCGCAGTACGCGCGCCTGCTCGCCGAGGCGGTGCCGGGGCTCTTCGACGGGCGGTACGGGCTGGTCACCGAGTTCGGGCGGTCTCTGCTGGCCAAGCACGGCACCGTCGTCGCGCGGGTCGAGTACGCGAAGTCCGCCGGCGGCCGCCCCGTCGCGATCACCCACGCCGGGGTCCAGATCGCCGCCCGCACCGTGTACGCGCCCGCCTCCTGGCCGCTGCGCATCGCCGCGTACGACGCGCAGGGGCGGCCCAAGCGGGGACCCGCCGTGGTCCAGGACGTCGCGGGCCCGGCCTGCTTCGCGGGCGACCTGCTCGCCGAGGGACTCGCGCTGCCCCTGCTCGAACAGGGTGACTACGCGGCCGCGCTGGACACGGGCGCGTACTACTTCGCGCACCACTACGCGTACAACTCCCTGGCCCGCCCCGGCATCCACGGCTACGCGCCGGCCGGGGAAGGCGACCGGGACGGCGACCGGGACACCGACGGACCCCGGAACCGGGCGGTGCGCTTCGCGGTCGTACGGGAACCGCAGACCCTCGCCGAGATCGTCGCGGAGTCGGGCGGGGCGCACCCGCACGCGCTCTCCGGGCTGTAGCCCCGGCCGCCGGGCGGCGAACAGCGCGCGGGGGCCGGCCGCACGCCCTGGCGGGCTCGCGGGCGCCCCCCGGCGGGCGTTTCGAACGACCCCCGCTCCACCGGAAAATGTGGTCAGTCGACCGAGCTTAGTCACCACCGGGCATGTTCCACAGGAAAATGCCATTTCCATCACTCGCCACGCACACGTTGCGTAACTTCGTCGTCACTCGGCCGAACCCTTTGGCGGGAGGGGATAAACGGTGCCCGGAATCGACGAGTGCCTACTGGAAGCCATGCGACTGCCCGGTGCCCGGGGTGCGGCGGTGGTCGACTGGACCAGCGGGCTGGCCCTGGGCACGGTCGGGGACGCGCCGGGCGGTGACCACGAGACGACCGCGGCCGAGGCCGCCGAGCTCGCGCGGCTCGCAGCCGAGCACAAGGCGTTCGCCCCGGCCGACGGTTCCGACTGGTCCGAGCAGGAGACACCGGTCGAGGACCTGATCGTCAGCAACCGCGACAGCTACCACCTGCTGCGGTTCGTCAGGACCACCTTCGACAGCAGCGTCTTCCTGCACCTCTGGCTGGACCGGACGGACGGCAATCTGGCCCTGGCCAGGATCAGGCTGGGCGAGATGGCGGGACGGCTGGTGCTGGGATGACCACGGTCAGAACGCCGCCTCCGCTCGACCTTCCGGTGCGCGACAAGGAGACGGGCTCCGTCAACGGCGTCTCGCCGATGCTCAGTCGCCTGGCCGCCGAGCGCGCCACCGGCGTGCTGGTGCGCGAGCGCGGGGTGCTCTACCTCTGCGACGGAGACGTCGTGCACGCCGAGAGCCCCGCCACGCCCTCGCTCGACGTGCTGCTCACCGCACGCGGAGTGGTGGCGGCGGAGGCCTGGCGGGAGGCGGTCGCCGAGGCCGGCGCGCGACGCCGGGTCGGCCGGTTCCTGGTGGAACGCGGCCGGATCGCCGAGGGCGCGCTCGAACTGTGCCACCTCGGGGCGCTGTACGACGCGGCCTACTTCGTGCTGGGGCCGAGCAGCACCCCGGCCCGGTTCCGGTACGGGGCCGCGCACTGGCTCGGTCCGGTACGTCCCGTACCGGTGGCCGCCCTGGAACGCGAGACGGTGCGCCGGCGTGAGCTGCTGCACCGCGTCTGGCCCGAGGCCGCGACGGACACCGCCCCGCTGGTGCGCTCCCGGCGCTCCTGCGAGCCGTCGGTCCCGCTCCGGCAGTGGGCCGTCCTCGGCCGGGTGGACGGTCTGCGCACGGCCTCGGACATCTCGCTCGCCCTGGGACGGCCGGCCTTCCACACCCTGGTCGACGTCCGCCGGCTGGCCGCCGCCGGGGTCGTGACGGCGGCGACCCCGCCGGAACGGGCCCCGGTGCCCACTGTGCTCACCCAGTCCTCCGCCGATCCCGACGTCGCCCTGCTGCGCCGGCTGCGAGACGCGCTGGAGGCGCTGTGACCCCGGAACGACGGGAGGCCCTGTGATCCGCGCGCTGCGACAGCGTGCCGAGAGGAGACTGCTGATGGCGGCGGAACCCGAAGTCCTCGACGAACTGCACCGGTTGAGGGCCCGCGTGCCCCAACTGACCGGTGCTCTGGCGGCCAGCGTCGACGGTCTCGTGCTCGCCCACGACACACCCGGAGTGGAACCCGAGGGTGTGGCCGCGCTCACCGCGGCCGCGCTGGGGGTCGCCATGCGGATGGCGGACGCCACCGGGCAGGGCGACTTCCGCGAACTGCTGGTGCGCGGCGTCCAGGGCTATGTGGCGACGTACGCGGCGGGCAGCTCCGCCGTCCTGACCCTGCTGGCCCAGGACCGGGTCAACGTCGGCCGGCTGCATCTGGAGGGCCGGCGCTCCGGCTCCCGGATCGGCGAACTCGTGGAGGCCGCGACGGCGCGCGGCGAGCCGGTCCACCCGGCGAGGGCCCCCACGCGGACCGCTCCGCTCCCCACCCGCCCGCGTCCGACGCGCGCCGCGCCCCGTACACCGACCGCTCCTACACCCAACACCCCACGCACATCGGAAAGCTGAGAGGGAGAACCACACCATGACGAACACCGAAACCGCACTGAAAGAGGCGCTGGCGTCCATCGAGGGCGCGACCGGAGCGGCTCTCGTCGACTACACCAGCGGCATGGCGCTGGGCACGATCGGCGGCAGCAAGGGCTTCGACCTCACCGTCGCGGCGGCGGGCAACACCGACGTCGTCCGCGCCAAGCTGCGCACCATGGAGCACCTCGGCCTGAAGGGCGAGATCGAGGACATCCTGATCACGCTCTCCGACCAGTACCACCTGATCCGGCTGATGAAGGGACGTGGCGGCAACGGGCTGTTCCTCTACCTGGTGCTCGACGCGAAGCGGGCCAACCTGGCGATGGCCAGGCACCAGCTGAAGAGGATCGAGGCGGACCTCGAGGTGTAACCGGCCGGGCCGGTCACCGGTCAGCGACGTCGCGTTCCTCCGGGCGCGGCGTCGCCGGCCGCCACTCCGGTGGCCCGGCAGGCCTTGACCGACTTGCCCGCGGGGGCGCCGGAGCCCCGGCCGAGCCAGTCGACCCGTACCCAGATCAGCGCCTCCTCGGCCTGTTCGCGGCGCCCGAGCCAGCCGGCCTTCAGCCGCAGTCCCACTCCCACGCCGGCCACCAGCATGCCGCCGGCGGCGGGCACGGCGAAGGAGCTGCCCAGCGCGGCCACGAAGGCGAGCAGCAGCCACCAGCGGTGGCCGCGCCGCCAGTTGCGTATCGTCACGGCCCGGTCCTGCAGCACGTCGTGCTTGCCCGCCCGGGCCGCGGAGCGGACCAGCGCGGCATACCGCTTCCTGCGGGCGCGGGCGGCAGCGGCGGCGGCCAGGACGAACAGCGCGGCGCCGGCCAGGACGCCGATACGACGCCCGGTCAGGCCCGGCACCAGCACACCGATGCCGGCCGCGAACACTCCGCACCACCACAGCGGCGCCGCCCCGGCCCTCACGACGACGGCCACCCGAGCCAGTCCCTGCCCTCCGTGCGCCACCTTCCGCCTCCCTTTCGTCCGCCGTCCGCGTCTTCGCGCGGGCACGCTAGCGAGCGAAGGTGAGACGAGTCTGAGAAGCGCGGCCGCCCGCCTTCGGCCCCCGGGGGGGGGCCGCGCACCCCGAACCCCCGCACCGCCCGGCGCAATCGCCCTCCGTCGGAGACGCGCGGACGCGTCCGCAGACGGACCGCTCCCGGGAGGCGGGCCCGGCGCGACGGCCGCCCCGGCGCGACCACGGGACCCGTTCGACGGCTACTCGACGAACAGCCCCCGGGCCGAAGCCCGGGTGTCGAACTCCTCCAGCCGCGCCTGGGCGTCCGGCAGGTCGTCGCACATCGCCTCCAGCAGGACCCGCCCGAGCAGCATGGGGGCACAGGCCGTGTCGAAGGCGAGACCGGTGCCGACGGCGGCGGGCAGCAGCAGGTCCGACACCTTGGCCACCGGCGCGAAGGCGGAGTCCGCGACCGTGACGACCGTCAGACCCGCCTCCTTCGCGTAGCCGAGGGAGTCCACGACCTCGCGCGGGTGGCGGGGCAGCGCGAAACAGAGCAGGGCGGTCGCCCCGGCGCGCACGGCCGCGTCGACGCGGTCGTGCAGCATGGTGCCGCCCTCGTGCAGCAGCCGCACGTCGGGGTGGACCTTGGCGGCGAAGTACGCGAAGCCGTACGCCTGGGATGCCGCGGCCCGCAGCCCGAGCACCTGGAGCGGGCGGGAGGCCGCCAGCAGCCGCCCCGCCCGCTGCACCGGACGCGGGTCGGCGAGCACCGCGGCGAGGTGCTTCAGGTTCTCGATCTCCGCCTCGACGGCCTGCTGGTACTCGTTGTACGAGCCCGGGGCGGCCGACCGTTCGGCGGGGGCGACCTCCCGCAGGTGCCGGCGCAGTGCCGGGTAGCCGTCGAAGCCGAGCGCGACCGCGAAGCGCGTCACCGACGGCTGGCTGACGCCCGCGAGTTCGGCGAGTTCGACGCTCGACAGGAAGGGCACGTCGGCCGCGCGCCGCACCATGCTGTGCGCGATGCGCCGTTGGGTCGGTGTCAGCCGGTGCCCCTCGAAGAGCGCCTGAAGGCGCCCGGCCGGGCTGTCCGTCACACTCGTGTCCCTGTCCACGCTCATGATCCGCTCCCCCTCCAGATGTCCGTGAACCGGTCGAGCAGCGCGGCGGCCGCCGTCACGTCGTCGGTGAGCGGCCGGTCGGCCTGGTCGGGCCCGAGCACCGACTCGGCCAGTTCCAGCGCCCGTCCGACCGGCAGCTCCGGGTCGGGCCGCAGGTCGCGCTGGCGCAGCGCCCTTACGGCGGCGACCAGTTCACAGCCGACGACGAGACGGTAGGCACCGCACGCCCGCAGTGTCTGCCGTGCGGCGAGCGAGGCGAAACTCGCCTGTTCCTCGACGCCCCGGGAGAGTACAGCGTGCCCGAGCGAGGCGGGTGCGGAGAAGGCCCGCAGGTCACCGAGGGCCGCACCGGCGGCGTACTCCAGGATCATCACACCGGAGGACGCGGGTTCGGGGTCGGCGAGGAAGGGGCGCAGCCGGGTGTAGGCGGGTTCGTTGAGGGTGGAGAGCCGTGAGGTGGACAGGCGGGCCACCTGGGTGACGGCCAGCCTGAAGTGGTCCAGGGCGAGCGCGAGTTGGGCCTGGTAGAAGCCGCCGTGGTGATAGGCGGCCATGTCCTCGGCGGAGATCAGGGGGTTCTCGGCGGCCGCGTTGATCTCGACCCCGAGGACCTCGTCGAGCGCGTCCGCGGCGTCGTGCGCGGGCCCGTGGATCTGCGGGAGGCACCGGAAGCCGTACGGGTCCTGGATGCGTCCGAGCGGCGGGGTGGGCCGGTCGGCGGCGCCGATCAGTTCCCGCATCCGCCGGGCGACCTCGCCGGAGCCCCGGTGCGGTCGCGCGGCGTGCACGGGGGCGGCGTACGCCTCGTACGAACCGTCCACGGCCACCAGTGACAGCGCTGCGACGACCTGGGTGGCCGCGATCAGTCCGCGCAGCTCGTGCAGGGCGAGGGCGGACTGGCCGAGGGTGAGCGCGTTGCTGCTGATCAGCGCGAGGGCGTCGTTGTTGTCGAGGGGCTGCGGCTTCGGGGCGTCGGTTCCCCTCCACCGGTGCTCGCCCACGAGGGCCAGTCCGAGCTGGGCCAGCGCCGCGATGTCTCCGGTGCCGACCGATCCGAACTCGTTCACGACGGGGTACGCCCCGGTCTCCAGCGCCTCGCACAGCGCGGTGACGACGGTGGGCCGCAGCCCCGCCCCGCCCGCCAGCAACTGGTTGGCGCGGACGGCGAGCATGGCCCGTACCTGCCGGGCGGGGAGCTCCTCGCCGATCGCCCCGGCGTGGCTGCGCAGCAGCCGCAGGCCGTGCTCGGCGGCGGCCTCGGTCGGCACGTCCTCGTTCCGGTTGGCGCCGACGCCGGTGGAGCGGCCGTAGACCCTGCCGGTCGCCGCGATCTGCCGGGCGGCGTCCCAGGACGCTTCGACGCGCTTCATCGCCTCGGTGCCGGGGACCGGGCGGGCGGTGCCGTCGGCGAGCCGGACGATGTCCGCGACGCCGGTGCCGCACCCGTCCAGGACCACGAGCCCGGCCGTGACCGGTGCGTCCACGACGCCGAACGTGTCCACATTCCGAGACGACATAGAGCCCGAACTCCCCTCAATCCCGACATTGAATCTTGCCTGGCGGCCACAAGTAACCAGCGATTAACGCCGGACCGTTGACAACCTATTCAGATACAGAGAACTCTGCATGACGATATGCAGACCGGGCAAGGGACACCTCATGATCCAGTTCGACACGGTCCACAAGCGCTTCCCCAACGGCACCACCGCAGTCCACGACCTCTCTCTGGAAATGCCGGAAGGCGGCGTGACCGTCCTCGTCGGATCCTCCGGTTGCGGTAAGACCACCACCCTGAGGATGATCAACCGGATGGTCGATCCCACCTCCGGCACCATCCGCGTCGGGGGCAAGGACGTCCTGGAACGGGACGCCGCCGAACTGCGCCGCTCCATCGGCTACGTCATCCAGCAGTCCGGCCTCTTCCCGCACCGCACGGTGCTCGACAACATCGCGACCGTGCCGCTGCTGCTGGGCTGGGGCCGCCGGAAGGCCCGCGCCCGGGCGGCCGAGCTCCTGGAGACGGTCGGTCTGGCCGCCGACGCCGGCAAGCGCTACCCGCACCAGCTCTCCGGCGGCCAGCAGCAGCGCGTCGGCGTGGCCCGCGCACTCGCCGCCGACCCGCCCGTCCTGCTCATGGACGAACCCTTCGGCGCGGTCGACCCGGTGGTGCGCACCCAGCTACAGGACGAACTGCTGCGGCTGCAGAAGGAGTTGAACAAGACCATCGTCTTCGTCACGCACGACGTCGACGAGGCCGTCCGGCTCGGCGACCAGATCGCGATCTTCCGGACCGGCGGACATCTGGTGCAGTGCGCGAGCCCCGCCGAACTGCTCGCCCGCCCGGCGGACGACTTCGTCGCCGACTTCCTGGGCGCCGAGCGCGGTCTGAAGCTCCTCTCGCTGGCGAACCTCGCCGACGTGCCACAGGGCCCGGCCCCCGAGG
Source organism: Streptomyces sp. NBC_01689 (assembly GCF_036250675.1). Classification (NCBI taxonomy): domain Bacteria; kingdom Bacillati; phylum Actinomycetota; class Actinomycetes; order Kitasatosporales; family Streptomycetaceae; genus Streptomyces; species Streptomyces sp. NBC_01689. The sequence goes on along the minus strand of NZ_CP109592.1, from coordinate 5,828,288 downwards.
GCGGCGCCTGGACCCTCGCCCTCGACGCGGACCGCCACCCGCTGAGCTGGCGCTCCGCCTCCGGCGACACCACCTTCCCCGTACGGCCGCTGCGCGACGGCGACTCCCTGCTCGCCGCCCTGAACGAGTCGATCGCCTCGCCGGCCGGCCTGGTGGCACGTGTCGACGCGCAGGGCGCGCTGACCGGCGTCACCTCCCGGGACGACATCCACGAGCACGCCGCCAGGGCCCACGGCACCGCGGGCGTCGCCATATGACCATCGACTGGTCCTGGCTGGGCGACCACACCGACGACCTGACCTCCCTCACCCTCTCCCATCTGCAGGCCGCGCTCTCCGCGGTCCTCCTCGGCCTGGTGATCTCCCTCCCGCTGGCGGTCCTGGCCCACCGGGTGCGCGCCCTCCGCGGGGCGCTCCTCGGCCTCTCGAACGTCCTCTTCACGATCCCCTCGATCGCGATCTTCGTCCTCCTCCTCCCGGTGAGCGGTCTGACCCGCACCACCACGGTGATCGGCCTGACGATCTACTCCCTCGTCGTCCTGCTGCGGAACACCGTCGAGGGTCTCGACTCGGTCCCCGTGAAGACGAAGGAGGCCGCGAAGGCCATGGGCACCCGCCCGCTGCGCACCCTCCTCACCGTCGAGCTCCCGCTCGCCCTGCCGGTGATCATGGCGGGGGTCCGCATCGCGACGGTGATGTCGATCTCCCTCGTCTCCGTCGCCACGTACATCGGCGACGGCGGACTCGGCCAGCTCTTCACCGACGGATTCCAGCGCAACTTCCCGACGCCGGTGATCGTCGGCGTCGTACTGACCCTGCTGCTGGCCCTGGTCGCGGACGCGCTGCTGGTCGCGGTCCAGTACGTACTCACCCCCTGGACGAGGCGGCGAGCCTGACATGTACGAACTCTTCGAGAACCTCGCCAAGTGGCTGGTCAGCGGCGACCAGTGGGCCGGCTCCGACGGCATCGCGCACCGGATCGCCGAACACCTGGAGTACTCGCTGTTCGCGACGCTCATCGCGGCCGCGATCGCACTGCCGGTCGGCCTGCTGATCGGTCACACCGGCCGGGGCGCGTTCCTCGCCATCAACCTGTCCTCCTTCGGCCGCGCGCTGCCCACCGTGGGCCTGGTCGTCCTGGTCTTCCTGATCAGCGGCCTGTCGCTGTGGTCGGTGTACGTCGCCCTGGTCGTCCTCGCGGTCCCGGCCATCGTCACCAACACCTACGCGGGCATGACCGCCGTCGACCCGGAGGTCAAGGACGCGGCCCGCGGCCAGGGCATGCGCGGCCACCAGGTCCTCTTCCAGGTGGAGATCCCGCTCGCCCTCCCCCTGATCATGACGGGCCTGCGCCTCTCCCTCATCCAGGTGGTGTCCACCGCCACCATCGCCGCGTACGTCAGCTTCGGCGGCCTGGGCCGGTACGTCTTCGACGGCCTGGCGCAGCGCGACCTCGTCCAGGTCCTCGGCGGCGCCGTCCTGGTGGCGGTCGTCGCGGTCGTCCTCGATCTCGCGCTGGCCGGACTCCAGCGCTACCTCTTCCGTCATCTCCGTACCGCCGCCGCCCACTGAGGAGCCGAAGAACCATGAACCGTAGGACTCTGCTCGGAGGCCTCTTCGCCGCGGCCTCCGTCCCCGCCCTGGCCGCCTGCGGCGGCGGCATCACCTCCCTCGACGACTCGGGCGGCGGCAGCGGCGGCGGCTCCGGATCCAGCGCCGGCGGCCTGACCATCGGCACCGCCAACTTCACCGAGAACCAGATCCTCGGCTACCTGTACGCGGGCGTGCTGTCGGCCGGGGGCATCAGGACGAAGGTCCGCCCCAACCTCGGCTCGCGCGAGATCGTCGTGCCCGCGCTGGAGGGCGGCGACATCGACCTGCTCCCCGAGTACCAGGGCAGCCTGCTCCTCTACCTGGACCAGAAGGCCACGGACACCGAGGCCGGCGCCATGCAGAACACCCTGACGACCGTGCTGCCCGCCGGTCTGGAAGTCCTGCCGTACGCGGCGGCCGAGGACCGCGACAGCTTCGCCGTCACCCGGGAGACGGCCGACAAGTACGGTCTGAAGAGCCTCGCCGACCTGCGCAGGGCCAACGGGAAGCTGGTCCTGGGCGCCGCGGCCGAGATGAAGAAGCGGGTCGTCGGCGCGGTGGGCCTCAAGGACCGGTACGGCGTGGAGTTCAAGGAGTTCAAGTCCCTCGACTCCTCGGGGCCGTTGGTCAAGGGCGCCCTGAAGAAGGGGGACATCGACGTCGCCAACGTCTTCACCACGGACGTGGACGTCATCGAGAACGGCTGGGTCGTCCTCACCGACCCGCTGAACCTCATCCCCTCCCAGCACATCGTCCCGCTCATCGCCTCCCGCAAGGCCGACGCGAAGGTGCGCAAGGCACTGGCCTCCCTCGGCAACGTGCTCACCGCCGAGGAGCTGACCGGGCTCAACCGCCTGGTGGACAAGGAGAGGAAGGACCCGGACGAGGTCGCGGACGCGTGGCTGAAATCCAAGAACCTGACGTGACCGGCCTTGCCCTCGCCCGAAGGGCTCGGGCGGGGGTCCAGGGGGCGCAGCGCCCCTGGCGGGGGGGTCCGGGGGCGGAGCCCCCGGGGATGGGACGGGTAAGGGCGGCGGGGGCGCGAACACCCCGGGGGACTACACCCGTACCGCCGACCCCCGTTCACTCATCCGAGGCGCACACAGAATCCTCTTCCTCCGCACCCGCTTCCCCTCGATCGCCGCGACCGTCAACCGCGCGGCCTCCGCGGCGATCTCCGGCAGCCCCCAGTCCACCGTGGTCAGCGGCGGAGCCAGCACCCGCGAGACGGGATGGTCGTCGAACCCGACGACGGACACGTCGCGCCCGACCACGAGCGACGCCTCCGCCGCCGCCGCGTACACCCCGTAGGCCAGCGAGTCCGAGAAGCAGAACACCGCGGTCGCGGGCCGGGGCCCGTCCAGCAGCCGCCGCGCCACCACCGTCGCCTCCCCCAACTCCTGCGGACACGGCACCAGTTCGGTTCGCAGTCCGAGCCGCTCGGCGGCCTCGCCCACATACACGTCGGCGGGCCGGTCCGGCGTGCTCGGCCGGGTCGGGGTCAGCACCGTCACCCGGCGGTGCCCGAGGCCGTGCAGATACTCGAGCACCGCGTCGATGCCGGCCCGGTTGTCGAAGATGACCTGCCCCGCCGTACGGGCCGCGCTGAGCGAGTCCCCGACGGCCACCACCGGCAGGGCGTCGGCGATCGCCGCCCACCCCTCCGCCGAGGGATCCACCGGCGACACCAGCAGCGCGTCCACCCGCTGGTCGCGCAACTGCTTGGCGAGGACCAGCTCCCGCGCGGGATCGCCGCCCGCGTCCAGGATCAGCGCGTACCGGTCGCCGGCCAGCAGTTCCCGGCCGATCGCCGCCATCAACTGCTGCTGCCACAGGTCCTGGAGGTCCCCCGCGAGGACGCCGACCATGCTGGTGCGGCCGCTGGCCAGCGCGCGGGCGATGGGATCCGCCTCGTAACCGAGTTCGGCCGCGGCCTTGCGCACCCGCTCCTCGGTCTCCTTCGAGACGTGCTTGCCGCGCAGGGCGTACGAGACGGCGGCGGTGGAGAGGCCCGTGGCCTCGGCCACCTCCCGGAGGGTGGTGCGCTTATTGGGCCTGGCCATGCCCGGCAGCCTACCGGGAGGCGTCCACGGGAGGGGCGCATGCTTGACACGACACCTTGTTAACCGTTTAAGTTAAACGCATAAGTGAAGCGGTTAACCTGACGAGAACCCGCCCCGTCCACCCCTTCTCCCCTCCCTTCCGGAGGACTCCTCCAAGGACCGCCGCGTGCCCACCGACGTCCACCAGCACCTCTGGCCACCCGCGTTCATCGAGCTGCTGCGCGCCCGCACCGCGCCCCCGCGCCTCGACGGCTGGACCCTGCATCTGACGGGCGAGCCGCCGTACGAGGTCGACCCCGCCGACCACGACCCCGCCGCCCGGGCCGCGCTCGCCCGCGCCGACGGCCTCGACCTGGCCCTGGTCTCGCTGTCCAGCCCCCTCGGCATCGAGTTCCTGCCGCCGGCCGAGGCCACGCCCCTGCTCGCCGCCTTCCACGACGGCGCGCTCGCACTCCCCGCGCCCTTCCGCGTCTGGGCCTCCCCCTGTCTGTCCGCACCGGACCCAGAGGCGGTCGAACGGGAGCTGCGCCGCGGCTGCGTGGGCCTCCAGCTCCCCGCCACCGCCCTGCTCGACGCGGCCGGCTGGGAGCGCAACGCGCCGCTCCTCGACGTCCTCACCCGCGCGGACAGACCCCTGTTCGTACATCCGGGCGCCGCGCCACCGACCCCGCACGCCCCGCCCTGGTGGCCGGCGCTGGTGCCCTACCTCCACCAGCTGCACGCGTCCTGGTTCGCCTTCCGCGCCTCCGGCCGCGCCCGCCACCCCCGGCTGCGCGTCTGCTTCGCGGCCCTCGCCGGACTGGCCCCGCTGCACGGCGAGCGGCTCGCGGCCCGCGGCGGCGGGCGGGGCGAGATCGACTTCGACGTGTTCTACGAGACCTCCTCCTACGGAACCCGCGCCGTGGACGCGCTCGTCCGCGCCGTGGGCGTCGACGTGGTCGTCAGCGGCAGCGACCGCCCCTACGCGACCCCCGTCGTCCCCGACCTCGGCGCGGACGCCGCCGTCCACGCCCTGCGCACCGCCAACCCCGACCGCATGCTGAAGGGAGCCACCCGATGACGTACCAGGCCCTGCCGGACCGCACGCTCGACAAGCGCGAACTCCAGGCCCTCGTCGACGACCTCGCCGCCCGCCCCGACCGCTGGCGCGAACAGGTCGCGTTCTCCGACGACGAGCGGCACTACGCCTCGCTGTACCGCGACGAGTACGTGGACGTCTGGCTGCTGTGCTGGACCCGGCAGAACGACACGGGCTGGCACGACCACGACATCTCCTCCGGCGCCGTCGCCGTCGTCCAGGGCGCGCTGAACGAGACCAACCCGCGGATAGGCGGCAGCCATCTGTCGGTCACCGTCGGCGCCGGCGAGTCCTTCTGCTTCGGCCCCGAGCACATCCACCGCCTCACCGGCGCCACCGACGACGCGGTCTCGCTGCACGCCTACTCGCCGCCGCTGTGGCGGCTGGGCCAGTACGACATCACCGAGGACGGCCTGATGCGCCGGATCTCCGTCTCGTACGCGGACGAACTGCGGCCGCTGGACCTTCCCGCCGCGTGAGCGCCGTACCGCCCGAACCGCCCGGCGCCGGTATTACGGGGGTGCGGCCCCGCCCCAAGAGGGGGGCTAACCCCAGTGCCACGGCGGTTCCCGCTCCCTACCGTGGACACCATGACCGGTAGGGAAGCGGGCGGCGACGCCGAACTCAAGAAGGAACTCGACGCCACTCTGCACGCGCGCAGGGAGCTGGGCGACGAGTACGAATCCGCGCTCGTCGACTCCTTCCTGGAGAAGGTCGAGCAGCGACTCGACGGGGCGGTCGACCGCAGGGTGCGGCGCCAGCTCGCCGAGCAGCAGATGGTGGTGGCGCGTGGCGCGCGCTCGCCGCAGGGGACCGATTCGTGGGGCGAACGCTTCGGCTTCGGCATCGTCTCGCTGGTCCTGGCGGTCCCGCTGTCCGCCATCGGCGGCGGGGTCGCGCACCTGCCCGGACTGCTCGTCGCCTGGGTCGGCATCGTGGGTGTGAACGCGGTGCAGGCCGCGCGGGTGTCCCCGGGCCTCTTCGGGCGCCGCCACCGGGAGAAGTCGGACTGGGAGGACTGACCGGGCGCCGGACCGCCCGGACGGGGGACACGGCCGGCGGGGGACGGGACGGAGAGGCACGGAAACGGCACGGCGCGCAGAGCAGGGCCGCGAACAGCACGGAAGGGCCCGGCACCCTGGGGTGCCGGGCCCTTCCCACGTGTTGCGCGGGGACCGCCGCACCCCCGTTGCCGGGGGGCGGGACGACGGCGGTCCCCGCGAGGGACGCGGGCCGGGTCAGGCCAGGCCTACGCGTCCTTGGCGTCCATGGAGGTCCGGGAGCCGCTCCGGTAGTCCTTGGCGCCGTTTCGGTGCCGGCCGGGGCGGGGAGCCGCTCCCGCCCTGCCGACACCCACCAATGTGCCGGACGCGTGTTAAGCGGGTGCTGCGCGGACGTGACACGCTCGTACCACTTCCGCGAAGTTCCTCACCGACAGACCGGAAGTTCCACCCCAGGAGCGGAGCTACCGGCGCTTACCACCCGGCCACCTGCGGAAAGCGCTCCGACCGGCACCCTTCCCGGCACCGGCCGCACGCTTCCCCGGCCGCTCCGGCCGACGGCTGCCCGCGGAGGCTCCCGCCGGCCGCTCCCGCCGGCGGCCTGCGGCCGCGCCGCGCCTCCCGCGGCCCTACTGCCGGGCGCCGCCCTTGGCGAGGAAGGACAGCAGGTCCTGGCGGCTGACCACGCCGGTGGGCTTGCCCTCGACCAGCACGATGGCCGCGTCGGCGGTGCCGAGCACGGACATCAGGTCGCCGACCGGCTCACCGGAGCCGACCTGCGGCAGCGGCGCCGACATGTGCTTCTCCAGCGGGTCCTGGAGCGAGGCCCGCTGGGTGAACAGGGCGTCGAGCAGCTCGCGTTCGACCACGGACCCGACGACCTCGGCGGCCATCACGTCCGGGTGACCGGCGCCGGGCTTGACGATGGGCATCTGGGAGACGCCGTACTCGCGCAGCACCTCGATGGCCTCGCCGACCGTCTCGTCCGGGTGCATGTGCACGAGTGAGGGGATGGAGCCGCCGGCCTTGTCGCTCAGGACGTCGCAGACCCGCGCGCTCGGGCCCGTGTCCTCCAGGAACCCGTAGTCCGCCATCCACTCGTCGTTGAAGATCTTGCTGAGGTAGCCGCGCCCGCTGTCGGGCAGCAGGACGACCACGACGTCGTCGGGGCCGAGCCGCTCGGCCACCCGCAGCGCGGCCACCACGGCCATGCCGCAGGACCCGCCCACGAGCAGTCCCTCCTCCTTCGCGAGCCGCCGCGTCATCTGGAAGGAGTCCTTGTCGGACACGGCGACGATCTCGTCCGCGACCGTCCGGTCGTACGCCGTGGGCCAGAAGTCCTCACCGACGCCCTCGACGAGGTACGGCCGTCCGGACCCGCCGGAGTACACGGACCCCTCGGGGTCGGCGCCCACGACCTGCACCCGGCCGTCGCTCGCGTCCTTCAGGTACCGCCCGGTGCCGGAGATCGTGCCGCCGGTCCCGACGCCGGTGACGAAATGGGTGATCCGCCCGTCCGTCTGCTCCCACAGCTCGGGGCCGGTGGAGTGATAGTGCGAGAGCGGGTTGTGCGGGTTGGAGTACTGGTCCGGCTTCCACGCGCCGGGCGTCTCACGGACGAGCCGGTCGGACACGTTGTAGTACGAGTCCGGGTGCTCCGGGTCGACGGCGGTCGGGCAGACGACGACCTCGGCGCCGTACGCCCGCAGCACGTTGATCTTGTCGGTGGAGACCTTGTCCGGGCAGACGAAAATGCACTTGTAGCCCTTCTGCTGGGCCACGATCGCCAGTCCGACCCCGGTGTTTCCGCTGGTCGGCTCCACGATCGTGCCGCCGGGCTTGAGGGCGCCGCTCTCCTCCGCGGCCTCGATCATGCGCAGGGCGATGCGGTCCTTCACGGACCCGCCCGGGTTGAAGTACTCAACCTTCGCCAGGACGGTCGCCTGGATACCCGCGGTCACGTTGTTGAGCCTCACCAGCGGGGTGTTGCCGACGAGACTGATCATCGAGTCGTGGAATTGCACCGTTGTCTCCGGAGCTGCGTTCTAAGGGATGGTCCCGTCAGCCTAAGGCCCCACGTGGGCGTTCACGTGTCGTTGAGATTGGCCGACCCGTTCCGCGGGGCAAGCAGTGGTTGTACGGCTACGAGGAGGTGGCGGCGACGCATGACGAGCTTGTCGAGGGCGAGGGTGGCGCGGCGGATCGCGGCCGGCGCGGCGTACGGCGGCGGTGGCATCGGTCTGGTGGGCGCCGCGGCGATCGGCGTCGTACTGGCCGAGGTGCAGCTGGCGAAGCGCCACGTGGGCAACGGGCACGGGCAGGCACCCCGCGCGAACGGTCTGTACGGGTACGCGTACGCGGCGCAGGACGGGCCGCCACTGAGGCTCGCGATGCTCGGTGACTCCACCGCGGCGGGGCAGGGGGTGCACCGGCCCCGCCAGACACCCGGCGCGCTGCTGGCCTCCGGGCTCGCGGCGGTCGCCGAACGCCCGGTCGAACTCGTCAACGTCGCGCTACCGGGTGCCCAGTCCGACGACCTCGACCGGCAGGTGGCGCTGGCTCTCGCGGACACCTCGCGGGTGCCGGACATCTGCGTGATCATGATCGGCGCGAACGACGTCACCCACCGGATGCCGCCGACACGGTCGGTCCGGCACCTGTCCGCGGCGGTGCGCCGGCTGCGCACCGCCGGTGCCGAGGTGGTGGTCGGCACCTGTCCCGACCTGGGCACGGTCGAGCAGGTCCAGCAGCCGCTGCGGTGGCTGGCCCGGCGCGCCTCCCGGCAGCTCGCCGCCGCGCAGACCATCGGGACGGTCGAACAGGGCGGGCGGACGGTGTCCCTGGGGGATCTGCTGGGCCCCGAGTTCGAGGCGAACCCGCGCGAGCTGTTCGGCCCGGACAACTACCACCCCTCCGCGGAGGGGTACGCGACGGCGGCGATGGCGGTGCTGCCCACGGTGTGCGCGGCGCTCGGCCTGTGGCCGGCCGACGAGGAGCGGCCGGACGTCTCGCGCCGCGAGGGGTTCCTGCCGGTGGCGCGGGCGGCCGCGGAGGCGGCGTCCGAGGCCGGTACGGAGGTCACGGCGGCGATGCCGACGGGGCCGCGGGGGCCCTGGGCCCTCCTCAAACGCCGTCGGCGACGGCGTGTCCCCGCGACGGACCCGGCACCCACGCCGACAGCGTCCCCCTGAACCGGGGCTCCGCCCCGGCCCCGGCGGGTTCCTCGGGTGCGTCGGCCCCGGTGGATTTCTCGGGTGCGGGTCGGCGGGGGCTGGTCGCGCAGTTCCCCGCGCCCCTTGAGGGCGTGCCCCGCACCCGTCGCTTCCATAGACGGCCCGCGTCTCCAGCCCGTCCGGCGTTCGAGGACGAGCCCTTCGGGCGATGGGGGGTCCAGGGGGCGCAGCCCCTTGGCCGGGGGGGTGGCGCTCCAGGCGGAGGATGGGACAGGTCCGGGGGCGTCACCCGGGTCAACCGAAAAAGCAAGCGCTTAGAAAAGTGCGGCCGGAGTCACACCTCCCGGCCGGTGACCTGACCGGTACGGACGGGTAACTTCCCAAGCAGCCCCGCCAGTCCACCCCGAGTGCCCATGGAGCCGTCATGCCCGAAGCCGTGATCGTCTCAGCCGCCCGCTCCCCGATCGGCCGCGCCGTCAAGGGCTCCCTGAAGGACCTGCGCCCCGACGACCTCACCGCGACGATCATCCAGGCCGCCCTGGCCAAGGTCCCCGAGCTGGACCCCCGGGACATCGACGACCTGATGCTCGGCTGCGGCCTCCCCGGCGGCGAGCAGGGCTACAACCTCGGCCGGATCGTCGCCGTGCAGATGGGCATGGACTATCTGCCCGGCACCACGGTCACCCGTTACTGCTCCTCATCCCTCCAGACCAGCCGCATGGCGCTGCACGCCATCAAGGCCGGCGAGGGCGACGTGTTCATCTCGGCCGGTGTCGAGACGGTCTCCCGGTTCGCCAAGGGCAGCTCGGACGGCCTTCCGGACACGACCAACCCGGTCTTCGCGGAGGCCCAGGCCCGTACCGCCGCCACCGCCGGGTCCACCGGCTCCACCTGGCACGACCCGCGCGAGGACGGCCTGGTCCCCGACCCGTACATCGCGATGGGCCAGACCGCCGAGAACCTGGCCCGGATCAAGGGCGTCACCCGCCAGGACATGGACGAGTTCGGCGTCCGCTCCCAGAACCTCGCCGAGGAAGCCATCAAGAACGGCTTCTGGGAGCGCGAGATCACCCCCGTCACGACCCCCGACGGCACGGTCGTCGCCAAGGACGACGGCCCGCGCGCCGGCGTGACCCTGGAGGGCGTGCAGGGCCTCAAGCCCGTCTTCCGCCCGGACGGACTCGTCACCGCGGGAAACTGCTGCCCCCTCAACGACGGCGCCGCCGCCCTCGTGATCATGTCCGACACGAAGGCGCGCGAGCTCGGCCTCACCCCGCTCGCCCGGATCGTGTCCACCGGCGTCACCGGCCTCTCCCCCGAGATCATGGGCCTCGGCCCGGTCGAGGCGAGCCGCCAGGCGCTCCGACGCGCCGGCCTCACCGTCGACGACATCGACCTGTTCGAGATCAACGAGGCCTTCGCCGCCCAGGTGATCCCCTCCTACCGCGACCTGGACATCCCGCTGGACAAGCTGAACGTGAACGGCGGCGCCATCGCCGTCGGCCACCCCTTCGGCATGACCGGCGCCCGCATCACCGGCACGCTCATCAACTCCCTCCAGTTCCACGACAAGCAGTTCGGCCTGGAGACGATGTGCGTCGGCGGCGGCCAGGGCATGGCGATGGTCATCGAGCGTCTCAGCTGACCCGGCCGATCCACGACGGGGCCGCGCGCCGCCCGCACGGGTGACCGCCGCAGCACCCGGCGTGACCGGACCGGCCCGGATCCCGGCCGCCACCGGGAATCCGGGCCGATTTGTGATCCAATCCCCCCCAAGATGTGACCTATCTCCCCCTGGAGAGCGATTTTCGCAGGTCAGAGTGGCTGCGCGGGCAAACCCGGGGCCCAAAGCCCTGTCCTATTCGTGACGTTACGCACTGACAGCTCGGTAGTCCGCCCTTCAAGCTGATGTAGGAAGTCGGGGGTCGACTTTGAACCGGGAGTACGTCAGTGAGCGCCATGCCGATTGCTTTGCTGCTCACCACGGCCGCGACCGCGGCCGTGGGCGTCGCCGTGCTGCGCACCCTGCTGGGTCTGCGCGGGCAGGTCGTGGAGCTGCGCAGCGAACTCGCCGAGCACCGCGCCTCAGCCGCGCGCGGTCTCGTGCCCGCCGCCCGCTCGGCCGCGGACACCGACGAGATACGCGCCGCGGTGACCGAGGCGCTCGCCGAGGAGCGGGAGCGGGAGCTCGCCGAGGCCCGCGCCTTCTGGGCCGCCCAGGAGGCACGTGACGCCTCGGACGCGCCCTCGCTGCTCGGCCTGACCGACAGCGAACTGTTCACGGCGCGCCCCTCGGACTTCGCGGGTCTGGAGTTCCTGGAGACGGTCACCGAGCCCGATCTGGACGCCGAGGAGTTCTCGCCCAAGGACTTCACCCAGGGCGGAAGCGCCGGGGACTCCCCCGAGCTGGCCGCCGCCCGCCGCCGTCACCCCTCGCACCCGGACTTCGTACCGGTCCAGTCGCCCGTCGCGAACGACCACGAACGCACGGTGGCCTGCCTGGAGGAGCTCGCCGAGTCGCGTACCGAGCTGGCGGACGTCCGCCCCGGCCCGCTCGGCACCCTCGACGTCTACGTCTTCACGGACGGGACGACACTCTGCATGACGCCGGGTCACCGCGAGACCGCGGAACGGCTGGCCACGGCCCTGCGCGCGGGCGAGACCCCGGTCCTGCTGGGCGGCTCGGGCGTCTCCGGCGCGTACGCCCTGACGTTCGCGTGCGGCGAGGAGAACGTCTACATCCTGGCGGACCGCGTCATAGCGTCGCTGTAACCGCCGCTTTCCCGCGTGCGCCCCGGGAAAAGGGGGCGCACCCGGGCGCCGGCCCCACCGAGACCGGGGCCGAGACCCGGGTCCGGGTACACGTCCGGGTCCGGGTCGCTGAAGGTCACGTCAGGTCAGACCCCGGCCCGCTTCTGTGCCTCCTCCACCAGCGCCACCGCCTCCGCGAGTTCCGCCTCGCTCGTCAGGACGAGACCCAGATCGTGCGCCGCGACCGTGATCTGGTCGGCGACGGCGAACATCCCCGCCTCGGGCATCTCCCTGGGGTCTCCGGACGGGTCCTCCACACGCTGGGCACGCAGTGCCAACTCCCTGGCCAGACCCAGTGCCTCGGCAGCCGCCCCCCGCTGCAGCCGGCTCTGCGGGGCGGCCCGCAACCGGTCGGCGAAGTGGTCCACGGCTCGGGTCAGCGACGTCGTATCAAGCACGCCGCGAGACTACGCGCCGCGACGGGACTGTTGCCAACAACCCAACCCTCAGGCACCGTGGCGTGAAGGACCGGCTTACATCCCCTTTGCGTCCGGAGGCGCCGATGTCCCAAGTGTTCTCTCAGGAGACCCACCGCAACCTGCTCGCCCGCATCCCCCACTGCACCGGTCGTGAGATCTCCGACTGGCTGCGCACCGTCGACGAAGGCCCCGCCCTCTTCCGCTTCGAGGAGAAGGTCAGCTGGCTCCGCGCCGAGCACGACCTCGCGTACGGCCACGCCAAGGCGATCATCCACGAGTACGACCTGAGGAGGGCCGCGCGCAAACTGCTCTGAGCGCGCACCACCGGCACGAGCAGGGTCCCACCGACATCCCGACAGGCATCCGCGAACGGCGAAGGGCCCGCGAACCGATGGTTCGCGGGCCCTTCGGACCTCCGCCGCCGGTCTCACCGGCGGCGCCGTCCGGGTCGCTAGTCGTTGCTGCTGAAGATGGCGACCAGCCGCAGCATCTCGACGTAGATCCACACGAGGGTCATGGTCAGGCCGAACGCGGCCAGCCAGGCTTCCTCACGCGGCGCGCCGTACGCGATGCCGTCCTCGATCTGCTTGAAGTCGAGGGTCAGGAAGAACGCGCCGATCAGGATCGCCAGGATGCCGACGATCGCGCCGAGCGGGCCCATGCTGCGCAGTCCGCCGTCCCCGGCCACACCGAAGGCGACGAGCAGCAGGTTGACCGCCATGACGACCACGAAGGCGATGGCGATGGCCATGCCGATGCGCGCGTACCGCGCGGTCACGCGGATCCAGCCCGCCTTGTAGACGAGCAGGGTCGCGCCGGCCACCGCCATGGTGCCCAGGACCGCCTGGAAGGGGGCGCCGCTCCACTGCGAGTTGTACATCTCGCTGATGACCCCGAGGAAGACGCCCTCGAAAGCGGCGTAACCGAGGATCAGCGCGGGCGAGGCCGTGCGCTTGAAGGACTGCACCATCGCCAGGACGAACGCCACGAGGGCGGAGCCGATGGCGAGGCCGTAGCTGGTGGACGACACGGGAAGCAGCGCCCACGCCAGGACGGCGCCGACGGCGACGGTGCCGAGCGTCATGGCGGAGCGCATGACGACGTCGTCCATCGTCATCCGGCCGGTGGTGACCGGGGCCTGCGGCGGGGCGCCGTACTGCTGGCCCTGCTGGGCGTAGGGGTTCTGCGCGTAGGGGTTGCCGCCCTGCGGGGCGTACGGGCCCGCCTGCGTGCCGACAGCGGGTCCCCCGGCCTGCGGCGCCGCGTTGAATCCCGCGTAGCCGTTGTCGCGGCTGAACCCCCGTCGCGAGAAGACCGGGTTGCTGCTCCTCATTTCACTCCTCCATGGCCACCCTGCGCGGCCTTGGCCTCAAGGGTAATAGGTAGGCAAAGGATTGACCCTAGTGCTTGGGGAGGATCTTTCCCTCGTCCTGCCAAGGTACGCGTGTGTGCTCTGGCCTGCGAGCACTGGTACCAAGCCGTGACAGGCCCCGGCCGGAGCCGTCCGCCCGCCCCTCGGTCCGCGGCCGCCTCACTCCAGCGGGAAGCCCGTGTACGCCTCCGCCAGGTCCGTCCTCGCCGCCCGCGAACCGGCCACCCGGCGCAGCCGGGCGAGCTGGACGCGGTCCTCGAAGGGGGACGCACCGGGAGCGCGGTGCAGCAGCGTCGTCATGTCGTACGAGAACCGCTCGGCCTGCCAGACGCGGCGCAGACAGGTCTCGGAATAGGCGTCCAGGCGCTCGGCCGAACCGGTGGCGCCGAGGTCTGTCAGGGCGCGGGCGAACGTCACGACGTCGCCGACGGCGAGGTTGAGCCCCTTGGCCCCGGTGGGCGGGACGATGTGGGCGGCGTCGCCGGCGAGGAAGAGCCGTCCGTACCGCATGGGCTCGTGGACGTAGCTGCGCATGGGGGTGACGGACTTGGAGGTGACCGGCCCGCGCTCCAGCCGCCAGCCGTCACCGGTCTCCAGGCGCCGCTCCAGCTCGTCCCAGATCTCCTCGTCGGCCCAGTCCCCGGCCTCCGTGCCCGCGGGCACCTGGAGGTAGAGCCGGGAGACGGCCGGTGAGCGCATGCTGAGCAGGGCGAAGCCGCGGTGGTGGCGGGCGTAGACCAGTTCGTCGTGGGAGGGCGCCACGTCGGCGAGTATCCCGAGCCAGCCGAAGGGGTACGTCCGCTCGTACACGCGGGAGAGCGCGGCGGGCACCGCCGTACGGGCCACGCCCCGGAACCCGTCGCAGCCGACGACGTAGTCGCAGTCGAGCGCGTCCTCGCGCCCCTCGTGGCGGAAGCGGACCCGCGGCCGGTCGCTCCACGCGTCCTCGACCGCGAGCGCCTCGGCCTCGAAGAGCAGCGGACCGCCCTCCTCCAGCTGGAGCGCGATCAGGTCCTTGCAGACCTCCGTCTGCGCGTACACCAGCACGGAGCTGCCGCCGGTGAGGGCCGGGAAGTCGATCCGGTGCCGTTCCCGTTCGAAGCGCAGTTCGATCCCGTCGTGCCGGAGCCCCTCGCGGTCCATCCGCTCGCCGGCCCCGGCGGTGCGCAGGGCGTCGACGGTCCCCTGTTCCAGGATTCCGGCGCGCTGCCGGCGCTCCACGTACGCCCGGTCGCGGCTCTCCAGCACCACGGAGTCGATCCCCGCGTTGTGCAGCAGCCGTGCCAGCAGCAGTCCGGCCGGCCCGGCTCCGATGATCCCGACGGTGGTCCGCATCCGGCACGCCCCTTCGCGCTCCCCGCGCCCGCTGGTCCGGTGGCGTCCGTGCACCCGACGCCACCCGTTCGCCTGGTGAACCTTGCTCCACCGACCCCGGACGCGAGTCTCCGGAAGGACGCGCGGGCTGTCAACGGATCGCGGCGGACTCCCCCGGCGGGGCACGCCCGGGGAGGGCGGGTCGGAAGGGATCGGGAGAGGTCGGAGGTGCCCGGAACCGGACTTGAACCGGTACGCCCGCGAGGGGCAGCGAGGTTTAAGCTCGCCGTGTCTGCATTCCACCATCCGGGCAGGCCATGGGCTCCGCGTCGAGATTCCGAGCCTATCGGGGCCCGCTCCTCGAACAGCGGTCGGGCGAACCGATGTTGTCTTATTTTATTGACGTCTGAGGGTGCATCAGCCACCGGTACGGGCCATCCGCACTTGCCAATAGCCTTTCGGGCGGCACGGGGACGCGTATGCGGAATGACGGAATTTCACCGTCCGAACGGACGCACCCGCGCGACCGCACCCGGACGGAGCTCAGGGAACGCCGTCATCCCCAGGTATGACTCCGCGGCTCGCGGTCCGACCGGAGGCTGCCCCGGGAACCGGAACAGCGGCTGACTCCACGGCACGGAACGGCCAGGAGGATGGGACGCGTCCCCAGAAACGCCGTCCTCCCGACAGGAGCACCCTCCCGTGACCACCACGCCCCTCGCCGACCGGACCACCACGGTGGCCGCCCGCGCCACGGAACTGTCGAAGGTCTACGGACAGGGCGAGACCCAGGTGGTCGCCCTCGACCGGGTCTCCGTCGACTTCCGCCAGGCCGAGTTCACCGCGATCATGGGCCCCTCGGGCTCGGGCAAGTCCACGCTGATGCACTGCGTGGCGGGCCTCGACTCCTTCTCCTCCGGCTCCGTGCGCATCGGAGAGACCGAACTGGGCTCCCTCAAGGACAAGCAGCTCACGAAGTTGCGCCGGGACAAGATCGGCTTCATCTTCCAGGCGTTCAACCTGCTGCCCACGCTGACGGCCCTGGAGAACATCACCCTCCCGATGGACATCGCCGGCCGCAAGCCGGACCGGGAGTGGCTGGACCAGGTCATCGCGATGATCGGCCTCGCCGACCGCCTCGGCCACCGCCCCTCCCAGCTCTCCGGCGGTCAGCAGCAGCGCGTAGCCGTCGCCCGGGCCCTGGCCTCCCGGCCCGACATCATCTTCGGTGACGAGCCGACCGGGAACCTGGACTCGCGTTCCGGCGCGGAGGTGCTGGGCTTCCTGCGCAACTCGGTGCGGGAGCTGGGGCAGACCGTCGTCATGGTCACCCACGACCCGGTCGCCGCCGCCTACGCCGACCGCGTGGTGTTCCTCGCCGACGGCCGCATCGTCGACGAGGTGCACGGACCCACCGCGGACTCCGTCCTCGACCGCATGAAGCAGTTCGACGCAAAGGGCCGCACCAGCTGACTCCGGCCGGCTCGCGCCCCGGACCCCGCACCGTCCCGAACAGCCTCACCCTCCTGGACTGAGAAACCCATGTTCCGTACCGCCCTGCGCAATGTGCTCGCGCACAAGGCCAGGCTCCTGATGACCGTGCTCGCCGTGATGCTCGGCGTGGCGTTCGTGTCCGGGACCCTCGTCTTCACCAACACCATCTCGGACGCCTACCAGAAGAGCTCCGCCAAGGGCTTCGGCCAGGTCGACGTCGCCGTCCGGCCGGAGGGCCGCAAGGACACCGGCGACACGATCGGCAAGGACCCGAAGCTCACCCAGGCCCTGCTGGACAAGGCGGCGAAGGTCCCCGGCGCCGGTTCCGCCATCGGCGTCGTGAACGGCTTCGCCGCCGTCGCCGGCAAGGACGGCAAACTCGTCGGCAACGGCTTCCAGTCGCAGGGCGGCAACTACTGGGGCGCCGAGGACCCCCGCTACCCGCTGACCAGCGGTCACGCGCCCCGCGGCGGGAACGAGGTCGCCCTCGACTCCCGGACCGCCGAGCGCACCGGCTACAAGGTCGGCGACACCGTCCGACTCTCGGTCGACGGCCCGGTCCTCACCCCCACCGTCTCCGGTGTCTTCACCACCGACGACGGCAATGTCGCGGCCGGCGGCAGCCTCGCCCTCTTCGACACCGCGACCGCCCAGCGGCTCTTCCACCGGGTCGGCGCGTTCGACGAGATCGACGTGAAGGCGGCGCCCGGCACCAGTCAGACGGCCCTGCGCGGCGCCCTCGACCGGGTCGTCCCGAAGGACGTCGCCTCCACCACCACGGGCCGGCAGCTCGCCGACGACCAGGCCACCCAGATCGCCTCGGCGATGAGCGGCATGAAGTCGGGCCTGCTGGTCTTCGCCGGCATCGCGCTCTTCGTCGGCACGTTCATCATCGCCAACACCTTCACCATGCTGGTCGCCCAGCGCACCAAGGAACTCGCCCTGCTGCGCGCCGTCGGCGCCTCCCGCCGCCAGGTCACCCGGTCCGTCCTCGCCGAGGCGTTCTTCGTCGGCGCGGTCGCGGCGGTGGCCGGTCTGGTCGCGGGCATCGGCATCGGCGCGGCGATGCGCTCGCTCATGGGCACCCTCGGCGCCACCGTCCCGGACGGCCCGCTGGTGATCTCGCCCGGCACCGTCGCCACGGCCCTGCTGGTCGGCGTCCTCATCACGATGCTCGCCGCCTGGCTGCCCGGCCGCCGCGCGGCGAAGATCCCGCCGGTCGCCGCGATGAGCAGCGTGCACGCCCAGGCGACCACCCGGTCCCTCGTCGTACGGAACACGCTCGGCGCCCTGTTCGCCGCCGCGGGCGTCGCGGTGGTCCTGTACGCGACGACCCTGAGCGGCTCGGACGGGCAGGCCCCCATGGGCCTGGGCGCGGTCCTGCTCATCCTCGGCGTCTTCGTCCTCACCCCCCTGCTGTCCCGCCCGCTGATCGCGGCGGCCGCGCCGGTGCTGCGGATCTTCGGGGTGTCCGGCAAGCTGGCCCGGCAGAACTCGGTCCGCAACCCGCGCCGGACCGCCGCGACCGCCTCCGCCCTGATGATCGGCCTGACGCTGATCACCGGGATGACGGTGATGGCGGGCAGCCTGCAGAAGTCGATCGACAAGATGGCCGGCTCCGCGATCCGGGCGGACTACGTCGTCTCGATGGCGAACGGCAACTCGCTCTCCCCCGACGTCGCGAAGACGCTGTCCGGGCTCGACGGCGTCACCGCCACCAGCCCGCTGCGCAACGCGCCCTCGCGGATCGACGGCGAGACCGAGTACCTGACCGGCGTCGACGGCGCGTCCATCGCCCGGCTCACCGACCTCGAGGTCGACGAGGGCGCCTTCGAGGTCGGCGGCACCCGGGTCGTCGTCGACAAGGACACCGCCGACTCCCACCACTGGAAGGCCGGTTCCGGCTTCACGGTCTCCTACGAGGACGGCAAGAAGCAGCGGCTCACGGTCGCCGGCGTGTACGAGGGCAACGTGATGATCCACGGCATCATCCTCGACAAGGCCGCCCTCGCGCCCCACCAGACCGACGCCCTGGACATGCAGGTCATGCTGAAGACGTCGAGCGGCACGTCCGAGGCCACCAAGAACAGGCTGGAGAAGGCCCTCGGCGACAACCCGGCCATCCAGGTCCAGGACAAGAAGGACATCTCGAACGGCATCGCGCAGATGTTCACCCTGATCCTGAACATGCTCTACGGCCTGCTCGCGATGGCGGTGATCGTCGCCGTCCTCGGAGTCGTCAACACCCTCGCCATGTCGGTCTTCGAGCGCTCCCAGGAGATCGGGATGCTCCGCGCGATCGGCCTCGACCGCAAGGGCATCAAGCGGATGGTCCGTCTGGAGTCCCTGGTCATCTCGCTCTTCGGCGGGGTGCTCGGCATCGGACTCGGGGTGTTCTTCGGCTGGGCGGCCGGCGAGCTCCTCGGCAGCAGGATGGCGACGTACGAACTGGTCCTGCCCTGGGCCAGGATGGCGGTCTTCCTGCTGCTCGCGGGCACGGTCGGCGTCCTGGCGGCGCTGTGGCCGGCCCGGCGGGCGGCCCGCCTGAACATGCTGACGGCGATCAAGTCCGAGTAGCCCCCGGCCCCCGCGCACCGGAAGGGCCCCGATCCACCACGGAACGGGGCCCTTTCCCAGGTCGGCACGGCGGAACCGGCCTGCGGATCTACAGGCCTACGGGCCTACGGGCCTACGGGCCTACGGGCCTACGGGCCTACGGGGTGACCGGGTTCCAGGTTCTCGCCCGCAGCGGCATCCCGGAGGCGCCGGAGGGCCCCGGTGTCCTGACCGCCAGCACCTGGTTGACACCGATGCGGTTGCGCTCGAAGGCGAGCGCGGAGGCGGCCATGTAGAGCCGCCAGACACGGGCCCGGCCGGGGCTGGTGAGCTGGACCGCCCGGGGCCACTGCGCCTCCAGGTTGGCGACCCAGCGGCGCAGCGTGAGGGCGTAGTGCTCACGGATCGACTCGACGTCACGGACCTCGAAACCGGCCCGCTCCAGCTGCGTCACGGTCGTGCCCACCGGGGCGAGCTCGCCGTCCGGGAACACGTACGCGTCGATGAACTCGTCGACCGAATAGGCCGATTCGTCGCGCTGCGGCCGCCGCCCGATCTGGTGGTTGAGCAGCCGCCCGCCCGGCGCGAGCAGCCGGTACAGCACCTCCGCGTACTCCAGGTAGCGCTCGGCACCCACGTGCTCGGCCATGCCGATGGAGGAGATCGCGTCGTACGGTCCGTCGCTGACGTCCCGGTAGTCCTGCACCCGGATCTCCACCCGGTCGGTCAGCCCCTCGTCCGCCACCCGCTTGCGGGCGTACGCGGCCTGCTCCTGCGAGAGCGTCACCCCGACCACGCTCACACCGTGCTCACGGGCGGCGTGAATGGCCATCGAGCCCCAGCCGCAACCGACGTCGAGGAGCCGCTGACCCGGCCTCAGGGCGAGCTTGGCGGAGATGAGTTCGAGCTTGTCGCGCTGCGCGCCCTCCAGGGTCCCGCCGTCCTCCCAGTACGCGCACGAGTAGACCATCGAGGGACCAAGGACGATCTCGTAGAAGTCGTTGCCGACGTCGTAGTGGTGGCTGATCGCGCGCTTGTCGCTGCGCCGGGTGTGCAGGTGCCGGCGTCTGCGCACCTCCTCGCGGGGCGGGGCGGGCGGCAGCGGGGTCCCGGCCATCCGCACCAGTCCGCGGACGGCGGCGCGGACCTCGGGGTCGCGCAGGGACTCCGCGAGGCCCCGGGCGTCCTCGCCCCGGTCCCAGATGAGCCCCGACACCAGGTCCAGGGCGGTGTAGAGGTCGCCCTCCACACCGAGGTCGCCGGAGACCCAGGCGCGGGCGAGCCCCACCTCGCCCGGTTTCCACAGCAGCCGGCGCAGGGCGCGGCGGTTGCGCACCACGAGGGCGGGGGCTCCGGGCGGCCCGGCCTCCGAACCGTCCCAGGCGCGAATGCGCACCGGCAACGGGGCACCCAGCAACTGCTCGACAAGGCTCTTCAGCCGCGGCGCGGCGTCCTGCATGGCGTACACCTCCGAGACAACACTCCCGAACGCTCCAACACCACGTAAACACCTGCCGGCCTTGTGCGCAGTCCCCCTTCCGCGTTACGGCTGAGCAAAATAGCTGTAGCCGCCACCCTTTTCCTCCCCGCCCGGCCGTCCCCAGGGGCTCCGCCCCGGACCCCCGCCAGGGGGCGCTGCGCCCCCTGGACCCCCGCCGTCGCCCGAAGGGCTCGTCCTCAAACGCCGGACGGGCTGAGGGTGCGGGCCGGCGCCGAAAGGCTGACGGCCGTGCGAGAGGGCCGACGGCGGACGACACGGTCGATGGCCGGCCCGGACCCATCCGGCACCGGCCCGCATCTCCAGCCCGTCCGGCGCTTGAGGACGAGGCCGTCCAGGCCGAACGGGGGTCTGGGGGCGGAGCCCCCAGGCAGCGCGCAGACCAATGCCCACCCTGCAAGCACACGCCCACCACCCAGCCCGTCCGGCGCCTGAGGACGAGGCCGTCCAGGCCGACACCTGCCCCCTGGCCCCTACGGCGCACGCCGAAGGGGCCCCCCGCACCACGGATGGCGGAAGGCCCCTTCGGGCTGAGCAGGCTGGACGGTGACCGGCGAAGGGTCAGGAGGCCTTGGCCCGCTCGTCGGTCTTGGCGCCCGCACCCGCGGGAGCCGCCGCGGCGGCGGCCGGTGCCGGCTTCGCGGCCTCGTAGAACTCCTCGCGCGGCGTCTCCATGGCCCCGAGCGAGACGACCTCACGCTTCAGGAACATCGCGAGCGTCCAGTCGGCGAAGACCCGGATCTTCCGGTTCCACGTCGGCATGGCGAGACCGTGGTAGCCACGGTGCATGTACCACGCCAGACGACCCTTGAGCTTGATCTTCATCTTGCCCATGACGATCATCGCGACGCCCTTGTGGAGGCCGAGGCCCGCGACAGCACCCTTGTTGGAGTGGCTGTAGTCCTTCTGCGGGAAGCCCCGCATACCGGAGATCACGTTGTCGCCGAGCATCTTGGCCTGCCGCAGCGCGTGCTGCGCGTTCGGCGGGCACCACGCATTCTCCACACCGGCCTTGCGGGCGGCGAGGTCCGGAACCTGGGCGTTGTCGCCCGCGGCCCAGATGTAGTCCGTGCCCTGCACCTGCAGCGTGGTCTGGGTGTCCACGTGGCCGCGCGGGCCGAGCGGCAGACCGAAGCGGGAGAGGACCGGGTTGGGCTTGACGCCCGCCGTCCACACGATCGTGTCGGAGTCGACCTCGAGGCCGTTCTTCAGCACGACGTGACCGTCGACGCAGGAGTCCATGGAGGTGGAGAGGTAGATCTCGACCCCGCGCGACTCCAGGTGCTCCTTGCCGTACTGGCCGAGCTTGGGGCCGACCTCGGGAAGGATCTTGTCCGCCGCGTCGACGAGGATGAAGCGCATGTCCTCACGGGACACGTTGCCGTAGTACTTCGACGCGTCGCGGGCCATGTCCTCGACCTCGCCGATGGTCTCCGCACCGGCGAAGCCACCGCCGACGAAGACGAAGGTCAGCGCCTTGCGGCGGACCTCCTCGTCGGTGGTCGAGTCGGCCTTGTCCAGCTGCTCGAGAACGTGGTTGCGCAGGCCGATGGCCTCCTCGATGCCCTTCATGCCGATGCCCTGTTCGGCGAGGCCGGGGATCGGGAAGGTGCGGGAGACCGCGCCCATCGCGATGACGAGGTAGTCGAAAGGCAGCTCGTACGCCTCACCCACGAGGGGGGCGATCGTGGCGACCTTGCGGTCCTGGTCGATGGTGGTGACCCGACCGGTCAGAACCTCCGCCTTGGGCAGCACGCGTCGCAGTGGGACGACGACATGCCGCGGGGAGATGCTGCCGGCGGCGGCTTCGGGGAGGAAGGGCTGGTAGGTCATGTACGACCGGGGGTCGACGACCGTGACGGTCGCCTCTCCGTAGCGCATCTTCTTGAGAATGCGCCGAGCTGCGTACAGGCCTACGTACCCACCGCCTACTACGAGGATCCTGGGACGCTCCGTGGTGCTCATGCCATCGAGTATCCACCCGCCCCCCGGGGGTCGCTCGTGCGCCCCTTCACAAGCTTGGGTGGGCCCTCTGCTACACTGCGCGGCTCACGTGACCCATGTCATGTCGCCGCGAGGGAACCGGCGTTCGGTGCTGAGCGTTGTCAAGAGCCCGTGAGCTGCCACTCCGAGCGTTCGGGTGCACCGAACCACTGCCCGACTTCACCTGCCGGAAACACTCCCGGAACGCTCCGTTGAGCATCGCCCCGAGACCGGCGAGCACCCCCGCGGCACCCGAGTGGCCCAGTCGTCGCCCATCAGGGCCGAATTCCTTGTGAAGAACTTCACGAAGTTTTCCGACGGCGTGTCGCAGAGAGGGCCCGAATGGCCCCTTGCGCCCGCTCATACGCCTTCCGACCTGCTCAGGAGAGGCTACCAGTGGGTAGCGAACGGGTTCGGGGCCCCCGCCCGGGGTTCAGGCGATGGACCAGGCGATCCCGTCGAGGATGTCGTGCTCGCTGACGACGACCTCCGCCGCGCCGGTCCGGTCCATGATCGCGAGCAGGACGAGGGCACCGGCGGCGATGACGTCGACCCGTCCGGGGTGCATCGAGGGGATCGCGGCCCGTTCGGCGTGGGTCGAGCGCAGGAGCCGCTCGGTGATCTCACGGACCTTCTCCCGCGGGATGCGGGAGTGGTGGATGGCCTCGGAGTCGTACGCGGCCAGGTCCAGTGCGATGGAGGCGACCGTGGTGACCGAACCGGCGAGCCCGACCAGGGTGCGGGCCTCCTCCAGCGGGACCGTTCGCGCCGCGAGGTCCAGCGCGGCGTCGATGTCGGCGCGGATCGCGTCGGCCTCCGCGGGTGCCGGGGGGTCGCTCACCACACCGGCGTGCACCAGATGGCGCTCGGTCAATCGCACGCAGCCGATGTCCACGGAGCGGGCGGCCCGTACGTGGTCGTCGCCGACGACGAACTCGGTGGAGCCGCCGCCGATGTCCACCACCAGGTACGGCTTGGCGAGATCGTCCCGCCCGGTGAGTTCCTTCGTCGCTCCCGTGAAGGAGAACTCGGCCTCCTGGTCGCCGGTGATCACCTCGGGCTCGACGCCCAGGATGTCGAGGACACCCCGGACGAACTCGTCCCTGTTCTCGGCGTCGCGGGAGGCGGAGGTCGCGACGAAGCGGAGCCGCTCCGCGCCGTGCTCCTTGATGATCGCGGCGTAGTCGCGGCAGGCCGCGAAGGTGCGCTCCAGGGCCTCGGGGGCGAGGCGGCCGGTGCGGTCCACACCCTGGCCGAGGCGGACGATCGTCATGCGGCGGTCCAGATCGACGAGTTCGCCCGTCGCCGGGTTCGCGTCGGCGACGAGGAGTCGGATGGAGTTCGTACCGCAGTCGATGGCGGCGACCCTGGTCATGAGCTGTGGTCTCCTGTGGTGGTTCCGGGTTCCGGCGTGCAGCCGTCCCAGCCTATTTCGCCCCCGCCGCCCTCGGCCGTCCCGTCCCCGGGGCGGAGCCCCGGACCCGGCCGAGGGGCTGCGCCCCCGGGGACGGGAAGGTCACTCGCCGGCCGGGGACTCCCCGGGACCGCCGGACGCGGCCCGCGAGGGAACGACACACGCACCCTTGCGCCACCACTCCGGCAGCATCGCGAGCGCCTCGTCCCCCAGCGGGTTCACACCGGGGCCCGCGGCCAGGGAGTGCGCCACCAGGACGTGCAGGCACTTCACCCGATCGGGCATGCCTCCCGCGCTCGGGAACCCGGCGAGCACCTCGATGGCGTCGCGGCGCGCGATGTAGTCCTCGTGCGCGGCCCGGTACGCGGCGGCCAGTTCGGGGTCGGTGGCGAGACGCTCCGTCATCTCCTTCATGACGCCGTTGGCCTCCAGCGTGCCGATCGCGGAGGCCGCGCGCGGGCACGTCAGGTAGTACGTCGTCGGGAACGGGGTCCCGTCGGGAAGCCGGGGCGCCGTCTCCACCACGTCCGGCTCGCCGCAGGGGCAGCGGTGCGCGATGGCGCGCAGGCCGCGCGGCGGGCGGCCGAGCTGCTGCTTGAAGGCCTCGACGTCCGCGTCGGTCGGCTCGGTCCGCGGGGTGGGCGGCGGGGGCGTTTCCATGCCTGTGCTCAAGTCACTTTCTCTGTCGTTCTCTGTCGTTCACCGGTCCGTGTCGTGTCACCGGTCCGGGCCGGCTCAGCGGCGGCCCGGGGCGGGTCACCGGCCGTTCCGGCTCACCGGTCCGCGCCCGCTCACCGGTCGGAGCGGTCGGACTTGTCGACGCCGTCCCAGACATTGGCGTACCAGGGGCGGGCGGCCGTCCCCCGGTCCGTCCGCGACTGTTTCACCGCGTCCGGGTCGATCACGACGTACCCGGTCTCGCCCGGCATCACGTAGTGCAGCCGTTCCCGGATCCGCTGCTCGGCGTACGCGTCGTCCTGCCAGCGCGCCTTCAGGTCACGCAGCTGTTCCACACGGGCGCGGGCCTGTTCCTGCTGCCGCTGCAGCTCGGCGATCTCGGCGCGCTGGGACACGTACTGCCTTATCGGGTACGCGAGGGCCACGATCAGGGAGCAGACCACGAGCGCCAGCAGCGCGGCCCGGCCGGTCAGCCGCGAGCGCCGGGCCTGACGCCTGGTCTGGGAGCGGTAGACCCGGGCCGCCGTCTGCTCGCCGAGCAGCCGCAGCCGGGTCGCGGTGGAGAACCGGTCCCGGTCCTTCACGGCCATGTCCCGCCTCCCCTTCACACGTGCGTACGTCCCCGCACACGGTACGGGACCGGGTACGGGGACGTACGTGCGACTGGCTAAGCCTTAACCCTGCCGGGGTCAGCCCTTGAAGCGCGGGAAGGCGGAGCGGCCCGCGTACACCGCGGCGTCGTCGAGGATCTCCTCGATGCGCAGCAGCTGGTTGTACTTGGCGACGCGGTCCGAGCGGGCCGGGGCGCCGGTCTTGATCTGGCCGCAGTTCACCGCGACCGCGAGGTCGGCGATGGTGACGTCCTCGGTCTCACCGGAGCGGTGGGACATCATGCACTTGAAGCCGTTGCGCTGGGCCATCTCGACGGCGTCCAGGGTCTCGGTCAGCGAGCCGATCTGGTTCACCTTGACGAGCAGGGCGTTCGCGGAGCCCTCCTCGATGCCGCGGGCGAGGCGCTCGGGGTTGGTGACGAAGAGGTCGTCGCCGACGATCTGGACCTTGTCGCCCAGCTTCTGGGTGATGACGTTCCAGCCGGCCCAGTCGTCCTCGTACAGCGGGTCCTCGATGGAGACGAGCGGGTACGCGGAGACGAGCTCCTCGTAGTACTCCGTCATCTCGGCGGCCGAGCGGGACTTGCCCTCGAACTCGTACTTGCCGTCCTTGTAGAACTCGGACGCGGCGACGTCGAGCGCGAGCGCGATCTGCTCACCGGGGACGTATCCGGCCTGCTTGATGGCCTCGAGGATGAGGTCGAGCGCGGCGCGGTTCGACTCCAGGTTCGGGGCGAAGCCGCCCTCGTCGCCCAGGCCGGTGGACAGACCCTTGGACTTCAGGACGGACTTGAGGGTGTGGTACACCTCGGCGCCCCAGCGCAGGGCTTCGGAGAAGGACTCCGCGCCGATCGGGGCGATCATGAACTCCTGGATGTCCACGTTCGAGTCGGCGTGCGAGCCGCCGTTCAGGATGTTCATCATCGGAACGGGCAGCAGGTGCGCGTTCGGGCCGCCCAGGTAGCGGAAGAGCGGGAGGTCGGACGCCTCGGAGGCGGCGTGCGCGACGGCCAGCGAGACGCCGAGGATGGCGTTGGCGCCCAGCGAGCCCTTGTTGTCGGTGGCGTCCAGGTCGAACATGGCCTGGTCGATCAGGCGCTGCTCGGTGGCGTCGTAGCCGACGAGCTCCGGACCGATCTGCTCGATGACGGCGAGGACGGCCTTCTCGACACCCTTGCCCTGGTAACGGTTGGGGTCACCGTCACGGAGCTCGATGGCCTCGAAGGCACCCGTGGAGGCGCCGGAGGGGACGGCGGCACGACCCGTGCTGCCGTCGTCGAGGCCGACCTCGACCTCGACCGTGGGGTTGCCTCGGGAGTCCAGGATTTCCCGGGCTACGACGACGTCGATGGACGGCACGAGCATCTCCTTCTGGGATGTGACGCGGGTACGCGGGCCGGCGGGGGCCCGCACTGCACGGGGCCGCGTTCGGCTCCGCGGGATGAGCCTAACCGGCCCGGAGCGATCGGCCAGCCGCTCGACCACCCCTTGAGCAGAACTGAGGGTAAATATTGTTCCCCTTCGAAACAAAAAGCCCCGCCCCGGTGCGTACGGGGGAAGACGCACCGGGGCGGGGAGCCCGTGGGGACGGGGGCGGACCCTCATCGGGTCTCGGGCACGGAGACCCTGGGACAGGGGCCGGCCTGCTCAGCCGAGGTGGAGCTGCTGACCCGGGTAGATGAAGTCCGCGTCGTCGATGATGTCCTTGTTCAGCTTGAACAGGTGCTGCCAGCCGCCCTTGACCTTCTTCTTCTCGGCGATCGAGCTGAGGGTGTCGCCCTTGACGACCTTGTACTCGCCGTCGCCCTTCTTGACCTTCTTGCCGGTCGGGGTGGTGACGGTCTTCTTGGCCGCCGGACGCTCGGACGAGCGGGAGGCGGCGGTGTCCGACGAGTGGGTGGAGGCGGACGGCTCGGCCGGGGCGGCGGGCTTGGCCGGGGCGGCCGCGCCACCGGTGTACGCGGCGCCGGACAGGCCCGTGCCACAGGTCGGCCAGGCACCCTTGCCCTGCGCGGCGAGGACCTTCTCGCCGATGGTGATCTGCTGGGACTTCGAGGCCTTGTCGGCGGTCGAGGCGTAGGCGGTGCCGCCGTACGCGGCCCAGGTGGAGGCGGAGAACTGCAGACCGCCGTAGTAGCCGTTGCCGGTGTTGATCGACCAGTTGCCGCCGGACTCGCACTGGGCGACGGCGTCCCACTCGGACGCGGTGGCGGCGGAGGCGTTGCCGGCCGCCATCAGCGGAGCGGCGATGGCCACGCCGGTGACACCGGCGAGCGTGGCGACACGGGTGGCCTTGGACGGACGGCGGTGCTTGCCCTTGCTGGAAAACAGCATCGAGTGATCCCCTCACCGACGCCTGCGAGGTGAGCTGTCGGGTTCGGGCGGGTGAGTGCCCGGCCGCGCGCTCTCGGCGCACGTCTTCACCCCAAGCCGCTCCCGGTCAACTACCGGGTGCGGCGCTTACCTTGGGTCCCCCGCTCCTGCCTACGGCGCTTGACGCGTCGACTGTTCCCGTACGGCCGCTGGCAGGATTCGGCGTTGCGACCGTCGGGGCCCGCTGTGGCGAGCGGTGATGACCGTAAGCAGTCGATCGGCGGAATTTCAAAGACGATCAGGGCCTTTGAGATCCATCTCTCACTTGCGCCAAACCGGACATTAACCGGCGAACCGTGACGTGAACTCCCGCTACTTTTCGCCCGATTCAGCATCAACTGCAAGGCTCTGACCGGGGAGGATGAGGTCCGGGTCGGCGCCGACCGTCTCCTTGTTCCCGGCATAGAGGCCGGCCCATCCGCCGTCGAGGCCAAGGGTGTCGGCGATGGCCGAGAGGCTGTCTCCGTCGCGGACGACGTACGAGCCGTCGACGACGGCGCGGGAGGCGCCGGAGTCGCGCGAGGCGTGCCGGGCGGCAAAGTCGTCGCCGCGGGTGTCGGCCGCGTCGTCGCCGGAGTCCTCGGCGGCACTGCCGCCGCGGTGGCGCCCGGCACCGGCGGTGGCCCCCTCGGTCGCCGCCGAAGCGTCGCCGTCGCGGCCCGAGTTGCCCGATTCGCCTTGCTTCGTCGGCTCCGTGCCCACGCCGTCCGTCTCGTGCCCGCTGCCGGGCTCTTCGGTCGAGGACGTGTCCGATTCCGTTCTGTTCCCGGTCTTGCCGGATGAATCGGATGAGGACGAGTCGGAACGGGGCGAACCGGACGGGGTGACACCGATTCCCAGCGAGTCCGCCGGCGAGCCGGACCCGTCGGAGGAACTGGATGATTCGGAGGAATCGGAGGAATCGGAGGAACTCGACGAGTCTCCGGCCACTCCCGTGTCGACCGCGACCTCTCCCGAGCCCTTGCTGAGCCCGGAGAGCGGGCCGCAGGTCGGCCAGGCGGCGAGACCCTGGTCGGCCAGGACCTTCTCGGCGACGGCTATCTGCTGTGAGCGGCTGGCCTCGTCGGCGGTCGGCGCGTACCTGCTCCCGCCGTACCGCTGCCAGTTCTCCTGGCTCAACTGCAGCCCGCCGTAGTACCCGTTGTCGCTGTCGGCGCTCCACTGGCCGCCGCTCTCGCACTCGGCGACCCGGTCCCACGTCGTGCCGTCGGCCGCGTTCGCACTGGCGGCGCCGAGCAGCGGGATGGCGATGGCAGATCCGGTCACCCCTGCGGCGACGATGAGGGCCGGAGCCTGACGGGGGCGACGATGGCGGCCGTTCCCGGAGAGCATGCGAGAGCCTTTCACGTGACAGCGGGTGACTACGCGGCTGGTGAGCCTCGTTGAGGGGTGAACGTAGTCGCACTCGATCACTTGTCACAAGCAGATGCAGCGCAGATCACGTGAAGATCACAGAGTTGAGGGCGCGTCACCTTTTCGTGGCCGGACCCTCATAATCCGCCACCACCGCTGCGGCCCACCCGAGCCCCGCCCCCCGGCCGGCCCCTGGACACCGTACGAGTGCCGCATGACTACCGACCAGGTGTGAACTCCACCGGTAGTGTCCGCAATCCACGCATAATGAGTCCGCCGCGCCATCGCAAATCAGCCGAATCGCCTGCGAGTCGGAGATCCGGCAGCCGGGTGAGGAGCGTGGCCAGCGCGGTCTGCCCCTCCAGCCGGGCGAGCGGCGCGCCGAGGCAGTAGTGGATGCCGTGGCCGTAGCCGAGGTGTTGGTTGTCACGGCGCGAGAGGTCGAGCGTGTCGGGCTCGGCGAACCGGGCGGGGTCACGGTCCGCAGCCGCGAGGACGACGAGCACGGGGTCGCCGGGCGCGATGTCCTGTCCGCCGACACGGACCGCCTCGGTCGCGAACCGCCACGTGGCCAGCTCCACCGGGCCGTCGTAGCGCAGGAGTTCTTCGACGCCCGTCTCCAGCAGAGACCTCTCCCCGGCGGCGAGGGAGGCCTGCAGCCGCTCCCGCTGACCGGGGTGGGTGAGCAGTGCGTAGGTGCCGTTGCCGATCAGGTTCACCGTGGTCTCGAACCCGGCGAAGAGCAGGATGAAGGCCATGGCGGCGGCCTCGTTCTCGGTGAGGTGCTCGCCGTGGTCGGAGGCGCGGATGAGGCCGGAGATGAGGTCCTCGCCGGGCGCGGGCACCTCGGGCAGGGCGGCACGCTTCTTGTGGATGAGCTCGCCCAGATACCCGCGCATCTTCTTGACGGACCGCCCGACCCCGCCCCGCGGCCCGCCGCCGTGCCGGATCATCATCCCCGCCCAGTCCCGGAAGTCGTCCTGGTCCTCGCGGGGTACGCCGAGCAGCTCGCAGATGGCGTAGATGGGGAGCGGGAACGCGAACTCGTGGATCAGGTCGGCCGATCCCCGCTCCTGGAACCGGTCGATGAGCTGGTCGGTGAGCTCCTGCACACGCGGCGCGAACTCGGCGACCCGCCGCGGGGTGAACGCCTTGCTGACGAGCCGTCGCAGCCGGGTGTGGTCCGGCGGGTCGATGTTGAGCAGATGGGTCATCAGCTCGGCCTTGCGCTCGCCCGGGATGCCCGTCCTGCCCTTCGCGTGGGCGGGCTCGTCGTGGTGGGCCGGGTTCTTGCTGAGCCGTCCGTCCGCGAGCGCCTGCTTCGCGTCCGCGTACCGGGTGACCAGCCAGGCCTCCACCCCGCTGGGCAGTCGCGTCCGGTGCACGGGGGCGTGCTCCCGCAGCCAGGCGTACGCCGGGTAGGGGTCGGTGGCGAACTCCCAGGTGAAGAGTTCGGGGGCGGGGCTGAGCGGCGGGGGCTGGTCGGTCACTCCCCGACGTTATCCGGCGGCCGTACGCCCCGCGCCCGCAGGGCGTACGGGCCCGGACGGCGCCCCGGCGCGGCCTGCGTGCGGGCTTCACCCCGGACTGTCCGTAAATCACCTGCCGTTTGACTCCGCGGCTCGACGACTCTCTACATTCGCGCCGTGGACCCCGAGATACTCAGATCCAGCTTCGCGGTCGTCGAGAGACGGGCCGAGTTCGCGGTCAAGTACTTCTACTCGCATCTCTTCCGGTGCAGCCCGCAGGTGCGCGGGCTCTTCCCGCTGGACCACCCGGGGGACATGGAGCGGCAGCGGGACCGGTTGTTCGCGGCGCTGACGTACGTACTGGAACGGCTGGAGGACCCGGCGCTGCCCGGGTATCTGAGGGACCTGGGGCGCGACCACCGGAAGTACCTGGTCGAGCCGGAGCACTACGCGGCCGTGGGGGCGAGTCTCGTCGCGGCGTTCGCCGTCGTCGCGGGGTCGGCGTGGAACGCGGAGGCGGAGAAGGCCTGGGGCGAGGCCTACGGGGCGATCGCGAACGTCATGCTGCAGGGCGCGTGGGAGGCGCAGCACGCGGGTGAACCGCCCTGGTGGGACGCCGAGGTCGTGTCCCGGACGCGGCACGGCGAGGACCTCGTCGTCCTGACCCTGCGACCGCACGAGCGGCTGCGCTACCTCCCGGGCCAGTACGTCAGCGTCAACGTCCCCGGTCTGCCGGGCATCTGGCGGCCGTACTCCGTCGGCAACGCGCCGCGCGCCGACCTCAGCCTCGACCTGCACGTCAGCCGGGTGGAGGACGGGGTGCTCTCCACCGCTCTCGTGCGGCAGACCCGGGAGGGCGACGTCCTGCGGCTCGGCGCGGCGGGCGGCGGGCTGACCCTGCGGACACCGGTGGAACGGCCGCTGACCTTCATCGCGGCCGGCACCGGGTGGGCCCCGGTCAAGGCGCTGCTGCAGCGGCTCGACGCCGCGCGCGAGGCACGTCTCTTCCTCGTCGCCCGTGACACCTCGTACCTGTACGACCGGTCGGCCGTGGAGCGTCTGCAGGCGAGGCTGCCCCGGCTGGCCGTCACCTTCATCACCCCGGCGCCCGGCCGCCCGAGGACTCAGGCGACCGAGCGGCTGCTGACCGCGCTGGGCAACCGGGCGGGCTGGGCCCGGCACGACGTCTATCTGACCGGTCCGCCCCAGTTCGTCGAGGAGGTCGGTGCGGCTCTTCCCGGCCTGGGCACCCCGTCCGACCGGCTCTTCCGCGACCTGCTGCCGCCCGCCGCGGAGGGACGCGGCCGCCCGCTGGGGGCTGCGGAGTGGCTGCTCGAACGGCCCCGGCCGAACTGGCACAACCCGGCGGGTCGCGCACCGGACGCGTGATCCCGGAGCGGGCCCGCCCGGCGTGAACCCGGAGCGGGCGGGGCCGCGCGGCGCGTGGGTCCGGAGGCTGTCGCGTCCGGTGTCAGCCGTCGAGCGCCGGGGAGCCCTCCCGTGCGCGGATCGCGTCCCGGTAGGCCCGCGCCGCCGCCCGCAGTGCCGCCTCCGGGTCCACGCCCTCGGCCTCGGCCCGCGCGGCCACGGCCAGCAGTTCGTACCCGACGCCCTCACCGCGGGGCAGCTCGACGTCGAGTCCCGCCGTGCGCGCCCGCGAGGCGAGCTTGGCCGCGAGCGCCAGGCCCGGCTGGCCCAGCGGTATGCCCTCCGTCACGGAGGTCCGGCGCTTCTCCTCGGCCTTCGTGCGCAGCCAGTGTTCCTTGACCTCTTCGGGGGTGGTGGCCGTCTCGTCGCCGAACACGTGCGGGTGGCGGTGGATCAGCTTGGCGACGATGCCGCCCGCCACGTCGTCGATCGAGAAGGGCTCGCTGCCGTCCTCGGGACGGCCCTCCTCCGCGATCCGGGAGTGGAAGACCACCTGGAGCAGGACGTCGCCGAGCTCTTCCCTCAGCTCGTCCCGGTCCCCCTCCTCGATCGCCTCGACCAGCTCGTAGGCCTCCTCGATCCCGTACTTCGCGAGGCCCTCGTGGGTCTGCCGGCACGACCAGGGGCATTCGACGCGGATGCGGTCCATGACCTGGACGAGGTCGAGGAGACGCGCGCCGGGCAGGTCGTACGAGGCGGGCAGCAGCTCCAGTTCCGGCATGTGGACCCGGCCGGAGCCGGCGAGCCGGGCGAGGCCGTCGGTGAGGCGGGGCTCGCCCTCGCCGGTGGCCACGACCACCACCGTGCGCCCGCCGCTACAGGCGTCGACGAGCTCCTGTGCGCCGGGGGAGTGCTCGGCGACGGTGACGCCGGCCTCCCGCAGGTAGGGCAGCTGCGGATGCGCGCCGTCCGCGCACAGCACCTGGTCGGCTGCGCGCAGCGCCTGCCAGGCCGGCCAGGACAGCAGTCCGGGCGCGACGCGGTGGCTGGTGGTGAGCAGGACGATACGGCCGGGGGCGGCGGGGCCGGCCGGGTCGGTCGCGTCGGGGCTGGTTGCGTTCACCCCTCGAACGTAACCCACGCCGCCGACGCCTCCGGAGTTGTCCACAGGCCCCCGTCCCGGCGCCGGACCCGCGTCCTCACGCCGACTGCGGGGTTTCCGCCGGTGTGACCTCCCGCAGCCACGGTGTCTTCGCGTCGACCCGGCCGCTCTTCTGCACGTCCCAGGCGCCGTAGCGCGGGTTCAGGTCGATGCGCAGTTCCTTGGAGGCCTCGGACATGGCCTTCCAGAACGTGGCCTTGCCGGCGGCGGTGTTCATGTCGGCGCCGAGCGAGGCGGCGACCTTCTGGGCCTCGATCTCGGTGCGGAGGTTCTCGTCGAGACGGGACGGTGCCACGCCGTACTGCTGCAGCCAGACGTTCTCCAGTCCGCGCGCGCCGCCCGCCTGCTGTTCCAGGGAGGCCCGCAGCTGCTGGACGTCCTTGCGGGTGACGCTGACGCCCGCGTCCTTCGCCGCCCGGTCGAGGACGTGGTCGAGGACCATGCCGTGCAGGGTGTCGCGGGTGAGGCTGCCGCTCTTGGCGATGGCCTGCTCGTACTGGGTCTCGTCCTTGGTGGCGGCCCGCTGGGCCGACCGCACCTCGTTCACCCGGCCCTCCAGCTGGGCGACGGTGATCCGCTGGCCCCCGACGACGGCCGCGGCGCCTGGATGCGCCTCGCCGCCGCACCCGGTGAGGAGGGGGGCCGCGGCGACGATCGCTGCGGTGAGGACGAACGCGGTGCGACGGCGGCGGTGCAAGGAAACCTCCCGAGGAGATTGTGCGGCGGTGCACAAAGTCTTGCGGTGATCGATGGTAGGCAGTGGCCCGGCTCTCGGCCAGCCATTCGACCAACGATTCGCGGAGAGTTCGGGTACCACCGCGCACCCGTGCGGTACGTGCCCCTCGTTCCCGGGCCCCGCCGCTCCGTCAGCCGCGCGCGCCGGCCTGTCGCTCGACCGCGCCCGCGATCTCGGCCCGCAGCCCGTCGCCGGGGCGCGCGAAGGTGATGTTGCCGGAGTTCCCGCCGCTCCCGGTGGCCCGCGAACCGTTCCCGCCGTCGCCGACGAGGACGAAGGCCACCGTCCGGTGCAGCGGTGCGGCCCGCTCGGCGGCCTGGACCTCGGGGGTCCCGGCCGCGAGCACCACGTCGCAGGAGCGCCGGAGCAGGCCGTCGAGGGAGCGCCGCGCGCCGGCCGCGGACTGTTCCCCGGTCACCGGTACGTGGCTCACGCGCACGCGGGTCCTCAGGGACGCGTCCCGCATGCCCTGCCAGACCTGGGCCGCCGTGGTCCCGGCCGTGATCCCGTCCTCGCCGGTGAGCAGACAGGCGTCGACGTCCTTGGAGGACCGGGCCCCGGTGTCGGGCGGCCGCCGCCCGGTCTCCGCTCGGGAGAGGAGGTACCCGGTGACGGCGACGGCCGCCACCACGGCCACCGCGACCGTCAGCAGGGCGATCGTGTACCCGCCCAGCTCCTGGAGCCACAGCCGCGCGGACCGGAGGGCGGTGGTGAACCGTGGCCGCGGCGACGCCCCGCGCGTCGTCTCCGCGCGCCGCGCCGGCGGTACCTGCCCGACCCGCTTGACCACTGGCTGCCCCGTGCTCCCTGTCGTCCCCGCCGCCCGTCGCCGCCCGGCGTGGCGTGTCCCCGGACGGACCGGCCGGCGGGGCCGGACCTTCCGGGCGCGCGCCGGGACGGCACCCGCCCCGCCGTCCGCGTCGTCGGGCTCAGCCGGTGATGGCGACCGGCGCGTCCCAGGCGTCCCGGTCCACCGTGATGGTGTAACCGCCGTACGTCTCCTTGCTGTTGACCATGTACTGGTGGGCGCGGCTGTGGTTGGTCCACCGGTCGGCGCCGAACGGCCAGTCCGCGGTCGTGGTGTTCTGCTTGTCCCACAGCGCGTACCAGAGGTTGCCCGGCAGGTTCGTGCGGTCGGTGGCGTCGGCGATCGCCTTCGCGCTGGAGCTGCGGAAGCCGTAGAAGCCGGCGCGGTACGTCTTGGCGTTGAGCGTCTTGTCGAAGGCCCGGACGTAGGTCAGCGTCGCGGTGTTGCACGACGTGTTCGTGATGTCGTACGACTCCATGTCCAGGTAGATCGGGCTGCCCGCCTTCATCCCCAGCGCGGACGCCTTGGCCACCGCGTCGGCGGCGTCGGTGGCGCCGAGCGAGGCGGCGTCGGACGTGGTGAGCTTCTCCGGGCTGGAGCCCGTCTGGCAGGAGGGCTGGGCGCCGACGTACAGCGGGATGAGCTTCCAGCCCAGCGCGCTCACCGACTTCACCCAGGACGCGGTGAGGTTGGGCTGGGCGCAGCCGCGGTTCTTGCCGCCGATGTACACGGCGGCCGCCCCGTAGAAGCCGGTGTGCCAGGCCTTCATCGCGTTCAGCGAGGGCGCGGCGCAGGTGTCGAACGCGCGGCCCGTGTAGGTGCGCTGGGCGGGCCAGGTGGTCGCGGCCATCGACGTCTGCGCCGCGATCCCGGCGCCCGCGACCACGGCGGCGCCCGCCGTCGCCCAGGCGATGTGACGGCCCTTCTTGGACATCCGATGACTGGACATCCCCACCCCGATCCATGACGAACGCGGACGGCGCCACGCGTGAACGCGCGCGGCCCGCGAACAGTTGAGAACTGCGAAGGAAGCCCCTGAGGCGGCGCCCGTCCCCGGCACACCGGCGAGCGGTGTCGGGCCCCCGGCGCCGGGGGCGGATCGCACCCTAACCGACGCCTCCCCCACCACCGGGAAAACCCAAGTCTCGATCGCCACAAGATTCCCTCAAGTCACCGCAAAGAACGCCAGATCAGAGACGGTGCCGACCTGTCCCCCCGGGCCCTGCGGCGGATCTTTGGCACCCCCAGACCCATGCATGGCCTGTACATGACCTATGCATGACCTGTGCGTGGTGTGCGCTCCCCTAGAGTCCGCTCGGCTCCACAGCCGCCACCCGTCTCACAGAGGACTCGAAGATCCACATGCGCCACCCGTCTCCGTACCGCGCCGCCGGCACCCTGTTCGCCGCCGCGGTGCTCCCGCTGGCCCTGGCGGCCTGTTCCTCCGGCACCTCCGGCACCTCCGGCACCTCGGGCCGTCCTTCCGCCGCCCCGACGAAGGCGGCCGAGGACCCCGACGCCGGTCTGCTGACGGGCGCCCGGCTGAAGAAGGCACTGGCGCCCGCGTCCTTCTTCGCCGCGGGCTTCTCGGTCGACCCCGACGGTGTCCGTGACTCCGGGGCGACGTACACCGCGCCCTCCGCGTCCGCGGTGCCGAAGCCCGACTGCTCCCTGCTCGGCGGCACCAGCTGGATATCCGTCACCGGCGTCTCCGGGGTGTCCTTCGCGCAGAACGACTACGTCAGCAGGACCACGTCGGAGGACATCGCCCAGGAGATCGACACCTTCCGCGGCACGACCTCGGCCAAGGTGCTGAAGGACCTGGAGAAGACCGCCGCCGCCTGCACGACCTTCACCGACGCGCAGACCCACAGCCGGGTGAAGGTCACCGGCTCCGCCGCCCCCGGCCTGGGCGACGCGGCGTACACCCTCACCCTGACCGACAGCGCCTGGCAGAACGGCACGACCCTGATCGCCGTACGCTCCGGCACCGACGTCGTCAGCGTCCTCTCCACCGACGGGCACGACAACGGAGCGGCCACGGCCGGGAAGCTCGCCGCGAGGATCGTCACGTCCCTGCGGGCCGAACACCAGCGCGCATGACCTCCCTAGTGGGAACATGACGGCTCGGAGGGTGTCCCCGGAGTGTCTTGGGGCGGCTCCGGGGATTCTCGGGGGTCTTGACAGTGAGCATGGACAAACGCCTGGAGGCCGGCTGGGCCCAGCGGATCGCCTGGTCGGTTCTCGCCGTGGGGTCGCTGGGTCTGCTGGTCTGGGTGCCGTTCCTGTACGTGGCGATCCGCCGCCGGCGGCGCTCGGACTGGGGTGCCTTCGCCGCGTTCCTGCTGTACGAGGTGGTGACGCTGCCGTGGGCGACCACCGACCAGAGCGACACGGGTGACCCCATCCTCGGACTGGTCGCGCTGGTCTGCATCGGCATGGCCGTGGGCATGCTGCTGTTCGCGGTGTTCGACAGACGGCAGCCCAGGTACGCGGCGGCCGGCCAGGGTCCGGTGCCCGGTCAGCTGCGGGGGCCCGTGCAGGGCCCCGCGCACGGGCAGGCCGGCCCGGTGCAGGGCAACCCGTACCTGCGCTAGCGGATGCGCGCGGCCGGCACCGGCGGGGCTCCACGGACCGCCCGGCCGGGCGGTTCCGGCCCCGCCCGGTGCCCCTCAGCCGCGCCGGGTGTTCCGCAGGACCCGTACGGCGGGCCAGGCCAGCAGCGCGCCGATCCCCCAGAGGAAGACGGTGACCGCCGCCCATTCGCCGAGGGAGGTCTCCGGGTCGGAGAAGCCGAAAACGGTGTACGCGAGGGCCGGCAGGGACCACAGCCCCGCGAGGAGACCGAAGACGACCAGCAGCGCGGTCTGCCCGCCGGTGCGCCGGACCGGTGCCTTGCCGCGCGCCTGCGCACCGGTCCCTTCGCCCCCGTCCGTCCCCGGTCGCGGCTGCCGGGGCGGCAGCCGGACCACCGCGCTCGGGTGCACCGCGGCGTCGACGG
The DNA here is from genome assembly GCF_036250675.1 of Streptomyces sp. NBC_01689. Taxonomy (NCBI): domain Bacteria; kingdom Bacillati; phylum Actinomycetota; class Actinomycetes; order Kitasatosporales; family Streptomycetaceae; genus Streptomyces; species Streptomyces sp. NBC_01689. Next base: position 5,790,961 of record NZ_CP109592.1, on the reverse strand, counting down.
TCGCCATCGTGTGCGCGTCGACGCCGTACAGCCCCGGCTCCACCTCCACGGACAGCCCGTCGAGACCGATGAACCGGCGTCCGCCGTCGGGCCAGTTGAGCACGGCGGCGCACGCGCGGTGGAGCACGGTGGCCGTCCGGTCGCCCGTCGTCACGCTGACGCCCTCGCTCCCCACGATCAGCGACGGACCGCCCTTGTGCCGAGAGGCGAACGTGGTCCCCGTGGCCGCGTACGACGAGCCCGTCGGCGCCGCCGTGTACCCGGCCCAGTCGGCGTCATGACCCGCGGGCGCCTGCAACAGGGCGGTCCCGGCGGCCTCCAGCGCCACCCCGTACAGATGCCCCGGGGTGACGGCCCACAGTTCGGACCGCAGCTCGTCGAACCCGCGCGGCGGACGGTGCGCGAGAAGGTCCTCCGCGGCGCCGGGCAGCCGCCGGACCGCCGCGTCGTGCGCGGTCAGCGAGGCGTCGGCGCGGGCCCGTACGGCGTCCAGGTCGCCCTGCGCGATCCGGCCGGCCCGCAGCGCCGCGAGGACGTCCACGAAACCGCCCAGCACCGCGTCCTGTTTCGCGGGCAGCGCGTCCGCGAAGGCGGTGACGACCGCGAAGCCGTCCCGTCGTGACGTGTAGTCGGTGGCGGCCGTGTACGAGTAGCCGCCCTCCTGCCGCAGCGCCCGGGACAACTCCCGCTCCAGCACGCCCGCGTACAGCCGGGCCGCGGTGGAATCGGCCACCACGCTGTCCAGCAGGACACCGCCCTTGCCGTCCGAGAAATAGGCGGGGGTGGTGGGCAGGGCCGAGGTGACGGCGGGCATCGCGTGGCGCCGGCCGGCGGGCAGCTTGAGCGAGAGCCCGGCCGGCAGGCGTTCGCCCGCGATCCACAGCACGGCGTTGTCCCGGGTGAACCAGGTCCCCGCCCAGTGCCGCAAGTCGTCCGGGCGCAGATCCCGCACGCCCCATTCCGGGTAGCTGACCAGCCCGTACCCCTGCGCCCCGTAGCGCCACAGCGGCAGTTGGCCGGGTTCCCGGCGCGCCTCCTCGGTGCGCAGGATCTCCTTCTCGGTCTCCAGCCGCTCCATGGGCAGGTCGGTCAGGGAGGCGCACACGCCCTCCAGGTAGGCGACGATCTCGTGCTCCGCGCCCTCCGCGTGGAAGTGGGTGAACGCGCCCTTGGTCGCGCCGTTGAAGTGGTGGTCGGCGAGTCCCTGGCGGTGCAGGGCCAGATGCTCGACGAGGTGGGTGATGCCGGACCGGGCGAGGGTCTCGTCGGCGACTCCGACGCGGAAGACCAGTCCGGCGCGCATCGGCCCGGTGGCGTACGCGAAGAGGGTCGGTATGCCGTCGACCTCGGTGTGGTGCAGGGCCTGGCTCATCGGCTCAGCCTCTCCCGAACGCGGCGGAGCGGTGTCTGACGTAGGCCTCCGCGGGCTTCCCGAGATAGGTCCAGGGGTACTCGGAGGCGAGGTTGCCGAGCGCGCGGAAGTGCGTGGCGGCGCGGGCGGTGTCCCCGATCAGCGAGAAGAGCGCCGCGAAGTTGCCCTGCACCATGACCCAGCCGTACGCCGGCCGGTAGTGCGGGTGCAGCACGGACCGTTCGGCGGCCTCGACGAGTTCGGAATGGACATGGGACTGGCGCAGGTACGCGGTCCGCTCCTGCCCGGCGGGACGGTCGAGCCAGTGCTCCACATGCGCCTCCGCCACCAGACCGCCGCTGAGCGACCCTCCCGGCGCGCTCAGCAGGCACTCACGGGCGAAGCCGTGCGCCGCCTCCCAGCTGCCGCTCCACTTGGGGCACAACTGCTGGAGCAGCCGCGCCTGTCCGGTGTAGTGGTGCGGATGGTGGGCGGCCAGCCGGTCGTAGCGGCGCCGTGCCTCGTTCTGCCCGAGCTGCAGCCCCATGGCGGTGGTCAGACGCGAGGCCCAGGCCGCGTCGTACGCCGGGTCCAGGGCGGTGGCCCGGATGAGCAGCTGCTCCGCCTGCCGCAGATGCGCGTGCAGTCCCGCGAACTGCTCCCGGCTGACGTCCTTGGCGCGCGCGCTGCTGCGGATCTCCCAGCCCAGCTTCACTTCCCGCGTCCCGAGCAGTGTCAGGGCCAGTACGTCATGGGGGGCCGCGGCGACCATCTCGCGCAGCGGGTGTTCCACCCCGGGGATGTCGGCGATCACGCCGACGAGGAAGGACCTGTCGACGCCCTGCGGGAGCCCGTCCGCGTACTGCCTGATCCCGGCCCAGTCCCCCGCGGCGACGGCCTGCCGCAACCAGCCGGCCTCGGGAAAGGCCGAGGAGAGCTCGAAATCGGGGGTGAGAGGGGCGGTGCTTGGGGTGACATGGCGCGGATCTTAAGCGAGGTCTGTGACAACCGGGCAAGTGGATACCCGATGCGGTAATTCCGCGGCGCGTAAGGGACTTCGGCGGGCAAGGGTTCGTGGGGCGCGACTTCCCTCGTCCCACCCGTGTCCGCGGTGTCCGAGGGCTGCGCCCATTCCCCGGCGGCTATATACTCCGCCTGGCAAATCTGCCGTGCCGCGCTCGCACGCATCCCCGTTCGACAGCGCGCCCCCACGCACTCGCTCACCCGCCCGTCGGCATCGCCGTGGGTTCTTTTGCTCCGCCATTGCGCTCTCTTTGCGCGGCTTTTCCCTCTGCCTTTCTTTCTGAATACCAAGGAGTCCCCGTGTCCCTCAACTCGCGCCGCCGACGTCAACTGCTGGAGGCCACGGGACCCTTGCTGCTCCAGGGGGAACGGATCGAACTCGCCACGCTGGCGGCGGTCGGCACGGTGTCCGTCCGCCGGCAGGTGCTCACCGCGGCGGTGGTCGGCGTCCTCACGGCCGGAACGGTGACGGCCACGGTCAGACCGCGTCCGCTGTACATCGCCCTGACCGACCAGCGCCTGCTGTTCTTCGACGGGAACAACGGCGGAAAGCCCGGAAAACTCGTGATGAACCTGCCTCGCCCCTATGTCTCCGTCGGCGCGACGAAGAAGGGCCTCTTCGGCCTCACCCTGATAACCCAACTGTCCGTCGTGGAACAGATACAGGGCCTCAAACTGACCTTCCCCGCCCAGCACCGCGCGGACGGCCGCCAGTTCGTCTCGCATCTCCCGGTCACGCGCTGAACTCCGGATCCCCGTCCGCGGGAATTCCCGCGAAGGCGGCCGTCGAACCGAACGGGCGACGGCCGCCTTTCGTCGCCCTCGGACGGAACGAATGCGCGCCGAGGCGGAGTCCGCCGGGTCCGGGGCGCCCGCGCCGGACGCGCGTCGGCCGGGTCCGCCGGGTCCGGGTCAGTTCGCGTGGAACCGCTTCGGCGCCTGGGTCGGATTGCCGCCCTCGGGGAGCTTCTGGCCGGGGCAGCCGGAGAGCACCTTCTTCATCGCGGCCTTCTCCGCACCGGTCACCCACAGCCCGTACTTCTTCTTCACGGCCACCTGCGCCGCCACGTACGTGCAGCGGTACGTCTTGTCGGGCGGGAGCCAGGTCGCGGTGTCACCGTCACCCTTGCTGCGGTTGGTGCTCGCGTCGACGGACAGCAGGTTGAGCGGATCGTTGGCCAGGGCTATCCGCTTGCTGCCGTCCCAGTACTTGGCGCCCTTCTGCCAGGCGTCCGACAGCGCGACGAGGTGGTCGATGTCCACCAGACTGCGGCCCCGCTTGTACGTCACGTGCTTGCCGGAGTACGGGTCGGGGTCGAGCGTGCCGGACGCCACGCGGCAGCTGCCGCCGGTGTACTTCACGTCCTTGAGGTCCCGTTTGAGGATGTCGTCGCGGGTGTCGCACTTGTTCGAGTCGGTGTCGGCCCAGGCCGTGCCGAACCTCTCCCTGCTGTACCCCGTCTTGGGCGCACGCCCCTTGACGGTCAGCGAGTCCACCGCGCTGAGCGCGGCACCGCCGCCGGCCCCGGAACCCGTCGGCCCCGCCGCCCCGCCCATGTCCTCCTTGCAGCCGCTGACTCCGGCACCGACGGCGAACACCATCAGCGCGGCCACGGCCGCCCCACCCCTCCGACGCACCACGACGCCCCTCCCCTTGCCTCCCCGGGTCCGCCCTGTACGGGCGTATCTCCCCAGGTGCCCACCGTAGCCGCCGGTATGCCGGGGCCATACCAGTACTCAACGGGCAACTGGCGCACGCCGGGCGTATCGTCGGTGGTGACGCACCTCCGGAAGGAGTTCCGCATGGGCATCTTCGACAGGTTCAAGGACCATGCGAGGTCCAAGGGCAAGGGCATGTCCGACAACGCCGAACGGGACGTCAACAAGAGGACGGGCGACAAGTACACCGGTCAGGCCGACGACGCCCAGCAGCGGATCGAGGGCGCGACGGGCCTGGGCGGTGACCGACCCGAACGTCCCGACCGACCGGACCAGCGGTAGCCCCTCGGGCGCCGTCCCACGGGCCCCGCCCCCGGCCGCGCGGACCCGGTCGGCCGGACCGCTCCGCGCCGCGGAACGCTGCCCACGTCCCGACATCGAGCAACCGAGACACCGAAGCCGTCCGTGAAGCACCACTCCCGCGGACGGCTTCCCCTGTGACACGGCCGCCAAGCCCGCACGGCTCGCACCACCGAGCAGCACGGCTCGCCCGCCCCACGCAACCGCGCCGCCACCGCGCCCCGTCCCGCGCCGGGACCTGCCGCGCCGGCCGTCCCTTCTCCCGCGCGCGACGCCCGTGCGCGTCACACCCGGCCGATACCGAGGGTCGACTCCGCGGGCAGCAGGCCCGAGCCCAGCACCGCGACCCAGAACTCTCCGAGCAGTTCGACGAGACGGGCACGGTCGGCCGCGGCGAGGATCCCCCAAGGGGCGGCGGCGAGTTCGTCCGTGCGCCGCTCGACCTCGGCGCGGAGTCCGCGTCCGGCGGGCGTGACCGTTCCCGACTCCGTCAGCAGGCCGCGCACGGACAGCCGTTCGCTTGCCGCGCGCCACTCCTCGGCGCTCCAGCCACGGCTGCCGAAGCGCTCCACGGAGGCCGCACCGACCGCCGCGAACGAGACCAGGGCCTCGACGGGGTCGAGCCCGGCGACCAGCAGCGCCGCGAGGTGCCCGTCACCGCGGTGCTCGCGCACGATCGTCGCCGCGTGCCACAGCTGGAGGTGCGGCGCCTCGGGCCAGGGCAGCTCCGCGTTCGCGGCGGCCAGGGGACGGCCCGCCGTGTTCGCGGCTTCGGCGACGCGACGCAACAGGGCGGCGGACTCGACGAGTTCGGGGCTCGTGACCCGGTCGCCGAATATCGCGCGGTACGCACGGTCCATGCCCCGCTCCCTCGCTCTCAGCACGTCCACCGGATCCGCCACGGTCCAGGCGCGGTCGATGTGCGCGGCGACCATGCGCGGACTGAAGCTGTAGAAGGCGGAGGCCACCCGCTCACCACCGGCCGCTCCCAGGGGCGCGGCACGGAACGGGAAGTACGACGGCCAGCGCTCGTCCGTCCCGTAACCGAGCGCGGCCGCCTCTTCGAAGACCTGCGGCGCGTAGTAGAGCACCGCGTGCAGGGGCTCCAGCAGATGCCACAGCCGGCGCACCTCGGCGGGATCGGCCTCGTCACCGCCCCGGACCGCTTCCCGCCCGGCCGCGGCCTTCTCCGCCCCGCCACCGGCTCCCTCGCCGCTCCACGTCATGACACCGCCCCCGTCCATGCCCAGTCGGCACCCGGCCGACCCCCGCCCGACAACTTGACATTGACAAGATTGCCTCGCCCGACCGAACTTGTCAATGCCTAGATACGGCGTACGCTGACGACCATGGAGACCACGACCCCCCGCCCGTACCACCACGGCGACCTGCGGCGCGCCATCCTGAGCGCCGCCCTGGACGTCATCGCGACGGCGGGTCCGTCCGCGCTCAGCCTGCGTGACCTGGCCCGCAGGGCGGGTGTCTCGCACGCGGCACCGGCCCACCACTTCAAGGACCGCACGGGCCTGCTCACGGCGATCGCGGCCGAGGGGCACGGACTGCTGGCCGCCTCGCTCACCGAGGCCGCGGACCTGCGGGAGGCGGGTGTCCGCTACGTGCGGTTCGCGCGCGAGCACCCGGCGCACTTCCAGGTGATGTTCGCCCCGGAGCTCCTGCGGGCGGACGACGTGGAGCTCACCACCGCCAGGGCCCTGACGGCCGACAGCCTGCGCCGCGCCGTCGCCGCCCGGCGCCCGGGTCCGGACGCCGACCCCGGTCTCGCCGGAGTCGCCGCCTGGTCCCTGGCCCACGGCTTCGCGACCCTGCTCCTCAGCCACAACCTGGACGGTCCGCTCGACGGCCAGGACCCCGAGGAGACCTTCCGCACCCTGACCGGAATGCTGTTCGCGCCACCGCCCGCGTGACCCGGGCCGGGGCACCGGCGACGCGGCCCGCGACACCCGCGCGCCCGCACACGCCACCGGCGTGCCCCGGACCACCTGCGCGACCCGCCCCGCCACCGGCCAGGCGGCCAGACCCCGCCGCCACCACCCGGGCGGCGAGGCACCGCCGCCACCGCCTCCCCCGGGGCGCCGGATCCGCCGCTACGACCCGAGCACCGTCGCCAGGAACTCCCCGGTCCACCCCAGCAACTCCCGCCCGACCAGCGGCTTCCCGCCCACCTTCGCGGTCTTCGGGCGGGGGACCAGGAGCTGGTGGGCGGCCGGCTTGATGACCGTGCCGGGGTACAGCCGCTGCAGGCGCAGCTCCTGCGACTCCCGCAGCTCCGCCGGCGCGAAGCGGATGTTGGTGCCCTGGAGCACGACCTCGCCGACCCCGCACGCCCGCGCGAGCATCCGCAGTCCGGCGACCAGCAGCAGGTTCTCCACCGGCTCGGGCAACTTGCCGTAGCGGTCGACGAGTTCCTCCCGCACGGACTTCACGTCCTCCTCCGTGTTGGCGGAGGCGATCGCGCGGTAGGCCTGCAGCCGCAGCCGCTCGCCCGGCGCGTAGTCGTGCGGGACGTGGGCGTCGACCGGCAGTTCGATCTTGACCTCCAGCGGCGGCTCCTCCTCCACACCGCCCTCCAGCGAGGCCCGGTAGTCGGCGACCGCCTCACCGACCATGCGGACGTACAGATCGAAGCCGACGCCGGCGATGTGGCCGGACTGCTCGCCGCCGAGCAGGTTTCCGGCGCCGCGGATCTCCAGGTCCTTCATCGCGACGTACATGCCCGCGCCCATCTCGGTGTGCTGGGCGATGGTCGCGAGCCGCTCGTGCGCCGTCTCCGTGAGGGGCTTCTCCGGCGGGTAGAGGAAGTACGCGTAGCCGCGCTCCCGGCCTCGCCCGACCCGGCCGCGCAGCTGGTGCAGCTGCGAGAGGCCGAAGTTGTCGCCGCGCTCCACGATCAGCGTGTTGGCGTTGGAGATGTCGATGCCGGACTCGACGATCGTCGTCGAGACGAGCACGTCGAACCTCTTCTCCCAGAAGTCGACGACGACCTGCTCCAGGGCCTGTTCCGACATCTGGCCGTGGGCCGTCGCGATGCGCGCCTCGGGCACGATCTCCCGCAGCCGGGCGGCCGCGCGGTCGATGGACTCGACGCGGTTGTGGATGTAGAAGACCTGGCCCTCGCGCAGCAGTTCGCGCCGGATCGCGGCGCCGATCTGCTTCTCCTCGTAGGGGCCGACGAAGGTCAGCACCGGGTGCCGTTCCTCCGGCGGGGTGGTGATCGTGGACATCTCGCGGATGCCCGTGACCGCCATCTCCAGGGTGCGCGGGATCGGGGTCGCCGACATCGTCAGGACGTCGACGTTGGCGCGCAGCTTCTTCAGCTGCTCCTTGTGCTCGACGCCGAACCGCTGTTCCTCGTCGACGATGACCAGGCCCAGGTCCTTGAACTTCGTCTCCGAGGAGAACAGGCGGTGGGTGCCGATGACGACGTCCACCGAGCCCTCGCGCAGCCCCTCCAGGACCGCCTTGGCCTCCGTGTCCGTCTGGAAGCGCGACAGCGCCCGGACGTTCACCGGGAACTGCGAGTAGCGCTCGCTGAAGGTGCCGAAGTGCTGCTGCACGAGGAGCGTCGTCGGGACGAGCACGGCGACCTGCTTGCCGTCCTGCACCGCCTTGAAGGCCGCGCGGACGGCGATCTCCGTCTTGCCGTACCCCACGTCGCCGCAGACCAGGCGGTCCATCGGGACCGTCTTCTCCATGTCCTCCTTGACCTCGGCGATGGTCGTGAGCTGGTCGGGGGTCTCCGCGTACGGGAAGGCGTCCTCCAGCTCGCGCTGCCAGGGCGTGTCGGAGCCGAAAGCGTGCCCGGGGGCCGCCATGCGCGCGCTGTACAGCTTGATCAGGTCCGCGGCGATCTCCTTGACCGCCTTCTTCGCGCGGGCCTTGGTCTTCGTCCAGTCGGCGCCGCCGAGGCGGTGCAGGGTCGGTGCCTCGCCCCCGACGTACTTGGTGATCTGTTCCAGCTGGTCGGTCGGGATGTAGAGGCGGTCGCCGGGCTGGCCGCGCTTGGCCGGGGCGTACTCGACGACCAGGTACTCGCGGGTCGCGCCCTGCACGGTCCGCTGGACCATCTCGATGTAGCGGCCGACGCCGTGCTGCTCGTGCACGATGTAGTCGCCGGCTTCGAGGGTGAGCGGGTCGATGGTCTTGCGGCGGCGGGCGGGCATGCGCGCGCCGTCCTTGCCGGCCGCCTTCTGGCCGGAGAGGTCGGTCTCGGTGAGGACGGCGAGCTTGAGCGCCGGGTCCACGAAGCCGTAGTCGATCGAGCCGCAGGAGACGTGCACGACGGACGGGCCGATGTCCGCCAGGTCGGTCTCCAGACGGGCCGCGATGCCCTCACCGCCGAGCACCTCGACGGTCCGGGCGGCGGGGCCGTGCGCCTCGGTGACGTACACCGTGCGCCAGCCCTCGGCGAGCCAGCCCTTGGTGTCGGCGAGGGCGCGGGCGGTGTCGCCGCGGTAGGTCTCGGGGGCGTGCATGCCGAGCTTGAGGGTGTCGGCGTCGCCCGCTGTGCCGGAGCTCTCGGTGAACGACTCGTCGGCCGCGAACGGTGACACCGACCACCACATCATGTCCAGCTCACGGGCCCGGTCACGGACGTCCGCGATGGACCACAGGGAGGCCGCGTCCACGTCGATGGGGGCCTCGCCGCCGCCCGCGGTCGCGGCCCAGGACGCCTGGAGGAACTCCTGCGAGGTCGCCACCAGGTCCGCGGCCCGGGTCCGTACCCGCTCCGGGTCGCACACCACGGCCATGGAGCCCTCGGGCAGCACGTCGAGCAGCAGCTCCATGTCGTCGACCAGGACCGGGGCCAGCGACTCCATGCCCTCGACGGCGATGCCCTCGGCGATCTTGCCGAGCAGTTCGCCCAGTTCGGGGTGGTCCTCGGCGAGCCGGGCGGCCCGCTGCCGTACGTCGTCGGTGAGCAGCAGTTCACGGCAGGGGGGCGCCCACAGTCCGTGGTCGGCGACCTCCAGGGAGCGCTGGTCGGCGACCTTGAAGTAGCGGATCTCCTCGACGTCGTCGCCCCAGAACTCCACCCGGAGCGGGTGCTCCTCGGTGGGCGGGAAGACGTCGAGGATGCCGCCGCGGACCGCGAACTCGCCACGCTTCTCGACCAGTTCGACCCGGGAGTAGGCGGCTGCGGCGAGCGCTTCGACGACGGCGCCGAGGTCGGCGCTCTGGCCGGTGCGCAGCGCGACCGGTTCCAGGTCTCCGAGGCCCTTGACCTGTGGCTGGAGCACGGAGCGGACGGGGGCGACGACGACGGAGACCGGGCCGGTCTCGGGGTCGTCGGGGCGCGGGTGGGCGAGGCGCCGCAGGACGGCGAGGCGGCGGCCGACTGTGTCGGAGCGGGGGGAGAGGCGCTCGTGGGGGAGGGTCTCCCAGGAGGGGTAGTCCGCGACCGAGTCGGGGGGCAGGAGCGATCTGAGCGCGGCGGCAAGGTCCTCGGCCTCGCGTCCCGTGGCCGTGACCGCCAGTACGGTCCGGCCGGTCTCGCGGGCGAGCGCGGCCACCGCGAAGGGGCGGGCGGCGGGCGGTCCCACCAGGTCGACGTGCATCCGGATCTCGCCGGTCGCGGCCTTCACCGCTTCCGCGAGAGCGGCGTCCTTGACGACGGCGTCGAGCAGACCGTGCAGGCTCATGAAGGGCTTCCATCCGGAGAGTGGGCAACGCGAAGGGCCCGACACGTCGCCACGGGCCGGGGATCTCCAGCCTACGACGGCGCGCCCCCTCCCGCCGGGCCTGTGGACAACGCCCGGCCCGCGCCGCCGTCCCCGGCACCACGACGGGCCCGGCCGGAGAGGTGTTCACCTCTCCGGCCGGGCCCGTTCCCCCGCGACCCCCGTACGCGGCGGCCTCGCGGTCCGGCGGCCTCCGAGTCACCCCGGCCACCTCCGGTCACCTTCCGCCACTTCCGATCACTTTCGGTCAACGGATGGTCGGCAGGCGCTCGTCCGGAGATCGCCGGACGATCGCCGGACCTTCGTCAGTCGCTCGCGATCGCGTTCAGCACGTTCATCCGGCCCGCCCGGAACGCCGGGATCAGGGCGGCGAACAGGCCCACGAACGCCGAGCCGACGAAGACCGCGCCGATGGTGCCCCAGGGGATCTCCAGGACCTTCAGCCCCTCCAGGGCCAGCAGCTTCTGGGCGGTGGCGCCCCAGGCCATGCCCAGTCCGAGGCCGAGCAGGGCTCCGAAGAGCGCGATGACGACCGACTCCAGCCGGATCATGCGGCGCAGCTGGCGACGGGAGAGACCGATGGCCCGCATCAGGCCGATCTCGCGCGTCCGCTCCACCACCGACAGGGCCAGCGTGTTGACCACCCCGAGGACCGCCACCACGATCGCGAGGGCGAGCAGGCCGTAGACCATGTTCAGGAGTTGGCCGATCTGGTCCTTCAGTTCCTGCTTGTAGTCGGTCTGGTCACGGACCTCGTACTGCGGGTAGCCGGCCAGCGCCTTCTTGAGGGCGGCGTAGGCGGTCTTCTCCTGGCCGGCCTTGGCGGTGGCGAACATGATCTGGTCCGGCGGGATCCGGTCGGCCGGGAGGTACTTGCGCATGGTCTCGGTGCTGACGTAGCGCGCGCCCTGGTCGATGGCCACGTCGTCGTCGGTGATCGCGGCGATCCTGAGCTTCGCCGTGCTGCCGCCCTTGAAGGCGACGGTCAGGGTGTCCCCGACCGCGACATGGTGCTTGGCGGCGAAGTCGGACCCGACGGACATGGAGTCCTTGCCGTAGGCGGCGGTCAGGTCACCGGCCGTCGTCTTGCGGTGCAGGTCCTGCGCGTAGGTGGGGTCGGCGGCGGTGACGCCGTCGCTGTCCGAGGAGCCGTCCGGGGCGACGAGCTTCGCCTCGATGTCCCGGTAGTGGGTGACGTGCGTCAGACCGGGCGTGGACTCGATGGCCTTCGCCGCCTGCGGGACGATCCGCTGGTTGCCCTGGACGATGAAGTCGGTGCCGACCGTCCGGTCGAGTTCGTCGGTCGCGGAGGCGACCATCGAGGAGCCGACGACGGAGAGGCAGGCGACCAGCGCGAGGCCGATCATGAGGGCCGCGCCGGTGGCACCGGTACGGCGCGGGTTGCGCAGGGCGTTGCGCTCCGCCATCCGGCCGACCGGGCCGAAGAAGCGCAGCAGCACCGCGCTGATGACCCGGACCACACCCCCGGCGAGCAGCGGGCCGATGATGACGAACCCGATCAGGGTCAGGACCACACCGGCGCCAAGGACCAGTGAACCGTCGCTCGCCTTGTCCGCGCCGGCCGCCGTGAAGAGCGCGAAGGCTCCGGCGCCGGTGAGGACCAGGCCGATGATGCCGCGGACGAGACCGGCCCGGCCGTCGGCGGGGGTCCCGGCGTCGCGCAGCGCGGCCATCGGGGAGACCTTGCCCGCCCGGCGGGCGGGCAGATAGGCGGCGAGGACGGTGACGACGACTCCGAGGAGGAGTCCGATGACCGGGGTGGTCGCCTTCACGGTCAGGTCGCGGGTGGACAGGTCCATGCCCGCCGCCGACATGAGCTTCATCAGGCCGACCGCGAGGCCGACACCGGCGCCGACGCCGAGGACCGAGCCGAAGACCCCGAGCAGGGTCGCCTCGATGAGCACGGACCGGTTGACCTGCTTGCGGGAGGAGCCGATGGCCCGCATCAGGCCGATCTCGCGGGTGCGCTGGGCGACCAGCATCGAGAAGGTGTTGATGATCAGGAAGATGCCGACCAGGAAGGCGATGCCGGCGAAGCCGAGCATGGCGTACTTGATGACGTTCATGAAGGAGCCGACACCGGAGCGGTTCTCGTCCGCGTTCTCCTTCTGCGTCTGCACCTTGTACGGCGTCCGGGCGGTGGTGTCCGCGGCGAGCGTGGCGGTGACGTTCCGCTTGAGCTGCGCGTCGGTGACGCCGCTCGCGGCCGAGACGTTGATCTGGGTGAACCGGCCGGTGGTGCCGAGCAGTTCGCGCTGTGCGGTGGCGGTGTCGAAATAGACGACGGCGGCACCGGGGTTGGTCACCTTGAAGGTGGCGATGCCGACGATCCGGGCCTTGAAGTCCCCGGTGACGGCGATGGTGCGCAGTTCGTCACCGAGCTTGAGGTGGTGCTTCCCCGCGGTGTCGGCGTCGACCATGGTCTCGGTCGGCCCGCGCGGGGCGTGACCGGTGGTGATCTCCATCGAACGCAGGTCGTTGCGTGTCCAGTTGCCCGCGATGGTCGGGGCGCCGGTGCTGGAGCCCATGTTCTTGTTCGCGCTGTTCACGACGGTCACGTTCATGGAACTGACCGCGCCCTCGGCGTACTTGACGCCGTCGGCCTTCGCGGTGCGGGTCAGCGCGGAGGCGGGGAGCGACTCCGGCCGGCCGTTCTGGGGGGTGCCGTCGGACTTGGCGGCCTTCGGCGAGACCGTCACGTCGGAGGAGGTCGCGGCGAACAGCTTGTCGAAGGTCGTGTTCATGGTGTCGGTGAACACCAGCGTGCCGCAGACGAAGGCGACGGACAGCAGGACCGCGACGGCGGAGAGCGCCATCCGCCCCTTGTGCGCGAAGAAGTTGCGCATCGAGGTCTTCAGGACGGTCATGACGTACGCCCCCGGGCGTCGAAGTCCTTCATGCGGTCGAGGACCTGGTCGGCCGTCGGCTGGTGCATCTCGTCGACGATCCTGCCGTCCGCGAGGTAGAGGACGCGGTCCGCGTACGAGGCGGCCACCGGGTCGTGGGTGACCATCACGATGGTCTGGCCGAGCGAGTCCACGGAGCGGCGCAGGAAGCCCAGGACCTCGGCGCCGGCCCGTGAGTCGAGGTTGCCGGTCGGCTCGTCGCCGAAGATGATCTCGGGCCGGGCGGCGAGCGCCCGGGCCACCGCCACGCGCTGCTGCTGGCCGCCGGAGAGCTGGGTCGGCCGGTGCTTGAGCCGGTCGGCGAGCCCGACGGTCTCCACGACCTGGCTCAGCCACGCCTTGTCCGGCTTGCGGCCGGCGATGTCCATCGGGAGCGTGATGTTCTCCAGCGCGTTCAGCGTCGGCAGCAGGTTGAACGCCTGGAAGATGAAACCGATCCGGTCGCGGCGCAGCTGCGTGAGCTTCTTGTCCTTGAGGCCGGTGATCTCGGTCTCGTCGAGGTGGATCTGTCCGCTCGTCACGGTGTCGAGCCCGGCGAGGCAGTGCATCAGGGTGGACTTGCCGGACCCGGAGGGGCCCATGATCGCGGTGAACTGCCCCCGCGCTACGTCCACGTCGATGTGGTCCAGGGCGACGACGCGGGTCTCTCCGGACCCGTACGCCTTCACGACCTGCCGCGCTCGCGCGGCAACGGCCGTACGCCCTCCAGTGCCCCCGTGCCTGGGAATGGTCACAGCCGATGTCACGGTAAGTCTCCTAAGTCGGTCGGCGGACGAGCCGGTCGGTCCGCGGATGCGGTGGCGGGCTGTCCCGAGCTGATGCGGTGCTCGTGGCTACGTCGGTAAGTCTGGCGGCCGGGGGTGCTGCGGCGCGCTGGTGCCCAGCGCAGTCTTCTGCTGGGGAAAACCCCACCCCCGGGAGTGCGGTCCGTACGACCCCCGTACGTCCCGACCGCCTCCCGGCCGCTCGTCAGCGGCGTAAAGCCAGGTTAAGGAAGCGCACCGCCCCGTCTCCTCCTCCAGCGGTACGAACCCTCCCCGAGCCCTGGTACGGAGGTACCCCTAGGGGTTGTCCACCCTCCGGTGGAGTCGTTCTCGGGGTCGGCTCCACCCGCGGGGCCGCGGGCCCGTGGCCCGCTGCCGCCCTGCCACGACGTCAGGGTCGGGTGAGAGGGTGGCCCGAGGCGATGGATGCAAGGGGAAGGAATTCCGTGGACCAGGGGGACACCGGGATACGCACCGCGGGGACACTGCGTCCGCAGGCTCCCGCGGACCGCAGGGGCGCGGTCGTCGCGGCGCTCATGCTCGCCATGGCGCTCGCCGCGCTGGACTCCACCGTCGTGTCGACCGCCGTGCCGCAGATCGTCGGCGACCTGGGCGGTTTCTCGGTCTTCTCCTGGCTGTTCTCCGGCTATCTGCTCGCCGTGACGGTCACCCTGCCGGTGTACGGGAAACTGTCGGACACCTTCGGCCGCAAGCCGGTGCTGATCACGGGCGCCGTCGTCTTCCTCCTCGGTTCCCTGCTCTGCGCCACCGCCTGGAACATGGCCGCGCTCATCGTCTTCCGGGTCGTCCAGGGGCTGGGCGGCGGTGCGCTGCAGGGCACGGTGCAGACGCTCGCCGCCGACCTCTACCCGCTCAAGGAGCGCCCGAAGATCCAGGCCAGGCTGTCCACGGTGTGGGCGACCTCGGCGGTGGCCGGACCGGCGCTCGGCGGTGTGCTCGCCGCGTACGCGGACTGGCGCTGGATCTTCCTGATCAATCTGCCGATCGGCGCGCTCGCCCTGTGGCTGATCGTCCGTCATCTGCACGAGCCGGTACGGGAGTCCGCCGGGCGGGGGCGGATCGACTGGGCGGGCGCGCTCGCCGTCTTCGCCTGCGGGGGCGTCCTGCTGACCGCGCTGGTGCAGGGCGGGGTGGCCTGGGACTGGCTGTCGGCCCCCTCGCTCGCCCTGTTCGGTGCCGGACTCGCGCTGGTCGGGGCCGTCGTGGTGATCGAGCGCCGGGCGGCCGAGCCGATCATCCCCGGGTGGGTGTGGCGGCGCCGCACGATCGCCGCGGTGAACCTGGCGCTGGGCGCGCTGGGGCTGCTCATGGTGGCCCCGTCGGTGTTCCTGCCCACGTACGCGCAGGCGGTCCTGGGCCTGGCGCCGGTCACCGCCGGGTTCGTACTGTCCGTGTGGACCCTGAGCTGGCCGGTCTCCGCGGCGCTCAGCCAGCACGTCTACCGGCGGATCGGTTTCCGCCGCACCGCGATGGCCGGCATCGGCGCCGCGGCCCTGATCCTGCTGGCCTTCCCCTTCCTCCCCTATCCGGGCTCGCCCTGGCAGCCGGCCCTGCTGATGCTGCTGCTGGGCGGCGCCCTGGGCCTCTTCCAGCTCCCCCTGATCATCGGTGTCCAGGCGACGGTCGGCTGGGAGGAGCGCGGCACCACGACCGCGTCCGTCCTCTTCTGCCGCCAGACCGGCCAGACCGTCGGCGCGACCCTGTTCGGGGCCATCGCCAACGGGGTGCTGGCGGCGCGGCTCGGCGGGGCCGGGGACCTGGACGCGGTGACACGGGCGCTGGACTCGGGCGCGCCGGGCGAGCGGGTGCGGCACGCTGTCGCCGACGCGGTCCACGCCGTGTATCTCGGCGCCGCGTGCGCCGCCGTGCTCGCCTTCCTGGTGCTGCTGTTCGTGGCGCCGAAGCGCTTCCCGGTCCTCGACAACCCCGCGGACTGAGGGCGTCGCCCGCGCCGCCGGGCACGCGTGCCGGCGGGACCTGAGTCCGTCCGGCGGCGGGGCAGGCGAGGTGCGGCAAGGCGCGGCGAGGTGAGGCGCATGGTTGCGAACACCCCCCACCCCCGACACCACACACCTACCTCTTCACACTTCCGTCACAGAGGTTCACTCGGGTAACACCCCAGGTCAGCGAAGTAAGCGCATACCGACCGATCAGTTCGCCGAAACCCGCCCACCAAGGGCTACTTGCGAGTAGCGTGCCTCGCTCACCCCCCTGCTCCCTGCGGTCCGCACCGGACCCGAGCCACGCAAGGAGAACCGGGATGCCAGACGCGTTCTCGTCCCCCGAGCACCAGACGCCGCACCGACCACCCGGACCGCCCCCGTATCCGCCGCCGTACCCGCCCCGGAACCCACCGCCCGCCGCGCGCCCGTCCCCGCTCCATGACCCGTATCCGGACGCGTATGCGGAGTCGTATCCCCAGCGCGCCCCGGACCCCCGTCCGCACCCGCACCCGGACCCGTATCCGGAGTTCCGCGACGGACCCGCCCCGCACTCCCCCGCGTACGCCACCTACCCCTGGCAGCCGCGGCCGCCGGAGCCACCGCGCACCCGGCGGCCGCGGCACCACGCACTGGGGCAGCACAGCGACATCCGGCTGCTGCGCGGCGCCTACCGCCGTCAGCGGCGCGTGGCGACGCTCACGGCGCTCGGGTACTTCACCCTCTTCCTGCTCCTGTCGGCGTTCGCGCCGGGCCTGATGACGAGCACGGTCTCCGGCGGCCTGCCGACCGGACTGCTCCTCGGGCTGCTGCAGGTGCCCGTGACCTGCCTGGCGATCGGGGTGTACGAGTACACGGCCCGCCGGGGCGTCGACCCGGTCGCGGACCGGATCCGCAGGCAGAGCGAGCTGGACGCGATCCGGGAGGCGGCCCGATGACCGGGGCGGCCGGGACCGGCGGGACCGGGTTCAGCAGTTCCGCGCAGGCCATGTCGCTGGTCGCGTTCACCGCGGTCACCACGGTCACGCTGCTGCTGTGCGTGATGACGGGGCCGGACCGCGACGACCTCGACGAGTTCTACACGGGGTACGGGTCGCTCTCACCGATGCGCAACGGCCTCGCGATCGCCGGGGACTACATCTCGGCGGCGACCGTGCTCGGCACCGGCGGAGTCATCGCGCTCACCGGCTACGACGGGGTCGTGCTCGCGCTGAGCACGGCGCTCTCCCTGATGCTGCTCATGTTCCTGCTGGCCGAACCGCTGCGGAACGCGGGCCGGTTCACCATGGGCGACGCACTCGCGCGCCGGATGCCGGGCCGTGCCGTACGGGTCACCGCGTGTGCCGCGACCATCGTCGCGCTGCTGCCCCTCATGCTGGTCCAACTGGCGGGCACCGGCGACCTGCTGGCGTTCATCCTCGGGTTCTCCGGCGATTCGCTGAAGACCGGCTGCATCGTCGGGCTCGGCACGCTGATGATCGGCTACGCGGCGATCGGGGGCATGAAGGGCACCGCCCTCATCCAGATCCTGAAGATCGTGATGCTGCTCGGCTCGGGCACCGTGATCGCCCTGCTCATCCTGAACCGCTTCGACTGGGACCCGGGGGCGCTCTCCCGGGCGGCTGCCGACCACAGCGGGGTCGGCAGCGCGTTCCTCCACTCCGGTCTGCAGTTCTCCGGCGGCCCCAGCCCCCGCCTGGACATGATCACTTCGGAGCTGACGGTGGTCCTGGGCGGCGCCTGCCTCCCGCACGTCACCATGCGCATGTACACCGCGGGCAGCGCCCGCCAGGTACGCCGCTCGCTGTCCTGGGCCGTGCCGTGCGTGGCCCTCTTCGTCCTGGTCATCACGGTCGTCGGCTTCGGGGCCACGGCGCTGATCGGACGCGGGGTGATCGCGCGCGCCGACCCGCAGGGCAACACGGCCTATCTGCTGGGCTCGCGGGCCGTGTTCGGACCGGACGTGTCGACCGCCGAGACGCTCCTGTTCACCACGGTCACCACGGCCATCTTCCTGACCGTGCTCGCCTCCGTCGCCGGGATGATCCTGGCCTGCGCCAACTCCCTGGCGCACGACGTGTTCGCGCACGCCCGGCTCTTCCGGGGACGCAGGCGCGACGACGAACTGTCCCCCCGCCGCGAGATGCTGCTCGCCCGGCTGTCGGCCCTCGCGGTCGGCGCGCCGGCGATCCTGCTGGCCACCCTCGTCCAGCACCGCAGCCTGCAGCCGCTGATCACGCTCTCGTTCTGCCTGGGCGCCTCCGCGCTGGCGCCCGCGCTGGTCTACGGGCTGTTCTGGCGCCGCTACACCCGTACGGGCCTGCTGTGCACCCTCATCGGGGGCTCGCTGACCGTCCTGGTCCTGATGACCGGCACCAACCTGGTCTCGGGTTCGCCCACCTCCGCGTTCCCCGAGGCCGACTTCAACTGGTTCCCGTTCACCACGACCGGGCTGGTGTCGATCCCCCTGGGCTTCGCGTACGGCTGGCTGGGAACCGTGGTCTCCGGCCGCCGGAAGTCGGAGGAACAGCGCAGGCAGTACGAGGCGGTGGAGGGCTGGATCCTGGCGGGGGCGGTGCGCTCCCCCGGGCGCACGGGGTCGCGCGGGGCGCGCTGAGGGCACCTCCGGCCGTTCCGTGTCCCGGCGCGCACTGTGCGCCTCCCGCCGCCCCGGCCGCGCGCCGGCTACTCCACCGGTGCGCGGCCCGTCAGGGTCATGAGGCTGGACCGTACGTGGTCCATGTGGGCCCGCACGTCGTCCCACCGCTCGCCGTGCTCGCGCAGCACCCGCTCGGTCTCCCGGACGATCCGCTCCTCCCGCGCCCGTGCCCCGGCGAGCAGTTCGGCGGCCCTCGCCTCCGGCTCCTCCTGTGCGAGCCGGGCCTCCTCCTCGGCCCGGGCACGGGCGCTTCGGGCCTCGGCGAGCGCGGCCTCGGCGCGGGCCGTCCGCTCCGCGTGGTGCGCCGCGAACGCCTCCGCCCGCCCGGCGGCCACGCGCTCGGCCTCCTCCCGGCGCCCGGCGTGCTCCCTCTCGCGTTCGGCGAGGAGCACCTCCGTGCGCCGGCGCACCTCGCGCAGCGCGGCCAGCGCCCGTGTGCGGTTCTCCTTGATCTCACGGCGGGCGGCGATCCGTGCGCCGTCGGCCTCGGCGCGGGCGGCGAGCAGTCGCCGCCGGGCGTGCTCGTCGGCCTCGGCGCGCACCCCGTCGGCGTACTCCCGGGCGGTCTCGCGGACCCGCCGCCCCGCCGCCTCGGCCTCGTCGACGGCATCCGCGGCCTCGCGGCGCGCGGTCTCGCGCACGGCCGCGGCCTCCTCCTCGCCGAGCTCGAAGAGCCGGCGGGCGCGTTCGCCGAGCGTGTCGTAGGTCTGCGGGGCGAGGCGGGCCACGGCCTCGCGCAGCCGCCGCGCCTCCGCGTCCATCTCCTTGGCCAGGACCGTCAGCCGGGCGGCGCGCTCCCAGGCCGCGTCGCGGTCCCGTGAGAGGGCTCCGGCGCAGGCGTCGACCTGTTCGGGGCGGTAGCCGCGCCCCCGTACCGACGGGAAGCCGTGCGGCGACACCGATGCGCTGCTCATCCCTGGACCCCTCTCCGATGCGCGCCGTGCGCCGTGATTCGTCGACATCATGTGGCGCATATCCTGATGGATAAGGCGTAAGTGTTCATAACGCGACACTCCGCCCGCCGGTTCCGGTCGAGGGAAGCAAAAAATGGGTTGAACCCGGTCATGTGGACCGGGTTCAACCCATGTGCGGTGTGCGGCGCGGGGCCGCGACGCTCAGCGCGCGGTCACAGCAGGCCGTCCCACATCTGCTCCAGCAGGACCGACCACCAGCTCTCCGGCGAGCCGAGCGCCGCCGGGTCGAGCGAGGCGAGCTGGGCCTGGAAGTCGACGGTCCAGCGCCCCGCCTGCTCCTGGTTGAGCCCGAACCGCAGCCGCCACATCCGGCCGAGGAGCGCCAGACAGCGCACGAACTCGGGCAGGCCCGTGTTCACGAACTGGGGCGGCACCGGGGCCCCGCCCGGCCCCGCCTCCACGGGCACGGCCACGATGTTCGCCGTGCCGTACTGGACGCAGATCGCCTTGCCGAAGTCGCTGCCCATGACCAGGTACGAGCCCGCGTCCGGCGCCGGGTGGACCCCGCGTTCCTGCGCCAGCTCGGCGAGCGTCGGCACCGGACGGCCGGGCTGGGCCTGCGCCCAGAAGAACGGGTTCATGTCGACCGGGAGTCCGGCCACCACCAGGGTGTGCGCCACGATGTCCGGCACCCCCTGACGGGAGACGGCGACCTGGTCGAACCGGAACACACCCGGTCCGAACGCCGACGCCAGCTCGTGCCCGATCGCCTCCGGCGGCACCGGCGGCGCGGGCTGCACCGGCGGGATCGGCGCCCGCACCGGGGCCAGACGCGCGGGCCCGTCCGCCACCTGGTGCAACTCGCCCTGGTGCGCGAGCAGTTCGTGCATACCTTGCTGACGGCTCGCGTGGTCCGTGCCGTACGGGGCGATGCTCGTGATCCGTGCCTGCGGCCAGGTCTCCCGGATCATCCGTGCGCAGTAGGCGCCCGGCAGCTCACAGGACTCCAACTCGGTGTGCAGCTCCAGCACTTGCTGCGGGGGCACGTTCATCGCCCGCAGCTCGTGCAGCATCTGCCACTCCGGATGGGGCGTGCCCGGTGCCGAACGCCGGATCAACTGCTGCTCCGAGCCGTCCTGCGCGCGGTAGCGCAGCACGGCCTGGTACCCGGGACCGACGGTCGGCTGACCGGTCGGCGGATAGCCGTACGCCGGGGGCGTGGGAGGGCCCGGAGGCATCGAGTGGCCGGGAGGTGTGGGCGGCCCGGGGACCGGACCTCCCCTCGGCACACCCTGCGGGGGCGGGCCGGGGGGCATCGGGCCGCCCGGCATCGGCTGGCCCGGCATCGGCTGCGGCGCGCCGGGGGCCTGCGGGGCCGGCGGTGCGCCGGGACCACCGGACTGCGGGCCCGCCAGCATCGTCGCGGCGTGGTGGACGCCGGGGGGCTGACCGCCCGGAGCGCCCGGAGCACCGGGAGCCCCCGGCGCCGCGGGAGCACCGGGGCTGCCGGGCGGCTGCGGCGCGCCGGGGGCCTGCGGGGCCGGCGGTGCGCCGGGACCACCGGACTGCGGGCCCGCCAGCATCGTCGCGGCGTGGTGGACGCCGGGGGGCTGACCGCCCGGAGCGCCCGGAGCACCGGGAGCCCCCGGCGCCGCGGGAGCACCGGGGCTGCCGGGCGGCTGGGGCGCGCCGGGGGCACCGGCGGGCGGGCCCGCCAGCATCGTGGCGGCGTGGTGGACGCCACCGGGAGGCGTACCGTCCGCGGGCGGAGGGGTGCCGGGCGGGCCGGGCGGCTGCACGCCGGGGCCACCGGCGGGCGCTCCGGGTACGCCGGGACCGCCCGGGCCCAGCTGGGAGACGAGCTGCGTGGGCACGTATCCGCCCGCCGGGGTGCCCGGAGCACCGGGCCCGGACGGCGCGGGCGCGCTGCCCGGCCGTGCGCCCGGCGTGCCGGGTGCACCCGGCGGAGGCGGCGCGCTCGGGCCGCCGCTCCGTGCGCCCCGCGGCGGCTGCGCCTTGCTGGTCGCGGCGTCGGCGATGTCACCGGCGTGCGGGGGCAGCGGCCGGGGAGGCGCCACCGGGGCGCCCGGACCGGCGTGCGGCTGCGGGGAGTCCGGAGCGTCGCCGGGTGCCTGCGGGTAGCCGTACCCGGGCGCCCCCGCGGCGGGCGCGCCCTGCGCAGCGCCGGACGGCCCGGGCGGCGGGGTGCCGGGAGCACCGGCGGGCCCCTGCGGGAACCCGTAGGCCGGCGGCGGACCCGGAGGGGGTGTGCCGGGCACCGGCGGACCCTGCGGATAGCCGTAGGACGCCGGGGGCGGCGGGGTGTCGTCGAGCGCGGGGGTGACCGCCGTGGGCGGAAGCCGGCTGCCGCCGGAGATCAGTGCCGTCTTGGCGTCCGCGATCGCCCCGGGCACCGGCGTGTCGTCGGCGTCGGTCAGCGGCGGTGCGAACACCGTCGCGGGCAGCGGTACGGAACGGTCCTCGCCCGCTTCGGCGTTGGTGTCCGTCCCCGCCCACGGGGTCGCCGACGCCGGTACCCCCGGCGCCGCCGCACCGTCCCGGGGACCCGCGTCCGGCTCGTCACCGGCCGCGGCGGCGGGCCACGGCGTGGCTCCGCCGGAGACACCGGAGGCTCCGGCGGCGGGAAGACCGGGCGCGGTACGCGGTCCGGCCCCGAAGGGCCCCGCGTGCGGCACCGCGTCCTGGGGTTCGGCGGGCGCGGCCGCCGCCGGGCCACCGCCCGCGGAAGCCGGACCGTGCCCCTGCCCCTGCCCCTGCCCCTGCCCCTGCGTCTGTCCCGGAACAGCGGCGGAGGCGGCGGCCGGGCGGGATCCCGCCCCGTCGGTGCCCGAGCCCCCGGAGGCCCCCGGACGCCGGTCCGGGATGCCGAGCTTGTCCGCGGCCTCCTGTAGCCACTCCGGTGGACTCAGCAGGAACGACGTCTGGTTGAGGTCGACCCGGGCCGGGGGCGCCGGCGGCGGTTCCGGGGACCGGTCGGGCGCCCCGTACTCCTCCTCGTAGCGGCGGACCACCTCACCGACGGGCAGCGCGGGCCACAGCGTCGCCTCGCCGCTGTCCCGCGCGATGACGAGCCGCTGCGCGCCGCCGTCGGAGCGCGGACCGTCGGCCCGGTCCTCCGCCCAGACCACGAAGCCGAGTTCGAACTCCCGGACCCGCACCTCGCGGTGCTGGTACCCGGGCACATCGCCGTTGATCCACTCTTCCGCGCGCTCCTGCGCCTGCGCGAAGGTCACCATCGGACGTTCACTCCCCCACCGAAGACACGGAAGAGACGGGGACGGCGTGCGCGAAGCCGCCGTCCACCATCAGGTTCGCCACCGTCTCCAGCTCCGGCGGATTGCCCGCGAGCCGGGACAGGAACTGGTCGAAGTCGGCGCCGCAGGACAGCAGCAGCCGCTGCACGCGCTCGGCCGGCGGCCACGCGTCCTGGTCGCGGGCGTCGTCGTACGCGCAGAACCACACCGACCCGATCGCGTCGCCCTTCACCTTGACGGCGAGGAGACCGCCCTGCACGAAACCGATGCACAGGTAGTCCTTGGTCAGATGGTCGCGCAGGCACTTGTTGATGTAGACGAGGTCGTTGACCGCGGCCTCGTCGCGCACGGTGAAGAACGGCTGGTCGAGCAGGAGTCCGAGTTCGGCGTCGAGCACCGCGCCGGCCGGCGCGCAGCCGCCCGCCGCCTTCAGGAAGGACCGGTAGGCACCGGGCAGCCGGTACCCGAGATCCTCCTCGACCGCCAGCACCTGCTGCTCCGTCACCGCGACCGAGGACTTGGGCAGTCCGAAGTGGGCGGGGCGGGTCTCCTGCAACGGCCGCGTCCCGCGCTTGGTGTGGTCGACGGCCGTGGTCGCGATGCCACCGTGGTGCCGCAGCAGTGCCTTCACCTCGACGGGGACCAGCTCCAGCCGCCGGGTACCGGCCACGTGGTGCCAGGTCCAGCCGTGCGGGGTGGCCACCGGCGGGATCGTGTCCCACAGTTCGTGGCCGGTCGCGGCGAGCGCCGCGTTCGCCGACACGTAGTCCGTCAGGCGCAGTTCGTCGACGCCGAAGCCCTCGGGGGGCTCGGCGATCTCCGCGGCGGCACGCGCGTACGCCGAGAAGTCGGGGTAGCCGTGCGCGTCGACCCGTACACCCCTGGGGTGGCGAGCGGCCCGGACCGGATCCGGGAAGTGCACGACCTGCCCGGCGTAGGCCGCGTTCGGCGGCGCGGCTTGCTGCCCGAGCCGACCTGTCGTCATCGCTGTTGCCCCCTGCGGCGTTCTCAAGAGCTCTGTGGATCGCGGATGTCGACAGCCTATGCGGTTGACGGACACCGGTCACCGGGCCTCCGATTCCGTGACCTGCCGTCACCTCGCCGTGACGGTGCGGCGAAGCCCGGGCGTGTCGCGCGCCCCAGCTTCCCCACCGGCCGAGCCGTTTGGCAGTCTGTAGCCGCATCGGGGGATGCACGGGAGGGAAGAGTGATCATGAACGCGACGCATACAGGCACGTCCGGGGACCCGCGCCTCGGCTGGAGCAGCTCCGAGGCGGCGCGCACCCCCACCCTCCTGCACCGCCGGGACGGCATACTCCCGACCGTCGCCGCCGCCCTCTCCGTACGCGGCGCGACCCTCACGGGGACCGCGGCCCGCGGCGACCAGCCGCCCGTCCTGCACCCCTTGGTCCAGGACTTCCTCGACACCCTCACCAGCGCGCAGCGCGACCGCTTCACCGGACGCTGCGCCGAGGCGATCCTGATCTCCCGGCACATCACCGGCCTCGACGCGGCGCGCAGCAAGCGGGCCGCGCGCAAGCCGATGACGAACGGTGAGGCGCGCCGGGCCCTCAAGCAGGCCAAGCTCACCGCGCGCCGCATCCGTGAGGACGGCGACCCGCTGCACGGGAGCTTCGCGGCGCCCTGCCGCGCCTGCACGGCGCTCAGCGAGCACTTCGGTGTCCGCGTCGTCGACCCCACGGCGTCCGCCGACGCCTGAACCGCGCGGCCTCCGCACCCGTACCTACGACGGCGCCCCCCTTTTCCCTCCCCGCCGCTCACCCCTCACCGCGCCGCCGGACCGTTGTCCCCCCGTTGTCCCCCGGATGTCCCCCGATCCCATGTCGCTCGACGAACGAAGGGCAGATGCACGCCGACCGCACCACCTCCACACGCTTCTCCGTCCCCGTGGACGCCGCGCTCCGCTCCGCGGGGTGGCAGCCCGGACGCTGGGACATAAAGCAGGCCGAGTACTGGGCTGACGCGCTGCGCGAGCACGAGTCGCCCGCCGGGCACCGGCATGCCGTGTTCCCGGCCGCGGTGGAGGCGTGGGCGGAGTTCGGCGGGCTGCGGGTCGTGCCGTCCGGGCCCGGACGGCAGCTCGCGCCGAGCGCGCTGCACCTCGATCCGCTGCACGGGCTGCACATGGCCCGCACGCTCGGGGATCTCGGGCGGGCGCTCGATGCGGAGGTGTGTCCACTGGGTGAGGAGGCGGACTCCCGGGCGTTGCTCGCCATCGACAGCGAGGGGCGGGTGTACGCGCTCGATCACACCGGGGACTGGTATCTCGGACCGGACATCGACACGGCGCTGACGACGCTCGTCTCCGGCATCGAGCCGGGGCGTCTGACCGCGGGCTGACGACCCCGTTCCTTCGCCCCCGCCGCCCCTACCCGACCCATCCGTACCTGGGGGCTCCGCCCCCAGACCCCCGCCTTCGCCCGAAGGGCTCGTCCTCAAACGCCGGACGGGCTGGAGATGCGCGCCCGCGTCGGAAAGATCACCACATGAGCCTTTCAGCGCCGGCCGGCATCCTCAGCCCGTCCGGCGTCTGAGGACGAGGCCGTCCAGGCCGAAGCCCTGGTCCTGGGAGCGGTCGCGTTCACGCCTCCGCCGGAAGCACCGCCGACACCCGGAACCCGCCCGCGTCCGTCGGCCCGGACACGAACACCCCGCCGAGCGCGGCGACCCGCTCCTTCATCCCCAGCAGCCCGTTCCCGCCGCTGGGGAGCCGTACCGCGGACCCGACCCCCGCCTCGGGCGGACACTCGTTCTCGACCTGCATGGCGATCTCGGACACCCGGTGGGCCAGCCGCACGTACGTCTTGGCGCCGGCCGCGTGCTTGTGGACGTTGGTCAGGGCCTCCTGGACGACCCGGTAGGCGGTCTGCTCGATCTCCGGCGCGTACGGCCGGGTGTCGCCCTCCACCGAGAGGGCGACCACCATGCCGGCCGCCGCCGACTGCCCGACCAGCTCGTCCAGTTCCGCGAGGCTGGGGCCCTCTCCCGGGTCGTCGACCGCGCGGGACGCCGCCGCGGCCGCCGCCACGCCCACCGCGGCCAGCGGCACCGGCTGGGGCCGCGCGGCCAGCCCGTCCCCCGTGCGCAGCACGCCCAGCATCTCGCGCAGCTCGGTCAGCGCCTGGCGTCCCATGTCACCGACGAGGGCCGCGTTCCGTACGGCCTTCTCGGGGTCCTTGCGGGCCACGGCCTGGAGGGCCGCCGCGTGGACCACCATCAGGGACACCCGGTGCGCGACCACGTCGTGCATCTCGCGGGCGATCCTGGTGCGCTCCTCGTTGCGCGCCCACTCCGCCCGCTCCTCGGCCCGCTCGGCCAGCAGTTGCAGCTCCCGTTCCAGGGAGTCGGCCCGTTCCCGCAGGCTCTCCATCAGCCGGCGCCGTGCCCCGACGTAGAGGCCGAGCAGGACGGGCGGGGCGGTCATCCCGATGGCGGTGGTGATGGAGACGAAGGGGACGAACCAGTCCCCCATCGTCACGTCCCCGCGCACCATCCCCTGATGGGCCCGGACGAACGTGACGATCAGCATCCCGGCGAAGGACATCCCGGCGAGCGCCCCGATGATCCGGCGCGGCAGCTCCGACGCGGCGAGCGTGTACAGCCCGACGAGCCCCATCGCGAAGCCCATCTGCGCGGGCGTGATCGCGATCGACACCAGGACGACGGCGATCGGCCACTTCCGCCGCAGCAGCAGCACGGAGCCCGCGAGCAGCCCGAACACCGCGCCCACCGCCGCCGGCAGGCCCGCGTCGTGCGCGAACGGAATCCCCTCGGTCGCGCACTCGGCCGCGGACATGAGCGCGAGGCCCACGTCGAGCGCGGCGCCACGCCACCTGACCCACCACCACGGCCCTGTCCCGGCCGCGGTGTGCTCTTCCCCCGTCGTGGTCATGGCTCCAGCCTACGTTTGCTCCCCATCCCTTTTCCGGTGAGTTTCGCCTCCTCCCCGGCGTGCGGTCCGCCCCCGATCGGAGGTGCCTCCCGCCGGTCTCCCCCGAACTGCCGAATCGCTCGGCGTTCGACCCCGGATGTCCGGGTGAATCGGTACCGTCGCGTCGAAGGCGCCCGGTACGGCATAGTGTTGGGTGCCCGCTCGGCGACCTGGCCAAAGGCCCGGTCCAGTCGGGTTTGATCCCCCGTGGTGTAATTGGCAGCACTGTGGCTTTTGGTGCCATCTGTCCGGGTTCGAGTCCTGGCGGGGGAGCCATGACCTTTCCAGGCCCCGACAGTTCCGTCGGGGCCCGCTCTCATGTCACTCCTGATACGCCCCGGTATCCTGCGGTTGTCCACACCCCAGTCATCCGTAGCCGAAGGGCAGTCCCGTGAGCGCCAATCGCCCGGCAGCCGTCGTCGTTCTCGCAGCGGGTGAGGGCACCCGTATGAAGTCGGCCACACCGAAGGTCCTGCACGAACTGTGCGGTCGTTCCCTGGTGGGCCATGTACTCGAGGCCGCCCGCGCGTTGGACCCGGAGAACCTGGTCGTCGTCGTGGGCCACGCCCGCGAGCAGGTCACCACCCACCTCACCGAGTCCGAGCCGACGGTCCGCACGGCCGTGCAGGCCGAGCAGAACGGCACCGGGCACGCCGTCCGCATGGCGCTCGAGGAGCTCGGCGGCGGTCTCGACGGGACCGTCGTCGTGGTCTGCGGCGACACCCCGCTGCTCGGCGGGGAGACCCTGCGCCGGCTCGCCGCGGCCCACGAGACCGACGGCAACGCCGTCACCGTGCTCACCGCCGAGGTCCCCGACGCCACCGGGTACGGCCGTATCGTCCGGGACGGGGCCAGCGGCGCCGTCACCGCGATCGTCGAGCACAAGGACGCCACCGAGTCGCAGCGGGCGATCCGGGAGATCAACTCCGGGGTGTTCGCCTTCGACGGGCAGCTGCTCGCGGACGCGCTCGGCAAGGTCCGGACCGACAACAGCCAGGGCGAGGAGTACCTCACCGACGTCCTCGGCATCCTGCGCGAGGCCGGGCACCGGGTCGGCGCGTCCGTCGCCGCCGACCACCGCGAGATCGCCGGGATCAACAACCGCGTCCAGCTGGCGGCGGCCCGCCGGACCCTCAACGACCGGCTGCTGGAGCGGGCCATGCTCGCCGGCGTCACCGTCGTGGACCCGGCCTCGACCTGGGTCGACGTGACCGTCACCTTCGAGCAGGACGCGATCGTGCACCCCGGCACCCAGCTCCAGGGCGCCACCCACCTCGCCGAGGGCGCCGAGGTCGGGCCCAACTGCCGCCTGAAGGACACCAGGGTGGGCGCGGGGGCGCGCGTCGACAACACGGTCGCGGACAGCGCCGAGATCGGCCCGGAGGCCAAGGTCGGCCCGTTCGCGTACCTGCGGCCGGGCAGCCGCCTCGGCCTCAGGGCCAAGGTCGGCACGTACGTCGAGACGAAGAACGCCACGATCGGCGAGGGCAGCAAGGTCCCGCACCTCACCTACGTGGGCGACGCGACGATCGGCGACCACTCGAACATCGGCGCCGCGAGTGTCTTCGTGAACTACGACGGGCAGGAGAAGCACCACACCGTCGTGGGCTCCCACTGCCGCACCGGTTCGGACAACATGTTTGTGGCTCCTGTCACGGTCGGGGACGGCGCGTACACCGCGGCGGGCTCCGTCATCACCAAGGACGTACCGCCCGGTTCGCTCGCCGTGGCCCGTGGCCAGCAACGGAATATCGAGGGTTGGGTGGCCCGCAAGCGTCCCGGGAGCGCGGCCGCGAAGGCGGCCGAGGCGGCCTCCGGGCAGCCGGAAGGCGAAGCCTGACCGGAAACAGGTGCGTCTGCCACGGCGTACCGTGATAAGTGCACACCCGCACCGTGCACCCGCACCCCCAGCTGAGACGGCCTCCCGCGCCCAGTGGAGATGCCCTCTCACCATCCAGCTGAGACACCTCTGAGGAGACAGTGCTGTGACCGGGATCAAGACGACCGGCAAGAAGAAGATGATGTTCTTCTCCGGCCGCGCCCACCCCGAGCTTGCCGAGGAGGTCGCCCACAAGCTGGGTGTCGGCGTAGTCCCGACGAAGGCCTTCGACTTCGCCAACGGCGAGATCTACATCCGCTACCAGGAGTCCGCCCGCGGCGCCGACTGCTTCCTGATGCAGAGCCACACGGCTCCCATCAACAAGTGGATCATGGAGCAGCTGATCATGATCGACGCCCTGAAGCGGGCGTCCGCGCGGAGCATCACGGTCATCGTGCCGTTCTACGGTTACGCCCGCCAGGACAAGAAGCACCGCGGACGTGAACCGATCTCGGCGCGTCTGATCGCGGACCTGATGAAGACGGCGGGCGCCGACCGCATCCTCACCGTCGACCTGCACACCGACCAGATCCAGGGCTTCTTCGACGGCCCGGTCGACCACCTCTTCGCGCTGCCGATCCTGGCGGACTACGTGGGCGCCAAGGTCGACCGGTCGAAGCTCACCGTCGTCTCCCCGGACGCGGGCCGTGTGCGCGTCGCCGACCGCTGGTGCGACCGCCTGGACGCCCCGCTGGCGATCGTGCACAAGCGCCGCGACAAGGACGTCGCCAACCAGGTCACCGTCCACGAGGTCGTCGGTGACGTGAAGGGCCGCGTCTGCGTCCTCGTCGACGACATGATCGACACGGGTGGCACGATCTGCGCCGCCGCCGACGCCCTCTTCGCGCACGGCGCCGAGGACGTCATCGTCACGGCCACGCACGGCGTGCTCTCCGGTCCGGCCGCCGACCGCCTGAAGAACTCCAAGGTGAGCGAGTTCGTCTTCACGGACACCCTGCCGACCCCGGGCGAACTGGAGCTGGACAAGATCACGGTGCTCTCCATCGCGCCGACCATCGCCAACGCGGTGCGTGAGGTCTTCGAGGACGGCTCGGTGACGAGCCTGTTCGAGGAGCAGTAAAGATCCTTTTGGGTGTGGCCTTCCCGCCGAGTAGACTGCGACAGTTGCTCGGCGAGGGAGGCCACACTGCTGTGTGGCGGTCCGTTATCGACGCGCTCTTCGTAGCAGGCCGATGTTCGGCCGGGTGACTCATCCCCAGGCCCTTCGGGCCCCTTACTACGAGGAGTGAACATGTCCGAGGTCAAGCTCGCCGCCCAGACCCGCACCGAGTTCGGCAAGGGCGCGGCCCGCCGCATCCGCCGTGAGAACAAGGTTCCCGGCGTGGTCTACGGCCACGGCACCGAGCCGGTCCACGTGACGCTGCCGGGCCACGACCTGCTGCTCGCCCTGCGCACCCCGAACGTCCTGCTCTCCCTGGACGTCGACGGCAAGAGCGAGCTCGCGATCCCGAAGGCCGTCCAGCGCGACGCCATCAAGGGCTACCTGGTCCACGTCGACCTGCTCCTCGTGAAGCGCGGCGAGAAGGTCAACGTCGAGATCCCGGTCCACACCGAGGGCGAGCTGGCCCCGGGCGCCTACCTGCTCGAGCACGTGCTCAGCACGCTGACCGTCGAGGCCGAGGCCACCCACATCCCGGAGTCGGTCACCGTCTCCATCGAGGGCCTGGAGGCCGGCGCCTCCATCCTGGCCAAGGACATCCCGCTCCCCAAGGGCACCTCGCTGGCGATCGACGAGGACGCGGTCGTCCTCCAGGTCCTCGCCGCCCAGGCGGAGGAGGCCCCGGCCGAGGCCGAGACCGAGACCACCGAGGCCTGATTCCTCCCGGAATCCCACTCGCCGGCCGCCGCTCCCTCCCGGGGCGGCGGTCGGTGTGTTGTCAAGGACAGAGGCGCATCAAGGACCCATGGGAGACACCGACGTGACGACGGACGCAGGCGCCCCCTGGCTGATCGTGGGCCTCGGCAACCCCGGCCCCGAGTACGCCATGAACCGGCACAACGTGGGCTTCATGGTCGCCGACCTGCTGGCGGAGCGGATCGGCGGCAGATTCAAGCGGGCGGGGAAGGCCCAGGCGCAGGTGATCGAGGGCCGTATCGGCCCGCCCGGCCCGGCGAACCGCCGGGTGATCCTGGCCAAGCCGATGTCGTACATGAACCTGTCCGGCGGGCCGGTGAACGCGCTGCGCGACTTCTACAAGGTGCCGCTCGCCCACGTCGTCGCGGTCCACGACGAACTCGACATCGACCACGGCGTGCTGCGGCTCAAACTGGGCGGTGGCGACAACGGGCACAACGGGCTGAAGTCCATGACGAAGGCGATGGGCCCCGACTACCACCGCGTGCGCTTCGGCATCGGCCGTCCCCCGGGCCGGATGCAGGTCGCCGACTTCGTGCTCAAGGACTTCGCCCCGGCCGAGCGCAAGGAACTGGGCTACTTCGTGGACCGGGCCGCCGACGCGGTGGAATGCCTCGTCATCGACGGGCTGGAACGCGCGCAGGGCACGTACAACTCCTGAGCCGCGGCCGGGGCCCTCACCTTCCGGACGGTGACCCCGGGGCGACGTACGCGCACAACTGCGGACTTGTCCCCGGCCGAGTTGACCGCACGTACGGCCATGGCCAAGGATCGCCGCCATGTCCGCCGCCCGCTCACGCAAGCGCCCCCGCAAGAACGCGCGGACGGCGCTGCGGTTCGGGCGGCTCGCGGCGATGGGGACGGTCGCGGCACTGATCCTGCTCGCCGGTGTCCAGGGCTCCTGGGGCACGGCTCAGCACGTGATGCTGGGCAAGGGCCGGGAGCAGGGCACGATGACCGTGACGGCGTGCTCGCAGGACCGGTGCACCGGTCCCTACCGGCCGGTCTCGGCGGGTTCCCGGGCGCGGGCCCGCGTGACGATCGAGGAACCGGCCGCGGTGCGCAAGGGCCGTACGTACGCGGTCACGGTGAAGCCCGGCACCGCGGACGTGGTCCGCAGCGGCCCGGCCGGGCTGCTCTACGCGTGGGTTCCCTTCGGCGGCGCGCTGCTGCTGGCCGCCGTGGTGGTCGGGGGCGGGCTGCGGCGCACCCGGTCGGCCTGGGTGATGGCGGGCGCGGGGGTCGCGCTGCTGACGGCGGCCTTCCTGGCCCTGTGAACCGCTGACGGCCGCCTTCCCGGCCCCTGTGAAGGGGACCTCCCCGGCCCTCACGAGCACGACGGCGGTACCCCCGAAAACGGGGGTACCGCCGTCGTGCTCGTCGGTGATCAGCCGGTGTTGCGCAGACCGGCGGCCACGCCGTTGACGGTCAGCAGCAGGGCCCGGGACAGCAGCGGGTCGGGTTCCCCGCCGGCCGCGGCCTCGTCGCGCTGGCGCTTGAGCAGGGCCACCTGGAGGTAGGAGATCGGGTCCAGGTACGCGTCACGGATCGAGAAGGTCTGCTGGAGCACCGGGTTGGTGTCCAGCAGCTTCTCGCCGCCGGTCACGCGCAGCACCTCGCTGACGGTGAGCCGGTGCTCGGCCTCGATGGTCGCGAACACGTGCTTCAGCTCGTCGGGGACGAGCGTGTCGACGTAGTGCCGGGCGATCCGCAGGTCCGTCTTCGCGAGCGTCATCTCGACGTTCGAGAGGAAGTTGCGGAAGAAGTGCCACTGCTCGTGCATCTCGTCGAGCACGCTGTCGAGGCCGGCCTCGCGCAGTGCCTTGAGGCCGGAGCCGACACCGAACCAGCCCGGCACGATCTGCCGGGACTGGGTCCACCCGAAGACCCAGGGGATGGCGCGCAGTCCGTCGAGCGAGACGCCCGAGCCGGGGCGGCGGGAGGGCCGCGAGCCCAGGTGCAGGTCGGCGAGCTGGTCGACCGGCGTGGAGGCGAGGAAGTACGTGGGCAGGTCCGGGTCCTCGACCAGCCCGCGGTAGGCGGAGTGGGCCGCGTCCGAGACCACGTCCATCGCGGCGTCCCAGCGGGCCAGCGCCTCGTCGGACTGGCGCGGCGCGGTGTGCAGGGCGGAGGCCTGGAGGGTGGCGGCGACCGTGAGTTCCAGGTTCTCCCGGGCGAGCGACGGCACGAGGTACTTGTCG
The DNA here is from genome assembly GCF_036250675.1 of Streptomyces sp. NBC_01689. Classification (NCBI taxonomy): domain Bacteria; kingdom Bacillati; phylum Actinomycetota; class Actinomycetes; order Kitasatosporales; family Streptomycetaceae; genus Streptomyces; species Streptomyces sp. NBC_01689. The sequence continues at coordinate 5,758,461 of NZ_CP109592.1, read as the reverse complement.
GAGATGACCTCGCCCTGCTCGGTCACCTTGATCTCGCCCTCCAGCGTGCCCCAGGGCTGCGCCAGGATCGCGTCGTGGGAGGGGCCGCCGCCGCGGCCGACGGTGCCGCCGCGGCCGTGGAAGAGCCGCAGCCGCACGCCGTACCGGTGGGCGACGTCGCGCAGCCGACGCTGGGCGCGGTGGATCTCCCACTGGGAGGTCGTGATGCCGCCGAACTTCGAGGAGTCGGAGTATCCGAGCATGACCTCCTGGACGTCTCCGCGCAGCGCCACGAGGCGCCGGTAGGAGGGGTCGGCGAGCATGTCGTCCAGGATCACGTCCGCGGCGCGCAGCTCGTCGGTGGTCTCCAGGAGCGGCACGATGCCGATCTTCGCCCAGCCGCCGTGCAGGTCGAGCAGGCCGGCTTCGCGCGCGAGGACGGCGGCGGCGAACACGTCGTCGGCGCCCTGGCACATCGAGATGATGTACGACTCGATGACCTCGGGTCCGAAGACCTCAAGGGCCCGCCTGACCGTCTGGAAGACACCGATGGTCTTCTCGCCGGCGGCGTCGACCGGCGCCGGGGTCGGGGCCAGCGGGCGCCGGGAGCGCAGTTCCTTGGCGAGGAGCTTCGCCCGGTACTCGCGGGGCATGTCCGTGTAGCGCCAGGACTCCTCGCCGAGCCGGTCGAAGAGCTGGCCGAGGGCGTGGTGGTGGGCGTCCGCGTGTTCGCGTACGTCCATGGTGGCGAGCTGGAGCCCGAAGGCGGCCAGCGTGCGGATGGTGCGGTTCATCCGGCCGTCGGCGAACAGCGCGCCGCGGTGCTCGCGCAGCGAGGTCTGGATCAGGGTCAGGTCGCGCAGCAGCTCGGCGGTGCCGAGGTAGTCGCGGCCGGCCTCGTGCGGGATGCCCCGGGCGAGGCGCTGCTTGGTGTTCTCCAGCTTCTGGCGGATGCAGGTGGCCTTGAGCCGGTAGGGCTCCTCGGCGTTCAGCCGCTTGTAGCGGGGGCTGATCTCCGGGAGCCGCTCCAGGTCGGCGCGGAGGGAGTCCAGCAGCTCCTCGGTGGCTCCGGTGTAGCGGATCGAGTTCGACAGGAAGCCGCGCAGTTCGTCGATCATCTCCAGCGCGTCGTTGATGCCGTGCTCGTGCTGGAGGATCAGGACGTCCCAGGTGACGGCGGGTGTGACGTTCGGGTTGCCGTCGCGGTCGCCGCCGATCCAGGTGCCGAAGGTCAGCGGCCTGGTCTCGTCGGGGACCTTCACGCCGACGCGCTCCAGTTCGGCGGTGAGGTCCTCCAGGACGTCCCCGACGGCGCCGGCGTGCAGTTCGTCCAGGTAGTAGATGGCGTTGCGGGCCTCGTCGGCGGGCTCGGGCCGGACCACCCGCAGCTCGTCGGTCTGCCACACCAGGTCGATGTTCTCCGCGAGCCGGGTGTCGTGGCGGCGGCGGTCGGCCTCGATGACGGGGGTTTCGAGGAGCGCGGCGATGCGGCGCAGCTTGTTGAGGACCGAGCGGCGGGCCGCCTCCGTCGGGTGGGCGGTGAAGACGGGGCGGACGTTGAGGTTCTTGACCGTCTCCCGCAGGTGCTCCGGGTCGGCGTCCTTGAGGCGGTCGGCGGTCCGGGAGAGCAGTCCGCCCTCGGCGGCCCGCCGGGCGCGCAGCTCACGGCCGCGGTGCACCTGCTCGGTGACGTTCGCCAGGTGGAAGTAGGTCGAGAACGCGCGGACCAGCTTGGCCGCGGTCTCCAGCTCGGTGCCGCGCAACAGCTCGGCGGCGGCCTCGCCGTCCTCGCGGGTCAGGCGGCGGACCTTCTCGACCAGTTCCAGGAGCTCGGGACCCTCCTGGCGGACGAGGGTCTCCCCCAGCAGGTCGCCCAGGCGGCGGATGTCGGCGCGCAGCTCGCTGCTGGTCGTCGTGGTCTGGTCGTCGGCACTGCTCACAGGTGCGGCTCCTTGCAGTGTGGAAGCTCGGCTGAAGAGTGTGGAAGCTCGTCTGAAGCTCGTCTGGGAGGGAACCCGGGTGACGACCGCGCGGCGGCTGCCGCTTAGGGACGTGGCATCCGGGAATAAAGCAGAACGGACCGCGCTGTCCGACCGACTCCAAGGATAGGTGTCCAGGTGGACGCGCAGGGTCTCGGGCTGTTGCCGCCGGACAGCGCGCTGCCATACTTACGATGCCGTAGGTTACGGAAGCGTAGGGATTCCCGTCGGACAACGGGAGAACCCTGGGAGCCCGTACCCGGCCACTCCTCCCCACCCTCGAATCCCACAGGGGACGCCCATGACCACGAGCTCCGATGTGATCGACGATGCCCCGGGGGCGAACGACGATCCCTCGCTCCCCTCCGCCACCCTCGGCGGGGAGAAGAAGGGGTCACTCGAACAGCTCACGCTCCTCCTCTTCATCACCGTCCCCTTCCTCGCGCTGATCGCGGCGGTGCCGCTGGCCTGGGGCTGGGGGGTGAGCTGGCTGGATCTCGGGCTGATGGTCTTCTTCTACTACCTGGGGTGCCACGGCGTCACGATCGGCTACCACCGGTACTTCACACACGGTTCCTTCAAGGCGAAACGCCCGCTGCGGATCGCGGTCGCGATCGCCGGTTCGATGGCGGTGGAGGGTCCGGTCGTCCGCTGGGTCGCCGACCACCGCAAGCACCACAAGTTCTCCGACGCCGAGGGCGACCCGCATTCGCCGTGGCGTTACGGCGAGACGGTTCCGGCGCTGATGAAGGGCCTGTGGTGGGCGCACATCGGCTGGATGTTCGACGAGGAGCGGACCCCGCAGGAGAAGTACGCCCCCGACCTGATCAAGGACCCGGCGATCCGTGCGATCTCCCGCCAGTTCATCTTCTGGACGATGCTCTCGCTCGCGCTGCCGCCCCTGATCGGCGGTCTGGCGACGATGTCCTGGTGGGGCGCGTTCACCGGCTTCTTCTGGGGCTCGCTCGTCCGGGTGGCCCTGCTGCACCACGTGACCTGGTCGATCAACTCGATCTGTCACGCAGTGGGCAAGCGCCCGTTCAAGTCGCGTGACCGCTCGGGCAACGTGTGGTGGCTGGCCGTGCTGTCCTGCGGCGAGTCCTGGCACAACCTGCACCACGCCGACCCGACCTCGGCGCGGCACGGTGTGGAGCGCGGCCAGCTGGACTCCTCGGCCCGGATCATCCGCTGGTGCGAGCAACTGGGCTGGGCGTACGACGTGCGCTGGCCGTCACGCTCGCGTATCGATTCCAAGCGGGACACCGACGGGTCCTCCGCCCGGCGCAAGACGGAAGCGTCCGACCCGGCATGATTGACGGCGTGGCGACCGACTCCAGCAGCACCCCAGGCAGCAACGAAAAGCCGCGGCGTGCGCGCCGCACCCGCATGACCGGTGCCGAGCGCCGTCAGCAGCTGCTGGAGATCGGCCGCACCCTGTTCGCCGCGAAGGGTTTCGAGGGCACGTCGGTGGAGGAGATCGCCGCCAAGGCGGGCGTCTCCAAACCGGTGGTCTACGAGCACTTCGGCGGCAAGGAGGGCCTGTACGCGGTGGTGGTGGACCGTGAGATGCGCCGGCTGCTGGACATGGTCACCGGTTCCCTGACGGCGGGCCACCCGCGTGAGCTGTGCGAGCAGGCCGCGTTCGCCCTCCTGGACTACATCGAGGAGTACACGGACGGTTTCCGCATCCTGGTCCGCGACTCCCCCATCCCTCAGTCCACGGGCTCCTTCGCCTCGCTCATCTCCGACATCGCCACCCAGGTGGAGGACATCCTGGGCCGCGAGTTCAAGAGCCGCGGTTTCGACCCCAAGCTCGCCCCGCTCTACGCCCAGGCGCTGGTCGGCATGGTCGCGCTGACCGGCCAGTGGTGGCTGGACGTCCGCAAGCCCCGCAAGGCCGAGGTCGCCGCGCATCTGGTGAACCTCGCCTGGCACGGCCTGGACGGCCTGGAGCCGAAGCCCCGCCTGATAGGGCACCGCAAGTCCTAGGACGGGCCGCCGACGGCGCCGGGCCCGGGGCCGGTGGGCTCCAGGAACTCCAGCCGGTTGCCCACCGGGTCCTCGGAGTAGAAGCGGCGGTGGCCGGGCAGGCCGTCGTCCCAGATGACCGGTGCCCCGCGGGACGCCAGCCGGGCGGCGAACGCCTCGATGTCCGTGACCCGCAGGCCGGGATGCGCCTTCTTCGCGGGCCGGAACCCGCCCGGTCCCCCCGCGCCCTCGATCCCGAGATGCAGCTGGACGGCTCCCGCCCGGAACCAGCAGCCGCCGCGCGCGGCCAGGACGGGCGGTTTGGGGATCTCCGTCATCCCGAGGGCGCCGGTGTAGAAGCGGCGCAGCAGGTCCTCGGACCCCGGCGGGGCGGCGAGCTGGACGTGGTCGACGGCGACGAGCACGCTCAGACCGCCTTCCGCGCGACGGCGAAGATCCTGCGGAACGGGAACACGGTGCCGTGCCCGGTCGCCGGATACGCCTCGCGGAGCGCGTCCCGGTACTCGGCGACGAAGTCCGCCGCGTCCGCCCCCAGCTCGGTGAGGACCGGCCGCAGCCCGGTCCCCTTCACCCAGTCGAGGACGGGGTCCTCGCCCTGGAGGAGGTGCAGGTACGTCGTCTCCCAGACGTCGGCCGCGCAGCCGAGGGCGGTGAGCTGCTCCAGGTAGACGGCCGGGGTGTGCACGGCGTCGTCGTGGCGCAGCGAACCGGCCAGCCGGTCCTTCCAGCGCGGGGAGTGGGCGAGTTCGCGCATCAGCCGGTGGCTCGGGGCGTCGAAGTTGCCGGGGACCTGGAAGGCGAAGGTGCCGCCGGGGGCGAGGCCCGCCACCCAGTCGGGGAAGCGGGTGACGTGGCCGGGCACCCACTGCAGGGTCGCGTTGCTGATGACCAGGTCGTACGGCTCCTCGGGCGTCCAGGTCCCGGCGTCCGCGGGGGCGAAGTCCAGGCGGCCGCCGCCCGGGGTGGGGCCCGCGAGCGCCGCGGCCCGCGCCAGCATCTCCGGGGAGCTGTCCAGGCCGGTGATCCGCGCGGTGGGCCAGCGCTCGGCCAGCCCGGCCGTCACGTTCCCGGGGCCGCAGCCGAGGTCGGCGATGCGGGCCGGGTCGCGCGGCAGTCCGGGGACCCGGGCGAGGAGGTCGGCGAAGGGGCGGGCGCGGTGGTCGGCGTGACGCAGGTACTGGCCCGGGTCCCAGGTGGGGGTGGTGGCGGGCATGGGCGGGCCTCCTCGGGAGTCGCGTACGGACATCGTGTCCGGGTGGATCTCCAGCCTCACACCCAAGTATCTCGACGTCAAGAGACTCCACATCAAGAGACTTCATGTCGACACAACCACTACACTGATCGTCATGGAGGACGAGGTCGATCGGCTGGTCGGAGCGTGGCGCCGGGAGCGCCCTGACCTCGACGTGGAACCGCTCGAGGTACTCAGCAGGGTCAGCAGGCTGGCCCGGCACCTGGACCGCGCCCGCCGTCTGGCGTTCTCCGAGCACAGCCTGGAGCCCTGGGAGTTCGACGTCCTGACCGCGCTGCGGCGCGCCGGATCCCCGTACCAGCTCTCGCCCGGCCAACTGCTCACGCAGACCCTCGTCACCTCCGGCACGATGACGAACCGTATCGACCGGCTGACGCAGAAGGGTCTGGTGGAGCGGCTCCCCGACCCGACCGACCGTCGCGGCGTGCTCGTCCGCCTCACCGACGAGGGCCGTGACCGCGCGGACCAGGCGCTGGCCGGGCTCCTCGACCAGGAGCGCGCGATCCTGGCCGAGCTCAGCAGGGCCCAGCGGGGCGAACTCGCCTCGCTGCTACGCCAGCTGACCGCCCCGTTCGACAACATCCCCGGCTAGGTCGACGGGCCCGACCCCGGCGCGCCGGGCGAGCGCCACCGCGGCGAGCGTCGAGTGCACGCCCAGCTTCCCGAGCACGTTCTGCATATGGGTCCGGACGGTGTGCGGCGAGAGGAACAGCCGTTCGGCGACGGCCTTGCGCCCCAGCCCCGCCACCATGCACCGCAGCACCTCCCGCTCCCGCGGCGTCAGCGACTCCACCAGCCGCTCGCTCTCGGTGCGATGCTTGCGCGCGGCCGTCAACTCCCGCAGCACACCGGTGAGCAGGGCGGGCGGGAGATGCGTCTCGTCCCGCAGCACCCCCCGAATCACGGTGAGGAGCCGCGACAGGGAGCAGTCCTTGGCGACCCAGCCCGAGGCACCGGCCTGCAGGGCGAGGGCGGCCCGCCGCGGATCGTCCTTCTCGGCGAGCACGACGATGCGCACGCCGGGCTGACCGGCGCGGACGCCCGCGACCAGCGAGATGCCGTCGACCAGCCCGTCCTCGTTGCTCTCCTGCACCGGCACGGCCGGCCGCACGCCCGGCACGTTCCCGCCGAGGTCGGCGTCGACGAGCAGCACGTCGAACCGGCGGCCCTCCACCGCCGCCCGTTCCAGGCAGCGCAGCGCGGCCGGGCCACTGCCGGCCGCGGACACCTCGACATCGGGCTCGGCGGCCAGAGCCGCGGCGAGCGACTCGGCGAAGATGCGGTGATCGTCGACGACCAGAACTCGGATGCGAACCACAGAAACCCCCTTCCCCACGCTCCCGAGGAGCAGGGGATACCCCATTGTCGGGGGACGACCCGCGCAGGCACGACACCCGGAGAGAACCCCGAACCGGTCTCCGGCTCGGAGATCGGGGCGCCGCAGCCGCACGGCCGCCGCCGTGCTGGAAGTGCTACCCCCACTCCGGGTGTCGTACCCGGCTGTCTCGCCCCCTGATCAGCACCGGCCCCCACCGGCGCTGTCCATCAGAGTACGGCCGGGGGCCGGGAGCGGAAGGTGATTTGCAGAACTGATTGGCCGGGGCGTTTAGGGTGAGTCGTATGTTTCGCTTGGAGACGGAAGTCGACAAAGGCCGGCGCGAACTGCTCCGCCGCCGGCTGCTCGACACCAATACGGCGGCGTCTCCCGTCCTGCGCGCGCTGCGCGGGACCCCCGCCGAACGCGAACTCCCGCTCCACGTCTGGGCCATGGACTCCGCCGGTGACCTCGCGGGCGGGCTCGTCGGGCACACATGGACGACGTGGCTGCACGTCACCTATCTGTGGGTGGCCGACCTCCACCGGGGTTCCGGGCTCGGTTCCCGGCTCCTCGCGGAGGGCGAGCGGGTGGCGCGGGAGGAGCGCGGCTGCCGTGCCTCGCGGCTGGAGACGTGGGACTTCCAGGCGCCCGGGTTCTACCGGAAGCGGGGGTACGAGGTGGTGTGCGTGGTCCCGGACTATCCGCCCGGGACCACGGAGTACACGCTGACGAAACAGCTGCGCTGACCTGCCGCGTCCCGCCGGCGGGGGCGAGAAGAACGCGGGTCAGCGCAGTCGGCGTGCGCCCGCCGAAGGCACCGCCGGGAACACCCGCGGCGCGGTGTACCCGGCCTCCGCGAACGCCTCCGCCACCGCCTTGCCGACGGAGTCCACGTCGGCCGACTCGACCAGCACGATCGCCGAGCCCCCGAAGCCACCGCCCGTCATCCGCGCCCCCAGCGCCCCCGCGGCGTTCGCCGTGGCGACGGCCAGGTCCAACTCCTCGCAGGAGATCCGCAGATCGTCCCGGAGCGAGGCGTGCCCGTCCGTGAGGACCGGACCGATGGCCCGCACGTCCCCCGCGTCCAGCAGCGCGACCACCCGCTCCACCCGGTGGTCGTCGGAGACGACATGGCGCACGTACCGGCGCACCCGCTCGTCGGACAACCGCGCGAGCGCCGCGTCGAGCTCCTCGTGACGGACGTCCCGCAGATGGGAGACCCCCAGCTGCCGCGCGCCCTCCTCGCACCCTTCACGCCGCTCGGCGTACGCCCCGTCGCCCAGGGCGTGCTTCACCCGGGTGTCGACGACCAGCAGCTCCAGGCCCTGGGAGGCCAGGTCGAAGGGGATCTGCCGGATCGACAGATCCCGGCAGTCCAGGTGCAGCGCATGTCCCTCGGTGCTGCACGCCGACGCCGTCTGGTCCATGATCCCGCACGGCACGCCGACGAAGTCGTTCTCGGCGCGCTGCGCGAGGCGGGCCAGCTCGGGCCGGGTGAGCCCGAGTCCGTAGAGGTCGTCGAGGGCGAGCGCGACGACGACCTCCAGGGCGGCCGAGGAGGACAGCCCCGCGCCGGTGGGCACGGTCGAGGCGAGGTGCACGTCGGCACCCGTCACCGCGTGCCCTGCCTCGCGCAGCGCCCACACCACACCCGCCGGGTACGCGGCCCAGCTGGTGTTCGTCAGCGGCGCCAGCTCGTCGACACGCAGCTCGACGACCGGTCCCTCGATGTCGGCCGAGTGCAGCCGCAGCACCCCGTCGTCGCGGCGCGACACCGCGGCGACCGCGGTGTGCGGCAGCGCGAGGGGCATCACGAACCCCTCGTTGAAGTCCGTGTACTCGCCGATCAGGTTGACCCGGCCGGGCGCCGCCCAGACGCCCTCGGGCGCGGCACCGTACAGCTCCTCGAAGCCCTCGCGAACCCCCACCTACTGCTCCCTTGCGATGTTCTGCGCGAACGCCCACGCGTCCGCGACGATTCCGGCGAGGTCCGAGCGCGACGGGTTCCAGCCGAGCCGCTCGCGCGCGGTCTCCGCGGAGGCGACCAGTACCGCGGGGTCCCCGGCGCGGCGCTCCGCCATGACCTCGGGGATCGGGTGCCCGGTCACCCGGCGGACGGTCTCGACGACCTCGCGGACCGAGAACCCGTTGCCGTTGCCGAGGTTGCAGATGAGGTGTTCCCCCGGGACGGCGGCCTTCAGCGCCAGCAGATGGGCGTCCGCGAGGTCCGCGACGTGGATGTAGTCGCGGATGCAGGTGCCGTCCGGCGTCGGGTAGTCGTCGCCGTAGACGGAGATCGCCTCGCGGCGCCCCTGCGCGACCTGGAGCACCAGCGGGATCAGGTGCGACTCGGGGTCGTGCCGCTCGCCCTGCGCGCCGTAGGCGCCCGCCACGTTGAAGTACCGCAGCGACACCGCGCCCAGCCCGTGGGCCGCGGCCTCTCCGGTGATCATGTGGTCGACGGCGAGCTTGGAGGCGCCGTAGGGGTTGGTGGGCCTGGTCGGCGAGGTCTCGACGATGGGGGTGGTCTCCGGCTCGCCGTACGTGGCGGCGGTCGAGGAGAAGACCAGCCGGCGCACGCCCGCCTCGCGCATGGCCGCGAGCAGCGCCATGGTGCCGCCGACGTTGTTGTCCCAGTACTTCTCGGGCTTCACCACGGACTCGCCGACCTGCGAGAACGCGGCGAAGTGCAGGACGGCGTCGTACGAGGCGTCCAGCCACTTGGCGGCGTCGCGGATGTCGCCCTCGATGAAGGAGGCCTCGGCCGGGACGCCCTCGCGGAAGCCGGTCGACAGGTTGTCCAGGACGGTGACCTCGTGGCCGGCTTCGATCAGGTGCTGCGCGACCACACTGCCGACATATCCGGCGCCACCGGTGACCAGGTACTTCCCACTCATGTACTCGCTACCTCTCGCAGTCGCTGAGCCGCGGCCTCCGGCGGCACGTCGTTGATGAACACACTCATGCCGGACTCGGAACCCGCGAGGAACTTCAGCTTGCCGGAAGTGCGGCGAATGGTGAAAAGCTCGAGGTGGAGCGCGAAATCGTCACGGTTGACGCCCTCGAACTCCTCCAGCGCGCCGAACGGGGCCTGGTGCCAGGCGGCGATGTACGGGGTCGGAGGCTCCCCCGCGCCTTCCTTCTCACCGGCCGGCCCGTCGAAGATCCGGTCGAAGCGCCTGAGGAGTTCCAGATAGACCCGGGGGAACTCCCCGCGCGCGTCCTCCCCGAGGGCGAGCAGGTCGGGCACCCGGTGCCGGGGGTAGAGATGGACCTCGTAGGGCCAGTGCGCGGCGTACGGCACGAAGGCGACCCAGTGCTCGGTCTCCAGGACGATCCGCTCGCCCTCGGCGAGCTCGCGCGCGACGACCTCGTCGAAGAGGTTGCCGCCGCCGGTCGCCTCCTTGTGCGTGGCCAGCGAGCGCAGCATCAGCGCCGTCCGCGGGGTGGTGAACGGGTAGGCGTAGATCTGCCCGTGCGGGTGGCCGAGCGTCACCCCGATCTCGGCACCGCGGTTCTCGAAACAGAAGACCTGTTCGACGGAGGAGAGATGGGACAGCTCCGCCGTCCGGTCGGTCCAGGCCTCCAGGACGAGTCCCGCCTGCTCCTCGGTCAGGTCGGCGAAGGACGAGTCGTGGTCGGAGGTGAAGCAGACGACCTCGCACCGGCCGGAGTCGCCGGCCAGGGAGGGGAAACGATTCTCGAAGACCACGACGTCGTACGAGGAGTCGGGGATCTCGCTCAGCCGGTCGCCCTGGGAGGGACACAGGGGGCATTCGTCGGCCGGCGGGTGGTAGGTGCGGCCCTGGCGGTGCGAGGCGATCGCCACCGCGTCGCCGAGGAGCGGGTCACGCCGCACCTGGGAGCTGGTGACGGTCGGCTCCAGCGGGCGGCGGTCCACCGCGTCGCGCACCGTGTCGTCGGCCGAGTCGTAGTAGATCAGCTCACGACCGTCGGCAAGCCGGGTCGAGGTCTTCTTCACCGCTGGACTCCTCATCCACACCGCTTCGAACCAGCAAAGCCATCCAACAGAACCCAACACAACAAATCACAATGCAACAGTAACGTCAATGCCTGTGCGGGTTTGGGGGGTCTCTGTGAAGCTAGGGCGGCCCGTGGGGCGCACGGGGCATAGATACCGGCATGCCTACCCCCACCTACCTGGCCGACGGGACCCTCCGCCTGGCCGCCGGCTCCACCGTCCGACTGGCCGAAGGGCTCCGGCTCCCCACCAACGGGCTCGACTACACGATCCTCGGGATCTACTTCGCCGTCGTCCTCGGCATCGGCTTCGCCGCGAAGCGCTCGGTCAGGACCAGCCTCGACTTCTTCCTGTCCGGACGCTCACTCCCCGCCTGGGTCACCGGCCTCGCGTTCATCTCGGCCAACCTGGGCGCCACCGAGATCCTGGGCATGGCCGCGAACAGCGCGCAGTACGGCGTCTACACCGTGCACTGGTACTGGATCGGCGCCATCCCCGCCATGGTCTTCCTCGGCCTGGTGATGATGCCGTTCTACTACGGCTCGAAGGTCCGCTCGGTCCCCGAGTTCCTGCTGCTGCGTTTCGACAAATGGGCACACCTGCTGAGTTCGATCCTGTTCGCCTTCGCGGCGATCCTCATCGCGGGGGTGAACCTCTACTCGCTCGCGATCGTCGTCGAGGCGCTGCTCGGCTGGCCGCAGTGGGTGGCGATCGTGGTCGCCGGCTTCTTCGTCCTCGCGTACATCACGCTCGGCGGCCTGTCGTCCGCGATCTACAACGAGGTGCTGCAGTTCTTCGTCATCCTCGCCGCGCTGATCCCGATCGCGGTGCTCGGCCTGCACCGGGTCGGCGGCTGGAACGGTCTGACGGACTCCCTCGACCGGTCCCACGGCGCGAACTTCACCACCGCGTGGGGCGGCACCGGCATCGGCAGCGACAACCCGCTCGGCGCCAACTGGCTGACCATCGTGCTCGGCCTCGGCTTCGTGCTCTCCTTCGGCTACTGGACGACGAACTTCGCGGAGGTACAGCGCGCGCTGTCGGCCAAGAACCTGAGCGCGGCCCGGCGCACCCCGCTCATCGCCGCGTACCCGAAGATCTTCATCGTCTTCCTGGTGATGATCCCGGGACTGGTGGCGGCCGTACTGGTCCCCAAGATCGGCACGAGCGGCTCGGACCTGCAGTACAACGACGCGATTCCCTACCTGATGCAGGAACTGCTGCCCAACGGTGTGCTCGGCATCGCCGTGACCGGTCTGCTCGCGGCCTTCATGGCGGGCATGGCGGCCAACGTGTCGTCCTTCAACACCGTGTTCACCACCGACATCTGGGCGAAGTACGTGGTCAGAGACCGTGAGGACGCCTACTACATCCGCTTCGGCCGCATGATCACGGTGATCGGCGTCCTCGCGTCGATCGGGACGGCCTTCCTGGCGTCGTCCTTCTCCAACATCATGAGTTACCTCCAGACGCTCTTCTCCTTCTTCAACGTGCCGATGTTCGTGGTCTTCATCGTCGGCATGTTCTGGAAGCGGGCGTCCGTGAAGTCGGGGTTCTGGGGACTGCTCGCGGGCACCACCGCCGCGATGGTCAACTACTTCGTCATCTACAAGCAGGGCATCATCGGCATCCCCTCCGACCAGGGCGCGAACTTCGTGTCGGCGATCGCGGGCTTCGTGGCCGGCGCGGTGGTGATGGTCGCGGTCTCCCTCTTCACCGCGCCCAAACCGGCGGAGGACCTCCAGGGCCTGGTCTACGGCACTCGCTCCCCGGGCACCGCCGAGCCGGCCGCCGCGGGCGACGACGCCTGGTACCGCAGGCCCGCCCTGCTGGGCTGGGGCGCGCTGATCCTGGCGGCCGCCTGCTATCTCCCCTTCTCGTTCTGATCCCGCTCCGGCGCCCACCCCGCAGAGAAAGGCCCAGGAAACCATGTCCGACCACTATTCGGACCGCGACGTCCAGCGTGAGGTCACGGAGCTGGAGAAGGAGTCCGCGACCGCGGCCCGCCTCTTCGACATCCGCCGCATCATCGGCGGCCTGTTCCTCGTCTACGGCGTCATCGTCACGGTCGCCGGGCTGACCGCCTCCGACGCCGACCGCACCAAGACGCAGGGCGTCAACATCAACCTCTGGACCGGTCTGGGCATGCTGGCCCTTGGCCTCTTCTTCCTGGTCTGGCTCTGGCTGCGCCCGCTGGCGCCGCCGGTTCCGGACGCCGGGGAGAGGGAGGGAAAGCCGGCCGAGTAGCCGGGCGGCAGGGGGGCGTCCACGGGCCGGGTCTCGCCGGAGGCCCGGCCCCTCCCGGGCGCGGCGGAGCACCGGACCCCGGACCCCGGACACCGCACCCACCGGCCCGGCCACGTCGTCGGCCCGGGGGCTACGTCGCCACCGGCCCCGCCCGGTCGAGCAGTCCCGTCCGGGCCGCCAGCGCCGCCGCCTCCAGCCGCGACCCCACGCCCAGCTTCATCAGCACCCGCTGGACATGGGTACGGGCCGTGGACGGCGCGATGCCCATGCCCGCCGCGATCAGCCGGGTGTCCTCCCCGTCGGCGACCCGGACCAGCACCTCGACCTCCCGGGGCGTCAGCATCTGGAGCAGGCGCTGACCCTCGTCGTCGGGCTGCGCGACGGGGTTGAGCAGCTCGCTGAAGGCACCCTGGAGCAGCCCCGGGGCCACCGCCGCCTCACCCGCCCGCGCTTTCATGATCGCCCGCTCGACGCCCTCGATGCGCTCGTCGTGGCGTACGTATCCCGAGGCGCCCGCGGCGAACGCGGCGGCTATGCCACGCGGGTTCGGCACCGGTCCCAGTACCACGACCGCCACCTGCGGACGCTCCCGCTTGATCTTGACCACCGGGTCGAACATCCCCGGCTCGGCGGGTGTCGCCGTACCGATCAGGCACACCTCGGGTGCCCTCGTGATCACCAGCTCCGCCGCTCCCGCGGCGGGCGCGGCGGCGGCGAGCACCCGGTGCCCGCGCAACTTCAACGCCGAGGCCAGCGCCTCGGCGAGCAGTCGGTGGTCGTCGACCACCATGAGCCGCACTCCCATCGAGCAACCCCCCAGTCCCCCCGAGCATCCCCACTGGTTCCCCGTGGATGAGGAGCCCCCCGGCTCTTCATCCCCCGGAAGCTACACGCTTGTTCGACGTTCCGCTTCCCCTACCGGAGAGAACCGCCCCGGAATACCGAAATTCCTCGCAATCGGGAATGCCGAGGGGTAAGCGAACGGCCCCGCCCCGGGCAGGGGCGGGGCCGTGACGACGGCACACCGGTCAGCGCGTGCCGAACACGATCGCCAGGTACTCCTTCTCGTCGGAGCTGGTCGGCTTGTGGGCGTAGACCGCCGACATGTAGAGACGGCCGTCGCCGTAGAGGATCTCCGCGTAGTCCGGGAGCATGCTCGTCTCCGCGTCGCGGACCGACCGTGTCGCCGGGTTCTCCAGGAGCTTGGTCTCCTTGAAGGTGGTGCCGTCGATGCTGACGATCTGCCCGCCCTTGTCGTACGGCGGACGCTTGTACGCCAGGATGTTCCCGCCGTCCATGCGCAGCGGGGAGATCGTGTAGCCGTCGCCCGCGTTGGCGCGCTGGCCTGTCTGCTTCCCGGTGCCGAGGTCGAAGGCGACGATCTCGTTGGTCTGGCTGTACTGACCGGTGCCGTCGTGTTCCTCGGTCGGGATGTAGAGCCTGTCGTTGCCGACCGCGAGCATCGTGCAGGCCTCGGTCTTGCTGATGCCGTCGCACTTGGCGGCGTACGTCTTGCCGGGCGCCGAGATCCTGGTGCGCAGCCGTCCGGTCTTGTTGTCGATCGAGAAGAAGTCGGAGATCCCGCTGCCGTCCCCGGCGGTGTCGCCGACGTCGGCGGCGACCACGAGGGGGTCGGTCGACACGACGCTCGCGTACTCGATGCCCGGCGACATCTTGTACTCGGAGATCACCTTCCCGGAGGCCGGGTCGATGGTCTGGATGTGCAGCTGGCGCGCGCTGCCGTACGCACCGCACTTGCGGACCGCGACCAGCTTGGTGCCGCCGGCGTACCCGGCGTCGTAGCAGCTGTCCGTGGGCTTCGGGGCCCAGAGCGCCTTGCCGGTGGAGATGTCGAACGCGGCGCCGCCGCTGGTGCTGCCCGTGGCGACGGTGTTCGCGCTGACGGTGACGTTGTCCAGGCTGATCTTCTGGTCACCGGACTTCACGGACTTGGCCCACAGCTCCTTGCCGGCGGCGAGGTCGAGCGCGGCGACCTCGCTGCAGCCGTGCGAGGGCTGGGACTTGGTCGGCATGGCGGGCTCGTAGACGATCGCGGTCCGGCCGGCGTCGGTGGCGTGCCGGCTGGCCGAGCACACCGGGCCGGGGAGCTTGATCGTCCACAGCTTGGCGCCGGAGCCGGGGTCGTAGCCGACGACCTCGGCGTTGCCGCTCTTGGCGTACACCTTGTCGGTGAGCCAGGACCCGACGGTGGTCACGCTGCTCGACGCGGTCACGGACGGCGCGGGCACCTGGAAGAGGACCTTGGAGCTGGTGTCGGCCGGGACCTTCTCCCCGCCGTTCGAACCGGTGGTTCCGCCGGCGCCCGAACCGCCCTTGTCCTTCTTGCCGCCGGTACCGCCGCTGCCGGCGGAGTTGTTCTTGCCGTCCCCTCCGCCGGAGGACGAGTACCACACCCCGCCGCCGATGATCAGGGCGACGGCCACGACGGCCGCGACGATGATGAGCGCCTGGGCGCTGATCCTCCGCCCGCCGCCCGGGGCGGCCTGCGGCTGCATGGGGTAGGTCGGCGGCTGCTGCGGATAGCCGTAGCCGTACGGCTGCGCGGGCTGCTGACCCGGGTAGCCGTACCCCGGCTGCGCGGGCTGCTGACCCGGGTAGCCGTACCCGGGCTGCGCGGGCTGCTGACCGGGATGACCGTACCCCGGCTGCGCCGGGGGCGGCGGCGTCTGCGGGTAGCCGTACCCCGGGCCCTGCGGGGGCGGCGGGGGCGTCTGCGGGGCGCCGAACCCGCCGGGCGGAGGTGCCTGCGGGGCGCCGAACCCGCCCGGCGGCGGGTCCTGGGGCGCGCCGGGCCCTTCCTTCGGGGGCTCGTTGGGCGGCGGCGGGGGCGGCGGCTGGCTCATGGTGTGTGTACCTCGGATGCGGATGCGTCGGGGACGGGGACGGGGAAGGAGGTGCCGAAGGCGGCGTGGGCGCGCCTCACTTGCCGTAGGCCAGCATCAATTTCTCCCTCGACTGGTCGTTGCCCGTCAGCCGGGTGGTGGAGAGGTAGAAGCGGCCGTCCACGTAGTCGACCGCCTTCGAGTAGAAGCCGTTCTCGATCGACGCCGTACCCCGCGGGTTCTGCAGCAGCTTCGCCGGGGTGTGGCCACTGCCCGTGGTCGGTATCGACACGACCCGCCCGCCGGCGTCGTACGACGGCTCGACGTACGCGATCAGCCGGGTGCCGTCCATCTTCAGCGGCATCATCGACTCGTCGGAGGGGGACTTGACGCGCCACTTCTCCTTGCCGGTCGCGAGGTCGAACGCGACGACCTCGTTGGCGCCGGTCTTCGCCTCGGTCGGCAGGTAGAGGGTGTTCGCGTCGGCGACGGCGCCGAGGCAGCCCGTCAGGTCACGGGCGATGACGGTGAACCCGCACTCGGGCGCGAAGGAGTCCTTGCTCGACAACTGCGAGCGCACGTCCCCGTTGTCCTTCAGGGCGGTGATGTTGACCGTCTTCTTGTCGTCGTTGGTCATGTAGAGGACGACGGGGTCGACGGAGTAGGCCCGCACGACGCGCCAGCCCTTGGGCATCTTCCTGGTCCACCGCACCTTGCCGGTGGCCGGGTCCAGCTCCTGCACCTCGTCGTGCTGGGTGGGGCTGCCGGCCCCGCAGGACGCGACGGACAGGAGTTTCGCGCCACCCGCGAACGCGGCCGGGTAACAGGCCTGGCCGTAGTTCTTCTTGTCCCAGAGCTTCTTGCCGCTGGTGACGTCGTAGGCCGTACCGGACTGCGAACGGCCGACCATCAACGTCTTGCCGGAGACGGACAGTTCGACGCTGAGCGTGCTGTCGAAGAGCGCACCGTCGGCGACCTTCCCGCTCCACCCCTTGGCGCCGGTGGCGAGGTCGATCTGCTGGAGCTGGTTGCACTTGGCGCCGTCGCCCGCGCCGCTCATGTACGCCACGACGATCTTGTCGTCGGACGTCTTCTGCGGGGTGACCGCGCAGATCTTCTGCGGGAACGTGACCGGGGCCCACGTGGGCTTGCCGTCACCGACGTCGTAGGCGAACAGCTGCTTGTACGCGGCCTTCACCGCGGCCTTGCCGGTGATCCACTGGCCGGGGGCGTCCGCGCCCGAACCGGGCGCGTCCGGCGCCTGCTTGTACCAGAGCACCTTCGCCTCACCGGCCTGGCGGCCGTCGTTGAGGTCCTCCGGGTCCTCGCCGCCGTCGCCGCTGCCGTCGCCCGGGTTGACCGGAGCCGGGGACGCGCTCTGCCCGCCGCCCTTGCCGTCCTTGCTGTCCTTGCTGTTCTCCGCGACCGGCTTCTTCCCGCCGTCACCACCGCCGCCGGTGACGGCCCACACCGTCCCGCCGACGACGAGCAGCGCGGCCACGGCCGCCCCGACGACCATGGCGGGCCGCCCCTTGAAGGGGTTCCTCGAACCGCCGGGTGTACCGGGCGGCGGAGTGCCCGGCGCGCCCGGATACGGCGCCTGTCCGGGATGGCCGTACCCGGGACCGTAACCCTGCCCCTGTCCGGGGACCTGCCCGTACCCCGGCTGCGGGGTGTAGGGGCCGGGCTGACCGTAGGGGCCCGGCTGTTGCTGGTACGGACCGGGCTGGGCGTAGGGGCCGGGCTGACCGTAGGGACCCGGCTGCGCGTACGGGCCGGGCTGCTGCGGGTAGCCGTAGCCGGGCTGCGGCGCTCCGGCCGGCGGGCCCTGCGGGGGCGGGGGCGCCTGGGGCGGCCCCGCGGGCGGCGGAGTCGCCTGCCGTGGATCCTGGGGCGGGCCGAAACCCTCCGCCGGCGGCTGGTCCTGCGGTGCTCCGAAGCCGCCCGGCGGCGGCTCGTTCGGCGGCTGACTCATCAGCGCGTCCCCCTCATTCACTGATGTGGCACCCCACCGGCGGCGTCGGCGGCCGGCCCCGTACGGGCCTCGTCCGCACCGCGTCGCGCGCCACGCCGGTGGTTCTCAGACTGGTCTCAGACCGCCCTTTGTATCACTTCACGTCCCACGGAAGAGGGGCCGGTCGCTCCCCTGTTCCCAAGGGAGGACCGGCCCGTGATGCCCTCGTTACGCGCCTTCACGCCCCCTTCACGGGACGTGCGCGCCGCCCGACCGAGGCCTACGCGTCCTCAGCGAGCTCCAGCCAGCGCAGCTCCAGTTCCTCGCGCTCGCCGGTCAATCCGCGCAGTTCGGCGTCGAGTTCGGCCACCTTCGCGAAGTCCGTCGCGTTGTCGGCGATTTGGGCGTGCAGCCTGGTCTCCTTCTCGGAGATCTTGTCGAGCTGCCGCTCGATCCTCTGCAGCTCCTTCTTGGCGGCGCGCGCGTCGGCGGCCGAGGCCCCCTTGGCCGGCGCGGGGGCGGCGGCCGGCACGGCGGCAGCGGCGACCTCCTCGATCCGCTTGCGGCGCTCCAGGTACTCGTCGATCCCGCGCGGCAGCATGCGCAGGGTGGCATCGCCGAGCAGGGCGAACACGTTGTCCGTGGTCCGCTCGATGAAGAACCGGTCGTGGGAGATCACGACCATCGAGCCGGGCCAGCCGTCGAGGAGATCCTCCAGCTGGGTCAGCGTCTCGATGTCGAGGTCGTTCGTCGGCTCGTCGAGGAAGAGCACGTTGGGCTCGTCCATGAGCAGCCGCAGCAGCTGCAGCCTGCGCCGCTCACCGCCGCTCAGGTCGCCGACGGGCGTCCACTGCTTCTCCTTGTTGAACCCGAACGTCTCGCACAGCTGCCCCGCGGTCAGCTCGCGGCCCTTGCCCAGGTCGACGCGGTCACGCACGGCCTGGACGGCCTGGAGCACGCGCCAGGTCGGGTCGAGCTCGGCGACCTCCTGGGAGAGGTAGGCGAGCTTGACGGTCTTGCCGGTGGCGATCCGGCCGGCGGCGGGCTGCAGGTCCCCGTCGCTGCGGGCGGCCTCGGCCATGGCGCGCAGCAGCGAGGTCTTGCCGGCGCCGTTCACGCCCACCAGGCCGACCCGGTCGCCGGGGCCGAGGTGCCAGGTCAGATGCTTGAGCAGCACCTTGGGCCCGGCCTGTACGGTCACGTCCTCCAGGTCGAAGACGGTCCTGCCGAGCCGGGAGCTGGCGAACTTCATCAGCTCGCTCTTGTCGCGGGGCGGCGGCACGTCCGCGATCAGCTCGTTGGCGGCCTCGACCCGGAAGCGGGGCTTGGAGGTACGGGCCGGGGCGCCGCGACGCAGCCAGGCGAGCTCCTTGCGGACCAGGTTCTGCCGCTTGACCTCCTCGGTGGCGGCGATGCGCTCCCGCTCGGCGCGGGCGAAGACGTAGTCGGAGTAGCCGCCCTCGTACTCGTACACCGCGCCCTTCTGCACGTCCCACATGCGGGTGCAGACCTGGTCGAGGAACCACCGGTCGTGGGTGACGCAGACCAGCGCGGAGCGGCGCTCCCGCAGGTGCTGGGCGAGCCAGGCGATGCCCTCCACGTCCAGGTGGTTGGTGGGCTCGTCGAGGATGATCAGGTCCTGCTCCTCGATGAGCAGCTTGGCGAGGGCGATACGGCGGCGCTCTCCTCCGGAGAGGGGGCCGATGACGGTGTCCAGCCCCTGCGGGAACCCGGGCAGGTCCAGGCCGCCGAAGAGGCCGGTCAGCACGTCCCGGATCTTGGAGTTCCCCGCCCACTCGTGGTCGGCCAGGTCGCGGATGACCTCGTGGCGGACGGTGGCCGTGGGGTCGAGCGAGTCGTGCTGCGTCAGCACGCCCAGGTGCAGCCCGCCGGAGTGCGTGACACGGCCGGTGTCGGCCTCCTCCAGCTTGGCGAGCATGCGGATGAGGGTGGTCTTGCCGTCGCCGTTCCGCCCGACCACACCGATGCGGTCGCCCTCGCTGACGCCGAGGGAGACTCCGTCGAGCAGGGCACGGGTGCCGTACACCTTGCTGACGGACTCGACATTGACCAGGTTGACGGCCATTTCTCTCCTGACAAGGGGGACGATCGACCCTCAAGAGTAGTCCGGCGGTCCGCACCCGCGATCCACGGCCTTTTCCCGCCCCCGCCGCCCCTACCCGACCCGTCCGTACCTGGGGGCTCCGCCCCCAGACCCCCGTTCGGCCTGGACGGCCTCGTCCTCAAGCGCCGGACGGGCTGCTGGTGCCGGCCGGGGGCAGGTATGTCAGCCCGTCCGGCGTTTGAGGACGAGCCCTTCGGGCGAGGGCGGGGGTCCAGGGGGCGCAGCGCCCCTGGTGGGGGTCTGGGGGCGGAGCCCCCAGGTACGGGATGGTCGGGTAGGGGCGGCGGGGGCGAAGACCCCCGGTCAGGCGCGGCCCGTCCGTTCCACCAGCAACCACCCCACCAGCATCATCACGACCGCCCCCGGCGCGGACACCCGCACCGCCACCAACACCGCCGTACGCCCCTCCAGAAGCCCCCCGAACCCGACCAGCGAGAGCCCCAGAACCCCGAACAGGCACAGGGCCACCCCCACCGCCGCGGCCCCCCGCGCACCCCCGGACACCGGGGCCGCCCCGGCCGCCCGGGAGCCCCGCTCGAATCCTCGGAAGACGGCGACGAGCCCCGCCGTCACCACCGCGGCCGCCACCCCCCGCGCCGGCACCTGCGCCCACCACTCCGGCGAGCCCGGCTCCGGCAGCCGTACCCCGATCCCCAGCAGCACCCCGTACACCCCGAGCATCGCGGTGAGATGCCACAGGAAGGCCGTCATGGAGATCCCGTTGGCCGCGACGACCGCCCGCCACACCCGCGGCCCGCGCAGCCACCGTTCCGCCGCCCCCCGCAGCAGTTCCACCCCGCCGACCAGCCACAGTCCGTGGCACAGCAGCGCGAAGGTCGGGGGCGCCATGTTCGAGATCCGCTCGCCGGGCATCCCGACCATGGAGAGCGGGTACGGCCCGAGGGCCACCAGGAGCGCCGCCCCGGCGAGCCCGGCGCCCGCGAGGACGTACGGCCGCCGCGGTCTCCCGTCCGCGCGCAGGAATCCCAGCTGGTGCACCGCGAGCCAGACGAAGGCGAAGTTGAGGAACGCGACGTACGGGACACCGAGGCCGAACCGGAGGACGTCCACGCAGCCCGCCGCCACGACGAGGCCGGCGAACGCGCCCCATCCCCATCGTTCGTGGAGCCGCAGCAGCGGCGGGGTGAAGGCCACCATCGCCAGATGGATCCCTATGAACCACAGGGGCTGGGCGACCAGACGCAGGGACACGTCCAGCAGCCCGCCCCGCGCTCCGGCGAGCTGCGACAGGAGCGCCGCGAGCCCCCACACTCCGATGAACACCGCCGTCGGCCGCAGCAGCCGGCGGAGCCGCCCCCGCAGGAACGCGGCGTAGAGCCCGCCCCGCGTGCCCTCGCGCTCCGCCCGGCGCCGCAGCGAGCGGTAGGACCGCGCGTGCGAGAACCCGCCGACGAAGAAGAAGACGGGCATGACCTGGAGCACCCAGGTGAGGACCTGCAGCCGGGGTTGCACGGCGAGCAGGTTGCCGACCTCGGCCCGTCCGTCGTCGCCCACCGAGACGGCGGCCATCAGCCAGTGCCCCAGCACCACCGTGCCGAGCGAGGCGACCCGGAGCAGGTCGATGTACTTGTCGCGCGTCGCGGGGGTGGCCGCGGCGAGCTCACGAGCGCTTGATCCCATACCGGTACGGTCGCGCCGCGGGGCCTCTCGGCGTCAGCGCGCCCGTACTCAACTCGCCTCTGAGTACGGGCGTTCGCCCCGCACGGGGGTCGGCGGGCCGGGTGGCCGCGCGGGCCACGGGACCGCGGGGTCACACGACGGCGGCGCCCGGCGCGGGACCGTCGGTGACCCGCACCGTCCGGCAGGTGCCGGAGGCACGCAGCGCGTCGGCCACCGCCCGCGCGGACTCGGCGTCGGCCGCGAGGAAGGCGGTGGTCGGTCCCGAGCCGGAGACGAGCGCGGCGAGGGCCCCGGAGGCGCGGCCCGCGGCGAGGGTGTCGGCGAGGGCCGGGAAGAGGGAGAGCGCGGCGGGCTGCAGGTCGTTGGAGACCGTGGCCGCGAGGGCGGCGGCGTCTCCCTTCGCCAGGGACTCCAACAGCTCCTGCGAGGCGACCGGTTCGGGGATCCGCACCCCTTCGTTCAGCCGGTCGAACTCCCGGAAGACCGCCGGGGTCGACAGTCCGCGCTCGGCGAGGGCGAAGACCCAGTGGAAGGTCCCGCCGACCTCCAGCGTCCGCAGCTGCTCGCCGCGGCCGACGCCGAGCGCCGCGCCGCCGACCAGGGCGAACGGTACGTCGCTGCCCAACTCGGCGCAGATGTCCAGGAGTTCCTCGCGCGAGGCGCCGGTTCCCCAGAGGGTGTCGCAGGCGAGCAGCGCACCGGCGCCGTCGGCACTGCCGCCCGCCATGCCGCCGGCGACGGGGATGTCCTTGGCGATGTGGAGGTGGACGGCGGGGTCGACGCCGTGGCGGCGGGCGAGTTCGAGGGCGGCGCGGGCCGCGAGGTTCGTACGGTCCAGGGGGACCTGGTCGGCGTCGGGGCCCGAGCAGGTGACGCGCAGCTCGTCGGCCGGCTCCACCGTGACCTCGTCGTACAGGCCGACCGCGAGGAACACGTTGGCCAGGTCGTGGAAGCCGTCGGGGCGGACGCCGCCGACGGAGAGCTGGACGTTGACCTTGGCGGGCACGCGGACCGTCACCGACTGCGTCACGGCTGGACCGACTCCTTGTTCTCGGTGGTGTTCCCGGCGGCGCGGTGCTCCGCGATGCGGGCGAACTCCTCGACGGTGAGGGACTCGCCGCGGGCCTGCGGGGAGACCCCGGCGGCGACGAGGGCGGCCTCGGCGGCGACGGGCGATCCCGCCCAGCCGGCCAGGGCGGCGCGCAGGGTCTTGCGGCGCTGGGCGAAGGCGGCGTCGACGACGGCGAAGACCTCGTGCCGGGAGGCCGTGGTGGCCACGGGCTCGGTGCGCCGGGTGAGGGAGACGAGGCCGCTGTCGACGTTCGGGGCGGGCCAGAAGACATTGCGGCCGATCGACCCGGCCCGCTTGACGTCGGCGTACCAGTTGGCCTTGACGCTCGGCACGCCGTACACCTTCGAGCCGGGGTCGGCGGCGAGGCGGTCGGCGACCTCCGCCTGCACCATGACGAGCGTGCGCTCGATGCTGGGGAAGGTGTCGAGCATGTGCAGCAGCACGGGCACGGCGACGTTGTACGGGAGGTTGGCGACGAGCGCGGTGGGCGCGGGGCCCGGGAGCCCGGTCACATGCATGGCGTCGGAGTGCACGAGCGCGAACCGGTCGGCACGGGCCGGCATGCGGGCCGCGACGGTCGCGGGGAGGGCGCCCGCGAGGACGTCGTCGATCTCGACGGCGACCACCCGGTCGGCCGCCTCCAGCAGCGCGAGGGTCAGCGAGCCGAGGCCGGGGCCCACCTCCACGACCACGTCGTCCTCCCGGACGCCGGCGGTACGCACGATGCGGCGGACGGTGTTGGCGTCGATCACGAAGTTCTGGCCGCGCTGCTTGGTGGGCCGCACACCGAGGGCGCCCGCGAGTTCGCGGACCTCGGCGGGGCCCAGGAGGGCGTCGGGGGTGGGGCTGTTCACGCAGCCAGGGTACGGGGCGTGGCAGGTTCCACCTGCCCTCTGTGACGGGGGGAGGATGCGGGTGCGGGTGCGTGGGGGCTGACCGCGCAGTTCCCCGCGCCCCGGAGGGGCGCCCGCCGCACCCGGCATTTCACCGGCCCCGCGACGGGCCGCAGCCCCACGACACGACGGGATCGTGTTCGGCCGCGGGTGGGTGGGGGCTGATCGCGCAGTTCTCCGCGCCCCGGAGGGGCGCCCGCCGCCCCCGGCATCGTCCGGCTCCGCCTCCTGGAAGAACGCAGGCCCCGGCCCGGGTCTTTCAGCCCGTCCGGCGCTCGAGGACGAGGCCGTTCAGGCCGATAAAGCCCGTCCGGCGTGTGAGGACGAGGCCGCTCAGGCCGAGGGGGGCCGGGCAACCGCCGGAGGTCACCGGTGGAGGCGACCGCCGCAGTGGGGCCACGGGCTCGCGCCCCGCCGCACGTACAGCTTCTTCGCCCGCATGGTCTGCTCCGTGGCGGGCGCGTCCTGGGGCCGTCCCGAACCGCCGAGGCTGCGCCAGGTGTGGGTGTCGAACTGGTAGAGGCCCCCGTACGTCCCGGACGCGTCCACGGCCGACGGCCGCCCCCCGGACTCGCACGCCGCGAGCCCGGACCAGTTCAGGTGGTCGGCGCCCCGCACGGAGTCGGGCCGCGGTTTGGTGCCGATCCGCATCACCTGCGCCCGCGGCTCCCGCACCACCTCCGCCCCCATCCGCCGGGGCCGCTCCTTGACCCCGTTGACGGTCCGCAGCAGGTACAGGACCCGCCGGACCCCCGGCTCACCCGCCCGGTCGACGACCTCCGTGCCGCGGAGGAGCGAAGGGTCGTTCGTCCGGGTCACCTCGAAGGGGATCGGCTCCTCACGCAGCTCTCGGGACCCGGTGATCCGCATCACACTGACCGTCTGTCCGTCGCGCGGGAAGCTCCCGAGCGGCACGGACGTCGTGTCCTGGTCGCGCAGCGTGATCCCGGCCTCGTCGACGGCCTCCGCCACGGTCGCCGCGTTCGTCCGGATCGTCCGGGCCCGCCCGTCCGCCATGATCGTCACCGTGCGCTCGGTGCGGACGTCGAGCGCGAGGCCCTCCCGGCCGATGGTCCGGGAACGCGAGGCGGAGACGTACGCCCCCTCGGCCCGTACTCCGAGCTGCTCCAGCGCCCCGTCCACGGTGGCCGCCGTCGTCCACACCCTGCGGCGGTGACCGTCGAGGGTGAGGTGCACGGGCCGCCCGTAGTGGACCGTGACCTCGTCGCCGCTGCTCAGCGGGGTACCGGGGGCGGGCGCGACGACGTCGTGCGGGCCGACCCGTACGCCCTCGCCGGCGAGGAGTTCGCTCACGTCGTCCGCGAAGGTGTGCAGGCCGCGCGGCTTCCCGTCGACGGTCAGCTCGACGGCCTTGTCACTGGCGACGAAGGCGGAGGTGCCGCCGGCCAGGAACGCGACGACCAGCGCCTGCGGGAGCAGCCGGCGCAGCGGTTCGACCCGTTCGGCGGCCCCCCGGCGCCGGGGCGCGCGACGGGCGGCCCGCCGCGCCGCCGCCCGCCCGCCGGCCGGGGGCTCGGCCTCGGCGCCCGCCAGGACCGCAGTGACCTCCATGACCGCCGTGTCCCCCAGGTCCACCGTGTCCGCCGCGTCGGTGGGCGTCATCACCGGGCCCTGCGTGTACTCCTGGCGGGGCAGCCGGGGCTCCGTGGGCGCCTCGGACAGCAGGGTGGCGTGCGACACCTGGGTCGTACGGTCGGCCAGGATCTCCTCGTACGCGGGCCGGTACGTGTCCGCGGAGCCACCGGGCGGCGGCCCGTCGGGGTCGCCGGGAAGGCTCTCCGGGCAGCCGCCGGGGTACGGGCCGGCGCTCCCGTACGGCAGGTGCGGGGCGTACGGCTCCGGGGGCTCGTACGGCTCGAAGGCCCCGTACGGCTCGTGCGGCTCGTACGGCGGTGCGGTCAGGCCAAACGTCTCGTACTGCGCGCTGCTCACGACGACACGCTCCAGGGTCCGGATCGGGCGACCAGAACCTAGCGGAGCGGTCGTCACTCTCCCAAGCAACGCGGCTACGCTGTGTCGCGACACTGCCCCCGGCCGAGCCCCCGGAAAACGCCTGCAAGCGTTATCTCTCAGTAATCGAAAGCGCGCGCGGTGTTCGCCGCCAGCGCCGTCGCCAGGGCGTCTTCGCCGATGCCCCGCACGGCGGCCATCGCGCGGACCGTGACCGGAATGAGATACGGCGCGTTGGGCCGTCCGCGGTACGGCGCGGGTGTCAGGAAGGGCGCGTCGGTCTCGACGAGGAGCAGTTCCAGGGGTGCCACGGCGATCGCGTCGCGCAGCGGCTGGGCGTTCTTGAAGGTCATGTTCCCGGCGAAGGACATGAAGTAGCCCGCGCGGGCGCAGATCCCGGCCATCTCGGCGTCACCGGAGTAGCAGTGGAAGACGGTCCGCTCCGGAGCGCCCTCCTCCTCGAGGATGCGCAGCACGTCGGCGTGGGCGTCGCGGTCGTGGATGACCAGCGCCTTCCCGTGCCGCTTGGCGATCTCTATGTGGGCGCGGAAGGACCGTTCCTGGGCGGCCTCGCCGTCGGGGCCGGTGCGGAAGTGGTCGAGTCCGGTCTCGCCGACACCCTTGACCTGGTCGAGCGCGGCGAGGCGGTCGATCTCGGCGAGGGCCTCGTCGAGCGCGCTCTCGCCGCCGGGCCGGCGCGCGCCCTGGCGGGACCAGCCGTCGGGGTCGCCGTGCACGATACGCGGCGCTTCGTTGGGGTGCAGCGCGACGGTCGCGTGGACGGCCTCGTACGCCGCGGCGGTCTCGGCCGCCCACCGCGAACCGTTCAGGTCGCAGCCGACCTGGACGACCGTCGTCACGCCGACCGCCGCGGCCTTGGCGAGGCCCTCCTCGACCGTGCCGGACTGCATGTCGAGGTGGGTGTGCGAGTCGGCGACGGGCACCCGCAGCGGCTCGGGGAGCGGGGGCGCTTCGGTCTTGTCGGAGGGCATGCCCCGATCCTACGAAAGGGGCCTGCCCCTCCCTCACCCGAGCGGGGGCGGTGCGGCGGCCGCGGTCGGGCGGCCGCCGGCGCGGTGGGTCAGCTCGCCCTGCGGTGGTGGAAGGGGTGCAGCAGGTCGGAGAGATGCCAGTGGTGCGGCTCCTCGACGGCCGCCGGCCGGGCGGGGTCCTCGTCCGGTGCCGCGCCCCGCGCCGTCGCGGGCTGCTGCGGCAGCGGGCGGTCCGGGTGGTGGGGGCGGTGCATGGAGTTCTGGACGGAGGACACCTGGCCGGCGCGCATGATGCGCACGACGTGACTCTCGCAGTACTGGCAGGAGGGGCGGCTCAGCGGCGACGGCACGACACGGCCGTCCGCGACGTACTGCACGAACTCGCCGCCCTCGGCGTCGTGGTGGTGCTCTATCTCGTACGACTGCTCCCAGCCGTGCCCGCAGCGCATGCAGGCGAAGGAGTACGACTCGTTGACGACGGCGGTCGCCGCGCTGCGACGGCCTGCCCACTGCCCGCCGACCGGGCTCACGGCCCGGCCGGTCCGTCGTGCGATCTCACTCATGCCAGTGCTCCTCTTGTCCGCTGGACAAGCGCCTTCGCCGACGGGGATTCCCCCTGAATCCCTCCGGCCTTTCGAAGGCTGGGACCGGTGCGTCCCTTCACCCAGTGGACGCTTCTCCGGTCGCGAACGCATCCGGCCTGTCGAGTGTTGGAGCCGTTTTGGCCTTTCCTTGTCGGAACGGACTCGCGACACGGTCCGAGCTTTGCTTTTGGTGACCGCCCTTTGCCCTTCTATGGGGCGGTGTGCGCCGCGTTCTTTGCCGCGACGACCGCATCGAAGACGTCGCGCTTGGGAATCCCGGCCTCCGCCGCGACCGCCGCGATGGCCTCCTTGCGGCGCTCTCCCGCCTCCTCGCGCACGCTTACCCGGCGCACGAGTTCACCGGCGTCCAGTTCCTCGGCGCCCCTGGCGGGCGCGCCCTCGACGACGACGGTGATCTCCCCGCGCACCCCCTCGGCGGCCCAGGCGGCCAGCTCCCCCAGAGGCCCGCGCCTGACCTCCTCGTACGTCTTCGTCAGCTCGCGGCAGACGGCGGCCCGGCGGGTGTCCCCGAAGACCTCGGCCATCGCGGCGAGCGTGTCGTCGAGCCGGTGCGGCGCCTCGAAGTAGACCATCGTCCGGCGCTCGCCGGCGACCTCCCGCAGCCGTGACAGCCGCTCCCCCGCCTTGCGCGGCAGGAACCCCTCGAAGCAGAAGCGGTCGACGGGCAGCCCGGACAGCGCGAGCGCGGTGAGCACGGCGGACGGACCGGGCACGGCGGTGACCCTGATGTCCTTCTCGACCGCCGCCGCGACCAGCCGGTAACCGGGGTCGGAGACCGACGGCATGCCCGCGTCGGTCACCAGCAGCACGCGCGCTCCGCCCACCA
This sequence comes from Streptomyces sp. NBC_01689, assembly GCF_036250675.1. Taxonomy (NCBI): domain Bacteria; kingdom Bacillati; phylum Actinomycetota; class Actinomycetes; order Kitasatosporales; family Streptomycetaceae; genus Streptomyces; species Streptomyces sp. NBC_01689. The sequence goes on along the minus strand of NZ_CP109592.1, from coordinate 5,730,793 downwards.
GCGCCTCGACGAGTTCGGGGGTCCGGGCCGCCTCGTTGCCCTCGAAGTACGACACGACCCGCCCGGTGGTCTGCACCCCGAGCGCCTGGGTGAGCCGGCGCAGCCTGCGGGTGTCCTCGGCGGCGACGACGTCCGCGCTCTCCAGCTCCTGGGCGAGCCGGGGCGGTGCGTCGGCCGTGTCGCCGATCGGGGTGCCTGCCAAAACAAGGGTTCCTGTCACGGATCCATCCTCGCAGGGGCGATCCGTGGCAGCCTCATCCACCCATTAAGGCCCGTGCACGGGACTCGCACAGACCTGTTCCCTACGATGGCGCGGTGACCAGTACCGCGTCCTCCACGGACACCCGGCAGGGCGAGGCCGCCGAAGCGCAGCAGCCGTCGTGGCAGCAGCGGCTGCGCCGCTTCGGATACACGGCACCGCCGAGAACCGATGTGCGCGACCGGCTCGTACCGCCGTACGCCGAACCGGGCCCACGGCTGTGGGCCGCGTTCGGCCTGCGCCACGAGGTCGCCGAACGCCTCACGCGCTGGTCGGGCTGGGGAGGACCGCTGCTGGTGACGCTGCTCGCCGGGCTGATGCGGTTCTGGAACCTGGGCAGTCCGAAGCGGGTGATATTCGACGAGACGTACTACGCCAAGGACGCCTGGGCACTGATCCACCGCGGGTACGAGGTCAACTGGGACAAGAACGCCAACGGCCTGGTCCTCCAGCACGACGGCCACGTCGCGATCCCCACCGACCCCGCCTATGTCGTCCACCCCCCCGTCGGCAAGTACGTCATCGGGCTCGGCGAATGGATGTTCGGGTTCAATCCGTTCGGCTGGCGCTTCATGACGGCCCTCCTGGGCACGCTGTCGGTGCTGCTGCTCTGCCGGATCGGGCGCCGGATGTTCCGCTCGACCTTCCTCGGCTGCCTCGCGGGCACGCTGATGGCGGTGGACGGGCTCCACTTCGTGATGAGCCGCACCTCGCTCCTCGACGGCGTCCTGATGTTCTTCGTCCTGGCGGCCTTCGGCTGTCTGGTCGTGGACCGGGACCGGGCGAGAGCCAGGCTGGCGGCCGCGCTGCCGGCCGACGCGTACGGGGTGGTCCGCCCGGACGCGCACGTCGCCGAGACAACCCGCCTCGGCCTGCGGCCCTGGCGCTGGACGGCGGGCCTGATGCTCGGACTGGCGCTCGGCACCAAGTGGAGCGGTCTCTACGTCCTCGCCGCGTTCTGCCTGATGTCCGTGCTGTGGGATGTCGGCGCGCGCCGCACCGCGGGTGCCCACCACCCGTACGCCGCGACCCTGAAGCGCGACACGGGGCTCGCGTTCCTGGCGACGGTCCCGGTGGCGATCGCCACGTACCTCGTCTCCTGGACCGGCTGGATCCTCTCGCCGGACAACGGCAGGGGCGGCTACTTCCGCGACTGGGCCGCGACCGCCGGCCGGGGCGGCAACTGGACCTTCCTGCCCGACTGGCTGCGCAGCCTGTGGCACTACGAGCACGAGGTGTACAACTTCCACGTCCACCTCTCCTCGCCGCACACCTACCAGTCGAACCCGTGGAGCTGGCTCGTCCTCGGCCGCCCGGTCTCGTTCTTCTACGAGTCCCCGCTGCCCGGCAAGGACGGCTGCCCGTCCGACGCGGGCGACAAGTGCGCGCGTGAGGTGCTGGCGCTGGGCACGCCGATCCTGTGGTGGGCCGCCTGCTTCGCGGTCGTCTTCCTGCTGTGGCGCTGGGCGTTCCGCCGCGACTGGCGGGCGGGCGCGATCGCCTGCGGCATCGCCGCCGGCTATCTGCCCTGGTTCGAGTACCAGCAGCGGACGATCTTCTTCTTCTACGCGGTGGTCTTCGTCCCGTTCCTGTGCCTGGCGGTCGCCATGCTGATCGGCGCGATCCTCGGCCCCCCCGGCTCCACGGAACGCCGCCGCGTCATCGGCGCGGCGACCGCGGGCGTCCTGGTCCTCCTGATCGCCTGGAACTTCATCTACTTCTGGCCCCTGTACACGGGCACGTCGATCCCGATAGAGCAGTGGCGGTCACGGATGTGGCTGGATACGTGGGTCTAGCTGCACAGACGTAGCAACGGGGCGCGGCAACCTGCCGCGCCCCCGTTGGTCGTTGCTGGCCGTTGCCGGCCGTCGCTGGCTGCCCTCGGACGGCCCGACGACGGCCCAGCTTGGGGCCCGGCAGATTTACAGCGGGCTGGCTCCGCTCCTTCTGACCAGCCGATCTGTCCCCCAAGCCAGCTTTTGGGGGGCGAGTGGGGGATCAGAAGGCTACGGCTGGGTGCTGGCATCCATCACAGTTTTTGGCCCGTGCCCGAACTCTTCAGCACGAACACGACGCTGCCAGATCGCTTCCTTGTAAGGGCGGACGTGGTCAGTGGCGCAGCTCCCCAGGTCGTTTCGGCTGTAGCCGCCGCCCAGACGACCAGCCCATCTCGACTGCGGCGAGCCGTCGTTGACCGTGAATGACCGCATGATGTAGCACGGCTGTGGCACGAAGACTGCTTCGTCCCGAAGCAACTTGGAGGAGGACTCTGCCTTGGGTTGGTATGCCCTCCACCTGCGCCCATAGTCCGCACCCGTCCGCCGCTGTGTGTCGACGTTGTCACTCAGTTAGATACTCACCTGGTGCGGCTTCCGGAGCGCGAGATCAGCGTGCGTCAACTCAGTTCTCTGCTCGCTCGGTCGCTGACGGGCCTCAGATCACTTCCACCCGTCGCCTCGCGATTGCAGCCGACAGTGAGGCGGCAGCCCCGTCAACGGACGGCGATCCGAAAGCTGTTCGCTGACTTGTTGCGTAACAGCGCGCGAGTCAACGAGTCTACGGTATACCTATTGACGATCCGGGAGGGATAGATGGACTTTATCGAGCAATTTATTGACCGTTACACAAAAGAATACGATTTCTACAATCGTGCGGCGCGCCTCGTTTCAGATACCTTGGAAAGCGACCTCCGGTCGTCGGGAATCCGATGCATCGTCAGTCATCGAGCAAAAGACATCGAACGTCTCAGGGAAAAATGCCGCCAACGGGACTCCGAGAAGCGGTACCAATCAGTTGAAAGCATCTATGCGGACATTGTCGACTTGGCAGGAGTCCGAGTGGCACTTTACTTCCCTGGCGAAATGAAGCAGGTAGAAAGTGCGATCGTGCGCCTATTTGATTCATGGGACGACAAGAGAGTATTCCCCGATATCGAGGAGCAAACGCCGAATCGACGCTTCTCTGGATATTCTGCAGTGCACTATAGGGTGCAACTCAAGGAGAAATTCATCGGCGACACAGATAGGAGGTACTTGAAAGCACGAGTGGAAATCCAAGTAGCTTCTGTGCTCATGCACGCCTGGTCAGAGGTGCACCACGACCTGGCCTACAAACAGATGGCGGGAGAGCTTTCAGACGAGGAACATGTGATCCTCGATCAACTCAATGGACTTGTGATAGCCGGCGAAGTATCTCTGCGACTCCTGCAAGAAGCCGGCGACGTCCGCGTTGCCCGTAACGGCGCCCACTTCCTCAATCATTATGAGCTTGCAGCGCACCTACTCCGGCACGCCAGTGAAACTCTTGATGAGCCAGTAGGCGATGCCGGACTTGGTAAAGTCGACGATCTTTTCGCATTGCTCAAATACCTCAATAAGGCAACACCCGCAGAAATGGAAAAATATCTCGAGTCGCTACATGGTGCGGTGGAGGAGCGACCTTTGGCGGAGCAGGTAGTGGACGCCTTGCTCGCAGAGGATTCCAGCCGCTACGCGGTTTATGAAGATATCCGGGACCGTTCGCACGTAGGCCACTCCGGGGCACCGGGTACCTCGCGAAGCACAGGCAGCGCCATGCTCGAATTCATGCAGGCATGGGCAAATCTTGAACTATTGCTGAATAAGCTAGCTCAAAGCGTGGGCCTATCTCATCGTTCATCTGCTCCGGTAGGCCAGCTACTCAAGCTTCTACAGTTTCCACCAAACCTTGTCCAAGAGATTGAATCTCTTCGGCGCACGCGGAATGACGTTGTACATCTGCGTCGAGATTTTTCCGTAGCCGCACTCGATGAGGCCACAAAGCGAATCAACTGGATCAATGAGATTTTGAAACGCACCCCACCTTCTGACGTGTCTGCCACCACGGATCAACAACCCCCGAAGCAATAAATCGAGCGATTGTTCGATTCTCGGGCTCAGGGGGGACACACCCGCCGCGTGGGACGGAGGCCTCGGTTCAGAGAGCTGCGCAGGCAACCTCCCCTTCGCTGTGGCGGTGTGTCACCATACGTGTGCACGCGCCCTGTTGGGGGTCAGGTTGCAGTTGCAGCACGTTCCACGGCAACAGTGCGCGGTAGGGGGACTAACGAAGGTCGGCGGCCGTGCCGGCAGGGGACTACGGGTGGGAAGCGTTGCGCACAGACTTTGGCGATCTCGTCATCGATCAAGCGATCGTTCATGTCGTGCCGCAGCGCCGACGAACAGATCCCAGCGAGCCGATTGCCCTAAGCGAGGCCCCATGCGCGCTAAGCCACGATGTGCGAACTGCACTCCAGGCGCGGCTTCGGGGTGTCCTTGCATCAACCGGGCGCGAAGTAATCGAAAATCCAGACTCCAAATCTGCGCTCCCTGATTACGTATACGCGTTTTTGACTGGCGAATCCAACCTCGTCGACGTGTCTGTAGATCTGGTACACCTCCTTCGGAGCAGTCAAACAGGTGTGAACTCGGCAGGGTTGCTTCTCGTAGCGGATGCCCGTTTGGGCGACGATAAAGCCTTATTGATCGTCAAGCTCGAGCAAGAGACGGGAATGCAAGCTACCGAAACAGTGGTCGACGGCTTGCGCACGTTCGACATGAAGTACCTTGCGGATTTGCTGTTTACCGAGAAATCGAAGATTCACAAGGTAGCACTCTTCACAGAATCGGGCATTGGCGAAGAAAGAATCGAAGGCTGGGCAGCCGACCGTCAATTGTCAGGGAAGATGGCAGTCTTTTTCTTGGAACGTTTTCTGGGGTGCATGCAGAAAAACGAGCCCCGCGAAGTGACTCGTCGTTTTCACGATGCGGCTACAGAATGGATCAACTCGTACGTTGTCGATCCCGACACTCGAATCAACTACGTTGTTGCGACGTTGGCAGAGCTCCAGAGCCCCACGCGTTTCCTCAACCCCGTCGCGTTTGCTCAACAACACTTGGCAGTGCCTCATCGAGATGCCTTTATCGAATACCTAGAGGCTGCCGAAGTTCCTTGTCGAACGTTCGACAAAGACACAGAACATCTAGAAAAAAGACTGAAAAATATGCGAGTCGGATTTGCAAACGGCGCCTTCATTGTGGCCCCTGTGGGTCCAGATGAAATCTCCGAGGCAGGTTTCGTACTCGAGGACCAGGGTGATGGCACCACCAGTGTCACGATTACGGGCACGGTAACCACTGCCACCGCGTATGCACCGCCGGGTGGATCTAGGCGTACTAGCAGAAAGTCTAGTGAGCAAAAAGGCGCCCCCGCTGCGGATGATGGAGATAATTCCGATCGCGGGTGATTCCACTATGCCAGATGAGGTCTTCTCTCGATATCGGAACGAGCGCCCTCGTATCAAAGTGGCCGCTAAGCTCACTGCGGCCCATTTGAGGCGACGGGCAGCGCGAGCACGCATCAACTGCGAGATCTCTTACCGCGCTAAGAAAGTCAGTAGCTTTGTCACTAAGGCTCAACACAGGGGATACGCCGACCCTTGGAAAGAGATCACTGACAAGGCCGGCGTCCGCGTAGTTGTGCAGCATGAGGGCCTTCTAGATCCCATGCTGCACTTGGTGCAGGAGTCGCTCACCGTAGTGGGCGAACCGGAAGACGATCGTCTCCTTGCAGGCGCAGAAGATCGTCTTCAGTATCCAAGGCTACACGTTCAGGTGATGGCGTCGGGTGACCAACTTAGCGATAACGGCGATCCCTACGAGTGCGAGGTGCAGATTCGCACCGAGGCCATCGACTTGTGGGCGAGGATGTCACACAAGCTCATGTACAAGGCTGAGGGGCCAGCCGTACCATCCAATGTCAGACGCTCGCTGTACCGTTTGATTGCTCTGATCGAGCTCTACGATCTTGAGGTCCGACGGGGGGTCGAAGCCATGGCACTACACCCCGATGTTGCCCAGAGTAACCACCTCCTAGATGAAGTTGAGCACCTTTTCCGCACGTTTACAGAGCATGAGCCTCGACGTGACCTTTCCGAAGAGGTGGTTGATGTTCTGGTTAAGACAATCCCCGATTTTTCTACATACTCAGAGCGTCTCTCCAGATTTATCGAGGACAGGCGAGGTGATCTCGAACGCGCCTACAGAGACTACGGGCCTGAAAGTGACCATTTCTTACGTCACGGTCGCTACATTCTCGCTAGTCAGCCAGAGAGCTTGATTATTTTTGAGCGCCTATCCAGCTCGAAGCTTCTGCTGCATGGGCATTGGATCGATGAACTTCCAGAATCGATGTTGAATGACATGGCAGACGCCTGGGGTGTTTCTCTGTGAGCCAACTTAGCAAGCCTGAGGTTTCAGGTGTGGCCGCCGCCACGGCAATGTTTATTGAGGTTTTGGTTGTCGGTATCGGTGCTCTCGCTGGCCTTTTTGGCTGCATTGCTGCATTCGTTGGTTACACGGAAATGCGGAGAGCTGCTCCAATCCTCTCCTCGCCACCCGTCTCAGGTTTCGCCCTTGCCGCTGCGTATGCTCTGGGGATTGCGGTTGACCGTGCCGCAGACTATCTCCTCACATCGCCCAGGAGGCGACTTCGGGGAAGGTATTTTCCCACCAGCTCTGCGCACAACGAAGCCCGAAAGGCAATTCTCGACACTCCGCACTTGGTTGCGATGTCGGACTACGCGAGATCGCGCATGAGGATTTGTCGCGGGTGGTTCCTGAATTGCCTGCTTTTGATAGTTGCAGCTTCCTTGACGATTTGGCGATTTCCAGTAAGTGGGCGGCTGAATCTATTTTCTGTTGCGATCTTGGGTGGATCACTTTGTGCGGCCGGCTTCTATCTAACATGGCGAAGCATCACTGCAACTGGCTACAAGAAGCTGTCGCAACAGGCAGCGGACGCGACAGCACGCGTTCCTGCGCAGGGAAGCGACGCGGCCGCCTCAATGTGAGGTCGGTGGAGCGGCTTTAGGATGGAGCTGCTTTGGGGCGAGTGATCATGGCCCCTTAAGCTGCCGGCGAGTCGGGCAGTCTGTGGACCTGGCACGACGTTGGGGCCAGGATCTTAGAGGCTCGCCCCAAGGTGGATGCCTAAAGCTGTGGAGTCGACCGCCTCATCCACAGAGGGTGTCCCCCCACTTCATGACCGCTGTCGCTAGCGCGCCGCCCCTGGGCCGCCGCTGGCGAAGACAGGGCGGTGGCCCCGCCGGCAAGGCGGCGCGCGCCCGCGCCGTGCGCGGGCCTTAATGAAGTAGAGAAAGCTCTACCGCGCCGCCGGTCTGCAGCCTGCGCCGGCATCACCCGCCAGGACGAGCGGCAACGTCAGCGGGCAGGAGCCGTCCAGTGAACCCTTCGGCACACAGCCGCTCGTAGGCAGCCTCGATTGCGTCTGGGACATCCTGTTCGACGGCCAGACCCAAGCCAGGGAACACGAGCACCCGTTGCAGAGCGCCCACGATCATGTCGATCACCATGTGAGCATCCCCGATGGAGTCGGCGTACTTCTCCAAACTCATCGGTGTGGACGCGCACACCACCTCTACCTCGGCCCAGAGCTTCCGCATCATTGCGTACGAGCGCCGCTCTTCATACGGCTTGCTCACGAGCAGGACTGCCGAGACCGCGATACCGGCCTCTGCCAGTAGTGTTTTCGTGAACTCAATGTTCTCGCCGGTGTTCGTCGCGCGCGGCTCCACGAATACGGCGGAGTCAGGGACCCCGAGCTGCAATGCTCGCTCCCGGTAGTGGACTGCCTCTCCCCGCGGCATGCGTGATCGGGTCGTGGGGCTGGTGGCCCCAGTGAACACGATGACCGGCGCCATGCCTTGGCGAAAGAGCTCCGCGGTCACGTCAGCCACCCCTAGGTCGTGGCTGCCCAGACCGACAGCCACCGAACAGGGTCGCGGATCGTGGTGCATGCGGTGGTAGTCCCACAGAAGCCGGGCATCTGCCCATGTCTGCACCGAGATCATTCCTGGCCCTTCCTGTCTTTTACCGCCGAGTCCGGAACCTTGAAGTCGTACTCCCAGGCGAAGCGAGACGCTGAGTGGATACCCACTGCGAACTCGACCGCCGTGCCGTCTGCGGTGTAGGTAGTCCGGTGAAGCTCGACCACGGGCTCACCGGCAGGGAGTTGCAGGAGCTGCATCTCGTCCGCGGTCGGGACTCGGGCGAACAAGGCTTCTCTCATGTGGTCGATCTCGTAACCGGCGTCATAGAGAACCCGGTATCCGCCACCACGGCCGGCAGGGCCAGGGGTGGGGTCAACGATGCGTGTGCCCTCGACGTGCTCTGGTCTGTAGTAGCTAGTCAGGGTGTGGGTCGGCTGCGTTCCCTCTTTCACGAGGCGGGCGCGCGCGTACACCTCAGAGCCGACTGAGACGCCTAGCCCGTCCGCCACGAGGCTGTTCGCCTCTACACGGCTTACGGTCTGCGTTTGCTCGTCGCGCTTATAGGCCCGTCCCGAAGCAACTCGGTCAGCGATGAACGCCACCTCGTCCCCGTCACGCCACTTCGCCTTGTCGTAGCGGGCGATACCAAGCCGCTTAAGGGGAGTGCGCGGACGCACCACAGTGCCGTGGCCCCGTGTCGACGTCACCAGGCCCTCGGCCTCCAGAGCCTTATAGGCCTGGTGAACTGTGGCCTTCGAGCCTTCTCCTGCGTCGACCAACTCCCTGATCTGGGGCAACTGGGCGCCCGGTGCGTACTCACCGTTCTTGATCTGCTCCGCGAGCCTGTCCGCCAGGTCGCGCCACTTCGGTGCCACGCAGAACTCCTCTCGACGCGAACCAGTGAATCACAGTCCTAGGACTGTTGACAGTCCTAGGACTGCATGCCACTGTCATCTCAAGGCGCTCGCAGTCCTAGGACAGCGAGGTGGCGGCTCTTCTTTGAGCTGCCAACGGGCCGTGCCGGTTTGGGATTGCTCGCCTCAACGTGGGGCCCCTTGCTGGTCGTTCCTTGAGAACTCAACAGTGCGACGAATCGACGGGGAACCCCCGTCCCCGCGGCGGCCCGGGTGACGGCCGCTGCCTCCCCTCGCCTGCCTGGCCATCGCGGTCGTGCAAGCGAGGCGACAGGGGCCGAGACCGGAGCCGTCCGGCCAGGCCCGCCCCCATCAACACGTCAGGAGCCCTGCATGAAGCGCAGCTACCGCTTCACCGCCACTGTCACGGACCTGAGCACCGGTAAGCGGGAGCAGGTCAGTGACACCGCGCACTTCGATCACGTGGTCAGTCGGGCCGACGCCCGGACCGCGATCGGCAACGAGCTGAGCCGGCAGAAGCACCCCGGCATCGAGATCACCATCACCGACTGACACCCACCCCATAACAGCGCGCGCCCCCGGAGCTGGAACTCCGGGGGCGCTGTCGGGCCGTACCACCGACTAGGGAGAACACGACCCAATGAATCCCATCGTCACTGTTCAGGAAGCCGTTACCGCGTTCGCCGACTGGAACGAACCGACCGAGGCGGAGCTGGACGCGATCGAGCGGGAGATGCCGCTGATCCGGGCGGACGTCGACCTGATCGATGCACAGATCATCGCCATGGACCACACCCCGAACGAGGTCGACACCCGCCGCGTCCGCCGCGCCCTCGCCCGCGTCCTCACCGAGTACCGCGTCCTCGCCAACCGCACCACCGACACGGTGGGCGGTGCGGCGTGAAGGCCAAGACCGCACTTCCCGCCGTCGCGATGACGGCCGTGTCCATGGTCCTCACCCTCGCCGTGGTCATGATGTGGCTCGGCAGGGCAATGCCGTGGCCCGTCGCCCTCGTCGTCGGTCTGGGCATCGACGGAGGCTGGCTCGCCACCCTCGCCTACGAACGCCGCCTCGCCGCCCAAGGCGACCACAGCCGGGCCGTGACCGCGGTCGGCTGGTCGTTCGGTCTGGTCGCCACCGGTGTTCTGGTCGCCCACGCGCTCACCGCGGAAGGGAACACGGGCGCGTGGCTGGCCGTGGCCTGGCTGCCCCTCGCGGCCAAGGCCCTGTGGCTGGTGCACGGCATGTGGGAGCGCACCGCCCTCACCCCGCGCGCCCTCGACATGATCCGTGGTGTCCAGCAGGAAGCCCGGGACGAAGCGGCCGTGGCCCGCGCTCGACTGCGGGCCGAAGCGGGCACCGAGGAGACGCGGCTGACGGCCGTGACGGACGCCGGCGCCCGCGTCGCCCGCGTCCAGGCCAAGACCGCACAGACCCTCTCCCGGGCCTGGTCGACGCTGGAGAGCGCGCGGAATGGTGAGGACACTGGCAGGGCACTCACCAGCGTGACGCACCGCGTCACACCCGACGTCACACCCCGCTGGGAACTGCCCGTCTGGGGTCCCCTCGAGCCGCTGACATCCGCGCTGGAGACCGCGCCCGCCCTCAGTGACGCGGCCCTCGACACGCTCGTAGACGAGATCCGCAACAGCGAGACGCCCGCACTCTCCTACCGCGAGATGGCCGTCCGCTTCCGTTCGGCTGGCCACTCCGCATCCGAAGTCCGCCTGCGGGCCGCATGGAAGCGAGTGGTCGCATGAACACTCCCAGCGTCACGCAGGTGAAGGCGTTCAGCTTCGGTGGCGGGGTGCAGTCCATGGCCGCGCTGGTCCTCGCGGCCACGGGGGAGCTGGACTATCGCACGTTCCTGATGGCCAACGTCGGCGACGACTCCGAACACCCCGGAACCATCCGCTACCTGCACCAGCACGCCATCCCCTACGCCGAAGCGCACGGGCTTGAGCTGGTCGTGTTGGACAGGGTGATGAAGCGCTCGGGGGAGGTTCGCACCCTGTATCAGGACCTCACGCGGGAGGGTTCGCGGTCGTTGAAGATCCCGGTGCGGATGTCGAACGGGGCCCCCGGCACCCGATCCTGCACGGCCAGCTTCAAAATCGCCGTGATCGGCGACGAGCTCAAACGCCGCGGCGCCACCAAGGACATCCCGGCGACGGTCGGGATCGGGATCAGCCTCGATGAGATCCAGCGGGCCAACAAGCGGCGCTGCGAGCCGCACGAGCAGATCGAATATCCGCTGCTGGAGCGCGGTATCCGACGCATCGACTGCGCCCGCATCATCCGCCAAGCCGGGCTGCCCGTGCCGCCGAAGTCCTCGTGCTGGTTCTGCCCCTTCCACCGGCCCGAGACCTGGCACGACATGCGCCGCAACGAACCCGACCTGTTCGAGAAGGCGTGCCAGCTCGAAGAACTCCTCAACCGCCGGCGCGACGAACGCGGCAAAGACCACGTCTGGCTCACCCGCTTCAACCGGCCGCTACGCAAGGCCATCCCGGACGGCGTGGACACGCTGCCGTTCGACGAATGGGACTCCGGCTGCGACTCCGGCTGGTGCATGACCTAGCACGCCCGGTCCGGGAGCGCGGGTACGGCTCAGTTCCCCAGGCCGAGCCACGAATACGCGTGCACGGCGAAACGCGCAAGCAACAGAAAGAAGTGCAGGCCCAGCCGATCCGCGGCCACGGCCAGAAAAACCGCTGCGCCTGCTATCTGCCCGGCGAGACGGCGCCAGGAGGACCCGTCCTCAGTGCTCGGTGCCTTCGACAGCTCGGTACGTCCCTTGGACGTGCTGTTTTCACCTGTGACGGCGCCGTGCGCCTCGATCTCCCCACCCATGCGCGGACCTTATCGCTCCCGCAGAAACGACAGCTCTGCCCACCCACCCCAACTCCCGTCCCACGAAGGGAAACAAGCATGGGCAACGCCGATACGCGCCGCCTGGACCGCGAGATCCACAAGACGATGCGCAAGCTCGAAGCGGTCCGCCGCGGCGAGACGTGGCCGCTCACCAGTTCCGAGCGCCGCGCGGTCCTTGCCGCGCTCGCCGGCGGCTCCTACAGGGTCGCCCGCGGCAAGAGTCCCGCCCGCGCGGAACAGCGGCTGGAGTCCGTCTCCGTTGCCGCGGAGACGCGGCTGAACGCGGAACTGACCGCCCTGCATGGCGAGCGTCAGCGGCTCATCACCGAAGCCGCCCGCGCCAAAGCCGCGAAGAAGTCCTCCGGCTGGTGGTGACACCCGCCCACACCACCCCGCACAGCACAGCGCTGCACTTCCCCCCTTCAACTTCACCCCGGCATGGGGCAGTCAGGAGTGCTTTCCCGATGAGTGAGAACGTCGTTCCCCTGCACAAGAACACCCCGCCGGCCCCCGAGCCTGGCACCGTGACCACGCTGACCGTGGTCCCCGAACCGGCCCCCGCCGTGCCCGTTCCGCTGTGGGTGCGCTCCGGACGGGCCGTGAAGCACGCGGTCACGCACGAGACGACGAAGACGACCGCCCGCGCGATCGCCCGGCACACGCTCTACGTCGCCGGCGGCGCCCGCATCGCGGCGAAGCGGACGTGGGACGGCCGTACCGCATCGAGGTACGAGCGGATGTTCCGTGCTGCGGAAGCCGCAGGGAACTACGAGGTGGCGGCGGAGTGGGAGGAGCGCGGGCAGCAGTTCCGCGCGGCCCGCCACCGCCGCCGCATGGACCTCCTCCACTCCCCGGTCGATGCCGCCAAGGGCATAGCGGTCGGAACCGGTGTCGGCATCAGTGGTCTGGTCACCCTCGGGGTCGTGATGGCGGTCGCTACGAAGGACGTCACGCACGTCGTCACCCCTTTGATGGCCGTCGTGGAGTTCATCAACCTGCTCATCTGGATCGTTCAGGTGGTGTGGGGGCCGGCCGTGACGATCGGCCCGTTCCTCGCGCTGCTCGCCCTGTGGGCGGTCGGGAGCAAGCAGCAGGCGGCCCCCGCGTGGGCGCTGCCGGCGAACGTCCGAAGCGGTGAGGGTGAGCCGATCACGCCCTCGATCGTCGTCAAGGCGCTCCGGGACCTCGGGGTGCCCGCGCTGCGGAACGCCATCAAGGAGATGGGCGACGCGGGCGCGTCGATGCTCGGGCCGATCCGGATCGCCGGCTGTGGCGTGGAGGTCGACGTCACGCTGCCGTCCGGGGTGTCCACGATCGAGGTGCAGAACCGGCGCCGGAAGCTCGCGGAGAACCTGTCCCGGCATGAGCACGAGGTGTTCATCATGATCCCGCAGGCGGCGCGGACGGTGCGGCTGTGGATCGCGGACTCCGGGGCGCTCGACGAGCCGATCGGCCCGTCCCCGCTGGTCACCGACCAGACCATGACCGCCGACTACACCAAGGGCCGCGCCCCCTGGGGTCAGGACCTGCGCGGCGACGCAGCCGCACTCTCCCTCTACCAGCGCCACCTGCTCATCACGGGCCTGTCCAACCAGGGCAAGACCGTGGCCCTGCGCTCCCTGGCCCTGTGGCTCTCCCTCGACAGGTCGGTGCAGTTCCTCATGGGCGACCTCAAGGGCGTCGGCGACTGGGCCATGTTCCACGGTCTCGCCCTCACGCTGATCCAGGGGCCGACCGATGAGCACGTGATCGAGGTGACCGAGATGGTTGAAGGCGCCGTGAGCGAGATGAACCGGCGCCTGATGGCCCCGCCCGGAACCCAGTTCCCCGCGCTGATCGTGCTGGTCGATGAGGCGCAGGTCGCGTTCATGTGCCCGCTCAAGGACGAAGACGGCCGCTTCTACGGCGGGTCCAAGGCCACGTCCCGGTACTTCATGGCCGTGAGGAAGATCCACAACCAGGGGCGGGCCGTCAACGTCCTGATGTGGCAGGGCACGCAGGACCCGACCGACCAGAACCTTCCCAAGCTGGTGCGCGAGGGCGCCCACACCCGCGCTTCCCTCGCCCTGGGCACCGAGTCCCAGGCCCGGATGGCGCTCGGGGACAAGGCCGTTGACGGCGGGGCCGCGCCGAACCTGCTCCGGCCCGGTCTGGATCAGGGAACGCTGGTCGTCGCATCGTCCGGCATCGACATCCCCAAGGGCCAGTCGTCCCTGACCGTGCGCACGCACTACGTCGACGACGACGCGGCCAAGGCCATCACCGCCCGCGCCAAGGCCCTGCGCGACGGAGTCACCACCCTCACCACCATCGACCGGAGCGAGGAGCGCGACCCGCTCGCCGACATCGCCAGCGTCCTCGGAGACGCGCCGCGGGTGCGGACCAAGGACGTCCTTGCCCGGCTCGGCGCGCTGAACGCGGACGCGTACGGCGGCTGGTCGTTCATCGACCTCAAGCGCGTCCTGGACGACGCCGGCGCGGAGCCGCACAAGTCCGATGGGGTGATGGTCGTCAGCCGTGACCGCGTCCTGCGCTCGCTCACCAACCGCGACACGGACGGTTCCGCTTCTGCCGAAGGATGACAGGGAGCCGACCCGTGACGGGTCAGGGAGACAGGGAGAACTCCCTGAACCCCTCCCTGACCCGCCTCCCTGCCCCTGAGCTGCACAAATGATCGCTCAGGGAGTCAGGGAGGACCACAGGTCAGACCCCCGAAACACCCCTCCACAGCCACCCCGTCAGGGGGTGGCCACGCCTCCCTGCACCGCATCGCGAAGGGATTCCGCATGTACCCCGAACACGCCCCCACCGCCCGGTACGAGACCGCCGTGGACGTCCACCGCCCCACCCCGCTCACCCCCGCCGCCGTGACCCCGGCACCTCTCATCCCGGTGCAGCCGGGAGCCGTTCCGAGCGTGGCGAGCGTCGTCCTGCCGGACGGCCGCGTCGTCACCGGGTACGCCATCAACCCCATGCAGCCCGAGCCGGCCGCGGCTAAGCCGGCCGTGTCCCGGGCGGCCGTGAACGTCGCCCTCGGGGGCGTGGGGTTCCTCGCAGTGTGCGGCGGGCTGCTGCTCCTGACGACGTTCATCGCCGCACTCACCGCCCTCATCACCCAACTGATCATCCTGGCCGCCGTGATCTTCGGCGGATGGATCGCCGTACAGATCTTCTCCGCCGGCGGTCACCGCGGCGGGACCACGGTCAACATCCGCAAAGCCGTGATCAAGCGGAACCGGTTCTACAGCTGACTGGGGATGGGTTACGGCTTTTTGTAGGCGAGCGGCCAGCCGGCGAAGCCGTCCGTGGTCTGGTAGACCAGCTCGACGTACTCCTCACCGAGGAGATCCTTCACATCCGCGGTCGGCTCGCTCGGCAACAGCACGGCGACGCGTAGCAGGTCCCGGCGTCCGGGAATGTGGCGCCGGTAGTCGGCGAGCTGCCCAATCGCCATCCGGACGTTGGCGCGGGTCGTCAGCCCCTTCGCCTCATACAGCACGTGATCCGTCGCGTCATACAGATCAGGCGTCAACGCCCCCGGCTCACCGGCGATGGTGATCTGAAAGCTGTGGATCTCGTGCCCCGCCGCGGTCAGATGCGCGACGAACGCCTTCACCAACTCGCCCTCACGGCGCAGGACCTTGCGCTGCCCCGCGGGAATGTCCGCGACCGTCTCCGCGGTGCTGTGCTGCTCAGTCTTCTTGACCTTCACGCCAGACTGCTGCGGCAGCACCACCGGCGCCGGCACTCCCGCGGCAGGGTCAACGATCTCCACCGCATTTGCCGTCGCGGCCGGCAGGTTGTCGGCTTCCGTCCATGCCGGCGACGTTCCCTCAGCCGGCCGGAATCGGAAGACCAGCACATTGCGCATCGCCCCGTCCGTGCCGGGCCCGCGCCGGACCTCAAACGGCTTGACGGGGTCCAACACCATCTGGCCGATGTAGCGCTGCAACATCGCCCCACTGCCCGGCACCCTGCCATGCGCGACGAACAAATGCAGCTCACGCTTCTTTTCCACGTGGCTCAGCAACGCCCCATTGCGGCCGGAAGGCTTCTGATCACCCTTCGCGCCCGCACCGGTGTACAGGTACAGCGGGCCAAACGCGTCGTCTTCCGCCCGGCCGTCGAAGGTGTACCCGTACTCCTCACCCGCGGACGGGTCCGAGTACACGAACACCTTGCCCGCATCAGCGGCCGGCTCGATCCCCTGGAACGTGCCACAGCCGAAAGCGGCCGCAATGGCATCACGCGTCGTCACCATGCCCGGCACAAGATCAACGGTCGTCGTCATGCCGCGACAGTAACCGCCCCCACTGACACCCCACCGCCGCATTCCGTGGCACAGCGAAAGGGCGGCCCCTGTCTCGCCAAAGTCCGGGGCCGCCCTCTCCACCCAGCACGCTTACACCGAACTGGAGACCTCCAGCATGACGCAACCCACCGACATCCGGCGAGAGCCGGCCCGGCTCGAACCCGTCCGCATCAACGAGCACCTGCACACAGCCTTACATCTCGCCGCTGACGGCCTGCCGGTGCTCCCCCTGCGCCGGGGGAAGCTCCCGTTCGGGAACTGCCCGACCTGCGCACGGAACGCGTGCGCCGGCCGGCCGAACATGAAAACTCCCGGACCGTGCGTCTGCCCGCGGCCGTGCCACGGGTGGGCCGCGGCCACCACCGACCCCCAGGTCCTCAACTCCACCGCGTGGGTGGCTGCGTGGCGGCATGCGGCGGCGGTCGCCTACCACCCCGGCGGCGCCGGGGTGACCGTGGTGGACCTGGACGACCCCGCCGCCATCGCGTGGGCCCGCAAGACCCTGCCTGCCACCCGGACCGTGACCACGCCCCGGGGCGAGCACTGGATCTACCGGGGCACCATGCAGTCCGTCAACGCCGTACGACCCGGCATCGACATCAAGTCCCTTATGCAGTACGCCCGTTGGCTCGGACCCGGCACGGGCGTCACGGCCGCTCTCCCGGACGCTGTGCGCGCCCTGACAGTAAATGAGCCGCCTGCGGCTCGTAGGGCGCCACAGACGCTCTCAGCGCCCCTGAGTGGCCAACGGGGCGCGTGTCCGCACCGCACACCCTCGTATCTCGAACGAGGGATCGCCATGGCGGAGCAGAGCATCGCCGCGGCATCGAGTGCGGTGCACGCCACCGTGTACCGGACGTTCCTCGCGGTGCTGTCCACGCACGGCCGGTGCGGCTGCCTCACCGACGCCCACGCCGCCCGGCTGTTCAGTGCCGCGCAGGCCAAGGGCGAATCGCCGCGGCACTGCACGGACGCGTGGACCAACGCCCTGACCACGTTGGGGCTGTGACCATGGCTGAGGACGAGAAGAATCCTGCCCGCGAGGTCATCACCGAGTACGCGCAGAGCCACTTCCGTTACTTCCGCACTGCGGACGGGACCGTGTATGCGCAGAAGAACCGGCACCCCGTCGCCCGTCCGATCCGCTCGCAGGGCACGACTGGGAGCCACCGGCAGGAACTCATGGTCGGCATGTACCGGGACGGGGTCGGCGTGTTCAACGGGACCGCGCTCAAAGAAGCGCTGGATCTGATCGAGGCATTGGCGCTGTTCGAGGACGTGCAGCCCGTTCACATCCGCGTGGCTCCCGGATTCGACGGGGCGACGTGGCTCGACCTTGGCCGCGATGACGGGCAGTCCGTCCGTATCCACCCCACCGGATGGGACATCACCGTTCCCGACCCGCGTGAGGTGTGCTGGCGCCGGACACAGCTCACCGGGGAACTCCCGTTGCCGGCGAAGGACACCAACGGCAAGGGCATCGACCTTCTGATGCGGCTGTGCAACTTCGCCACCGCGGAAACCGAATGCCTGGCGATCGCGTGGCTGATCGGCTGTCTCGGGCCGTCCGTGCCCGTCCCTGCGCCGTTCCTCACCGGACCGCAGGGCGCGGGGAAGTCGACCGGGGGGCGCATGTTGGTGCGGATCATCGAGGGGATGAGCGGGGATCTGCGCCGCGCGCCGAAGGATGAGGAGAACCTGATCACGGCGGTTGCGGCCGGCTGGGTCACCGCGCTGGACAACCTCTCCCACATGACCCCGGACCTGTCCGACGCGATGTGCTGCGTCGTCACCGGAGCCGAGAACGTCAAGCGTGCGCTGTTCACCGATGGGGACGTCTTCCGTCTCGGCTACCGCCGGCCCCTGCTCCTGACCGGGATCGATGTAGGAGTGCTCCGGGCCGACCTCGCCGAACGGCTCCTGCCCCTGCGGTTGGAGCGACCTCGCGTCCGGCGCACCGAAGCCGAACTGTGGACGGAATACGCGGAAGCCCTGCCCGTCATTCTCGGCTCCCTGCTCGACCTCACGGTCAAGGTCCGCGCAGTGAAGGCGGAGACACCTACCGATCTACGGATGGCGGACTTCGGGCACCTGTGCGCGCAACTCGACGCGGCGACCGGGCTCGGGGCACTCACCGCCTACCGGGCCAGTCTGGACGACCTGAACGACGACGTGATCGAGGGCGACCTCCTCGCGCAGACGGCCCTCCGGTACGCCGACACCATGGAGCCCGGTGCAGAGCAGCGGATGACGTCCACGGAATGGCTGCACTGCCTCAGCCGCCTCTACGCGGGGGAGGACTTCCGGCCCCTACCCAAGGGGTGGCCGACCACCGGGAAAGTCCTCTCCGACCGCCTCAAGCGCCTCCAACCCACCCTCGCCGCGCGCGGGGTCCTCATCGAATCGGGCCGCACCAATGAGAGCCGCTACATCGAGATGACCCGCTCACCGGGTCCGCCCTCGCACGAGCAACAGGCGATCTGACCGCACCGCGTGCGGACCGCAACAGCAAGAGGAGCACCAGCGCCGAAGCGTGCTCCTGTTGCTGTTCGGCGGCGGAGCCGCCCTGCACGGGACGCGCCGCGCAGCGGCTCCTTCTTCACGCCCTGAGCCGCACCCCAAGACCACAGATACGCCCCCTTTTTTTCCTAAGTAGGAAGCGCTGCGTCACCTGCGTCACCACGGGTCGGAAAACGGCACGTGACCTGTGCAAACACCGGTGACGCAGAGCGGCAAAGTCTGCGTCACCCCGCGTCACCTGCGTCACCCATGACGGACAACCTGCGTCACCCGTGACGCACCCCCGCCGCTCTGCGTCACCCAAAAACCACAGGTCAGAAGCCTGAATGACGCACGTGACGCAGGTGACGCAGAAATCCGCACCTCGGACACACACGCACCGCGAGAACCCCTCCGAGCCCGACCCAACCCGACGCCGAGGTCCCTATGAGCCGACCCCGTTCCGCTCAACCCGACCCCCGAAGCACCCTCCGCAGCGGCCTGCCCGACCGGTACCTCACCCCCGACGACATCGCCGAGATGTTCGAAGTCCCGAAAGAGACGGTCTACCAGTGGCGCAAGAAGCGCACAGGCCCGCCCGGCTTCCGCATCGGTAAGCACCTCCGCTACGACCCCACCGACGTCCGCGCTTACGTCGCCCAACGCAAGAGCTCCGACCAGGCCGCCGCCTGACGTCACACCCGCTTCACCAGGGAGGGCCACACCGTGGCCCTCCCTTCTCCTTGCCCAGAAGGGAACGCCGCCGCATGGCAGGCCACATTCAAGACCGCTGGTTCAAGTCCGAAACCACGCCCGCTGGCAGAACCGTCAAGGTCAAATCCGACCGCTACGGCACCGGCCTGCGGTACCGCGCCCGGTATGTCGGCCCTGACGGCACCGAGAAGAGCAAGTCTTTCCGTGACAGGGAGAAGCGCCTCGCTGAGCAGTGGCTCACTCACATCGAGGCCGACATGTCACGCGGTCAGTACGTCGACCCGCGCACAGCGCGAACCACCTTCCGGCAGTACGCGGAACGCTGGGTAAAGACGCACACGGGTGAGATCAACAGTCGGGAGGCAGCAGAGCGCCGGCTCCGCCTGCATGCGTACCCGCACATCGGGACTCGCCCGCTCGGGTCGTTCAAGCCCGAGCACATCCGAGACTGGATCGCTGCACTGGAAAACACAGTGCCCGCGGAATCCCACCGCCGGATCATCGTCGGCACCGTCTCGGCAGCGCTAAGCGCGGCCGTGGACGACGGGCTCCTGAGCAAGAACCCATGCCGCGCCCGGACGGTGCAGCTTCCGAAGCCAGGCAAGCCGCGCGTCACCCCGTGGACAGCAGCGCAGACGTTCGGCGTGCGAGCCGCCCTCGAACAGCGCTTCCGGGCCACCGTCGATACCGGAGCGGGGTGCGGGTTGAGGCAAGGAGAGATCTTCGGCTTGTCGGAGGACGAACTCGATTACGAGGGCGGTTGGCTAGCCGTAGGTCACCAGCTCAAGCGCATCCGCGGCAAGTACGTGTTCGCGCTCCCGAAGGGAGGCAAGGTCCGTGACGTGCCGCTCCCCAAGGCCGTGGGCGCCGTCCTCCAGGACCACACGAAGGAGTTCCCTCCGGTCGATGTGACGCTCCCCTGGCGTACGCCGGACGGCCCGCTCGTGACGAAACGACTGCTGTTCAGCGGGGTCGAAGGCAACCACGTCCGCGTGAGCAACTTCAATGACCACCACTGGAAGGCCGCTCTGGCAGTCGCTGGGATCATCCCGCCGCGGAAGGCAAGCGAGCGCTACGCGTCGGCCCCTGAGGACGGCATGCATGCGCTCAGGCACTTCTACGCGTCCGTGCTGCTGGACGCGGGCGAGAACATCCGGGCCCTGAGTCAGTACCTGGGTCACAGCGATCCGGGGTTTACCCTCCGGACGTACACACACCTCATGCCCAGCAGCGAGGGGCGCACCCGCAAGGCCGTCGACAGCCTCTATCTGGCGTCCGCTCCACAAGATCACGGCCCACAGGCGGCCCACGCCGCCTGCCCCGGCCCCGATCAGGGGTAAACGCCCTGGTCGGGGCCCTAACCGGGCGGATCTCGCAAACTTCATCTACTTCTGGCCCCTGTACACGGGCACGTCGATCCCGATAGAGCAGTGGCGGTCGCGGATGTGGCTGGACACCTGGGTCTAGCCGGGCGGGCGCGTCACGAGAGGGCGCGGCGGTCTGCCGTGCCCTCTCGTGTGCCCGGCGGGCCTCCGTGCGCGGGCGGGGTCACGGGAACAGGGCGATCCCCACGAGGATCAGCAGGATGATGCCGGCGACGAGGGCGACGGTCGCCCAGGTCCCCCGGTGGTGCAGCGGGTGCGTGGGGGTGCCGCCGCGGGGGCGGTCCTCCGGCAGTACGGCGTCGGCCGGGCGGCCGTGCGCGTAGAACTGCTCGTCGGTCCGATAGACGTTGCGCGGATCGTCGAGGGCGCGCGGATCGATGTGGTGCTGCGGACTGGTCATCACAACTCATCTCCCGGCACGGCGCCTCGGCGGGGCCGGGGACCGGCGGACGTCCGGGTTCGCGTCGGGGGCGGCGGCTCGCCGCGCCCGGGACGCGCAGCCCTTCGGGAGGACGCCGCACAGGCTCCACGCCCCGCTCGCCGCGCATGTTCCGATCGTATACCCGGGCTGTTCAGCGGGCCCGGTGCAGCGGTCGCTCCACCAGTTCACCTCATCCATGACCGATGTTCACGGATGCGATCCAGGTCCGGTCTAACGATTCGGAAAATGTAGACCCCACGCGTCCCCCTCCCCGCATACAGTGCTCCGCAGGCCGACTTTTCTGAACGCGTTCAGAAGTCCGGGGGAGCGGTCCACGGGGAGGGTTTCGCGCGATGCGCAAGGGGGCAAAGGCCGCCATCATCGGCAGTGTGTTCGCCGTCATGGTGGGAGGCGCCGGATACGGCGCGTTCAACGTGGTGACCGCGCTCGACGGAAACGACACCGCCGGCGGGCCCGCGCCGGTGAAGACCGGACCGCCGAGCGGCTCGGAGGTCAAGGAGACCTCGGAGAAGTTCCTCGCCGCCTGGGCGAAGGGCGACGCGGCCAAGGCGGCGACGTACACGAACTTCGCGAGCCAGGCCGAGAGCCTGCTGGCCGGCTACCGCACCAGCGCCCACCTCACCGGCGTGCGGATCACACCGGGCACGCCGTCCGGCGCGTCCGTGCCGTTCTCGGTGAAGGCCACGGTGTCGTTCGAGGGGAAGTCCAAGCCCCTCGCGTACGACTCGGAACTGACCGTCGTCCGCGGCAGGACCACCGGCAAGGCGCTCGTCGACTGGAAACCCGCGGTCGTCCATCCCGATCTCAAGGAGGGCGACACCCTGGTCACCGGCGAGTCGTCGAGCCCGCCGATCGAGGCGGTGGACCGCAACGGCACCGTCCTGACGAAGGACGACTACCCCTCGCTGGGCCCCATCCTCGACGCCCTGCGCGAGAAGTACGGGGACAAGGCGGGCGGCACGGCGGGCATCGAGCTCGCGGTCCACCACGCGAGCGAGGGCACCGGCGACACCACCCTGCTGACCCTCGCCAAAGGCCGGCCGGGCAAGCTGCGCACGACCCTCAGCGCGAGCGCGCAGGCCGCCGCGGAGAAGGCGGTCGCACGGTACGCAGAATCCTCCGTGGTCGCGGTCAAACCCAGCACCGGCGAGGTGCTGGCGGTCGCCAACCACCGCGCGGACGGCTTCAACGCGGCCTTCCTCGGCAAACTCGCCCCCGGCTCCACGATGAAGATCATCAGCGCCGCCACCCTCATCGACAACGGCATCACCACGGCGAACGGTCCCGCGCCCTGTCCGGACACCGCGACCTGGCAGAGCCAGACCTTCCACAACCTGACGGGCATGGCGCCGCAGGAGAAGGCGACGCTCTCCGACAGCTTCTCGCGCTCCTGCAACACCGCGTTCGTGAAGTACGCGGACGAGGTGAAGGTCGACTCGCTCACCGCGGAGGCGGAGCAGCGCTTCGGCCTCGGCCGGAACAACTGGAAGACCGGGATCGAGTCCTTCGACGGCTCCGTACCGGCCTCCGGCGGCCCGGACACGGCCGCCAACCTGATCGGCCAGGGCCAGGTCCAGCTCAGCCCGCTGAACATGGCGTCGGTCACCGCGACCGCGATGACCGGCGTCTTCCGTCAGCCGGTCATCGTGTCGCCCCGGCTCGACGACCGGGAGATCGCCACCGCCAAGGGGCTGTCGCCCGGCACCGTCGCACAGCTGCGCACGATGATGAACCGCACCGCGGTCAGCGGCACCGCCGCCCAGGTGATGGCCGGCCTCAGCGGCCGGATCGGCGCCAAGACCGGCTCCGCCGAGGTCGACGCGCAGTCCAGGTCCAACAGCTGGTTCACGGGTTACCGCAACGACATCGCGGCCGCCGCCATGACCCAGCAGGGCGGTCACGGCGTGGACGCGGCCGGACCGATCGTCGCAGCTGTGCTACGAACAGGCGGCTGACGTCACCCTTCACAGGGCGGGACCCTAGGCTGGGCATCCTCGTTGAGGAGCGAGAGGGCGTCGGGGGACCGGGGGAGGCGCCGGGTGCCAGGGGAAGCAGCGGAGGATCGGGAACCGTGGGGAAGAGAAGGCGCGCCGCCGAGCGGCGGAAGACGAAGCCCGCCGTCATCGGCGCGGTGATCGCCGTGGCCGTCGTCGGCGGGGGGTTCGGCGCCTACAGCCTGTTCGGAGGCGGCTCGTCGGCCGACGACCGCTCGACGACCGCCGGCCGCAAGGCCGTGAAGACCGGTCCGCCGACGGCCGCGGAGGTCACCTCCCTCTCCACCCGGTTCCTCACCGCCTGGCAGGGCGGCCAGATCGCGAAGGCGGCCGGCGCCACCACCGACGCCGGGGCCGCGACGACCGTGCTCACGGGCTACACCAAGGACGCGCACATCACCGGCGTCACGGTCACGGCGGGCAGGGCGTCGGGAGCCTCCGTCCCGTTCTCCGTCAAGGCCACGGTCGCCTACAAGGGCAAGAGCAAGCCGCTGGCGTACGAGTCGAAGCTGACCGTCACCCGGCGGGCCGAGGACGGCGTCGCGCTGGTCGACTGGAAGCCGTCCGTCGTGCACCCCGACCTCCAGGACGGCGACCGGCTGGTCACCGGCGCGTCGGGCACGCCGCCCATCACGGCGCTCGACCGGTCCGGCGGTGAGCTGACGACGGCCAAGTACCCGTCGCTGGGCACGGTCCTGGACGGGCTGCGCGAGAAGTACGGAAAGACCGCCGGCGGCACGGCGGGCATCGAACTGCGGGTGGTCCGCAAGGCCGCGTCCAAAGGCAGCCAGAAATCCCCCGACAAGACGCTGGTGACCCTCAGCGAGGGCACGCCGGGCAAGGTGCGCACGACGCTCAGTCCGGCTCTCCAGGCCGACGCCGAGCAGCAGGTCGCCAGGAAGACCCGGGCGTCCGTCGTCGTGATGCGTCCCTCGACCGGTGAGATCCTCGCGGTCGCCAACCAGAGCCACGGTTTCAACACCGCCTTCCAGGGTTCCCTGGCGCCCGGCTCCACGATGAAGGTCGTCACCTCCTCGCTGCTGATCGACAAGAAGCTCGCCTCGGCGGACAAGCCCCACCCGTGCCCGAAGTACGTGACGTACGGCGGCTGGAAGTTCCAGAACGACGACAAGTTCGAGATCAAGGGCGGCACGTTCAAGGCCAGCTTCGCGCGCTCCTGCAACACGGCCTTCATCAGCCAGGCCAAGAAACTGGACAACGCCGACCTGACGCACCAGGCCCAGCAGGTCTTCGGGCTGGGCATGAACAACTGGGCGATCGGCGTCCCCAGCTTCGACGGCTCGGTGCCCGTCCAGTCGCAGGCCCAGATGGCGGCCTCGCTGATCGGCCAGGGCGGGGTCCGCATGAACCCGCTGAACATGGCGTCGGTCGCCTCGACGGTCAAGTCGGGCGTGTTCCACCAGCCGTACCTGGTCTCCCCGGACGTGGACCACCGCAAGCTGGCCACCGCCTCCCGCACCCTCTCCGCCGGCACGCTCTCGCAGCTGCGCGAACTCATGCAGTACACGGCCGCGTACGGCACGGCCGCCGAGGCGATGTCCGGGCTCGGCCCCGACTACGGCGCGAAGACGGGCTCCGCGGAGGTCGACAACCAGAAGAAGCCCAACGGCTGGTTCACCGCGTGGAAGGGCGACCTCGCCGCCGCGGGCGTGGTCCAGCAGGGCGGCCACGGCGGCGACACCGCGGGCCCGATCGTGGCGGCCCTCCTGAAGGCGGGGAGCTAGCGCGGCCCGCCCGGGGTCCGCGGGGCACCGTCCCGCGCGGACCGCTCGGGCACCCGCCCCTCAGGGGCACCCCCGCGGACCCGCCGGACGGGAGCACACGCGTGGGCCCCTCAGTGCGCAGGCGCCCCGCGCCCCGGCCCGGGTCACCCCCCGACCGACTCCCTCACCGCCCGTACCAGCGCCTGGGCACGTGGGTCGGCCGTGACGCTTTTGCGGAAGCCGTTCGTCACGTAGCCGAAGGCGATCCCCGAGCCGGGGTCGGCGAAGCCGAGTGAGCCGCCGCGGCCCGGGTGTCCGAAGGAGCCCTCGTCCAGCAGGGGGGAGGCGCTGCCGTGCAGCATGTAGCCGAGGCCGAAGCGGGTGTGCACGACCAGGACCCGGTCGGGCCCCGCGGACTGTTCGGTGCGGGCGAGTTCGACGCTCCGGGGGGTGAACAGCCGTACGCCGTCCACCTCCCCGGTCAGCGAAGCGTAGAAGCGGGCCAGGGCGTCCGCCGTCGCGACGCCGTTGGAGGCGGGCAGTTCGGCGGCCCGGTAGGCCGGATCGTTCTCGTCCGGCTGGGGGGTGATCGCCGCGAACGCGCGGCGGGTGAGCGACGAGGGGTCGGCGTACGCCTCGGAGACCGCCCTTTTCGGCCGCAGCCGCAGGCCACCGCCCGTCGCCGGGGCCTCGATCGGGGCGACCCGGCCCACCCGGTCCGCCACCGCCGCGGGCAGCCCGACCCACAGGTCGAGGCCGAGCGGCCCCGCGATCTCCTCGGCGATCCAGGTACCGATCGAGCGCCCGGTGACCCGGCGCACCAGCTCGGCCGTGAGCCAGCCGTACGTCTGCGCGTGATACCCGTGATCGGTCCCCGGCTCCCAGGCCGGCGTCTGCGCGGCCACCGCGGCGGCCGTCACGTCCGGGTCCGCGGCCTCGGCCGGGGTGAGCGGACGGTCGAGCACCGGAACCCCGGCCCGGTGCGCGAGCACGTGCCGTACCAGGGCACGCTCCTTGCCGCGTGCCTTGAACTCGGGCCAGTAATGGCCGACCGGGGCGTCCAGGTCCAGCTCCCCGCGCTGGGCGAGCAGCAGCAGGGCGGCGGCGGCCACCCCCTTCGTCGCCGAGCGCACGATCTGCGCGGTGCCGTGCTCCCAGGGTGCCGCGTCGCTCCCGTCACCGCCGGTCCCGGTACCGTCCGCGGCGGTGGCGTTCTTCACGCCGCCCCACAGGTCGACGACCTTGCGCCCGTCCCGGTACACGGCGACCGCCGCACCCTGCTCCCCGAGCGTCTCGAAGTTGCGCAGGAAGGCCGCCCCGACCGGCTCGAAGCCCTCGGCCACCGTGCCGTCCACGTTCACGTCCGCACTCCGTCCACTCGTCCTTACCGGTGGCTGCAACACGCGTACGACGGTCCGGATTCCTAGCCCAGCAGGATCGTGACCTCGATGTTGTCCCGGGTGGCGTTCGAGTACGGGCAGACCTCGTGGGCCGCGTCCACGAACTTCGCCGCGACGTCCCGTTCGACCACGGGGAGCGAGACGCTCAGGGCGACCGCGAGGCCGTAGCCGCGCCGCTTGTTGGGGCCGATGCCGACCTTCGCCGCGACCGTCGACCCGGACAGGTCGTAGCCCTCCCGGCGGCCCACCATGACCAGCGCGCTGTGGAAGCACGCGCTGTACCCGGCGGCGAAGAGCTGCTCGGGGTTGGTGCCGTTGCCGTCGCCGCCGAGCGCGGGCGGCATCGCGACCTTCAGCTCGATCTGGCCGTCCTGGCTGGTGACATAGCCGTCACGGCCGCCGTGCGCGGTCGCCTCGGCGACGTACATGATCTTCGTCGGACGGCTGTCGACAGCGGTGTCCTCGCTCATGGCGGACCTCCCCCAGGACGGAGAAAACAGGAGTGCACAAGTACATCGTGCACAAGATACCGGCCGGTACGGATCTTGGAACCGGCAGGGGGAGGAGACCGCCGGTAGCCCCGGCGGATCGGCCGCGGGCCAGGTCAGCGGGCCCGCGCGGCGGCCCGCTCGGCCGGCGCGGCCCGCCCACTCGGCCCGCGCGGCCGGCGCCCGCGGTTCGTCCCGCATCCGCGCCGCCGTGTCACCCCGCCGCCGTGTCGCCCCGCCGCCGTGTCACCGTGTCGCCGTGTCGCCGTCCAGTCCCGTCGCCGCGAGCTGAGCGCGCGGCACCCCCGCCGCGCGCTCATCACCAGGTACCGGGCACCACCAGGTACCAGGCGTCACGACGTACCGGGCGTCACGGGGTGCCGACGGCCACGGCGCGCGGGTCGAACCCGAAGGGGAGTTCCAGCCGGTGGGCGCGCATCAGGGCGTCGTCGGAGAGGAGTTCGCCCGTCGCGCCGTCCGCCGCGATCACGCCGTCGCTCAGGATCAGTGCCCGGGGGCAGAGTTCGAGCGCGTACGGCAGGTCGTGCGTGACCATGAGGACGGTGACGTCCAGGGACCGCAGGATGTCGGCGAGTTCACGGCGCGAGGCGGGGTCCAGGTTGGACGAGGGTTCGTCCAGGACCAGGATCTCCGGTTCCATCGCGAGTACGGTCGCCACCGCCACCCGGCGCCGCTGGCCGAACGAGAGGTGGTGCGGGGGCCGGTCGGCGAAGGCGGCCATGCCGACCTGCTCCAGGGCGGTGCGGACGCGTTCCTCCAGCGCGGCGCCCTTCATCCCGGCCGCGGCGGGGCCGAAGGCGACGTCCTCGCGCACGGTCGGCATGAAGAGCTGGTCGTCCGGGTCCTGGAAGACGATGCCGACCTTGCGCCGGATCTCGGCCATGTGCCGCTTGCCGACCGGGAGTCCGGCCACCGTCACGGTCCCGGCGCCGCCGGTCAGGATGCCGTTGAGGTGCAGTACGAGGGTGGTCTTGCCGGCGCCGTTCGGGCCGAGCAGCGCGACGCGTTCACCGCGGCCGACGGTGAAGTCCACGCCGTAGAGGGCCTGGTGGCCGTCGGGGTAGGCGAAGGCCAGTCCGGCCACTTCCAAGGAGGGTGCAGGGGTCACAGGGTCCATCCCAACAGGCAGACGAGCAGGGCGGCGAGGGGCAGGGCGAGCGCGTACGACCACTGCGCCCGGGACGCGGTCACCTCGTCGATGACCGGCATCGAACCGGCGTATCCCCGGCTCACCATGGCGAGATGGACCCGCTCCCCGCGTTCGTAGGAGCGGATGAAGAGCGCGCCCGCGGACTTGGCGAGGACGCCCCAGTGCCGTACCCCGCTCGCCTCGAAGCCGCGCGACTCCCGGGCGATCCGCATCCGCCGCATCTCGTCGGTGATGACGTCGCCGTAGCGGATCATGAAGGACGCGATCTGGACGAGGAGCGGCGGCAGCCTCAACCGCTGGAGCCCGAGGAGCAGTTCGCGCAGTTCGGTGGTCGAGGCCAGCAGCACGGAGGCCGCGACGCCCAGCGTTCCCTTGGCGAGCACGTTCCACGCGCCCCACAGGCCGTTGACGCTGAGGGACAGGCCGAGGACGTCCACCCGCTCGCCCTCGGCGACGAACGGCATCAGCACCGCGAAGGCGACGAACGGGACCTCGATCAGCAGCCGTTTGAGCAGGAACCCGGCCGGCACCCGGGCCCGCCACGCGACGGCCGCGAGCAGCACGGCGTACAGCGCGAACGCCCACATCGCCTCGCGCGGGGTCGACACGACCACGACGACGAAGCCGAAGGACGCGGCGAGTTTGGTGTGCGGGGGCAGGGAGTGCACCGGTGAGTGCCCGTGCCGGTAGAGGCGGTGGGCGTGGCCCGCTCCCATCTCAGACGCCTTCGGGGAGGGAGGCGGGCGACGTGCCGGCGGTACGGCGCCTGCGCACCGCCCAGAAGACGCCGGTGCCCGCGACGACCGTGACACCCACGCCGATCACGCCCGCGAGGCCGCCGGAGATCCGGGCGTCGGAGATGTCCTTGACGCCGTACCCGGCGAGCGGGGAGTCCTCGGTGTGGTGCTTCTTGGTGCGCTGGTCGATGCCCTGGTCCTTGGCGACCTTCTCCAGGCCGTCGGGGCTGGCGGAGGCGTAGAAGCTGACGAAGCCCGCGAGGACGAGCGAGGTGACGAGACCGGTGATCCACACCTTGCGGCGGGAGACCGGCGCGGCGCCGGGCGCGGCGGGGGCGGCCGCGTCGACCAGTTCGCCGCCCACCCGCAGCTTGAGCCGCTGCTGGAGGCCGCGCGCTCCGTACACGAGGTCCGGCCGTACGGCGACGACCGCGCCGACCGTGAGGGCGGTGATCGCGGCCTCGCCGATGCCGATGAGGACGTGGACGCCGATCATCGCGGTGGCGACCTTGCCGATCGCGACGTCGGTGGTGCCGCCGAGCGCGTAGATGAGGGTGAAGGCGACGGCGGCGGCCGGTACGGACAGCAGCGCGGACACGAAGGCGGCCGCGGTGATCGAACGCCGCCTCCTGGGGAGCACCTTCAGCAGGCCGCGGAAGACGGCGTACGAGACGACGGTGGTGACGATCGCCATGTCGGTGATGTTCACGCCGAGCGCGGTGAGGCCCCCGTCGGCGAAGAGGATGCCCTGCATCAGCAGGACCACGGAGACGCACAGGACCCCGGTGAAGGGGCCGACGAGTATCGCCGCCAGCGCGCCGCCGAGGAGATGTCCGCTGGTCCCGGCGGCGACCGGGAAGTTCAGCATCTGTACGGCGAAGATGAAGGCGGCGACGAGTCCGGCCAGCGGCGCGGTCCTCTCGTCGAGCTCGCGGCGGGCGCCTCGCAGGCTCACCGCGACGGCGCCTGCGGCGACGAGTCCGGTGGCGGCGGAGACCGGGGCGTTGATGAATCCGTCAGGCACATGCACCGTTCGATGATAGCGCCTTGTTGCGAATGGCTTGCAAGAGCGATGCGCTCATGAATAGTGCGGGAGCCCGGCGAGCCCGCCGGACGGGCCGCCGGGACGTCCGGCGGAACGTCACCCGGGGGCGTCCGCCGCACGTCCCCTGACGTGTCGTGGCCCACAACTCCGTGTCACGACGGCCGCGGAGGGGTACCCGGATGTCCGAGAGCGGATTCCACGGAATGTGCGACATTGGAAAGGTGACGGATTCGTAGATTCCGCACAGGTAACGCAGCGTAAGGAGTCGGTACATGTCTGCCGTCGAACAGTACGCACGCGCCCATATCGTCACGGACACGGCCGACTCCCCCGAGGACGAAGGCAGAGCCGTTCCGGTGGCCTTCCACTACGACCCCGAGTCCGACCCCCGCCAGGTGCGCATCACCCTGCCCGGCCCGAACGAGTGGGTCTTCCCCCGCGAGGTGCTGGAACAGGGGCTGCGGGTCCCGGTCAGCAGCGGCGACGTACGCGTCTGGCCGTGCGGCCGGGTGCAGGCCGTCATGGAGTTCCACTCGGCCAAAGGGGTGGCGGTCGTGCAGGTCGACTCGAAAGCCCTGATGCGCTTCCTGCGCCGTACCTACGCGGCCGCCACCCCGGTGGCTCACTGACCCGACCGGCGTCCGGGGGTCAGACGCGTGCCAGTTCGCGGTCGTCGTCCTCGTCCGGGTTCCTCGCCCCGGCGCCCAGCCCGCGCAGCCCCTCGCCCTCGACGTCCACGTTCGGCAGGGCCCGGTCCAGCCACCTCGGCAGCCACCAGGCCTTCTTGCCGAGCAGCGCCAGGACCGCCGGGACGAGCGCCATCCGGACGACGAACGCGTCGAAGAACACGGCGATCGCGAGACCGAAGCCGATCATCTTGATCATCGACTCACTGGAACCGATGAAACCGGAGAAGACGGCGATCATGATGACGGCCGCGGCCGTCACCACCCGCGCGCCGTGCTTGAAGCCGGTCACGACGGCCTGGCCCGGCTTCTCCCCGTGCACGTACGCCTCGCGCATCCGGGTCACGAGGAAGACCTCGTAGTCCATCGCCAGGCCGAAGACGACGCCCACCATGAAGATCGGCATCATCGACATGATCGGGCCGGTCTGCTCGACACCGATGAGGTTCGCCAGCCAGCCCCACTGGAAGACCGCGACCACCGCGCCGAGCGCCGCCATCACGCTCAGCAGGAAGCCGAGCGCCGCCTTCAGGGGGACCAGGACCGAGCGGAAGACCACGATCAGGAGCAGGAAGGCCAGGCCGACCACCAGCGCCAGGTAGGGGATCAGCGCGTCGTTGAGCTTCTGCGAGAAGTCGATGTTCATCGCCGTGCTGCCGGTGACCAGCACCTTGGCATCGGTGCCGGCCGTGATGCCGCCGCCCGCGTCCCGGATGGTGTGCACCAGGTTCTCGGTCTTCACCGAGGACGGCTTGGAGTCCGCGATCACCGTGATCATCGCGGTGTCCCCGGGCTTGTTGTACGTCGCCGGCGTCACCGAGACGACGCCCTTGAGGTCCTTGACCGTGTCGGTGACCCGGGTGACCGCCCCCTTGGGGTCGTCGCTCCCCTTGGCGTCCACGACCAGCATCAGAGGGCCGTTGAAACCGGGCCCGAAACCGTCGGACAGCAGGTCGTAGGCCCTGCGCTGGGTGGTCGAGGCCGGCTGCGAACCGTCGTCGGGCAGACCCAGTTCCAGCGAGGCCGCCGGGACCGCCGCGGCGCCCAGACCGACCACGCCGAGCAGCAGCACGGCGAGCGGGCGACGGACGACGAAGCTCGCCCAGCGGGTGCCCATGTTGGGCCGGCCCGCCTTCTTCGCGGCCCGGCCGCCGCCGAGCAGCCTGCTCTTCTGGCCGGCCGGCTGGACCTTGCGGCCCGCGTAACCCAGCAGCGCCGGGATCATCGTGAGCGCGATCAGGACGGCGATGGCGACCGTGCCGGCCGCCGCGACGCCCATCTTCGTCAGCATCGGGATGTTCACGACCGACAGCCCGACGAGCGCGATCACGACCGTCAGACCCGCGAAGACCACCGCCGAGCCCGCCGTGCCGACGGCCCGCCCGGCCGCCTCCTCGCGCTCGCGGCCCTCGGCGAGTTCGGCCCGGTAGCGGGAGACGATGAACAGCGCGTAGTCGATACCGACCGCGAGGCCGATCATCATCGCCAGCGTGGAGGTGGTGGTGCCCAGGTCGAGCGCGCTCGCGAGGGCGGTGATGGTGGAGACACCGATGCCGACGCCGATCAGCGCGGTCAGCAGCGGCAGCCCGGCGGCGATCAGCGAACCGAAGGTGATCACGAGGACGACCGCCGCGATCGCGATGCCGATGACCTCGGTGGAACCGGTCTCCGGCGTGGCCTGGAGAGCGTCACCGCCCACCTCGACGGTCAGCCCGGCGTCCCGCGCCTGCTGCGCGGCCGATTCCAGGGCCTCCTTCGAGGAGTCCTTCAGCTCCATTCCGGAGACCTTGTACTTCACCGACGTGTAGGCGATCGAACCGTTCTTGCTGACTGCCTTGGCCTTGAACGGGTCGGTGACGGAGGTGACCTCCGAGCCGTCCTCGAGCGCCTTGACGGTCTTCTCGACGGTGGCCTTGTTGGCCTTGTCCGCCATCTTCTCGCCGCCGGGCGCCTTGAAGACGACCCGCGCGGTCGCCCCGTCGGCACTCATGCCGGGGAAGCGCTGCTCCAGCAGGTCGAAGGCCTTCTGCGCCTCGGTGCCGGGGATGGAGAAGGAGCTGGCACCGGCCGTCGGGGCGTTGGCCGCGCCGACTCCCGCCAGGGTCAACAGCGCCACCCAGATCAGGGCGACGAAATGCCGTCGCCGGAAGGCGAGTCGGCCGAGTTTGTAGAGGAACGTGGCCACGAGGGCGTACTCCCGGTCAGGTCGTGGGACGGCAGGGGCTGGTGAGATCACCCGGTGGGGGCAGGGGAGATCAGCCCGACGACGTGAGCGGTCGCGTCAGGTACGGATACAGAGGTTCGTTCGTCCCGCGGTGACGCGGGATCAGGCGCCGAGTGCGGGGAGGATCACGGCATCCACGTACGAGGTGAGGAAGGCACGGGTCGGTGGCAGCTCGTCGACGACACCACGCACCGCGAAGGCACCGATGAGCATGTGCAGCACGTACTCCTGCGCGGGGTTGTCCGGACGGATCTCACCCCGGGCGACGGCACGCTCCAGTATGCGGCGCAGC
This sequence comes from Streptomyces sp. NBC_01689, assembly GCF_036250675.1. Lineage (NCBI taxonomy): Bacteria > Bacillati > Actinomycetota > Actinomycetes > Kitasatosporales > Streptomycetaceae > Streptomyces > Streptomyces sp. NBC_01689. Next base: position 5,697,864 of record NZ_CP109592.1, on the reverse strand, counting down.
TCTACGGTCTCCGGTTCGATGATCAGTTCCCGGAAGGCCTTCAGCAGATCGGGGTTCCCGTGCAGTGCCATGGCCAGACCCCGCATCAGCGCGGAGTTCTGCTCCATCCGGCAGTCGTCCTCACGCAGCACCAGCGCGTGGAAGTCACCTGCGAGGGATCCCGTGTCGACGTCGCCGGCGCTCGGCTTCTCGTGCCGCAGCGCCTTCACCACCAGTTCGGCCTTGCCGCCCCACTGGCGGTAGAGCGTGGCCTTGCTGGACTTGGTGCGGGCGGCGACGGCGTCCATGGTCAGGGCGTCGTAGCCGACCTCCCTGAGCAGGTCGAGCACGGCCCGGTACAGCTCGGCCTCGCGCTCGGGCGTGATCCGACTGCGGCGCACCGTTGCGACTTCAGTCATCCCACTCACCATCTCCCGCTCAGAACGACTCGGTTCTGCTGGTCGTCGTCGTACGGCATCTTCTTCGTCGTCGTACGTGTCTCAACATACCCCGGAGAAGAGCGAAACGAAACCGTTTCGTACGTGTGCTGAGTCACGCACGCGCCCACCGGAGACCTCCCCGCACCAGGCCGGGCCCCCGCACGAGTTGCCGGGGCCCTCCGAGGGGAAAAGCATGGGGAGGTGAGCGACGAGCACGAGAAGGCGACCACGGACCAGGACACCACCGACCGCGCATCCGGATATCTGCGCCTGCCGCACCTGAGCGGCGACCGGCTGTGCTTCGTGACCGAGGACGATCTGTGGGTGGCACCGCTGGACGGGCCGGGGCGGGCCTGGCGGCTCACCGTGGACCGCACCAAGGTCGGACACCCGCGCTTCTCCCCCGACGGGCGGGACATCGCGTACACGAGCTGGCGCAGCCTGGTGCCGGAGATCCACCTGACACCGGTGGACGGCGGCCCGGGCCGGCGCCTCACCTACTGGGGCAGCGCGGACACCCGGGTCTGCGGCTGGTCCCCCGACGGCGACATCCTCGCCGTCGCCTCGCACGGGCAGCCCTTCTCCTATTTCACCTGGGCCCACAGCGTCCCGACCGACGGGGACCCCGGCGGCAACCTTCCCTGGGGACCGGTCTCGGACATCGCGGTCGCCGACATCGACGGCGAACGGAAGACCCTGCTGCTCACCGGCACCCCACCGCACGACCCCGCCGCCTGGAAACGCTACCGGGGCGGCGCCATGGGACGGCTGTGGCTGCACGGCCGCCGTCTGCTCGCCGACATCGGCGGCCACCTCGACTCCCCCATGTTCGTCGGCGGCCGGATCGCGTTCCTCTCCGACCACGAGGGCATCGGCAACCTGTACTCCTGCGCGTACGACGGCTCCGACCTGCGCCGGCACACCGACCACGACGCGTTCTACGCACGCAACGCCTCCAGCGACGGCAGCCGGGTCGTGTACCAGTGCGCCGGGGACCTGTGGATCGTCGACGACCTGTCCCCCGACTCGCTCCCGCGCCGGCTCGACGTCCGGCTCGGCGGACAGCGCGCGGGGCGGCGGCCCTACCAGGTGCCCGCGGCCCAGCACGTGGACGCCATCTCCGTGGACGAGACGGGACGGGCCGGCGCGGTCGTCGTCCGCGGCAGCCTGTACTGGCTCACCCACCGCGACGGACCCGCCCGCACCATCGCCGACACCCCCGGGGTCCGGGTCCGGCTCCCCGAGATGCTCGGCTCGGGCGGCCAGGTCGCCTATGTGACCGACGCGGACGGCGAGGACGCCGTCGAGATCGCCTATCTGCCGCGGGCCTCCGGCGCCCGCGAACCGCGCCGGCTGGCCTCCGGCGAGCTGGGATGCGTCCTGGAACTGGTGGCGGACCCCCAGGGGGAACGCCTGGCGATCGCCTCCAACGACGGACGGCTCCTGCTCCTCGACGCTACGGAGGACGAGGGGGTTACGGAGGAGCCGGAGGAGACAGCGGGTTCGGCGGGGACGGAGACGACGGCGGACTCGGCGGAGGAGAGGGGAAAGGCGGAGGAGACGGAGGAGACGGAGGTCTCGGAAGAGACCACCGGGACGACGGCTGCGACGGCTGCGAGCGCTGCGAGCGCTGCGAGCGGAACGACGGAAACGACCGGGACGGCGAAGGGCGGGAGCGAGGAGGCGGAGGCGGACGCGGGGGAGGCGCCGGACTCCGGCGGGACCGGGCGGGCGACGAACCGGGGCGGCGAGGTCACCGAGCTGATCCACTCCCTCAACGGACCGGTCAGGGATCTCGCCTTCTCCCCGGACGGGGCCTGGCTGACCTGGTCGCACCCGGGGATCGGCCGCTCCCTGCGCCAGATCAAGATGGCGCGGATAAAGGACGGGCTCGTCGTCGACGTCACCAACGGCCGCTTCGAGGACGAGAACCCGGTCTTCACCCGGGACGGCCGCTATCTGGCCTTCCTCTCCTGGCGCGGCTTCGACCCCGTCTACGACGTCCACACCGGCGACCTCTCCTTCCCCCTGGGGTGCCGGCCGTACCTCGTGCCCCTGTCCTCCGCCACGCCCTCGCCGTTCGCCCTGAACCCGGACGGGCGGCCGGTCGCCGGGGGCCTGGACCCGGTCGAGGACGAGGGCGCCGACGGCGCGGTCAGTGTCGAACTGGAAGGCCTGGAGAGCCGCGTCACCCCCTTCCCCGTCACCGCCTCCAAGTACTCGGCGCTCTGTCCCGTCGCGGGCGGCGGCCTGGTCTGGCTGCGCTGGCCGATCTCCGGCGCGCTCGGCGAGACCTTCGTCAACCCCGACGACACCTCGGGGCGTCCGACCCTGGAGCACTTCAACATCAGCAGAGCGAAGAAGTCCGAACTCGTCGGCCACCTCGACTGGTTCGCGGTGAGCGGCGACGGCTCCCGGCTGGTCGTGGTCGACGAGGGCGACCTGCGCGCCGTGCCCTCCACCGAGATCGGCGACAGCGACTCCACGGTCTGGATCGACCTGCGCCGCATCCTCCACGAGGTGGACCCGCCGGCCGAATGGCGCCAGGCGTACGACGAGGCGGGCCGCATCATCCGCGCCTACTTCTGGGAACCCCACATGTGCGGCATCGACTGGGACGCCGTGCTCGCCCAGTACCGCCCGCTGGTCGAACGGGTCGCGTCCCCGGACGAGTTCGCGGACCTGCTGCGCGAGGTCCTCGGCGAACTGGGCACCTCCCACGCCTATGTCGCCGCGGCCCGCCGGAACGAGGGACCTGGGCACTACCAGCGCTGGCAGGGCCTGCTGGGCGCCAACTTCGTCCGGCGCGACGGCTGCTGGACCCTGAAGCGGATCCTGCCCGGCGACTCCTCCGACTCCAAGGCCCGCTCACCGCTGGCGGGCACCGGCATCCGCGAGGGCGCGGTGCTCACCCACATCGACGGCCGACCGGTGGACCCGGTGACGGGCCCGTACCCGCTGCTCGCGGGCGCGGGCGGTACGACGGTGGAGCTGACGTTCGTCCCGCCGGGCGGCGAGGGGCCCTCGCGCCGGGTGGCGGTGGTGCCGCTGATCGACGAGCGGCCGCTGCGCTACCAGGACTGGGTGGCCAAACGACGCGACGTGGTCAGGGAGTTGAGCGGCGGCCGGTGCGGCTACCTCCACATCCCGGACATGGGCGGCTCCGGCTGGGCGCAGTTCAACCGCGACCTGCGTCTGGAGGTCTCGCGCCCGGCACTGCTCGTCGACGTACGCGGCAACGCGGGCGGCCACATCAGCGAACTCGTCGTCGAGAAGCTGACGCGCAGGATCCTGGGCTGGGACCTGACGCGCAACGCCCAGCCGGTCTCGTACGCCTCGAACGCGCCGCGCGGCCCGGTGGTGGCCCTCGCCGACGAGGCGACCTCCTCCGACGGCGACATGATCACCGCCGTCTTCAAACTGCTCGGGCTCGGTCCCGTGGTCGGCCAGCGCACCTGGGGCGGCGTCGTCGGCATGACCGGCCGGCACCAGCTGGGCGACGGCACGGTGATCACGGTCCCGATGAACGCGGCCTGGTTCGACGCGTACGGCTGGTCCGTCGAGAACCGGGGCGTCTCCCCCGATCTGGAGGTCCTGCGTACCCCGTTGGACTGGGCGGAGGGCCGTCACGCCGAGATGGACACCGCGATCCAGCTGGCCCTCGATCTGCTGGGCACCCATCCGGCTGCCTCCCCGCCCGATCTCTCGGACGTACCGGACCGCACCCGCCCGAAGCTGCCGCCGCGCAGCCGCTGACCGGCGGACGCGCGGGACACTCAGGCGAGTGGGGCGCCCCCAAGCAGGGGCGCCCCACTCAGACTTCAAGCGGACCCGTGACGTCAGGCGTCGTGGTCCTGGTCGAAGCGGTCCTGCGCCTCACGGCGCACACGCTCGTTCTCGGGGATGGAGCGGTCACGCTCCGACGCGGGGCCCTGAGCCGAACGCGGGGCCGAGCCCTGCGCCGAGCGCTGGGCGGAACCCTGCGCCGAGCCCTGCGCCGAGCGCTGGGCCGAGCCCTCCTGCGGGGCCCGGTGGCCCGTCCCCTGCGGAGCGTGCTGACCGGGCTGCTGCGGAGAACGCCGTCCCGGCTCGCTCATCTCCTGGTCCATCCTCTTCTTGCCCTGCTGCTTCATGTTCTCCGCCTTGTTCTGCATCTGGTCCTTCTTGCCCATGCTGTTTCACTCCCATGTGTGGGTGAGGGGATCGGGCTCGACCAGAGTTACACGGGGACACTACGCACGCATTTCGATCAGTCACACACGGTGACGCAGGCAGAATAACCCCTGTTCAGACGCCCTCTCCGCGTCTGTCGTCGGCCGCCCCGCCGGCCCCGACGAGCCCCTTGGCGACACTTCCCAGCCGTGGTTCGAAGCGCCGCATCTCCCGCTGCCCCACCGCCCCGATGACTCCGGGCAGATAACCGCGGATCCCCTGCATCCCGCGCAGCCACCACTGCGCGTACACATGGCTCGACCGGCGCTCGATCCCCGCGACGATCCGGTCGACGGCCGGTCCCAGCGGATAGGTCTTGTTCGACGGCCAGGGCAGCCGCTGCCGCAACTCCCGCATCACGTCGTCCTGATCGGCCCCGCGCACCATGTCGGTGTCGGTCCAGGACAGGTATCCGACGCCCACGCGCACACCCCTGTGCCCGACCTCCGCACGCAGGCTGTGCGCGTACGCCTCCACCCCCGACTTGGAGGCGCAGTACGCCGTCATCATGGGCGCCGGCGTGATCGCCGCGAGCGACGCGATCTGCAGCAAGTACCCCCGGCTTTCCGTGAGTACGGGCAGGAACGCACGGGCGGTGACGGCCGAACCGATCAGATTGACCTCGATCACCCGGCGCCAGGCGACCGGATCGGAGTCCATGAACGGACCGCCGCTCGCGACACCGGCGTTGGCGACGACGATGTCCACCTTCCCGAACCGCTCCTTCACCTCACCCGCGACCCGCGTCATCGCCTCGTGGTCGGTGACATCGGCGTACCAGTGGTCGCTCTCACCGAGCAGCCGCTCCGAGACCTGCTTGAGCGCGTCCGCCTCCAGACCGACGAGCGCGACCTTGGCACCCCGTGCGGACAGCTTGCGGGCCAGGAGTTCACCCACGCCCCGCGCGGCCCCCGTGACGACCGCGACCTGCCCCTCCAGGCTCACCCTGCTCATGCGCCCTCCTTGATCTGTGCGTAGTCGGTGACGAGTCCGCGAATCCGTGCGGTGACCACGTCCGGTGCCTCCATGGGTGTCATGTGCCCGAGGCCCGCCAGCTCGGTGAGACCGACGCAGTTCGGCAGCATGGCGACCAGGGCCCGCGCGTGCACGAGCGGCGTCAGCCGGTCCGCGGACCCCGCCACCACGGCCGTCGGCACCGACAACTCCCGTACGCCGTGGTCGAGGTCGAGCGCGTCGAGCACCTTCGACCAGGCGTGCCGCACCGCGCGCGGGCAGGCGTGCACGATCCGCGCGCATGCCTCGACCATGCCCGGCGACGAACCGGCGCCCATCGTCGCGTACTTGAGGATCCTGCGGGCCACCGGCGTGACCGGACCGAGCGGCGCCCGCGACCCGAGGATCCGCTGGGTGGCCCCGGTGCGCAGGCGTCCCGGCGGGAACGGCAGCACGCGCGCCTCGGCCACCAGCCGCGAACTGCCCGTGCTGCACAGCAGGGCCGCCACCGCGTGCTCCCGGAACCGCGGTCTCGCCGCGGCCGCCATCAGCGTCATCCCGCCCATGGAGTGCCCCACCAGCACGGCCTTCTCGCCCGGCCGGAGGGTGGCCGCGAGCACCGCCTCCAGGTCGTCGGCGAGGGTCTCCGTGCCGTACCCGGCGCCCGCGGGGCTGCGTCCGTGCCCGCGCTGGTCGTACGCGATCACCCGGTGGTCGACGGCGAGGTCCCGTATCTGCGCCGCCCAGAAGGCGGTCGAGCAGGTCCATCCGTGGGCCAGGACGACGGTGGGCACCGTGGCGCCCTCGGGTCCGTGCACCTCGACATGGAGCCGGGCGCCGTCGGCGGAGACCGCGGTCAGCTCATGTGCGGCGGCGGGCGGCGCGTAGGGGCCGTCGGCCACGGGGGTCGGCCGGCTCACGCCCCTGCCTCCAACTTCGTCCGGTTCCCCGGCCGCTCTCCCGGCCGCCGGTCCTGCCGTTCCTGCCCCGGGGGCCTCAGCACCTCGTACTCCCCGAGGTCCAACCGGCGGGTGGCCGTGCGGAATTCGGTCGTCGTACCCGGCCAGACCGTCGTGTTGCGGCCCTGTGCGTCGAGGTACCAACTGGTGCAGCCCCCGGTGTTCCACACCGTGCGCTTCATGCGCTCCTGGACCTTGCGGTTCCAGTCCGCCACCGCGTCCGGCCGCGCGTCGAGCGCCACACGTCCGCCGAGCACGTCCAACTGCCGTACGAAGTCGGCCATGTAGTTGAGCTGGGACTCGATCATCAGGATCATGCTGGAGTTCCCGAGCCCCGTGTTGGGCCCGATGATCGTCATCCAGTTGGGGAAGCCGGCCGCGGACGCTCCGCGCAGGGCGCTCATCCCGCCCTCCCACGCCTCGGCGAGGGTCCTGCCCTCAGCGCCCACCACACGGTCGGCGATCGGCATGTCCGTGACGTGGAAGCCCGTACCGAAGACGATCGCGTCGGCCTCGGCCGTGCTGCCGTCGGCCGCGACGAGCGTGGACCCCTCGACCCGGTCGAGCCCGGAGGCCACCACGTCCACATTGGGGCGGGTGAGCGCGGGGTAGTAGGTGTTGGAGAGCAGGATCCGCTTGCAGCCGATCCGGTAGTCCGGCGTCAGCTTCGCGCGCAGCGCGGGGTCCTTCACGGCCCGCGCCATGTTCCGCCTGGCGAGCCTTTCGACCAGGCCCAGTTCGTCGGGCCGCTTGGTGAACGCCTGGACCTGCAGCTCCCTGATGCCCCAGAGGAAGCCACGACGGGCCTGGGCGGTGAACGGGAGGACGCGGTGCAGCCCGCGTTCGAGCCCGCTGATGGCCCGGTCGACGCGGGGCATCACCCAGGGCGGGGTGCGCTGGAAGAGGGTGAGGCGGGCGACCTCGGGCTGGACGGCGGGCACGATCTGGATGGCCGAGGCGCCGGTCCCGACCATCGCCACGCGCTTGCCGCGCAGATCGTAGTCGTGGTCCCAGCGGGCGGAGTGGAAGACCTTGCCCGGGAAGGAGTCGATCCCCGGGATGTCCGGGATCTTCGGGTCCGACAGCGGCCCGGTGGCGGACACCACGAAGTCCGCGCTGAGGGACCCGCTGCTGGTCTCGATGTCCCACCGCAGCTTCTCGCCGTCCCAGGTCATCCGCTTCACCTCGGAGTCGAAGCGCAGATGGGGGCGGAGCCCGAAGACGTCGGTGACGTGCTCCAGATAGGCCCGGATGTGTTCCTGCCCGGAGAAGGTGCGGGGCCAGTCGGGGTTCGGCGCGAACGAGAACGAGTACAGATGGGACGGCACGTCGCAGGCGCACCCGGGGTAGCTGTTGTCACGCCAGGTGCCGCCCACGCCGCCGGCCCGTTCCAGGACGACGAAGTCGGTGACCCCTTCGCGGCGCAGCCGCACCGCCGCGCCCAGACCCCCGAACCCGGACCCGACCACCGCCACACGTACATGTTCGTGCTCGGTCATCCCGACGCCTCCCTAGCCCGCACGACCCTGCCAGTGAACACTGGCGCAATGGGAGCGTAGAGCAGCTCCGTACTGATGGGTAGGGGTCGCGTCCGGGAAAGTTACCCGGGGTACGACGTAGGGTGCGCACGTGGCGGAGAAGCGTGAGTACCGGATGGAGGAGCTGGCCGAGGAGGCCGGCATCACGGTGCGCACCCTGCGCTTCTACCGCGAGCGCAAGCTGATACCGCCGCCCCGCCGCGAGGGCCGTATCGCCTGGTACGACGACACGCACCTGGCCCGTCTGCGCACGATCTCGGCACTGCTGGAGCGCGGTCACACGCTCAGCGGCATCGCGGAACTGGCCGAGGCCTTCGACCACGGCCGCGACGTGGGAGAACTCCTCGGCCTCGGCGAGCCCACCGAGGAGACCCCGGTCCGCCTCTCCCCGGAGGAACTGGCCGACGTCTTCGCCGGCCAGGCCACCCCGGAGAACCTCGCCGCCGCCCTGGACCTCGGCTACCTCGGCACCGACGGCGGGGAGATCGTCCACATCAGCCGCCGCCTGCTCGACGTCTCGGCGGCCCTGGTCCGCGAGGGCGTCCCGCTCGCCGACGTCCTGACCGCGGCCCGCCGCGTCCGCGACCACGCCGAGGCGCTCGCCACGCTCTTCACCGCCCTCGTCCTCACCGAGAACCGCACCCCGGAGGACCTGACCCGGCTGCGCCCCCTGGCCAAGAGCGTGGTGGAGGCGGAACTCTCGATGGCCCTGGACCGCCGGCTCAGCCGACGACCGGGGGCGTGACCACCCGGTCCGGCTTCGTGTCCCCGGGTGCCGTGCCCGGCCGGGCACGGCACCCGGAGGGCGGCCGGATCAGCTCTCGAAGACCACGGTGACGGGCGCGTGGTCCGACCACCGCTCCCCGTGGCTCGCGGCCCGTTCCACGAACCCCTTGACCGCGCGTCGCGCGAGCCCCGGGGTCGAGACGACCAGGTCGATCCTCCAACCTGAATCGTTGTCGAAGGCCCGTCCCCGGTACGACCACCACGTGTACGGGCCCTCCGTGCCGGGGTGCAGGGCGCGTACGACGTCGACGTATCCGCCGTCGGCCGCGTCCAGGACCCGGCCCAGCCACGCGCGCTCCTCGGGCAGGAAGCCGGAGTTCTTCTTGTTGGCCCGCCAGTTCTTGAGGTCCGCCTCCTGGTGGGCGATGTTCCAGTCGCCGCAGACCACGACCTCGCGCCCGTCGGCGGCCGCCCGTTCGCGCAAGTCCTTCAGGTAGGTGAGGAACTCGTCCATGAACCGGGTCTTCTCGTCCTGCCGCTCGGTACCGACCTCCCCGGAGGGCAGATAGAGGCTGGCGACGGTGACGCCCGGGAGGTCCACCTCGACGTACCGGCCACTGGAGTCGAACTCCTCGGACCCGAACCCGATCCGGACCCGGTCGGGTTCGCGGCGGGTGTACAGGGAGACGCCCGCGCGGCCCTTGGCGGCGGCCGGCGCGTGCACGACGTGCCAGCCGTCCGGTGCCCGCACCTCCTCGGGCAGCTGCCCGGGTTCGGCCCGCACCTCCTGGAGGCACAGGACGTCCGCGGAGGTCTCCGCGAGCCACTCCACGAAACCCTTCTTCGCGGCGGCACGGAGCCCGTTCACATTCACAGAGGTGACAGTCAGCACCCGGGCACGATACTTAATCGACTCCGGTCGCCGCATGCATACATGTACGATATTCGGCATGCATATCCGTCCGGTCCCTTTCGACCACCCCGACGCCGTCAAACTCAACGACCAGGTGCAGGCCGAGTACGCCGAGCGCTATGGAGACGAGGGCGACGTCACACCGCTGGACGCGTCGATGTTCAGGCCGCCGCTCGGCCTGTACCTCCTCGCGTACGACGAGCGGGACCGGCCCGTCGCCACGGGCGGCTGGCGCACCCAGGACGAGAACGAGGAGGGATACGCGGACGGCGACGCCGAGCTCAAGCGCATGTACGTCGTCCCGGAGGCCCGCGGTCTCGGTCTCGCCCGCCGCGTCCTGGCCGCCCTGGAGGAGGACGCCCGCGCGGCCGGCCGCACCCGTATGGTCCTGGAGACCGGCGCCAAGCAGCCCGAGGCGGTCGCCCTCTACACGTCCAGCGGCTACGAGCCCTGCGTCAAGTTCGGCTACTACCGGTTCCACGACCTGAGCATGTGCTTCGCCAAGCCCCTGTCCGCCTCCTGAGCCGGGCGCGCCGCGTTCCCTCCGCGTGCGCGCCGGAACATCCGGGCATACAGAAACCCCGCCGGACGAATCCGGCGGGGTTCTGAATTGCGGTGGACCTGTGGGGATTTGAACCCCAGACCCCCTCGATGCGAACGAGGTGCGCTACCAGACTGCGCCACAGGCCCTTGCAACGAGTGAAACTCTAGCATCCCGATCCGGGTGCTTGGAAATCCGTTCCTGGCTGGTCAGCCGCCGCTCCCGGAGAGACGGCCGCCCGGCCCGTACGGAGCGGGCCGGGCGCCGAGGGTGCCGGGTCACTCGTTGGCCGCGCGCGGCCGTTCGCCGTCCTCGTACTGGTCGAAGAGCGGGGTGCGTCCGCGCTCGCGGGCCCGCCGGGCGGACGCGGCGCGCCGGGCGTCGCTGCGGCCGTCGCACTCGGCCCCGGCCTCGTCGGCCGCCTCGGCCGGGTGGCCCTCGTCCGCGGGCTCCGCCTCCGGTTCGGCCGGTTCCACGGCGCTGGAGCGCGCGGAGCTCCACGCGTCCGGCGCCCCCAGGTCGACGCTGGAGGTGGCCCGCGGTGCGACGGGGGCGGTCACGTACGTCGGCAGCGGCACCGGGACCGGGTCCCAGCTGTCACCCCGGCCGGGGCCCTGCCGGCGCTCGCGCTGCTGGTCGACCCACTCGGCGTGGTCGGTCTGCTCGACGAGGGCACGCCGGTCGGCCGCGAGCGTGGAGATCCCGGTGTCGGTCTCCGGTTCGGGGCCCTCTTCCTGGTCCTCGGCGTTCTGGTCGAGCCCGGCCGCCCGGCGGCGCGGCTGCCGCTCGCGCAGCCGCTGCGCCGCGGCCTCGGCCCGGCGGCGGTCCATGACGTAGGTGAAGCGCCGACGTTCCTGGGCCCGCAGATAGACGATGTACGCGCTCAGCATCACGGCGGGGACCCCGGGGGCCCACAGGAACGCGAGTCCGCCGACGGCCGCCACGATCGCGCCGCAGGTGAACGCGAGGAAGATCAGGACGGTCGTGCGCCGACGGCGCGCGAGCACCTTGGTGCGCCGGGCGCGTGCTGCGGCCTCCGCCGCGGAGACCCGCCGCTCGGCGGGAAGCCGCGAGGCCGCGGGCGCGTTCGGCGCCGCCGGGTGTTCGTCGTGCGCGGACTGCGGCGGCACCGGTCTGGCGGTCGCCGCGGAGCCCTGCGGGGCACTGTGCCGGGTGCCCGGCTGGGGTGCCTGCCGGGGCTCCGGGTCGGCGGACTGCGGGAGTTGGGCCTTGGTGTGTTCCCGGGCCGGAGGCATGGCGAAGGCCCGGACGTCCACCGAATCGGTGACGCCGCCCGGGTCGGCGCTGGGCTCCCCCTCTTCGGTGGAGCGCGCCCGCAGGTCCTTGGCGTACCGGCGCTCCATTCCCGCCCGTCCGGACAGCAGCCGGATGGCGGTGCTGAAGCGTTCCGTCGGACGGGCTTCGTTCAGCTCGTCCTGCCTACGGAGCCACATCGGCACCAAGTAGGCGGCCCAGGCCCCGACGATGACTGCGTAGATGAGGCCGCTGCTGCTCACGCCTCACACGGTAGAGGGGTTTGCGTGAGGCCATCTGCCAATTGAGCCGGTGTGTCGCACGATCTGGCTGATATTTCGAGCTTTTTTTGTGACCGATGCGATCAGCAGGCCGCCGAGACCCGTGAATTTAATGCCGTGGGACGACTCCGAGAGACATCGAGATGATCCCGAGATGGTTCCGAGGTGATCGCCGGCCGATCAATTTCGAACACGCATTTCATTTACTGGGTACTCGGCCTGCTCCGGTTCTGGGAGCGTGCCCGCTGCCAGCGTCCGAGAAGCCCTTCGGGCACCTCTTCCGCGGTGAGTGCGAAGACGAGATGGTCGCGCCAGGCCCCGTCGATGTGGAGATAACGCGGCCGGAGCCCTTCCTCACGGAATCCGAGTTTCTCCACGACGCGGCGGCTGGGACCGTTCTCCGGGCGAATGCACACCTCGATCCGGTGCAGTCCGACCGTACGGAAGCAGTGGTCGGTCGCCAGCGCCACGGCCGTCGGCATCACCCCGCGTCCGGCCACCGCCTGGTCCACCCAGTAGCCGACGTGCCCCGAGCACATCGAGCCCCAGGTGATCCCGGCGACGGTCAGCTGACCCACCAGACGGCCCTGGTACTCGATCACGAAGGGCAGCATGCGGCCCGCGTTCGCCTCGGCGCGCAGATGGCGGACCATCTGCCGGTACGTCGGCCGGTGCGCTATCGGCCCGCTGGGTGTGGGCGGCGGAATGGTCGCCTCCCACGGCCGCAGCCAGTCGCGGTTGCGCCGGTTCACCTCGCGCCAGGCCCGCTGGTCGCGCACCTTTATCGGCCGGAGGACGACATCGCCGTCCGCCAGCTCGACGGGCCAGGACGGGCTGTTCAGCTCGCACCCCCATTGCTGCTGGGTCTGGGGTGGTCGCCGCCGCGGATCTGCTCCACGGCGTGGACCAAGAGGGGCTCCAGGACGGCCAGACCGTCCTTCACCCCGCCGGTGGAACCCGGCAGGTTGACGATGAGCGTCCGTCCCGCGACTCCGGCGAGCCCCCGGGAGAGGGCCGCCGTGGCGACCTTCTCCCTTCCGAACGCCCGGATGGCCTCAGGAATGCCCGGCACCTCGTGATCGACCACCCGTCTGGTCGCCTCGGGCGTCCGGTCGGTGGGCGAGATCCCGGTGCCGCCGGTGGTCACGATGACGTCGTACCCGGCCTCGACACCGGCGCGCAGCGCCGCCTCGACCGGGTCGCCGTCGGGAACCACCCGGGGGCCGTCGACCGTGAAGCCGTACGAGGTGAGCCCCTCGGCGATCAGCGGGCCGCCCCGGTCCGCGTAGACGCCCGCGGAGGCCCGGTTGGAGGCGGTGACCACGAGGGCCCGGTAGGAGGGGGACGTCATGCCCGGCTCCAGTCGCCCGACTTCCCGCCGGTCTTCTCCTCGACGCGCACGTCCGTGATGACCGCCGCCTTGTCGACCGCCTTGACCATGTCGATGACGGTGAGGGCGGCCACGCTGACCGCCGTGAGCGCCTCCATCTCGACGCCCGTGCGGTCGGTGGTCCGCACGGTCGCGAGGATCTCGACGGCGTCGTCCGCGACGGTCAGGCCGACCTCGACACCCGACACCGCCAACGGGTGGCACAGGGGGATGAGATCCGGGGTGCGCTTGGCGCCCATGATGCCCGCGATCCGCGCGGTGGCCAGGGCGTCGCCCTTGGGCACTCCCCCACCGCGCAGCAGTTCGACCACACGGGGGGAGACCAGGACCCGGCCGCTGGCGCGGGCGGTGCGCGCGGTCACGTCCTTCCCGGAGACGTCGACCATGCGGGCGGCGCCCGCCTCGTCGATGTGGGTCAGTCGGTCCTGCGTACTCATGTGCGGCAGCGCTCCCGGTCGGGCCTGTTGTGCGCGACACGGTACCGCCAACTCGGGGCGGGCAGCCGGGCAGGACCCTCCCGGGCCCCGGTCGGGCGGCCGGGCACGACCGCCTCGGCTCAGCCGAGCAGGACCACTTCGACCTCGGTGCCGGGTTCGACCGACGTGGTGTCCTCGGGTACGACGATCAGCGCGTCGGCGTGCGCGAGCGCCGCGACCAGGTGGGACCCGGCGCCGCCGACGGGCGTCACCGCGCCGTCCGTGTACGTCCCCCGCAGGAACTGCCGGCGTCCCGAGGGCGAGGTCAGCGCCTTTTCGGCGTCGAGCGTCGCGCGCACGGTGGGGCGGTGGACGTCGCTCAGGCCCATGAGGGTGCGGATCGCGGGGCGGACGAACAGTTCGAAGGAGACGTACGACGACACCGGGTTGCCCGGCAGGGCGAGCAGCGGGGTGTGGTCGGGGCCGATGGAGCCGAAGCCCTGGGGCTTGCCGGGCTGCATGGCGAGGGTGCGGAAGTCCACGCCGCCGCCCTCCTCGTCCTCGTCACCCACCGAGGAGAGGGCCTCCTTGACGACGTCGTACGCGCCGACGCTGACGCCGCCGGTGGTGACCAGCAGGTCGGCGCGGATGAGCTGGTCCTCGATGGTGGAGCGGAGGGTCTCGGCGTCGTCGGCGACGGCGCCCACCCGGTAGCCGATGGCTCCGGCGTCGCGGGCGGCGGCGCACAGGGCGAAGCTGTTGGAGTCGTAGATCTGGCCGGTGTCCAACGGCTCGCCCGGCTGCACCAGTTCGCTGCCGGTGGAGAGCACGACCACCCGCGGGCGGGGGCGCACCCGGACGGTGCCGCGGCCGATCGCGGCCAGCAGGCCGAGCTGCGGGGGGCCGAGGATCGTGCCCGCGCGAAGGGCGAGGTCGCCCGCGCGGACGTCGCTGCCCTCGGCCCGTACGTGGGCGCGCGCCTCCGCCGGGCGGTGCACCCGCACCTGGCCGGAGGCGCCCTCGGGGGAGGCGCTGTGGGCGCGCATCCCGGAGACCGGGCCCTCGCCGAGTCCCCCGTCGGTCCACTCGACCGGGACGACGGCCTCGGCGCCGGGCGGCAGCGGGGCGCCGGTCATGATGCGGGCGGCCTGCCCGGGGCCCACGTGCGGAAGCTCCGCGCCGCCCGCCGCGACGTCGCCGACGACGGTGAGGACCGCCGGATACTCCTCGCCGGCGCCCGAGACGTCCGCGACCCGCACCGCGTACCCGTCCATCGAGCTGTTGTCGAACGGCGGCAGGGAGACCGGCACCGTGACGTCCTCGACCAGGACGCAGCCCTGGGCGTCGAGGAGTTGCAGCTCGATGGGTTCGAGGGGGCGGACGGTGGCGAGGATGTCCTCCAGGTGGTCGTCCACCGACCAGAGGCGGTCCTGGCCGGTCGGGCGGGCGGCGGCGCTGCTCAAGATCCCTGCATCTCCTCGGCTACGTAACTGCGGAGCCAGGCACGGAAGTCCGGGCCCAGGTCCTCACGTTCGCACGCGAGTCTGACAATGGCACGCAGATAGTCGCCGCGGTCCCCGGTGTCATAGCGCCGGCCCTTGAAGACGACGCCGTGCACCGGGCCGCCGACCTTCTCGTCGGCGGCGAGCTGCTGGAGGGCGTCGGTGAGCTGGATCTCGCCGCCGCGGCCCGGCTCGGTCTTGCGCAGTATGTCGAAGATGTGCGGGTCGAGGACGTAGCGCCCGATGATCGCGTAATTGCTGGGGGCGTCCGCCGGGTCCGGCTTCTCGACCAGGCCGGTCACCTTGACCAGGTCGCTCTCGGCGGTGGTCTCCACGGCGGCGGAGCCGTAGAGGTGGATCTGCTCGGGCTCGACCTCCATGAGCGCGACGACGCTGCCGCCGTGCCGCTCCTGGACCTCGACCATGCGGGCGAGCAGGGGGTCCCGGGGGTCGATCAGGTCGTCGCCGAGGAGGACCGCGAAGGGTTCCTGGCCGACGTGCGGGGCGGCGCACAGGACCGCGTGGCCGAGGCCCTTGGGGTCGCCCTGGCGCACGTAGTGCATGGTCGCGAGGTCGCTGGACTCCTGGACCTTGGCGAGCCTGCGCGCGTCGCCCTTCTTCTGGAGGGCCGACTCCAGTTCGTAGTTGCGGTCGAAGTGGTCCTCGAGGGGGCGCTTGTTGCGTCCCGTGATCATCAGGACGTCGTCGAGACCCGCCGACACGGCCTCTTCGACCACGTACTGGATCGCCGGCTTGTCGACGACCGGCAGCATCTCCTTGGGAGTGGCCTTCGTGGCCGGCAGGAACCGGGTGCCGAGGCCCGCTGCGGGGATGACAGCCTTGCTGATCCTGGGGTGCGACTCAGTCATGCCCGTAACCATATCCGGTGGCTATGAGCAGAATCTGTGGCTCCGGTCAGTTGGCTCTCATATGAGCGCATAAAGAACCAACGGGAGCGATCCATGAACCACGTCGGACGTGAGGCAGAGCCTGACAAGCGAATGTTGCGTCAGGGATTCCTCGCGGTGAGAAGCAGGTTGACAGCCGGTGACCTGCGGGAGACGGCCGAAGCGCTGGCCGTGCGCGCGCTGGAGCTTCCCGAGTTGGCGCGGGCGCGCACCGTCGCGGCGTACGTCTCCGTGGGGAGCGAGCCGGGCACCCTCGCGCTCCTGGACGCGCTGCACGCCCGGGGCGTACGCGTCCTGTTGCCGGTCCTCATGGCCGACGACGACCTGGACTGGGGCGCGTACGCGGGCGGGGGCTCGCTGACCCGTGTCCGACACGGCGGGCGGATGGCCCTCTTGGAGCCCGCTGGTGAACGCCTGGGCCCCGGGGCCGTACTGGCGGCCGACACCGTCCTGCTGCCCGGCCTCGCGGTGGACCGGCACGGACTGCGGCTGGGGCGCGGGGGCGGCTCCTACGACCGCGTACTGGCCCGCCTGGAGCGCGCGGGATCGGATCCGGCCCTGGTGGTGCTCCTGTACGACACCGAGGTCGTGGACGACGTGCCGCGCGAGCCGCACGACCGTCCGGTGCACGCGGTGGTGACGCCTTCGGGGGTACGCCGCTTCCGATGACGTCACCCCTCGCCCCAGGCCGCCCGCGGGACGCGTGAGGGGCCCTCCACGCGTGCGTGGAGGGCCCCTCGGGGCGATGCGCCGTCAGCGCCTCATGGCTTGAGCACCAGGGTGTCGCTCGTGCTCTCGTCGACCGCCTTGGCCGAGAAGGCCCAGGGCAGCAGCTCGCCCTTCGCCCACTTGTCCGTCTGGTCGGTGTAGTGGGCGCTGTAGGCGTGCCCGGACGCTCCGGAGAGGTTGATCCACTTCGACTTGTCGAGGTCGTCGAGGTTGACCACCATCCGCATGGACGGCACCCAGACCACTCCGTAGCCGCCCGCGGCGTTCCAGCCGGTCGCGTTGACCGTCGCCTCGCCGCCGCTGAGCTTCCAGGGGCCGCGGTTGAGCATGTACTTCAGGAAGGACGGGCCCTCGGTGCCCAGGGTCTGGTTCTTCAGGAACAGGCGGTGCAGCCGGCCCCAGCTCCAGCTGTCGAGGTCCTTGCCGAGCTTGGCGGTCAGCTCCCACCGGGCGTCCTTCATGGCCCGCGCGAAGAGCCCGTCGCGGGTGTCGATCGCCTTGTCGAGACGCGTCTTGGGCGCCTTCCACCAGTCGTTGTGCTCGTCGTCGATGATGTTGCGGACCACCTCGAACCAGCGGTCGCCGCCGTCCGGCTGCGCCTGGTCGGCGTCGCGCTGACCGCACTCGACGACCTTGCGGTCGTCGTCCGCGGGACCCGTGGTGTCGACCGGGTCGACGTACAGGCACTGGCCCTTGACCCGCAGCTCCTTGGGCAGCTTGTTGCCGAAGGCGAGCTTGAGGATGTTGCGCCAGACCGCGTTGAAGTACGCGGCCGCCGCGGAGTCCGCGTCCTGGGTGTAGTCCCAGCCCTCCAGGAGCTTCTGCGCCTGGCGGACGTTCTTGTCGGCGATGTCCAGCTTGAGCAGCTTCGGCACGATCAGCTTCGCGATCTCGCTGCTGTTGTCCAGCTGCATCTGCCGCATGTCGTCGGTCGACATCTTGCCGCCGCCGTCGGTCTTCGTCTTGATCAGATCGGTGATCCGCTGGCTGCGCGCGCCGTAGCCCCAGTCCGTGGTGAGCGTGTAGGGGTACTTGTCCTTGTCGACGACGGCCTGGTTGGCGGTGACGATGTAGCCGCGCCCCGGGTCGAACTCGTAGGGCAGTTCGGACTGCTTGATGTAGCCGGTCCACCGGTACTTGGAGTCCCAGCCGGGCGAGGGCAGCGAACCGTCGTCGCCCTTGGCGCGGGTCGGGATCTTGCCCGGCAGCTGGTAGCCGATGTGGCCCTTGGCGCCCTTGCCGTCGGCGTAGACCAGGTTCTGCGAGGGGACCTCGAAGGACTCGGCCGCCTTGCGGAACTCGTCCCAGCCCGACGCCTTGTCGAGCCGGAAGACGGCGTCCATGGAGGTGCCCGGGTCCAGAGCGGTCCAGCGCAGCGCGATCGCGTAGCCGTCGCCGCGGTCGGGGGCCGCCGCGTCGACGGTCGCCTTCTTGCCGACCTTGACCAGTTCGTCGTCGCGGTCGGACAGCAGCGGCCCGTTGTTGGTGGTGCGCACGACGATCGTCTTGCTGCCACCGCCCGCGATCTTGATCGTCTCCTTGCGGGTGGTGAAGGGCAGCACCTTGCCGTCGAACTGGTAGCCGGCGCCGGTGATCTTCTCCAGGTACAGGTCCGTGACGTCGACCCCGGAGTTGGTCATGCCCCAGGCGATGTTCTGGTTGTGGCCGATTATCACGCCGGGCATACCGGCGAAGGTGTACCCCGAGACGTCGTACTGGCACTTGCTGGAGACCGCGGTGCAGTGCAGGCCCATCTGGTACCAGACCGAGGGCAGCGAGGCCGACAGGTGCGGGTCGTTGGCGAGCAGCGGCTTGCCCGTGATGGTGCGGTCGCCCGCCACGACCCACGAGTTGGAGCCGATGCCGTTGCCGTTGACGCCGACGGCCGTGGGCACGTCGTCGAGGACGTCGTAGAGCTTGGAGAGCTGGCTCTGCAGCCCGTCCGGCGCCGTCGTGTTCCCGGCCAGTCCGGTGCCCGCGCCCGACCCCCCGGTGCTCCCGGAGGTCTGCGCCCCCTTCTGGACGTACGACTGCGTGACGCTGTCGTACGCGCCCTCCTGCGTGATCGCCTTGTTCCGGTCGTACGGGTACTCCGGGTACAGGTCGGCGATCTGCTTCGGGCCCAGACGGCTGGTCATCAGGGAGCGGTCGATCTCCTCCTGCATGTTGCCGCGCAGGTCCCAGGCCATTGCCTTGAGCCAGGCCACCGAGTCGACCGGGGTCCACTGCTCGGGCTTGTAGTCGTTGGTGAGACCGAGGGCCGCGTACTCCAGGGAGATGTCCTTGCCGTCCTTGCCCTTCAGGTAGGCGTTGACTCCCTTGGCGTACGCCTGCAGGTACTTCTTCGTGGAGGCCGACAGCTTGGCGTCGTACTCCCGCTGGGCGACCCGGTTCCAGCCCAGGGTGCGCAGGAACTCGTCGTTCTTGACCTGGCCCTTGCCGAACATCTCGGACAGCCGGCCCGAGGTCATGTGCCGGCGCACGTCCATCTCGTAGAACCGGTCCTGCGCCTGGACGTAGCCCTGGGCCATGAACAGGTCCGCGTCGGAGGACGCGTAGATCTGCGGGATCCCGTAGCCGTCCCGCTTCACGTCGACGGGCCCGGAGAGCCCTTCGAGCGTGAGCGAGCCCTTGGTCTGCGGGAAGGAGGCCCGGACGGTGCTGACTCCCCAGTACCCCCCGTAGGCCACGCCCCCGATCAGGGCCAGAACCAGGACGATCAGGATCAGACGGGCGCGGCGCCCCTTCTTCCTGCCGGACTTGCCGGGCTTTTGGCCGGAAGAGGCGGTGGTGTTCGGGGGCATCGCTGTCCTTGCTGTCCTAACGCGAGCGGCAGGCGGTCCTGGAGTGCTGGAGCAACCATAGGCGCAGGGCCCGGCGCGCCTTGACGCGGAGTCGGGTACCCGGACGGCCGAGCGTTTGATCTCGGCCCCGAGAGCGTCAAGAAAGCGTCAAGAGTTAGGTAAGGTAACGAAGTACTTGGATCGCTGTACCGACTTCCGGCGCCCGGATCGACAAGCTCGGACCCCGTGCCCGGATCGGCGAGAAGGGAACGGCCGCTGACTGTCCACCACCTCAACCAGCTCCTGCTCGTCTGCTCGCTCGTCCTGCTCGTCGCGGTGGCGGCGGTTCGGATCTCCTCCCGCAGCGGGCTCCCCAGCCTGCTCGTCTACCTCGGCATCGGCATGGCCATGGGCCAGGACGGCGTCGGCGACATCCACTTCAGCAACGCCGAGATGACCCAGGTCATCGGATACGCGGCCCTCGTCGTGATCCTGGCCGAGGGCGGCCTCGGCACGAAGTGGAAGGAGATCAAGCCGGTCCTTCCGGCCGCCGCCTCGCTTGCGGTGGCCGGTGTGGCGGCGAGCGTGGGGGTCACGGCCGCCGCCGCCCACGTCCTGATCGACCTGGAGTGGCGGCAGGCGCTCATCATCGGCGCGGTGGTCTCCTCTACGGACGCCGCGGCGGTCTTCTCGGTGCTCCGCAAGGTCCCCCTCCCCTCCCGCGTGACGGCCGTCCTGGAGGCCGAGTCGGGCTTCAACGACGCCCCGGTGGTCATCCTCGTCGTCGCGTTCAGCACGGCGGGCCCCGTGGAGCACTGGTACGTGCTGGTGGGAGAGATAGCCCTGGAGCTGGCGATCGGCGCGGCCATGGGGCTCGCGGTCGGCTGGCTCGGCTCCTGGGGGCTGCGGCACGTCGCGCTGCCCGCCTCCGGCCTCTACCCGATCGCGGTGATGGCGATCGCCGTCACCGCCTACGCGGCCGGCGCCCTCGCGCACGGCAGCGGCTTCCTGGCCGTCTATCTCGCCGCGATGCTGCTCGGCAACGCCAGGCTGCCGCACTGGCCCGCCACCCGGGGCTTCGCCGAGGGACTCGGCTGGATCGCCCAGATCGGCATGTTCGTCCTGCTCGGCCTGCTCGTCACACCGCACGAGATGGGCGACGACATCTGGCCCGCGCTCGTCATCGGCCTCGCGCTGACCGTGGTGGCCCGGCCGCTGAGCGTCTTCACCGCCCTGCTGCCCTTCCGCGTCCCCTGGCAGGAACAGACCCTCATGTCCTGGGCGGGCCTGCGCGGCGCCGTGCCCATCATCCTGGCGACCATCCCGATGGTCAGCGGCATCGAGGAGAGCCGCCGGATCTTCAACATCGTCTTCGTCCTGGTCGTCGTCTACACCCTCGTCCAGGGGCCCACCCTGCCCTGGCTGGCCCGCACCCTGCGGCTGGGCGAGTCCACCGGCCCCGCCGACCTCGGCATCGAATCAGCGCCCCTGGAACGGCTGCGCGGGCACCTGCTGTCCGTGGCGATCCCCAAGGGGTCACGCATGCACGGCGTCGAGGTCGCCGAGCTGCGCATGCCCCCGGGCGCCGCCGTCACCCTCGTCGTGCGCGACGGGACCTCCTTCGTACCGCTGCCCACGACGGTGCTGCGACGCGGTGACGAACTGCTGGTCGTGGCCACCGACCCGGTCCGCGACGCCGCCGAGCGACGGCTGCGCGCGGTGGGCCAGGGCGGCAAGCTCGCGGACTGGCTGGGCCCCCTGGGCGGCGGCAGCGGACGCTGAGCCGGCGGGGCGGGGCGCCGGGGGCGGGAGCGGCACCTGCCGGGGTGGGCCCGCCTGCGCGGGGCCCGCCCGGACGGCCGAGGGCCGGCGCGCGCCGGGACAGTGGGCGCTGGACGGCCCGAGGACGGCGGGCGTCGGAGCCGCGGACATCCGCCGTTCATCCACCCGTTGCGGATTCACAGGCGAGCGGCGCGGTGGTGCTCGTTTTCACAGGCACCGCACCCCGCTCCCCCTGTACCATCAAGGCACACTTTGATCGAACCAACTCTGCCTGACGCAGAGCTGGCGCGACCGTATGGCGGCCGCGGTGCCCTCGCAGCGGGCGGCGCGGCATCTACCGCAGTTCCGCGCAAGAGGACAGCTCTCGGCGCCCCCGCACGGGCGCGCTACCAGGCGGCAGAAAGGCACGGCCGTGGCATCCACGGTCACCTCCCGCCCCGGGTACGGACAGCTGCTGCGCACCCGCGGCGCCTGGACGTTCCTGCTCCCCGGTTTCGCGGCGCGCCAGCCGTTCGCGATGCTGACCATCTCCCTCGTGCTCCTCGTCCAGCACACCACCGGCTCGTACGGAGCCGCCGGCGCCGTCGCCGCGGCCACCGGCGTCTCCATGGCGCTGTTCGCGCCCTTCACGGGCCGTCTCGCCGACCGCCACGGCCAGCGGGCCGTCCTGCTGCCCGGCGTCCTGGTGCACGTCCTGGCCGCCCTCTGCCTGACCGCCCTGGCCCTGTCGGACGCCCCCCTGTGGGCCCTCTTCCTCGCCGCCGTGCCGACCGGCGCCTCGGTACCCCAGATCGGGCCGATGGTGCGTGCCCGCTGGGGTGTGAAGCTCAAGGACTCACCCCTGATGAGCACCGCCGCGGCCTTCGAGTCCGTCACGGACGAGCTGACCTTCGTCGTGGGCCCGCTCCTCGCGACCGCCCTGTGCACCGCCGTCCACCCCTCGGCGGGCCTGCTGACGGAAGCCGCGCTGACCCTGGTCGGCGGCCTTCTCTTCGCCGCGCAGAAGAGCACCCAGCCCGCCACCGCCGGCGAGGGGCACGCGCGCGTGGAGCACGCCTCCGCGCTCCGCGTCCCCGGGGTGCGCGTCCTGATCGTGACCTTCCTGGGCATCGGCTCCGTCTTCGGCGGCATGCAGGTCTCCCTCGCCGCGTTCAGCGAGTCCATCGGCGAGCCCGGCATGAACGGCGTCCTGTACGGCGTCTTCGCCGCCGGCAACATGCTGTCCGGTGTCGTCTGCGGCGCCGTGGCGTGGAAGGTCGCGCCGCGTCGCCGCCTGGTCGTCGGGTACGCCGCCCTGACGCTCACCGCCTCCGGACTGTGGGCCGCCCACTCCGTGGCCGTGCTCGTCGGCCTCGGCCTCCTGGTCGGCATGTGCATCGCCCCGGCCCTGATCACCGGCTACACGCTGGTCGAGGGACTGGTGCCGGCCGGCGCCCGCACCGAGGCCTTCACCTGGCTGACCGGCGCCGTCGCGCTCGGCCAGGCCGCGGCCGTCACGGTGGCCGGACAACTGGAGGACCGCCTGTGGGACGGCGCCGGATTCCTGGTGCCGATGGGCGGTACCGCCCTGGCGCTGATCACCCTGGTGGCCCTGCGTTCACGGCTCGCCGCACCCCACGCCGGCCGCACCGTCGCACGTGGCGTCGGTCACCGAGTGCCGGTGACAGTGGACTGATCTCTCGGAATACGTCAGTATGGACCGTCGTTAGCACTCACTGAGTGAGAGTGCCAGGAGGAAGACAAGTGCCGACCTACCAGTACCAGTGCACCGAGTGCGGCGAGGGCCTCGAGGCGGTGCAGAAGTTCACCGACGATGCCCTGACCGAGTGCCCCAACTGCGGTGGCCGCCTGAAGAAGGTGTTCTCGGCCGTCGGCATTGTCTTCAAGGGCTCCGGCTTCTACCGCAATGACAGCCGTGGCTCCTCGTCGACCAGCTCGCCGGCGTCCAAGCCGTCGACGACCTCGGCGTCGTCCGCTTCTTCTTCGTCGTCGACGTCCTCGTCGTCCTCGGAGTCGAAGTCGTCGAGCGGCGGCTCGTCGTCGGGCAGCGGTTCGTCCAGCAGCTCCGCCGCGTAGTCTGTCGATCGCGCGGTCCGTCACGCGCGCGGTCCGTCACGCGGACGCGATTCCCACCGGACCCTGCCGTCACCCGACGACAGGGTCTTCGGTCTGTTCCGGGCCCGGTTAGGGTGCGGTCCATGGCGAACACGGAGAACCCACTGACCCCGGCCGGGAAGCAGCCGCCCGCCGCGGAGATCGGCGTCATCGGCGGCTCGGGCTTCTACTCCTTCCTCGACGACGTGACCGAGATACAGGTGGACACCCCCTACGGGCCGCCCAGCGACTCCCTGTTCCTCGGCGAGATCGCCGGACGACGGGTCGCGTTCCTGCCGCGCCACGGCCGCGGCCACCACCTGCCGCCGCACCGCATCAACTACCGGGCCAACCTCTGGGCACTGCGCTCCGTCGGCGCCCGGCAGATCCTCGGGCCCTGCGCGGTGGGCGGTCTGCGCCCCGAGTACGGGCCGGGAACCCTGCTCGTGCCGGATCAGCTGGTCGACCGGACGAAGGCGCGGGCACAGACGTACTTCGACGGACTGCCTCTCCCGGACGGCGCCGTGCCGAACGTGGTGCACGTGTCCCTGGCCGACCCCTACTGTCCCGTCGGCCGCAAGGCCGCTCTGGAGGCGGCGCGCGGCCGGGACTGGGAGCCGGTGGACGGCGGCACGCTCGTGGTGGTCGAGGGTCCCCGGTTCTCCACCCGTGCGGAGTCGCTGTGGCATCAGGCGCAGGGCTGGTCCGTGGTCGGCATGACCGGCCATCCCGAGGCGGCGCTCGCCCGTGAACTCGAGCTCTGCTACACGTCGTTGACCCTGGTCACCGATCTCGACGCGGGCGCGGAGGCCGGCGAGGGCGTCTCGCACGACGATGTCCTCAAGGTGTTCGCGGCCAACGTGGACCGGCTGCGGGGCGTGCTGTTCGACGTGGTCGCGGCGCTGCCGGGGAACGGCACGCGGGACTGCCTGTGCACGACGGCCATGGGGGGCATGGACCCGGGGTTCGAACTGCCCTGACGGCCGGCGGCGGGGAGCGACCGGGTTCGGAACTTCCCGTTCGGGTGAGGGAGTTGTCCACAACCCGTCGGTGATCCACCGGCTCCGGCGGGTTCTCCGGCGAGGCCTCATCGTGGGATCGCAAGCCCGGTCCCTCGTCACAGGTGGTGGTTCCCCATGCTCCAGCACTTCCCTTCCGTCCACCCGCTCGCCACGGCCGCCGTCCGGCCCACGGACGCGGCCCTCCCCACGGGGGCGGTCCTCACCTCAGGCCCCGGCCCTTCCGTGGTTCTCGCCCGGCACGCGGAGATCCCCGTGGGTGTGCCGGTGGACCGACCCGTCGGGCCGCCTGTCCGCCCGCCGCTCGGCCCGTCCGTCTGCTCGTGCACGGGCCCGTCGGCGGGTCCGGACCTGGGCCCGCCGGACGCGCTGGACCCCTACGACTGGGACGGTCCGCGTCCGCCGGGCGTGGACGCGCCGCCGACCTGCGAGGTGCCTTGGTTCCCGCCCGTGCGCGTCCACGGCGGCCGATGGCGGCCGGGGCCTCTCACCCGGCACCGGCGGCGGGCCGTGGCCGCGGGTCTCGCGGTCACCGCGGCGGTCCTCGTGGCGGCCGGCCCCCGAGCCGTCGAACGGGCGCGTGGCCGACCGGCGTCCTCGGCCCCGGTCTCTCCGTCGTTCACGCACCGATCCGCCTCCTCCCCCTCCTCCGGCTCCGTTTCAGCTTCCGGGCCCTCCTCTCCGTCCGTACGGACAGGCGACGAGGCCGAGAAGGTGACGGCGGCCGTGCGGATCGCCGACGCGGCTACGGTGCGGCTGCTCAGGCCCGGTGACCGGGTCGACGTGATCGCTTCGGACGGCCGCGGACAGGGACGCGTGGTCGCGGGCAGGGCGCGGGTGAGCGCCGTCCCTGACTCCGAGGTGACCGGGACCGGCGCGCTGGTCGTCCTGTCCGTACCCCGGTCCACCGCCGCACGGTTGGCGGGCGCGGGCATCACGTCACAGCTGGCGGTGACGCTGTGCTGAGGACTCCGCCCGATATCGAATGGGTGTCAAGTCCCGTTCCGGAGGTAGGTGAGGGAACAGCTCCGGCATGCCCTCGCGTAGGTTGCGGAGCTGTTTGTTCCACAACCTGTGCAGAGGGGCCTCTTGGTGAGCGAGAAGCAGCAACCCGGCGTCTGGGAAGGCTTCAAGGCCTTCCTCATGCGGGGCAATGTCATCGATCTGGCCGTCGCGGTGGTCATCGGAGCGGCCTTCACCAATATCGTCAACTCGGTGGTGAAGGGCATCATCAACCCGCTGGTCGGTGCGATCGGCACGAAGAACCTGGACAGTTACAGCTACTGTCTGAAGAAGCCGTGCCAGGGCACCGGGGACACCGCCACGGGCGTCCGCATCCTGTGGGGCTCGGTGCTGGGCGCCACGCTCAGCTTCGTGATCACCGCGGCAGTCGTCTACTTCCTGATGGTCCTGCCGATGTCGAAGTTCCTCGCCCGGCAGGCGGCCCGCCAGAAGGCGAAGGAGGGCACGCAGGAGATCATCGAGGTGTCCGAGCTGGAGGTGCTCAAGGAGATCCGCGACGCCCTGCTGGCTCAGCGCGGTTCGGGGCAGCGGCCCGACTAGGGTCCGCCGTCACGGCGACCGGGGACGGCCGGGGGGCGGCCCCGAAGGCGGTGGGGCCGCGTCCGGCGGCGCCACCGCCCGGTTCAGATGTGGTGGGGCGGCTTCTCGTCGAGGAAGCGCCTCAGGTCCGCCGCGCTGTCGGCGTCACCGTCCGGCCGCTCGCCCCAGCCCCGGTCCGTGTCGTCGGAGGACTGCCGGTTCAGCGGGTCGTCGAAGACCAGCGTCGGCTTCCGGGGCGCGGGTCGTGCCTGCCCGGAGGGCTCGCCGTTCGGCTCCGGGGCGTCGCCCGGCTCGGGCTCGGGGGTCGTACTCATGGCTCCAGGGTACGCCGGGGGCGTGCCGGCCCCACTCGCCACGACCTGCGGATCAGGCCCCCCGCGTGCGCGTTCCGGGTTCTTTTCTGCTGTGCTTGGCCGCATGACGTCCAGTTCCGCTTCCGAATCCGCCCCGCCGCCGGACAGGTCCCGGCCGGGACCCCTGCGCAGGATGACCGCCCGGGGGCGGGACGAGGCGCACCGGGTCGCGACGCCGCTCGAGCTCTTCTTCGACCTGTGCTTCGTCGTGGCGATCGCCCAGGCGGGCGCCGAACTGATGCACTTCATGGCCGAGGGCCACGCGGGCGAGGGCATCCTCAACTACGTGATGATCTTCTTCGCCATCTGGTGGGCGTGGATGAACTTCACCTGGTTCGCCTCGGCGTACGACAACGACGACGCGCTCTTCCGGGTGGTCACGCTGGTACAGATCGCCGGTGTGCTGGTACTCGCCGCCGGGGTGTCGCGGGCGTTCGAGAACCATGTCTTCCTGGCCGTCTGGCTCGGCTACGTGATCATGCGGCTCGCGCTGATCACCCAGTGGCTGCGGGCGGCGCGCTCCGCGGAGGGTGCCGAGCGGACGATGGCGCTGCGGTACGCGGTCGGCGTGCTGCTGTGCCAGGTCGGCTGGCTCGGGCTGCTGGTCCTGCCGGAGTCCGGGCGCGCCTGGGTCTTCCTGGTGATGGCACCCCTGGAGATGTGCGTCCCGCTCTTCGCGGAGCGGAACTACGTCACCTCGTGGCACGCGCACCACATCTCCGAGCGCTTCGGACTGTTCACGATCATCGTGCTCGGCGAGTCGGTCTCGGCCGCCACGGTCGCCGTGAAGACGGGTGTGGACGAGCACGACGCGCTGGGCCATCTGCTGCCGATCGCCGTGGGCGGGCTGTTGATCGTCTTCGCCGCCTGGTGGATCTACTTCGCGGTGCCGATCCACGGCTTCCTGCGGTCCAACAGACAGTCGTTCCTGTGGGGATACGGCCACTACCTGATCTTCTCGTCGGCGGCCGCGATCGGCGCGGGTCTGGAGGTCGCGGTCGAGCAGGCGGTCGGCAAGGCACACATCTCGGCACTCGCCGCCTCCGCCGCCGTGACGCTTCCGACGGCGCTGTACCTCCTCACGGTGTGGATCCTGCACGCACGTCACTTCAAGGTGGGCATCACTCAGCAACTGGTGCTGCCGGTCACCGCGTTGCTGGTGATCCTCTGCACCTTCCTGGGCGAGTGGGCGGTGCTCGTGGCGGGAATCCTGGCGGCCCTGGCGGTGGCGTTCGGAGTGATCCTGACGACTCGCGGGAGCGCGCCGCGGGGGCGGGGGACGGCGGCGGCCGTATAGCGGACGGGAGGCGAGCGTCGTGGGTCCGGCGGGGGAAAGACTGGACTCATGACAGTTGACGCTCTGACAGATGTCGTGGGGCTGCGCGTGGGACACGCGACACGTGCCGGCGGCGGTTGGCTCACCGGCACCACCGTGGTGCTCGCTCCCCCGGGCGGCGCCGTCGCGGCCGTCGACGTGCGCGGTGGCGGGCCGGGCACCAAGGAGACCGACGCGCTCGACCCGCGCAACCTGGTGCAGAAGGTCGAGGCCGTGGTCCTGACCGGCGGCAGCGCGTACGGGCTGGACTCCGCGTCCGGAGTGATGGCCTGGCTGGAGGAGCGGGGCCGGGGCGTGCGGGTGGGCGTCGATCCGGCACACGTCGTGCCGGTGGTGCCCGCCGCCTGTGTCTTCGACCTGGGCCGGGGCGGCGACTTCCGGGCCCGCCCGGACGCGGCCACCGGCCGGGCCGCGGTCGAGGCGGCCGACGCGAGCGGGCCGGGCGCCCCGGTGACGGAGGGGTGCGTGGGGGCCGGCACGGGTGCGACGGTCGGGCCGGTCAAGGGCGGGGTCGGGACGGCCAGCGCCGTGCTCGACTCGGGGATCACGGTGGCCGCGCTGGTGGTCGCCAACGCGGCGGGATCGGCGCTGGATCCGGGGACGGGGGCGCTGTACGGGGAGTTGCTGGGCGGCGGCCGGGTGGAGTACCCCGCGCCCGGAGTCCACGAGAGGGCCCGTGAGCGGCTCGCCGCGGCCGCCGCGAAGAACACGCCGCCGCCGTTGAACACCACGCTCGCCGTCGTCGCGACCGACGCGGCCCTCACCCGGGCGCAGGCCCACAAGCTGGCCGGGACGGCACACGACGGCATCGCCCGCGCGGTCCGGCCGGTGCATCTGCTCAACGACGGGGACACGGTGTTCGCCCTGGCCACCGGCGCTCGCCCGCCGGCAGCCGGGGATCCCCTCGCGCTCAACGAGATCCTGGCCGCCGGCGCGGACCTGGTGACCCGGGCGATCGTACGGGCGGTGCGCGCGGCGGAGTCGGTGGACGGTCCGGGAGGGACGTGGCCGTCGTACGAGGAGCTGTATGGGAAGGGGTAGTCGACGGCCGGTGGTCCGCAGCGGATGCCTACCGGCCGACGGTCGTTGGTCAACGGGTGTTGGTCAACCGGTGCTGGTCAACGGCCGTCGGTCAACTGGCGCTGGTCAACGACCGTCGGTCAACGCCCGTTGGTCAACCAGCGCTGGCCAACAGCTGTTGGTCAACGACCGTGTGCCGCAGGGCCGGTGACCGCGCGGCGAAGACCCCGCGCCCTGCGCAGGAGGCCGGGTGACCACACGCCGAAGACCGACTGTCCTGCCCCTGAACCCCGGCGACCACGGGCTGCGAACCGGATGACCACCCGCCGGAACCCCGGTGCCCGCGCGCCGGAGACCTCGTCCCCTGCGCCGGAGGTCCGGTGACCACCTGCCGCGAACCGGATGACCACCCGCCGGAACCCCGGTGACCACGCCCCGCGAGCCGGATGACCACCCGCCGGGTCACGGGTGACCGCACGCCGGGGCCCCGGTACCACGCACGGGAGGCCCGGTGGCCACGCGCCGGAGACACCGTGCCCCCTGGGCCGGGCACCCGCTGGCCGTGTAACGCAGGCCTGCCGGCCGTCGGTCCTCGCCCGTCGGGCCTCGGCCGTCGGCCGGTGGACGTCGGCCGGTGGACGTCGGCCGGTGGACGTCGGCCGGTGGCCGGTGGACGTCGGCCGGTGGCCGGTGGACGTCGGCCGGTGGCCGGTGGACGTCGGCCGACGACCGGTGAGCCCCGGAGGGTGCCCGCTCGGGGGCGATTGTCCCGGTTCTGTCACCGGACGGCGTCAGGCGCGGACGCCGGGAACCCTTCCCCGCACCGCGCGCTCTTTCCCCACGCACCGGAGCGGATCACCCACACCTCGAAGAACTGGAGAAGCCCGTGAACACGCCGAACTCAGCAGCGCGGCGCGCACTGGGGGCCTGTGCCGCCCTGATGGTCGGCGCCCTCGCCCTCACCGCCTGCGGCGGCAACGCCAACGCCGAGACCGACGGCAAGGGCGGCAAGAACGGCAGCGGCTCGGCCAGGACGTCCACGGCGAAGATCGCCATCTCGGCCGAGGACGGTTCGACGAGCGCGTCCATCAACGCGACCGGCGTCAAGGTCAGGGGCGGCAGACTGACCGACGTGAAGATGACGGTGTCGGGGAGCGGGGCCGTCGTGCCGGGGGCGATAGCCGCGGACGGCGGCAGCTGGCAGCCCGAGGCACAGCTGGAACGCGGGACGAAGTACCGGATCTCCGCCACCGCGAAGGACGCCAACGGGCGCACGGCCGCCGCCAACTCCATCTTCACGACGGTCTCCACGGGCAACAGCTTCATCGGCACGTACACGCCGGACAACGGCACCACGGTCGGGGTCGGGATGCCGGTCTCCTTCACCTTCGACAAGGCGATCAGCGAGCGGAAGGCCGTGCAGTCGCACATCAAGGTGACGTCCAGCAGCGGGCAGCAGGTGGTCGGGCACTGGTTCGGCGCGCAGCGGCTCGACTTCCGGCCCGAGGAGTACTGGAAGGCCGGCTCCAAGGTGACGATGAAGATCGACCTGGACGGCGTCGAGGGGGCGAACGGCGTCTACGGCGTGCAGAAGAAAAGCGTCACCTTCACCATCGGCCGGTCGCAGGTCTCGACGGTCGACGTCGGCACGCAGACCATGACCGTGGTGCGGGACGGCAAGACCCTCAAGTCGGTGCCGATCTCGGCGGGCAGCCCCGAGCACACCACGTACAACGGGCAGATGGTCATCTCCGAGAAGTTCACGCAGACGCGGATGAACGGCTCGACGGTGGGCTACGGCGGCGAGTACGACATCCCGGACGTGCCGCACGCGATGCGCCTGACGACGTCGGGGACGTTCGTGCACGGCAACTACTGGTACAACCGCGGGAATCCGCCCTTCGGTCGCGAGGGCACGAGCCACGGCTGCGTCGGGATGGCCGATGTGCAGGGCGCGCAGGGGGACACGACCGCGAAGTGGTTCTTCGACAACTCCCTGGTCGGGGACGTCGTGACGGTGAAGAACTCGCCGGACAAGACGGTCGCGCCCGACAACGGGCTGAACGGCTGGAACATGTCGTGGAGCGCGTGGACCGCGGGAAGCGCCGCGTGACACGGCGTCGTTGACGCCGGAGCGGACCGTGTGGGAACTTGCCGCGCGGTCCGCTCGTTTTTGTGTCCGTACGTTTTCTCGGTTCCCAGGAATGATGTCGGACCGAGGGGCTACGGTATGCACCCACAAGGTGACATGCAGCAACGCCGGGAGAAACCTTGAGCGTTCCGTACGAGACAGCAGCGTACGAACCACCCGAGTCGCCCGAGTCTCCGGAGGAGCACCTCGCGCGACTCCTCGGCCGTGCCCTGAACTCCTTCGAGCTGCCCGACGAGGCGATACGGCGGCTCGACTGCGCGCTGGCGCACGACAGTTCCCTGCACTCCGCGCACCACAGCGCGGGCCTGCACCGGGAGACGTACCGGCACACCTGGCTGCTCGCCGACGGCTCCGCGGTCACGCTGTGGGAGCTCGTGCACAACACCGCGCCGGGCAGCGTGCCCCAGCACGAGGTGTACGCCGACGAGGAGGAGCTGCGCGCGGCCACGGCGCGGCTGCCGTTGCCGCCGGACGCGCCGGACTTCGAGCTGCCGGTGACGGTCGGTCTGCCGCCGGTCCCCGAGCCGCGCCACGCGTACGTGCCCGACGACTCGGCGGATCACGCGCGGCGTCTGCTGCGGCGCGCGGAGAACGTGGACCTGCCCGGTCCCGAGCTCGCGTCCTTACTGTTGCGGACCGCGTTCGCGCACCAGATCACCCAGGCCTTCGGCCGCCCCTGCCGGGCGGGGCAGGTGGGCCTGTGCTTCTCGCTCTACGAGCACGCGTTCCTGCTCCGCGACGGCCGGGAGATCTCCCTGTGGGAGGTCGAGCACACGGCGACGCCGGACGGGCGGCACATGTGCGAGGTCTACCCGACGGAGGACGCGGCCCGCGCCGCGATGGAACGCCGGGCGGCACGGCTCGGCTGACAGAGCCGCCCCCGCCCCGGCGCACCCGGCGTCGACTCCCCCGCGTTCGCGCCGCTACGGGCGGCTGTCGCTGAACTGACGTACCAGGCCCGCGAACGCGGCGCGCTCCTCGGGAGTGAGCTCGACGGACTCGGCGACGGGGCCGGTGCGCCGTTGGCCGGGCATCGCCCGCAGCACGGTCCGGCGCGGCCCCAGGAGTCCCGCCGCGCGGGCCCGGCGCGTCAGACGGATCAGACCCACGGCCCAGATGACGGTCACGAGGGCGAGGACCGCCAGGCCTATCAGCTGGGAGATCGAGGCATGCTCAGGCATACGCTCCAGTAGACACCACGGTCCGGGGCCTAGGCCCCGGACCGTGACGTATATCGCAGATGCCTCGAAGGCGCAGATCTCTCGCAGGTGCGGTGAACGGCTCACCACCGCACCAATCGGGCGGACAGTGGCGGCGCGTCTCAGACCGCGACCGGCGCCGTGGTGTCGGCCTTCGCCGCTATGGGGCCCTCCGCGGCGCCCGCGCCGGCGCCCGCGCCGGCGGAGACCTGCTTCCGCATGCCCTTCAGGACGATCACCAGGGCGGTGGTGACACAGACACCGGCCGCGATGGCGATCAGGTAGAGGAACGGGTTGCCGATCAGCGGGACCACGAAGATGCCGCCGTGCGGGGCCCGCAGCGTGGCACCGAAGATCATCGACAGGGCTCCGGTGACCGCGCCGCCCGCCATGGCGGAGGGGATGACGCGCAGCGGGTCGGCGGCCGCGAACGGGATCGCGCCCTCCGAGATGAAGGAGGCGCCCAGGACCCAGGCCGCCTTGCCGTTCTCGCGTTCGGTCGGGGTGAAGAGCCTGCCGCGCACCGTCGTGGCGAGGGCCATGGCGAGCGGCGGGACCATACCCGCCGCCATCACGGCGGCCATGATCTTCATCGCCGAGTCGCTGGGGCTCGCGACCGCGATACCGGCGGTGGCGAAGGTGTACGCGACCTTGTTGACGGGGCCGCCCAGGTCGAAGCACATCATCAGGCCGAGCAGCGCGCCCAGCAGGACGGCGTTGGAGCCGGTGAGGCCGTTGAGCCAGTCGGTCATGCCCTTCTGCGCGGAGGCGATGGGTTTGCCGATGACCACGAACATCAGGAACCCGACGACCGCCGCGGAGATCAGCGGGATCACCACCACCGGCATGATGCCGCGCAGCGCCGCCGGGATCCTCACCTTCTGGATCCCGAGCACCACCCCACCGGCGAGGAGACCGGCGGCCAGTCCGCCGAGGAAGCCCGCGTTGATGGTGAGGGAGATCGCCCCGCCGACGAAGCCGGGCACGAGACCCGGCCGGTCCGCCATGCCGTAGGCGATGTAGCCGGCCAGCACCGGGACGAGGAACCCGAAGGAGACGCCGCCGATCTGGAAGAGCAGCGCGCCCCAGCTGTCCGCCTGGGTCCACACGAAGTGGTCCATCACGGACGGCGCCTTGTTGATCTGATAGCCGCCGATCGCGAACCCGAGGGCGATCAGCAGACCGCCTGCGGCGACGAACGGGACCATGTAACTCACGCCGGACATCAGCCACTTGCGGAGCATCGTGCCGTAGCCCTCGCCGGAGACTCCGGCGCGCTCCACCGGCGTGCCCGCGGCGGAGCCCGCGGTGACCTCGCCGCGCTCGGCCTTGCCGCGGACCTCGGAGATCAGCTCGGCGGGACGGTTGATGCCCGCCTTCACCCCGACGTCCACGGTCGGTTTCCCGGCGAACCGGTCCTTGTCCCGTACGGGCACGTCGTGCGCGAAGATCACGCCGTCCGCGGCCGCGATGACCGCCGGGTCGAGCCGGGTGAATCCGGCCGATCCCTGGGTCTCGACGACGAGTTCGACGCCCGCGGTGCGGCCCGCGTTCTCCAGCGACTCGGCCGCCATGTAGGTGTGCGCGATACCGGTGGGGCAGGAGGTGACGGCGACGATACGGAACGGACGATCGCCGCTGGTGCCCGTGGCGGTGTCGGCGGAGGCCGCCGCCGACACCGCCACGGAGTCCTGGGAGTCCCCGGCCGCCCTCGCGGTATCGGCCGCGTCGGCTCCCTTCGCGCCGCCCCCGGTCGCCCCCGAGGGCGCGCCCGCGTCGACGGCCGGAGCCGAACCGGTGGCCGGTGCCGAACCGGTGGCCGAGGCCGAACCGGTGGCCGAGGCCGAAGCCGAGCCGGTGCCCGGAGCCGCGGTCGCCGGGACCTCGTCGCCGCGGATGAGCGCGGCCGCCGTCGTCGCGTCGTCGACTCCACGCAGCGCGGTCGTGAACTCGGCGTTCATGAGCTGGCGGGCCAGCGACGACAGGATCGTCAGATGCGCGTCGTCGGCGCCCGCCGGAGCGGCGATCAGGAAGATCAGGTCGGCGGGTCCGTCCGGCGCCCCGAAGTCGACCCCGGCGGCGCTGCGGCCGAAGGCGAGCGTCGGCTCGGTGACATGCTCGCTCCGGCAGTGCGGGATGCCGATGCCGCCGTCGAGACCGGTCGGCATCTGCGCCTCGCGGGCGGCCACGTCGGCGAGGAAGCCGTCGAGGTCGGTGACCCGGCCCTCGGCAACCATGCGCTCGGCGAGGGCGCGTGCCGCCGCCTCTTTGGTCTCGGCGGACAGGTCGAGATCGACCAGGTCCGCGGTGATCATCTCGCTCATCGCGGGCTCCTTCGCACGCGTATCGCCCCTGGGGAGTGGGCGGGGGTGGGGACGGGGGTGAAATCCGGGGCGGGGCGGGGGGTGGGGACGGAAGTGGCGCGGGCGGGACCGGGGAAGTCCCGCCGTTCCGGGGCTCGTTCGGGAGGCACCTCGGGAGGGCCCCCGGGAACCGGGCCGGGAGCGCGGCCCGGCGTCCGCGACGGCGGCCCGGGAGGCGCGCCGGGGCGAGTGGGCCCGCTGCCGGCGACGGCACCCGTCATGACACCGGCTCCCTGAGGACGCGGTCCACGGGGATCTCCGTCGTCACGGTCACGGCGGAGGGGTCGAGATCGCCCGGCCCCGGCATGACGCTGCCGGGCAGCTGCACGGCGGCGGCACCGTGGGCGACGGCGGAGGCGAGGGCTTCCGGTCCGCGGCCACCGGCGATCAGGAACCCGGCGAGCGAGGAGTCACCGGCGCCCACGTTGCTGCGTACGGCGTCCACCTGGGCGCTGCCGAACCAGGCTCCCGAGTCGTCCACGAGCAGCTGCCCGTCCGCGCCGAGGCTCGCGAGCACGGTGCCCGCGCCCATCGTGCGCAGCTCCTCGGCGGCCTTGACCGCGTCGCCCACGGTGATCAGGGGACGGCCGACGGCTTCCGCGAGTTCCTCGGCGTTCGGTTTCACCACGTCGGGCCGCTCGCGCAACGCCGCGAGCAGCGCCGGTCCCGAGGTGTCCAGGGCGATCCGGGCGCCCGCCGCGTGAGCGCGGGAGACGAGGTCGGCGTACCAGGAGGGGCCGAGGCCGCGCGGCAGGCTGCCGCAGCAGGTGATCCAGTCGGTGTCGCCGGAACGGTACTGCCGGCGCACCGTCTCCAGCAGCTCCTCGGCCTCGGCGGCGGAGAGTTCGGGGCCGGGCGCGTTGATCTTCGTCAGGGTGCCGTCGGGTTCGGCGACCGAGATGTTCGACCGGGTGGCTCCCGCGACCGGGACCGGCGCGACCTCGATGCCCTGGGCGTCGAGCAGTTCGGCGACGAGCGCTCCGGGCGCGCCGCCCAGGGGCAGCACGGCGACGGTGCGGCGTCCGGCCGCGGCGACGGCGCGTGAGACGTTCACGCCCTTGCCGCCCGGGTCCACACGCTCGCCGGTGGCCCGGTTGACCTCGCCCCGGTCGAGCGAGGGGACCTCGTAGGTGCGGTCGAGGGAGGGGTTCGGGGTGACGGTGAGGATCATGCGCGTACTACTTCCGTGCCCCCGCGCTCGATGGCGGTGGCGTCTTCCGGGCTCAGACCCGTGTCGGTGATCAGCAGGTCCACGTCGCCCAGGTCGCCGAAGCGGGCGAAGTGCTCCTGGCCGTGCTTGGAGGAGTCGGCGAGCAGCACCACCCGGCGCGCCGCCCGGACGGCCGCGCGCTTCACGGCGGCCTCGGCGAGGTCGGGGGTGGTCAGCCCGTACTCGGCGGAGAAGCCGTTGGCGGCGATGAACAGGACGTCGGCGCGGATCTCTCCGTACGCCCGCAGCGCCCAGGCGTCGACGGCGGCGCGCGTACGGTGCCGGACGCGGCCGCCGACCAGGTGGAGCTGGATGCCGGGATGGTCCGCGAGGCGGGCCGCGATCGGCAGGCTGTGGGTGACGACGGTGAGCGTCGCCTCCAGCGGGAGATCACCGGCGAGGCGGGCGACCGTGCTGCCCGCGTCGAGGATCACCGTGCCCTCGCCGGGGAGTTCGGCGACGGCGGCCAGCGCGATGCGGTCCTTCTCGTCGGCTGCGGTGGACTCGCGCTCGGCGAGGTCCGGCTCGAAGTCCAGGCGCCCGGCGGGTATGGCACCGCCGTGCACCCGCCGCACGAGGCCCGCTCTGTCGAGGGTCTTCAGGTCCCGCCGGATGGTCTCCGCGGTGACCTGGAACTCCTCGGCCAGCGACAGGACGTCGACCCGTCCGCCGTCGCGGGCCAGCCGGAGGATCTCCTGCTGCCGCTCCGGTGCGTACATGTCCGTTCGCCTCCGACTGGTGCCCGAATCTGTGGTTTCAATCGGAGGCTACGCCTGGATTTCGGGAAAGTAAACAGGTTCGGATACGCGACGGACACAAACGGGCATCCATGCTTCGTGAGGGGGCGGCCCGGAGGCAGGGAGTGGCACGCGGTGCCGGGCTCTCACCGACGGCCGTCCGGTCCCGCGGGCGTCCGCCAGGGACAGAAGCCGGAGCCGGAACCGGAACCGGAGAAGAGCGCAGGGGGCTCACGCAGGCATCGGCAGAACCCGAGGGAGCGTCCGAGGCTCGCACCTGGACACCGCCCGCGCCCAACGGCCCGTGCCCGCCCTCCGGTGACGGAGAACGGGCACGTGACCTGGGCGCGGACCCTCGGCGGGCGCTCGCCGCCGGACGTCCCGGGAGGATCAGCCCGTCATCGCCGGCCGGCTGTCCTCGGGGTCGGACACCGCGGCACCCCCCACCGGACCCGACCCGCCGTCCCGCGCGTCGGCCGGGGAATCCTCGGCCATGCCCTCCACGTGCTGTGCCGGCCGCTTCGGCAGGGCGAACATCAGCAGGAAGATGGCCGCCATGACCGCCGCGACCCAGCCCAGCGCGTACTCGAAGGCGTTCCCGAAGGCCGGGCCAACCTGAGGCGGGGTGAGCCGGTCGGCGATGCGGCCGAAGAAGAGGACCGAGACCAGTCCGAGGCCGAGCGCGTTGCCCATCTGCTGCACGGTGTTGATGAGACCGGAGGCCGAACCGGCGTGCTCGCGCGGCACCTCCGACAGCACCGCGTCGGTCAGCGGGGCCACGATGAAGCCCATGCCCGCGCCCATGACGACCAGCGGAAGGGCCATCTGCCAGGAGGCGATGGACATGCCGTACCGGTCGGACTCCCAGATGTAGAGCAGGACGCCGACCGCCATGATCAGCGCGCCCGCCTGCAGCACCTTGCGCCCGAAACGCGGGACGAGCAGCTGGACCGACATACCGGCCGCGGCCGAGACCGCGATCGAGAACGGCACCCCGGTCAGTCCCGCCCGCAGTGCGCTCCAGCCGAGCCCGACCTGCATGTACAGCGTCCAGACCAGGAAGAAGACGCCGAGGGCCACCCCGAAGACGGTCTGCACCGCGATGCCGGCCGCGAAGCTCTTCACCCGGAACAGCGACATCTCGATCAGCGGCGACCCGTCCCGTGCGGCCTTCCGCCTCTCGTACATCACCAGTCCCCCGAACACGACGAGGGATCCCGCCATCGACAGATGTCCCCACAGCGGCCAGCCCAGCTCGCGCCCGCGGGTCAGGGGGTAGAGCAGCATCAGCAGGGCCAGCGTCACGAGGGCCACGCCGACGAGGTCGAGCTTGAGGGCCTTCGGGGCCCTGGACTCACCGATGAAGCGCCGTCCCAGGATCAGCGCGGCCACCCCCACCGGCAGGTTGATCAGGAAGATCGGCCTCCACTCCAGGCCGAACAGGTTCCACTCGGTGAGCAGCGCGCCGAGGAGCGGACCGGACACGGCCCCCAGGCCGATGACCGCACCGAAGAGACCGAAGACCTTCCCCCGCTCGTGCGCCGGGAAGGTGGCGTGCACGATCGACAGCACCTGCGGCACCATCATCGCGGCCATCCCGCCTTGGAGGATCCGGGAGGCCACCAGCATCTCCGGGTTCGCGGCGAAGCCGCACAGCGCCGAGGCGACCGTGAATCCTCCTATGCCGAGGAGGAAGACCCGCTTGCGGCCGTGGATGTCGCCGAGCCGTCCACCCGTGATGAGCCCGGCGGCGAAGGCCAGCGCGTAGCCGGCGGTGATCCACTGGATCTGGCTGAACGAGGCACCCTCGTCCCGCTGGATCGAGGGGATGGCGATGTTGACGATCGTGACGTCGACCAGGTCCATGAAGGCCGCGGTCATCACGATGGCCAGCGCGAACCAGCGCCGCCGGTCGGCCGCGCCGCCCGGGCCGTGCGTCTGCTCGGCCGCGCCGAGGGGAGGGGTGTCCGTGGAGGTCATGGGAGAAACGTAAGGGCCCGTTAGGCCAGATCGTGTCCTAGATGTGCGGCACGCTGGGAAACATGACGACGGACACGCCCGCCCGGCTTCTCCAGCTGCTCTCGCTCCTCCAGACGCCCCGCGAGTGGCCCGGCGGTGAGCTGTCGGAGCGGCTCGGGGTGTCCCGGCGCACCGTTCGCCGCGACATCGACCGGCTCCGCGAGCTGGGCTATCCCGTGCAGGCGACGAAGGGCGCCGACGGCGGGTACCGGCTGGTGGCGGGCAAGGCGATGCCTCCGCTGGTGCTCGACGACGAGGAGGCGGTGGCCATCGCGGTGGGTCTGCGGGCGGGCGCCGGGCACGCGGTCGAGGGCGTGGACGAGGCGTCCGTACGGGCCCTTGCCAAACTGGAGCAGGTGCTGCCGTCCCGGCTGCGGCACCGCGTGTCCACCCTGCAGGCCGCGACCACCCCGCTGACCAGCGGCGACGGGGCGAGCATCGCACCCGAGACCCTGACCGTGATCGCCTCCTCGGTGGCCGGCCACGAGCGGCTGCGGTTCGCCTACCGCTCCGGGGACGGGACGGCCTCGCGGCGGCAGGCCGAGCCCTACCGGCTGGTGTCCACCGGCCGTCGCTGGTACCTCGTGGCCTACGACCTCGACCGCGCCGACTGGCGCACCTTCCGCGTCGACCGCGTCAGCGAACCCTTCGCGACGGGCGTCCGCTTCACACCGCGCGAGCTGCCGACCGGGAACGCCGCGGAGTATCTGCGTCAGTCGGTGTACCGGCGCCAGGAGACGTACGAGTTCGACGTCACCTTCGCCGCGCCCGCCGCGTTCGTCGCGGCCCGGCTGCCCCGGTGGCTCGGCTCACCCGAACCGATCGACGAGCACAGCTGCCGGCTGCGGACCTCCTCCGGCGACTCGGTGGAGTGGCTGGCCGTGCGGATCGCCCTGGTCGACTGCGAGTTCACGGTCCACCGGCCCTCGGAACTGGTGCGCCACATAAGGGACTTGGGCGAACGCCTGACGCGGGCGACGGGCGGGGCGGAGGACTACGAGAACGTCGTCGGGTGAGATGCCGCTCCCCGGACACGGCGAGGCAAGGGGGACGCCGGGCAGGCCGGGCACACCGAGTGCGCCGGACATGCCGCGTGCGCCGAGTGCGCCCGATTCGCCGGGGATACGAGACGTGTCGGGGTGCGCCGACACGCCGGTCCCGGGCCGTGCCCGTTCAGGCGGCGTCCCAGGGGAAGTCGCGCAGCGCCTCGAGGTGGCTCAGCGCTCGCGGTACCGGCCCGGCGGGGCCGTCGGCCGGATCGTCCCCGGCGGCCCAGGTCTCCACCGCCACGCGCACCGCCGCACCGGCGACCGCGGCACCGAACCGGACCCCGGCGGCCGCCACGTACGGGCCCGCGCCCCGGGACACCGCCCCACCGAACACCGCCCCACCGGAGGCCGCATCGCCGGACACCGCGCCTGCGGACGCCTCCCCGTCCGCCGGCACCGCGCCGCCGCGCGCTCCGGCCTCCACGGCGTCCCGTGTCGCGGAGAGCCGCGCCGCCAGGACCTCCACCAGCGTGCGCTCCGCCCCCTGGCACGCCTCGCCCCACACTCTGCGCAGGGCGGGGCTCCCCTCGGCCAGGCGGAGCAGGGAGCGGACCCACTCCATGGACTCAGGCCGCACCCCGACCCCGGGGGTGAGGGTCCGGACGACCGCGTGGCGCAGCGCGTCGGGGACGGACAGGCCGGCCGGGGCGTCGCGTACCGCCTCGGCCCACTTCTCGGCGCCCGCGGAGAACAGCGGGCCGAGGGCCTCCTCCTTGGAGGCGAAGTAGCGGTAGAAGGTGCGCGGCGCCACCCCGGCGGCGCGGGCGACGTCCTCGGCGCGGGTGGCCCGCAGTCCGTGCCTCATGAAGAGTTCCGCCGCGGCGCGGGCGATCTCCATCCGGGTGGCGGCCTTCCGCCGCTCCGTCAGCGAGAGACCGGCGACGGCACCGGCACCCTCGTGGAGGGAGTTCCCGGCG
The DNA here is from genome assembly GCF_036250675.1 of Streptomyces sp. NBC_01689. Lineage (NCBI taxonomy): Bacteria > Bacillati > Actinomycetota > Actinomycetes > Kitasatosporales > Streptomycetaceae > Streptomyces > Streptomyces sp. NBC_01689. Next base: position 5,657,526 of record NZ_CP109592.1, on the reverse strand, counting down.
TGGGCGGCAGAGGCACGGGCGGCGGAGGCCGTGCGTTCGGTACCGGTCACGGTCGGCAGGTTATGCCTTTGTGGCAGACTCTGCCATCCGGGTCACCCCGGGGTTCAGGTACGGGGTGGCCCGTCGGCCTGCCCGGAACCCGTCGGCCTCCCCCGCACGAGGACAGCGACGAGGACGGTCATGACGAACACAGGGCAGGCACGAGGACGGACACGAGGACAAAAAGGAGCCGAGCCCCGGCGCCAGGGGGGGGAAGGCGCCGAAGCTCGGCTCTGGAAGAGTCCCGGCGCGGGGGGGGAGTGCGTCGGGACTCGGTTCTGGGGGGTCTGGGGCTGCGCCCGGGACCCTGAACCCTGGGCCCTGAGGTCTTGTGCCCCGGGCCCAGCGTGTTGAAGCGGCGTTACACGGCCATGTGCGGCCGGCTGTGGCCGCCCTCGAGCGGATACGGACCGGTGGCACCGCCCGGACCTGCCGGGCGGGTGCTTCGATCCCTACGAACCATACGCGGAACGGACCGGTATGAACCGCACGAACCGCGCGAACCGCGCCTCCTCATTACGTCGCTCTCGTCACGTGACCGCCGTCACGGCACCCGCGTCCCGCCGGCCTCGTCAGGCCGCCGCGTCGAAGCCCGTGTCACGGGCCAGTTTCTTCAGCTCCAGCAGCGCGTGCTTCTCGATCTGGCGGATGCGCTCACGGGTGAGACCGTGCTCCTTGCCGACCTCGGTGAGCGTGCGCTCGCGGCCGTCCTCGATGCCGTACCGCATCTTGATGATCGAGGCCGTGCGCTGGTCGAGGCGGCCGATCAGGTCGTCCAGCTCCTCGCTGCGCAGCAGCGTCAGCACCGACTGCTCGGGCGACACGGCGGAGGTGTCCTCCAGGAGGTCGCCGAACTGGGTGTCGCCGTCGTCGTCGACCGCCATGTTCAGCGAGACCGGGTCGCGGGCCCAGTCCAGGACGTCACCGACGCGCTCCGGGGTCGAGTCCAGCTCGGCGGCGATCTCCGTGTGATCGGGCTCGCGTCCGTTCTTCCGGTTGAACTCGCGCTGCACACGCCGGATCCGGCCCAGCTCCTCGACGAGGTGCACGGGCAGCCGGATCGTGCGCGACTGGTCGGCTATGGACCGGGTGATGGCCTGACGGATCCACCACGTCGCGTAGGTCGAGAACTTGAAGCCCTTGCGGTAGTCGAACTTCTCGACGGCGCGCACCAGGCCCGCGTTGCCCTCCTGGATCAGGTCCAGCAGCGGGAGGCCGCTGCGCGGGTAGCGGCGCGCCACCGCGACGACCAGCCGCAGGTTGGAGCGGATGAAGACGTCCTTGGCCCGCTCGCCCTCGGCGATGAGCGCCTCTAGTTCCTCACGGGTCGCGTCCGCCTTGGGGGCATCCACCTCGCCGTCGATGATCTGCCGCGCGAACACACCCGCCTCGATGGTCTGGGACAGCTCGACTTCCTTGGCGGCGTCGAGCAGGGGTGTGCGCGCGATCTCGTCGAGGTACATGCCGACCAGGTCGCGGTCGGCGATTTCGCCGCCTCCGGCGCGAACACTGCGGGCCGCGTCGCCGGTCTCGCCGGTGGCGGACTGACGACGGGCGACGGCACGGGTTGCCATGCGTGCTCCCTTGCGATGGTTGGCTTGCGGGTCCTGGTGGCGGATCGGCCACTCATCCGAGTGCCCGGCATCCGAAGGAAACAACGACTGGAATCCGGACAGAATTCCCAACCCGATCCCCTATTTTTCTGACCATGCAGTACCCTATGCCGCCACAGCAGGGGGTCAGACGATGCCAGAACGTACAGATGTGCAGGTCAGAGCCGGAACCGAGGGCGATCTCGACTCTCTCACCGAGATCTACAACCACTACGTACGGGAGACGCCCTGCACGTTCGACACCGTGGTCCTCACACCGGAGGAGCGCCGTCCGTGGCTGCTCTCCCACCTGCAAGACGGCCCACACCGCCTGATGGTTGCCACGGACACGGCCCCAGGGCCGGGGGGCGCGGGACCGGCGGGCGCGGGGCCGGCCGGTCGGATTCTGGGATACGCCACGTCCAGCGGCTTCCGCCCGAAGCCCGCCTACGCGACCTCGGTGGAGGTCTCCGTCTACCTCGCCCCCGGCGCCGGGGGCCGCGGCGTCGGCACGCTCCTCTACGAGGCGCTCTTCAGGGCGCTCGCCGGTGAGGACCTGCATCGCGCGTACGCGGGCGTCGCCCAGCCCAACGAGGCGTCCGTGCGGCTGCACGAACGCTTCGGGTTCCGGCACGTCGGCACGTACCGGGAGGTGGGCCGGAAGTTCGGCCGCTACTGGGACGTCGCCTGGTACGAGAAGGACCTCTGAACCGTCCGAGGACGACCGGGTCCCGCCCCCGGGCCGGGCCGCCGGGCCCGAGGCGGACTCAGCCGAACTGGACCGACCGTTTCGCCAGCCCCATCCAGAAGCCGTCGATCACGGACTTCTGACCGTCGAGCTCCCCCGTGGCGTCGGCCGCGCCCATCGTCACGAACAGCGGGGCGAAGTGCTCGGTCCGGGGGTGGGCCAGCTGCCCGGCCGGCGACTTGCGGGTGAAGTCGAGCAGCGCGTCCCAGTCGTGGGCGTCCAGCGCCCGGTGGCCCCAGTCGTCGAACTCCGCCGACCAGGACGGGACGCCGCCCTGCCGCAGCGCCGCCAGGTTGTGGGTGAAGAATCCGGAGCCGACGATCAGGACGCCCTCGTCACGAAGAGGGGCGAGTCTGCGGCCGATGTCCATCAGCTTCACCGGATCGAGGGTCGGCATCGAGATCTGCAGGACGGGGATGTCGGCCTCCGGGAACATCTCGACCAGGGGCACGTAGGCGCCGTGGTCGAGGCCCCGGTCCGGGATGTCCTGGACGGGGACACCGGGTGCGCGCAGCAGCTTGCGGACGGACTCGGCGAGCCGGGGAGCACCGGGGGCCGCGTAGCGCACGCGGTAGTAGTGCTCGGGGAAGCCCCAGAAGTCGTACACGAGCGGTACGGTCTCCACCGCGCCGAGCGCCAGCGGCGCCTCCTCCCAGTGGGCGGAGACCATCAGGATCGCCTTGGGGCGGGGCAGTTCGGCGGACCAGGCGGCCAGCTGGCCGGGCCACACCGGGTCGTCGGCCAGCGGCGGGGCGCCATGACTGAGATAGAGAGCGGGCATGCGCTCCTGCGGGGCGCGCTCCTCGGTGACGTCAGACGGGGCGACAGACATGGCGGCTACTCCCTCCGGGGGATTCGTCGTAGGACCGATCAGCCAGTTGTTTGAACTCTCAAGCTTTTATCCCGGACTCTACCCCTGACTTGTTCAATATTCAAGAAGAGGCTCGTACAGTGGAGTACATGAACACGGCATCCGCACCGGCCGAAGAGCCGCGCTGGCTCACCGACGAGGAACAGCGCACCTGGCGTGCCTACATGCACGCCGCGACCCTCCTCGAGGACCATCTCGACCGGCAGCTGCAGCGCGACGCGGGAATGCCGCACGTCTACTACGGTCTGCTCGTCCAGCTGGAGGAGGCGCCGCGCCGGCGCCTGAGGATGACCGAGCTGGCCATGAGCGCCAAGATCACCCGCTCCCGGCTCTCGCACGCGATCGCCCGTCTGGAGAAGAACGGCTGGGTGCGCCGGGAGGACTGTCCCTCCGACAAGCGCGGCCAGTTCGCGGTGCTCACCGACGACGGCCGGGAGATGCTGCGCAAGGCCGCCCCGGGCCATGTCAGCGCCGTACGCCAGGCCTTCTTCGACCGGCTCACCCCCGAACAGCACCAGGCCCTCGGCGACGCCATGCGCGTCATCGCCGAGGGACTCCAGCCGAAGGACGCGGGCGCGGACCTGCCCTGGCTGCGGTAGCCACCGCGGCGACGCCCCGCCGGACGCGCGCGGACCGGACGCGGACGCGGGTCCGCCCCGGCTCCGACGAGGTCGGAACCGGGGCGGACCCTGGGATTCGTACGGGCGAGGCGTCCCCACCCCGCGCCCGTACGCGAAGTACCCGGGGGACGGGTGATCAGTGGGCGATCACCGGCACCTTGATCTCGTCCTCGCTGCCCTCACCGGAGCCGACGGTCGACGACATGTCCGGGCGGCCGGTGTTGACGAGGGTCACGGCGATCGTGGCGGCGACCACCAGGATGCCGACGGCGAACCAGATCGCGTTGGTGTACCCGTCCACCAGACCCTGCAGCTGGACCAGCTGCTGCTGCGGCTTGGAGGTGGCACCACCGATGTGGTCGGCGATGTACGAGGTGGTCGCCGAGGCGGCGATCGTGTTCAGCAGCGCCGTACCGATCGCGCCGCCGACCTGCTGCGAGGTGTTGACCATCGCGGAGGCGACACCGGCGTCCTGCGGCTGGACACCGTACGTGGCCAGGGACATGGCCGGCATGAACGCCGTACCCATGCCGAGGCCGAGCAGCAGCTGGGCCGGGAGCAGCAGACCCGCGTACGAGGAACCGATCTCCATCTGGGTCAGCAGCAGCATGCCGATCGCGGCGGTCAGGAAGCCGGGGGCCATCAGCAGCCGGGGCGGGACCCGGGTCATCAGGCGGGCGCCGATCTGCGTGGAGCCCGTGATCATGCCCGCGATCATCGGCAGGAAGGCGAAGCCGGTCTTCACCGGCGAGTAGCCCTTCACGATCTGCAGGTAGTAGGTCAGGAAGAGGAACAGGCCGAACATCGCGATGATCGCGAGGCCGAGGGAGAGGTAGACACCGCCGCGGTTGCGGTCGATGACCACGCGCAGGGGCAGCAGCGGGGCCTTGACCTTGGACTCGACGAGGACGAAGGAGGCGAGCAGGACCACCGCGGCGACGAACAGGCCGATCGTGCTGGAGTCGCTCCAGCCGGCCGACTCGGCGCGGGTGAAGCCGTAGACGAGGGAGACCAGGCCGAGGGTGGACAGGACCACGCCCGGGATGTCGAGCGCCGAACGGTTGCGGCCGCCGGCCGGCTCACGGATGACGAAGTAGGCGCCGAGCGCGGCGATGATCGCGAACGGGATGTTCACGAAGAACGTCCAGCGCCAGTTCAGGTACTCGGTGAGGAATCCGCCCAGGATCAGACCCACGGCACCGCCACCACCGGCGATCGCACCGTAGATGCCGAAGGCCTTGGCGCGCTCCTTGGCGTCCGTGAACATCACGGCGAGCAGGGAGAGCGCGGCGGGCGCGAGCAGCGCGCCGAACGCGCCCTGCAGGGCACGGGCGCCGAGCAGCAGGGCCTCGCCCTGTGCGGCACCGCCGAGCGCGGAGGCGCCGGCGAAGCCGATCAGGCCGGTGACGAAGGTGCGCTTGCGGCCCCACAGGTCGGCGATGCGGCCGCCGAAGAGGAGCAGGCCGCCGAAGGCGAGGGCGTAGGCCGTGATGACCCACTGCCGGTTGCCGTCCGATATTCCCAGGTCACGCTGGGCGGAGGGCAGCGCGATGTTCACGATGGTCGCGTCGAGGACGACCATCAGCTGGGCGAGCGCGATGAAGGCGAGGGCCTTCCAGCGGTTGGAATGCGCGTCGGCCGCTGCCGCCGCCGCTGTCGGTGTTGCTGATGAAGACATGGGGATACCCACTCCGGTACTTCGCAGTGAAAAAAGGTGAGGGAAAGAGACGGCTCGTCCTCGTCGACGGCCGAAGGCTTCGGGGACGTCCGGAACCCGGATCACGGGCTGCCGGACTGTGCGTCATGAACTACGCGCCTGGGACTACGGGCTCATGAACGGGAGGTCATGGATCACGGACTACGGGCTATGGACTGGGGGCCGCGGGTCACGGGCCGGCGGTCGGACGGCCGGGCGGCCGGACTGTCGACCGGTGTCGCGCCCCGCACTCGTCGCTCGGGATCGGTCAGGCTGTTCTCAGGCCCTCCATGGTGGCCGCCACTCCGGGCAGTTCGGAGCGGGCCGGTGCCCGCAGACCGTCCAGGAACAGCTGCAGATGACGGTGTACGAACCGGTCGATGCCCTGGCACGCGGTGCCGGGCAGCGGCCGGGTGAGCTGGCTGACGGCGACCATCAGGTCACCGGACTCCACGTCGGAGCGCAGTTGGCCGGCCTCCCGGGCACGCTTCATCAGCGCTTCGATCAGGTGCACGGTCCGCTCCCGCGCCGCGTACAGATCCGGGTGGTTGTGACCGAAGGCCGTGGAGAGCATGGGGCACAGGGCGCCGATCCGCTCGTCCGCCGCGAAGTGCACGAAGCGGCTCAGCGCGTCGAAGGCGTCGCCGCCCTCGGCGAGTGCCGCCTCGATCCACTCCGACGTGCGGTCCATGACCGAGCAGACGACCTCTCGCGCGAGCGCGTCGCGGTCGGGGAAGTTGCGGTACACCGTGGCGTTGCCGACACCGGCACGGCGGGCGATCTCGTCGAACGGCACCTCGGAGCCGAACTCGACGAACATCTCGCGTGCGGCGGCGACGATCCGCTCCCGGTTGCGCAGCGCATCGGCCCGGGGCCGGGGCATCCGACGCTTCACGGGGGTGGCGGTCTCCACGGCGTCCTCCTCGGAAGCAGGTAGGGAATCTGGGTGCGATCCGGGGATTCGCTCCCCGTTTCACTCGGACACCTATGCCAAACGGGGAAACCATCCCCGGTTATTTCCCCGACCTCCCCCCATTTCCTGTGACCCGCGTCACACCTCCTTCGCCGAGAAACCCACGATCGGGCTCCTCCAGCGAGCGCCCGCGCATCCGCAGACACAGGGTGATCGCACAGGGCGCAGTCGGTGAACGGGCGGCTGCCGTGAGCGAAGGACCCCTGCATGGAGCCGACCTGCCACCGGATACGCCGGCGCCGCGTGGCCGCCCTGGCCACGGTGACCCTTCTGACGCTGGCGGTCAGCACCTCCGCCGGCACCGGGCACCTCACGGCGGGCTCCACGGCGGCGGGCTCCACGGCGGGCCGCTCGACAGCACTCGGTCCCTGCATGATCAGCGGCTCGAAGGGCGTACAGATGGGGGAAGGGATACCCACCCTGCCCGGCTACGCCCGCTCCACCGGCACGGTCCGGGCCCTCACCCTGATGGTCGACTTCTCCGACGCGCCCGGTCAGGGCAGCGCGCTCGACCGGCTGGGCGAGTTCTTCCCGCAGACCCAGGACTGGTTCCGCACCAGCTCCTACGGCCGCCTCGACTACCGCCCCGAGACCCCGATACGCCACTGGCTGCGCATGCCGAAGCCCTTCAGCGCGTACGGCATAGAACGCGGCGCCCCCTTCGATCCCGGGTACCGCGGCCTGGTCCAGGACATCGTGGCGGCGGCCGACCCCGAGGTGGACTTCCACGCGTACGACCTTCTGAACGTGCTGGTGACGCCGAACGCCGGGCCCTCCGCCCTGGACACCGTCCTGTCCGTCACCTTCGCCGGCAACGCCGAGGCCCCGGTCGCCGACGGCGTCGCCGTCTCCAACGCGTCCTTCGTCTACAGCCGCCAGGACGACGGCTCCGGCTCCTACGCCGACACCGGTTACCGGGTGCTCCCCCACGAGAACGGGCACACCTTCGGCCTGCCCGACCTCTACACCCAGGACGGCGGCGGCTCGGTCGGCCACTGGGACATCATGAGCGAGGACTGGGGCGCCGACAACGATCTGCTCGGCTGGCACAAATGGAAACTGGGCTGGCTCGACGACACGCAGGTCGGCTGCGCCGCACGGCCCGGGACCACGCGGTACACGCTCACCCCGCTGTCCCGGCCGGGCGGCGCCAAGCTCGTCTTCGTCCCCACCGGCGCCCGGACGGGCTTCGCCCTCGAACTGCGCACCGGCGGGGGCAACGACACCGCGGTCTGCCGCCCCGGCATCCTCGTCTACAAGGTCGACGCGGGCGTCGACACCGGGAGCGGCCCCATCACCGTCTACGACTCCCACGAGAACAGCGGCGGCTGCACCCGCAGCCCCAACGTCCACGCGGAACTCTCCGACGCGACCTTCACCCCCGGCGAGTCCTTCAAGGACCCGAGGACCGGCGTCACGGTGGCGGTCACGGGGACGGACTCCGCCGGGGACTACCAGGTGTCCGTGACACGGAGCTGAGGCCGCCGCGGGGGCGTGCGCGGGGGTGCCGGGTTCTCGTATCCGCGCCGGCGCCAGTGCCCGTGCCGGGCGCGCGTCGAGGGCGGGCGCGGGCCTCCCGTCGACGTCCGGCCGGCCTTCCACCCACGTCCGGCCGGTGTCCGGGAGCGTCCGGCCGGACCGGGCACGGAGGCCGCCGACCTGCTGAGTCGACCGGTCACGCACTACCGTGTCTCTTCCGGGTCCCCCGCGTCCGGAGAGCCCCGCCGGTCTCCGCCGGTCTCCGCCGGTCTCCGCCGGTCGCCTTCGATCCCCGTCCGATCCCCCGCCGATCCCCCGCCGATACCGCGCCGACCTTCCGCAGATCCCTTCCGGTCCCGGTCGAGTTCCGTTCCTCCGATCCCCGTCGACCCCGTTCCGCACCGAATCCGTCCCGAGCCGAATCCCGTTCCCACAGCGAACCCTGTTCCGAATCCTGCCGAGGGCCGCAATGAGCGAACCTTCCCCGAGAACCGCAGCGGGTCCCGGGGACCGGTCGCGCCGGGCCTCTCCCGAGAGCCGCAACGGAGAGCACATGCCATCGAACGTCGGGGCGGACGCGGGCAGCGGGGCCGGGCACGAGCGGGCCCGGGGCGAGCCGACCCGGAACGGGCGGGCCGGACCGGCGCGAGGCGCGGCAGGCAGGGGCCTCGACGGCGACGAGGGAGCGACCCTCTCCGCCGTGCCCACCGAGGCCACTGAGGCCACTGAGGCCACCGTGCCCGCCGAGGCCGTCACCCCGTTGATCCGGGGTATCGCGGTGCTGCGGCGGCTGACCGAGGCCGACGGGGTGTCGAGCCTCAGCGGCCTGGAGCGGTCCACGGGGCTCGCGCGGTCCACCGTCGACCGCATCACGGCCACCCTGGCGCGCAGGGGGTACGTACGCCTCGACGGCCGGGACGCCGTACTGGCTCCCCGTCTGATGGAGCTCGGCAACGCCTACCTGGCCGCGCTGCGCCTGCCCCGGCTCCTCGACGCGCACGCCGACGCCCTGGCCGACGAGCTCGACGAGTCGGTCTCCCTCGCGGTCGGCGACCAGGACGGCGTCCGCTTCATCCACCAGGCGACCCGGCGCCGCGCCATGTCGCTGAGCTTCCGCATCGGCGACCTGCTGCCCGCCGAACGCACCGCGCCGGGCCCGCTGTTCGCCACCGAATGGGGCGAGCCGGAATGGGCACGGTGGCGGGAGCGCCGCGCGGCGGACCCCGAGGACCGCGGCTTCCCTGCCGTCCCGGCGCGCAGCCGTCCGATCGAGACGGACGTGCGGGGCCCCGCCTCCCCCGACGCGGACCCGTCGCCCCCCGCGCTCGGCGACGACTTCGAGCGGCGTACGGCCGAGGCGCGGGAGGACGGCTGGGCGCTGGACGACCAGCTGATCGAACCGGGACTGGTCGCCCTCGCCATGCCCGTACGGGAGGCGGGACGGATCGCGTGCGTGGTGAGCGTGGTGAGCCACACCAGCCGGCACACCGCCGCCGATCTGCGCGACACCCTGCTGCCGAGGCTGCGGGCGGCCGTCGCCGCGATGGAGCGGGAACTGCGCGAGACCCCGGAAGGGGCGTCCGCCGCGCCGGCCGCCCCTTCCGGCCTCGCCGTCTGGACCGGGGAATCCAAGCAGGAACTGGGCCGGGAGTTCGTCGAATCGCTGGCCCGCGGCCTCACGGTGATCACCGCCTTCGGCGAGGGCCGCTCCGCGCTGACCCTCAGCGAGGTCGCGCGGGCCACCGGACTGGCCCGCGCGACGGCCCGACGCGCGCTGATCACCCTGGAACACCTCGGCTACGTCACCGCGCACGAGCACGTCTTCCGGCTCACCCCGCGTGTGCTGGGCCTCGGCTTCCCGCCCCTCTCCCGCACCTCGCTCGCCGAGATCGCGACCCCGCATCTCACCGGGCTCTCGCAGCGTCTGCACGAGTCGGTGTCACTGGCCGTGCTGACCGGCGAAGAGATCCAGTACACGGCCCGCCTCACCACCAGCCGCATCCTGAGCGTCCACATCACGGTCGGCACCCGCCTGCCCGCGTACGCGACCTCGCTGGGCCGGGTGATGCTGGCGGACCTGCCCGGGCCCCCGCTCCCCGAACTGCGTCCGCTGACCCCGCACACGATCACGGACCCGGACCGGTTGAGAGCGGTCCTGGACCGCGTACGGGTCGAGGGGTACGCCCTCGTCGACGAGGAGCTGGAGCAGGGGCTGCGCTCGATCGCCGTCCCGGTGCGGGGGCGCGGCGGGCGCGTGGTGGCCGCCGTCAATGTCGCGATGCACAGCAGCCGTCGCACCTCCGCGCAATGCGTCGACGAACTCCTGCCGGAACTGCTGACCACGGCGACGGCCATCGAGGCGGACCTGCGGGTCGCGGGGCGGTTCCGGCGGGTTCCGCGGGGGTGAGGGGGGTGAGGGGACGGTGGGCCGGGGCGGCCTCGACGTCCGGCCGCGGTGGCGGCGACGGCGCCCTCCGACTCGGGCCGGGCATCGGCGTCGCCGTACTCCTCGGAGGAGCGATCACGGCCCTCGCCGTCGCCCGGAAGCGTCGGCGGCTCCTCGCATCACTGTCGGCATCTCCGACTCCCGCGGATCAACTGCTCTATTCCCACTAGCCGTTCGTGCGCCGTCCCAGCGAATCAGCCAACGGCGGGCCGCCCAGCCGAGGAAAGCGGACCTGATCCCCACGACTCACTGACAGCAGCGCGCCACAGGAACCTCACGCTGCATGAGTACGGATACTCAGCCGACCTGGTCGTGGGAGCGGATGGGACGCACGGCGAAGGACCGCTACCGTGCGTATCGGTCGTGGCGATGTGACTGCTGCGAACATGTGCGACGTTCCGGTCGAGGATTCCGGATGTCTGAGTGCCGCCGCGCAACGGGACGTCCACGACTCCTGGGAGCGCTGCGTCAAGGGTGTGAGCGCGCGCTGCGACGCGCTGGCGGGGTTGTTCGAGAAGGTGGGCAACGACCAGATGAGGACTGATGAGGCGATCGAGGCCGAAATCGCCGAGCTGAAGGTCCAGTACGCGGACACACCCGCCGTCGGCGGCCAGACCGGGGGCCGGTGACGAGAAGTCATGGACTTCGCGACCCTCAGGGCCCTGAAGCCGTCGGAGTTCTCGGACTCGGCGGACGGATACCGCAGGATGCGCGACATGGCCAGTGCGGCCGAGGAACGTATCGAGCAACAGATCACTGTTGCCATGCGCAACGCCAACCAGGGCGAGGCTGCGACTGCGGCCCTGAAGCAACTGCGCGAGCTGGCGCGGAACTTCCATTACACCCAGGCGGAATGCGGTCTGGTCGGTGCGGCACTCGACGGGTTCGCGTACGACCTGGAGGCGGCGAAGAAGAAGCTGGACGCGGCGGTCGGCAACGCGCGGGCGGAGAAGATCACCGTGCACTCCGACGGTTCGATCAGCTATCCGTCCGGCGGTCAGGAAGTTGACGGCAAACTTCCTGGGGGGTGGCACGGTGACCGGTCTGACCGACTCGACGGCTTCGGCGGTCGGCCGCCAAGCGGCCGGCTTCGACCCCAACCCGCACCACCGCCGTGCGCAGGAGTACGCCGACCAGATCGCGGATGCCCTCAAGGAGGCCACGGAGGCCGACGAGAAGTGGGCGCCGAAGCTTCGGACGCTGAAGGCCGACGACGATCTCACGGTCTCCGGCCGGGAACTCCAGAAACCTCTCGACGGTATGAACGCGATCCAGTCCCGCTTCGACAACTACCTGGATGAGAGCACACGTCCATATCTTCTCTGGTTCGACGACAAGAAACTCGGGCATGTCGTCATGTCCGTGGGAAATCCCGATACCGCCGACAACGTGGTGACTTATGTTCCGGGAACCGGGAGCAAACTGAGCAGCATTGACGGTGATATTTCGAGAGCCGAACTGCTGCAGGACCAAGCGACCACCACGGACCCCACGCATTCCACGGCGTCGGTCATGTGGCTCGGTTACGACGCACCGCAGAGCCTCCTGGGCGACGCGACCGACGCCACGTGGGCCGACCACGCCCGTGGGCCGTTGAGCGGCTTCCTGAACGGAATCGACACCGCTCACGGTGGACACGTCAACTCAACGGTTCTGGGTCACAGCTACGGCACCCTCGTGGCCGGCGAGACGATGCGCGATCACCCGGACCTGCCGGTGGACAACGCGATCCTGGTCGGGAGCCCGGGCGTGGGGGTCAGCCACGCGAAGGACCTGAACATTCCCGCGGACCACGTCTGGGCGGCGACAGCGAAGAACGATCTGGTCAACATGGCCCCGCCACCGGCAGGGCAGTGGGCACCGTTGAACCCCATGGCCTACCGGCGCCTCTTCGACGACCACTCGGTCATGTACGGGAACGACCCGACGTCCGATGAGTTCGGCGGCCGGACTTTCGGCGTCGCCGACGGGAAGTTTCCTCTCACGGACGGCCTCATGCCCGCTCATTCTCAGTATTGGGAAGGGGATTCCCTGGCTGACATGGCGAAGATCGCGACTGGAGGAACCACGTGAAACCGAACCGAATGATGTCAGCCATTGCACTGTTGTGTTTGACAGCCGCACTCACGGCCTGCGGGACTCAACAGGATGGAAACGGGAACGGCGCATCCAAATCCAAGCAGGTCACCATGAATGAGAAGCAAGCAGCCGAGCGGGCCGAGGAGATCGTTCACGAGGCGGTGGACGGCATGTCGCCCGAGCCGGCCCTCAAACGAACCGGGCTCCGCCCCTTGGGCGCATGCGTTGCCCGGGACGACGGCGGCGCGGAGGACCGCGTCCAATACCGACTCACCTATCAGCTGACCGGGGTCCCGGGCAGCAAGGCCAAGGCCCTCGTGCGGCACGCTCGGGACGCCTGGGTGAAACTGGGCTACAAGTTCCAGTCATCGGACGCCGACTGGTCCGAAGCCTTTCCCTCGGTGAGCATGCGGACCGAACCGGATGACTTCTGGATGACCGCCCTCACCGGCGTCGTGGACCGTGCCAAGGGCGAGGGCCTCGCAGCCATCTCCGTGACCTCCCCCTGTTTCGCCCGCGCCGGCGGATCCACAGCCGAGTCCGCAGCCCTCCCCCTCCGGCGCACACAGGTCGACGAGCGCGCCGAGCACCGGGCCCTCGACCATTCCAGCCGGATCTACGAAGCTCTCCGAGCTCCGCACGCCGCACCCCGGACCGGTGAGGGAATCGGCATCCACCAAGACTCCGAGGGACGCTACATCCACCACGCCTGGTCGACCCAGCCTCTTACGGGAGAGGAGACGTTCCAGGCGATGGCGCGTGCACGGACGCATTTCGAGGGCACCGGCGAGCCCGCGATCGTCGCCCGCAACGCCGAGGACCAGAGCGTGGCCCAGGTCGCCCCGTCGCACACCGGCACCGTGCGTGTCGCCGTGACATCACCCGTTGCGCCGGGGGAGACCGAGATGGCCTGAGCTCGTCCCTGACCGGGACGAACCGCGACGGGAACAGCGATCATCCCGCGCTCTTCCCCGACGGTCCGGCCGAGGCTGCTCCCGTGCCGACCCGGTAGACGATCGAAGTGCTCGCACCCGCCCTCTCGACCGAGCGGGAGCGCTTCAACCGCACCGAGCGCCTGAGGCGGATACCGGCGGACACCCGTGCCGGCCGCCGGCTCAAGGACTTCCGCCAGGACAGCGAGGTCCCGCGCTCCCGCTTCGACCGGAGCTGCGCCCGCGAGAGAGTCCCTGCCGACGGGCCAGAGGTCGCGCTGCTGGCCCCCATCGGCTGCGCCTGGCTGAGCAACTCCGTCGCCCGACCCAAGATCCACCCACGCGCTCGTCGTCTGAGCCGGTGCGCACGTCTCTCCTCCCTCGGATCAGACACCACCCGCTACACTGACCGCGGTGGCTACGCCCTCACGGCTGCCACCACGACCTGTCGCCAAGCAGGCCTGAGCGGTCCGCCGATCTCGGTAGACTTTTCAGACACGTTTTCCGACAGATCCCCGCCTTCGTAGCTCAGGGGATAGAGCACCGCTCTCCTAAAGCGGGTGTCGCAGGTTCGAATCCTGCCGGGGGCACATGGGGAAAGGCCTCGGACCGATCGTGGTCCGGGGCCTTCGGCATTCACTTCTGGCACAAGGTGGCGCCGGACGTACGCCTCGTACTTTCGGTCAGGCAGCCTCGTCGATCCGGCCTAGCAGGACGTTGCACCGACAGGACGGCCAGAGGCCACGGCCGCGCGGGGATCAGTCGTGACTGACGTGACGGCAGGACAATCTGGTTGCGCGTCGACGGGTGGGCCCGGTGAGGTTACGTGCGGCGGACAACACCGCGCCGGGCTCCCACACCTGGGTCACGAGCAATGGGCCAGGTCACAGACCCGAGCCTTCCTGTTCATCGAGAGCGTCGGCCTCCGCTGGACCCAACTCCACGGCCGCCGGCGGCAAGCGTCTCAGGCGACGGTGTATTCGGCGTCCCCGAAGTCCGCGACCACACGCAGCCGACCGCCGAGCGCTTCCACGTAGGCCCGGAGAGTCGCGACCTCCGCGCGATCCAGCTCACCATGCTCGATCGCGGAGACCCGAGGTGCCGAGACCCCCATCGACGCGGCCACTTGGCGCTGAGTCAGCGCCTGTTCACGCCTGACCTCTGCGAGCTTGTGAGCACGCACTTCAGCGGTCAGCCGGTCCATTGCCGCTTGCTTCTCCTGGTCCGACCGCACCGGCAGCCCAGTGGCCGCACGCCGCTCGCGCGCCTTGCGCTTGGTCTCCTCCCAGCTCACGGCACTCATTCGTACTCCCTTGTTTCAAGATCGGCCAGATGCGTCCGGTACCGCTCCTCAGCGAGCGGAATGTTGATGTCGTACCAGCGCTGCCAGTTCCCAGCCTTGTCGCCGGCCACCAGCAATACCGCCCGGCGCACCGGGTCGAAGGCGAAGAGGATGCGGATCTCGCTGCTCCCGGACGATCCCGGCCTCAGCTCCTTCAGGTGATGATTCTCGGCACCCTTGATTCGATCGACCAGGGGACGGCCGAGCGTAGGACCCGTGACCGTCAGCATGTCGATAGCGTCTTCTACCTGTTCAGCGCTGTCCCAGTCCGCTTCGGCCAGCGCCTCGAACCACGCCGCGACCTCCCCGACAAGGACCACTTCCCATTGAGCCACGGCCGCCATGTTAATGCAAGCGTTAACATGTCGGTGATGTTCCAAGGGGACCTGAGAAGCGCACCAGCTCGATCGGAGAACAGCGGGGGACCATGATGAAAGCGACCGCGCCCGACGAAGCCGCGCCACGGCCTTTCACCTTGACCAGTGATCGAACCGCCCAGGTGATCACGGTTTCCCTAGCTGATGCGCGTGGTGGGTGGTGGGTGACGGGTGATGCGAGCGGACCGTCCGTGTGTGACTCCGGATGCGAGGGACGCGGGTCAGGGATACCCTGCCCGGGTATGGTCCGGTGGGGCGGTACGCGGACGGCGAGGAAGGAAGGGGAGCGACTGTGGGCGGCGGACAGGCGGGCGACCGGGGAGTGACCCGGCTGCTCGCGGTGTGCGCGGTCCTGTTCGGGCTGTTCCTCATGCATGGCGCTCCGGCCACCGCCGCCGGCGGCTGCCACGGGTCCATGCCGGCGACGTCCTCGTCGATGTCCGGTGGCCATGACCTCGCCCCGGCGGCCATGCGCCATGCGGCGCCGGACACGCATCAGCCGGGCCTGAGCCTGCGCCATGCGGATGCTTCGGGGATGTCCGGGGAGCTGTGCGTGTCCACGCCGGCGCCCAAGCGGATCCCTCTGCCGGCACCGGGCCTGCTCGCGGTGGCCGCTGTCGCGGTGTCGGCTTTCTGGATGCCCGCGGGACTTCGGGCGGCGATCAGCCGGACGGGGCGGCGCGGTCCTCCGACCGGCGGGCGAGATCTCCTGCTTCAGGCGTGCGTCGCGCGGACGTGACAGACACGACGCCGAACTTCGGCAACGGCCGGTTCGGCCCCGTGTCCTGCTCACTCTCGCGCGCCACCGGTGTGGTGCGCCCACCCGGAAAGACCACCGTTCGATGTTCACTTCATCTCGTTCCACCGTGCGCCGCCGTGCTGTCGCCGTGGCCGGTACGGCAGTTGCTCTCGCGCTGACTCTGGCCGCTTGCGGGTCCTCGGACGACTCCTCGTCCATGCCCGGCATGGACCATGGCGACAGGCCCTCCGTGTCGTCGTCGCGGAGCGCGTCACCCTCGATGGGTGACATGCCGGGCATGGACAACACGTCCGACGGAAACGGACTGTCCGACACCCGGGACGGCTACCGCCTCACCTCGAAGGACACGACCCTGCCGTCCGGCGAGCAGGCCGTCTACCGGTTCACGGTCACCGGCGCAGGGGGCAAACCGGTCACCGGCTTCGCCCTCGACCAGACCAAGCGGATGCACTTCTACGCCATCCGCTCCGACCTGACCGGCTTCCAGCACATCCACCCCACGATGGCCCCGGATGGCACCTGGACCGCCGATCTGACCGCCCTGGCACCCGGCTCCTGGCGCACATTCGCGAGCTTCACCCCCGACAGCGGGACGGGGAAGGGCAAGGGCTTCGTTCTCAGCCGTACTGTCACCGTCCCCGGGAACGCGACGAGGACCCCGCTGCCCGCGCCGGCCACCACCGCGGAGGTCGACGGGTACACCGTCACCGTCGAGGGCGAACCGATGGCCGGCATGGCCCACCCCCTGAGCGTCAGCGTGTCCAAGGACGGCAGGCCGGTCACCGACCTCCAGCCCTACCTGGAGACCTACGCCCACCTGACCGCTTTCCGTGAGGGCAACCAGGAGTTCGCTCATCTCCACCCGACCACCAAGGTCACCGGTGACAGTGGAGGCCCGGACCTGGCCTTCCACGCCGAACTCCCCACCGCAGGCGACTGGCGACTGTTCCTGCAGTTCCAGACCGGCGGCAAGCTCCACACCGCCGCGCTGACCCTGCACGTCGGCTGACGCCCGGAAGGGGCGCTGTCCAGGCGGCGGCGCCCCTTCCGAGTCACGGGTCTCTGTGACCGGCCTGATGAGGACGCGTCCTCCCCGGCCGTCTGCTCTAGAGCTCCGCGTTCCAGCGCGCCCGCAGTGACGCGCCGCCGGCAAGGCTGTCGTCGAGGAACCCGGACAACTCCTGGAGGGCGTCCAGGGCGCGCTGCAGGTTCTGGCGACGCTCGCCCTTGGCGACGGCGAGGTGGAACCAGATGAGGGGGTCGGCCAACACCCGCTGGTCTGGCCGCGAGAGGAGCTCGCAGAATTCCCTGTAGCTCCTCAGCCGTCCTTCGGGGGGGCGAGGAGGACGTCGGTGCCGATGCTGGACTGCGTCGCGTAGTAGACGTCACAGGCGGCCATGGAGATCGCGCCTGAGGTCAAGGCCGAGACCAGGGTCACCGAGAGGGTGTCCACTCAGCTGTCTCCTCGTATGCGGCAGCCGGACCACCCGTCCTGGAAGGGCCCGCTGGGACGGACTTGTTTCTCGATGCGGACCCGGCACGACGAACGGGTCCGGGTACGCGCCACAAGTCCACCAGATGAAGCGGAGGAACAGCGGGGGAACGGAGGGACATCTCGGGGAATGCGGTCCGGTCCGGATGTACCGAGGGCTCCGAAACCGCGTTCACGACGCTCGCCGAGACATGGACGGAGGTGCTCGGGTGTGCGGTCCGGAAGGTCTGGGACCCCACGCCCGCCGGGTGCCATGGATCTCGGCCCGCTAATTCGTTTGTCGGCCGCCGAGCCGGTCGGATAGGAAGCTCGCATGCTTAGTGGCAGCAAGGTCGGGCTCAGGGCCCGGCACGAGGACGACATCCCGGTCCTTCAGGCCGAACTCCACGACGACGTGGTCAACCACTCGCGGTCCGACAGCCGGCCCTGGCGGCCGATCACGCCCGGTTCGAAGCACTCGCGGCTGATCGTGGACGACACGGAGGAAGGGCACGTCCCGTTCTCCGTGGTCGAGCTGGACGGCGGCACCCTGGTCGGCAGCGCGGTGCTGTGGAACATCGACACCCACAACCGGTCCGCGCACATCGGGCTGGGGCTGCTGCCGTCCTGCCGCGGCAAGGGCTACGGCACCGACGTGGTCGCCGTGCTCTGCCGGTACGGGTTCGTCGTCCGCGGTCTGCACCGGCTGCAGATCGAGACGCTGTCGGACAACACCGCGATGCTGCGCTCCGCCGAGCGCAACGGCTTCGTCCGCGAGGGTGTGCTGCGGTCCGCGGCCTGGGTGATGGGCGAGTTCCTGGACGAGGTCCTGCTCGGACTTCTGGTCCAGGACTGGAAGCCGGACGCCCGGGGCTGAGGGAGACCCGGGGCGTCGGCAGCAGGGGGACCGGGGGTACGGGTCGGCCGGCGGGCCTAGAGAAGGCCCAGGTCGCCGAGTTCCTTGTGCAGGTCCGCGCGCGGGTTGCCGGCGTCCGTCCGCGGGGCGCGGCGGCCCGCTCCCCCGCCTCTCCCGTCGCCGCCTGCCCCGCCTCCGGACGGGGAGGCCGGCACCGATCCCGGGCGCCGGTCCCGGAAGAGCCACGCCCCCAGCAGGCCCCCGATCAGCCCGCCGAGATGACCGAGCCAGCTCACCCCGGGTGTCCCGGGGACGGCGACGGTCAGCAGATAGGCGAAGGAGGCCCCCATCACGATGCCGATCAGCGTGTCGATCAGGTGGCGGTCGAAGATCCCGCGGACCACGACGTAGCCGAAGTACCCGAAGATCAGACCGCTGGCCCCCACCGTGTCGACGCCGCCCCGCTCGAAGAACCAGACCGTGAGTCCGCTGGTCACCGCCACGAGCAGGCTCAGCCCGAGGAAGCGGACGACACCGCGGTACGCCGCGAGGAACCCGAACACGAACAGCGGGCCGGAGTTGCTCTCGATGTGTGCCCAACTCCAGTGCAGGAAGGGCGCGCTGAGGATGTCGGGCAGCGTCCCCAGGTCTCCGGAGACCACCCCGTAGTCCCGTGAAAGGGCGTAGTGGCCGGTCGAGTTGGCCAACTGCACGGTCCAGACGACCACAAGGAACCCGAACATCACGAAGAACGCCTTCCGCGCCTCCGCGATCATCTGCTCGGGGTCGGCCGGTCCGCCGCCCGCCCGCCCCTGATCCGGTCTGCCGCCCATCGCGCGTTCCCCTCCCCGGCGGATCCGTATCCGCTCCATGGCGAACTCTACGAAGCCCGGGGACGCCGCCCAGAGGATGCGTCCGGGGCGCCGTCGGGAGGAACGCGGGGTCACGGGGGCGGGGTGCGCGGAGCAGCGCGTACGTGACGTGGATCGCGCGGACCCGTCCGCTAAGGGCGGGGCTTCGCCCGGCCGGGCGTCGGCTCGGGCGCGGGTCCGGCGGCGGGTCCGGCGGCGGTTCCGGCGGCGGTTCCGGTGGCGGTTCCGGTGGCGCTCCCCCGGGAACCCGGCACCGGCGCCGTCAGCGTGACCGCCGCCGTGACGGCGACCGATGCCGCCGCCATCGCCGTCATCGCCGCGCCGGGCGAGGCCAGTTGGGCGATCGAGCCCGCCAGGGCCGCGCTGACGCCCTGCAGGGTCAGCATCCCGGAGGAGTGCAGCCCGAGGGCGTGGCCGGCGAGTTCGTCGGGGGTCAGCGCCATCAGGCGCTCCTGCTGGATCAGGCTCGACCCGAAGCCCACGGAGGCGACGGCGGCGCAGGCCGCGGACACCACGATGCCCGGGCGGAGGACGAAGACGAGGTACGGCGTCGCCAGGAGCAGCAGGAACGGGACGCCCAGCCGTGCCCGGACGCGCGGTGCGAGGAGCCGGCCCGTGGTCACGTCGCCCACGAGCATGCCGAAGGCCGCGGAGGCGAAGAGCACGCCCGCGTGCTCGGGAGCGTAGGAGACGAAGAGGGACTCGCAGCCGACGACCAGGCCGTTGGGGATCCAGAGGAGCAGATAGACCGTGCGGCGGGGACCGTCGGACCACAGGAGGGCGTTCGTCCGCCAGGTCCGGGCGATCGACGGACGGCCGGAGGCACGGGGCGCGCGGCGCGTCAGGCCGAAGCGGGTCCCGGCCGCCGCCGCCAGATACAGCGCGGCCGCCGTCAGGAGTCCGACACGCGGGGACACGACCGCCACCAGGACACCGCCCGCCGCGTACCCGGCGACCTGGGTGAGGCCGTTCATCATGTTGAAGACGGAGCGGCCCAGCAGATAGCCGTCGCGGGGAAGGATCTCGTTCAGCAGACCCCAGCGGACCCCGCCGCCCAGGGACGCGACGAGGCCGAGTGCGAAGAGGATGCCGAAGATCGCGGCCACCGGGAGACCCGGCAGCGCCACCGCCGCCGTACCGAGCGCGAAGGCGAGGGCGATGCCTGTCGTCGTGGCGCGGGGCGGCAGCCGGTCCGCGGCGGAGAGCAGTGTGGTCGCGCCCAGGACCTGGGCGAGGGACGGGCCGAACATGCTCAGGGCGGAGAGCAGGGGCGAGTCCGTCGCCCGGTAGACCAGGGTGCCCAGGGCCAGGCCGCCCACCGTCGAGGCCGCTCCCTGGAGCGCGGACGTCAGGAAGAGCGGGGTGAACTCCGGGGTGCGGAAGAGGTCGGAGTAGCTGCGCATGGGCGCAGTCTCGGGCGGAGCACGGGGTCGTCGTTATTGTTTCGCCGAGCGGCGAAAGCAAGGGTGCGCGGGTCGGTACGACGCTGTCCCGCGGCCCTCGGGCGTCCGGCCCGGCCTCACCGCGCGGACGGGACGCCGGGACGCCCGGGACCAGCGACGATGCCGGGCCCGGAGGAATCCCGGGACCGGAGGGATGCCGGGGCGACCGGCTGGGCAGGACCACGCCTGGGGGCCAGGTGCGGACCGGCACGGGGACCGGGAGAACATGTTCCGGCCGGGCCGTGCCTCGATGCCGGTACGACGGAAGGGACGGGGAGCGGGTCATGGGGTGGTGGCAGGTCAACGCCGACACTCTGGCCCGCAGCCGCTTCGTGCTCTCGCCGCTCGCCGAGACCTTCGCCAGCCTGAAGGTGCTGCAGTCGGGCCAGGCCGCGCACCCCGGGGAGCGGGCCTGGCTCGACGTCCATCTGTCCGCGTACCGCCGCCGGCTCGCCGAGGATCCCGTCACCGCGCTGCTCATCCGTTCCGGGCTGGGCCGGGAGTGGATCGCGGACTTCCTGACACCCGCGCCGCGTGGCGAGGCCGGTTTCGAGGAGGAGGTCGCACGGGTCAGGGCGGTGCCGGCCGCGGACGCCCGCGCCCATCTCGCCATGTCCCTGCGCGGGCCGCTCCCGGCCGCCCTGCACCGCGACGACCTTCCGGAACGGGCCGCCGATCTCCTCACCGACGTCTGGGCCGAGACCGTACGCCCCTACTGGGCGCGGCGTCGGCGCGTCCTGGAGGCCGACGTCGTCGCCCGCAGCGCGCAGCTCAGCCAGGGCGGCTGGGCGACCGCGCTGGACACGCTGCGGCCCGGGATGCGCTGGCTCGGCGACAACCGGCTGCAGGTCAACGCGCACGAGTACCCGCCGCGCGAGATCTCGGGTGCCGAGCTGTACTTCGTACCGGTCACACCGCAGACCCACGGATGGGTGTCGTGGGAGGAGCCGCACCGGTACGCGGTGGTCTACCCGTGCGCCGGGGCGCTCGCCCACGCCGGGCCCGATGCCGTGCCGGAGAGCCTGGGCGCGCTGCTCGGTCCCGCGCGCGCCGGGGTCCTCGTCCTCCTCGGCTCTCCCCTCAGCACGACCCAGCTGGTGGCGCTGACCGGGCAGGGGCTGGGCTCGGTCGGCCGGCATCTGAAGGTGCTGCTGGACGCCCGGCTGATCCAGCGGCGGCGTGCCGGGCGGTCGGTCCTGTACTCCCGTACGGCCGCCGGCGAGGTGCTCGTGAAGGCTCAGAGCGGCTGAGGCGGGCGGGCGCACCGGGCCGTACCGGGCGGAGTTAGCATCCGTCCATGACTACTGACAACTCTGTGTTCGACGTCCGGATGGATTCCCTGCAGGGCGGCTCCGCGGATCTGGAGCAGTACCGCGGCAAGACCGTGCTCATCGTGAACGTGGCCTCCAAGTGCGGGCTGACCCCGCAGTACGCGGGTCTCGAGCGGCTGCACGAGCGGTACGCCGACCAGGGCTTCACCGTGCTCGGTGTGCCCTGCAACCAGTTCATGGGGCAGGAGCCCGGTACCTCGGAGGAGATCGCCGAGTTCTGCTCCGCGACCTACGGGGTGACCTTCCCGATGACCGAGAAGGTCGAGGTGAACGGGGACGCGCGGCACGAGCTGTACCAGCGGCTGGTGGACACCGCCGACGGTGAGGGCCACACCGGTGACATCCGCTGGAACTTCGAGAAGTTCCTGATCGGGCCGGGCGGCGATGTGGTGGCGCGGTTCTCGCCGCAGGTCGAGCCGGAGTCGGTGGAGGTCGTGGCGGCGGTGGAGAAGGCGCTCGCGTAGGTCGCGCCCGGGTACGCCGCCCTCGCGCCGGGTGGGGCTCCGCACGGACACGCCGGGGACGGGGGCGGCCGCGGGCCGGGCCCGCTGCGGGCGGGCGCGGGGCCGTGGTCGTGGCCTTCGGCCCGTAGAAGGTTTGACCTTGCCCCTGGGGCAGGGGCCAGCGTTCCTCGTCACCGGGCGGACCTCGTCCGGTGACGGAGGATGGGCCCGTGCATCAGGATCTGCTCACCATCGGCGCTTTCGCCGCCCGCGCGCGGCTCTCGCCGAAGGCACTTCGGTTGTACGACCGCCTCGGACTGCTCGCCCCGGCCCACGTCGACGAGGTCAGCGGCTACCGCTACTACCGCGCCGACCAGGTCGAACGCGCCCGCACGGTCGCGCTCCTGCGCCGCCTCGACATGCCGCTCGCGCGGATCGCCGAGGTGGTGGAGGCCGGGGGCGCGGTCGGTGCCGCGCGGCTCGACGCCTACTGGGCCGAGGCCGAGACGCGGTTCGCCTCGCAGCGGACGCTGGCCGAGTACCTCCGTGGACGTCTGTCGGGAAGGAGTTCCGAGATGTACGGGAAGTTCGTGGTCGAGACCGTGGACGTGCCGGAGCGGGTGGTGCTGACGGAGCGGCGGCACACGCTGGCCGATGAGCTGCCGGTGTGGATCCCCGCCTCCCTCGGGCGGCTGGAGGAGGGGGCGCGGGAGTGCGGGGGGACCGCCGGTGCGCCCTTCGTCGTCTACTACGCCGAGGTCAGCATGGAGAGTGACGGACCCGCCGAGTCGTGTGTGCCCGTCGCCGACGAGGAGGCGGCGCGGAGCTGGGCCGAGCGGTGCGGGCGGGGGTCGGGGGTCGGCGTGCGGGTGGAGCCGGCGCGGCGGTTGGCGTACACGCGGATCGCCAAGGCGCAGGTGGCTCATCCGCAGATCGTCGCGGCGTTCGAGGCGGTGGAGGTGTGGGTGCGGGAGCGGGGGCTCGTGGTCGACGGGCCCTGCCGTGAGGTGTACTTCGCGGACTGGGACGCGGCGGGGCCGGAGGACGCGGTGTGCGATGTGGCGTTTCCGGTGACGTGACCTCCGGGGGGTGCGGGGGTGTTCGTCCGCCCCCGCCGCCCCTACCCGACCCATCCCGTACCTGGGGGCTCCGCCCCCGGATCCCCGCCTTCGCCCGAAGGGCTCGTCCTCAAGCGCCGGACGGGCTGACATACCCAGCCCGTCCGGCGCTTGAGGGCGAGGCCGTCCAGGCCGACACGGGGGTCTGGGTGCGGAGCCCCCAGGGGTCAGCGGAGTTCCTCGGGGCACGGGGTGCCCCGGGGCAGCTGGTAAGGCGCCGCCAGGCGATACGTTCCGGGCCCCGGTGCCAGCAGCTCCGTCCATTTGTCGCCGGAGGCGTTCTCCTGGGTCTCCATCAGGCAGCCGTTGAGGTTGTCGTACGTCTTCGGGGTGCCGTCGGCCCGGTGCTTGGACTTCTCCGTCTCCTGGGGCGGCTTCACGCTCTTGCCGTCGGCGTCGACGAGGCCCAGCCACGGTGAGTAGGGAACGCGGATGAGGACTCGGCCGGCCTTCTTCACCTCGATGGTCAGCTCGCCCTGCTCGGCACGGTCGACGACGGCCGGCGGGTCGGCGAGCTGCGTCGGATCGGTCACCGCGAAGAGCTGCCAGTTCGCGTCGCCCCAGATCTGCCGGAGATAGGGCATGCCGCGCTGGACCAGCTGCCGTTCGCGTTCACCGCCGTTGCCGTCCGGCTCCCCCTTGGGCAGCACCACGTAGTGGACGGCCCAGCGCTGGAGCCAGTCGTGGTAGTTCGCGGAGTTGAGGGTGTCGTCGTAGAAGAGCGGGTTGCGCTCCATGTCCGCCTGCCGGTTCCAGCCGCGGGCGAGGTTCACGTACGGCGCGAGGGCGGACGCCTCCCGGTGCGAGCGGGCCGGTACGACCTCGACGCGGCCCTTCTCGGCGCCGACCACCTGCAGCTGGTTCACCAGGGGCGCGAGCTCCCGCGCCCAGGACGCCGCCGGTGTCGTGTGCACGATGTCGTCGACGGACTTGAACCCGATCCACCCGGTGAAACCGGCGATGGCGACGACGGTCACGTACCACTTGCGGGTCTTCGGCACCGTGAAGGGAAGGGCGGCGAGCAGCACCACTCCCGCGAACAGCATCGCCAGCCGGGTGATGTTGGAGCCGATCTGCGAGTTGATCAGCCAGACGAGGAGGACGCCGAGGCCGTACACCGCCGACGTGATCCGTACCGTCTTCCACTCCTTGGGCACGAGCGCGAAGACCAGCACGGAGTAGACCAGCGGCAGCGAGGCCGAGCCCAGGGACATCGGCTGGGTCCCGGAGAAGGGGAACAGCCAGGCCGACGCGGCGACGACGAGGGTCGGCGCGATCCCGAGCGCGTACGCCCCCGGGCGCCGCTTCTGGAGGAAGAGGGCTGCCGCGACCAGGCCGACGAACAGTCCGGCCACCGGCGACGCGGCGGTGGCGAGCGCGGCGAGCGGCGCCGCGCACAGGGCCTTCGCCCAGCGTTTGTGGCGCCAGCGGTAGGGCCAGCAGAACACGACGGCGGCCGCGGCGAGCGCGAACACCATGCCCAGGCCGTACGTGACACGGCCCGACGCCGCGTTGCACAGCAGGGCGAAGACTCCGGCGAGCGCGGGCCACAGCGGCTCACGCACCGCGCGGCTGCGGATCAGGATCATCGTCAGCAGCCCGGCGGAGAGCGTCCCCGCGATCATCATCGTGGTCCGGACGCCGAGCACGGACATCAGATACGGCGACACGACGCTGTACGACACCGGGTGCATGCCGCCGTACCAGGCGAGGTTGTACGCGGAGTCCGGGTGCCGTCCGACGAACTCGGCCCAGGCGTCCTGCGCCGCGAGGTCCCCGCCACTGTTCGCGAACGAGAAGAACCAGGCGAGGTGGAGCAGCCCGGCCAGCGCGGTGACGACGGCGACGGGGTGCCGGTGCACGAAGCCCCTCAGCCGGGCGGTACGCGTCGCCGACCCCTCGTCGGCGCCGCCCGACCGGTCCCGGCCGCTCGATCCGGACCGGCCGCTCGATGCCGGCCCGTCGTCCGATCCGTCGCGGTTGTCCGATCCGGGGCCGTCGCCCGATCCGTCGCGGCCTCTCGTTCCGCCGACGCCGTCCGGGACCTCAGGGCCGTTCGAGGCGCTCGGGCCGTCCGGGGTCCCGGTGTCGGGGGAGCATGCGGGGAGCCGTATTCGCGAGCCCGCCTCGGGGCCCGGATCGGCGTCGTCGGCGTGTGTCGGCTCCGCTGTCGCCACTGCAACGCACTCCTGTGTCCCGTTTCCTCGCGTTCGCCCCGGGACCCGCGACCCGCGACCAGCCCCGATCTCGCGACGCTAGCACGCACCCCGCCGGGGAGCGCCCGGACGGGGCGACCCCGACGGGGTGCGGCACGTTCGCGCGGTGCTCACCGCGCGTTCGCGTGGTGTTCCGGGGCGCTCGCGGCGTACGCCGTGACCAGCGCGCCCGGTGTGTCCGTTCGTCCGCGCACCGGTACGCCCACTCAGCCCACGCGGGTCAGCTTGGACGTGAAGCCCGGCTCGGCGAGATCCTTCTGCAGCGCGACGGGGATCTGGACGGCGCGGCTGGAACCGTCGCCGACCGTCAGTACGCCGACCGGATCGCCCGCCTTGCCCGTGTGCGGGACCGCCTTGTCGCCCGCACCGATGGACAGCTTCGTCTTCAGACCCGGCCAGCCGACCGCCGTCATGTTCTTGGTGGCGACGACCGGGGTCCGGCCGCCGAGCTGGTCGTCCA
Organism: Streptomyces sp. NBC_01689; assembly: GCF_036250675.1. Lineage (NCBI taxonomy): Bacteria > Bacillati > Actinomycetota > Actinomycetes > Kitasatosporales > Streptomycetaceae > Streptomyces > Streptomyces sp. NBC_01689. Next base: position 5,631,363 of record NZ_CP109592.1, on the reverse strand, counting down.
CGTACCCGACGACGTCGCCCTTCTTCACCACCGTGGCGGAGGTCAGGCTCTTCTGGACCTTGTCGATCAGCTTCTGGCTGTTGGAGAGGGCGAGCTGGAGGCTGTCCCAGACCTTGCCGGTCCCGGCGTTCTGGCCGAGGACCGCGCCGTAGACCGTCTGCTGCTTGCCGTTGACCGTCTTGGTGGCGGCCCACACCAGGTTGCCGCCGGCGGGGGTCGACGAGCCGGTCTTCAGACCGATCACACCGACCTGCTTCACCAGCAGGTCGTTGTTGTTGTAGATCTTGGTGTCGAGGCCGGGGATCTGGGCGCTGGCCATCCCGACGATGCCGCGGAACACGTCGTTGCGCATGACCTCCCTGGCCAGCTTGAGCTGGTCGGTCGCGGTGCTCACCGTCGTCTTCTGCAGACCGCTCGGGTCCGTGTACGTCGAGTTCGTCATGCCGAGCTTCTTGGCGGCGGCGTTCATCTTCGCGACGAAGGACTTGCTGTCGGAGTCCCAACGGGCGAGCAGCCGCGCCGCGTTGTTGCCCGACGGGATCATCAGCATCTGGAGCATCTGGCGCTCCGTGAACTGCTGCCCCTTCGACATGGCGGCCGTCGACTCGTCCGGCAGTTTCGACTCGTCCTCGGCCTGCTGGTCGACGGTGATCTTCTCGCCTCCCTCGTTCCCCTTCAGCGGGTGCTCCTGGAGGATCACGTACGCGGTCATGATCTTGGCGACGCTCGCGATGGGGGCCGGCGTCTGCTTGCCGTCCGTGCCGAGGCTGCCGACGCCCTCGACCTCTATGGCCGACTGCCCGTGACCCGGCCAGGGCAGGTCGAGGGTGCCGCCCTCGAAGGTGTACGTGTCATCGGCGCTGAGCCCGAGAGCGGCGCTCGGCAGCGGACGTACGGCCTGCGCGATCGCGAAGATCACCGCGAGCAGCAGGACCAGCGGGGTCCAGATCTTCACGCGGCGCGCGAGGGTCCGTACCGGGGTCTGCGGAGGCGGCGGGGTGTTCGTCAGCTCGGCCAGCAGGTCCAGCGGCGGCTTCGGCGGAAGCGGCTGCTGGGTGGTGCGCTCGGGACCGACCTGGGGCAGCGCGGCGGTGGCGTCGGAGGGGGTCGCTCTCGGCTTCGCCGGCGCCCGTTCGTCCAGGGACCTGAGGGCGACGAATCTGCTGGTGCGCTCGGGATCGGCGGCGGCCTCGGACTTCGCCTCCGCCCCGGTCTTCTCCGCGGCGGTCTTCTCCGCGGCGGTCTTCTCCGCGGCGGCGGCCTTCGCCTTCGGGTCCGGCTTCGGCTCGGTCCCGGCCTTCGCGTCGGGCTTCGCGTCCGCCTTCGCGGCGGCGCCGGACTTCGGCTCGGGCTTCGCGTCGGACTTCGTTCCGGGCTTGTCCGTGACCGGCTTCGCGTCCGCCTTCGCGCCCGGCCTCACGTCGCCCAGCTTGAGCATGGTGGTGGGCTGGTCCACCGCCGGACGCCGCGGCGTCTTGAAGACGGCGGTGGGCTGGTCGACGAGCGGCTTCGGAGAGTCCTTCGGGCTCGGCTCCGCGTCGGTCTCCGCGGCGGGCTTCGCGTCCTCGACGACGTCGTCACCGGACCCGGAAGCCTCGTCCGAGTCCGAGTCCGAGTCCGAGTCCGAATCGGCGTCGGCGTCGGCGTCGTCAGCGGCGCCGGCGGACTTCGCCCCGGCCGCGGCCTTCGCCCCGTCGGCGGTCACCGGCACGGCGTCCGAGGGATCGGCCTCCTCGGCCGACTCGGAGTCGGAGTCCGCGTCGGAGTCCGCGTTCACATCCGTGTCCGCCTCGGCGCCGTCCGCCACCCCGCGATCGGCATCGGCAGCGGCTTCGCTCTCGGCCGCAGCGTCGACCTCACCGGCCTCCGTGTCGGCCGAGGTGCCAGCGTCGTCGGAGCCGTCGGGAGCATCGGAGCCGACCTCGGCATCGTTGTCGGCCGCGGATCCCTCGGCCGACGCTCCGTCAGCCGCGTCCGCGGCATCCCCGGCACCGGTGGCGTCCCCGCCGGCCCGGTCCCCGGTTCCGGTCACCCCGTCCGCGTCCTCGCCGGCCGTCCCCGAGTCCTCCGCGGCCGTCTCCGCGCCCTTCGCGGCCGAGACGGCCCCCTCCGTCTCCCCGGCGCCCACGTCCCCGCTCCCGCCCTTCTGCGGAACCTCGGACTCCTCCTCCGCGCCCGACACCCACGCGGCCACCACGGCCCGCAACCGGGCGTCCCCGCCGGAACCCTTCTCGCCGGACCCGCCGGCGGCCTTCTCCCCGGACCCGCCGGCGGCCTTCTCCCCGGACCCGCCCGCGGTCCGCTCTCCGGAACCGCCGGAGACCTTCTCGCCGGCCCCCGCGGAAACCTTCTCCCCGGATCCGGCGGAACCTTCCGCCAGGGCCCGCGTCGAGAACACCGCCGTCGCCTGGTCCACCCGTACCGTGGCGGCCCGCTCACGGGCCACCGCCAGGCGGGGGTCCGCCGCGGCGGACCGGATCGGCCCCGGAACCGCGGCGGGGGTTCCCGACGTCGCTTCTGCCGACGACGCCGACGACTCGTGCTGCTTCGACCTGTCGGGGGACTCGCCCGCCACCGATGCCTCCTCCGTGCGCCACCCACCGGGCGCCCAACGAACCGTGAATCCCTTGACCCGCTGCCCGGACATCGCTGTCCGAACCATGTACCAGTGTCCTGTGTGCGGGCTTAACCCCAGCGGTAGACGAGAACGACATACCTGCTGGTTCCACTACGAACCGGTCACGCACTCTCGACAGACCATTGTGAGAGGGGTCACCCTGTCATTCATCCACGCGGGGAGGCATGGATGGGCAGGAGCCGCAGAACACTTCCGGAGGAGCTTCTGCTGCTGGCGTTGGACCCGACCACGGGTACCACCGCACAGCCGCAGTCGCTCGACCTCGGTCTGGCCGGAGCACAGCTAGTAGAGCTGGCGCTGGCCGGACGGATAGCCCCAGACGGGGATCGTATCGCCGTGGTGGCACCACGGCCGACTGGAGATCCGACACTCGACTGTGCGTTGGAACTGCTTCGCCGACGCGGAGCACCCGTACGCGCGGTCAACTGGATCGGCGGGCCCCGACTGGGACTTCGCCAGACCTACCTCTCGCATCTGGAGAGGTGCGGCATGGTCCATGCCGTGGCCGGCCAGATGTGCGGGGTGCTTCCGACGACTCGCTACCAAGCGACGGACACGGAGATCAGCCGGGAGATCAGGTCCCGGCTGGACAGCGCGATCCGCACCGGCGTACCGCCGGACCCGCGGACCGCGGCGCTCGCCGCGCTGGCCCATGCGGTCGGTCTCGGCAAGCACCTGTACCCGGGTAACGAGGGACGCTCGTCCCGCTCCCGGCTGCGGGACCTGATCAGACACGACCCCATGGGCGGCCTCGTCGCCCACGCGGTCATGGACGTTCAGAACGGTGCGGCCGCACAGCCGCGCCGCAGCCCGGCACCGGCAGGCCGTCCGGCCACCGCCGGAGTCAGGTCCGTACCGGAACCCGCCAGCGGTGTTCCGATGCAACCGCGCCACGGTTCCATGGCGCGCGCCGTGGTCCACTGAGCCGCAGTCCCACGGCACGCACCGGCGGACACCGTCGCACGCACCACCCGCAGTACCCAGCACCGCCGAGCACCACCCGCATCACCCAGCGCCGCACCGCAGTCCCCAGGATCCGGTTCGGGAGCCGCCGGCTCGCGCGGGGCGGCGGGCCGTACGTCCGGACGACGACACGGCTCCGCCGCCCCGCGCGGCCGCATTCGAACCCGGGACGCATATGCGCCCGGTAAGCGCCGCTGGAACGCGCGGGCGCGCGAGGGGCGCACCGGGACCCTCCGAATCCGCGAACTGGCCCGTACCCAGCGCATATCCGGTGTTTCCCAGCGGTAGAAAGCACCTTGGTGGCAATCTGCTCAACAGCAGATACGCAAAGTAGAGGCCCGCAGCCGGAGGTGCACGTCCCGTGGCGTCAAGTGTCAATCCCACCGTCCGGCGGCGCCGGCTGGGCCAGGAGCTGCGCCGGCTCCGCGAACTCAAGGGCATGACGGCCGAAGAGGTCGCCGAGCGTCTGCTGGTCTCGCAGTCGAAGATCAGCCGGCTGGAGAACGGGCGGCGCAGCATCAGCCAGCGCGACGTCCGCGACCTGTGCGGGGTCTACGAGGTCGAGGACCACCGGATCGTCGACTCGCTGATGCAGATGGCCAAGGACTCGCGCCAGCAGGGCTGGTGGCACTCCTTCGGTGACATCCCGTACAGCGTCTACATCGGTCTGGAGACCGACGCGGCGAGCCTGCGGGTGTACGACCCCCAGGTCGTCCCCGGCCTGCTCCAGACCCGCCCGTACGCGGAGGCGCTGATCGCGGGCGCGTTGCCCGAGACGGCACCCGCCGACATCGACAAGCGTGTCCAGGTACGTCTGCGACGGCAGGAACGCATCTCCGCCCCGGACAACCCGCTGCGGCTGTGGACCGTCCTCGACGAGTCCGCGCTGCGCCGGGTGGTCGGGAACCGCTCCCTCATGCGCGACCAGTTGGAGCATCTGGTGGAGCAGTCCCAGTTCCCGCACGTCACGGTGCAGGTGATCCCGTTCGACATGGGCGCGCACCCGGGCCTCAACGGCCAGTACGCGATCCTGGAGTTCCCCGACGCGGCGGACTCCAGCGTCGTCTACATCGAGGGTGTCACCAGCGACCTGTACCTGGAGAAGGCGAACGACGTCCAGAAGTACAGCGTGATGTACGAGCACCTGAGGGCGCAGGCGCTGAACGTCGAGCAGTCACGACAGCTCATCGCCGACATCGCCAAGGAGTACGCGCGTTGAGGCGTGTTCCCGCGCCGCGCACGCACCCCTGAAAGAGAAGTGGAGCAATGTACACCCTCGCTCCGCAAAGGCGGAAGACCTCACTGGAACATGCCACCCGGTCGAGTGAATAGTCGCTTCGCTCGCCGATGTTGGCGAGTAGCGTCGATCACGCCATCAAGCAACAACGTTGGCGTAAACCGCACCGCGAGTTCCCAGCGGATCCGCGGTGCGGTGACAGCAACTCGACGACTGGCTATCGGAGCAATCATGGCAATCCAGCAAGGCGCCACGGACACGTGGACCAAATCCTCGTACTCGACCGGCAACGGCGCATGTGTCGAGGTCAAGTCCCCGGTTCTCGCGGCGATGGCCGTTCGGGACTCCAAGGTCCCCGAGGGCCCCACGCTGGCGTTCCCCGCGAACTCGTGGAACGCCTTCGTGGCAGAGGTGAGCCGGGGGGCTTTCGACCTCGCCTGATGCATCGACATCTTCGCCGACATCCACAACTGCACCGACCAACCGCATACGCACCACAGACAGAGCCCTCTCGACTGGCCCGCCGTCCCGGCCGAGGGGGCTCGGCCCTTTCCCGGGGACTCCCCCGGTTCAGCGCAGCAGGTCCACGTACCGGTCCGTCCCCGGCACCGTGGGGATGAAGGGCGCCATCAACTCGACCCTGCCCAGGCCCTCTTCGGCCGCCTCTGTCCCGCGTCCGGCGAAGTGCGCGTCCCAGCACTCGCGCGGGTCGGTCTCCAGGAACCACAGCAGGGTCAGCCGGGTGCCGACGCCCTCGACCTGTTTCACGTACGTCATGCGGTCCCGGGGCAGCGGGGTGGGGCGGAAGACCGTGACCATCGCGGCCGGGGAGTGCGCGAGCCGGCGGGGCAGGTGCCGGGAGCGCAGCCACTCCAGCAACTCGGGCCGCCGCTCAGGGCTTTCGGCGTCGATCACCTCCAGGACCAGTCCGGCATAGGGGTGGTCGAGGGCATGGTGGTCGCGGGGACCGGCGGCACCGTCCCGGTACACCGTCGCCTCGTGGTCCTGGAAGGCCGTGAAGACGTGCGTCCGGTCCTGGTAGACCCGGCCGTCGCGGTTCAGCCGCCTGTTGATCCCGACGGTCCACTTCATGTGGTCGTCGTAGCGGCCCTCGGTGACCCAGTACGTCGAGAGGTAGCACCCGGCGGTGACGGGCTGGGCGATCGCCGACTTCTCGGGCAGGCGCAGGAGTTGGAGGTCGCGGGTGGCGACCCAGCGGCGGCCGGCGTACATCCACGGCATGGCCATCGCCCCGGCGTAGTAGTGGTCGTCCTCGTACCAGCGGTTGTACGCGTACTCGTGGCCCGGGTGCGGCTCGACCAAGGTGATCAGCGCGTGGCCCGGGCGGACTCCGTACGGGCCGAGGGCGGCCAGTTCCGCGTACACCTCGCTGCGGGTTTCCTCACTCACGTCGTTCCCCTTCCTTCCTCCGCCGGTCGCCCATACTCTGACGCTCCGTCAGACAAAGCGCCATAGCCGCGCACCCCGGGGCGAGCGGGCCGCCGGGCACTCCGGCCCGGGGACGGACCGGACCGTACGAGGGAGGGGGAGACCGCGATGACATTGCTCGCGGGCAGGACCGTGGTCGTTTCGGGCGTCGGCGCCGGACTCGGCCACCAGGTCGCGGCGGCCGTCGTGCGCGACGGGGGGAACGCGGTCCTCGGGGCGCGCACCGAGGCCAATCTCGCCAAGTCGGCCGCCGACCTCGACCCGGACGGCGCGCACACCGCGTACCGGGCCACGGACATCACGGACGAGGCGCAGTGCGAGGCGCTGGCCGCACTGGCCACGGAGCGGTTCGGGCGGATCGACGCGGTCGTCCATGTCGCGGCCTGGGACAGCTACTTCGGCGGCCTGGAGGACGCGGATTTCGCCACCTGGCGGTCGGTCATCGACGTGAACCTGCTGGGGACCCTGCGGATGACCCGGGCCTGCCTGCCCGCGCTGAAGGTGTGCGGCGGCTCGGTCGTCGTCATCGGGACGCAGTCGTCGGTGGCCGCCCCGTCACAGGTGCGACAGGCGGCGTACGCGGCCTCGAAGGGCGCGCTGACGAGCGCGATGTACTCCATGGCGCGGGAGCTCGGCCCGCACCGGATCAGGGTCAACACCGTGCTGCCCGGCTGGATGTGGGGGCCGCCGGTGGAGGCGTACGTCCAGTTCACCGCGTACACCGAGGGCGTGCCGGAGGCCGACGTCCTGGAGCGGCTCACCGGGCGGATGGCGCTGCCCGAGCTGGCCACCGACGGCGACGTCGCGGACGCCGCGGTGTTCCTGGCCTCGGACCGGGCCCGGGCGATCACGGGGCAGTCCCTGCTCGTGAACGCCGGCGAGATCATGCGGTAGCCGTGACCGTCCCGTCCTCCCTTCCAGGCCGCACGGGACCCGCATCCCGTACGCCCGTCGTCACCTAGGTCGTCCTGTCGATGTGCTGGCGAAGTGCCCGCTCATGGTGTGGTCCCCGTCACGGACACGACAACCGCCCGGGAGGTAAAGTAGAGGCAAAATCGTTCTGCTTTCTGATCTGCGTTCATATCCATGACCGCGAAGGGTCTTGACCGCTCCCTCCGAACGGCGGTTCAATCCCCCAAGTCCCCGCTCCCGCACGGGGGCTCCGCCCTCCCCGGACACTCGGCCCCGGCCGAGCGGGGGGACCCAGGCGTACTGGCGAAGTGCCGTCCGGTAACTGCAGGTTCACAAGGCGGACCCCTGGAGGGGGCACATGAACGGTCTCGACTGGGCCGTCCTGGTCGCGTACTTCGGCGTCATGACCGCGATCGGAGTCTGGTCCCACAAACGTGTGGACGACGTCAGCGACTTCTTCACCGCGGGCGGCAAGATGCCCTGGTGGCTGTCCGGCATCTCGCACCACATGTCGGGCTACAGCGCGGTGATGTTCACCGGGTACGCCGGTATCGCGTACACCTACGGCATCACGTCGTACGTCACCTGGGCCCTGCCCATCGCCATCGGCGTGCTGCTCGGCGCCCGGCTCTTCGCGCCCCGGCTGAACCGCCTGCGGTCCCGGCTGCACGTGGCCTCGCCGCTCGAATATCTCAAGGACCGCTACAACGTCTCGACCCAGCAGGCGCTCGCCTGGTCCGGCATCCTGCTGAAGATCGTGGACGTGGGCGCGAAGTGGGCGGCCATCGCCACCCTGCTGAGCGTCTTCACCGGGGTCACGCTGACCCAGGGCATCCTGATCACCGGCGGCATCACCGCCGTGTACTGCACGATCGGCGGGCTGTGGGCCGACGCGCTCACCGAACTCGGCCAGTTCGTCATCCAGTTGCTGGCCGGTCTGTCGATGCTGATCATCGCGTTGAACAAGATCTCCGATCAGGGCGGCCTGTCCAAGGCGCTGGACTCGCCGAAGCTGCACGGTCACGCGAACGGCTTCGCGGGCCCCTACCTGACCGTCTTCTTCATCGCGTACCTCTTCATCAAGCTCTTCGAGTACAACGGCGGCATGTGGAACCAGGCCCAGCGCTACATGGCGACGGGCAGCGCGAAGCAGGCCACGAAGTCGGCGTTCCTCTCGGCCGGCCTGTGGTTCGTCTGGCCGGTGATCCTCTTCATCCCGATGTGGCTGTCGCCGCTGCTCGTCACCGCGAAGAAGCCGGACGGCTCCGACGCGTACGGCCTGATGACCGAACAGCTGCTCCCGCACGGGCTGTTGGGCCTGGTCGTGGTGGGCTTCTTCTCCCACACGATGGCCATGTGCTCCTCGGACGCCAACGCCATCGCCGCCGTGTTCACCCGGGACGTCGCACCGGTCCTCTCGAAGGCCGCGCGGGCCTGGGACACCCGGGCCGGGCTGATCGCCGGACGCGTCACCACGGTGGCGTTCCTCGGTCTGTCGATGGCCGTCGCCACACAGGTCAACTCACCGACCTTCAAGGACATCATCACGGTGGTCATCAAGTGGGTGGCCGGCCTGATGGGTCCGATCGCGATCCCGTTCATCCTCGGACTGCTGCGGCCGTTCCGTAAGTCCGGACCGACGGCGGCCCTCACCAGCTGGGCCTGCGGTCTGCTCGCGTTCTTCTTCGGCAACTACCACCTGGACTTCTCCCAGCGCACGGACGTGAAACTGGAGTACCAGGTCTCCCTCCCGATGGTCATCTCCCTCGTCCTGTACATCCTCATCGGCCTGGTCAAGCCCGAGGACACACCGGAGCGGGACGCGATCATCGAGAAGATCAACACGGACGACGACGGCGACGGGGCGGCCGCCGCGGCGGTCCCGGCCCAGGCGGACGGAGCGTCGGCCAGCCCGTCGGGCGTCTGAGGACGACGGGCCGGGCCGCGGGACGCCGGGGACAGCCCTCAGGCCCGCGGATAGCGGGCGAGCCAGCCGGGGGACGACGCTCCGGGACCGTGCAGCGCGGTTCCCTGCGTCATCTCCATCGCGAAGTCGTCCGCGAGGACCAGCATCGTGGGACGGCCCTCCAGTTCGGCCAGCCAGGCCGGCGGGAGGGCCGTCTCGCCGTGCAGGGCGCCCAGCAGACCTCCCGTCAGGGCCCCCGCCACCGCGGAGCGCCCGCCGTGGTTCACCGCCAGGCACAGCCCGTGCCGGATGTCCTCCCCGACCAGCGCGCAGTACACGGCGACCGCGAGCAGCCGCTCCGCCGTACCCGCCCCCGCCAGCTCCTCCACCCGGGCCGGCGACGGCATCCCCTGCCGTACGGCCCCCAGCGCCTGCTGCAGGGCCGTGCTGACGGGCTCCTGCCCCGGCCTGGCGGCCAGGATCCCGAGCGCCCGTTGCACGGCGCCGTCGAGGCTCTCCCCGCGGGCCAGCGCGTGCACGATGACGGCGTAGGCCCCCGCCGCGAGATACGCCGTGGGGTGCCCGTGCGTCTGCGCCGCGCACTCGACCGCCAGCTGCACCACCAACTGCGGCTCCCAGCCGACCAGCAGGCCGAACGGCGCGGAGCGCGCGGCGGCCTCGGGGCCCAGCTCGCCCGGGTTCTTGGGCGCGTCCAGCGTGCCCATGGTCTCGTCGCCGAAGCCCGTCAGACAGGCCCTGGCGGGGTCGCGCCGGGCGTACAGCCACTCCTCGCGGGCCAGCCAGCCGTCGTCCTTGCGGCGCTCGTCCGGGCCCCAGTCGCTCTGCGTCGCGGCCCACCGGCGGTACGCGCGGTGCAGGTCGGTCGGCGGATGCCAGGCGCCCGTGTCACGGCGCACCTGGGCGCGGATGAGGCCGTCGAGGGTGAAGAGCGTGAGCTGGCTGAGATGGGTGACGGTGCCCCGGCGGCCGTGCCCCTCGGTGAGGTCGTTCAGCCCCTCCGCGCCGTACTCCTGGCGGATCTCCTCCAGGGTGAGTCCGTCGACCGGAGTCCCGAGGGCGTCGCCCACGGCGGTGCCCAGCAGCGTTCCACGCACCCGGCTGCGGAAGTCCTGCTGTTCGGCACGGCCCCAGACGGCACCGGCTGTCGCACCCACCGAGACCTCCCCAGGCACCGTCCGCACGTCCGACAGCTCAGCACTGTAATCGACCGGGAACGGTCCGTTCAGGGGCGTGAACGGTATGTGAAGTGTGAGCCGAGTAAACCAAGTGATCGCTTATGGACGCCGTTCGGTCGGCTCCTCCTGGATCGTTCGCGGTACGGGACGCGGGACGCGGTACGGAACGCGGTACGGGACGGGACTCGGTACGGGACGGGACTCGGGGCCCCGCCACGCGGTGCTCGATGGCCCCGGGTCACCCGCGTCACCCGGGGCGCGGGACGGACGGCGCCGCGTCCGGTTCCGCCCGCGCCTCGGTGACGCGTTCGGCGAGCGGCGCGAGGCGGTCCAGGTCGGCCCCGGGCGCGCGCAGCAGGGCGTCGAGCACCCGGGACAGGTCGTCCAGGGCCCGTCCGTCCGGCCGCTCCCCGGAGCGGGGCGCGAGGGCGCGCTCCAGGTCGGCCCGGGCCTCGTCGAGGCGTCCCAGGGCGACCAGGGCGCGGGCCCGGCACAGCAGCACCGGTGCCTCGTCGGGCCGCAGCGCCTTCGCCCGGTCGGCGTCGGACAGCGCCCCGGCGGGATCGCCCAGCCCGAGGCGGAGCTCCGCGCGGTGGCGCAGTGCCCAGGGGTACTCGGGAAGCAGGGCGACGGCGCGGTCCAGGTCGGCGAGCGCCTCGGCGGGCCGGCCGAGGTCGCCGTGGCAGACGCCCCGGCTCGCGTACGCCGAGGCGTAGGCGCCGTCGATGCCGATGGCCCGGTCGTAGTCGGCGAGCGCCTCCTCGGGCCGGCCCGCCGAGCGGAGCGCGTCGCCGCGCTCGCACAGTCCCCAGCCCCAGTCGGGCAGCAGGCGCAGGCCGAGGTCGAGGTCGGCCAGCTGCCGGGCCGGCTCCCCCAGGCCCCGCCAGACCCGGGCCCGGCGGCCCAGCGCCCACGGGTAGTCGGGTTTGAGCTCCAGCGCGCGGTTCAGATCCGTGAGGGCCCCGGCGAGCTGTCCGAGCCGCTGCCGGGCCGCTCCCCTGGACGCCCAGGCGAAGTGGTCGGCGGGGTCGAGCGCGATCGCCCGGTCCAGATCGCCGATCGCCTCGGCGTCCTGCCCGAGGACGCGGTGGTACTCACCGCGCAGGGAGAGCGTCCCGGCGTCGTCCGGGTCGAGGGCGGCGGCCCGGTCCAGGTCGGCGACGGCGTTCTCGTAGTCGCGCAGCCCGCTGTGGGCGAGGGCCCTGCCGCGGTGGGCGCGCGCCGGGCCCGGACCGGGCGCGAGGGCCCGGTCGTACTCCGCCAGCGCCTCTTCGTACGCGCCGTCGTGCCGCAGCGCGCCGCCGCGGACCACCCGGGCGAGGGCCTGCCCGGGGCCGTCCAGTCCCCCGCGGTCCAGCAGCACCCCGAGCGCGGCGGCCACCCCGCCGTCCGCGAACGCCTCCGACAGGGCCCGTCCCCAGCTCCGTACGGGTTCCGCGTCCGCGTCCTCACCGGCCTCCGCCAGGACGCGGACCCAGCGTCCGGCGGCGACGTCCCCGCCGTCGCAGGCGTCCACGAACTCCCGCAGCGCGGCGGGCAGCGCGGTCCGCGCGTTCGCGCACAGCAGGTGGTAGGTCTCCGCGAGCCGCAACTCGCGCCGTCCCTCGTCCGCCCAGAGGTCCTCGGTGCCGCCGCCCTCGGCCTCCGCCTCGGCCCGCCACCGCCCGAACGTCTCCGCCAGCCGGGCGTGCCCCCGGGCCCATCCGCGGGGCGAACGCAGCCGCTGCAGGCGCAGCATCGGGGCCCGTACGACGTCGTGGTACTGGACCCGGTCCCCGCGGTCGCTGACGAAGGGGAGCCCGCGCAGCCAGCCGAAGAGCGCGTCGGCCTCGTCCTCGGGGCAGTGCGCGGCGGCCCGGAAGACATCGGCGTCGAGTCTTCTGGGCAGGGCGCAGGCGAGTGCCGCGGCCCGGCGGACGGGGTCCTGCTCCCACCTCAGGAAGCGCTCCACGGCGGTCGCACTGGGATCGCCCACGTCGCCGGGTCCGGTGGGCCGTCCCGCGGCCAGCGTGGACACCAGCACCGGCAGTCCGCCGGTGAGGCGCAGCACCTCCTCGACGACCGGTTCGGCCACCACCCCCCGGTCGGCGAGCAGGGCCCGCGCCTCGGCCTCGGTGAAGGGCGCCAGCGGCACGTCGGCCACGAAGTCGGCGAAGCCGCCCCAGCGGGCGGTGTCGAAGGGCCGCTGTCCGGCGGTGACGACGACGACGTTCGCGGGCAGGGCGCCGTGCCGGTCGGTCGTCATCACCTCGTGCAGCCAGCCGTCGAGGAACAATCCGGTGCGCTCGTAGGTGTCGAAGAGCAGGACGAGCCAGGGGACGCCGTCGGCGGCGGACGTCAGCTCGTCGAGCAGGACCGGGGTGAGGACCCGTTCCGGTGACCGGAGCAGCCGCACGTCCTCCTGGCTGCGCAGCCGGGCACCGATCCCGGCCCGCAACCAGTCCGCCCCGAGTGCGAGTTGGCTGGGGTCGAGGGCTCCCGCGAAGGCGCCGACGCCGGGCAGCAGGCCGAGCCCGACCAGGCTCGCGCGGGCGGCGGCCAGACTGGCCGGCGACGGCGGGGCGACCGGGGGTTCGGGTGTCTCCAGGGCCGCCGCCTCGGCTTCGTGCCGGCGCTCCCGGTGCGTGACCAGGAGCCGGTCGAGGTCCTTGAACCGGTGTCCCTGCCGGGCGAAACACTCACTGATCGCCGTCATCGCCTCGGGCACACTGCCGACACCCTCGTCGACGTACGCGGTCAGCGCCCCCCGTTCCCGGGCGAGCTGCTCCAACTCCCTCACCAGGAAGGTCTTTCCGACTCCCGCGTTGCCGTGCACATGGAACAGGAACCGGTGCCGCTCGTCCTCCGGCGGCAGGTCCAGGTTCTCCCGGAAGGCGGCCCGCTCGGCGCCGCGTCCCACGAACCCCTGCCGTCTGCGCTGCCGGATCAGCTCCTGCATCGACGGCCGCCCCCGCACCATCCGCCCGTCCCCTCCGTCACCGACGTCACCGCTCGCCCGGTCCGGGCTCCAGTCTGGCGCAGACCGCCGGGTACGGCGCGGGTCATGCCTGGACGGGCGACGCCGTCTTCGTCGGACGGGCGACGCCGTCTTCGTCGGACCGGCGACGCCGTCCTCGTCACTCGACGACCGAGACGGCCGTCCCCTTGCTGCCGAACTTCCAGACGGCGTCCCCGTCGGCGCTGTGCATCCGGATCGCCCCGGTCTTCGCTCCGGGCGAGGGCTGGGGCGAGGAGCCGTCCTGGGCGTTGGAGAAGGCGATGAAGACGCCCGACCGCACGGTGAAGTAGACGATGTTCTCGACCTTCTTCCCGTCCGTCCCGGTGGTGGAGGCGTCGGTGGACGACACCGCGTAGCGGCCCGGCACCGGGCTCACCGTGCCCGGCCACACCGTGAAGGTACGGCTCGCGGCGCCGGTCGCGTCGACGAGCCAGACACGGCGCTGGGCGAGGGAGTAGACGATGCGGCGGCCCGTTCCGGACCCACCGGGGACCGCGGCCGGCGCGCTCTTCCGGGGCGTGGCGGAGGGGTGCGGGCCGGCTGTGGCGGAGGACTTCGGCCGCTTGGCCGAGGCGACCGGGTGGGCGCCCTGGTCGGCCTGCGCGGCCAGGGCGGTGACGCCGACGAGCGCCGCCGCGGTCAGACCGGTGACCCAGACCCAGGAGGGAAGCCGTCGGGCAGGCACGGACACGCAACTCCTCAGCTCATGAAGCTTCCGGCTGACGAAGCTTCCGACCCTCGACCGAGGGTCGGATCATCGTACTGTGAGCCGCCGAGTCCGAACGCCGACCCCGGCCTCCCGGGCCGGGTACGCGGCCCGGGCTCTCGCCCGGACCCGCCCCGGATGCCCGCCGGTCCCTCACTCCAGCACGGGAAGCAGTTCCGGCAGGTGGCCGTCCGACGCCGCCGCCGCGCGCTGCCGCTCCTCGGGCACCTCGCCGTAGAGGGTGGTCCGGGGCCTCGCCGGGCGCCCCGCCGCCGCCGCGACCGCGACGAGGTCCTTGACGGACTTGTAGGAGCCGTACGAGGAGCCCGCCATCCGGGAGATGGTCTCCTCCATCAGCGTCCCGCCGAGGTCGTTGGCGCCGGAGCGGAGCATCTCCGCCGCGCCCTCGGTGCCCAGCTTCACCCAGCTGGTCTGGATGTTGGGGATGTGGGGGTGGAGCAGCAGGCGGGCCATGGCGGTCACCGCGCGGTTGTCGCGGACCGTCGGACCCGGCCGGGCGATGCCCGCCAGGTAGACGGGCGCGTTGGTGTGGATGAAGGGGAGCGTCACGAACTCCGTGAAGCCGCCGGTCCGCTGCTGGATGCGCGACAGGGTGCGGAGATGGCCGAGCCAGTGCCGGGGCTGGTCCACATGGCCGTACATCATCGTCGAGGAGGAGCGGATGCCCAGTTCGTGCGCCGTCGTGACGACCTCGATCCAGGTCGCCGCGGGCAGCTTGCCCTTGGTCAGGATCCAGCGGACCTCGTCGTCCAGGATCTCCGCGGCGGTGCCGGGGATGGTGTCGAGCCCCGCCTCCTTCGCCGCGGTCAGCCACTCACGGACGGACATCCCCGTACGCGTGGCGCCGTTGACGACCTCCATCGGGGAGAAGGCGTGCACGTGCATGCCGGGAACGCGCTCCTTCACCGCCTTCGCGATGTCGAAGTACGCGGTGCCGGGCAGGTCGGGGTGGATGCCGCCCTGCATGCAGACCTCGACCGCCCCGACGTCCCAGGCCTGCGCGGCCCGGTCGGCCACCTGCTCCAGGGACAGCGTGTAGGCGTCGGCGTCGGTACGGCGCTGGGCGAAGGCGCAGAAACGGCAGCCGGTGTAGCAGACGTTGGTGAAGTTGATGTTCCTGGTGACGATGTACGTGACGTCGTCGCCGACGGCGGACCTGCGGACGTCGTCCGCGACGCGGCACAGCGCGTCCAGCGCCGGTCCGTCCGCGTGCAGCAGCGCGAGCGCCTCGTCGTCCGTCAGCCTCGTCGGGTCGTCCGCGGCCGTCCTCAGCGCGGCCCGGACGTCCGTGTCGATGCGGGACGGCACCATGCCGGGGGCCGCCGCCTCCCGCAGCGCCTCCCAGTCGCCGTAGACGAGGTCGAAGTCCTCGCGGCGGTCGCCGGTGCGGCCCTCGGTGTCGATCGACGCGTGCAGATCGGTGCGCCCCGACGCCGTGAACGCCTCCTCCGGCTCCTGCCAGGGGTGTCCCTCGACGACGGCGCCGGGCAGGGCCAGGCCCGTCTCCGGGTCCGCCAGCGCCCGGACGTGCGGCAGCAGCCGCGGGTCCAGCCAGGGCTCGCCGCGCCGGACGAACTCCGGGTACACGCAGAGCCGTTCGCGCAGTTCGAAGCCGGCGGCACGGGACCGCTCGGCCAGTTCCTCGATCCGCGGCCACGGCCGCTCGGGGTTGACGTGGTCGATGGTCAGCGGGGACACCCCGCCCCAGTCGTCGATCCCCGCGCCGATCAGCCGCCCGTACTCGGAGTCCACCAGGTTGGGCGGCGCCTGGAGGCAGGCGGCCGGGCCCATGACGTGCCGGGCGACGGCCACCGCGGCGACCAGTTCGTCCAGTTCCGCGTCCGGCATCCCGCGCATCGCGGTGTCCGGCTTGGCCCGGAAGTTCTGGATGATCAGTTCCTGAATGCCGTGGTAGGCGCGGGAGACGCGGCGGAGCGCGAAGAGGGAGTCGGCGCGCTCCTCGTACGTCTCGCCGATGCCGATGAGCAGCCCGCTGGTGAAGGGGACCGACGAGCGGCCCGCGTCCTCCAGGACCCGCAGCCGTACGGCGGGTTCCTTGTCCGGGGAGCCGTGGTGCGGTCCGCCGGGCTCGCTCCACAGCCGGGTGGCCGTCGTCTCCAGCATCATCCCCATGCTGGGCGCGACCGGCTTGAGCCGCTGGAAGTCGGTCCAGGACAGGACGCCCGGGTTGAGGTGCGGGAGCAGGCCCGTCTCCTCCAGGATGCGGACGGAGATGGCCCGCACATAGGCGATCGTGTCGTCGTACCCGTGCGCGTCCAGCCACTCCCGGGCCTCGGGCCAGCGGTCCTCGGGCTTGTCGCCGAGGGTGATGAGGGCTTCCTTGCAGCCGAGTTCGGCCCCGCGCCGGGCGATGTCGAGGACCTCGTCCGGCGACATGAACATCCCGTGCCCGGCCCGGCGCAGCTTGCCCGGGACGGTCACGAAGGTGCAGTAGTGGCATTTGTCCCGGCACAGCCGGGTGAGCGGGACGAACACGCTCTTGGAGTACGTGATGACGCCGGGTCGGCCCGCGGCGTCCAGGCCCGCGTCCCGCACCCGCGCGGCGGACGCGGCGAGGTCGTCGAGATCCTCGCCGCGCGCCTGGAGCAGGACGGCCGCCTCGGTGACGTCGAGCGCGACGCCGTCCCGCGCGCGCCGGAGCGCCCGCCGCATGGAGTTCGCCGTCGGCCCGGTCCCGGGAGTCGCGGAAGTCGTCATCCTTCGAGCATACGATCGCCGTGATCAGGCGTCGGAGGGCGCGGGCGGATTCCCGTCGCGCGGCGGCGCGGCGCGGGCGCGGGGCCGGTGCGGCGGATACGGGGGCGCGGTCGGCACCGGCCGGCGCGCGCCGCTGGTGACCGGCGGGCGCGGCGCCTACGTTGGAAGGCGTGACCTTCGCGAGCGGCGCCGGAGCGGACGGCCGTACCGGGACCCGGACGGTGTCGGGCACGCTGCCCGTCGGCGCGCCGGACTACGTGTACCTCCCGGTCGAAGTCCCGGACGGGGTGCGGGAGATCCGTGTCGCGTACGACTACGACAGACCGCCGGTCCCGGCGGGCACCGCGGGCAACGCGCTCGACATCGGCCTCTTCGACGAACGCGGCACGGAGCTGGGCGGCGAGGGCTTCCGCGGCTGGTCGGGCGGGGCACGCCCGGAGTTCTTCGTCCGGGCCGACGACGCGACCCCCGGATACCTCCCCGGCCGGATCCGTCCCGGCACCTGGCACATCGCGCTCGGCCCGTACACGGTGGCACCCCAGGGCCTGTCGTACGAGGTCACCGTCACGCTCTCCCACGGGGAGCAGGCCGCGGCTCCGGCCCCGGTGTACCCGCCGCCCCGCGCGAGGGGCCGCGGGCGTGCCTGGTACCGGGGCGACTGCCATCTGCACTCCTGGTACTCGGACGGCCGCCGCACCCCGGCGGAGATCGCGGCCCTGGCCCGGGCGGCGGGGCTGGACTTCATCAACAGCTCGGACCACAACACCCACTCCTCGCACCCGCACTGGGCGGACCACGCGGGCGACGACCTGCTGATCATGCTCGGCGAGGAGGTCACCACGCGCAACGGCCATGTGCTGGCGCTCGGCACCGACCCGGGGACGTTCGTCGACTGGCGCTACCGCGCCCGCGACGGCCGATTCGGCCGTTTCGCCCGCCGGATCCGGGACGCGGGCGGCCTGGTCGTCCCGGCGCATCCGCACGCCGGCTGCGTCGGCTGCGGCTGGAAGTTCGGGTTCGGGGAGGCGGACGCGGTCGAGGTGTGGAACGGTCCGTACACGCCGGACGACGAGGTGGCCCTCGCCGAGTGGGACAACACGCTGGTCGCGTCCGTCCGTTCGGCGTCGCGGACCTGGCCCCCGGCGATGGGCAACAGCGACGCCCACCGGGCCCCGGACGCGGTCGGCACGCCCCAGACGGTCGTCCTCGCCGACGACCTGACCCGGGAGGCGGTCCAGGCGGGCATCCGCGCGGGCCGCTCCTACGTGGCGGAGTCCGGGAGGGTGGCGCTGGCGTTCACCGCGTCCGGTCCGGCCGGTGAACACGCCGAGACCGGCGGCCGGTTGGAGGTGGCGCCGGACGCCCCGGTGACGGTCCGCCTGGAGGTCTCGGGCGCCCCGCGCTGCCGGGTCCGGCTCGTCACCGACCAGGGGGTCGTGTTCACCGGTGGCGTCCTGCCGGTCTCCGGTTCGGGCACCGTGGAGTGGCGGACGACCGCGGGGTCCGCTGCCTACGTACGGGCCGAGCTGCGGCACGAGACGGCGGCGGGTCCCGTCCCGGGCGCCCTGGCCGCGTTCACCAACCCGGTCTTCCTGGGCGCCTGAACGGCGGGTTTCCCGCCTCGCCGGGGGCCGGCGGGACGACCAGGAGGACCATGAGCGCGGCCCGCCCCGGCCGCCCTCCGCCGCCCGGGGCGGGGAGAGAGATCCCGGCGAGCGCCGCCGGCGTGACGAGCGGCACCCCGGCCCGGGCGACCGGGACGAGCGTGTCCCCGGAGTCCGTCGCCCGCACCCCGTCCCGGCAGGTCTCGCGGGCGACGGCGAGTAGTGGGCCGAGAACGCTCAGGGCCGCCCACCGAAGGGGGTGCACCGGGGTCGGGTGGTGTCGGTGTCCGTCATGCCGACGACGCCACGGAGGGCGGGGAACGGCCGGCGTCCGTCGTCGTGCTCGGGCCGCGGCGGCCCGGGGCCCGAGCAGTGCCGCTACGGCCGGTCCGGCGTCGCGTTGGCGAGCCGGTCGAGCCACTCGCCGAGCAGCGCGGACTCGGCGCCGGTGAGGGCCGGCCCCGCGGTCCCCCGCAGGAGCGCGCCCAGGCGGGCCGCCACGGCGGGCACCGTCGCCTCACCCCTGCCGGCCGTCGGCGCGCCGGAGGCGGAAGCGGTACCGGGCGCCGGGGCGGCGCTCCCGCTTCCGGACCGGCCGCCTCCCGGGGCCCCGGCCTCCCCGGTGCCGGTGCCGGTGTCCGTGGCCGTGTCGGCCATCACCCCGGGTACGAAGACCGCGGTGTGCACGGCGTCCCGTACCCGGCGTGACAGGGTCCGGTCGTCGAAGGTGGCCGGGCGGGAGACCAGCATCAGGCAGACGCCCACGTTGGCGGACATGATCATCTGGGCGGCCAGTTCGGGAGCCAGCCGCAGCTTGCCCTGTTCGGCCGCCCGCCGGAGGTCCCCGGTGAGGATGCGGTGGGACTCCAGGGCCGCGGCGGGCGGGGTGCGCATGGCCGGGGAGTTCATCAGCCGGTAGAGGTTGGGGTTGCGCAAGGCGAAGTCCGTATGGGTGTCCCAGCCCTCGCGCAGGTCCCCTACGGGGTCCGTACCGGGGGTCCGGTCGCGCTTGGTCGCCAGGTACCGGTCGAAGCCCTGGTCGACGACCGCCGACAGCAGACCCTCCTTGTCCCCGAAGTGGCGGTAGAGCGCCGGGGCGCCGACCCCGGCGGCCTCGCACACCGCCCGGGTCGAGACGTCACCGTCGGGTGACCGGGCGACCAGGTCGGCCGCCACCTGGAGGATGCGTTCCCTGGTGCCCACGGGTGCGGCGCCGGCCGGGTTCACGCGGCCCCCTCCCGTGCGGCCGGACGCGGGGTCAGCAGGTCCGCCAGGCCGATCCGGGTCAGGAACTCGGTGCGGATACGGTCCGCGACCCGGCTGACCTCCTCCGAGCCGTCGTCCGAGGGGTCCACGTGCACCCGGAACGGCCGCTCGCCGTCCGGGGCGTCGACGATCCCGACGACGGCGTCGGCGACGAGGGACGCGTCGGCGTCGGCGGGCGCGAGAGCGGCGAGGCGGCGGCCGACCTGGTCGGTCAGGCCCGCGTAGCGCTCCTCGTACGCGTGTGCCACCGCGCCGTCGGAGGGGTGGCCGCCGTTCGCGAAGTGCTCCGTGCCGGAGGTGAAGGCACCCGGCACCACGATGCTGGTCTCGATGCCGAAGCGGGCCAGCTCGGCGGCGTACGACACCGCGAGCGCGTCCATCGCCGCCTTGGCGGCGAAGTACGGCGCCAGATAGGGCGGGGTGCCGCCGCGCGAGGAGGTCGAGCCGACCCAGAGCAGCAGGCCGTGACCCTGGGCGCGCAGGTGCGGCAGCGCGGCCCGGTTGACCCGCTGGGTGCCGAGCACGTTCGTGTCGTAGACCGCGGCCAGTTCCTCTGGGGTGAAGGCCTCCGCCGGGCCGGTCACCATGTGCCCGGCGTTGTGGACCAGCACGTCCAGGGTGCCGGACCGGGCCAGCACCTCGGCGACCGCCGCGTCGGCCGACTCCTGGGAGAGGACGTCCAGTTCGACGGTACGGAGGTCCACTCCGTGTGCGGTGGCGTACTCCTCGGCGCGGGCGACCCGCTCCGCGTTGCGGCCGGCGGTGTCGCGCATCGCCGCGTACACCGTGTGTCCGGCGCGGGCGAGGGCACGGGCCGACAGGGCGCCGAAGCCCGAACCGGCGCCGGTGATGAGGATCGTCCTGCGCGGAACGGACACGGCATCGGGAACAGGACGCGGATCGGTGTCCATGGCTGAACTCCTGGTTCTGTTTCTGGGTTTCTGCTTCTGAGGAGGGGCGGAGACGGAGAACGGCGGGAGGAGGAGGAAGCGGTGGGGTCCCGTCCGCTAGATGACGCCGCCGTTGACGCGGAGGACCTGCCCGTTGACCCAGCGGCCGTCGGGGCCCGCGAGGAAGGACACCACGCCGGCGATGTCCTCGGGCACGCCCAGACGCTCCAGCGGGGGCTGGGCGGCCGCCCGGGCGATGGTCTCCTCGTCCTTGCCGTCCAGGTACAGGGAGGTGGCGGTGGGCCCGGGGGCCACCACGTTGACGGTGACGTCCCGGCCGCGCAGCTCGCGGGCGACGATCAGGGTCATGGCCTCGACGGCGCCCTTCGAGGCGGCGTATCCGCTGTAGCCGGGGATGGCCAGCCCCAGTACGGAGCTGGAGAAGTTGACGAGGGCGCCGCCCGCGCGCAGCCGGCGGACGGCCTGCTGTCCGACGACGAACGTGCCGCGCACGTTGGTCCGGTGCATCCGGTCCAGGGCGTCGAGGTCGAGGTCGGCGAGCGGCGCGAGGGTCATCACCCCGGCGGCGTGCACGACGACGTCGACTCCGCCGAAACGGGCCTCCACCGTGTCGAAGAGGTCCGCCATCGCCGTCTCGTCGGCGACGTCCGCGCGCAGGGCGAGGGCCTCGCCGCCCGCGTCGGTGATCGCGGCCACGGCCTTGTCGGCCTCCGCCTGGTTGCCCGCGTAGTTGACCACGACGGCGTACCCGTCGGCGGCCAGCCGTTCGGCGGTCTGGCGGCCGATCCCGCGGGATCCGCCGGTGACGACCGCGACGCGCGGGGAGGTGCCGGTCCGTTCGCTCATGACGTTGCTCCTCGACCTTCGGGGGTAGCGGTGTTCGCAACCCGACGAGAGCAACGCTAACACTGATTCCGTAGCGGCGCTACCGTTTGTGGGTAGCGCCGCTACGGCGAGGGTCCGGCCGGGTCACCCCGGCCACACGAGGGCCTGCAGCTCGCTGTAGGCGTGCAGCGCGTAGGAGCCCACGTCCCGTCCGACACCGCTCCGCTTGAAGCCGCCGAAGGGCGCCTCCATGTTGCGGCCGACGGTGTTGATCCCGACCCCGCCCGACCTGAGCCGCCGGGCCACCCGGAAGGCACGGGCCACGTCGCCCGACCACACGTAGTCGATCAGCCCGTAGTCGCTGTCGTTGGCGAGCGCGATCCCCTCCTCCTCGTCGTCGAAGGGCACGACCACGACGACGGGCCCGAAGATCTCCTCGCGGACCACCCGCATGTCCGCCGTGCAGTCCGCGAGCAGCGTGGGGGCGACGTAGAACCCCCGGTCGCAGGGCGGCCGTTCACCGCCCGCCACCACCCGCGCGCCCTCCTTCCGGCCGAGGTCGACGTACGCCTCGATCCGGTCCCGGTGGGCCGCCGAGACGACCGGCCCGACCACCGTCCCCGGCTCCCGTGGATCGCCGACCGGCAGCCGCCCGGCGTACGCGGCGAGTCCGTCGACCAGCCGGTCGTACACACCCCGTTGCGCGATCACCCGGGTCGGCGCCGTGCAGATCTGACCGCTGTAGAAGGAGTACGTGGTGCCGATCCCCGACACCGCCGCCGCGAGGTCGGCGTCGTCGAAGACGAGGGCAGCTCCCTTCCCGCCCAGCTCCATCAGCTGGCGCTTCATCCCGCGGCCGCACACCTCGGCGATACGCCGGCCGACGGCGGTCGAGCCGGTGAAACTGACCATGTCCACGTCCTCGCAGTCCACGGCCGCCTCCCCGGCCGCCGGACGCGAACCGCTCACCACGTTGACCACGCCGGGGGGCACACCCGCCGCCTCCAGCGCCTCCGCCATCCGGTAGACGGACAGCGGATCCTGCGGGGCCGGCTTCACGACCACCGTGTTGCCCATGGCGAGCGCGGGGGCGACCTTCCCCGCCGGATTGGCCCAGGGGTTGTTGTACGAGGTGATGCAGGTGACCACGCCGACGGGCTGGCGCACCGCGAGGGCGCTCATCACGGCCGCCCCGCCGAACGGTCCCGCCTCGTTGATCTGCGGCGGCAGCGGCTGCTCGGCCGGCTCGACCCGGGCGTACCGCCGGAAGCGGGCGGCCGCCACCCCCACCTGCATCCCGCGCGCGGTCGCCGTCGTGGCACCGCTCTCGGCCGCGGCGAGTTCGGCGTACGGGACGAGGGAGCGCCTGATGGCGTCGGCCGCCCGGCCGAGCACGGCGGCACGCTCCTCCGGAGCCGTCCGGGACCAGGGCCCGAAGGCCTCACGGGCGGCGGCCGCCGCCGCCCGCACCTGGTCCCGGGAGGCCTCCGGCGCCCACCCGACGAGCCCCTCGGTCGCCGGGTCGGTCACCGCGTAGTGCCCGTCGTCGGGCGCGACCCACGAGCCGCCGATGAACAGCCGCTGTGCCCCGGCCCCCGGGCCGCTGCCGGTGGCACCGCTCACCGGGTGCTCACCGTCCTCGTGTCCCGCCCGGAGCGGAGCACCTTCCCGGGGACGGCGCCGGTGACCGTGTCGTCGCGGATCGCCTCGACCCCGTTGACCCACACCGCGCGCACGCCGATCGCCCTGGAGTCCAGCCGCGGGCTGTCCCCGGGCAGGTCGTGCACCAGGGTGGCCTTGCCCGCGTCGATCCGCTCCGGGTCGAAGAGCACGAGGTCCGCGTGGAAGCCCTCGGCGACCCGCCCGCGCTCGCGGAGTCCGAAGAGGCGCGCCGGGTCGTCGGTGAGCATCCGCACCGCCCGCTCCAGCGGCACCAGTCGCCGGCCGCGCAGACAGTCCCCGAGGAAGCGGGTCGTGTAGGGGGCCCCGCACATGCGGTCCAGATGGGCGCCCGCGTCCGAGCCGCCGAGCAGCACGTCCGGATGCTGCCAGGTCTCGGCGCGCAGGGCCCAGGAGGCGGGGTCGTTGTCGGAGGGCATGGGCCACAGCACGGTCCGCAGCCCGTCGGCGGCGCAGATCTCGACCAGGCACTCGAAGGGCTCCTGGCCGCGTTCGGCCGCGATGTCCCCGACCACCCGCCCGGTGAGCCCCTCGTTCGCGGCGCTGTAGGTGTCGCCGATCACGTACCGCCCGAAGTGCGCGAGCCGCCGGAAGACACCGGCCTCCTTGGAGCCGGCCCGGCGCAGCATCTCGGCCCGGACGTCCGCGTCGCGGAGCCTGGCGATGCGCTCGGGGACGGGCAGGGCGAGGACCTCGCCCCATCCGGGGATCAGGTTCAGCGCGCAGAAGGTGCCCAGCGACATGTTCATGGGGGTGAGGATCGGCATGGTGAGGGCCACCACCCGGCCGCCGGCCTTCCGTGCCCGTTCGCTCGCCAGCAGCTGCCTCGGCACCCGTTCGGGCACGGCGGCGTCGACCGTCAGCACGTTCCAGTTCAGCGGCCGGCCCGCCGCCGCGCTCATCTCGGCGAAGAGGTCGATCTCGGCGTCGCTGAACTGGTCGAGGCAGCCGGCCGTGATCGCCTCGATCTGGGTGCCCTCGTGCTCCCCCACCGCCCGGCTGAGGGCGAGCAGTTCGGCGGGGCGGGCGTGCCGTGAGGCGACCGGCCTGCCGTCCCCGTCGGAGTGGGTGGAGGACTGGGTGGTGGACAGGCCCCAGGCGCCGGCGTCCATCGCCTCGTGGAGCAGCGTGAGCATCCGCGCCAGTTGCTCCCCGGTGGGCTGCCCGCCCACCGCGTCCGCGCCCATCACGTACCGGCGCAGTGCGCAGTGGCCCACCATGAAGCCCGCGTTGACGGCGATCCGCCCCTCCAGCGCGTCCAGGTAGTCGCCGAAGGTGTGCCAGTTCCAGGGCGCGCCCTCCTCCAGGGCGACCAGGGACATGCCCTCGACCTTGGACATCATCCGCCGTGTGTAGTCGGCGTCCTCGGGCCGCTCGGGGTGGAGCGGGGCGAGGGTGAAGCCGCAGTTGCCGCCCGCGACCGTGGTGACCCCGTGGTTCAGGGACGGGGTCGCGTAGGGGTCCCAGAAGAGCTGGGCGTCGTAGTGGGTGTGCGGGTCGACGAAGCCGGGGGCGAGGACGAGACCCGTGGCGTCCTCGCTCGTCCGGGACGGCTGCGTGACCGTGCCGATCACGGCGATCCGGCCGTCCCGGACGCCGACGTCCGCGCGGCGGCCGGGCGCGCCCGTGCCGTCGACGACGGTGGCGTCCCTGATGACGTGGTCGAGCATGGCCGCCCCCTCAGGAAGCCTGGCGGAACCGGGTGGTCCGGTGCACCGGGTCCGTGTCGATCTTCGGAATCACGTGCCGGCCGATCAGCTCGATGGTCTGGAGCGTGGATGCGCGCGAGACCCCGACCGGCAGGCCGAAGGAGAGCTGGTCGGCGCCCGCCTGCTCCCACCGCTTGCACTGGGTGAGCACCTCGTCCGGGTCGCCGCAGATCAGCAGCTCCTCGGCGATCAGCAGCTCGATGAACTCCTCGTTGTACTCGGGGAGGGTCTCGGGCCAGACGGGGAAGCCCTCGGGGCGCGGGAAGGTGTCGTGGTAGCGGAAGACGAGGGAGGGCAGGTAGTGCAGGCCCCCGCTGACGGCGATCCGGACGGCCTCGTCGTGCGTCGGCGCGCAGATCGCGGTGGTCGTCACCATCACGTTGTCGTTGACGAAGTCCCCGACGGGCTCCGCCTCGACGACGGCCGTCTTGTACTGCTCGAGGACCCACTCCATGTCGGAGACCTTCTGGACGCTGAAGCCGAGCACGCCGAGCCCCTTGCGGGCGGCCATCGCGTACGAGGGCGGCGACCCGGCGGCGTACCACATGGCGGGGTGGGACTTCCCGTACGGCTTGGGCAGGATCTTGCGCGGCGGGAGCTGCCAGTGCTTGCCCTGGAACCCGGGGTACTCCTCCTGGAGCCACATCTTCGGGAACTCGGCGATGGTCTCCTCCCAGATCTCCTTGGTGTGGTTCATGTCGGTGATACCGGGGAGGAAGCCGAGGATCTCGTGCGAGCCGGCGCCGCGGCCGGACCCGAACTCGAAGCGGTTGCCTGTGAGGTGGTCGAGCATGGCGACCTTCTCGGCCACCTTCACCGGGTGGTTGACCTGGGCGAGCGGGTTGAAGATGCCCGATCCGAGGTGGATCCGCTCGGTCGCGTGCGCCAGGTAGCCGAGGTAGACGTCGTTGGCGGAGAGGTGCGAGTACTCCTCCAGGAAGTGGTGCTCGGACGCCCAGGCGTACTTGAAGCCGGACCTGTCCGCCTGGATGACGTACTCGGTCTCCTCCATCAGCGCCTTGTGTTCCGCGAGCGGGTCGGTCTCGGCGCGCTTTCCCACGTATCCCTGTACAAAGAGCCCGAATTCCACGGAGGTTCACCGTCCCCACATTCGTATCTGACATGCCGTCAGATCTGCTGTCCGCCGACTGTCGCACCGGGCCCCCGGGGCGTCAATAGCTGACGGCTCGTCAGATCACTGTGACCCCCGCCAGCCAGCCGCCGTCGATCACGAAGGGCTGGCCCGTGATGTACGAGGAGTCCTCGCCGGTGAGGAAGAGGACGAGGCGGGCCACCTCCTCCGGCCGCCCGATCCGGCCGAGCGGCACGAGCTTGCGGTACAGCTGGTCCAGGGCCCGGGAGGTCGCCGCGCTGTCGGCGGGGTCTGCGTCCGGGTCGAGCTGGGAGGGGTTGCTCATCGCCGTGTCGACGGCGCCCGGGCAGACCGCGTTGACCCGGATCCCCTGGGCGGCCAGTTCCAGGGCGGCCACCCGGGTCAGGCCCACGATGGCGTGCTTGGTCGCGGCGTAGGCGCCCACCCCGGCCATTCCGGTGAGCCCCGCGTACGAGGCCGTGTTGACGATCGTGCCGCCGCCCGCGCCCGCGATCTCCGGCGCGACGGTCCTGATCCCGAGGAACACCCCCACCTGGTTGACCTGCACGATCTGCTGGAACTCGTCCAACGGGGTGTCGACCAGCTCGTGGAAGCGCAGGATGCCGGCGTTGTTGACCAGCCCGTCGATCCGCCCGTACGCCTCCTTGGCGGCGGCGACCGCCGCGTGCCAGTCGGCCTCCTCGCGCACGTCGAGGTGGGCATAGCGCGCGCCGATCTCCTTGGCCAGCGCCTCCCCCTGGTCGTCGAGCACATCCGCGAGGACCACCCGGGCGCCCTCCCGAACGAAGAGCCGCGCCTCCTGCTCGCCCTGTCCGCGTGCCGCGCCGGTGATGAGGACGACGCGTCCGTCCAGCTTGCCCATGTCCGTCTCCCTGGTCGTGTCCGACAATCCACGCCGCCCCTCCCCACCGCCCGTCCACCCGGCGGCCGGTGCGGCTGCCCCGGCGGGGCGGCCCCGCGGTTCAGCCGAGCAGCGGTGCCACCTCCGCGCCGAACGCGTCCATCTGGTCGACAAGTTCACCGCTCCCGCGCGACCGGAACCG
Organism: Streptomyces sp. NBC_01689; assembly: GCF_036250675.1. Classification (NCBI taxonomy): domain Bacteria; kingdom Bacillati; phylum Actinomycetota; class Actinomycetes; order Kitasatosporales; family Streptomycetaceae; genus Streptomyces; species Streptomyces sp. NBC_01689. The sequence continues at coordinate 5,604,467 of NZ_CP109592.1, read as the reverse complement.
CACCTGGATCTGGTCCACCCCCATCGCGCGGTACTCCCGCAGCGACGCGGCGAGGACCTCGGGCGGCCCGCTGAGCGTGCGCCGCCCGGTCGCCCAGCCCGGCTCGCCCACGTACAGGGGCTCGGTGATGGCCCCCACCGTGAGCGGGGCGCGGACCCCCGCTTCCTCGCGCAGCCGCCGCAGCGTGGCGATCTGCTCCGGCAGCCGCTCGCGCGGGTCGCCCTGCGGCAGCCAGCCGTCCGCCTTCAGCGCGGCCCTGCGCACGGCGGCGGGCGAGGAGCCGCCGACCCACAGGGGCACGTGCGGCTGGGCCGGCCGGGGGCGCTGGCCGAGCCCGGCGAAGTCGTAGAGCTTCCCGTGGTGCTCGGGGAACTCGTCCGGCCCCAGCGCCGCCCGCAGCGCGTCGATGGACTCGTCGAGCACCGCGCCCCGGTGCCGGAAGTCCGCCCCCACCGCGTCGAACTCCTCGCGGACGTGCCCGGCGCCGACCCCGAGGATCAGCCGGCCGCCGCTGAGGTGGTCGAGGGTGGCGTACTGCTTGGCCGTGACGAGCGGGTGCCGCAGACCGACGACCGCGACATGGCTGAGCAGCCGAACCCGTCCGGTCACGCCCGCCAGGAAGCCGAGGGTGGCCACCGGGTCGTACCAGACCGTGCTCATGGCCTCCGCGAGCCGCCGAGGGACGGCTACGTGGTCGCAGACCGCCACGTACGCGAAGCCGCCGCGGTCCGCGGCACGGGCGACCGCGACCAGCTCGGCCGGACCCGCGCCCGCCTCCCACCGCTCGGCGTACAGGGTGCTCTGCGACTGGACGGGGAGCTGGATGCCGTAGCTCAGCGGCCCGTCCGCGGCCGCGGGCGTCCGGAGCCCGTCCCCGGTCACCGGGCACCGCCCGGACCCGGCCACAGGCCGTCCTCCGTCAGGCCCAGCAGCTCGATCGCGTTGCCCCGTACGATCCGCTCGACCACGTCCGGGGCGAGATGGCCCATCTGGGCCTCGCCGACCTCGCGGGACTTCGGCCAGGTCGAGTCGGAGTGCGGGTAGTCGGTCTCGTACAGGACGTTCGCGACCCCGATGGAGTCGAGGTTCCTCAGCCCGAAGGCGTCGTCGAAGAAGCAGCCGTAGACATGCCCGGCGAAGAGCTCGGACGGCGGACGGTGGACCTTGTCGGCGACACCGCCCCAGCCGCGGTTCTCCTCCCACACCACGTCGGCGCGTTCCAGGATGTACGGGATCCAGCCGATCTGGCCCTCGGCGTACATCACCCGCAGGTTCGGGAAGCGCTCGAACTTGCCGCTCATCAGCCAGTCCACCATCGAGAAGCAGCAGTTGGCGAAGGTGATGGTCGACCCGACGGCGGGCGGGGCGTCGGCCGAGGTCGACGGCATCCTGCTGCTGGAGCCGATGTGCATGGCGACGACCGTGCCGGTCTCGTCGCAGGCCGCGAGGAAGGGATCCCAGTCGTCGGTGTGCACGGAGGGCAGTCCGAGGTGCGGCGGGATCTCCGAGAAGGCGACCGCGCGCACACCACGGGCCGCGTTGCGGCGCACCTCGTCGGCCGCGAGCACGGGGTCCCACAGCGGGACGAGGGTGAGCGGGACGAGACGCCCGGCGGCCTGCGGGCCGCACCACTCCTCCACCATCCAGTCGTTGTAGGCCCGCACCGAGAGCAGTCCGAGCTCACGGTCCTTGGCCTCGGTGAACGTCTGTCCGCAGAAGCGCGGGAAGGTCGGGAAGCACAGCGCGGACTGGACGTGGTTGACGTCCATGTCGGCCAGCCGCTGGGGGACGTCGTACGAGCCGGGGCGCATCTGCTCGTACGTGATGACCTCCAGGCGTATCTCGTCCCTGTCGTACCCGACGGCGGTGTCGAGGCGGGTCAGCGGCCGGTGCAGGTCCTCGTACACCCACCAGTCCCCGACCGGCCCGTCGTCGCCCGGCCGTCCCATCACCGGGGCGAACCTGCCGCCGAGGAAGGTCATCTCCTTCAGCGGCGCGCGGACGATGCGGGGGCCGGTGTCCCGGTACCTCGACGGGAGGCGGTCCCGCCAGACGCCCGGGGGCTCCACGGTGTGGTCGTCCACCGAGATGATCCTGGGGAAGTCGGAGGCGGTCGAAGGGGTCTGGGTGGTCTCCATACGGCCCACGGTAGCGCCGATCTGACGACCCGTCAGCTGTCTGGAAGCGCTCCCGGGAACCCATGACTCTGTGCGAACGTGTGCGGAGAGCGTGTGAGGGATGTGTGATCTTCCGCGACCGCCTCGGGCGCGCGGCTGTGATCGCCGTCTCGCACGGCTGACGCATCCGCCATGAACAAGGCAAACTGGCCTCGTTGTACTGACGGTTCGGCAGGGGGACAGCGATGGACGGTGTACCGCGAGTGCCGGAGCAGCGGCGTCCCGAGGAATCGGCGGCGTTGCGCTTCAGCGTGCTCGGACCGGTGCGCGCCTGGCGCGGCGGGGAGACGCTTCCCACCGGTTCCCCCCAGCAACGCGCGCTGCTGGCGGCGTTGTTGCTGCGGGAGGGCCGGACCGCCACGTCCGGCGAGCTGATCGACGCCCTGTGGGGCGACGAACCCCCCTCGCAGGCACTCGCCGCCGTCCGCACCTACGCCTCCCGGCTCCGCAAGGCGCTCGACCCGGGCGTGCTGATCAGCGAGTCGGGCGGCTACGCGATCCGACTGTCCGAGGGCGCGGGCACGCTGGACCTCGCCGAGGCCCAGGAGATATCCGCCGACGCGGAGAAGGCCAAGCACTCGGGCGACCTCGGCCTCGCCCGCGAGCTGCTGAACCGGGCGCTCGTCCTGTGGGACGGCGAACCCCTGGCGAGCGTGCCGGGCCCGTACGCGGACACCCAGCGGGCCCGCCTGGAGGAATGGCGCCTCCAACTCCTGGAGTCCAGGCTCGACATGGACCTGGAGCAGGGCTGCCACGCCGAGGCGGTGTCCGAGCTCACCGCGCTGACCGCCGCGCACCCCCTCCGGGAGCGGCTGCGCGAACTGCTCATGCTGGCGCTGTACCGGAGCGGACGCCAGGCCGAGGCCCTCGCCGTCTACGCCGACACCCGCCGGCTGCTCGCCGACGAACTGGGCGTCGACCCGCGCGCGGGCCTGAAGGAACTCCAGCAGCGCATCCTCCAGGCGGACCCGGGACTCGCCGAGCCGTCCGCCCCGGCCGCGGAGCCCGTGGCGGCGCCCATCCGCCCGGCCCAGCTCCCGGCCACGGTCACCGACTTCACCGGCCGCGCCGCCTTCGTCCAGGAACTCAGTGACGTCCTCGCCGCCGCCTCCACCGAGGAGGGCCGGGTGATGGCGGTCTCGGCGCTCGCGGGCATCGGCGGCGTGGGCAAGACGACCCTCGCCGTGCACGTCGCCCACCGGGCACGGGCCGCCTTCCCCGACGGACAGCTCTACGTCGACCTCCAGGGCGCCGGGCAGCGGGCGGCGGAGCCGGAGACGGTGCTCGGCTCCTTCCTGCGAGCCCTGGGCACTCCGGCCTCCTCCATCCCCGACTCCCTGGAGGAACGCGCGGCGCTCTACCGCTCGGTCCTCGACGGCCGCCGGGTCCTGGTGCTGCTGGACAACGCCCGGGACGCCGCCCAGGTGCGCCCGCTGCTCCCCGGCATGGAGGGCTGCGCGGCCCTGGTGACGTCCCGGGTGCGGATGGTGGACCTGGCCGGTGCCCATCTGGTGGACCTCGACGTGATGTCGCCCGAGGAGGCCCTCCAGCTCTTCACCAGGATCGTCGGACAGGAGCGGGTGGCGTCGGAGCGCGAGGCGGCCCTCGACGTCGTCGCCGCCTGCGGTTTCCTCCCGCTCGCGATCCGCATCGCCGCGTCCCGGCTGGCCGCCCGCCGCACCTGGACGGTCTCGGTGCTGGCCGCGAAGCTCGGCGACGAGCGCCGCCGCCTCGACGAGCTCCAGGCCGGCGACCTCGCCGTCAAGGCCACCTTCGAGCTCGGCTACGGCCAGCTGGAGCCGGCCCAGGCCCGCGCCTTCCGGCTGCTGGGCCTCGCGGACGGCCCGGACATCTCGCTGGCCGCCGCGGCCGCCGTCCTCGCCCTGCCCGCCGAGGACACCGAGGACCTCCTTGAGTCCCTCGTCGACACCTCCCTCCTGGAGTCCGCCGCCCCCGGCCGCTACCGCTACCACGACCTGGTCCGCCTCTACGCCCGCGCCTGCGCCGAACGCGACGAACAGCCACCGAGCGAGCGCGACGCGGCGCTGTCGCGGCTGCTGGATTTCTATCTGGCGACGACGGCGGGGGTGTACGCGATCGAGCGGCCCGGCGACCGGCTGACGGAGCATCTGCAGCCCACCAGCACTCCGGGCTTGGTCTTCCCGCACCGCAAGGGAGCCTGGGACTGGCTCTACTCCGAAGCCGTGCCCCTTCTCGCCTGTGTGCGGCAGTCCGCCGGCGCGGCAACCCTGCGGCGTGCTGTCGACCTCCTGTGGGCCGCGGTCGACCTGGCCGAGTCGGGAGCCAACGCGAAGGAGTACGAGGAGGTCGCCACCACCCTGCGCGACGCCGCCCGCGCCGCGTCGGACGTCCGTGCGGAGGGCCGGGCCTGCGTGGTCCTGAGTAACGCGCGTCTCTTCTCCGGCCTCTTCGACCAGGCCGACCAGGAGGCGCAGCAGGCGCTCCGGCTCGCCGAGTCCGCCGAGGACCCGCTGCCGTTGTGCTGGGCGGCGAACATCCTCGGGAGCATCGCCTTCTACCAGAGCCGCCACGAGGACGCCGAGAGGAACTTCAACCGAGCCATCGAGGAGTTCCGCGACTGTGGCGACCTGCCGGGCTCGGCCAGCTCGCTGTGCAACCTTTCGCGTCTTCACCTGGTCACGGAGCGCGCGGAGTCGGCCGTCATCCTCGCCCGCCAGGGGACGGAGATCTACGAGACGCTGGGCCACTCCCTCCGCGTGGCGAACGGCCGTTACGCGCTCGGGATGGCGCTCGGCAGGAGCGGACAGCACTCCACCGCCGTGGAGCAACTGGAGGAGGCGCTGCGGATCTTCCGTGACAGCCGCCAGCGTCTGTGGGAGGGGATGGCCCTGTGCCGCCTCGCGGAGGTCGACCTGGAGGCGCACCAGCCCACGCGGGCGGCGGGCAACGCCGAGATGGCGCTCACGGTCCTGCGGGGCATCGGTGGCGAATGGCGGCGTGGCAACGTCCTCACGGTGCTGGGCAAGGCGCTCGACGGGATCGGCCACTCCGGCCGGGCTCAGGTCTGCTGGCGCGAGGCCCTCGACATCTACGAGAAGCTGGACTCCCCGGAGGCCACGGAGGTGCGTTCCCTCCTCACCCCGATCGCGGCTGTCTAGAAGCCCGCCAGGGCGTTCATCGTTCGTTTATCGCGACCCGGCAGTCTCTTGCTTGTCGATCCGTCGCGTCGGGGGGCAGACGGACCGCCGGTGAGGTCGCCGCGCTCGAAGTCTAGGCTGGGCGACCCGAGTGGCCCGCCCGGTCACCCACGGGGGAGTGTCCGGGCGGGCCACCTGCAGTCCAGTTGGTCCCGCCAAAGGGGAGGAAGCACCATGAGCACGACCGAGAACGAGCCGGTTGTCGAGCCGGACAACACCCACGTCACCGACGCGGAGGCCGGCGAGGACATCACGCCGCTGAACACGCATGTGACGAGCAGCCCGATCAAGCCGCTCAACACCCACGTCACCGAGGTCGGCGACGACGGCGAGGGCGAGGCCACCCCGGACAACACGCATGTGACGTCCGAGCCCAGCTAGACCTTCATTTCACACGGGGATCAGCCGCGGCGGCGCGGAGGGGGAGCCGTCGCGGCTGACGTGTGCCGGGAGGACGGTTCCGGTCAACCTTCGACTCAAACTGTTCGAACCACTCGAACAGTTGCCCCTCGTGACGCTCGCGTCACGGGGAGTTCGAGAGTCCCCTCAACAGGAGTCGGAATGACCCGCACCAAGAAGGCCCTGATCACGGTCGCGTTCGCGGCTCCGGCTGCGGCTGCGGCTGCGATCGGCACGTCGGTCCCTGCATTCGCCAACGTCCACGCCACGGACGTCCCCGTCACCACGGACAACGTCCACGCGACCTGATCCGGCGGTCGTATCCCGGCGAGGGGGCCGGGCCGAGCTCGGCCCCCTCGCCGTGTCCATCCAGGAGCGGCCGCGTCGGCTCCACCCCTGGAGCCGGAACCGAACTCCTCACCGCCCCCGCAGCTCCCCCTTCACCACCTTCCCGCTCGCGTTCCGCGGGAGTTCGGTCACGAACTCGACCGTCCTGGGGACCTTGAAGTTGGCCATCTCGCGGCGGGACCAGGCGATCAGGTCACCGCCGGTCAGTTCGGCGCCCGGGCGCCGTACGACGTAGGCCCTGCCGACCTCGCCCAGCCGCCCGTCCGGCACCCCGACCACCGCCACGTCCGACACGTCCGGGTGCAGGCCCAGGAGTTGTTCTATCTCCGCGGGGTAGGCGTTGAACCCGCCGACGATGAACATGTCCTTGATCCGGTCGGTGATGCGCAGGTTCCCGGCCGCGTCGAGGACACCCACGTCGCCGGTGCGCAGCCAGCCGTCCGGCGCCAGGACCGCCGCCGTGGCCGCCGGGTCCTCGAAGTAGCCCCCCATCACGTTGAAGCCGCGGACCAGTACCTCGCCCGGGGTGCCGGGGGCCACCGGCACCCCGGCCGCGTCCACCACCCGGACCTGGGTGTCCGGGATCGCCCGCCCCGAGGTGGAGGCGATCACGGCGGGCTCGTCGCCCCGGCGGCACATGGTGACGATCCCGCTCGCCTCGGAGAGCCCGTACGCGGTGAGCACGGCGGCGATCCTCAGCTCCGACCTCAGCCGCTCCACCAGCCGCAGGGGCACCACCGCGGCACCCGTCACCACCAGCCTCAGCGCCGACAGGTCGTAGGCGTCCCGGGACGGATGGTCCAGGAGGGACTGGTGGAGCGTGGGCGGTCCGGGGAGGACCGAGATGCGCTCGGCCGCCACGTTCGCCAGCACCGTGTCCACGTCGAACACGGACTGCGGGACCATGGTCGCGCCGCGCATCAGGCAGGCCAGCACCCCCGCCTTGTAGCCGAAGGTGTGGAAGAAGGGGTTCACGATCAGATAGCGGTCGCCCGCGCGCAGGCCCGCCAGTTCGCTCCAGATCGCGTAGCCCCGCAGACTCTGCGCGTGCGTGATCACCGCGCCCTTGGGCCGTCCCGTCGTCCCCGAGGTGAAGACGATGTCGGACGCAGCGGTGCCCGCCACGGACTCCGCGCGCTCCCGGGTCCGCTCCGGCCCGACCGCGTCCCCGGCGGCCAGGAAATCCTTCCAGGTGAGGAAGTCGGCGGGGGCGTCGTCCGACAGCACCACCACCTGCTCCAGGTGCGGGAGGCCGGGCAGCGGGCCGGGGCCGTCCCCCTCGCCCGCCGCGCGGCGCAGTGCGGCCACGTACGAGGTCCCGAGGAACGTCCCCGTCACGAAGAGCAGTCGCGCCCGGCTCCGGGACAGCACGTACACCGCCTCGGCGCCCTTGAAGCGGGTGTTGAGGGGGACCAGGACGGCGCCCGCCGAGACCGCGCCGAGCGCGCTGACGATCCAGTCGAGGGTGTTCGGTGCCCAGACGGCGACCCGGTCGCCCGTGCGCACCCCCTCGGCGAGACAGGCCGCCGCGGCGCGTTCCACGCGGGCGCCCAGCTCCGCGTACGTGACGCGGGTCCGGCCCTCGACGACGGCCTCGTGGTCCGCGAACCGCCGTGCCGCCGACCGGATCAGCCCCGGGACGCTGCCCCACTCCAAGTCACCGCGCACAGCAGGCCTCCCCGGACCGACGACAGCTAGCTGACTACCCGTCAGATTAGCGGTAGCCTGACGCACTGTCAGCAGCCCCGGTACGCAGGGAGGCGCGCGCCCATGGCACGGAGCACGGCGGGGATCAAGGACGCCACGGCCGTCGTCGGTATCGGCCAGACCCCCTTCGCCCGGCAACTCCCCGAGCCCGAGAAGACCTTGGCCTGCCGCGCGATCCTGGCCGCTCTCGACGACGCGGGGATCGCGCCCTCCGAGGTCGACGGGCTGGCCTCGTACACCATGGAGGAGACCGACGAGGTCGAGGTCGCCAAGGCGCTCGGCTTCGGGGACCTCACCTTCTTCAGCAAGGTCGGGTACGGGGGCGGCGGTTCGTGCGCGACGGTCGCTCATCTCGCCGCCGCCGTGGCCACCGGGCAGGCGAGCGTCGGGGTCGCCTGGCGGTCGCGCAAGCGCGGCAGCGGCCCCCGGCCGTGGCGGAACACGGTCGCCCAGCTCCCGACCCCGGCGCAGTGGACGCGGCCCTTCGGGCTGCTCAGGCCCGCCGACGAGATCGGCATGCTGGCGCGCCGCTACATGCACGAGTACGGCGCCACCCGCGACCATCTCTTCAACGTGGCGCTCGCCTGCCGCAACCGGGCCAACCAGAACCCCGCCGCGATGATGTACGACCGCCCGCTCACCCGCGAGATGTACATGACCTCCCGCTGGATCAGCGAACCCCTCTGTCTCTTTGACAACTGCCTGGAGACGGACGGGGCGCTGGCCTGCGTGATCGTGTCGGCCGAACGCGCCCGGGACTGCCGGCGGCGGCCCGTGTACGTCCATTCCGTCGCCCAGGGCCTGCCAGCCCAGCACCACGGCATGGTCAACTACTGGAACGACGACCCGCTCACCGGCCCGGCCTGGACCGCCGCCCGGCACCTGTGGAAGAACGCCGACTTCACCCCGGACGACGTCGACGTGGCCCAGATCTACGACGCCTTCACGCCCCTCATACCGCTCTCCCTGGAGGGCTACGGCTTCTGCGGCCGCGGCGAGGGCGCCGCCTTCACCGAGGGCGGCGCCCTGGAGATCGGCGGACGGCTGCCGCTCAACACCGGCGGGGGCGGGCTCAGCGAGGCGTACGTGCACGGCTTCAACCTCATCACCGAGGGCGTGAAGCAGCTGCGGGGGACCAGTACCGCACAGGTGCCCGGCGCCGCCACCTGTCTGGTCACGGCCGGGGAAGGGGTCCCCACCTCCGCCGTCCTGCTGCGAACCTGAGGAGCCGAGATGACCCGAGCCCCCACCCCGGACCCCGCGGAAGGTCTGCTCCCGCCGGTCGTGGACGCCGACGGCGCGCCCTTCTGGGAGTACGCCGCCCGGGGAGAGCTGCGGATCCAGGCGTGTGCCGACTGCGGCGAGCCGCGCTTCCCGCCCCGGCCCTGCTGTCCGCACTGCCGTTCCTTCGGGAGCCGGTGGCGCCTGACGAGCGGGCTCGGCCGGGTCTGGTCGTACGTCGTCCCCCACCCGCCCCTGCTTCCGGCGTACGCGGCCCTGGTGCCGTACAACGCGGCCGTCGTCGAACTCGCCGACGCCCCGCGCATCCGCCTGGTCGGCAACCTGGTCGCCGGGCCCGGCGACCCGCTGGGCTCCCTCGCGCCCGACCGCATCCGGATCGGGGCGCGGGTGCGGGTCGTGTTCGGTGCCGGGGGGCTGCCGCAGTGGGTTCTGGAGCGGTCGTGAGCGGCGGGCTGCGGATCTCCCGCGACGAGGAGACCGGTGTCGCCGTCCTCACCCTGGACCGGCCCGCCCGGCTGAACGCGATCGATGTCGAGACCGCCGCCGAACTCGCCTCGGCCTGGAGGGCGTTCCGGTTCGACGACTCCGTGCGGGCCGTCGTCCTGACCGGGGCGGGCGAGCGGGCCTTCTGCACCGGGCTCGACCGTGCGTCCGAGGTGCCGCAGCCGGACTCGCCCTTCATGGTGGACGATCCGCTCCTGCGCATCGGCCCCAAGGCCAACGACCTGTGGAAGCCGGTCGTGGCCGCCGTGCGCGGCATGGCCTGCGGGGGCGCCTTCTATCTGCTCGGGGAGGCGGAGTTCGTCGTCGCCGACGAGACCGCGACCTTCTTCGATCCGCACACGACGTACGGCATGGTCAGCGCGTACGAGTCGGTGTACATGGCGCACCGGATGCCGTACGGGGAGGCCGCGCGGATGGCGCTGATGGGGACCGCCGAGCGGATGTCCGCCCGGCGTGCCCACGACATCGGGCTGGTCTCCGAACTCACCGCTCCCGGAGCGGCGTTGGCGGCGGCCGTCCGGTGCGCAGAGGCCGTCGCGGCCTGCCCGCCGGAGGGGGTGCAGGGCACCGTGCGCGCCCTGTGGACGGCCCACGAGGCGGCCCGCGCCCACGCGTTCGCCCAGTCCCCGCACCTCATCTCCCTGGGCAACCTGCCCCCGGACCGGCAGGCGGACCTGTTCTCCGCCCGGCGTCCGGACGGGTTCAGGACACGCTGAGCCCGGCGGGACGTCAGCTCTCGGGCGTGGCCCGCGGCTCGACCCGGCAGTGGTCCACGGAACCGGCGAGACCCGCGCTGCCGACGGGCACCCGGACGGTCGCCCTGCCGTTCGCGGAGACCCGCACCCGCCCGGAGCCGCCGACGACGGTGACGTCCGAGCGGTCCTTGAAGGCGACGGACACCACGAAGCCGCCCGCTCGCCCGTTCGGGTTCCGGACCTCGACCGTCGCGTAGGGCGCCTTCTCGGACGCGCAGCTCACGAGGGTCGCGGTCCCGCTCTGCAGGGCCCGGCCGCCACCGGCGGACGAGGTCGGCGTGGAACGGCGGGTGGGCCGCGACCGGTAGGTGCCGCCGGTGCCGTCGTCGGTCGAACCGGAGCCGTACGAGGAACCGCCGGACGAACCGCCGCCGTACGAGCCGCCGCCCGAGGTCGACGACGAACTGTCGTGGTCCTGGCGGGAGCTGCTGCAGCCTCCCCCGCTCCCGCCCCCGCTGTGGCGGCTGTGGCCGTGCCGGCCGGTGGAGAACCCGGTCAGGGCCAGCACCACCATCGCCGACACCGCTGTGAACTTGAGTCTGCGCCCCCGCGTCTGCATGCCGTCACCCTACCCACGGCCCCGGCAGCCACTCGGGGGGTCCCGCGCTCACGTCGTGCGAGCCGTCCCGGTGCCCTTCTCCGCGTCCAGGGCGTACACACAGCGGTCCTTGCTGCAGGCGTACACGACACCGTCCTTGACGACGGGGGCGCCGGTGATCTCGCCCCCGGTCGCCAGCTTCCAGCGCAGGCGCCCGTCGTCGGCCTTCAGCGTGTACAGCAGATGGTCCGTGGAGCCGAAGTGGATGCGGCCCTCGGCGACGGCGGGCGCGCCCACGATGTCGCCGCCCGCCTGGAAACGCCACTTCGGCGTGCCCGTGACCGCGTCCAGGGTGTACAGGCCCTTTCCGCTGCCGACGTGGACGTGCCCCGCGGCGACGAGCACCGGGTCGATGGAGGCACGGGCCTCCGTCGCGATGCGCCAGCGGTCGCGTCCGTCGGTGGCGTCGAGCGCGTACACCGTGCCGAGGTAGTCCGCGAGGTACACCCCGCCGCCGGCGACCGCGGGCCCCGGTACGAAGGTCGGCGGGCACAGGAAGACCGCCGGCGCCTCGAAGTGCCAGCGCACATGTCCGCTCGCCACGTCGACGGCGAGCGCCCGGGTGCCGGCGGAGATGTAGACGTAGCCGTCGTCGGCCCGGGTCAGCCGGACCGGCACGCCGCCGCAGGACGCGGCGTCGCCGATCGGGTACGACCAGCGTTCCTCGCCCGTACGGGCCTCCAGCGCGCGCAGCCGCGCGTCCTTCCAGACGAAGACCGTACCGTCGTGCACGGCGGGCCCCGCCTCCGGGGACTCGAAGTCGGTCTGGGCGCCGGTGAGCTCCCAGAGTTTCTGGCCGTTGGAGGCCTCCCAGGCCTGCACACCGCCCCCGCGCGTCCCGGTGACGACGGTCCCCCGGTCGGCCTTGAGGGAGTAGACCCAGGCGTCCGTCGCCAGCCGCCACAGATCGGCGCCCTCCCGGGCCTCCAGGGCGAACAGCGTCGGTCCGTCGGAGGCGTGGATACGGCCGTCCGCGACCGCCATCGACCAGGCCACGTCCCGTGTCTTGAAGCTGCGGCGGCCGGTCGCCACGTCCAGCGCGTGGACCTCGAAGGACGTGACGTAGACGAGGTCGCCCGCGACCGTGGGCGTGCCCCAGACGTCGTTCGACATACGGAAGCGCCAGGGACGCCAGCCGGACGGGGAGTCCGGCGGGGGCGGCGGCGCGAGCACCGGTGCCGGGTCGGCGCCGTTGACGCCGACGCGCGGCCGGGACCAGGACGCGGCGAGGCCGGCCTCCGGAGGAGGGGCCTTCACCGCGGCGGCACGGGCGTCGGCGACCCGCGGCCCGGGGCCGATGGGCACCTTGCCGCCGGCCAGTCGCACCGGACCGGTGTCGGGCGCGCCGACGACCGCGGGAGCGTGCGCCGGAGGCGGGGGCACGACCGGGCGGCCGCCGCCGCTGCGGCCGCCGGACGGCTGGGTCTTCACCGGCGGACGGCCCCCGCGGCGCGACTCGATCAGGCCCACCGCCCGCTCGGGCAGCCAGGCCGACGCGGTACCGCTGTCGTCCGAACCTGAGCCGAACAGATGGGGAGCCAGTTGTGCCTGGAGGTCGGCGGGATTGGGCCGGCCGGCCGCCTCCATCTGCATACAGGACTCGATCAGCGGCCTCAGCTCGTCCGGGAGGCCTTCGAGGTCGGGTCCCTCGCGGAGGAGCATGAAGACCGTCTCGACCGGGTTCGCGCCGTGGAAGGGCGCGTGTCCGGTGGCGGCGAAGACGAGCATCGAGCCGAGCGAGAAGACGTCGCTCGCGCCGGTCACGCTGCGCGAGTCCTTCGCCTGTTCGGGTGACATGTACGCGGGCGTTCCGACCGCCACATTCGTCATCGTCAGACGGGTGTTCGAGACGCCGGACGCGATGCCGAAGTCGATGACCCGCGGCCCGTCCTCGACCACCAGGACGTTCGAGGGTTTCAGGTCACGGTGGACGAGCCCCGCGCCGTGGATGGACTGCAGCGCCTCCGCGACGCCCGCGGCCAGCCAGCGCACCGCCTGGGCCGGCATCGGCCCGCACTCGTTCACTATCTCCTCGAGGGAGGGCGCCGGGACGTACGCGGTGGCGAGCCACGGCACGGCGGCACGCGGGTCGGCGTCGACCACGGCCGCCGTGTAGAAGCCGGAGACCGCGCGCGCGGCCTCGACCTCACGGGTGAAGCGCACCCGGAACAGCTGGTCCTCGGCGAGCTCCGTCCTGACCGTCTTGATCGCCACCCGACGGCCGGAGGCCGAACGCGCGAGATAGACCAGCCCCATGCCGCCGGCACCCAGCCGCCCCAGCACCTCGAACGGCCCGATCCGACGCGGATCGTGCTGCGTCAGCTGATCCACCACTTGCCTGCCACCTCCCCGTACGAGCCACGTCATCCACGTGTGAACGCGGCCCCGTGCAGCGTCTCACCACCGCACCGCCTTGGCGGCACGCACCCCGATTCTTCCTGTCCGCGGCACCGGTTGCGAACCCGGGTGCGGATCGGGGTGTCTCGGGATATAACGGCTTCTTCCCACCGGTGGACGGAGCTTCACCGCCACCGGGCGGGGCCGTTCACCGCTGGATGACGGCGAACGACGCCCCTTGATTGTCGGTGACGACGGCCACTTTTCCGTACGAGGTGTCGAAGGCGGGCACCTGGACCCGGCCGCCGAGCCGGTTCACCGTTCCGAGTACCGCCTCGACGTCCTCGACCCCGAAATGGACCAGGAAGTGCGGTGGCATCTCCGCCGGGAAGACGTCGAGGACGGGGGCCCGGCCGACGTCGGGCGAGGCGTCGGCCCCGAAGAGGGCGTCGTGGAAGAGGGCACCGTAGAACGCGTCGACGACCCAGGTGTCCCGCGCGTACAGCTCGGCCCAGCAGAACGAGCCCGGCACGTGCCGCTTGCCGAAGCCGGGATGGTCACCCGCCTGCCACAGGCCGAACACGGCGCCCTCGGGGTCGGTGGCGAGGGCCGTCGTGCCGAAGGAGCCGACCGGCGTGGGCGCGGTGATCAGGCCGCCGCCCGCCGTGGTGATCCGGGCGGCCAGCGCGGCGGCGTCCGGGGTGGCGAAGTACACCGTCCAGACGGTGGGCATCCGGCCGTCCCCCTTGGGCGCCAGGGCGGCGACGGGCTCTCCGTGGTGGCGCGCCCACACACCGGTCCCGGCCGGCCCGAACCCCTCCCCGAAGGTCCAGCCGAACAGCTCGCCGTAGAAGCGCCGGCCCGCCTCCACGTCGGGGAGCTGCGCTTCCACCCAGCAGGGGACGCCTTCGGGGAAGGCACCGGACGCGTCGGAGGCGCCGGATGCCGGGGATACGGCCATGCGGCCAAGTTAACGGCGTTCCGGGCACCCCGCGCGGTGGCGGGCGCCGGCCGAAGGGGCCCCACGGGCCGTGCGGCGTCCATCTCACACCTCACCCACGCCCCACAACACCCCACCGCACCCCATTTGCAGTCGGCCGAATCGCGCTCCGATCACCCCTCGGTAAGCTGACGGCATGACAGGACAAGTGCGTACCGTCGACGGCCGCGTGGCCGGTCGGCGTGGGCAGGCGACCAGGCAGAAACTGCTCGACTGCCTCAGCGAAATGCTCAGCTCCTCGCCCTACCGGGACGTCAAAGTCATTGATGTCGCGCGTAAGGCGGGCACTTCACCGGCGACTTTCTACCAGTACTTTCCGGACGTCGAAGGCGCCGTCCTGGAGATCGCGGAGCAAATGGCCGCGGAGGGCGCCGGGTTGACCGAACTGCTCGACGGGCGCTCCTGGGCGGGCAAGGCCGGCTGGCAGACCGCGCAGGAACTCGTGGACGGGTTCCTGGAGTTCTGGCGGAAGAACGACGCCATCCTCCGCGTGGTCGACCTGGGCGCCGCCGAGGGCGACAAGCGGTTCTACAAGATCCGCATGAAGATCCTGAACTCGGTGAACAACTCCCTTACGGACACGGTCGCCGAGCTGCAGGCCAAGGGCAGGGTCGACAAGGACGTCAACCCCGCCGCGATGGCCGGCTCGCTCGTCGCGATGCTCGCGGCGGTGGCCTCGCACCAGAAGGGCTTCCAGACCTGGGGTGTGAAGCAGGCTGAACTCAAGCCGAATCTCGCGCTGTTGGTGCACCTCGGCGTGACCGGGAAGAAGCCCGCCAAGTAGGAGACCCTTCCCTCTTTTCCCTGCCCCCACCTCCTGTCATGCAGGCGGCGGCCCCGCACCGGACGGACCACTCCGGCGGGCTGCCGCCTGCTGCGCTGTACGGGCCCCACCGCAGCTCCGCCCCGTGCCTCCGGGCCCGGCGGCTCGGGCCCTCAGCGCCGCGTGACGCGGAACAGCCGGATCTCGCGGCCGATCCGCGCCTGGTACGTGGCGTACGGCGGCCAGAACGCCACCACCGCCCGCCAGGCCGCGTCCCGCTCCTCCCCCGCCAGCAGCCGGGCCGTCACCGGGACGTCCGCGCCCTTCCAGCTCACCTCGGCGTCCGGGTGGGCCAGCAGATTGGCGGTCCACGCCGGATGGTCCGCGCGGCCGAAGTTGGAGCCGACGAGCAGCCAGCTCGACGCGTCGGTCCCCTCGGGCAGGCAGGCCAGCGGTGTCCGCCGCGTCAGCCCGCTGCGCGCACCGCGCGCCGTGAGGACGAGGCCGGGCAGCATCCGTGAGCTGAGCAGCACCCTGCCGCGGGTCAGGCGGTGCACCGCGCGGTCCACCGCGGGCACCAGACGGGGTGCGAGGCGGGCGAAGGCACGGGTGGAGGAGACCTTCCGCACGAGCCGGACCCCGGGGGACGCTCCGCGGGCCATCAGACCACCAGCTCCCCGCCCTCGAAGAGGCGCGCGTCGTCGGCCGCGTGCGCCCGCAGCCGGTGCACCGGCCCGAAGAGCAGCTCGTCGCCGGACGCCCGCTTGAAGTACAGGTGTGCCTCGTGCTCCCAGGTGAAGCCGATGCCCCCGTGCAGCTGGATGCCCTCGGCCGCGGCGGTCCGCAGCGCCTCCAGGGCCTGGGCGAGCGCGAGACCCCCGACCCGTTCACCGCCGCCGTCCTCACCGGCGTTCCAGGCGGCGTAGTAGGCCGCCGAGCGCGCCGCCTGCACCCGCACGTACACGTCCGCCAGGCGGTGCTTGACCGCCTGGAAGGTCCCGATGGCCCGCCCGAACTGTTCCCGCTGCCGGACGTACTCGACGGTCCGTTCCAGGGCCCGGTCGGCCGCGCCCACGGCCTCCGCGGCCAGTACGGCGGCCGCGCTCCGGCCGAGGCCGGCCAGCGCGCCGAGCGTGTCGGCCCCGTCTTCTCCCAGCGGCTCGGCCACCACGTCCCGCAGCTCGACGCGGGCCTGCGCCCTCGTCTCGTCCAGCGAGGTCTGCCGCACCCGCACGAGCCCCTCGGCCCCCGCCCGTACGAGGAACAGCGACGTCCGTGATCCGGTGAACCCTCCGGTGTGCGCGGCCACCACCAGGAGCCGTGCGCTGTGTCCGTCGAGCACATGGGCCGCCTGCCCGTAGAGGCGCCAGCCACCGTCGGCCCGGCGGGCCTGCACCCCGCCGGCGCGGCCTCCGCCCGCCCAGTCCCCGTACTGGTCGCCGACGAGTCCCAGGGCGGTGGGCAGCCCGGTGCCCGGCACCACGAGGGCCGCGGTCAGTCCGCCGTCCGCGATCCGGGGCAGCAGCGCGGCACGCTGGGCCTCGGTGCCGAGGGCCAGGATCAGCGGGGCGGCCAGGACGGCCGTGGCGATCAGCGGCGAGGGGGCCAGAGCCCGCCCCGACTCCTCGCAGGCGAGGGCGAGTTCGGTCACCGAACAGCCGACTCCGCCGTACCGCTCGGGGAGGGCGAGCCCCGGCAGACCGAGCTGCCGGGCGAACGTGTCCCACAGGCCCGGGTCGTGTCCGGCGGCGGTCCGCACGGCCGCCCGCACCTCGTCGGGACCGCACCGCTTGAGCAGGAGGTCCCGGAGGGTACGGCGGATCTCGTCCTGTTCGGGGGTGAAACGGGCGTCCATGGGCAGGCCCCTCCTGATCTGACGGGCCGTCATATTAGGCCGCCGGACAGGAGATGCCCAGAGCGGGGACGGAGGCGGCACGCCCTCCCCCGTACCCGTCATCTGATGTACCGTCAGATTCATGACTCCGGGGAACCGCAAGGTCGCCGTGGTGGGTGTCGCCCTCTCCGACTGCGGCCGGCTGGACGACGCCACCCCCTACGCCCTGCACGCGCAGGCCGCCCGCCGGGCGCTCGCGGACGCGGGCCTGGACCGGGCGCGGGTCGACGGCTTCGCCTCGGCCGGTCTCGGCACGCTCCCCCCGGCCGAGGTCGCGGAGTACCTCGGGCTGCGGCCCTCCTGGGTCGACTCGACCGCCGTCGGCGGCTCCACCTGGGAGGTCATGGCGGCCCACGCCGCCGACGCGATCGCGGCCGGTCACGCCCGCGCCGTCCTCCTCGTGTACGGGTCGACGGCCCGCGCGGACATCAGGGCGGGCCGCCGCACGGGCGACCTCTCCTTCGGGGCCCGCGGCCCGCTCCAGTTCGAGGTCCCCTACGGGCACACGCTCATCGCCAAGTACGCGATGGCGGCCCGCCGCCACATGCACGAGTACGGCACGACGCTCGAACAGCTCGCCTCGGTCGCCGTACAGGCCCGCGCGAACGCGGCCGTCAACCCCGAGGCGATGTTCCGCGACCCGATCACGGTCGACGACGTCCTGTCCGGCCCGGTGATCGCCGACCCCTTCACCCGGCTGCACTGCTGCCTGCGGTCCGACGGGGGCGCGGCGGTGCTGCTGGTGGGCGAGGAGTACGTACGGGACTGCCGTACGGCCCCCGTGTGGGTCCTCGGCACCGGCGAGCACGTCTCCCACACGACGATGTCGGAGTGGGACGACTTCACGGTGTCCCCGGCGGCGGTCAGCGGACGTCTCGCCTTCGGGCGGGCGGGGATACGGCCGGACGAGATCGACGTGGCCGAGATCTACGACGCCTTCACGTACATGACGCTCGTGACGCTGGAGGACCTGGGCTTCTGCGCGAAGGGCGAGGGAGGGGCGTTCGTGGACGCGGCGAAGGGGCGGCTGCTGGTCGGCGGGGAACTGCCGGTGAACACCGACGGGGGCGGGCTGTCGGCCCAACACCCCGGTATGCGAGGGCTGTTCCTGCTGGTCGAGGCCGTGCGGCAGCTGCGGGGCGAGGCGGACGGACGCCAGGTGCGGCGCCCGGACGGCGAACCGCCCCGGCTGGCCGTGGCCTCCGGCACCGGGGGCTGGTTCTGCTCGTCCGCGACGGTGGTGCTGGGCCGGTAGCCCCTCTCAGCGGACGGTACGCAGGAAGGCGGTCCAGGCGGCGGGGGCGACGGCGAGGACGGGGGCGCCCTCCGGGTTCTTGGAGTCACGGATGTGGACGGTGGCGGGGGTGGGGGCCACTTCTAGGCAGGCGCCGCCCTCGTTGGTGCTGTAGCTCGACTTCGTCCAGGCAAGCCCGGTCGGGTTCAAAGTTGCTCCGCCTTCCCTTCGATGAGGGCCGCGGACTCCCACGGCGTAAGCGCCTGAGCCCGTAGCATGCCGAACACGTCGAACAAACCGTTGACTTGGTCCGGCTTGGTGATCAACGTACTGCCTGCCTGGGATTCGGCGAACACCAGATTGCGGCCTTCCTCCGTGCTCATCAACTGCATTGGCCCTTGCAGCCCGGCATGCGTATGCCGTTCGGTCGGCATGACCTGCACCGTCAGATGGTTCAGCGCTCTCATGCACCCAAGGAGATGCAGCAACTGTTCCCTCAGCACCTTCGGATTGCCGAAAGGCCGCTCAAGGGCCGACTCCTCGACCAGAAAGCTCAGACGGGGCGGTGGGTTTCGAGTCAACACCGTCTGCCGCTCCAGCCGGGCCTCGACGTGCTTCTCGATCTCCTCCTCCGTATAGGCGGGAACGCGAGACTCGTACAGGGCTCGCGTGTACGCCTCCGTCTGGAAGAGGCCGGGAATCACCATGACCTCGTACCCGCTGATGATCTGCGCCAGCCGCTCCAGCCGCACCCAGTCCACGAACTTCGGCGGATACTTCTCCTCCTCCATCATCTCCACGCACGCTGCGAGCGCACCCCGCGCGTCCAGCCCGCGGTCGGCGTCCTTGAGGAACTGGATCGGCGGAATGCGTTCCGCCCTCTCGTACGCCCCGTAGGAGGACTCGGAGACCAGCAGCAGTTCCCCGGCTTCCTTCTGGGTCAGCCCCAGCCGCCCGCGCTGGATGCGCAGCAGTTCCCCCACCAGCCTCCGCCCCATGTCTCCCCCACCACTCGCCCCCACAACAACCACCGCTCTCCCCACAACCGGCAATGTGGACCTTGCCCACCTGGTCACGCTACGCAACCACCGTCACGCTCATAGTCATGACGAACGAACTCACCCCGAATTGGGTCCCCAAGTCAGGCCTTCAACTACGACTCGCCGGGGTCCACTTCGACGCCGTCCGGGTCTGCGGCATCCGCGGGGAAGCCGTGCTGCACCACCTCGGCGCACTGACCGACGGACGCCCCGGACCTGTCGTACGGGAGAGGAGCGGCTGCCGGTGGACGTACTTCCTGCTGGCTCCCGGGGAGAGCGCGGAGCACGACTGGCCGCCGGGGGCCCGGCGGTTCGCCCGGTGCGGACCGGACGAGTACATCGGGGTCCCCGCGCCGGAGGGCAACACCTATCCGCTCGGCTGGGCCGCCGGCCCGCCCGAGGACGGAGAGTTCGTGGACGCCGAACTGCTGCACGGAGTGCTGAGGGCGCAGCTCTGCCCGGCCCCCGAGTGATACTCGGAGGCATGGGAACGGATCTTCACGAACTGCTGAGGTCACTGCGGGTGTGGGACGTCGAGCTGCCGGACTTCGATCCGGCCGCCGCGCCCGCCGCGCCCCTGGCCCTGTTCACGGAGTGGCTCGCGCGGGCGGTGGCGGCGGGGCAGACCGAGCCGCACACGATGTCGCTGGCGACGGTGGACGAGGACGGTCTGCCGGACGTACGGATCGTGATGCTGCACGGCGCGGACGCGGACGGATGGGCCTTCGCGAGCCACACCACCAGCCGGAAGGGGCGGCAGCTCGGGGCCCGCCCCTACGCGGCGCTCGACTTCTACTGGCCCGCCCAGGGCCGTCAGATCCGGCTGCGCGGCCCGGTCACGGCCGCTCCTCCGGAGGAGGGGCAGGCGGACCTGCACGCCCGCTCGACGGGCGCGCTGGCCGCCGCCCTGGTCGGCAGGCAGAGCGAAGTGCTCGGCTCGGTGGAGGAGTTGGCGCGTGCCTCGGACGCAGCCTGGGAGCGCGCGGGGCGCGAGCCGGACGCCGTGGCGCCGACCTGGACCCTCTACCGCCTCCAGCCGGAGGAGGTGGAGTTCTTCCAGGGCGACGCGCGGCGCCGGCACGTGCGGCTCGTCTACCGCCGTACGGGCGCGGGGACGGACTGGCGCAGGGAACTGCTGTGGCCCTGAAGGACTGAGGGGCCGGGCGGGGACACCGGACGCGGACGCGCGTCGTCTTCGCGCGGAGGAGGCCGCCCGCCCCCGTCAGGCGGGCGTCCTCGCGGGGCGCGGCGCGTCCTCGAAGTCGTACACGTCGAAGTCGGCCACGGGCCGGTAGCCGATCCGCCGGTAGAGGCCGTTGCTGGTGGGGTTGGAGAGGTCGGTGAAGAGGAGGACCTCGTCCGCGCCGGAGGCCAGCGCGGCCCGGCCCACCTCGACGGTGGCGGCCCCCGCGTAGCCGCGGCCGCGGAGCGGGGCCGGGGTGTAGACGGGGCCCACGCGCACCTGCCCGGCGATCCGGGGTGTCCGGCCGGCCATCGCGACCGGCGTGCCGTCCGGCGTCTCCCAGAGCGTGACGCCGTCGTCGGCGATCCGGGCGGCGGCCCAGTCGTCGGCGGCCCGCGCGGTCCGCTCGCCGACCGCCTCGGCGAACTCGCCGTACCACCGGGCGAGCAGCTCCCGGTCACCGTCCGCGGCACGTCGCGGGCGACCGGGCGGGACGGGACCGGGCACGGCCGGTGTGTCCAGCCGGTACAGCCGGTCGCGGCGGGACAGCGGGGCGCTCACCCCCGGGCGGTGCCGCTGCCAGGCCCCGGCGAAGGCCGCCGCGGTGGCCCGGTCGGCGGTGACGCCCGGCAGGTCGTGTCCGAGCTCCGCCAGCCGCGCGGCCAGTGCGTCGGCGTCCCCATCGGACAGGGAGGTGACGTTCAGGCGGCGCGGTGGCGTGTGGAAGAAGGCCGCGCGGACGTCCCCGCCCCGCTCCAGCAGGCCGAGCACGGGGGCCCGCTCCCCGGACGTCCCCGGCCCCCGGGTGCGCAGGGCGTGGGTCACCGTCAGGGGCACGGTGTGCAGAACGGGCCGCGAGCGGAGGAAGTCCCCCGCACGCGCGAGGAAGGCGTCCACGTCGTGGGTGACGGCCCAGGCGTGCGGCTCACGAGGCATGCCGCCATGATTCCGTCCGCCGCCCGTCCGCCGCCTCCGGTTTTCCGCCGCGCCGGCCCGGACGCGGGACGGGGCCGGGCACGGGACCCGCCGGGGCGACAGGGTTCAGGGCCGCCCCGCCTCCGGGTCCTGTTCCGGGCGGGCGCTCGTGTCCGTCAGATCCGGCGCCCGGTCGGTCGCGACCCGGGCGTGCAGATGGACGTCCCGGAACGCGTCGTGCCGCCCGGCCTCGAACATCGCGCCCCTGAGCGTCCCCTCGTAGCGGAACCCGCACCGCTCGGCGACCCGGCAGGAGACCTCGTGGCCGAGGGCGTGGCCGAGTTCGAGCCGGTGCAGTCGGATCGCGCCGAAGGCGAAGCGGGAGGTCAGGGCGAGGGCGCGGAGGGCGACCCGGCGGCCGCGGGCCTCCGGCAGGACCCAGTAACCGACGCGGGCGACGCGCATGACGGAGTCGATCTCGTTGATGCCGATGTGCCCCAGCGTCGTACCGTCCGACTCGTCCAGGACGCAGAAGGAGACGCCCGTGCCGTCGGTGGCGCTCTCCGTGCGCGAGCGCAGCGACTCGCGGGCGCCGTCGATGTCCCGGACGGGCCGCAGCGGAGTGTTCCAGCGCTGGAACTCCGGGTCGGACACGCCGCGCAGCCAGGCCGCGACGTCGACATCGGACTCCGGGTCCCAGGGCCGCAGCAGCAGACCGTGGCCGTGCAGCTCGGGAAAGGGCTCGGCGGGTGACGTCATACGGAAACCGGACATCCAGCCATTGAAACGCGTCGGGCGCCCGAGTTCACCCCCGGGGCGGCCGTGGCGCCCGTGGTCCGTGGGGGTGCGCGGGCGCGGCGGCGGGGCGGAAGACGGGTGTCGCGCCGCGGAAGGCCACCCGCAACTCCATGCCGATCCGCAGTGCGCCGTGCGCGCACTCCACGATCTCGGTCATCATCCGCGGCCCCTCCGCGAGGTCGACGACGGCGGCGACGTACGGCACCCGCTCACCGAACGGCGGGAGGTCGTTGCGGTGCACGACGGACCAGGTGTAGAGCGTGGCGTGGCCGCTCGCGGCCCGCCAGCGCACGTCCTCGCTCCAGCAGTGCGGACAGAACTCCCGGGGGTAGTGATGCGCCCGGCCGCAGGCCTCGCAGTGGCGCAGCAGCAGCCGGCCCGCGGCGGCCGCGTCCCAGTACGGCCGGGTGAAGGCGTCGGCCTCGGGCGGGCCGGACCGGGCGCTCACCGGAAGAGCCCGATCGCGTCGTCCAGCGACCACGTCTGCCAGGCCATCCCGAACAGGGCGACGGCCGAGATCAGCGCCATCATCGCGTTCTGCCCCTGCTCGGCCCAGTCGTGGATCATGAGGGTGAAGTACATGAGGTTGAGCAGGAGTCCGCCGACCAGCGCGACCGGGGTCAGCAGTCCGGCCACCAGCCCCAGACCGAGGGCCAGTTCGGCGTGGACGACGACGTACGCCATCATCCGGGGGCGTGGTGCCACGACCGCCTCGAAGCCGGAACGCACCGCGCTCCACCGGTGCTTGGCCGCCACGTCCGCGGCCCACGCGATCCCGGTCCCCCGTTCGAACCAGGCCGCCCGGTCCTTGTGCCGCCAGCTCTCCAGCCACCACAGCCCGAGCCCGATCCGCAGCACGGCCAGCCACTGCGCCCCGTCGAGCCAGATCGTGTCCATGGCCGTACCCCCTGCCGACGCGGTTTTCTGACGGTACGTCAGTTCAGCGGACGAGGGCACCCTCACGCAAGACGTGCGCGCACACCCGCTCCCGGCCCGGCCCGATCGCGCGTTCCACCGACTCCGCGCGTTCCGAGTGACCTACGCCACCGACCGCACCCGCCCCTCCTGCAGTCGTGATCAGTTCGCAACCGATTCCGGGCTTGACCGAGACCTATCAATTGACGACGTGATTACGCTCGCGCTCATGGCCGACTCGACTGCTTCCTCCACACTCCGCCCGGTACCGTCCCACGAGGACCGCCCCGTGTACGTGATCGGTGGCGGCCCCGGCGGCCTCGCGGTGGCGTACGCGCTGCGCGCCCAGGGCGTACGGGCCGTCGTGCTGGAGAAGTCCGACCGCGTCGGGGCCTCCTGGCGCCGCCACTACGACCGGCTGCACCTGCACACGACACGGCGGCTGTCCGCCCTCCCGGGGCTGGCCATGCCCCGCGCGTTCGGCCGCTGGGTCTCGCGCGACAACGTGGTGCGCTACCTGGAGAAGTACGCCGAGCACCACCAGTTGGAGATCGTCACGGGCGTCGAGGTCTCGCGCGTCGAGCGCGCCGGCGACTCCTGGCTGCTGCACGCCACCGGCGGCCGCGAACTGACCGGCAGCGCCGTCGTCGTGGCCACCGGCACCAACCACACCCCCCGCCTGCCGGACTGGCCCGGCCGCGACGCCTACAGCGGCGAACTCCTGCACGCCGGCGCATACCGCGAGCCCGCGCCCTACGCGGGACGGGACGTCCTGGTCGTCGGCATCGGCAACACGGGCGCCGAGATCGCCGTGGACCTGGTGGAGGGCGGCGCCGGCCGGGTGCGGCTCGCGGTGCGCACCGCCCCGCACATCGTGCGGCGCTCCACGGCGGGCTGGGCCGCCCAGTTCACCGGCATCCTCGTCCGGCGGCTGCCGGTGCGCGTGGTCGACGCGCTCGCCGGGCCGATGGCCAAGGCGAGTGTCCCGGACCTGTCGGCGCAGGGGCTGCCGCGCCCCGCCACCGGCCTCTACTCGCGGGTCAAGGAGGGCTCGATCCCCGTCCAGGACGTCGGCCTGATCGACGCCGTGCGCAAGGGGCGGGTCGAGATCGTGGCCGCGGTGGAGGGGTTCGAGGAGGGCAAGGTCGTCCTCGCCGACGGCACCCGGATCGGCCCCGACGCGGTGATCGCGGCCACCGGGTACGAACGCGCGCTGGAGGGCGTGGTCGGACACCTCGGCGTGCTGGACGAACGGGGCCGTCCGGTCGTGCACGGCGGACGCACCCCGAAGAACGCACCCGGTCTGTACTTCACCGGGTTCACCAACCCCATCAGCGGCATGTTCCGCGAACTCGCCCTGGACGCGCAGAAGATAGCGAAGGCCGTGGCGCGCACCACGCGACGGAGCCGCACCGCGGGCTGAACCGGAGCCCCGGGCCGGGCGGGACGGACCGCGGCGGCACGGGGCCGGGCGCGGCCGACCTGAGGGACGGCACACGGCGGACGCGAAGGACGGCACGGCGCGGTGATGCCGGACCCCCGGCGCCGGGTTCCGGTCGGCGTACCGCGGGTACGAACCGTGTGCCCGTCGCGTCCGTCCACGTGCCGGACGTCCGCCCGCCGCGCACCCGCCCCACGCGCCACCGCACGCCTCGCCCGAGCGCCCGTCCGGCCGCCCACCGGCGCGGCACGCCCACCGCACGTACGCGGCTTTGCCTGCACGACTGTTCCTGACAGGCCGTCAGTTAAGTAATCTGACAGTGCGTCAGTTAATGGACTGTCACACAGGAGCGGGCGGACCGATGCTTGGATCAACCCACGGCACCCTCACCACCGACTCCCGCCGGGCCCGGGTCATCGCCTGCGGCGAGCAGCCCTCACCCGTCGTGCACGGCCGGCCGGCCGACGTCGACGACCTCGACGTCGGCGGACGCCCGCTGTACGCCGACGTACCCGATCTGGACCGGTTCTTCCGGCCCGGATCGATGGCCGTCGTCGGCGCCTCGGACACCGAGGGGCGGCCCAACACCGGCATCACCCGGCAGCTGATCTCCTGGGCCGAGCGGGTCGGGGCCCGGCTGCACCCGGTCCACCCCACCCGCCGGGCCGTCTTCGGCCTGCCCTGCTTCCCCACCGTCGCCGACCTGCCCGAGCAGGTCGACCTGGCCGTGCTGCTGGTCGGCGACCCGCTCGCCGTCATCGACGAACTGGGGGAGGCCAAGGTGAAGTTCGCCGTCGCCTTCGCCTCCGGGTTCGCCGAGACCGGCGCCGAGGGCGCGGCCGCGCAGGACCGGCTCGCCGCCGCCGCGCGACGCTCGGGGCTGCGTCTGCTCGGGCCCAACACCAACCTCAACGCCTTCGAGCGGTTCCGCGACGACCTCGACGGTCCCGCGGTCGCCCTGATCACCCAGTCCGGTCACCAGGGCCGCCCGGTCTTCGCCATGCAGGAACTGGGCGTACGGCTCTCCCACTGGGCACCCACCGGCAACGAGGCCGACCTGGAGACCGCCGACTTCATCTCCTACTTCTCCGAGCGGCCCGAGGTCGGCGCCATCGCCTGTTATGTCGAAGGGCTCAAGGACGGCCGCTCCTTCCTGCTCGCCGCCGACCGCGCCGCCCGGCGCGGGGTGCCGGTCGTCGCCGTCAAGGTCGGCCGCACCGAGACCGGCGCCCGCACCGCCGCCTCCCACACCGGCAAACTGACCGGCGCCGACACCGTGGTGGACGCGGCGATGCGGCAGTTCGGCGTGATCCGCGTCGACGGGCTCGACGAACTCCAGGACACCGCAGCCCTGCTGGCCCGCGCCCGCGCCCCGCTGGCCGACGGGGTCGCCGTCTGTTCGATCTCCGGCGGCACGGGGGCCCACTTCGCGGACCTGGCGACGGCGGCGGGCCTGCGCCTGCCGACCCTCTCGGCGGCCAAGCAGGACGAACTGCACCAGTGGATACCCGAGTACCTGAGCGTGGCCAACCCCGTCGACAACGGCGGACACCCGGTGGGCGACCGGCGCGGCCGGAAGATCATCGACGCGATCCTCGCCGATCCGGCGGTCGGGGTGCTGATCTGCCCGATCACCGGCCCCTTCCCGCCGATGAGCGACCGGCTCGCCCGGGATCTGGTGGACGCGGCGGAACAAACGGACAAGCTGGTGTGCGTGGTGTGGGGGTCGCCCGTCGGCACCGAGGCCGCCTACCGCGAGACGCTCCTCGGCTCGGCGCGGGTCGCCACCTTCCGCACCTTCGCCAACTGCATCACCGCCGTGCGGGCCCATCTGGAGCACCACCGGTTCACCGCCGGCTACCGCTCGCCCTTCGACGAGGCACCCCGCACCCCCTCGCCCTCCTTCCGCAAGGCACAGGCGCTGATGCGGCCGGGACAGCAGCTGAGCGAGCACGCGGCGAAACAGTTGCTGCGCGCCTACGGGATACGGGTGCCGCGCGAACAACTGGTGACGAGCGCGGCGGCGGCCGTGCGCGCGGCCGCCCTGGTGGGCTACCCGGTCGTCATGAAGGCCTCCGGGGCGCAGATCGCCCACAAGACCGAACTCGGCCTGGTGAAGATCGGGCTGACCTCCGCGAGCCAGGTCAGGGACGCCTACCGCGAGCTGACCGACATCGCGCGCTACGAGGGGATCTCGCTGGACGGGGTGCTGGTGTGCCAGATGGTCGAACGGGGCGTCGAGATGGTCGTGGGGGTCACGCACGACAAGCTGTTCGGGCCGACCGTGGCCGTCGGGCTCGGGGGTGTCCTCGTCGAGGTGCTGCGGGACACGGCCGTACGCGTGCCGCCCTTCGGCGAGGACCAGGCCCGCGGAATGCTCCGTGAACTGCGCGGTCGGGCGCTCCTGGACGGGGTGCGCGGGGCGCCGCCGGCGGACGTGGACGCGCTCGTCGAGGTCGTCCTGCGGATACAGCGGATGGCACTGGAGCTCGGCGACGACATCGCCGAGCTCGACGTCAACCCGCTGATGGTGCTGCCCCGGGGGCAGGGGGCGGTGGCCCTGGACGCCCTGGTGGTCTGCCGCTGAACCCCGCGCCACCGACCGACCGCCCCGTCCCGTACGAACTGGAGCCCTCCCATGCCCGCCTCGCCCCGGACGCCGGCCGCGTCCGACGGTCCGACCGGATCGCACGAACCGGCCGGATCACGAGAAACGACCCGATCTCACGAGCCGGCCGGATCGCGCGGAACGGCCGGACCTCCGCGGTCCTCCGACGGGTCCGCCGACTCGTCGATCCGTCACGCCATCGGCAACGGCGTCGCGTGGATCACCCTCGACCGCCCCGAGACGATGAACGCCCTCACCTGGGACCAGCGGGAACGCGTGATCGCGCTGCTCGCGTCCGCGTCCGCGGACCCGGACGTCCGGGCCATGGTGATCACCGCGACGGGCCGCGGATTCTGCGCGGGCGCGGACCTGAGGGGCGCGCCCGCGGCGGGCGAACGGATCCCCGGCGACGTCGCCCGCACGCTCCGGCTCGGCGCCCAACGGCTCGTCGCGGCGGTCCTGGACTGCGAGAAGCCGGTGATCGCCGCCGTCAACGGCACCGCGGCCGGCCTCGGTGTCCATCTCGCCCTCGCCTGCGACCTCGTGATCGCCGCCGAACCGGCGCGGTTCATCGAGGCGTTCGTCCGCCGCGGGCTGGTCCCCGACGGCGGCGGGGCGTATCTGCTGCCGCGTCTCGTCGGACCCCAGCGCGCGAAGGAACTCATGTTCTTCGGCGACGCGCTCAGCGCCGGGGACGCCGAACGGCTCGGTCTCGTCAACCGGGTCGTCCCGCCCGAGGACCTGGAGAAGACCGCCCGGGCGTGGGCCGAGCGGCTGGCCGCCGGGCCGACCCGTGCCCTGGCCCTCACCAAGCAGTTGGTCAACGCCTCCCTCGACTCCGACCGCGGCACCGCCTTCGCCGCGGAGGCCGCCGCCCAGGAGATCAACATGACGACGGCGGACGCGAAGGAAGGGGTGGCGAGCTTCGTGGAACGGCGGGCGGCCGAGTTCCGGGGCAGATGACGGACCAGGGCGGCCGGCCCTTCCCATCTGACGCATCGTCAGCTTCAATGGACGGTGTGATGGGACACGCGGGAATGGCGGCGGCGGCCGTGCGTTATCTCCGGTCGGCCGGGAGCCCCGCCGTCGCGGGACCGGTCGAGATGCTGCCGCGCCCGGAGCTGCGGTCGGTCGGCGCGGACGAGCGGGCACCGGTCGACCAGGGCGAGTTCCGGCGGGTGCTGGGCACCTTCGCGACCGGCGTGACCGTCGTCACCGCACCGGCGGGACCCGGGGAGCCCCGGGAGGCGGGTCCGGCCGGATTCGCCTGCCAGTCCTTCTCCTCCCTCTCCCTCGACCCGCCGCTGGTCTGCTTCATGGTCGGCCGTACGTCGTCGACCTGGCCGCGGATCGCCCGTGCGGGCTCCTTCTGCGTGAACGTACTGGGCGCGCATCAGGGCGACCTGTGCCGCGGGTTCGCGGTGAGCGGGGCGGACAAGTTCGCGGGGGTCGGATACGACGCGGCACCCGTCTCCGGCTCGCCCCGCCTCGCGGGAGCCGCGGCCTGGATCGACTGCACGATCCACGCGGTGCACACCGGCGGGGACCATCTCATCGTGGTGGGACGGGTGGACGCGCTCGGCACGGGGGACGGATCCGGGGACGGTGGCGCGGGCGCCGACACGGAGGTCGCGCCGCTGCTCTTCCACCGGGGCCGCTTCGTCTAGCCGCTTCGTCCAGCCCCTCAGCCCAGCCGCCCGGCCGCCCGGCCGCCCGGCCCAGCCGCCCGGCGGCACGCCGGTCTCAGACGGCCGCCCGTACGGTCAGCACGGGAGCGGCCGGCCGCCGCCGGATGACCAGCGCCATCATCGCCGCCACCGCGCACAGCGCGCCCGAGGCGATCCAGACCATGTCGTACGAGCCGAACGCGTCCCGCGCCACACCGCCCAGGAAGGCCACGAGGGCGGCGCCGATCTGGTGCGAGGCGAGCACCCAGCCGAAGACGATGGCGCTGTCCTCGCCGTACTGCTCACGGCACAGGGCAAGGGTGGGCGGGACCGTCGCGACCCAGTCGAGACCGTAGAAGACGATGAAGAAGATCATCGGGGGGTGCACGGCCGAGGACAGGAGCATGGGGAGGAAGAGGAGCGAGACTCCGCGCAGCGCGTAGTAGACGGCGAGCAGCCGACGCGGCTCGAAGCGGTCGGTGAACCAGCCGGAGGCCACCGTGCCGACCACGTCGAAGACCCCGATGACCGCGAGCAGCGAGGCCGCCGCCGTGATCGGCATCCCGTGGTCGTGGGCCGCGGGCACGAAGTGCGTCTGGACCAGGCCGTTCGTCGAGGCCCCGCAGATCGCGAAGGTGCCGGCCAGCAGCCAGAAGGGGCCGGTGCGGACCGCGGAGAGGAGGACACTCACGGTACGCCGGGCCGCACCCCGTACCGGCGGCGGCTTCGGTACGAACCCGGCCGCGCCGTAGGGCTTCAGACCGACGTCCGCCGGATGGTCGCGCAGCAGCAGCCAGACGAAGGGGACGACCGCGAGGGCGGCGAGGGCCACGGTCACCGCCGCCGGGCGCCAGTCGTGTTCCGTGACGATCCAGGAGAGCACCGGCAGGAAGATCAGCTGGCCGGAGGCCGAGGCCGCCGTCAGGATGCCGGTCACCAGGCCCTTGCGTTCGGTGAACCAGCGGTTGGTGACCGTCGCCGCGAAGGCCAGCGCCATCGAGCCGGAGCCCAGTCCGACCAGCAGGCCCCAGCAGAGCAGCAGTTGCCAGGCCGCCGTCATCCACACGGTCAGTCCCGAGCCGAGCGCGATCACCATCAGGGCGACCGCGACCACGCGCCGGATGCCGAAGCGGTCCATCAGCGCGGCCGCGAAGGGCGCCGTCAGTCCGTACAGCGCGAGGTTGATCGACACCGCCGCGCCGATCGTGCCGCGCGACCAGTGGAACTCCTGGTGCAGGGGGTCGATCAGCAGACCCGGCAGCGAACGGAAGGCCGCGGCGCCGATGATCGTCACGAAGGTGACGGCGGCGACGAACCAGGCACGGTGGATTCGGGTCCGCCGGGAGGCGGGGGGCAGCTGAGCGGCGTCCACGGCTTCGGTTGTCTGGGTCACATCATCGAGCTTCGGGCCGGCCGCCCTTCCGAGCGAGTGGCCGGGAGGACAGCATTCGCTAGGATCGGGCCATGAGCTCTCGGAGTACGTTCCGCCGGCACCGTGTCGTCGTGCTCGCTCTCGACGGGCTGCTGCCCTTCGAACTCGGCATCCCGCAGCGCATCTTCGGCAAGTCACGGGACGCCGGGGGGCGGTCCCTGTACGAGGTCGTCACCTGTTCGGTCCGGCCGCCGGGCCCGGTCGCCACCGACGCCGACTTCGCCGTCCTCGTCGCGAACGGACCGGAGGCGCTCGCGACCGCCGACACCGTCGTCGTCCCCGCCTCCTACGAACTCGGCCCGGTCCACGAGGAAGGCGTCCTGACCCCCGAACTGGCCGCCGCCCTCGCCCACATCCGTCCCGGCACCCGGCTCGTCTCCATCTGCACCGGCGGGTACGTCCTCGCCGCCGCCGGGTACCTCGACGGCCGGCCCGCCACCACCCACTGGTTCCACGCCGAGCACTTCCAGCGGCTCTTCCCGAGGGTCCGGGTCGACGCCGACGTGCTCTTCGTCGACGACGGGAACGTCCTCACCTCCGCGGGCGTCGCCGCGGGGATCGACCTGTGCCTGCACATCGTCCGCCGTGACCACGGGACGGCCGTCGCCAACGACGTGGCCCGCCGGACCGTCGTACCGCCGCACCGGGACGGCGGCCAGGCCCAGTACGTCCGGCGGCCCGTCCCGGAACCGCAGGCGGCCACCACGACCGCGGCCCGCGCCTGGGCGCTCGACCGCCTCGGCGAGCCGATCCAGCTGCGCGACATGGCCGGACAGGAGTCCATGTCCGTGCGGACCTTCACCCGCCGCTTCCGCGAGGAGGTCGGCGTCAGCCCGGGACAGTGGCTCACCCGGCAACGCGTCGAACGGGCCCGGCACCTCCTGGAGTCCAGCGACCTCTCCATCGACCAGGTGGCACGCGACGCCGGCTTCGGCACGGCCCAGTCGATGCGACAGCACCTACAGGCCGTCCTCGGCGTCACCCCCACCGCGTACCGCCGGACCTTCCGCTCGTCGGGCCGGGACACCGGAGGCGGGCCGGGCGGGGACGGCCGGAGCCCCGGCCCCCTGCTCGGCACCGCGCGGGCGGGCGCCGTCGGCTGAGCGGTCACCGCCTCCCCCCGCACCGCCGCGCTCCCCCCACGCGCCCACGAGCGTGAGCAGCAGGGTGAGTCCCACTCCGGCCAGGATCGCGGTCGAGGGGGCCCCGAAGTGGAGCAGGGCGCCCGCGAGCGAGCCCGTCGCGGCGTACCCCGCGCCCACCGCGGCGTACATCACCGAGTACCCCGCGGCCAGCGCGCTCGGCGGGAGCATCTCGCGCAGCGACAGATTGCGGGTGAGCATCGCGCCCGCCTGCAGCACGCCCGCGCACACCAGGGCGCAGGCCATCCAGGCGAGGTCCGGTATCAGCGCGACCAGCGCGAGGCACCCGGCCATCCCGCACGTCAGCACGGTGCTCCGGGTGGCCAGCCGGCCCGGCCAGGAGCGCAGCCCGTACACGAACGCGCCCACCGCCGCTCCCAGCGACAGCCCCGTCAGCAGCGGGCCCGCCCAGCCGACGCCCGCGCCGCGCTGCTCCAGCAGGGCGGGCAGCACGAGCTCGGCCAGGGCGAGCAGGGAGAGGCCGGCCGCGCCCATGACGTACGCGGGCCAGGCCCGCAGCAGGATGCGGGGCATCGACTCGCCCGCGCGGTCCGTCTCGTCCGCGTCCCAGCCCGCGGGCAGCGTCCACAGGCCCGCGGCGGACGAGGCCATCAGGGCGCCGGCGAGCAGCAGCGGCACTCTCGGGGCGACCTCCAGCGCGAGGCCGGTGACCACCGCGGGGGACAGCGCCCAGATGCCGAAGGTCAGCATCGACTCGGCGGACAGCGCCTGGGCGACGGCCCGCTTCGGGACCATGCCGGTCAGCAGGGCACGGAGGCCGCCGGGGGCCGCGGAGGGAGCGGCACCGGCCAGCGCCGCGCACGCGGCGAGCACCGCGGGATGCGCGTGCGGGAACGCGCCGAGGCCCGTGAAGCCGAGGGTGCCGGCGGCGAGGCCCAGGGCCAGTTGGGGACGGGCGCGGTCCGGACGCGTGCGGGTGCCGAGGACGGGCGCGGCGACGATCTCGCCGAGCACGTACGCGGCGGCCAGGGCCGCGCCCAGCGGGTAGCCACCGGGACGCTCGCGGACCAGGAAGACCAGGGCCAGCGGCGCCATGGCGACCGGCATCCGGGCGCCGACGGCCACCGCGGCCCAGGCCAGGGCCTGTCGGGAGGCGAGGTCTCGGTAGCTCATGCGACGACGTTAGGGGACCGCACCGACAGCACCCCAGCGGATTTCCCCGGCCTGTGGACAACCGTCCCGCCGGTGTCTCCGGGCTCCCCGGTCAGGCCACGGAGGACGCCCGCCCCGCCGTGCGCACGGCCCGGACACGGCCTAGAACGTCAGGACCGCCCGTGCCACCCTCCCCTCGTGCGCGTCCTGGGCCGCCTTGTCGAAGTCCTCCACCGGGTAGGTGCGGGTGACCAGTTCGTCGAGCAGCAGGCGGCCCTCGCGGTAGAGGTCCGCGTAGAGGGTGATGTCGCGCTGGGGGCGCGACGATCCGTAGCGGCAGCCGAGGATCGACTTGTCCAGATACATCGCGGAGACGAGGAAGGACGCCTCGGCCCCGGCGGGCGGCACGCCGAGGAGCACCGCCTGGCCGTGACGGTCCAGCAGGTCGACCGCCTGACGGACGAGTTCGACGCGGCCCACGCACTCGAAGGCGTGGTCCGCGCCCGTGGGGAGGATCTCCCGTACGGCCTCGGTGGAGGTGAGGAAGTCGGTCGCGCCGAACCGGCGGGCGACCTCCTCCTTGGCCGGGTTGGAGTCGACCGCGACGATCCTCAGGGCCCCGGCGAGCCGGGCCCCCTGGATCACGTTGAGCCCGATGCCGCCGGTGCCGATCACGAGGACGCGCTCGCCCTGGCCCACCCGCGCGCGGTTCAGGACGGCTCCCACGCCCGTCAGCACCCCGCAGCCGATCAGCGCGGCCGAGGGCAGCGGGATGTCCCGCGGGATCCGGACGGCCTGGACCGCCTTCACCACCGTCCGTTCCGCGAAAGCCGAGTTGGAGGCGAACTGGTACAGCGGCCGCCCGCCCCGGGTGAACGGCCGCTGCGGCCTGCCGATCGCCTTGCGGCACATCGTCGGCCGCCCCCGGTCGCACTCCGCGCACGCGCCGCAGTTGGCGAGGGTCGACAGCGCGACATGGTCGCCGGGACCGACGTGGGTGACGCCCGCGCCCACCGACTCGACGGTCCCGGCCCCCTCGTGGCCCAGCACCACGGGAACGGGGAAGGGGATGGTCCCGTCCACCACGGAGAGATCGCTGTGGCAGAGTCCGGCCGCGGAGACGGCGACCCCCACCTCGCCGGGCCCCGGATCCCGTACCTCCAGATCGTCCACGACCTGGGTCCGCTCACCGTCGAAGATCACGCCTCGCATCGCACCGGCTCCCCTCTCGTCCCCGGGCTATCCCCTGGGTTCCTTCGGCAGGCCGAGCACGCGCTCGGCGATGATCGTGCGCTGGATCTCGTCCGAGCCGCCGTAGATGGTGTCGGCCCGGCTGAACAGGAACAGGTGCTGGAGCGGGTCGAGTTCGTACGGCGCGGCGGCCGACCAGTCCGCCGGGCCGGTCGCCGCCTCCGCTCCCCGTATCTGCACCGCGAGCTCACCGAGCCGCTGGTGCCAGCCGCCCCACAGCAGCTTGGCGACGCTCGGCGCGCCCACGTCGCCGAGACCGCCCAGCGTCCGCAGGGCGTTCCAGCGCATCGTGCGCAGCTCCGCCCACAGCCGCACCAGACGGTCGCGCAGGACCGGGTCACCGGCCGCGCCCGTCGCGACGGCCGTCTCGATCACGCGTCGCAGCTCCGCCGCGAAACCGACCTGCTGGGCGAGGGTCGAGACGCCGCGCTCGTGTCCGAGCAGGCTCATGGCCACCCGCCAGCCGTTGCCCTCGCCGCCGAGGACATGCTCGGCCCGCGCGCCGTCGAAGAGGACCTCGTTGAACTCGCTGGTGCCGGTGAGCTGGCGGATCGGCCGGACCTCGACACGGCCCGGCTGGTCCATCGGGAGGAGGAGCAGGGACAGACCGTGGTGGCGCGGGGCGTCCGGCCGGGTGCGGGCCAGGACGAAGCACCAGTCCGCCTCGTGGGCGAGCGAGGTCCAGATCTTCCGGCCGCTGACGCGGTACGTCCGTGAGGGCGTGGCGCCCTCCTCCCGTACCGCCGTCGTCCTGACGCCGGCGAGGTCGGAGCCGGCACCGGGCTCGCTGTAGCCCTGGCACCAGAGTTCCTCGCCGCGGGCGATCGGGGGCAGGAAGCGGGCCTTCTGCTCCGCCGTCCCGTGGCCGATGAGAGTGGGGGCGAGGAGTTTCTCGCCGATGTGCCCGGAGCGGGCCGGGGCCTTCGCGCGGGCGTACTCCTCGGCCCAGACGACCTGCTGGGTCAGGGTCGCGCGCCGGTTGCCGTATCCGTCCTCCGGCCATCCGAGGCCGATCCAGCCGTCCCGCCCGAGCTCCCGCTCCCACTCCCGGCGGCCGGGGTCACCCGGGTGGTGCGCCGCCAGCCAGTCCCGCGCCGTACGCCGGAAGACCTCGTCCTCGGCATCGAATCCGAACTCCACGCGTCGTCCTCCCGGTCGGCCGGCACCCCGGCACTCTCACGCGTTCGGCCGCGACTTCTCCGCCGCGGCCCGCGCCATCGCCTCCACCCGTTCCAGCAGCGGCATCGGGTCCACTCCCACCGTGCCCGGCAGGAAGTCGGCGATCCGCTCCGGCGTCCACCCGCCCTCCGCGTACCCGGCGCGCAGCTCCCGCGGCTGCGCCCACACCGCGATCTTCGGTCCGGCGATCGTGTAGACCTGCCCGGTGATCCGTTCCCGCCGGGCGCGCTCCGACAGCAGGTAGACCACCAGCGCGGCGACGTCCTCCGGTTCGCCGATCTCGGCCAGTTCCATGGGGACGTTCGCGGACATCCGGGTGCGGGCGACCGGTGCGACCGCGTTCGCCGTCACGCCGTAGCGGTGCAGGCCGAGCGCCGCGCTGCGGACCAGCGAGATGATCCCGCCCTTGGCCGCGCTGTAGTTGGCCTGCGCCACGGAGCCCTGGTGGTTGCCGCTGGTGAAGCCGATCAGCGTGCCCGAGCGCTGTTCGCGCATGACGGCCGAGGCCGCCCGGAAGACCGTGAAGGTGCCCTTCAGATGGGTGGCCACGACCGGGTCCCACTCCTGCTCGGACATGTTGAACAGCATCCGCTCACGCAGGATGCCGGCCACGCACACGACTCCGTCGATC
The DNA here is from genome assembly GCF_036250675.1 of Streptomyces sp. NBC_01689. Classification (NCBI taxonomy): domain Bacteria; kingdom Bacillati; phylum Actinomycetota; class Actinomycetes; order Kitasatosporales; family Streptomycetaceae; genus Streptomyces; species Streptomyces sp. NBC_01689. The sequence continues at coordinate 5,569,015 of NZ_CP109592.1, read as the reverse complement.
CGCCCCCACGAGGTCAGCGCCGTGTCCACGACGCGCCGGCCGCCCTCCATCGTGGAGATGTCGTCGGCCACCGCGACGGCCTCCCCGCCGGCCGCCTCGATCTCCTTGACCACGGCCTCCGCGACCGAACTCGTCGGCTCCGCGCCCTCGACGGAGACCCCGTAGTCGTTGACGACGACGCGCGCGCCCTCACCGGCCGCGGCGAGCGCGACGGCGCGTCCGATGCCCCGCCCCGCACCCGTCACGGCGACGACCTTGCCTGCCAAGAAGTTCCCCATGTCCGGCCCCTTCCCGCAGTTTCTGACGGTCCGTTAGATTCAATTCGGATTCTACGGCCCGTCAGATACCCGAAGACAAGCCCCGGGGAGGACTCATGTCAGCGCCGACGCTCCACCCGGCCTTCCACGAGATCGCGAAGCGGGTGAACAACTGGGGGCGCTGGGGCGCCGACGACGAGATCGGGACCCTGAACCTCATCACCGACGAGGTGGTGCGCCGGGCCGCGCGGGAGGTCCGCTCGGGGCGCCGCGTCCCCCTCGCGCTCCCCCTCCGGCAGGACGGGGTGCAGACCGGGATGATCCCCGGGCGGATCAATCCGCTGCACGTCATGGTGCAGATCAACCAGGAGGTGTTCGGCCCCGGCACCGTGGCGTGCAGCGACGACGCCGTCACCCTGGGCCTGCAGGCCGCGACCCACTGGGACGCGCTCAGCCATGTCTCGCACTCGGGGACGCTCTACAACGGCCGCCCCGCCGACACGGTCACCCCGCACGGCGGCGCCGCGTTCGGCGGCATCGACAGACCCCGGCACATCGTCTCCCGGGGCGTGCTGCTGGACGTCGCGCGCGCCAGGGGCGTGGACCGTCTCGACGGCGGGCACGCCGTGACCCCCGAGGACCTGGACGCCGCCGAGGAACTGGCCGGCACCCGGGTGCGGGCCGGGGACATCGTGCTCGTACGGACCGGTCAGATCCAGGTCTATCTGGCGGGCGACAGACACGGCTACGCGTATCCGTCGCCCGGCCTGTCCGTCCGCACGCCGGAGTGGTTCCACGCGCGGGATGTCGCGGCCGTCGCGAACGACACCCTCACGTTCGAGATCTTCCCGCCCGAGATCGAGGACCTCTGGCTGCCCGTCCACGCGCTCGACCTGGTGGAGATGGGGATGCTGCAGGGTCAGAACTGGAATCTCGAAGAGTTGTCCACAGCCTGTGGACAAGAAGGACGCCACTCGTTCCTGCTGTCGGCGATGCCCGAACCCTTCGTGGGCGGCACGGGCACACCGGTCGCCCCCGTCGCCCTGCTCTAGGAGGGGGCAGCGGCACGCGGGAAGGGTCAGGGGAGGCGACGGAGAGCGAGGGAAGGAGTCGACTGGCGGCGCGTCACTGCTCGCCCCGAGCACGGCAACGCGCGCCGCCATCCGGCTCCGGCGCACCCGCCCTGCCCCTCAGGACCCCGAAGGAGCCGACGCCGAATCACGATCCGCACTCGCCGAGGGCTCCCGTCACCGGAACCCTCGCCGTCCCCTCGCGGCGCATCGCTACCCATAAGCGTGATCAAACGGACACGTCACGTCAACACCCGTTCGGGGGATTATCACTTATGCACGCTTTGTGACGGCGCGCGGAGAAGCACGACCCGGCGCATTCGGCTCGGACGGCCGCCGGGGAAGCGCGAACCCCACTCACGCACCGACCGGGTTCGTGTCAGACGGCTTCGTACGCCTCGTAGGCGAAGCCCTGGCAGGTCACGTACGCGGCCGAGGCCTTCGCCGCGGCCGTGCACCGGTCCAGCTCGCACCAGATGCTCTTGCCGACGCCCTCGGGGTTCCAGCCCCAGCGGTCCGCGAGTCCGTCGACCAGCTCCAGGCCGCGCCCGTTGGTCTCGTCGCCCTCGGCGTGCCGGGGCCGCGGGGGGCAGTCGCTGGAGTCGGCCACCTCCAGGCGGACCGTACCCAGCGACTCACCGGGCACGTCCGGCAGGGACAGCCGCAGCACGGCCGGACAGCCGGTGTGCACCACGGCGTTGGTCGCGAGTTCGGAGACGAGCAGGATCAGCGTCTCGGCGAGCGGCTCGTCGGCCTCTATGCCCGACCCGGCGAGCCTCGACCGGGCCCATCTCCGGGCTCGCCCCACCTCCGCGGGGTCGGGCCGGATCTCCAGCTGCACTTGAAGCACCTGCACCGCTCACACCATCCGAACCGGCGGACACATCGCCTCGCGCCTCACGAGGGCCACGAACGTGGCCATGGCCTGCGTGACCAGAACCAGAATCACGGAACGTGATTCCCTTGAGAGACAGCATGGTTGACGTACAGTCACCCCAACAAGCGCTTCGGGCATATTCCAGCGCGAAGGAGTACGCGTGCGGGATACTGTGCGACGCTCGCCACGGGGAGTCGAACAGGCGGCCACGGGGTCCCGGGCCACCTGGCGAACGGCGAGCATCACCGGATCCGGCGCGGCCGCAGGGGCAACACCGGGATGGCTCAGTCTCGGAACCGCTCGCATCCCACACAAGGTACCCGAGCCCGGCGCCGACTCCAGGACGTGACGAGTCACGCGTAGGACACAACCCGGTATCAACGCTCTGTGATCCCCATATGCCACGATCCGTGACATTCGGCGCGACGCGCCCCGGAGCACCCCTGGACAGAGCGTCATCGGCCGGTTCCGGCGATCAGATCGTCGGCGAGCACATCCTCACTCTCCGTGATCGAGCCTCCCCGCCGGGCCCGCACCCACGCCCTCTTGAGATACAGATGGACGTCGGACTCCCAGGTGAAGCCCATACCGCCGTGCACCTGGAGGCAGTCGCGGGCGCCGCGCACGGCGGCGTCGTCGGCGAGCAGCCGGGCCGCCGCGATGTCCACGGGGTCGGCGGTCACGGCGGCCGCGTAGACCGCGGCCCGCGCCAGCTCCACCCGCACCAGCATCCCCGCGCACAGGTGCTTGACCGCCTGGAAGGCACCGATCGGCTGCCCGAACTGCTCACGGGTCCGGGCGTGTTGCACCGCGGCCTCACAGGTCCGGGCGGCGTTGCCGAGCTGCTCGGCGGCGGTGAGGAGTACGGCGAGGGGATCGGTGGGGCCGGTGAGGAGGTCCTCGGGGATCCGGTGCAGAGGCGTCAGCGGGTCCACCGACGTCAGCGGTACCGCGCCGGCGGCAACGGCCCCGGAAGGGCCCCCGGCGTCGTCCCACACGGTGTCGGACTCGTCCAGCCACTCCACAAGACCGCCGTGGACGGCGGTGACCACGGTCTCGCCGGCCGCCGCCCCGGCCACCTGGCCGGCCGCGAGGTGCGTCGCGACCAGGGGGCCCGGGAGCAGCACCCGGCCCGCCTCCTCGAACGCCAGCACCGCCTCGGGCAGCCCGAGTCCGGCGCCGCCGTCCGCCTCCGGCAGCCGCAGCGAGAAGAAGCCCGCCGCGCCCAGCTCCCGCCACAGCGCCCGGTCGAGGCCCCGGCCGCCGCGGGCCACGGCCGCGCGCAGCGCCTCCGGCCCGAAACGGCCGGTCAGCAGCGCGCGTACACCGTCCCGCAGGGCGCGCTGGTCCTCGGTGAGTCGGAAGTCCACGGATGAGCTCACCGCCCTTTCGGCAGACCCAGGATGCGTTCGGCCACGATGTTGCGCTGGATCTGGGAGGTGCCGGCCGCGATCGTGTACGCCAGGGACGTCAGGCGGTCGCGGGTCCACTCCCGCTCCAGGTCCAGCGCCTCGGGGCCGAGGACCTCGGCGGCCGCGTCGTACAGCTCCTGACGCGCGTGCGAGTAGCGCAGTTTGAAGACCGAGCCGCCGACACCCGGCACCCCGCCCGTCCGCTGCGCCTCGCTCACGTTCCACTGGGTGAGCCGCCACAGCGCGCGGAACTCGGCGTTGAGCCCGCCCAGCCGGCGTCGCAGCGCCGGATCGTCCCAGCGGCCGTTGTCGCGCGCCGCGCGGGCCAGTTCGCCCAGGACCCGGCGGCACGCGACGACCTCGCCGACGAAGGCGGTGCCGCGTTCGTACGACAGCGTCACCATCGTCACGCGCCAGCCGTCGTTCTCGGCGCCGACGCGGTGGGTGACCGGTATCCGCACCTCGTCGAGGAAGACCTCCGCGAACTCGGCCGACCCCGCGAGCGTGGGCAGCGGGCGGACGGTGATCCCCGGGGCGTCCATGGGCATCGCCAGCCAGGAGATGCCCCGGTGTCTCGGCGCCGCCGGGTCGGTGCGCACCAGCAGCTCGCACCAGTCGGCCACCTCCGCGTGGGAGGTCCAGATCTTGGACCCGCTCACCACGTAGTCGTCGCCGTCCCGCCACGCGCGCGTGCGCAGCGCCGCGAGGTCCGAGCCCGCGTCCGGCTCGCTGAACCCCTGGCACCAGACCTCCTCGCCGCGCAGCACCGGCGGCAGCCAGCGCGCCCGCTGCCCGGCGGTGCCCTCGGCGGCGATGGTCGGGCCGGCGTGCAGCAGCCCGACGAAGTTGGCCCCCACGTAGGGGGCGCCCGCCCGCTCGGTCTCCTCCAGGTAGATGAGGTGCTGGACCGGCGTGGCCCCGCGGCCCCCGGCGTCGAGGGGCCAGTGCAGGCCGGCGTACCCGGCGTCGTACAGCCTCCGCTGCCACCCGAGGTCGTACGCGCGCCGGGCGGGCCAGTCGTCCGGGGAGGGTTTCGGGGGCAGCGCGGGGAGCGCCCCGGCCAGCCACTCGCGCAGCCGGGCCCGGAACTCCTCCTCCTCGGCGGTGTACGTGAGGTCCACGGGCCGGCTACCGGTCGAGGTCCAGGTCCAGCATGCGGATCGCGTTGCCGCGCATCAGCTTGTGGACCGTCTCGTCGTCGAGGCCCTTCACATGGTCGAGGGCGACCTCCTTGGTGTGCGGGAAGGTCGAGTCGACGTGCGGGTAGTCGGTCTCGAAGGTGGCGTTGTCGCGGCCGACGACGTCCAGGGACGCGACGCCGTGCTTGTCGCGGAAGAAGCAGCAGAAGATCTGCCGGTAGTAGTACGTGGACGGGGGCTCCGGGACGAGGTCCTTGACACCGCCCCAGGCGCGGTGCTCCTCCCAGACGTCGTCGGCGCGTTCCAGTGCGTACGGGATCCAGCCCATCTGGCCCTCGGAGTAGGCGAGCTTGAGGCGGGGGAACCGCACGAGGACACCGCTGAAGAGGAAGTCCATCATCGAGGCCATCGCGTTGTTGAAGGAGAGCGACGCCTGGACGGCGGGGGGCGCGTCCGGGGAGGCGGCCGGCATCTGGCTGCTGCTGCCGATGTGCATGTTCACGACGGTGCCGGTCTCCTGGCAGACCGCGAAGAACGGGTCCCAGTGGCCGGAGTGGATGGAGGGCAGGCCCAGGTGGGTGGGGATCTCGGAGAAGGTCACCGCCCGCACGCCGCGTGCCGCGTTGCGCCGGATCTCCGCGACGGCCAGGTCGATGTCCCACAGCGGGATGAGGCAGAGCGGGATCAGCCGGCCGCCGCTGTCGCCGCACCACTCCTCGACCATCCAGTCGTTGTAGGCGCGCACACAGGCGAGGGCCACCTCCTTGTCGTGCGCCTCGGCGAAGGTCTGGCCGCAGAAACGCGGGAAGGTCGGGAAGCAGAGGCTGGCCTCGACGTGGTTGAGGTCCATGTCCTTCAGGCGCTCGGCGGGGTCCCAGCAGCCGCGCCGCATCTCCGCGCGGGTGATGCCCTCCAGGGTCATCTCGTCGCGGTCGAAGCCGACGGCGGCGATGTTGCGTTTGTACGGGAACTTGAGGTCCTCGTAGATCCACCAGTCGGTGGGCGGGCCGTCCGGGTCCATGGTGATCCGGTACCTCCCGCCGACGTAGGCGAGTTCACCGATGCCGGCCGTGAGGGGCCGGGGTCCGCGGTCGCGGTACTTGGCGGGCAGCCAGGTCTCGAAGAGGTGCGCGGGTTCGATCACGTGGTCGTCGACGCTGACGATCCGCGGCAGTTCCGTCATGGGTGGCCTCCGCCTGGCATCCGTATCTGATGACCCGTCAGATAGCAGGCTAGCCCCACACCTATGGACCGACAAGGCGGTGCGTCCTACGCTCCGCTTGGATCTGACAACCCGTCAGCTACAGGGGGCCGTCGTGAACGACACCGCACACGCTCTGGGCGCCTCGCGCACTCTCTGGGAACTGGTCGACCGCCGTGCCGCCCTCACCCCCGACCGGCCCGTCCTCCTCCAGGGCGACCGCTCCCTGAGCTTCGGCGCCCTCCGGGAGCGGGCCGAGCGGGTGGCGGCGGGCCTGTACGAGCTGGGCGTGCGCCCGGGCACGGTGGTCGCCTGGCAGCTGCCCACCCGCATCGAGACCGCCGTGCTGTCCTTCGCGCTGGCGCGTCTGGGCGCCGTCCAGTCCCCCGTGATCCCCTTCTACCGCGACCGCGAGGTCGGTTTCGCGCTGTGGGAGTCCCGGGCCGAGTACTTCGCCGTGCCGGGCGAGTGGCGGGGCTTCGACCACACGGCGATGGCCCGGCGGCTCGGCGCGAAGGGCGTCTTCGAGGCGTACGACGCGCTGCCGGACGGTGATCCCGGCATCCTCCCGCCACCGCCGGCCGAGGGCACCTCCGTGCGCTGGATCTACTGGACCTCGGGCACGACCTCCGACCCCAAGGGGGTCCTGCACACGGACCGGTCACTGATCGCGGGCGGCTCCTGCCTCGCGCACGCGCTGCGCCTGTCGGCGGCGGACGTGGGCTCGATGGCCTTCCCCTACGCGCACATCGCCGGGCCCGACTACACCGTGATGCTGCTGCTGTACGGATTCCCCGCGGTGATGTTCGAGCACTTCGCGCTGCCCGCCGCGCTGGAGGAGTACCTCGCGCACGGGGTGACCGTGGCGGGCGGCTCGACCGCCTTCTACTCGATGTTCCTCGCCGAGCAGCGCAGAACGCCCGGACGGCCGGTGATCCCCACGCTGCGGCTGCTCGCGGGCGGCGGAGCGCCCAAGCCGCCCGAGGTCTACCACCGTGTCGTGCGGGAGATGGGCGTGCAGCTCACCCACGGGTACGGGATGACCGAGGTCCCGATGATCACCATGGGGGCGCCGGACGACACCGCCGAGAACCTGGCGACCACGGAGGGCAGGCCTCCGGAGGGCATGGAGATACGGATCGTGGACGGCGAGGTCCGGCTGCGCGGGGAGGCCGTCTGCCAGGGGTACCTGGACCCGGCGCAGACCGCCGAGGCCTTCGACGACGACGGGTTCCTGATCACGGGCGACGTGGGGCACCTGACGGGGAGCGGGCATCTCGTCCTGACCGGGCGCCTGAAGGACGTCATCATCCGCAAGGGCGAGAACATCTCCGCGAAGGAGATCGAGGATCTGCTGCACCGGCACCCGGACGTGGGCGACGTCGCGGTGATCGGGCTGCCGGACGACGAACGCGGGGAACGGGTCTGCGCGGTGGTCGAACAGCCGCCCGGGGCGGCGCCGCTGACGCTCGCGGCCGCGGTCGCGTACCTGCGCGCGGAAGGGCTCTCCGTGCACAAGCTGCCGGAGCAGCTGGAGGTGCTGGAGGCCCTTCCGCGCAACGAGACGCTGCGCAAGGTGCTGAAGTACCGCCTCCGGGAGCGGTTCTCCGGGCCGGCCGGGTCCGCCGGTGCTACTCCGGCACCGTGAAGTAGCGGGCGAACGCGGTCACGACCTCCGACTCGCCGATCCGGCCGTCGGCGTCCGTGTCGAGGGCCCCGGCCGCCAGGGCGGCGATCTCGTCGCTCACCCCCAGGGCCCTGAGCACGCGCTCGGTGTCCTCGACCGTCGCCGCGCCGTCCCCGTCGGTGTCCGCGACGGCGAGGGCCGCGTGCAGGAACGGTCGGGCGATCTCCCCGAAGCGGTCGGGATTGTCCCGCAGCCGCTTCACGGCGCCGTTCACGAACTCGTCGCGGTTGATGCGCTGGTCTCCGTCACGGTCCGCTATCCCCGCCATGCCCTGCCAGAAGGCCTCCGCGCCCACGTAGAGGGCCTGGCCCTTGTCGGACCGGGCCGCCGTACCGAACTCGGCAAGGACGGACTTCGCCGCCGCGTTGAAGTCCTCCCGGTCGATGTAGCCGTTGCCGTCCTGGTCGAAGCCCGCGAAACGGGCCGCGATCCTGCGTTCGTACTCGGTACTGACCATGACCTTCTCGGACCGCCTCACAACTCAGCCGGACTCTGCCGGACCGCGGGTTCACCTGGCAGGGAGCGTACGACGGCCCGGCCGCGGAGGGAGCCGGAAAACGACGCTTGTACCAAGACCGCAGGAATTCTTGGACAACTCCGCGGCGCACCGGGGCGCCGCTCGAACAGGGGGCGTGGCCTGCGGTGCGTCACGCCGAGAGCGGGCTCGACTCCTCGTCGACGGCCGTGAGGGCGTCCGGGTAGACGTCGAAGAGCCGGCGGACGCCGAGGGCCGCGAGGACCCGGTTGACGTGCGAACCGTCGGCGGCGCCCTGGGCCGGCAGGATCAGGCGCAGCCGGCCCTGGCAGGAGCGGACCAGCCGGCGGGTGGCGATCAGGACGCCGACACCGCTGGAGTCGCAGAAGAGGACCTCGGAGAGGTCGAGGACCAGGCTGCGGCGGCCTTCCGCCACCGCGTCGTGGACCCGCTGGCGGAGCACCGGTGACGTCGCGAGATCCATCTCGCCCGACACCCGGAGCACGGCCCATCCGCCCAGTTCGCCGTCGGTCACCTTGAGCGTCACCGCGTCGCCTCTCGCTCGCCTTGCCCGCCAGAAAACGGAAGCAGTTCCTACGCTTCCTTTCAGCGCGGCTGCCCAACCGTCGTTCCATGAAACACCGGACCGCGATCGATGAAACGTCGGTCTACGGTCGAAAATGCTGGACGAGCGAACTGTTTCGGTCGCATGTCGGCCACGTACGGTCTCAATCGATCGAATGTGCGGGGTCCGTAAGGGGCCTTTACCATTCCCGGCCCGCCCAGGGGCGCACGTTGGCGTAAAGGGGCGTGCACTGTCCTATGTGCCGACTACATTCGAGACAGCGATGGGCGCAGGCTGGACACGTACCGGCAGACCGGGCACGAGCAGGGGTGAGGGGGCCGTATGGCGGCGAAGGACGCACCGCCCCGCTGGGACCGCAAGATGCAGCAGCGGCTCGCGCGCGGGGAGGCGGCGGCGCTCGGTGAGCTCTACGACCGGTTCGCCTCGCTGGTGCACGGCCTCGCGCACCGTGTCCTCGGTGACGAGCGGGCCGCCGACAAGATCACCCGAGAGGTCTTCGTCCACGTCTGGGAGAACCCCGAGTCGTACGACCCGCGGCAGGGTCCGCTGCGCTCGTGGGTCGCGACGCTGACCCATCGGCTCGCCGTGCAGCGGCTGCGCGCGACCGAGACCGCCGCGCTCGCCCTGGAGGGCGGGGGCACCACCGAGGAGCTGGAGCGCAAGGTGCGCAGTGCGTCCGTCGCCGCCCGCGCGGACTACATCGTCACGTCCATGCCCACGCCGTTGCGGGCCGCGCTGGAGCTGGCGTACTTCCAGCGCCGCGACTACCGCCAGGCCGCCGCCGATCTCGGGGTCACCGAGGACGAGGCCCGGCGCCGGCTCCGTCTCGGCCTGCAGCTGCTGTCCACCGCCCACGACGCCGGTCCCTCCGGCGCGCCGCCCGGGTTCGGGGGTGCGCGGTGACGCCGAAGGCGGACCGGCCCGGAGGCTTCGACGGGCACGAGGGCGGTGAAGGGACTCAGAAGCACGTGCAGCCCGGGGAAGACGAGGGGCGCGAGGAGCGCGAAGGACACGAGGAACGCGAGGAGAAGGAGCGCCCGCGGGAGGAAGACGAGACGTCGTACGAGGGGAAGAGCCGTGGTCCCGCTGGTTCCGAAGGCGGTGACAGCGATGTCGGCGATGCCCGCGGGGGCGGGGGCGCGGGGCTCGACGCGATGGGTCCGGCCGACGGGAGTCCGGCCCACGGGGATCAGGCCGACGGAGATCCGGCCGCCGGGGGCGACGGAGGCGGCGGTGGTTCCGCCGGTGCCGGGTGGGCGTCGCGCATACCGCCGCCGCGGTCGTCCGTCGAGGACACCGGTCTGCCGCTCCCCACGCCCGCGCCGGCACCGCTCGCCCTGGAGCACCGGGTGCTGAAGTCGCTGCTGGGCGCGTGGGCGCTGGCCGCGTGTTCGGGCGAGGAGACCGCCGCGGTCGAGGAGCACCTCGGGGAGTGCGGCGCCTGTGCCGACGAGGCGCTGCGGCTGCGCGGGGCGGTGGGGCTGCTGCATCCGCCGGAGAGCCTCGATCTCGATCCCGCGCTGCGCACCCGGGTCCTGGAGAGCTGCCTCGACCGGCGTCCGCCGCGCATCCCGGTGCCCGAGTGGGCGGCGCCCTACGACGCGGAGACCGCGCGGCTCGACGCCCTGCTGCAGGACATAGCGGACGCCGAGTGGCATGCGCCGGTGCGGCTGCGCTGGTTCGAGGACGACGGGCCCGTGAGCCGTCGCACGACGGTCGCCGGGGTGATCGCGCATCTGCTCAGCGTGGACGGGCTGGTCGGGGTGGCACTGGGTCTGGACGACCCGCTCGGCGGGGCCGCCGCCCGGGTCCGGGCCGAGGCCGACGCGGCCGCCGCGGCCGGAATCCCGCGCGGGCCGGACCTGCCGGGACCGCAGGACGCGACGCCCGCCGGACGCACCGAGACCTACTGGCGTGCCTCGCACTTCCCGCCCACCCGGGCCGTGCGCAGGCCCTGGCGGGAGCAGAGCCACCACCTCGTCCGCACCGTGGCCTTCGCGGGCGGGGGCTCCGGACAGCTCGCCGTGGACTACGGCGGCTTCGCGCTGCCGCTGCGCGACTCGATGCTGGACCGGGCCTTCGAGTGCTGGGTGCACGCCGGGGACATCGCGGACGCGGTGGACTATCCGTACGAGCCGCCGGCGCCGCGGCATCTGCACCGGATGATCGATCTCGCGGCGCGGATGCTGCCGGTGTCCCTGGCCGAGCGGCGGCGGGCGGGACGGGCGGCTCCGCCCGCGCGTCATCTGGTCGCGGCGGGGGCGCCCGGGCGCAGTCTGCGGCTGGAGATCGAGGGGGCCGGGGGTGGGGAGTGGCTGATTCCGCTCGACTCGCCGGCCGCCGTGGCGTCCGCCGAGCACGAGGTCGCTCATGTCGCCCTGGACGGGGTGGAGTTCTGCCGGCTGGCGGCGGGGCATGTGTCGCCGGAGGAGGCCGCGGCGGGGCAGGCCGGGGACCGGGAGGCGATCAGGGACGTGCTGTTCGCGGCGGCGGCGTTGAGCCGGATGTAGGGGTGGGGCTCAGCCCGGGGCCCCACCATCGCCAGAAGGGCTCGTCCTCAAACGCCGGACGGGCTGGAGATGCGCGCCCGCGTCGGATGGGTCCGCACGGGCTGAGGATGCCCGCCCGCGCCTCGAAGGACCGACGGCAGGTCGGGCATTGCCTCGAAGGGCCGACGGCCAGGTCGGGCATTTCAGCCCGTCCGGCGTTTGAGGACGAGGCCGTCCAGGCCGACACCCTGGTCCCGCTGAACGGCAGTGCTACGCGAAGATGACCGTGCGGCGGCCGTTCAGGAGGATGCGGCGTTCCGCGTGCCACTTCACGGCCCGCGCCAGGGCCCGGCACTCCACGTCCCGGCCGAGGGCGACCAGCTGGTCGGGGGTCACGTCGTGGGCGACCCGCTCGACCTCCTGCTCGATGATCGGGCCCTCGTCGAGGTCCGCGGTGACGTAGTGCGCGGTGGCGCCGATGAGCTTGACGCCCCGGGCGTGCGCCTGGTGGTACGGCTTGGCGCCCTTGAAGCTCGGCAGGAAGGAGTGGTGGATGTTGATGATCTGTCCGCTGAGCTGCTTGCACAGGTCGTCGGAGAGCACCTGCATGTAGCGGGCCAGCACGACCAGTTCCACGTCCTCGGCCCTGACCAGCTTCAACAGCTCGGCCTCGGCCTGGGCCTTGGTGTCCCTGGTCACCGGAATGTGGTGGAACGGGATGTTGTACGAGTCCACCAGCTCGGCGAAGTCCGTGTGGTTGGACACCACGGCCGCGATCTCGACGGGCAGTGCCCCCGTCCGCGCCCGGAACAGCAGGTCGTTCAGACAGTGGCCGAACTTGCTGACCATGAGGACGATACGCATCTTGTCCTCGGCCCGGTTGATCTGCCAGTCCATGTGGAAGGAGTCGCCGATCGCCGCGAACGTCGCGCGCAGCTTGTCCACGGTCACCGGCGACTCCGCCGAGAAGTGGACCCGCATGAAGAACAGGCCCGTGTCGTGGTCGCCGAACTGCTGACTGTCCTCGATGTTGCAGCCCGTCATGAAGAGGTAGCTCGACACGGCGTGCACGATCCCCTTCTTGTCCGGGCAGAAGAGGGTCAGGACGTACTGCTCGGTGGGCTCGGCGGCGCGCACGGACTGCTCGTTCATGCGCCACAGGGTCCCATACGAGGCCCGCGTGGCGGACGACCGTCCCGCCACGCGGACGACCGCGCCGGGGCGCTACGCCGAGCGCGTCATGATCCGCAGGATCTCCAGCGTCCGCGGCGGGACGTCGGGGTCCTCGCCGTCGCTCGTGGCCAGCCGGACATGCGCGTCACGCGCCGCCCGTACCGCCTCGGGCCAGGCGGCGTGGTCGACGTACGCGGAGACGGGCGCGTCGGGCCCGACCTGATGCATGATCCGCAGGACCCGCAGGACCGCGGTGTCGACGAGGGCCGCCTCCTGGGAGTCCCGGAAGATCGTGCCCACGTACTTCTCGGCGGACCAGTTGTCCAGCCAGGTGTCCTCGACCAGCCGGTACACGGCATCGGTGACGTCCCCGTATCCGTCGACACCGGCGAGCCAGACATCACGCTGGAACGCGGGGTCGGAGAGCATGTGCAGCGCGGAGCGCACATTGCTGCGCCAGCGCCACCACGGCATGTCGTTCAGTGGCATGCCGCCCATGGTGGGGGAGCGACGGCCGCGACGGGAAGAGTTCTCCGAACCTTGCACGGTCACCGATCGTACGTTCTTCATGAAAAGCAGATCATCCGCCCCTCCAATTCACCTCTGGGTCACCCGGCGTTGACCACGGGTCACACACGGGTTCGTGATGTGGGGGAATCGTGCGGGTCCATGACCGGCAGTCGACTTACCCGCACCACCGCATCCGTCCGCCCCCGACCCCCCGGGGCCAGACTGCTGTCCGCGGCCGCGCTGGCCGCGTGCGCGTCCGTCACCGTCGGCTGCGGGGTCGTTCCCGGCATCGCGGGAGGCTCAGGGGACGACACCATCAAGGTCATGACCTGGGCCCCGCAGAACACCCCGGCGACCAACAAGCCCGGCATGCCCGCCATGGCCCAGGCCTACGCCCGCTGGGTGAACGCGCACGGCGGCATCAAGGGCCACAAGCTCACCGTCCTGACCTGCAACGACCACAACGACACCGTGGGAGCCGCGCAGTGCGCCCGGCGCGCGGCCAAGGAGAACGCGGTCGCCGTCGTGGGCTCCTACAGTCAGCACGGCCGCTCGTTCCTGGCTCCGCTGGAGGCCGCCGGAATCCCGTACATCGGCGGGTACGGCGTCACCGACGACGAGTTCACGAGCCCGGACTCCTACCCGGTCAACGGCGGCGCGCCCGCGCTGCTCGCCGGTCTCGGGCAGCAGCTCGGCGGGAGGTGCGGTCCGGTGTCGCTGATCCGTCCCGACACGGTCGCGGGCGACCAGCTCCCCGTGCTGCTCGACGCGGGTCTGAAGTCGAAGCACCACCAGCCCGCCAGCGACGAGCGGGCCGCCGAGGACGCGACCGAGTACTCCGGCCAGGCCAAGCAGGCGCTCGACCGGGCGACCTCCGACCCGCAGAGCACGGGATGCGTGGTGACGGCGCTCGGCGACCGCACGGACACCTTCATGGACTCCTTCCGGCGCACCCGCGCGGACTACCGGAAGGTGGCGACGGGCACGGTGCTCGGCAGCGTCGACCAGTCACGGATCGACGCGAGCGGCGGGAAGTCGGGCCCCTACGAGGGCGCCTACGTCACCGGCTGGTACCCGGTGGCCACCGATCCGCTCTGGAACCCGATGCGCCAGGTCATCAAGGAGCAGGCCTTCGGCGACAACCGCATCGACCCCGCGGACGCCGGCGTGCAGACCACCTGGATCGCCTACAACGTCTTCAAGAAGGTCGTGGAGGCGCTCGACGGCGACGTGACCTCCAGCGCGATCCGGCAGACCCTCGACAACGGCCTCAAGGTGACCACGGACGGGCTCACCCCGACCCTCAGCTGGCGCTTCGAGGACCTGATCGCGGCGGTCGACTTCCCGCGCCTGGTCAACGCCAACGTCACGTCCCAGGTGGTGCGCGACGGTCAGCTGGTCGCCCAGCTGAACTCCAAGGGGCAGAAGTTCTTCGACACGGCGACCATCCTGGAGAACGCGGACCAGCACTGAACGGCCCCCCCGGGGGCCCCGCCCCGCCGTACGGTCCGGCACGGCGGGGCCCCCGGGGCGTTCACAGCTGGATCGGTGTGCGCTGCGTCAGTCCGTACTTCGACGCGATGGAGTTCCACAGCCCGGCGGCCTTCGCCTTCTGCGCACTCGCGGTACCGCTGGCCGCGTTGCCCGCCTGGCTCTGACCGGTGGTGCGCGCGTGGCCGCCCTTGCAGCCCCTCTTGCCGCCCACCTGGTCGGCCCAGGCCGCGTAGTGGTTGTCGGCGGACGCGGACGCCTTCCACGCGTTGTTCAGCGAGGCGATCAGCTCGGCGTGGCGCGGCAGCTTGTCGACGGAGAGGGCGGAGAGCCGGGTGACGAGCCCGGCACGCTGCTTGGCCGCGTCCCGCAGGTCGCCGGCCGCCTGGCCCAGGTTGTTGCACGCCTTGACGTTCTCGACGGCCTTCACGACCGAGTCACGGCTGTTGTTGCTGTCCGCGAGGAGCTTGTCCAGCGCGACCGCCTGGGCCTTCGCCGGGTCGGCACCGCCGGACGACGAGCCGTCGGTGGCCGCGGCCGTCGCCGACACGTTCTTGCTGCCCCCGTCCGGGCTGTCGCCGCTCCCGCCGCCGCTGAGCAGGGCTCCGGCCCCGACACCGAGGACAACGATGCCGATGCCGACGGCGGCGATCAGCGGGACCCGCGAGCGCCCGCGCCCGCCGCCGCCCTCGGAGGCCGCGCCGCGGCGGCCGGCGGCCCGACCGCCGCCGGGCGCACCCGGGGTCTGCGGGGCGTACGGGGCCTGACCGCCGTACGGGGCCTGACCGCCGTACGGGGCCTGCGGGGCCTGTGAGGGGTGCGGGGTCTGCGCGTCGATGCGCGGAAGCTGCTGGGTGGGCGCGGGCCCTTCGGGCGCGCCCGACTCGGAGCGGAACAGGTTGTCGAACTCCGCGGGCGGCTGCCGGTCCTCCGGGCCGCCCGGGCGTATCCCGTACGTCGACGCGGACTGGTCACCGGGCACCGGGGCGATGTACTGCGTGGCCTCGGCGTCCGGGTTCGCGGCCGCGGACGGCGATCCGGCACCGGGCATGCCCTGGGGCACGTGCCCCGGGAACTGCGCGCCGCCCCCGCCCACCTCGGGCGGCAGGGCACCGGGGGCGACCGGCGGGAGGAACTGGGTCGCTCCCTCGTCACCGGCCGGGACCGGCGGGATGTACTGCGTGGCGCCCTCGTCGGCGACGGGCGGAAGGGCACCGGGACTCACGGCGTGCGGCAGCGGTCCGGCCTGGCCGCCGTACGCCTGCGCCGGTCCGTTCCCGTAGGGACCGGCCTCGTACGGGCCGTTCCCGTACCCGGACGTGCCGTGACCGCCGTACGGCGGTGTCTGCTGTCCGCCGTAGGGCTGGGACGACGTGTCCTCGGCGGGCAGCGGCCCGGCGCCCGGCGCGTGCGCCCCCTGGTCACCCTGCTGGGCGGACCCGCCCCAGGGTGCGTCCGGGGCCTGGCCCGGCGCCGCGGGCCAGCCGGCGGAACCCTGCGACGACACGTCGCGGGCTCCCCAGTCCGGACCGGGCGCGGCGGGCTGTCCCGCACCGGGCTCGTTCCAGGTCTGGGCGCCGTTCGCCTGCGCCCCCCAGCCCTCACCGGGCTGCGGGGCCGGGGCGGCCGCGGGGTCGGGACCCCACGGCCGGTCCCAGGACCGGCCTCCCGCCGGGACGGCCTGGTCGCCCGTCATGCCCGGCAGCAGCGGTTCGCCACCGTCGGAGGGCAGCACGATGCCTTCACGCGCGGGGCGCGCCGAGGGCTGCTCGCCCTGTCCACTCTGCGTCACCGGGACTCCTACTTATGGGGGACCTTCGGAATCGTCGGCCCACGCTACCGGGTCCCCGCGAGCCCGTGCCACGCAGCACAGGTCATGGCCCCTGTCGTGGTGACCTGGGTAACGAATACGCCCCGCCGTGCGCTGTATCTCCCTCCTCTCCCGTGCAGTGCGCGCGTTCTCCCGCCGTTCACGCCGGAGCGCACCGAACGTTCACGCGGCCGCCTGCAGTTCCAGCCGCGCGCCGAACTCCCTCACCACCGGCTCGTCCCGGTACGGATCGAGGCGCTGCTGCAGGTCCTCCAGGTACTCGGCGCCGCGGTTGGAGCGCAGCGTGCCCAGCAACTCGACCGCCCGCAGCCCTGTATGACACGCCTGCTCCACCTCGCGCCGCTGGACCTGCGCGGTGGCGAGCAGCACATAACCGATGGCGCGGCGGCGGGCCCGGGACTCCGGATGCCCGGCGAGCGACTCCTCCGCGCACCGCGCGGCCGCCTCCGCCTGGCCGAGGTCGCGGTGGCAGTGCGCCAACTCGTCGGCCAGATAGGCCTCGTCGAAGTGCGCGATCCAGGTGGGGTCGTCACCCGAGGCCGGGTCGGCGGACTCCAGCGCGGTGACCGCGCGCCCGGAGGCCGTCTGAGCGGCGCGCGCGTCGCCCATCAGCGCGTGCCCGCGCGCCTCGGCGGCGTGGAACATCGACTCCGCGCGCGGTGTCACCCGCCCTCTCGCGCCCTCCTGGGCGGCGCGCGCCAACTGCGCGATCTCCCGCGGGTTTCCGAGCTGCGCCGCCAAGTGGCTCATGGAGGCGGCGAGTACGTAGCCGCCGTACCCCCGGTCCCCGGCCGCCTGGGCGAGGCGCAGCGCCTGGATGTAGTAGCGCTGAGCGAGTCCCGGCTGGCCGGTGTCGACGGCCATGTACCCGGCGAGCTCCGTCAACCGGGAGACCGCGGCGAAGAGTTCGCGGCCGACCGCTTCCCGGTAGGAGCCCGCGAGCAGTCCGGAGACCACGCTGTTGAGGTAGTGCACGACGACCGGGCGCACATGGCCGCTGCCGTACTGGTGGTCGAGATCCACCAGCGCCTGGGTCATCGCCCGCACCGCCGCCACGTCGGAGAGCCCGACCCGGGGGCCCGCCGCGCGCGACACCTGGGAGTCCGGCGCGGAGATCAGCCAGTCACGGCTGGGCTCGACGAGCGCGGAGGCGGCGACGGACGAGCCGGACAGGAAGTCCCTGCGCCCGACGTCGCTCCGCCACAGCTCACAGACCTGCTCGATGGCGCCGAGCACGGTCGGCGAGAACTGCAGGCCGACGCCGGACGCGAGGTTCTTGCCGTTGGCCATGCCGATCTCGTCGATCGTGACCGTACGGCCCAGCTTGCGGCCCAGCGCCTCCGCGATGATGGCGGGCGCCCGCCCCCGCGGCTGCTGTCCCCGCAGCCAGCGGGCCACGGACGTCTTGTCGTAGCGCAGGTCGAGGCCGTGCTCCGCGCCGCACATGTTGACCCGGCGGGCCAGCCCCGCGTTGGAACAGCCCGCTTCCTGGATGAGCGCCTGCAGTCGTTCGTTCGGCTGCCGCGCGACGAGCGGCCTTGCGGCCATGCGTACCCCCTGTGGCTGCGGTGCCTGCCCACGCACCGGTGTGACGTGTCCTCGATCGGCCGACGAAACGGAGCGAGGTCGGCCATGAAGATCAATGCCCCGCAGACATACCGAAGATGCGAGGCATGTGAGGATTGCCGGGGTAAGGGCAGTTGCCCGACCCCTCCGCTGGTTACCCACCCCCCGCTGCAGTTCCCCATGCGCGCCCCCACCCGTGCATCCATGCGCCCCACGTGCGGGAACGGTGCCCCTCCCCCGCGCACGGGACGCCCGTAACCCCCCGTGGCCACCAGAGTTGTGTTCATCGTGGAAGACACCATCGCGGGGCTCGAAGCCGCCCAGATCCCGAAGCAGCGCGGCGAATCGCTGCTGGACAACGCCGTGCGATATGCCGAGGAACGCCACTGGGACGTGTTCCCGGGTGCCTGGCTGGAGGCCGTCGACGGGATCCAGCGCTGCTCCTGCGGAGACGGGGCGTGCTCCGCGCCCGGCGCACATCCCGCGCGTGAGGACTGGGCCGGGCAGGCGACCGGCAGCGCGACCGTCGCCCGCCGCATGTGGTCGAAGCAGCCCACCGCGTCGATCCTGCTGCCCACGGGGCGCACGTTCGACGCGATCGACGTGCCCGAGTCGGCCGGCTTCCTCGCGCTCGCCCGCATGGAGCGGATGGAGCTGACGCTCGGTCCGGTCACCTGCACCCCCGACCGGCGCATGCACTTCTTCGTGCTTCCCGGTGCCGCCGCGAAGGTCCCCGATCTCGTCCGGAAGCTCGGCTGGCCGTCGGCCTCGCTCGATCTCACCGCGCTCGGCGAGGGCTCCTACGTCGCCGCCCCGCCGACCCGCCTCGGGTCGCGGGGTGCCGTGCAGTGGGCCCGCCGCCCCACCCCCGCCAACCGCTGGCTGCCCGACGTCGAGGAGCTCGTCCCGCCGCTCGCCTACGCGTGCGGACGGGACCGGTAGGGCGGACGGACGGGCGGGACCGGCCGCGCGCTTCCCCGCCCCCTCGGAACGGCTGTGCTCCCCCGTAGGGTGCCTACATGACCCAGGGAGCAGCCGTACATGTGCAAGGGCTCTGGAAGCGGTTCGGGGAGCAGGTCGCCGTCGGCGGGATCGACCTGGAACTGCCCGCGGGCCGGTTCATCGGGCTCGTCGGCCCGAACGGGGCCGGGAAGACCACCACCCTGTCGATGGTGACCGGACTGCTCAGGCCCGACCAGGGCACCGTGCACGTCGTGGGCCGTGACGTGTGGAGCGACCCGGCGGCGGTGAAGGCCCGGATCGGTGTCCTGCCCGAGGGCCTGCGACTGTTCGAGCGGCTCTCGGGGCGCGAACTACTGGCCTACACCGGCCGGTTGCGCGGCCTGCCGGGTCCCGAGGTGGACAAACGCGCCACCCAGCTCCTGGACGTCCTCGACCTCGCGGGTGCCCAGCACAAGCTCGTCGTCGACTACTCGACGGGCATGCGCAAGAAGATCGGCCTCGCCGCCGCCCTCCTCCACAACCCCGAAGTGCTCTTCCTCGACGAGCCGTTCGAGGGCGTCGACCCCGTCTCCGCGCAGACCATCCGAGGTGTCCTGGAGCGGTACACGGGATCGGGCGCGACGGTCGTCTTCTCCTCCCATGTGATGGAACTCGTCGAGTCGCTCTGCGACTGGGTGGCGGTCATGGTCGCGGGGCGCATCCGCGCGCACGGGCCGCTCGCGGAGGTCCGCGGCGACGCGCCCTCGCTGCAGCAGGCGTTCCTCGAACTCGTCGGCGCGCACGGCCGGGCCCCCGGAGCCGACCTGGACTGGCTGGGCGGCGGCGCCCGATGAGCACCCCGGCGAGCATCCCCGCGAGCACCGTCCCGGGCACCCCGGCGGACTCCCCCGCGCCCGGCTCCGCCGTGTCGGTCACCCCCGTCGTCGTACGGCTGAAGCTGTCGCTGCTGCGCAACGGGCTGCGGCAGTCGGGCGGGCGGCGGGCCGCGTACGTCAGCTCGGTCGTCGTCGTCCTCCTCGTCGCCGCCCTCCAGCTGCTGGGCCTGATCGCGCTGCGGGGCAACCCGCACGCCCTCTCGGTCACCGTGCCGCTCGTGCTGGTCCTGGCGCTCGGCTGGGCCGTGATGCCGCTGTTCTTCCCCAGCGGCGACGAGACGCTCGACCCGACCCGGCTGGTCATGCTGCCGCTGCGGCCCCGCCCGCTCGTCAGGGCGCTGCTCGCGGCCTCGCTGATCGGCATCGGACCGCTGTTCACGCTCTGCCTGCTCGTCGGGTCCGTGATCTCGGTGGCGCACGGTACGGCGGCGTACGCCACCGCCGTCGTCGCCGTGGCCGTGGCCCTGCTCGTCTGCGCGGCCCTCGCGCGCGCCGTCGCCGCGGCCAACATCCGGCTGCTGTCCAGCCGCAAGGGCCGCGATCTCGCGGTGCTCAGCGGGCTGGTGATCGCGGTCGGCGCGCAGCTGGTCAACTTCGGCGCGCAGCGGATCGGTTCGGCGGGCGGCCTCACGGAGCTCGACCCGGTGGCGGACGTGCTGCGGTGGGTGCCGCCCGCGTCGGCGATCGGCGCCGTGGACTCGGTGAGCGAGGGGTCCTACGCGGCCGGGGCCGTCCAACTGGCACTGGGCGTGGCCGCGCTGGCGGGGCTGCTGGCCCTGTGGTCGCGGCATCTGACCCGGCTGATGACCTCACCGGACGGCTCGACGCTGCATGCCGCGGAGCCCGCCCGGGAGAGGGGCCCGTCGGGGCTCGCCCGGCTGCTGCCGTCGGGGCGCACCGGGACGGTCATGGAACGCAGCCTGCGGTACGTGTGGCGGGACCCGAAGACGAAGTCCGCGTGGGTGACCTCGCTGGCCATCGGTCTGATCGTCCCGGTGTTCAACGCGCTGCAGGGCACCGGTTCGGTGTACTTCGCGTGCTTCGCGGCCGGGATGCTCGGCATCCAGATGTACAACCAGTTCGGGCAGGACACGTCCGCGTTCTGGATGGTCGCGATGACGATCTCGTCCCCGCGCGACGCCTATGTGGAGCTGCGCGGGCGGGCGCTGGCGCTGCTGGTGATCACCCTGCCGTACGCGACGCTCGTGACGGTCCTGACGACGGCCCTGCTGGGCGACTGGGGCCGGCTGCCCGAGGTGCTGGGGCTCTCCCTCGCGCTGCTCGGCGCGATGCTGGCCACCGGCGCGTGGTCCTCGGCCCGTTTCCCGTACTCGATCCCGCAGGAGGGCTACAAGAACGTGGCCCCGGGGCAGGCGGGCCTCGCCTGGATCTCCATCTTCGGCGGCATGGTCTCGGCGGCGCTGCTCAGCGCTCCCGTGATCGCGCTCACGATCTGGGTGAACGTGGCGTCGGACGGGGACCGGTGGAGCTGGCTGCTGCTGCCGCTGGGGGCCGGGTACGGGGCGCTGGTGGCGCTGCTGGGGCTGCGGATGGCCGCGCCGCGCACGGCCCGGCGGCTGCCGGAGATCCTGGCCGCGGTGAGCAAGGGCTGAGCAGGGGCCGGGCAGGGTCCGGGCGGGGGACCGGGACAGGGGCAGGGGCGCGGGCCGGGCTCCGGGGTTCGCGGTCAGCCGGTGAGGACGCCGTCGAGGAACGGCTCGATCGCGTTGCGCCAGGCCTGCGGCCGGTCGTAGTGCACGAGGTGGCCGGCGTCGGCCACCTCCGCGTACCGGCCGTGCGGCAGGACCCGGACCATCTCCTGGGACTCGGCCCGGCCGAGCTCGCCGTCCAGTCCCCTGACGACCAGGGCGGGGCATCTCACCTGGGCGAGCTCCTCCCAGTGCGCGTCGTACACCCAGGTCTCGCGGGACTTCAGCATCTGCTCGGGTTCGAAGACGGGGCGCCAGCCGTCGGGCGTCTCGTGCATCACCTCGGCGTAGAACTCGCCGCGGGAGGGGCTGGGGCGCTCCACCCAGGGGTCGTCCTCGCCGAACCACTTCCGTACGTCGGCGAGGGTGGCGAACGGCATCGGCCAGGCCTTGAACCAGTGCTCCCACTCCCGCTGCGAGGCGGCGCCTAACGCCGAGGCGCGCATGTCGCAGATGACCAGCCCGCCGACCAGGTCGGGGCGCTTGGCGGCGAGCTGCCAGGCGGTCAGCGCGCCCATGGCGTGGCCGACGAGCACGGCCGGGGCGAGGCCCAGCTGTTCGAGGGCGGCCTCGGCGTCCTCGACGTACGCCTCGCGGGTGTAGCCCTCCTGCGGCGCCCTCTCGCTCTCCCCGTGGCCGCGCTGGTCGAGCGCCACGGCGCGGTGCCGCCCGGAGAGCCAGCGGGCAGTGGGGGCCCAGTGCGAGGCACGGCCCATGAGGCCGTGCAGCAACAGCACGCCGGGGGCCGGGGAGTCCGCCGGAGGACCGCTCTCGGGTGAGTCGGCGAACTCCCACGCGGCCAGGCGTAGGCCGCCCGCGCCGGTCACGTCGATGCGCCGCACCATAGGTCTGGCACCCCCCTAGCTCGCTCGGACCGCCCGCTCCCGTTCGGGCCCGCCGGTCCCTCGTACCGCTCCGTGCCGCTTCCTGCCTCTGTCGTACCGCTGCCGTCGCCGCCGTGCCGGCACCGCCGGTCCGCCGTTCCGGGTGGCTCTCTCCGTGTACCCGCTCCAGCCGCCGCACGCCGCCACATTATCGAATAGACATTCGAAAATAGCCCGCTCGGCGACAACACCCCTCGTTCGAGTGACCACGACCGGGGATTGACCGCCGCTGCCGAGGGGAGATCTTCAGCGGGAGGCGGACCGCTCGGGGACAACGGTCCGAAGGGGATGACCCTGGGAGCTCGGGGCTCCGGGTCAGCACAGGGGAGGACAGGCCCCGGCGCCAGATGGCGCCGGGGCCCTCTCCCTGTCTGCGGCACATCCTCCCCGTCCCCTCCCCGACCGTGCGATATCCCTCTCGGACACGGTCAAGAGCCCTCAGGTCATATGCCTCACGCGACAGCCTCGCACGCAAATGGTCTCGGCGCTGCGATTCGGCACACTGAATCTTGGTTTCGACGACCTGGCGCGGACACCTCAACTGCCTCCGCCGCCTCGGGAGTTGACACGGGCCCACCGGCCCGACGGGGCGCCGCCGCGCGGTCCTGAGCGTGCCCGGCACTGCCGGAGTCACGGGTTCAGGTCCTGTCCGGCGGGCTCCCGGACGTGGACCCCGGGGTCCGGCCGGAGCCGGGCCCCGCGGCCCGCGCCCGGGGGCTGCCCCTCGCGGGCTCGGTACCGGGGGACGCGCACCGAGGTGCCGACGTCCCCTCAGGGACAGCGGCGCGGGCGCTCCGTACGGAACGCGCGCCGTCCGGGGCGCGGACGCCCGTCCACGGCCGTCCGCGGCCGTCCACGGTGTCCGCGGCCGTCCACGCTCGTCCGCGCTCCTCGACGGGCGGCCGGCCGCGCCCGCCGCGGTGCGTCAGCGCTTCGCGACGAACACGTGCGACGCGACGTCCGACTCCAGCTCGGCCGCCTCGCCGCCGCTGCCGACGAGCACGCCGCCCGCCGACTCCGTCACGCTCACCACGGAGCCGGGCTGCACGCCCGCCCGGCGCAGGGTGTACATCAGCTGCGCGTCCGTCTGGATGGGCTCGCCGATCCGGCGCACGACGACGGTCTTGCCGTCCAGTCCCGGGTCGAGCTCGGCCAGCGACACCATGCCCTCGTCCAGGAAGGGGTCGGCGCCGTCCTTCTCGCCGAGCTCCTCCAGGCCGGGGATCGGGTTGCCGTACGGCGACTCGGTCGGGTGGCGCAGCAGCTCCAGGACGCGCCGCTCGACGGCCTCGCTCATCACGTGCTCCCAGCGGCAGGCCTCGGCGTGCACCTGCTCCCATTCCAGGCCGATCACGTCGACGAGCAGGCACTCGGCCAGGCGGTGCTTGCGCATCACCCGGGTGGCCAGGCGGCGGCCCTCGTCGGTGAGCTCCAGGTGCCGGTCGCTGGCGACCGCGACCAGGCCGTCGCGCTCCATGCGCGCCACCGTCTGGCTGACCGTCGGTCCGCTCTGGTCGAGCCGCTCGGCGATCCGGGCGCGCATGGGGACCACGCCTTCCTCCTCCAGCTCGAGGATGGTGCGGAGATACATCTCCGTGGTGTCGATCAGTCCGGACATACGTGCCCCTCGATTAGCTCTGCCGGAGGCTCGGTGGCTCACCGGCTTGTGCGCTGGCCCTGAACTCAATTCTGACGCATACCACCGACAACCGTGCCGCGCCGGCGGAACCGTGTGCTGACGACCGCCTCCGCCGCTCCGCGGGGTCGCGCGGGACGGCCGGCCGGACCGGACACGTCCCGAGCCCGGACGGACGCCCGGGGTCGGGCACCGTCCGCGGGTGGGCGGCGCCCCGCGGACGGGTGGTTCCCGTGGCCGGGCGGTCGCGTCGCCGGGCCGCGCGCCGGCGGCTCTCGGCCCAGTGTCGCTCGCGCGGGCCGTATTGACAGGGCACTGGTCCAGACCGCAACGTGATCCGCGACACGACGGCGTGACGGCTGAGCCGCGCCGCCGGTCCGACCGCTCGCCGGCCCTGCGCCGACGCGACTTCGAAGGGGCTTCGCCGATGAGCGACAGCAAGCTGGCCGGGCAGTTCTTCGACGCCGCGATCGGCCTGCTGCAGCGGGTACGGGACGAGTGCGCCGAGGACGTCGAGGCGGCCGGTGCGCTGATCGCCGACACCGTCGCGGAGGGCGGCCGGCTGTTCGCCTTCGGCGCGGGGCACTCCTCGCTCGCCGCGCAGGACGTCGTCTACCGCGCGGGCGGTCTCGCCCTGATGAACCTGCTCACGGTGCCGGGCGTGGTCGGCGTCGACGTCATGCCGGCGACGCTCGGGTCCGCCCTGGAACGGGTCGACGGCCTCGCGAGCGCGGTACTGGACTGCAGCCCGCTCCGCTCCGGGGACCTGCTGGTGATCATCTCCCTGTCGGGCCGCAACGCGCTCCCCGTCGAGATGGCCATGAACGCCCGCGCGCTGGGCGTGAAGGTCATCGGGGTCACCTCGGTCGCCTACGCCTCGGAGACCACGTCCCGGCACGCCTCGGGGACGTACCTGAAGGACCACTGCGACGTCGTCCTCGACTCGAAGATCGCGGTCGGGGACGCCGAACTGACCCTGGACGCCATCGAGGCCCCCTTCGCCCCCGCCTCCACGGTCGTCACCTCGGCCCTGCTCCAGGCCGTCATGGCGACGGCCGCCGGCGCGCTGGCCGGCCGCGGCATCGAGCCGCCGCTGCTGCGCTCGGGCAACGTGGACGGCGGCCACGAGTGGAACGGCCGCGTGATGACGGAGTACGGGGACCGGATCTTCTACCGCCGCTGAGCCGCCCCGGCCGGTGCCCCCGGCGGCACCGGGGAGCGACGCGGTGCCGCCGTGCCGCGTCCGGGGCGTTCGCGCCGCCTGCCGGTGCCCCTGGGGCGTCGCCCTGTCCCCTGGGCCGGGAAGGTCCGCGAAGGCCGGAAAGGTCCACGGAGCCGTCGGCCCCGGTGTGCCGGACCCTGCCGGGGCCATGCCGCCGCACGCCGCCCCCGTCCACGGGCTGGTGCCGGTCGGCCCCCTGCCTTCGGCGGCGAACACCGGCTCGTACCGGCTCGTACCGGCTGGTCCCTGGACGTCCGCGCCGGGCCACAGCGCCCCTGCGGGAGCTGCTGGAGCTGCTGGAGCTGCTGGAGCTGCGAGAAGGCTCCGGCCCGGGTCGGACCGGAACCCCTGCGCCGCGGGCACTCCGGCCCCGGACCCACCACCGTGGCCCGCCTGCCCGCCACCGACCGGCCCGACGGACGCGGGCTCCCGCCGCCCACGGCAGCACGCCCTCCGCCCCGGGCCCGACGCCCGACCGGTGTGCCTGACCCGCGCCCGGGTCAGGGAACGGCCCGGTGGGCCGGCGTTCCTCCGGCTCGCGGCCTCGACCGGCCGGTCGGCCGTGGCTCCGGGCGTCCGTCCTGTGACACCGGCGGACCTGTCCCCCTCGGTCCGGTGTCGCCGTCCCGGACGGCGGCCGCGCGGCCGCCGGGGGTCACGGGCGGTCCACGAGTCCCTCCAGGTCCAGGGCCATGGCGATCCGTACGGCCATGTCCTCCGCGTACATGGCGTCCGCGCGTTCGAACTGGGTGCGCCCCGCCCCGCGGAGGAACGTCACGACGCCGAGCGTCCGGCCCCTGCTGCGCAGCACCGCGCACAGGGCGTGCACCGCGTCGGCCGGCCACTGGCGGGCCACCGCCCACTCGCGCGTCCGCTCGGGCGCGCTCTCGGCGGAACTGGCCCGTACGGACCCGGCGCGCTCGACGCACTGCAGCGCGGGGTGCCCCTCCGGGTACCGCACGGGCAGCCCGGCCTTCCCCGTGAGCAGGCTCGGGCCCGGCGCCCCGGCCGGCGTGGCGGTGGCCCGGACCAGCCGCACCGGCCCTTCCTCGTCGGCCACCGGTCCCCCGGCCACCCGGTCGATCAGCGCGTGGTCGGCGAACCCGGCGAGCGAGAAGTCCAGATGGACCGTGGCCGCCTCACCCGGGTCCTCGCACTCGGCGGCGGCCCGCGCCGCCCGGTGCAGCTGATTGGCCCGGAAGCGCAGCAGCGCCGCCTCCTGCTCGGTCTGCTTGGCCTCCGTCACGTCCTGGAAGAGCCACCCGACCCCGAGCGGGACCGGTTCCTCCGTGAGCGGCGAGGCCAGCCGCACGAAGCCGCTGCGCCAGCACCGCCGTTGCTCCCCCTCCGCCGACCGCACGCTCACCCACATCTCGGCGGGCGCGGGCGGAGCGCCCTCCGCGAGCACATGGGTGAGCGCGCTCTCCAGCTCCTCGACGCCCTGCGCCAGCAACTCCCCCAGGGGCCGTCCGAGCACGGCCGTGCGGCCGGTGCCCAGCGCCCGGGCCGCGTGCGCGTTGACCACGGCGGGCCGCAGGTCCGCGTCGACCAGGACGACACCCCAGCTGGCATCCTCGAACAGCGCCTCGCTCAGGGCGATGGACCGTTCGAGGTCGATCTGCGCGTGGACCTCGCTGAAGGCGCAGTACACCCCGGCGGCCTTGCCGTCGGGCCCGCGCACCGCGGCGGACTGGGTCCGGACGAGCACGCGCCCGCCGTCCTTGGTCAGCAGCGCGAACTCGTTCACCTGCCGGCCCGGGGCCTCCATCGCGGACAGCAGCCGCGCCTCGACCTCCTCGGCGTCCGCGGTGCGCACGGCCCACCCGGCGAATCCGCGCCGCCCCACGGCCTCGGCGGCGGTCCAGCCGAGAATCCGCTCGGCCTCCCGGTTCCAGTGGGTGACGACCCCGTCGGCGTCGAACGCGCACAGGGCCGCGTCCATCCCGTCCAGCAGGGCGGCAAGCAGATCCGAACCACCCGGCTCGGGCTCGTCCGGCCCCAGCTCATCGGTGGTCCCACTACGCCGGGAAGCACTCACCTGGACCCCCTGCAGGCTGCGTCCGCACGTACGGCGAGACAGTTCACTCACTGGCAGTCATTCAACTCGAACGTGACCCAGCCCACACCTCATTCCCCGAAGATTCGACGAAATCGTTGCGCACGGGAATTACGTCCCACCCGTCCCGGTGGCCGCGGGTCGGAGGGAAAAAACAGTTGAGCGGTGCGCGATCCGTTCCTAAGGTGTGGTGCACACGAGAGAGGAGGTGGTTCGGCAGATGTATCCCAACCGGACGCGTGAGGTGGCTGCGGGCTAGCGGCCCGTCACCACATCCAGTGCGGTGCCGGACCCGCGCGTGAAGCAGCGCGCAGCCGGCCCAATCTCCAGCAGTCACCCGACCCGCGAGTTCGCCGGTACGTCCGGCCGGCTCCTCCGCCGCGAGGCGAAGGGACCCGAACTCGCGGGTCGCCTGCGTTGTACGGGGTGTGTGAGGTGGGACACACACGTTTCTGAGGGTCCGCAGTATTCTCGGTCCATGCTTCCGATGCTCGTTCGACGCCGACACGTGGACTACGTGCGCGTCACGAGCATGGGCTGTCGGCCCAGCGCCTGACCCTCGCCCTCACCTTTCTCTCCTCCGGCACCCGTGGCCCCGCCCCATCCCCGGCGGCCCCCCGGGCACCCCGTACACCCCGCGGACGCACCCCATGACGACGTACCCGTCCTCCTCGCCGTACCAGCAGCTCCCGATCATCGACCTCTCCGCGGCCGGCCGCGGCCCCCAGGCGCGTGCCCTGCTGCACGCGCAACTGCACAGCGCCGCCCACGACGTCGGCTTCTTCCAGCTCGTCGGACACGGGGTGACCGCGGCCGAGACCGACGCCCTGCTCGGCGCCATGCACCGCTTCTTCGCCCTGCCCGAGGCCGACCGGCTCGCCCTCGACAACGTCGGCTCGCCGCATTTCCGCGGTTACACCCGCACCGGCGACGAACGCACGGGCGGCAGCCAGGACTGGCGGGACCAGCTGGACATAGGCGCCGAGCGGCCCGCCCGGCGCCCCGGCGCGGACGAGCCCGCCTACTGGTGGCTGCAGGGCCCGAACCAGTGGCCCGCCGCGCTGCCCGAGCTGCGGACCGCCGCCCTGGCCTGGATCGACCGGCTCGGCTCCGTCGCGGCACGGCTGCTGCGCGAACTGCTCACCGCCATCGGGGCACCCGCCGACTTCTACGAACCGATCTTCGGGGACCGGGCCCATCCGCATCTGAAGCTCGTGCGCTATCCGGGGAGCGCGGGCGACGGCGCCGGCCAGGGCGTGGGCGCGCACAAGGACTACGGGTTCCTGACGCTGCTGCTCCAGGACAGCGTGGGCGGACTCCAGGTGCAGCGGGCGGACGGCCGCTTCCACGACGTGCCGCCCCTGCCGGGTGCCTTCGTGGTCAACCTGGGCGAGTTGCTGGAGGTCGCCACCGACGGCTACCTGCTCGCCACCAACCACCGGGTCGTGAGCCCGCCCGGGGCCACCGAGCGCTTCTCCGTGCCCTTCTTCTACAACCCCCGCCTCGACGCCCGGGTCGAGCCGCTGGTCTTCCCGCACGCGTCCGCCGCGCCCGGGATCACCGACGACCCGACGAACCCGCTCTTCGCCGAGTACGGGTTCAACGAGCTGAAGGGCAAGCTGCGCGCCCATCCGCTGGTCGCCGCCCGTCATCACGCGGGACTGCTCACGCCCGCGTGACGACCGACGGCCCCGGACCCACGACCGGCGGCCCCATGACCGGTGGCCGTGGGAGGCGGCTCAGTGGGCGATGCGCTCGTACCCCTTGATCTCCTGCGGGCCGCGCGGGCCGGGACCCACGTAGTGCGCGGACGGCCGGACGAGCCGTCCCGTGCGCTTCTGCTCCAGGATGTGCGCCGACCAGCCCGCGGTGCGGGCGCAGGTGAACATCGAGGTGAACATGTGCGCCGGGACCTCGGCGAAGTCGAGGACGATGGCGGCCCAGAACTCGACGTTCGTCGCCAGCACCCGGTCCGGCCGGCGGGCGTGCAGCTCCGCCAGGGCCGCCTTCTCCAGCGCCTCGGCCACCTCGAAGCGGGGGGCGCCCAGATCGCGCGCCGTACGGCGCAGCACCCGCGCGCGGGGGTCCTCGGCGCGGTAGACGCGGTGACCGAAGCCCATCAGGCGTTCCCCCTGGTCCAGCGCCTGCCGGACGTACGCCTCGGCGTCCCCGGTGCGCTCGATCTCCTCGATCATGCCGAGGACGCGGGAGGGGGCGCCGCCGTGCAGCGGGCCCGACATCGCGCCCACCGCCCCGGAGAGCGCGGCCGCCACGTCCGCGCCGGTCGACGCGATGACACGCGCGGTGAAGGTGGAGGCGTTCATGCCGTGCTCGGCGGCGGACGTCCAGTAAGCGTCCACGGCGGCCACGTGCTTGGGGTCCGGCTCGCCGCGCCAGCGGATCATGAACCGCTCGGCGATCGAGTGCGCCTTGTCGATCTCGCTCTGCGGGACCATCGGACGGCCCTGGCCGCGGGCGGACTGGGCGACGTACGAGAGGGCCATGACCGCGGCCCGGGCGAGGTCCTCGCGGGCCTGTCCCTCGTCGATGTCGAGGAGGGGCTTGAGGCCCCAGACGGGTGCGAGCATGGCGAGCGCGGACTGGACGTCGACACGGATGTCACCCGAGTGGACGGGGATCGGGAACGGCTCGGCGGGCGGCAGGCCCGGGTTGAACGCGCCGTCGACGAGGAGTCCCCAGACGTTTCCGAAGGAGACGTGACCGACCAGATCCTCGATGTCGACGCCCCGGTACCGCAGGGCGCCGCCCTCCTTGTCCGGTTCGGCGATCTCCGTCTCGAACGCGACGACTCCTTCGAGTCCGGGTACGAAGTCGGACATCAGGCGGCTCCTCATGATGTGTGCGACGGGGGGTCTGCGGGCGGGTGGTGCGATGGACCGTGCCGTGGGAGACCTGCGGCGGTGACGGGTGGTCGACGTCCGGTTCCACGGTCGGCTCATGGACTCGTGGTCCGGTACGTCATCCCGGTGATGCCCCGTGCGGCCGGCGGTCACCCCACCGGAGCGGCAGCAGCACGATAACCCCGGGTGCCACCTTTGGGGAGAGCGCGCGGCACTCAGTGCCACGCAGTGATGAACCCCACTCCCGCCGAGTGGGGGCCGAAGTACGGCAAGATGACCGCGTGAACGACCGTTACCCGGATGAATCCGCGGAGCCCCTCGTCCAGCGCGCGGCCGAGGCCGCCGCAGAAGAACAGGCCGCGGACGGAGCCGCGGCCGAACCCGGTACCGACCCGGCCGCGATGCGCGCCCACTACCGCGCCGAGGGATTCCTGGAGTCCGGTCTCGCCCCGCACCCCATGGACCAGTTCGGCCGCTGGTTCAGGCAGGCCGCGCAGGCCGCCGCGCAGGGCGTGGTGTACGAACCGAACGCGATGGTCGTGTGCACGGCCGACGCCGACGGGCGGCCCAGCTCCCGCACGGTGCTGCTCAAGCAGTACGACGAGCAGGGCTTCGTCTTCTACACCAACTACGAATCCCGCAAGGCCCTGGAGCTGGCCACGAACCCCTACGTGTCGCTGCTCTTCCCCTGGCACCCGATGGCCCGCCAGGTCATCGTCACCGGGACGGCCCGCCGTACCGGCCGCGACGAGACGGCCGCGTACTTCCGGACCCGTCCGCACGGCTCCCAGCTCGGTGCCTGGGCCAGCGCTCAGTCCTCGGTCGTCCCCTCCCGCTCCGCGCTCGACGCCTCCTACGCGGAGCTGAGCGCCCGCTACCCCGAGGGCGAGCAGGTCCCGGTCCCCCCGCACTGGGGCGGCTTCCGCGTCGCCCCCCGGACGGTCGAGTTCTGGCAGGGCCGCGAGAACCGCCTCCACGACCGGCTCCGGTACACGGCGGAGCCGGACGGCGGATGGACGGTGGAGCGGCTCAGCCCGTGACCCCGGCCCCGCTCACTCCAGCACCCCGTTCAGGATCACGCCCCACTGCGCGACCACCCGCTCCCGGCGGGCCGTGTCGTCCGTGAGGAGATGGGCGAGGCCCAGCCCCCGGGACATGTCGAGGAGACCCTGGACGGTCTCCCGTACGCCCGGGCGGGACTCGTCCGCGGCCAGCAGGTCCACGGCGATCCGGTGGGTCTCGCGGCCGACGCGGGCCTCCAGTTCGGTGACCCTGACGCGGAGCTGCTCCTCGTCGGAGGCGGCCACCCACAGGTGGAGGGCGGCGCGGAAGAGCGGGCCCGTGAAGAGGTCGACGAGGGCCGCGACGACGGCGCGCCGGTCCGCGGCACCTTCCGGGAAGAGGGCGCGCAGGGCCGTGGAGCGTTCCTCGGCGACGTACTCCACCGCCGCCGTGAACAGGTCCTCGCGGGTCGGGAAGTGGTGCTGGGCGGCGCCCCGGGAGACCCCGGCCCGTTCCGCGACGACGGCGACCGTGGAGCCCGCCCAGCCGTGTTCGGCGAGACAGGCCACTGCGGCGGCCAGCAGCCGCTGCCGGGTGGCCCGGCTGCGGTCCTGCTTCGGGACGTGCGCGGGACGGGAGCGGCGCGAGCCGTGCGCGCTCGGGGGGCCGGTCCGGTCCGTGTGTCCCGCGTGCCCGGTGGGTTCCGGGTCCGTCGCGTCCTGTGGACCCGCGGGGTCCGTCGCGGCCGTCGCGTCGTCCGAGGCTTCCGCCGTGTTCACACCACCCATGCGGGATCCCGTCGTTCGAGGAAGGCCGTCATCCCCTCGCGGGCCTGCGCGGAGGAGAACAGCTCGGCCGAGAGCGCCGTCAGGGCGACCGCGTCCCGGTCGAAAGCCTCCAGCACCTTAGCCGTGAGCAGCCGTTTCGTCTCGGCGAGGCCCTGCGGGGAGGCCCGGCGCAGGCCGTCCAGGACGGGGGCGAGGACCGCGTCGGCGTCGTCGCCTGCCGCGGTCAGCAATCCCGTGCGCACCGCCTCGGCGGCGTCGAGGCGTTCGCCGGTGAGGTAGTAACGGGCGAGGGCGCGGGGGTCCGTGCGGGACAGCAGGGGCAGCGAGATGACAGCGGGCGCGACCCCGATGCGGACCTCCGTGAAGGCGAAGGTGGCCGCGCCGGAGGAGACGGCGATGTCGCAGGCGCCCAGCAGGCCCAGACCGCCCGCCCGGACGTGCCCGGTCACCCGGGCCACCACCGGTTTGGGCAGCTCGACGATCCGCCGCAGCAGTCCGACGAGCGCGTCCGGCTGGGGCGGGTCGCGCAGGTCGGCACCCGCGCAGAACGTGTTGCCGGTGTGGGTGAGCACGACCGCGCGGACGTCGTCGTCCTCGCCGCACCGCGCGAGCCCTTCGGCGAGTTCGGCCACGAGCGCGGACGACAGCGCGTTGCGGTTGGTGGGCGAGTCGAGGGTGAGGACGGCGACGGCGCGGTCGAGGTCCGCGTGGACGAGGGTCACGACCGGCCCCGCAGTTCCCTGCGCAGGATCTTCCCCGAGGCGGCCCGGGGCACCTCGTCGACGAAGGTGACCGCTCGGACCCGTTTGTACGGGGCGACGCGCTCGGCGACGTACATCATGACCTCTCCCTCGGACAGCTCGGTGGCGGAGCGCTGACGCACCACGTGGGCGTGCGGGACCTCGTTGTTGTCGTCGTTGTAGACCCCGACCACGGCGGCGTCCGCGATGCCCGGGTGGGTCAGCAGCAGTGCCTCCAGTTCGGCGGGCGCGACCTGGAAGCCCTTGTACTTGATGAGTTCCTTGACCCGGTCGACGACGAACAGCCAGCCGTCCGCGTCCACGTACCCGACGTCCCCGGTGTGCAGCCAGCCGTCCGTCTCGATCATCTCGGCGGTGGCGTCGGGGCGTCCCAGGTAGCCCTTCATCACCTGGGGGCCGCGGATGACGATCTCCCCGGCCTCGCCGACGCCGAGTTCCCTGCCCGGGTCGTCGAGGGAGAGGATCCGCATCTCGGTGCCCGCGACGAGCCTGCCCACCGTTCCCGGGGGCGCGTCGGCGGCGTCCAGCGGTACCAGGTGGGTGCACGGGGAGAGTTCCGTCATGCCGTAGCCCTGGCCGATGGGCGGGATGCCGAGCCGCTCGGCGCAGGCCAGGGCGAGCCGGGCGTCCAGGGGCGCGGCGGAGGAGATCACGTACTTCAGGGACGACAGGTCGTAGCCCTCGACGGCCGGGTGCTTGGCCAGCGCGAGCACGATCGGCGGGGCCACGAACAGGCCGGTGATGCGGTGCCGTTCGATGGCCGTGAGGAAGGTGTCGAGGTCGAAGCGCGGCAGCACCACGACGGTGGCGCCCTGCCGCAGCGGCGCGTTCATCAGGGCCGTCAGCCCGTAGATGTGGAAGAAGGGCAGCACCGCGAGGATGCGTTCCCCCTCGTCCATCGGCACCGAGCGCGCCACCTGCGCCAGGTTGGTGGCGACGGACCGGTGGGTGAGCATCACGCCCTTGGGCGTGCCGGTGGTCCCGGAGGAGTACGGGAGGGCCGCGATGTCCGTCACGGGGTCGATGTCGACCCGCGGCTCGGGGGCGGTCGAGCCGAGCAGGTCGATCAGCGACCGGTGCCCCGGCGCGGTGTCGCAGACGAAGATCTCCCGTATCCCGCCGGCGAGTTCCGCGGCCTGCCGGGCCGTCTCCAGCAGGGGCGAGACGGTGACGATCCAGGCCGTGGCACTGTCCCGCAGCTGCTTGGCGAACTCCTCGGCGGTGGCGAGCGGGTGCACGGTGGTGACCGACGCCCCCGCGCGGGTGGCGCCGTAGAACACCGTCGGGAACGCGATGGTGTTGGGGCTGTGCAGGGCGAGCACGTCGCCCTTGCGGACGCCGGCGTCGGCGAACGCGGCGGCCAGCCGCCGGTGGAACTGGTCCAGTTGGCCGTAGGTGAGGGTGGTGCCGTCGACGCCGTCGACCAGCGCGGGTGTGTCCCCGCGCTCGGCGGCGCGGCCGAGGACGGCCTCGTGGATGGGTTCCTCGACGGCCGGGACGTCGGCGTACTCGCTGCGGAACACGGGTCCTCCTGGAGCGGCTCGCGGGTAGGACTGGCCGGTGGGCGGCCCGGCGGGGGAACCCGCCGGTGGCGCCCGGGTGGTGCGGCCGCCCGGCGGGCCTCCTCTCGGCGGCCCGCCGGTGCGGCGCTCAGTACGACTTGGGCAGGCCCAGGCTCTGGTGGGAGACGTAGTTGAGGATCATCTCCCTGCTGACCGGGGCGATACGGGCCACCCGGGAGGCGGTGATCAGCGAGGCGAGGCCGAACTCGCGGGTGAGCCCGTTGCCGCCGAGGGTGTGCACGGCCTGG
This sequence comes from Streptomyces sp. NBC_01689, assembly GCF_036250675.1. NCBI lineage: Bacteria > Bacillati > Actinomycetota > Actinomycetes > Kitasatosporales > Streptomycetaceae > Streptomyces > Streptomyces sp. NBC_01689. The sequence goes on along the minus strand of NZ_CP109592.1, from coordinate 5,534,684 downwards.
TCGACCGCCTTCACACAGGCCTCGCCGGCCGCGTACTTGGCCATGTTGGCGGCCTCCCCGGCGGCGACGTCGTCCCCGGAGTCGTAGAGGAAGGCCGCCTTCTGCATCATCAGGCGGGCGAGTTCGAGCTCTATGTGGGCCTGGGCGAGCGGGTGGGCGACGGCCTGGTGGGCGCCGATGGGGGCCTTCCAGACGGTGCGTTCACGGGCGTACTCGACGGCCCGGGAGAGCGCGAAGCGGCCCATGCCGATCGCGAACGCGGCCGTCATCACCCGCTCCGGGTTGAGCCCGGCGAAGAGCTGCAGCAGGCCCGCGTCCTCGTCGCCGACGAGTGCCCCGGCGGGCAGCCGCACGTCGTCGAGGGTCAGCTCGAACTGCTTCTCCGCGCTCTGGAGTTCCATGTCGATCTGCCGCCGGCCGAACCCCTCCGCGTCCCGCGGGACGATGAACAGGCAGGGCTTGAGGCTGCCGGTGCGGGCGTCCTCCGTACGGCCGACGACGAGGGTGGCGTCGGCGATGTCGACACCGGAGATGAACACCTTGCGGCCGGTCAGCAGCCAGTCCGCGCCGTCCCGACGGGCCGTGGTGGTGATCCGGTGCGAGTTGGAGCCGGCGTCGGGTTCGGTGATGCCGAAGGCCATGGTGCGGGTGCCGTCGGCGAGTCCGGGCAGCCAGGCGCGCTTCTGTTCCTCCGTGCCGAAGCGGGCGATGACGGTCCCGCAGATCGCGGGCGACACCACCATCATGAGCAGCGGACAACCCGCAGCTCCCAATTCCTCCAGTACCAGGGAGAGTTCGGCGATGCCGCCGCCTCCGCCGCCGTAGGCCTCCGGCAGGTTCACGCCCAGGTAGCCGAGTTTGGCCGCCTCGGACCACAGCTCGGTGGGATGGCGGCCCTCGCGGATGGCGTCGGTCAGGTACTCGCGGCCGTACCGCCTGCCGAGGGCGGCGACGGCGGCGCGCAGGGCGGTGTGCTCTTCGGTCTCTGTCACGGGGCTCATGGGGCCTCCTGAGTACGGAAGGTGCGGGTCGGTCGGGCGGAACGCGGGGTCGCCCGCGGCTCCTGTCCGGGCACGTCGTCGTCCACGACCGCCAGCAGGGCCCCCATCTCCACCTGCCGGCCGGGGGCCACGTGGAGCGCGGTGAGGGTGCCGTCGGCCGGGGCGGAGATCTTGTGTTCCATCTTCATCGCCTCCAGCCAGAGCAGGGGCCGGCCGGCCTCCACCCGGACCCCTTCGGCGAGGCCCTCGGCCACCCGGACCACGGTGCCGGGCATCGGCGCGAGCAGGGACCCGGGGGCGTGGTCGGCGGTGGGGTCGGGGAAGCGGGGCAGCGCGGTGAGCACGGTGGAGTTCACGTGGACCTGGTCGCCGTGGCGGGCGACCCGGAACCGCTTCCGCACGCCGTCCACTTCGAGCACGACGAGATCCGCGTCGGCGCGCACCACGCGCACCCCGTCGGCGGAGAGCCCCTCCCGGGTGTGCCGGTAGTGGACCTCGTGTTCCTCTCCCGCCACGAGGTAGCGCCTGATCTGCGGCTGAGAGGGCAGGTTGCGCCAGCCGCCGAACCGGGAACGGCCGTGCGCGGCGGCGAGGGCGGCGGCCAGCGGCGCGTACGGGTCCGCGGCGGGCGGCGTGAGCGTGGCGAGGTGACGGTCGTAGAACCCGGTGTCCATGCGGCCCTCGGTGAACTCGGGGTGCCGCAGGGAGCGGACGAGCAGATCCCGGTTGGTGACCGGGCCGTGGATCTCCGCCCGCTCCAGGGCGCCCGACAGCGCGCGCAGGGCCCCCACGCGGGTGGCGGCGTGGGCGACGGCCTTGGCGAGCATCGGGTCGTAGTGCACGCCGATCCGGTCGCCGTCCCCGTAGCCGGTGTCCAGACGGACGGAGTCCGGTACGGCGAGGCGGTGCAGGGTGCCGGTCTGCGGGGCCCACGCGTTCGCGGGGTCCTCGGCGTACAGGCGGGCCTCGACCGCGTGCCCGCGGGCGGGGGGCGGGGCGTCGTCGAGCGCGGCGCCCTCGGCGACCTGGATCTGCAGCGCGACCAGGTCGATCCCGAAGACCGCCTCGGTGACGGGGTGTTCGACCTGGAGACGGGTGTTCATCTCCAGGAAGTGGGCGGTGCCGTCCGCGATCAGGAACTCGACGGTCCCGGCGCCCACGTAGTCGACGGCGCGGGCGGCGCGCACCGAAAGGTCGTACAGCGTGTCGGTGAGCCGCTGCCCGAGCCCGGGGGCCGGGGCCTCCTCGATCACCTTCTGGTGGCGGCGCTGGAGCGAGCAGTCGCGCGTCCCGAGCGTCCAGACCGTGCCGTGCGTGTCGGCGAGGATCTGCACCTCGACGTGGCGGCCGCCCTCCACGTACGGCTCGACGAAGACCTCGCCGTCGCCGAACGCGCTCAGCGCCTCGGCCCGCGCCGCCTCCAGCTCCGTCTCCAGAGCGGCCAGTTCGCGCACGATCCGCATCCCGCGCCCGCCGCCGCCCGCGGCCGCCTTGACCAGCACCGGGAGGTCGTCCTCGGTGACCTCGACCAGGGGGGCGAGACCCATCAGTTTCTTGGCGCGGGTCTTGGACGCCATCGCCTCGATCGCCTCGGGCGGCGGCCCGATCCAGACCAGGCCCGCGTCGAGGACGGCGCGCGCGAAGTCCGCGTTCTCGGAGAGGAAGCCGTACCCGGGGTGGACGGCGTCCGCTCCGGCGTCCAGGGCCGCCTTCACGACCAGGTCGGCGCGGAGGTAGGTCTGCGCGGGTGTCACGCCCGGCAGCCGCACCGCCGCGTCCGCCTCCCGTACGTGCAGGGCGTCCTCGTCGGCGTCCGAGTGCACGGCGACGGTCCGGATCCCGGCCGCCCGGCAGGTGCGGAAGACCCGGCAGGCGATCTCCCCGCGATTGGCCACGAGTATCGAACTGATCATGGTGTGGGACCTCACATCCGGAAGACGCCGAAGCCGCCGCGCGCGCCCTCGAAGGGCGCGGTGTGGATCGCGGACAGGCACAGGCCGAGGACGGTGCGGGTGTCACGGGGGTCGATCACCCCGTCGTCGTACAGCCGCCCGGACAGGAACATCGGCAGGGACTCCGACTCGATCTGCTGCTCCACCATGGCGCGCAGGGCGGCGTCGGCCTCGTCGTCGTACGGACGGCCCTTGGCCGCCGCGGACTGCCGGGCGACGATGGACAGGACGCCGGCGAGCTGCTGGGGGCCCATGACGGCGGACTTGGCGCTCGGCCAGGCGAACAGGAAGCGCGGGTCGTAGGCGCGACCGCACATGCCGTAGTGACCGGCTCCGTAGGAGGCGCCCATCAGGACGGACAGGTGGGGGACCCGGCTGTTGCTCACCGCGTTGATCATCATCGCGCCGTGCTTGATGATGCCGCCCTGCTCGTACTCCCTGCCGACCATGTAGCCGGTGGTGTTGTGCAGGAAGAGGAGGGGGATGTCGCGCTGGTTGGCGAGCTGGATGAACTGGGCGGCCTTCTGCGACTCGGCGCTGAAGAGCACGCCCTGGGCGTTGGCCAGTATCCCGACGGGGTAGCCGTGCAGCGTCGCCCAGCCCGTGGTGAGGCTGGTCCCGTAAAGGGGCTTGAACTCGTCGAAGTCCGAGCCGTCGACGATCCGGGCGATGACCTCGCGCGGGTCGAAGGGGTGCTTGAGGTCGCCGGGCACGATCCCCAGCAGCTCCTCCTCGTCGTGCACGGGAGGGGCCGCCGGTCCCGGGTCGGGGTACGCCTTGCGGTGGTTGAGCCGGGCGACGACGCGGCGGGCCTGCCGGAGCGCGTCCCGCTCGTCGACGGCGAAGTGGTCCGCGAGACCCGACACCCGCGCGTGCATCTCGGCGCCGCCGAGGGACTCGTCGTCGCTCTCCTCGCCGGTGGCCATCTTCACCAGCGGCGGACCGCCCAGGAAGACCTTCGCCCGCTCCTTCACCATGATCACGTGGTCGGACATGCCCGGGACGTACGCGCCGCCCGCGGTCGAGTTCCCGAAGACCACGGCCACGGTCGGGATGCCCGCCGCCGACAGCCGGGTCAGGTCGCGGAAGATCGCGCCCCCGGGGATGAAGATCTCCTTCTGCGACGGCAGGTCGGCGCCGCCCGACTCGACCAGGCTGATGCAGGGCAGCCGGTTGGCGAGGGCGATGTCGTTGGCCCGCAGCGCCTTCCTCAGGCTCCACGGGTTGCTGGCACCGCCGCGCACCGTCGGGTCGTTGGCGGTGATCAGGCACTCGACGCCCTCGACCACCCCGATCCCGGTGACGAGCGAGGCGCCCACCGTGTACGCGGGGGCGTCGCTTCCCCAGGCCGCCAGCGGCGACAGCTCCAGGAAGGGGGTGTCGGGGTCGAGCAGCAGCTCGATGCGTTCACGGGCGAGCAGCTTGCCGCGCTCCCGGTGCCGGGCGACGTACTTCTCGCCGCCGCCCGCGAGCGCCTTGGCGTGCTCGGTGTCCAGCGCGGCGAGCTTTTCGAGCATCGCCTCGCGGTGGGCGGTGTGTTCAGGGCTGCTGGCGTCCAGGGAGGACGCGAGGACGGTCACAGGAGTGCCTCCGGTATGTCCAGGTGGCGGGAGCGGAGCCATTCGCCGAGGCCCTTGGCCTGGGGGTCGAAGCGGTGCTGGGCGGCGACGCCCTCGCCGAGGATTCCCCGGACGACGAAGTTGAGGGCGCGGAGGTTGGGCAGCGCGTGGCGGACGACGTCGAGGCCGGCGCTCTCGGGGATCAGGCTCCGGAACCGTTCGACGGTCAGCTCGTGGGCGAGCCAGCGCCACGCGGCGTCCGTGCGGACCCAGACACCCACGTTGGCGTCGCCGCCCTTGTCGCCGCTGCGGGCACCGGCCACCCGTCCGAGGGGGGCGCGGCGCGTCGGCCCGGCGGGCGGCGGCCCGGGCGGGGCGGGGCGCGGCGCCGGTTCCACTGCCAGGGTGTCGCGGGCCGGGGCCACCGGGATCCGGCGCCCGTCCGGGAGGACCGCGACCTGCTCCACGGCGTCCTGGGGGACGCGGGAGTCCTCGAACACCCCGTACGGCGAGCCCTTTCCGGGCGGCGCCAGGACATGGAAGCCGGGATAGCTCGCCAGGGCCAGTTCGACGGCCGCCCCGCCGAGCGTGCGGCCGACCGCGTCCTGGCCGGGGTCCCGTACGACGAGACGCAGCAGGGCGCTCGCGGTCTCCTCGGTGGGGGCGTCCGCCCGGTCGGTCCGGGAGAGCTCCCAACGCACCTCCGCCGGGCGCGCCTTGGCCGTGTCGAACGCGGTCTCCATCTGGTCCCGTACGAGCGCGGCCTTCGTCTCGATGTCGAGCCCGGTCAGGACGAAGACGACCTCGTTGCGGAAGCCGCCGAGACGGTTCAGGCCGACCTTGAGGGTGGGCGGCGGCGCCTCGCCCCGGACGCCCGAGATCCGCACCCGGTCGGGGCCCTCCTGGGAGAGCGTCACCGAGTCGAGGCGGGCGGTGACGTCGGGGCCCGCGTACCTGGCGCCGGACGTCTCGTAGAGGAGTTGCGCGGTGACCGTGCCGACGTCCACGACGCCGCCCGTGCCGTCGTGCTTGGTGATGACGCTCGTGCCGTCCTCGTGGAGTTCGGCGAGCGGGAATCCGGGACGGCGCAGCAGCCGCGCGGGGTGGTCGCCGAAGAAGGCGTAGTTGCCGCCGGTCGCCTGGGTGCCGCACTCCAGGACGTGCCCGGCGACGACGGCACCCGCGAGACGGTCGTACGCGTCCGGGGCCCAGCCGAAGTGCGCGACGGCCGGCCCGGTGACCAGCGCGGCGTCCGTGACCCGGCCGGTCACGACGATGTCCGCGCCCTCGCGCAGACAGGCGGCGATCCCCGCGCCGCCGAGGTAGGCGTGCGCGGCGAGGGCGCCGGGGTGGCGGTCGGTGAGGTCGTCCCCCTCGACATGGGCGACGCGCACCGGGACGCCCAGCCGTTCGGCCAGCTCCCGCACGGCGCCGGCGAGTCCGGCGGGGTTGAGGCCGCCCGCGTTCGCCACGACGCGCACGCCCCGCTCGTGTGCGAGGCCGAGGCACTCCTCCAGCTGCCGCAGGAAGGTGCGCGCGTAGCCGCCCGCCGGGTTCTTCAGACGGTCGCGGCCGAGGATGAGCATCGTCAGCTCGGCGAGGTAGTCGCCGGTGAGGACGTCCAGGGGCCCGCCGGTGAGCATCTCGCGCATCGCGTCGAAGCGGTCGCCGTAGAAGCCGGACGCGTTGCCTATCCGCAGGGCGCCCGGGGAGGAGGGACCGCCGCTCACCGGCCCCGCTCCTGCGTCCGCGCCCGCCCGGGCCGCCGTCCGTCTCCCGGCGGCCCGGCGAAGGCCTGGGCGATGTCCAGCCAGCGGTCGGCGTCGGGGCCCTGCGCGCGTACGGCGAGGTCGGCGCGGTGGGCGCGCTGGGTGACCAGGAGACAGAAGTCGAGGGCGGGACCGATGACCCGCTGGGGCGCGTCCTCGGGTCCGTACGTCCACAACTCCCCGGCGGCGCTCTCCAGTTCGACGCGGAACTCGCCGTCCGGCGGGGTGAGTCCGCGCACCCCGAAGGCGAAGTCCCGTGCCCGCACGCCGATCCGCACCACGTGCCGGAGCCGGTCCGTGGGGGTGCGGGTCACCCCCAGCGCGTCCGCCACGTCCTGCCCGTGGGCCCAGGTCTCCATCAGCCGGCCGGTGGCCACGGAGGCCGCCGACATGGGCGGCCCGTACCAGGGGAAACGGGTTCCGGCGGGGGCGGCGCGGAGGGACCCCTCCAACGCCCGGCGCCCCGAACGCCAGTCGGCGAGCAGTTCGGCGGGCGGCCGGGCCGCGCCCTCGTCGGCGCCCTCGTCCACGAACCCGCCGGGTGCGGCGATCGCCTTCTCGACCTCCTTCGCGAAGGCCTCCGCGTCGGTCACGGCGAGCAGCGCGGAACGGTCGGTCCAGGCCAGGTGGGCGATCTGGTGGGCGACGGTCCAGCGCGGGGCCGGGGTGGCGAGCCGCCACCGCTCCTCGGTCAACCCGCCTACCAGCAGGTCGAGTTCCTCGCTCTCCCGATGCAGATCGTCGATCACGGACGACGGGTCGGACACGATGGCGCTCCCTCGGGGCACGACGGTGTGCGGGGTCCTGCGCGGTGCGTTCTGGAGCATGGCAGCGGGCGGAGAAACAATCAAGCGTGCTTGCATTGATCGGGGGCGGGATGTTTGAGCGAGCGTCGGGATCGGCCCCCGGTCTCCGGTCCCCGCGCCAGGGGCGCTGCGCCCCCTGGACCCCCGCCTTCGCCCGAAGGGCTCGTCCTCAAACGCCGGACGGGCTGGAGATGCGGGCCCGCGCTCACAGGTCGCGTACGGGCTGGGGATGCGAGGCCGCACTCGAAGGCCGACGGCAAGGTCAGGTATTTCAGCCCGTCCGGCGCTTGAGGACAAGGCCGTTCAGGCCGAAGCGGGGGTCTGGGGGCGGCAGCCCCCAGGGCAAGGGCAGCGGGGACCTGGGGACGGACCCCGGCAGCACGCCCTCCGACGCCCGCCTTCCGGCACGGGCGCACATCTCCAGCCCGTCCGGCGTTTGAGGACGAGGCCGTTCAGGCCGACGGGCGCCGGGGGGCGGCAGCCCCCAGGGCAAGGGCAGCGGGGACCTGGGGACGGACCCCGGCAGCACGCCCTCCGACGCCCGCCTTCCGGCACGGGCGCACATCTCCAGCCCGTCCGGCGTTTGAGGACAAGGCCGTCCAGGCCGAAGCGGGGGTCCGGGGGCGGCAGCCCCCAGGGGCACGGAGGCCGACGGCCACCACACCACACACGCCCACCCCCAGCCCGTCCGGCGCCTGAGGACGAGGCCGTTCAGGCCGACGGGGGCCGGGGGCCGAGCCCCCGCCCTGGTCGCCCGCGGACGCGGCTACGTCGGGACGGCCTTCCCCCGCCCCACCTGCGTCCGCACCGCACCCATGCTCGCGGCGATGACGAGAGCGATCGCGAGGGCCTCGGTGGCCGAGAGCGCCTGGTGCAGGACGAGGAAACCGGCGGTCGCGGCGACGGCCGGTTCCAGGCTCATCAGGATCGCGAAGGTGGAGGCGGGAAGGCGGCGCAGGGCGAGGAGTTCGAGGGTGTAGGGGAGGACGGAGGACAGCACGGCGACCGCGGCCCCGAGCGCCACGGTCGTCGGATCGAGCAGCCGGGTCCCGGACTCGGCGATCCCGAGCGGCAGGAACGCCACCGCCGCGACCACCATGGCGAGCGCGAGCCCGTCGGCCTGGGGGAAGCGCCGGCCCGTACGGGCGCTGAAGACGATGTACGCCGCCCACATCCCGCCGGCGGAGAGGGCGAAGGCGACACCCACCGTGTCGAGGCTCCCGAACCCCCCGCCGCCGAGGAGGAAGACCCCGCCCAGGGCGAGTCCCGCCCAGAGCAGGTTCAGGGCGCGGCGGGAGGCGACCACCGAGAGCACCAGCGGGCCGAGCACCTCCAGGGTGACGGCGGGGCCCAGCGGGATGCGGGCGACCGACTGGTAGAAGAGGCCGTTCATGGCGGCCATGGTCAGCCCGAAGACGACGACCGTGGCCCAGTCGGCCCGGGAGTGTCCGCGCACCTTCGGCCGGCAGATCACCATCAGCACGATCGCCGCCACCAGCAGCCGCAGGGTCACCACTCCGAGCGCGCCGGTGCGCGGCATCAGGGTCACCGCCAGCGCGCCGCCGAACTGTACGGAGACGCCCCCCGCGAGGACCAGGCCGACGGGCCCGAGGCCGCCGCGCCGGACCGGGGAGCCGCCGCCCGTGCCGGGCAGGGGGGCCATCACCGGGGCGACCGGGGTCGCGGACGCCGGTGAGGACGGGGCGGCGCTGGGGGTGTTCACGGTGCCTTCCAGGGGCTCGACGCGGGACGCGTGCATCATGCTGCACTTTCCGGTCCAGAGTAATGGACCCGGTCAGGCGCGTGAACCCTGGACGACCCTGTCTCGTTCCTCACAGTCGTTCCGCACGGCGGTCCTCCCGCCCTCGTGGGCCGCGGCCCCTCAGCGGCGGGCCATGTACAGGCCGAAGGCCCGGTGGAGGACACGGTTGACGGGGAAGTCCCACTCGCCGAGGTACTCCACGGCCTCACCGCCCGAGCCGACCTTGAAGCGGAGCAGGCCGAGGTGGTGGTCGGACTCCTCCAGGGTGTCGGTGATGCCGCGGAAGTCGTAGACGGTGGCGCCCAGTTCGTGGGCGTCGGTCATCATGCGCCACTGGATGGCGTTGTTGGGCTGGACCTCGCGCCTGCGGCCGGTGGAGGCACCGTAGGAGTACCAGACGTGGTCGCCGACCGTCAGCATCGTGGCCGCGGCGAGCACTTCGCCGTCGTGGTGCGCGAGGTAGAGCCGCATCCGGTCCGGGTGCTCGGCGGTGAGGGCGGTCCACATGCGCTGGAAGTAGGAGAGCGGGCGCGGCACGAAGCGGTCCCGCGCGGCGGTCTCGGTGTAGAGCTCGTAGAAGGCGGGCAGGTCGTCGTGACCGCCGCGCACGACCTTCACCCCGGCCTTCTCGGCCTTCTTGATGTTGCGCCGCCACTGCTGGTTGAGGCCGCTGCGGATCTCCTCCAGCGACCGTGTGCCGAAGGGGACCTGGAAGACATGGCGCGGCTGCCCGGCGGCGAACCCGCCGTCGGCACCGGCCCCGGCCTGCCGCCACCCCCGTTTCCGCAGCCGCTCGGCGACACCGGCCGCGGCCGGTTCGTCCGTCGTCGCCCGCGCCTCCCCGAGGCGGCGCGCCGCCGGATCGGCGATCGCCGCCTTGACGGCGTCGGCGCTCCACCGGCGCACCACCACGGGCGGCCCCATCCGCACCGCGAAGGCGCCCCGCCCCTTCAGATACGCGACCATCGGGTCGAGCCAGCGCTCCGCGAGGTCGGCCGCGTACCAGTCGACGACCGGTCCCTCCGGGAGGTAGGCGAGAGAGCGCCGCACCTTCGGCAGCGGCCGCAGCAGCACCAGCCCCGCGCCGACGAGCCGCCCCCGCCCGTCGAACCAGCCGAGGCTCTCCGCCCCCCAGTCCGGCTTCACGTCTCCCCACGACGGCACCTGCATATGGCTGACCGAGGCCCGGGTCGCGACGAACGCCAGATGCTCTTCACGGGTGATGGCCTGCAGGCGGAGCCTCATGCGGGGCACTCCTCGGTGAGGGGGTGGCTGAGGGAATCAGCCCACTCAGGACATTTCGCCATTCTCGTTCCCCTGCCCGCGGGCCGCCCGTCGGCCGGGGTCGTCGAGTGCCTCCGCCAGCACCTCCGCCAGGTGCCGTCCCCCGCGGCCCGTCAGCTGCTCCAGCTGGGTACGGCAGGAGTAGCCGTCCGCGAGGAGCACCGCGTCGTCGCCGGCCGCCGCCACCGCCGGGAGGAGCTGTTCCTCCGCGCAGGCCACCGACACGCCGTAATGACCCTGCTCGAAGCCGAAGTCGCCCGCGAGCCCGCAGCAGCCGCCCGCGAGGGAGCCGGTCAGACCGGCGGCCGCGCGCAGCCGCCGGTCGGCCGCGTCGCCGAGGACGGCGTGCTGGTGGCAGTGGGTCTGGCCGACGACCGGGCGGTCGAGCGACGGGGGCGACCAGTCGGGGGCGAGCCGTTCGAGCGCCTCCGCGAAGGTCAGCACCGCGGAGGCCAGACGGGCGGCGCGCGGGTCGTCGGGGAGGAGCTCCGGGAGGTCCGTGCGCAGCGCGGCGGCACAGCTCGGTTCGAGGACGACGACCGCGGGGGGCCGCGGATGGACCTCGGGATCCAGGAAGGCCCCCATCAGGTCGAGGGTGCGGCGCATGACCGTGCGGGCGAGGTCGAGCTGACCCGTGGACACGTACGTCAGACCGCAGCAGACGCGGCCCGCCCGGCCCACCGCCCACGGGGCCGGGCCGTCCGGCGCGCCGGTCGCGCCCGCCGTCACCCCGTCCGCCGCACCGGTCGTGCCCGCCGTCCCGGTCGCCGGCCTCCCACGGCGCTTCCCGGCGGCGCCCGCCGTTCCGCCCTTTCCGCCCTTCGCGCCTTCCCCGCCGCCGCTGCCCGGTCCCCTCACCTTCCTCATCGCCACCGCCGGGGTGAGCATCACACCCACACCGGCCGCCTCCAGCACGCGTACGGCCGCCCGCCCCACCGACGGCGAGAGGTGCTCCGTGAAGGTGTCCGGCCACAGGAGGGCCACCCCGGCGCCGTCCGCGCGGACGGCGGACCCGCCGGTCCCACCGATCCCACCGATCCGACCGATCCCGCCGGTCCCACCGATCCCGTGCACCCCCTCGCGCATCATCCGCCGCACCCGCTCCGTGAACCGCCGCCGCCACCACCGGCTGAACGTCTCGGGCGCGAGCCGCGGGATGGTCCGCTCGGGCGCGATCCCGGCCAGCCGCTTGGCCGCAGCGGCCAGTGGCGGCAGCGAGGAGAGGACGTTGAGCAGCCGGGCGGTCCTGGTCCGGGCGACCAGTCCGAGCCACAGCGGCAGCCGTCCCAGGGCGTAGTGCGCGGCGGGGCGGCGCCGGCCGGCGTAGTGGTGGTGCAGGAACTCGGCCTTGTACGTGGCCATGTCGACACCCACCGGGCAGTCGGAGCGGCAGCCCTTGCAGGACAGGCACAGGTCGAGCGCGTCCCGGACCTCCGTCGACCGCCAACCGTCGGTGATCACCTCGCCCGCGAGCATCTCGTGCAGCAGCCGCGCCCGTCCCCGGGTGGAGTGCTCCTCCTCGCCCGTCACCCGGAACGACGGGCACATGACACCGGTGTCGGCGGGCGTCGCCGTACGGCACTTGGCGACCCCTACGCACCGGCGCACCGCGGCGGAGAAGTCCCCGCCGTCCGCCGGGTACCCGAACGCCACGTCCACCGGTTCGCGGGGCAGCACCGCGAAGCGCAGGTTCTCGTCCAGCCGGTGCGGCCGCACCAGCATGCCGGGGTTGAGCAGCCCGTCCGGGTCCCAGAGGTCCTTCGCGCGTTCGAAGAGGCCCACCATCGCGGGGCCGTACATGAGGGGCAGCAGCTCGGCCCGGGCCTGTCCGTCGCCGTGCTCGCCGGAGAGCGAGCCGCCGTGCGAGACCACCAGTTCCGCCAGTTCCCGCGAGAAGCCGCGGAAGCGGCCGATCCCCTCGCCCGTCAGCAGGTCGAAGTCGATGCGGACGTGGATGCAGCCGTCCCCGAAGTGCCCGTACGGCGTCCCGCGCAGCCCGTGGTCCGCCAGCAGGCGCCGGAAGTCCCGCAGATACGCCCCGAGCCGGGCCGGCGGCACCGCGCAGTCCTCCCAGCCGGGCCATGCCTCCGCCCCGTCGCCGGGCATCCGGGTCGCCGTGCCGCTCGCGTCCTCGCGCAGCCGCCACAGGGCCCGCTGTCCCGCGGGGTCGGTGACCACGGTGGCGTCGAGGACGTCGGCGGCGCGCACGATCGCGTCGGCCCGCGCGCGGGCCTCCCCCGCGTCGGCGCCGCCCGTCTCGACGAACAGCCAGGCCCCGCCCCGCGGCAGCCCCGCGCCGGACGGCACGAGGTCCGCGGCCATCCCCTCCACCGTCAGCGGGCCGAGCGGCAGCAGCCCGGCGGCCGCCTCCGCCGCCGCGCTCTCGTCCGAGTACCCGAGCACGGCCAGCGCCGTCGCCCGCGGTGCCTCGACCAGTCGCACCACCGCCTCGGTCAGCACGCCCCACGTGCCCTCGGAGCCGCAGAAGGAACGGGCGACGTCCGCGCCCCGCTCGGGGAGCAGGGCGTCCAGCGCGTAGCCGGAGATACGGCGGGGCAGCTCCGGGAATCCGGTGCGCAGGCGGGCCAACTCGCCCTCGACCAGGGCACGGAGGCCGGGCGGGGCGCCCTGCCAGTCCCGGCCGGGCGTGCGGGCCTCCCCCCGGGCGGTGAGCACCGACAGTCCGCGCACGCTGTCCGCGGTCGTGCCCCACGCCACCGAGTGCGTCCCGCAGGCGTTGTTCCCGATCATTCCGCCGAGGGTGCAGCGGCCGTGGGTGGAGGGGTCGGGGCCGAACCGCAGGCCGTGCGGGGCGGCGGCCTCCTGGAGGCGGTCCAGGACGACACCCGGCTGCACGACGGCGGTGGCCGCCGCGGGGTCCAGCGCGACGATCCGGTTCATGTGCCGGGTGAAGTCGAGGACGACGCCGGTGCCGGTCGCCTGGCCGGCGATCGAGGTGCCGCCGCCGCGCGCGACGACCGGGACCCCGAGCGCCCGGCACACGGACAGCACGGCCGCCACGTCGTCGCGGTCGCGCGGGGCGACCACGCCGAGCGGGACGCGCCGGTAGTTGGACGCGTCCATGGTGGCCAGCGCACGCGCGGTGGCGTCGACGGCGACCTCGCCGCGCACCTCGGCGGCGAGCCTCCCGCGCAGCGCGGCCCGTAGTTCCCGAAGCTCCGCCGGTCCCCGGCCGCCAAGATCCGTCATGCCTCCAGGATGGCCCCGCACGGCGGCTCCGGACGGTATCCGGGGCCGCCGAATCACGGTCCGATGACAGGACCGGGTCCAGAACCTTCCCAACACGATCACGAACTCTCATATAGTGACCGCGAATTGAGTATCAGGTGTCGCCTCTCGCCCAGGAAACGACCGAGGACACGGACCGAGGACAGGATTCATGACCGCGCCCAGCCCCTCCGGCGAACGACCCACCCTCCGCGCCACGGCGCCCGCCCCCCTGCTCACCGCCGCACTGGCGGCGGTCGCGGTGGCCGTCGCGGTGGCGACCGCACCGAACTCCGCGCGGGTGCCCGTCGCCTGGATCACCGGGACGGCCGCCGTGCTGCTCTGCGTGGCCGTCGCGGTCGCCGCCCACGCCGTACGGACCGCACAGCTGGCACGCCGCCGCCTCGACACCGTGAGCCAGGACGCCGGCCGCCTCCTCCAGGAACGCGCCCGTCAGGCCGAGGAGTTCGAGCAGGAACGGACCCGGCTCGCGCAGGACTCCGCCCGCGACCGCACCCGGGCCGCCGACGCCGAGGCCCGTGAACGCGCGCGCCTCACCGCCGACTTCGAGGCCGAACGGCAGCGGCTCGCCGCCGAGATCGCCGAGGAGCAGCGGCGCGCGGCCGAACTCACCTCCCAGAAGGCGGACCTGGCCGCACAGGTCCGGCGGGCCACCGGCGACCGGGCCGCCGCGATCTCCGCCACCGCCAACGCGGCCGGCCGTATGCAGGCCCTCTCCACGGCCATGCTCGCCGACCTGCGCGCCATGGAGGAGAAGCACTCCGACGAGGAGGTCCTCGCCGACCTCCTGCACCTCGATCACCGCACCGCGCAGGCCGGCCGGCTCGCCGACTCCGTGGCCGTCCTCGCGGGCGCCCGCTCCGGCCGCCGCTGGGCACGGCCCATCGTGATGGAGTCGATCCTGCGCGGCGCCATGGGCCGCATCGGCGGCTACCAGCGGGTGCGCCTGCACTCCTCCAGCGACGCGGCCGTCGCCGGGCACGCCGCCGAGGGCGTGATGCACGCGCTCGCCGAACTCCTCGACAACGCGGCGAACTTCTCGCCGCCGACCGCCGAGGTCCATGTGTACGTCGAGGAGGTCCCGGCGGGTGTCATCGTCTCCGTCGAGGACAGCGGTCTCGTCATGGGCGACGTCCAGCTGCGCCGCGCCGAACGGGCCGTCTCCGGTGACGGCGCCGAACTGGGCGGCCTCACCGGCACCCGGCTCGGTCTCGCGGTGGTCGGCCGGCTCGCCCGCAAGCACGGTCTGAAGATCTCCTTCCGGCCCTCCGCGCGCGGCGGCACCGGGGTCCTGGTGCTCATTCCCCAGGACCTGCTGTCCCAGCCGCAGGCGCCCGCGCCGACGGCGCCCCAGGCCGCGCCCGCCGGCACGCCCTCCCCGGCACCCGTCCCGGCCGCCCCCGCCGACGACCGGTCCACCCCGGCCGAGGACCCCGCCCGTACCGAGGACCCGCCTGCCGCGGGACCCGCGCACCAGGCGTCGTACGCCGCCGCCCGGGCCACCGGGGACCTCGACCCCGACCCGGTCCCCACCCACGACTCCCCCCGGCACGCGGACACCGGCCCCGCCACCGGCTCGCTGCCCAAGCGCCGCCGCGGCCGCACCCTCGCGGACGCCGAACGCGGCCGCGCCCGCCTCACCGGCGACCAGACCCCCGAGCCCGAGCCCCGCACGACCGACTCCAAGGTGACGGCGGCCCGGTTCAGCAGCTTCCGCCAGGCCGTCCGCGGCACGGCACCCGACCAGGCCGCGGTCCAGGGGACCGTGCCCGACGACTCCGTACGCGTCCCGGCGTACTCCCCCGAGAAATCCGTACGCGACGAAGCCGCCGTACGGGACACCAACCCCCCGCATCCGGAAGGCGACACCACTTCATGACCGGCACCACCACCGCCGACGAGAAGCTCTCCTGGCTCATCGAGGGCCTCCTCGAGCGCACCCCCGGCGCCCGGCACGCCCTCGTGCTCTCCCGCGACGGCCTGAAGCTGTGCCGCACCCCGGAACTCACCGTCGACCGGGCCGACCAGCTCGCCGCGATCGCCGCGGGCATCCAGTCGCTGTCCCACGGCGCGTCCGTGGAGTTCGGCGACGGCAGCGGCGGCGTGCGCTCGGCGATGACCGAGTTCTACGGCGGTGTCCTGTTCATCGTGGAGGCCGGTGACGGCGCCCACCTCGCCGTGGTCACCGCCGAGGACGCGGACGCCGGCCTGGTCGGGCACAACATGAGCGAGCTGGTGGAGCAACTCGGCGAACACCTGAGCGCGCAGCCCCGGACGTCATGAGCCGTCCGGGCAGGGACGACGCGCCCGACCGGCTGTACACCCTCACCGGGGGGCGCAGCCGGTCCGGGCCGGACACCCCGTTCGACCTCGTGACGCTCGTGGTCGCCGAGTGCGACCCGGTCCTGGGCATGCAGTCGGAGCACGCCGCGATCCTGCGGCTGTGCGAGCGGCCGACGGCGGTCGTGGAGATCGCCGCCGTACTGAAACTGCCGGTGTCCATCACCCGGGTGCTGCTCTCCGACCTGCTCGCCGCGGGCCGGGTCAGCGCCCGCCACCCGCAGAAGGCAGCACTACCCGATCCCGACATCCTGGAGCAGGTGCTCGTTGGACTACGCAACCTCTGACGCGAGGACCCCGCTGGGCGCCACCGCCGACAACGGTCTGAAGATCGTGGTCGTCGGCGGTTTCGGCGTCGGCAAGACGACCCTGGTCCGCTCCGTGAGCGAGATCCGTCCCCTCAACACCGAGGAGACGATGACCCGGGCCGGTGAGGCGATCGACGACATCAGCGAGGTCCGCGGCAAGTCCGCGACCACCGTCGCGTTCGACTTCGGCCGCATCACGCTCGACGCCCGAAACGTGCTGTACCTGTTCGGCGCGCCCGGCCAGGAACGCTTCTGGTTCCTGTGGGACCGCCTCTTCTCCGGCACCCTCGGCGCGGTCGTCCTCGTCGACACCCGCCGCATCGACGACTCCTGGTACGCGATCGACCGCCTCGAACACCACGGCACGCCGTTCATCGTCGCCTGCAACGACTTCGGCGGCCCGGCCCACACCCCCGCCGAGATCCGCGAGGCCCTCGACCTCGACCCGGACGTCCCGCTCATCGACTGCGACGCCCGCTCGCGGGAGTCCAGCAAGCGGGTGCTGATCACCCTGGTCGAACACCTGCAGACCGTGTACGCCGCCGCGGCCACCGCCCCGGCCGCCGGAGAAGCCACCAGATCACCGGAGTTGGCCCTGTGACCCCCGCCCCCGTGCCCCTCAGCGGGCCCCGGTTCCAGACCGAACCGGCCGAGCTGTACCGGGAGATGCGGCGCGACCACGGCTCGGTGGCGTCCGTCGTGCTGGACGGCGACATACCGGCCTGGCTGGTGCTCGGCTACCGCGAGCTGCACCAGGTCACCGGCGACCCCGTGCTGTTCAGCCGGGACTCGGACCTGTGGAACCAGTGGGACCGCATCCCCGACGACTGGCCGCTGCTGCCGATGATCGGCCGCAAGCAGCCCTCGATCCTGTACACGGTCGGCGACCGCCACCGGGAGCGCGCCGCGATGATCAGCGAGGCGCTGGAGGCCGTCGACCCCTTCGAACTGCGCTCCCACGCCGAGCGGTTCGCCGACGAACTCATCGACGCGGCCTGCGCCGAGGGCGAGATCGACCTCGTCGGGGACTACGCGGCGCTGCTGCCCGTGCGGGTCCTCGCGACGCTCTACGGCTTCTCCGAGGAGCAGGGTCCCGGCCTGGTCACCGCGCTCAACGACATGATCAACGGGCGGGCCGGCGCACTCGCCGGACAGCAGCACCTGGCAGGCTCCATGGCGCGGCTGCTGGCCGACCGCAAGGCCGACCCCGCGAACGACGTCGTCTCCCGGATGCTCGCCGACACCTCGGGCTTCACCGACGAGGAGATCATCCAGGACCTCATGGTCATGATGGCCGCCGGCCACCAGCCCACCGCGGACTGGATCGGCAACTCGCTGCGCCTGATGCTCACGGACGACCGTTTCGCCGCCTCCCTGTTCGGCGGCCGCAACAGCGTCGCCGAGGCCATGAACGAGGTCCTCTGGGAGGACACCCCGACCCAGAACGTCGCCGGCCGCTGGGCCTCCCGCGACACCCAGCTCGGCGGCCACCGCGTCCGCGCCGGCGACCTGCTGCTGCTCGGGCTGCAGGGCGCCAACTCCGACCCGCAGGTCCGCACCGACGGCTCCGCCCTCACCGGCGGCAACAACGCCCACTTCTCCTTCGGACACGGCGAGCACCGCTGCCCGTTCCCCGCCCAGGAGGTCGCCGAGGTCATCGCGCGGACGGGCATCGAGGTCGTCCTGGACCGGCTGCCCGACATCGACCTGGCGGTACCCGCCGCGTCCCTCACCCGCCGGCCCTCACCCTGGCTGCGCGGCCTCACCGAACTCCCGGTGCGCTTCACCCCCGTACCCGCACTGTGAGACTCCACCGCGCCCGGCCGGCCCCCGTGTCCGGCCGGGAGACGCGGGGACCGCGGCGGCACGCGCCGGCACCACGGCCCCCGCGGCGACGCGGCATCCCCACCCCGGCTCCTGGAGGCATCCCCGCATGACCGCACGTATCGCCCTCGACCCGTTCGTGACCGACCTCGACGGCGAGAGCGCCCGGCTGCGCGAAGCCGGTCCGCTGGCCGCCGTGGAACTGCCC
The DNA here is from genome assembly GCF_036250675.1 of Streptomyces sp. NBC_01689. Classification (NCBI taxonomy): domain Bacteria; kingdom Bacillati; phylum Actinomycetota; class Actinomycetes; order Kitasatosporales; family Streptomycetaceae; genus Streptomyces; species Streptomyces sp. NBC_01689. Next base: position 5,516,622 of record NZ_CP109592.1, on the reverse strand, counting down.
GGCGGCGTTCCCGTCTGGGCGGTCACGCACCACGCGGAGGCCCGCGCCCTGCTCACGGACCCCCGCCTGGTGAAGGACATCAACGTATGGGGGGCCTGGCAGCGCGGCGAGATAGCCCCCGACTGGCCGCTGATCGGGCTCGCCAACCCCGGCCGTTCCATGCTGACGGTCGACGGCGCCGACCACCGCAGGATGCGCACGCTGGTGGCGCAGGCCCTGACGCCCCGCCGGGTGGAGCAGATGCGGGAGCGCATCACCAAGCTGACGCAGGGGCTGCTCGACCAGCTCTCCGCGGACGACGGTGTCGTCGACCTGAAGGCCGACTTCGCCTACCCGCTGCCCATGTACGTCGTCGCCGACCTCATGGGCATCGAGGAGTCCCGGCTCCCCCGTCTCAAGGAGCTGTTCGAGAAGTTCTTCTCGACGCAGACCCCGCCCGCCGAGGTCCTCGCCACGCTCACCGAGCTGGCCGGGATCATGGCCGACACCGTCGCGGCCAAGCGCGCCGAACCCGGCGACGACCTGACCAGCGCCCTGATCCTCGCCTCCGAGGACGGCGACCACCTCACCGACGAGGAGATCGTCTCCACCCTCCAGCTGATGGTCGCGGCGGGACACGAGACGACGATCTCCCTCATCGTCAACGCGGTGGTCAACCTGTCCACCCATCCGGAGCAGCGCGCGCTCGTCCTTTCCGGTGAGGCGGACTGGTCGGCGGTGGTGGAGGAGACCCTGCGCCACTCCACCCCCACCTCGCACGTCCTGATCCGGTTCGCGACGGAGGACGTGCCGGTCGGGGACAAGGTGATCCCCGCGGGTGACGCGCTGATCGTGTCGTACGGCGCGATCGGGCGCGACGAGAAGGCCCACGGCCCGACGGCCGGGGACTTCGACATCACCCGCGCCACCGCCAACCGCCACATCTCCTTCGGCCACGGTCCGCACGTCTGCCCGGGGGCGGCCCTGTCCCGGCTGGAGGCCGGCGTCGCGCTGCCGGCGCTGTACGACCGCTTCCCCGGCCTCGATCTGGCGCTCCCCGCCGGGGAGTTGCGGAACAAGCCCGTGGTGACCCAGAACGACCTGTTCGAACTGCCGGTCCGGCTGGCCCCGTAGCCCCTCCGCCGGGGGCGCGCGACACGCCGCGCGCTCCCGGCTTCCGCGGGCCGGGCGGGTCGTCTCATCGAACGGACACGCTTCCGTCCGGTTTCGCCGAGGGGATACCCTCCGGCTCGTGGCTGACATCCAGATCCCCGCTGACATCAAGCCCGCCGACGGACGATTCGGCGCCGGCCCCTCCAAGGTGCGGACGGAGGCACTGGACGCGCTGGCGGCGACCGGCAGTTCACTGCTCGGCACCTCCCACCGCCAGGCGCCGGTCAAGAACCTGGTCGGAAAGGTCCGGGAGGGTGTGCGCGAACTGTTCTCGCTGCCCGACGGGTACGAGGTCGTCCTCGGCAACGGAGGCTCCACCGCGTTCTGGGACGTGGCGACCCACGGCCTGATCGAGAACAAGTCGCAGCACCTCACCTTCGGTGAGTTCAGCTCCAAGTTCGCCAAGGCCGCGAAGCTCGCCCCGTGGCTCGCCGAACCCACCGTGATCGCGTCCGACCCGGGCACCCACCCCGACCCCTCGGCCGAGGCCGGCGTGGACGTCTACGCCTTCACCCACAACGAGACCTCCACCGGTGTCGCCGCCCCGATCCGCCGGGTCGCGGGCGCCGACGAGGGCTCCCTCGTGCTCGTGGACGCCACCTCCGGCGCCGGCGGCCTGCCGGTCGACATCACCGAGACGGACGTCTACTACTTCGCCCCGCAGAAGTCCTTCGCCTCCGACGGCGGTCTGTGGATCGGCGTCTTCTCCCCGGCCGCCGTCGAGCGCGCCGAGCGCGTCCACGCGTCGGGCCGGCACGTGCCGGAGTTCTTCTCGCTGCCCACCGCGATCGACAACTCCCGCAAGAACCAGACCTACAACACCCCGGCCCTCGCCACCCTGTTCCTGCTCAACGAACAGCTGGAGTGGATCAACGGCCAGGGCGGCCTCGCCTGGTCCACGGCCCGCACCAAGGACTCCTCGACCCGCCTGTACACCTGGGCCGAGGACTCCAAGTACGCCACCCCGTTCGTCACCGACGCGGCCAAGCGCTCGCAGGTCATCGGCACGATCGACTTCGACGACGAGATCGACGCGGCCGCCGTCGCCAAGGTCCTGCGCGCCAACGGCATCGTGGACACCGAGCCCTACCGCAAGCTCGGCCGCAACCAGCTGCGCATCGCGATGTTCCCGGCGATCGACCCGGCCGACGTCGAGGCGCTGACGCGGTGCGTCGACCACGTCATCGAGAAGCTCTGACCCCCGGCGGTCCACGGAAGGGGCGCCCGGCACCCGCCGGGCGCCCCTTCCCGCTTCCCGCCGTCACCGCGCGGGGAAGGACGGCCCCGGCGGCCGTCGCCCGGCCCGACGGCCGAACGGGCCCCGGGCTCCCGGCCCGGCCGTCCTAGGACCTGCGCAGCAGCCGCCGTACCCCGAGGACCACCACCAGCACCGCGCCGACCGCCAGCGCTCCCTTGGCCCCGGTGCCCAGGCCCGCCCCGCCGTCACCGCTTGCGGACGCCGAACCGCCGCTCTCCGAGGGCGACTTGGAGCCCGAGCCGCCCCCGGGAACCGAACCGGGCTGCACGGGGCTGTCCTTGCCCTCGCTCCCGTACATCAGCTGGGACCCGCCGGGCGTGTACGTGACGGACTCGCCCTGGCCCTGCAGCGGGACGTTCAGCCGCCCCTGCCGCCTGGGCTTCCCGTCGTTCCAGGAGTACGCGATCCCGCCGAAGTACCCGCGCAGCGCGAGCTGCCGGCCGTCGGGCGAGAAGGCGCCGTCGGTGACCCAGAGGTCGATCGTGGCGACCGGGCGGAAGACGTTCGTACCGGAGGAGGAGAGGTGGGCGGGGCCCTCGTACAGGTGGCCGCCGTCCTCGTTCTTGTCGGCGATGTAGACCCGTCCGGTCTTCGGATGCACCATCAGCGCCTCGGCGTTGCGCGGCCCGTCGGAGTACTTCACGACGTACTGGGTGGCCCGGATCGTCTGGTCCTCGAGCACCTTCGGCTCGGGCAGCTTGTAGATCCACACGTGGTTCCAGGTGCCGCCGAGGTTGTCTCCGATGTCGCCGACGTAGAGGTCGCCGTCCGGTCCCAGGGAGATGGCCTCGACGTCGCGGGGGGCGCCGACCCCGCTCATCGTGACGGTGGCGACGGTCTCGCCGGTCCTGCTGTCGACGGCGTAGAGGTACGGGCCGTCGTCGCTGTCGTTGTGCGTCCAGTAGATGCCGGGGTGCAGACGCGAGGCGACGAGCCCGCTGGACTCGGTGATCCGGGGGTCCTTGATGGTGAATCCGTCGTCCCCGCTGTCGGCGACGGCCGGCGCCGACAGCGCGACGACGAGGGCGGCTCCGGCGGCCAGTCGGGCGGCGGCTCCGGCGAGGTACGAGGACGATCGGCGCATGGCCCAAGCCTGCCATCTCGAACGGACTTTCAGATCGATCTTCCGCGCCGACCTTCCGGTGCCCGCCGCCCGCCCCGCGGGGCGTGTCCAGGCTCACACCCCCGGCGCTGATGCCCCCGACACCGATCGTCCATGATGAGCGGATGCTCAGGTTCATGTCCGTCGGTGACTCCCAGACGATCGGGAGCGCGGGGGAACACACGTGGCGATACCGGATGTGGCAGCACCTGCGCACCACGTACGGGGGCCCGTTCGGGATCGTCGGCCCGCGCGAGACGCTGTACGACAAGGCCACGGACTCCCCCGACTCGTACGCGTACGCGGAGCCCGACTTCCCGCGGGCCCATCTGGCCGGCTGGGGCGAGGGCTGGATCCACATGGTCCCGCTGATCCAGGAGGCGGTCCGCTCGCACCGCGCCGACGTGCTCCTGGTCTCCCTCGGTCTGATCGACCTGGGCTTCTACACGAACGCGGAGCAGACGGCCGGGAACGTCCGTGCCTTCGTCGCCGAGGCCCGGGCGGCGAACCCACGGATCCGGATGGCCGTCCTGCCGGTGACCCCGAACGTCCGCGCGCGGTCCGACCCGCCCTTCGCCGCCGCGGTGGACTCCTTCAACGACCTTCTCGCGAAGGCGGTCGCCGACCTCGGCGAACCCCGCTCCCCCCTGCTGCTCGTCTCCCCGCCTCCCGGATACGACATCCACACCGACACCTACGACGGCACCCACCCGAACGAGAGGGGCGAGCACCGGATCGCGGAGGCCTTCGCGGAGGCCATGCACCAGGCGTGGGGACTCGGGGGGCCGTACGCCGCCGCGCGCGCCTGACCCGCTCTTGCCTAGAGCGCACTCCACGCCGTTGGGTGGGGAGTCATGAAGTACACGCAGCTCGGACGCACGGGACTCAAGGTCAGCCGGCTCGTCCTCGGCACCATGAACTTCGGTCCGCAGACCGACGAGGCCGACAGTCACGCGATCATGGACGCGGCACTGGCCTCAGGGATCAACTACTTCGACACCGCGAACGTGTACGGCTGGGGCGAGAACAAGGGCCGTACCGAAGAGATCATCGGAAACTGGTTCGCGCAGGGCGGCGACCGGCGCGACAAGGTCGTGCTCGCCACCAAGGTCTACGGCAACATGGCCGCCGACGGCGACGCCTGGCCCAACCACGACAAGCTCTCCGCGGTCAACATCCGGCGGGCGGTCGACGCCAGCCTGAAGCGGCTCCGGACCGACTACATCGACGTCTACCAGTTCCACCACGTGGACCGCAGCACGCCCTTCGAGGAGATCTGGCAGGCGATCGACGTCCTGGTCCAGCAGGGCAAGATCCTCTACGCCGGGTCCAGCAACTTCCCCGGTTACAAGATCGCCCAGGCCAACGAGATCGCCGCCCGCCGCGGCGGCACCATCGGCCTGGTCAGCGAGCAGTGCCTCTACAACCTGGCCGAACGGCGCGCGGAGATGGAGGTCATCCCGGCCGCGCAGGAGTACGGCCTCGGGGTCATCCCCTGGTCGCCGCTGCACGGCGGACTGCTCGGCGGGGTCATCAGGAAGGAGGCGCAGGGCGGACGCAGGGCGGGCGGACGCGCCGCCGACTCCCTGGCCGACACCGCCATCCGTGCGCAGATCCAGGCCTACGAGGACCTGCTCGACAAGCACGGGATCGAACCCGGCGAGGCGGCACTGGCCTGGCTGCTGACCCGGCCCGGCGTCACCGGTCCGATCGTCGGCCCGCGCACCGCCGAGCAGCTCGACTCCGCCCTGCGCGCCGTCGAGCTGGAACTGTCGCAGGAGCTGCTGTCCGCGCTGGACGAGATCTTCCCGGGCCCGGGACCCTCGCCCGAGGCCTTCGCCTGGTAGCACAGCCGAAGGGCGTCGTCGGGGGTGCGGGAACCGCGCGGCCGTCCCACGGGACCGGCATCGGCGGTTCCCGCGCCGCCCGCGTCCCCGCGGCTCCTCCGAAGGCCGCGACGGGGCTTCCGGCGGGCTCCGGCGCCCTCCCGGCGAGGCCCCCGACGCTCCCGGCCGCGCGCGGTCTCCGCGCGCAGTCTCCGCGGGGGGGGTCTCCGCGGGGGGTCTCCGCAGCGGGGGCGCGCCGACAGCTCACCGTGGGCGCGCCCGGCGTCCCCGGTCACCGGCTGTCCCCGGTCACCGGCTGTCTCCGCGTGCCGGCTGTCCCGGCGTGCGGGCCGTCCCCGGGTACGGGCCGTCTACTTGACCGCCGCCGCCAGCGCCACCACGACGAACATCAGCACGAGCACACCGGCCATGATTTGGTTTCGGGTCTTGGGATTCACGCCCCCGAGGTTATCCGGCCGTCCCCGGCGCGCTTCAGCCGCCCGCCCCGGCCAGCGGCCACCGCTCCACCGTCTCGTAGCGCGGCTGCTCCCCGGGCACCCCCGACCTCGGCAGATTGCTGCGTACGAGACACAGCTCGCCCGCCGTCCAGGGTCGCCCGGCGAAGGTGTCCAGGGCGGTGACGTACGGCCCGAAGTCCATGGAGTGCCGGCTGCGGGCCACCGTCAGATGCGGGCGGTAGCGGCGGTGCTCCTCCATCGGGACGCCCGCCCGGCGCGCCGCCGCCTCCGCCCGGTCGGCGAGCAGCCGCAGGGTGGTGACGTCTCCCGACACACCGGCCCACAGCGCCCGCCCGCCGAAGTGGCCGCCGCCCCCCAGGGCGAGCGGCACCGGGGGCGTACGGCCGGCGGCCCGGGCCAGCCGCTCGGCGAGCGGGCCGGTGAGCCCCTCCTCGACCTCGCCGTAGAAGGCGAGCGTGAAGTGCCACCCCGGCCGGCCCGTCCACCGCAGGCCGTCGGCGCCCGGCAGCCGGTGCAACAGGTCCACCGCCGCGCCGAGTTCCCGTACCGCTTCCCCGGGTGGCAGCACCGCCGCGAAGAGTCTCATGGCACCACTCTCCCAGGGCCGGGGGCCGCGGTGCCGGTCAGACGGCGGTCGCCAGCCGTTCCTTGGGCACGAAACGCACCCGGGGATGACCGCCGTACCAGCCCACCGACAGCCGGAGCCCGCCGACCCGCGCCAGGACCAGGCCGACGCCCGTCGCCGCGGCGGCCGAGACCAGGCCGCCGAGGGCGAAGCCGACGCGCGGACCGTAGGCGTCGGTCACCCAGCCGACCAGCGGCGCCCCGAGCGGCGTACCGCCGACGAAGACCATCATGAACAGCGCCATGACCCGGCCGCGCATGACGGGGTCCGTGGACATCTGCACCGCGGTGTTCGCCGTGACGTTGACCGTCAGGCCGAACACCCCGATCGGGACCATGAGCAGCGAGAAGAGCCACAGCGACGGCACCACCGCCGCCACCGTCTCCAGCAGGCCGAAGGCCAGCGCCGCCGCGATCAGCACACGCAGCCGGGCCGTGCCGCGGCGGGCGGCGAGCAGCGCTCCGGCCACCGAGCCCACCGCCATCAGCGTGTTGAAGAGGCTGTAGGCGCCGGCGCCCGCGTCGAAGACGTCGTCCGCGTAGGCGGAGAGCCAGACCGGGAAGTTGAAGCCGAAGGTCCCGATGAAACCGACCAGGACGATCGGCCAGACCAGGTCGGGACGGCCGGCGACATAGCGCAGGCCCTCGCGGAGCTGCCCCTTGCCACGGGGTGCCCGCTCGACCATGTGCAGCTCGCGGCCGCGCATCATCAGCAGACCGGCGAGCGGCGCCACGAAGGACAGTCCGTTGAACAGGAACGCCCAGCCGGTGCCCACGCCGGTGATCATCACACCCGCGACCGCGGGGCCGACGAGCCGGGCGGACTGGAAGTTGGCCGAGTTGAGGCTGACCGCGTTCTGCAGCTGGCCGGGGCCGACCATCTCGGAGACGAAGGACTGGCGGGCCGGGTTGTCGACGACCGTCGCGAGTCCGACCGCGAAGGCCGCCAGGTAGACGTGCCAGACCTGGACGTGGCCGGAGAGGGTCAGGAAGGCGAGCGCGAGACCGGTGAGACCCATGGCCGTCTGGGTCGCCAGCAGGGTGGGGCGCTTGGGGAGCCGGTCCACCAGGACGCCGCCGTACAGCCCGAAGAGCAGCATCGGCAGGAACTGCAGCGCGGTGGTGATGCCCACCGCGGCGGAGGAGCCGGTGAGGCTCAGCACCAGCCAGTCCTGGGCGATGCGCTGCATCCAGGTGCCGGTGTTGGAGACGACCTGTCCCAGGAAGAACAGCCGGTAGTTCCGGATCTTCAGGGAACTGAACATCGAGGACGACGGGTTCGCCGGGGCCGCCGGACGCGCGGTGGGCGGTACGGCCCGCGGGGAGGCCACCGCGGCCGAGGGGGGCGAGGGGGGCGATGCCGGAGGGGTCGCCGCCGAGGAGGGCGGGACCGCGGGGTCCGGCGCCGAGGGGGTGCGGGAAGGGGAGGTGCGGGACGGGCGGGCGGCACCGTCGGGGGCGGGCGGGGAGTCGTGGGTGGCAGGTGCGGGGGCGGAGTCTGCTCCGGGTCCCGTACTCAAAAGGGCTCGCCTCCTTGGGGGCACGGACGGCGGTGTCCGGGGTGAGGGCGCGCCGAGCGGACGTCGGTCGGCACGCCGGGCGGGGCATCAGATCTGCGCGAGCTTCTCCAGGACGGGAGCGGCTTCGCGGAGCTTCGCCCACTCCTCCTCGTCCAGGCCCTCGACCAGGCCGGCCAGCCACGCGTTCCGCCTGCGGCGGCTCTCCTCGAGCATCGCCTCGGCCTTGTCGGTCTGCGTGACCACCTTCTGTCGGCGGTCCTCGGGGTGAGGCTCCAGCCTGACCAGGCCCTTGGCCTCCAGCAGCGCGACGATGCGGGTCATCGAGGGCGGCTGCACATGCTCCTTGCGGGCGAGTTCACCCGGTGTGGCGGAGCCACAGCGGGCCAGGGTGCCGAGCACCGACATCTCGGTGGGGCTCAGCGACTCGTCGACCCGCTGGTGCTTGAGTCGACGCGACAGCCGCATCACTGCGGAGCGCAGGGCGTTCACGGCGGCGGCGTCGTCGCCATGGGTGAGGTCAGGCATGTATTTAGCTTAACTCATTACTCTCGCTAAAGAGCATCGGGGTGCCCGTGACACGGGCCACTGAACCCTCACGTCACTCGTACGAGTGAGTTCGCTGCGGAAAGTGACCCATCGCGCGCCGCGGTCCGGCGACCCTCGACTCCATGGGGACCAGTGTGCTCAGCCTGCGGATAGACGGGGAGCTGCTCGACCGGCTCCGAGACCATGCCGCCAAACGCGGAATGAGCGTCCAGGACTATGTCGTCCGGACGCTCATTCGCGATGACTTCGACGAGCGGTTCCAGACCGCCGTCGACGAGACGGAGAAGTTCTACGGGGTCACGTGAGCCCGGGAGACTCCCGGCGCCCCCGCGGGACGGGGGCGCGTGACCCCGCCCGTCAGGTGAGACCGAGGGCCGGCATCAGGTAGTAGAAGGCGAAGACCGCCGACACCACGTACATCGCGACCGGGACGTCCCGGCCCCGGCCGGCCGCGAGGCGCAGCACCACGAAGGTGATGAAGCCCATGCCGATGCCGTTCGTGATCGAGTAGGTGAACGGCATCATCACCATCGTCACGAAGGCCGGGATCGCGATCGTGTGGTCGGCCCAGTCGATCTCGCGGACCGAGCCGGACAGGATCAGGAAGCCGACCGCGAGCAGCGCGGGGGTCGCGGCCTGGGACGGGACCATCGTGGCGACGGGGGTCAGGAAGAGCGCCACGGCGAAGAGCGCGCCGGTGACGACGTTCGCGAAGCCGGTGCGCGCGCCCTCGCCGACGCCCGCCGTGGACTCCACGAAGCAGGTGGTGGCCGAGGACGAGCTGGCGCCGCCCGCCGCGACCGCGATGCCGTCGACGAAGAGGACCTTGTTGATGCCGGGCATGTTGCCCTGCGCGTCGGTCAGCTTGGCCTCGTCGCTGACGCCCATGATCGTGCCCATCGCGTCGAAGAAGCACGACAGCAGCACGGTGAAGACGAAGAGGATGCCGGTCAGCACGCCGACCTTGCCGAACCCGCCGAAGAGGCTGACCTTGCCGACAAGGCCGAAGTCCGGGGTGGCGACCGGGTTGCCCGGCCACTTCGGGGTGGTCAGACCCCAGGACGGGATCTTGGCGACGGCGTTGACGATCACCGCGAGGACCGTCATGGTGACGATCGAGATGAGGATCGCGCCCGGCACCTTGCGCACGATCAGCGCGAGGGTCAGCAGCGCGCCGAGGACGAAGACCAGCACCGGCCAGCCGTTGAGGTGACCGTCGGCGCCGAGCTGCAGGGGCACCGTGGTCTGGGCGACGTCCGGGATGCGGGAGACGAAGCCCGAGTCGACCAGACCGATCAGCATGATGAACAGGCCGATACCGATCGAGATGCCCTTGCGCAGCCCCAGCGGGACGGCGTTCATGACGCGCTCGCGCAGCCCGGTGGCGACCAGCAGCATCACGATGAGGCCGGCCAGCACGACCATACCCATGGCGTCCGGCCAGGACATCCGCGGGGCGAGCTGGAGCGCGACGACCGTGTTCACCCCGAGGCCGGCCGCGAGCGCGATCGGCACGTTGCCGATGACACCCATGAGGAGCGTCGTGAAGGCGGCGGTCAGAGCGGTCGCGGTGACCAGCTGACCGTTGTCCAGGTGGTGCCCGTACATGTCCTTCGCGCTGCCCAGGATGATCGGGTTCAGCACGATGATGTAGGCCATCGCGAAGAAGGTGGCGAAACCGCCGCGGATCTCGCGCGGAAGGCTGGAGCCGCGTTCGGAGATCTTGAAGTAGCGGTCGAGGGCGCTCCGCGCGGGCCGGGACTCCGGCTCCTGCGGGGCGGGGGCCTTGGTGGCGGCCGAGGTGGACATGCGGGTCCTCATGCGTGCGGGGGGACGGGGAACGTGATCGAGTCCGGCCGGCGGTGGCTCTCCCCCCAGGATTCCCCGGGTCCTGTTGGAGCTTCCTACGAATACAACTGGCCAGACTCGAACCGTTTCAGTATGAACATATGAACAAGAAATCGCTATCTCCGCGCGTAGACCCCGGGGACGTCACGGGAACACGGGTGCGAGCGCACACCGGCCGGCGGCCCTCGTAAGCTGTGCCCATGGCGAAGTGGACCCCCAAGCACGAGGCGCCGGAGCCCCTGGAGGGCCCCGTCGTCGCCACCATCACGGGCGGCACGATCCTCTGGTTCGTCCTCTTCCTGGTGCAGCTGCCGTTCTACGGCTGGTACGACGACCACGGGCACACCTGGTGGCTGTGGACCTGTCTGGCCGGCGCGGGCCTCGGACTCATCGGCATCTGGTACGTCCGCGGGCGGGCCGCGGCCATCAAGCGGGCCGCGGCGGCAAGCACCGCGCCCTCGTCGACCACCGTGGAATAACCCGGTCCACCGGCGCCCCCCGGCCCCCGGTCTCCGCCTCACGGCCGCCCGCCTCCCACCAGGGCACCACAACCCGCCGCCCTCCCGTCCTCCTCTGGTCGGATCTTCGGCCGCTCGGCAGGTGAAGCCCCCTTTCCGCACGTACCGTCGAATGCATGACGCACATCGACGCGGGCGCGGAACTGGATCCTGTGCACCCCGTGCCGCTCCCCGCCGCCGGACGGGCCAGGGGGCTCTCCGCCGCCGAGGTGGCCGAAAGGGTCGCGCGCGGCGAGGTGAACGACGTCCCGGTGCGCAGCAGCCGCTCGCTCGGCGAGATCGTCCGCGCGAACGTCTTCACCCGGTTCAACGCGATCATCGGTGTGCTCTGGCTGATCATGCTGTCCGTGGCCCCGTTCCAGGACAGCCTGTTCGGATACGTGATCCTCGCCAACACCGGGATCGGCATCATCCAGGAGTGGCGGGCCAAGAAGACCCTGGACTCGCTGGCGGTGATCGGCGAGGCGAAGCCCACGGTGCGCAGGGACGGGGTCGCGGCCGAGGTCAGCACGTCGGCGATCGTGCTCGGTGACGTGATCGAGATCGGCCCCGGGGACAAGATCGTCGTCGACGGCGCCTGTGTGGAGGCCGACGGTCTGGAGATCGACGAGTCGCTGCTCACCGGTGAGGCCGACCCGGTGGTCAAACGTCCCGGCGACGAGGTGATGTCGGGCAGCTTCGTGGTCGCGGGCGGCGGCGCCTTCACGGCGACCAAGGTGGGCCGGGAGGCGTACGCGGCGCAGCTCGCCGAGGAGGCGTCGCGGTTCACGCTCGTCCACTCCGAACTGCGCAGCGGTATCTCCACGATCCTCAAGTACGTGACCTGGATGATGATCCCGACCGCTATCGGTCTGGTCGTCAGCCAGCTCGTGGTCAAGGAGCACGGTTTCAAGGACTCCGTCGCGCGGACGGTCGGCGGGATCGTGCCGATGGTCCCCGAGGGGCTGGTGCTGCTCACCTCCGTCGCGTTCGCGATCGGTGTCATCCGGCTCGGCCGGAAACAGTGCCTCGTACAGGAACTTCCGGCCATCGAGGGCCTCGCCCGCATCGACACCGTCTGCCTCGACAAGACCGGCACCCTCACCGAGGGCGGCATGGACGTCACCGAGCTGCGGCCGCTGTCGGGCGCCGACGAGTCGTACGTACGCACGGTCCTGGGCGCGCTCGGCGAGTCCGACCCGCGGCCGAACCCGTCCCTCCAGGCGATCATCGCCGCCTACCCGGACAGCGAGGACTGGCGCTGCGTCGAGTCGCTGCCGTTCTCCTCGGCCCGCAAGTACAGCGGGGCGACCTTCAGCGAGGGCGACGGCGAGTCCAGTACATGGCTGCTCGGCGCCCCCGACGTGCTGCTGCCCGCCGGGCACCCGGCGCTCGCCGAGACCGAGCGGCTGAACGAGGAGGGGCTGCGGGTCCTGCTCCTCGTCCGCGCCACCCGGGACCTCGACGATCCCGAGGTGCGGAAGGGCGCCCGGCCGGCCGCGCTGGTCGTGCTGGAGCAGCGGCTGCGCCCGGACGCGGCGGACACCCTGCGCTACTTCGCCGAGCAGGACGTCAAGGCGAAGGTCATCTCCGGCGACAACGCGGTCTCGGTGGGCGCGGTGGCCGGGAAACTCGGGCTGAGCGGCGAGGTCGTGGACGCGCGCCGGCTTCCCGACGAGCGGGAGGAGATGGCGAAGTCGCTGGACAAGGGCACGGTGTTCGGGCGGGTCACCCCGCAGCAGAAGCGCGACATGGTGGGCGCGCTGCAGTCGCGCGGCCACACGGTGGCGATGACGGGCGACGGGGTGAACGACGTCCTGGCCCTCAAGGACGCGGACATCGGGGTCTCCATGGGGTCGGGCTCGGAGGCGACCCGGGCGGTCGCCCAGATCGTGCTGCTCAACAACAGTTTCTCGACGCTGCCCTCGGTGGTGGCGGAGGGCCGCCGGGTCATCGGCAACATCACCCGGGTCGCGACCCTGTTCCTGGTGAAGACCGTCTACTCGGTGCTGCTGGCGGTGCTGGTGGTGTGCTGGCGGGTCGAGTACCCCTTCCTGCCGCGGCACCTGACCCTGCTGTCCACCCTGACGATCGGCATCCCGGCGTTCTTCCTCGCGCTCGCCCCCAACACGGAGCGGGCGCGGCCGCACTTCGTACGGCGGGTCATGCGCTACTCGATCCCCGGCGGTGTCGTCGCCGGGGTCGCCACCTTCGTGACGTATCTGGTCGCCCGTCACCACTACACCGGACCGGGCGAGTTGGACGCGGAGACCAGTGCCGCGACGCTGACCCTGTTCCTGATCTCGATGTGGGTGCTGGCGGTCATCGCCCGGCCGTACACCTGGTGGCGGGTCGCCCTGGTGGCGTCGATGGGGCTGGCGTTCCTCGTCGTGCTGATCGTGCCGTGGCTCCAGCACTTCTTCGCCCTGAAGCTGGTCGGCGCGCAGATGCCGTGGATCGCGGTGGGGGTCGCCGCGGTGGCGGGGGTCTGTCTGGAACTGCTGTGGAAGTGGGTGGACCGCCGCGTTCCGGCGTGAACGGCGCGGTCCCCGCACCCCTGGCGGGGATGCGGGGACCGGAGAGGTGCCGCGGGTCGGCTACTTCACGTCCACGAAGTCACCGGTGGCCTTGACGGCCGGGGTGGTCGAGGTGCCGGCGAAGCTGTACCGGTAGTAGCCGTCGACCGACGCCGTGGTGGTGGTCTTCAGGTTGCCGGTGCCGTCCGTCTTCACCGTCTTGACGGTGGTGTACGTGCTGCTGTTCTTCTTGCGGAACTGCAGCTGCACCGACTGGCCGGTGTAGCCCGCGTACTTGTTCGTCTCCCAGTTGGCGCGGGACAGCTTGCCCGTGACCGTGACGGTCTTGCCCTTCTTCACCGGCTCCGGGGCGGCGTTGACCGTCAGCTTGGAGTAGCGCTGCACGTTCGGGGAGGTGAACCCGCCCTGGTCGGCGATGCCGACCTTGCTGATGTCGAAGGTGGGGCTGTCCGGGTTCTGGCCGTTGTACGCGATGGCGAGGCCGGCGGCCTTCCAGGCGCCCGCGTCCGAGTTGATGAGGTCGCCCTCGGCCGGATAGACGTCGATGTTGCCCTTGCAGGAGGCGGTGGTCGACGACGTGGCGGTGCACTTGGCCGGGTCGACGCCGAAGAGCATGTTGTCCGGGTCGGTGAAGGAGCCCTTGTAGAGGTACGGGCCCGTCAGGAAGTCGGCCGCGGTGATCTTGACCTCGGTGCCGTGGGTCAGGGTGTAGGTGACCGGGACGGCGACGTGGTTGGTGATGCCGACCGCGAAGGCCTTGCCGCCGTTCACCTTGACGTTGGAGAAGCTGACGTTGAGGGCGTACGGCTCGTCGTCGGCGGCGGTGGCGGCCCTGAACGCGCCCTTCCCGGACGCCGAGTGCGCGGCCTTCAGGACCTTGGCGACGTCGGCGCGGTAGGACGAGCTGGAGTCGGCGGCGTGCGCGGCCGGCACGACGAACGCGGAGAGGGCCAGGGCGCCGGTAGCGGCGGCCACAGTGGCTCGAATGCGCATGCGATCCCCAAGTGGAGAAAGGGGCCCCGGTGGTGAGTGCTCGTTCCTCACGGCTCGTCGTCACTCGGGGCCCAAGTGAGGTGGAGTCTTGTGACTCGGAAGATCAGATGAGTGACGGAGGTGAATGGTTGTACGAGTGGTGAACTTTTTGTGTACGCGTGACCAAGACCGCGGCCCGTGGCGGGCCGGGAGAACCCGGACCGCCGCGGGCCGCCGGAGCGTTCCGCTCCCCGCCGCGGACCGCGGCGGACCGCTCGGCTACTGCACGTCGACCGAGTCACCCGTGGCGTTGACGGCCGGGGTGGTCGTGGTGCCCGCGAAGGAGTAGCGGTAGGCGCCGTCGACGGACGCCGTGACCGTCGTCTTCAGCGCGCCGCCGGTCGTCGTCGTGACCGTCTTGACCGTGGTGTAGGCGGTGGCGCCCTTCTTCTTGAACTGCAGCTTCACCGGCTGGCCGGTGTAGCCCGGGTACTTGCCGGTCTGCCAGCTCGCGCGGGTCAGGGCACCGGTGACCGTGATGGTCTTGCCCTTCTTCACCGGCTCCGGGGCGGCGTTGACCGTCAGCTTGGAGGAACGCTGGATGGAGAAGCTCTTGACGTTCTCCCGCTGGACGTAGTCGTTGTCCTTGCCCTGGGCGATCGCCCAGACCTTCCAGGTGCCCGCGTGCGCGTCCAGCAGGTCGGTGTTCGCCTGGACGGTGAAGGTCTCCTTGCAGTTCGACGTCGTGCTGCTGACCGCGGTGCAGGAGGCCTTCTGGCCCTCGTTCGGCACGGCGCCGTTGTCGGAGTCGTCGATGTTCGCCCCGTGGTACAGCACGGCGAGCGCCATCTTGATGCCGGAGTTGTCGGTGGCCGTGAAGGTGACCGTGAAGGTCTTCTTCGTGGTCGTGCCGAGGACGATCGCCTTGCCGCCGTTGACGACGACGTTGGAGATCTTGGTGTCACCGTGGGTGACGTCGGCCGCCTGGGCGGCCGGGACGGCGAGAGCGGAGAGTGCCAGGGCGCCGGAGACGGCGGCCACGATGGCGCGAGTGCGCATGCGATCCCCAAGTGGAGATGGGGGCCCCGGTGGTGAGTGCTCGTTGCGCACGGCTCGTCTTCCCCGAGGCCCGAATGATCGTGGAGTCTGTTGACTCGGATGATCAGATCCGCGCGGGGAACGAATGGTTGTACGCGTGGTGAATCCTTTGCGTGCACATGACGGAGATCGCCCCGCGACTCCGCCGGAGGGGACACGGACGACCCGCGCACCCTCCGGCGGACACCGCTGCCGCCTCAGTCGAACCAGCGGTCCCGGGCCAGTTCCTCCGTGCGGGACGGGTCCTCCAGCAGGGCCCCGACCTCGAAGCGGCGCGGCCACTGCCCGGCCGCCCAGGCGAGTCCCGCCGCCACGCCCTCCAGGGTGGCGGCGTGCAGCACCCCGTCCCGCGTGCGGCGCCAGTCCAGTTCGGTGCCGTCGACGACGAGTTCCTCGTGCTCGACGTACGAGGCGGGGGTCGAGGGGCCCAGCAGGACGCGTACCGACTCCGGTACGTCGTGCTCGACGCCCTCGGAGGTCACCTCGCCGGTCACCGACTCGCTGAGACGCCGCACCTGGAACAGGTCGGCGAGGTCGGCGGCACGGGACGGGCGGACCGGGAGCAGGGGCATACCGCCGGTGAACGGCAGCAGATCGGGCGAGTCGACGACCACGGCGTCGGCCGCGTCCACGACGGCGACCCGTCCGTCCAGCACGGCCCGCAGCTCGTCCGGCAGCGTCACGCGATCGGGCTCCAGGTCGGCCAGCGCGCCGTACAGGGCGTGCAGTTGGGCGCCGGAGACCTCGCGGCCGGGGTCGGCGAGCCGTTCGAGGAGCTCGGCGGCGCCGCCGGGCTCGTCCAGCAGGGCCGCGACGGAGGTGCGGACGCCGAGCGCCCGCAGCACCTGCTCGTCGTCGAAGCCGGTCGCGTCGGCCTCGTCGTAGAGCCCGCGCAGGAGCGGGTCACCGCCCGCGGCGAGCAGCCCGGCCGGCCGGCGCCCGTCCAGCACCGGGTGGCCGCGCAGCCACCAGGCGGAGTACGGGCGGACGATCTCGTGCGTGCCGTCCGGGAGCAGGACGCGCACCGGCTGGATCAGCGCGTCGCGCAGCGGCGGCCGGGACAGCAGCGCGAGCGCCTGCGGCCACCGCTCGTCGTCCACCAGGTCGAGGTCCCGTACGGCGACGATCTCGGTGGCCACGGGCGGCACCGGGGTCTCGGGCAGCCGGTCGAGGACGTCCTCGCACCACACGTCCACCGCGTCCAGCAGCCCCGCGTCGTCGGGTTCGGCGAAGTCGGAGTCCCGGGGCTCCAGTTCGTCCGGATCGAGGACCACGTCGGTGGCGCGCACCAGGGTGAAACCGGCCAGCACACCACAGGCGGCCAGCGGCTGCTCACCCCAGCGTTCGGCCAGCTCCTGCTCCACGAAAGCGAGTTCACCTTCCCGCATGACCTGGGCGAACGGGCTGCCGGGCAGCACCAGTTCACCGGCGGGAGCGAGTTCGCCCTCCTCGTCGGGCAGGGCGAGGGCGCCGAGCCAGGGCTCGTCGCCCGGTTCGAGCGCGGCGTCGCGGACCAGCGCGAGGACCAGCTCCGCCACCTCCTCGGCGTCCGGTGCCTCCTCGTCCCAGCCGGACCCCTCGTCGTCGAGCGAGGCGGCGACGGCCGCGCGCACCTGCGGCGTGGTGAGGACCGCGCGGGGGGTGGCCGGGAGCGCGCCCAGCTTCTCCAGGAGCGGGTGCGCGGCGTCCGGGTGCGCGACCTTCAGGCCCAGCCGGGCGAGGGTCTCGGGGGCGGCGGCCCGCAGGTCGTCGGAGCCGGGCAGCAGGATCTGCCGGGGTCCGACCGTCGTCCGGCCGTCGGCGAGCGGCACGGGCAGCCCGGAGAGCCGGTCCGGGTCGACCCCGGCGAGGCTGTCGTACAACCGCCACCACCAGCCCGGGTCCTTCTCCAGTCCGGCCAGCCGGTCCACGGCCTCCGCGAGCGGGACGCGGGCGACACCCAGCGTCCGCAGCTCCACCCGGCGCTCCAGGCCGGCGGGCAGCAGGCTGGGCAGCACCTCGGCGAGCACCCGGACGGTGTCGGCACCCGCGCCCTCGACGACCTCGGCGTCACGGGGCCGCAGGGCCGCCGGGTGCTCCGCCACGCTGCTCTCGGGCCAGTCGGTGACGGTGTCCGCGCCGGCGTTCTCCGGCGGGATCGCGGGCGGCAGGAACGCGGTGCGTGGCAGCCGGTCGAGGATCGCGCGGCGCAGCACACCGTCCAGCTCGCCCTTGCCGAGCGGGCCCGGCACCAGGTCGATGATGCCGGGGTCCACCGGCGCCCAGGCGGCCAGCAGTTCCGCGTACGCGTCCGCCGCGCGCTCCACCAGGAAGTCGGTGAGGGGGCCCGGGGCGGCGTGCCGGCGGCTGGTGTCGAGCGGCAGGGACGCGATGAGCAGGGCGGGGACGCCGAGGGGCTCGTCGCTGGGGGTGGGCGCGTGCACGACCGGGCTGGTGCGGGGGCGGGCCGGGGTGCCGTCGGTGTCGACCGGGACGGCCCAGGTCACCGACCAGTGCGGACGCAGGCGCTCCTCGACCGGGCGGTCGGCGAGGAGGGCGGGGTCCAGGGGGCCGTGGTGGGAGACGGTGCGCCAGCGGGTGGTGCCGTCCCGGGAGTCCTCCAGGGTGACGCCGTACTCCTCGTCCTTGCGGCGCAGGGTCCGTACGTCGCCGCCCGCGCCGCCGTCACCGATCTCGACGACCACTTCCTCCAGGCCGGGCAGGGCGAGCAGGAGCGCGTCGTCGAGTCCGCGCAGCAGACGCTCGGCGAGATCCTCGGCGGCGGTGTCCCGCAGCGGGAGGATGACGGCAGTGTCGTACGGGTCCGGGGCGGTGCCCTCGGCCGCGAACGGCAGGCGCAGCAGTGGCACATGGCCGTCGCGGCGGCGGATCTCGTCGCCCAGGCCCGGGCTGTGGCGGGCGGTGTCGGCGGCCAGTTCGCGGGCCTCGGCAAGGGACCAGCGGATACCGCCGTGCCGGCCGACCACGGCGGGCTCGTCGGTGACCGCGACGACCGCGGCGAAGCCGACGCCGAAGCGGCCGACGGCGGTGTCGTGCGCGTCGCGCTTCGCGGAGGCACGGAGGGTGGACAGCGACTCGACGCCGGCCGCGTCGAGGGGGGCACCGGTGTTGGCGGCGACCAGGACCCCGTCGCGGAGGGTCAGCCGGAGGCGGCCGGGGACATGCGCGCGGGCGGCCGCGTCGGCGGCGTTCTGGGCGAGCTCGACGAGGAGGCGGTCGCGGTAGCCGCCGAGGACGAGGTCCTCCTCGGCGTTGGCGTCCTCGCGGAACCGGGCCGGGCTGGTGGCCCAGGCGTCCAGCACGCCGCGGCGCAGACGGGCCGTTCCGAACGGGTCCGCGCCCTCGGGTGCCGGTTGCACGAACTTGCTCACGGTTCACTCTCCCTCTCGCTTCGCGCGACCGCGAGCGCTGGGCTCGGTCGCGGGCACGAAGGTACCGTGCGGGGCCCTGCGGGGCGTCGGCAGGAACCGGGGGGTGGGGGGCGGGCGGGTTGCGTTCGGTGCGGGGCCCTGCGGGACGTCGGCAGGAACGGGGGGTGCGGGCGGGCGGGTGCGTTCGGTGCGGCGCGGTGGGGGCTGGGCGCGCAGTTCCCCGCGCCCCCCTGCGGGGCGCCCAGCGGAACGTGCGACGTGAGCAGGTACCGAGACCTTGGCGGGACCGGGGCCCGTGCATGCGGTGCCGGGCCGTGGGGGCCGGGCGCGCAGTTCCCCGCGCCCCCTGCGGGGCGCCCAGCGGGACGGCGTGAGTGTGTGGTCGGGGCGGTGGTCTTCAGCCCGTCCGGCGTTTGAGGACGAGGCCGTTCGGGCCGAAGCGGGGGTCCGGGGGCGGCAGCCCCCGGCGACGGGGCGCCGGGGTTACGAGTGGCCCAGTTCCGACGAGGGTTCGTCGGGGGTGACCGGGACCGAGCCGGAATCCGGGGCGGGGCGGAGCGGGAAGGGGTCGACCCGGGTCTCGTCGACGACCGGCGCCGCCGGCCGCGGTGGCGTCGGCATGACCGCCGCCTCGGAGTGCCCCCCGCACCCGTACGAGAGCGCCACGACCCGCCCGTCCGCCGGCGAGAACTCATTCGCACAGACCCCGAACGCCTGTCCGAGCGAGCCCCCGATCGGACTCAGGAAGCCACAGCTGACGCACGACGCGGGCGCCGCCTGCGCCATCGCCGTCTTGGGCCCGTAGGACTCCTCCCACCGGTCGGCCGCGACATGCAGCCCGTACCGGGAGAGCACCCGCGCCCGGCGCAGCCCGAGCTCCTCCGCCACCGCGGCGATCGAACCGCGGCGCGGCGCGAGCGGCAGGTTCGCGGGACTGCCCGCCGTCACCTCCGCGTCCTCCGCCTCGACCAGCTCGGCCATGTCCTGCGAGACCGCGGAGTTCGGCGCGGGCTCGTCCTCGCCGGAGAAACCGGGTTCGAGCCGCAGGTCCTCGGCGTCCGTCGGCAGCAGGTCGCCAGGACCCATGTCACCGGGCCGCAGCCGCTCGCTCCACGGCACCCACTCGGGCGCGAGCAGGGCGTCCGCGCCGGGCAGCAGCACCGTCTCGTCCAGGGTCACGATCTTCGCCCGGGAGGCACGGGCGACCGTCACCGCCCAGCGCCAGCCCCGGTAGCCGAACTCCTTGCACTCGAAGAAGTGCGTGACGACACGGTCCCCCTCGGAGACCAGCCCGACATGTTCACCGACGACGCCGGGGGCGGCCGCCTCCTCGGCGGCGGCGCGCGCGAGGTCGACGGCCTCGGCGCACAGACGGTCGGGGGTGCGGCTTCGCGTGGTCGCTGCGCTCACAGGTATCGCTTCTCTCCTACGCCGTCTCACGGGTGCGCCCTTCCTCGGCGGCGGTGCGGACGGAGCGGACCGGTGGGCCGCGTCGACGTCCGCGCCCGATCGCACTCGGGCGCACCTACGCCATCCATTCTGCGGGATGGCCGAGAGGCGCGCGGCCGAGAACAACCGCCGCAGGCGCGTTACGCACGCTACCTTCTCCTGAGCCCTGCGCCCACACCGGCGGGGCGCTTCCGCACTCCGCGCCGGTCCTCGCGGTCGTTCGGAGACGGCGTTTTCCCACCGTCCGCCCCTTTCCCGGCCGCCGCACCGGCCGACTTCCCGGCCACCCGGAACAGGCCCCACCGCACCGCTCCCGGCCGGCCGGGAGCACACGGGCCCCCCTTCCCCACGGCCCACCCCGCCCACCCGCACCGCCCCACTCGGCCCCTATACGCGCGGTAACCGCACTACCCACGCCGTTCTCGGGGCACTATTGCGGAGTGGCAGCCGCGAGGTCGTCCCACGGAGCCGCCGGAATCGGCGGGACCAAGGGGAACATCCGAAGTGGCGGACCGGGCCGGATGAGCGGGTCCGTCCGCGCGGTCGGCCGTGCCCTGCACTTCCCGTTCACCGGCACGGCCCGTGGAATCCGCAAGGCGACCCACGCGCACGGGGCGGGCGAGTCCGGCCTCGGCAAACTGATCGAGCTGCACGCGGTCAACGGCGCCGGCGACGTCATGATCACCATCGCGCTCGCCTCCACCGTCTTCTTCTCCGTGCCCACCGACGAGGCCCGTGGCCGCGTCGCCCTCTACCTCGCCATCACCATGGCGCCCTTCACCCTCCTCGCCCCGGTGATCGGCCCGCTCCTGGACCGCCTGCCGCACGGGCGCCGCGCCGCCATGGCCGGCGCGATGCTCGCCCGGGCCCTGCTCGCGCTGCTGCTGTCGGGCGCGGTCGTCAGCGGCAGCCTGGAGCTGTACCCCGCCGCCCTCGGCGTGCTGGTCGCCTCCAAGGCGTACGGGGTGGTGCGCAGCGCCGTCGTGCCCCGGCTGCTGCCGCCCGGATTCTCCCTGGTCAAGGCCAATTCGCGGGTCACCCTCGGCGGGCTCCTCGCCACCGGCGTCGCCGCGCCCGTCGGAGCGGGGCTGCAGGCCCTCGGGCCGCGCTGGCCGCTCTACGGCGCCTTCGCGATCTTCGTCGCGGGGACGTTCCTGTCGTTCACCCTGCCGCCGAAGGTCGACTCCGCCAAGGGCGAGGACCGGGCGCTGCTCGCCGCGGACGAGGAGCACGTGCGCCGCCCCCGGGGGGAGAAGACACCCCGTCCCGGACTGCGCACCGTCGGGACGGCGGTCACCCACGCCCTCGCCGCCAACGCGGCCCTGCGCTGCCTCTCCGGCTTCCTGATCTTCTTCCTCGCCTTCCTGCTGCGCGAGCACCCGCTCACCGGCGAGAGCGCGGCCGTCTCGCTCGGGATCGTGGGGGTGTCGGCCGGCGCCGGCAACGCGCTCGGCACCGCGGTCGGGGCCTGGCTGAAATCCCGCGCCCCCGAGATCATCGTCGTGACCGTCGTGGCGTGCGTGCTGGGCGTCGCGATCACCGCCGCCGTCTTCTTCGGGGCCGTCCTGGTCGCCTGCCTCACGGCGGTCGCCGGGTTCTCGCAGGCGCTCGCCAAACTGTCCCTGGACGCCATGATCCAGCGCGACGTGCCGGAACTCGTGCGGACCTCCGCCTTCGCCCGCTCCGAGACACTGCTGCAGGTGGCCTGGGTGTTCGGCGGCGCGATCGGCATCGTGCTGCCCCTCAACGGCACGCTGGGCCTGTCGGTGGCGGCCGCGATCGTCGCCGTCGGATGGCTCACCACCGTCCGGGGGCTGATCGGCGCGGCCCGGCACGGAGGCACGGCGCGGCCACGCGTGGCATGACTACGGCACGCCGTACCCCACGTGGGGGGAGCGGTGGGCGTGCCCGATAGCCTTCGGCCATGACCTCCCTGCCCCGCGGCAGAGCCGCCAATGGACATCACCGTCGCGCCGTTGCCGCTCTCGGCGCCGTTTCCGCCGGACTTCTCGTCCTGTCCGCCTGTGACAAGCCGACGCCGCTGGCCAC
This sequence comes from Streptomyces sp. NBC_01689, assembly GCF_036250675.1. Lineage (NCBI taxonomy): Bacteria > Bacillati > Actinomycetota > Actinomycetes > Kitasatosporales > Streptomycetaceae > Streptomyces > Streptomyces sp. NBC_01689. The sequence continues at coordinate 5,494,294 of NZ_CP109592.1, read as the reverse complement.
GATCACGGTCGGCAAGAGCTCGGTGAGCTCCGAGACCGACTGCTACAACGACGGCAATGCGGTGAGCAGCGCGAAGCTCGCCCAGTGCCTCAAGTCCAAGGACATCAAGTCCATCAAGGTCGACCCCGACGACACCGTGCGGTTCGGCGTGGACCCGAAGATCGCGGACAACGGCTGGACGATCCTGATGAACGGTCAGCCGCTGACCGACGCCAGCAAGAAGACGTACCGGACGATCCCGGGAAGCGTGTTCTTCAACGCCCAGTACGGAGCCAGCGGCAACTCGACGCTCGTCTCCATCAAGGAGGGCGACAAGACGGTGACCGGACTGTGGTCGTTCAAGCTCAAGAAGGACGCCTGATCGCTGCCGCTGGGCCGAAGGTGCTGGTGGCCACCGCCGTCCCGGCCGAACGGGACGCGGTGGCCGGGGCGTTCGCGGGCCCGCACCAGGAGGTGCGGCTCCCGGGCGTGACCCTCCACCGCCGCTCCCCCGCCGCCGGGCCGGTCCTCGATCTGCTGGCCGCCGGTGTCGGCCCCGCGCTCGCCGCCGCCTCCGTCGCCGCCGCGCTCACCGCCGGCGCCCTCGCGGGAGCCCCCTACGACCTGGTCGTCTCCACCGGGATCGGCGGCGGTTTCGCGCCGGACGCGCCCGTCGGCTCCCTCGTCGTCGCCGACGAGATCACCGCCGCGGATCTGGGCGCCGAGACCCCGGACGGGTTCCTCCCGGTGACGGACCTCGGCTTCGGGACCGTCACCCACCGTCCGCCGGCCGCACTCGTCAGGGAGTTCGCGGCGGCCACCGGCGCGCGCACCGGGACCGTACTGACCGTGTCCACCGTGACCGGCACCGCCGGACGCGCCGCCGCGCTGCGCGCCCGCCACCCCGGCGCCCTCGCCGAGGCCATGGAGGGCTTCGGCGTGGCCGAGGCCGCCGCCGCCCACGGCGTGCCCGTCCTGGAACTGCGCGCGGTGTCGAACGCCGTCGGCCCGCGCGACCGCGCCGCCTGGCGCATCGGCGAGGCTCTCGCGGCCCTCACCGAGGGTTTCGGGAAGCTCGCGCCCGTCCTGGAGAGTTGGAACCCACATGAGCCCTGAGAAGCTGCCCGAGTCCCTGCGGATCGCGTACTCGCCCTGCCCGAACGACACCTTCGTCTTCGACGCCTGGGCGCACGGCCGTGTCCCCGGCGCGCCCACCCTCGACGTGACCTTCGCGGACATCGACATCACCAACGGCATGGCCGAGCGCGGCGAGTTCGACGTACTGAAGGTGTCGTACGCGGTGCTGCCGTACGTCCTCGACGAGTACGCGCTGCTGCCCTGCGGCGGCGCGCTGGGCCGGGGCTGCGGCCCGCTGGTGCTCACCCGGGAGCCTGCGGACGGGGAGGCCGCGCGGTCCGGGCGGGACGCGGGGCCGGGAAGCCTCACGGGCCGCACGGTCGCGGTGCCGAGCGAGCGCTCGACGGCGTACCTGCTCTTCCGGCTGTGGGCGGCGGACCTGGTTCCGGGCGGTGTGGGCGAGATCGTCGTGATGCCGTTCCACGAAATCATGCCCGCCGTACGGGACGGGAAGGTGGACGCCGGACTCGTCATCCACGAAGCCCGTTTCACGTACCAGAACTACGGGCTGCACAAGCTCGCCGACCTGGGCGAGTACTGGGAGCTGACGACCGGGCTGCCCATCCCGCTCGGCGCCATCATCGCCAGACGGTCGCTGGGACACGAGCGCCTCGAGGGCCTCGCCGCCGCGGCCCGCACCTCGGTCCGTGCCGCCTGGGACGACCCCGAGGCCTCCCGCCCCTACGTCCTCGCCCACGCCCAGGAGATGGACCCCGCCGTCGCCGACCAGCACATCGGCCTGTACGTCAACGAGTTCACCGCCGACCTCGGCGAGGACGGCTACGCGGCGGTCCGCGGCCTGCTCACGCGTGCCGCGGCCGAGGGACTGGTACCGCCCCTCGGCCCGGACGCGCTGAACTTCCCCTGACCGGGGCCCCTGGTCCCGCGCGCCCGTGACGTCCCGGGGCACGGGGACGCCCCTACCGGGGTGTTCGCCGTGTCCCCGGCCGCGGTCAGACGTCGAGCTGGTCGGCGACCGCCCGCAGCAGGCCCGCGATCTTCTTCCCGGAGGCCTTCTCCGGGTAACGGCCCTTCTCCAGCATCGGGGTGATGTTCTCCAGGAGGGTCGTCAGGTCCTGCACGATGGAGGCCAGTTCGTCCGGCTTGCGGCGCTGGGCGGCCGCGACGGAGGGGGTCGGGTCCAGGATGGTCACCGAGAGCGCCTGGTCACCGCGCTGACCGGCGACGACGCCGAACTCCACTCGCTGGCCGGGCTTGAGAGCATCGACTCCGGCGGGCAGGACCGAGGAATGGACGAAGACGTCGCCGCCGTCGTCGCGGGAGAGAAAGCCGAAGCCCTTCTCACTGTTGAACCACTTGACCTGGCCGGTAGGCACTCTGTCCTCGTCCTCTTACTCGTCGGGAATTGCTCGGGGAACCGCTCTGGAAACTGCTCGGGCGCCTGCTCCCGAAGTTGCTCCGGCAACTCCGGGCAACGCCGGGAAACCGCTCCGGACAGCACCGCAGCGGGCCGTCCGACCCGCCGGTACCAAGGCTAATGGTCCGGGGGCCGGTGACAAGACGTCGCCTGACTGTTCCTTCGCGCTGGGAACTACCCTGGTCCGGTGCGTGACAAAACCCAAACGAATTCCGCCGAACCCGGCGACCGGCTGATCCGCGCCGGTGCCCTCGTGTTCTTCGCCGGTGCCGTGGCCACACTCGTCACCGTGACCCCACTGCTTCTCGACACCAAACCCTTTCCGAGCTACATGTTCGGCTTGAGCATGCTCATGGGTGTCGGTTTTCTGATCGCCGGAGCCGGGGTGTTCCGGTCGGTCGCGGCCGGCCGCCGGCGGGCCCGCGCGGTTCAGGCGGGCGCGGCCTCGCGGTAGCCGCCCAGCCACGCCGGGAACTGCGTCAGGTCGGTGAGGACGACGTCCGCGCCGGCCGCGCGCAGTTCCGCCGCGTCGCACGGCCCGGTGGCCACGGCGACCGCGTAGGCGTCCGCGGTGCGCGCGCCGCGGACGTCGCCGGTGTGGTCGCCGACGTACACGCTCGCGCCGTGCGCGCGCAGGGCCTCCGCCTTCCGCTCGGCCCACAGGTTGCCGACGACCGCGTCCGCGGCGATCCCCAGGTGCCTGAGGTGCAGCGCGGCGTTGGGCTCCCACTTCGCGGTGACGACGATGCTGCGCCCGCCCGCCGCCCGCACCGCCTCGACGGCCTCGTGGGCCCCCGGCATGGCGAGCGTGCCGGTGACGGCGTACTCGGGATACAGCTCGCGGTAGAGGTCGGCCACGGCCGGGACCCGGTCCGCCGGGAACCAGTTGACGAGTTCGTCCTCCAGCGGTGGTCCGAGCCGGGTGACGACGAGGTCGCAGTCGATGTACGTGTCCGTGCGGGCCGAGAGCGCCCGGTAGCAGGCGTGGATGCCGGGGCGGGAGTCGATCAGGGTCATGTCGAGGTCGAAGCCGACGGTCAGCCCGCGCGAGGGCATCGGTGCGCTATGCATGTGCCCCATTGTGCCCAGACCGCACGCGGGCGATCCGGGGTGGTCCGGATCGGTCGGCGAAGGGCGGCCCGAGTGCGGTCCCGGTGCCGGCCCGGGATTCGGTGCCGGTCCGGGCCGGGGGCCGTCAGCGGCGGCGCTGGGAGCGCCACACCAGGTACAGCGCCGAGGCGACCGCCGCGCCCCGCACCACCCATGGCCAGGTCTGCGCGAGCGCCTCGTCCATGTGCCCCTCGGCGATCGGGTCACCCCAGCGGCCGTCCGTACGGCCCCACAGCCAGACGATGCCGGCCGCGGCCACCAGTCCGGGCATGCCGAGGACCGCCCACTTCGACTCGTGGGGGCTCAGCCGGCGGGACCCGTAGGCGATGAGCCAGCCGAGCCCGAGCGCGAACCAGTTGCCGAGGGCGGCACCCGCGACGAGCAGCACGGCCGCGAGCAGGAGCAGGGGGTTGGTCCACGTACGGAGCCGGGGGAGCCGCCGCACCCGTGGGGCACCGCCCTCGTCCTCGGTGACGGGGACCGGTTTCGCGGTCTTGGGCGTGCTCGTCGCCTTCACGGGCGCGGTCCGTGCCCGCCGCCACCACGATGTGGCCGGTTTCGGTGCGGTCTCCGCGGCGGCACCGTCGCCGTCGGGGGTGCCGGGACCGGGACCGGAGCCGGTGCCGGAGTCGGGCTTGCGGGGCCTGGGCGGCGGTTTGATCAGCCCGGGGATCTCCACGCCGCCGACGAACCCCGGTACGCCCTCACCGAGTTCGACCGGATCGCCGTCCACCCGCCACCAGTCCGACGGGCCTGAGTCGTCGTCCGGTCCGTGGTCACCGGCGTGGCGGGGCGGTACGGGACGGTCGCCGGCGGCCGTCTCCGCGCCGTCCGCCTCGGGCGTGCGCCGTGGCCTCGGGACGGCCCTGCGCAGCCCCTTCGGGCGGGGCACCGGGTCGGGGTCGCGCTGGACGGGCACGGCGGCGGCCCGGGTGTCCGCGCCCGCCGGGGACGCGCCGCCCTGACCGGCCGACGTGACGATCTCGTCCGGGGTGCCCAGCCGGGACAGGATGCGGCGGACGGCGGCCGGGTTGTCGACGGGGGCCTTCGACCGGCGGCGGTCGATCTCGTTGCGCAGCTCCGAGACGAGCCGCATACGGGTGGCCGAGGGCAGCTGGTGCTGCTGGGCCAGGTCGCCGACGCGGCTCAGATAGTCGAATACGAGCTGGTCGCTCTCAATCCCCACGAAGTCCCCTCCGGGGCGCGTGCGTTGAATACCCCGTGGCCACGACGGTACCGCGTCGGGCCCCGCCCCTGGGGGCTGCCGCCCCCAGACCCCCGCATCGGCCTGAACGGCCTTGTCCTCAAACGCCGGACGGGCTGGGGGGTGTGGGCGTGCGCTGTTCGGCGGGTGTGGGTTCCGTGTCCCTGAGGGCTCTGCCCCCAGACCCCCGTATCGCCCGAAGGGCTCGTCCTCAAGCGCCGGACGGGCTGGGGAGTTGGCGTGTGCTTGCGGGGTGGGCGTCGGTCCGCGCGGTGTCTGGGGGCTGCCGCCCCCATGCCCCCGCTTCGGCCTGGACGGCCTCGTCCTCGAGCGCCGGACGGGCTGAGGGTGCCGGCCGGCGCTGAAAGGCTCATGCGCGGAGGTGATCTTTCCGGCGTGGGCGCGCATCTCCAGCCCGTCCGGCGTTCGAGGACGAGCCCTTCGGGCGAAGGCGGGGGTCCAGGGGGCGCAGCGCCCAGGTACGGGACGGGTAGGGGCGGCGGGGGCGAGGAACCACTACCGTTGAGCGGATGAGGACAGAGGAGCAGCGCGCCCAGGACCCCGCCCCGGCGGGCACCTCCCCGCGCTCACTGGCGGAAGCCCTCCGCACGAGGGACGACACCTCCCTGTCGGCCCTCCTCCGCACCCGCCCGGATCTCATCACCCCCGTCCCCACCGACCTGACCCAACTCGCCACCCGCGCCGCCACCCGCGCCTCGGTCGTCCGCGCCCTGGAACGCCTGGACCGGTTCGCCCTGCAGACGGCGGAGGCCCTGGCGGTGGCCTCGGACCCGGCGACGTACGACGAGCTGTCGGGTCTGCTGGCGGGCGACGACCGCGACCCGGCGGTCACCGCGGCGTTCCCGCACGCGCTCGCCACCCTGCGCGAGCAGGCCCTCGTATGGGGTGCCGACGACCGGCTCCGCCTCGTGCGCACGGCGCGCGAACTGCTCGCGCCGGGCCCCCAGCACCCCTCCCCCACCGGCCTCGGCCCGACGGTCGCCGAGGCCACGGCGGGCATGTCCCCGGGACGGGTCCAGGAGATGGTCGCCGCCTGCGGTCTGCCGACCACCCACGACTCGGTCTCCGCGGTGGCCTCGCTGACCGCCCTGTTCACCGACCGCGAGCGGATGTCGGCGCTGCTCGGCACCGCGCCCGCCGAGTCGTCGGAGGTGCTGTCCCGGCTGGTGTGGGGACCCCCGTACGGTCAGGTGACGCCCGATCCGGCGCGCCATCTCCGCTGGTTGATCGACCGCGCGCTGCTGCTGCCGACGGCGCCCGGAACGGTCGTCCTGCCCCGTGAGGCCGCCCTGCACCTGCGGGCGGGCCGGGCGCACCGCGAGACGGACCCGGTGGCTCCGCCCGTGGAACCGGCCCGGACGCACCGTCCGCGGATGGTGGACACGACCGCGGCCGGCCAGGCCTACACCGCGCTCGCCACCGTCGAGGAACTGCTCAAGGACTGGCACGAGGGCGGGCCGTCCGTGCTGCGCGCCGGCGGTCTGAGCGTGCGGGACCTGAAGAGGACGGCGGTGGCCCTGGACGTCGGGGAGCCGGTGGCCGCGTTCTGGGTGGAGCTGGCCTACGCGGCGGGACTGCTGGCCTCGGACGGTGAGGCCGACGAGCGGTACGCGGCGACGCCCGGCTACGACGAGTGGCTGGAGCTGCCCGCGGGCGAGCGCTGGGCCCGGCTCGCCTCCGCGTGGCTGGCCGCGACCCGCACGCCGGGACTCGTCGGCGGGCGGGACGCGAAGGACCGCACCCTGTCGGCGCTGGGGCCCGGACTGGACCGCTCGGCGGCCCCCGAGGTCCGGCACCGTGTCCTCGCCCTCCTCGGCGGTCTGCCGGAGGGCTCCTCCGCCGTCCCGGAGTCCGTCATCGCCCGGCTCCACTGGGAGCGGCCCCCGCGCGGAGGCCGCTCCGCCGCCGGTGAGGACCTGCGCAGCCGGCTGGCCCGCTGGACCCTGTCCGAGGCGGAGCTGCTGGGGGTGACCGGCCGGGGGGCGCTGTCCGCACAGGGACGCGCCCTGCTGGGGCTGCCGCCCGCGCCGGCCCAGGACACCGCGCACGGAGCCGAAGCCGACACAGAATCGCAGGCCGGTGCCGGTGTCGGACGGGCGGCGGCGGCCGGGGCGGGGGCCAAGCTGCCCGTCCACCGGCACCACCGCGCCGCCGACGGCGGACCGGCCGTCCTTCTCCCGCGCAGTCCGGCCGAGCGGGCCGCCGCCGCCGTACAGGCCGCCCGGATCGTCGGACCGCTGCTCCCCGAGCCCCTGGACCACGTCCTCCTCCAGGCCGACCTGACCGCCGTCGCCCCCGGCCCCCTGGAACGCCCTCTGGCCGACACCCTCGGTGTGCTGGCGGACGTCGAGTCGAAGGGCGGGGCGACGGTCTACCGCTTCACCCCGGGGTCCGTGCGGCGGGCCCTGGACGCCGGCCGTTCGGCCTCCGACCTGCACGCCTTCCTCACGGCGCACTCCCGCACCCCCGTCCCGCAGCCGCTGACGTACCTGATCGACGACGTGGCCCGCAGGCACGGCCATCTGCGGATCGGCGCGGCGTCGGCGTACGTCCGCTGCGACGACGACTCCCTGCTGAACGAGATCCTCGCCGACAAGCGTTCGCAGGGACTGCGGCTCAGACGGCTCGCGCCCACCGTGCTGGCCGCGCAGGCCGACCCGGCCGCCCTCCTGGAGGGGCTGCGCTCGATGGGGTTCGCGCCGGCCGCCGAGTCCGCCGAGGGCGATGTGCTGATCACCCGCGCGCACGCCCACCGCACCCCGCCGCGCTCCGCGCCCGAGCCCGTACCGGACGGGCCACCGGTCCCCGACACCACCCTCCTGAGCGCGGCGATCCGTGCCATCCGCGCCGGTGACCTGGCCTCCACGAGCCCGCGCAAGGGAGCCGGGGCCGAGCTCCCGGGCACCGGCGAACTGCCCCGCACCGGCTCCGCCGAGACCCTCGCCACCATGCAGGCCGCCGTCCTGACCGGCGGGACCGTGTGGATCGGATACGTCAACGCCGAGGGCGCCGCCAGCCAGCGCGTGATCGCCCCGATCCGCGTCGAGGGCGGCTTCGTGACGGCGTACGACCACACGGCCGACGAGGTCCGCACCTATCCGCTGCACCGCGTCACCGGGGTCGCGGAACTGGCGGACGACCAGCAGTGATCACCCGTCCGTAAGGCACACTTGAGGTTTGGCCGTGCGGAAGGGATAGGTACGTACGTGAACGGTCCCCTCATCGTCCAGTCCGACAAGACCCTGCTCCTGGAGGTCGACCACGAGCAGGCCGACGCCTGCCGCCGGTCCATCGCGCCCTTCGCGGAACTGGAGCGGGCGCCCGAGCACATCCACACCTACCGGGTGACGCCGCTCGGGCTGTGGAACGCGCGGGCCGCGGGCCACGACGCCGAACAGGTCGTCGACGCGCTCGTCGAGTTCAGCCGCTACCCGGTGCCGCACGCGCTGCTCGTCGACATCGCCGAGACGATGGACCGCTACGGCCGGCTCACGCTCAGCAAGCACCCCGCGCACGGACTGGTCCTGACCAGCACCGACCGGCCCGTGCTGGAGGAGGTGCTGCGGTCGAAGCGGATCGCGCCCCTCGTCGGCGCCCGGATCGACGCCGACACCGTGGCCGTGCACCCGTCCGAGCGCGGGCAGATCAAGCAGACGCTGCTGAAGCTGGGCTGGCCGGCGGAGGACCTGGCCGGGTACGTGGACGGCGAGGCGCACCCGATCGGGCTGGCCGAGGACGGGTGGGCGCTGCGCCCGTACCAGAAGCAGGCCGTGGAGAACTTCTGGCACGGCGGGTCCGGGGTCGTGGTGCTGCCCTGCGGCGCCGGCAAGACCCTGGTCGGTGCGGGGGCCATGGCGCAGGCCAAGGCCACCACCTTGATCCTGGTCACCAACACCGTCTCCGCCCGGCAGTGGAAGCACGAGCTGGTGAAGCGGACCTCGCTGACCGAGGACGAGATCGGCGAGTACAGCGGGACGCGCAAGGAGATCCGGCCGGTCACCATCGCGACCTACCAGGTGCTGACGACGAAGCGGAAGGGTGTCTACCCGCACCTCGAACTCTTCGACTCCCGCGACTGGGGCCTGATCGTCTACGACGAGGTCCACCTGCTGCCCGCGCCCGTCTTCAAGTTCACCGCCGATCTGCAGGCGCGGCGCCGGCTGGGTCTCACGGCCACCCTGGTCCGTGAGGACGGGCGCGAGTCGGACGTCTTCTCGCTCATCGGGCCCAAGCGGTTCGACGCGCCCTGGAAGGAGATCGAGGCGCAGGGGTACATCGCGCCGGCGGACTGTGTGGAGGTCCGGGTCAATCTGACCGACTCCGAGCGGCTCGCGTACGCGACCGCCGAGGCGGAGGAGAAGTACCGCTTCTGCGCGACGACCGCGACCAAGCGGAAGGTGACGGAGGCGCTGGTACGGAAGTTCGCCGGGCAGCAGATCCTGGTGATCGGCCAGTACATCGACCAGCTCGACGAGCTGGGCGAGCATCTGAACGCGCCCGTCATCAAGGGCGAGACGAGCAACGCGCAGCGCGAGAAGCTGTTCGACGCGTTCCGCGAGGGCGAGATCAGCGTGCTCGTGGTGTCCAAGGTCGCCAACTTCTCCATCGACCTGCCGGAGGCGACCGTCGCCATCCAGGTGTCGGGCACCTTCGGGTCGCGCCAGGAGGAGGCCCAGCGGCTGGGACGGGTGCTGCGTCCGAAGGCCGACGGCCACCAGGCCCACTTCTACTCGGTCGTCGCGCGCGACACCATCGACCAGGACTTCGCCGCCCACCGGCAGCGGTTCCTGGCGGAGCAGGGGTACGCCTACCGGATCCTGGACGCGGACGAGCTGCTGGCCGACAGCTGAGCGACGCGGTCCGCCGTGACCGGGGGATCGGCCCGGACGGCCTCGTCCTCAAACGCCGGACGGGCTGAAACACCTGACGCCGGCCGGCATCTCCAGCCCGTCCGGCGTTTGAGGACGAGCCCTTCGGGCGACGGCGGGGGTCCAGGGGGCGCAGCGCCCCTGGCGGGGACCGGGGCGGCACGGGGCGCTGCTCACCGGACGCATGCGGTGAGCGTACCCGCACGATCCCGGTGCAGGCCGGAGGCTACCGGTGCAGGCCGGAGGCTACCGGTGGCGCACGCCCGCCTCCTCGCCGTACTCGCCGAGGATGACCACGTCGAGGGCCGCGCCCGCGAAGACCTTGACGGCGCGCAGGGCGTCGCCGAGGAGGTGGCGGTGGTGGCTCACCGAGAAGGCGGTCGCGCCACGGGCGGCGGGACCGTGCTGGGCCGGACCTGGGGTGAAAGTGGCTGCGCTCATGTATCCATCATGGGAGCCTCCGCCCCGTATGGCGTCGGTCCATGGACCGAACCTCGGTGTCCCCGCGTACGCCCGCGGGCCCGCCGTCGTACGCCTCACGACGGACGGCACCCCCTAGGGATCCGGGGGTCCCGCCCCTGACACCGGCGGCCTCGCGCGCCCGTCGCCGGGGAGCCCGCGCGCCGGGACCGGGAAAACCGGTTGGCCCGCCCCCGCCCCCCTCACCTAGAATCTCCGCTCTTGCCCGCCTCCCTCGACGGAGTGCCGCCGCCCGGACGGAAACCGGCCGGCCCCCAGGAACACCCAGGATCCACTCACGCCGCAGGTCCCCGGAGGCAGCCCCGTGTCCACCCCGCCCGCCGACCCCCACGCCGACCCCACCGACCGCGCCGACCCCGGTCCGGACGCCCCGGACGACCCCCTGCTGCGCGAGCGGACCCACCTCGGGGAGTCCCGGGCGGCGCTGCGCGCGATGCGCGAGGACGTGGAGAACCTCGACATCCGCGACGTCACCGCGAACTGGGTCAACGCCGCGGTGCTCCAGCGCCAGATGGACGAGCGGATCAAGGCGCTGGCCGATCTGAGTCACACCCCGCTGTTCTTCGGCCGTCTCGACTATCTGCACGCGCCCGGCGCGGACAAGGCGGAGGGCGCGGAGGGCGAGCGTTTCTACATCGGGCGGCGGCATGTGCACGACGCCGAGGGCGACCCGATGGTCATCGACTGGCGTGCCCCGGTGTCGCAGCCGTTCTACCGGGCCTCGAAGAAGGACCCGATGGACGTCGGGCTGCGCCGCCGCTTCGGGTACACCGGCGGCGACCTCACGGCGTACGAGGACGAGCACCTCTCCGACCCCGCCGAGACCGCGGCCACCAGCAAGCTGCTCCAGCAGGAGATCGAGCGGCCGCGTGTCGGCCCCATGCGCGACATCGTGGCGACCATCCAGCCCGAGCAGGACGAGATCGTCCGCAGCGGGCTGAGCGGAAGCGTCTGCGTCCAGGGGGGTCCCGGTACCGGGAAGACCGCCGTCGGCCTGCACCGCGTCGCCTACCTCCTCTACGCCCACCGGGACCGGCTGGCCCGCACCGGCACCCTCGTCATCGGTCCGAACAAGTCCTTCCTGCACTACATCGAGCAGGTGCTGCCCGCCCTGGGCGAGCTGGAGGTCAGGCAGGCCACGGTGGACGACCTCGTCGCCCATGTGGAGGTGCGCGGCGCCGACACGGCCACCGCGGCCGTCATCAAGGGCGACGCCCGGATGGCCGAGGTGCTGCGGCGCGCGGTCCGCGCCCATGTGACCCCGCCGGACGAGCCGGTCGTCGTGGTGCGCGGCTCCCGGCGCTGGCGGGTACCGGTGTACGAGCTGGAGGAGATCGTCCGGGAGCTGCTGGACCGCGACATCCGCTACGGCGCCGCCCGCGAGGCCCTTCCGCAGCGGATCGCGCACGCCGTGCTGGTGCAGATGGAGCGCTCCGGTGAGGCACCGGACGACCGCGTGCAGGACGCCGTCGCCCGCAACGGCGCGGTGAAGGCGGCGGTCAAGGCGATCTGGCCGCCCGTCGACCCGGCCCGGCTGGTCCTGCGGCTGCTCAACGACGCGGACTTCCTCGCCCTGCACGCCGAGGGTGTCCTCGGCGAGGACGAGCAGAAGGAGATCCTCTGGGCGAAGCCGGCCCGGTCGGTGAAGGCCGCCCGGTGGTCCCCGGCGGACACCGTGCTGATCGACGAGGCGACCGACCTCGTACAGCGCACGCACTCCCTCGGACACGTGGTGCTCGACGAGGCGCAGGACCTCTCCCCCATGCAGTACCGCGCCGTGGGCCGCCGCTGCACGACGGGGTCGGCGACCGTACTGGGCGATCTGGCGCAGGGCACCACGCCCTGGGCGACGCGGAGCTGGGCCGAGGCCCTCGCGCATCTGGGCAAGGAGGAGGCCGTCGTCGAGGAGCTGACGGCCGGTTTCCGTGTCCCCACCGACGTGATCACCTACGCCTCGCGGCTGCTGCCGCACATCGCGCCGGGGCTGACCCCGGTGGCGTCGGTCCGTGAGAACCCGGGCTTCTTCGAACTGCGGGCCACCGCCGCGGACACCGAAGTCGTGGACGCGTGCCGGGAGTTGCTGCGCCAGGAGGGTTCGGTCGGGCTCATCGCCGCCGACGCCCGTGTGCCGCTGCTCGCCGAGGCGCTGGCCGCCGCCGGTCTGACGTACCTCGGTCCGGGCGAGGAGACGACGCCGGACACCCGGCTGACGCTCGTCCCCGCCTCGCTGGCCAAGGGTCTGGAGTACGACTACGTGGTCCTGGACGAGCCGCGGGCCGTGGTCGACGGCGAACCGGACGAGCGGACCGGACTGCGCCGTCTGTACGTGGCGCTGACCCGCGCGGTCTCGGGGCTGATCGTGACCCACGCGGCGCCGCTGCCGCCCCAGCTCGGCTGAGGGCCGTCCCGGAAAGCGGGCCGCTATCCGTCCAGCGCCGCCCGCCACCGCCGGACCGCGTCCACCGACACCGGCCCGGCCCAGCCGCCGGGCCGCGCCGCGCCGCCGATGTGGAAGGCGTCGACGCCCGCGGCGCGCAGCCGGGGCACGTGGTCGAGGCGCAGCCCGCCGCCGACCATGACGCGCGCCTCGTAGCCGGGCTCGCCGGCCCGGGCGGTCTCGGCGAGGAGGACGGGGAACCCGTCGTCCACGCCGTCCGGCGAGCCCGCCGTCAGGTAGGCGTCCAGGCCCGGCAGGTCGGCGAGCTGCTTGCGCAGCGCGTCGCGGTCGGCGGCCCGGTCGATGGCGCGGTGGAACGTCCAGGGGCAGCCGTCCAGTTCGGCGACGATCCGTTCCACGGCGGACAGGTCGGGTCCGCCGTGCTCGTCGAGGAACCCGAGGACGAACTCGTCGGCTCCCGCGGTCCGCATCTCGCCCGCCGCCCGGACGAGCGCGTCGACGTCCCCGGCCGCGAAGCCGTCGGCCAGCCTGAGCATCACGCGCAGCGAGATGTCGACGGCGGCACGGATCCCGGCGAAGGTCTCCACCGCCGGGGTCAGCCCGTCGGCGGCCATGTCGGTGACCAGTTCCAGCCGGTCCGCGCCTCCGTCCTGGGCGGCGACCGCGTCCTCCACACCGAGGGCGATCACCTCCAGGACCGCACGCCTGCGCTCACTCATGGGACCTCTTTCCTCGGGCGACTACTACAGGTCTAGTCCAATCCCAAGCCTACGCCGTGGACGGCCGCCGCCGCGAGACGATCCCCCCCGAGGCCGTAACGCCCGCGCCCTGTGGTCCGGCGCCCCGGCGCGGGAGAATGCGCACATGCCCGACCTCGACGCGCTGCGCGCCCGCTGGACCCATGCCCTGGAGGGGATCCGTCCGCCCGGCGGACCCGACCCGGCCCCCTACGCGGACAACCTCCTCGCCCGCTGGCAGGAGCCGCAGCGCCGGTACCACTCCGTGGCGCACCTCACGGCGGTCCTCGACCACGTCGATCTGCTGGAGGAGTACGCGGACGACCCGGACCAGGTGCGCCTGGCCGCCTGGTTCCACGACGCCGTCTACCGGCCCGACCGCTCCGAGAACGAGGAACGCTCAGCCCGTCTCGCCGAACGCGCCCTCGCCGAGCTGGGCGGCGACCCGGCGGCCACCCAGGAGGTGGTCCGTCTCGTCCGGCTCACCGTCGCCCACGACCCCGCCGACGACGACCGCAACGGCGCCGTCCTCTGCGACGCCGACCTCGCCGTCCTGGCCTCGCCACCGGACGCCTACGCCGCCTACACGGCGGCCGTCCGCGAGGAGTACGCCTTCGTCCCGGACGAGGCCTTCCGCGCGGGCCGGGCGGCGGTGCTGCGCGGACTCCTCGGCCTGCCGCGGCTGTTCCGGACGCGGTACGGGCGGCGGGAGTGGGAGGACCGGGCCCGGCACAACGTCGGACGGGAGCTGGACCGGCTGGCGGCGGCACCCGGCGGGGCCGGCGCATGAGCGGCGCGCGCACCCGGATGCCTCTCGCCGTCCACATCCTCGCGCTCTCCGTCTTCGCCCTCGGGACCAGCGAGTTCATGCTCTCGGGGCTGCTGCCGCCGATAGCCGACGACCTGGGCGTCAGCATCCCGCGGGCGGGCCTGCTGATATCGGCGTTCGCCGTCGGGATGGTCGTCGGCGCCCCGCTGCTCGCCGTGGCCACCCTGCGGCTGCCCCGCCGCACCACCCTCGTCGCGCTCATCGCCGTCTTCGGACTCGGGCAGGTCGCGGGGGCGCTCGCGCCGACGTACCCCGTGCTCTTCGCCTCCCGGGTGGTGAGCGCGCTGGCCTGTGCCGGCTTCTGGGCGGTGGGCGCGGCGGTGGCCATAGCGACGGTCCCGCAGACCTCCCGGGCCCGCGCGCTCTCGGTGATGATCGGCGGGCTCTCCCTGGCGAACGTCCTGGGCGTCCCGGCCGGCGCGTTCCTCGGGGAACACCTGGGCTGGCGCTCGGCGTTCTGGGCCGTCGGCGTCGCCTCGGCGATCGCCCTGGCCGGCGTCCTCACCCTGATCCCGGGCATCCCGGCGCCGGCCGAGAGGCCGCGGCTGCGGCGGGAGCTGGTCATCTACCGCGATCCGCAGGTGTGGCTCGCGATCGCCGTCGTGATGCTCTCCGCGGGCGGCGTCTTCTGCGCGTTCAGCTATCTGTCGCCGCTGCTCACCGAGGTCGCCGGGCTCGACGACGGCTGGGTGCCGGGCGTGCTGGCGCTGTTCGGGGCCGGCGCGTTCATCGGGACGACGATCGGCGGCCGGGTCGCCGACGCGCACCTGTTCGGGGTGCTCCTCACCGGTGTCGCCGCCTCGGCCGCCGTCCTCGTCGCGATCGCCCTGCTCGGCCGGTACGCGACCGCGGCCGTGGTCCTCTCCTTCCTGCTCGGCGTCTCCTGTTTCGGCACCGCCCCGGCGCTCAACGCCCGCCTCTTCAACCTCGCCGGCGCCGCGCCGACCCTGGCCGGCGCCACCGTCACAGCCGCCTTCAACCTCGGCAACGCGGGCGGCCCCTGGGTCGGCGGCGCGGTCGTCGACAGCGGGTTCGGGTACGCCGGGACGGCCTGGGCGGGCGCCGCGCTGACGCTGGCCGGGATGGCGGTGGCGGCGGTGTCGCTGCGGATGCACCGGCGCGGCGGTCCGTCCCGCGTGGTGGCCGCCAAGAACGCGAACAAACCGGTACGCACACAGACCTGAGCGCGCCTATCCTCACCCGCATGCGAGACATGGGCGGGGACCGGGTGCAGGAAGCCGTCACCGGGGCCGTGGCAGTGCTGCGGACGGTGACCGGACAGGACTGGGACGGGGTGCGGGCGGGCCGTCTGGAGTGGAGCTGCCGCAGGACGGCCGAGCACATCGCGTCCGACCTCATCGCGTACGCGGGCCAGTTGGCGGGCCGCGCGGCCGACGCCTACCTGCCCTTCGAGATCGTCATGGACGAAGGCACCGGCCCGTCCGACGTCGTGGACGTGATCGAGGCGACGGGCGCCCTGCTCGCCGCCGCCGTCCGTACGGCGCCGCGCGAGCTGCGCGCCTTCCACCCGTTCCCGTTCCGCGGCGCCGACCGTGCGGGCTTCGCCGCGATGGGCGTCACCGAGGTGCTCGTGCACACGCACGACATCGCCCAGGGCCTCGGCGTCGCCTACGAGCCCCCGGCCGAACTGTGCGAGGACGTCCTCGCCCGGATCTTCCCGCAGGTGCGGCCCGGCCACGCCCCCTGGCCGACGCTGCTGTGGGCGACCGGCCGCGGCGACCTGCCCGACCGCGCCCCGCTGACCGAGTGGCGCTGGACCAACGACCTGGTGATCGAGACCGAACGGCTCACCCTGCGGGGCGTCTCGCCCGCGGCCGCCGCTGACCTGACCGCGGGGGGCACGGGCGGCTTCGAATGGATCGAGGGCGGCCCCTTCGAGGGCACCCGGGACGCCTCCGGGATGATCGTGAAGGCGTACGAGGCGGGCGTGCACCGCCCGGAATGGGGCATGTTCGTGCTCGTCCGGAGCGCGGACGGCCTGGCCGTGGGCGCCCTGGGCTTCCACGGCGCACCCGACGAGGGGGGCCGCGCCGAGGTCGGCTACGACCTCGCGGAGAGCGCCCGGGGCCACGGCTACGCGACCGAGGCGCTCGGCGCCCTCGCCGCCCGTTACCTCGCCCGCGACGACGTCAAGGTCCTCTTCGCGGTCATAGACCGGGACAACGCCGCCTCCCAACGGGTCGTCGCACGCGCCGGTTTCACCCGGGTGAGCGAGGACGCCGACCAGTTCGCCTACGAGCTGACGGGACCGGACCCCGCCCTGCGGGTGTACGCCCGCGAGGACTGACCCGCGGCCGCGGGGACCCACGCCGCCCGCCGCGCCCGGGAGCGCCGTCCCGCCCGCGACCGCCCGCTCACGCGGGTGACCGCGGGCTCACGCCGGCCCGGGTGCTCGCCGGCCCGCGTGCTTGCGCCGGCGCAACCCCGCCCCGTGCAGCAGCCGCACCACCTCGCGGCTGTCGACCTCCATCGCCCCGGCGCGCACGGCGTCCGCGTAACGATGGGCCGGGAGGTCGTAGTGGTCGCGTTCGAAGGCACGCGCCGGGACACCGAGGGCGTCCGCGAACCGGTGCAGTTCCTCGTACGAGAGATCGCTGATCAGGTGCGACCAGAGGCGGCCGTGCCCCGGCCAGGTGGGCGGATCGATGTAGACGGTCACGAGGAAGGGCCGTCGCCCGCGGCCGATGCCAGGGTGCCCACCGACGCGACCTTCACCCCGGCCTTGTGGCACACCCAGTGCGGGTCGGGCCCCAACTCGGGCTCGACGTCGAGCGCGTGCGGGTCCCCGGAACCGCAGACCGGGCACAGCGGCCACCGCCCGTACCGCTCCAGGAGCGCGTCCTGGACGTCCTGCGCGACCAGCCCGGCGACATAGCCGACGCCCTCCGGCCACTGCTCGACCCACCAGCGGCGCTGCACCACCGAGTCCTCGACGAGCGAGACGACGTCCGCCTCGGCGACCTCTCCGGCGACCAGGTCGGCCAGGACGAGAGCGCGGGCCGCGTGCAACGCCTGCTCCAACGGGCTGATGGGATCACTGTGGGGGGGCATGCACCCATTGTGCGCACTCTTGACCGGATACCCCAGCAGAAAATATCTTTCAGAGGTGACTCAAGAAGTGAAGGAAATTTTCGCCGGTGAGGCCCCGCCCGCTCCCGCCGCCCTCGCGGCCAAGGTGCGGACCCTGGCGCCGTCGATGACCCGCTCCATGCAGCGGGTCGCCGAGGCCGTCGCCGCGGACCCGGCCGGCTGCGCGTCCCTCACGGTCACCGGCCTCGCCGAGCTCACCGGCACCAGCGAGGCGACGGTCGTACGCACCGCCCGCCTCCTGGGCTACCCCGGCTACCGCGACCTGCGCCTCGCGCTCGCGGGCCTCGCCGCCCAGCAGCAGTCGGGCCGCGCCCCCGCGGTCACCGCCGACATAGCGGTCGACGACCCGATCGCCGACGTCGTCGCCAAGCTCGCCTACGACGAGCAGCAGACCCTCGCCGACACCGCGGCCGGGCTCGACACCGTCCAGCTCGGCGCGGCCGTCGCCGCCCTCGCCACCGCCCGCCGCATCGACATCTACGGGGTCGGCGCGTCCGGTCTCGTCGCCCAGGACCTCGCCCAGAAGCTCCTGCGCATCGGGCTGATAGCCCACCCGCACAGCGACCCGCACCTCGCCGTCACCAACGCGGTGCAGCTGCGCGCCAAGGACGTGGCCGTCGCGATCACCCACTCCGGCTCCACCGGCGACGTCATCGAACCGCTCCGGGTCGCCTTCGAGCGAGGGGCGACCACGATCGCGATCACCGGCCGCCCCGACGGACCCGTGACGCAGTACGCGGACCACATCCTCACCACCTCCACGGCCCGCGAGAGCGAACTGCGCCCGGCGGCGATGTCCTCGCGCACCAGCCAGCTGCTGGTGGTCGACTGCCTGTTCGTGGGGGTCGCGCAGCGGACCTACGAGACGGCGGCGCCCGCGCTGGCCGCGTCGTACGAGGCACTGGCCCACCGGCACACCCCCCGCAGGCGCGCGCGGTAGCGCGCCACCGGAGACCGGAACCGGCCGGGACCCGTACGGGAGCCCCGCGCCGCCCGCGCCCGGCCCGCCCCCGCGGACGGGCCGCGCACACCACCGCCCCAGCACCCCCGAAACGGCACCCCCTTGTCACCCCGCACCGGAAAGAGCCGCTCCACATGACCTCCACCGCCGACGCCTCCTCCAGCCACCACGATCTCCGTGCCGAGCTGGAGACGCTGACCACCGAGGCGTTCCGCCCCGAACTCTCCGAGATCGACCGGCTGCCGACGCTGGAGATCGCGAAGCTCATGAACACCGAGGACGCGACCGTGCCGGCGGCCGTCGCGGAGCGGCTCCCCCTCATCGCCGCGGCGATCGACGGCATCGCGGAGCGGATGTCCCGCGGCGGCCGGCTGATCTACGCGGGCGCGGGCACCGCCGGCCGCCTGGGCATCCTCGACGCCTCCGAGTGCCCGCCCACCTTCAACACCGACCCGTCCGAGGTCGTGGGCCTGATCGCGGGCGGCCCCGGCGCCATGGTCACCTCGGTAGAGGGCGCCGAGGACTCCAGGGAGCTGGCGGCGGCCGACCTGGACGCGCTCTCCCTGACCCCCGACGACACGGTGGTCGGCATCTCCGCCTCCGGCCGCACCCCGTACGCCGTCGGCGCCGTCGAACACGCCCGCACACGCGGCGCGTTGACCGTCGGCCTGTCCTGCAACGCGGGCAGCGCGCTCGCGGCCGCCGCCGAGCACGGCATCGAGATCGTCGTCGGCCCGGAACTGCTGACCGGCTCCACCCGGCTGAAGGCGGGCACGGCCCAGAAACTCGTCCTCAACATGTTCTCGACGATCACCATGATCCGGCTCGGCAAGACGTACGGGAACCTGATGGTCGACGTCCGGGCCTCCAACGAGAAGCTCCGCGCCCGCTCCCGGCGCATCGTCGCGCTGGCGACCGGTGCCCCCGACGAGGAGATCGAACGGGCCCTCACGGCCACCGGCGGAGAGGTCAAGAACGCCGTCCTCGTCCTCCTCGGCGGCGTCGACGGGCCGACGGCCGCCCGTCTCCTGACGGAGAGCGACGGCCACCTGCGCGCCGCCCTCGCGGCGGCACCGCACTGACCAGTGCCCGTCGCCCCGGCCCCACGGGATTGTCGGTGCGGCGTGGCAGGGTGGACGCATGAACCACGCACAGCTGACCGCCCTCGGCCGGGCCCTGCGCGTCCTCGGCGAGCACGGCGACGCGCTGAACGCCGACACCCCCGACGCGAAGCTGCACGAGGTCAAGGCCGACCTCAAGCGGGCCCTGGACCTGCTGGAGGAGACGGTCACCACGGCGGTGCCCACGACCCGCTGCGCCGAGCACCCGAACGGCCCGGTGGACGAGGGCGCCCCCGACCTCTGTCTGCTCTGCGAGACACGCCGCCGCACCGCCCGCCGCACCGAGGTCAACGACGCGTACGGGACCGCCCGGCCGGCCGGCCCGGGCGAGACCCCCGAGCGCACGATGTCCCGGTACGGCGTGCGCGCCGACCGCCCCCAGCCCCAGCAGCGCTGGCTCCCGGAGGTGTGGACGGGACAGGCCTGGACGCTGTGCGGCACCCCGCGCCGCGACCGTCAGGAGGCCGAGCGCTATCTCGCCGCGGAGCGCCGTACCCCCCGGCCGGGCATGGCCTACCGCCTGGTCCACGAGTTCACGGACTACGAGGTCCTGCGCATCTGGGGCACACCCGTCAAGGTCGACATCGAACCGATGGGGAACCTGTAGCCGGCCGGGTGCGCGGCCTGGCCGGGCCGACCGTCCGCTTCCCGGGTCGGGGCCCGGCCGACGGCCCCGCCCCCGCCCGGCCCCGCGGCCGTGGTACGCCGGGCGCTCACCCCAGCAGGGGCAGCGCCGGGAAGCCGTACCCCTCCCACAGTCCGCGCGCCGTCTCCCCGGGATAGCCGGTGACCACCGGATCGGCGTCGAGGACCTGCGTCAGACGCCGCTCGGGCCCGTACGCCGGCCAGCCCGGGTCACCCGTTCTCGCGAACGCCGTCCAGGACGTGCGCAGCAGCGACGAGAGGGCCAGCGCCTCCGGTGTGGGCCCGGCACCGGCGAACACCAGCGCGCCGAGGTCCGCGCCGAACGTGCCGAACAGCAGCGGGACGTCCAGGCCGTGGCAGGCGCCCAGCACACCGTCACCGCCCGGGGCCGGCCAGGCCAGTTCGTAGAGGTGCGCCCGGCCGCCGCCGGTGAGCTGCGCCTCCGCCAGGTGCAGGGAGGGCATGGCGAACAGCCAGTCGGTGTGGACGCGTTCGTACAGCTCACCGGGCGAGGCGCCGGGGTAGGCCGCACGGTAGGCCCGTGCGCCGTCCGGGCCCGGTGCGAACCTGCGCAGGGCGGCCGTGGCGTCCTCGTCGGTGACCCTCCCGAGGGAGCCGCCGAGCACCATGAACAGCCGGAACTCGTCCCGGTTGTGCCCGGTGACCAGTTCCACGTCCCGCGCGGCCCCGGCCGCCAGCGCCTGCCAGGGCGTGACCGGCAGCACCTCGCCGTCGACCACCGGTGAGAAGGGCGTCAGCGTGTGGGCGACCGGTCCCCAGCGTTCCTCACGGGCCCGCATACCGGCGCCCACCGCCGCCCCCGCCTGGGGCAGCCGGCGCGGATCCACGGCGGCCAGGTCGGCGGCGGTCGGGCGCAGCCCCGCCTCGGCGGCGATGGCCGACGCGATGTCCCGGGCCAGCTCGTCCGAGAAGAACGGGCCCGGCACGGACTGCGCGATCGCCCGCCGGAACAGCCCGGCGGCACGGGGCATGGCCAGCAGCGACGCCACCGAACCGGCACCGGCGGACTCGCCGAAGACGGTGACCTGTCCGGGATCGCCGCCGAACGCCGGGATGTTCTCGCGCACCCACTCCAGGGCGGCGACCTGGTCGAGCAGGCCCCGGTTGGCGGGCGCCCCCTCGATCCGGGCGAAACCCTCGACCCCGACGCGGTAGTTGAGGGTGACGACGACGAGATCACCGTCGCGGGCGATGAGCCGGGCGTCGTAGCCGGGGCTGCCGGCGTGGCCCATCTTGTAGGCGCCCCCGTAGATCCACACCATCACCGGGCGGCGCGCGGCCGGGTCGGGGTCGGGGGTCCAGACGTTCACGGTCAGCCAGTCGTCGCCCGCCGGGCCGGCCGGCACACCGGTGCGGTCCGGGCCCGGTGTCTCCTGCGGGGGCGGCGGGCCGAAGGAGTACGCCTCCCGGGTGCCGTCCCAGGCCCGTGGCGGACGCGGTGCGGCGAACCGCGCCGCACCGACGGGGGGCCGCGCGAACGGGATGCCGCGGAAGACGGTCAGGCCGTCCTCGCGGCGGCCGCGCACGGCGCCGCTCGCGGTACGCACCACGGGCCCGGCCAACCCGGCGGCCCGCTCGGAGGACTCGGCTGTCGTCATGGGTGACCCCTCACTGACGGCTCGGCGCATCGACCCCGCCCACGGTACGAAACCGCGCGCGAACCGTCGCCGGCCACGCCGCTCCACCCACCCGCCTGCCCCGGCCCGGCCCCTGAAAGGCGGCCGGTTCCGGCCCGCGAAAGGCGCGGGCCCGGCACGCGTCGGCCCCGGCCCGGCCGTCCGGCGGATCCGCGGCCTGCTCCCCGCCGCCGGCCGGCCCTCACCCGAAGGCGGGACCGGACCGGGCGGTACGGGGACCGGGAGAGCCCGCGGGCGGGCGCCCCGTGGGCGAATCCTGTGGGCGGACCCGGAGCCGCGGACCAAGAGCCGGGCCCCGGGTCGGGCGGGCGGCCGGGCGTCGGGCCCGGAGGTCAGCTGAGCGTGCGCAGGGCCGCCGCGTCGTACGGCTTCAGCTCGTCGAAGCGGCCCGCGAGGACCTTCGCCGCCCACTCGGGGTCCTGGAGCAGCGCGCGGCCGACGGCGACGAGGTCGAACTCGTCGCGCTCCAGGCGGTCGAGGAGGTCGTCGATGCCCCGGACGGAGGAACCCTCGCCCTGGAAGGCCTTCAGGAACTCGCCGTCCAGGCCGACCGATCCGACGCTGATGGCCGGCTTGCCCGTCAGCTTCTTCGTCCAGCCCGCGAGGTTCAGGTCGGAGCCGTCGAACTCCGGGAGCCAGTAGCGGCGGGTGGAGGCGTGGAAGACGTCCACACCGGCCTCGGCCAGCGGGGCCAGGATCGCCTCCAGCTCCTCCGGGGTCTCCGCGAGCCGGGCGTCGTACGCCTGCTGCTTCCACTGCGAGTAGCGGAAGAGGACCGGGAAGTCCGGCGAGACCGCGGCGCGGACCGCGGCCGTGATCTCCGCCGAGAACCTGGCCCGGGCCACCGGGTCGCCGCCGTACGCGTCGGTACGGCGGTTGGTGCCGGACCACAGGAACTGGTCGAGCAGATAGCCGTGGGCGCCGTGCAGCTCGACACCGTCGAAGCCGATGCGCTCCGCGTCGGCCGCGGCCTTCGCGAAGGCCTCGATGACGTCGTCCAGGTCCTGCTGGGTCATGGCCCTGCCGGTGACCTCGGCGCCCTCGGTGGTCAGACCGGACGGGCCGACCGCCGGGGCGTCGGCGTACGGGGGCTGGCCGGCCTCGCGCACCATGCCGATGTGCCACAGCTGCGGCACGATCGTGCCGCCCGCCGCGTGCACCGCGTCCGCGACCTTCGTCCAGCCCGCGAGCTGCTCCTCGCCGTGGAAGCGCGGCACCCGGTCGCTCTGCCCGGCGGAATCGTGGCCGACGTACGTGCCCTCGGTGACGATGAGGCCGACACCCGCGGCGGCGCGGCGGGCGTAGTACCCGACGACGTCCTCGCCCGGAACACCGCCCGGCGAGAACTGCCGGGTCATCGGTGCCATCACGATCCGGTTCGGGACGGTCAGACCGTTCAGGGAGACGGGGCGGGACAGGATCTCTGCGGCGCGGGAGGCGGCGTTGGCAGTCACGTAGGGGGCTCCTCGGAGAGGTCGTTCGGTCGTCGGTGGCCTGTTGACGGGCATTCCGCACGGTATGTGCATGCGCATCGACCACCCGTCCCCTCAACCGCCCGGTCCGGCGCGACATTCCGGCGCCCTCCGGGGTGTTCTGTGACCCCGGACACGCCCGAGGGCGGCACCCCCTGGAAGAAGGGGGTACCGCCCTCGGAACGTCAGGACAGTGATCAGCCGGAGGCGGATCAGAAGTCCATGTCACCGCCCGGCATGCCGCCCGGAGCGGCCGCGGCGGCCTTCTCCGGCTTGTCGGCGATGACGGCCTCGGTGGTGAGGAACAGCGCGGCGATGGAGGCGGCGTTCTGCAGCGCGGAACGCGTGACCTTCGCCGGGTCGATGATGCCTTCGGCGATCATGTCGACGTACTCACCGGTCGCGGCGTTCAGGCCGTGGCCGACGGGAAGGTTGCGCACCTTCTCGACGATGACGCCACCCTCGAGACCACCGTTGACGGCGATCTGCTTGAGCGGGGCCTCCAGGGCGAGCTTCACGGCGTTGGCGCCGGTCGCCTCGTCACCCGTGAGCTCGAGCTTCTCGAAGACCGAGGAGGCCTGGAGCAGGGCCACGCCACCACCGGCGACGATGCCCTCCTCGACGGCCGCCTTCGCGTTGCGGACGGCGTCCTCGATGCGGTGCTTGCGCTCCTTGAGCTCGACCTCGGTGGCGGCACCGGCCTTGATGACGGCCACGCCGCCGGCCAGCTTCGCCAGACGCTCCTGGAGCTTCTCGCGGTCGTAGTCCGAGTCCGAGTTCTCGATCTCGGCACGGATCTGGTTCACACGGCCGGCGACCTGGTCGGCGGAGCCGGAGCCGTCGACGATCGTGGTCTCGTCCTTGGTGATGACGACCTTGCGGGCGCGGCCCAGCAGGTCCAGACCCGCGTTCTCCAGCTTGAGGCCGACCTCCTCGGAGATGACCTCGCCGCCCGTGAGGATGGCGATGTCGCCGAGCATGGCCTTGCGGCGGTCACCGAAGCCCGGGGCCTTGACGGCGACGGACTTGAAGGTGCCACGGATCTTGTTGACGACCAGGGTCGACAGGGCCTCGCCCTCGACGTCCTCGGCGATGATCAGCAGCGGCTTGCCCGACTGCATGACCTTCTCCAGGAGCGGGAGCAGGTCCTTGACGTTGCCGATCTTGGAGTTGGCGATGAGGATGTACGGGTCGTCGAGCGACGCCTCCATCCGCTCCATGTCGGTGGCGAAGTACGCCGAGATGTAGCCCTTGTCGAAGCGCATACCCTCGGTGAGCTCCAGCTCCAGACCGAAGGTCTGGGACTCCTCGACGGTGATGACGCCTTCCTTGCCGACCTTGTCCATCGCCTCGGCGATGAGCTCGCCGATCTGGGTGTCGGCGGCGGAGATGGAGGCCGTGGAAGCGATCTGCTCCTTGGTCTCGACATCCTTGGCCTGCTCGAGCAGGGCGCCGGAGACGGCCTCGACGGCCTTCTCGATGCCGCGCTTGAGGGCCATCGGGTTGGCGCCGGCGGCCACGTTGCGCAGGCCCTCGCGGACGAGCGCCTGGGCGAGCACGGTCGCGGTGGTCGTTCCGTCGCCGGCGACGTCGTCCGTCTTCTTGGCGACTTCCTTGACCAGCTCGGCGCCGATCTTCTCGTACGGGTCCTCGAGCTCGATCTCCTTGGCGATGGAGACACCATCGTTGGTGATCGTGGGGGCGCCCCACTTCTTCTCGAGGACGACGTTGCGGCCCTTGGGGCCAAGGGTGACCTTGACGGCGTCGGCGAGCTGGTTCATCCCGCGCTCGAGACCGCGCCGTGCCTCCTCGTCGAACGCGATGATCTTGGCCATGTGAAGTGGTCCTCCCGGACTGGGGTGGATTGCTCCGGACCGCGCTGGCGCCCGCGACGGACGGCCTGCCTGCCCCGGTGGTTCCTTGCACCACCTGGCCTGCGGGCCTCACCGACCCGGTCCTTCGTTATCACTCTCACCTTCAGAGTGCTAACGCAATGATTAGCACTCGCCCCTGCCGAGTGCAAGCGACTCGGGAGGATCCCCAGGTGAACACGGGCGGCACGGCGGCCTCCCGGAGGGCCCCGCCGGTGAGGGCCGGAGGCCTCGCGGGGGCACGCGCACGCACCGGGGCACGGGCATCCGGACACACCGGCCCGCCGAGGGCGCGGACTCGCGGACATACCGAAGGGCTCGCACCCCAGGGGGATACGAGCCCTTCGTCACGTCGAACAGTCAGTCGGCGCGTGCTTCAGCCGGTCGCGAGCCGGACCATGTCCGCCTGCGGCCCCTTCTGGCCCTGCGAGATCTCGAAATCGACCCGCTGACCCTCTTCCAGGGTGCGGTAGCCGTCCATCTGAATCGCGCTGTAGTGGACGAAAACATCCGCACCACCGTCGACCGCGATGAAGCCGTACCCCTTCTCCGCGTTGAACCACTTGACGGTGCCCTGAGCCATGCCTAACTCCCCTATTACTGGCCCTTGCACAGGACCGCACTTCGCGGACCCGGGTCAGACCTCCACCCCCCAACGGTTGGGGGTGTGCGCCGGAACGCGTCGACCGCGGCTGAATGTATCTGTCCAACTGCCGTCTGCAACAGGTCAATCGGACGAGAATTCTGGGCACGGCCGATCGGGAATATAGGGAGGATCAGCGAAGATTCAGGGCAACTCGGGCCCCATAAACGCCACATAAGGCTCAAAAACGCCGGTCACTTTGGCTACTTCTTACCGCAGGCCGGACGTGAACTCATATGCACCCGGCATGGAAAACGCGGCGGGTTCCCCAATCGTACCGCGCTCAACCCTACAGAATTGCCCCCTCCGCTTCTCTCACGGAGGGGGCAATTCGATGAACTCTCGGTGATTGGCATTACCCACGGTAATGATCTCACCGTGGGTAACCGGCGTCAGCCTCCGGCGACGGCCGGGATGATCGAGACGCCCGCGCCGTCCGGCGTCGCCGTCTCCAGGCCCTGTTCGAAACGGACGTCGTCGTCGTTCACGTACACGTTGACGAACCGGCGCAGCCTGCCCTCGTCGTCCAGCACGCGCGCGGCGATGCCCGTGTGGTTCTTCTCCAGGTCGGAGATCACCTCGCCGAGGGTGCCGCCCTCGGCGGTCACCTCGGACCGGCCGCCGGTGTAGGTGCGCAGGATGGTGGGGATGCGGACGTTGACGCTCATGCGGTGACCTCCCGGTCGGATGGTGGCGTACGACTGGAGAGCACCCCGGCAGGGGCGCGCGGAACCGCGCGGCCGGCCTCCCGGGGGCCCGTGGCCGGAGAGCGGCCTCCCCGGCCGGACGGCTACGCGAGACCGGCCTCGCGGAAGGAGTCCAGGCTCGGCCGGATGGTCGCGGTCAGTCCCGTGCCCGCCACCGCGTCCAGCGTCTTCAGGCCGTCGCCGGTGTTCAGCACGACCGTGGTGAGCGTCGGGTCGAGCAGCCCGTTCTCGATGAGCTTCCTGGTCACGCCGACCGTCACACCGCCGGCGGTCTCGGCGAAGATCCCCTCGGTGCGGGCCAGCAGCTTGATCGCGTCGACCACCTGCTCGTCGTTCACGTCCTCCACGGCCCCGCCCGTCCGGCGCGCGATGTCCAGCACGTACGGGCCGTCCGCCGGGTTGCCGATGGCGAGCGACTTGGCGATGGTGTCCGGCTTCTGCGGCCGTACGACGTCGTGGCCGGCCTTGTAGGCGACGGACACCGGCGAACAGCCCTCGGCCTGCGCGCCGAAGATCTTGTAGGGCCGGTCCTCGACGAGCCCGAGCCTGATCAGCTCCTGCAGCCCCTTGTCGACCTTCGTCAGCTGGGAGCCGGAGGCGATCGGCACGACGAGCTGGTCGGGGAGCCGCCAGCCGAGCTGTTCGCAGATCTCGTACGCGAGGGTCTTGGAGCCCTCCGCGTAGTACGGGCGCAGGTTGACGTTGACG
Organism: Streptomyces sp. NBC_01689; assembly: GCF_036250675.1. Taxonomy (NCBI): domain Bacteria; kingdom Bacillati; phylum Actinomycetota; class Actinomycetes; order Kitasatosporales; family Streptomycetaceae; genus Streptomyces; species Streptomyces sp. NBC_01689. The sequence continues at coordinate 5,467,256 of NZ_CP109592.1, read as the reverse complement.
AAGCCCCAGCCCTCACCGGCCGGGTCGCCGATCAGCTCGGAGCAGAAGCGGTTCACGTCGTCGTAGTTGCCCTCGATGCCGACGAGCTCGCCGCCGTAGACCGCGGCCATGACGACCTTGCCCTGCTCCAGGTCGTGCGGGATGAACACGCAGGAGCGGAAGCCGGCGCGGGCGGCGGCGGCACCCACCGCGCCGGCCAGGTTGCCGGTCGAGGAGCAGGAGAGGGTGGTGAAGCCGAAGGCGCGGGCGGCCTCGATGGCCTGCGCGACGACGCGGTCCTTGAAGGAGTGCGTCGGGTTGCCGGAGTCGTCCTTGACGAAGAGCCGGCCGGGGTCGACCCCCAGCTCGCGGGCGAGGTTGTCTGCCTTGACGAGCCTGGTCCAGCCCGGGTTGATGTTCGGCTTGTCGGCGACGTCGGCCGGAACGGGGAGCAGCGGCGCGTAGCGCCAGATGCTGGCGGGGCCGGACTCGATGCGCGCCCGGAGTTCTTCGGTGTCGTAGGCCGAGAAGTCGTAGGCGATCTCGAGCGGTCCGAAACACTCCTCGCAGGCGAAGACCGGGCCGAGCGGTACCCGGTGGCCGCATTCGCGGCAGGAGAGCGCCGTGGCGGGACCGAGATCGACGGTTCCGGCGGATCCGGTGGAAGCGGCCGGGGCGGTGGAGTTCGCGGTGTCCGGAGTGCTTGCGACAGTCTGCGCAGCCATGGAGGCGAGGCCCTTTCTCCTCATCTTCCTCACGACGCACTTCGCCGTGAGACGGATTTGGCACCTTCCCGAGCCGGGAGCCCCGCGACGCGATCGGTGATGATCGGTACGAGACCGGCTGGAGGGTTGCCGGGGCTTCATCGGGCCGTTTCCCTCTGCCCCTCTGGATGAGCGGTATTCGGTTGTTGGTCTTCAGTCCGGGACGATCTACGACATGCGATGGTCATCCGCGTTGTTCAAGACTGTAACCGAAGGCCAGGACAGTTGAGATAGTCGTCCGAACCGCGAGATGGATCACACCGTGAGAGACCGGGTGATCAGACAGTGAGGAGCCGCAGACCGTGCTGAAGGAAGTCGAGCGCTGGCTGGGCACACGCTCCTGGTCCGTGGCCGATCGCCCGCTCCACCGGATCATGTCCGCCAAACGTGCCTCGGGCTCCACGGTGAGCGTCGTGCTGCCCGCGCTGAACGAGGAGGAGACGGTCGGCGAGATCGTCGCCGCCATCCGTGCGGACCTGATGCGCCGGGTGCCCCTCGTCGACGAGATCGTCGTCGTCGACTCGGGCTCGACCGACCGCACCTCGGCGGTGGCCGCCGCGGCGGGCGCGCGCGTCGTGCACCGGGACGAGATCCTGCCCCGCATCCCGGCCGTACCCGGCAAGGGCGAGGTCCTGTGGCGGTCGCTCCTCGTGACGAGCGGGGACATCGTCTGTTTCATCGACGCGGACCTGAGGGAGTTCTCGTCGGACTTCGTCTCCGGGATCGTGGGCCCGCTGCTCACCGATCCTGGCGTGCACCTCGTCAAGGGGATGTACGACCGTCCGCTGGCCGGCGCCGCGGGCCAGGGCGGCCGGGTCACGGAGCTCATGGCCCGACCGCTGCTGAACATGCACTGGCCGCAGCTGGCCGGCTTCGTCCAGCCGCTCGGCGGTGAGTACGCGGCCCGCCGCTCGCTGCTGGAGCGGCTGCCCTTCCCCGTCGGGTACGGCGTGGAACTGGGCATGCTCGTCGACGCCCTGCACCTGGTGGGTCTCGACGCGCTGGCCCAGGTCGACGTGGGCCAGCGCATCCACCGGCACCAGGACGGGCAGGCGCTGGGCCGGATGTCCGCCGCGATCTACCGCACGGCGCAGCTCCGGCTGGCCCGTGGTCATCTCGTCCGGCCGTCCCTCACCCAGTTCGAGCGGGGCGAGGACGGTTTCGAGCCGCGCACGTACTCGGTGGACACGGAGGAACGCCCCCCGATGGCCGAAATCTCCGAGTACGTGGAACGCAGGGCCGCGTGAACCGCGCCCCTGGTGAGGGGGCGGTGGGAGGCCCGACGGGTCCCACCGCCCGCCGGCGCGTGTCCTTCGTCGCATACGGCCGACGGGAACGTTTGAGCGTTTCGGTGCCGGGCTAGGTTTCGAGGCATGGCTTCAACGGCTTCACCGCACGGCACCCACCGGATCCTCGTCGCGTCCAACCGCGGACCGGTCTCCTACGAGGTGGGCGAGGACGGCTCGCTCCAGGCCAGGCGCGGCGGGGGCGGGCTGGTGTCGGGGCTCTCCGCGATCGGGCCGGACGCGGGCGCGCTGTGGGTGTGCTCGGCGCTCGGCGAGGGTGACCGCGAGGCGGTCCGGCGCGGGGTGGGCGAGGACGGCGTGCGGATGCTGGACGTCGACGCCGCGGTGCACGCCGACGCGTACAACGGCATCGCGAACTCCGTCCTGTGGTTCGTCCACCACATGCTGTACCAGACGCCGCTGGAGCCGGTCTTCGACCAGGAGTTCCGCCGTCAGTGGGCATCGTACGAGGCCTACAACGGCGCGTTCGCCCGGGCCCTGGCGGACGAGGCGGCCGAGGGCGCCGTGGTGATCGTGCAGGACTACCACCTGACCCTGGTCCCGGGCATGCTCCGGGAACTCCGGCCCGACCTGCGCATCGGCCACTTCTCGCACACCCCGTGGGCGCCGGTCGACTACTTCCGGATGCTGCCCGACGACATCGCCGGGCAGGTGCTGCGCGGCATGCTCGGCGCGGACCGGCTGGGCTTCCTGACGCGCCGCTGGGCGGACGCGTTCACCGCCTGCTGCGAGGCGCTCGTCGGCGGACTCGGCGACACCCGGGTCGGTGTGCACGGGCTCGGCGCGGACGCGGACTTCCTGCGCGGACGCTCCCACGAGCCGGACGTCGCCGAGCGGATGGCCGCGCTGCGCGCACAGATCGGCGAGGGCCCCGACGGCCGCGCCCGCCGGGCGATCGTACGGGTGGACCGCACCGAGCTGTCGAAGAACATCGTGCGGGGACTGCTGGCGTACCGGCAGCTCCTGGCGGACCGGCCCGAGTGGCGGGAGCGGGTGGTCCACGTGGCCTTCGCCTACCCCTCCCGCCAAGACCTGGCGGTCTACCGGGACTACACGGCCGCCGTGCAGACCCTGGCGGAGGAGATCAACTCCGAGTACGGGACGCCGGGCTGGACCCCGGTGGTGCTTCACGTCAAGGACGACTTCGCCCGCTCGCTGGCCGCCTACCGGCTCGCCGACGTGGCCCTCGTCAACCCCATCCGGGACGGCATGAACCTCGTCGCCAAGGAGGTGCCCGTCGTCTCCGACGAGGGGTGCGTGCTGGTGCTGTCCCGGGAGGCCGGGGCGTACGAGGAACTGGGCGAGGACGCGGTCCCGGTCAACCCGTACGACGTGGTCGGCACGGCGCGGGCCCTGCACGAGGCGCTGTCCCTGCCGGCCGGTGAACGGGCCGAGCGCACGAAGCGGCTCGCCGCGGCGGCGACGGCCCTGCCCCCGGCGCAGTGGTTCCTGGAGCAGTTGCGCGCGCTGGAGGACTGAGACCGCCGGAGCCGCCGCATCCCGGGCCGCGGACTCGCTTCGGGGTGCGGCGGACCGGGGTGCGGCGGGCCGGGACTACCGGTCCAGGCGCTCGGCCAGGGACCTCAGCAGCCCGACGACTCCGGCGGGGCCGTCGACCACCAGGTCGGCGCGTTCGGCGAGTTCCGCGACCTCCGAACTGCCGCTGCACACCAGCAGTCCCGGGACGCCGTCCGAGCGGAGTTTGTCGACGGCGGCGAAGGCGGGCAGGTCGCCGAGGTCGTCGCCCGCGTAGAGGACGGCCTCGGCGCCGACCTCGCGGACGTACTCCAGGAGGGCGACGCCCTTGTCCATGCCCGGCGGACGCAGTTCCAGGACCATCCGGCCCGGTTCGACGATCAGGCCGTGCCGGGTGGCGAGGTCGGCGAGGGGTTCACGCAGGGACTCGAAGGCGGCCTGCGGGTCCGCGGCGCGGCGGGTGTGGACGGCGACCGCGCGGCCCTTCTCCTCGACCCAGGTGCCGTGCCAGGCGCCGGCCCGGTCGAGGACCCCCGGCAGTTCGGCGCGGACGGCGGCCACGCCCGGATGGGGGGCGGGGGCGCTGACGGTGCCGGTGCGGGCGTCCCAGCGCTCGGCGCCGTAGTGGCCGAGGACGACGAGGTGGTCCAGTCCCGGCACCCCCGCGAAGCCGCCGTGGCGCACCGCGACCCCGGCGGGCCGGCCCGTGACGACCGCGACGGAGGCGACCTTCGGGGCGAGGGCCGCGAGGGCGGGGACCGCGCCGGGGTGGGCCCGGGCCTGTTCCGGGTCGGGGACGATGGGGGCGAGGGTTCCGTCGAAGTCGAGCGCGATCACGGTTCGGGCGGGGTGCGTGAGGATGGCCCGCAGTCCGTCCCTTCCCGTGGGGGTCGCCGGCGTGGGGACGGTGTCCGTGGTCTCGGGGTGTTCCGGGGATTCCGCATGACTGCCCATGCGCCGACCCTATCGGCGCGGCCGACCCCCCACCGGCCTTCCGCCTCCGCCGGGTCAGCGGTCGTCGCGGCGGGCCTCCCGGACCCGCCGCAACCGGTTCACCGTGACCGGATCGTGCGCCAGCGCCCGCGGATCGTCGAGCAGCGCGTTGAGAAGCTGGTAATAACGCACCGGCGCCAGCCCCAGCTGCTCCCGTATCGCCCGCTCCTTCGCCCCGGGCCCGGCGAACCCCCGCCGCTCCATGGCGAGAACCGCCCGCTCCCGCGTCCCGAGCTCCTCCATGGCCGTCATGAGAAGCACGGTAGCCCCCGCCACCGACACCCGCCCGACCGTCGGCCCGTCGGCCCGGTCCCCGCCAATCCGGCCGGGACCGGGCCCCGGCCCATCAGTCCCGGCTGTCCCTGATCGTCGCCGTCCGCTGCAGCTCGCCCAGCACTCCGGCCGGGCTGCCCCCCGGGGCGACCGCCTTGCCGATGTCCTGCTTGATGTCCGCGCTGACGGATGCCCAGGAGGTCTTGCCGACCGGGTAGAGCCGCGAGGAGGGCAGCTCGTCGAGGAACGGGGCGAGATCCTTGTCGTGCGCGTCCGCGCTCATCGCCTGGGACGCGGACGTCGTCACCGGCAGCAGGTCGTACTCGTGGGAGAACGCGAGCACGTTCTTCTCGCTGTAGACGTAGTCCAGGAACGAGCCGATCTGCTCCCGGTGCCCGTTGTGCTTGAACGCCATCATCCAGTCGGCGACACCCATCGTCGCCTTCGCCCGGCCGTCGACACCCGGCATCGGCACCATGCCGAACTTCACGCCCTTGTCGGCCGCCGCCTTCATCAGCGTGGGGTGCCCGTTGAGCATCCCGACCTCGCCCCGGGCGAACGCCGCGAAAGCGTCTCCACGGTTGAGCTTGGCAGGTGCGACGGGTCCGGTGAGTCCCTTGCCGACCAGTTCGTTCTTGAGCCAGCTGAGGGTGTCGACGTTCTCCGTCGAGTCGAGGTGGTACGTGCCGACGTCGTCCGTGTAACCGTCGCCGCCGCTCAGCAGCCACTGCATGGTCTCCGCCTGCGCCTCCTCCGGGCCCAGCGGCAGCGCGTACGGGAACTTCACGCCCCGCGACTTGAGGACGCTCGCGTCGGCCGCGAGCTCGCTCCAGCTCTGCGGCGGGGTGAGGCCGGCGTCGGCGAAGAGCTTCTTGTTGAAGAACAGCAGCCGGGTGGAGGCCGCGAACGGCATCCCGTACTGCACCCGGTTCATCTGCCCCGCCTCGGTGAGCTGGGAGACGAAGTCGGCCTGGACCGGTATGGAGAGCACCTGATCGGCGCTGTAGAGCTGGTCCCTGGCGGCGTAGTCGGCGTACGCGCCGATCTGGGCCATGTCGGGCGCCCTGCCCGCCGCCACCCGCTCGCGGACCTTGCGGTCGACGTCGGTCCAGGGGTAGACGGTGACGTCGACACGCACCCCCGGGTGAGCCTTCTCGTACCCCTTGACCAGCGTGTCCCAGTACTTCTGGGAGGTGTTGGCCGTGGAGTCGCCGTAGTCGGCGGCCACGAGTTCGAGGGTCACGTCCCCGGACCCGTCCGAGCTGCCGCAGCCCGCGAGGGTCGCTGTCATACCCAGCGCGGACACCGCCGCGACCAGTCCTGTCCTCCGTCGCTGCACCCTGTCGTCTCCCGCCCCTGCGCCGTGTTGCCGTCTTTGCTTCTGCGTCCATTGCATCCGTCTCGGAATGCGGATACAAGGTCTACACCACGTGAGTGGACTAGACCTCTCCTGGGGTAAGGGGCGAGACTGTCCCCGTGAGACATGTCATCGCCCTCGATGTGGGCGGCACCGGGATGAAGGCCGCCCTGGTCGGGCCGGCGGGCGAGCTGCTCCACCAGGCCCGCCGCGCCACCGGCCGGGAACGCGGCCCGGACGCCGTGGTCGACGCGATCCTCGACTTCGCGGCCGAGCTGCGCGCCCACGGCGAGCGGCACTTCGGGACCCCCGCGACGGCCGCCGGGGTCGCCGTCCCCGGCATCGTCGACGCGGACAGCGGCACCGCCGTCTACTCGGCGAACCTCGGCTGGCGCGACGTACCGCTGCGCCGGCTGCTCGGCGAGCGGCTGGGCGGGGTGCCGGTGGCCCTCGGACACGACGTGCGCACCGGCGGCCTCGCGGAGGGCCGGATCGGCGCCGGACGGGGGGCCGACCGTTTCCTGTTCGTCCCGCTCGGCACCGGCATCGCGGGCGCCATCGGCATCGGCGGCACGGTCGAGGCGGGCGCGCACGGCTTCGCCGGCGAGATCGGCCACATCGTCGTACGCCCCCAGGGCACCCCGTGCCCCTGCGGACAGCACGGCTGCCTGGAGCGGTACGCGTCCGCGGCGGCCGTGAGCCAGGCCTGGGCGGAGGCCTCCGGATCACCCGACGCCGACGCGGCGGACTGCGCGAAGGCCGTGGAGTCGGGGGACCCGCGGGCCGTACGGGTCTGGCAGGACGCCGTCGACGCGCTCGCCGACGGACTCGTCACCGCGCTCACCCTGCTCGACCCGCGCACCCTGATCATCGGCGGCGGGCTCGCCGAGGCCGGGGACACCCTGTTCACGCCCCTGCGGGCCGCCGTGGAACGGCGCGTCACCTTCCAGAAGCTGCCGTCGCTCGTCCCCGCGGCCCTCGGGGACACGGCCGGCTGCCTGGGCGCGGGCCTGCTCGCCTGGGACCTGCTCGAAACTCCCCTCACCGACCGCTCGGAGGTAACCACCTGATGGCCCCTAGCAAGGTTCTCTCCGGTGCCAGGGTGGTCCTGCCCACCGGAGTCGTGGACGGCGGACGCGTGATCGTCGACGGCACGCGCATCGCCGGGAGCGCCGGCGAGGACACCCCGGTCACCGATCTGTCGGGCCACTGGCTCGTCCCCGGCTTCGTCGACCTGCACAACCACGGCGGCGGCGGCGCCTCCTTCACCTCCGGCACCGTGGAGGAGGTCCTGCGGGGCGTGCACACGCACCGGCTGCACGGCACCACCACGGTCGTCGCCTCGACCGTGACCGGCGACATGGACGGACTGGCGCAGCGCGCCGGACTGCTCTCCGAGCTGGCCGAGCAGGGCGACATCGCGGGCATCCACTTCGAGGGCCCGTTCATCTCGCCGTGCCGCAAGGGCGCGCACTCCGAGGAGCTGCTGCGCGACCCGGACCCGGCCGAGGTCCGCAAGCTGATCGACGCCGCGCGCGGCCGGGCCCGGATGGTCACCCTCGCCACCGAACTGCCGGGCGGTCTCGACTCCGTGCGCCTGCTGGCAGAGCACGGGGTGATCGCGGCCATCGGGCACACCGACGCGACGTACGAGCAGACGGTGGAGGCCATCGACGCGGGCGCGACCGTGGCCACGCACCTGTTCAACGCGATGCCCCCGCTCGGCCACCGCACCCCGGGGCCCATCACCGCCCTCCTGGAGGACGAGCGGATCACCGTCGAGCTGATCAACGACGGGACCCATCTCCACCCGGCCGCCCTCCAGCTGGCGTTCCATCACGCGGGCGCGGACCGGGTGGCGTTCATCACCGACGCCATGGACGCGGCGGGCTTCGGCGACGGCCGCTATCTGCTCGGCCCGCTGGAGGTCGAGGTCAGCGAGGGGGTCGCGCGCCTGGTGGAGGGCGGCTCGATCGCGGGCTCCACGCTCACCCTGGACCGCGCCTTCCAGCGGGCGGTCACCGTCGACCGGCTGCCCGTCGAGGACGTCGTCGCGGCCCTCTCCGCCAACCCGGCCAGGCTGCTCGGCGCGTACGACCGGGTGGGCTCGCTGGAGCCGGGCAAGGACGCCGACCTGGTGGTCCTCGACGCGGAGTTCGCCCTCAAGGGCGTGATGCGCCGGGGCGAATGGGTGGTCGATCCCCAACTGGGCTGATACATCCCTTTGTTGTCACGCGGCGGTCGGCCCGGGGGACTGGGCCGACCGCCGTCGCGTTTGGCATGATCGTGCCTCCGGAACTGTCGGCAAGCACATCGGGGGAGGTCGGCGCAGGTGATCCTCACGGTCACACTGAACACCGCGGTCGACATCACCTACCGCGTACGGGCCCTGCGGCCGCACTCCTCGCACCGGGTGAGCGAGGTGACCGAACGCCCGGGCGGCAAGGGGCTGAACGTGGCCCGGGTGCTCGCCGCGCTCGGCCACCGGGTGACGGTCACGGGCTTCTCGGGCGGGGTCACCGGCCGCTCCCTCCGGGAGCAACTCACCGGCTGCGCGGGCCTGGTGGACGCGCTGGTCCCGGTGTCCGGCCCGACGCGCCGCACGATAGCCGTGGTCGACACGGCCTCGGGCGACACCACGCAGCTCAACGAACCCGGCCCGGAGGTAACCCCCGCGGAGTGGGCGGCCTTCCAGGAGACGTACGGGCATCTGCTGCGCTCCGCCTCGGCGGTGGCCCTCTGCGGCAGCCTGCCACCGGGGGTGCCGGTGGGCGCGTACGCGGGGCTGGTTCGCGCGGCCCGCGCGGCGGCCGTCCCCGTCCTGCTCGACACCAGCGGCGAGCCGCTGCGCCGGGGGGTCGCCGCCCGCCCCGACATCGTCAAGCCGAACGCCGACGAGCTGGCCGAACTCACCGGCTCCCACGAGCCGTTGCTGGCCACCCGGGACGCCCGCAGGCGCGGCGCGCACGCCGTGGTGGCCTCCCTGGGCGCACGCGGTCTGCTCGCCCGCACCCCGGAGGGCCTGTGGCGGGCCGCCCCGCCCGGCCAGATGCGCGGCAATCCGACGGGCGCGGGCGACTCGGCGGTCGCGGGCCTGCTGTCGGGCCTGGTGGAGAACCTGCCCTGGCCGGAACGCCTGGCGCGGGCCGTCGCCCTGTCCGCGGCGACCGTACTCGCCCCGGTGGCGGGCGAGTTCGACCGTCAGGCGTACGAGGCACTGGCGGACCGGATCGCGGTGACGGAGGACGCGACGGCCGCGTGAGCGCCGTCACGCGGCAGCGGCCGCACAGGGGGCCGGTCCGCGTCCCGCCGCCCGGTCCGGGCGGACGAGACTCTGCGGACACGACCTAGTTCTTGACCTGACCCTTTTTCAGCGAGAGCTGGTCGAGCAGGACGTTGCAACTGTCGCCGTCCCCGCAGGAGATGGAGATCGTGTTGGTGCCCTTGGTGAGGGTGGGATACGCGTAGGTCTTCGTCCAGCCCTTCGCGAAGTCACCGTCGGCCGCGCCCGTGAAGTTGGTCATGTTCAGCTTGCTGCCGAACACCTTCCCGTTGATCGTGAGCGTCATCTTCGCGTCGGCGCCGGCCGTGCTGTAGCGCGCGAAGAGGGTGTAGTCGCCGTTCTCGGGGATGCCGTTCACGGTCCAGGTGACCTGCGCCCCGGGTGCGTTGAGGCCGCTGACATAGGTGCCGCCGTCGGACTTGGCGCCCGGGACGTCCGACGCCGTGGAGACACCGGCGCCCAGGTTCAGCGCCTTCGCGTCGATCTTCGGCAGCTCCGCCTCGGAACCGCCCGGCTCACTGGCCGACGCGCTCGCCGAGGCGCTCTGCGAGGCCTGCGGGGACGAGCCCGCCGCGTCGTCGCTCTTGCCGTCGTTCGAGTCGCCGCCCATCATCGCGATGCCGATGCCGATGACGACGGCCGCGACGACGGCGATCGCGCCGATCAGGAGGCCCTTGGTGTTGGGGCCGCGACCGCGGCCGCCGCCGGCCGACTGCCGGGAGGCGGGCGCACCGCCGGGGGCCGTCTCGGGCGCCGAGTGGTGCGCGTTCGGACGGCCGTAGCCGGGCTGCTGCTGGGTGGGCTGGCCGTAGGCGGCCGGCTGACCGTACGCACCCTGCTGCGGAGCCTGGCCGTAGGGCGCGGTGGGCGCGGCGGCCTGCTGCTGGCCGTAACCGTTCTGCTGCTGTCCGTACTGGCGTTCGCCGACCGCTCGCACCCGGTTGACCGAGCCCGGGTAGCCGTAGCCGCCGCCTCCGCTGGGCGGGGTGGCGCCGTTGGCCTGACCGTCGGCGTACAGGTAGCCGAACGGGTCGTCGTCCTCGGGCGTGCTCGCGCCGTTGCTGCCGGGCGTCATCCCTAGGTACTCCTCAACAGGTGCGGTACAGATGCGGTCCACGAAATGAAGCACGTGAAGGGCGAGCCTACCCGCTCCCAGGGGGCCAAACGGGTGGCCTTCACCGCATCAACCCACTGACCTGTGACTTATCCGGCACGCCGATGCTGTTTGGGACGAGAACGTTTCTCCACGTACATCCGTTCGTCAGCGGATTTCAAGACCTCGTCCGCCGTCATGCCGCAGTGTGCCCATCCGATGCCGAAGCTGGCGCCCACCCGGACCGCCCGGCCGTCGACCCGGATCGGCGGGATGATCGCGTTCCGCAGCCGTACGGCGAGGTCCGCGGCGTCCGCCCGGCCGAGGCCGTCGGCGAGCACCACGAACTCGTCACCGCCGAGCCGGGCGACCGTGTCGCCGTCGCGGACGCCGTTGGTCAGGCGCCGGGCGACCTCGATGAGCACGGCGTCGCCCGCGTTGTGACCGAACCGGTCGTTGATCGACTTGAAGCCGTCCAGGTCGCAGAAGAGCACCGCGAGCCCCTTGGCCCCGTCGTCCGTCTCACCCTCGGGCGCGACGGTGTGCACATGGTGGTCGAAGGCGTCGTACGCCGCCGTGCCCGGCCGGAAGTCGAAGCCGTGCGCCGCGGCGTGCCCGTCGAAGGCGCCGTGCTCGGCCGGCTGCTCCGCGTACGGTCCGTGACCGTAGGCGGCGTCCAGCGACTCGACCGCGCCGGGCTGCAGGGCCTGCGGGCGCTGGCACAGCCGGGCGCCGAGGCGGGAGCGCAGCTCCGCCGAGTTCGGCAGGCCGGTGAGCGAGTCGTGCGAGGCGCGGTGGGCGAGCTGCAGCTCGCGGCGCTTGCGCTCCTCTATGTCCTCGACGTGCGTGAGCAGGAAGCGCGGGCCGTCGGCGGCGTCCGCGACGACGGAGTTGCGCAGCGAGACCCACACGTAGGTGCCGTCGCGGCGCCCGAGCCTGAGCTCGGCGCGGCCGCCCTCGGCCGAGGTGCGCAGCAGGGTGCCGATGTCCTCGGGGTGCACGAGGTCGGAGAACGAGTAGCGGCGCATCGCGGAGGCGGGGCGGCCGAGCAGACGGCACAGGGCGTCGTTGGTGCGCAGGATGCGGCCGTGCTGGTCGCCGCCCATCTCGGCGATGGCCATGCCCGAGGGCGCGTACTCGAAGGCCTGGCGGAAGCTCTCCTCGCTGGCGCGCAGGGCCTGCTGCTCGCGCTCCAGGCGGACCAGGGCGCGCTGCATGTTGGCCCGCAGACGCGCGTTGCTGATGGCTATCGCGGCCTGGAAGGCGTACATCTGCAGGGCTTCGCGGCCCCAGGCGCCGGGCTGCCGCCCGTTGCGCGGCCGGTCCACCGACAGGACGCCGATCAGTTCGCCCGTGTTGCCGCCGACGCCGGGGGTGTACATCGGCGCGAAGAGGCGGTCGGAGGGGTGCCACTCGTCCTCGAAGCGGGGCGCGGGGCCGTCGGTGTACCACTGCGGTACGTCGTCGTCGTCGAGGACCCAGCCCTCGGTGTGCGGTATGAAACGCAGATCGCCCCAGGCCTCGCCCATGGCGAGCCGGCGGTCCCAGGAGGCGCGGGAGCCGACCCGGCCGGTGATGAGCGCCTCGGCGGCGGAGTTGCCGGCGAGCGCGGCGGCCACGAGGTCGCCGTCGGGGCGTACGAGATTGACGCACGCCAGCTCGTAGCCGAGGCCCGTGACCACGCCGTCGGCGACGGTCTGCAGCGTGTCCGCGAGGCTCCGCGCGGTGTTCATGTCCGCCATCACCTGATGCAGCTGCCGCAGGGTCGCAAGACGGACGTAGGGCTCCGACTCGGTATCCATTCGCCCTCCCCTCGAGACCTCGCAGCAACTCCAGGGTTGTCTTCGGCGTACCTGGTTCTCTGTACCGGTTCCCTGTACCTGGGTTCTCTTACGCGTACTGGTTGGTAGCTTCCTGCATGGCTTCCCCGCCACTGAATCACAGCGCGCTGCCCACTCGGTACACAGGGTCAACAAAATATGGCACCTGTGACTCAAGTCACAGCGTAAGATGAACAATTGAGTGGGGTTTCTGCATTTTCCCCGTGTGTTAACTGAACACATATTTAGATGCCGTGCAGACACTGTGAGCGGTTGTGTCCGTCCTGGGACCTAGGACCTGGCTCGGCCCGAGGTCCGATGTGGACGTCCCGGGTCGGAGACTAGCGTTTCGGCGTGCTGAACACTCCCCCTGCCGTTCCCTCCGCTCCCTCCGTGCATGCTGAGGGGGTGAGCAACGACGAGTTCCGCGCGGCCATGTCCCGGCTGGCCGCGGGCGTGGTCCTGGTGACCGCGCACGAGCCCGCGCTGGATCCGGAGGGCCCCGGCGGCGAGGACGTCGGCATGACGGCGACGGCGTTCGTGTCCGTCTCCCTGGACCCGCCGCTGGTGCTCGTCAGCCTGCGCGAGGGCTCCCGCATGGACGACCTCCTCGACGAGCAGCCCCTGTGGGGCGTCTCCGTGCTCGCCGAGAGCCAGCGCCACATCGCGGGCCGCTTCGCCATGAAGGGCCGCATCAGCGACCGTCTGCTCTTCGAGGACATCCCGTACACGCGCGGCGAGGCGGCCGGGGCGCCCCTGGTGGGCGGCGCCCTGGCGACCCTGGAGTGCCGCACCGAGCAGCGGGTCACCGCCGGTGACCACACCCTCGTCGTCGGGCGGGTGCTGACGGCGTCGGTGCCCAGCGCCGACGGGGGGCCGCTGGTGCACTTCAAGGGGCGCTACCGCCAATTGGGCTGACGGTCCGCCGGAGATCACCCTCCGGCGCCGGCCGCGAGGAGCGCCTCCACGGGCCTCCCGCCGCCGTGCCGGGCCCTGACAGATCGTCGGGGACCGCCCCGGACACGGCGCCGCACCCGGTCGGCGGCCGTCGTCAGCAGGCCGCCGGGATTCCCGATCCCGCCGGAGTCCGCCCGGCTGAGCCCGGGTCAGGCCTCCTGGGCGGCGTCGTGGCCTCCGCGGGCGGGCCGGGCACGCGGTGGGCGACGGCCCGCGGACGGCCGCGACGCGATGCGTATCGCCCGGTGCGGAATTCGTTGCCGTCCCCTACGCCGTTCGTCGCGCGATCCTTCCGCGCGAGTCGTCGCGGGCCCCTTGCGCGGGTCGTCGCGCCGTTCGTCACGCGGCTCGTCGCGGCGCCTTCGAATTGATTCGCTTTCGCATTCCGGGGGGTGTTCCGGGACGTGTTCCCGTCCGCGTTCCGGCCCGTTTTCCGGCCCGTCCCGGCGTCGTTCTCAGGGTTCTCGCGGTTCTCGCGGTTCCCCTTCGGAATTCGCTGTCGCTCATCCGCCGCCTCGCCCCGCCGGGCCCGCGGTCCTTCGTTCCGTCGGTGGACCGACGGGACCGCGGGCGCCGGACGGGACGTCAGGCCTCCGGCACGGCGCTCAGCCGCAGCCGGCCGGGGTCTCCCGCCCGCTCCACCTCGACCTCGGTCACGGAATCGTCGCCGAAGCGAAGGGTGAAGTACGGGCTGGCCTCGATCAGGAACTGCATGTCCTCCCGCGCGCCCCTGTCCAGCGGCGGCGAGACGACGGCTTCCCACGCCCGTGAGCCGGGCCCGGCGGCCAGCCGGACGGGGATCCGTGCCAGGCAGCTCGATCGGTTGGCCCACCACTCCAGATGCGCTCTGTCCTCATTTCCGTCCATTCCCCGAGCGTAGCCACGAGTGGTCGACTCGGCCCGTCGCTCAATACGCGTACGGTGCCGGGCGTTTCGCGCGGCGGCCGCCGGGGCGGCGGTCCACGGCGCGCGAGCTCATCCCCAGTCGCGCCCGGAGCGCCCGCGCTTGGTGTCCGAGCGCTGCTTCTTCTCCCGCAGCCGTCGCTCGTTGATGCCCCGGGGGATACGGGTGGCCCGGCGCGGCTTGGGCGGCACCGTCGCCTCGGCGAGGAGGGAGGCGAGCCGTACGGCCGCGGTCTCGCGGTTGCGCCACTGCGAACGGTGCTCCGAGGAGCGCACGCTGATCACGCCGTCGACGAGCCGCCCGGCCAGCTTGGCGAGCGCCCGCTCCTTCCAGACCGGGGGCAGCGCCTCGGTCTTCGCGAGGTCGAACCGCAGCTCGACCTGCGAGTCGGTGGTGTTGACGTGCTGTCCGCCCGGCCCGCCGGACCGGGAGAAACGCCACATGAGCTCGGCCTCGGGCAGGGAGACGGAGCCGCGGATGACATAGGGACCGGACATGGGTTCATGGTCCCCCGGATGTCCGGTCCACGTCACCCACTTTTCGCGCGGGCCCCGCTCGACGCGAAGGTAAAGAAAGTAAAGACAGCCGGAACCTTCGGCACCCCTCTTGGCGTTCTTAGGGGTAGCTGTAGCTTCGTGGCCGTACGAAGCCCAACCGTACGGGCACACCGCGCGTACGCAACGAGGGAAGGGACTCCCAACAATGGCTGTAAGCCTGTCCAAGGGTGGCAACGTCTCGCTCACCAAGGAGGCTCCGGGCCTGACCGCCGTCACCGTGGGCCTCGGCTGGGACGTCCGTAGCACCACGGGCACCGACTTCGACCTCGACGCCTCGGCCATCGCGGTCAACCAGCAGGGCAAGGTCTACTCGGACGCCCACTTCGTCTTCTTCAACAACAAGCAGACCCCGGACCAGACCATCGTCCACACCGGTGACAACCGCACGGGCGAGGGCGCGGGCGACGACGAGGCGATCAACGTCAACCTGGCGGGCCTCCCCGCCGACGTCGACAAGATCGTCTTCCCGGTCTCCATCTACGACGCGGAGACCCGCTCGCAGAACTTCGGCCAGGTCCGCAACGCCTACATCCGCATCGTCAACCAGGCCGGCGGCACGGAGATCGCCCGCTACGACCTCTCCGAGGACGCGGCGACGGAGACCGCGATGGTCTTCGGCGAGCTCTACCGCAACGGCGCGGAGTGGAAGTTCCGCGCGGTCGGCCAGGGCTACGCGTCGGGTCTCGCGGGCATCGCCCAGGACTTCGGCGTCAGCGTCTGATCCGTCCCCGCGCGCCGGAAGAGCCCCTGACCCGCATCGCCGGGCCGGGGGCTCTTCGCGTGAACGACCCGGGCACCCCCGGCCCGTCCGGCCATCGAGGACGAACCCGTCGGGCTACGGTGCCGGGTCCGGTGGGCGGCGGCCGGGTCCGGTGGGCGGCAGCCCCTTCGCGGGGCCCGGCGAGGGCGGAGCCGTCCACAGCCGGGTCCGGCGATTAGCCTGCACCGCGTGATCCTCGAATCCCTGCCCCTCACCCCCGGCCACGACATCCCGGGTCCGCTCCTGACCGAACTCACCGCCCTGCACGTCTCCAACCGGGAATTCAACGCCCTGAGCGGCGACTTCCCCGATCCGGACGACATCCGTCCGGAGCAGGTCGCGGAGGCGCTCGCCGAGGAGGCGGCCCAGCCGGGAGGTGAGTTGCTGCTCGCCCGCGGCGGGGGCCGGCTGGTCGGGTTCGCCCTCACCCTGGCGCACCACCCCGACCCGGCGGACCCGGACCCGTGGATCGGCCTGCTCCTGGTGGACGCGCACGAGCACGGCAAGGGATACGGCAGGGCACTGGCGGCCGGTGTCGAGGAACGGTTCCGGTCCGCGGGCCGCACCGGACTGCGCCTCGCCGCCCTCGACAACAACCCCAAGGGCCTCGCCTTCTGGACCGCCCTCGGGTACGAGGTGATCGACCACCGCGAGGACCTCCGGCTGGGCCGTCCGTGCGCGGTGCTGCGCAAGGCGCTGGGCTCCCCCGGCTCCGGCGGGGCCGGCACCCCGTAGGCGCTCAGGCGCCCGGGAGGAAGAGGCAGAACAGGTGGCCGTGCGGGTCGCGGAGGACCCGTACGTCCTCCTGCGGCTGGTACTCCTCCAGCGTCGCGCCCAGGGCGCGGGCCCGCTCGGTCTCCGCCTCCAGGTCGTCGACCTGGAGGTCCAGATGGGCCTGCATCTGCTGGGTTCCCGGGCGCTGCGGCCACACGGGGGGCGTGTGCCCGGTCTCCAGCTGGAAGCTGAGGCCGGGGCGTTCCCGTTCCGGCGCCCGCAGCCGGACCCAGTCCGGCTCGCGGTCGGCCTCCTCCCAGCCCAGCAGGGCCCGGTAGAAGTCGGCCAGCGCCGGCGGATCGGGCGTGCCGAGGACGAAGGCACCGAGGATCGTCGTCATGCCCCCACCCTGCCCCGGGCGCCCGCCCGCACGCGTCCGCCGCGTTCCGGGAGCCGGTCCAGAACGGGCCGACGCAGAACCGGGCCGACGCAGGACCGGGAGGACGCAGGACCGGTCTAGGGCCGGGCCGGTCTGCCGTCGCCGTACAGCCAGTCCTTCCAGATCTCCCCGAAGTCCTTGTCCGGCGCCTTCTTCTCGACGTACGCCGTGAAGTCGGCGGTCGACGCGTTGCCGTGGCGGTGGGCGGCCGCCCAGCCCTGGACGATGTCGTAGAAGGTGTCGTCGCCGACCGTCCTGCGGATCTTGTGGAGGACCATGGCGCCGCGCTCGTAGACGGGGCTGTCGGAGATGTGGGCCGGACCGGGGGGCCTCGCGGGCGGGAAGGCCCAGACCGCCTTGTCGTCGACGGCGGCGACGGCGCCGCCGACGTCGTGGTGGTCGCCCCGGTAGAGGGCGTCGAAGGTCTCGTCGGCCGTGTCGCCGTCGTGGTCCTCCTGCCAGAGCCACTCCGCGTAGGTGGCGAAGCCCTCGTTGAGCCACATGTCCCGCCAGGACACGGGGGTGACGGAGTCCCCGAACCACTGGTGGGCCAGCTCGTGGACCAGCGTCCCGATGTCGGGGGCGCCGGGGAAGAAGGGCCGGTTCTGGGTCTCGAGCGCGTAGCCGGCGACACCGGGCCGGTCGACGACGGCACCGGTCGAGGAGAACGGGTACGGGCCGAAGTTGTACGCCTCCCAGTCCATGACCTCCGGGATGCGGGCCAGCACCTTCGCGCTCGCCGCGCTCTGTGACGGGTCGACCGCGACGTACACGGGCAGACCGCCCTTCGTCCTGCCGCGGGTGATGTCGTAGGCCCCGAGGGCGAGCGTCGCGGCATGGCTCGCCATCGGTTCCGCGGTGTGCCAGGCGAACGTCCTACGGCCGTCCGCGGCCGTCGTCACGCTCCTCAACTCCCCGTTGGAGACGGCGCTCAGGCCCTTGGGGACGGTGACCGTGATGTCGTAGGACGCCTTGTCGGAGGGGTGGTGGTTGCCGGGGAACCAGGTCATCGAGCCGACCGGTTCGCCGAGGGCGACCGCTCCGCGGGCCGTGCGCAGCCAGCCCTCCCGCGAACCGTCCGGGTCGGTGAGCGTCTCCGGGGTGCCCGCGTAACGGACGGTGGTGCGGAACGTCTCGCCCCGGTCGAGGCCCGTGCGCGGACGCACCGTCAGTTCCTGGCCCGCCCGGCTCCAGCGGGCGTCCCGGTCGCCGACCTGGACACCGGTGACGTCCAGGCCCTTCAGGTCGAGGTGGAACGAGTCGAGGCCCCGGGTCGCCCGCGCGGTGATCCGGGCGCTGCCCCGCAGCTTCCTGCTCCCGGGGTCGTAGGAGAGGGTCAGGGCGTAGTGCGAGACGTCGTACCCGCCGTTGCCCGCCTTCGGGAAGTACGGGTCGCCCAGGCCCGGGGCGCCCGCCGCGTCGTCCCCGCCGCCGCACGCGGTGAGCGCGGAGGTGAGGGTGAGAACCAGCACGCACGGGACGATCACGGAAGATCGGGGCACGTCCGCGATCCTACGAGGCCATGACACCATCACCTACGTGCTCGACATCGGCTACGCCCTCTCCAACCGGTTCCCCGATCCCCCGCAGACCGACTACCGCCGCGCGGACGTCCGCGCCCTGCGCCACGACCTGTTCTGCGGCGATGTGTACCTCGCCGACACCAAGGCGGACCGCGAGGTGGCGACGGCCTGGGGATGGGTGCCGGTGCTCGACTTCGCCTGGGCGCTGTGCGACATCGTCGAACAGCTCGACCGGGACCCGCACGGCAGCCGGGCCTCCCGCCCGCAGCACGCGGAGCTCGACTTCACCGAGTCGACCGACCGCATGCTCTTCGAGCGCCGCTTCGGCTGGGTCGACATCGAGGCCGACTGGATGCACCGCGACGAGGAGCCGCTGACCTTCTCGCACTCGGCGCTGCGCCGGGAGGCCCGCGACTTCCTGCACGACCTGCTCGCGGACCTCACCGACCTGCACGAGGACCTGGCCGAGAACCCGGCCGTGTGGACGCTCCAGGCCCGGTTCCCGCGCGTGTCCTGATCCGCCGCGCGGCCGCGGTCCCCGGACCCGGCCGGGCCCTCAGTCCTCCCCCGTCCCGCCGTGCACCCGCACCCCGAGCGCCGCCGCCAGCACCGGGGCCAGATCGAGCAGCTGGGACGGGCTGATCACCGCGCCCGACAGGCGGTCCACGCCCCGCGCGATGTCCAGCTCCGCGGCGTGGCGCAGATCCACGTCGACCAGGGTCGCCCCGGTGAGGTCGGCGCCCCTGACGGCGCAGTCCACGAATGCGACGCGCTCCAGCCGGGCGCCCCCGAAGTCCGGCTCCACCAGCACGCACCCCTCGAAGACGACGTCCTTGAGGCGGGCCCTGCGCAGGTTCAGATAGTCGATCTTGCCGCCGCGGACCAGTACGCGCTCCAGCACGGAACCGTGCAACTGCACTCCGCCCAGGCGGGCGTCGACCAGCTCGACGTCGCGCAACGTCGACTCGGCGAGATCGGTGCCCACGCCCCGTACGCCCGTCAGGACCGAGTCGAGCACACGCGCGTGGTGCAGCCGTGTCTCGTCCAGCGCGCACCCCGTCAGAGCGCAGTCCATGAAACGCGCGCCCCCGCCGTCCTGGCCGGCGAAGTCCGCCTCCCGGAACTCCAGCCCGTCGTAGTCCCCGTCCGGCTCCAGGGGCGCGCCCTCGTGGGGCTCCAGCGGCGGCAGCCGTACCTCCGGCCGCCGCGCCCCCTTCACCGGGCCGCCCGCCCTGTCCGTCCCGCCCGCCGCTCTCCGCACCATGCCCCCATCCTGCACGCCCCCACTGACAACGCCTCCGACCGGCGAAGACGTCCCCCGATGTCACATTCCGGGCCGACGGACAGTCGTACCCGGAAAGACGACCCCGACCGCAGGGAGTGGCCGATCATGCACCACCTGACCGTCATCGGCGGCGGCCTCGCCGGACTCACCGCCGCGATCACCGCCGCCGAGGCAGGCGCCCGGGTCACGCTGTACGAGGCCCACCACACGCTCGGCGGCCGGGCGCGCACCGCCGACGGCCCGTACCGGACGAACAACGGCCCGCACACGCTGCACGGCGGCGGCCCGCACTGGACCTGGCTCAGGCAGCGCGGTCTCACCGGACCCCTCGCCCCCGCCGGGCCCGGGGAGACCGCCCGGCTGCGCCTGCACCACCGGGGTGTCCTGCGCCGTACCCCGCCCCTCGCCCTGCTCAGGCTGGTGCGCCGGGACGCCCGCCAGGCGCCGGTGGACGCGGACTTCCTGAGCTGGGCGAGCGCGCAGACGGGCGAGGAGGGCGCCCGCGCCGCCGCACACTTCTCGGCCGTCACCCTGTTCCACCACGATCCGGGAGCGCTCTCCGCGGCCTTCGTGCAGGAGCGACTGCGCCGGGCCGCCCGGCTGCCCACGGAGGCACGTCATCCGCGCGGCGGATGGGCGAACGTCGTCGACCGCATGGCCGCCCGCGCCTGGAACCTCGGCGTCCGGGTGGAGACGCTGGCCCGCGTCGACGCGCTCCCCGACCGGCACGGCCCGGTCGTCGTCGCCACCTCCCTGGACTCCGCGCGCCGCCTGCTGGGGGACGGCTCCCTCACCTGGACGGGCGGCCGGACCGCCCTCGTCGATCTGGCCCTGCGTACCCGGCGCGGCGACCCCTGCGCCCTTTCCGACCTGGACGCGCCCGGCCGGTTCGACCGGCCCACGGCACGGGACCGCACCCTGGCCCCGGCCGGGGAGCAGCTCGTCCAGGGCCAGATCCCGATCGCTCCCCACGAGTCGCGCGGTGACGGGGCCGCCCGCGCCGAGCACCTCCTCGATCTCGGCTTCGAGGGCTGGCGCGAGCGGGTGACCTGGCGGCGGGACGCGGTGGCGCTCGGGCGCACCGGAGCGGTCGACCCGCCGGGCACCACCTGGCGCGACCGCCCGGCCCTGGACCGCGGTGCCGGTGTCTACCTCGCGGGGGACCAGGTGGCCGCCCCCGGCATGCTCTCGGAGGTCTCCTTCAACAGCGCGCTCGAAGCCGTCGCCCTGGCCTTCGGGATCCGGGACCGCCTTGACCTCAAGCGCGCTTGAGGTCAGAGGCTGGGCTCCGCACCACGCTCGACGCCCGCACCCCGCTCGACGCGGGCAGCGCCGTCGGCACCCGCACCGCCGTCTGCACCCGCACCGCTCTCATGGCCCGCGCGCCCCCGCGCCGCCGGCACCGCCCGCCCCGCCCGCACCCCGAGGAGCCCTCCCGATGCACGCCGTCCGTCTCCACGCCTTCGGCCCGGCCGAGAACCTCGTCCACGAGCGGACCGACGACCCCGAGCCGGGTCCGGGCCAGGTCCGCGTCGCCGTGGCCGCGGCCGGCGTCCACCTCCTGGACGCCGCCCTGCGCGCGGGGGTCAGGGGCCCCGCGCCCGCCCCCGCCACGCTCCCCACCGTCCCCGGCCGCGAGGTCGCGGGCACGGTCGAGTCGCTCGGCGAGGGCGTCCCCGGCCACTGGCTCGGCAGACGGGTCGTCGCCCACCTGGGCTTCGCGCCCGGCGGCTACGCCGAACTGGCCGTGACCGACGTCGGCCGCCTGCACGGGATACCGGAGAACCTCGACTTCGCCCAGGCCGTCGCCATGATCGGAACGGGCCGTACGGCGCTGGGGATCGTGCAGTTCACCGAGTGGGGTCCGGACACGGTGGCCGTGATCCCCGCGGCCGCGGGCGGCCTCGGCACCCTTCTCGTGCAGTACGCCCGGCACGCGGGCGCCACCGTGATCGGCGTCGCGGGCGGCCCGGAGAAGGTGGCCCTGGTCCGGGCGAACGGCGCCACCCTGGCCGTCGACCGCCGGGACGACACCTGGCCGGCCCAGGTCCGCGACCACCTCGGCCCCCGGACCGCGACGGTCGTCCTCGACGGTGTCGGCGGCGCCACCGCCCGCGCCGCCGTGGACCTGCTCGGCCCCGGCGGCACCCATCTCGTCTTCGGCTGGTCCGCCGAGGGCATCCGGGACGGCGGCCCGCTGATCGTGCCGGGCGTGACCGAGCAGGTGCTCGGTCCCGCGATGCTGCGCAGGGCGGGCGGCCCCGACCCGCTGCGCACCCTGGAGCTGCGGGCCCTCGCCGAGGCGGCCGCCGGCCGCCTCACCCCGGCCCTGACCCGCTTCCCGCTCGCCTCGGCGGCCGCCGCCCACCGTGCCCTGGAGGCCGGCACCACCGTCGGCAAGGTGGTCCTGGAGCCCTGAGCGGGCCCCCCTCGCCGGGCACCCGCCGAAAGGTGCGCCCCCCACCGATCCATGGTGTTCTGGGCAGGTGAGTGTCACCCGCACAGGTGAACCCGCGGGCGTTGATCCGCACCGCTGGTGGGGTCTGGTGATCATCGCTCTCGCCCAGTTGATGGTCGTCCTGGACGCGACCATCGTGAACATCGCGCTTCCCTCCGCACAGCGTGACCTGGGCATGTCCGACGGCAACCGTCAGTGGGTCATCACCGCGTACACCCTGGCCTTCGGCGGCCTGCTCCTGCTCGGCGGCCGGATCGCCGATCTGGTCGGCCGCAAACGGACGTTCGTCATCGGGCTGGTGGGTTTCGCGGCGGCCTCGGCGCTCGGCGGCGGTGCCACCACCGCCCCGATGCTCTACGGCGCCCGCGCCCTGCAGGGCGCCTTCGCCGCGCTCCTCGCCCCGTCCGCGCTCAGCCTGCTGACCACCACCTTCAGCGATCCGAGGGAACGCGGGAAGGCCTTCGGCATCTACGGCGCCCTGGCGGGCAGCGGCTCGGCGATCGGACTGCTCGCGGGCGGCCTGCTGACCGAGTACCTGAACTGGCGCTGGTGCCTGTACGTCAACGTCCCCGTGGCCGTCGTCGCGGTCGTCGGCGCGACCGCCCTGCTGCGCGACCGCCCCGGCCACCGGGGCGTCCGTCTCGACGTGCCGGGCGCGGTGCTCGGCTGCGGCGGCCTCGTCGCCCTCGTCTACGGCTTCAGCGAGGCGGAGCCGCGCGGCTGGACGGACCCGCTGGTCCTCGCCCTGCTCGCGGTCGGTGTCGCCCTGCTCGCGGTCTTCGTGTGGTGGCAGAAACGGGCCTCCAGCCCCCTGCTGCCCCTGCACGTCGTCCGGGACCGCAACCGTGCCGGCTGCTTCCTGACCATGGCGCTCGCCGTCATCGGCATGTTCGGCATGTTCCTGTTCCTGACCTACTACCTGCAGGTCGTCCTCGGCTACTCGCCGGTCCGGACGGGCCTGGCCTTCCTGCCCCTGACGGTCGCCATCGTGGTCGGCTCGACACAGATCTCCGCACGGCTGCTGCAGCACGTGGCACCGCGTGTGCTGATGGTCCCCGGCACCCTCGTCGCGACGGCCGGGATGCTGGTCTTCACCCGGCTGACCGTGCACACCGACTACACCGGCCGGCTGCTGCCCGGCATGCTCGTGATGGGACTCGGCATGGGCCTGATCTTCATGCCGATCTTCGCCACCGCCACCGCCGGGGTCGCCCCCCGGGACTCGGGCGTGACGTCGGCCACCGTCAACACCTCGCAGCAGGTCGGCGGTTCCATCGGCACGGCCCTGCTGAACACCGTCGCCACCACCAGCGGCGCCGGTTACATCGCCGGCCACCTCACCGACCCCGCGCACCGGGCGCTGGTCGTCCGCGAGGGCCTCGTGCACGGCTACACGGTCGCCGTCTGGTGGGCCTGCGGCATCATGCTCCTGGCCGGCCTGATCGCCGGCCTGCTCGTCACCGCCAAGGCCCCGAAGCACACGCTGGGGACGGCTCCCGTCCCCGAGTCAGTGCCCTGAGCCCAGCTCCCGCAGCGCCCCGTCGGTCAGCCGGTACACCGTCCACCCGTCCTGCGGACGCGCGCCGAGCGCCTCGTAGAAGTCGATGGAGGGCCGGTTCCAGTCGAGCACCGACCACTCCAGCCGCTCGTACCCGCGCGCCACGCAGATCCGCGCCAGCTCGGCGAGCAGCGCCCTGCCGTGTCCGGCGCCCCGGGCCCCGGGACGCACGTAGAGGTCCTCCAGGTAGATCCCGTGCACACCGCGCCAGGTGGAGAAGTTCAGGAACCACAGCGCGAACCCGACCACCTCCCCGGACTCCTCCGCGACGTGCGCGAACGCCGCCGGGTACTCGCCGAACAGCGCCTCGCGCAGCTGGGCGGGGGTGGCCCGCGCCTCGTCCGGCGCCTTCTCGTACGCGGCCAGTTCACGGACCATCGCGTGGATCACGGGGACGTCGGCGGGGGTGGCGGTACGGATCATGGGCGCAGTGTCACACACCGGCCGCGCCTCCGGCCGCGGGTGGTGGCGTCGGCCGGCGCCACCCGGCCGGCCGGCCGCGGCCCGGCCCGCCGAAGCCACGCGTCCGAAGCCACCTGTCCGAAGCCGCGACCGCGCACGGGGCCCGCCCCGTCAGTGCCGCCCGGCCACCCGGTCGGCCATCCGGGCCAGCCGGGACGACCGCGCGCTGTGCGTGGTCAGTTCGCGGCGGTCCGCGGTGCGGTAGGTCGCGTACATGCCGTGCACCCCGATTCAGCGGAAGGGCTCCGGCTCCCACTTGCGGACCTTGTGACCGACCCAGGGCAGGCCGGTCAGCTCGGTCGGGCCCGCCCGCCCCGAGTCCAGCCGGACGAGGTCGCGCAGGGTACGGGCGGCCAGGTTGGTGGTGGCGACACCGGAGCCGACGTAACCGCCGGCCCAGCCGAGGCCGGTCGTCCGGTCCAGGGTGACCGTGGCGCACCAGTCGCGCGGCACACCGAGGACGCCCGACCAGGCGTGCTCCACCCGGACGCCGGCCAGGGACGGGAAGAAGCGGACCAGGATCGCGCGGAGGGCATCGACGGTCGCCTGCTGCGTCCCGCCGTCGTGGTCGGTGCGCGAACCGAAGCGGTACGGGACTCCCCGCCCGCCGAGCGCGATGCGGTCGTCGGCGGTGCGCTGCGCGTACATGTACGCGTGGGCCATGTCGCCGAGCGTCTCGTGGCCCTCCCAGCCGATCCGCGCCCACTGCTCGGACGACAGCCGCTCGGTCGCGATCATCGACGAGTTCATCGGCAGCCAGGTGCGCCGCTGGCCCTTGAGCGAGGCGGTGAAACCCTCCGTGCAGCGCAGCACGTAGGGGGCGCGGACCGTTCCGTACGGCGTGACGGCGTGCCCGGGACGGATCTCCGTCACCGGCGTCCGCTCGTGGATCGCCACCCCGAGCGCCTCCGCGGCCGCGGCCAGGCCCTTCACCAGCTTCACCGGGTGCAGCCGCGCCCCGTGCGGCGTCCAGGCCGAGCCGACCGCGTCCGCCACCCGGATCCGCTCGGCGGTCTCCCGCGCGCCGTACAGCTCGCGGTCCCGCTCCCCGTACGACAGCTCGTGCTCGTGGAAGGCCTTCAGCCGGGCCAGCTGCGCGGGCGTGTACGCCACCTCCAGGACGCCGCCCCGGTGGACGTCCGCCTCGATGCCCTCCCGCGCGGCGACCCGGACGACCTCGCCGACCGTCTCGTTCATCGCCCTCTGCAGACGGACCGCCGCCTCGTGGCCGTGCAGTCCCGCGTACCGGTCGCGGCCCGCGACACCGTTGTAGAGCCAGCCTCCGTTGCGCCCCGACGCGCCGTACCCGCAGAACCGCTGCTCCAGGACGGTGACCCGCAGCGAGGGCTCCGCCCGCTTCAGGTAGTACGCGGTCCACAGGCCCGTGTAGCCGCCCCCGACGATCACGACATCGGCGCTCGCGTCGCCCGGCAGGGGCTCGCGCGGGACGGGCAGCCCGTCGTCCGCGTACCAGAAGGAGATGCCGCCGTTGACCGTGCCGCTTCCCGTGCCGCTGCTGCTCATGGCCGGGACGTTAACCCCTGGGAGCGGCCAGTGTCTCCTTCGGATTCCGTGCTTTTTCGCGGCCTCTGACCAGCGGATAGCAGCCCAGACCGATCACCACGGAGAGGAAATGCCCGCATTGCGACAGGGTGGGGGTGCCGAGGACCGGCAGCCCGTAGAAGACCAGGACCGCGGCCAGATACGGATACCGCCAGGGCGCCGGGATCCGGTACGTGAGCACGGCGATCACTCCCGCCAGCGCGTAACTCACGCCGATGTCCAGGGTGTTCACGGCGGACTCCGGTGCCAGCCCGCGCCGTACCGCCTCCAGCAGCGCCCCCTCGCTGGCGAGCGTGGCGAGCACGTGCGAGGCCACGCACACGACGAGCCAGCGCAGGGTGCCGAGCCAGCGCTCCGCCCGCGCGTGGAACACGGTGAAGAGGAAGGCGTACGGGAACCAGTAGCCGCCGTCGATCCACATCGCGCTGGAGAACAGCACCCGCAGCGGGTCGTTGGACAGCTCGTGGATGTTGGTGGACCGCTGCCGCAGGAAGTCCTCCTCGAACTCCGGCGACATGTGGTGCAGGGCCACGGTGGTGACGAAGAGCACGGCCAGCCATATGTAGGTGCCGGGGGCGCTGCGCAGACGGCTCCCCACGAAGCGCCGGATCCGGTCAAGACGCATGGCCCTCCGCTCCCCCGCGCGTAGGGTCGGCCGCGTGATCCACGTCCCGGACGCCCTCGCCGCCTCGCAGGACCGGTACAACGGAGCGGCAGGCCGTGCCTTCGTCGCCGCGCTCCCGGGGCGGGCGGCCCACTTCCTGGACCGCTGGGAACTGCGCCCCGACGGCCCCCCGATGCACGGGGTGACGGCGCTGGTGCTGCCGGTGCGCCGGGCCGACGGGACCCCGGCGGTGCTGAAGTTCGCGTTCCCCGACGAGGAGAGCGCGGGCGAGCCGCTCGCGCTGCGCGCCTGGGGCGGCCGCGGCGCCGTACGGCTTCTCGGCCACGACCGGGCCACCGGCACGCTGCTGCTCGAACGGCTCGACCACACCCGTATGCTGACGCACCTTCCCGACACACGCGAGGCCGTCCTCGTCGTCGCGCGGCTGCTGGCCCGGCTGACGGCCGTGGCGGCCCCGGAGGGGATGCGCCGGCTCGGGGACATCGCGGCGGACATGCTGGAGCGCGTACCGGGTGCCCTCCGGCGGATTCCCGACCCGTCCGACCGGCGGCTCGTCGAGGACTGTGCCGCGGCGGTGCGCGAGGTGGTGACCGAGCCGGGCGACCGTCTCCTCCACTGGGACCTCCACTACGACAACGTCCTGCGCGGCCTCCACGACGAGCGACACGACGGCCGACACGGCCACCACACCGGCAACGACAACGCCGCAGCCGACCGTGGCGACCACGGCCACGACGAGCGCGCCGCCGGGCCCGCGCCCTGGGTCGCCATCGACCCCAAGCCGCTCGCGGGCGACCCCGGCTTCGAGCTCTGTCCCGCGCTCTGCAACCGCTTCGAGCCCGGCGAGGTCCGCCGGCGCTTCGACGCGATGACCGACGTCATGGGTCTGGACCGTGCGCGGGCCCGCGCCTGGACCCTCGGCCGTGTTCTACAGAACACTCTGTGGGAGATCGAGGACGGGCGCCCGCTGGAGCCCGTTCACCGCGAGATCGCCCGCCGGTTGCTGCGGGTCAGGTAGTCGGCGTGTCCGCCATTCGTGTCACGGACGGCCGGGGTGTCATGGCGCGTCCGGCGCCGGGAGCGTCCCGCCGGGGTCCGGCGGGACGGCTCACACCGGGCACTCGGGAGCGAGGGCGCGGCCCAGTTCCAGCGGGTCGGCGCGCCCGCCCAGCGCGGTGTGCAGGGCCATCGCGAGTTCCGGGTGGGCCAGCAGGCCCTCGCCGGCCCGGTCCGCGCGGGCCCGCGCCGCCAGCCCGAGTCCCACCCAGGCGTCGGCGTCCGGGTCCCCGTCGCGGACGACGCGCGCACGGAACCCGGCGAGCGCCTCCTCCGTACGCCCCTCCACCAGGGCGATGTCCTCGGGGAGCGCGCCCGTGACCACGGCGCCGGGAGCGTCCCGCAGCGCGGCGAAGCCGGCCGGGTCGGCCAGCAGCCACCGCAGCAGCACCGCCCGGGTGTCGAACCCCCGGGACGGGCTGCCGGGGACGGTCGCCGGGTCGGGGGCGGGCGGGAGCGGTTCGCCGCGGGTCCAGGCGGCCGCGTGCGCGCGGACCGTCTCCGCCGCGGGCCGCAGATGGTGGGCGCGCCAGCTCGCCCGGTGGTCCGCGACGGCGACCGCGGCCGCGGCCCTGGCCCGCACGTCGACCGGTTCGTCCAGCCAGGGTTCGACACGCCGGGTCAGCTCGGCCACCAGTCGCCGCCCCCGTTCGGTGAGTCCGTCCGCGGAGCCGACGGCGCGCAGCGCGTGCGCCGTCTGACCGCGCCACAGCGCGAACTCGAACTGCCCGAGGAGGTGGACGCGCCGCCGCCAGAACGCGGTGACCCCGAAGAAGGCGTACACCCCTTGGAGCAGGCCGCCCAGCGGCCGCGGGTCGTCCCGCCAGGGCGCGTAGTGCAGCCGGTCGTCCCGGTCGTCGTAGAGGGTGAACAGGTGCATGAAGGCGCTGAGTTTGTTGTGCTGGAACTCGTGCACCAGTGTCGAGGCGAACTGTTCGGCGTCGTCCGGTGCCGAGGCCAGGGCGGCGCCGAAGGCATCGCCCGAGGACGCGCTGTGCGGCCGGAACCGCTCGGCGCGCGGGCGCGGCACCACCGAGACCAGTCCGCCGGCGAGCGCGCGGGCGGCCTCGGCGTCGGTGCGCCGCAGGATGTCCCAGGCGGGGGCGAAGAGCCGCTGCCACTCGGCCGCCGGGGCGACGGGTGCCACGGGCCCCGGTTTCCGCAGGCCGCCGTACGGGTCGGTGTCGTCCAGGAGCAGGGTGCAGCCGGCCGCGCGCAGCTCCGTCACGGGGTTCCAGTCCGGTCCCTCCAGGCGGCGCCCGCCGATCCGCACGTCTCCGGCGGAGGCGGCGACCTCGGCCACGTCCCAGTCCGCCGGACCGGGTACCCGCATCGCCCCGAGCATGGGCAGGACCGCCCAGCCCTGCCGGACCGGGATCCCGGTACGGAACTCCAGGCCGGCCCGGATCGCCGCGGCCGCGGCGACGGCGTGGAGGTGTCCGGTGTCCACCCAGAGGGGTGCGTCGCCGTCGGCGGTCCCACGCAGGCGGCGCAGCGTGTGCGACGCCCAGACACCGACCGCCGGATATCCGAGCAGTGCCTCCACCGCCCGCCGGGCCTGCTCGGACACGGCCCAGGCGCGGGAGAGCAGCCGCCAGCCCTCGGCCGGGTGAGGCAGCGGTCCGGGTGGCGCCGTCGCCGCCGAGTCCAGCAGGGCCCGTACGACGAGCAGCCGCCAGCTCCGCTCGCTGCCGCGCAGCAGGTCCACCGTCGCGGGGCCGCCCCCGCCGCCCAGCAGTTCGTCGAACGACTGCGGTGAGAGGACGTGGGGACGAGCGGTCTGGTGCATGGAAGTGCCTGTTCGTTGCCGCTGGTTCGGTTCCGCGCGTTCGTCGCCACGCGCTCGCTGCTGTTCGTCCGGCGCTGCCGGTCCGATACGCCTGTTCGGTAGGCCTCGGTAGGCCTGTTCGGTACGCCTGGTGCCTGCTCGGTTCCGTAAGGGCGGTGCGGTCCCACGGGACCGTTGCCGCCGGTCCGTTGCCACCGGACCGTCGTAGCCGGACCGTCGCCGCCGATGCGATTACGGCCGGGAAGGGAGCGGCGGCGCCTCGGGGCGTCGCCCGGCCGCCCCGCCGCTCCGGCGGCTACGGCTCGCGCTGCGGGTTGTAGCCGCCGAGGCTGCCGGCCGGGTCGTCGATGCGGCTGAGCAGCCGGCGCATGGAGCCCGACGCGGACGGCAGGTCCAGATGGGGCCACGCGTCCAACGGAACGTCGCTGAGGTCGATCAGCTCGGACTCGACTCCGGACTTCTCCATGGCGGCGCCCCTGTGACGGTGAGGTGAGGGTGTGCGATCAATGCCCTATCTATCACTGAAATATGGCTTTTTCAGGGATTTCAGGCTGCTCGAGTGACCCTAGTGCATCCGACAGGTCACCCAGAGCCACACCGCGCAATCACCCCGGATCGGGTGACGGCCCCGGACCGAGTGGCACGCGGGCCGTACGGGTAGGGACCGGGGGTGATTGAACTCGCGGAAATGATCGAGGAGTTGCGCAGGGAACTGACCACGGCCCGGACGGCCGCGGAGGGGGAGGATCTGTACTTCGAGGTGGGTCCCGTGGAACTGGAGGCGGCCGTGGTCGTGGAGCGGTCGGCGACGGCGGGCGGGAAGATCCGCTTCTATGTGATGGAGGCGGGCGCGGACGGCCGCGTGGCCGACAGCGTCACGCACCGGGTGAAGCTGACCCTCGATCCGCGCACCCGCAGCGGTGGCGGGCGAGCGCCGTGGGTGGGCGGAGCCGAGGCCCACGGGGAGCGCTGACCCGTGCCGGGACGGCAACCGCGCCGCGGACTGGATCCGGTCCGGGTGGCGGAGGTGATGGTGCGGCCGGCGGCGGGACGGGGGTCCGGGCGGCGCGGCTCCGGGTACCGGGTCGGTCCGCGCTCGGTGCTCACCGCGGCGCACGTGGTCCGCGCCGCGGCGGCCGGGACCGCGCACGTACGGTTCGAGGCCGACCGCGCGGCGGAGTGGACGGCGTCCGCGCGGGTGGTCCTGGCCTCCGAGAAGGCGGACGTGGCACTTCTGGAGATCACCGGGTCGGTGCCCGGGGGCGTGCACGCGCGGGTGCCCGGACCGCCCGTCTACGGAGCGGTGCCCGACGCGGATGTCGTCCTGCCGTGCAGCGCGATGGGCTTTCCGCGGTTCAAGCTGCGCGAGGACCGGATGCGGCTGCTCGACGACGGCTCGCCGTCCCAGTACCGCGACTCCTGCCACGCCACGGGCGTGACCTCGGTGCTGTCCAACCGCCGCGAGGGCACGCTCGAACTCGCGGTCACGCCACCGGAGTCGGACACCGAACCGGACCGCTCCCCCTGGGAGGGCATGTCGGGCGCGGCGGTCTGGCACGACGGCACGCTCGTCGGCCTGGTCAGCGCGCACCACCGCACGGACGGCCTGGGCCGGCTGGCCGCGGTCCGGGCGGAGCGCTGGTACGAACTGCTGACCGGCGCGGAACTGGCCGTGCTGCACGAGCACGGGGGGCTTCCCGCGTCGGCGGCCGGGCTGGCCCGGTTCACACCAGCCGGCACCGGCACCACCGGCCCGGTCACCCTGGCGGACCTCCGCGACGACCTGCCGCTCGGTGAACTCGCGGGCCTGGTGACCGCGTTGACCGCGCTGCCCACGGTGCGGGACCGCGGCACCCTGGCCCTGGTCCTGAGCAGCATCGACCCGGTCGTCGCGGCGATGAGCCCGCGGATGCCGGCGCTGCGTCCCGACGTGTTCGGGATCCTGCGGACCTGTCTGAGCTATCCGGGAACCCTGGATCAACTACTCGAAGCGATACGGTTGTTGGAGGGCGACTCCACGGGGGTGGCCCGCATGGACGAAGAGGCGGTGGAGTTGTCCCGGCGCCACCGTCGAGCCGATGGGCGCCGCTGACCTGATATCGCACCGCCCCGCAGGCACGGGGTTTCATCCCCCGTACGGCGGGCCATTATCAGGAGGATGTGAGCAGCCCACATCCACAAATGCAGCCGGGGGGAAGGGGTTTGGCCGTCATGGAGCCGTCTGTGGCCGCCGTCGAGTCCAGCCTGGTCGATCTCGCGGGGGTATCCCTTGAAACGCTGCGCTCCATTGACCGCCGGGTTCTCGCCGCGTCGCTGGAGGAGCTGCAACAGCGCATCGACCTGCCACAGGCCAGTGTCAGCGACTTCAACCCCGCGGAGCGTTTCGACTGACGACGCCAGGGCCGCCCATGAGCGCTGACCCGTCGCCGCCCCATCATCACCTGCCCTCCGCCGCGCTGGCCGAGCTGGCTCGTGGTGAAGGCGGTCCAGCCACCGTGGACCTCTTGCTCGAAGCCGAACGCAGCCGCCGTCTGCTGCTGTTGCGGATGCTCGACGACGCCATGGACCCGGGTCCCGCCTGGGACCTCCTCAGCGAGGCGCAGCGGCGGTCACCGTCCGTCGTCGACGAACTGCTGATGTATCCGCAGACGGGAATGTGGCTGGCCACCGCCTTACGCCGGCTGCGCGGGTCCGTCCCGCAGGACGAGCCGCCGCTGTGGGTGGTGCTCGGCCATTTCTCGGCGCTCGCGGCCGTGGCGGCGCTACGCGCGGAGCTGGACTTCAGCATCGAGGTCCCGGTTCGGCACGGCCGGGTACCGCTGCCGACCCTCGGCTGCGCCGTACTGCCGACGACCGAGCCGTGGACGACGGCCACGGTGCGCGCCCGGGGCGGACACGCGGTGGTGCGGACGGCCGACGTCACGATCGGCGTACCGACCGCGCCCGGACCGGCCGGACCGGGGTGGCACGAAGTCCGCAGGCTCGCGGTCGGTCCCACCGGACGACGGCTCGACGTGGCCCTGGACGACCTGGACCCGTATCGCACGTATCCGCAGCCGACCGAGCCGCGCCCGCTGTCCGAGGAGGCGGTGAGGCAGTGGCGGCAGGAGCTGGAGCGGGCCTGGGGAGTGCTGCTGCGGGAACTGCCGGAGACGGCCGAGGCCATGCGGCGAGGGGTGTTCTCGCTGACTCCGACCCCGGCGAGGGAAAGGTTTCGGCCGCGCAGCGTGACGTCCGGGGACGCCTTCGGCGGTATCGAGGCCTCGGAACCCGACGACGCCGTTCAGCTCGCGGTCACGCTCGTACACGAGTTCCAGCACACCAAACTGGGCGGCCTCCTGCACCTGGCACCCCTGCTGACCGACAGCGCCGACGCGGGTACGGAGCTCTGGTACGCGCCCTGGCGCGACGACCCCCGGCCTCTCGACGGACTGCTCCAGGGCATCTATGCGTTCATGGGGATAACCCGCTTCTGGCGCGCCCACCGGGAGCACGCCGACACCCACCGGGCCATCGCACACTTCGAGTTCGCACTGTGGCGGTCCCATGTGGCCACCGCGCTGGAACAGGTCCACCGCCATCCGCGCCGCACACCGCTCGGCGCCGGCCTGCTGGACACCCTGCGCGGCCACTGCGCTCAGTGGCTGCGGGAACCGGTTCCCGAGGAGCAGCTCGCCCTGGCCCGGCTGTGTGCCGCCGACCACTCTGCCCGCTGGCGGGTCCACCACCTGCGGCCGCCCGCCCCAGCGGTGGAAGAGGCCGTACGTGCCTGGCTGGCCGGGGCCGGCGGACCGCCCACCGGTCTGACCGCCGAGCCCGACCTCGTCCCCGACCTGTCCGCACGCTGGCTGGACAGCATGGCCATGCTCGCCCGCCACCGCCTCAGCACCGCCCCCGGCGAACCCGCGCCGTCCGAGGACCCCGAGAAGGCCGCGGCCCACGTCACCGGGGCGCTGCCCGGCGACGCGCTGCTGGCGGCGGGAGACCCCACGGCGGCCCGGCACGCCTACGCGGCCCACCTGGCCGTCGAACCCGAGCGGGCCGGCGCCTGGGCCGGTCTCGGGCACGCCCTGGAGGCGGCGGGCACGGAACCCGCCGCGGCCCACCTGCTCCGCCACTGGCCCGAGCGGGCACGGGCGGTCCACCAGGCCGTGTCGCGCGCCACCGGCAGCGCACCGGACCCCGTCCGCCTGGCGGCCTGGCTCGCCCCGCCCGCGGGCCCGCGGTAGCCGTCGGCGGCCCCGCGGCCCTGGTCCCTCACCTCACAGCGGCATCGGGTCGATGTCACAGTTGGCCCGCTTCATCGCCCGGGTCTGCAGCGTCGCCGGGTGCGGCGAGGGCTCGGCGGAGCTCAGCCGGGGGCCGTCGAGGACCCGCTCCATCCGCTCCAGCGTGGCCGCGTGCAGGGCCGCGGCCTCCGTCTCCCGGCCGACGGCGATGAGATCGAGGGAGAGGTTGGCCGCGCACACCAGGGTGGTGGGGTGGTCCTCCCCCAGTCGTTCCCGGCACAGTTCCAGGGTCTTCTCGCCGAGCAGGCGGGCCTCGGCCGTCCGCTCCTGCGCGCTCAGGTCGCTGGCCAGGTTGATGGCGCAGGCCAGCGCGATCGGATGGGCCGCCCCCAGGCGCTCGGTCAGCGACTCCAGCGCCGTCTCGTCCAGCCGCTGGGCCTCCTGCGCCCGTCCCAGCAACCGCAAGGTCACGGCCAGGTCGATGTCGGCCGCCAGGACGTGCGGGTGCTCGGGCTGGAACAGCCTGCGGTAGCGCTCACGCGCCTTCTCCCCGCGGTCGCGGGCCGCCTCCAGCTCACCGTTGTGCCGCAGCGCCACCGACAGGGCGAGGGACGCGGTCAGGGACTCCGGGTGCGTGTCGCCGTACCGGCGGGTGAACTGGTCGAACGCCTCGCGTGCCAGCGCCAGCGCGGTGACCGGGTCGCCCTCCTTGCGGCACGCCTCGCCGAGCTGGCGCACCGTGCCCAGTGTCGAGGGGTTGCCGGCCCCGAAGACCGCGCGGAAACCGTCGACGACCGCCTGCTGCAGCGACCGGGCGCCGACGTAGTCGCCGGTCTCCCGCACGTCGACGGCGATGCTCGCCTCGGTGATCAACGACTGCTGGTGATCACGTCCGAACAGCCGCGCCTTCAGGGCGTGCGTGTGCTGGTCCAGTTCCAGCGCGCGCTGGAACTCGCCGACCAGCCGCAGGCTCACCCCGAGGTTGTGGGCCCTGTCCAGCGTGGTGGGATCGTCCTCGCCGAAGGCACGGCGGGCCCGCTCGTAGGCCGCCTGGTCCAGCTCGGCCCCGGCGGCGAAGTCCCCCTGGACCCGTCGTACGGCCGCTTCCAGGTTCAGGGTCTCCAGCGCGTCCTCACGGGTGTCCTCCCGGTCCTCGGGCGCGGTGCGGGCGTACACGTCCTTGAGCTGGGCCACGAGCTGCGAGGCATCGTCGTAACGGCCCACCTTGAGATAGACGAAGCTCAGCCACCAGGCCATCAGCCGTGTCTGCTGGTCCTCCTCGCCGAACAGCTGCCGCCAGGTCTGCCAGGCCTGCTCCATGAACTCGCGCGCGACCTTGTGATCTCCCCAGTACCAGAGGTACTTGGCGACGTTCATCACGAGTTCGCGCACCCAGGGCTGGTCGGACTCGACGGCGCCCGACGCGATGACGTGGCCGTAGAGCTCGGCGTAGCGTGTCCAGTTGGCCGACTGGTTGGGCCCCTTGGGGTCGGAGGCGGCCAGAAGGGTGTGGGCCCCATTGCGCATGCGGTTCTGTTCCTCGGGCGTCATGCGGTTGATCAGCACGGCCTGGACCAGGCGGTGCATCTCGATCGAGTTGGTCCGGTGGTCGATACGGGCGAGGGAGTAGCGGTTGATCTCCCGGATGGCGCGGGCGAGCCGCATCGGGTCGTTGAGGGCCCGGTCGAGTTCGGGGTCGATGCTGGAACCGCCGAGGCCGGAGAAGATCGAACGGGAGATGGGGTCCGGCGCGAAGTACGAGCACAGCTGGAGCAGACGCAGGGCGGCGAGGCTGCGCGTCTCCAGATGGTCGAGGGAGACGTTCCACGCGGCGGCGACCGGGAGCTGGTAGTCCGGGGGCGGGGAAACTTCGAGGAGTTCGCTGCGCTTGTCCTCGAACAGGCGCAGGTACTCGGAGACCGGCATCCCGGTCTCCGCGCGCCAGGCGGCGGCCTGTTCGAGCGCGAGCGGGAGATCTCCGAGGGCATCGGCGAGGCGATCCGCCTCGGCGTCGTCGAGGTCCCCCGCCGAACCGGAGCGCCGCAACAGCTCCTTGCTCTCCTCCCGGGTGAAGACGTCGACCTCCAGGGAGGGGCCGACGACGCTCCAGCGCCGGTTGCGGGAGGTGACGAGGATGGTGCCGCTGCCGCCGGTGGGGAAGTAGTCGCGGACGCGTTCGGGGCTGTCGGCGTTGTCGAAGATCAGCAGCCAGCGGGAGTAGGGGCGGCCCTCGCGCAGCGCCTCGCGCACCGCGGGACCCGCGATGTTGGCCTCGGCGCTGGTGCCCAGGCCGAGACGCTGGGCGAGCTCCACCAGGGCCTGGCCGATCTGCCCCGGGCGCT
Organism: Streptomyces sp. NBC_01689; assembly: GCF_036250675.1. Classification (NCBI taxonomy): domain Bacteria; kingdom Bacillati; phylum Actinomycetota; class Actinomycetes; order Kitasatosporales; family Streptomycetaceae; genus Streptomyces; species Streptomyces sp. NBC_01689. Next base: position 5,431,690 of record NZ_CP109592.1, on the reverse strand, counting down.
CGGCGGGGATCCACCAGACGACGTCGTACTCGGCCTGGTGCCGGTAGGCGTACTCGATCGCCATCTGCGTCTTGCCGACACCGCCCATGCCGTGGATCGCCTCGGGAAGCACGGTGGTCGTGCCTTCCTGGAGGCGTTCCCGCAGTCGTTCCAGAAGGTCCACGCGGCCGGTGAAGTTGGGATTGCGCGGAGGGATGTTCCCCCAGATCCGCGGCTGCGCCGAACGCGCGCCCTCCACCGTCGGCTGCTGCGTGGTCGCCATGGTCGCGGCTCCTTCTGAAGGTGTCCCGGGCCCCCTCGGGGCCTGTGCGGCATCGCGGCGGGCCCGGGTGGCGGGGGCCTGGTCCCGCGTGTGGGTACGTGCGTCCTTGCCCAGGTTGACGGTGTTCCGCAGGTCGTAGGTGCGCAGCGCCCGCGCCAGACGCTCGGCCTGGGGCAGGAACCGTCCGGACAGGGCGCGCAGCGCGGTCAGTTCGACCCGCAGGAAGGCCACGTTGCGCGGGGTCACGGGCGGCACGCCGGTCGTCTCGAGAGGTTCGTCCGGGGCGGGCAGGACCGGCTCGGACTCCTCCGCGGCGGCCGCCATCAGCACCCGTACGTCGTGCAGCACCCGGACGGTGTCCCGGCGCCGGGCCAGCGCCAGTAACTCCTGCCGGATGTTCGGGCCGAAGGCGAAGACCATCTCGGCCGCGCGCTCGGCCTCCGCGCCCGCCGGCCGCACCAGTCCGCTCATCAGCAGCTCGGTGAGGTGGGCCGGTCCGGCTCCCGGTACCGAGGCCGTCAGCGCGCTCATCACCGGCAGCGTCAGGGGCGCCGCCGCGAGCCGGGTGGCCAGGGCGAACGCGGTGGGTGACGCGGCGGCGCGGAACTCGGAGACCCGCTCCCACGGCGGCACCGCGCTGGCGGGGTCGGGCACGTCATCCACCCAGGGGACCGCGCGGGCGGCGTCCGGGCGGCGCTTCCAGTCCCGGGCCCGGACCCCGGACATCTCCACCCAGCCGTCGGCGTCCCCGGCACGGGCCGCCACCAGGCCGGCCCAGTCGGAGAGGGAGTGGTCGGTCCGCTCCAGGACGGGGACCGGCACCACACCGGAACGCGCCGCCGGATCGTCGTCCACGGGTTCGAGGGGGGAGGTGCGCAGCTCCCACCGCAGGGAGTCGTTCGGCGCCCAGGGCCGCGCGGCCCGCAGCCGCATGCGGTGCACGTCGAGGCCGGTGCGGAACCAGAGCCGTTGCGGCAACAGGTGCAGTACGGCGAGGGGTTCGGAGCGGCCGAGTTCTCTCAGCAGCGGCAGCACCGCGTCCGACCGCCAGCCCGCCGCCAGCCCGTCGGTGAGCACCAGCACCACCCGGTGCTCCCCCACGGGCGGGGGAAGGTGCTCCAGCCGGATCCGGCCCGGTTCGGTGTCGTCGGAGCCCAGCAGCCGTAAGCGCGTGACCGGGCCCAGCGAGGCCTGCCCGGCGAGTTCGTCGGCCAGCCGGCCGACCGTCTCGTCCCAGACCCGCATCGTCACGTAGTCGTCCACCACGAGCAGGACGGACGGACGGTCCTCGGACCCGACCGGCTCCAGGCCCCGCAGAGCATGCGCCACCGCGCACGGTGACGCGTCGCCAGAAGCCCAGGCCGATGGTGGTCGTGGGCCGTCGTCACGCTGCATAAGCGCCCTCAGAGCGTCCGGTCATGCCCGACGACGGAGGGAGCACCGAGGAGGAGTCCCGCAGTCCGCGGGCATGCGTGACATCCACGTGCCAAGCCTGGCAGTGGTCTGCGTGCGGTGCAAGACGGCAGGCCACAGGGGGCGCCAGGACCGACCGAAACTCAATCGCCGGGCGGTACCCACCCGTTCGGCGGTACGGACCTCCTGTGGACAGCCGTTGAGTCTGTCTCGGCACCAGCGTGGCACTCGGCGGTGGCACGTGCAAGACCGCGGGGTACCCGCCCGCGCGCTCCGGCCGGGGGCCTCCTGAGAGCCGCGGGGGCATGACGTCCTACACCGGTCCGGGCGGGCTCGGCTTGCGCTCGGGATCGTCGAGCAGAATGGCCAGATGGCGACCGACGTGCCCGTCCCAGGCCGCCGGGCCCAGGGCCAGCGCCTCCCGGCGCCACTCCCCGACCCGTTCCGCCAGGCTGCCCAGCCCGCGGTCCTGCAGGATCTCGCCGATGGCGTCCTTGAACTTCGGGTCCGCGCAGTCGCTGCGGTGCCAGATCATCGCGGGCACCCCGGCCCGCAGCCCCGCCAGCACCTCACGGCGGCCGGTGCCCGCGTCGTCGCCCGGCGGCTGGCTGAGCACCAGGCACACCGCGTGCTGGTCCTCCTTCAGCTCGCGCTCCAGGTGGAAGAAGTACGCGCCGTCCCGCTCCGGACTGCTCCAGTGCGGATGGCTGTCCGCCGGGCGCTCGCGCAGCTGCCGCCATTTGTTGTGCCAGGGCCGGTGCCAGGCGGCACGCTGCAGCCTCTCGATGCTGCGCACCACCACCGGATAGTCCAGGACCAGCGGGGTCGGGGCCCCGGAACCGGACTCCTTCGACCACCACTCGACGGGCTCGTTCAGCAGCTCCCAGGGGAGTATGAACTCGAGGATCACCGGCTGCCGCAGATCGGCCCACTTCTCCTCGGCCTCCTCGATCAGCCGCTCCACCGCGCCCGGCAGCTCCTCCCTGCGCAGATGGGCCGTCTCGCCGCGCACGGGGTGCCAGCCCTCGGAGTCGGACTGCCGCCAGTGCGAGAGGTAGTAGCGGTCCGTCTCGATCCGGTCCGGCTCGAACTGGATCATGAGATAGGCGGGGACGAGGGAGGGCTCCGGATGCGGGAAGTCCGCCTGCTGCCGCTCGGCCAGCAGTCCCTCCACGCCCAGGGCGGCGGCCTGGCCGCGGTTGAAGCGGCGCAGCACCTCGGCGGCCTCCGCCTGTCCGTCCTCCACCAGCCGGTCGGCCGACAGCGCGAGGAAGGCCATGCTGGGCGGGAGTTCACCGGCCGGGGAGTTCTCCCCGGCGAGCCGCAGGAACACCTGCCAACCCGTCCGGCACCACGCGGGCAGCTCCTGCACCCGGGACCGGCTGGAGCGGCGCGCCATGACGGCCAGGTCCGAGGACCCCATCGACAGCAGGACGGGCTGCAGACGCCCCAGGTCCGCGTTGTTGAAGAAGTCGACGGCCTCCCACTCGTCCACGAGCGGCCACAGCTCCACGACCGTCGCCGACTGCTGCTCCACGTACTCCAGCGACCGGACCAGGCAGGCCAGGCCGTCACCGACGGCCGTGCACGCCTTCACCACCTGCAGCAGCCAGGGCCGCAGGCGGTCACCGCCGAACGGTTCCACCGGCGAGTCCAGTTCACCGGCCAGCATCTCCCGCCAGATCTCACGGCTGCCGGCCTGGCTCACCGTGGCCGAGCTCTGCAGTGCGTCCACGATGGAGACGATGAGCTCGTTGCGGACCCGATCCGGACTGCGCCCTTTCACCCCGTTACCTCCACAGCTGGCGCGGCTCCCTGATGGTGCCCAACAGGGTAAGGCCGTGCCACGGGGCGTGGCAGCGAAAGTACGGGCCTGACCGCCGGGCGCCCTTGTCCGGGCCGGGATCGCCAACTCCCTGTCACACCTGGGCCATAGCCTCCGCTCCATGACATCCCAGGACCCGCCCGGAGCCGTACCCGAGGCCCTGCGGGCGCTTCCCGCCGGACTGCCCGCCGGACGGCTCCGCGCACCGGACGAGGACGGCGGGTGCCCGCGGTCCCCGGTGCTGTGGATCAGTGACGAACCGCTGGACGACGCGGACGTGTGGTGGGAGCGCCTCGGCCGTCGCCGGCCGGCGACGGGCCTGCGTCCCGTCCTGTTCGAGTTCCGCGACGACCCGCTGCGCCCGGGGGACGCCCGGGACGGATCGGGGACGGAGGTGGAGCGCCGCTTCCTGGACGAGTGGCGCGGCCACCGGCGGCGTCGGGCGGAGTGGGCGGCCCTCCCGCCGGTGCCCCCGTGCCCCGAGGAGGAGGAGTTCGACTGGCCCGACGGCAGCCCGCCCTTCGACGCCTGGCCCGGCCTGGCCGTGGCACCTCCACCGGTACCGGAGGCGGAGGCCGACGACCGCGCCGTCGTGGCGGCGGCACACCTGGTGCGGGAGGAGCCGCTGTGCCATCTCGCCCTCGTCCCGGCGGCCCGGAGCGCCGACATCCCGGCCGCGATCGGATGGACCGGCACGAACGGCCGGCTGTCCGCCGGTGACCTGTCCGGGGTACTGCGCTCCTGGGAGGACCGCTTCGGCGCCCGGCTCGTCGGCCTCGGTCACGGGACCGCCTTCGTCTCGGCGGCCGCCGGGCCCGCCGGCCTCGACGAGGCCCACCGGCTCGCCCTGGAGCACTACCTCACCAGCCCCGACACCGTCGAGCAGGGCATGGTCACGTTCTCCGAGTACGCCGCCGGGCTCCTCGGACGACCGATCTGGCGCCTGTGGTGGGACTGAGAACCGGCCCGCGGGCCCACGGCGGCTCGCGCGGAGCGGGCGGATCGCACGGAGCGGAAGACAAGAAGAGCCCCCTGTCGGATTCGAACCGACGACCTTCGCTTTACAAGAGCGGCGCTCTGACCAACTGAGCTAAGGAGGCCTGCACGCGCGGGCGCGGTGGGCCCGGCGCGTACGTGCCCGTGCAGTGTACCCACGTCACCGCGGGGCCCTGTCGAAAATTATCGCGAAGTTCACAGGGCTGCGGGTACTGACAGAGCACGTGAACGGCGGGTACCGTCCAGAGGCAGTTCACTCTTGTGGACTACACCACCACCACGAGGCTTCGTGGTGGACACCACCTTTACAACGGATCGTCCGGCACGTTCCTGCCGGTGAAGGGGGCCCCTCACCATGGCCACTGTCTCGTTCGACAAGGCGACCCGGATCTACCCGGGTTCCGAGAAGCCCGCCGTCGATGCCCTGGAGATCGACATCGAGGACGGCGAGTTCCTCGTCCTCGTCGGTCCCTCCGGCTGCGGCAAGTCCACCTCGCTCCGCATGCTCGCGGGGCTCGAGGACGTGAACGCCGGCGCCATCCGCATCGGTGACCGCGACGTCACGCACCTGCCGCCCAAGGACCGGGACATCGCCATGGTGTTCCAGAACTACGCGCTGTACCCGCACATGACCGTCGCCGACAACATGGGCTTCGCGCTCAAGATCGCCGGTGTCAACAAGGCCGAGATCCGCCAGAAGGTCGAGGACGCGGCGAAGATCCTCGACCTCACCGAGTACCTCGGCCGCAAGCCGAAGGCCCTCTCCGGCGGTCAGCGCCAGCGTGTCGCGATGGGCCGTGCCATCGTGCGCGAGCCGCAGGTCTTCCTCATGGACGAGCCGCTGTCGAACCTCGACGCCAAGCTCCGCGTCTCCACCCGTACGCAGATCGCCTCGCTGCAGCGCCGCCTCGGCATCACCACGGTGTACGTCACCCACGACCAGGTCGAGGCCATGACCATGGGCGACCGGGTCGCCGTGCTCAAGGACGGTCTGCTCCAGCAGGTCGACTCGCCGCGCAACATGTACGACCGCCCCGCGAACCTCTTCGTCGCCGGGTTCATCGGCTCCCCGGCCATGAACCTCGTCGAGGTCCCGATCACGGACGGCGGCGTGAAGTTCGGCAACTCCGTCGTCCCGGTCAACCGTGAGGCCCTCAAGGCCGCCGCGGACAAGGGCGACCGCACCGTCACGGTCGGTGTCCGCCCGGAGCACTTCGACATCGTCGAGCACAACGGCGAGGCCGCCAAGTCGCTGTCGAAGGACGCCGAGGACGCCCCGGCCGGCCTCGCCGTCTCGGTGAACGTCGTCGAGGAGCTCGGCGCCGACGGCTACGTCTACGGCAGCGCCAAGGTCGGCGACGAGCTCAAGGACCTCGTCGTTCGCGTCAGCGGCCGCGCCGTCCCGGACAAGGGCGCCACGCTCCACGTGGTGCCGCGCCCGGGCGAGACCCACGTGTTCTCGACCTCCACCGGCGAGCGTCTCTCCGACTGACCGGGCAGAGGCGACCCGCACGGCTCCGACACCCCCGGAGCGGGTGAATTCATCCACGTTGACGAGAAGGGCCCCGCAGCCTGCTGCGGGGCCCTTCTCGTTGTCGACAAATACCCCGGCAAGCCGGTCATTTCGATAGACGTGCGTCAACACCCCACAGGGAAAACATCCCTTCGCCGTCCCTCGAACCGGTGACTAAATGTCGCCAAATCATCACCCCGCGCTACCCTCACTCGCGTGAAGCACTCCACCACCACCCAACGGACCCGGCACGGCCGCGGCCCCGCCCGCCGGATCGGCCGCACCCTCGCCCTCGTTCTGCCTGTCGTCCTGGTGCTCTCCGGGACCCTCGCGGTCACCCGGGTCAACTGGTCCGGGAGCTCCTCGGAGTCGGTGCTCACCGCCTCCTCCTCGGACGTCTCCTCCCGCGCCGTCGCCCGCGCCCCGCAGGACGTCCTGCGCGACCGGCTCCTGCTCGAACTCCAGGAGAAGGACCCGGGCACCGCCCTCACCCACCTCCAGGAGGCGGTGAACGGCCGTCCGTCGCTCGCGAAGCACTGCGTCTCCATCGCCCGCGCCCTCGGCCGCGCCGCGGTCCGCGCGTACGGGCCGACGCGCGCCCAGGCGTTCGCCCGCCCGGTCTGCGACACGTCCTTCGCATCGGGGGTCGCGGCCACGCACCTCTGACCGTCCCCCGGGGCCTCTTCCGCGACCGGAAGGGCCCCGTCCCGCCCGCCGGACAACACCCGCTCAAGGCGACGGTTGCCGGCCGGAGCCACCCGCGGGGCGCCACGTACAGTTCGGGCATGACCGATCCGAACGCCGCGTCGCGCCCCGTTCAAGCCGTCGTCCTGGCCGGCGGCCAGGGCTCCCGGCTGCGCCCGTACACCGACGACCGGCCCAAGCCGATGGTCGAGATCCCGGGCACCGGGACCCCGATCATCGGCCACCAGCTGACCTGGCTCGCCGAAGAGGGCGTGACCGACGTCGTCGTCTCCTGCGGCCACCTCGCCGAAGTCCTCCAGGAGTGGCTGGACTCGGCCCACCTCCCGGTCGACGTCATAACGGTCGTCGAGAAGGAACCCCTGGGCCGCGGCGGCGGCCTCAAGTACGCCGCAGCGCACCTCCCTCACCCGGACCGGCCCTGGTACGCGACCAACGGCGACATCTGGACCCGCTTCTCGCTGCGCGACATGGCGGACTTCCACACCGAGCGCGACGCCGTCGCCACCCTCGCCCTGGCCCGCCCCCGCATCCCGTGGGGCGCCGTCGAGACGGACGACTTCGGACGGGTGACGGACTTCATCGAGTCACCGCCGACCACCTACGAGATCAACGCGGGCGTCTACGTCTTCTCCGCCGGCTTCGCCGATCTGCTCCCCGAGCGCGGCGACCACGAGCGCACCACGTTCCCGCACCTGGCCCGCGAACGCCGGCTGGCCGGCTTCTCCCTCCCCCAGGGCGCCTACTGGCGCGCGATCGACACGGCGAAGGACCTCACCGAGGCCGCCAAGGAGCTCGCCGCGCTCGGCCGCTGAACCCCTCGGCACGGATCACGACGGTACGGCGACGGGGCCCCGCACATCCGGTGTGCGGGGCCCCGTCGCCGTACCGTCCGGGCGCCTACCCGAGCAGGCCGCCGACCAGCTTGTCCGAGCCGCCGGACGTACCGCCGCCGGAGCTCGAACCACCGGACGTGCCACCCGCACCCGTGCCCGTGGAACCGCCGCCGCCGCTGCCACCGCCGGTGCCGCCGCCGGTGGACGTCGGGCCCGCGCTCGTACTGGGCGCCTGGTGGACCGGCGCGGACTGCCTCGGCGGCGCCTGACCGGCGGCACCCTGCGTCTGGCTGGGTCCGCCGCTGCTGACCGTGCCGCCCGTCGCGCGGGTCGCGCCCGGCGTGGTGGCCGGGCCCGAGGGCGACGAGGAACCACTGTGGGTGGGCTCCTTCGCGGAGGCCGACGGGCTGCTGGTCCTCCGCTGGGGAGAGCCCGGCTCCTGGGGCAGCGGGGTGCCGGGCAGCTCGTTGCGCGGGGCCTCGCCCGGTCCCGGCACGACCACCCGGTCGGCGTCCCGGACGGCGCCGCCCAGCAGCGAGCCGACCAGCAGCGTGAGCCCGATGACGACCGCCGAGACCAGCGCGCCGCGGCGCAGCACACGCCGACGCAGGTCCCAGATGTCGGCGCGCGGCCCGAGGGTGCGCCACGCCTCGCTCGCCAGACGGCCGTCCACCGAGTAGACGGGAGCACCGGCGATGATCAGCGGGGACCAGGCGGCGAGGTAGATGATGTCCGGCGCGTCGTACGCGGGGACGGTCTTCCAGCTGACGGTGACGATGAGCGCGGCCGACAGCATCGCGCCGACCACCGCGGCGACCCGCTGCCACAGACCGAGGACCGTGAGCACGCCCACGATGACCTGGAAGAAGGCGATGACGAGCCCCGAGCCGACCGGGTGCTGGAGCGCGAACTGCCGCAGCGGCTCGGCGACTTCCCACGGGTGCAGGGTGTTCAGCCACTTCACCATGGAGCCGCGCTTGCCGCCGTCGAAGTAGACGGGATCGCACAGCTTGCCCATGCCGGCGTAGATGGAGATGAACCCGAGGAAGACGCGGAGCGGAAGCAGCACCACGCCGAGATTCATCCGGCGGCCGGGGTAGTACCCCTGCCGCGGCGAGTCCGCGCCCTGCCGCCTGACCGGCGGTTCGGCCGTCTCGTCCTGGTAGTCGTCGTAGCCGTAGGCGTAGCCGTCGTCACCCTCGCCGCCGGCGAACTCCCCGCCCCCGTAGCGCGGTTCGTCGTACGCGCTGTCTACGCTGCGCATGTTCGGCAGCAGCCGGCCCTCCGGGGGGAGGGAGGTTCCTCCGGTCCGGGCGGAGTCGTACCCCGAGTCGTACCCGGAGGAGGGGGTGCGCTGGCTGCCGACGAGCGGTGTCTCGACCGTCTCGACGGTCAGATCGCCCTCGTAGCCCTGGTGTTCGTCGTAGCGCGGGATGACCTGCGTCGCGCCGGCGTCGCCCGCCGGGACCGCGCCGTGCCGGACGCTCGTGCTCCGCACGGCCTGCAGCAGGCGGTGCGCGCCGGTGTCGTCGGGCGCGGATTTCCCGCTCCAGACGACGGGCGCGCGACGACGGGTACCGGTGCCGCCCTGGCCGGGCGCGCCCGCTCTGCCCGCCGTACCGCCGACGGGCATCCGCGGGGCACCGCCGGGGCTCAAGTGCCGTGCGACGCGCAGGGATCGGGGCCGCGACGCAGCGCCGAGCTGCACGCGGAAGCTCACATGATTGACGATGACCTGCGCCGGATCGCTCGGCACCTTCACCATGCTCAGCGCGGGAGCGTCGTCGAATCCCGACGAGCGGTCCCCCGTGGGTGTGCGGGGTGTTCTGGTGTCCACACTCATCTAACCGAGTGACGTGTGTTTAGGACACTGCTTTGACCCCGCCGATCTGTCCGGACCGCGTCAAGGCCGTCCGGACCCTCCCGATCACCCCACGGGGGTGACGGCTCGGACGCCTGTTCAGGCGCGTCGCCGGGCCGCCTCGTACAGCACGACTCCCGCCGCCACACCGGCGTTCAGCGACTCCGCGCCACCGGGCATCGGGATCCGCACCCGGAAGTCGCAGGTCTCCCCGACGAGCCGGGACAGCCCCTTGCCCTCGCTGCCGACGACGATGACGACGGGACCGCCGAGCGCCTCCAGGTCACCGACCTCGGCCTCGCCGTCCGCGGCGAGACCGACCACGACGAGACCGGCCTTCTTGTACGCCTCCAGGGCCCGCGTCAGGTTGGCGGCGCGCGCGACGGGCGTACGGGCGGCGGCGCCGGCCGAGGTCTTCCAGGCACCGGCGGTCATCCCGGCCGCGCGCCGCTCGGGCACGACGACACCGTGACCGCCGAAGGCCGAGGCGGAGCGGACCACGGCACCCAGGTTCCGGGGGTCGGTCACCCCGTCGAGGGCGACGATCAACGGGTCCTGGCCCTCGTCGAAGGCGGCGGCGACGAGGTCCTCCGGGTGCGCGTACTCGTACGGCGGGACCTGCAGGACGAGGCCCTGGTGGTTGAGCCCGTTGGTCATGCGGTCCAGCTCCGGGCGCGGGGCCTCCATGAGGTGGATGCCCCCGCGCTCGCCCACCAGCTGGAGGGCCTCCCGGACGCGCTCGTCGTTGTCGATGAACTGCTGCACGTACAGCGTCGACGCGGGCACGCCCTCGCGCAGCGCCTCGACCACGGGGTTGCGCCCGACGACCATCTCGGACGTGCCCTTGCCGCCGCGCCCGCGCGGGGCGGGACGGCGCGCGCTCTGCTTGGCCTTGACGTTGGCGATGCGGTTCTTCTTGTGTCCCTTGCGCATCTCGGCGGGCGGGGTCGGGCCCTTGCCCTCCAGGCCCCGGCGTCGCTGGCCGCCACTGCCGACCTGCGCGCCCTTCTTGCCGGACATGCGGCGGTTGTTAGCGGCCATGACCTACCTGTTCTGTGTGAGGGCGTGCGCACGCTGCGCGGGCACGTCCGTCCGTGTGGTCGTCTATGCAGTGTGCCGCCCGGAGAGCCGGGCGGCACACTCGATCAAGGAACACTCAGCGCGGGCCGAGTGTCCACCGGGGTCCCTGCGGGCCGTCCTCGATGACGAGACCCGACTGGTTGAGCTGGTCGCGGATGGCGTCCGCGGTCGCCCAGTCCTTCCGGCCCCGCGCCGCCTCGCGCTGCTGCAGCACCAGGCGTACGAGGGTGTCGACGACCCCGTGCAGGTCCTCACCGCGGTCGCTCTCGACGGCCCACGCCGGGTCGAGCGGGTCGAGGCCGAGGACGCCGAGCATGGCCCGGACCTCCGCGAGCCGCGCCACGGCGGCTTCCTTGTCGTCGGCGGCCAGGGCGGAGTTGCCCTGCCGCACGGTCGTGTGCACCACGGCGAGCGCCTGCGGCACCCCGAGGTCGTCGTCCATGGCCTCGGCGAACGCGGGCGGCACCTCGGCGACGGGCTCGACGACGCCCCCCGCCAGCTCCGTCACCCGCTGCGCGAACCCCTCGATCCGCGCGAACGCCGACTCCGCCTCGCGCAGGGCCTCTTCGCTGTACTCGATCATCGAGCGGTAGTGCGGCGTGCCGAGGTAGTAGCGCAGCACGATGGGGCGCCACTGCTTGACCATCTCGCTCACGAGCACGGAGTTGCCCAGGGACTTGGACATCTTCTCGCCGCTCATGGTGACCCAGGCGTTGTGCACCCAGTACCTGGCGAACTCGTCCCCGAAGGCCTTGGCCTGCGCGATCTCGTTCTCGTGGTGCGGGAAGATCAGGTCCAGGCCGCCGCCGTGGATGTCGAACGCGCTGCCCAGGTACTTGTGCGCCATGGCGCTGCATTCCAGGTGCCAGCCGGGCCGGCCGCGTCCCCACGGGGTCTCCCAGGTGGGCTCACCGGGCTTGGCGGCCTTCCACATGGCGAAGTCACGCGGGTCCCGCTTGCCGGTCTCGCCCTCGCCGGAGGGCTGGAGCAGGTTGTCCAGCTCCTGGTTGGACAGCTGCAGATAGCCCGGGAAGGACCGCACGTCGAAGTAGACGTTGCCGTCCGCCTCGTACGCGTGACCGCGCTCGATGAGCCCGCGCATCATCTCGACCATCTCGGTCACGTGCCCGGTCGCGCGCGGCTCGTAGCTGGGCGGGAGGCAGCCCAGCGCGTCGTAGCCGTCGTTGAAGGCGCGCTCGTTCTCGTACCCGATCGTCCACCAAGGGCGGCCCTGTTCGGCCGACTTGGTGATGATCTTGTCGTCGATGTCGGTCACGTTCCGGATGAACGTGACGTCGTATCCGCGGTACTCGAACCAGCGGCGCATGATGTCGAAGTTGAGACCGGAGCGGATGTGCCCGATGTGCGGGGCGGCCTGCACGGTGGCGCCACACAGGTAGATCGAGACACAACCCGGCTTGAGCGGGGAGAAGTCACGGATCTGCCGGGCGCTGGTGTCGTACAGGCGAATGGTCACGCCTCCAGGGTAGTGGGCCCCGGGTAGTGCCCCGCGACCCTTCCCGCGCAAGGGGCACGTATTCGTGACATACGACCCCCACGTGCGCCGTCCCGCGTCCCGGGCTCCTCTCCGGCCCCGGCCCGCGCACCCGGCCCGTCCGTCGCTCGAGGACGAGCCCTTCGGGCGACGCGGGGGTCCGGGGGGGGCGTCCGCCCCCCCGGCCGGGGCACGCGCCCTCAGGACGCGCGGGCCACCAGTGCCGTCGCCACCGCCATCAGCCCCTCGTCCCGGCCGGGGAAGCCCAGACCGTCCGTGGTGGCCCCGGAGACCGACACCGGCGCGCCCACCGCCTCGGAGAGGACCTTCTGCGCCTCGTCCCGCCGCTTGCCGATCTTGGGGCGTGGCCCGACGACCTGGACGGCGACGTTGCCGATGACGAAACCGGCCGCCCGCACGATCCGCGCGGCCTCGGTCAGCAGGGTCACCCCGGAGGCGCCGGACCACTCGGGCCGTCCGGTGCCGAAGTGCGCGCCGAGGTCACCGAGCCCCGCCGCGGAGAAGAGGGCGTTGCAGGCGGCGTGCGCGACGACGTCCGCGTCGGAGTGTCCGGCCAGTCCGGGACCCTCCCCCTCCCAGAGCAGCCCGGCGCACCACAGCTCCCGGCCGTCCTCGAAGGCGTGGATGTCGGTGCCGACACCGACCTGCGGCAGCGGCGGCAGGCCGGCGGACGGCGTCGCGGAGACCTCAGAACCCATCGTTCGCCCTCCTGCGCGCGAGGACCGCCTCCGCGAGGACGAGGTCCAGGGGGCGCGTCACCTTGAACGCCTCCTCGTGCCCGGGCACCACCACGACGCGCTCGCCGAGCCGCTCGACCATGCTCGCGTCGTCGGTCACGTCGTCGGTGACGGTGTCGTGGGCCCGTACGAGGGTGTCCCGGTCGAAGCCCTGCGGGGTCTGTACGGCTCGCAGCAGCGCCCGCTCGGGCGTGCCGACGACCGGCTCCGGCGTGCCCGGCACGGTCGCCGGCTCGACCTGCTTGACGGTGTCCGCGAGCGGCAGCGCCGGTACGACGGCGGGCGCGCCGTCCCGTACCGCCTCGATGACCGCGTCCACCGTGTCCACCGGCACCAGCGGCCGGGCCGCGTCGTGCACGAGCACGATGTCGATCCCGGGCGGCAGCGCGTCGAGTCCGTACTTCACGGACTCCTGGCGGCTGTCGCCGCCGGCGACGACCAGGAAGTCGGTCCGCTCGGGCAGCGCGTGCGCGTCGAGCAGGGTCTTGACCTCGGCCGTCCCCTCGGGCGGCGCCACCACGACGACCAGGGAGACGGCGCGGGAGGCGGCCATGGCCCGTACCGCGTGGATGAGCATGGGCGTGCCGTTCAGCGCCCGGAGCGCCTTGGGGGCGCCCGGACCGAGGCGCACACCCCGGCCGGCGGCCGGAATCACGGCCGCGACGGGGGTCACGGACGGCGAAGGGCGCGAATCGTCAGACATCGGTTCCTGTCAGGTTTGTGTACTCGGCCTGCTTGGGTATGGCCCTGGCGTGCCTCCCGCTCGCGGAGCGTGGGGGAGTGCCCGGCGTGGCGTCCTGACCGGACCCTTCCGTGACATCCGGTCGAGTCGGCCGCCCGGGCTCGGCACAGCGAGTATCCCGGCACATCACGTGCCGGGGCATCACGTTTCGGGGGCATCGAGTTCCGGTGCGGGAACCACGGGGAGACCCGGGTTCCCGAAGAGATGCGGGTACGAACATGCCGCAGCGCCCGGCGACAGCAATTCCCATTGCGTCATCGGGCACCGCGGCATTTTCTTGCACAACTGCGCGGCCTTGTGCTTACGTCAAAACGACTACCGTCCGAACAACAGAAGAACCGATCCGGTCCACCGTCCGAACGACCACCGTCTGGGCGCTGTACGCGTCAGGACGCGAGAACCTCGTCGAGCAGAGCCTCGGCCTTGTCCTCGTTCGTGTTCTCCGCGAGAGCGAGCTCGCTCACCAGGATCTGCCGGGCCTTGGCCAGCATCCGCTTCTCACCGGCGGAGAGTCCGCGCTCGCGCTCACGACGCCACAGGTCACGTACGACTTCCGCGACCTTGATGACATCGCCGGAGGCGAGCTTCTCCAGATTTGCCTTGTAACGACGCGACCAGTTCGTGGGCTCCTCGGCGTACGGCGCGCGCAGCACCTCGAAGACCCGGTCCAGCCCGTCCTGACCGACCACATCACGCACGCCGACGAACTCCGCATTGTCCGCTGGCACACGTACCGTCAGGTCGCCCTGGGCGACCTTCAGCACCAAGTAGGTCTTGTCCACGCCTTTGATCTGGCGAGTTTCGATGGCCTCGATCAGCGCGGCCCCGTGATGGGGATAGACCACGGTGTCGCCAACCTTGAACGTCATGTGACAGGTACCCCTTCCGTGGCTATCCAGGGTAACACGGAAACTGCGTCTTCTGAATGGCGTTTTCGCAGGTCAGGGCATATCTCGGGGCTTGACAACCGCGACAGGAACGTGCTGCGAGGAGCGAGCGGAAGAGGGTATTCGCAGGTGGGAGCGGCTGTCCAGGGCGACTGAAACGCGTACGGTACACAGACCTGTGAACCCTGACCTGGGTCCGAACATCCCGTTTTGTCCTGCTCCAGAAGCTCGACTTCCGCTACTCCGTTCGGTTGCCGGAGTCGGGTACGAGCCGAATCCGGAATTGATCACGCTCTCCCCGAACCGCCGGTGATCCATTTTCCGGTCCGCCACGGATTCGCCACCGGAAAACCCCGGACGGATCTTCCGGACGGATCTCCTGGCGCTTATGTGAATGGCGGACGAACAGATGCTCAAAGGGGCCGGTGGGACGGCGCGGAAGGGCGCACACGCCGACCGGCGCGGACGGCGTACCCGGACGGCGCGGACGGCGTACCGGGACGGCGTGGCGGGGCTCGAGGGGGCGAAGGGGCGGGTCGGGTGCGGTGGCGCGGGAACGGCTCGGTAACCTAAGCCCGCTGACAGACCCTTAGGGCGGCTTTACACAGGAGTCGCCCTGCTTCGCCCACGTTCAAGGAGTTGCCGCCGCCGTGAGCAGCAGCCTTCGACGCGGCGCTCTCGCCGCCGCCGCCATCGCGTTCTCGCTCGCCTCGCTCGCCGCGTGCGCCGCCGGCAACGACGCACAGACGCTGGAGGTCAAGCCGGACAACGCGGCGACCACCGTCGGTGACATCAAGATCCAGAACGCCCTCGTCATCACCCAGCCCGACACGACCTCCACGGGCCCGGCGGTGATCTCCGCGACCCTGTTCAACAACGGCCGCACCGCGCAGACCCTGGACTCCGTCACCATCGGAGGCAACGGCACCGCCCAGATCACGCCCGCCGCGGGCAAGGGGAAGCTGACCGTCCCGGCCGGTGGCTCCGTCATCCTCGGCGGCAAGGGCAACGCCTCCGCGGCCCTCAGCTCCCCCGGGACGGCCGTCAAGGACGGCAACGCGCAGAAGGTCACCTTCACCTTCAGCAAGACCGGAGACGTGAGCCTGCGCGCCTTCGTGGTCCCGGCCGAGAGCTACTTCACCAAGTGGGGCCCGAGCGACATCCCGGCGGCGCCCGGCTCGGAGGCGACCGGTTCCTCGACGGAGTCACCGTCCGACTCCGCCTCGCCGTCCGACTCCGCCTCCGGCACCCCCTCGGACACAACGTCGTCCGACACGGGCGCCACGGGCACGGACACCGCGACCGCCACGGAGTCCGCCGCCGGCCAGTGACCGGAGTCCCGGCGTACGGCCGGGAACCCGGTACGTCCGGACGACGCCGAAGGGCGGTACCCCCGGCCAGGGGTACCGCCCTTCGGCGTCGTCGGGCCGGCCCGCGCGGGGCGGCCGGTTCCGAGGGGCCGGTCTACGGCTCGAACTTGTAGCCGAGTCCTCGTACCGTCACGAGGTACCGGGGCGCCCCCGGGTCCGGCTCGATCTTCGCGCGCAGTCGCTTGACGTGGACGTCGAGGGTCTTGGTGTCGCCCACGTAGTCGGCACCCCAGACCCGGTCGATGAGCTGCATACGGGTCAGCACACGGCCCGCGTTGCGCAGCAGCATCTCCAGCAGGTCGAACTCCTTCAGCGGGAGGTCGACCTTGGAGCCGGAGACGGTGACCACGTGGCGGTCGACGTCCATCCGGACCGGGCCGGCCTCCAGCGCGGCCGGGGTGACCTCCTCGGGCTCGCCCCGGCGGCGCAGGACCGCCCGGATGCGGGCGACCAGCTCGCGGGAGGAGAAGGGCTTGGTGACGTAGTCGTCGGCTCCTATCTCCAGCCCGACGACCTTGTCGATCTCGCTGTCCTTGGCGGTGACCATGATCACCGGAACGTTGGAGCGGCCGCGCAGCTGGCGGCAGACCTCCGTGCCGGGCAGGCCCGGCAGCATCAGGTCGAGGAGGACGAGGTCGGCGCCGTTGCGCTCGAACTCGTCGAGTCCGTCGGGCCCGGTGGTCGCGATGGCGACCTCGAAGCCCTCCTTGCGGAGCATGTACGACAGGGCGTCGGAGAAGGACTCCTCGTCCTCGACGACGAGCACTCGGGTCACGGAAGGACCTCCGGGGCAGGAAGCGGTTCATACGGGGATGAGACGGTGGTCGTCCCGTCGGGCTGCTCGGTCTCGTCGTCCTCGTCGAGTCCGGGCATGTGGTGATCGGTCACGCGGTCGCGGGCCGCACCCGCCTCCGGCAGCCGCAGGGTGAACGTGGAGCCCTGACCCTCGGAGCTCCACACCGTGACCTCCCCGCCGTGCGAGGCGGCCACGTGCTTGACGATCGCGAGGCCCAGGCCCGTGCCGCCGGTCTGGCGGGAACGGGCCGGGTCCACGCGGTAGAAGCGCTCGAACACGCGCTCCCGGTCCTTCTCGGAGATGCCGATGCCCTGGTCGGTCACGGCGATCTCGATGAGGTCTCCACCGGGCGCCGACACCCGGCGCGCGGCTATGCCCACCCGGGTCCGGGCGGGCGAGTAGTTGACGGCGTTCTCGACGAGGTTGCCGAGGGCCGCGGCCAGCTGGCCGCGGTTGCCCCAGATGCTCAGCTCCGCCGTGCCGCCGGCGGCCATGGTGATCTGCTTGGTGCCGGCCTGGTGGCGGCACCGGTCGATCGCCTCGGCGACGAGTTCGCCGACCCGTACCGGCTCGGCGTCCTCCAGCGGGTCGTCGTTCTGCACCCTCGACAGGTCGATGAGCTCCTGCACGAGATTGGTGAGCCGGGTGGCCTCGATCTGCATGCGCCCGGCGAAGCGCTCCACGGCCTCCGGGTCGTCCGAGGCGTCCATCACCGCCTCGGAGAGCAGCGAGAGCGCGCCCACGGGCGTCTTCAGCTCGTGGCTCACGTTGGCGACGAAGTCGCGTCGTACGGCTTCGATGCGCCGGGCCTCGGTGAGGTCCTCGACCAGCAGCAGGACCAGCCGGGAACCGAGCGGCGCGACGCGCGCGGAGACGGCCAGTGCCTCGCCGCGTCCCGTCCCCCTTCTCGGCAGATCGAGCTCGACCTGGCGTATCTCGCCGTCCCGGCGGGTGTCACGCGCCATCTGGAGCATCGGCTCGACGGCGAGCTTGCCGCCCCGGACCAGCCCGAGGGCGTACGCGGCGGAGCTCGCCTTGACGACGGCGTCGGCCTCGTCGAGTACGACGGCGGAGGAGCGGAGCACGGAGAGAACCGTGTCGACGCCCGGCGGAAGCACCGGGTCCGTATGAAGGGAGGTGCGGGTGGGGCGTTTCTGGTCGCGTTCGCTCCAGCGGAACGCCAGCATGGCGATGACACCGGTGAGCACTCCGGCGATCGCTGCCGCTGCGGCGACCGCCGCGTTCACGTCCATGCCTCCAGGTTAGGCATGTCGTCGTGCCAGGCCACAGCCATCCGAGTGCGACCTCGAACACTCGTCGCCCAGAGTTCACCCAGGAGCCAGGGGTGGTTCATTTGGGATGCCGGAAACGGACGCGTACGAGCCGGAACGTGGGAGCGTGGGGTTCAGGGGGCCCGTCCGGCGGTCTACAGACGCCCGGGGAGCCCGGCCCCAGGCTCCCCGAAGGCGACGTAAGAGAGGGACAACACAATGCGTGACGCGTATCACGAGGAACTTGACTCGATCGGCGAGGGACTGGTCGAGATGGCCCGGCTCGTCGGGTCGGCGATCGGGCGCGCCACGACGGCCATCCTCGACGCCGACCTGAAGCTCGCCGAGAGCGTCATCGCGGCCGACCAGAAGGTCGACGATCTCCAGCACGAGCTGGAGGCCCGCGCGATAGCCCTGCTGGCCCGCCAGCAGCCGGTGGCGACGGACCTGCGCATCGTGGTCACGTCCCTGCGGATGTCGGCGGACCTGGAGCGCGCCGGTGACCTGGCCCAGCACGTCGCGAAGCTGGCCCGGCTGCGCTTCCCCGAGCGCGGGGTCCCGCACGACCTGCACGCCACGATCCTGGAGATGGGCCAGCTCGCCCAGCGACTGATGGCCAAGGCGGCCGAGGTCGTCATCACCAAGGACGTCGACCTCGCGCTCCAGCTGGAGCAGGACGACGACGACATGGACCTCCTCCACCGGACCCTCTTCCAGCACCTCCTCGACGACCGCTGGAAGCACGGCATCGAGACGGCCGTCGACGTGACCCTGCTCGGCCGCTACTACGAGCGCTTCGCCGACCACGCGGTGTCGGTGGCCAAGCGCGTGGTCTACCTGGTGACGGGCGAGCACGCGGACGAGATCCAGGCCGACATCCACCCGGCGACGGGTGCGGAAGCCGTCTGACAGGGCGGGGGAAACGGGCCAGGTCCGGGGGGTCCTGAGGGTCGGGGCCGGTGCGCGGCCGGTCCGGCCCCGGAACGGACTTCCGGGAGCGGACCTGGCGCCGGACCGGACCGGAAGCGGGCGGAAGGGTCCGCTCCGGGTCCGCGGGAAGGCCCGCGAGCCTCAGTGCGCCGTTGATGCGCCCGGCAGAACGGGCATGGAATAGGCGTAGGCACCCACACGCATGCCTCGATGCCTCGCTGAGGCCTCATTGAGGGAGGACCCCATGGCCGAATCCCCCGCCACGCCCGACCCGACGCTGGACCGGGACACCGAACAGCCCGCCGACGTCAAGAGCCTCCCCCTGTTCGGCGCCTGCGGCTGCGGCTCCGGCTGCGGGTGCGGCTGCCAGTCCGGCAACCCCTGCCAGTGCGGCTGACCGGACACCCGGGCCCGCAGGGTCACACGGATCGAGCGGGGCCCCGTCACCACGACGGGGCCCTTTCTCCGTTCCGTCGTGGACCGGTCCCCGCGACCAGGGAAGGCGCGCCGGGCACCGGATCGTACCGACCGGTAAAATAAGCCGCGAAAGGCACATCTCCGAGCACATGGGAGACGTTCCATGCGCGAGTCCCGTACACGCACCCTGGGCGCGGCAGCCGCTCTGGGCGCCACCCTCCTCGTCACCGCCTCCACGGCGTCGACCGCTCGGCCCGCCGCCTCCTCGTTCTCCGACACCGACCGCAGGATCCGTCTGCGCACGGAGATCATCCAGCTGGACGCCCGGCAGACGGGCTCCGAGAGCCTCGATGTGGGCAAGAAGGGGCTCAGTCCGGGCGACGGGGTCGTCATCTCCGAGGACCTCTACCGCGACGGCAAGAAGACCGGCGACCACAGTGTCGTCTGCACGTACATCCGTACGAAGCCCGGCGAACTCCAGTGCATCGGCACCTTCGCCCTGCCGCGGGGCCAGATCACCGCACAGGCCCTGCTCCACCTGCCGGTCCCCTCAGCGGTCGACCTCGCCATCACCGGCGGCACCGGCGACTACCGCTCGGCCCGGGGTTTCGTGCACACCGTCCCGGCGGGCACGCGCACCGTCCCCGCGGCCGTGACGGGGCGGCAGCTCACCTTCCACGTCACCCTGGACGACCAGCAGGAGGACTAGCGGTCATGACCGACTCCCCCGGTGTCCCGGAGCCCCCCCGTCCCTACGACCTCACCGGCCGGACGGTCGTGGTGATCGGCGGCAGCGCGGGCATCGGGCTGGAGACCGCCCGCCGGGTCCGCGCGGACGGTGGCCAGGTCGTCCTGACGGGCCGCGACCCCGAGCGGCTGCGGCAGGCGGCGAGCGGGCTCGACCCGCTCGCCACGGCCGCGTTCGACGCCGCCGACACCGAGCGGCTGCGGGAGTTCTTCGAGGACCTTCCCGGGCCGGTCGACCATGTGATGGTCACCGCCGGCGGCCCGTTCTACCGGCCCCTGGCGGAGATGGACCCCGTCGACGCCGGCCGGCACGTGGGCGAGCGGCTCGCCATGACGCTCGCGGTCGGCATCCACAGCCGCGACAAGGTCCGGGCCGGGGGCACCCTGCTGTTCGTCGGCGGCACCGGCGCCCGGCGTCCCGGCGTCGGCCTGTCCGTCGCCTCCGCCCTCACCGCGGCCCTGCCCGCCCTCGTGGCCGACCTGGCCCTGGAACTCGCACCGGTCCGGGTCAACCTCATCGCCGCCGGGTTCGTCGACACTCCCCTGTCGGCCACGCTCCTCGACGGCCGGCTGGAGGCGCGGCGCGAGGAGTTGCGGACCACCCTGCCGATCCGACGGGTCGTCGTGCCGGCCGACGTGGCCGCCCTCGCCGTACACATCATGGGCAACGGCGCGCTGACCGGCGGCACGTACGACATCGACGGCGGCCAGCAACTCGTGGCGCGCTGAGGGTTCTTGGGGCGCGGTGGCTCAGAAGGCGGCGGGCGTACCGGGGTTGAGGCGCACCGGCGGACGTGTCCCCGCGGGCGGGAGCGGACGTGTCCCCGCGGGCGGGGTGGTCAGATCAGCCCGGGCCGTCCGGACAGCTGGGGGTAGAGCGCCCCCGGCCCCTCCGACAGCGCCGCCTGGACCTGCCTGCTGGCGTCGTCGGCGAGCACCTCGTCGAGCCCGGCCTCGACTCCGTCCAGCCCGGCGCGGGCCACCTCGATCGGATCGGCCTTCGGGGAGGCCACTTTCGCGGCCATGTCCGTCGCCATGTAGCCGACGTGCAGGGCGGTGACCCGGGTGCCCTGGTCCGCGAGCGCCACCCGCAAGGCGTTGGTCACCGACCACTCGGCGGACTTGGCCGCGGCGTAACCGGCGCTGGCCGTGACCGACACCCAGGACAGCACGGACAGTACATTCATGATCGCGCCGCCGCCGTTGCGCCCGAGGACGGGCGCGAAGGCCCGGCACATGGCGAGGGTGCCGAGAACGTGCGTCTCGAACTCGGTGCGGAACGAGTCCAGATCGGCCGTGAGGACATCGGCCCGGGTCGTCGAACCCGCGTTGTTGACCAGCAGCGTCACGTCCTGGGCCAGGTCGGCGACGGCCCGTACGGATTCCGGGTCGGTGATGTCCACGGCGACCGGAACCACCCCCGGCACCGTGACCTTGGCCGGGTCGCGGGCTCCCGCGTAGACCTTGGCCGCTCCGGCGGCCAGCAGCTCCCGCGTGAACTGCTCGCCGAGCCCGCGGTTCGCGCCGGTGACGAGGGCGATGGAGTCCTGGATCTTCATGAGTGCACCTCATGGCAAGGGGTTGTGGCAGGCCCGAGACCGGCGCCGCGAGCAGGCACGACGGCGCGACGCCACCCCATGTCCGAACGTATACCGCCCCCTGCGCCGCCACCACCCGAGCCCGGGCGGCCCGGAAGGCCCGGCGGACCGGGGGCCGAGGGACCGAGGGGCTCAGGGGCCAAGGGGCTCAGGACGACGAGGGGCAGGGAGGCGGGGAGGCAGCGATGCGGGGAGGCGGGGAGGCAGCGATGCGGGGAGTCAGGGACCGGTTCGGCGGCCGCCCCGCTCATCCCGCGTACGGCCGCCCCGCCGTGGACCCCCGTGGTCACCGTCCCCGGGCGCCGGCGACGTACGCCGCCCGGCCCTGCGTCAGCGGGGGCGGTGAGCAGCGCGGGGGAAGCCTGACCGTGCCGGGCCGGTGCTCGAACGTGTTCATCACGAGCCACTCGTCCAGTGCGGGGTCGTAGAGGTTCTGGACGCCGAACTGCAGCACCTGCCAGAACGTGCCCCGGTCCTTCTGGTCGACGTAGATGTCACCCAGGGCGAGGGGGAGCCGCAGGTGTTTGCCGGGCGGCAGCTCCGGCAGGACGACACCGACGCGCCAGTGGTTCACGTACCGGGCGGGGCTGCGCTGGAGGATCTCCCGTCCGACGAAGCGCGCGCCCCGGAACGCCTGGTTCAACCGGTCGAGGTCGAAGCCCGGGATCTGTGAGCACGGATGCTCGGTCAGACCGGGCCACTTGTAGGTCAGGGTGTAGAGGCTGCCCCGGTAGATCAGGTTGGTGAACCAGATCGGATACTGCGGACCCCCCGCGACCATCTGGCTGTCGCCGTTCCTCCCCTCCCAGGTGAACGGGACCGTGATGCCCAGGTCCCGCACGATCCATCGGCCCTTCCCCCGGAAGTCCCGGGGAAGGCGAGGGGGGCGCGGTGCGGGCGCTACGGGGGATGCGTGCGATACGGACGCCGTGGGCGATCCGGACGACGGGGCCGCCGCCGACCGGGCGTCCGCCACGGTCGTGAACGACCGCGCGGCTCCGGTCCGCGTTCCGGCGTGGGCCGTCGGAAGCGTCGTCGAGACGAGGGCGATCGCGCCCGCGAGAACCGCCGCCGCTGCCGTCCGGCGTGTGCGTGTGTGCGTGCGCGTGCGCGTCCAGCCCATGGTCTCCCTCTTCTCGTGCTGCCGCGTCAGGTGCCGTCGTGACGCGGGGTTCGCGGATCGAACGGATCGAACGGATCGAACACAGAGATGCCACCCGGCCGCGCCCTCCGAGGACAAGAGCGGACCAAGTGGAACATTGACTATCAGAAGACAACAGGATCGACGCTCAGGCGGGCCGCGCGCGCCGGTGCGCCGCCCGCGCGTTCCGCTGTACGGCGGGAGGGGCCCACGGGGGGAAGATCGCGAGTTCGCCCCTCAAATCAGTACTCGTTCCCTCTAGTTGGATTGTCACAATTTCGAGACCTGTAGAGGTGAGTGACCATCGGTCAACGGTGGGTAATCCTCGCTACCTCGGATTCGTGACCGCCTGGGGGGACATGTGAACGACAACGGATACACGAGCCTGCCGGGGTGGAGAGGCGGCGACGCCAACGCCGCGTATCTCGACAAGAACCTCAAGCACATGCCGGTGGAGGCCACCCTCGACGACTCGGTCGGCTTCCGGCTGCTGCTGACGTTGTTCGTCTACGCCGCCCTCGCCTCGGTCCTGACGTTCCTGCCGCTCTTCTTCTTCGGGCTCGTCCTCCTCGTCGCGGGCAGCGGCGGGGGATTCGCCGCCATGGCCGTGCTGGCGTACATCGCCTCGGGCATCGCCTTCTGGGTGACCCTGCTCGGCGTGCGGCTCGTCGAGCCCATCGCCGAGTGGCGGGTTCTGCTGGCCGACCGGAGCGGGTCCCTCGAGTCCGCGTACGTCTCCATCGCGGGTACGCTCGCGCGCCGCCACATCCCCGTCGACCGCGCCGAGCGGGTCATCGCCACCGGCCTCGGCCGGGACCAGGTGCGCAGCCGCCTGGTGCTCTCGGAGGGCAAGTGCCAGGCGTACGTCTCGGTCTTCTCGTACGGCACGAGCCTCTACCTGGGATGGCAGATGTGGCGCTCGCGCCGCGGGTACGTCCTGATCGGGGGGTTCGTGTCGGACCTCATCGCGTCGATCATGGGCCGGCTGAGCCCCGAGCGGATCATGATGCGCACCGACGGCGTCCGGGCCATGCGGGAGGCGGTGCACGCGGCGTGCCGCGAGGGGCTGGCCACCGCGGTCGACCAGGTCGTGGTGCCCGTCACCTACGCCTTCCCGCAGGGACTTCCCCCGGTGCAGGCCGACCACGCGAAGTCCGCGCCGACGCCGGGCCTCGCTCCCACGGGCGCCTGGGGACCGCCCGCGGGCGGCACTCCGGCGGGCGGCACCCAGACGGGCGGCCACCCGACCGGTGGCGCGCAGGCGGGTGGCGCGCAGCCCTGGGCCTGAGGCACCTCGGTCCGCCGGCCCGCTCCGCCACGCGCGGCGCGGGCCGGCGGCGGGTCGGTCGGGGCGGGGGCAGGCGTCGTCCTGTCGGGACGGGATCGGCGGGCCGACGGAATCCGCGGAACCCGCGACACCCGTGGGACGCGCGGAACCCGTGGGACGCGCGACAGCCGTGGGACGCACGACAGCCGTGGGACGCGCGGAATCAGCGGGGACCGGCAGGACCGGCAGGACCGGCGGAATCAGCGGGACCGGCGGGACCGCGAAGACGCAGGGGACCAGGAAGACGCAGGGGACCAAGGGGGAAGAACTGATGGCCGAAACCGCTCCCGAGGACGAGCGGGGCGTCCTGCTGCGCGGCGCGCCCGGCGGGGACAACTGGGCCTACGTCGCCTTCGCGCTGAGCCCCGCCCCGCTGCCCGGGGGCCTCTACCCGGAGTTCTCCGAAGCCCGGCGCAGAGCCGACCGGATCGCCGCCGAGCGGTCCTGGCTCGCGGCCCTCTGGACGGACCGCACCACCGCCCGCTGGGATCTGCGGTTCGTCAGCGATCCGGCGAGCGGACGGATCGAGGCCTTCGTCATCGCCCAGGTGTACGGCGCCGACCCGGCGTCCGCGGTCCGGGCCGCGCGGGACGCCCTTCCGGTCCTGGCGCGGTTCCCGCCGCACGTGACGGGGACCCGGATCGAGGACACCGGGGAGATCGCGCGCCTGCTCGCCCCGCTCGTACCGGAGTGGGGCGCGATCGCCGAGGTCCGCAAACGCATCACCTGCCGGACGCTGACCCGCGCCTGGGGAGCGGAACGCGTCGCGACCGCGGTCTCGCGGTTCGACGCCCAGGATCCCTCCTGGGACCGGATATGGGCCCATCTGGCCACGGAGCCACGGCGGACGGTGGTCAGCGTGTGCCTCGAACCGTGCTCCGCTCCGGCCGGACTCGCCGAGGGACTGGCGATGAGGGCGCAGGCGTTCGGGACCCTCGCGGTGCCGGGGCCGCCCGATCCCCTGTACGGCGGTCCCGTTCCGGGCGACCTCTTCGCCCGGGAGGCCCACGCCCTGTACGACGCGGCCTCGCGGCGATACGCCGGGCGGCTGCACCGGGTGCGCGTCTCGGTCGCCGCCGAGGGTCCGGCCCCGATGTCCGACGTCCTGACCGGCCTCATCGGTCACACCGTGGCGCCGGCGGGCTCAGGGGCGGTCGTCGTCCGTCCGCAGAGCGCGGAGGACCACCGGGTGGCCTGCGGCAATCTGCTGGGCGTCAACCGGGACTGGCAGCGGGAGGCCTACTGGCAGGGGGTTCCCGTGTTCCTGCGGGCGCCGTCCGCGGGACAGCTGTGGCTGAGCGATCCGGGTCTGGTGACGACCCTCGCCGACCTGGTGGACGCCGACGAGGCCGCCGCCGTCTTCCGTCTGCCCCACGAGGAGCCCGGGGAGCCCGAACTCTTCGCGCTGCGGCGACGGGCACCGGACACCCCCCGCCACGGAACCTCCCTCGGCAGCTCCGACGCCGACTGGGCCGACCTGGGGCCGGGAGGCTGACGGCCCCCGCACACCGCCTGTCGCATACCGCCCACCGCGTACCGCGTACCGCGTACCGCGTACCGCCCAAACCCGTACCGCCCGACCCACGATCAGGAGCCGTCGGACATGCCCGAATCCCCCGCGTCCCAGCCGCCGGAGAACGCTCTGACCTTCACCTTCCCGGGGTCGGAGGCCCAGGCGAACGCCCTGAACCGGGATCTGGCGAAGTGGATCGACGACACGGACCAGCTGGGCGGCCGGGCAGGGGTGCGCACCGCGCCGCCCGCCCCCGGCGAACTGGGCGACGTCGCCGTCGCCGTGGACATCGTCAACGCCTCCACCGCGGTGATCGCCGCGGTCACCAACGCGTTCTTCCTCTGGCTGCAGCAGCGGCGCTCGGCCTACCGGCGGATCGAGTTCGAGGTGGTACGTCCGGACGGCACCCGGATCAGCGGAGCGGTCGACGACGAGAGTCAACTGGCTTCAGTCATGACCCAGTTGTCCGGGTTCGTCGCCGCCCCGCCCGGAGCGGGCGAGTGACCTGGCCGCTCTGGCGTCCCGCGGCCGCGTCCGCGCTGCTCGTCGGCACCGGCCGGCACGTCCACCCCAGCCGGCTGTCCCCGATCCCCCAGGCCGTGACCACGGTCCGGGCCCTCGGCGCCGCCTTGGGCGGCGAACACGGGGTGTTCGACCCGCGGCGGACCACGGTGGTCGCGGAGCCCGCCGACACCCGTCAGGTACTGGACCCGTTGCGCCGCATGGCGCGGGACCCGGACGTCGACCTGCTGCTCTTCGCCTACTGCGGCCACGGACTGCTCGGCCGGGACGACCGGCTCTGCCTGGCGCTGACACCCTCCGGCCAGTACGGCAGCGGCGGCGATCCGAATCCGTCCCTGCCGTTCACCGAGGTCGCCAGCCTGATGCGGGAGTACCCGGCGCGGCACAAGGTCGCGATCCTCGACTGCTGCTTCTCCGGCCGCGCCCTCGGCCCGGACGGTCACGGCATCCATCTGCTCACCGCGTGCGGCCGTACCCGGAAGGCGCTGTTCCCGCCCGGGGGAACACTCACCGGCTTCACCGGGGAACTGCTCCGGGTCCTCGGCGAGGGCATCCCCGACGGCCCCCGTCATCTCGGCCTCTCCGCCCTCTACGACCGGCTGGCGGTGGTCCTGCCGACCACCCCGTCCCCCCTGGCGGGCATCGTCCCCACCGGACACCCCGCGCCCCATCAGCAGACGGTCGACGGTTCGGGTCACATCGCGCTGGCGGTGAACCCGGCCCACGGCACCGGTCGGACACCGGCGGGACTGCGCGCCCGGGGCGCGTTCGCCCAACGCCTCAAGAGACTCACCGAGCCGTCACCCGACGCCCTCGTGCCCGATCCGGCGGTCCTGCCCCAACTGGCTGCGGTCCTGGCCGACCTGGCCCGGGACGCGACCGAAGTCCTGGGCCCGCTGGACGACTTCAGCGTCGACGTCCGTCGCAACCACGCCGTCACGACCGGGGCCGCGGGCTCACCCCGGCAGGCCGCGGCCCTGCTGTCCGCCCTGGTCGACGCCCTCCGTACGACGTCACCCGGCCACCGGGCACTGCCGGCGGCGGAACGGGCCCTGACCCACTGGAACCGGGAGGCACACCACGGCACGGCCGAACCCGCCCCGACCACTCGCTGACGCTTCCGGCCACCGACGCCCTCCGAGCCGCCGACGTCTCCGGGCCACCGACGTCCCCGGGCCGCTGCCCACCACCGGCGCCCGCCGGTCACCGGAGTCCGGCGTCCGCAGCCCGCTGCCCGCCGCCTACCAGTCGATCTCGGCAGCCAGGAAGGGCTCGTTCTCGGGAGCCTCCTTGCGGGCGAGCAGGACGCGCTCGGCGGGCGCGCCGGCCGGTACGCGCAAGGGGGGATCGGGCCGCTCGATCGTGTCGGCCACCGTGGCGGCCACCTCCTCCGGGGTGACGAGTTCACCGCGGAGTGCGGGAAGCGCCCGGTGGAGCGGGGTGTACGGATCGTGCTCACCGAGAAACACCCTGGCGCGCTCGCCGCCGCCCGAGGAGACCGCGCCGGGCTGCACGACACTCACCTTGACGCCGAAGTGCCCCGTCTCGATGGCGAGGGTCTCGGCGAGCGCCTCCAGGGCCCATTTGCCGGCCGCGTAGGGACCGATCAAGGGCAGCACCAGTCGCCCCTGGATGCTGGAGACGAAGACGAGCCGGCCCGCCCCTCTCTCCCGCATCGCGGGGAGCACGGCCTGCGCCACCCGCAGCGCGCCCAGGGTGTTGAGCCGGAAGAGCCGTTCGACCTCGGAGAGCGGGACGCTCTCCAGCGGCGCCCGCACGGTCTCGCCGGCGTTGCTGACCAGTACGTCGACGACGCCGGCGTCCCGGACCGCCCGGTCGACGCTTTCCTGATCGGTGACGTCGAGCCGCAGGCACCGGTCGACGGGGAGGCCGGCCAGCGTTTCGGGGCGGCGCGCGGTGGCGATCACCCGATGGCCCCGGCCCGCCAGCGCGACGGCGATGGCTCGGCCGATGCCTCTGGACGCTCCGGTGATGAGCACGGACGACATGACGGACCTCGCTGTTCCTGGTGATCGACTACGGCATGCGACGCGACCCGTGGCCGCGGCCTACGACCGGGGCCCGCACTGCGCTCGCGGCTCAGACGACGGCGCTGTCGGGGACGACGTCGCCCCTCATGAGCCAGGTCGGCCCTGCCGCGTACGCGGAGGCATCGGCGAAGAACGCGGCGAAGTACGGGCCCTCGGCGTGCGCGCGGAACGCGGCGGCGTCGGCGTAGACCTCGTTCAGGTAGAAGACGTCCGGGTTCTCCTCGTCGGCGACGATCTCGAACCGGTGGGAGCCGGGTTCGTTCGCGAGCGAGTCGCGCGCGGTCCTGCGGGCGGCCCGGACGAAGTCGTCGCGCCGGTCCGGCTGGACGGTGAACGAAACAAGGAACTGGTACATGCAGCGCTCTCCTCAGGACCGGCACGGTCAGTTCAATGACTGAACTGCCCCTGTGGGCCACCGTAGCACTGTCAGTTCAGTGAGTGAACCGCCGCTGCTAGAATGCGGGCATGACGCTTCCCAAGACCTACGCGGACGGGAACTGCCCCCTGGCGAGGACACTGGAGGTCGTGGGGGAACGGTGGACACTCCTGATCGTCCGCGACGCGTTCTACGGGGTCCGGAGGTTCGGCGACTTCGCGACCCAGCTCGGCATCCCGCGAGCCGTCCTGACGGACCGGCTGAAGTCACTGGTGAGGGAAGGCGTACTCACCCGCGAGGACGGCGGTGCCGGTGGCGTCGAGTACCGGCTGACGGACAAGGGCGTCGCCCTGTGGCCGGCCCTGCGCGCCCTGATGAACTGGGGAGAATCCTTCTACTCGCCGGACGGGGTCAAGCGTCTCCTCCGGCACGACACGGACGGCGGCCTCCTCGACCCCGAGGGCCGCTGCCAGGACTGCGGCGCGGCCGTCCCGGTCCCGGAGATCCGCGTCGAACCCGGCCCCGGCTTCCGCCCGACGGACCCGGCGGGCGATCCGGTCTCCACCGCGATCAACACCCCACGCCGCCTCCTCACCCCGCTCCCGGCACCCCGACCCGCCGACTGAGACGGGCCCTCGGCGACGGCGGTGCCCTCGTGGGCGCCTCGGCAACCGCCGAGCACCTCCGACGGCCGGCCTGACGACTGATCCCTGCAGCAGGCAGTCTGGTTCTCAGGCGCCGGGCACGATGCGATGCCCCATCTCAAGATCGTGAAATTTACCTGTCCGGGCAAAGACCTCGGCACCCGAAACGGACCCCCACCACTGCGGCGGCACTCGGCGGCCGTCTCGGGAGCACAGACCGACCCCGAGCCGATTGAGCTCATCAGCCGGAGTCGCCCTCTGGGCCGACGTCCCGGCCGAGGTCGCCCACCCTCTGTCACGCTGATCGTCCTCGACATCCGCATCCGCCGCTCGCGCCGACGCATCTGCCGACCCGCCGAAGCGCCTGACGACCCACAGACACCCAGCCCCACCAAAAAGCCCCCGCCCCGCGAAGAACTCACAGGTCGGGGGCTTGCTGGCGTCTGGTTACTTCTTCTTTCCCTGGTTCTTGACCGCCTCGATCGCCGCCGCGGCCGCGTCCGGGTCGAGGTAGGTGCCGCCCGGGTTGAGGGGCTTGAAGTCGGCGTCCAGCTCGTAGGAGAGGGGGATGCCGGTGGGGATGTTCAGGCCCGCGATGTCGGCGTCGGAGATGCCGTCGAGGTGCTTGACGAGGGCGCGCAGCGAGTTGCCGTGGGCCGCGACCAGGACCGTACGGCCGGTCAGCAGGTCGGGGACGATGCCGTCGAACCAGTACGGCAGCATGCGGACGACGACATCCTTGAGGCACTCCGTCTGGGGGCGCAGCTCCGGCGGGAGCGCCGCGTAGCGCGCGTCGTCGAACTGGGAGTACTCGGCGTCGCGGGCGAGCGGCGGCGGCGGGGTGTCGTACGAGCGGCGCCACAGCATGAACTGCTCCTCGCCGAACTCGGCGAGGGTCTGGGCCTTGTCCTTGCCCTGGAGCGCGCCGTAGTGCCGCTCGTTCAGGCGCCAGGAGCGGTGGACCGGGATCCAGTGGCGGTCGGCCGCCTCCAGCGCCAGCTGCGCGGTGCGGATCGCGCGCTTCTGGAGCGAGGTGTGGACCACGTCGGGCAGCAGGCCGGCGTCCTTGAGCAGCTCACCGCCGCGGACTGCCTCCTTCTCGCCCTTCTCGTTGAGGTTGACGTCCACCCAACCGGTGAACAGGTTCTTCGCGTTCCATTCGCTCTCGCCGTGGCGGAGGAGGATCAGCTTGTACGGTGCGTCGGCCATGGCGTCGAGCGTAATGGAACGGACTGACGCGCCGCTCCCCCGGTCGGCAGACGGACAGCGACGCTCTGGCGAACGTCCGCCGGTTGACGGCTTCTGTTAATCGAGTGGCCCTCACGGGCCGGACTCTCGTAAGTTGTGCCCACCGCCCGAGCCGCTTACGCGCCTGCCTGACCTGGGGTCCGCCATGCCACTAGCCGTGATGAGACGTGCCGTCCGAGAGACCGTCTCAGGGCTGCCCCGTGAGTTCTGGTGGCTGTGGACCAGCACCCTGGTCAACCGGCTCGGCGCCTTCGTGGCCACCTTCATGGCCCTGTACCTGACGCTCGACCGCGGCTACTCCGCCTCGTACGCCGGTCTCGTGGCGTCCCTGCACGGCCTCGGCGGCGTCGTCTCCTCGCTCGGCGCGGGGGTGATGACCGACCGGCTCGGGCGGCGGCCCACCCTGCTCATCGCGCAGACCTCGACGGCGGCCTCCGTCGCGCTGCTCGGCTTCATGCACGACCCGGTGAGCATCGCCGCCGTCGCCTTCCTCGTCGGCATGGCGAGCAACGCCTCGCGGCCCGCCGTGCAGGCGATGATGGCCGACATCGTGCGGCCCGAGGACCGGGTCCGGGCGTTCTCCCTCAACTACTGGGCGATCAACCTCGGGTTCGCGGTCTCCTCGATGGCCGCCGGGTTCATCGCCGAGTTCAGCTACCTCGCCGGCTTCCTCATCGAGGCCGGCATGACGCTGGTCTGCGCGCTGGTCGTGTTCGCGAAGCTGCCGGAGTCCCGGCCGGTCCGCACCGCCAAGGAGAAGGCCGACGAGGCCGGGCTCGGGACCGTGCTGCGCGACCGCCGCTTCATGAGCGTCGTCGGGCTGTCCTTCCTGGTCGCCCTCGTCTTCCAGCAGGGGTCCGTGGGGCTGCCCGTCGCGATGGGCCGGGCCGGGTTCACCCCGGCCGACTACGGTCTGGCCATCGCCGTGAACGGTGTCCTCATCGTCGCCCTGCAGATCCCGGTCACCCGCTTCATCCAGCACCGGGACCCGCGGCGGCTGCTCGTGATCTCCTCACTGCTCGCCGGGTACGGGTTCGGGCTCACCGCCTTCGCCGGCTCGGTCGGCGTCTTCGCGCTCACCGTGTGCGTGTGGACCCTGGCGGAGATCGTCAACGCGCCGACGCAGACCGGGCTGGTCGTCCAGCTCTCCCCCACCCACGGCCGCGGCCGGTACCAGGGCATGTACACCCTCTCCTGGTCGCTCGCCGCGCTCGTCGCGCCCCTGATGTCCGGCGTCGTCATCGACCGGCTCGGCGCGGAGTGGCTGTGGGGGCTGTGCGCGGTGGTGGGCACGGCCGCGGGCCTCGGCTACGCGTTGCTGATGAGCCGCGTCCCGGCGGAGGAGCCCGCGGTCCAGGTGCCCGCGGTACCGGCGGCACCGGCCGTGCCCGCAGCGCAGATGCCCGCCGTACCGGTGGTGGCGGCACCGGTGGCATCGGCCGCTTCGGCGACACCGGCGGCACCTCTGAGGGACGCTTCCCCGGCGAAGGTTCCCGGGACGAAGGTCGCCGGGACGAAGGTGTCCGGTGCGAGGACGGGACCGGGCACGGCCGAGGAGACCGCGGTGGAGGCCTGACCGGCCGGCGACAGGGGTGCCGGCCGGTCGCCACGCGGTGACCTCACGGGCACCTGCCGCGCCCACCGGCCAGGGACGCGTCCGCACCGCCGGTCCCGGTCCCAGGGGCACACCCAGGTCCGCCGGGGCTCACCACCGCCCCGCCACACGGCCGCCCCGCACCACCCCGCCCTCAGGGATGCATCCGCGCCCCCTTGAACACCTTGTCCACCCCGTTCCGCGGCCCGTACACGGCGAGTCCGACCAGATCCAGTGCCGCGGTCGGCACGGCCCGTACCGCCGCCCGGTTGTCCCGGTCGTTGCCGGTGGCGAACAGGTCGGACGTGAAGACCGCCCGCGGCAGCGCCCGGACCAGCGCGCGTCCGTGCGCCGCGGCCAGCGTCTCCTTGCCACCCTCGAAGATCATGACCGGCTGGCGGAACATGGGCAGGTACGGGATGCCGTCCGCGTCGGCGTAGGGCTCGCCGACCACCTCGGGAAGGGTCGCGCCGAGGCCACTGACCAGGAAGGCGGTCACGTTGAGCCGCTGCCAGGGCTCCAGGTCGTCCCTCAGCAGCACGGCGATCTTGGTGTCGAAACGGATGGGCTCGTTGTCCGATGTGCTCATGGACCGAGACTGCCGACCGCCGTACGGCCCCGTCTTGTACGTTGTTTGCATGGCGGCCCAGCGGGAGATCTTCGCGTGGCGCCCGCGGATCCCGGGCGTCGTGGAGGTCTTCCACGCCCACTACACCGAGTACGCGTACCCGATGCACGTCCACGAGGCCTGGACGCTGCTGATCGTCGACGACGGCGCCGTACGCTACGACCTCGACCGGCACGAGCACGGAACCCCGCACGACACGGTCTCGCTGCTGCCGCCGCACGTCCCCCACAACGGTTCGCCGGTCACCGAGGACGGATTCCGCAAGCGCGTCCTCTATCTCGACCTGAGCCGGCTCGACGAGAGCCTCATCGGGCCCGCGGTGGACGGTCCCGATCTGCGCGACCCGCTGCTGCGCCGGCGCGTCGGCCAGCTGCACACCGCGCTCACACACCCCGGTGACGAGCTGGAGGCCGAGAGCAGGCTGACGCTGGTCGCCGAGCGGCTGCGCGGCCATCTGCGGCCGCGCGCCGCCGAGGAGACCCGCCCCGACCCCACCCTCGCCGACCGGCTGCGCGAGCTGCTGGACGCACGGCTCGTCGACGGCGTCTCCCTCGACGAGGCCGCCCGGCTCCTGCACGCCCATCCCGCCCATCTCGTCCGGGCGTTCAGCGGTGCCTTCGGGATCGCGCCGCACCAGTACCTGATGTCGCGGCGCGTGGACCGCGCCCGCCGGCTGCTCCTGGACGGCGGCAGACCGGCCGAGGTGGCGGCCACGGCCGGTTTCTACGACCAGTCCCACCTCACCCGCCAGTTCAAGCGGCTGGTCGGGGTCGCCCCGGGCCACTACCGCGGCGGAACACGCCCACGGCCGGGCCCGTCGGCCCGATGAACCCCACGGAACCGTTGAGCCCGACGGACCGGTGAGCCCAGGGCAGGCCGGTGAGTCCGTCGGACCGGTGAGCCCGGGACAGGCCGGCGAGCCCCCGCGCGCCCACGCCTCTCAGAGGTCGCGCTGCGCCTCGTACAGGTTGCGCGGCCGTACGACGTCCGTCGTCCCGTACAGCTCCAGGCGGGAGTGCAGGTCTCCGGTGAAGTCGGGTACGTCGATCTGGTCGAACTCCGTGCAGGTGTTGACGCCGACCGTGGCGCTGTAGGGGGCGAGCTCGTCGATCTTGGCGAGGCCGGCGCGGTTGTTGGTGACGCGGATGTTCCAGTGGGTGAAGCGGGCGCCGAAGAGCGGACCGGCGGAGGCGTCGCCGCCGTGCCGGCCGTTGTTGTTCACGGTGATGTCGGTGCGGACGTTGGCGAAGGGCATCCCGCGGTGGGAGTCGAAGGTGCCCATCCGCATGTCGCCGCGCGACCACACGTTGTGGGAGGAGAGCCCCTCCACGTTGATGCCGTGGAGCTGGGTGTCCGCCCGGGCCGGGACCGTGCGCTGCTCGACGGTGAAGTCCTCGACGAGGTTGTCGTGCGAACCCTCGCGGCAGAAGTACGGGTGGTGCGAGCCGCGGCCGGCGACCCGGGTGCGGCGCAGGGTGCAGGCGGAGGCCGCCACAAGTCCGAAGCCGTTGTCCACATGACGTACGACGACGTCGTCCGCCCAGCAGTCGTACGCGCACTGGAACACGACCCCGTTGTAGCCCTTGTCCAGGAGGTGCGGCGACTGCGGGGTCTCGACGGCCTCCAGGGTGAGGCCCTCGACGCCCGAACCGGTCAGCGCCTCCACATGGGTGGTCAGGCGCGGGTCCCACTCGGGGCGGATGTCGAGCGGCAGAGGACGTTCCAGGGTGACCTCGCGGCCCCGGACACCGGTGACGCGTACGGGCCACTCGTAGGGGACGTAACTCGTCAGCTTCGTCTTGTCGTCCCAGTAGTACGCCTCGGGGCCGGGGCCGCCGCCCGCCATGTGCTCCAGCAGGGTGTGGCCGACGTCGTCGGCGAGACGGAGCAGCACGAGCCGGCCAGCCCTCAGGCGACGGGGGTCGGTGACCGTCACGGTCCATGAACCCCGGCGGGCGGGCGCCACCGTCGTCAGCGTCTCCCACTCGTCGCGGCGGTTGCCGGTCCAGCCCTCGAACGGCCAGGCCTTCGCCCGGACGGCGGTGATCAGGGAGTCGAGGCGGGCCGTGGGCGCGAGCCAGACGAGACCGCCCGCCCAGGACCAGGAGGACTTGTCGCCGCCGTAGCGGGAGCCGTACACCCCGATGAGCTCGGTCAGGTTCTTGGTCGCGTACAGCGTCGTACGGTCGCTGCCCGCGCCGCGCAGGACGACGTTCGAGTGGCCGACGCGGATCAGGCCGTCGATGCGGAAGGTGCCGGACGGGATGAGAACCGTGCCACCGCCGGCCCTGCCGGCAGCAGCGATGGCACGGTTGATCGCGGGGGCGCAGTCCGTCACGCCGTCGTCCGCCACGGCACCGAAGTCGCGTACGTGGGCGACCACGGGACGGCGGGGGAAGCGCGCCGTCCCGCCCCGGAAGCCGGCCCGGCCCACGTACGGGATCTGCGGATGGGTGAAGGGAGCGCGGGCGAACTCCCGCCAGACTCCGGGGACCTGGCCGTGCGCCCCTGTGCGTGCGACCCCCGTGCCCGCCGCCGTCGCCCCGGACTCCGTGGCCGGGGGGCCCGCGGCGGTCGCGCCCGGTCGTGCCGCGGCCGACGCCGGTCCGCCGGTCACGGCGGCGGCCGCCACGGCCACCGCGCTGCCGAGCAGGACCCGCCTGCCGATGCCCACGTGCTCCCCGCCCATGCCCGCCCGCCTCTCATCGCATCCATGGATGTGAATGACGTTCAGATCTGCGTCGGCCGTGAGCATGCCATCGCACAGGGCCGACCGGAAGGGGGCGTGCAGGAGTTACTTGGACTGGACCATGAGTCAGTCGGTCGGACGCTCGGTCAGATGGGTGAACGCGTCCAGGTTGCGGGTCGACTCCCCGCGGGAGACCCGCCAGGCGTACTCCTTGCGGATCGCGGAGGCGAAACCGAGTTCGAGGAGGGTGTTGAACGAGCCGTCGGCCGCCTCCAGGACCGAACCGAGCAGCCGGTCGATCTCGTCCGGCGTGACCGCGGCGAGCGGCAACTTGCCCACCAGATACACGTCACCCAGCGGGTCGACCGCGTAACTCACGCCGTAGAGCTTGAGGTTGCGCTCCAGGAGCCAGCGGTGGACGCCGTCCTCGTTCTCGTCGGGGTGGCGGACCACGAAGGCGTTCAGCGAGAGCGAGTGCTTGCCGACGATCAGCGAGACCGTCGTCGAGAGCTTGCGCGTGCCGGGCAGTTTCACGACGTACGAACCGGGCGCGGGACTCTCCCACTCCAGCTCGGCCTCGGTGAGGGTCCGCTCGACGATCGACGCTGCGTCAGCCATGGGGCGAGCGTACGTCAGCGGCCCGACAGCGGACGGGTCGGCCGTCCGACGACCGGCGGGTCGGCAGTCCGGGCGGGGCGGGTCCGTGCTGGTGGCTGCGGGCGGTCGGCCCTGGCGGATACGCGCGAGTCCGTGCTGGTCGCTGCAAGCGGTCCGTCTTGACGGCTGCGCGCGGGTCCGTCCTCGTGGCCCCGCGCGGATCGGCGCAGGTCGGCGCGGACGGGCAGGCTCTGGACGTCGAATGGGCGCGTTGGCCCTCGCGACCGCGGGCGGTCAGCCCTGGTGGCCGCGGACCCCGCGGCGGTGGGTCTGCGCCGCGGCCGTGTACACGTCCGCGGTGGCCGCCGCCGCGGTGTCCCAGCCGAAGCGCTGCGCGTGCCGGGCGGCAGCGTCGCCCATCCGGGCCGGGAGCGTGCGGTCGTCGGCGAAATCGCGCAGCACGCGCGCGTAGGCGGCGGGGTCGTGCCCGGGGACGAGGAAACCGGTCTCCCGGTCGCACACGGCGACGGGCAGCCCGCCGACCGCGGCCGCCAGCACCGGAGTGCCGGCCGCCTGCGCCTCGATGGCCACCAGCCCGAAGGACTCGCTGTACGAGGGCATGACCAGCACCGACGCGGCCCGGAACCAGTCAGCGAGCTGCTCCTGGTCGACCGGTGGCCGGAAACACACCACATCGGCGATACCGAGCCGGGCGGCGAGCTTCTGCAGACCCTCGGGCTTGGCGAGACCGCTGCCGCTGGGACCGCCGACCACCGGGACGACGATGTTGCGGCGCAGTTCGGGGCACTCGTCGAGCAGGACGGCGACCGCGCGCAGCAGCACGTCGGGGGCTTTGAGCGGCTGTATGCGGCCCGCGAAGAGCGGGATCAGGGCGTCCTGCGGGAGCCCGAGCCGGGCGCGGGCCGCGGCCCGGCCGTCGGCCGGGCGGAAACGGTCGAGGTTCACGCCGGGGTGGACGACGGCGACCTTGTCGGCCTCGGCCTCGTAGTGGCGTACGAGTTCGCCGGCCTCCTCCGCGGTGTTGGCGATGAGCCGGTCCGCGGCGCGCACGATCTGGGTCTCGCCGATGACACGGGCGGCCGGCTCGGGGCTGTCGCCCTCGGCGAGCGCGGCGTTCTTTACCTTGGCCATGGTGTGCATCGCGTGGACCAGGGGCGCGCCCCAGCGCTCGGCGGCGAGCCATCCGACATGGCCGGAGAGCCAGTAGTGGGAGTGCACGAGGTCGTAGTAGCCGGGCCGGTGCCCGGCCCAGGC
This sequence comes from Streptomyces sp. NBC_01689, assembly GCF_036250675.1. Classification (NCBI taxonomy): domain Bacteria; kingdom Bacillati; phylum Actinomycetota; class Actinomycetes; order Kitasatosporales; family Streptomycetaceae; genus Streptomyces; species Streptomyces sp. NBC_01689. Next base: position 5,394,586 of record NZ_CP109592.1, on the reverse strand, counting down.
CTGCATGACGCCGTGTGTGAACGCGCAGAGCTGCGCGGGCAGGTCCTCCTTGGCGAGGCCCTCGTAGGGGCCCGCGTCGACGTGCCGGACGAGGACTCCGGGGGCCAGCTCGACGGTCGGCGGGAGGGCGGCCGTCGTGGACCGCGTGAAGATCTCGACCTCGATGTTGATCGCGGCGAGGCGCTGGGCGAGTTCGACGATGTAGACATTCATGCCGCCCGCGTCGCCCGTGCCGGGCTGGTGCAGCGGCGAGGTGTGCACGGAGAGCATCGCGACGCGACGGGGCCTTCGGTTCAGCCTGAGCCGTGACGACGTCGCCGGGGAGCGCCGTCCGAGCCTGCTGACGTACTGGCTCACGTGGCGTTCCTCCTCGCTGTGGGCATGCCGGACGGAGGGCGCGGGGCACCCTCCAATCCTGGGGAACGCCGGAGCAGGCCGCTCCATTTCCCCTTTGCCGAATCATTGCCAAATGTCGCTCAACCGTTCGATAGCGAGTTGCGTACGGGAGCTTTGTCCACAGGGGGTGGGAGACGGGCGAAGGTTGTCCACAGGCGTGCACGGCGTCGCGCACGGCCGCCTACTCTCGTACGCATGACAGCCCGCGCCGCATCCCGCCCCGTGGGAACGGTGACGCGCGGGACCACGAACCCCAACCGCCTGCGCCGGATGGACCGCTGGATCGCGGCCGTCCACGGCGCCGAACTGCGCGGCAGCGCCGACCCGGTGGCCGTCGACCTCGGCTACGGGGCGGCACCCTGGACCGCGGTGGAACTGCTGACCCGCCTGCGCACGGTCGCCCCGCGCACCCGCGTGGTGGGCGTGGAGATCGATCCGGCCAGAGTCGCGGCGGCCCTGCCGTACGAGCGGGAGGGCCTCACCTTCCGGCACGGCGGCTTCGAGGTCCCCGTCGAGGGCCGGCCGGTACTCGTACGGGCGGCCAACGTGCTGCGCCAGTACGACGAGGAGCAGGTCGCCGCCGTCTGGGAGCGCCTGTGCGCGCGCCTCGCACCGGCGGGTCCCGGCTCCTCGGGCGGCCTGCTCGTCGAGGGCACGTGCGACGAGATCGGCCGTCGGCACGTGTGGGTCGCGCTCGGCCCCGAAGGTCCTCGCACGGTCACCTTCGCCACCCGGCTGGGCTCCCTCGACCGGCCCTCCGACCTCGCCGAGCGCCTGCCGAAGGCACTGATCCACCGCAACGTCCCGGGCGAGCCCGTGCACGCGTTCCTGCGCGATTTCGACCGCGCCTGGGCGGCCGCCGCGCCCTACGCCTCGTACGGCGCGCGGCAGCGCTGGATCCGCGCGGTCCGCGACCTGGCGGCCGACTGGCCCGTGACCGACGCGATAGCCCGCTGGCGCCAGGGTGAAGTCACGGTGGGCTGGGAGGCCTTGGCGCCAGGGGCCTGACGACCGCGGGCACGACCGGGTCCGGAGCGCGCACGCTTCGGCGAACGCTCGCGGGCCTCACCCGCCTCACCCACCTCGCGGAACGAACCGGGTGAGTGGTTCGTCACACAGTCCGGGAGATCGTCTTGCGGATGCGCGACACGGGGAAGGGAGTTCTTGCCCGCCTCTGTCGCCTTGCGCGCCGACATGGCACGATTCCCCAGGCGTCCATAAGTTACTGACGGTAAATCAGTTGGGGGGCGGAGCAATGGGATCCGGCAAGCGGAGCCTGATCACCGCGGCCATGGTCGCGGCGTGTGCCTGCGCGGTGCTGTCGGCACCGGCTGTGGCGTACGCGAGCCCGACACCGGGATCCTCGCCGACACCCCACCCGTCGGGCAGTGCGTCCGGCGCGGGCGGTGCGGCCGTCCAGGACCCCCAGGCGATCCGCAAGAAGAAGGATCTCGAGGCGATCCGCGAGAAGCTGGACGACCTCTACCACGACGCGGCGGTCGCCACGGACGCGTACAACGCAGCCGAGGAGAAGGCCCGCCAGCAGTCCGCCCAGATCGTCGGCCTCGCCCAGGAGATCGTCAAGGGCCAGGAGAAACTCGACCGGCTGAAGGACCTGGCGGGTGCCGCGGCCCGGGCGCAGTACCGGGGCGGCGGCCTGCCTCCCCAGGCGCAGCTCTGGCTGAGCAGGAACCCCCAGGAGTATCTGGACGGCGCGGGCAGGGTCCGCCAGGGCGAGCACGCGACCAAGGGTCTGCTCGCCGAGATGGCCCGCACCCAGCAGGACTTGGAGCAGTACGCGAAGGACGCCTCCGCCCAGTGGCAGAAGCTGGAGGCCAATCGCGAGGCCAAGGCCGAGGCCCAGAAGAAGATCAAGAAGCAGATCGCCGCCGCCGAGAAGCTGGAGTCCCAGCTGGAGAAGGAGGAGAAGGAGCGCCTGGCGAAGCTGGAGGAGGAGGCCGCCTACAAGGCGCAGACGGCCTGGCTCAGCTCCGGCGTCCTCGCGGAGATCAGCGGCAAGGCGTCCGAGCAGGGCAAAAAGGCCGTGAAGTTCGCCACCGACCAGATCGGCAAGCCGTACGTGTGGGGCGCCGAGGGCCCGAAGTCGTACGACTGCTCCGGGCTGACCTCCCAGGCGTGGCTCTCCGCCGGCCACGGCATCCCGCGCACCTCGCAGGAGCAGTGGAAACAGCTCCGGCACGTCGACGTGAAGGACATGCGCCCCGGCGACCTGATCATCTACTTCGACGACGCCAGCCATGTCGCGATGTACATCGGCGACGGCGCGATCGTGCACGCGCCCCGGCCGGGGCGCACGGTGACCATCGCGGGCGCGGGATCGATGCCGATACTGGGCGTCGTACGACCGGACGCGTGAGGGCCCCTCGGCGAGGGCCGGACGCCGTGGGGACCCCACGGCGGGAGCCGGACGCGTGAGAGCCGCACGGCGAGAGCCGCCCCTCGGGAGCCGGACAGAGGGCCCTCGGCGAGAGCCGGACGCGTGAGGACCGGGTGTGGGAGGCGGGTCGTCCGGTCGGAGGTGTGACCGCCGGAGGCGCGGGGCCGGCCGCCCGGCCGGGCAAGCGGGGGCCGGGCAGGCGAGGCGTGCCACCGCACCGTTCGCACGACCGCCGGACGGCCTGGCTCAGGTCGCCCGACCGGACGCACGACCGCCGGACGTGCGAGGTGTGCGCGAGGTGCGGGACCGGGCGCCGGACCTGTCACGGCGGGCTCGGCGACTCGCGCGGTGGAGGCGAACGCGGCATACACGCGTGACCGCCCGGTGACCGGGACCGCACACGCCCGTCCCGCCGTGACCCACGGCACGTGACCTGCCCCACGAGGGAACGGACGGCCCCCGCCGGGGGACGTGACGTTCGTCATCTTCACCGACCCGGCATCCTGTCCAAGTGCGGTACAGGATGCGGCATATGACGCTGGCCGATTGCCGGACGCCCCGCCGCGCACCATTCCCCCGCGGCGTCCGCTACCGCTATGGTCCCCGTCGGTGGGTCGAGGACCTTCGCCCCACCACGCCCTCGGGGGGAGGGAAGGAACAGACGATGCCCGTACCCATACCGCGGCAGAGAGCGATCCCGGCCGTGGAAAGTGGTCAGGCTCAAGCCGCGTCCTCACCCGGCGGCCCATCCGGAGAACCGACCGGCGGCCCCGCCGGACACGCGGCGGGCGGCCCGGCCGAAGCCGTGCCGGCGCCCCGAGCCGCGACCCCGGTCGACAGCCCCACCCATCTGACCCTGCTCGTCATCGAGGACGACCCGGCCGGTTCGCTGAGCGTGCCCGAAATGCTCGACGCGGCCGGCAAGCCGATCCGTATCCGCACCGCCCGCAACCTCACCGAGGCCGAGCGGCTGCTCACCGACGACGTCCACTGCATCCTGCTCGACCTCGCCCTGCCCGCGCCGGGCCGAGCGGCCGACCCGGAGGACGAGCTGGCCACGCTCAAGCACGTCCTGCGGCTCGCGCCCCGGCACGCCGTCCTCGCGCTCACCGCGTCGGGGGACACCGAGCGCGGCACCGAGGCGGTGCGCGTCGGCGCCCAGGACTACCTGTTCCGCGACGAGCTGGACGGCCGGCTGCTGAGCCGGGCGATCCGCTACGCGGTGGAGAGGAAACGTTCCGACAGGGCCGAGCGGCGTCTCACCGAGTCCCGGCTGCGCGCCCAGGAGAACGCGCGACTGGAACGCGGCCTGCTCCCGACCCCCCTTCTGGAGGGCTCCTCGCTGCGATTCGCCGCGCGCTACCGCCCCGGACGTTCCCGGGCCCTGCTCGGCGGCGACTTCTACGACACGGTCCGTACGGCGGACGGCACCGTGCACGCCATGATCGGTGACGTCTGCGGGCACGGCCCCGACGAGGCGGCGCTCGGCGTGGAGCTGCGCATCGCCTGGCGGGCGCTCACGTTCGCGGGCATGTGCGGTGACGAGCTGCTCTCGACGCTCCAGCAGGTCCTGGAGCACGAGCGGGAGAGCGAGGAGATCTTCGCGACGCTGTGCACGGTCGACATCGCGCCGGACGGCCGCCGCGCCGGGCTCTGCCTGGCCGGTCACCCGTCCCCGCTGATCGCCCGCCCGGGCCGCCCGGCCGAACTGCTGCCGTACGAGAACGGCGGCCCGGCGCTCGGCCTGCTGCCCGGCGCCCGCTGGCCGCGCCAGCAGGTGGAGCTGGGCGGCGAGTGGAGCCTGATGCTCTACACGGACGGTCTGATCGAGGGCCGCGTCGGCGAGGGCAACCAGCGGCTCGGCCAGGACGGCATGGTGGACATGGTCCGTCGCCAGCTCGCCGAGGGCCTGCGGGGCGAGCAGCTGCTGCGGGCGGCCGTGAGCGAGGTCCGCGAGCTCAACGGCGGCGAACTGACGGACGACGTCGCGGTCCTGCTGCTGGACCGCGTGCCGTAGCTCCGCGGGTGTCCCCGGTGACGTACGCCTTCTCGACACGGGCGTACGTCTTTGCGAACCGTCCGCCGGTACGGCGAGGATTCCGCCCGGACGGAGAGAACATCCGTCCGTACGGCACAGACACAGATCCCCCGGGGCGCCGTGCGCCGTCCGAGGGACCGTGGTCGGGTCGTGCGAGGTGGTGTCCCGTGCGGAGGCGGTCAGCGGCCGCCGTTGTACGGGCCGTACGGGCCGTCGCTGCTGCTTCCGCCGCGGCGGCCTCCGCCTCCGGACACCTGCCGGAGCGCGGGACGCACGTCGACGAAGAAGACGATGGTGGCGACCAGTCCGGCGATCTGCAGGAAGATCATCGGGACCAGCAGGTTCACGGCCACCGTGACGCCCAGGATGATCAGCCAGAACATCTTGCTCTGCTTGTCCGCCGCGCGGTACGCGTCCTCGCGGGCGATCGCGGCCATCCCCAGTGCCACCACGGCGAGCACCAGAATGGCCAGGAAGATCAGCGACATGAAGCCGCCGAATGCCGTCAACAGCACTATGCCCACCGCCCGGGTCGAATCATCTCTACGGTCACCGTACCCGGAGAACGGGCCGGGAACTCTGAGAGTGCCCGGCCCGCCCCCGCTTCACCACGCCGTCCGCCCACCCGGTGCGCGGGCGGGCTCGCGGCGGTCGTTCACTTCGCGGGCGGGGTCGTCTTCTTGGCGGCGGGCTTGCGCAGCGGGGCCTTCTTCGCCGGCGGGGTCTTCCTCGCCGAGGCGGGCGCCGCGGAGGCGGCCGGCTTCGGCTCCTCCTTGACCGGGACGGACTGCGGCTGGGCGTCCGGCTCGACGGCGACGGCCAGCTCCTCGATGCCGTCGGCCGCCTCGCCGCGCCAGGTCCGCACGGTCTGCTCGCCGTGCTCGGCGACCTTCTCGTACGTCTCCCGGGCCTTCACGGCGTACTCGGCGGCGACGCCGACACCGCGCAGGGCGAGGTCCTGGGCGGACTCACCGAGCTTCTTGAGGTCGGTGTCGAGGCCGCTGATGAAGTCCGTGACCCGGGTCTGGATGGTCTCCTGCGCCTCCTTGGCGCGGGAGGCGGCCTTCTCCTGGACGGTGTTCGCGTCCATGTTCTTCACGGTCTCGATGCGCGCCGGTGCCTCGGTGCGGATCTGCTCCACGAGGCCGGGGACCTTCTTGGCCTGCTGGACGGCCAGGTCGGCGGTGCCGGCCAGGAAGTACAGCGGGGTCGGGTCCGTGGCGGCCTTGCGGATGTCGTCGGTGATGGCCATGGCGGTGATCCTCCCGGAGTCGCTTTCAGCTGAGGGTTTTGGGTGCTCCGCCGCGGAGCCGCCGGTCCGTACCGGTGGCGGCGGCACTGCCGTCGCCGGTACGGGGTCAACCGGCGGTCTGCTGCGGATCGGCATCGCTGCCGTCGGCCGTGCGGGGGCTGCGGACAGCGGTGTCCGGCGATGGCCGGGTGTCCGATATGTTCTGCGCCGGGTCCTGCACCGTCTCCTGGACCACACCCGGGCTCAGGTCCTGGGCCGTGCCCTGGACCGTGTCCGGCGCGATCTCGAATCCGTTCTCCTTGCGGAAGGACTCGTAGATCTGGAGCAGTACCTGCTTCTGCCGCTCGTTCAGCGTGGGATCGGCGAGGATGACGGCACGTGTCTCCACCTCGTCCCGGTCCCGCTCGGCGTCGAGGATGCCGGCCCGCACGTACAGCGTCTCGGCGGAGATCCGCAGCGCCTTGGCGACCTGCTGCAGCACCTCCGCGCTCGGCTTGCGCAGCCCGCGCTCGATCTGGCTCAGATACGGATTGGACACCCCGGCGGCGTCGGCGAGCTGCCGCAGTGACAGCTGCGCGGTGCGCCGCTGTTCACGCAGATACTCACCGAGATTGCCGACGTTGAGCGATGCCATGGCTCCACCTTGCCGCACCTCCGCTAACAATTGCAAGCACCCGCTTGCAAAAGTGCGCTACGCCACGCCGAAATCCGCCCGGTCGGACGCGGGCGCCCCGGCGCGAGGTCTCACCGACGGGCCTCCCTCGCGGGTACCCTGCCCCGGGCGCGTCGCACCGGGCCGCTCTTGATCTCGACCGGACTTCAGGTCGAAGACTGTCGGCGACATCCCCCTACGCCTACCGCTGTCGAGGAGCGTTCGGATGCGTGCGGTGCAGCTCAAGGAGTTCGGCGGTCCCGAGGTCCTGATCCCGGCAGAGCATCCCGATCCGGTTCCCGGGCCGGGCGAGGTGGTGATCGACGTGGCCTACGTGGACACGATCTTCGTGGAGACGCAGATACGGGCGGGACGGGGCCGCGACCACTTCCCGGTCACGCCTCCCTACGTCCCAGGCGGCGGGGTGTCCGGTGTCGTGCGGGTCGTCGGCGCGGGCGTCCCGGCGGAGTGGCTGGGCCGGCGGGTCTCCTCCTTCGTGACGGGCAGCTGCGCCGAACGGGCCGTGGCCCCGGTGTCGGCCCTGACGGCGGTCCCCGACCCGCTGGATCTCCTGCCCGCGGCGGCGCTGGTCCACGACGGTGTCACGGCACTCGGTCTGCTCGGGCTGACGGCCCTCGGCGAGACCGACCGTGTCCTCGCCCTGGGCGCCTCCGGCGGCATGGGCACCCTGCTCGTCCAGCCGACGCAAGCCCGGGGCGCGCGGGTGATCGCGGTGGCCCGGGGCGAGGAGAAGCTCGCCCTGGTGAGAGAGCTGGGGGCGGACGCGGCGGTCGACGCCACCCGGGACGACTGGGCGGCGTCCGCCCGCCACGCACTCGGCGGGAGATCGAGGGGGCGGACGTCGTGCTGGACGGGGTGGGCGGTGCCCTGGGCGCCGCCGCCCTCTCCCTCACGGCCGACGGTGGCCGCTTCTCCGCGCACGGAGCGGCGTCGGGAGGTTTCGCACCCGCTCGACACGGAGGACGCCGCCCGCCGCGCGATCGGACTCTTCGGCATCGCGGACGTCCAGTTCGATCCGGCGGACCTCAACCGCCTCACGTCCGAGGCCCACACGACGGCCGCGACGGGGAGACTGCGACCGGTGATCGGCGGGGTGTTCCCCCTGGCACGGGCCGCGGAGGCACATGCGGCGATCGAGGGGCGGGGGTTGGTGGGGAAGGTGATGTTGAGGGTGTGAGGGAACGAGGACTCGGGATGTCGTCGACGAGTCGTCATCCGGTGCCGTCGGTCCCGGGTGACGGCTCCGTGGCCTTCAGGCCGCGGTCCGTTGCCGCCAGTACGGCCTCGCCGCCAGCCTCCACAGATCGTCGAGATGCTTGTTCCATCTGGAGACGACGGCCTTGGAGTCCTCACCTCCCTGCCTGGACCAGACGTTGAGGTCGGTCCGGTAACCCTTGGGGTCGTAGTATTCCGGATCCGAACGGCGCTGCACGGTACGGGAGGCCACGTCGTAGAGGCCGTGCAACACCTGTTCCCGGTTGAAGATGCAGATCTTGTCCCTCGGTATGCCCGGGTAGAGCCGGTACTCGCACTCCGCGATCACCCGCCCCCCGGTGGTGAGGCGCTCCGCGATCCCCGACAGCATCTGGTCGTACTCCCGGCATTTCAATTCGAGACGCTTCCGGTAGTCCGGGTCGTCCACCGGTGTCACGCCGTCCTCGCCGACCCTGGACGGGACGATCATCGGCTGTCCGAAGTCCGGGATCAGTACTCTCACAGAGACGTTTCTGGTCGGTCCGGGGTCCTCCAGCAGCCCTTCCAGCCGGTGATAGAGCTCGTTGTAGAGCGTCTCCCCCGTGTAGCCGAGGAAACGGATCTCCACATCGCGCGCGCGAAAGGCCTCGCTCACGAAGCTGCCCAGCTCCGGTGAGCCGACCTGGGCCCGCACCGGCAGGCGGAGCGACGCGGCCAGGTCCTTCACCGTGTCGTAGAGCACGTAGCCGACCAGGCTGAGCAACGCACCGCCGAGGAACGTCTTGTCCTGCAGAGCGTCTCCGACGGGCTTCACGAACTGGGCCGTCACCCCGGTGACGAAGATCGCCAGGAGCAACACGCGTGTGAACATCGGCTCGTACCGGGCCTGGAAACGCTTCAGGCGTTCACCCATGCCGCTGTCGGCCGTTCCCCCCGGCCCATCGGACATCCGCAGTCCCCTCCCCCATGCCGAAGCTCGGCGGCGGTCAGAAATCCGCGGATACCCCGGCTGTCCGTCGGACTCCATGGTGTCGGTGCGGCAGCGCACGGGCAAGGTAGGGGTTCGCCGTCAATTTGCCCGGCAGTCCCAGCACCGCGGTGGCCTCGGCCAGGGTCATCGCGTAGGAGTCGACCGCCCGGCGGACGTTCGGGGCGTCCAGGCTGTCGCCCGTCACCAGGCGGTCCAGATCCACGTACGCCGAGCGGACCACCTCCATCCACCGGTAGACACGCCAGTCCTCCTGCCAGCCCGTGGTGCATTTCTCCGGCAGTAGACGGGCCCAGCGGGCGAACAGCCGCTCGCGGATCTCGGGCCGGGTGGGCGTCAGATGCATGTGACGGACCAGGTCGTACAGCGGGTCGCCGACGACGGCCATCTCCCAGTCGATGAGCACCAGGCCGCCCCGTTCACCGCGTACCAGGTTCCACGGATTGAGATCGCCGTGGAGCAGCACGGGCCGACGCTTCTCCAGCTTGTGCCGATCGAAGATCTCGCCCAGCCGGTACCCGTCGGGAAGCCCGAGTTCCCGCGTCAGGTCCCGGGTCGGCTTGGGGAGCTGGTTCACCATGCGGACGAGTTCGTCGCGGAGGCCGCGATAGAAATCCAACCCCTGTGCGCCCGCGTCCAGTTCATCGCAGTCGACGAAGGTCAGGGCGTGGAGCTGGTCCACAAGGTCGTCCGCCTCGAACGGGCGCAGCCCGTCGGTAGGGTGGTCCGGTGGCCGGAACGGGTCCACCGGCCCTTCGTACGAGTGGACGGTGAACTGTTCGCTGAGGCCGCTCATGCCCAGGGCGAGCACCCGCGGAGCGCGCACGGGAACGTGTGACCGGTCAATGGCGCCCAGGACGGCGTGCTCATTGAGAAATCTGCGCTCCCGGGCGTCGGACGTGCCGATCTTCCGGCGGACCATCACGGGAAAGTCCACGCCCGACACCCGTACCGCCGTGTTGAGATGGGCCGTCCCTTTGAACACCCGGTCCGCCGAGGCCGCGCCCTCCTCGAACAACGCCTCGCTCACTTCCGCCGCAGTGAGCGTCCGGGTCGGCGAGGTGAGTCGGGGATCGGGTGTCCAGGCGATCCGTGAACGCGGCCGGTGATTCTTGTGCCGGCCTCCTCGCGACTCGTTCCACCGGAAGAGAATGCGCTCGATCGCGGACTCGTCCGGCACACTCGCGAGCCGCAGCGGTCCCTCGGCCGCCAGCAGGGCCCGGTGCACCGCGGCGGTCGCGGCGTCCAGTTCCTGCTGACTGACGGAGACTCCCAGCGACATGGCGGCCCGGATCACGTCCGGGTAGACGGACTGGGCACGTTCGAAGGCGACGTAGTGCCGGAGATCGCGGTCGAGTCCGTGCGCGGCCGCGGGACGCCGACGGCCCATCGCCTCACGCCACGCCTCGATCACCTCGGGCCACTGGTACTCGGGGTACCGCATCCGCACCAGATGCGTGGCGAGGTCGTGCAAGGGGTCGCCGTAGGTCGCAAGCTCCCAGTCGACGCAGATCAGGGGCGGATCACCGTCGTACGAGACGATGACGTTGTCCCGGTGCAGGTCGGTGTGGAGGAGGCTGAAGGGGCGGCTGATGAGCGCGGGAACCCGGTCGGCGAAGCGCACCAGCGCGTCCTCGGGGATCCCGAGCATCGCGAAGAGTCCGCCGAATTCGGCCCAGTTGCGCTGCCTGATCTGCTCCTCCGCCGCGAACGCCAGCACCCGCAGGAAGGCACTGCTGTCACGGTTGGAGTGGGGCCAGGACGGCGGCAGCGGAGGGAGGTGCTGTCTGCGCACCCGTGTCAGGTCCGCAAGGAGATCCGCGAGGGCGACGATCAGGCCGGAGTCCAGGGGATTGCCGTTCGGGCAGATGCGCGACAGCGGCATGCCCTCCACGTAACTGAGGATCGTCAGATCGCGGTGCTTGACCAGGCAGCGTGGAACGTGAGGCAGGACGTCCCAGATCGTGTTGAGGATCTCCGCCTCGTCCTGCCAGGTCCTGATGACCACGGGTAGGGCGGAGGGGATACGTTCCCGCACCGTCACCGGCGCGCCGTCGTCACACGCCACCAGCCGGGAGTCACGCTCCGTGAGCGGCCGCACCATGTAGTTCAGGTTGTGGTGTCCCCGGCCGAACGATCCGAACGCCTTGGCGTAGCGGACGAAGTCGCGGAACGCCGTGTCCGACGCCTCTTCCAGGGCCAGGGGACCGGGCGGCCCGGACATCAGCGGAACGCCCACGGGTCACTCCTGAATGGCTGTGCGTTGTCGCCGATGTTCATGCGCCGCGACGAGGATGAGGACACACAGTAGTGCCCGGCCGAGGGTGCTGAGGCGGATTCGCCCCCGACTCGAGGAAGAGTTCTAAGCTTCCAGTGGACACCACGCCGGTGGAGAAGCCGCCGGAGAACCGGTGGACCCGGTCTTGTCTCAGGACGGCCGCGCGAGGAGATTCCAGCAGGAGTCGAACCAGGCGCGCATGCTCTCCACGAACACCGAGCCGGAGGAGTCCGGATCTCCCTCGTCGTTGACGTGACGGGTGAGCGTCGATCCGAGGCCCAGCACGTCGATGGCGTCGACCTCGGTCTCGTCGTCCATCAGGATCGAGCGTTCCACCACCTCGTACGGTCCGAACAAGGCCTCCACGCCTGGGCGCAGGTACAGCTTGAACGCGGGCGTGAGCGGCACGTACCGGACCTCCACCTGCACGGAGGGCACCAGTTTCTCCGTCTTCAGGTCCCGCAGCGCCGAACGCAGCGAGATCGAGTGCCGCCGGGTGATGTCGTTCAGGCGATCATGCAGTGTGCCGTTCAACTGGGCGACTTGCCCGTGCCCGTGCCCGGGCTCGGACCCGGCCCCGTCGTCCGGCCGCGCCTCCCCCTCACTCACGAGTTGCTTCGCGCGGGGGTAGGGGAGCGTCAGTGACGTGTCGGGCAACAGCATGCGCAACTCGATGCGCTCGGGGCGGACCTCCCCCAGACGGACGCGCTCGGCCTGCAGCCGGATGTGGGCGTCCAGGGATTCGGAGGTGAGGGTGAACACGTCCAATTGGACGACCGGTTGTGCGAAGGCGCGGGCGACGAACGTACCCAGGGTCGCGCGCACCCGGGGCACCTCCTGCTGCTGGGTGCCGAGTTGTGTGGGGCTCTTGACCACGCGTGACCCGCTGCCCTGCCGGGACTCGATCCAGCCCTCGCCCGCCAGCGCCCTCAGAGCTCGTTGGACAGTGTCCCGCGAGACTCCCAGCTCGTCGGCGAGGGTTCGCTGGGCCGGCAGTGAGCTGCCCAGCGGGTAGGCGCCGTTGGCCAGGCGGGCGCGCAACTCCTCCAGGACACGCCAGAACTCCTTGCCGCCCCCTTCGGTGCTCTGTCCCTCGTCCACACGGCGACCGTACCTCTTTCGGCTGACAAGCAAACCAGTTCCAGTCAAACCCTGGTCGTCACTGACGACGGGTTAAGGGATCAGTCCGACCGGGGAAACCAATTTCGAGCGAACCAGTCCAATTGGACGGGTAGTTGATCGAATCGCGGAAGTGGACGGGGTGGGGACATGGTCTTCTTTCAACTGGTGGCCGCCGTACTGGAATTCGGCGTGGCGCAGCTGGTCCGGTCCAGGCTCGGACTGGCCGGCCTGCTGGTCCTGACCTGTCTGGTGGTGGGGATACGCGCGGGCAGCGCCCGGCTGGCCTGGTGGTCGGCGGGCCTCTTCTTCCTGCTGACCCTGCAGATGCAGGCCTGAGCCGAGGCGTCGCAGCGGACACGTTTGGACCCAGGTGCTCGCCGAAGCCCCGCACGCGGCCGTCGTCACTGCACCGCCCCCGCCCCGCACCCCCTCAGCCCCGCCCCCTCACCCCTGCCCCCGCAGCACCCGGAGGAGCGGTTCCAGGGAGGTCACCACGTTCTCGGCGCCCGCGTCGCGCAGGAGTTTCTCCTTGGCGGCGTTGCGTGCGTAGCCCAGGAAGGGGACGCCGGCGCGTCGGGCGGCCTCGTGGTCGGACGGGGCGTCGCCGATCATCAGCGCCGCGGAGGGCGCGGCGCCCATGACGTTCAGCGCGCGGTTGAGGCAGTGCGGGTGCGGCTTGAGCTGGTTCAGGTCCTGGGTGCGGCCGTGGAGGTTGCGGGTGAAGCACTCGGTGAGGCCGCGGCTTTCGAGATAGCCCGAGACCGTGCGGGCCGAGTTGTTCGTCGCGACGGCCAGCCGTGCTCCCACCGCGCTCCAGGTCCGGATCAGGGGATCCGCGTACGGGGTCGGCCAGGCGGAGGGCACCGCCTTCAGCTCCTGCTGGGTGAGGCGCTCCTCCAGCTCGGCCACCAGGTCGCTGTGCGGATGGCGCCGGTGGACGGCGTACAGGACGACCATCGGATCCGGGTGGACCTGCTCCTCCTCCGTCAGCAGCCCCCGCATGCCCTGGTGTTCGAGCCACTCCACCAGGTCCTTCGCCACGTTCTCCGCCAGGTGCCCCGCGAACAGCCGGCAGATCGGCCCGTCGAAGTCGAAAAGCACGAAGCGAGCGCGTTCGATCACTTCTCGCAGGTTCTCGGTCTCCGCTGTCACCTGTTCGGTCTGCCTCGTATCAGAAGTCACTAGGAGAGTGTCAGGTCCGTGGTGATGGTTTCCCAGAGGGCGTCGAACCACTTCTGGGATTGCTCCACGAACGCGGCGTCCCGCTGACCGGACCTCTTCTCGAAGGAGAAGAGGAGGGAGCGCGACCCCACGGCGTCGTACATGTCCAGCGTCACGTCGGCCATCTCCTCCTCGCGCCGGGTGACCATGTAGTACGCGAGCAGGGCCTCGGCCTCGTTGAGAAGGTACAGCTTCACGGGTGGGGTGAAGGGCAGCGCGCGGAAGGCGACATCGACGTCGATGCCGTGCGAGGAGCGCAGGGCGCGCAGGTTGTGCTGGAGGACGTGGATCTGGGCGTTGCGCTGGGTCAGCCAGCGTCCGTGGACCGGGTCGTCGTCGGCCGGGGCGTCGACGGAGACCGGGAAGGCCAGGTTGATGTCCCGGGACGGCACCAGGATGCGCACGGCGATCGATTCGGGGCGCAGGCGGCCCTCGTGGATCAGCCGGACCGGTTCGCCGAGCGCCAGCATGAGCGTCTCCGCGGTCAGGCAGGCCGCGTCGATCCGGACGTGCGGCGCCGAGAACGCCTGCGCCAGCCGGGGCGCCAGGCCGACCATCGTCGTCTGGGGCTCGCCCTGGGTCGGGGCCCGCTCCGCGATCCGGGGCGGGCTCCCCTTGCTCACGTTACTGAGCAGGCCGTCGTCCTGAAGGGCGCGCAGCGCCTGCCGGACGGTCCCCCGCTCGACACCGAACTCCTCGGCCAGCTCGGCCTGCGTGGGCAGCCGGTCTCCCGCCTTGAGGTCCCCGGCCCGGATCCGATCCCTCAGGACGTCGGCGATCTCCTGCGGCGAAAGCCTTCTGCTGCCGTTCACTGCAACGTTCTCCTGGGTCACGACCAAACGTTACAACTCCTGCCCATCTACGGGGAGTTGTTTAAAAGTTGTTTATGACTGGCGGCCAAGTGGGGACAACCTATACAGAGTTGGCAACCAACTTGGTCAAGTTGGCGGAAGTTTTGCTTCCCCTGTCGGACCAGCCGCCCCCAGCTCCCGGACCCACCGCCGCACACCCCAGAGGAACCACCACGCCACAGTAGAAGCAGGAGATCCGCCCATGCCCGCCATCGCCCTTCTCTCCGCCCTCTTCGTCGTCGGCTTCGACCAGTTCGTCCAGTGGCAGTACGGCACGACCGGCGTCGTCGGTCTGCTGCTGCTCACCATCGGGGTCAAGGCGAAGAGCCCCACCTGCAGCTCCATCGGGGCGGTCGTCCTCGCCCTGCTGGTGGCCGGCCCCGCCCTGTGAGCCCCGGCCGGGAGACGGTCAGCCCGAAAGCTGCAGCTCGGAGCTGATGGTCTCCCACAGCGCGTCGAACCACAGATGGGACTGCTCCACGAAGGTGCTGTCCCGCTGCCCGGCTCCGTGCGCGAACGGGAAGAGCATCGACCGGGTGCCCTGGACGTCGTACATCTCCAGGTACTCGTGGTCTACCTCCTCCTCGCGCCTGGCCAGGGTGTAGTAGGCGAAGAGCGCCTCGGTCCCGTTGAGCAGGTACAGCTTCACGGGCGGGGTGAAGGGCAGCGCGCGGAAGGCGATGTTGACGTCGATGCCGTGCGTCGCGCGCAGGGCGAGCAGGTTGTGGCGCAGCACCTGGCCCTGGGCGTTGCGGTTGGTGAGCCAGCCGCGCTGGAGCCGCCGTGAGGACGATGCGTCCACCGGGGCCGGGAAGGCCAGGTCGATGTCACTGCTGGGGAGCAGCACCCGGACGTCCACCCTGGCTGGTTTCATACGCCCCGCGTGAATTTGCCGGAGGGGCTCGCCCATGGCAAGGGTGAGCGAGATGGAGGTCAGGCAGAGCGCGTCGATCTCCACGTGCCGGGCCTCGAAGGCGGCCGTGATCCGGCCGCCGAGGGCGACCGTGGTGGGCTGCGGCGAGGCTTCGGGGCCGGTCGGAGCCCCGTCCAGCATGTCGGCGACGGTGGCCGGGCTCCCCTTGGACACGTTCACGAGCAGGTGCTCGGACTGCAGGATGCGCAGCGCCTGGCGGACTGCCCCGCGCTCCACACCGAACTCGTCGGCCAGCTTCGCCTGGGTGGGCATGCGCTGGCCCGGCCGCAGCGTGCCGGACCTGATCCGGCTGCGCAGTTCGTCGGCCACCTCACGATGTGACCTCTGTGGCCGTGGTGACCTGTTCCGTCCACTGACGGAGGCGTGTTCCGGCTCCACGACCAAACACTACAACTTCGCGCCATCTTTGGGCAGTTGAAGGATAGGTGGTTATGAGTCGTCCCAACGCGGAGATAACTATCAATGAGTTGGTTGCCAACTTAAGCAACATGGTCAAACTTCCCTAGGGGTTGGCCGCCAGAGTCGTCCAGGTGCACGTTCTGTCGACCAGGTGGACGGTCCCAGCGGGGTCCGCCTCGCCGTCCCGAAGGAGGGACCGTCATGCCGCTCATCGCTCTCGCCGTCGCCGCCCTCGCCATCGGATTCGAGCAGGTCATCCAGTGGAGGTACGGCCCGATGGGCCTCATCGCCTTCGCCGTACTGACCGTGGGCCTCAAGGCCAAGAACACCACCATCAGCGGCATCGGGGCCGTGATCCTCGTCCTGCTGCTCTCCCAGTCCGGCTGACCGGGCACCATCGTCCGGCGGTCAGGCCGACCGGGCTCCCCTCCGGAGGGGAGCCGGGAGCCCGTTCGGTCCGCACGACGCACCACCGCACGTCGAAGAACAACCGAACAGCGACCGAGTGCTACGGAGCACCCACACCAGGAACAGGAAGACGACGGAGCAGAGGCGCCGAGGAGGCGGGAGGGGAGGAATCAGGAACCGGAACCACACACGTCAGAAGATGTCCGGGCACCACGGTCGCCTGGGCGTGCGGAGCAGGGCGTCGGCCGTCAGGGCGGCGCCCTCTCGTTCTTCCCGCACCCGCCCGAGCGCGGCGAGCCGCACCACCGACACGTCGCCGAGCCACAGGGCCGACAGCTCGCGCACGTCGAGCGTGAGGTCGGCGCTCTGCCCGGTCGGGGCACACACCGCGCCGTCCGGGCCCGCGTCCAGCCGATAGCGCCCGGCGGACAGACCGTCCCCGTCGGTGACCTCCAGGACCAGGGTCCCCGTGCCCGCGTACGTACGCGCCTCCAAGGCCCGTACGACGTCCAGGATCCGGACCCACAGCCAGTCCGCCTGCGTGGTGATCCTGGCGGCACGCGGGTCCGGCAGGAAGTCCGGGAGCAGGTCGTCGGGGGCGCGCCAGCCGGTCCTGACCCGGGTGATCCAGTCGATCGAGCAGAGGTAGTGCCACAGGGCGCGCTCGGCGGCGGGGGTCACCCCGATCAGCCATCGCACCGTCGCCGTGTCCTCCGGCTGCTTCGCGTCGCCCCAGTTGTCGTCCACGCCGTACGCGGCCAGGCCCTCCACCTCGCCGTCCGCCGAGCGGTACACGGCGTAGAACGGCTCCGTCCACGGGACGCGGTCGACCGTCAGCGCGCCGGTGTTCAGCTGCCACCAGCGCTCCGCGCGGTCGACCGCTCCCGGCTGGACGCGGGTGAGCCGGGCGTGCAGCCCGGGGCCGATCTTCCGTACCTCCTCGCCGTCCGTCAGGTCGATACGGCCGCCGTCGGCCGGGCCCGACCAGCGGCGGTCGAGGCCGGTCCTGGGGACGTCGACGGTCCACTGGGCGGCGGCGGTGGCCGGTCCGAAGCCGTACCGGCCGTAGATCGGGTACTCCGCGGCGATCAGCGTGGCGACCACCTCGCCGCGCTCCTTCGCGGCGGCGAGGGCGGTGCCCATCATCCGGGTGAGGAGGCCGCGGCGGCGGTGGGTGGCAGTGACGGTGACGTTCGTGATCGCCTCGGCGGGGACGGTGGCGCCGCCGACCGTGGTGAGCCGTTGCGGGAACGAGCGGAAGGTCGCGACGCAGCGGTCCGCGTCGAAGGCGCCGAGTGTGCGGGACAGGTCCAGGTACGAGGCGCGGTCGGCCGTCTCCTCGTCGGAGACGGCCGGGGAACGGAGGAATCCCGTGTTCAGGGCGCGGGTCCAGGCGGGGATCTCGGGCTCGGTGATCGGGCGGACGTCGATTCGATCAGGGCGGCGGCTCATGAAAGCACGCTAGGTGTACGGGCCTGGGGCTGTCGCGGGGTTTTCGCCCCGGCCGCCCCTGCCCGTCCCGACCTCCGGGGCTCCGCCCCGGACCCCGCCAGGGGCTCCGCCCCGGACCCCCTCATCGCCCGAAGGGCTCGTCCTCAAACGCCGGACGGGCTGATGATGCGCGCCCGCGCCGGAAGGACCACGTCCGTCACCGGCCCTTCAGCGCCGCGGAGAGCGCGAACACCCCGGTCAGAACGTCGCCCGGATCTCCCCCACCTCCACGCTTCCGCCCATCAGCGGGGCGTGTCCGATCCTCGACACGGCCGGCGCGTCCACGCCGAGTCCGGCCAGCGTGCGGGCCAGGACCGGACCCAGTGCCCGCCCGCCACCGTCGTCGATCTTGAAGGCGAAGGCCCGGCCGTCCGGAAGGGCCACCGCCTGGACGGCCTCCGCACCCATCTTGGACAGCACCCCGGGCACCTCCCGCATCAGCCACGTGTCGGGCCGCCGGGTACCGGCGACGTACTCGGGGTGGGTCCGCATCGCGTCGGCCACCCGCCGCTCCGCGGTGCCCGGCGCCGCGGCGACGAAGGACCGGAACGCCCGTGCCAGCCCGGTGAGGGTGAGGGCCATCAACGGCGCCCCGCACCCGTCCGTGCCGACCGCCGTCACCCGCTCCCCCGCCGCCTCCTCGACGACGGTGTGGATGAGCCGCTGCAGGGGGTGCCCGGGGTCGAGATAGGTCTCCAGCGGCCAGCCGCGCTGCGCGCACACCGCGAGCATCGCCGCGTGCTTGCCGGAACAGTTCATGGTGACCCGGTCGCGCACCCCGCCGGCGGCGAGGTAGGTCTCCGCCTCCACCGGGTCCAGCGGCAGGTCCGGCGGGCAGCGCAACAACCCGGCGCTCAGCCCGTGCTCGTCCAGCATCTTCCGTACGAGATCGAGGTGGAAGGTCTCACCGGAGTGGCTGGCGGCGGCAAGCGCCAGCCGTTCACCGCTCAGGTCGAGGCCGGCCCGCAGCACCCCGGCCGCCTGCATCGGCTTGTTCGAGGAGCGCGGGAAGACGGGTGTGTCCACGTCGCCGAGGGCCCGTTCGACCGTCCCGTCCGCGGCCAGCACCACCAGGCTGCCCCGGTGGTGCCCTTCGACGAATCCCGAACGGACGACCTCGGCCAGCACCGGAAGCTCCGGGCGGCTCCGCTCCGAGGGAGGGACCGGCGGAGCCGAGGGGGCCGAGGCGTTCGACGGAGGTATGGAGGGGTCTGCGGGGGCGGCGGACATCGGCGGTGGCCTTCCGGGACGGGGACCCGCGCGTGATCGGACCGGGACGCCGCACCGGGAGGGTCCCGGATGCCGCCGGCCGAGCGCCGCGACCGCGTGCCCGGGCCGTTCCCGGTGCGGTCGCGGCGACCACCGCACACCCCCGGGATCACCGGGGGCCACCGCGTCACATGAGCAGGTCGTCTACTTGTGCTTCCCCATCACGGTACCTGCGGGCGATCTCGGTGCTGCAATCGTCTGCCGTCCGCTGCAGCCGCTGGCGACGGCGGGAGACCTGCTGCTCGTAGCGCACCAGGCGGCCCATTCCGTCGGTCAGCTCCTCGTCCGTACGGGCCTCCAGGTCCGACAGCTCCACTTCGGAGAGCATGTCGGAGGCGAGCCGTCGGTACTCCTCGCCGTGCGGTGTGCCCACCGTCACATGGCGGGCCGAGGACCGGTGGCGGGCCGGCGCGTCCGTAAGGATCTCGGGCAGCCGGTCGACGACCGAGGGCTCCCCGCCCGCAGCACGCCCCACGGACGCCGGAGCCGGGACCGAGGCCGAGGCCGAGGCCGACAGCCGGAGCGGTGCCGAGGACCGCGAGGCCGACGAGGCCGCGGACGGCGCGGGCCCGGTCGTGGCCGTGCCAGGTGCCCGCAGTCCCCCTCGTCGCGCCAGCTCCGCCCGCAGGATGTCGATACGGCCCTGGAGCAGCCGTCGCACATAGCTGAGGTCCGCCTCGTCGCGCTGGGCGTCGCGTCGCAGGGTGCGCAGTTCGGGCAGCCGCAGCAGGGCCAGATCGGGCTGGGGCGAGTCCGGGGGCAGAGGGCTGCCACTGCGCTGCGCGGGAGGGCGGTGGGCTCCCGCGCGACCGCCTCCCGCCCGCGGATTCGTCCGGATCAACGACACGGTTCCGGGCGGCTGCCCCGTACTCGGTGTGCTCATGTGCCTCTTCCGTCCCCTCAACCGGCGCGGTCCACCCCACGGTTGCACCGCAACACACGCATCGTGCCACCCCAAGTGGCCGCTATGTGACCGAGTGCCCCTGATCGGACCTAGATGGGTGGTTAAGGACAAAAAAGAAAACCCGAAGGGCGTCACGGGAGCCTCCGGGGCCGGAGGGCGGCGCCCGGCCCCTTGGGAACGGTCCTCGCCGTACAGGGCATGATGGTCGCCATGCGTGCGGTGGTACAGAGGGTGGACGGCGCGAGCGTCGTCGTGGACGGCGAGACGGTCGGGGCGATCGACGGTGAGGGCCTGTGCGTGCTCGTCGGCGTCACGCACGACGACACCAAGGAGAAGGCGGCCCAACTGGCCCGCAAACTCTGGTCGATCCGCATGCTGACCGACGAGCGCTCGTGCAGCGACATCGACGCACCGCTCCTCGTGATCAGCCAGTTCACGCTGTACGGCGACGCCCGCAAGGGCCGCCGCCCCACCTGGAACGCGGCCGCCCCCGGCGATGTCGCCGAGCCGCTCGTCGACGAGGTCGTCGCGCGGCTCCGCGCCCTGGGCGCGACCGTGGCGACGGGCCGATTCGGTGCCCGGATGCGGGTCTCCCTGACGAACGACGGCCCGTTCACCGTCGTCGTCGACATCTGAGGGCCGCCCGCCGTCCGACGGGCGTCCGCGCCGCACGAGGGGCCGGTGGCCACGGCTCGATGACGGGCTACAGCCGCAGCCGCGGGTACGGCTACGGCTCGACGACGACCTCCTGGGCCGCGGCCGTCGTGTCCGCGAGCAGCGGCGCGTCGAGCGGTACGTTCCGCTTCACCAGGGCCAGGGCGATCGGGCCGAGCTCGTGATGCCGTACGGCGGTGGTGACGAACCCGATCTTCCGGCCGTCGGGGCCGTCGCCCGCCAGGCGGAGTTCGGCGCCGTGCGGCGGAAGGTGCACCTCGCTGCCGTCCAGGTGCAGGAAGACCAGCCGGCGCGGGGGCTTGCCCAGGTTCTGCACCCGGGCGACCGTCTCCTGGCCCCGGTAGCAGCCCTTCTGCAGATGCACGGCGCTGCCGATCCAGCCCAGCTCGTGCGGGATGGTGCGGTGGTCGGTCTCGAAGCCGAGCCGCGGGCGGTGGTGTTCGACGCGCAGCGCCTCGTAGGCGAGCAGTCCGGCCGCCGGGCCGGCCTTGCCCGCGTACGACTCCAGGTCCGCGCGCGGGAGGAGGAGGTCGCGTCCGTACGGGGTCTCGCGGACGACGACGCCGTCGGGGACCTCGGCGATCGAACCGGCCGGCAGGTGGACGACAGCGAAGTCGCCCGTGCGGTCGGCGACTTCGACGCGGTAGAAGAACTTCATGGACTCCAGGTACGCGATCAGCGCGTCCTGGGTGCCGGGCTCCACGTGGGCCCAGGTAGTGGTGCCGTCGTCGACGAGGTACAGCGCGTGCTCGATGTGACCGTGCGCGGAGAGGATCAGCGCCTCGGTGGCACGGCCCACCGGGAGGTCCGTGACGTGCTGGGTGAGCAGCAGATGCAGCCAGCTCAGCCGGTCCTCGCCGGTGACGGCGACGACGCCGCGGTGCGAGAGGTCCACGAAGC
Source organism: Streptomyces sp. NBC_01689 (assembly GCF_036250675.1). Lineage (NCBI taxonomy): Bacteria > Bacillati > Actinomycetota > Actinomycetes > Kitasatosporales > Streptomycetaceae > Streptomyces > Streptomyces sp. NBC_01689. The sequence continues at coordinate 5,373,195 of NZ_CP109592.1, read as the reverse complement.
CGGTGCCGTCGGCGAGGGCGCGCTGTTCGCGGAACAGGTCGCCGTAGTGGGCGGCGACGTCTTCGTCGACGCCCTCGGCGGGGACCGCGCCGGGCAGGGCCAGGAGAGGGCTCTTCATATCCACACAGCCTACGACCCGGAAGCCGCCGAATTTATTTCTCATTTCCCGCAGGAACCGGTTCCCGGCCGGCCCCTCCCTCTCGGGCCCCGCCACCCAGCCGGCGGGGCTCTACTTCCCGGCCGCGCAGTCCTGGCAGCGGCCGAAGATCGCGAAGTGCTTCATGTCGGTCTCGAAGCCGAAGGTGTCACGGAGCTTCGCGGTGAACTCCGCGGCGACCGAGACGTCGGCCTCGATGACGTTCGTGCAGTCCCGGCACACCAGGTGGATGTGGTGGTGGCGGTCGGCCAGGTGGTAGGTCGGCGCGCCGTGCCCGAGGTGGGCGTGGCTGACGAGGTCCAGCTCCTCGAGCAGCTCCAGCGTTCTGTAGACCGTCGAGATGTTGACACCGGAGGCCGTTTTGCGGACTTCGACCAGGATGTCGTCCGGGGTCGCGTGTTCCAGCGTGTCCACGGCTTCGAGCACGAGTTGCCGCTGCGGTGTCAGCCGGTAACCGCGCTGCCGCAGATCGCTCTTCCAGTCGGTGCCTACCACGCGCCCCAGTCTAGGCCGCCAGCATCTCCCTGACGCGCGTCACGACGTTCTCCAGGCTGAAGGGCTTGGGGAGGAGGACCACCGGGACCTCACGGCCGGCGTCGCGCAGGATACGGGCGACGTCCGCGCCGTCGAAGTCGGGCAGCCGTACGTCGAGCACCACGAGGTCGGGGGTCTCGGCGTACGCGGTGTTCAGCGCGGCGACGCCGGTGCCGACCGCGGTGACGTCGAAGCCCGCCAGCCGGAAGGTCTCGGTCAGCAGGTCGCGCACGTCCTGCTCGTCGTCGACGACGAGCACCCGGGCGGGAGCGGGCACGGGCCCGGACCCGGAGACGGGTGCGGGTGCGGGTGGGTTCGGGGGGACCTCGGGAAAGGATGCGGGGCCGGTCACCCTCGTAGGGTTACCGGCCCCGCATCAGAGAAGCGTGAACTTTCCCTGTACATCGTTTGAGAGTCACGAACGGTGGCGCGGACCGCGCCGGGTCCGCCCGCCGTCTACTTGAAGAACGCGATCCCGTCGTCCGGCATGTCGTCCGGGAGGGCCTTGGCCCAGCGCTCGACGTCCTCCGGGGTGACGACCTTCTTGAGGTGCGCGGACATGTAGGGGCGCAGCTCGACCTCCGGGGTCTGCTTCTCGCCGACCCACATGAGGTCGCTCTTCACATAGCCGTACAGACGCTTGCCGCCGGTGTAGGGGCCGGAGGCGGCGGTCCGCGCCACCGCGTCCGTGACCAGGTCGATCTGCGGCTTCTTCTCGGCCAGGTCGCCGTACCAGATCTCGACGACGCCGTCGTCGCGGGTCATGACGACCTCGACCTTGCGCTGGGCGTCGATGCGCCAGAAGCCGGACTCGGACTCCAGCGGCCGGACCTTGTTCCCGTCGGCGTCGAGCACCCAGGTGTGGGAGTGGTACTCGAGGAAGTCGCGTCCGTCGTGGCTGAAGGTGACCTCCTGCCCGAAGTTGCACTTCTCGGAGCCGGGGAAGTCGTGGACACCCGCGCCCGCCCAGTCGCCGATCAGGAAGGCGAGGGGGAGCAGGTCCTTGTGGAGGTCGGACGGGATCTCGATCATGAGCAGCTTTTCGTCGTCGACGTCAGAGGCGGGGTCAGCGCTGGCCCTGGTACAGCTTCTTCACGGTCAGCCCGGCGAAGGCCAGAACGCCGACGCAGACCAGAACCAGCAGGGCTTCGAAGAATGCCTCAAGCACGGGGTGCTCCTCGGGGTGACGCGGTGGTGGGCGGTGACAGGCGGTACGGGAACCGGACCCCACTCTAGTCGTGCGGGGCCCGGCTCTCTCTGCGAGGTGCGCCCTGGCGGCTCAGCCCAGCAACTGGCTCTGCAGGGCGACCGTCTGCTGGAAGGGCACGGCCTTCGCGGCGCCCTTGCGGGACTGCACGATCACGGCGATGGTGTCCCCGGCCGAGAGGTACGCCTCACGGACCTGTTCGGCCCCGTACGGCTTGGTCTCGACGAAGGTGTTGCGGGTCACGTCGTCGACCGTGGCGTGGGCGGGGAACGCGTCGTCCGTCTTCGTCTGCTCGGCTCCGCGTATGGCGTGGGCCGGCGCGTCGTAGCTGGTCAGCCCTTGTGAGTGCACCTCGTCCGCGACGGCGGCCGTGCCGAACTGCAGCAGGTAGATCCGCGTGCGCGTACCGTCCGGCGTGGTCCACCCGCGTGCCGCGATGTGCCGCAGGCCGTAGTCGGTCAGCTGCTGCCCGAGCGTCTCCCGGTCGTCCCGCGTGGCGTACTCCGCCAGGAACGTCTTCGTGGCCAGCCAGCCGTCCGACCCGCGCAGCGCCGGGTCGGCGTGCGCGCCGTTCGGAGCGGGCAGTACGAGTCTGCGCAGGTCGGCGTAGTGCGTGCTGCCCCTGTTCGACTCGGCGAACGGGCGCGGGCTGCCGGAGGGCAGCGGCGGCAGGCTGATCGTCGGGTAGTCCCAGCGCCCGTCCGTCTCCGTCGCCAGACCGGGTACGTCCGTGCGGTCCATCCGCGTGATGCCGTACGCGGCGGAGGTGCCGGCCGCCGCGAAGACCACGGTGGCGACGGTCCAGCGCAGCACGGCCCGCAGCACCCGGCGGTCCTTGCGGTCCTTGCGCACCGGAGCCGGCGGCACCTCGGGTCCGGCGCCCGTGGAGGGTGCCTCGGGGCCGGGGGTCCCGTCCGGGGTCCCGTCCGTGGCGTCCGGACCGGCGGGCGCGGACGGGCCGGGCACGGTGGCCGGCGGCGGGACCTCGGGCAGGGGCGGCAGCTCGGCCCGCTCCTCCGCCGGGGCCGTCGTCCCGGTCTCTGCGGAGTCCGTCAGCTCGCTCATACCGCCTCCCCCGGCTCGGTGATGCGGTCGAGCTGCTCGCGCAGCAGCATCGCGACGCCCTTGGTGTCCAACGGCTTGACCGCGGAGGCGGTCGCGCTGACCAGCACGTCGCCCTCGTAGGCGGAGCAGACCATCATGTCGAGCTTCTCGTCCTTGTCCTTGGGCGGCAGGAAGCACTTCGCGTTCTTGTGATCCTTGATCGCGGGACCCTTGCGGAAGATCTTGAGGGCGCCGAAGAACTCGTTCTGGAACGTCGAGATCCCCTTGACCGCCGCCTTGTCCTCGATCTGGGCCAGCTCGATGCTCACGGTGAACGTGCTGTTGGCGTACAGCGTGGAGTTGAACCCGCTGGAGGTGCTGAGGTAACTGCGCATCGCGATGCCCTTGGTGTGCTGCTTGTCGATCTGCCTCTCCAGGTTCCGCCGCTGGGAACGCGGCAGATCGCGCAGCGCCTCCTTGCGCAGAGCCGTCGCCTCGGCGCCGCTCAGCGAGGCGTCGGAGCCGAACTCCCCGATGTCCGGGCCCCGGCTCCAGCCCTCGGTGCCGAACGGCACGAGCATCGCGGCGAGTCCCGAGGAGGCCTTCGCCTTCTTGGCCCCGTCGGGAGCCGGAACCGGGAAGGTCCATGACGGAGCGCCGGGATCCCGGTCGGCGTCCTGCACGGTCACGACGGTGTAGCCGGCGCCGCCGACGACGGCGGCGACGAGCAGCACGGAACCGGCGACGGCGGCGACACGGCCCCGGCGCAGCGGTTTCTTGACGGGGACGGCGGGGACGTCGGTAGCGCCGGGGGCGGAGGGTTCGGCCGCCCCCGGCCCGGCCACCGCGGAGGAGTCGGGCGCCGCGGACTCGGACACCGTGGCCTCGGGCGCGACGGAGTCCGGCACCACGGACGCACGCGCCGGAGCCTCCGGCCCCGTGACCTCAGGCGCCGCGGACTCAGGCGCCGCGGACCCCTGTGCGGCGCTGTCGCGCGCCGGTGTCTCGGGCGTGGGCTGCCGGGCGGGCTGCTCGCTCATCGGTCGCTCGTCGGTCACAGCCGCTCCATCTGCCGCTTGGCCACATCCATGATCTTCGCCTTGGGGATCGGACCGGTGCCGTAGATCCAGATCTCCATGGAGATGTCACCCCGCCAGGCGTGTGCCTCCGCGCTGTACAGCGGCATGTAGCCCGGCTGGGTCTCGGGCTTCGCCGACACGTACGCCATGCCGTCGCCCGTGCCGGGGATGGGCCAGCCGTGCTTGCCCTCCACGTTCCAGCCGTTGGCACGGTCGGACGCCGCGAGGTTCTCCTCCTGGCGGAACTGCACCAGCCTGATGTCGACGGTGTACGCGCTGCCCACCTGCCAGGCGGTGTCGGCCGCGCGCCGGAACTCCGCGCCGACCAGCTCGCTGAACTCCCGGTCCGGGTTCTTGAGCTGCTCCGCGTACTCGGCCATGGTGAGCCAGCCGTCCCCGCCCGCCACGAAGTCCGCCTCCCGGGCGCCCTTCGGACGCGTCAGCAGCAGCTTGCGGAGGTCGCCGTCGGCCTTCACCTGGTGGTCCTGCGCGGCCGAGAGGGGCTCCGGGCCCGCTCCGCGCGCCTGGGCGACCACGGGCTGGGAGAGCGACGGCAGCCCGGTGGGCTCACGGTCGGCCTGGACCAGGAAGCCGGCACAGGTACCGGCGACCAGCCCCAACACAGCGGCCGTGGCGATCAACAGGGTCGTGCGCCCGCGACGACGCCGACGCACGGCGGGTCCACCGGCCGCGTCGGACGCCTCAGAGACCTCGACGGCCTCAGGGATCTCAGGGGCCTCGGGGGCCTCGGCCACAGCGGACACCCCGGTCCCGGTCACGTCCGACGTGGCCGGTGTCTGCTCGGACGCCTGTCCCGGCGTCTCCTCACCCGTCCGGCCGGTGGACTCCTCCGCAGGCGCCGGCCCGGTCTTCTCCTCGGGCGTCCGCCCGGTCTTCTCCTCCAGCGGCGATGTCCGAGGTCCCTCGACGGGTGCCTCGGTCGCTCCGGATGCTTCGGGTACTGCCTCGACTTCCAACTCGTCCCCCCACGGAACGCGAAGCACGGATTCCGTATCCGCGCGCACAGGAGACCCATGGCTGCCGCACGGGGTTGTAAGGGGCTTGATCACGATTCGGACTCCGCCGACTACCATGCAGCCATGGCGAAGAAGCTCCTGATCAAGGTGACGGCCGGATCCGATGCCCCGGAGCGCTGCTCACAGGCGTTCACGGTGGCGGCGGTGGCCGTGGCCAGTGGCGTCGACGTCTCCCTCTGGCTGACCGGGGAGTCCGCCTGGTTCGCACTGCCGGGCCCTGCCGCCGAGTTCGAGCTTCCGCACGCGGCTCCGCTTCCCGGTCTGATCGACTCGATCCTCGCGGCGGGCCGCATCACGCTCTGCACGCAGTGCGCGGCCCGCCGGGACATCACCGAGCAGGACGTGCTGACCGGCGTGCGCATCGCGGGCGCCCAGGTCTTCGTCCAGGAGGCCATGGCGGACGACACGCAGGCGCTCGTCTACTGAGCGCTCGCCCGCGGGCGGACGCGGAGGCGCGCGGGGCGGGCTTCTAGGGCCCCCGCTTCTTGCCGTCCAGCTCGTCCCACCACTCGTCGGACTTGGGGTCCCCCGACGGGTCGTCCCACCAGCGGTCCTCGGGACCACGCCGGTTGGCCACCATCGCGGCGAGCGGCGGGATGACCATCGCCACCACGCACATCCCCACGGCCGCGGGAATCGACCAGATGCGCACGACCGCCCAGGCCAGGACGAAGAGACCGATGCACGTCCCCATCATGGCGAAGTACACGTGTCGCCGTCGTGCGTACATACGTCAAGAGTAGGTCCACGGAAGCGGTCCGGCGCGGGACCGTACGGGACGGTCCGCGCACGCCGACGGGCCGCGCCCCGGGCTGTGGTGCACCCGGAGCACGGCCCGTCGTCCGTGCGAGATCCTGCGGGGGCCGTCAGACGGCGATGGCCACCTCGGAGAGGCCGCCCGTCCGGGCGACGACCGTGCGGTCCGCGGTGCCACCGGGGACCAGCGCGCGTACGGTCCAGGTGCCCTCGGCCGCGTAGAAGCGGAACTGGCCCGTGGCGGAGGTCGGGACCTCCGCGGTGAACTCGCCGGTCGAGTCCAGCAGACGCACGTAACCGGTGACGGGCTCGCCGTCGCGGGTCACCTGGCCCTGGATGGTGGTCTCACCGGGCTTGATCGTCGAGGCGTCGGGACCGCCGGCCTTCGCTCCACACATATTCGGATTCCGTCCTTCAGGCCTTGGGGGTTACTTGCCGGCGCCGAGCTCGATCGGGACGCCGACCAGAGAGCCGTACTCGGTCCAGGAGCCGTCGTAGTTCTTGACGTTCTCGACGCCGAGCAGCTCGTGCAGCACGAACCAGGTGAGCGCGGAACGCTCACCGATGCGGCAGTAGGCGATCGTGTCCTTGGCGAGGTCGACCTGCTCGTCGGTGTAGAGCTCCTTGAGCTCGTCGTCCGACTTGAAGGTGCCGTCGTCGTTGGCGTTCTTCGACCACGGGATGTTGCGGGCGCTCGGGACGTGGCCCGGGCGCTGCGACTGCTCCTGCGGAAGGTGCGCCGGGGCGAGGAGCTTGCCGCTGAACTCGTCGGGCGAACGGACGTCCACCAGGTTCTGCGAGCCGATCGCGGCGACGACGTCGTCACGGAAGGCGCGGATCGCCGTGTTCTGGGCCTTGGCCTTGTAGTCGGTCGCGGCGCGCTCGGGCACCTCGACGACCAGGTCGCGGGAGTCGAGCTCCCACTTCTTGCGGCCGCCGTCGAGAAGCTTCACGTTCTCGTGGCCGTAGAGCTTGAAGTACCAGTAGGCGTAGGACGCGAACCAGTTGTTGTTGCCGCCGTAGAGGACGACCAGCGTGTCGTTGGCGATGCCCTTCGACGACAGGAGCTTCTCGAAGCCCTCCTGGTCGATGAAGTCGCGGCGGACCGGGTCCTGGAGGTCCTTGGTCCAGTCGATCCGGATCGCGTTCTTGATGTGGTTCTTCTCGTACGCGGACGTGTCCTCGTCGACCTCGACGATGGCCACGCTCGGGTCGTCCAGGTGGGCCTGGACCCAGTCGGCGTCTACCAGGACGTCGCTGCGGCTCATGCTCTTTCTCCTCCGGGGCAGTTGCGGCGGGGCGGTGCGATAGGGAGAGGGTGCGCGGTCATGCCGGTCTCGGCTGCGCGACGCGCACGGGGGTCCCCGGCGAGGAAGGGCCGGGGCAGGGCGGATGGGCGAACGGCCCCCGCTAGAAAGTGCGACAGAGCATGGCGGCGACGCGGCACAGGTCTACTGCCCGCCGCTTCGTGAGATCCGCCTGTCGCTTCATGCGTCCGATCGTAGGGACGGACAGCCGGACATGTCACCGGTGTGTCGCATCATGAGATGGGATCGTCCGGGATGTGGGATGAGATGACCATCGAAACCACTCCCGCCGCGCGCCGGGCCCCGGCGCCGGGCATCACGTCCCTCACGCATCTGCCGTACGGACGGCCTCGTCTCGCCTTTCGGACAGCAGCTCCCGGTACGGGCCGCGGCCGGCCGGGCCGCCCCAAGGCCCCCGCGGCTGTCTGCGGCCGTCTGCGGCCCGGTGCCGTCAACCGTCCTGGCGCCCGGTGCCGTCAACCGTCCTACCCGACCAGCTTGACGTCCGAACCCTTCACCGAGATGTCCACGCCGTCCGTCGCCGCCTCGACCTTGTCGAGCTTGATGCCGCCCGGCAGTCCGTCGATCTTCTGCTCGAAGTCGGTGATCGACCGGATCCGGCCCTCGGCGAGATCCACCCCCAGCTTGGGCAGCCCGTCCGCGTGCACCCGGACCGTGTCGCCCCCGACGACGGCGACGGAGCTGAGCACGGAGACCGGCTGGGGCAGCTTGGTGCCGAGGACGGTGGCCGTGACCTCGACCTTGATCTTGCCGTTCCCGCCGTCGGAGAGCCCGATGACCTGCGCGGTGACGCCGGGGGCGACCGCCGTGGGCTGGGACTTGGCGGCCTTGAGCAGTTCGGCGTAGGAGACGGTGGCGGAGCCGGAGGCGCTGTTCGCGGTGGCGGAGCTGTAGTCGCCGTTGAAGCGGACGCCGTGCATCTCGGCGTCGAGCGCGTCGATGCGGATGGTGGCGGTGCCGCCCGCGGTGCCCTTGCCGCCCTCGGCCGACGCCTCGAAGTCCTTGATGCCGATCTTCACGTCGTCGAGTTCGCCACCGGCCACCTGGGTGAGGAAGGGGAAGCCCTCGATGGACACGTCGGGGGTGGTGGCCAGGCCCTCGGAGCTCTTGATCCGGTCGGCGGCCTTGTCCTCCGCGAAACCGACCGCCACGCGGTCCGCGATCACGAACAGGCCGCCCAGGATGACGGTGACGACCAGAATTATTCGCAGTGCGCGCATGCTCGGGGTTCCCCCACCTAGACCGGGTCCGGGCGGCCGACATGGCCGTCCAGCGCGAACCTAACCCGAAGGGCCCCCTGACGGGGCCCTCCGGAACGGTTGTCGATCACCTGTGACGAACGGCGGGTTCCCCGGCCGGCTAGCCCAGCGCCCGGCCGAGCAGATAGACCGCCGGGGCGGCCGCCGCCAGCGGGAGCGCCACGCCGGCCGTGAAGTGCACGAAACGCGACGGGTAGTCGTAACTGGCGACCCGGTGGCCGATCAGCGCGCAGACACCGGCCCCGAGCCCGAGAAGGGCTCCCTGGCCGCCCAGGTCCGTCATGCCGCCGACCACGAATCCCGCGCCGGCGGCGGCCGCCAGGGCCACCGCCACGGAGACGGCGGTGGGCAGCGGCAGCGCGCGGACCAGGACCGTGACCGCGACCGTGACGGCGCCCACCGTGACGGCGTCCGGCTCGGCCGCGAGGTGGCCCGCCGCGATGATCGACAGCGCCGCCGAGACGACGGTCGCCATCAGGCCGTACATCCGGGTGTCCGGGTCGGCGTGGCTGCGCAGCTGCAGGACGAGGGTGAGCAGGACCCACACGCCGAGCGTGCCGAGGATCGCGGCGGGCGCGTTCTCCCGGCCGACCGCGAGCAGCACCACGTCGGCGGTGACCGCGCCCAGGAACGCCAGCGCGATGCCCTGCCGGGCCGGCCACATCCCGTTCAGCCGGAACCAGCCCGCCGCGGTCACGGCCTGCAGCAGCACCAGCGGGACGACGAGGGCGTACTGCCCGATCGCCGCCGTGCCGGCGAGCAGCAGGGCCAGCACCGCGGTGAGCGCGGCCGGCTGGATGCCGGGCTCGATGACGGGCGAGCGGCCCTCGGCGCGGGCGCGCTGGGCGTCGGTGACGCGGGCGTTGCCGGTGACGGTCGCGGGGCCGTAGCCGGTCGCCGCCCCGGCGCCGTCGGCCACGGACCCCGTCATGGGCGCGGGCGCCTCGGGGTGGTGCTGCGGCCGGGCGTGGTCCCAGCCCTGCGCGGCGGGTTCCTGGGGCAGCGGCCCGGCCGCGGCACCGTACCCGTACGTCTGCGCGTGCGGGGCGTCCTGCGCGTTCCCGGCGCCCTGCGGATGCCCGGCGCCGTGCGGCTCCGCGTAGCCCTGATAGGCACCCTGGCGGCCCTGCGGGGCGTTCCGGTCCCCGGGCGCCCGGGGCGGCGCGTACGCGGGGTCGGCGGCGGGCGTCGTGGGCTGTGCCTGGGTCTCCCAGGTCTGGCCCTCCCACTGCTGGGTCTGCTGCTGCCACTCGGCCTGCTGAGGCTGGTGGGGCCGCTGCGGTTGCTGATACGGCTCGCGCCCCTCCTGCGGGGGCTCGAACCGGGGCTCGTACGGCTGGTTGCTCATCGTCTCGCTCACCCTCCTGCGAACGGCGGGAGCACCTCGACCGTGCCGCCCTCGGCCAGCGGTACCGTCTCATGTCCGCGGGTGCCCACGGGAGCGCCGTCGATGAGGAACGAGCAGCGCCGCAGGACGCGGACGAGTTCGCCGGGGTGCCGCTCGCGGACCTCGTCGAGTGCCTCGGCGAGCGTGCCCGCGTCGTACGGCTCCTCGGCGACGCCCGCCGCGGCCTTGGCGGCGGCCCAGTAACGCACCGTGCCCTTTGCCATGTCGTTCCTCAATCGGTGGACCGGCGGATCCAGTGGACCAGCGGATCGGTCGGTACGTGCCATCAGTAGATACGTGCTTACGGGGATTACGGGGACTGCAGGGGTCACGGGGATCGTGGATCACGGGAACCCGCGGTTCCACGGACCGTGCGCCGGCCGGCCCGTGGGCCGGTGACACCCGTGCCGGTGGATCCCGTGAACCCCGTGCACCCCGTGAACATGGCCAGGCTAGCCCGCGGCCGACGCCGCCCACGCACCGATGCGGGCCAACAGCTCGTCGCGGGCCGCGTGCTCGGCGTGGCCCATGCCGTGCTCCACCCAGAGTTCGGCGTGGCCGCCGGAGGCCTCGGCCAGCATCCGCGGGTGGTCCAGGGGGAAGTAGCCGTCCTGGTCGCCGTGGACGATCAGCAGCGGGGTGGGCGCGATGAGCGGGACCGACTCGGCCGGCGAGGCCGGTACCGGATCCCAGTCGCGGGAGTGGATGCGGGTCTTCAGTCCGTAACGGCCGACCACGCGTCCCGCCGGCCGGGTGACGAGCCAGTGCAGCCGCCGCATGGGAGCCGTGCCCCGGTAGTACCAGCGGGCCGGCGCGCTCACCGACACCACCGCGTCCGTGCGCGCCTCCGTGCGTCTTTCGTGCTCCTGGCCGGCCTCGCCGTGCATCGCCGCGTGCCGGAGCACCACCGACCCGCCCATCGAGAAACCGACCGTGGCCACCCGTGGGTGCCCCAGCTCGCGGGCCCATGCCACGGCGGCGTCGAGATCGTGCACCTCGCGGTCACCGACCGTGGAACGGCCGCCGGAACCTCCGTGGCCCCGGAAGGAGAATGTGACGACCGCCGCGTCCCGGCCGAGGACACCGGCGACCCGGCGCACGTGCGGACGGTCGAGACCCCCCGTGAAACCGTGCGCCACGACGATCGCCAGGCTCCCGCCCGCAGCGTCGCGCGTCCCCCGCGCGGGGTCGTACGCCGCCTCGATCGTCACGCCGTCGACGGTGCGCAGGGACCGCCGCGAAGGGGCGTGCGGGGCCGTCTCAAGGGGTGGACGGATGGAAGATCCCGTCACTTGACCTGCCGGACCTGAGCTCATGTGGGCTATTCTGCTGGGCAGAGGACTCGGGCAGAGAAGCCCCCGGGTCCTTTTGTGCTTTCTGAGGCGTTGTATACGAAGCGGGAAACCGCCGGTGTACGGAGCCCACGGAGGCACGGCGGTTCCCCGGGACGCGGGAGCCGCGCACAGGGGAAGAAGCAAGGAAGCAGTGCCGCAGACTCCCCCACCGCCTCGTGCGCGTGGGAGGTACCCCCATACAGGGACCGAGGAGGAACCAGAGGTTATGGGCGAGCGAACCGTGCACGAACGCAGGACGAACCAGGCGTGGGGATACCCCCTGCTCGAGCGAGGCCGGGAGCTCGGAGGTGGGGCGCGATGAGTTCTCTGCTGCTCCTGACCAACGCCCTCCAGCCGTCGACGGAGGTGCTTCCCGCTCTCGGTCTGCTGCTGCACAACGTGCGGGTGGCTCCGGCGGAAGGCCCCGCCCTCGTCGACACCCCCGGCGCCGACGTCATCCTGATCGACGGCCGGCGGGACCTCCCGCAGGTGCGCAGCCTGTGCCAGCTGCTGCGCTCGACGGGACCGGGCTGTCCCCTCGTCCTCGTCGTGACGGAGGGCGGCCTCGCGGCCGTCACCGCCGACTGGGGCATCGACGACGTTCTCCTCGACACCGCCGGTCCGGCCGAGGTCGAGGCCCGGCTGCGGCTCGCCATGGGCCGGCAGCAGATCGTCAACGACGACTCCCCCATGGAGATCCGCAACGGCGACCTCTCCGTGGACGAGGCGACGTACAGCGCCAAGCTCAAGGGCAGGGTCCTCGACCTGACCTTCAAGGAGTTCGAGCTCCTCAAGTACCTCGCGCAGCACCCGGGCCGCGTCTTCACCCGCGCCCAGCTGCTCCAGGAGGTCTGGGGCTACGACTACTTCGGCGGCACGCGGACGGTCGACGTGCACGTACGACGGCTGCGCGCCAAGCTCGGCCCCGAGCACGAGTCGCTGATCGGAACGGTCCGGAACGTCGGTTATCGATTCGTTACGCCGGAGAAGGTGGAGCGGGCCGCGGACGAGGCGAAGGCCAAGGCCGCCCAGCCAAAGGCGGCGGATGCGGACGAGACGGCGCACCTCGACGCCGCGCCCGCCGTCGAGGCCGGAGCCGAGGGCCGGTAAGCCTCCGTACGCCCTGCCCAGAGGCGGGTCCATCCGCGTAGACTCCGCGCGTGGCCAAGGTGACGAGGGACGATGTGGCACGACTGGCGGGTACCTCCACCGCGGTCGTCAGCTATGTCATCAACAACGGACCGAGGCCGGTCGCCCCGGCCACGCGCGAGCGCGTTCTCGCCGCGATCAAGGAGCTGGGGTACCGGCCCGACCGGGTGGCCCAGGCGATGGCGTCCCGGCGGACCGAGCTCATAGGCCTGATCGTGCCGGACGCGCGCCAGCCCTTCTTCGGGGAGATGGCGCACGCGGTCGAGCAGGCCGCGGCCGAGCGCGGGAAGATGGTGCTGGTCGGCAACTCCGACTACGTCGCCGAGCGCGAGGTCCACTATCTGCGCGCGTTCCTCGGTATGCGGGTCTCCGGCCTGATCCTCGTCAGCCACGCCCTCAATGACAACGCTGCCGCGGAGATCGAGGCCTGGGACGCCCGGGTCGTGCTGCTGCACGAGCGCCCCGAGGCGATCGACGACGTGGCGGTGGTCACCGACGACATCGGCGGCGCCCAGCTCGCCACCCGCCACCTCCTCGAACACGGTTACGACTACGTGGCGTGTCTCGGCGGCATCGCGGAGACCCCCGTGGTCGGCGACCCGGTCTCCGACCACGTCGAGGGCTGGCGGCGCGCCATGCAGGAGGCGGGCATCCCCACCGAGGGCCGCCTCTTCGAAGCTCCGTACAACCGCTACGACGCCTACCAGGTCGGCCTGCAGCTGCTCGCCGGCCCGGACCGGCCGCCCGCCATCTTCTGCTCCACCGACGACCAGGCGATCGGCGTGCTGCGCGCCGCCCGCGAGCTGCGCATCGACGTGCCGGGAGAGCTGGCCGTGGCCGGCTTCGACGATGTCAAGGAGGCCGCGCTGACCGACCCGCCGTTGACGACGATCGCATCCGACCGGTCGGCGATGGCCCGCGCGGCGGTGGATCTCGTCCTGGACGACGGTCTGCGGGTCGCGGGGTCGCGCCGCGAGCGGCTGAAGGTGTTCCCGTCACGGCTGGTGGTACGGCGGTCCTGCGGCTGCGTGTGAGCCCCCGGCCCGGTCTCCGGTCGCGGCCCGTCACCCGGACCCCGTTTGGGGGCCCGGCGTCCGGGGCCGTCGCCCCGCCCCTGGACCCCGCTCGCCCCGACGCCTCGTCCGCGAACGCGCGGCGACCCGGATGCGCGGGTCCGCGCCCGAGGCAATCTCGCCGTGCCCAGGACACGGGTCCACGCCGAAGGCTCCGAGGGGGATCCCGGCCGGACGGCATGCGAGGCCGAGGCCGTGCGGGCGGAACAGGGCGGGCGTCCGGGGGCGGAGCCGCCGGGAATCGACACCGGCGCGGACGGAAACGGCACGTCGGCCCCGCGGATCGCGGGGCCGACGTGTGGGTGTCCGGCCCACGGGAACCGCGGGCCGGACCGGTCAGAACAGCAGGTTGTACTGGTTGAAGCCGGTACCGAGGCTCTTGCGCGCTCCGAAGAGGTCGCTGGAGGCCTTGTTGGTGCCGGGGTAGAGCCAGAGCGTGCCGCCCGAGTCGCGGGTGATGACATCGGCGATGCCGTCGCCCGTGAAGTCACCGTTGGAGACGTACGAGGTGAAGTTCCAGCCCGTACGCGCCTGGATGCGCGCCGACCACGGGGTGTGCTCGACCTGCGTGCCCCGGTAGAGGTACAGGACGCCGGAGCTGTTGCGGACCAGCAGGTCCGCACGGCCGTCGCCGGACAGGTCTCCGTGGCCGAAGATCTTGACGTTCTTCCAGGCCTTGTCCACGACCTTGACGCGGCCGTAGAACTCGCCGTTGCCCTTGCCCGGGTAGAGGTAGACCGAACCGTCGGCGTCCACCGCGACCAGGTCGGGGCGGGCGTCACCGGTCATGTCGCCGGGGATGGCGTACGACTTGTAGCCGCCCCACACCGACGTGATCTGCATCCACTCGAACTCGTTCGTGCTGTGGTTCAGGTAGCTGCGGTAGAGCTTGCCGTCGGTCTTGTCACGCTCGATCAGGTCCTGGAAGAAGTCCCGGTCCAGGTCGGCCTGCAGGACCCAGCTGGCGTACTGCCAGTTGGCACCCTGGTAGGCGCGCGTGGTGAGCGAGGTGCCCTTGCTGTCCTGCTCGAACAGGCCCCCGGAGGGGGTGCGCTCCAGCAGGTCGGCCTTGCCGTCGAAGGTCAGGTCCGCGTCGTCGATGCGCGGCTGCGCGGCCCAGGTGTACGAGGACACCTTGGTGAAGACGGGGTAGGCGCCCTTCGCGGTGCAGCCCGCGACACCCCACGAGACGATGCCGACGACCTTGCCGCCGACGATCACCGGGCCACCGGAGTCACCGTTGCAGGGGCTCTTGGTGCCCTCGTCGGTGCCGGTCGCCGGGGTGCCCGCGCAGAACATCGAGCCCTCGACGAAGTCGTCCTCGCCGAGCACCGTCCGCATCGCGCTGTTGCAGGTGGAGTCGGCGACGACCGGAAGGGTCACCTTGCGCAGCGTGGCCGACAGGTCCGCGCCGTCGGCGCCGGAGGTCAGTCCCCAGCCGTAGACGGTGGCGGAGCCGCCCGCCTTGTAGGACGCGCTGTCACCGGCGGCCACCAGCCGCTGCCACTGCTGCTCCAGCGGACGGTCCAGGGTGAGGACGGCGACGTCGTTCTGCAGGGTGTCGCTGTTGTAGTGCGCGTGGTTCCACTGGCGGTAGACGCCCGCGACCGTACCGGTCGTGTCGTCCAGCAGACCGGTGGCCCCGGCCAGCACCGCGCCGTTCTTGACCCAGTCCAGGCCGGCGACGCAGTGCGCGGCCGTCAGGACCTTGTTCGGGGCGACGAGCGTGCCACCGCAGAAGTAGCCGGTGCCGGCCGCGCTGTCGTAGTAGGAGAGCTGGACCATCCACGGCGCGGAGGAGATGGTCGTCTGGGTGCCGCCGATGATGAACGGCGTCTTCTTGGCGTGGGTCGCCGGGGTCGCCTGGTCCTTGACGGCCTCGGCGACCCGGTGGCGCAGCTCCTTGTCGGAGACGGTCGGCTTCGCGAGCTGCGCCTGGCCGACGTTCGGCAGCGAGGGTCCGTCCGCCGCCTGGGCGGGCTGCGCCGCGAGTGCGCCGGCGCAGGTCAGCGCCAGCGCGAGAGCGGCCGTGGGCAACGCCATGGCGGGGCGTCTCCAGCGGTCGCGCAGAGCACGTATCACTCAGGGCTCCTGGGATGGGTGCGGGTGGGTCATGACGTGAGTGGCCCGAGAAGGGGCGTACGACGCACCGGCCCGCCCGACGACAGCGGTCGTCGGCCATGGCCGATCAACCGCCCGCGTCGACGCAGGCACCACCGCGGAGCCCCCCTCCGGCGCGGTGATCGTAGGCCTCACGCGCCCCAGAACACATGTACTGGACAGCAGACAGAAAAGTATTCGTCCGTCGCATTCCGTGACATCACCGCGCCGCAACCTTCTGTTTCCCTGACTCGCGGGCGTCCGGAGCGCCTTTATATCGGGCATACGAGGTTCTGTCGGGCTTCTCAGCGGGGACTCAGGGAGCTCTCATGATCGGGCGGGAGTCTCATCTCATGACCGAGAGCTTCCGCCGCAGCGGCGAGTACCCCCAGGGCGACGACCACCAGTCCCCGTACCTCCAGCAGCAGCCTGCCTCCTCTCCCGTGAACCCCGAGTGGCCCGCTCCGCCGGCGTACGCGCCGGCCCCGCCGGCCGCCGTCGAACCGGGCACCACCGTGTGGCCGGGCTCCGGTCAGGACGGCAGCGGCGCGGCCGGCGGTCACGGCGGTGGCGCCCACGCCGGGTTCCCCGAGCAGCCGGCCGGGTCGGCGCGGAAGCGGCCGGCGAGGGGTCCGCTGGCCCTGATCGCCGCGGTCGCGATAGTCGCCGCCGCCATCGGGGGTGGCACCGCCTACGGCATCCAGGAGCTGACCGGCAAGGACACCGTGGCCGGCAGCAGCACCAGCACCACCGTGGTGCCCACCGCCAAGAGGGGCACCGTCGCCGGTGTCGCGCAGGCGGTCAGCCCCAGCATCGTCGAGGTCAGCGCGACCTCGAACGCCGGATCGTCCACCGGTTCGGGCGTGATCGTCTCGTCCGGCGGCGAGATCGTCACCAACAACCACGTCGTCGCGGGCGCCTCCGCGCTCAAGGTGCGGCTGAACGACGGGAAGTCCTACACCGCGAAGGTCGTCGGCACCGACAGCAAGAAGGACCTCGCGCTCATCGAGCTGCGGGACGCGCCCTCCGGTCTGAAGGTCGCCACGCTGGGCGACTCCGACGGCGTCCGGGTCGGCGACGACGTCGTCGCGATCGGCTCCCCCGAGGGGCTGACCGGCACCGTCACCAGCGGCATCGTCTCGGCCCTCGACCGCGACGTGACCGTCTCGACCGACGAGAGCCAGGGACAGGGACAGGGCCAGGGTCAGCAGGGCGGCGGCGACGGACAGTGGCCGTTCTCGTTCGGCGGCCGCCAGTTCAACGGCGACACCGGCTCCTCGACGACCACCTACAAGGCGATCCAGACCGACGCGTCCCTGAACCCCGGCAACTCCGGCGGCGCGCTGATCGACATGAACGGCAACATCGTCGGCATCAACTCCGCGATGTACTCGGCGGCTTCGGACTCCTCGTCCGGCTCGTCCGCCGCCGGCAGCGTGGGCCTCGGCTTCGCCATCCCGATCAACACCGTCAAGGCCGACCTGGCGAACCTGCGGGCCGGCGGCTCCGACAACTGACGGCGACCGGCTGCCGACGACGACCGGCGACCACCTACGACCGCTGACGACACCTGCTGACGACGACCGACGGCGACCGACGGCGACCGACGGCGACCGACGGCGACCGACGGCGACCGACGGCGACCGACAAGAGCACAGGACAGCACAGCACACCCAGGAGGTCGACATGATCAGGAAGCGGATCTCTCGGATTTCCCCGGTCACGCACTCCCGTGAGGGCGGCGATCCGGCCGGACTCGATCTGGCCCTCGCCGTCGCCCGTGAGCTGCACCTGCCGGTGCCGCGGGCCCCGGAGGTGACGCTCCCGCAGGCCGCCGTCCCGCAGTTGATGGGCCTGCGCACCCCCGCCACCCGCCCGCACCGCCGCAAGGTCCCGCTGAGCAGGCTCAGCGCGCTGCCGGGCTGAACCTTTCACGCCCGCACGGGGGACTTCTCCCGCACTCGACCCCTTTCCACCGGATCGAGACGGTTCTTCCCCGGCTGATCCTTTCCGCCCCCGCCCGGAAACGTGCGACGCTGAAAGCCGTCAGCCCCTCCACCCCACCGCACCCGAGGACTCCCGCCCATGAGCCCCGCCGAAGGCGACCGTGAACCCCAGCGCATCCTGATCGTCGACGACGAGCCCGCGGTACGCGAGGCACTCCAGCGCAGCCTCGCCTTCGAGGGATACGACACGCAGGTCGCGGTCGACGGCGCGGACGCGCTGGAGAAGGCGGCCTCCTACCGGCCCGAGCTGGTCGTCCTCGACATCCAGATGCCCCGGATGGACGGCCTGACGGCGGCCCGCCGGATGCGCGGCGCGGGCACCACGACCCCCATCCTCATGCTGACGGCCCGGGACACGGTCGGGGACCGGGTGACCGGCCTCGACGCGGGCGCCGACGACTACCTGGTCAAACCCTTCGAACTGGACGAGCTCTTCGCCCGGGTCCGGGCCCTGCTGCGGCGCAGTTCGTACGCGGCGACGGCGGGCACCGCCCCGGACGAGGACGCGCTCACCTTCGGCGACCTGCGCATGGACCTCGCGACCCGCGAGGTCACCCGGTCCGGCCGGGCCGTGGAGCTGACCCGCACCGAGTTCACCCTCCTGGAGATGTTCCTCGCGCACCCGCGCCAGGTCCTCACCCGTGAGCAGATCCTGAAGGCCGTGTGGGGCTTCGACTTCGAGCCGTCCTCCAACTCCCTCGACGTGTACGTGATGTACCTGCGCCGCAAGACCGAGGCGGGCGGTGAGCCGCGGCTCGTGCACACGGTGCGCGGGGTCGGGTACGTGCTCCGATCGGGCGGCGCGGAGTGATCAGACGCTTCAGGTCGCTGCCGATCCGTTCGCGGCTGGCGCTGCTGGTGGCGGCGGCGGTCGCCTTCGGGGTCGCGGCGGTCTCGGTGACCTGCTGGTTCATCGTGCGCGGCAAGCTGTACAGCGAGATCGACAACAACCTCCTGAGCCAGAAGCAGGCCCAGCAGTACCCCTTGGTCAAGTCCGTCCTCGACGACTGCCACAAGGAGCCGGCCAACGACGACAGCTTCTCCGGACGCTTCGACGACTACGCCCAGTTGATCAACTCGGACGGAACCGTCTGCGCCTTCGACTTCTCCGCGGGCGCGGTGAACGTCACCGACAGCGACAAGGCCGTGGCCAAGGACCCGCAGAGCATCGAGCCCACCCCGCGGAACGGGACCGACAGCAAGGGCAACGACGTACGGGTCCTGGCGCGACCGCTCATCGTCGTCAACTTCCCCAACGAACTCCCCACCACCCGGGTGCTCTTCAGCGACCGCGCCTACATGCTGGCCGTTCCCCTCAAGGGCACCGAGGCCACCCTGAACGATCTGGCGCTCGTCCTGCTGCTGGTCTCCGGGATCGGTGTGGTCGGCGCCGGAGCCGCGGGGCTCGCGGTCGCCCGCGCGGGCCTGCGCCCCGTCGACAAACTCACCGAGGCCGTGGAGCACGTGGCCCGCACGGAGGACCTCTCCATCCGCATCCCGGTCGAGGAGGACAACGACGACGAGGTCGCCCGTCTGACCCGCTCCTTCAACTCGATGACGTCCGCGCTGGCCAACTCCCGTGAGCTGCAGCAGCAGCTCATCGCGGACGCCGGGCACGAACTCCGTACCCCCCTGACCTCCCTGCGCACGAACATCGAGCTCCTCACCCGCAGCGAGGAGACGGGCCGCCCGATCCCCCCGGCCGACCGCAAGGCGCTCCTCGCCTCCGTCAAGGCCCAGATGACGGAACTGGCCTCGCTCATCGGCGACCTGCAGGAACTCTCGCGGTCGGACACGGGTCAGCAGGCGACCACCGTGACGACGGTCCCGCTCCAGGAGACGGTGGAGGCGGCCCTGCGGCGCGCACGGCTGCGCGGACCCGAGCTGACGATCACGGCGGACCTCCAGCCCTGGTACGTCCGGGCGGAGCCGAGCGCGCTGGAACGGGCCGTCGTCAACATCCTCGACAACGCGGTGAAGTTCAGCCCGGAGGGCGAGTCCGTCGACGTCGTCCTCAAGGACGGCGAACTGACCGTCCGCGACCACGGTCCCGGCATCCCCGCCGAGGATCTCCCGCACGTCTTCGACCGCTTCTGGCGCTCCCCGTCCGCCCGCGCGCTCCCCGGCTCGGGTCTGGGACTGTCGATCGTGGCGCGGACGGTGCAGCAGGCGGGCGGCTCGGTGTCCCTCCTGCCGGCCGAGGGCGGCGGCACCGTGGTGACGGTCCGGCTGCCGGGCGCGCCCACCCCGCCGCCGGACATGGCCCTGGAAGAGGAGTGACGGCCGGGCGCGCTCCGGCTTCCGGGGGCCGGCTCACCGGCCCCCGGACGGTGAGGAGCCCTCGGACCGCGCGTACGGCACGGGCCGGCCCGTGAACGCGTCCAGGAGGACACGGTCGCCGAGCGGCCCGGACGACCGCACCGTCACCTTCTGCCGCCGCATCTCGGCGGTGCACGGGCCTTTCCGCACCCCCGTGACACGGGCGGACAGCACCACGCTGTCCCGGCTCTCCAGCACGTCCACGACGGCGCCGCCGTCGCAGGACCCGTGCCCGGCGGCCACCGTGACCGACCGGCCGTCGGCGCCCACCCCGACCAGTCCGAGGAGGGGCGCCAGTTCGCCCTCGGACCGGTTCCGCGCCGGGCCGATCGGGGGTTCGGGCAGCCCGGAGGGGGCGACGGCGGCCCGCCGCAGCGGAGTGTCGTACCCCTCCAGGGAGAAGAGCCAGGCCGGCACCGTCGCCGGACCACGGCTGGTGGCGACCGTCATCGTGCCCCGCCGCGCCCCGGTCACGGTCAGGTGCGGACCGTCGTCGCGCCCGCGGGCCACGGACGCGTACGCCTCGCGTGCCGAGGTCAGCGGCAGGGAGAGCGGCGCGCCGCTCCTCCAGCGCACCTCCCCTTCCTCGTGCCCGGCCGCCGGCAGCGTGCCGCGCAGGACGAAGTTCTGTGCCGTGAAGGCCCGCTGGTCGGCTCCCTCGTGGAATCCGCCCGTCGGCGGCTGCAGCACTTCCCCCGCCGGGTGGTAGCCGGCGCGCCAGATCCGGGCCGCCCCGGAACCGTCCCAGGCGGCCGCGACCTGGCGGGCGCGGGCTTCCCTGCGCGCCTCCGCGCCGTCGTCGCCACCCCGCGCGCCGTGGTCCCCGGCCCTTTCACCGCCGCAGCCGGCCACGGCACCGGATCCGGTGGCGAGCAGGGCGAGTACGACCAGCACATACGCGGTACGCGGTGTCTTCGCAGTCGGTGTCTTCGTACGCGGTGTCCTCGTACGCATGGAATCCCCCAGGGCGGACGTCGGCCGACCGAGCTCGTGCGGTGCGGGACGGGACCCGCACCGCTCCTGTGACGCCCGGACCCCCCGCGGCGTTCGGTCCGGTCCGCCCCGGACCCACGCGATGCCGCGCCGTCACCCGTGACCGGTGACGCCCACCGGCCCGCCGGGCATCACCGGACGGCCCGCAGGGGGCGGGGCCCGGGCGCGGCCAGGCGTGTGTACGTTGCCGCCCCCCGGCGGGTGAGAGAGATTCTCAGGGCGGCCGGGGAACCTTTCGGCAGCTCACACAGGATCTGCACGGGGCTGGTCAGTGTCCGACGGAGAGTCCCGTTCCGGTCACCTCGACCCGTATCCCGTCCCGCTCCACCCTTACGTCCCGCAGCCGGATCCGTCCGTCCGCCGGATGCGGGAGCCGGAAGCCGAGGGAGAGCTGGTCGACGAGGACGGGACGGGTCAGCCGGGAGAGACCGTCGAGCAGGGCCGGGTCCAGTCCCAGCCGCTTCAGGAGCTCGGGATGGGCGGTCGCCACGTCGAGCAGGTTCAGGCGCATCGCCCGGTGGACGAAGGTCCGCGACCCCGTCAGGGAGGCGAGTTCGGCGTCGTCGCGCAGCGCCGTGCGCACGGCCGTGTCCGGCACGCCGAGCGTGCGGACGACGGACGGGACGGACAGCAGTGCCCTCGCCCTGGCGGTCTGGCTGCCGAGGCGGGCCGCCGAGCGCGGGGTGAGGTGCAGTCCCTCGGCGGCGCGGGCTCCGGGGCGGTACGTCGCCACGTCACCGATGTCCAGGCGCATTCCGTCGATGTGGGTGGAGATGCCGCGTGTCCCGTCCCGCCGGATGCGCGCGTCGGCCCGGAGCCGCAGATCGTGTCCGGCGACCGGCAGGGTGCCGCGCGCACGCACCCGGTCGCGGCCGTGTCCGGTGAACGTGACCTGCGAGGAGCCCAGTTCGCGGTTCAGGTCGGCGAAGGAGAGCAGCACCTCGCCGTGCAGCTCGGGGATGCGGGCGCCATGTACGGCGGTGGGCCCGTCACCGTCGAGCCGTACCCGCTCCGCGGTCGCCGACACCTTCGCCAGGGAGACCCGGTCGGCGGCCACGTCCGGCACGGTCACGCGCACGGAGTCCAGCCGCTCGTCGGCGAGTTGGGTCAGGAACGGGAAGCCGCCGATCTCGACCTCGGGGGCGGCGGCCAGGTGCAGCCGGTCCTGGAGCGTCCGCGAGGCCTGGTGCTCGGCGTACAGCAGCGCCCAGCGGTCGGCGAGCGTGAGGAACGCGGCGAGGGTCACGGCCAGGGCGGCCGTCTTCGCCGCGAACGGCAGTCCCGCGA
The DNA here is from genome assembly GCF_036250675.1 of Streptomyces sp. NBC_01689. Classification (NCBI taxonomy): domain Bacteria; kingdom Bacillati; phylum Actinomycetota; class Actinomycetes; order Kitasatosporales; family Streptomycetaceae; genus Streptomyces; species Streptomyces sp. NBC_01689. The sequence goes on along the minus strand of NZ_CP109592.1, from coordinate 5,351,146 downwards.
GGCGCCTGCGGCGGCGCCGGCCGCCCCGGCGGTGGTCGGGCGGGGTCCACGGCTCGTCGTCCGGCTCCCCGGACGGCGGTCCACCGGGCCCGTGTTCCGGCTCCTCCTCATGGAGGAAGTCCTCCAGCGGGCCCGTGTCGCCGAGGGCACCGAGTTCGTCGTACGGGTTGGGGTGGCCGTACGGGTCCGGGCGGTGGTCCGGCGGGTCGTACGCGCCGGTGTTCAGAGGGCCGTCGGGGCGGGCGTGCGGGCGGCCGTGGGACCGGCCGTCCGGGTCCGGTCCGTGGGCGTCCGGAAGGGGATGCGCCGTCATGCGGTGGGGGGTACGCATCGTCTCATCCGACCATGCGTACCGCCCCCGGCCGCAACCGCAACCGTCCGGATGCGATCTACTTCACGATCTTCCCCGCCGCCGGTGTCCGGCCCCGACGGCGGGCCGAGCGGCCGCCCCGCTGGTCACCGGACGACCGTCACGCGGTCCGCCGCGGGCACCGGATACGGCGCCGTGGCCGAGGAGTTGGCCGTCAGATAGGCCTCGAAGGCGGCCAGGTCGTCGCCGCCGACCAGGACGTTCGTGCCCTTGCCGAGTTCGGTGAAGCCGTCACCGCCGCCCGCGAGGAAGGAGTTCATCGCGACGCGGTAGCCGGCGGCCGGGTCGATCGGCACGCCGTCGAGCCTGACCGAGTCGGCCACCACGCGGGCGGCGCCCGTCCTGGTGAGGTCCAGGGTGTAGGTCAGGCCCTTGGAGATCTGCAGGATCTTCGGCGAGGCCTCGTTCGCCCCGCTGACCTGCTGCTGGAGCGCGGTGATCAGCTGGGCGCCGGTGAGGTTCACCAGGTTGACGGTGTTGGCGAACGGCTGGACCGTGTAGGCCTCGCCGTACGTGACCACCCCGTCGCCCTCGCTGCCGCTCGCGGTGTAGATGAGGCCCGCGCGGATGCCGCCCGGGTTCATCAGCGCGACATCGGCCTCCGGGTCCACGGACCTGGCGTACGCGAGCTGCGCGTCGGCGATCATGTCACCGAGCGGGGACTCGGTGCCGGCGTTGCCGATCTCGCCCGCGATGTAGCCGATGGGGCGCGAGGCGACGGGGGCGGCGAGGGTGTTCCACTTCGCGATCAGGCCCGTCATGTCGGCGGCCTTCGCCACGTCACGGGTGACCACGTGGTTCGCGGACTTCACCGCCGTACGCGCGATGTCGCCCGTCCAGCGGTCGTAGGTCAGCGTGGTGTCCGTGTAGAGGCGGCCGAAGGAGGAGGCCGACGTCACCATCCGGGGGTTGCCCGCCGGGTCCGCGATCGTGCACGCGTACGCCTGGTGGGTGTGGCCGGTGACCAGCGCGTCCACGGCCGGCGTGACGTTCTTCGCGATGTCGACGATCGGGCCCGAGATGCCGTCCCCCGCGCCGGGGCTGTCGCAGTCGTAGTTGTACGACTGCGAGGCGGGCGCGCCGCCCTCGTGGATCAGCGCGACGATCGACTTCACGCCCTGGCGCTGGAGCTCCTTGGCGTACTTGTTGATCGTCTCGACCTCGTCACCGAACTTCAGGCCCTTGACGCCCTCGGCGGAGACGATGTTGGGCGTGCCCTCCAGCGTGACGCCGATGAAGCCGACCTTGACACCGTTCTTCTTCCAGACCCAGTAGGGCTTGAGGATCGGCTTCCTGGTCTTCTCGTCGGTGACGTTCGCGGCGAGGTAGGGGAAGTCGGCGCCCTTGAACTTCGCCTTCTTGTCGTAGCAGCCGTCCGTGGGATGGCAGCCGCCGTTCTGCAGACGGGCCAGCTCCTTGGCGCCCTCGTCGAACTCGTGGTTGCCGACGCTCGTCACGTCCAGGTCGAGCTTGTTCAGCGCGTCGACGGTCGGCTCGTCGTGGAAGAGCCCGGAGAGCAGCGGGGAGGCCCCGACCATGTCACCGGCGGCGGCCGTGATCGAGTACTTGTTGCTCTTCCGGGCGTCGCGCAGGTGCGTGGCGAGGTACTCGACACCGCCCGCGTCGACCGACTTCGTCGTCCCGTCCGGCTGCAGTTCCGTGACCCGGCCGGAGGAACCGGTCGGCGGCTCCAGGTTGCCGTGCAGGTCGTTGAAGGACAGCAGTTGCACGTCCTGGTAGCGGCCGCTGCCGTGGTGGTGCCGGGCGGTCGCGCGGTCCTGCCCCGCGCTCGCCGGCATCGCGGCGGCCAGGGCGGCGACGGTGGCCAGGCCCGCGGCGCCCGCGAGGAGGCGATGACTGCGTCTGTTCCGGAAGGTCGGCGGCATGAGATCCCCCTGGAGAGCGGTGAGAACGGTGAGCACGTCGAGAGCCACGAGTGTCACCGTCGCTGTGTGACGGCCGTGGCTTTGCACGCACTTTAGAATCAACGCGCGTAGCACACCAGGGGGTTCGGGGTTACGGACTGGTTGCCGTCGCCCCACCGGGGGACGCACGCACGGGGGCCGGGCGCGCACGCGCGGTGCGCGGGAGGGGGCGCGCGGGCCCGGGCGGGGAAGCGCCCCGGACGCCGCCGGGCGGTGCCGCGCCGCCCCGAAGGCCCTCCGTCCCGCCACGTTCCACATCCACGCCGCCCAGCTCCTTGTCCGGAAATGACCGCGCCGTACCCTCGTATCCATGACCAGCGACGACACCGCACCCCCCGCGCTCTCCCGTTCCATCGAGACCCGCGCCGCGCTCTCCCCGGCGCAGGCCGAGGACGTGCTCCGGCTCCTCGCGGAGGCCGCCCTGGCCGACGGGCAGCAGGCGGTCTCCGAGCAGGGCAGGCTCCAGCTCAAGGGCGGTGCGCGCGAGGGCGTACGGCACCTGCTGCTCACCCTCGGCGACACGCTGGTCGGATACGCCCAGTTGGAGGACACCGACCCGGTGGAGGCCCCGGCCGCCGAGCTGGTCGTGCACCCGGCGCACCGCGGGCACGGTCACGGCCGGGCGCTGGGTTCGGCCCTGCTCGCCGAGTCCGGCAAGCGGCTGCGGGTGTGGGCGCACGGCGGGCACTCCGCGGCCCGGCATCTCGCCCAGGTCCTCGGACTCACCCTCTTCCGTGAACTGCGGCAGCTGCGGCGGCCGTTGACCGACCTCGACCTGCCGGAGCCGAAGCTCCCGGACGGGGTGCGCGTCCGGGCGTTCGTGCCGGGCCGGGACGACGCGGCGTGGCTCGCCCTGAACGCCGAGGCCTTCGCCCACCACCCTGAGCAGGGTGCCCTCACTCAGCGCGATCTGGACGACCGCGAGGCGGAGCCGTGGTTCGACCCGTCCGGGTTCTTCCTCGCCCTGCGCGGCGACGAACTCGTGGGCTTCCACTGGACGAAGGTCCACGCCACGGAGGGACTCGGCGAGGTCTACGTCCTCGGGGTCAGCCCGGCCGCCCAGGGCAGCGGCCTCGGCAAGGCCCTCACCACGATCGGGCTCCGCCATCTCGCCGCGCAGGCCCTGCCGACCGCGATGCTCTACGTCGACGCCGACAACAGCGCGGCCGTCGCCGTGTACGAACGCCTCGGTTTCGTCACCCACGAGACGGACCTGATGTACCGCAGCGAGTCCTGACCCCCGGCGGGTCAGGGCCCACCGGCGCCGGTCCCGGCGCGCCTCCTCCCCGTCGGACCGGCAGGACCCGCGGGGACGAAGCGCCCACCCGCCCGGCGGGCCGGCCACGCCCGGGAGGCCCGGCACGGCAGCCGTGACACGACCGGTGCGATTCCGGGCGGGCGGGCCGCACCGGGCACGGGGTATCCGCCTCGCCTCGGACGCGGGTACCGGACGGCGGCCCCCGTCGGGTGCCCCGGACGGAGCCACCGTCGCCGCGGGCCGGGCCGAGGGGCCTCAGCGGCGGGCGAGGGCGCGCGGCCGCCAGGACCGTACGGGTTCCGGGCAGCACAGCGCGCAGAGCACCGCCGCCGCGGTCAGTACCACCGTCCACCGCTCGTGGGCGGCGTCCCAGTGCGGGTCGTGCACCGCCACGAGCAGCGCCCAGCGCTCCGGCAGCAGCACGGTCGGCACCGTCATCGCGGTGACCAGCAGCCCTGTCGCGACGGCCGGACCCGGCTCGGTCCGCTCCGTGAACCGCACGGCGGCGGACGCCACGGCCAGGGCGGTCACGGCGATCGCGGCCGCCTCCAGCGTGAGCGCGCCGGCCGGAGGCCGCGCCCCCTCGGGTACGAGGAGCAGCGCGACCGCCCACCAGAGCGCCGCGCCCGGCGCCACCAGGGCCATCCGCAGGGCGCTCCGCAGCGGCCTGCGGACCGGCACCGTCGCGGTGGTGTGCCGCGCCGGGTCGTCCAGCAGGAACGCCAGACCCACACCGAGCATCAGCGCGGCTCCCCGCAGCAGGTTGACGCACAGCCAGGGGTCCGGCGGCCCGGACTGCAGGCGGGGAATCCCGGCCAGCAGGAGCCCGAATCCGCCGCAGACCGCGAGGGCCGTCCGCGGCAGCGTGCGCCATACGGGCGGCAGCAGGGCCAGGATCACGGCGTACGCCCCGCCCGGCCGCGCGGTCCCGTCCGTAGCCGTGTCCGGCGCCCTCAGCCCCCGCACGAGTCACCGTCCGGGTCCGTAGCCACCGGCCCGGCGGGCACCCCCAGCAGCTCGGCGACCCGGGCCGTCGAGGTCTTCGGGGAGGTCAGCTGCGACCAGTGGGCCTTCACCCTGGCGGTGACCGCGTAGCGGGGCATCTTCAGCAACTCCCGTACGATCCGCGTCTGTTCCGCGGTCATCGCGAGCGGATCCGTGGGGGTCAGGACGATGGCGGAACCCGTGACGCTGTCGTCGAGGCGGACGTGCCGGAAGAGGGTCATCGGGTCGGACTCCGCGCCCAGCGCCAGCCACATGATGGTCACCATGCGGGCGTCGCACACCGCGCTGCCCGCCTTCTCGTTCCCCGCGACCAGGACGGAAGCGACGGCCACCGCGAACTCGGGGACCCGGTTGCCGCCCCAGGCGGTGCCCACGGTCACCCGGCCGGGCACGGCCGACGGGTCGAAGGCGGGGCTGTCCGTCAGACCGCCCCGGGCGTCAATGCGCTGCCGCACCGTCAGCCGCTCGCCTCCGGCGGCTCCGCCCGCGAGACCCTGGACCCGGTGGACGACCGCGGCCCAGTCGGCCGTGCGGCCCCTCCACTCGGGGAAGGCGCAGTACGTCGAGGTGCCGTGCTCCAGGCACGACTGGACCTTCTCGGGGGTGAGCGAGTCCCGTTCGCGGGCGGCGAGCGTCGCGGCCGGGGTGCCGCCGGACTGCGCGACCGCCCCCACCAGCGTCAGCGCCAGCGCACCCGCGAGGATCGCCTGGACGGTCCTCGAACGCCCGCCGGCGGCCAGCACGGCGAGCACCGCCACGGACAGGGCGAGCCCGAGGAGGTACAGCGCGTGCCAGGCCGCGGGGCGGCCCAGCAGGTCGGAGGGGAACGGCCTGGAACCGGTCTCGGTGACGACCGGCGCCAGCCAGGTCGTCCAGTCGCCCCCACCGGAGACGCTCGCGCCCAGGACCTGGGTGAAGAGCAGGAAGACGAGCAGGACCGGCGCGGCGAACGCGGAGCGGACCAGGCGGCCGAGGAGGACCCCGAGTTCACCGAAGAGCAGCACCGTCAGCGGGCCGACGGCCAGCTCCCCGGGTGAACCGTGCCCGACCGCACCGGGCTTGAGCGACTCCCAGGTGAACTGGACGGTGACGCAGACCGCGACGAACAGGGCCGCCGGGACGACGGACAGCGCGTGGCCGACCGTACGCCGCCACGGCTCGACGACGAGCACCCCGAAGTGGCGTTCCGTGTCGTGGCGGTGGGAGCGCAGGACGGCGCGGTTGACCCACAGCATGACCGAGAGTCCGACGAGCATCGGCACGCTCTGGGTGTCCCGGTCGACGTCCTGCAGCGCCGGGTAGTCGTCCGTCCCGCTGGTGCACTGCCACACGATCCAGGCGATGTACAGCAGCACGATCCCGAGGAAGGACAGTTGGAGGCGCAGTTCGCGTGCCTCGAAGCGGGCGAGGGCGGCCACGGCGGCCCAGCGGCGGCGCGGCTCCGGGTCCTGCCCGACGGTCCGCGCGGGGGTCTCCAGTGCGGTACTCATCCCGCGGTCACCTCCGCGGGCGTGCCGTCGAGGGTGAGCAGGTAGCCGTCCTCCAGGGTCGGTTCGAGGAGGTCGGCGCCCGTCGGCGGGTCGCCGACATTGCGGAAGGAGCCCGTGCCGGTACGCCATCCGGCGCGTGCGGCCGGGTCGCGCTCGGTGCTGCTCCACACATGTCCGGCGGCGCGTGCGGCCAGGTCGGCGGGGGTGCCCTCGAAGAGGACGCGTCCGCCGGCCATCACGATGACGCGGTGGCAGAGCATCGCGACGTCCTCGGTCTGGTGGGTGGACAGGAGCACGGTGCGCTCCTCCCCGGCCCGGGCGATCAGTTCCCTGAAGCGCATGCGCTGTTCGGGGTCGAGGCCGACGGTGGGTTCGTCGAGGACGAGGAAGCCGGGGTCGCCGACGAGGGCGGCGGCCAGCGCGACCCGCTGACGCATTCCGCCGGACAGCTTCTTGATCCGCTTGCCGCGTACGTCGGTCAGGTCGACGGATTCCAGGACCTGGCTCACCTCGCGGTGCCGGGCGGTCCGGTCCGTCCGCTCCTTGAGGATCGCCACGTAGTCGACGAACTCGAAGGCCGTGAAGTCCGGGTGGAATCCCGGGGTCTGCGGCAGATAGCCGAGCCTGCGCCGGACGTCCTGCCGTCCGGACGTCGTGGCCGGGTCGTGTCCGAGCACCGTGAAGGCGCCGCGGTCCGCGGGCACCGCGGTGGCGAGCACCCGCAACAGGGTCGTCTTTCCCGCCCCGTTGGGACCGATGAGCCCGGTGACGCCTTCCTGGAGCCGGAGCGAGACGTCGTCGAGGGCGGCGGTCCTGCCGTAGTGGAGGCTCAGCCCGGAGGCGGAGACGGTGGGGGTCATGCGGCGCTCCTGCGGAAGTGGTCGAAGGAAGGGAACGGAAGGGGCGGAAGGCAAGAAGACGAACAAGAGGAGCAAGAAGAACAAGAGGTAGAAGGGAGAGAAGGGCGAGACGGGGAATCCGCGGCGGGGGTGGACGGAAGGGGCCCGACGGTGCGGGCGGGAGGCGTGACCACCGGCGCCCTCATCCGTCGCCCCCGCCGGTGTCCCCTCCGGTGTCTCCTCCGAGGTCCCCTCCGAAGGCGCTTCGGCGACCGCGCGGGGCACGGACGGCCAGGAGGAGCAGTTCGGCCGCGAAGGCCAGGAGCGAGAGGGCCATCAGCAGCGCGGCCTTCAGGAGACGCAGCCGCCGCTCCCCACGGGTGACGGGGCCGGCCTGCGCCGCGGGGGTGCGGTCCGTCATCCCCGGCCTCCCTGGGTGAACCCCGGGAACGGCCGCCGGGGGAGCGACGCGTCGAATCCGTCGCGCAGCAGGTACAGCAGCCCGGCGGCCAGTACGGCCACCGCCGCGGCGACACCCTGTCCGGCCGCCGTGAACGGCGCGAGCGTCCCGTGGTGGGGGCCGCCCGCGGACGCCGTCAGCGCGAGCAGCGTCACCCAGACCGTGGCGACCACTCCGGGCGCGAGGACCGGGCCCAGCCGGGGGGTCAGGGCGAGCCCGGTCCCGGTGAGGGCCAGGGCGGGCAGCAGCCAGGCCAGTGCGCGCAGCCCGTACGCGGGCAGGGCGAGGGTGGCGAGACCGTTCAGGCCGAGGACGACGGCCAGCACGGCGAGGGTACGGATCATCAGCAGCCGGAACCCGTGGGTCGGCGAGACGACCGCCATCTCGTACGTCGGGTCGAGCGCGGGGCCGTAGGACAGCGCGACCCCGGCGAGCGGGAGCAGGGGCGCGAGGGCCAGGAACAGGTTGGGCGCGGCGGCGGACTGCGCCGAGTTGGCCGCGGCCACGGTCATGACCAGCACGGCGGCGACCGCTCCCAGCCAGGAGCGGCGCAGCACGGGTGCGGCGGCCAGCAGACGCGCGGTGTGGTCGGCGACGCCGACGCGCACCAGCAGCGACTCGACCAGGCGCGGGCGCGGCGCGTCCAGTTCGGCGTCGAGCCGCTCCCAGCCGGCCGCCAGCGCGACCGGGTCGGCCGCCGCGGCGAGCGTCTCCCGGCAGCGTGCGCACGCGGCGAGGTGGGTGTCCGCGGACCAGAGCCGGGGCGGGGTGAGTTCTCCTCGCGCGTAGGCCCGGATGTCGTCCTCCGGCACGTGCCAGGACGTGCCGGTGTCCCTGTCGATGCCGCTCATGCCAGTGCCTCCCGCAGCTGCTTGCGGGCCCGCAGGGCCCGCGTCTTGACCGTGCCGGGCGGAATGCCGAGCAGGACGGCCGCCTCCCTGGTGGTGAGACCGTCGATCACCGTGGCCTGGAGCACCGCCCGCAGTTCGGGCGAGAGCCGGACGAGGGCGCCCGCGAGGTCTCCGTGCTCCACCCCCGCGAGCACGCGTTCCTCGGCGGACGCCTCGTCCCGGTGGCGCAGGCGGGCCAGGGCCTGCCGCAGGCGGCCCCGGGCGCCGTCGCCGCGCAGGGTGTCGATCAGCCGTCGGGAGCCGACCCGCCAGAGCCAGCCGGCGGCGTCGCCCTCCTCCCGGTAGCGCGCGGTGCCGCGCCAGACGGCAAGGAAGGTCTCCTGCACGACGTCGTCGACGACCCCGGGGTCCGCGCACCGGCCGCGCAGGCGCGCGGTCAGCCACGGCGCGTAGCGCCGGTACAGCTCCTCGAAGGCGCGACGGTCCCCGTCCGCCGCGATGGCCCGCAGCAGCTCCCCGTCGCTTCTCGTTTCCCTCACGTCACCTCATCGGACGAGCCCTGGCGATCGGTTCACGTTCCGGCCGACGGATCTCGCACTTGACTCACGACCCCCTCTTGCACCACCCTTTCACTACTCAATTAGTGAAAGGGTGGTTGCCGCGTGGTGGAGTACCGCATCGACCGGCGCAGCGGTGTCGCCACGTACGTCCAGATCGTCCAGCAGACCAAACAGGCCCTGCGACTCGGGCTGCTCGAACCCGGCGACAAGCTGCCCACGGCCCGCGAGGTCGTGGAAGCCACCGCGATCAACCCGAACACCGTCCTCAAGGCCTACCGCGAGCTGGAGCGCGAGGGCCTGGTCGAGGCCAGACGCGGCCTCGGCACCTTCGTACGCCGCTCGCTCGGCACCACCACCCCGGCCGACTCGCCCCTGCGCGCCGAACTGGACGCCTGGATGACGCGGGCCCACGCGGCGGGGCTCGGCCGGGACGACATGGCGGCGCTCTTCACCTCCGCCCTCGACGACCGCTTCACTCAGGAACAGGCAAAGGGAGACCAGGAATGAGCAACTCCGCCATCGAGGCGGCCGGGCTCGGCAAGCGCTTCGGCCGACGCGGGAGCTGGGCACTGCGCGACTGCTCCTTCCGGCTCCCCGCGGGACGCGTCTGCGCCGTCGTCGGCCCCAACGGCGCGGGCAAGTCGACCCTGCTGTCCCACACGGCCGGCCTGCTCGCCCCCACCGAGGGCACCCTCACCGTGCTCGGCGCCCACCCGGCCGCCGCCCGCGAGCGCGTCGCGTACGTCGCCCAGGACAAGCCGCTCTACCCGCAGCTCACCGTGGACCAGACCCTGCGCCTGGGCCAGGAACTCAACCCCGCCCGCTGGGACCCCCGGGTCGCCGGACGGATCGCGTACGAGGTCGGCGGCCTCGACCCGAAGAAGAGGATCCGTGCGCTCTCCGGCGGCCAGCGCACCCGGGTGGCCCTCGCCCTCGCCCTCGGCAAGCGCCCCGAACTCCTGCTCCTGGACGAGCCGATGGCCGACCTCGACCCGCTCGCCCGGCACGAACTGATGGGCACCCTGATGGCCGAGGCCGCCGAGCACGGGACGACCGTCGTGATGTCCTCGCACGTCGTCGCCGAGCTGGAGGGCTCCTGCGACTACCTGCTGCTGATAGGCGACGGCCGGGTCCGGCTGGCGGGCGACCTGGACGACCTGCTGGCCGCGCACACCCTGACCACCGGCCCGGTCCGCGAGCTCGCCCCGCACACCGTGGTCGAATCCCGCACCACCGGACGCCAGCAGACCGCCCTGATCCGCCCTCAGGGCCCGTACCCCGCCGACGCCGGAGCCACCACGCCCTCCCTGGAGGAACTGGTCCTCGCCCATCTGCGCAACCCCGCGGCCCCCGCGCTGATCCTCACCCCCGCCCGCGCCCAGGAGCCCGCCGCATGACCGCCCTCGCCACCGCCGGCACCCCGGCGCCCCCCGTCCGCCGCCCGTCCGCCACCCGCGGCCTGGTCCGCACGCTGCTGCGGCTGCACCGCCCGGCCCTGTACGCCGGAGCCGGCCTGTTCGTGGTCCTCACGGCCCTGCTGCTGTGGCTGCACGGCCCGGCGATGGACGCGGCGGCCACCGCGTGGCGGCAGTACGACCGCTGCCGTGAGGCCTCCTGCGCCTACGACCAGGACGCGATCCTCACCTACAAGTCCGTCTCCCAGTACGCCACCCTCGCGGTGACCTTCGTCCCGTTCCTCGTCGCCGCGTGGGCGGGCGCGTCGCTGACCGGCCGCGAGATGGAGACCGGCACCGCACAGCTCTCCTGGACCCAGTCCGTCTCCCCGGCCCGCTGGCTCACGGTCAAGCTGGCCCTCCCGGCCGTGCTCGTCACCGCCGGGACGAGCCTGCTGGTCCTGCTGCACCAGCGGACCTGGCGCCGCAGCCAGGGCCGGATCGACACCGCCAAGGACTGGACCGACGTCCTCGTCTTCCACGCCAACGGCCCGACCACCGTCGCCTTCGCCCTGTTCGGGCTGGCCGTCGGCGCGCTGACCGGCCTCGCGCTGCGCCGCTCGCTGGCCGCCCTCGCCCTCTCGGTGCTCTGCACGGCCGCCGTCCGCGTCGGCACCGCCCTGGCCGTACCGCACCTGTGGCCCTCCGTGCGGACCGTCAGCAGCCTGCGCCACAACGGCCCCACGGGCCTCGGCCTCACCGTCGACGAAGGCCTCCTCACCTCCACCGGAGGCCGGCTCGCCAACCCGTACTGCGGCAGCGACCTCAGTACCGAGTGCCGCGAGCTGTACACGAGACTGCACGCCGTCAGTTTCTACAACGACTCCCACCCGTACTCCCACTACTGGCCCCTCCAGTGGGTCGCGACCGGGATCGTCCTCGCCCTCGCCGCGCTCGCCGTCCTCGCCGCCTTCCGGCTGCTGACCCGGCAGACCGGCCCCACCCCCGAGGAGGGCCGCCGGTGAACGCCGTCGACGGACTCCCCTGGACCGTCCTGCGCGTGCACCGCCCGGCGCTGGCCCTGTGGGGCGCCTTCGTGGCCGCCGTCGCCGGGCTCCTGGGGTGGGCGGTCGGGATCGAGGCCGACAAGGCCCGGGCGGAGCTTGCCTACTGCGCGCACCACGACACCTGCTTCCTCACCGCCACCGACGACTACGGCACCACCGTCCGCTGGGCCGCCGTCGTCCTGTGCTGCTGTTTCTACGCCGTGGCCGCCTGGGCGGGCGCCGCCCTGGTCGCCCGTGAACTGGAGTCGGGCACCGCACGGCTCGCCTGGACCCAGTCGGTGTCCCCGGTGCGCTGGCTGACCGCCAAGCTCGCCGTGCCCGCGCTGGTCCTCACCCTCGGCTGCGCGGTGCTCGTACCGATGTTCCGCTGGACCTGGTCGAACCACCCGGACCGGCTGGACAACGGCTGGAGCGACGTCAGCACCTTCGTCGCCCTGGGCCCCGCGACCCTCGCCTACGCCCTGTGCGCGCTGGCCGTCGGCGCCCTCGCCGGCCTGCTGCTCGGCCGCACGCTGCCCGCCCTTGGCACCACCCTCGCGGTGATGCTGCTGCTCAGCCGGACCCTGGCGGGCCTCCGCGCCGACCTGTGGCCCAAGGTCACCCGGACCGGCGCCACCGAGGTTCCGCCGCCGCACGGCGCGTGGCAGCTGGAGGGCGGGGTGCTCGTCCACGGGCGCCGGATCGCGGACCCCGACTACGGGCACTGCCTCGGCACGGCCGCCCGGATCAGGCGCTGCGCCGCCGACCACGGGATCACCGGGCACTACTCGGTCTACCACCCGCGCTCCCACTTCTGGCCCCTCCATCTGGTGGAGACCGGCATCGTCCTCGCCGTCGCCGGCGCGGCCACCGCGGCCGCCTTCGGGCTGCTGCGCCGCCGCACCGCGTAGACCCCGCCCGGCCCGCACGACGGCAACGGGGCGGGAACTCCCGTACGACCTGTCCGTACGCCCCCGCGAAGGCCGCGGGGGCGTACGCGGCCCTCGCGGAGGTGGACGTCCGGGAGCCGCCCCCCGATATCCCGCACGTCATGTCGCCGTAACCATCGATTCAGACGGGCTTGCGACGCTCAGCCAATGAAGCCCGCCGTGCCAGAGCCTTCGCCTCCACCGGAGAACGAGCCCCAGCCGTCGACGGCGGACGAACCCGGGTCCGTGCCCCGCCGGGGACACCTCCGGCCGGACGACGCCGCGAGCCGCGGAGCCGTCATCCGCCTCGCCGCGCTGCCGCCCGCCCGCTCCGACGCGCCGGTCTCCCGTCCGGCGCGGAAGAATGGGTCCATGAACCAGCCCAGCGCCCAGGCACAGGTCCAGCACCCGCAGCCGTCCGTCGGTTCCATCGCCGCGCACCGGCCGCACACCGTCGCCGCCAACGTCTCCGACCTGGAGCCCGACCTCGACGCCGACCTCGACGCGTACGAGGACACGGTGCAGGACGGCATCCAGCTCCCGCAGGGCCGGTTCCTGGACCGGGAACGCAGCTGGCTGGCGTTCAACGAACGCGTCCTGGAACTCGCCGAGGACCCGAGCACACCGCTCCTCGAACGGGCCAAGTTCCTGGCGATCTTCGCCAGCAACCTGGACGAGTTCTTCATGGTCCGGGTGGCCGGCCTCAAGCGCCGCATCGCGACCGGCGTCGCCACCAAGTCCGCCTCCGGCCTGCAGCCGCGCGAGGTCCTGGAGATGATCTGGGCCCGCTCGCGCGAGCTCATGGCCCGGCACGCGGCCTGCTACCAGGAGGACGTCGCCCCCGCGCTCGCGGAGGAGGGCATCCACCTGGTCCGCTGGAGCGAGCTCACCGAGAAGGAGCAGGCCCGCCTCTTCACGCTCTTCCGGCACCAGATCTTCCCGGTCCTCACCCCGCTGGCCGTCGACCCCGCGCACCCCTTCCCGTACATCTCCGGCCTGTCCCTGAACCTGGCCGTGGTGGTGCGCAACCCGGTGAGCGGCCACCGCCACTTCGCGCGCGTCAAGGTCCCGCCGCTGCTCTCCCGCTTCCTGGAGGCCTCCCCGGACCGCTACGTCCCCATCGAGGACGTGATCGCGGCACACCTGGAGGAGCTCTTCCCGGGCATGGAGGTGCTGGAGCACCACACCTTCCGCCTCACCCGCAACGAGGACCTCGAGGTCGAGGAGGACGACACCGAGAACCTGCTCCAGGCGCTGGAGAAGGAGCTCATGCGGCGCCGCTTCGGGCCGCCGGTGCGCCTGGAGGTCGAGGAGTCCATCGACCGGTACGTCCTCGACCTGTTGGTACGGGAACTGAAGATCTCCGAGGCCGAGGTGTACCCGCTGCCGGGCCCGCTGGACCTCACCGGCCTGTTCGGCATCGGCGCCCTCGACCGGCCCGAGCTGAAGTACCCGAAGTTCATCGCGGGCACCCACCGCGACCTCGCGGAGGTCGAGTCGGCGTCCGCGCCCGACATCTTCGCCGCCCTGCGCGAGCGCGACGTCCTGCTGCACCACCCGTACGACTCGTTCTCCACCTCCGTCCAGGCCTTCCTGGAGCAGGCGGCGAGCGACCCGGACGTTCTGGCGATCAAGCAGACGCTGTACCGGACGTCGGGCGACTCGCCCATCGTCGACGCGCTGATAGACGCCGCCGAGTCCGGCAAGCAGGTCCTCGTCCTCGTCGAGATCAAGGCACGCTTCGACGAACAGGCCAACATCAAGTGGGCCAGGAAGCTGGAGGAGTCCGGCTGCCACGTCGTGTACGGGCTCGTCGGGCTGAAGACCCACTGCAAGCTGTCGCTGGTGGTCCGGCAGGAGGGCGACACCCTGCGCCGCTACAGCCACGTCGGCACGGGCAACTACCACCCCAAGACCGCCCGGCTGTACGAGGACCTCGGACTGCTCACCGCCGACCCGCAGGTCGGCGCGGACCTCTCCGACCTCTTCAACCGGCTCTCCGGCTACTCCCGCCGCGAGACCTACCGCCGGCTCCTGGTCGCCCCCAAGTCCCTGCGCGACGGCCTGATCGCGCGGATCAACAAGGAAGTCCAGCACCACAACGCCGGACGGCCCGCCTACGTCCGCATCAAGTGCAACTCGATGGTGGACGAGGCGATCATCGACGCGCTGTACCGCGCGTCCCAGGCCGGGGTCCCCGTCGACGTGTGGGTGCGTGGCATCTGCGCGGTCCGGCCCGGCGTCACCGGCCTGTCCGAAAACATACGGGTCCGGTCCGTGCTCGGCCGCTTCCTGGAACACTCACGGGTCTTCGCGTTCGGCAACGGCGGCGAACCCGAGGTGTGGATCGGCAGCGCCGACATGATGCACCGCAACCTCGACCGGCGGATCGAGGCCCTCGTCAGGATCACCGACCCGGCCCACCGGGCAGCCCTCAGCCGGCTGTTCGAGACCGGGATGTCGGACACCACCGCCTCCTGGCACCTGGGCCCGGACGGCGAATGGACCCGGCACGCGACCGACCAGGATGGCCAACCGCTGCGGAACGTCCAGGAGATGCTCATAGACGCCCGGAGGCGCCGGCGTGGCACAGCGACACCTTGACCCCACCGACCCCACGGCCGGGTCCCCACCCCGGCTCGCGGCACCGCCCGACCGGCGGGAGACCCGTGAGCAGGGCGGTACGCCCGTCGGCGAGGTCCTCGCGGGCTATCTGCGGGACCAGGCCACGGAGTTCCTCCGCTCGCTGCGGCAGCACCGGGAGACCGGCGCCGCGGCGGGCGGCTCGTCGGAGTCGGTCGACGCGGCGCGTGCCCTGCGCCGCTCGGCCCGCCGCATCAGCGGCACCCTGCACACCTTCCGGCCTCTCCTCGACCCGGACTGGTCGGAGGGGATGCGTCCCGAACTCGCCTGGCTGTCGGGCACGCTGGCCCGCGAGCACGCCTACGCGGCGCGGCTGGAGCGGCTGCTCGGCGCGCTGAACCGGCTCTCGGGTCCGACCGGATTCCCCACCCAGGCCGCCGGCGGCGCCGACGTCCCGGCCAAGGGCCATCTGACGATCGGTGCGGCGAAGGCGGGCGCGCTGCTCGACCGCCAGCTGACCCTGGCCCGCACCCGGGCGCACTCGGCGGCACTCCAGGCGCTGGGCTCCTCCCGCTTCCACGCCGTCGCGGACAGCGTCGCCGTGCTCGCGAGCGAGGTGCCGCTCACCACGGCGGCCACCGCCGCCGACCTGCGCCCGCTCGCGTCCGCCGCGCAGGACCGGCTCGTCGACGCGGTCGCCGCGCTGCCCCTGCTCACCGCGGGCCATCCGTACAACGCGGAGGCTCTCGTGCACGGCCTCTCCGCGGACGCCGCTCCCCATCCCCAGGACGCGCCCTGGCACCAGGTCCGGCTGCTGCTGCGGCTGCACCGCTACGCGCGCGAGTGCCTGCACCAGGAGGGCGTCCCCTCCGACGCACGGCTGCTCGGCGCGGGACAGGCCCTCGACCGGCACCGGGACGCGGCGGAGGCGGCCGCGGCCGCGGCGTCGGCGGCCCGCACCCCCCGTATCGCCCCGGCGACCGCGTACGCGCTCGGCGTGCTCCACGCGGACCAGCGGCACGAGGTGGAGGCGGCCCGCTTCGCGTTCCAGCAGAGCTGGCAGAAGGAAGCCGTACGCACCCCCTGAGGGAGGCCCCATGACCGGCGGCACCGACATCATCCGGGCGGCGGGCTGCGTCCTGTGGCGCCGCTCGCCCGTGGACGGCGAGCTCGAGGTCTGTCTGGTCCACCGGCCGAAGTACGACGACTGGTCGCATCCGAAGGGCAAGCTCAAGCGCGCCGAGGACGCCCTGGCGGGCGCGCTGCGGGAGGTCGAGGAGGAGACGGGGTACACCGCGGTGCCGGGCGCGGACCTGCCCACCCTCGGGTATCTCGTCGGCGGGCGCGCCAAAGAGGTCCGCTACTGGGCGGCCGAGGCGGCGGACGGCTGCTTCCGGCCGAACAGCGAGGTCGACCGCGTCCTGTGGCTCCCGCCCACCGCGGCCCGGCACCGCCTGACCCAGCCCAGGGACCGCGACCTGGTCGACGCCCTGCTGCACTCGCTGCACCTGGCGTAGGCCGGTGCGGACGCCTCCGTGCAGACGCCCCCGTACGGACGTCCCCGTACGCAGGTCTCCGTGCGGGCCGGGTACGCGGGCCGTGGTGGGGCCGGCACGCGCGACCGCGCCCCTGAGCACCGGGACCGTCGCTCCGCATGCGCGCGCCCGCCGTCCCACCGCCCCGCCGCGAAACCTGAATGATTGCGCCCGGTTGCCTGGAGTTACCCATGCGACCCGAGTTGTCGGAAACCGCCCTGTGTCCTCGGCGTAAGCGTTCCGTGACCTCACCGCACCGTCCGCAGGGGTTCACCCTCCGTTCACTTATGGCCATCGGCGCCTTCACCTGTTCTGCCTAATTTCGGCCTTACGCGGTGCGGACCGCGTCCCGGGCAGGCCCCGGGACACGACCTCCGCCTACCACCGACTTCGCACGCCGCCACTCGACGGCGGCTCCTGGAAGGAACTCCCGAAAAGTGAAGCTTCAGCGCAAGAACCGGCTTCGCGCCCTCTCGCTCGGTGCCGTCGCCGTCTCCGGCGCCCTGGCCCTCACGGCGTGCGGCTCGGACGACACCGGCAGCAAGAGCGGTGGCGACAAGGCGACCTCCGCCGCCACCAGCAACAGCAGCGCCATCAAGTGCGACGACGCCAAGGGCCAGCTGCAGGCCTCCGGATCCTCCGCGCAGAAGAACGCCATCGACGCGTGGGTGAAGCAGTTCACCCAGGCCTGCTCCGGCGTCCAGATCAACTACAACCCGACCGGTTCGGGTGCCGGTGTGACGGCGTTCACGCAGGGCCAGACCGCGTTCGCCGGTTCGGACTCCCCGCTGAAGCCCGAAGAGGTCTCCGCGGCCGCGAAGGCCTGTGGCGGCAACCCGGCCATCGACCTCCCGATGGTCGGCGGCCCGATCGCGATCGGTTACAACCTGCCGGGCGTGGACGGCCTCGTCCTCGACGCGTCCACCATCGCCAAGATCTTCGACGGCAAGATCACCAAGTGGAACGACCCGGCGATCGCGAAGCTGAACACCACCGCGAAGCTGCCCAGCACCAAGATCCAGGCGTTCCACCGCTCGGACGAGTCCGGCACCACGGACAACTTCACCAAGTACCTGAAGGCCGTCGCCCCGTCCGACTGGAACTACTCCGGCGGCAAGGCGTGGCAGGCCAAGGGCGGCCAGTCCGCTCAGGGTTCCTCCGGTCTCGCCCAGCAGGTGAAGCAGACCGCCGGCGCGATCTCCTACTTCGAGCTCTCCTACGCCGCTGACGGCATCAGCACCGTGGACCTCAAGACGGACGCCGCCACCCCGGTCAAGGCCAGCGTCGAGAACGCCACCAAGGCCATCGCCACCGCCGAGGTCAAGGGCACCGGCAACGACCTGTCCCTCGGCCTGAACTACAAGCCGACCGAGGAGGGCGCCTACCCGCTCACCCTGGTCACCTACGAGATCGTCTGCGAGAAGGGCAACAAGGCGGACACCCTGCCCGCCACGAAGGCCTTCCTCAACTACATCGCGAGCGAGGACGGTCAGAAGCTTCTGACCGACGCGCAGTACGCGCCGATCCCCGCCGAGATCATCACCAAGGTTCGCGCCGCCGTCTCGAACCTGAGCTGACCTGAGTGTGCGGCCCGCCTCGCCGAGGCGGGCCGCACCGTCCGGTGCACCGCCGCCTGGAGCCGCCACCCCTTACGGTTCCGCAGACCGGAGAATCCTGATGGACATAACGACGCAGAACACCGAAGCACCACCTCCCACCCCACAGACTTCCGCCGTCGGCACGAAGATCGCCGACCAGGGCGCCTCCCCCACCGGAGACCGGGTCTTCATCGGCCTCTCCCGCGGGTCCGGCATCCTGCTCCTGGTGATCATGGCCGCCATCGCGGCCTTCCTCACCTATCGCGCCGCGAACGCGATCAGCAAGGACCACGGCAACTTCCTCACCACGTTCGAGTGGAACACCAACCTCGAACCGGCGAGCTTCGGCATCGCGGTGCTGGCCTTCGGCACGGTGGTCTCCGCGATCATCGCCATGGCCCTCGCGGTCCCGGTCTCGGTCGGCATCGCCCTGTTCATCACGCACTACGCGCCGCGCAAGCTCGGCGGACCCATCGCGTACGTGATCGACCTGCTGGCCGCCGTCCCCTCGATCGTGTACGGCCTCTGGGGCGCCATCGTCCTCGTACCGCATCTGAACGGCCTGTTCGGCTGGCTCGACCACTACTTCGGCTGGACCGGCATCTTCGAGTGGCAGGGCGGAGCGCCCCGCTCGATGCTCGCCGTCGGCATCCTCCTCGCGATCATGATCATTCCGATCATCACGAACGTGAGCCGTGAGGTCTTCCGCCAGGCGCCGCAGATGCACCAGGAGGCCGCGCTGGCCCTCGGAGCCACCCGCTGGGAGGTCATCCGCATGTCGGTGCTGCCCTTCGGCCGCTCCGGCGTGATCTCCGCCTCGATGCTGGGCCTCGGCCGCGCGCTCGGCGAGACGATGGCCGTCGCCACGGTCCTCTCCCCGACCTTCGAGATCAACGCCAGCCTGCTCGACCCGGGCGGCGGCACGTTCGCGCAGAACATCGCGAGCAAGTTCAACGAGGCCACCCCGTTCGGCCAGGACGCCCTGATCGCCTCGGGTCTCGTCCTGTTCGTCATCACCCTGCTGGTCAACGGCGGCGCACGCATCATCATCAACCGCCGCAAGGAGTACTCGGGGGCCAACGCATGAGCACCGCACCCGCCACCCACAAGCGCACCAGCACGCTTCGCGGCGGCAACCTCCCCAAGTGGTCCTCCTGGGCCATCGCCGCGGGCGCCGTCGTCGTGGCCGTGGGCATCGGCCTGGCAGGCGGCCTGGACAGCAAGGTCCAGTGGGGCCTGATCGCCGCGATCCTCTTCCTGCTCGGCACCTACGTCATCGCCACGCGCGTCGAGGGCCGCCGTCAGGCCAAGGACCGCATCGCCACCAACCTGGTGTGGGTCTGCTTCCTCCTCGCCGTCGTCCCGCTGGCCTCCCTGATCTGGGAGACCGTCAAGCGGGGTGTGAAGTCCTTCGACCCCTACTTCCTGGGCCACTCCATGGGTGTGGTCGCCGACAACGAGCCCGGTGGCGGCATCTACCACGCGCTCCTCGGCACCCTGGAGCAGGTGGGCATCGCGACGCTGATCGCCGTGCCGATCGGTGTGCTCACCGCGATCTACCTCGTCGAGTACGGACGCGGCAAGCTCGCCAGGGCGGTCACCTTCTTCGTCGACGTCATGACGGGTGTCCCGTCGATCGTCGCCGGTCTGTTCATTCTCAGCTTCTGGATCCTGATCCTGGACATGGGCTACTCCGGCTTCGCCGGTGCGCTCGCCCTGTCGATCCTGATGATGCCCGTGGTGGTCCGCTCCACCGAGGAGATGCTGAAGCTCGTCCCGAACGAGCTGCGCGAGGCCTCCCTCGCCCTCGGTGTCCCGAAGTGGCGCACCATCCTCAAGGTGGTCCTGCCGACGTCCATCGGCGGAATCACGACGGGTGTGATGCTCGCCATCGCGCGTATCACCGGTGAGACCGCTCCCGTGCTGCTGTTGGTGTGGGGCACCAACTTCATCAACAACAACCCGTTCTCCGGTCCGCAGGCCTCGCTCCCGCTGTACATCTACCGTCAGTACAGCGCGGGAACCGACGTGGCCACCGACCGGGCCTGGGCGGCAGCACTGGCGCTCATCCTCTTCGTCATGATCCTCAACATGGGCGCGCGTGCCATCGCACGCTGGAAGGCCCCCAAGACGGGCCGCTGACGCGGCCGATCAGCGACCCGAACCCTTGCGAAAGAAGCAGTGATTGACATGGCCAAGCGAATCGACGTGAGCGGCCTGACCGCTTACTACAGCGCCCACAAGGCGATCGAAGACATCTCGATGACGGTCGAGCCCCGCTCGGTGACGGCCTTCATCGGCCCCTCCGGCTGCGGCAAGTCGACCTTCCTGCGCACCCTCAACCGGATGCACGAGGTCACCCCCGGCGGCCGCGTCGAGGGCAAGGTCCTGCTGGACGACGAGGACCTGTACGGCCAGGGTGTCGACCCGGTCGCCGTGCGCCGCACGATCGGCATGGTCTTCCAGCGTCCCAACCCCTTCCCCACCATGTCGATCTTCGACAACGTGGCGGCGGGCCTCAAGCTCAACGGCAACTACCGCAAGTCCGAGCTGGGCGACATCGTCGAGAAGTCCCTCAAGGGCGCGAACCTCTGGAACGAGGTCAAGGACCGCCTGAACAAGCCCGGCTCGGGCCTGTCCGGCGGCCAGCAGCAGCGTCTGTGCATCGCGCGGGCGATCGCGGTGGAGCCGCAGGTCCTCCTCATGGACGAGCCGTGCTCGGCCCTGGACCCGATCTCCACCCTCGCCATCGAGGACCTGATCGGTGAGCTGAAGGAGCGCTTCACGATCGTCATCGTGACGCACAACATGCAGCAGGCCGCGCGCGTCTCCGACCGCACCGCGTTCTTCAACCTGGCCGCGGTGGGCCAGCCGGGCCGCCTCATCGAGATCGACGACACGGAGCGCATCTTCTCCAACCCGTCGGTCCAGGCCACCGAGGACTACATCTCGGGCCGCTTCGGCTGAGCCGCTCCCACAAGAACCCCTCGCGGTGCTGCATGGCGGTGCCACCGCGAGGACGAGAAGGGCCCGCCCCTGGCTCCCGGGGGCGGGCCCCTCCATTTCCCCTCCGGCGCAGGCTGCGGCCTGGCGTGCGGGCTCCTTACGGACAGGTGGAGAGGTCCGCAGGTCAACGGAGGTCGGCTGCCGGCCGACGCGGGATTCCACGGCCGGAAGGCGAGGCCGGAGCCGGTGCGCGATTCCCCGGTTCGGCACGCGAGGCCGGGGCCGGTGTTCGATACGCGGGCACTCAGCCCGGGGCACTTGAGACAGAGCCCGACACCCCAGCCCGTCCGGCGATTGAGGACGAGCCCTTCGGGCGATCGGGGGTCCAGGAGGCAGAGCCCCTCGGCGGGGTCCGGGGCGGAGCCCCGGGGATGGGTCGGGTAGGGGCGGCGGGGGCGAGAGAACCCCCTCGCGAACCTCCGACGCACTCCCTACAGAAACGCCAGATCCACGACCCAGAAACTCACCGCGGCCACCACCGCCGCCGCCGGCATGGTGATGAACCACCCCAGCACGATGTTCTTGGCGACACCCCACCGCACGGCGTTCACCCGCTTGGTCGCCCCCACACCCATGATCGCGGACGTGATGACATGCGTCGTCGAGATCGGCGCCTTGAACAGGAACGCCGTCGCGAACATGATCGACGCCCCGGTCGTCTCCGCGGCGAACCCCTGCGGCGGATCGAGCTCGATGATCTTCCGCCCCAGCGTCCGCATGATCCGCCACCCACCCGCGTACGTACCGAGGGACAGCATCACGGCGCAGGAGATCTTCACCCACACCGGAATCGGATCGTCGGCACCCTGGACGTCACCGATGACGAGCGCCATCACGACGATCCCCATCGTCTTCTGCGCGTCCTGCAGACCGTGCCCGAGCGCCATACCGGCCGCGGAAACCGTCTGGGCTATCCGGAAACCCCTCTTGGCCTTGTGCGGGTTGGCCCGCCGGAACAGCCACATGATCGCGCACATCACCAGATAGCCGCCGATCAGACCGACGACCGGCGACAGGAACATCGGGATGATGACCTTGTCCAGGACACCGGACCACAGGACGGTCGTACCGCCCGCGAGCGCCGCCCCCACGAGCCCACCGAACAACGCGTGCGACGAGGACGACGGAAGACCGAAGTACCAGGTGACCAGGTTCCAGACGATGGCTCCGATGAGCGCGGCGAAGAGGATGCCCATCCCCTTCGACCCCTCGGGCGTCGAGATCAGGCCACTGCTCACGGTGTGCGCGACCCCGCTGCCGAGGAACGCGCCCGCGAGGTTCATCACCGCGGCCATGGCGAGCGCGGCCCTGGGGGTCAGCGCCCGGGTGGACACCGACGTGGCGATGGCGTTCGCCGAATCGTGGAAGCCGTTCGTGTACGTGAATCCGAGCGCGACCAGGATGGTCACGACCAGCGCAAAGGTGTCCACGAAGCCTCAGGACTCCTTGACGGCGATGGTCTCCACCGTGTTCGCCACATGTTCGAACGCGTCGGCCGCTTCTTCCAGCACGTCCACGATCTGCTTGAGCTTCAGGACCTCGATGGCGTCGTACTTGCCGTTGAAGAGCTGGGCGAGCAGCTTGCGGTGGATCTGGTCGGCCTGGTTCTCGAGACGGTTGACCTCGATCCAGTACTCCGTGAGGTTGTCCATGGTCCGCAGGTTCGGCATCGCCTCGGCGGTCAGCTCGGCCGCCCGCGCCAGCACCTCGATCTGCTGCTCCACGCCCTTGGGGAGCTCCTCGACCTGGTACAGCACGACCAGGTCGACGGCCTCCTCCATGAAGTCCATGATGTCGTCGAGGGACGAGGCCAGGTTGTAGATGTCCTCGCGGTCGAAGGGCGTGATGAAGGAGGAGTTCAACTGGTGGAAGATCGCGTGCGTCGCATCGTCACCGGCGTGCTCCGCTGCCCGCATCCGTTCTGCGATCTCGGCCCGGGCGGAGGCGTCGGCCCCGAGCAGTTCCATCAGGAGTTTCGAGCCCGTGACGATGTTGTCCGCTGATGCGGAGAACATGTCGTAGAAGCTCGTCTCCCTGGGGGTCAGACGAAATCGCACGTGAGGTCCTCGGGGTCCTTTTGTTTCGGTCAGGCTGATGCTAGGCGCATCATCCGGCCACGGCTAACCGGCCGTCCCCCAGTGTCGCCCATGAGGCACAGTGATCAGCACAGGGTCCGGTCCCGCCGTCGGGCAAGGGCCCTATACCCAACGAAGTTCGATACCATATACCTACCAGGGGTATATGTAGCCGACCTTTCCGGCGGGATCAGCAGGAGGACGCGATGACGACCACCGAGGCCGGCGCGCCGGCCCCCTCCGGTGACCCGCGGGCGACCGCGGAGCCGGTCGTGACCGACCACGACCGCGGTGTCCACGGCTACCACAAGCAGAAGGACGAGCACCTCAAGCGGCTGCGCCGGATCGAGGGGCAGATCCGCGGCCTGCAGCGGATGGTCGACGAGGACGTCTACTGCATCGACATACTCACGCAGGTCTCCGCCTCCACCAAGGCCCTGCAGTCCTTCGCCCTGCAGCTCCTGGAGGAGCACCTGCGCCACTGCGTCGCGGACGCGGCGCTCAAGGGCGGCGACGAGATCGACGCGAAGGTCGAGGAGGCGACGAAGGCGATCGGCCGGCTGCTGCGCACGTAGGGCCTGCCGCCCGGACCGAGCGGTCCGGCGCGGACGCCCGACCGCACACCGCTCCCCCGCACCGCGTCGTCACGACGGAACCGCACCCACCCCGCACGCGCCACCGGGCCACGACACCACCCGGCCGGTGCCCCGCACCCCACCGTCAGACGGAACCCGGCCGGCGTCCCGCGCCCCACCGTCCCGACACAAACCGGCCCGTGCCCCGCATCACACCGTCGCGACAGAACCCGGCCGGTGCCCCGCACCCCACCGTCAGACGGAACCCGGCCGGCGTCCCGCGCCCACCCACCGTCCCGACAGACTCCGGCCGGTGCCGCCCGCCCCGACTCCGCCCGCCCGACCTGCTGCCGCCCGGCCTACTCCCCCGCGCCGCCCTCCCGCGCGCGTTCTTCGGCCACTTTCAGCACCTCGTCGATGCTCTCCAGGCTGAGCCGGTCCTCGTCGGCGGCCGACGCCGCGATGATCAGATCGCCGCACAGCTCGATCTCGGCGAGGGCCACGTGGTCCTGAACTGCCGTACCGCCGACCGGAGCCACGCGCGTCACCTCTTTCTGCCGTCACCGACTTCCTAGAGTAGGGAGCGGTCTACACACCGCGCATGGCACGGAAGGGCCATTTCCAGCCCCCACCCCCGCCGCACCCCATGCCTCCCGCGCGGGCGCACCGCGCTCCCGCACCGCCCCCGCGCCGCCCTCGGCCCGGACCCCGCGGGCCCGTCCCACACCCTCCACCACGCCCTTCGTCCGCGCGGGCCTCCGCACCCTACGGCTCCGCGATCTTCCCCGCGAAGATGTCCGCGGGCTCGGGAAGACGTACGGGCGCCGGAACCCCGAAGTCGTCCAGCCGGGTCGTCGAGACGACCGCGACGCTGCCCCGGTGCTGACCGCCCACGAAGCTGAACCGGTTCCGCAGCTCGCGGATCCGTCCCTCGTCGTCGAGGTAGACGTCGAACGGCACCTCCGCAGTGGCGAACCCTTTCGCCGCCGCCCGCAGCGCCTCCCGGTTCCCCTCCGACGCGCTCCGCGCGGCGAGGTCCAGGTCGGCGATCCCGCGATAGTGCGTCACCGGGACGCCCGCCACCTCCGTCCGGCCCACGTACGTCGCCGTCCGCGCCCCGCGCAGCAACTCGGCCGCCGCGAACGGGTCGGTGGCCCCGCCCGTCACCAGATTCCCGTCCGTGAGCGTGGCCGTCTCGACGCGCACCCACTTGTCGGCCGGCACACCCGCGCCCCGGTTCTTCATGAACAGGGCTCCCGGAGCGAGGAGTTCGGTGATCGGCCGGTGCTCCTCGGCTCCGGCCGGGTCCTGCGGCAGCTCCACCGTGAGCCGCCCCGACCGCTTCCGGAAGTCGTAGACCCCCTCGCCCCGGATGGTGACACGGGTCCCGCCGGTGGCCATCTCCATCGACGTACGCGCCCTCGCGCTGCCGGCCCGCTCCAGGGCCGCGGCCGCGCGGTGCAGCACCCCGGCGGAGACGGCGCCGGAGCGGGTCCCCACGGCGGCGGGACGCGCGTCCTCGGCACCGGCGCGGCCGGCCGAACATCCGGCGACGCAGCACATGAGCCCCGCCACCGCGACCGCGAGAACGCGCGTCTCCGTCCGCCTGCCCTGCTGCGCCACCATCGTCCGCCGACCCCCAGCCGGTCCGTCCCGGGCCTCCTGTCGTACCGGTTAACGACGGGTAGGGACGCCCGTCACGCGGGGGCGATTCCGTTTGCTTGCCCTGGGTAACGTTGTTGACGTGGCGCAGCAGGACGACATCGCATTCGCCGGAGAGCACCGGACCATCACCGTCGAGCAGGGCCGCTTCTGCGTGGCCCGCTGCTCCTGCGGCTGGAGAGGCCCCGCCCGCCGGGCCCGCAGCCTTGCCCGCACCGACGCCGAGTCCCACACGGCGGCCCCTCTCGCCTGACCCCTCTCCTGCCCCCGCGCCGCCCCGAGCGGCCTCCGCGCGGGCGACGGGCGGGCGTGAAGTGCCTGGCCGGAGGCCGCGATCGGGGTGCGATGTCCGTGATATCCGTCATACGGGGATCACGGTCCTGTAGCGATTCCGTTCTTCGGCCTCCCGTTGTGGAACCCTCGGAACCGGTCACCCGTCTCGTCCCACGGGAACCATCGGGAGGCTCATATGCAACGGCGGATGTTCATAGGCGGCGCGGCCGCGCTCGCGGCGGCGGTCACCACCGCCTGCAACGCGAAGGGCGGCCCCTCCACCCGGGCGTCGGCGGCGGCGCAGACGTCCGGGGCTCCGGTCCACGCGACCGCGAGCGCCACCCCCGCGGGCGTCCGCGCCGCCGCGAACTGGACCGCCCTCGCCAAGGACCTGGACGGCATCCTGGTCCGTCCCGGCGACCGCGCCTGGTCCACCGCGCACCAGCTGTACAACACCCGCTTCGACACGCTGAAGCCCGCGGCCGTCGCGTACGCCGCCCACGCCGACGACATACGTACGGCCATGGCCTACGCCCGCGCCCATCACATACCCCTGTCGATACGCAACGGCGGCCACTCCTACGCCGGCTGGTCCTCCGGCGACGGCCGGCTGATCCTCGACGTCTCCAAGCTCGACAAGATCCGGGCGTCCGCGAACGAGGCCGTCGTCGGCGCCGGTTCCAAGCTGATCGACGTCTACCGCGGACTCGCCGCGAAGGGCGTCACCATCCCCGCGGGTTCCTGCCCGACCGTCGGCGTCTCCGGTCTGACCCTCGGCGGCGGCCACGGTGTCGTGTCGCGGGCGTACGGCCTGACCTGCGACAGTCTCACCCAGGCGACGCTGATCACGGCGGACGGCAAGGAGCTCGTCGCGAACGCGAGCGAGCACAAGGACCTCTTCTGGGCGCTGCGCGGCGCGGGCAACGGCAACTTCGGGGTCGTCACCGAGCTCCGTTACCGGACCCACCCCGCCCCGCAGGCCGTCTCCGCGTACCTGACCTGGCCGTGGGCGAAGGCCGCCGCCGTGGTGAAGGCCTGGCAGGAGTGGGGACCGGACCAGCCGGACGAGATCTGGTCGTCCCTGCATCTCGAGAGGGCCGCCGGCGGCAGCCCCCGCGTCTCCGTCGCCGCCTTCTCCCTGGGCACCTACGGCGAACTCCAGAACGCCGTGGACCGCCTGGCCGACCGGGTCGGCGGGCCGGCCTCCAGCGTCTCCCTCAAGAGGCACTCCTACGAGGAGTCGATGGAGGCGTACGCGGGCTGCTCCTCCTTCCCCACCGACCCCCAGTGCCATCTGCCGGGCACGACGCCGGGCCGGTCCGCGCAGGGCGCCCTCGGCCGGGAGACGTACGCGGCCCGGTCGGACTTCTTCGACCGCTCGCTCTCCGCGGCCGGCATCCAGACCCTCCTGAACCAGCTGGGCTCGGTCCGCGGCGGTTCGGGCAGCATCGCGTTCACCGCGCTGGGCGGCGCGGTCAACCGCGTCGCACCGACCGCGACGGCCTTCGTGCACCGCCGGTCGAGGATGCTCGCCCAGTACATCGTTTCCTGGCAGCCGGGCGGTTCCGGCGCCACGGCCCAGTCCTGGCTGACCTCGGCGCACACGGCGATGGCCCGCCACGCCTCCGGAGCCGCCTACCAGAACTACACGGACCCGACCCTCACGGACTGGCGCAAGGCGTACTACGGCGACGCGGCTCCCCGGCTCACCGCGCTGAAGAAGCAGTACGACCCGAACCGCTTCTTCTCGTTCCCCCAGGCGCTGTAGCCTCCGCCCGCCGCGGACGGGGGTCGCCCCTCGCCGTCCCTGGCCCGGGACGGCCCTCAGGCCGCCAGATCGGACTCGTCCGGCCGCTCCGCCCGGGCCTCCGGAATCCGCGCCTGCTGCCCCGTGAGACCCGCGCGCCGCGCCCGGACGAGCCGGCCGGCCCGCGGGGACCCCTCGACGGCCTTCATCACCGGCGTCAGCAGGGCCATGGCCAGCGGGGAGAGCAGCAGCGCCACGGCCGTGCCCAGGGCGAATCCGCCGATGACGTCCGTCGGGTAGTGCACGCCCATGTAGACCCGGCAGAAGCCCTCGACGAGCGCGAGCCCTATCCCCGCCAGGCCGAACTTCCGGTGCACGACGAACAGGCCGACCCCCATCGCCATCGTGAGCGTCGCGTGGTCGCTCACGAACGAGAAGTCGGTCTTGCCCGACACCAGCACGTCGAGACCCTGGTGGTCGACGAACGGACGGGGGCGTTCGACGAAGCCCCTTATCGGCACGTTCACCAGCACGGCGATACCGGCGGCCAGTGGTGCCCAGACCAGCCCGGCCACGGACGCCGCCGCGCCCTCGGCGCCACCGCGCCGCACGGTCCACCAGCACCACAGCACCAGCAGGACCAGAGCGAGCAGCAGCCCGTACTCGCCCACGAACTCCATGCCCCGGTCGAACCAGCGGGGTGCGTCCTTGGCGAGTCCGTTGATGTCGTAGAGCAGGTCGACGTCGGGGTTCGAACCGGATTCGGCGAGTCCAGCCATGGTGCTGCGGCCCCTTCGTCGTCTTTCCCGCGGGCGCACCCTTTCGTGCGCCGCCCGAACCACCCCGTGGTGTGTAGATCCGCGGCCCGGAAGTCCTGGATCCGCTCTACCTCAACAGGAACGCACAGTGCCCTTCAGTACGTTCCACACTCCACCGAATGATCACGCAGACGTTATCGAAGAGAGATACATCGCCGCAGCTCAGGGGGTGGGTTCAGACCGTGGTCGGGAGTGCTTTCGCGCCATCCTCGGTCACGCGCGTGGCCCCGAAGTAGTCGGGGGTGTCGATCGGGTCGAAGCGGATGACGGCACCCGTCCTCGGCGCGTCGATCATGTAGCCGCCGCCCACGTAGATGCCCACGTGCCGGATCGCCCGCGAGTCGGTGAGGTCGTCGGAGAAGAACACCAGGTCCCCCGGCAGCAGTTCCTCCCGCGCGGGGTGCGGACCGGCGTTGTACTGGTCGTTGGCGACCCGCGGCAGGGTGACCCCGACGCTCTCGTACGCGGCCTTCGTCAGACCCGAGCAGTCGAAGCGTCCGCCCTGGTCAGCGGTGCCGTTGCCGCCCCACAGATAGGGCGTGCCGAGCTTCTTCTGCGCGTAGTAGATGGCCGCGGCGGCCTGCCGTGAGGGATCGACCCGGTTGACGGGCCGGGCGAAGCTCTTCTCCAGGGTCGTGATTGTCTTCACGTAGTTCTGGGTCTCCCGGTACGGCGGGACACCCCCGTACTTGATGACCGCGTACGCCCCCGCGTTGTAGGCGGCGAGCATGTTCTCCGTGATGTTCCCGGGCGCGTCCTTGACGTACGAGGCGAGCTGGCAGTCGTAGGAGGCGGCCGACGGAATCGCGTCATTCGGGTCCCATACGTCGCGGTCGCCGTCCCCGTCGCCGTCGACTCCGTGCGTGGCCCACGTCCCGGGGATGAACTGCGCTATTCCTTCGGCCTTCGCGGGGCTCTTGGCGTTCGGGTCGAATCCGCTCTCCTGGTACAGCTGCGCGGCGAGCAGGGCGGGGTTGATCGCGCCGCAGAGGTTGCCCCACTTCTGCACGAGCGTCTGGTACGCCGCCGGGACCGCGCCCTTGGCGAGTCCGACCGAACCGCCGCCGACCCCGTTGGCGAGGTTGCCCGCGACGACGAAGACCCCGACGACGAGCAGCATCACGAAGGAGAGTCCCACCCCGGCGACAGCGGCCGCCACGACCCATGCCTTACGCACCGTCAACCGCCCCTCGCCGCCCGGGAGTCCGCCGTCGCCAGTGTAGAGGCGGCCTCCGTGCCGCGGGACGATCACACACGAGGAGAAACCGCATGTGGCGGGCCTGCCGGACCGTCCGCCGCGCCCCTCGCGCAACTCCCCTGTCGCGCAAGGCGATATCACGCCGAAAAGGGCACGGCCGCCTGACCGGAAGCCGCGCGCGGCGCGGCGGACCCCCGCTACTGCGCCTGCGTCGACCGGTAGAGGTCGCGGGCCTCGTCGCCGAGGACGACGCTGTACGAGATGTCGTCGGTGTTCCCGCCCGCCTCGCGGCCGCCGATGACCCCGACGACCTCCCCGTACCCGTTCACCCAGGGGCTGCCGCTGGTGCCGCCGGCGAAGGCGGGGCAGGCGATGCGCTGCTGGGTGCGGCTGACAGCGGTGGGCCTGTTCGTGCAGGTGATCGGCGCTTCGAGGATGCTGGGGTAGCCGGTGACGGTCACGGCGGTGGCCCCGGTCTTCCGGCCGGTGACGAACGTGTTGGCGCCGACGACGTCCTCGACGCCCTTGCCGCCCCGGTCGGCGACGGTGGCGAAGGCGACGTCGCTGTCCTCGTCCTGGGCGCCGGTCCAGGCGTCACCGACGTAGGTCCTGCGGATCTCCCAGATGCCGTAGGGAGCCTTCCCGTCGCGGTATCCGGGCACGAAGCGGAGCTTGCCGCCGCCGTCCAGGCAGTGCGCGGCGGTCACGAGCAGGTTCCGCCCCGTGCTGTGCACGACGGACGCGGTACAGAAGTGGCCGCCCCGCAGAGCCCCGCTGCCGCCGAAGAGCGCGCCGACGCGGGAGGCGGCCACGGTGCCGGAGGCCCGCGCGGTCACGCCCAGGGGGCCGCGTCCGTCGTCGGCGGCGGCCACGGAGGCCGAGGTCACGGCCAGCACCGCGACCGCGACGAGCAGGGCGTTGCGCCGGGCGCCTGGGGGACGAGTGATGCGCTTCATCGGTTCACACTCTGGCTCACGGATCTGAGAGGAATCCTGAAACCACCTTGAGAAACTGCCATGAGTCGCGGGCCGGATCCACCGTACGGCCCACGTCCGCCGACCGCTCTCTCTCGCACTCCGATCAATTGACGTCACGCTACGTTACTCCAGTCCCGTCCCACGCGCGCGTCGGACGGATGTCCACAGCCTGTGGACATCCGGGAGGGGAAGACCCCCGCGGCCCGGGTACCCGCGAACCCCGGCCGGACGCGGCAGGGGTCACCGCCCCGGGAGACCCGGGTAGGGGGCCAGGACCGGGGTCGCCCCGCTCCCCGCCGGCGCTCGTCAGGGAGCCGGGGCAGGCGGGCCGCGACCAGGTGGACGCGGGCGGTGAGCTCCCACCCTCCCCGGCGACGGGCCCGTACGCACCCCGCGACGCCGCCCTCGCACGCGGCACGTGCGCCCCCGCGTCCGGGCGCCGCCCCAAGTACCGCCGGCACCAGGGCATCCCGGACCGCCTGACCGTCAACAACGTTTTCCGCGCGGCCAGTCGGACGGGAGCGTCCGGCGAAAGGACGGCGGGCGAACGGCCACGGCCCGTCTCCGCGCGCCACCGCGACGGGGGATAGCCTGCGTGACAGCGGCCGCGCGTCCACCTCCGGCAGACGCGCGACCCGGAGAACATCGGCTCGACAACCCGCCGCAACCGGGACGCGTCCGCGGTGGACCTACGGGACGAGCAGGGCGACCGCCCCACGAGGTTCGTAGAAGGGGTTAACGACGGAACCACACGACAGGTTCCGCATCGGCTTCATTGCCCGGCGTGACCTGCCGTGATACACAGAGTGACCATACGACTCTGCGCATACCGGCGCACGCCTCCCGAATGGGGCCCGCGTGCGCCGGTGGCAAGGGATTCGTACGAAACCCGCCAATCAATGACGCCAAGTCGACATGCGACGGCGCCATTGTCGGCGAGAATGGGCCCGACCTCTGCGCGCAGTGGCAGGGGGTGCAGAACTACCCACTAGGGGCGGTGACTTACATGCTTTTCGCAGCCGACAAGGGCGACATCACCACAATCATCGGCGGGATCGCCCCGGACTGGGGTCCCTTCGGCAGCCTGGGCAACGAAGCCAAGACGATGATCCAGGTCGTGATGGCGGTCGCCATCCTGCTCTGCCTCGGGATCGCGATCTGGGGAGCGGCCAAGCAACGCATCGGCGCGACGGCGCTGCGCGACACCTTCAGCGCGGAACAGGGCAAGGGCCTGATCATCGCGGGCCTCACCGGGGTCTTCATCATCGGGTCCCTGGGCACGCTGTTCACCATCGTGTACGGCATGGCCGTCTAGCCCCGGCCGGGGCGCCCGGCTCCTCTCTCCTACGTCTGTCCGATCCACCTGTCCGTCGCGCCCACCGGCTGAGGTTGCGTTTCCCTGATGTCGAGTCACCACACCGCGTCCGCGCGGAAACCAGCACGGCTACCGTCGTACTACGCGATTCAGCAGAGGTTGAGGGGGCGTACGCGGCATGAGTCTCGGTGACGAACCCGGATACGGGGACGGCTCTCGCGGTGACGACGGGAGATACGGGGGCACGGGCCAGACCCGGACCCGGCTCCCCGACCGCCCCGGCGACGTCTACGGCGGCGCCCGCCGCGGACGCTCGTCCTCACGCAGCCTGGTCACGGTGGTCGGCGTCGTCGTCCTCCTGATCGCCGCGATCGCCTTCGCGAACCGTGGAGGAGACGATTCCTCTTCCTCGGGCACCGGAGGGGGGAACGGCGGCGCCAAGTCCGGCACGTCCCCCACGGCGGCGTCCGGGAACCGGCCGGTGGACTCGAAGTCCGGCACCATCCCGACGGGATTCGCCCACAGCGAGCAGGGGGCGCAGAGCGCGGCGGCGAACTACGGTGTGGCGCTCGGATCAACTGGGATGTTCGACTCCGGCCAACGTCACGCGATCGTCGGCACTGTGTACGCACCCGAAGTCGCCGATGCCCGACAGTCGGACCTCGACAGCGCCTACTCCAGTGAGAAGTTCCTGACCAACATCGGTCTGGACAAGGACGGCGCGGCACCCGCGGGCCAGACCTTCATCTCGCGGGTCATCCCGGTGGGCACGAAAGTCACATCCTCCAGCGCGGACAGCGCCACGGTCGACCTCTGGTACACGTCGCTGTTCGGTCTGTCCGGACAAGGGTCGACGAACCCCGTCTCGGAGAGCTGGTACACCACCACGTACCGACTCAAGTGGATCAGCGACGACTGGAAGATCACGGACTTCTCGCAGAAGGACGGGCCGGTCCCCGTCGGACGCGACCAGAAGGCGTCCACCGCCGACGACATGACCAAGGCCGTTGAAGAGTACGGAGGGTTCACGTATGCCCGGTAGCCGCCGCGTACTCAAAGCAGCCGCCGCTGTCACGGCCATTCAGGCCACTACGGTGCTGCTGGCCACTCGCGCCATCGCAGCCCCCAAGCCATCGCCGACGAGCAGCAACGACCCCTGCGACCTCATCCGCGGTCCCGCCAAGGACTATTGCGAGAACGGCAGCCGATCGGGCCACACCGGCGGCTCCACCCCCAGCCTCACCTCCACCCTCGACCCCCTCTCCTCCCTCGCCAAGGGCTGTGCCGACGCCGCGTCCTGGACCATCGACAAGCTGTCCTCCGCGGTCAACGACACGGCGAACGTCGACTTCACGAACCCCAAGTTCCTCCAGCAGTACGCCGTCGTCTTCGCGGCGTCGACGATCCTCACCCTCCTGCTGTGGCTGCTCGCCGTGGCGAAGAGGGCGGTCCGGGGCGTCCCCCTCGGCACCGCGCTCTCCGAGGCCATCGGCTTCCTCTGGCTCACGGTCCTGGCGTCCGCGTTCACCCCGCTGATCCTCTACACCGTCGTCTCGGCCTCCGACGGCGTCACCGAGGTCCTCGCCAAGACCACCGGCAACCAGACCGACACCTTCTTCGGCACCTTCTCCGGCGCGCTCGCCAAGGGCGAGAACATCGGCGGCGGCCCGATCATGCTGATCGTGGTGTCCCTGGTGTCGATCCTCGCCGCCGGCGTCCTGTGGCTGGAGCTCGTCATCCGCGCCGCGCTCCTCTACGTCGGCGCCCTCCTCGGCACCGTCGTGTACGCGGGACTCGTCGACAAGAACCTGTGGGGGCACGTCCGCCGCTGGGCCGGCGTCATGATCGCCGTCATCCTGGTGAAACCGGTCATCGTGATAGTCCTGGGCCTGGCCGGCGCCCTGTCGACCGACGACGGCCCGGACTCCTTCTCCGCCGTCGTCTCCGGCCTCGCCATCATCCTGCTCGCCATCTTCGCCAGCGCCATGATCTACCGCTTCGTCCCCGGCTTCGGCGACGAGATCGCGAACTCTCGCAACAACCGCATCATGCAGGGCGCCGAAGGCAAGGCCGCGGCCGTGATCAGCTCCCCGGCCACGCTTGTCGCCCAGGGCATCAAGACGCACAGCGCCCGCGCCGACAACAACGGCGGCGGAGGAGGAGGCGGAGGCGGCAACCAGCCGGCCCGCCCCGCCAACCCCGCCTCCGGAGGCGTCGCGGCACACAGCAC
Organism: Streptomyces sp. NBC_01689; assembly: GCF_036250675.1. Classification (NCBI taxonomy): domain Bacteria; kingdom Bacillati; phylum Actinomycetota; class Actinomycetes; order Kitasatosporales; family Streptomycetaceae; genus Streptomyces; species Streptomyces sp. NBC_01689. Next base: position 5,317,427 of record NZ_CP109592.1, on the reverse strand, counting down.
ACGCACCCCGAACGCGGGCGGCGGATCCGTCCCCGCCGCCGCACCGCCACCACGCACGAGTCCCACCGGAAACACCCGCAACAGCAGTCCCAACCGCACGGGAGGTGAAGGGCGTTGACGACCGAGTCCCACGTGTCCCATCCGGTCACGCCCCGCCGTACATATCTGATCGGCCGCGCCCGGCCGAACGCGATGGTCGGCCGGAACCGCGAGTCCGGCGAGATCGTGCTCATCATCGCGGGCGCGTTCCTCGGCATGATGTGCGGTCTGCTCGTCCCCGTACTGTCCCTGCGGATCGTGCTGCTGATGGGCTTCCCCCTGCTCGCCCTCGCCGCCGTGTACGTCCCGTACAAGCGCCGCACGTTCTACAAGTGGTTCGAGATCAACCGCAGTTACAAGCGCAGCCTGCGCCGCGGCACGGCCTACCGCAGCAACGTCATGGAGGCCGGCACGCACCTCGACGGCCGGGAGATCGAGATCGGCCCGCCGCCCGGCATCGGCCGGATCTCCTGGCTCGCGGCCCCCTTCGGGCCCGACGAGATCGCCGTGCTCCTGCACGCCGACCGCCGCACCGTCACGGCCGCCATCGAGATCGAGGGCCCCGGTGTCGGCCTGCGCGACAGCGAGGACCAGGAGGCCCTCGTCGACCGCTTCGGCACCCTCCTCAAGCACGTCGCGAACGGCGACGGCTTCGTCACCCGCCTCCAGATGCTCGCCCGCACCCTCCCCGCCGACCCGGACGCCCACGCCAAGGACGTCGCCGTACGCGGCGACGAGAAGTCCCCCGGCTGGCTCCAGCAGTCGTACGACCAGCTCCAGTCCATGGTGTCCACCAGCAGCGAGCAGCACCGCGCCTATCTCGTCGCCTGCATGCACTGGACCCGCGAACTCGCCGCCGAGGCGCAGGCCATGGCCCGTGCCGCCCGGCCGCAGGGCGGGAAGAAACTGGACCGCGACGCCGGCCTCGCCGTCGTCATGGCGCGCGAACTGACCGACATCTGCTCGCGCCTCCAGGAAGCCGACATCCGGGTGCGCCAGCCCCTCGGCCAGGGCCGGCTCGCCTCCCTCGTGCACTCCATGTACGACCCCGACCACCCCATCGACCACATCCAGGCGATGACCAAGCGCAACGCCTGGCCCGCCGAACTCGACGCCATGGAACCCACCTATCTCCAGGCGAAGACCCGCGAGTCCTCCACCCGCGCGCCCTGGTGCCACGCCACGGCCTGGGTGAAGGAGTGGCCGATGACCCCGGTCGGCGTCAACTTCCTCGCCCCGCTGCTGGTCCACACCCCGGACGTCATCCGCACGGTCGCCGTCACCATGGACCTCGAACCCACCGAGATCGCCATCGAGCGCATGCTCACCGAGAAGACCAACGACGAGGCCGAGGCCAGCCGCCAGGCCAAGATGAACCGCACGGTCGACCCCCGCGACATCGCCTCCCACAACCGCCTCGACCAGCGCGGCGAGGACCTCGCCAGCGGCGCCGCGGGAGTCAACCTCGTCGGGTACATCACCGTCTCCTCCCGCTCACCCGAGGCCCTCGCCCGCGACAAGCGCACCATCCGCGCCTCCGCCGGCAAGTCGTATCTGAAGCTGGAGTGGTGCGACCGCGAGCACCACCGGGCCTTCGTCAACACGCTCCCCTTCGCCACCGGTATTCGGAGGTAAGGCCCTGATGCGGGATCCGCTGTCCGCCGCCACGGACGCCTTCACGTCCTTCCTCTTCGGCAAGGTCGAGACGACCCGGCTGCCGGTCCGCACCTCCACGGGCCAGGCACAGGCCGTCTACCTGCCCACCGCCGCACCCGGACTCGGCGACTCGGGCGTCATCATCGGACGCGAGGTGTACTCCGGGAAGGGATACATCTACGACCCCTTCCAGCTGTACGGGCAACAGCTCCCGGCCCCGCACTGGCTGGTCCTCGGCGAGTCCGGCAACGGCAAGTCCGCCCTGGAGAAGACCTACGTCCTGCGCCAGTTGCGCTTCCGCGACCGGCAGGTCGTCGTCCTCGACGCCCAGGGCGAGGACGGGGTCGGCGAATGGAACCTCATCGCGGAGGAGCTGGGTATAACTCCCATCCGCCTCGACCCGACGGCCGCCCTGGACATGGGGATCCGGCTCAACCCGCTCGACCCGGCGATCACCACCACCGGCCAGCTGGCCCTGCTGCGCACCATCATCGAGGTCGCGATGGGGCACGGCCTCGACGAGCGGTCCGGCTTCGCCCTGAAGGTCGCGCACGCCTATGTGAACGAGACCATCGTCGAGCGCCAGCCGGTCCTGATGGACATCGTCGAGCAACTCCGCCACCCCGAACCGGAATCGGCCGAGGCGATGAACGTCGCCATAGACGACGTACGGGCCTGGGGCCTGGACGTGGCCCTCGTGCTCGACCGGCTGGTCGACGGCGACCTCAGGGGCATGTTCGACGGCCCCACGACGGTCGGCATCGACCTGGACGCCCCCCTCATCGTCTTCGACCTCTCCCACATCGACCGCAACTCCATCGCCATGCCCATCCTGATGGCGATCGTCGGCGTGTGGCTGGAGCACACCTGGATCCGGCCCGACCGCAAGAAGCGCATCTTCCTGGTGGAGGAGGCGTGGCACATCATCAACAGCCCCTTCGTCGCCCAGCTCTTCCAGCGCCTGCTGAAGTTCGGCCGCCGACTCGGCCTGTCCTTCGTGGCGGTGGTGCACCACCTGAGCGACGTGGTGGACGGAGCCGCGGCCAAGGAGGCCGCCGCGATCCTCAAGATGGCCTCCACCCGCACGATCTACGCCCAGAAAGCCGACGAGGCACGGGCGACGGGACGGGTGATCGGTCTGCCCCGGTGGGCCGTGGAGATCATCCCGACCCTCACCCCGGGCATCGCGGTCTGGGACGTCAACGGCAACGTACAGGTCGTCAAACACCTGATCACGGAGACCGAACGGCCCCTCGTCTTCACCGACCGGGCCATGACCGAGTCCTCCGCGGACCATCTGGCCGACGACGCGCTGCGCGCCGCGGAGCTGGAGGCCGAGGAGCGGGCCGCGGCCTTCGTGGAGCAGCACCTCGGCGATCTCGACGGTTCATCCGAGTCCACGGTGGCATGAGATGAGACGGGACGAACGGGATCAGGAGCGCGCCGGAGGCGTCCCCGACGGTCTGCTGGTAGGCGTACTGGCCTTCCTCCTCGGCCTGACCCTGCTGGTGTGGTCCGCCACCGGACTCGCCGCATGGTTCGCCCGGGGCGCCTGGCCGGCGGCCGTCACCGTCGCCCGTACGCCCCTGGCCCTGCGCCATCTGATCGGGCAGCCGCAGGACGTCGCGGGCGCCTGGCCGGACACCCCCGCCGACCAGCTGTCGGGGTACGGGCTCTTCTGGGGGCTGTTCATCGGGCAGTTGATGGTGCTCATCGTGCTCACGGTCTTCGTAATGGGCACGGTGGCACGGTGGCGGGCGGTGCGCGCACGCCGGAAGGCCGGCGCCTACGCGGCGCGGACCGAGACCACCGCTCGGGTGCCCGAACCGGCGCGTGAGCCGGTCGACGCCCACGGCGAGGTCCCCAGGAGCGCCGAGGAGCCCGTACGTCACGAGGTCCCGGTGCCCCGGCCCGCACCCCTCCCCACCGAGCACCCCGCCGCCCTCCCCGCCGAAGCACCGCGGACGACGCCGGCCCCCCTGGCGGCCGGAGCCCCGCGGACGGGCGGCTGGGAGGGCACCCCGACCGCGGGCACGGTCGTCCTGGGACCCGCCGAGGACCGCCATCCCACCGCGGCCCAGGCAGTACGGGACGCGGAAGGCCCCGTCCTGGTCGTCACCTCGGACCCGCGGACCTGGTCGGAGACCAAGGACGCCCGGGCCAAGCTCGGCCCCGTGCTCCTCTACGACCCCACGCACCGCTGCGACACCCCGGCCCGCCTCCACTGGTCCCCCGCGGCCGGCTGCGAGGACAGGGCCACGGCGGCCGCCCGGGCCGCCGCGCTGCTGGCTCCCGTCCGCCCCACCGCCAAGGTCGACCACGCCATGGCCGACGTCGCGGAAACGCTCCTGCGGAGCTATCTGCACGCCGCGGCCGTGGACGGCAAGCCCTTCCGCCACGTCCACCGCTGGGCCCAGGGAAACCAGGTCCAGGACGCGGTACGGGCCCTCCGCACCCATCCCAAGGCCGCTTCCGGCGCGGCGGGCGAACTGGAGGCCGCGCTCACCTCGCACCCCGAACGCCGCGACATAGCGCAGGAGCTGACGGCCCGTGCGCTGTCGTCCCTGTTCACCGTCAACATCCGCGAGGCGTGCACGCCGAACCGAAGTGACGCCCTCGCGCTGGATTCCTTCGTCGACGAAGGGGGCACGCTTTATGTGGTCGGTGAACCCATCGAGGACCCCAGGGCGAATCCCGGCGCCATGCCGCTCCTGACGGCCCTCGTCTCAAGCGTGGTCGAGCGCGGCCGGCGCATGGCCGAACGGTCATCCTCCGGTCGCCTCGACCCACCACTTACGCTCGTCCTGGACGACGTGGCTGCCGTCGCCCCGCTCCCGCAGCTCCCCGACCTGCTGTCGGCCGGAGCGGGGCAGGGCCTTCCGACCCTGGCCCTGCTCCGCTCCCGCGAACAGGGCAGGTCCCGCTGGCCGCGGTACGAACTCCCGCTCTGACGGCCACCACCCGCCGGTCCTAGGACCGCGTGATCACGAACTCCAGGTCCCGCTCCCCCGTGTCCCCCGGGGTCGGTGCGCTCCCGCCGGTCGGCACGAACCCGACGCGGCGGTAGAACGCCTCGGCGCGTCCGTTCTTCTCGTGCACGAACAGCCGGACCCGGTCCAGGCCGGTCTCCCAGGCCCAGGCGAGCGCGGTCTCGAACAGGGCGTCCGTCACCCCGCTTCCCCGGTGCTCGGGCCGTACGAAGACACCCACCAGATGTGCCTGGTCCCACTCGCCGAGGTGCCCGAGGAAGTCCGCCTCCCCGGCCCTCTCGACCAGGACGACGACCGAGCCGATCCACACCCCGTCAGGGTCGACGGCGACGAACTGCCGCCGCTCGTCCACGCCTTCGGCGGCCCCCGCCGCCCGTTCCTGCCAGAACGCGTCAGGCCGTGCCACGGACTCCTCGTACGTCTCCCGGAAGGCGAGATGCGCGACGGGGTCCTGCAGCGCGACCAGCCGCAGTTCCCTCACCGAGCGCCACTCGTCGGCCCGTATGGAACGGATCACTTGATTCATACGGCCACGGTACGGGCCGGACGCCACCGCGCTCACCCGGATTTTCCGCACCCGGAAATCCACCCTGCCGATCCCCGCCGTACAGGCCCCCGTCATGCTCTTCCCTGTACGACGTGCTCGGCCGTGTCCTCGACGACGTTGCCCCGCCACGGAATCGACCCCCATCGTCACCGGCTTGCCAGGGAGAACGACGCATGCCCAAGGTCCCACTCGCAGAACTCCGCCACGTCATCCATCCTCCGGGCAAGCTGGAGAGCAGGGCGGAGCACTGGGCCGGCCGCCTCTACATGCGTTCCGTCTCCCTCCGGGTGACACGGCTGGCTCTCGGAACCCGTTTCTCGCCCAACCAGATCACGGCCGTGATGGTCGTCGCGGGTGTGCTCTCCGGGGTCGCGCTGGTCCTGCCGGGGCTGGGCGGCGCCGTGCTCTCCGTGGTGTTCATGCAGCTGTACCTGCTCCTGGACTGCGTGGACGGTGAAGTCGCCCGCTGGCGCAAGCAGTACAGCCCGCTCGGTGTCTATCTGGACCGGCTCGGTGCCTATCTCGCCGACGCGGCCGTGATGGTCGGTATGGGCATCCGGGCCGCCGAACTCGGCCTGGACCCCTACCTGGTGGCCGGCCTCGCGGCGGCCATCGGCGTCCTGCTGCTGAAGTCGTCCTCGGACCTGGTGCACGTGGCCCGTTCGGACAGCGGCATGGAGAAGGCGACCGACCAGTCCGTCGTCCCGCGTTCCAGCGGTCTCGCGCGGATACGCCGTCTCACCTCCGCGGTCGGCCTGCACCGCCTGGTCAACGGCATCGAGTGCACGCTGCTGCTGCTCGTGACGGCGGTCGTGGACCTCGCGCTCGGCGATCTGACCGCGACGCGGGTGGCGACGGTGGGTGTGACGGTCATCGTGTGGCTGCTCGTCCCCGCGCACATCGTCTCGATCGTCGCCTCGTCCCGTCTGAAGTAACGGTTCCCAGGACGGTCCTCGACGCGATCGGCCCCCACTCCCGGACACGGGGGTGGGGGCCGGAGCTCTGTGAGTTGCTCGGTGACCGCCGGCCCACGCACCGGACCGCCCGTATCGGTAACGGTGCCGAGGGACGATCCGGACCGACAACGCGAAGAAGCCCCAACTCACGGGTTCTATCCCGGAGTTGGGGCTTCTTCTCAATATTTGTTCGGCGGCGTCCTACTCTCCCACAGGGTCCCCCCTGCAGTACCATCGGCGCTGTAAGGCTTAGCTTCCGGGTTCGGAATGTAACCGGGCGTTTCCCTCACGCTATGACCACCGAAACACTATGAAACACAACCGGAGCCACAGCCAAAACGGCTACGACGGTTGTTCGTGGTTTCAGAACCAACACAGTGGACGCGAGCAACTGAGGACAAGCCCTCGGCCTATTAGTACCGGTCACCTCCAGCGGTTACCCGCCTTCCAGATCCGGCCTATCAACCCAGTCGTCTACTGGGAGCCTTAACCCCTCAAAGGGGTGGGAATACTCATCTCGAAGCAGGCTTCCCGCTTAGATGCTTTCAGCGGTTATCCCTCCCGAACGTAGCCAACCAGCCATGCCCTTGGCAGGACAACTGGCACACCAGAGGTTCGTCCGTCCCGGTCCTCTCGTACTAGGGACAGCCCTTCTCAATATTCCTACGCGCACAGCGGATAGGGACCGAACTGTCTCACGACGTTCTAAACCCAGCTCGCGTACCGCTTTAATGGGCGAACAGCCCAACCCTTGGGACCGACTCCAGCCCCAGGATGCGACGAGCCGACATCGAGGTGCCAAACCATCCCGTCGATATGGACTCTTGGGGAAGATCAGCCTGTTATCCCCGGGGTACCTTTTATCCGTTGAGCGACGGCGCTTCCACAAGCCACCGCCGGATCACTAGTCCCGACTTTCGTCCCTGCTCGACCCGTCGGTCTCACAGTCAAGCTCCCTTGTGCACTTACACTCAACACCTGATTACCAACCAGGCTGAGGGAACCTTTGGGCGCCTCCGTTACTCTTTAGGAGGCAACCGCCCCAGTTAAACTACCCATCAGACACTGTCCCTGATCCGGATCACGGACCCAGGTTAGACATCCAGCACGACCAGACTGGTATTTCAACGACGACTCCACCCACACTGGCGTGCGAGCTTCAAAGTCTCCCAGCTATCCTACACAAGCCGAACCGAACACCAATATCAAACTGTAGTAAAGGTCCCGGGGTCTTTCCGTCCTGCTGCGCGAAACGAGCATCTTTACTCGTAGTGCAATTTCACCGGGCCTATGGTTGAGACAGTCGAGAAGTCGTTACGCCATTCGTGCAGGTCGGAACTTACCCGACAAGGAATTTCGCTACCTTAGGATGGTTATAGTTACCACCGCCGTTTACTGGCGCTTAAGTTCTCAGCTTCGCCACCCCGAAGAGTGACTAACCGGTCCCCTTAACGTTCCAGCACCGGGCAGGCGTCAGTCCGTATACATCGCCTTACGGCTTCGCACGGACCTGTGTTTTTAGTAAACAGTCGCTTCTCGCTGGTCTCTGCGGCCACCCCCAGCTCAGAGTGCAAGACTCATCACCGGTGATGGCCCCCTTCTCCCGAAGTTACGGGGGCATTTTGCCGAGTTCCTTAACCATAGTTCACCCGAACGCCTCGGTATTCTCTACCTGACCACCTGAGTCGGTTTAGGGTACGGGCCGCCATGAAACTCGCTAGAGGCTTTTCTCGACAGCATAGGATCATCCACTTCACCACAATCGGCTCGGCATCAGGTCTCAGACTATGTGCTGTCCGGATTTACCTGGACAACGTCCTACACCCTTACCCCGGGACAACCACCGCCCGGGATGGACTACCTTCCTGCGTCACCCCATCACTCACCTACTACAGGTCTGGTCCGTCGGCTCCACCACTCCCCTTCGCCCGAAGGCTCCAGGGCGGCTTCACGGACTTAGCATCGCCTGGTTCAATGTTTGACGCTTCACAGCGGGTACCGGAATATCAACCGGTTATCCATCGACTACGCCTGTCGGCCTCGCCTTAGGTCCCGACTTACCCTGGGCAGATCAGCTTGACCCAGGAACCCTTAGTCAATCGGCGCACACGTTTCTCACGTGTGTATCGCTACTCATGCCTGCATTCTCACTCGTGAACCGTCCACCACTGCCTTCCGGCGCGGCTTCACCCGGCACACGACGCTCCCCTACCCATCACAGCGGGCGTTGGCCCTATTGCTGCAATGACACGACTTCGGCGGTACGCTTGAGCCCCGCTACATTGTCGGCGCGGAATCACTAGACCAGTGAGCTATTACGCACTCTTTCAAGGGTGGCTGCTTCTAAGCCAACCTCCTGGTTGTCTGTGCGACTCCACATCCTTTCCCACTTAGCGTACGCTTAGGGGCCTTAGTCGATGCTCTGGGCTGTTTCCCTCTCGACCATGGAGCTTATCCCCCACAGTCTCACTGCCGCGCTCTCACTTACCGGCATTCGGAGTTTGGCTAAGGTCAGTAACCCGGTAGGGCCCATCGCCTATCCAGTGCTCTACCTCCGGCAAGAAACACACGACGCTGCACCTAAATGCATTTCGGGGAGAACCAGCTATCACGGAGTTTGATTGGCCTTTCACCCCTAACCACAGGTCATCCCCCAGGTTTTCAACCCTGGTGGGTTCGGTCCTCCACGACCTCTTACAGCCGCTTCAACCTGCCCATGGCTAGATCACTCCGCTTCGGGTCTTGAGCGCGCTACTAAATCGCCCTATTCGGACTCGCTTTCGCTACGGCTTCCCCACACGGGTTAACCTCGCAACACACCGCAAACTCGCAGGCTCATTCTTCAAAAGGCACGCAGTCACGAGACATGTGCAAGCACACATCCGACGCTCCCACGGCTTGTAGGCACACGGTTTCAGGTACTATTTCACTCCGCTCCCGCGGTACTTTTCACCATTCCCTCACGGTACTATCCGCTATCGGTCACCAGGGAATATTTAGGCTTAGCGGGTGGTCCCGCCAGATTCACACGGGATTTCTCGGGCCCCGTGCTACTTGGGTGTTTCTCAAACGAGCCGCTGATGTTTCGACTACGGGGGTCTTACCCTCTACGCCGGACCTTTCGCATGTCCTTCGCCTACATCAACGGTTTCTGACTCGTCTCACGGCCGGCAGACCGTGAAAGAGAAATCCCACAACCCCACATACGCAACCCCTGCCGGGTCTCACACGCATATGGTTTGGCCTCATCCAGTTTCGCTCGCCACTACTCCCGGAATCACGGTTGTTTTCTCTTCCTGCGGGTACTGAGATGTTTCACTTCCCCGCGTTCCCTCCACATACCCTATGTGTTCAGGTATGGGTGACAGCCCATGACGACTGCCGGGTTTCCCCATTCGGAAACCCCCGGATCAAAGCCTGGTTGACGACTCCCCGGGGACTATCGTGGCCTCCCACGTCCTTCATCGGTTCCTGGTGCCAAGGCATCCACCGTGCGCCCTTAAAAACTTGGCCACAGATGCTCGCGTCCACTGTGCAGTTCTCAAACAACGACCAACCACCCATCACCCCCGGCTACAACCGGAGTTCACTGGGGCCGGCACTGAAGGCAGCCTTTCGGCCGTACCCTCAGACACCCAACAACGTGCCCGACACCCTCGCCACTCCGATCAGCTTTCCACACTCCGAAGAGCAGTACTGGCAGCCTGAGATGACTGAAAGTGCCGAATAATCAACGTTCCACCCATGAGCAACCACCGTCGAACGTTTGCCGACGTAATGGCCCTGGACCACCAGGCGAACCTGGCAGCCTAGATGCTCCTTAGAAAGGAGGTGATCCAGCCGCACCTTCCGGTACGGCTACCTTGTTACGACTTCGTCCCAATCGCCAGTCCCACCTTCGACAGCTCCCTCCCACAAGGGGTTGGGCCACCGGCTTCGGGTGTTACCGACTTTCGTGACGTGACGGGCGGTGTGTACAAGGCCCGGGAACGTATTCACCGCAGCAATGCTGATCTGCGATTACTAGCAACTCCGACTTCATGGGGTCGAGTTGCAGACCCCAATCCGAACTGAGACAGGCTTTTTGAGATTCGCTCCGCCTCACGGCTTCGCAGCTCTTTGTACCTGCCATTGTAGCACGTGTGCAGCCCAAGACATAAGGGGCATGATGACTTGACGTCGTCCCCACCTTCCTCCGAGTTGACCCCGGCAGTCTCCTGTGAGTCCCCATCACCCCGAAGGGCATGCTGGCAACACAGAACAAGGGTTGCGCTCGTTGCGGGACTTAACCCAACATCTCACGACACGAGCTGACGACAGCCATGCACCACCTGTACACCGACCACAAGGGGGCGACCATCTCTGGCCGTTTCCGGTGTATGTCAAGCCTTGGTAAGGTTCTTCGCGTTGCGTCGAATTAAGCCACATGCTCCGCTGCTTGTGCGGGCCCCCGTCAATTCCTTTGAGTTTTAGCCTTGCGGCCGTACTCCCCAGGCGGGGAACTTAATGCGTTAGCTGCGGCACCGACGACGTGGAATGTCGCCAACACCTAGTTCCCACCGTTTACGGCGTGGACTACCAGGGTATCTAATCCTGTTCGCTCCCCACGCTTTCGCTCCTCAGCGTCAGTAATGGCCCAGAGATCCGCCTTCGCCACCGGTGTTCCTCCTGATATCTGCGCATTTCACCGCTACACCAGGAATTCCGATCTCCCCTACCACACTCTAGCTAGCCCGTATCGAATGCAGAACCGGGGTTAAGCCCCGGTCTTTCACACCCGACGTGACAAGCCGCCTACGAGCTCTTTACGCCCAATAATTCCGGACAACGCTTGCGCCCTACGTATTACCGCGGCTGCTGGCACGTAGTTAGCCGGCGCTTCTTCTGCAGGTACCGTCACTCTCGCTTCTTCCCTGCTGAAAGAGGTTTACAACCCGAAGGCCGTCATCCCTCACGCGGCGTCGCTGCATCAGGCTTTCGCCCATTGTGCAATATTCCCCACTGCTGCCTCCCGTAGGAGTCTGGGCCGTGTCTCAGTCCCAGTGTGGCCGGTCGCCCTCTCAGGCCGGCTACCCGTCGTCGCCTTGGTGAGCCACTACCTCACCAACAAGCTGATAGGCCGCGGGCTCATCCTTCACCGCCGGAGCTTTCAACCCACCCAGATGCCCAGGCAGGTATTATCCGGTATTAGACCCCGTTTCCAGGGCTTGTCCCAGAGTGAAGGGCAGATTGCCCACGTGTTACTCACCCGTTCGCCACTAATCCACCCCGAAGGGCTTCATCGTTCGACTTGCATGTGTTAAGCACGCCGCCAGCGTTCGTCCTGAGCCAGGATCAAACTCTCCGTGAATGCTTACCGGTAATCCGGTGAGACACACACGAGAGCGGAACCGGAAGAGGAATAATCCCCCGGTTCACAGCGTCCTCGCTGTGCGCCTGCCCCGAAAGGCAGGACTTTTTCAAAGGAACCTCGCCCCGACCGATCGGCCGGAGACGGGGTATCAACATATCTGGCGTTGATTTTTGGCACGCTGTTGAGTTCTCAAGGAACGGACGCTTCCTTTGTACTCACCCTCTCGGGCTTTCCTCCGGGCGCTTCCCTTCGGTCTTGCGTTTCCGACTCTATCAGACCGTTTCCGTATCCGATTTCCTCGGCGCTTTCCAGGTTCCCGCTTTCGCGTTTCCCTTTCCGGCGAGTCCGACTCTATCAGATCCTTTCGGGCCTGATTCCCAGTCAGCGGGGGTTGTCTTCGCGGCCGTTGGGCCGTTCCGACGTCCCAAACTTTAGCGGATCCCTCCGGCAGGTCCTAATCGGGCCGCCGGACCCATTCGAATTGAATTCGGGCACACCGAATTCGCCCCGGCTGGGAGATCGTGCTGGTGGTTTGGGTGCCGCGTCCGCGGCGGAGGTGCTTCCGGAGAACCGTTACGGCTCCGTGGCAACTCGAAGAACCTTACGGATCCGGCAGGGGCGTGTCAACCGCCGCTGTCAAGATCTTTAATCGAGGTCCGTGAGCCGTCCGCCGGCGTCCGGCTGGGCGTGCTCCACGCGGCGCAGGAGCCGGGTGAGGACCTCGCCCAGGACACCGCGCTCCTCGGTGGAGAGGTCCTGGAGCAGGTCCTCCTCGAAGACCGTGGCCAGCCGCATGGCCTCCAGCCACTTCTCGCGGCCCTCGGAGGTCAGCTCCACGATGACCCGCACCCGGTTGGACTCGTCGCGCTCCCTGGTGACGAGTCCCTCGGCGACCAGGCGGTCGATCCGGTGGGTCATCGCGGCCGGCGTCAGCCCCAGCCGCTTCGCCAGGTCGCTCGGGCCCATGCGGTAGGGGGCACCGGAGAGCACGAGGGCCTTGAGGACCTCCCACTCGGCGTTACTGATGCCGAGGTTGGCGGTCTGGCGGCCGTAGGCCACGTTCATCCGGCGGTTGAGGCGGCCGAGAGCCGAGACGATCTTCTCGACCTGGGGGTCGAGGTCCTGGAACTCGCGCTGATAGGCGGCGATCTGCTCTTCGAGTGTCGGCTCGCCGCCGACGCCGGGGGTGTCGGCCATGGCGGAAGTATCGCATGGCTCGCTTGGCGTTGAAGTCCTTCGAGGTGTAGAGTTCAACTTCTAACTTTAGCTTCGAAGTCTTCAGGCCTGCACCCTTCCCGGTGCGGGCCTGAGCTTCGCGACCAAGGCAGGTGAAAGTGACCAGGGCGATGGGCGCAGCGATGCGCCGGATCCACGTGGGCAACGCACTCGGAGCGTTCGGGCTCGGCTTTACCGTCCCCTTCCTCTATGTCTATGTGGCGCAGGTGCGGGGACTCGGCTCCATGACGGCGGGCGTCGTGCTCGCCGTCTTCGCCGTGGCCGCGCTCGTGGTGCTGCCGTTCGCCGGACGGGCCATCGTCCGGCGCGGCCCGCTGCCGGTCCTGCTCACCGCCCTGGCCACCGCCGCCCTCGGAGCGCTGAGCCTGGGGCTCGCGAGCACCGCCACGACGGTGGTGCTGTCGGCGGCGGCGCTCGGTGCGGGGCAGGCCGTGATGCAGCCGGCGCTGGCGACGATGATCGTGGACTGCTCCACCGCGGAGACCCGTTCGCGCGCCTTCGCCACACAGTTCTTCCTGCAGAACCTCGGGCTCGGGGTCGGTGGGCTGATCGGCGGCCACATCGTCGACACCAGCCGGGCGGCTTCGTTCACGCTGCTGTTCGCGATCGAGGCGGCGATGTTCCTGGTGCTCGTCGTGATCATGGCGACGGTGCGGATGCCGCGTGCGCCGCGGATCCGGGACGCGGCGCCGCAGGCCAGGGGCGGCGGCTGGCGGCAGCTGCTCGGCGACCGGGCCATGGTGCAGCTGTCCGTGCTGGGCTTCGTGCTGTTCTTCGCCTGCTACGGGCAGTTCGAGTCCGGACTCTCCGCGTACGGCGTGGAGGCGGCCGGGATCTCGACCTCCGCGCTCGGTACGGCGATGGCGGCGAACACGGCGATGATCGTGGTGGCGCAGTTCGCGGTGCTGAAGCTCGTCGAGCGCCGGAAGCGGTCCCGGGTGATCGCCGCGGTGGGGCTCATCTGGGCCGTCGCGTGGCTCGCCGCCGGGTACGCGGGGCTCGGGCACGGCAGCCGGACGATGGCGACCGCCGCGTTCGTCTCGACGTACGCGCTCTTCGGACTCGGTGAGGCGATGCTGTCGCCGACCGTGGCGCCGCTGGTCGCCGATCTGGCACCGGCGGGCCTGGCCGGGCAGTACAACTCCGCCTTCGCCCTGGTGAAGCAGCTCGCGCTGGCCATCGGTCCGGCGGCGGGCGGTCCGATGGGTGCCTCGCTGCACGGTCCGTACGTCGTGACGTTCCTGCTGTTCTCGCTGGGCATCACGGTCCTCGCGGTGCGGCTCGGGCGGCACCTCACTCCGGTGCAGGACCAGCCGTGGACGGCGAGGAGCCGGGTGGTCGCCCAGGGCGGGGCGCCCGCGGAGCCGGTCACGGCGCACGCCTGACGGGCGGCACTCGGACGTACTGCACACGGCCGGACGATTTGCGGACGGGCCGTCACCACCTCGTGTGGTGGCGGCCCGTTCCGTATGAGGAAGAGGGTCGGCGGGGACGCCCGTCCGCGCCCGGTGCCGCGAGGGGTGGGGCTCAGTGGGCGGCGCGGGGGAGTGCGAACTCGCACCACACGGCTTTTCCGCCGCCGGGGGTGCGTCTGGAGCCCCAGCCCGAGGCGATGGTGGCGACGATCGCGATGCCCCGGCCCGCCTCGTCGGCGGGCTCGGCGCGGCGGCGGCGCGGGAGGTGGTCGTCGCCGTCGGTGACCTCGATGATCAGGCGGCGGTCGGTCCGGCGCAGTCGCAGCCGCATCGGCGGGGTGCCGTGCTGCAGGGAGTTGGCGACGAGTTCGCTGGTGGCGAGGACGCCCAGGTCGTGCAGGTCCGCGGGGAAACGCCAGCTCGTCAGGACGCCGGAGGCGAAGGCCCGCGCGCGGGGCGCGGCTTCGACCCCGCCCAGCAGTTCCAGCGCGGCGTTGCGGAAGAGCTCGCCGTCGGGGCCCGTGCGGGCGGGGTGCTGGAGGACCAGGACCGCCACGTCGTCGTCGTGGTCCGCGGTGACGCCCGCCGAGCGGACGAGCCGGTCGCAGACGACCTGGGGTGTGCCGGTGGCGCCGGCGAGGGCGCGCTCCAGGGCGGCGATGCCCTCGTCGAGGTCCTCGTTGCGACGCTCCACCAGACCGTCGGTGTAGAGGACGGCCGTCGAGCCGGGTCCGAGCGGGACCGATCCCGAGGCGTGCATCCAGCCGCCGGTGCCGAGGGGCGGTCCGGTGGGTTCGTCGGCCCGCAGCACGGTGCCGTTCTCGTCGCGCACGAGGATCGGGAGATGGCCCGCCGACGCGTACACGAGCCGGCCCTCGTTGGGGTCGTGGACGGCGTACGCGCAGGTGGCGATCTGGTTGGCGTCGATCTCGGTGGCGAGGCCGTCGAGGAGCTGGAGCACCTCGTGCGGGGGCAGGTCGAGGCGGGCGTACGCGCGCACGGCGGTGCGGAGCTGGCCCATGACGGCCGCGGCCCGCACCCCCCGTCCCATCACGTCACCGATGACCAGGGCCGTACGGCCGCCGCCGAGGGTGATCACGTCGTACCAGTCGCCGCCGACCGCGGCCTCGGTGCCGCCCGGCTGGTAGGTGGCGGCGACCCGCAGGTCGTCGGGCTCCTCCAGCTCCTGGGGGAGCAGGGAGCGCTGGAGGGTGACGGCGGTCTCGCGCTGGCGGCGCTCGCTGGCACGCAGCCGCTCGGCGGCCTCGGCGTGGTCGGTGACGTCGGTGGCGAAGACCAGCACGCCGCCGTCGGGTCCGTCGGGCGTGGCGTCGACGGGTGTGCAGGTGAAGGTGTACGAGCGGCCGCCGGGCGCCTTGCGGGACTTGACCGTACGGGGTTTGGCGCTGCGCAGGACCTGGTCGAGGAGGGGGAGCAGGCCGATCTCCGCGAGCTCGGGCAGTGCCTCGTGCGCGGGCTCGCCGACGGGCCGGGGCCCGAAGGCGGCCGCGTAGGCGTCGTTGACGTAGGCGAGGCGGTGCTGCGGGCCGTGCACGAGCGCGACGAGGGCCGGGACACGGTCGAGGACCTCGCGCACGGGAAGGTCGTCGACGGCGGGGGCGGGCTCCCGGCCTTCGGTCGGCCGCTCGGCGCGGGCCGCGGGCACGGCCCCCTCGCCTCGCCGGTCGGGGGAGGCGGTGTGCTCGGTCCGCGCTGCGGCGCGGCGCTGCGTTCCGGGGAGCCGGGCGCTCCAGCGCGTGAAATTCACCGAATCCTTGCCTCGTGATCCTTGCCTGGTGGTGGTCGTCTCCGGTCGGCTCCGGATCCGGTCGGGGTGGGCCCGCGGCGCGGTCGCCGAGGGCCGCGTCCCCTGGGGGTGCGGCGCTTGGGAAGAAGCCTCTTGGGTGCGGAGAGCGAGCCGTCGGCCCGCCCAGGGTCGTGGACCAGTCTGGCCGACCGGACCGACATCCGTCAGACGCCCGCCTGATCGGCGGAGTTCCTGACTCCGGTCAGGACGACCCCTTCGGGTCGAGCTTCGGGTCGAGCGGATGTTTTCCACCGGCCGCGAGTTCGAACTCCGCTCGGGGGTGTTCGAGGGATCCGAGGGACACGATCTCCCTCTTGAAGAGTCCCGCCAAGGTCCATTCGGCGAGTACACGGGCCTTGCGGTTGAAGGTCGGGACCCTGCTGAGGTGGTAGACGCGGTGCATGAACCAGGCAGGATAGCCCTTCAGCTTGCGGCCGTAGACGTGCGCGACGCCCTTGTGCAGCCCCAGGGACGCGACCGAGCCGACGTACTTGTGGGAGTACGTCTCGAGCGGTTCGCCGCGCAGGGAGTGCGCGATGTTGTCCCCGAGGACGCCGGCCTGGCGCACCGCGTGCTGGGCGTTGGGCGCGGTCTCCGTGCCGGTCTCCGCGGCGGTGACGTCGGGCACGGCGGCGGCGTCTCCGGCCGCCCACGCGTGCGGGGTGCCGTCGACGGTGAGCTGCGGGGTGCACCGGAGACGGCCGCGTGCGTTCAGCGGCAGGTCGGTCGCGGCGAGCACCGGGTGCGGCTTCACCCCGGCGGTCCACACGACCGTACGGGTGGGGAAGCGGGCGCCGTCACTGAGGACGGCGATCCGGTCGGCGCAGGAGTCGAGGCGGGTGCCCAGGCGTACGTCGATGTTGCGGCGGCGCAGCTCGGTGATCGTGTACTTGCCCATCTCCTCGCCGACCTCGGGGAGGATGCGGTCGGAGGCCTCGACGAGGATCCACTTCATGTCCCCGGGCTCGATGTTGTGGTAATACCGCGCCGTGTAGCGGGCCATGTCCTCCAGCTCGCCGAGCGCCTCGACGCCCGCGTATCCGCCTCCCACGAAGACGAAGGTCAGGGCCGCGTCGCGGATCGCGGGGTCGCGGGTGGAGGAGGCGATGTCCATCTGCTCGATGACGTGGTTGCGCAGGCCGATGGCCTCCTCGACGGTCTTGAAGCCGATGGCGAAGTCGGCGAGGCCGGGGATCGGGAGGGCGCGCGAGATCGAGCCGGGGGCGAGGACGAGTTCGTCGTAGGTGAGCTGTTCCGTGCCCACGCCCTCCTCGGTGGCGAGCGTGCTGAGCGTCGCGGTGCGCCGGGCGTGGTCGATGGAACGGACCTCGCCGATGACGATCCGGCAGCGGTCGAGGACCCGGCGCAGCGGGACGACCACATGGCGCGGGGAGATCGAGCCGGCGGCCGCTTCGGGAAGGAACGGCTGATACGTCATATAGGGGTCGGGCGAGACGACGACGAGCTCGACCTCGCCCCGTTTAAGTTCCGACTTCAACTTCCGCTGGAGACGGAGGGCGGTGTACATCCCGACGTAGCCGCCGCCGACGATGAGAATGCGCACAGGTTCCTTCACCATCCCATGACGCACCCAGCTCTGGAGTTTGTCCACAGGCTCGACAATTTGTGTGACCGGCCGCCGTGAACGCGGAGGGTTGGTCGATTTGCCGGAGTACGCGGGAAATTCGCAGGTCAGTACGGGTGAATAGGGGGTGCGGAGGGGGCGTAAACGGGAGGTATCCGGCCCGTACTCCGATCGGGGGGCGCTCCGTGCGGAACCTGCCCCTTCTGAATTGACCCTCACTCAACTATGTTCGTGTGTCGACGGGGTGTAGGGGGATGTGCTGGACGAGTCCGCGCGGCGGGTTCGGGAATCAGGCCCGTTCCACTCGCCCCGCCTTCCAATGGCGGGGAGTCTCCGGGGGGAGACGTCATTACCGGGGGAACGCTTATGCACATTCAGGACTCTCATTGGTCGTCCGCGTCTGCCATCGCATCCGGTGGCACGGTCGGCGCGGCAGCGGGCGGCAACGGCCGTGGTCCGGGGGACGGATCGCGGACGGCGCCGCTGCGCGTGGACGCACAGCGCAATCTGGAACACGTACTGCGCGCGGCGCGCGAGGTCTTCGGCGAGCTGGGATACGGCGCGCCGATGGAGGACGTCGCGCGGCGCGCCCGGGTCGGTGTCGGCACGGTGTACCGGCGCTTCCCGAGCAAGGACGTCCTGGTGCGCCGGATAGCCGAGGAGGAGACCTCCCGGCTGACCGATCAGGCGCGCACGGCGCTCGGTCAGGAGGACGAACCGTGGTCGGCGCTCTCGCGCTTCCTGCGGACGTCGGTGGCCTCGGGCGCGGGACGGCTGCTGCCGCCGCAGATCCTGCGGGTCGGTGTCGCGGAGGACGAGACCGTCGCGGACGAGGCCCGGGTGCCTCAGCAGCGGTCCCAGTCCGGCACCGAGCTCAGGCTCGTCGAGCAGAGGCCTTCGCCCGAGGACGTGGTCGACGACGCCGGAGCGGCCGCGCTGCTCGACGTGGTGGGCCGGCTGGTGGACCGGGCGCGGGCCGCGGGCGAGCTGCGCCCGGACGTGACCGTGGCGGACGTACTGCTGGTGATCGCCACGGCCGCGCCCTCGCTGCCGGACGCCGCCCAGCAGGCCGCGGCCTCGGCCCGGTTGCTGGACATCCTGCTGGAGGGACTGCGCTCGCGCCCGGCGTGAGCGGCCACGGACCCGTCCGGCGGCGACCGGATCTCCCGCGGCGGTGGACCACCGGGCGCGGGCGCTCCGGACACGGGCGCTCCGGACAGCCGCGCCGCGCGCACGCCGTCGCGCACGCCGTCCACGGGCGCGGGGAGCGGTGCTCACACCCCGCGCACCGTCCGCCCGTCCGAACCACCGCGCCACCCGCACGACCCGCACCACCGGCACGGCCCGTGTCACCCGTCGCGTCGGGTGGCGCGGGCCGTGCGGCTTTCTCCGGCCGACGCCCAACACGGGCGTACACAACGGTACATAGCGGTCATCGTGCCAACTCCCCCTCCGGAAGCATTTATTGACTATTCCCCAAACGGGTGACCGCTAGAGCTCTCGTGCGGCAAAACCCCACGGACGAGTGGTTGGTCCGTGAGACACGGTCCCGCCCCGGAACCGTGTGGCACTCTGTCCCGGTATTCGGGTCCGAGTGTGTGCAGGCGGGGGCTTTCCGCGATGAGCGTTGACGGGCGGGACGAGTCACTCGGTGACGGGGGCGCGGAGGCGGGTGGCCTGCCCTCGCAGCAGGTTCCCAGCCAGGGCGGACCCCCGGGAGACGATCTGGGCCCCTCCGCCCCCCCGAGGCCCGCGGGCGTCCCGAACCCGTCCGGCGCCCCGCACCTCCCCGGCCCCTCCGGGGGCGGCCAGGGCCCGACCGGCGACCCCAGCGTCCCGGCGCAGCGCGACCGGTTCGACCCCCGCGACGTCAGCAGTGTGCTGCCGTCCCCGCCCGAACAGCCGCCGTCCGACGCCGATCTGATCGGACGCATGCGCTCAGGCGACGACACGGCCTACGAGGCGCTGTACCGCCGCCACGCGGAGGCCGTCCGCCGCTACGCCCGTACCTGCTGCCGGGACGCGCACACCGCGGACGACCTGACCGCCGAGGTGTTCGCTCGCATGCTCCAGGCGGTGCGCGGCGGCCACGGCCCCGAGCACGCCGTACGCGCGTACCTGCTGACCACCGTCCGCCGGGTCGCCGCCCACTGGACGAAGACCGCGAAACGCGAGCAACTGGTCGACGACTTCGCGGTGTTCGCCGCGCAGACCGCGCGCGGCACGGAGAGCCCCGACGACGACACGCTCGGCCTCGGCGCCGACGCGCGCGCGCTGCGCGAGGCCGACCGGTCGATGGCCATGCAGGCGTTCCGCTCGCTGCCGGAGCGCTGGCAGGCGGTGCTGTGGCACACGGAGGTCGAGGACGAGTCGCCGAGCGAGGTCGCCACGCTCTTCGGGCTGGACGCCAACGGCACCCGTGTCCTCGCCAGCCGCGCCCGCGAGGGGCTCAAGCAGGCCTACCTCCAGGCCCACGTGAGCGCCACGCTCACCGGCGACGAGGAGTGCGCGCGCTACGCCGACCGGCTCGGCGCCTACGCCCGCGGCGGACTGCGCACCCGGGCCGAGCGCGGGCTGCGCAAGCACCTGGAGGAGTGCGCGAAGTGCCGGCTGGCCGCGGGCCAGATCAAGGAGGTCGCGAGCGGTATCCCGGCCGTCGTGCCGGTCGCGGTCATCGGCTGGTTCGGCGCCGCCGGGTACGCGAAGGCCGTCGCGCTCATCGCCGGCGGTGCCGGAGCCGGCGCGGCGGGCGCGGCGGGCGCGGCCGCCGCGGCGGGCGGCTCCGGTGCGGCCGGCGGCGGCGCGGCCGCCTCCGAAGGGCTCGGGGCGCCCGTCAAGGCCGGGATCGCGGCGGGCGTCGTCGCCGTGGCCGCCGCGGCGGTCGCACTCGCCCTGGTGGGCAACGAGACCGCCGCCAGGAAACCCGAGGCCAGACCCGCCGCCTCCCCCGCCGTCGAAGCGCCGCCCCGGACACCGGCGCTCCCGCCGTCGAAGAGGCCCGCGCCGCAGCAGCCGGTCGCGGCGACCGTGCCCACGCGCGCCCCCGCCCCCGCCCCGGCGCCGAAGTCCCCCCCGAAACCCGCGCCCACGCCGTCCCCGACCCCCACGAAGACGGCCGCGGACCCCACCCCCGACCCCACACCGCCCCCGCCCCCGTCGCCGCCGCTGCCCCCGGACCCGGCGCCCACCCCGACGCCCGCACCCGAGCCGGTCGTCTACCGGTGGAACCAGCTGCGCTACGACCTCACCGGCGACCACACCCGGCCCGAGATGCGGCTCGGCGCGAGCAGCTGGGTCTGGCAGCGCTGGGGGATGTCGATCGCGGACCAGCGGTACGCGTACGGAGTGACCGTCCACGGCGCGTCCTCCGTCACCGTCGACCTCAACCGCCCCTGCTCGGCCTACGAGGCCCGGGTCGGCGTCGACGACCTGACGATGGGGCTCGGCCGGGTCAGCTTCTCCGTCTACGCCGACGGAGCACACCTGTGGCGGTCACCCCTGGTCGCGGGCGGGGACCGCGCGATCCCCGTCCGGGTGGACCTCACGGGCCGCAGGACGGTCCGGCTCGTCGTGGAACCGCGCACACCGTTCGACTCCGTGACGCTGGCGGACTGGGCGGAGTCGAAGTTCGAGTGCCGGTGAGCCCCACCACGTCCGGGGCGGCGCCGTCAGCGGCGCCGAACCCTGCCGGCCGCCGGGCCCACCGGGCTACCGGCTCCCCACGGAGGGCTCCCGCGCGGGGTGCTCCCGCACCGCGTCCGCGAGATCGCGCAGCGCGTCGTCGGCGGTGAAACCGGCCCCCCTGCCGCGCTCCGACGCATAGCGGCCGGAGCCGAGGACCGCCCGGGCGGCGGCCTCGCCGCGTTCCGCCGCGGCACGCTCCAGGGCGAGCCGGGGGTGACCGCCGCGCCACCGCTCCCCCGCGGTGAGCAGCCGGGTCGCGCGGGCATGGTCGCCGAGCCCGGACAGCAGACCCGCCGCGCTCTCGACCAGGCTTGCCGTCACCGTGTCGGCGCACCGCCCCGCGACGGCCGCGTCCAGGGCGGCGGCCATCTTCCGCAGGCCGCGCTCCGGGCCGGACTCGGCGGCCGTGATGAGCGCCTCCACCCAGTTCAGCGCCGCCATGAACTGGGGCGGCGGAGTGCCGCGCAGGCTCATCTCGTGGGCCTTGCTCCACATGTCGCGCGCGAGGGCCGTCTCGTCGTCGTCCAGCGCCAGCTGGGCGCGCAGCAGCCGGACGAAGGCCCGGGAGTCCGTCACCCCGTACCGATCGGCCGCCGCGTCCGCCTCGTCAAGGGCGGCCAGCGTCTGCGCGCGCTCGCCGGAGCGGTAGGCGAGTTCGGCCAGCCGCGCCAGCAGGAACGGCGTCTCGGCGTTCGCGCCGACCTCGAAGGCGAGCCGCAGCGCCTCCTCGTACTCCGCCTTCGCCTCGTCGAAGAGGCCGCGCGCCATGGCCGCCTCCGCGGCGGCGCTGCACACCTGGGCGCGCATCCAGCGGTCGCCCACCCGCCTGCTCAGCACGCGCAGTTCGGCGAGGTCGTCGTCCACGCCGGGCATGCCGCCCGGAGCGTCGACGACCATGTGGGTACGGAACATCAGGGTGACGCCGATCGCCCAGTCGTCCCCGTAAGCACGGCAGTTGGCGACCGCCTTCTCCATCGCCGGGCGCACGTCGTACGAGCCGCTCAGGAAGAAGGCGGCCATCGGCCAGACGATGCCCGGCATGCTCGCCGCGTCCGGGCCGCCCTTCTCGAAGGCGTCCCGCACTCGCTCGACGTACTCCCTCAGGCGGGGGTTCGTCTCCTCGCCCAGCTGCTCGGTCTCCACCCGCATGAACAGGTGCAGCATCCGCACCCGCATCCGCAGACGGTGCAGCGGGTGGGACTCCTCCCTGCCCGGCGCGTCGAGGAAGGCGTCCAGCGGGTCGAAGCGTTCGAGCCCGGCGAGCCCGGCGCCTCCGTGCGCGCCGGGCGCGGATCCGGTCGCGTCCAGCGCCGCTCCCAGGCGCAGGACGCGGTCCGTCCAGTCCGTGCCCTCGTCACGGAAGTTGCGCAGCCACCAGAACCAGCCCATGGCCAGGACGAGCGAGCCCGCCTCCTCCTCGGCACCTGCGACGAGTGCGCGGTGCAGGGCCGCCCGGATGTTGTCGAGTTCGGTCTCCAGACGGCGGATCCAGGGCAGTTGGGCGGCGGAACGCAGCAGCGGCTCGGCCCGCTCGGCGAGCCCGCGTGCCCACACGCGGTGGCGGCGCTCGGCCTCGGCGCGCAGATCCGGAACCTCGGCGGCACGCTCGGCGGCGTACTCGTGGATGGTCTCCAGCATCCGGTACCGCATGCCTCCGCCGCCACGCGTCCCGGCGGCGCCGCTCCTGTCGTCGTCCGGGTCGTACGGGGTCGCGACGACGAGGGACTTGTCGACGAGGGCGCCGACGAGGTGGGCGGCGGGACCGGTGCAGACGGCCTCGGCGGCGGCGAGGTCCCAGCCGCCGGCGAAGACCGACGCCTCGCGGAGCACGGTCCGCTCCGCCTCGTCGAGCAGGTCCCAGGACCAGTCGACGACGGCGCGCAGGGTCTGCTGGCGGGGCAGCACGGTGCGGCTCCCGGAGGTGAGCAGCCGGAAGCGGTCGTCGAGGCGGTCGGCGATCTGCCGCGGGGTGAGCAACCGCAGTCGGGCGGCGGCCAGTTCGATGGCCAGGGGCAGGCCGTCGAGCCGCCGGCAGATCTCGTCCACCGCGTCCGGATCGCCCAGCGCCACGTCGGCACCGGGACGCACGGCGGCCGCGCGCTGGGTGAACAGACGCCGTGCGGGATCGGGCGGGAGCGGCTCGACCGGGCGCACCGACTCGCCGGGCACGCCCAGGGGTTCACGGCTGGTGGCGAGGATCGTGAGCCCGGGGCAATGGGTGAGGAGGGTCTCGGCGAGGTCGGCCGCGGCGCCGATGACGTGTTCGCAGTTGTCGAGGACGAGGAGCAGGGGGCGGGCGGCGCAGTACTCGACGAGCAGGGCGACCGGGTCGTCCTGGCCGGTGACCGTCTCGTTGCTCATCAGCGCGGTCTCGCGCAGGCCAAGGGCGCTGACCACGGCGCCGGGGACCGCCTCCGGCCGGTCGAGCGGGGCCAGTTCGACCAGCCACGCCTGCGGAAGCCCGGTGGCGGCCTCCTCGGCGAGGCGGGTCTTCCCCGAACCGCCCGGCCCGGTCAGCGTGACCAGGCGGGCCCCCCGCAGATCGGAGCGGATGGCCTCCAGATCGGTCTCCCTCCCGACGAAGGAGTTCAGCCGCGGGCGGATGTTGCTGTTCCGCCCGGGCCGGACGGGTATCGGCGTCGGCCCGCTCTCCCGGCCGAGCAGCTCCGCGTGCAGGGAACGCAGTTCCGGACCCGGATCGGTACCCAGGCCGTCCAGCAGGGCGCGGCGCACCTCCTCGTACGCGGCCAGCGCGTCCGCGCCGCGGCCCGCGTCGCGCAGGGCCCGGAGAAGCAGCGCGCGCAGGGCCTCGTCGTACGGGTGGTCGGCCGTCAGCTCCCGCAGTTCGGGTACGAGGTCGGGGGCGCGGCCGAGTCGCAGGTCCGCCTCGATGCGGGTGCGCGTCGCCTCCAGGCGGAGTGCCTCGACGCGGGTGGCGGCGCCGCGGTCGGGGAGGTCCGCGAGGGCGGGGCCGCGCCACAGGGCGAGGGCCTCGCGGAGGCTGCGGGCGGCGGTGGGGGCGTCGCCGTGTCCGAGGGCCGCGGTGCCTTCGCGCACCAGTCGCTCGAAGACGAACAGGTCGATGTCGTCGCTGGTGGCGCGCAGACGGTAGCCGCCGGGCTCCGAGACGACGGCGTCCCTGCCGAGGGCGCGGCGCAGACGGCCGACCAGGGCCTGCAGGGCGGCCGGTGCGTCCAGCGGGGGGTCGTCGGCCCACACCTCGTCGATCAGGGTTTCCGGGGAGGTGGTGCGGTCGGGGCGGCGGGCCAGGGCGGTGAGGAGCGCGCGGACGCGGGGGCCGCCGACCGTGGTCGGGGTTCCCCGCTCGTCCTCCGCCTGGGCGACTCCCAGGATTCTGTACCGCACGTACCCATTCTCACCGGCGCGGGTGAGTGGGGCCGAGGGTTTCCCCTCCGACCGGGCGTCGCGCCCGTCGCTGCCGCCGAAACCCGTCCCTCGCCCCCGCCGCCCCTACCCGTCCCATCTGTACCTGGGGGCTCCGCCCCCAGACCCCCACCAGGGGGCGCTGCGCCCCCTGGCCCCCCATCGCCCGAAGGGCTCGTCCTCAAACGCCGGACGGGCTGAAGATACGCGCCTGCCCCGCCACCGATCCGCACCCGGACCCGGACCCGGACCCGGCGACGCTCGGAAGGGGCCGTGCCGGTGTGCCGAGGCCGTCGCTTACGTCCGGGTCGAGCAGCGGCTCGCATGCCCGGTCCACGTCTGATCCAGCGGCGACGGCCTCGGTACACCGGCGCGGCCCCGACCCACCACCGCCGCCCGCACCACCCGCGGACGTCGACCCGGCGGCCTACCCCCGCCCCCCGGCCCCCGCCCCCAACGCCCGCCCCTGCGGAACGATCCCCGCGGGTACCGCCCGCTGCCGGGCGGGCGTCCCCGTCCAGCACGTCCCCCGGCGGGCCAGCAGCCGTCGCAGCCACAGCTCCAGGGCGACCAGGTCCGCGAGCCCGTCCAGCGGCAGCGGCTCCCCCGCCGCGGCCGCCCGCAGGGCCTTGCGGACGACCCGCGCCTCCACCAGCCCCGCCTGCGCGAGCAACGGCGTGTCGAAGAGCGCGATCAGGGAGTCCGCGGCCACCCGCAGCCCCGTCCGCGCGGCCGCCGCCGAGGACGCGTGCGACGGCGCCCCCCACCCGGGCGGCAGTTCGGCGACCCCGGCCCCCTCCAGCACCGAACGCAGGATCTCCGCCCGCGCCCCCGGCTGCACCCGCAGCGCCTCCGGAAGGACACGGCAGGCGCGGACCACCTGGTTGTCGAGGAACGGCATGTGCAGCCGCTGGAACCGGATCTCGGCGGCCTGCTCCAGGACACGGAGATCCCCGGCATGCCGGGCGAGCGCCGCACGGGCCCGGAAGTCACCGGGCCGCTGTCCGGGCCCGACCCCCGGCCGACCTGTGATTCCCTGCAGGCGAACCGATACTTCAGCCAACGCCTCACCGGTCAGCCAACGCGCCGCGGGACCGGGCCTGGCCCAGGTGAGCGCGGCGAGCGACGCCCCGACCGCTCCGCCGGGTTCCTCGAACCGCCGGTGCAGCAGCCGGTCGGCGAGGACGTCGACACCGGTCCGGTACGGCGTGCGGGCCAGCTTGCGTGCCGCGCCGTACACGCGCGCGGGAACCATGACCGAGCCGTCGGCCTTGGCCAGCGCGGCGACGGGCCGCACCAGATGACGTCTCTTGCGGTCCATCAGCAGGTCGGCCAGTCGCGCCGGATGGGCGTCGAGCACCTGCCGGGCCCCGTACCCCGTGAAGTGGTCCGCGCTGCCGGCGGCGAGCCGCGCCCGGTGCCGCGCCGCGGTCACCAGCGAGGGTCCGGGCTCGTCGGTCAGCGGTCCGTCCAGGTCGGCGTAGGGGAGGGTCTCCTCGGTCCCGGCGACGACCACGTGGTGCAGCCGCGGGTTGGCGGCCAGCGTCCCGGCCCGCTCCAGTTCGGCCTCCCGCCCGCGCGCCGTGAGGTCGTTGAACGTGACCGCGAGCAGCCGTTCGCCGGCTCCCGTGCCATGCCCCAGTACGGTCCCGGGCGCACCGGGGAGCCCCGCGGCGAGCAGGGCCAGCGTCCCCGAGGCCGGTCCGCCCGAGAGGTCGGCCCCGATCCCGGGCACCGGCATGCCCCGCGCCGCGCGCCGTTCCGCCGGGCCCATCCCGGGCACGGGCCCGGGGTCGATGTCGGTGCCGGGCACGTGCCGGGGCGCCGCGAGCCGCGCGCGCACCGCCTCGACCAGCGCGTCGCGGACGCCGTCCACCGCGCGCTCGGGGTCGGCGGAGGGCGCAGCGACGGCGAGCGAGGCGACGGGTTCGTAGCCGGCGATCTCCCGCGCACCGGTACGCAGGATCAGTGCGTGGCCCGGCGGGATGCGCCGCACGCCCTCGTAGGGGGTGGAGTCGTGGACGGCGGCCGGGACGTCCGGGGCCGCGAGCACGGCCGCCAGGTGTCCGAAGTCGAGGTTGGCCTCGATGAGGTCGGCGAGGGGGAGCGCGGCGGTCGCGTACGCCGTGCCGTCGGCCCAGGGGGTGTAGAAGACGGGCCGGACGCCCGCGAGATCGCCCGCGACGGTGACGCGGCGGCCGACCTGGACGACGGCGGTGTAACTGCCGGACCACGCGGTGAGATGCCGCAGTGCGCCGCCGCGCGCCGCGAAGAGGCCGACCCTGAGCTCCTCGTCGCTCGCGCCGCAGATGCCGAGGACCGCGATCCGGTTCTGCTCGTCGGCCTTCACGACGCGGACCTCGTCGGGGCGCCAGTCACCGACCGCCCAGAGCGGATCGGGGTCGCCCCACAGGAGTTGGGAGCCCACCGGGTGCACGGTCTCGCCGTCGCTTCCGGTGGCGCCCGCCGAACCGATCTCGGGCGCCCTGGCGGCGGTACTGCTCCACCCCACCAACCACCGCATCGACGCCTCCACGGACTGTGGACAACCAGTGCACCGTACGAACTCGGCACCATGCTGCCACGAAGAGTGCGCGCGGGAGGCTTCCTGCGACGGCTCGCGCCCCCTGGAATGCGCCCCCGCGAACGCCTGCGCGCCGCTGGGGGGCGACTGCAAAGCCGATCCGGAACAACTGCGAACGCCCGCCGGGACAGGCGGCGTTCGGGGGAGACGGGGGGACGGTGCACCGAGGACGGGGGTGGATCTGCGACGCGAATGCGCCCCCGATACGCTCCCCCGAGACACCCTGCGCGCCCTCAAGTCGCGTGGTAGGAGCGGTAATCACCCACGCGAGGCACCGTCGATTTTCGGCCAAATCGGCCACGGGCGGACAGTCGTGGACACGCTCCGTACAGGCCCTGCGCACCGCTCGGCCGACGCACGGTCCGGGAGGCGGAGTTCGCCTCCCGGACCGGTCCGCCGCCCGCGGGGATGGAGGCGGCGGTGTCCCCCAGCCCACTGGATCCAGTACAGCGGGCCGACCCACGCACCCTCCATGGAAGCGCTCTCCCGATAGCCGGAGAAGAGCGCACGGGCGGGCGCACGGCCACACGCCAGGAGCACGCCGCAACCGTCCGTACTTCCGTACGGACCACAATCCCGCCATCCGGAACAACGCCCCTTAACGCATGGGATGCGGCGAACTACGCTGGGTTTACGAATGCCGCATGGTTATGCCAGCGCGGCAGCCGTCTGTGTCGAGGGGTGGCGCATGTCCAGGGAGCAACGCGGGCCGAACGAAAAACTCGGCGCCGTTCTCGCCCTCGCGGGAATCAGCAACGCAGGACTCGCGCGGCGCGTCAACGATCTTGGCGCTCAACGCGGGTTGACTCTTCGCTACGACAAGACGTCCGTGGCGCGCTGGGTGTCGAAGGGGATGGTGCCCCAAGGGGCGGCGCCCCATCTCATCGCGGCCGCCATCGGACAGAAGCTCGGCCGCCCGGTGCCGCTCCACGAGATCGGCCTGGCGGACGCGGATCCCGCCCCGGAAGTGGGCCTCGCCTTCCCCCGGGACGTCGGGCAGGCGGTGCGTTCGGCCACCGATCTGTACCGTCTCGACCTCGCCGGCCGCCGGGCCGGCAGCGGCGGCATCTGGCAGTCGCTGGCGGGTTCCTTCGCCGTCAGCGCCTACGCGACCCCCGCCTCACGCTGGCTGATAACCCCGGCCGACAGTTCGGTGGCGCGGGACGCGAACCCTGCCGAGGGCTCCGCGGCGGCACTGAAAGTCGGCCACAGCGACGTGCAGAAGCTCCGCGAGGCCGCCGAGGACGCCAGACGCTGGGACTCCAAGTACGGAGGCGGCGACTGGCGTTCGTCGATGGTGCCGGAGTGCCTGCGGGTCGAGGCGGCTCCACTGCTGCTCGGCTCGTACTCCGACGAGGTCGGAAGGGCCCTCTTCGGGGCGTCCGCCGAACTCACCCGGCTCGCGGGCTGGATGGCCTTCGACACCGGCCAGCAGGAGGCGGCGCAGCGCTACTACATCCAGGCGCTGCGGCTCGCCAGGGCGGCGGCGGACGTCCCCCTCGGGGGCTATGTGCTCGCCTCCATGTCCCTCCAGGCGACCTACCGGGGCTTCGGCGACGAGGGCGTCGACCTCGCCCAGGCCGCCCTGGAGCGCAACCGCGGCCTCGCCACGGCCCGCACGATGAGTTTCTTCCGGCTCGTCGAGGCCCGCGCCCACGCGCGCGCCGGGGACGCCCACGCGGCCGGCGGCGCCCTGCGGGCGGCCGAGGGCTGGCTGGAGCGCGCCCGGGACGGCGACAACGATCCCTCCTGGCTGGGCTTCTACTCGTACGACCGGTTCGCCGCCGACGCGGCGGAGTGCTACCGCGACCTCAAGGCGCCCCGCCAGGTCCGCCGCTTCACCGAGCAGGCGCTGTCGAAGCCGACCGAGGAGTTCGTCCGCTCCCACGGTCTGCGCCTGGTGGTGTCGGCGGTCGCCGAGCTCGAGTCGGGCAACCTGGACGCGGCGTGCGAACAGGGCGTACGGGCGGTGGAGGTCGCCGGGCGCATCTCCTCGGCGCGCACGACCGAGTACGTGAAGGACCTGCTGCACCGGCTGGAGCCGTACGGCGACGAACCGCGCGTGGCGGAACTCCGCGAGCGCGCGCGACCGCTGCTGATGGCTCCCGCGTAACCGGAACCGCCCCGGTGCGCGGGGACGGGACGGGCCCCCGCGGGACACGGGCCCGCCCGTTCCCCGCCCGCGCGACGCCCACTCGTCCGTCTGTCCGATCTTCGCGGCGCTTTCCGGGTTTGAGGGCATTGTCAGTGGCGCAGTGCACTATCGGAGCCGGGAGGTGGAGCAGGTGCGGATCGTCCACGACTGCGATGTGCTGGTGATCGGCGGCGGGATCGTGGGCTTGTCGACGGCCTACGCGATCACGCGCGCCGCGCCGGGCACACGGGTGACCGTGCTGGAGAAGGAACCCGGCCCGGCCCGGCATCAGACGGGACGCAACAGCGGGGTGATCCACAGCGGGATCTACTACCGGCCGGGCTCCCTGAAGGCGCGGTACGCGGTGCGCGGCGCCGCCGAGATGGTCAAGTTCTGCGCGGAGTACGGCATCGCGCACGCCGTCACCGGCAAGCTGATCGTCGCCACGGAGAAGTCCGAGCTGCCCCGCCTGCACACCCTCGTGCAGCGGGGCCGGGAGAACGGCATCCCGGTGCGGGAGCTGGGCCCCGGCCAGATTTCGGAGTACGAACCGGAGGTGCGCGGCCTCGCCGCCATCCACGTCGGCACGACGGGGACGTGCGACTACGTGGCGGTCGCCCGGCAGCTCGCGGAGTCCTCCGGCGCGGAGATCCGGTACGGCGCCGAGGTCGTCCGCATCGACCGGCGGGACGCCCTCGGAGTCGCCGTCCTGACGGGCGACGGCACGATCGTCCGCGCCCGGGTGCTGGTCAACTGCGCGGGACTGCGGTGCGACGAGATCGCGCGGCTCGCGGGGGACGAGCCCGGCATGCGGATCGTGCCGTTCCGCGGCGAGTACTACTCGTTGGCGCGGCCCGAGCTGGTGCGGGGGCTCGTCTATCCCGTGCCGGACCCCGCCTTCCCGTTCCTCGGGGTGCATCTCACCCGGGGGATCGACGGGGACGTCCACATCGGGCCCAACGCGGTGCCCGCGCTCGCCCGGGAGGGGTACGGGTGGGGGGTGATCCGGCCCCGGGAGGTGGGCACGACCCTGGCCTGGCCCGGGTCGTGGCGGATGGCGCGGCGGCACTGGTGGTACGGGGCGGGGGAGCTGCGGCGGTCGGTGTCCAGGACGGCGTTCACCAGGGCCGTGCAGCGGTTGCTGCCCGCGGTGACGGTGGACGATCTGCTGCCGGCGGCGGCGGGGGTGCGGGCGCAGGCGGTGCTGCGGGACGGGACGCTGGTGGACGACTTCCTGATCGAGGAGGGGGTGCGGACGGTGCACGTGCTGAACGCGCCGTCGCCCGCCGCGACGGCGGCGCTGCCGATCGGCAGGGAGGTGGCGCGCCGGGCACTCGCCGCGCTGGCCTCGACCTGAGTCCCCTCGCCGCCCGACCCGACCCCCGGGGCTCCGCCCCGGACCCCGCCAGGGGCGCTGCGCCCCCTGAACCCCCGCTTCGGCCTGAACGGCCTCGTCCTCAAGCGCCGGACGGGCTGGAGATGCCCGGGCGTCGGCCTTTGAGCGCAGGCGGACACACTCAGCCCGTCCGGCGTTTGAGGACGCCCTTCGGGCGATGCGGGGGCCTGGGGGCGGCAGCCCCCACCCGGCAGCGGACGGCACCCACGAGTCCTGGTCGTAAAATCGTCGCATTGTGTCTGAGTTCCTGAGCAGCTCCCCCGAAGAACCCCAGCCCACCCGCGACACCCCGCGGGAGCGCCCCCGTGCCAAGGGGGAGCCCCGGTTCCCCGACGGGCCGAAGGCCGATCCCGCCGGGTCGCACTTCGAGCGGCGGATCCGGAGCTTCCAGCCGCGCCGGAGCCGGGTGACGACCGGGCAGGCGGACGCGCTGCAGCGGCTGTGGCCCAAGTGGGGGCTCGACATCGACGGGCAGCGGGTCATCGACCTGGCCGAGCTGTTCGGCGCCGGCCTTCCCGTCGTCCTGGAGATCGGGTTCGGCATGGGGGAGGCCACGGCACGGATGGCCACGGAGGACCCGGGGACGGGCATCCTGGCCGTCGACGTGCACACCCCGGGCCAGGGCAACCTGCTCAACCTGGCGGACCAGAACGGACTGTCCAACATCCGGGTCGGCAACGGCGACGCGATCATCCTGCTCCGCGAGATGCTCCCGCCGGACTCGCTGAGCGGGCTGCGCGTGTACTTCCCCGACCCGTGGCCCAAGAAGCGCCACCACAAGCGCCGGCTGATCCAGCCGGAGTTCCTGGACCTCGCCGCGACCCGCCTCGCGCCGGGCGCCCTGGTGCACTGCGCGACCGACTGGGAGCCGTACGCCGAACAGATGCTGGAGGTGCTGACCGCGCACCCCGCGTTCGAGAACACCGCGCCGGACGGCGGTTTCGCGCCCCGTCCGGCCTTCCGCCCGCTGACCCGTTTCGAGGGCCAGGGGCTGGAGAAGGGTCATGTGGTGAACGACCTGCTCTTCCGGCGCGTACAGCACCGGCAGCAGCACACTCCGCGCGACTGACACCCCCGCGGACCGCCTCCGGCACCGTCGTGGGCGCCGCCCCTGCCTCGTTAGGGTCAATGCCGTGGCCAGCTTTCCCGCGTACCCCGCGCACCCCGGCCCGCCGGGCCGCGAGCAGGCCGCCGGTGCGCCCCGGCACCCGCACTGGTGGCAGCGGCCCTGGGTGCGCTACGGCGCGCCGACCACGCTGCTCGCGCTCTCCGGTCTCGTCATCCTGGCCCTGGTGCGCCGGCAGACCGGCACGGAGGGCTTCCTGGTGGGTCTTGGCCTCGCCGTGCTGCCCGTCCCGCTCCTGCTCACCGCGTTCCGCTGGCTGGACCGGGTCGAGCCGGGCCCCTGGCGGAACCTGATCTTCGCGTTCGCCTGGGGGGCGTGCGCGGCGGCCCTGATCGCGATCGTCGCCAACAGCTTCGCGACCCGGTGGATAGCGACCGCCACCGCCGACCCGTCGAGCGCGGACACGCTCGGTGCGACGGTCATCGCGCCGATCGTCGAGGAGTCCGCGAAGGCCACCGCCGTGCTGCTGGTCTTCCTCTTCCGCAGACGGGACTTCACCGGGATCGTCGACGGCGTGGTCGTCGCCGGGGTCACCGCGACCGGCTTCGCCTTCACCGAGAACATCCTCTACCTCGGCAACGCCTTCGGCACGGACCAGCTCAGCGGCGAGCGCGGACTGTCCTCCGTCACCGCCGCGACCTTCTTCGTCCGGGTCGTGATGGCGCCCTTCGCGCACCCCCTGTTCACCGTGTTCACCGGCATCGGCTTCGGCGTCGCGGCACTGTCCGCCGAGCGCCGGCGGCTGCGCCGTGTCCTGCTGCCCCTGGCCGGACTGCTGCTCGCGATGGGCATGCACGCGATGTGGAACGGCTCGTCGAGCTTCGGGGAGTACGGGTTCTTCGCGGTGTACGGCACGTTCATGGTGCCGGCGTTCGGCCTGCTCACCTTCCTCGTCATCTGGACGCGCCAGCGCGAACTGCGGACCGTCCGCGCCGAACTCCCCGCGTACGCGGCCGCCGGGTGGCTGACGCCGCCCGAGCCGTTCGTGCTCGGTTCGATGCGGGCGCGCCGGATCGCCCGTCAGTACGCGGCCCACCACTTCGGCAGGGCGGCGGCGCGGTCGGTCGCGCGGTACGAGGCGTGCGCGACCTCGCTGGCGTTCCTGCGGCATCGGGGGCGCCGCGGCCGCGCCGGCGCGGACTTCGTCGTACGGGAGCGGGAGCTGCTCCAGGAGTTGTGGCGGCGCCGTGAGGTCGCCCGTCCCTCCCTCGCGTACGCGGCTCGGGCGACCGCACCGGCGGTGCCGCCGCCGTGGCCTCCGTACGGCCATGGCCAGGGCGGCTACGGCTACGGGTACGTGCCGGCGCAGCCGTCCGCCCGGGACGGCCGGTCGTACCCGGGCCCGGACCCGGCGGCGCCCCGCCCCGCGTACGACCCCTACCGGCCCTGAGTGGTGCGGGGGCCGGACGGCCGTCCGGCCCCCGCGCCGCTCAGGCCGACGCCTCCGTCAGCCGTGCCAGTTCGTCGTCCTTCAGCGTCAGGTCCGCGACGGCGAGCAGCGCCGGAAGCTGTTCCACCGTCCGTGCGGAGGCGATCGGGGCCGCGACCGTGGGCCGGGCGGCGAGCCAGGCGAGGGCGACGGTGGCGACCGGCACGTCATGGGCCCGGGCGACCTCGTCGAGGGCGTCGAGGACCCGCGGGCCCCGCTCCGTCTCCAGGTGCTTGCCCGCGCCCTCGGCCCGTGCCGAGTCGACGGACGTGCCGGGACGGTACTTGCCGGTGAGGAAGCCCGCGGCGAGGGCGAAGTACGGGACGGCGGCCAGTCCGGTCCGGGAGGCGACCTCCTGGAGCGGGCCCTCGTAGGTGTCGCGCGAGACGAGGTTGTAGTGGGGCTGGAGCGCGGTGTAGCGCGCGAGGCCCTCGCGGTCGGAGAACTCCAGGGACTCCGCGAGCCGCTCGGCGGAGAGGTTGGAGGCGCCGATCGCCCGGACCTTGCCCGCCCGGACCAGTTCGTCGAGGGTGCCGATGATCTCCTCGACCGGGACCGACGTGTCGTCGAAGTGGGTGTAGTAGAGGTCGATGTAGTCCGTGCCGAGCCGGCGCAGTGACGCGTCGGCCGCCGCCCTGATGGTGTCCGGGGCGAGCCCCTTGTACTGGGGATGGGCGCCGACCTTGGTGGCGAGCACGACATCGGAGCGGTTGCCCCGCGCCGCGAACCACTTGCCGATGATCGTCTCGGACTCGCCGCCCTGGTTGCCGGGGGCCCAGGCCGAGTAGCTGTCGGCGGTGTCGACGAAGTTGCCACCCCCGGCCGTGTAGGCGTCGAGGACGGCGAAGGACTGTGTCTCGTCGGCGGTCCAGCCGAAGACGTTGCCGCCGAGGGCGAGCGGGAAGACCTCGATGTCGGAGGATCCGAGCGTGCGGAGAGGAGTCATACCCCATTTCAACAGCCGTACCGGACGGCCGCATTCCGCACCCGCCGTGTTCTCGGCGGGCACGGGGTCAGGGGTTGATGCCCTTGCTGTGCAGCCAGGCCATCGGGTCGATCGCGTCGCCGCCGCCGGGGTGGACCTCCAGGTGGAGGTGCGGCCCGGTCACGTTGCCGGTGGCGCCGACCCGTCCGATGACATCACCCGTGGCCACCTTCTGGCCGACGCTGACGCTGATGGAGGACTGGTGGCAGAACCACAGCTCCGTACCGTCGTCGAGGGTGAGGATCGTCCGGTAGCCGTACGCGCCGGCCCAGCCCGCCTCGGTGACGGTGCCGCTGTGGACCGCCTTGATCAGCGTGCCCGTGGGCGCGGCGAAGTCGAGACCGGTGTGGTAGCCGGAGGACCACATGGAACCGGCGTCGCCGAAGCGGGAGGTCAGGGTGTACGAGGAGGTCGGCAGCGAGAAGCTCTTGGCGAGCTTCGCGAGGCGGGCGGCCTCGGCCTTCTGCTTGGCCTCCGCGTCCGCCTTCTTCTTCGCGGCGGCTTCCTTGGCCTTGGCCTCGTCCTGCTGCTCGGCGGCCAGCGCGACCGCCTTCTTCGCGGCGGCGTCCTCGGCGGCGGCCTGGGCCGCGCTGTCGACCTGGTCCTGCTGGGACTCGGCCTGCTCGATGATGCGGGCACGCAGCGCCTCGCCGGCGTCCGCGTTGCCCTGCGCGGCGTCGGCGCTGGTCAGTCCGGCGCCGGTGAGCGGGGTGGAGGAGCCCTTCGGCGTGCTGGAACCGCCGTCGGATATCAGGGCCTTGGCCGACTCGGTGACCGAGGAGAGGTCGGGCAGCGAGATCGACACGGGCGGCTTGCCGGGCGCGGCGGTGGCGATGCCACCCGCGCCGACGGCGGCCAGCACACCGACGCCGAGAACGGTGGAGCTGCGGGCGAGTCCGCCCCCGCGCTGCTTGGAGACGCGGTGCCGGCCGCGGACGGGACGGACGGAATCCGCGGTGGGATTCCACTCCTCCCAGGGCCCCTCGTCGTCGCCGCGGGCGTAGCCGAACGTCTGGGTTTCGTTCGGCGCGAACGAGGTGGGCCGGGCAGGCGGGTTGGACGCCACGTGGGCGCGCTCCTTTCCTTCCTTCTCGCCTACCGGGTTAGCTGACGGGTTCGGAGCAGGAAGGTCTCCTACGCGCGTCAATCCACGGTGTCTCCACCGTGAAAGACGCTCGATTCACCCCAAGTTGGTGGTTCCCCGGTTCCCTCGCGGGATTCGGCGCGTGCGCACGGAGCCATCTCTTGTGACGGCTGAAACGACCGCGCTGCGTTATCGAACGTTAATAGACTCGGGTACCGGATTCCAAGCCGTTCGTTCGGATCATTGCGCACTCTTGGCCAGGACTTACGGGGCATGACCGGGGGAAAGCGGGCGAGTTGGCCCCAGCGGGTTTTCGCCATCCGTTCTGACGGTGTGTCAGTCGTTACGCGGAGGGACACCGTCCGGCTACTCCTCGTCACCGTGTTCGAGGAGCCCCGGCGTCTCCCGGGGGCGCCGGACCGCGAGCAGCGCCATGTCGTCGGCCAGGGCGCCCCCGGTGTACCGGCGGACACTCGTCGCGAGCGCGGTCAGCAGAGCCTCCGGATCACGGAACGTCCGCCCCGCGAGCCGTTCGGCAGGCTCGTAGAAGCGGCCGTGGCGGTCGCGGGCCTCGGACAGACCGTCGGTGTGGAAAAGGAGCGTGGACCCGGCCGGGAAGTCCACCGTCCCGGCGCGGTCGGGCCGGGCGTCCAGGTCGCCCATCCCGAGCGGCAGCGCGGGGTTCTCGACGGCGAGGACGGCCAACGTGCCGTCCTCGTGCAGGAGCAGCGGCGGCGGATGCCCCCGGTGGACGATCCGTACCGATTCGCCGTCGTGCGGGATCTCCGCGAGCACGGCCGTGGTGAAGCCCTCGAAGGCGTCCAGGCCGCCGCGCCGGGCGCCCTCGCGCGCCAGCGCGCGTTCCAGCCGCCGTGCGACCGCCTCCACCGTCGCCTCCTGTTCGGCCGCCTCACGGAACGCCCCGATGAGCACCGCGACGGCGGCCACCGCGCCCATGCCCTTGCCGCGGACGTCGCCCACCACCAGCCGTACGCCGTGCGGCGTGTCCTGCACCGCGTACAGGTCGCCGCCGATGGACGCGCCCTCCTGGGCCGCCTCGTAGCGCGCCGCCACCTCCAGGCCGCCGATCCGTGCCTCGGGTTCGGGCAGCACGGCGCGCTGCGCGGCCTCGGCGATCTGGCGGGCCGAGGCGAGCCGTTCGTCCGAGCGGCGGACGAGGACGTTGATGAGGAGCGCGATGACGACGACGGTCGCCACCGTGACGACCTCGGTGACCGAGCCGATCCCCATCCGCAGACCGAGCCTGAGGCGGAGCGCGAGCAGCGCGGCCAGCGTCAGGAGCCCCGTGAGGAAGGTGCCACGCAGCGAGAACAGCGGCGCGGCGACGAGCGGGGCGGCCGTGAAGAGCGGGGCGGCGGTGAAGTCGGGCGGCGTCGCGAGGTCGTAGGCCACCGCGCTGACGACGAGCAGTACCGGCAGTGCCCGTACCAGGGTCCAGGTGTGGGAGATCCGGCCCGGGTCCGTGCCGGCCCGCACCCGCGACGGCTCGCCGTCCGGTCCCGGACCGGGCACGGGGCCGCCGGGTGGCCGCCGGTCCGGCCGGCCGTCGGGCCTTTCGGCCCGCCACGCACCTCCTCGCTGCCCCACCCGTACAGGTTTCACGGAGCGGGGGGAGGGGGCCAGCGGTGTGGACCGACCGAGCGACGGCACCGGCGCCGGCACTCGTACGGGTGAGAGTGACCGTTCCCTCTCGCCGGGGGGCGGGCAACGCCGGGGCCGGAAACACCGAAGGGAGACATGAACGACCGAAAGCACCAGGGCCGGAAACACCAAGAGTCGGAAACACCAAAGGCCGGAACTCGTGAATCCGAGTTCCGGCCCTTGGCCTTCAGTAGCGGGGACAGGATTTGAACCTGCGACCTCTGGGTTATGAGCCCAGCGAGCTACCGAGCTGCTCCACCCCGCGTCGTTGACACCAGTGTACGCCATGTTCGACCCCCCGAGCACACCCGTTTACGCACGTCCCACGACCAGGCCTTTTCCCCGAGCCACGACCGTCGCCCGGTGCGCCGGAAGGCCCTCCGGGAGACGGGCCCCTCGCTCCCGGCCCCCGGGGTCAGCGCCCGGCGCTCAGCCGTCCCCGAGGAGGTGCCGGTTCGGTGCCGTGGCCCGCTCCTCGAACTCCGGGAGCACCACGACGTCCGCCCCCGCGGCCGCCAGCAGCCCGTTCCCGTCCGCGTCCGTCACGAAGGTGTCCGGTTCCCGCCAGGCGGTCACCACCCTGCGCACCCCCGCGTCGAGGATGAGCCGGGCGCAGGGCGCGGGCCGCGAGGCCCGGCGGGCGCACGGTTCCAGACTGCTGTAGACCGTGGCGGAGGCCAGCCGCGGATCCCCCGCGGGGATCTTGGCGAGGGCCGCCTCCTCGGCGTGCGCGACGGGGTCGTCCCCCTCCCGCGAGTGTCCGCGGGCCAGCTCGGTGCCGTCCGCGGCCACCACCACCGCGCCCACGCTGAACGCGGTCCGCGACGGCGGGCACAGCGCGGCCAGCTCGCACGCCACCCCCAGCCAGTGCCGGTCCGCGGCGGCGGCAAGGCCGCCGGTGCCGGGCGCGGTGGGGACGTAGCGGATGAGGACGACGTCGCCCACCGCCCGGGTCTCCACCAGCCGCATCCGGCCGGGCGGGTATCCCCCGGGGCCGAAGAGCCGCGGCGCGTCCGCCTGGCCCACGAAGAGCGGTGCGACGGCGAGCTGCAGCTCGTCGGCCAGCCCCTGGGTCATCAGCTGGGTGTGCACCCGTCCGCCGCCCTCGACCATGAGGCGGCGCACCCCCCGTACGTCATGGAGGTGTTCGAGCACGGCGCGCCAGTCGACTTCGGCCCCCGTCGCCACCACGTCGACGTCCGGACCGCGCAGCCCGGCGGCCCGTTCGGCCCCCTTGTCGGTGGTGTAGAGGATCTTCTCGCCGCCGGTGTGCCAGAAGCGCGCGCCGGGGTCGAGGTCGCCCGACCCGCTGACGGTGACCTTCAACGGGTAGGCGGGGCGGCCCCCGGCGACCCGGGCCGCGCGCCGCTCGGCGGAGTTGACGAGGAGCCGCGGGTTGTCCGAGCGGATGGTGCCCGCGCCGACCAGGATCGCGTCGCAGGACGCCCGCACCTCGTCGACCCGGTCGAAGTCGGCCGGACCCGAGAGCAGCAGCCGCTCGGGGCCGGTGTCGTCCAGGAAGCCGTCGAGGGAGACGGCGGCGGACAACAGGACATGGGGATGGGGCATGGGACGCTGCCTCCGGGTCTGCGCGCGCCGGGCGATCGGTGCGGGCTGGGGAACTGGGGACTGCTGGACGAACAAGTGGTTCAACTTTTGAACAATACCTAGACTGGTGGCATGACGACCCGCTGGCTCACCCCCGCCGAGCAACGCGCCTGGCGCTCGTACATCGCCGCCACCTCGCTGCTGGAGGACGCGATCGACCGGCAGCTCCAGGCCGAGACCGGCATGCCCCACCTCTACTACTCCATCCTGGCCATGTTGTCCGAGGCTCCGGAGCGCCGGCTGCGGATGACCGAGCTCGCCGAGGTCCTGAAGATCACCCGCAGCCGGCTGACGTACGGCGTGACCCGGCTGGCCAACGACGGCCTGGTGCGGCGCGAGGGCTGCCCCACGGACCGGCGCGGCCAGGTCGCGGTCCTCACCGACGAGGGTATGACGGTCCTGGAGCGGGCGGCGCCCGGGCATGTCGAGCAGGTGCGCACGGCGCTCTTCGACCGGCTGACCCCTGAGCAGGTGGGGCAGTTGGAGGAGATCTGCGCGAGCGTCACGCGCGGCCTCCAGGGGGAGACACCCGGGGCCCAGGGGGAAGATCTGCCCTGGCGCCGGCGTTCCTCCTGAGGGCGCACGGACGAGGCGGGCGGGCGGGGCGGACGAGCCGCGGTCGGCTCATCCCTCCCCGAAGTGTTGCTTGAACTTTAAAGCATCAGGTACGGTCGGCTTCCGAGGATGTGCTTCAAATATGAAGCACAGTTCCCGGAAACCACTGCCACCGACCCGCTGGACCGGAGAGACAACATGCGCGACTTCCCCACCGCCACGGTGCGCACCCGCGTCGCCGTGCCCCTGCGTTTCGGCGACGGCTACTCGGTCGACGCGGAGCTGGTCACCTTCCACGGTCTGGCCGACGGCCGGGAACACCTCGCCGTCGTACTCGGCGAAGTGGGCCAGGACCCGCTGGTGCGGCTGCACTCCGAATGCCTGACCGGTGACGTCTTCGGCTCGGCCCGCTGCGACTGCGGCCCCCAGCTGCGCGAGGCGGTGGAACGGATCGCGGAACGGGGCGGTGTGCTCCTGTACCTGCGTCAGGAGGGCCGCGGCATCGGCCTCTACAACAAGCTCGACGCATACGCCCTCCAGGACCAGGGCCTCGACACCTACGCCGCCAACGCCGCCCTGGGCCTCCCCGAGGACGACCGCGACTACACGGCGGCCGCCCAGATGCTGCGGGCCCTCGGCGTCGGTTCCCTGGACCTGCTCTCCAACAACCCCGACAAGGCCGAGCAGCTCCGCGACCTCGGCATCGAGGTCTCCCACCGCGTGCCGACGGGCGTCTTCACCACGGCCCACAACGTGCGCTACCTCCGCGCGAAGGTCCTGCAGACCCAGCACACGCTCCCGCTGCCGGAGCTCACGGCGGGCTGAGCCCGCCACCCCCAACACACCGGAGCCCCGGGCCGGATACGTATCCGGCCCGGGGCTCGTCGGTAGACCCTGTGGGACTCGAACCCACAACCAATGGATTAAAAGTCCACTGCTCTGCCAATTGAGCTAAGGGTCCACACACCGGCCCGCATCCCTCACGCGCCGACGCATCCCCGAGCATAGCCGGACGAGGCCCGGACTCCGATCGGGTATCGGCCTCCCGGCCGCGCCGAGGTGCGCACGGCCGGGGACCGGGCACGCGCGGGGCTACGGATCGACCGGCTCCGGCGCGCCCTTGCGCGCCGCCTCACGGGCGCGGGTACGGGCGTGGTCGGGGTTGAGGAACCAGTGGCGCGCCGAGGCCGTCCACCAGGCCGCGGCGGACCCCAGGACCACGAGGACGGCGACCGGGGCGTAGTTGAACGTCTCCCAGGTGACCGGGGAGACCTGCGGCAGCATGAACAGCACGGTGATGACGGCCACCCAGGCGACCGAGACCACGCCGATCGCCCGCGACCACCGGCCCAGATGCCACGGCCCCCGTTCGAACGCCTCCCCCTTGCGCAGCCGCAGCAGCGTCGGGATGACGTAGGCGATGTACAGCCCGATCACGGCGATCGACGTCACGGCCGCGTACGCGGTCACGTTGATG
Source organism: Streptomyces sp. NBC_01689 (assembly GCF_036250675.1). Lineage (NCBI taxonomy): Bacteria > Bacillati > Actinomycetota > Actinomycetes > Kitasatosporales > Streptomycetaceae > Streptomyces > Streptomyces sp. NBC_01689. Next base: position 5,276,735 of record NZ_CP109592.1, on the reverse strand, counting down.
AGGTAGGGCAGCCCCAGCACCAGCGCCCCCAGCGCCGCCAGCCACACCGCCGCGACCGGGGTGCGCGTGCGCGGGCTCACGGTGTGCCAGACCCGGGAGAACGGCAGTGCCCCGTCACGCGAAAAGGCGTAGATCATGCGGCTGTTGGCGGTCACGGACGCCATTCCGCAGAACAGCTGCGCGCCGATCACGACCAGCAGCAGGAGCTTGCCCGCGGTGGCCCCCAGCGCGTCCAGCAGGATCTGGGCCGGCGGCGCGCCGGTCGCCGAGCCCAGCTCCTTGTCGTACGACTGGATGGCGAAGGTGAAGCCGAGCAGGAGGACGAAACCGGCCACCCACGACGTCCAGATGGACTGCACGATGCCCTTGGGACCGGCCGTCGACGCGTCGTGCGTCTCCTCCGTCATGTGGGCGGAGGCGTCGTATCCGGTGAACGTGTACTGCGCCATCAGCAGCCCGACGAGGACGACGTACACACCGCTGCCCCAGCCGGTGTTGTTCACGAAGTGCGTGAAGACGAAGGACGCGGACTGGTGGTGGTCCGGCACGAAGGCGAGGGCGCCCACGATCACCCCGACGCCCAGGACGTGCCACCACACACTGATGTCGTTCAGCAGGGCGACGATCCGCACCCCGAAGGTGTTGAGCAGCCCGTGCAGGACCAGGATGCCCGCGAAGAGCAGGATCGTCCGGCCCGGGGTGACCTCGAAATCGAACTGCAGGTTCAGGTAGGCGCCCAGGAAGGACGCGGCGCCGAAGTCGATGCCCGCGGTCACGGCGACCTGCCCGAGGACGTTGAACCACCCCGTGAACCACGCCCAGGCCGCCGCGGAACGCTCGGGGGCCAGGCGGTGCGCCCAGAAGTACAGCCCGGCGGAGGTCGGATAGGCCGAACAGATCTCGGCCATGGCCAGACCGACGAACAGCGTCATCAGTCCGACGGCGACCCAGCCCCAGGTGATCACGGCGGGACCGCCGGTGTTCATCCCGAACAGATACAGCGTCAGACAGCCCGAGAGCACCGAGATGATCGTGAAGGAGACCGCGTAGTTGGAGAACGCCGACATGCGGCGGGCGAGAACCTGCGTGTAGCCGAGCTGGGCAAGCCGCTCTTCGTCCGACGGCCCACTCGCCTTGACGTCGTTTGTCATGCCCCCAGCGATTCCCTCGCCGGGAGCCCGACATGCGTCGCACTACGGCCGAAACTCGACCGTGACCGGGCCGGAACAAGCCCCCACGCCCCCGCCCCCGGCCCGTCGGACCTCCGTGGCCCCGTCCCGCCGGTTGCGCGACCCGGGTCCGTGCGGGCGCACCGGTGCGGGCGCGCACCCCGCCGACCCGGCCCCGCGTGTGCCCGCCCCGGCCGTCGGCGGTCGCGGCCCGTCCGGTCCGAAAGGGGCCGGCGGTCTTCGCGGCGTAGGAGTACGCGGCACCTGCCGCCGGTCGGCCGTCGACGTACGGCCGGATCGCGTCCACCTCGTCGTCGTACAGTCGTCGTACACCAGTGCCACCCGCTGGACCCATCCCGGGTACGACGGCGCGCTCTCCGCGGCGACCGCGAAGTCCCCGTGGGACGCCGAAGGGCCCGTACGACGGGGATGTCGTACGGGCCCTTCTCAGTCCTGGTGGTGCGCCGGCGTCAGTTCACCGGATCGGTCCGGCGGATCAGCCGTTGCGCTTCCAGCGCGGCTTCTCGTCGCGGCGGAAGCCGCCGCCGGTGCCCGGGCCGGTGCCGGTGCCGCGGTGGTCGTCCCGGCGGGCGTAGGGACGGTCGTGGCCGCCGGTACGGAAGCCGCCGCCCGAGGGACGGTCGCCCTGACGGTCGCGGTTGAAGGGACGGTCGCTTCCCCGGTGGCCGCCACGGTCGTCACGGCGCTCGAACGAACGGCCGCCGGTGCCACGGTCGTTGTCGCGGCGGAAGCCACCACGGTCACCGTCCCGGCGGTCGTCCCGGCGGAAACCGCCACGGTCGCCGTCCCGGCGCTCGGGGGAACGGCCGCCGCGGTCGTCGCGGTTGAAGCCGCCCCCGCGGTTGTCGTCACGGCGGAAGCCACCACGGTCGTTGTCACGACGCTCGAAAGAACGGCCGCCACGGTCGTCGCGGTTGAAGCCGCCCCCGCGGTTGTCGTCACGGCGCTCGAAGGAGCGGCCGCCACGGTCGTCCCGGCGGTCGTTGTCGCGGCGGAAGCCACCACGGTCACCGTCCCGGCGGTCGTCCCGGCGGAAACCACCGCGGTCGTCGCGGTTGAAGCCGCCCCCGCGGTTGTCGTCACGGCGGAAACCACCACGGTCGTTGTCACGACGCTCGTAGTTGCCCCGCTCGTCACGGCGCTGACGCGGCTGCTCGTAGGACGGACGCTCCGCGGTCTGCTCGGACTCGACGGCCGGCGCCTCGGCGGGAGCCTCGGCCGCCGCCTGCTCGACCACGGCCTCGGCGGCCGCGGCGACCGCGGTCTCCGGGTCCTCGCCCCGCTCGCGCGCGGCACGGGCGACCAGACGGTCGGCCTCACCGCGCAGCTCGGCGGCACGACGCTGCGCGCGCTCCAGCTCCTTGGTGAGCTGCGTGACCTCGCGCTCGGCCTGCTGGGCGGCGTCGCCCGCCGACTGCGCCTGGACCTCGGTCATCGACCGGGCGCCGGTGATCTCGGCGACCTCGGGCTCGAAGGCCGTACCGGAGTTGATGATGTGACGCGCGGCGTCGACGCCCGCGTCCTCCATCAGCCGGAAGATCTGGCGGCGCTGGTGCGGCAGCGACAGCGACACGACGGTGCCGGAGCGGCCGGCGCGCGCGGTGCGGCCGGAGCGGTGCAGGTAGTCCTTGTGGTCACCGGCCGGGTCCACGTTCAGGACCAGGTCGATGCCGTCGACGTGGATGCCGCGGGCGGCGACGTCGGTCGCGACGAGCGCGTTGACGTAACCGTCCTTGAAGTCGGCCAGCGTCCGCGTACGGGCGCCCTGCGTCATGCCGCCGTGCAGCGCGTCGGCCTTCACACCGGCGTCGCGGAGCTGCTCGGCGATGCGGTCGGCGCCCAGCTGGGTGCGGACGAAGATGATCGTGCGGCCCTTGCGGGAGGCGATCGCCGCGGTGACCGGCGCCTTGTCCTTGGGCTTCACGATGAGGATGTGGTGCGACATGGTCGTGACGTTGCCCTGGGCGCTGTCGACCTCGTGCGTGACCGGGTTGCTCAGGTAGCGCTTGACCAGCGTGGAGATCTCGTTCTCCATCGTGGCGGAGAACAGCATCCGCTGGCCGCCGGCCGGGATCTGGTCGAGCAGCTCGGTGACCTCGGGCAGGAAGCCCAGGTCCGACATCTGGTCGGCCTCGTCGAGGACGGCGATCTGGGTGTTCTCCAGGGAGCAGGCGCCGCGGTTGATGATGTCGCGCAGACGGCCCGGGGTGGCGACGAGGACGTCGACGCCGCGCTCCAGGGCGTAGATCTGGTTGCCCATCGACGTACCGCCGCAGACGACCTTCATCTTCAGGCCGAGGACGTCGCCGTAGGGCTGCAGCGCGTCGGCGACCTGCATGGCCAGCTCACGGGTCGGCGTCAGGATGACGGCGCGCGGCTTCTTCTTCTCGGTGTGGCCGCCGGCGAGCTGCGCCAGGGTCGGCAGACCGAAGGAGAGGGTCTTGCCGGAGCCGGTGCGGCCGCGGCCGAGGATGTCCTTGCCGGCCAGGGCGTCCGGGATGGTCGCGGCCTGGATCGGGAACGGGCTGGTCACACCGTTCTGGGCGAGCTTGCGGACGACGCCCTCGGGGAGACCGAGGTCGGCGAAGGTGATCTCGGGGGCGGAGGCCTCGACGGCTTCCGTGGTCTCGACGGTGGTCTCGACGCCCTCGATGGTGTCGACGTTGACGCCCTCGTTGTTCTCGGGCACGACGACGTGATCAGTACTGGAAACAGACATGCGAAATGCGAACCTTCCGGAGTTCTTCGGCACGCGCCCAAACTCCGTGAAGTCGCAATCGACCGCCTCTATGCGGTCCGGCCACGGCAAGGGAGAGTACGCGCCACGCGGCGCTCTCTGCGTTGGCGCCGGGCAAATGGGATCAAACGATCTACTACCATACGCACCCCTCACCCCTGAAGGCAAACCGGCCCCGAAGAGCCAGGTCAGGCGCGTACGGGAAGAGGAACACGGCCGTCTCCGAACCTATTCCCCGGCCCCCTCACCTCTCTCGTCCCTCGCGTCCCCGCGTCCCCCGCCGACCTCATCCCTTCCGGTCCGCACCGTCCGCGTCACCACCGGCCGTGCGGTCCGCGTCACCAACGGCCGTGCGATCCGTGTCACCACCGGCCGTGCCGGACCGGCAGCCCGGCCCGCGGCGCCGGCATCCGGTTCAGCATCTGGGTGCCCTGTTCGTGCGCGGACGACGAGGGCTCCGCCGTACTCGGCTCGGGGGACGGCGACGAGGGCGGGGGCGGAGGCGGAGGCGGGGGTGTGGGATCGGACGTCGCGCGGGTGGGACTCGGCTCACCGCCGGACGGGCCGGGCCGGGCCGGCCGGCCCTTCCCGTCCCCGTTCCCGCTCGCCCCGCCGGACGGCTTCGCCGTGCCCGACGCCGACGCGGACGCGGACGCCTTCCCCGACGGCGACGCGCCGGGCCGGTCCGGGCCGCCCCCCTTCGCCCCCGTCCCCCCGTGGAACCCGGCGCCCCCGCCGCCCCCGGACCCTCCGTCCGGTGCCCCGTGGCCGCGGTGCCCGGCCGAGTGCGCGGGCTCGGGGCGGCCCGCGTCGTCACCCACACTCATGCAGCCGGCGGCGGCCGCGGCGACGATGACCGTGGCGGCCAGACGGACGGGTACGTACAGGGCGCGCACGGGCAGCCACCTCCGGTTGGGGTCTCCCCCGCTCGATCGCTCCCGAGAGCCCGGGGAAGTTCGGGGAGTCCCCCTGTCCAACTCCCGCCGCCCGCAGGAGGACACGCGAAGGCGCCCGCCCGCCGGACGGCTCACCCGTAGCCCAGCGCGTGCAGCCTCTCGTCGTCGATCCCGAAGTGGTGGGCGATCTCGTGCACCACGGTCACCTCGGTCTCCGCGATCACGTCCTCCCGGGTCGCGCACATCCGCAGCGTGGGACCCCGGTAGACCGTGATCCGGTCCGGCAACACCCCCGCGTACCACTCCCCGCGATCGGTCAGCGGGGTCCCCTCGTAGAGCCCGAGCAGCTCCGGGTCGGACGGGTCCGGCTCGTCCTCGACGAACACCGCCACGTTGTCCATCAGCCGTGTCAGCTCCGGGGGAATCCGGTCCAACGACTCGGCGACCAGTTCCTCGAACTCCTCGCGCGTCATCTCCAGCACAAGGCCATTGTCCGGCACGAGCGCCCCGCGGGAGAGCCGACGACGGCCCCGCACGGCACACCGGGGAGGCGCCGGGGGCACCGAACCCGCCGGGCACGGGCGCGTCCGCCCGCCCGTGCCGCACCGCATACCCGCCCGCCCCCTTGGGCATACGGGACCAATGGCCCGCGTCCCCGCTGCCGTAACCGTCCCCACGACCGCCCTGGCCCGCCGCTGCCGCGCCCTCGGCAGCCGCGTCCGCCGCACCCCGCGTGTCCGCCCCCTGGCCCAGGAACTCGTGCAGCAGCCGTCCCCGTACGCCCGAGCGCTCGGCCTGACGGCCGTCGTCCTGCTCGGCGCCTGGCTGGGCCTGCTCATCGTGGGCAACGTGCGCGTCCCGGTCGGCCCGATGAACACCACGATGACCCTGCGCCCGTCGGTGACCGGCGGCACGAAGATAAACGTCTCGCCGCTGGGCGCCCTCGAACTCGACAGCCATGTCGCCCCCGTCCGGCTCGACGTCAACGTCGACCAGCTGGACCCGGTCCGCGCACAGGTCCTGGTCGACCACCCGGAACGCCTCTCCGGCCTTCAGGAGGAGGTCGCGCGGGACGTCGAACACGGCACCCTCGACCTCGCCGTCCGGTCCTGCGTCGCGGTCGTCTCCGGGGCCACCGCGCTCGGCCTCGCGGTCTACCGCCGGCCCCGCCGCGCCCTGGCAGCCGGCGGACTGGCCCTCACCCTGCTCGCCGCCTCGGGGGCGACGGCCTTCGCCACCTGGAACCCGGACTCCGTGCTGGAGCCGAAGTACTCGGGCCTGCTCTCCTCCGCCCCCTCGCTGGTCGGCAACGCCCGCAGCATCGTCAGCGAGTTCGACGTCTACCAGAAGGAACTCGCCCGCCTGGTGACGAACGTGACGAAGCTGTACGACGTCACCTCCACGCTCCCGGCCTACGAACCGGACCCCAGCACCATCCGGGTCCTGCACGTCTCCGACGTCCACCTCAACCCGGCCGCCTGGAAGATCATCGCCTCGCTGGTGAAGCAGTACGACATCAACGTGATAGTCGACTCGGGCGACACCATGGACCACGGCACCGCGGCCGAGAACGGCTTCCTGGACCCGATAGCGGACCTGGGCGCCCCCTACGTCTGGGTCAGGGGCAACCACGACAGCCGCGTCACCCAGCGCTACCTGGAACACCTGAAGAACGCGCACGTCCTGGACGACGGCCGCGCGCTCACGGTCGCCGGCCTGCGCTTCGCGGGCATCGGGGACCCGCAGTTCACCCCCGACCGCTCGGTCGCGCCCGGCGGCGGCGCCGCGGAGGAACTGGCCGGCGCCCGCCTCGCCTCCGCCCTGCGCGACCAGCGCGCCGCGGGCACCCCCGTCGACGTCGCGATCGCCCACGAACCCTCCGCGGCCCGGCTGACGGACGGCGAGGTGCCCCTGGTCCTGGCCGGCCACCTGCACCACGAACAGACGGAGGTCATGAAGTACGGCACCCGCCTGCGCGTCGAGGGCTCGACGGGCGGCAGCGGACTGCGCGCGATCGAGGGCACCTACCCGGACCCCATCGAGGCCTCGGTCCTCTACCTGGACCGGGACACCCGCCGCCTCCAGGCCTGGGACGAGATCCGGCTGGGCGGCCTCGGGCTCACCACGGCCGAGGTCAGCCGCCACCTCCCGAAGGAGAACCACCCGGGCGCCCTCCCGTCCCCGTCACCCACGGTTCCCGGCGCCTCCGCCTCAACCACCCCGCCCACCTCTCCCGGCCCCTCGCGGACGGCCCCGTAAACCGTTTTGGCGATACCTCCCGCCATCCCATATGCTTCTCACGTCCCCGACGCGCTGAGGAAGCGCCCAGGCGGGCCGATAGCCCTCATCGTCTAGCGGCCTAGGACGCCGCCCTTTCAAGGCGGTAGCACGGGTTCGAATCCCGTTGGGGGCACGCAACACCGTGTGCGACACTGTTCACGCGTCGCACGCAACAGCTTGGTCCTGTGGAGCAGTTTGGAGTGCTCGCCACCCTGTCAAGGTGGAGGCCGCGGGTTCAAATCCCGTCAGGACCGCTGAGGTTTCCCCGGAAACCTCGTGGCTGGGTAGCTCAGTTGGTACGAGCGATCGCCTGAAAAGCGATAGGTCGCCGGTTCGACCCCGGCCCCAGCCACAAGAATGAAGGCCCCCTCCGGCTCGACCGGAGGGGGCTTTCGTCGCTCCTGGGCCTCCGGACGGGCCCGCTTGGCACCAGCACCCGGCCGCCGCTATGTTCTGGCCGGTCGGCCGATCAAGCAGGTTTCTTCGGGGCGGGGAAGACATGAGCCGGGACGAGTCCAGAGCTGTCCGGGACACCGAGCTGGAGAAGGAACGGGCCCGTTACGGGCTGCTCGCCGTGGTCGTCAGCATCCTCGCGATCTCGGGCGTGACGGTCTTCGGCGTCTGGCGGCTCGACGGCGACAAGGCCGTGATCGTCGGCGTGCTCACCGCCGCCTTCACCGCCGTGAGCAGCATGACCACCGCCTATCTGGGCATCAAGGCCGTCTCCAACACCGCCCGGTCCATGGCCATCGAGAACCGCCCCCGCCGGGAGCCAGCGCCCGAGTCCGCCGCCGCGCCCGGGCGCACACCCGCCGCCTCCCCCGGGCACACCGCCGCCGCCTCCCCCGAGCCCCCGGCACAGCGCACCCCCTGAGCCGCCCCACGCCCGGCCCAAAACCGTTCGCCAGGAATTTCGCCGAGGTGAGATCCTGGACCGCGTATGTCTACGCACCCTGCCCCCGCCCTCGGCGATCTCGCCCCCCGCCTGGCCGAGCTGTCCCTGCGCGACGCGCACCGGCTCGGCCGCAGGCTCGAGGGCGCGCGCCGGATCCGCAAGCCCGAGGCCCGCTCCGCCGTGTTCGCCGAGATCGACGCGGAGGTCACCAGGGCCGAGACCCGCATGGCCGAGCGCCGCTCCCGCGTGCCCGCCGTCACGTACCCCGAGCAGCTCCCGGTCAGCCAGAAGAAGACGGACATCGCCGACGCCATACGCGACCACCAGGTCGTGATCGTCGCCGGTGAGACCGGCTCCGGCAAGACCACGCAGATCCCCAAGATCTGCCTCGAACTCGGCCGCGGCGTCCGCGGCATGATCGGCCACACCCAGCCCCGCCGCATCGCCGCCCGCACGGTGGCCGAGCGGGTCGCCGAGGAGCTGGACACCCCGCTCGGCCAGGCCGTCGGCTGGAAGGTGCGCTTCACCGACCAGGTCGACCCGGACGGCACCTTCGTCAAGCTCATGACGGACGGCATCCTGCTCGCCGAGATCCAGACCGACCGCGAGCTGCGCGCCTACGACACGATCATCATCGACGAGGCCCACGAGCGGTCCCTCAACATCGACTTCCTGCTGGGCTACCTCGCCCAGCTGCTTCCCAAGCGGCCGGACCTCAAGGTCGTCATCACCTCCGCGACCATCGACCCCGAGCGCTTCTCCCGGCACTTCGGCGACGCCCCCATCGTCGAGGTCAGCGGCCGCACCTACCCCGTGGAGGTCCGCTACCGCCCCCTGCTGGAGGAGGAGGGCGACGACGCGGACCGCGACCAGATCACCGCGATCACCGACGCCGTGGAGGAGCTGCAGGCCGAGGGCAAGGGCGACATCCTCGTCTTCCTCTCCGGCGAGCGCGAGATCCGCGACACGGCGGACGCGCTCACCAAGAAGAACTACCGCTTCACCGAGGTCCTCCCCCTCTACGCCCGTCTCTCCCACGCCGAGCAGCACCGGGTCTTCCAGCCGCACACCGGCCGCCGGATCGTGCTGGCGACGAACGTCGCGGAGACCTCGCTCACCGTCCCGGGCATCAAGTACGTCATCGACCCGGGCACCGCCCGCATCTCCCGCTACAGCCACCGCACCAAGGTCCAGCGCCTGCCGATCGAACCCGTCTCGCAGGCCAGCGCCAACCAGCGCAAGGGCCGCTGCGGACGTACTTCCGACGGCATCTGCATCCGCCTGTACTCCGAGGACGACTTCGCCGCCCGGCCGGAGTTCACGGACGCCGAGATCCTCCGCACGAACCTGGCGAGCGTCATCCTCCAGATGACCGCGGCCGGCCTCGGCGACATCGAGAAGTTCCCCTTCATCGACCCGCCGGACCACCGCAACATCCGTGACGGCGTCCAGCTGCTCCAGGAACTGGGCGCGCTGGACCCGGAACAGAAGGACGCGCGCAAGCGCCTCACCGACACCGGCCGCAAACTTGCCCAGCTCCCCGTCGACCCCCGCCTGGCCCGGATGGTGCTGGAGGCCGACAAGAACGGCTGCGCGCGCGAGGTCATGGTGATCGCCGCGGCGCTGTCCATCCAGGACCCGCGCGAGCGCCCCTCCGACAAGCAGACGCAGGCCGACCAGCAGCACGCCCGCTTCCGCGACGAGACCAGCGACTTCCTCGCCTTCCTGAACCTGTGGCGGTACGTCCGCGAGCAGCAGCGGGAGCGCGGTTCCTCCGCCTTCCGCCGCATGTGCAAGCAGGAGTTCCTGAACTTCCTCCGCATCCGCGAGTGGCAGGACATCTACACCCAGCTGCGCACGGTGGCCAAGCAGATGGGCATCCATCTGAACGAGGAGGACGCGGCCGGCCAGGCCGTCCATGTCTCGCTCCTGGCGGGCCTGCTCTCGCACGTCGGTATGAAGGACGTGAAGGAGACCGGCGGCGAGAGCGGCCGTGGCGGCGGCAAGAACGAGTACCTGGGTGCCCGCGGCGCCAAGTTCGCGGTCTTCCCCGGTTCGGCGCTCTTCAAGAAGCCCCCGCGTTTCGTGATGTCGGCCGAGCTGGTGGAGACGTCCCGGCTGTGGGCGCGGGTCAACGCGCGGATCGAGCCCGAGTGGGTCGAGCCCCTGGCCGGTCACCTCCTCAAGCGGACGTACAGCGAACCGCACTGGGAGAAGGACCAGGCGGCCGTGATGGCCTACGAGAAGGTCACGCTGTACGGCGTGCCGATCGTCGCCCAGCGGAAGGTCAACTACGGGCGGATCGACCCGGAGACCTCGCGCGAGCTCTTCATCCGCAACGCCCTCGTCGAGGGCGACTGGCGCACGCACCACAAGTTCTTCGCGGACAACCGCAGACTGCTGACCGAGGTGGAGGAGCTGGAGCACCGCGCCCGGCGCCGGGACATCCTGGTCGACGACGAGACACTCTTCGACTTCTACGACCAGCGGGTGCCGGAACACGTCGTGTCCGGGGCGCACTTCGACTCCTGGTGGAAGCACAAGCGCCGGGACGAGCCCGAGCTCCTCGACTTCGAACGTTCGATGCTCATCAACGAGAAGGCGGGGGCCGTCACCAAGGACGACTACCCCGACTCGTGGCGGCAGGGGCGTCTCAAGTTCCGTGTGACCTACCAGTTCGAGCCGGGCGCGGACGCCGACGGCGTGACCGTCCACATCCCGCTCCAGGTCCTGAACCAGGTGACGGACGAGGGCTTCGACTGGCAGATCCCCGGCCTGCGGGAGGACGTCGTGACGGAGCTGATCCGTTCCCTCCCCAAGCCGATCCGCCGCAACTACGTGCCCGCCCCGAACGTCGCGCGGGCCTTCCTCGACCGTGCGGTCCCCCTCCAGGAGCCGCTGACGACGACGATGGCCCGCGAGCTGAAGCGCATGGTCGGTGTCACGCTCACCGCCGACGACTTCGACTGGTCCCGGGTCCCCGACCACCTCAAGATCACCTTCCGGATCGTCGACGAGCGGCGCCGCAACCTCGCCGAGGACAAGGACCTCCAGGCGCTGCAGCTCCAGCTGAAGCCGAAGGCCCGCAAGGCGATCTCGCAGGCCGCCGCGGCGACGGCGGAGCGCGAGGGCGGCGAGTCCCTGGAGCGCACGGGTCTCACGGACTGGACGATCGGCTCGCTGGCGCGCGTCTTCGAGACCCGCCGGGCGGGCCAGCCGGTCAAGGCTTACCCGGCCCTGGTGGACGACGGCGACACGGTCTCCGTGCGTCTCTTCGACACCGAGGCCGAGCAGGCCGAGGCCATGTGGAAGGGCACCCGGCGGCTGATCCTGCGGAACATCCCGGTGAACCCGGGCAAGTTCGCCTCGGACAAGCTGACGAACGCCCAGAAGCTCGCCCTGTCCGCCAATCCGCACGGCACCGTGCAGGCCCTCTTCGACGACTGCGCGACGGCCGCGGCGGACAAGCTGATCGGTGACTTCGGAGGCCCGGCGTGGGACGAGGAGTCGTACCGCAAGCTGTACGACAGGGTGCGCGCCGAGATCGTCGACACGACGGTCCGTACGGTCGGCCAGGTGCAGCAGGTGCTGGCCGCCTGGCAGGCCTGTGAGCGCCGCCTGAAGGGCGTCAGGAGCACCGTGCTGCTGGCCAACCTCGCGGACGTACGAGGGCAGCTGGACGCCCTCGTGAAGCCCGGCTTCGTCACGGCGACCGGTCTGCGGCGGCTGGCGGACCTCATGCGCTATCTGGTGGCCGCGGACCGCCGGCTGCAGCAGATGCCGACCAACGTCCAGCGGGACACCACCCGGATGGAGAAGGTCCACGAGATGCGGGACGAGTACGCCTGGCTCCTGGAGCAGTTGCCGCAGGGCCGTCCGGTCCCGCGACAGGTCCTGGACATCCGCTGGATGATCGAGGAGCTCAGGGTCAGCTATTTCGCCCACGCGCTCGGCACGGCGTACCCCGTCTCCGACAAGCGCATCGTGAAGGCGATCGACGCCGCGGCACCGTGACGGACCCCGCACGGTGGGTGAGTTCGACCCCGGGCTCACCCTCCTGTACAGTCTCTTCTCGCAGCACAGCGCAAGAAAGTGACTGCGAAACCTGGTCCTGTGGAGCAGTTTGGAGTGCTCGCCACCCTGTCAAGGTGGAGGCCGCGGGTTCAAATCCCGTCAGGACCGCAGTAGATACGAGAGCCCGGGTCTTCGGACCCGGGCTCTCGTGCGTCCGGTGCCCCTCCGTGCCCGGCGTCCCTCCGTGCCCGGCGTCCCTCCGTGCCCGGCGTCCCTCCGTGCCCGGTGTCCATACGTGTCCGGCACCCCCGTGCGTACCGCACCCCGTGCGTGCGGTGCCCCCGTACGCCTCTCCCGGGCGTGCTCCCCCCCACGCGTCCCGTGCCCCCGGGCGTGGCACCGCCCGCCGCGCTCCCGCGTCTTGACGACGCCACCTTCCCCCGGTACCCCGGAAGCCAGGGCTCTCGACCCCTTGGAGGTGGCCCATGGCGGCATCGGCCCGGCACGAGACGCGCGCCCTGCTCCGCGCCCATTTGTCGGCCGCCTCCGGGTACCGCCATCTGACGCGGCACTGCCCGATCTGCCATCAGCTCCTGCGACTGGCCACGGAACCCGCGGCGCTCGGGGAGGAGGACGAGATGGCGGCCGAGGACGAGACTCCCTCCAAGGCCTGAGCCCTCCGGGGAATACACCCGCGCTCCAACTCCTTTAGCGCAGGGGCGTCGTGAGCGACAAGGACTCTGGCATGTGACGGGTGTCACCGCATAAGTTTTCAGAAGAGCGAAACTTACACCCCACCTACAACTGGTCAATTTAATATGTGCAATTGCACCACCTGTCGAGGACTCCCACAGGAGATCCGACACCCCTCCCCAGACCCACACAAGGCCGCGCACAGACCCTCCGTACCGCCCACGCACCCGCCCTCCGGTCACCCGCACGGGGCGTCGAGGCGGCTCGCCCGGGGCGCCGACGGAGCACCGGGAGGGCGGCGGCGGCCCCGGCTCGGGACCCGGGCGGGGCACAAAAAAATCGCGCTGGACCCGGCGGAGTCCAGCGCGATCGACGACGCACCCTTGTCACGAGTGGAACTGGGTCGGGCGTGAGCCCTGTTGGGGCAGGACCCGCGTCGCTTGAAGCTGTGGTTCGGACCCTCCGGCGGGTTGGGGGAGCTGCCGGATTGTCCGGTTATGTAGTTGTTCAGGCCTCGCTGCGCTGCTGCGGAATGCCCGCGAGCAGTGCACGGACCTCCGCTTCGCGGTAGCGGCGGTGCCCGCCGAGCGTGCGGATCGACGTGAGCTTGCCGGCCTTCGCCCACCGCGTGACCGTCTTGGGGTCGACACGGAACATGGTGGCAACCTCAGCCGGGGTCAGCAGCGGCTCGGCATCAGGGGTGCGAGCGGTCATGAGCGGCCTCCTCGGGAGAACCGAACCTTCTCGGTTCTTTCCTCTAAATTCTGCACCTTGACCCGCGTTGCCCGAAATGGCGGACGCGAGTCGAGTCGGTTATAGGACGAACGGCTTGTCCTCGGCACTACAACTACACCATCCGTCCAGCCGCGTCGGCCAAACCGATGGAATTGCCCTCCCAGGTGTTCATCAGCGACGGAAGCCGATGGACCATGCCATAGCGGACAGTCACGACACTGTGACGATCAGTCACAGGACGATCAGGAGTCACCAGACCCCCCATAGCGTGCAATGCGGAGATTCCACCCGAACACGGGTAGAAGGAGTCCTCCCCGGACTCCTTGTCCTATTTTGGCACGGGGAGGGGTAAGCGATGCAAGAGCCAGGTAAGTGCCATCCGTCACGCTTGACACGCCGTTGACGCAAAAGACCGGATCGGGACCTACGTCCCGTAGTCAGGACGTACGTCCCACAGTGGCACCTCTTCGGCGTGCCAGGACCATACGTCAGTTCGGTTGCCGTCGGCCGAGATCCGCGTCACAGGGCACGGGCAGGACCATGACGCGACCCCGACGGCACCGCCTGCCGCACCGGCCCACCGCGTCGCGCCCGCCCCGCCCGTCCCGTCGACCCCGCGCAGCACGCGGGTCCCGGACGGTCCACCCGGTCCACCGGATCCACCCGGCGGACCTCAGTTCGACGACTGCCGGTCCCGGACCGAGCGCCAGCGCTCCACCAGCCGTCCGTACGCCTCGCCCGCGGTGGCGCCGTCCCCGCTCCGCAGCGCCTCGATGCCCTCCGCGACGTCCGCCGCCGAGTGGTCGTCCTCCAGCTGCCCGGCCGGCAGGGCGTGCACCAGACCGCCGTAGTCCAGCTCGACCAGCGAGCGCGGGTGGAACTCCTCCAGCCAGCGCCCCACGTCCACCAGGCCGTCGATGAGCGGCCCTTCGTCGAGGGTGTCGCGCAGTGTCTTCAGCGCCCGCGCGGTCCGCCGGCGGGCCTGCACCATCGGCGTCCGGTAGCGCAGCACCGGCGCCACCCCGTCGCCGCCCGTGCCCTTCTCGTACTCCCGCTCCTCGTCGGAGACGAGCACGAACCAGTTCAGCGGCACCTGCCAGGTCGAGGTGCGGATCCACGGACGGGCGTCGGGGTTGCGGGCCATCCACCGCTCGTAGTCCAGCGCGGCCTGACGCCGGACGAGCGGGGGCAGCACCGCGTCCAGGACGGGCGCCGGCAACTCCTCGGCGAGTTCACCCAGCGCCTGCCAGCCGCGCAGCCGGGTGCGCCACGGGCAGACGCAGACCACCCCGTCGACCTCCAGCACGAACGCGTCCGCGCTCTCGTGCACCGGCACGGGGATCGGCGGCGTGGGGAGCAGATCGGCCAGGGAGCGGCGCAGTTCGTCCTGGTACGACGGACGCCGCGCGCGCCGGGCGTAGCGCGCCCAGTGGCCGCGCTCCGGCTCCGCGAAGGCGGCCAACGGTTCGTAGACGCGCAGATAGGACGCGTACGGGACGACCACCGAGGACACCTTGGGCACCTCTGCTCCCTCCCCATCGGACCGGACACGAAACCCGGACGGGACCGTGTCCCACCGGCGCACGAGCGACCGGGAAAACACAGCAGATCGTCCCACGGCCGTGCGGAAACGTACTCCGGGAGAAGGTGATCCTGAACACTGCGCGGATGGTGACCGGGCACAGGCTCTACCCTCGTGCCCACGGGCGCCCGCCATCCGCACGGGCACCGTCCTCAACCGCCGCTACTTACCTGGGAGTCACCACAGTGACCGACGTAACCGACGGCGTCCTGCACACCCTGTTCCACTCGGATCAGGGGGGTCATGAGCAAGTCGTGCTGTGCCAGGACCAGTCCAGCGGCCTCAAGGCCGTCATCGCCATCCACTCCACCGCCCTGGGCCCCGCCCTCGGCGGAACGCGTTTCTACCCGTACGCGAGCGAGGAGGAGGCCGTCGCCGACGCGCTGAACCTCTCGCGCGGGATGTCGTACAAGAACGCCATGGCCGGTCTCGACCACGGTGGCGGCAAGGCCGTCATCATCGGCGACCCCGAGCAGATCAAGAGCGAGGATCTGCTGCTGGCCTACGGCCGGTTCGTGGCCTCGCTGGGCGGGCGTTACGTCACCGCCTGCGACGTCGGCACCTACGTCGCCGACATGGACGTCGTGGCCCGGGAGAACCGCTGGACGACCGGCCGTTCGCCGGAGAACGGCGGCGCGGGCGACTCGTCGGTGCTCACCGCCTACGGGGTCTTCCAGGGCATGCGGGCGAGCGCCCAGCACCTGTGGGGCGACCCGACGCTGCGCGGCCGCAGGGTGGGTGTCGCGGGCGTCGGCAAGGTGGGCCACCACCTCGTGGACCATCTGCGCCAGGACGGCGCCGAGGTCGTCATCACGGACGTGCGGCCCGAGTCCGTGCGCCGGATCCTGGACAAGCACCCGACCGGGGTCACCGCCGTCGCCGACACCGAGGCGCTGATCCGCGTGGAGGGGCTAGACATCTACGCCCCCTGCGCGCTCGGCGGGGCCCTGGACGACCACTCCGTACCGGTCCTCACGGCCCGGATCGTGTGCGGCGCCGCCAACAACCAGCTCGCGCACCCGGGCGTCGAGAAGGACCTCGCGGACCGCGGCATCCTGTACGCGCCGGACTACGTCGTGAACGCGGGCGGTGTCATCCAGGTCGCCGACGAGCTCCACGGTTTCGACTTCGACCGGTGCAGGGCGAAGGCCGCGAAGATCTTCGACACCACGCTGGCCATATTCGCACGTGCGAAGGAGGACGGGATTCCACCGGCCGCCGCGGCCGACCGGATCGCCGAGCAGCGGATGGCGGAGGCACGGCTGCGCGGCTGACGGAACCGGACAATCGGAACCTCTTATTCCGGCTCATTTTCCGCTTGCCGGCCGCTTGTCAGCTGCTTGTCAGGGACCCGCCGAGGGGACACTGGGAGAGAACTCTCACTCCTGTCGGCGGGTCGGGAGCCCAGAAGAGGTTAAAATCGCGGTTGACCAGCGGGGACAGGGCACCTCGCAGGTTCTGGGCGAAGGCGCGTCCTGCGGGCGACGTACCGTATGGGCGCGGGCTCAGGTACCGTGGAAGCCCTACGGACCGGTCTCTCCACGGAGAGCCCGTTCCAGATCATGAACGCGTGTCAAGACTCTGGGGCCACCGAGCCCCGTATCCGAGGGGGTCGAGCCATGGGGCGCGGCCGGGCAAAGGCCAAGCAGACGAAGGTCGCCCGCCAGCTGAAGTACAGCAGCGGCGGGACTGACCTCTCGCGCCTGGCCAATGAGCTGGGCGCTTCGACTTCGAGCCAGCCGCCGAATGGCGAGCCGTTCGAGGACGACGACGAGGAAGACGACCCGTACGCTCAGTACGCGGATCTCTACAACGACGACGACGAGGACGAGGACGACCAGTCCGGTCCCCAGTCTCAACGTCGCGGCGCTTGACGCAACAGCGTCCCTCGCGGATTCCGCGATCTCCCGTAGCAGATTCAGCTGGGCGGACTTCTGCCGACAGATCTTCGCCGCCGGTCATCCGTCGGCGGGTTCTGTCGGCAGAATTCTGACGAGAACCGCACTTCACCCGGTCCGGTGCAGCAGCGCCGGACCGGGTTTTGTGCTGCCCGGCGGGCATCAGCTCGCGTAGTCGCCGATCAGGGCCGCGCCTGTCGTGTGCTCGCCGCGCTCGGTGATCTCACCGGCGATCCAGGCGTCCACACCGCGGTCCCCGAGGGTGGCGAGCGCCGCGTCCGCCGATTCCTCGGGGACGATCGCGATCATGCCGACGCCCATGTTCAGCGTCTTCTCCAGCTCCAGCCGTTCGACCTCGCCGGTCCGGCCGACCAGGTCGAAGACGGGCGCCGGGGTCCAGGTCTCGCGGTCGACGATCGCGTGCAGACCGTCCGGGATCACCCGGGCCAGGTTCGCCGCGAGACCGCCGCCGGTGACGTGGCTGAAGGCGTGCACCTCGGTGGTCCGGGTGAGCGCCAGACAGTCCAGCGAGTAGATCTTGGTGGGCTCCAGCAGCTCCTCGCCGAGCGACCGGCCGAACTCCTCGATGTGCTGGTCGAGGCTGAGGCTCGCCCGCTCGAAGAGGACGTGCCGGACGAGGGAGTACCCGTTCGAGTGAAGTCCGGAGGCGGCCATGGCGATCACCGCGTCCCCGGAGCGGATACGGTCCGCCCCGAGCAGCCGGTCGGCCTCGACCACGCCGGTACCGGCGCCCGCGACATCGAAGTCGTCCGGACCCAGCAGGCCCGGGTGTTCCGCCGTCTCGCCGCCCACCAGGGCACAGCCCGCGAGGACGCAGCCCTCGGCGATGCCCTTCACGATGGCCGCGACGCGTTCCGGGTGGACCTTGCCGACACAGATGTAGTCGGTCATGAAGAGCGGCTCGGCGCCGCACACCACGATGTCGTCCATGACCATGGCGACCAGGTCGTGGCCGATGGAGTCGTACACGCCGAGCTGTCGGGCCAGGTCGACCTTGGTGCCCACGCCGTCCGTGGCGGAGGCGAGCAGCGGGCGCTCGTACCGCTTCAGGGCGGAGGCGTCGAAGAGGCCGGCGAAGCCGCCGAGGCCGCCGAGGACCTCGGGGCGCTGCGTCTTCCTCACCCACTCCTTCATCAGCTCCACGGCGCGGTCGCCCGCTTCGATGTCGACGCCGGCGGCCGCGTAGGAGGCACCGGAGGGGCGGCCCGCCGCCGGAGACGACTGATCAGAGACAGAAGACATTGCCTGGGATCTTTCGGGTTGGTGAAACGGGGCTCTGCGGCACTTACGGGCGACGGATGGCGTCAGCCGCGGCCGTGGCTGCGGGACCCGCGGCCAGCTCGGTCTCCAGGAGCTGCTTGCCGAGCAGTTCGGGGTCGGGAAGCTCCATCGGGTACTCGCCGTCGAAGCAGGCGCGGCACAGGTTCGGCTTGTCGATGGTGGTGGCCTCGATCATGCCGTCGAGGGAGATGTACGAGAGCGAGTCGGCGCCGAGCGAGGTGCCGATCTCCTCGATGGTCATGCCGTTCGCGATCAGCTCGGCGCGGGTCGCGAAGTCGATGCCGAAGAAGCAGGGCCACTTCACGGGCGGGGACGAGATCCGGATGTGGACCTCGGCGGCGCCGGCCTCGCGCAGCATGCGCACCAGCGCGCGCTGGGTGTTGCCGCGAACGATCGAGTCGTCGACGACGACCAGCCGCTTCCCCTTGATGACTTCCTTCAGGGGATTCAGCTTCAGACGGATGCCCAGCTGCCGGATGGTCTGCGAGGGCTGGATGAAGGTCCGGCCCACGTAGGCGTTCTTCACCAGACCCGCGCCGAAGGGGATGCCGCTGGCCTCCGCGTAACCGATGGCGGCGGGCGTCCCGGACTCCGGGGTCGCTATCACCAGATCGGCCTCGACCGGGGCTTCCGCGGCGAGCTTGCGGCCCATCTCGACACGCGACAGATAGACGTTCCGGCCGGCGATGTCCGTGTCCGGACGGGCCAGGTAGACGTACTCGAAGACACAGCCCTTGGGCTTCGCTTCCGCGAATCGGGAGGTCCGCAGGCCGTTCTCGTCGATGGCGACGAACTCGCCCGGCTCGATCTCCCGGACGTACGCGGCGCCGCAGATGTCGAGGGCGGCGGACTCGGAGGCGACCACCCAGCCGCGCTCCAGCCGGCCGAGGACCAGCGGACGGATGCCCTGCGGGTCGCGGGCCGCGTACAGGGTGTGCTCGTTCATGAAGACGAGGCTGAAGGCGCCCTTGACCTGCGGGAGGACCCTCGCGGAGGCCTCCTCGACGGTCAGCGGCTTGCCGTCGTCGTCGACCTGGGCCGCGAGCAGCGCGGTGAGCAGGTCCGTGTCGTTGGTGGCGGCCACCCGGGTGGTGCGGCCGTCCTGCTTGGGGAGGTCGGCGACCATCTCGGCGAGCTGCGCCGTGTTGACCAGGTTGCCGTTGTGGCCGAGCGCGATGGAGCCGTGCGCGGTGGCACGGAACGTCGGCTGGGCGTTCTCCCATACGGAGGCGCCGGTGGTCGAGTAGCGGGCGTGACCGACCGCGATATGACCCTGGAGCGAACCGAGCGAGGTCTCGTCGAAGACCTGGGAGACGAGACCCATGTCCTTGAAGACGAGGATCTGGGAGCCGTTGCTGACCGCGATACCCGCGGATTCCTGGCCTCGATGCTGGAGGGCGTAGAGCCCGAAGTAAGTGAGCTTGGCGACCTCTTCACCCGGGGCCCAGACTCCGAAGACGCCGCAAGCGTCCTGGGGGCCTTTCTCGCCGGGGAGCAGATCATGATTGAGTCGACCGTCACCACGTGGCACGACACCGAGTGTAGGCGAGATCGACCACTGGTCCGAATTGGGGATACGGGCCCGGAACGGCTCACTCCTCGGCGACCGCCGTCACCTGCGTGCCGTTTGCGCTGGTCAGAGCGAGGCTGCGGTGATCCAGCACGTAGTCCACCGTGCCGTCGAAGAGGCGCAGCAGCGTCCGCTCGGTGTCCATGAGTGAGGCGTCGCACACCATCCGGGTGGTCCTGGGGGCGCCGAGGGTGATATGTCCGTCGCGGACGGTGGCCTTCGCGGACACGCTGTTGCAGCCGAGGCGGCCGGAAAGCGATCCCCGGTGCCCGTCCAGGACGAGGTACGCGGAGGCTCCGGCGGGCAGGGACCCGGCCACGTCGCCGCCGCCCACGGACGTGATGGTCCACTTCGTGCCCAGGAGGGGGGCGTCCGCCTCCCTGGTGAGGGCGACGCGGTCGCCTGCGTGGGTGGTGAGGGTGAGGCCGTCGCCCTCGACCGCGGTGGTGAGCGTGTCCCCGTCGAAGGCGCGGGCCAGACCCTCCTCGAAGGCCATCGGGGTCTTCCCGCAGGCCATCTCCGTCGTCCGCAGGGAGCCGAGGTCGAGGCGGTCGCCCCGGACGGTGGCCGTCGCTCCGAAGCCGTTGCAGCCGAGGTTGCCGCTGACCCGGCCGTCCCGGTCGATCCGCAGATAGGCGCCGCCCGGCGAGCGGGTGGTCCGCCCGTCGACGGTGAGGCTGTCGACGTTCCAGTGGACACCGGTGACACCACCGTCCCCTGCCACGCCGACGGACGACGGGTCCGTCCCGGTGCCACAGGCCACGGCGAGCGGAAGCAGGGTCAGGACGCTGAGGGTCAGTCGCTGCTTGTCCATGGCGATGGGACGGGACGGGTGGGGTGGTCGGTTCCCCCGGGCCGGCGGGAGCCCGTCGCGGCGGCGTGCGGGCGCCGGTCAGCCCATGAGCGGCAGCAGCGGGCCGAGGTCCGCCCGCTCCCCGCTCGCGGCGACCCTGGCCTCGTCCAGCGCCGTCCGCCAGTCCGTCCGTCCCGTCGCGAGCCGGATCCAGGTCAGCGGGTCCGTCTCGACGACGTTGGGCGGCGTGCCCCGGGTGTGCCGGGGGCCCTCCACGCACTGCACGACGGCGTACGGCGGGATCCGCACCTCCGTCGACGCGCCGGGCGCCTTCGCGGCGAGCGCGTCGGCGAGCAGCCGGGTGCAGGTCGCCAGGGCCTGCCGGTCGAAGGGGATGTCGGTCCCGGCGGCGCGGTTCAGGTCGTCGGTGTGCACGACGAGCTCAACCGTGCGCGTGACGAGGTAGTCGGCGAGGGTCATGGCGCCGGTGGGGGCGCCGGCCTCCGCGGTGGAACCGGCGGTGCGGCGGAGGGTGGCGAGCGGCCGCCCGTCGGGGGCGGCGGCCAGCTGTTCGGCGAACCGCTCCCCGACGCGGGCGTAGAGCGCGTCCAGGTCGGGGTGGTCCGCGGCCAGCCGGCGCGTGCCGGCGGCGATGTCGTCCGCCCGTCCGGCGGTGGCGAGCGGCCAGTCGAGCAGCGCGACTTCCCGGCCCGCGGGTTCCGGCTGGTCGAGGCCCCGGCTGACGTTCTCCAGGGCCGTCGTGACGTGCGCGGCCAGTTCCCGCACGCTCCAGTCCCCGAGGCCCGAGGGGCGCGCCAGCCGCTCCTCGTCGAGGCCGCGTACGCCGTCGCGCACATGGGCGAACTGCGCGAGCACCGCCGCGCGGGTCTTGACGGGGTCGTAGGCGCGGGCGCGTTTCCTGGCCGGAGGCATGATCCCCAGGGTAGGCGGTGGGGGGCCGCGCTCGGTGGGCACGGGCGTGCGAAGGCCCCGGCCGGGATTCCTCCCGGCCGGGGCCCCGAGGGCTCCGAGGGCTCCGGTGCTACGCGAGCAGCGCCGGGATCGTCCCCTCGTGCGCCGTGCGCAGCTCCGTCAGCGGGAGCGTGAACTCGCCCTGCACCTCGACCACGGCGGTGGCGTCGGCCTCGGTGCCGTCCACGACACCGACGCGGGTGACCGGCAGGCCGCGCGCACCGCACATGTCGTTGAAGCGCAGCTCCTCCGACCGCGGGACGGCGACGACCGCGCGGCCCGCCGACTCCGAGAAGAGGAAGGTGAACGCGTCGAGCCCGTCCGGTACGACCAGTCGCGCGCCCTTGCCGCCGAGCAGCGCCGATTCGACCACGGCCTGGATCAGACCGCCGTCGGACAGGTCGTGCGCGGAGTCGATCATGCCGTCGCGGGAGGCGGAGATCAGGATCTCGCCGAGCAGCCGCTCGCGCTCCAGGTCGACCCGCGGAGGCAGTCCGCCGAGGTGGTCGTGGACGACCTGCGACCAGGCCGAACCGCCGAACTCCTCGTGGGTGTCGCCGAGCAGGTAGAGGAGATGGCCCTCCTCCTGGAAGGCGACCGGCGTGCGGCGGGCGACGTCGTCGATGACGCCCAGCACGGCCACGACGGGGGTCGGGTGGATGGCGGCCTCGCCCGTCTGGTTGTAGAGCGAGACGTTGCCGCCGGTCACCGGGGTGCCCAGCTGCAGGCAGCCGTCGGCGAGACCGCGGACGGCCTCGGCGAACTGCCACATGACGGCCGGGTCCTCGGGCGAGCCGAAGTTCAGGCAGTCGGAGACGGCGAGCGGCTTGGCACCGGTCGTCGCCACGTTGCGGTAGGCCTCGGCGAGCGCGAGCTGCGCACCCGTGTACGGGTCGAGCTTCGCGTACCGGCCGTTGCCGTCCGTGGCGATGGCGACGCCGAGGCCGCTCTCCTCGTCGACGCGGATCATGCCCGAGTCCTCGGGCTGCGCCAGCACCGTGTTGCCCTGCACGAAGTGGTCGTACTGGGAGGTGATCCAGGACTTGGAGGCCTGGTTGGGGGAGCTCACCAGCTTCAGGACCTGGTCCTTGAGCTCCTCGCCGGTCGCCGGCCGCGGCAGCTTGTTCGCGTCGTCGGCCTGGAGGGCGTCCTGCCACTCGGGGCGGGCGTACGGGCGCTCGTAGACCGGACCGTCGTGCGCGACCGTGCGCGGGTCGACGTCGACGATCTTGCCGCCGTGCCAGAAGATCTCCAGCCGGTCGCCGTCGGTGACCTCACCGATGACGGTGGCGATGACGTCCCACTTGTCGCAGATCTCCAGGAACCGGGCGACCTTCTCCGGCTCGACGACCGCGCACATGCGCTCCTGCGACTCGCTCATGAGGATTTCCTCGGGAGAGAGCGTCGAGTCCCGCAGGGGTACGTCGTCCAGGGTGACGCGCATGCCGCCGGAGCCGTTGGACGCCAGCTCACTGGTGGCGCAGGACAGGCCGGCCGCGCCGAGGTCCTGGATGCCGACGACCAGCTTCTCGGTGAAGGCCTCCAGGGTGCACTCGATGAGGAGCTTCTCCTGGAAGGGGTCGCCGACCTGGACGGCGGGACGCTTCGACGGCTTGGCGTCGTCGAAGGTCTCCGAGGCGAGGATCGACGCGCCGCCGATGCCGTCGCCGCCGGTGCGGGCCCCGTAGAGGATGACCTTGTTGCCCGCGCCGGACGCCTTGGCGAGGTGGATGTCCTCGTGCCGCATGACGCCGATGGCACCGGCGTTGACCAGCGGGTTGCCCTGGTAGCAGGCGTCGAAGACGACCTCGCCGCCGATGTTGGGCAGGCCCAGGCAGTTGCCGTAGCCGCCGATGCCCGCGACGACGCCCGGCAGGACGCGCTTGGTGTCGGGGTGGTCGGCCGCGCCGAACCGCAGCGGGTCGACGACGGCGACCGGGCGGGCGCCCATCGCGATGATGTCGCGCACGATGCCGCCGACGCCGGTGGCCGCGCCCTGGTAGGGCTCGACGTACGACGGGTGGTTGTGCGACTCGACCTTGAAGGTGACGGCGTAGCCCTGGCCCACGTCCACGACACCGGCGTTCTCGCCGATGCCGACGAGGAGCGCGTCGGACTGCGGGGCCTTCTCGCCGAACTGGCGCAGGTGCACCTTGGAC
Organism: Streptomyces sp. NBC_01689; assembly: GCF_036250675.1. Taxonomy (NCBI): domain Bacteria; kingdom Bacillati; phylum Actinomycetota; class Actinomycetes; order Kitasatosporales; family Streptomycetaceae; genus Streptomyces; species Streptomyces sp. NBC_01689. The sequence continues at coordinate 5,253,019 of NZ_CP109592.1, read as the reverse complement.
GACTTGTACGAGCAGTGCTCGGACCACATGACGGAGTACATGGCGAGTTCGGCGCCGGTGGGCCGGCGGCCGAGGATCTCGACGACGCGCTCGTACTCGTCCTTCTTCAGGCCCAGTTCGGCCCAGGGCAGCTCGACGTCGGGGGTCGCGGCCGCGTTCTCGACCGTGTCCAGAGGCGTGCGGCTCATGCGGTGACCAGCTTCTTGAGGATCGAGGTGAAGAAGGGGAGGCCGTCGGTGCGGCCGGAGCCGACGAGGGGCTCGACGGCGTGCTCCGGGTGCGGCATCAGACCGACGACGTTGCCCGCCTCGTTCGTGATGCCGGCGATGTCGCGCAGCGAGCCGTTCGGGTTGACGTCGACGTAACGGAACGCGACCCGGCCCTCCGCCTCCAGCATGTCGAGCGTGCGCTCGTCGGCGACGTACCGCCCGTCCATGTTCTTCAGCGGGATGTGGATCTCCTGGCCGGACGTGTACTCGGCCGTCCAGGAGGTGCCCGCGTTCTCCACCCGCAGCTTCTGGTCGCGGCAGATGAAGTGGAGGTGGTTGTTGCCCAGCATCGCGCCGGGGAGGAGGTGCGCCTCGGTGAGGACCTGGAAGCCGTTGCAGATGCCGAGCACCGGCAGTCCGGCCTTCGCCTGGTCGATCACGGTCTCCATCACGGGCGAGAAGCGCGAGATGGCGCCGGCCCGCAGATAGTCGCCGTACGAGAATCCGCCCGGCAGCACCACGGCGTCGACCTGCTTGAGGTCCTTGTCCTTGTGCCAGAGGGCGACGGGTTCGGCGCCCGCGAGCCGGATCGCGCGCTGGGTGTCACGGTCGTCGAGGCTGCCCGGAAAAGTGACGACCCCAATACGAGCGGTCACTTTCCTGCCTCCACCTTCTCGTCCTCCACCTTCACGGTGAAGTCCTCGATCACGGTGTTGGCGAGGAAGGATTCCGCCAGTTCACGGATGCGGGCGAGCGCGGCGTCGTCGACCGGTCCGTCCACTTCCAGTTCGAATCGCTTTCCCTGACGTACGTCGGAGACGCCTTCGAAACCGAGACGCGGCAGTGCACGCTGCACCGCCTGGCCCTGGGGGTCGAGGATCTCCGGCTTGAGCATGACGTCGACTACGACGCGTGCCACTGGCACTCCCGGTGTGTGGTGCTGAGCAGGTCCCTTCAGACTACCCGTACAAAATTTCTACCCGCGTAGATTCGTAGAATCGTACGTGACCCCGATCACGATCTCGCATCGGCACGGGGGCCCGCACGGAAAATCCTGGGAAAAACCGCTGAAGAGCGGTGGGACCCCATTGCCTCCGGACACGCGGAAGGATTTAGTCGGACTTCACAATGCAATGCCCGGCACTGTACAAAGGAATTGGCAATAGCCGATACTTTGCCCAATAACAGCCGGACAGTCGACATCTCCCCGACAACTCCGTGACGTCCACGCACGTCATGGGGCGTGATCGCAGAGGTGTCGCACGAAGGGACCGATATTCGTGGCGCAGCGTGTCGTGGTCACTCTCTTTGACGACATCGACGGCTCGGAAGCGGCGGAGACGATCGCCTTCGGACTCGACGGCAAGTCGTACGAGATCGACCTCAATCCAACCAATGCCAAGAAACTGCGTAAGGTCCTCGCGCCCTACGTCGAGGCCGGCCGCAAGCGGTCGAAGTCCGGGAAGGCCTACACGCACACCGCGTTGACGCCCGACCCGGCCGCGGTCCGCGCCTGGGCCCGCTCCAACAAGCTGGACGTGCCGCCGCGCGGCCGCATCCCCAAGAAGGTCTACGAGGCGTTCGCCGAGGCCCACTGAGGCCCGCGCCCCTCCTCGCGCCGGGGCGCCCCCCACCGCCGGGGGTGCCCACGAGGGCCCGTCAGCGGCCCCCCGCGGCAACCGACTTGCGCAGACCCCCAGGTGATCAGCTACAGTCTGGAACACGCCGAGGGGCAAGGCCGAAAGGCCCGAACCCCGAGGAGTCACGCGGGTGTAGTTCAGTAGCAGAACATCCCCCTTCCAGGGGGAAGGCGCAGTGTGCAATTCCTGTCACCCGCTCTGCAACCCTTATCGATCAGGTAGGGTGGTGCTCGCACCGATCGGTGAAAGCCGGTCGGGAGAAAATGCGGACGTAGCTCAGTTGGTAGAGCGCAACCTTGCCAAGGTTGAGGTCGCGAGTTCGAGCCTCGTCGTCCGCTCCAGGAAGTAAAGACCCCGGTCAGTCGACCGGGGTCTTTCTCGTATGTCCGCCCGACCCGTGATCCGCCCGAGGTGTCCACGATCCGCCGCCCGCCCCGCACATGTGCCGAAAGCGCGTGTCCGCGTCGCGTGATGAGGGTCCGTGCCCGGGGCGTGTGCCGGAGGACCTTCCCGAAGGACCCGGCCATCCCTCGGAAGCCGGCGGAAGGGATCGACGGGAAGCACCGGCGTACGGGCGACTGACATGTGTCATGCGGAGTGATGACACCGCGCACTGCTGACGCGCCGGGTCCACGGGGACGCTGATTCCATGAACACGAACGAGCACGACGAGGTGATCGAGGTCACCGATCTGCGGCGCGTGTACGGGGGAGAATTCGAGGCCGTGCGCGGAATCACCTTCTCCGTGGGCCGTGGTGAACTCTTCGCACTGCTGGGGACGAACGGGGCGGGCAAGACCTCCACGGTCGAGCTGCTGGAGGGCCTCGCCCCACCGGCCGGCGGACGGGTCCGGGTCCTCGGGCACGACCCGTACGAGGAGCGTGCCGCCGTCCGCCCCCGGATCGGCGTGATGCTGCAGGAGGGCGGCTTCCCCTCCGAACTGACGGTCGCCGAGACCGTACGGATGTGGGCGGGCTGCACGAGCGGGGCACGGCCCGCGGACGAGGCACTTGACCTGGTGGGGCTCACCCGGCGGTCCCGGGTACGGGTGAAGCAGCTGTCCGGGGGCGAGAAGCGCCGCCTGGACCTGGCGCTCGCCCTCCTCGGCCGCCCCGAGGTCCTCTTCCTCGACGAACCGACGACCGGGCTGGACGCCGAAGGGCGCCGGGAGACCTGGGAGTTGGTACGGGAGCTGCGCGACACCGGCACCACCGTGCTGCTGACCACGCACTACCTGGAGGAGGCGGAACAGCTCGCCGACCGGCTCGCGGTGCTGCACGAGGGGCGCATCGCGGCCGCCGGCACCCCCGCCGAGGTGACCGCGTCCCAGCCGTCCCGGATCTCCTTCGAACTGCCCGCCGGCTACTTCCTCGGCGACCTGCCGCCGCTCGGCACGCTCGGCGTGACCGGCCACGAGACGGCCGGCCGGACCGTCAGGCTGCGCACCGACGAACTCCAGCGGACCGCGACGGAGCTGCTGGTGTGGGCCCGCGGTGAACAGGTCGACCTGCGGGGGCTCGACGTACGCCAGGCCTCCCTGGAGGAGGCGTTCCTGCGCATCGCGCGGGACGCGGCCGGCGCGGGCTCCGGATCCGCGAACGGGTCCGGGTCCGGGTCCGGGTCCGGCGACCGTGGGGCCGGGGCGACGGCGGAGACGGGGGTCGCGGCATGAGCGCGGCGACCGCGACCGCTCCCCGTGCGGGGACCACCACGGCGGCCGGGCGGATGGCAGCGCTGGCGCGCGCCGAGCTGACCCTGCTGAGCCGTACCAGGGCGACGCTCGCCGCCGCCGTGTTCGTGCCGGTGGCCCTGCCGTTCAGCCTGCGCTCGACCGTCGGCCAGATGGATCTGAAGGGCACCGGCCTCTCGGTCGGCTCGGTCGTCCTGCCGTCCTCCGTCGGCTTCTCCCTCCTCTTCGCCGTCTACGGCTCACTGGTCAGCGTGTACGCGGCCCGCCGCGAGGAACTCGTCCTCAAACGACTGCGCACCGGCGAACCGCGGGACGCGGAGATCCTCGCGGGCGCGGCCCTGCCTTCGCTCGCGATCGGTCTCCTACAGTGCCTGGCCCTGACCGTCGCGTGCGCCGCCGTGCTGCACGTCGGGGCGCCCGAAGCCCCCCATCTCGCCGTCCTCGGACTGCTCCTGGGCCTGGCGATGTGGCCTCCGCTCGCGGCCGTCACCGCGAGCCTCAGCCGGAGTGTCGAGGGCGCGCAGGTGGCCGCCATGCCCCTGACGCTGCTGTCCCTGCTCGGTTCGGGCACGTTCGTCCCCCTCCAGATGATGCCCGGCGCGCTGGCCTCGGCCTGTGAACTGCTGCCCCTCACCCCGGTGATCACCCTGGTCCGCGGCGGCTGGACCGGCGGCCTGTCCGCGCACGACGCCCTGGGCGCGATCGGCACGGCGGTGGCCTGGATCGTGTTCGCCGTGTTTGCTGTACGGCGGTGGTTCCGCTGGGAGCCGCGGCGGTGACCACGGACCTTCGGAGGTCGGCATGAGCGGGCCGGGAGGCTGGTGGCGGGGCAAGAGCACGCCGGCGAAGGTCGAGACGTACACACGGTGGTCGTTCCACTTCTTCGCCCTGATCGAGGTCGTCTCGATCGGACTGCCCCTGTTCTCGAACGTGTCCGGCACGCTGCCGTGGTTCCTGTTCCCGCTGGTGTGCGCGCACTCCGTGCTCTGCGCCGCGACCGCGTCGAGGGCGCTGGACTGGGCGCGCGGCACCCGGGAGCGTCCCCGGCGGATGCTGATCGCGCTGGCGGCGGCCACCGCCCTGGTGGCCGTGGTGGCGCTCACCCTCTCGGGCACGGACTGGCGTCCGGCGACCGACGCCGAGGTACGGCTGGGCGCCTCGATGTTCGTCGGCGTCATCGCCTTCGGCACCGGCACCCTCGCCCTCGGCACCCGGGACCGGCGCCGGATGACGCATGTGGTGTTCGGGGCGACGGTGGGCGCGGGCGCGGCGTCGTTCCCGCTCGGTTTCCCCGGGCCGGCCGCGCTGATCACCGCCGCCACGGTCCTGCTCGCCGCCGGGTTCCTCACCTTCACCGCCGCCTTCTCCGTCTGGCTGCTCGACGCCGTGTACGCGCTCGACGCGGCCCGCGAGACCCGGGCCCGCCTCGCGGTCGCCGAGGAACGGCTGCGTTTCGGTCGCGATCTGCACGACGTGATGGGCCGCAACCTCGCGGTGATCGCGCTGAAGAGCGAACTCGCCGTCCAGCTGGCCCGGCGCGGCCGGCCGGAGGCCGTGGACCAGATGACCGAGGTGCAGCGGCTGGCCCGGGAGTCGCAGCGCGAGGTGCGGGAGGTCGTACGCGGCTACCGCGAGGCCGATCTCGCCGTCGAACTCGCGGGCGCCCAGGGCGTGCTGAAGGCCGCGGGCATCACCTGCGAGGTGACCGGCTCCACGGCGGGACTGCCCGCGCAGGTGCAGTCGGCGCTCGCCTGGGTCGTACGGGAGGCGACCACGAACGTGCTGCGGCACGGGGACGCGCGGCGGTGCGGGGTCTCGCTTCGGGTGACGGAGGGGACGGTCGTCCTCACCGTGGAGAACGACGGAGTGCCGGACGCGGCCGCCGCGGCCCCCCGCGCGGAGGCGGACGCCCGGCCGGGCGGGGAGGACGCCGGGCGCGGCGGGGGCTCCCGGCCGGAGGGGGCCTCGGGAACGGGTGACGGCCCGCGGCCGGGTGGCGGCACGGGAACCGGTGGCCGCACGGGAACGGGTCGCGGCACGGGAACGGTTGGCGGTTCCGGGCTCGTGGGCCTGCGGGAACGGCTGACCGCGCTGGACGGGACCCTGCGGGCCGGGCCGGCCGACGGCGGCACGTTCCGTCTGACCGTCGAGGTCCCGATGCCGGACCGGCCGGGACCGGAAGCGCATCTCCCCGACCGGAATCCGCCGGGACCGGAGCTGTCCGGCCCGCGTCCGCCGGAACCGGGCCCCTCCGAGCCGTCCGAGCCGTCCGGGCCGATGCCGGGTCCGTCCGAGGCGCCCCTGTCGCGTCGAGTGAACGAGGTCGGATCATGACACCCCTCCCGCCCCCGCCCCCCGTACCGCCCGTCCGTCTGCTGCTCGCGGACGACGAGCACCTGATCCGGGGAGCGCTCGCCGCGCTGCTGGCGCTGGAGGACGACCTGGTGGTGGTCGCCGAGGCGGCCACCGGGCCCGAGGCGCTGGCGATGGCGCGGGCGCATCTGCCCGACGTCGCCGTGCTCGATCTCCAGATGCCGGGGGCGGACGGTGTGAGCGTCGCCACATCGCTCCGGGCCGAACTCCCCGGCTGCCGGGTGCTGATCGTGACGAGTCACGGACGGCCCGGTCATCTGAAACGGGCCCTCGCGGCAGGTGTGCGCGGCTTCGTCCCGAAGACCGTCAGCGCCCAGCGGCTCGCCGAGATCATCCGTACCGTGCACGCGGGAAACCGCTACGTGGACCCGGAGTTGGCCGCCGACGCGATCTCCGCCGGGGACTCCCCGCTGACCGCGCGGGAGGCCGAGGTCCTCGAGTTCGCCGCCGACGGGGCGCCCGTCGCGGAGATCGCGGAGCGGGCCGCCCTGTCGCAGGGAACGGTACGGAACTATCTGTCGTCCGCCGTCTCCAAACTCGGCGCGGAGAACCGCCACGCGGCAGTGCGTCTCGCACGGCAGCGAGGTTGGGTATAGTTGCTCTCGCACCACAGCGCACGCGGACGTAGCTCAGTTGGTAGAGCGCAACCTTGCCAAGGTTGAGGTCGCCAGTTCGAACCTGGTCGTCCGCTCCGGTGCAGAAGCCCCCGGCCTCCGGCCGGGGGCTTCTGCGTGTGCCCTCCGGCGTCCTCAGCTCCAGCTGGTGCCGGTCAGCCGCTCGAACGCCTCGATGTACTTGGCGCTGGTCGCCTCCACCACCTCCGCCGGGAGCGCGGGCGGCGGCTGCTCGCTCCTGCGGTCCCAGCCCGACTCGGGGGACGTCAGCCAGTCACGGACGAACTGCTTGTCGAAGGACGGCTGGGCACGGCCCGGCTCCCACGCGTCGGCCGGCCAGAAACGGGACGAGTCCGGGGTGAGCACCTCGTCGGCGAGGACGAGGGTGCCGTCCTCGTAGCCGAACTCGAACTTGGTGTCGGCGAGGACGATACCGCGGTCGCGGGCGATGTCGCGGGCGCGGCCGTAGACCGCGAGGGTCGTCCTGCGCAGCTCGGCAGCGGTCTCGGCGCCGACCTGACGGGCGACCTCCTCGTACGAGACGTTCTCGTCGTGCTCGCCGACCTCGGCCTTGGTGGCGGGGGTGAAGATCGGCGCGGGGAGTTCCGAACCGTCGACGAGACCCTCGGGCAGGGCGAGTCCGCAGACCGTCCGGGAGGCGTCGTACTCCAGGAGCCCGGAGCCGGTGAGGTAGCCGCGGGCCACGCACTCGACCGGGACCATCCGCAGCGACTTGCAGATCAGGGTGCGGCCGGCCCACTCGGCGGGGGCGCCGGGCGGGAGTTCGGTGCTCAGGACGTGATGGGGGACCAGGTCGGCGAGCTTGTCGAACCACCACAGGGAGAGCTGGGTGAGGACCCGGCCCTTGTCGGGGATCTCGGTGGGCAGCACCCAGTCGTAGGCGGACAGGCGGTCACTGGCGATCATCACGAGGTCGCCCGCCTCGTTCCGGTACAGGTCGCGCACCTTGCCGGTGTGCAGATGCACCAGACCCGGGACCTGGAGGGGCTCGGGCTTTTCGACGAATCCGGACACGGTTCCTCCCCGTATTTCTGTCCAAGTGGCTCGATTCTCCCGTACGCGGAGAGCGGTTCCGGCCACGGGGTGCCCGGACGGGCCCGGGGAGGTCCGGCGCCTTCCGCCCGGCGGGTGCGTGGCGCGGGGTGTGGTCAGTCCCGTTTGCAGATGCGGTCGAGGAGGTTGGCCGTGGCCCGCTGGACCCGCGTGTCGACGTGGCCCGGCCGGTCCAGGGCCGGCGACCAGGCGAACGTCCCGGATGCGAAGACCAGCGCGCCGGAGGGCGCCCGGTAGAGGGAGGTCTCCTGGTGACGGACGGCGCCCTCGCTGTCCCGGTACGGGGAGTGGGCGAGGAGGATGCGGCCGTGGTGCTCCGGCAGCGGGGCGCGCGGGAAGTAGCGGTCGGCCTCGCCCGCGACCATGCCCTCCAGTTCGTCGCCCTCGTGCGCGCCGGTGGCGTCCCACAGCCAGTGGTCGGCGTTGCGTACGACCAGCGGGTGCGGGTCGGGGACCCGGCCCGCGTACTGGATGCCGATCAGCTGCTGTTCGGGCCGGTCGATCTCGCGCCAGAGCGCGGGCTTCCCGGGGCCCCGCCGCTTGCGGCAGGTCAGCAGACGGTCCGCGACCCCGGACGGCGAGGGGCCCAACTCCACCTGCCAGTACATGGTGTTGGCGGACAGGAAGACCAGTGAAGTGCCGTTTCCGCCGGCGAGTTCCACGGTGCGCCGCATGGCCGGCGACCAGTACTCGTCGTGACCCGGGAAGACCAGTCCGCGGTAGCGGGAGGGGTCGACGCGCCCGGCGTGCAGGTCGCGGGCATCGGCGTAGGCGAGGTCGTAGCCGTAGCGCTCGGCCCAGCGGATGAAGTCGTAGGCGTGGCCGACGTGCAGGGGGAGGCCGGCGCCGGCGTAGGGGCGGTCGAAGGAAACGGTCGTCGCCGCGTCCGCCTCGCCGAGGAGCCGGCCGTGCTCGTCCCACGCGTGGTAAAGGCTGGCGCCCGTACGGCCGTCCTCCGGGTAGAGGTTGTACGCCTGCCAGGTGATGTCCGGGAGCAGGAGCAGCAGGTCGGCGGGGTGGTTGTCGCGGACCGTGAAGGGGACGTGGGAGCGGTAGCCGTCGGCGGTGGTCAGGACGGCCACGTACGCGCCGATGCTCCAGTAAGTCGGGATCTGCAGGCGCCAGGACAGCCACCAGTGATGGCAGGAGACGGTTCTGTCGGCGGTGAGCGGCGGTGGCTGGACGATCCCGGAGAGACGGGGGCTGGTGGTGATCTTGCAGGCGCCGTCGCCTCCGTAGTGCCCGATGCGGTAGATGTCGACGCTGAACTCCTGCGGCGGGTCGACGGTGACGTGGAAATCGATCGACTCGCCCGGTGCGGCGGCGCCGTTGGAGGCGAAGCCCTTGATCTGGCGGTGCACGTCGTCCGCGGAGCGGGGGCCCCCGATCCTGGGCTGGGGAATGGCGCCCTTCACCGGCTTCGTGGCGTCGCGCAGGAGGGTGGCGCCCGGCGCGTGGTCGATGTACCAGGGGACGACGTGCCCGGTGTCGTCGAAGTACTGCTCGTCGCCGCGGAGCCAGGGCACGGGTCCCTGGCCGAAGGGGTCCGTCACGGCGTGCGCGAGAGCTCCCGACTCCCAGCGGCGGATCTGTTCCGATCCCATGCCTGCTCCCCTCCCTCGGTGCCCCCGTCGGTTCTCTTGCTCTGCCCTGCGCGCCGGCCGTCGCCCCGCACGCGATCGGTCCCAGCACATCACATTACGCACGCACTCCGTCACCGTTCGTCGCGAATTGACGTGAACGGAACGGAGGGATCCGGACCGGGATGAGTGGGAGGGTCCCACCCACCGGGCGCCGGAACCGGCACTCGTCCCGGCACCGGCGCGTCGCCGCCGTGCTCAGACCAGCCGGACCGGCTTCTCCGGCCGGACGCCGAGGCGGCGGAGCCAGTCCCGGAGAGGAGCCGGGTCCCCGTCCTCGACCAGGGTCAGGACGCGAGGGCCCAGGTCGGCGGCGCGCTCCCCGCCGACCAGGAGGGACGGTCCGTCGAGCCAGTCGAGGCCCGGCGCCGCGCCCGCCGTGTCCATCGCGGCGCAGCAGACCATCGCGGTGACGTGGTCGGCCAGCAGTTCGCGTCCGGTGCGCGGGGGCTGGAGCGGGAAGAGCGGGAGCATCCCGTCCTCCCAGAACGCCAGGTCCGGTCCCGGCTGCTCCGCGCCGCCCCCCGGTACCGCGGCCGCCACCGCCGCGTCGTCCCGGGCCAGCTCCGCGCTGAGCCCGGCCGCGAGCGCGGCCGTCCGTTCGCTGCCGAGGCCGAGGTCGCCGTCCTCCTCGTCGATGCCCATCTGTTCGTAGGCTCCGCGGCGGCGGCCGACGAAGGGAGCGGGCTCCGCCCCCGGGGCCGTCCCGGCGGCGGGGTGCGGGCCGACGCCGGTGTCCGTGTCCGGGTCCTCAGCCGTGTCCGCGCCGGTCCCCGCGCCGGTCCCCGTGCCGGCCGCGGCTCCGGTCGGCGGTGCGGTCAGGTGGTCCAGTACGCGGGCCAGCGTCGGGCCGCCCCGGTCGGGAACCGCCGGGTCCGAGGAGTGGCGGACACCCAGCGCGTCCAGCACCCGGTGCAGCCGGGCCGCGTCGGCCCGCCAGGTGCGGTCGACGACCTCGTCCGGGTACTCCTGCCAGTCCACCGGGGCCCAGTCGGGTCCGGTCTCCGCGGGGCCGCCGTGGAAGAGCCGGGCGGCGAGCAGCGAGGCCGCCTCGTCCACCGTGCCGGGCTCTTCGAGCAGGTCGCAGGCGGGACGCTCACCGAGGCGCGAGGTGAAGCCCTCGGCCAGCCGGTCGCGGCGGGAGAGTTCGGTGAGGGCCGCGACGACACCCGCGTCCAGCCGGGACGGCCAGCGGCCCATCCGCCAGGCGGGCAGCGCGACGCGGTTCAGCAGCCGGTCCCAGCCCGCGTAGGCGAGGCCCACCTGTTCCTGGGCGACGATCCGCAGGCCGTAGTCCACGGCCTGGGCGCGCTCGGCGGCGGCGGCCGCCACTCCCCGCTCCATCTCGGCCGCGTGGCCCCGGCAGCTGCGCAGCAGCAGGCGGGTCACCCAGCCGACACCGGCCAGCACCGTACGGACCACGGGGCCGTGGGCGGGCGCCGAGGCCACGGCGACGGCCGCGTCGAGTCCGCGTACGAAACGGCGGGCCGCGGCTATGTCGGGGTGCGCGGAGGGTCCCGTACCGGCGACGACCGGGGCGAGGACCGCGCGCAGCTCACCGACGCGCATCCACCACAGGAACGGCGAGCCGATGACGAGGACGGGGGCGGCGGGGGTGCGGTGGACCTGCGCCGAGGCTCCCCGGACGCCCGCTATCTCGTCCCCGGCCCCGGTCGGCGGCGGACCGTGCGCCGGGTGGGTGCGGTCCTCCAGCCAGCTGTCGCAGTCCGGGGTGAGCGCTATCGCCGAGGGGGGCGGGACGTCCAGGCGGTCGGCCAGGTCCCGGACCATGCGGTACAGGTCGGGAGCGGACGTCTCCGCGATCGGGACCGTGGGGCTCACGGCGGGCCGGGCGCGGGCGACGACGAGCGCGACGCCCGCGGCGGCGAGGAGGACGAGACCGGCGAGGCCCGTCACGACCCAGCGCGTCACGGGCCAGGCCCCGCCGGTGAGGTGACCGGTCGAGCCGCCGACGAGCAGCACGACCGCGACGGCCGCGGGCAGCAGGGCTACGGCCAGCGCCCGGCTGCGGATCCGCAGCACGGCGAGAGCCCGGGAGCGCGCGGCCTGCGCGCCCACCTCCACACCCATACCGGTCACGACCGGAGGTCACCCCCTACTGTCCGCTCGTACGGGGCCGTGTGACAGGCCGCGTCGGCGAATGCCCTGGCTTTGCTCACTCCCCCACTGTGGCACCCGCCACCGACATCGCAATGCCGGTGGGCCAAGTGCCGGAATGCTTTCGCCGCACCCTAGTTGGGGCCCCGGTCCCCGTCAGGCGGTTGGGGCATCGCTCACTCGATGGAATGGCTTTGGGGAAAGGTGGATGACCGTGGGCAATGATCAGGCCCCGGATTCCGTACAGAATCCGGGGCCCGGGGGCTGGTCGAGGACCGGGTCCTACGCCGTCGTGGTGGCCCCCGCCGAGGCTTCCGCCGCGGCCTTCGCGGCGATGTCCGTACGGTGCTGGGAACCGTCGAGGCCGATCCGGGCGACGGCCGCGTAGGCGCGGGCGCGCGCCTCGGTGAGGCCGGTGCCGGTCGCCGTGACCGACAGCACGCGGCCGCCCGCGCTCACGACCGCGTCGCCGTCGCGCTTCGTCCCGGCGTGCAGGACGTACGCGTGCGGGGCGTCCTGGGCGGCCACCTCGTCGAGCCCGGTGATGGGGTCGCCGGTGCGCGGGGTGTCCGGATAGTTGTGCGAGGCCACGACCACGGTGACCGCCGACTCGTCGCTCCAGCGCAGCGGGGGGAGGTCGACGAGGGTGCCCTCGGCGGCGGCGAGCAGGACACCGGCCAGCGGGGTCTTCAGCCGGGCGAGGACCACCTGCGTCTCGGGGTCGCCGAAGCGGGCGTTGAACTCGATCACCCGCACACCGCGGCTCGTGATCGCGAGGCCCGCGTAGAGCAGCCCGGAGAACGGGGTGCCGCGGCGGCGCAGCTCGTCGACGGTCGGCTGGAGGACGGTCTCCATGACCTCCTCGACCAGCTTGGGGTCCGCCCAGGGGAGGGGCGAGTACGCTCCCATGCCACCGGTGTTCGGGCCCTGGTCGCCGTCGAGCGCGCGCTTGAAGTCCTGGGCGGGCTGCAGCGGGACGACCGTGACGCCGTCGGTGATCGCGAAGAGGGAGACCTCGGGGCCGTCGAGGAACTCCTCGATGACGACGCGTTCGCAGGCGTTGGCGTGCTCCCGGGCCTTCGTGAGGTCGTCGGTGACCACGACGCCCTTGCCGGCCGCGAGCCCGTCGTCCTTCACCACGTACGGGGCACCGAAGGCGTCCAGCGCCTCGTCGACCTCGCCGGGGGTCGTGCAGACGTACGAACGGGCGGTCGGTACCCCGGCCCGTGCCATCACGTCCTTGGCGAAGGCCTTGGAGCCCTCCAGTTGCGCGGCCTCCTCCGAGGGGCCGAAGCAGGGGATGCCCGCGGCGCGCACGGCGTCGGCGACCCCGGCGACGAGCGGTGCCTCCGGGCCCACGACGACCAGCTCGGCACCGAGTTCGGTGGCCAGCGCGGCCACCGCGGCGCCGTCGAGGGCGTCGACCGCGCGCAGCTCGGCCACCTCCGCGATGCCTGCGTTCCCGGGGGCGCAGTGCAGGGCGGTGACGGCGGGATCGAGGGACAGGGAACGGCACAGGGCGTGTTCGCGGGCGCCGCCGCCGATGACAAGGACCTTCACGGGGCCAGCCTAGCCGTCGCGGCCGAGCGGGTTAGTGGGGGCTTCCGAAGCGGGGGGCCTGCGGAGTTGGTGGGATCGTCCAAACGGTCCGGGAGCCGGTACCAAACCTCTGCGGAGCAGACCCGGGCGGCCCCCCGGCCCGACCGACCCGGCTACTCGTTCGAGAATTCCTCGACCACCGTCGCGCCCAGTTCGCGGACGATCAGGTCGTGGCCCGAGAGGGCGGACTCGTCGAGGTCGGGATCGTCGTCCTCCGGGATGTCGTCCTCGGGGGCGACCGGGGGCGGCTCGGGGGCCGGAGGCCCGCTGGGTCTGGACGCGGGCGCGGCCGGTGCCTGGCCCGCCTGCGGTCCCTGCGGCGCGGCGGGGCGCGAGGCCGGGGCCTGCGGCTGCGGGGCCGAGGGGCGCGGTGCGGCGGGTGCGCCGCCGTAGCCGCCACCTCCACCGCCGTAACCGCCGCCGCCACCCCCACCGCCGTATCCGCCGCCGGGTGCCGTCATCGGCGGGGGCGCCGAGCCGCCGGAGGCGTCGACGATCGCCTCGATCTTCCAATGGATGTTGAACTGCTCGGCGAGCGCCTGCTTCAGCACGTCCTCGCTGCCGCTGCCGGCGAAGTTGTCCCGCGCGCCCGCGTTCACGAAGCCGATCTGCAGCGTCGTGCCGTCGTAGCCGGTCACCTGGGCGTTCTGGCTGAGCAGGATCCAGGTGAAGCGGCGGCGGTTCTTGACCGCCTCCAGGATGTTCGGCCACAGGGCGCGGGGGTCGGGGCCGCCCGCCGCGGGCACCTGCGTCGGCGCGGCCGCGGGTGCCGCCGGGGTGCCGGGGGGTGCGGGAGCCGCAGCCGTCGGCGGTGCGGCGGGCGCGGACGGCGGCTGTCCGCCGCCCGCGGGGGCCGCCGTCGGCCACCCGCCGGGCCGCCTGCCGCTGCCGGCGGCCGTCGCGGTGGGCCACGCGCCGGGCGCGGCTCCCGACGGGGGCGCGGCCGCGGCGGCAGCCGGAGCGCGGACGGGCTCGGCCTCCGGAGCGGGGCCGGTGGGAACGGGACCCGCAGGAACGGGAGCCTGGGGCGCGGGAGCCTGGGGCGCGGGAGCCTGGGGCGCGGCGGCGGGTGCGGCCGGGGCCGGAGCCCCCGCACCCTGCACCGGAGACCCGGCACCCTGCACGGGAGCACCGGCACCGGCCGTGTCGTACCCCCCGGGCGCCTGCCCTGCGCCGCCGGGGCCCTGCGCCCGTACGGCGGCCCGGGCCGCCGCAGGGCCGCCGCCCGGCGGGACTCCGGGGCAACCGGGAGCCGGAGCGGGTGCGGGTGCGGGTGCGGCGGCCATCCCGTGCACCTCGGGACCGGGCACGTATCCCATGGCGGGGGTGCCACCACCGGCGGAGAAGTTCACCCCGCGCTCGATGCGGTCCAGCCGGGCCATGAGGGCCCGCTCGTCCCCGTAGGCGGCGGGCAGGAGCACGCGCGCGCAGATGAGTTCGAGCTGGAGCCGCGGCGAGGTGGCGCCGCGCATCTCCGTCAGTCCCTCGTTGACCAGGTCGGCGGCGCGGCTGAGCTCGGCGGCACCGAAGACCCCGGCCTGGGCCTGCATGCGCTCGACCACGTCGGACGGGGCGTCGATGAGGCCCTTCTCCGCGGCGTCGGGCACGGCCGCCAGGATCACCAGGTCGCGCAGCCGCTCCAGCAGGTCGGCGACGAAGCGCCGCGGGTCGTTGCCCCCCTCGATCACCCGGTCCACGACCTCGAAGGCCGCGGCGCCGTCCCCCGAGGCGAACGCCTCGACGACCGAGTCGAGCAGGGACCCGTCGGTGTAGCCCAGCAGCGAGGTGGCCATGGCGTACGTCACACCGGCGTCGGCCGCTCCCGCGAGGAGCTGGTCCATGACGGACATGGAGTCACGCACGGATCCCGCGCCCGCCCGTACGACCAGGGGCAGCACCCCGTCCTCGACGGGGATGCCCTCGCGACCGCAGACCTCGCCGAGGTACTCGCGCAGGGTGCCCGGGGGCACCAGCCGGAACGGGTAGTGGTGCGTACGGGACCGGATCGTCCCGATGACCTTCTCGGGCTCCGTGGTCGCGAAGATGAACTTGAGGTGCTCCGGGGGCTCCTCGACGACCTTCAGCAGCGCGTTGAATCCCGCCGACGTGACCATGTGGGCCTCGTCGATGATGTAGATCTTGTACCGGCTGCTCGCGGGCCCGAAGAACGCCTTCTCCCGCAGGTCACGGGCGTCGTCGACACCACCGTGGGAAGCGGCGTCGATCTCGATGACGTCGATCGATCCCGGGCCGCCCCGCGCGAGGTCCTGGCAGGACTGGCACTCTCCGCAGGGCGTCGGCGTGGGCCCCTTCTCGCAGTTCAGACAGCGCGCCAGGATGCGCGCGCTGGTGGTCTTCCCGCACCCGCGCGGACCGCTGAACAGGTACGCGTGATTGACCCGGTTGTTCCGCAGCGCCTGCTGCAGCGGGTCCGTTACATGCTCCTGCCCGATGACCTCGGCGAACGACTCCGGGCGATAGCGGCGGTACAGCGCGAGAGACGACACATCTACGAGGTTATAGGCGCCCACTGACAACAAGGACCGCCCGCGAGAACAGCGCACGGCGACGGGGACGGCTCTCCCTCACATCCCCGGCGGACGCAAGCGCCCCCCACGCACCCGCCAGAGCCGACCTACCCTTGCTGCCTTCCGGCCCTGGGGGAGTTCAGTCAGATAGCGCCACGTGAGGGGCTGCGCTCACAGTACCCGATCCGAGCGGGCGGAACGAACCCCGATCCGAGGGGCGGAACCAACCCGATCCGAGCCGGGGGAACGGGTTCGCGAGCACTCCTCAACGTCTTGTATTGTTTGCCGCGGAGGATTCGCCTAGAGGCCTAGGGCGCACGCTTGGAAAGCGTGTTGGGGGCAACCCCTCACGAGTTCGAATCTCGTATCCTCCGCCAGTGCCTCACCGGGCACGACTCGAAGGGCCCCACCGCGAGGTGGGGCCCTTCGACGTTGTCCGTCTCGGCCACCCACGCGCGCGATGATCTCGACAGGGGCCGTTCGCCTCTCCATCGCGGCGATCGAACCCGCACCTCAGAACAAGCCTCCGGCGGGGGCGCTCAGACTCCGGGACGGACGGGGCAGCGCACCCGGGTGCCGGCCCGTAGAGGGCGCGCCTGGGGTTCTTCCATCGCCCTGCGCACCATCACACCGGCGCTCGGCCCGGCCGCGGCGGACGAGGCCTGGGACTGGCTGTACGACGGCCGTATCGAGATGAGACAGGCACTGCTGCGCTCGGAACCCTGTTCGGTGTCGGTCGACAACGCGACGACCCGGCTCACCTGGACCGCGCGGCCCGTCCTCTTCCTGCCGCTCGCGCGCCGCGCGGACACCGGCCTCCCGGACTGCGCCGACCGGCCCACCGGCGGCGCCGACCGGCCCCGCCGCCGCTGAGCCGGCACCTCGCGCCGCCGGCCCGCGGCGGACCGGGACCGCCGGTTCTCCGCGGGGCACGCCGTGACCTTTCCGCCGCGCGTCCTGTTAGCGACTCTGCCCGCAGCCCACCCGCGCCAGGGAAGCCCCATGACGATGACCGGTCCGTCTCCTGCGGTGCCCGTGACCACGACGGTTCCCCGCCCCAGCGCGGTGGACGGCTGCTTCCTCAGCTACGAGCGGGACGAGCCCGGCTTCCGGCCGTACGTCGGAGCGGTCCTGGAGGTGACCGGCTCCTGCCCGGGTCCCGACCCGGTGCGTGCGCAGATCGCCGAGCGGGTGGCCCGGATGCCGAGCCTCGCCTGCCGGGTCGGCCTGCGGGGCGGCCGGACGGTCTGGGAGCTCGACCCCGGCTTCGACCCGCGCCGTCATGTCCACGAAGTCCGCGTGGACGACGGCCCGGCCTCGCTCGACCGGGCCGTGGACGCGCTGCTCGGCGAGCCGATCGACGCCGGCGCGCCGCGCTGGGGCGTCTGGCTCCTCCACGGCCACTCCCCCGACCGGTACGCGCTGTTCTACCGTGCGCACCACGCCGCCCAGGACGGGCAGGCGGTGCTGGACGCGCTGACGGCGCTCTTCGGGGTGGGCCCCGCCGTTCCTCCGCGCACGCCCGTCGCCGAGGCGCCCGGCGGCCGGGGCACCGGCGGGTTCAACCCGCTCGCCCGGGTGCGGAACATCCCGGCGCGGGCCGTCGCGCGGAACGCGGCCGACACCGTTCGCGGTCTGCGGTCCACCCTGACCTGGACACCGCACCGCCCCCTGACCGGCCGGACGCGGCTGCTGTCCGCGGCCGTGCCCGCGTCCTGGCCCCGGGACGTCGCCGGGGCCCTCGGGGCCACGCCCAACGACGTCTGCCTGGCCGCGCTGGCGGAGGCGGTACGGGAGTGGGTGCCCGCGGAGTGGCGGGCCCGCCCCGGGCGCGGCCGCGAACTGCACGTGGCGCTGCCGGTCAGTCTCCGCCCGCCGGAGGAGCGGTTCGCGGTGGGCAACAGGGTCTCCGCCGTGCGCGTACCACTGTCCTACTGGGCGGCGTCCCCCACCGACCGGGTGGTCGCCGTGGCCCGCGCGACCCGCCGGGTGCGGACCGAGGGGATGCGGCGGGTGCTGCGGGCGCAGTTGGAGTGCCTGCCGGAGTGGCTCGTCTACCGCTTCGTACGGCAGTCCTGCGCCGCGAGCAGCGCGGTGGACACCTCCGGGCTGCTGCGGGTTCCCCGCCGGCTGGCGCTCGGGGCGGATCCGGTCGAAGGCGTGGTGCCCACGCTGTTCCTGCACGGCGACCACCACTTCGCGGTGTCGTTCCTCTCCTACCAGGGGCGCGTCCGGGTGAGCTTCACCGTCGACCGGGCGCTGGACGACGCCGGTGATCTCGCCGCCCTGTGGGCCGGAGCCGTCGAGCGGCTGTGGCGTGAGGTCACCGTCGGTCCACGCGGTCCGCACGATCCCGTCAGTCCGCACGATCCCGTCAGTCCGGCCGATCCCGTCAGTCCGGCCGGTCCCACCGGTCCCGCTGATCACTTCAGTCACGAAAGCCGCGAAAGCCACGTAGAGCACGCACATCACGTCGAGCACAGGGACACGCACGCGTCCCGTCCGGGGGAGAACTCATGAGCACGACCGGTGGGGCCGGCTCCACGGCCCTGGTCACGGGCGCCAGTTACGGCATCGGCGCCGACATCGCCCGCGCCCTCGCCGCCCGCGGCCACGACCTCGTCCTGGTGGCCCGGAGCGCCGGGCCTCTGGGCCGGCTCGCGGCCGCCCTGGAGACCGAGTACGGGATCACCGCCCGGCCGCTGACCGCCGACCTGAGCACCGAGGCCGGTCTGGAGGCGGCCGCCGCGCTCGCGTGCGAGGCCGACGTCCTCGTCAACAACGCCGGTGCGGGGCTCGGTCTCTCCTTCGAGCGCACGGCGTGGGAGGAGGAGCGGCGGATGCTGGCCCTCAACGTCGTCGCCCCCTCCCGGCTCGTCCACGCGGCGCTGCCCGGCATGCTCGGCCGGGGCCGCGGGCGCATCCTGAACGTCTCCTCGGTGGCCGCCACCGCGCCGGTCTGGCTGGGCACCTCGTACGGGGCCTCCAAGGCCTACGCCCTGGCGCTGACCGAGTCGCTGGCCCGCACCCGCCGCGTCCGCCGCTCGCCGGTGGCGCTGACGGCCCTGGTCCTCGGGCACACCGTCTCGGAGTTCCACGAGCGGGCCGGTATCCCGCCGTCCCCTCCGTCGCTCACCCTCGGATCGCCGTACGTCGCCGAGCGGGCGGTGCGGGCCATCCTCCGGCGCCGCCCGCCGGTCGTCTGCGTGCCGAGCGTCCGCTACCGGGTGCTGGCCGGGCTGCTCGGGCATCTCCCGCACCGGATCGCCGCCCTGCCCCCGCTGGCCGACGACTTCACCGTCACCTCGTACGGGGCGCCGCAGCCGTCGTACGGGACCGGGGAGCCGCCGGCCGGCGGGCCGGAGTCAGCCGGGGGTGACGGCCAGGACGGCGTTCTGCCCGCCGAAGCCCATGGACAGCGAGAGCGCCAGCCCTAGCCCGCCGGGGCGGCTCTCGACCGGGATGTCGAGGTCGATCGCCGGGTCGGCCTCCGCCAGGTTGGCGGTCGGCGGAACGAGCCCCTGCTCGACGGCGAGGACGGTGAAGGCCGCCTCCACCGCGCCCGCCGCTCCAAGCAGATGCCCGGTCACCGGCTTCGTGGACGTCACCGGCGGGCGGTGCGGGAAGAGCCCCGCCAGTACCGCGGCCTCCGCCAGGTCGCCGGCCGGTGTCCCGGTGCCGTGGGCGTTGACATGGGTCACGTCCCGCGCGCTCGCGCCGGACTCCGCGAGGGCCTGCCGGACGGCCGCGCCGAGACCGGTGCCGTCCGGGTGCGGCCGCACCACGTGGTGCGCGTCCGAGGAGGCTCCGAAACCGCTGATCCGGGCCCGGGAGCGCGCCCCGCGGGCCCGGGCGTCGGCGGCCCGCTCCAGGACCAGCATCCCGGCGCCCTCGCCGATGACGAAGCCGTCCCGCCACCGGTCGAAGGCGCGCGGCGCTCCCGTGGGGTCGTCGAAGCGGTGGGAGAGCGCGCCGATCCGGTCGAACCCGCCGACGTAGAACGGTGTGATGGCGGCGTCGGCGCCACCGGCCAGCGCGATGTCGCAGCGGTCCAGGGCCAGCAGGTCCCGCGCCGTGCCGAGGGCGGTCGCCCCGGAGGCGCAGGCGGTGTTGACCGTGCAACTGGCGCCCGAGGCGGCGAACTCGATGGTCAGCTGGGCGGCCAGGGAGTTGCCCAGCGCGGCGGGCACCGCGTAGGGCGACATGTCCTGCGGGCCGCCCGCCAGCAGCGCGCGGTGCTCGGACTCCAGGGTCCGGGCGCCGCCGGTACCGGATCCCACGACCACCGCGACCCGCGCGCCGTCCCAGTGCGCCGGGTCCAGGCGGGCGTCGGCCAGCGCCTCCCGCGCGGCGAGCAGGGCCAGCTGGGCGCAGCGGTCCGGCCTGCGGGCCCGGGCCCCGCCCAGCCGGGCCGGGTCGAAGCCGCCCACCCGGCAGGCCAGGTGCGGCGGGACCGTCTCCCGCTCCTCCACCAGTACGGCGGTCGGCAGTCCCTTGCAGACCCGCTCCCAGCCGGCGGCCCAGCCGTCCCCGGCCGGGGTCACCAGTCCGAGGCCCGTGACGCGTACGTCCACGCGACCGGTCATGCGGAAGGTCACCTCGCTCCGACGAGGGCGGCCACGTCCGCGACGGTGTGCGTGGCGCCGATCTCCTCCTCCGTCACCGTCACCCCTTTCTCCCGGCGCAGCACCAGCGCCAGTTCGACGACGGCGATGGAGTCCAGGCCCGCTTCCTCGCGCGTGGCGTCCGGGCTGATGTCATCCTCGGACAGCCCGAGAGAAACAAGAACATTCTTGAGTTCTTCGTATGACACGATTTCTCCGTCGCATGGATAGCAAGGCAGACACCTCAAAGTACCATCTCCGGGAGAGCCGAATTATTCGGGAAAATTAATGCAACAGGCGAGCGACGGGTGAACGCAGTCATGGATATTCTGCAAAAGTGCCGGCCATGGACCGCGGAGCATCTGCTGGTGACGGGACGGGACTGTTACTTCCGGGCGGTCGGCGATACGTTCGACGGAACGGAGGCCGATTTCCAGGGCCGCCGGGTGATCGTCGCGGCCTCCCACGACTATCTGGGGCTCTCCGCCGAGCCCCGGGTGCGGGAGGCCGCCGTCGCCGCGGTACGGCGCTTCGGCACCTCACTGGGCGGCTCCCGGGCGGTGAGCGGCTCGCTGGAGCTGCACGAGGAACTGGAGCGCGGACTGGCCGCGTTCCTGGGCCACGAGGCGGCCGTCGTACTCCCTTCCGGATATCAGGCGAATTTGATGCTGGCCCCCCTCCTCGGGGACGGCGACATGGTATTCAGCGACTTTTCCAATCACGTTTCCCTGGAAGATGCCGTCCGCCTCGGCCGGGCGAAGGAACGCAAATTCCTGCACGGCGACCTCGGTCACCTGGAGGAATTGCTCGTCGTCGCCGACGGAAGCGGAACCGAAAACACCGGCGGAAAGCTGATCCTCACGGACGGGGTCTTCTCGGTGGACGGGGACGTCTGCGACCTCCCCGGCCTCATGAAGCTGGCGGACGCGCACGGGGCGCGGGTCGTCGTCGACAGTTCGCACGACCTCGGGGTGCTCGGCCCGACCGGAGCGGGCGCCGGAGAGCACTTCGGGCTCCGCCCGGACCTCGTCACCGGCGCCCTGTCCAAGAGCCTGGCCTCGGTCGGCGGGGTCATCGCGGGGCCGGCCGACGTGATCCGCTATCTGCGGTTCCACGCGCGGGCGGCGCTGTTCACCGCGGCGGCCTCACCGGCCAACGTCGCCGCCGCGCTGGCCTCGCTGCGCATCCTGCGCGCCGAACCGGAGCGGCGCGTACGGGTCCTGGACCTGGCCGAGCGGCTGCACAACGGTCTGCGCGCACTCGGCTTCGACACCGGGGCGTCCGTCACCCCCGTGGTACCGGTGCTGGTGAGCGGCCGTGAGCGGTGTCTGCGCGTGTGGCGGCGGCTGTTCGACGCCGGGGTGTTCGCCGCGCCCATGGTCCACCCGGTCGTCAGGGCCGGCCGTGAGGTGCTGCGGGTCACCCTCACCGCCGCGCACACCGACGACCAACTGGAGCGGGTCCTGGCGGCGTTCGAGCACGTGGGCCGCGTCGAGGGGGTCATCCCCGGCTCCGCGCCCGCTGCGCACACCCCGGTACGGATCGCCCGCCCGCGCGGTCCCCTGGCCACCGCGCGCTGACCACCGCGCACGACGGCGGGTCCCCCGGACCGAGGGAGACACGGCGCGCCGCCCACGGGGACGGCGGCGGCGCACCGCGGGGGACCGGCGGGTCAGCCGGTCCTCAGCCGATCCGCACGGTCTTCGAGACGGTGACCTGGTCGATGTCGGTGGTGCGGACCGTCGCCTTCATCGTCCAGATGCCGGCCACCGGGAGGGTGACGTCGTCGGCCGCCCAGTAGCCGCCCCGGTCCGAGAGTTCCGCGTCGATCGGGCCGATCCGCTGCGACTCCAGGGTGAAGGTGAGGCGGAGTTCGGGCACGGTCGAGATCCCCCCGTCGGGGCCGAAGATCACGGCCTGCACGGAGTTCTCGCCCACCCGGCCCGGCGCCAGTTCGATCTGCACCTTGCCGCGGCCGCCCGGTGTGCCCACGTCGAACGGGACGACCGTCGTGGTCCCCGTCTGCTCGCTGGCGGCCGCCGCCGCCGAGGCCTCGGCGGTCTCGGTGGCGGCCCGGCCCGGCTGGGTCCCGGTGAGCAGGGTGGTGATCACCAGCACGAGGATGCCGACGGTGATCTCGGCCAGGACCGAGCCCCGCAGGGCGCGCCGGTAGCGCGCGCTCTCGTCGGAGGAATCGGAGGGGGATTCGGTGGAGGAATCGGCCGGGGATTCGGTGGAGGAGTCGGCGGGGGGCGAGTCCGGAGCCGTGCCGGGGTCCGTCCCCGCGTCGGTGCCCGTGCCTGTTCCTGTGCCGGGGTTCGGAGCCTCCCCGGGGCCGTCACCCGCGTCGGCCGAGGCGCCGGACCCGGACCCGGCCTCGGCCTCGGGCACGGCCTCGGACACGGTCCCGCCCCGGCCCACGACGGCCGGCACCTCGCCCCGGCCCGCGGGCCCGGCCGCCGGCGCCCCTACGGTCTGCGGTACGCGCTCGGGCACCGCCACCGTCGCCGCCGCGGCCTCGACGCGCTCCTGCGCCGCCACCATCAGCCGCCCCGCCCAGCGTCGCGAACAGGCCGCCCCCGCCAGCAGACACAGCACGGCGAGCAGCTTGACGACGAGAAGGCGGCCGTACGAGGTCGAGGTGAGGGCGTCCCAGGAGCCGAGGCCACGCCAGGACTGGTAGACGCCGGTGACGACCAGGACGGCGACAGAGCCGAGGGCGAGCCGGGAGAAGCGGTTGACGACGGCCGCGGGGAGCGGTTCGGCCGACCGGTACAGCGCGGTCAGCAGGGCGCCGAGTCCGCCCAGCCAGACCGCCATGGACAGCAGGTGCAGGACGGAGGACGCCATCGCCACGGGCACCTGGATACCGGCGGACGCGTGCTCGGCGGCGGCCCAGGTGACGGCGAGGGAGACGGTGAGCAGCGCGCCGAGGGCGAGGACCGGGCGCTCCCGCCGGTCCGCGCGCACCGGGTAGAAGGCCACCGCGGCCAGCAGCACGAGCCGGGCCAGCAGGACGAGCCCCGGCCGGCCGGCCAGCGTCTCGTTGAGGACCCCCGGGTCCATGGCGTCGGCGAGGCCGGTGCCGCGTTCGTAGGGGCCCCGCAGCAGGAGGAGCGCGAAGGTCGACACGAAGAGCGTCGACCAGCCCGCCAGGAGCAGCCGCCGCACCGGGCCCGGGAATCCGCAGACCAGGACGAAGGACGCCGTCCCGATGAGCAGGGCCAGACCGCCGTACGCGACATAGCGCGCGATGTCGTAGAGCGTGGTGGAGAGGGTGTTCCCGGCGGGGTCGACGGGGATCGGCGCGACGCTCGCGGAGGGCTTGCCGATGGAGAAGGTGAAGGCGCCGGAGACCGGGTGGCTGTCGGCCGAGACGACCCGCCAGGCCACCGTGAAGGTGCCGGTGCCGAGCCCCTCGGGCAGGGTCACCCGGGCGGTGTCGGACCGTCCGTCCGCGTGCCCCGGCTCGCC
This sequence comes from Streptomyces sp. NBC_01689, assembly GCF_036250675.1. NCBI lineage: Bacteria > Bacillati > Actinomycetota > Actinomycetes > Kitasatosporales > Streptomycetaceae > Streptomyces > Streptomyces sp. NBC_01689. Next base: position 5,229,456 of record NZ_CP109592.1, on the reverse strand, counting down.
GGTGCGGACGCGCCGGTTGCCGGGGTCGAGCACCCGGAAGGAGTCGTCGAGAAGGCCGATCGACTCGGTGAACGTGAGGGTCACCTGGCGGGGTGCCGTCTTCAGCACGCTGCCGTCCTGGGGATCGGCACCGGTCAGCGCCGCGTGGGCGGACGCGCCGCCCACCCCGCCGAAGAGGACCAGAACCAGCACCGTGCCCAGCAGGGCCAGGCCTCTGGCCACGCGCCGTCGCTCCCGCCGTCCTCGTCCGCTCACGCGCCGTTCCCGTCTCCGTGTTTCCCGAGTCACGGATACGTACGGACGAATCCGGCGCCGTGCTCACTCCACCGGCGAAGCGCCCGGTCCGGCCGGGGTGCCGGGCGCGTCCGCGCCGAACGCCGTCTCCCGGCCCAGGAAGGCGAGCCGGGCGCGCTTCTCGGGCAAGTAGACCCCGGGAAGGTCGATTTCGGGAAGCACGATCTCGGGACCCGGTTCGAAGCCCTGCCGGACCAGGCGGGAGATGGCCTTCGTGTTGCGTGCGTCGGGTTCGACCACGACCCGCCGCCGGTCGAGGCCGATCAGCACGTAGGTGGTGAAGGCGGTCAGCAGTCGCGCGGACCAGCCCGGCCGGGCGCCGTCCGCCCCGGCGGGGCCGATCAGCAGGTGGACCCCGATGTCTCCGGGCTCGACCTCGTAGCACTCGCCGACCCGGTCGGCCTCGGGCTCGTAGGTCTGGAAGAGCGCGGCGGGCTCACCGTCCTTGACCGCGAGGAAGGCGTGGTGCGTGTCGAGCAAGTCGAGATGGAGGTAGGTCTCCAGGACCTGTTCCCGGGTCAACCCGGTCATGCCCCAGAAGCCGGCGCGGTCCTCGGTCACCCACCGGTGGATGACGTCCAGGTCGGCGCGGGGGTCGACGGGCAGGACACGGACGGTGCCGAAGCCCTCGACCTCCTGTTCGTGGACGGCCTCGCGGGCGGGGGCGTAGGTCTCAGTGGTCATGGTTCTCCTCGTGGTCCCGGACGGCTGCCGGGGTGTCGTGCGGGACCGGTGACGGTTCCCGGGTCAGTCGGTTCCAGTCGGTGCTGACGGGGACCAGTTCCCCCCGCAGCCACAGGGGCAGCTGGTCGCGGTGGTGGGCCGAGCCGGGGACCCCGGAGGCGCCGAACGGCACCACCCAGAGACTGTTGTCACGGTCGGCGAGGTCCCAGACGTAGCGGGCGGCCGGGCCGCGTGCGCTCAGGTCGCCGACGCCGGGGACGGCCGAGGTGCAGAGCACGCAGTCGTGGTCGCCGGCGAGCCCCGGTTCCTCGTACGCGTCGCCGGTCAGTGCCCGCCAGGGGGCGAGGCGGTGGCTGTCACCCCAGACCCCGAGCGGCCGCGCGGCCGCCTCCTCGACCGCGGCACGCACCAGGTCGGCACGGTCGATGCCGTACAACTCCTCGGCCCTGAGCAGGTTTTCGAGGGCGAAGCCGACGCGGGGGAGCAGGGCGAGCCAGGGGCGCAGCACCTCGGGGTACGCGGGCGGGTCGGCCAGTACGGCGAGGACGGGGTGGGCGGCGAGCCGTCGTACGACTCCGGTGCGGACCGCCGCGTACGCCGCCGCTCCGGTGCTGTCGGCCTCCATCCGGCGGTCCCACAGCAGCAGCCGGTCACGCAGGGCCGCCGCCCGCGGGGTGAGCCCGTCGAGGGCGGCGAGGTGGTCCAACAGCGGGGCGGCGGAGGCGAGATGAGTATCCATGTGGACGGCCGCCATGTCGGGGGCCGGCCAGGCGGTCCGGGAGGTGAGCAGTTCGCGGATGCGCGCGGCGCGGTGCGGCGGGGCGAACTCGACGCCGAGCGGGGTCGCGGGTCCGCGCTGGTTGGCCATCACGGCGATGCCGTCCTCGACGGTCCCGTACGGCGTCTCGTGCCAGCCCCGCCACTCGTGTCCGGGCTCCCAGGCGGCGACGATCCGGGTGCGGTTGTCCCGGCCGCGGACCGGGACCCGGCCGGCGACCCGGTGCAGCACCCCGCCCGCGGTGTCGGCGGCCTGGACGACGTTGACGGGCTCGGCCCAGAGGTCGAACGCCCGGTCCACGTCGGCCACTTCGCGGGCCCGCAGCAGCGGGAGCAGGGCGCTGAAGCCGAGATCCCCGGTGACGCGGGGCGGATAGCGGAGGCTGACGGGCCCGACGGCTCCGCGGCCGTCGGCGCCCTCCGGACCCTCCGGGACCGCGCCGTGACCCTCCCGGCTCTCCTGGTCCTCCCCGCTCCCTTGGTCCTCCCCGCTCGCCTGGTCCGCGTCGCTCCCCCCGATGACGACCGGTCCGCGCGCGGTCTCGATCACCTCGACCTCGACCGGTGCGCCGCCCGCGACCTCGACCGTCTCCAGGTGCCGGGTCACCGCCCGCCACCGGCCGTCCGGATCGAGTGCCTCCAGGTCCTGGCCGCCGTTCCCGGTCCGGCGCAGCCGTTCCCGGTACAGGTCCTGGTAGTCGGCCATGGCGTTGGTGATGGCCCATGCGACCGTGCCCGTGTGGGCGAAGTGCGCGATGCCCGGGACGCCGGGGACGGCGAGGCCGACGACGTCGAACTCGGGGCAGGAGAGGTGGATCTGCTGGTAGACGCCGGGTTCCTCGATGAAGCGGTGGGGGTCGCCCGCGATCACCGGCCGCCCGGTGGCGGTCCGTTCCCCGGTGACGAGCCAGCCGTTGCTGCCGGAGGTGCCGGGGCCGTCGGTGGCGAAGAGCCCCACGGCCTCGGCGCCGAGCCGCCGGACGACCTCCTCGCGCCAGAGCTTGGCGGGGAATCCGGCGAACAGGATGTGGGTGGCCAGCCAGACGCCGAGCGGGGTCCAGGGCTCCCAGCGGCCGGGCACGAGCCCGGTCCGGGCGAACTCCGGGGTGCGGCGGGCGCCTTCGGGGAGTCCCTCGTTGACCCCGTCCACGTAGCGGACGACCCACGCGGCGGTCTCCGGGTCCCGCCTCTCCAGGGTGGTGAAGCAGCGTCTCGCGGTGTCGTCGAGCCGGGCCCGGCGGGCGAACACGTCCCAGGAGGCCTCCCCGGCGCCGAGGAACGCGGCGGAGGTGCCGCGCGAGCGGTGCCGTTCGACCTCCAGCTGCCAGGCGCGGTCGACGGCGGTGGTACGGCCCTGGGCGTGGGCGAGTTCGAGCGCGCTCCCGGCGCGCAGGTGGGGGATACCCCAGGGGTCACGGTAGAGCTCGGCGGTCACGGGTCCATCCCCACTTTTATCAGGTTAGGCTAACCTAACTTCAGTTGGGCGAGATCGTACGCGAGGGGTGGAGACAGGATGGGCCAGGGGCACGGCTGGGAGGGCGCGGTGCTCAAGCTGCTGCGCGGCAAGGACTTCACGTTCACCGTGACCGGAGCCGAGGACGTCACTCCGCACTACCGGCGGCTGCGCTTCACGGACGGCGGCATGCTCGCGGCGACCGGGGTCCACCCCACGCTGTGGGTCCGGCTGTGGTTCGACAACGCGGGGAAGCCGCACCAGCGGGCGTACACCCTGGTCGATCCCGATCCGGCGGCCGGCACCTTCGGTCTGGAGTTCGCCCTGCACGAGGGCCGCGCCTCGGACTGGGCACGGGCGGCCCGCCCCGGGGACACCATCGAGGCGACGGTCCAGGGCACCGCGTTCACGGACCCGGACCCCGCCCCCTCCCATGTCTTCGCGGTCGCCGACCCGGCCTCGCTGCCCGCCCTCAACTCCCTGCTGGACGCGATCGGGCAGGCCCCCGCGACGATCTGGTTCGAGACGGACCACGGCGTGGACGGGCTCCCCTTCCGCACGGTTCCCTCCCGCCACACCGTCCGCCCGGTGCCCCGCCGCGACCAGGGCGCCCACCTCGTCGCCGAGGTCAGGACGGACCTCCCCGGCCTCCTGGAGGGCGAGCCGGACCCGTACGTCTGGATCGCCTGCGACACCGCGACGACCCGCTCCCTGACGGCCTGGGTCCGCAGGGAACTCGCCCTGCCGAAGCAGCGCGTCAACGCCATGGGCTACTGGCGTACGACCTGATCCGCGCCGCGTGCGAGGAGGCGGCGGCGCCGTCCGCGCCGGATCATCGACGCATGGACATCAGTCTTCACATCGCCCAGGATCCCGACGCCGACGAACTCCTCGGCCGCAGCCCGCTCGCCGCCCTCATCGGCATGCTGCTCGACCAGCAGGTGCCGATGGAGTGGGCGTTCAAGGGGCCCCTCACCATCGCCGGGCGCCTCGGCACCGACGACCTGGACGCCCACGAGATCGCGGCGTACGACCCGGAGAAGTTCACCGCGCTGCTCTCGGCGAAACCCGCCGTGCACCGCTACCCCGGCTCGATGGCCAACCGGATCCAGCAGCTGTGCCAGTACCTCGTGGAGCAGTACGACGGAGACGCCGCCGCCGTCTGGAACGACGCCGGCACCGGCGCGGAGCTCCTCCGCCGCCTCCACGAGCTGCCCGGCTTCGGCGCCCAGAAGGCCCAGATCTTCCTGGCCCTCCTCGGCAAGCAGCTCGGCGTCCGCCCCAAGGGCTGGCGCGAGGCCGCGGGCGCCTACGGCGAGCCGAAGGCGTTCCGCTCGGTCGCCGACATCACGGGCCCGGAGTCCCTGGCGAAGGTCCGGGCCCACAAACAGGAACTCAAGGCCGCCGGCAGGTGACCAGGTCCCTGGGGGCTCCGCCCCCGGCGGGGACCCCCTTGGCCGGCGTGGGCGCCCTGTCCCTGGGGGCTCCGCCCCCAGACCCCCGTTCGGCCTGAACGGCCTCGTCCTCAAACGCCGGACGGGCTGAGAGTGCGGGCCCGCGCAGGACGGCCGGCAGAGGCTGACGGTCGGACGGCAGTGGCTGGCGGCCAAACCGGAACCATCCGGCATCGGCCCGCATCCCCAGCCCGTCCGGCGCTTGAGGACGAGCCCTTCGGGCGATGGCCCGGGACCCGATCAACCCAGGCGCGCATCTACAGTCCGTCCGGCGCTTGAGGACGAGCCCTTCGGGCGATGGCCCGGGACCCGATCAACCCAGGCGCGCATCTACAGCCCGTCCGGCGCGTGAGGACGAGCCCTTCGGGCGATGCGGGGGTCCAGGGGGCGCAGCGCCCCTGGCGGGGGTCCGGGGGCGGAGCCCCAGGGACGGGACCGCGGGGCCGAGCGTCGACTCCCTCCGAACCCCCGGCAGGGGTCCCGTGTGGGCCACCCCCGCTGGCGCACCACCTCCCACCCCCCAAACATGGGACGTGACGCACGGCCGAGGCACCCGAACCACCCCCACCGTCAACCCGACGCCTCATCCGTACGCCATGAGGGCGGATCTCCCCGCCACCTGATGAACCTCCCTCCCGCCGAGGGGACATGACCTGACATGAGTCCCGCCCCGCCGTGCCACCGGCCGCACCCGCGGCACCGGTACCGGCACGCGTGGATGCGGTTGCTGGCCCTGCTCCTCGTCGCGTTCCTCGCCGCGGGCGCGCAGGCCGGGGCACTCACCGCCGCGGCCCCCACGGCGGTCGCCGACGCCCCGGGCCACGGCGCCGAGCACGACGTGCTCGACACGGCCCTCCGGCCGCCCGGCCGCCCCGCGCACGGCCACCTCACCCGCCCGCGCCCCACCCCCCTCGCCGCACCCGGCCGCCCGGACCCCGCGTCCCGGCCCCGCCCCGCGGCGGCTTCGCCCCGACCCGCCCAGGACACCTCGCGCTCGGTGGTCCTGCGCTGCTGACGGACCCGGTCGACCGACGGACCAGGTACCAGCGAACGCAAGGACACAGCCATGCCCCACGATCCGTACGCGATCCTGCACGCCCTGCTGCGCGCGGAAGCCGCACGCGATGCGCAGAAGCCGAACCCGGACGCCACCCGGCCGCCCGCCCCGGACGAGGGCCGGTACACCTCGTCCCGGCCCTCGCCCCTGGCCTCCCCCGTGGTCACCCCGAGGAAGCGCGGACGCGACCAGTCCCCCGGGTAGCGCGGAACGGCCGTCCCGCGCACCGGGGCGGCCGTCCCTGGAACCCGTCGAGAACCCCGTCCCGGCGGCGCGCCCTACCGGCCGCGGCGGGCCGTCCCGAAGAGGGACCGGGTGATCTCCCGCCCGAGCTGCGTCCCCACCGACCGCGCCAGGGACTTGAACACACCGCTCGCGACGACCTGCTCGACGACCGAACGCTCCTCCCGCCGACGCCCCTTCGCCGGCGCCCTCCCGGGCGCGGGCGCGGCGTCCGCGGCCGCCTGCTCCCGCGCGGCCTCCCGCGCGGTGAGCTTCTCGTAAGCGGACTCGCGATCGACCGCCCGCGCGTACCGCCCGTACAGCGGGGACTCCCGCACCGTCCGGTCCAGGGCGTCGCCGTCGGCCGGACCCATCAGGGATCCCGGCGCCCGCAGCCGGGTCGCGGCGACCGGTGTCGGCGCGCCCCGCTCGCTCATCACGGTCACCACGGCCTCCCCGATGCCGAGCCCGGTGAGGACCTCCTCCAGGTCGTACCCGGAGTCGGGGAACGTCTTCACCGTCGCCGTCAGCGCCTTCCGGTCGTCCGGTGTGAAGGCGCGCAGCGCGTGCTGGACACGGTTGCCGAGCTGCGCGAGGACGTCGGCCGGCACGTCCTTGGGCGTCTGGGTCACGAAGAAGACGCCGACCCCTTTCGAGCGAATCAGACGGACCGTCTGCGTGACGGACTCCAGGAAGGCCTTCGAGGCGCCGGTGAAGAGCAGATGGGCCTCGTCGAAGAAGAAGACCAGCTTCGGTCTCTCGACGTCGCCGACCTCCGGCAGGTCGTGGAAGAGGTCCGCGAGCATCCACATCAGGAAGGTCGAGAAGAGCTGCGGCCTGTCCTGGACCTCGGGGAGTTCGAGGACGGAGACCACACCGCGCCCGTCCGGCGCCGTCCGCAGCAGCTCGCCGGTGTCGAACTCAGGTTCCCCGAAGAACGGGCCCATGCCCTGCGCCTCGAACGCGGTGAGGGACCGCAGGATCACCCCGGCCGTCGCCGTCGAGAGGCCGCCGATCCCCTTCAGCTCCTGCTTGCCCTCGTCCGAACTCAGGAACGCGACGACCGCCCGCAGATCCTTGAGGTCGAACAGTTCGAGGCCCTTCTGGTCGGCGTAATGGAAGATCAGACCGAGGGACTGCTCCTGCGTCGGATTGAGCTGGAGCACCTTCGACATCAGCACCGGGCCGAAGCTGGTGACCGTGGCCCGTACGGGAATGCCGTGCCCCAGGCCCCCCAGCGCGAGGAACTCGGCCGGACAGCCGGCTGGTGTCCACGCCTGCTGGACCTCCTCCGCCCGCGTCCGCACCTTCTCCTGTTCCGCACCCGGCTCCGCGATCCCGGACAGGTCGCCCTTGACGTCGGCCAGGAACACCGGCACGCCCTGCGCCGACAACTGCTCGGCCATCAGCTGCAGCGTCTTGGTCTTGCCGGTGCCGGTGGCGCCCGCGACCAGGCCGTGCCGGTTGAGCATGGCCAGCGGCACACGGATCTGCGCGTCCGGCAGACACCGCCCGTCCCAGATCAGGGCACCCAGGTCGAGAGCGGGTCCGGTGAACGCGTACCCGGCGGCGATCCTCAGCGCTTCGGCGGGGAGCGCGGCTCCCCCGCTCACCGCCTCCGGCCGGACGGCCGCCGCGCCGCTCACCCGTTCGGGTGCGGCGGTCGGGGGCGTGCCCGCCCCGGTGTCGCTGTCGCTCATGTCAGGCCCCTGTTCCCCTGTTCCCCGTCGCTTCCCGGTCCGGGTGTGCCCGGTGGGTCCCGGGCCGGCAGGGAGACTTACCGGTTCGCCCGGGTTTGGGACATCTTTTCCAGCGTCGCACTCCGTCGCCATGGCTGCGCCCGGAAGGCCGGGGCCGGTAGGCTTTCCGTGTGATCTTCAAGCGCATCGGAAACGGCCGGCCGTACCCCGACCACGGCCGGGAAAGCACCCGGCAGTGGGCGGACGTCGCACCGCGCCCGGTCCGCCTCGATCAGCTCGTGACGACGAAGGGCCAGCTGGACCTGGAGACCCTCCTCGCCGAGGACTCCACCTTCTACGGCGACCTCTTCGCGCACGTCGTGAAGTGGCAGGGCGATCTGTACCTGGAGGACGGCCTGCACCGCGCCGTCCGCGCCGCGCTGCAGCAGCGCCAGGTGCTCCACGCCCGCGTCCTGGAACTGGGTTAGTACCCGCCGGACCGGCGCCCGGCCTCCTCGATCGGACCAAGGTTGACCCTTTTGGGTTGGACTGCGTGCGGGTCAATGATCATTTAGTAGGCATCGCCGCCGCGGCACACTACGCTGCGCCCATGAGCATGCTCACTCCCCCTGGCATGGGCGGCCAGTACCGGATCACGGGGGACAAGTACCCACGGATGCGCCGGCCCCGAGGGCGCCGCAGGCTCGTGTTCCTGGTCGTCGCCTCCGTCACCGCGCTCGGGCTGATCGGGTGGGGAACCCTGCAGCTCATCGACGTCTTCACGGGCGGCGGTGACAAGGCCACGGCGGCCGGCACCAAGGCACACTGCGCGCCCAGCCCCGGTCCGTCGGCCAAGGCGTCCGCGGCCGCGTTGTCCACCGCCGCGGGCGCCCTGCCGGAGCCCGGCAAAATCACGGTCAACGTCCTGAACGCCACGCCCCGCAGCGGGCTCGCCAAGGACACCGCCGACGAGCTCAAGAAGCGCGGGTTCCGCATCGGCGACGTGGGCAACGCGACGAAGGCCTACGACAAGAAGGTCGCAGGCCCCGGACTGCTCCTCGGCTCCGCCGCGGCCGTCAAAACCGCGCTGCCGGTCCTGGGCACCCAGCTCGCGGGTGCCCAGGTGAAGTCCGACGGGCGCCCCCGGGCGGACCAGGTCGACCTCATCATCGGCACCGGCTTCACGTCGCTCGCCAAGAAGGCGGACGCGGACAAGGCGCTGGCCCTGCTGAGCGATCCGAAGCCGGACGCCTCCACCAGGCCGAAGAACTGCTGACCGGGGTGCGGTTCGGCCCCCGGGGTCCCGTCCCGGGGGCGCCGCCCCCGGACCCCCGTGTCGGCCCGGACGGCCTCGTCCGCAAGCGCCGGACGGGCTGAAGACGTCGGCAGGCGCCGGACGGGCTGGAGATGCCGGCCGGTGCAGGACGGTTCCGGTCCGGCCATCGGCCCCTGCCGTCCGGCCGCCGGCCTTCCGGCGCGGGCCCGCACCCTCGGCCCGTCCGGCCGCTCGAGGACGGGTCCTTCGGGCGATGAGCGGGCGTCAGGGGCGCAGCGCCCCCTGGCGGGGCCCGGGGCTGAGCCCCGGGGACGGACGCCGAGGCCTACTCGGCCGCCCCGTACATCCGGTCCCCCGCATCGCCCAGACCCGGCACGATGTACCCGTTCTCGTTCAGGCGTTCGTCGACGGAGGCCGTGACGACGGTGACGGGCGTGCCCGCGAGGTCACGTTCCATGACCTCCACGCCCTCGGGCGCGGCGAGCAGCACCACCGCGGTGACGTCGTCGGCGCCCCGCTTGATCAGCTCCTGGATCGCCGCGACGAGCGTGCCGCCGGTCGCGAGCATCGGGTCCAGGACGTAGACCTGCCGCCCGGAGAGGTCGTCGGGCATCCGGGTCGCGTACGTGGACGCCTGGAGGGTCTCCTCGTCGCGCACCATGCCCAGGAAGCCCACCTCGGCGGTCGGCAGCAGCCGCACCATGCCGTCGAGCATGCCGAGGCCCGCCCGCAGGATCGGCACGACCAGCGGGCGCGGGTGGGACAGCTTGACGCCCGTCGTGGAGGCCACCGGGGTCACGATGTCGACCTGCTCGGTGCGCACGTCCCTGGTGGCCTCGTAGGCGAGCAGGGTGACCAGTTCGTCGGCGAGCCGCCGGAAGGTCGCGGAGTCGGTGCGCCGGTCGCGCAGGGTGGTGAGCTTATGGGCGACCAGGGGGTGGTCGACGACGTGGAGACGCATGCCCCCCACAGTAGCCGGGCGCCCGCACCGCTCGCGCTGGCATCAAACCGCCCGTCCGGGGGAAGGCGGGAAGGACGAACCTGGGGTGGTGTGCGTATGCCGGACCGGAAAGACAAGTCCCCGGAGCAGTCCACGCGGCCGGAGCGGCCGGAGCGCTCGGCGCGGCCCGAGCGGCCCGAGAACGCCGGGCACCCGCAGCGGTGGCCCGAACGGCCCGTCCAGCGGCCGGAGCAGGAGACGGACGCCCAGCGCAGGCGGCGCCGGGCCCAGTTCCTGCGTGAACTCACCGAGGCGCGCGAACTGCGCGACCGTGTCCAGCCGCGCCGCGCCAAGGTCGCCCGCCTCCGTCACGCCATGCGCATGCGCACCTTCCGCTGGTAGCTCGCGGGATCCGCCCACGCCGTGAGGGCGTAGACATGCACGCGTGACGCCGAGTGCCGCGTACGATCCGCTGGTAGCGATCAAAAGAGGCAGACACAGCAGGCCGAAGACGTCCCCTGAACGCTCTGTTTCTGCCACGATTCCGAGTGGGTGGGGTCTCGGAGCAGCACTCCCCGCCCATCAACCTCCGCCGGGGGGACCCCCAACCGGCACGCCTATGACCAGTGGGAGAGTCACGGTGTACTTCGCCGCACTGCTCGCGCGCACCGAAGACGGGTGGGAAGCGAGCGACACAGAGCTCGACGATGTGGAGACCCTGTCGGATCTGACCGACCTGGCCCGTGAAGCCTCGGAGGAGGACACGGTGCTCGTACTCATCGAGCAGGAGGACGCGTGGTTCGGCGTCGTCCGCGTGGACGGCGAGGAGGACCCTCGTATCTACGTCTCGGACGCCGCAGCCGCCGCCCGCAGCTCGTACGGCGAGATCCTGCTCACGGACGAACTACTAGGACGGGACCCGGGCGACGACGACGCCGACCTGGACTCCCTCGACCTGGACGGCACCGAGGACGGTGAACCCGACGACGCAGACGACTCCGACGACGAGGACGAGGCCGTGGCCGCCGAGGCCGTCTCGCACAGCCCCGTCGGGGACCGCGAGATCCTCGCCGACCTCGGGGTGAGCGAGAAGGAGCTGCTCGCCCTGGACGAGGGCGACGCGCTCAGCACGATCGCCGACGCCCTCGGGGCGGCGGAGGTCCTGGAGACCGTCCGCTAGCTTCCCGGGTTAGGTTTCCCGGGTGAGCGGCACGACACAGACCATTCCACGAGATCCGGTACGCGACCGCTGGCGGGCCGCGATGCGGCTCGCCCTGGACGAGGCCGACCGGGCCGTCCGGGGCGGGGACGTCCCCGTCGGCGCCGTCGTGCTGTCCACGGACGGCACGACGGTGCTCGCGGCCGGACACAACGAGCGCGAGGCCACGGGTGACCCGACGGCGCACGCCGAGGTGCTCGCGATCCGCGGGGCCGCCCAGCGGCTCGGCGAGTGGCGACTGTCCGGCTGCACCCTCGTCGTCACCCTGGAGCCCTGCGCGATGTGCGCGGGCGCGCTGGTGCAGTCCCGGGTGGACCGGGTGGTCTTCGGCGCCCGCGACGAGAAGGCGGGCGCGGTCGGCTCCGTCTGGGACCTCGTGCGCGACCGCCGGCTCAACCACCGGCCCGAGGTGATCGGCGGGGTGCTGGACGAGGAGTGCGGGCGTCTCCTCACCGGATTCTTCCGCTCCCGCTGAGCACCGGGTTCCGCCGCCCCCGCCCGGCTCCGAGGGGTGCGGGAAACGGATTTCGGACCACGGCCCACCTTGGGGTAGGGTCTTCCTCGGTAGCGTGTCCGAGCGGCCGAAGGAGCTCGCCTCGAAAGCGAGTGTGGCGCAAGTCACCGAGGGTTCAAATCCCTCCGCTACCGCTTGAGAAGGGCCCCGTCGCGAGACGGGGCCCTTCGTGCGTGTCCCCGCCACTGGGGGCCGGGGGAAGCGGCGCGGGGGACGCGCCGCCGCCCCGGCGGGGAAAGACCTCAAGTCCGCGTCGCGGGATTCGGGTGATTCCCGCGACGTGGACCCCGCAGTGAGGTCCGTCCCCGGCCCTGCGGGCTCCCGACCGCCGGACTCGGCTCCATCCTGCGCCTCCGCCGCCCGGGACGGGACCGGCAAAAGGCCCCGGCCAGCAGGCCGTTGGTCCATAAAAAGGGCGTGAAGGTTACACTCGCCGCCGGCAACAGGGGGCCCACCGGGCGCAGCAGTCACAGGGGAGGCCGCGATGGCGGTGAATTCGAAGAAGATCGCCGTCTATGTGCTCGTGGTCTTCGCGCTGTACGTGATCATCACGGATCCGGCGAAGGCGGCCGACTACGTCCAGATAGGGTTCGAGGGCATTTCGTCCGCCGCTCGGTCCGTCGGCGACTTCATGACGTGGATCGCCGACGGAGCCAAGAACTGAGCGGGAACCCGCGCCGCGCCACCAGGGAGTACCCGTGATCCGCCATCTGGTCCTCTTCAAGCTCGACGAGGGCGTCCAGCGCGACGACCCGCGCGTCGTCGAGGGAGTGGCCGCCTTCCGCGCGCTCGGCGGCCTGATCCCCGAGCTGCGGTTCTGGGAATGCGACTGGAACATCACCGACCGGCCGATCGCGTACGACTTCGCGATCAACTCCGCGGTCGACGACCCGGACGCCCTGCAGCGGTACTTGGAGCATCCGGCGCATCAGGCCGGCGTCGCGCTCTGGCGTGAGTTCGCCACCTGGGTGATCGCCGACTACCCGTTCTGAGCCGCGCTTCACGCAGCCCCTCGCCACGACCGGCGAGGGGCTTCTTCGCGTCCCGGTCCTCCAACTCTCCACAATTCCCGCTCAACACGGCTTTATGCGGTGCTTGCACACAGTGCACATGTCTTGTGATGCTATGACCGCTTTTGACGGATGAGTTGACGGATCTGACGGATGATAGAGGTGGAGTTGACCGTGCCGGCCAGTACTGCGCCTCAAGCACCGCCCCAGGACCCGACGGCCTCCCTGGAGCGGCCGCCGCTCCACGAACAGGCACCTCCGAAGGAGCGGTCCCCCCTCCAGGAACAGCCGGCACCTCCCCAGGAGCGCGCCCCGCTCCTGGGACAGCCGGCACCTCCCCAGGGGCAGGCGCCCGCGCTCCAGGACCGCGCGCCGGAGCACGAGCGGGCGCCGGAGGGACACAGCGCGCCGGAGCAGGAGCGGGCGCCCGAGCACGAGCAGGAGGCCGCCCCCGAGCGCCGCCGCGGCGCCGACACCCGGGCCCTCACCCAGGTGCTCTTCGGCCGCCTCAAGACGCTGGAGCCGGGCACCGCGGAACACGACCACGTACGCGGGGCCCTGATCGAGGCGAACCTGCCGCTCGTCCGCTACGCCGCCGCCCGCTTCCGCAGCCGCAACGAGCCCATGGAGGACGTGGTCCAGGTCGGGACCATCGGCCTCATCAACGCGATCGACCGCTTCGACCCCGAGCGGGGGGTGCAGTTCCCGACCTTCGCGATGCCGACGGTCGTCGGCGAGATCAAGCGGTACTTCCGCGACAACGTCCGCACCGTGCACGTACCCCGCCGGCTGCACGAGCTGTGGGTGCAGGTGAACAGCGCCACCGAGGACCTCACGACGGCCTTCGGGCGCACGCCCACGACCGCCGAGATCGCCGAGCGGCTGCGCATCACCGAGGAGGAGGTGCTGTCCTGCATCGAGGCCGGGCGCTCGTACCACGCGACCTCCCTGGAGGCCGCCCAGGAGGGCGACGGACTGCCGGGACTGCTCGACCGGCTCGGGTACGAGGACCCGGCCCTGGACGGAGTGGAACACCGCGACCTCGTACGCCACCTGCTCGTGCAACTGCCCGAGCGCGAACAGCGGATCCTCCTGCTGCGCTACTACAGCAATCTGACGCAGTCACAGATCAGCGCTGAGCTGGGCGTCTCGCAGATGCACGTGTCAAGGCTCCTCGCCCGCAGCTTCGCGCGACTGAGATCCGCAAACAGGATCGAGGCGTAACCGGCAAGAGCGAATCGCTCACAGTTTCTTTTTCCGTCAGTTCACCCATGAAAAGCCGTCAGACCCCCTTTTTCCAGGGCCGATTCACCCCCTCCATGTCGACATGTCACTACAGCGTGTTGCCGACATGTGACATTCTGCCGGAAGCGCGTTTGCCGTGGCCTCCCGACCGGTATTCAGGTGGAGGCTGCGTTCCTCCGACGGGAGCGTCCGCCGCGACCGTCCGCGACCCAAAGGGGGTGGCATGTCCGCAGACCAGGGCAGCTCGAAGGTGCTCACGCTCGCCAAGAGCGACTCGGAGCCCGACGCGCTTCACGCAGTCGACGTCGTCGACGTCGTCGACATGGTCGACGCACCGGCCCTTCCGGCCCCGGACGCCGTCCCGGCCGCTCCGGCCGCCCAGGCCGCTCCGACCACGGAAGCCATCGACACCCGCACCCTGTCCCGCTCCCTGTTCCTGCGGCTCGCCGCGCTCGACGAGAACAGCCCGGAGCGCGGCTATGTACGGGACACGCTCATCGAACTGAACCTCCCGCTCGTCCGGTACGCGGCGGCCCGCTTCCGCTCCCGCAACGAGCCGATGGAGGACATCGTCCAGGTCGGCACCATCGGCCTGATCAAGGCGATCGACCGCTTCGACTGCGAACGCGGCGTGGAGTTCCCGACGTTCGCGATGCCCACCGTCGTGGGTGAGATCAAGCGCTTCTTCCGCGACACGTCCTGGTCGGTGCGGGTGCCGCGCCGCCTCCAGGAGCTGCGGCTCGCCCTCACGAAGGCCAGCGACGAGCTCTCCCAGAAGCTCGACCGCTCGCCGACGGTCGCCGAACTCGCCTCCGTGCTGGGCGTGTCCGAGGAGGACGTGGTCGACGGCCTGGCCGTGGGCAACGCGTACACGGCGTCCTCGCTGGACTCGCCGGCGCCCGAGGACGACGGCGGCGAGGGCTCCCTCGCGGACCGCCTCGGCTACGAGGACACCGCCCTGGAGGGCGTCGAGTACCGCGAGTCGCTGAAGCCGCTGCTCGCCAAGCTCCCGCCCCGCGAGCGCCGCATCATCATGCTGCGCTTCTTCGCGAACATGACCCAGTCGCAGATCGGCGAGGAGGTCGGCATCTCCCAGATGCACGTCTCCCGGCTGCTCACCCGCACCCTCGCCCAGCTGCGTGAGGGGCTCATCTCCGACTGAACCGCGAGCACACGAGAACGGCCGCTCGCGTCTTCATAATTGACGACCCGTCAGTCACACTGGCGCGATGCGTCGAGCGACTTGTGGTCCCAGCCGTCGAGGCGCCCTGATGGGCGCCTCGACGGCTGTGGTGTGCCTGGGTGCCGTGCTGGTCGCCTGCGGGAGCGGCGGGGGCGGCGGCCGGGTCGCCGTGGGCGTGCCCGGAGGGTCCGGCAGGGCCGTGGCCCCCACCGGGGACGTCTCACTGGCCCCCCTGGCCGGGAAAGGGGCCTCGGGCCCCGGACGGAGCCCGCACGGCGGCGACGGTGGCAGCGGTGACGGCAGCGGCACCTCCGAGGGCACGACGGCGGACGCCGGGGCTCCAGGAGTGCGCGAACCGTCCGCCGGCGTCACCGGGAGGACGGCGCCCGAAGGCGGCGCACCGTCGGCTCCCCCCTCCGGGGGAGGCGGCTCCGGGCCCGCGCGGCCGGGTTCCGGCGGTACGCCGGCGCCCGCCCCGCCCACACGGTCGACGCCGTCCGCGCCGTCCACGCCGGCGCCCGCCACCCTCGTGGTGGGCGCGCCCGAACGGGAGGCCACCGACCGGCGCTGGTGCGAGAAGGTGACCCTCTCGTTCCGCAACACCGGTGGCACCGCGGTGCGTTCGGGCACGGTGTCCCTCGGGACGCACATCATCGGGGCGCTCGGGATCGACTGGGCCACGATCGGTTCGACGCGGGACCTGCCCGCGCCCATCGCCCCGGGAGCGGGCACCGAGAAGTCCTGGACGGTGTGCGTCGACGCCTGGCGTGTGCCGCTGGGCATGCACGTCGAGACGCGGGACGTGTCCGTCCAGTGGGAGTGACCCGCCGCCGGTCAGCGGCGGGGCGTCGCTACGACAGGGCGAGCCACGCCACGGCGGCCACGACCGCCACCGCGACGACGATGCCGATGATGAGGCCGATGCGGGGCCCCGCCGAGGCGGTGACCTGCTGCTGCTGACGGGCCTGGGGGCCCTCGTCGACGAAAGCGCGGAACATCTGGGTGCTACCCGCGGGGTCGTAGTTGCCCTCGGGGCCCTGGGTGTTTGCCATGGCCCAGGACCCTAGCGAATAGCCGGGGTCAGCCCAAGTGCGGGGGGCCCTCCGGTGCGGAGCGGCCCCTCACAGCGAACTCTCAGTCTGGCACCGCTCTCACCAGCGGGTTTACATTCGCCAATCCTTGCCTTTGCCATCTTTTTGTTCCAGCGGGGCCCATTTCGTTTGCCTGCAGCAACCAACTGGATTTATGGTTGCCCCAAGCAACGAAAGTGGAGGGGCGATGGCCGAGCGGGCGCAGTACGAGGAGTTGGCCCGTCAGCTCAGCGCCATCGGCGCCGTGAAGCGGGAGCTGGCGCGGATCCTGCCGCACGACTGCCCGGCGGGTTCCGCCGCCGTGCTGACGCTGCTGGGCCGCCACGGGGACATGCGCATGAGCAGGCTCGCCGAGCTGCTCGCCGTCGACATGTCCGTGACCAGCCGCCACGTCGCGCACGTCGCCGACCGGGGCTGGATCGAACGCCTCCCCGACCCGGCCGACAGACGCTCGCGCATCCTGCGTCTCACCGACGCCGGACACGCGCGGCTCGACGAGCTCTCCCAGCGCTCCTCACAGCTCTTCGCCGACCGGCTCAGCGACTGGTCCGACCACGAGGTCGGGCTCCTCAGCCACCTGATGGGCCGGCTGCGCGAGAGCTTCGGCGACAGCCGCACCACCCAGCGGCTCCCCTGTCCGGCGGAGGCCGCGGCGGTCCACGCACCGGAACCGACCACCACCCGTACACCCGCGTAAGCACACGAAGCACTAGAGAAGGAAGCCCATGGCAACGACCACACCAGCCGGTGTGCGGGCTCACGCCAAGCACGGAGGTGGGTCCTCCGACGGCGCTCCGATGACGCACCGGCAGATCATGGAGGCGCTCTCCGGACTCCTCCTCGGCATGTTCGTCGCGATCCTGTCGTCGACGATCGTCACCAACGCCCTGCCCGAGATCGTCGGCGACCTGGGCGGCGGCCAGTCCGCCTACACCTGGGTCGTCACCGCCGCGCTGCTCTCCATGACCGCGGCCACACCCCTGTGGGGCAAGCTCTCCGACCTGTACAGCAAGAAGGCGCTCGTACAGATAGCCCTGGTCATCTACGTCCTCGGGTCCGCCGCCGCGGGTCTGTCGCAGAACGCCGGCATGCTGATCGCCTGCCGCGTGGTCCAGGGCATCGGTGTCGGCGGTCTCTCCGCCCTCGCCCAGATCGTCATGGCGGCGATGATCTCCCCGCGCGAGCGCGGCCGGTACTCCGGCTACCTCGGCGCGACCTTCGCCGTCGCAACCGTCGGCGGCCCGCTGCTCGGCGGCGTCATCACCGACACCTCGTGGCTCGGCTGGCGCTGGTGCTTCTACGTGGGTGTGCCGTTCGCGGTCATCGCGCTGATCGTGCTGCAGAAGACCCTCCACCTGCCCGTCGTGAAGCGGGACGTGAAGGTCGACTGGGGCGGCGCGTTCTTCATCTCGGCCGCGGTCTCGCTGCTGCTGGTGTGGGTCACCTTCGCCGGTGACAAGTACGACTGGCTGTCCTGGCAGACCGCCGCGTTGGTCGGCGGCGCGATCGTCCTCGGCGCGGTCTTCGTGCTCGTCGAGTCGAAGGCGACCGAGCCGATCATCCCGCTGCGGCTGTTCCGCAACCGCACCATCACCCTCTCCTCCCTCGCCTCGCTCTTCGTGGGCGTCGCGATGTTCACCGGCACGGTCTTCTTCAGCCAGTACTTCCAGCTGGCCCGTGACAAGTCCCCGACGATGTCGGGCGTGATGACCATCCCGATGATCGGCGGCCTGTTCATCGCCTCCACGGTCTCCGGGCAGGTCATCACCAAGACCGGCCGATGGAAGTACTGGCTGGTCAGCGGCGGCGCCCTGATCACCGCGGGCCTCGGTCTGCTGGGCAGCATCCGCTACGACACGCCGTACTGGCACGTCGCGGTCTTCATGGCCCTGCTCGGCCTCGGCATCGGCATGACGATGCAGAACCTGGTGCTGTCCACGCAGAACCAGGTGGCGCCCTCCGACCTCGGCTCCGCCAGCTCCACCGTGACGTTCTTCCGCTCCCTCGGCGGCGCGATCGGCGTCTCCGCGCTGGGCGCGATCATGTCCACCCGGATCACCGACTACGTCAAGGACGGCCTCGCCGGGCTCGACCCCAAGTACGCGGCCGCCGCGGCCGGTTCCGGCACCGGGACCATCCCGGACATGGACGCCCTGCCAGGCCCGCTGCGCACCCTCCTGGAGAGCGCGTACGGCCACGGCAT
The DNA here is from genome assembly GCF_036250675.1 of Streptomyces sp. NBC_01689. Classification (NCBI taxonomy): domain Bacteria; kingdom Bacillati; phylum Actinomycetota; class Actinomycetes; order Kitasatosporales; family Streptomycetaceae; genus Streptomyces; species Streptomyces sp. NBC_01689. The sequence goes on along the minus strand of NZ_CP109592.1, from coordinate 5,211,155 downwards.
CGCGGACGTCTTCATGATCGCCTCCGTGCTGGCGCTGCTCGCCTTCCTGATCATGCTCTTCATCAAGGAGGTCCCGCTGCGGACCTCGGGCGCGCTGGCCCAGGCGGCGCAGGCCGCGCAGGCCGACGCGGGGGTTCCGACCGTCGCCGCGACCGAGGAGGAGGCCCCGGCCCGGACCGTCGCCACCGCCGCCGTGACGGCGGACACCGCCACCGACACCGCAGGCGCTCCGGAGACCGACCGGCGGCTCGCCGCCGTCGCCACCGCGACGAGGGAGAGCGCCCCGGCGCCCTCCGGCGGGATCCCGGTCCGCGGCCACGTCCGCGGCGCCGAGAGCGCGCCGGTGCCGCAGGCCGCGGTCACGCTGATCTCGCTCGCGGGACGGCAGCTCGGACGGGTGGTCGCCCAGGCCGACGGGTCCTACGCGGTGGACGCGCCCGGCACGGGTTCGTACGTCCTGATCGCGTCCGCGGACGGCTTCCAGCCGCAGGCCTCGACGGTCGTCGTCAACGGTGAGCCGCTGGCGTACGACATCCTGCTGAGCGGCACGAGCGGGCTGACCGGGCTGGTGCGGGCCGCCGGGACCGGGACCCCGGTCAAGGACGCCATGGTCATCGTGACCGATGTGCGCGGTGACGTGCTGGCCACCGGAACCACCGGTGAGCAGGGCGAGTTCGGTTTCGCCGAGCTGGTGCCCGGTCCGGTGACCGTCGCGGTGAACGCGGCGGGCCACCGCCCGCAGGCCCTGCCCGTCGAGGTCGGCGGCGCCGGCGTCACCCGGGTCGAGGTCGAACTCCGCGTGGGCGCCCGGCTCCAGGGTGTCGTACGGGCGCCCGGCGGTCCGCTGCCGGACGCGCGGGTCACGCTGGTCGACGCGGCCGGCAACGTGGTCGGGACGGCCCGCACCGGCACGGACGGCGCGTACGCCTTCACCGACCTGGACGGCGGTGAGTACACCGTCATCGCGACGGGATACCCGCCGATGGCCACCGCGCTGACCGTGGGCGGTCACGGTGTCGACGACCACGACATCGAACTCGCCCACCCCGGCGAGTAACAGGAGACCCCCGGCCCGTGGGACGCGCGCTCCGAGCGGAGGCCGCGCTCCCACGGGCCGGTTCATGTGCAAGACAGGCAGGAGAAACGGGATGGGACTGACCGCACGGATTCGTACCCGGGACGGATGGGCCGTGTCGCACGCGGTCGTCACGGTCACCGACATGACCGGGACGCAGGTGCTGCGGGCCGAGGCGGACGCCGAGGGCGCCGTACGGGACGCGGGCGAGCTGGCGCCCGGCGCGTACACCGTGATCGTCACCGCGGTCGGGTACGCGCCCGCCGCCTCCAGCGCGATCGTCACGGCGGGCGGCCGGGCCGAGATCAGCACCGTGGTCCTCGCCCGGCAGGGCGGCACCGAGCTGCCCCCGCCCGGCCCCTGGACCGTCGACCCCGCCCACTCCTCGGTGGGCGCCGTCGCCCAGCACCTGGGCATCTCCAGCGTGCACGGCCGGTTCACCGACTTCTCGGCCACCATCGAGATCGCCCCGGACGAGGTGGCCAAGTCCCGGGTCGAGGCCGTGATCCAGGCCGCCTCCATCGACACGGGCAACGGGATGCGCGACGGGCACCTGAGGTCCCCCGACTTCCTGGACGTCGAGACGTACCCGCTGATCACCTACCGTTCCACCGGTCTGACCCCGGCCGGCTCCGACCGCTGGACCGTCCACGGCGAGCTGACCCTGCACGGCGTCGTACGCCCCGTGGACCTGGACCTCGCCTACCTGGGCACCGGCGCGGACCCGTGGGGCGGCACCCGCGCCGCCTTCCGTGCGACGGCGGAGCTCCACCGTGAGGACTTCGCGATGAACTACAACCAGGTCGTACAGGCGGGCATCTCCGCGATCGGCACCACGCTGAAGGTGGAACTGGACGTCCAGGCGGTGCAGGGCGGATCGCTGCCGCAGATGTGAGACGACACCCCCCGCGGCGCCCCGTTCCGGTGCGCGGGCGAGCGCTTAGGCTGCCCTCATGGCACCGAACATCGCGACGAACACCTCCGTATCCCGCGACGAACTGCTGGACTTCGTCCGCCCGCGCCACCGCGCCGTCCTGCTCACCCGCCGGGCCGACGGCAGCCCCCAGGGCTCGCCGTTGACCTGCGGGGTCGACGACGCCGGCCGCATCGTCGTCTCGACCTACCCCGAGCGCGCCAAGACCCGCAACGCCAAGCGGGACGAGCGCGTCAGCCTGATCGTGCTGAGCGACGACTGGAACGGGCCGTGGGTCCAGATCGACGGTACCGCCGAGGTCATCGACTCACCGGACTCCGTCGAACCCCTCGTCGAGTACTACCGGAACATCGCGGGCGAGCACCCGGACTGGGACGAGTACCGCGAGGCGATGCGCAAGCAGGGGAAGTCGATCATCCGGATCACCCCCGAGAAGTGGGGCCCGGTCGCGACGGGCGGCTTCCCGGCCCGGCTGTCGTCCCAGGACTGAGGACACCGCCCCGCGGCCACCGGCACCGGGGCGAGCGGGACAGCCCTCAGGGCGTGTCCGCGCCGCGGGCCGTCATCGTCTCGATGCCCGCGATGAGCGTCTCCAGGGCGAACGTGAAGTCGCGTTCGCGCATCTCCTCGACCGTGTCGCCGCCGCGGGCCTCGATCAGGTCCGCGGCGCTCTCCAGGTCGACCGAGAACTGCGGCTGTGCACTGATCGTACTCATGGCCTGCCGGAAGTACTCCTCCTGGCTCATGCCGGCCGAGGCGCAGCGCTGCACGAAGTGGCCCTCGATGGTGCCGAAGCCGTACACGAACTGGAAGACCGCGGAGAGCGCGCCCATCTGCCCGTGGGGCGGCAGACCCGTGCTGCGGACCACCTTGCGGACGCAGAGCGAGAAGGCCAGATAGTGCGGGCCGATGTTCAGGAACGTGCCGATGAGCGGTGACACCCAGGGGTGGCGGACCAGCAGCGCGCGGTAGCCGACGGCGACGGAACGCAGCTGGTCGCGCCAGTCCTCGCCCGACTCGGCCTCGGGCAGCGCCAGTTCGCCGAAGACCGCGTCCAGGGCGAGTTCGAGCAGGTCGTCCTTGGTGTCCACGTACCAGTACACCGACATCGCCGTGACGTTCAGCTCGGCGGCCAGCCGGCGCATGGAGAACCCCGCCATCCCCTCGGCGTCCAGCAGCCGTACCGTGACCTCGGTGATCCGGTCCCGGTCGAGCCCGGAAGGCTGACCACCGCCGCGTGCCGCACCGCCCCGGGGGGCCTTGCCCTCCAGCCAGACACTGGTCCGCGCCGGACGCTCGGCCCGGTCGGCTGCCCTCACCATGGCGTACCTTCCTCGGAACGGGGGACTGCGGTCACTCGCGGCGGGCCGGGACGCTCCCGTCCGTCCTCCTCGATGCTAAGCGCGTGCTCCGCGGAAGCCGCCACCGCGGAGTCTGCCCCCTCCGCCCACCCGGGCAACTCCGCGACCGGCGTGGGCGGGCGCCATCGGCCGGTACCGCCGGCGAGGCGCCGCACGCGGGCGTGCGGTGGCCCGGAGCCCGATCGCTCCGGCGCCACCGCACACGGGGGTCGCGCAACCCTCCAGGGTCAGCCCGTCGGCTGCGTCAGGTCGTAGAAGGTGGCCGAACCGACCGTCACCTCCTTGAAGTTGGCGGTGACCCAGGAGCTGATCCGCGAGGAGGCCGAGGAGTTCGCGCCGTCGCCCATGCCGCCGCCCATGCCCCCGCCCGAGATGAAGTAGTGGATCTTCCCGTCGGTCACGTACTTCTTGAACTGGGCCAGGGTCGGCGACGGATCGGTGCCGTTGAAGCCGCCGATCGCCATCACCGGCTTGCCGGTCGCCAGTTGGTAGCTCGCCGAGTTCTGGGAGCCGACGGCCGCGGCCGCCCAGGTGTAGTCGCCGGCGTCCTTCGACAGCAGCGCCCTCGCCTCGGAGCTGACGTTCGCCCCGTTCAGCAGTCCGCCCGCGCCGCCGCCTCCCCGCGGGCCGCCCTCACCGGTCCCGCCGCCGGGCAGGGCGCCCCACGGATTCCCGCCCCGGGTACCGCCGCCCGCGCCGTTGCCCTGGGTGTTCCCGTTGCCCTGCTGGTTCTGGCCGGGGAACCCGCCGGTGCCGCCCGGGAGTCCGCCCGTGCCGCCGCCCTGCTGCCCGTTGCCGGCGCCGTTTCCGGGCTGCCGGTTCTGGCCGCCGCCGGGGAGGCCGCCCCGCATCCCGCCACGGCCTCCGCCGGGCCCGCCCATCGAGCTCGCCCCGGCCGGACCGGCCGTCACGATGGAGCCGGAGTGCCCGGTGTCCACCGTGGAGAGGGTGTACGCCGCCGGGCCCGCGACCGCCGCCGCGAAGCTCAGCCCCGCGGTCGCCAGTGCGAGGGTGCGGCCGAGACGGGTCACGAAGATCAGGCCGAGCGCGCCCGCCAGCCCGCCCACGAGGACCACCCACTTGAGCCAGGGCAGGTAGTCGGGGGTGCGGTGGAGGAGGACGTACCCCCAGGCGGCGGAGGCGGTGGCGGCGGAGGCCAGCGTGAGCGACGCCCACACCCTGCCCCGCTCCTCCCACAGCACCGTAGCGCCCATGCCGACCACGGCGGCGATGTAGGGGGCCAGCGCCACCGTGTAGTACTGATGGAAGATGCCGGCCATGTAGCTGAAGACGAGCATGGTCATCAGCAGTGAGCCGCCCCAGGCCAGGAACGAGGCCCGCGTCAGGTCGGTCCGCCGCGCCTTCCTGGTGAGGACGAGGCCCGCCACCAGCAGGATCAGGGCCGCCGGCAGCAGCCAGGAGATCTGGCCGCCGTTCTCGGAGTTGAACATCCGGTCCCAGCCGGTCTCGCCCCACTGCCCGGTGCCGCCTCCGCCGCCACCGCCGCCGACGCTGCCGGTCTCGTCGCCGCTGATCCGGCCGAGTCCGTTGTAGCCGAAGGTCAGCTCCAGGAAGGAGTTGTTCTGCGAGCCTCCGATGTAGGGGCGCGAGGACGCGGGCCACAGCTCGACGATCGCGACCCACCAGCCGCCGGCGACGAGCATCGCCCCCGCCGACAGACCGATCTGCGCGCACCGCCTGCGGAGACTCACCGGCGCGCAGACCGCGTACAGGACGGCCAGCGGCGGCAGGATCAGGAACGCCTGGAGCGTCTTGGCGAGGAACGCGAGTCCGACCGCGACCCCCGCCCACACCAGCCACTTCGTGCGGCCGTCCTCCAGGCCCCGGATCACGCAGTAGACCGTGACGGTCATCAGCAGCGCGAGCATCGCGTCCGGGTTGTCGAACCGGAACATCAGCGCGGCGACGGGGGTCAGCGCGCAGACCGCGCCCGCGATCAGCCCGGCCGCCGGGCTGAACCGGCGGCGCACGGCCGCGTACAGGACGCCGACCGTGGCGACGCCCATCAGCACCTCGGGGACGAGGATCGCCCAGGAGCTGAGGCCGAAGATCCGCACCGACAGGGCCATCGGCCACAGCGAGGCCGGGGGCTTGTCGACGGTGATGGCGTTGGCCGAGTCGAGCGAACCGAAGAAGAAGGCCTTCCAGCTCTGGCTGCCGGCCTGGACGGCCGCCGAGTAGAAGGAGTTGGCGTAGCCGGAGGCGCTCAGGCCGTACAGGTACAGCACCGTGGTGGCGAGCAGCAGCGCGAGGAACGCGGGGCGTGCCCAGCGCGGGTCCCCGGGCCTGCCCCGCCGGAGCCGGTGGAGGAAGGGCCGGACGGGTTCACCGCTCCCCGGTACGGCCGCGGGACCGGCCGGCTCCGGCGGGTGCGTGACGCCGGCCCGCTCCGGCGCGTGCGTGGGGGCGGGCGGCGCCCAGGCGGGGGCGGAGTCCCCGGCGGACCCGCCGTCCGCCGGTGCGGCGCCCCCGGCGCCGTTCCTGGTCCTGTCGGGCTGCGTCGTCATCGGGCGTTCCTCGGGTCGTGGTCGTGCGGGCGCACCGGCTGCGTCCGCGTGGTCGGGTCCCCCTGGTCGGGGTCCGCGGCGTCGGCGGGGAACCGCGCTCCGTCGTACGGAGCCGGGTCGCCGTCCCGGGCCGCGGGCGCCGCCTGCCGCACGGACAGCGGCCGCTGGTCCACCGGCCCCCGCCGCACGGGCAGCGGGTACGGCTGCGCCGGGCGCGCGGCGGGCCGGGCCGGCCGGTGCGGGTCGGCCGCCGGAGACCGCGGCCCGTCCTGCCGGTCCGGGAAGACCCAGGCGCGGAAGAGCAGGAACCGCAGCACGGTCGCGGCCAGGTTGGCGGCGATCAGCACCGCCAGTTCGGTGGAGTGCGCCGGGCTGCTCGTGGCCGCGTTCAGAGCGGCGAGCGATCCGCTGGTCAGCGCGAGCCCGATGCCGAAGACGACCAGGCCCTGCGCCTGGTGGCGGACCGCGCCGCCCCGGCCGCGGACCCCGAAGGTCAGCCGCCGGTTGGCCGCGGTGTTGCCGACCGCCGAGACCAGCAGCGCGAGCGCGTTGGCGGCCTGGGAGCCGGAGAAGGAGCGGAAGCCGCTGTAGAGCAGCAGGTAGAAGAGCGTGGACAGGGCGCCGACCGCGCAGAAGCCGACCAGCTGGCGGGCGAGGCCCTTGGGGACGCCGGTCAGGTCGCGGTCGCGCGGGTCGTCCCCGAAAGGGCGCGCGAGCCGGTCCAGGGGCAGCGATCCGGTGCCGAGGGCGCGCCCCACGCGCCAGACGCCCTTCAGGTCGTCGGTCGCCGTCCGCACGATGTGCACGGTCGAGTCCGGGTCGTCGACCCAGTCGACCGGCACCTCGTGGATGCGCAGCCCGGCCCGCTCGGCCAGCACCAGCATCTCGGTGTCGAAGAACCAGCCGGTGTCCTCGACCAGCGGCAGCAGCACCTGGGCGACGTCCCGGCGGATCGCCTTGAAGCCGCACTGGGCGTCGGAGAAGCGGGCCTGCAGCGAGCCGCGCAGGATCAGGTTGTAGCCGCGGCTGATGAACTCCCGTCTGGCGCCGCGCACCACACGCGAACTCCGGGTGAGCCGGGAGCCGATGGCGAGGTCGGAGTGGCCCGAGATCAGCGGGGCCACCAGCGGCAGCAGGGCGTTGAGGTCGGTGGACAGGTCGACGTCCATGTACGCGAGGACCGGGGCGTCCGAGGCCGACCACACGGTGCGCAGCGCGCGCCCGCGCCCCTTCTGTTCGAGCCGGCGGGACCGCACCTCCGGTATCCGTGACTCCAGCCGCGCGGCGACCCGGGGCGTGCTGTCCGTCGACGCGTTGTCCGCGACCGTGATGCGGAACGCGTACGGGAACGTGCGCCTGAGGTGTTCGTGGAGTCTCCCCACACAGCGCTGGAGGTCCTTCTCCTCGTTGTGGACGGGGATCACCACGTCCAGGACAGGCGTACCGGCGGACCCGGCCGGAAGGTGCTCCCGCGCCGGCAGGGCGCCGGGAGAAGAGTCGGTTCGCATGGGAGCGACTCTGGTCAGACGCCCTGTCGCACCGATGTGGTGGCGCTGTGCTGTGCCTGTGAGTGGTGTCGCGCCGCCGCGTCCCGTGTTTCCGGTGCCGCGTCCACGGCCGCGGCACCGGGCGGCGAGGGCAGGTGCAGGGTGAACACCGTCCTGCCCGGCACGCTGTCGACGGTGACGGCGCCCCCGTGCGCGGCGGCGACGGCCTGCACGATCGCGAGTCCCAGACCGGTCGAGCCGGAGGCGCGGGAGCGGGAGGAGTCGCCGCGCGCGAAGCGTTCGAAGACGCGGGGCAGCAGGCCGGGCGGGATGCCCGGCCCGTCGTCCTGGACGTCCACGCACAGCCAGGGCCCGTGCCGGTGCACGCGGGCGGTGACCGTCGTACCGGGCGGGGTGTGCGTCCTGGCGTTCGCGAACAGGTTGACCATGACCTGTTGCAGCCGGGCGGCGTCCGCGAGGACCGGCGCCGGCTCGTCCGGGAGCTCCAGGCGCCAGTCATGGTCCCGGCCGGCCGCCCGGGCGTCGCTCACCGCGTCGATGACGAGGGGGACGAGGTCGGTGTCCTCGTACTGGAGCGGACGCCCGGCGTCGAGGCGGGCGAGCAGCAGCAGGTCCTCCACCAGCCCGGTCATCCGGGCGGCCTCGGACTCGATCCGCCCGAGGGCGTGCCGGGTGTCGGGGCCGGTCTCCTCACGGCCGCGCCGGGTCAGCTCGGCGTACCCGCGGATCGACGCCAGGGGGGTGCGCAGCTCGTGGCTGGCGTCCGCGACGAACTGCCGTACCCGCGTCTCGCTCTGCTGGCGGGCGTGCAGCGCGCCGTGGACGTGGTCGAGCATCCGGTTGAGCGCGGCACCGACCTGGCCGACCTCGGTGCGCGGGTCGGCCTCGGACTCCCGGACGCGCTCGTAGAGGGTCACCTCACCGGTGTGCAGCGGCAGTTCGGAGACGCGCGTGGCGGTGGAGGCGACCCTGCGCAGCGGCCGCAGGGCCAGTCCGACCAGGACGCTCCCGGCGATGCCGGCCGCGACGAGACCGGCGCCGGTGACGCTGACCTCGACGAGGACCAGGGTGTTGACGGTGTTGGTGACGGTCCTGGTGGGGATGCCGACGTAGTAGGCGCCCCGGTACCCCTCGCGGTACTCGACGCGGTACTCGCCGAGGCCGGGGACGTCCACGCTGTGGGTGCCGGTCCTCGGCACGGACCCGAGCGCGGTCTTCTGGACGGCGCCGAGTTCCTTGATGCCCATGTCCGGGACGCCGCCGACACTGGTGGCGTTCTCCTCGGAGACGACCGCCCTGGTGATCACGCCGTTCGAGACGACGGCGCCGATGGTGTCCGCCTGGTTCGGCCCCCGGGTGAGGAAGTCGAAGACTCCGCCCGAGACCATGCCGGCGCCGCCGGACCGGGAGTTCGGCGGAATCCCGGTGTCCCCGCCGGCCTGGTCGCCGCCCGGTGCCAACGGGCCGCTGGCACGGCCCGCGACCTCGCCCAGCGTGTCGTCCAGCTGGTCGTACAGATGGGACCGCAGCGCGAGCGTCGTCACCGTCCCGATCACCGCGCACACCACCGCGATGAGCGTCATCGCATAGACGACGAGCCGGGTCCGCAGTGTGCGCGGCGGTCGCCCCCGCCCCTGCTTCCGCGGCCGTCGTCGTCCGCTCATGACACCGCGGGTTTGATCAGGTAACCGGCTCCGCGCCGGGTGTGGATCATCGGCTCGCGCCCCGCGTCTATCTTCCTGCGCAGATACGAGATGTAGAGCTCGACCACGTTGGCCTGGCCGCCGAAGTCGTAGGACCACACGCGGTCGAGGATCTGTGCCTTGCTGAGCACGCGCCGCGGGTTGCGCATGAGGAAGCGCAGCAGCTCGAACTCCGTGGCGGTGAGGTGGATGTTGTCCCCGGCCCGGAACACCTCGTGGCTGTCCTCGTCGAGGATCAGGTCCCCGACCACCAGCGTCGACTCGGAGCGCCGGTCGGCGGCGCCGGCGCGCCGGATCAGTCCGCGCAGCCGGGCCACGACCTCCTCCAGGCTGAACGGCTTGGTGACGTAGTCGTCCCCGCCGGCCGTCAGACCGGCGATACGGTCCTCGACGGCGTCCTTGGCGGTGAGGAAGAGGACGGGCACGTCCGGCAGTTCACGGCGCAGCCGCCCCAGGACCGCGAGTCCGTCCATGTCGGGGAGCATCATGTCCAGCACCACGGCGTCGGGACGGAACTCGCGTGCGCTCTGCACCGCGCCCTGTCCGTCACCCGCGCTGCGGATCTGCCACCCTTCGTACCGGAGGGCCATGGACAGCAGTTCGGTGATCGACAGCTCGTCGTCCACCACCAGGACTCGGACGGGGCTCCCGTCCGGCCGCAGCAGTTCGGTGCGCCCCTGGGGCGAGGTCGTGGTCATAGCGGACACCTTGCTGGGCCCCGCTGAGAACATTCTTTCGGCGACCTGTGATTCTTCTGAGAAACGCACAGGCGCCTCTCAGGGAAACCCCTGCGAGGGTCAGCCGGGGCCGTCCGCGGCCGGGGGCGCGATCCCGAAAAGGCGGGCGCCGTTGTCGTGGCAGACCGCCCGGAGCCAGTCGTCGCCGAGCCCGAGCCGTTCCAGGGCGTGCAGTTGATGGGCGTAGGGGTACGGGATGTTCGGGAAGTCGGTCCCGAGCAGGATCCGGTCACCGAGATCGGCGAGCCGGGCCGACGCCTCCCGCGGGAACGGCGCGAGCCGCTCGCTGAAGTCCGTGAACGCCATCGTCGTGTCGAACCGCACCTCCGCGTAGCGCTCCGCGAGACCGAGGAACTCCTCGTACTCGGGCATCCCCAGGTGCGCGACGACCAGCCGCAGCCCCGGATGCCGGGCGAGGACCCGGCCGGCCGGACCGGGCCCGGTGAACTTGCCGGGCGTGGGCCCGGACCCGCAGTGCATCACGACGGGGATCCCGGCCTCGGCGAGCAGGCCCCAACTGGAGTCGAGGAGCGGGTCGGCCGGGTCGTACGCGCCCACCTGGACGTGCGCCTTGAAGACGCGGGCGCCCTGCTCCACCGCCTCCCGTACGTACGTCCCGGCGTCCGGCTCCGGGAAGAGGGTGGCGGTGTGGAGGCAGTCGGGCGTGCGGCCGGCGAAGTCCACGGCCCACGAGTTGAGCCACCGCGCCATGCCGGGCTTGTGCGGATAGAGCATCGCGGTGAAGGCCCGTACGCCGAACCCGCGGATCACCGCGAGCCGTTCGTCCTCGTCCCCGCGGTAGGTGATGGGCCATTCGATGCCGCCGGTCAGCGGGCCGAGACCGTCGAAGTAGTCCCACACCTTGCGCAGGACCCGCTCGGGCATGAAGTGGGTGTGGACGTCGACGAGTCCCGGGAGCCCTAGCCGCTCCCAGAACCGCCGTACGTCCTCGGCGTCAGCCGTGTGCATGCGGGGACCTCCCGCCGCGCCGGTCGCCGACAGGGGTCAGGGGTTGATCGTTCATGGAGCCCACGATCGCCGTCAGTGTCACCGCCGGTCCACCCCCTTCCCGAAAGCGGACCCCGAGGAACCGGGCTCCCACCGCTCTCACGCACCGGCACACCACCGGACCGCCGGCCTCCGCGTCCTCAGAACAGCCCGTCCTGCACCGCGGAGTCCTCCGCCTCGCGGAACTCCCGTACGGGCACGGTGAATCCGCTCGCCCCCGCGATCAGGTCCCACCCGGTCATGAGCCGTGTGTCGAGCACGACCACCCCGTCCGCGGTCGCCAGATGCAGATCGGGTCCGGCGGCGGCGACCAGCTCCCCGCTCACCGCGCCGCCCGCGGTCAGCTCACTCACCGCGCCCACGGGCGGCGGGACCCCGTCCAGCCCGAACACCCCGACGTGGTCGACGGCCAGGAACGGCGCCCTCCGCAGGGAGTCGGGCCAGCCCGCGAGCTCCGTGGCGCGCGCGTGCAGCTCGCGGATCTCCGCCGGCCGCTCAGCCGCGTCCGGCAGCGCCGACCGCGCCCGTCGCTTGTCGGCGTACCGGATCCGGTCCGGCACCCCGAGCGCGGCCCGCAGCAGCTCCTCGGCCCGCCGCGCGGCCATCAGCGGCCCCTCTCCCAGCCAGCTGAAGCAGACGGCTCCCTGCTCCAGCAGCCGCGCCGGCCCGCGCGCCGACCCGGTGATCCCGACCTTCACCATGCCGGGTCCGAACCAGGCGAGGTACACGCGGTACGGGCGCGGGTCATCGGCCATCGTGTCGGCGGCCACCGAGTGCGCCCGGTCGAGCCGCGCGCACTCCTCGCAGCGGGCGCCCGTGCTCCGCCCGGGGACGGCCGCCCGCACGGGGCACGCGTTGCCCCGGGCGCCCACGCATGTCCGTCCGCCGTCGCCCGCCACGGCGAAGGCGACGCTCTTCCCCCGGGGCAGCGCGCTCACCCGGCCGCCGCCCCACACCAGCACGGGACCGTCGGCCGACCACCGCAGACCCGAACATCTCCACGTCTGTGCCATCCCTCACGAGCGTAGGCGCCGCCACCGACAACACGTCGGCCGCCCGGACCCGGGGCCGGGCGGCCGACGCCAGGCCCGGTGAGGGGCGGGGCCCACCGGCCACCGGCCACCGGCCACCGGCCACCGGCCACCGGCCACCGGCCACCGGCCACCGGCCACCGGCCACCGGCCACCGGCCACCGGCCACCGGCCACCGGCCACCGGCCACCGGCCACCGGCCACCGGCCACCGGCTACCGGCTACCGTACCGGCTACCGGCATCGTGGCCCCGGACCTCCTCGATGAGTTGGCGCAGCAGCGCGCGGGCGTCGGCGATCCGACCCTCGGGGAGGCCGGCGGCGAGCGTGCGGTGGGCCTCGTCGGCACGGGCCGTGATCCCGTCCAGCACCCGATGGCCGTCGGGGGTGAGGGCCAGGAGCGGCGAACCCCGGTGGTCGGGGTTGGGCCGGAAGGCGGCCAGGTCCTCACCGACGAGGTCGTTCGCGACGCGCTGGACCCCCTGCCGGGAGACGCCGAGGCGGCGGGCGGCCTGCGCGACGGTCAGCGGGCTCGCGGAGACCGCGCTCAGCAGTTGCCAGCGGGCCTGCGTCTGCCCCTCCGTCGCGGCGATCGCCTCACCCGACCTGCGCAGCACTCCGGCCGCCTCGAACACGTCCGCCACCAGCAACGCGATCTCGTCCGGCATGCCCCACCACTCCTTTTGATTGACAACATGTTGCCACTCTGTGAACCTACTGTCAGTATAGGAACAGGAAGCGGGGAACCGCCCGATCACCCTCCCGGAGACGACCATGAACGACGCGATCGACCGCCTGCGGGCCGCCCTTGACCGTGCGGCCGCCATCCGCCCCGCGATCGGCGGGTTCCCCTGGCTGGCGGAGGTCCTGCGGCAGGCCGGGGTCACCCACTGCCGGATGGCCGTGCCGTCGAACACGATGCTCTACCTCACCGACGCGGGTCCCGTCGCCGTCCAGGGCGAGCCCCTGATCACGGGCACGGTCGGCGTCGCGCCGTTCGACCGCCCGGCCCTCCTCGCCGCACTCCGCACGGACCAGGCGGGTGAGAGCACATTCCCCGAGTTCGTCCGGGGCTGCTGGAAGGCCGGTGTCGTCCGGTACGACGTCGATCTCGCCGCGCGGAGGTGCGTCTACCACGGAGCCGACGGCGACAGCTACACCGAGGCCTATCCGGCCGTCGCGCTCTGACGGGCCGTGGACCGGGACCCCGCGGCTCCGCCGGTCGCAGGGGCACCCGGTCCGCGGCGCGCTCCCGTCCCCGCCGCCCGCACGCCGAAGTCCCGGGCCGCAAGAGCCTGTCGAGGCGTGACGCGGAGCCGTGGCCACCGGGTAGAAGGTACTGCGCCCCACCACGAAGGAAGCCGCGGCGGGACACGTGGCGGCACGAGAAGCGGAGTTCGCGCGCGCACGACGCGGCGACAGAAGCCGCGGCGGGGCAAGTCCCGCCGGGAAAGCCGGAGTTCGCGCTCACGCGGCGCGGCGAGGGTGTTCCCGGCCCGTGCGGCGGGGGCACCGTCCATGCCGGTCGGCGCCCCCGTCACGTCGCGCTACTGGTGCTGGACCGTCTTGAGCGAGTCCAGGTGGGGGTCCGCGCCGGTCGGGCCGGTACGGGCGACCGTGGCGGGCTGCCCGCCGTTGGTGCGGGCCACGTAGGTGCTCTGCCGCGAGGCCGTCGGGACGACGCCGTCGTAGTACGGGTGGTACACGAACTGGCTGGCGCTCGCGCTGATCGCGGCGCCCGCGGTGTCCAGCGCGGTCTTGGCGACCGAACCGGTTCCGCCGAACGCGATCACCGCGTCCGTACTGGCCGACTCGCGCAGCAGGTAGCTCTTGACCTCGCTGGAGAGGCTGTCCTTGGCGGTCCACAGGACGGGGCCGAAGACGTTCATGGCCGCGCCCGCGGAGACCCCGCCGCGCCAGGAGTCGGTGTAGGCGAGCGCCGCCGTACCCGGCGCGCTCCACCAGAACTTGGCGACGGCGACCGAGGTGGCCTCGTTCGTCGAGGCTGTGATCGGGTAGTACGTGTATGTCGACGGCCAGGTGGAGAAGTGCGTGTGTGTCAGCGCGTACTTCGCCGAGGCGCCCACGGTGATGACCATGGTCTTCTTCGGGTTCAGGCCGTTCAGGTACGACTTCACCGACGAGGACAGCGAGTTGCCGTTGTTGAGCACGACGCTGCCCGCGCTGCCCGTGCCGTCGGCACCGGCCGCGGAGGCGGCCGCGAGCGCCGAGTGGTAGTCGGTGCCGGTGGCCAGGAAGACGTACTTCGGGCTGCTCGTCACCGACTTGGCGACGGCGACCGAGGTGGCGTAGCGGTCGGTACCGGACAGCCGCTTCGGGGTGAAACCGAGCGACGTGACCTGCGAGGAGACCGTGCTGGTGAGGATGGACGTGCCACCGACGAGGTAGACGTTCGAGCCCGGCTTCAGGGTGCGCTTCAGCTCGTTCTTCACCGCGGTGGTCAGGCCACTCCTGGTGGTGCCGAGAACCGGGCCCTGCTTCTTGCCGGCCAGGGCGGGCGCGGTGAGCGAGTAGGCCGAGTCGTCCCGGTTGATCAGGACGGCGGCCTTGGCGTCCATCAGGCCCGGGACCTTGGCGGCGCCGTAGGTGTTCCAGGTCCAGCGCGACGAGGCGATGTTGCTGCCGTAGACGTCGGCGCCCCAGACGCGGCCCGCGGAGTTCTTGCGCAGCGGCTGCCAGCTGGGATTGCCGCCCTTCGGCGTGCCGGGGACCGCGGTCGTCGCGCCGGTGGCCACGTCGACGTACTCCGTGGTGTGCACGTCGGTGCTGTCGCCGGAGGTGTGGACGTCGGCGATGATCCGGGTGCCGGTCGGCGACCAGGACGGATTCGCGTAGCCGCGGGCGTCGGTGGTGATCTGCTTGACGTCGGTGCCGTCGGCGTTCGCGGTGAAGATCCGGCTGAGCCCGCCGTCGACGTTGCGGACGAAGGCGAGCCTGGTGCCGTCCGGGGAGAACGCGGGCTGCGCGGCGTCGGTGAGGACGCGCTTGACCGTGTTCGCGGAGGAGTTGTAGACCCAGACGCCGTCGTTGTCGTAGCAGCCGTAGTCGACGCGGCGGGAGAAGGCCACCAGGCCCTTCGGGCTGACCGTCGGGTCCTCGTCGCAGACGGTGGACGGCTCCTGGGCGGCCGACAGCAGGGGCTCGGGGGCCCACGAGGCGTCGGAGGGACCGTAGACGAGCTGGCCGCCGGTGGAGTAGACGACGTACCTGCCGCCCCACCAGAAGGCGATGTCCTTCTGCTCGGCGCTGGAGCGCACACCCGTCGCCCAGGGCAGGCTGAAGCGAGAGCTGCCGTCGGGCCGCTCGCTGGCGAGCTGGCCCCATTCGGAGACGATCCGGCTGCCGTCCGGGGACCAGGCCGCGTAGCTCCCCATGTGAGTGCCCACCTGGGTGGCTTTTCCGGTGGCCGGATCGACCAGCGTCGGGCCGTCGGTGAGGATCTTGCCCTCGGTGCCCGGCCAGGGCCCGGCGTCGTCCGCGACGGCGCCCGGAGCGCTCGCCAGGGTGCCCACCGCGGCGAGCGCCGCCGCGGTGGCGAGCGCCGCGGCACGGCGGCGCGTGAACAGTCTCAAGTTGTCGACCCCCCATGGATCAATGACACAGGCCCCGCACAGGGGCTGGGCAACTGTAGATCCCACGGCGACGCATGGGAACAGAGTTTCGGGGCCCTCTCGTCTGCGCACACCCGGCAGTACGCGAACCTCACGGCGCGGCGGTACGACCAAGCGGCGGTACAACCAAAAGGAGGGGCCGGCGGTCTCACGTGGATCGGGCGCCCACCCGGCGCCCGCCCGCGGGCTGCCCGGTCAGCGACAGGTGTGGTCGTAACGGCTGCCCGTTCACCCTCTCTCCAGGAGCACCATGCGCTTCCAGCAGGTCTCGCTCGCGACGGCGATATCCGTCGTCGCGGGTCTGACCACCGCCACCGTCGGCCTCACCGGTCCCGCCGCTCGGGCGGACGGCGCCGACACGGCCGCGCTGCCGCTGTCGCACTACGCCCACATGGTGGTCGACGGCGCTCACCAGCACCTCTTCTTCAGCCAGGGCGCCGGCACCACCGGCATCGTGGTGACCGACCTGTCCGGCACCCCCGTCACCACCATCGACGGCGCGCAGGGCGCCGACGGCCTCGCGCTGTCCGCCGACGGCAGGACGCTGTACGCGGCCCTGACCGACGGGGACGCGATCGCCGCCGTCGACACGGCGACGCTCACCGAGACCGGCCGCTTCGGTACCGGCGCCGCCAGCGCTCCGGTCTCCGTCGCCCAGGCCGGCGGCAAGGTCTGGTACAGCTACACGGCCGACGACGGCAAGGGCACCGTCGGCTCGCTCGACCCCTCCGCCGCGGACCCCGCGCCGACGCCGCAGCCCGTCATGCCGCACTGGCCGGGCGCCCCCCTCCTCAGCACGGGCGGCGGGGTGCTCGCGGTGAGCGCGGCGCAGGACGCCCACTCGTCCATGACCCACATCGCCACCTACGACGTCTCCTCGGGGACCCCCTCCCTCAAGGTCGACATGGGCCTCGGCGGCGCCGCGACGGGCCCCGTCCAGGTCACCCCCGACGGCACGAAACTCCTCGTTCCGCAGTCGGCGGCCGTGTACGTGTACAGCACGGCCGACCTCAGCACCGCCAAGCCGTACGTGTACTACACCGGCGGCGTCAGCTCCTCCCCCGACTCCGTCGCCGTCGACTCCGACGGCACGATCGCCCTCGGCGCCACCGCGGGCCCGGGCGCGGGCGCCTATCTCTACGCGGCCGATCAGATCGCCGAGAACCACTTCGCCTTCCCGGCCCGCACCGTCGCCCCCGACGGCCTCACCTGGGGCACCGACGGCCGCACGCTCTACGCCGTCACCCGGGACAACGGGTCCTACGCCCTCGACGTCCTCGGCGACGCCAAGCTCACGGACACCACGCTCACTCTGAACTCCCCTTCGCCGTACGCGATCCCCGCCCAGCCGTTCACGGTGACCGGAACGGTGGGCGGCCACGGCTTCGTGCCGGCCGGCGCCACGCTGAAGGTCACCCGCGACGGCACCGGTCTGCCCGACGCCACGGTCGGCGCGGACGGCTCGTTCACCGTCACCGACACCCGCCAGGACGAAGGCGGGTACGCCTACGAGGTGTCCTACGCCGGCGACGCGACGCACCGGCCCGCGACCACCTCGCTGAAGGTCTGGGTCTCCAGGGTCGGAACCTCCGTCCCGTACCCGGAGTTCAGCTCGCTGGCGCCGCACAGGGTGGCCTTCACCGGCACGGTCATGACCGACCTGAGCCGCGGCCCCTTCACCCAGGGCGACACCGTCCAGGTGACCCGGACGAACGAGGACACCCACGAGTCGACCCGGCTCCCCGCGGCCCCGCTCGACCCGGCCACCGGCCGGTTCACGGTCGCCGACGACCCGGGCACGGCCGGATGGTTCACCTACCGCCTGTCGTTCGAGGGCGACATCACGCACCAGCCGGGCGCGAACGACGTGAGCACCACCGTCTCCCCCTACGCCCCGGCCCTGACGTTGAAGGCCCCTGGGACCGCCACGCGCGGCGCCGCGCTGAGCTTCGGCGCCGTGCTGGGCGACGGCCCGTACGACAGCGGCGAGACGGTCACCGTGACCCGCACGGACGCGGCGCACACCACGACGCCGGTGACGTGGACGGCCCCCGTGGCCGCCGACGGCACGATCACCGTCAAGGACACCCCGTCCACCGGCGGCGCCAACACCTACACGGTCGGCTACGCGGGCGACGCCGGTCACCGGGCGGCCACCGCCTCCGCGATCGTCCAGGTCTCACGCGCCACGACGAGCCTGTCCGTGGCCGCCGACGCCTCGACCTACGCGTACGGCGCGACGGCCACCGTCACCGCCCACCTCGGCACCATGTACAACGGCCGTACGGTCTCGCTCTGGGCCACGCCCGCCGGCGGCACGAAGACGCTGGTCAAGACGGGCACCGTGGACAGCAGGGGCAACCTGACGGCCACGTACAAGCTCGCCCACAACACGACGTTCACCGCGTCCTACACGGGCGACTACCGCTACGCCCCGGCCACGGCCACCCGCGCCGTGAGCGACCAGGTGAAGGTCGCGCAGGCCCTGAGCGGCTCCTACACGACCACCACCTACAGCGGCACCACCTACCGCGTCTACCACCACACGGTGCGGCCGACGGTGACCACGACCGTGTCGCCGGACAAGTCCGGCCAGTGCGTGCACTTCCAGGTCCAGCAGTACTACAGCGGTGCCTGGCACACGCTCAGCACCTCGGGCTGCTTCGCCCTCGGCTCCAAGAGCACCGTGACGGCACGGCTGAGCCTCTCCCAAGCGGTCAACCAGAAGTTCCGGGTGCGCTCGGAGTACGTCCACAGCGCGAAGGACACCACCAATGTGAGCACGTGGGGCGGCTGGCAGTACCTGACGGTCAGGACCTGAGCGTCCTGAACCGGCGTCGGTCCGGACACCGAGGAGCGACCGGTACTTCTGACCGCACTCATGCGGAAGGCCCCCCGGGATCATCCCGGGGGGCCTTCGACCTGTGTGCACTCGGCAGGATTCGAACCTGCAACCTTCTGATCCGTAGGCGTGTGAACCGCCATCACGAACCGCTCGCCTGCTGGGATCCGTTGGCTCGTCCACCGATCACGGGCGTGCCACGGTGCGCGGTTGTACGCCTCTGTTGATGTCAGCTATTGATGTCACGCGGCACGCCCCGTTCGGGGGCGGCTGCTGGGTTGCGGTACTTCAGCCTGCCTCTGGACTCGGCTCCGTATGCGAGCAGGCTTCCTCTCCTCGGATGGACGAAGTGTTGAAACGGGCCTCGCGCGTGGGTCGCCGCTGCGGCGAGGGATGTGCCGGGGCCCGTTTCTGATGTTCGTCGATCAGGTCGGAGGCGTGTGCGGGCTCAGAAGCAGCCGGGTCCGGTGGAGGGGTTGAAGCAGGCGTTGGTGCCGGTGCCGCCGTCGTTGGTGTTGGTGCCGGGGCCGCCGAAGAGCGCGTCGTTGCCGGGACCACCGAAGAGGGCGTCGTTGCCGTTCCCGCCGTTCAGGGTGTCGGTGCCGTTGCCGCCCTCGATGCGGTCGTTGCCGTCGCCGCCGGTGAGGGAGTCGTTGCCGTCGCCGCCGCAGATGATGTCGTTGCCACCGCGGCCGTCGACCACGTCGTTGCCGCCGAGGCCGAAGATCACATCGTCGCCGGGAGTGCCGATCAGGACGTTGTTGCCGTTGGTGCCGGTGATGGTGGGCGTGGCGGTCGCGCAGGTGGGGGGGACCGGCTCGTAGGTGATGGTCACCTGGGCCGGCCCCGCGGCGGGAACGGAGGTACCACCCGTGGGGACACGGTTCGACGCACCACCGCCACCACCGGGACCGAAAGCTGGAGGAAAAGAAAGACGGTTGCAGCCTCCGCCGCCGCCTCCGCCGAACCAGCCGCCCCCGCCTCCGCCCGCCCCGAAGCCGCCTCCGCCGTTGCCGCCCGCACCGCCCGTGCCCGGAGTGCCGGATGTACCACCGGAACCGGGGCATACGGCTCCGCCTGCGCCGCCGGCTGTCTGGGTTCCGCCGCCTCCGCCCTGGCCGCTGTTCGTTCTGCTGCCGCCGGCACCCCCGGTGATTCCGGCGTCTCCGCCGGTGGCCTCCGGGTTGAGGTAAGTGGGGGGGAAGCCGCTTCCTCCGCCGCCTCCGCCGCCCGCGACGATGAGGCGGGGGTCAGTGCCGGGGACGCCGGTCAGGGTGCAGCCGGGGCCGGCCGAGCTGCAGGTGCGGACATCGCTGGAACCGCCGCCGGCACCGCCCGTAGACCCCCCTCCGCCGCCGGCGCCCCCGCCCGTGCCGACGTTGACATAGAGGATGGTGGTGCTCGGCGGCACGGTGACGGTGCCGGTGACGGTGGCGCCGTTGCCGCCTGCGCCGCCGCCGGGGCCGTTCTGGCCCGCGGCGCCGGTGGCGGTGACGGTCAGTTGGGTGACGCCGGCCGGGACGGTGAAGGGCTGGTCGGCGCCCGCGTTGAAGGTGACCGTCACCGGCGCCGCCGCGGCGGGCGTGGCCGTGGGCACCACCAGGGCCGCCGGCAGCGCCACCGTGGCGAACAGGACGGCAGCACGCCTGGCCGGGCGCCGCCGCTCACCAGCGGCTCCCGCGCCACGTCGAGGGAACATGGCATGTTGCAGGGTCGGTCTCACGATGGGGACTCCTCGACAAAGAGCGCGGCACTCAGCACGTGCCACGGCCGTCGGTTGATGTTGAGGCCCCTGCCGGGACCGCCCGACGATCAAGCCACAGCCACCCTGCGCGGCCGTACAGACACACCGTCATACCGCCCGCGATCAACCGACCAGACGCTGCCGGTCCCCTCTTGTCGCCTGCTACGACCTTGCGCTGCCGGGATGCCGAAATGTCATCCGCAGACGTCAAAGGCCCCGCCGGGCGAACCGGCGGGGCCTTCGATCTGTGTGCACTCGGCAGGATTCGAACCTGCAACCTTCTGATCCGTAGTCAGATGCTCTATCCGTTAAGCTACGAGTGCTTGTTCTGCTGTTGTACCGCTGTCCCGCTCCCGGGCTTTCGGCCCGCTTGCGGCGACAGGAAGAACATTACATGACTGCCGCCGCCATGTGAAATCCATTAGCCCCACCCCTTGTGAGCTGGGAAAACGTGATTCCGTGCGGGCGTAACGCCGAAGCCCCGGTCCAGTGGGACCGGGGCTTCGGATCTTGCTGCGGAGGCGGAGGGATTTGAACCCTCGATGGGCTTTAAGGCCCAAACCGCATTAGCAGTGCGGCGCCATAGACCGGACTAGGCGACGCCTCCAGCACTACCGCCCGCGCGAGCGCGAGTGGTGCGTTGCAGATGATGACACAGCCGGGTGGGCTGTCACCAATCGGCTCCTACGGTACTAGGCAGGCGGGCCGCAGAGCAAAGTCCCCCGGGCCGTCGGGGCGTCGCGCAACCGGGCGGAGCGCCGGGCGTTAGTCAGGTCATGTCGCGTCGTTCCGTCACCCGGTCCTCTTCTCTCCTCCCCCGCTCGCCTCTCGCGTCCCGGCTCGCGCTCGCGGCCGTGTCCGTCTCCACCGCGCTGTCCGCCGTGCCCGCCGCCGCGCACGCGGACGCCGCGCCGGGAGCGGGCCGGCACCCCGGGGCCGTGCGCCCGCAGACACCCCGCACGGGTCCGGCGGCCGCGGTCCTGGCACCCCCGCCGGTCCGCGCGGAGGACTCCGGGGACCGGCTGACCGTCACCGTCCGCCATCTCGGAGGCACCGCCGACGGCACGTACGAGCTGCGCTGTCATCCGGCCGGTGGCAGCCACCCCACCCCTGAACAGGCGTGCGAGGCGCTCGACCGGCGGACCACCTGGGGGAAGGACCCGTTCGCCCCCGTCGCGCCCGGATCGCTCTGCACGATGCTCTACGGCGGTCCCGCCACCGCCCATGTGACCGGGACCTGGGCGGGCCGCCCCGTCGACGCGCGGTTCGACCGCGCCGACGGATGCGAGATCGCCCGCTGGGACGCCCTGGTACCGCTGCTGCCGGACACCGGCGCGTAGTGACCCCGTCGGACACGGCGGACACGGCGGACACGGCGGGCGGAAGCGACGGCCCCCGGCGACCGTCGGTGGACGGAGGTCTCGGACCGCCGGCCGGCCATCGGGGGGATCCACTCCCCCCTGGCGACCGCCGGTGGGCCGAAGCACCGGAGCCCCGGCGGGAAGAGGCACCGGACCCCTGGCGACCCCCGGCGGGAAGAGGCACCGCACCCCTGGCGACCCCCGGCGGGAAGAGGCACCGGACCCCTGGCGACCCCCGGCGGGCGGTGGCGGGCCTGGACGTCCGGCGGGGCGCGTAGCAGGATCGGGGTCCGGGGAGGGCGAAACGTGCGGTCACAGGTTCTTCGTCTCATCCGCGTCGGTTCTGCGTGCGACCTCCCTCTCATCCGGCACCGCGAGCGGAACCTCTGCCCGTAGACTCCCTCGCGTGACACGCTGCGGGCAGGTTGGCAAGATGGCCCTCGCGGTCGGCAAGGTGCGGTAACAGGGAGGAAGCGTCTCGTGAGCAGCAGGCCATCCCGAGGCGCTGCTCGCCTCGCAGCCATACTGGACGCGCTGCCCGACGCGTTGGTGCTGGTCAACACCAACGGAACCGTGGTCAACGCCAACACCATCGCCCTGGAGGCCTTCGAGGCCCCGGGCACCGCGCTGGTGGGGCGGGGCCTGCTCGACCTGCTTCCGCAGTTCGACTCGCGGCTGATCCCCGGGTCCATGCGCAGGCCCGACACCATCGACGAGCGCGGGCGGACCAAGCCGACCCGGATGGTCGCGCGGCGGACCGACGGGAGCGAGTTCCCCGTCGAGGTCACCAGCGCGAACCTGGAGGACGGCCGGCAGGCCTACGACAGCCACGGCTACACCGCCGACGAACTCCTCATGCTCGTCGTACGCGATCTGTCGGGCACCGTCGACACCGAGGCCGAACTCGCCCGTTCACAGCGGCAGACCGAGATGATCCTGCGGGCCGCCGCCGAGGGCGTCGTCGGCACGGACACCGAGGGCCGGGTCGTCCTCGTCAATCCGGCGGCCGCCCAGATACTCGGCTACCGGGCCAGCGACCTCGGCGGGCAGGACCTGCACTCCCTCATCCTGCACTCCCGCGCCGACGGCGAGACCTTCGCGTACGAGGAGTCCCCGCTCGCGGACACCCTGCGCTCCGGGCGCAAGCACCGGGTGCGCGGGCAGGTGCTGTGGTCCAAGTCCGGTGACAAGGTCCCGGTCGACCTCACCACCGCCCCGGTCCGCGACGGCGACCAGCTCGTCGGCGCCGTGATGACCTTCACCGACCGCCGCCCGTACGACACCCTCGTCGAGGAGAAGGACACCGAGGCCACCCGGCACGCCGAGGAACTCGTACGGATCGGCGAGGAGCACGCCGGAGAACTCGACGCGCTGCGCGAGCGGCACGCGGCCGAGCTGGCCGAGGTGCGCGAGCGGCACGAGGAGGAACTCGCCGCGGGCGACGAGCGCTACGCGGCGCTCGGTGAGCGCGAGAAGGACCGCTACGAGGCGCTGGCCGCCCGGCACGACCAGCTGCTCGCCGTGCTCGGGCAGTCCCTGCGCGGGCCGCTCGACCAGCTGCGCGGCGAGCTGTCGAAGCTCGCCGCCGACGACGCCGGTCAGCTGTGGCCGGAGGCCAACCAGGTCCTGCACCACCTCGCGGCCGGTTACTCACGGATCACGACGCTGGTCGACAACGTGCTCGGCTACCAGCGGCTCGACGCCGGAGCCGAACAGATCGTCCGGACCAACGTCATGCTCGACGCGGTCGTCGCGGCCGGGGTCGACGGCGCCGTCGAACTGATCGGGCCCGGGCGCGTGCAGTTCGCCGTGCACGCGCCGCCCATCGAGGCCGAGGTCGACGCCGGGCTGCTGGCGCGGGCCCTCGCGCACCTCGTCGCGGACGTCGCGGGCGTCGACGCGACCGGCAACACGCCCGTCTCCGCGGGCGGCTACATGGACAACACCGTCGTGGTCGCGGCGGCACAGCGCGGCGAGGTCGTACGGATCGAGGTGCGCGGGCCGTACGCCGGGGGAGACCCGGTGCACGAGCCGATCGTGCGCGGGATCGTGCGCGCGCACGGAGGCGTGCTGCAGACGCACGAGGTGCCCGGCATGAGCGGCAGCGCGTTCGTGCTCGAGGTGCCGATCGGAACCGGCGCCGGGGCGGTCGTCCCGCCCGTCGCCGCCTTGCCGCAGATCGAGGCCCCGCTCGCCACCGGCGCCGAGGTCGCGCTGCCCGAGCAGGCCTCGCACCAGGGAGGCGGCAGGCGGCGGGCCCGGCGGTCCTCCGTCGACGCCTTCCTGGAGAGCGAGGTCGCCGGCGGGGAGCAGACGCCGCCCGACAACGGCGCGGTCGCCCCCACCGGACGGCGCCGTCGGCGCGCGGCCGGTGAACAGGAGGCCGTGGAGGTGTCCGTGCCCGCGCAGGGCTCCGGCGCCGAGGTCTCCGGAGACGACGGCACCGGCCGCCGGCGCGGGCGGCCGAGCGGAGCCGAAGGCGCGGGTGACGGCGGGAACGAGGCCGTCTCCGAAGGCGCGGTCGTCATGGCGGGCGAGCACGGCGCGGGCACCGCGGCCGTGGGGACGGGACTGGGCGGGACGGTGCCTCCGCAGGGAGTGCCCCTGCCGTCCGGGCCCACCGGACCGTCGGGATCCACCGGGCCGTCCGGGACCACCGGGCCGTCCGGACGGCGTGCCCGGCGGGACGGCGAACAGCACGCCCTGCCGCCCGCCCTGCCCGTGGCCGCCGGCGCCCCGGGCGCCCCCGGCGCCCAGATCGCGGTGAGTGCGTCCGGTACGCCGGGCAACCAGGTCCAGCACGGGGCCGGTTCGCCCGCCGAGGGTTCCGGTACGCCGGCCGGCGGGCGGCGCCGCCGCGCGCTCGCCGCGGCGGCCGAACGCGCCGCGGCCGCCCAGGACACCGGTGCCCGTCCCGTGTTCGCGCTGCCGCCCGCGGACGCGGACCGCTCGCCCGAGTACATCCGCGCCCAGCAGGCGCAGCAGGCCCAACTCGCCCAGCAGCGGCTCCTGGAGCAGGGGGGCGAGGCCGGGCCAGGCCAGGGCGACGCGAACCGTCACGGGGTGGGGTCCGCCGACTCGGCCGACGAGCACACCCCGCCCCAGCCGCACCCGGTCTCCGCGCCGTCGGGCCGGCGCCGCGCACAGCAGCCGTCGGCCCCGGCCCAGCCGGGCACGGTGCCGCCCGGCGCGATCCCGGCGCCCCAGGTCCGGTCGGCGCCCGTCCGGCACGGTGCCGTCCCGCCGGGTGCCGTCCCGTCCGGTCCGGCGGGAGCCGCCGCGCAGGGCGTCCCGGCACAGTCGCCCCCGATGCCGGGGCTTCCCGGACAGGCCGTTCCCGGACAGGCCCGGCCCGCCGCGGGCGTCACGCCCGTCTCCCCCCAGGCCTGGCCCGCCCCGAGCACCGAGGACACCTCCGGCGCCGGGACTCCCGGCGCCCCCGCACCCGTACAGCCGGAAGCGGCAGCGGCCGCCCCCCGGCAGCAGCCCCGGCAGCAGCCCCGGCCCGAGAGCCCTGCCCCGGCCCAGGCCCAGGGCACCCCCCTGCCTCCCGAACTGCCCGCGCAGGCCCAGCCGCAGCTGCGACCGCAGGCGCAGGCACGGGTCGCGCAGCCGCTGCCCGCCGAAGCCGCCGCGCCCGTCGACCCCAACTCGACGCAGGGCCGCGCGATCAGCGTGCGGACGCTCGGGCAGGGCGTCCCGTTCGCCCGCCCGGCCGGTGCGGGCGGATCACAGACGGCGCAGGCGCAGTCCGCCACGCCTCCCCCGCACGCGACGAACGGCTCCGGCCGCCGCCGCAAGCTCGGCACGCCCCCGGAACCCGTCGTCGAGCGCCCGGAGACCGGAGCCCGCGCCCACCCGACGGCCGGCCAGACCCCCGGGGCCCGGCTGCCCGGCGCCACCGACGGCGCCGGACGGTCGTACGCCATAGGAGCCCCGGACGAGAACGCCGACGAGGGCCCCGAGCCGCTGGACGGTCCCGGCGGCGCGGTCGAGGTCGCCGACCAGCCGCATCCGCGGCCCGTGGACGACGAGTTGCCGCCCGAGCCGCTGGACAACCCGCGCCGGCTGCTCGTGTGGCCTGCTCCGGACGTGACGACCCAGCAGGCGCTGAGCGACCGCGGCTACCGGCCGGTCATCGTGCACTCGCGCGAGGAGGTCGACGCGCAGATCGCCGCGTTCCCGGCCGCGCTCTTCGTCGACCCGCTGACCGGCCCGATCACCCGCACCGCGCTCCAGTCGTTGCGCCAGGCCGCCGTCGCCGCCGAGGTCCCGGTGCTGGTGACGGCGGGGCTCGGACAGGCGACGCGCGAGGCCGCGTACGGCGCCGATCCCGCCGTGCTCCTGAAGGCGCTGGCGCCCCGGGACTCCGAGCAGCATCCGCCGCGGGTGCTGCTCATCGAGGAGCACGCGGAGATCGCGCTGGCGCTGACCTCGACCCTGGAGCGGCGCGGCATGCAGGTCGCGCGGGCGTCCACGGACGAGGACGCGGTGACGCTGGCCTCGCAGCTGCGGCCGAACCTGGTCGTGATGGATCTGATGCAGGTACGGCGCCGACGGGCCGGGATCGTCGACTGGCTGCGGGCGAACGGGCAGTTGAACCGCACGCCGCTCGTCGTCTACACCGCCGCCGTCGACCCGTCCGAACTGCCGCGGCTCGCCGCGGGGGAGACGGTGCTGTTCCTCGCGGAACGCTCGACGAGCGCCGAGGTGCAGGACCGGATCGTCGACCTGCTGGCACGGATCGGCACCAACTGACCCGACGCGCCGGGCCTCCGGCGCCCTCGGGCCCGCACGACGGCGATCCGGGTCCCGCCCGGTCGACGGCGTCGTCCGGGAGCGCGGTCGGCCGCGTCCGTACGGGCCGGGCTCCGGCTCCGGCTCCGGCTCCGGCTCCGGCTCCGGCTCCGGCTCCGGCTCCGGGATGTGTACGGCCCGGGCTCCGGCTCCCGTTCCGGTGGGCGTACGGCCGGGGTGCCGGTGTCCGTGGGGGCCCGCTCCGGTGTCCGTACGTGGTGAGCCGCGGGTACGCCGGGCGGGGAGCCGTGGGGCCGCCCGCCCGGCGTGCGGGGATCAGAGACTGGTGACGTCCAGCTCGCCCTGCGCGTACCGCCGGCGCAGCACCTTCTTGTCGAACTTGCCGACACTCGTCTTGGGGACCTCCGCGATGATCGTCCAGCGCTCGGGCAGCTGCCACTTGGCGATCCTGCCCTCGGCGGCGAGGAAGGCGCGCAGCGTGGCGAAGTCGGCGGTGGAGCCCTCCTTGAGGACGACGGTGGCGAGAGGACGCTCGCCCCACCGGTCGTCGGGGACGGCGACGACGGCGGCCTCGGTGACGTCCGGGTGGGACATCAGCGCGTTCTCCAGGTCGACGGACGAGATCCACTCGCCGCCGGACTTGATGACGTCCTTGGCCCGGTCGGTGAGGGTGAGGAAGCCGTCGTGGCTGATGGTGCCGACGTCACCGGTCTTGAGCCAGCCGTCCTCGCTGAACTTGTCGTCGGGCCGGAGCGGTTCGCTGCCCTGGCCGCCGTAGTACGCGCCGGCGATCCACGGACCGCGTACCTCCAGCTCGCCCGCGGACTCCCCGTCCCAGGGCAGCCGTTCGCCGGCGGGGCCGGTGAGGCGCGCCTCGACGCCGGCCGGGAAGCGGCCCTGGGTGAGCCGGTAGGCGAACTCCTCCGGGGTGCCCACGACGCCGGCCGGCGGCCGGGCGACGGTGCCCAGCGGGGACGTCTCGGTCATGCCCCAGGCGTGGCAGACCCGCATGCCCAGCTTGTCGAAGGCCTCCATGAGGGAGGGCGGACAGGCCGAGCCGCCGATGGTGACCTGGGTGAGGGAGGAGACGTCCCGGGGCGAGGCGGTCAGCTCGCCGAGCAGTCCCTGCCAGATGGTGGGGACGGCCGCGGCGTGCGTGGGGCGCTCGGTCTCGATCATCTCGGCGAGCGGCACGGGCTGCAGGAAGCGGTCCGGCATGAGGAGGTTCACGCCGGTCATGAACGTGGCGTGCGGCAGCCCCCACGCGTTGACGTGGAACTGCGGGACCACGACGAGCGAGGTGTCCTCGTCGGTGAGGCCCATCGACTGGGTCATGTTGACCTGCATGGAGTGCAGGTAGATCGAGCGGTGGGAGTAGACGACGCCCTTGGGGTCGCCGGTCGTGCCGGAGGTGTAGCACATCGCCGCGGCGGCGCGTTCGTCCAGCTCGGGCCAGTCGTAGGCCGTCGGCTTCCCCGCGAGGAGCTCCTCGTACTCGTGCACCCGCACACTCGCTCCGGCGAGCAGCGAACGGTCGCCGGGACCGGTCACCACGACGTGCTCCACCGTCGGCAGCTGGGGGAGCAGCGGTGCGAGCAGGGGCAGCAGGGAGCCGTTGGCGACGATCACGCGGTCGGCGGCGTGCCGGACGATGAACACCAGCTGTTCGGCGGGGAGTCGGAGGTTGAGGGTGTGCAGGACGGCGCCCATGGAGGGGATCGCGAAGTACGCCTCGACGTGTTCGGCGTTGTTCCACATGAGGGTGGCGACCCGGTCGTCGTCCGCGACCCCGAGGTCCTCGCGCAGCGCGTGCGCGAGCTGGGCCGCGCGGGCGCCGATCTCGGCGTAGGAACGGCGCTGCGGCTCTCCCTCACCCGTCCAGGTGATCACCTGTGAGGTGCCGTGGATGGCCGACCCGTGGGCCAGGATCCTGGAGATCAGCAGTGGTACGTCCTGCATCGTGCTCAGCACGGCGTCCTCCCGGGGCGACATTGCCTACGCGGTGGTAAGGGTTGCGCTGATTCTGCGCACATACCGCGCGGTATGTCACTAGTTCCGGGTGATCGATCAAGTCACAGGGGGGTGGGACGGCGGCGGTGACGCACGCCGGGACGGTCGGCGGGGCGGCCGGGCGGGCCCCGGAGGGAGCACGGGGCGGAGCGGGGAGCGGATCGCCGGACCCTGGCCCGCGGTCAGCGCACGGGCTCCAGCTCGGGGTCCTCACGCAGCTTGCCCAGGGCCCGCGACACGGCCGACTTCACCGTCCCGACGGAGACGCCGAGCACCTCCGCGGTCTGTGCCTCGCTCAGGTCCTCGTAGTACCGCAGGACGACCATGGCCCGCTGCCGCGCCGGCAGCTTCATGATCGCGCGCCACATCGCGTCGTGCAGCGCCTGCTGCTCGGCCGGGTCCCCGGCCGCCACCCCGTCGGGCTCCGGCAGCTCGTCGCACACGAACTCGTCGACCTTGCGCTTGCGCCACTGCGACGTCCGCGTGTTCAGCAGCGCGCGCCGTACGTAACCGTCGAGCGCCCGGTGGTCCTCGATCCGCTCCCATGCGACGTAGGTCTTGGTCAGCGCGGTCTGCAGCAGGTCCTCCGCGTCGCTCGGGTTGGCGGTCAGCGACCGGGCGGTGCGCAGCAGCACCGGCTGACGCGCCTTCATGTACGACGTGAACGACGGATAGGACGGGTAGGACGAGTACGACGGGTACGCCGAGGTCCGCGTCGCGACGTTCGCACCGCTGGTGCAGACGGGTGTGGTCATGACTCCACGCTAGGAGTGACCCCTACTCCTTCGGATCGGCCGGAGGTCCCGAAGCCGTGTCCCCCTCAGGTTGTAGGTGGGGGGTCCGCTCCACCTCCTGAGGGTGGACGAGCGGCGCCCGCCCCCTGAGGGTTCGCCCCTGAGAGACCCGTGGGGAGCCGCCGCGGCCGCCGTCCCGCCAGTCCCCGCGGGTGTCCTCACCAGACCCCGCGCGCCCGTTCCTCCCCGTCCGCCCCCAGGATCAGCCCCGAGGTGGGAACCCCGGTCCCCGCGGTGACCAAGGCGCGGACGGCGCCCGGTATCTGGTTCACGGACGTGCCGCGCAGCTGCCGGACGGCCTCCGCCACCCCGTTCATCCCGTGCAGGTACGCCTCCCCGAGCTGTCCCCCGTGGGTGTTGAGCGGCAGGCTCTCCGCGGCGACGAGATCCGTGGCCTCCCCCGGCCCGCAGAACCCGAACTCCTCCAGCTGCATCAGCACGAACGGTGTGAAGTGGTCGTACAGGATCGCCACGTCGATGTCCGCGGGGGTCAGCCCCGAGTTCCGCCACAACTGCCGCGCCACCACTCCCGTCTCCGGCAGCCCGGTCAGATCGTCCCGGTAGAAACTCGTCATCTGTTCCTGGGCCCGGCCGGCCCCCTGGGCGGCCGCCGTGATCACCACCGGCGGACGCGGCAGGTCCCGGGCCCGCTCCACCGAGGTGACGACCAGCGCCTGACCGCCGTCCGTCTCCTGGCAGCAGTCCAGCAGGCGCAGCGGCTCCACGATCCACCGCGAGGCGGCGTGATCGGCGAGGGTGATCGGTCTGCCGTGGAAGTACGCCGCCGGGTTGGTCGCCGCGTGTCTGCGGTCCACCACCGCGACCGGGCCGAAGGCCTCGGGCGTCAGTCCGTACCGGTGCAGATACCGCTGGGCCGTCATCGCCACCCAGGAGGCGGGGGTGAGCAGCCCGAACGGCAGTCCCCAGCCGAGCGCCACCCCCTCGGCCGACGGCTCCCGCTGCCGCACCCCGGCGCCGAATCTCCGTCCCGACCGCTCGTTGAACGCCCGGTAGCAGACCACCACTTCGGCCACGCCCGTGGCCACCGCGAGCGCCGCCTGCTGGACGGTCGCGCAGGCCGCCCCGCCGCCGTAGTGGATCCGCGAGAAGAAGGACAGTTCGCCGATGCCGGCCGCCTGGGCGACGGTGATCTCCGGGCTGGTGTCCATGGTGAACGTCACCATGCCGTCCACGTCCGCGGGCGTGAGTCCCGCGTCGTCGAGCGCCGCCCGCACCGCCTCGACGGCGAGCCGCAGCTCGCTGCGCCCGGAGTCCTTGGAGAACTCGGTGGCCCCGATCCCGGCGATCGCGGCCCGTCCGCCGAGGCGGTCCCTCGTCCGTACGCTCACGCGGCGCCCCCGGCCGGGAGGGTGACCGTGACCGTGCCGGTCACATGGCTGCCGATGCCGTTCGTCCCGACGACCCGGACCGTCGCCGTGGAGCCCGAGACCTCCTCGACCGTGCCGGTCAACACCATGGTGTCGCCAGGGTGGTTGGGGGCGCCCAGCCGTATGGCGACCTTGCGCAGGACGGCGCGCGGTCCGAAGTGGTCCGTGATGTACCTGCCGACCAGGCCGTTGGTGGTCAGGATGTTCATGAAGATGTCGGGCGCCCCCTTGCGCCGCGCCAGCTCCGGGTCGTGGTGCACGTCCTGGTAGTCCCGCGAGGCCAGAGCGCCGGCCACGATCAGCGTGCGCGTGATCTCGATCTCCAGCGGCGCCAGCACGTCGCCCGCTCTGGGCGGCGGCGGATCCCCGGTCCGCCCCGTCCTCGGCACGTCCTCGTCGGCCGTCATGTCCCTCCCTCGCTCCTCACCAGCAACTCTCCTAGTTCCTGCAGCACTTCGTCGCCACAGCCCAGGTACGCGTCGAGCTGCCGGCCCCACAGGAAGTGCCGGTGCACGGGGTGCTCCAGATCGGCGCCGGTCCCTCCGTGCAGATGCTGGCCCGTGTGCACGACCCGCCGGCCCGCCTCGGACGCCCACCAGGCCGCGGTCAGGGCGTGGGTCGCGTAGGGCAGTCCCTCATCGCGCCGCCAGGCCGCCTCGTACGCCGTCACCCGGATCGCCTCGGTGTCCATGTAGGCGTCGGCCGCCCGGAGTTGCACGGCCTGGTGGGTGGCGAGCGGGCGGCCGAACTGCTCGCGCGTGTTGGTGTGCTCCACCGCGCGCGCGAGCGATCCCGCGCACACACCGGCCTGCAGCCCCGCGAAGGCGGTCCGGGCGGTGGCGAGCACGTCCGCGTGGATCCTCCCGGCGTCCCGGGCCGGGGAGCCACCTCCGGCAGGAAGGACGCCACCGGCCCGCTCCCGTACCGCCGCACCGCCCGCCGCCGCGTCCGGGTGCACTTCCGCGGCCGGGTCCGCGTCCGCGCCCAGTCGCTCGCCCGGTGTGCCGTCGAGCGTGAGCCGCCCCGCCGACCAGGGCGCCGTCAGCTCCACGGGCTCGCAGCGCGCTTCGGCGGTCCGCACCAGCCACAGCCGCCGCCGGTCGTCGGCGACCAGCGCGTGGGTGGCGTCCCGCAGCCACGGCACCACCGGGACGACACCGGTCAGCCGCCCCTCGCCCACGGCACGGACCGGCGACGGCGGGCAGACCGCGCCGCACACCACCACCGTGCCGTCCGCGATGGAGGGCAGCAGCCGCTCCCGCTGCCCCGGCGAGCCGTGCGCCGTCACCGGCAGCAGCCCGTACGCGCAGGTCGCCGCGAACGGCACCTGAGCGGTGGTCCGTCCCTGTTCCTCCAGGAGCAGCACCAGACCGAGGAGTCCGGTCTGCGCCACACTGGCCACCAGCCCGGCCGCGCAGAGCGCCTTCCACAGCTCGGCGTCCCCGCCGGTCCCGGCGGCGGACAGCCGCTCGTGCGTGGCGAGGTCGCCGAAGATCCGGGCGGCCAGGCCGCGAGCCGCCGCCTGCTCCTCGGTGGGCGTGAAGTCCATGTCAGCGCCCGCCTCCCCCGGCGCCGTCCCCGGCCCGGAACACCGGCAGGACCAGGTCCTCGTCGTAGCGCTCGAACTCCAGCCGCACGGGCATCCCGATCCGCACCTTGTCGTACGGCACACCCGTCACGTTGCTCACGATCCGCACGCCCTCGGACAGCTCGATCAGACCGACCGCGTAGGGAGGGTCGAAGGCGGGGAACGGCGGATGGTGCATGACCACGTACGAATAGACGGTCCCCTCACCGCTCGCCGCGACGGTGTCCCACTCCGGGCAGCCGCACGCGCCGCATCCCGGCAGCCAGGGAAGGCGCAGCGTCCCGCAGCCGGCGCACCGCTGGATCAGCAGCCGGCACGCGGCCACGCCCTCCCAGAACCCGGCGTTGTCCCGGCCCACGACCGGCCTCGGCCGGGCGGCTCCCGGCCCGGCGGCCGTCGGGGCGTACTTGAGGATCCGGAACCGGTGGGTGCCCACGAGCTCGCCGGCCGACCGCACCTCCATCCGGGTCGTGACGAAGTAGCCGCCGCCGATCCGGGTCGTCTTGAACCCGGAGACCGATTCGATGACGGTGTCGTAGGTGATCTCGTCCCCGGGCCGCAGCGGCCGCAGGTACTCCTGCTCGCAGTCGGTGGCGACCACCGAGGTGCACCCGGCGTCGTCGAGCAGCCCGAGCAGGTCGTCGAACGGCCCGGCGCGCCGCACCTGGCCGGAGAGGCCCCCCATCGTCCACGCCTGGAGCATCGTGGGCGGCGCGACGGCGTCGGGCCCCGTGTACGCGGGACTGGTGTCGCCCATCGCCTCGCACCAGTGCCGGATCATCGGCCGGTTGACCGGGTCCCTGCCCACGGCCGCGACGGTGGCCGCCCGGCCCTCGTACGCCTTCAGCCGCGCCGTCAGCCCCGCGGATCCGGCGCTCACCGCCGCCCCCGGGTCATCCCCAGGCGCATGGTCGCCACGATCTCCCGCTGCACCTCGCTCACCCCGCCCCCGAACGTGTTGATCTGGGCCGCCCTGTTCATCCGCTCCAGCTCGCCGTCCCCGAACACCCCGGGCGAACCGGAACGCACCAGCGCCTCCGCGCCCACGATGTGCTGACATAAGCGATACGTCTCGACCGCCGATTCCGTTCCCGCGACCTTCACACCGCCGGCGTCGCCGGGCGCCGGGCCGCCGGCCCCCACCTCGGCCACCAGACGCCAGTTGAGCAGGCGGGATGCCGCCAGTCGCGCGTGCGCCTCGGCCAGCTCGGCCCGCACCCAGGGCTCGTCGGCCCGGCGCCGCCCCGTCACCGGGTCGGGGGTGCGCGCCGCCTCCAGCGCCGCCGCGCAGAAGTCCTCGGCCTGCATGCCGATCGCGGCCAGGGCGACGCGCTCGTGGTTGAGCTGGTCGGTGATCAGCCGCCAGCCGCGGTTCTCCTCGCCGACGAGACGGGAGGCCGGGACCCGGATGCCGTCGTAGTACGTGGCGGTGGTCGTCAGGCCGCCGACCGTCTCGATCGGCGTCCAGGAGAACCCCGGGGCGTCCGTGGGGACGAGAAGGACAGAGATGCCCCGGTGCCGGGGGGCGTGCGGGTCGGTGCGGCAGGCGAGCCAGATCCAGTCGGCGTCCTGGGCGTTGGAGGTGAAGATCTTCTGCCCGTGGACCAGGAAGTCCGTCCCGTCGCGCTCGGCACGGGTGCGCAGCGCGGCCAGGTCCGTACCGGCCGAGGGCTCCGTGTAGCCGATCGCGAAGACGAGTTCGCCGCTCAGGATGCGCGGGAGGAAGTACTCCTTCTGCTCCTCGCTGCCGTTCTTCATGAGCGTGGGGCCGACGGTGTTCAGCGTGACCATCGACACCGGTGCGCCGGCCCGGTACGCCTCGTCGAAGAACACGAACTGCTCGTCCGGGCCGCGCCCCTGCCCGCCATAGGCGGTCGGCCAGCCGATGCCGAGCAGTCCGTCGGCGCCGATGCGGCGCAGCAGCGCGCGCCGCCGGCCGGGCTCGTCGGCCGGCGGGGGCCCGTCCGGCATCAGGTCCCGGAAGTACCCGCGCAGCTCGGCGCGCAGCCGCTGCTGACGCTCGGTGGGGGCGAGATGCACGTCGGCGTCCCTCCCGGATCTCGTACGGACAAGGATTTCTGACTGTCCGTCAGATCTGATGGCCTGTCAAGCTTGCTGCGGGAGGCGGGAGGCGGGAGGCCGGAGGCCGGAGACGGGAGGCCGGGGGGCGGACGGCGGTCCCCGCACCCCGACCGTGCGGCCGGCCGCGCGGGAACGCGGAAACGTCCGCGCGACGGCACCGAAGCACCGTCGCGCGGACGTGTCACGACCCCAGGAAGCACGGCCCCCGTGAGGGAGACCGGACCGGCGGGCCCCGGCGGGGGCTCACCGGCCGACGCTCACCAGAGCCTGGTGAAGTGGACGACAGTGGGCGACTGGTTGACGACCGTGAACGCCGAACCGGTCACCTGCGCGGTATTGCTCTGGATCGAGGCTCCGGAGCCCACCGCCTGTTGCTGTGTGGTCGAGGAGTTGCCGCTGTTGTCGCGCCCGACACCGCCGCCGCTGACGGTCGCCACACCGGCGTTCGACCCGTTGTCCGCGATCGCGCCGTTGTCCGCCGCCGCGACGCCCGCGAACAGGGCGGCGGCGAGAGGCAGCGCCGAGACGGCGGCGAGAACGCGGGCGGTACGGATGCTTGCCATGTGAGTTCCTCCATGAACCGGATGCACGGACCGGCGGTGGGCCGGGCCGTACGGGGGATACGGCTGCTCCGAGGTGGTCGGCCGACCACCCCGGCGCTGTTCACGACGTCGCGAGTCCAGAGTTGCCCACCGAATCCCCGGCGAACCACCCCGGAAGGGACGATTCCCCCTCAAGCGTGAGGGCAAGTCGATAAACCCCCTTCGCGACAAGAAAGCCGCAGCTCAGCGCGGATCGGGCGGCTCGAAACCAGACACCGCAAGCGATGAAGCGTTTCACCACATTTCGGCGCCAGACCTCCCGGAGCACCCCCTCCGCATCCCCGGTCCGGCGCCCTCTTTCTTTTTTCGAACACTCGTACGAACATGGGGTCATGGCCACCATCGACCGGCAGGCCACGACCCTGGCCCTGGCCCACGCCCTGTCCGCCGCCGAGCGCGGCCTCGCGGTGATCCCGCTGTCGCGCACGAAACTCCCGGCCCTGCGCTCACCCCACCGCGCCGATCCCGGCCCCGACCCGGCGGCCCCGCCCTGCCACGGCGAGTGTGGCCGCTTCGGCCACGGCGTGTACGACGCCTCCACCGACCCCCGCCGCATCCGCGCGCTGTTCGCCGCCGCCCCCTGGTCCACCGGCTACGGCATCGCCTGCGGGCTCGCCCCGCACCACCTCATCGGCATCGACCTCGACACCAAGGCCGGCACCGACTCCTCCACCGCCCTGCGCGCACTGGCCCTGCGCCACCTGTTCACCATCCCCGACACCGTCGTCGTCGTGACCCCGAGCGGAGGCCGGCACCTCTGGCTGACCGGCCCGCCGGACGTGGTCGTGCCCAACTCGGCGAGCCGGCTGGCCCCCGGTATCGACATCCGTGGGGCGGGCGGCTATCTGGTCGGCCCCGGCTCACGCACCGAGCACGGCGTGTACGGCACGGCCCCGGGCACCGCCCACCTCCCGCCCGCGCCCTGCCCGGGTGAACTGCTGCGCCTCCTCACGCCCCCGGCCCGTACGCACCACCGCACACCCCCGGCCACCGGCGACCAGGGCCGGGGACTGGTCCAGTTCGTCCTCGCCGCCCACGCGGGCCAGCGCAACACCCGCCTGTTCTGGGCCGCTTGCCGTGCCTACGAGAACGGCATCGGCCCCGATCTGACCCCCGCCCTCGTCGAGGCCGCCGTCCGTACCGGCCTGACCGCGCACGAGGCCCGCTCGACGATCGCGTCGGCCTCCCGGATGTCGTCCCGGGAGCCCGGACCGCCGCGGGACTGAGACCCGCCCCGGACGGTCCGTCCGGCGGGAAGGCCACGTCCCGCGCCGCTCACCGTCCCCGGGGAGGGAAGCGGGGCGGGACGCCGGGCCCACCAGGGGCGGACGCCCCGTCCGTCCGGGTCACCCGGATCCGGGAAATTGCGTCCACTCCTCGGCGAGGAGGCCGAGGACCACGACGTCGGCGAAGGCGCCGTACACCCAGGCGGAGCGGCGCAGGGTGCCCTCGACCCGGAATCCGGCTCCGGTCGCGGCCGCGATCATCGCGGTGTTGTCGGCGAGCGTCTCGACCTGCAGCCGCTGCATCCCCCGGACGGTGAACCCGTAGGCGCACAGCACCCGGACGACATCCCCCGCCAGCCCGCGCCCCCGGAACCCGGGGAGCAGGGAGATCCCCAGGTGGGCCGTCCTGTTGTGCGGGTCGATCCCCCACAGCAGGGCCTCGCCGGCCAGTTCCCGCGACGCGAGCTCCACCACGGAGAAGTACGCCCTGTCGTCGGACGGCACGGCCGCCGCCGCGGGAGACTCCGCGGCGTCCGGCGGAAGCGGCCGCCAGGGACGGGAGTCGACGCGCGAACGCATCGCCACGTCCTCGTACAACTCGGCCTGGAGGACCGGCACATCACTGTCGCGCCGAGTTCGCAGCTCGACCTTCTCGCCTCGTATCACCGGTCATTGCTACCCCATGGACCGCGGCCGATCAACCGGGCGGACCGGGCGGGAAATAGAGGAGAGAAAGGGAATATCCGGTCCGGGTGAAGGGATTTCCCTCCACCCGGACCGCGGAAATCAGTTGTTGTTGACGTTGGTGCGACTTCCGTTGTTGTTATTGTTGTTGTTGTTGGCGTTCGCCGCGTTGTTGTTGTTATTGTTGTTGTTGACGTTGACGGTGATCCGCAGCCCGTCACCGAAGAAGTCCCACAGGTCGTAGTCCGGGTCGAAGTAGTCGTCGTCCTTGCCGCCCCGGTACGCCTTCTCGTCGTCCGCGCCCTCGACTCCGTCGGCGTCCGCCTCGTCCTTGAAGGCCCTCTGGTCGTCGGCGTCCTCGTCGCCCTTGGACATCTGCCGGTCGTAGGCGTCGTCGACGCCCTCGTCGTCCTTGAAGGCCGACAGGTCGACCTGCGCCTCACCGTCGGGGAAGGTGAAGACCTTGCTGGAGTGGAAGCTCCGGTGGTGCGTGTCATGACCCGCGGCGTGCGCCATGGGCGCCGCCCAGAGGCCCACCACCCCGCCACCGAGCACGACCAGGGCCGCCGCCCTCGCACCCAGGCGGGGGTGACGCGAGGGAGCGCGCTCGTCTTCGCGCCGGTCGCGCATCACCTTGAGTTTCGGGGACATCTTGCGTCCTCTCTCCTCGCACGAGCGAGGGAACTGTCCGATCGGTCCGAGGATGCTGACGTCGAGTCGCATCCAGCCTCATCACGCTTTCCGTGCGAACCGCATGCGATAACGGTTCACCCCGCCCTGTTAGGCCAGATGCTGGCATGTCTGCGACATGCGGCTCAGTTCCGATGGCGGCCCCGGGAATCCGGCGATAAAGTACGTGGCCCCTTTTACGTGACGGCCCGTCAGCTCTTCCGGCGGAGTCCCGGCCGGAATTCCGCCGAGACAGGAATGCGCCTTCGCCCACCGGACGGCGAGGGCCTCCCCACCGCCCCGGGACGTCCCGCACGCGGTGGACCCACGGCTCAGGGCCGTCCCGCCCACCGCCGCGCACACGGAAGGGGCGCCCCCGAGAACGGGGACGCCCCTTCGTACCTGCGCGGTGGGTGTGGGATTTGAACCCACGGTGACATCGCTGCCACGACGGTTTTCAAGACCGTTCCCTTAGGCCGCTCGGGCAACCCACCCCGCGCCACCCACATCCGCCGGTGGCGCGGGGACAAGACTAACCGGTCAGCTGTCGCCGTCGCGCTGGCCCAGGGTCACCTCGGTGGTACGGGTCTTGCCGTCGCGGGTGTAGGTCAGCTTCACGGTGTCGCCGGGCTGGTGGGTCCAGATCTCACCGATCAGGGTCGGACCGCTGTCGATCACCTGGTCGTCGAGCTTGGTGATGACGTCGCCGGGGCGCAGGCCGGCCTTGTCGGCGGGGCCGCCGGAGGTCACCGCCGCGGAGCCGCTCGCGCCCTGTTCGGTGATCTTCGCGCCGCTGGTGCCCTCTTCGAGGGAGACCGACGCGCCGATCACCGGGTAGACCGGCTTGCCGGTCTTGATGAGCTGTTGGGCGACGTGCTTCGCCTGGTTGATCGGGATCGCGAAGCCGAGACCGATGGAACCGGACTGGCTGCTGCCGCCGAGGCCGCCCCCGCTCGTCGACTGGATCGCGGAGTTGATGCCGATGACGGACCCCTGCGCGTCCAGGAGCGGGCCACCGGAGTTGCCCGGGTTGATCGAGGCGTCCGTCTGCAGGGCGCTCATGTACGAGGCCTTGCTGCTCGCGCTGCCGTCGCTGGAGGCCACCGGACGGTTCTTGGCGCTGATGATGCCGGTGGTCACCGTGTTGGACAGACCGAAGGGGGCGCCGATCGCGATCGTGGAGTCGCCGACGGCCACCTTGTCGGAGTTGCCGAGGGCGAGCGGCTGGAGGTCGGACGGCGCGTTCTTCAGCTTGATGACCGCGACGTCGTAGCCCTGCGCGTGGCCGACCACCTCGGCGTCGTACTTCTTGCCGTCGGGGAAGGTCGCCGTGAGCTTGCCGCCGTCGACCGCGTCCGCCACCACGTGGTTGTTGGTGAGGATGTGGCCCTGCTTGTCGAAGACGAAGCCCGTGCCGGTGCCGCCCTCGCCGTTGGTGCTCTCGGCCTCGATCGTGACGGTGCTCGGCAGCGCCCTGGCCGCCACGCCCGCGACCGTGCCCGAGGCACGCTTGACGTCACCGCTGTTGCTCGGGGCGGAGACCGTCGTCGAACCGGTGGAGCTGTCGTTGCCCTTGGCCAGCGAGTAGCCGATGCCACCGCCGACCCCGCCCGCGACGAGCGCGGCCACCAGGATGGCGGCGACCAGACCGCCCCGTCCGTTCTTCGGCTTCGGCGCGGGCTGCCCGTAGGTGGAACCCCACCCGCCGGCACCCGAGCCGCCACCGTCCGCGTAGGAGGGGGTGGCCGGCGGCGGGGGCGGCCAGCCCGCCTCGGACGCGGGAACGCCCCCGGGGGCCCCGGAGCCGTAACCCTGCGCCCCGGGAGTCCCCGCCCCGTGTCCGTACGGGTCGGGCGTCCCGGTACCCGTCGACGCGTACGCCGGTGCCTGCCCCGGTGCGCCGGGGGCGCCCGGAGGCACCGACGGGATCTGCGCGGTCGGCGCGCCCCCTTCGGGCGCAGCGTTCTGCGCGGAAGCAGCGGGAGTTTCCACCGGCACGGGAGGTGCGGACGGGGCCGGGGGTACTGCGGTGCCCTCGTTCTCGGTGCTCACAGCTCTTCTCCTCGATCCACGGCTGTTGTTCTCGGTCGCACTCGGTCACGCTCGCTCATGCTCGTCGACGGGTCCGGCGCGATTCAGCTGTGCTGGTGTGCATGTGCTTTTTGTACGCCGTCAGCTTTTCCCACAGGACGTCAGAGCACCATAAGCGGTGGCTGTGGGTCCACGTCTATTCTTTACATAGGTCTTTTCTGGCGCAATGGGTTC
The DNA here is from genome assembly GCF_036250675.1 of Streptomyces sp. NBC_01689. NCBI lineage: Bacteria > Bacillati > Actinomycetota > Actinomycetes > Kitasatosporales > Streptomycetaceae > Streptomyces > Streptomyces sp. NBC_01689. The sequence goes on along the minus strand of NZ_CP109592.1, from coordinate 5,171,626 downwards.
ATTTGTGGCGTATCCGACCCGACGGACACCCCGAGGCGGTGGCACCATGACGCGGTGACCCACGCACGACAGCACCCGATCCAGGTCGTCGCCCATCGCGGGGCCTCCGAAGAGGCACCCGAGCACACCCTGGCCGCGTACAAGAAGGCGATCGAGGACGGTGCCGACGCCCTCGAGTGCGATGTGCGGCTGACCGCGGACGGACACCTCGTCTGCGTCCACGACCGTCGCGTCAACCGTACGTCCAACGGCCGCGGGGCGGTCTCGGCCCTGGAACTCGCCGAGCTGGCGGCACTGGACTTCGGCGTCTGGCGGAACCGCGACGAGTCCCCCGACTGGGAGTACGGCCCCGGGGACCCCGAGGACACCTCGGTCCTCACCCTGGAGCGGCTGCTCGAACTCGTCGCGGACGCCGGCCGGCACGTCGAGCTGGCCATCGAGACCAAGCACCCCACCCGCTGGGCCGGACAGGTCGAGGACCGGCTGCTGCTGCTCCTCAAGCGGTTCGGGCTGGATTCCCCCGAGAGCCCCGCGGCCTCACCGGTGCGCGTGATGAGTTTCTCGGCCCGCTCCCTGCACCGCGTCCGGTCCGCGTCACCGACCATGCCGACGGTCTATCTGCTGCAGTTCGTCTCGCCCCGGCTGCGCGACGGACGGCTGCCCGCGGGTGTCCGGATCGCGGGCCCCTCGATGCGGATCGTACGCAGCCACCCCGGCTACATCGAACGGCTGAAACGAGCCGGGCACCAGGTGCACGTCTGGACCGTGAACGAGCCCGAGGACGTCGACCTCTGCGCCGAGCTGGGCGTCGACGCCATCATCACCAACCGTCCGCGCGCGGTCCTGCGCCAGCTCGGCCGCTGACCCCGCGCGCCGTCCCCCGGAACCCGCCGTTCGAAACCCCGAACGACAGTCGAGATCCAGCCATGTCGTGACGGGGAGTGCACCGGCGCGTTCGTTCCGTATTCGATCGTTACGAGTGCGTCAGGAGACGTGGATTGGCCGGTTTCCGGCTCAGTCCCGTGGGGCATCCACACCGTGGCGTGGGGCAAAGGAGGTCTCGGGGGTGGCGTTGGTGGTGGCACGGGAAGTGCCCACGTCGTCGAGCATGGCCGTTCCCCACGGCCCTGCGGGCGTCGGGAAGGCAAGACGTCGGATGCGCGATCAACTGCGCACGGGGGGCATGGCGGAATCGGTCGTCGACGACGCCGTACTGATCCTTTCCGAACTGCTGAGCAACGCGTGCCGGCACGGCAGGCCGCTCGGCGACGCCCTGTCGGGCGACGGTGACGTGCGGGCCGCCTGGCGCGTGGACGCGGCCGGAAGACTCACCGTCGAGGTGACGGACGGCGGCGGACCCACCCGTCCGGTGCCGGCCACCCCCTCGGTCACGGCGCACGGCGGCCGCGGGCTGAACATCATCACCGCGCTGGCGAAGGACTGGGGCGTCCGCGACGACGCCCGCGGCGAGGTCACGGTGTGGGTGGTCGTCCAGGAGGACGTCACCGACACGGCGGCGGGACACCGGCGCGACGACTTCGCTACGCGCGTCGCGTCACCGGCCGTGTCCGCGATACCCGAGCTGGACTTCGCGGACGCCTTCGACGACCTGGACTGAACCCCCGGTTCCGATGCGACCCGGTGCGTTGTCCACAGGGTCCCATCGGCCGTCGCGCGAACGGCTAGGCTCGCGCCCGTACGAGTCGAGCCGTGATCGGGAGACACCCACGATGGCCAAGAAGCGACCCCAGACGAAGGCCCCGCGGCCTCAGCAGCAGGACGGGGAGATCCCGGTTGTCGGCGCTCGCGAGCCCTGCCCCTGCGGCAGCGGCCGCCGCTACAAGGCCTGCCACGGCCGGGCGGCCGCGCACGCGGTGACCGAGCTGGTGCAGCGCCCCTTCGAGGGACTGCCGAGCGAGGGCGACTGGGTCGCGCTGCGCGAGCTGGTGCCCGCCGCGACCGTCGAGCTGAAGCTCAGGGAGAGCCTCCCGGAGGACGTCCCCTCGGTGACGCTCGCCACCGTCCTGCCGATGGCGTGGCCCGCGCTGCGCCGCGACGACGGCTCGGTCCTGCTCGGCCTGCAGAACGACACGGCGTCCGGCGACATCAGCCGCGACCTCGCCGACACCCTGCGGCGCGCGCTCACGGCGGAGCCCGGCACCCCGGTCCCGGGCCGCCGTGCCCCGGCCGACGGCCCGCGGCTGCAGGAACTGCTCGACCCCGAAGGTGCCTTCGAGCCAGTTGTGCACACGGGCTTCGAGTTCTGGGTCCCGGACGTGGAGAACGCGGCGCCGGACGTGGCCGCCTCCCTGGAGCGGGCCAACGCCGCGGCCGTCCCCACCGTGAAGCTCTCCGGCGTCGACGCCGCCTACTGGTGCGAGACCCCGGACAAGAACCACCTGCGCTGGGTCATGCCGCACCCCGAGGAACAGCTTCTGGACGCGCTCGCGCGGCTGCACGCGGCCGGCCGGTCGGGTCTCGGCGAGGGCACCCGGCTGGTCGGCTCCTTCCGCGCGCACGGACTCACGGTGCCGGTCTGGGACCTGCCGAGCGGTGTCACGGCCGACGACGTCGAGAAGCCGGCGGCCGAGTTCGCCGACCGGCTGGCGACCGCCCTGGCCTCGGACACCCCCCTCACCGCGGACGAACGCCGGGCGCGCGGCGGACTCACCAACCGGCAGGTCACGCTGAGTTGAGACCCGGTCGCGCGGCTGACCGACCGGCCGGCCGGACCAGGTCCATGAGCACAGGTGACCCCTGTCACAACTCCCTGCGGTGACAGCGGAATCCGTGTCCGAATAGCCGAGATCGAATTTGCGAACCGCCGATCTCTTGTTACCGTTCGAGTAGCCCGGTTGCTGGTGCATCCCCCGTCGCCAGCAACCGGGTCTTTTCGTGCCCGGAATCTCGTACGGCGCCAACGCCCTTGCCACAGAGGCAAGTTGCTACGAGCCCGTGGTGCTCCCCGAGCGCAGCAGCAGCGGCCCGTCCCCGGCGTCCCGCGCGAACTCCGCGACCGCCGTGTACGCCCCCGGCCCGCCCGCCGTGCGCCGCCTGGGCGTCTCGCACGCCCCCGGGTCGTCCTCCGCGTCCACCACGCATCTCATCTCCACGGCGCGGCCGGCCGGCCCCATGAGGCTCAGTACGGAGCTCAGCTCGTCGCCGGTCGCGTTGCGGTAGTAGGTCCGCGCCCAGGTCTCCCTCCCCTGGGTCAGGACACAGGTCTGCGCCTCGATGCCGTCCGGCGAGGAGAGCTCGGGGCCGCACCGGGCGGCGGTGACCAGACCGAGGCCGAGCAGCCGGGGCGCGGTCGTGGGGACGTTCCCGAAGCCCGGTGCGCGCCCCTTCTCGTCGACGCGCACCGAGACGCCGACGGCCCCGGGACCCTCGTCACCGACGGGTCCCGCGGACGCCACGGTCAGCGGCAGCGCGACGAGGAACGCCACGACGGCGGTCAGCGCCCCCAGCCGGACACCTCGGGCCCCCGGTCCGCCGCGCAGCGGCAGGGTGTCTCTGTGTCGGCCAGGATGACGCTGCATACGGCGGAAGATACGAGTCCGGGCGGGCGTGCGGCCGACCGCGCGCCGGAGCACCCTACAACTCGGGCGCGCTCACACCCGTACGAGTGAGCGCCTCCACCACGGCGTCCACCACGGCCTCCACACCGGGCACCCAGGGCGCGGCCGAACCGGGCAGCGGAGCCCGCTCCCAGCGGATCCGGCCCTGGCCGGTCTCGGAGGGGGGCAGCGCGATGTAGCCGCCCTCGCCGTGGAAGCGCAGGGAGCCCGGTACGAAGTCCTTGGCGTAGAGCAGCTCGCCGAGCTGTTCCATCGAGTACGGCGCGACGAGGATCGCCCACCGCGTGGGGGCCGCGACGACCGGGCCGAGGCGCATGCCCTTGCGGTCGAGCGCGTCGAGCGCGCGGGCCGCGGCGGGGGCGGGCAGGCTCACCGCGCAGGGAGCTCTGCCGCCGGTGGCCAGCACGATGGGCGCCGACGGCCGGTTGGTCCACCACCAGCGCACCATGCGCTCGTCCGCGGTGGCCGCGAGGAGGCCGGGGTCGAAGGGGTGGGCGCCGGGCACCGTGCACTCCGGGTCCGGGCAGCCGCAGCGGGCACGCCCCTGCGGATCCGGTGCCACACCCGGGAGTACGGGCCAGCGCCAATCGGCCGCGAAGGTCAGGGCCGCGCTGAGCATCTCAGGCCTCCCGTTGTTCCGCCGGGACAGGAGCCTGCGTCGCCTTCCGAGGATCTCGCGCATGAGCGCTCGTTCCTTTCCGTTGCACGCCTGGCAACACCGTGGATCACATCACGTCATGTGTCGATCACTTCACTGTGCGTACCTGCTGGCGCATCACACCCCCGCACACGGCAGGGGGAACCCCTCTGGGCCGAGCATTGGCTGCGTCCGCGTCCATACTGCGTCTCTCCGCAGCACGGGCATGGCGTGGGGTGGCGGCGCCTGGCGTTTTGCTGTCGCGCGTATTGCTTGCCGCCTCCGCCACGGGAGGATGGGGCACGGTCATCGGTGGTTAAGACGCCCGGGTCCGATTCCAGGTTCCGGGCGGTTCCCAACCGCCCCTGGCCTTCACCGAGTACGTACCCACCACGACCGCTGTGACGCTCCGTCGAACGAGGCCAGTCGACCTCAATAACGTGTTACCCGAGTCAGTTTTAGGCCAACTTTGCTTTCCCGCAAGGGTTACCGAGGGTCTCCTGGACACCAGGAATCCCAGCAGGACAATGCTGGACATCCCCTCACGAGTGCGTGTACATGTGGAGACACTGCCAGCGGCGCAGAACGACATGGGGGTTTGCGATGCCATCGAGCAATACGCACTGGTCGGAAAGCCGGACGCCATGAACGCCCCTCATCTTCCGAAAGTGGCCGGAATCGATTCAACGGTTCCCGCTCCCGCACACACTGTCGCTCCTTCATCGTCCGTCCCGGGCGCCGCTTCGGCCACTCCGGCCCCTCCGGCCCCCGGCGCCGGACTCGTCCTCCAGGACCGGCTCGCCGGCTGGGTCTCCGACCTCACGACGCTCCACGAACTCACCGAGCGCCTGGCGCGCACGGCGGTGCTGAGCGACGCGCTGCAGGAACTGCTGCGCGCCGGAGCCTCCCTGGTGGGCGCGCGGCGCGGTCTCGTGGTGCTGGAGCCCGGCGACGGACTCGGTCCGGACACCACCGTCGGCCTCGGCCTGGGCCGCGCCGACCTCGGCCACATCGAGACCGTTCCGCGCAGCTCCATGTCGTACGGCAGGATCCTCGACGGCCTGCCCGGCGACGCCGGGATCGCCCAGCCCGACCTCCTCTCCGAGGACGGTCTCGACCCCCGCCACCGCGAGGTGGCCGCACGGCTCGGCTACGCCGCGAGCTACACGCTGCCCCTGTCCACCAGGACGGCGGGCCGGCTGGGTGCCGCCGTCTGGCTCTACGACGAGCCCGCCGAACCGGTGGAACGCCAGCGCCATCTCGCCGGCCTCTACGCCCGGTACGCGGCCGAGCACCTGGCGCGGCTGGTGGAACTGGAGCGCACACGGGCGTGCCTGACGACGGTCGCCGAGGAACTGCTCCCCCCGCGGCTCCCCCGGGTCGCCGGTATCCAGCTGGCCGCCCGTCACCGCACGGGTCCGCGCGGCGGCGGTGACTGGTACGACGCGCTGCCCCTGCCCGACGCGGCGCTCGGTCTCGCGGTCGGGTCCGTCACCGGGTCGGGACCCAGCGCGATCGCCGCGATGGGCCGGCTGAGGGCCTCGCTGCGCGCGTACGCCGTGATGGAGGGCGAGGACCCGGTCGCCGTTCTGTCCGACCTCGAACTGCTGCTGCGGCTGACCGAGCCCGCCCGCTCCGCGACCGCCCTCTTCGCCTACTGCGAGCCCGCCCTGCGCAGGATCACCCTCGCCGGCGCCGGTCACAGTCCGCCGCTGCTCATCGGCGCCCGGCGCACGGAGTTCGTGGAGACCTCGCTCTCCGCGCCGCTGGGCATGCTCGCCTGCTGGGAGGCGCCGAGCGTCGAGCTGACCGTCGAGGCCGGCGAGACCGTGCTGCTCTACACCGACGGCCTGCTGCACCGCACCGGCGACCCCATGGACCGCGCGTTCGCCCGGCTGCACGCGGCGGCCGCGAGCGTGCCCAGGTCGCTGCGCGAGGACCCCGGCGCCGTCGCCGACCACGTCCTGCGGAGCGTGCTGCCGGACGACGGCGGGGCCGGCTCCCCCGGGCCCGGGGTCTCCGCGGGCCCGGCGGCACCCGGACCGGGGGGCGACGAGGACGTGGTGCTGCTGGCGGCCCGCTTCGAGTGACCGTGCCCGGTGCGCGCCGTCCCCCGGGCGGGCACCTGCGGCGACGGTCCCGGGTGGCGCCCCGGCCCCGGCGGGCACTCCACGTGCCCGCCCTCTCACGTGCCGTGCGCCCCGGCGTGCGCCACGGGACCCCGGACGGTACGCACGGTGAGCCCCCCCGCACACGCGGTGAGCTCCGGGGGTAAAGGGCTTCCCGCCCCGGGACCGCTCCCGTACGACCGTACGATGGAGGCGGTCCAGAGTCGTATCAAGGAGGCAGACCGTGTCGGAGGCGCTCACCCCGGAGACCCCGGAAGCCGTGCTCGACGATGCCGCTGACGAAGCGGTCGAGGAAGAGCCGATCAAGCAGCGCAAGAACGGCCTGTACCCGGGCGTGTCGGACGAACTCGCCGAGAGCATGAAGTCCGGCTGGGCCGACACCGAGCTGCACGGCCTGGAGCCGATCGCGCAGGCCGAGCACACCGCCGCCCGCCGCGCCGCGCTCTCCGCGCGTTTCCCGGGCGAGCGTCTGGTGATCCCCGCGGGCAATCTGAAGACCCGGTCGAACGACACGGAGTACCCCTTCCGCGCCTCGGTCGAGTACGCCTACCTGACCGGCAACCTGACCGAGGACGGCGTCCTGGTCATGGAGCCGGCCGCGGACGGCCACCGGGCGACGATCTACCTGCTGCCGCGCTCCGACCGGGAGAACGGCGAGTTCTGGCTGTCCGGCCAGGGCGAACTGTGGGTCGGCCGCCGCCACTCCCTCACCGAGGCCGAGCAGTTGTACGGCATTCCGGCGTCGGACGTCCGCGAACTGGCCGCGGCGCTGAAGGAGGCCACCGGCCCGGTCCGGGTCGTGCGCGGCCACGACGCCGGCATCGAGGCGGCCCTGACCGACAAGGTCACCGCCGAGCGCGACGAGGAGCTGCGGGTCTTCCTCTCCGAGGCCCGGCTGGTCAAGGACGAGTTCGAGGCCGGCGAGCTGCAGAAGGCCGTCGACTCGACGGTGCGCGGCTTCGAGGACGTCGTGAAGATCCTGGACAGGGCCGAGGCGACGAGCGAGCGCTACATCGAGGGCACCTTCTTCCTGCGCGCCCGCGTCGAGGGCAACGACATCGGCTACGGCTCCATCTGCGCCGCCGGGCCGCACGCCTGCACGCTGCACTGGGTGCGCAACGACGGACCCGTCCGCTCCGGCGACCTGCTCCTGCTGGACGCGGGTGTCGAGACGCACACCCTCTACACCGCCGACGTCACGCGCACGCTGCCGGTCGACGGCACGTACACCGCGATCCAGAAGAAGATCTACGACGCCGTGTACGAGGCCCAGGAGGCCGGTATCGCGGCCGTCCAGCCGGGCGCCAAGTACCGCGACTTCCACGACGCGGCGCAGCGCGTGCTGGCGGAGAAGGTCGTCGAGTGGGGTCTGGTCGAGGGCCCGGTCGAGCGCGTCCTGGAACTCGGACTGCAGCGCCGCTGGACCCTGCACGGCACCGGCCACATGCTCGGCATGGACGTCCACGACTGCGCTGCCGCGCGGACCGAGACGTACGTGGAGGGCACGCTGGAGCCGGGCATGTGCCTGACCGTCGAGCCGGGTCTGTACTTCCAGGCCGACGACCTGACCGTGCCCGAGGAGTACCGCGGCATCGGCGTCCGCATCGAGGACGACATCCTGGTCACGCGGGACGGCAACCGGAACCTGTCGGAAGGGCTGCCGCGGCGCTCCGACGAGGTCGAGGCGTGGATGGCCGCGCTGAAGGGCTGAGCAGGAACAGGACGGCCGGGTACCCCGCGGGGTACCCGGCCGTCTCCCGTTCGGGAGGGGGAGGGCCCGGTTCCGTGGACGACTTCTGGTCCGGTGTCGGTGTGGATCTGCATCTGGAGCCGGACGTGGCGGCGGGCCGGCGGGCGGGGCTCGAACGCGCGCTGCGCGACGCGGTGCGCGAGGGGCGGCTCGCGCCCGGTACGCGGCTGCCCGCGACCCGGCGGCTGGCGGCCGAGCTGGGGATCTCCCGGGGCACCGCGAAGGGTGCCTACGACCAGCTCGTCGCGGAGGGATATCTGACGGCGCGGCAGGGAGCGGGCACCGAGGTGGCACCGCTGCCCGCCGTCTTCCCGGAGACCCCCGGGCAGGCGGCACGCGCGCGTGCCCCGCGTCTCGACCTGCGGCCGGGCAGCCCGGACGTCGGCGCGTTCCCGGCCGCCGCCTGGCTGCGGACGCTGCGCCGGGCGATCGCGACGGCGCCCGCCTCGGCGTACGGCTACGGGGATCCGCGCGGCCGGATCGAACTGCGGACCGCGCTGTCCGGTTATCTGGGGCGGGCCCGCGGTGTGATCGCGCCGCCGGAGCGGATCGTGATCACCTCGGGGTACGTGCAGGGGCTCGCGCTGCTCACCCGTGTACTGGGCGGCGGCGCGGTGGTAGCGATGGAGGACCCGGGGCTGCCCTTCCACCGGGACGTGGTGCGGCGGGCCGGTGGAACGGTGGTTCCGCTTCCGGTCGACGAACGCGGGGCCCGCGCGGCGGAGTTGGCGGCCACCGGCGCCGGTGCGGCGGTGGTCACGCCCGCGCACCAGTATCCGACCGGGGTCACCCTGCATCCGCGGCGCCGGCGGGCGCTCACCGACTGGGCCCGCGCCCACGGGGCACTGGTCGTCGAGGACGACTACGACGGGGAGTTCCGCTACGACCGGCAGCCCGTCGGCGCCCTCCAGGGGATGGCACCGGGGCAGGTCGCGTATCTCGGCACGGCCTCCAAGACCCTCGGCCCCGCGCTGCGGCTCGGCTGGATGGTGCTGCCGCCGCACCTGGTCGACGCGGTGACCGACGCGAAGCTGCACAGTGACCATCACACCGAGGTCGTCGGCCAGCTGGCGCTGGCCGAGATGATCACCGGTCACGCGTACGACCGGCATGTGCGGGCCTGCCGGCTCCGCTACCGGCGCCGCCGGGACCAGCTCCTGGCGCGGCTCGGCACGTCCCGGAACGTGCGGGGGATCGCGGCCGGGCTGCACGCGCTGGTGGAGGTCACGGACGAGACGGGGGCCAGGGCCCGGGCGGGGGCGCTGGGGCTGCAGGTGGGACGGCTCGGTGACCACTGGCACACACCCGGGGCGGACCGGCCGCAGGGGCTGGTCGTGGGGTACGGGACACCGCGGGAGGGGGCGTACCCCGAGGCGCTGGAGATGCTGGGGCGGGTGCTGGAGGGCGCCTGAGCGGTCTCGATCGGACCATGGAACGGCGCCGTGATTGGACCTGCCCGGAGGTCCACCGCGCTCCTAGGGTCGTCCGCATGACGAACCCCCTCGTCCCGCCCCCGGGTCCACGCCGCGTCCTCGCCCTGGCGCAGTTGGCCAACTCCGTGGGAGACGGCGCCTATTACGTGACCTCCGCGCTCTACTTCACGCACGTCGTCGGCCTGGCCCCCGCGCGCGTGGGACTCGGCCTGACCGTCGCCTGGGGGGTCGGCTCCCTGGTGGGAGTGCCGCTCGGGCGGCTCGCGGATCGGCGCGGGCCGCGCGGCACGGCGGTGCTGCTGGCGGTGGCGACCGGGCTCGCGGTGGCCTCGTTCCTCGTCGTACGCGGCTTCGTCCCCTTCGTCGCGGCGGCCTGCGCGTACGCCGCCGCGCAGTCGGGTCTGGCCGCGGCGCGGCAGGCCCTGCTCGCCGGCCTGGTGCCCGCCGGGGAGCGGACCGGGCTGCTCGCGTACCTCCAGTCGACGCTCAACGCCGGCCTGGCCGTGGGCGCGGGGCTCGGCGGGCTCGCCCTGCACGCCGGGACACGGACCGCGTATCTCGGGGTGTTCGGGCTGGACGCGGTGAGCTTCCTGCTCTGCGCGGCGCTGCTGCTGCGGCTGCCGTCCCCGCCCGCGGCCGGGACGGTCCGACGGCACGGGACCGGGGTCCTGCGCGACCGTCCCTACGTCCTCGTCACCCTGCTGAACGCCGTGCTGCTGCTGCGGATGCCGCTGCTCAGTCTGGGCGTCCCGCTGTGGATCACGGAACGGACCTCGGCACCCGCCTGGCTGGTCTCCGCGCTGTTCGTCCTCAACACCGGCGCGGTGATGGTCTTCCAGGTGCGGACGGCCCGCGGTGTCACGGACCTCACCTCGGCCACGCGCGTGATCCGCCGCTCGGGGCTCGTCATGTTCGCCTCCTGCGCGGTGTTCGCCCTGTCGTCGGGCACCGCGCCGTGGGTCGCGGCCGGGGTCCTCGTGGCGGGCGCGGTGCTCCAGGTCGTCGCCGAGATGCAGCAGTCGGCGGGCTCCTGGCACCTGGGGCTCGGCCTCGCCCCGGCCGACCGCGTGGGCGAGTACCAGGGATTCTTCGGCACCGGCGTCACGGTCGCCCGCACCCTGGGCCCGCTGGTCCTGACGGCCCTGCTGGTGGGCTGGGGAACGCCGGGGTGGGTGCTGCTGGGGCTCCTGATGCTGGGCGCGTCGTACGGGACGGGGCCCGCGGCACGGTGGGCCGCCGGGCGGACGGCGCCCGGGGACACCGGAGGCGGGAACGCGGGACGCGCGGGTGCGGGAAGCGCGGGACGCCCGGACGCGGGGACACGGGACAGTCGGGTGCGGGACGGGGCGGGGCGGGACCCGGCGGGGCGGAGTGCCGTCGCCGGGGAGCGTCCGGTCAGACGGCCATCAGAGGCGCGTCCGCACGCCACTTGAGGACCTTGTCGAAACTGACCACCGCGCCGCCCCGGCCCGGCTCGTTGTCGAACCGGACGTGGTCGGCGAGTTCTTGGATCAGACAGAGTCCCCGGCCGTGCTCGTCGTCGGCGCGGGCCGGGCGGAGCGGCGTACGGACCCGCCCCGTGGGGAATCCGGGACCGTCGTCGGCGACTTCGATGCGGCACTTCTCGCCGTCGAGGTAGGCCGTGACCCGGTAGGCCTCGGTGGCGGCGCCGTGCGCGAGGGCGCCGCCGTGTTCGACAGCGTTGGCGCAGGCCTCCGTGAGCGCGACGGAGAGGTCGTAGGAGATGTCCGGGTCGACGCCCGCCGTCTCCATCGTGCCGAGCAGCAGCCGCCGGGCGAGGGGGACGCTCGCAGCCTCGCGCCGCAGATGGAGTGACCACCAGATGCTCATGCTCCAGCCTCCAGGCCGCGGCTCGACATACCGTTACGTATTGCCGCGACCACCCCCGCGCAATCACCCCATCGACGTGATGCCGCCCATACGGCGGATGTGTGCGCGTCAGGGAGGGTGTATGTGCGGACGGTTCGGCCCGGATGGGCATCTTCCGTGCCGTACCGCGCGGGAGGTCACCTTGCGGACCTGCCGTGGGGCGCGGGGGCGGCCAGTGCGATGATGGGCCCGCCATGACTGCCCCCCACCCCCGCCGGGCGCGCTCCGGACCAGGGCTCCGGATGCTGCGGGCCGCGATGTTCGCCGCGGTCTGCGTCGTGCTGGCCGCGGCCGGTCATGGGATCGCGTCCTGCGCGGCCGTCCCGATGTGGACCCTGGGGGCGGGCTTCCTCGCCGTCTTCTCCGTCGCCGCCCCGCTGGCGGGACGTGAGCGGACACTTCCGGGCATCGCGGCGGTGCTCGCCGTGGGCCAGACCGCGCTGCACACGCTCTTCGGACTCGGCACGTCCGGTTCCATGGCGGCGGGCTCCGGCTCCCCGACGACGGCCGACATGTCGCTCGTGGAGCGGGCCGCCCGCATCGTGTGCGGCGCGACCGCGGCGTCGATCAGTCCCGCGCAGGCCCAGCGGATCCTGGCCGACGCGCGGCTCGACACGGACATGACGCAGTCCATGCCCATGTCCGCGTCCTCGATGGACTCCATGTCCGCCATGTCCGCCATGCCGATGCACCACCCCGCGGACGCGGTGTCCTCCGCGGCCGGCTCCTCGATGGGGCTGCTGCCCTCGCTGCCGATGCTGCTCGGCCACGTCCTCGCGGCCGTCGCCGCCGGATGGGTCCTGCGCCACGGCGACCTCGCGCTGCTGCGGCTCATGCGGCTGTCCGCCCACGGGGTGGCGGAGGGCGCGCTCGTACGCGCCCTGCGCGCCGCGCTCGCGCTCGTCCGCGCCCTGCGGGCGGGGCTCCCGGGGACCCCGGGCGTCGCACCGCGCACCCCGCGGCGCGCTCCGCGGGCCGCTCCCGAGCCGCACACCACCGCGCTCCAGCACTCCGTCGTCCGGCGCGGACCGCCACGCTCCGGCGCTCTCGTCCTCGCTGCCTGACACGGCGCACCACTTCACGATCACGAAGGGGCCGCCGCCGTGCGGCACGCGCGTGCCCGACGACGCCTCGCACGGAGTTCCGCTCCGCGGCCGCCGGCACGCATTCCCCTTCCTCATCGGACTGAAAGTGGAGTGTTCTCTTCCATGAAGGCTTCCCGTATCGCCGCCGCCGGCGCCGTCGCCGCCTCGGCCGTTCTCGCCCTGTCCGTCCCCGCCTTCGCGCACGTCAGCGTCCAGCCGGAGGGTCCGGCCGCCAAGGGCGGGTACGCCGTCGTCGACTTCAAGGTCCCCAACGAGCGTGACGACTCCGCGACCACCAAGCTCGAGGTGAACCTCCCCACCGACCACCCGCTCGCGTCCGTGATGCCGCAGCCGCTCGACGGCTGGTCCGTGAAGGTGACCCGGAGCAAGCTGGCCAAGCCGCTCACCCTGCACGGTGAGAAGATCTCCGAGGCCGTCTCCAAGGTGACCTGGACCGCCACCGGCAAGGGCATCGAGCCGGGCTTCTTCCAGAAGTTCCCGCTCTCGGTCGGCCAGCTGCCCGAGGACACGGACGAGCTGGTCTTCAAGGCGGTCCAGACGTACGACAACAAGGAGGTCGTGCGCTGGATCGAGCCGCAGAAGGAAGGTGCGGAGGAGCCCGAGAACCCGGCTCCGGTACTGACGCTCTCCGCCGCGTCCGAGGAGGGCCACCACGGTTCCCCGGCCGCCGAGGACGCCTCCGCCACCTCCGCCCCGGCCGCCGGTAAGACCGCTTCCGCCGCCTCGTCCTCCGGCTCGGACACCACGGCCCGCGTCCTGGGCGTCGTGGGCATCGTCGTCGGCGTGGCGGGTGTGGCGTACGGCGTCGTGGCCGGCCGCCGCCGCGCCGCCGCCTGAGGCCCACCGCACCCCTCCGCGGTGCACCGGCAGGTCGTACGGCCCGACACCGGCGCCGTACGACCCCGGTGCACACCGGAGCCCTCACATCTGGGACATTTTTCTATGCGCAAGAAGACCTATGCCGTCGCCGCCCTGTTCGCCGCCGCCGCACTGAGCCTTTCCGCCTGCGGCAGCGGTGACGACGGCGGCAAGCCGATCGCCGACGTGTCCGCCGAGGCGGGATCGGGCGGGGTCGCGACAGTCCTCGACAAGCCGTACACGAAGCCGGACCTCGTCCTCACCGACACGCACGGCAAGAAGTACGACCTCCTCACGGAGACCAAGGGCCGGCCGACGCTGATCTACTTCGGCTACACCCACTGCCCCGACGTCTGCCCCACGACGATGAGCAATCTCGCCGTCGCCAAGAAGCAGCTGCCCAAGGCCGAGCAGGACGCGCTCCGCGTCGTGTTCGTCACCACCGACCCGGGACGCGACACCCCCGCCGCGCTCGGCACCTGGCTCAAGGGGATCGACCCGTCCTTCATCGGCCTGACCGGCGACTTCGCCACCGTCCAGGCCGGCGCCCGGGGGCTGGGCATCTCCGTCGAGCCGACCACGAAGGACAAGAACGGCAAGCTCGTCTCCGTGCACGGCACCCAGGTCATCGCGTTCTCGCCGAAGACCGACGGGGGCTATGTGCTGTACAGCGAGGACGCGACCGTCGACGACTACACCAAGGACCTGCCCAAGCTGGTCAAGGGGGAGACTCCGTGAGGCGCCCCCGGAAAGCCGCGGCGGTGCCGGTCGCGGGTCTCGCCCTGGCGCTGGCGCTGACGGGCTGCGGCTCCGACGACTCCGCGGCCGCGACGGGCTCCCGGCCCGAACTCGAGGTCACCGGGGCCTACATGCCCGCCCCCGTGACGGACACCATGGCGGCCGGATTCTTCACCGTCACCAACTCCGGCGGCACCGACACGCTCACCTCGGTCACCAGCGACCTGTCCGACGACGTCACGCTGCACTCCACCAAGGGCGGCGCGATGGAGGAGGAGAAGTCGTTCGCCATACCCGCGGACGGCACGCTCGCCTTCTCCAGCGGCGGCAACCACCTCATGTTCGAAAAGCTCACCCACAGACCCCATGAGGGCGAGAAGGTGTCGCTGACGCTGCACTTCGCCAGGACCGGCACGGTGAAGGTCTCCATGCCGGTGAAATCCGCGACGTACAACCCGAAGACCGGGCACTGAGGAGGGATCACCGTGACACCGACCACCGTTCCCCGCCGTGCCGCAGTCCGTGGGCCGGTCCGGGGCGTCGCCACCGTTCCGCGGCTACGGACACTGCTGCTGCTGTTCCTCGCCGTCACCGGCGCGGTCCTCGCCGGCGCCGCCCCCGCCTCCGCGCACGCCGCGCTGACCGGGAGCAACCCGCAGCAGGGAGCGGTGGTCACCCAGGCACCCGACCAGGTCTCGCTCACCTTCTCCGAGAAGGTGGCGATGTCCGACGGCGCCGTACGCGTGCTCGACCCCAAGGGCAAGCGGGTCGACACCGGCAAGCCGTTCGAGGCGGACGGCACCACCTACGGCGTGAAGCTGCACTCGGGGCTCCCCGACGGCACGTTCACCGTCACCTACCAGGTGGTCTCGGCCGACAGCCATCCCGTGTCGGGCGCCTTCACCTTCTCCATCGGCGCTCCCTCGCAGACCTCCGTGGCGCTGTCCGGCACCGCGGCCGGCGGCGGAGTCGTCGGAACGCTCTACGACATCGGGCGCTACGTCTCGTACGCCGGTTTCATCCTCCTGGTCGGCGGGGCGGCCTTCGTCCTCGCCTGCTGGCAGCGGGGTGCCGGGGTCCGCGCCGTCCAGCGGCTCGTGGTCTCCGGGTGGCTCGCGCTGACCGGTGCCACGCTCGCCCTGCTGCTCCTGCGCGGCTCCTACGTCGGCTCCGGCAAGATCGGCGACATCTTCGACCTGTCGCTGCTCGCCCAGGTGCTGCAGACCAAGTCGGGCGCGGCACTCGTCTCCCGGCTGCTGCTGATCGCCGCGGCCGCGCTGTTCATCGCGGTGCTCTTCGGCGCGTACGCACGGCGGGACGAGGACGAGGAGCCCGTCCGGGAGACCGGCGGCGAGGATGCCACGGGCGCCCCGGCCGACGGGGGCGACCCGGCCGGGGCGTCCGGCGCCGACGGCACGGGCGCCGGAGTCCGGTCCGGCACGGAGGGTGCCGGCACCGCTGGTCGTGCCGAGGACGAGGAGACGCAGGACCTCGCGGCCACGGACCGGAGGGACCTCACCTTCGGGCTCGCGATCGGCGGCACCGTCGTCGCGGCGGGCCTGGCCGCGAGCTGGGCGATGGCCGAGCACGCCTCGACCGGCATCCAGACAGGCCTCGCGATGCCCGTCGACGTCCTGCACCTGCTGGCGGTCGCCGTCTGGCTGGGCGGGCTGTCCACACTGCTCGTGGCCCTGTTCAGGGCGCCCGCCGGGGACCAGATCGAGGCGGCGGCCGTACGCCGCTTCTCGCGCGTCGCGTTCGGCGGGGTGACCGTGCTGGCCGCGACCGGCATTTACCAGTCGTGGCGCCAGGTCGGGTCCTGGTCGGCGCTCACCGGCACCTCGTACGGACAACTGCTGCTCGTCAAGGTCGCCCTGGTGGCGGTGCTCGTCGGCATCGCCTGGATCTCGCGCCGCTGGACGGCCCAGCTGTCCGAGGCTCCGGCCGACGTCGCCTCTCCGGTGGAGGAGCCCGCCGCGGAGAAGGAGCCCGCCACGGTGGCCGCCGGCTCCGGGGACGCGCGCCGCGCCGCCCAACTGGCGCGGCAGCGCGCCGCCGTGGCGACCACCCGGCAGAAGCGTGTCCGGGACGCCGACCCGGTCCGTACGGGTCTGCGCCGCTCGGTGCTGGCCGAGACGGGGGTCGCGATCGTCCTGCTGGCGGTGACGACCGTGCTCACCTCCACCGAACCGGGGCGCACCGAGGAGCAGGCCGAGGGGGCCACCGCGGCCGCCTCCCAGCGGTCCGGGCCGCTCTCGCTGAAGATCCCCTTCGACACCGGCGGCGAGGACGGCAAGGGCACCGTGGAGGTCACCCTCGACCCGGCGCGCGTCGGCTCCGACGAGATGCACGTGTTCGTGGTGCGGCCGAACGGCAAGGCCTTCGACGTCCCCGAGGTCAAGGTCGCCTTCACCCTGGAGGCGAAGAAGATCGGCCCGCTGCCCGTGGCCCCCGACCGCATCGCCACCGGCCACTGGTCGGCGATCGGTGTACAGATCCCCATGGCGGGCGACTGGAAGATCGCGGTGACCGTGCGCACCTCCGACATCGACCAGGCGACCGTGACCAAGAACGCGAAGATCGGCTGAACCACACGATGGCTGACCAGTCCAGGGCCTCCGCCGAGCAGGGCACCGCCGCTCGGCGGGACACCGCCGGGGAACCCTCCCGATCCGCTCCCCCCGGAGGCAGAGCCGCCCTCTCCCGGCGCCGGCTGCTCGGCACCGCCGGTGCCGGCGGGCTCGCGCTGGGCGCGGCCGGCGGCGCCGCCGGATACGCCGTGGCACCCGCGCCCGACCGGTCCACACCCTTGACCTCGCTGGGCATGAACACGGTGATGTTTCACGGGAAACATCAGCCCGGCATCACCACCCCGCTCCAGGCCCGGGGCCATCTCGTCGCCTTCGACCTGGCCCCCGGGGCGAGCCGGAAGGAGGCCGCCGCGCTGCTGCGCCGCTGGTCGACGACGGCCCGGAGGCTGATGGCGGGCGAGGCGGCGGCGCACGACGACACGGATGTCGCCCGTGACGCCGGTCCGTCGTCCCTGACGGTCACCTTCGGCTTCGGCCACAGCTTCTTCGCGCGCACCGGCCTGGAGAAGCAGCGGCCCGTCGCCCTCGACCCGCTGCCCGACTTCTCCTCGGACCGTCTCGACAAGGCCCGCAGCGACGGCGACCTGTGGGTGCAGATCGGCGCGGACGACGCGCTGGTCGCGTTCCACGCCCTGCGCGCGGTCCAGAAGGACGCGGGCGGCGCGGCCCGGGTGCGCTGGCAGATGAACGGCTTCAACCGCTCACCCGGAGCCACCTCCCGCCCCCTGACCGCCCGCAATCTGATGGGCCAGATCGACGGGACCCGCAATCCGAAGCCCTCGGAGCCCGACTTCGACCAGCGTGTCTTCGTGCCCGCCGCGGGGGACCCGGCCTGGATGGCCGCCGGCTCGTACGCCGTCGTACGCCGGATCCGCATGCTCCTCGACGACTGGGAGAAGCTCTCTGTCGCGGCCCAGGAGGACGTCATCGGCCGGAAGAAGGCGACCGGAGCGCCCTTGTCCGGAGGGTCCGAGACCACCGCGATGGACCTCGACAAGACCGACGCGGCCGGCGATCTCGTCGTCCCGCTCAACGCGCACGCCCGTATCACCCGGCCCGACCAGAACGGTGGCGCCGCCCTGCTGCGCCGCCCGTTCTCCTTCCACGACGGGTTCGGCCCGGACGGCGTGCCCGACGCGGGCCTGCTGTTCGTCTGCTGGCAGGCCGATCCGCTGCGCGGGTTCGTCCCGGTGCAGCGCAAACTCGACCGGGGCGACGCCCTCTCCTCGTTCATCCGCCACGAGGCGAGCGGGCTCTTCGCGGTGCCGGGCGGGGCGGCCCCGGGGGAGTACGTCGGGCAGCGGCTGCTGGAGGGCTGAGGCCCCTTCCGAGCGCGGTCCCCGCGGCCGCGAGCCGGGCCGCACCGGGCCCATTAGGGTGAGGTCATGCCAGCCAGCTACGCGTATCTCGGTCCTGAAGGCACCTTCACCGAAGTCGCCCTGCGCACCCTCCCGGAGGCCGCCACCCGCGAGCTCGTCCCGATGGTGTCGGTCCCCGCCGCGCTGGACGCAGTGCGCGACGGCGAGGCGGAGGCCGCCTTCGTCCCGATCGAGAACTCGGTGGAGGGCGGCATCACCACCACCCTCGACGAGCTGGTCGCCGGCAGGCCGCTGATGATCTACCGCGAGGTGCTGCTGTCGATCACCTTCGCGCTGCTGGTCAGGCCCGGCACCCGGCTCTCGGAGATCAAGACGGTGACCGCGCACCCCGCGGCTCAGCCGCAGGTGCGCAACTGGCTGGCGAACCATCTGCCGAACGCTCTGTGGGAGTCCGCGGCCTCGAACGCGGACGGGGCGCGGCTCGTGCAGGAGGGCCGTTACGACGCGGCGTTCGCGGGCGAGTTCGCGGCGGCCCGGTACGGACTGGAGGCGCTGGAGACCGGCATCCACGACGCCGAGAACGCGCAGACGCGTTTCGTCCTGGTGGGACGGCCCGCCCGGCCCGCGGCCCCGACCGGGGCGGACAAGACCTCCGTGGTCATCTGGCAGCGGGACGACCATCCGGGCGCCCTCCTCGAACTGCTCCAGGAGTTCGCGGTGCGCGGAGTCAACCTGATGCTGCTGCAGTCCCGGCCGACCGGGGAGGGCATCGGCAACTACTGCTTCGCCATCGACGCCGAGGGGCACGTCTCGGACCGCCGGGTCGGCGAGGCGCTCATGGGACTCAAGCGGGTCTGTCCGCAGGTGCGCTTCCTCGGTTCGTACCCGCGTGCGGAGGTCGACCCCCAGGACGTGCGCGCTCCCCGGGCGGGCACGTCGGACAACGAGTTCTCCGCCGCGTCGGACTGGCTGGCGCGCTGCCAGGACGGCCGGTTCTAGGCCCGCCGCGGGCCGTCCGCGCGGCTGCGCCCTCCCGGTCCTACCTGTAGATTTTCGTCATCCACAGATGTTATCCACAGGCGGGCTTCTCGACCTGGGGACAAGTCGACAACGAAGCACTACATCGTCGACAAATCGGCCTACAGACCCCTACTCCGTCCACAGACCCTCACGTCACCCCTCGTCCACCCATTTCCCTTGATCAATCCTTTGGGGCGAAGCAATTCCACTCGAACGTGGGTGTAGAGGTGGTTTGACCCGGGAATTCTCCGTCCGGCATGCCGCTTTCCGAACGATCAACTCCACAGTCCACAGATCTTCCACACAGCCTGTGGATAACTTTGCGAGGGGTGGATGCCTGTGGACAACCCCCCGCCAAATCCCGGTCGCCGCAAGGGAGTCCGGTCAACCGGCGCGTCGCCGTCTGCCCCGTTTCAGGGAGGGGAGTCCGCTTTATTGACGGCAATGGATGATCAAGAGATTCGGTCCGGCATTTGACTCATAACGTGACACACGTGACGGAGTGGAATATCGGGTCGATGGCCGGAAGCCCGCACCGGTAGCCTTGTGGGGTGATTGACCTTCGCCTGCTCCGTGAGGACCCCGACCGTGTGCGTGCGTCGCAGCGCGCCCGTGGAGAGGACGTCGCACTCGTCGACTCCCTCCTCTCCGCCGACGAGCGGCGCAGGTCGTCCGGCGTCCGCTTCGACGAACTCCGTTCCGAGCAGAAGGCGCTCGGCAAGCTGATCCCCAAGGCCTCCGGCGACGAGAAGGCCGAGCTGCTGAAGAAGGCCGGCGAACTCGCCGCCGCCGTCAAGGCCGCCGACGCCGAGCAGCACGAGACGGACGAGGAGACCAAGCGGCTCCTCCTCCAGCTCGGCAACCTGGTCCACCCGGACGTCCCGGTCGGCGGCGAGGAGGACTTCGTCGTCCTCGAGACGCACGGCACGATCCGTGACTTCGGCGCCGAGGGCTTCGAGCCCAAGGACCACCTGGAGCTCGGCGAGGCGCTCGGCGCCATCGACGTGGAGCGGGGCGCCAAGGTGTCCGGCTCGCGCTTCTACTACCTGACGGGCGTCGGCGCCCTCCTGGAGCTCGCCCTCGTCAACGCGGCGATCGCGCAGGCCACCGAGGCCGGCTTCACCCCGATGCTGACCCCGGCACTGGTCCGCCCGCGCGCCATGGAGGGCACCGGCTTCCTCGGCCAGGCCGCGGAGAACGTCTACCACCTGGAGAAGGACGACTACTACCTGGTCGGCACCTCCGAGGTCCCGCTCGCCGCGTACCACATGGACGAGATCCTCGACGCGGACCAACTGCCCATGCGCTACGCCGGATTCTCGCCGTGCTTCCGCCGCGAGGCGGGCACCTACGGCAAGGACACCCGCGGCATCTTCCGCGTCCACCAGTTCGACAAGGTCGAGATGTTCTCGTACGTGGCCCCCGAGGACGCGGAGAACGAGCACCGGCGCCTCCTGGACTGGGAGAAGCAGTGGCTGACCGGCCTCGAACTGCCCTTCCAGGTGATCGACGTGGCCTCGGGCGACCTCGGCTCCTCCGCCTCCCGCAAGTTCGACTGCGAGGCGTGGATCCCGACCCAGGGCAAGTACCGCGAGCTGACCTCGGCCTCGAACTGCGACGGCTTCCAGGCCCGCCGGCTCTCCGTCCGCATGCGCGACGGCAAGAAGGTGCAGCCGCTCGCCACGCTGAACGGCACCCTGTGCGCCGTACCGCGCACGATCGTGGCGATCCTGGAGAACCACCAGCTGTCCGACGGCTCCGTGCGGGTGCCCGAGGTGCTGCGCCCCTACCTCGGCGGGCGTGAGGTCCTGGAGCCGATCTCCAAGTGAGCAGCGGCACCACCGGATCGACCGGCCCGGCCGGGGCGTTCCCGTACAAGCTCGTCGCGACCGACCTCGACGGGACGCTGCTGCGCTCCGACGACACGGTCTCGGCGCGGACACGTGACGCGCTCGCGGCGGCCACCGCGGCGGGCGCGGCCCACATCGTCGTCACCGGGCGCGCGGTGCCCTGGACCCGGCACATCCTCGACGACCTCGGCTACGAGGGGCTCGCGGTGTGCGGCCAGGGCGGGCAGGTCTATCACGCGGGAGAGCACCGGCTGCTCACCTCGGTGACGCTGGACCGGCAGCTGGCCGGTCTGGCGCTCGCCAAGATCGAGGCGGAGGTCGGTCCGCTGCTGCTCGCGGCGAGCCGTGACGGGCTCGACGGCGAGGTGCTGGTCGGTCCCGGCTACCGGACGCATGACGGTCCGCTCCCGGTCGTGCCGATCAAGGACGCCGCGGATCTCTGGTCGGCGCCGCTGAACAAGGTGTACGTCCAGCACCCGACGCTCTCCGACGACGCGCTCGCCGCGGTGGCCGCGCAGGTCGCCGGCGGTCTGGTCGGGGTCACGATGGCGGGTGCGGGCATCGTGGAGCTTCTCCCCCTCGGCCTCTCCAAGGCCACCGGGCTGTCCCTCGCCGCCCGGCGCCTCGGCGTACGGGCCGCGGACACGATCGCCTTCGGCGACATGCCCAACGACATCCCGATGTTCGCCTGGGCGGCGCGCGGGGTGGCGATGGCGGGCGCCCACGAGGAACTCAAGGCGGTCGCGGACGAGGTGACGTCCTCGAACGACGAGGACGGCATCGCGGTGGTGCTGGAACGGCTGCTCGGCCAGGACGACTAGGACCCGCGCCCGGAAACCCGCCGCGCCCGGACCGAGCACTGCGGGAACGGACACCGCGGGATCGGCCACCGCCGGACAGAACGCTGCGGGATAGGCCACCGCGGGACCGGCCACCGCCGGACCGAGCACGGCCGGACCGGACACCGGCTGGTCGCGGTCGGGGACTGTCGGGGCCCGCCCAGGACGGGTCGGGGCAGGGCCGTCCATCGGGCCCGTCCGGTCACGGTGTCGCGGTCATGGCGTCGCGGTCATGGCGTCGCGGTCATGGTGTCTCGCGGAGGATGCGCGGATCGAACGCGCGCGGGGCTCGCGCCCCGACCACGGCTTAGCAAGCCGGTGCCTTTCCACTCGGCCAATCCTCCGGGTGGGCGGCCCGCGCGGAATGCGCGCTCGAAGCGGCCGCCCCGGGCAGCCCCCCGTGCGGAGCGGGTTCGACGGAGAGGTGGTTACTCCGGAACCCGCCGCGGGCTGCCCTGTCGGGAGCTCGACGAACTGCTCCTGATGAACATCGTCGCGCTCCTCTCCCGGTGTGCGGCGCCGGCCGGCTGCGGCGGCGTGGACACCACCACTGTGCCCGTACGCCGCTTTGGGCGCCACCGAATTAACCGGGCGGCCGGACGAGTAGGGCGCGACGGCCGCGCGCGGACGGCTCGCGGCCGCCAGGGTCACTTACGGCGCCACCTGCGGCGACGGGCCTTGCTGAAGAACCACCCGGCGGGCGGCTCGTCGGAGCGCCAGGGCTGGGGATCCGGTCCCCCTTCACGCCAGCGGGCGGCGAGCATACGGGCGCGGGCGGACGGCTCGGCCGTCCCCGCGGACCGTATGAAGTCCTCGTCGAGCACGACGTCGTCCCAGCCGTCCCCGGATCCCCGCTGCCCCTCGCCGTGCTGTCCCCCGTCCCGCCGACCCGCGCTCCCCGCTCCTTCGCCGCGCTCTCCCTCACCCTGCGGTTCCGCCATCCCCGTTCCTCCTCGCCGCGCGTCCCCTTTTGTCCAGTGTGCGCGGACAGAGGTGAAGTGGATGTCAGGAAGCGGGGCTCCACGCGTGCGTGGAGCCCCGTCTCACTCCTCGCCGGCCAGGGTCAGCGACCGCAGCCGCTGTCCGGCGTACCAGGTGGCGAGGACGGTGACGGCGACCAGCAGCACCGTCGCCGTGGTCAGTCCCACGTCCGAGGTGACGAGGTCCCCGCCGGTGACCTTGTGGGCCACCGCGAGCGCCCACTGCTGCACGCTGAGCGTGCGCGCGCCGGACACCAGTGACCCGAAGAGGGCCTCCCAGACCAGCGCGTAGACGAGACCGAAGACGACCGCGTGCCGGGTCACTGTCCCCAGCAGCAGGAACAGCGCCGCGTAGGCGATCGAGGCGACCAGCGCGGCCACGGTGTAGGCGACGGCGATCTGCTGGCCGTTGCCGTTCAGGATCATGCCGGCGACGAAGGTCGGCACCGCCGAGAAGGCCATGGTGACGGCGACCGCGACGATCAGTTTGGTGAAGATGATCGTCGGCCGCTTGAGCGGCTTGGCCAGCAGATACACCACCGAGCCGTCGTCGATCTCGGGTCCGATCGCGCCCGTTCCCGCGATGACGCCGATGATCGGGACCATGGTGGCGAGCGCGAACCCGCCGAGCAGGTCCGCGGCCACCTGGTCGTCCGCGCCGGAGAAGCTGCGCACGGCCACGGAGATCACGATGAGCAGGGCGGGCAGCACGCACAGGATGAGGGCCCGCCGGCGGCCGAGCAGGCCCCGGTAGGTGAGTCGGGCGACTGTGGGGTCGTACATGGTTCGGCCTCCTACGCCGCGACGAGATACGAGAAGACGGACTCGAGGGACTCGTCGGAGGGCGAGACCGTGAGCAGTCGGATGCCGTGTTCGCGTGCGACGCGCGGCAGCAGGGTGGTGAACCGCCCGAAGTCGACCGCCTGGACGCGCAACGCGCCCTCGGCGAGATCCACTTCGATGCCCGAGGTCGACGGGTCGGCGATCAGCGCGGCGGCCAGCGCCCGGTCGTCACTGGAGCGGACGAGGTAGCGGTGCGGGCGGTCGGTCATCAGCCGGCGGATGCGCCGGAAGTCACCGCTCGCCGCGTGCCGGCCGGCGACGATCACCTCGATGTGCGCGGCGAGCTGCTCGACCTCCTCCAGGATGTGCGACGAGAACAGCACCGTGCGGCCCTCGTCGCCCATGCGGCGCAGCAGGTCCATGAGCTGCATGCGCTGGCGGGGATCCATGCCGTTGAAGGGCTCGTCGAGCAGCAGCAGGGACGGTTCGTGGACGAGGGCGGAGGCCATCTTCACGCGCTGCCGCATGCCCTTGGAGTACGTCGAGATCCTGCGGTCCTGCGCGTACTCCATCTCGACGGTGGCGAGGGCCCGTTGGGCGGCCTTCGCACCGAGTCCGTGCAGTTCGGCGTTGGCGACGACGAACTCGCGGCCGGTGAGGAAGTCGTACATCGCCTCACGCTCGGGGACGATGCCGATGTGCTTGTAGATCTCCTCGTTGCGCCAGACCTGCCGGCCGTCGAGGGTGACGGTGCCCGTGGAGGGGGCGAGGAAGCCGCCCATCATGTTGATGAGGGTGGACTTCCCGGCGCCGTTCGGGCCGAGCAGGCCGGTGACTCCGGGACCGATCGTCATCGTGATGTCGTTGACCGCCACCACGTTGCCGAACCAGCGGGAGACGTGGTCGATGTTGAGCGTGGTCACAGCCCGACCTTTCGGTAGCGGCGCATCAGGAGGCCGTAGCAGCCGGCGACGAGGCCCAGGACGACGACGAGATAGACGACGCCCTGGCCGGACGAGGGGCCCTCACCACCGGGGAAGGCGGAGGTGGCGCCGAGGAAGGCCGTCTGCACACCGTCGATGAGGGTGATCGGCGAGAAGAGGCCGAGCCACGGGACCGCTCCCGGGCTGGACTGGTTGAAGGCGATCGCCTGGACGGTGGAGACCGCCCCGTAGGAGATGGTCAGGGCCGCGATGACGGCCGCGATGCCGAAGCCGCGGCGCGGGGTGACGGCCGAGATGACCAGGCCGATGCCGGCGAGGAGCAGCGACAGCAGTGCCACCGAGACGAGTCCCTGTCCGAAGCCCTCCGACTGGTCGGAGAAGTCGAGCTTCGCCAGCAGCGCGCCCACGTAGAGCACGATCAGCGGCGCGGCGGTGAGCACGAACAGCGCCGAGGCCAGCGCCGCGTACTTGGCACGTACGTAGTCGGCGGTCTCGATGGGGCGCGAGAAGTACAGCGGTACGGTCTTGAAGCGCAGGTCGCGCGAGACGGACTGCGGTCCCTGGGAGGCGACGTACAGGCCGATGACGGCCTGCATGATGATCGCGTAACGGGTGTAGTCGACGGGCAGGTCCTTCGCCTTGGTGGCGACCGCGACCGCCACCATGATGAGCGCGGGCACGCACATCACCACGAAGAGCAGCATCGGCAGCACCTTGGACTTGACGGAGCGGCCGAGTCCGTAGGAGCCGCGCAGCGACTGCGAGTACAGCGAGCGGCGCGCGTACGCGCGGCCCAGGCGGGGGCCGTCGTAGTGGCGGTAGCCGATGTTGTGGATCCGGGTCTGCTCGCCGTTCTGGGCGAGGGGCTGCTCAACCGCCATGGCCGACCGCCTCCTTCCGCTCTTCGTCGCGCCGGGTGTCGCTGTCCTTGAAGACCTCGGCGATGTGGTGCCTGCGCTGTTCCATGCGGACCAGGCCGAGGCCGAGGTCGGCGACGACGTCCCGGACGAGGTCGTAGGTGTCCTCGCCCTCAGCGGTCAGCAGCAGGACGTGTCCCGCGCCCGGCAGCCCGCTGCCGTCGTGCGTCTCCACCCCGCGCGCCCGGAGCTCCTCGCGCATCGCGCGGGTGCCGTCCGGGTGCTCGTCGGTGTCGGTGACCTCGATGGCGAGGGTCGCCGTGCTCTGGGTGAAGTCCGTGGTGGAGCTGGAGCGCAGCAGCTTGCCGCCGTCCACGACGACGACGTGGTCACACGTGCGTTCCAACTCGCCCAGCAGATGCGAGGTGACCAGGACCGAGATCCCGAAGTCGGTGTGGATGCGGCGGATGAGGCCGAGCATCTCGTCGCGGCCGACCGGGTCGAGGCCGTTGGTCGGTTCGTCGAGGAAGACGAGCTGGGGGTCGTGGACGAGGGCCTGCGCGAGCTTGACGCGCTGCTTCATGCCGGTCGAGTAGCCGCCGATGGGGCGGTAGCGCTCCTCGTAGAGGCCGACGTGGCGCAGGGTGTCCGCGGTGCGCTCGCGGGCGGCGGCGGGCGGGAGCCCCGACATGCGCGCCATGTGCACGACGAACTCGGTGGCCGAGACGTCGGGGGGCAGGCAGTCGTGCTCCGGCATGTACCCGACGCGCTCGCGGATGGCGCCGCCCTCGGTGGCGACGTCGAGGCCGAGCACCCGTGCGCGGCCCTCGGTGGCGGGGGACAGACCCAGCAGGATCTTGATCAGTGTGGACTTGCCGGCTCCGTTGGCTCCGACGAGTCCGGTCACACCGGGTCCGACGTCCACGGAGAGCCGGTCAAGAGCGGTCACCCGTGGGTACCGCTTGCTCAGGCTTTCGGTCGCGATCACAGTCACGTGGTCGAAGGTAGTGGCGTACCCCACAGCGGTCGTCAGCCCGTGGAGCTGTATCCGCGTCCCTCTCGGGTCGTACATGCCCGTAGGGGTCCCCCTGAGGTCGAACAGCGGGCGGGGGGTCGTCCGCCCCCGGGTCCTCCTCGCGCCGGTTGTCCACAGGCCAGGACGGCCCTATTGACGCAGCCTCTAACTACTGTCACATTCACCGGTGTCACGTTACGGACACGTACCGCAGTCGACGAGGACAAGGTGGGGCGGTGGCATGACGACGGCAGTGGCGGGCGGAGTCCTGGCCGAGCTGCGGGGGTTCCGGGAGGTGCAGCGTCTCGCCTACGACTGCGCCGAGGCGGTCGCCGCGCAGCTGCGGCCGGGCGTGACCGAGCGCGAGGCGGCCCGGATGCAGCGCGACTGGCTGCGCGAGCGCGGGGTGCGGGACTGGTTCCACCTGCCCTTCGCCTGGTTCGGGGACCGCACGGCGTTCGTGAACTTCCGCGTCCCGCTGCAGTTCTTCCCCACCGGGCGGCGGCTGGAGCCGGGGATGCCGTTCATCCTCGACCTGGCCCCGGTCCACCGGGGTTTCACGGCGGATGTCGGTTACTCCGGCTCGCTGGGCCTCAACCCCGTGCAGGACAGGCTGCTCGCCGATCTGGAGGCGCACCGCGGGCTGATCCTGCGGGGCGTCCGCGCCCGCAGACCGCTGCGCGAGATCTACGCGGACGTGGACCGGCTCATGGTCCGCCAGGGGTACGCGAACCGGCACCGCGCGTATCCCTTCGGGGTGATCGCGCACAAGGTCGACCGGGTGAAGGAGCGCTCCTGGTCGCCCCGCCTGTTCGGATTCGGCACGCAGTCCCTGAAGGGGCTGGCGGGTGACGCACTGCGCGGACACCGCGACGGCTGGTCGCCGCTGTGGTCTCCGTACCGGTTCTCCGACCATCCGCCCCGGCCGGGGCTGTGGGCGGTCGAACCGCACCTCGGATTCCGGGGTACGGGCGCGAAGTTCGAGGAGATCCTGGTCGTCACCGACTCCCGGGACCCGGAACAGAGCGCCTTCTGGCTGGACGACGATCTGCCGCACGTGCGGCGCTGGGCGGAGGAGAAGTGAGTCTCGACGGAGCGCGCGGGCGCCGGGTGCGGACGGGCGGAATCGAGCTGTGCGTCGCCGAACTGGGCGATCCGGCACAGCCCACGGTGGTGCTCGTGCACGGCTATCCGGACTCCAAGGAGGTGTGGTCCGAGGTCGCGTCGCGCCTCGCCGAGCGCTTCCACGTCGTGCTGTACGACGTCCGCGGGCACGGCAGGTCGACGGCCCCGCGGCCGCTGCGGGGCGGGTTCACCCTGGAGAAGCTGACGGACGACTTCCTGGCGGTCGTGGACGCGGTCAGCCCGGACCGGCCGGTGCACCTGGTGGGGCACGACTGGGGTTCGGTGCAGTCCTGGGAGTTCGTCACGGTGGCGCGCACGGAGGGCCGGATCGCCTCCTTCACCTCGATGTCGGGACCGTCCCTGGACCACTTCGGGCACTGGATCAAGCAGCGGGTCAGGCGCCCCACCCCGCGCTGGGTGGGCCAGCTCCTCGGCCAGGGCGCCAAGTCCTGGTACGTGTACCTGCTGCACACCCCGGCGTTGCCCGAGCTCGCCTGGCGCGGTCCGCTCGGCAGGCGGTGGCCGGAGATCCTGCGGCGGGTCGATCGGGTGCCCCCGGGCGACTACCCCACCCCGTCGCTGCCGACGGACGCGGCGCACGGCGCCTGGCTCTACCGCGACAACGTCCGGGCCCGGCTGAGCCGGCCCCGCCCGGACGCCTACGCGCACGTGCCGGTGCAGCTCATCACGCCGCTGGGGGACGCGTTCCTCTCCGAGCGGCTCTACGACGGACTGGAGCGCTGGGCTCCGGAGCTGGTGCGCCGCACCCTCGCGGCCAAGCACTGGATCCCGCGCACCCGGCCCGACCAGGTGGCCGCCTGGATCACGGAGTTCGTGCACACCAACGAGGACGGTGTACCCGTACGCGACACGGTGGCCACCGGTGAGTACGCGGAGCGCTTCGGCGGCCGGCTGGTGCTGGTCACCGGCGCGGGCAGCGGCATCGGCCGGGCCACCGCGTTCGCGTTCGCCGAGGCCGGCGCGCGCGTGGTGGCCGTCGACCGGGACGCCGAGGGCGCCGCGCGCACGGCGGAGATGTCCCGGCTGATCGGCTCCCCGGACGCCTGGGCCGAGACGGTCGACGTCTCGGACGAGCACGCCATGGAGAAGCTCGCCGAGAAGATCCACGGCGAGTACGGCGTGGTCGACGTGCTGGTGAACAACGCCGGGATCGGGCTGTCGGGGTCCTTCTTCGACACCACCCCGGAGGACTGGCGGAAGGTCCTCGACGCCAACCTGTGGGGTGTCATCCACGGCTGCCGGCTCTTCGGCGGGCGGATGGCCGAGCGCGGTCAGGGCGGTCACATCGTCAACACCGCGTCGGCCGCCGCGTACCAGCCCTCGAAGTCGCTGCCCGCCTACAGCACCTCCAAGGCGGCCGTCCTGATGCTCAGCGAGTGCCTGCGCGCGGAGCTGGCCGGCCAGGGCATCGGGGTCTCCGCGATCTGCCCGGGTTTCGTCAACACGAACATCACCTCCACCGCGCACTTCGCGGGTGTCGACGCCACCGAGGAGAAGCGCCGGCAGAAGAAGGCGGCGCGGCTCTACGGGCTGCGCAACTACCCGCCGGAGAAGGTCGCCGACGCGATCCTGCGCGCGGTGGTCCGCAACCAGGCGGTCGTCCCCGTCACCCCCGAGGCGCGGGGCGCGCGTCTGCTGGCGCGGTTCTCGCCGAGGGCGCTGCGCGCGGTCGCGCGGATGGACCCGCCGCTGTGAGCGAGGAGCGCCCGATCACCCCGCGCCGGATCTCCTTCGACCGGGAGCGGACCCCGCCGCACCGGACGCCGGACGGGCCGACCGCCACCCACGCCGTCGACGTGCCGCGCCTGCCGTTGCCGGAACGGGAGTTGGAGCGGGAGCGACTGCGGCTGTCGGACCGGGAGCGGCTGCGGCTGCGGCTGCGGCTGTCGGTGCGTCTCCCGCCGCGTCACGGTCCGCGGCTCGCCGGACGGGTCCGGTACGCGCTGCGCGCCCCCAACAGGGCTGTGGGCAGCGGGCTGTTGGCCGCCTGGAAGGAGCCCGGCGCGGCCGTACCCCGCCGTCCGCGACGGTCGTACCATCCCTCGCGGGAGGGTTCGCCGCGCGGAACCTTCACGTGTCCGGCGCGGTCACACGCGGCTCGGGCGGGGGCGATCGGACGCGCGGCGGTCCAGTGACGGCCCGGACGGCCGGGAAGGCGGGGAGCGGTGAGCGACGAGCCGGCCGGTGCCGTGTACCGCATCGAGGACCTGGCGCACCGCAGCGGCGCCACGGTCCGGACGATCCGCGCCTATCAGGACCGCGGACTGCTCCCCCGCCCCGAGCGGCGGGGGCGTGCCAACGTGTACGGGGACGCGCATCTGGTCCGGCTGCGCCAGATCGCCGATCTCCTGGACCGCGGCTACACCCTGGCCTCCATCAAGGAGCTTCTGGAGGCGTGGGACACGGGCCGGGGCCTCGGCGGCATCCTCGGGCTGGTCGCGGAGGTGGACGGACCGTGGACCGACGAGCGGGCGGTACGGATCTCCCGGGCCGAGCTGGCCGAGCGCTTCGGGGGGAGTCCGGACGACGCGGCGGTCGCGGACGCCGTCGAACTGGGTGTGCTGGAGCCCGTTCCCGGCAGCGCGGACTCGTTCCTCGTCCCGAGTCCCCAAGAACTGGCCGTGGCAGCCGAGTTGTACGCGGCGGGCGTTCCGTTGTCCGCGATCTCCGGCCATCTGCGGGAGTTGAGGGCCAAGGTCGAGCACATCGCCTCGCGTTTCCTGGAGTTCACGACCGAGCACGTCTTCGCGCGTTATCTCGGTGGGCATCAGCCGAGCGACGCCGAAGCGGCCGAGGCGGCTTCGCTGGTCCGCCGGCTGCGGCCGCTCGCGCAGCAGACGGTGGACGCCGAACTGGCCCGGGCCATGCGTCTGTTCGCCACCCGGGGGCTGCGGGAACGCCTGGACCCGGAGTGGTCCCGCGAGCGGCGCGAGGAGACGCGTTCCGTGGAGATACCGGTGGACACAACGCGAGCCGTGGAGAGGCTGGTTGGCGCGCAGCAGGTGGCGGCGTTCGTCGCCGCCGCGGCCGAACGCGAAGTTCAGGCACGCACCTTGGACCGGCTCAGCGCAAATCACCTCACACAAGGTGTTATTGACGAAAAGCCCTGAACTGTCTGTCAGTTGTCCACAGAACCTTCAATTCGCCTGTGGATAACCACACTTGGCTGTGGATCAAACCTCCGTACCAAAATCAAATGCGTGATCAGCGTCTCGTCGGCCACCCTGGTCCGATGAATGAAGAGATGAAGGTAGGAATGGATGAAAGACGCACCGTGAAGGTGTCGAAGTACCTCTCGAAGCATCTGCGGCACCAGCCCGAGCGGATCGGAATCACGCTCGGCGAGGGGGGCTGGGTCGAGATCGACACGCTGATCGCCGCGGCCGCGTCGCACGGATTCCGGTTCACCCGCGAGGAGCTCGACCACGTGGTGGCCACGAACGACAAACGGCGCTTCGCCGTGGAGGGCACCCGCATCCGCGCCAGCCAGGGCCACTCCGTCGAGGTCGATCTCGGGCTGCCCCCCGCGACCCCGCCGGCGCACCTGTACCACGGGACCGTCGCGCGCAGCCTGGACGCGATCCGCGCCGAGGGGCTGCGCCCCATGAACCGGCACGACGTCCACCTGTCGCCGGACCGCGAGACCGCCACCCGTGTCGGCGCCCGCCGCGGGCGGCCCGTCGTGCTCGGCGTGGACGCCGCCGCCATGCACCGCGACGGTCATGTCTTCCGGGTCAGCGCGAACGGGGTGTGGCTCACCGAGGCCGTGCCCCCGGCGTATCTGCGGTTCCCCGGCCCGCACTGACCCCGGGCCGGCCGTCGGGTGATCACCCGGTGGCGGCCACCACCTCGCGGCTCGGCTTACCCTCGATGGATGAGTCTGCGCCTGAGCACCGTGATCCTGCCCCACCTCCGCTGGCACGAGGGCGGGCGGGCCGCCTGGCAGCGCGCGGAGGAGCTCGGCTTCCACACGGCGTTCACCTACGACCACCTCTCCTGGCGGACCTTCCGGGACGGCCCCTGGTTCGGAGCCCTGCCGACGCTCACCGCCGCGGCCGCCGCCACCGACCGCCTCCGGCTCGGCACGCTCGTGACCTCGCCGAACTTCCGGCACCCCGTCACCCTCGCCAAGGAACTGATCTCCCTCGACGACATCTCGGCCGGCCGGATCACCCTCGGCATCGGCGCGGGCGGCACCGGCTTCGACGCCACGGCGCTCGGCCAGGAGCCCTGGACCCCGCGCGAGCGCGCCGACCGTCTCGCCGAGTTCGTCCCGCTGCTCGACCGCCTCCTCACCGAGGACTCCGTCACGTCCGAGGGCACCTTCTACTCGGCGCACGAGGCCCGCAACATCCCCGGCTGCGTGCAGCGGCCCCGGCTGCCCTTCGCGGTGGCCGCCACCGGTCCACGCGGCCTCGCGCTCGCCGCCCGCCACGGACAGGCCTGGGTGACGACGGGAGACCCCAAGCTGTACGAGACCGGGACCCCCGAACAGTCGGTTCAGGCCATTCGCGCACAGGCCGGGAAGCTCGCGGACGCCTGCGAGGCGATCGGCCGCGACGTGGCCGGACTCGACAAGATCCTGCTCACCGGCTTCACCCCCGACCGCGGCCGTCCGCTGGAGTCCCTCGACGCCTTCGTCGACTTCGCGGGCCGCCACGCGGAGCTGGGCTTCACCGAGATCGTGATCCACTGGCCCATTCCCGACTCGGACTTCGCGGCCGACGAGAAGGTCTTCGAACGCATCGCCATGGAGGCCCCGGCGCAGCTGCGCTGAGGGTCCGCGGCCGCGGGGTGTGACCGCACCGGCGGGAACAGTAATCACTCACCTGTGCGGACCCCCGCACGGTCGTGCGGGCATATGCGCCAGAATGGCGCGGTGACCCCAGCGACCCGACAGCCCGAGCCACCGGCGCCCCGTGCCTCCCGCACGGTCCCGCCCGCGCTCGACCAAGGAGGTACCCCCATCGTGCCGCCCCGCCTGATCGCCACCGACCTCGACGGCACCCTGCTGCGCGACGACAAGTCGGTGTCCGAGCGCACGGTCGCCGCCCTCGCCGCCGCCGAGGAGGCCGGCATCGAGGTGTTCTTCGTCACCGGCCGCCCCGCGCGCTGGATGGACGTCGTCAGCGACCATGTGCACGGCCACGGCCTCGCGATCTGCGGCAACGGCGCCGCGGTGGTCGACCTGCACGGCGGCCCCGGTGCCCACCGGTTCGTCAAGGTGCGGGAACTCGCGCGGGAGAACGCGCTCGACGCCGTACGGCTGGTGCGGGACGCCGCCCCGGGCACGGTGTTCGCCGTGGAACAGACCTACGGCTTCTACCAGGAGCCCGCGTACCCCAAGATGCACCTCGAACTGCCGGACGCCCTCGGGCCCGCCGAGAAGCTGCTGGCCCCGGATGCCCCCGGCGCCGGCGAACCGGTGCTCAAGATCCTCGCCTTCCATCACGAGCTGGACCCCGACGCCTTCCTCACCGTGGCGCGCGGCGCCGTCGTCGACCGGGCCACCGTCACCCGCTCCAGCCCCAGCGCGCTGCTGGAGATCAGCGGCCCCGGCGTCTCCAAGGCCAGCACCCTCGCGCTGTGCTGCGCCGAACGCGGGATCGCGCCGGAGGAGGTCGTCGCCTTCGGGGACATGCCGAACGACGTCGAGATGCTCACCTGGGCGGGCAGGTCGTACGCGATGGGCAACGCCCACCCCGACGTGATCGCCGCGGCCTCCGGCCGTACGGTCGCCAACAACGAGGACGGCGTGGCGGTCGTCATCGAGCGGATCATCGCCGACCGGCTGTAGCACCGGTCGGCAGAAACGATTCGAGCAGGCGTCACGAACCGGCGCGAGACGAGCCCGCGACGCTCCGGGAAGCCGCGCGGCGGGCCTCACGCCCGCCGGGCCCTCGTCCCCGCACCGCCGCGGAAAGACGGACGCGCGGGTGTCACGAACCGGCCGACCGCGTCGCGCCAGCGCTCCCCGAAGCCGCACGGCGTGCCTCACGTCTACCGGACCGCGATCCCGTGCCGGGCCAGCCACGGCACGGGATCGACCGCGGACCCCGGCCGGGCTCCGGTCCGCACCTCGAAGTGCAGATGCGGGCCGGTCGAGTTGCCGGTCGTGCCCGACTGCCCGATCCACTCCCCGGCCGCGACCCGCCGCCCCCGCTCGACGGTGACGTCCGCGAGATGCGCGTACCGCGTGCGGTCGCCGTCCGGGTGCTCCACCTCGACCGCGATCCCGAAGGCGCCGCCGCACGACACGCGCACCACCCGGCCCGCCCCGACCGCCCGCACCGGCGTGCCGACGGGTACCGCGAAGTCCTGACCCGTGTGGCGGTGCGCCCAGTGCCCACCGCCCGCGCCGAAACCCGCGGAGACCCGGTACGTCCCCACCGGCGCCACCCATCCCGCCCGGTGGCCCGCCGCCGGCCGGCCGAGCCGGACGGCACCCCGGCAGGAACCCGCCGCCACGGACGCCTCCGCCTCCGCCTCGAGCGCCGACCGCGCCTCCTCCAGCCTCGCCAGAACGGTCCGCCACGCCCCGGCGAGAACGGCGTTCCGCCGCTCCGCCGCCCGCCACCGCGACCGGGCCCGGGCCTCCTCGGCGGCGAGCCCCGAGTCGCCCCGGGCGCTCGCGGGCGCCTCGGTGCCGTCGCCGGGCTCCGTCCGCGACACCTCCCGCCGACCGCGCGTGGGTCGTGCCGCACCCGCCGGCCCCCCGCCCGCCGCCACGCGGCCCTGCCCCGCGTGGGCGCGGGTCCGCGCGGCCCGGTCCGCCTCGGCCCGCAACGCGACGGCCTGACGCCGCCCTTCCTCGTACTGCCGCTCCACCGCGGACACGTCCTCGTACAGCCGCATCACCCTGGCCCCGGCACCCGAGTCACCCCCCGGTCCGCCCCGGGCCTCACCACCGGCCGTCGAGGGCCGGGCCACGAAGAAGACGAGGACACACAGCAGTGCCGGTACGAGCAAGGGGCGGCGGCGAGTCGATCCCATACCGGCCATCGTGTGCCGGTCCGGCACCGGCCGTCCTGTTCACGTCGTACGCCCGGGGGACGCGCACCCCCGAACGGCCCTCAGCGCCGCGGCACACCCGCCCGTGGCCCCGACGGCGCCTGCCACACCACCGTCGTACCGCCGCCGTCCGCACCGGTTCCCGGCCCGTACCAGCTCTCGCCGCCCAGTGCCTCGGCCCTGCGCCGGAGATTCGTCAGACCGCTGCGCCTGCCGCGGTCGGGGATGCCGACACCGTCGTCCGCGACACTCAGCCGTACCCCGGCCCGCCCGTCCCGCAGCGTGGCCGTCGCGTCGACGACGACCTCGATGCGGGAGGCCCCGGAATGCCGGAAGGCGTTGGAGAGCGCCTCACGCAGGGCCGCGATGAGGTTCTTGCCGGTCAGTTCGTCGACGGCCGTGTCGACGGGTCCGACGAAGTGGTGGACGGGCTGGAAACCGAGCGGCACGGCGGCCATGTTGATCTCCCGCAGCACCCGGGTCCGCAGCCCCGAAGGCGCCTCGGCGGGACCCTGCCGGAGCGCGAAGATGGCGGTACGGATCTCCTGGATGGTGACGTCCAGCTCGTCGACCGCCTTGCCGACGCCCTCCCGCACCTCGGGCACACCCGAGGACCGCTGGGCGCTCTCCAGCATCATCCCGGTCGCGAACAGCCGCTGGATGACCAGATCGTGCAGGTCGCGGGCGATCCGGTCGCGGTCCTCGTAGACCGCGAGCCGCTCCCGGGCGCGCTGTGCCTCGGCCATCATCAGGGCCAGCGCGGCCTGCGAGGCGAAGTGCGCGCCCAGGGCGTGTTCGGAGGCGGTGAACGGGCGGGCGCCGCGTTCCCTGGGGGTGACGAGCGCGCCCAGGAGCCGGCTCTCGCCCTGCAGCGGGAGCATCATCATCGGGCCGTAGGCACGGCCGAAAGTGGTGAGGATGCGCGGATCGGTGGCCGCGTCGTCGAGGAACACGGCCTGGCCGCGCAGGAGTTCGGCGACCAGCTCGCTCTCCGCAGGGATGACGACGCCGAGCGCCTGGGACGGCCGGTCCTTCGCGACCGCGGTGATCTCCAGGCCCCCCTCGTCGGCGGGGAGCAGGACGATCCCGGCCGCCGCGCGGGAGAGCCGCCGCGCCTGTTCCGCGACGACCTGGAGCGCGTCCTCGGCGTCGCCGCCCGCGAGCAGTGCCGTGGTGACGGCCACCGAGCCGTCGATCCAGCGCTCGCGCTGCTGGGCCGCCTCGTACAGCCGGGCGTTGCCGATCGCGATGCCCGCCTCCGCGGCCAGCACCCGGACCATGCCGAGGTCGTTGTCCCCGAACGGGCGGCCGTCGCGCTTCTCCGCCAGGTAGAGGTTCCCGAAGATCTCGCCCTGCACGCGGATCGGAACCCCGAGGAAGCTGCGCATCGGCGGATGGTGCTCGGGGAACCCGCACGAGCGCCCGTCCTCGTCCAGGTGCGTGAGCCGTACCGTCCCCGGATCGTGGATGAGCGCCCCGAGCAGTCCCCGGTGGCCGTCGGGCAGCCGTCCGATCCGCCGCGCGGTCTCCTCGTCGATCCCGTGGTACGCGAACTCCGCGAGACCCTCGCCGTCCTCCTCGACGACCCCGATCGCCGCATAGCGCGCGTCCGTCAGCGCCGCCGCGGTCTCGCAGACCCGGTCCAGCGTCGCGTGCAGCTCCAGCTCCGCGCCGATCGCCCGCATCGCGTCGAGGAGACGTGGCAGGTCCTGGCCGCCGTCCGGGCCGGGCGAGGCGGAGGCCTCGGGAGCCGCTGGCATGCCTCGAGCGTAATGAGTGGCTTCCGCTACCGAAAGTCGGACACGGCGCCGACGGCGTCACGCGTGCGCCGGGGCCCGGGAACACTCCCGTCCCCACCGACCGCCGCTCCGGCGAGCAGATCCCCCGCCGCCTCCCGCTCCAGCATCTCCCGCAGCGGTCCCTCCGCCGCGGACAGCTCGGCGTACCCGCCCCGCTGCGCCACCCGGCCCCCGGCCAGCACGATCACCTCGTCCACCGCTTCCAGACCGGCCAGGCGGTGGGTGATCAGCAGGGTCGTACGGCCCTCGGTCGCGGCCAGCAGGTCCGCGGTGAGCGCGTCGGCCGTCGGCAGGTCGAGGTGTTCCGCCGGCTCGTCCAGGACGAGGACGGGGAAGTTGGCCAGCAGTGCCCGGGCGAGCCCCAGCCGTCGGCGCTGACCGCCGGACAGCCGTGCCCCGTGCTCACCGATCAGGGTGTCGAGGCCGTCGGGCAGCCCGTCCGTCCACTCCAGGAGCCGGGCGCGGGCGAGCGCGTCGCGCAGCTCACCCTCCGTGGCGTTCTTCCTGGCCAGCAGCAGGTTCTCCCGCACACTGCTGTCGAAGAGATGCGCGTCCTGGGCGCAGAGTCCGACCAGACGGCGTACGTCGTCCCCGTCCAGGGCGTCCGCGTCGGTGCCGGCCAGTGTGTACGTCCCCGCGTCCGCGTCCAGGAAACGCAGCAGCACCTGGGCCAGCGTGGTCTTGCCGGAGCCGGAGGGGCCCACGACGGCGATCCTGCGGCCCCGTTCGAGAGTCAGGTCGAGCCCGCTCAGCGCGTCCCGGTCCTGGCCGGGGTGACGGGCCGTGAGCCCGCGCACCCGCAGCGGGAAGGGCGACGGAGGCGCGGGCCTCGGCCGCTCCGGTTCGCGCACGGGGTCGGGAGCGTCCAGGATCTCGTACACGCGTCCCGCGCTCTCGCGCGCCCGCTGGCGGTGCTGGACGGCGAGCGGCAGTCCCGAAACGGCCTCGAAGGCGGCCAGCGGGGTGAGGACGACCACGGCCATCGCGACGCCCGTCAGTCGTCCGCTCGCCACCGCCTGGGCCCCGAGCAGTGCGGTCGCGGTGACGGTGAGGCCGGTCGCCAGGGCAGTGAGCCCGTCACCGAGGGCGCTCGCGGTGGCGGACCGCGCGGCGATACGGGTCAGCACGGTGTCGGCCCGGCGCGCCTCGGCGGTACGGGCGGCCAGCGCGCCCGCGACCGTCAACTCGGCCGTGCCCGTGAGGAGATCGGTGACGCGGGTCGCCAGGACTCCGCGGGCGGGGGCCAGCCGCCGCTGTGCGCGGCGCGCGACGGCCCCGGTCACGAGCGGCACCCCGGCCCCGGCCACCAGCAGCCCGCCCGCGAGGGCGGCACCGGCCTCGGGCAGCAGCCAGGCGGTGAAGCCCACGGAGGCGGCGGACACCAGGGCCGCCGCTCCGGCGGGCAGCAGCCACCGCAGCCAGTAGTCCTGCAGCGCGTCCACGTCCGCGACGAGCCGCGAGAGCAGATCCCCGCGTCGGGTTCTACGCAGCCCCGCCGGCGCGAGACGCTCCAGACGCCGGTAGACGGCTACGCGGGTGTCGGCCAGCATCCGCAGCACCGCGTCGTGCGACACGAGCCGCTCGGCGTAACGGAAGACGGCGCGGCCGATCCCGAACGCCCGCGTGGCCGTCACCGCCAGCATCAGATACATGACCGGCGGGTGCTGGGACGCCCGCGAGATGAGCCATCCCGAGGTCGCCGTCAGACCGACGGCGCTGGCGAGCGCGAGGCTCGCGAGCAGGAGCGCGAGTACGAAACGCCCGCTGCGGGGACCGGCCGTGGCACGGACCCGGGCGAGGACGTCGCCGCGCCCCCGGGAGACCCCGGAGGACTCCTCCGCGCCGGCCGTGGACGCTTCTTCCGGTTCGGCCGGGCGGGACGGCGCCCCGTCCCGCGCGGGCTCGTCGTGCTCGGACCGGGACACCGCGCCGGGCGCACCGGGCTCCAGTCGCACCACGCGGTCCGCCACTTCCAGCAGCGCGGGCCGGTGCACGACCAGCAGGACCGTCCGTCCGACGGCGAGCCTGCGCACCGCCGCCACGACCTCCGCCTCCGTCGTGCCGTCGAGCGAGGCGGTCGGCTCGTCGAGGAGCAGCACCGGCCGGTCCGCCAGGAACGCCCGGGCCAGGGCGAGGCGTTGGCGCTGTCCGGCGGAGAGGCCGCCGCCGTCCTCGCCGAGCACCGTGCCGGCGCCGCCGGGCAGCGCGTCCACGAACTCCAGCGCGCCCGCGTCGGCGAGCGCCCGCCGTACCGCCGTGTCGTCGGCGTCGGGCCGCGCCAGTCGTACGTTCTCCGCGATCGAGCCCGCGAAGAGGTGCGGCCGCTGCGGCACCCAGGCCACACGTGAGCGCCACTCCGCGAGGTCGCCGTCGATGAGATCGGTCCCTCCCACGCACACGCGGCCCGCGGTGGGTTCCACGAACCCCAGCAGGACGTCCAGGAGGGTCGACTTGCCCACACCGCTGGGTCCGACGAGAGCCACCGTCTCACCCGGTGCGACCGTGAAGGAGACACCGGAGACCGCTTCCGCGGAGCGTCCGGGGTAGTGGACCGTCACCGCGTCGAAGGTGATCCGGCCGGCCGGCACGGGGCGCGAACCACCTGCCGGCAACGGGGTCTCCAGGACCGAGAAGATCTCCTCGGCCGCGGCGACCCCCTCCGCGGCGGCGTGGTACTGCGCCCCCACCTGGCGCAGCGGCAGATAGGCCTCGGGAGCCAGGACGAGGATGACGATCCCCACGTACAGATCCATGTCGCCGTGGACCAGGCGCATTCCGATGGTCACGGCGACCAGGGCGACCGAGATCGTGGCGAGCAGTTCCAGCGCGAGGGAGGACAGGAAGGCGATCTGCAGGGTCCGCAGGGTCGCCTGGCGGTACGCGCCGGTGATCCGCCGGATCGACTCGGCCTGGGCCTTGGCCCTGCCGAAGACCTTGAGGGTCGGCAGTCCGGCGACCACGTCCAGGAAGTGCCCCGAGAGCCGTGACAGCAGGCGCCACTGACGGTCCATCCGGGATCGTGTGACCCAGCCGATCAGGGCCATGAACAGGGGGATGAGCGGAAGGGTGACAACGATGATCGCCGCCGACACCCAGTCCTCGGTGACGATCCGCGCGAGCACCGCCACGGGCACCACGATCGCGAGACCCAACTGCGGGAGGTAGCGCGAGAAGTAGGCGTCGAGCGCGTCCACGCCCCGTGTGGCGAGGGCGACCAGCGACCCGGTGCGCTGTCCGCCCAGCCACCCGGGTCCGAGCGCTGCGGCCCGCTCCAGCAACCGTCCCCGCAGTTCCGACTTGACGGCCGCGCTCGCCCGGTGCGCGGCGAGTTCGGTGAGCCATGCCACGAAAGCCCGCCCCCCGGCGACCGCGACCAGCAGAAGCAGGGGGGTACGAAGCTCCGGAGCCGAGTGACCGTGCTGGAAGGCACCGACCACCACCTCCGCGATGAGCATGGCCTGGGCGATGACCAGCAGCGCTCCGACCGCACCCAGCCCCACGACCGTCAGCAGGAAGGCGCGGGTGGCACGGGCGTACCGCAGCAGACGCGGATCGATCGGTTTCACGTGAAACACACCCCTGGCTCATCCGGCATGTTTCACGTGAAACATGCCCTTACGTCGGATTCAGTGCGCGATGTCCGCGGCGATGTGGTGCGTACCGATCCGCTTGCGGAACACCCAGTAGGTCCAGCCCTGGTAGAGCAGGACGATCGGCGTGGCGATCCCGGCGCACCAGGTCATGATCTTGAGGGTGTAGGGGCTCGACGAGGCGTTCGTGACCGTCAGGCTCCAGTCCTCGTCGAGCGAGGACGGCATGACGTTCGGGAAGAGCGTCAGGAAGAGCATCGCGACGGCGGCCACGATGGTCAGCCCCGACAGGGCGAACGCCCACCCCTCGCGTCCCGCGCGCGCCGCCACCACGGCGACGACCAGAGCGACCACGGCCACGATCATCGCGGCCAGCGACTTCCCGTCCCCGTTGTCCGCCTGGGTCCAGGTCAGGAAGACGAGGGCCAGCACCGCGGTGACCAGACCCACGCGGAGCGAGAGCCCGCGGGCCCGCTCCCGGATGCCCCCCACGGTCTTGAGCCCGACGAACACGGTCCCGTGGAAGGTGAACAGGGTCAGGGTGACCAGACCACCGAGAATCGCGTACGGGTTGAGCAGGTCTCCGAGGCTGCCCACGTACTCGAAGCTCTTGTCGATCTTCACTCCGTGCACGATGTTGCCGAAGGCCACCCCCCACAGGAAGGCGGGGATCAGGGAGGTCCAGAAGATCGCCGTCTCCCAGTTGCGCTGCCACTTCTCCTCGGGCCGCTTGGCGCGGTACTCGAAGGCGACACCGCGCACGATCAGGCAGACCAGGATGAGCAGCAGCGGCAGGTAGAAGCCGGAGAAGAGCGTGGCGTACCACTCCGGGAAGGCGGCGAAGGTCGCCCCGCCCGCGGAGAGCAGCCACACCTCGTTGCCGTCCCAGACCGGGCCGATGGT
This sequence comes from Streptomyces sp. NBC_01689, assembly GCF_036250675.1. Lineage (NCBI taxonomy): Bacteria > Bacillati > Actinomycetota > Actinomycetes > Kitasatosporales > Streptomycetaceae > Streptomyces > Streptomyces sp. NBC_01689. Next base: position 5,130,860 of record NZ_CP109592.1, on the reverse strand, counting down.
GTTGATGAGGACGCGCTTCTCGGCACGGTCGCGGGCAAGCAGTCCCGTGAGCACACCGACCCCGAAGTCGAAGCCCTCCAGGAAGAAGTACCCGGTCCACAGGACCGCGATGAGGACGAACCAGACGTCGTGCAGTTCCATGACTCAGCAGCTCCCTGGGCCTAGTAGGAGAAGGCCATCGGCTTGTCGGCGTCCTGGGAGTCGCCGCCGATCCTGGTGGGCGGGTTGAGGTCGGCCTCGGTGAGCTCGGGTGGCCCCTGCCGGACGTACTTGAGCATCAGCTTCACCTCGATGACCGCGAGAACCGCGTAGATGAGGGTGAACACGATCAGCGAGGTCAGCACCTCGCCCTGGGAGACTCCCGGCGAGACCGCGTCCTTGGTCCTCAGCAGCCCGTAGACCACCCACGGCTGACGTCCCGTCTCCGTGAAGATCCAGCCCCAGGAGATGCCGATGAGCGGGAAGATCAGCGTCCACTGGGACAGCCGCCACCACCAGCCGCCCAGCTTCGGCGCCAGTTCCACGCTCCGGGTGAGCATGAGCTTCGGCACTTCCTCGTCCCCGGTGCGGTGTTCCGGCGCCAGCCAGAGCTTCCGCCGGGTCAGCCAGAGGCCGGCCGTGCACAGGGCCATCGAGACCCCGCCGAAGCCGATCATCCAGCGGTACGCCCAGTAGGCCGTGGGGATGTTGGGGCGGTAGTCACCGGGGCCGAACTTCTCCTGTTCGGCCTTGTTGATGTCGTTGATGCCGGGGATCTCGGCGTTGAGATCGTTCTTCGCGAGGAAGGAGAGGACCCCGGGTATCTCGATGGCCACCGTGTTGTGGCCCTCGGCGACGTCGCCGTAGGCGAAGAGCGAGAAGGGCGCGGGCTGCTGCGAGTCCCAGAGGGCCTCGGCGGCCGACATCTTCATCGGCTGCTGCTCGTACATCACCTTGCCGAGGGTGTCGGCGCTGACGACGGTGAGGAGCGTGCCCACGAGGGCGGTGACCAGGCCGAGCCTCAGCGACATCCGCATGGTGCGGATGTGCCGCTTCTTACGGAGGTGGAAGACGGCGATGCCGGTCATGAAGGCGCCGCCGACCAGGATGGAAGCGCTGATGACGTGCCAGAAGTTGACGAGCGCCGTCTCCTGGAAGAGCACCTTGGGGAAGTCCGTGAGCTCGGCCCTGACCGAACCGTCCGCCTTCTTCACGAGCCGGTAGCCGACCGGATGCTGCATGAAGGAGTTGGCGGCCATGATGAAGTACGCCGACAGAACGGTGCCTATGGAGACCATCCAGATGCAGGCGAGGTGGATCTTCTTCGGCAGCTTGTCCCAGCCGAAGATCCACAGCCCGATGAAGGTGGACTCGAAGAAGAAGGCGATCAGGGCCTCGAAGGCGAGCGGGGCACCGAAGACGTCACCGACGAAGCGCGAGTAGTCCGACCAGTTCATGCCGAACTGGAACTCCTGCACGATGCCGGTGACGACACCCATGGCGATATTGATCAGGAACAGCTTTCCCCAGAACTTGGTCGCCCTGAGGTAGTGCTCCTTGCCCGTCCGCACCCAGGCGGTCTCCAGAATCGCCGTGAGAGCGGCGAGCGAGATCGTCAGAGGGACGAAGAGGAAGTGGTAGACGGTGGTGATGCCGAACTGCCAACGCGCCAGGGTCTCCGGCGCCAGGGCCATTTCCACGTCGTCAGTCTCCTTACGCCGCCTTGCTGCAGCGGCAGCCTGCCCCTTTTTGTCACACGCATCACGGGGCAACCGGGACACGCTTGTGAACGCGTTCACATTCACAAGCAAGTATGACGCATGACTGTTCGAGACGGGACAGGCGGGGGGTCCCTAAACGAGAACCGGCCGGCTCCCCCTGCGCGGGGAGCCGGCCGGAGCCTTGATCGGGACACTGCCTAGGACCTGGGGAAGCCCTCGGTCACCTTCAGGAAGATGTCGTTCGCCTCGGCCTCGCCGATCGTCACGCGCGCCCCTTCGCCGGCGAACGGGCGCACGACGACCCCGGCCTGCTCACAGGCGGCCGCGAAGTCGAGCGTGCGCTCCCCCAGCCGGAGCCAGACGAAGTTGGCCTGGGTCTCGGGGACCGTCCAGCCCTGGCCCCGGAGCGCCTCGACCACCCGGATGCGCTCGCACACCAGCGAGCCGACCCGGCCGAGCAGCTCGTCCTCGGCCCGCAGCGAGGCGACCGCCGCATCTTGGGCGAGCTGGCTCACCCCGAAAGGCACGGCCGTCTTGCGCAGCGCCGCCGCCACCGGCTCGTGGGCGATCGCGAAGCCGACCCGCAGGCCCGCGAGCCCGTACGCCTTGGAAAAGGTCCGCAGCACACAGACGTTGGGCCGGTCGCGGTAGATCGTCACACCGTCCGGGACCTCGGGGTCACGGATGAACTCGCGGTAGGCCTCGTCCAGGACCACCAGCACGTCACCGGGCACCCGGTCGAGGAACCGTTCCAGCTCGGCCCGGCGCACCACGGTGCCCGTCGGGTTGTTCGGGTTGCAGACGAAGATCAGCCGGGTCCGGTCGGTGATCGCGTCGGCCATGGCGTCCAGGTCGTGCACCTCGTCGGACCTGAGCGGCACCCGCACCGAGGTGGCCCCGCTGATCTGGGTGATGATCGGGTACGCCTCGAAGGACCGCCAGGCGTAGATGACCTCGTCCCCGGGACCACAGGTGGCCTGCAGCAGCTGCTGGGCCACCCCCACCGATCCGGTGCCGGTGGCCAGATGCGAAAGAGGGACCGCGAAGCGTTCCGACAGTTCGTCCATCAGGCCCGTGCAGGCCATGTCCGGGTAGCGGTTGAACGAGGCCGCCGCCGCGGTCACGCTCTCGATGACACCGGGCAGGGGCGGATAGGGGTTCTCGTTCGAGGACAGCTTGTACGCCACCGCACCGGCCGCGGCGGGCTTGCCCGGCTTGTAGGTGGGGATACCCGCCAGCTCGGCACGCAGCTTGGGGCTCGTCTCGCTCACCGCAGTCCTCCTCGCGACCACCGCTGGTTCATGACCACCACCGGCTACCAATACTTCTCACCTTATGAGGATTCGACGCCACTGCGAATGGGCTGTGGACAACCTCGTACCGGCAGGACCTCGCCCGGCCGACCGCTGGACACGTACACACCGGCGATCACCGCCGTACGCCCCGAGGACCGCTCGAGGACGCTCCTGTGTGATCAGCCCACGATGTGCGACGAGCGTCACACGCGCCCGGCGGTCATCTTCGTACGAAGGCGTACGAATGGGGGGCGCGCCATCCAGAACCCCATGCGCCGGTGGCTCACGCCGTAGCGCGCATCACCCGTGAAGGTGAGTTGAGACCTCTTCGAAACATGGCCCACTTGGCAGGCCTGTGCGCGCCGACAAGTCACGTAGTGCCATTGTATCGTTCAACTTCCTTTGTTTCCAAGGCACTTGGGCTGTTTTGATCATGCAGAAACGTGCCTGTCAACGCGTGCATATGCGTCCGCACTACCCCACCGCATGAGCCCTACTATCGGCTCGCCATGACAGCAGCAGGGAAGCACCAGGTGAGCCGGGCGGAGACCACCCGCCGAGGCGGTCGACCGGGCCGGGCGGGTATCAGAGACGTGGCCGCGGCCGCGGGGGTCTCCATCACGACCGTGTCCGACGCCCTCAACGGCAAGGGCCGGCTCCCGGACGCCACCCGACGCCACGTCCGTGAAGTCGCCGACCGACTGGGATATCGCCCGTCGGCCGCGGCCCGAACCCTCCGTACCGGAAAGTCGGGGCTGATCGGCCTGACCGTGACGACCTACGGGGATGAACCTTTCACCTTCACGGAGTTCGCGTACTTCGCGGAGATGGCGAGAGCCGCCACCTCGGCCGCGCTCGCCCGGGGCTACGCCTTGGTCATCCTCCCGGCGACCTCGCGCCACGACGTGTGGTCGAACGTCGCCCTGGACGGAACCGTGGTCATCGACCCCTCCGACCAGGACCCCGTCGTCAGTGAGCTCGTCCGCCAGGGCCTACCGGTCGTCTCCGACGGCCGCCCGGCGGGCACGCTCCCGGTCACCGCCTGGGTGGACAACGACCACGAGGCAGCGGTCCTCGGCATCCTCGACCACCTCGCGGACGCCGGCGCCCGCCGGATCGGCCTCCTGACCGGCACCTCCACGGACACCTACACCCATCTCTCCACCACCGCCTATCTGCGCTGGTGCGAGCGGGTCGGACAGGACCCGGTGTACGAGGCCTACCCGGCCCACGATCCCTGTGCGGGCGCCGTCGCCGCGGACCGCTTACTGGCCCGCCCCGACCGCCCCGACGCCGTCTACGGCCTCTTCGACCCGAACGGCACCGATCTGCTGGCCGCGGCCCGGCGCTACGGCCTGCGGGTACCGGACGACCTGCTGCTGGTCTGCTGCAGCGAGTCCACCGTCTACGCAAGCACCGAACCGCCGATCACCACGCTCTCGCTGAAACCGCGCCGGATCGGCACCGCCGTGGTCCAGCTCCTCATCGACGCCATCGAAGGGGTCGACTCCGACCAGCCCGTCGAACAGGTGATACCGACGGAGCTGATCGTGCGGACCTCCTCCGAGCGCCGGTCGCCCCGCACGACGGTCAGCCCGCCCCGGTCGCCCGAACAGGGATGAGCCAGGCATCGGCACGGAAGGCAGGGCCCGGTGTCGGCGCGCGGGGGCGGCACCGCGCGCGCCGCGGTTGACGTCCGGATGCCCGCGCCACGCGCCGTCCACCTGCGAAAGCCCTGCCCAATTCGGGCGAAAACCGTGGCGAACAGGGCTCCTGCTCCGATTCACCACCCCTGGGTCATCACATGGCGCGATCCGCATTCCTATGATGGGCCCACGACACCGCGGGCCGCTGCGACCAGGCAGTCCGATCCGGTGCAGATGCGGCGCGATGGTGGTGGAGGGGTCGATGACTCAGGGGGCCGGTCAGGGACCCGAGGTGCTGCGGACGGAGACGTTGCGCGACTTTCGGGTGCCCGCGTACGTCCACGAGACCGGTCCGTACGTGCCGAGCACGTCTCCGGACGAGCCTCTCGGTGCGGCCGAGGGTGAGCCTTTCGGTGCCGCCGAGGGTGAGCCTTTCGGCGAAGGGTTCCCCGAGGAGCCCGACGGCTACACGCCGACCCAGCGCGACCTGCCCGTCATCAACCGGGGTGACACCGTCCAGGTCGCCGTCGCCCCCGAGGCCGGTCCGGCCCCGCAGCCGGCCGAGGGCCCGGGTCCGCTGTACGTCGTCGGCGACGTGCACGGCTATCTCGACCAGTTGATCGCCGCGCTCCAGGAGCAGGGCCTCCTCGACGCGGCGGGCACCTGGTCCGCCGGGACCGCGCGCCTCTGGTTCCTCGGCGACTTCACCGACCGCGGCCCGGACGGCATCGGTGTGATCGACCTCGTGATGCGCCTGTCCGCCGAGGCGGCCGCCGTCGGCGGCTACTGCAAGGCCCTGATGGGCAACCACGAGCTGCTGCTGCTCGGCGCCAAGCGGTTCGGCGACACGCCGGTGAACTCCGGCGCGGGCACGGCCACCTTCCAGGCCGCCTGGCTGCTCAACGGCGGCCAGAAGACCGACATGGACCGTCTCCAGGACCACCATCTGCAGTGGATGGCCCGCCTCGACGCGATGGAGGAGGTCGACGGCCACCTCCTGGTGCACTCCGACACCACCGCCTACCTCGACTACGGCGACTCCATCGAAGCGGTCAACGACACCATCCGCGAAACCCTCACCCGCAACGACGCCGACGAGTGCTGGGACCTCTTCCGCAAGCTCACCCGGCGCTTCGCCTTCCGCGACGACGGGGGTGCCGAGGCCGTGCTCTCCCTGCTGGACACCTACGGCGGCACCCGTATCGTCCACGGCCACAGTCCCATTCCGTATCTGCTGGGCGAGGTCGGCTCCGAGGAGGGCGAGGACAGCCCGAGCCCCGTGGTGGAGGAACCCCATCTTTACGCCGACGGACTGGCCATCGCGATGGACGGTGGCGTGACCATGGCCGGAAAGCTGCTGGTCCGGCAGCTGCCCCTGGCCGGCTGAGCGTTCTCCGCGCGGTCGTCCACCACGAAGGACCACGCCGGCCAGGGGGCAATTTCTTGAAACCCCCTGTCACGGCGTGCCGTCGCCGCTCTACCATCGCCTTATCCGTAGCAGGCTCCCCTCCGTTTCTGCCCAACGGCTCGTCAGCGTGCGAGCCATCAGCCCTACGGAGCATCGGGGGATGCAGATGAACAGCGTTCCGCAGCACCTGCTGAGTGAGGACCGCCAGGAGTACGAGCGGATCCTCGATGAGGCGCTGCGCTCCGCCCCATTCCGCCCGGAACTCGCCGCTGCCGGCCGGCGGCTCAACTCCGAGCAACTGCGCACCATGGCGCTCAACGCCACCGCACTCATCACGGCGGCCGCGGCGACCGAGTACGCGCACTACGTGAAGGTCCGCGAGGAACTGCGCCATCCGGTGCGGTCCACCCCAGCCGTCAGCGAGGAGATCGGCTCCGCGGAGCCGAGCGCCGCCGCGGTGGGGCTCGCCACCACCATGGGAGAGGTCACCGAGACCGCCGGAGCAGGAGCCGTCGCGGTCATCGCGGTGCTCGCTCCCGTTCTCGCCGGCACGGCAGCGGTGATCTTCCTGCTCGTCGGCTACCTGTTGAAGGTGCTCGATCCAGAACAGACGTTCGCCCGGACTCTCCTGACCACCGGGTGGGTCTTCGGCGCGGTCACGGCGGCCGCGATCCTGGTCGCCGCGGTCGGGCTGCTGCTGACCGCACTGCGCAACGGCTCGTCCTCGCTCCGGGCGGGAGCGCGCGGCGAGCTCGACGAGGAGGTCGACCGGGCCGGGGAAGCCTGGCGGGACGCTCTGCTGGAGCGCGGCATCCTGCCGTTCCTCCGGCACGCCCTCGCCGATCCCGGCTCGGCGGCACTGGACCGTCCGTCGCCGACGCCCACCACCGGCCGGATACCCCACCTCGGTTACAACCGGCCGGGGTTCAGCAGCCCCGACGGTGGACCCGCGGCGGGCCCCCGGCCGAGCTTCTCCAGCCCGGACTTCACGAGCCCGGACTTCGGGGGGCCCGAGCACCAGCCCGAGTGACCCCGGCGCGCCGACACCGGGGCGATGGGAGGAACCGGGCCCGCGCTGCCGAGACGCGGGCCCCGATCGGACTTCGGCGTGCCCGGGTGCGGGCCGCCGGACCGGCGGACGGGATCAGAGGATGCCCTGCCGCCGGGCCGCCGTGATCCACGTGGGGAACTCGGAGAGCAGCCGGTCGTACAGTTCCGGGTCCGGAAGGTTCGCGATGTCGTCCACGGCGAAGAAACCGACGTTGTCGACGCGCCGGCCCGGCAGGCTGTCGAACCGCTCCAGCACGCCGTAGTGGGACCGGCCCAGCCCCACGAACTGCCAGAAGATCGGCTCCTCGACGGCCTCCCGCAGCTCCCGCTCGATCTCGTCGTTGCGGTAGACCCCACCGTCCGAGAAGAACAGCACCAGAGTGGGATCGGCGGCCGGATGCTCCCTGACGTACGTGCGCACCTCGGCGATCGCCTTCTGCTCCTCGTTCTGGATGCCGACCGTCCGCATGTCCACCTGGCCCGGCAGGAGCCCCCTCCGTGGCTTCTTGCCGCGCCTGAACAGGCTCAGTTCACCGACGCGGACATGCAGCCGCAGCCACTCGGGCAGTTCGCCGAGGGTCAGGTCCGGCAGCCGGGCCGCGTGGGAGGCGAACGTCCACGCCTGCATCGCGCCGTCGTCGTCCACCTGCGCGGCCACGGCGGCCATGCGTTCGACCACGTCCGCGACGACGCCCTTGGCGTAGAGGAAGGACATGGAACCGGAGGCGTCGAGGATCAGCACCACCCGCGCCGTGACGCCCTCCGCGCCGTGCTTGCGCAGGCTGACCGCCACCTGTTCCTTGCGCAGGGAGAGCCGCTTGCGCATGTCCACGGGCAGCCGCTCCTCGCCCTTGGTCAGGCGCGGGGCGGAGGCCGGGGGTGCCGGAGGGACCGGGGGAGCCGGAGGCACCGGGGGAGCCGAGGGCACCCGGGACGCGGGAGGAGGCCCTGGTGCCGGGACGGCCCGAGGGGGCGGAGGACCCGGTACGGCGACCGGCCGCAGGACGGGCGGCACCGACGCCACCGGAGCCACCGGGCCGGGCTCCTCGTCCACACTGATGCCGAAGTCGGTGGCGAGCCCAGCGAGTCCGGACGCGTACCCCTGCCCGATCGCGCGGAACTTCCACTGTCCGCCCCGTAGGTACAACTCGCCTCCGATGAACGCCGTCTCCGTCGTGGCCTCCATCTCGAAGCGCGCGAACTCCCGCTGTGTGCCCGCGTCGAGCAGCCGCAGGGTCAGCCCGGACAGCCGGCCGAAGGTGCCGCCGTCGGCCGAGGCGCCGAGCACGACCCGCTCGATCCCCGGTTCCAGCGCGCGCAGGTCCACCTCGACGGTGTCGGTCGTGACACCGGCGTCCTGCCGCTTCCCCAGATGCCGTACGGCACCGGAGGCGTGCTGCGGCTGGTTGTAGAAGACGAAGTCGCCGTCGTCCCGCACCCGGCCGTCCGCACCGAGCAGCAGGGCCGAGGCGTCCGCGTCCGGCGCGCCGGCGCCTCCCGTCCAGCCGAGCACGGCCCGGACGGACCCGACGGCCACCGGCAGGTTGGCGCCCTTGCTCATGGATGTCGATGTCATGGGCCCAGTCTGCCGACGGAACCCGGCGGTCCGTGACGGTGAGGACACGACGAACCCGTACGACGGGGTGGTGCCGCGCTCCTTCCGCGGTCCCGGCGGGGGAGGTGCTCGGGGTCCGCCGGACCCCGAGCACCCCTGCGCGGGGGTCGGGGTGTCAGTCCGCCAGCGGCAGGTACACCCGGTTGCCGCTCGCCGCGAACTCCTTCGACTTCTGGAGCATCCCCTCGGCGATCTCCTCGGGCGAGGCCCCCTCGGCCGCGGAACCGCCGAACTGCTCGGCGATGCTCCGGCTGATCTTCATGCTGCAGAACTTGGGGCCGCACATGGAGCAGAAGTGCGCGGTCTTGGCGGGCTCGGCCGGCAGCGTCTCGTCGTGGAACTCGCGGGCCGTGTCGGGGTCGAGGGCCAGATTGAACTGGTCCTCCCAGCGAAACTCGAAGCGGGCGTCGGAGAGCGCGTCGTCCCAGTCCTGCGCGCCCGGATGCCCCTTGGCCAGGTCGGCCGCGTGCGCGGCGATCTTGTATGTGATGACACCGGTCTTGACGTCGTCACGGTCGGGCAGACCCAGATGTTCCTTGGGGGTGACGTAGCAGAGCATCGCCGTACCCCACCAGGCGATCATCGCGGCACCGATGCCGGAGGTGATGTGGTCGTACGCGGGCGCGATGTCCGTGGTCAGCGGGCCGAGCGTATAGAACGGAGCTTCCTCACAGATCTCCTGCTGGAGGTCGATGTTCTCCTTGATCTTGTGCATCGGGACGTGTCCCGGGCCCTCGATCATCGTCTGCACCTGAAAACGCTTCGCGATCGTGTTGAGTTCCCCGAGGGTCCTCAACTCGGCGAACTGGGCTGCGTCGTTGGCGTCCGCGATCGAGCCGGGCCGCAGCCCGTCGCCGAGCGAGTACGTCACGTCGTACGCGGCGAGGATCTCGCAGAGTTCCTCGAAGTTCTCGTAGAGGAACGACTCCCGGTGGTGTGCCAGGCACCAGGCCGCCATGATCGACCCGCCGCGCGAGACGATGCCGGTCCTGCGGTTCGCGGTGAGCGGTACGAACGGCAGCCGTACGCCCGCGTGCACCGTCATGTAGTCCACTCCCTGCTCGGCCTGTTCCACGACCGTGTCCTTGTAGATCTCCCAGGTCAGCTCCTCGGCGCGGCCGTCGACCTTCTCCAGTGCCTGGTAGAGGGGCACGGTGCCGATGGGGACGGGGGAGTTGCGCAGGACCCACTCGCGCGTGGTGTGGATGTTGCGGCCGGTGGACAGGTCCATGACCGTGTCGGCGCCCCAGCGGGTCGCCCATGTCATCTTCTCGACCTCCTCCTCGATGGAGGAAGTGACCGCCGAGTTGCCGATGTTGGCGTTCACCTTCACCAGGAACCGCTTGCCGATGATCATCGGCTCGATCTCCGGGTGGTTGACGTTCGCGGGCAGCACCGCACGGCCCGCGGCGATCTCCTCGCGGACGACCTCGGGCTCGACGTTCTCGCGGACCGCCACGAACTCCATCTCGGGTGTGATCTCACCGCGGCGGGCGTACGCGAGCTGGGTGACCGCCTCTCCGGGGCGCCCCCTGCGGGGCTGGCGGGGCCGGCCCGGGAAGACCGCGTCGAGATTGCGGAGGCCTCCGCGCGGTGAGGTGTGCTTGATCCCGTCGTCCTCGGGCCGGACCGGACGACCCGCGTACTCCTCGGTGTCGCCCCGGGCGACGATCCAGTGGTCGCGCAGCGGGGCGAGGCCCCTGCGCACGTCCGTGTCGACGGCCGGATCGGTGTACGGACCGGAGGTGTCGTACAGGGTGACGGACCGCCCGTCGGTGAGGTGCACCTGACGGACCGGCACCCGCAGATCGGGGCGGGACCCCCCTACGTATGCCTTGTGCCACCCGATGGACTGCCCTGCCCCCGCGGGCTGTTCGCCCGGGGACGCGGCCGACGGCCCGTCCGTCTGGCTGGAGGCAGGCGTGCGTACGTCCTTGTTGGTCATGAGACCTACTCCCTACGCCGGCATTACCCGGTAACAGGTTCAGCGGTCGACGCAGCGGCTTCCGTCGGTCGATGTTTCATGTGAAACATCGCTGGGACGGAGGTCAGCGCCCTCTCAGCCCGGTGCTCCGAGCTCCCGCGTGTGCAAAGGTGCTTCCACGCTAGCGTCATGTCTGGCGCGGTGAACAGAGGGCCCTCGCCGTTCTTGCGATGATCGGCCGGTGACCACGATGCAGCAGCCCCCGTTCCCGCCGTCCGAGCCGCGGCGCGGCTCCGGCCCCGGCGACGGCCACGGACACGGGCATGCGCACGGACCCGGCCCGCTGCCCGCGGCAGGGCACACGCACAGCCACGCTCACGGCCCCGCCGCACCCGTCTCCAAGCATCTGCGCAAGGTCATCGCGGCCGTCCTGATTCCCTTCGCCGCGGCGGTCGTCGCGGGTCTCGTGGTGCTCTGGCCCGGCGGCGCCCCGCCGCACGAGCGCACCGGGGTCGGCTTCGACCGGCAGAGCCAGCAGGCCACGGTCACCGAGGTCGTCGAGGTGGACTGCAAGTCGGTGAACGCCTCGGGCGGATCGGTCCCGGCCGGTGACGCCGCCACCGCGGACCCCTCCGCCCGGCAGCGGACCACGGGCGAGTGCAAGAAGGCGACGGTCCGGGTGGACACCGGCAAGGACAAGGGCCGTACGTTCACCGAGATCGTCCAGCCCGACCAGTCACGGCAGTTGCACCAGGGCGAGAAGGTCGTGGTCGCGTACGAGCCCTCGGCGCCCAAGAATCTGCAGTACTCGGTCACCGATGTGAACCGGAAGTTCCCGATGGCCCTGCTCGCCGGGATCTTCGCGCTGGCCGTCGTGGTGGTCGGCCGGCTGCGTGGTCTCATGGCGCTGATCGCACTGGCCGTCAGTTTTCTCGTCCTGACCCTGTTCATCCTGCCCGCCATCCTGGAGGGCGCGAATCCCCTGGTCGTGGCGGTGGTCGGAGCGAGCGCCATCATGTTGATCGCGCTCTACATGTGCCACGGCCTGTCGGCCCGTACCTCGGTGGCCGTGCTCGGCACCCTGCTCTCGCTCGTGCTGATCGGGGTGCTCGGCTCGGTGTTCATCGGCTGGGCGGCACTGACCGGCAACACCGACGACAACACCGGTCTGATCCACGGCCTCTACCCTTCCATCGACATGAGCGGACTGCTGCTCGCGGGGGTGATCATCGGTTCGCTCGGTGTGCTCGACGATGTGACGGTGACCCAGACCTCGGCCGTCTGGGAACTGCACGAGGCCAACCCCACCATGGGCTGGCGTGGCCTGTACCGCGCGGGCATCCGGATCGGCCGCGACCACATCGCGTCGGTCGTGAACACCCTCGTCCTGGCCTATGCCGGTGCGGCGCTGCCGCTGCTGCTGCTGTTCTCCATCGCGCAGAGCAGCGTCGGCGCGGTCGCCAACAGCGAACTGGTCGCCGAGGAGATCGTGCGGACCCTGGTCGGCTCGATCGGCCTGGTCGCCTCGGTGCCGGTCACCACCGCGCTGGCGGCCCTGGTCGTCTCCGCGGACCGTCCCGGCACTCCGGTCGTCCCCACGGCCGCCACAGGGCCCGTGGCGTCCGCGCACGAGCCCGTGGGGGGCCGGGGACCGGTCCGGAGCGGCAAGGGACGCCGCCGCAAGCACTGAAGCCGCCACGCGTCCGCCCCGAGTGTGCGGAAGCGTTTCTCCAGCGAGTGCGGAAGCGTTCCTCCAGAGGGCCGTGGGAACGGCTCAACCCGCGCTCTGCTCCTCGGCCAGGATGCGGTCCAGCGCTTCGTCGAGGTGGGTGTCGAAGTCCGCGAGGGAACGCTCCTGTCCCAGCGGTACGAGCTTGTCGGTGCGGTCGAGGAAGGCCACCAGCGGCGCCGCGCCCGACCGGAACAGCGCGTGGTCGCCGCCCACCTGAAGCCGGATCATCACCTCGCCGAACGCGTCCGGGTCGGCGGGCGCGATGTGCACATCGCCGTCGCCGCACGGCCGGCCCACCCCGTCGATCAGCAACTCCCGCCCGAACGCCCAGGTCACCGGGGCGTCACCGGGCAAATGGAAGGTCAGCCGCACGGCGTAGGGATCACAGGTCTCATAGCGCAGCTCCACCGGGATGCGGAAGGACAGCTCCTCCGACACCAGGAAGCTCATCATGACCTCTGCCTGTACCGACTCGCGCATCGCCTACCCCGTCGTTTGCCTTCGACTGGCCAGGAATCGTCCCCCTGACACTGCTGAAATCTTGCTCAACGTGCACAGGAGATCACAAGGAGTGAGTTTTCAGATGCTGATAGAGATCGCCAGTGTCCCCAGTAGTCTGCCGATCTCACCTTGCAATTGTCGGGCCGCCGGCAGCAGCCGGTCGGCCTGGTGAACAGGGAGGGAAATGGCCATGGTCGCGGCCGTCGTCCCCGCGGTGATGGGCAGTGCGGCACACACCGTTCCCAGCGCGTACTCCTGGCGCTCGGTGACGGGGTCCATCCGTCCCGTCCGTTCCAGTCGCCGCAGCAGGGCCGCGTCGTCACGCACCGTGTACGGGGTGAGCGAGCGGACGGGGTAGCGGTCGAGGTGGTCCCGGCGGGCCCGCTCGTCGAGCTGGGACAGCAGACACTTGCCGACCGCGTGGGCGTGACCGGTCTCCCGGAAGTCGGCCCACTCCGCCACCGCCGGGTTCCCCGGGGTGTCCGCGACGCTCATGACCTCGATCTCGCCGTCGCGGTAGACCGCGTAGTACACGGGGGCGCCGATCGCGTCGCGCCAGCGGGCGAGCGCGTCGCTCACCGTGCTGCGACGTTTCTGCTGGGCTCCGCTGCTGCTCAGCCGCTCGGCGGCGTCACCGAGGAAGAACAGGCCCTTGTCCCGGGAGAGATAGCCCTCGTGGACCAGCGTGCGCAGCAGGTGGTAGGCCGTGGGCAACGCGAGCCCGGCCTCACGGGCGAGCTGTTTCGCGGGGGCCCCGTGCTCCCGCGCGGCGACGGCCTCCAGAAGACGCATCGCTCTCTGCACGGAGCCGATCAGAGTCGTGGGGTGGAGCTCCGAGGACGTGCTCTCCAGCCGCCCGGTGCGCGCGGCCGGCAGGGGCGTACGGATCTCCGCGGGCGAGGAGCGCGGCTGGGCCGGCGCGACGTAGGACGCGGCGGAGGAACCGGACCGCTGGACGGGTGGTGTGAGGGATTCCGCGGGTGCGGTGTCGACCGTGGCCAAGGGGCACTCCCGAAGCGCGAGGGGAACCGCCCGTGCGGGGGGACACGGGAGGGGGCTGTGCGCTGCCCGCGGGGAGTCGGCCCCGCGTCGAATTCCGGACTTTAACCGCCTGCCACCGCTCGCAGACGGCCCTGCCGGAAAACTTCCCTCGGGCGAGGGAACCTGGAGTTCCCTTTGCCCACCTGCCCGTTACCCGGGATTCACCCGGTGGTGCGTCACCAGTCGCCGCGGGAGGACGAACTCGACGTGAACTTGCGCACCACGTAGATCAGCCCGCCGACCAGCGCGACGAAGACCAGCGCCTTGAAGAGCAGACCGATCACCACGGTGAGCACACTCACTATCACCGTGCCGAACACGACCAGAGCGATGACCGGCACCGCGATCCACTTCACCCACCACGGCATCCCGTTGAAGATCTCTCGCATCGCCCTCGTCCTTGCCTCTCATAGCCCGTCGTCCCAAGCCCGGGACGTCGATTCCGGGTTCTCCGACTGTCCTGCGTTCGATGCTAGGGCCCGCGGGGCGCACCGTGGGCGTCGCGCACCCCTTGTCCTCCCCTGACCGTTCCCCTAGGGAACCCTGAGACGGAGCTCAGCTCTCCGGCGGACAGAACACCACCAGCACCCTCAGGTCCTCGGTGATGTGATGGAACTTGTGGGCGACGCCCGCGGGGACGTAGACGACGCTGCCGCGCGCCACCTGCGTGGTCTCCAGGCCGACCGTGATCGAGGCCCGGCCGCTCACCACGCAGTACACCTCGTCCTGCTGGTGGGGCCGCTGGGAGTCCCGCTCGCCGGCGTCCAGGGCGTACAGGCCGACCGACATGTTCCGCTCGCGCAGGAACTGCAGATAGGCGCCGTCGTTGGCGGCGCGCTCCGCCTCCAGTTCGTCCAGCCGGAATGCCTTCATCGCGCTCGTCCGCTCCCGTGCTCCGCGGGCTGTCCACAGCCCGGCTCGCCAGTCGATCTCTTCTGCCACGATCAGACACATGAAGAATTTCGTAGTCAAGACGATCGCCAACGCCGGGGCCCTGGCCGTGGCCGTGTGGATACTCGACAAGATCACCCTGACGGGCGACAGCACCGGCAAGAAAGTCGGCACGCTGCTGCTCGTCGCGTTGGTCTTCGGACTGGTGAACTTCCTGGTCAAGCCCGTGGTGAAGATACTGACCTTCCCGCTGTTCATTCTCACGCTCGGCCTGATCACCCTCGTGGTCAACGCCCTGATGCTGCTGCTCACCTCATGGCTGGCCGACAAGCTGCACCTGAGTTTCCACGTCGAGGGCTTCTGGACGGCCGTGCTGGGCGGCCTGATCATCTCGGTGGTGTCCTGGGCGCTCAACGTGGTCCTCCCCGACGGCGACGACGACTGAGAGACCCCGATGCCCTACCGCGTCTGCTTCGTCTGCACCGGCAACATCTGCCGCTCCCCCATGGCCGAGTCCGTCTTCCGCGCGCGCCTGACGGAGGCCGGGCTCGACGGCGTGGTCGAGGTCGACAGCGCGGGCACGGGCGGCTGGCACGAGGGCGACGGTGCGGACTCCCGCACCGTCGCCGTGCTGGAGTCCGGCGGCTACGGGAGCGAGCACACGGCCCGCCGGTTCCGCGCCGGATGGTTCTCCCGTCTCGACCTCGTCATCGCCCTCGACTCCGGCCATCTGCGGGACCTGCGCCGTCTCGCGCCCACCCCCGAGGACGCGGACAAGGTCCGTCTGCTGCGGTCCTACGACCCCGCGGCGGACGGCGATCCGGACGTCCCCGATCCGTATTACGGACGTCTGAGCGATTTCCAGGAATGTCTTGAGATGGTGGAGACGGCGAGCCACGGACTTCTCGCCGCTGTTCAGCAGGAACTGGAGGGACGGGCCACATGACGTCAGGGGATTTCGTCACGGCGAGCGGCGACGGCACCCGCGCGGTGCGGGCGGGGCTGCCCGAACCCGTCAAACACGAGCCGACCCTGCCGGGGCCGGTGTTTGCCGCGCACTTCCATCTGCCGGGCGACCCGACCGGCCCCTACACCTACGGCCGGGACGAGAACCCGACCTGGACGCTCCTGGAGCGTGCCATCGGCGAACTGGAGGCCCCGGACCAGGAGGGCGTGACCACGCTCGCCTTCCCCTCGGGGATGGCCGCCATCTCGGCGGTGCTCTTCTCGCAGCTGCGCGCCGGTGACGTGGTGGTCCTGCCCGACGACGGCTACCAGGTGCTGCCGCTGGTGCGTGAGCAGCTCACCTCGTACGGCATCGAGGTGCGCACCGCGCCCACCGCCGGTGACGCGCAGCTCGACGTCCTCGACGGCGCCAAGCTGCTGTGGATCGAGACCCCCTCGAACCCGGGCCTCGACGTGTGCGACGTACGGCGGCTCGTGGCGGCGGCCCACGCCCAGGGCACCCTCGTCGCCGTCGACAACACCCTGGCCACCCCGCTCGGGCAGCGCCCCCTGGAGCTGGGGGCCGACTTCTCGGTGGCCAGCGGGACGAAGATGCTCACCGGGCACGGTGACATCCTGCTGGGATACGTCACCGCGCTCGACGACGCCCTCATGGCGCCCGTGCGGCGCTGGCGGAAGATCGTCGGAGCGATCCCGGGCCCCATGGAGGCCTGGCTCGCCCACCGCTCGCTCGCCACCCTCCAGCTGCGCGCCGACCGGCAGAACGCCAACGCCCTGGTCATCGCCGAGGCGCTGCGGGGCAGGCCCGAGGTGACGGGCCTGCGTCATCCGGGCCTGCCCGACGACCCCTCCCACAAGATCGCCGCGCAGCAGATGCGGCGCTTCGGATGCGTGGTCTCCTTCACGCTCCCCACCCGCGCGCGTGCCGACCGGTTCCTCGACGCCTTGCGGCTGGTGGACGACGCGACGAGCTTCGGAGGCGTCCGGTCCACCGCCGAGCGGCGCGGCCGGTGGGGCGGCGACGCGGTGCCGGAAGGCTTCATCCGCCTCTCGGCCGGCGCCGAGGACCCGGAGGACCTGGTCGCGGACGTGCTCCGCGCACTCGACGAGTCCGCGGACTGACCTCGTGCCGAGCGGCCGGCGGGCAGGCCGCGCCGCGCGTCCGGCCGCCCGGCATGCCGCTCATCACGACGGACGGTCCGAGCCTCCCCCCTCGTGGCTCGGACCGTCCCGGTTCTTTGCGCGAAGAACCGCGCGAACAAGGCTAGTTGACTCTGTGTCAGTGTCCAATCACAGTAGCGACAGCGACCTATCGACTTATTTATAGTTGAGGCTCGGTCGAGGGTGCTGGGAAAGGAGGGGCGCCATGGACTTGGCCCTGTTGCGGACGTTCGTGACCGTGCACCGGGCCGGCTCCTTCACCCGTGCCGCCGCGCTGCTCGGCCTCTCCCAGCCTGCCGTCACCTCGCAGATCCGGACCCTGGAGCGGCAGTTGGGAAGGCCGCTCTTTCTGCGTCAGGCCCGCGGGGTGACACCCACGACGATCGGTGACGAGCTCGCGCACAAGGCCGCGCCGCATCTCGACGCCCTGGTGGAGATAGCCGAGGCGGGGCTCGACGAGGACTCGTCGCTGCGCACCCTGCATCTCGCCGGCCCTCCGGAGTTCACCGCGGAGCGGGCGTTGCCCGCCCTGACGGAGCTGACGGGCGAGGACGGTCAGGGGTACGCGCTGCGCGCCTCCTTCGGCAACGCCGAGGAGACGCTGGAGGGGCTGGCCGCCGGGCACCACGACCTGGCCATCACCACGGCCCGTCCGCGCGGCGCCCTGCTCACCGCGACCCCGCTCTGCGACGAGGAGCACGTCCTGGTCGCGGCTCCCCGCTGGGCGGCCCGCATCGGCCCTGGAAAGCTCCGGCGCAAAGGCTCGCCGGTCCTGGACAACTTCCCCGTGGTCGAGGTCCACGAGTCACTGCCGCTCGTCGCCCGGTACTGGGCCTCCGTCTTCGACTCCCGCCCGGCCGCCTCGGGCACGGTGGTCGTCCCGGACCTTCGTGCCGTGCTCGC
This sequence comes from Streptomyces sp. NBC_01689, assembly GCF_036250675.1. NCBI lineage: Bacteria > Bacillati > Actinomycetota > Actinomycetes > Kitasatosporales > Streptomycetaceae > Streptomyces > Streptomyces sp. NBC_01689. The sequence continues at coordinate 5,113,027 of NZ_CP109592.1, read as the reverse complement.
CTGCGCCGCGACGGGCGCGGGGCTCGCGGTGCTGCCGCGCTATCTGTGTGCCGACTCCCTGGAGCGCGGGGACGTCGTGGCGCTCCTCGACCCGGTGGTGCCTCCCCTGCGGACGTACTTCCTGGTGGTCCGAACCGGCACGCTGGCCATGCCCCACATCGCCCGCGCCTACGAATGGCTGCTGCGGGCCGCGGTGGACTGGACCTGAAGCCGCTCCCCGGACCCCGCCGTCGACCGTGGGCGCCTTCCCCGAAGGCCTCTCGAAGGCCGCGGCGCTCCAGAATGTTTCACGTGGAACCTGTCGGGCCACATTTCTCCCATGACCGTCCGACCCGTGGTCAAGCGCACCGCACGTGCCATCCTGCTCGATGGCGACGACCTGATTCTGATCAAACGCACCAAGCCCGGCGTCGATCCCTACTGGCTCACACCGGGTGGCGGGGTCGAGCCGGAGGACACGACCGTTGTCGACGCCCTGCACCGCGAGGTCCACGAGGAACTCGGCGCCAAGGTCACCGATGTCGTGCCCTGCTTCGTCGACACCGTCGAGCACATCGGCGACGACGGCGGCGCCACCGGCGTGAAGGTCCAGCACTTCTTCGTCTGCCGCCTGGAATCCATGGACCCGGCCCTGCGGCACGGCCCCGAGATCGACGAGCCCTGCGGCGAGTACGAGATCGTGCGCGTGCCCTTCACCCGGGTCGGTATCGCCTCCGTGCACCTCGTCCCGCTGTCCCTGCGCCACTACCTGGACGGGAACATCGAGGGCGTACGGGCCATGCACGCGCCCGACCTGGGCTGACGTCTCCGGCCACCGCGGTCTCGCGTTCAGGCCGCGGCGGCGCCCCGGTGTCAGTCGCCGGCCCCGACGAGCTCCTCGACCGAGTCGTGGCGGATGCGGTCCGACGGGATGCCGGCGCTCCTCAGCGCGTCCATCCCGCTGCGGATCATGCCCGGCGGTCCGGAGAGGTAGGCGTCGTACTCGTTCCACGGCCCGTACTCCCGCACCGCGTCGGGCAGGTGCAGATGCGCCTGGTGGTCGACGACCGGACGGACGGCGAGCCAGGGATGGCTCTGCTGAAGCCGCAGCATCGTGTCGATGTCGTACAGGTCGTGATCGGTGCGGGCCCCGTAGAAGACCTCGACCGGACGCCGTTCCCCGTGCTCGGCGACGTCCTCGACCAGCGCCTTGATGGGCGCGATGCCGGTGCCGCCGCCCAGACAGAGCAGGCCGCTGTCGCTGCTGTGGTCGACGGTCATCGATCCGGCGGGCGGGCCGAGACGGATGATGTCGCCGGGGCGCGCGCGGTGCACCAGGGCGTTGGACACCCATCCCGCCGGAACCGCCTTCACATGGAAGGACAGCAGTCCGTCGGAGCGGGGCGCGGAGGCGAACGAGTAGTGCCGCCAGATCCGGGGCCACCACGGCGTCTCCAGGCTCGTGTACTGCCCGGCGAGGAAAGGATACGGCTGGTCCGGCCGGACGGTGATGACGGCGACGTCGGGCGTCCTGAGATCGTGCGCGACCACCTCGGCGTACCACCAGGCGGGGGCACGCAGCTCGTCGGAGGCCGCCGCGTCGATCATGACCTGGGAGATGGTCGTGTACGCGCGCACCCAGGCCGCCTCGGTCTCGGCGTCCCAGACCGCCGAACCGAACCGGCTGAGCGAGCCGATGAGGCACTCGCCGACGGCCGGATAGTGCTCGGGCCGGGTGCCGTACTTGCGGTGTCCACGGCCGAGGTTCTGCAGGTAGTCGACGAGCACCGGGGTGTTGTCGATGTGCTCGGCGGCGGTCAGCAGCGCCTTGAGCAGCCGGTCCCGCTGGGTGTCCATCGCGGCGGGGAACAGTGACCTGAGGTCAGGGTGTCGCACGAAGAGCAGCGCGTAGAAGTACGAGGTGACCTTGTCGGCGACGGGTCCGACCTCGGCCATGGTCCGCCGGATGAGCACGGCGTCCGGGGACGGCTCCGCGACGGCGGCGGGACGTGCCGCGGGCGCCGACGGACGGACCGGTCCCGGTCGCGAGGGGGCGGGGTTCTGTTCCGCGGGGGACATGACCGGAGGCATGGTCCGCGGCGGCGTCGTAGGGGCCCGGAAGGGCGGGAGAGCGTCCCGGACGGGCTCGGGTGCCTCCGGGGGCGTGGACGCGGACACCACGGCCTCAAGAGCGGATATTCGAGCGGGCGTACCGGTCTCCCCGTCCGCGTGGCCCCTGTGCCGCTCGGGGCCTGTCTCCGTCGGCCCGGTCTCCGCGGTGCGGCCGACGGGCCGCAACGCGGCCAGACGGCTCGCGCCCTCGGTCTCCCGCTCTCGGTCGGCGGGTGCCGGTGCCGGTTCCTTGCGCGGCGTGAACCAGCCGCTCCCGCCATTTCCTCCGGAAGTGCCGTTGTCGGCCGACGTGGTGGTCGGAGCGTCCATACTGTGCCTCGCCTCGAACATCTTTCGGTCGGTCTACGCACACTTCCGTCTTCGGAAGATGCCTGCTTTCCCCCGTAGACGGCTTGCTCTCCTGCCCCGTTCAGTCCTCTGACCAATGCGGCCACATTCAACCCAGCTTTCCGCTCTGCGCGGACAAGTAAGGCGAGAACGTGACATTGACCGCATCGCTCTCACCGCAGCATCCCACTCCGCGTCAACGCCCGTCCGCATAACGGAAAATTCGGGTCTCGATCTTTCCGTCCCGGTACGCTGCATTGGCCTGCGTTCGCGGCCCACGACGTGCCCGCACATCACGGGGACGCGAACCGGAGTCGACCATACCGGCAGTCGCCCCCCGGACAAGTCCGCTCTTCACTCGAAGCGATCGAACGAGGGACTCCCCATCAATTGCCGTGATTACAGGGCCTGCCGGACCAGTTCATAGGCGTCCCACAGGCTTCGCCCCACGTAGGAGCGTGTGGCGATCCCGGCCAGGTGGCGGTCCGCGTTGATCGCGACGGACACCGGCACCGTCTCGAACAGGTCCTTGTCCGAGTGCGAGTCACCGTAAGCGACGCAGTCGCTCGGCCTCACCCCGAACTCTTCACAGAGCCGGTTCGCGATCTGCACCTTCGCCGCGGCGCTCAGAATGCCGGCCAGATCGACGGGCTCGGTGAAGGGCAGGGCCGGGAATCGCGAGCCGTAGGCCGCGTGCGCGCCCCAGTTCGTCAGCCGTTCGACGAAGAAGGACGGGGAGAGCGAGACGACGGCACAGTAGTCCCCGTTGCCCCTGATCTCGGTCCAGACGTCTTCGATGCCGGACAGCCAGGGCGCCTGGTCGAAGGCCGCGGCCACATGCGCGTCGGTGAGCCGGGCCCACAAGGCGTGGACCTGCGTGGCGTATTCCGGTGGTCCGATACGTCCTGCCGAGATCTCCTGCTCGATCGCGATGGTCTCGGCCTCCAGGCCGATCTGCCGCGAGATCTCCAGTGGCGCGGAACTCCCGTACAACAGCGTTCCGTCGAGGTCGAAGAGATGAAGGCGTGCCATGCGAGTCGAGGCTAGAGGACGCCTCTTCACCGTTTCACGTGAAACGTCTGGACGCGTCCGCCCTCACGAAGGACACCATGGCTAAAAGCGCATCCGTCCACGGGCAATCAGGTGGACGTCAGGGGTGCCTGTCAGACAGCCTGACCTGCGTGTCGACACCTTCTCTCCCCGCTCTGCCCATCCGCCGCCTGACGCTCCGCGATCTCACCGCCTGCGCAGACTTGTCCGAGGACCGGGGGTGGCCCCGCGAAGAGCACAAATGGGGTCTGCTTCTGACCGCGGGAAAGGGGTACGGGATCGACGCACCGGACGGCGGACTCGTCACCGCGTGCGTGGTGACCGATTACGGAACGCCGGGCCGGCCCGATCTGGGGGCGATCGGCATGGTGCTGGTGGCTCGGCGGTACGCCCGCCAGGGCGTCGGCCGACAGCTGATGCGCCACGTGGTGGCGGAGATGGGCCCCACTCCGCTGACCCTGCACGCGACGCCCTACGGGCAGCCGCTCTACGAGGAGCTCGGATTCAAGGTCACGGGCCGCGCCGAGATGGTCCGCGGACACTTCGCCCTCCGTGAGCCGGACACCCAGGTCCCCACACGGGCGGCCGGCGCCGAGGACCTCACCGGGATCCTCCGGCTGGACGCCGAGGTCTTCGGCCTCGACCGCACGCACATCATCACGCGCCTCCCCGCCTTCTCCGACCAGTTGCGCGTCGCCGAACAGGGGGGCCGGATCACCGGATACGCGGCCGCCTGGCCGAACATGGACACCCATGTCGTCGGTCCCCTGATCGCCCGCGACACGGAGACCGCGAAGGCGCTCGTCACCTCGCTGGCCGCGCGTACCGACCGTCCGCTGCGTACGGACGTCGACGTACGGCATCAGGAACTGCTGTCCTGGGTGAAGGCGCGCGGCCTGGAGTCCGTCGGTTTCAACGCCGTGATGGCGTACGGGGTCTCGGAACTGCCCGGCGACTGGACGCGCCGCTTCGCCCCGCTGACGGTGGCGGCGGGCTGAAGAACCACCTGACGCGCCGAGGCTTCCGGCACGCGCGAACGCCGTCCCTGGCGAACGCCGTCCCCGGCATCCGCCGGGGACGGCGCTTCATGCCGGGGCGCGATCAGACGAGAGCGTCCACGGCGGCGACGGCGAAGCCGTGGTCCTGCTCCGGCGCTCCGCCGCCGACGCCGACGGCGCCGATCAGACGGCCGTCGCGGTGGACGGGCACACCGCCCGCGATGAACAGCAACGGACGGTCGAGGGCGGTGGGCAGCGTGTGGAAGGGGCCTCCGGGCTGGACCGCGTCGACCAGGTCGGCGGTGGCGGAGTTCAGCTGGAGGGCCGTGTAGGCCTTGCGGGTGCTGGTCTCGCCGGAGATCAGCACGGCGCGGTCGTCGCGCCGGAAGGCGAGCAGATGACCGCCCGCGTCGAGGACGGTGACGCTGACCGTGACTCCGGCAGCCTCGGCGGCCTGCTGGGCCGCGGAGAGAAGGATCTCGGCGTCCTGGACGGTCAGCGGGGCGACTGCGCTGGTGGTGCTCATGAAGGGCTTTCTCCTTGAAGGGGCTGTACTCGGCGAGGGACGGCCGCGGGACCCGATGGGTCGCCACCGGTGACCGTCCGTCGACCGGGCGGTGAGGGGGCGGGCCGGTGGGCTCAGTGGTGGACCGCGGACGGCTGCTGGGCGGACGCGGACGCAGATGCGGTGTCGGCGGTGGACGGGGCGGACCGGCGCTCCAGGGCGGCCGAGACGACCGCGAGCACGAGGGCGCTCCCGGCCAGCACGACGCCGACCCAGTTGGGAGCGGTGTAGCCGAGGCCCCTCGAGATGACGATGCCGCCGAGCCAGGCCGAGAGGGCGTTGCCGAGGTTGAAGGCGCCGATGTTCACGGCCGAGGCCAGGGTGGGAGCGCCGTGCGCCTGGTCGAGGACGCGCTTCTGGAGCGGCGGCACCGTCGCGAAGCCGAGGGCGCCGATCAGCGCGATCGTGATCGCCGCGAGGATCTTGTTGTGGGCGGTCACGGTGAAGAGCCCGAGCACGAGGGCGAGGCCGCCCAGGGACGTGTACAGCATCGGCATCAGCGCCCGGTCGGCGAACCGGCCGCCGACGAGGTTCCCGCCGACCATGCCGAGGCCGAAGAGGACCAGCAGCCAGGTGACGGAACTGTCGGCGAATCCGGTCACATGGGTCATCATGGGCGCGATGTAGGTGATGGCCGCGAAGACACCGCCGAAGCCGAGCACGGTCATGGCCATGGCGAGCAGGACCTGGACGTTCTTGAAGGCGGCGAGTTCGTGACGGAGATGGACGCCTTCGGGCTTCGGCATCTCGGGAACCAGCTTGGCGACACCCAGCAGACCGATCACGCCGAGCACCGCCACACCCGCGAAGGTGACCCGCCAGCCGGCTGACTGACCGACCATGGTGCCCAGGGGGACACCCACCACATTGGCGACGGTGAGCCCGCTGAACATCATGGCGATCGCGCCGGCCTTCTTCTCGGGCGCGACCAGCTCGGCCGCCACGACCGATCCGATGCCGAAGAACGCGCCGTGGGTGAGGGACGCCACGATCCGGCCCACCAGCATCAGCCCGAAGACGGGGGCCACGGCGGAGAGCAGGTTGCCGACGACGAAGAGGCCCATCAGCACCATCAGCATCCGCTTGCGGGACACCTTCGTACCGAGCGCGGTCATGATCGGCGCGCCGATCACGACACCGAGGGCGTAGCCGGTCACCAGAAGCCCGGCGGTGGGGATGGAGACACCGAAGTCGCCGGCGACCTCGGGCAGCACACCCATGATCACGAACTCGGTGGTCCCGATTCCGAAGGCCCCGATCGCGAGGGCCAGGAGCGCGAGAGGCATGGCGGAGTGCACCTTCCAAACGATTGCAGGAGCGCTTTGCGTGCGTTCACAATAGTTGCAGGCGCGGGTTAATTGCAAGAGCGGGCTATTGCGGTCGTGCCCTACCCTGGTGACAGCCGCTCCGGGACGGAGGAACACACGCCATGACAGCCACGGACCCCGCACTCACCGCCCTCGCACAAGGGTGGTGCGCCCTCTCCCTGCTGCACGGGAGGATCGAGGCCCACATCGAGCGCGCCCTGCAGGCCGGGCACGGTCTGAGTGTGCGGGAGTACTCCCTGCTCGACGTGCTCAGCCGGCAGCACGACGGTGAAGGCGGTCATCTGCAGATGAAGCAGGTCGCGGACGCGGTCGTGCTGAGCCAGAGCGCCACTACTCGGCTCGTCACCCGGCTCGAGGACCGTGGGCTGCTGTCCCGCTACCTCTGCCCGACGGACCGCCGGGGCATCTACACGAACGTCAGCGAGGCAGGCCTCGAACTGCTCGAAGAGGCACGGCCCACCAATGACGCCGCCCTGCGCGAGGCCCTCGACGAAGCGGCCGGGAATCCCGCGCTGGCACCGCTGGTCCGTGTCGTCGAGTCGGCGAGCGTGCCCGCGTAGTCCTTGAAGAGCCGGGTTCCCCCACTGGATAGGCTGCGGGCATGGGAGATCTTGAGATCCGACCGGCCGTCGCGGACGACGTTCCCGCCGTCGTCGCGATGCTCGCCGACGACGCGCTCGGCGCTCAGCGGGAGTCACCCGACGATCTGAACCCCTATCTGGCCGCGCTCGAACGGCTGAGCGGCGACCCCAACCAGCATCTGGTCGTCGCCGTGCGCGAGGGTCGGATCGTCGGCACCCTGCAGCTCACCATCATCCCGGGACTGTCCCGCAGAGGGTCGACCCGCGCCCTCATCGAGGCGGTGCGGGTGCACACCGACGAGCGCGGCAGCGGACTCGGGACCCGGATCATCGAATGGGCGATCGCCGAATCCCGGCGCCAGGAGTGCCGGTTGGTCGAGCTGACCTCCGACGCCAGCCGCACCGACGCCCACCGCTTCTACGAGCGGCTCGGCTTCACCGCCTCGCATCTGGGCTTCAAACTGGCGCTCTGAAAAACCGCCCGCCACGGTCCGGCGAGTCGGCCCGATCTACGCCAAGGCGTCCTGTTTCACGTGAAACAGGACGCCTCCGAGCGCATCGTCGCCTACAGGATTCCGCGCCATCCCTCGGGATCCACCCCGCCGGGCACAGGAGCGCCCTGGTCGTACGGCTGACGGGTGAAGACGAACGACCCGAGGTCCAGGTGGCTCAGGGACCCGTCCGGGCGCCGTACGGCCCGCAGGAGCTCTCCCGTGTAGTAGCCGTCGAGTCCCGTCCAGGTCCCGTCGGCGTTCGGCCTGAACCGTGAACCACGGCCGCCCCCGGCCAACGGTCCCAGTTCGACCGTGCCGTCCGCGGTGACGTGCAGCGCACATGCCTGCGTGCCCCAGTACCAGGGCCCCGTCATCTCCAGTACGGACGGATCGATCTCACGGGCCGGACGCCAGGGCTCGGGGAAACGCGGCTCGGCCTCGGCGACGATGCCCACGAGATCGGCGGCCAGCGTCAACGGACGCGGTCCGGAGGTGCAGTTGGCCAGGACCACGGCCGACACGTCGTCCTGTACGCCGATGACGAGGGCCGCCAGGAAACCGGGCAGGGACCCCGAATGACCCGCGAGGGTCCGGCCCTCCCGCCGCAGTACCTGCATCCCCAGGCCATAGGAGTCGCCCGAGGCCAGCTCCGCGGCCCCCGGGGGAGCCGCGGGCGTCCGCATCTCCCGCACGGACTCCGCGCTGAGCACACGTACGTCGCCCTCTGCCAGGAAGGCCGCGAAGCGCGCGAGATCGCCCGTGGTGGACCAGAGTTGTCCGGCGGGGGCCATCCGGCCGAGGTCCTCCGCCGGCTCCGGCATCATGACGTCCGCCCACGGATGCACCGCCCAGCCGCCCGCGTGAGGAGCCTGCGGCAGCCCGCTCGTACGGCGCAGGCCCAGGGGTTCGAGCACCTCGCGCCGCAGGACCTCCTCCCAGGGAGCGCCGCGCACCTCCTCGACCAGGGCGCCGAGCAGGGTGTAACCCGGGTTCGAGTAGTGATGCAGCCGTCCGGCCGGATGCAGGAAGGGCTGCTCCCCGAGGACGTCGGCCAGCTCGGGACGCAGCGATCCGGGGGTGCGTTCCCACCAGGGGCCGGGTGTCTCGGCCGCCAGGCCCGCGGTGTGGGCGAGGAGTTGGGCGATGGTCGCCTCCCCCGCGCCCGTTCCGGGCAGATGCTTCTCCAGCGGATCACCCAGGTCCAGCAGCCCCTCGTCCCGCAGCCGCAGCACCAGCACCGCGGTGAAGGTCTTGGTGATCGAACCGATCCGGTACTGCACGTTCTCGTCCGGACCGTGCCCGTCCACCGAGGTCCGCGATCCGTGCCACACCGTCCGTCCGCCCCGCACCAGCGCGGCGACCAACGACGGTGCCCGTCCGTCGGCCTGGGCGACGGCGATACGGTGCGACAGAGCCCGGCGGGTGGCGGGAAGCAGCTCTTCCTGAGGTGTTGTCATTCCCCCAGTCCACCCGGACCCGCGCCGCACGTCGAGTCCATTTCCTCCGAGCCCGGCCGGTCTCCCACGCCGTACCCCGGGCGCCGGATCAGGTCTGTGCCATGTCCACGAAGCGGGAGTAGTGACCCTGGAAGGCGACCGTGATCGTAGCCGTCGGGCCGTTACGGTGCTTGCCGACGATGATGTCCGCCTCGCCCGCCCGCGGTGACTCTTTCTCGTACGCGTCCTCGCGGTGCAGCAGGATCACCATGTCCGCGTCCTGCTCGATCGAGCCGGACTCACGCAGGTCGGAGACCATCGGCTTCTTGTCCGTGCGCTGTTCGGGACCACGGTTGAGCTGGGACAGCGCGATCACCGGCAGCTCCAGCTCCTTGGCCAGCAGCTTCAGGTTTCGCGACATGTCGGAGACCTCCTGCTGACGGCTCTCGGAGCGCTTTCCGCCCGACTGCATCAGCTGCAGATAGTCGATCACGACGAGCTTCAGATCGCTGCGCTGCTTGAGGCGGCGGCACTTGGCGCGGATCTCCATCATCGACAGGTTCGGTGAGTCGTCGATGTAGAGCGGCGCGGCCGAGACGTCCGGCATCCGGCGCGCGAGCCGGGTCCAGTCCTCGTCGGTCATCGTGCCGGACCGCATGTGGTGCAGGGCCACGCGCGCCTCGGCCGACAGCAGGCGCATCGCGATCTCGTTGCGTCCCATTTCGAGGGAGAAGATCACGCTGGGCATGTTGTGCTTGATGGAGCAGGCCCGGGCGAAGTCCAGCGCGAGCGTCGACTTACCCATGGCGGGACGGGCCGCGATGATGATCATCTGGCCTGGGTGCAGTCCGTTGGTCAGCGAGTCGAGGTCGGTGAAGCCGGTGGGGACACCGGTCATCTCCCCCGACCGTGAACCGATCGCCTCGATCTCGTCGAGGGCGCCCTCCATGATGTCGCCGAGCGGCAGATAGTCCTCGGTGGTGCGCTGTTCGGTGACGGCGTAGATCTCGGCCTGGGCGCTGTTGACGATCTCGTCGACGTCGCCGTCGGCCGCGTATCCCATCTGGGTGATGCGGGTCCCGGCCTCGACCAGGCGGCGCAGCACCGCGCGCTCGTGGACGATCTCCGCGTAGTACTCGGCGTTGGCCGCGGTGGGGACCGTCTGGACGAGGGTGTGCAGGTAGGACGCGCCGCCGACCTTGGTGATCTCGCCCCGCTTGGTGAGCTCGGCAGCGACGGTGATCGGGTCGGCGGGCTCGCCCTTGGCGTACAGGTCGAGGATCGCCGTGTAGATCGTCTCGTGCGCCGGCCGGTAGAAGTCGTGGCCCTTGATGACCTCGACGACATCGGCGATCGCGTCCTTGGACAGCAGCATGCCGCCGAGGACCGACTGCTCGGCGTCCAGGTCCTGGGGCGGCACGCGCTCGAAGGACGAGCCTCCGCCCTCCCACGGCCCGTTGTCCCGGTCGCGGTCGTGCTGGTCGTCACGGGCTCGCCCCGTGTCGCGGCGCTGACGGGAAGCGGGCAGACGATCACTGGGACCGCTGTCGGCCCACGGGTCGTCCAAGGGCTCGGAAATACTCACCGAGCCACCTCCTCCCGTCCGCCGAGCGGACCTAGCCGTGCCCCATATTTCTACGGCACCGCACTGACAAATAAGGGGCCCAACTCCGGTTCTCACGCGTCGGTTTTGCGAGGTTTCCGAGGGCGGTGGAGAGAGCGGGCGCCGCACCACGTTAGGCCCGCGGGCACCGTCAGCCAATCTGGTTATCCACAGGCCATGTGGACGACGGCCCAGATGCTGTGGAGAACTCCGTAAAACCTGTGCACGACCCGGTGGACAGGCCTGTGAACAAGCCCTCAGCGGAACCTCCCCAACAGTCCTGACCTGCACCTTCACCGTCCACCGGCTGTGCAGAAGAAAAACTTTTCCAGCCGGACCAAGATCCCTTCGAACCGCGCCCGACGACACGCCCGACGGCCGGATCAGTAAGGGTCACGGATGGATTGCATCTCTTACCTGTGGAAGATTAGATTGGTGCCCATGACACAGGCTCCCCCGGCGCCCAGGGCCGCCCGACGCCGGCACGACCGAGAGATCGTCGCGCTGGCCGTCCCGGCCTTCGGCGCACTCGTCGCCGAGCCTCTTTTCGTGATGGCCGACAGTGCCATCGTCGGCCATCTCGGCACCGCGCAACTGGCCGGTCTCGGTATCGCCTCCGCGCTCCTCGTGACAGCCGTCAGCGTCTTCGTCTTCCTCGCGTACGCCACCACCGCCGCCGTCGCCCGACGCGTCGGCGCGGGTGATCTGCGCGCGGCGATCCGCCAGGGCATGGACGGCGTCTGGCTCGCGCTCCTGCTCGGCGCCGTCGTCATCGTCGCCGTCCTGCCCACGGCCCCCGTCCTGGTGGAACTCTTCGGGGCCTCACCGACGGCGGCCCCGTACGCGACGACGTATCTGCGCGTCTCCGCACTCGGCATCCCCGCGATGCTCGTCGTCCTCGCCTCCACCGGTGTCCTGCGCGGGCTCCAGGACACGAGGACCCCGCTCTATGTCGCCGTCGCGGGCTTCGTGGCCAACGCCGCGCTCAACGCCGGGCTCGTCTACGGCGCCGGACTGGGCATCGCGGGCTCCGCCTGGGGCACGGTCATCGCCCAGTTCGGCATGGCCGCGGCGTATCTGTTCGTGGTCGTACGCGGCGCCCGGAAGCACGGAGCCTCGCTGCGACCGGATGCGGCCGGCATCCGGGCCTGTGCGCAGGCCGGCGCTCCCCTGCTGGTGCGGACGTTGTCGCTGCGGGCCATCCTCATGATCGCCACCGCTGTCGCCGCCCGTCTCGGCGACGCCGACATCGCCGCCCACCAGATCATCATGAGCCTGTGGAGCCTGCTCGCCTTCGCCCTCGACGCGATCGCCATCGCCGGGCAGGCCATCATCGGACGTCATCTCGGAGCGAACGACGCAGCGGGCGCCCGCGAGGCCTGCCGCCGCATGGTCCAGTGGGGCGTCGCCGCCGGCGTCGTCCTGGGGCTGTTGGTCTTCGCCGCCCGTCCGCTGTTCCTTCCGCTGTTCACCGGCGACCCGGCCGTCCAGCACACCGCGCTCCCCGCGCTGATTCTCGTGGCCGTCTCCCAGCCCGTCAGCGGAATCGTCTTCGTCCTCGACGGAGTCCTCATGGGAGCGGGGGACGGACCGTACCTGGCGTGGGCCATGGTCCTGATCCTCGCGGTCTTCGCGCCCGTCGCGCTGCTCGTCCCCGCGTTCGGCGGAGGGCTCACGGCCCTGTGGGGAGCGATGACGCTGATGATGATGCTGAGGATGCTGACGTTGTGGCTGCGTTCTCGTTCGGGACTCTGGATCGTCACGGGCGCCACCCGCTGACCGCACGAGCACGTGAAGCGGGAGATGCCGCCGGGGGACCCTCCGGCCCGTAGGCGTACACGGAAGTGTCCGGCCGCCGCCCGCGCCGGGACATCCGGTCACCCGCGCGGATCCGTCGGGCCGGCCGTCGCCCAGCGACCGTTTCACGTGAAACCCACGGCACCGGAAGCCGGTGCCACGGACCCACGCGGCCCGAAGGGCCCGTTTCACGTGAAACGGGCCCGACCGCACCTCTGAGCCCGGCCCCACCCCGAGGAAGGCTCCCGTTTCACGTGAAACGACGTAGGGCCGCTGAAACGAAGAAGGGCCGCACCCTCAGGGGTACGGCCCTTCCCTCAGCTATGCCGAGTGCTGCACTCAGGCAGCGACGACCTCGATGTTGACCTTGGCGGCAACCTCGGGGTGCAGACGCACCGACGTCTCGTGGGCGCCCAGGGTCTTGATGGGCGAGCCCAGCTCGATGCGGCGCTTGTCGACCTCGGGGCCACCGGAAGCCTTGATCGCCGAAGCGATGTCGGCCGGGGTGACGGAGCCGAAGAGACGACCGGCGTCGCCGGAGCGGACGGCCAGGCGGACCCGGACGCCCTCGAGGCGGGCCTTGATCTCATTGGCCTGCTCGATGGTCGCGATCTCGTGGATCTTGCGAGCACGACGGATCTGCTCGACGTCCTTCTCGCCGCCCTTGGTCCAGCGGATCGCAAAGTTCCGCGGGATCAGGTAGTTGCGAGCGTAGCCGTCCTTGACGTCCACGACATCGCCCGCGGCACCGAGGCCGGAGACCTCGTGGGTGAGGATGATCTTCATGTTTCGGTCACCCTTCCCTTATCGCGCGGTGGAGGTGTAGGGCAGCAGCGCCATCTCACGGCTGTTCTTCACGGCCGTGGCGACGTCACGCTGGTGCTGCGTGCAGTTGCCGGTCACGCGGCGGGCACGGATCTTGCCGCGGTCGGAAATGAACTTCCGCAGCATGTTCGTGTCCTTGTAGTCCACGTACGTGACCTTGTCCTTGCAGAAAGCGCAGACCTTCTTCTTAGGCTTGCGCACAGGCGGCTTCGCCATGGTGTTTCTCCTGTGTGATCAAGAAGTGGGGGTACGGCCCACCCTCGGCCCGAAGGCCTAGAAGGGGGGCTCGTCCGAGTAGCCGCCACCGGAACCGCCGGAGCTTCCGCCCCAGCCGCCACCGCCGCCGCCCTGGTTGCCACCACCGGCAGGAGCGCCGGTCGCCCAGGGGTCGTCCGCGGGGGCACCGCCGCCGCCCTGCTGGCCGCCGCCGGAGCCTCCGCCCCAGCCACCGCCCTGCTGGCCGCCGCCGGAGCCTCCGCCGTAACCGCCCTGACCGCCTCGGCCGGTGGTCTTGGTGACCTTGGCCGTGGCGTTCTTCAGGCTGGCGCCGACTTCCTCCACGTCCAGTTCGTAGACCGTGCGCTTGACGCCCTCACGGTCCTCGTAGGACCGCTGCTTCAGCCGGCCCTGCACGATGACGCGCATGCCTCGCTGGAGCGACTCGGCGACGTTCTCCGCCGCCTGACGCCAGACCGAGCAGGTCAGGAACAGGCTCTCGCCGTCCTTCCACTCGTTGGTCTGACGGTCGAAGGTGCGGGGGGTGGACGCGACACGGAACTTCGCGACCGCCGCACCGGAAGGGGTGAAGCGCAGCTCGGGGTCGTCTACAAGATTGCCGACGACCGTGATGACGGTCTCGCCTGCCATGGGGGAACCTCTCGGCGGGTTTGCTGCTGGCTGCTGGTGCTGCTACTCGAAACCCGAGATCAGCTGAGCGGGAGAGCTCAGTGGGTCTCGGGACGGAGGACCTTGGTCCGGAGGACCGACTCGTTCAGGTTCATCTGGCGGTCGAGCTCCTTGACGACCGCAGGCTCGGCCTGCAGGTCGATGACCGAGTAGATGCCCTCGGGCTTCTTCTTGATCTCGTACGAGAGACGACGACGGCCCCAGGTGTCGACCTTCTCGACCTTTCCGTTGCCCTCACGGACGACGGAGAGGAAGTTCTCGATCAGGGGGGCGACAGCGCGCTCCTCCAGATCGGGGTCGAGGATGACCATCACTTCGTAGTGACGCATGTGGAACCCACCTCCTTTGGACTCAACGGCCACGGTCGTTCCGTGGCAGGAGGGTTGTGATGCGTACGCAACGGTATCGGCCGCCACTGACAATCGGACTCCGTCCGGCGCACCGTGACCAGTGACCGAGAGGGAGTCCTTGTCGTGACCTGGCCCAAGCCTGGGCAGACACCGCTGCAGAGGGTACAGAGTACCCGCACACCCGCTTCGGGTTGAAATCAGGGCGGGGTCACCGGCAATCTGTACACATCGGGTGTGTATGGCGCTACTATGCGCCGCCTTCCGCAGGAGGTGCCTCATGGCACAGACAGTGCGAACCAACACCGCCGGATCCCTGCTCGCCACCGACCACAAGCCCCATCCGCTCCAGGACGCCCTGCTCGCCGTGACCCTGGTGCTCGGAGTGACGGCGTTCATCACGGCACAGTTCCACAGCCTGCACCTGATCAGTTCCTGGACCGGGCTGATCGGCATCTTCACCGGAGCGAGCGGACAGTTCATCTCGGAGACCACCCGGCAGCGCTTCGGGCTGATCCTGGGTCTCGGCGCCGCCGCCATCGGCTTCTTCCTCGGCATGGCACATGGCGGCCTCTTCGGCGGCATCATCGGCTGAGGGGGAGCGCACGGCGGGCGGCCCGGAGACCACACCGCGGCCGCCCGACGGTCCCCGACAGGTGACACATCACCCCATACCGTCCCGACCGGGCATCGGTCCGGACGCGGGTTCCATACGGCCAGACGGGGCGCTCGCAGGGCGCAGTAGGCTTCGGCGCGAGAGCCGGAGCCCTTGTACCCATGGGGACACACCAGCCCGAGGAGCGCCCCTAATGAGTCTGACCCTGAGGACCATCAGCCGAGAGCAGCATCTGGCATACATCCAGAGCCTGTCCTCGGCCAGCCACATGCAGGTCCCGGCCTGGGCCGACGTGAAGGCCGAGTGGCGCTCGGAGAGCCTGGGCTGGTTCGACGGCAGGAGCGGCGAGATGGTCGGGGCCGGGCTGGTCCTGTACCGCCAGCTGCCCAAGATCAAGCGCTATCTCGCCTATCTGCCCGAGGGTCCGGTCATCAACTGGTACGCGCCGAACCTCGACGAGTGGCTGCAGCCGATGCTCGCGCACCTCAAGCACCAGGGCGCCTTCTCCGTGAAGATGGGTCCGCCGGTGATCATCCGGCGCTGGGAGGCCACCTCAATCAAGGGCGG
The DNA here is from genome assembly GCF_036250675.1 of Streptomyces sp. NBC_01689. Lineage (NCBI taxonomy): Bacteria > Bacillati > Actinomycetota > Actinomycetes > Kitasatosporales > Streptomycetaceae > Streptomyces > Streptomyces sp. NBC_01689. The sequence goes on along the minus strand of NZ_CP109592.1, from coordinate 5,097,475 downwards.
CATCCAGAACCCGGACGTGAAGCGTCTGCGCGACATCGAGGCCGACTTCATCGAGCCGCGCGCCTTCGAGGTGGCCGACAAGCTGCGCCGCATGGGCTGGCAGCAGGGCGAGGACGGCGGCGCCGGCTTCGGCGACGTCCAGCCCCGCTACGTCTTCCAGGTGCCGCTGGCCAACCGCTCCCTGGAAGAGGTCCACAAGAACTTCAACCAGCTGTGGCGCCGCAACATCAAGAAGGCCGAGAAGGAGGGCGTCGAGGTCGTCCAGGGCGGCTACCACGACCTTGAGGAGTGGCAGCGCCTGTACGAGATCACGGCGATCCGCGACCACTTCCGGCCCCGCCCGCTCTCGTACTTCCAGCGCATGTGGACGGCCCTCAACACCGAGGACCCCAACCGGATGCGGCTCTACTTCGCCCGGCGCGGCGGCGTGAACCTGTCGGCGGCGACGATGCTGGTCGTCGGCGGGCACGTCTGGTACTCGTACGGCGCCTCGGACAACATCGGGCGTGAGTTCCGTCCGTCGAACGCGATGCAGTGGCGGATGCTGCGCGACTCGTACGCCCTGGGGGCGACGGTGTACGACCTGCGCGGCATCTCCGACTCGCTGGACGAGACCGACCACCTCTTCGGTCTCATCCAGTTCAAGGTGGGCACGGGCGGCCAGGCGGCCGAGTACCTCGGGGAGTGGGACTTCCCGCTCAACAAGCTGCTGCACAAGGCGCTCGACATCTACATGTCCCGCCGCTGAGTGTCGGGCGCATCAGCCACACTTTCCTTCCATACCTCTGATACACCGCAGCCACGAGAAAGGTTCCGGGACCGGCCATGGCGCTCACGCTCTACGTCGACACCGCGCGCTGGCGGGCACACCACAAGCAGGTGTCCGAGCAGTTCCCGGGGCTCGTCCCCGTCTGCAAGGGCAACGGCTACGGCTTCGGCCACGAACGGCTCGCGGACGAGGCCACCCGCCTCGGCTCCGACATCCTCGCCGTCGGCACCACGTACGAGGCCGCCCGGATCAAGGACTGGTTCGGCGGCGATCTGCTGGTCCTGACGCCGTTCAGGCGGGGCGAGGAGCCCGTACCGCTGCCCGACCGTGTCATCCGCTCGGTGTCGTCCATCGACGGCGTGTACGGCCTCGTGGGCGCCCGTGTCGTCATCGAGGTGATGTCCTCGATGAAGCGGCACGGTGTCAGCGAGCAGGACCTGCCGCATCTGCACTCCGCCATCGAGAACGTGCGGCTGGAGGGCTTCGCCATCCACCTGCCGCTGGACCGTACCGACGGCTCGGACGCCGTCGAGGAGGTCATCGGCTGGATGGACCGCCTGCGGGCGGCCCGCCTGCCGCTGCACACGATGTTCGTCAGCCACCTGAAGGCCCAGGAACTCGCGCGGCTGCAGCAGCAGTTCCCGCAGACCCGGTTCCGCGCCCGTATCGGCACGCGGCTGTGGCTGGGCGACCACGACGCGACCGAGTACCGCGGGGCCGTCCTGGACGTCACCCCTGTCGCCAAGGGCGACCGTTTCGGCTACCGGCAGCAGAAGGCGGCCTCGGACGGCTGGCTCGTCGTCGTGGCGGGCGGTACGTCGCACGGAGTGGGCCTGGAGGCCCCGAAGGCGCTGCACGGCGTCATGCCGCGCGCCAAGGGCGTCGCCCGGGCGGGTCTCGCGACGGTGAACCGGAACCTCTCGCCGTTCGTGTGGGCGGGCAAGCAGCGCTGGTTCGCCGAGCCCCCGCACATGCAGGTCTCGATCCTCTTCGTGCCCTCCGACGCCTCGGAGCCGAAGGTCGGCGACGAGCTGGTGGCCCATCTGCGGCACACGACCACGCAGTTCGACCGCGTCGTCGAGCGCTGACACCGGCCTCCGCACTCCCGCCCTCCCACCGCGGCCGCGCACGGACGGCGTCCGACAGCCGACGGCGGGCGGTTCGGGAGCCGGCAGCGAGCAGCCGAAAGGCCGTACACGATCACCGTGTACGGCCTTTCGTCCTGTCCGTGGACGCGCTGTTCGCTCAGGGCGAACGGTCCTCGACAGCCACACCGCCGTTGCCCCACTGCACCTGCGGCCCGTCGAAGTGGGCCGCGTGCCTGGGCGGACGGGCCGCGGCCCCGAGGACGAAGACGTCCTCCGCCCCGTCGAGGACTCCGCCCGAGGGGTCGTCGTCGCCCGCCTTGCGGACCACGTCGCGTTCCGGCATGAGGATGTCGCGGACGACCACCGCGCACAGGTAGAGCGTGCCCAGGAGGTGGACGGCGATGGCGATCTGGTAGCCCTGCGAGGAGAGGCCCTTGTGGGCGTCCCCGCTGGTCGTGTACGCGAGGTACATCCAGATCCCCAGGAAGTACGCGACCTCGCAGGCCTGCCAGATCAGGAAGTCCCGCCAGCGCGGCCGGGCCAGCGCGGCGAGGGGGACCAGCCACAGCACGTACTGGGGCGAGTAGACCTTGTTGGTGAGGACGAAGGCCGCGACGATCAGGAACGCGAGCTGGACGAAGCGGGGACGGCGCGGCGCGGTGAGCGTGAGCGCGGTCATGCCCACGCAGACCAGCACCATCAGGAAGAGCGCCCAGGCGTTCGCGGTGTCGGCGGTGATCGAGATCTTGAACCAGGTGGAGAGGAACAGGAAGACCGAGCCGAAGTCGACCCCCCGGTCGTGGCTGAAGCTGTAGAACTTCGCCCAGCCCTCCGGGGCGAGGTACATGACCGGCAGGTTCACGACCAGCCAGGCCCCCACGGCGCCCATCAGCGCGGTCCCGAACTCGCGCCATCTGCCGGCCCGCCAGCACAGCACGAGCAGCGGCCCCATCACCAGGAACGGGTAGAACTTCGCGGCGGTGGCGAGTCCGATGAGGATGCCGAAGGCGAGGGCGCGGCCCCGGGACCACATGAGCATGGCGGCGGCCAGCAGGGCCACGGCGAGGAGGTCCCAGTTGATGGTGGCCGTGAGCGCGAAGGCGGGCGCGAGGGCGACCAGGAGGCCGTCCCAGGGGCGCCTGCGGTGGAGGCGCGCGGTGCTCACGGCGATGACCGCCGCGCACACCATGAGCATCCCCGCGTTGACCATCCAGTAGATCTGCTCCTGGTCCTGGATGCTGCCGCCGCCCGGCGTGAGCCAGGCCGCGACCTCCATGAACACACCGGTGAGCACGGGGTACTCGAGGTAGTCCATGTCGCCGGGGAGCTTGTCGAAGTACGGCACCAGGCCGTCGGCGAACCCGCGCCCCTGGTAGAGGTGCGGGATGTCCGAGTAGCACGCGTGCGTGTACTGGGTGCTGGCCCCGAAGAACCAGCCGCCGTCGTAGCAGGGCACCTTCTGGACCATGCCGAGGGCGAACATGGCGATCGCGACCAGCGCGACGACCCGCACGGGCGTCCACCAGGACGTCCCCAGCAGGGCCCGCCGTCCGATGGGGCCGCCGATCAGCTCGCTGCCGGCCGCGGCGACCTCGTCCTCCTTGGTCGGCCGCACCGGTTCCGGCTCGCGCACGCTCGCTCGCGTCGTCTCTGCACTGGGCATGGCGCACATCCTGCCGTACGGACCTGGGGGCGCGGTGGTCGGCGACGGATGCCGCCTCCGCTCCCGGACCGCTTGTGATCAACGACACACCGGGCGCCGCTCACACGGAAGGGGGCCGACGGCGTGTGCCGTCGGCCCCCTTCCGTCAGGCCCGGGTGTCCCTCACTCAGCCGTTCTGGCCGCGGATGAAGCCGCCTCCGTTGCCGTTGCCGCCGTTGCCGGCGGTATCGGTGGCCGAGGGACTGTCGGTGACTCCGCCGTCGGTCCCGCCGTTGTCACTGCCACCGGCGTCGGTGCCGCCGTTGCCGTTGCACGTCCAGTCGAACTTCTTGCAGGTCTCGCTCGTCGTGGGCGAGGGAGAGTTGCTGAGCGTCGGGCTGGGGGTGTCGCTCGGCGTCGGGCTCGTCGACGGCGACGCCGTCTCCGACGGGGTCACGGACGGGCTCGGAGTGTCGTTCAGGATCTCGCCGATGGGCTGCGGTGTCGGGAAGTTCTCCACCTTCTGGCCCTTGAGCGCGTCCTCCATGTAGTCGTGCCAGATCTGCGCCGGGAACGAGGCACCGTGGATCTTCTTCTCGCCACCCGTGCCGTACATCTCCAGGAACGTACGGTTCTTGCTGCTCGCGTCGTCGTCCAGGCGGTACATGCTGATCGACGTCGACAGCTGCGGGGTGTACCCGACGAACCAGGCCGACTTGTTGCCGTCGGTGGTACCGGTCTTGCCGGCCACCTGGCGGCCGGTCAGCCGCGCGGCGGTACCGGTTCCCTTGTCCACGACGGTCTTGAGCACGTCGGTCACGTTGTCCGCGACCTCCGGGCTGAAGGCCTCCTTCGCCTTCGCGACCTCGCTGTGCCGGAACACGTTGCCGTCTTTGCTGTCGATCGTCTCGACCGAGTACGGCTCACGCTGCTGTCCGCTGTCCGCGAAGGTGGCGTACGCACCGGCCATACGGATCGCGCTGGGGTCGGAGGTACCGATCGAGAACGAGGGGAAGTTGGAGCTCGCCAGACTGGTCTTGAGGACGCCCGCGTTGAGCGCGGCCTCCTCCACCTTGTCCAGACCGACGTCCATGCCGAGCTGGACGTAGGCGGAGTTCACGGACTCCCGCATCGCCTCACGCAGGTCGATCTTGTAGCTCGGCGGGTTGTACGACTTACTGCCGTCGTTGGTCTGGAGCCACTCCTTGTTGTCCTTGTCGGTCCAGACCGTCCCGTCGGCATTCTTGATCTTGAGCTTGTTCTGGCCGCTGTACAGGCTCTTGGGGGAGGCGATCCGGCGCCCCGACGGTGCGTCGGGGTCCTTGACGCCCCACTGCATGGAGGCGGCGAGGACGAACGGCTTGAACGTCGATCCCACCTGGGCACCGGTCTGGTCGGCGTTGTTGGTGAAGTGCTTGGTCGCGTCCTCACCGCCGTAGATGGCCTTGATCGCCCCCGTCTTCGGGTCGACGGACGCCCCGCCGAACTGGACGTACTTGTCCGTGTCGGGCCGCACCTTGGGGTTGATCTTCGCCGCGCGGACCTTCTTCACCGCGTCTTCGAGCGCGTTGACCTTGGACTTGTCGAAGGTCGTGTGGATCGAGTAGCCGCCGCGCTGGAGCTGGTCCTCGGTGATCTTCGTGTTGTGGACGACGTACGCCTTGGCGAGGTCGACGAGGTAGCCGATCTGGCCGCTGAGGCGGGTGTTCGAGCGCGGGTTCTGGGCCTTGGGAAGCTCCTTGAACGTGGCCCGCTTCGCGGCGCTCAGATGCCCGTACTTGACCTCTTTGTCCAGCGTGTCCGACCACTGGGCCGTGGCCCGCTTCTTGTTGTTCTGGGGGGTGGCGTTCGAGTCGAGCGACTGGGCGCCGGCCGGGTCGTAGTAGGTCGCACCCTTGAGCATCGCCGCGAGGAACGCGCACTGGCTCTCGTCGAGCTTGATGGCGTCCTTGTCGAAGTACGCGCGCGCCGCCGCCTGGAGTCCGTACGCCCCGCGACCGTAGTACGCGGAGTTCAGGTACCCCTCCATGATCTTTTCCTTCTTGACCGTGGCGCCCACCTTGATCGAGACGAAGATCTCCTTGAACTTGCGGGAGATCGTCTGCGACTGGTCGTCCAGCATCGCGTTCTTGACGTACTGCTGGGTGATGGTGGAGCCACCCTGCGTCTGGCCGCCCCTGGCCATGTTCAGGAAGGCACGCGCGATGCCCTTCGGGTCGACGCCGCTGTCGGTCTCGAAGGTCTTGTTCTCCTGCGAGATGACGGCGTAGCGCATCGCCGCGGGGATCTGCGAGTAGTTGATGATCTGGCGGTTCGTCTCACCACCGGTGGCGACCATCTGGCTGCCGTCGGCCCAGTAGTAGACGTTGTTCTGCGCCGTGGCCGTCTGCGCCACGTCGGGGACGCTCACCATCGCGTACCCGATGCCGGCCACGGCCACCAGGCTGCCGACGAACCCGATGAACAGGCCCGACACCAGCTTCCAGGACGGCACCCAGCGGGCGCCTCCCGTCCTGCCCGCGCGCGGGTAGTCGATCAGGCGCTTCTTGACGGGTCCCGCGGCCCGGCCGCGACCGGGCCCGTTCGGACCCCCGGGGCCGCCGCGGCGGCCGCCGGCTCCCGCGGCTTCCGCGCCTCTGCGGCGCCCGCCGCCACTGTTCCTCTGGGCCGCGCGCCGGGCCTCGGCCCGGCCACCGTACTGACGCTCCTCGTCACCTCCTGACCCACCGGAGCCGGAAGGTGACTCATAGGAGTCGGAAGGTGACCCGGTGGCGCCTCGCGGTGTCGCGCGGCGGCCGGCGGACGGGCCGGGCTGGCCGCGCCGGGCCGCGGCACGTCCGCCGCCCTGCTGCTGCGGCGGTTTGCGACGGTGCTCGCTCATCGAACGACTACTCCTAGGGCAGGCGCACCCGTGCGCGCCTGGAAACGGCGGCTGGTTTCCGGTCCCCCCGAAGTACGGATGCGGTCGATCACACATTCACCCGTACTGCACCGAGGACGAAGACGTACTCAGGCGTCCCTCGGTTCCCGGTGGTTTTGCATGGCGCACAGACTACGCACCGTCAAAACCCGCCTAGCACCGAAGTTCACCTCAAATCAGGCAACTTGCTTCGTATGAATCGGTGATGTGACGCCGTTCACCGTGGCCCCTCTTGTCGCAGACGGGTGGCCGTTCTATCGTGCTGATGTATCGAGTCGATACATCAGCTCGGCATAAGGAACGTGCCGAGGAGGCCGCGACAGACAGGAGGCGACATGAGCCGGCGCTCCGGGATCCTCGAGTTCGCCGTTCTCGGTCTGCTCCGCGAGTCCCCTATGCACGGCTATGAGCTGCGCAAACGACTCAATACGTCACTCGGTGTGTTCCGGGCGTTCAGTTACGGGACGCTCTACCCCTGCCTCAAGACGCTGGTCACCAGCGGCTGGTTGATCGAGGAATCGGGAAACACCCCCGAGGACGCCCTCGCCGCACCACTCGCGGGGCGTCGCGCCAAGATCGTCTACCGGTTGACGGCGGAAGGTAAGGAACACTTCGAGGAGCTGCTCTCGCAGACGGGTCCCGACGCGTACGAGGACGAACACTTCGCCGCTCGTTTCGCCTTCTTCGGGCAGACGTCACGCGATGTACGCATGCGCGTACTGGAGGGACGCCGCAGCCGGCTCGAGGAGCGCCTGGAGAAGATGCGCGCCTCCCTGGCACGCACCCGGGAGCGCCTCGACGACTACACCCTTGAGCTCCAGCGCCACGGAATGGAGTCCGTGGAGCGCGAAGTGCGCTGGCTGAACGAGCTCATCGAAAGCGAGCGGGCGGGACGGGACCTCAAGGGGCCCGCCACCGAAGACACCTCCCGAGGTGCCTCCGACGGCCCCGCTCCGCACCACAGCACATCTGGAGAGACGGGCGGCCTGCCCCGGCACCGGGACGACTCCCGGCCGGATCCGTCCGACGACACCACCACGTGAGGTCCAGTCGGGGCTTCACCTCGTACACACAGGGAGCAACCGGAATGGGTTCGGTTCGCGTAGCCATCGTCGGCGTGGGCAACTGCGCCGCCTCGCTGGTTCAGGGCGTCGAGTACTACAAGGACGCCGACCCGGCGACCAAGGTCCCCGGCCTGATGCACGTCCAGTTCGGCGACTACCACGTCGGTGACGTCGAGTTCGTCGCCGCGTTCGACGTCGACGCGAAGAAGGTCGGCCTCGACCTCTCCGACGCCATCGGTGCCAGCGAGAACAACACCATCAAGATCTGCGACGTCCCGAACAAGGGCGTCACGGTCCAGCGCGGTCACACCCTGGACGGTCTCGGTAAGTACTACCGCATGACCATCGAGGAGTCCGCCGAAGCGCCGGTCGACGTCGTCCAGGTCCTCAAGGACAAGCAGGTCGACGTCCTCATCTGCTACCTGCCCGTCGGTTCCGAGGACGCGGCGAAGTTCTACGCCCAGTGCGCCATCGACGCCAAGGTCGCCTTCGTCAACGCCCTCCCGGTCTTCATCGCCGGCACCAAGGAGTGGGCGGACAAGTTCACCGAGGCCGGTGTCCCGATCGTCGGCGACGACATCAAGTCCCAGGTCGGCGCCACCATCACCCACCGTGTGATGGCGAAGCTGTTCGAGGACCGCGGTGTCCGTCTCGAGCGCACGATGCAGCTCAACGTCGGCGGCAACATGGACTTCAAGAACATGCTGGAGCGCGACCGCCTCGAGTCCAAGAAGATCTCGAAGACGCAGGCCGTCACCTCGCAGATCCCCGACCGCGACCTGGGCGAGAAGAACGTCCACATCGGTCCGTCGGACTACGTGCAGTGGCTCGACGACCGCAAGTGGGCCTACGTGCGCCTCGAGGGCCGCGCGTTCGGCGACGTCCCGCTGAACCTGGAGTACAAGCTCGAGGTCTGGGACTCCCCGAACTCGGCCGGTGTCATCATCGACGCCCTGCGCGCCGCGAAGATCGCCAAGGACCGCGGCATCGGCGGCCCGATCCTGTCGGCGTCGTCCTACTTCATGAAGTCTCCGCCGGTCCAGTACTTCGACGACGAGGCCTTCGCCAACGTCGAGAAGTTCATCAAGGGCGAGGTCGAGCGCTAGAAAGACAAGCGCCGAGCGCCGGCCGCCACGGATCACGGTGCCCGCACGACGGGCACCGCGGACCGACGGACGCCACGCACGGCGCCGAGGGGCTCTTCGCTCCTGCCCGTCGAGGGTCCCCGGGTCACCGACCCGGGGACCTTCCTCGTATGTGAGGCTGTGGCCCATGGCCGTCGTGCGTGACCTGCGCGTCCTCCTGCGCGTCAGGAACTTCAGACATCTGCTCGGGATCCGCCTGCTCTCCCAGGGCGCCGACGGGGTCTACCAGGTCGCGCTCGCCACCTACGTCGTCTTCTCCCCGGAGAAACAGACCTCGGCGGCTTCGATCGCCTCGGCGATGGCCGTCCTGCTCCTGCCGTACTCCCTCATCGGCCCCTTCGCCGGCGTCCTGCTGGACCGCTGGCGGCGCCGCCAGGTCTTCCTGTACGGGAATCTGCTGCGGGCCTCGCTGGCCGCCGTGACCGCCGTCCTGATACTGACCCCCGTGCCCGCCTGGCTCTTCTACGTCTCCGCGCTGTGCGTCACCGCGGTCAACCGCTTCGTCCTGGCGGGCCTCTCGGCCGCCCTTCCGCGCGTCGTCGACGCCGACCGGCTGGTGATCGCCAACTCCCTGTCGCCCACCGCCGGGACCCTCGCAGCGACCGCGGGCGGCGGCCTCGCCTTCATAGTGCGGCTGGCCGCCTCGGACTCGGACGCGGCGGTCGTGCTTGTCGGGGCCGCCCTCTATCTGTGCGCGGCGCTCGCCTCCCTGCGCATCTCGCCGGAGCTTCTCGGGCCGGAGCGGCGGTGGGTGCGGCCGAGACTGCGCGTCGCGGTCGCCGACACCGCGCGCGGTCTGGTGGCGGGCGTGCGGCATCTCGCCGAGCCGGGACGCCGCGAGGCCGCCTGGGCCCTCCTCGCCATGACGCTGATGCGCTTCTGCTACGGCGCCCTGACGGTCATGATGCTGATGCTCTGCCGGTACGCCTGGTCGTCCGGCTCGGACGACGGGCTCGCCCTGCTGGGGCTCGCCGTGGGTATCTCGGGGGCCGGGTTCTTCGCCGCGGCCGTGCTGACTCCCTGGGCGGTCGGGCGGGTGGGCCCCGGTGGCTGGATCATCGTCTGCGCCGCCACGGCCGCGGTCCTCGAACCCGCGCTCGGCCTGCCCTTCACGCCGCCGCCCGTGCTGGCCGCCGCCTTCGTCCTGGGCCTGACCACACAGGGCGCGAAGATCGCCACCGACACGGTGGTCCAGTCCTCGGTCGACGACGGCTACCGCGGCCGGATCTTCTCGGTCTACGACGTCCTGTTCAACGTCGCGTTCGTCGGCGCGGCCGCGGTGGCCGCCTTGATACTGCCTCCTGACGGGCGATCGGCTTCCCTCGTGATCACCGTGGCCCTGGTCTACGCGGCAATTGGTGCTTCTATGGCCCGCTTTGAGCGTCTGTCAGTGTCACATCAATGACACAGAGCCTCTCCTGACTACTGGATTGTCAGAGGCTCCCGATAACTTACGTGGGTCTTATTTCGCGCCACGCGCCTTCGTCCCAGGGGGGACCCCAATGGCTACTCCGCCGCCCCACGGCCAGAACCCGTACGCCCAGCAGCCCACCGCTCCCATGGGGCAGCAGCCCGGCCAGCCGGGGGTACCCCCGCAGCAGCCCTACGCGCCGTTCCCGAACCAGGGCGCCCCGGTGCCTCCGCCGGCCCCGACCCCGGGCAAGCGTGTCGGCAAGAAGGCTCTGCGCATCGTCATCCTGATAGTCATCGCCCTCGGCGTGTACGGGGTGAAGTGGTACCTGGGCCAGAGCGACGCGGAGACCACGTCGGTCGGTAGCTGCATGCACAACAACGGCACGGACTCCAATGCCGACCTCAAGACGGTCGACTGCTCCTCGGGCGACGCCCAGTACAAGGTCGTCTCGAAGTTCGACAACACGAGTGACGACACCAAGTGCAAGGACGTCTCGGACGCCACGATCTCCTACATCCAGTCGGGCGGCGGCCACGACGTGGTGCTGTGCCTGAAGGAGAACAAGTAGCGGTATCCACGCGATGAGGGGCGGTGTTTCACGTGAAACACCGTCCCTCATCCCTTCGCCGCTTGTCCGGGGGACATGTTTCACGTGAAACATGACCCCTTCCCATGCCTCAGCCCTGCCCGGCCCACCACTCCTTGAGCGCCGCCACGGCCGTGTCGTGGTCCGTGGGGCCGTTCTCCAGCCGCAGCTCCAGCAGGAACTTGTAGGCCTGGCCGATCGCCGGACCCGGGCCGATGCCCAGGATCTCCATGATCTGGTTGCCGTCCAGGTCAGGCCGGATCGAGTCCAGCTCCTCCTGTTCCTGGAGCTGCGCGATGCGCTCCTCCAGGCCGTCGTACGCACGCGAGAGCGCCGTCGCCTTGCGCTTGTTCCGGGTGGTGCAGTCGGAGCGGGTCAGCTTGTGAAGACGCTCCAGGAGCGGCCCCGCGTCCCGTACGTAGCGACGCACCGCGGAATCGGTCCACTCACCGGTGCCGTAGCCGTGGAACCGCAGATGGAGTTCGACCAGCCGGGAGACGTCCTTCACGAGCTCGTTCGAGTACTTGAGCTCGGACATCCGCTTCTTGGTCATCTTCGCGCCCACCATCTCGTGGTGGTGGAAGGAGACGCGGCCGTCCTTCTCGAAACGCCGGGTCCTCGGCTTGCCGATGTCATGCAGCAGCGCGGCCAGCCGTAGGGTCAGGTCGGGGCCGTTCTCCTCCAGCGCCATCGCCTGTTCCAGAACGATCAGGCTGTGGTCGTAGACGTCCTTGTGCCGGTGGTGCTCGTCGCTCTCCAGCCGCAGGGCCGGCAGCTCCGGCAGCACATGGGCCGAGAGACCGGTGTCGACGAGCAGGGTCAGGCCCTTGCGCGGGTGCGCCGAGAGAAGCAGCTTGTTGAGCTCGTCACGCACCCGTTCCGCGGAGACGATCTCGATACGTCCGGCCATGTCCGTCATCGCCGCGACGACGTCCGGGGCCACCTCGAAGTCGAGCTGCGCCGCGAACCGCGCGGCCCGCATCATCCGCAGCGGATCGTCGGAGAAGGACTGCTCGGGGGTTCCCGGGGTGCGCAGCACCCGGGCGGCCAGATCGTCACGGCCACCGTGCGGGTCGATGAACGTCTTCTCCGGAAGCGCGACGGCCATCGCGTTCACCGTGAAGTCGCGACGGACGAGGTCTTCCTCGATCGAGTCGCCGTAGGACACCTCGGGCTTGCGGGAGGTGCGGTCGTACGCCTCGGAGCGGTACGTCGTGATCTCGATCTGGAAGGACTGCCGTACGCCGTCCACGAGCGCGTCCTTCTGCGCGCCGACGGTGCCGAAGGCGATCCCGACCTCCCAGAGGGCATCCGCCCAGGGGCGCACGATCTTCAGTACGTCCTCGGGGCGGGCGTCGGTGGTGAAGTCCAGGTCGTTGCCGAGCCGGCCGAGGAGCGCGTCCCGGACCGAGCCGCCCACGAGAGCGAGGGAGAATCCTGCCTCCTGGAACCGGCGGGCGAGATCGTCGGCGACAGGGGACACCCGCAGCAGCTCACTCACCGCGCGTCGCTGCACCTGACTCAGGGCACTGGAATTGTCTTCGTTGGCGTTCGGCACAACAGAAAAGGGTACGTGGCCGGGGCACCCCGGGGCGCCTCCATAAAACGTGCACAGGCGTCGTCCCCTTTATAGGGGCCTCAATACACACACATACAGGACAGTCGGCCCAGTCTCCCGATCTTGTGGAGCCCTCCGCGGCACTTCCCCTCAGCGCACATCGTTACCATGCGTGGACGCACATTCCGACGACCACTGACGACGACGAGGGACGGGCGAGCGCGTGGCCGAGGCGGCAGACTTCCAGGGGACCAGTCCCTCACCTGCCCACCGGTGGTTGCGGCGCGCCGGCGCACTGCTGGCCGGGGCGCCCCTTCTGGCCGGAGTACTCCAGCTGCCCGTCTCCCCGGCCGCACACGCCGCGCAGACGGCCGCTGTGGCCGCCGCCGGCGGCTCCAGGACCGTGGACGTCTCCCTCGACTCTCTGACCCCCAGCGCGCCCACGGACGGCGACACGATCACCGTCTCCGGCTCGATCACCAACAAGGGCAAGCAGACGGTCACCGACGCCCACGTGGGGCTGCGGGTCGGCCCCTCCCTCACCGGACGGGGGGCCATCGACGACGCCGCCGAGCGCACCGGGTTCCAGCCGGGGCTCGACCCGCTGGAGATCGGCGGCAAGTACGTCCAGAAGTTCGCCCAGCTCCCCGCCGGAGCCTCGCAGCCGTTCAGCATCTCGGTACCCGTCAAGGAACTCGACCTCGGCTCCGACGGGGTCTACCAGCTGGGTGTCTCCCTCTCGGGCCAGACCTCCGCCGAACCGTGGGAGCACGTGCTCGGGATCGAGCGGACGTTCCTGCCCTGGCAGCCCGAGAGCGTGGACACCAGGACGAAGACGACCTACCTCTGGCCGCTGATCTCGACGGTCCACCTCAGTGCCCAGACCGGCTCGGACGCCCGGCAGACCCCCGTCTTCCAGAACGACGACCTGGCCAAGGAGATCGCCCCCGGCGGCCGCCTCGACCGGTTGCTGTCACTGGGCGGTGATCTCGACGTCACCTGGGTCCTCGACCCGGACCTGCTGGCCTCCGTCGACGCCATGACGGGCACCTACCGGATCCAGGACGGCGACACCACGACCGCCGGCAAGAACCAGGCCGTCGCCAAGGAGTGGCTCGACAAGCTGGAGAAGACGGTCGCCGGCAAGGAAGTGGTCGCGCTCCCCTTCGCCGACCCGGACCTCGCCTCGCTGGCGCACCAGGGCAAAGGCATCCCCGGTTCCCTGAACCATCTCAAGGACGCCACGAACGTCGCCTCCGACACGGTCGACACCATCGTGCACGTGAAGCCCGAGACCGACTTCGCCTGGCCGGTGAACGGCGCCATCGACCCGTCGATCGTCCAGGTCGCCACCTCCGCCGGCGCGGACAAGGTGATCGCCCGCAGCGACAGCCTCCGCGAGACCGGCGACCTCACCTACACCCCCAGCGCGGCCCGCCCCATCGGCGGCGGCACGACCGCGGTCGTCTCGGACTACCGGCTGTCGACCGAGTTCCAGGGCGACATGACGAAGGCCGAGAACTCCACCCTGGCCGTGCAGGAGTTCCTCGCCCAGTCCCTCGCGCTCAACCTGCAGGAGCCGAACGACCAGCGCAGCATCGTCGTCGCTCCGCAGCGCATGCCCACCGCGGGCCAGGCGCAGGCCATGGCGACGGCGGTGAAGGCCCTCCAGAGCGGGAACTGGTCCGACACCCAGGGCCTGTCCGCGGCCGCCAAGGCCAAACCGGACCCGGACGCCACGACGAGGATCCCCTCCGGGGACTCGTACCCGAAGGCGCTCGGCAATCAGGAGCTGCCCCCGAAGGCCTTCCAGACGATCCACGACACGCAGGCCGACCTCGACAAGTTCGAGGTCATCCTCACCGACAAGTCCCGCGTGGTCACCCCCTTCGGCCGGGCCATGGACCGCGGGATGTCGACGTCCTGGCGCGGCCGGCACGATCAGGGACAGGCTTTCCGGGAAGGCGTGAAGTCGTATCTCAAAGACCTCACCGGTCTCGTCCGGCTGATCGACAAGTCCGACGCGAAGCTCTCGGGCCGCAGTGCCACGATCCCCGTGACGGTGCAGAACAACCTCGTGCAGGGCGTCCACCACCTGGTGCTGCGCCTCACCTCGAGGCACCCGACCCGCCTCAAGATCGGCAATGACGCCTACACCGAGCGGCAGATCCAGGTCGCGGGCGAGCACAGCCAGTCGGTGAAGTTCACCACCTCGGCCAAGGCCAACGGTCCCGTGGAGGTGGTCGCGCAGCTGTACACGGAGGACGGCCAGACGTACGGTTCCGCGGTGCCCTTCGAGGTGAAGGTCACCGAGATCACCCCCACCGTCATGCTGGTCATCGGCGGCGGCGTGCTGCTCCTCGTACTCGCGGGCTTCCGGATGTACACGCAGCGCAAGCGCGCGGCGGCCCGGCAGGCCGAGGAGGAGCAGGGGAACACTCCAGACACCACAGACACCACAGACACCCCGGACACCGTGGACCCGGCCGACGCCGGGCCCACGGATGAGGCCGGGACGGAAGCCGGGAACGGCGTGAACAAGGCCGCCGCAGGCACCGTAGACACTGTTGAGAACGCCGAGCGCTCCAAGGACGGTCCCGACGGGGAATCCACGGCGCGGCCCGGGGCAGACACCCCGGAGCAGCCGAGTGACCCCGCCCCGGACACCGCACCGGAAAGCACCGACCCGTCCGGCACGGGTGAGAGAGTGGACCGTTGAGCGATGTCGTGGCCGGTGGGCCCGGGGACGATGAGGTGGGGTAACCATGAACGCGCCGTACGACGGTGACCGCGGTCAGGGCGCGGGCAGCTCGGGGCAGCCCGAGGGCCGCCCCCGGCAGGGCGCGGGGAACTCCGGCTACCCCGAGGGCTACCCGGAGGGACCTCCGGCCGAGCCCGGTCAGGCCCCGCAGGGGCACTACCCGGACATGTACTTCCAGGACGCCTACGACCAGGACCCCTACGGCAGGCAGGATCTCGCCGCCCAGGACCCGGTGACGGAGGCGCTCTACGACCGTGCCGCGCACCCCCCGCCGCCGGCCGGGACGTTCCCTCCGCAGCAGCAGCTCTACGCCCAGCCGCCCACCGCGCAGCACGCCCCCGACCCCCGCGTGTGGGCCCAGACGCCCCCGCCGGAGCCGGCGGGCCCCAGCCGGCACCTTCCGTACGGCGAGGACGCGCGCACGACCCAGTTCGTCGGTGTCGACGACCTCGTCACCCAGGCGGCCGACCAGCAGCCCGAGACCGACGCCTTCGCCCACCTCTTCCGCGACCAGCGGCAAGGGGGCGCCCGCCCGTTCCCGGACGGCCCCGCCACTCCGGCGCCCGCCCCGCGTCAGGGCCCCGGGGCGCCTCCGCCCGGCCCGATGGCCGAGCAGACGATGCAGCTCACGCCCACGGCGAAGCCCACCCCCGCGGCCGCCCCGAAGAAGGGCGGACGTGCCTCGGGTCTGATGAAGTCGAGCGCCGTCATGGCGGCCGGCACCCTGGTGTCCCGGCTCACCGGCTTCATCCGCTCCGCGCTGATCGTCTCCGCGCTGGGTCTCGGCTTCCTCGGTGACTCCTTCCAGGTCGCCTACCAGCTGCCCACCATGATCTACATCCTGACCGTGGGCGGCGGACTCAACTCCGTCTTCGTGCCGCAGCTGGTGCGCGCCATGAAGGACGACGAGGACGGCGGCGAGGCCTTCGCCAACCGGCTGCTGACCCTCGTCATGGTGGCGCTCGGTCTGCTGACCGCGCTCGCGATGCTCGCCGCGCCCCTTCTTGTCCGCATGCTGTCGAATCCCGTCGCCAGCAACCCCGCCGCCAACGAGGTGGCCGTCACCTTCACCCGCTACTTCCTGCCCTCGATCTTCTTCATGGGCATCCACGTGGTGATGGGCCAGGTCCTCAACGCCCGCGGGAAGTTCGGCGCGATGATGTGGACCCCGGTCCTGAACAACATCGTCATCATCGTGACGCTCGGCCTGTTCATCTGGGTGTACGGCACCGCGGCGGACTCCGACATGTCCGTCCAGAACATCCCGCCGGAGGGACAGCGGCTCCTCGGCGTCGGTGTGCTCCTCGGTCTCGTCGTCCAGGCCCTCGCGATGATCCCGTATCTCCGGGAGACCGGGTTCAGGCTGCGGCTGCGCTTCGACTGGAGGGGCCACGGGCTCGGCAAGGCAGCGATGCTCGCCAAGTGGACCGTGCTCTTCGTCCTCGCCAACCAGGCGGGCGCGATGGTCGTCACCCAGCTGTCCACCGCCGCGGGCGAGCACTCCGTCAAGGGAACCGGCTTCGCCGCCTACGCCAACGCCCAGCTGATCTGGGGTCTCCCGCAGGCGATCATCACCGTCTCCCTGATGGCCGCCCTGCTGCCGCGCATCTCCCGGTCGGCGCACGAGGGCGACAGCGGCGCGGTCCGCGACGACATCTCGCAGGGACTGCGGACGACGGCCGTCGCGATCGTGCCGATCGCCTTCGGCTTCCTCTCCCTCGGCATCCCGATGTGCACCCTGATCTTCGGGTCCTCCGGCATCGCGCCGGCCACCAACATGGGTTACATGCTGATGGCCTTCGGTCTCGGCCTCATCCCGTTCTCCGTGCAGTACGTCGTGCTCCGTGCGTTCTACGCGTACGAGGACACCCGGACCCCCTTCTACAACACGGTGATCGTGGCGGTCTTCAACGCCGTCGCCTCCGCCGTGTGCTACTTCGTGCTCCCCGCCCGCTGGGCCGTCGTCGGCATGGCCGCCTCCTACGGCCTCGCCTACGCGATCGGCGTCGGGGTCGCCTGGAGCAGGCTGCGCACGAGGCTGGGCGGCGACCTGGACGGAGCCCGTGTCCTGCGTACCTACGCCAGGCTCGGTATCGCCTCGGTCCCGGCGGCACTGCTGAGCGGTGCCGCCTGCTACGGCATCGCGCAGACGCTGGGACAGGGGGTCGGCGGCTCGTTCGCCGCCCTGCTCGGCGGCAGCGTCGTCCTGTTCGGCGTCTTCTACGTCGCCGCGCGGAAGATGCGCATCGAAGAACTCAACTCGATGGTCGGAATGGTCCGCGGGCGCCTGGGGCGCTGAGGCGGGGGTACGCGCACAACCATCGCCCGTCGCCGTGTGTCGTGCATAGCGCCGGACTGTGGGCACAATTGGTTTCTGCGTCGGACAGCGCGCAATGAATGGGGAGGCGGGAACGACGGTGGCGGAACGGAGCACGGCTGCCGTCGACGTGGCAGACAACAGTGGCGATGAGCCGCTGACCGCCAAGGCGGGCCAGTCCACGTCCGACGGGGTGGCCCAGGACCAGGAGCGGGACACGGACAGCGAAGAGGCACAGGGGAGCGGCGGGACCGAGGGTCCTGGGAAGGTCTCGGCGCCGGAACTGCACAGCGGCCACAAGCTGGCCAGAAGGTATCGCCTCGAGGAGTGCGTCACCCGTCTGGACGGCTTCAGCAGTTGGCGTGCGGTGGACGAGAAGCTGCGTCGCGCCGTCGGCGTGCATCTGCTGCCCGCCGACCATCCGCGGGCCCGCTCCGTGCTGGCCGCGGCGCGTTCCTCCGCCCTGCTGGGCGATCCCCGCTTCGTCCAGGTCCTGGACGCCGTCGAGGAGAACGATCTCGTCTACGTCGTCCACGAATGGCTGCCGGACGCCACGGAGCTGACGGCCCTCCTGGCCGTGGGCCCGCTGGAGGTCCACGAGGCCTACCAGATGGTCACCCAGGTCTCCCAGGCCATGGCGGCCGCACACCGGGAGGGCCTCGCGCATCTGCGGCTGACCCCGAGCGCCGTGCTGCGCACGTCGACCGGCCAGTGGCGCATCCGCGGGCTCGCGGTGAACGCCGCCCTTCGCGGCATCAGCTCCGACACCCCGCAGCGCACGGACACCGAGGCGATCGGCGCACTGCTGTACGCGGCGCTCACCCAGCGC
Organism: Streptomyces sp. NBC_01689; assembly: GCF_036250675.1. Lineage (NCBI taxonomy): Bacteria > Bacillati > Actinomycetota > Actinomycetes > Kitasatosporales > Streptomycetaceae > Streptomyces > Streptomyces sp. NBC_01689. Next base: position 5,079,382 of record NZ_CP109592.1, on the reverse strand, counting down.
TGGCCGTACGAGAACGACGCGTACGGCCTGTCCGGGCTGCCCAAGGGAGTCGGCCTGATCGCGCCGGACCAGGTGCGCGCCGGCGTCCACCGCGGCCTGTCCGAGCTCGCCATGCGCGCGCTCGCCAACGACGGCGCGACCGCCTCCCGCCACGAGTCCCCGTGCACGACACCGGAGGAACTGGTCAAGGCGATCGCCGAGATGCCCCGCATCCGGCCGCCGGAGCCCGCGTTCACCGCACCCCCGGAGTACCAGCGCACGTCGTACCAGCAGGGCAGCTACGGCCGCCCCACGTCACACGCCACGCAGCCGGTCTCGGCCCCGCCGCCCCCGCTGCAGAGCCGTACCGGCAAAGCCCTCAAGTGGACCGTGTCGGCACTCCTCATCGCCGCCCTGGGACTCGGCAGCTGGCAGCTCGCCGACGCGCTGATGGACCACGGAAAGTCCGACGACACCCAGCCGACACGCACGACGGACGGCAACGACAAGAACAGCGAGAAGACCAAGCCGGTCAGGCCGGTCACCATCAAGGCCGCCCAGGAGTACGTCGCCAAGGGCTCCCCCCAGGCGGCCGCCGACGTGGGCAAGACGTACGACGGGAACAGCTCGACGTTCTGGCGCAGCAAGAGCTTCGTGGACGGCCCGAACATGAATCCGGCGTTCAAGCCCGGCGTCGGGATCGTCTACGACCTCGGCACGCAGCAGACCGTCACGGCGGCTTCCATAGGGCTCCGGTACTCCGGTGACCACACCACGATCGGGCTGTACGCGACCGACTCGGCGGGTTCGTCGACTCCCGTGGACTCGATGACGAGGATCGGGACCGTCACCACCACCGGTACGACCGCGAAGATCACGGTCACCAAGAAGGTCAAGACACGGTACGTACTGCTCTGGATCACGGCGATGCCCTACGCGTCCGGTGACCAGTACAGCAACGCCGGCTACAAGCAGGCCATCACCGACGTGAAGTTCACCGGCTGACGTTCACGCGGAGGGGGAGGGGGCCTGATGGCCGATGAAGCCGCGTACGCCGACACCAGCGATCAGGACCTCCTCACCCGTCATGTGGACGGCGATCCGGAGGCCTTCGGTGAGCTGGTGCGGCGTCACCGCGACCGGCTCTGGGCGGTGGCCCTGCGGACACTGGGAGACCGCGAGGAGGCCGCTGACGCCGTCCAGGACGCACTGGTCTCCGCCTACCGGGCCGCCCACACCTTCCGTGGCCAGTCGGCCGTCACGACGTGGCTGCACCGCATCACTGTGAACGCCTGTCTGGACCGCGCCCGCAAGGCGGCCTCCAGGAAGACCTCCCCCGTCGACGACACCGAACGGCTGGAACAGCTCCTCGAGCCCCACGAGTCCGCCTCCGCCCCGGCGGAGCGCAACGACCTGCACCGGGAACTGGTGACAGCCCTGGGCACACTCCCGGCCGACCAGCGCGCGGCGCTCGTCCTCGTGGACATGCAGGCCTACCCCGTGGCCGAGGCAGCGGTCATCCTCGGCATCCCCGTCGGTACCGTGAAGAGCCGCTGCGCCCGGGGCAGAGCCAGGCTTCTCCCCCTCCTGACCCATCTCCGTTCCGGGAACGGAAGCGCGGCGAGGGGCAGAAGCGGCAGCGACGGCGGGCACGGCAACCATTCCGAGGACGGAAGGAACCGGACTCAGGGGGCATCCGTCCCACCGGCAGCGGGTCCGCACGAGGCGGGTCCCCAGGACGCAGGGCCAAGCGATTCAGCTGCGGTGAAGGGCGGAGGTGGGCGCGCGTGACATCCACGACGGAGACGGCTGGGCACCCGGATGTCGCGGAGATCTCCGAGCTCACCGAAGGCGTGCTCTCGCCCTCCCGTGCCGCTGAGGTGCGGCAGCATCTGGACGGCTGTGCGCTCTGCGCCGAGGTCCGCGACTCCCTGGAGGAGATCCGCGGCCTGCTCGGCACCCTGCCGGGGCCGACCCGCATGCCCGACGACGTAGCCGGCCGCATCGATGCCGCACTGGCCGCGGAGGCCCCGCCGGGCGGCACGACACCACGACACGCGCCCCGGGCCGACGAACCGAGTCACGATGTTTCACGTGAAACATCGGTCACCGATGCACCTGAAACACCGGTCACCGGAGTCTCCGACCCGCAGACCACCCCTGGTTCGCCCTCGCCCGTGAGCCGTCCCTCGGGACACTCCCACGCGGCCACCGGACCGGGCCGATCACGCCGAGGCCGCCCGAGCCGCCGCAAGGCGGCCCTTCTCGGCACGGCGGTCACCGCCGCCGCTCTGGGACTGGGTGCGATCTTCTTCCAGACGATGGGCGACGACAGCTCCGGCGGGAGCCACCAGACGGCCCAGCGGCAGGGGCCGAAGGACACCTATTCCGAGGGAACCCTGGGAACCCGGGTCACCGATCTTCTCGCCAAGAACCAGAAGAAGAACGGCGGCGAACGCTCCGGCGGCTCGAACCATCCGTGGGGGGTGGAGTCCAATGGCGCGGACAACGAGTCGGCCGGGGTGGACACCCTGATCACACCCGCCGTGAAGATCCCCGACTGCATCCAGCAGGGGACGGGCAGCACCGGAGCCGTCCTCGCCGCGGAGAAGGGCACGTACAAGGGAACGAGCGTCTATCTCGTCGTGCTGCCGGACACCTCGGACAGCGCCAAGGTGACGGCGTACCTCGTGGACGCGGCCTGCGAGAAACCGGGGGGACCATCACCCGGCAAGCTCCTGCTGACCCACTCGTACGCACGCTCCTGAGGTCGTGCTCAGGGGATCGCTCCCTCCCCAGGAATGCCACGGGATCTCTGTGCTGTGTCCCATCTCCGTGTGCCCGGACACAGCGGGAATGCACGCCCCTTAGGATCCGTTGGGTGGGGTGAGAGTTCTGAGAGAGGCTCCCACCGGCAGTACGTGCAGTCTCCAGAGACGAGGAATGAAGCCGTGAGCGACGTCCGTAACGTGATCATCATCGGGTCCGGGCCTGCCGGCTACACGGCAGCGCTCTACACCGCGCGCGCGTCGCTGAAGCCGCTGGTCTTCGAGGGCGCCGTCACCGCCGGTGGCGCGCTGATGAACACCACCGAGGTGGAGAACTTCCCCGGCTTCCAGGACGGCATCATGGGCCCCGAGCTCATGGACAACATGCGCGCCCAGGCCGAGCGCTTCGGTGCCGAGCTGGTCCCGGACGACATCGTCGCCGTCGACCTGTCCGGCGAGATCAAGACCGTCACGGACACCGCCGGTACGGTGCACCGCGCCAAGGCCGTCATCGTCACCACGGGCTCGCAGCACCGCAAGCTGGGCCTGCCCAGGGAGGACGCCCTCTCCGGACGCGGCGTCTCCTGGTGTGCCACCTGTGACGGGTTCTTCTTCAAGGACCAGGACATCGCCGTGATCGGCGGCGGTGACACCGCGATGGAAGAGGCGACCTTCCTCTCCCGCTTCGCCAAGTCCGTGACGATCGTCCACCGCCGTGACAGCCTGCGTGCCTCCAAGGCCATGCAGGAGCGCGCCTTCGCCGACCCGAAGATCAAGTTCGTCTGGGACAGCGAGGTCGCCGAGATCGAGGGTGACCCCAAGCTCTCCGGCCTCAAGCTGCGCAACCTGAAGACGGGCGAGATCTCCGACCTGGCGGTGACCGGTCTGTTCATCGCCATCGGCCACGACCCGCGCACCGAGCTCTTCAAGGGCCAGCTGAACCTGGACGACGAGGGCTACCTGAAGGTCGAGGCTCCCTCGACCCGCACGAACCTGACCGGTGTCTTCGGCGCCGGTGACGTCGTCGACCACACCTACCGCCAGGCCATCACCGCGGCCGGCACCGGCTGCTCCGCCGCCCTCGACGCCGAGCGCTACCTCGCTGCCCTCGCGGACAGCGAGACCGCCGCGGCTGCCACCGTCTGATCCCGTCCGCCCCACCGCACCAACGAGTTAAGGAGCCCGCCGTGGCCGGCACCCTCAAGAACGTGACCGACGATTCCTTCGAGCAGGACGTCCTCAAGAGCGACAAGCCCGTCCTGGTGGACTTCTGGGCCGCCTGGTGCGGTCCCTGCCGCCAGATCGCGCCGTCCCTCGAGGCGATCGCCGCCGAGTACGGCGACAAGATCGAGATCGTCAAGCTCAACATCGACGAGAACCCGGGTACGGCCGCCAAGTACGGCGTCATGTCCATCCCGACCCTGAACGTCTACCAGGGTGGCGAGGTCGCCAAGACCATCGTCGGTGCCAAGCCGAAGGCCGCGATCGTGCGGGACCTCGAGGACTTCATCGCCGAGTGATCGACGACCAGACGCGCACCAGCGGCGCGTGTTTCACGTGAAACATGGAGGGGCCGGCCCAGATGGGCCGGCCCCTTCATGCATGTCGTCCAGCTCGACGTTCCTGGCTCCAGGACCTGACGTCCAGTGGCCGCCACCCGCAGCGACGCCGACTACAGCGGACGGAGCGCCGGTTCCTTCTGTACCACCCCGAGCAGACGGTCCAGCGCCATCTCCATGTCTTCCTTCCAGGAGAGCGTCGTCCGCAGCTCCAGCCTCAGACGCGGGTACGCGGGGTGGGGCCGCACCGTCTTGAAACCCACCGCCAGGAGATGGTCCGCCGGAAGCACACAGGCGGGCTCCTTCCAGCGTGCGTCCCCGAAAGCCTCGATCGCCTTGAAGCCCCGGCGCAGGAGATCCTTGGCGACCGTCTGGACCATCACCCGGCCCAGTCCCTGGCCCTGGTAGCCCGGCAGGATGAAGGCCGTCATCAGCTGGACGGCGTCCGGTGACACCGGACTCGTGGGAAAGGCGGTGGCGCGGGGGACATACGCCGGAGGTGCGTACAGCACGAAGCCGACCGGCACGTCGTCCACATAGACCACGCGACCGCAGGATCCCCATTCCAGCAGGACGGCGGAGATCCACGACTCCTTCTCCAGCTCGGACCTTCCCGCCTTTACCGCGGCTTCCCCGCTGACCGGGTCCAGCTCCCAGAAGACGCACGCCCGACAGCGCTGGGGAAGATCCGGAAGGTTGTCCAGCGTGAGCGGTACGAGCCGACGGCCCATGAAGGATGTTCCTCGCTTCCTTCGTCCGCGGCGCCGCGGACGGCAGTCAGAGCGCTTCGCTCCCTGAGCAGGCTCCCGACGAACCCGCCGACCGCCCCCAGACTCAGACCCGCGGTCACCAGTCCGGTACGGCTCACGCCGTTCATGGCCCCCGCCTCCCCGATGAAGGTGCCCCAGGTGAATGCGCCGTACCCGATCGCATCGTATCCACGATGCGATTCCATCGATACCGCCAGAAAGCAAAGAGCGGGCCGTGTTCCGGTACACACCGGACATGGCCCGCTCTCGTGCTCGGTCGATCCGTGATCTCCCGGCCCGGGATGCTCACTCCTCGGTGTCGTCCTCCGAGTCGCCGTCCAGGAGACTCCTCTGCAGGACGGGCCCTTCGCCGGGGGCCAGAGAGCCGAGGATCCGCTCCAGGTCGTCCATCGACGCGAACTCGACGGTGATCTTCCCCTTCTTCTGCCCCAGGTCGACCTTCACCCGCGTCTCGAAGCGGTCCGAGAGGCGCGTGGCGAGGTCACTGAGCGCCGGGGAGAGGCGGGCACCTGCCCGGGGACCCTTGGACCGCTGAGAGGTCTGCGGACGGGATCCCATCAGCGTGACGATCTCCTCGACGGCCCGCACCGACAGCCCCTCGGCCACGATGCGATGGGCCAGCCGGTCCTGCTCCTCCGAGTCGGCGACGGAGAGGAGAGCCCGGGCGTGCCCGGCGGAGAGAACTCCTGCGGCGACACGGCGCTGGACCGCCGGCGAGAGCTTCAGCAGCCGCAGCGTGTTGGAGACCTGCGGGCGCGACCGCCCGATCCGGTCCGCCAGCTGGTCGTGGGTGCAGTTGAAGTCCTGCAGCAGCTGGTCGTAGGCCGCGGCCTCCTCCAGCGGGTTCAGCTGGGCGCGGTGCAGGTTCTCCAGCAGCGCGTCCAGAAGGAGCTTCTCGTCATCCGTGGCGCGCACGATCGCCGGGATGGCGTCGAGCCCGGCCTCGCGGCAGGCCCGGAAGCGTCGCTCACCCATGATGAGCTCGTAGCGCGTCGGCCCCACCTGACGCACGACGACGGGCTGGAGGAGCCCGACCTCCTTGATGGAGGTGACGAGCTCGGACAGAGCGTCCTCGTCGAAGACCTCGCGGGGCTGGCGCGGGTTGGGCGTGATGAAGTCGAGCGGCAGCTCGGCGAAGTGGGCACCTACCGGTGGAGCGGGCGTCTCCTGGCTTCCGCCGGTCGAGAAGTCCTCGGTCTCCTGGGACACGGGCGGCAGAGTGGCCACCTTCGCCGCCGCCACGCCACGCTCCGCGGTCAGCAGGGGGGTGCCCGCCGACGAGGTGGAGAGTCCACCCGCCGGTGAGGGAACCGCCTTCTCCCCTGTCGGAGCCGCGGGGATCAGTGCGCCGAGGCCCCGCCCCAGCCCTCGTCGTCGCTCGCTCACTGGATCCCCTCCACAAGGTTCTGACTGTTCTGTCCGCCCACGTGGGCGTTCTGCGGGTCGTACGCCACACCAACTCCTCGGAGGGCGATTTCTCGTGCCGCCTCAAGGTACGAGAGAGCACCGCTTGACCCTGGATCGTAGGTCAGCACCGTCTGACCGTAACTGGGGGCCTCGGAGATACGGACCGAGCGAGGAATGCTCGTCCGCAGCACCTCCTCACCGAAGTGACTGCGCACCTCTTCCGCGACCTGCGACGCCAGCCGGGTCCGGCCGTCGTACATGGTGAGGAGGATCGTCGAGACATGAAGGTTGGGGTTGAGGTGCCCTCGTACCAGGTCGACGTTGCGCAGGAGCTGCCCCAGTCCTTCCAACGCGTAGTACTCGCACTGGATCGGGATGAGGACCTCTGCACCCGCGACCAGGGCGTTGACCGTCAGGAGACCGAGTGAGGGCGGGCAGTCGATGAGGACGTAGTCCAGCGGCTGCTCATAGGCCTGGATCGCGCGTTCCAGCCGGCTCTCACGTGCCACCAGGGAGACCAGCTCGATCTCCGCACCGGCGAGATCGATCGTGGCGGGCGCGCAGAAGAGTCCCTCCACATCCGGCACCGGCTGAACCACCTCGGAGAGCGGTCTGCTGTCGATCAGCACGTCGTAGATGGAGGGAACCTCGGCGTGGTGATCGATACCCAGCGCGGTGGAGGCATTGCCCTGAGGGTCGAGGTCGATCACGAGGACCCGACCGCCGTGCAGGGCCAGCGAGGCGGCGAGATTGACCGTCGTGGTGGTCTTGCCCACCCCGCCCTTCTGGTTGGCGACCACAATGACGCGGGTCTGCTCGGGCCGGGGCAGGCCCTCGCCGGCGCGGCCAAGCGCCTCCACCGCCAATTGGGCAGCACGACCGATGGGAGTGTCGTCCATCGGAGGCGGTGTTTCACGTGAAACATCCGCCCCCATCGATTCGGTACGGGGGCCGGGGACCGGATCGGTCATCGGTCCCGCGATGTTGGCGTCGGACCGCAAGGATTCACTCTCCTCGACTTCAGGCTCGCAATGAACAGAGCCTCCCATGCCTTCGGGGTCGTGAACCAGCGAGGCCCGTTCTTCTGTGGAGAAATCCACCTCTGTGGACACCTCTCCACCCTCTCGGAGTGAACCGAGAGGCTGCCGGTCGCGGGGTTCGGCCGCGGCCCGGCCCCGACTGATGATGCCGTGCAACAGTGAGCGACGTTTCACGTGAAACACGATGCAAGGACGCACCGGCCGCGACGGCGCGACACTCCGAGTGACATGGTGGGGCAGCTTGTGTGGAGTACGGCTGATCGTCAGGACGGATCAGCTCAGGCCGGATCAACCGCGGTGACAGAGACTCCCAGCTCCGGATGACGGAGCCGGGAGTCCAGGCCGACCAGCATCGTGATCAGCGTCGGCGCCGTGTCCGCCCGGTCCGCGCCGCCTTCGCCCGTTTGGCCGCGAAGCGCACACCGCCCGGGCTCTCCCCGACCTCGACGCGCACCACGGTGGAGAGGGGATCGACCACTCCCTCACCCACGTGGAGGACAGAGGTCTTCGCGGCTCCGAGCTTACTGAGTGCCGTCGCGGCGCTCTTCAGCTCCTCTTCCGCGGTGTCGCCCTTGAGCGCGAGCATCTCCCCGTACGGGCGGAGCAGCGGAATCCCCCAGGTGGCCAGGCGGTCCAGGGGTGCCACGGCACGCGCCGTCACGACGTGTACGGGAGGCAGCTTGCCCATGACCTCCTCCGCCCGCCCACGGACGACCGTCACATGGTCGAGCCCGAGCAGCTCCACGACCTCGGTGAGGAAGTTCGTCCGGCGCAGCAGCGGCTCAAGGAGCGTGATCTTGATGTCCTCACGGACGAGCGCCAGCGGAATGCCGGGCAGTCCGGCGCCCGAGCCGACATCGCACACCGTCACGCCCTCGGGTACGACCTCGGAGAGCACCGCGCAGTTCAGCAGGTGCCGCTCCCACAGCCGGGGCACTTCACGCGGGCCGATCAGGCCCCGCTGCACTCCGGCCTCCGCCAGGAGCTCCGCGTACCGGACCGCGTCCGCGAAGCGATCACCGAATACCTCACGCGCCTGCTCGGGCGCGGGAGGAAGCTCCGCTGCCTCCGTCACGGGGGACCGTCCTTCCGTACCGCATAAGCGCCTTGAGCGCTGATCACCAGAACCATCGGGCTGACAAAGTTCGGCCCCGCCTGCTCAACAGACGGGGCCGGGGAACATACCTGTCGATCAGGCGGGGAGCACGACGACGAAGCGCTCCGGCTCCTCGCCCTCGGACTCGCTGCGCAGACCCGCGGCCTTCACCGCGTCGTGGACCACCTTGCGCTCGAAAGGCGTCATAGGCTTCATCTTCACGGGCTCGCCGGAGCTCTTGACCTCGGCCGCGGCCTTGGCGCCGAGCTCGGAGAGCTCCTCGCGCTTCTTGGCCCGGTAGCCCGCGATGTCCAGCATCAGCCGGCTGCGGTCCCCGGTCTCCCGGTGCACGGCCAGGCGCGTGAGCTCCTGGAGGGCCTCGAGCACCTCGCCGTCACGGCCGACGAGCTTCTGCAGATCGCGGCCGGCGACGTCGCTGATGATCGAGACAGCGGCGCGGTCCGCCTCGACGTCCATGTCGATGTCGCCGTCGAGGTCGGCGATGTCCAGCAGACCCTCGAGGTAGTCCGCCGCGATCTCGCCTTCCTGCTCCAGGCGGGTCAGGGTGTCGCCCTCGGTGGCGGCGGAGGTGGTGCCTTCCGTCACGGGATGGACTCCTTCTTACTTCTTGGACGGGGACTTGGGCCGCTGCGGACCCTTGCGCTGTCCGGACTGGGCTTTGCTGCGGGTTCCGTTGCCCGGCTTGCTGCCGCCGCCCGCCGGCTTGGGGGTGGCCTTGGCGTCCTGCGGCTGGTCGGACTTGGTCAGCGAGGTCTTCGGCTCGGACTCGTCCGCCGCCGTCCTGGCCGTACCGGCCGCCGCTCCCGACTGGCGCTGCGACTTGGACTGGCGCTTCGGCTGCTGACGCTTGGGAGCACCGCCGGTGGTGACCGTGGTGCCGTCCTCGGTCTCGACGACCGTCGTGCTGTCGCCCTTCACCACGACGCCGTCGGGCTGGGCGACGAGGCCCGCCTTGGTCAGGCCGTTGATGAACCTGCGCTCGAACTCGTTGCGGTCGCGGCCCTTGCCGACGATCGTCTTGATGATCGTCTTCTCGCGCCGGTTGCGGGCCTTGCCGTGGTGCGTGACGTGTTTCTGCAGGCGCTCCAGGTAGGCGGCCTGGGCCTTGCTGCCCGGGGTCGGGTTGTTGCGGATGACGTACATCTGCTGACCCATGGTCCACACGTTGGTGGTGAGCCAGTACACGAGGACACCGACCGGGAAGTTGATGCCGAAGACGGCGAACATGACCGGGAAGACGTACATCAGCATCTTCTGCTGCTGCATGAAGGGCGTCTTCACCGTGGTGTCGACGTTCTTCGTCATCAGCTGACGCTGGGTGTAGAACTGCGATCCCGACATCAGCACGATCATGATCGCGGTGACGACGCGGACATCCGTGATCTGCGCGCTGAGCTGGCCGACCTTGTCGGCGCTGTCCGTGAACTTGGAGGCGAGCGGAGCGCCGAAGATGTGCGCCTTACGGGCGCTGGCGAGCAGCTGATCGTCGATGACGCCGATCGTCTTGCCCGTCGCGATGCCGTTGAGCACGTGGTACAGGGCGAAGAAGAACGGCGACTGCGCCAGGATGGGAAGGCACGAGGAGAGCGGGTTGGTACCCGACTCTTTGTACAGCTTCATCATCTCTTCGGACTGGCGCTGCTTGTCGTTCTTGTAGCGCTCCTGGATCTTCTTCATCTCGGGCTGCAGGGTCTGCATGGCCCGAGTGGCCTTGATCTGCTTCACGAAGAGCGGGATCAGGCAGATACGGATCAGGATCACCAGGGACACGATCGACAGGCCCCAGGCCCAGCCCGTATCAGGACCGAAGATCTTCCCGTACACGGCGTGGAACTGGACGATGACCCAGGAAACGGGTGTCGTGATGAAGCTGAAAAAACCGGCAATCGTGTCCACTAATCAGGCTCCTTGAGCATGGGACGGGGTCTCGGCGGCCGGGCCCGGGGCAGTGGTCTCCCCGGTGGCCGGTTCGGCGGCGGAGGTCCCGCCCTTGCGTGCGCGCCAGGCGTTGCGCACCATCTCGTGCCACCGCGGACGCTTGCGCGGCGGGACATGGTCCACGCCGCCCGGTGACCACGGATTGCACCGGAGGATGCGCCAGGCGGTGAGTGCCGTTCCCTTGATCGCACCGTGCCGGTCGATGGCCTGGTAGCCGTAGTGGGAGCACGACGGGTAGTACTTGCACACCGGCCCGAGCAGCGGGCTGATCGTCCACTGGTACAGCTTTATGAGAGCCAGCAGCGGGTACTTCATCGCGCGCCCCCTCCCAGCAGCCGCTGAAGAGCGGCATCCAGGTCTTGGGCCAGCTGTTCATGGTCGGCGTCGCCCGCACCGGGCAACGCTCGTACGACTACCAGGCTACCGGGGGCCAGCAGGCCGATCCGGTCACGCATGAGATGGCGGAGTCTGCGCTTCACCACGTTGCGTATGACGGCTCCACCCACGGCTTTGCTCACGACGAAACCCGCACGCGTCGGGGGAGCGCTCTCCCCAGGCGCGTGCGGGTCCGTTGCACCGCTACGAAGGTGGACGACGAGGAGCGGGCGTCCGGCCCGGCGTCCTCGGCGTACCGCGGTCGCGAAGTCCTCGCGCCGCCTCAGCCGATGCTCGGAAGGCAGCACGTCATGACCTGTAAATGATCAGGCGGACAGGCTCGCGCGACCCTTGCCACGGCGGTTCGCGAGAATCGCGCGGCCGGCACGGGTGCGCATCCGCAGGCGGAAGCCGTGGGTCTTGGCGCGACGACGGTTGTTCGGCTGGAAGGTGCGCTTGCTCACTCGGGGGCTCCAGAAAGAATCGGTGGTGGCGGGGTGCCGTCCTGGCTGTCACCGTGCGCCCACGAGTAGCTCGCATTACGCCCGAGTGCACCGCTTCCCGATCACTTTTCGCGATCTGTGCCCATCGGAGGCAGGCGGCAGCAGCCATCGACAACTCGACCTGGTTACGGTACGCGCGGCTCCGCCATTCGGTCAAACCAGCACCTGGCGAGAGACACTGTCCACAGGCTGGGGACAACAACTTGAACCACAGCGGTCGCCCTGACTACCGTGGCTGAACTCCGATTCGTTCCCTTCCCCCCGCCCCAGCGGTTTTGTTCCCCGTCCCACCCGACTGACTTCCCAACCTGTTCCCAGAACCACACGTTCGTGGGACCCGTGAGAGAGCGTGCCCTGTGGCTGACGTACCTGCCGATCTTGCCGCAGTGTGGCCACGAGTACTCGAACAACTCCTCGGTGAGGGCCGCGGTCAGGGTGTCGAGGTGAAGGACGAGCACTGGATCAAGCGGTGCCAGCCCCTGGCCCTGGTCGCGGACACGGCGCTGCTCGCCGTTCCGAACGAGTTCGCGAAGGGCGTCCTGGAAGGACGCCTCGCGCCGATCGTCAGCGAGACGCTGAGCCGCGAGTGCGGGCGGCCGATCCGTATCGCGATCACCGTCGACGACTCGGCCGGCGAGCCCCCGCCGCCTCCCGTCCCGCCCCGGTACGAGGAGCCCGAGGCCTCGCAGGGCCAGGGCCGTGACACATACGACGGCCAGGGCGGCGAGGACCGCAATTCCTTCGGCGGTCAGGCCCGCGACGAGCGCTCGGGCTACGACACCCAGGGCCGTGACGACCACAACGGCTACGAGCCGCGCCGCGAGGACCGCACCGTGTACGAGCCCCCGCGCCGCGACGGTTACGAGGGATACGGACGCCACCGCGCCGACGACCGGCGGGAAGAGCGGCGTGACGACCGCCGTGAGGACCACCGCGGCGACCACCGGGGCGATCACCGAGGAGGCCGCGGCGACCAGCTTCCCGGCGCTCCCGGCGACCAGCTGCCGACCGCCCGCCCCGCGTACCCGGACTACCAGCGTCCGGAACCCGGCGCCTGGCCCCGGCACGGGCAGGACGACTACGGCTGGCAGCAGCAGCGCCTCGGTTTCCCCGAGCGCGACCCGTACGCCTCGCCGTCGCAGGACTACCGACCGCAGTCGATGGAGCGCCCGCCCTACGAGCAGCAGCGCCAGGACTACGACCAGCCGCGCTCCGACTACGACCAGCGTCCCGACCGCCGCGACCTCCAGGACCCGTCCTCGGGCGGCGGCCCGCTGCACCGCGGCGGCCCCGCGCTGCCGAGTTCCAGCGGCGCCCCCGGCCCCCTGGCCGCCAAGCCCGCGCCGGCCTCCGGCCCGGGTGAGCCCACCGCGCGCCTCAACCCGAAGTACCTCTTCGACACCTTCGTGATCGGCGCCTCGAACCGCTTCGCGCACGCCGCCGCGGTCGCCGTCGCCGAGGCGCCGGCGAAGGCGTACAACCCCCTCTTCATCTACGGGGAGTCGGGCCTCGGCAAGACGCACCTGCTGCACGCGATCGGGCACTACGCCCGCAGCCTCTACCCGGGCACCCGGGTGCGGTACGTGAGTTCCGAGGAGTTCACCAACGAGTTCATCAACTCCATCCGCGACGGCAAGGGCGACAGCTTCCGCAAGCGCTACCGCGAGATGGACATCCTGCTGGTCGACGACATCCAGTTCCTCGCGGACAAGGAGTCGACGCAGGAGGAGTTCTTCCACACCTTCAACACCCTCCACAACGCGAACAAGCAGATCGTGCTCTCCAGCGACCGGCCGCCCAAGCAGCTGGTGACGCTGGAGGACCGGCTGCGCAACCGTTTCGAGTGGGGCCTGATCACGGACGTCCAGCCGCCCGAGCTGGAGACCCGGATCGCGATCCTCCGCAAGAAGGCGGTGCAGGAGCAGCTCAACGCCCCGCCGGAGGTCCTGGAGTTCATCGCCTCGCGGATCTCGCGCAACATCCGCGAACTGGAGGGCGCGCTGATCCGGGTGACGGCGTTCGCGTCGCTCAACCGGCAGCCCGTGGACCTCGGTCTGACGGAGATCGTCCTGAAGGACCTCATCCCGGGCGGCGAGGACTCGGCCCCGGAGATCACCGCGACCGCGATCATGGCGGCGACCGCCGACTACTTCGGGCTCACGGTGGACGACCTGTGCGGGTCCTCGCGCAGCCGCGTCCTGGTGACGGCGCGCCAGATCGCCATGTACCTGTGCCGCGAGCTGACGGATCTGTCGCTGCCGAAGATCGGTGCGCAGTTCGGCGGCCGCGACCACACGACCGTCATGCACGCCGACCGCAAGATCCGCGCGCTGATGGCCGAGCGCCGCTCGATCTACAACCAGGTCACCGAGCTCACCAACCGCATCAAGAACGGCTGACGGACGCGGCGGTACGCCGCCCGCCCACGGCGCCCCGGGACAGGTTCCCGCGGGCGCCCTCTGTTTCCCGTCCCCCTTCGTCCCGCTCCGTGCGTCGTCCCCCTCCGCGGCATCCTCATCGGCCGGCCCACGCGGCACCGCCCTCAGCGCCCCTCATCGCCGCTCAGCGCGCCTCGGCCCCTCGGCTTCCCCTGCCTCCCCTGCTCCTCCTGCCCCGCCGTCCGACCGACCCCGCCCGGACGCCCCGCCGACGGCTCCCCACCCGTGCTCCGCTTCGCCCAGGCCCCTGGAAGCACCGTCCGCGCGTGCCCATGAGGACCGTTCCGGCGCTCCCTGACGCGCTCCGGAGCCCTCCGCCCCCGCGTCCGGCGGCCGTGCGGCGCCGCGCGAAGGTCATGTACTCGGCACCGTCTGTTCGAATACAAGCAGGGTTACGGCCACCCTCCACAGATTCGGTGACTTTCTGGCGTCCACACCCTGGGGACCGCGAAGTTGTCCCGATCGTGTCCACAGGGCGTGCGGCCGTAGGACCATCGAGCCAGGTCAACTGCCTGTGGATTCGTGGACGAAGGCTTTCCACAGACTGTGGACAAGGAAATGATCCACAGGGTGTGCAGGCAGTTGTCCACCGACAACCCACAGGTCGGCGCCCGTTTTCCCCAGTGAACCCCAGCTTCTCCACACCCCTGTCCACTGTTCGGCAACGAGACGCGCTCCCTCACCGTGTCGAGTGAAAGGCGTCACACCAAGGTGCCGGGTTGGGCTGTGGGGAACCGGGGTAAAGCTGGGGACGGCGCTGGGGAGAAGTGGCCCGAGGCTGTGCATCGAGTGTGCAGAACTTTTCGCCGTCCACAGACGCCCCCGGTTTTCCACCGCCTCCGCCCACAGGCACGGTGGACAAAAAATCCGGTCTGACCTGCGAAAACAGGGTTATCCACGGTATCCACAGGCCCTACTACTAAGACCAACTAGAGAGAGCCTGGGAATCGTTTCGAAGCGGGGGCTGTGCACAACTCGCTCCCGGAGCCCCGACTGCCGCCCGGTACGACTTGACCCCGAGGGGCACCGACTGTCAGTGCGGTGCGTCAGACTGTTCCCCGGTGTCCTTCCCCTCACAGGGTCCGAAGACACCGAGTCAGACGACGAAGGCCAGCAGGGCGAGAGCGCCGGCAACAGACGGAGGCGGCAACGGTGAAGATCCGGGTGGAACGCGACGTACTCGCGGAGGCAGTGGCCTGGGCGGCTCGCAGCCTCCCGGCCCGTCCACCGGCGCCTGTGCTCGCCGGCCTCCTTCTGAAGGCCGAGGAGGGTGCCCTGAGCCTCTCCAGCTTCGACTACGAGGTCTCGGCGCGGGTCTCCGTGGACGCGGAGATCGAGGAAGAGGGCACGGTCCTGGTCTCCGGCCGCCTGCTCGCGGACATCTGCCGCGCCCTCCCCAACCGCCCGGTGGAGATCTCCACAGACGGTGTACGGGCGACCGTGGTCTGCGGCTCCTCCCGGTTCACCCTCCACACCCTGCCTGTGGAGGAGTACCCGGCCCTGCCGCAGATGCCGTCGGCGACCGGCACCGTCCCGGGCGAGGTCTTCGCCTCGGCCGCCGCCCAGGTGGCCATCGCCGCCGGACGCGACGACACGCTGCCCGTCCTCACCGGTGTGCGCATCGAGATCGAGGGCGACACGGTCACGCTGGCCTCGACCGACCGCTACCGCTTCGCGGTCCGCGAGTTCCTGTGGAAGCCGGAGAACCCGGAGGCGTCCGCGGTCGCCCTGGTGCCCGCCAAGACGCTCCTGGACACCGCCAAGGCCCTCACGAGCGGCGACAGCGTGATCCTGGCCCTGTCCGGCTCCGGCGCGGGCGAGGGGCTCATCGGCTTCGAGGGCGCCGGCCGCCGTACCACGACCCGGCTGCTGGAGGGCGACCTCCCGAAGTACCGCTCGCTGTTCCCGACGGAGTTCAACTCGATCGCCGTGATCGAGACCGCCCCCTTCGTGGAGGCCGTCAAGCGCGTGGCCCTGGTCGCCGAGCGCAACACCCCGGTGCGGCTGAGCTTCGAGCAGGGCGTGCTGATCCTGGAGGCCGGCTCCAGCGACGACGCACAGGCTGTGGAGAGGGTCGACGCGCAGCTGGAGGGCGACGACGTCTCGATCGCCTTCAACCCGACCTTCCTGCTCGACGGCCTGAGCGCCATCGACTCCCCGGTCGCGCAGCTGTCGTTCACGACCTCCACGAAGCCCGCGCTGCTGAGCGGCAAGCCCGCCGTGGACGCCGAGGCGGACGAGGCCTACAAGTACCTGATCATGCCGGTGCGCCTGTCCGGCTGAGCGGTGCGAGCCCGCCGGCCGACCGGACCGGCGGGCGAATCCGCAGGTGGGACGTACGCCTGAGCGGCTATGCCCACAGGTGTGCGTGAGAGTCCGGGTTTAGGCTCGGACACAGGTACGAAAGTGCCCTCACGCCACGTCGAAAACCTAAGGAACAACTGATGGAGCTCGGTCTCGTCGGCCTCGGCAAGATGGGCGGCAACATGCGCGAGCGGATCCGCCGCGCAGGCCACACCGTCATCGGATACGACCGCAACCCGGAACTCGCCGATGTCCACAGCCTCGAAGAACTCGTGGGCGCGCTCGAAGCCCCCCGCGTGGTGTGGGTGATGGTCCCGGCCGGCGCCGCCACCCAGTCCACCATCGACCAGCTCGGCGACCTCCTCGAACCCGGCGGCACCGTCGTCGACGGCGGCAACTCCCGCTGGACCGACGACGAGAAGCACGCCGACGAACTCGCCGCCAAGGGCATCGGCTTCGTCGACGCCGGCGTCTCCGGCGGCGTCTGGGGCCTGCAGAACGGCTACGCCCTCATGGTCGGCGGCGACGCCGAGAACGTCGCCCGCGTCCAGCCCGTCTTCGACGCCCTCAAGCCCGAAGGCGACTCCGGCTTCGTCCACGCCGGCAAGGTCGGCGCCGGCCACTTCTCCAAGATGGTCCACAACGGCATCGAGTACGCCATGATGCAGGCCTACGCCGAGGGCTGGGAACTCCTGGAGAAGGTCCACTCCGTCACCGACGTCCGCGAGGTCTTCCGCTCCTGGCAGGAAGGCACCGTCATCCGCTCCTGGCTCCTCGACCTCGCCGTCAACGCCCTCGACGACGACGAACACCTCGACAAACTCCGCGGCTACGCCGACGACTCCGGCGAAGGCCGCTGGACCGTCGAGGCCGCCATCGACAACGCCGTACCCCTCCCCGCGATCACCGCCTCCCTCTTCGCCCGATTCGCCTCCCGCCAGGACGACTCCCCGCAGATGAAGATGATCGCCGCACTCCGCAACCAGTTCGGCGGCCACGCCGTCGAGCCGAAGTAATCCACAGATCCACATCCGCATCCACAGATCCACCGGCCGCAGGGCCGGGGATCCGCACCCCTGGGGGAGGTCGGCGAACGACCATGCACGTCACGCATCTGTCGCTGGCCGACTTCCGCTCCTACGCCCGGGTCGAGGTCCCGCTCGACCCGGGCGTCACCGCGTTCGTGGGCCCCAACGGACAGGGCAAGACGAACCTGGTCGAGGCGGTCGGCTATCTCGCGAGCCTCGGCAGCCACCGCGTCTCCTCCGACGCGCCCCTGGTGCGGATGGGCGCCGAGCGGGCGATCATCCGTGCGAGCGTCAGACAGGGCGAACGGCAGCAGCTCGTCGAACTGGAGCTGAACCCCGGGCGCGCCAACCGTGCCCGTATCAACAGGTCCTCGCAGGTCAGGCCCCGTGACGTGCTCGGCATCGTGCGCACGGTGCTGTTCGCGCCCGAGGACCTCGCGCTGGTCAAGGGCGACCCCGGGGAGCGCCGCCGCTTCCTCGACGAGCTGATCACCGCCCGCTCGCCGCGGATGGCGGGCGTCCGCTCCGACTACGACCGGGTCCTCAAGCAGCGCAACACCCTCCTGAAGTCG
The DNA here is from genome assembly GCF_036250675.1 of Streptomyces sp. NBC_01689. Classification (NCBI taxonomy): domain Bacteria; kingdom Bacillati; phylum Actinomycetota; class Actinomycetes; order Kitasatosporales; family Streptomycetaceae; genus Streptomyces; species Streptomyces sp. NBC_01689. The sequence continues at coordinate 5,061,584 of NZ_CP109592.1, read as the reverse complement.
GCCGCGCTGGCCCGTCGGCACGGCGGCCGCACCATGGATCTCTCCACGCTCGACGTGTGGGACCAGCACCTCGCGCGGGTGGGCGCCGAACTGCTCGCCCAGCGGCTCGACCTGGTCGCCGCGGTCCAGCCGCTGGCCGACAAGGCGTACGAACAGCTCGCGCCGGGCGGGGGCCCCGTCGCCCTGGAGTACAAGCCCTCCTCGGCCGTCCTCACCGGTCACACCCGCGAGGAGCTGTACGAGCAGCTGATGGAGGCCCTCGCGGAGTCCCGTAAGCCGGAGATCGAACGGGGCGTCACCCTGGTGGGCCCGCACCGGGACGAGCTGCTGCTCAAGCTGGGCGAACTGCCCGCCAAGGGATACGCGTCGCACGGCGAGTCCTGGTCGTACGCCCTGGCGCTGCGCCTCGCCTCCTACGACCTGCTGAGGGCCGAGGGCAACGAGCCGGTCCTGGTCCTCGACGACGTCTTCGCCGAGCTGGACAGCCGCCGGCGGGAGCGCCTCGCGGAGCTCGTGGCCCCCGGCGAGCAGGTCCTCGTGACGGCGGCGGTCGACGACGACGTGCCGGGTGTCCTGGCGGGGACCCGCTACGCCGTCTCGGAGGGCACGGTGGAGCGGGTATGACGGAGAACACACCACTGATCCCGGAGCCGTCGAAGCCGTCCGGCCAGGGCGTCGGGAAGACCCCCGAGCCGAGTGGCGTCGACCTCGCGCGCGTGGCACTGCGCGCCGCGAAGGAACAGGCCCGCGCGCGGGGGGACGCGGCCCAGCAGAAGAGGCAGGCCCGCCGCGGCGGGCTGCGCTCCGGCGCGCGCGCCGACGGGCGCGACCCGATGGCACTGGGCGCCGCGATCAACCGGCTGCTGACCGAGCGAGGGTGGGAGACCCCGGCCGCGGTGGGCGGGGTGATGGGGCGCTGGCCGCAGATCGTCGGCGACGACCTGGCCAAGCACTGCGTCCCGCTGCGGTACGACGACGACCCGGCCGAGCGGGTGCTGACCGTGCAGTGCGACTCGACCGCCTGGGCCACCCAGCTGCGGCTGCTCGCCCCGCAGCTGGTCGCGCGGCTGAACCAGGACCTCGGGCACGGCACGGTGAGGCTGATCAAGGTGCAGGGTCCGGGGGGTCCCGCGCGCCGGTTCGGGCCCCTCCGCGCTCCTGGCAGCACGGGTCCGGGCGACACCTACGGGTGATCCCGGCCCGCGTGGACCGGCGGGCCACCGGTGCTCCGGGCCCGCGCGGACCGCCGGCCGGACGCGGGCGTTCCCCCAGGTCCGGACGACCGAACGCGGTTGCGAACACCGACCTGACTCCACAGTAGCCAAGGGTTGACACCCGGAAGCGCTGAGTGCCGCTGTGAGCCACTTTGAGCCCAGGGCCGTATATGGGGAGTCGGGCGAGGCCGGTTCAGGGCGGCACATGCGGACTCAGGTACCGGCAAACCCCCATCACTGTCGGCGCTACCGGTAGACTGGAAGCTAATCCCGCCCCACTTGTGGGGACCGTCCGGGAGAAGCTGAGCAACGCTGATCAAGGCTTACCAACGCAACGTGCCGCAGCCGCTCCGGCAACCCGCCGACGAGCCTGGTTTGTGCTGTGCCAGAAAGGGCGCTTCGTGGCCGATTCCGGCAACCCCAACGAGAACATCCCGTCCACCGACGAAGGCGCCGTCGCCGGGGCCACCGCCGCCTCGAACGGCGAGGTCACGGCCTCGTACGACGCCAGTGCCATCACCGTCCTCGAGGGTCTGGACGCGGTCCGCAAGCGACCCGGCATGTACATCGGCTCGACCGGTGAGCGCGGACTCCACCACCTCGTCTACGAGGTCGTGGACAACTCCGTCGACGAGGCGCTGGCCGGCCACGCGGACACGATCGACGTCACGATCCTGCCCGACGGCGGCGTGCGCGTGATCGACAACGGCCGCGGCATCCCGGTGGACATCGTTCCGTCCGAGAACAAGCCGGCCGTCGAGGTCGTACTCACCGTGCTGCACGCGGGCGGCAAGTTCGGCGGTGGCGGGTACGCCGTCTCCGGCGGTCTGCACGGCGTCGGTGTGTCGGTCGTGAACGCGCTGTCCAGCAAGGTCGCGGTCGACGTCAGGCGCGACGGCCACCGCTGGACGCAGGACTACAAGCTGGGCGTTCCCACGGCCCCGCTGAAGCGCAACGAGGAGACGGACGAGTCCGGTACGACGGTCACGTTCTGGGCCGATCCCGACGTCTTCGAGACCACGGAGTACTCCTTCGAGACGCTCTCGCGGCGCTTCCAGGAGATGGCGTTCCTCAACAAGGGTTTGACGATCAAACTCACTGATGAGCGCGAGTCGGCGAAGGCCACGGCCGGTGCCGACGAGGCCGGGGCGGACGAGAAGGCCGAGGTCAAGACCGTCACGTACCACTACGAAGGCGGCATCGTCGACTTCGTGAAGTACCTGAACTCCCGCAAGGGCGACGTCGTCCACGAGACCGTGATCGACATCGAGGCCGAGGACAAGGAGCGCATGCTCTCCCTCGAGGTCGCGATGCAGTGGAACACCGGTTACAGCGAGGGCGTCTACTCCTTCGCGAACACCATCCACACCCACGAGGGCGGCACGCACGAGGAGGGCTTCCGCGCGGCACTCACCGGTCTCATCAACCGGTACGCGCGCGACAAGAAGCTGCTGCGCGAGAAGGACGACAACCTCACGGGCGACGACATCCGCGAGGGTCTGACCGCGATCATCTCGGTCAAGCTCGGCGAGCCCCAGTTCGAGGGCCAGACGAAGACCAAGCTGGGCAACACGGAGGCGAAGACCTTCGTGCAGAAGGTCGTCCACGAGCACCTCACGGACTGGCTGGACCGCAATCCGAACGAGGCCGCGGACATCATCCGCAAGTCCATCCAGGCGGCCACCGCGCGCGTGGCGGCCCGCAAGGCCCGTGACCTGACCCGTCGCAAGGGCCTCCTGGAGACGGCGTCCCTGCCGGGCAAGCTCTCCGACTGCCAGTCGAACGATCCCACCAAGTGCGAGATCTTCATCGTCGAGGGCGACTCCGCCGGCGGCTCCGCCAAGTCCGGCCGCAACCCGCAGTACCAGGCGATCCTCCCGATCCGCGGAAAGATCCTCAACGTCGAGAAGGCGCGGATCGACAAGATCCTGCAGAACCAGGAGATCCAGGCGCTGATCTCCGCCTTCGGCACCGGGGTCCACGAGGACTTCGACATCGAGAAGCTCCGCTATCACAAGATCATCCTGATGGCGGACGCCGACGTCGACGGCCAGCACATCAACACCCTGCTGCTGACCTTCCTGTTCCGCTTCATGCGGCCCCTGGTCGAGGCCGGGCACGTCTTCCTGTCGCGCCCCCCGCTCTACAAGATCAAGTGGGGCAGGGACGACTTCGAGTACGCCTACTCGGACCGCGAGCGCGACGCGCTGACCGAGCTCGGCCGGCAGGCGGGCAAGCGCGTCAGGGAGGACTCGATCCAGCGCTTCAAGGGTCTCGGTGAGATGAACGCCGAGGAGTTGCGCATCACGACCATGGACCAGGAGCACCGCGTTCTCGGCCAGGTCACGCTGGACGACGCCGCCCAGGCCGACGACCTGTTCTCGGTCCTGATGGGCGAGGACGTCGAGGCGCGCCGCGCCTTCATCCAGCGCAACGCCAAGGACGTCCGGTTCCTCGACATCTGAGTCGGTCTCAGCTGACCGCAGCAGAAAGGATCTTCACCAGCAATGGCCGACGAGAACACTCCGAGCACGCCTGAAGAAGACGGCGAGACCGTCCTCCGCGTCGAGCCCGTCGGGCTCGAGACGGAGATGCAGCGCTCGTACCTCGACTACGCGATGTCCGTCATCGTCTCCCGCGCGCTGCCCGACGTACGGGACGGCCTCAAGCCCGTCCACCGGCGCGTGCTGTACGCGATGTACGACGGCGGCTACCGGCCCGAGAAGGGCTTCTACAAGTGCGCCCGTGTCGTCGGCGACGTCATGGGCACGTATCACCCGCACGGCGACTCCTCGATCTACGATGCGCTCGTGCGGCTCGCGCAGCCGTGGTCGATGCGGATGCCGCTGGTGGACTCCAACGGCAACTTCGGCTCCCCGGGCAACGACCCCGCCGCCGCCATGCGCTACACCGAGTGCAAGATGGCGCCGCTGTCCATGGAGATGGTCCGCGACATCGACGAGGAGACCGTCGACTTCACGGACAACTACGACGGCCGCAACCAGGAACCGACGGTGCTTCCGGCCCGGTTCCCGAACCTGCTGATCAACGGTTCGGCGGGCATCGCGGTCGGCATGGCCACCAACATCCCGCCGCACAACCTCCGCGAGGTCGCGGCGGGTGCCCAGTGGTACCTGGAGAACCCCGAGGCGAGCCACGAGGAGCTGCTCGACGCCCTGATCGAGCGCATCAAGGGCCCCGACTTCCCGACCGGCGCCCTCGTGGTGGGCCGCAAGGGCATCGAGGAGGCGTACCGCACGGGCCGCGGCTCGATCACGATGCGCGCGGTGGTCGAGGTCGAGGAGATCCAGAACCGCCAGTGCCTGGTGGTCACCGAGCTCCCGTACCAGACGAACCCCGACAACCTCGCGCAGAAGATCGCCGACCTGGTGAAGGACGGCAAGGTCGGCGGCATCGCCGACGTCCGCGACGAGACCAGCTCGCGCACGGGCCAGCGGCTCGTGATCGTGCTCAAGAGGGACGCGGTCGCCAAGGTCGTCCTGAACAACCTCTACAAGCACACCGATCTGCAGTCGAACTTCGGCGCCAACATGCTGGCCCTGGTCGACGGTGTCCCGCGCACGCTGTCGCTCGACGCGTTCATCCGGCACTGGGTGGCGCACCAGATCGAGGTCATCGTCCGCCGGACGAAGTTCCGGCTGCGCAAGGCCGAGGAGCGCGCGCACATCCTGCGTGGCCTCCTGAAGGCCCTGGACGCCATCGACGAGGTCATCGCGCTGATCCGGCGCAGCGACACCGTCGAGATCGCCCGAGAGGGCCTGATGGCCCTCCTGGAGATCGACGAGATCCAGGCGAACGCCATCCTCGAGATGCAGCTGCGCCGGCTGGCCGCCCTGGAGCGTCAGAAGATCATCCAGGAGCACGACGAGCTCCAGGCGAAGATCACCGAGTACAACGAGATCCTCGCCTCGCCGGTGCGTCAGCGCGGCATCATCAGCGAGGAACTCGCGGCGATCGTCGAGAAGTTCGGCGAGGACCGCCGCTCCAAGCTGGTGCCGTTCGACGGTGACATGTCCATCGAGGACCTGATCGCCGAAGAGGACATCGTCGTGACCATCACGCGCGGTGGGTACATCAAGCGCACCAAGACCGAGGACTACCGCTCGCAGAAGCGGGGCGGCAAGGGCGTGCGCGGCGCGAAGCTGAAGCAGGACGACATCGTCGACCACTTCTTCGTCTCGACGACGCACCACTGGCTGCTCTTCTTCACGAACAAGGGCCGCGTCTACCGGGCCAAGGCGTACGAGCTCCCGGACGCCGGCCGGGACGCCCGCGGGCAGCACGTCGCGAACCTGCTGGCCTTCCAGCCGGACGAGGCGATCGCCGAGATCCTGGCGATCCGCGACTACGAGGCGGCGCCCTACCTGGTCCTGGCCACCAAGGGCGGCCTGGTGAAGAAGACGCCACTGAAGGATTACGATTCCCCCCGCTCGGGCGGCGTCATCGCGATCAATCTCCGGGAGACGGAGGACGGATCCGATGACGAACTGATCGGAGCCGAACTGGTCTCGGCCGAGGATGATCTGCTTCTGATCAGCAAGAAGGCTCAGTCGATCAGGTTCACCGCAACGGACGACGCACTTCGACCGATGGGCCGTGCCACCTCGGGCGTCAAGGGCATGAGTTTCCGTGAGGGGGACCAACTGCTCTCGATGAATGTTGTTCGACCCGGTACGTTCGTGTTCACTGCCACAGACGGCGGGTACGCGAAGCGGACCGCCGTCGACGAGTACCGCGTCCAGGGTCGCGGTGGCCTCGGCATCAAGGCCGCCAAGATCGTGGAGGACCGTGGTTCCCTCGTCGGCGCGCTGGTGGTCGAGGAGACCGATGAGATCCTCGCCATCACGCTCTCCGGCGGTGTGATTCGTACGCGAGTCAACGAGGTCAGGGAGACGGGCCGTGACACCATGGGCGTCCAACTGATCAACCTGGGCAAGCGCGATGCCGTGGTCGGCATCGCACGTAACGCCGAGGCCGGCCGCGAGGCCGAGGAAGTCGACGGCGAGGGCGCCGAGGACGAGACCGCCGAGGGCATCGAGGCCGTCGGCACGGACGAGGGCGAGCAGTCCTCGTCCGAGTAGCGCGAGGAGTGAGTCATCGTGAGCGGAGCCACGGGCGCCGGATCGGCCGGTAGGGATACGGACGGCGGCCGTGGCTCCGCCACGGGATCGGCTGACTCCCATGACACTCATGGATCCCAGGGGGGAACTGTGACGGACACCCGAGGTCCGCAGGGCCAGCAGTACGCGGCCGGAGCGGGCCCCGCGGCTCCGGGCGGACCGGCCGCGGCCGGTCCCGCCACGACCAAGGCGGCGCCCGGCGCGCCGACCGCTCCGCCGGCCGCGCCCGCGGCCTCCGCGACGGCCGCTCCGGCGCCCGACTCCGCACTGCCGGGGGAGCGGCAGCCGCAGCAGTCCTCGCAGCCGTATCACCCGCCGCAGGCGTACGCGGCGCAGACGCCGTCGGGCGCCGTGCGCCGGCCGCGGACCGGGGCGCGCACCACACCGCGCACCCGCAAGGCGCGGCTGCGGGTGGCCAAGACCGACCCGTGGTCGGTGATGAAGGTCAGCTTCCTGCTCTCCATCGCGCTCGGCATCTGCACGATCGTGGCGTCGGCGGTGCTGTGGATGGTCATGGACGCCATGGGCGTCTTCTCGACGGTCGGCGGCACGATCTCCGAGGCGACGGGGTCGAACGAGTCGAACGGCTTCGACCTGCAGTCGTTCCTCTCCCTGCCGAACGTCCTGCTGTTCACGTCGATCATCGCGGTCATCGACGTCGTGCTCGCCACGGCGCTCGCGACCCTCGGCTCCTTCATCTACAACCTCTCCGCGGGCTTCGTCGGGGGTATCGAGCTGACGCTCGCCGAAGACGAATGACCGCGGCTCCCGGGCCTCCGTCAGGGGCCCGGGATACCGATTTTGGGACTGACCGCGTCGTGCGCTAATCTTCAGAGGTCAGCGCGCGGGACACACACCGCAGAGCGCGGCGGGGCTATAGCTCAGTTGGTTAGAGCGCATCCCTGATAAGGATGAGGCCACAGGTTCAAATCCTGTTAGCCCCACCAGTACGAAAACCCCCGGTCCCCATGGACCGGGGGTTTCGTCATGAGTGACGGGTCTCCGCCGTGGGGTGATGAGCCTCGGCCGTGGGGCGGGACGACCGAGTTCCATGGAGCCGGCGGTGGTTCGGCGCTGACGGCCCCGCCACGACGGTCCCTGGAGCGGTGCGAGCCGGGATCAGGCCCTCCGGGACCGGCCCCTCCAGGGAGTTCACCGTCCTGGCGCGCACCGGAGCCCGGGACCGTGGACGTGCTCCCCGTCCGGTTCTCGTCCGGCGGCTTCCCGGAGGCGTGCCGACCGGCCATGAACCGATCCTCCGGGGCCGCAAGGAGCCTTTCCCCAGGGTTTCCCCGCCGGCGTCCGCACAGGAGAAAGCCCGGCAGCTCTTTCGAGGTGCCGGGCCTTCGGTCAGGTGTGGCGGTGTACGCAAGTCGCCGCTACATCGGGCAGGAGGGGCGGGGAAGTCGGGGTGGAGCGGTGCGCCTCAGCGCTGGAGGGGCGCCTCGCCGTGCTGGAGGCTCGTGTCGCGGTCCGTCATGGCCTCGGGGGCGCAGAGGGCGCCGAGGCCGCTCGCCTCGGCATCGACCCGCGGGCGGTGCCGGCAGCTCGGTGAGGAGCCGTGGGCCTCGGCGCGGATGCGTTGCTTCATCGTGGGGGGCAGGGCCCGGCTGTAGGAGGCCGTCCATGGAGCCGTCGCCGCCGGCACCGCCGCGGGGGCCGTGCTCTCGTGCGTCGTTCCGGACTGCGGTACCGCGGCGGCCGCGGTCGTCGTGATGAATCCGAGCGTCGTGCAGAGCGCCAGGAAGGCGGTCACGAGGACGGTCCACAGCTTCATGACCTTGTTCTGGGTCATGGCCCCTCACTTTCGGGTCAGGCGATTTGCGTACTTTCCTCATGATGTGTAAGCGGGCCGCGAAGTGGTGGACCGACGCTCATGGCGCGTTGATGTTCCGATGAACACCACCCGTATGGCCGCAAAGCCTCTCGGGAGACCATGAAAGAGGACGAAAAGACAGGGAAGGGTCACCGTGTGTGAGGTGTGATCACCCTGAGATCGGTGCGGTCGCACCCCGTCCTACTGCGCTCCACCGGTGGGGAGTTGGGGGTCGACGCAGGTCACCGATCGATATCGGGCGGTGTGTATAGTCGGGCGCCAGAGGTCCCCTACGTCAAGAAAGACGAGGTCGCGCGGTGAAGAAGCTTCTCCTGGTCGCACTGGCCGCCATCGGCGGACTCCTCGTGTACCGCCAGATCCAGGCGGATCGCGCCGAGCAGGATCTGTGGACGGAGGCGACTGACTCCGTGCCCACGGGTTCGTGAGTACCGACACCAGTCTCAGAGCAGACCCCGGCCGCCTCGCGGTCGGGGTTTTGTGTTGCCCGGGACCGGTCGCCCCGCGGCCGGAGCCCCCGTACCCTTCGCTTTCGCGTATGAAGTGATTGCTGGAGTGAAGTCTCTCGCTGTCCCGGCACGGGATTTCGGCCGTTTGTGGGGATAGCAAGGGCGAAGCCGTGGCCGGCGGGGCAGGATGGCCACGATCCGGGGTGACGACGAGGGGTGGCGTGTGATGGGGCGGCGCACGGTGGGACGGCGGGCACCGTCGCGGTACGGGCGGGCGCTCGGGGCCCTGGCCCTGGGAGCGGCGCTGGGTGTGACGGCCGCGACGGCGGGGACCGCCTCGGCCGCCTCGCCCCTGACCGGGACCGGCACACCGAAGCCGTACGCCTACGCCGAGGACGACACGACGGTCGAGGGCGCCACGAGCACCACGGACGCGGCGCGGCTGGAGCCCGGGAAGACGTACCGCAGTTCGATCGGCGAGGGCGGCCGGCTCTACTACCGCCTCGCGCTGGACGCCACGTCCGACGCGTACGTCTCCGCCACCGCCGTGCCCCGGCCGGGTGCCACGGTCTCCTACGCGGCCGGCGTCAAGGTCTCCGTCCAGGACGACAACGGCCGCCGCTGCTCCTCCTCGGCGGCCGCCCGGTTCGGCGCCTCCGAGAGCTCGCGCCCCCTGGCCGCCTGGGCCTCCCGGGAGACGGGCCCCGACGAGTACTCCTGCCAGGCGGCGGGGACGTACTACGCGGTCGTCGAGCGCGTCGACACGTCCGGCTCGTCGGCGTCCGCGTCCTCCTCCCCCGGCGACTGGGATCTCGAACTCGGCTACGTGTCGGAACCCGCCCTGACGAAGGCCGGTTCGACGAAGGCCCCCGAGGCGTGGAACTCCGCCTCGCCCGAGGCCCTGCAGGGCGACGCGCGGACCCGGGCGGGCGGTGCGGGGTTCGCCACGGCCACCGCCCTCGGGAAGGGGGTCTGGAAGGACGGGATCAGTCCGGGGCAGACGCTCTTCTACAGAGTGCCGGTCGACTGGGGACAGCAGGTCTACGCGGGCGTGGAGCTGGGCAGTTCGGCCGCCGGTGACGGGTTCGTGGGCACGGCCCTCGTGGTGTCCCTCTACAACCCCGTCCGGGGGTTCGTCGACGACGTGGGCAGCGGATACGACGGCGGCCAGCGGGCCACGGCGCTGGATCCGCTGCCGCCCGTCGCCTACGACAACCGCTACTCCCTCAACGACCGGACCAGCAGCATGCGGTTCGCTGGTTCCTACTACCTCGCCGTGCACCTCGCCGGGCAGGTCGCCGACCGGTTCGGCGACGGGCCGTTCGGGCTGACGCTGCGCGTACGGGTGGAGGGTTCGGCCCACGCTGGCCCGGCGTACGCGGGACGGACGGCCCCCCGGGACGTGTTCGACGCGCCGCCCGCCGCCGCCCCGGCGGGGATCTCCGGCGGGGCGGCAGGCGCGGACGGCAGCGGAGACCGTGCGGCGGGCGCGGTCGGCAGCGCCACGGACCCGCGCATGAAGCTGGTCGCCGCGGGCGGCCTCGGCACGGGAACCGCGCTGCTGCTGGTGCTCGCGGTGTGGACGGCGATCGCACGGCGACGGGCGAGGGCGTGGTCGGCCGCGGGGGACACGGCAGTGACCGCTCCGCCCGTGGCGTCCCCCGCCCTGCCAGGGGACCACGGGGCGCCGCCGGGCCCGTAGAAACGATCCTGCGGGCGCGTTTTCAGATCCGCGTCAGTGCCCAGAAACCCACCGCGAGGCAGGCCAGCGCGAGGAGCAGGACCGGGACGGCCACCCGGGCCGGTGGTCCGGGACGGACCGCACGCCGGTGCACGGCCCGGTGCGAACCGGCGGAGCCGTGCGCGTGCCGGTGCTCCACGACGGTGGGTTCCACGGGCCTCTGAGGGGCGGGGGCCGGCACGGACGGGGGACCGAAGGGCTGCGCGTACACGGGGGCCGTGTGCGGCACGGTGACCGCGGTGGGGGGAGTGGGCGGCTGCTCGGGCGGACGCCACGGGTGGCCCGGGACGGGATGCCGCTGGGTCTCGTGCCAGGCCTGCTGCGGTTGGGGGTGCGGTTGGGGCTGGTCCGGTTGCCGCGGGTGGCCGGGGGACCGGGGCTCGGGCTGTCGCTGCGGCTGTGGCTGCGCCTGGGGCTGGTGATGCGGACGGGTGGGCGCGTGCGGGGTGGCCGCCCGGGGCGGCGGCAGATGGAAGCTCCCGGTGTCCGACATCGTGGACGGCCTCGGGGGCGCGGAGTCCGGGTCCGTGGACTCGGGGGGGACGAAGTCCGGTGCGGGAGGCGGCGGTACGTCCCCCGGGGCGGCCTCGGGGTGTGCGTCACCGGTGTCGGGCTCCGGACGCGCGGCCTCCGGTCCAGGACCCCGGAGCACGCCTCTGGAGGTCGTCCCGGGCCATCCGTCCCCACCGGCGCCCCCGTCGGCGTCCGGGCCCGAGCCCGTGTCCGGACCGGGCAGGGAGCCGGGACCAGCGGCGGCACCGGGGTCAGGGCCGGAACCCGGCGCCTGCGCCGGGTCAGGGACCTGGGAGGGGGTGAACCCCTGGCCGGGCGCGGCTCCTCGGGCGGGGTCCGTACCCCGGCCGGAGGCCGGCCCGGAGAAGGCCCCGGGGGACCCGGTAGCCGTGGACTGGGAAGCAGTGGACCCGGTATCCGTGCGCCCGGAAGCCGTGGATTCGGCGGTGGGGCGGGTCGCCGTGCCGGCCGGTCCCGTGGGGTCGAACCCCGTGGGGAGCGGGCCGACCTGGTCGAAGACCTCGACGAGTTCGTCGTCGGGGCCGGGCTCGGGCAGCAGTTCGGCGGCCGCGGCCAGCGCCTTGCGTGCCCCCGTCGCGGTGCGGAACCGCGCGGCGGGGTCCGGCTGCAGCAGCGTGGCCACCACCTGCCACAGCGGCTCGGGCATGCCCTGGGGCGCGGACGGCGTGCCGTTCTCGACGAAGTACTCGATCAGCGCCTTGGTGTCCGGTTTGGCGCCCTCCAGCAGGTACAGGGCGACCAGGCCGACGGCGAACAGGTCGGCGGGGAAGTCCGGCTCGGACCCCATCATCTGCTCGGGCGCGAGGTAACCGGGCGTCCCCACCACGTAGTCGGTCTCGGTCAGCCGCGGTTCGCCCAGCCGCATCGCGATGCCGAAGTCGGACAGCCGCAGCCGCGGCCGGGCCGTCCCGGTCGCCTCCAGCAGCACGTTGGCGGGCTTGATGTCCCGGTGCACGACCCCCTCGGCGTGGACCGCGGCGAGCCCCGAGAGGAGCTGGTCGAGCAGGGTGCAGACGAAGGCGGGGGGCAGCGGGCCGTAGTCGCTGACCAGGTGGACCAGGGAACCCCCCGCGACCAGGTCCATCGTGAACAGGACCTTGTCGTCGTCGGCGGCCCAGCTGGCCGGCGCCAGGACATGGGGATGGTCGATCCGCAGCGCCTGTTCCCGCACGAAGCGCAGCAGCGCGTGCGCGTCGCTCTGCCGGAGCACCTTGGCGGCCACGTACCGGCGCCGCCGCCGGTCCCAGGCGCGCCACACGGCTCCGACTCCCCCGTGGCCGATCGGGTCGACCAGCTCGTACCGTCCGGCGAAGACCTCACCCATGGTCGTGCGTCGCTCCCCTTCGGCAGTCGGTCCTTACGGCTTCCGCGAGGTGCCCGGTGACCCGGGACGCGGCGCTGGACGGCGTTGCGGGCCCTCCAGCGCGGGGCGTGCGGTCGGCCGGACCGTCGGCTCGGTTGCGGGCCGTCGGCTCAGTTCTGGTGCGACTGGTAGTGCGCGACGGCGTCCGAGGTGCGGCCGGCGCCGTACACCCGGAGGAACTCTGCCAGTTCCGGGTGGGTGGGAGCGAGGGTGTCGGCGGCCTCGATGATGTCCCCGGCGGCCGCCACCGAGCGCAGCAACGACTGGATCTCGCGGACCACGCGCTTGACCGTGGGCGCACCCGAACTGCTCGTCGACTGCGTGGTGTTGCTGAGCACGGAGCCCCCCTGGGACTTCTTGATCTCGTCCATGCGCTCGGTCGCCTCGGCGGCGCTGACACTGCCGTCCGCGACCTGCCCCGCCAGGTCCTGCAGCAGCTGGACCCGCTGGACCACCGCGGGATTGCCGATCTTGGCACGCTGGCCGCTCATCAGCTGCGACAGCATGGGCGCGGACAGGCCCAGTACCCCGGCAAGACGCGCCTGGTTGAGGCCCAGATCGTCTATGAGCCTACGGAAGAGCGTCCCCAGCGGCTCCCCGTACCAGTTCCGCTGCAGCTCCTGGGCTCTTGCGGTTGCTTCCTGCTGTGCGGCGTCCATTGCGTCTCCCCATCGCTTCCCCAATACCGTGGTTCGCCATCGCGAACCACGTCGAGCATCTTACGGAGAGTGGTCGCCCACGGGGACCCCCAATCTTTTTGCGAGATACCGGGGGTGACCCGGTACTCTGGTGCCCGGCGCCAGTCGGTGGCGGAATGCACCGGCCGGACGCTTCTCTTCGGGGCCTTAGCTCAGTTGGTAGAGCGCTGTCTTTGCATGGCAGATGTCAGGGGTTCGACTCCCCTAGGCTCCACACTCGGACCGGCCGGACGCCTTCAGGGCGACCGGCCGGTTTTCGTATGCCCCACTTTGAGGCTCTCTTGGTGACCTGCGTCACAGGAGAGAATTCGCAGGCGTTGCATTTGTTTGCGCAAAGAGGTGTGCTGTCGAAGGGTGCCGGGGCCGCCCGGCGGGTGGCCGGCGCCCCGTGGCGGGCCTCGTGGTCCGTCATCGGCGCCGTGCGTGAACTGGCGCAAGCAGAGGTGGGTAATCAAGGCCATGCGCACGGTGAAGAGAGTCTGTGTGGATGTTGTGCGTGAGGGTCGTTGCAAACGTCATCACGGACGGAACCCGTAAACGGGCAGCTTCCCCGTGTTCTCCGCCGCCTTCCCGACGCGCCAGGCGCCGGGCCCCCCTCGTCCTGTTCCACGTGAAACAACGCTGTGGGGCAGGAGACCCTCAAGTCTCCTGCCCCACAGCGTTGTTGAAGCCTCTGCCCGGACCGGTCCGGGCGGGGGTTCAGTGGCGATCGTCGCGCTTCGCCGCTTCCTCCTCGGCCTGCTTGGCCTGGACCTCGGGGTCGAGGTCGGTCCGGGCGCTGCCGTCGACCGACGTCAGGCGGCCCGGTTCGGGCACCTCCGTCGCCGCGGGCGGCTCCACGAGCCAGTCGGGGTTGGCCTGCTTGTCCCACCACTTCCAGGCGGCGTAGGCGCCACCCGCCAGCAGGCCCAGGACGGCCAGCCCCTTCACCGCGCGGCCGGCCTTCGCCCGCCGCCGGTGCTTGCGGACCAGCTTCTCGATCTCCTTGGGGGAGACCTGCCCGCGCAGTGCCGCGAGCGCCGCCGCGCCTCGTGCCGCGGCCTCCTCGCGCACCGGCTGGGCCGCGGCCACGGCCTGCTCGATTCTCGGCTTGGTGTAGTCGGCGGCCTGGAGCGCCGCCTGGCGGGTGCGGACGGCGGCCGTGTGGGCGGCGTGGGCGGCGTGATCGACCTTGGGCGGCACATGGGCGCGCGCCTGCTCGAGCCGCGGCGCGAGACGGGCGTCGTACTGCACGCGGGCCTGCTCTGCGGCCAGCGTCATCTTGGGCGCGAGCCGTACGCGTGCCTCGTTCGCGTAGTGCGAGGCCCGGTCCTTGGCCGTGTCGGCGTAAGGCGCCACCACTTCCGCGGCGTGCAGCACGCTGTCCTTCGCCGAGCCGGTCGCGGCGCGCACGCTGTCAATGCGGGTCACGGGTTTTCCTCCTCCTCGGTGGCGTACTTGGGCGTTCGAGTACCCCAAACAGGCACAGTCCACCTTTCCACCCTTTTCGAGATCATGCCCCTCGCGCGTCCGGAGGGCATGCGAGATGGGGCATACGGGGCAACCGGGCCTTGCCGCCGACCCTGCCACGGATCGCGGCTCCGGGCGCCGCCCGCGCGAGGAATCGACGCGTTTTCCGCAAGAGGGAGGACGGGATGTTCGCCCGGAGGTGGCGGTCGGGCGACGCGGGGTCCGGGCCGTGCGAGGATCGGGGGGTCAAAAGAAGGCAACGGAAGGCAGATCGTGGCCGAGCAGCTTTACGCCACCCTGAAGACCAACCAAGGCGACATCGAAGTCCGGCTCCTGCCGAACCACGCGCCCAAGACGGTCCGGAACTTCGTCGAGCTCGCCACGGGTGAGCGGGAGTGGGTCAACCCGGAGACGGGTGCGAAGTCCACGGACAAGCTCTACGACGGCACGGTCTTCCACCGGGTGATCAGCGGATTCATGATCCAGGGCGGTGACCCGCTCGGCAACGGCACCGGTGGCCCGGGCTACCAGTTCGAGGACGAGTTCCACCCCGACCTCGCCTTCGACAAGCCGTATCTGCTGGCGATGGCGAACGCGGGCCCCGGCACCAACGGCTCCCAGTTCTTCATCACCGTCTCCCCGACGGCGTGGCTGACCCGCAAGCACACCATCTTCGGCGAGGTCGTCAACCCGGCCGGCCAGAAGGTCGTGGACGCCATCGCGGGCACCCAGACCAACCCGCGCACCGACCGTCCGGTCAACGACGTCGTCATCGAGTCGGTCGTGGTCGAGACCCGCGAGGGCTGAGCCCGGCCGACCGCGGGGTCCCGAGGACTCCAGCGGGGAACCAAACGCCCCGTTCATCCGTATGGATGGACGGGGCGGTGCAGTGTGTACGACCGATCGAGGGGACCCCATGGACCAGGCACCAGGCAGCCCACAGGGCCCGCAGGACCAGGGATCGCAGGACACCGGGAAGACGCCGACCTGCTACCGGCACCCGGACCGCGAGACCGGTGTGCGCTGCAGCCGCTGCGAGCGCCCGATCTGCCCCGAGTGCATGGTCAGCGCCGCCGTCGGCTTCCAGTGCCCCGAATGCGTCCGGGGCGGCTCCGGCACGGGACATCCGCCGTCGGCCTCCCGGCCGCGCACCCTGGCGGGCGGCACCGTCGCCGCGGACCCCCGGCTCCTCACCAAGGTCCTGATCGGGATCAACCTCGCCCTCTTCCTGGTGCAGCAGGCGGTGGGCGACCGCTTCACCGACAGCTTCGACCTCATCGGCCGGGCGTACGTGCCGGTCCTCGGCTCGGTCGAGGGCATCGCGGAAGGCCAGTGGTACCGGCTGCTGACGTCGATGTTCCTGCACGGCAACTACGTCCACATCCTGTTCAACATGCTCAGCCTCTGGTGGATCGGCGGCCCCCTGGAGGCGGTCCTCGGCCGGGCCCGCTACCTCGCGCTGTACTTCGTGTCGGGGCTCGCCGGCAGCGCGCTCACGTATCTCCTCGCCGCGCCGAACCAGCCGTCGCTCGGCGCCTCCGGCGCGATCTTCGGTCTCTTCGGCGCCACCGGCGTCCTGATGCGCCGTCGCAACTACGACCTGCGCCCCCTGATCGCCCTGCTCGTGATCAACCTGATCTTCACCTTCACCCCCGCCTTCGGCATCTCCTGGCAGGCGCACATCGGCGGTCTCGTGGGAGGTGTCGTCGTGGGCTACGCGATGGTCCACGCACCGCGCGAGCGGCGGAACCTGGTCCAGTACGGGGTCTGTGCGCTGGTGCTCGCCCTGGTGGTGGTCGCGACGCTGGTCAGGACGGCTCAGCTCACCTGAGCGGCCCTGGTCGTCGCTCTGTTGTCCACAGACGGTCGCGGATCTTGTGCACGCTGTGTGGGAACAGCTGTGCCCCCTGTCGCTGACCCGAGTTTTCCCAGGTCGGACAGGGGGCGAACAGACTTGCGGATCCCGGTAGGCCAGTCACACCGGCGTCAACCCTGGATGAGTTATCCACAGATCGTCGTTCTTTTTCCACCTGTGGAAAACAGTTGTGGATAACTCAGTGGATAACCCTGGGGAGAGCTGTCCGGGAACGGCCGGAGTGTCCGTCGCGGAGCGCTACTTCCACTGCGTGGAGACGCCGAATCCCGCCGCGATGAAGCCGAAACCGACCACGATGTTCCAGTTGTCCAGCGCGTCGATCGGCAGCGAGCCGTCGGTCACGTAGAAGACGACGATCCAGGCGAGGCCGATGAGGAACATGGCCAGCATGACCGGCGCGACCCAGCCGCGACTGGTGAGCTTGATGTTGGTCGTCTGCTTCGCCGGGGGTGGCGTGTAGTCGGCCTTCTTGCGGATACGTGACTTCGGCACGAGGGTCTCTCCTGTCGATGCGCTGCGTGGCCGCGCAGGGAACTGGGGCGGGCTCCGGGGCAGCGTACAAGGGGACACTGAGCGCTCCCCCGGGCGTCCGTTAGCGTAGTGCTTCCGCGGCGCCGAAGGAGATAAGGGTACGTTGAGCAATTCTGCCGACTCTCCAGGGACGGGTCCCAGTCCTGCCGGTTCGCGCCGTTTCCGGCCCGTTCGGGTCCTCACCGCGGCCGTCTTCGCCCTCGCCGGGCTGATCTTCTTCACCAGCTTCGACACGGCCAAGGGCACCAACATCCGCACGGACGCGTCCCTGCTGAAGCTCTCCGACCTGATCCAGGAGCGGAGCCACAAGAACGCGTCGCTCGACGACTCCAACGGCGCGCTGCGCGGCCAGGTCGACGGCCTCGCCGGGCGGGAGAACGGCAGCAGCCGGGCCGAGACCGACAAGGTCGCCGCGCTGGAGAAGAAGGCGGGCACCAAGCCGCTCAAGGGCAAGGCCGTCACGGTCACCCTCAACGACGCCCCGCCGAACGCGACGGCCAAGCTGCCCGGCTACCCCGAACCGCAGCCCGACTATCTGGTCATCCACCAGCAGGACCTGCAGGCCGTGGTGAACGCCCTGTGGCTCGGCGGCGCCCAGGGGATCAAGGTCATGGACCAGCGGCTGATCTCCACCAGCGCCGTGCGCTGCGTCGGCAACACGCTGATTCTGCAGGGACGCGTCTACTCGCCCCCCTACAAGATCACCGCGGTCGGTGACCCGGAGAAGCTCCAGAAGGCGCTCGCGGACTCCCCGGCGATCCAGAACTACATGGTGTACGTCAACGTCTACGGGCTCGGCTGGAAAGTCGAGGAGAACGGGACGGTGACTCTTCCCGGCTACTCGGGCACAGTGGATCTGCACTACGCGAAGCCTGTGGAGTAGCCGGAGCCGCTGCCGCTGGGGGGCCTGTGTCGGTGCGAGTGGTCGTCAGGACGGTGAGCGAGCTCTGCATCACCACCGGCACGCTGATCGTGCTCTTCGTGGTCTACCTGCTGTTCTGGACGGGCGTGAAGGCCGACAGCGAGATGGACCACCAGATCGACCAGCTGCAGCGGCAGTGGTCGAAGGGGGCACTCGCGCGGCCGCCGGGGGAGCCCGCCACCGCCCCGACGGCGACCGGTCGACCGGCGGCCGGCGGGACCCCGAAGCGCCCGCCCTCGTACGCCTACGGCAAGCCCTTCGCGGTGATGTACATCCCGCGCCTCGGTTTCACGTGGAACAAACCCGTGCTCGAAGGCACCGGAACGAGTGTCCTGAAGAAGGGGCTCGGCCACTACCGGGGGACGGCACAGCTGGGGCAGACGGGGAACTTCGCCGTCGCGGGACACCGCCGGACCTACGGCGACCCCTTCGAGGACTTCCCGGAGCTGCGACGCGGTGACGCGGTGGTGCTGACCGACGGAACCACCTGGTTCACGTATCGGATCGACAAAGGCCCCTACAAAACCGTGCCCACGGACGTTGAGGTGATCGACCCTGTGCCACGTAAGTCCGGGTATACGGCTCCGGGCCGCTACCTGACGCTGACCACCTGCGACCCGGAGTGGGGGCACAGCCACCGGCTGATCGTCTGGGCACATCTGGATTCCACACAGCCTGTGGAGGCCGGGAAACCCGGGGCGCTCCGCCGTTAGTCTGGTCCCGTACGGCGTGGGTCCGGTGGTGCAGGGTGGCTCTGACGCCGTGGTGCGACGGAAGGGACGGCATGTACGGCTTCATCTGGCGGCATCTGCCGGGCAACGTGTGGGTGAAGGCGCTGATTTCACTCGTGCTCGTCCTGGCGGTGGTCTACGTGCTCTTCCAGTACGTCTTCCCCTGGGCCGAACCGCTGCTGCCCTTCAACGATGTGACGGTGAACAACCAGTGAGCGCGCGGATCCTCGTCGTCGACAACTACGACAGCTTCGTCTTCAACCTGGTCCAGTACCTCTACCAGCTGGGCGCCGAGTGCGAGGTGCTGCGCAACGACGAGGTGTCGACCGCGCACGCCCAGGACGGGTTCGACGGAGTGCTCCTGTCGCCCGGCCCGGGCGCTCCCGAGCAGGCCGGCGTCTGCGTCGAGATGGTCCGGCACTGCGCGGACACCGGGGTGCCCGTCTTCGGCGTCTGTCTCGGCATGCAGTCGATGCAGGTGGCGTACGGCGGGGTCGTGGACCGCGCGCCCGAGCTGCTGCACGGCAAGACCTCGCTGGTGGAGCACGAGGGCAGGGGCGTCTTCGCCGGACTGCCGTCCCCCTTCACGGCGACCCGCTACCACTCGCTCGCCGCCGAGCCGGAGACCGTGCCGCCCGCGCTGGAGGTCACCGCGCGCACCCACGACGGGATCATCATGGGCCTCAGACACCGTGAACTGCCGGTCGAGGGCGTCCAGTTCCACCCCGAGTCGGTGCTGACGGAGCACGGGCACCGGATGCTCGCCAACTGGCTGGTGGAGTGTGGCGACCAGGGTGCCGTGGCGAGGTCGGCGGGGCTCGCCCCGGTGGTGGGCAGGGCCACGGCGTGACCGCGCTGCGCCCCGAGCGCGAGTCCGGCGCCGCCTACGGTGCCGCCGGAGGAGACGGGTCCTCGTACGGGCAGCAGCCGTACGGGGCGCCCGGCGCGTTCGAGGTCGCGGTCGAGCAGTTGGCGGACCCGCTCACCGATCCCCTCCCGGGCACGGCCCCGGCCCCCGGCCCCGCCGCGCCGGCCGGGCCCACCGTCGGACCGGAACAGCAGTGGACCGGTCATCACCAGTACGCGGGCGACTCCGCGGGATACGCGCAGCGGTGGCAGGGCGCCCCGGCGGGGGGCCACGACGCCGAGCGGCAGCGGCAGCCGTACACCGGACAGGCGACGACGGCCATGCCGGTCACACCGGCCTTCCAGGAGCCCGCGCCCCCGTACGGGGCGTCCGCTCCCCTGCCCCCGTACGCGGCGCCCGGGGGCCCGTCCGCGCCGGCGTACGGGGCCCCCACGGCCTCGCCCGGCCCGATGGCCGGGCCGGGTTACGACGCGCCTTCCGCGGTGGTCCGACCGCCGGACGACGAGACCGTGGCGCTGCGCGCTCCCGAGGTCGCGCAGGCACGGCTCATGGCGGGGCCCCCGGCCCGTACGGCCGCGGCGGACGAGGCCGCGGCCGAGCCCGGGGGACGCGCGGCGCGACGCAAGGCCGCACGGCGCCATGGGCGCCACGGAGGGCCCCTGGAGTCCCCGGAGTCCCCGGAGTCCCAGATGCCCCAGGAAGGGGCCCAGGAGGCCGCTGGAGCGCCGCTGAGCCGTGTGGCGGCCCGGCGTGCGGCGCAGGCGCGGAAGCCCGGCGCCGCGGTCGTGGTGAGCCGCATGATCGGCGAGGTCTTCATCACCACCGGCGTCCTGATGCTGCTGTTCGTGACCTACCAGCTGTGGTGGTCGAACGTGCGGGCGCACCAGCAGGCCGGCAGTGCCGCGCACCATCTGCAGGAGGACTGGGCGAGCGGCAGGCGGAGCCCGGGGACGTTCGAGCCGGGACAGGGTTTCGCCATCCTGCACATCCCGAAGCTGGACGTCGTCGCGCCGATCGCGGAGGGCACCAGCAAGACGAAGGTGCTCGACCGCGGAATGGTGGGCCACTACGGCGAGGGCAGCCTCAAGACGGCGATGCCGGACGCCAGGACGGGCAACTTCGGTCTGGCGGGCCACCGCAACACCCACGGTGAACCGTTCCGCTACATCAACCGCCTCAAGCCGGGCGACGCGATCGTCGTCGAGACGCAGGACGACTACTTCGTCTACAAGATGGCGTCGATCCTCCCCGTGACGTCTCCTTCGAACACAAGTGTGCTGGCCCCGGTCCCCAAGGGCTCCGGCTTCACGGGTCCCGGCCGCTACATCACCCTGACCACCTGCACGCCGGAATTCACGAGCAAATACCGGATGATCGTGTGGGGCAAGATGGTCGAGGAACGCCCGCGCAGCAAGGGCAAGCCGGACGCCCTCATCGGGTAGGCGCACCCAGCGGTGCGCTGTCGGCCTCCGGGGGCGAGCACGTGAGACAACCTGAGACAGACCAGACGGGGCAGATGCACAGTGGCAGCGAGGACCGACCACGACGAGCGCACCGACGCCGACGCCGAGGCGCCCGCACCGAGACGGCGTGGTCCCGGCCCGGTCGCGACGGCGGTCAGCGTTCTCGGTGAACTCCTCATCACCGCGGGCCTGGTGCTCGGTCTCTTCGTCGTCTACTCGCTGTGGTGGACGAACGTCGTCGCGGACCGCGAGGCGCACAAGCAGGGCGACAGGGTCCGCGACAACTGGGCTGCGTCGGACAAGGGCCCCGGCGCGCTGGACACCAAGGACGGCATCGGCTTCCTGCACGTCCCGTCCATGAAGAACGGTGAGGTGCTCGTCGAGAAGGGCACCTCCACGGAGATCCTCAACGACGGCGTCGCCGGCTACTACACGGACCCCGTCAAGTCGTCCCTGCCGATGACCGGCAAGGAGGGCAACTTCACCCTCGCCGCCCACCGGGACGGCCACGGCGCCAAGTTCCACAACATCGACAAGGTCGCGAAGGGCGATCCGATCGTCTTCGAGACCAAGGACAAGTGGTACGTCTACAAGGTCTTCGGCATCCTCCCGGAGACCTCGAAGTACAACGTCAAGGTCCTCGGCGCGATCCCCGAGGAGTCGGGCCGGAAGAAGCCGGGCCACTACATCACCCTGACGACCTGCACGCCGGTCTACACGTCCCGCTACCGGTACATCGTCTGGGGCGAGCTGGAGCGCGTCGACAAGGTGGACAGCGCCCGGACCCCGCCGAAGGAACTGCGCGGCTGACCGGCACGGCTGCGCCCGGAGCGGTCACCGGAATGCCCAGGGGCCCGGTACTCGGACGAGTACCGGGCCCCTGACGGAAGGCCGTGCCTGTTAGCCGCTAGTGGCCGTCAGCCGCTAGTTGCCGCCGATGAACCCGCCACCGCCGTTGTTGCCGCCGTTGTTCCCGTTTCCGCCCAGGGTGGTCAGGGTGATCGGCGCGTTCGGGTCCGCCTGGCCCCCTCCCGGGTCCTGCTTGATGACGAACGCGTTGTCGCCCTGATCGCCCTGCACCTGGATGTTGTTGAAGCCGTTCTGCTGCAGGATCTGCCGGGCCTGCTGAAGGGTCCGGCCCTGGACGTTGGGGACGTCCTTCTGCTGGTTCTGCGGCTTCTTGCCGATCTGGATGTTCACCGTGGAGTTCTTGTCGACCGCGCTGCCCGCCTGCGGGGAGGTCGAGACGACCTTGTCGACCTGGCCGTCGTCCGCGGTCTCCACGTCGGTGCAGTTGCCGACCAGGTTGTTCGCGGTCATCTGCGCCTTGGCCGCTTCACAGCTCTGCCCCTTCACGTCCGGCACGGTCGCCTTCTCCTGCGCCTTGGCGATGGTGAGGGTGATCGTCGAGCCCTTCTGGACCTCGGTGCCGAGCTTCGGGTCCTGGTCCAGGACCGTGTTCGGGTCCTCCGTGGAGGTCTGGGTCTTCGTCTTGACCTGGAACCGGTAGCCGTCGCCCTCGAGCTTCGCCTTGGCGTCGTCGAGGCTCTGGCCGGTCACACCGGGCACGACCACCTTCGGGGCGCCCGTCGAGACGACGAGGGAGACCGAGTCGCCCTTCTTGACGTCCGCGCCGGCCTTCGGGTCCTGGTCGCACACGCTGCCCTTGGGCTGCGCCTCGCACGGCTTCTTGGTGGTCGTCACCGTCAGTTCGACGTTGGCGGCCATCGATTTCGCGTCGGCCAGCGTCTGGCCGACGAAGTTCGGGGCGGCGAAGGGCTTGTTGCCGTCGCTGCTGCCGCTGAACGCCCACTTGCCGATCAGGATCGCGCCGATGAGCACCAGGACTCCCGCCACCACCAGCAGGATCGTCGAGGTGTTCGACTTCTTCTGCTGCTGACGGCGCCGGGGCGGACGGTCGTCGTAGTTGGTGAAGCCGCCGTCGTCCGGGTTCATCGGCGGAAGCATCGACGTGGCCTGGGCGTCCGTGGAGCGCAGCGCCGTGGTGGCCTGGTCGTCCGGGTAGCCGCCGTAGCCGACCGAGCCCATGGCGGCGGTGGCCGCGACCGGCTGGCCGTCGAGGCAGGCCTCGATGTCCTGCCGCATCTCGTCGGCGGACTGATACCGGTAGTCCGGGTCCTTGACAAGCGCCTTCAGCACGATCGCGTCCATCTCGGGCGTGATCTCGGGGTCGAAGACGCTCGGCGGCTGCGGCTCCTCCCGGACGTGCTGGTAGGCGACGGCGACCGGCGAGTCGCCCACGAAGGGCGGGCGGACCGTCAGCAGCTCGTAGAGGAGGCAGCCGGTGGAGTAGAGGTCGCTGCGCGCGTCCACCTGCTCGCCCTTGGCCTGCTCCGGGGAGAGGTACTGGGCGGTGCCGATGACCGCGGCGGTCTGCGTCATCGTCATGCCGGCGTCGCCCATGGCGCGGGCGATGCCGAAGTCCATGACCTTGACCTGCCCGTTGCGCGTCAGCATGACGTTGGCGGGCTTGATGTCGCGGTGGACGATGCCGGCGCGGTGGGAGTACTCCAGGGCCTGGAGGATCCCGATGGTCATCTCCATGGACCGCTCGGGCAGCAGTCTGCGTCCCGAGTGGAGCAGCTCACGCAGCGTGGAGCCGTCCACGTACTCCATCACGATGTACGGGATGGAGATGTTCTCGATGTAGTCCTCACCCGTGTCGTACACGGCGACGATCGCGGGATGGTTGAGCGAGGCGGCCGACTGGGCCTCCCGGCGGAACCGGGCCTGGAACGACGGGTCGCGTGCGAGGTCGGCTCGCAGCGTCTTCACCGCCACGGTGCGACCGAGCCGGGTGTCATGGGCGAGATGGACCTCCGCCATGCCACCACGGCCGAGCACCTGGCCCAGCTCGTACCGGCCGCCGAGGCGACGCGGCTCTTCCATAGCTACCTACCAGCCCTCTCCGTCGGTCCCGACCGCACACATGTGTGGTCCGGCGGTGTGCCGTCCGGGCATACCGTACCCGGATCGACTTGTGTGACCTGGCCGAGCCCGCCACCCGATACAGGACCGGTATCGCAACGTGCACCGATGTGAAGGGGACGTGACAGGGGTCACTTCTTGCTGTCGATTACTGCCTTCATCACACTCCTGGCGATCGGAGCGGCGAGACCGCCACCGGAGATGTCGTCCCGGTTGGCGCCCTCGTCCTCGACCACCACGGCGACGGCGACCGGAGAGCTGCCGTCGGCGAGCTTCGCGTACGAGATGAACCAGGCGTACGGGTTCTCGCTGTTGTCCACACCGTGCTGGGCGGTACCGGTCTTGCCGCCCACCGTGACGCCGTTCTCG
Organism: Streptomyces sp. NBC_01689; assembly: GCF_036250675.1. Classification (NCBI taxonomy): domain Bacteria; kingdom Bacillati; phylum Actinomycetota; class Actinomycetes; order Kitasatosporales; family Streptomycetaceae; genus Streptomyces; species Streptomyces sp. NBC_01689. Next base: position 5,037,452 of record NZ_CP109592.1, on the reverse strand, counting down.
TTGATCTGGGCGTTGGTGCCGGTGCCTTGCTTGACGACCGTCTCCATCATCGACTGAAGGATCTGGGCGTTGTCCTTGGACAGCGGTTCGCCGAGCTTCTCCGGCTCGGTCTGCGAGACCACGTCCAGGTTCGGGGCCTGCAGCTTGTCGACCATGTACGGCTTCATCAGCGTGCCGTCGTTGGCGACCGCCGAGGCGACCATGGCCATCTGCAGCGGGGTCGCGGCCGTCTCGAACTGGCCGATGGAGCTGAGCGCCGTCTGCGGCTTGTCCATCGACTTGGGGAAGACGGAGGCGTTGGAGCGCACGGGCGTGAACTGCTGCGCGTTGAAGCCGAACTTCTCGGCCTCCTCCAGCATCTTGTCCTTGCCGAGGTCGGCGCCGATCTTGCCGAAGACCGTGTTGCAGGAGTAGCGCAGCGCGACCCGCATCGTCGCGTTCTTGCAGGGGATGTTCCCCTCGTTCTTCAGCTCGGTCGTGGTGTCCGGCAGCGTGTACGGCAGCGGCGAGTCCGTCTTCTGGTCGGCGGACGAGTACAGCCCGTTCTGCAGCGCGGCCGCCGCGGTGACCACCTTGAAGGTGGAGCCCGGCGGGTAGGTCTCGCGCAGTGCCCGGTTGAGCAGCGGGTCGTCGGGGTTGTTCTTCTTCAGGAGCTTGGTCCAGGCCTTGGAGTCCGTCGTGGTGGAGTTCCCGGCGAAGGTCGACGGGTCGTACGACGGAGTGGAGGCCAGTGCCAGGATCGCGCCCGTCTTGGGGTCGATCGCCGCGACGGCGCCCTTGCCCTGCTTCAGCAGGCCCTGGTAGGCGGCCTTCTGCGCGGCGGCGTTGAGGGTGGTGACGACGTTGCCGCCCTGCTTCTTCTTGCCCGTGAGCATGTCGAGGGTGTTGCGGAAGAAGAGCCGGTCGTCGTTGCCGGTGAGGATGCCGTCCTCGATGCTCTCCAGCTGGGTGGCGCCGAAGGCCTGGGAGGCGTACCCGGTGACGGGCGACCACATCGCGCCGTCCTTGTAGGTGCGCTTGTACTCGAAGTCGTTGATGCCGCCCTTGGCCGACTTGACGGCCCCGGTGATCGGGTTGCCGTCGACGATGATGTCGCCGCGCGGGGTGGCGTACCGCTCGATGGCGACGCGGCGGTTGTGGGTGTCGGTCCGCAGACTGTCCGCCTGGACGTACTGGATGTAGTTGTCGCGGATCAGCAAGGCGAGGACGAGGAGCCCGCAGAAGATCGCGATCCGGCGCAGGGGCTTGTTCACGGGCGGACCACCTGGGTCATCTCGGCGTCGGGGCTGGGTGCGGGCGCGGGCGCGGGGCGGCGGGCGGTGTCGCTGATTCTGATGAGGATGCCCATCAGCGCCCAGTTGGCGATGACGGAGGAGCCTCCGTAGGCCACGAACGGCATCGTCATACCGGTGAGCGGGATCAGGCCCATGACGCCGCCGGCGACGACGAAGACCTGGAGCGCGAAGCCGCCGGAGAGGCCCACGGCGAGGAGCTTGCCGAACGGGTCGCGGGCCGCGAGCGCCGTACGGATGCCGCGCTCCGCGATCAGGCCGTAGATGACCAGGATCGCCATGATCCCCGCCAGGCCGAGTTCCTCGCCGAAGCTGGCGAGGATGAAGTCGGAGTTGGCGGCGAACCGGATGAGTTCGGAGTGGCCCTGTCCCCATCCGGTGCCGAGCGTGCCGCCGGAGCCGAAGGCCCACAGCGCCTGCATGGCCTGCTCGGAGTGGAGGATGCCGTCGTGGGTTCCGGCCTGGCTGAGCTTGTACTCGTGCAGCGGGTTGAGCCAGGCCTGGACACGGGTCTGGATGTGCGGTTCGAAGCTCGCGACGCCCACTGCGCCGACCGCCGACATCAGCAGACCGAAGACGATCCAGCTGGTCCGTTCCGTGGCGACGTACAGCATGATCACGAACATGCCGAAGAACAGCAGCGAGGTACCGAGGTCGGTCTCGAAGACCAGGATCAGGATGGAGACGAACCAGACCACCAGGATCGGGCCGAGGTCGCGTCCGCGCGGCAGGTAGAGGCCCATGAAGCGGCGGCTGGCGAGGGCCAGCGCGTCGCGCTTGACCATCAGGTAGCCGGCGAAGAAGACCGCGAGGATGATCTTCGCGAACTCGCCGGGCTGGAGGGTGCCCAGGCCGGGGATCGAGATCCAGATCTTGGCGCCGTAGATGTTGGCGCCGAGGCCCGGAACCAGCGGCAGCAGCAGCAGGATCAGGGCGCCGAACATGGAGATGTAGGTGTACCGCTGCAGGACCCGGTGGTCCTTGAGGAAAATCAGGACGACGACGAACAGGCCGATGCCCAGCGCGGTGTACATCAGCTGGCGGGGCGCGGCCGGGGCGAAGTTGGGCAGCGACCGGAGCAGCTTGGACTGGTCGAGGCGCCAGATCATCACCAGGCCGAGGCCGTTGAGCAGCGTCGCCAGCGGCAGCAGCAGCGGGTCCGCGTACGGGGCGAACTTGCGCACCGCGAGATGGCCCACGCCGGCGAGGAGGCCGAGCCCCAGGCCGTAGCTCAGCAGGCCGGGCGGCACCGAGTCGTTGATGGCCAGGCCCACGTTGGCGTAGGCGAAGACCGGGATGACGACCGCGAACACCAGCAGCGCGAGCTCGGTGTTGCGCCGGCTCGGCGTGCCGATGGAGCCGATCGTCGACGTGTGGTGCGTCGGCGTGTTCGTACTACTGCTCATGGTGTGACAGGGCCCCTCACGGCTTCTTACTGCTTACCGCACAGCGAGACCAGCTTCTGCTCCTCGTCGGAGAGGCTGGGGCCGGGTGTGGGAGTGGGTGCGGTCTTGGACGGGTTCGACGACGGCGAACTCGAGGAGTTCGGTGACGGCGTCGCGCTGGACGTGGCCTTGGACGTGAGTGAGGTGCTGGTGGTTCCCGTGGTCCCACCCGCCCCGTTCTCACCGGTCTTGGCGTTGTTCTGTGTCTCGGCGGAGCGGCGCTCGGAGTTCTTCCTGCACGCGGACGCCTGCACCGCGAGCTCGTCGATCTTGGACCGGGCGTCGTCGAGACCGCCCTCCGCGATGGTCGCCTTGACCTGCTTCTGCTGGTACGGCGGGAGGTACTTGAGTTCGATCTCGGGGTGGTCCTTCTCCACCTTCGAGAGCGAGACCCAGGCCAGGTCCTGGCTGATACCGCGGTACAGCGCGACGTGCTGCCCGTTGCTGCCGACGTAGTACTGCGTCTGCGTCCACCGGTACCCGCCGTACGCGCCACCGCCGAGCACGGCGAGCGCGAGCACGGAGTAGAAGGATCGCTTCAGCCACTTGCGGCCGGTGCGCGGCTTGACGAAGTCCTCGTCCGAGTAGTCGGCGAAGCCGCCCGCGGGGGCGTAGCCGTCGGCCTCGCCGCTGCCGGGCGGCCCGAACTCGCCGCCGCCGCCCTGGCCGGGCACCTGACGGCCGAGGCCGGAGGCGCGGCCCGCGGGGGTCTGCATGGCGCCGTTGTCGTGCAGCTGGTGCTGGTTCTCGGCGACCGCGCCCACCACGACGGGGGTGTCGGAGAGCTGGGCGGCGAGGGTGTCGCCGGAGTCGATGTCGAGGACGTCGGCGACGATGACGGTGATGTTGTCGGGGCCGCCGCCGCGCAGCGCGAGCTCGATCAGGTTCTGGACGGTCTCCTGCGGGCCCTGGTAGCTGGCGAGGGTGTCCTCCATCGTCTGGTGCGAGACGACGCCGGAGAGTCCGTCGGAGCAGATCAGGTAGCGGTCGCCGGCGCGGACCTCGCGGATGGAGAGGTCCGGTTCGACGTGGTCGCCGCTGCCCAGCGCGCGCATCAGCAGGGAGCGCTGCGGGTGGGTGGTGGCCTCCTCCTCGGTGATCCGGCCCTCGTCGACGAGGCGCTGGACCCAGGTGTGGTCCTGGGTGATCTGCGTGAGGACGCCGTCCCGGAGCAGATAGGCGCGGGAGTCGCCGACGTGCACGAGACCGAGGCGCTGGCCGGTCCACAGGAGCGCGGTGAGGGTGGTCCCCATGCCCTCCAGCTGGGGGTCCTCCTCGACCATCATCCGGAGCTGGTCGTTGGCGCGCTGCACGGCGGTGCCGAGCGAGGTGAGGATGTCGGAGCCGGGCACGTCGTCGTCGAGCGCCACGATGGTGGAGATCACCTCGGAGGAGGCGACCTCACCGGCGGCCTGGCCGCCCATCCCGTCGGCGATCGCGAGCAGCCGGGGACCGGCGTAACCGGAGTCCTCGTTGCCCTCGCGGATCATGCCTTTGTGCGATCCGGCGGCGAAGCGCAGTGACAGACTCATGCGCACCTCGCCCGTCGGCTCCGGGTACATCCGCACGGTGCCCACCCTCCGGTCGGGAGCGCGCCGGGGTCCTTCGTGTGGACCGCCGCTGCGTGCTCGCTCCGCTCGCGCTCATTCATGACGTAGCACTACTTCCGCAGCTCGATGACGGTCTTGCCGATGCGGATGGGTGCACCCAGCGGGATCGGCGTGGGAGTCGTCAGTCGGCTCCGGTCGAGATACGTGCCGTTGGTGGAGCCGAGGTCCTCGACGATCCACTGGCCGTCCCGGTCCGGGTAGATCCTGGCATGGCGGCTGGACGCGTAGTCGTCGTCCAGCACGATGGTGCTGTCGTGCGCGCGGCCGAGGGTGATGGTCTGCCCCTGGAGCGCGACCGTGGTGCCCGTGAGGGTGCCCTCGGAGACGACGAGTTTGGTGGGGGCGCCGCGGCGCTGGCGGCCGCCGCCGGCCGCCGGCGCCTGCTGGCGCTGCGGCGGTGGTGCCGCGGCCTGGCGCGCGGCCTGCTGCGGCCTGGCCGCGTCCCTGCGCGAGCCGCGCTGTGTGACACGCGTTCCGAACAGGTCGCTGCGGATGACCTGCACGGCCACGATCACGAACAGCCACAATACGGCCAGGAAACCCAGCCGCATGACCGTGAGGGTCAGCTCTGACATTGCCCCCGCTTCACCCTTCGGCTTGCCGGTAAATGATGGTGGTGCTGCCCACGACGATCCGCGAGCCGTCGCGGAGCGTAGCGCGGGTGGTGTGCTGCCCGTCCACCACGATGCCGTTGGTGGACCCGAGATCCTGGATCGTCGAGGGCGTTCCGGTCCGGATCTCACAGTGCCGGCGCGATACGCCGGGGTCGTCGATCCGCACGTCGGCTTCGGTGCTGCGGCCCAGCACCAGCGTCGGGCGGGAGATCTGATGGCGGGCGCCGTTGATCTCGATCCAGTGGCGGGTACGGCCACCGCCCGCCGGTCCCGCGCTCGCGCCGGGCCGGTGCCCCATGGGCGTGGGCCCCGGGCGCCCGGGCGGCGGCGCGGACGGCATGGGAGGCGCGGCGGCCGGCGGGTAGCCGTAGCCGCCCTGGCCGCGCGGGGACGCCTGCGGGGGACCCGCGGGGGCGCGCTCGGGCGCCTGCTGGTCGGTGGAGGAGGCGAGCGTACGGCTGCGCACCCGGTACAGACCGGTGTCGAGGTCGTCCGCCTTCTCGAGATGGACCTTGATGGGGCCCATGAAGGTGTAGCGCTGCTGCTTGGCGTAGTCGCGCACCATGCCCGCGAGCTCGTCGCCGAGCTGGCCCGAGTACGGGCTGAGGCGCTCGAAGTCCGGTGTGCTCAGTTCCACGATGAAGTCGTTCGGTACGACGGTCCGCTCGCGGTTCCAGATCGTCGCGTTGTTGTCGCACTCGCGCTGCAGCGCTCCGGCGATCTCCACGGGCTGGACCTCGGACTTGAACACCTTGGCGAAGGTGCCGTTGACCAGACCTTCGAGACGCTGCTCGAATTTCTTCAGGACTCCCATGGGGCACCTCCTCCGTCGTAGCCGTCCTGGTACTGCGTGCTGCCTGTGCCGTACTGCGCACGGCCCGCCGCGTACGGTCGGCCGCTGTCGTCCTGGTCGTGCTGGTACTGCTTACTGATCGTATCCACGCGCCGGGAAATCGGCTGGTTCCCCCTGTCGGCCCGGTCGACGGCTTGTCGACGCCTTGCGAAGTCCCCCACCGAAGTTCCCTGCGAAGCGCCTTTTCGAACTCTTCCCTGCACTGCTCCTGCCAAGGATCGTAGAGGCGGCCCGGGACCAGTGTCCCGCACCCGACTGTGCACCCTGCCCTGCTGCAGGGGAGATGGCCTGGACCGGTACGAGGTTGATACGTGAACCGGTTCTCGTCGATACGTGGAGCGGCGGCGATGTGCTCGGGCCCCGGCGTACGGGGGTCCCCCGCGGCTCCGGGGCCCCCGGGGCCGCTCGGAAAGCGAGGTGAATCCGCCCCGGCCACCGTGCTAATCTTCTGCATGTCGGAAGGGGCCAGCACCGCACGGTGGGGCACCGGAGGACACACCCAATGCGCGGGTGGCGGAATAGGCAGACGCGCTGGATTCAGGTTCCAGTGCCCGAAAGGGCGTGGGGGTTCAACTCCCCCCTCGCGCACCAGTGAAGAGGGCCCGTCGTGATCACGACGGGCCCTCTTCCGCATGCTCGGACCCGGGTGGACCCGGGTGGACCCGGGTGGCCGGCGCGGGATCCGAGTGTGTTCTGTCTCTCAATTTTTCCCCGGGGTTTCCTCAGCTCCTCCTCGGGCCGCCGGAAGCGGGTATCAGAGGTGGGCGCGCAGGGGCAGGTGGATCTCCAGGAGGGTGCCCGTGGGGGTGGCCTCGGTGATGCGGGTGCGGCCGCCGAGGTCTTCTATGCGGTCCGTCAGGGAGCGCAGGGACTCGGCGGAGCGGGGCGCGGGCCCGTCGTCGGTCACCTTCGCGTAGAGCCACCGTCTGGTGACGCGTACGACGGTGTCCACCCGGCGGGCGCCCGAGCGGGCCAGGCGGTCGCGCAGGGCCTCGCGCAGGGCGAGGAAGGTCTCCTCCCGGTACCGCTCGGAGAGGGTCCGCTCGTCCCCGACGACCTCGACGGACGTCCGGACGCCGAGGCCCGCGCGGGGGCGGGGGCCCGCGAGGAAGGCCTCCAGGGCCTCGCGCAGGGGCGGCAGGCCGGCTCGGTGGCGCAGGCCGCCGATGAGCGCCTGGTTCTGTCTCGCCGCCTCCGTCAACGCCCGCTGCGCCGAGGCGAGATGGGCGGTGAGGGCGGAGGGAGTGGGGGCGCCGGGGGTGTGTTGTGGCGTCGTGGTCGGCGCGGGGGCCGTGGCGGCGGCCGTCGTGGCCGCTTCGAGGCTGAGGCGGGCCGTGGACAGGGCGCCGCCCAGTTCGTCGTGGAGCTGCCTGGCCAGCCTGCGGCGCTCACCACGGCCGTCGTCGCCCGACCAGGCCCCCTCGCCGGTCTCCCGGACGACCTCGCCCAGGCGCCGGACCACCGCGACCGCCCGCGGCAGCGCGCCCTCCCGGTGGGCGATGCCGTGTTCCAGGACGTGCAGCAGGGCGCACTCCAGGAGCAGCGCGACGGCGGCCGCCACCTGGTGGGGGGAGGCCGCGGGCGGGGCGACGGGGCCGGGCGGGCCGTCCGCGGCGGGGGACACGGGCGGCGTGGCGAGGGCGGGGGCCTCCGCGGCCCGCGCGAGGACGGTGCGCGCGAACTCCGTCAGCGTGCCGCGCAGCGCCGGTACCTCCGCCTCGGCGGGGTCGAGCACGGTGGGCAGCCCGGCGGTGAAGCGGTCCAGGACGGCGCCGGTCTCCCAGGTCCCCAGGGTGTCGCCGGGCGCTCCGGTGCCGGGGGCCCGGCGCGGTGACATCCGGGACGCCGCACGGACCAGGCCCTCGTGCAGTGCTTCGCCGAATCCGCTGCCGACGACCGGCGCGGCGCGGGGAACGGAGACGGCCGGGGGGACGGGCGCGGGTGCGGTCGTGCCGCTCATCGGACTCCTCAACGCTCGGGTGACGCTCGGGTGCCGGGGCAACGGGCCGTCGCCAACGTAACAAACAGACTTGTCTGATTGTCAAGGGTCGGCGGGTGTTCCGGGTGAGGTGTGGCCACGGGATCGCCGTCCCGTCAAGAGCCAGGTCATGGGTAAGAGCAGCAGAATGTATGGGGATCGGATGAAGGTCTGCGTTCACAGGGCTGTCAGGTAAAACAGGCATGGTTGTATGATTCCGGTTGTTGCTGGCGCCCATGGGCACCCGCGCGCTCCTTCATGCCAAGCGCAGGAATAGGCAGGTGCAGCCTGATGCAGACTCGGTCCGAACAGACCCGTCAGGCTCTCGTCCGTGCCGCGGCGGAACTGATAGCGAACGGCCGGCTCGCCGATGCGGGTCTGGTCAACATCTGCCGCCGCGCCGGAGTGAGCCGGGGGGCTCTCTACCATCACTTCTCCTCCATCGCGGAGTTGAACGCGGCCGTCTACGAGCGGGCGCACGAGCGGGTCGTCGCGCTCATGGACGAGGCCTTCGGGAGCGGTCCCTTGGAGGACGCCCCCGAGCGCCTCCTGATCGCCTTCTGCGAGGCCCTGCGGACGGAGGAACTCGTGCGGGCCGGCATCCAGTTGGCGGTCGACGGCTCGGTGGGGCCGCCCAGGCTGCGCGACGACGTCCTGTCGCTCGTACGCGAGCGCGTCGCCGCCACGCACCGGGGCGCGGTGCCCGCCCCGGAGGACCTCGCCGACCTCGCGGTGGTGGTGGCCGCGGGGCTGGAGACCCTGGGGCACACCGACGCCGACTGGTGGGACGCCAGGACGTCCAAGAGGCTGTGGGCGCTGTTGCGGCCGCTGTTCGCGGGGCGGGCCGGGGGCGGCGCGGTCGGCCCCGGTGCCGACGACTCACTGGGTGCCGTGGGTGCCGTGGGTGTCGGGGGTACGGAGGGGGCGGGACGGCGTGGGGAAGGGGAGCGGGTCTGAGATGTCTCCGTGTGGCGTGCGTGCGCCGGTGGAGGGGCGGGCGGCTGCGCGGTGAGGTAGCCGTGCCGGGGGCGTGCGGCGCGGGGGTGCCCGCATGGCGCCGGGGTGCGGCCGGGCGTGCGAGTCGTCCCCGCGTGGGGGTGGGGCGGGAGGGTCCGTGCCGCCCGGGAGCGTGGATCGGCCGTGTGCCGTCCGGACGAGTGCCTGTGAGCAGGCGTCAGGCGACGGGCGCGAGGGGTCAGGAGCCCGGGCGCTGGGGTGAGCCGTGCGGCGGTGCCCGGGTGCGGCCGCGGACGGGGACGGGGTGCGGCGGGGCGTCGGTGACGCGCTACGGGCCGGGAGTGCGCGGCGGCCGTCCTCGGGTGCGTGGATACGCGGGCGGGCGCGGGCGGGTGTCGCGGTTCCGGGGCCCGGGTCGCGTTCCCGTACCGGGTGGGGAGCGTGGTCGGTCGCGGGGCCGGGCGGAGGCTTGGGGGAGCCTGGCCGCTCGGCGGCGTCGAGCCGGGTTCCGTCCGGCCGGGCGGGGCCGGTGCGGTGCGGTCTGTCCTGTCCGGCGAGGACCGGTCCGGACCGTCGGGATGCGCGTGGTCTGCGGGATGCGTGAGGCCGATGGGGCCGGCGTGACCGGCGGGGTGCGGCCGGCCGGGTCCGGTGGTGCTCAGGCGTCCTCGGAGGGCGCCGTGACGGACGTGCGCAGGCGGCCGAGCAGGCCGGGGGTGGCCAGGCCGGGCAGCACGAAACGCCAGAACGCGCCGATGCGTTCGGGCAGGTCCGCGCGGTTGCTGTACACCTGCGACATCAACTGCAGCCCGGTGAAGGCGCCGACGATGGTCGAGGTGGCTTCCCGGATGTCGACGCCCGGCAGGATCTCGCCCTGTTCGTCGGCCTGCCGCAGCAACGCCAGGATGGCCGCGCCGGACTGCTCGTACGCGGTCTGCGGCGGGCGTGAGAAGGACGTCTGCTCGACCGCGAGCCGCACGCTCGCGCGCAGCACCGGGTCGTGCTGGAGACGCTGGGCGAACTCCAGGGTCAGATCGATGACCGCCTGGAGCTTCACCGCACGGTCCGGCACCACGAGTGCCTCGCTGTGCGCGGTGACCAGGGCCACGGCGATCGCTTCCTTGGAGGGGAAGTGGTGGTAGAGGGCGCCTCGGGTGAGACCCGTGCGCGCCAGGATGTCGTTGGTGCTCGCCGCGTCGTAGCCGCGCTCGTCGAACACCCGGGCCGCGGACTCCAGGATCGAGTGCCTCGACCTCGTTCCGCGTTCTTGTGTCGCCATGCCAGGTCCTTGCTCTCGCCCACCAAAATTTTACCGACTGGTCTGTATTGTATCGGCAAGGCGGCACGCCGCCAGGGGGCGGGAGTATTCGCTTCCGGTTCGGCTCGGTTTTCGGTCGGTCCGGGACGTTGTCCGTGGAGGGCACTTCAGTGGGCCTTCAACCGGCCTGCAACCGGCCTTCAGTGAGCCTTGAGCAGGACTTCGGCCGTCCTGCGGCGACGGCCCCGTGCGGGGTGTGCGGGTGCACGGGCCGTACGGGGTGTGCGGGTGCACGGGGCGGCCCCGCGGTGGGTCCGGGGCGTCCCGGGCGGCCGCCTTCGACCGCCCGGGGCTACGGGTGGCCGAGCCGGAAGCCGACCCCCCGGACGGTGATGATCCAGCCGCTCGAACCGAGCTTGCCGCGCAGACTGCTGACATGGGTGTCGATCGTGCGGCCCCGGTGGGACCAGGTGTCGTCCCAGACCTGGGCCATGAGCTGGCGGCGCGGCATCACGGTGCCGGGCTGCGAGGCCAGCAGGTGCAGCAGGTCGAACTCCTTGCGGGTCAGGTCCACCGGCTCCCCGTCCAGGGTGGCCACCCGGGTGCCGACGTCGATGCGCAGCGGCCCGTGGGTGATGACCTGGGCGGACGCCGGCTGCTGTCGTACCCGACGCATCACCGCCTCCATCCGGGCCAGCAGTTCACGGAAGCCGTAGGGCTTGACCAGGTAGTCGTCGGCGCCGGCCTGCAGTCCGAGCACGCGGTCGAGCTCGGAGCCGCGCGCGGTGACGGCGATGACCGGGGTGTCGCAGACCGCCCGGATGCCCCGGCACACCTCCAGCCCGTCCAGGTCGGGCAGGTCGAGGTCGAGCAGCAGGAGATCGGCGTCGCGGTGCGCCTGGAGCGCCTTGGTGCCGGTCGCCACGCTCTGCGCGGCGTACCCCTGCCGCAACAGGCCCTGGACCAGGGAGTCCGCGGCCCGCGCGTCGTTCTCCACGACCAGGACGCGCAGGGCTCCGGCCGGCGGGCCGGGGCGGTCGGTGGCGGCGTGTGCGGCAACCGGCCGCCCGGGGTGCGGAATCGTGGGTCGGTGCGGGAGATTGCGCTGCGATCGGACGTCGAGTAGATCCACGGCTTGCCGATTCATCTGCTCCTCCTGAGGCACAGTCTCGTCATCACGGAACGGACTGCTGAACGCTCACCTTGAGGACGATAGCAAACAGACTTGTCTGATTGTCAACGTGTTCCGTGCCGCCCGCGCGCCGCCTCGTTCCTCCACCGGAAATCATCAACTGACCTGCGTAGACACGCACTTCTTCGCCCTTTCGGGGCCAGGTCCGGTGCGCCCTCTGCTCGGCGCCGATCCCGTCTTCGGCCCGGCTTCCGTCCTCTAACCGTGCAGGTCTGCACGGTTTCGAGGAGGTGGAGGCGCAAGTGGCGCGATCGGGTCGTACCGGCCGGTAAGGGCGGCCTGAACCTAGAGGGATACTAAAGCTTTACTTGAAGAACCGAACAGACATGTCTGTATCTTGTGCGAGCAAGAGAACGTCGGCCACGGGGGGTGGCTGCCGACCGTACGGATTGCTGCCCCCTGCTCGGAAACAGACAGGAGTGCCGTACATGTCGTACACCACCTCCACCCGTGTGTCGGTCGCTGGCGATGTCGCGTCGGTGGCCACGAAGGCGCCCCGCACCACCGTGAGGGCTCCGCAGCCCCGGCTGACCACGACGGTTCCGCGCGAGTACGTCCATCGCGCGGCGGTCTCCGAAGTGCTGCTGACCGGCTGGGAAGCCGCCACGGGCCCGGCCGGGCCCGACCGCTCCGACGTCTTCGCGGTCAGTGCCCAATGGCCGCGCAGCCACTCGTTCTTCACCCAGTCCGGCGGCTATCAGGACCCGATGCTGCTGATCGAGTCCGTCCGCCAGATCGGCTCCCTGCTCGCGCACGCCGAGTTCGGCGTCCCCTTCGGGCACCAGTTCCTGATGTGGGACATGTCGTTCAGCACCTCGCCCGAACTTCTCGTCGCGGACGCCGTGCCCACCGAGGTCGAACTGCGCACCGTCTGCCGCGACATCGTCCGCCGGGGCCGCTCGCTCGGCGGAATGCGCTACGACGTCACCGTGCTGCGCGACGGGGAGGCCCTGGCCACCGGGGGCGCCGCGTTCAGCTGCACCAGTCCTGCGGTGCACCGCAGGCTGCGGGCCGGCCGGCCCACCACCACCGACCGCGTCGCGCCGCCGGGGATCGATCCCGCGGCCGTCGGGCACTCCGGCGACCGCCATGTGCTGCTCGCGGAGCCGGGGGCCGGGGCGGCGCCCGGCACCGGCGACCGCTGGGAGCTGCGCGTCGACACCGCCCATCCCACCTTCTTCGACCACCCCGTCGACCACATACCGGGCATGGTCCTGCTGGAGGCGGCCCGGCAGGCCGCCCTCGTCTCGACGGGCATGCCCGACGCCCTGCTGCTGGGTCTCAAGAGCAACTTCACGCGCTACGCGGAGTTCGACGCCCCCTGCTGGATCGAACCGAGCGTGGAACCGCACGGCGCCGACGGCGGCGTACTGGTGCGGGTGTGCGGCACACAGCACGCTGAGACGGTCTTCACCGCCGAGCTCCTCCTGAGCCCGCGCGGACGTTGAACCGGTGCACCGTCCGGGCCACTTGGCGAGCGTTCCCATCCGAGGAGAGTGTTCCGTGCCCACCCTTCTGATCACCGGCGCGGCCGGTTTCGTCGGCAGCCGTGTCACCCGCGAGGCGGAGCGGCTGCCGGTCGAGGCGAGACTGATGTCGCACCGCAGTCCGCTCCCCGGTTCCCTTTCCGGGTCCGGTGTCCGGACCGTACGGGCCGACCTGGGCGAACCCGCCTCCCTGCGCGGGGTCTGCGACGGCGTCGACGTGCTGATCCACTGCGCCTCGCGGATCGGCGGGGACGCCGAGGCCAACGAGGCCGTCAACGCCCGCGGGACGGCCGCCCTCGTGGAGGAGGCGTGCCGCGCGGGGGTGGCGCGCATCGTTCAGCTCAGCACCGCCTCCGTCTACGGCCGCGGTACCTTCCGCGGGAGCCGCCCCGAGGACCTGACGCGCAACCCGGGATCGCCCACCTCCCGCACCCGGGCCGCGGCCGAGGACGCCGTTCTCGCGGCCGGCGGCATCGTCCTGCGGCCGCACCTCGTGTACGGGGAGGGCGACGCCTGGGTGGTCCCGGGGCTGGCCCGGCTGCTCTCCGCGCTGCCCGGCACGGTGGAGGGCTGGCCGTCCCGGACGTCGGTGATCGAGGTGTCCGAGCTGGCCGCGCTGCTGGTGGCGACCGCGCTCGCCCCGGCCGCCGCCCTGACGGCCTCCATCTATCACGCGGCGCACCCGGAGCCCGTCGCCGTGGACGCCCTGCTGCGCGCGGTGGCCGCGTGCGTCGGCGTCGCGTGGCCGGACCGGGAACTGACCGCCGGCCGGGCGCGGGCGGTCCTGGCGGAACGCGGCGTACCGGCGTCGGGGCTCGACATGTTCACCACCGACCACGTCTTCGACAGCACCCCGCTCTGGTCCGATCTGCGCCGCGTTCCCGGCCCGGGGTTCGACACCGATTTCGCGTCTGCCGTGCCCTGGTACCGCAAGGCCCTGCACGCGGGCTGAGGGCGGCCGCGGTCCCGCCGGGCGGGTACCCCGTGCCCGGCCGGGAGGGTGCCCGCACGGCGCCGGGGGTGGCGGCACGGCGCGGGGGGCCCGCACGGCGCCGGGGATCCCGCGCGCCGGTGGCCCCTTCCGCGTCGCCGCGCGAGGAAGGGGGGTTCCCGGAGCCCGGACGGGGAGCCCGCCTTCCGGTCATGGACCCCGCCTTCCGGCCGCCGCCCCCTTACTCCGGCCGACCCGGCTTCCGGCGGCGCGGAAAACTCGCGGGAAGGCTGGAATCACCACCATGGAATGCTGTATTCCCGCTCTTTCCGGACCCGGCGGTTCCGCCCGTCGGGTCCGGCTTTTTGACGGAGGCCTGACCTTTTTCTTTCCTCTCCCGCAAACTGTTGCGCCGGGTCTGCGGATTCTGACCCAGTTCTGCAACGGGCCGTATTGAAGGGGGGTGTGGGCTCGAACAGTCTTGTGGCTCCGAGAGGAGTCAGGGGAGGCCCATCGTGCGCAAGGTGCTCATCGCCAACCGTGGCGAAATCGCTGTCCGCGTGGCCCGGGCGTGCCGGGATGCCGGGATCGCGAGCGTTGCCGTGTATGCGGAACCGGACCGGGACGCTGTGCATGTCCGAGCGGCGGACGAGGCGTTCGCGTTGGGCGGTGACACCCCGGCCACCAGTTATCTGGACATCGCGAAGGTCCTGAAGGCCGCCGGGGACTCGGGAGCGGACGCGGTCCACCCGGGGTACGGCTTCCTGTCCGAGAACGCCGAGTTCGCGCAGGCCGTGCTCGACGCGGGGCTGATCTGGATCGGTCCGCCCCCGCAGGCGATCCGGGACCTGGGTGACAAGGTCGCCGCCCGGCACATCGCGCAGCGTGCCGGTGCCCCGCTGGTCGCGGGCACCCCGGACCCGGTCTCCGGCGCGGAGGAGGTCGTGGCCTTCGCGAAGGAACACGGTCTGCCGATCGCGATCAAGGCGGCGTTCGGCGGCGGCGGCCGCGGGCTGAAGGTGGCCCGGACGCTGGAGGAGGTCCCGGAGCTGTACGACTCCGCGGTCCGTGAGGCGGTCGCCGCGTTCGGCCGTGGTGAGTGCTTCGTCGAGCGTTACCTCGACAAGCCCCGGCACGTGGAGACCCAGTGCCTGGCCGACACGCACGGCAACGTGGTCGTGGTCTCCACCCGGGACTGTTCGCTGCAGCGCCGTCACCAGAAGCTGGTGGAGGAGGCGCCCGCGCCGTTCCTGTCCCGGGCGCAGGTCGAGGAGCTGTACGCGTCGTCGAAGGCCATCCTCAAGGAGGCCGGTTACGTCGGCGCGGGCACGGTGGAGTTCCTCGTCGGGATGGACGGCACGATCTCCTTCCTGGAGGTCAACACCCGTCTGCAGGTCGAGCACCCGGTCACCGAGGAGGTCGCCGGGATCGACCTGGTCCGGGAGATGTTCCGGATCGCGGACGGTGAGGAACTCGGCTATGGCGATCCCGAACTGCGCGGTCACTCCTTCGAGTTCCGGATCAACGGCGAGGACCCCGGCCGGGGCTTCCTGCCCGCCCCCGGCACCGTCACCACCTTCGCCCCGCCCTCCGGCCCCGGCGTCCGCCTCGACGCCGGCGTGCAGTGCGGCAGTGTGATCGGTCCGGCGTGGGATTCCCTGCTGGCCAAGCTGATCGTCACGGGCGCCACCCGCGAGCAGGCCCTCCAGCGCGCCGCCCGTGCTCTCGACGAGTTCGAGGTCGGCGGGATGGCCACCGCGCTGCCCTTCCACCGCGCGGTCGTCCGCGACCCCGCCTTCGCTCCCCGGCCCGGGGGTCCCGCGGACCCGTTCACGGTCCACACCCGGTGGATCGAGACCGAGTTCGTCAACGAGATCCCCGCCTTCACCGCCCCCGCCGACGGCGAGACCGACGACGAGCCGGGCCGCGAGTCCGTCGTCGTGGAGGTCGCCGGGCGCCGGCTGGAGGTGTCGCTGCCGTCCTCGCTCGGCATGTCACTGGCCCGCACCGGACTCGCCGCGGGCGCCAAGCCCAAGCGCCGCGCCGCCAAGAAGTCCGGGCCCGTCGCCTCCGGCGACACCCTCGCCTCGCCCATGCAGGGCACGATCGTCAAGATCGCGGTCGAGGAGGGCCAGGAAGTCCAGGAAGGCGACCTCATCGTCGTCCTGGAGGCCATGAAGATGGAACAGCCCCTCAACGCCCACCGCTCCGGCACCGTCAAGGGCCTTACCGCCGAGGTCGGCGCGTCCGTCACCTCCGGTGCCGCGCTGTGCGACATCACCCACTGATTCATGAGCGGATTCTCGGTGAATTCGCTGTGCGGCCGTGCGGTCCTCCGATATTGCCTGCGGAATTCTGACCCGGTCTGACAATTACCTGACATGGGGAACATTGAAAGCGCACTTACCGCCCCGGATACTGAAACAAGAGCTTTCGTCAACTGTCGTGTGGTGGGCCCCGAGGAGAGGGAAACGTATGTACAGCACGCTGATTGTGGCTCGGATGGAACCCGGGTCGAGCGTCGACGTGGCCAGGATTTTCGGTGATTTCGACGACACGGAAATGCCGCACCGCATGGGAACGCGCCGGCGCCAGCTCTTCCAGTACCGGGGTCTGTACTTCCACCTCCAGGACTTCGACGCGGACAACGGGGGCGAGCTGATCCAGCACGCCCGGCACGACGCGCGCTTCGTCCGGATCAGTGAGGACCTGAAGCCGTTCATCGAGGCGTACGACCCGGCCACCTGGCGCTCTCCGGCCGACGCGATGGCCACCCGCTTCTACAACTGGGAGGCGTCCGCGTGACCGGCCGACGAGTCGTCATCACCGGCATAGAGGTGCTGGCCCCCGGCGGGGTCGGGGCGAAGAACTTCTGGAACCTGCTGAGCGAGGGCCGTACGGCCACCCGCCGTATCAGCTTCTTCGACCCCACCCCGTTCCGTTCCCGGGTCGCCGCGGAGATCGACTTCGACCCCGCGGAGCACGGCCTGAGCCCGCAGGAGATCCGCCGGATGGACCGCGCCGCGCAGTTCGCGGTGGTCGCGGCCCGCGGCGCGGTCGCCGACAGCGGCCTCGACCTCGACACGCACGACCCCTACCGGGTGGGCGTCACCATCGGCAGCGCGGTTGGCGCCACCATGGGCCTCGACGAGGAGTACAACGTCGTCAGCGACGGCGGCCGGCTGCGTCTGGTGGACCACGCCTACAGCGCCCCGCACCTGTACAACTACCTGGTCCCCAGCTCGTTCGCGGCCGAGGTGGCCTGGGCGGTCGGCGCGCAGGGCCCCAGCACGGTGGTCTCCACCGGCTGCACCTCCGGCATCGACTCCGTCGGCCACGCCGTGGAGCTGCTCCGGGAGGGCTCGGCCGACGTCATGATCACGGGTTCGTCCGACGCCCCGATCTCGCCGATCACGATGGCGTGCTTCGACGCGATCAAGGCGACGACGCCCAGGGACGACGCCCCCGAGCGTGCCTCGCGCCCCTTCGACGGGACCCGCAACGGGTTCGTCCTCGGGGAGGGCGCCGCCGTCTTCGTCCTGGAGGAGCTGGAGAGCGCCCGGCGGCGCGGCGCGCACATCTACGCCGAGATAGCCGGGTACGCGACGCGCTCGAACGCGTACCACATGACGGGTCTGCGGCCGGATGGCGCGGAGATGGCCGAGGCCATCACGACCGCGCTGGCCGAGGCGCGGATGAACGCGACCGAGATCGACTACATCAACGCGCACGGCTCCGGCACCAAGCAGAACGACCGGCACGAGACCGAGGCGTTCAAGCGCAGCCTGGGCGACCACGCGTACCGGACCCCGGTCAGCTCGATCAAGTCGATGGTCGGGCACTCGCTCGGCGCGATCGGTTCCATCGAGATCGCCGCCTCCGCGCTGGCGATGGAGAACCACGTCGTGCCGCCCACGGCCAACCTGACCACCCCCGACCCCAAGTGCGACCTCGACTACGTGCCGCTGGTCGCCCGGGAGCAGCTCACCGACGCGGTCCTGACGGTCGGCAGCGGCTTCGGGGGATTCCAGAGCGCCATGGTGCTGGCGCGTCCCGAGAGGAGCGTGGCATGACCACGACGGTGGTAGTGACCGGTCTGGGCATCGCCGCCCCCAACGGGCTGGGCACACAGGACTACTGGGCCGCCACCCGGACCGGCAAGAACGGAATCGGACGCGTCACCCGCTTCGACCCGTCGTCCTACCCGTCGACGCTGGCGGGCGAGGTCCCTGGCTTCGTCGCGGAGGACGTGCTGCCGAGCCGGCTGCTGCCGCAGACCGACCACATGACGCGGATGGCGCTGGTCGCGGCCGACTGGGCGCTCGCGGACGCCGGGATCGATCCCGCGGCGCTGCCGCAGTACGACATGGGCGTCGTCACGGCGAGTTCCTCGGGCGGCTTCGAGTTCGGCCAGGGGGAGCTGGAGAAGCTGTGGAGCCAGGGCAGCCAGTACGTCTCGGCGTACCAGTCCTTCGCCTGGTTCTACGCGGTCAACAGCGGCCAGATCTCCATCCGCAACGGGCTGAAGGGGCCCAGCGGCGTCATCGTCAGCGACGAGGCCGGCGGTCTCGACGCGGTGGCGCACGGCCGGCGGCTCATCCGCAAGGGCACGCCGATGATCGTCTCCGGCGGTGTCGACGCGTCGATCTGCCCCTGGGGCTGGGTGGCGCAGATGGCCGGCGACCGGCTCAGCACCAGCGACGAGCCGACGCGTGCCTATCTGCCCTTCGACGCCGACGCGTCCGGTTACGTACCGGGTGAGGGCGGCGCCATCCTGATCATGGAGTCGGCCGAGTCGGCCTGCGCGCGCGGCGCCCGGATCTACGGCGAGATCGCGGGCTACGGCTCGACGTTCGACCCGAGGCCGGGCAGCGGCCGCGAACCCGGTCTGCGCAAGGCGGTCGAACTCGCCCTCGCCGACGCGGACGTGGCACCCGGGGACGTCGACGTGGTCTTCGCGGACGCGGCGGGCGTGCCGGAACTGGACCGGATCGAGGCGGAGGCGATCTCCGGGGTCTTCGGCGTCCGGGGCGTCCCGGTCACCGCGCCCAAGACGATGACCGGCCGGCTGTACTCCGGCGCGGCGCCGCTCGACGTCGCCACCGCGCTGCTCGCCATCGAGGAGGGGCTGATCCCTCCGACGGTGCACGTCGATCCCGCCGAGGAGTACGGACTCGACCTCGTCCTCACCCAGTCCCGCCCCGCCCAGGTGCGTACCGCGCTGGTCCTGGCCCGCGGGTACGGCGGCTTCAACTCGGCCGTCGTCGTCCGCGCCGTCGACTGACCGGCACGGTTCGGCCGCCGTCCCGCACCCGCTCCACCGCTCCCCCGCGCCCCCTGCCGCCGCCCGTCGGCGGCAGTCCCCGGGACCGCCCGGGACCCGTAGCCCGACCGATCCACCGACCTGTCGCACCATCCCGACCTCGGAAGGAACCCACGTGTCCACTTCGGAATTCACCCTGGACGACCTGCGCCGCATCCTGCTGGAGGGCGCGGGGGTCGACGAGGGGGTCGACCTCGACGGCGACATCCTCGACGAGCCGTTCGAAGTGCTCGGCTACGAGTCACTCGCCCTGCTGGAGACGGGCAGCCGCATCGAGCGCGAGTACGGGATCGTCCTCGACGAGGACCTGCTGACCGACGCCGACACCCCGCGCGCCCTCATCGAGGCCGTGAACCAGCAGTTCGGCGCCGACGAGCCCGCCGCCGCCTGACCCCGAGGGCGTGCCCGGGCCGGGCGAAACCTTTCACCGCATCCGAGTCGTGCGTCCCGCCGCGGGTACCGCCGCGCCCGGACGCGGACCGGCCCGGCCCGGCCCGGGCCCGCCGCAGACCACACGCCACAGGAGAGGAAGCACATGTCAACGCTGGAGAAGCGGGTCGCTCTGATCACCGGGGCGACCAGCGGCATCGGTCTCGCGTCCGCCCGCGCGCTGGCCGCCGCCGGCCACCGGGTGTTCATCGGCGCGCGCAGCGCCGACAACGTGGCCGCGACGGTCAAGACGCTCCAGGACGAGGGCGTGGAGGCGGACGGCGGTGTCCTCGACGTCCGCGACCCGGCCTCGGCCGCCGCCTTCGTCCAGGCCGCCGTCGACCGCTTCGGCACCGTCGACGTCCTGGTCAACAACGCCGGCCGGTCCGGTGGAGGCGTCACCGCCGACATCGGGGACGAGCTGTGGGCCGATGTCATCGACACCAACCTCAACAGCGTCTTCCGGATGACCCGGGAGGTCCTCAACACCGGCGGCATGCGGCACAGGAGCCGCGGCCGGATCATCAACATCGCGTCCACGGCGGGTAAGCAGGGTGTGGTCCTCGGCGCCCCCTACTCCGCCTCCAAGCACGGCGTGGTCGGTTTCACCAAGGCCCTCGGCAACGAGCTGGCTCCCACCGGCATCACCGTGAACGCCGTCTGCCCCGGCTACGTCGAGACGCCGATGGCCCAGCGCGTACGGGCCGGATACGCCGCCGCCTACGACACCTCCGAGGACGCCATCCTCGAGAAGTTCCAGGCGAAGATCCCGCTCGGCCGCTACTCCACCCCGGAGGAGGTGGCCGGCATGGTCGCCTATCTCGCCTCCGACACGGCCGCCTCGGTCACCGCGCAGGCCATCAACGTCTGTGGCGGACTCGGCAACTTCTGAGCGGCACCCCGCCGCGGGCGTCCCCGTTCACCGCGGACGCCCCCACCATCGCAGGCTCCCCCACCGGCAGCCCGTACCCAGCCATGGAGAAGAAAGCGTCATGACGACCCGTGAGGTAGAGCACGAGATCACGATCGCCGCGCCCGCACCGGCCGTGTACCGGCTGCTGGCGGAGGTCACCAACTGGCCGCGGATCTTCCCGCCCACCATCCACGTCGACCAGGTCGAGCGGAACGGGTCCGAGGAGCGGATACGGATCTGGGCGACCGCCAACGGCGAGGCGAAGAACTGGACGTCACGCCGCACCCTGGACCCCGAGGGCCTGCGGATCACCTTCCGCCAGGAGATACCCGCCCCGCCGGTCGCGGCGATGGGCGGGACCTGGATCATCGAGCCGCTCGGCGACGACGCCTCCCGGGTGCGGCTCCTGCACGACTACCGCGCGATCGACGACGACCCGCACGACCTCCTGTGGATCGACCAGGCGGTGGACCGCAACAGCCGCTCCGAGCTGGACGCGCTGAAGAAGAACGTCGAACTGGCCCACGCGGCCGAGGAGGCGACGTTCTCGTTCGAGGACACCGTGCTCGTCGACGGCTCGGCGAAGGACGTCTACGCCTTCCTCAACGAGGCCCACCTGTGGCCCGAACGACTGCCCCACGTCTCCACCGTCCGCCTCCACGAAGACACCCCCGGCCTGCAGACCCTCGAAATGGACACCCGCGCCAAGGACGGCTCCCTCCACACCACCAAGTCCTACCGCGTGACCTTCCCCCACCACCGCATCGCCTACAAACAGACCACCCTCCCCGCCCTCATGACCCTCCACACCGGCCACTGGACCATCACCGAAACCGACGAAGGCGTCACCGCCACCTCCCAGCACACCGTCACCCTCGACACCACCACCATCCACACCGTCCTCGGCCCCCACGCCACCCTCGACGACGCCCGCACCTACGTCCACACCGCCCTCTCCACCAACAGCCGCGCCACCCTCACCCACGCCAAAACCCACGCCGAGAGCAGGCGTTGACGATGACGACGGACCAGCAGGACACCGGCACGGCCGCGCTGGACACCGACGTCCTCGTGGTCGGAGCGGGCCCCACCGGTCTGATGCTCGCCGCCGAACTGAGGCTGGGCGGCGCCGAGGTGGTCGTCGTCGACCAGCGCCCCGGCCCGACCACCGAGTCACGCGCCTCCACGCTGCACGCCCGCACCATGGAGATCCTCGACTCGCGCGGGCTGCTGGACGGACTCGGTTCGCCGCCGTGCGAGCCGCGCGGCCACTTCGGCGGCGTACCCCTCGACCTGACGCTGCCCGGCCCGTATCCGGGGCAGTGGAAGGTGGCCCAGACCCGTACCGAGGAGCTGTTGGAGCGCCGGGCGGCCGACCTCGGCGCGGATCTGTGGCGTCGGCACCAGCTGCTGTCCCTGACCGTGCGGGACGGAGCGGACGGTGCTCCCGAGGGGGTGGAGGCCGAGACCATCGGCCCGTACGGTCCGGTCCGCGTCCGGGCCCGCCATCTGGTGGGCTGCGACGGCGAGGACAGCACCGTGCGACGGCTGGTCCGGGCCCCCTTCCCGGGGCAGGACGCCAGGCGGGAACTGCTGCGGGCGGACGTCTCCGGGGTCAGCGTCGCCGACCGGCGCTTCCAGCGCCTGCGGCACGGGCTCGCCATCGCCGCCACCCGGGACGGGGTGACCCGGGTGATGGTCCACGAGTTCGGCCGGCCCGTCACCGAACGCGGCGGCGGCGAACCGGACTTCGCCGAGGTCACCGACGTGTGGAAACGCGTCACGGGCGAGGACATCAGCCACGGGACCCCGTTGTGGGTGAACGCCTTCGGCGACGCCAACCGCCAGCTCGCGCGGTACCGGCACGGCCGTGTCCTGTTCGCCGGGGACGCGGCGCACCGGCAGATGCCGAGCGGCGGGCAGTCCCTCAACCTGGGCGTCCAGGACGCCTTCAACCTCGGCTGGAAGCTCGCCGCGGTGGTGCGCGGCAGCGCCCCCGAGGGCCTGCTCGACACCTACGACACCGAGCGCCACACCGTGGGCCGCCAGGTCCTCGCCAACATCCGGGCGCAGGTCGAGCTGCTGCTCGGCGGCCCGGAGGTCGAACCGACCCGTGCCCTGCTCACCGAACTCCTCGCCGTGGACGGCGTACGCCGGCACCTGGCGGGGATGATCAGCGGCCTCGGCATCCGGTACGCCGTCGGGGGCGGCGCGGCCGACCCGGACGCCCCGGCCGACGAGGGCGAGCCGGGCGGCCGGGGCGCCGGGGCCGACGTCGTCCCCGGGGACGTTCCCCGCTCCGGTGACCCGGCCGGGCTGCACCCGCTCCTCGGGCGGCGGCTGCCGGACGCGTGGCTGGAACCGGTGGCGGGCGGCGGGCGGCGCCGTACGACGGAACTGCTGCGCACCGGACGCGGGCTGCTGCTGTCCCTGGCCGGGAACCGTGCCGGTGCCCGTGCCGGGACCGACGCGCTGCGCGCGGCGCTGGCCCCCTGGGCGGACCGGGTCGAGTTCGTGGCCGGCCCGCCCGAGGCCGGGGGCCCGCTTCCGGCGGGCCAGGCCCTTCTCGTACGCCCCGACGGGCACGTGGCCTGGGCCGGTCCGCGTCCGGACGGGCTGTCCGGGGCGCTGACCCGCTGGTTCGGCTTCCCGGCCGCCGGCGACTGAGCACGGCCGGACGACCGTACGCGGCCCCGGCGACCCCACCCGCCCGTGCCCGCGCGCGAGGAACCGCACACGACGAACCGCACACGAGGAACCGCACACGCCACCCACCGATGCGAGGCGCGCCCACGCGCGCGAGGAAAGGACACCCATGGACGCGCAGAGGGACGCGGACGTCATCGTCGTCGGCGCCGGACCGGCCGGGCTGATGCTGGCCGGGGAGCTGCGGCTGGGCGGGGCGAGCGTCATCGTCGCCGAGCGGCTGGAGCGGCCCACCGGACAGTCGCGCGGGCTCGGCTTCACCGCCCGCGCGATGGAGTCGTTCGACCAGCGGGGCCTGGTCCCGCGCTTCGGCGGCCTGGAGAAGAGCCCGATGGGGCACTTCGGCGGGGTGCAGTTCGACTACACCGTGCTGGAGGACGCCCACTTCGGGGCCCGCGGTGTCCCGCAGTCCCGGACGGAGGCGGTGCTGGAGGAATGGGCCCGTGACCTGGGCGCCGACATCCGGCGGGGCTGGGAGTTCCGGGCCCTGGAGCAGCACGGGGACGCCGACGGAGGCGGGGACGGAGCCGGAGACGCAGGCGAGGGCGGGGTCACCGTCACGCTGGCCACCTCCGCCGGGGAACGTACGCTGCGCGCCCGCTATCTGGTGGGCGCCGACGGCGGGCACAGCCCGGTGCGCAGGGCCGCGGGTTTCGACTTCCCCGGCACCCCGGCCACCCGGGGCATGTACCTCGCCGACGTCGTGGGCTGCCGGGTCGAGCCCCGCTTCCTCGGTGAGCGGCTGCCTGGCGGCATGGTGATGGCCGCGCCGCTGAAGGAGGGCGTGGACCGGATCATCGTCTGCGAGCACGGCACCCCGCCGGCGGACCGCAGCGAGACGCCGGAGTTCTCCGAAGTGGCGGCGGCCTGGCTGCGGTTGACGGGGGAGGACATCTCCGGCGGGAGCGCCGAGTGGGTCAGCTCGTTCACCGACGCCACCCGGCAGGTCACCGAGTACCGGCGCGGCCGGGTACTGCTCGTGGGCGACGCCGCGCACATCCATCTCCCGGCCGGCGGCCAGGGCCTGAGCACCGGGGTCCAGGACGCGGTCAACCTCGGCTGGAAGCTGGCCGCGACCGTGCGGGGCTCGGCCCCCGGGGGGCTGCTGGACACCTACCACGACGAACGCCACGCGGTCGGCGCCCGACTGCTGATGAACACCAGGGCGCAGGGCACGGTCTTCCTCGGCGGTCCCGAGTCCCAGCCGCTGCGCGAGCTGTTCGCCGAGCTCATCGGCCTCGACAGCGTCAAGCGCCATCTCGCCGGTGTGGTCAGCCACCTCGACGTCCGCTACGACCTCGGGGACGACGGACATCCGCTGGTCGGCCGCCGGCTGCCGCCGCGCGCACTGGAGACCGCCGCGGGCGAGGTCCGTACACCCGATCTGCTGCACCCGGCGCAGGGCCTGCTGCTCGACCTCGTCGACGACTCCGGGCCGCGCGCGGCCGCGGTCCGCTGGAAGGACCGGGTCACCGTCGTCACCGGTACCCCGCGGGATCCGGACGCCTTCGGCGGCGCCACCGCGCTGCTGGTCAGGCCCGACGGCTATGTCGCCTGGGCGGCCACCGGTACGGCGGAGCCGACCGCCGCGCTGCACCGCTGGTTCGGGGCGCCGGAGGGCGACTGAGCGCCGGAGCCCGCACCGGCGGCGGGCCGTCCCGGCGACCACGAGAGCCCGCACACCAGAGCAGGACCACGAGAGGAAGTAACCCAGTGAGCGTTCCCACGGCCGAGACCATCCCCTCGTCCGTATCCGCCCCGTCCGTGTCCGGCCCGGCCGTGTCCGCCCGGTCGCGACCGGGCCCGGCCGTGTCCCGTTCGTCCGTGTCCGGTCCGCCGGTGTCCGGATCGTCGGTGTCCGGGTCGTCGGCGGCGGGCCCGGCCATGTCGCCGGGGGTCCGTCCCGTCGCCCTGCGGGCCGGTGACATGACACTCTCCGCGCTGATCGCCCAGCCGGCCGGCCCGCCGCGGGCCACCGTCGTCGCGGTGCACGGCGGCGGGATGAGCGCGGCCTATTTCGACGGGCAGGCCCACCCCGACGTCTCACTGCTCGCCCTCGGCGCCCGGCTCGGCTACACCGTGGTCGCCGTGGACCGGCCCGGCTACGGGCTGTCCGCCGCGGACGCGCCGAGTGGCCAGACCCTGGCCGAACAGGCCGGCGCGCTGCACGCGGCCCTGCGCCACCTGGCCGCGCGCGCCGAGACGGGCGCCGGGGTGTTCCTGCTCGCGCACTCCTTCGGCGGCAAGCTGGCCCTGACCTACGCGGCCTGCCAGGCGGGCGATCCCGATCCGGCCGTACCGCCCCTGCTCGGGCTCGACATTTCCGGGCTCGGCCGGGACTACGCGGTCGACCCGGGCGACGGGCCCGACCCGCACCGGCACCGGAACTGGAAACGGAACTGGGGCGCGCTACGCCTCTATCCGCCGAACACCTTCCGCGAGGCGGAGGCCATGGTCGCGCCCATGCCCCCGCGGGAGCGGGCGGAGGCCCTGCAGTGGCCGCGCAGGTTCCCGGTCGCGGCGGCGGCGGTGCAGGTCCCGGTGCGGCTGACCTTCGCCGAACGGGAACTGTGGTGGCACCACGACGAGGACACGCTCGCCGACCTGGCCGCGCACTTCGCCTCGGCGCCGTCCGCGTCCGTCGACCGCCAGCCCGGCGCCGGGCACAACATCAGCCTGGGCTGGGCCGCCCGGACGTACCATCTGCGCGCGTTCGCGTTCTTCGAGCAGTGCCTCGCGCGCCGGACCGCGGACCCGTCCGTCACTCCCTGACGCCATGACGACGACACAGGGGGCGGCCGAGGGGACCGGCGCACGCCGGGCGCCCTTCCGGTCGTTGACGGTGCGCAACTTCCGGCTCTTCGCGGCCGGCCAGGTCGTCTCGGTCGCGGGCACCTGGATGATGGTCACCGCCCAGGACTGGCTGGTGCTCTCGCTGACCGGGGACTCCGGCGCGGCCCTGGGGGCGATGACGGCGCTCCAGTTCAGCCCGCTGCTGCTGTTCACGCTGTACGGGGGCCGGCTCGCCGACCGGTACGACAAGCGCCTGCTGCTGACCCTCGCCAACCTCGTCTCCGGCGCCCTCGCGCTGACGCTCGCCGTGCTCGTCCTGGCCGGCTCCGTGCAGCTGTGGCACCTGTACCTCTTCGCGCCGGCCCTCGGCACCGTCAACGCGGTCGAGGTGCCCACCCGGATGGCGTTCGTCGGAGAGATGGTCGGCCCGGGGCTGCTGCCCAACGCCTCCGCGCTGAGCGCCGCCTACTTCAACACCGCCCGGGTGGTGGGCCCCGCCCTCGCCGGCCTGCTCATCGGCGCGGTGGGCGCGGGACCCGCGATGCTGTGCAACGCGGCCAGCTATCTCGCCACCGTGACGGCGCTGCGCCTGATGCGCCCCGGGGAACTGCTCCGGGCACCCGTGCCGGAACACGGCGCGCGGGTGACCGACGGGCTGCGGTACGTGCGGGGGCGTCCCGATCTCTTCGTACCGCTGGCGCTGGTCGCGGTCGTCGGCCTGTTCGGCTTCACCTTCCAGCTCACCCTGCCGCTGCTCGCCCGGTCCGTCTTCCACTCGGGCGCGACCACCTTCGGGCTGCTGACCACGGCGTTCGCCGCCGGTTCGCTGCTCGCCGCGTTCGCCACCACCACCCGCCGCGAGCGCCCGGCGGCCCGTACCGTCACCGGTTCCGCGCTCGCCTTCGGCCTCCTGGAGACCGCGGCCGGCTGGTCGCCCACCTACGCGTGGGCGGCCGTCCTGCTCTTCCTGACCGGCTTCGCCACCCTCTACTTCGCCCAGGCCGCCAACCACCGCATCCAGTTGGGCAGCGACGCCGCCTACCGCGGCCGGGTGATGGCGCTCTACACGCTCATCCTGCAAGGACTCACCCCGCTCGGTGCTCTCCTCGTGGGCTGGCTCACCGTCCGGCACGGTGCGCGCTCCGGCCTCTACGTGGGAGGGATCGCCTCGTCCACGGCGGCGCTCACGGTGCTGCTCGCGGGGCGGACACGCCGTCTCCTGCACCGTCACCGGCCACGACCGGCACTCCGCCGGGCCCGGCCCCAACCACGAAAGGCAGCCCCATGAGCGAAGAGAACCCGTGCAGTTGGCTCGACCGGCTCCCCGATCCGGTCGCCCTGCGCGCCATGACGCCCGACGAGCGGGCCGGTGCCATCGGCCACTGCCTCCGGCTGGAACTGCACGACCTGCTCGCGGTCCCGCCGGGCCACCGGCTCTCACCGGCCTTGTCGCTGCGCGGCCAGGGCCTCGACCCGCTCGACGCCCTGCACCTGGGGCGCCGGATACGGCGCGCTCTCGACGCCGAGGTGCCCGCCGAGGTGCTGCGGGAGAGCACCGTCGGTGAGCTGACCGCGCTGCTCGCCCGTTGACCGATCCCTCGATCCGCCCGTCCCAGACCTCTCAAGACAGGGGAGATCCCCAGATGGAGCCCGCGATACCCATGGAACTCGACGGCCGACTGATGGAGCTGGCCGAACGCAAGGACACCGCCCGGGCCGGACAGGACCCGGCGGCCACCGAACGCCAGCACGCCAAGGGCAAACTGACCGCGCACGAGCGCATCGAGCTGCTGCTGGACAAGGGCAGCTTCCAGGAGGTCGAACCACTGCGCCGGCACCGGGCCACCGGCTTCGGCCTGGAAGCCAAGAAGCCCTACGGCGACGGTGTGATCACCGGCTGGGGCACGGTCGAGGGCCGTACGGTCTTCGTCTACGCCCACGACTTCCGCGTCTTCGGCGGAGCGCTCGGCGAGGCCCACGCCTGCAAGATCCACAAAATCATGGACATGGCCATCGCCGCCGGAGCGCCCCTGGTGTCGCTCAACGACGGCGCGGGCGCCCGGATCCAGGAGGGCGTCTCCGCGCTCGCCGGCTACGGCGGCATCTTCCAGCGCAACACCCGGGCGAGCGGGGTGATCCCGCAGATCAGTGTCATGCTGGGGCCGTGCGCGGGCGGTGCCGCGTACTCGCCCGCCCTGACCGACTTCGTCTTCGCCGTCCGCGACATCTCGCAGATGTTCATCACCGGGCCCGACGTGGTCCGCGCGGTCACCGGTGAGGAGATCAGCCAGAACGGGCTCGGGGGCGCCGACGTCCACGGCGCGGTCTCCGGAGTGGCCCACTTCGTGCACGACGACGAGGAGAGCTGCCTCGCCGAGGTGCGTTATCTGCTGTCGCTGCTGCCGTCCAACAACCGTGAGATGCCGCCCCGCCACGTCAGCGGCGACCCGGGGGACCGGTCCGGGGACGTGCTGCTCGACCTGGTGCCGCACGACGGGAACCGTTCGTACGACATGCGGGCGGTCGTCGAGGAGCTCGTCGACGACGGCGACTTCGTGGAGGTGCACGCGGGCTGGGCCCCGAACATCGTCTGCGCCCTGGCCCGCGTCGACGGCCACACCGTGGGGATCGTCGCCAACCAGCCGGCGGCCATGGCGGGCGTGCTGGACATCAAGGCGAGCGAGAAGGCGGCCCGGTTCGTCCAGTTCTGCGACTCGTTCAACGTCCCGCTGGTCACGCTGGTCGACGTGCCCGGGTTCCTGCCGGGTGTGGACCAGGAGCACGAGGGCATCATCCGGCGCGGCGCGAAGCTCCTCTACGCGTACTGCAACGCGACCGTGCCGCGGGTCTCCGTGGTGCTGCGCAAGGCGTACGGCGGCGCGTACATCGTGATGGACTCCCGGTCCATCGGCGCCGACATCGCGCTGGCCTGGCCGACGAACGAGATCGCGGTCATGGGCGCGGAGGGTGCCGCCAACGTGGTCTTCCGCCGGGAGATCGCGGCCGCGGACGACTCCGACGCGATGCGTAGAGAGAAAATCGACCAATACAAGAGGGAGTTGGTCCACCCTTACTACGCCGCCGAGCGTGGGCTGGTCGATGACGTCATCGATCCGCGCGAGACCCGGGCGGTCCTGGCCCGTTCGCTGTCGATGCTCGTCGCCAAGCACGCCGAACTGCCCCGCCGTAAGCACGGCAACCCGCCTCAGTGAGCGGCCCCGAAGAGTGAGTGAGGGAGGATCCATGACCGCACAGCAACCCGACACCGAACCCGTGGCCGGTCCGCTTTTCCGGATCGAGCGCGGTTCCCCCTCGCCGGAGGAACTGGCCGCCCTGACCGCCGTGCTCATGGCGGTGACCGCCGGCCCCGGCGTCGTACCGGACGATCTCGCCCGCAGGCACCAGGTCGTCGCCCTGTGGCGGCGGCCCGAGCGGGTCACCGGTTTCGACGGTCCGCGCACCTGGCGAGCGGCGGCCTGAGCGGATCGGACGGGGGTGGAGCAGCCCGAAGGGCCGGAGAGTTCCCAGGAACTCTCCGGCCCTTCGGCTGTGCGTACGGGGCCGGGGGATCCGCGGACCGGTGGTGACCGGACCCCGGAGACCCACGGCCCCGCGGGGGCGCGGTCTCAGTGTTCGAGGTCCCCGTGTCCGGCGGGGTCGCGGAGCATGGAACGCAGCCCCGGTTCCATCCGGACGAGACGGGTGACCGCGTCCGGGGCGTACAGATACGCGGTGGGCACCGCGCGGACGGCGACGGGCCGGTCCCCGGCGCCGGCCAGGGCCACCGCGGCGATATGGGTGGAACAGAGCGGCAGGTTGCCCACCACCCAGCCGGTCGGCCGCTCGGCGAGCCCGGCCTCGCCCAGGTAGTCGAGGTCGGCACCCCGCGTCAGCCCGGTGCCCAGCCCCTTCAGATAGGCCTCCTTGCGTGTCCACAGCCGGCCGAACGCCATGGTGCGCTCGTGTTCGGGCAGCTTCCCGAGCTCCTCCCGCTCCGACGGGTGCAGCGCGGGCAGGCACACCTCGACGGTCTCGGCCGAGGGCAGCCGCTGGACGTCGGCGCCCACCCGTGCCTCGGCCACCACCACGATCGCCAGACCGTGGCTGTGCGAGAGCGAGAACTGGGGGGCACCGCCGGGCAGCCCGAGCACCACCGGCCGGCCGTGACGTTCACCGTTGCCCTTGTGCCGCTCGCCGGCGAGGTGGAGGCGGCCCGGTTCGATACCGGTGTATCCGGCGAGGACCCGGCGCAGCCCCACATGTGCCGCGGCGTACATCTGCCGGTCGTCGGGCCGGCGGTAGGAGTCGGCCCTGCCCCGCTCATGGGCGTCGAGTTCGTCGTACGGGACGTCGCGCGGTGAGTCGGGCGGTGGCAGCAGCCATACGTCCAGCTCCCCCCGCGCCACGGCGAGCCGGCGCACCACCGCGGTCAACGGCGGCCTTCCGCGTGGGTTTTGGCGTGGGTGAGGGTGGCGCGGCTGTTGGTGGAGAGGGCGGTGTGGACGTAGGTGCGGGCGTCGTCGAGGGTGGCGTGGGGGCCGAGGACGGTGTGGATGGTGGTGGTGTCGAGGGTGACGGTGTGCTGGGAGGTGGCGGTGACGCCTTCGTCGGTTTCGGTGATGGTCCAGTGGCCGGTGTGGAGGGTCATGAGGGCGGGGAGGGTGGTCTGTTTGTAGGCGATGCGGTGGTGGGGGAAGGTCACGCGGTAGGACTTGGTGGTGTGGAGGGAGCCGTCCTTGGCGCGGGTGTCCATTTCGAGGGTCTGCAGGCCGGGGGTGTCTTCGTGGAGGCGGACGGTGGAGACGTGGGGCAGTCGTTCGGGCCACAGGTGGGCCTCGTTGAGGAAGGCGTAGACGTCCTTCGCCGAGCCGTCGACGAGCACGGTGTCCTCGAACGAGAACGTCAGCCCGGTCTCGGCGGCCTCGCGTTCGGCGAGTTCCCTGAGCGCGGCGAGTTCCGTGCGGGCGGTGCCGTCGACCTTTGCACCGATCCTGTCGAGCGTCCCGGGGGTGTCGTCCTCGGCCCGGAACTCGTGCAGGAGCCGCACCAGGGAGGCGTTCTCCCCGCGCGGCTCGACGAGCCAGGCGCCTCCGATCCCGGCGACGTGTGCCTCGGTGACCAGGTGCTGGAAGTTGACCCGCAGCGTGGCGGGTTCGACGATCCGGCGCAGGGGCCGACTGCGCAGCCCGCTCTCCCCGGACGTCCCGTCCTCCGTGGGCGGCGCGGTCTCCCAGATCCGCAGCCGTTCCTCGCCCTCGGGGGCCGCCTCGTGGGCGACGTGGACGACCGAGGGGAAGATCCGGGGCCAGTTCTCCACCTCGGCGATCAACCGGTGGACCGTGTCCGCCGGGACCGCGACGTTGATCTCGTGCGCGACGTGGCGCATGCCCGGGTGTTCCATGCTTGCTGTCTCCTCGTCCTGGTGTGGTGCGCGCGGACGGGGCGGGGCGGGCCGGAAGCGGTGCCGGACGGAGAAGCCGCTGCCGGGCGGGGGAATTCCCGGCAGCGGCCGGCCAGGGGGGTGGGAACGCGCCCAGGTGCCCGCGTCCGTGCGCGATCTTGGTGGATGTCCTTCCGCCGTTCGGCGGGGAAGGGCGTTGTTTCACGTGAAACCGACGGTCGGCTCCCGTCGTGCGGTGACGCGTACTGCCGTGACGCGCTGTTCTGACCCGGTGGCGGGCCGGTCGCCGTCCGTCCGGCCCGCCACCGGGTGGCTCACTCGCCGGCGGAACGGGTGTGCACGACCTGGTAGGTGTTCTCGTCCTGCCAGGTCTGCAGCGCGGCGACGCGGGCGTCGACCTTCTGCCGCTCCGGGGAGCGCTCCCCCTGCGGCACGGAACGGAAGGCGTCGTACGCCTCCTTGCTGTCCCACTGGGAGTAGACGACGACGAACTTGCCGTCGACACCGCGGGCCCGCAGGCCGCGCAGGACCGTGTGGGTGCGGTAGCCGGGGACGTCGACGAGCCACGTCTGGGACTCGCCCAGCGCGTCGATCAGGTCCTCCTGGTCGGCGGGCAGCACACCGAACAGCTCGATGGCCGTGTAGTCGTCGCGCTCCGGGGAGATCTCCGTGACCCCGCCCAGTTCCGGCTTCTGCTGGGTGAAGGCGATCTCGTTCTGGAGCAGTCGGATCGAGGTGGTGATCTCGCCGAAGAGCGGCAGGGTGCGGTGCTTGAACTCCTCGCCCGCGTAACGGCTCTCCAGGTCCTCGGTGCTGCGCCACTGGATGAAGTTGGCCGTGCCGGGCTTGTCCTGTCCGGCGTGCACCGTGCTGGACATCCAGCCCTCGTAGGCCGCCGTGTCGACGATCTGGCGCATCGCGGCGAGCAGCTTGACCTGCTTCTCGGCGGCGTCGGTCGAGAACAGGTTGAGAACGGTCAGGTGCTGACCATCGGCTGCGATCTTCGGCATTCTCTCGTCTCTTCCGTTCGAGGAAAGGTGAGTTGCGAATGGAGGTACGAATGCAGCATGGCAAGCGGATCCGCCCTCGTGAAAGGCACCGCGGTTCAGGAATGACGGCTCATTTGTCAATTGTTCGAGGGAGGTGTCAGAACTTTCCCCACTTCGTCAGAGCTGTGAAAAACGGCCTTGGTCGCCGATTGGCGCGGGCGCCATGCTCGGGTAATGCAGCCAGGCCCGGAAGAATCAGAGATATCCACTCTCCTGGACCGGTACCTCATCGGTCTCGACGACGACGAACTCGACGACGCGTGGGCGCGGGGGCTCTTCACGAAGGACGCCCTGGTCGAGTTCCCCATGAGCCGGCACGAGGGCCTCGAAGGACTCGCCGGCTACCACCGTGACGCGCTGACGGCCTTCGCCGCCACCCAGCACCTCGGCTCCCCCGCCTCCGTCGCTCTCGACGGGGACGGCGAGCGGGCCACCCTGCGCGCGAACCTCGTCTCGACGCATGTCCACCACCCCGGCGCGGCGGAGGAGCCCCTGTTCCAGGTCGGCACGCTCGCCACCGGTGTGGCCCGCCGCGCCGCCGAGGGCTGGCGGCTCTCCTCCCTGACCTTCCGCGTGCTGTGGAGCCGCGGGACCCCGCCCCGACCCCAGGAGCCCCGATGACGACTCTGGCGGCGGCCGGCGCCCAGGACATGAAGCTCGCGGTCATGCTCGTCGACATCGGGGTGGTGCTCGTGGCGGGTGCCGCGCTCGGGCGGCTGGCGCGGAAGCTGCGCCAGCCGGTGGTGGTCGGTGAGATCGTCGCGGGCATCCTGCTGGGCCCCAGCGTCCTCGGTCTGCTGCCGGGGAACCTGACCGAACGGCTCTTCCCCGCCGATGTGCGGCCGTTGCTGTCCGCGGTCTCCCAGGTCGGCCTGATCCTGTTCATGTTCGTGGTCGGCTGGGAGTTCGAGAAGCGGCTGATCCGCCCGCACGCCCGGCTCGCCGCGGGGGTCTCGCTGTCCTCGATCGCCATGGCGTTCGGCCTGGGGGTGGCGCTCGCCCCGTTCCTGTACGACGAGCACGCCACCGTGGCCGGGCACCACATCTCCTTCGTCGCGTTCGCCACCTTCATCGGCACCGCGATGTCGGTGACCGCCTTCCCGGTGCTGGCACGCATCCTCACCGAGAACAAGCTGCTGGACACCCGGGCCGGGTCCCTCTCGCTGGCCAGCGCGGCCATCGACGACCTGCTCGCCTGGTGCCTGCTGGCGTATGTCTCGGCCCTGGTCACCGCGGACGGCGACTACTCCGACCTCGCCGGCATCGGTCTGCGCAGCGCCGCCTACGTCGCCGGGATGCTGCTGGTCGTACGGCCGCTGGTGGCCCGTCTGGTCTGGCGCTGGGCCGCCACCGAGCGCTGGTCCGCCCTGCTGGCGGTGGTCTGCGCGGGTGCCCTGACCTCGGCCTGGCTGACCACCTGGATCGGCATCCACGCCATCTTCGGGGCCTTCCTCTTCGGGTTCGTGATGCCCCGTGAGCCCGCGATGGTCCTGGCGGAGCACCTGCGCAAGCCCATGGACCACGTGAGCGTCGTGCTGCTCCCGGTCTTCTTCATCGTCACCGGCCTCGGCGTGGACCTCGGCGCGCTCACCTCCGGCGACCTCGTCGCGCTCGTCGCGATCATCGTGGTGGCCTGTGCGGGCAAGCTGGCCGGCGCGATCCTGCCGGCGCGGCTGGCCGGGTTCTCCTGGCGGGAGGCGAAGGACCTGGGGCTGCTGATGAACACCCGGGGTCTGACCGAACTCATCATCCTCAACGCCGCGGTGAGCCTGGGCGTGCTCGACGGACGCATGTTCACCATGCTCGTGATCATGGCCCTCGTCACGACGGCGATGGCCGGACCGCTGCTGTCCCGGCGCCGTCCGGCGCCGGCCGGCACGTCCGACGCACCCGGCACGGCGCCCGCGGCGCAGGTGTCCGGGGCGTCCAGGGCGTCCGAGGGGCCGGCCGCGTACGGCCCGGACGCCGCCGTGGACGTCCTGCGCCCACGCGGCTGAGGCCCGCGCACCCGGACCCGGTCCGCGACGTGCCCCCCTGCCCCCCCGACTCGTCATCCGCAACCCGCAACCCGCAACCCGCAACCCGCAACCCGCAACCCGCAACCCGCAACCCGCAACCCGCAACCCGTATCCGAGAACGAGAGGGCTGTCGTGATACCTGCTTCGCAAGCCATCCCCGAGCAGCTCGGTCCGGTCGACGGCCGTGCGCTGCGCACCGTGTGCGGGCACTTCGCCACCGGTGTCACGGTCATCACCTCGGGCAGCGGCGAGAACGCCGCGGGCGCCACGGTGAACTCCTTCACCTCGGTCTCCCTGGAGCCGGCGCTGGTGCTCATCTGCCTCCACCACAACTCCCGGCTGCTGCCCGTGGTCCAGGAGTCCGGCGGCTTCGTCGTGAACTTCCTGACGCAGCGGCAGGAGCCGGTGGCCTGGGCGTTCGCCGGCCGCCGGACCGCCCGGATCGACGAGGTGCCGCACCACGGTTCGGTCCACGATCTGCCGGTCCTCAGCGAGGCGCTCGCCCACCTCGAGTGCCGGCTGGCCGCCGAGTACGACGGCGGCGACCACACCATCCTGCTCGGCGAGGTCGTCTCCCTCGGGACGCCCGCCGGGGAGGAGGACCCGCTGATCTTCTTCCAGGGCGCCATGCGGGAACTCGGCGACGACCGGGTCCTGCCGGGCCGGTGACCCGGTGACCGGCGTGGCCGGCGTGGCCGGCGCCGGGCCGGGCGGACCGGGATCAGTGGTGACGGGCCGAGGCCTGCTCCTCCGCCGTGTCGAACTCCTGGCGCGCCCGCTCGACCAGCGGCAGATGGACCGTCGACCAGTCCGTGAGCGAGGCGAACAACGGCGCCAGCGTCCGTCCCAGGTCGCTGATCTGGTACTCGACCCGGGGCGGCACCTCGGGGAAGTACGTACGGATCACCAGTCCGTCACGCTCCAGCTGACGCAGCCGCTGGGTCAGCACCTTCGGCGTGATGGTGCCGATGTTGCGCTGCAGTTCCACGAAGCGCTGGGTCCCGAAGGCGTTGAGCGTCCACAGGATCGGCGTGGTCCAGCGGCTGAACACGATGTCGAGGACCGGCTCGATCAGACAGGGCTGCCGCGAACCGGGCGCGGCCGCGTGGGCGGCCCCGGGACCGGCCGGGACCGGGGTGGCGTCCGCGCCGGCGCCGCTGTCGTTCCTGGCTGCCGTGGTCTTCATACCGATCATCACCTTCCAGGGGAAGTCACTTTCCTCTAGGTACCTACTTTACTCAGGATGCTAGCTTCCGAGAAGCCAGCGATATCCGCACCTCCCCGCACGTCCCCGTCCGAGAATCCTCTTGCTCCCAGGGAGTGACATGTCCATCCAAGAGTCCACCCACAGCCCCGCGGTGGCGGGCGACTCCGGGCCGGTCCGCCGCCCCGGACTCATCCTGGCCTTCCTCTGCCTGGCCGGCTTCATGACCTTCCTCGACGTCTCGATCGTGAACGTCGCCCTGCCGACCATCGAGGACGAGCTCAACATCTCCACGACCGCCCTGCAGTACGTGGTCACCACCTACGGCATGCTCCTCGGCGGCTTCCTGCTGCTGACCGGCCGGCTCGCCGACACCCTCGGCCGCCGCCGCATGCTCCAGACCGGCCTGCTCCTGTTCGCCGGCGCCTCCCTGCTCGCCGGAGTCGCCCAGAACGCCGCGATGCTGATCGGCGCCCGCGGCGCGCAGGGTCTGGGAGCCGCGTTCATCGCCACCGCCGCGCTGAGCCTGCTCACCAACAACTTCGAGGAGGGCCCGGCCCGCAACAAGGCCCTCGGTGCCTGGGGCGCGCTGAGCGGTCTCGCCGCCGTCGCCGGTGTCACGCTCGGCGGTCTGCTCACCGACGGACCCGGCTGGCGCTGGATCTTCTTCATCAACGTGCCGATCGGCATCATCGGCGCCCTGGTCGCCCCGATGGTCGTCGGCGAGAGCCGCTCCGCCGAGCGCAGCAGGTCCTTCGACGTCGCCGGCGCCGTCACCCTCACCGGCGGTCTGGTCGCGCTCATCTTCACCCTCGGCCAGACCGTCTCCGACTCCGACGTCCCGACCGGCCGGGTCATCGGCGGCTTCGTCCTCTCCGCGCTCCTGCTCGTCTCCTTCGTCCTGATCGAGCGCCGCGCCCAGGAGCCGCTGATGCCGCTCGGCGTCTTCCGCCGGCCCTCGCTGCGCGCCGCCAACGTCATCGCGGTCCTGCTGCTCGGCACCTGCGTGACCCTGTTCTTCTTCGCCAGCCTCTTCATGCAGCAGGTCCTGGACTACTCCGCCGTGAAGACCGGGTTCGCGTACGTGCCGCTCGCGGTGCTCACCGCCGTCGGTGCCGGCATCGCCTCCCAGGTCGTCACCAAGGTCGCCGCCAAGCCCGTCCTGATGGTCGGTCTCGCGCTCTCGGCGACCGGCATGATGCTCCTGTGGCGCGCGCCGTCCGACGCCTCGTACCTGACGGACGTCCTGCCCGCCTTCGTCCTCATGGGTCTCGGGCTCGGCATGTCCTTCGTCCCGCTGCAGGTCTCGGCGTTCGCCGGGATCGAGGAGCGCGAGTCGGGGCTGGCCGCCGGTCTCATCAACACCGCCCAGGAAGTCGGCGGCGCGCTCGGCCTGGCCGTCGCGGCGACCTACGCCTTCCGTCGCGTCGACGAGCTGACCGCCAAGGCCCACGGAGTCCCGGCCCTGGTCCAGGACGCCCGTACGACCGTCTTCCACGACGCGTTCCTCGTCGGTGCCTGCTTCGCCGCGGCCGCCTTCCTGGTGACCCTGGTGCTGCTGCCGCTGACCAAGTCCTCCGAGCAGTCCGCGGCCGTGCCCGCGCACGCCTGACGGCAGAACGGACCCGGCCATGTCCAAGCAACTGCCCCTCTCCGCCACGGCGGAGGAGTTCCTCGCCGAGAACGCCCTGTGCACCCTGACCACCCTGCGCCCGGACGGCACCCCGCACGTGGCGCCCGTACGGTTCACCTGGGACGGTGAGGCGGGCCTGGCCCGGGTGATGACCACCGTGCACCGGCGCAAGTCCCGCAACCTGCTGGCCGGGGCCGGCGGCGGCCGGGCCGCCGTGTGCCAGCTGGTGGGGCCCCGCTGGATCACCCTGGAGGGCCCGGCGACCGTCTCCACCGACCCCTCCCGGGTGGTGGAGGGGATGCGGCGCTACGCCAAGCGGTACTGGTCCCAGCCGCCGCAGCCACCGGGCCTGGCGGTCATCGAGATCGCGGTGGACCGGGTGATGGGCCTCTACTGAACCGCTCCGGCACCGGCCACGCGCGAGCGTGCCGGACGCGGGAGAGGGGCCTGGGCCTGGCCCGGGAGGGTGCCGGGCCCGGGAGGGTGCCGGGCGCGAGAGGGTGCCGGAAGACACTTCCGGCACCCTCTCGCGCGTTTCCCGTGTCCCGCGCACCCGGTACCACCGAGCGTCTGCCGGGCCTCTGACGAACTTGTCAGAACTTGTCAGAGTTCTGTACCGGCGGCCATTCAGCTTCCCGGGAGCCCTCGGAATACTGGAGAAAACGCCAGCGGGAGAGGGAATATGGACGCTTTCAATGCCGATGTGATCGTTGCCGGTGCGGGACCCTCAGGACTCATGCTCGCCGGGGAACTCCGACTCTCGGGTCTCTCCGTCATCGTGCTCGACCGGCTGGAACAGCCGATGCAGCAGTCCCGCGCCCTCGGATTCTCCGCCCGTACGATCGAGGAATTCGGCCAGCGCGGACTGCTCGGCGAATTCGGCCCGCTGGAGACCATACCCGGCGGCCATTTCGGCGGACTTCCCATCGACTACCGCATCGTCGAGGGCGGCAATTTCGGTGTCCGCGGGGTGCCGCAGTCCCGTACCGAGGCCATCGTCGACAAGTGGGCCGTGGGCCTGGGAGCCGACGTCCGCCGGGGCCACGAGGTCATCGGCATGACGCAGGACGAGGACGGCGTCCAGGTCGAGGTCGCCGGGCCCGAGGGCGTCGAGACCCTGCGCGCCGCCTACCTCGTCGGCTGCGACGGAGCCCGCAGCACCGTCCGCCGCCTGGCCGGGATCGACTTCCCCGGGGTCAGCGCCACCATCGAGATGAAGATGGCCGACGTCGCCGGTGTCCAGCTGCGGCTGCGCCCCACCGGTGAGGTCGGCGAGGCGGGCATGGTCGTCGTCCTGCCGCTCGGCCCGGGCGCCACCCGCGTGGTGGTCTTCGAGCGCGGCGCGGGCGTCCGTCCCACCCAGGAGCCGCCCACCTTCGAGGAGGTGGCCGCCGCCTTCCAGCGGGTCACCGGCGAGGACATCAGCGGTGCCCGGCCGCTGTGGACCAGCTACTTCACCGACGCCAGCCGGCACGCCGCCGAGTACCGCAGGGGCCGGGTCTTCCTGGCCGGCGACGCCGCCCACATCCACCTGCCGATCGGCGCCCAGGGCATCAGCGCGGGCGTCGGCGACGTGGTCAACCTGGGCTGGAAGCTCGCCGCGGCCGTCAAGGGCCACGCCCCCGAGGGACTGCTCGACACGTACCACTCGGAGCGCCACCCGGTCGGTGCCCGCATCGTCCACAACACCCTGGTCCAGCGCACCCTCTACCTCGGCGGCCCCGAGGCCCAGCCGCTGCGCGACCTGTTCGCCGAACTGGTCCGGATCGAGGACGTACGGCGTCATCTCGTCGGCCTGGTCACCGGGCTCGACATCACCTACGGAGCCGTCGAGGGCGGTCACCCGCTGCTCGGCCGCCGCCTGCCCGACCAGGACCTGCTGGCCGGCGAGGACAGGACCACCACCTACGAGCAGCTGCACGCGGGCCGTCCGGTCCTGTTCGACCTGCACGACAGCGCCGCGCTGCGCGAGGCCGCGGCCGGCTGGGCCGACCGTGTCGACGTCGTCACCGCGACGCGGCCCGACGCCGGAGCCCCGGCCGCCGACCTCCTCGTACGCCCCGACGGCTATGTCGCCTGGGTCGGTGCCGACGGGTCCACCGAGGGACTGACCGACGCGCTCGCGCGGTGGTTCGGCGAGCCCCGCGACGCCGCCTGAGACCCGGCGGGCCCCCGGCCGGTCGCCCCCGGACCCCCGTAGGACGCGCGCCACCCATCCGATCCGTCCGTGAAACGAGAAAGAGGAGTGCGGTCTTGCCCACCAAGGCTGAGGAAGCGAAGAAGGCCGACAAGGCCGCCGAGTGGACCGAATGCGACGTAGCCATCCTCGGATCGGGCCTCGCGGGCTCGATCATGGGGGCGATCCTGGCCCGCCAGGGCGCGGACGTGGTGCTCATCGACGCCGGGCAGCACCCCCGGTTCGCCGTCGGCGAGTCCCAGAACCCGCAGCTCGTCGAGTGGCTGCACATTCTCGCCGTGCGCTACGACGTGCCCGAGATCAAGCACATGCTGGACGTGAAGGCGGTCACCGAGCACATCGGTCCGACGCACGGCCGCAAGCAGAGCTTCGGCTTCGTCACCCAGCGGCCGGACCGCGAGCCGGACCCGCGCGAGGCGACGATGTTCGTCATCCCGAAGATGCTCACCGAGGCGGTGCACCTCTTCCGCCAGGACACCGACTCGCACTATCTGAACGTCGCCGCCAAGTACGGCTGCACCCTGCGCCAGAACTGGTTCGCCACCGACCTCGACGTCGACGACGACGGTGTCACCGTGACCGGCAGGAACGGCGAGGTCTTCCGCGCCAAGTACCTGATCGACGCGAGCGGGTTCCGTTCCCCGCTGGCGGAGAAGTTCGACCTGCGCGAGAACCCGCCCCGGCACAAGCACCACGCCCGCTCGCTCTTCACGCACTACGTGGGCATCAAGCCGTACGACGACGTCTGCAACTACCCGGAGGCGCTCAGGCCGCCGGCCGAGTCGCCCTTCCACGGCGGCACCCTGCACCACCTCATCGAGCGCGGCTGGTTCTGGATCATCCCGTTCGACAACTACAAGGACTCCAAGAACCCGGCCTGCAGTGTGGGCCTGACCTTCGACGAGCGGCTGTATCCCAAGCCGAAGGACATGACGCCCGACCAGGAGTTCCACCACTACCTGGACAAGTACCCAGCGGTGAAGCGGCAGTTCGACGGGGCCAAGCGGATCCGCGAGTGGGTCTCCACCGACCGGATCCAGTACTCGTCGAAGCGCACCATCGGTGCCCGCTGGTGCCTGATGTCGCACGCGGCGGGCTTCATCGACCCGCTGTACTCGCGCGGCCTGTCCAACACCTTCGAGGTCGTCGACGCGCTCGCCTACCGGATCCTGGACGCCCTGCGCGAGAACGACTTCACCGAGGAGCGCTTCGAGTACGTCGAGCGCCTGGAGCAGGGGCTCCTGGAGTACAACGACAAGATCGTCAACAGTTCCTACATCGCCTTCAGCCACTTCCGGCTGTGGAACGCGGTGTTCCGGGTCTGGGCCTGCTTCACCACCCCGGCGACCATGCGCCAGATCATGGCGCGCCAGAACTTCCAGCTCGACGGCGACGACCGGCACTTCAAGGAGATGGAGAAGGCGCCCTACACGGGCCTGTGGTGGCCGGACAGCCACGCCTTCAAGGTCCTCTTCGACATCACGGCCGAGACCTGCGAGCGGTACGAGGCGGGCGAGATCGACGGTGACAAGGCCGCGGACATCGTCTTCGAGGCGATCCGCGACTGCGAGTCGGTCAACACCCCGTTCGGCTGGAAGGGCCCCGAGGACCTCCGGTTCTTCCGGGCCACCACGCCCACGATGATGAAGTTCATGTGGTGGGCGAGCACCTCCGGCCCCAAGGAGATGCGCGACCTCGGCCGCTCGATGCTCGCCGGAGTCGTCAAGCAGGGCATGAAGGGCCGCAAGGTGTCCTGACCGGGCCCGCGGCCCCCCACCGCGCCGCCCGGCCCCCACGCCGCGTGCCCCGCACGCCGCGCGCCGTGCCCCCACGCCCCTCCCGCGGCGCCGGCTCCTTCCCCCCGGACGCGGTGCCGGGCCCACCCTCCCCCCGTGGGCCCGGCACCGCCCCTTCCCGGGGCCGGAGCCCGTACCCCGGAGCCCGTACCCCGGAGCCGGTACCCCGGAGTTCGGACGCGGCTCCCGGTCGCGGGCTGTTTCCCCTCCGGTCTCCCCTGATCCCCACCGGTCCCCCTGAGCCCCTTTGATGCATCTCCCTCCACTGGCAACCACCGCCTCCTAGAACCCTTGGGACATCCGTGATCACTCGTAGAGCACTGATCGGGGCGGGATCGGCCGCCGTCGGCCTGGCCGTCCTGCCCACCAGCCCCGTCCTCGCGGGCTCCGGCACCACACCCTGGAGCACCCTCGCGGCCAAGCTCCAGGGCCGTCTGGTGCTGCCCACCGACTCCGCCTACGCCGTCGCCAAGCAGCTGGAACTCGGTCAGTTCGACGCCGTCAACCCGCGGGCCGTGGCGTACTGCGTCAGCTCGGCCGACGTCTCCGCGGCCCTGCGCTTCGCCCAGACCTACGGCCTGCCGTCCGCCGTCCGCAGCGGCGGCCACAGCTTCGCGGGGTACTCGACCACGCCCGGCCTGATCATCGACGTCTCACGACTGAACGCGATCACCGTGGGCGACGGCACGGTCGACATCGGCCCCGGCGCCAAGAACGTCGAGATACTCAACGCCCTCGCCCCGCACGGCCTGGTGGTCAGCGAGGGCGGCTGCCCGACCGTGTCGGCCGGCGGCTTCCTCCAGGGCGGCGGCT
Source organism: Streptomyces sp. NBC_01689 (assembly GCF_036250675.1). NCBI lineage: Bacteria > Bacillati > Actinomycetota > Actinomycetes > Kitasatosporales > Streptomycetaceae > Streptomyces > Streptomyces sp. NBC_01689. The sequence goes on along the minus strand of NZ_CP109592.1, from coordinate 4,995,560 downwards.
TCGGCTTCCTGACCCGCCCGCTGGGCATGGCCTGCGACGCGGTCACCTCGGCCGAGGTGGTCCTCGCCGACGGCCGGGTGGTCACCGCCTCGCCGACCAGTCACTCGGACCTGTTCTGGGCGATCCGCGGGGGCGGCGGCGGCAACTTCGGCGTCGTCACCCGCTTCTCGGTCACCCCCCACGAGGGCGACCAGATGGCGATCAGCAACCTGATCTTCCCGTACGACCGGGCCGCCGACGTGCTGCACGGCGTCGGCGAGTGGCTGGTGGACGCGCCCCGCACCATCGGTGGCGGCGCCTATCTGGTCCAGGCCGACGCCGCGCCCGGCTCCGTACCGGCGCTCAACGTCTTCCTCGCCTCCCGCGGCACCCCGGCCGAACTGGCCGCCGAGTCCGCGCGGCTGCTGGCGCTCACCGGCGCCGTGACGGCCCGCCAGGACGCGGTCATGACGTACCAGCAGGTCATGATGATGATCTTCGGGTGCGCCACCCTGTCCGAGGACCAGTGCCAGCGCGCCGGGAAGTCCCCCGCGGGCGTGCTGACCCGGCCCGCCTTCGGCCTGGAGCGGACCCGGATGGGCAGCACCCCGTACACCCAGAGCGGCTGGGCGGACGTGCTGACCGCCTTCGACGCCGACCGCAGGGCCGGCCAGGCCCGCTACCTCGACCTCCATTTCTTCGGCGGAGCGGCCAACGACCCGGCCCGTACCGCCACGGCGTACGTGCACCGTGACGCGCTCTTCTCCGTCAACTACCGGGTCCTCGTCAACGATCCGGCACAGGTGACCGCGGAGGCCAGGAGCGTCGCCACGCGCTGGGTCGACAACGGGTTCGCGACCATCGACCCGCTGTCGAACGGCGAGACGTACCAGAACTGGATGGACGCGGAGCTGACGGACTGGCGGGAGTCGTACTACGCCGAGAACTACGCCCGGCTGTCGGTGGTGAAGGCGAAGTACGACCCGCACCGGTACTTCAGGTTCGCCCAGGGCATCGGGGCCTGAGGCGGCCGGCGCCCGCGTGCCGGGCGCCTGCGTGCCGGACGCCCGCTCGTCCGGCGGGCCGCCCTGTCGGCGGCCCGCCCTCGACGGTCCGCACGCCGGTGGTCCACAGGTCCGGTGGACCACCGGACCTGTGGACCGCTCCGTCGCCCGATCAGGGGCGGCGGCCGTACCAGCCCACCAGCCTGTCGATGTCGGGAGCGTCCTCATGCACCTCCACCACCGGTCCGAACGGCACCTGGCCGCCGCGGGGTTCCGCGGGCACGGCCCGGTGCATGGAGGCCAGCGGCGCGGCGAGCATCTCCGGGTCCCAGTCCGGGGTCTGGCCGGTGGCCTTGGCCAGGTCCCAGGCGTGCAGCACGAACTCGTTGGTGTAGATCACCGAGGCGACCACACCGGGGACCGGGCCCCAGGGCAGTCCGATCTGGCGGCCCAGCACCGCGGGGTCCCGCCAGACGGCGTCGAACTCCTGCGTCGCAGCGGTCCAGGCCTTGGCCCAGTCACCGTCGGCGACGTCCTCCGCGAAGTGCGGAACGCTCATGAAGGAGCCGCCGGCGCCCAGGACGGCGACCCGGCGCAGCACCGACACCACGTGGTTGGCCATGTCGCGGACGGTGTAGTCGGGACACGGGGTGACGGTGTCGTACTGGTCGGGGCGGAGCGCGGCGAGCGTGCGTCCGGTCAGTTCGACGGCCTTGAACAGGCCGCCACGCGGGTCGGCGGAGGGCTTCGCGGTCTCGCCCGGGTCGGTGGTCGTGTCGTGAGTCATGTGTTCATCGTCGATGCCGAACAGGTCATCTTGTGGCCTATTACCGAAGCCCTCTCCGATGGTGCCGAAAATGTATGGAATGGCTTAAAACCGCTCAAAATCACGGGAGTTGCCGCCCGGGGAACGGGTGCGCGAGCGGGAGCGGGTGCGACGTGAAGGCCGACCGTCTGGTGGCGACCCTGCTGCTGCTCCAGGCACGCGGCCGGGTGACCGTGCGCGAGGTGGCGGGGGAACTGGAGGTGTCCGAACGCACCGCGCGCCGCGACCTGGAGGCGCTCACCAGCGCCGGCGTCCCGGTCTACTCGCAGCGCGGCAGGGGCGGCGGATGGAGCCTGGTCGGCGGCGCCCGCACCGACCTGACCGGTTTCACCTCGCGAGAGATCGGGGCGCTGTTCCTGGCCGCGGGGCCGCTGTCGGCCTCTCCCGAACTACGGTCCGCGCTCCGCAAGTTGACGCGGGCGGTACCGGCACCGATGCGGCCGCACGCCGAGGCCGCCGCGAAGGCCATCCTCGTCGACGGCCCCGACTGGTCGCGCACGGAGGGCGGCAGCGGGCCGCACCGGCACGCCCTGGAACGGGCGGTGCTGGACGGCCGGCAGGTCCGGCTGGGGTACGCGCCCGCCGACCGGTCCGTGACGGACGGCGACCCGGGCGAGGACGGCCTCGGCGAGGACGGCCTGGTCGAGGACGGCCTGGTCGAGGACGGCCTGGGCGAGCCGGTGGGTCACGAAGGGCCGGGTCACGAACGGCCCGATCACGAACGGCCCGATCACGAACGGCCCGGTCGCGAACGGCCGGGGGACGTGCGGGTGGGCGGCGAGCGGGCCGGTGGTGACCGGGTGGGCGGTGACGGGGCCGGTCGCGTGCGGACGGTGGATCCGCTCGGGCTGGTGAACAAGGCCGGTCGCTGGTACCTGGTGGCGGGGACCGCGGAGGGGCCCCGCACCTTCCGGCTGGGCCGGGTCACCTCCGTGGAGCCGACCGGCGAGCCCGTACGGCGCCCCGAGGGGTTCGACCTCGCCTCCGTGTGGCGGGAGCTCGCGGCCGGGGTGGAGCGGCGGCTGTCCGCGGTGAGCGTGCGGGCCCGTGCCGACCCGGACGCCCTGTCGGTGCTGCGGCACCTGCTCGGCGGCCGGCTCCGTACGGGCGGGGTCCAGCCCGACGGCCGGGTCGCGTTCACCGCCGACGGTCCCTCGCTGGACGTGCTGACCGCACAGCTCGCGGGTCTCGGCGCCCGGATCGAGGTGCTCGGCCCTCCCGAGGCGCGCGAGTCGCTCGTACGTCTGGGCCGGTCGCTCACCGCGGTGTACGGGGGCCGCCACGACGATCACGGCGGCTCGCACGGAGATAGTCGCTTTCCTATAGGTACCTACTATACCGACGATGCTAGCGTTCCGGTCATGGCGGCGACCCGGTGAGCACCGGGTGCTCGCCCGACCGTCTCGATCGAGGACCGCTGACCACAGCCCGACCGGCCACCTCCGACCGGCTGCCGACCGGCCACTTCTGACCGGCTGCCGACCGGTCACCTCCGACCCGCTGCTGCCCGGCCACTTCTGACCGGTCACCGCTGGTCGATCACCACCACCGATGACCACTGATCGCTGACCACGGATCAACGCACCAGGGAGCTGTTTCATGATTGTCGTCACCGGAGCCACCGGAAACGTCGGGCGTCCGCTGATCGAGGCGCTGACCGCGGCGGGGGAGCAGGTCGTGGCGGTGTCGCGCCGCCCGTTGCCCTCCCCGGCTCAGGGGGTGCGGCACGCCCAGGCCGACCTCGGGGACGCGCGGAGCATGCGGCCGGTCCTCGAAGGCGCCGACGCGTTCTTCATCCTGCTGGCCGGCGAACTGCTCGGCCACGGCGAGGCTGCCACCGAGCTGCTCACGGCGGCCCGGGACGCCGGGGTCAGGCGGGTCGTCCTGCTCTCCTCGCAGATCAACGCGACCCGGCCCGGAGCCGCGTCGCACGGCAGGCTGCGTGAGTTCGAGGAGGCCGTACGCGGTTCCGGCCTGGACTTCACCGTCCTGCGGGCCGGCGGGTTCGCCTCCAACGCCTTCGCGTGGGCGGAGTCGGTCCGCGCCGACCGTACGGTCCTCGCCCCCTTCGGCGACGTGGCGCTGCCGGTCGTCGACCCGGCGGACATCGCCGCGGTCGCCGCCGCGGTGCTGCGCGAGGACGGGCACGCGGGCCGTACGTACGAGCTGACCGGCCCGGAGGCGATCACCCCGCGTCTGCAGGCCGGGGTGATCGCGGAGGCCATCGGCGAGGAGGTGACCTTCGTGGAACTGACCCGCGAGGCCGCCCACGCCCACATGGCGCGGTTCATGCCCGAGGACGTCATCGCCGGCACGCTCGACATCCTCGGCGAACCGCTTCCGGCGGAGCAGCGGGTCAGCCCCGACGTGCAGACGATCCTGTCCCGGCCGGCCACCCCCTTCTCCGGCTGGGTGGCCCGCAGCCTCCCGGCCTTCAAGTAGCCCACGGCCACGCCCCCGCCGTCCCCCGGTACAGCCGCCGGACGCCCGCCGTGATCCGTCCCCCGCGGCGGCGGGCGCCCGGCGGCCCACAACGGCCCCGGCGAGCAGCGGTCCGACCGGGGGTGGTCCCGTGAATCGGGGTCCGATCGGGGTTGCTCCGCGAACTTCGGTCCGGTCGGGGGCGGCTGCGCGAGCGGTGGTCCGTCCGGGGCCGTCCCGCGAATCTCGGTCCGGCCGGGGAGCGGCTCCGCGAGCGGTGGTCCGGTCGGGGTGGTCCCGTGAATCGGGGTCCGGCCTGGGGTGGCTGCGCGAGCGGTGGTCCGGTCGGGGGCGGTGCCACGAGCGGCGTCCCAACCGAGGCGGCCCCATGCACCGCGGTCCGACCGGAGGCGGCGGTGCAACCGCGGCCCGAAGGGCGCCGCGACCCACGGGGCGGCCGTCCCGGACGCAGCGGCTCGGAACGACGACGGTGGCGCCGGGGTCCAGGACCCTGGCGCCACTCCCGTCCCCCCGGCAGGGGCTACGCGGCGAGACGCTCCGCGAGCTCCTTCGCCTTGATCGCGGCGGAGTCGAGCGCCTTGGTGCGGGACGCCTCGAAGAGCGGGACCAGCTCGGACATCGCCGGGTTGTGCGGCGCCATCGTGAGCTCCGGGACGATGAAGTCCAGGTCCAGCTCAAGGGTGTCGCGGAGGATGGCCTCCAGGTAGTTCTGCACGTACTCGAAGCCCTCGCGGGGCGTGCCCGGCGCGTACGAGCCGCCGCGGCTGGCGATCACCGTGACCGGAGTGCCCTTGATCTTCGAGTCCTCGGCCATGGCGGTACGGCCCATGAGGATCACGTTGTCCAGCCACGCCTTGAGGGTCGACGGGATCGCGTAGTTGTACATCGGCGCGCCTATCAGGACGGCGTCCGCCTGCTCCAGCTCCTCGATGAACTTCAGACGCTCGGCGAAGGCGGCGGCCTGCTCCGGGGTGTGCGCGTCCGCCGGGGCGAAACCGGCGGTGTGGGCGTCGGCCGTGATGTGCGGAACCGGGTTCGCGGCGAGGTCGCGGTAGACCACGGTGCCCTGCGGGTGCTGCTCCTCCCAGGCCTTGCGGAAGGCGTCGGTCACCGTGCGCGAGGTGGAGGCGGGGCCCTGGAAAACGGACGAGTCGATGTGGAGGAGGGTGGCCATGGGGGATCTCCAAAGGGTGTGACGGGTCGAGCCCGACGGGACGGGGCCCGTGGGCTTCTTTTTCGTACTCGACTAGAGATAACACAGTCACTTACTTTTTTTCATCCCCCAAAGGGAACGCAGTACTCTTGAGCCATGCCAGAGCTGGGAGCACACGACGCAGGGCCGTGCCAGAAGGTCGACGACGGTATGGCCCGGGTCTTCCAGCTGTTCGGAAAGCGCTGGACGGGCCTGATCGTGGCCGTGCTGCTGCCGCACCCCGTCCACTTCGCCGACCTGCGCCGGGCGATCCCCGGCATCAGCGAACGGATGCTCTCCGACCGGCTCACGGAACTCGGCGCCGCGGGACTCGTCGTGCGCGACGTCGACGAAGGACCGCCGCTGCGGGTCTCGTACGGTCTGACACCGGCCGGCGCCGCGCTGGAGCCCGCGCTGAAGGAACTGGGCAGCTGGGCGGAGGAGCATCTTCCGGGCAGCCCGCAGTGTCCCTCCGAGCTCAGGAAGTGAGCCCTCCGGACGGGACAGGGCGGGGCGCCTGCGGGGCCCAGCGGGAGGTCGCGGGGACGGGGAGCCGGTTCCCGCGACGGGCCGCCGTCCACCGGTGCGGAGTTGTCCACAGGGTCTGACGCGTTTCGGCCACCGGCTGTACGGTCATCACGAGTTGATGTTCGTGCGTGCGGGGGAGGCGGTCGCGATGACCGAGCTGGGTACGAGGGACGAGGCGCTCCGGGCGCCCAGGGTTTCCGGGGTCTTCGCGGTTCCGGGGTTCGCGGGCTGGCCCGCGCAGGGTTCGCCCAAGGAGCAGGGCAAGGCACTCCGCGCCCGGGTGCCGCGCACCGCGCACGCCGAGCTGACCTCGGACGCCGACCGGCCGGACGTCGTGACCGTGGTCCAGGAGTCCAACCGCGGCAGGATCCCCGAGCTCACGCCGATACGGGTCGGCCGGATGGCCGCCACCCCCTTCGCCTTCCTGCGCGGCTCGGCCGGCCTCATGGCCTACGACCTCGCGCGCACCCCCATGACCGGCATCGACGCCCAGATCTGCGGTGACGCCCACGCGGCGAACTTCGGCCTGTACGGCGACGCGCGCGGCGGCCTGGTCATCGACCTCAACGACTTCGACGAGACGGTGCGCGGCCCCTGGGAGTGGGACCTCAAGCGCCTCGCCGCCTCGCTCGTGCTCGCGGGCCGGGAGGCGGGCGCGGACGAGGACACCTGCCGCAAAGCCGCCCATGACGCGGTCGGTGCCTACCGGCGCACGATGCGGCTGCTCGCCAGACTCCCGGTGCTGGACGCGTGGAACGCCATCGCCGACGAGGAGCTCGTCTCCCACACGGACGCCCACGACCTGCTCGGCACCCTGGAGCGGGTCTCGGAGAAGGCGCGGGCCAACACCAGCGGGCGTTTCGCCGCCAGGTCGACGACCTCGGTCGAGGGCGGCGGCCGGCGCTTCGTCGACGCGGCCCCGGTGCTGCGCCGTGTGCCCGACGCGGAGGCGGCAGCGGTCGCGGCCTCCCTGGAGCAGTACCTGACGACGGTCTCGGAGGACCGCCTCCCCCTCCTCGCCCGGTACGCGGTGCACGACGTCGCCTTCCGCATCGTCGGCACCGGCAGCGTCGGTATGCGGTCCTACGTCGTGCTGCTCCTGGACCACCGTGGCGAACCCCTCGTCCTGCAGGTGAAGGAGGCCCGTGCCTCGGCGCTGCTGCCGCACCTGGCCACGGCCGGCCACGCGGTGCCCGACGTGTCGCACGAGGGCCGGCGCGTCGTCCTCGGGCAGAAGCGCATGCAGGTCGTCAGCGACATCCTGCTCGGCTGGACCACGGTCGAGGGCCGGGCCTTCCAGGTGCGCCAGTTCCGCAACCGCAAGGGCAGCGTCGACCCCGCCGCGCTCGCCGCCGACCAGGTCGACGACTACGCGCGCATGACCGGCGCACTGCTCGCCCGCGCCCACTCGCACAGCGCCGACCCCCGCCTGATCGCCGGCTACTGCGGAAAGAACGAGGAACTCGACGAGGCGGTCGCCACGTTCGCCATGGCCTACGCGGACCGTACGGAGACGGACCATGCCGCCCTGCTGACGGCGATACGAGAGGGACGGATCGCGGCGGAGCAGGGCGTCTGAGGAGGAAGCGGAGCCGGGGATTCTCGGAGGGCCGGGGTACGGCCGGGGGAGCGGGAGTTCTCAGTCGACGGTTCCGGTCGAGCCCGCCGGAGTGTGGCCTACGCTGGGCGGGTGACGACCCCGGAAGCCGAGCACAGCCAGTCCGACCGCATCGAGACCGGGGATTCCCGGTCCCAGGATGCCGGCGATCCCCAGTCCGCCGCCCCGGTCACGCCCACGGCAGCCGAGGACGCGGCGCCCGAGAACGTGACCACCGCGAGCGTGACGACCGCGAGCGTGACCACCGACGACTCGGGCACCGGGGACGCCGGTCCCGAGAGCGCGGGTCCCGAGAGCGCGGGTCCTGACAGCCCAGGTTCCGCCCAGGCCGGTGCCAGTGCCGGTGCCGGTGCCGGGAGCGACGCCGCCCAGGGGGAGGCGCGGCCCGAGGCGCGGCTGGAAGCGGCCGTGCGGGCGGCCGAACAGGCACTCATCGAGTTCGAGATCGCCGTGGAGACCTTCCGCGTCGAGGTCGAGAACTTCTCGCGGCTGCACCACCAGAAGCTCGGCCCGATGTACTCCCGCCTCGACGAGCTGGACGCGCAGATCGCCGAGGCCCAGGCGGCGCGCACCGGTGACCCGGAGGACATACGCAAGGCCGACGAGGCACGGGCGCGGGTCATGCCGATGCCTGGCGTCGAGGAGCTGTTCCACGGCTGGATGGACTCGGAGGGACTGTTTCCGGAGGCCGTGGCGATGCTGACGGACCAGCCCGTACGGCCCCCGCAGCGGGTCCGCCCCAGCGACGAGGCCCGCAAGCTCTACCGCGAGCTGGCCCGCAAGGCCCACCCCGACCTGGCACAGGACGAGGACGAGCGCATGCGGCGCGGCGAGTTCATCTCCCGGGTCAACGCCGCGTACGCCCGGGGCGACGAGGCACTGCTGCGGGAGCTGTCCGAGGAATGGGCCGCGGGACCGGTGCCGAAGGAATGGAAGGCGAGCCGCAGCGAGGAGCTGTACGCCCGTCTCGAGTGGCTCTCCGAGCGCAAGGAGATGCTCACCCTGGTCGCCCACGAACTGGAGGAGAGCGCCATCGGCGCCATGCTCAAGCTCGCCCCGGACGACCCCGACCGACTCCTGGAGGAGATCGCCGAGCAGCTGCTGACCCAGGTCGGCGAGCGCGAGGCGGAGCTGGCCAAACTGGTCGGCTAGGACCTGTCGCCCATATCACCCCACAGGCCACAGGCCACAGGCCACAGGCCACAGGCCACAGGCCACCGTGCACCAGCCACGAGTTACGGGACACCGGCGACGGGACACACGGCGGATGCCGGCACCTGGCCCGGACAGGCAGACCCGGGGACCTGGTCCGTCGGCTCGCGCGGTCGGGTAGCGTCGGGGGCATGCAATTCGGATCTGGTGTGCCCACGGTCGAGATCGGCGATCTCGCGGACGGAGACTTCCTGCTCGACGTCCGGGAGGACGACGAATGGCAGGCGGGCCACGCCGAAGGGGCGCTGCACATCCCCATGAGTGAGTTCGTCGCACGCTACGGCGAGCTGACCGAGGCGGCCCCGCAGGACGGCAAGGTCCACGTGATCTGCCGTTCCGGCGGCCGGTCCGCGCAGGTCGCGATGTACCTGGTCCAGCAGGGTGTCGACGCCGTGAACGTGGACGGCGGCATGCAGGTCTGGGCCGCTTCCGGCCGTCCGGTGGTGGACGACAAGGGCGCCTCGGGCTTCGTGCTCTAGGCAGCCCCCGCGAGGCCCTGCCCGGAACCGCCCTCCCGCATCACCGTCCGTCCCCCTGGCGAGGCGCCGCGCAGGTGCGGTGTCCCTTACCCCCCCGACCACGCCTGGTTACTTTCGTGCGGCCGTGCGGGCGCACGGCCGTGCGTGGCGCGGCCGTGCTGTCGCGCGGTTCGGGTCGGTCGGGGTGCCCGTCGGCCCGGTTCTGGGGACGGTCACCCGAGGGGATGGGTCGCGAGCAGATCGCCCAGCGCCTCCTCGTGGGCGGCCGCCGGGCCGAGGGACAGCTCAAGGTGCTTCGCCCAGGCGTGATAGCGGTGCAGCGGTGAGTCGGTGTCCGCACCGAACCCGCCGTGCAGATGCTGCGCGGTCTGCACGACCCGCCGTACCCCTTCCGACGCCCAGATCTTGGCGACGGCCACGTCCCCGGCCACCGGAAGCGCACCGCCCGCCGTGCCCGCGGCCGTGCCTTTCGCCGTGCCGTCCGTCCCCGTACCGGCGGCTCCGGTGCTGATGCGCCACGCGGCCTGCCAGAGCGTGGCCTCCATCGCGCGCAGGTCGATGTAACGGTCGGCCGCCTGCACGGCGACGGCCTGGAACGTGGCGACCGGGAACCCGAACTGCTCGCGCTTGCCCGTGTACGCGCTCGTCATGTGGAGGACCCGCTCACCCAGCCCCAGTGCCAGCGCACAGGTCCCGGTGGTCAGCAGGTCCCGCAACCGTTCCCACGCGCCCTCCGCCTCGATGACCTGGCCGCCGGGGATCCGCGCGGACTCCAGCCGCAGCTCGCCGAGACGTTCACCGGACGTGGAGACCTGCTCGCCGAGCACGGTCCCCTCGTGCCCCCGTGGCACCAGCGCGAGAAGGGTCCGGCCGTCGTCCGTGTGCGCGGGGACGACGACGAGGTCCGCGCCGTGTGCCCAGGCGACCGCCGTCTGCACCCCGTCGAGCGTCCACACGTCACCGTCCCGGCGGGCGGTCACGGCACGCTCGGCCGGTTCGTGGCCGGTGCGGCCGTTCGCCGCGACGGTCAGCACGACCTCACCCCGGCCCGCCCGCGCGAGCAGCCCGGCCTTCGTCTCCTCGGCGCCGTACTCCTGCACGGTCACCGCGGCCGCGGTGCTCTCCAGCAGCGGCACGCGCGCGAGCACCTTCGCGGACTCGCGCAGCACGAGGCACAGGGCGATCGCGTCCAGGCCCGCTCCGCCGTACGCGGGGTCCAGCAGCAGGCTCAGCAGGTCCGCGTCGGCGAGTTTCGCCCACAGGGCCCGGTCGAAGTCGTCGGCGACGGCGCCGGCGGTGAGCGCGGGGCTCGGCACCCCGTCGGGCGCCACCCCGCCGAACACCGCCGCTGACGCCTCGACCGCCGCCTGTTGCTCCTCGGTGAAGGTGAAGTCCACGGTCCTGTCCCTCCCACGCGCCGACCCGGGGACCGGGCGCATCGCCCGGTGCCGGGCAGGGCACCTGATCTGACGGAGCGTCAAGATAGAACAGGTTCTATGAGAAGGGAACGGTCACCCCGCCTCCGGCTACCGGTCGAAGTCCAACTCCACGGTCTCCGTGGCCGGGTGGGACTGACAGGCCAGCACATATCCCGCTTCGGTCTCCTCCGGCTCCAGCGCGAAGTTGCGGTCCATCCGCACCTCACCGGAGACCAGGAAGGCGCGGCAGGTTCCGCACACCCCGCCCTTGCAGGCGTAGGGGGCGTCCGGCCGGTTGCGCAGCACCGCGTCCAGCAGCGACTCGCCGTCCTCGACGGACCAGGTCCCTCCACGGCCGTCGAGCCGCGCCGTCACCGTGCTGTGTGCGGGAGCCGGCGGGCCGGCGACCTTGGTGTCCCCGTCGTCCACGTGGAAGATCTCCTCGTGGATCCGGGCCCTCCGCACGCCGAGCTCGCGCAGGGCGCGCTCGGCGCCCTGCACCAGACCGAAGGGCCCGCACAGGAACCATCCCGCCACCCGGTCCACGGGGAGCAGCGCCGGGAGCAGCCGCGCCAGCCGATCCTGGTCGAGCCGCCCGGAGGGCAGCCCGGCCTGCTGTTCCTCCCGGGAGAGCACGGTGACCAGCTGGAACCGTTGCGGGAAGCGGTCCTTGAGGTCGGCGACCTCTTCGAGGAACATCGTCGACGCGGACGTCCGGTCGCCGCGTATCAGGCAGAACCGCGCCTCGGGCTCGCGCGTCAGCAGCGTCGAGACGATCGACAGTACGGGGGTGATCCCGCTGCCGCCGACCACGGCCGCGTACAGCCCGGCCGCCGGCTCCAGCGTGAACCGTCCCGCCGGTGTCATCACCTCCACCACGTCGCCGACGGCGATCTCCTTGAGCGCGTACGTCGAGAACGCGCCGCCGTCGACCAGACGCACCCCGACCCGCAGGGTGGCCGGGCCCTCGTCGCCCGGGGCGGGCGCGGGGGAACAGATGGAGTACGTGCGCCGAATCTCCGTGCCGTCGACCGTGCGGCGCAGCGCGAGGTGCTGACCGGGATCGTGCCGGTACTCCGCGCGCAGAGCGGGGGGCACCGCGAAGGTCAGGGCGACCGAGTCGTCGGTGAGCCGGTCGACCGCGGCCACCGGGAGCGGGTGGAAGCGGGCCATCACAACTCCTTGAAGTGGTCGAACGGTTCACGGCAGGACAGGCAGCGGCGCAGCGCCTTGCAGGCGGTGGACGAGAAGCGGCTGAGCAACTCCGTGTCGGTCGAGCCGCAGTGCGGACAGCACACGGGCTCCGGGTCGTCCTCGGCCGTCGTCCGCGCGAGCGTGCGGGTCGGTCCCAGGCCGACCGTCACCGGACCCGCCGGCCGTCCGCCGCGGGGCGGCGCAATCCCGAACTCCCGCAGCTTGCGGCGTCCTTCGTCCGAGATGTCTTCCGTCGACCAGGCCGGACTGAGCACCGTGCGCACGGACACCTCCCGCACCCCGTGTTCGTGCAGTACGCGCTCGATGTCCGTGGTCATCGCCTCGACGGCCGGACAGCCGGTGTACGTCGGGGTCAGCTCCACGTCGACGGCGCCCTCGCCCCGCACGTGCACGGAGCGCAGTACGCCCAGGTCCTCCAGGGTGAGCACGGGCAGCTCCGGGTCGGGAACGGACCCGGCCAGCCGGCGCAGTTCCTCCTCCAGGGCGGTGGCCGTGGTCACCATGACGCCCCCGGGTGGCTGCGGTGCAGGTGCTGCATCTCGGCGAGCATCCGGCCGAAGGACTCGGTGTGCAGGCCCTCGCGTCCCGCTCCCGCCCTCCACGCCCCGGCCTGGGGGCCTTCGGGGACCTCCAGCGTCGCGCGCCGCAGGACGTCGGTGACGGACTCCAGCCAACCGGTCCTGAGAGCCTCCCGGTCGACGTCCACGCCCTCGACGGGCTGGAACATCTCTCCCGTGAACCGCCACAGGGCCTCGCAGGCCTGCCGCATCCGCTCATGGCTGACCTCCGTGCCGTCGCCGAGCCGCAGGGTCCACTGCTCGGCGTGGTCCCGGTGGTAGGCGACCTCCTTGACGGCCTTCGCCGCGAGCGGCGCGAACACACCGCCGCCGGCCGCCAGTTGCGCGTACAGGAGGTGCTGGTAGGTGGAGAAGTACAGCTGGCGGGCGATGGTGTGCGCGAAGTCGCCGTTGGGCTGCTCGACGAGCTGGAGGTTGCGGAAGGCGCGCTCCTCGCGCAGATACGCGAGCTCGTCCTCGTCGCCCGCCATGGACAGCAGCACCCTGGCCTGGCCGAGCAGGTCCAACGCGACGTTGGCCAGGGCCACTTCCTCCTCGAGGACGGGCGCGTGGCCGGCCCACTCCCCCAGGCGGTGCGAGAGCACCAGGGCGTCGTCTCCGAGGGCGAGGGCCGCGGCGGTCGCCGTCCCGGACCCGGCGGGGGCCGTGGACGTCTGTGCCGTGGTCGCCGTGGCCCGGGGCGTCCGGGTGTCGGATGCGTGCGTCACAGGTGCTTCACCCCTTCCGGGATTTCGTAGAACGTCGGGTGGCGGTAGGGCTTGTCCGCGGACGGCTCGAAGAACGGGTCCTTCTCGTCGGGGGAGGACGCGGTGATCGCGGCGGACGGGACGACCCAGATCGAGATGCCCTCGCCGCGACGGGTGTACAGATCCCGCGCGTTGCGCAGCGCCAGCTCTGCGTCCGGTGCGTGCAGGCTGCCTGCGTGGGTGTGCGAGAGCCCGCGGCGCGAGCGCACGAAGACCTCCCACAGCGGCCAGTCGTTGGTGGTCATGCGCGCGCCTTCCCGTTCTCGTCGGCCGAGCCGGGTATCTCCGCGGTCGGACCGGCGGTCTGCTTGTCTGCGTAGGCCGCGGCCGCCTCCCTCACCCATGCGCCCTCTTCGTGGGCCTGCCTGCGCTGTGTGATGCGCTGGTCGTTGCACGGGCCGTTGCCCTTGAGGACCTCCCGGAACTCCGTCCAGTCGATCGCGCCGAAGTCGTGCTGGCCCCGCTCCTCGTTCCACACCAGGTCCGGGTCCGGGAGGGTCAGGCCGAGCGACTCGGCCTGGGGGACGCAGATGTCCACGAAGCGCTGGCGCAGCTCGTCGTTCGAGTGGCGTTTGATCTTCCAGGCCATGGACTGCGCCGAGTGCGAGGACTCGTCGTCGGGCGGTCCGAACATCATCAGGGAGGGCCACCACCAGCGGTTCACCGCGTCCTGCGCCATCTCGTGCTGTGCCGGGGTGCCGCCGCTGAGGGCGAGCAGCAGCTCGTACCCCTGGCGCTGGTGGAAGGACTCCTCCTTGCAGACGCGGACCATCGCGCGTGCGTAGGGCCCGTACGAGCAGCGGCACAGGGGGACCTGGTTGGTGATCGCGGCGCCGTCCACCAGCCAGCCGATCGCACCGACGTCCGCCCAGGTCAGCGTCGGGTAGTTGAAGATCGACGAGTACTTCTGGCGTCCGGAGTGCAGCTTGTCGAGCAGCTCGTCACGGCTGGTGCCGAGCGTCTCGGCCGCGCTGTAGAGATAGAGGCCGTGTCCCGCCTCGTCCTGGACCTTGGCCATCAGGATCGCCTTGCGGCGCAGCGAGGGAGCGCGCGTGATCCAGTTCGCCTCCGGCTGCATGCCGATGATCTCGGAGTGGGCGTGCTGGGCGATCTGCCGGACGAGGGTGGAGCGGTAGGCGTCGGGCATCCAGTCCCGGGGCTCGATGCGCTCGTCGGCCGCCACCGAGGCGTCGAAGACGGCCTGGTACGCCGCCGTGGAAACGGCATCGCCCGCGGCTTCTCCCGCCTGTGTACGGGCCGTGCGCTGCGCTGCTGCTGTCGCCATGCGGTCCCCCTCGACCTCTCGCTCCCGACCGACCGATCGTTCGGTTCTGTCGAATCAATGGTGGGACGGGCGCCGTATGGTGTCAACCGCTGTGGATAACCTCGACGCGACGGTCGGTCCCGGTGTGCCGGACGGGGCTGTGCCGGGAGGCCGGGCCTGAGTACGGTTCCCGTGCGCACGCCGCGGAGTGCTGCGCGCGGCGGCCCGGGCGCCGCGCGTCCGGCGGCGGGCATCGGACCGGGACGGGAATCGGGGCGGAATGGACGCGTACGACGAGGGCTCGGACGCCCGACACGGGCCGGACGGTCCCGGCAGCCCCCTGCGCGACGGCCCCGTCCCCACCGGTGCCCTGCCCGACGACGCACCCCCCGCTGCCGCACCGGAACCGGCCGGCGGGGAGGTGGCCGCCGAGCGTGATCCCACGCCGGGAGGCCCCGCCCGTGAGCCGTCCGACGCCGACCCGTCTGACGCACACCCGTCTCGCGCCGAGGCCCTGCACGCCGACCGGTCCGACGCCGACCCGTCTCGCGCCGAGACCCCGCACGCCGACCCGTCCCCCGCCGACCCGTCGGAGAAACCCCACGCCGACCCGCCCCACGCGGCGAGTCCCCGCGGGATGCCGGAGCCCAGCCCCACGACGCGTGAGCCCTTCCCGCAGCCGGCAACCACCCGCGCGCACGGCGAGCCCTTCTCCCCGCCGGAGTCCAGCCCCGCCCCGGCCCCCGTCGCCGGCATCGCCGCCCTGTCCCTGCGTCATCAGATCGTCGCGGCCTTCGCGCTCGCCGTCGTCGCGGTCCTCGCCTGCGTGCATCTCGGCATGGTGTTCCTGCACGTCGCGCCCTCGAACACCGTGACCAAGCAGCACGGCAAGGCGATCGACCAGTGGGTGTACCCCGAGTTCGAGCAGAACTGGAAGCTCTTCGCCCCCAACCCGCTGCAGCAGAACATCGACGTGCAGGTCCGCGCGCGGGTCCGCGGCACGGACGGCAGTGCCACCGAGACCGGCTGGTACGACCTGTCCGCGCTCGACGGCGCGGCCATCGACGGCAACCTGCTCCCGAGCCACACCCAGCAGAACGAACTGCGCCGGGCCTGGGACTTCTACGTCGGCACCCACGACAACGACAACCGCCCGGTGGGCCTGCGCGGCGACCTCTCGGAACGCTATTTGCGCCGCGTCGTGCTCCTGCGCCTGGCCCGCGAGGAGGCGGGTGGCAAGGGCGCCCTCGTCGAACGCGTCCAGGTCCGCTCCCGTACCACCAACGTGCCTCCCCCCGACTGGAGCGACGAGCAGGTGTCCGACCGGCCGGTCCTGCGCGAGCTCCCCTGGTGGACGGTCACCGAGAAGGACCTGACGGACACGCGGAGCACGGAGGCGAGCGCCCGATGAACCGATTCGCCGTGCCCGTCTCCCGTGGCATCACCCGGGTCACCGACGCCGCGCTGGGCCCGTACCAGGCCGCCGTGATCCGTATCGGCTTCGCCGGCACCTGGCTGCTCTTCCTGCTGCGGGAGTTCCCCGACCGTCAGGAGATGTACGGCCCGGACGGACCCTGGAGCTGGGAGCTCGGCCGGCGGCTCGTCGCGGACAACCACGCCTTCACGGCCCTGATGTGGTCCGACAGCCAGGTGTGGTTCGAGAGCGTCTACGCCCTGGCCGTCCTCTCCAGCGTCCTGCTGCTGGCGGGCTGGCGGACCCGCACGATGTCCGTGCTGTTCATGGTCGGCGTGCTCTCCCTGCAGAACCGCAGCGTCTTCATGGGGGACGGCGGGGACAACGTCATCCATCTGATGGCGATGTACCTGGTGGGCACGCGCTGCGGCCGGGTGTGGTCGCTGGACGCCCGGCGCGCACGGCTCGCGGGGGAGGCACGCGCGCGCGGTGAGGCCTCCCGGGCCGCGGGCCCGGACCGGGTCGGGCCCGTCCTGTGGGCGGTGCTCGGTCTGCTGCTGGCCGCGGTGACGGCGGCGGGACACCTCGGGGCCGGCTGGTCGGCGGTCTTCTGGGGCCTGTGGGCCGTACAGGCGCTGTGGTGGGCCACCGGCCGGGCACGCACCCGGCAGCCGCGGATCCTGCTCGACGTGATCGCCAACGTGGTGCACAACGCGGCGCTGTTCGTGATCATGGCCGAGGCGTGTCTGATCTACGCGACGGCGGGCTGGTACAAGATCCAGGGCTCGCGCTGGCAGGACGGCACCGCGGTCTACTACCCGCTCCACCTCGACTACTTCTCGCCCTGGCCGGCCCTGTCCGACCTGCTGGCCGCACACGGCACGATCGTGATGCTGGTGACCTACGGGACGGTCGTCGTGCAGGTCGCCTTCCCCTTCACGCTGTTCAACCGGCGGGTCAAGAACGTGCTGCTGGCGGCGATGATGACGGAGCACGCCGTGATCGCCGTGGTCCTCGGACTGCCGTTCTTCTCGCTCGCGATGATCGCCGCCGACTCGGTGTTCCTGCCGACGCCCTTCCTGCGGCGGCTGGGCGGACTGGCGGCACGCGCGTGGGGCCGGTTCCTGCCGGGCGGCGGCGCGAAGCTGCCGGGCCAGCGCGCGGGGGGCCCGCGCACCCCGGAGGGAACCGAGGACGCGCACGTAGGCTTCACCGCATGAAGGACCCCGCTGACCACCGCGACCCTGGCGAAGACCAGGCCCCCGCTGACCACCGCGCCCCCGGCGACGACCTGGCCCCGGCTGATGCCGGTGCCGTGGCTGACGCCCGCGCCGTGGCTGGCGGCCGCGACGGAGCGCGGGACACGGTGGACACCTGGCAGCGGTTCGCCGGCGCCGGTGTCCTGCTCGACGGTTTCCACGCGCTCAAGCACGCGGTGCGCTTCCGGGCCGAGATCCTGGCGGCGGTCACCGGTGACCGGCGGGCGGCGCTGGCGCTCGCCGACGAACTGGCGCCGGACGTGCGCGACACCCTGGACGGCCTGCTGGTGGAGGTCCCGGAGGCCGTCTACCGGTCCCTGGTCCCGCGTCCGCACCCGACCGCGGTCGCCGCGCTCGCGGTGCGTCCCTCCCGCGAGGACGGTCTGGGGGCGCTGACGGCCGCGGCCCGCACGGCGCCGGTAGTGGTGCTCGACCAGCCGCGCAACCTCGGCAACGTGGGCGCCGTGATCCGGCTGGCGGCCGGCTTCGGCGTGACCGGGGTCGTCACGACGGGAACCCTCGACCCCTGGCACCCGACGGTGGTGCGCGGCGGGGCGGGCCTGCACTTCGCGACCGCCGTGGAGCGGCTGACGGTCGCGGAGCTGCCGCCCGGGCCGGTGTTCGCCCTCGATCCGGAGGGCGAGGACATCCGGGGAACGAAGCTCCCGGACGACGCCGTGCTCGCGTTCGGCTCCGAGCGCAGCGGCCTCTCCCCCGAACTGCGGGCCCGGGCCGACCGCCTGGTGTCGCTGCCGATGCGCCCCCAGGTCTCCAGCTACAACCTCGCGACCAGTGTGGCCATGACGCTGTTCCACTGGAGCGCCGCCGGGGGCGCGCCCGTCAGGTCCCGGGCCGACACGACCTAGAGCTCGCGCCGCACCTCGACCACCCGGAAGCGGTTCGCCACGAACGCGCCGTCGCACAGCGCCGCGTTCGCCGCCGGGTTGCCGCCGGAGCCGTGGAAGTCGGAGAAGGCCGCCGTCTGGTTGACGTACACCCCGCCCGTGAGGTTCAGGGAGAGCTGGGCGGACTCCTCCAGGCAGACCTCCTCGACGGCCCGCTCGAACTCCTCGTCGGTGGTGTACGCGCCGACGGTCATCGCGCCCTTGTCCCGCACGGTCCGGCGGAGCAGGTCCACGGCGTCCGCCGCGGAGTCGACCGCGACCGCGAAGGAGACGGGGCCGAAGCACTCGCTCATGTAGGCGGCCTCGTCGTCCGAGCCCTCCCAGTACTTGCGGGCGCCGTCGAGCTTCACGATCACCGGCGTGCGCACGACGGCGTCGGGGAACTCCGGGTTGGTGATCTCCCGGGAGGGGAGGGCGACCTCGCCGAGGCCGGCGGCGGCCTCCAGGCGGGCCTTCACGTCCGGGTTCACGATGGCTCCGAGCAGCCCGTTGGCCCGGGCGTCGTCCCCGAGGAGCCCGCCGACCGACCGGGCCAGGTCGGCGACGACCTCGTCGTACGACTTGGGGCCCTCGTCCGTGCGGATGCCGTCGCGCGGGACCAGGAGGTTCTGCGGGGTCGTGCACATCTGGCCGCTGTACAGGGACAGGGAGAAGGCCAGGTTGGACAGCATGCCCTTGTAGTCGGCGGTGGACTCCACGATCACCGTGTTGACGCCGGCCTTCTCGGTGTAGACCTGCGCCTGGCGGGCGTGGGTCTCCAGCCAGTCTCCGAACGCGGTCGAGCCCGTGTAGTCGATGATCCGGATCTCGGGACGGACGGCCAGGGTCTTGGCGATGCCCTCCCCGGGGCGCTCGGCGGCCAGCGCCACCAGGTTCGGGTCGAATCCCGCCTCGGCGAGCACCTCGCGCGCGATGCCCACGGTGAGCGCGAGCGGCAGCACCGCGCGCGGGTGGGGCTTCACGAGGACGGCGTTGCCGGTGGCCAGGGAGGCGAACAGGCCCGGGTAGCCGTTCCACGTCGGGAAGGTGTTGCAGCCGATCACGAGCGCGATGCCGCGGGGGACCGGGGTGAACTGCTTGGTGAGGGTGATCGGGTCCCGCTTGCCCTGGGGCTTGGTCCACTCCGCGGTGTCCGGGGTGCGGACCTGCTCCGCGTAGGCGTAGGCCACCGCCTCCAGGCCGCGGTCCTGTGCGTGCGGGCCGCCCGCCTGGAACGCCATCATGAAGGCCTGGCCGCTGGTGTGCATCACCGCGTGCGCGAACTCGTGGGTCCGGTCGGCGATCCGCTTGAGGATCTCCAGGCAGACCATCGCGCGTGTCTCCGCGCCCGCGTCGCGCCAGGCAACCTGACCGGCCCGCATGGCGGGCAGCAGCACGTCGATGTCCGCGTGCGGGTACGTGACGTCCAGCGCGATGCCGTACGGCGAGACCTCGCCGCCCACCCAGTCGTCGGTGCCCGGCTGGCCGAGGTCGAGGCGGGTGCCGAGGAGCGCGTCGAAGGCGGCCTTGCCCTCGGCCATGCCCAGGCTGCCGTTCTCGCCGTAGGCCTTGGGGTGTTCGGGATGCGGGGACCAGTACGCGCGCGTGCGGATCGCTTCCAGCGTCTGGTCGAGGGTGGGCCGGTGCTGGGCGATCAACTGGTGCGCGGTGAGTTCGGCGGCCATCGGGGACCAACTCCTCGTCTCAGGAGCGCTTCGTTGCGCTCGCGAGCTGGGCAGGAACGGACAGTCAGAGTTAGAGTAACCGAACGATCGGTCGGGACAAGGGGGTCCGCCGCATCTGTGGAAAACCCTGTGCGGGAGGATCGCGAGCATGACAGCACTCGACCTCAACAGCCCCGTGGCCGTCGTCGGCACCGGCACCATGGGCCAGGGCATCGCCCAGGTCGCGCTGGTCGCGGGCCACCCCGTACGGCTCTACGACACCCTCGCGGGCCGCGCCGACGCGGCGGCCGAAGCGATCGGCGCGCGCCTCGACCGGCTGGTCGAGAAGGGCCGGTTCGGCGCCGCCGACCGGGACGCCGCACGCGAGCGGCTGCGACCCGCGCGAAGCCTCGACGAGTTGGCGGACTGCGCGCTCGTCATCGAGGCGGTCCTCGAACAACTCGACGTCAAGCAGCGGCTGTTCCGCGATCTCGAGGACATCGTCGAGGAGGACTGCCTGCTCGCCACCAACACCTCGTCCCTGTCCGTCACCGCCATCGGCGGAGCCCTGCGCAACCCCGGCCGCCTGGTCGGACTGCACTTCTTCAACCCTGCGCCGCTGCTGCCCCTCGTGGAGGTCGTCTCCGGGCACGCGACCGACTTCTCGTCGGCCACGCGCGCGTACGAGACGGCACGGGCCTGGGGGAAGACCCCGGTCGCCTGCGCGGACACCCCCGGCTTCATCGTCAACCGCATCGCGCGGCCCTTCTACGCCGAGGCCTTCGCGGTCTACGAGTCGCAGGCCGCCGACCCCGCCACCATCGACGCGGTCCTGCGCGAGTCCGGCGGCTTCCGGATGGGCGCCTTCGAACTCACCGACCTGATCGGCCAGGACGTCAACGAGTCCGTCACGCACTCCGTGTGGCAGGCCTTCTTCCAGGACCTGCGCTTCACCCCCTCGCTCGCCCAGCGCCGGCTCGTCGAGTCCGGCCGGCACGGCCGCAAGACGGGACACGGCTGGTACGACTACGGGGACGACGCCGAACGTCCCGAGCCGCACACCGCGGAGAAGGCGCAGCCGCCCGCCCATGTCGTCGTCGAGGGCGACCTGGGACCCGCCTGCGAACTGCTCGCCCTGATCCGCGAGGCGGGCATCCAGGTCCGCGAGGAGGAAGAGGACCACGGAACCCGCCTGGTGCTGCCCGGTGGTGGCCAGCTGGCCCTCGCCGACGGCCAGACCTCGATCGAGTTCCGCGACGTCGTCTACTTCGACCTGGCGCTGGACTACCGCAGGGCCACCCGCATCGCCCTGTCCGCCTCCCAGGACACCGCGCCGCAGACGGTCGCGGAGGCCATCGGCCTCTTCCAGGCACTGGGCAAGGACGTCAGCGTGATCGGGGACGCGCCCGGCATGATCGTCGCCCGGACCGTGGCCCGCATCGTCGACCTGGCGCACGACGCCGTCGCGAAGGGCGTCGCCACCGAGGAGGACATCGACACCGCGATGCGCCTGGGTGTCAACTACCCGCTGGGGCCCTTCGAATGGAGCCGCAGGCTCGGCAGGAGCTGGGCCCACGACCTCCTGGAGGAGCTGCACCTGCGCGAGCCCTCCGGCCGCTACGCCCCCTCACTCGCGCTGTACCGCCACGGGCACGCCAGTGAGAAGAGGGAGGGCACCTCATGACCACCGCCAAGCGGGACACCTACACCCCGGAGACCCTGCTCTCCGTCGCCGTCCAGGTCTTCAACGAGCGCGGCTACGACGGCACCTCCATGGAACACCTCTCCAAGGCGGCCGGCATCTCCAAGTCGTCGATCTACCACCATGTCGCCGGCAAGGAGGAGCTGCTGCGCCGGGCCGTCAGCCGCGCTCTCGACGGCCTCTTCGAGATCCTCGACGAGGAGCACGCGCGCGTGGGGCGTGCCGTGGAGCGCCTGGAGTACGTCGTACGGCGGATGGTCGAGGTGCTCACCGCCGAGCTCCCCTACGTGACGCTGCTGCTGCGCGTGCGCGGCAACACGGCCACGGAGCGGTGGGCCCTGGAGCGGCGCCGCGACTTCGACCACCGGGTGGCCGGGCTGCTGAAGGACGCGGCGGCCGACGGGGACGTGCGCGGCGACGTGGAGGTCCGGCTCGCGACCCGGCTCGTCTTCGGGATGATCAACTCGATCGTGGAGTGGTACCGGCCGGACGGGCGGGGCATGGGCGAGCGCGAGGTGGCCGACGCGGTCGTACAGGTGGTCTTCGGGGGTCTCAGGGCGGAGGGCTGACCTTCAGGCCTCCGGCTCCGGCTCCAGGTCCTCCTCCTCGAACACCAGCAGCGTCCGTGTGCTGAGGACCTCCGGGATGGCCTGGAGCCGGGTGAGGACCAGCTCGCGCAGCGCCCTGTTGTCCGGCGTGTGCACCAGCAGCAGCACGTCGAAGTCGCCGCCCACCAGCGCGATGTGGGATGCCCCGGGGAGTATCCGCAGCTGCTCGCGCACCGTGCGCCAGGAGTTCTGCACGATCTTGAGGGTGATGTACGCGGAGGTGCCCTGGCCCGCGCGTTCGTGGTCGACGCGTGCTCCGAAGCCGCGGATCACGCCGTCCTCGATGAGGCGGTTGATCCGCGCGTAGGCGTTCGCCCGGGACACGTGGACCCGTTCGGCCACGGATCGTATGGAGGCACGGCCGTCCGCCTGGAGCATCTGCAGGATGTCCTGGTCGATCGCGTCGAGCGGACGGGCGGGCGGCGACACGGCGCCGGCCTCCGGCGACTCGGCCATTTGTTCAGGTGCCATGTCCCCCCGCCTCCCTACCATGGACGTACTGCGTCCATCTCAGGCTGTGCAGAACCGTTTGTCCACAGCCTGCGGGTGCCTGTAGCCAAAATGTGCCGACGACCGAACAATCGGTAGGTGAGGCGCGTCACAACCTGTGCCGCGTCCGGAGCCACTCCCACGAGGAGGTGCCGTCATGACGGTCATGGAGCAGCGAGGTGCCTACCGGCCCACGCCGCCGCCCGCCTGGCAGCCCCGCACCGACCCCGCGCCGCTGCTGCCCGACGCGCTGCCCCATCGCGTCCTCGGCACCGAAACGGCCGCACAGGTCGACCCGGATCTGCTGCGCCGCCTGTACACGGAGCTGGTGCGAGGCCGCCGCTACAACACGCAGGCCACGGCTCTCACCAAGCAGGGCCGCCTCGCGGTCTACCCCTCCAGCACGGGCCAGGAGGCCTGTGAGGTCGCCGCCGCGCTCGTCCTGGAGGAGCGCGACTGGCTCTTCCCCAGCTACCGCGACACGCTCGCCGCCGTCGCCCGGGGCCTCGACCCCGTCGAGGCGCTGACCCTCCTGCGCGGCGACTGGCACACCGGGTACGACCCCCGCGAGCACCGCATCGCCCCCCTGTGCACCCCGCTCGCCACCCAGCTCCCGCACGCGGTGGGCCTCGCCCACGCCGCCCGCCTCAAGGGCGACGACGTGGTGGCGCTCGCCCTGGTGGGCGACGGCGGCACCAGCGAGGGTGACTTCCACGAGGCGCTGAACTTCGCCGCCGTGTGGCAGGCCCCGGTCGTCTTCCTCGTCCAGAACAACGGCTTCGCCATCTCCGTCCCGCTCGACAAGCAGACCGCGGCTCCTTCGCTGGCCCACAAGGCCGTCGGCTACGGAATGCCCGGGCGCCTGGTCGACGGGAACGACGCGGCGGCCGTGCACGAGGTCCTGAGCGACGCGGTGCGCCACGCGCGCGCGGGCGGCGGTCCGACGCTCGTCGAGGCCGTCACGTACCGCATCGAGGCCCATACGAACGCCGACGACGCCACCCGCTACCGCGGCGACTCCGAGGTCGAGACCTGGCGTGCGCACGACCCGATCGTGCTCCTGGAACAGGAGCTGACCGAGCGGGGCCTTCTCGACGAGGACGGCATCCGGGCCGCCCGAGAGGCCGCCGAGACGATGGCGGCGGACCTGCGCACCCGGATGAACCAGGACCCGGTGCTCGATCCCATGGACCTGTTCGCCCACGTGTACGCCGAGCCCACGCCGCAACTGCGCGAGCAGGAGGCACAGCTGCGCGCCGAGCTGGCGGCCGAGGCCGAACCGGACACCGCCGCCGGATCCGAGCCGGAAGGCGGAGCCCGATGACCACCGTCGCCCTCAAGCCCGCCACCATGGCGCAGGCCCTCACCCGCGCCCTGCGCGACGCCATGGCGGCCGACCCGAGCGTCCATGTCATGGGCGAGGACGTCGGCACCCTCGGCGGCGTCTTCCGGGTCACCGACGGCCTCGCCAAGGAGTTCGGCGAGGACCGCTGCACGGACACCCCGCTCGCCGAGGCGGGCATCCTCGGCACCGCCGTCGGCATGGCGATGTACGGCCTGCGACCGGTCGTGGAGATGCAGTTCGACGCGTTCGCCTACCCTGCCTTCGAGCAGCTGATCTCGCACGTGGCGCGGATGCGCAACCGCACCCGCGGCGCCATGCCGCTGCCCCTGACCATCCGGGTCCCCTACGGCGGCGGCATCGGCGGCGTCGAGCACCACAGCGACTCCTCCGAGGCGTACTACATGGCGACCCCGGGGCTCCATGTCGTCACGCCCGCGACGGTCGAAGACGCCTACGGACTGCTGCGCGCCTCCATCGCCTCCGACGACCCGGTGGTCTTCCTGGAGCCCAAGCGGCTCTACTGGTCGAAGGACTCCTGGAACCCCGACGAGCCGCGGTCCGTGGAGCCGATCGGCCGCGCGGTGGTGCGCCGGACGGGCCGCAGCGCCACGCTCATCACGTACGGGCCGTCCGTGCCCGTCTGCCTGGAGGCCGCCGAGGCCGCGCGGGCCGAGGGCTGGGACCTCGAAGTCGTCGATCTGCGCTCCCTCGTCCCCTTCGACGACGAGACGGTCGCGGCGTCGGTGCGGCGGACCGGCCGCGCGGTCGTCGTGCACGAGTCGGGCGGTTACGGCGGTCCCGGCGGGGAGATAGCGGCCCGTGTGAGCGAGCGCTGTTTCCACCACCTGGAGGCGCCGGTGCTGCGGGTGGCCGGGTTCGACATCCCGTATCCGCCGCCGATGCTGGAGCGGCACCACCTGCCCGGCGTCGACCGGATCCTGGACGCCGTGGCGCGTCTGCAGTGGGAGGCGGGCAACTGATGGCGCAGGTGCTGGAGTTCAGGCTCCCCGACCTCGGCGAGGGGCTCACCGAGGCGGAGATCGTCCGCTGGCTGGTGGCGGTCGGCGACGTCGTCGCCGTCGACCAGCCCGTCGTGGAGGTGGAGACCGCCAAGGCGATGGTCGAGGTCCCCTGCCCCTACGGGGGCGTGGTCACGGCCCGCTTCGGCGACGAGGGCACGGAACTGCCGGTCGGTTCCCCCCTGCTGACGGTCGCGGTCGGCGGCGACGCGCCCGCCTCCGGCGGGGCGGACGAAGGGTCCGGCAATGTGCTCGTGGGCTACGGGACCGGAGCGCCTCCGGCGCGCCGCAGGAGGGTGCGGACCAGTCCGGCCGCACCCGTGCGGCCCGCCGCCGAAGCCCGCTCGAACGGCGGCTCCCCGGCCGCCGCCCGGAGCGCCGCCGCCCCCTCCGGGGCGCTCGGCGCGGCCAGGGCGGCCGGCGCGGACACGGCCGCCCCGGAGCGCACGGACGCGCGGGACCTCGTGGACGCGCGGGCTCTCACGGACGCGCTGGACCGGCGGAACGCGGGGGCACCGACAACCGGTCCCGTCCCCGTCATCTCGCCGTTGGTGCGCAGGCTCGCCCGGGAGAACGGCCTGGACCTGAGGGAGCTGACGGGCTCCGGCCCCGAAGGACTGATCCTGCGGGCGGACGTGGAGCACGCGCTGCGCTCGGCCGCCGCCCCCGGGCAGCCGCAGGTCCTCGACGGCCTCCGGGCACCTGCCGCCACAGCCGTGACCGCCACCCACGCCTCCACCGCCCCCTCGGCCACCGCGCCCGCGCCCGCGGCCGCGGCCGGGACCCGGGTCCCCCTGCGGGGCATCCGGGGCGCCGTCGCCGACAAGCTCTCGCGCAGTCGGCACGAGATCCCCGACGCGACCTGCTGGGTGGACGCCGACGCGACCGAACTCCTCGCCGCCCGCGCGGCGATGAACGCCGCGGGCGGTCCGAAGATCTCGCTGCTCGCCCTGCTGGCCCGGATCTGCACCGCCGCGCTGGCCCGCCACCCCGAGCTCAACTCGACGGTGGACACGCAGGCCCGCGAGATCGTCCGGCTCGACCACGTTCACCTCGGCTTCGCGGCACAGACCGAACGTGGCCTCGTCGTCCCGGTCGTCCGGGACGCCCACACCCGCGACGCACAGTCGTTGAGCGCCGAGTTCGCCCGGCTGACCGAGGCCGCGCGGACGGGCACCCTGACCCCCGCCGACCTCACGGGCGGCACCTTCACGCTGAACAACTACGGCGTGTTCGGGGTCGACGGGTCCACGCCGATCATCAACCACCCCGAGGCGGCCATGCTCGGCGTCGGCCGGATCATCCCCAAGCCGTGGGTGCACCAGGGCGAACTGGCGGTCCGGCAGGTCGTCCAGCTCTCGCTGACCTTCGACCACCGGGTGTGCGACGGCGGCACGGCGGGCGGCTTCCTGCGGTACGTGGCGGACTGCGTCGAACAGCCGGCGGTGCTTCTGCGTTCCCTGTGATCGCTGCGGCCCGCATACTCGGGGGGTGACCGCGTACGAGCACCCGGGCGCCCCCGGCCCCGCCGCCCCGTACGACGCCGTCGTGCTCGCCGGCGGTGCCGCCCGGCGCCTGGGCGGCGCGGACAAACCCGGAGTGCGGGTGGGCGGGCGCCCGCTGCTCGACCGGGTGCTCGCCGCCTGCGCAGCGGCCGCCACCACGGTGGTCGTGTCCGAGCCCAGAACCACCGCGCGACCCGTGCGGTGGGCCCACGAGGACCCACCCGGCGGGGGGCCGCTGGCCGCCCTCGACGCCGGGCTGCGCCGCACGTCGGCCGAGGACGTCGTGGTGCTCTCCGCCGACCTGCCGTTCCTGGACGAGGGGACGGTACGACGGCTGCTCGACGCCCTTCGGGGGAGCGACGCCGGGCGCGGCGGCGCGGAGCGCCCCGAAGGCGTGCTGCTCAGCGACCCCGAGGGGCGCGACCAGCCGCTCGTGGCCGCGTACCGGGCGGAGCCCCTGCGCCGGGAACTGGCCGTGCTCGCCGCCGCGCACGGCGGGCTCACCGGGCTGCCGCTGCGACGGCTCACCGCCGCGCTGGACCTCACCCGCATCTCCGACCCCGTCGCGTCCTTCGACTGCGACACCTGGGACGACATCGCCGCCGCCCGGGCACGTATCAGGGAGCATGGGCACGTGTTGGACGAATGGATTTCCGCAGTCAAGGACGAGCTGGGCATCGACCTGGACGTCGACACCGGCGGCCTGCTCGACCTGGCGCGCGACGCAGCGCACGGAGTGGCACGGCCCGCGGCACCGCTGACCACGTTCCTCGTGGGGTACGCGGCCGCGCACGCGGGCGGAGGCCCCGAGGCCGTGGCCGCGGCCGCCCGCAAGGCCGCCGCGCTGGCGCTGCGCTGGGCCGACGAGGACACCCCCGAGGACGGGGAGGACACCAAGAAGGCTGCCGTGAAGGACACCGAGAACGTCACCCCGGGTGCCGCGCCCGGAGCCGGAGCCGCGCCCGGCCCCCACGCCCCGACGGGCTCCGGCCCCCACGCCCCCGCGGGCCCCGGTTCCGACGCCGCCCCGGACGCCTG
The DNA here is from genome assembly GCF_036250675.1 of Streptomyces sp. NBC_01689. Lineage (NCBI taxonomy): Bacteria > Bacillati > Actinomycetota > Actinomycetes > Kitasatosporales > Streptomycetaceae > Streptomyces > Streptomyces sp. NBC_01689. The sequence continues at coordinate 4,968,132 of NZ_CP109592.1, read as the reverse complement.
ATGACCTCGCCGGGCGCCCGCGTCGGCCGGGACGCCGACGAATTCGACGTGGAGGAGGCCCTGGCCTTGGTCAAGGACCCCCGACGCCCGGCGGGCCCCGGACGGGACCGGGGCGACGCCGCCGCACGGACACCCGCGCCCGACACCGTGCCCGCCCCGCACACCGCGCGCAGCGACGGGGACGGACAGCACAGGGCCACCCCGTGGCCCGCCGCCCGCACCGCCGCGGAGCGGGCGGCGCGTTCACTGCCGCGCCGCACGCCCGTCTCCGTGCCCCTGGACGCCGCTCTGGGCCTGGTGACCGCCGCGCCGCTCGACGCGCTCACGGACCTGCCCTCCTTCGACACCTCCGCGATGGACGGCTGGGCGGTCGCCGGCCCCGGCCCCTGGGAGGTCCGTGAGGAAGGCGTCCTCGCCGGTCACGCGAAGCCCGGGTCCCTCACCGACGGCGAGGCGGTACGGATCGCCACCGGCGCACGCGTCCCCCGGGACGCCACCGCCGTCCTCCGCAGCGAACACGGACGCATCGACGACAAGGGACGCCTGCACGCGGCCCTTCCCGGCGCCGCCGGCTCCGGGCGGCCCGGCGCGACGCCGACGGTCGTGCACGGGCAGGACATCCGGCCGCGCGGTCAGGAGTGCCGCAGCGGTGACCAGCTTCTGGCCGCCGGTGTCCTGGTCACCCCGGCCGTGCTGGGCCTCGCTGCTGCCGCCGGATACGACACCCTCGCGGTCATTCCCCGCGCACGTGTCGAAGTTCTCGTCCTGGGCGACGAGTTGCTCACCCAGGGACTCCCCCAGGAGGGCCTGATCCGGGACGCGCTCGGCCCGATGCTGCCGCCCTGGCTGCGGGCGCTCGGCGCCGACGTCATCGCCGTGCGCAGGCTGCGAGACGACGCGAAGGCCCTGCACAAGGCGGTCGCGGGTTCCGGCGCCGACCTGATCGTCACGACCGGCGGCACCGCCGCGGGCCCGCTCGACCACGTCCACCCCACCCTGAGCCGTATCGGCGCCCGGCTCCTCGTGGACGGGGTCGAGGTGCGTCCGGGCCATCCCATGCTGCTGGCCCGAACCCGGGAGAACCAGCATCTGGTCGGCCTGCCCGGCAACCCCCTGGCGGCCGTCTCCGGGCTGCTCACGCTCGCCGAGCCACTGCTGCGCATCCTGGCGGGGCGGGCGGCGCCGGAGCCGTACACGCTGCCCGTACGGGAAGGGGTGCACGGGCACCCGTACGACACCCGGCTGATCCCCGTCGCCCTGCACGGCGACCAGGCGGTCCCGCTGCGCTACAACGGTCCGGCCATGCTGCGCGGTATCGCCGCCGCCGACGCGCTCGCGGTCGTACCGCCCGGCGGTGCCCGCCCGGGTCAGGAGCTGGAACTCCTGGACCTGCCCTGGGCGGTGTCCGGCAGCGGTGGCTGATCGCCCTGTGTCAGGGCGTCGGCCGGAGCCCGCCCATCCGCCGAGGGGTGAGCGGGATCGGGGAGTGTTTCACGTGAAACGTCCGGATCGTGCTCCGGGTGCGCGGAGGCGGCGTCGGCTCGACCGGCGGTCTGTCACCAGTCGCTGTCGTGGACGACCCGGAAGCTGCCGACGACACCGTCGTCACCGAACATGGCTCCGGCCAGCAGCGCCTCGGAGCTGAACGCGTCTCCTTGGACGGGGCTGGTCACGACGCCGTGGGTGGCGCCGTGCGGGCCGACGGTGGCGACCGGTGAGCCGCCGTTGCAGTTGAACCCGCGGTAGACCTCGACGGTCCGCCAGCTGTCGTTGTAGATGCTGAAGCTGTTGGCGCCGAGTCCGCTCGCGGCGGCGATGCAGCCCTCGACGGAGCCGGAGTACGTCCGCTCGTTGAAGTAGATGTACCCGGGTCCCTCGTGGCCCGAGCCGCGGCCTCCGCGGTCGCCGCCGTCCCGGTCACCGCCCTCGCCGCCCTTGTTGCCGTTGCCGTTGCCGTTGCCGACGGGAGCCGTCGCGGGGGCGGCCTTCCGGACGGACGGCGCGGCCTTCGGGGCGGCGTGGGCCGCTCGCTGGACGGAGGGGGCGACCTGCGTGGACTCGGCGGGCGAGGCGTAGGTGATGCCGGTGGTGGCGAAGGCCGCAGCGCCTACGGCGGCGGCCACGGCGAAAGTGCGCGTGGGCATGTGACTTCTCTCTGCCTCGGAGACGTCGGCCGGACAGCCGACCTGCGTCGAACGTACTGATCGCCCCATTCACTGTCATTTCGGGCATGTCCAACGTGTGATGGCGCGGGCCGGACGGGTGCAAAAGCGGAACGCACCGCATATCCCTGCGCCGACGGGTTCCTGGCGTGCCGTCAGCGTGCCCGGCCCGGTCGGTCCCCGCCCCTTCCTGCCGAGCCGTCCCCCGCCCGGTCCGGTGACGCCCGGCCCGTTGGTGCCCGGTCCGGTGACGCCCCGTCCGGTCAGCCGCGTGGTCGGCTCTGCCTGATGCTGATCACCCGGTCCCCGAGCTGGAGGGCTGCGGCCTCCGGATCGGTGTGGTCGAGCACCTTCCTGCGGCGTACGACGGCGACGACGAGATCGGAGCACTCGCGAGGCGACCGGCCCACCTCGCCCTCGGTCACCGCGCGTTCGATCAGATCGAGTCCGCTGCCGTGGGTCATCAGGTCCTCCAGGGTGTCGGCCGCGTGCGGGCTGGCCACGGACACGCCGAGGAGACGGCCGGCCGAACTGGAACTCGTGACCACGGTGTCCGCGCCGCTCTGTCTGATCAGGGGGACGTTCTCGTCCTCCCGGACCGCGACGACGAGAGCCGCCCGCTTGTTCAGCTGGCGGGCGGTCAGTGTGACCAGGGCCGCGGTGTCGTCGCGCTGCGGGGCGACGATGACGCGTGCCGCGGCCTGCAGTTCGGCCTTGCGCAGGGTGTCGGTGCGGGTGGCGTCGCCGAGCACGGCCACGAGCCCGTCGTTTCCGGCGGCCTCGACCGCCTTGCGCAGCGGATCGACGACGACGATGTGGTCCTTCGGCGTGCCCTGGCCCAGCAGCGACTCGACGGCGTGCCTCCCCTTGGTGCCGTAGCCGACGACCACGACGTGGTCCCGCATGCGTGCGCGCCACCGGTGGACGCGCACCTGTTGGCGGGTGCGTTCGGTGAGGACCTCCAGCGTGGTGCCGACCAGGATGATCAGGAACAGCACGCGCAGCGGGGTGATGACGAGGATGTTGGTGAGCCGGGCGGCGTCGCTCACCGGGGTGATGTCGCCGTACCCGGTGGTCGAGAGGGTGACGGTCGCGTAGTACGCGGCGTCCAGCAGGTCGACCCGGCCGTCCGCGTTGTCGTTGTACCCGTCACGGTCGATCCAGACGAGAAGCGTCGTCACGGCCAGCACCAGCAGCGCCATGGCCAGTCGCCGCAGGACCTGCTGGAGCGGCGGCAGGGTCCGCTCGGCGGGCAGCGTGATGGACCGTCCGGCTTCGGCGTCCTCCAGGGCATCGCCCCGCGAGCGGTACCAGAGGGACCGGAGGATCGAGATCCCCCCTGGTCTCGGCGGGTGGGACCGCTTCTCGTGGCTCATGGTTCGCCCCCTGCGACGGTGATCCGATCGGACAGCACGGTGACCATGGTCCCGGACGAACGCCCCCCGGCACGCGGGCCGCGGAATCCGGCACGTCGCGTCGCCGTCCGGGACCCGGCCGAGGGCCACCGGTGAACGGGCGTGGTGCCCGTCGCGGGACCGGCGTCGTGCCCGTCGCGGGAGACGGGCCCACCGCCCTGCCGACGGCGCCGTCCCCCTCGTTGGCAGTAGCGTCGTCCCCGTTGCCGGGTTCGTAGGGTGCACGCGGAAGACTGCTGGAGGGGGCGGCCTTGAGGGACCACACCGTGGTTGTCGGCTTCGGGACCAAGGGGCGGTCGGCGGTGCAGACCGTCTGCGCGTCGGGGCTGAGGAAGGAACAGGTCGTGGTGGTCGACCCCAGTTCCGAGGCGGTCGCCGCCGCGACCGCCGACGGGTACACGGGGGTCGTCGGGGACGCGACCCGCAGCGACGTCCTGATGCGGGCCGAGGTCCGCAAGGCGCGGCAGATCATCATCGCGACCCAGCGCGACGACACCGCCGTGCTGGTCACGCTGACCGCCCGCCAGCTCAACGGCCAGGCGAAGATCGTCGCCGCGGTACGGGAGGAGGAGAACGCCCCCCTGCTGCGGCAGTCGGGCGCCGACGCCGTCATCACCAGCGCCAGCGCGGCGGGACGGCTCCTCGGACTCTCGGTGCTCAGCCCCAGCGCGGGCCTGGTCATGGAGGACCTCATCCGGCAGGGCAGCGGGCTCGACATCGTCGAACGTCCGGTCATAAGGGCCGAGGTGGGCAAGGGGGTGCGCGAGACGGACGACCTGGTGGTGAGCGTCGTACGGGGGCACCGGGTGCTGGGGTACGACGACCCGGCCGTCGGCACGCTCCAGCTGACCGACCGGCTGATCACGATCGTGCGGGGCGCTCAGCGTCCCCCGGTGGCGCCGGGTACCCGGCCCCGCCCGCAGGAGTAGCGTCGCCCTCATGTACGCGATCACGATTCCTGAACCTGGTGGGCCCGAGGCGCTGGTGTGGGACGAGGTCCCGGACCCCGTGCCCGGCGAGGGCGAGGTCCTCGTCGAGGTGGTGGCGAGCGCGGTCAACCGTGCCGACCTGATGCAGCGCCAGGGCTTCTACGACCCGCCGCCCGGAGCGTCCCGCTACCCCGGCCTCGAATGCGCCGGACGCGTCGTCGAGACCGGGCCGGGTGTCTCGGGGTGGGCCGTCGGCGACGAGGTGTGCGCGCTGCTCGCGGGCGGAGGTTACGCCGAGAAGGTCGTCGTCCCGGCCGGGCAGCTGCTGCCGGTTCCCGCGGGCCTCGACCTCAAGCGCGCGGCGGCCCTGCCCGAGGTGGTCTGCACGGTCTGGTCGAACGTCTTCATGGTCTCCCACCTGCGTCCGGGCGAGACCCTGCTCGTGCACGGAGGGTCCAGCGGTATCGGCACCATGGCGATCCAGCTCGCCAAGGCCGTGGGCGCGAAGGTCGCCGTCACGGCGGGCACCAAGGAGAAGCTCGACTTCTGCGCCGAACTCGGCGCGGACATCCTGATCAACTACCGCGACCAGGACTTCGTCGAGGAGATCGAGCGGGCCACCGACGGTGCCGGCGCCGACGTCATCCTCGACAACATGGGCGCCAAGTACCTCGACCGGAACGTGCGGGCCCTCGCCGTCAACGGACGGCTCGCGATCATCGGCCTGCAGGGCGGCACCAAGGGCGAGCTGAACATCGGGGCGCTCCTGGCCAAGCGGGGCGCCGTCACCGCGACCTCGCTGCGCGCCCGTCCGCTGGGCGAGAAGGCGGCGATCGTCGCCGCTGTACGCGAGCATGTGTGGCCGTTGATCGACTCCGGTCACGTGCGCCCGGTGGTCGACCGCGAGCTGCCGATGAGCGAGGCCGCGGAGGCGCACCGCATCCTGGAGGAGAGCGGTCACATCGGCAAGGTGCTGCTGGTCACCCCCTAGCGGAGAGCCGTCCCGCCCGCCGGCATCCCCCGGCGGGCCCTCGGGGCGGGCGCCGGGCCAGGCGGGGCGCCGGCCCCGCTCCACGGCTCGACCGGCGCGCGCGACCGGCCGGCCCGGCGGCCCGGCGTCCCTGTCGGTGTGATCGGACAGGTTCGACCGGTCGGCCCGGCCCGGCGCGTCGGCGTGGCCCGTCCGCGCGGCCCCTCGGCCGCGTCGGTCGGCCGGACCGCTCAGTCGCGTCGCAGGTGCAGGGCGAGGAAGGCCATCCCCAGGCCCAGGCCGATGAGGATCAGACCGCCGCCCAGGGGCAGGATCCGGAGGGTCCGCCGCGTCGGCGCGGTGCCGGGGTCCAGCACGTGCTGCTCGACGGGTACGGCCGCGTTCGGCGCCCCGGTGGTGCCGTCTCCCGTCCCGTCCACACCGTCCTGCGAGGTACCGGACCCGGCGCTCTCGTCGACCGGGTCCCGGTCCGTGTACGTGGGCATGGAGTCCTCGTCGTTCTCGCCCTGGTCGCGGTCCCTGTCCTGGCGTCCCGGCCGGGCACGGCCCGCTCCCGGGCGGCTTCCCGCGCGGGAGTCCTCCTCGGCCGGGGTGGGCCCGGCGGCCTCCCGCACGGACGGCGCGTCTGCGGCGGCCGATCCGACGGCCGGACGGCCCGTCTTCGTGGACGGCGAGCGGGCCGGAGGCGCGGACGCCGAACGGCCCGACCCGCTCGAACGGCCCGACCCGGTGGACGGCGCGTGGTCCGACCCCGTGGACGGCCGGTGCGGCAGGGACGCGGACGGCCGGTGCGACGACGACGCGGACGGCCGGTGCGACGGCTGGGCGGCCGGCCCGTGCGACGGTGAGGCGGGCGGCCGGTGGGACGGCGGGTCGGCCGGCGCGTGGTCCGTCACCACGGACGGGCGGCGGGACGGCGACGCGGACGGCCGGCGGGAGGGCGACACCGAGGCCGAGGCGGCCGGCGAGGCGCGCGGCGAGGTGGCCGGCGGTGCGGACGGCGGGGCCGAGGAAGCGGCCGCGTACGAGGCGCCCCAGGACGGGGATGCCAGAGCGGTCGCCAGAAGCAGCAGCAATATCGGCCCGCGGGGTCGGCTGAGCCATGGAGTCACGCCAGTGACCCCCTCCCGGTCGAGGAGTCCCATGATCAATGGGGCAAGCCTCACATGAGGGTTCCTTCCCGGCATCCCGACGGTGACCGGCCGAGTGGATCACCCGCAACGGGGGGCGGCACCGTGATGAGGTGGGGTGGTGCGAGACAATGGCGGCATGGAGATGCCGAGGAACGAAAGGTCACCGGAGAACCCCCAGATCCTGGTCGTGGGCCAGGACGGAATGGCTCTCGGTGGCACCGGTGACGAGGACTCCCGTGAGGTCCCGGTGACAGAGATGGTCGAACAGCCGGCCAAGGTCATGCGCATCGGGAGCATGATCAAGCAACTCCTCGAAGAGGTGCGGGCCGCACCCCTGGACGAGGCGAGCCGCGTTCGGCTGAAGGAGATCCACGCCAGCTCCGTGAAGGAGCTGGAGGACGGCCTGGCCCCCGAACTGGTCGAGGAGCTGGAACGGCTCTCACTGCCCTTCACCCATGACGCGACCCCCAGCGACGCGGAGCTGCGGATCGCGCAGGCTCAGCTGGTGGGCTGGCTCGAGGGTCTCTTCCACGGAATCCAGACGACCCTGTTCGCGCAGCAGATGGCGGCCAGGGCTCAGCTGGAGCAGATGCGCCGGGCCCTTCCGCCGGGCGTCGGCGGCGGCCTGGAGGGCGGCGACGAGGACCCGCGCACGGGCGGCCGCTCGGGCGGCCCGTACCTCTAGGTCCCACCGGGGCGGGAAGCGGGAAGCGGGAAGCGGGAAGCGGGAAGCGGGAAGCGGTACGGACAGGGCGGGCCCGGCACGAACGTGCCGGGCCCGTTCCCTCTTCCGGTCGTTCCTCCCGCGCCGCCACCGGTCGTCCCCGGCTTGCACCCGGTACCGGCCGTCACCGGGTACCGGCCTGCACCGGGTACCGGCCTGGACCGGGAACCGGGCGTCCCCGCGGACCGGGCGTCCCCGCCCGTTCAGGACGGGTCGCCGGTCGAGACCTTCAGTTCGATCTCGGGCATGTCCTTCGGGTCGACGTCCGTTCCGGCGGTGGGGAACTGCCCCATGACGGTGCCCTCCCCGTAGGTGTTCTCGTCGACGGGGGTCTGCTTCATCCTCCAGCCCGCCGCCTGGAAGCAGGACTTGACCGACTTGATGTACCGGTAGGTGAAGTCCGGGACCTGGATCTTGTCCGGGTCGTCGTACGACTCCTGCGGATCGGTGCACTTCTCCGTGTCGATGGTCTTCGAGGTGTCCGGACCCCGGTGGCTCGCCACCACGGCCGGAGTTGTGGAGGCACCGCCGCCGCCCTTGTCGTCGTCTCCGCCGCCGTTCATCGAGAGGGCGGTGATCAGACCGCCGAGCGCGACGAGCGCCACGATGATCGACCCGATGACGACGCCCTTGTTGCTCCGGCGGCCCCCCGGACCACCGGAGGCGGCCGTCATGTGCTGGGGCGTGAGGTTGTACGGCGGCGGGGTCTGCACCCCGTGCTGGTGGGCGCCGTACGGAGTTGTCTGCGGAGCGGGCTGGTAGCCGCCCTGCTGCGGGTAGCCGTACCCGGGTGAGCCCGGCGTCGGCGTCGGCGCGCCGTAGGGGCCCGGCTGGTACGGCGTCTGCACGGGACCCGGGGTCGGCATCGACTGGTCGACCGGCGGGAAGACGGCGGAGCTCACACCCGCGCCGCTCGACGTCCTGGCGCCCGGCACGATGCTCGGCGGAACGGCGTGGAGCGACTGGGCCACGCGCAGGCACTCGTCGCGCATGGCCTCGGCGCTCGGGAAACGCTCGTTCGGGTTCTTCTTCAGCGCGCGGGCGACCAGCGCGTCCACCGCCAGCGGCAGCGAGCGGTTGACCGAGGAGGGCGCGACCGGCTCCTCCTGGACGTGCGCGTAGGCGATGGCCAGCGGCGAGTCCGCCTCGAACGGCAGCCGTCCGGTGACCAGTTGGAAGAGCATGATGCCGACCGAGTACAGGTCCGACCTGGCGTCCACGCCCCGGCCGAGCGCCTGCTCGGGCGAGAGGTACTGCGGGGTGCCGACGACCATGCCGGTCTGGGTCATGGAAGTGACCCCGGACTGCATGGCGCGGGCGATGCCGAAGTCCATCACTTTGACGACGTTGCGCTTCGTCATCATCACGTTGCCCGGTTTGATGTCCCGGTGGACCAGGCCCATCTCGTGGCTGATCTCCAGGGCCGCCAGCACGTCCGCGGTGATCTTCAGGGCCTTGTCGGCGGGCATCGCGCCGTACTGCCGGATGTCCGCGTCGAGGACCGAGCCGAGCGGCTTGCCCTCGATGTACTCCATGACGATGTACGGCGTCGTCATGCCGTTGAGGTCGTCCTCGCCGGTGTCGAAGACCGAGACGATGTTGGTGTGCGTGAGCTTGGCCACCGACTGCGCCTCGCGGCGGAACCGCTCGCGGAAGGCCTGCTCGCGGCCGAGTTCCGTGTGCAGTGTCTTGATCGCCACCTGGCGGTCGAGCACCGAGTCGTACGCGAGATGCACCGAGGCCATGCCGCCCTCGCCGAGCAGATCGCGCAGCTGGTAGCGGCCGCCGGCGACCGCGCGCCCCGCGTACCGGCCCTGTGCGCCGTCCTGGCTCATGTTCTGCGTCCCCCATCGGCACGGCGGCAGCGTCGGCTGGTTGCTCCCGCGGTCCGTGATCGATTGACTGTGATCAAATCGATCGACTGTGATCACCCGTGTCCCGGTGATCGATTGGCTGATTCCCGGCCAAGTCTGCCCGAGGGCGGTGACACGTCAAGCTCGGTGCCCGTTCCGTGACCGTACGCGAAAGAAGCGTCGCGGAAGCGTTACAGGTGCCGTGCGGGCGGTACACAGGATTTGCGCACGGGTACCCGGGGCGGGTTGGATGGCCCGTCCATCTCGATTCCATCTCGGACCGGCACCCCGCTCCGAGCCTGTAGCGTGGCTCGACGGAGACCGTAACAACCACCGCGCAGACCGCGGGCAGAAACGACGGCGAGGACTGATGGCACAGCAGCAGCGCGCTCAGGGCCCGTCCGACCCCGAGGCGACTGGCGGCGGTATGTCAGATGCGCCGGAGATGTGGGGTAACGGCGGACTTGTGGGGGACGGCCGGTATCGGCTGACCCACAGACTAGGCCGGGGCGGCATGGCCGAGGTGTTCGCGGCCGAGGACGTGCGCCTCGGGCGCACCGTCGCGGTCAAACTGCTCCGCTCCGACCTGGCCGAGGACCCGGTCTCGAAGGCCCGCTTCACACGCGAGGCCCAGTCGGTGGCCGGACTCAACCACCACGCCGTCGTCGCCGTGTACGACTCGGGCGAGGACGTGGTCGGGCACGGGGTCGTCCCGTACATCGTGATGGAGCTGGTCGAGGGCCGCACCATCCGTGACCTGCTCATCAACGCCGAGGCCCCCGGGCCCGAGCAGGCGCTGATCATCGTCTCGGGCGTGCTGGAGGCGCTGGCCTACTCGCACCAGCACGGCATCGTGCACCGTGACATCAAGCCGGCGAACGTGATCATCACGCAGACCGGTGCCGTGAAGGTGATGGACTTCGGCATCGCGCGCGCCCTGCACGGGGCGCAGTCGACGATGACCCAGACCGGCATGGTCATGGGCACGCCGCAGTACCTCTCCCCGGAGCAGGCGCTCGGCAAGGCCGTCGACCACCGCTCCGACCTGTACGCGACCGGCTGTCTGCTCTACGAACTCCTGGCGCTGCGGCCCCCGTTCACGGGCGAGACGCCGTTGTCGGTGGTCTACCAGCACGTCCAGGACATCCCGGTGCCTCCGTCCGAGGTCGCGACGGCGGCGCCGCCCGAGCTCGACGGGCTGGTCATGCGTTCGCTCGCGAAGGAGCCGGACGACCGGTTCCAGACCGCCGAGGAGATGCGCGGGCTGGTCCAGTACGGCCTGCAGATGCTGTACGACCAGGGCGGCCACACGGGCACCTGGAACACCGGGCCGGTCACGGTCCACGAGGGACGGCACACCCCGGCGGCGGGTTTCGCGGGCACGACCGCGCTGCCGCACCCCGGTGACTCCTCCGGGACCACGCAGATCCCGGCGCCGATCATCCCGCCGTACGGCGGCGGGGACGACGGCGGTTTCGAGGGGCACGGCAACAGCGGCGGCGGCCGCGGCAAGCTGTGGATCCTCGCGGTGCTCGCGGTCATCGCGATCGCGGCGGGGGTCGCGCTCGCGCTCAACAACACCGGTGGCGGCGGCAGCGGCGGTACCGGCACGACCCGGTCGCCCTCGGTCACGCCGTCCGAGAAGGGCGACGAGCCCAGCTCGAGCCCCAGCGACGACTCCACGGACTCCTCGCAGGACAGTTCCACGGACAACGGCACGGGCTCGGACTCCGGTTCGGACTACACGCCGTCGTACACCCCGTCCAAGAGCTACAGCAGCCGGCCCTCGGACGAGCCGTCCGACGAGCCCTCGGACACCCCGACGAAGTCGACCCCCTCGCAGCCGTCGAACGAGCCGAGCAGCGACGCCCCGGTCTCCCCGGATCCCACGGGTGACGGCGGCGGCGGCGACACCGAGGGCGACACCGCGAACCCCTGAGGGGATCCGACCGAGACGCCCGCCACGCGCGCGTGAGGCCCGGAGACGGGCGTCACGCGCGCGTACGCGTCCTGCGGGCCGTCCCGTGCCCTCCGCGGGAGCCCGGCCGTCTCCCGGGGGCTCCGCGGCGGCACCGCACCCGCCGGTGGGCCGGCCGATCAGCCCGTGAACGCCTCGCACACCGCGTCGTACTCGCGGGTCCACCACACCGCCAGCGCGGAGGCCGCCGGGAACTGCGGGTCGGCCCGGGTGTCGCCGCGTTCGTAGTGCCAGCGCAGCATCCAGAAGTCGTTGAGGCGCTCCCACCACACGCGATGCACGGCGGCGGCCAGTTCGGCGGCCCCGGCCCCGGCCGCACGCCGGTACGCGCGCGCGTAAGCCCGCACCTTGGTCAGGTCCAGCGCCCCGACGGGCCGTACGAAGAAGATCATCGCGGCGCGTACGGCCTCCTCGGCGCGGGGGTGGACGCCCAGCCGGTCCCAGTCGACGATCGCGGCCGGTTCGCCGTCGCGGTAGAGCAGGTTGAACGGGTGGAAGTCCCCGTGGACCCAGCCCACCGAGCCGCCCTGCGGGGGCCGCCGGTCGGCGTGCTTCTCCAGGAGGGCGCGCCGCTCCAGGAGCCGGTGCCGGGCGAGTTCGTCGAAGGCGTCGGGCGGGCGGTGGCTGCGCACCCTGGCGAGCAGCCGGTCGATGAGCGCGAAGGTGTCGGCGGGGTCGGCGCCCCGGGCCGGGTCGGTGCCCTCGACGGCGCGGACGCCGACACTACCGGTGCGCGCGAGCATCCCGGGGCGTGCGGTGTCCCCATGGTCTCCGCCGTCTCCGGGACCTCCTGGGTCTCCGGAACCGCCCGGGTTCCCGGGATCGCCCGGGTCTCCGGGACCTCCCGGGCCTGCCGGACCCTCCGCGTCTCCGGGGTGTCCTGGGCCCGCGGTGTGCGCGGTGGGTCCCGTGCCCCCCGGCTCCTCCGCCGACGAGGCCGGAGCCCTGTCCCGTCCTCCCCGGCCCCCGTCCGGCGTCCGCCCCGGAGTCCGGTCCGGGGGCCGGTCCGCGGACGGTTTCGCCGGGGAGCGTCCCTGGGTCGCCAGTACGCGCTCCATCACCCGCTCCAGGCTCGCGTGGACGACTCCGAGGAGGCCCCCCAGCCGGGCGCACTGCTCCGTGGAGAGCTGGCCCCCGTGCCGGTGCCTGCCGTCGATCCAGGGGTGCAGCGCGTACGCGTGGCCCCCGACGACGGCCACCGTGCGGCCGTCCGTGCCGGCCAGCGGCGGGGCGACGGGAACGCCGAGATCCGCGAGCCGCTGGGTCGCCCGGTGCTGGCGGGCGATCGCGGCGGGATCGGCCGTCTCGGGGTCGAAATGGTGCTTGAGGAAGTAGCGGCCCTGGGTGGTGCGCAGCCGGTAGCCGCGATTGAGCAGCCCCTGTTCGACGGGGTCGCAGGTCAGCGCCGACCCTGCGGCGTACTGACGGAGGAGGGCGCCCAGAGGGGGCGCGTGAAGCACGGGAGCGGGTACGGATGAGCGCGGCACGCGCCAGATGCTAGGTCACCGTACAGGCCGCTGACCTGCGTTTGTCACACACAGTCATGTTTGATCACGAGATGGTCACAGGATGTGCTGGAACTGCCGTTCCAGGCCATCGTCCGTGGAATGCACGGTGCAGACCTGAGGTGTCACGCCCAGATAGACGGGATCGAAGCGTTCACCGTCGACGAGCCGCGGGGCGGGTCCGAAGCGCTCGCGCTCCGCCGCGGTCGGCTCGACCGCCTGGCACCGGCCCACGATCTGCACGGACCACAGGCTCTCCCCGGGCCGCGCGGAGCTCAGGTTGTCGGTGCCGTACGCGATGACGGCGCCCGCGCAGGCCTGGTGGCTTCCGCAGCCCCGGTGCATACGGAGCAGGACCCGTCCGTCGACCACGATGTGGTGGGCCGCCGCGAGCAGCGGAAGAGCGTGCCGGCTGGCGGCCACCCGGCCGTGGTCGGTGCGGCGCATCAGGTCCACGGCGAGCTGTTCGTCGGTGGGCATCCTTCCAATCTTCGGCACGCGCGCGGCCCCGGCAAGAGCCGCCCGGCCCGGGGGGAAGGGGCCGTAGGTCCCGAACGGGCCCGGGACCGCCCCCGGCGCCCGGACGACGCCCGTGTCGCCCCGAACGCCCGCCCCCGGGAACGCCGGCGGGCGGGCGCGCGCACCTCAGTGGCGCTGCTTCTCCGCCTGGAGGCGCGCGACGTACGCGGCTGCCTGTGAACGCCGTTCCATGCCCAGCTTGGACAGCAGGCTCGACACATAGTTCTTGATCGTCTTCTCGGCGAGATGCAGCCGTTCGCCTATCACCCGGTTGGTCAGCCCCTCGCCGATCAGGTCGAGGATCCTGCGCTCCTGCTCGGTGAGGTGCGCGAGCCGGTCGTCGCCGCGGGGGCCGCCGTCGCGCAGCCGCTCCAGGACCCGGGCCGTGGCCTCCGGGTCGAGCAGGGACTTCCCCGCCGCGACGTCGCGCACCGCCGCCAGCAGCTCGCCGCCGCGGATCGCCTTCAGCACATAGCCCGACGCACCCGCCATGATCGCTTCGAAGAGTGCCTCGTCGTCGGCGTACGAGGTGAGCATCAGGCATCGAACGGACTCGTCGGCGGACCGGATCTCGCGGCAGACCTCGACCCCGCTGCCGTCCGGGAGGCGGACGTCGAGCACCGCGACGTCCGGGTGGGTGGCGGGGATCCGGACCAGTGCGTCGGCCGCCGTCCCGGCCTCGCCGACCACCTCGAAGCCGTCCTCCGCCGAGAGCAACTCGTGCACCCCGCGCCGCACCACCTCGTGATCATCGACGAGAAATACGGTAATTTTTCCGTTTTCGGGCACAAAGTAAGTGTCACACACCACCCTCGGCCCCGCGGAAGTCCACTCTTCCCGTGCCCGGGGTGGCCGGGATAACGTGCCGGTGTTCCGGCCCCCTGCAAGGCCGCGACCAGTGCTGTGACCAGCGACTGTTCCCGACCCGCGCGAACTACTTGGAAATCCGACTAAAAAGTACTTGGAAATCCAAGCAAAAACGCAGGTCAGGAGGGGTTTCACAGAAATGTGGAGCACTGGGTAACGTGACCGATGCAGGGCGCTCGCCGGGGCACCTGTCACGCCTGTTCCGGCCGAGTGGCACCCACCCCGTGCACGGGAACCGGAACGGCGAGCCGCTCCCTCGAGCTCTTGGAACGAGCGAGGGGGAACCCAGCCACCCGGCAACCCCGGGGGCCGGACCGACGGAGGAGTACACGTGACCGTGGAGAGCACTGCCGCGCGCAAGCCGCGACGCAGCGCCGGTACGACCGCTGCGAAAGGCGGCGCCAGTACGGCCGGTTCAAAGACCGCCGCGAGCAGGACGGCAGCGGGCAAGGGCACCGGCGCGGCCGGCAAGAAGGCACCGGGCACTCCGGGCGCGGACCCCGAGCTCGTTCAGCTGCTGACGCCTGAGGGCGAGCGGGTCGCGGACGCCACGTACGACCCGTACGTCGCCGACATCACCCCCGAGGAGCTGCGCGGCCTGTACCGGGACATGGTGCTGAGCCGCCGCTTCGACGCCGAGGCCACCTCCCTGCAGCGCCAGGGCGAGCTGGGCCTGTGGGCCTCGATGCTCGGCCAGGAGGCCGCCCAGATCGGTTCGGGCCGGGCCACCCGTGACGACGACTACGTCTTCCCGACCTACCGCGAGCACGGCGTCGCCTGGTGCCGCGGGGTCGACCCCACCAACCTGCTCGGCATGTTCAGGGGTGTGAACAACGGCGGCTGGGACCCGAACGGCAACAACTTCCACCTGTACACGATCGTCATCGGCTCGCAGACGCTGCACGCCACCGGCTACGCCATGGGCATCGCCAAGGACGGCGCGGACTCGGCCGTGATCGCGTACTTCGGGGACGGCGCCTCCAGCCAGGGCGACGTCGCCGAATCGTTCACCTTCTCCGCGGTCTACAACGCGCCCGTCGTCTTCTTCTGCCAGAACAACCAGTGGGCGATCTCCGAGCCCACCGAGAAGCAGACCCGGGTGCCGCTCTACCAGCGCGCGCAGGGCTACGGCTTCCCGGGCGTCCGGGTCGACGGCAACGACGTCCTGGCCTGCCTGGCCGTGACCAAGTGGGCGCTGGAGCGGGCCCGCCGCGGCGAGGGCCCCACGCTCGTCGAGGCGTACACCTACCGCATGGGCGCGCACACCACCTCCGACGACCCGACCAAGTACCGGGCGGACGAGGAGCGCGAGTCCTGGGAGGCGAAGGACCCGATCCTGCGCCTGCGCGCGTACCTGGAGGCCTCAAACCACGCGGACGAGGGATTCTTCGCGGAACTCGAGGCCGAGAGCGAGACGTTGGGCAAGCGAGTACGCGAAGTGGTCCGGGCCATGCCGGACCCCGACCACCTCGCGATCTTCGAGAACGTGTACGCGGACGGGCACGCGCTCGTCGACGAGGAGCGGGCCCAGTTCGCCGCCTACCAGGCGTCGTTCGTGGACGAAGGGGAGGGCAAGTAGCGATGGCTGCGGAAAAGATGGCGCTGGCCAAGGCGATCAACGAGTCGCTGCGCACGGCCCTCGACACCGACCCCAAGGTCCTGATCATGGGCGAGGACGTCGGCAAGCTCGGCGGTGTCTTCCGGGTCACCGACGGTCTGCAGAAGGACTTCGGCGAGGACCGGGTCATCGACACCCCGCTCGCCGAGTCGGGCATCGTCGGCACCGCGATCGGCCTCGCCCTGCGGGGCTACCGGCCGGTGGTGGAGATCCAGTTCGACGGCTTCGTCTTCCCGGCGTACGACCAGATCGTCACGCAGCTCGCGAAGATGCACGCGCGGGCGCTCGGCAAGATCAAGCTCCCCGTCGTCATCCGCATTCCGTACGGCGGCGGCATCGGCGCCGTGGAGCACCACTCCGAGTCCCCCGAGGCGCTCTTCGCGCACGTCGCGGGCCTCAAGGTGGTCTCCCCGTCGAACGCGAGCGACGCCTACTGGATGATGCAGCAGGCCATCCAGAGCGACGACCCGGTGATCTTCTTCGAGCCCAAGCGGCGCTACTGGGACAAGAGCGAGGTCAACACCGACGCCATCCCCGGCCCGCTGCACAAGGCGGTCGTGGCGCGCGAGGGCAGCGACCTGACGCTCGCCGCGTACGGCCCGATGGTGAAGGTCTGCCTGGAGGCCGCCGCGGCCGCCCAGGAGGAGGGCAGGTCGATCGAGGTCCTGGACCTGCGCTCGATGTCGCCCATCGACTTCGACTCGGTCCAGACCTCGGTGGAGAAGACCCGCCACCTGGTCGTGGTGCACGAGGCGCCGGTGTTCCTGGGCACGGGCGCGGAGATCGCCGCCCGCATCACGGAGCGGTGCTTCTACCACCTGGAGGCACCCGTCCTGCGGGTCGGCGGCTACCACGCCCCCTACCCGCCGGCCCGCCTGGAGGAGGAGTACCTTCCGGGCCTGGACCGGGTGCTCGACGCCGTCGACCGCTCGCTGGCGTACTGAGGAGAGAGTCGTGACGACGATGACTGAGAACGCGTCGGGGCTCCGCGAGTTCAAGATGCCCGACGTGGGCGAGGGACTCACCGAGGCGGAGATCCTCAAGTGGTACGTCCAGCCCGGTGACTCCGTCACCGACGGCCAGGTCGTGTGCGAGGTCGAGACCGCCAAGGCCGCGGTCGAGCTGCCCATCCCGTACGACGGCGTGGTGCGCGAACTCCGCTTCCCCGAGGGGACGACGGTGGACGTGGGCCAGGTGATCATCGCGGTGGACGTGTCCGGAGGAGCGGCGCCCGTGGCGGCCCCGGCCGTCGAACCCGCCCCCGTGGCCGCGCCGTCTCCGGCGGCCCCGGCCGGCGGGGAGTCCAAGCCGGAGGGCCGCACCCCGGTCCTCGTCGGGTACGGGGTGGCCGAGTCCTCCACCAAGCGCCGCCCCCGCAAGGGCACCGAGGTCCCCCCGCAGCAGTCCGAGGTCCTTCCCGCGGCCGCCACGGTCCAGGCCGAGCTCAACGGACACGGCAGGCCGCGCCCGCTGGCGAAGCCCCCGGTCCGCAAGCTCGCCAAGGATCTCGGGGTCGACCTGACGACGGTCACCCCGTCGGGCCCGGACGGCGTCATCACGCGCGAGGACGTCCACGCGGCGGCCGCGCCCGCGCCGGTGCCGGCCCCGCAGGCGTCCGTCGAGGAGACCGTGCCGGCCGCCCGCGTCCAGGCGCCCGCCCCGGTCGCCGGGTACGACGCGGCGCGGGAGACCCGCGTCCCGGTGAAGGGTGTCCGCAAGGCCACCGCCGCCGCGATGGTCGGCTCGGCGTTCACCGCTCCGCACGTCACCGAGTTCGTGACGGTCGACGTGACGCGCACGATGAGGCTCGTCGAGGAGCTCAAGCAGGACAAGGAGCTCGCGGGCCTGCGGGTGAACCCCCTGCTGCTCATCGCCAAGGCCCTGCTGGTGGCGATCAGGCGCAATCCCGAGGTCAACGCGTCCTGGGACGAGGCCGCACAGGAGATCGTCGTCAAGCACTACGTGAACCTGGGCATCGCCGCCGCGACCCCCCGTGGTTTGCTCGTCCCGAACATCAAGGACGCGCACGCCAAGACGCTCCCCCAGCTCGCCGAGTCGCTGGGCGAGCTGGTCGCGACGGCGCGTGAGGGCAAGACCTCGCCGGCCGCGATGCAGGGCGGCACGGTGACGATCACCAACGTCGGCGTCTTCGGCGTCGACACGGGCACGCCGATCCTCAACCCCGGCGAGTCGGCGATCCTCGCGATCGGGGCGATCAAGCTCCAGCCCTGGGTCCACAAGGGCAAGGTGAAGCCGCGTCAGGTGACGACGCTCGCGCTCTCCTTCGACCACCGCCTGGTCGACGGCGAGCTGGGCTCCAAGGTCCTCGCCGACGTGGCGGCGATCCTGGAACAGCCGAAGCGGCTCATCACCTGGGGGTGACCCGGAAGGGAAACCGGACACGAAGCCCGTGTCGATCGGGTAGCTTCAGTGGAGAGGGGTCGGCCGCACATTCTTCTTGCGACCGTCCCCTCTTCCTTTGCGCAGGTCAGGAGCGGTTGAGCACGTAGACGGGCGCTCCGTTCCCGCTGCCGCCCCGGGAGCGGATGCAGGCGTGCTTGCGCAGCATCCGCAGACAGTCGTTGACCCGCTGCACGGAGAGTCCGGTTCGGGCCGCGATGGCGTCCAGCGGCTGACGCAGTTCGCCCTCCTCGACCAGGACGGGCACGATCACGACCGCCACCGCCCACACGTCGGAGGTCACGCTCAGCCGCTGCCGCCAGTCGGCGAGGACGGACTCGGCGACCGGGTTCGCGGGGAAGTCGGTGGTGGGTGCCGGACGGTCGAGGGCGAGGACGTCGAGCCGGCTCGCGATCCGTCCCATGGCCTCGGCGATGGCGCGCTGCGCGGCGAGTGTCTCGCGCTGCATCTCGACCATGGTCCGCTGCAGCGTGAGCGACTCCTGCTGGGCGACGGCGTGCTGCTCGTCGGCCTGCAGGTTGCGCTCCTCCAGCCGGACGATGGCGTCGGCGACCTGCTCGGGCATGGCGTAGGCGATGGGCGCGCCCGGTTCGGCGGGCTGCACCTCGGCCTCCTCGAGACTGTAGGAACCCTCTCGCTGGACGGTCTCGATGACCTCCGCGGCCCACTGCTTGAAGGGCGCGCAGGCGGGTTTGGTGCAGGCGTTGACGAGAAGGATCAGACCCTGGAGGTCGATCAGCTGCAAGTCTCGGCGCCATGTCCTACCTGCGGGAACGCTGAGACCGTGACTTCCAGTCACTGTCTCGAGATTGTCTCGATGGTGCTCCGGCACGTGGTCGAGGAGCGCCTTCCGGGGTGTCGTGTAGCCCAACTTCTTGCAGACGTCCACGGACGGGAACCAGTGGTTTCCGTCCGGCATGGTCAGCCTCCGGACCCGGTCGCCGGTCGCCGCGTAGACGAAGTCGCTGATGTCGATCGCCTCGTACCGCTCGCCCGAACGGGGTCGCTTGCTCGGTTCGTTCATGTGAACCACCTCCGCCGCGGAACGTAGAACGGAGGAAATCGAATATGCCAATTGCAACCGTGATGTTCATGATTGCGAGGGAAAGATCGTCGGTTCCACGGCGTGTGACCGCGACCGTGTGCATGGCGGCCGGTGGAGCCCGTGCCCGCCTCGACCGCGGACGGACGGGCGCCACGGACGACGGACAGGGGCCCGCCGCTGGTGTGCGGCAGGCCCCTGTTTCCTCGTGCTGTCCTGCGTGATGCGTCCCGCGCCGGGAGTCGTCGTCCCCGCGCGGGGGGACTACTTGGCGAAGGCGTAGCTCATGAGCTTCTTCGCGTCCGACTCGCGGGCCGGGATGGAGGTCGACGCGAGAACCGTGCCGATGACCGTCTTGCCGTTGCGGGTGGCGGCGAAGACGAGGCAGTACTTGGCCTCGGGGCCGGAGCCGGTCTTCACGCCGATGGTGCCGCTGTAGCTGCTGAGCAGACCGTTGGTGTTGGTCCACGCGGCCATGGTGCGGGTGCCGCCGGTCTTCGTCTTGGTCTTCGCCGTGTACGACTTCGTCTTGACGATCGTCTTGAACGTGCTGTTCTTCATCGCGCTGCTGGCGAGCTTCGTCAGGTCGCGCGGGGTGGAGTAGTTGTTGCCGTTGCCGATGCCGTCGAACGAGTCGAACTTGGTGTTCGTCAGACCGAGGGACCTGGCCGTGGTGTTCATCTTGCCGATGAACGACTTCACCCGGGCGGCCATGGTCGAGCCCGAGCCGTACTTGTCCGCGAGCGCGTACGCGGCGTCGCAGCCGGACGGCAGCATCAGACCGTAGAGGAGCTGACGGACGGTGACCTTGTCGCCGACGATCAGGTGGGCCTGGGAGGCGTTGTTGCGGACGATGTAGTCGCTGTACGCCTTCTGGATGGTGACCGTGGCGTCCAGGTTCAGGTTCGACTGCGAGAGGACGACCTTGGCGGTCATGATCTTGGTGGTGGAACCGGTGGAACGCTTGGTGTCCGCGGCCTTGGTGTAGAGGGTCGCGGCCGTGCCGTTGTTCATCACGTAGCCGCCCTTGGCGGCGATCGTGGGCGTGGTCACGGCGCCCGCGGGCGCCGCGCCGAAGGCTCCGGCGGCCAGAACGGCTCCGGTCGTGACGGTCACAGCGGCGGCCCTGCGGAAACGCGTGCCCTTAATGCCGGTAATCAAAATGAACGCTCCGAATGCGCGAAATGCCCCTGGGAGAACGGCACATGGCAGTGCCGTCTCACGTACGGACTCCCCAGGTACCCAAAGGGATGCACGGAAAAGGGAACTGAATGATGTGATGTGGATTACGTAGGGAGCCCCAAGGTGAACGCGTGAGAAGCCGTCGGGTCGCGCCGGTCCGCATCCTGGACGAGGACCGGCGATGCGTGCGTGTTGTATCTATGATGTGCGCATGCCTGCCGCCCCCTCCGTGCCCGCCCCGCCCGCCGCTCCCGCGGTGAAACAGCCGCCCGCCGCCGACCGGGTCTACGCCTACGTCAAGCAGGGTGTGCTGGAACGCCGTTACGAAGGCGGGACGCTGCTCACCGAGGGCGAGCTCGCCGATGCCGTCGGGGTGTCCCGCACACCGGTGCGCGAGGCGCTGCTCCGGCTGGAGGCCGAGGGCCTCATCAGGCTCTATCCGAAGAAGGGCGCGCTCGTCCTGCCCGTTTCCGCGCAGGAGATCGCGGACGTGGTCGAGACCCGCCAGCTCGTCGAGGAGCACGCGGTCCGCAAGGCCGTGCCGGCCGCGCCGCATCTCATCGCGCGGCTGGAGGAACTCCTCGCCCGGCAGAAGGAACAGGCCGCCGCGGGCGATCTGGCGGGCGCCGCCGTCACCGACCGGTGCTTCCACGCGGAGATCGTCCGCAGCGGCGCCAACGAGATCCTCTCCCGTCTCTACGACCAGCTCCGTGACCGTCAGTTGAGGATGGGAGTGGCCGTGATGCACGCGCACCCCGACCGGATCACCAAGACGCTCACCGAGCACGAGGAGATCCTCGAAGCCCTGCGCTCCGGTGACGCGGAGGCGGCCGTCGGCATCGTCCACCGCCACGTCAGCTGGTTCTCGAACCTGGCGCGGGGAGAGGTGCGATGAGCTCCCACTCGGCCGTGTCGCTGCCGGGTGATCCGCCCGGCGGCCGCCGGGCCGTCGGCGTCTGGGGCATCGGTGTCTCCGTCTACTTCGTCGCGGTCATCTTCCGCACCTCGCTGGGGGTCGCCGGACTCGACGCGGCGGACCGGTTCCATGTCAACGCCTCGGCCCTCTCCACCTTCTCGATCCTCCAGCTCCTGGTCTACGCGGGCATGCAGATACCGGTCGGGCTGCTCGTCGACCGGCTCGGCACCAAGCGGGTGCTGACCTTCGGCGTCGTCCTGTTCACGGCGGGACAGCTGGGATTCGCGTT
Organism: Streptomyces sp. NBC_01689; assembly: GCF_036250675.1. NCBI lineage: Bacteria > Bacillati > Actinomycetota > Actinomycetes > Kitasatosporales > Streptomycetaceae > Streptomyces > Streptomyces sp. NBC_01689. The sequence goes on along the minus strand of NZ_CP109592.1, from coordinate 4,946,588 downwards.
CTCGTCCTCGTACGGGATGGCGCTGGCCTCGCGGGCGCTGCTGGGCTGTGGGGACGCGATGACGTTCATCAGCGTGCTGCGGCTGGGCACCCGCTGGTTCCCGGCCCGGCGCGGGCCGTTGGTCGCACAGCTCGCGGGGCTCGTCGGCATGGCCGGCAACCTCGTGTCCACCCTCGTGATCGCCCGGCTGCTGCACGGGGTCGGCTGGACGGCGGCGTTCGCGGGCAGCGCGGCCGCGGGCGTGGTCGTCCTCGTCCTGCTGCTCCTCTTCCTCAAGGACCACCCCGAGGGCCACGAGCCGGAGCCGTTCCCGCACCAGGGCGCCGCCTATGTGCGCCGCCAGATCCTGGCGTCCTGGCGTGAGCCCGGCACCCGGCTGGGCATGTGGGTGCACTTCACGACACAGTTCCCGGCGATGGTGTTCCTCCTGCTGTGGGGCATGCCGTTCCTGGTCGAGGCGCAGGGGCTGTCGCGGGCGACGGCCGGTGAACTGCTCACCCTCGTCGTCCTGTCCAACATGGTCGTCGGTCTCGTGTACGGGCAGATCGTCGCCCGGCACCACGCGGCGCGGCTGCCGCTGGCGCTCGGGACGGTGTCGGCGACCGCGCTGGCGTGGGCGAGCGCGGTGGCCTACCCCGCGCCGCACGCGCCGATGTGGCTGCTGGTCGTGCTGTGCGCCGTGCTGGGGGCCTGCGGACCGGCGTCCATGATCGGGTTCGACTTCGCGCGGCCCGCGAATCCGCCCGAGCGGCAGGGGACCGCGTCCGGGATCACCAACATGGGCGGTTTCGTCGCCTCGATGACGACGCTGTTCGCGATCGGGGTGCTGCTGGACGCCACCGGCGACGACTACCGGATCGCCTTCTCCGCGGTGTTCGTCCTCCAGGCGGCCGGACTGAGCCAGATCTTCCGGCTGCGCGGGGAAGCGGCGCGCAGGGAGCGGGAGCGGCTGGTCGCGAGCCGGGTGGAGACGGTGCACGTACCGGCGTAGTCACCGCCGGCCGGGCGCGGCGGGAGCGACCGGCCGAGCGGCTTCCCGGGCCGGTGCCGCGGAGCCCGGAGTCCCCGGGCTCCGCCGCGGGTCACTGCGTGACCGTGAAATTGCGGAGGATCGCGGTGGTCAGCTCCGGGTCGCCCTCGGTCTTGATGCGGTCGGAGACGGCCTCGGGGGTCACCCGCCCGCAGGCCAGACGGAAGAAGGTCTCCCAGTCGAGGGTGAGCGTGGCGGCCGGACCGAGGGAGGGGGCACCGTCTATCGAGCCGCGGCCGTCGGCGTCGACGCGCACCGTGCGCAGGAACTCCACGGGTCCGTGGACGTCGAAGACGACCGCCGACTGCGCGGGCGCCCCCGCGTCCTTGGCCACCACCTTCGGCAGCGCGGCGAGCAGCTGGTCGCGCACGATCTGCGCGCCCGGGGAGTCGAGGTTGCCCGGCCGGCCGAGGGTGGTCCGGAGGTCCTGCTCATGCACCCAGACGTCGAACGCCCGGTTCAGCATGGCGTGTTCGAGGGTCACCTCGGTGCCGAGCGGGCCGCGTACCTTGGCGTCCGGCTGCCGGGTCTCGTTCCGCAGCTGACGGTTGCGGCGGATGATTGTGTACTCCAGCTCGGAGGTCATCTCGGGCGCCGTGTGGTGGCGGCGCACATCGACCTGCATCTCCATGTAGCGCTGGTGCTCGTTCGTGACGTGGAACAGGTCCCGGGGGAGCGTGTGGATCGGCCGCGGATCGCCCAGCATCTCGCAGTCGAGCCCGATCACATGCGACACCAGATCCCGAACCGACCAGCCCGGGCAGGGCGTACGCCGGTTCCACTCGCCCTCCACCAGCGGTGACACCAACTCGGATATCGCGGTGACGGAGTGGGCCCAGGCGTCGGCGTAGGACTGAAGGCTCGGATGCAGACTCACGGAACGGGACCCCTCGGGCGGTCGGTACGCGGGCAGTGGGTGTCTTGGAACGCTAAGTTACGCTGCTGTGAGGCACCCCGGCAGTGCTTTCGTGTGACGATCGTAGGCCCGTATGGACGGCTCGAATGCCAGGACGGTGGTAGTGTGCGCGCCTCTCTGCTCCAGATCGACGTAAAAGCTGCTGAATCGGTCGATTCGCGTCGGCGGCGTGTGGCGGCTCTGGTACGAGAACAAGCCGGAGTGGATCTGGTGGTGCTGCCCGAGCTGTGGACCACGGGAGCGTTCGCCTACGAGTCCTTCGCCACGGAGGCGGAGACCCTCGAAGGGGAGACCGCCGAGGTCATGGCCAAGGCGGCGAGCGACGCCGGCGTGTGGCTGCACGCGGGATCGGTCCCGGAACGCGCCCCGGACGGAACGCTCTTCAACACCTCCCTCGTCTTCTCCCCCTCCGGCGGCCTCGCCGCCACCTACCGCAAGATCCACCGCTTCGGCTTCGACAAGGGCGAGGCCGTGCTCATGGGCGCGGGGGACGAGCTGGTGACGGTCCGCCTCCCGGAGACCACCGTCGGCGTCGCCACCTGTTACGACCTCCGCTTCCCGGAGCTCTTCCGCGGGCTCGTCGACGCGGGTGCCGAGACCCTCGTCGTCCCGGCGGGCTGGCCGGAACGCCGCCGCGGCCACTGGACCCTGCTCGCCCGGGCGCGGGCGGTCGAGAACCAGGCGTTCGTCCTCGCCTGTGGAACGGCCGGCACCCACGCCGACGTTCCCCAGGCCGGTCACTCGATCGTGGTCGACCCCTGGGGAGAGGTCCTCGCGGAGGCGGGCCCGGACGAGGAGGTCCTCACGGTCGAGTTCGACCCGGGGCGGGTGGCGGCGACGCGGGAGCAGTTCCCCGTGCTCAAGGACCGCGTCCTGGGCCTCGCCTTCCCCCGCGGCTGAGGGCGCGCGTCGGCGTACGACGACGGCGCGCGGGGCGGGTGTGCGCGCGCCGGGCGCACGTGACCGACGCCCTCCCCGTACGACCGGGCGCTCCCCGGACGTGGCCCCGGGCCGGATCAGTCCTCGCCGTGCTCCTTCTCCGCCAGGTGGATCACACAGACCGCCACCGCGATCAGCAGTGCGGTGTCCGCGTCGTCCCGGACGATGTCGACGCCGTACGTCTCCCGCACCCGCAGCCACCGGCGCGAGATCTGCGCGAGCAGCTCCCCGTCGTAGTCGATCCCGAACTCCCGGTCCAGGATCTTGCCGCTGACGTCGAGTTCCGTACCGTCCACCAGGGCGACCCGGTAGTGGTTGCGCAGCAGGGAGAGACGCTTGCGCCGGATGGTGGCCAGCGTCTCGCCGTCCCGCCCGATGACCATGGTGTCCCGCAGGGCGAACATCTTCTGGTGGATGTCGATGAGGACGCGCCCCCGCGCGTCCTTCAGCTCGAAGGTGTCCCGCAGCCGCATCGCCTTGCCGTCGACGAGGAACACCTTGTCGCCGTGCTCGTCCTCGATCCAGTAGTCGTCACCGAAGCCGAGGAGCCGGTCGCGCACGAGGAATCTCATACCGTCACGGCTTCCCCCGTGGCCGGTCCGAAACGCCGTCTGTAGGCCGATGGGCTCAGTCCCGTCTCCCGTCGCAGCCGGGCCCTGAGGTTCGCGGCGGTACCGAGGCCGCTGTGCCGGGCGACGACGTCGATCCGGTGTTCGCCCCGCTCGATGAGACGGCAGGCCAGCGCCACCCGCTCCCCGGTCAGCCACGCCAGCGGGGTGGTCCCGAGCTGGGCGCGGAAGCGCCGGTGCAGGGTGGCCGGGCTGAGTGCGGCGTGGGCCGCGAGGCCGGCCACCGTGAGGGGTTCCCCGAGCCGCTCCCGCGCCCAGGTCAGCAGGGGTGCGAGGGACTCGTCCGGCACGTCGGGCACGGGACGCTCCACGAACTGTCGCTGCCCGCCGTCGCGGTGCGCGGCGAAGACCAGCCGCCGGCTGACGGCGTTGGCGATCTCCGCGCCGTGGTCGCGCCGCACGACGTGCAGTCCGAGGTCGAGCGCCGACGCGCTGCCGGACGCGGTGAGGATGTCCCCGTCGTCCACGAACAACACGTCCGGCTCCAGGCGCACCTCCGGGAACCGCTGACGGAACGACGAGGCCCACATCCAGTGACAGGCCGCCCGCCGCCCCGTCAGCAGCCCCGCCTCCGCGAGCGTGAACGCGCCGGAGCAGAATCCGATCAGCCGCGCGCCCCGCGCGTGCGCCCGGCGTATGGCGTCCAGGACCTCGGGGGAACGCGGCGCGTCGGTGTCCGGCCGGTTCGGCACGATCAGCGTGTCGGCGTCCTCGGCCGCGTCCAGCCCGGCGACGTCGGCGAGGGTGAAGAACCCGTCCCGCATCCGGGCGCGCCCGCCGGCGGCGCACAGCCGGAAGTCGTACAGCTCCCGTCCCAGCTCGGGTCTGCGCAGCCCGAAGACCTCGACGGCGCAGCTCATCTCGAAGGGGTTGGAGTTCTCGTCGACGATCAGGACGACCCGGTGCGCGGCCGTCCCGGGAACCGCCCCGGGGGCGGGGTGCGAGGATCCTTGCGGCATGTGCGATTTCTAGCACTCGTGGGCCCGCCGGACCAGGCCGAGGATGGGCGGCATGACCGACGAACCCGTCTCCCTGTCCGCCGCCCTCGCCTCCTTCTCCGACCTCTGGAGCCCCCGGATCGTCACCGCCGTCAACGACTACGACGTACGCGTGGCGAAGGTGGAGGGCGACCACCTCTGGCACACGCACGACCACACCGACGAGTTCTTCCTCGTCCTGGAGGGTGAGCTGACCATCGCCCTGCGGGAGCCGGCCGGCGAGCGGGCCGTCGTCCTTCCCAAGGGCTCCGTCTTCACCGTCCCGCGCGGCACCGAGCACAAGCCGAGCGCTCCGGCCGGCGCCGCGATCCTGATGTTCGAACCCACGGGCACCCTCACCGTCGGCGACCGGCACGACGAGATCCCGGCCCATGTGGACGCCACCACGGGTCACGCCCTGGGCTGAGCGCGGGGTCGCGCCCCGGGCCGAGCGCCGGCTGCGTGTTCCGGCCCGGATGGCATGCTTGAAGCATGAACGACGCCGTCCCCGCCCCCGCGCCCCGCCGTGTCCGTGTCCGTGCCCCCGAGCTGATCGGCAAGGGCGGCTGGCTGAACACGGGAGGTGACGCGCTCACCCTCGCCGACCTGCGAGGACGTGTGGTCGTCCTCGACTTCTGGACCTTCTGCTGCATCAACTGCCTGCACGTCCTGGACGAGCTGCGGGAGCTGGAGGAGAAGCACCGGGACACGCTGGTGATCATCGGGGTGCACTCGCCGAAGTTCGTGCACGAGGCCGAGCATCAGGCGGTCGTCGACGCCGTCGAGCGCTACGGCGTCGAGCACCCGGTGCTGGACGACCCGGAGCTCGCCACCTGGAAGCAGTACGCGGTGCGGGCCTGGCCGACGCTCGTGGTGATCGACCCCGAGGGATACGTCGTCGCGCAGCACGCCGGTGAGGGGCACGCGCACGCGATCGCCCGGCTGGTGGAGGAGCTGGAGGCCGAGCACGAGGCCAAGGGGACGCTGCGGCGCGGGGACGGCCCCTATGTGGCGCCCGAGCCGGAGCCGACCGCGCTCCGGTTCCCCGGCAAGGCGCTCGCTCTTGCGAACGGGAACTTCCTGGTCAGCGACACGACCCGGCATCAGCTGGTCGAGCTGGAGGCCGACGGGGAGACGGTCGTGCGGCGCATCGGGTCGGGCGTGCGCGGCTTCGTGGACGGACCGGCCGGCGTGGCCGGGTTCAGCGAGCCGCAGGGGCTGGCGCTGCTCCGTGACGGCGTGGACGCTCCGGTCGTGGTGGCCGACACCGTGAACCACGCCCTGCGCCGGGTCGACCTCGCGACCGGCGAGGTCACGACCCTCGCGGGGACCGGCCGGCAGTGGTGGCAGGGCTCGCCGACGTCCGGCCCGGCGCACGAGGTCGACCTGTCCTCACCGTGGGACGTGGCCTTCTTCGGCGGCAGGGTCTGGATCGCCATGGCCGGCGTGCACCAGTTGTGGGCGTACGACCCGGCGGACGGCGCCGTCGGGGTGGCGGCGGGCACGACGAACGAGGGGCTCGTCGACGGGCCGCCGGCCGAGGCCTGGTTCGCCCAGCCGTCCGGGCTGGCGGCGACGGGGGACCGGCTCTGGGTGGCCGACTCCGAGACCTCCGCGCTGCGCTGGGTCGCCCTCGACGGCAGTGTGCACACCGCCGTCGGCACCGGCCTGTTCGACTTCGGCCACCGTGACGGTGCCGCCGGACAGGCCCTGCTCCAGCACCCGTTGGGTGTCACGGCGCTGCCCGACGGCTCGGTCGCGGTCAGCGACACGTACAACCACGCGCTGCGCCGCTTCGACCCGGCGACCGGCGAAGTGACCACGCTGGCAACGGACTTGCGGGAGCCGAGCGACGCGGTCCTGGTCGGGGACGACATCGTGGTCGTCGAGTCCGCCCGGCACCGGCTGACCCGGCTGCGGCTGCCCGAGGAGGCCGTGCGGGTGGAGTCGGTGGCCCACCGCACCCAGCGTGCGGCCACCGAAGTCGCCCCGGGCGGGCTCCGGTTGGATGTGATCTTCCAGGCCCCGGCGGGTCAGAAGCTGGACACCCGTTACGGTCCGTCCACCCGGCTGCTCGTCTCCTCGACCCCGCCCGAGCTGCTGCTCGAGGGAGAGGGTGCGGGCACGGATCTCTCCCGGGCCCTGGAGCTGAACCCGGCCGTCACGGAGGGTGTCCTGCACGTCTCCGCGATGGCCGCGTCCTGCGACGACGATCCGTCGAACGAGTACCCGGCCTGTCACGTCCACCAGCAGGACTGGGGTGTGCCGGTCCGCCTCACCGAGGAGGGTGCGCGGCGGCTGCCGCTGGTGCTGGCGGGAATGGACGACTGACCCCGGGTCACACGCCGTATCCGCCGCGGTGGTGCCGCTCCTCCTCGATCACCGGGGTGGTCGGCGGCACCACCACGCGCCGCCGCCTCGCGATGCTGTTGAACGTCAGGACCCCGATCACTCCGACGACCATGAAGATGACCCCGACCAGGTCGAGGTTGACGCCCTTCATGTGCCAGTCGGTCGCGAACGTGAGGATGGCCCCCGCGCCGATCAGGATGATGCAGCCGCCCAGGCCCATGGGTGTCGCCTCCTTGGAGTAGCAACTCGCGGTCTTTCCGGGCCTGTTCCGGGTACCCGGGACCTCGCGAGACATGCGGAGGCGCTCACTCGCCTCTCGGTGGCACCGTGCGGCACCGCTCCGGGAGGCGCTTTCCGTGGCCGCGCGGCCTATCCCTCCAGGAACGCCACCAGGGCGCCTGCCAGCAGGAACGGGTCGTCGGTCGCGCACAGTTCACGGGCGCTGTGCATCGACAGGATGGCGACGCCGATGTCGATGGTCTTGATGCCGTGACGGGCCGCGGTGATCGGGCCGATGGTCGTGCCGCAGGGCATGGAGTTGTTGGAGACGAAGGACTGGAAGGGCACGCCGGCCTTCTCGCAGGCGGCGGCGAAGATCGCGCGGCCCGAACCGTCGGTGGCGTAACGGTTGTTGACGTTCACCTTGAGGATGGGGCCGCCGCCCGCGCGGGGGTGGTGCGTCGGGTCGTGCCGCTCGGCGTAGTTGGGGTGCACGGCGTGGCCGGTGTCGGAGGAGAGGCAGACGGTGCCGGCGAAGGAGCGGGCCCGGTCCTCGTACGTGCCGCCGCGCGCGTACACCGAGCGTTCGAGCACGCCGCCGAGCAGCGGGCCGTCGGCGCCGGTGTCGCTCTGCGAGCCGTTCTCCTCGTGGTCGAAGGCCGCGAGGACGGGGATGTACGGGAGTTCGGTGCCGGTGGCCGCCGCGGTGGCGACCGTGACCAGTGCCGCCGTGCCCGCGTGCACGGACAGCAGGTTGTCCATGCGGGGGCCGGCCAGCAGTTCCTTGTCGCGGCCCAGATAGGCGGGCGGTTCGACGGAGTGGGTCATCAGGTCCCAGCCGGTGATCTCGCCGGACTGCAGACCCGCCTCCTCCTCCAGGAACGCGATCAGGTCGCCCTCGCGGGCGTCGCCCAGGCCCCAGACGGGCTGGAGGTGGCGCTGCTTGTCGAGCTTGAGCCCGTCGGTGGAGACGGAGCGGTCGAGGTGGACGGCGAGCTGGGGGACGCGCAGCAGCGGCCGGTCGATGTCGATCAGGCGCGTCGAGCCGTCCCGCAGCGTCAGCCGGCCGGCCAGCCCGAGGTCGCGGTCCAGCCAGGAGTTCAGCAGCGGTCCGCCGTAGATCTCCACGGCCACCTGGCGCCAGCCGTGCGCGCCGCTGTCCGGCTGCGGCTTGACGCGGAGGTTGGGGGAGTCGGTGTGGGCGCCCACGATCCGGTACGGGGTGTGCGGCCCGGCGCCCTCGGGCACGTACCAGGCGACGATCGCACCGCCGCGCAGTACGAACCTGCCGCCGCTCGTGCCGTCCCACGCGTCGGTTTCGGCGACCTGACGGAATCCGGCCTTCTCCAGCCGCTCGGCGGCGTTCGCCACGGCGTGGTACGGCGTGGGGCTCGCCGCCAGGAAGGTCATGAGGTCGTCGGTGTGGCCGCGGTCGAAGCGGGCTGGGTAGCTCATGAGTTCACCTTAACGACGCTCGGGGGCCCCTCCCCGCGATGGTGAGAGGGCTCTCGTAAGGGGGATGTGAAGGGCGGACATCTGGCGGGAGCCGGATGTTCCCCGGTACCGCCCGGCCGGGGAGGGTGGTGCGGGAGGCGGTGCCACCCGTGTTCCGACACGTCCCGGGTGTCTCCGAAAGTTCACGCCCCGGCGCGCGTCGTCCGGTGCGCCTTTTCACGCGCCCCCTTCGCGCCCGTGGATCCCGGCCGGGTGGGCCGGCTCCCGGTCCGGGGCGCGTCCTGACGCGGACGCCGGTTGCGACGTCCGCGCTCCGACGTCTGTTCCGGTACCTGCTCCTCGGTCTGTTCCGGCCCCGGCCACGGGATGCCGCCCGCCTGGGGATGCCGCCACCACGGGATGCCGCCGCCACCACGGGTCTCCCCCGCCCGGTGGCGCCGTGCGGCCGGGGTGCCGCGCGCCCGGGAACCGTCCGCCCGCGCGTGCCGCCCGCTCCCTCGTGCCCGAACGGCCCGCCCCCGGAAACACTCCGGGAGCGGGCCGTCGAGCGGGTGCCGGTGGCCGCCGGGGCGGTCACCTGGGGGCCGGACTCAGAACGCCGCTTCGTCCAGCTCCATCAGGTCCAGGTCCACGCCCTCGGCGAGCTTGCGCGCGCCGGTGACGCCGGGCAGGACGTTCGCGGCGAAGAACTTCGCGGCGGCGATCTTGCCGTGGTAGAAGGGCCGGTCCTTCGCTGACGCCGTCTCCAGCTTCTCGGCGGCGACCGCGGCACCGCGCAGCAGCAGGTAGCCGACGACCACGTCACCGGAGGCGAGCAGGAGGCGGGTGGTGTTCAGGCCCACCTTGTAGATGTTCTTGACGTCCTGCTCGGTCGCCGCGAGGTCGGTGAGCATGAGGCCGACGATGGCCTCCAGCTCGACGGCCGCCTTGGCGAGCTGCTCGCGGGCGCCGGAGAGGTCCTCGCCGCCCGTGCCGAGGGCCAGGAACTTCTTGATGTCCTCGGCGAGCGAGTTCAGGGCCGCGCCCTGGTTGCGGACGATCTTCCGGAAGAAGAAGTCCTGGCCCTGGATCGCGGTGGTGCCCTCGTACAGGGTGTCGATCTTGGCGTCGCGGATGTACTGCTCGATCGGGTACTCCTGCAGGAAGCCCGAGCCGCCGAAGGTCTGCAGGGACTGGGCGAGCTGCTCGTAGCCCTTCTCGGAGCCGTAGCCCTTCACGATCGGCAGGAGCAGGTCGTTGAGGGCCTCCAGCGCGGCGGTGTCCTCGCCGGCGGCCTCCTTGACCTGGATGTCGTCCTGGATGGCCGCGGTGTGCAGCACCAGGGCGCGCATGCCCTCGGCGTACGCCTTCTGCGTCATCAGCGAGCGGCGCACGTCCGGGTGGTGCGTGATGGTGACCTTGGGCGCGGTCTTGTCCATGAAGTTCGCCAGGTCGGGACCCTGGACGCGCTCCTTGGCGTACTCCAGCGCGTTCAGGTAGCCCGTGGACAGGGTCGAGATGGCCTTCGTGCCGACCATCATCCGGGCGAACTCGATGATCCGGAACATCTGGCGGATGCCGTCGTGCTTGTCGCCGATCAGCCAGCCCTTGGCCGGGTGACGGTCGCCGAACGTCATCTCGCAGGTGTTGGAGGCCTTCAGGCCCATCTTGTGCTCGACGTTCGTCGCGTAGGCGCCGTTGCGCTCGCCCAGTTCGCCGGTCTCGAAGTCGAACTCGTACTTCGGGACGAGGAAGAGGGAGAGGCCCTTGGTGCCCGGTCCTGCGCCCTCGGGGCGGGCCAGCACGTAGTGGAGGATGTTCTCCGACATGTCGTGCTCACCGGACGTGATGAAGCGCTTGACGCCCTCGATGTGCCAGGAGCCGTCCTCCTGCTGGACGGCCTTCGTGCGGCCGGCGCCGACGTCCGAGCCCGCGTCGGGCTCGGTGAGGACCATGGTGGAGCCCCACTGCCTGTCCACGGCGATCTTCGCGATGTGCTTCTGGACCTCGGTGCCCTCCTCGAAGAGGATGCCGGCGAAGGCCGGGCCCGAGGAGTACATCCACACGGCCGGGTTGGCGCCGAGCACCAGCTCCGCGTAGGCCCAGATGAGGGAGCGGGGCGCGGTGGAGCCGCCGATCTCCTCGGGCAGGCCCAGCCGCCAGTACTCGGAGTCCATGAACGCCTGGTACGACTTCTTGAAGGAGGCCGGGACCGGCGCGGTGTTGGTCTCCGGGTCGAAGACGGGAGGGTTGCGGTCGGCGTCGGTGAAGGACGCGGCCAGCTCGTTCTCCGAGAGGCGCGTGAGCTCCTCCAGGATGCTCTTGGCGGTGTCCGTGTCCATCTCCGCGAACGGTCCGGTGCCGTACAGCTTGTCGCGCCCGAGCACCTCGAAGAGGTTGAACTCGATGTCGCGGAGATTCGACTTGTAGTGCCCCATGGCGACGGCTCCGTAAGGGTTCGGGGAGGCGGAGGTACTCGCAGCCTCGTTACACGTACCAGCAAGTAGCTACGATGATGCTACCCGTCGGTAATAAGAATCAACCCCTGACGGCCCTTATGTGATGAGGCTCTAACGGGACTTCGGCCGCGCGCCGGTGGAACCCGGGCCGGAGACGGCGGTGGCGCGGGCCGGACTCCGGCGCACGGCGGTATGGAGCGGGGGCCGGACGGCGGTGCGTGCGGGCGGATCCGGCGGCCGGGGACGTGGATGGGCCGTCCGTGACTCCCCCGGGGGCCGCGCCCACTAGTCTTTGGCCCATGTACGGCTACGACCAGAACGCGGGCGCTCAGCAGCAGCAGTACGCCCAGCCGCAGCAGCAGATGCCCGGCGGCTACGGCCAGCAGCCGCCGCTCTACCCCGAGCCGTCCCCGCCGTCGCTGCCGGACGCGGTCCGCGCCTTCACGACGGGATCGCTCGCCGCGGAGGACTTCCAGCAGGTCTTCGCCACGTCGAAGGTCTACTGCCCGCGCGGTGACAACCCCGGTTTCCTGGCGCTGCACAACACCCAGCAGCCCGTCATCCCCATGTTCAGCTCGCTGAAGGAGCTGCGCCGGTACGCCGGCAAGGAGTCCAAGTACTTCGTGATCACCGGTGCCGAGGTGATCGACCTCCTGCCCACCGGCTACGGGTTTGTGCTCGACATGGAGGGTGAGCACCGCATGGTCTTCGATGCCAAGGCCGTGGAGCAGATGGTGGACTTCGCGATGCGCCGTATGTACGGCTAGTCGCCGCTCGCCGAACATCGCGGACGCCCGGAGGGAATTCCCTCCGGGCGTCCGCCGTTACGGGTGGCAGAAAGTTCAACAATCAACTAAACTCGAAGCACAAGGAGGTACCGACATGCCTGCAGTGACCGTCGAGAACCCGCTCACCCTTCCCCGTGTGGTGGCGCCGGCCGACGCCGTGGCCCGTCCCGTGCTCACCGTGACGACCGCGCCCAGCGGCTTCGAGGGCGAGGGATTCCCGGTCCGCCGCGCGTTCGCCGGGATCAACTACCGCCACCTCGACCCGTTCATCATGATGGACCAGATGGGTGAGGTGGAGTACGCGCCGGGAGAGCCCAAGGGCACCCCCTGGCACCCGCACCGCGGCTTCGAGACCGTGACCTACATCATCGACGGGATCTTCGACCACCAGGACTCCAACGGTGGCGGCGGCACCATCACCAACGGGGACACCCAGTGGATGACCGCGGGCGCCGGCCTGCTGCACATCGAGGCCCCGCCGGAGTCGCTCGTCATGTCCGGCGGGCTCTTCCACGGCCTCCAGCTGTGGGTGAACCTCCCGGCCAAGGACAAGATGATGGCCCCGCGCTACCAGGACATCCGCGGGCGCTCGGTGCAGCTGCTGAGCACCCCCGACGGCGGCGCGCTGCTGCGGGTCATCGCCGGTGAGCTCGACGGCCACGAGGGTCCCGGCATCACGCACACGCCGATCACCATGGTCCACGCCACCGTGGCGCCGGGCGCAGAGATCACCCTCCCCTGGCGCGAGGACTTCAACGGTCTCGCCTACGTCCTCGCCGGACGCGGCAGCGTCGGCACGGAGCGCCGTCCGGTCCGCACCGGCCAGACCGCGGTCTTCGGCGCGGGCGGTTCGCTGACCGTCCGGGCGGACGAGAAGCAGGACGGGAACACCCCCGACCTGGAGGTCGTCCTCCTCGGCGGACAGCCGATCCGTGAGCCCATGGCCCACTACGGCCCCTTCGTGATGAACACCCGCGAGGAGCTGCAGCAGGCCGTCGAGGACTTCCAGAAGGGCCGTCTGGGCACCATCCCGGCGGTGCACGGGATGTCCGAGCGCGGTCTGTGAGGCCGTAGGGCCCGGGACGCCGTACCGACGGGCGTCCCACCGGCGCCGGCCCGACGCGGTACGTCCGCGCGGACGCGCGTCCCGGCACCGCGTCACCCGGGCGGGCCGTCCTGAGAGGACGGCCCGCCCTTCGCGTGGTCGGGTGGAGAGGTGCAGCTACTCCCCGAGGGCGTCCGGCGGCTGGCGGCCTGGTGCGCCGTGATCCTGCTCGTCGCCGGTGTGGCGTGGGTCGGGATCCGGCTGTGCGGGGAGCTGCGGACGGCGGTCGTGCCCGTGCTGCTCGCGCTGCTCGGCACCGCGCTGCTGCGGCCGCTGTACCGGCGGCTGGTGACGCTGCGGGTCCAGCGGTCGCTGGCCGCGGGCCTCACCTGTGTCGCGGTCGTCGTGGTGGTGGGCGGTGCGGTCTACATCGTCGTCGCCGCGCTCATCGACACCGGGGACCAGATCCTGGCCTCCCTCAAACAGGCCGCGCGGTCCGTCGCCGAGCACTTCGGCGCGCCGGGCACCTCCCTCGACGACCTCACCTCGCACTCCAGGGAGCTGCTGACCAAGTTCGGCGGGACGGCCGCGTCCAACGTCCTCAGCGGGGTCGGTCTGGTCGGCGAGAGCATCGCCGTCGCCGTCCTGGCCCTGCTGCTCGTCTTCTTCTTCCTGCGCGACTCGCACCGCGCCACGGGCCTGCTGCGTTCGCTCGCCCCGCACGGCACCGCCGACACCCTGGAAGCCATGGCCCGGCGCGCCTTCGGAGCGGTCGAGGGCTTCATGCGCGGGACCACGATCATCGCGCTGATCGACGCCCTGTGCATCACCGTCGGGCTGCTCGTCCTGCGTGTGCCGGGCGCGGTCGGGCTCGGCGCGCTGGTCTTCGTCGGCGCGTACATCCCCTATCTGGGCGCGTTCATCTCCGGCGCGGTGGCGGTGCTGGTGGCGCTCGCCGACCGTGGGCTGGTGATCGCGCTGTGGGCGCTCGGGGTCGTCCTCGCCGTGCAGGTGCTGGAAGGGCACGTGCTGCAGCCGGTGATCCAGAGCCGCACCGTGCAGATGCATCCGGCCGTCGTGCTGCTGGCGATCACGGCGGGAGCGTCCGTCGCCGGGATCCTCGGGATGCTGTTCTCCGTACCGCTGACGGCGGCGGCCTTCGGGGTGATCTCGGAGCTGCGCAAGCGCTACGCGTCGGGTCTGGTCGTGGACGACTCGTAGAACGCGAACCAGATGCTCTTGCCCTGGCCGCGCGGGTCCACGCCCCAGGCCTCCGCGAGGATCTCCACGAGCACGAGACCCCGTCCGGAGGAGGCCAGTTCACCGGGGTGGCGCCGGTGCGGCAGGTCGTCGCTCGCGTCCGTGACCTCCACCCGCATCCGGCGGTCGCCCGGGTCCCCGGTCACCTCGGCGACCAGCAGCGCGTCGTGGTCGGTGTGCACGAGGACGTTGGTCAGGATCTCGGAGACGAGGAGGACCGCCGAGTCGCGCTGGTCCTCCGAGGCCCAGTCGTGCAGCAGCTCGCGCACCTGCTGCCGGGCGTCCGCGATCCGTTCGGGGGCGGTCTGCGCCACGGTCAGCGCGGTACGGCGCGTCGCGGGCGGGACCGCCGCCGTGACCGTGTCCCGCGCGTCCACGCCCCGGCGGGACAGCAGCACCAGGGCGATGTCGTCCTCGCGCCGGTCGGCCAGCGGCCCCGGGGTGTGGTGCGAGGAGGGCCCGTGCACGCCCTGGACCAGTGCGTCGGCGAGTCCTTCCAGGTCGCCGTCGTGGGACTCCAGGATCCGCCGGATGCGCCGCCAGCCGGTGTCCAGGTCGTGGCCGCCGGTCTCGATCAGACCGTCGGTGCAGATCAGCATGGTCTCACCGGGCTCCAGGCCGAGCCGGGTCGTCGGGTAGTCGGCGTCCGGATCGATGCCCAGCGGCAGGCCGCCGGCCGTGGGGCGCATCAGCACCGTCCCGTCCGCCATGCGTATCGCGGGGTCCGGATGGCCCGCGCGGGCGAAGTCCAGCAGCCCGGTCGCCGGGTCCACCTCGACGTACAGGCAGGTCGCGAAGCGGACGTCCGCCGCCCGGCCGCCGCTCTGCCCGCTGGAGCCGTACGTCACCGAGTCCGTGACCCCGTACAGGAACCGTGACGCCCGGGAGAGGACCGCGTCCGGGCGGTGGCCCTCCGAGGCGTACGCCCGCAGGGCGATGCGGAGCTGGCCCATCAGCCCGGCGGCGCGCACGTCGTGGCCCTGGACGTCGCCGATCACGAGGGCGAAGCGGCCGGCCGGCAACGGGATCACGTCGTACCAGTCACCGCCGACCTGGAGACCGCCACCGGTGGGCACGTACCGCGCGGCGAGGCCCATGCCGGGCATCCGCGGGCCCAGCGTGGGCATCATCGAGCGCTGCAGACCGTCCGTGAGCTCCCGCTCCGTCTCGGCGGCCCCCGCCCGGGAGAGGGCCTGCGCGAGCATCCGGGCGACGGTGGTCAGCACCGAGCGCTCGTCGGGCGTGAAGCTGACGGGGTACATGAAGGCCGCCATCCACGCGCCCATCGTGCGGCCCGCGACGGTCAGCGGGAGGAAGGCCCACGACTCCCGGCCGAAGTGCTGGGCCAGCGGCCAGGAGACGGGATAGCGCTCCTTGTAGCTCTCGGGGGAGGAGAGATAGACGGCCCGGCCCGTGCGGACCACCTCCGCCGCCGGATAGTCCGTGGCCAGCGACATGTGGGTGAAGGGGCCCTCGTCCCCGGGCTGCTGTCCGTGGTGTCCGACGACGGTGAGCCGGTCGCCCTCGGCGCCGAAGACGGCCAGTCCGTCCGGGGAGAAGCCGGGCATCGAGAGGCCGGCCGCGACCCGCAGCACCTCCGCCGTCGAGCGGGCCTCGGCCAGGGCCCGGCCCGCGTCCAGCAGGAACGCCTCGCGCGAGCGCCGCCAGTCACCGGTGACCGGGGTGCGCGCGGCGGCGCCGGGGGAGGGTTCGGTGACCTCCTGAAGCGTGCCGAACAGCTGGAACTCCCCGGTGTCCGGGTCGATCGTCGGCTTGGAGCGGCTGCGCGCGGTCCGCAGCACCCTGCCGTGGCCGTCCATCACCCGCAGCCGCACCTCGGCGAGCGTGTCCTCGGCGGCGGCGAGCTGGACGACGCCGGCGACCTCGTTCCAGTCGGCCGGGTGGAACCGGGCACGGACGGCGGCCTCGGTGAGGGTCACCGCCTCCGCGGGCAGACCGAGGAGGCGGGCGGCCTCCGCGTCGAGGGTGACCAGCTTCTGATCGTTGTCCCAGCGCCACAGGCCGGTCGCGAGGGCGGCCAGGACGTCCCCCACGGCGGGCAGGGGCTCACCAGTGCGCATTGAACCACTGTATGAAGAGGTGATCGGTGGGTGCCACCGAGAGTATTCGGGGTGGTGATCTTTGGGTGGCCGGTACCCTTGGGGGGTCCGGGCCCGCGCCCGGAGGTTTCACGTGAAACAGACCCCGATCCGCGAAGACTGGATGAACGACGATGCATCGGTACAGGTCCCACACCTGCGGCGAGCTCCGCGCCTCTGACGTCGACAGCGACGTCCGGCTGAGCGGCTGGCTGCACAATCGCCGAGACCTGGGCGGCATCCTCTTCATCGATCTGCGTGATCACTACGGCATCACGCAGCTCGTCGCCCGCCCCGGCACCCCCGCCTACGAGGCCCTCGACAAGGTCTCCAAGGAGTCGACGGTCCGCGTCGACGGCAGGGTCGTCTCCCGCGGCGCGGAGAACGTCAACCCCGACCTGCCCACCGGTGAGGTCGAGGTCGAGGTGAGCGAGGTCGAGCTGCTCGGCGCGGCCGCTCCGCTCCCGTTCACCATCAACGCCGAGGACGGCGTCAACGAGGAGCGGCGCCTGGAGTACCGCTTCCTCGACCTGCGCCGGGAGCGCATGCACCGCAACATCCTGCTGCGTACGGCCGTGATCTCCGCGATCCGCCACAAGATGACGGCGCTGGGCTTCAACGAGATGGCGACGCCCATCCTCAGCGCCACCTCCCCGGAGGGCGCCCGGGACTTCGTCGTACCGTCGCGCCTCAACCCGGGCCGCTTCTACGCGCTGCCGCAGGCGCCGCAGCAGTTCAAGCAGCTGCTGATGATCTCCGGCTTCGACCGCTACTTCCAGATCGCGCCCTGCTTCCGTGACGAGGACGCGCGGGCGGACCGCTCGCCGGGCGAGTTCTACCAGCTCGACGTGGAGATGTCCTTCGTCGAGCAGGAGGACGTCTTCCAGCCGATCGAGAAGCTCATGACCGAGCTCTTCGAGGAGTTCGGCGGTGGCCGTCACGTCACCTCGCCGTTCCCGCGTATCCCGTTCCGCGAGTCGATGCTGAAGTACGGCTCCGACAAGCCGGACCTGCGGGCCCAGCTGGAACTGGTCGACATCACCGACGTCTTCGAGGGCTCCGAGTTCAAGGCCTTCGCCGGCAAGCACGTGCGTGCGCTGCCGGTGCCGGACGTCTCCGGCCAGACGCGGAAGTTCTTCGACGGTCTCGGCGACTACGCGGTCGAGCAGGGCGCGAAGGGCCTGGCCTGGGTGCGGGTGGGCGAGGACGGTGCGCTGACCGGCCCGATCGCCAAGTTCCTGACCGAGGAGAACGTGGCGGAGCTGACGAAGCGTCTGTCGCTGGCCCCGGGCCACGCGGTGTTCTTCGGTGCCGGTGAGTTCGACGAGGTGTCGAAGATCATGGGCGCGGTGCGGGTCGAGGCCGCGAAGCGCTCCGGCAACTTCGAGGAGAACGTCTTCCGGTTCTGCTGGATCGTCGACTTCCCGATGTACGAGAAGGACGAGGAGACCGGGAAGATCGACTTCTCGCACAACCCGTTCTCGATGCCGCAGGGCGGCCTGGAGGCCCTGGAGACCCAGGACCCGCTGGACATCCTGGGCTGGCAGTACGACATCGTCTGCAACGGCGTCGAGCTCTCCTCCGGCGCGATCCGGAACCACGAGCCCGACATCATGCTCAAGGCCTTCGAGATCGCGGGCTACGACCGGGAGACCGTCGAGGAGCAGTTCGCCGGCATGCTGCGCGCGTTCCGCTTCGGCGCCCCGCCGCACGGCGGCATCGCCCCGGGCGTCGACCGCATCGTCATGCTCCTCGCGGACGAGCCGAACATCCGCGAGACCATCGCGTTCCCGCTGAACGGCAACGCGCAGGACCTGATGATGGGCGCGCCGACGGAGCTGGACGAGACCAGGCTGCGCGAGCTGCACCTCTCGGTGCGCAAGCCGCAGCCGAAGTAGGACCCGTTCACGAACGGGAGCGGCCCGGAACCGGTACCGGTTCCGGGCCGCTCCCGTGTGCGGTGCGCGGGGGAGCTGTGTGCGCACGCCCGCCGTGCCGACCGCCCGGCAGGCTCCGCCGTGTTCACCTGATGGGTGTCAGAGCGTCCCGGCCTCGGGCCAGTGGGACCAATGGCTGTTGGGCGGGAGGGTCGGCCGGTACCGGGCCGGGTCCGAGGAGTGCAGCACCTCGGCGATCATCTGGAAGGTCTCGTGGGCGCTGGGCGGTGTGTCCCAGAGGTCCTCCGGCTGGTTCCACTCGTCGAGGCGCAGCAGGACGGGCAGGTCGGCCGGGAGGTCGGCACGGAGTTCCGTCTCGTCGGCCAGCAGCAGCGGCTTGTGCTCCGGGGCGAGCAGGCGGAACACGTCCTGCAACGGGACGCCGGCGCCCGCGGCGACCGGGAGCGCGGTCCCGCGGACGACCACCGGGACTCCTCCGGCGTAGACCTCCGCTCCCTCGGGGTCGATCTCCGCCATGTTGTCCACGCGCTCCAGGAAAGCGCCGAACCCGGGCTCACCGCGGGTGAGGCAGTTGCCGAAGCGGTGCACGACGTCGATGAGGTTGCCGCCGCGCGGGTTGTAGCCGAGCAGTTCGGCGACCAGGGCCCAGCGCGTACCGTCCCCGAGCGCGTGGATCCGGACGTCGACCGGGTGGTAGTAGCCGTTGTCGAGATCGGGGAACGCCGCCCGGTCCGCGCAGAGATCGAACTGTCCGAGGACCGACGAAGTGGTGATCACCGAGCCAGGGTAGGCAGATCCACGGCGGCCGGCCGGACCGGCCCCGCCCACGACGGAGCGACGGCCGGGGTGGGGCTCAGGTGTCGTACGTGCCGTCCCACGGGTCGCCGAAGCCGAGACGGTCGGGGTAGAGCTCGGCCCACGTCTCCTCCTCGTCCTCCTTGATCACCAGGCCGAAGAGCACGCCGTCGACGGTGAGCCGGAAGGGGCGGACCGCGATGTCCGTGTAGGAGCGCCGGGGCAGGCTCCGCAGGAGTTTCGCCAGGTGGGCCCTGGCCCGGGAGAGGACCGAACTCTCGCCGTGCGGGGCCATTTGCTGTTCGGCCCAGGTGCCCGCGCACCAGACCTCGGAGTCGCGGTAGTGGCCCTGGGAGTCGAAGGTGTGCAGCACCGTGTAGAGGCGCTTGTGCTCTTCCCAGCCGTCGTCGGGCCGGTAGCCCTCGGGGAATGCGTAGGTGACCGATGCCAGAAACTGGCCGTCCGCGTAGTGACCTATGGTCTCGGTGCGGGACTTCGGCTCGTAGGCGATCGGGATGACCGGAGGGACTGCCATGGCGAAACCATACGGGTGGGCACGAGCATGTCACCATCGGGGTCGGTTTCCGGCCGCCGGAGACGGCGGCGGGGCCCGGTGCCGAGTGACGCCGGGCCCCGCCGCCGCTGTACGGACTACTCCGGAGCGCCGCCGAAGCGCTCCTTGTACGACTTCAGGTCCTCGTCCGTGATCTTGGCGAAGAGCACCGGGGGCACGGTGAACGCGGTGCCCGCGGGAACGGCGTCCAGGGACTTCGCCTCGTCCGCGGACACCCACGCCGCCGTGTCGTCCGCCAGCGCGAACGCGGAGCGCATCGCCTTGGCGGAAGCGGGGATGAAGGGCTCCGAGACCACCGAGTAGAGGTGGATGAGGTTCATCGCCGTGCGCAGGGTCAGGGCCGCGCCCTCGGGGTCGGTCTTGATCTCCAGCCAGGGAGCCTTCTCCTCCAGGTAGGAGTTGCCCGCCGACCACAGGGCGCGCAGCGCCGCCGCGGCCTTGCGGAACTGCAGGGCCTCCATCTGGGTCTCGTACTCGGCCAGCAGACCGGCGATCTCGGTGCCGAGCTTCGCCTCCGTCTCGCCGGACTCCGCGCCGGCCGGGACCTCGTCGCCGAACCGCTTCCGGGAGAAGGACAGGACGCGGTTGACGAAGTTGCCGAGGGTGTCGGCGAGGTCCTTGTTGACCGTGGTGGTGAAGTGCTCCCAGGTGAAGGACGAGTCGTCCGACTCCGGCGCGTTGGCGATGAGGAAGTAGCGCCAGTAGTCCGCGGGCAGGATGTCGAGCGCGTGGTCGGTGAAGACACCACGCTTCTGCGACGTGGAGAACTTCCCGCCGTAGTACGTCAGCCAGTTGAAGGCCTTGACGTAGTCGACCTTCTTCCACGGCTCGCGGACACCGAGCTCCGTGGCCGGGAACATCACCGTATGGAACGGGACGTTGTCCTTGGCCATGAACTCCGTGTAGCGGACCGTGTCGTCGGCCTCATACCACCACGACTTCCAGTCGCGGGTCTCGCCCGCCGGCGCCGCGTCCGCCCATTCCTTCGTCGCGCCGATGTACTCGATCGGGGCGTCGAACCAGACGTAGAAGACCTTGCCCTCGGCGGCCAGTTCCGGCCAGGTGTCGGCAGGCACCGGGACACCCCAGTCGAGGTCACGGGTGATCGCGCGGTCGTGCAGGCCCTCGGTCAGCCACTTGCGGGCGATGGAGGAGGCCAGCTGCGGCCACTCCGCCTCGTGACGGGAGACCCAGGCCTCGACCTCGTGCTGCAGCTTCGACTGGAGCAGGAAGAGGTGCGTCGTCTCGCGGACCTCCAGGTCCGTCGAGCCGGAGATCGCCGAACGGGGGTTGATCAGGTCGGTCGGGTCCAGGACGCGCGTGCAGTTCTCGCACTGGTCGCCGCGCGCCTTGTCGTAGCCGCAGTGCGGACAGGTGCCCTCGACGTAGCGGTCCGGGAGGAAGCGGCCGTCCGTCGGCGAGTACACCTGACGGATCGCGCGCTCCTCGATGAAGCCGTTCTCGTTCAGGCGGCGGGCGAAGTGCTGGGTGATCTCGCGGTTCTGCTCGCTGGAGCTGCGGCCGAAGTAGTCGAAGGCGAGCTCGAAGCCGTCGTAGACCGTCTTCTGCGCGTCGTGCGCCTGCGCGCAGAAGGTGTCGACCGGGATGCCCCGCTCCTTCGCGGCCAGCTCGGCCGGGGTGCCGTGCTCGTCCGTCGCGCAGATGTAGAGGACGTCGTGGCCGCGCTGGCGGAGGTAGCGGGAGTACACGTCCGCCGGGAGCATGGACCCCACCATGTTGCCCAGGTGCTTGATCCCGTTGATGTACGGAAGGGCGCTGGTGATGAGGTGTCGAGCCATCGCGGGCTGCTCCCAAGTCGCTACGTGGGGTGACGTCGGGCGATCCAGGTCTGGTCGCCGGTCGTCTTACGAACCTTGAAATCGTAGCCGACACGGGTAGGCCGCCCGCCTCCCGTTTTACGGGTCGGGAAGCGGGCGGCCTCTGTCGGTGCTCTCCGGGATGCCGGCGGGGTGCCGGCGTCGGCGCTACGGACGCCAGTCGGCCAGGACGCCCTCGTAGACCTCGGCGTCCGTCAGCTCGCGGGGGGTGGGGCCCGCGTGGAAGAAGGACGTGTTCGCGGTCTTCAGCTTGCGCAGGTAGTCGAACGCCTTGTTCTCGTGCTCGCCGAAGGCGACGAAGGAGAAGAAGACGCCGGGGTGGGTCTTCGCCGCGTCGGTGAGCGCCTGGGTGGCCGGGGTCTTGGCGTCCGGGGCGCCGTCCGTCTGGAAGATCACCAGCGCGGGGGCCGCGGGGTCCTGCGACTTCTCGTGCTGCGCGAGGACTTCCTGGACGGCGACGTGGTAGCTGGTACGGCCCATGCGGCCGAGGGTGCCGTGGAGCTCGTCGACCTTGTTCTCGTAGTCGGCGAGGGTGAGCTCACCGGTGCCGTCGAGCTCGGTCGAGAAGAAGACGACCGGGACGGTGGCCTCGGGGTCGAGGTGCGCGGCGAGGGCGAGGGCCTGCTCGCCGAGGGCCTGCGCGGAGCCGTCCTTGTAGTACGCGCGCATCGACGCGGAGCGGTCCAGGACGAGGTAGACCCTGGCACGGGCGCCGGTGAGGTGCTGCTTCTCCAGGGTGGCCGCGGCTTCCCTGTACGCGGTGGCGAGGGTCGGGGCGGTGGCCTGGACGTGGGCGGCGGACGCGGCGCTCTCGGTAACGGGGGCGTTTTCGGCCTCGGCTTCGCCTTCGGCCGTGCGGGTGTTCCCACCCGCACCACCCGTGGCGGTCTCGTCGTCGGCTGCGAGTGGCCCCTGTGCGGCCTGTTCGCCGTCGGCGGCCGCCGCCACGACGGACTCGGCCTCGGCCAGGACGGCGGCCTCGGCCTCGGGTTCGGTGGTGGGGGCGGGCTCGGTGGTGGGGGCGGTCTCGGTGGTGGGGGCGGTCTCGGCCTCGGCTTCGCCTTCGGCCGTGCGGGTGTTCCCACCCGCACCACCCGTGGCGGTCTCGTCGGCGGCTGCGAGTGACTCCTGCGCGGCCTGTTCGCCGTCGGCTGCCGCGGGCTCGTCGGCCTCCGGGCCGGGCGTGGTCTCGCCCGTCTGCTCCGAGGCCTCGGGAGCGGCCGCCTCCACGACGGACTCGGCCTCGGCGACGACCTCGGCCACGGGCTCGGCTTCGGTGACGGTCTCCGCCTCGGGCTCGGTGGCGATTGCGGCCGCGGGCTCGGCTTCGGTGACGACCTCGGCGACGGGCTCCGTCGCCTCGGTCACGGTCTCAGGCGCGGGGACGGTCTCGGGCTCTGCCTCGGCCGTGGGTTCGGCCACGGTCTCCGTCTCGGCCTGGGGCTCGGCTGCCGCCTGGACCTCGACCTCGGCCTGGGCCTCGACTTCGGTTTCAGGCTCGGCTTCGGGGTCGCCCGCGGTCGCGGACCGTGCCTCACCGTCCACCTCGGTCGCGGCAGCCACCGGCTCCGGCTCGGTCACCGGCTCCGGAGCGGGCGTCGTCTGCGCAGCCGGCTCCGTCAGGGCGGGCGGCTCTGTCGGCTCCGTCGGCCTGGGGACCGTGACGTTGTCGAACGCCGCCGAGACCAGGTCGTCGGCGACCGATGTCGACGGCCCCGGCTTCGGCTCGGACGAAGGGGCGGGGATCTTCGGCTCCGTCTCCGTCGGGATCCGTTCGGCCGCCTGGGCGGGGATCGACGCGGAGGCCGGCTCGGCCTCCCGCGAGGGAACGTCTTCGGTCTCCGGGGCCGGAACCGAGGGAGCCGAAGCTTCCCGCGAGGTCTCCGCGTCGGCGTCACGCCCCTGGCGTGAGCGGCCGAACGCGTTCCGCAGGAGAGTGAGAATGCCCATGTGCGCAACCCTTCGCATGAGTTGAAGCCCGTCAATCCCTGGCCAGGACGGACACGTAAGGTTAGCGGCCGCTGTCGGCGATCTTGGGCAGGGTCGGGTACCGGCAGGTAGCGGTGTCAAGAGCGTTATCAAGACCCCTACGGCTCCCACGGGTTCACCGCACGTTCAGCGGATCGCCGCACCCCGGCGCCCACATCCCCCCGACATCAAGCCCAGGTCAAGGAATCATGTCGGAAGAGTAAAGTCCGCAGACTGCTGCCGTCGCGCACATCCTCACACAGGAAGCCGGCCGGAGACCGGCCGACGTTCACGGGAGCGCGGGAACCGGTGTCCCCGAACCGCCGTGTTCCAGCCACTCCCGGTAGGCGGGCGCCTGCCGGGCCGTCTCCTCGTAGGCGTCCGCGAGTTCCGGATGGACGCCGTCCAGCTCCGCCTCCGTACGGGCCGCGAGCAGCAGCCGTACCCCGAGCGGGTCGCCGTGCAGGGGGCGTACCGCCGTCTCGGGGCCGGACTGGCGGGTGGGCTGGCAGACCGTGACGACCTCGCCGGTGGCGACCAGGGAGGCCGCCGTGTGGTAGTCGCCGTGCAGGACCCGGGGGTTGAGTCCGGCGGAGCGCAGCATCCGGTGCACGGCGTCCCACTCGCCGTCGACCGTGGGGTCCACCATCCAGCGGTCCTGGGCCAGCTCGGAGAGGTGGACGACGGGACGCGCCGCGGCCGGGTGGTCGTTGGGCAGGGAGACGAACTGGGGTTCCCGCTCGACCAGGATGCGCAGCCGCAGTCCGTCCGGGATGCGCAGGGGGCAGCCCTCCACCTCGTGCACGAAGGCGACGTCGAGCCGCCCCTCGGCGACCAGGTTGAGCAGCGAGTTCGCGGACACGTCCATCTGCAGGAGGGGTTCCTGGCCGTGTTCGCGCAGACGTCGCAGCCAGCCGGCGAGGGCGCGGCTCGCGGTGGAGCCGATCCGCAGCTGGAGCCCGTCCGCGGCGGCGGCCCGCGCCTCGGCGACCAGGGACCGCATTTCGGCCACCAGCGGGCGGGCCCGCCCGAGCACGATCCGCCCGAGCGGGGTGGGCCGGCAGCCGGTCCGTTCGCGGAGGAACAGCTCGCCGCCCAGCTCCTGTTCGATCCGGCGCAGCTGGGTGCTCAACGAGGGCTGGGCGACGCCGAGCAGGCGCGCGGCACGGTGCAGGCTGCCGGTGTCGGCGATGGCGCACAGCGCGCGAAGGTGCCTGACCTCAAGCTCCATGCCTGCGGAGCCTAAGTCGGAAGCCGGGGTTGCACCAGACGCCCAAAACCCCTGCGGAGAGGGCGGGTTGGACAGTCCCGCGCGAGCCGATAGTCCTGGCCTATCGCCACTTGCCATCATCACAGCCGCCGCACAGGCACCGAGACTCACGGTGACGACTTCACTCCCCCACACAAGGAGTCATCGATGGGACTTCCCACGCCCAGGTCCAAGGTCCTGCTCGCGGCGGCGCTCGGTCTGGGCCTCGCGGCCGCCGGGTTCGGCACGGTCCCCGCCGTGGCGGCTCCCGCTGCCGCGCAGGACGCCGTGCACGCCGGACACTCCGCCCTCCCCGGATACGCCGGCTACGCGGGGTCCGCCGAGGAGAGCAAGGCCAACCAGGCGTTCTTCGCGGCGGTCATCAGGTCCGTCGCCGAGAAGCGCGCCGCGAACCCGAGCAGCGCCGCGGCCGTCACCGTGATCTACAACGCCTCCCGCGCCCCCTCCTTCAGCACCGAGATAGCCCGCAGCACCGCGATATGGAACGGCGCGGTGGCGAACGTGAAGCTCCAGTCGGGTTCGGCGTCGAGTGCCGACTTCACCTACCGCGAGGGCAACGACTCGCGTGGCTCGTACGCCTCGACGGACGGCCACGGCAGCGGGTACGTCTTCCTGGACTACGCACAGAGCGAGCAGTACAACCCGATCCGCATCACCGCTCACGAGACCGGCCATGTCCTCGGTCTGCCCGACCACTACTCCGGCCCGTGCAGCGAACTGATGTCGGGCGGCGGCCCCGGTCCCTCCTGCACCAACGCGAACCCCAACGCGGCCGAGCGGTCGCGGGTCAACCAGCTGTGGGCGGGCGGCTTCGCACAGGCGCTGGACAAGGCCCTGGCCAAGGCGAACGCCCGCTAGTCCCACCAGTCCTGCCCGTCCCCCCACGACCGGCACCAGCCCCACCCCCCACGGGTGCGGGCCGCCCCCTGCACGGGCGGCCCGCACCGCCGTTCTTCCCGGGACGGTCCCGGCCGCCGGTCCCGGCCGCCCGTCCCGGAGTCCGGCCCGCTTCCCGGGTGCCGCCTCCCGGTTCGGCTCCGCGGCCGGCGCTCAGTGCGGCCGCGCTCAGTGCGGCGACGCGATCGCGCGGGCCGCGGCGACCTCCTGCCGGAGGGGTTCGAGCACACTGCCGGCCGGGCCGGTGAGATCCGTGCGGACGGCGACGAGCACGTCCGTCTCGCGCAGCCCCTCGGACAGTTCCCGCAGTTGCAGGACCACCTGCGCGAACTCGGCGGCCGACGGGCGCGGGGCCCCGTGCCGGACCCGTACGCCGGCCGCGGTGGTCGCGTCGACGATCCGCTCGACGGCGACGACGAGCGGGAGCCAGGCGGCGGCGCGCCGGCCGTTGGGCGGGGGTTCGCTCAGGGCCCGCTGGAACTCGGTGCGGATGCCGGACAGGTCGCGGTGGAGCCGGCGCCGCATACGGGCGCGTTCGCCGGTGCCGGCGTCCTCCCGGGAGGCGTACTCGACGTAGCGGGCGGTGTCCGCGACCGTGTCGGCGAGCCGGTCGCCGACCCGGGTGTGCCAGCTCTCCGGCCACAGCAGATATCCGGCGACGAGCGCGATCGCGCATCCCATCAGGGAGTCGACGAGCCGGGGGACGAGCAGGGCGGTGCCCTGGTGGTTGAGGACGTCGGACAGGAGCAGGATCACCGGTGTGACGGCGGCGGTCTGGTGGCCGTAGCCGCGTGCGCCGAGGACCGGGATGAGGGGCGCGAGGACGAATATGGCCGCCACGTCCCACCGGCCGAGCGGCACGGCGGCGAGCACGACGGCCGCGACGAGGAGTCCCGCCACCGTTCCGAGCGCGCGCATCAGCGCGCGGGAGAAGACCGATCCGAAGTCGGGCTTCATCACGAAGGTGATGGTGAGGGCGACCCAGTACGAGCGGGCCACCGGCACGAGGGAGACCAGGGCTTGCGCGAGGCCGATGCAGACGGCGAGCCGCAGTCCGTAGCGCCAGGACCCGGCGGACAGCAGGACGTCGCGGGCGGAGCGCGCGGCGCGGACGCCGAGGCCGGCCGGCCTGCCGACCGGGTCGTCGGCGCCGCGGGTGTCGGCGCCCCGGCCGGTGACGACGCCGGCGGCGTGGGCGAGCGCGTGGTCGACGGCGCGCGCGGTCTCGTGGGTCGGGACGGGGAGCCGGAGGTCGGCCGGGCCGGTGTCCCCGGCCTCGACGGCGTCCGCGAGGCGGCGTACGGCCGCGGGCACCTCGGGGGGCAGCGGCTCGCGGTGCTGCCGGCCGTACTGGTGGGCGGCCGGGGCGCTCTCCACGACGGGGGTGACGGCGTTCAGCTGGGCCAGCAGCCGGGCGAGGTCCGGGTTGCGGCCGTGGTGGCGGGCGCGCCGGGCGAGGACGAGGTCGTAGGCCTGGTTCAGGGACCGGGTGACGGCGTGGCGGCGGTCGTCGTACGCGTCGGTGCCGCTCGCGGCGAGCAGGTCGGCGGCCGCCCGGTAGGCCTGCGCGACGGCGATCCGTTCGGGCACTCCCGAGCGCAGCGGCCACGCGAGCAGGGCGAGCGCGAGGACCAGCAGGCCGCCGCCGGACATCAGGAGGGGCGCGAGCCACCACGCGCCCGGCAGCGGGAGTCCGGCGCCGATCACGCAGTTGAGGAGGAGCAGCAGTCCGGACACGGAGGCGACGGCGCCGATCGTCGACAACATCCCGGAGACGAGGGCGACGGCGGTGACCGCGACGACGGTGGTCCAGCCGTGGCCGAAGGCGACCGCGCCGACGGTGACGCCGGCCGCGCCGAAGAGCTGCGGGACGGCGATGGTGAGGATGCGCATGCGGTACGCGTCGGCGGTGTCACCGATGACGCCGGACAGGGCGCCCATGGAGGCGAGCGCGCCGTATTCGGGCCGGCCCACGGCCAGTCCGATCGCCAGCGGCAGGGACATCGCCACCGCGGCGCGGACGACGGCCGCGCGGGAGACGGGGTCGTGCTGCGGGCGGAGGTTCCTGGCCAGCCAGTCGGGCGGGGTGAGCACACTGGGCAACTGGCGGGGCATGAGCCCATTATGACCGTTTCACGGAGCCGTCCCCGGACCCGCCCCCCAGGTCCGCGGGCCCGCGGCCGGGCGCCCGCGCGGACGGGTACGGGCCGGCGGGCGGCGAGACCGGAGGGCCGTGCGGGCCGGAGGGCGGCCGGTGCGCGGGTGTCATGTCCCCTGTGCCCCGGAGGGGACCGGGGTGGAGGCGTCGAGGCGGGCGAGGAAGGCGGCCAGTGCCTCGTTGAACTCCTCGGGGCGTTCCAGGTTCGGCAGGTGGGCGGCCGAGGCGATCACGCGCAGCGTGGAATCGGGCAGTGCCGCGTGCATCGCCTCCGCGTCGTGGACCGGGGTGAACGTGTCGTCCGCGCCGACCACGACGAGTGCCGGGACGCCGACCCGGGTCAGCAGGTCACGGTAGTCGGGGCGGAGCGCCCGCCCGCGCAGGGCCGCCGCGGCGCCCTCGGCCGGCGTGCCGGTCATCATCCGGTGCACCCGGTCCGCGACGCGCGCGTCGGCGTACGGGGCGACCATCCGGTGCAGCACCTCGTCGGCGTATCCCGCCATGCCCTCGCGCAGCAGCCGGTCCGCCGTCGCGGCCCGGGACCGCCGGCCCTTCGGAGTCTCCGCCGCCGGGAAGGTGTCGGCCAGCACCAGCGCGCGGATCCGCTCCGGGAACAGCCGGTAGCACTCCATGGCGATCTGGCCGCCCATGGAGAGCCCGGCGAGGACGCACGTGGTGACGCCGAGGTCGTCGAGGAGTGCCACGACGTCCTCGGCGAAGGCGGACAGGAGGGTGACGCCCGGGACCACCGGCGAGGCGCCGTAGCCGCGCAGATCGGGTGCGATCACCCGGCGGCCGGCCGAGAAGGCGGCGATCTGGGGAGCCCACATGGTGCGGTCGAAGGGGTGGCCGTGGATCAGGACGAGGGGTAGCGCCGACGCGGCGACATCCCCTTTGTCCTCGTATGCGAGGAAGGGTGCCATGTGCCGACCCTAGGACCGGCCAACTGCTCGGTGCAATAAAATCTTTGCTCTCGGTGCAATGTGAGGAGGTGTCGCGTGGAGGACTACCGGCGCATCGCCGACCGGCTGGCCGAGGACATCGCCGCCGGGCGGCTCAGGTCCGGTGAACAGCTGCCTCCGCAGAGGGTGTTCGCGCGGCGGCGCGGTATCGCCGGGTCGACCGCCGGACGTGTCTACGCCGAACTGGTGCGGCGCGGGCTGGTGGTCGGCGAGGTCGGCCGCGGCACGTTCGTCCGGGCGGCCCCGGTCCCCTCGGGCCGCGCCCTCGCCGAACCGCCCCCGGAACTCCCGGGCGGACCGGGCCCGTTCGGCTCCCCGTCCGGCGCTGTCGTCAACATGGAGCTGAACTACCCGGTCGTCCCGGGGCAGTCGGAGCTGCTCGCTCCCGCCCTCGCCACGCTGGCGCGCCCGGACCTGCTCACGGACGCGCTGCGCACGGCGCCCGCCACCGGCACGCCCGCGGCCCGCGAGGCCTTCGCCGCCCTGCTCGCCACCCCGGGCTGGCGGCCCGCCCCGGACCGGCTGGCGTTCGCGGGCAACGCGCGCCAGGCCGTCGCCGCCGCACTCGCCTCCCTCGTCCGGCCGGGCGGCCGCGTCGGTGTCGAGTCACTGACGTATCCGCTGGTCAAGGAGATCGCGACACGGCTGGGCATCACGCCGGTCCCGCTGGCGACGGACGAACAGGGGCTGCGTCCGGAGGCGGTCACCGCGGCGCACCGCTCGGCGCCGCTCGCCGCCGTGTACGTCCAGCCGACCCTGCACAACCCGACGTCGGCGACGGCGGGCGACACCCGCCGCAGGGAGCTGGCCGCCGCCGCCAGGGACGCGGACCTCCCCCTCGTCGAGGACCGGATCTGGTCCTTCCTCCAGGACGGCCGGCGGGGCCCGGCGCCCCTGGCCGCGTACGCCCCGGAGCGCACCCATGTCGTCGACGGGCTCTCCAAGCGCGTCGCGCCCGGACTGACGGTGGGCGTGCTCGTGGTCCCGCCGGAGCGGGTCGAGGCCGTCGGGGAGGCCCTTCGCTCCGGGGCGTGGACGGCGGGGCGCTTCGCGCTGGAGGCCGCGGTCCGCTGGATCGCCGACGGGACGGTGGGGCGGCTGGTCACCGCCAAGCGCGCCGACGCGGCGGCCCGGCAGCGGCTCGTCGCCCGGCATCTCGCCGGGTTCTCCGTACGGGCCGACCCGCACTCGTACTTCGCCTGGTGGGAGCTGCCCCCGCCGTGGCGCGCCGACACCTTCACGGCGGCGGCAGCGGCGCACGGGATCGCCGTCACCCCGGGCTCCGCGTTCGCGGCCGGGAGCGGCGTGCCCGACGCGGTCAGGCTCGGACTTGCGTCGGCTGGTCCGCCGGAGCTTGCGCGGGCGCTGCGGACGCTCGCCGGCGTCGCCCGTACGCGGCCGTGAGCAGCGCGGCCGAGGCCACCGCGACCCCCAGGCCGAGCAGCAGCCAGGAGACGAGGCGGAGGGTGCCGGTGAGGGCGTCGTAGACCGCGCCCGCCGCGCTCGGGGACACGTCGGCCGGCAGGTCGGCGAGGGTCAGCCGGCGGCCCACGGCGATCGCCACGCCGAGCAGCGCGGCGCCCAGCGCGGTCCCGAGCCCGGTGGCCAGCACCGCCCGTCTGCGGCACACCGCGACCAGGATGCCCGTCACGGCGAGGACGGCTGCCGCGGCCGGCAGCCAGAAGCCGGCGAATTCAAGCACGTGGAACCCTTTCCGGAGCTGGTTCAGGTCCTCGGACGGCAGCACCGTGATCTCGGTGTGCTCGACGGGGATCCGGTTGGCCAACGGCATGTGCTCGACCGTCAGCTGGCTCTTGACCCGCTGCGCGACCGGCGCGAGGTCGATGGTCACGGCCTCCTCGCGGTCGCTGTGCAGCGCCCGCATCACGGCGTCGTGCGCGGCCCGGTTCGCCGCCTGCCACGCCGCGCGGAACGCCGGGGTGTGGGTGAAGGAGCGCACCGCGTCCCGCACGAAGTGGTTCACCGGCTTCTGGAGCGGTGCGCCCACGTGGACCTCGCGCAGGATGCCGTCCGTGACCGCCGAGGCGATCGCCTCCCGCACGTCCGAGTCCGAGGCGAGCGGCGCCACCGTGGCCTCGTAGCGCCCGCTGTCGCCGATGCCGTACATCGCCCAGCCCGACAGCGCGCCGAGCGGCGCGAGCAGGCACGCGAGGACGATCAGAACGGCCGACAGGACGCTCCGGGCACGGGGGGACACCCTCTCAGGCAAAGCCCCGGCGAGCCCGGGCGCGAGCGGTGTGACTGCAGATGGGCGCACGTGACAAGCCGAACGGGGGCCGGGGCCCGTGCCCCCCCCCCGGGGAACCCCCGGGCGTCCCGGGGTTCCGTCCGCTCCGGTGGAGGGCTCACCCGAACGGGTGTTTCCTGGAACCTGGAAGAACCGGCGAACCTGGAAGAACCGGCGTGACCATCACGCCCCGCGGCTCCTGGGGCCGGCGTCCCAGGAGGTAGGTGAGTGAGGGAGGTGCACGAGACCCCGGCGGCCGCCGGGATCTCGTGCACCACATGCGGGCCGGGGTCTCGTGTGTCGTACGGGCCGGGTGCCGTGCGCCGCGGACGGCGCGGGAGGGGCGTCAGCCCAGCTGGTGACCGGCCGCGTCCTCGTGGGTGTAGTAGCGGTAGAAGTTCACGACGAACACGCCGAAGGCGACCCCCAGCGACATCATCGTGGACCGCCAGACACTGTGGTCGGCCTGGCTGTAGATGAAGCCGAAGGCGAGGCCGGCGAAGACGGCCCAGAGCACCGCGTGCAGTTCGCGCCGCAGCAGCGGAGCCACCAGCAGGACACCGACGCAGGCCACGGCGAACACGATCGCGCACACGAATCCGAACAGGATGTTCCAGCCCGTGATGGGCCCGCCACCGCGGTTGATGGCCGCCGCCCAGAACCCGTAGACGAGCCCGCCGAGCACGGGTACCGCCCACAGCGCGACGGCGTGGATGCGCGCGTCGAAGACGTCCGACGGCTGTGGCGCCCGTGCCGTGTGCCGTGTCCCGGGCGCCGATGAGGAAGGTGCCGCGTGAGCCATGGGAGGACTCCTCTCTCCTCGCCCCTGCCTTCCAGGGCACACCTCGCCCGGACGGCTGGCAAGTCGGGATGCGGGGGCTTCGGGCGCGTGTTTCGCTGACTCCCATGAAGCTCGTACTCTTCGGCGCCACCGGCATGGTCGGCAGCCGGATCGCCACGGAGGCGGCGGAGCGCGGTCATCAGGTCCTGGCGGTCAGCAGGTCCGGGCGGTCCCCGGTCCCCGGGGTCACCGCCACCGCCGCGGACGCGGCCGACGACGCCAAAGTGGCCGAACTGGCCGCGGGCGCCGACGCGGTCGCCTCGGCGTGCGTGCCGCCGAGGGACGGGCCGGACCTCACGGGTCCCTTCCTCACCCTCAACCGGGCGCTCGTGGACGGCACCCGCGCGGCGGGCGTCGCCCGGCTCGTGGTCGTCGGCGGCGCGGGCAGCCTGGAGGTCGCGCCCGGACAGGAACTCGCGGACCAGCCGGGTTTCCCCGAGCCCGTGCTCGCCGAGGCGCTCGCCCACCGCGAGGCCCTCACCTACTACCGCACCGTCGACGACCTCGACTGGACCTACGTCTCGCCCGCCGCGGACATCGGCCCCGGCCGGCGCACGGGCCGGTTCCGGACCGACGGCGACCGGCTGCTCACCGACGACCACGGCAACAGCCGGATCAGCGCCGAGGACTACGCCGTCGCCTTCGTCGACGAGCTGGAGACGCCCACCCACCCGCGTGGCCGGATGTCGGTGGCGTACTGACATCCGCCGCGCGCCGACAAGGACAGGCGGTACGGCGAGGTGGGCGACCGGCGACTCATGCCCGGCCCGCTGCCGCTCCCGGCCGGGCGGGACGACCCCGTCCAGCGGCAGAAACTCCTGAGAGCGCGCGGCCGCAGCGTCGCCTGGGTGCCGCCCGCGCTGCTGCTCGGCGGGATCGCGGCGGCCGACTGGAACACCTCGGGCGCGTTCCGGATGATCTCGTGGATCGTGCTCGTCCCGGGCATCGCGGCGGCGCTGTGCGGAGTGTGGGGCACGGCGGCCTTCGCCTGCCTCTCGATGCTCACCTACTTCGCGGTGGACCGGTCCTGGTCGTACCAGTACCGGACGGGGCTGGCCGACTTCATCCTCGTCGCCCTGGGCAGCCTCCTCGCGATCCTGGCCTGTGGGGTCCGGGTCCGCGGCGAGCGGCGCATGCTGCACATGCTGGACGTCGTCGAGACCACCCGGCGCACCGTGCTGCGCCCGATGCCGGCCGGCTGGGGCGGCCTCGACCACGCGGCCGTGTACCTGGCCGCCGACAGCGAGGCCAGGGTCGGCGGCGACTTCTACGACATCCAGCCCGGCCCCCGCGGCACCCGGCTGCTGCTCGGCGACGTCCAGGGCAAGGGACTCGGGGCGGTGGAGGCGGCGGCCGCGCTGCTCGGCACGTTCCGCGAGGCGGCCTTCCACGAGCCCGCCCTCGACACCGTCGCCGACCGGCTGGAGGTGCGCATGCTCCGGCACGTGCGCTACCGGGCGGCGCTCGGCCGTGACGACCGGGACCGTTTCGCCACCGGCATCCTGGTCGGCTTCCCCCAGGACGACCGGGACACCGTGGAGTTCGTCAACTTCGGCCACGAACCGCCGCTGGTGGTCGCCCCCGACGGCGTCCGCGACCTGCCGCCGGGCCACGGCCTGCCCCTGGGCCTCGCGGCCCTGACCGACGACCGGCCCCTCGTCCTGACGGCGGTGCTGGCCCCCGGCGAGACCCTGCTGCTGGTCACGGACGGCGTGACCGAGGCCCGTGACGCCGACGGAGTCTTCTTCCCGCTGCGCGACCGGGTGGCCGGCGCCCTCGCGGCCGACCCGGCGACCGCCGACCCGGAACGCCTCGTCGAACTCGTCCGCGACGGCACCCTGCGGCACTGCGGGGGGCACCTCTCCGACGACACGACGATCTTCGCGGTACGACGGCGGCCCGGCGGGGCCACCACGGGCGGCGGCATCGGGGGCATCGGCGGCCGGCGCCGGGGCGTTGGCCGGAGCGGCCGAGGCACGGGCGGCCGAGGCACGGGCGGCAGGGGGTGGAGGGGCGGCGGGAGCGCCGACGGCGGGGGCGGCGCCGGAAGCCGGCCATAGGAGGGCGTTTGCACGTCTGTCGTCCCCCCTTTGCAGGCGCAGAGGTTACGGTGCTGGCGTACGTGATCGATGGGGAGGGAACCATGCCCGGAACCGTGCTGCTCCTCGCGGCCTCGCCGGTCGGCAAGGGGTGTCTGGTGGACGCGGCGTCCGTGCTCCCCGTGCTCGCGGCCGTCTCCCCCGCGGTGCTGTCCGGCACGGAGACGGCGAA
Source organism: Streptomyces sp. NBC_01689 (assembly GCF_036250675.1). Lineage (NCBI taxonomy): Bacteria > Bacillati > Actinomycetota > Actinomycetes > Kitasatosporales > Streptomycetaceae > Streptomyces > Streptomyces sp. NBC_01689. The sequence continues at coordinate 4,912,721 of NZ_CP109592.1, read as the reverse complement.
CGTCGTCGAACTGGCCGACCCCCTGGAACCCCAGGCCGTCCTGACCCGGCTGCGGGCCGCGGCCGCCGCCCCCGGCCCGCTGACCCTGTTCGTGACCGGCCAGCTCCAGCTGGACCGCCGTCAGCGCCTCCCCCACCTCGCACTGGCCCGCACCACCCCGGCGACCGTCCGCTACACGGCCTTCCCCTGGCACTGGATCGCCGAGGAACTCCGGCTGCGCCCGCCCGGCACCACGACGGTCCTGGCCGACCTGCACGCCGACGCGGAGAGCTGGGACCACCTCGCCACCGGCACCCTGGCCGTGGGGCCGGGCGTCGGACTGTACGGCCGCGTGGCCCCGCCGCCGCCCCGGCGCACGGTGGCGTCCCCGGCGTACATGAAGGCCGTCGCCACCCTGCTGCGCAGCGGCCATCGCCCCGCGCTGCCGCTCCTGCACGAACAGGCGCTGGCCCGCGCCGAAGGGAACGGCGGGCGGCCGGGGATCGTGCTGGCGGTGGACGCCCGGGTGCCCGCGGCACCGGACCCGCACGCCGCGATCACCGCCGCCGCGCAGGCGGGCCGGCACGACGAGGCGGCGGCACTGGCCGGGCGCCGGGAACAGGAGGCGGTCCGCGCCTGGGGCGCCGCATCCGAGGAGGCCCTGCACTGGGCGGAGGTCCGTGCCGACCTGGCGATGCTGGCCGGGGACGCGGCCGGCAGCTGCCGGGTCTGGCTGGCGGTGGCGACCGTGCGCCTGGACGCGGGACAGGCCGCCGACGCCCCGGCCGTGGAGTCGGCCGTGGACCGGGCCCACCATCAGTGGGGCCGCGTCGAGGACCCGCTGCGCGCCCGTGAACTGGGGCTCGCCCTGGCCGGGTTGCGGCTGCGCGTGCCCGGGCGCCGGCAGGGCGCGCTGGACCATGTGCAGCGCGAACTCAGCCGGCTGGAGGCGCAGGTCTGACGGCCCGCCTCCGCCCACGGGCCCCTGGACGGAAGCAGCGGTGGGTACGACCCGTGCGGATCGCGTGCCGGTGATGGTCGAGAGCCTCCCCGGACGTCAACTCCGGTGCCATGATGGTGAGTCATGACTGCTGAGGGGGAGGGTGTGGCGACCCGGGCCGTCCGTGTGCGTCTGGACGGGACGGCGAGCGAGAGCGACGTCGGCGCACTGAAGAAGTGGCTGGAGCGGGAGAAGCCGCTGGAGGAATTGGTTGGGCGGGGCGATCTCAGGATCGAGGAGCGCGCCGGGACCGACGCGCAGGGCACGCCCATGGGCGTCGGCACGGACATCGTGCTGGTCCTGATCGGCGCGGGCGCCGAGACCCTGTTCAAGGAACTGCTCGCCCAGGTGAAGAGCGCCGTCCTGGCCTGGCGGGACAACCGCGGCTCCGTGGAGAACGGTGATCCGCCCGAAGCCCGTGTCGATCCCGTGGACCCCGACGAGAGGTAGTCGGGTGGACCGCTTCGACCCGCGCGGACGAGTGAACCGGGCCCTGCTGGTCGGGGTGTCGGAGTACGAGTTCACGCGACCGGAGCACCGCCACGGCGTCCCGAGCCCGCTGCCCGCCGTCGCCCACAACCTGTCGCTGCTCGCCGCCGCGCTGGAGCGGGGCGGAGTGCTCGGGCCGGGCGGGGTCACCGTGGCGCGCTCCCCGGCGCTGGGGGAGTTCCGCAAGGCGCTGCGGGCGGCCGTCGACGACGCCGAGGGACTGCTCCTGCTCTACTTCGCCGGACACGGCGCCGTGCCCAGCGCGGGCGACGAGCTGTGGCTGCAGATGCGTGACGCGGAGGTCGTCCGGGGCGGGACGGCCGGGTTCGAGGGGGCCGCCCCCTTCACCAACGTGCTGAGGATCCTCGCCGACAGCGCGGCGGAGCGGATCGTCGTCGTCCTCGACTGTTGCAACGCGGGCAACGCGGCCCGCGTGTGGGAGGCGGTGGAGCGCCCCGACCTCAGACGGCGCGTCTCCGTGCTCATGGGCGTGCAGGCCAACCACCGCATCGACGCGGGGGCCGGCGGCACCCCCACGCCCTTCACGGCCCGGCTGGTGGATCTGCTGACGGAGGGCGTGGAGGGGGAGGGTGACGAGATTCCCTTCCTGGCCCTGGCGGAGGCCCTCCGGGTGTACATGTCCGCCCATCACCGCACCGAGCGCGGAGAGCCCTGGGAGCCGCAGTGCCGCACGGAGAACCCGGCGGTGGACGTGCTGCTGGCGGTCCGCCCCGGGGCCACCGCGCCCGCCGGGGCCGAAGGGGGCCCGCTGCCCGGCGGCGCGGCCGGCGGATCGGTCCGCCGCGGGCCGGTCCGCCGCGGGCCGGACGACGCGGCCCCGCTCCGGCCCGGCGCCCTGCTCGACGCGGCGGCCCGCGCCGCGCGGACCCGCGTCCGTTCGGTCCGGGTGGCGCTCCACCGCGTCCGGGACCGGGGCGGTCCGCGCCCGCCCCGCCAGACGGGGCGGTGGCGCCCGGGGTGGCGCCGTTCCCGCCGCACCGCCGTCGCCGTCCTGGCCCTCGCCGTTCTGGCCGCCGCCGTCCTGGGCCTCGCCGGCTACCTGGTCCTCGGCCACGGCGCGTCCGGCGGGGCGCCCTGTGCCCCGCCGCTGGAACTGCGCCTGCTCACCGACCCCGACCTGGAGCCGGCCGTCCGCAAGGCGGCCGACACCTACCTCACCTCGGAGACGAACACCACCGGCGACGGCTGCCGGCGCAGCGGGATCACCGTGTACGCCGCCGGTTCGGCGGCCGTCGTGGCGGGCCTGCGCGACCAGTCGGACCCCTGGCAGCGGCCGGTCGACGACGAGCTCGACCCGCAGCGCGACATCGGGCCCCAGCCCGACATCTGGATACCGGGCACCGCGGCGACGGCCGCCCGGGCGCGTCCCACCGGGCTCCGGCGCAGCTATGTGTCGCTGGAGCCGGACGCCGCGCCCTTCGCGTACTCGCCGGTGGTGCTGTCCGTGCCGCAGGAGATCGCCGAGGCATCGGTGGCCGACCGCACCGGCGACTCGCTCGCGGGTCTGCGGCGGAAACTGACGCGGCGGGACGGCAGTGCCGAGGTACGGCGCGCGGACCCGGCGTACACGGACTCCGCGCTGCTGGCGACGGTCGGCCTGTACGGCACCGGGACGCCCGACGTGAGCCGGGCCGAGAAGGGCGTGGAGCAGACCGGGCCGGTCTCTCCCACCGCCGGTGACCTGCTCTGCGCGCTGCCCGACGACGCGGACACCGACCGGGGGACGGCGGCTCTGGTGCCGGAGTTCCTGATGGTGAGCGGTGTCGGCTGCGACCGGACGACGCGCACGCTGCGGATGGCCGAGTACCCCGACGACGTGCCGGCCCTCACGCCGCTCTTCGTACGGGTCCGGTGGAAGGACGGCGACGCCGACGGCGCGGCGCGGGACGACGCGGTCCGGTCCTTCCGCGAGTGGCTCACGGAGCCGGGCGGCGGGAGCGGTGACGGGAAGGGACACGGCGGAGGGCTCGCGGTCTTCGGCGAGGAGGGATTCCGTTCCCCGTCCGGGGCCCATGCCCTGCTCTCCTCGCGGGTCCCGGACTCCGGGCTGATCGCCGACCCCGGAGCGGCTCCCGGGGCGGCGGGCGCCGACGCGATGGAGACGGCCCTGAAGCGGTACCGCAACGCCAACGGGCCGGGCCGGGTGCTGTTCCTGCTGGACAGTTCCGGGTCCATGGCCGACCTCTGGCAGGGGCCGGGCGGCGCCCCCGGCATCCTGAAGCAGTCGTTCGCCGGGCTCGGCGACCGGGACGAGTACGGGGTGTGGTCCGTCGCCTCGCCGGGCGGCCGCCCCTACGACGAGATCCTTACGTTCGGCCCGCACGCGCGGCAGGACGCCGAGCGCACGGTCGACCGCGAGGCCGTCGTCCAGGACGCGGAGGCCGATCCGTACGCCGCGCTCGGGGCCGCGGCAGACACCATGGCCCGCAAGGGCAGGGACGACAGCCGTCCCGAGCTGATCGTCCTCCTCACGGACGACGAGGACAACGACCGCCTGACCGCGCACGGTCACCTCGGCGAACTGCTCGGACGGCTCCACGACAAGGGGGTTCCGGTGGTCATGGCGGCCCTGGACAGCGGCGGCTGCGCCAAGGACGGTCCCGGCCGGCGGATCTCCGAGGAGAGCGGCGGCCGTTGCCTCGACACCACGGGCGATCTCGTGGCCGACCTGCGGAACGAGGTAGCGCGCACGGGAACGGGGGACGAGTGACGGGACGACGGGTGCACGGAAGCGCGGCGGCCCGGCGGGTCCACGGGTGCGCGACCGCCCTGGTGCTCCTGCTGACCGCCGCGTGCACCGGCGGCGGACCCACGCCCTCCGGCGCACCCGTCTCCCCGGGCGGCCCCGGGGACATCATCGTGGCCAGCGGGCGGGACGTGACGGGCAAGGGCGGCGTCCGGCAGCAGCTGATCGACGCGTGGAACGCCCGGCAGGACAAGGAGCGCACCGGGGTCCACGCCCGGCTGGTCGAACTCCCCGGCTCCGCCGACGAACAGCGCAGCCAGCTCCTGGGCGCGCTGCAGTCGCGCGGCGCGGAGTACGACGTCGTCAACCTCGACGTGACCTGGGTGCCGGAGTTCGCCGCCGCGCACCTGATCAGCCCGCTGCGCGCGGACATGCTCGACGGCGACATGATCAAGTCGGTGGCGGACACGGCCCGTTGGGACGGGAAGGTCTTCGCCGTGCCGTTCAACAGCGACGTCGGCCTGCTCTACTACCGTCGCGACTACCTGGAGCAGGCCCACATCCGGGACACCGACCTGAGCCGGGGGGTCGGCTGGCAGCGGCTGCGGGAGCTCACCGACGCCGTCGAGGCACCGGGCGCGCGGCGGCCGCCGGACTACGAGAAGGGCTGGACCACGCAGCTGGGTCCCTACGAGGGCCGTACGGTCAACGGCGTCGAGGCGTTCCTGTCCGCCGCCGACGGTGTCGCCCTCACCGACGACCGGGGCCGCTACACCGCGACCGTGGCGGAGCTGACCGAGGGGGTGGCGGAACTGCGCGCCCGTGCCCAGCCCGCGTACACACTGGGCGACGCGTCCCGCTCCGACGAGACCGAGTCGCTCACCGACTTCGCCGACGGCCGTACGGCGTTCCTGCGCCACTGGCCGTACGCGTACCGCACCCTGCACCAGTCGCTCGGCGAGGCGCAGGTCGGCGTGGCCCCGCTGCCGGGCCGTGCGGTGCTGGGCGGCCAGAACCTCGCGGTGACCACGCAGTCGCCGCGGCGGGCCGCGAAGGCGAAGGAACTGATCCGCTTCCTCACCGGCGAACGGAGTGAACGCTGCCTGCTCGACGCGGGGTTCGCGGCCACCCGGGAGTCCGCCTACCAGGACGACGGGGTGACCTGCGGCACGGCCGCCGCACCCGGCGCCTCCCCCGCCTCTCCGTCGGCGTCGCCGACCGCGGAGAGCGCCGACCGCATGCCGCGCGACGATCAGGGCCGTCCCCGGTACGCGCGCACCATCCTGCTGCCCGCGCTGCGACGCGCCGTGCAGCGTCCCCGCACTCCGCTCTACGGGGCCTTCACGCAGACCTTCGCCACCGAACTGGGCAAGCTGTTCGGCGAGGACCCGCCGGGCGACGCGGAACTGGCCGCCGTACTCGACAGGGCGCTCAGGCGGGTCCTTCCGGACCGTTGAGGCAGGCGAGCGCCCCCGACACCAGCGTCCGTACGCCCGGCGCGAGGGTGCTCGGGTCGGGCGCGAAGTGCGGGCTGTGGTTGCTGGGCACGGCCGCGAACTTCTCCATCAGGTCGTCGCCGGGAGCGGCGTCCCAGACCTCCGCCGGGGTGCTCGTCACGAACCAGTAGGAGTACGGGATCCGTCCGTCCGCGAGCCTCGGGAAGTCCTCGCTGCCCATCGCCGGGCCGGGGTCGAGGATCGTCCCGGTGCCGAAGACCTCACCGTGCACCGCGGCGATCCGCCGGTCGGTGTCGGGGTCGTTGACGGTCACGGGGAAGCTGTTGCCCACGGTGACGTCGGGCTCGCGCGGGCAGCCGGCGGCCAGGCACTCGCCCGCCGCGATCCGCCGGATCGCCGTGATCATGCGTGCGCGCACCTCGTCGGACTGGGTCCGGAGGTTGAGGGCGATCCGCGCCTCGGCGGGGATGATGTTGTGGCGGGTGCCGGCCTCGATCCGGCCCACGGTCAGGACGGCCTGGTCGCGCGCCGCGACCTCCCGGCTGACGACGGTCTGCAGCCGGGTCACCAGGTACGCGGCGGTGACGACCGGGTCCACGGCCGACTCCGGGCGCGAGCCGTGCCCGCCCCGCCCGTGCACGACGATGTCCACGTCGGTCGAGGCGGACATGATGAGTCCGGGCCGGTGGGCGTAGAGCCCCGCCGGACCGGGCGCCGCGTGCTGGGCGAGCAGCACGTCCGGCGGCGGGAACCGCTCGTACACGTGGTCCTCGATCATCGCGGCCGCGCCCTCGCCGGTCTCCTCGGCGGGCTGCCCGAGCACCAGCAGCGTGCCCGACCAGGTGTCGCGGCCGGCGGCGAGCGCCCCGGCCGCGCCCGCCAGCCAGGTGACGTGCAGATCGTGTCCGCAGGCGTGCATCACGCCGGGCGTCAGGGAGGCGTACGGCAGCCCGGTCTCCTCCTGGACCGGCAGGGCGTCCATGTCGGCGCGGAGCAGGACGGTCGGGCCCGGCCCGTTGCGCAGGACCCCGACGACCCCGGTGCCGCCGATGCCCGTGACGGTGTCGAACCCGGCGGTGCGGAAGCGGTCGGCGAGGGCGGCGGCCGTCCGGTGCTCCCGTGCCGACAGCTCCGGGTGCCGGTGCAGGTCCCGGTAGAGGTCCTCCAGGGCGGGGACCGGGAGGTCGGCGGTGAGGTCCAGCGCGGTACGTGCGGCAGTGGAGTTCACCGGGTCAGGGTAGAGGCCGCCGGCGGAACGGGGGGATTTCCGCCGACGGCCGTTCGCGCCGTCCGCCGCGGGGGAGGACGCGGTGTCCGGACGGGCGGGTCCCGCGGGGGCGCCGGCGGGGGTGCCGCCGACGCGGGAGGCCGTCCGCCGTGCGTCCACATCCGTGGGCGACGGGGGTGTGCCGCGGGTCGTGGCCGGCCGCCGCGGCCGCTACGGTCGTGCGAAGGCGCCGTCGTACGCGGTCCCCGCGTGTCCGGAGCCCTGTTGGTGGAGGGCCGGGGCGGAGCCGTCGGCCCTGGCCGGGCCCGCGTTCGCCGCCAGCACCAGGGCGGCCACGGCGATCACGGCCGCACCGAGCACTCGGAAGTAGCGCGCGGAAATACGTCGGAGCACGGCGACCTCGCAACAACAGCGGCGTATTAAGCAGGCTTAACCCGGCGCTTAACGTAGGGGTTCGGAGCACCAAAGGGCAAGGGGCGCAAGGGGAGTTGGACATTAGTCAAAAGCCGTCTCGGGTTAAGTGGACTTAATGGCATGCTTAATCCATGGCGGAGCGTGACGGCCCGGAGGTCATCGGGCGCAGGGTCCAGCAGCTGCGTACGGAACGCGGGCTGACACAACGGCAATTGGCGGAACCGGCGTACACGCCCGCCTACATCTCGACACTGGAGGCGGGGCGGGTACGCGCCTCCGAACCCGCGCTGCGGCACATAGCCGAGCGGCTCGGCGTGGCGTACGAGGAGCTGGCGACCGGCCGGCCCGCCCACCTGGCCACCGATCTGCGGCTGCGGCTGACCGACGCGCAGCGCACCCTGGCCACCGGTGAGGCCGAGGTCGCGGCGGAGCAGTACACGGTGCTCCTCGCGGAGGCGGACACCCACGGACTCGTCGCCGAGCAGGCCGCCGCCCTGCTCGGGCTCGGCGAGTGCGCCCTGGAGAACGGGGACCTGGAGACCGCCCGCGAGCGGTTCGAGGCGTCGGAGCGGCGCCTCGGCGACGCCCCGCTGCCGCAGCGGGTGCCCGCCCTGCGCGGCCGTGCCGTCTCCCACTACCTCGCCGGTGAACTCCGGTACGCCTGCTATCTGTTCGAGTCCACGCTGGACGAACTGAACCGGACCGGGATGCACGACCCGGATGCCCTGCTGCTGCTCTACACCGGCGTCATCGCGCCCTACATGGACATGGGCGCGCACGCCCGCGCCGCCCAGGCCGCGGAGTTCGCGCTCGCCCTCGCCCCGCAGGTCGGCGAGCCCGCGCTGGTCGCCCGGATGCACCGCTCGGTGGCCCGCACCATGATCGCCGAGGGCCGGATCGCGGAGGCCGACGCCTCCCTCGCCAAGGCCGCCGAGCTCTACCGTCAGCTCCAGATCCGCACGGAGCTCGCCAACTGCCACTGGATGCGCGGATACCTCTACGCGCAGAACGGCGAACTGGAGCGCGCGGAGAGCGAGTTGCGCGAGGCGCAGGCCATGCTCTCGGCCAAGCGCGCGGCCCTCTACACCAGCCAGGTCAACGTGGAGCTCGCGGACGTGCTGCACCGGCGCGGCAAGTCGGACGAGGCCGCCGTCCTCCTCCACGAGGTGCTCGGCGACCTCAGCCCCGAGCGCGGCGCCGTGCACTCGGCGGGCGCGCACCGGCTCCTCGGCATCATCGCCGAGGACGCCCGGGACACCGAGACCGCCGAGGAGCACTACGTCCGGGCGCTGAGCCTGCTGGAGCGGGCCGGGGCGGCGGGCGACCTGGCCGACCTCTGCCGTCTGCTCGGGGACCTCCTGCGCCGCACCGGCCGGGTGGAGGCGGCCCTCGACGCCTACCGCACGGGCCTGGGCCACCGCACGGCGCCCGGCACGACCACCCTGGGCCCGGCCCCCGCGCAGCCACCGCTCTGACCCCCGGTGCGCGGGCGGGACCCGGTGCCCGCCCGCGCCGCACCCGCACTCCTCCGAGGCCGCCCGAGGCCCCTCACAGGGCCGCCACGGCGCCGCAGGGCGCCGTCAGGGCGTCACGACGGGGAACGCGCGGTCCGGCTCGGTGGCGTACGACAGGAGACGGTCCAGGAGGGCGGGGTCGCCGTCCGTCTCGACACCCGCGAGGCCCCGCCCCTCCAGCACCGCCCGCAGTTCCGGCCGGGTGAGGGTCAGGGTCAGTCCCGCGTGCGGCTTCGGGACGTGGTGCACCGGCATGCCGCGGTGCGTCAGCGCCCCGTGGTGGAGGTTGACGCGGTGACGGCGCTGCTCGTCCGTCACGACGAGGTCGAGGGTCAGGTGGTCGTGCCAGGCGCGCGGACCGTCGATGCGGACGGCGAGCGAGTCGAGGAGCATGCTCACGGTGAGCGCGGAGGTGAGTTCGGAGTCCGTGGTGTCGATGTCGGTGTCGGCGGTGACCCCGCGCAGCTCCAGGGCCGCGGTGAGGTAGTAGTTGCGCCAGGTGCCGTTCTCGGCGCCGTGCCCGAGCCGCTCGTAGACACCGCAGAGGGTCTCCTTGGCGGCACGGTCCGCCGGGTCGGCGAAGACCAGGTGGTTGAGGAGGGTCGCGGCGAAACGGAGGTCACCGTTGTCCGCGTACGCCCGCGCCTTCACCAGGGCCTCCGCCGGCCCGCCGGCCAGCTCCACGTACCGGGAGGCCAGTTCGGCGGGCGGATGCTCCCAGAGATGGGCGGGGTTCCCGTCGTACCAGCCCATGTACCGCTGGTAGACGGCCTTGACGTTGTGGCTGAGGGATCCGTAGTAGCCGCGCGCGTGCCAGGACCTCTCCAGGGCGGGCGGAAGCCGCAGCCGCTCGGCGATCTCCGCGCCGGTCAGGCCGTCGTTGAGCAGGCGCAGGGTCTGGTCGTGCAGGTACGCGTACAGGTCCCGCTGCTCGCCGAGGAACCGGACGATGTTCTCGCGCCCCCACGTCGGCCAGTTGTGGGAGGCGAACGCGACGTCGTAGGTGTCGGCGAACAGGTCGACGGTCTCGTCGAGGTAGCGGGCCCAGACGCGTGCGTCGCGGACCGGTGCGCCCCGAAGGGTGAGCACGTTGTGCAGGGTGTGACTGGCGTTCTCGGCCACGCACAGCGCGCGCTGGTCGCGCAGCAGGAAGTTCATCTCGGCGGGCGCCTCGGTCCCCGGCGTGAGCTGGAAGACGAACCGCACGCCGTCCACGGTCTCCTCCTGCCCGGTCCGGGTGACGTCCACGTTCGGGGCGACGAGCGTGACGGTGCCCGTGGAGGTGGTGGTGCCGAGCCCGGTGCCGATCTGGTCGCGCGGCCCCTTGGGCAGCGGGGCGCCGTACATGAAGGCGGCCCGGCGCAGCATCGCGTTGCCGGCGAAGACGTTCTCGCTGACCGCGTGCGCCAGGAAACCGCCGGGCGCGAGCACCGGCACCCCGCTCTCCGCGCCGTGCGGCAGCACACCGCGGGCGCCGCCGAAGTGGTCGACGTGCGAGTGGGTGTAGACGAGCCCGGTCACGCGGCGATGTCCGCGGTGCTCGCGGTAGAGGGCGAGCGCGGCGGCGGCGCACTCCGCCGAGATCAGCGGATCGATCACGACGACGCCCTCGCGGCCCTCGACGACGGTCATGTTCGACAGGTCGAGCCCGCGTACCTGGTAGACACCCTCGGTGACCTCGTACAGCCCCTGTCGCGCGCAGAGGCGTGCCTGCCGCCACAGACTGGGGTGCGCGGTCGGCGGGCAGTCGTCCGCGAGGAACCCGTAGGCGTCCGCGTCATGGACCACCCGCCCCGCGGCGTCCCGGACCACGCCGGGAACCAGGGCCGCGATGAACCCGCGATCCGCGTTCTCGAAGTCGGTCAGATCCTCGAACGGCAGCTCTTCGCCCGCGGCATCCATGTCCTCACCCTCGGCGGGACGGGGGCCTGGGGCGAGCGGGGTGGGCCGTTCGGGGGGCCGCGGGGGCCCGGCAAGGTGTCTCCGGACGGGGAGCCGGTGCGGCGCCCGGGCCGTCGCACACCGAAAACCCGGCAACCTGCGGATGGGGGAGCCGCGCGGTGAGGTGGCCGGGTCCGGTGGTGTCAGTCGGGTCGGGTGCCGCGAGCGACGCGGGTGGGGACGGCGGTGCGGGTACTGCGCAACGTGCAGGTCAGAGCCTGTCCATCCGGGTGTAGGGGCTGAGGATGCGGGCCTGGCGGGAGCCGAAGTCGACGAGCATGGCGATGCCCTCTTCGACGCCGATGATCGTGCCCAGGCCGAACTGGTCGTGGGAGACGCGGTCTCCGAGGCTGAATTCCTTGGCCACGGGGACGACCGGGGCAGCGAAGGGGCTGGTGGGCAGGTGGCGCCGGGGCGCGGAGGGTTTCGTCATCGTGTAGCCAGTATGGGCTTTGTTCGGCCGTTCGGAAGCCCCGGATTTCCTTCTTCGGCCGGAGAGCGGTTGCCCGAGGGGCCGCCGGCGGCCCCGGTGATCTTGGGCCGGGCACCCTCCCGGAGGCGGGGGCGGAGCCCGTCAGCAGCGCCGGGGAGGGGCGCCGGGAGGGTCGGCTTTCCGCCCTTGGCCGGGTGTTCCGCGGGGAGATCCGCGGTGAGGCCGGGCTGTGCGCCGCAGCCGCCCGCCGACGGGCGCGGGGGCCCGCGGCGCCCTTGAGGACGGCCGGGGAGCCGTCGGCCGGGCTCTGCATCAATTTGGTCAACACGCCCGCGCAGCCCTCGCCGAAGTCGTGCGGGTGTTCGAGTCGTGGGGGGCGGGTGCGCCGCGCGAGGCGTCCGGCGACGGACCGCGACGCCCCGGTCACCGCGACGCCCCGGTCGCCGGCGGCGGACCCGGTCGCTCGGCGGGTCCGGGTGGGTGGGGGAAGCCGGTCGCGCGGTTCCCCGTGCCCCCTGAGGGCGCTGCCGGTCCTCTTGCGTCGTCTCGGTGTGGACGCGCGGACGCTTCCCTAGGATCGGGCGCATGGGAATACTCGGGTTCTTCGTCCTCGCCATGATCGTCTTCGCGAGCTACGCGGGGCTGGAGAGCAGACTGGGCCGCACCGACCGCAGGATCGCCCGCGTCGAGCGCAAACTCGACCTGATCATCGGCCACTTGGACATCCAGCAGCGCGAACCGGAGCTGGAGCAGGTGGCCGCACTGGCGAGGGACGGCCGGAAGATCCAGGCGATCAAGGCCTACCGGGAGTTCACGGGCGTCGGCCTCAAGGAGGCGAAGGACGCCGTCGAGCGGATGGAATAACGCCCGCGGAGATCCGTACGCCCGGATCGGCGGATCGGCCCCGCCGACCGGTGCGTGCGCCCGGCCCGGCGGACCCGCGGGTCCGGCCCGGCCGGTCCCGCCCGCCCGCTCGGCCCGGGGCCGGGGAGCCGCGGTGCGTCAGTTCGTCGGGCTGGCGGCGGGTGTCTTCCCTTCGAGCACCTGCTGCAGCCGGGGGGTCCCCTGCTGGACGGCCTGTGCCGTGGAGTCCGACTCGGCGCCGTTCAGGCCGCCGTTGGTGAGGAAGAGGGCGCTGCCGCCGACCCGCACGGCGGCGACGTCCAGGGTCAGGGTCGAGGGCTCGCCGTCCAGCTGCCCGTTCATGGTCACCTGCAGGCCCTGCCGGGCGTCGCCCTCGTCGGGCAGCCGCGCCGAGACGACCTGTACGTTCTGCCGGCCGCCCTGCCCGTCGACGGCCGTGAACGCGGCGCACTTCTGGGGCAGCGTGGCCACCCACGCCAGCCGGGTGTGCAGCTCCGTCTCCCCGTACTCCGCGACCTGGTAGTGCATCTGGGCCTGGTTGTCGGTGTCGTCGAACCCGGTGACGGCCTTGGTCCCCTTCGCCGGGCCCAGCAGCTCCTCGGCGTAGAGACCGTCGAGCAGCTTCTGGCAGTCGGCGGCGGCGTTCTTGTCCGTACCGAAGCCCGACGCGTCGACCTTGCTCTTGAGCAGGCCGTCCCGCCAGGTCGCCGCTCCCGACGTCCCCGTCCACTGCGACGGCAGGTCCGCGTTGGTGATCAGCGCGGCCCTGGCCTGGTCCACGGTGAGCGTGCCGGCGGACGCGCCGGCCGACACCTCGGCCAGCGGGGAGCCGTGGACCGTGCCCCCGTCCGCGCCGCCGCTGTTCGAGCACGCGGCCGCCGACCACAGCACGCCCACCGTCAGGGCGCAGACCAGCAGCCGGGGGCCGGGGGACGGGGGGAGGACGGAGGCGGGACGGTACGGCGGACGGTTCACGGCGGGGGCCTCCTGACGGCGGGCACGATGTCTCCTCCCACGCCACCACCGGGCGCGGCGCGCCACCAGCGCACCGGGCCCGTCCGGGTGAGCGGCCGCGCCGGACCTCAGTCGGCCGGGTCGTGCGCCGGCCGCGGCCGGCGCACGGTGTCCGGCGACGCCACCCGCACCCTGCGGCTTCCGCACCGCGTGCACACCGCGTCGGCCAGCGGCGACCTGATCGCGACGCCGTCCTCGTCGACGTACTCCTGCGTGTGCAGGCCCGCGGCGTCGGTCGGATCGGTGAAGAACATGACCTGGAACGCCGCCTCCCAGGTGTGCCCGCAGTTCCGGCACGCGAACGCGAAGGTCTCGGACACCGAACCGGGCTCGCTCGTCATGCGCCCTCCTGCGTCGTACGGGTCGCACTCCCCGTCCCCCGCCCGTACGAGGTGCGCCCTGTCCCGTACGAGGTGCGTCCCGCGGGGGCCGCGGGACGGTCTCCAGCGCACACCGGTCCGCGCGGGGCGGCAACTCGAGGGGGGACCTGACGGGCGGGACGGCGGGTGGGAGGGCGCGCGACACGCCGGGCGGAAGCCGGCCGGCGCGTCCGCGCGGCCGCGGACCGGCGCGGTGACGCGTCGTACGGCGGGGTCCGGCCTGGGTGGCCCGTCCCTGAGGGGCCACCCAGCTCCGGGGCGGGAGATCCGGTGTGGGAGGTCACGGAATATCTGTCATGGCCGCGATAGAAAATGACTCGGCCATGGGGGTGGTTCCTTATTCCCCGGAGTGCGGTGAGATAGTGCGCCGACCTTCGGGAGCCCCGGCGTGCTAGTGTCGATATCAGTTGCAGTTGTGGTTCCCAAAGTCTTGGAGCGTACTTTCCGGTCCGTACCGGTCGGTCGCTTCTGAATTTCCGGTTTTATCCGGAGGGGGCAACATCGCGGCGACGCGGACCCGCACAGTGTGGGTCCTCGAGCTTTGCCCCGAAGGAGATTGACATGGCTACTGGCACCGTGAAGTGGTTCAACGCGGAAAAGGGCTTCGGCTTCATCGAGCAGGACGGCGGCGGCGCCGACGTCTTCGCCCACTACTCGAACATCGCCACCCAGGGCTTCCGTGAGCTCCAGGAAGGCCAGAAGGTGACCTTCGACGTCACGCAGGGCCAGAAGGGCCCCCAGGCGGAGAACATCGTCCCCGCCTAGTCCGGGACCCGCTGACGCCTGACTTCTGAGTCGGCCGACGCTTACAGGTGGCCGGGACCTGCACCCTGAGGTGCGGGCCCCGGCCACCTGCTTTTCTGTTTCATCCCCGGGTTTCGTCCCCGCGACTGGTTTCGTACCGGATTGAATTTCCGGCGAAATCTTCTGTCCGCCGTGCTCACTTTCCGGCCCGCCTCAACCGGTTTTCGGGCCACGGAACTTCATCCCGCGGAGGCACCATGCGTTGTGTGATCGCCCGTTTCCCCTTCGACCTCATCCCGAGCGAGGTCGAGCACTCGATGGCGGGCATCGAGCCCGAATCCGCCACCGGAGCCTCCGTGGTCGTCGGCCCGCACGCCTACCCCGTCAAGCAGGTCGGCGAGGTCATCACCCGGCAGGACCGCCGGGACTTCACCGAGGCCGAGGTGGCCCGCGCGCTCACCCGGCTCGGCTTCGAGTGCCGCCCCGCGGCCCCCGCCCCTACCGCCGTGCCCCACTGGGCCGAACCGGCCTGAGGCGTACCGCCGTACCTGACAGGGGCCGAACCGGCCTGAGGCCCGTCCCGCCGCACCCGGTTCCGCCGGGCCCGGCGGGTCTCACTTCTTCTCCCGCGGCGTCTTCCCCCAGGGTGTGCCCGGCACCCCCGTGGGCACCCTCGCCGCCACGAAGTCGACCGTCGCGTAGTGGCCGGGTGTGACGCGGGCGGTGACGCGGCGGAGGCCGCCCTCGACGTCGATCCAGTAGGTGAGGGGCGAGGTGTCGGCGGGCGAAGCCGTGGGGCGGGGGCCCGAGAACACGCCGTACCCGTGGCCGTCCAGCTTCTCCTCGCGCAGCCACAGCGGGCCCGACCGCGCGAGCCGCCGCGCGTCGCCGGGGCGGTCGGAGGCCACGGACAGCACCAGACGCAGGGCACGGTCCAGCGGGCTGGTGGAGTAGGGACGACGGGTCCACCGGCCGGGTTCCAGGACGCGTGCCCGGCGGACGGCCTGCGCGGCGGTCGTGACGACCTCCGGCGCGGGTGCCGGTGTCCGGTTTTCCTGTGCCCCCGTTCCCCGCCCTCCCGCGGTCGCCGGAGCCCGCGGCCGGACCTCGGCGACGCCGTCCGGGTCCCAGGAGAGCAGGACCCGTGACGTGTGGGCGCCGTCCTTCATCTCGCAGGCGCCCACCGCCCGGCGCGCACGGTGGTCGACCACGGCGCGCACGGTCACGGTCCCCGTCTCCTCCCCCGTCGGCGGCAGCCGCACCCGCACCTCGGCGGGGCTGGCCTCGTAGGCCCGGAACCGGGCCAGTGCCATGCGCCGGGCCTCGTCCGCCGACAGGGCGCGGGGCGTGGGGTCCTCGCCCCCGGGGAGCATGAGCAGCAGAACCGTCAGGGCGCCGGCCGCTGCCGCCGTCGCACCGGCGACGGCACGCAGGCCCGTCGGCGGCCTGTCGTGGCGGGAGCGCGGGGCGTCCGGGAAGAAGCGCATGGCACGTCTCTACATGCGGGTGGTCCGTCGGCGCCCGACTCCTGAGGGCGGCCCGCCCCGCGTCACCCACTCGGCGGACCGGCGGACCGGCTGAGTGGTGTGCTTCCGGAACCGGTGGGCGCGACACGCCACACGCGACGCGCGAATCCCCGGAGGGCGGAGGGCGGAGGGCGGAGGGCGGAGGGCGGACGGGGGACGGGGGCGGCGGACGGCGCGGCGGGCGCCGGAGAGTCGTACGCCCGGGTCCGGGAGACTCCGTTCGGTACCGGGACCGGGACGACCGGGCCGGAAGACCCCCTACCGGACGGGCGCCGGGCGGAGTCGTTCGGGCGGGGCCGGGCTACACGGCCAGGACCGCGCGGACCGTCTTGCCGCCGACGCCCGTGCTGACGACCTCCAGGCGATGGGCGAGGTGCTGGACCATCGCGAGACCGCGGCCGCTCTCCGCGTCACTGTCCACCAGGCCGACCCGGGGCCGGCCCGGACTGTCGTCGTGGACCTCGACGGTCACTTCGCCGCCGTGCCCCACCTGGAGACGCAACCGGCAGCCGGTACGCCCGTGCCGGACGGCGTTGGCGACGAGCTCGGACGCGATGAGCGTGGCGTCGTCGACCTGGTCGGCGGTCGGCGGCACCGTCCGCGGACGCGGCCGGGTGAGGAACGCCGATGTCAACCTACGGGCCCTGCCTGCCGAAACGGCCGTGCGTGGCAGGGTGTACTCCACGCGGGCGGTCTGCCGGACGGCGCGCTGCTGCGCACGCATGACAACCTCACTTCCCCTCCCAGGACACCAGGTACCCGGCGGCCGGACCCCCGCCGGCCGGGCCCCGCGCGATACGGCGCGCGGCGGTCCTGCCCCCGGGTGATGCCCGCCCCCGGCGATCGGCAACCGGCGATCGGGGTCACAAACGGGCCAACGGTGTACAGGAGACGGTCACCCGTGGTCTCTCCGTGCGCGGAGGTGCGGGTGGGGTGATCCGCCGGGCCGGCTGCCGGAGACCGTCATCCATTGTTCGTTCCGGCGAAAGTTGTTCGAGCAACTCCCCTGGCCCGCATGATTCTGCGAGGGTGTGGGGATGCCGACCCTTTACAGAAGAATGCTCGGTCTGCTCCCCCGGATAGGTGTGCAGGTCCTCGATCTCGGTTCGGGCGCGGCGGTGGTCTACCGACGCGGCAGCCGCTCCCGCGTGCCCGTGGGACGCACGGCCGATCTGGTCGCCCGTGGCGCCGGACGCTACGAGGTCACGCCCGTCGGCCCCGAGAAGAAGGCCGACATGTGGGTGGTCGCCCGGGAGTCCTCGGCGCGGGGCGACGCCTGGGGGAGCGTGCCCTTCGGCGAGTCCGGCGGTCGGCTGCTGGTCGACGAGACGGCGTCGGCGGCCGACGAGCGCCGCTTCCAGATCGCGGCCGCCGAGTACCTGTGCACCCAGCACGTGACCGCTCTGCTGGAGAAGTACCGGGTGAACTGCGTCTTCGACGTGGGCGCCAACGCGGGACAGTACGGCCGCCGGCTGCGCAGGCTCGGCTACACCGGCCGCCTCGTCTCCTTCGAACCCACCGCCGACGCCTTCCGGAAGCTGGAGCGCGCGGCGGAGAAGGACGACGACTGGCGGGTGTTCAACGTCGGACTGGGCCGCGAGGACTCCGCGCAGTCCATCCACGTGGGCTGGAACACCATGAACTCCCTTCTCCCGCCAAGCGACTACGGCAAGGACCGCTACCAGCGGTTCGCGAAGACCCGTACCGAGGACATCGAGATCCGCCGGCTGGACGGGATGCTGGAGAAGGCGCTGGACGGCATCGACGATCCCCGCCCCTACCTGAAGATGGACACCCAGGGCTACGACCTGGAGGTGTTCGCCGGGGCGGGCGAGCGGATCGCGGACTTCGTCGGCATGCAGTCGGAGGTCGCGGCGCTGCGGCTCTACGAGGGCAGCCCCCGCATGCGGGAGGCGATCGCCACGTACGAGGAGGCCGGGTTCGAGATCACGGGCATGTACCCGGTGACGCGTGAGGAGACGACCGCGCGGGTGGTCGAGTTCGACTGCGTGATGGTGCGCGCCGACGCGGTGCCGGGGGCCGCGCCCGCGTGACCGGCGCCCACGCCGATGCCGACGCGCGCACCGACGCCGTACGCCCTACGCCGGATACGCGTGTGTCTGGGCGGCTTTGACCGTCGCCCAGACCGGCGTGCCCGTCTGCAGGCCGAGTTCGGCCGCGGCGACGGTCGTCAGGTCGGCGGCCAGCGGGAGTTCACCCGTGAGGTCCACGCGGATCTGGTCGCCGTGCGTCTCCAGACCGGCGACCTCGCACCGCCACAGGTTGCGCGCGCTGGAGCCGGTCGGCCGGTCGCGGTACAGGGTGACGGCGCCGGGCGGGAAGGCCACGAAGACGGGGCCGGCCGGCTCCTCGGTGGTGGTGATCGCCGGGCCCGCGTCCAGTCGTACGGTGTGCCCTTCGGCCGTGCCCCGGTAGAGGTTGAGCCCGACCAGCTGGGCGATGTAGTCCGTGCGCGGGCGGCGGGCGATGTCCGAGGGCGTCCCCTCCTGGACCACGCGGCCGTGCTCGACGACGACCAGCCGGTCGGCCAGCACCATCGCGTCGAGCGGGTCGTGGGTGACGAGCACGGCGACGGCCTCGAACTCGGCGAGATGGCGCCGGAGTCCGGCGCGCACGTCGAGGCGGGTGCGGGCGTCGAGCGCCGCGAGCGGCTCGTCGAGAAGGAGCAGCCGGGGCCTGATGGCCAGCGCCCGGGCGAGGGCGACGCGCTGGGCCTGTCCGCCGGAGAGCCGGCGCGGTCTGACGCCGGCGTGGTCGGCCACCCCCATCCGGTCGAGCCAGTCGGCGGCCAGCGCCCGTGCCTCCGCTTTCGGCACGCCCTGACAGCGCGGCCCGAACGCGACGTTGTCCAGGGCCGTCAGGTGCGGGAAGAGCAGGTAGTCCTGGAAGACGACGCCGACCGGACGGGACTCCGGCGGCGTGCGGTCCAGCGGGACACCGTCCAGGCGGAGCCGGCCGCCGCGGGAGAGCGGGGTGAGTCCGGCCAGGGCCCGCAGCGCGGTGGTCTTCCCGGCGCCGTTCGGTCCGAGGAGCGCGACCACGTCACCGGGGGCGACGTTCAGTGCCACGTCCAGGTGGAAGGCGCCACGGTCGACGACGAGCCGGGCGTCGAGCCCATGGTCCCGCACCGGGTCCGGCCCCCGCTCCGGCGCGGCGTCCGGCTTCGCGAGCGGGTCCGGCCCCCCGGGCGGCCGCGCTTCCGTGACCGGTTCCGGCCTCGCCACCGGCTCCGGGGTTCCGCCCGTCGTGGGGTCGGGGTTCACTCCCGTCATGCCGCCCCCGTCATCCAGCGGTCCCGCAGTCCGGCGAGGACCGCGATCGACACGACGAGCAGCACCAGGCTGAGCGCGATCGCCGCGTCGGGGTCGCTCTGCAGGGCCAGGTAGACGGCGAGCGGCATGGTCTGGGTACGGCCGGGGAAGTTGCCGGCGAAGGTGATGGTCGCCCCGAACTCGCCGAGCGCGCGGGCCCAGGCGAGGACGGCGCCCGCCGCGATGCCCGGCGCGATCAGCGGCAGGGTGACCCGGCGGAACGCGGTGAACCGGGAGGCGCCGAGCGTCGCGGCGGCCTCCTCGTACCGCGGGTCGGCCGCCCGGAGCGTGCCCTCCACGCTGATGACCAGGAACGGCATCGCCACGAACGCCTCCGCGACCACCACCCCCGTCGTGGTGAACGGCAGCGTGATCCCGAACCAGGCGTCCAGCCACTGCCCGACCACACCGTTGCGCCCCAGCGCCAGGAGCAGTGCCACACCGCCGACCACGGGCGGCAGGACGAGGGGCAGGGTCACCAGCGCGCGGACGAACCCCCGTCCGGGGAAGTCGGTGCGGGCGAGGAGCCAGGCCAGGGGCACGCCCAGGACCAGGCTCACCCCGGTCGCCGCGGTCGCGCAGACCAGGGAGAGCTGCAGGGCCTGCCACACCGCGGTACTGGTCAGCAGGTCCGGCAGGCCGCGCCAGGGAGCCCGTACGAGCAGCGCGATCAGCGGCAGCAGCAGGAACGCCAGGCCGACGAGGGCCGGCAGGAGCAGCGGCAGCGGCACCCCGCCCCGGACACCCGGGCGGCCGGACGGCCGGATCCGGGGGAGGGCCACCGCCCGGACGCGTGGCCGGACGCGCGGACGCCGGGGTCCGTCGCCCGGGGTGTCGCCCCGCACGAGAACCTCGGCGTCCGCACGGTCCGGTTCGGTCACGGCTGCAGGAATCCGGCCGTGGTCAGTACCTTCTGGCCCTCGGGGGACTGCACGAGCGCGATGAACTCCTTGGCCGCGGCCGCGTTGGGCGCGTCCTTGAGCAGGGCGATCGGGTAGTCGTTGACGGCCTTGGCCGACTCGGGGAACTCCACGCCCTCCACCTTGTCACCCGCGGCGTTCACATCGGTCTTGTAGACGACCGCCGCGTCGGCCTCCTTCAGCTCCACCTTCGTCAGGGCG
This sequence comes from Streptomyces sp. NBC_01689, assembly GCF_036250675.1. NCBI lineage: Bacteria > Bacillati > Actinomycetota > Actinomycetes > Kitasatosporales > Streptomycetaceae > Streptomyces > Streptomyces sp. NBC_01689. The sequence goes on along the minus strand of NZ_CP109592.1, from coordinate 4,892,578 downwards.
CTCTTGACGTCCTGCTCGTAGGAGACCGGCGTGAGCTTGAGACTGCTGGCGTCCAGCGCCTTCTGCGCGGCGGCGCCGCACGGCACCGTCTTGTCGCACAGCACCACCTTCAGACCGGACTTGGTGAGGTCCTTGAGGGAGGCGACCTTGTCGGGGTTGCCGGGCAGGGTCGCGATCTCCAGCTGGTTGCGCACGAAGGTGGCCGGAGTGCCGACCGCGTCGTTCTTGTCCGTCACGATCGCCATCGTCTTGGGGCTCGCGGCGGCGAACACGTCGGCCGGGGCACCTCCGGTGATGCTGGCCGCGAGCGTGTCGCTGCCGCCGAAGTTGAAGGTCACCTTCGTGCCCGGGTGGGCCGTCTCGAAGTCCCTGCCCAGGGTCGTGAAGCTCTCCTTGAGCGAGGCGGCGGCGAACACCGTCACCGTGCCCGACAGCTTGTCGGACTTCGGGGAGGAGCTGGACTTCGCGGAGCTGTCGGACTTCGTGGAGCCGTCCGAGTCGGAGGAGCAGGCGCTCAGGGCCAGCAGCGCGGCGGCGCCGACACCGGCCGCCTGCAGCATCCGGCCGGTGCGGCGGTTTCGGCGCGCGGATCGGGTCATCAGGTGTACTCCCTCGAAGGCCTCAGCATGCTGACGCCAATCATACTTTCGCAGATGCGAGCCATAAGTCTCCTGTCGCATCGCATGAGCCGTGTGATCGATGACCGGGTGTCCGCATGTGCGTTTGTACGGGACGGTGCTCTGGGTACGGTTTCCGGGAGGTGGTGCCCAGTGAGCCGGTCCCTGACACATCCGCCCGCGCACTCGCTCGCGACGGTCGCCCTGACCGGGGACCTCGCCCGCCCGGCCCGGCTGACCGTGCCCGATCTGCTGGGCTGGCCCCAGCACCGCGCCCGGGTCAGTTTCGAGTGCGCCACCAGCGGCGTGCAGCACCACCGCTTCGAGGGCCCGCTGCTGCACGACGTGCTGCGCGACGCAGGCCCCGGCTTCGATCCCGCCCGCCGCAAGGACCGCCTGCGCTTCCTCATCGCGGTGGGCGGCGCGGACGGCCATCACGCCCTGCTCACCTGGGCCGAGATCGACCCCGACTTCGCCCACGCCCCCGTGCTCCTCGCGGTCGGCGCCGACGGCACCCCGCTGGACCTGGCCGGCCCCCAGCTCGTGCTGCCCCAGGACCGCTGCGGCGCGCGGCACATCAGCCGCATCGACACCATCCACGTGGACGGCCGCTACGGTCCCGCACGCCCATGGACGTGACGCGAACCCGTCTGCGAGCCTGACCCGCCGGCGGTCGACGGCCGGCCGTCCGCGGGAGGTCGCGCATGCTGCTGCGTCAGCTGGAGTACCTGGTCGCGCTCGCCCGGGAGCGGCACTTCGCCCGCGCGGCGGCCGCCTGCTTCGTGTCGCAGCCCTCGCTGTCCGCCGCGATCCGCCGCCTCGAACACGAGCTGGGCGTGCCGATCGTGCGCCGGGGGCGGCGGTACGAGGGGCTGACCCCGGAGGGCGAGGTGGTGCTGGCCTGGGCGCATCGCATCCTCGCCGAGCGCGACGCGCTGCACCAGGAGCTGTCGGCGCTGCGCGGCGGCCTGACCGGCACCCTGCGTCTGGGCATCGTGCCCACCGCGCTGCCCGCGGCCTCCCTCCTGACCACCCCGTTCTGTGAGCGTCACCCGGGGGTCCGGGTCAGTCTGGAGTCCCTGTCGTCCGTGGACATCTCCCACGGGCTGGCCGAGTTCGAGCTCGACGCGGCGATGACGTACCTCGACGACGACGGGCTGCGGCACATGCGGCGCTTCCCGCTGTACGAGGAGCGGTACGTGCTGCTGACCCCGGTGGACGGCCCGCTGGCCACGGCGTCGACGGCCCGCTGGTCCCGTGCGGCCGGGCTGCCGCTGTGTCTGCTCAATCCCCGGATGCGCAACCGCCGCATCATCGACGAGTGCTTTGCCGCGGACGGCGCGACGGCGGCGCCCACGATCGAGTCCGACAGCGTGGCCGGACTGTACGCGCAGCTGCCGGGCGGCCGCTGGTCCAGCGTGATCTCACACGCGTGGCTGCACATGTTCGGCGTGCCGGACGGCATGCGGGTGGTGCCCCTCGAAGGGCCCGCGCACGGGCCGCGGGTGGGGCTCGTGGTGGCGCGGGACGACCCCCCGTCCGTCCTGGCGGAGGCGCTGGTGAAGGTGGCGCGCGAGGCGGGTGCACGGGACGCGCTGGACGCCCTGCTGACCAGCTACCTGGGTACCGCGCGGAGTTGATAGCCGTCGGCTATCTCCGTATAGCGACATTCGCTTTGACCTGCGGAATCGACTCCGAGCATGGTGAAAGGGACCTTCCGTAGACGGAGTTGAGGAGAGCCGCGACATGGCCAAGGTGCTCTGTGTGCTGTACGACGACCCGACCGACGGATATCCGACGACGTACGCCCGCGACGACCTGCCCGCCATCGACCACTATCCCGGCGGGCAGACCACGCCGACTCCCAAGGCCACCGACTTCACGCCGGGCCGGCTGCTCGGCAGTGTGACGGGTGAACTCGGCCTGCGGCGCTTCCTGGAGGAACGCGGACACACCCTGGTCGTCACCTCCGACAAGGACGGCGACGGCTCGGTCTTCGACCGCGAACTGCCCGACACCGACGTGGTGATCTCCCAGCCGTTCTGGCCGGCGTACCTGACCCCCGAGCGGATCGCCGCCGCGAAGAACCTGAAGCTCGCGATCACGGCCGGCATCGGCTCCGACCACGTCGACCTCGACGCCGCCATCGAGCACGGTGTCACGGTGGCCGAGGTGACGTACTGCAACAGCATCAGCGTCGCCGAGCACGTCGTCATGATGACGCTCTCCCTGGTCCGCAACTACCTTCCCTCGCACCGAGTGGTCCTGGACGGCGGCTGGAACATCGCGGACTGCGTGGCCCGTTCGTACGACCTGGAGGGCATGCACGTCGGCACGGTCGCCGCCGGACGCATCGGGCTCGCGGTGCTGCGCCGTCTCGCGCCCTTCGACGTGAAGCTGCACTACACCGACCGGCACCGGCTGCCGGAGGCGGTCGAGCGGCAACTCGGCCTGACCTTCCACCCGACCACGGCCGACATGGTGCCGCACTGCGACGTGGTCACCGTCAACGCGCCCCTGCACCCGGAGACGGAAGGGCTGTTCGGGGACGAGCTGCTCGCGACGATGAAGCGCGGCGCGTATCTGATCAACACGGCGCGGGCCCTGATCGTGGACCGGGACGCGGTGGGACGCGCGCTGCGCAGCGGGCAGTTGGCGGGGTACGCGGGTGACGTCTGGTACCCGCAGCCCGCGCCGGCCGACCATCCCTGGCGCACCATGCCGCACCACGGCATGACCCCGCACATCTCGGGCTCCTCGCTCTCCGCCCAGGCCCGCTACGCGGCGGGCACCCGGGAGATCCTGGAGTCGTGGCTCGACGGCACCCCGATCCGGGACGAGTACCTGATCGTCGACGGCGCCGGCCTCGCGGGCACGGGGGCGCACTCCTACTCGACGGCCACGGCGCCGACGGCACCTCCGGCGACCACGGCCTGAGCACGCGGGGCCACCGCCCGCCGAGGTTCCCGGACGGCCCTCAGGTCCGGTCGATGTGCACGTTGGTGGACTTCACACGGGCGGTGGCCTCCACGCCGACCTCCAGGCCGAGTTCCTCGACGGCCTCCCGGGTCAGCAGGGAGACCAGCCGGTGCGGTCCGGCCTGGATCTCCACCTGGGCCGCCACGTCGCCGAGTTTGACGGCGGTGACGATGCCCGGGAAGGCGTTGCGCACCGAGGTGTAGGACGTCTCGTCCTCCTCGCCGGTCTTCGCCAGATCGACGGAGAAGGCCGCGAGGTCGCGTCCGTCGATGACACGCCGGCCGCCCTCGTCGCGACGCGTGGTGATGCGCCCGGCGTCCGCCCACCGCCGCGCGGTGTCCGGGCTCACGCCGAGCAGCCGGGCGGCCTGACCGATGGTGTAGGACTGCATGCGCGCCAACATAGGCGCGAGATGCTTGCATCTGCAAGCAAGGGCGGCCGTACGGGGGTGGAGGGGACGCGCCCCGGGCTCCCGGGGAGCGGGCCGGGTCTCAGGAGCGGCCGTCCGTCAGCTCTCCCGCGTTCAGCGGCAGGCGTAGGCTGACCCGGCGCCGCACCGCGGCGAGTTCGCGGTGCAGCGGGGAGCGGGGCACGGCCAGCACCGGACAGGAGGCGTGCGCGAGGCAGTAGCGCGCCACCGAGGGAAGCAGCGCGCGGTGCACCCTGCCACGGCGCCCGGCGCCGATCACCAGGAGGTCACCGGCACGGTCGGCGACCCGCACCAGGGCGCGCCCCGGCCGGTCCCACACGGCCACCACCCGCAGCGGCACTCCGGGCCCGGCGCCGCCGAAGGCTGTGTCCAGGGCGGCACGCAGCCGTTCGGCCGCCAGCTCCCGGAACTCGGCCACGGGCGGCGCGAGCATCGAACTCGGATGCGTGAGCGCTCCTCGTGGCGGCTCCCACGCGCCCACGGCCACCAGCCCGGCACCCCTGCGGTGCGCCTCGGCCGCGCCCCGGTGCAGGGCCGCGAGGCTGCCCAGCGAACCGCTGACCCCCACCACGACACGTCGCCGCTCCGCCTCGCTCATCGCTGGCCCACCCCTCGGCGTACGTCCATACGGGCATCCGGGTCCCATGGAACGCGCCGGCGGTACGGCGCGGCCACGGTGTTGGCCGTCATCTGACGCGGAGACGACAGTTCCTGACACTCGCGACACGGTTCTGAAGCGCGTGGCGTCGATGTGCGGGGTGTGCGGGGTGCGCCGGACGCGCGGCGTGTGCGGCGTGCGCGAGGGGCGCGCATTTATCCGTGCAACCACCCGTATGTCGCGAAACGGCAACAGGCCCTTGCGCGGCCTCGCCCTTGTTGAAGCCTGGGGAGGGTAACGAGGGGGAAGTGTGAATATCTTGTTCGCTGTCCTGCTGATCATCGCGGGCGGGTCGGGCCACCGCCGCGTCGCGGGGAAGAAGCGGCATGCCGACTGAGTCGTGGCCCGTTCTGCTGGCGGTGGCCGTTCTGGTGTGCACGGCTCTCGCCGCCCTTCCGGTCGGCAGCAGACACAAACGCGCGGCACCGGGACGCGTGCTGGCGATCGTCTCCGTACGGGTCGACGAGGGTCCCGGCGAAGGCGAAGGCGACGGCGACGGCGGGCGCGGAGGGGCCGGTGGGGGCGAGGGCGACGGTGGAGGCGAAGGTGCCACCGCGCGGCTGTACGCGACCGTCCGCTCGCTGACCGGGCAGTCCAGGCCGGTCGACGCCGTCCATGTCGTCGACGACGGATCCGCGGCGCCCGTCGTCCCGTTCGAGCATCCCTCGGTCACCTGGCACCGGCTGCCCGGCGTCGGCAGACGCGCGGCCCGCGCCACGGTGGTGCGCCGACTGCGGGGCAACGGGCGGCCGTTCGACTACGTCCTCACCGTGGACGCGGGCTCCGAGGTGCACAAGGACGCGGTCTGGCAGATGCTGCGCGTCCTGAACGACCGCCGTGTCCAGGCCTGCACCGGAACCGTGCTCACCCGGGACCGGCACGCCGGCCTCACCGCCCGGCTGACGGACCTCAGGCTGTTCGTCCTGTGCGTGCTCGGGCGTGGACTGCGCTCCGCCGTGGGGGCCGCGCGCCCGGCCCCGGGGGGCGTCTCGCTCTACCGGATGCCCGTCCTGTCGGACCATCTGGAGCACTACGTGTCCTCGGGCGGCACCGCTGGCGACGACGACCGTCAACTCTGCGGCTACGCCCGCTCGCGCGGCCGGGTGGTCTCCGTGCCGCGCGCCTACGTCACCGCCGACGCGCCCGGCACCCTCGGCGAGACCTACAGGCAGCAGCTGCGCCGCGCGGGGGCGGTCCGGCGTCTGGTCCCCTGGGAGCTCCTCGCCCTGCCGGCGTCCGCCCGGACGGCCCGGCTGGTGGAGCTGGGCGCCGGGGCCCTGCTGCCGCTCCTGTCCCTCGGCCTCGTGGCGGAGGTCCGGCGCACCGGTTCCGCCGCCCCGCTGCTCCACGCCCTGGCGGGCGTCGGGGTGTTCACGCTGGCCGAAGCGCTGCTGTACGCGGTCCTGCGGCCCGGCCTGAGCCGTACGGAACGGCTGACGGCTCCCCTGCTGGCCCCGCTGCACGCGGCGATGATGTTCTTCGTGGTCCACCCGGCCACGTACCGGTCCCTCGTCGGGACCCGGCACGCGGACGCAGGCGTCCGCGAGGTCCGCGCCACCGCCCGGGGGGACTCCACCGAGTCCATGGCCGAGGACCGTGCGGACATTCGAGACACGCGGGACACGCGGGGTGCGTCGGATGCGTCGGGTCCGCGGGGACGGTCGTGCCCGGAGGGACCGTCCGGTCCGGCGGGGCCGGTGGGGTCGGTGGGGTCGGTGGGGTCGTCGGGTCGGACAGGTCCGGTGGGGTCGTCGGGTCCGGAGGGTCCGTCGGGCGGCCCGGGCACCCCGGAAGGGCCGAGGGACACGCGGTCCCCGGGCGCTCCGCGGAGCCCCGAAGGTCCACGCGGCCCCGAAGGTCCCCGGACACCGCGGAGCCCCGGTGTCGCGCGGCCCGCGCCGGGGCCGGCCAAACTCCTCGATCCCCTCACCGAACAGACCCTCGAAACGCCCTTGAGGATCCGTACCGCACACCCCGACTGACCTGTCCGGACCCGACACCCCTCCCGCGCACGGGGCATGGGGCGCGGTCCCGGACGTCAGCGGGCGAGGGACGCGGCGTCACCCATGACGACGACGGGGTGCTGGGCGGGGTCGAGCGTGAGCAGGAGTTCCCTCATGTGCCGCTGGGCGAGGCTGACGCAGCCGTGCGTCGGGCCGCCGTGGTCCACGTGCAGCCAGATCCCGCCGCCGCGGCCCGCGCCGAGCGGGCGGGTCCAGTCGAGCGGTGACGTGCCGGGCTCGCGGTTGTAGTTGATCGCGACGACGTAGTCGAAGGAGCCCGCGAGCGGTTCGCCCTCGAAACCGGTGCCGCCGACGGTGAAGCCACCCGAGCGGTCGTACGGCAGTCTGCTGCCGGGGTCGGACAGCCGTCCCCCGGCGTCGGTGAGGGCGAACACGCCTATGGGGGACCGGAGATCACCGGAATGGTGGTCGTCCGTCCAGCCCCGGAGCGCGTTGTGGGCGGGCCACTGGGCCCCGGCTTCCCAGCCCGTGTCCGTACGCCGGTACAACGTCGCCTCCGACACCGGGGAGTTCCTGCCCCGGCCGGTGACCAGGACGACCTGCCGCGCCGTGCGGGGGACGGCGGCGAGCGTGCGGGCGCCCAGGCCGGGCAGCCGCGCGGCGGTGGCGCTGCCGGGCGCCCCGCTGCCCGCGGAGGGCCGGGAGGGCCGGGCCTGCGTCGTGCCGGACGCGGCGGCGGGCGCGTCGGCGGCCGCTGTCCGCGCGCCGCCGGCGGATCCGGTGCCGCTCCCGCATCCGGTGAGGGCGACGGACAGGATCAGGACCACCGCGGCCGTCCCCGGGCGGACACCGCCCGTGCGGTTGATGGAGAAAGACATGATCATCATCCTGGACGGGACATGTGAGGAAGTGGTCAGCAGGCCTGAGAAGCCGAAGCAGGCGGAGAACCGGGGAGCACGTCCCGTGCCCGTACGCCGTCGCGAGGGCCCCCGGCCGCCGCGGTCGGTGTCCGGACCGTAGGCGAGCCGCCACGCGAATCCACCGGGCGTCCGGCGATTTCCGATGAATCCCCGGACTTTTCCCGCGGCCCGGCCCCGCTCCCGTCCTTTCGTGCCCTCTTGTTCGAAGCGGAACGCGGCGCGGATTGGTCGGGAACGAAAATTCCTCCGATGTGATGAGCGACCAATCCGCGGCACTGTTCTGCTTCGGATTCCGGCCGTGAGACAAGAACCGAGTACGTCGAGGAACGGCATCCGGTGGATGCGGCGGGCGCGTGCCGCGCTGAGCGGACTGCTCGCCGGCTACGCGGCCCTGGCCTTCGCCGAGTTGGTGTCCGCGTTCGTACGTCCGGAGGCCGGACCGGTCGTGGCCGTCGGGTCGGCGGCGATCGACCGGACACCGACGCCCGTGAAGGACTGGGCGATCCGCCACTTCGGCACGGACGACAAACTCGTTCTGCAACTCGGAATTCTCGCCGCGCTCGCCGCCCTGGCGATCCTGCTCGGTCTCCTCGCGAAGGCCCACCGCCGGACCGGCGCGGCCGGAGTGCTCGTGTTCGGCGTCGTCGGCGCGGCGGCCGCGCTCAGCCGTCCGGACTCCACGGGCGCGACCGACGCGCTGCCGTCCGTGGCGGGCGCGTTGACGGGCGGTCTGCTGCTGTACTGGCTCGCCGGCCGTCCGTCCGTGACCGGGCATCTCGACGCCGCGCCGGCCGACCGGCCCGGCGGGGACCGTCCCGTGGCGGCCGACGACACCGTCGGCGGGCCCGCCACGCCGAGGGAACCCGGCTGGGACCGGCGCGGCTTCCTGCTGTCCGCCACAGCGGCCGCCGCGGCCTCCACCGGCGCCGGAGCGCTGGGACGGTCGCTGAACGGCAGCCGCGGCCGTGACGCGGTGGCCGCCCGCGACAAGGTGATCCTGCCCGCACCCGGCTCTCCGGCGACCCCCGTTCCCCGCCGCGCGGGGCTGCGGATTCCCGGCGTCGGTCCGTTCCTGACGCCGACCGAGGACTTCTACCGGGTCGACACGGCCCTGGTCGTGCCCAGGATCGACGCCACCACCTGGCGGCTGCGCGTCCACGGCAAGGGGGTGACCCGGCCGGTGTCACTCTCCTTCGACGACCTGCTGCGCCGTGAACTGATCGAGCGCGACATCACGTTGACCTGCGTGTCCAACGAGGTCGGCGGCCCCTACGTGGGCAACGCGCGCTGGATCGGGGTACGGCTGGCGGATCTGCTGGCCGAGTGCGGGGTGACACCCCCCTCGAAGGGCGGTCCGGCCGATCAGCTGGTCGCCCGCTCGGTCGACGGCATGACCATCGGAAGCCCGGTCGACGACGTGATGGACGGCCGGGACGCGCTGCTCGCCGTCGGCATGAACGGCCGGCCGCTCCCCTTCGAGCACGGTTTCCCGGTCCGCATGGTGGTGCCCGGCCTCTACGGCTACGTGTCCGCGTGCAAGTGGATCCAGGACATCGAGCTCACCACCTTCGACGCCTACGACCCGTACTGGGTGAAACGGGACTGGGCGCGCAGGGCACCGATCAAGACCCAGTCCCGGATCGACACGCCCAAGCCGTTCGCCCGTCCGCGGGCGGGCACGGTGATGGTCGCCGGGGTCGCCTGGGCCCAGCACCGCGGTGTCCGCGAGGTGGAGGTGCGGGTCGACGACGGCCCCTGGCAGCGGGCCCGTCTCGCCGCCGAGGACACCGTCGACACCTGGCGGCAGTGGTCCTTCCCGTGGGAGGCGACCAAGGGCGGTCACACGCTGACCGTCCGGGCCACCGACGGCACCGGCCGGGTACAGACCGCGCTGCGGACCCGGACCGTCCCGGACGGCGCCGGCGGCCGGCACTCGGTGGTGGTGACCGTGGACTGAGCGGCCCCACCGGATGCGGTCCAGCGCGCCCGTACGGAAACCCGGCGCACGCGTCGTCCATTCATCCGAACGCCCTTGCCCCCCACCCCGTTTCCGCTCCCTTCCCGCCTTCCCGCCTTTCCGCCCTCTCCGTTCCTTCCATTCTTCCTCCGTCCTTCCCCCCCCACCAGGCTCCCCCTCCTTTCCCTCTCCCTCCGATTCCCCATTCCTCTCCGATCCTCATTCCCATCCGAAATTCCCCCCTCGAACGCGGCTTCCCTGCCGCGTCGTCCTAGGAGAACTCCATGAACACCCGTTTCCGCCGTACCGCCCTCACCGTCGCCGCGGCCGCCGTTCTGCCCCTCGCTCTGAGCGCCTGCTCGGACAACGGCAAGGACAGCGCCTCCTCCGACAACGCGAAGTCCTCGTCCACCGCGAGCGACACCGCGACCGACAGCGCCACCACCGGCTCCGGCGACATGACCGGCGGCGACCAGCCCTTCGGGCCGGGCTGTGCCACGGTGCCGAAGAACGGCGCGGGCTCCTTCGACGGCATGGCCAAGGACCCGGTGGCGACCGCCGCGTCCAACAACCCGGCCCTGTCCACGCTGGTCACCGCGGTGAAGAAGGCCGGTCTGGTCGACACGCTCAACACCGCCCAGAACATCACGGTGTTCGCGCCGACCAACGACGCCTTCGCGAAGATCCCGAAGGCCACGCTGGACAAGGTCCTGGCCGACAAGGCGCAGCTGACGAAGATCCTCACGTACCACGTCGTGGGCCAGAAGCTCGCTCCCAAGGACCTGGAGAGCGGCTCCTACCCCACGCTGGAGAAGTCAGAGCTGAAGACCGCGGGCTCCGGCGAGTCGTACAAGGTCAACGACGCCTCCAAGGTCGTCTGCGGCAACGTCAAGACCGCCAACGCCAACGTGTACATCGTCGACACCGTGCTGATGCCGAAGAGCTGACGCCGGAGTGCCGGCGCCGAGGAGCTGACGTCAGCACCCGGCGCCGCACCACGACTCCCGTGACGGGGAGGAGCGGGGAGGGTGGCCGGACCCCGGTCCGGCCACCCGCCCGCCACCCGCGTTCCCGCGCGTTCCGAAGGATGGCCAAGTGAAAGAAGCCGTGTACATCGGGAGCGACCCGGCCCGGCGTCCCGACCTCGAAGCGCTGATGCGGTCCGTGGCCTGTGGCGACGAGCAGGCCTTCACCGGACTCTACGACGCCGTCGCCGGCCCGGTGCTCGGCGTGGTGCGCGCGGTGCTGCGGGACCCGGCCCAGTCCGAGGAGGTCACCCAGGACGTGCTGGTCGAGGTGTGGCGCACCGCGCCCCGTTTCGAGGCCGCGCGCGGCTCGGCCATCAACTGGGTGCTCACGCTGGCCCATCGGCGCGCGGTGGACCGGGTCCGCTTCGCCGAGGCCACGGCCGCCCGGGATCACCGGGCGGCGCTGCTCGACCGGCTGCCCGAGTACGACGAGGTGACCGAGCAGGTCGAGATCCGGCTCGAACGCGAGCAGGTACGCCGCTGTCTGCGCACGCTCACGGAGCTGCAGCGCCAGTCCGTGACGCTGGCCTACTACCAGGGACTGACCTACCGCGAGGTGGCCGCCCGACTGTCCGTGCCGCTGGGGACGGTCAAGACCCGTCTGCGTGACGGTCTCATCCGACTGCGTGACTGCCTGGGAGTGAGCGCGTGACGACCACCGCCGACCTGCACACCCTGACCGGTGCGTACGCCCTGCACGCACTCCCGGACCAGGAGCGCGCCGAGTTCGAGGAGCACCTCGCCGCGTGCGCGGCCTGCGCCGAGGAGGTGGCCGAACTGGCCGCCGCCGCGGTCAGGATGGGGCTGGCGGTCTCGGCCCCGCCGCACCCCGCGATGAAGGCGCGGGTCCTGGACCGTGTCTCCGCCGTCCGGCAGGACGTCCCGCGGGTCCGTCCGCCCGCTCCGTCCCGTGCGCTCACCCGGCGGCTCGGACGCCTGGCGCTGGCGGCGTGCGTCGCGGTGGCCGCCGGACTCGCCGGCACCACGGTCTGGCAGCACACCAGGGCCGACGACGCGGGCCGGCGGGCGAGCGCGTCCCGGCAGCGGGCGGACGACCTCGCGGCGGTCCTCTCGGCCCCCGACGCGGCATCCCGCCACGTACGCCTCGCGGGCGGGGCGACCGGCACGCTTCTCGTCTCCAGGAGCCGCGGCCAGGTGGCCTTCGTGGCCTCCGGGATGGCGGTGCCCCCCCGCGGCAAGGTCTACCAGCTGTGGTTCGACGACTCCGGGGCCATGCGGCCGGCGGGGCTGATGGACGCCGGCCGGGTCACTCAGGCCGTACTGCTGGACGGTTCACCCCGGGGGGCCTCCGCGGTGGGCATCACGGTGGAACCGGCCGGCGGCTCGCCCCGCCCGACCTCGGTACCGGTCGCCCTCATGGAGCTGCCCGCCTGAGCGGACCACTGTGGTGGAGCCGCCCACCCCTGCGGGAGGGGCGTTCTCGTGGAGGCGTGTCCGTACCCGGCGGCCCCCCGGCGGTTGTCCGTCCGAGGGGGGCCGGGGAAACCGCCGCGGGACCGGCGATTCGTGGCAACGCCGGTGTTGTTCGGGTCAGTTCACCGTAAAGAACCTTGACAGTCGATTGGTCTAGTCCAACGATGGTCGCTGTTCGCCCCTGGTCCAGCGGAAGCCCTCCGGTGCGCAGTCGGCCCGGCAGGGCTCCCGCGGTGATGCCCGTCCGCCGTGCCCGCCTGCTCTTCCCCACCATGGGAGCGTCAATGAGACGACCTCGTCCGCTTCGTACCTTGCTGTCCTGCCTGACCGTGACCGCCCTCTCGGCCGGGCTCGTCGCCCTCGGCGGAGGCGGCGCGCTGGCCGCGACGCCGGCCCCCCGGCACGCCCCGAAGCCGCTCCCCGCCCACGTGGCGGCGCCGTACTTCGAGGCGTGGACCGGCGAGAGCCCGGCCGCGCTCGCCGCCGCGTCGGGCAACAAGTACCTCACGATGGCCTTCCTCCAGACGGACGCGCCGGGCTCGTGCACCGCGTACTGGAACGGCGCCACCACCCAGCCGATCGGCAAGGCCACCTTCGGCGCGGACATCGCCCGCATCCAGGCGCGCGGCGGCAACGTCATCCCGTCCTTCGGCGGCTACAGCGCCGACACCACCGGCACCGAACTCGCCGACAGCTGCACCAGCGTCGACGCCATCGCCAAGGTGTACGAGAGTCTCGTCACGACGTACGGCGTCACGCGGATCGACCTCGACATCGAGGCCGACTCCATCAACAACACCGCCGGGGTCGACCGCCGGAACAAGGCGATCGCCGAGGTCCAGCGCTGGGCCGAACGCACCCGTCACCACGTGCAGTTCTCGTACACGCTGCCCACCTTCGCCAACGGTCTCGCGCCCAGCGGGGTGGCCCTGCTGCGCAACGCCGTCGACAACGGGGCGCGCGTGGACGTCGTCAACATCATGGCCTTCGACTACTGGGACGGCGCCACTCACGACATGGCGGCCGACACGAAGAGCGCCGTGACCGGCCTGCACGGTCAACTGGCCGCGCTGCACCCGGAGAAGTCCACGGCGAAGCTGTGGAGCACGATCGGCGTCACCGTGATGCCCGGCATCGACGACTACGGCCCCGAGGAGACCTTCACCACGCAGGACGCCGTGACGGTCGAGAAGTGGGCCGCCGCGAGGGGCCTCAACACCCTCTCCTTCTGGGCCCTCCAGCGCGACAACGGCGGCTGCGTGGGCACCGCGGGCGCCAACGCCTGCTCCGGGATCGCCCAGGACACCTGGCACTTCAGCCACGTCTTCGAGCGGTTCACGCGCGGCGCCCACTGACGCCCCCCGTACGGCTCGAAGCCGTACGACCCGGCGCCGCCCGCCCCCGCCCACCCGTCCTCGTACCCGCTCCGTGCCCGGACCCGCGTTCGCCGGTCCGGGCACGGTGGTCCGGGGGCACCCCGGCCTCGGCCACGAGCCGTACGGGGGGAGGGCGCGCAGGAGATGCGCAGGCGCGAGCCGCGCAGCGAGGCGGAGGGAGCGTCACTCCCCGCGGAGCCGCGCCGTGGCGAACTCCCGCATCCCCTCCTCGAACCCGACCTCGGCCTTCCAGCCCAGTTCGGCCCGGAGCCGCGAGGAGTCGGCGGTGATGTGGCGTACGTCGCCGAGGCGGTACTCGCCGGTCACCACGGGTTCGGGTCCGCCGTACGCGGCGGCCAGCGCCCGCGCCATCGCCCCGACCGTGTGCGGCTCCCCGCTGCCGGTGTTGTAGGCGGTCAGCGCGCCGTCCCGGGGTGCGGCCGTGAGCGCGGCCACGTTCGCCGCCGCCACGTCCCGTACGTGCACGAAGTCCCGCCGCTGCCGTCCGTCCTCGAAGACGCGTGGTGCCCGGCCGTGCGCGAGGGCCGACCGGAAGAAGGAGGCGACACCCGCGTACGGGGTGTCGCGGGGCATCCCGGGCCCGTACACGTTGTGGTAGCGCAACGACACCGCCGAGCCGCCGGTGGCCCGGGCCCAGGCGGCGGCCAGGTGCTCCTGGGCGAGCTTGGTCGTCGCGTACACGTTGCGGGGGTCGGCCGGCGCGTCCTCGCCGACGAGGCCGGGGGCCAGTTCCTCACCGCACCGCGGACACCGGGGTTCGAACCGTCCCGCGTCCAGGTCGGCCACGGTCCGGGGACCCGGCCGCACCACCCCGTGCCACTCGCACGCGTACCGCCCCTCCCCGTACACCACCATCGACCCGGCGAGCACGAGCCGCCGCACCCCGGCCTCCGCCATGGCGGTCAGCAGGACCGCCGTACCGAGGTCGTTGCGCGACACGTACTCGACCGCGTCGCCGAACCCCGTTCCCAGTCCGACCATGGCCGCCTGGTGGCACACGGCGTCCACCCCCGGCAGCGCGGCCGCCACCGCGCCGGGGTCGCGCACGTCCAGGCCGTCGTCCAGGTCGAACACGACGGGTTCGTGACCGCTTCGCGCCAGCGCCTCGACGACATGGGACCCGATGAACCCGGCACCGCCGGTGACCAGTACACGCATGTCGCGCACGCTAGGCCCCCGATCCGCGCCCGCGCAGCGCCGCGCCCGGCATGTCACCGCTCCGTAAGACCTCACCCGGCCGCGCGGCGACCACGCCGGGATCAACCGTGCCGGTCGACGGGCCCGGTCCATCCCACCGACGGACCGGCGGCCGGCTGCCGCCGCGGCCCGTGTCCGGTGGGGGTCAGTGGTCGTCGCGGATGCTGGTCGCGATGCCGTTGCTGATGACGACCTCGGCGCCGAAGCCCTTCCTGGCCGCCGTCTCCAGCTGCTGCTCAGTGCACTTGGTGCCGTCCCGGCCCGCCGTGCCCGCGTCGCCGCAGATGTCGTCGTAGCCGCGGATGTCGGTGTCCTCGGCGACGAAGAACTGCTGCTCGACGCCCTTCAGGCCGGAGACCGTGAACTTGCCGGGGGCCAGCAGGGAGACGTTGCCGAACCAGGTGCCGCTGACACCCCTGCCCTTGTCGACGCCGTCGACCGCGGTCTCGCGCGAGCCGGTGCCGGACCCCTGCGGGGCGGCCGCGCGCCGCTCGGTCACCAGGGTCGCGACGCCGTTCCTCATCTCGACGTCGGCGCCGACGGCACCCTTCTTGGTCGCCGCCTCCAACTGGTCCAGCTTGCACGGCGCGTCCACCCTGGACCCCGCGTCTCCGCAGATCGTGCCGGCGCCGTGGACCTCGGTGTCGTCGGAGACCCAGAACTGCTGGTCACCCTTGCCCGGAGCGGACACGATGTACTTGCCCGGCGCGAGGTAGCTGACCTTGCCGTTCTCGAACGAGCCGCTGACGCCCTTGGAACGCGCGGAGTTCGCCGGGTTCGCCGCGTTCGCGGTGCCCGAGGACCCGGAGCCCGAGGAGTCCTTCGAGTTCTCGGCGTCCGAGACCTTCTCCGCGACAGCCGCGGCGCCCGTTCCGTTCTTGCCGGACGCGTCGGCGCCGGTGCCGCTCTGGCACGCCGTCATCAGCAGCCCGGCGGTGATCGCGATGGAGGCGAGGACGGCCTTGCGCAGGTGGCGGTTGATCACGGGAGGTTCCTTCCGGCGGGACGGTGGGGAGCCGGCGTCGTCCGCCGGGCTCCCGCTCTGTGTCGACCATGAGGGGCCCTGATGTGCGCAGGTCACGCCCGTCGTCCCTTCCGTACACCCCCGTCGCGGCCTCGTGACACGGCAACACTCCGGTGAAGGAACCGGGTTCGGCGACGCGCCGCCTTGCGGTGGTGACCGGGAGAGGCCGGACCACGCCCGCGCACCGCGCACGCGCCCACGCACCGCGCACGCGAGCACCGGGCGGGGCAGGGTGCTCCGGTGCCTGGGTGCCCGGCCGTGCCCGGGTGCTCCGGCGTTCCGGTGCTCAGCGCACGGGGAAGCCGAAGGAGTAGCCCTGCCCCTTGAGCCAGGGCAGGATCTGGCGCAGCGCCTCGACGGTCTGGGAGCGGTCGCCTCCCGCGTCGTGGAAGAGGAGCGTCGGCCCGTTGGGGAGTTCCTGCTGGACGGTGGCGACGATGGCGCTCGTGCCGGGCCGTTCGAAGTCCTTGGAGTCCACGTTCCAGCCCAGCGGCCGCATGCCCCGGGAGGCGGCGAGCTTGCGGCTGTCCGGGGTGAAGGCGCCGCCCGGGGCCCGGTAGTACAGGGGCCGTACGCCCCCGGACGCCTCGGTGATCATGCGTTCGGCGTCGAGTATCTGCTGCGACCGGTAGGCCGGGGACTTCTTGTCCATCGTGGTGTCGTGCGACACGGTGTGGTCGCACAGCCGGTGCCCGGCCGCGACCACCTTCTTCACGAGGTCGGGGTGGGCCTGCGCCTGCGTCCCCACCATGCAGAACGTCGCCTTCACCCCGTACTCCCGCAGTACGTCGAGCACTTGGGGCGTCCATACGGGGTCGGGGCCGTCGTCGACGGTGATGTTGACGCCGTGCGCTCCCTTGTCCGAGGCGTGCGCGATGGTCATCGCGACCGTCCTGACGGCGCCGCGCGGCGCGGCCGGCGCGGACGCCTTCGGCGAGGAGCTGCCCAGGGCGTCGGCCTGCGCGGTCCACACCGCGGCACCGGCCGCGAACATGGTCACCCCGAGCGCCGCCCCGATGACCTTGCCGTACCAGCCTCGCGTTCCGCCGTGCCGCGCCATGTCCGCCCTGCTTTCGCCGTTGCCCCGTGGTTCCCCGGTCGCGTCGTGACCACATGGCAGGACGAGCGATGCCGGCCGGGGGATCCGCCCGTTACGGATCACGGACAATCCCGGAGAAGTTCACGGACAACCGGGCCGCCCTCCGGGAGGAAGGCGGCCCGGACGCGGGGTCACTTCGAGACGGTCACCTTGAGCGGCGCCAGATCCGGGCTCGGAACGGGCCTGCCGGTGCTCGTGGTGCTCGCGGTGCTCCCGGACAACGGCCGGGCGGCCGGGCTCTGCGGGATGTCGCCCTTGTAGTAAGGGGTGTACGTGTAGGCGCTGTCCACGCCGATGGCCCTGCCGATCAGCGGGACGACCTTCGCGTCGACGGAGCCGTTGCCGCCGAACACGGCCACGTGGTTCAGACTCGCCGACGTGCGCATCATGTACCACTTGGTGTCGTACGTCAGCGAGGTGACGTCGGTCCACAGCAGCGGGCCGAACGTGGTCATCGCCGACGACGCGGAGACGCCGCCGGTCCAGCTGTTCACCGAGGCGACCGCGGCGTCCGACGGCGACGACCACCAGAACTCGGCGAGCCGCGCGGCGACCGGCGCCGGACTGCCGCCGAAGCGGTAGTAGCTGTACTTGCCGGGCCAGTGCGGCAGCTTGCCGCCGTTGTAGGCCTTGGCCAGGGCCGATTCGGCGTCGACCCCCACCGTGATGATCTTCGTCGTGCTCGGGCTGTACTTGTTCAGGTAGCCGTACACGGACGCCGTCATGGTCGAGCCCTCGGTCAGCAGCACGACCGCGGTGCCCGAGGTGCCGAGGGCGCCGGCGGCGGAGCTGGCCGCGAGGGCGTTGTGGTAGTCGGTGCCGGTCGCCAGGAACACGTACTTCGGGGCGCTGGTGATCGTCTTGGCCACGGCCACCGAGGTGGAGTAGCGCGAGACGTCGGACAGCCGTTTGGCGACGTACCCGAGCGAGGTCACCTTGGACGCCACCGAGCTGTTGAGGATGCCGGTGCCGCCGACCAGGTAGACGGTCCTGCCCTTGGGCAGCATGCGCTTCAGCTCGGTCTGGACGGCGGAGTCCAGGCCCGTGCGGGAGGTCATGAGCACCGGTCCGTGCTTCTTGCCGGCCAGCGAGGTCGCGGTGGTGGCGTACGCGGAGTCCGTCTTGCTGATCAGGACGGCCGCGCTCGCGTTCATCAGGCCCGGGACGCTCTTGCCGAGGGTGTTCCAGGTCCACTTGGAGGACGCGATGTTGGTGCCGTAGGTGTCGGCGCCGTAGACCCGGGAGATCGCGTTCTTCCGGAGCGGCTGCCAGGCCACGTCCGTGCCGTCGGCCATGGGCACCCGCGTCTCCGTGCCCGCGGCGAGGTCGTGGATCCAGATCTGCGAACCGCTGGGGGCGTCCGGGCTGCCGGCGAAGTAGGTGTCGTACGCGATCCGGTCGCCCTTGGGCGACCAGGCGGGACGGCGGTGGTCGACGGGGTCCGTGGTGACCTGGGTCAGCCCGGTGCCGTCGGCCTTGACCGTGAAGAGCTGCCTGTGTCCCGCGACGCTGCGGGTGAAGACGAGCGACTGCCCGTCCGGGGACATGCTCGGCTCGTCCGCGTCGGCGGCCACCTTCTTGAACGCCTTGGTGGGGCCGTTGTAGACCCAGACGGCCGGAGTTCCGGTGGTGGAGCAGCTCGTGCCGGTGCGCACGAAGGCCAGTTTGCCGTTGACGGCGCCGCTGGCCTTGGAGTCGCAGCCGTCGACGTCGGTGCCGAACAGGGCCTGAGGAGCGCGGGTGCTGTCGGCCGAGGCCACCCGCAGCCGGCCTCCGGCGGTGAAGACGATGTCGCCCCCGCCGTTCAAGAACGTCGGATCGGCCGGATGCCAGCCACTGCCCGCCGGCATGACGATGTCGTTGCCCGAGATCGACTCCTGGGCGTACGTCTTCGTGCGGAGACGGCTGTCGCCGGAGCCCACGTAGGCGATCTGGCTGCCGTCGGCGGACCAGGCGGCCTGGTCCGCGGTCTCGTAGAACTGCTCGCTCCTGGTCCCGTCGGGGTTGATGTAGCGCAGCGAGCCGAGTTCGTTGTACAGCAGCGTGCCGTCCGCGGCCGGCCAGCCCGCGGTGTCGGCGGTCGCCCGGTCCGGGAGGCCGGCGACGAGACCGGCCGCGAGCGCGGCGGCGGTCGTGAGCGCCGCGAAGCCGCGACGCGCAGAGATGTTCAATGTGCCCCCACAGATGAATGGATGGCTGCGTTTCCCCTCCCCCGAGGCGAACGGGCGGCATCGTGTCCGTGATCCGTACGGCAGCGGCGAAACCTTAACCCCGTACCACGGCATCTGTGGAGGCAGGGGCACCACCCGTGGACGCGTCGCGCCGCCGCCACCGGGCGGACGACCGGGGGAAGGACCACCGGTGCCTGCCGGACCGACGGTCCCCGGCGGCCGGGCGCCTGTCGCCAGGGGCGTGATGGACGCGGATCTCGACCCGCGGGTGCTGGTTGAACCGGGCGGCCGGCGCGACGGGTTCATTGCGGCCGGGGCGCAGGACCCGACAGGCGTTCTGGCACGGATCCGGCACACGACAGCCGGTCCCGGCGCAATACAAAAAGGCCCGGGTCTATGACCTGGGCCTCAGTCGTGGAGCGGGTGACGAGAATCGAACTCGCGCTCTCAGCTTGGGAAGCTGATGTTCTACCATTAAACTACACCCGCGTAAGACGCCGGTTGTCGATCCGGTGTCGAATGCCCGCTCACTCTACCCCATGCCTGGCCCCCGGCGCTGAAGCCGCGGGGCCGCTGTGCGTTTCGGGGGGTGGACACGGCTGCGGGGGAACGGAGTTGGGGCGTACGGTGGGGGCGTGGGAGAGGGTCCTGGCGGGGCCGGAGTGCCGCCTGGAGAGCCGTCCTATTCATCCCGTAATGTGGCTTTCGTCGTCAGCCACGCCAGTGTCTGACGAAGGCTCTTGGGGAAGGGACTCTGTGGACTTGATGGAGCGCACCGTCGTCCGATGTGCCGAGGGGCACGTGTTCAGCACCGCTTCGTTCCCGATGCAGAAGGCCGAGCGGCTCGGACCCGGTCGATTGATCCGGTGTCCGCGGTGCGCGCGGCTGCGGAGCGTCGTTCCGGTGGCGTTGGAGAAGCAGCAGCGGTAGTCGCCGCGCGGTCTCGGCAGCGCGTGGACGTGGGGCTGTTCGCAATTGCGGGCAGCTCCACGCGTATCCTCGGGGCGTGCTTCTCTCAGACAAGGACATCCGGGCCGAGATCGACGCCGGACGGGTGCGGATCGATCCGTACGACGAATCCATGGTGCAGCCGTCGAGCATCGACGTGCGGCTCGACCGCTATTTCCGGGTGTTCGAGAATCACCGCTACCCCCACATCGATCCCTCCGTCGAGCAGGCGGACCTGACACGGATGGTCGAGCCCGAGGGCGACGAGCCGTTCATCCTGCATCCCGGCGAGTTCGTGCTCGCCAGCACGTACGAGGTCATCACGCTGCCCGACAATCTCGCCTCGCGGCTCGAAGGCAAGAGTTCCCTCGGGCGGCTCGGCCTGGTCACGCACTCCACCGCCGGGTTCATCGATCCGGGCTTCTCCGGACACGTGACCCTGGAGCTGTCCAACCTCGCGACGCTGCCCATCAAGCTCTGGCCGGGCATGAAGATCGGGCAGCTGTGCATGTTCCAGCTCAGCTCGCCGGCCGAGTTCCCGTACGGCAGCGACCGGTACGGCTCCCGCTACCAGGGACAGCGCGGACCGACCGCCTCCCGGTCCTTCCTGAACTTCCACCGGACCCAGGTGTGAGGACATGAGCATGGCGGAAGCACGCGAGAACCTCACCTACGAGCGGTTCGGCACCGCCGTCCAGGAGCTCGCCCAGACCATCGCGGACGACGGGTACGAGCCGGACATAGTGCTCTCCATCGCGCGGGGCGGTGTCTTCGTCGCCGGCGGTCTCGCGTACGCCCTCGACTGCAAGAACATCCACCTGGTGAACGTGGAGTTCTACACGGGCGTCGGTACGACCCTCGAGATGCCCGTGATGCTCGCTCCCGTCCCCAACGTGATCGACTTCTCCGACAAGAAGGTCCTGATCACGGACGACGTCGCCGACACCGGCAAGACGCTCAAGCTCGTCCACGACTTCTGCGTCGACACCGTCGCCGAGGTCCGCAGCGCCGTGATCTACGAGAAGCCCCATTCGCTGGTCAAGTGCGAGTACGTGTGGCGGCGGACCGACGCGTGGATCAACTTCCCGTGGAGTGTTCTGCCTCCGGTACGCAGGTCCGGCGAGCCGGTCACGCCCTCCAAGGACGCGCTCTGAACGAGTGCACCGCGGGCGGACGCTGAGGGCGCGCCCCACGCGTCACACGCACCGCGCGCGTCACACATGTCGAGCGGACGGCCCGTGGTCAGCCCCCGCCCGTCGCGCTCGGGCGGATGTCGTTCAGGCTGCCGACGATCGTCGCGGGCGGCGGATCCGCCGGCGTGGGGACCTGGATGAGAAGGGGGACATAGACCATTTCCCCGTGCCTGAATTCCGCCTTGAACGAATGCCGATAACACACGAGGTCATTCGGGCTGCCCTGCGTCGCATAGCACTGGAGCGACGAATGCGCCGATGCGGTCCGCGCCGTCGGGGAAAGAGCGTCCGCTCCCCCCGTCGACGCGCCCCACGCGGCCAGCGCCGTACAACAGCAGGCCGCCGCCAGACCGGCACTCCGCAAGGCACTCCGCGAAGCTGCGTTCTTCATTCTCATCACCCTGAAGAGCTGAAGCAGGCTGCGAGTGCACTCGTTTCTCATTGTCCCACGATGCCGGAACGTGTGCCGGATCGAGCCGTCCGCGCTCCGCTCTCCGCCCCGTCGTGCGGAACGGCGTTCCGGGAATTCCTAGCGGCGGTCGGAATGATGGAGTTTGCGCGCGGCCTCGTGCCGTGTGTGGACGCCGAGTTTGTTCAGTACCGCGCCCACGTGATGCCCGGCGGTCTTGGGAGTGATGTAGAGGCGGGCCGCGATCTCGGCGTCCGACAGGTCCTCGTTGAGCAGCTTGAGGACGTCCAGTTCCCGGTTGGTCAGCCCGTACGGATTGGCCCGGGTGGCCGCCCGGGGGCCTCGCCGGACCGGGCGGACCCCGCGGCTGCGCATCACGGCCCGGGTGCGGGCCACGGCGGGCCGGGCGCCGAGGGACTCGAAGGCGGCCAGGGCCCGGCGCAGCGCCGGCGCGTCACCGGACAACCGGGCCAGCGCCGCGTCGTACGGGGAGCCGAGCGCGTCCCAGCGTTCCGCGGCGGCGGCCCAGTCGCCGGCCAGTTCCAGCGCATGGGGTTCCGACGCCGGCACCCGCGGGGGTTTTTCCCCGGAGCGGCGGATCCAGCAGGCCAGCGCCCCGGACAGCCAAGGGTGCTCGCGGTCCGTCAGCGCGTCCAGACCGCGCCGCGCCTCCGCCCGGACCCGCTCGTCCTCGCCGGCCAGCCAGGCCGCCTCGACCCGTGCCTCCCACCCCAGACCCGTGGCCGTCAGGCAGTTCGGATCGACGAGGTTCGCGGCCTGTTCGAGCAGCGGCCACGCCTGGGCCGTGCCCCGACGGGCCCGGACCAGGCCCAGGACGGTGAGGGCCAGGGCCCGGCCGACCGGCGGTGAGTCGGGGTGCGACAGGACCTTCTGCGCGGCGTCGGCCGCCGGGGTCCACAAGCCCCGGTTCAGTAGTCCCCAACTGCCCCAGGCTCTCGTGCACAGCAGGTGGAACAGCAGGTCGTGATCCAGGCAGTGGGCTTCCGCCCGGCTCACGGCCGCGGTGGTCCGGTCGGCGTCACGCCGCAGCACGGCGAACCAGCACATGACGAGTGCCAGGGAGGCCGCGTCCGCCGCCGGGTCCCGTGTCATCGCGACGGACACCGCTTGTTCGCAGTCCGACCAGCCGTGTCCTTCGGCCAGCATCCGTGCCGCCGCGGTGTGGAAGCGCGCCCGGGCGACCACGTCCGCGTCGCCCAGACGCTCGCCGAGGGCGATCGCCTTCTCCGCGTGGGCGGCGGTCACCGCCACCGCCTCGTGCTCGTAACAGGCCAGCTGACAGAGGTTCAGGTACGCCCGGGCCAGTTCCCGGCCCGGTTCCTGTCCTTCGAGCATCAGTACCGCGTCCTGGGCGGTCCGCCCCGACTCGACGGTGTGGCCGGCCGGCCACAGCCAGTCCGAGAGCCGGCGCAGGTTCTCCCCCTCGCGCAGCCGGTCGCCGGCCGTGCGCCGGGACGCGATGGCCGCGCGCAGGGAGCCGACGCCCTCGTCCAGCCGGCTCGCGAGGAAGGATGCCTCCGCGTGGCGTTCGAGCAGGGAGGTCCGCTCTCCGGGCGACAGCCGGTCGGCGTACCGCAGGGCGCGGGCGTACTGGTCGGCCGCTTCCCGGTGCGCACCCCGCGCGGCGGCACGGGCGGCCGCCGCGGGCGCGTACTCCACGACGGCGTTCGGATCCCCGGCGGCCTCGGAGTGGTCGGCCAGCAGTGCCAGGTCGTCCGGGGTGACCGGTCCGGACCGCATCGTGGCCAGCGCCTGCTGATGCACCCGCAGACGGCAGGCGGCGGGGATGGCGTCCAGCACCGCCAGCCGGGTCAGCTCGTGCCGGAACTCGGTCGCGTCTCCGACGGTGCGCACGATTCCGCAGGCCACGGCTTCTTCGAGCGCTTCCTCCGAGTCCGGCAGGACGCCGGTCAGCAGGGGCGGCGTGACCCGGCGGCCCAGGACGGCCAGTACGTCGACGACCGTGCGGGCGGCGTCCGAGAGGACGGCGAGGCGTCCCGCGACGGCCTCGCGCACCGTGGCGGGGATGTCCTCGTCGGGAGCCGCCAGGATCTCGCTGACGATGAACGGGTTGCCGGCGGAGAGGCGGAACAGCCGCTCGGCGTCCACGGTGTGCCCGGTGGCCAGGCGGGCGACGGCCGGACGGCTCAGCGGGACCAGGTCGTGGCGGTGCACCCATGGATACCGTGCCAGGGTGCCGAGCAGCGCGGTCACGTGGTGGGTGCGGCCGATCTCGTCGTCGCGATAGGTGGCCACCACCAGCGACGGAACGTTCGTCAGACGCCGTGCCAGGTATCTGAGGAGGTCCATCGTGGCCTCGTCGGCCCAGTGGAGGTCCTCGACGACCAGCAGGCTCGGACTGGCGCTCAGGTCGGCGAGCAGGCGGTCGAAGACCTCGTCGGAACGGCAGGTGCCCGCCAGTACCCCGGTCAGGGCGGTGCGGACGGTGGGGTCGAGGCGGGGTGCCAGATCCATGAGGGCGCCCAGCGGGCGGGGTGTGGCGAGGGGGTCACAAGCGCCGACGAGCACCCTGACACGGGGGTCGGCGAGTTGAGCCAGTCGGTGGACGACGGTGGTCTTGCCGATGCCGGCCTCGCCCCGCACAAGGGCGAAGCGTCCGGGGCCGCTCACGGCCGCCTGCAGGTGACCGGTGAGGTCCTGGAGTACGGCCTCTCGCTCTAGTAGGTCCATCACCAGCCATTTTCTCCCCGTGGCCGGGGCCGCGCAAAAGATCCAGACCGCTCGGGACAGGTGCGCAGGTGGGGTGGTACGACGCTCTGCGCGGACGGGGTGTGGGGACCGCCGGGAGGGGATCTGGGGTGTGCCCTCGTGGAACTTGGGGTGTTCGCCCGATGTACGCCCGGCCGCGGCGGAGCATGCTGACCGAGGAGTTCCAGAAACCGGGTCTTCCCGGTTCGTTGCTCGAACCGACCCGCGCCGAGAATGTCGCGCACCGCCTCCGCCCATCCCCCGGCAACGAATACCGACCCCTCGTGAGAGAAGAAAGACGAGGGAGTCGTCCCCTGCCGGGCCATGGGATTCCGGAGGTCGGAACGGTGGGAGTGCCGGGTCCGGCTCACTGAGTCGGTGGCACGTTTTGCGGTGAATGTGTTCCGCAATCCAATTGGGCCGTGAATCGGCAGGACCCACACCGGAAGGGAATCGTCATGCTCAACAAGATCGCAAAGCGCGCGGCAATGCTGACTGCATCGGTTGCTCTGGCTGCGGGCGGTGCATCGGTGCCGACCGTCGCCTTCGCTGCCTCGACACCCACAGGAACTCACGCGACGGCGCCGAGCGACAACAACAACAACAATAACAACAACAACAACCGAAGGGGTGCGAGGAACAACAACAACAACAATAACAACAACAGGGGTCGGGCGAACAACAACAATAACAACAACAACAACAACGGAGGCCGGGCGAACAACAACAACAACAATAACAACAACAACGGCGGGGGCGGGAACAACAACAATAACAACAACAACAACAACGGAGGCCGGGCGAACAACAACAACAATAACAACAACAACGGCGGGGGCGGGAACAACAACAATAACAACAACAACAACGGAGGCCGGGCGAACAACAACAATAACAACAACAACAACGGAGGCCGGGCGAACAACAACAACAATAACAACAACAACGGCGGGGGCGGGAACAACAACAATAACAACAACAACAACGGAGGCCGGGCGAACAACAACAATAACAACAACAACAACGGCGGAGGCGCGAACAACAACAACAACAATAACAACAATGGCGGAGGCGCGAACAACAACAACAATAACAACAACAACGGCGGAGGCGCGAACAACAACAACAACAATAACAACAACGGCGGAGGCGCGAACAACAACAACAACAACAATAACAACAACGGCGGAGGCGCGAACAACAACAACAATAACAACAACAATGGCGGAGGCGCGAACAACAACAACAATAACAACAACAACGGCGGAGGCGGGAACAACAACAATAACAACAACAACGGCTGAGCTTCAGAGTCCGACGGCCGGGTGGGTCGAAGCCACCCGGCTGCCGGGCTCTCCCGTGCTCGCCGCGCTATTGAGGGCCAGGTCGCCGCAGGTGGATTTCCACGCGGCCGGCGGGCACCGACGGGGGAACAGGGAACCGGGACGAAAAGGGGGCTCCTCCCGCACCGTGCGGGAGGAGCCCCTTTTCGTGTGGCGCGCCGCCGCGGGTCAGAACGTGCCGAGCTTGACGATCGACAGGATCGCGACCAGCTGGATCGCCGACGCGGCCAGGGCCTTCGGCCAAGGGAGGTCGTGGGACCGGCTGACCATCAGAGTGAGCAGAGCGCCCGCCGCCACCCACGTCACCCAGCCGAGGAGCTGGACGAAGGACGCGTCGCCGCCGAAGAACATGGCGACGACCAGGCGCGGGGCGTCCGTGATCGACATGATCAGCATGGAGAGGCCGACCGTCGGCTGCCAGGCGCCGTCGCCGCCGAGCTGACGGGCCAGCGTGTGGGTGACGACACCCAGGACGAACGTGCTGAGGACGATCGCCACGGCCGTCGTCAGGACGATCGGAACGGCGTTGGAGAGCGTGGCGGTGATGGCGTCCTCGCGGGCGCCGTCGAAGCCGAAGACCGCCAGCAGGCCGTAGAGGAACGTCACGATCAGGGCCGGGGCCCACATCGTGTAGTCGCGCATCTGCAGGAAGGTCTGCTTGGGGCTGACGACGATGCCCCTCAGCAGGTCCTTCCAGTGCAGGCGGGGACCCACGGGCGGAGCCGCGGCCTGGCCCGCGCGGTAGGTCTCGCCCTGGGAGTACGGGTCCTCGCCGACCGAGAAGGCCTGGGTGTGGCCGGGGCTGTTCGCCGCGTACGGGTCCGGGCCCTGCTGCGGGTGCCCGTCGCCGAAATACTCCGGCTCACCGCCGCCGGGGCCGCCCTGGGGCCAGCCGCCCTGCTGTCCACGGCCGTAGGGCTGCTGCCCGCCGCCGTACGGCTGACCTCCGTAGGGCTGCTGCTGCCGCGAGGGCGCGCCCGGGTGGCCGTACGGCTCCCGGCCTCCCTGGGGGGCCTGCTGCCCGTACGACGGTTGGTGTTGTTGCGGTCGCGCTTGCGGGGCCCGGTTGTCCCGGCCGCGCCCGATCCTGAATCCAGCCACGTAATCGAACGTACCTGGTCCCGCACGGTGACGTGCCGGACACGGGCCCCAGGACCGGGGTTTGGGTCCGAGCTGTGACATCCCCTAAGGGGCCGCGCAAGGGCCGAACGGGTGTTTTCCGCGGGGTGTCCGGGGGCCCTCACGAGGGACGTTGCAGCGCGCGGGGCGCCGGAGGCGGGGGTGGGAGACGGGCGGCCCGGCCGGTGAGGGCCCCCGTACGCGTCCGCCCCGCGCGCCCGCCCCGGACGTCCGTTGCCGGACACACGGCCGTACGGGTCGTGCGGGCCGCGACCGGTGAACGCCGGCAGCCCCGGCGCGGGCCCCCGCCCCGCGCCGGATCGCACCGGACCGTGTGGTCCTTCGCCGAACGCGGACTCAGTCCGCGAAGTTGGCGCCGAAGCCCGGGGTGCCCGTGGTCGAGACGCCCGCGTCGGCCGGCCAGACGGAGCGGGAGCCGGTCGTGGTGATCTTGGTGCCGTTGGAGGGGAGGTAGGTGACCGTGCCGTCACTGGAGTTCTCGTCCGAGCCCACCAGGAGGTCGGCCCTGCCGTCGCCGGTCACGTCGTCGAGCTTGACGTCCAGGCCGAAGAGGTCGCCCTTCTCGTCGTTGCCCGGGACACCCGGGGTGCTCTGCGTGAAGGCCTGCGCGCCGGAGGAGGTGTTGACGCCGTGCGTGGAGCCGTACAGGACGGTGACCATGCCGGCGTCCGCGTGGCCGTCGATGTCCTCGAACGCCGTGCTGACCACGAGGTCCTGGTAACCGTCGTGGTTGATGTCGCCGAGGTCGAGCTCGTAGCCGAAGCTGTCGTTCTTCTCCGCGGTGCCGGGCACGCTGCCGGTGTCCTGGCTGATCCCGGTGGTCGAGGCGGGACCGGACGCCGAGCCGTAGGTGATGTTCACCTTCCCGCCGTAGGCGGAGTCCGGAGGGGTCGTGCCGTCGCTGAGCTTGGTGTTGTCCCAGGGCGCGCCGCTGACGATGTCGCCGTAGCCGTCGCCGTTGATGTCACCGATGGCCGTGATGATGCCGGTCTTCAGGGTCTTCGCGGCGGAGACGTTCAGGCCGTTCGCCGTGCCGGGCACGTAGTAGTTCGTGTTCCAGCCGTAGTCGGTCTTGGTCTCGAAGCCGTCGACCACCAGGTCGGTGCGGCCGTCGCCGTTGATGTCGCCGGCGGTCAGGTTCAGCGGACCGCGGGCGGTGCCGCCGGACTGGATCGGGGGCTTGACGGTGGTGCGGGCGCGGCCGGCCGCTCCGCCCGTGGTGATGCCGCCCTTGTAGACGTAGATGGTGCTCGACGTGCTCCCGACGGCCAGGTCCGCCTTGCCGTCGCCGTCGAAGTCGCCCGCGGCCAGGTTCTTGCCCCACATGTCGTGCGAGGAGGCGGCCGGGTCGGCGATGTTCACGCCCTTGCCGGTGAGGCCGCTCGGGGAGCCCCAGAGGACCGCCAGGCCGCCGCCGTCGGTGTCGGTGCCGACCTTCTCGTGCGGGGAGGACACGGCGAGGTCGTCGTATCCGTCGCCGTTGAAGTCGGCGTACGCCGTCTCCGAGCCGAAGGCGTCGCCGGCCTCGGCGGTGCCGGGGACCCCGGCCGTGTTCTGGCTGATCGTGGAGCGCTTGGCGGCCGACACACCGGTGGCGGTGCCGTAGAGGGCGACGACCTGGCCGGCGGTCTTGTGGCCGCTCACGTAGGCGCCCGCCGCCGAGAAGGCGACGTCACCGATGCCGTCGCCGTTGAAGTCGGCGGCCGGGACGGTCGTGGAGTCGGCGGCCGTGGCCGTCGTGGCCGCGATGGTGAGCAGACCGCCCGTCAGCGCGGCCGCGGTGGCCGTCGCGAGGGCGAGCCGCAGCGCGCGGGAAGGGTGGTGCGGGTGCTGCTTGTGCATGCGGGGTTCTCCTGCGGCATGCGGGAATGCCTGGCGGGCATTCCGAGTCAATGGGGTGCGGACGGCCCACGTTCGCCGGGAGTTGCCCCGGTGTTCATGATCGGTCGGCGAACAGGAGACCCACAGGCAGGCAGGAGGGTTGTACGCGAGTTCGGATTTCCTGTGAGGGACGTGAGGGACGTGAGACTCCCGGGGTGGGAGCGTGTCCCCGGGACCGGACGCGGCGACGGCGCCCGCGGGGGAACGCGAACGCCGGAGGCGCTGTCCTCAGCTCCTCCGGCGTTCAGGGGACGTGCCCGGGCTACTTCACCGGTTCGGGCTCCGGCTCGCTCTCCGTCTCCGCGGCACCCGCCGGGTCGACCGGCGTCCGCACGGAGTCGAGCAGCAGCTGCGCGACGTCGACGACCTGGACGGACTCCTTGGCCTTCCCGTCGTTCTTCTTGCCGTTGACCGAGTCGGTCAGCATGACGAGGCAGAACGGGCAGGCGGTGGAGACGATGTCTGGGTTGAGCGAGAGGGCCTCGTCGACACGCTCGTTGTTGATGCGCTTGCCGATCCGCTCCTCCATCCACATCCGCGCGCCGCCGGCACCGCAGCAGAAGCCGCGCTCCTTGTGGCGGTGCATCTCCTGCTGGCGCAGGCCGGGGACGGCGGACATGATCTCGCGCGGCGGCGTGTAGATCTTGTTGTGGCGGCCCAGGTAGCACGGGTCGTGGTACGTGATCAGACCCTCGACCGGGGTGACGGGGAGCAGCTTGCCCTCGTTGATGAGGTGCTGGAGCAGCTGGGTGTGGTGGATGACCTCGTAGTCGCCGCCGAGCTGCGGGTACTCGTTGCCGATGGTGTTGAGGCAGTGCGGGCAGGTGGCGACGATCTTCTTCGCCGACTTCGGCTTCCTCGACTCGGGGGTGGTGTTGCCCTCGTCGTCCGTCTCCTCGCCGAAGGCCATGTTCAGCGCGGCGACGTTCTCCATGCCGAGCTCCTGGAAGAGGGGCTCGTTGCCGAGGCGCCGGGCGGAGTCACCGGTGCACTTCTCGTCGCCGCCCATGATCGCGAACTTGACGCCCGCCATGTGGAGCAGTTCCGCGAAGGCCTTCGTGGTCTTCTTCGCGCGGTCCTCCAGGGCGCCGGCGCAGCCGACCCAGTAGAGGTACTCGACCTCGGTGAGGTCCTCGATGTCGCGGCCGACGACGGGGATCTCGAAGTCGACCTCCTTGGTCCACTCCAGCCGCTGCTTCTTGGCCAGGCCCCAGGGGTTGCCCTTCTTCTCCAGGTTCTTGAGCATCGTGCCCGCCTCGGACGGGAACGCGCTCTCGATCATGACCTGGTAGCGGCGCATGTCGACGATGTGGTCGACGTGCTCGATGTCGACGGGGCACTGCTCGACGCAGGCGCCGCAGGTGGTGCAGGACCACAGGACGTCGGGGTCGATGACGCCGCTCTCCTCGACGGTGCCGACGAGGGGCCGTTCGGCCTCCGCCAGCGCCGCGGCGGGCACGTCGGCGAGGGCCTCGGCGGAGGCCTTCTCGTTGCCCTCCATGTCCTTGCCGCCACCCGCGAGCAGGTAGGGGGCCTTGGCGTGGGCGTGGTCCCGGAGGGACATGATCAGCAGCTTGGGGGAGAGCGGCTTGCCCGTGTTCCAGGCGGGGCACTGCGACTGGCAGCGGCCGCACTCGGTGCAGGTGGAGAAGTCCAGCAGGCCCTTCCAGGAGAACTGCTCGACCTGGGAGACGCCGAAGACGTCGTCCTCACCGGGGTCGGTGAAGTCGATGTCCTTGCCGCCGGAGGTCATCGGGAGCAGGCCGCCGAGGGCGGTCGCGCCGTCCGCGTTCCGCTTGAACCAGATGTTCGGGAAGGCGAGGAAGCGGTGCCAGGCGACGCCCATGTTGGTGTTGAGGCCGACCGTGATCGCCCAGCCCATGGTGACGCCGAGCTTGATCATGGCGGTCAGGTAGACCAGGTTCTGCAGGGTGCCGAGGCTCAGGCCCTTGAAGGCGGCGACCAGGGGGTACGACGCCCAGTACGCGGCCTCGTAGTGGTGGACGCCGTGGATCGCGCCCTCCAGACCGCGCAGGGTCATGATGGCGAGGCCGATGACGAGGATCACGGCCTCGACGAAGTAGGCCTGGCCGGTCTTGGAGCCCGCGAAGCGCGACTTGCGGCCCGGCTTGGACGGCCGGTTGAGCTGCCGGATCGCGATCAGCACGAGGATGCCGAGCGTCGTGAACAGCGCGATGAACTCGGTGTAGAGCTCGTAGGGCAGCCAGTCGCCGAGGACGGGCAGCGTCCAGTCGGCCTTGAACAGCTGGCCGTAGGCCGTGACGATCGTCAGGCCGAGGGTCAGGAAGCCGACGGCGACGAACCAGTGCGCGACGCCGACGATCCCCCACCGGTTCATCCGGGTGTGGCCGACGAACTCCTTGGCCAGCGTGATGCTGCGGGCCTTCCAGGCGTCGGTCCGGGAACCGGCCGGGACGGGCTGGCCGAGCTTGATGAACCGGTAGATCTGCGCGACGGCTCGGGCGATGAGCGCAACGCCGACCACGGTCAGGGTCAGCGACACAATGATCGCGGCGAGTTGCATTGGGGGCTCCTCGGGCCTGCGAGGTGGGGCTTTGTGTGATTACTAAGCGGTAACTTATGCAGTCCGTCTGAGACTACCCACTTCTTGCGCCGCACTGTAGTCAGCGGTGCGGTGATCTGCGTCGCTGAGGGTCGCCTGACGGGGATGTCTCTTCCCGGGGTCGTGGGGTCGACACGTAAACCCGATCGTGTTATCTGCAGCACATTTCAGACATTCAACCCTAAGTTGGCGCTGTGTTGTACGGAATCGCCGCCGCCCTCGCCGCTCTGTTCCTCGCCGCCGTGCTCGCCGCACTGCTCCGTGCGCTCGCCCTGCGCCTCGGTGCGGTCGAGCGACGCCGGGGGCGCGTGGTGGCGCTGCTCGGCGGGCCGGCGGTGGTCGTGGCGACGGGGCTGGTGGCCGGTGCCGGTGACTGGACGGACGTCGCGCCGCTGGGTCCGGCGGCCGGACGGCTGCTGGTCGCCGGGGCGGGGGTCGGTGCCCTCGGGCTCGTCGCCGACCTGAGAGCCGTGCCGCTCGCGGTGCGGGCGGCCGTCGTGACCGCCGCCGCGGCGCTGACCGTGCCGTTCGGTGAGCTCGGGCTGCCCGTGGGGATCGTGGCTGTCGGATGGATCGTCCTGGTCGCGCACGCGTTCACCTCCCTCGATCACGCCGATGGAGTGATGGGGACGGTCGCCGTCGTCACCGCCTTCGCCCTGAGCGGGTGCGCGGCCGCCGAGGTCATGGACGGTCTCGCGACGCTCCTGAGCGTGCTGGCGGCCGCGCTCACCGGGTTCCTGATGCACGGCTGGCCGCCCGCCCGGATCGCGCCGGGGCGCTGCGGCGGCCTGTTCGCCGGGTTCGTGCTGGCCTCGGCCGCGGTGCTGGTGCACGCCGGCCGGGAGGCCGGGCCGGGCGTGGGGGCCGTCTTCGCGCTGACGGTGGTGGCGACCGCCGACGCGGCACTGGTGCTGGTCTCGCGCCGGCGGGCCGGACGTCCGCTGCTGCGCGGAGCCTGCGACCACCTCGGCCACCGGCTGCGGCACCTCGGTGTCACCGCGCCGGGCGCCGCGGTCCTCGTCGGGGCCACCGGCTTCGCGGGTGCACTCGTCGGCCTGCTGATCGACCTGGGGTGGGTGGGGGCGTGGGCGGCGCTGTGGGTGGCCGGTGGTGCCTCCGTGATGGTGCTGGTACTCCTTCGCGTGCCCGCGTATGGGGCAGGGTTCCTGGGGAAACCGCAGGCAGGAGCCCACCTGCGCGTAAGGAACAGATAAGACTTGAGTCCCCTCGACTCAGCTCTGTTGACCGG
The DNA here is from genome assembly GCF_036250675.1 of Streptomyces sp. NBC_01689. Lineage (NCBI taxonomy): Bacteria > Bacillati > Actinomycetota > Actinomycetes > Kitasatosporales > Streptomycetaceae > Streptomyces > Streptomyces sp. NBC_01689. The sequence continues at coordinate 4,860,226 of NZ_CP109592.1, read as the reverse complement.
GAGCCGGGTGTCGTGCACACTTGAGTCCGTTCCACTCAAGTCATTGCTGGAGGAATCGAAATGGCACGTGCGGTCGGCATCGACCTGGGCACGACTAACTCCGTCGTCAGCGTTCTGGAGGGCGGCGAGCCCACCGTCATCACCAACGCCGAGGGTGCCAGGACCACGCCGTCCGTCGTCGCCTTCGCCAAGAACGGTGAGGTGCTCGTCGGCGAGGTCGCCAAGCGCCAGGCGGTCACGAACGTGGACCGGACCATCCGCTCGGTGAAGCGTCACATGGGTACGGACTGGAAGATCGAGCTCGACGGGAAGCACTTCAACCCGCAGCAGATGAGCGCCTTCATCCTGCAGAAGCTGAAGCGCGACGCCGAGGCGTACCTGGGCGAGAAGGTCACGGACGCGGTCATCACCGTCCCGGCGTACTTCAACGACTCCGAGCGTCAGGCGACGAAGGAGGCCGGCGAGATCGCGGGCCTGAACGTCCTGCGCATCGTCAACGAGCCCACGGCCGCCGCGCTCGCGTACGGCCTGGACAAGGACGACCAGACGATCCTCGTCTTCGACCTCGGTGGCGGCACCTTCGACGTGTCCCTCCTGGAGATCGGCGACGGCGTCGTCGAGGTGAAGGCCACGAACGGCGACAACCACCTCGGTGGTGACGACTGGGACCAGCGGGTCGTCGACTACCTGGTGCAGCAGTTCAAGTCCGGCCACGGCGTGGACCTCGCCAAGGACAAGATGGCTCTCCAGCGTCTCCGCGAGGCCGCGGAGAAGGCCAAGATCGAGCTGTCCTCGTCCACCGAGACCTCGATCAACCTGCCCTACATCACGGCCTCCGCCGAGGGCCCGCTGCACCTGGACGAGAAGCTCACGCGCGCCCAGTTCCAGCAGCTCACCGCCGACCTTCTGGAGCGCTGCAAGACGCCGTTCCACAACGTCATCAAGGACGCGGGCATCAACCTGTCCGAGATCGACCACGTCGTTCTCGTCGGTGGCTCCACCCGTATGCCGGCCGTCGCCGAGCTCGTCAAGGAGCTGACCGGCGGCAACGAGGCCAACAAGGGCGTCAACCCGGACGAGGTCGTCGCCATCGGCGCCGCGCTCCAGGCCGGTGTCCTCAAGGGCGAGGTCAAGGACGTCCTGCTCCTCGACGTGACCCCGCTGTCCCTGGGCATCGAGACCAAGGGCGGCATCATGACGAAGCTCATCGAGCGGAACACGACGATCCCGACCAAGCGGTCCGAGATCTTCACCACCGCCGAGGACAACCAGCCGTCCGTGCAGATCCAGGTCTACCAGGGCGAGCGCGAGATCGCGGCGTACAACAAGAAGCTCGGGATGTTCGAGCTGACCGGTCTGCCGCCGGCGCCCCGCGGCGTCCCGCAGATCGAGGTCGCCTTCGACATCGACGCCAACGGCATCATGCACGTGACCGCGAAGGACCTGGGCACGGGCAAGGAGCAGAAGATGACCGTCACCGGTGGCTCCTCGCTGCCGAAGGACGAGGTCAACCGGATGCGCGAAGAGGCCGAGAAGTACGCGGAGGAGGACCACGCCCGCCGCGAGGCCGCCGAGTCCCGCAACCAGGGCGAGCAGCTCGTCTACCAGACGGAGAAGTTCCTCAAGGACAACGAGGACAAGGTCCCCGGTGACGTCAAGACCGAGGTCGAGGCGTCCGTCGAGGAGCTGAAGGCCGCGCTCAAGGGCGAGGACACCGCCGAGATCCGTACGGCCACCGAGAAGGTCGCCGCCGTCTCGCAGAAGCTGGGCCAGGCCATGTACGCCGACGCGCAGGCCGCGCAGGCGGGTGGCGCCGAGGGTGCCGCCGGTGCCGACCAGGCCAGGGCCGACGACGACGTCGTGGACGCCGAGATCGTCGACGAGGACCGCAAGGACGGTGCCGCGTGACGGAGGAGACCCCGGGTTTCGAAGAGAAGCCTGACGTCCCCTCCGGCGCCACCCCTGACGACGCCGAGCCGAAGGACGCCCCCTCCGCGGAGGGGGCGTCCCCGGCCGGGGACGCATCAGCCGCAGCACAGACCGCCGGTCTGACGGCCCAGCTGGACCAGGTACGCACGGCGCTCGGTGAGCGCACCGCGGACCTCCAGCGGCTCCAGGCCGAGTACCAGAACTACCGCCGCCGGGTCGAGCGCGACCGGATCGCGGTCAAGGAGATCGCCATCGCGAACCTCCTGACCGAGCTCCTGCCCGTCCTCGACGACATCGGCCGCGCGCGGGAACACGGTGAACTGGTCGGCGGTTTCAAGTCGGTGGCCGAGTCGCTGGAGACCGTCGCGGCGAAGATGGGGCTTCAGCAGTTCGGCAAGGAGGGCGAGCCCTTCGACCCGATGATCCACGAAGCCCTCATGCACTCGTACGCGCCGGACGTCACGGAGACGACGTGCGTGGCGATTCTGCAGCCCGGGTATCGCTTCGGCGAGCGCACCATCCGCCCCGCGCGGGTGGCCGTCGCCGAGCCCCAGCCGGGCGCGCAGTCCGCCAAGTCCGACGACACGACGGCTGAGGCGGCCGACGACAAGGAGAGCGGTGGCCCGGACGAGGGCTGACGTTGACACGACGAGGAAGGAGGGACGTCGGGGATGAGCACCAAGGACTTCATCGAGAAGGACTACTACAAGGTCCTCGGCGTCCCCAAGGACGCCACCGAGGCCGAGATCAAGAAGGCGTACCGGAAGCTCGCCCGCGAGTTCCACCCGGACGCCAACAAGGGCAACGCCAAGGCCGAGGAGCGCTTCAAGGAGATCTCCGAGGCGAACGACATCCTCGGGGACGCCAAGAAGCGCAAGGAGTACGACGAGGCACGCGCCCTCTTCGGCAACGGCGGCTTCCGTCCGGGGCCCGGAGCGGGTGGCGGCAACTTCAACTTCGACCTGGGCGACCTCTTCGGGGGCGGCGCCCAGGGCGGTGCGGGCGGCGGGGCCGGCGGCTTCGGCGGTGGCATCGGTGACGTCTTCGGGGGCCTGTTCAACCGCGGTGGCGCGGGCACCGGCACCCGGACCCAGCCCCGGCGCGGCCAGGACATCGACACCGAGGTGACGCTCAGCTTCACCGAGGCGGTGGACGGCGCGACCGTCCCGCTGCGCATGACCTCGCAGACGCCCTGCAAGGCCTGCTCGGGCACCGGCGACAAGAACGGCACACCGCGGGTGTGCCCGACCTGTGTCGGCACCGGCCAGGTGGCGCGGGGCTCCGGCGGCGGGTTCTCGCTGACGGACCCCTGCCCGGACTGCAAGGGCCGCGGTCTGATCGCCGAGCACCCCTGCCTGGAGTGCTCGGGCAGCGGGCGCGCCAAGTCGTCCCGCACGATGCAGGTCCGCATCCCGGCGGGCGTCACCGACTCGCAGCGCATCCGGCTGCGCGGCAAGGGCGCGCCCGGCGAACGGGGCGGCCCGGCCGGCGACCTGTACGTCACGGTCCACGTGGACGCCCACCCGGTCTTCGGCCGCAAGGGCGACAACCTCACCGTCACCGTGCCCGTCACCTTCACGGAGGCGGCGCTCGGCGGCGAGGTACGGGTCCCGACCCTGGGTGGCCCCCCGGTCACCCTGAAGCTGCCCCCGGGCACCCCCAACGGCCGTACGATGCGGGCCCGCGGCAAGGGCGCGGTCCGCAAGGACGGCACCCGCGGCGACCTCCTCGTCACCGTCGAGGTCGCGGTCCCCACGGACCTGTCGGGCAAGGCGCGTGACGCCCTGGAGGCGTATCGCGAGGCAACCGCGGACGAGGACCCGCGGGCGGAGCTGTTCCAGGCCGCGAAGGGAGCTTGAGCAGATGGACGGCCGTCGTCGAAACCCCTATGAACTGACCGAGGAGACCCCGGTCTACGTCATCTCGGTGGCGGCCCAGCTCTCCGGCCTGCACCCGCAGACCCTGCGTCAGTACGACCGCCTCGGACTGGTCTCCCCGGACCGCACGCCCGGGCGCGGCCGTCGCTACTCGGCCCGCGACATCGAACTGCTGCGCACCGTCCAGCAGTTGTCGCAGGACGAGGGCATCAACCTGGCCGGCATCAAGCGCATCATCGAGCTGGAGAACCAGGTCGCCGCGCTGCAGTCCCGTGTCGTGGAACTGGAGTCGGCCCTGGACGGCGCGGCGGCCACCATGCGGCAGCGCGAGGCCGCCGTGCACGCCTCCTACCGGCGGGACCTGGTCCCGTACCAGGAGGTCCAGCAGACCAGCGCCCTGGTGGTGTGGCGGCCGAAGCGGTCGCCGGAGTAGTTCTCGACCGTCGAAGGGGCCGGGAGGTGGTTCACCTCCCGGCCCCTTCGCATGCCGCCGGGCGGGAGGCCCCGCCGTACCGCGAAAGGGTCCTCCGCGCGGGCACGTTTGCCGACGGGAACGGCGGGACCGGCGGGGACGGCGGGACCGGCGGCGAGGCGGGACCGGCGCTCTCCTCCGGCGCGTCGGCGCGGGACCGGCCCCGGGCGTTCCCGCGCCGACGCGCGGGAGGGTGCCGAACCGGCCAACTCCGCGTCGCGGTCGGAGCGGTCCGTTTTCCGCGGTGTGTCCGGCGCGACGCCGTGCGCGTGAACGGCCGTCAGCCGCCGAGTCAGACAAATTCGGTCATTGCGGCCGGAGTTGTGCGAGGCGCCCGGCTGACGACCCGAAAGGTGACGCAGATCACTTGAGGTCGGAGGTGTGCCACCGCGCCGGGCCGGGACGGGGTCGCGTGCGACCGTCCGGAGCTGCGGTGATTCTCGGCCGTCTTCAAGTCTCCAGGTCGGGGGCGGGGGTTGCGCGGCCCCGACGGGGTGTGAGGGAAGCGGGTGCACCGTCGGCGTCGCGTGGAAGTGGAGGTGCGCCCTCTTTCCATCGTGTTCACTTGAGGAACACAGAACGCTGTTGCCATCTCGTTAAGTGGTTACTCCTTGACGCTGAGGTGATCGCCGCGTTGGCTTTCAGCCACCTGGGTCGCAAAGCAGCTACCTCGCCCGGAAGGCACCTGATGTGAACACTCGTAACACCCGGCTTCGTCGTACGGCCATAGCCCTGGTCTCGTCGGCGACGGCCGTCTTCCTCGCCGGCTGCGGGGTCGTGGACGGGATCGCCGGCAGCGACTCCAAGGCGAGCCCGACCAAGGGCGACGACCTCACGGTGGGTCTCCTTCTGCCCGAGAAGGCGAACACCCGTTACGAGAAGTTCGACTACCCGATCATCGAGCAGCAGGTCAAGTCGCTGACCCACGGCAAGGGCCAGGTGGTCTACAAGAACGCGGAGCAGAGCGCGAGCAAGCAGAGCGCCCAGCTCCAGCAGATGGTGGACGACAAGGTCGACGTCCTCCTCGTGGACGCGGTCGACTCCAAGGCCATCGCGAGCGGTGTCCGCAAGGCCAAGGCCGCGGGCATCCCCGTCATCGCCTACGACCGCCTCGCGCAGGGCCCGATCGACGCCTACATCTCCTTCGACAACGAGCTCGTCGGCGAGGTGCAGGCCAAGGAGCTGCTGAAGGCGATGGGCAGCAACACCGAAACGAAGCAGATCGTGATGATGAACGGCGCGGTCACCGACCCGAACGCGGCACAGTTCAAGGCGGGTGCCATGTCCGTGCTCGACGGCAAGGTGGAGATCGCCCGGAAGTACGACACCAAGGACTGGGACCCGGCCAACGCCAAGGCGAACATGGAGGAGGCGATCCAGGCCATCGGTCTCAGCCACATCGCCGGTGTCTACTCCGCCAACGACGGCATCGCGGGCGCGGTCATCGACGCGATGAAGACCATGGGTGTCAGCAACGTGCCGCCGGTCACCGGCCAGGACGCCGAGCTCGACGCGGTGCAGCGGATCCTCGGTGGCGACCAGTACATGAGCGTCTACAAGTCGTACCCGCAGGAGGCCACCGCCGCCGCCGAGATGGCCGTGGCCAAGGTCCAGGGCCGCGGGATCGAGTTCGACGCGCTGACCCGCGACCGGGTCGACAGCCCCACGAACCAGAAGATCCCCTCCCAGCTCGTCCCGGTGGTCGCCCTCACCAAGGCGAACATCAAGGAGACGGTCCTCCAGGACAAGATCTACAAGGTCTCGGAGATCTGCACCGCCAAGTACAAGGCGGCCTGCGCGGCGGCCCACATCAACTAGCCGTCCGTCCTGTCACGTGTGCGCGGGCGTCCCGGCCGGGGCGCCCGCGCACACGTCTCTCACGGCCCGGGTGAACCCTCCCGGGCCGGCCGGGCTCTCACCGGGAGACCGTGCTCGACGCGTTCGTACCGGAGGCGCCCGTGGCCATGATCGGCCTGTTCTGGATCACCGAGAAGAGCGTGTACGTGGGCGCCGAGCCCGCGGGGCACGGGCGAGGGGTGCGGCTCACCGCGGAGGGCGTGGAGGCCGTGGGCGGGGGCCGGCGGGGCTTCTGGGCGTGGCGGGACGTACGCGCGCTCACCGTGCACGACGTGCAGGTGCGTTCCAGCACCCGGTGGCTGGTGAACAGCGTGATGGACACGGTCCTGGACGTGGCGACCGGTGCCGGTGAGGCACCGCCCGCGTTCGAGCTGCACGTCCGTACGGACGAGGAGAAGGCCGAGCTGACGGTGTACACGGCGGCCGTCGGGGGCTATGTGCAGTCCGAGTACGAACTGTCGCTGGACCTGTTGAACCGTTTCGTCGAGGGCACGGCGGACGTGACGCGGCTGCTGGAGTGGGGGAGCGCGGAGGGCGACGGCGTCACGCCCTGGCGTCCCGCGCGGGAGGCACTGCTCAGGAGCTGGGCCGCGGCCCCCTGAGACCGGCCCTGAGGCCGGTTTTGAGGGCAGCCCTGAGGCCGGTTCTCAGGCCGGCTCCGAGAACAGCCCCCGAGGGCGGCCCTGGGGCCGGCCGTCGCGGCGGTCGGCCCCGGTCGCGGGTGCCGCTCCCGGCGGGACGGCCCAAGGCCCCCTGATGGCCTCCGGAGGTCCCTGAAGGCCCGCCGAGGGCTTCGCGGGCGGGCCCGGAGGCCGGCCGCCGCGGGACACCCGGCGCGCCCCTCGCGCCCCCGTCGCCTTCGCGCACCCGTTGCCCTCGCGAACCGGGCCCGCGAACCGCGTCCGCGAACCGCGCCCGCGAGCCGTGCCCACTCAGGACTTCGTCCGCGAGCCGCGCCCGTGCAAGAGCTCGTGCAAGACCCCGTCCGTGAGCCCGTGTCCGGGAGGTCTCCGGCCGAACACCGTGACGTGTCCCGGTCGTTCGCGGCGCGCGATCCGGCCGCCCGGGACCGCGCGAAGGCGGCGTCATGTTGTTGCAAGGCGCCGTGGGGAGGTGGGGAAATGTCAGGACGTATGCGGGCGAGAAGGGGCGCGCGGGGGGCGCGCCCGTGTTGCGATGGCGGTCGGGGCCGCGCATAGTTGCGCTGCGGAAGACGCGGGCCGGCGGTCCCGCGGTGCGGAAGTGCTCCGCCGTGGACGGTGCGGAGCGTCGCCTCACGGGGGTTGCTGGAGCCGGAGGTTGGAGCCAGGGGTGGGAGATGGCCGGGCACGGGACGGACAGGCATCCGCACGGCGCTGACCGACTCTGCGACGCCGGGGACCGGGTGTACTCCCGGGCCGTGCGGCGCGGACGGGTGCCGCGCGCGGACGCGGAGTCGGTGCCCTGCCTGGTCGAGCTGGCGCTGCTGCACCCGGACCCCGACGACATGGGATGGCTGGTGCCGACCTCGCCGCAGGAGGTCATGACGCGGCTGATCCGGGGTGTGTACGAGGAGGTCAGCGCGAGTCAGACGCGGGTGGGCGACGCGGTGACGGCGTTCGAGTGGTATGCCGGGCTCGGAGGCCGGACGCAGACGCGGGCCGAGGGCGTCGCGATCCGGGTCCTCGACGGACTGCCCAGGATCCGGGCCGCGATGGACGAGGCCACCGAGGCGTGCACCGACGAGGTCCTGACCGTGCAGCCGGGCGGCATCCGCCGCGAGGACGAGCTGTCGGAAGGCCTGCACCGGGCGCTGGAGATGCGCCGGCGGGGCGTGCGGATGCGGGACCTGTACACGCACGTGGCGCGGCACGGCCAGGGCCTGCACAACTACATGGAGATGATGGAGGGGGCGGCGGAGGCCCGGACGCTCGACGAGGTGGTGGAGCGGCTCATCCTCTTCGACCGCAAGGTGGCGTTCATCCCGGCCAACGACGACCGCACGATAGCGCTGGAGCTGCGGCATCCGGCGCTGGTCTCCTACCTGGTGACGGTCTTCGAGCGGCTGTGGAGGCTGGCGATACCGCTCGCCGCCCCGCTCCCGGAGACCGGCATCGACGGCATCACCCACCGGGAGCGCTCGATCGCGGCGCTGCTCGCCGAGGGGCACCAGGACGCGGTGGTCGCCGAACGGCTGGGGATCAGTGTGCGGACCTGCCGGGCGCACATCGCGCGCCTCTCGGAGACTCTGGGCGCGGCGAGCCGGACGCAGCTGGGCGTCCGGATCGCGCAGGCGGGCCTCGACGGGCCGCCGCGCTCCCCGGAGCCGCTGCCGGTCAGCTCTCCTGGTCCAGAATCCCCGACTGTGCGATGAGATAGCCGAGTTGGGCCCGGCTGCCACTGCCGAGCGACGTGGCCAGCTTGGCGACGTGGGCCCGGCAGGTACGGACGTTCATGCCGAGACGGCGGGCGATGGCCTCGTCGACATGGCCCTCCACCAGGAGCTTGGCGATGGAGTGCTGGATGTTCGTGATGCCGCCGGGGGCGGTCTCGTAGGGCGCGCCGGCGGTGAGCGGGACGGCGCGGCCCCAGATGAACTCGAAGACCTTGATCAGGTAGCGGACGAGCCCGGGGTGGCGCAGTTCCAGGGCGACCTGCTGGTCGTCGCGGGTGGGGATGAAGGCGACGCTCTCGTCGCAGACGATGAGTCGCTCCACGAGCTCGTCGATGGTGCGGTACTCGACCTTGCCGTCGGACAGCTGGGCCACGTACGCGAGTTTGTCGGGACTGTAGCGGGCGGTGTGCTGATACAGCGTCCGGATCTTCACACCACGTTCGATCAGGGGCCGGTCGCGTTCCAGCCCCTGGAGGAGGCTGCGCTCGGAGCCGCGGTCGCTCGGCTGGATGGTGAGCATCTCGTGCTGGCACTGGGCGGTCGCCAGGTTCAGCGCCGCGTTGATACGGTCGCCGCCCTCCAGCACCGTGATGGAGTGGGTGGGCGTCACCCCCTGGACGCTGAGGGCCATGAACGGCTCAAAAGCGTCACTCAACTCGACCGAGAGGCGCCTGCGTTCGGTGATCTCGCGCTCTATGGGGTTGAGTCGCTGGGCCAGCGCCACCGAAGGGGGCACCGGACGCAGCCAGTTCGGGTCGTCCGGATCGGGGTGGAGGAGGGCCAGTTCGACCAGACAGGGAGCCGGCTCCGCGTCCTCGCGCGCGATTCGTCCTGTGCGCAGCGCGTTCGCGTAGAGACGGCCTCCGTCCTCGCACAACTGGGTCACACCGTGGGGATGTGTCGCATTGGTCTGATTCGTTGTCAAAAGTCCACCCCCCAGGGTCCTGAACGTGCAGGAACATGATGCATCGATTATGTGGCCACGACGTGCCCGAATGAGCCATCGTCTTATTCGACGGGGGAAGACGGGACTTTCAAGTGAGGACGAAGCCGACTATGCGTAACAAAATGCTTCGCTCGGTGCTTGTCGCCGCCTTCTCCGCCATGGTGGCATTCGGAGCTCTGGGCGGCCTCTCCGGGACGAAGGCCGACGTACTGGCGGACAGTCACTGGCCGGCGGTGGCCACGGACAACGTACTGGCGGACAGTCACTGGCCGGCGCCAGCCGCGAACGACGTGGTGGTGACTCCGGCGGCGGATGACGGCACCGGGAGTTGACGTGACGACGCCCCCCGACGACCGCTCCTTCCGTCGCGAGATGGCTACCGCCTACCGCTCCGGCTGGCACTTCATCGACCTGGCGACCGCGATCCCGCACACCGGGGACTCGCTGATGGTGACCGTGTTCGGAGAGCCGGTCGTCGTCACCCGGGACGAGGAAGAGGACGTACGGGCGTACCGGTGTCTGCGACGGCCGCGCGGCGCGCCGCAGCCCGTGCGATGTGCCATCAGGTACGGAATGATCTTTGTGAACCTCGACCAGCGTGACCACCAGCTGGCCGAGCCGGAAGCCCCGGATGTAAGGACCATCTCAGCCACCCCCCGCAGTGCCTGACGCGATTCCCCCGTCGTAGTAGATCGCGCAGGTACTTCCCCCCGCAGCGGCGTCACCGTGACCTGAACACGGTGACGCCGCTGCAGTTTTGGGCGGAACATCCTGGTATCCGCATATCTGCGCATCCGCATATCCGGGTGTCCGCGTGTCCCGGGCCGGCCGTGCGGGGGGATCAGCCGTGCCCCAGGGCCGAGGTCAGGCTGATCTCGATCACCACCCGGGCCGGGTTGGGCGAGGGCGTCCTGCCGTACCGCTCCGCGTACCGCCGCTCGGCCTCCGCGACACGTGAGGGATCGGCGGAGACGGTCGCGCGCCCCTCCAGGGTCGCCCACCGCCGCCCGTCCACCTGGCAGACCGCGACCCGGGCGCCCTCGGCCCCCGCGGCCGTCACGTGTTTCGCCTTGGCGCTGGTCCCGCGGGTGATGACCCGGGCCAGACCGGCCTGTGGATCGTAGGTGACCCCGACGGGGACGACGTGCGGGCTGCCGTCCGCCCGGAGCGTGGTCAGGGTGCACAGATGCCGTTCCCGCCAGAAGGCGAGGTAGGCGGGGTCGGGATCGCGCGGTTCCACCGGATGTGCGGCCATGGCCCGAAATGTAGCCGCACCGGTCCGCCACAAGATGCCCCGGGTTTACCTTGAGTGGAATAGACTCAACTTTGTGTACGTTGGTTGAGTCAGTCCGTACAGGGCGTCCGTGTCAAGGGGAGTCCGTACGGGAAGCCGGTGCGCAACGTCCGTACCGGCAGTCTGTTCAGGAAGTCCGTGCACAGGAGGAGAACGCGAACGTGGACGCCGAGCTGACCAACAGGAGCCGGGACGCGATCAACGCGGCCACCAGCCGGGCCGTGTCCGGGGGGCACCCGGACCTGACCCCCGCACACCTGCTGCTCGCGCTGCTCGGGGGGCAGGACAACGAGAACATCATCGATCTGCTGGCCGCCGTCGACGCGGACCAGGCCTCCGTACGGGCCGGCGCCGAACGGGTCCTGGCCGCCCTGCCCAGCGTGACCGGGTCGACCGTCGCGCCGCCGCAGCCCGACCGCGAGCTGCTCGCCGTCATCGCCGAGGCGGCCGACAGGGCCAAGGAGCTCGGCGACGAGTACCTGTCGACCGAGCACCTGCTCATCGGCATCGCCGCGAAGGGCGGCCGGAGCGGGGACGTACTCTCGCAGCAGGGCGCCGGTGCGAAGAAGCTGCTGGAGGCGTTCCAGAAGACCAGGGGAGGGCGCCGGGTGACGACCCCGGATCCTGAGGGCCAGTACAAGGCACTCGAAAAGTTCGGTACGGACTTCACGGCCGCCGCGCGCGACGGCAAGCTCGACCCGGTCATCGGCCGGGACCAGGAGATCCGCCGGGTGGTCCAGGTGCTGTCCCGGCGCACCAAGAACAACCCCGTCCTCATCGGCGAGCCCGGCGTCGGCAAGACCGCCGTCGTGGAGGGCCTCGCCCAGCGGATCGTGAAGGGCGACGTGCCCGAGTCCCTCAAGGACAAGCGGCTCGTCTCGCTGGACCTCGGCGCCATGGTGGCCGGGGCGAAGTACCGGGGCGAGTTCGAGGAGCGGCTCAAGACCGTCCTGGCGGAGATCAAGGACTCCGACGGGCAGATCATCACCTTCATCGACGAGCTGCACACCGTGGTGGGCGCGGGCGCCGGGGGTGACTCCTCGATGGACGCCGGCAACATGCTCAAGCCCATGCTCGCCCGCGGCGAGCTGCGGATGGTCGGCGCCACGACCCTCGACGAGTACCGCGAGCGGATCGAGAAGGACCCGGCCCTGGAGCGCCGCTTCCAGCAGGTCCTGGTCGCCGAGCCGAGCGTCGAGGACACCATCGCGATCCTGCGCGGGCTCAAGGGGCGCTACGAGGCCCACCACAAGGTCGTGATCGCGGACAGCGCGCTGGTGGCCGCCGCGACCCTCTCCGACCGGTACATCACCTCCCGCTTCCTGCCCGACAAGGCCATCGACCTCGTCGACGAGGCCGCGTCCCGGCTGCGCATGGAGATCGACTCCTCCCCCGTGGAGATCGACGAACTCCAGCGCTCCGTGGACCGCTCGAAGATGGAGGAGCTCGCGCTCAGCAAGGAGACGGACGCCGCCAGCAAGGAGCGTCTGGAGAAGCTGCGCCGCGACCTCGCCGACAAGGAGGAGGAGCTGCGCGGTCTGACCGCCCGCTGGGAGAAGGAGAAGCAGTCCCTCAACCGCGTCGGCGAGCTGAAGGAGAAGCTCGACGAACTGCGCGGCCAGGCCGAACGTGCCCAGCGCGACGGTGACTTCGACACCGCCAGCAAGCTGCTCTACGGGGAGATCCCGACCCTGGAGCGGGATCTGGAGGAGGCCTCCGAGGCCGAGGAGGAGGCCGTCGGCGACACGATGGTGAAGGAGGAGGTCGGCCCGGACGACATCGCCGATGTCGTGGGCTCCTGGACCGGCATCCCCGCCGGGCGCCTCCTGGAGGGCGAGACACAGAAACTGCTGCGCATGGAGGAGGAGCTCGGCCGCCGGCTGATCGGCCAGAGCGAGGCCGTGCAGGCCGTGTCCGATGCCGTGCGGCGCACCCGCGCGGGCATCGCCGACCCGGACCGGCCCACCGGGTCCTTCCTCTTCCTCGGCCCGACCGGCGTCGGCAAGACCGAACTCGCCAAGGCCCTCGCGGACTTCCTCTTCGACGACGAGCGGGCCATGATCCGCATCGACATGAGCGAGTACGGCGAGAAGCACAGCGTCGCCCGGCTGGTCGGCGCCCCGCCCGGATACGTCGGGTACGAGGAGGGCGGCCAGCTCACGGAGGCCGTGCGCCGGCGCCCGTACAGCGTGGTCCTGCTCGACGAGGTGGAGAAGGCCCACCCGGAGGTCTTCGACATCCTTCTCCAGGTGCTGGACGACGGACGGCTCACGGACGGACAGGGCCGGACGGTCGACTTCCGCAACACCATCCTGATCCTCACCTCGAACCTGGGCAGCCAGTACCTGGTGGAGCCGCTGACCTCGGCGGAGGAGAAGAAGCAGCAGGTCCTGGAGGTCGTCCGCAGCTCCTTCAAGCCGGAGTTCCTCAACCGGCTGGACGACCTGGTGGTCTTCTCCGCCCTCGACAGCCAGGAGCTGGAGCGCATCGCCAGGCTCCAGATCGAGCGGCTCGCGCGGCGGCTGGCACAGCGCCGGATCACCCTGGAGGTCACCGACGCGGCCCTGGCGTGGCTCGCGACCGAGGGCAACGACCCGGCGTACGGCGCCCGGCCGCTGCGCCGCCTCGTGCAGACCGCGATCGGCGACCGGCTCGCCAAGGAGATCCTGGCGGGCGAGGTCAAGGACGGCGACACGGTCCGGGTGGACGGGTTCGGGGAAGGCCTGCTCGTGGGCCCCGCGACCGGCAAGACGCTCTGACGGGGACGCGGATGCCGGTGCCGGTGCCGGTGCCGACGCGGGCGGAGGTGCGCGGCACCGGGTGACGCGGCGAGTGGCACGGCGTGGGTACGAGGGGCGGGCGACACCGGCCTCGTACCGGCGCCGGGACCGGCGTGAACGGCTCCGGGGCCGGCGGGTGCCGGGCCGCCGGGGTTCCGCGCCGGCCGCCGGGTCACGTCCGTGAACGGACCGGTGGCGGCGGGGCGCCGGAGGCCGCCGGGGCGGGCCTCGCACCCCCACGACGACGGGTTCCGCCCCCGCCGCCGGTGACGTGATCGTGCCACCCCGGGCGACAGGCCCCGCCAGGGGTTGCCACTCCCCGCCCCGGATGGGGGAGGATGGCGGTATCCGTACGAAGGGAAATACACGGTGAGCATCGACCCGTCCTCGATTCCGAACTTCGGGGGCCAGCCCGAGCCGCAGCCCGGCGGACCGGCGGGCCCCGTCGTCCCGGATCAGGACCTCGTGAAGCAGCTCCTCGACCAGATGGAGCTGAAGTACGTCGTCGACGACGAGGGTGACCTCGCGGCGCCGTGGGAGGAGTTCCGTACGTACTTCATGTTCCGTGGCGAGGGGGACCAGCAGGTCTTCTCGGTGCGGACGTTCTACGACCGGCCCCACCAGATCGACGAGAAGCCGACGCTGCTGGAGTCGATCGACGACTGGAACCGCCGCACGCTGTGGCCGAAGGTCTACACCCACACGCACGACGACGGCACCGTCCGCCTGATCGGCGAGGCGCAGATGCTGATCGGCACCGGCGTCGCCCTCGAACACTTCGTGTCGTCGACGGTCAGCTGGGTGCGGGCCGCCATCGAGTTCGACAAGTGGCTCGTGGAGCAGCTCGGCCTGGAGCAGGAAGTGAACGAGGCGGACAAGCCCGAGGACGACGAGTAGTCCTCCCGCACTGGTTTTCCGCCAGGTTCTACAGCGGCGTGTGCGCGATGACGACGAGGTACGCGCCGTAGGCGAACGAGAGCCCGGCCAGGGCGCCGACCACCAGGACGGCGTGCCAGGGCCGGGCTCTTGCCGTCCGTACCAGCGCCCTGGCCAGTGGCAGCAGCAGCGGGAAGGCGGGCAGCAGGAAGCGCGGCTTGCACTCGAAGAACCCGGCGCCGCCGAGCGCGATCAGCAGCAGGACGCCGCTGTGGACGAGCAGCGGCAGCGGGGCCCGGTCCGCGATCAGCAGCGCGTACAGCAGCACGGCCACCGCCACGATCACCAGCGCCATGGGGAACACGAAGCGGTCGCCGCGCAGCAGCAGGTGCCGGACGAAGCGCAGCGCGCCCACGCCGAAGTCGAAGCGCGAGCCCCACAGCCGCTGCACCTCGAAGTAGCCGCCAAGTGGATCACCCCGGCGACGGCCCACCCACAGCACGTAGCCGCACCAGCCGAGCGGTGCGAGCGCGGCGCCCGTCCACAGGCTGTGGGGAACTTTCCGGCCGCGCCGCCGCCAGACCTCGCAGGCCGCCGCCGCGAGCACCGCCGCGGCGACCGCGAACCCGTTCGGCCGGGACAGGCCGGCCAGCGCCGCCAGCGTGCCGGCCCACAGCCAGCGTCCGGTGAGCACCGCGTACAGGGACCAGGCGGCGAAGGCGGTCAGGACAGGCTCGGTGTAGGCGAGGGACAGCACCACCGAGTGCGGGAGCAGGCCCCAGAGCAGGACGAGCGCGGTGCCGACGGCGCGGCCGTGCAGCCGGGCCCCGACCGCGTAGATCCCGCACGCGGCGGCCCCGGCCGCCAGCCAGGACACCACCAGTCCCGCCGCACCGCCGCTGAGCGGGACCACGGTCGTGACGGCCCGGACGAGTCCCGGGTACAGCGGGAAGAACGCCAGGTCGCTGTGGACGACGGTGGGCCTGAGGTGCTGGACGCGTACGTAGCCGTGCGCCGCGATCCCCAGGTACCAGAGGGAGTCCCAGGAGCGTCCGAGCAGGGCGAGCGGGTGCCTGCCGTGGGCCCGGGCGGTACCGGCGAGCACCAGGACACCGATGAGCCGGACCAGGACGAACAGCCCCAGCGCGTACACGACGGCGGGCGGCCGGCGCACGGACCGCGCCGCGCGGACGCGGTCGCCGTCGTCGGGCTTCTGGACGGCGGGGGCCGGAAGGGTACTGGCGTGGGTCACACCCGAACCCTGCGTCCCTCACGGGCCGGTCGCGAACGGTGCGCGTCCGCGCGGGTGCGGTTCTCCCCGCCCCGGCGCGCCACCCGCGGGACCCGCTGCCCGCGTGCTAGCGGAGCGCCCGGAGCCGCCCGGCCGCGTCCTCCAGGACTTCGGTCCGCTTGCAGAACGCGAAGCGTACGAAGGGCGCGCCCTCCTCGCGGTGGTCGTAGAAGACCGCGTTCGGGATGGCGACCACCCCCGCGCGCTCCGGCAGCGCGCGGCAGAAGGCGAAGCCGTCGCTCTCGCCGAGCGGGCGGATGTCGGTGGTGACGAAGTAGGTGCCGGCCGGGCGGAAGACCTCGAAGCCCGCCGCCGTGAGTCCGGCGGCCAGCACGTCCCGCTTGGCCCGCAGATCCGCGCGGAACGCCTCGAAGTACGTGTCCGGCAGAGCGAGCGCCTCGGCCACGGCGTACTGGAACGGCCCCGACGCCACGTACGTGAGGAACTGCTTCGCCGACCGCACAGCGGTGACCAGGTCCGGCGTGGAGGTGATCCAGCCGACCTTCCAGCCGGTGAACGAGAAGGTCTTGCCCGCGCTGCCGATGGTGACGGTCCGCTCCCGCATCCCGGGGAAACCGGCCAGCGGCACGTGCTCGGCGTCGTCGAACACCAGGTGCTCGTACACCTCGTCCGTCACGACGAGCAGGTCCCGTTCGACGGCGAGCCGCGCGATCTCGCCGAGTTCCTCGCGGGAGAGGACGGTGCCGGTGGGGTTGTGCGGGGTGTTGAGGAGCAGCAGCCGGGTGTTGTCCGTGACCGCGTCGCGCAGTTCGTCGAGGTCCAGGCGGAAGCGGCCCTCGTGCGGGCGCAGGGTGACCGGGACGCGGGTGCCGCCGGCCAGCGCGATGCCGGCGGCGTAGGAGTCGTAGTACGGCTCCAGGGCGATGACCTCGTCGCCGGGTTCCACCAGGGCCAGCAGGCTCGCGGCGATGGCCTCGGTGGCGCCCGCCGTGACCAGCACCTCGCGGTCGGGGTCGTACGAGAGTCCGTAGTGGTGCTTCTGGTGTTCGGCGATCGCCGTCCGCAGTTCGGGCACGCCGGGGCCCGGGGGGTACTGGTTGCCGCGTCCGTCGCGCAGCGCCCGCACGGCCGCCTCCCGGACCTCCTCGGGTCCGTCCGTGTCGGGGAAGCCCTGGCCGAGGTTGATCGAGCCGGTGCTGAGCGCCAGGGCCGACATCTCGGCGAAGATCGTCGTGCCGAACTCGGCGAGGCGGCGGTTGAGCAGCGGACGGCGGACGTCGGATGTCATGCCGGTCATCCTGCGCCCAAGCCGGGGAGTTCCTCAACTCACCCGCCGCCCGGCCCCGGTCCGAGGGCCGTCCGGTCCTCCGATGCTCAGGAGTTGCTCAACTCTGCTTTGGCCGGCGGGACGCGGGGGCATCCCCCTGTCACGCACGACGCGAGGCGCCCACGGGGGGTCGCCTCGGGGGAACGAAAGGAGGGTGGCGCCATGATCATCGGCATCATCCTGGCGGTCTTCTTCATCGTCCTGATCGGCGGTCTGAGGGCCGGCCGCCGCGGTCGCGGCAAGGCCGGTCAGGTGCGGGCCCGCGGCTCCCGCTCGGGCGGGAGCGCCCTGGGGGGCGGTGCGGGCGGGGGCGGCAGCTGGTGGGCCGGCGGGGGCGACTCCTCCGGCGGCGGCCACCACGGGGGGCACCACGGCGGTCACTCGTGCGGCGGCGGCCACTCGTCGTGCGGCGGCGGCTCGTCGTGCGGCGGCGGGTCGTCCTGCGGGGGCGGCGGCGGATGCGGTGGAGGCAGCTGACACGGGGCAGCCGAGCTCCACACGGACACGCGTCCGCGGCACGCGGTGGTGCCCGCCGGGAACGGCTTCCGGCGGGCACCTCCGTGTTCGGGCCGAGAAAATTCACGCGGACGTGCGGGTGCCGCCGGAGCTTCCCCTCGTGAGCCGTCCGGGAGGCTTTCCGGCCGTGGTGACCGGCGGGTGTGGCGGTGTTCCGGGAGGCCGGAGAGGGCTTCCGCTTCCGCGCGCCCGGCGCCCGCCGTGGTTGAACAGTTGAACTGTGGAGCCCTCGGGGGGATGGAAACCCTACGAAGTTGGGTAAAAACGCTGTGGTGGCACCACAGTTCATGATTCCCTCTAAATCACCAACGCGGCCCTCGGATCGCCCCTTCCTGACAGGGCTGACCGGGCTAACCGGGTCGATCCCTCACACCGACCGGGTGCGCCGGACCCCCACCTCCCTTTGCGTGCTAGCGGAGCCGACCCATGCTCACGACCCTGAACACCGCCTACACCGACACGCGCGCGGCCGACCTCGCGTGGGCCCTGGGGCGCGAGCCGCTGCCCGCGCTCGCCACCCTGGACCTCGAACTCGACGGAGCGAGCCTGCAGTTGCGGCTCCTCGGCGCGTCCCACCAGGTCCTCCTCCAGGAGGAGCGGGGCAGCTGTTCGGAGACCGTCGCCTGTATCGCCGGCAGCAGCACACCTCTTCCCCTCGGCGTGGCCAAGCGGGTCGGCGACTGGGAGTACGAGTTCGCGGCGCGCGTCGAGACCCTCTCGTGCGGCTCCTTCGCCGGACGCGCCCAGGAGTTGCTGGCCCTGGTCTCCGACCACCCGAACGGACTCGTCGGCGTCTTCCCGGGCAGCCCGCACGCCTTCACCGCCCTGCTGGCCCAGCGCCACGAGGGCCAGGTCCACTGGCGTACCTGGCACGCCTACCCGCAGGACGGCCAACTGGTGGCGACCCGCACGAGAGTGGGAGTGCGGGTACCGGCCGACGCCGATCTGCTCAGCGCGTCCGGCGTGTGAGGCAGATCGGCCGGGCGCGTCCGGCGGGCGTGGCCGGGTCGGCACCGGCCGGTCCGCGCGTGCCGCCGCGGACCGGTCCGACCCCGGGCCCTGGGGACACGTCCGTCCGGCCGAACCCGCGGCCGCGAGGACGGCCCGCGAGGACGGCCCGCGAGGACGGCCCGCGAGGGCGGGCCGGGAGGGCGACCCTGGAGGACGGCCCACGAGGGTGGCCCGGGAGGGTGAAGCACACGCTCCGACAACCGTACGGACGAGCCCCAGATCCACACGTGTGGGTGACGAGGCGTGGAGCCGGTCTCACGTAGCGTTCCCAGCGTGATCGAACCGCACGCGCCAGCTCCCCCCGGCGCGCCGCCGTCCTGGGGCGTCCAGGGCCAGGCGCGGCTGCCCGTCCGTACGGGCACCGGCCGGTTCCTGGTCCTCGCGGGTGTGTTCGTCTGCGCGGCCTGCGGACTCGTGTACGAGCTCGAACTCGTCGCGCTCGCCTCCTACCTCGTCGGCGACTCGGTCACCCAGGCCTCGGTCGTGCTGTCCGTCATGGTCTTCGCCATGGGCGTCGGCTCGCTCGCCGCCAAGCGGCTGCGGCCGCGCGCGGCGGCCGGCTTCGGAGCGGTCGAGGCCGCGCTCGCGCTGGTCGGCGGCTGCAGCGCGATGGCCCTGTACGCGGCGTTCGCGTGGACCGGCGGCTGGGGCGGCGTCTGGGCGGACGGGCCGCGGTATCTGCTGGCGGCCTTCTCGCTCGCCATCGGACTGCTGATCGGCGCCGAGATCCCCCTCCTCATGGAGCTGATCCAGCGCATCCGGCGGCAGGACCCGGGCGGGGCGGTCGCCGACCTGTTCGCCGCGGACTACGTCGGCGCCCTCGTCGGCGGGCTCGCCTTTCCCTTCCTGCTGCTGCCCCGGCTCGGCGAGCTGACCGGCGCGCTGCTGACCGGGGCGGTGAACGCGCTGGTGGGCGGCGCCCTCGTCCTCGGCCTGTTCCGCGGGGACCTGAGCAGGCGCGGACGCTGGCTCCTGCTGATCGCCAACGTGACCGTCCTCGGCCTGCTCGCCGCGGCCGCCGTGCTCGTCGACGACTTCGAACACGCGGCACGGCAGGCGGTGTACGGCCGGGACGTCCGCGTGGCGCTGCGGACCGGCGTACAGGAAGTGGTCCTCACCGGCGGCACCCGCGGACATCCGCTCGGCCTCTTCCTGGACGGACGCCTGCGGGCCGACGGCCGCGACGAGCGCCGCTACCACGAGGCGCTGGTGCACCCGGCGATGAACGGGCCTCACGCGCGCGTGCTGGTCCTCGGCGGCGGCGACGGACTCGCGGTCCGCGAGGTGCTGCGCCACCCGGACGTCCGGCGCGTCGACGTGGTCGACCGCGACGCCGGGGTGGTGGGGCTGGCCCGCCGGGACCCCGCCCTGTCGGCGCTGAACGGGCACGCGTTCGACGACCCGCGGGTGCACGTGTTCACCGCCGACGCCTTCTGCTGGCTGCGCCGCGACCCGCGCCGCTACGACGTGGTGATCTCCGACCTGCCGGACCCCGGGATCACGGCGAGCGCGAAGCTGTACTCGCAGGAGTTCTACGGGCTGACGCGCCGGGCGCTGGCCGGGGGCGGGCGACTGGTGGTGCACGCCGGGCCGGTCTCCTCCCGCGCCCGTGCCTTCTGGACGGTCGAGGCGACGGTGCGGTCGGCCGGCCTGCGCACCGACCCGTACCGCGTGAACGGACGCGACCCCGCTTCGCCGGCCGGCCCCGGCCGTACCGAGGGGACGCCCCGGGCCCCGCGCGACTGGGGGTTCGTCCTCGCGTCCGCCGGGCGCACGCGCCTGGGCCTCGACCCCCGCGGGCCCGCACCGCGCTGGCTCACCCCGCGGTCCCTCAGGGTGGACGCACGGGCCGTTCGGCTGACCCGGATCACGGGGCTGGTGCCCTCCACGCTGGCGCATCCGCGCTACTCCGACTGACCCGCGGGGGCGGGGGGAACGGGGGAACGGGGCGGGAATCCCGGGATACGCGGGTGCGGTTCCCACCGGCCTGGGTAGGCTCGGCCGACATGGAGCATGAGGTGTTCGTTCCGGTTCCAGCCGAGCGGCTGAGGGAGGCGCTGGCCGATCCCGCGCGGGTGGCCCGGGCGGTGCCCGGGCTCCAGCAGGACGCCGGCACCGCGCCCGTCTCCGGACGGCTGCGCGTCCGCGTCGGCGGCCACACCATCACCTATCGCGGTGCGGTGCGGGTCGTCGCCCGTGACGACGGCGCGTACGCGGTCGAGGGGGACGGCACGGAGGCGCGGGGCACCGGAACCGTGAAACTCGCCCTCACCCTGCGGCTGGCACCGGCCGAGGGCGGCACCACGCTCGTCGTCACCGGGACCGCCACGGCGGACGGGCGCCTCGGTGAGCTCCCTCCCGCCACGGTCGCCACCGCCGCGACCCGCCTGCTGAACCGCTTCGCGGAGAACCTCGCGACCGGCACGGGGAGCGCGTCCGCGACGGAGGGCGGCACCGGGAGCGAGGGCGTCCCCGGGGGCGAGGGCGTCCCCGGGACCGGGATGGAGGCCGGGCCCGCGTCCGGTTCCGCCTCCGGTTCCGTCTCCGATTCTGTGTCCGGTTCCGGGGCCGACGACGTGAGTGAGCCGGAGACCGGCGACGAGGGTGACACGACGCCGTCCGACGTCGACGCCGAGGTCACGCCGCCGTCCCTCGCCCCCCTGGCCGGGGACGACGGGGACGACGGGGAAACGGCCGCGGCGGTGCCCGGGCCGGTGGACGGAGAGGACTCCGTCGCCGAGGCGGCGCACGCGCGGCGGACGATGATCGGGCGCAGCGCGGAAGAGGTCGACCATGCGCCGCCGCGCGGGCGTTACGCGCCCGTTCCGGCACCGGAGACCGACGCGGGGAGCGCGGCGCTTCGCTGGGCGGCCCCCGCGGCGGCGGTGGTGCTGGCCTCGGCGATCGTCGTCACCCGGGCACTGCGCAAACGCCGCTGAGGTTTGCCAGTCGTCCTCGGTGGGCTGCGCCCCCCCCGGACCGCTGCCAGGGGGCTGCCGCCCCCTGGACCCCCGCCTTCGCCCGAAGGGCTCGTCCTCAAGCGCCGGACGGGCTGAGGGTGTGGGTCTGCGTTGATCGGGTCCGGGGTTTTCGCCCGAAGGGCTCGTCCTCAAAACGCCGGACGGGCTGATGATGCGAGCCCGCGCTCATCGGGTGCCGGGTCTTCGCCCGAAAGGCTCGTCCTCAACGCCGGACGCGCTGGAGATGCGGGCCCGCGCCGGAAAGGCCACGTCGGCCACCGCCTTTTCAGCGCCGGCCGGCACCAGCAGCCCGTCCGGCGCTTGAGGACGAGGCCGTCCAGGCCGATGCGGGGGTCTGGGGGCGGCAGCCCCCAGGGGCACGGAGGCCGAGGGTCACCACCCCGCATACGCCGCCGCACCCACCCAGCCCGTCCGGCGTTTGAGGACGAGGCCCTTCAGGCCGGAGCGGGGGTCTGGGGGCGGCAGCCCCCGGATACGGGCCGGTCGGCTCAACCGGACCAGTAGGGTCAACTCCGTGAGTAACGAAGACATCACGCTGACCGCGGGCGACGCGGAAGCGACCGTCACGCCGGGCAACGGCGGACGGCTCGGCAGTCTGAAGGCCGGCGGCGTGGAACTGCTGCGCCAGGGTGCGAAGTTCGGGTGCTTCCCGATGGCACCGTGGTGCGGACGGATCCGCGACGGCCGCTTCCTGGACGGCGCGACCGTCCGGCAGATGCCCCTCAACTCCCCGCCCCACGCCATCCACGGCACCGCCCGCGACGGCGCCTGGCGCACCGCCCGCGCCGACAAGCGGGAGGCCGTCATCGCGTACGACCTCGTCGCGCCCTGGCCCCATCCGGGCCGCGTCACCCAGGCGTTCGCCCTGACCGAGGACTCCCTCACGCTCACCATGTCCGTGGAGACGCACGATTCCTCCTTCCCGGCCCAGGTCGGCTGGCACCCGTGGTTCAACCGGACCGTGGAGGGAGAGGACGTCCAGGTCGGCTTCACCCCCGCGTGGCAGGAGGAGCGCGGCGCCGACCATCTGCCCACCGGCCGCCGCGTCGACCCCCTCGCCGGCCCCTGGGACGACTGCTTCGGCATGCCCGGCGGTGTCGACGTCACGCTCACCTGGCCGGGCCGGCTGGAGCTGAAGGTGACCAGCCGCGAGGAGTGGGTCGTCGTGTACGACGAGCAGGAGGCGGCGGTGTGCGTGGAGCCGCAGACCGGTCCGCCGAACGGGCTGAACACCCACCCGCGCCTGGTCACCCCCATCGAGCCGCTGGAGGCGTCCATGACCTGGAGCTGGCGGCGCCTCTAAGCTGGCGGGCATGAGTGACGTACGCGGCGCGCTGCTGCAGCAGATCAAGGACAAGGCCGTGGTGCACGGCAAGGTGACCCTCTCCTCGGGTCTGGAAGCCGACTACTACGTGGACCTGCGCCGGGTCACGCTGGACGGCGAGGCCGCGCCGCTGGTCGGACAGGTGCTCCTCGACCTCACGGACGGGCTGGACTTCGACGCGGTCGGCGGTCTCACCATGGGCGCCGACCCCGTCGCCGGTGCGATGCTGCACGCCGCGGCGGCCCAAGGCCGCAGGCTGGACGCCTTCGTCGTGCGGAAGGCGGCCAAGGCGCACGGTCTGCAGCGCCGTGTGGAGGGTCCGGAGATCAGGGGACGGCGGGTGCTCGTGGTCGAGGACACCTCGACCACCGGCGGCTCGCCGCTCGCCGCCGTCGAGGCGGTCCGGGAGGCCGGCGCCGAGGTCGTCGGTGTGGCGACGATCGTCGACCGCGCGACCGGTGCCGCCGAGAAGATCGAGGCCGGCGCCGGAGTGCCGTACCTCTTCGCCTTCTCCAAGGACGAGTTGGGCCTCGACTGACGTCCGGTCCGGGATCCCGCCGGCCTGGGGGGTCCCGTATGCCGGACAGGGTGACCTGAGCACCGGGTCACGTCTGGAAGGATGGGGACGACGATGACGTCGCCCCCTAGGTCAGGGCCGTAACCAGCAGAACGCCACCCGCACATACAAGGAGCGGACAGATGCCCATCGCAACCCCCGAGGTCTACGCCGAGATGCTGGACCGGGCGAAGGCAGGCAAGTTCGCCTACCCGGCCATCAACGTGACCTCCTCCCAGACGCTGCACGCTGCGCTGCGCGGCTTCGCGGAGGCGGAGAGCGACGGCATCATCCAGATGTCCACCGGTGGCGCGGAGTTCCTCGGCGGCCAGCACAAGAAGGACATGGTGACCGGCGCGGTCGCGCTCGCCGAGTTCGCGTACATCGTCGCCGAGAAGTACGACATCACGGTCGCGCTGCACACGGACCACTGCCCGAAGGACAAGCTGGACACCTACGTCCGGCCGCTCCTGGACATCTCCGCCGAGCGCGTCGCCCGGGGCGAGAACCCGCTGTTCCAGTCGCACATGTGGGACGGCTCCGCCGAGACCCTCGCCGACAACCTGGCCATCGGTCAGGAACTGCTCGCGAAGGCCGCCGCCGCGAAGATCATCCTCGAGGTCGAGATCACCCCGACCGGTGGCGAGGAGGACGGTGTCTCGCACGAGATCAACGACTCGCTCTACACCACGGTCGACGACGCGATCCGCACCGCGGAGGCCCTCGGCCTGGGCGAGAAGGGCCGCTACCTGCTCGCCGCGTCCTTCGGCAACGTGCACGGCGTCTACAAGCCGGGCAACGTGGTCCTGCGCCCCGAGCTCCTTAAGGAGCTGAGCGACGGTGTCGCCGCCAAGTTCGGCACGGCGTCCCCGTTCGACTTCGTCTTCCACGGCGGCTCCGGCTCCTCGGCCGAGGAGATCGCCACCGCGCTGGAGAACGGCGTCGTGAAGATGAACCTCGACACCGACACGCAGTACGCGTTCACGCGTCCGGTCGCCGACCACATGTTCAGGAACTACGACGGCGTCCTGAAGGTCGACGGCGAGGTCGGCTCCAAGAAGACCTACGACCCGCGGACCTGGGGCAAGCTGGCCGAGGCCGGCATGGCCCAGCGGGTGACCGAGGCCTGCGCCGCGCTGCGTTCCACGGGCACGCGGATCAAGTAACCGGACCTGGCCACATCACTCCGGTCGGGGCTCGGCACCTCCACGGTGCCGGGCCCTTCCGTATGCTCCGGAGTATGGCTGTGCCCTCGCAGGAAACACCGGCCGTACGGATCGCCACGCCCGCGGGCCGGTGGATCCTGCTGACCACCGTGCTCGGCTCCAGCATGGCCATGCTGGACTCGACCGTCGTGAACGTCGCGCTGCCGCGGATCGGCCGTGACCTGGACGCGAGCCTGGCCGCGCTGCAGTGGACCGTGAACGCGTACATGCTGACGCTGGCCGGGCTGATCCTGCTGGGCGGCTCGCTAGGGGACCGGTTCGGGCGCCGCAAGGTGTTCGTCCTCGGCGTCGTGTGGTTCGCCTCCGCCTCGCTGCTGTGCGGGCTCGCGCCGAACGCGGGCGTGCTGATCGCGGCGCGCGCCCTCCAGGGCATCGGCGGGGCGCTGCTGACCCCCGGTTCCCTCGCGCTCATCCAGGCCTCCTTCCACCCGGACGACCGGGCGAAGGCCGTCGGCCTCTGGTCGGGTTTCGGCGGCATCGGCGGTGCGGTCGGCCCGTTCCTGGGCGGCTGGCTGGTGGACGGCCCCGGCTGGCGCTGGGTCTTCCTGCTGAACATCCCGCTGGCGCTGGTGTGCGTGCCCGTGGCCCTGCGGCACGTCCCCGAGTCCGACGGGAGCACCGTCGTGCCCGGCCGGGACCAGGAGGCCGCGGGCGGGCGGCCGCACCGCGGCTTCGACGTGCTCGGCGCGTCGCTCGGCGCGCTGGCGCTCGCGCTGGTGACGTACGCGCTGATCGAGGCCAGGAGCGGGTCCCCGGTGGTCTGGGTGACCGCCGTCGTGGGGGTGGCCGCCGGGGTGGGCTTCGTGCACGTCGAGCGCAGCCGGCCGGATCCGATGATGCCGCCGGACATCTTCGCGTCGCGCCAGTTCACGGCCGTCAATCTCGTGACGCTCTGCGTGTACGCGGCCTTCGGCGGGTTCTTCTTCCTGACCGCGCTCCAGCTCCAGGTCGTGGCCGGCTATTCGCCCCTGCAGGCGGGTACGGCGCTGCTGCCCACCACCGCGCTGATGCTGCTGTTCTCCGCCCGCTCCGGCGAGCTGGCGCAGCGCATCGGGCCGCGCATCCCGCTCACGGTGGGCCCGTTGCTGTGCGCCGTGGCCATGCTGATGATGCTGCGGGTCGGCAAGGACGCCGTGTACGTCAGCGACGTGCTGCCCGCGCTCCTGGTGATGGGGGCGGGCATGGTGACGCTGGTCGCGCCCCTGACGGCGACCGTCCTCGCCTCCGTGGACACCGGGCGGGCGGGCCTGGCGAGCGGCATCAACAACGCGGCGGCCCGGGTCGGCGGCCTCCTCGCGGTGGCGGCGCTGCCGGTGCTGGTGGGCATGGGCCCGGAGGCGTACCGCTCGGCGGACGCCTTCGACTCCGCCTTCCGGCGGGCGATGCCGCTGTGCGCGGGCGTGCTCGTGGTGGGGGCGGTGCTGGCCTTCGCGACCGTCCGCCGGCCCGCGCCCGACTGCCGTCGCCCCCAGTGCCGTACGCACGGCTGTGTGACCACGCCCCCGCTGGAGCCGCAGCGCGCGG
Source organism: Streptomyces sp. NBC_01689 (assembly GCF_036250675.1). NCBI lineage: Bacteria > Bacillati > Actinomycetota > Actinomycetes > Kitasatosporales > Streptomycetaceae > Streptomyces > Streptomyces sp. NBC_01689. The sequence goes on along the minus strand of NZ_CP109592.1, from coordinate 4,834,104 downwards.
CGCGCCCGGGCCGGCTGCCGACCTGAGCCGTCCCGGGGCCGCTCGGCCGCTTCCGCGGAACCGGCGGCTCCCGGGGGTGGGCGGACGTCACCGGGCACCGGCGATGCAGCAGACTGAGCGCATGACGATGCACGAGAACCTCCTCGGGGGACCGCCCCCGACCCATCTGCCCGACGACCCGGAGCCGCGCGAGCTCCTCGCGAACGGCACGCCGTCCGCCGATGTCGCCGCCAAGTACCCGACGTCCTCGCTGGCCTGGGCCCAGCTGGCCGACGAGGCGTACGAGCGGGGCAGCGTCGTGGAGTCGTACGCGTACGCCCGTACGGGTTACCACCGCGGGCTGGACGCGCTGCGGCGCAGCGGCTGGAAGGGGCACGGCCCGGTGCCGTGGGAGCACGAGCCGAACCGCGGCTTCCTGCGCGCCCTGAACGCCCTCGCCCGCGCCGCGCAGGCGATCGGCGAGAAGGAGGAGTACGAGCGCTGCAGCCAGTTCCTGAAGGACTCCTCGCCGACGGCGGCCCAGACGCTCGGATAGGGCCGTACGGCCGTGGGACCCGTCCGGCGGGTGTGACCGGGCGGGTCTTGCGTTTTCGGGGGACGATTGCGCAGGATTCCCGGTGGGGACCGGGGCCCCCGTGCCGAGGACGGCAGGGGCGGACCGCTACCCGGAGCACGTATCAGGAGACAGCGATGTCGTCCCATCTGGCCCGGCCCGAGGTGGCCCAGGAGCCCGACACCCCGCATCTCGACTTCCACGGCACCACGCCGTACGAGGACTACGTCCAGGCGGACGTCCTCACCCATCTGCAGCAGACCCGCTCCGACGATCCCGGAGAGATGGTCTTCCTGGTGACCACCCAGGTCATGGAGTTGTGGTTCACGGTCATCGTGCACGAGTGGGAGACCGCGGCGCAGGCGCTGCGCGAGGACCGGCTGCCCGTCGCCGTGGCGGCCCTCAAGCGGTCCCTGCGGGAGCTGGAGGCGCTGAACGCGTCCTGGCGGCCCCTCGCGCAGCTCACGCCGGCGCAGTTCAACTCCTACCGGTCCGCCCTCGGTGAGGGCTCCGGGTTCCAGTCCGCGATGTACCGCCGGATGGAGTTCCTGCTCGGCGAGAAGTCCGCGTCGATGCTGGTCCCGCACCGGGGCGCGCCGCGGGTGCACGCCGAGCTGGAGAAGGCGCTGCACGAGCCGAGCCTGTACGACGAGGTGCTGCGGCTGCTCGCGCGGCGGGGGCACGCGGTCCCGGCCGAGGTGCTGGAGCGGGACGTGTCGCTGCGGTACGAGCCCTCGCCGCGGGTCGAGGCGGTGTGGACGGAGCTCTACTCCGGGGACGCGGAGAACGACCTGGCCCGGCTCGGGGAGGCGCTGACGGACGTCGCGGAGCTGGTGTGGCGATGGCGCAACGACCACCTCGTCGCGACGCGCCGCGCGATGGGCGCGAAGACGGGTACGGGCGGCTCCGCCGGGGTGGCCTGGCTGGAGAAGCGGGCGCAGAAGAACGTGTTCCCCGAGCTGTGGACGGCGCGCAGTCATGTCTGAGTCGTACGCCGGGAGGGCGGCCGCGCTGGACGCGGCGGACGAACTGGCCGCGCTGCGCAAGCAGTTCGTGCTGGACGACGTGGTGTACCTGGACGGGAACTCGCTCGGCGCGCTGTCGGTGAACGTGCCAGGCCGGGTCGACGACGTGGTCCGCAGGCAGTGGGGCGAACTGCGGATCAGGTCCTGGGAGGAGAGCGGCTGGTGGACGGCCCCGGAGCGGATCGGTGACCGTGTGGCGCCGCTGGTCGGCGCCGCTCCCGGGCAGATCGTGGTCGGTGACTCGACGAGCGTGAACGTCTTCAAGGCGCTGGTCGGGGCCGTGCGGCTGGCCGGTGCCGGGCGGGACGAGATCGTGGTCGACGCGACGACGTTCCCGTCGGACGGTTACATCGCCGCGTCGGCGGCCCGGCTGACGGGCTGCGCGCTGCGTCCGGTGGAGCCGTCGGCGGTGCCGGACGCCGTCGGGCCGCGCACCGCGGCGGTGCTGCTGAACCACGTCGACTACCGCACCGGCCGGCTGCACGACCTGCCGGCGCTGACGGCCGCGGTGCACGCGGCGGGCGCGCTGGCGGTCTGGGACCTCTGCCACAGCGCGGGGGCCCTGCCCGTGGATCTGGACGCCCACGGCGTCGACCTGGCGGTGGGCTGCACCTACAAGTACCTGAACGGGGGGCCGGGGTCGCCCGCGTACCTCTATGTCCGGACCGGTCTGCAGGAGCGTTTCGACTCCCCGCTGCCCGGCTGGAACGCGCACACGGACCCGTTCGCCATGAGCGCGGAGTTCATACCGGCGCAGGGTGCGCCGCGGGGCCGGGTCGGTACGCCGGACATCCTCTCCATGCTGGCCCTGGAGGCCGCGCTGGAGGTGTGGGACGGGGTGTCGGTCGACGCGGTCCGGGCGAAGTCGCTCGCGCTGGGCGACTTCTTCCTGGAGTGCGTCGAGGCGTACGTCCCCGGGGGCCGCGTGGAGTCCGTGACGCCGTCGGCCCACGCCGAACGCGGCAGCCAGGTCTCGCTGCGGTGCGCGGACGCGGGGGAGGTGATGAAGCGGCTCATCGCCCGCGGTGTGGTCGGTGACTTCCGCACTCCGGACATCCTCCGCTTCGGCCTCACCCCGCTGTACGTGGGGTTCGCGGACGTGGAGCGGGCGGCTCGGGTGCTCGGGGAGACGCTGGGTTAGACGACGTACACCCCGGCCGCCGCGGCCGCGAACGCCGCCTCGGCGGCCCGGTCGGCGGCGGCCCCGTCCGGCACCGCGCCAGTGGTGAGCAGCGTGTAGTAGAGGGGCGCCGACACCGCCCGCACCACCTGCGCGGGGTCCGTCCCGGCCGGCAACTCCCCCCGGGCGACGCCCTGTTCGACGCACGGCGCCCACTCGTCCACCCGCACCTCGTAGAACCGCCGCAGCGCCTCGGCCGTTCGCGCGTCGGACGTCGCCGCCGCGATCACCGCCCGGAACAGCGGCCCCTGCCGGGCGTCGGCCAGGGTCCGACGCACCAGCGCGGCGTTGGCCCGCAGATCACCGAGGACCGACCCGGTGTCGGCGCGGGGCAGCGACTGTTCCGCCATGTCGCTCAGCAGATCGGCGACCAGTCCCGCGACCGATCCCCACCGCCGGTACACCGTCGTCTTGCCGACCTCCGCCCGCCGTGCCACGTCGGCGAGGTCGAGATGCGCGAACCCCCGCTCGGCGAGCACGTCCCCGGCGGCGTGCAGGACGGCCGCGCGGACACGGGCGGTGCGCCCGCCGGGACGCACGGTGCCGGGCTCGGCGGACATCACGGGCTCCCTCGGGGTCGGCTTGTGATACCCGCCCAGCGTAACGGCACAGCAGAACCGTTTGACCCTCACCGAGCGTGACATCCGGGTGTAGACGCACGTCATCGGCCTGATACCGTCCCCGCCAACGGCCGATCACCCTCCCGGTCCGCCAAATCCGTTTCAGCGCTGAGAGGTTGGAGCATGTCGGACGACGCCGCAGCACGGGACGCCGCAGAGGAGGCCTCGGCCTTCTCCCACCCGCCCGTCGATCCCGACGCCACGGCCGTGTACGGCGACCACCCCGACCAGGTGATCGACTTCTACGCCCCGCGCGACCCCGACCCCGCGCTGCCCGTCCCGCTGGTCGTCGTCCTGCACGGCGGTGCGTGGCGCGCCCCGTACGACCGCCGGCACGTCACCCCGTTCGCCGACTTCCTGGCGCGTCGCGGCTTCGCGGTGGCCAACGTCGAGTACCGCAGGGGCGCGGTGCTGCCCGCGCAGGGCGGCGAGGGCCCGGTGGCGGGCCGCTGGCCGGACACCTTCGACGACGTCGCGGCCGCGCTCGACGCGCTGCCCGCGCTGGTCGGCGCGCACCTCCCGGCGGTCGACCCGCGCCGCACGGTGATCACCGGCCACTCCGCCGGCGGTCATCTCGCCCTGTGGGCCGCCGCCCGGCACGTCCTGCCCGCCGACGCGCCCTGGCGCACCGACCGTCCCGCCCCGCTGCGCGGTGTCGTCGCCCTCGCCCCGATCGCCGACTTCCAGATCGCCGGGAAACTCGACGTGTGCTCCGGGGCCGCCCGCCAACTGCTCGGCGGTGAGGAGCGGTTCGCTGAACGGCAGCCGTACGCGGACCCCGCGCACCTGCTCCCCACCGGCATCGCCACGACGCTCGTGCAGGGCCGCACCGACCTGGTCGTGCCGCAGGCGGTCGCCGAGTCCTACGCCGAGGCGGCGGCGCGGGCCGGAGAGGTGGTCGGTCTGACGCTCCTGGAGGACGTCGGCCACTTCCCGCTGATCGACCCGGCGGCGGACGCGTGCGCGGTGGTGGCCGAGGAGATCGCCCAACTGGCCTGGTGACGGCGGAAGCCGCGGCCCGGTGACAGCGGCGGCCACGGCCGTCCCGTACCCCCGGAAGCCGGCCCCGGCCCGCCCCCGCACCCCCTCCGGGGCCGCCCGTAGTACCTGAGACGGATCCGCCAGGACCCTTCTCACAGGTGACGACGGCGACCCGGCGGGCGGCCTACCGTTTCGAACGTGACCGAGACGACCCAGACGCAGACGACACCACCGGGCGGTGCCGGGCCGCGCAGCCCGGAGGCCCGGTTCACCGCGGACGCCCTGCGCGGACTGCGGCAGGACCTGTTCCACGACGCCTTCGCCTACCGCCCGCTCCCGCGCATGCGCGTGGACGGCCCGCTCACCCGGCGTCTGCCCCCGGGCGTCCGGGAGTACGCGGCCTGGACCCCGCACGCCGTCACCACGCTCGCCGGACTGTTCGCCATGGCCCTCGCGAGCACCTCGGGCGGCGGCTCCGGCACCCTGAGCCTCGTGCCCGGCTTTCTCGCCCTGCTCCCGGTCCTGCTCACGCTCGTCCGGCCGGCCGGCGCCTTCTGGTTCTCCCTCGCGGCGACCCCGTTCGCGGCGGTGTTCGGGGAGAGCTGGAGCGCCTGGCCGTGGCCGCCGGGCGCCTTCGTCTCCCACCTGGTGGTGCTGACGGTCGTGGCGCTGCGGACGGGCCCGCGCACCGCCGCCTGGATGTGGGTGCTGACCGCGTTCTACGGGATGGCGGCCGAGACCCTCTTCGGCGCCGGGCACTACGGGACCGACTCGGTGGCCCTGCTGTTCCTCGCCGCCCTGGCCCTGCTCGCCGTCACCGTCCTGCACATCCGCCGGGCGGCGGAGCGCGAGGTGACCGCCCAGCAGTCCGTGACCGCGCACGAGCGCTCCAAGCGCACCCTGCTGGAGGAGCGCACGACGATCGCGCGCGAACTGCACGACGTGGTGGCCCACCACATGTCGGTGGTCGCCATCCAGGCGGAGGCCGCTCCCTACCGGGTGGAGAACCCGCCGCCCGAGCTGGAAGCGGCCTTCGCCACGATCCGGGAGAACGCGGTGGCGGCGCTGACCGAGCTGCGCCGGGTCCTCGGTGTCGTACGCGCCGAGGACTACGAGGCCCCGGACGCCCCGCAGCCCACCCTCGCCGACCTGGAGGCGCTGCTCGCGAATGTGCGGGACGCGGGCCTGAGCGTGGAGAAGGTGGTCACGGGCGCGGTGCGCGAACTCCCGCAGGGCGTCGAGCTGTCGGCGTACCGCATCGTGCAGGAGGCACTGAGCAACACGCTGCGGCACGCGCCCGGTGCCACCGCCCGCGTGGAGATCGGGTACGTCCTCGGCGGGCTCGGCCTGCGGATGGTCAACGGCCCCGCGCCGGTCACGAACCTGGTGAAGTCGACGCACGGCGCGGGCCACGGCATCACCGGCATGCGGGAGCGGGTCACGATGCTGGACGGCGAGATGACCACCGGCGGGACGGACGACGGGGGATACGAGGTGACCGTGTTCCTGCCGGTGCCCGTGCCGGAGGAGGCCGCATGACGCGGGGGACGGCGGACGGGACGGCCGTCGGCCCGGTGCCCGGGCAGCGGCCCGGCGCCATCCGGGTGGTGATCGCCGACGACCAGGTGATGGTCCGCGAGGGGTTCTCCGTGCTGCTCAACGCGATGCCGGACATCGAGGTGGTCGGCGAGGCGGTGAACGGGCGGGACGCGGTCGAGCGGGTCCGTGAACTCGGCCCGGACGTCGTCCTGATGGACATCCGCATGCCGGAGCTCAACGGCATCGAGGCGACCCGCGAGATCGTCGCCGCGGACGGCACCGCGAAGGTGCTGGTGCTCACCACCTTCGACCTCGACGAGTACGTGTATCAGGCGCTGCGCGCGGGAGCCTCCGGCTTCCTGCTCAAGGACGCCTCCGCGCGGCAGCTCGCCGACGGGGTGCGGGTGGTCGCGGCGGGCGAGGCGCTGCTCGCCCCCTCGGTCACCCGGCGGCTGATCACCGAGTTCTCCAGGCTCGCCGACGCCCCGCGGCTGCCGGCCACGGCCCAGGCGGCCTACGGCGATCTGACCGAGCGCGAGACGGAGGTGCTGGTCCTGATCGCGCAGGGTCTGGCGAACGCGGAGATCGCCTCCCGGCTGTTCGTCGCGGAGTCCACGATCAAGACCCATGTGAGCCGCATCCTGGTGAAGCTCGGACTGCGGGACCGCACCCAGGCGGCGGTCTTCGCCTACGAGGCACGGCTGATCACGCCCAGGTGACCCCGCCGGGTCCCGGCGCCGGGCGGCACGGGACGGGCCGCGGACGCCCGGGTGCCGGGACACCCCTGGTCAGAGCGGGGTGCGGCGGGCTAGCGTCCGCTCATGGCAGCTTTGGAGACCCCCGGGACCTTCGACCCCTGGGACCCGGCGTTCGTGGCGGACCCGTACCCCGCCTACGCACACCTGCGTGAGCGCGGCCGGGTCCACCACTACGAGCCGACCGACCAGTGGCTGGTCCCGCACCACGCGGACGTGTCGGCGCTGCTGCGGGACCGGCGCCTGGGCCGGACGTACCAGCACCGGTTCACGCACGAGGACTTCGGGCGGACGGCTCCGCCGCCCGAGCACGAGCCGTTCCACGTGCTCAACGACCACGGGATGCTGGATCTGGAGCCGCCGGACCACACCAGGATCCGCCGGCTGGTCTCCAAGGCGTTCACCCCGCGCACGGTCGAGCGGCTGGGACCGTACGTGCGGGGGCTGGCGCGCGAACTGGTCAGCGGTCTGGTCGCGGCGGGCGGCGGTGATCTCCTCACCGATGTCGCCGAGCCGCTCCCGGTCGCCGTGATCGCCGAGATGCTGGGCATCCCCGAGTCCGACCGGGCACCGCTGCGGCCGTGGTCGGCGGACATCTGCGGGATGTACGAGCTGAACCCCTCCCAGGAGACGGCGGCCAGGGCGGTACGGGCGTCGGTCGAGTTCACGGAGTATCTGCGGGAGCTGATCGAGGCCCGCCGCAAGGAGCCGGGCGACGACCTGATCTCGGGGCTCATCGCCGCGCACGACGAGGGCGACCGGCTCACCGAGCAGGAGATGATCTCCACGTGCGTGCTGCTGCTGAACGCGGGGCACGAGGCCACGGTCAACGCCACCGTGAACGGCTGGTGGACGCTCTTCCGCCACCCCGGCCAGCTGGCCGCCCTGCGCGCCGACCACTCGCTGGTCCCCACGGCGGTGGAGGAGCTGATGCGCTACGACACCCCGCTGCAGATGTTCGAGCGGTGGGTGCTCGACGACATCGAGATCGACGGTACGACCATCCCGCGCGGCGCGGAGATCGCCCTGCTCTTCGGGTCCGCCAACCACGATCCGGCGGCCTTCGCCCGCCCCGGCGAACTGGACCTCTCCCGCGTCGAGAACCCGCACATCTCCTTCAGCGCGGGCATCCACTACTGCATCGGCGCGCCCCTGGCCCGGATCGAACTCGCCGCGTCACTGGGCGCGTTGCTCGAACTGGCCCCGACGCTGCGGCTCGCGGAGGAACCGCGGCGCAAGCCGAACTTCGTGATCCGGGGGCTGGAGGGGCTCAGCGTCACCCTCTGACCCGGCGGCCGAGCGTCCGTGGCCCGGCCCGCGCGGCCCGCGCCCGCCCGACGGCGGCCCGCGCCCGGTCGACGCGGCGGTCAGGCAGCCGGCGGCGGTCTGCACGCGCTCTCCCCCGACCGGCAGGGACGCGGCGAGGCGGTCCGGGGGCCCCGGAACGGCGCCCGGTGTCCGCGTCCGGGTGCGTGGCCCGCGCCCGGTCGACGCCGGACGCGCGGCGTCCGGGGCGCGGGGGTCAGGCGCTCAGGTCCCGGCGGCGCAGCGCCGTCAGCCCGGCGGCGGTCAGGCCCACCGCGAGGACGGTCAGGACCAGCACCGGCGTCCAGGTCATCTCCCCGCCCGGCAGCTTGGGGAGGTGCCCGTACGGGGAGAGGTCCATGAGCGCCGGGGGGACGTCCAGGGCGGGCCCGATCCAGCCCAGCAGGAGGACGAGACCCGCCACGCCCCAGGCGCCGGGGGCGACCCGGGGGGAGACCCCGTACAGGAGGACGGCCAGTGCGCCGAGCGTCCAGACCGCCGGGACCTGGAGGAGGCAGGCGCCGAGCACGGGCCACGCCTCGTGGCCGTAGCCCAGCCCGAGACCGGCTCCGCCCAGCAGCATGATCAGGACCGCTCCGCCGAAAGCGATGACCAGGTGCCCGGCCGCCCAGCGCAGTCGGCCCACCGCGTTGGCGAGGACCGGCTCGGCCCGCTGGGAGATCTCCTCGCCGTGCAGCCGCAGCACGGCGGAGACGATGTACAGCGCGGCCACCATCCCGAGCATGCCGGTCATCGTGGCGAGGAACGCGTCCGTGATCCCGGACCGCCCCCCCATCCGTTCGATGATCTCGCGGGTCCTGGCGTTGTCGCCGACCAGGTCGGACACGCCCTGGGTGATCCCGCCGAACGCGGCTCCGGCGGCGAGGAAGCCGAGGCCCCAGCCGGCCAGGGCGCCGCGCTGCAGCCGCCACGCCAGCGCCCCGGCCGTGCCGAGCCGTCCCGCGGCGGGCCCCGGCCGCGTGGGCAGGAAGCTCATGCCGATGTCGCGCCGCCCGGCGAGGGCGTGGGCGAGCGCGCCCTGCAGGACGACGGCGACGGCGAACAGGAGGAGCACCCACCACCGCTCGCGGGCGAACGGCCGTTCGTTCTCCAGCCAGCCCAGCGGCGACATCCAGGTCAGCGGCGACGAACCGTCGTCCGCCGCGGCGTCGCCGGCCGCCCGCAGGACGAACGCCGCGCCCAGCGCGGCACCCGTCAGCCCTTTCGCCAGCCGCGCGCTCTGCGCGAACTGGGCGACGACCGCCGCCGCCGTCGCGAAGACCATCCCGACGCCCCCGATGCCGAGGCCCAGCGCCAGCGCGCCCGGGGCTCCCTGACCGGCCAGCCCGCCCGCGACGAGCACGACGAGCGCGCCGTTCGCGGCCAGGGCGGCCAGAAGCGCCGCCGTCAGCGGGGCACGCCGTCCCACCATCGCCGACGAGAGGAGTTCCTGGCGTCCGCTCTCCTCCTCCTCGCGGGTGTGCCGGACGACGATCAGCAGACTCATGATCCCGGCGAACAGACCGGCGTAGCCGCCCCCGCGCCAGGCGGTGAGACCGCCGAGGGAATCGCCGAACACCGGCCCGTACGTGGCACGCAGTGAGCTGTTGGTGAGCATCTGCCGTGCCAGGTCGGCGCGTTCGGCGGCGGTGCCGTACACCGATTTCAGCGTGTTCGGCAGGGACAGGACCATCAGCGCGATCACGCCGGTCCACAGGGGAGCCGTCCAGCGGTCGCGGCGCAGCGCGAACCTCAGCAGCGCCCCGGTGCCGGCCAGTTGACGGGTGCCGCCGGACCGCACCGCGAAGGCGGCGACGGCGCCCCGCGATCTCCCGGCCCCCGAGGTGCCCGTCCTGCCGGTGCTGTCGGTGCTGTTCGCGGTGTTCCCGGTGTCGGTGGTGGTCATCGCGCCTCCTCCTCGGGCGCGTCCTCCTGGTAGTGCCGCAGGAAGAGCGCCTCCAGGGTCGGCGGGGCGGCGGCCAGGGACCGTACGCCGGAGTCGGTGAGCGAGCGCAGGACGGCGTTCAGCTTGTCCGTGTCGACGTCGAGCCGCACCCGGGTGCCCTGCACGTCGACGTCGTGCACCCCGGGCAGCGACGCCAGGGCGCCGGGCGGGCCCGCGAGTTCGGCGGTGACACCGGTACGGGTGAGGTGGCGCAGCTCGGCGAGTGTGCCGCTCTCGACGGTGCGGCCCTTGCGGATGATGCTGACCCGGTCGCAGAGCTCCTCCACCTCGCTGAGGATGTGGCTCGACAGCAGGATCGTCCGGCCCCGGTCCCGCTCCTCCTCGACGCAGCGCCGGAAGACCTCCTCCATCAGCGGATCGAGGCCGGAGGTGGGCTCGTCGAGGATCAGCAGGTCGACGTCCGAGGCGAAGGCGGCGACGAGGGCGACCTTCTGCCGGTTGCCCTTCGAGTAGGTGCGGCCCTTCTTGGTGGGATCGAGCTCGAACCGTTCGACGAGTTCTGCGCGCCGGCCGTGGTCGAGGCCCCCGCGCAGCCGGCCATACAGGTCGATGACCTCGCCTCCGGACAGGTTCCGCCAGAGCGTCACGTCGCCGGGGACGTAGGCGATCCGGCGGTGCAGCTCCACCGCGTCCCTCCAGGGGTCGCCGTCCAGCAGCCGTACCGTGCCCGCGTCGGCCCGCAGCAGGCCGAGCAGGACCCGGATGGTGGTGGACTTCCCGGAGCCGTTCGGGCCGAGGAAGCCGTGCACCTCGCCTGCCTCCACCCGCAGGTCGAGACCGTCCAGCGCACGGGTCCGGCCGAACGACTTGCGCAGTCCGGATACCTCGACGGCGAGGTGTGCCTTCGTCATGGCCCAGAACGTACGCTTCTTTCAGAAATTTGTGAAGTTAAGGAAACCTGTGAACCCCGGATACACTCGGCGGTGGTGCGCGAGCAGGGGAGATGATCGGCGGATGGAGCGACCGAACGCGGCGGAGCGGGATCTGGAGGCGGTCTCGCGGTTCGTCGAGGGCTTCGCGGCGCAGCTGGTCGAGGCCGGGATGCAGCGGATGCCCGCCCGGGTCTTCGCGGCGCTGCTCGCCTCCGACTCCGGTGCCATGACCTCCGCCGGGCTGGGCGAGCGGCTCCAGGTCAGCCCGGCCGCCGTCTCCGGGGCGGTGCGCTATCTCGCGCAGCAGCACATGGTCTCCCGCGAGCGGGACCCCGGCTCCCGGCGCGAGCGCTACCGCGTGCACAGCGACCAGTGGTACGAGGCGCTGACCAGCCGTGACGCCGTGCTCAAGCGGTGGGAGGCGGCCCTGCGCGAGGGTGTCGACAGCCTCGGCCCCACGACCCCCGCCGGACGCCGGCTCGCCGAGACGCTCGCCTTCTTCGAGTTCGTCGACGGGGAGATCGCCGGGATGATGGAACGCTGGCGCGCCCACCGGGAGAAGCTGTACGGCCGCGACGACCCGGCCGTCGGCGGAGGCACCTGATGGAGCCACCTGACGGAGGCGGCGACCGGCTCCACGGTGAGGACCGGATCCGCGGCGCGGGGTCGCGCTCAGCCCGGGAGGGTCAGCCCCCAGCCGCCCTGCCGCACCGTCCACGTCCGCGTCCGCACCGGCCCCGAGACCACCGAGTCCGCGCGGTACCGGAAGTCGGCGCCGGACACGGTCACCCGCTGCCCCACCACGCGCAACGACGAGGCCTGCGCGCCCACGGACGCCGGCCGCACCTCCACCACCGCGCCCCCGGGCAGCCCCGGTACGACGGACACGGCCTCCACCGGCTGGTCCAGGTCGACCAGGGTCACCCCGTCGACCTCGACCCGCAGCCGCGAGGGCCCCGGCGCGGCGGGCACGGACACCGCCCGTCCCCAGCCCCTCGCCCTCGTCCGCCCCGACGCGACCCCCGCGGGCCGCGTGGCGAGCGTACGGACCAGCGACTGACACGTACGCAGCCACGGGTGCGCCCCGGGAGCGTGCGCGTCGATCTCCTCCGGGTCCTCGGGGACCTGGACGGGCGCGCCCGCCGGCGGTATCCGCAAGGCCCCGAGCACGACCCCGTCGCTGTCGTCGACGAGCAGGTCCAGCCGCCGCTCGACCCCGTCGAGCACCGCCCGCGCCGCGGCCACCGCTCCGGTGGGCACTCCCAGGGCCCGTGCCAGGGAGAGCGATCCGCCGACGGGCACCAGTCCCAACCCGCACACGGCCAGATCCCGTTGTCGGTGCAAAAGGGACACGGCCCGCAGCAGCGTCCGGTCGTCGCCCACGACGACCGGTCTCCGGGCCCCTCTGCGGGACAGCGCCCGGGCGAATTCCTCGGGCCCCTCCGGGAGGCACACCTTCGTGGCCGCACCCGCGCTGAGCACGTCTTTTGCGATCCGTACCGACTCACCGTCACGGCGTCGGGCGACCGGGTCGATGACCACCAGAAGCTGGTCGGAAGCCGCCACCTCGGTCATGCCTCGCTTCCTCGGGTAGCATCTTTGTGCAAGAGCCCCTTGCGCTATTGCGCCAGGGGCTTCGTCTATTCCGGGGCACCCGGTCGGACGGTCGCGGCCGAAGGAGGTCGCCGGTGTACGCAGCCGTGCAGTGCCGCAGCCGCGTACTCCCCGACCTTGGACATGCCCCGCCCGGAAGGGGTGTACGCCTGTGCCCGCACTTGTGCTGCTCGGTGCTCAGTGGGGTGACGAAGGCAAGGGAAAGGCCACCGACCTGCTCGGTGGATCCGTGGACTACGTGGTGCGCTACCAGGGCGGCAACAACGCCGGCCATACGGTAGTCGTGGGCGATCAGAAGTACGCCCTCCACCTCCTCCCTTCCGGAATCCTCACGCCGGAGTGCACTCCGGTGATCGGAAACGGAGTCGTCGTCGACCCGTCTGTCCTGTTCTCCGAGCTGAACGGACTGAACGAGCGCGGCGTCGACACCTCCAAGCTTCTGATCAGCGGAAACGCTCACATCATCACGCCGTACAACGTCACCGTCGACAAGGTGACGGAACGCTTCCTCGGCAAGCGGAAGATCGGTACGACGGGACGGGGCATCGGGCCCACCTACGCGGACAAGATCAACCGCGTCGGCATCCGTGTCCAGGACCTCTACGACGAGTCGATCCTGACCCAGAAGGTCGAGGCGGCCCTCGACGGCAAGAACCAGCTCCTCACCAAGGTCTTCAACCGCCGCGCCATCGAGGCCGGGCAGGTCGTCGAGGAGCTGCTGACGTACGCGGAGCGGCTGAGGCCGTACGTGGCCGACACGGTCCTGGTGCTCAACAAGGCGCTCGACGAGGACAAGGTGGTCCTCTTCGAGGGCGGCCAGGGCACCCTGCTGGACATCGACCACGGCACCTACCCCTTCGTCACGTCCAGCAACCCGACCGCCGGCGGTGCCTGCACGGGCGCGGGCGTCGGCCCGACGAAGATCAGCCGGGTCATCGGCATCCTGAAGGCGTACACCACCCGCGTCGGCTCGGGCCCGTTCCCGACCGAGCTCTTCGACGAGGACGGCGACGCGCTGCGCCGCATCGGCGGCGAGCGGGGCGTCACGACCGGCCGTGACCGCCGCTGCGGCTGGTTCGACGCGGTGATCGCCCGTTACGCGACCCGGGTCAACGGCCTGACGGACTTCTTCCTGACCAAGCTGGACGTCCTGACCGGCTGGGACGAGATCCCGGTCTGCGTCGCGTACGAGATCGACGGCAAGCGCGTCGAGGAACTCCCGTACTCCCAGACCGACTTCCACCACGCGAAGCCGATCTACGAGACCCTGCCGGGCTGGTCCGAGGACATCACCAAGGCGAAGTCCTTCTCCGACCTGCCGAAGAACGCCCAGGCGTACGTCAGGGCGCTGGAGGAGATGTCGGGCGCCCCGATCTCCGCCATCGGGGTCGGCCCCGGCCGCGACGAGACGATCGAGATCAACTCGTTCATCTAGCCGGCGACGACGCGCCCCCGGTGAGGCCTCGGCCGACCCGGGGGCGTGCGGTGTCCCGGACCGTCAGAGGACCCCGGCGAACCGGCGCCAGGCGGCCGGAGAGACGGTGAGGGTGGGCCCGGCGGGGTTCTTGGAGTCGCGGATGTGGACGGCGTCCACTCGCGGGGGGTGCTGTTCGTGGGCGACTTCGAGGCACTGGCCGCCGCTGTCGTTGCTGTAGCTCGACTTGAACCACCGCAGTGTGCTGCTCATGGCTGCTCCTCTCCTGCCAACTTCTGGATGAGGCTCAGCGAGTCGTCCGGGCCCAGAGCCTGTGAACGGATCTTCGCATAGCGGTGCGCGAGTTGAGAGGCCTTCTTCGCATCGCTGACCAGGATGCTCTCGTCCTCGATTTCCATGTAGACCACGTGATGGTGCTCCTTCGTCTCCACGAGGATCATGTCGCCTCGGGCACCCGCGTGTCCGCCGCGCACCCCGCGTTCCAGCGGCATCACTTGGACGCTGACATTGTCCCGCTCCGCGTCCTGCGCGAGCGACCGCAATTGGCCACGGTGGATCTCCCAGCTCGCGAACGGCCGCCTCAGCGCGGCCTCGTCGAGGATCAGCTCGATCATGGCGGTCGGCTCCCGGTCGAAGAGTGCCTTGCGCGCCAGCCTCGCTTCGACCAGTTCCGAGACCTTGTCGTCGGGAAGCCTGGGGAAGCCGCCGCCGATGAGGGCCCGCGCGTACTCCTCCGTCTGGAACAACCCGTCCACCACGTACGTCTGGTACGAGGAAAGGGTCATCGCCTGCGCCTCCATCACCGCGAAGTTCTTGAACTGCGGCGGATATTTGTCCAGGAGCACGTACTTGCGCGCGGTCTCGAACAACCCCAGCCCGCCCCCGATCACCTCCTCCAGCTTGACGAGCATCGTGTCGCTCGCCGGCTGGGCGCACGTCTCCATCGCGCTGACCGCGGACGCCGTATAGCCGATCTGCCTGCCCAACTCCTCCTGCGTCAGCCGGTGCTGTTCACGGAAGGCCTTCGACATCGCGGCGACCATGTGCGCGGTCCCGCCCGCCTCCACCTTGTTCTCCGCCCGCGCCATGCGGTCACCCCCGAACTCAACCGAACTCAACCGGTCACCAGAGCGCCCACGCCGATCCGTACCGTTGCCGATGGTCGACGCAGAGTCATGGAAACGCTAACCCCGCCTGCCGAAACTGTCCTCATGGATACGCAAAGTGACGACGTAAACCTCCGTGTGCCCCCACTCACCCCGGAGATCCCGGACTGGATGCCCCCGTCCGGCATCCAGCTCCGCAAGGCGGGCGTCCAGTTCGACGCCGTGCGGGTGGACGGCGACCCCGGCCGCACCGTCGCCGACCGCCTCGCGCGGGCCACCGGGGGCGACCCCGGCCCGGTCGTCGAGGAGGCCCGCGGGCGCCGCGCCGTCTACTTCCTCGTCCCCGTCGGCAGCACCGCGCACCGCTCGTGGCCGCCCGGCGTCACGCGCCTCACCGCGGGCCCGCACCGCGTCGCGTACATCCCGGTGCCCGCGCTGGGCGGGCCGACCTGGCCGCTGGCCTGGCGCTACCGGCCCACCGCGCGCGACCACCTCGTCCACGCGCTGCTGCTGCGCGCGGTGGCGGAGGGCTGCTGAGCGGCGGCCGGAACGGGCGGTTCCGGGAGCGTTCGAGATGCGGACCGCTCCCGGGATGCTCATCCTTGACCTGGACATGGCTTGCTCCTGGTTCCGGACGGGGCGTGACCCGACCACGCTCTACGCGTGTAGTCCCCGTAGGGCCCGCACGGCTCGTCCCTCTGTCCGCGTCCCCGTCTCCAGGAGCCCGTATGCCCGTCAACCCGCTGAACCGCCGGGAGTTCGTCAAGAAGTCCGCCGTCGCCGGTGCGGCCGTGGCCGTCGCGGGGACGTCGGCGGCGACCCCCGCGCGAGCCGCGGACCACGGCGGGAAGAAGCCCCGTACCTGGTCGTTCTCCATCCTCGGCACCACCGACCTGCACAGCCACGTCTTCGACTGGGACTACTACACCGACGCGGCGTACACGGACAAGGCCGGCAACTCCGTGGGCATCGCCCGGGTCGCCACCCTGGTCAAGCAGCAACGGGCCGCCAAGGGCGCGGACCGCGTGCTCCTCGTGGACGCGGGCGACATCATCCAGGGGACCTCACTCGCGTACTACTACGCCCGCGTCGACCCCATCACCGGCACCGGCGGCAAGCACGGCCCGGTGCACCCGATGGCGATCGCCATGAACGCCATGAAGTACGACGCCGCCGCACTCGGCAACCACGAGTTCAACTACGGCATCGAGACCCTGCGCCGGTTCGAGGAGCAGTGCCGTTTCCCGCTGCTCGGCGCCAACGCGCTCGACGCGAGGACGCTCCGGCCCGCCTTCCAGCCGTACACCGTGAAGCGCCTCCGCGTCCCCGGCGCCCCCGACATCAAGGTGGGCATCCTGGGGCTCACCAACCCCGGGATCGCCCTGTGGGACAAGGACAACGTCTCCGGGAAGATGGCGTTCACGGGTCTCGTGGAACAGGCGAGGAAGTACGTGCCGCGGATGCGGGCCCTCGGCTGCGACGTCGTCTTCCTCACCGACCACTCCGGCCTCGACGGGTCGTCCTCGTACGGTGACGAGCTGCCGTACGTGGAGAACGCCTCCAACCTGGTCGCCGAGCAGGTCCCCGGCATCGACGCCATCCTCGTCGGCCACACCCACACCGAGGTGTCCTCCTACACGGTCACCAACGCCGGGACCGGCAAGGACGTCGTCCTGTCGGAACCGTACTGCTACGGCATGCGGCTGACCGTCTTCGACTTCGAACTCGAACTCGCCCACGGCCAGTGGAAGGTGACGAGCACCAGGGCGCAGACCCTCAACAGCAACGCCGTCGCCGAGGACGCCGAGATCACCAGGCTCCTGACGGCGGACCACGAACTGGTCGTGAAGTACGTCAACACACCGGTCGGCACCTGCACCGCGGACCTCTCCGCGGCGGAGGCCTGCTGGAAGGACGTCCCCGTCATGGACTTCATCCACCAGGTCCAGATGGCGGCCGTCGCCACCGGCCTGTCCACGGCCGACGCGGCCCTCCCGCTCATCTCCGTCGCCGCGCCCTTCAGCCGCACGGCGGACATCCCGCGGGGCGACGTCACCATCCGGGACGTGGCCGGGCTCTACATCTACGACAACACCCTCTACGGCAAGAAGCTCACGGGTGCCCAGCTGAAGGACTATCTGGAGTACGCGGCGAAGTACTACTACCGCGTCCCGTCCGGGACGAAGGTGGACACCGCCACCCTCACCAACGCCAACAGCTTCTGGGACTACATGTACGACACGGCCGCGGGCGTCGACTACGACATCGACATCGCCCAGGCCGAGGGATCGCGGATCAGGAACCTCACCCACCAGGGGGTGCCGGTCGCCGACGACCAGGTCTTCGTGGTGGCCGTCAACAACTACCGCGCCAACGGCGGCAGCGGCTACCCGCACATCGCGGCCGCCGACATCGCGTACAGCTCGACCGACGAGATCCGCCAGCTGATGATCGACTACGTCACGTCCAAGGGCGTTCTGGAACCGGCGGACTTCGCCGACGGCAACTGGAGGCTGACCCAGGACGGCACGCCGGTCTTCTGAGATCCCGGTGCCCCGCGGGTCAGACGAGGTGGGCGAAGACCACGAGGTTCTCGGTGTAGTCCTTCGCGCCGTGGTCGTAGACACCGGCGCAGGTGATCAGCCTGACCTGGGCCTGCGGGGTGTCCGCGTACACGCGGTCGTTGGGGAAGTGGTCCTTCTCGAAGGCCTCGGCGTCGTCGACGACGAAGGACGCGGTGAGGCCGTCGGCGCGCTCCACCCTGAAGGTGTCCCCCTTGCGGAGGGAGCTGAGCCGGGCGAAGACGGCCGGCGAGGTGCTGGTGTCCACGTGCC
Source organism: Streptomyces sp. NBC_01689 (assembly GCF_036250675.1). NCBI lineage: Bacteria > Bacillati > Actinomycetota > Actinomycetes > Kitasatosporales > Streptomycetaceae > Streptomyces > Streptomyces sp. NBC_01689. The sequence continues at coordinate 4,816,319 of NZ_CP109592.1, read as the reverse complement.
CGGCGACGATCGAGGTTCCCGCCTCGCCGGGCGTCACCCCGTCGGCGTACCAGCCGACCATGTTCACGTTGTCCGCGGGCGGCGGGTTGAGATGGCCCTTCGCGTCGACCGAGAGGGCCGTGAAGGGCGCGTCCACCGCGATCTTCGGGATGACCAGCCGGGTCGGCGCGGACGACGGCAGGTGCTTGCCCGGCACCGAGGACGACCACGGCATGAGCGCGGCCGAGTCGTGGGGCGACCGGGAGTCGTCGGCCGGCTTGGGCGGGCCGCCGAACACTCCCAGTACCAGCAGCAGGATTCCGGCGCACCAGGCACTCATCGGTACGCCGGGGCGTGAGCCCTGCCCTTGCGGCACGGACTCGGTCACGCCGGGGGAGGACGGCTGGGCTGCCATCGGGAACCACCTCACTAGGGCACTGCGGCGGAGCGGGTTCGGCACGCGGGGAACCCGGCCGGGCCGTCACGACGGGGGCCACCCGCGGCGGTCCCGGCCGACAGGACGCCGGGCATCGGTCAGGACATGCCGCCCGCCGCGCTCCTGCGGCGCAGCGCGTACACGCCCGCTCCGGCCAGCGTCAGGATCGCGAGGCCGCCGGCCGTGACGCCCTTGTCCGCGAGCGCGCCGCCACCGGTGTGGATGCCGCCGTTGGGCTTGTCGCGGCCGGAGTCGTTGCCGCCGCCGCCGTTGTCGCGGCCGTTGCCGTTGCCGTTCCCGTTGCCGCCGCCGTTGTCGCGGCCGTTCCCGTTCCCGTTGCCGTTCCCGCCGTTGTCACGGCCGTTGCCGTTGCCGTTGCCGTTCCCATTGCCGCCGCCGCCGTTGTCGCGGCCGGACCCGTTGCCGTTCCCGTTGCCTCCGTTGTCGCGGCCGTTCCCGTTCCCGGTCCCGTTGCCGTTGCCGTTCCCGTAGTCGCCGTTGCTGTCGTTCTTGTAGGTCTCCGGGTTGAACCTGGCGTCGTCCTTGTTCCAGTCGTCGCTCTTCAGCATGCTGAGCGCGCCGCCGCCGGTGTGGATGCCGCCCCGGGGCTTGTCGTGGTCGAAGCCCTCGTCGTCCCCGCCGAAGTCGCCGCCCCGGTCCGAGTCCCCGCCCCGGTCGGAACCCTTGTCACCGCGGCCGGAGCCCTTGTCGCCGCGGCCGGAGTCCCCGCCGCGGCCGGACTCGCTGCCGCCACGGTCGGAGCCGACGTCCTCGCCCCCGCCCCAGTCCGAATCGCTCCCCTCGTCGCCGTCGTCGCTCTTCAGCTTGAGGAGCGCGCCCCCGCCGGTGTGCATGCCGCCCTTCGGCTTGTCGTGCCGGCCACCGTCGTCGTTGCTGTAGGAGGAGTCGTCGTGGCCACCGTCGCCCGCCGTGGCGGCGAAGGCGCCGGGAGCGGCAATCGCGAGGGCGGCCGTGGCCGTCGCGGTAGCGAGAAGCATGCGGGCAGAACGCATTGTCGAGTCCTTCCGTCGCAGCCGAGCCGCTGACACTTTGTCAGCACGTGGGGAACCCGACCCCGACGTGATCCACCGTCAGCCCCTCCCGGCGCGCTCACCACTCGAGCGGCGCGACCGGTGCGGGTCCCGGCACCGGCCGCGGGGCGCCCCGAGGCTGCCCCTGACCGGGCCGAACCTCTCTGACCTGCTACTTCATCGTGAACTGTCCGCCGTGTCCCACGCCGGTGCGGCCCCAGATACAACCCGATCGGTCGCAACACGACTGCGCGCGCCCGGTGCCCCGTCAGCCCTCCGCACCCGCCCTCCCCCGGGGCGGCGGAGGGAAGCGGGAACCGCCCCGGCGCGGCCTCCCGTCACGGGTGCGGGCGGTGTCCGCCTCGCTCCGGGCGAGGAGGAGCGGGCCGGTCCGGTCCGCAACCGGACGGGGCCGGGCCGGCCGGAGCGGACATCCGACGGCGGACACCCGACCAGGCCCGGAGCACCCCGTGACCCCGGGCCGGGCGGCTGCGGCCACGACGGGGGCGGGGGCGAGACCGGTGAGGTGGGGCCGTTGCTGGTGTTGCCGAAGGGGCGCGGAGGCCGTAAGAGCTCGCGGTCCGGCCGTCCGCCCCCACCCGGGGAGCGGGACGGCCGGACCGCCTCCGAAGGTGGGGAGGAGCGGGCCCCGGGCGCTCACACAGCGACGGACGCCGCCGGGCGTGTAGCCCGGCACCGGGCGTGTGGCCCGGCACCGGGCGTGTAGCCCGGCACCGGGCGTGTGGCCCGGCACCGGGAGGGGTGCGCCGGTGGCCGTCAGGGAATACGCGTGGAGCGGGCCCCCGGCGGCCGGCCGGACGCTCCTCAGCTGAAGATGATCATCGAGCCCTGGGCCAGGCTCCGGGTCGCCGCCGCGTGCAGGCCGAGCCAGACGTGCCGCTCACGGGCGAACGGACTCGCGTCGTACGGGGCGGGGGCGGCCGGCTCCTCCAGCTCCGTGGGGGCCGACGGCGGCTGCGGCGGGGCCGGCGGATTGGCCGGGTCGATGCCGATCGAAGGAGCGACGAACTCCAGCTCGCGCAGCAGCGACTGGGAGGAGCCCAGCGGGCCGCCCCCGGCGAGCAGTTCGTCGTCGGCGAGTGGGTGCGGGAAGTCGACGGGCACGTAGGCGCCCGCGTGGTCGTAGTGCCAGACGAGGTGGGACTGCTGCGCGTTGGTCTGGAACATCTCCAGCAACTGCTCGTAGTCGCCGCCCAGTTCGTCGACCGGGGTCACCGCGAGACCGCACATCTGCAGCAGGTACGCCCGGCGCAGGAAGTGCAGGGCGTCGTAGTCGAAGCCCGCGACCGGGGCGACGTCACCGGACAGCCCCGGCATGTAGGCGTACACGGGGACCGGCGGGAGCCCGGCCTCGCCCAGCACCTTGTCGTACAGCGCCAGTTCCTCGGCGAACGGGTTGTCGGGGGTGTGGCACAGCACGTCGACGAGCGGGACAAGCCACAGGTCACAGGCCAACAGACGGCTCCTCTAGCTCCTGGGGAAGCACGGTGGTCAGGGAAGCGTAATGCGTGGGGCCCGTCCTCAGTCACCCTCGTGCAGATCCCATACCCAGACCCCGTGAACCCACGTGCCGGGGCGGCCCACCAGCTTGTCCAGGGCATCCCGCAGCTCGTTCTGGTGGGGCTGAGGGACCAGCACCAGCGCGCCCGCCCTCCAGAACGCGAAGTCGGCACGGGCCTGCGCCTGCCAGTTCTTGCCGATCACCGGGACCCTGCCCGAGTAGCGGACGTCACGCAGCATGTTCGAGGTGAAGCGGGGGGAGGCGCCGTAGATGCCGATGTGATCGGGCCCGTACGGGCCGTTGTAGTACCCGCCGGGCAGCGAGAAGCCGAGGCCCGCCGCCGTCTGCCAGTGCAGCGCCTCCGCGGCGCCCGGGTCCGGAAGCGGCACCGGCACCAGGGACTCGCCCTTGGCCGGGTCCACGTACGCCCGCCACGTCCCGTCGGTGAAGAAGGCGGGGACCGGCACCCGTTCGACGGTCTTCAGGGGGGCCGGGACGAGGGGGAGCAGCGCGGCCGCGACGGCGAGGGCGCCGAAGTACTGGGTGGCGGCGCGCCGGGCGCTCAGCAGCCCCTCGATCGCGACGGCCACCAGCATGCCCAGCACGGGTGCGCAGATCATCGCGACCCGGCCCTCGATGACGGACTCGAAGAGGGGCTTGTGGGCGAGCAGCGCCCAGGGGCCGGGCAGCACGACGTCTGTCGTCGGGACGCGGAACCTCGGTCCCAGCGAGAGCACGGCGGCGGCCAGTGCCGTGAAGGCGAGCGCCTTGACGAGCGCCCGCTCCCACAGCCGTACGACGACCGCGAAGGCGAACACGACCAGCGGCCACCCGTAGAAGGCGTTCTGCTCGGTGGGGTTGAGGGAGAGCGCGCTCGCCCGCCCGGCGTCCCCGGCGAGCAGCGAGCGCTCGGCGAAGGAGAGCAGGGCGAGGGGGCTGTTGCCGGCGTTGTCGCCGTGCAGCACGCTCGAGTAGCTCTGCGGGCCGGCGAACTGCCAGTACAGCGGGAACGCGACGATCGGCAGGCACACGGCCCCCGCCACCGCCAGTCCGTTCAGCAGCGGACGCCATGCCTCCCGGGCGGCGTCGCGCCGGACGAGCCCGTAGCCGAGGGCGAACAGGGCCATGCCCATCGACGCGAGCAGCAGCGGCTCCTCGCCGAGGAAGATCTGGTACGCGGCCATCAGGCCGAGCACGATCCCGTCCCGGACGACCCGCGTGCCGGCGCACAGCCGCAGCGCGCGGTCGATGATCAGCGGGACCATGAACAGGATCACGAAGTTCGGGTGCGCGTTCGCGTGACTGATCATCGGGGGGGCGAAGGCGGCGAGCGCGGCGCCGGCGAACGCCGCGCCCCGGTGGGCCACGACCCGTTTGGCGATCAGCCAGTACCAGGCGGCGCCGGTCGCGGCCAGCCCCAGCGTCATGACGAGGCTGAGCGCGACCGCCGGGCCGAACAGCAGGGTGACCGGCGCGAACGGGACGGACAGGCCCAGCATGACCGTGTTGGCCATGAGGTTCACGCCGTCGGGGAAACCCTGCAGGGTGGTGAAGAGCGGGTTGTGGAGATGGCGGACGTTGTCCGCCGTGACCGCGAAGAACCACTCCCACTGGTTCTGGTCCTGGAGGGAGTCCGGGAGATAGCGGCCGTCCGGGTCCGCCCAGCGGCCGGAGTAGAGGGCGACCGCCATCAGGAGGAAGAGGGCGACCGCGAGGAGGTCCGCGGGGCGGACGGAGCGGGCCTTGAGGACGGTCAGTTCGGCGAGGACCCGGCCGTAGTCGAGGGGCCGCACCTTCGAGCCCGGCTGGTGGGACCAGCGGACCGGGACCTCGGCCAGCGGCCAGCCCGACCGGCGGAAGTACTGGAGCACCTCCACGTCGATGCCCCAGCCGTTGAGCCGTGACGCGCCGAACGCCTCCCGCGCGCGCTCCCCGTCGAAGAGCTTGAACCCGCACTGGGTGTCGCGTATGCCGGGCACCGCGACGCTGCGTATCAGGAAGTTCCCGGCGCGGCCGAGCAGCTCGCGCAGCCGGTGCTGGTGCTTGTCTATCGTGGCGCCCGGCGTGGCCCGGGACCCTATCGCGGCCGCGTGGCCCTCGCCGAGCGCCTTGTCGAGCAGTTCCAGCTCCTCGATGGGCGCGGCCAGATCGGCGTCCGTGACGAGGACCCGGCGGCCGTACGAGGCGAGGACGCCCAGACGCAGGGCGTTGCCCTTGCCGCGGTTGCGGGGGCTGGTGACGAGCTGGACGCGGGGCTCGCGGGCGCGGACGGAGTCGACGACGTCCTGGGTGCCGTCGGTGGATCCGTCGTCCACGACGATCAGTTCCCAGGTGCCGAAGCGGGTCTCGTTGTCGCGCAGATGCGTGATGATCGCGTCGAGGGTCGGCGCGAGCCGTCGCTCCTCGTTGTAGGCGGGGACGACGACCGACAGGTCGATGGCGGGAGCCGGCATGTCCTCTATGACGTCCGTGGTCCGGTGCGCGCTCATTCGGCGGCCAGACGTTCGATGAGGGCTAGGGAGTGCGCGTTGTACTCGGTGACGATCGTATGCGCCGTCTCCGGGTCGCGCCGCGCGAGCGCGTCCACGAGTTCCGTGTGCCCGGACCAGAGATAGCCCCGCAGGTCGTCCACCCGGCGGAGGTGCTGCACCGTGCAGACCCAGGACTGGACGCGCAGCCGGTGCAGGAAGTCGGCGAGGTAGGCGTTGCCGAAGAGGGCGCTCAGCTCGCGCCAGAAGCGCAGGTCGTAGCCGATGAGGATGTTCAGGTCGCCCGCGACGGCGGCGCGCTGGGCCTCCTCGCCCCGGCGGCGGACGCCCGCGAGGGCGGCGAGGACGCGGGGGTCGTCGGCGAGTTTCATGCCGTCGCCCTCGATGAGGCTGTGGAACATCCCGTCCGCGACGAGGCTACGGGCCTCGATCATGCCGCGGAAGTCGGCCGGGGAGTACTCGTGCACGCGGAAGCCGCGGTGCTGGTCCGCGTCGAGCAGGCCCTGCGCGGACAGATCGACGAGGGCCTCGCGGACCGGGGTCGCGGAGACGCCGTACTGCTCGGCGATCTCCTTCACCGTGAATTCCTGCCCCGGCTGGAGGCGGCCTGCCAGCACCTCGTCGCGGAGTGCGTCGGCGATCTGCTGCCGCAGGGTGCTGCGGGTTACGGCGCCAGTGCCGCCGGTGCCGGGCATGGTGTGTCGCTCCCCCATCGCGTACGGGTGCACGTGCGTGCCTTGTGGTTCCTCTATGAGCACGTCACCTTACGCGGTGGGGTTCCCCCGGAGGCCTTCTCGCCCCGTCCCGGGGCGCTGCGCACCCCGGGCCCCCGCATCGGCCTGTGCGGCCGATGCGGGGGGCCGGGGGCGGTGCACCCGGCTACGGACGGGTCGGGCCGGACACGCTGGTCAGACCGTGTGTTCGTCGGCCACCGACAGGGCCGTGTCCAGCACCGCGAGCCCCTCCTTCGCCTCGGCCTCCGTGACGTTGCACGGCGGCACGACATGCGTACGGTTCATGTTCACGAAGGGCCACAGCCCGTGGGCCTTCGCGGTCGCCGCGAACGCCGCCATGGGCGCGTTGTCCGTCCCCGAGGCGTTGTACGGCACCAACGGTTCCCGCGTCTCCCGGTCCCTGACCAGCTCAAGGGCCCAGAACACGCCCGTACCGCGCACCTCGCCGACACTGGGGTGCCGCTCGGCGAGCTCCCGCAGCCCGGGTCCGAGCACCGTCTCCCCGATCCGCGCGGCCTGCTCGACGATGCCCTCCTCCTCCATCACGTTGATCGTGGCGACGGCCGCCGCGCACGCCAGCGGATGCCCGGAGTACGTGAGGCCGCCGGGGTAGGGGCGGCGCGCGAAGGTCTCCGCGATCTCGGCGGAGATGGCGACGCCGCCCAGCGGCACGTACCCGGAGTTCACGCCCTTCGCGAAGGTCATCAGGTCCGGCGTCACGTCGTAGTGGTCGGCGGCGAACCACTTTCCGGTCCGCCCGAACCCGGCCATGACCTCGTCCAGGACGAAGACGATCCCGTACCGGTCGCAGATCTCCCGCACCCCGGCGAGGTAGCCGGGCGGCGGCGTCATGATGCCGGCCGTGCCGGGGATCGTCTCCAGGACGACGGCCGCGATGGTGCCCGGTCCCTCGAAGGCGACGGTGTCCTCCAGGTGCTGGAGCGCGCGCTCGCACTCCTGCCGCTCGTCCTGCGCGTGGAAGGGGGAGCGGTAGAGGAACGGCGCCCAGAAGTGGACGACCCCGGCCGCGCCGATGTCGTTCGGCCAGCGCCGCGGGTCACCGGTGAGGTTGATCGCGGTGGAGGTGGCCCCGTGGTACGAGCGGTACGCGGAGAGGATCTTCGGACGCCCGGTGTGCAGCCGTGCCATCCGCGTCGCGTTCTCCACGGCCTCGGCGCCGCCGTTGGTGAAGAAGATCTTGTCCAGGTCGCCGGGGGTCCGCTCGGCTATCAGCCGGGCCGCCTCCGACCGCGCCTCGACGGCGAAGGCGGGCGCGAACGTCGTCAGGGTGGCGGCCTGCTCCTGGATCGCGGCGACGACCTTCGGGTGCTGGTAGCCGATGTTGGTGAAGACGAGCCCGCTGGTGAAGTCCAGATACCGCTTGCCTTCGTAGTCCCAGAAGTACGACCCCTCCGCGCCGGCGACGGCGAGCGGGTCGATGAGCTCCTGTGCGGACCAGGAGTGGAACACGTGCGCGCGGTCCGCGGCCTTCACTGCGGCGCCGACCTGGGGGCTGGGCTGAGGGGTCATGCGCCGAAGCGTAGGTGTCCACGGAGCGGACGCGATATCGGCGTCCTGTCTGCGGTCCGGTGCTTTCCGCGACAGTCTGTCGGGCGTGGGAGCCCCGGGACGGAGTGCCCGGCGGACGCGCGACGGGCGTCACGGAAACGCCAGACGCTGTTACGGAACCGTAGACGGCACCCCACCCGCCTCCCCGGACGGCCCCACTATCCTCGGGCTGTTGCACACGTACGGGGGAGGGCGCGCGACGATGGAGAAGCTGGGGGACGGGGACCCGCGTCAGATCGGGGTGTACCGGCTGATGGCGCGGCTCGGTGCCGGCGGGATGGGGAACGTCTATCTCGCGCGCTCCGACCGCGGCCGTACCGTCGCGGTGAAACTGGTCCGCGAGGAGCTGGCCGAGCAGGAGGAGTTCCGGGCCCGCTTCCGGCAGGAGGTGCAGGCCGCGCGCCGGGTCGGCGGGTACTGGACCGCGCCCGTGCTGGACGCCGACACCGAGGCCGCGATCCCGTGGGTCGCGACCGGTTACGTGGCCGGGCCCAGCCTCCAGACGGTCGTCGGCCACGACCACGGCGCGCTCCCGGAGCGTTCCGTGCGCATCCTCGCGGCCGGTCTCGCGCACGCCCTGAAGGACATCCACGCCGCCGGACTCATCCACCGCGACCTCAAGCCCTCCAACGTGCTCGTGACGATCGACGGCCCGCGCGTCATCGACTTCGGGATCGCGCGCGCCCTGGAGACCGTCACCGACGGCGGTCTCACCCGCACCGGCGCCCTCATCGGCTCGCCGGGCTTCATGGCGCCCGAGCAGGTCCGCGGCGACCGTGTCACGCCTGCCTGCGACGTCTTCTGCCTGGGCTCGGTCCTCTCGTACGCGGCCACGGGCGTGCTCCCCTTCGGGGCCGCCGGCAGCGGGGCGCACGCGATGATGTTCCGCATCGCGCAGGAGGACCCGGACCTGGAGGGCGTACCGGAGGGGCTCGCCGACCTCGTAGGGCACTGTCTGCGCAAGGACCCCGGGGCGCGGCCCTCGCTCGACGAGATCCTGCAGCGGACGGGCGCGGAGGACACGGTGTCGGGCGGACGGTCCCGTGACCCGTGGCTGCCGAGTGCGCTGGTCGCCCAACTCGGTCGGCACGCCGTGCGGTTGCTGGACACGGAGAACCCGGACGCGACGCCCGCCGCGCTCCCGACGGTTCCGCAGCGGGCCGCGGACCCGACGGCCGCCCCGGCCCCCGACCTGTCCAAGCCACCCGCCGCACCCGCCGCGTCCGCGCCCGCATCCGAGCCCGCACCCGAGCCCGCTGGACCCGCCGCATCCGCCGAGCCCGTCGCCTCCGGCGCGGTGCCGGTCCCCGAGGTCTCCCCGGAGCACGCGGCCACCCCGCCGCCGGGGCAGCCGGGCCCGGCGGACCATCTCCCCACGATGATCGGGGGTTTCCACGGGACGCCCCCGCCGGCCGCACCGCCCGCGCCGCATCCCGCGTACGGCTACCCCCAGCAGCACCCCAGCCCCGCGGGACCGCCCGCCTACGGCTATCCGCAGGGCGGTTGGGGCACCCAGCCGGGCTCCTACGGCACGACGACGCCGTACGGCCCCGGCGCAGGACCCGTCCCCGACCACCTGGAGCCCCCGCGGAGGAACGGACGCTCGACCGCCGCCCTGATCGTGGTGGCGCTGGTCGTCGCGCTGGGCGCGGGCGGCTCCGTGTACGCCCTGATGCAGGGCGGCAGCGGCGGCACCGACGACTCGAAGGGGACCCGGCCCACCACCGCTCCCGCGACGCCGGGCCCGTCGGCGTCCGGGCCGTCCGGCTCCGCCTCCGCTCCGGCCCCCACCGAGTCGTCGGCCTCGCCGTCGGCCGGGAGCGGGACCGTCCCGGAGGGGTTCCTCGGCACCTGGGGCGCCTCCATCGACAACGCGACGGGGCACAACACACGTCGGCTCACCATCCGGCAGGGCGAGGTCGGCGACACGGTCCTCTCGCTCACCGCGGACGGCCCGCTCGGCAGCGGCACCTACCACTGCGTCTTCGAGGCCACGCTGACCACGGCCCCGGCGGCCGACAGCACGCTGCGGATCGGTCCCTCGCAGGTCGTCTCCGGCGAACCGCTCTCCTCCTGCACCCCGGGCGCCGCCTCGGAGGTGACCCTGTTGCCCGACGGCGGTCTGCGCCGGGTGAACAGCGACTCGGGCGACGCCCTGACGTACACGAAAAGCGGCTGACCGGCGTATCCGGGAAGCGGTGCCCGCGGGCCGGCCGCGGTCGGGGCCGGCCGCCGCCGACTTCCGCCGAGACTTCATCCGGCGTACGCCGGGCGTTCCCGGTCCTGGGCGTACGGTGACCGCACCGTCGGGCTCGGGGGAGTGGCTCGCGATGGAGTGGTTGAGCGCAGAGAACGTAGTGGCCGTCGGGACCGCCGTGATCGGTGTCGTCTCCTCCGCTGTGATGGTCTGGTACGAGCGGCGGGTGCCGCGGCGCAAACGCATCGGGTACCGGGTGCAGATGGACAACCCGGTGGGCGACGACGTGCGTTCGGGGCGCGCCAACGTGCGGCTCGGGCTGTTCGACGAGGCACCGGGCATGGCCGACGCCACCCTGGTGCTGCTGCGGATCGAGAACGACGGCTCGCAGAGCATCGCGGGCGACGACTACACGAGCCGTGAACGGCACGGTCTCACCGCGGTGTTCACCGACCGCACCATCCGGGGCGTGTCCGTCACCCAGCCGCCCGGCACCGACCACCTGATGGACCACTTCACCCCGGCCGCGGGGCTCAGTTACGAGGGCGGCACCCTGCGCATCCCGCGCGTCCCGCTCAACCGGGGCGAGCACTTCAAGCTGCTCGTGCTGCTGTCGGGCGGTGACGTCGGCCGGAACATACGGCTCATCGGCGGCCTGCGGGACGGCGAGGTCAGCCCCAACCGCAGTACGACACCGGACGACCAGCCGCCGCTGTTCAGCCGCGCGGCCCGGACGATCACCGTGGTGCTGACGGCGTGCGTGGTCACCCTCGCGCTGATCGTCGTGCTGCGGGACGACTCGCCGCCGCCGATCGGCTGCGAGAAGGGCACCCTGACGGTCACCGGCTCGACCGCCTTCGCGCCCGTCATGAGCGAGCTGGCGAAGAAGTACGAGCGGGACTGCGGGGGTTCCGACATCGTGGTCGACGCGCACGGCAGCACGGCGGGGGTGCGTGAGCTCGCGGACGCGGGGGCCAAGGCCGAGAACGGGTCGCCGCCCGTCGTGGCCCTCTCCGACGGGCCCAAGCCGAGCGGGTTCCCGCAGCTGCGGGAGAACCGGGTCGCGGTCTCGGTCTTCGCGCTGGTCGTCAACGACGGGATCCCGCTGCGCGGCCTCACCCTGGACGAGGTACGCCGCCTCTACCGCGGCGAGATCCGCAACTGGAAGCAGCTCGGCGGCCCCGACCGGCCGGTGCTCCTCGTCAGCCGGGACGCCAACTCCGGTACCCGGCAGGTCTTCCAGCGCCGGGTGCTGGGCCGCGGCGAGATCGCGAACTCCTCCCTCGACTGCGTCCACAAGGACGACGCGACGGCCCCCGTGGTGCGCTGCGAACTCGACTCCACCGACCAGGTGCTGAGCACCGTGGCGGGGCTCCCCGGCGCGATCGGGTACAGCGAGCTGAACCTCGCGACCGGCCGCAAGGGCCTGCACCGGCTCACCCTCGCCGGCCACACCCCCTCCGTGGAGGCGCTGGAGCGCGGTGCCGGCGACTACCCGTACCGCGAGATCGAGTACGCCTACACCTACGGCCAGCCGCCCGCCGACTCCCTGGCCTCCAGCTTCCTCGCCTACATCAGCAGGGGCAGCGGCCAGGACGTGATCCGCACCCACGGCCACCTGCCGTGCGGCACCCCGGTGGGCCTGAAGATCTGCGGCACGAACTGACCCCACGCCGCCCTGACAAGGGGCGCGGGGAACGGCGCGACAAGCCCTCACGCCCCCGCACCGAACACACGGCCTGGGCCCCCTGATGAGGGGCGCGGGGAACGGCGCGACAAGCCCTCACGCCCCCGCACCGAACACACGGCCTGGGCCCCCTGATGAGGGGCGCGGGGAACGGCGCGACAAGCCCTCACGCCCCCGCACCGAACACACGGCCTGGGCCCCCAGCCCCCACCCCCCACCTGGCCCCGCCCGGAGGGCTACCGCGGCTCGGGCGGCCGCTGCCGCGGCATGTTCGGACGAGTCCCCGGCGGCAACGGAACCCGCCCCTGCGGCGCCCCCTCCGCCCGGGGCGTCCCGGCCGCCGACGACTGGATCCCCAGCGGCGCGGTCCCCGTCCGGAACTCCACCATCCAGTCCGCCGTCTCGGTCCTGACCAGCTCCGTCACGTCCTCGCAGAACCTGCGCAGGACACCGAGACACCGCTCCGCCGCCTCGCTGGCGGTCCCCTCCGCCGGCCCCAGCACCTCCCGCACGCTCTCGGACGCCCAGTCGAACTGGAGCGCCTGGAGCCGCCGCTGCACGGCCTGCGCCGTGGCCACGTCCCTTATCCACCCGGAGGTCACCCCGAAGAACCGGTCGCCCGCCACACACGCCACTCCGAGCAGCAGCGCGAGATACCCCCAGGGAGCCACGCCGCCGACGACTCCGGTGAGATCCAGCAGCGGCAGCGCCGCTCCGGCCACCGCGCCCAGCGCCGCCCCGCCCCGCAGCACCCGGGCCGCCCACCGCTTCCCGGACCGGTCCGACAGGTACCAGGACGCCGTGTCGAGGGCCCCCCGCTCCACCCACCGGTACAGCTCGTGGAGCCGCTCGGCCGGTTCGCCCCAGTCCCCGAGCGGGAGCGGCCTGCCGGTCAGGTCGCCCGGCCGGGGCCCCGCGGACCCGTCGTTCCGGGCGTCCTGGGGCGGCCCCTCGGGCTGCATCTCCGGCTGGCTCACCCGGCACTCCCTCCTGACGACGGTGATGACGCCGACGACGACGCGGACCACGACTCCGGCGACGACGGCTCCGACGAAAACTAGTGACGTTGTGTGATGCTGCGTGACGCATGATGCCCGGGCGCCGTCCCTTTCCTACCGCCCAATGGGTGGCGATGGCCTGATTTTCACCGGTTTTCCGCCCGGACGTGGGTCTTCGTCAGGTATAGGCGGACGGGCGGTGTCACTCGAAAGAGTGCTGGGGCGACCGGCCCGTCGACCACGTAGGCTCGTGCTGAGCGGGAAAACCCCGCCCGCGCAGTGGTGCGGACAGCCGTACGACCCAGGAGCTGATCGTGATTCCCGGTGGTGGCCAGCCCAACATGCAGCAGCTGCTCCAGCAGGCCCAGAAGATGCAGCAGGACCTCGCGAACGCGCAGGAGGAACTCGCGCGCACGGAGGTGGAAGGCCAGTCGGGCGGCGGTCTGGTGAAGGCGACGGTGACCGGCTCCGGCGAGCTCCGCGCCCTGGTGATCGACCCGAAGGCGGTGGACCCCGAGGACACGGAGACGCTCGCCGACCTGGTCGTCGCGGCGGTCCAGGCGGCGAACGAGAACGCGCAGGCGCTCCAGCAGCAGAAGCTCGGCCCGCTCGCCCAGGGCCTCGGCGGCAGCGGCATCCCCGGTCTGCCCTTCTAAGACCGGCGGCGGCCAACTACCGTACGTACTGAACGAATCCAGGAAGGGCGGCAGTCCGTTGTACGAAGGCGTGGTCCAGGACCTCATCGACGAGTTGGGGCGGCTGCCCGGCGTCGGTCCCAAGAGCGCGCAGCGGATCGCCTTCCACATCCTGCAGGCCGAGCCGACGGACGTCCGCCGGCTCGCGCAGTGCCTCATGGAGGTCAAGGCGAAGGTCCGCTTCTGCGCGACCTGCGGCAACGTGGCGCAGGAGGAGCTGTGCAACATCTGCCGCGACCCGCGCCGCGACCTGTCGGTGATCTGCGTGGTCGAGGAGCCGAAGGACGTCATCGCGATCGAGCGGACGCGTGAGTTCCGGGGGAAGTACCACGTGCTCGGCGGTGCGATCAGCCCGATCGAGGGCGTCGGTCCGGACGACCTGCGGATAAGGGAGCTGCTCGCCCGCCTCGCGGACGGCGCGGTCACGGAACTCATCCTGGCCACCGACCCGAACCTGGAGGGCGAGGCCACGGCCACGTATCTCGCCCGCATGATCAAGCCCATGGGCCTCAGGGTCACCCGCCTGGCCAGCGGCCTCCCGGTGGGTGGCGACCTGGAATACGCGGACGAGGTCACGCTCGGCCGCGCCTTCGAGGGGAGACGACTCCTAGATGTCTGACGCCACACTGCACGCCACCAACCAGGACCCCGACGACTTCGGCGTCCAGATCGCGGACCAGGTCGAGAGTTTCCTGGTCGCCGTCGCCGAGGTGGCCAAGGGCGACGAGCCGGACTCGGCGGTCCCCTTCCTCCTCCTGGAGATCTCCCAGCTCCTGCTGGCGGGCGGCCGCCTGGGCGCGCACGAGGACATCGTCCCCGACGAGCGCTACGAGCCGGACCTCGGTCCCGAGCCGGACGTCGACGAGCTGCGCCAGCGCCTCGCCGTGATGCTGGAGCCGATCGACGTCTACTCCGAGGTCTTCGACCCGTACGAGCCCCGCAGGGCCCCGGTCGCCTGCCGGATCTCGGACGACTTCGCGGACGTCATCACGGACCTGCGCCACGGCATGGCCCACTACCGCGCGGGACGCACCAGCGAGGCGCTGTGGTGGTGGCAGTTCTCGTACTTCTCGAACTGGGGCTCCACCGCCTCGGCCGCCCTGCGCGCCCTGCAGTCCCTGGTGGCCCACGTGCGGCTGAACCAGCCTCTGGACGACCTGAACGGCCTGGACACCGACCAGGACCTCGGTGAGGAGATCCTCGCGGAGGAGGCGGGCCGGGTGATGGCCGAGGAGCTCGGCGGACCGCTGGGCCTGGGCACGTCCAAGTAGTCCGGCGGCGGTCCGGCGAAATCGGTCCGGCGAAAACAGTCCGGCGAAAACGGCCTGGCGGGAGCGGTCCGGCGCCGCGATCCGCCCGGTGCGCCGTGACGTACCCGCTGCGCCCGGCGTGCGCTCCCTCCTCGTCCGTGCCCGGGTCGCACCGGTCCCCGTGTGACTCGGGGCACTTTCCGGAGTGGCGGAGCCCGGACGCGGGCAGATGCCGCCTCGGAGCGGCCGGAGGATCCCTGACGGCCTCGGTCGACCTGACGGTCCGCAGTGATCACGTCGTGAGCGGGACATCTCACGATGCGATACTTCGGAAGGGAAATCCGGCCGCTCGTTAAACTGAGCCGACCGCAGGAGTGCGGTGCAGAGACAGATGGAGCGAGGAGCGCACGTGGGCCTTGTCGTGCAGAAGTACGGAGGTTCCTCCGTAGCCGATGCCGAGGGCATCAAGCGCGTCGCCAAGCGGATCGTGGAAGCGAAGAAGAACGGCCACCAGGTGGTCGTGGTCGTTTCCGCGATGGGCGACACGACGGACGAGCTGATCGATCTCGCCGAGCAGGTGTCTCCGATGCCCAGCGGGCGAGAGTTCGACATGCTCCTGACCGCGGGTGAGCGGATCTCCATGGCCCTGCTGGCGATGGCGATCAAGAACCTGGGCCACAGCGCCCAGTCCTTCACCGGCAGCCAGGCCGGTGTCATCACCGACTCGGTCCACAACAAGGCGCGGATCATCGACGTCACGCCCGGTCGTATCCGGACCGCCCTCGACGAGGGCAACATCGCCATCGTCGCCGGGTTCCAGGGCGTCTCCCAGGACAAGAAGGACATCACCACGCTCGGGCGCGGCGGGTCCGACACGACGGCCGTCGCCCTCGCCGCGGCGCTCGACGCCGAGGTCTGCGAGATCTACACCGACGTCGACGGCGTGTTCACCGCCGACCCGCGGGTGGTGAAGAAGGCGAAGAAGATCGACTGGATCGCCTTCGAGGACATGCTGGAGCTCGCCGCCTCCGGCTCCAAGGTGCTGCTCCACCGCTGTGTGGAGTACGCCCGCCGCTACAACATCCCGATCCACGTGCGCTCGTCCTTCAGCGGACTGCAGGGCACCTGGGTCAGCAACGCACCGATCCAGCAAGGGGACCAGAAGGTGGAGCAGGCCATCATCTCCGGTGTCGCTCACGACACCTCCGAGGCCAAGGTCACGGTCGTCGGTGTCCCGGACAAGCCGGGCGAGGCCGCCTCGATCTTCCGGGCCATCGCCGACGCCGAGATCAACATCGACATGGTCGTGCAGAACGTGTCCGCCGCCTCCACGGGCCTCACGGACATCTCCTTCACCCTTCCCAAGACCGAGGGCCGCAAGGCCATCGACGCCCTGGAGAAGGCCCGGTCCGTCATCGGCTACGACTCGCTGCGCTACGACGACCAGATCGGCAAGATCTCGCTGGTCGGCGCGGGCATGAAGACGAACCCGGGTGTCACGGCCGGCTTCTTCGAGGCGCTCAGCGACGCCGGGGTCAACATCGAACTGATCTCGACCTCCGAGATCCGCATCTCGGTCGTGACCCGCGCGGACGACGTGCCGGAGGCCGTGCGCGCCGTGCACACCGCCTTCGGTCTCGACTCCGACAGCGACGAGGCCGTCGTCTACGGGGGCACTGGCCGCTGATGGCCGAACGGACCGGGCGACCGGCTGAACACTCCGGACCCTCCGGTCGCCCCGGTCACTCCGATCACCTCGGACGTCCCGGACGCCTCGGACGTCCCACGCTCGCGGTCGTGGGCGCGACCGGCGCCGTCGGCGGCGTCATGCTCCAGATCCTGTCCCAGCACGCGGACATCTGGGGCGAGATCCGGCTGCTCGCCTCCCCGCGCTCGGCCGGCCGCAAGCTGGCCGTGCGCGGCGAGCAGGTCGAGGTGGCGGCCCTGAGCGAGGCCGCCCTCGACGGCGTCGACGTCGCGATGTTCGACGTGCCCGACGAGGTGGCCGCCCACTGGGCGCCGATCGCCGCCGCCAAGGGCGTGATCGTCGTGGACAACTCGGGCGCCTTCCGGATGGACCCGGACGTGCCCCTGGTCGTCCCCGAGGTCAATCCGCACACCGCGCGGATGCGTCCGCGCGGGATCATCGCCAACCCGAACTGCACCACCCTCTCCATGATCGTGGCGCTCGGCGCGCTGCACGCCGAGTTCGGACTGCGCGAACTGGTGGTCTCCAGCTACCAGGCGGTGAGCGGCGCCGGGCGTGCCGGCGTCGACACCCTGCGCCAGCAGCTGTCCCTGGTCGCCGGCACGGAACTGGGGACCAGCCCCGGCGACGTACGCCGCGCGGTGGGCGACAACACCGGCCCGTTCCCGGAGCCGGTGGCGCTGAACGTCGTACCGTGGGCCGGGTCGCTGCGCGAGGACGGCTGGTCCTCGGAGGAGATGAAGGTCCGGGACGAGTCCCGCAAGATCCTCGGCCTGCCCCACCTGCCGGTGGCCGTGACCTGCGTCCGCGTTCCGGTCGTCACCACGCACTCCCTCACCGTCCACGCCCGCTTCGAGGACAGGGTCACGGTGGCGAAGGCGCGGGAGATCCTGGCCACCGCGCCCGGGGTCGTCCTGTTCGACGATCCGGCCGCCGGCGAGTTCCCCACCCCCGCCGACGTCGTGGGCACCGACCCGACCTGGGTCGGCCGCGTCCGCCGGGCGCTCGACGATCCGACCGCCCTCGAACTCTTCGTCTGCGGCGACAACCTCCGCAAGGGCGCCGCGCTCAACACGGCGCAGATCGCGGAGCTGGTGGCGGCGGAGCTGTCGGTCCGTGCCGCCGACCGGGCGTGACCTGCGCGGCGGGTTTCCCGGCCGCGGGCGGGGGCCGCGAAAAATCTCCCTGGTCATCTCCGGAATCGTTTGTAGGATCTGTGTGAGTCCTGTGGCCGGAATAATGGTCCGGACCACTTGATCGAGACCCACCCGGCGTTCGAAGATTTCCCTCCCCGTCCTCCGCAACCGTGCGGAGGGCGGGGAGCGTCTTTGCGGTAGCCCTGCGCGGGTGGTCCGGGGGCGGCAGGGCACATGGGGCATAGGGGATGAGCTTTAACGCATGAGGGCTTTCAGTGCACTTTCAGGCGCGCTGTCGGGCGCGTCGGCATGTGTTCCGGTGGGCGTGGCGGAGTGCGCGAGAGCGGGTGCCGCGATGCGCGCACGGGTGGGGGTTTCGGCCGAAGTGATGGCCGAGGCGAATGTGATGCCCGTCGCGTACAACCCTGACGGGGGGACGCGTGTCCAACTGGCGTGGCAGAGGTACTCGAATTCACCGCGGTACAGACGAGGGGCGCGGCCCTGCGTCCACCCCGCCGACTCCGCAGCCCCGGCGCGCCCGGCGGCATGCCGGTGATCGCGCCCATGCCCGCAGCGCGGCCCGCCCGCATACCGAGCCAGCGCGACGGCGCTGAGGACAGCAGCACGGCCGCAGGCACGACGGTCGACCATCTGACCGAGACCTACCGCGCCCACTACCGGTCGCTCCTGGGTCTCGCGGCGCTCCTGCTCGACGACACGGCCTCCTGCGAGGACGTCGTCCAGGAGGCCTTCATCCGGGTGCACTCGGCGCGCAAGCGCGTCCGTGACCCGGAGAAGACGCTCGCCTACCTGCGGCAGACCGTCGTCAACCTCTCGCGGTCCGCCCTCCGCCGGCGCATCCTCGGCCTCAAGCTCCTCTCGAAGCCGATGCCCGACATGGCGAGCGCCGAGGAGGGCGCGTACGACCTGCTGGAGCGCGACGCGCTGAAGAAGGCGATGAAGGGCCTGCAGCGCCGCCAGCGCGAGGTCCTGGTGCTGCGCTACTTCGCGGACATGACCGAGGCCCAGGTGGCCGAGACCCTCGGCATATCGCTCGGCTCGGTCAAGGCGTACGGCTCGCGCGGAATCGCGGCGCTCCGGGTGGCCATGGAGACCCCGGCATGAGCGAGAACGAGAACGGGCGGCGCCGTGACGGGGAACGGCATCCGGAGCACGAGCACACGCAATCGCACGCTGGGAACGGAACTGTGAACCACGGCCCCGACGGACAGCCCGGCGAACCGGGCACGGCCGACCTGGGCACCGAAGCGCTCGCCCCGGACGAACTGGCACTGCGCCGGCTGCTGCACCAGGCGGTCGAGGAGATCGAACCCACCGACGGCACGCTGGAGCATCTGCGCCGCGCGGTGCCGGCCCGGCGGGCCCGCAAGCGCCAGGCCCTCGTGGGCATGGCCGCCGCCGCGCTCTTCATCGGCACGGCCGTCCCGGCCCTGATCCACGTCTCGAACGCGTCCGGTTCGAACGCCGACCCCTCCATCGCGGGCAACAGCTCGCAGGCACAGGGCGGCGCGGGCCAGGGCAAGAACCCGGACGGCGGCGAGAGCACCGCGGGCGGCGGCTCCGGCACCTCCAAGGGCCACGACAAGAAGGACCCGACGGGAGCACCCGACAAGAACAAGGACGCGAGCACCGGGGCGGCCACCGGAGGCCCCGATCCGTCGGCCTCGGCACCCCCCGCGCCCCCCTGTACGGGGGCGCAGCTCAGTGCCACCGGCACCGTCGGCGTCCCGGACGCGGCCGGTGCGGTCTACGGCTCCTTCAGCGTCTCGAACGCCTCCGGCATCAGCTGCACCGTCAGCGGCGCGGGTGCCGTCAGCACCCTGGCCCAGGGCGCGGCCGACTCGTCCAAGATCAGCGTGGTGACGCATGTCGCCGGCGACGCGGCCACCGGCCTGCCCGACCCGTCCACGGGGGTCGCCTCGCTGGTGCTGCAGCCGAGCGTCTCGTACGTCGTGAAGTTCGCCTGGGTGCCGTCGGAGACCTGTCCGACCACCGGCGGAGGCGATCCCTCGCCGGATCCCAGCTCCACGGAGGGCGCCACCACGGTCGGCGGCACCGGCACGGACACCGGCGGTACGGGCACCTCGGCCCAGCTCCTCAGGGAGGACGGCGTGGCCGACGGCAGTGTCACCGTCTCCTACGCGACGGACACGGGCGCGAGCACCTCGGCGACGGTGACCGGCGCCTGCGCGGGCACGGTGTACCGGACGGGGATTCTGGCCGCGTCCTGAGCACGGGCGACCCCGGGACACGGACGTCCCCGGGGCCGGGCGCCGGGCGTCCACGGGGCGGTTCCCGAGCGCCTGCGGAACGGACTCCGGGCCGCCCGGAGCGGTCTCCGAGGCCCTACGGAACGGGGCTCTGGGCGGGATCCCGCACCGCACGCCCGTCCGGGTCCCCCTCCGGGGTCCCGTTCCGTTCCTGATCCGCGCCTCCGTCGGTCCCCTCCGAGGGGATCAGACCCAGCTCGGCGTCCCGCGCGAACTCCGCCTCGCGGCGCAGCAGCCGGAACCACATGAAGACCACGAAGCCCGCGAAGACGAACCACTCGCCGGTGTAGCCGAGGTTCTGGAACGCCTTCAGGTCGAGGCCGGTGCCCTGCGGGGCGGTCGCGGGCACCGCCGTCATCCCGCTGTCGGCCTTCGCGAGGGTGATCCAGGCGTCGTAGACCTTGTACGGCACCAGGTTCACCAGCGACGCGGAGCTGATCGCGCCGGTCTGTCCGGCGGGAAGGCCGCCGGCGGCGCTCACCCCGTCGGAACCCGGGCTCTCCGAGACCTGCAGCGCGCCCGTGACGGTCACCTCGCCGGCCGGCGCGGCGGGCGCCTTCGCCGGGTCCGCGGTACCGGGCAGCCAGCCCCGGACGACGGGCAGCGCCTGGCCGCCCTCGGTGCGCAGCAGCGTGAGCACGTAGAACCCGTGGCTGCCGTTCAGTTCGCGGCCCGGCACCAGCAGCTGCCTGCCGTACCGGCCGGTGGCGACGGCCTGCTTGCCGGACGTGTCCTTGTCGACGGGCAGCAGTTCGCGCAGCGGCCTGGCCGGGTCCGTCCGGGCCGCCGCGGCCTGCTCACCGGCGTCGCGCTGGTCCTGGACCCGGTCCTCGAACCGGCTCAACTGCCACGACCCCATGAAGATGCAGAAGGGGATGGCCAACAGCACGAAGACGTTGATCCCCCACCAGCGGGGCGTCAGCAGGAACCGGTACACGACTTCAAAGGTACGGTGCCGCCGCGCGCGGCCGGGCTCGGGGTCCCGGAGTTGTCCACAGGCTGGGGGCCTCGGCGGCGCGAGGACGGGCGGGCCAGGCACTATGGGGCCATGACTGAGAGCAACGGGTCCGTCGAGCAGCAGCAGGCGGCCATGCCCGACTGGGAGAAGCGCTTCAGGGCACCGAGGGTGTCGCTGCCGGACTGGGCGGAGGACGCCCCGCACCGCTCGCTGTTCGTCTCCAACGCGACCGGGACGTACGAGCTGTACGCGTGGGACCGCGATACGGGCGAGCAGCGCCAGGTCACGGACCGGGCGAACGGTACGACGGACGGGGTGCTCTCCCCGGACGGCGCATGGATCTGGTGGTTCGACGACAAGGACGGCGACGAGTTCGGCATCTGGCGCCGGCAGCGTTTCGCCGCGCCCGACGCTTCCGCCGCCGGTCCCGGGGGCGTGGACGAGCCGGCGGCACCGGGCCTGGAGCCCTCGTACCCCGGGGGGCTCGCCATCGGCCGGGACGGGCGCACGGCGGTCGTGGGCCGCTCGACGGACGAGGACGGGTCGACGATCCACCTGGTCCGGTCCGGCGAGGACCCCGTGGAGATCTACCGCCACCGGGAGTCGGCCGGTGTCGGCGACCTCTCCCACGACGGCTCCCTGATCGCCGTGGAGCACACCGAGCACGGCGACGCGATGCACTCGTCGCTGCGCGTGCTGCGCCCGGACGGCACGACGGTCGCGGAGCTCGACGACACCAAGGGCGGCACGGTCGAGCTGGGCCTCGAGGTGCTGGGATTCGCCCCGGTCGACGGGGACACCCGGCTGCTCATCGGCCATCAGCGGCGCGGCCGTTGGGAGCCGATGGTGTGGGACGTCGCGACCGGCGAGGAGACCGACCTCTCCCTCGACCTGCCCGGCGACGTGGGTGCCGAATGGTATCCGGACGGTTCGGCGCTGCTGATCGTGCACGGTTTCGAGGCCCGCAGCGAGCTGTGGCGCTACGAGCCGGCGACCGGCGAGCTGCTCCGCGTGCCCACCCCCGCGGGCACGGTGTCCGGGGCGACGGCCCGCCCCGACGGCAGCGTGGAGTACCTGTGGTCGTCGGCGGCCGAGCCGTCGTCCGTCCGCTCGACGAGTGGCGGGGTCATCCTCGATCCGCCCGGTCTGAAGTCCCCGGGCTCGGTCCCCGTGGAGGACGTCTGGGTGGAGGGCCCCGGCGGCAGGGTCCACGCCCTGGTCCAGAAACCGGCGTGGGCGACGGGACCGCTGCCGACCGTCTTCGACATCCACGGCGGCCCGACCTGGCACGACAGCGACGCGTTCGCGGCCGGCCCGGCGGCGTGGGTGGACCACGGGTACGCGGTGGTGCGCGTCAACTACCGGGGTTCGACCGGGTACGGACGGGAGTGGACGGACGCCCTCAAGCACCGGGTCGGGCTCATCGAGCTGGAGGACATCGCGGCGGTCCGTGAGTGGGCGGTGACGTCCGGACTCGCCGACCCCGAGCGCCTGATCCTCACCGGTGGTTCCTGGGGCGGCTATCTCACCCTGCTGGGCCTGGGCACCCAGCCGGACGCCTGGACCCTCGGCATCGCCGCGGTCCCGGTCGCGGACTACGTCACGGCGTACCACGACGAGATGGAGGCGCTGAAGGCCATGGACCGCACGCTGCTGGGCGGCACTCCGGAGGAGGTCCCCGAGCGTTTCGAGGCGTCCTCGCCCCTGACGTACGTGGACGCCGTCAAGGCCCCCGTCTACATCTCCGCCGGCGTGAACGACCCCCGCTGTCCCATCCGCCAGGTCGAGAACTACGTCGACCGCCTCGCCGCCCGGGGAGCCGTCCACGAGGTCTACCGCTACGACGCGGGCCACGGCTCCCTGGTCGTCGACGAACGCATCAAGCAGGTCCAGCTGGAACTGACCTTCGCGAAGAATCACCTTCCGGCCTGAGGAGCGCGTCCGGCAGGGACCGGTGCCTCCGGCGGTTACCTGGGGGACGGGGGTCTCCGGTGGTGGCGGGTGCCTCGGGCGGTGGCGGGTGACTCCGGTGGTGAGCCGGGGTCTCCGGTGGTGACGGGGGTCTCCGGTGGTGAAGAGGGTGACGGTCGGGATGAGGTGACGAGGACGACGGAGGTGGCTGCGGGGATGCGGTGACGAGGGGCGGGCCGGTGACTAGGGGCGCCCCGACGCCCCGGGGCGCCTCGGCGCGGGCCTGCCCCGCCGCAGACGTCCCTAACGGCCTGGCGCCATCGACGTGTTCCTCCCGGCAGCCGTCCCGGCCCGTCCCTACCGACGTGTCTACGAGGCCCACTCCCACGGGGTGGCACGCCCCGGGGGTCAGGGCCGGAGCCGAGGCTTCCCGGGGTTGAGGGCGGGAGTCCCGGCTTCCCGGGGTTCAGGGCGGAAGCCCAGGCCCCCCGAGTTCAGGGCCGGAGCCCCGGCCTCCTGGGGTCCAGGGGCGGAGCCCCGGCGAAGGCTGGGGCGAAGCCCTGTGGGGCCCGGGGGCGAAGCCCCGGTGGGGTCTGGGGCGAAGCCCCAGGAGGATGGGACGGGTAGGGGCGGCGGGGGCGAAAGACGGGGACGCCCACCCCCACAACCCGCCCTCTGAGCCCCGCCCCTCACTCCGCCCCGCCCCCCGCCCGGAGGGCTACGGCTCGGCCCGCTCCGGCTCCCGCTCGCGCCCCCGCCGCCCCAGCAACTCCGCCAGCCCACGGCGCGTGGCCGCCAGCACCACCCGGTCCTCCGCCCGCAGCACATAGGAGGAGGGAAGATCCCAGACCAGCCCGCTGGGCGCCCGCCCGGAACCCGCCCCGCTGGGCGCCCGCCCGGAAGCCGCGCCCCCGCTCCCCCCGCCGCCCGGGGAATCCCCCCGCCGGCCCACTCCCGTCTCCAGCGCGAGCACCCGCCACGCCCCGGCCCGGAAGGCGTCCCCCACAGTCCGCCCCTCCAACTGCGCGTGCCCGCCCACCTGGATGGCGGCGAACAGCAACACCCGCCGTTCGACCGGGATCGCCCCGAGGATCTGCCGCCCCATCATCGCCCCGGCGAACGCGGGCGCGGTGAGATGCGAAACGCTGCGGCTCCGGGTGAGCGCCTGCGGATGCGCGGCCCGCAGGGTCCGGTACACGGCGGTCGCGAAGTCGTCGTCGTACAGCCGCAGCACCACCCGCAGATCGGGCCGCACCGTACGGGCGTACAGCGCCGCCTCCAGGTTCGTCGTGTCCGCGCTGGTCAGCGCGAGCAACGCGTGCGCCCGGTGGATCTTCGCGGCCTCCAGCACACCTTCCTGGGTCACATCCCCCAGCACCACCGGCACCCGCAGCCGCCGGGCCAGCGCGAGTCCCCGCGCCTCGGGGTCGGCCTCCACGCACACCACGGGAATGTTCAGCTCCCGCAGGCGCGCCAGCACCCGTGTACCGATCTTGCCGACCCCGAGCAGCACCACATGCCCGGACAGCCCCCGCGGCGGCTTGCGCAGGGCGGACCCGCTCCGGAACGTACCCAGCGCCTCCAGGACGGCGGCGAGCAGCACGGGAAGCAGCAGCAACCCGACCAGCCCGGAGAAGAGCTGGAGGACCTGCCGCCCGGCCGGTTCGCCGATGGCGGGGTTGTTGATGGCGAAGAGGTCGAGCAGGGTCAGATAGGTCGCGCGGAGCGGGGGCTCGCGGGTGACGGCCATCGAGGCGACCGCCAGCCCGATCACACACGCCACCAGCCCGGCGAACGACCAGCGCAGCCGCCGCGACAGCAGCGACGCGAACGGCGGCACGCTGCGCCCGCCGGACACCACGGGTCCCGTGTACGAGACGGTCTCCAGGACGACGGTCCCGCGCCCGGTGGCGGCGGCCACCGCCCGTTCGTCGGGCAGCAGCCGGGGCCCCTGCGGGCCGCTGCTCTCCGAACCGTCCGCCCCGGCCGGGTCGTTGGTGGTGGCGGACAGCAGCGCGAGCGTGCACAGGCCGGGGTCGGCGACCTCGCCGGGGCCGGGCGGGGGCCGTTCCACGGCTCGCAGCATCAGCCCGTCCGTCTGGACGACCTTGCTGGTGCCGGCGACGGCGGTCGCGGCGAGCGCGGGCGCGGCGGTGTCGGCGTCGGACAGCACGGTGGTCGACGCGTCGAACCCGCCGGTGCTCCCGTCACCCCGGTCACCGCCACCGTCGCCCTGGCCGTCGTCGATCCCGGCGGTGGCCAACGCCGAGGCCTGGTCGAGGAGTTCCTTGATGTGCTCGCCGAGCCGCCGGTTGTAGAGCCGGATGACGAGCCGCAGCCGCGGATTGAGCCGGCGCGCGGTGAGCGCGGCGCGGATGTTGGTCTCGTCGTCGTCATGGACGAGCGCGAGGGCGGCGGCCCGCTCGACACCCGCCTCGGCGAGCACGGTCTCGGTGAGTTCGGTGGCCTCCAGCACCCGCTCGGAGCCGGGAGGTTCGCTCACCCGGCCCGGCGGCCCGTCTCCGTTCCCGGCGGCCCGGTTCACCGCCGCGGAGACCCGGTCGAAGAGGGTCGAGCCCCGGGCCCGCCCCACCACCGGCGGCCGCACGCGCCGCTGCGCGGGCGGCACGACGAGCGTCACCCGCTCGCCGTACACCCCCCGCAGCTCAGCGGCGAGCCGGTGCGCGAGCGCGTCGTCCCCGGCCACCACCATGTGCGCGACGTTCTCGGACGACGGACCCTGGTACGGAAGACTCCCCACAAGAAAGAAGAGTGCCGCACGGGGAGGCGTGGTTCCACACCGCACCCACCACAAGTACCGCTCCCGTACCTACGGTTGAGAAACGATGCTCGGACCCCGACGCTCCCTGACCCTCGGGGACCACAAGGCCGTTCGTGCTGCGGAAGGACCCACCAGCCCGGTCGGCCGGGTGGGAGGCGGCTTCGGAGAGCGCGGCTCACGGGATTCGACCGTCCTCGACGGCTCTGAGTTCACGGCGCGATCTCGCACTGAGCCCGGCAGGCCGGACTGCCGTCGCGTCCGCCTGAGCTCCGGCCGACAGGGTTCCGTCGAAGTCCGTGTCGCTGAACCGCAGTTCTGTCAGCGGCCCTCACGAGCTCGGCGGCGCCGAGGGTGTTGCTGTCGAGGGTGCGATCGGACCGGTGGAAGACCAGAAGGCGTCGTTCACGTTGGGGCGGGGGATCGCTTTGCCGTAGTAGCTGTGGCCATTTACTTGCGTTGATGGTGCGGCAACGTCTGATTTCTTGACGCAAGCGGTCTGGACGTCAAGAAAGAACTGTCCCTCCCCGCCGACGATCAAGCTCATCTTCAGTAGTCCGTCACTGGTCTCCGCGTACACCTCAGGGAATTCCCTGTCCGGGTTGACATCGGTGATTTCATGGCCGTCCCGCTTCCAGTAGCGCTCAATCACGCCGATGAGAGCCCCCCTCCTCGCCTCCGAAACCTTCGTCATCACGACTGCGCGGCGAGTGACATCCCCGTACCCACTGGATGCGCCGTCGCAACTGCCGTGATCTGAGGTGTCGTGAGTCCACTCGATGGAGGGTTTCACTGCCGAGAGAGTCCGTTGAATCAGTTTGTCGGCCTCGTTCGCCACTCCCTGCATATCCACTTTCGAACTCCCTTTTGCTTTTCCTGAATCTCCGTTGCCCGCGCTGCAGCCGGCGAGGGAGAGAATGGTGAGCGTGATGCCGATCGTTCGGACAGAATGCTTCTTCATCGAGGTTCTTCCGTCTTGATGTGATCGGATCTTCCGGCGACAATCTTGGCGATATTATTGGCCGCTGAGGGATTTCTGTCGGGATCAAAATATCCCGAGTGGGCCGGTGTCATCCCTTCACCTGAGAGCAGGAGCGGCAGCGGCCCGTCCCCTGATTCCATCCGTGTGGCGCCGAACTCCTTACTGGTGGGGTCTCTGCCGAACCAGCGCTCATCGTCCAGCGAATTGACGATGGCAGGGTCAGGGCCAAGAAGGCTACTTTTGGCCGGAAGCCAGGAAACCGGATCATTCCCGGCCGATGCCGCAAAGACATGCCCTTTACCGACGTTGAGTTCGCCTGCGGTCTGTGCACCCGTTCCGGGGCTTCCCAGAAGGACGATGTCGTCGACGCCTGGGATTCCGCCGTGCTCGCGGGCTGCGGTTCCCACCAAGAGGGAGCCGTATGAATGCCCGATGGCCGTGATGTGTGGATTCTTGTTCTCGTTGGTGGCTTCTACGCCCTCCATGAAGCTGAGGTAAGCGGGAGCACCCTTACTTGCGTTGCCTGTGGATGCTACCTCGGCGAAGTTGGGAGCGTCGTAGCCCAACCAGACGATGGAAGCAGTGGAGTGGTCGTACTTATAGGCTCCCTTCTGCGTCTGCAGTGCCCGGCGGACCGTGTCACCCGCGAAGTCACCGTCAAGCTTGGTGCCAAGCCCGGGAACATAAGCGGAGACGTTTTTTGAGGTATCAGGATTTCCGTAACTGACGATCGCCCGCCCGTTCCCCTCGTCTCCGACGCCCAGCAAGAACATCGGTGGACTGCCACCTTCGTCGAGTTTTTCCTGAATTCCCTTCAGGCCATCGAGTTGAGATTTTGAGAGGTCGTCATCCTGGACCTCGAGCTTTGCGATGAGGGCCTTCAGGTTCTCACGGTTCGCGTGATCGCGAACTTCGGCCGGAATTCCGTCAAGGTTTCCGATGAGGCCAGGGAAAGCGGAAAGATATTCTTGGCGTTGGTCCGGCGTGAGGTGCTCCCACCAGGCCTTGCGGTCCGCAGGAGACTCGTCGAGCGGAATTTGGTCCTCGAGGTAGGGCATCGCGGATGCGCCAACAATATCAATATCGGAAGCCAGGTCGGCCCAAGTCTTGGTATCCAAATCCAATCCAGGCGTGGCTTTCAGTCTCTCCAGTGCTCCGGAATAGCGGACGTCGATCTCTTGAGCGCGGAGCACGGCGTAAGCCACGCGGTCGGCGATGTCCATGGCCCTCGCGTAATGCGGATTCGGACTCTCGAACGTGGCTCCGTCTGCCCCGGTGCCGGGTTGGTAAAGCCCTACCTTGCCGGAAGAAGGACTCGGGTTGCTCGAATCGAACCGTCCGTTCTGGCCGTAGGCCGTTCCGCCGGGAACTTCCTTGTCCGTCAGCTCGCTCTGCCCACCGGCGGGATATCCGATACTGCCGTTCTCGTTGACGGTGTAACCGAGGGCCGCAGCGTCGTCCAGAGCCTCCAGGAGTTTATTGCGCTGGGTGGCTAATTCCGTTGCCAGACCGTCGACGCTGCCGCGAATGAGCCCGCACTCGGCCTGGATGTAGTAGTAGTTGTCGCTCAGCCGCTTGAGTCGCTTCACCGCGGCGTTCGCCGACTCACTCTCTTGGGTCTTGGCGAGCGGGCCACCCATCCGGCCGTCGACCTGTTCACGCGCGGAGTCGGCATGCCGGGACGTCGCGCCCCAGCCATCGGCTGCGTCAGAGAGCTCGGACAGTTTGAGATCCCTGAGTTGCTGCCAGGTCAGTGTCGACACCATGGTTACTCGCCCTTCACCTTGCCGGCCACCTTCACCGAGTCGGCCTTGGCGCCCACCTTGACGTCCACTTCACCCATGTCCCGAGCCACCCGGCACAACTTGGGGCCCAGCGCATCGCACTCATCTCGAACGGCGCCCAGACGCCTCTCCCACGAGGCGAGCACGGACTTCAAGACGCCCATGCTCGCGAGTCCCACTGATCCGTCGCCTACACCGGCATGGGCGGAACTCAACTCCGTCTTCGACCTGCCAGTGCTCGTCCGCAAATCGTCGGCGGTGCCCGCGGCTCGTGTCCACGGCCCGTGCGAGTGTTTGAGGATTCCCGCGCCGCGGCCCCCGTCCGTGCCGCCAGTGGGTCCACCAGGGTCAGCAGGAAGCTGATTGAGCTGCATCTGTGTTGTGTGCCGCTCGGCCGCTACCGCTTTGAGCTGCTCCCACTCCTCCCACGCCATGCGTGGCCCCCTCATGCCTTGTCGGATGCCGCCGAGCGGTTGGGACAATGCGGCCGCAGCGCTCTCGTGATCGAGAAGCACAGTAGCGATAACGCGTCACCTGCCTCATCCGTGTCGGCCACCAGTGCAACTGAGTACGGGTACTCAGTTGGACCAAGCCGTGGATCTGGAGGAGAGACGCTGTCCGGCGTGGTCGGAGGTGCATACGCCGGCGGTGTGAACTCCGCTGACACTTCACGAACTTGCCGTGCTACAGAACAACTCGCGGGCGTCAGGCGGCAGCCGGGCGGGGGCTGCCGTGGAAGACCTGGCTGGTGTGCCAGGAGCGGTGGGCTGCCGCGACGGGCGAGATGCCGGGTTGCGGACCTATGAGCGGACGGCCCGCGAGTGCCGTGACATGCTCGCGGGCAGCCTGGCTGCGGCCGATGAATTGCTGCGAGACCAGGATGCGATGGCCGTCGCCTATGCCGAGGACTCCCTTGTCGAAGAGCTTGTGGTGCAGCGAGCACAGGCACAGGCCGTTGTCGACGTCGTCCGGGCCGTCGAACGCCCACCAGCGCACGTGTGCAGCCTCCAGGCCGACAGGCGCCGAGCCGATCACGCCGTCGTAGCCGCAGAAGGCGCACTGGTACTCGTACGCGGTCAGCACCATCTCGCGCATCCGGCGGTCCCGCTGTCGCCTCCCGGGCGCTGCCAGAGCGCCGGTCTCAGCCAGCTCCAGTTCCAGGCCCACCGCGTCGCACAGGTCCTGGTGCAGTGACGGCGGGAAGTGCAGATCCAGCAGCACCCTTGCCATGCGCCCCAGCAGCGACGGTTCGCACTCAAGCGCGGCCCGGAGGTCCTGGGCCAGCCGCCCGGTGGCCCCGCCGGCCCGTAGTTCCCGCACTCCGGTGCCCGGGCTGCCGGCGCCGCGGCCGGTCCGCACTTCCCATACCCCGTCGCTCACCAGGTGGTGGAAGGGATAGGCGGGCGTGGTCGCGCGCGCCGGACCGTACTCCACCAGCAGTTGCCTCAGATCCGATTCCACCGCGCTGTACAGCAGCTCGTCCGCGGCGTCCGCCTGAAAGCGGCCCAGCGCGTACAGCAGCAGCAACGGCTTGTGCGGCGCCCGCACCCCGTCCCGACTCCACTGCCTCAGCTTCGCGGCCCGCTCCAGCCAGTCCATAGCGGTGATCGTAGTGATGCCCTGCCGCGCCTCATGCTGTCCGGGCGGTAACTCCTCCTGCGTCTGCGGCGGGCGCACCGGCTTCGCCCATGCGCCTGCCGGCCCGCCATTCCAGCGCCGGGGGTTCCTCGGTGAACTCGATCAGATGCTGACCGACGAACCGTTGCAGCGCGTCGCGCACCTCCGCCAGGGTGGCGTGGAAGAACTCCTTCCGGCTGTTGACCTGGTTGACCCGCCGTGACGCGAACGAGGGCCACTGGGGTCGGGGCCTCCCCCTGAGTGGTGGACACGCTGATACTGGATCTGCTTGATCCGGAGGAAGCGAGAACACCGCCGATGGCGATGAAGGACTACTCAGACGAGTTCAAGGCCGATGCCGTGGCCCTGTACGAGTCCACACCCGGGGCCACCTACAAGAGCATCGCCGCCGACCTGGGCATCAACCGGGCCACCCTGCGCGAGTGGGTGCTGCGGGACCGCGAACGCCGCGGTGTCACCGCCACGGCTGCAAAGCCGGCCGTCCAACCGGGGGCGGCGGTGCCCTCCGACGCTCCGGACGAGCGGATCCGGCAGTTGGAGGCCCGGGTGGCCGAGCTCGAGGCGAGTGAGCGGAAGCTCGCGACCGAGCGGGACATCCTCCGCAAGGCGGCCAAGTATTTCGCCGGAGAGACGAACTGGTGATCAGCCGCTTCCAGTTCGTCGACGACCACCGGGACACCTACGAGGTGAAGCGGCTCTGCCACGTCCTGGACGTGAACCGGTCCAGCTACTACAAGTGGCTCGCCGGCGCCGAGGCCCGGGCCGCCCGGCAGCACAAGGACCGGATCCTGGCCGAGGAGATCCGCGAGATCCACGGCGAGTCCGGCGGCGCCTACGGCTCCCCGCGAGTGACCGCCGAGCTCCGCGAGAAAGGACGGCGGGTCAACGAAAAGCGGGTCGCCCAGATCATGCGGACGTTCTCGATCACCGGCATCCGCCTGCGCAGACGCGTGCGCACCACTGTCCCGGACCCGGCAGCCTCACCGGTTGCGGACCTCTTCCAGCGGGACTTCACCGCCGCCGATCCGGGACGGAAGTACATGGGCGACATCACGTATCTCCCGCTCGCCGGCGGGGAGTTCCTCTATCTCGCGACCGTACTGGACTGCTTCAGCCGCAAGGTCGTCGGCTGGTCCATCGCCGACCACATGCGCACCGGCCTGGTCGCCGACGCGCTACGGATGGCAGCCTCGACCCGCGGCCGCCTCGACGGCGCCGTGTTCCATTCCGACCACGGGGCCCAATACGGATCCCGGGCCTTCGCCGGCCTCTGCGACCAGCTCGGGGTCACCCGCTCGATGGGCGCGGTCGGCACCAGCGCCGACAACGCGGCCTGCGAAAGCTTCCACGCCTCCCTGAAACGCGAGACCCTCCAGGGCGCCCACGACTATGGTGACGCCGCCACCTGCCGCCGGACCGTCTTCGCCTGGCTGACCCGCTACAACACCCGCCGCCGGCACTCCGCCAACGGCCACCTCAGCCCCAACGAATACGAACACCGACACCACACCGCTAAGCTCACGCTCGCCGCGTGATCAATAACCGCGTGCCCACCTTCACGGGGGAAGGCCCGTCGGGCCGCCGGTCCGGCGGCGGCATCCATCCCGCGGGTGGCACAGGCCAATCCGGCGGCGGATTGAAACGTATGTGGTCATTACCCACTCCCTCGCCCCCGAGGCTCCCCGGCACGCAGGGCGCCAGACATCGGGTTCCAGGTGGAACGCCACGAAGTCCCGAGCGGTGAACTCATCGAGCAGCCAGTGAGTCTCGTACGTGGGGGAGTGTCGTCCGGTGAGGAGTGCTGCAAGGGGCAGTGTGGGCATGCCTGACGGCAGGTCACCACGATGCCGTCCAGCTGGTATTCGCGCACCGCAACCGTCAGGTGACACTGGTTCGGTAGTCAGGTCCTGCCTGGAACCCGTCGCTCGGCACCGCGTCCAGAGCTGGCTGGTGTGCCATCAGGGCGCCGCCCAACACGCTTTCCCCAGTGGCGGTGGGGTGTTGAACTACGTCCAGAGGAGTCCACCCGGGTTCATGACCGGCCGCCCCGTGGCCAAGAGCGGCCTCCTCGTCTCGGCTGCACGTCGGCGAACAGTGAGGGGTCGGCACAAAGGTCTTCGGGATCCACCTCGGGACTACGTCACGGTGCGCCTCGCGGACGACACCCGGGTCCGCCGGCTGCCCCGCTGGACGCGCCGGCGGAATCCCTCTGCGCAGGAGGAGGAAAACCCTCGCGTGGGCCGATCTTGGCTGATATACGCTGCGCCTGACTTGATCGAACAGTTCGGCGAATCCGTACCACCGGATACGCCCTGCCCGGGGGGGCATTCCCATGACTTCGCAGTTCCGCGCGGTGCTCGGCATCGCGCTCACGCCAGTCCTCGCCCTGGCTGCCGCGGCCCCGGCCGCCGCCACCACCGCCGCGGCCCCGGCCGCGCCCGCGGCCACCGGCACCACCGCGGCCAGCGGTACCGCCCCGGCCACCGTCGAGACGCACGCGCCGGGCCCGTGGGGCACCCGCATCCTGCACGCCCCGAGCCCCGACCCCGTCTCCTCCTCGGGCGGGGTGAACGCCTTGGAGTCGGCCGGGAACGGCGCCCTCGTCTCCCTCACCGGCGACGGGCTCTCCCGTACCACCCGGGTCCGGCCCGCCGGCAGCACCCGCTGGCTCGCCCCGCAGACCTGGCCGGACGCCGGCGGGTACAACACCGAGCTCGTCTCGCTCGGCGACGGCTCGGTGCGCCTGGTCTGGCGGGCCAAGCGTGCCGACGACCACAACGACTACTGGCTGAAGGTGGCCACCCTCGCGCCCGGCGCGACCGCCTTCTCCGAGCCCGAGTACATCGCCGCGGTCCCCGAGAAGGGCTACCACCACCTGGCGGCCGCCCCCGACGGCCGACTGGTGGCCGTGTGGTCGGTCTCCGGTGTCGTGAAGGCCGCCGAGAAGAGCGGCCCGCGGGCCGCGTGGACCGCTCCGGCCGACCTCAACGAGCAGCCGCCGTCCGGCAGTCGGGACATTTCCACCATGGACCTGGCGGTCGCCAAGGACGGCACCGCCCTGCTGGTGTGGCAGTGGCAGGCGAGCAAGGTCGTCGTCGCCCTGGAGAAGGCCCCCGGCGCGTCCGCCTGGACCGCGGTGCAGGGCTTCCCGGTCCCGGGCGTGGACCTGGCGCGCCCGAAGGTGTTCGCTGATCCACAGGGCGGCTTCGACGTGTTCTACGACGACATCGCGCACCTCATGCACACGCGCCGGCCCGTCGGCGCCACGCAGTGGAGCACCCCGCGGTCCGCCGCCAACTACGGCAGCACGTACGGGATGACGACGCCCGTCCACCTGCCCAACGGCGACCTCTTCGTCGCCGGCGGGCCGGGCTACTCGACCGGCCCCTGGTACGCGGTGCGCTCGGCGGCCACCGGCGCCTGGCAGCAGTACACGCAGCCCTTCTCCACGCACAAGAAGGTACGCGCGGTCGACGCGGCCGCCACCTCGGGCGGCACGGTCACGGTGACGTGGCGGGAGGGCTACTCGGGCGAGGAGTACACGATGGCCGCCGTCTTCAAGGGCGGCACCTGGTCCGCCCCGCGGCGACTGAGCGCGACGAGTGCCCAGTTCGCCGGGGTGCCCCAGGTGGCCGCCGACGAACTCGGCCGGCCCGTCGTGCTGTGGGACGAGTACAAGCTGAGCGAGACGAACAGCTTCGCCCTGGACGGCGTCTACCAGGCCACCACCACCAGCCGCGCGTTGCCCAAGTGGCGTGACTACACGGACGACGGCAAGGCCGACCTGTTCGGCCGTAGCGGCACCGCGCTGAAGGTGTACGCGGGCGACGCGACGAAGCTGTCCGCGGGGCAGCGCACGAGCAGCTGGCCGACGGGCACGCTCGTGCTGCCCTTCGGCGACCTCGACGGCGACCGCTGCGACGACGTGTTCGTCCGCTACCCGAACGGTGAGGCCCGCGTCTACCCGACGATCTGCGGCGGGCTGCCCGACCAGCTGTCGTTCCACGTCAAGGTCTCCTCGGACTGGAGCGGGTACGACGCGGTCGTCTCGCCGGGCGACGTGACGGGCGACGGGCGGGCCGACCTGCTGACCCGGTCCGCCTCGACCGGGAAGCTGTACCTGTACGCGAACAACGGCGCGGGCGGCTTCAAGGCCCGCTCGCTCGCCGGGTCCGGTTTCGGCGGGTACAAGAGGCTGATCGCTGCCGGGGACCTCGACGGCGACGGCAAGAACGACCTGCTGGCCATCGACGCGTCGAACGAGCTGTGGCGGTTCAGGGGGACCGGCGCCGGCACGTTCACGTCCCGGTCGCTGGTCTTCAAGGACTGGGGCACCTCCTACAAGGACGTGGTCGGCGGGCTCGATCTGTCCGGGGACGGCCGGGCCGACCTGATCTCGCTGGACAAGGACGGCCGGGCCTGGCTGAACCGGGGCAACGGCCACGGCGGCTTCGACAACCGGTCGCAGGCCGGCAAGGCCACGAACTGGTCGGCCATCCGCATCTCCTGACGGCGCGGGTCCGGGGGCCACTCGGCACCACGGGGATCCCGGGGTCCGGCTTCGCGTCTGGTTCCGGTTCCGGCGCGTCCGCCCGGACCATCTCGCCCCGGAAGGTCAGCGGACCGGCCGGGTCAGGCAGCCGCGGCCGCACCGTGACGCCCGGCCGGGCAGGGCGCCGTCCACTTCCGTGGGCGGCGCTCGTGTCCCTGGTCTCCGACCGCGGCGTCCCACCGGAGGGGATCCGGTACGGCTGAGATCGACGAGATCCTCCGAAAGCAGATCCGGCCCGTGATCAGACCGCCGCCGTGATCATGGACGGCATCTTGGGCCCAGACCGAGGCGGGTCGCAGGCACCACTCACGGCACTCCGGAATCGACAGTCACGCAGTAGTTATGCACACAGCAACGCCAGAGGGGCCTCACCGATTCGGTAAGGCCCCTCTGAACTGCTATTCAACTGTCGGGGTGGCGGGATTTGAACCCACGACCTCTTCGTCCCGAACGAAGCGCGCTGCCAAGCTGCGCTACACCCCGATCGTCGCTGCTCTCGCGGCGACGTCGTTTACTTTAGCCCACCGGTGGCCGGAGACGAAATCCGGTTTTCTGGGCGTCGGCCGCCGTGGCGCAGCGGGTCGGGGCGGAGGTGATCCACGGCGACGACGAAGAGGGAGAGGGCGTAGAAGGCGACGCCCAGGATCGCCGTGTTTCCCAGGATGCCGACGTATCCGTGCCGGTCGGCGTCCACGAAGGGGTAGAGGTAGCGCTCCGTCGTGCCGGGCGCGAGCATCGCGCCGCGGGCGAGGGAGAAGGCCAGGTAGACGAGGGGGTAGAGCAGCCAGGTCGCCGCGTGGCGCATCGCCAGGTGGGCCGGGCGGGTCAGCAGGAGCCAGTCGATCGCCACGGCCACGGGGGTCACGGTGTACAGGAGCAGGTTCGCGATCGCCTGCCAGCCGTGGAGCGAGGCGGTCTCGCCGGTCATCGAGAAGCCGCCGGGGCGGCCCGCCAGATGCAGGTGGTAGACCAGACCCGTGATCAGGATGTACACGAGCGTGCCGCCCGTGAGGGTCGCGGGCAGGGGGCGGCGGGCGAACCAGGCTCGTCGGGCCGAGGCGGTGAGGACGACCGCCACCAGCAGGTTGCTCTGGGTGGCGAAGTAGCTCAGTACGTGTCCGGGGCTGCCCAGGTACAGGTCGATGGCGATGCCCGCCGCCGCGGCGAGCGCGACCAGGAGGCGGAAGGCCGCCGCGAGCGGGCGGTGCACCGGGGCGACCACCGCCGCCGACGGGACGTTGTACGGGGCCAGAGCGGCGATACCCGGGATCGGGGGGAGGTCGGGTATGTCCTTGGGGATCGGGGCGATCATGGGCCCACGCTAAGCGGAGTGGGCGAATCGGGCTATTTGGGGCATCCGGTCGGGTTACGGCCCCGTGATGCTCCGGACCTGCACCGCCGGTACCGGTGCAGGCATGGGTACAGACACAGGCGCAGGCGTGCGCCGTATGCGCATCACGGGTCGTGACCGGCCGTGCGGGCCCACCCCTGATCGGGCTGCTAGCGGCTCACCAGCGTCAGGAGCGACGCCTCCGGCGGGCACGCGAAGCGGACCGGTGTGTAGCGGCTCGTGCCGCAGCCCGCCGAGACGTGCAGGTACGACGTCTGCCCTTCCGCCGTGTGCTTGGACAGGCCCTTCACGCGGTCGGTGTCCAGGTCGCAGTTGGTGACGAAGGCGCCGTAGAAGGGGAGGCAGATCTGGCCGCCGTGGGTGTGGCCGGCCAGGAGCAGGGGGTAGCCGTCCGCCGTGAACGCGTCGAGGGCGCGCAGGTACGGCGCGTGGACCACGCCGAGCGAGAAGTCGGCCGACTCGGAGGGTCCGCCCGCCACGCGCGCGTAGCGGTCCCGCTTGATGTGCGGGTCGTCGAGACCGGTCAGCTCGATCTCGGAGCCTTCTATCTTCAGCGTCCCCCGGGTATTCGTCAGGTTCAGCCAGCCCGCCGCGTCGAAGCCGTCCCGCAGGTCCTCCCACGGGTTGTGGACCACGTTGACCGCCGGCTTGTTGCCGTTCAGACCGTGACGGCCCTGCGCCTTTTCGAACAGGTACCGGGCGGGGTTGCGGAGTGTGGGGCCGTAGTAGTCGTTCGAACCGAAGACGTACGCGCCGGGGAACTCCATCAACGGGCCCAGGGCGTCCAGGACTTCGGGGACGCCTTCCGGGTCGGAGAGGTTGTCCCCGGTGTTGATGACGAAGTCGGGGCGCAGGCCCGCAAGGGATCGCAGCCACTGCTGCTTCTTGCGCTGCCCGCTCACCATGTGGATGTCGGAGACCTGGAGGAGACGCAGGGGCCGCATGCCCGGCGGCAGGACCGGGACCGTCACCCGCCGGAGGCGGAACGAGCGGGCCTCGAACCCTGCCGAGTACAGCAGTCCGGCGGCGCCCACCGCCGTGATTCCCAGGGGTACTCCGTATCGTGCGCGCATACGTCCATCGTGTCAGACCCGGGCGGCTTCGCGTTCCGGGCTGTGGACAACCCCGGCGTCGCCGGGCGGCGCAGACGGCGGCGGCCGTCACGGCCACCGGAACCGCCGTCGAAATCAGCAGGCGCCCGCCGTGCCACACCTGCGACAATCGTGGGCATGACCACGCTCAAGTCGAAGCTGCAGGAAGACCTCAACGCCGCCATCAAGGAGCGCGACGAGCTCCGCTCCGCCACGCTCCGGCTGACCCTCACCGCGATCACCAAGGAGGAGGTCTCGGGCACGACGAAGCGCGAGCTCTCCGACGACGAGGTGCAGAAGGTGATCGCCCGTGAGGCGAAGAAGCGCCGTGAGGCCGCGGACGCCTTCGCGCAGGGCGGTCGCCCGGAGTCGGCCGAGCGGGAGAAGGCCGAGGGCGAGCTCCTCGCCACGTACCTGCCCAAGCAGCTCTCCGACGAGGAACTCCAGCAGATCGTCGGACAGGCCGTCGAGGAGGCCAGGGCGGCGGGCGCCGAGGGACCGCGTGCCATGGGCCAGGTCATGAAGATCGTCAACCCGAAGGTCGCGGGTCTGGCCGAGGGCGGGCGGGTCGCCGCCGTCGTCAAGAAGCTGCTCGCGGGCTGAGGCTCCGAACGGCCACGGCCACGGCCACGGCCACGGCCACGGCACACGGCACACAGCACACGGCACACAGCACACGGCCACAGCGCACGGCCAAGGCCCACGACCCATGGCCAAGACTCACGGCCTCCCGCCACGACGTACGGCGAGAGCACGGCGGCCTACACCAAAGGACCTACGCCACGAGGGCCGTGCGCCAAGAAGGACCCACGCCAAGAAGGACCACGCCAAGAAGGACCCACGCCAAGAAGGACCTACGGCAAGAGGGACGCCACCGCGGTGGCGTCCCTCTTTTCTCGTTCCTCGGTGCGACCGGTCCCGGCGCGTGCCCGATGCCGGCCGGCCCCCGGCCCTCCGTCGGCCTCCCGAGAGCCGGCGGGGGCGGGGGACGAGCGCCCCGGCCGGGTGCTGTCAGTGCCGGCGCCCGCCGGTGCCGTTCTGTCCCTGGATGAAGCCCTCGGGGAGCGAGAAGGTGGGGTTCGGCTTCCCGCCGCCGTTCCCGTTGCTGCCGTTGTTCCCGCTGATGGTGTTGCCGCGGTCGTCGCCGCCGCCCGGGCCGCCGTCGTCCGGGCCGCCGTCGTCCGGACCACCGTCGTCGTCGTGGTCCCGCACCGGGTCGGGAATGTCGATCATGTTGAAGGAGGGGGAGTCCTTGCCCACGAGGGCGCCCGTCATGGCGTCCTTCCAGATCGGGCCCGGTACCTCGCCGCCGTAGACGAGCGAGTGGTAGACGCCGCCGATGTTGATGTTCGTCATCTTGACGTTCTGCTTGGGGCTGCCGACCCAGACCGCGCCCGCGAGGTTCGGGGTGTACCCGACGAACCAGGCGTTGCGGCGCTCGTCCGTCGTACCCGTCTTACCGGCGTTGTCCCGGTCCGTCAGACCGGCCTGCTGACCCGTACCGGAGTCGATCACACCGCTCAGCAGCGTGTTGACGGTGTCCGCCGTCTTCTCGGACATGGCCCGCGTGCAGGTCGACTTCGGGACCTCCAGCGACTTCTGCTTGCTGTCCACCTGCTGGGTGATCGACTCGATGGCGATCGGCGTGCAGTACATGCCCCGGGAGGCGAAGGTGGCGTACGCGCTCGCCATGGTCAGCGGGGCGATGCCCTTGGAGCCGAGGGTGATGGCGGGGACCTCGGGCAGCTTGTCGCCGTTGCCCTGCACGACGTGCAGTTTGTCGGTCAGCTTCACCACCGGGCAGATGCCGATGTCCGAGATCATCTGCACGAAGTAGGTGTTGACCGACTTGGCCATCGCCGTCTTCAGCGGGTACGGGCCGTCCTCCGACTCGCTCTCGTTCGAGAGGGTCTCGTTCTGCTGGTTGGTCCAGGGCTTGCCGCACGTCTGCACGGGGCTGGGGTAGGACATCTTGTACGGCGCGGAGTACTCCTGCGTCGGCGGCAGGCCCTGCTCCAGCGCGGCCGCGGCCACGAACGGCTTGAAGGTCGAACCGGTCGGGAAGCCGAAGTTCGAACCGCCCATGTCGCGGTCGACCGAGTAGTTGTACTCCGTCTCGTTCTTCCCGTAGCCGTACGGCCTCGACTGGCCCATGCCGACGATCTTGCCGGTCCCCGGCTCGACCAGCGTGGCCGCCGTGGCGACCGAGTCCGACTTGTTGACGTGGGACTTGATCGAGTCCTGCACGGACTTCTGGGACTGCGGGTCGAGCGTCGTACGGATGGTCAGGCCGCCCTGGTTCCAGAGCTTGGCCCGGTCCTCCTTGGTCTTGCCGAAGACCGGGTCGGTGAGGAACACGTTCTCCACGTACCGGCAGAAGAAGCTCGCGCCCTTGACCGCCGTGATGCAGCCGTTCTTCGGCTGGCTGACCTTCAGGCCCAGCTTCGCGTTCTT
Source organism: Streptomyces sp. NBC_01689 (assembly GCF_036250675.1). Taxonomy (NCBI): domain Bacteria; kingdom Bacillati; phylum Actinomycetota; class Actinomycetes; order Kitasatosporales; family Streptomycetaceae; genus Streptomyces; species Streptomyces sp. NBC_01689. The sequence goes on along the minus strand of NZ_CP109592.1, from coordinate 4,777,097 downwards.
TGCCTCCTCGGCCTCCTGCGGGGAGATGTCGTGCACCTCGGCCATGCGCTGCAGGACGGTGTTGCGGCGCTTGATGGCCTCGGCCTCGTCGTTGACCGGGTCGTACCGGCTCGGCGACTGGACGATGCCCGCGAGCAGCGCCGACTGCTGGAGGTTCAGGTCCTTCGCGGGCTTGGAGAAGTAGCGCTGGGCGGCGGCCTCGACGCCGTAGGCCTGCTCGCCGAAGAACGTGATGTTCAGGTAGTTCTCGAGGATCTTCTTCTTGCCGAGCTTCTCCTCGAGCTGGATCGCGTACTTGAGCTCACGGATCTTGCGGCCGAGGGTCTGCTGGGTGGCCTGGGCGACCTTCGTCGGGTCGTCGCCGGCCTCCTCCACGAAGTAGTTCTTCACCAGCTGCTGGGTGAGGGTGGAGGCGCCCTGGGCCACTCCGCCGTTCTGCGCGTTCTGGTTCAGGGCGCGCAGGATGCCCTTCAGGTCGACCGCTCCGTGCTGGTAGAAGCGCGAGTCCTCGATCGCGACGATCGCCTTCTGCATGTACGGCGAGATGCTCTTGAGGTCGACCACCGTGCGGTCGCGCGAGTAGACCGTCGCGATCGGACCGCCCTGGCTGTCCAGGATGGTCGTGCGCTGACTCAGCGCGGGACTCTTCAAGTTGTCGGGAATCTCGTCGAAACCCTGGACGGAACCCTTGGCCGCGAGGCCCAGCGCGCCCGCGGCGGGCAACGCGATTCCGGCCATGACTGCTCCGGCGAGCACGCTGACACCGAGGAACTTGGCGGCCTGCTGCGTGGGCGACAGACCACCACCCGAGAGCTTCTTTGGCATGGGGGCAGCCTACGTTCTCATTCGCCGGACACGCGTATATGCCTTGGCCTAAGCTGCTCTCAACTGTCACAGCAGTGCGGCTACGTATCAATACGTCCGGCGAACCCGAATCGTTCCGGAGGTTCCCCAGTTTTTTGGGGAGGTCGTGTCCGAATCAGCCTCATGCGTCACCAGGCGTCCGTTGTGACTCAACTGAACTGTCCCGCTTTGTCGGGATGGTCGCGCATGTCCTCGGGTCACTCCCCCGGGTGATCTGCCGCTTACGCATAGTCCGTTCGGGCCATTCAAGATTGGGCCCGAAGGGGGTGTTGCGCTGTGCCCACCTTCCGTAACGTCCTCAACTGGCGGCGGTGAATATGCCGCTGCCGCCGTGGGGGAGCCTCGATTCGGGAGAGGACGGCGCCGGTATGGGCTGGGTAACCGACTGGAGTGCGCAGGCGGCCTGCCGCACTACCGATCCGGATGAACTGTTCGTTCAAGGAGCAGCGCAGAACAGGGCGAAGGCAGTGTGTACCGGATGTCCGGTACGCACGGAGTGCCTCGCCGATGCGCTCGACAACCGCGTCGAATTCGGCGTGTGGGGTGGCATGACGGAGCGGGAGCGTCGCGCACTGCTGCGCAGGCGTCCCACCGTCACCTCGTGGCGTCGCCTGCTGGAGACCGCGCGTACGGAGTACGAGCGCGGCGCGGGCCTGCTGCCCCTCGACGAGGAAGAGGTGTACGAGCGTTACGCGGCGGTGGGCTGAAGGTTCTCCTCGGACCACGGACCACGGACCACGGACCACGGACCGGTCAGCCGGGGCGTTCCCGTACGGCGCCCACATCGGGGTGCGGTCGCACGGTGAGCCGTACGCCACCTCGCGCGCGGCGGTGGACCGACGCGGAGCTGGTGCCGGTGCGCCGGTGGTGTCGCCGCGCCGGTGATGTGGTGCGGCAGCGTGCCGGCAGGGGTGACGGACCTCATCAGGGGACAAGGCGCCCTCAGGGCGCGGCAGAGGGCCACAAGGGCCGCCGGGAGGCGGCCCCATGGACCTGTCACCCGGACCTTGTGACGGGTACGGGCTCGTGGACGGCCGCGGGCCCGTGGTGGTCACGGGCCGGGCGGCGGATGGTCGCGGCGTCGGGTCAGGCGTCGGACTCGGGCAGCTCCGGCCGGTTGGCCGCGAGCCGTTCCCCGATGTCCCGCAGCCCCGCGAGGTCATGCACGTCACCGGGCAGCGCGGCCACTTCGGCCACGGCCACTTCGGGGTGACGCGCGGCGAAGCGGTCACGGGTGCGCTGCTCGCGGGAGAGCAACTGCATGCGCTCGGCGTGCAGCCTCAGCAGATCTGCGGTGAACTGTTCGACGGTCCGGTCGGTGACGGTCCGGTCGGTGTCCGTGGCGGCGGGGGAGCCTTCGGCGGAACCGTCGGGAGCCTCGGTGCCTTCGGGAGCTGATGGCGCGGGAGCAGAGGACTCTGAACTGCCGTGCGTGTCGGGAGAGTTACGAAGTCCAGCTTTCCCGCCCTCCTGATCCACAATGCGGGCCCCGTCAAGATTTTCCGCAGCCTCGGAGCCAAGATCTTCCACGGTGTCGGGATCGACGTCCTCGGCGGCCGCGGCGTCGAGGTTCTCCGCCGCCGCGAGTGCCCGTTCCGCCGACAGCTGCGCGGCGCCGCTGCCGTGCACCCGGTTGAGGACCAGGCCGGCGAACGGCATGTCCTCGGCTGCCAGCCGCTCGACGAAGTACGCGGCCTCCCGCAGCGCGTCCCGCTCCGGGGCCGCCACGACCAGGAACGCCGTGCCGGGCGCCTGGAGCAGCTTGTACGTGGCGTCCGCGCGGGTCCGGAAGCCGCCGAACGTGGTGTCCATCGCCGCCACGAACGTCTGCATGTCCTTGAGGAGTTGTCCCCCCAGCAGCTTGCCCAGGGTGCCGGTCATCATCGACATACCGACGTTCAGGAACTTCATCCCCGCGCGGCCGCCCAGCTTCGCCGGAGCGGTGAGGAGCCGGATCAGGCGGCCGTCCAGGAACGAGCCGAGCCGCTTGGGGGCGTCCAGGAAGTCCAGCGCGGAGCGGGACGGCGGCGTGTCGACGACGATCAGGTCCCACTCCTCCCGCGCCCGCAGCTGGCCGAGCTTCTCCATCGCCATGTACTCCTGCGTGCCCGCGAAGCCCGCCGAGAGCGACTGGTAGAAGGGGTTGCCCAGGATCGCGGCGGCCCGCTCGCCGTCCGCGTGCGCCTCGACGATCTCGTCGAAGGTGCGCTTCATGTCGAGCATCATGGCGTGCAGTTCGCCGCCCGCCGAGTCGTCGATGCCCTTCACCCGGCGCGGGATGTTGTCGAGCGAGTCGATGCCCATCGACTGGGCGAGCCGGCGGGCCGGGTCGATCGTGAGCACGACGACCTTGCGGCCCCGCTCGGCCGCGCGCAGCCCCAGGGCGGCCGCCGTCGTCGTCTTCCCGACACCGCCGGACCCGCAGCACACCACGATGCGGGTCCCCGGGTCGTCGAGCAGCGGGTCGACGTCCAGGACACGGGCGGAGCCGATGCCGCGGGCCGGGTCCTGGGCCCGGGCCGGATCGTGGGCCCGGGCCGAGTCGCCGCCGCGGGCGGGGTCGCCGGTACGGGCGGGGTCGTGGGCGCGGGCCGGGTCCGGACTCATGAGATCCCTTGCTGACGCAGTTCCTTGGCCAGTTGGTACAGGCCCGCCAGGTCCATTCCCTCGGCGAGCAGCGGGAGCTCGTGCAGCGGAAGGCCCTGCTCGGTGAGGACGGCCCGCTGCTCGCGCTCCAGGGTGTGCCGCTCGGCGTACTCCTCCGCCTGCTCCAGGAGGGGGCCGACGAGCCGCTCCGCGTTCCCGCCGCGGCGGGCGCCGCCGAGACCCGCGGCGGAGAGCGACTTGGCGATGGCGCTGCGCGCCACGGCGCCCGTGAACTCCAGGTCGGCGTCGTCGAGGAGCGCGGGCCGCACCATGTTCACGATGATCCGCCCGACCGGCAGCTTCGCCGCGCGCAGTTCGGCGATGCCGTCCGCGGTCTCCTGGACGGGCATCTCCTCCAGCAGCGTCACCAGGTGCACCGCCGTCTCCGGAGACTTGAGGACACGCATCACGGCCTGTGCCTGATTGTGTATCGGGCCGATCTTGGCGAGCCCCGCGACCTCGTTGTTCACGTTCAGGAAGCGCGTGATCCGCCCGGTGGGCGGCGCGTCCATGATCACGTAGTCATAGGCGAACTGTCCGCTCTTGTCCTTCCTGCGCACGGCCTCGCACGCCTTGCCGGTGAGGAGCACGTCCCGGACGCCGGGCGCGATGGTGGTCGCGAAGTCGATGGCGCCGAGCTTCTTCAGGGCCCGTCCGGCGCTCCCCAGTTTGTAGAACATCTGGAGGTAGTCCAGAAGGGCCAGTTCGGGATCTATGGCGAGGGCGTACACCTCCCCGCCGCCCGGAGCGACGGCGATCTTCCGCTCCTCGTAGGGCAGCGCTTCTGTCTCGAAGAGCTGCGCGATGCCCTGTCTGCCCTCGACCTCCACGAGGAGGGTGCGCTTGCCCTCTGTGGCGAGGGCGAGCGCGAGGGCCGCGGCTACCGTGGTCTTGCCGGTACCGCCCTTGCCGCTGACGACCTGGAGCCTGCTCACGTCTTCGAGCCTAACCAGTCCACCGCCGGAGTACGCAGGAGGCTGTGGACAACGTGCGCGCGAGGCCCTCCGCGGCAACGGCTACAGTCGGCCACATGACCAAGTGGGAATACGCAACCGTGCCGCTGCTCGTCCATGCCACGAAGCAGATTCTGGACACCTGGGGCGAGGACGGCTGGGAGCTTGTCCAGGTCGTGCCCGGGCCGAACAACCCCGAGCAGCTGGTGGCCTACCTGAAGCGTGAGAGGTCCGCATGAGCGGCACCGTCGAGTCGAAGCTCGCGGAGCTCGGGCTGACCCTGCCGGACGTCGTCCCGCCGCTGGCCGCGTACCAGCCGGCCGTGCGGTCCGGTGTGTACGTGTACACCTCCGGCCAGCTGCCGATGGTGGAGGGCAAGCTTCCGGTGACCGGGAAGGTCGGCGCCGAGGTCACGGCCGAGGAGGCCAAGGACCTGGCCCGCATCTGCGCGCTGAACGCGTTGGCCGCGGTCAAGTCGGTCGCGGGTGACCTGGACCGGATCGCGCGGGTCGTGAAGGTCGTCGGGTTCGTGGCCTCGGCGGCGGACTTCGTCGGTCAGCCGGCCGTGGTGAACGGAGCCAGTGAGCTGCTGGGCGCGGTGCTCGGTGACAAGGGCGTGCACGCGCGGAGTGCCGTCGGGGTGGCGGTACTGCCGCTGGACGCGCCGGTCGAGGTCGAGATCCAAGTGGAACTGACCGAGGCGTAGGCACTCCGGGCGGGGCGGGGTCGGCTGGGTGTTCCTGTTCGCGGGGGCCCGCCGCCCCTGCTCGTCCCGTCACCCGGGGCTCCGCCCCGGACCCCGCCAAGGGCGCTGCGCCCCCTGGACCCCCGCCCTCGCCCGAAGGGCTCGTCCTCAAGCGCCGGACGGGCTGATCATGCGGGCCTGCGCTCATAGGCCCCGGACGGGCTGGAGATGCCCGCCCGCACCGGAAAGATCACGTCCGGCCATCAGCCCTTCAGCCTCGGCCCCGCAGCGCCCGGCCCGCATCTCACGGCCTCGCAGCGCGCGGCCGGCATCGCACGGCCCCGCGGCGCCCGGCTCGCGCCCTCAGCCGCTCCGGCGCTCGACGAAGAGGCCCTCCAGGCCGAAGCGGGGTACGACCCTTCTTGATCGACCGGCGCCCCTCGAACATTCGCCCGGCTCGGGATAGCCTCCGGCCATGGCGAATGGGCAGTGGTATCCACCGGAATGGCCCGAGCGCATCCGCGCGCTCGCGGAGGGCACCCTGACACCGGTGCCCCCGAGGCGGGCCGCCACGGTCATGCTGCTCAAGGACACCGACACCACCCCTCTGGTGCACATGCTGCGCAGACGCACCACCATGGCCTTCGCCGGAGGCGCGTACGCGTACCCGGGCGGCGGCGTGGACCCCCGCGACGACGACCACCGGATCCGCTGGGCGGGCCCCACGCGCGCGTGGTGGGCCGACCGGCTCGGGGTCGACGAGACGTCCGCCCAGGCCGTCGTCTGCGCGGCGGTCCGCGAGACGTACGAGGAGGCCGGTGTCCTCCTCGCCGGTCCCACCCCGGACACGGTGGTCGGCGACACCACCGGGGACGAGTGGGAGGCGGACCGCGCCGCCCTGGTCGCCCGTGACTTCTCCTTCGCGGAGTTCCTCGACCGCAGGGGCCTGGTCCTCAGATCCGACCTCCTGGGCGTCTGGACCCGCTGGATCACCCCGGAGTTCGAGAGCCGTCGCTACGACACCTGGTTCTTCGTGGCCGCGCTCCCGGACGGGCAGCGCACCCGCAACGCCTCCACGGAGGCCGACCGCACCGTGTGGATCCGCCCCGAGGACGCGACCGACGGATACGACAAGGGCGAGCTCCTGATGATGCCGCCCACCGTCGCCACCCTGCGCCAGCTCGTCCCGTACGGCAGCGCGGCCGACGTTCTCGCCGCCGCGCCCGCGCGCGATCTGACACCCGTCCTGGCCAGGGCGCGCCTGGAGAACGGCGAAGTGGTGCTCTCCTGGCCCGGACACGACGAGTTCACCAAGCACGTCCCGACCGGAGGGAGCCCGGCATGACCGACGCCGCGGCCCTTCCCGGCCGGCCCCGGGGCGGGGCCCTCTCCGGTCCGGCCACCGCGCGTGCCGTGAACGTCCTGGCCCCCAACGCGTCCGCGATGACCCTGGACGGCACCAACACCTGGATCGTCTCGGAGCCTGACTCCGAGCTCGCCGTGGTGATCGACCCCGGGCCGCTGGACGACGTCCATCTGCGGGCCGTCCTCGACACGGCCGAGAAGGCCGGGAAGCGGGTCGCGCTGACCCTGCTGACGCACGGGCACCCGGATCACGCGGCGGGCGCCGCGTCGTTCGCCGAGCTGACGGGGACGAAGGTGCGGGCGCTGGACCCCGCGCTGCGGCTCGGGGACGAGGGACTCGCGTACGGCGACGTCGTGGACGTGGGCGGCCTCGAACTGCGGGTGGTCCCGACGCCCGGGCACACCGCCGACTCGCTGTGCTTCCATCTCCCGGCCGATCGGGCCGTCCTGACGGGTGACACCGTCCTGGGTCGCGGTACGACCGTCGTGGCCCACCCTGACGGCCGCCTGGGGGACTATCTCGACTCACTGCGGCGGCTGCGCTCGCTCACGGTCGACGACGGCGTGCGCACGGTGCTGCCCGGACACGGACCCGTGCTGGAGGACGCCCAGGGTGCCGTCGAGTTCTACCTCGCCCACCGGGCCCATCGCCTGGCCCAGGTCGAGACGGCGGTCGAGAACGGTTACGGGTCACCGCGGCAGATCGTCGCGCACGTCTACGCCGACGTGGACCGGTCGCTGTGGCCCGCCGCCGAACTCTCCGTCCGGGCGCAGATGGACTACCTGCGCGAACACGGCCTCATCTAGGCCCGGCCGGGACCGGTCCAACTCGTACGTCATGAACGACGTACGTCATGAACGACGTACGTCATGAACGACGTGCAAGGGGCCCCGTCCTTCGACGGGGCCCCTTGCACGTACTCACTCACGAGCGAGCGGCGAAGCGGTCAGCGGGACCGCTTCGCGAGGCGCTCGACGTCCAGCAGGATCACCGCGCGGGCCTCCAGCCGCAGCCAGCCGCGGCCCGCGAAGTCGGCGAGCGCCTTGTTGACCGTCTCGCGCGACGCGCCGACCAGCTGGGCCAGCTCCTCCTGCGTCAGGTCGTGCACGACGTGGATGCCCTCCTCCGACTGCACGCCGAAGCGGCGGGAGAGGTCCAGGAGCGCACGGGCCACCCGGCCGGGCACGTCCGAGAAGACCAGGTCGGACATCTGGTCGTTGGTCTTGCGCAGGCGCCGGGCGACGGCGCGCAGCAGGGCGGCGGCCACCTCGGGCCGCGCGTTCAGCCAGGGCTGGAGGTCGCCGTGGCCGAGGCCCAGCAGCTTGACCTCGGTCAGCGCGCTGGCGGTCGCCGTGCGCGGGCCCGGGTCGAACAGCGACAGCTCGCCGATCAGCTCACCGGGGCCGAGGACGGCCAGCATGTTCTCCCGGCCGTCCGGGGAGGTGCGATGGAGCTTCACCTTGCCCTCGGTGACCACGTAGAGGCGGTCTCCGGGGTCGCCCTCGTGGAAGAGAGCGTCGCCGCGGGCGAGCGTCACCTCACTCATGGAGGCGCGGAGCTCCGCCGCCTGCTCGTCATCGAGCGCCGCGAAGAGCGGGGCGCGCCGCAGAACGTCGTCCACGAGTTCTCTCCTTGTCGACCTGCTCAGGGGATCTTGCTCCCCCGTGGTACCAGGGGAGCGTGTTCCCCATCTTGCTGGACGGTCCAAACAGTGTGATCAGTCACAAGTCTGCCGCACGGGCGTCGCGGGCAGTGCGGCAGGGGGCCAATTGGAGGCTGATCTTCTGGGTCCGGGGCGGATGTCGGTGCAGGGCTCTAGGCTGGCCGGGTGTCCAAATCGCCGGTGAGAGCACAGGCCAAGGGGGCTGGGCGGGTGGTGGTACGTCGCGATTCCGCTGTGGGCGAACAGGGCCCCGATGGAAGCACGAAAACGACAAAGGGGGCAGATTCTTCGCCGGTGAAACCGACGGTGAAGAAGGCCGCCAAAAAGGCGACAGCCACGACGAAGAAGGCGACAGCGACGGCCAAGAAGGTGACGGCGACGATCAAGAAGGTCACTCCCTCGAAGGCCGCGGCGAAGAAGACGGCTCCGGCGAGGGCGACGGCTGCGGCGGAGGATGCGGCTCCGGCGCAGGCGCCGACCCCCGCGAAGAAGACAGCCGCGGTGAAGAAGAAGACAGCCGCGGCGAAGACGACCACCGCGGTGAAGAAGACGGCTGCCGTGAAGAAGACGGCCGCGGCGAAGAAGACCGCCGGCGTGAAGAAGGCCGTCCCGGCCAAGAAGCCGCTCGTCGCCGAGCCGTCCACCGCCCTCGTCCGCAGAGCCCGCCGGATCAACCGCGAACTCGCCGAGGTCTACCCGTACGCCCATCCGGAACTGGATTTCGAGAACCCCTTCCAGCTGCTCGTCGCCACGGTCCTGTCGGCGCAGACGACCGACCTGCGGGTGAACCAGACGACTCCGGCGCTCTTCGCCAGGTATCCCACCCCGGAGGACCTCGCCGCCGCGAACCCCGAGGAGGTCGAGGAGATCCTGCGGCCGACGGGCTTCTTCCGGGCCAAGACCAAGTCGGTGATAGGGCTCTCCAAGGCGCTGGCCGAGGAGTTCGGGGGCGAGGTCCCCGGCCGTCTCGAAGATCTCGTCAGACTCCCGGGCGTGGGCCGCAAGACGGCCTTCGTGGTGCTCGGGAACGCCTTCGGCCGGCCCGGCATCACCGTGGACACCCATTTCCAGCGGCTCGTACGGCGCTGGCAGTGGACCGAGGAGACCGAGCCCGACAAGATCGAGGCCGCCGTCGGCGCGCTCTTCCCGAAGAGCGAGTGGACGATGCTCTCCCATCACGTCATCTTCCATGGCCGCCGTATCTGCCACGCCCGCAGACCGGCCTGCGGCGCGTGCCCCATCGCCCCGCTCTGCCCGGCGTACGGGGAGGGCGAGACGGACCCGGAGAAGGCGCGCAAACTCCTGAAGTACGAGAAGGGCGGCTATCCAGGCCAGCGCCTCAACCCTCCGCAGGCCTATCTGGACGCCGGTGGCGTCCCGGCGCCCCCGCTGGGTGCCGGATGACGGCGGGCGCGACGGCGGACGGTGAGAGGGACGGGGAACGGGGGTGGCTATGACGGGCGCGAGCGACACGCACCGCGGGCACATGGAGACGCACGACATCGACAGGTACGACGAGCCCGGCACCGGCGCGACGCACGGCCGGCCCGGCACACAGCCGATTCCCGGTGCCCATACGACGCGTGGCGCGGCACCCGGTGACGGCCCCGGCCCGGCGGCCGGCGCCGCCGCCGTTCCGGTGACCCCCGTTCCGGTGACCAAGGAGGGGCTGCCCGCCTGGCTCGACCCGGTGGTGCACGCCGTCGAGACCGTCGAGCCGCTCCAGCTGAGCCGCTTCCTGCCGCCGGCCGACGGCGCGGGACGGCAGTCCGCCGTCCTCGTGCTCTTCGGCGAGGGCGCCCGCGGTCCCGAACTGCTCCTCATGGAGCGCGCCGGCTCGCTGCGCTCGCACGCCGGACAGCCCTCCTTCCCGGGCGGCGCCCTGGACCCCGAGGACGGCGACCCGAAGGGCGACGGGCCGCTGCGGGCCGCGCTGCGCGAGGCCGAGGAGGAGACCGGGCTCGATCCCGCCGGCGTCCAGCTCTTCGGCGTCCTGCCCCGCCTCTACATCCCGGTGAGCGGCTTCGTGGTCACGCCCGTCCTGGGCTGGTGGCGCGAGCCGACCCCGGTCGGCGTGGTCGATCCGGCCGAGACGGCCCGGGTCTTCACGGTCCCCGTGGCGGATCTCACGGACCCCGCGCACCGTGCGACGACCGTGCACCCGAGCGGCCACCGAGGTCCGGCATTCCTGGTCGAATCGGCCCTGGTGTGGGGCTTCACCGCAGGCATCATCGACCGTTTGCTGCACTTCGCGGGGTGGGAGCTGCCCTGGGACCACGAGAAGCAGGTCCCGCTCGACTGGCGCGCGTGACAGGGTGTCGTTCGTGAACGTGCTGGACATCCTGCTGCTGGTCGCCGCCGTGTGGTTCGCGATCGTGGGCTACCGCCAGGGCTTCGTCGTCGGCATCCTGTCGGTGATCGGCTTCCTGGGCGGCGGTCTCGTCGCCGTCTACCTGCTCCCCGTCGCCTGGGACGCCCTCACCGACGACGCCACGGTCAGTACGACCGCCGCCGTCGTGGCGGTCGTCGTCGTGATCGTCTGCGCCTCCGTGGGCCAGGCCCTCACGACGCACCTGGGCAACAAGCTGCGCCGGTACATCACCTGGTCACCGGCCCGCGCCCTGGACGCGACGGGCGGCGCCCTGGTCAACGTGGTCGCGATGCTCCTGGTGGCCTGGCTGATCGGCTCGGCGCTCGCCGGTACGACGCTGCCGACGCTCGGCAAGGAGGTCCGCGGCTCGAAGGTGCTGCTCGGCGTGTCGCGCGCGCTGCCCTCCCGGGCCGACACCTGGTTCGCCGACTTCTCCTCCGTCCTCGCGCAGAACGGTTTCCCCCAGGTCTTCAGCCCGTTCGCGAACGAGCCGATCACCGACGTCCAGCCCCCCGACCCGGCGCTCGCCAACAGCCCCGTCGCCGTCCGCGCGCGGGACTCCATCGTCAAGGTGATGGGAACCGCGCAGAGCTGCGGCAAGGTCCTGGAGGGCACCGGCTTCGTGTTCGGCAACCGCCGGGTGATGACCAACGCGCACGTGGTCGGCGGCGTCGACGAGCCCACCGTCCAGATCGGCGGCGAGGGCAGGAAGTACGACGCCAAGGTCGTCCTGTACGACTGGGAGCGCGACATCGCCGTCCTCGACGTACCGAACCTGACCGCGCCGGCCCTGCGGTTCACCACCGGGGACGCGGGCAGCGGAGACAACGCGATCGTCGCGGGCTTCCCGCAGAACGGCGCGTACAACGTGCAGCCCGCGCGGGTGCGCGGCCGGATCACGGCCAACGGACCCGACATCTACCACCGCAAGACCGTGCGCCGCGACGTCTACTCACTCTTCGCGACGGTCCGTCAGGGGAACTCCGGCGGCCCGCTGCTCACGCCCGACGGCAAGGTGTACGGAGTGGTCTTCGCGAAGTCCCTCGACGACGCCAACACCGGATACGCCCTCACCGCCGACGAGGTGCGGCCGGACGCGGACCGGGGCCGTACGGCCAACCAGCAGGTCGACAGCGACAGCTGCGCGCTCTGACGGGGTCTCATGTACCGCTCCGCCGACCGGACGACCCGGGTGACCGGGTCGCCGGGCGGTGCGGTGGTTCAGCCGCGTGGATGGCGCAATCGCACCGAGACCCAGCGGGCCCGACGGCGCAGAATGCGCGGGATTCCTACCTGAAGACCCGTGCCCTGAAGCTGCGGGGTGCCCCTCTGATGGGAGCTCAGGCCCGTCGCCGAGCGGCGGTTGCGTGGTGCGTCACTGTAGTCGTGCGTCCAGCCCATACCCCGACGTGTGCCCCTGCCCCAAGGTCGATAACCGCTCCATGAGGCCCCAATTGGCCTATGCGCGAGGCATTTGGCTGTTCGTAGGACAGACGTTCCCCTTTGCGCACCGGGAGCGATCGGGCGGTCACCGAAGGGGGCCGTCGGCTGGCTGAAAACGGCCTACCGGTCGGGCTCGGGATCCTTCAGCCAGTTGATGAGTTCGGTCGAGAACGCCACCGGGTCCTCCTCGTGGGGAAAGTGCCCCAGACCGTCGAACAGCCGCCAGCGGTACGGCGCTTCGACGTACTCCCCGGAGCCCGCGGCGCTCCGCGTCCGCATGACGGGGTCGAGCGACCCGTGCAGATGCAGCGTCGGCACCCGGACGGGCCGTTTCATCCGCCGGTTGAACTGGATCCCGTCCGGACGGGCCATGGACCGCACCATCCACCGGTACGGCTCGATGGAGCAGTGCGCCGTGGACGGGATGCACATGGCGCGGCGGTACGTGTCCACGGCCTCGTCGTCGGGCAGCCGCGGCCCCGACCAGTCCCGCAGCAGACGGCCTACCAGGGCACCTTCGTCCGCGACGAGTTGGCGCTCCGGGATCCAGGGCCGCTGGAACCCCCAGATGTACGAACTCGCGGAGGTCTGCCGCACGTCGGAGAGCATCGCCGACCGCCAGCGGCGTGGGTGCGGCATGGAGGAGACGACGAGGCGGCGCACCAGCTTGGGGCGCATCGCGGCCGCCGTCCACGCCAGATACCCGCCCAGATCGTGTCCGACCAGCGCGGCGTCGGGCTCGCCGAGGGACCGTACGACCCCGGTGATGTCGAGCGCGAGGTTCGCGGGGTCGTAGCCGCGCGGGGTGCGGTCGCTCCCGCCGACACCCCGCAGATCCATGGCCACGGCCCGGAACCCGGCGTCGGCGAGCGCCCCCATCTGCCGGCGCCAGGTCCACCAGAACTGGGGGAACCCGTGCAGCAGCAGAACGAGGGGCCCGTCGCCCGTCTCGGCGATGTGGAAGCGCGCGCCGTTGGCGGCGACGTTCCGGTGGGTCACCTCGCGGCCGCCGGGGATGTCGAGGCGTACGACCGAGGTGGGTTGCGCCGATGGAGTGGCGGGGTCCGTCATGAGGATGAGCGTGCCACAGCTTCCAGGGAGTCCTCGACCGGCGCAGGCCGGGGGTGCGGCTTGGCGTTCTGCAGGACGCCCGCCGTCTCCTTCACCGAGGCCGCGACCTTCTGCGGGCCCTTGCCCTTCTTGGCCTTCTTCGCGAAGACCACACCGATCAGCGCGAGGACGCCGGCGACCAGCACGTTCGCCGCGAACGACAGGACGAAGCAGATCGCGAGGTTCCAGTGGGTCCAGGTCCGGATGCCGTACGCCAGGGCGAAGCTCAGCATGGGGAGGGAGAAGATCAGTACCGCCCCGGCCACCGCGAACGCGCCACCGCTGACCGCACCGCGCTTGACGTCCCGCTTGAGCTGCGCCTTCGCCAGTGCGATCTCGTCGTGCACCAGTGCGGACATCTCGGTCGTCGCCGAGGCGACCAGCTGGCCGATGCTGCGTTCGGCGCCGACCGGGCTGCCGTCGGGTGCGCTCATCGCGGACTCCCTCTTCTGCATGTGTCTGCCGTCTGGCTTCTGCGGGTGTTTGTGTCGTCTGGTCAGATCATGCCGGACGGCCGTTCTCCTCGCTTGCCCCGCCCGCCACTTCGGCAAGCCTTCGGTGCTCGGCGGCCTTGCGTTCGTGGATCTCGGCCATCCGCAGGTGGTAGGCCGGGTTGTCCTGTTCGTAGATGTCGGGGATGCCGTCGCTGTCCTCGTCGCGTTCCTCCGCCTCGCACAGCGCACGGTACTTGGCGTTGCGGATCTTCAGCAGTGTCGTGGCAAAGACGGCCGCGACGAGCGAGCCGGCCAGGACGGCGGCCTTGACCTCGTCGGTGAGCACCGGGTCGGCGGTGAAGGCCAGTTCGCCGATGAGCAGGGAGACGGTGAAGCCGATCCCGGCGAGGCTCGCGACGGCGAAGACGTCGGGCCAGGCCAGGTCGTCGCTGAGCGAGGCCCGGGTGAAGCGGGCGGTGAGCCAGGTGCCGCCGAAGACGCCGACCGACTTGCCGACCACGAGCCCAAGGACGACGCCCAGTGTCTCGGGCCGGGTGAACACCTCGCCCAGCGCCCCGCCGGAGACCACGACCCCGGCGCTGAACAGTGCGAAGAGCGGCACGGCGAGTCCGGCGGAGAGCGGCCGTACGAGATGCTCGACGTGCTCGCCGGGGGAGTGCTCCTCGCCCTCGTGCCGGTGGCAGCGCAGCATCAGGCCCATGGCCACGCCCGCGATGGTGGCGTGCACGCCGCTGTTGTACATCAGCCCCCAGATGGCGAGGGCGAGCGGCAGGTACACGTACCAGCCCCGCACGCCCTTGCGCAGCAGCACCCAGAACACGGCGAGTCCGGCGACGGCCCCGCCGAGGGCCGCGAAGTCGAGGGTGTCGGTGAAGAAGACCGCGATGATCAGGATCGCGAGCAGGTCGTCGACGACGGCGAGGGTGAGCAGGAAGGCGCGGAGGGCTGACGGCAGGGAGGTGCCGATGACCGCGAGCACGGCGAGCGCGAAGGCGATGTCGGTGGCGGTGGGCACGGCCCAGCCGGCCAGGGAGCCCCCGCCCGCGGCGTTGGTGAGGGCGTAGACGAGCGCGGGTACGGCCATTCCGCAGACCGCCGCGGCGACCGGCAGGAGCGCGGCCTTCGGGTCGCGCAGGTCCCCGGCCACCAGTTCGCGCTTGAGTTCGATACCGGCGACGAAGAAGAACACGGCGAGCAGCCCGTCGGCCGCCCAGTGCCGCACGGACAGGTTCAGCCCGAGGGCTCCGGGACCGAAGTGGAAGTCGCCCACCGTGGCGTAGCTGTCCCGCAGGGGGGTGTTGGCCCAGATCAGCGCGGCGATCGCGGCGAGGAGGAGGAGTACGCCGCCGACGGTCTCGGTCCGCAGTGCCTCCGCCACGAAGTTCCGCTCGGGCAGCGACAGCCGCCCGAGGAACCTGCGGTTGTCGGTGGTGGTGCGGGGACGGGGCGCGGCCACGGCGGGACCTCCGGGTCGGTACGACGCGCTGACGACCGTCAGGCGGGATCGCCGACGACGTTGCCGACCAGACTTCCCGGCACACCCTGAGGCCTCAGTTTACCTTGGCATTACAGCCGGATAATGCGCCATACGGACATTCGACACCAATGGGTTCCGTGGAGGGTGCCGAAACGCGAGTGTGGGAGGCACGCGAGGTGCCTCCTACACTCGGGCGGGCCGTCGGGCCGTCGGGCCGTGGAGCCCTCAGTCCTCGCTGGGCGCCGCCGGCAGCTTCTCCTGGATCAGGTCCATGACCGTGGAGTCGGTGAGCGTGGTGACGTCCCCGAGCTCCCGGTTCTCCGCCACGTCGCGCAGCAGCCGGCGCATGATCTTCCCGGACCGGGTCTTCGGCAGCTCCGCGACGGGCAGCACCCGCTTGGGCTTGGCGATCGGCCCCAGCGTCGCCCCCACGTGGTTGCGCAGGTCGGCGACGAGCCCGGCGTCGTCCGCGGAGGCCGTTCCGCGCAGGATCACGAACGCCACGATGGCCTGTCCGGTCGTCTCGTCCGCCGCGCCGACCACCGCCGCCTCGGCGACCGCGGGATGCGACACGAGCGCCGACTCGACCTCCGTCGTCGAGATGTTGTGCCCGGAGACCAGCATCACGTCGTCGACCCGTCCGAGGAGCCAGATGTCCCCGTCCTCGTCCTTCTTGGCGCCGTCCCCGGCGAAGTACTTCCCCTCGAAGCGGGACCAGTACGTGTCGAGGAACCGCTGGTCGTCACGCCAGATCGTGCGCAGCATCGAGGGCCACGGCTCGGTCAGCACGAGGTACCCGCCGCCCCCGTCGGGGACCTCCCGGGCCTCGTCGTCGACGACCGTCGCCGAGATGCCCGGCAGCGGCCGCTGCGCCGATCCCGGCTTGGTCTCGGTGACGCCCGGCAGCGGCGAGATCATCATCGCGCCGGTCTCGGTCTGCCACCACGTGTCCACGATCGGCGTCCGGTCCGCGCCGATGTGCTTGCGGTACCAGATCCACGCCTCGGGGTTGATCGGCTCGCCCACGGATCCGAGGACCCGCAGCGAGGACAGGTCGAACTTTGCGGGGATGTCGTCGCCCCACTTCATGAACGTACGGATCGCGGTGGGCGCGGTGTAGAGGATCGTCACCCCGTACTTCTGCACGATCTCCCAGAACCGGCCCTGGTGCGGGGTGTCCGGGGTCCCCTCGTACATAACCTGCGTCGCACCGTTCGAGAGCGGCCCGTACGTGATGTACGAGTGCCCGGTGACCCAGCCGATGTCGGCCGTGCACCAGTAGACGTCGGTCTCCGGCTTGAGGTCGAAGACGGCGTGGTGGGTGTACGAGGCCTGCGTGAGGTAGCCGCCCGAGGTGTGCAGGATGCCCTTCGGCTTCCCCGTCGTCCCGGACGTGTACAGGATGAACAGCGGGTGCTCGGCGTCGAACGCCTCCGGCGTGTGCTCGGCGGACTGGCGCTCGACGATCTCGTGCCACCAGACGTCGCGGCCCTCGGTCCAGTCGACCTCCTGCCCGGTGCGCCGGACCACCAGCACCTTGTCGACCCCGTCGACCCGGCTCACCGCGTCGTCCACGGCCGGCTTGAGCGCGGACGGCTTGCCGCGCCGGTAGCCGCCGTCGGAGGTGATGACCAGCTTGGCGTCGGCGTCCTGGATACGGGTGGCGATCGCGTCCGCGGAGAACCCGCCGAAGACGACGGAGTGCGCGGCCCCGATCCGGGCGCAGGCCAGCATCGCGACGACGGCCTCGGGGATCATCGGCAGATAGACGGCGACCCGGTCGCCCTTGCCCACGCCCAGCTCGGTCAGCGCGTTGGCGGCCTTCGAGACCTCGTCCTTCAGCTCGGCGTAGGTGATCGCGCGGCTGTCGCCCGGCTCGCCCTCGAAGTGCAGGGCGACGCGGTCGCCGTTGCCGGCCTCGACGTGCCGGTCCACGCAGTTGTACGCGACGTTCAGCTTCCCGTCGGCGAACCACTTGGCGAACGGCGGGTTCGACCAGTCCAGCGTCTCGGTCGGCTCGGTGGCCCAGGTCAGGCGGCGGGCCTGCTCGGCCCAGAAGCCGAGCCTGTCAGCCTTGGCCTGCTCGTACGCCTCCGCGGTGACGTTGGCGTTCGCTGCCAGGTCGGCGGGCGGCGCGAACCTGCGCTCTTCCTTCAGCAGGTTGGCCAGGCTTTCGTTGCTCACGACATCTCCCTTTCCCAGGGTGTCCGTTGTGTCCCAGGCCACAGCTCATCAGACCAGGGGCCCCGGTGACAAGGGCCGACCCCAAATTGGTTTAGACCTGTTAGGGGCCGGGCTTGTCCTGTGGTCCTCCAGTCTTCCCCCGGCGCTCACGCCGCGACCTACAGGGGTACGTACGCGGTGGCCCCGTCCACGCCTGGTCCACGCCCGGTCGACTCCGGGTCGGCTATGGGGCGGTCCCGGGGGTGCTCCTGCGTGACGAGGACTCCGTACTCCGAGGCACGGACGGCCGCCCGTCGGGGTTCACCCGACGACGACCGAAACGGGCAGGTTCCCTCGATTCCTCGCCCCGCCGCGATGGTGCCGGTCGGGGTCAGGTACGTCAGCCCGTCCGGCGTTCGAGGACGAGCCCTTCGGGCGACGGCGGGGGTCCAGGGGGCGCAGCGTCCCTGGCGGAGCCCCGGGTGTCGGGTCGGGCAGGGGGGCGGGGCGAAGAAAGGCCCGCCCCGACAACGCGGTCGAAAACAACCCACGTGGACGACGCAAGCCGTGCGGCCCCGCCGCCGGGGCCGCACACCGTGCCCGATTCACACGGGACGCCGCAGCTCCTCCTCCGCCCCGACATGATCGAACAGCTCGTCACCGTCCCGGTCGACCAGCAGATACGCCTGTGCCTCCCCGACGTGGAAATACATCCCGTGCAGTTCGAGCGCCCCCTCCCGCAGCGCGCGCGTCACGGAGTCATGCGCCCGGAGATGCTCCAACTGCTGCACCACGTTGGTCAGACACAGCTGTTCCACCGCGTCCGCCGGCGCCCGTCCCGCGAGCCCGGCCCCCGGCCGTTCCCCGGCGGCCATCCGCTCCAGGCTCGGCAGCCCGTGCCGCAGCCACCGCCGCAGGGGTGTCTGCGCTCCGCCGGGGTCGGAGTTCAGCAGGGCCTGCATGGCCCCGCACCCGGAGTGCCCGCACACCGTGATGGACCGCACGTGCAGCACGTCCACCGCGTACTCGATCGCCGCGGCCACCGAGTCGTCCCCGCTCTCCTGCCCGGGCCTGGGCACGAGGTTGCCCACATTGCGCACGACGAAGAGATCGCCGGGGCCGCTCGACGTGATCATCGAGGTGACGAGCCGGGAGTCGGCGCAGGTGAGGAACAGCTGTGACGGGCTCTGTCCCTCTCGCGCCAGCCGTGCCAGCTCGTCCCGGACCAGGGGCGCGGTGTTGCGCTGGAAGGCGCTGATGCCCCGGGCGAGTCGATGGTCGCTGTGCCCCCGCCGGCCGTCCGCGTCCGCCCCGCTCGGTCCGGAGGAAGCCGTGACGTCGCCCGGCCCGCCGGAACCGTCCGAACCGGCCGCCTCGTCGGACCCGTCCGGTCCAGCGGTTCCGCCGGGCCGGCCGCCGGGGGATCCGGACTGGGGGTTGGCGGAGGGCTCGCAGTGGTGGTTGCGCCAGGGTGTCCAGGGCCGGCAGCGGCAGTGCGCGGAGCCGGAGGGCTCGGCGATCCGGGCACCGCTCCGGCCGGTCAGCTCGACCGTGCCGCCCTGCGCGAGATGCGACTGCTGCCAGTCGTGCAGCGACTCGTACGCCGCGTGGTCCATGAACGAACCGTCCAACTCGACGACGGCGGCGGCGCCCCGGGGCACCAGGTGCAGGGCGCGGCTGAGCCTGGGCACCGCGAGGAAGGTCAACTGGCCGCAGACATGGATGTGATGGACCTCGTCCCTCTCCTCGTGGGTGATGCGGGTGCGGGCGAGGCGGTGCATGGCGACGACGACGGCCACGGCGACTCCCAGCGCCACGCCCTCCAGGACGCCGAGGAGCACGACGCCGAGCGTGGTGACCGCGTACACCACCACCTCGCGGTGGCGGGTGACCGTGCGGATGTGGTGCAGCGAGACCATCTGGATGCCGACGGCCATCACCAGGGCGGCGAGGGACGCGAGAGGGATCAGCTCCAGGATCGGGACCATGAGCAGCGCGGCGATCACTACGAGAACGCCGTGCAGCATGGTGGAGTTCCGGCTCACGGCACCGGCCTGCACGTTCGCCGAACTGCGGACGGCGACCCCGGCGACGGGCAGTCCGCCGAGCGCTCCGGAGACGGCGTTCGCGGCGCCCTGCCCGAGCAGTTCCCGGTCCAGCCGGGAGCGGCCCACCCGGGTCTGCAGCTCGGGTCGCGCGGACACGAGCTTGTCCACGGCCACCGCTCCGAGCAGCGACTGCACGCTGCACACCAGTGTGGTGGTGAGGACGGCGGCGGCGATCCCGAGCACCGGCCCCTCGGGCAGCCCGGCCAGGGCGTGGCTGCTCCATGAGGGCAGGTCGACCTTGGGCAGGACGATTCCGGTGAGCGAGGCGGTCGCGGTGGCCCCGGCGACGGCGACGAGCGCGGCCGGGACGGTGCGCAGGATCCGTCCGACCCGCCCGGGCAGCCGTGGCCAGGCGAACAGGAGGGTCAGTGTCAGCAGGCTCATCGACACCGCCCCGGGATGGACGCGGGTCAACTGCGCGGGCAGTGCCCGGAAGTTCTCCAGGACGGAGCTCTGCGGGACGCCGCCCAGGACGACGTGCAGCTGGGCGACGGCGATCGTCACGCCGATCCCGGCGAGCATGCCGTGCACGATCGCGGGGCTGACGGCGAGTGCGGTGCGGGCCACGCGCAGACAGCCGAGGCCCAGTTGAGCGATGCCGGCGAGGACGGTGATGGCGCAGGTCGTGCGCCATCCGTAGCGGTGGATGAGCTCGGCGGTGACGACCGTGAGCCCGGCGGCCGGCCCGCTCACCTGGAGCGGTGAGCCGCCGAGACGGCCGACGACGATTCCGCCCACGGCGGCGGCGACGAGCCCCGACTGGAGCGGGGCGCCGGTGGCGAGGGCGATACCGAGGGACAGGGGCAGTGCGATCAGGAAGACCGCGATCGATGCGGACAGGTCGGCGCCCGCGATACGGAACCGGCGGGGCGGGACCGGCGGGCGGCTGTGGGGCGGGTGGTTGCGCTCGGGCCGAGTCGAGTCGGCGGCGCGGGTGGGGACGCAGGCAGACATTCCCGTCTCCTCCGGGGCGGCGCGGTCGCGGAACAGGTGGTCCCCCGGGCCAGGGAGGCGGGGGGGCGGATCGCGGCCGTGGGTCACGGCGTACAGCGGCGGGATCTTCAACGATCGGTAAATAGATCGTAATGCAGAGTAAAGGCCTTCTGGGGATTTTCCTCGCAAATGGGGCAATAAATCACTCTCGGGGGTGAAGGGGGTATTTCATCGGCTCGTCTTACTTATCTGGTCCCGGTCTCGTGCGACGTTGGCGGCGCTGTCGGTATTCGCTGCGGATCTCGCAGGGCGCCCTCGACGGCGGCGCCCCGACCGAAGGAAGAAGGTGGGCGGAGATGGCCACGACCCACAGGATCGCCGCGGGGGTGGCACTGGCCGCGGTCTGCGGCGCGGCGCTCGTCGGGTGCGGCACCGGTGCCACCGGTTCCAAGGAGGGCGCGCACGGTCCGGCGGCGGCCGTGCCGGGGGCCGCGGGACCGCAGGGAGCCCCCCGGCTGATCGGCGACGGCTCCACCGCGTACACCGGGGCGCAGCCGCACCTGCCCGCTCCCGACAAACTGAAGCCGGGACAGAAGCCCCCGCAGTTCGTGGTCTTCTCGTGGGACGGCGCCGGTGAGGACGGCCGGAAACTCTTCTCGCACGTCCGGAAGGTCGCCAAGGCCAACCGGGCGACGATGACGTACTTCCTGAGCGGTGTGTACCTCCTTCCGGAGAGCAGGCGGGAACTGTACCGGCCGCCGGGCCACTCGCCGGGCACCTCGGAGATCGGCTTCAACGACGCCGAGGGCATCAGGAACACGCTGGGGCAGCTGCGGGGCGCGTGGCTGGACGGCAACGAGATCGGTACGCACTTCAACGGCAACTTCTGCGGGCCGGGCGGCGTCAGCGAGTGGTCGGTGGCGGAGTGGAGGAGCGAGATCGCCCAGGCGAAGTCGTTCGTGAGGTCCTGGCGGACCAACACGGGGATGAAGGACGTCCCCTCGCTGCCCTTCGACTACGACAAGGAGCTCATCGGCGGCCGCACACCGTGTCTGGAGGGCCGGAAGAACTTCGTGAAGGCCGCCCGGCAACTGGGCTTCCGCTACGACACGAGCGGTGTCGCCAACCAGGTCTGGCCCAGCAGGAAGGGGGGCCTGTGGGACCTGTCGATGCAGCTCGTACCCTTCGCCGGCCACTCCTACGAGCAGCTCGCCATGGACTACAACTTCATGGTCAACCAGTCGGGCACCCTGACCCAGGGGGACCCCGCCAAGCGGCGGACCTGGGGCGACGAGGTCCGGGACAGCCTGCTCAAGGGCTTCCGGCGCGCCTATGACGGCAACCGCGCCCCGCTGATCATCGGCAACCACTTCGAGTCCTGGAACGGCGGCACCTACATGCGCGCCCTCGACCAGGTCATCGAGAAGGTGTGCACGAGGGCCGACGTGCGCTGCGTCTCGTTCCGCCGGCTCGCCGACTGGCTCGACGCCCAGGACCCGGCCACGCTGGACAAGCTGCGTGGCCTCAACGTCGGGCAGGCCCCCAAGCAGGGCTGGGCGTCCTTCCTGTCCAGGCGCCCGGCCCCCGCCCCGAAGGGGGTCCCCGGGGCGCCGGCGGTCAGGCCGTAGCCACCAGCCCCTCACCGAGGACGAACCCGGGGTCGACCTGCGCCGCCAGGTCCGCCCCGGTCCTCTCGTTGGCCCAACTGCTCGCGTTCTTCAGGTGGAAGTGCACCATCTGGCGCGTGTAGCGCTCCCAGTCCCGCAGCTCGTACGTGGCGTCCGCGGCCTCCTGCAGGGTGCGCAGGGAACGGCGGTTGGCGTCCTCCAGGTGCTCGAACCGGGGCGGACGGCCCTTCTCCATGGCGCGCACCCAGTCGGAGTGCCCGACCGTGACCAGCAGGTCGTTCCCGACCTCGGCGCGCAAGAAGTCGATGTCGTCCTGGCTCTGCACCTTGTTGCCGACGACCTTGAGTGCGACTTTGAAGTCGCGGGCGTACTCCTTGTACTGGCGGTAGACGGAGACCCCCTTCCGGGTCGGCTCGGCCACGAGGAACGTCATGTCGAAGCGGGTGAACATGCCGGACGCGAAGGAGTCGGAGCCCGCGGTCATGTCGACCACCACGTATTCGTCGCGGCCGTCGACGAGGTGGTTCAGGCAGAGCTCCACCGCGCCGGTCTTGGAGTGGTAGCAGGAGACTCCGAGATCGGCCTCGGTGAATGGGCCGGTGACCATCAAACGGGCGTCGCCGCCGTCGAGTTCCACCGGGCGCGCGCAGGCGTCGAACACGGGGTTGTTCTCCCGCACCCGCAGCAGCCTGGACCCCTCGCCGGGCGGGGTCGTCTTGATCATCGTCGCGGCGGACGCGATCCGCTGGTTGGAACCGCGCAGGTAGTCCTTGATCAGGGGCAGTCGCGCACCCATGGCGGGCAACGCGACGGCCACCTCCTCGTCGAGCCCGAGTGCTGCCCCGAGGTGCTGGTTGATGTCCGCGTCCACCGCGACGACCGGCGCGCCCGAGGCGGCGAGATGGCGGACGAACAGGGCGGACAGCGTGGTCTTGCCGCTGCCGCCCTTCCCCACGAAAGCAATTTTCATGTTCACCAAGCGTAGTGGGTCAGTGGCTCAACGTGTTCGGGCGGGGTGAAGAAGACCACTCCTTCGTGGGGCGGGCGGCGGGGTGCGTAGTGTCGTACTCATGAGTACGACAGGCGCGACCGCCGATCCGCTCGCGACCCTGGCCTCGCTGCCCGGGGTGGCCGAATCCGTGGAGTCCGTCCGCAAGGCGGTGGACCGGGTCTACGGGCACCGGATCATGCGACGTCGCAGCAACGAGATCACTTCCGAGGCCGCGCTGCGTGGTGCACGCGGCTCCGCGGCGCTGTCCGGGGCCGACTGGGCTCTCGAAGAGGTGCGCCGGCGCACCGACTTCAGTGGGGACGACGAGGCGCGCACGGTCGGCGCGGCCCTCCGGCTGACCGCCGAGTCCGGCCAACTGCTGTCCATCTGGCGGCAGTCGCCCCTCCGGGTGCTGGCGCGGCTGCACCTGGTCGCGGCAGCGGACGGGGAGGACGCGGTCGGCCGGCCGCGCCAGGACGGCGAACCGGTCGACGAGCCGCTCGTCGAACTGCCGCTGCCGGGCGCGGCCGAGGTGGCCGGCCGGCTGGAGGGGCTCTCCCGGCTGATCATCGCGGGCGGCGCGGCCCCGGCCCTCGTCACGGCGGCCGTGGTGCACGGCGAACTGCTCGCCCTGCGCCCCTTCGGCACCCACAACGGCCTGGTCGCCCGGGCGGCGGAGCGCATCGTGCTGATCGGCAGCGGCCTCGACCCGAAGTCCGTCTGTCCGGCGGAGGTCGGTCACGCCGAACTCGGCCGCGCGGCCTACGTGGCCGCCCTGGAGGGTTATGTGTCGGGCACCCCGCGCGGCATGGCGGCCTGGATCGCCCACTGCGGCGAGGCGGCCGGACTGGGGGCCAGGGAGTCGACGGCCGTCTGCGAGGCGCTTCAGCGCGGCGCGGCGTAGGTCCCGGAACAGGGTTGCGGCGGTACGAGTTCTCGTACCGCCGCTGGCATGCTCACCGGGTTACCAAGCGTCCTCGATGTGTTGCCCATCAGGTCGGGAACTGCTGCCCGTCACCTGGTGCGGCTGGCCCGTAATCGACGGGTCGACGTCGCGTGGGTGCCTGGTGTCCATGCTCGGTCCGTGGGGCCTTGGTTGAGTTTTAAGGTGATCCTTTCGGATGTCCTTGGTCTCGCGGGCCGTTAAAACCTTTCTACTCCAGGTCCGGAGGAAGCGGAACCCCTGACCGCACTTCTTTACTTTTAGGTTCAAAGGCCTCTGAATCGGGCGGGACCGGGCGGGAATCGCGCCCCCGCTGCGCGGACAGATATGTCCCGCGCGACAGCCTCCCGCCGCCGTGGCGCGCCGCTGTCACGACGCCGTGGCGCGCCGTCTGCTCGCGTACCAGACCAGTCCGGCCGTGGCCGCCGCCGCACCTATCGCCGCGGCCGCGACGAGCGCGGGGCGCGGCGGGACCGACAGCGCGGGCAGCCGCTGCTTGAGCCGCACCGGACGGTGGAAGTCCAGGACGGGCCACCCCCGCGCGACCGCCTCGCGCCGCAGCGTGCGGTCCGGGTTCACGGCATGGGGATGTCCGACGGACTCCAGCATCGGGACGTCGGTCGCCGAGTCGCTGTACGCGTAGCACCGCGCCAGGTCGTATCCCTCGGACGCGGCCAGCTCCTTCACGGCCTCGGCCTTCGTCGGCCCGTAGGCGTAGTACTCCACCTCCCCGGTGAAGCAGCCGTCCTCGCCCACGACCATCCGGGTGGCCACCACCCGGTCGGCGCCGAGCAGCTCCCCGATGGGCTCGACCACCTCCGCTCCCGACGTGGACACGATCACGACGTCGCGTCCTGCGGTGTGGTGCTCCTCGATGAGCGAGGCGGCCTCGTCGTAGATGATCGGGTCGATCAGATCGTGCAGCGTCTCGGCGACGATCTCCTTGACCTGCTGGACGTTCCAGCCGCGGCAGAGCCCGGACAGGTAGGAGCGCATCCGTTCCATCTGGTCGTGGTCCGCGCCGCCCGCCATGAACACGAACTGGGTGTACGCGGTGCGCAGGACGGCCCTGCGGTTGATCAGCCCGCCTTGGTAGAACGACTTGCTGAACGTGAGCGTGCTCGACTTCGCAATGACCGTCTTGTCCAGGTCGAAGAAGGCTGCTGTGCGAGGCAAGGAGTGGTTTTCCACGAGCCCGAGCATAGGCGCCCGCCATTCGGGCTAGTGTGGGGCGCGTGGGTTTGCCTGAGAGGGCTCTCGGGTACACCATGGAAGTCACGGATCGTTCGCGACCGTGCTAACCCGGTCCGACTCCTCCCCCCCCGAGTCGGCCGTGGGGACGACCCCCGCTCTCCCCCCCGGCGGGGGTCGTCGCATGTCCGGATGGGTTTTCACCCTCCCTTGCGTGACCCTGAACCCCTCTTGTCGCCGCTGCGCCGGTCCCTTCGGCATGCGCATGATTCATCACTGTGGGTAGTCGGTCCGCTGCTCCGCGGAAGTCGTACACAGGCTTCCGCTAAGGGTGAAGGCGATATTCACAACCACTGAGTTGTCCACAGTTATCGACCAAGATCCACACGATTTTCCGGATCGCTGCACCGTGATTCCAGCGCGTCCCGCTCGCGGCGAGTTCCTCGCGGCGAGTTCACGGCCGGTTCCGTTTGTGGGACGCGTTTGGCCGGTTCGTGTCGGCCGTTCATATGGAGGCCGCTCGTCGGTTCTCCGTACGGACGGGAATCACGGGTCCGCGGGCAACCTCGCGGGCTCCGTGCGGGAAGCAGCGAAGGGGGCTGGAGATCGTGGCGGGAGCCATCACACACGACGAGCCGCCCGCCGCCGACGGGCGGCAGGGCGGACCACTGATCGTCACGGAGGACGTCGAACTCCTCGACGACCTGCTGCGGCTGTGCGCGGCGGCGGGCGCGAGGCCGGAGGTGCACCACGGTGTGCCCGAGCGCGGAGGGAGCTGGGAGGCGGCACCACTGGTGCTGGTCGGTGACGACGCCGCGCGGCGGGTGCGCGGCGCCGCGCGCCGGCGCGGGGTGGTGCTGGTCGGGCGGGACCAGGACGACTCGGGTGTCTGGCGGCGGGCCGTGGAGATCGGCGCCGACCATGTCCTGATGCTGCCCGACGGCGAGCAGTGGCTGGTCGACCGCATCGCCGACGTGGCCGAGGGCGTCGGGCGCCCGGCCCTCACGGTGGGCGTGATCGGCGGCCGGGGCGGAGCGGGGGCGTCCACGCTCGCCTGCGCGCTCGCCGTCACCTCGGCGCGCGAGGGGCGCCGCACCCTCCTCGTGGACGCGGATCCCCTGGGCGGCGGACTCGACGTACTGCTCGGCGGAGAGGCGGTCGAAGGCCTGCGCTGGCCGGCGTTCGCCGCCTCCCGGGGCCGGGTCGGCGGCGGCGCGCTGGAGGAGTCCCTGCCCGAACTGCACGCGCTGCGCGTCCTCAGCTGGGACCGGGGCGACTCCGTCGTCGTCCCGTCGCAGGCGGTCCGCGCCGTGCTGGCCGCGGCCAGACGGAGGGGCGGCGCGGTCGTCGTGGACCTGCCCCGCCGCGTCGACGACGGTGTCGCGGAGGCGCTGGCCCAGCTCGACCTCGGAGTGCTGGTCGTCCCCGCCGACCTGCGCGCGATCGCGGCGGCCGGACGGGTGTCGTCCGCGGTCGGCATGGTCCTGCGTGATCTGCGCGTGGCGGTCCGGGGCCCCTACGCACCGGGGCTCGACGACCGCGAGGTGGCACGGCTGCTGGGACTTCCCCTGGTGGGTGAGGTGCCCGCCGAATCACCGCGGCCGGACACCGGCGTGCCACCCGGCGGAGCGGTACGAGGCCCGCTCGCCCGGTTCTGCGCCACCTTCTGGGAGCGGGTGGCGAGGGAGGGCGGTGGCTCGTGAACCGGGACATCGACACGAGGACACACCGCGGCGTGACCCTGGGCGGACCCACGGCACCGGGCCGGCCCGAGGACCCGGCGGAGCGGCCACGGCGGACGGCACGGGCCGGACCGGCCGGGCGACCCGCACCACCAGGACGGTCGGTGCCACCAGGACGGCAGGCGCCGTCGGGGCTTCTGGAACCGTCAGGCCTCTCGGGACCGCGTGGACACATGGGATCGGTGGCGCCGGGAGGGAGGGCCGGTCCGCCAGGGAGCATGGCTCGGGCGGGACACATGGGCCGCGTGGGACACCCGGAACGTACCGAGCGCCGGGAGCTGTTGGACGGTGTACGGCGGTGGCTCGCCGAGAGCGGAGCCGAGCCCACACCCGCGCGCGTGGCACAGGCCCTGCGCGCCCAGGGACGAGTCCTCGGCGACGCGGAAGTGCTCGGGGCGGCACGGCAGTTGCGTTCCGAGCTGGTCGGCAGCGGACCACTCGAGCCGTTGCTCGCCGACCCGTCGGTCACCGACGTCCTGGTGTCCGCGCCCGACCGGGTCTGGGTCGACCGTGGCGGAGGCCTGGAGCTGACAGCTGTCTCCTTCCCGGACGCGGCGGCCGTACGACGCCTCGCGCAGCGTCTCGCGGCCGTGGCCGGGCGCAGGCTCGACGACGCGCGCCCCTGGGTCGACGCCCGGCTCCCGGACGGCACCCGGCTGCACGCGGTGCTGCCCCCGGTCGCCGTCGGTTCGACCTGTCTGTCGCTGCGCGTCGTACGGCCGCGCGCGTTCACGCTCGACGAACTGGTGGCCGCCGGGACGGTGCCGCCGGACGGGGACCGGGTGCTGCGGGCCCTGCTGGAGGCCCGGCTGTCCTTCCTGATCAGCGGGGGCACCGGCTCGGGCAAGACGACGCTGCTGAGCGCGCTGCTCGGGCTGGTCGGTCCGGGGGAGCGGATCGTGCTGGCCGAGGACTCGGCGGAGCTGCGGCCCGACCATCCCCATGTGGTCCGGCTGGAGGGCAGGCCCGCCAACCAGGAGGGCGCCGGGCTGGTCACGCTGCAGGACCTGGTCCGCCAGGCGCTGCGCATGAGACCGGACCGGCTGGTCGTGGGCGAGGTCCGCGGCCCGGAGGTCGTGTCGCTGCTGGCGGCGCTCAACACGGGCCACGAGGGCGGCTGCGGAACAGTGCACGCGAACGCGGCGGCGCAGGTACCGGCCCGCCTGGAGGCGCTGGGCACCGCTGCCGGGCTGGACAGGGCAGCTCTGCACAGCCAGTTGGCGGCGGCGCTGTCGGTGGTCCTGCACCTCGTGCGCGACCGGACGGGGCGGCGGCGCATCGCCGAGGTGCACGTCCTGGAGCGCGAGCCGTCGGGGCTGGTGGTGACGGTGCCCGCACTGCGCTGGGGCGCACGGGAGTTCGCGTTCGAGCCGGGTTGGGAGCGGCTGCGGGGGCTGCTCCACGACGGAGACGAAGGGAGCGGACCGTGCTGACGGGGACCGGCGGGATGTCGGCGGCGGCCATGGCCTGCGCCGGAACGGCCGCCTGGCTGATGAGCGACTGGGACGCGGCGGCCCGTAGAGCCCGGCTGCTGTGCGCGGGCGGCGTGCCGGCGGCCGGACCGTGGACGGGGGAGAAGGCGCGGGCGGGATGGCGGCGGCTGCGCGGGCGGGTGCGGCCCGAGGCGTGGTCGCTGGTGGCCGGGGCGGCCGTCGCGTTGCTAGGAGCCTCGGTCGTGCCGCTGCTCCTCGGCGCCGCCGGGATGCCGTTGCTGCGGAGGGTGCGACGGGCCGGGGAGGCGGACCGGGAGAGGGAGCGCCGGGGCGATGCGGTGATCGCCCTGTGCGGGGCTCTCGCCGGTGAGGTGCGGGCCGGACGGCAGCCGGGCGAGGCGCTGTTGAACGCCGCGCACGACTCGGGCGGCCTCGGCGGGGCGCGGCCGGCGGTGCTGGCGGCGGCGCGGTTCGGCGGGGACGTACCGGACGCGCTGACCGACGCGGCGCGGCAGCCGGGGGCCGAGGGGCTGGTGGGACTCGCCGCGTGCTGGCGGGTGGCCGTGGACCGGGGTGCGGGTCTCGCGGCGGGACTCGACCGCCTGGAAGGGGCGCTGCGCGCGGAGCGCGACCAACGGGCGGACCTGAGAGCGCAGCTGGCGGGATCGCGGTCGACGGCGGTGATGCTCGCGGGGCTCCCGGTCCTGGGGCTGCTGCTCGGCACGGCGCTGGGAGCGGATCCGCTGCGGGTGCTGCTGCACAGCGGACCGGGCCTGGGCTGCCTGCTGGTCGGCGGGGTGCTGGAAGGCGTGGGGCTGTGGTGGGCGCTGCGCATCGTGAAGGGGGCGGAGGCGGCATGAGCGCGGAGATCGTCCACAGGCTGGGGATGCTCGCGTACGGGGCGCTGGTGGTCGGGTGGCTGGTGCGAGAGTGCGGCCGGGCGCGGTACGAGCGGCGGCTGCGCGGCAGGCTGGCCGAGTTGCTGGACGTGCGGCGGGGGCCGGAGCGACGGCGCTTCGACGTCCGGGGAGCGGGGCGGCGGTGGCTGCCGCCGGCCGGTGCCGTGTGCGCGGGCTGGGTGCTGGTCGGAGGGCCGGCCGGGGTCGTGACGGGACTGGTCGCCGCGTTCGGGATCGTGCGGTGGCGCCGACGGCGCGGGCCGGCGCCCGAGGAGGAGTACGACAGGGCGCGGGCCGCCCGGCAGCTTCCGCTCGCCGCCGACCTGGTGGCGGCCTGCGTCGCGGCCGGTGCGGATCCCGTCGCCGCGGCTCGCGCGGTCGGCGAGGCCCTCGGCGGGCCCGTCGGTGAGCGGCTCGCCCGGGGTGCCGCGGAGGTGCGGCTCGGCGGCGAACCGGCGGACGCCTGGCGGCGGCTGGCGTCGATACCGGGAGCCGGAGGTCTGGCGCGGCTGCTGGAGCGGGCGGGGGAGTCGGGAGTCCCGGCGGCGGTGCCGGTCGCGCGACTCGCCACCGAGGCCCGCGCGGAACGGGGGCGGAGCGCGACGGCGCGCGCCCGCAGGGCGGCGGTCCTGGTCACCGTGCCCGTGGGGCTGTGCTTCCTGCCCGCGTTCCTCGCGATCGGTGTCCTGCCCGTGGTGATCGGGCTGGCGGACGGCGTGCTGGGAGGTGGTGGCGGATGACCGGCCCGACGACCGGCGACGGGCGGCGGGAGACGGCACGGGTCGAGTGACCGAGCGGCAGAGACGGCACGGGCCGAGGGGCCGGGTCGGGAGCAGTGATCAGTGATCAACAGAATCGAACCCACGGGGGTTGAGATGCGCAAGACGGTACGAGTTCGGGTGCGAGTGCGGGCATGGATGCGCGGGCTGGCGGCGCGGGGTGACGCGGGGATGGTCACCTCCGAGTACGCGGTGGGGGTCATCGCGGCCGTGGCCTTCGCCGCCGTGCTCTACAAGGTGGTGACGAGCGGCCAGGTCAGTGCGGAGCTCCAGGACATCGTGGGGCGGGCGCTCAATGGCCAGACGTGAGCCGGTGCCGGGAGGCGCGGTACGGTCCGGCGACCGCGGGTTCGTGACCGCCGAGGCCGCGGTGGTGCTGCCCTCGCTGGTACTCGTCGGGATGGCGCTGGTGTGGGCCCTGCTCGCCGCGTCCGCGCAGATCCAGTGCGTGGACGCGGCGAGGGCGGGCGCCCGTTCGGCGGCCCGCCAGGACCCGCCCGCCACGGTCCTGGAGACGGCCCGGCGCGCGGCACCCCGCGGTGCCAGGGTCACGGTGAGCCGGACGGGTGATCTGGTCCGGGTCACGGTCACGGCGAGCGCGCCGGGCCCCGGCGTCCTGGCCCTGGAACTGAGCGACGAGGCCGTGGCCCTGGCGGAGGAGACCGTGGGGGTGACCGGGGATGACCCGAAGCGGTAGCGCGCCTACCGTCCGCCTCCACCCCCACCGCCTACGGTTCTCCCGGCTTCCCCGGCTTCCCCGGCTTCCCCGGCTTCCCCGGCTTCCCCGGCTCTTCTGGCCTCCTCGGCGCCCTCGGGTCCTGCGGCTCCCGCCCGTTCTTCGGCGGTCCCTCGGCGCCCTCCCGCGCCCCCCGCGCTCCCCGCAGGCCGTCCCGGGCTCTCCGCGCGCCCTTCTCCGGGCCGTACGGGCCGCGGCCTGGGTGAGGAGGCGGACGGATGCCGCGGGCTCCTCCGACCGGGGGTCGGCGACCGTGTGGGCGGTCGGGGTGATCGCCGTGCTGTGTGCCGTCTTCGGGGCGGTCCTGGCCATGGGGCAGGTGGTCGTGGTGCGCCACCGCGCGGCGGGGGCGGCCGACCTGGCCGCGCTCGCGGCCGCGGACCACCGGGCGGACGGGAGCGCGGTGGCCTGCGCGGTGGCGGACCGGGTGGTCCGGGCCCAGCGCGCCCGGCTGGTCCGGTGCGCGGTGGAGGACGGGATCGCGGACGTCACGACCGTGTCCGGTGCGGGGCCCTTCGCCACCGAGATCAGGTCCAGAGCGGGGCCGCCCGCGCCCCTGGACCCGGCGGCTACTCAGGCGGGGCTCCCCGCAGCAGTTCGGTGAGCAGCCGGACGGCACCCCGTTTGTGCAACGGCTCGTTGCCGTTGCCGCACTTGGGGGACTGGATGCAGGACGGGCAGCCGGCCTCGCACTCGCAGGAGGAGATGGCCTCACGGGTGGCGGTGAGCCAGGAGCGGGCGGTGTGGAAGGCGCGTTCGGCGAAGCCCGCGCCGCCGGGATGGCCGTCGTAGACGAAGACCGTGGGCAGCAGGGTGTCGGGATGCAGGGGGACGGACACGCCGCCGATGTCCCAGCGGTCGCAGGTGGCGAAGAGCGGGAGCATGCCGATCGACGCGTGTTCGGCGGCGTGCAGGGCGCCGCCGAGGATCTCGGGGGTGATGCGGGCGGCGTCCAGCTGGTCCTCGGTGACGGTCCACCACACGGCGCGCGTGCGGAGCGTGCGCGGAGGGAGGTCGAGCTTCGACTCGCCCAGCACTTCCCCGGTGATGACCCGGCGGCGCAGGAAGGAGACGACCTGGTTGGTGACTTCGACGGAGCCGAAGCACAACCGGCCGTCGCCCCAGGGGATTTCGGTGTCCGTCTCCAGGACGGAGATGGCGGTCGTGTCGCGGGCGACCGTCGAGTACGGCGGGGCGGCCTCCTCGACCAGGGCGACGGAGTCCTCCAGGGCCAGGTGCTTCACCAGGTACGTACGGCCCTGGTGCAGGTGGACCGCGCCTTCGTGCACCGTCGTGTGCGCCGCTCCGGCGTCCACCGTGCCGAGCAGCCGCCCCGTTCCTGCCTCGACGATCTGCACCGGGCTGCCGCCCTCGCCGCGGATGTCGGTCAGGTCGGCGGCCCGCTCCCGGCGCGTCCAGTGCCAGGCCTTCGTGCGGCGGCGCAGCAGCTTCGCGGCCTCCAGCTGCGGCAGCAGATCCGCGGCGGCCGGGCCGAACAGCTCCAGGTCCTCGTCCGTGAGGGGGATCTCGGAGGCGGCGGCGCACAGGTGCGGGGCGAGGACGTACGGGTTGTCGGGGTCGAGGACCGTGGACTCCACCGGCCGGTCGAACAGCGCTTCGGGGTGGTGGACGAGGAACGTGTCCAGCGGGTCGTCACGGGCGACCAGGATCGCCAGCGCGCCCTGCCCCGACCGGCCGGCGCGGCCCGCCTGCTGCCACAGGGACGCCCGGGTGCCGGGGTAGCCCGAGATGACGACGGCGTCCAGCCCGGAGACGTCCACGCCGAGTTCGAGGGCGGTGGTGGCGGCGAGACCGAGGAGTTCCCCGGAGTGCAGGGCACGTTCGAGGGCCCGGCGTTCCTCAGGGAGATAACCGCCCCGGTACGCGGCCACGCGCCGGGCAAGCGAGGGGTCGATCTCGGCCAGTCGCTCCTGGGCGATCACCGCGATCAGTTCGGCGCCGCGCCGGGAGCGCACGAAGGCCACCGAACGTACGCCCTGGACGGTCAGGTCGGTGAGCAGGTCGGCGGTCTCGGCCGTGGCGGTGCGCCGGACGGGCGCGCCCTTCTCGCCGTGCAGTTCGGTGAGCGGGGGCTCCCAGAGGGCGAAGACCAGTTCGCCGCGGGGGGAGGCGTCGTCGGCGACCTCGACCACGGGGAGGCCGGTGAGGCGGCGGGCGGCGACGGAGGGTTCGGCGGCGGTCGCGGAGGCCAGCAGGAAGACGGGTGAGGAGCCGTAGCGGGCGCACAGGCGGCGCAGCCGGCGGATCACCTGGGCGACGTGGGAGCCGAACACGCCGCGGTAGGTGTGGCACTCGTCGATGACGACGTACTTCAGGGCGCGCAGGAAGGAGGACCAGCGGGGGTGGGAGGGCAATATCCCGCGGTGCAGCATGTCGGGGTTGGTCAGGACGTAGTTGGCGTACTGGCGGACCCACTCGCGTTCTTCGACGGGTGTGTCGCCGTCGTACACGGCCGGCCGGACGGCGTTGCCCAGCGATTGTGAAAGTTCCTTCACAGACCGCCGCTGATCGGCTGCGAGGGCCTTCGTGGGCGCCAGGTAGAGCGCGGTGGCCCCCCGGCCGTTCGGCGCCTCGGAGCCGTCCAGGAGGGCTGTGAGGACCGGTACGAGGTAGGCCAGGGACTTGCCGGAGGCCGTGCCGGTGGCGACGATCACGGATTCGCCGTCGAGGGCGTGCTCGGCGGCGAGTGCCTGGTGGGCCCAGGGATGGTCGATGCCCGCGGCCTGCACGGCGGCGACGACCTCCGAACGGATCCGGTCGGGCCATACGGCATGGCGACCCGCCCGCGGGGGCAAGTGCTCCGTATGAGTGATGCGCGAAGCCCGGCTCGGCCCCGAGGCGAGCCGGTCCAGGACAGTGCCCGGAGAAGGGCGCGAAGCGGTGTCCGCCGAGGTTCGATCGGATCGGTGATTCTTGGCCATCGGCATCGAGTGTGTCACTGGAGTGACGGACAATGGGCTCAAGGCGTCGTGCACGCCTGCCGGTAAGTGATTGAATGCCATCGCGGCTGGCGAACCGTCCCGGGGGCTCTGCCGAGGTGTCCCTTGGGATGACCGCTCGATAGCAAGGTGCTGGAGGATCCGTGGACCTGTCCCTGTCGACCCGTACCGTCGGCGATCGTACGGTCGTCGAGGTCGGTGGCGAAATCGATGTATATACCGCGCCCAAGCTGCGTGAGCAGCTGGTCGAGCTGGTGAACGACGGCAGTTTCCATCTTGTCGTCGACATGGAGGGCGTGGACTTCCTCGACTCCACCGGTCTCGGCGTCCTGGTGGGTGGCCTGAAGCGTGTGCGTGCCCATGAGGGCTCGCTGCGACTGGTCTGCAACCAGGAGCGCATTCTGAAGATCTTCCGCATCACCGGTCTCACCAAGGTGTTCCCCATCCACACCTCGGTCGAGGAAGCGGTAGCGGCCACCGACTGACCCCGTCACGGGGCGCCGCGGGATCGTGGCGCCCGGAACGGTAGAAGCAATGGACGGGGACCGGGCCTCGGCGGCCCGGCCCCCTGACAGCACGCCCGTAGGTGAGGGGGATGCATGGCCACCGTTGAACTCCGCTTCAGCGCGCTGCCCGAGCACGTCAGGACCGCCCGACTGGTGGCGGCAGCGGTGGCGCGCAGGGCCGGAGTGGACGAGGCCGTTCTCGACGAGGTCAGACTCGCCGTGGGCGAGGCCTGCAGCCGTGCCGTCGGACTGCACCAGAGCAGCGGCATCTCGGCGCCGGTGCGGGTGACGCTGATCGAGGAGGAGAAGCAGTTCTCCATCGAGGTCGGCGACGAGGCGCCGCGTTCGGCGCCCGGTGAGACGGTGCCCGGAGCATCTCGCGGCGATGCCGACACGGACGCCGAGGAGGACGAGATGGGCCTCGCGGTCATCAGCGGCCTCGTCGACGACGTGGAGGTCAGCGCCGGCGAGCACGGTGGACTGATCAGGATGAGCTGGCCGACCACGCCGCCGGTCACGCTCGTTCCCTGATGTCCCCCTCGTAGCAGGACACGCAACAAGACACATTCATCACCCGAAGGGCCCTGCCTCGCAGGGCCCTTTTTTCTGCGCCCGGGCAGGTGAGATGACTGCACGCGCCTTTCGTGAATTGGTTCACGATCAATCACGCGATTGGGTGATCAAGGGTCAACGCTTTTGGGGCATTACCTCTTTTGGGTTCTGTGGACACCCGTCGATCATTTGCTGACGGGGATGTGAAGGCGAATTCCGTTTACCGCGTACTGTTTTGATCAGGTTCCGGTACCTACAATCCGTCCACATCTTGAGCTCAGCCCAAGCGTCAAGGAGGACGAATGGCGGGGCTTTCTACCCCTCATCAGTTTGACCACCCCACAACCTTCGCAGCCGCAGTGCTGACCGACGACAACCGCCTGATCGTGATGGTCATCGGTGTCGTCGCGCTGGCGGCCCTCGCGGTCGCCGGGGTTCTGGTACGACAAGTGCTCGCGGCCGGCGAGGGCACCGACAGCATGAAGAAGATCGCGGCAGCGGTCCAGGAGGGCGCGAACGCGTATCTGGGGCGGCAGTTGCGCACTCTGGCGGTATTCGCCGCCGTGGTGTTCTTCCTGCTCATGCTGCTGCCCGCGGACGACTGGAATCAGCGTGCCGGAAGGTCGATCTTCTTCTTGATCGGCGCGGTGTTCTCGGCGACCACCGGATACATCGGCATGTGGCTCGCCGTGCGGAGCAATGTCCGTGTGGCCGCGGCGGCACGGGAAGCGACTCCGGCCGCGGGTGAACCCGAAAAGGATCTCACCGCGGTCTCGCACAAAGCCATGAAGATCGCATTCCGTACGGGCGGCGTCGTCGGCATGTTCACGGTGGGGCTCGGTCTGCTGGGCGCCTCCTGCGTGGTGCTGGTGTACGCGGCCGACGCGCCGAAGGTCCTGGAGGGATTCGGACTCGGCGCCGCGCTGATCGCGATGTTCATGCGTGTCGGCGGCGGCATCTTCACCAAGGCCGCCGACGTCGGCGCCGACCTGGTCGGCAAGGTCGAGCAGGGCATTCCGGAGGACGACCCGCGCAATGCCGCGACCATCGCCGACAACGTGGGCGACAACGTCGGAGACTGCGCCGGCATGGCCGCGGACCTCTTCGAGTCGTACGCCGTCACGCTCGTCGCCGCGCTGATCCTCGGCAAGGCGGCGTTCGGCGACTCCGGGCTCGCCTTCCCGCTGATCGTGCCCGCGATCGGCGTCCTCACGGCCATGATCGGCATCTTCGCGGTGGCTCCGCGCCGTTCCGACCGCAGCGGCATGTCCGCGATCAACCGCGGTTTCTTCGTCTCCGCGGTGATCTCGCTGGTGCTGGTCGCGGTGGCCGTCTTCGCCTACCTGCCGGGGAAGTACTCCGGGCTGGACGGCGTCACGGACGCGTCGATCGCGGGCAAGAGCGGCGACCCGCGGATGCTCGCGCTGGTGGCCGTCGCGATCGGCATCGTGATGGCCGCGCTGATCCAGCAGCTGACCGGCTACTTCACGGAGACCACCCGACGTCCCGTACGGGACATCGGCAAGAGCTCGCTCACCGGCGCGGCCACCGTGGTCCTCGCCGGCATCTCCATCGGTCTCGAATCGGCCGTCTACACCGCCCTGCTGATCGGCCTCGGTGTGTACGGGGCCTTCCTGCTCGGCGGCGCGTCCATCACGCTGGCGCTCTTCGCCGTGGCGCTCGCCGGGACCGGCCTGCTCACCACGGTCGGTGTCATCGTCGCGATGGACACCTTCGGACCGGTCTCCGACAACGCCCAGGGCATCGCGGAGATGTCCGGCGACGTCACGGGAGCGGGCGCGCAGGTGCTCACCGATCTGGACGCGGTGGGCAACACCACCAAGGCCATCACCAAGGGCATCGCGATCGCCACGGCCGTCCTCGCGGCCTCGGCGCTCTTCGGGTCCTACCGGGACGCGATCCTGTCGGCCGCGAACGACGTGGGCGAGAAGGTCTCCGGCCCCGGCGCGCCGCTGAACCTGATGATGGACATCTCGCAGCCCAACAACCTGGTCGGGCTGATCGCCGGCGCGGCGGTCGTGTTCCTCTTCTCGGGTCTCGCGATCAACGCCGTGTCGCGCTCCGCGGGGGCCGTGGTCTACGAGGTGCGGCGGCAGTTCCGCGAGCACCCCGGGATCATGGACTACACGGAGAAGCCCGAGTACGGGCGGGTCGTCGACATCTGCACCAAGGACGCCCTGCGGGAGCTGGCCACTCCGGGTCTGCTCGCGGTCCTCGCGCCCATCGCCATCGGGTTCACGCTCGGTGTCGGCGCGCTCGGCTCGTACCTCGCGGGCGCGATCGGGACCGGCACGCTGATGGCCGTCTTCCTCGCCAACTCCGGCGGCGCGTGGGACAACGCGAAGAAACTGGTGGAGGACGGTCACCACGGGGGCAAGGGCAGTGAGGCCCACGCCGCCACGGTGATCGGCGACACGGTCGGCGACCCCTTCAAGGACACCGCGGGACCCGCGATCAACCCGCTCCTGAAGGTGATGAACCTGGTGGCGCTGCTGATCGCACCGGCCGTCGTCAAGTTCTCGTACGGCGACGACAAGAACCTCGCCCTGCGCATTCTGATCGCGGTGCTCTCGCTGCTCGTGATCGTGGGCGCGGTGTACGTCTCCAAGCGGCGCGGGATCGCCGTGGGCGACGACGAGGACGCGGAACGGGTCGCCAAGTCGCCGGATGCGGCGGTGGTTTCGTAGTCCCTGGGTTCTCCATCCGGCCGGACATCGGCCAACGGGCGGGCGGGCGGCGCGTATTGAGGCGCCGCCCGCCCGCCCTGTGCGTTCACCGTCGTGCCGTGAGCCTTCTCTCGCTTGGTGCAAATGGCTTCAATAAGGGACCAATCGGACGCACGGCCCGCGGGTGTCGCCCGGAT
Source organism: Streptomyces sp. NBC_01689 (assembly GCF_036250675.1). NCBI lineage: Bacteria > Bacillati > Actinomycetota > Actinomycetes > Kitasatosporales > Streptomycetaceae > Streptomyces > Streptomyces sp. NBC_01689. The sequence continues at coordinate 4,739,616 of NZ_CP109592.1, read as the reverse complement.
GGCGTGTATGTTCCGGGGCCGAGAGCCATGGAAGGGACCAATCCGGTGAACAAGAAGCTCACGGCCGCACTGTCCGGCGGTGCGGTACTGGTACTGGCGCTGTCGGGCTGCAGCAGCGACAACGGCAACGACGACAAGCTGAACTCCTGGGCCAAGCAGGTCTGCGACGCCGTACAGCCGCAGGCCAAGAAGATCGAGGCCGCCAACGCCGCGATCCAGAAGGAGACCTCGGACAACAGCGCGCCGGACGCCGTCCGGACCACGGACGCGCAGGCCTTCCAGGACATGTCGGACGCCTACAAGGCGATCGGTGCCGCCGTCGACGGTGCCGGGCCTCCCGATGTCACCGACGGCAAGCGGAAGCAGACGGACGCCGTGAAGGAACTCAACGGCATCTCCGCGTCCTACGCCGCACTCAAGAAGCAGGTCGACGGGCTCGACACCAAGGACCAGGCGAAGTTCGCGGACGGCCTCAAGGGCATCGCGACGCAGCTCGCCAAGCTGAGCCAGAGCGGCAACGACGCCCTGAAGAAGCTGGAGGAGGGTGACGTGGGCAAGGCGATGGCGAAGCAGGAGAGCTGCAAGACGTCGGCGTCGCCCTCGGCGGCCCAGGGCTGAGCCGCGGCCGGGCGAGCCGCCGCCCGCGCGGCTAGGGCCCGGTAGGCGCCCCGGACAGGCCCCGGTACGCAGCTGGAGCTGGGCCGGAGTGGCGCCCGACAGGTGTCCCGACGGGGACCCGGCACGCCCGCGTGCCGGGTCTCCGGCATGTCTGTCCACAGGCGTACGGCCGTTGTCCACAGGTATGCGTGCCGTCATCCACAGGAGTGCGTGCCGATCGGCGTGAACGGACACAATGGGGGATGTGAGTCACACCAGCCTGCCACCGTTGCCCTCGCCCGACCGCGTCGACGTCGCCGCCCGGCTGCGGGACGCCCTGCTCGGCGTCTCGTTCACCGCGGACGGGATGCTCGACCTGCTCGGCGCACCCGCCTACGCGGCGCTGGCGCGCAGCGAGACCGTGCCCGCACTCCGCGCGACCCGCGGGGACACACCGCTGGAGACGCTCGTCCGGCTGTTCCTGCTCCAGCAGCCCGTGCCGCACGCGCGCGTGGCGGACGTGCTCCCGGTCGAGGACTGCCTGGAGAGCGGCTGGCTGGCCCGGACGGGCGGGGACGAGGTCACCGCGACGGTGGACGTCCGGCCGTACGGGGGACCCGACGGCGAGGACTGGTTCATCGTGTCCGACCTCGGCTGCGCCGTCGGCGGCGCGGGCGGCATCGGAAGCCGTGAGGAGGGCGTCGTCCTCGGAGTGGGCGGCGCGTCCACGACCCTGGCCGGCATCACGGTCCGCGAGCCCGTCGCCGCCGCGCTCGATCTCGGCACCGGCTCCGGCATCCAGGCCCTGCACGCGGCTCAGCACGCCACGCGCGTGACCGCGACGGACCTCAACCCGCGCGCGCTGCACATCACCGCGCTCACCCTCGCGCTCTCCGGCGCCCCGGCGGCCGACCTGCGCGAGGGCTCGCTCTTCGAACCGCTCGCGCCCGACGAGACGTACGACCTGATCGTCTCCAACCCACCCTTCGTGATCTCGCCCGACGCCCGGCTCACCTACCGCGACGGCGGAATGGGCGGGGACGATCTGTGCCGCACGCTCGTTCAGCAGTCGGGTGACCGGCTGAACGAAGGGGGATACGCCCAGTTCCTGGCCAACTGGCAGCACGTGGAGGGTGAGGACTGGCAGGACCGGCTGCGCTCCTGGGTGCCGCGCGGGTGCGACGCGTGGATCGTGCAGCGCGAGGTCCAGGACATCACGCAGTACGCGGAGTTGTGGCTGCGTGACGCGGGCGACCACCGCGCCGACCCCGCCGAGTACCAGGCCCGGTACGACGCCTGGCTGGACGAGTTCGAGGCGCGCAAGGTCAAGGCGGTCGGCTTCGGGTGGATCACGCTGCGCAGGACGGCGGCCGCCGAGCCCTCGATCACGGTCGAGGAATGGCCGCACGCCGTCGAGCAGCCGCTCGGTGACACCGTGCGCGCGCACTTCGCCCGGGTCGACTTCCTGCGGGCCAGCGACGACGCGGCGCTGCTCGCCGGGCACTTCAGGCTCACCGCCGAGGTGGTCCAGGAACAGGTCGGGCTGCCCGGCGCCGAGGACCCGGAGCACGTGGTGCTGCGCCAGAACCGCGGGATGCGGCGGGCCACCAAGGTGGACACGGTGGGCGCGGGCTTCGCCGGTGTGTGCGACGGCACGCTGAGCGCCGGTCGGATCCTCGACGCCATCGCCCAACTGGTCGGCGAGGACCCGGTGCTGCTGCGCGACCGGACGCCGGGTCAGATCAGACTGCTGGTGGAACAGGGGTTCCTCGAACCCGCCGAGTGACACGGGCGCCTGCCGGCGGACCACGCGGGGGTCGGCTGTCGGCGCCTCGGGCTCCCGTCCGGCGGCCCTGGGCTTCCGTCCGGCGCCCCGGGCTTCCGTCCGGGTCCCCGGTCCCTCCGGGTCCGTTCCCCCATCCGGACCCCTCCGGGTCCCTTCCCCCGTCCGGACCCCTCCCGGTCTCCTCGTCCGTCCGGGCCCGTCGGCTCGCCCGGTCGCCCCTCCGGGGTCCGTCGGCGAGTCCGGGGTCCGGCGGGATGTGGATTTGGCCAACATCCGGCCGGTGCCGGCCGTTCCCGGTGATCCCCGCGCAGGTGCGCCGTCCACCGGCCCGGGAAGCACCGGAGGCGCTTCCCGAAGCGCGGCGGACCCGTCTCGGAGACGCGCGGGCCGGGCCCGGCCCGGACCGGGGACGACGAATTCGCCACACTCCCGGGCCCGGCGAGCCGCTCCGGCGGGGCGGGAATTCCCTGAGGGCGGCCGCGCGGGCCGCCGACCAGGCGGTGCGGGTCCGCCGATGGGGTGCCGTCCCCCCGGCGTTCACCACAGGTTCGCCCGGTCGCTTCCAGGACGTGCCAGCCTCCCGAACCTGGGACCCGGGGCGGAAGGCACAGCGATGGAAAGTGGACCGGCGATCTTCGTGGGGACGGCGTTCGCCCTGTTCGGAGGCGCTCTGCTGACATGGACGGTGGTGCGGCTGCGGCAGGGCGCGCCCATCGCCGCCGGTGTGAACCGCGTCGCATCGGCGACGCTCGCGAGCGTCGCCGGAGTGGGTGCGCTGGCACTCGGGATGTGGTGTTTCACGCGCGTGTGAGGGCGGGGCCTCCGGTAACCGGGGGATCACACTCCGGATGGGGCCGGAAGGGCGGCTGCGTACTCCGGGCGGCAGGAATGGCGGTAGTCGGGTTACCGTTCGAGTGGCCGTTGCGGGCTTTTCCCGTTTGACACGGGGGCGGGATGTACCGTCACACTCCGCAGCGTCAGCATGACCCGACCCCCGGGACCAAGGCCTGGGGAGACCCCCTGCGTCGACCGGAGAGAAGAGCGAAGTTGTCCCCGACCAGCGACACCGCACACGGCGGCCGCCGACTCGTCATCGTCGAGTCGCCTGCCAAGGCGAAGACGATCAAGGGCTATCTCGGCCCCGGCTATGTCGTCGAAGCGAGCGTCGGGCACATCCGCGACCTCCCCAACGGCGCCGCGGAGGTGCCGGAGGAGTACACCGGCGAGGTGCGCCGCCTCGGCGTGGACGTCGAGCACGACTTCCAGCCGATCTACGTGGTCAACGCTGACAAGAAAGCCCAGGTCAAGAAGCTCAAGGACCTGCTGAAGGACTCCGACGAACTCTTCCTCGCCACCGATGAGGACCGCGAGGGCGAGGCCATCGCGTGGCACCTCCTGGAGGTCCTGAAGCCCAAGGTCCCCGTCCACCGGATGGTCTTCCACGAGATCACCAAGGACGCGATCCGCAGCGCCGTCGCCAACCCGCGCGAGCTCAACCAGCGCATGGTGGACGCCCAGGAGACCCGCCGCATCCTCGACCGTCTCTACGGCTACGAGGTCTCGCCGGTCCTGTGGAAGAAGGTCATGCCGCGGCTGTCGGCGGGCCGTGTCCAGTCCGTGGCGACCCGCCTCGTCGTCGAGCGGGAGCGCGAGCGCATCGCCTTCCGTTCCGCCGAGTACTGGGACCTGACCGGCACCTTCGGCACCGGCCGCCGCGGCGACGCCTCCGACCCGTCCTCCCTGGTCGCCCGCCTCACGGCGGTCGACGGCAAGCGCGTCGCCCAGGGCCGCGACTTCGACTCGCTCGGCCAGATCAAGGGCGCGAACACACTCCACCTGGACGAGACGAACGCCCGCGCGCTCGCCGCCGCCCTGGAGAACACCGCCTTCTCGGTCCGCTCGGTCGAGTCCAAGCCGTACCGCCGTTCGCCGTACGCGCCGTTCCGTACGACCACCCTCCAGCAGGAGGCCTCGCGCAAGCTCGGCTTCGGCGCGAAGGCCACCATGCAGGTGGCCCAGAAGCTGTACGAGAACGGCTTCATCACGTACATGCGTACGGACTCCACGACCCTCTCGGACACGGCGATCACCGCCGCTCGTACCCAGGTCACGCAGCTGTACGGTGCCGACTACCTGCCGGCCCAGCCGCGCACGTACGCCGGAAAGGTCAAGAACGCGCAGGAGGCGCACGAGGCGATCCGCCCCTCGGGTGATCGTTTCCGCACCCCCGCCGAGACGGGTCTGACCGGCGACCAGTTCAAGCTGTACGAGCTGATCTGGAAGCGGACCGTCGCCTCCCAGATGAAGGACGCGGTCGGCAACTCCGTCACCGTGAAGATCGCCGGCAGGGCCGCCGACGGCCGGGACGCCGAGTTCAGCGCGTCCGGCAAGACGATCACCTTCCACGGCTTCCTGAAGGCCTACGTCGAGGGCGCGGACGACCCGAACGCCGAGCTCGACGACCGCGAGCGCCGTCTCCCCCAGGTCGGCGAGGGCGACCCGCTGTCCGCCGAGGAGATCACGGTCGACGGGCACTCCACCAAGCCGCCCGCCCGCTACACCGAGGCGTCGCTGGTCAAGGAGCTCGAAGAGCGCGAGATCGGCCGTCCGTCGACGTACGCGTCGATCATCGGCACGATCCTCGACCGCGGCTACGTCTTCAAGAAGGGCACGGCCCTGGTGCCGTCCTTCCTGAGCTTCGCCGTCGTCAACCTCCTGGAGAAGCACTTCGGGCGGCTCGTCGACTACGACTTCACCGCCAAGATGGAGGACGACCTCGACCGCATCGCGCGCGGCGAGGCGCGCGCCGTGCCGTGGCTCAGGCGCTTCTACTTCGGCGAGGGCGAGGCGACGGGTGCCGCCGAGGCCGGCAACGGCGACGGTGACCACCTGGGCGGCCTCAAGGAGCTCGTCACCGACCTGGGCGCCATCGACGCCCGCGAGGTGTCGTCCTTCCCCGTCGGCAGCGACATCGTGCTCCGCGTGGGCCGCTACGGCCCGTACGTCGAGCGCGGCGAGAAGGACGCCGAGAACCACCAGCGCGCGGACGTGCCCGAGGACCTGGCCCCGGACGAACTCTCCGTCGAGCTGGCGGAGGAGCTGCTCGCCAAGCCGAGCGGCGACTTCGAACTCGGCGCCGACCCGGAGTCGGGCCGCCAGATCATCGCGCGGGACGGCCGCTACGGCCCGTACGTCACGGAGGTGCTCCCCGAGGGCACCCCGAAGACGGGCAAGAACGCCGTCAAGCCGCGCACCGCGTCCCTCTTCAAGTCCATGTCGCTGGACACGGTGACCCTCCAGGACGCCCTCAAACTGATGTCCCTGCCGCGCGTCGTCGGCAAGGACGCCGAGGGCGTGGAGATCACCGCACAGAACGGGCGCTACGGGCCGTACCTGAAGAAGGGCACGGACTCCCGCTCCCTGCAGACCGAGGACCAGCTCTTCACCATCACGCTCGAAGAGGCGCTGGAGATCTACTCCCAGCCCAAGCAGCGGGGCCGCGCGGCCGCCAAGCCGCCGCTGAAGGAGCTGGGCGAGGACCCGGTCAGCGCGAAGCCCGTCGTCGTCAAGGACGGCCGCTTCGGCCCGTACGTGACCGACGGCGAGACCAACGCGACCCTGCGGTCCGGCGACAGCGTCGAGGACATCACCCCGGAGCGCGGCTTCGAGCTGCTCGCCGAGAAGCGCGCCAAGGCCCCCGCCAAGAAGACCGCGAAGAAGGCCGCCGCCAAGAAGACGCCGGCCAAGAAGGCCCCTGCCAAGAAGGCGGCCGCGAAGAAGACGACGACGTCGAAGACGGCCGCCAAGAAGGCGCCCGCCAAGAAGACGGCGGCGAAGAAGACGGCGGCTTCCGAGAGCTGAGACCGGGCCGGCGCCGCCCGGCACATGTGGACGCCCCCGTACCTTCCGGTGTGGGGGCGTCCACATGTTCGGGCACCCCTCCGGACAGTCAGTGGATCCCGATAGGCTTGCAGAATGACGCGAGCCGAGCAGCCTACGGCCCACACTCCGACCCCCGACGACGCCCTGGTCGCGGATTCGCGCGAGCGCGCCGTGCGCGCGCTGCTGCGCCAGCCGCAGCTGAAACGCCTCTGGGGTGCCCACCTCGTCGGGAGCGTCGCCGACGCCCTGGCCCTGCTCGTCCTGGTCGTGCTCGTCCTCCAGGCTGCGGTCGCCGAGGGCTCCTTCGGCGGCGGTTACCGCGGTGTCGCCCTCGCCGTGTCCGCGGTCTTCGCGGCGCGCGTGCTGGCGACGCTGCTCTTCGGAGCGGTCCTGCTGGGCCCGCTCACCTCGCTGACGTCGAAGGACGGCCCGCTCGACCGGCGCTGGACCATGGTCGGCGCCGACGGGCTGCGCGCCCTGCTGCTGATCGTGGCACCCCTGTGGATCGACTGGACACCGGACGACGCCCTCGCCGTCCTCCTGGTCGTCGCGTTCGTGACCGGGGTCGCCGAGCGCTTCTGGACGGTCAGCCGGGAGGGCGCGGCCCCCGCCCTGCTGCCCGCGCCGCCCCTGGAGGGCGCCACCGTGCGCCCGCTGCCGGACCACATGGACGCGCTGCGGCGCCTCTCCCTGCGCACCGGGTTCGTGGCCGTGCCGCTGGCGGCGGCCACGCTCGTCGCGGTGTCCCTCGTCAACAACCTGCTGGGCTCCGGGATCGCCTGGTTCGACCAGCACCAGGCCGCCCTCGCCTCGTACGTCGCCGCCGGGCTGTTCGCCGCCTCGCTCTCCGTGCTCACGTTCCTCGAACTGCCCGGCACCCGCACTCCTCGGGCCCGCTCGCCCCTGGAGGGCCTGCGCCGCCCGAAGACGGGCACGGACGTCGACAAGGGCCGCACCGGCGTGATCCCGCTCCTGGTGCTCGCCTGCTCGGCCGTCGCCGCGGCGATCGCGGCCGCCGTCGCCGTCTCCGTGCTCCAGGCCAAGGACCTGGGCGGCGGACCGGTCATGTACGGGCTGCTGGTACTGGCGCTCACCGGCGGTGTCGTCATCGGCATCCGAACCGCCCCGAAGGTGCTGCCGTCGCTGTCCCGCCGCCGGCTGCTCTCCCTCGCGATCGCCTTCACCGGTATCGCCCTGCTGGCCGCCGGACTGGTCCCGGACGTGACCACCGTGCTGCTGATCGTCGGCCTCGCCGGCGTCGGCGCGGGCGTCGCCGCGAACACCGGTCACGCGCTGCTCGACCTGGAGACCGAGGAGTACCGGCGGTCCCGCACCACCGAACACCTGAACGCGGTCGTACGGGTCTCGGTGGCGCTCGGCGCGCTGCTGGCACCCCTGGTGGCCGCGGCGATCGGACCGCACCGCCTGGAGAACGGCAAGTTCGTGTTCGCGCACGGCGGCGCCGCCTTCACCCTGATGCTCGTCGGCGCTCTGCTGCTGCCCGTCGCCGCCCTGGTGCTCGCCAAGGTCGACGACCGCTCGGGCGTGCCGCTGCGCCACGACCTGCTGGACGCGCTGCGCGGCGGCGACGACCCGCTGCCGACGACCGCCGCGAACGGGTTCTTCATCGCCCTGGAGGGCGGCGACGGAGCCGGGAAGTCGACCCAGGCCGAGGCGCTCGCCGAGTGGATCCGGGCCAAGGGACACGAGGTCGTGGTGACCCGCGAGCCCGGTGCCACGCCGGTCGGCAAGCGGCTGCGGTCGATCCTGCTGGACGTGTCGTCGGCGGGGCTGTCGCACCGCGCGGAGGCGCTGCTGTACGCCGCCGACCGCGCGGAGCACGTGGACACGGTGGTGCGGCCCGCGCTGGAACGCGGTGCCGTCGTCGTCTCCGACCGCTACATCGACTCCTCCGTCGCCTACCAGGGCGCCGGCCGCGACCTGTCGCCGACGGAGGTCGCCCGCATCAACCGGTGGGCGACCGACGGCCTGGTGCCGCACCTGACGGTGCTGCTCGACGTCTCCCCGGAGGCGGCACGCGAGCGGTTCACGGAGGCGCCGGACCGGCTGGAGTCGGAGCCCGTCGAGTTCCACACGCGCGTGCGGTCCGGATTCCTGACGCTGGCCGCCGCCGACCCCGGCCGCTACCTGGTCGTCGACGCCGCGCAGGAGCCCGAGGCGGTCACCACCGTCGTCCGGCACCGGCTCGACGTGATGCTGCCGCTCTCCGAGGCCGAGGTGAAGGCCCAGGAGGAGGCGCGCAAGGCGGCCGAGGAGGAGGCCCGGCGCAAGGCCGAGGAAGAGGCCGCCCGCAAGGCCGAGGAGGAGCGCCAGGAGCGCGAGCGTCAGGAACAGCTCGCCCGGCTGCGCGCGGAGGAAGAGGAACGCAAGCAGCGCGAGCTGGAGGAGGCCCAGCGCCGCGAGGCGGAGCGGCAGGCGGAGGAGGCCCAGCGGCGTGCCGAGGACGCCCGCCGCCGGGCCGAGGAGGAGCGGGCCCGCCTGCTGGCCCGGGAGAAGGTCAGGGCCGCCGAGCAGGAACGGCTGCGCAAGCAGGCCGAGGAGGAGGCCCGGCTGCGCGCCGAGGCGGAGGCCCGGCGGGTGGAGAAGCAGCGCAAGGCCGAGGAGGCGCTGATGCGCGCCGAGCGGGCACGGCGCGCGGCGGCGGAGACGGCGGCCGCTTCGGCGGCGGCCGCGGCCGCCGTGAGCGCCGCCGCGACCTCGCCGTCGACCGGGACTTCGCCGTCCTCCGGGGCCTCCGCGACCCCGGCCGCGTCCGACTCCGGTCCGGCGCGGGCTTCGGCCCCCGCCGCGAACCCGGCCGGTACGGGCACCGGTGCTCGTACGGCCGGCGCGGGCGCCGGTGCCCGCGCGGAGTCCGACAACGAGACGACCGTGCCGACGCCGGTCGTCACTCCTCCGGAGACACCGGGCGGCGCGGTCGACGACACGGCGAAGCTGCCACCGGTACGGGACAGGGACGGTCGCGGCGGTGCGCGGTCCGATTCCGAGGAGACGGCCAAGCTGCCGAAGCCGCCCGTCCCGGAGGGCTCCACGGAGCGGACGGCGGTGCTCCCGGCGGTCGGGGGCGCGGTGGACGAGACGGCCGTCCTGCCGCCGGTGCCCCCCCACGCCGCCGACGAGACGGCGGTACTTCGTCCGGTGCGCGACGGCGACTCCGAGGACGCCAGGGGCAGGAACCGGGACCGGGTCGACGGCGCCGGGGGCGGGGACGCGGCGGGCCGGGTGCCCCCGGGGTACTTCCGGGACGAACGGCCGGCGGCACGGCGTTCCGACGACACGGTGGACCGCACCCGCGAGCTGCCCCAGGTCGACGCCTCGGGCACGCCCCGGCGCCGCCCCCGGCCCGACTGGGCCGAGGAGACCCCCCTCGACGACCTGCCCACCCTCGCGGACGAGCTGCTGGGCCCGCGGGACGACGACGAGGCGGACGACGGGCACGACGACGGGCACGACGGACGTGGAGGACGGCGCCGCTGACGCCGGGGTGGTCGCCCTGGTGTCCGTGACCGTCGCCGCGGTGGCGGTGCCGTCGAGAGGCGTGGCCCGGGCGGCCGGCTGACCGGACGTGAGGGTGCCGACCTCGTCGTGCGCTCTCCGCCTCGCCGTACGCTCCCCGGCTTGCGGCCGTCATCCTGCGGGCCTGCGGGGCGGGGTTCTCCTCGGCGGCCCCGGACCGGACCGGCTCAGCTCGGCTCCCGCGTGCCGCTGACGTCGGGTCGGTCGCCCGTGGGTCCTGGGGCCTTGGGGCGTTGGGTCCGTGGGTCCTGGCTGTCAGTGGTGACCCGCACAATGGACGCGGGAAGGCAGAGCGCGACGAAAGGGCGGTGCCCCGTGCCCGTATGGGACGACCTGGTGGGCCAGGACAAGGTGAGCGAGCAGCTCGCCGCCGCCGCGCGGGACGCCGACGCCCAGGTCACGGCCGTCGCCGGGGCCACCGCGCCCCCCGAGGCGTCCAGCATGACTCACGCCTGGCTGTTCACCGGCCCGCCCGGCTCGGGCCGTTCCACCGCGGCGCGTGCCTTCGCCGCGGCGCTCCAGTGCGTGAGCCCCGACCGCGCGCTGGGCGGAGTCCCCGGCTGCGGTTTCTGCGACGGCTGCCACACCAGCCTGGTCGGCACCCACTCGGACGTGCAGATCGTCCGCACCGACCTCCTCTCCATCGGTGTGAAGGAGACCCGGGATCTGGTCCGCCGCGCCCAGATGTCGCCCGCCGTCGGGCGCTGGCAGGTCATCGTCCTGGAGGACGCGGACCGTCTGACGGAGGGCGCGGGCAACGTGCTGCTGAAGGCCGTCGAGGAGCCCGCTCCGCGCACGGTATGGCTGCTGTGCGCACCCTCCATCGAGGACGTCCTGCCCACCATCCGCTCCCGCTGCCGCCTGCTGACGCTGCGCACACCACCGGTGGAAGCGGTCGCCGACCTCCTCGTACGGCGTGACGGCATCGACCCCGAGGTCGCCGCGGCCGCCGCCGGCGCGACCCAGGGGCACATCGGGCGGGCCCGGCGTCTCGCCACGGATCCCCGCGCTCGTGAGCGCCGGGCCGCCGTCCTCAGGCTCCCGCTCCGGGTCGACGACGTCGGTGGTTGCCTCAGGGCGGCCCAAGAACTGGTCGACACGGCCTCGGAGGACGCGAAACAGCTCGCCGAGGAGGTCGACGTGAAGGAGACCGAGGAGCTGAAGGCCGCCCTCGGCGCGGTCCAGGGCGGACGCATGCCGCGCGGCACCGCGGGCGTCATGAAGGACCTGGAGGACCGGCAGAAGCGCCGCAGGACGCGTACCCAGCGCGACAGCCTGGACCTCGCGCTCATCGACCTCACGGGTTTCTACCGTGACGTCCTCGCCCTCCAGCTCGGCTCCCGCCTGGCCCTCGCCAACGCGGACTCCGCGGACGCGCTGGAGAGACTGGCCCGCGGCAGCTCGCCGGAGGCCACCCTGCGCCGGATCGACGCCATCGCCGCGTGCCGTGAGGCCCTCGACCGCAACGTGGCCCCGCTGCTGGCGGTGGAGGCGATGACCATGGCGCTGCGCGCGGGCTGAGGGGCGGCGGACGAGCGGATGCGTGGCCGGGCGCGCCCGGAAACGCGGCGGAGCCCGGGCGGCACCTGAGGTTGACGATGTCACTCGTCCGAGGCGCGTACGCCACTGAAGGTGATCGAACGATCGCGTGAGGTTACGCTCGCGGAATGTACTTCAGGCGCATCCTCAGGCCCCTGCGCAGGGGCGGCATGCTGCTGGCCGCCACGACGCTGCTCGTCTCCGCCTGCTCCTCGGGAAGTCTCACCACGACGGCGTCGGAGGCGTCGGCCTCGCATCCGACGGCGTCGTCGCCCAAGGAGACCGGGGCGGTTCTGGCCCCGCTGCCCGACTCCACGCCGGCGGCGCTGACGTCGTACTACGAGCAGAAGCCGACCTGGCGTTCCTGCGGTGCGCCCGGCTTCGAATGCACCACCATGAAGGTGCCGCTCGACTACGACGACCCGGCCTCGGGCGCCATCAAGCTGGCCGTCGCCCGCAAGAAGGCCACGGGCCCGGGGAAGCGGATCGGCTCCCTGCTGGTCAACCCCGGTGGCCCGGGCGGCTCGGCGGTCGGCTACCTCCAGTCGTACGCCGGCCTCGGCTACCCGGCGAAGATCCGCGCCCGCTACGACATGGTCGCCGTCGACCCGCGCGGAGTGGCCCGCAGTGAGCCGATCGAATGCCTCAGCGGTCCCGAGATGGACACCTTCACGAAGACGGACATGACGCCCGACAACGTCAGGGAGACCGACGAACTGGTCGAGGCGTACAAGAAGTTCGCCGAGGGGTGTGCCCGGCACTCGCCCAAGGTGCTGCGCCATGTGTCCACGGTCGAGACGGCCCGGGACATGGACATCGTGCGCGCGGCGCTGGGCGACCAGAAGCTGAACTACGTGGGGGCGTCGTACGGGACGTTCCTGGGCGCGACGTACGCGGGCCTGTATCCGCGGCGGGTGGGCCGCATGGTCCTGGACGGCGCGCTGGACCCCTCGATCGACGCCCGCACCCTCAACAAGGACCAGACGGCGGGCTTCGAGACGGCCTTCCAGTCCTTCGCGAAGGACTGCGTGCGGCATGCGGACTGCCCGCTGGGCGGCCGTGGCACGAGCCCCGGCCAGGTGGGCAAGAACCTCAGCGCCTTCTTCAAGAAGCTCGACTCGAACCCGATCCCGACGGGTGACCCCGACCGTCGTCAGCTCACCGAGTCCCTCGCGACGACGGGCGTGATCGCGGCGATGTACGACCAGTCGGCCTGGCCGCAGCTGCGCGAGGCGCTCGGCGCGGCGATGAAGGACAAGGACGGCGCCGGCCTGCTCGCCCTCTCGGACAGCTACTACGAGCGGGACGCCAAGGGCCACTACACGAACCTGATGTTCGCGAACGCGGCCGTGAACTGCCTCGACCTCCCGTCCGCCTTCTCCGGCCCCGGGCAGCTGGAGAAGAGCCTCCCCGCCTTTGAGAAGGCGTCCCCCGTCTTCGGTGAGGGGCTGGCCTGGGCCGCACTGAACTGCGCGTACTGGCCCGTGAAACCGACGGGCGAGCCCCATCGCATCGAGGCGAAGGGCGCGGGCCCGATCCTGGTGGTCGGCACCACCCGGGACCCGGCCACCCCGTACGCCTGGGCGCAGTCCCTCGCCGGGCAGCTCTCCTCCGCCACGCTCCTGACGTACGTCGGTGACGGGCACACCGCCTACGGCCGGGGCAGCACCTGCATCGACTCCGCGATCAACGGCTACCTCCTCGACGGAACCCCTCCGCCCCGGGGAAAGCGCTGCTCATAGCCCTCCCGCACGCCCCGGAACCGGGCCCTCCGGGGCGTGTACGGAGCACCCCCGGAAACTGTGTAGACTTACCGACGTTGCTGATCGCACCATAGTGCGGACAGCGCGCCGCCTTAGCTCAGATGGCCAGAGCAACGCACTCGTAATGCGTAGGTCTCGGGTTCGAATCCCGAAGGCGGCTCTGTGGAAGCCCCAGGATTCTCACTCGCCGTGACCTGGGGCTTTTGCTTTTTACTGAATACGGCGGCGGCGCCGTGCACGAGCCGCGCGGCGGTCCCCGGTCTCGTTCCTGGTCTCAGTCGCGGTGCTGAGGGGCAGATGTCGGGGCGGGCCAGTACCAGCGTGCGGGGCGCCGAGAGCCCCTTGGCGCGCGCACCGGCAGGGTCCCGGCCGAGAGCCGAGAGCCGAGAGCCGAGAGCCGAGAGCCGAGAGCCGAGAGCCGCTCCACCGACCTCGCGTCCCGCAGCACCCGCAGCACCCGCAGACGCCTCCCCGCCGGTCACTGCCGGTACCGATCAAAGCGGTCCATCGGGCTGTCCGGCGAACTGTCATGAAAAGATCGAGGTAGATTCAAGGATCAATCCTTCGGGCTCATTGTTTGAGCAAAGAGATCGCCAAAAGGATAATGTTCTCGCGGTCGCGGGTCGATGGGCACTGACGGAGCATGAGATTCCGATTGCTTGCCTACAAGGCCACTCCATAGCCAATGGCTCATGTTCAATCGTCATGCTCAAATCTCGCTCAGATCAGTCGAGTTTCCTTGACGATCACCCAGGCGGTCCGCGATTGTTCTGTTCATGTCGCTCCCAGGGGGAGCGACAACGGAGGGAACAACGAACGCCATAACTCGAGCATGCACAGCCGCTGCGCTTGTAGGAACCCTTCTCCCAGTTGAAGGAATATCCCTTCGAGCCGAGGGCGAGCCATCCGTCCGGGACTCGGTGATGGAGACGCTCGGGTCGGGCGGGCAGCCGACGGCGGCTGTAAGTGGACCGTCTCGAACCACGGGACCGCCTAGCTTCCGGCACTCTCGCCCTGCATCGCCCACTCGTGAGTCGAGGACGATCTGATGAAGCTGTCCCTGCTGGCCGCCGGCCTGTCGGCCCTGGTGCTTGTGTCGGCCTGTTCCGGGGGAGCTCACTCCCGGGCGACCGCCACCCGCGGGGCGACGCGGTCTCCGGCACAGGCGACGCCCGGGACCGGCGCGCCCCCCTCTCCGGTACAGACCCCGACGAGTCCGGACCGTCTTCCCGATCCGATCCGGTCGTCACTCCCTGTCGGATCGAAGACGCTGTACACGAAATCGGGTCACGGTAAGGGCGGTGTCACGCTTCCCGCGTCGGCGGGGAAGGCCTCATCCATCACGGTGATGTGGACATGCGCCGGTCCCTCCCAATTCGGCGTCATCGCCACCGGAAAGCGTCTCGCCCGGTCTCAGTGCGGTGACGGGACCGGTGTATTCACCGCCGAGATACCACACGCCCAAATGCATGAACTGGCGTGGAAGTTCTCGGCGGCCGATTCGGTGATCTGGCGAATCGTCGTCACCCAACCACCCGGGAAATAGAAACGAGCGCGCCGACGCCCGGCAGAATCCGTCGCGCTCTTCCGCCGAGCCATGCGACGCGTTCTCGCACCGTCCGGTGAACCCCGGTCGCCATCGGACCCGAGCCTCCACCCCCTGGACCCGGCGGGGTCAACCCCGTGGCCAGGGGCGTCCGTCGAGGCGTTCGATGTCGCGGTTGAAGCGGCTGAGGTAGGCGGCGAACTCGGCCACGTCCTCGGCCGTCCAGTCCACCATCACCTTCTCCAGACCTTCCAGGTTCTCGGTCCGGTGGATGTCGAGACGGCGCTCGCCCTCGGCGGTGATGGAGAACTTGCGGGCCATGCCCCCCTCGGGGTCGGGCATGCGCTCGACGACCCCGGCCCGCACCATCGCGGCGGTCTGGCGGTTGAGGGTCGAGGCGTCGAGGCCGAAGGCCTCGCTGAACTCGCCGATCGACATCGGCCCCTGCGCCTGGATGCGGCTGAGCAGGACGTACGCGCTGCGGTCCAGACGCTCCTCGCCGGCTCCACGTGCCCGCGGGTTGAGCATGTGCATGTGCCGCCCGAGCAGCATGGTCTCGAATTCCAGCAGATCAAGTGGCTTGTCCACGCGAGGCATCCTTCAGTCTCCGGCTCGCTCCCCTGTCAGGAGAACTGGCTGCGGCTAGATATACCACTCGTATGTGCATTATACACGAGACATGTACCGTGCACATTGGGAGGTCTGATCCCTGGCCCTCGATGTGTCCCTGATGTCCGGTCCTGGCGGTGATGGCGAGGCGGCGGTCCGCGGCGTCCGTCAAGAGTCGGTGAGAGTCGGCGGACTTCCGGGCGTGCTCCCGTGGCGGCGGTCGCCGCGCCGAGTAGGTTCGCCCCTGATCGCGCGGCCGGAAGGCCGGGGCGAGCCCCTGACCGGGCCGGACGCGGGTCCGCCAGGTGGCCGGGGCCGGATCCCGTGCGCCGAGGCGAGCCCCGTGGGGAGCCGTGAACGGCGTGAGGAACCGCATGCGCGGAGAGGAAAGCCGGGCGTACCTGAGGGATACGCCCGGTGAACAGCTAGCATCGCGGGCAGTGTTGTCGGCCTGGGATGGAGTGGTGTCGTGCCGGAGGGTCCACGGATCGCCGTTGCCGTCGTGACGATGGGCAACCGGCCCGTCGAGGTCGACGCGCTGCTCACCTCGGTGGCCAAGCAGGACGTGCCGCCCGCCCGGATCGTGATCGTGGGGAACGGGTGCCCGCTGCCCGACTTCGCCGAACGGCTCGGACTGCCCGGTGAGGTGACCACCGTGGAGGTCGACGAGAACCTCGGCTGCCCGGGCGGACGGAACGTGGGCCTCGCCAGGCTCGCGGAGTTCGGGGACGTGGACGTCGTGGTCGAACTCGACGACGACGGGCTGCTCGTCGACGCGGACGTCCTGCGCAAGGTCCGCGACCTGTACGCCGCCGACCCGCGCCTCGGCATCGTCGGCTTCCGGATCGCCGACGAGAACGGGGAGACCCAGCGCCGGCACGTGCCCCGGGTCGGGGCGAAGGACCCGATGCGCGGCGGCCCGGTCACCGGGTTCCTCGGCGGTGGCCACGCCCTGTCGATGCCCATGGTGGCGGAGATCGGCGACTGGCCGGCCGAGTTCTTCTTCGCCCACGAGGAGACCGACATGGCCTGGCGTGCCATCGACGCCGGGTGGACCGTGCTGTACGAGCCCGAACTGCTGCTCCAGCACCCGAAGACCTCGCCCGCACGGCACGCCATCTACTACCGGGTCACCGCCCGCAACCGGGTCTGGCTCACCCGCCGCCGGCTGCCCCTCGCGCTCATCCCCGTGCACCTGGGGATCTGGGTGCTGCTCACACTCGTACGGACCCGGTCGCTGGGCGGGCTGCGGGCCTGGTTCGGCGGTTTCGCGGAAGGCCTGCGCGAGTCCGGCGGCAGGCGTCAGCCGATGCGGTGGCGGACGGTCTGGCGGCTCACGCGGCTCGGACGGCCGCCCGTCATCTGACGGTCCGCCGGGTACCGGGGACGACGAAGGCCCCGGTCGTTCACCTCCGCCGACCGGGGCCCTCTCTGTCCCCGGATCCGGCCACGGCGGCGACACTCCCCCGAGTTACGCGTCAAACGCGCGCACCGTCGGGCCAGATCCGATGCCCTGATCCCATCAGCCCGCGCCAACGGATCGCTAACATGTGGCCAACGGTTCCCTCGGGAACCGGCCAACGGTTCCGCCGGAGCCGGGAGACGGTCGGTGCGAAGTCGCCAGGGGCACGGCCGGACGGTCGCGTGGGAAGGCAGTGGGCGGGCTATGCGGTACGGGCTGCGGTTCGGGCTGCTGGGTCCACCGGTGCTGTACGACGCCGACGGAGAGGTCCGGCCGATCGGCAGCGGCAAGATGCGCGCGCTGCTGGTGGCGCTGCTGCTGGAGCCGGGCCGGGTCGTCTCGGTCGACGCGCTCAAGGACGCGCTGTGGGGCGGGACGCCCCCGGCGTCCGCACAGGCCTCGCTGCAGAACCACGTCACCCGGCTGCGCCGGCTCCTCGACGATCCGGAGCGGCTGCGGGCGGTGCCGCCGGGATACGTCCTGCGCGTCGGCGAGGGCGAGTCGGACGTCCGCGTCTTCGAGTCCCACGTCACCGCCGCCCGTGCCGCGCACGCCGGACGGGACGGCGAGGGCGCGCTGCGTGAAGCCCTCGCGGGGCTCGCGCTGTGGCGCGGCACCCCGCTCGGCGGCGTCCGCTCCGAGCTCGGCGGTCACGCCCTGGTCCAACGCCTCGAGGAGGCGCGGCTGCTGCTCCTGGAGTGGCGCTACGAGGCCGAGTTGTGGCTCGCGGGGACGGCCGCCGCCCGTGCCGGAAGCGAGGCGGGCGCGGGGAGCGCCGGAAGCGGCACGACCGGCGATGACGGGGGAGGGCCGGGGAGTTCGGCCAGGTCCGGCGGTACGCCCGGCGGTGCTGAGGGCGCCGAGGGTGCGGCGGGGGTCGCGGGGATGCGCGGCTCCGGGACACGTAAGGGCCTTGCGAAGGCGGACGGGTCCGGTGGCTCCACGGGGTTCGCGGGAGCGGACGGCTCCGGGGGCCTGCTGGGCACCACGGGCGGCATCGGTCCCGGCTGTGCCCGACTCGCCGCTCTCGCGCCCGAGTTGGCGGCACTGGTCGCCGAACACCCCTTGCGGGAGGCGTTCCACCGGCTGCTGATGCTCGTACTGCACCGCACCGGCCGGCAGGCGGAGGCCCTGGCCGTCCACCGCGATCTGCGGGCCCGCCTGGTCGAGGAGCTGGGCGTCGAGCCGGGCCCCGCCGTGCGCGAGGCGCATCTGGAGATCCTGCGGGAGCGGGATCCCGGTGGATTCGCCGGATCGCCCGGAGCGCGCGGGTCGACCCGGACGGGCAGGGCGGATGCTGCGGACGGGTCCGGCAGGCCCGGCGGACCGAGGGGAGCGGGCGGACGCCCGGCGGGCCGACCGGGCGGCGGAGTCGGACCGGCCGGATCTGACGGGAACCAGGGAAACCACGGAAACCACGGACACGACGGAAGCAGGGGAAACGACGGAAACGACGGGCCGGGCGGGACGGACGGACCGTACGGAGCCGGCGCCGTCGAGCAGGACGGCCGTACGGAGACGGACGCGGCGGCCGGCCCGACGCGGACCCCCTCACCCCGCCCCGCGCAACTCCCACCCCCGCCCGCCCACTTCACCGGCCGCAGCGACGTACGTGACGAACTGGGCCTGGTCCTGGACACGGACCGGCGGCTGCGCCTGCCCGTTCCGGCCGTGGCCGTCATCAGCGGTATGGCCGGGGTCGGCAAGAGCGCGCTGGCCCTGCACGTGGCCCATGGGCTGCGGGAACGTTTCCCTGACGGCCAGCTGTACATCAACCTGCACGGGGCCACCCCCGGAATGACCCCGCTCACACCCGGCCAGGCGCTCGCGGCGCTGCTGCGCGACCTCGGGGTCGAGCCGCGTCGCGTTCCCGAACTCCCCGACGCCGCGGCCGCGTTGCTCCGCTCCACGCTGGCCCCGACGCGCACCCTCATGGTGCTCGACGACGCCGTGCACGCCGCGCAGGTGCGGCCCCTGCTGCCGGCGGGGGCCGGGTGCGCGGTGATCGTGACGAGCCGGTCGCCGCTCACCGCGCTGGACGGCGCGCACCGTTTCCCGCTCGCCCCGCTGTCGGACGAGGACAGCGCGGCACTGCTGCGCGCGGTCTCCGGACGCCGCGACGGACTCGACAGCGGGCACCCGCTCGTCGAACTCACCGGACGGCTCCCGCTCGCCCTGCGTGTCGTCGCCGCCCGCCTCGCCGCGCGCCACGCCCTCACCCCGGATGCGCTGGCCGGTCAACTGACGGACACGGAAGGCCGGTTGCGTCATCTGGAGTACGACGACCTGAGTGTCCGCAGGTCGCTCGCGGTGGCCCATGACGCGCTGCGCGCCTCGGACCGCGAGGCCGACCGGGACGCGGCCCGGGCCCTGTGCAGCATCGGCGCGCTCGATCTGCCGGTCTACGGCGCGCCCCTGCTCGCCCGGCTCTCCGGCATCGCCGAACACCGTGCCGAGGCCGCGCTCGACCGCCTCGTCGACGTCGCCCTCCTGGAGGAGACGGCGTACGCCCGCTACACCCCCCACGACCTCGTCCGCGACTTCGCCCGCGAGATCGCGGGAACGACGGAGGCGACGGAGGCGACGGGGACGGCGGGAACGACGCGGACGGCAGGAACGCCCCGGGCGTCGGTGGCGACGGTGACCTTGGTGGCGACGGGGTTCAGCAGTGGGGTGTCCGAGGCGGCGGCAGCACCCGGACCGAGCGGTTCGAGCGGCTCCACCGCCGCGACCGACTCAGCCGCCCCGACCGATTCCACCGGCTCGGTCGGACCCGCCGCCCCGACCGAATCGATCGGCTCGGTCGAACCCACCGGGCCGGCCGGCCCGGCCTCTCCCGCGGGCGGGCCGGAGCGTACGGGCCGGGCGGCGGACACGTCCGACGCGGTGGTCCCGAACCCCTGTGTCTCCGAGCGCGCCCTGCGCTGGTACGCCGGAGTCGCCGCCCGCTCGCTCGAAGTGATCGTCGAGGCGGGGCTCGACCGCGCGGACCGCAGCCGTCCGACGGCCACGCAGCCCGCGGCACACGCGGCGGACGCGGCCGCCACACCCCCGTTCCGTTCGGCCAAGGACGCCTTCGCCTGGGGCGATCTGGAGCTGGAGAACGTGATGACGCTGGTGGAGCGGTACGCGGAGGTGTCCGCGTACGTTCCGGTGCTGGTGCGGCTGCTCAATCCCTACCTCCAGCGCAGCGGCCGGGTCGCGGAGTCGGAGGTGCTGCTGCGCACGGCGCTGGACGCGGCACGGCGGCTCGGGGACGAGGCAGCGCAGGCGTACGCGCTCGGAGACCTCGCCGGGCTGCACTTCATGACGGGACGGGCGGGCGAGGCCCTCACCCTGAACGACGAGGCGCTGGCGATCTGGCGGCGGCTCGGGGTGCTGTCATGGGTGCGGCGCGGTCTGAACAACCGCGGCATGCTCCTGGAAGGGCTCGGACGGTACGAGGAGTCCAGCGAGGCGCTGCTGATGAGCCTCGAACTCTCCCGGGAGCTGGGCGACCCGCACACGGAGGCCATCACCTACAGCCACCTCGGCAACCTGTACGAGCACACCGACGCCCGTGCCGCCATCGACCACCACCGCCGCAGCCTCGCGATCGGCGACGCGATGGACGACATGATCATCCGCCACTCCGCGCACTGCAACATCGGCTACGCGCACCTCACCCTCGGTGAACCGGCCGCCGCCGTACCGCACTTCGAGAAGAGCCTGCGCATCCTCGGCGGACACGACGACTGGCACGGGGAGTCGCAGACCCGGCTCGGACTGGTGCGCGCGCTGCGCGGGGTGGGGCACTGCGAACGGGCCGCGCGGGAGTGCGAACTGCTGCTGCGCCGCGCCGACCGGCGCGCCGACCAGTTCACCGGCGGGCTGGCCCGGCACCAGCGCGGACTGCTGCTGCGCACCCGCGGTGACGTGGAGGGGGCGCACGAGCAGTGGCGGACGGCGCTGGAGGCGCTGGACGGGAGGGACACCTCGGTGGTGGGGGAGCTGCGGGAACTCCTCCGGGGGGCTTGAGGGCTGTCGCGCGCGCCGGGGATCACGGGACAGGCCTCGGCTACTTCGCGTCGGCGTAGCACTCGACCACCGCGGTGGTGAACGGGAAATGGACCGGTGTCTCGCCGAAGGTCAGCCTGCCCGCCAGTTCCGCGGCTTCCCGGATCGCCGCCACGACCGTGTCCGCCTCCTCGGCCGGGCAGTGCACGATCACCTCGTCGTGCTGGAAGAAGACCAGTTCGGCGGCGAGGCCGGCGCAGGTCCGGCGGAGGGCGGCGAGCAGCAGCAGCGCCCAGTCGGCGGCGCTGCCCTGGACGACGAAGTTCCGTGCGAAACGGCCGCGGGCCCGGGAGTTGGAGGAGGCGTACCCGGGCACCCAGCCCTGGTCGCCGAGCGGCTCGGCGGGCTCGTCCTGGGGGAGACCCGCCTCCTCCGACGTCCGGTCGGAGGCGCCGGCGGCCGGGGGGCTGGTGCGCCCCAGCCAGGTCCGGACGAGCCGGCCCTCCTCGCCCTCGCGGGCGGCGTCGTCCACGTACGCCACCGCCTTGGGGAAGCGGCGGCGCAGTGCGGCCAGGTTCTTCAGGCCGTCGCCCGAGGTCTGCCCGTACACCGCGCCGAGGACGGCCAGCTTGGCCTGGGCGCGGTCGCCCGCGAAGGCCCGGTCCGACACCGCCTGGTAGAGGTCGCCCTCCCGGCCCGCGACCTCCATCAGGCCCGGGTCGCGGGAGATCGCGGCCAGGACGCGCGGCTCCATCTGGTCGGCGTCGGCCACCACGAGCCGCCAGCCGGGGTCGGCGACGACGGCCCGGCGGATGACCTTGGGGATCTGGAGCGCGCCCCCGCCGTTGGTCACCCAGCGCCCGGTGACCGTGCCGCCCGGCAGGTACTCGGGCCGGAAGCGGCCGTCGCGCACCCAGTCCTGCAGCCAGGACCAGCCGTGGGCGACCCAGATCCGGTACAGCTTCTTGTAGGCGAGCAGGGGTTCCACGGCCGGGTGGTCGACGGATTCGAGCTCCCACCGCCGGGTGGAGCCGACCTTGATCCCGGCCTGCGCGAAGGCCTTGACGACGTCGGCGGGCAGATCGGGTCTGACCCGTCTGCCGAAGGCCGCCGAGATCTCGTCGGTGAGCTCGGCGAGGCGGCGGGGCTCACCGCCGCCCGCGTACCGCTCGCCGAGCAGTTCGCGCAGCACCTCGCGGTGGACGTCCGCGCGCCACGGCAGTCCCGTCGCGTTCATCTCCGCCGCCACCAGCATGCCCGCGGACTCGGCGGTGGTGAGCAGGTGCATGCGCTCGGGGTGGGTGGTGGCGGCGTGGCGGCGCCACTGGTCCGCGTACACCCCGACGAGGTCCTGGAGGGGCAGGTGGACCGGGCGCGGTTCGAAGAGGGAGGACTGCGAGCCGGGCTCGGCCGAGCGCTGCGGGGGGTCCGCCGGCACGGGGCCGCCGCGCAGTCTGGCCAGCGCGGCGGCCGCCGAGCGGGGTTCGCCGAGCCGGCCCTCGTGGCCGAGCAGGAGGTTCTCGGCGGCCTCGATGTCGTAGCACCGGTCGACGCGCACTCCGGCGGCGAGCAGGCGTGGGTGGACGCCGGCCGTGGACCGCCAGACCCACCGGACCACGTCGGGCCGGGCCCGTACGGCCTCGACGAGGTCGGCCTCCCTGCGCACCGGTCCCGCGGGCAGCCCGTCGGGGCCGAGGGGGGCGAGCTCGGCGCCACCGTCCTCGGTCGGCCCGACAGCCCACCGGTCGCTCATGGGGCCGAGTCTCGCAGGAGGGTCTGACAACGCTGCCGCTCCGCCGCGCCGCCGCGGCCGGATGCGCCGTCGCGGCGGGGCGGGTCCGGCCGGTCATGACCGGCCGGGTCGGTCACGGCCGGCCGGGCGAGGGGCCGGTCACGGTGCCTTGGTGAGCTCCGCCAGCGAGCGGGCGATGTGGGTCTCCGTCGCCTGCTTGGTGATGCCGACGCCGCTGAGCACGCCCTGCCCGTTCTCGTGCTCCAGGAGGGCCAGCAGGATGTGCTCGGTGCCGATGTAGTTGTGACCGAGGCGGAGGGCCTCGCGGAACGTGAGCTCCAGGACCTTCTTCGCGGCGGGCCCGTAGGGGACGAGTTCCGGGACCTCGGCGGCGGCCGGCGGGAGCGCCGCGGTCGCCGCCTCGCGCAGGGCCTCCGGGGTGACGCCCTGAGCGGTGATCGCGAGCGCGGCGAGTCCCTCCGGTTCGGCGAGCAGGCCGAGGACCAGGTGCTCGGGCACACCCTCGGCGTTCCCGGCGGTCCTGGCCTCGGAGTGCGCGGCCATGACCACGTGCCGGGCGCGCGGTGTGTAGCGGCCGAAGCCCTGGTTGGGGTCGAGGTCCGCCTCGGCCTTCGGCACGAACCGCTTCTGTGCCGCCTGCCGGGTGACGCCCATGCTCCTGCCGATGTCGGTCCAGGAGGCGCCCGATCGCCGGGCCTGGTCCACGAAGTGCCCGATCAGATGGTCGGCCACGTCGCCGAGGTGGTCCGCGGCGATCACCGCGTCCTGGAGCTGGTCGAGTGCGTCGGTGTGGACCTTCTTGATGGCCTCGATGAGGTCGTCGAGGCGCACGGATGAGGTGCCGAGCGGATTCGTCGTCATGTGTCAACCTTAAGTTGACACTCCGGGGGTGTCAACCCGAAGTTGACATCGCCTCGGTGTCTCGTCCGGGCCGCTCCGGGAGATCGTTGTCCACAGGCTGTGGATACTTTTTCCGCGCTACGGAAGCACCGGCGGCACCTGCCCCGGAGGTGGCACCGGCACGCGTGACACGATCGGAGGATGAGCAGCAGTACGACGCCCAGCACCGTGGAGCGCGCCTTCGCGGCCGCCCTCTACGCCGACACCGACGCGGCCCTCGACACGGGCGCCTCGCTGCTCGCCGCCGACCCCACGTCCGACACCGAACTCGCCCGGCGCGGCGCGGAGTTCGTGGCCGCCGCCTGGCGCCGCGGCTGGCAGCCGGCCGACCTCGTACGGATCGTGCGGCGCGACCTGGACGACCTCCATGTGCGCCTGGTGTCGGCCCTGATCCTGCGGGAGGACCGGACGCCGCCCCGGGGGCCGCGCTGGGCCGCCCAGCTCGACGGCCTGGCCGCGGACGCCGAGCCGCCGCGCACCGACCGCTTCACCCACGCCACCACCGTCCTGGAGCTGTACCGGCTGCTGCTGCGGCTGCCCGCCATCGAGCCGCTGGACCTGGATCCGCCCCGGCAGGACGCGCCGCAGGACTCCCGGATGCTCACCCGTATCCGGGCCCTGCTCGCCAAGGCCGAGGCGACCGGCTTCCCGGAGGAGGCGGAGGCCCTGAGCGCCAAGGCGCAGGAGCTGATGGCACGGCACAGCATCGACGAGGCGTTGCTCGCCGCCCGGACCCATGCCAAGGACGCGCCCGGCGCCTGCCGCATCGGTGTCGAGCCGCCGTACGAGACGGCCAAGGCGGTCCTGCTCGACGCGGTGGCCGGCGCGAACCGCTGCCGCGCCGTGTGGAACGAGTCCCTCGCCTTCTCGACCGTCGTCGGCTTCGAACCCGACCTGGAGGCGGTCGAACTCCTCTACACCTCGCTGCTCGTGCAGGCCACCGCCGCGATGACGAAGGCGGAAGCGGCGCAGCGGGCCGGCGGACGGAAGCGTACGAAGACGTTCCGGCAGTCGTTCCTCGCCGCGTACGCCCATCGGATCGGCGACCGGCTCGCGACGGCCGCCGAGGGTCAGGTGGCGTCGTCGGAGGGGGAGTTGCTGCCCGTCCTGGCGGCCCGCGACGTGGCGGTCACCGACCACATGGAACAGATGTTCCCGGACACCGTCACCACCCGGCTGCGCGGGGTGGACGACGCGGCCGGCTGGCAGGAGGGGTCCGCGGCGGCCGACCGGGCCCAGGTCAGGGCCCGGCCGCCGCTGCGGTGAGGTGACGGACGGCGCGGCCGGTCGCTCAGTCGCCGGCCGGCTGGAAGGTGCTCACGGAGGCGTTCAGGTCGTCCGGCCCGGTCTTTCCCGCGAGGGGACCGTACGACCACTTGAAGCGCCGGGCGTCCTTGGCGCCGGGCAGGCTGATCTTCAGTGAGGTCGCGTCCAGGCTCTTGGCGTCGCCCGCGGTGCCCCGGACATAGGTGATCGTGAAGGAGGCGGTGCCGTCCTTCGCCAGGGTGATCTTCTGCGGCTTCGCCGACTTGTCCGCGAAGACCTCCGTGCCCTTGGCGCTGTCCTGCACCTCGATGCCGGGGAACCCTTCGAGGGCGCACGTGCCGCCGTGGTTGGTGAGCGTGACGGGCACGTTGCCGGTGTCCCCGGCCGCGGGGGCGGTGTTGGCGGGGCCGACCTCGAAGTCGATCCCGTCGATCGCGCAGACGCCGGAGGAGGCCGCGGTCGCCGTGGAGCCGCCGGAATCCTTCTTGTCGGCACCACCGCTGTCGCAGGCGGACAGCGTGAGGGCCGCCGCGGCGGTGAGGACGGCGATCGGAAGGACGCGCATGGGTTTCCCCCTGGGTTCGTGACGGTGCACACCGATCATCACGCAGACCGGAGGGTGAGTGTCGCGCGACCCCCCGCTCCGGCGCGTCGTCCGGGCGGCCGCCGGCCGGGGAATCACC
The DNA here is from genome assembly GCF_036250675.1 of Streptomyces sp. NBC_01689. NCBI lineage: Bacteria > Bacillati > Actinomycetota > Actinomycetes > Kitasatosporales > Streptomycetaceae > Streptomyces > Streptomyces sp. NBC_01689. The sequence goes on along the minus strand of NZ_CP109592.1, from coordinate 4,714,297 downwards.
GGGACGTCGAGAGGCGCGGACCGGCGGGCGTCCGGTCCGCGGCCGCGGCACGGGGCGGGGCCGGGGCCGTGTCCGCAGGCAGAGCCCGTACGGGGGCGGCCGGGCGGGACGGCCGGCCGTCAGGACCCGAGGCTCGCCGTCGGCAGCCCCGAAGGCAGCTTGCCGCCCTGGGCCTTGGTGAAGGACTCCTTGCCGAGACCGCCCGACCAGGTGACCTTGAGCGTCGCGCCGTTGACGGAGTCCACCATGCCCGTGGTGCGCTGCTTGTTCCCGTCCGTGCAGGTGAGGTGGATCATCCGCATGCCCGCCTCCTCCCCGGCCGTACCGCTGCACACGGTGCCGCCGGTCGCGAAGAGCCCGGCCTGCTTCCCGGTGATCACCAGCGCCACCGCCTTGCCGCCCGTGGTCGCCAGCCAGCTGCCCTCCAGGCCGCTGCTCGCGGAGGGCGACGTGCTCCCGGTGCCGCCGGTCCCGGACCCGCCGGAGGACGCGGTGGTCCCGGTGGAGTCCGCACCGGGCGGGGCGGAGCCGGAGTCGCCGCCGCTGCAGCCGGTCAGTGTGAGCGCGCCCGCCAGACCCGCGACCACGAGCATGGCGGTGGCCGCGGTCCGAACCCGCCGACGCGGGAGGATCGCCGAAGTCGCCGATGTCACTGAAACCCCCAAGGGTGGTGGTGTCGCTGGGGTCGCCGGAACGACCGCAGCAAGCTACCAGGAGCGTGCGGGGGTGCCTCGGGCGCGTCATGCGGATGCCCCGCGGGGCACGACCGGCCTCGCCTCCGCCCCGCGCCCGGGCCTCGGCCCCGGCCCAGGCCTTGGGCTTCGGCTTCGGCTCCGGTCCCGAGCTTCGGCTCCGGCTTCGGCTTCGGCTTCGGCTCCAGGCCAGACCCGGTCCCGGCCCTGGCCGGAGTCCCGGCCCTGGCCCGGGTTCCGGTCTCGGCTCGGGTCCCGGCCCTGGTTCCGGCCCGGCCCCCGTCCGGGCCAGAACCAGGCCCCGGCCCCGCTCCGGCCCAGATCCTGGCGCCGGCTTCGGCCGCAGCCCAAACCCCGGCTTCGGCGCCTGCTCGGGGCCCGGTTCTAGGCCCGGCCCTGGCCCCGACCTCGACCCCTACCCCGGCTCCGACCCCTACCCCGGCTCCGACCCCGGCCCCCGGGCCGACCCCGACCCCGGCGCCGACCCCGGCCCCGGCGCCGACCCCGGCCCCGGCGCCGACCCCACCCCCCGGGCCCCCTCTCCGTCCTCCGGTGCGCACCCGCCCTTCCCTGCCTTCACCCCCGGGTGGTCGCCCGCGGTCCGCGCGTGTCGGCTGGGGGGGAGAGGAGGCGGCTTCCGGTGTCCGCGGCGGATGCCCGGTGTTCGCGGTGTTCGCGACGGCGGGGTCCGCGGTGCTGTCGGGTGCGCCCCCGGATCCGGCGGAGCCGATGGCCGGGAAGTGCCCCGGCGCGACCGCGATCCCGCACCGGAGATCCGGCCCCTGCGCCGCGGCTTCGGACGTGCGGGCCCGGCCGCACCCCGCCCCGACGTGCGGGACCGCGGCAAGGTCGCGTACGACGAACGGGCCGGGCCGACCCGGCCGGGAGGCCGCCGACCTGCCGCGCGGGCTCCTCCACGGTGGCGGGAGGGCGCGCGACACCGGGGGCGGCCGTGTGACGTCAGGGGCGGTAGGGGATGGTGGTGTGTGCGAGCGGGAACGTGGAGGCCCGGCCGCCGGCGCCGCACCGCCGTACCGGCCACCGCCCGGTTCCCGGGCCGGAGGTTGAGAACCGGACGTTGAAGCCGAACGTTGAAACTCGAAGGGCCCGCCGTGCGTCTGTTCCTCATACACAGGGATTCGACCCGGACGAACCCTTACGGATACCGGGGCGGACGAGCATGCACGGGGGCCGGGAGGCGCGTGTCGGGCGCTTCCCGGGGAAGACGGCGGGCCGGTGACGGTCCGCCGGGCAGCAGGCCGTAGTCAAGCGCGCAGCAGGCAGTAGTCAAAGGCCGGTAAAAGCTGTAACCGTGGGACCACCCCCCGTGCACGTGCATCTGCTCATGCATCTGCACATGAACAGAGCTATGATCCGGGGCAGTTGGCCACTGCATCAATGGCCACATCGGCCACTGCACGACCGGGGAGCGACCTGTGGACCACGACGTGTGCGACGTGGATGTTGTGTACAACGGCATGGCGGCGACCGAGCTGACCGGGGTGGCCTGGCAGAAGAGCAGGCACAGCAACTCGCAGGGATCCTGCGTGGAGTTCGCGAGGCTGCCGGGGGGTGACGTGGCGATGCGGAATTCGCGGTTCCCCGACGGGCCGGCGCTCGTCTACACCCGCGCCGAGATCGAGGCGATGCTCCTGGGTGTCAAGGACGGCGAGTTCGACCACCTGATCGCGGGCTGAGCCCGGGGTGGCGGCGGACGGACGGCGGGCATCCGCTCCGTGAACGCGGCGCAGCCGTCACGTCGCATAGCGTGACGCGCGTAGAACCGCGGCGCCGAGAAGCGCCGCGGTTCTTCATTCGGCCGGAGCCGGCGCGGGGCCGTGCGGCGGGAGCCGGAACAGCGCCCAGACGACCTTGCCGCTGAGGGTGCCCGCGAGCGGGTGCCAGCCCCAGCTGTCGGCGAACGAGTCGACCAGGAACAGACCCCGTCCCGACTCGGCCGAGAAGTTGTCCGAGTCGCCGGCCACCGGACTGTCGTGACTGGGGTCGCGCACCGCGCACACCAGGCGTGAGGTCCATCGCATCAAGTGCAGCCGCACGGGCGCGCCCTGGTCGTCCGCGCGGGGCGTGTCCGAGGGCAGTGCGTGCCGCAGGGCGTTGGTGACGAGCTCGGAGACGACCAGGCAGACGTCGTCGAAACGGTCGCCGATGTCCCACTGGTCCAGGGTCCTGCGGGTGAACTGCCGGGCGTCGCGCACCGCTTCGTACCGTGCGGGCAGGGCACAGGAAGCGGCGTCGGACACGGCCGCGGGATCGAGCGGCGGAAGTCCCTGCCGTAAGGGCTCGAGCATGGTCGATCCATTCGTCCCCATGCGAGGCACTCCCGGGTGTTCGCGGTCGTTGCGATGCAGCGGTGGCGCGGGGACCATGGTTCCGAATGCGTACAGCAGATGCAAGGGCAGATGCACGTGCACGCGCCGGGATTGAAGAGTCTTGCCCCCCTTTCCGGTGACTTCTTCTGTCACCTTCTTCCCTCTTGTTGGCCCCCGCGTGATCCGTCGCTGCGCGAGGGCTTCGCAAGCTTCCCGTTTCTGTAATCGAACGAGTACTGCTTGGAGTGTTTTAGTGGCAGACTTCGGCGTCTGAAGACGGTTGGGGAGGCGGACGAACGTGAGCGCTGGTGAGTCGAGCGGCTCTGTGGTGCGGCGCATGCTGCTCGGGTCACATCTGCGGCGCCTGCGGGAGGCGCGCGGAATCACCAGGGAAGCGGCCGGCTATTCGATCCGTGCCTCCGAATCGAAGATCAGCCGCATGGAGTTGGGACGGGTGAGCTTCAAGACGCGCGACGTCGAGGACCTGCTGACGCTGTACGGCATCACGGACGAGGCCGAGCGCACGTCCCTGGTCTCCCTGGCCAAGGAGGCCAACGTCGCGGGCTGGTGGCACAGTTACTCGGACGTGCTGCCCAGCTGGTTCCCGACCTATGTGGGCCTGGAGGGCGCGGCGCATCTGATCCGGTCCTACGAAGTCCAGTTCGTGCACGGCCTGTTGCAGACCGAGGCCTACGCCCACGCGGTCGTCTCCCGCGGGATGAAGGGCGCGAGCGCGGCCGACGTGGAGCGACGGGTGGCGCTGCGCCTGGAGCGGCAGAAGTACCTCGTCTCCGAGAAGGCCCCCGAGTTCCACATCGTCCTCGACGAGGCCGCGCTGCGCCGCCCCTACGGGGACCGTGAGGTGATGCGGGAGCAGCTCCAGCATCTGATCGACGTGTCGGAGCGCCCGAACGTGCGCCTCCAGGTCATGCCGTTCAGCTTCGGCGGCCACTCCGGCGAGAGCGGCTCCTTCACGATCCTGAGCTTCCCCGAGTCCGACCTCTCGGACGTCGTCTACCTGGAGCAGCTCACCAGCGCGCTCTACCTGGACAAACGCGAGGACGTCACCCAGTACGAGAGCGCGCTGAAGCAGCTGCAGCAGGACAGCCCCGGACCGTCCGAGAGCCGGGATCTGCTGCGCGGACTGCTGCAGCTGTCCTGACCCCCCGGGCCGGCGCCCGCCGGACGCTTCCCCGGCCTCCCCGGGAAGTCTGCACGGACTGTCCCGAGGTGCACTCCAACTCCCTTTGGTCACAAGTACGATGACGTCTGATCAGACGTTGATCGGATGTCTGCTGACTCAGACTCGAAATGTCTGCCTCGGCAGCAAGGGGATCGAGGGAGCACATGTCGTCCTACTTCACCGACCTGGCCCGGCAGTACATCGGCGGGGAGTGGCGCCCGGGCACCGGATCCTGGGACATCATCGACTTCAACCCGTACGACGGTGAGAAGCTGGCGTCGATCACCATAGCCACGGTGGACGAGGTCGACGAGGCCTACCGCGCGGCCGAGCGTGCCCAGAAGGAGTGGGCCGCGGTCAACCCGTACGCCCGCCGCGCCGTCTTCGAGAAGGCCCTGCGTCTCGTCGAGGAGCGCGAGGCGGAGATCACCGAGGTCATCGTCGCCGAGCTGGGCGGCACCCACCTCAAGGCCGGGTTCGAGCTCCATCTCGCCAAGGAGTTCCTGCGCGAGTCGATCCAGCTGGCGCTGCGGCCCGAGGGCCGGATCCTGCCCTCGCCGATCGACGGCAAGGAGAACCGCGTCTACCGGGTGCCCGTCGGTGTCGTCGGCGTGATCAGCCCCTTCAACTTCCCCTTCCTGCTCTCCCTGAAGTCCGTCGCGCCGGCCCTGGCGCTGGGCAACGGCGTGGTCCTGAAGCCGCACCAGAACACCCCGATCGTCGGCGGCTCGCTCGTCGCGAAGATCTTCGAGGACGCGGGCCTCCCCGGCGGCCTGCTCAACGTCGTGATCACCGACATCGCGGAGATCGGCGACGCCTTCATCGAGCACCCCGTGCCGAAGGTCATCTCCTTCACCGGTTCCGACAAGGTCGGCCGGCACGTCGCCACCGTCTGCGCCTCGCACTTCAAGAGCGCGGTCCTCGAACTCGGCGGGAACAGCGCGCTGGTGGTCCTGGACGACGCCGACATCGACTACGCCGTGGACGCGGCCGTCTTCAGCCGGTACGTCCACCAGGGCCAGGTCTGCATGGCCGCCAACCGCGTCCTGGTGGACCGCTCGGTCGCGGACGAGTTCACCGAGAAGTTCGTCGCCAAGGTCAGGACGCTGAAGGTGGGCGACCCGAGCGACCCGCGGACGATCATCGGCCCGGTCATCAACTCCTCCCAGGCGGACGCGATCACGGCCGCCGTGGACCAGGCGATCGCCGAGGGCGCCACCGCCCTCGTCCACGGCGCCACCACCGACAACCTGGTCGAGCCCACCGTCCTGACGGACCTGCCCGCCGACTCCGGCATCCTCCGGCAGGAGATCTTCGGCCCGGTCGCGCTCCTCGTCCTCTTCGACGGCGAGGAGGAGGCCGTACGCCTCGTCAACGACACCCCCTACGGGCTCAGCGGCGCCGTCCACACCGCCGACGTGGAGCGCGGGGTGTCGTTCGCCAAGCAGATCGACACCGGCATGTTCCACGTCAACGACGGCACCGTGCACGACGAGCCGCCGGTCGCCTTCGGCGGCGAGAAGCACTCGGGCATCGGCCGCCTCAACGGCGAGGCGACGGTCGAGGCGTTCACCACCCAGAAGTGGATCTCGGTGCAGCACGGGCGGAGCTTCTTCCCGTTCTAGAACGCGGGGCGAGGGTCTCGTCCGGCCGGGAGGCGGGCGGGGCCCTCGCCGCACGCGCGGACACGGCGCCGGGAATCGCCAGGTCACGCCGGGCCCTTGCGGACAGAAGCTGACCGCAAGGGCCCGTAGCTTCGTCGGTGTCAGACAGGACGACCCGATGAAAGGCGGCGGACCATGGTGACGCACGTTTCGGCCGAGACCCCCGGTGACGAGCGCGGAGCGCTGCTCTCCTTCCTGGAGGGCGAGCGCGGCGGCATCCGCCGCGCGCTGACCGGTCTGACGACGGAGCAGGCCACGAGCCGCCCGAGCGCGAGCGAACTGTCCCTGGCGGGCCTGCTCAAGCACGTCTGCGAGGTCGAGCAGAGCTGGATCGCCCGCGCCGGGCAGGAGCCGCCCGCGGTGGAGCGGGACGAGTCCAACTGGCACGAGTGCTTCGTGCTCGTCGGCGACGAGACCGTGGAGCAGCAGCTCGCGCTGTGGGAGAAGGTCGCGGCCGGCACGGAGGCGTTCATCCGCTCGGTGCCGAGCCTCGACGACACCTTTCCGCTGCCGGACGCGCCCTGGTTCCCGCCGGACGAGCGGGTGTCGATGCGCTGGGTGCTGCTGCGGCTGATCTCGGAGACGGCCCGGCACGCCGGCCACGCCGACATCATCCGCGAGTCCCTGGACGGGGCGACCGCGTTCGGTCTGGTGGCGCGGGAACGGGAGGCGCGGGAGCAGGCGGCCCGCTGACCGGCGGTCCGGGCGGCCGGCCATAACCTTGGGCCCATGTCAACGATCCGTCTGCTGGTGCTGGGGGCCGTGCGCCAGCACGGGCGGGCCCACGGGTACCAGGTGCGCAACGACCTCGAGTACTGGGGCGCGCACGAGTGGTCGAACGCCAAGCCCGGTTCGATCTACCACGCGCTCAAGCAGATGGCGAAGCAGGGCCTGCTGCGCGCCCACGAGACCGCGCCGTCCACCGCGGGCGGGCCTCCGCGCACCGAGTACGAGATCACGGACACGGGCACGGAGGAGTACCTGGCTCTGCTGCGCCGGTCGTTGACCGCCCGCGACCAGAAGCCCGACGTCCTCTCGGCCGCGCTCGGCCTCATGGTCGACCTCGGCCGGGCGGAGGTCCTCGGGCTGCTGCGGGAGCGGGTGCGTGCCATCGAGGAGTGGCGGGCGTCCGTCACCGGGTACTACACCCCGGAGGGCGGTCCCGGGCAGCTCGGGCACATCGGCGAGATCATGAACTTCTGGGTCCACTCGGCGGACTGCGGAGCGGAGTGGACGCGGGGGCTCGTCGAGCGGATCGAGGGCGGGGCGTACACGTTCGCGGGGGAGGGGGCGCCCTTCGTCGGGGTGCTGGCGGACGGGGAGGAGAACCCGTACGCGACGGGGGTGGCGCACCCCTCGGACCGCACGTAGCGCCCCCTGGACCGCCTCCTGGGCCCCCGCCGGCGTCCTCCGGCGTCCTCCGGCGGGGGTACGGGGGTCCTGGCCGCTCAGTGGTGGAAGCCCGTGGCCCGCTGCCTGTCCTGGGTCCACGGGTGCGGCTGGCGGCGCAGCTGGGGCACCAGCCGGGTCAGGTCCTCCATGAAGAGGTCGGCGAGGTCGGCCGAGAACCCGTTGCGGCAGACGACCCGCAGCACGGACAGGTCCTCCCGGTTCGCCGGGAAGGTGTACGCGGGCACCAGCCAGCCGTGCTCCCGCATCCGCCGGGACACGTCGAAGACGTCGTACGCGGTGACGTGGGGCGCCGTCGTGAAGGCGAACACCGGCAGCTGGTCGCCCCGGGTGATCAGACGGAAGTCCTCCAGCGCCTCGATCCGTCCGGCGAGCCCGCGGGCCAGGTCCCGGGTCGTCTGCTGGACGGCCCGGAAGCCCTCCCGGCCCAGCCGCAGGAAGGTGTAGTACTGCGCCACGACCTGCGCGCCGGGCCGGGAGAAGTTGAGCGCGAAGGTCGGCATGTCGCCACCCAGGTAGTTGACCCGGAAGACGAGCTCCTCCGGCAGCTCCGCCGGTGACCGCCACAGCGCCCAGCCGACACCCGGGTAGACGAGCCCGTACTTGTGCCCCGAGGTGTTGATCGACGAGACCCGCGGCAGCCGGAAGTCCCAGACCAGGTCCGGGTCGAGGAAGGGGGCGATCATGCCGCCGGACGCGCCGTCCACGTGGACCGGGATGTCCAGGCCCGTCCGTTCCTGGAGCCGGTCGAGCGCCGCGCAGAGGTCGGCGATCGGCTCGTAGGACCCGTCGAAGGTGGAGCCGAGGATTCCCACCACCCCGATGGTGTTCTCGTCGCACAGCTCGGCCGCGGCCTGCGGGTCGAGGTGGAACCGGTCGCCCTCCATGGGCACCTGACGCGCCTCGACCTCCCAGAAGTTGCAGAACTTCTCCCAGCAGACCTGGACGTTGATCCCCATGACGAGGTTGGGCCGGGCCCCCGGGTAGCGGTCCGCGTTCCGCTTCGACCAGCGCCGCTTCAGCGCCATCCCCGCGAGCATGCACGCCTCGCTGGAACCGGTCGTGGAACAGCCCACGGCGGCCCCGGGATCGGGCGCGTTCCACAGGTCCGCGAGCATCGCCACGCAGCGCCGTTCCAGCTCGGCGGTGCGCGGGTACTCGTCCTTGTCGATCATGTTCTTGTCGAGGCACTCCCCCATCAGCACCCCGGCCTGGGGCTCCATCCAGGTGGTGACGAAGGTGGCGAGGTTCAGCCGCGCGTTGCCGTCCAGCATCAGTTCGTCGTGGACCAGCTGGTAGGCGATCGTGGGGGTCAGCGGCCGGTCCGGGAGCCGGTGCTTGGGCGGGGCCTCGGTCATGTCACCGAGCGGATTCGCGTCACCGAAGAAGGGGTTGACGGACATCGGTCGCTCGTCGGGCTTCTCGGGACCTCGGTGGAGCGGCATGTGCTCTCCCATCGCGTCGGAGGGTCGGAGGGTCGGAGGGTCGGTGGGCGGGTCCGGGCGGGGCCGTGGGGCCGGGGTCGGTGGGTCAGCGAACGGCGGTTCCGTCCTGGTGGAGCTGCATCTGCGGTCTGCCGGTCACCAGGAGCCAGGCCGGCAGGCTCGCGATGCAGAGCAGCGCGAGGATCGTGGGGGAGGCGACCAGGACGGCCGCCGTGAACAGGCTCAGCCAGCCCTGCCGGGTGACCGCGAGGAGCATGCCCAGCACGCCCGCGGACACGCCGAGAGCGGGCGGGACCGCCGGGACGAGCGCGTGGGCGAACAGGCCGAAGGCGGAGCCGATGAAGACGGCCGGGAAGATCCGCCCGCCCCGGAAGCCGCAGGACGCGGCGACCAGCAGCGCGGCGAGCTTGACCACCGTCATCGTGGCGAACTGTCCGGCCGACCAGCCCTCGGGGTTCTTCGCCAGCTCGGCGACCTCGTCCAGCCCCTTGAAGAGCGTCAGATGCCCTCCCAGAGCGCCCAGCAGGCCGAGGACGAGCCCGCCGAGCGGGAGCGCCAGCATGGGGTGCCCGAGTCGGGAGAAGGCGCCGTGGACGTACGGGAAGGCGTAGACCGCCGCCATGCCGAGCAGCGCGGCCGCGGAGGCGATCACGAGCGCGACCAGGACGTGGCTCCCGCTGAGCGGCCCGAGCGGGGGCAGCCGGAGGTCGAAGGCCGGACGGGACACCAGGGCGGTCGTCGTGGCACCCGTCGCGGCGGCCGTCAGCGGCCCGAACAGGTGGTCCCACAACCTGCCCTCCAGCGGCTGTCCGGCGAGCGCCTCGGAGATGACCAGCGCCGCCGCGACCGGCGTCCCGAACAGCGCGCCGATCGTCGCCGCCTCGGCCAGTTCCGCCCACAGACCGCCGGGCAGCCGGGGCGCGAGTCTGCGGCCGAGGCAGAACGCCAGCGCCACGTTGGTGGCGATGATCGGGTTCTCCGGCCCCAGACTCGGACCGCCGGCCAGCATCAGGGCGGTCGCCACCAGCAGGCCCGGCAGCAGGGCGAGCCGCATCGGGGGCGCCGAGAGACCGATGGTCGCCGGGTCGGGGCCCGCGTGGCCCGGGGCCTTCCACACCACCAGTCCGACCAGGACACCGGTCGAGGTGAGGACGACGAGCATCCAGAGGACGGAGTACCGGCCGATCCCCAGCGACGCGGGCAGCCCGTTCCAGAGCACCTCCTGCAGTCTCTCCGCGAGCGAGCTCACCGCCAGGTACAGGAGGCTGGCCGCGACGCCGACGACGAGTGCCGGGACGATCACCGGCAGCAGCGCCCGCGCGGGGGCCGCCGGGACGGAGGCGGGTGCCTGCCGGGCCGCGTCGTGGGTCACGCGGTCACCCTAAGCGGGCAAACCGGACAGCACATCCGGAGTGGGGCGGCCCCCGATCCGCGCTTGCACCTCACGTGACGTCAGGGGCCAGGCTGAAGGGCGTACGGAGGAAGGAGCGGGAAGTGAGCTATTCGGTGGGCCAGGTCGCCGGTTTCGCCGGGGTCACGGTGCGCACCCTGCACCACTACGACGAGATCGGCCTGCTCGTGCCGGGCGGGCGCAGTCACGCGGGGCACCGGCGCTACGGCGACACCGACCTCGACCGGCTGCAGCAGATCCTGTTCTACCGGGAGCTCGGCTTTCCGCTGGACGAGGTCGCCGCCCTGCTCGACGACCCGGAGGCGGACCCCCGCGCGCATCTGCGCCGGCAGCACGACCTGCTGACCGCCCGGATCGGCAAACTGCAGAAGATGGCCGCGGCCGTGGAACACGCCATGGAGGCACGCACGATGGGCATCGATCTCACGCCCGAGGAGAAGTTCGAGGTCTTCGGGGACAAGGACCCCGAGGCACACGCCGAGGAGGCCGAGCGGCGCTGGGGAGGCACCGAGGCGTACGCCGAGTCGCAGCGCCGCGCCGCCCGCTACACCAAGGACGACTGGAAGCGCATGCAGGCCGAGGTGGCCTCCTGGGGCGAGCGTTACGACGCCCTCATGGAGGCCGGTGAGACCCCGGACGGCGAGCGCGCCATGGACATGGCCGAGGAACACCGGCTCCACATCACCCGGTGGTTCTACGCCTGCTCGTACGAGATGCACCGGGGTCTCGGCGAGATGTACGTGGCCGACGAGCGGTTCAAGGAGTTCTACGAGTCCATGCGGCCGGGCCTGGCCGGACACCTGAAGGAGGCGATCGCGGCGAACGCCGCGCGGCACGGAGGCTGACGGCGGCGCTCCCGCGCGGCGGGGCGGACCGAGCGGGGCCGTCCTTCGGGGGACGGGAGAACGAGGCCGCGGGGCGACGGGGCGCACGGCCGCGGCCGTATCGTCCGGTACCCCGCGGCTCACGGCTTTGTGCCAGGGGGACCACAGTGCATGCTGGGGGCATCGGTGGAACCTGGCGTGGACACCACGCGTTGATAGTTTTGGCCGCCGTACCAGGACGCCTCCTCTTCCTTCACCCCTCAGGAGCCCGGAACCGTGACGACGTTTGCCCTCGGTCCAAGCTGGCTGGATCCGAACACGCTCCTGGAGAACTTCGGCATCTGGGGCCTGCTGCTCATCGTCTTCGCGGAGTCCGGCCTGCTCATCGGGTTCTTCCTGCCGGGCGACTCGCTGCTGTTCACCTGCGGTCTGCTGATCACGTCGAACAGACTGGACTTCCCGCTGTGGGGTGCCGTCGCCCTGATCTGCGTCGCGGCGATCCTGGGCGACCAGGCGGGTTACCTCTTCGGCAAGAAGGTCGGCCCCTCGCTCTTCACCCGCCCGGACTCCCGCCTCTTCAAGCAGGAGAACGTGGTCAAGGCGCACGAGTTCTTCGAGAAGTACGGGCCCAAGTCCCTGGTCCTGGCCCGCTTCGTGCCGATCGTGCGGACGTTCACGCCGATCATCGCGGGCGTCAGCGGCATGCGGTACCGCTCCTTCATCACGTTCAACGTCATCGGTGGCGTCCTGTGGGGCGCGGGCGTCACGCTGCTCGGCTCCTGGCTCGGCAACATCACCGTCGTGAAGAACAACATCGAGGCGATCCTGATCCTGATCGTCCTCGTCTCGGTGGTCCCGATCGCCATCGAGTTCCTGCGGGCGCGCTCCAAGGCCCGGAAGAACCCGCAGGAGCCGGAGGCCCCCCAGGGTCCGGCCGCGTATCAGCAGCAGCCGACGGCCCCCGTGATGGACGACGCCACGCGCCCGCTGCGCATGCACCAGCCGCAGCAGGGCCAGGACCCGTACCACCAGGACCCCTACCAGCAGGGTGCGTACCAGCCGGGCGCGTACCAGCAGGACCAGTACGGGCAGGACCGGCACGAGCAGGTTCAGTACGGGCAGGACCGGTACGGGCAGGATCAGTACGGGCAGGACCAGTACCGGCAGGGCAGCCGGCAGCCGGGCAGCCACCCGCAGGACCCGTACGGCCAGGGGTATCCGCAGCAGCAGGCCCCGTACTCCCAGGGCCAGGGGTACCAGCAGCCGCCGCAGCCGCAGCAGCCCTACGGTGGCCAGGACCAGGGCTACCACCAGGGGCACGGCCAGAACCACCAGGGCCACGGCGCGCCGGACCACGGACAGCACGGCGGCGAGGACGGCCAGGGTCAGGCCCACCCGCCCCAGCAGTACCCGCAGGGTTACCCCCAGCAGCCGTACGACGCGCAGCAGGACCCGTATCGCCAGAGCCGCCCCCGCGGCTGAACCCGGCGGGCCGCGCCCCCGAGGGGCGCGGCCCGTCTCAGAAGCCCCTGGTCCGCTTGGCGGCGCGCCGCCCCGCGGCGGAGCCGCCGGGCAGCCGCAGGAAGAGGCGCGAGATCTCCGACCCGAGGTTCACCCCGATCGCGATGGCCATCGCGAGCGCGGCGGCCTTGGTGAGGGACACCAGCCCCTTGTCGACGTTGTTCTGGGCGATGGACAGCAGCCCGAAGTAGGTGGCCGAACCCGGCAGCAGGGGCCCGATCGCGGCGGTCGTGTACGGCAGCGCGGAGGCGAAGCGGTAGCGGGACAGCAGCTGCCCGAAGAGGCCCACCAGGCCCGCCGCGACGGCCGTCGAGGCGACCGGTGAGATGCCGCCCGGGTAGTGCATCGCCCCGTACACCGACCAGGCCACCCCGCCGTTGAGGGTCACCGCGAGGACGGTGGACCGTTCCTGCTGGAGCAGCACCGCGAAGGTCAGCGACAGCAGCATGGACGCGGCGATCTGCACCAGCGGGCGCTCGGAGATGCTCAGCGCCTGGTCGGGGTTGAGCTGGGCGTCGAACTTCACGCCGAAGTACAGGACCACCAGGACCCCGACGACGATGCCGACGAAGAGGTACATGACCTCCAGCAGCCGCGCGGACGCGGTGATGTAGAAGCCGGTCAGCCCGTCCTGCACACCGGCGACGAGCGCCCGTCCCGGCAGCAGCGCGAAGAGCCCACCGGTGATCACCGCGGACGCCTTCACGTCGACGTGCGCGAGCTGCAGCGCGACCCCGATCGCGGCCGGCGGCATCGCGGCCACCGTGAACTGGTAGAACTCCGGCAGTCCGCGTCCGGCGCACAGCCACGCGAGCCGGTCGCCGAGCATCGCGCCCAGCGCCGCCGCGACGAACACCACGGCGTCACCGCCGACGAGCACCGAGGCCGCGCCCGCGAGCAGCCCGCTGGAGCCGGTCAGCACCCAGCCGGGATACGGGTGCCGGTTGCGCCGCATCTCGGCGAGCCGCCGGTAGGCGTCCTCCAGGGAGATGCCGGTCTCGGGGTCGCTCAGGTCGTCGACGAGCCGGTAGACGGCCGCCAGGCGGGTGTAGTCGGTGCCCCGGCGCCGGACCGTGCGCGAAGCCGTCACCGGGTCGTCCACCAGGGACGGCTGGTGCGAGATCGACAGCAGGGTGAACGTGACGTTCGGCTCGCAGCGGTCGAGGCCGTAGGAGCGGCAGACGGCGAACATGGCCGCCTCCACGTCCTCGGCGCCCTCGCCGCCCGCGAGCAGCAGCTCGCCGATGCGCAGCGTCAGGTCGAGCACGCGCGGCACGGCGGGCCCCGTGTCGTCCTCCTTGTGCACGAGCTCGGGCGCCGGGCGCTCGGCCACGGGCATGCGCAGCATCGTGCGCATCCGGTCCTGCCAGGGCACGTCCTTGGTCAGACTGACCACGGGGACGCCGGTCGCCGGGGTGAAGGCCGGCGGGGCGTGCCGCGCGCTGTAGGTGCGCGGCGTGCTGAAGGCGGACCCCTCGGCATCGGTGCCGGCCGGCTCCGGGGGCACCAGCCCCTTGGGGATCGCGAACTCCGACGTGGTCCCCGACTCGCCCTCGCCGGCCTGCGCCACGCCGTCCGGCTGGACGAAGGCGCTCCTCGCCTCGTCCGACTGCGGTTTGCGGTCCTCCGCGTCCGTCACCCACTGCTCCCGACTGCTCAGGTCCAGTACGCCCCAGTATGCGCACTGATACACGAACGGGCCGCGCCACCCCGGCAGGGGTGGCGCGGCCCGGTGGTCTCAGGAGGGATCAGTGACCGCCCTGCTCCTTGAACCGCTTGTAGGAGCGCTCGATCTCGGCCTCGGCCTCCGTGCGGCCCACCCAGTTGGCGCCCTCGACGGACTTGCCGGGCTCCAGGTCCTTGTAGACCTCGAAGAAGTGCTGGATCTCCAGGCGGTCGAACTCCGACACGTGGTGGATGTCGCGCAGGTGCTCCACGCGCGGGTCGTGCGCCGGGACGCACAGCAGCTTGTCGTCGCCGCCGGCCTCGTCCGTCATGCGGAACATGCCGATCGTGCGGCACTGGATGAGGCAGCCCGGGAAGGTCGGCTCGTCCAGGATGACCAGCGCGTCCAGCGGGTCGCCGTCCTCGCCGAGGGTGTTCTCGACGAAGCCGTAGTCGGCCGGGTAGCTGGTCGAGGTGAAGAGTCGACGGTCCAGGCGGATCCGACCGGTCTCGTGGTCCACCTCGTACTTGTTCCGCGAACCCTTCGGAATCTCGATCGTGACGTCGAACTCCACCGGTGGCTCCTCCATGATCAACACATAGTTCTGGTGATTAAGTGTCCCTCACGCAGGTGGGTGATCGCGAAAGGGGCTGGTGGTCGTGCCTGAGCTGAGGGCCTGGCGGGCCGCGAGACCGCATGTGCTGCGGGTCGCGCGGGCCGTTCAGCCGCGCGTGACGCGGGTCGCGCGGGCGGCGCGACCGCCGGTGAGGCGGGCTGCGCAGTCCGTTCGGCCGCAGCTGGTGCGGGTCGCTCGAGCCGTGCGGCCGCGCTCCGGGAGGATCACGACCCCCCAGCTCACGGCCTTGGCCGCCACCGCGGGTCTGGCGCTCGCGGTCGGGGCGGTGACCGTGGCCGGTCCCTGGGACTCCACCGGTCAGCGTACGGCCGAGCGTGACTGGGCCGCATCGCGGGACCGGGAGGGTGGCGCAGATCACGGGCGGGACGCCGGTACGTCCGCGGTGTCGCCGCGGCCCGCGCCGAGCGCCGCGTCCGTCCTCACCGGCCTCGGCAGCGCCACGTCCGCGGCGCCCGCACCCGACGGCAAGGCCCTCGCGGCCACCCTCGACCGGCTCCTGGGCGTGCCCTCGCTCGGCACCCGGCGCACGGCCGTGGTCGTCGACGTGGCGACCGGCGGGCGGCTCTACGGCAAGGACGCCGGCGGGGCGCAGACCCCCGCTTCCACCACCAAGATCGCCACCGCGGTCGCCGTGCTCTCCGCCGCGGGCGCCGACCACCGGCTCACCACCCGCACGGTGCTGGAACCCGGCACCAAGGAGGTCGTCCTCGTCGGCGCCGGCGACCCGACACTGACCGCCCGCAAGGACGCCGGGGAATGGGCGAGCCTGCGCACCCTCGCCGACGGCACGGCGAAGGCGCTGAAGGCCCGCCACCTGGACGAGGTGACGCTCTCGTACGACACCTCGCTCTACTCCGGTCCCGCCGTGCACCCCATCGGGCCCAACCCCAACCTCGCACCGGTCAGCGCCCTGACGGCCGACGAGGGCCGCACCGACGCCTCCACCAGCGGCCCGGCCGACCGCACCGCGGACCCCGCGGGTGACGCCGCCGCCACCTTCGCGGACCTGCTGCGGGCCAAGGGCATCGACGCCTCCTCCCCCGGACCGTCGAAGGCGACCGGTGGCGCGCAGGCCCTCGCCTCGGTCTCCTCGCCGCCCCTGTCGGCCCTGGTGGAGCGGATGCTGACGAACAGTGACAACGACATCGCGGAGGCCATGGCGCGCCAGGTCGCCGTCGCCACGGGACGGAAGGCGAGCTTCGGGGGCGGCGCCGCGGCGATCGACGCGCAGCTGCGCAAGCTCGGACTCCCGCTGGCCGGGGCGCACTTCACGGACGGCAGCGGCCTGAACCGCGACGACCGGCTGACGGCCGACCTGCTCACCGCGCTCCTGGTGAAGGCCGGCGATCCCGCCCGCCCCGAACTCCGCCCGGTCCTGACCGGTCTGCCGGTCGCGGGCTTCACGGGCACCCTCACCGACCGCTACAGCGGCGACTCCGCGGGCCCCGGCGTCGTACGCGCCAAGACCGGCACCCTGACCGGGGTGAACACCCTCGCGGGCACGGTCGTCGACGCGGACGGACGGCTGCTGGCCTTCGCCTTCCTGGCCTCCGGCACGTCCGACCCGATGGCCGCCCAGTCGGCCCTGGACGGCGCGGCCTCGGCGCTGGCGGGCTGCGGCTGCGGCCGGCCGGTGTCGTCAGGATCGGGCGGGCACTGAGGGACGGTGCCCCACGGCGGGAGCCGGGCCCGGCGGACGCGCGCCCCCGCCACCGGCGCGGCTCGGACGCTTCCGGGCCGTCGTGACGGTCCGGACGATCCGGTGCCGTCGTCACCGCCCGGACGTTCCCGCGCTGTCGGCACGGCCCGCACGCCCCCGGGCCCTCGGACCGCCCGGATGCGGCGACCCTCCGTCCGCCCGTCGTGGACGGCCGGACCGGACGGGCCCGGACCGGACGGAACCGGGCCGTTCGGAGTCCGGGCGGGCGCGGACCGGGCCCCGCCGCCGGACGCGCCGAGGAGCCCTGCGCCCCGGCTGTCGCACGAGCCCCGTCAGCCCCGGCCGGAGGGCTCATCCGGCGCCTTACCCCTCACCGCGGGCGGACCCCCTCACGTACGGTTGACGCATGACGAGCATCGGTGGTGCCGCATCTGCTGGGATGGTCGACTGGAACCTCGCGGTGGCGACCGCGACACGGCTCGTGCGGCCCGGCCCCGACGTGAGCCGCGACGAGGCCCGGGAGGTCGTCGCGGAGCTGCGCCGGCACGCCAAGGCCTCCGAGGCGCACGTCCGCGGCTTCACGCGGATGGGCACGGAGGACATCCACGACACCCCCGTGCTCGTGGTCGACCGCCCCGGCTGGGTCCGGGCGAACGTCGCCGGGTTCCGCGAGGTCCTCAAGCCCCTGCTGGACAAGATGCAGGAGCGCCGGGGGAACGGTCCGGGCGGAGCCGTCCTCGGCGCCGTCGGCGGCAAGGTGACCGGCGTCGAACTGGGCATGCTGCTGTCGTTCCTGTCGTCGCGCGTCCTCGGCCAGTACGAGACCTTCGCCCCCGCGACCCGCGAACTGCCCGCCGGTGAGAACGGCGGCGGCAGGCTCCTCCTGGTCGCGCCGAACATCGTCCACGTGGAGCGCGAACTCGACGTGGATCCCCACGACTTCCGCCTGTGGGTCTGTCTGCACGAGGAGACCCACCGCACCCAGTTCTCGGCCGTGCCCTGGCTGCGGGACCACCTGGAGGGCGAAATCCAGTCGTTCTTGGCGGAGACCGAGGTCGACCCCATGACGGTCCTGGAGCGCATCAGGGAGGCGGCGCAGTCCCTCGCGGGCGGGCGTCCCGAGGGCGAGGAGGACGACGAGGGCCGCTCGCTGGTCGAGATCGTGCAGACGCCCGCCCAGCGGGAGATCCTGGCCCGGCTGACGGCCGTGATGTCGCTCCTGGAGGGGCACGCGGACTTCGTCATGGACGGCGTGGGCCCGGAAGTGGTCGCCTCCGTCGGGGAGATCCGCGAGAAGTTCCAGCAGCGCCGGGCCAAGGGCGCCTCCCGCCTGGACCTCGCCCTGCGCAAGCTGCTGGGTCTGGACGCCAAACTGAAGCAGTACAGGGACGGCGAACGGTTCGTGCGCGCGGTCGTCGAGCAGGTGGGCATGGACGGGTTCAACCGTGTGTGGACTTCCCCGAACACGCTGCCGACCAAGACGGAGATCGCCAAACCGGCGGACTGGGTCGCGCGGGTGCACCGCAAGGCGGAGTCGTGAACCCTACGGCAAGGCCGTGAGACGAAACCGGCCGACGGCAGGGGAACGCCCCTCCAATCACCCGTCCGAGGGACCGTGGGCCATGCGTAGGCGTGCAATGCTCGGGGAACGGCCTGTTTCTGTCACCATCTACACACTCTGAGTGACCGAAACTCGGGCTCACCCCCCGAAAACTTCATGAAGGGAACCGGACATGGGTCCCCATCCTGCGGTCGCGGCGATACGCCTGGCGGTCCGCCGCGTACTCCACGACATCCTCACCGACCACACGCGCCCCCTCGGCGCGCCCACCCCGTACGCCCCGCTCGGCCCGCTCGTTCTCGTGGCCTGCTCCGGCGGAGCCGACTCCATGGCGCTCGCCTCCGCGCTCGCCTTCGAAGCCCCCAAACTCGGCATCCGCGCCGGTGGCATCACCGTGGACCACGGCCTGCAGACCGGCTCCGATCTGCGCGCCGACGAAGTGGTCGCGCGCCTCGTCGAGCTGGGCATGGCGCCCGTCGAGTCCCTCGCCGTGACCGTGGGCCGCGACGGCGGCCCCGAGGCCGCCGCCCGCGACGCCCGGTACGCCGCCCTGGACGCCGCCGCCGAGCGCCACGGCGCCGCCGCGATCCTCCTCGGACACACGCGCGACGACCAGGCGGAGACGGTCCTGCTGGGCCTCGCCCGTGGCTCGGGCATCCGCTCCCTGTCCGGAATGGCCGAGGTCTCGGGGGCCGGCGGCCGTTACCGGCGCCCGTTCCTGCACCTCGACCGGCAGACCGCGCGCAAGGCCTGCATGGCCCAGTCGCTGCCCGTCTGGGACGACCCGCACAACGCCGACCCGGCCTACACCCGCTCGCGGCTGCGCCACGAGGGTCTGCCCGCCCTGGAGAAGGCGCTGGGCAAAGGGGTGGTCGGGGCCCTCGCCCGCACCGCCCAGCTCTCCCGCGACGACGCCGACGCCCTCGACGCCTGGGCCCGTCAGGCCGAGGCCTCCGTACGGGACACCGCGGGCCTGCTGGAGTGCGCCAAGCTCTACGCCCTGCCGCCCGCCGTCCGCCGCCGCATCCTGCGCCGGGCCGCCATCGAGGCGGGTGCCCCGGCCGGTTCGCTGTTCGCCCGCCACATCGAGGAAGTCGACCGGCTGATCACCGGCTGGCGCGGTCAGGGAGTCATCAATCTCCCGGGCAAAGTCGTCGCGCAGCGGCAGGGTGGCAGACTGGTGATCCGGCAAAGCTGAACCGCGCCCCCCTCCGGGGAGGGCCGGGACGGCCGGTGGGACGACCGAAAGTGATGCGGGTGGACGCGAAAGACATGGGCACCGACCTCAAGTCGGTGCTCATCACCAAGGAAGAGATCGACGCCAAGCTGGCCGAGCTGGCCGCGAAGGTCGACGCGGAGTACGCGGGCAAGGACCTGCTGATCGTGGGGGTGCTCAAGGGCGCCGTCATGGTCATGGCGGACCTCGCGCGTGCGCTGTCCACCCCCGTCACCATGGACTGGATGGCCGTCTCCTCGTACGGCGCGGGCACCCAGTCCTCGGGCGTGGTGCGGATCCTCAAGGACCTCGACACCGACATCAAGGGCAAGCACGTCCTGATCGTCGAGGACATCATCGACTCCGGGCTGACGCTGTCCTGGCTGATCTCCAACCTCGGCTCCCGCGAGCCCGCCTCCCTCAAGGTGTGCACGCTGCTGCGCAAGCCGGAGGCGGCCAAGGTCGCGATCGACGTGGAGTGGGTCGGCTTCGACATCCCGAACGAGTTCGTCGTCGGGTACGGCCTGGACTACGCCGAGAAGTACCGCAACCTCCCGTTCGTCGGTACGCTCGCGCCCCACGTCTACGGCGGCTGAACGGCCGGGTCCCGGTCTTCGTAAGACGATCGGGAACCCCAGCGGGTTTCGCGCCGTTGGAGCATGCGTGGGCGGGATTGTCAGTCGTCCCCTGCGGCTTCGGGTGACAATGCTGGGGTACCGTCCGAAGAACAGTCTTTCTAAGTCTTTATCAAACTCACTATGGCAGGAGGGACGGGGCGGCTCCGCTCCGTATGGATGGACGTGAAGCGATACTTCCGTGGGCCGGTCATGTGGATCGTGCTGGCCGTCCTTGCCGTGGTCGTGTTGATGCAGGTCGTCGGCTCGTCCGGCGGCTACAAGACAGTGGACACCGGCCAGGTCGTCCAGGCGATCAATGACAACAAGGTCGAGTCGGCCAAGATCACCACTGGCGACGAGCAGGTCATCAAGGTCTCGCTGAAGGACGGCGAGAAGGTCGATGGCAGCTCGAAGATCCAGTCGAGCTACATCGGCGACCAGGGCGTGGCCCTGGCCAACACCCTGCAGGACAAGTACCAGAACAAGCAGATCCCGGACGGCTACACCGTCTCGCCGTCCAAGCAGAACCCCTTCCTGGGCATCCTGCTGTCGCTGCTTCCCTTCGTCCTCATCGTCGTCGTCTTCCTGTTCCTGATGAACCAGATGCAGGGCGGCGGCTCCCGGGTCATGAACTTCGGGAAGTCCAAGGCGAAGCTCATCACCAAGGACACCCCGAAGACGACGTTCTCGGACGTCGCGGGCTCGGACGAGGCGGTGGAGGAGCTCCAGGAGATCAAGGAGTTCCTGCAGGAGCCGGCGAAGTTCCAGGCCGTCGGGGCGAAGATCCCCAAGGGTGTGCTCCTCTACGGGCCTCCCGGTACGGGCAAGACGCTGCTCGCGCGCGCCGTCGCGGGTGAGGCGGGCGTTCCCTTCTACTCGATCTCGGGTTCCGACTTCGTCGAGATGTTCGTCGGTGTCGGTGCCTCCCGGGTCCGTGACCTCTTCGAGCAGGCCAAGGCGAACGCCCCGGCGATCGTCTTCGTCGACGAGATCGACGCGGTCGGCCGTCACCGCGGCGCCGGCCTCGGCGGTGGTCACGACGAGCGCGAGCAGACGCTGAACCAGCTGCTCGTCGAGATGGACGGCTTCGACGTCAAGGGCGGTGTGATCCTCATCGCCGCCACGAACCGGCCCGACATCCTCGACCCGGCACTCCTGCGCCCCGGCCGCTTCGACCGCCAGATCGCGGTCGACCGCCCGGACATGCAGGGCCGTCTGGAGATCCTCAAGGTCCACCAGAAGGGCAAGCCGGTCGCCCCGGACGTCGACCTCTCCGCCGTCGCCCGCCGCACCCCCGGTTTCACGGGTGCCGACCTGGCGAACGTGCTGAACGAGGCCGCGCTCCTCACGGCACGCAGCAACCAGAAGCTCGTCGACAACAACATGCTCGACGAGGCGATCGACCGTGTGGTCGCGGGCCCGCAGAAGCGGACCCGGATCATGTCGGACAAGGAGAAGAAGATCACCGCGTACCACGAGGGCGGCCACGCCCTGGTCGCGGCGGCGTCTCCGAACTCCGACCCGGTCCACAAGATCACGATCCTGTCGCGCGGCCGGGCCCTCGGTTACACGATGGTCCTGCCGGACGAGGACAAGTACTCCACGACGCGCAACGAGATGCTGGACCAGCTGGCCTACATGCTGGGCGGCCGCGCGGCCGAGGAGCTCGTCTTCCACGACCCGACCACGGGTGCCGCGAACGACATCGAGAAGGCCACGGCGACGGCCCGCGCGATGGTCACGCAGTACGGCATGACCGAGCGTCTCGGCGCGATCAAGTTCGGCGGCGACAACACCGAGCCGTTCCTCGGCCGGGAGATGTCGCACCCGCGCGACTACTCGGAAGAGGTCGCCGCGCTCGTCGACGAAGAGGTCAAGAAGCTCATCGAGAACGCGCACAACGAGGCCTGGGAGATCCTGGTCGAGAACCGCGACGTTCTGGACGCGCTGGTGCTCCAGCTTCTGGAGAAGGAGACGCTGAGCAAGGAGCAGATCGCCGAGGTCTTCGCTCCCATCGTGAAGCGCCCGGCCCGCCCCGCGTGGACCGGCTCCTCCCGGCGCACGCCGTCGACCCGCCCGCCGGTGCTCTCCCCCAAGGAGCTGTCACTGACGAACGGGGCGAACGGCGCGACGCCTTCCATCGCCAAGACGGAGTCCGTCCCGGCGAAGGAAGCGGCTCCCGAGGACCGCACCGAGAGCTGATCCGCTCGGCTCCCGAAGGCCTCTGCAGGCCCGGAATGACTGCCGCGTTTCCCAGGTTTTAGCCTGGGGGGCGCGGCATTTCGGTATGTCCGCACGTCGGCGCGTCGAACCGCACGCGCCGGGAGGCACAGGAACGAGGACCACATGACCGACCCCGTGACGCTGGACGGCGAGGGCTCGATCGGCGAGTTCGACGAGAAGCGCGCCGAGAACGCCGTACGAGAGCTTCTCATCGCGGTCGGCGAGGACCCGGAGCGTGAGGGCCTGCGGGAGACCCCGGGCCGCGTGGCCAGGGCGTACAAGGAGATATTCGCCGGGCTGTGGCAGCGGCCCGAGGACGTGCTGACGACCACGTTCGACCTCGGGCACGACGAGATGGTGCTCGTGAAGGACATCGAAGTGCTGAGCAGCTGTGAGCACCATCTGGTCCCGTTCGTCGGGGTGGCCCACGTGGGGTACATCCCGTCCGCGGACGGCAAGATCACGGGGCTGTCGAAGCTGGCCCGGCTCGTGGACGTCTACGCCCGCCGGCCGCAGGTGCAGGAGCGGCTCACCACGCAGATCGCCGACTCCCTGATGGAGATCCTGGAGCCGCGCGGCGTGATCGTCGTCGTGGAGTGCGAGCACATGTGCATGTCGATGCGCGGTGTCCGCAAGCCCGGCGCGAAGACCATCACCTCGGCGGTGCGCGGCCAGATGAGGGACCCCGCCACCCGCAACGAGGCGATGAGCCTCATCATGGCGCGCTGAGCCGGCCGGGGCCGCACCGTCCCCACCGGGTGTGCCCTGGTGCGCCCCGCCGGCGTGCCGGCCGGGGCCCCGCGCCGGGGACGGAGCGCGTCGGGCCGCCGCCCGCGTCGTGCGGGTGTCAGGCGGCCGGGGCGGGGCCGCCGTGTTCGTTGTCGTCGTCCTCCGGGAGCTTGCAGACGCGCTCCAGGAAGAAGGCGGCCGCTATGACCGCGATGCCGGCCAGGACCGAGAAACCGGCGTAGATGGCCTGGTCGCGGCGGGCCGGGACGTCCAGGGACTCGAGCAGGAACGCGCCCGCGCCGCCGTACATGCCCGCCACCAGGGCGGCGACCAGGGCGCTCGCCTGGCCGAAGACGACCGCGCGGGCCGCCATCAGCGGGTCGACGCCCTTGGCGCCGGGACGCCGCTCGCGCTGGGCCTTGAGCCGGGCGCGCAGCGAGAGCGCCGTGGACAGCAGCACGACGGCGATCAGGGCCAGCACGATGGGGGCGGCCAGCGGGACGCGGGGCAGTGTCCCCACCGCGTTCCACAGGCGGGCGCCCGCCCAGCACAGCACCCCCGCCACGACGAACACGGCGGCCAGCGTCCTGATCCGCAGCTCTTTCACTTTGCCCCTTCTGTCACCCGCCCCCGGACGGTCGTCCGGCCTCTGGTCGTCCTGACCTTAACGACTACTCGGGCAGCCGGAGTTCCAGGTCGGCGCGGGGCGCGACATCCTCGCGGCCGACGCCGGCGAGGAGCTGCCCCACCGGGCCGCGGCCGGGCAGCTGGGCCTCGGGATCGACGTCGTGCCAGGGGGCGAGGACGAAGGCCCGCTCATGAGCGTGCGGGTGAGGGAGCGTCAGGACCGGGTCGTCCGAGACGACGTCGCCGTACGCGACGATGTCCACGTCGATGGTGCGCGCGCCCCAGCGTTCGTCGCGGACCCGGTCGAAGGCCTCCTCTACCGCGTGCGCCCGCTCCAGGAGCGAGGACGGGGGGAGGGTGGTCCTGAGCACCACGACCGCGTTGAGGTACGAGGGCTGGCTGCCGGGCTCGACGCCCCACGGCTCCGTCTCGTAGACGGGCGAGACCGCTTTGACGCGCACGCCGGGGGTGTCCTCCAGGGCGTCGACGGCGCCCTGGAGGGTCTCCAGCCGGTTGCCCAGGTTCGAGCCGAGCGAGAGGACCGCCCGCTTCGGGTTCTGCAGGGTCGTGTCGGCCGCGTCCACGCGCTCCACCACGGAGGCGGGCACCGGCTGGACCGTCGGGTCGCTCTGGCCTTCGGTGTAGGACGCAGTCATACTCGGCTCCGGGTGATGGTGACGGTCACGTCGTCGAAGGGGACCGTGATCGGCGCGTCCGGCTTGTGGACGCAGACTTCGACCTCCCTTACCCCGTCGTGCTTCAGGCAGGCCTGGGCGATGCGCTCGGCGAGCGTCTCGATGAGGTCGACGGGCTCGCCCTCGACGATGGCCACGACCTCCTCGGCGACGACGCCGTAGTGCACGGTCTTCGTCAGGTCGTCGTCGGCAGCGGCCGGCCGGGTGTCCAGGCCCAGCGACAGGTCCACGATGAAGGGCTGTCCCTCCTCGCGTTCCTTCTGGAAGACACCGTGGTGTCCGCGAGCCTTGAGGCCGCGCAGCGCGACACGATCCACGCGAATCACTCCTGCAATCGTCGGTAGGGCCCGTCGTGCACCGCGTGCGGTCGGCACACCGGCCTGCGGTCGAATCTACCTGCGGGCACTGACAGTGTCGGCCCGCGGGGGCGGGCCCCCACATGACGGTCACGAGGTTTCATCGGGTGTTTCCCCTGGGGAACGCGGCGGCTCACGGGTCGGGAGCGGCCCATACCCGGCGGTTCGTGATTCCAACCACTTCTTGGTCCCGCCGGGGGGCCGGCCCACTCAACCGGGTGTCTCCTCGTCCTCGTCCTCGCCGGACTCGGCGAGGACGGGGGAGGCGTGGTGCGACCAGAGCTTCCAGCCGTCGTCGGTGCGCCGGAAGACGTTCGTGGCGACGACCAGCTGGCCCACCAGCGGGCCGAGCTCGTCGCTGTCGTCGGGTGCGGGGCCGCCGCTGAGGATGTTCTCGGTGCAGGTGACCAGCGCGGTGTCGCCGGCCACGGAGACGTGCACGTCCGTGAGGAAGAACTGGATGTACTCGGTGTTCGCCATGATCAGCGCGTACGAGCGCAGGACCTCGCCGCGGCCGTTCAGGACCGGCCAGCCGGGATGGACGCAGGAGATCCGCGCCTCCTCGCCCTCGACCCCATCCCCGGTGTCGTTGTCGTTGTCGCCGACCGTGTCGAGAGGGGCCAGCCACAGGGACGACAGCCCTTCGAAGTCGCCGGTCTCCAGCGCCTCGTAGAACGCGGTGTTGGCGCGTTCGACCTGCTCGACGTCGGTGCGCGGTGCGCTCACTGGGCTCCCTCGACGGCCCGGGCGACGCGTACCGCGTCGGCGGTGGCCCGTACCTCGTGGACACGGACCGCCCACGCGCCCTGGTGGGCGGCGAGCGCGGAGACGGCGGCGGTGGCTGCGTCCCGTTCGCGGGCCGGCGGCGGGGCGCCCTCGGGACCCGCGAGGACATGGCCGAGGAACCGTTTGCGCGACGCGGCGACCAGGAGTGGACGGCCGAGGCCGGCCAGCCGGTCGAGGTGGGCGAGGAGGGCCAGGTCGTGTGCGGAGTCCTTGGAGAAGCCGAGGCCCGGGTCGACGACGATCCGGTCGGGGCGGACACCTCCGGCCAGAACGGCCTCCACGCGTGCGTGCAGCTCGTCGACGACTTCGGAGACGACGTCCGCGTAGGTGCCCCTGACGTTGCCGCCCTCCAGGAAGCCCCGCCAGTGCATGACCACGAAGGGGGCTCCCGCCGCGGCCACGGCGGAGATCATCGCGGGGTCCGCGAGACCGCCGCTGACGTCGTTGACCAGGGCGGCCCCGGCGGCGAGCGCCTGCTCGGCGACGCTGGCGCGCATCGTGTCCACGGAGACGGTGACGCCCTCGGAGGCCAGGCCCCGCACGACCGGGACGACTCGCTTGAGCTCCTCCGCCTCGTCGACGCGGGACGCGCCGGGGCGGGTGGACTCGCCGCCGACGTCCACCAGGTCGGCGCCCTCGGTGACCAGGTGGAGGCCGTGTTTGACGGCGGCCGTCGTGTCGAACCAGCGTCCGCCGTCCGAGAAGGAATCGGGCGTGACGTTGACGACTCCCATGACCGCGCAGCGGTCCCAGGTCGGCAGTCCCGCGACGTGGCCGCGCCGGCGCTCAGTGCTCATACGACCAGCCTAGGCCTCCGGTGCGGGCCGGAATCCTCTGCGGGTCGCCCCCGGCCGGGGGCGACGGACGGTCGCGCGGCGGGTACGGGCCGCTTCTGCGGGCCCTCCCCGGCGTGCGGGCCCGCGGCGGTGCGGGCGAGGGCCCCCTGGCCGGCGGGAGGGGCCCTCGTGCGCGTCCGGACCGGCGGTCAGGCGGCTCTGACCCCGCGCTCCGTCACCCCGTGCGCGCAGGGGCGCGGGGCCCGGACGCGGCGGCGGAGCAGACCGGGCAGGGCCAGGTTCAGGAAGCCCTCCGCCTGCATGGCGGCGAAGCCGATGCGGGGAAGGTCGCGGGAGGAGCCGTAGACGACGAAGCGGGGCTCCCAGCGCGGGCGGAACTTGGCGTTGAACTTGTACAGGGACTCGATCTGGAACCAGCGGGAGAGGAAGACCAGCAGTCCTCGCCAGGCGCGCAGCACGGGCCCCGCGCCGATCTTCTCGCCGCGTGCCAGCGCGGAGCGGAACATGGCGAAGTTGAGCGAGATCCGCGCGACGCCGAGCCGGGGGGAGGCCTCCAGGGCGGCCACGATGAGGAGCTCGTTCATGCCGGGGTCGGCGGCGCGGTCGCGTCGCATGAGGTCCAGGGAGACCCCGTCGGTGCCCCACGGGACGAAGTGGAGGACGGCCTTCAGGTCGCCGTAAGGGCCGGGGACGTCGTCGGCCTTGTGAGCGGTGGCGATCAGGCAGTCGCCGTCGGACGGGTCGCCGATGCGGCCGAGCGCCATGGAGAAGCCGCGTTCGGTGTCCGTGCCGCGCCAGGCCTCCGAGGCGCGGCGTATCCGGTCCAGTTCGCCCTCGCTCAGGTCACGGATGCGCCGCACCCGGGTCTCGTAGCCGGCCCGTTCGATGCGTTTGACCATCTGGCGCACGTTGCGCATCGCGCGCCCGGACAGGGAGAAATCCGCGACGTCCACCACCGCCTCGTCGCCCAGTTCGAGGGCGTCCAGGCCGGTCTCGCGGGTCCACACCTCACCGCCCGTCTCGGAGCAGCCCATCACCGCCGGGGTCCAGGAGTGGGCCTTGGCCTCGTCCATGAAGCGCTCGATGGCGCCGGGCCAGGCCTCGACGTCCCCGATGGGGTCGCCGCTGGCCAGCATGACCCCGGAGACGACGCGGTAGGTGACGGCCGCCTTGCCGCTGGGCGAGAACACGACGGCCTTGTCCCGGCGGAGCGCGAAGTGACCGAGCGAGTCGCGTCCGCCGTGCTTGTCGAGCAGGCTCCGCAGCCGCGTCTCGTCGTCCTCCGTGAGGCGGGCGGCGGGGTGTTCGGGACGGAAGGCCAGATAGATCGTCGTGACGGCGGTCAGCCAGCCGAGGGCGCCGAGCGAGAACGCGACCGTCCAGGAGGTGGGTCCGGCGTAGTCGACGGGGCCCTCGAAGCCGATCAGGCCGTAGAGCACATGGGCGATGCGGTCGGCCAGACTCGGATCGCCGACCATGCGGTCCTCGTGGACGCTGACGATGACCAGTCCGAGGACGAGGGAACCGGCGCCCATGAGGACGAAGTTCGCGAGCGCCCGCCAGCGGCTGCGCGGGTCGGGCAGCGCCTCGAACTCGCTCCGGTGGCGCAGCAGGGGTGCCAGCAGCGCGAGCGAGATGACGACGCCGATGAGCGAATGGCGGTACGCGAACTGCGCGACGGCGCCGGCCGGCAGCAGGACGACGGCGGCGCGCCACGCCCGGCGCTTGCGGCGCCGCAGTCCGTGGGCGAGGAGCAGGAGGAGCACGCCCGCGCTGAGCGACAGCGCCGCGGCGAAGGGGCCGAACGAGCCCGGCAGCACCTCGGCCAGGGCGTGCATACGGCTGCGCCGGAAGCGCGGGAAGACGCCGGCGGCGATGTCCAGGACCCCTACGAGTGTGCAGGCCCTGGCGACGAGGGCGGGGACGGCCTCAGGGCGGGGACCACGGACTATGCGCCGCGTCCCACCTGTTCGGTCTGGAACCCCACCCGACATTTCCCCATCTATCCTGACAGACATCGCATCCCGTAGTTCTGCGAGAGACCTTGATTCCGGTCCCATTCCGGCATCCGGCGACATTGCGCCCTCTAGGACGGTGTCTTGGGGGGTCAGGTTCACTCCCCATCGGAAAGCCGGTTCAAAAGGCAAGGAAAGTCCGGGGCAAGCTCCTGCGAAGGCGCGGAGCGGGCCCGGGACGGGAAGCGCAGGCGGAACAGCCCATGGGTCTCACAAGCAACAAGGTGCTGGTGCTGGCGATCTTGTTCGCCGTGCTGCTGTTCGTCGGCACGGTGTGGTGGTGGCCACGGCTGGCGCGGCGCGGCTGGCGGGCCGTCGGCGGACGGATCGGCATGCTCCTGGTCACCCAGCTGGCCGTCTTCGTCTCCCTCGGGCTGTTCGCCAACCAGGCCTTCGGGTTCTACGCGACCTGGGCCGACCTCTTCGGCCAGGAGAGCGGTCAGGGCGTGGTGGTCGACCACTCGGGCCGGGAGGGGGCCGGCGGTCCCCTCCAGGTGGTCGACACCCGGCAGGTCAACGTGTCGGGCGGTGCCCGGCCACAGGTCGGCGGGCAGATCCAGAAGGTCGACATCGTCGGCCGTACGAGCCGCATCGCGACCCCCGCCTACGTGTACCTGCCCCCCGAGTACTTCCAGTCGCGCTACCGCACCCGCACCTTCCCGGCGGCCGTGGTCCTCACCGGGTACCCGGGCACCGCGGAAGCGCTCATCAAGGGGCTGCACTACCCGCAGACGGCCCATGAACTGGCCAAGGACGGCAGGATGCAGCCGATGATCCTGGTCATGATGCGGCCCACGGTCGCGCCGCCGCGGGACACCGAGTGCGTCGACATCCCGGGCGGACCCCAGACCGAGTCCTTCTTCGCGCGGGACCTTCCCGAGGTGGTCGCGGCCCACTACAGGGTGGGCAAGAAGCCCGGGAGCTGGGGGATCATCGGCGACTCCACGGGCGGGTACTGCGCGCTGAAGCTGGCCGTGCACCACCCCGGGACGTACGCCGCCGCGGCGGGCCTGTCGCCTTACTACAGGGCGCCGATCGACCCGACGACGGGCGACCTCTTCCACGGGAACCGCCTGCTGCGCAACGCGGCCGACCTGCGCTGGTACCTGCGGCACAACCCGGCGCCCACCACGTCGTTGCTGGTCACCAGCAGCAAGGTGGGCGAGCACAACTACCGGGACACGCTGCGGTTCATCGACCAGGTGAAGGCCACGGGGCGGACCGGGATCGCGTCGATCATCCTCGACAGCGGCGGTCACAACTTCAACACGTGGCGGAGGGAGATCCCGGGGACGCTGCAGTGGATCAGCGGGATGCTCAGCGACCGCTGACGTTCCGTCCGGGAGCGCCGGCGGGGCGCTCCCGGAGGGCTGCCGACGGTCTCCCGGGGGCCGTGCCGACGGCTCCCGCCGAGCGGGGGACCGGAACCGCGGAGAAGATCAGGAGAATTCCCGTCGACCGTTTCGCGCCACGTTCCGCGGCCCTTACGCCGTCCATTCGAGGAGAAACGCGATCCGGAAGGGCCTTTCGGAATGACGCGCGTCCGGACGGCCCGTCAGGACGGCCGGTGCGGACGGCCGGTCCGGACCAGGGGGCCGGGACGTAGCGGCTGATCAGCAGCCGCGAAGGGCCGCGGGCCCCCGGGGCACCCGCCTCCGGTGGGTACGCGGTGGTCCTTCCGGGGTGAGTGATCTCCTCCGGGGCCGCCGGGGTGTCATGAAGGTTTCGGGGTGGCTGTGTTTTTACCGGGCGGGGCTCCACGATTCGCCTACGCGCGGTAAGTTTCTGGCCATGCCACGTGGACGTCATCGCCATTCCCCGCCTCTGCACAGGCTGCTGCCTCCCTCGGCGATCGCGGGCGTCTCGCTCGTCTGCGCCGTGGGGCCCTGGCTGTTCACGGAGCCAGGTGTGCTCCGCATGCTGGCGGCGGGCGCCGCGGTGACCGCTGTCGCCGGTGCCGTCGTCATGCGCAGCTGGGACACGGCGGCGGGCAAGCGCGTCGCGGATCTCACGCGCGCGCGGGCGAGCGACGAGTGGCGTCACGAGGAGCGCGTCGCCGAACTGGAGACGGACCTCGACGAGTCGCGCGAGCTGCGCGCCAAGCTCGAACGCACGCTGCGGGCCAGGCGGGCGGAGCTGGCGGGTCTGCGCAACGAGCACGCGGCGCTGCTGCGCCGGTACGCCACGGCGGAGACCGAGCGGGCCAGCGCGCTGGAGGGCCGGCGGCTGCTCGAGATAGAGAGCTCGGCTCCGGTGCCCGAGCTGCCCGCGGCGGGGGAACCCGCGGACTCCGAGGGCTCCGTGGACGCCGAGGGCTCCGCGGAGCCGGAGACCGCCGGGACGGCCGACCCGGCGCGGACACCCGAGGACGTGGCCGTCGCGGGCGAGGAGACGGACGCCGAGGTGACCGCGGACGAGGAGGCCGGCGAGGAGCCGGTGTCCGAGGCCGCGGCGTCTGCCGAGGCCGCCGAAGCCTTCTCCCCGGCCGGCTCGTCGCTCTTCCTGCGCGCCGACGCCGCGCTCAGCCGGATCACGGGCGGTGCCGCGGAGGCCGGCGCGGACGGCGACGCGCGCGACGACCATGACGACCACGCCGCTTCCCCGGGCGCCGACTCCACCGAAACCCCCGAAGCCACCGAGGCCGACGGCGACGCTCACGCGGACGCCGACGCGGAGTCCGACACGGCCGTCGGCACGGAGTCCGAGGCGGACGCCGGCACCGGACCGAGCGCGGAGTCCGACCCCGAGCCGGACCCCGACCCGGAGGCCGAGTCCGTCCCGCAGGACGACGAACCCGGCGCCTCCGCGGGTGCCGGGCCCGGCGACTCCCGGGCGGACGGGTCCGCGCACGACGCGCCCGCCGCGCCCCTGAACCCCTCGGACCAGCAGCCCGCGCGCGCCGACGCCACCGACGCCGCCCCGTCCGCGGACGGCTCCGACGAGCAGGCGGCCGGGACCGGTCCGTCCACGGCGTCCGAGGCGGCCGGTGAGCACACGCGCACCGACACCGCGCCGTCGCGGATCCCCGCGCAGACGCCCGCTCCCTCCCCGGTCCACGCGAAGGCGTCTCCGGCGGCCGAGGAGGCGGCCCTGCCGGTGAAGCCCGCCAAGCCGATGCGTCCCTCCGGGCACTTCACCGTGCCGACCGCGGTCGCCGTCGTGCCGACCGCGCCCGCGCGGCGGCCGTCCGTCGAGGGCGGGTTCGACTTCTTCGGCACGCAGCAGGAGACGTCGTCCGACGCGATGGAGTCGGTGCAGAACGAGGACCTCGCGGACGTGGTCGGCCAGGAGGCGCTCGCCCTGCACAAGGCCGAGGCCGAGGCCGGATTCAAGCCCGTCGACGAGGGGTCCCGCGGGGTCGGCCAGGTGATCGACCTGACGGCGCACGACGAGACCGAGCACATCGACGTCGGTGTGCTGCGGAGCGCGGTCTCCTGACCGCGGCTCCCCCCCGCCCGGAACGCCGGGCGTCCGTGACCCCGAGGGCAGTGGCGGCGCGCCACTGCCCTCGACGCCGTCACCGGCCGTGCGCCCCGGCGGCACCCGGGCCGTACGCACCGGACGCACCAGCCGCGCGCACCGGGTGACCACACCAGCCCCCGCGCCGACCTCGCGCGCCACGCCCGTCCAGGCCCTCCACGGCACCTCCCGCGCCGGACCTCCGCGTCAGACCTCGTCCGTCACCCCGTCGAGGCCGTCCGCGCCCTCCACGGCACCTCCCGCGTCGTCCTTCACGGCGCCCTCGGCATCGCCCACCGCATCGCCCTCCGCGGCTGCCGCCATCCAGCGGTCCGGGCGGGCCTCCCGGCGCCCCGTCCGTGACCGGTCCGCCTGCGCCCGGAGCAGCTCCGTGGCCTCCTGGGCGCCACGCAGGCGCGCTGTCACCGTCTCGTCGGCCCCCGTGTCCACATGCACGTCGGCGAGGCCGTGGAGGCGCTTCCAGGGCCCCTGCGTCAGGCGGATGCTCTGGACCTTCGCATGCGGTACGAGGGAGAGGTTGCGGCGCAGCAGGCCGTGGCGCGCGGCGAACACCGTGTCGGTGACGGCGAGTCCGTACCCCCGCCACCAGAACGGCACGCGCCATCCGGCACGGCGCGGCGGCCGGGCCGGGGCGGGCGGCACCGTCACCCCCGGCAGGACGCCCGCGATCACGGACTCGGCGACCTCGCGCGGGGCGACCGGCACCAGGACGGAGTTGGACGACCCGGCCACGTCCAGCTCGACCCGTACCCACCCGCGCCGCCGCCACAGCAGCGGCTCGATGATCCGTACGGTCTGCACGCGCCCCGGCGGCACCGTCTCATGGGTGCGGTCGAGCAGGCCGTGGTCGATGCGCAGGCCGTCGGGGGAGTCGCCGACCGTCCAGTCGTACTCGCCGACGAACCGGCCCACGCTGCTCGCGCCCGCGGCGCCGAGCAGCGGCACCCCGGTGGCGAGGACCGACCACACGCTGTGGGTGGCGAACCAGAGCACCGGCGGCACGACGAGCGCGGCGGCCAGGGAGCCCCAGGTCGCGCCGGTGAGGACCAGCGAGACGGCCAGGACGCCCGGCGGGACGTGCAGCAGCCGGCGCACCGGGGCCTCGCCGACCTCGCGCGCCGTCCCGGGGGCGAAGCCGGCCGCGCGGGCGAGGAGTTCGGCGCGCAGGGCGCGGGCGTCGTCCTCGCCGAGGAAGGCGAGCTCGTCCTTCTTGTGGGCGCCGACGACGTCGAGTTTGAGTTTGGTGACGCCCGCCACGCGGGCCAGCAGCGGCTGGGTGACGTCGACGGCCTGCAGGCGGTCGAGCCGGATGTGCGCGGTCCGCCGGAAGAACAGGCCGGTGCGGATGCGCAGTTCGGTCTCGGTCACCGCGAAGTGGGTGAACCACCAGCTGAGAAAGCCGTAGAGGGCGGCCGCCGGGACGATCACGGCGAGCCCGATGAGCAGGGCCGTCGTCGTCAGCCGGGTCAGCTGCTCCTGCGCCTGGTCGGGGTCGTGCACGGCCCACCCGGCTATCACGGCGACGGGCGCCCAGGCCCGCCGGAACGGCGTCACGGGATGCAGCCGCCGCTCGACCAGCGGCCTCTCCTCCCGGACGAGGTCCCGGGGGTCCGGCGCCGGCGTGGTCACAGTCCCGCCGATCGGGCCTCGCCCAGTTCGGTCAGCCGGTCGCGCAGCCGCTCGGCCTCGGCCGGGTGCAGGCCCGGGATGCGGGCGTCCGTCGCGGCGGCCGC
Source organism: Streptomyces sp. NBC_01689 (assembly GCF_036250675.1). NCBI lineage: Bacteria > Bacillati > Actinomycetota > Actinomycetes > Kitasatosporales > Streptomycetaceae > Streptomyces > Streptomyces sp. NBC_01689. The sequence continues at coordinate 4,681,019 of NZ_CP109592.1, read as the reverse complement.
CGTGTGCAGCTGCACGCTCGCGAGCCCGAAGTGCCGCTCGACGGGTCCGGAGGTCACCTCGACCAGCTGCATCCGGCCGTACGGCACCACGGTCTCCTCGCGGAACAGCACCCCGCGGCTGATGAGCAGGTCGTCCGCGCGCTCGGCGTACCGCCAGGAGCGCCAGTTGCGGCCCAGCATCCGCCATCCCCACGCCGTCAGGGCGAGCGGGAGCAGGGCGAAGAGCGCCCAGACCGGCCCCGCGAGCAGCCCCGGCAGGAGGGCGACGGCGACCGTCAGCAGCCCCAGCCACACCACCAGCAACAGCCGGCGCATCCGCAGCAGGCCCGGCGGGAGCCCGGTCCAGACCGGCTCCGCGGCGGTGTCGGGCGCGGCTTCCGTGCTCCGCTTTTCCATGCCGCAAGGGTACGTACGCCAGACTGTGTGCATGACTCCCAAGACGGAGACCACCATCGGTATCGGCGGCGCCGCGGAAAGCACCGACATGGTGCTCAACATCGGGCCCCAGCACCCGTCGACACACGGCGTGCTGCGGCTGCGGCTCGTGCTCGACGGCGAACGCATCCAGCACGCGGAGCCGGTGATCGGCTATATGCACCGCGGCGCGGAGAAGCTGTTCGAGGCACGCGACTACCGCCAGATCGTCATGCTCGCCAACCGCCACGACTGGCTCTCGGCGTTCTCGAACGAGCTGGGCGTGGTGCTCGCCGTGGAGCGGATGCTCGGCATGGAGGTCCCCGAGCGCGCGGTGTGGCTGCGCACGCTGCTCGCGGAGCTCAACCGCGTCCTCAACCATCTGATGTTCCTGGGCTCCTACCCCCTGGAGCTGGGCGGGATCACGCCGATCTTCTACGCGTTCACCGAGCGCGAGGAGCTCCAGCACGTGATGGAGGAGATCTCCGGCGGGCGCATGCACTACATGTTCAACCGGGTCGGGGGCCTCAAGGAGGACCTCCCCGCCGGCTGGACCACCCGCGCGCGCGGCGCCGTCACCGCCCTGCGCTCGCGGATGGGCGTGTACGACGACCTGGTGCTCGGCAACGAGATCTTCCGGGGGCGCACGCGGGACGTCGGCGTCCTCGCGCCGGCGGCCGTGCACGCGTACGGCGTGAGCGGACCCATCGCGCGCGCCTCGGGGGTCGACTTCGACCTGCGCCGGGACGAGCCGTATCTCGCGTACGGGGAGCTCCAGGACACCCTGAAGGTCGTCACACGGCAGGAGGGCGACTGCCTGGCGCGCTTCGAGTGCCTCCTGGAGCAGACGCACAACGCGCTCGACCTCGCGGACGCCTGTCTCGACCGGCTGGCCGAGCTGCCGCCCGGGCCGGTCAACCAGCGCCTCCCCAAGGTCCTCAAGGCGCCCGAGGGCCACACGTACGCGTGGACCGAGAACCCCCTCGGGATCAACGGCTACTACCTGGTCAGCAAGGGCGAGAAGACCCCGTACCGGCTGAAGCTGCGCTCGGCCTCGTACAACAACATCCAGGCGCTGACCGAGCTGCTGCCCGGCACGCTGGTCGCGGACATGGTGGCGATCCTCGGATCACTGTTCTTCGTGGTCGGCGACATCGACAAGTAGGGCGTCGAACCGGGCGCGGTCGCCGGGCCGGTCCGCCCCCACCGGCTGGAGCAGCCAGCCGAAGTCGCCCAGGCCGCCGGGCGCGGTGAGCTCGGCGGCCTCCCCGGCGCTCGCGAGGGCGCGCACGTAGGCGGCGGGATCGCCGGAGGCCAGCGCGAGCGGCGGCCGGGCTCCGCTCACGCCCAGCGCGCGCAGCGCGGCCCGCTGGGTCACCACCCGCCCCCCGGGCAGCAGACACGCGTCGAGGGCGACGTGCGCCGTGATGTCGCACGACCCGTCGGGCACCGGGCGCGTCTCCCGGCCCTCCCGGAAGCCCGTGAGCGTCCCGAAGGGCGGCCGGGCGGCGGCGGGGTGGGCGTAGTCGGCGGCGACGGCCAGACCGCGGTCGAGGGTGGCCACGGCCCCGGCCCAGGCGGTGTCCCTGGGGAGCCCGATCTCGGCGCGGGTCCCCTCGCCGGACGCCGGCCACCAGTCCCGCAGCCAGCGCGCCCCGGGCCCGGTGACGGGCTCCCCGAGCCGCTCGGAGCCGTCCTCGGCCCGTACGAGGACCAGCCGCCGTACGCCCTCGGGGTCCACCTCCGCCACGTCCACCGGCACGTTGTCCAGCCACTCGTTGGCGAAGAGCAGCCCGGTGATCCCGCGCGGGGGCTCCGCCAGCCACTCGATGCCGGGGCCGAGTCCGGCGGGGCGGCCGGCGTGTTCGACGGCGTACCCGCGGGTGCGGGCGGCCACGTCGGCGGGGAGGGCGGCGAGGACACCCGTCACGAGTTCGCCGTGACCGGCCCCCATGTCGACGAAGCCGAGCGCGGCGGGTCGGCCGAGGGCCTCGTCGACCCGGCACAGCAGCCGCGCCACGGCCGCCGCGAAGAGCGGGGACGCGTGCACCGACGTCCGGAAGTGGCCCGCCGGCCCCTCGGGCCCGCGGTAGAAGCCCGCCGGGCCGTACAGCGCCTCCCGCGTCGCCTCGCGCCAGCCCCGCCACTCGCCCGCCGTCTCTTGGGTCACCGGCTCAGACTAGGCGCCGGGAACGGGGGAGCCTCCACCTTGGGGAGTACGAGCACCGCTCCCGGATCGGCCCTCCGGTTGACCCCTGCACACTGCACGCTTCCCTACTCTGGGTTACGTGCAGCGCCTTTATGACTTCCTCCGCAGACACCCGACGTGGGTCGACGGCTTCTGGGCCGTCGTCCTGTTCGGGATCTCCGCCGTGAGCCTCACCAATGTCAACGGCGCTGCGAGCCACCACGGGTCGCGTGCGACGGCCCTCCCGATCGCCGTGATCCTGAGCCTCGTCGTGGCGCTGCGCCGCCGCATGCCCGAGAAGATGCTCGTCCTGGCGGCCGCGATGGGCCTCGCGCAGCTGATCCTGGACGTCGAGGTGGTGCCCGCCGACTTCGCGATGCTGGTGATCATCTACACCGTCGCCGCGGACGGCGCCCGCTGGGCCTCCCGCTTCGCGCTGGCCGGCGGTCTGTGCGCGGCGACCCTCTCCCAGATCCGCTGGCCCCAGACGGACTCCAGCTCGCTGGGCAACGTCCTGATAGCCGTCTTCCAGACGGTGCCGTTCGCGCTCGCCTGGGTCCTCGGCGACTCCATCCGCACCCGCCGGGCCTATCTCGCCCAACTGGAGGAGCGCGCCGCCCGGCTGGAGAAGGAGCGCGAGGCACAGGCCAAGGTCGCCGTCGCCGCCGAGCGCGCCCGGATCGCCCGCGAGCTGCACGACGTGGTCGCGCACAACGTGTCGGTGATGGTGGTCCAGGCCGACGGCGCCGCCTACGTCATGGACACCGCCCCCGAGCAGGCGAGGAAGGCCCTGGAGACCATCTCCGGGACCGGCCGGCAGGCGCTCGCCGAGATGCGCCGCCTGCTCGGCGTCCTGCGCACCGGCGAACACCAGGAGGTCGGCGAGTACGTGCCGCAGCCCGACGTGGAGCAGCTCGACGACCTCATCGAGCAGTGCCGCACCTCGGGGCTGCCCGTCGACTTCAAGGTCGAGGGCACACCGCGCCCCCTGCCCAGCGGCGTGGAGCTCACCGCGTACCGCATCGTGCAGGAGGCGCTCACCAACACGCGCAAGCACGGGGGCCCGAACACCGGCGCGAGCGTGCGGCTGGTCTACTTCGACGACGGCCTCGGCCTGCTCGTCGAGGACGACGGCAAGGGCGCGCCCCACGAGCTGTACGAGGAGGGGGGCGCCGACGGGCAGGGGCACGGTCTGATCGGGATGCGTGAGCGGGTCGGGATGGTGGGCGGCACCCTGGACGCGGGACCGCGCCCCGGTGGAGGCTTCCGCATCAGCGCCCTGCTGCCGCTCAAGCCCGCGCACTGACACCTGTACACGTGCCGAACCGCGGGCACGTCCGATCCGTAGGCAAGTCAAGTGAGTGAAGTGAGTGAAGTGAAGGGACTCCGATGGCGATCCGCGTGATGCTCGTCGACGACCAGGTGCTGCTGCGCACCGGTTTCCGGATGGTGCTCGCCGCCCAGCCGGACATGGAGGTCGTGGCCGAGGCGGGCGACGGGGTCGAGGCCCTCCAGGTGCTGCGGGCGACGGCCGTCGACGTGGTGCTGATGGACGTCCGCATGCCGAAGCTGGACGGGGTGGAGACCACCCGCCGGATCTGCTCGGAGCCGGACCCGCCGAAGGTGCTGATCCTCACCACCTTCGACCTGGACGAGTACGCCTTCTCCGGGCTGAAGGCGGGTGCCTCGGGCTTCATGCTCAAGGACGTGCCGCCCGGCGAGCTGCTCACCGCGATCCGCTCCGTGCACAGCGGGGACGCGGTGGTCGCGCCGTCCACCACCCGGCGCCTGCTCGACCGCTTCGCGCCGATGCTGCCCAACGCCGGCAAGGAGCCCCGGCACAAGGGGCTGGAGCGGCTGACCGACCGCGAGCGCGAGGTGATGATCCTGGTCGCGCAGGGTCTGTCGAACGGTGAGATCGCCGCCCGTCTCGTGCTCTCCGAGGCGACGGTGAAGACCCATGTGGGCCGCATCCTGACGAAGCTGGGGCTGCGGGACCGGGTGCAGGTGGTGGTCCTCGCCTACGAGACCGGGCTGGTCCGGGCGGGCGGGCACCGCTGATCCTCCGGCGGCGGGCCGGGCGGGCCGGGCGGGCCGGGCGGGCCGGGCGGGCCGGGCAGGCCCCGGCCCCTCCGCACGCTTCCGCCGGGGCCGCCCGGGGCCGCTCGGCGCGGCTCAGCGCAGGATGCCCTCCAGGAAGTCGCTGCCGAGCCGGGCCACGACCGACACGTCCAGCTGGTGCAGCACGTAACGGCCGCGGCGGCGCGTGGTGATCAGGCCCGCCTTCTTGAGCACCCCCAGGTGCCGGGATATCTCGGGTGCCGTCATCCCGTTCACCTGGGCGAGCTCGCCCGTGGTGAACGCGCTGCGGGCCAGGCTGCGGCAGATGCGCATCCGGACCGGATGCGACAGGGCGGTCATCCGCAGGGTCAGCTGCTCCAGGGAGGACGGGGCGGACAGCTCGGGCGAGCCGACCGGGTAGTGCAGCACCGGCTGCCAGCCGTACCGGTGCAGCACCATCAGGTGCGGCCAGCCGAGACTCGTCGGCACCAGGAGGAGGCCGCCGTCCCCGGTGGCCGTCCGGCCGTGGCCCAGCTTGTCGACCGTGATCGTCCGGGTGCCCGCGTCGAGCGCCAGCGCGGGGGAGACCGAGGCCACGGCCTCGGCCAGGCCCTTGCGGCGCAGGAGGTCGGTCTTGTGCCGGGCGTCCGCCGCGAGCTGGTGGCGCAGCCGGGACCAGGTCTCCGCGAAGAACGCCTCGTCGCAGTCCTCCAGGAACTGCCGCAGCCAGGCCCGGATCTGCGGGGGGTCGTCCAGCAGCCGCTTGCTGAAGCGCACCTGCTGGGGGCCGCGCGCGGCGGCCAGCTCCAGCGCGCGGTGCTGCAGCAGCGGGTCGGAGAGCGTGTGCGGGCCGGGCTCCTCGTACGGGAGCGCGCAGGTGAACTCCAGCGCGGCGTCCACGAACTGCTCGTCCGACAGCTTGTCGAGCTGGGCCAGCTCCTCCGCGAGCGTGGCACCCGGGAGCGCGCCGCGGCCGGGCAGGCCCGCGTACGGCAGGAACAGGTCGGAGAAGGTCGACCGCCACAGGAAGTCGGCCTCGCTCATCCGGTCGGCGAGGTGCGGGTCCAGCCGGGGGGTCACGCCCGTCGCCCAGCCCTGCAGCCCGGGGTGGTGCCCCGGCTCGGCCAGCGCGTGCAGCGCCATCCCGAGCTCGGCCAGCGGCGAGGGCACGACGGCGACCCGCTCCGGCCGCAGCCCGGTGACATCGATGCGCACGCTCATGACCTCATGGTGCACCCCGGCACCGACAACGCCGTCCCCGATTGACGGCGCACGTCAATCGGGGCGACGTACGCCGGACGCGGACGCAGGCTGGGGAGAGCACCGGGGCGGACCGTACAGGGCCCGCGGGTCCTCCCCGCCCGTCCCGAACCTCCCCGAGAGGCGATCCGTCATGACCGTCACGCAGCAGTACCTTCTCGACGTCCACCGGGCCTGTCAGCACGGCGAACCGGTTCCTCCCGCGCCCGGGCGGCACGACCTGCGGGTCGTCCGCGGGCTGCGCGAGCGCCGGCGGTTCCTGGCCGTCCTGGCCGGGCGCCCGGCCAGGGGCCGGATCCGCGGGTTCCTCCTGGACCGGGGGCCGCGGCGCGGACGGCACACCGCGGCCCGGCGGTCCGCGGCGCGGTGAGCCGTCGCGGGGGAGGGCTCAGTTCACGCCGTCGAGCTTGGCGCGCTGCTCCGGGGTCAGCGTGAGGTCGACGGCGGCCAGGCTGTCGTCGAGCTGCGCCACGGAGGACGCGCCGACCAGCGGCAGGACCGGGATGTCGCCGCCCATCAGCCAGGACAGGACCACCTGGTTGACGCTCGCGCCGGTCTCCGTGGCGACCTCGCGCACGGCCTGGAGGCGGGCGGGCGTGGCCGCGTGCTCGAAGCCCGGTCCGAGCGGCTTGTCGTCGCGCACGTAGGCGCCGGACAGCAGCGGCGAGTAGGCGACCTGGGTGAGGGACGGATTGGCCCGCACGTAGCTGAGCAGGTCGGCGCTGACCAGGCCCTGGTTGCCGTCGGGCGAGCGCAGGCTCGGGATGTCGGTGCGCTGGCGCAGGTAGCTGTGGTGGTGCTGGAGGACCTCGTAGCCGGGCAGTCCGGCGGCCCTGGCCAGGTTGCGGGCGGCCTCCACCCGCCAGGCCCAGTGGTTGCTCGCGCCGAGCAGACCCGCGACACCGTCGGCCACGACGTCGGCGAAGCCGGTGACGGTCTCCTCCAGCGGCGTGTTCTCGTCCATGATGTGCGCGTAGAGGAGATGAATGCGCTCGATGCCGAGCCGTTCCCGGCTGCGCTCGGCGGATTCCCGGATCGATTTGGCCGAAAGTCCCTCCACATCTCGGCTGAATCCCGTTGCCGGGGCGTTCGGGCGGGCGCCGAGTTTGGTGGCGATGGTGATCTCGTCGCCGATCCCGCGGTTGCGGATCCAGCGGCCGAGCAGTTCTTCGCTTTCCCCGCCCTGTGTGCCGTTGACCCAGAACGCGTAATTGTTGGACGAGTCGATGAAGGTTCCGCCGGCTTCGACGAAACGGTCGAGAATGGCGAAGGACGTCGCTTCGTCGGTCACCGTCCCGAAGAGCATGGAGCCGAGGCTCAGAACACTCACCTCGCGGCGGGTGGCCGGGTCGCTGCCGATGACGCGGTATTTCATGGAGAGTCCTCTTCAGGGCTTCGTGAGTACACGGGTGAGACCGGAACAATTAATTCCGGGTGAATAGCTGCCGGTCCCCTGTCGCGTTCAGGGTCGCGGTCACGGTGTCCACCATGGCATCGAGATGCGGAACGAGAAAGAAGTGGCCGCCCTCGAACACGTGCAGGAGGAACTTTTCCGTCGTGTGCGCGGCCCAGGCCCGGGCCATGGGAGCGTCCACGCGCGGATCGGCGTCCCCGATGAAGGCGGTGACCGGGCAGTCGAGCGGGGGCGCGCCCCGGTAGCGGTAGGTCTCCGTGGCGACGTAGTCGCTGCGCACCGCGGGCAGGATCACCGCCAGCAGCTCGAGGTTGTCCAGCATGCGGTTGTCCGTGCCGCCCAGGAGCCGCATGTCGGCGATCAGCTTCTCGTCGCTCGCCAGGTGCACCGAGCCGGGCGCGGGTACGGAGGGGGCGCGCCGTCCGGAGACGAACAGGGCGGTCGGCCGGGCGCCGCGGGCGTGCAGCCGGCTGCCCACCTCGAAGGCGAGCGTGGCCCCCATGCTGTGTCCGAACAGGGCGAACGGCTCCTCGGCCCATGCGGCGAGTTCGGCGGCGACGAGGTCGGCCAGCTCGTGCAGGTCCTCGACGCGGGGTTCGTCGAACCGCTCCTGGCGGCCCGGGTACTGCACGGCCAGCACCTCGGTCCGCGGGGTCAGCCGCGCGGAGAACGGGTGGAAGAAGGAGGCGTTGCCGCCCGCGTGCGGGAAGCAGAACAGCCGCAGGGCGCCGCTCTCCGCGGTGTGGAAGCGGCGCAGCCACGGGGTGGACGGGGCGTCGGTGGGCACCGTCCGTCACCCGGCCCCGGGGGCGCCGGCGCGCGGCCGTGCCGTGATGGGCACGTGCTTCCAGCCGGAGACGAAGTTCGAGGCGAGGCGCTCGGGCCGGCCGGCCGGTCTGAAGTCCTCGAAGCGGGTGAGGAGTTCCTCGAAGAGGATGCGCAGGGTGATCCGGGCGACGCTGTGACCGATGCAGTAGTGCGGGCCGATGCCGAAGGCCACGTGCTTGTTGGGCCGGCGGCGGATGTCGAAGGTCCCCGCGTCGGTGAAGGCGGCCTCGTCGCGGTTGGCCGAACCGAGCCAGACGACCACCGCGTCGCCCGCGGCGACCTCGGTGTTCCTGACCGTCACGTCACGGGTCGCGTAGCGCAGGAAGTGGTTGACGGGCGAGGCCCAGCGCAGCGCCTCCTCGGTGGCCGTGGTGTTGACCTCCGGGTGCGCGGCCCAGTCCTCCAGCACGCCCTTGTCGATGAACTCCGCCATCACGTAGTTGGGGGAGTGCGGGGTGGTGACGTTCGCGCCGAGCAGCAGGCTGTAGCAGTTCGCCACGATCTCGCCGGGGTCCATGTGGCGGCCCTCGAACTCGGTGGAGATCAGGACGCTCAGCAGGTCGTCGCCGAGGTTCTGACGGCGGAAGCGCATCAGGTCCTGGAAGTAGGCGAACAGGTCGCGGTGCGCGCGTTCCAGGGTGGCGGCCTTGCCTCCCGGGTCCTGGTACTCCGGGTCGTCCGCGGCGATGCAGATGGTCGTCAGGCGGCTGAGCCAGGGCCAGTCCGCCTCGGGCAGACCCATCATCGTGCCCGTCACGGACATCGGCATCGCCAGCATGGCCTCGGCGAAGTCGAAGGTTCCGCCGTCCCCGAGCGGTGAGATCAGGTCGACCACCAATGGCCTGATCATGTCCTTCTGCCGCTCGACGGCCTTCACCGCGAGGGCCTTTTTCAGACGCGTCTGCATCTCGGTGTGGCGCGGGGGGTCGGTGACGGCCAGCTGCTTGCCGCCCGCGGGGTCGTCGGTGCCGAGGAGGTCGAGCATGGTGCCGCGTTCCGAGGTGAAGGCCTCGGTGTCGCGCAGGACCTGTTCCGCGTCGTCGAATCCGACGATGTTCCAGAACCCGGGCTTCTCGTCCACCTCCTGGCGCGTCAGGGTGTCCTGTTTCCGCATCTCCCGCCACACGGCGTGCGCGTCGCCGCCGCTGTACAGCCTGGGGTCGACGAGATCCGTCGTCGTTCCCCGGTGCACGGGGCATCCGGGAATTGCAGCGCTGGGTGTCGCGGCGTCATGGACTTTCAAGGCGGTTGTCCTTTCGTCCGGGAGCGGGCCCTCCTCTCGAGTTCGGCGGGACGGAGGAGGCCGCGAGTCAACGTACAGGATCGCTGCGGCGTGAATCCGAATGATTAGACCATGTGTCCCCGGGTGACCACGAGTACGCAATGAATTGGACACGTTCCGTTGGCCTGAACAGATTTGGGCCACGTGGCCAAAATCAATAGGCAGGGACCCGTCCGCAGGTCCGGGGGGTGATTCCAGCCGGTCTCCAGTGACCCTTGACACGCTGATCTGCGGCGACCTAGGGTCATCCAGCCATTGTCGATGGCGACCGTCCGGCCCCGATTGTCATCCCTCTCAGCTCGCCGCGGTGAATACGCGGCGCGGGGGGTTTGTTTTTCTCGGCTCTGTCGTTCGTGTTCGCGGCTCCATTGGTCAAATGAGATTCGGGGGATTCTCTCGTGCTGTCCGATTCGTCGTTAGAAGAGGCTCTGTGGTATCCGGCCACCCGGATGCAACAGGGCCTGTGGGTCCTCGATCGTGACGAACTCCAGAGACCCACCCAGCTCGTCCCGTCCGTGGTGGAGTTCACCGGCGAGGTGCACCACGAGCGGCTCCTCGACGCCGCCCGGCTGACCATCGCCCGGCACCCTTCGCTCCGGGCCCGTTTCCGGTACGACACCAAGCGCCGCCGGGTCGAGTACGCGACCCACGGCGAGCCCGGCACGGCCGTGTTCCGGGACGCCGAGGCCGAGGGGCTCACGGAGTCCGAGGTCGACGCGTTCGTGCGGGAGCTGTGCGGCACCCCGTTCGACCTGGCCGTCGACGCCCCGGCCCGGGCCGTCGTCGTCCGGCTCGACAGCCGCCGCACCCTGCTGGTCCTCGTCTCGCACCACATCGTGGTCGACGGGCTGTCGCGCACGATGCTCCTGGAGGAGATCTTCACCGTCTACCGGGCCGGGCTCGCCGGCACGGAGCCGGAACTGAGCAGCCCGCCCCACCCCGCCTCGGTCGTCGCCGACCGCGCTCCCGAAGAGGTGACCGCGCAGGTCGACGAGGTCGTCGAGCGTCTGCGCGGGGCCCCCGTCGACGTGCGTCTGCCCTTCGAGCGCGGCGCCGGCGACGACCTGGAGGCCGCCCGGCTGGGCGCCACCGTCACCGGCCGGCTCGATCCGGAACACACCGCGAAGGCCCTGGCGGTGGCCGCCGAGGAGGGCTGCACCACCTTCATGCTCGGCGTCGCGCTGCTCGCGGGCACACTCGCCCGCGGCAGCGGCCAGCGGGACTTCCTCATCGCCTTCGCCTGGCCGGGCCGCGACCACCCGGACGCGGCCGACGTCATCGGCATGTTCATCACCACGGTGGTGCTGCGCGTCTCCCTGGAGACGGACACCAGCTGGCGGGAACTGCTGCGTGCCGCCCGGCTCGGCAGCATGGAGGCGTTCATGGACGCCGACGTACCGCTGGACGCGCTCGCCGCGCGGCTCAACCCCGACCGGACCCGGCTCTGGCCGCCGCTCACCCCGGTCCTGCTCAACCTCGACGACGCGCCCCACACCCCGGAACTCGCCCCCGGCGTCACCGGCCGGCTCCGCCCGCTCGACCCGCTCTACGTCAAGTACGACCTCGCCGCGTTCGTCCGGACCGTCGACGCCGCCGACGGCCGGCAGCTGGAGCTGTCCCTCGACTACCCGACGGACGTCACCGACCACTCCGCCCTCTCCGTACTCCTGACGGATCTGCGGCGCAGCGCCGCGGACATGGCCACTTCACCGGAGGAACCCGTGCTCGAACAGCCCGTCGAGACGATCGACCTGGACGACCCCGAGGAGCGGCTCGAACTCGTACGGACCCTCTGGCGCGAGGTACTGGGCACCGACGACGTCGACGACGACGTCAGTTTCTTCGAGTCGGGCGGCGACTCGCTGCTCCTCGTGGTCCTGGTCGAGCGCCTCAGCCAGGCCTCCGGGCGGGCCCTGCGCACCGTCGACCTGTTCCGCTCCACCACCGTCAGCGGCCAGGCCGAACTGCTCACGGCCCCCGCCGGGGCCGTCTGATGACACCGACCCGCGAAGCACTGGCCGCCTTCGTCCTCGGTGACGCGGTGGACCCGGCGCATTTCGCCGGCGAGACGTTCCTCGCCCTCGGCGGCGACTCGCTGCGGGCCATGCGGCTGACCGCTCTCGCGCGGGAGCAGCTCGGTCTGCGCATCCCCGTGAAGGACCTGCTCGGCCCCCGGCCGCTCGCCGAGGTCCTCGCCGCGGCCCGGACCGAACCGGCCGCCCCGGTGACCGCCCCGGCCGGCTCCCCCGACGACACGGCCCTGTCGCCCGCCCAGCGCGGCATGTGGCTCATCGAGCGGGTGGCCGGCGGATCGCCGTACAACCTCGTCTTCACCTGCCACACTGAGGACGGCCGTATCGACCGCGGCGCCCTCGTCAAGGCGCTCGCCGAGACGGCCGCCCGCCACGAGGCGCTGCGCACCGTCTTCCGGGAGAGCGCGCGCGACGCCGGGGACGAGGTCGTTCGGGAAGTACTGCCCTCCCACACACCGCAGTTGACGGAGATCGTGCACGAGGGGCCGGTCGAGGACTTCGACGCCTACGTGCGCCGCGAGGGCGCCGAGCAGGGCCGCCGCCCCTTCGACCTGTCGGCCGCGCCCGCCTGGCGCCTGCTCCATCTCTCGCACCCCCGGGGCCGCGACGCCGTCGTCCTGGCCGCCCACCACATGGTGCTCGACGGCTGGGCGGTCGGGCTGCTGCTGCGCGAGCTGTTCGCCCGGCACGCCGCGCTCACCGGCAGCGGACCCGCACAGGGCGACGAACCCGGCGTCTCCGTCCACGCACTGACGGAGCGTCAAGAAACGCTGCGGGCGAGCGGAGCGTGGGACACCCAGGCCGAGTTCTGGAGGAGCCACCTCGACGGGGTGCCCACGACCCTGGAACTCCCCGCCGACCGCCCGCGCCCCACCCTCCAGGACGCGGCGGGTGAGCGCACCCCCCTCGACCTCGGACCCGCCGTGTCGGCCGCCGTCACCGAGCGGGCCCGCGCACTCGGGATCACCCCGTACGCCTTCCTGCTCGGCGCCTTCGCCCTGGCCGCCGCCCGCCGCACCGGAGCACGGGACCTGCTCGTCGGCGTTCCGCTGCTCGGCCGCGGCGGCGGCGACCTGGAACGGCTGGTCGCCGTCGCGGGCAACCTCGTCCCGGTCCGCGTCACCGTCGACGAGGAGGCGAGCCCCGCCGACTATCTGCGCTCCGTGCACGCCTCGCTCGGGCAGAGCATCGACGCGGGCGACCTGCCCTTCGAGGAACTGGTCTCCCGGCTCGGCGTCGAGCGCAGCCTCGGCTGCCACCCGCTCGTCCAGATATGCTTCGGCATGCACGACCAGCTGGTGCCGCGGTCCCTGGACGCGGGCACCGCGCGGCTGCGGGTCGAGGAAGGACACGGCGGCGGCTCGCAGTTCGACCTGACCATGCTCATCGGGCACGCCGAACCGGCCTACGCGGGCCATGTCGAGTACGCCACCGGCGTGTGGACCGGCGCCGAGGCCCGCTCCTTCGTCGCCGACTTCCTGGCCGGTGCCGCGGAACTGGCCACCGGTGCGGCGGCCCGCGTCGAGGACGTGCGCTGCATGTCCGCCGAAGGCCGCGCCCGGCTCGCCGAACTCAACGACACCCGGGACGAGTTCCCCGCGACCTCCCTCGATGCGCTGTTCCGCGCCGCGGCGGCCCGCACCCCGGACGCCGTCGCCGTACGCGACGGGTCCGCGCGGCTCACCTACGCCCAACTGGCCGACGCGGCACGCGAACAGGCACGTTTGCTGCGCGAGGCCGGGGTCCGCCCCGGCGACCGGGTGCTGGTCGGCGTCGAGCGCTCGGTCGCCGAGGCCGTCGCCGTGCTGGGCGTGCAGTGGGCGGGCGCCGCCTACGTCGGCGTCGAACAGAGCGCGACGGACGCCCAGTTGGCGGGATTCATCGCCCGTGCCGAACCGTCGGCCGCGCTGGTCGGATCTCTCGCCGGGGACGCCGCGCGCCGCTTCCGGGCCCTGGGTACGGAGCCGGTCGCGGTGTGGGAGCCGGCCTGGCGGCCCGCCCCGGCCGCCGACGGTGACGACGACCTCGCGCCCGAGGACCCCGCCCGTCTCGCCTACGTCGCCTTCACCTCGGGCTCCACCGGCGAACCCAAGGGCGTCGCCGTGCCGCACCGTGCCGTGATCCGCCTGGTGCACGAGGCCGGTTTCGTGCGCCTGGGACCGGCCGAGCGGATGCTGCGCCTGTCCCCCCTGGCCTTCGACGCCTCGACCCTGGAGGTGTGGGGCGCCCTGCTCACCGGGGCGGCCCTGGAGGTGCATCCGGCCGGCCTGGCCTCACCCACCGAACTGGGCGCGTTCCTGCGCGAGCGCGAGATCACCGTCGCCTGGCTCACCGCCGGCCTGTTCCGGCTCGTGGAGGAGTTCGCGCCGGAATCCCTGTCCGGGGTGCGGCAGTTGCTGACCGGCGGTGACGTGGTCCCGCACGAGCACGCCGCCCGGGTGCTGGCACGCCACCCCGGCATCGTCCTCACCAACGGCTACGGGCCCACCGAGAACACCACGTTCACCACCACCCACTCGGTCGCCTCGCCCGACGAGATCGACGGCCCGCTGCCCATCGGCCGCCCCGTGCCCGGCACGCGGGTGTACGTCCTCGACGCGCGGCGCAGGCTGCTGCCGCCCGGCGCGGTCGGTGAGCTGTACGCGGCGGGTGCCGGCCTCGCCGACGGGTACCTCGGGAACGCCACCGAGACGGCCCGGTCCTTCGGCGAGTTCTCGCCCGACGTCCCCGAACGGCTCTACCGCACCGGCGACGTCGTACGTGTCGACTCCCGTGGCCGGCTGTGCTTCCTCGGCCGCGCCGACGACCAGGTCAAACTGCGCGGCTACCGGGTCGAACTCAGCGCCGTCGCCGACGTGCTGACCGGCCACCCGGCCGTCCAGGACGCCGTCGTGCAGGTCACCGAGGGCGACAGCGCCGACAAGCGGCTGATCGCCGCGGTGGTCCCGGCGCCGGGCGCCGCCCTCGCGGCCACGGAGCTGCGCACCCTGCTCCTGCAGAAGCTGCCCGCCTACATGGTCCCCACCCTGTGGACGATCGTGGACCGCGTCCCCGTCACCGCCAACGGCAAGGTCGACCGGCGCGCCCTCGCGGCCGCCGCGGTCCCGGCCGGACAGGCGACACGGGCCGCCCGGACCCCGCTGACCGCGCAGACCCCTCCGGCCACGAAGACCCTTCCGGCCGCGGAGACCGCCCCGGTGGCCGGGACCGTCCCGGCCGTGGAGACCGGCGGCGACCCCACCGCCCACATCATCGAGCTGTTCGCCGAGATCGCCGAGGGCCCCGAGCGGGAGACCCCGATCGACGCCGACACCGACTTCTTCATGGTGGGCGGCAACTCCCTCGGAGCGGTGCGCCTCATGCGCAGGCTGAAGGAACGGCTCGGGGTGAGCGTGCGGCTGCGCGACTTCCTGCTCTCCCCGACCCCGGCGGGCCTGGCGGCGCTCGTCGAGAAGGCCGGCCGCGCGTGAACGGTACGCCCCCGCTCGCGTGGGACGAGGGCCTCGAATGCTGGGTCGTCGCCGATCCGCGACTCGCCCGGCAGGTCCTCAACCATCCCGGCTTCACCTCCGGGACCTTCGAGCGCTCCTTCCAGCTCTACATGACCGAGGCCGCGCGCGAGGAGTACCGGGAGCTCACCGAGTTCCTGAGGCTGTGGTTCGTGCAGGCCGACGCTCCCGAGCACACGGCACTGCGCCGCCCGGTGCAGCGCGTGATGTCCGCCTCGTACGTGCGCTCCCTCGCCCCGCGGGTCGAGGAGTTCACCGAGGAGTGCCTCGACGCGCTGGCCGCGGGCACGCCGCACGACATCGTGCCCGCCGTCGCCGACGGGATCTCCGGCAAGGTGATGGCCCACGTCGTCGGCGTCGCCGAACCGCCCGAGGTGCTGCACCGCTGGGCACGCACCCTGTCGCTGTTCATCGGCGCGATGTACCGCCGGGACCACGCCGAGCACGCCCACCGCACCATGGTGGAGATGACCGAGGCGCTGTCCCGGGCCACCGCACCGAAGGCCTTCCCGCAGGAGAGCCCCGAGGACCGGGCGCGCACCGCCGCGACCTGGGCGATGAACCTCTTCGGCGGGCTGGAGACGACCTCGTCGCTGCTGGCCTCGACGGTCCTGGACGTCCTGGGCGAACCACCGGTCTGGGACGCCGTACGCGAACAACGCCCGGGTGCCGCCGAGGAGTTCGTGGAGAGGGTGCTGCAACGCCGCCCGCCGCTGCGGCACCTGGGCCGGGTCGTCGCCCACGACCAGGAACTCGCCGGGGAACGGATGACGCGGGGCGACCTCGTCCTCGTCAGCCTCACCGGCGAGAACCCGCTCGCCGACCCCGCCGCACCGGCCGGCCCGCCCG
The DNA here is from genome assembly GCF_036250675.1 of Streptomyces sp. NBC_01689. Taxonomy (NCBI): domain Bacteria; kingdom Bacillati; phylum Actinomycetota; class Actinomycetes; order Kitasatosporales; family Streptomycetaceae; genus Streptomyces; species Streptomyces sp. NBC_01689. The sequence continues at coordinate 4,665,181 of NZ_CP109592.1, read as the reverse complement.
CGGCCTGTCCGGTCACCGGCGCGACGGACGACACCGGCGGGTCCGAGCAGCACCTCGTCTTCGGATTCGGGCCGCACTACTGCGTCGGCGCACCGCTCGCGCGGCTGGAGGCGGCCGTGCTGCTGCGCAGGTTCGCCGCGCGCTTCCCGGACGCGCGGCTCGCCGGCGAGGCCCCGGAGTGGGGCCCCAACCTCTCGTACGTGGGCCTCGACCACCTCTACGTCGACCTGGGGGTGTGACGTGCCGAGCGCAGGGGATCGCGCGGACGGTGCCGTGGCCGTCGTGGGCATGGCCTGCAGGCTGCCCGGGGCCGACGACCTGGACCAATACTGGGCGGCGCTGACGGCGGGCCGGGACGGCATCAGCCGCTTCGATCCCGAGCGGCTCGTCGCCCTGGGCGCCGACCCGGACTACGTACGCCGGGAGAACTTCGTCCCGGCCATGGGCGTCATCGCCGGATCGCGCCGCTTCGACCGGGCGTACTTCGGCTACAGCCGGGCCGAGGCCGCCGCGACGGACCCGCAGCAGCGGGTGTTCCTGGAGTGCGCGGTCACCGCGTTCGACGACGCGGGACTCGACCCGACCCGCTTCCGGGGCCGGATCGGGGTCTACGCGGGCGCCGACCGGGTCGGCACCCGCTCCGGTCCCGGCCAGGACGACATCGGCGAACTCGCGCGCTACATCGGGCAGGAGAAGGACTTCCTCGCCACCCGCGCGGCCTACAAGCTGGGGCTGCGCGGCCCCGCGCTCACCGTGCAGACCGCCTGCTCCACCTCGCTGACCGCCACTCATCTCGCGGTCCGCGCCCTCGTCGGCGGCGAGTGCGACGCGGCCCTCGCCGGCGGCGTCACCGTCATGCCCGACGGGGAGTGGGGCTATCTCCACGAGCCGGGCGGCATCCTCTCGCCCGACGGCCGCTGCCGGCCCTTCGACGAGGACGCGGCGGGCACCGTGCCCAGCGAGGGCGTCGCCGTCGTCGTGCTCAAGCGGCTGGCGGACGCCCTGCGCGACGGCGACCGGATCGCCGCCGTGATCACCGGTACCGCCGTCAACAACGACGGCTCCGACAAGATGGCGTACACCGCACCGTCCCTGACCGGGCAGAGCGAGGTGATCCGCGCCGCACAGCGCGTCGCCGGGGTGGACCCGGCCGACGTCGACCATGTCGAGGCGCACGGCACCGCGACCCGGCTCGGCGACCCGGTGGAGGTACAGGCGCTCGCCGACGTCTTCGGGGGCTCCGCGTCGGCCCGGGACCGGTGCGCGCTCGGCGCCGTGAAGGGGAACATCGGGCACACCGGTGTCGCCTCCGGTGTCGCCGGGCTGATCAAGACCGCGCTGATGCTGGAACGCGGCCTGCTCGTGCCCACGGCCCACTTCACCCGGCCCAACCCCCTCCTGGAACTGGACAGTTCACCGTTCCGGATCGTCGGGCGCTGCGAGCCTTGGGAGCCCCGCCGGGGCGACGGGCCCCGGGTCGCCGCCGTCAGCTCCTTCGGAGTCGGCGGCACCAACGCCCACGTGCTCCTGGAGTCCGCGCCCCGCCGCGCCCCGCTCCCGGACCGCGGCGGCCCACGGCCGTTGCTGGTGTCCGCCGCCGGGCCCGAGGCGCTCGGCCGGATGGCCCGGGCGCTCGCCGACCACCTCACCGCGGAGCGGCCCGCGCCGCCGCTGGCCGAGGTCTCCCGCACGCTCGCCGGGCGGCGTGTCCACCGTCACCGGGCGGCCGTCGTGGCGCACGACACGGAACAGGCCGCCCGGTCGCTGCGCGCGCTCGCCGAGCGGGCCGAGCGGGAAGGTGCCGGGGAGGCCCTCGCCGGGCCGCGCGGGCTCGGCAAGGTCGCCTTCGTCTTCCCGGGGCAGGGCACCCTGCGGCACGCCGCGGGTGCCGCGGCCCACCGCCGGCTCCCCGGGTTCCGGGCGGCGTTCGACATGATCCGCGAGACCGTCCTCGACGGCCACGCGATCGACCTGAGCCCCGTCGTCGACGAGAAGGACGGCGCGTCCGAGGACTGGTTCGCCGACACCGTGCACCAGCAACTCGCCCTGTTCGCCCTCGGATACGCCTTCGGCAGCCAGCTCAGGGACTGGCGCGTGCGGCCCGCCGCGCTGCTCGGCAACAGCGTCGGCGAGTACGCGGCCGCCGCCGTCGCCGGGGTCTGGTCGCCCCAGGACGCCGCCGGTCTGGTGTGCCGCCGGGCCCGCGCCATGTGGGACACCGAACCCGGCCGTATGGTGAGTGTGGCCGCCGACGTCCGCGAGGTCACCGCACGGCTGCCCGCGGGCGGCGAGGTCGGCGTCGCCGTCGAGGGCCCCGGAACCGTCGTCCTGTCCGGACCCGAGGCGGCCGTCGCGGACCTCCTGTCGGGCGACGCGCTGGCGGGCCTGCCGATCACGCCGGTGCACACCCGGCGCGCCTTCCACTCGAAGGCCATGGAACGGGCAGCCGAGGAGGTGCGCGCGTCCCTGTCGTCGGTGCCCGCGCGCCCGCCTCGGCTGCCGCTCGTCTCCAACGCCACCGGCGAGTGGGCGGACCCCGCGCAGGTGGCGCGCCCCGGCTACTGGGCCACCCAGCTGCGCAGCCCCGTACTGCTCGCCCGCGCCATGGAGACACTGCTGGCCTCGGGCTGCACGACCTTCGTCGAACTGGGCCCGGGCAGCTCGATGCTCGGCGGACTGCGCCGCAGCCCCGGCTGGGACGCCGCGTTCACCGCCGTACGGCTGACCGGCCGGCCGGCGGAACCCGCCGACGACGCCCTTCTGACGGCGCTCGGCACGCTGTGGGAACGAGGCGCCGACCGTGCCGTCCTCGATGTGCTGGAGCCCGCCGGGGAGGGGACCGCGCGCTGCTCACTGCCCGGCTACCGGTTCCTGGGCGAGGACCCGCGGGAGCTCCCCGCGGACCGGGACCCGCGCGGTCTCCCGGCCGGTGACCCGAGCCCCGCACGGCCGAGCCCGCCGGCACCGGCACGCACCGCGCCCCGCGGCGTCCTCGGGCCCGCGGACGTCCGGGCCGTGCTCGAAGAGCTGTGGTGCCGCACGCTCGGTGTGGCCGCCGCCCGCGACGACGACGACTTCTTCGCCCTGGGCGGCGAGTCCCTGATGGCCGTCACCCTGACGTCCGCGGTCAGGGAGCGCACCGGGTGCGCGCTGTCCGTCACCGACTTCTCACGGCGTCCCGCCTTCGGGGACCTGGTGGAAGCCGTGACCGGCGGGCTGCCGGAATCCGGCGGTGCGCCGCCGCCGGTCCCCGGCCTGGCGACCCTCGCCGAGGGGCGCCCGGGGCGGCGGCCGCTGTTCCTCGTCAGCGACGCGGTCGGCAACGCGCTGCCCTACCGGGAACTCGGCGACGAACTGGGTGCCGCGGGCGGCAGACCGGTGCTCGCGCTGGAGGACGTGGACGACGCCCGGGGCACCCCCCGCACGGTCGGCGCCGTGGCCGCGGCCCGCCTCGGGGCACTGCTGAGGGCGCAGCCCGAAGGCCCGTACACGCTCGGCGGCTGGTCCTACGGCGCGGTCGTCGCCCACGAGCTGGCCCGGCTGCTGACCCGGCGCGGCGAGCGCGTCGACCTGCTCGTGTGCCTGGACGGATTCGTGCCCGACACCGGGGGACTGCCGGTCGGCGTCGCCCCCGAGTTCCTGCGCGCCGGCCTGCGGGCCCAGGCCGAGGCGGCCCTCGGTGCCGGCCCGCTCGCCCGGCGGCTGCGCCGGGACCCGGCGCTGCGGCGGCGGTTCACGTCCCGCCAGGCAGGGCTGCTGCGCTACCGGCCGTCGCCGCTGCCCTGCCCCGCTGTCCTCTTCAAGGCGTCCGGCGGGCCGGCGGACACCGGCGGGCCCACCGGCACGGACCGACCGCGCGCCCGCCCGACCGGCCTCTACGCGGGCGGGCTGCGCGTCGAGTCCGTCCCCGGTGACCACTGGTCCATGCTCGCCTCCCCCCACGCGCGGCCACTGGCGAGCAGGCTCCTCGACGTGCTGGACGCGGTCGACGCGTCGCGCCCCCGGGGAGACGGCCGCACTGTTCGACAGGAACGAGAAAGGGAATGACCATGGCGGAGAATCCACCCGACACGGATCTGGTGGCGGGGCCGGGAGCGTCTCCGGTGAGCGAGGCGGTCGGTACGGCCACCGAACCGGCACCGGCGCGCCCCGAGGAGCCCAAACCCCTCCTGCGCAACGGCGACTTCCAGGCACTGTGGACCAGTGAGGCGTTCGCCGCGCTCGCCAAGGAGACCGCCGAGGTCGCCTATCCGCTGCTGATCCTCGCCACCCACGGCAGCGCGTTCTACGCCGGTGCCGTCGGCTCCGCCCAACTGGTCGCCGCCAGCGTGATGTCGATACCCGGCGGCACCCTCGCCGACCGGGTCGACCGACGGCTGCTGCTCATCGTCTGCAACATGGTCCGGGTCGTGCTGCTCGGCCTGTTCGCGCTGCTCATCTCCACCGGGCACACCGACCCGGCGGTCATCTTCACCGTCGCCGTCGGCTCGGCCGTCTGCCTCGGCATCTCCAACCCGACCGGCCTCGCGGTCATCAAGCAGCTGGTCCCGCCCTCGCAGCTGACCCAGGCCACCGCGCAGAACCAGGTCCGCTACTTCGCGGCGACCATGGGCGGACCGCCCGCCGGCGGCTCGCTGTTCGCCGTCGCGCGCGCCTTCCCCTTCCTGAGCGCGGCCCTCGCCTTCCTGGTCTCCTCCGTGCTGCTGCTGTTCATCCGCAAGCCGCTGAAGGTGGAGAACGCGGCGCCCGGCGAGAAGCGCAACGCCGCCGAGGGTTTCCGTTTCCTGGCCCGCCAGCCCGTACTGCGCCTGCTGATCATCTGGATCATGGGCTCGAACATGGCGTTCACCCACTCCGGCGTCTTCCTCGCGCTGATCGCCACCGCCGAGAGCCGGGGCGCCTCACCCGCCTTCACCGGCCTGCTCCTGTCGATCGCCGGGATCGGCGGTGTGGTCGGCTCGCTCCTCGCGAGCCCGATCATCAAGCGGGTGAAGCCGCCGGTGCTGTTCCTCACCGCCGCCTGGATCGGCCCGGTCGCCGCCGTGCTGCTCGCGAACGTCTCCGGGCTCGTCCCGCTCGGCATCATCGTCGCCTGCGTCTTCCTGCGCGGGCCGATCACCAGCGCGCTGTTCCTCGCGTACCTGGCGGCCATGGCACCGGACAAGGTGCAGGGCCGGGTGCTCGGCGCCGTGATGTTCATGTCGATGATCGCCGCCCCGATCGGCGTGTTCGGCGTCGGCGCCCTCTTCGACCTGGCCGGGTCCACCTGGGTGTTCACGGCCATGGCCATCGCCTCGGGCCTGGCCGCCCTGCCCACGCTCAGCCCCCGTATCCGCAAGCTCGCCCCGCCGGAGGAGTACGCCGTCGCCACGGCGGACCCGTCCGGGGACCCGACCTCCAAGGAGACGTGATGGCCGCCGACACCGCACGGCAGACTTCCGCCACCGCCCGCCCCGCCGCGCCCGCCCCGGCGGACCCCGCCGTCACGGCCCTGGCCGCGGCGACGGGCGACGGGGACCGGCTGCCGCCGGAGTTCTTCACCGATCCCGATCCGGCGGCCGGCGCCACCCACGCCGCCAACGCCCGGCTGCGCGCGACCGGCTGCCCCGTGCACCCCATCAACTACCCGCCCGGCGGCGAGGCCTACGTGGTCTCCGACTACGAGACCGCGCTCAAGGGGTTCGCCGACCCCCGGCTGTCCAAGTCCGTCGACAACGCGCCCGCGTGGTTCCGCGACCTGCTCAAGGACAGCAGCCCGGTCCTCATCCGCAACATGATCACCGCGGACGCGCCCGATCACACCCGGCTCCGCCGCCTGGTCAGCCGCGCCTTCGTACCGCGCCGGATGGCGCTGCTGCGCCCGCGCATCCAGGAGATCACCGACGAACTCATCGACGCGCTCCCCGAGTCGGGCGAGATCGACCTGATGGAGTTCGCCTTCACCCTGCCCATGCGGGTCATCTGCGAGTTCCTCGGCGTCCCGATCGAGGACCGTCCCGAGCTGCACGCCTGGGGGTACTGGCTGAGCGGCGCGCCGTTCGCGGACGAGGAGTCCAACCGCAGGCTGAAGGAGGCCAGCGACAGCATCGAGAGGTACCTCGTCGGGCTGCTCGACCGGCGCCGCGCCGAGGGGGTCGGCGAGGACCTGGTCTCCCTCCTGCTGCGGGCCGCCGACGAGGAGGACGTCTTCACCAACGACGAGCTGGTCTCCACCCTCGTCCTGCTGATCATCGCCGGTCACAAGACCACCGCGAACCTCATAGGCAACGGCATGCAGGCACTGTTCAGCCACCCCGACCAGTTCGAACTCCTCTCCTCAAAACCGGAGTTGGTGGAGTCGGCGGTCGAGGAGTTCCTGCGCTTCGAGCCGCCCGTCTACCGGGGCACCCTCCGGGTGGCCACCGAGGACATGGAGCTGGGCGGCTGCCCCATACCCCGCGAGAGCTTCGTCCACATCCTCATGGACGCCGCGAACCGGGACCCGGAGGCCTTCGAGGACCCGGACCGCCTCGACATCACCCGCGACGCCAACCGCCACCTCGCCTTCGGCCAGGGCGCGCACTTCTGCGTCGGCGCCCCGCTCTCCCGCGTCGAGGGCCAGGTCGCCTTCCCGACCCTGCTGCGCCGCCTCGCCGGGCTCGAACTCGCGGTCCCGCACGACCGGTTGGAGTGGGTCTTCGACAACTCCACCAGCCGCGGCCTGAAGAAGCTGCCGGTGCGCTACGAGGCCCGGCTCGCCGCCGACGCGCAGGAGGCGCACTGAGATGACGACGACCACGACACGGGACGGGAGCACCGGGGCGACGGCCGCCGGCACCACCACGACCCTGGTCTGCCTGCCCTTCGCGGGAGCGGGCGCCTCCTTCTTCCGGCCCTGGCAGCGCATGGCGGGCGAACACCTCACGATCCTGCCGCTCGGCCTTCCCGGCCGTGAACGCCGGATCGACGAGGACCCGTACACGGACGCCCGCACGGCCACCGACGGACTGCTCGGCGACCTGCGCGCCGCACTCGGCGCGGACCCCGGACAGCCCCGCAGGATCGCCCTGTTCGGCCACAGCCTGGGTGCCGTCCTCGCCTACGAACTGGCCCACCGGCTGGCCGCGGAACCGGACGGGACCGACCTCGTACACCTCTTCGTCAGCGGCTCCCCGCACCCCGCGGAACAGCGGACCCGCCGCGCCACCGGTCTGCCCGACGACGCGTTCCTCGCCCGGGTCAACGAGTTCGCCGGCTACACCCACGAGGCGCTCGACGACCCGGAGATGCGCGAGCTGATCCTGCCCACGCTCCGCGCCGACGTGGAGATGCACGAGAGCTACGCGCCTTCCACCGACCTGGCGCTGCCCGTACCGCTCACCGTGCTGCGCGGCAGCCACGACGAACTGGTCCGGCGGGACGAGGCGGCCGCCTGGGCCAAGACCGCGGGCGGGGACTTCCGCACCGTCGAACTGCCCGGCGGCCACATGTATCTGACCGGGTCCGCGGGGGCGCTGCTCGCCGTCGTCCGCGCCGATCTGGGTCTCGGCTGAGCCGGGAACGGCCCGGAGAAGGGGGGAGCGAGTCATGCGCTTGACGGGGAAGGTGGTCGTCGTCACCGGGGCGTCCCGCGGCCTGGGCCGGGCCACGGCCGCCGCCTGCGCGGCCGAGGGCGCCGACCTGGCGCTGTTCGACCTCTGCGAGGACCTGCCGGGGGTGCCGTATCCGCTGGGCACCACGAGCCAGCTGGAGCACACCGCGGCGCTGTGCCGCGCGTCCGGGGCAGCGGTGCTGACGGCCCGCTGCGACGTGCGCGACCTGCGTTCCGTCGAGGAGGCCGTCGCGCTCGCCGAGGACCGCTTCGGCCCGCTCGACGGTGTGGTCAACAACGCGGGGATCGCGGCGCCCTCGGGCCGGCCCGCGCACGAGATCGGCGAGGAGGAGTGGGCGCTGATGATCGACGTCGACCTCTCCGGGGCGTGGCGGATGATCCGTACCGTCGGCAAGGCGATGAGCGCCCGCCGCTCGGGCAGCATCGTCAACATCGCCTCCACGGCGGGCCTGGTGGGCTACCGGCACTTCGCCGGGTACGTCGCCGCGAAACACGGGCTGATCGGACTCACCAAGGCGGCGGCGCTCGACTACGCGCCCAGGAAGGTGCGGGTCAACGCCGTCTGTCCCGGCTCGGTCCGGGACACCGCGACCGCCGAGGGCCGCATGCTCGCCGAGATCGCGCGGGCCCTCGACGTGCCGGTGAGCGAGCACGAGGAGACGTTCGTCGCGGCGCAGCCGATGAACGCCCTGATCGAGCCGGAGGACGTGGCGTCGGCGGTGGTCTACCTGCTGTCGGACGACGCCCGGCAGGTGACGGGGTCGACGCTGACCGTGGACGGCGGGTTCACGGCCCGCTGAGCACCTCCGCGGACGTCTGGCCGTACCGGTTACCGGGTGCCGACCCGCCGTGTCCGATCGCGGCCGGCCGGGCGGGCCCGTACGGCGGGGTGAGGCGGAGCGCCCGGCCGGGCGGGGCGTGGCGGACCCGGGCGCCCGGACAGGACCAGGCAGGCCCACGCGGGCCCATGCGGGCCAGGACGAGCAGGCAGGACCAGACAGGGCCGGACGGCCGGAACAGGGGAGGGACACCCGTGCTGGGTGCAGAGTGCCATGCGGTCCGCGTCGCGGTGACCGGGCTCGACGCGCGGCGACTGGAGGCCCGGCTGAGCGCCGCCGGCCCCTGGCGGCTGTGGCCGGACGACGTGCCGGCCGCGCCGGACGACCCGCTCGCCGTACGCCGTCGCGAGGCGGAACTGAGGCGTCCACTGACCGGGGGCGTGCGGTGCGTCCGCCTCGGCTACGCCGACGGCACGGCGGACCTCGTCGTCGTGGCGCACCGGACCTGTCTGGACGGGCCCGGCCTGCGCCGTCTGACGGAGGTGCTGACCGGGGAGCGCCCGCCGTCGCCCTGCCCGCCGCCCGCCGCGCGCCGGGCCTGCCCGCCGCCGGCCGCCGCCCCGGAGTGGGGCCGCGGTGATCCGGCCGCCACGGGGCAGGGCGTGCACCACCTGGACCTGCCCGTCCCGTACGCCACCACTCCCGCCGCACTCCGTCTGCCCGCGCTGGCGGTGACCCTCGCCCGCTACGACGGCCACGGCGCGACCGGTACGGCGACGGTCGCAGGCGACCGCGCGGGAGCGCTGGAGTACGCGGTGCCCCCGACGGCCACCCTGGCGGAGCTGGCCGGCGCGGCACCGGCGACGGTGCCCCGGGGCGTGCTCGCGGGCGTCGCCGAGGACACGGAAGGCGTGCCCGGACCGCCGCCGGAGGACCCGGCGCCCGCCCCGGACCGCGCCGGGCCGCGGGAGTGGCTGCCCTGCCTCGCCCCGCCCTTCCCCCTCACCTTCGCCTTCTCACCCCTGCCCGGCGGCGGCACCCGGCTCTCCTGCTTCTTCCGGCTCAGCCATGTCTCGACGGAGGTGGCCGAGGGGTTCACCCGGCATCTCGGCCACGTGTACCGGCAGTCGGCGCTCGCACCGGAGACCGCCGTCGCGGACGTGGAACTGCTGGACGACGAGGAGCGGCGACGGGTGGCGCGGGTCGGGCGGCCCGGCACCACCCTCGCGTCCGAACCACGCACGCTGCCCGAGGCGTTCGCGCGGGTGGCGGCCGCCACGCCCGACGCCGTGGCCCTCTGCGACGGCGAAACGGAACTCACCTACCGGGAACTGGACGAGCGCTCGGCCCGCGTCGCGGCGGGGCTGTGGGCCCGCGGAGTGCGCCGCGGCGACCGCGTGGGCGTCTGCCTCGAACGCACCGCCGAACTGGTCGTCACCCTGCTCGCCGTGGTCAGGGCCGGAGCCGCGTACGTCCCCACCGACCCGGCCTACCCCGCCGACCGCCTCGCGCACACCGTGACCGACGCGGGGCTGCGTCTCGTGGTGACCCGGCTCGACACGTTCCCCCGCGACGGCGGGGTCCTGCCGCTCACCCCCGACGAACTCGCCGACACCGCTCCCGCCGACCCGGCCGGCCTCCCCGCCGCGGCCCCCGACGATCCGGCGTACGTCATCTACACCTCCGGTTCCACCGGCCGGCCCAAGGGCGTGCTCGTACCGCACCGCAACGTCGTCTCCCTGATCGACGCCACCCGGGACGAGTACCGGCTCGGCGCCGACGACACCTGGACGCTCTTCCACTCGGCCGCCTTCGACTTCTCCGTCTGGGAGATCTGGGGCTGCCTGCTGACCGGCGGACGCCTCGTCGTCGTGCCGTACTTCGTCGCCCGCGACCCGGACGACTTCCGCGACCTGCTCCTCGCCCGCCGGGTCACCGTGCTCAGCCAGACCCCGTCCGCGTTCTCCCAGCTCCTCCAGGCCGACCACGCACCGCTGCCGGTCCGGCTCGTCGTGTTCGGCGGCGAGCCCCTGGACAGCCGCATGCTGCTGCCCTGGTTCGACCGGCACCCCGAGAGCACCTGCCGCGCGGTCAACATGTTCGGCATCACCGAGACGACCGTGCACGTCACCGCGCAGACCGTGACCCGCGCGCTCGCCCTCGCCGGCTCCCGGTCCGTGGGCCCCGCCCTGCCGGGCTGGCACCTGTACGTCACCGACGAACGGGGCCGTCTCGTGCCCCCGGGCGTCACCGGCGAGATCTGCGTGGGCGGCGCGGGCGTCGCCGCCGGCTACCTCGACCGGCCCGAGCTGACCGCCCGGCGCTTCGTTCCCGACCCCTACGTCCACGAGCCGTCGGCGCGGATGTACCGCAGCGGAGACCTGGGACGGCTGCGTCCCGACGGGAGACTGGAACACCTCGGCCGGATCGACAGCCAGGTCAAGATCCGGGGCTTCCGCATCGAACTCGACGAGATCCGCTCCGTGCTCCTGGAGGACCCGGCCGTCGCCGCCGCGGCCGTCGTGGTGCGCCGTGACGACCCCGCCGATCCGGCCGCGGCCCGACTCGACGCCTACGTGGTGCCGTCCGACGGCGGCTGCGCCCCCGACCCGCACGGCGTCCGACGGCGTGCCGCCGGCATCCTGCCCGAGCACATGGTCCCGGCCACGGTCACCGCTCTCGACGCCCTCCCGCTGACCACCAACGGCAAACTCGATCCGGCACGGCTGCCCGCCCCGGCCCGCGCGGCGGCGCCCGCACGGCCCGGACCGGGACCTTCCGGGCCTTCCGGACCGGGCGCCGCCCCCGAGCGCCGCGACGGCGAGGGTGACACCGGTCTCACCACCGCGCTCCTGGAGATCTGGGAGACGGTCCTCGGCACCCCCGTGGGCCTCGACGACGACTTCTTCGAACTCGGCGGGAACTCCCTGTTCGCGGTCCGCATCGGCGCCGCCCTGCGCGCCCGCGGCCTGCCCTCCCCGCCGCTGCGCGACCTCTACCGGGCGCCCACGATCCGGGCTCTCACCACCTCGCGCTGAACGACGGTCCGGCCTTCCCAAATCGCCCCCGACCCCAATCGCGTTAACATGACGAGAAATCGTCCGGTACCCCGCGCGGACTGGAACGGGAAGGCCTCCGTCGAGTGAGTACATTCCAACAGCCGGAACCGAAGGACCGCCCCGCGCGCCTCGCCGTCGGGGTCGTCGGCGCGGGCCGGGTCGGCCCCGCCCTCGCGGCGGCCCTCCAGCTCGCCGGACACCACCCGGTGGCCGTGTCCGGGGTCTCCGACGCCTCCAGGCGACGGGCCGCGGCGCTCCTGCCCGACGTGCCGATGATGTCCCCGGCCGAGGTCCTGGAGCGCTCCGACCTGGTCCTGCTGACCGTCCCGGACGACACCCTGCCCGGCCTCGTCGAGGGGCTCGCCGAGACCGGCGCGGTCCGGCCCGGCCAACTGCTCGTGCACACCTCCGGGCGGTACGGCGCACGCGTGCTCGACCCCGCGCTCCGGGCCGGCGCCCTGCCGCTCGCGCTGCACCCCGCCATGACCTTCACCGGCACCCCGGTGGACGTGCAGCGGCTGGCCGGATGCTCCTTCGGGGTCACCGCGCCCGAGGAGCTGCGCCTCGCCGCCGAGGCCCTCGTGATCGAGATGGGCGGCGAGCCCGAGTGGATCTCCGAGGAGTCCCGGCCGCTCTACCACGCGGCCCTCGCGCTCGGCGCCAACCACCTGGTGACCCTGGTCGCCGAGTCCATGGACCTGCTGCGCACCGCGGGCGTCGAGGCACCCGACCGGATGCTCGGCCCGCTCCTCGGCGCCGCCCTCGACAACGCCCTCAGATCCGGCGACGCGGCCCTCACCGGACCCGTCGCGCGCGGGGACGCGGGCACGGTCGCGGCCCACGTCGCCGAGTTGCGCGCGCACGCCCCGGAGACCGTCGCCGGGTATCTCGCGATGGCGCGCGCGACCGCCGACCGCGCCCTCGCCCACGGACTGCTGAAGCCGGAGCTCGCCGAGGACCTCCTCGGCGTGCTCGCCGACGGCGCGTCCCTGCCCGACGACGGGAGCGACCGATGACCGCCCTGCTGCGCACCTCCGACGACCTGCACGCGCGCGGACGCGGCGACCGCCGGGTCGTCGTGATGACCATGGGGGCCCTGCACGAGGGCCACGCCACCCTGATCCGCACGGCACGCGGGATCGCGGGCCCGGGCGGCGACGTCGTCGTCACGGTCTTCGTGAACCCGCTCCAGTTCGGCGCCGGCGAGGACCTGGACCGCTACCCGCGCACCCTCGACTCCGACCTCGAGATCGCCGGGCGGGCCGGCGCGGACGCCGTGTTCGCCCCCTCGGTGGACGAGGTCTACCCGGGCGGCGAACCCCAGGTCCGGCTCTCCGCCGGGCCGATGGGCGAACGGCTGGAGGGCGCCGCGCGCCCCGGCCACTTCGACGGCATGCTCACCGTCGTCGCCAAGCTGCTGCACCTCACCCGGCCCGACACGGCCCTGTTCGGGCAGAAGGACGCCCAGCAGCTCGCCCTGATCCGCCGTATGGTCCGCGACCTGAACTTCGGCATGGAGATCGTCGGCGTGCCCACCGTGCGCGAGGAGGACGGGCTCGCCCTCTCCAGCCGCAACCGCTTCCTGGCCCCCGACGAGCGGCGCACCGCCCTCGCCCTCTCCCAGGCGCTCTTCGCCGGCCGCGACCGGCACGCCGCGCAGGAGGCCCTGCGCGCACGGGCCCGCGAGGTGCCCGCCACCCGCGCGCGTGCCGAGGCGCTCAGCGCGATCGGCGAGTCCCGCGCCGCCGCCGACGCGCACGCCGTGGCCAAGGCCGCGCCCGGCGGCCCGTCCGGTGTCCGCGCCGCCGCCCGCCTCGTCCTGGACGAGGCGGCCCGCCTCCGGCCGCCGCTGGCGCTGGACTACCTGGCACTGGTCGATCCGTCCGACTTCACCGAGATCCAGGACGACTTCACCGGCGAGGCGGTCCTCGCCGTCGCCGCCCGGGTCGGGACGACCCGCCTGATCGACAACATCCCCCTCACCTTCGGAGCCGCCTCGTGACCGGCAAAGGCACAGGTACCGGTAAAGGCACAGGTACTGGCATACGACTGCACGCGCCCGCCCCCGGCTGGGCCCTCACCGCCGACGTGGTCGTCGTCGGGTCCGGCGTCGCCGGCCTGACCGCCGCCCTGCGCTGCGAGGCAGCCGGCCTGACGACCGTCGTCGTCACCAAGGCCCGCCTGGACGACGGCTCCACCCGATGGGCCCAGGGCGGCATCGCCGCGGCCCTCGGCGAGGGCGACACCCCCGAGCAGCACCTCGACGACACCCTGGTCGCGGGCGCGGGACTGTGCGACGAGGACGCGGTACGCATCCTCGTCACCGAGGGCCCCGACGCCGTACGCCGCCTCATCGCGACCGGAGCGCACTTCGACGAGTCCTCCGAGGGCGACCTGGAACTCACCCGCGAGGGCGGCCACCACCGCCGCCGCATCGCGCACGCGGGCGGCGACGCGACGGGCGCCGAGATCTCCCGGGCGCTCGTCGAGGCGGTCCGCGCGCGCGGCCTGCGCACGGTGGAGAACGCGCTCGTCCTGGACCTCCTGACGGACGCCGCCGGCCGCACCGCGGGTGTGACCCTGCACGTCATGGGGGAGGGCCAGCACGACGGCGTGGGAGCCGTGCACGCCCCCGCCGTGGTCCTCGCCACCGGCGGCATGGGCCAGGTCTTCTCCGCGACCACCAACCCCTCCGTCTCCACCGGCGACGGGGTGGCCCTCGCGCTGCGGGCGGGCGCCGAGGTCTCCGATCTCGAATTCGTCCAGTTCCACCCGACCGTGCTGTTCCTCGGCCCGGACGCGGAGGGCCAGCAGCCCCTGGTGTCGGAGGCGGTCCGCGGCGAGGGCGCCCACCTGGTCGACGCGGACGGCGTGCGCTTCATGCTCGGCCGGCACGAACTGGCCGAGCTGGCGCCCCGGGACATCGTCGCCAAGGGCATCATGCGCCGCATGCAGGAGCAGGACGCCGAGCACATGTACCTCGACGCCCGGCACTTCGGCGCGGAGATGTGGGAGCACCGCTTCCCGACCATCCTCGCCGCCTGCCGCGCGCACGGCATCGACCCGGTGACCGAGCCCGTCCCGGTCGCCCCGGCCGCCCACTACGCCTCCGGCGGTGTCCGCACCGACGCCCGGGGCCGCACCACGGTGCCCGGCCTGTACGCCTGCGGCGAGGTCGCGTGCACCGGCGTGCACGGCGCCAACCGGCTCGCCTCCAACTCCCTCCTGGAGGGACTGGTCTACGCCGAGCGCATCGCGGCCGACATCGCGCACCGCCGTGCCGAGGACGGCCTCCACGCGCGCGTGCCCGAGCCGGTCCCGCACCCCGACCGGCCCGCCCACCCGCTGCTCGCGCCCGAGTCCCGCTTCGCCATCCAGCGGATCATGACGGACGGCGCCGGCGTCCTGCGCTCCGCCCGGTCCCTGGCCCAGGCGGCCGACCGACTCCAGCGGCTGCACACCGACGCCCGGGACGCCCTCGACGAGAACGGCAAGACCTCCGAGCCCGGCGTCGACACCTGGGAGGCCACCAACCTCCTGTGCGTGGCGCGGGTCCTGGTCGAAGCGGCCCTCAGGCGCGAGGAGACCCGCGGCTGCCACTGGCGCGAGGACCACGCCGACCGCGACGACACCGACTGGCGCCGGCACATCGTCGTACGGCTGAATCCCGACCGCACGCTCGCCGTGCACACCACCGGCACAGCAGACTTCCCCCCGACCCTCCCCCCGGCGGACGGCCCCGCCCGGAGCGGGGAGATCCCCATGTCCCAGCAGACGTCCCGCGACCAGGAGCAGTGACCGACGTGAGCACCCCCGACCTTCCCCTCGCCCAGAGCGGCGGCTGCGGCGACGGCTGCGGCTGTGGCGGCGCCGACATGGACGGCGACGAGTCGTACATGGAGTGCGGCCTCGACCCCGCGCTCGCCCAGCTCCTCGCCGACGCCGGGCTCGACCCGCTGGAGGTCGAGGACATCGCGAACGTCGCGATCCAGGAGGATCTCGACAACGGCGTGGACGTGACGACCGTCGCGACCATTCCCGAGGACGCGGTCTCCACCGCGGACTTCACCGCCCGGGACGCGGGCGTCGTCGCGGGCCTGCGGATCGCCGAGGCGGTCGTCTCCGTCGTCTGCACCGACGAGTTCGAGGTGGAGCGGCACGTCGAGGACGGCGACCGCGTCGAGGCGGGACAGAAGCTCCTCAGCGTCACCACCCGCACCCGCGACCTGCTCACGGCCGAGCGCAGCGCGCTGAACCTGCTGTGCCGCCTGTCGGGCATCGCGACCGCCACGCGCGCGTGGGCCGACGTCCTGGAGGGCACCGGCACCCGCGTCCGCGACACCCGCAAGACGACCCCCGGCCTGCGCTCCCTGGAGAAGTTCGCGGTGCGCTGCGGCGGTGGCGTCAACCACCGCATGTCGCTGTCGGACGCGGCGCTGGTCAAGGACAACCACGTGGTCGCCGCGGGCGGCGTGGAGCAGGCCTTCACGGCCGTCCGTGAGGCGTTCCCGGACGTCGCGATCGAGGTCGAGGTCGACACGCTGCACCAGCTGCGCGAGGTCCTCGCCGCGGGCGCCGACCTGATCCTCCTCGACAACTTCACGCCCGTCGAGTGCGAGGAGGCGGTGGCCCTGGTCGCCGGCCGCGCGCTGCTGGAGGCCTCGGGCCGGCTCACCCTCGGCAACGCGGAGGAGTACGCGAAGACCGGCGTCGACTTCCTCGCGGTGGGCGCCCTGACCCACTCCTCGCCGATCCTGGACATCGGCCTGGACCTGCGCGACGCGCCGGCCGGCGAGGCCTCCACGGACGAGGCGGAGTAGCACCCATGCTCCTCACCATCGACGTCGGCAACACCCACACGGTCCTCGGCCTCTTCGACGGCGAGGAGATCGTCGAGCACTGGCGCATCTCCACCGACGCCCGCCGCACCGCCGACGAGCTCGCCGTCCTCCTCCAGGGCCTGATGGGCATGCACCCGCTGCTCGGCGAGGAACTCGGCGACGGCATCGACGGCATCGCGATCTGCGCGACCGTCCCGTCCGTGCTGCACGAACTGCGTGAGGTCACCCGCCGCTACTACGGCGACGTCCCGGCCGTCCTGGTCGAGCCCGGCGTCAAGACGGGCGTGCCGATCCTCACCGACAACCCGAAGGAGGTCGGCGCGGACCGCATCATCAACGCGGTCGCGGCCGTCGAGCTCTACGGGGGGCCGGCGATCGTCGTCGACTTCGGCACGGCGACCACGTTCGACGCGGTCAGCGCCCGGGGCGAGTACGTGGGCGGCGTCATCGCGCCCGGCATCGAGATCTCCGTCGACGCGCTCGGGGTCAAGGGGGCCCAGCTGCGCAAGATCGAGGTGGCCCGGCCGCGGGCGGTGATCGGCAAGAACACCGTCGAGGCGATGCAGTCCGGGATCATCTACGGGTTCGCGGGACAGGTGGACGGCGTCGTCAACCGGATGGTGCGGGAGCTCGCCGTGGATCCGGACGATGTCACCGTCATCGCGACCGGCGGTCTCGCGCCGATGGTCCTGGGCGAGTCCTCGGTCATCGACGAACACGAGCCGTGGCTCACGCTGATCGGTCTCCGCCTGGTCTACGAACGCAACGTCTCCCGCACCTGAGGAGGCACTCCGGCCGCCCCTGCCTGTCCCGTTCCCGGGGGCGGCAGCCTTTGGCGGGTGCGGTCGTCGGCCGAACGGTCCGAGCCCTTCCGGCGATGCGCGGGTCGGAGGCGGCAGCCCGCGGCGGGGAGGCCCGGGAGGCGGAGCCACCGGGAGATGGGCCGGGGCCAGGACACGCGTAGGGGGATATGGCGGATTTTGTCTGATTAGCGCGTATCGTCACGGCATGCCCACGCCCTACGGATCCCGCGGCGGCATGGCGTTCGGTGCGCAGGAGTTGCGTGTGCTCCGTCGCGCTCTCGCCCTCGCCCTCCATCCCGCCCCCGCCTCGGCCGAAGACGTCCAGGACTGCCTCCGGCTCGCCGAATCCGTCGACGAGGCCGCCCGCGAGGGAGCCAGGCTCCGGGCCTTCCTGCTGGCCGACCTCTCCCGCTACCGGGCCGCGCTGCCCGGCACGGCCGCCGGCTACCTCGTCCTCCTGGAGGAAGCCCTGGCCACCGGCTACCGGCCGAATCCGGACGATCTCGCCGCCCTGCGCGCCCTGCGCGGCACCCCCGCCGCGGCCGCCCTCCTGGAGCGCTGCTGCGACCTCGCCGAACGGGACGTCGCGGCCCGCCTGGCGAGCCGCACGGGCACTCCCACGGTTCCGGCGTCCCGTACCCGCCTGACCGCGCTGCGGGGAGGCCTGGCGCCGCACGGGGGCCCCGACGAGCCGGTCCGCAAACCGGCGGACCGGCCCGCCGCCGACCCGAAACCGAACCCTCCGGGCAGGGGCCCGCGCCCCGACCGGCCGATCCCCACGCCGGGCGAGGTCTTCCCGCCCCGGCGCAAGCCGGTGCCGCCACCGGTGAACCCCCCTCAGCAGCTCGCGGCGGGCTAGCTACTCTGGAGGCATGGACTATGTCTCCGCGCTCGTGCCCCCCGTAGTGATGGCCGTGTTCTTCATCGGGCTGATCGTGACGATCGTCAAGACCCAGGGCGGTGCCAACAAGTCCAAGGAGGACGCGGTCGTCGACGCCGCCCTCGCGCGCGCGGACGGCGCCCGCCAGGCCTCCCGGGACTCCGAGGCCTGAGCGACCGGCCCCTCCTGGGCCCCGTCCGCGGACGGATCGGCGTACGACTCATACGTTTTTCGAGTCGTACGCCCTTTTTGTTGCCGATCTCCCACTATTGTTCTGAGCTGTGCCTCGCCCATTGGGAGAACTCGAAGACTCGGTCATGACGCGGGTGTGGAAGTGGAACCGCCCGGTGACCGTTCGAGAAGTCCTGGAAGACCTTCAGCAGGAACGGTCCATCGCGTACACCACGGTGATGACCGTTTTGGACAATCTCCATCAGAAGGGCTGGGTGCGCCGTGAGGCGGAAGGCCGGGCCTATCGATATGAGGCGGTGTCCACGCGTGCCGCCTACTCCGCGGCCCTCATGAACGACGCATGGTCCCAGAGTGACAACCCCGCGGCGGCTCTCGTCGCCTTCTTCGGCATGATGAGCCAGGAACAGCGTCATGCGCTGCGCGACGCCATGCGTATCGTGCAGGGTCCCGAAGAAGGCCCGGCCGATGCCGAAACACCGGCGCCTCCGGAAGCTTCCGGTGAGAAGCGCGACGAGAAGCGCGACGAGAAGTCGCCCGCGAAGCCGGACGAGAACGCGGCGGAGAAGCCGGGCGGCGAGAACCGGGCCGGGAACGCGGGTGAGAAGCCGGGCGGCGAGAACCCCGCCGCGGACCCCGACGGCACCGGGCGATAGCGTCCGCTCATGCCAGCAGAGCATCCGGCGCGGCGGCCCGCGCCGCATCCCGGAGACACCGCGAAAGCCATCACCGTCCGGCGGGCCAGGACCGGCGATGTCCCGGCGGTGCGCCGCCTCCTCGACGCGAACGTCCGACAGCGCATCCTGCTCGACAAAGCCACGGTGACGCTTTACGAGGACATCCAGGAGTTCTGGGTGGCCGAACGCGACGACAACGCCGAGGTCGTCGGCTGCGGAGCGCTGCACGTGATGTGGGAAGACCTCGCGGAAGTGCGCACTCTCGCGGTGAACCCCGCGGTCAAGGGCGCGGGAGTCGGTCATCAGTTGCTGGAGAAGTTGCTGCACACCGCCCGCTGGCTCGGCGTTCGCCGCGTTTTCTGTCTCACCTTCGAAGTGGACTTCTTCGCGAAGCACGGCTTCGTGGAGATCGGTGAGACGCCGGTCGACACCGATGTGTACGCCGAGCTGCTGCGTTCCTATGACGAGGGCGTCGCGGAGTTCCTCGGCCTCGAACGAGTGAAACCGAACACCTTGGGCAACAGCCGGATGCTTCTGCATCTGTGATCGCCGGCCACTATTCCGCCGGACCGCCTTGCCCGCGTTCCCTATGTCCGAAACGCGCACGTTTCCGGGCTTCCAGCGGCCCCCGAGTCTCCGCCAGGGGTTTGTGTTTTTCCAGCAAAAGCGGTTTGCTTTCCGACGTACTGCAGTACTGCATATAACAGGGGACGCGAAACGGCGGCCGACGCCGCGGTCCTCGGCCCTCACGTTATCGATGAAAGGAAATCCGGTGGCACAGAAGGTTCAGGTCCTTCTTGTCGACGACCTCGACGGTGGCGAGGCGGACGAGACCGTGACGTTCGCGTTGGACGGCAAGACCTACGAGATCGATCTCACGACCGCCAATGCGGACAAGCTGCGTGGTCTTCTCGACGCCTACGTGAAGGGCGGGCGTCGTACCGGTGGCCGCGCTTCGGGCGGACGCGGAAAGACCCGCGCCGCTTCCGGTGGCAGCCAGGACACCGCGCAGATCCGCGCGTGGGCGAAGGAGAACGGTTACGAGGTCAACGACCGTGGCCGCGTTCCCGCGCAAATTCGCGAGGCCTACGAGAACGCCAACGGCTGAGCGCACGCGCGCCGCAGCCGGATGCGGTGGCAGTGGGTCGCCATCGTCTCCACGAGCCGTACGAGATCGGGGGCGCCCCCACCGCCCCCCATGGCCGACAGGGTCGGCAGCGAGGGTTCCACCTCGCACCCCGGCTCAGGGGGCCGCAGCCAGACGGCGGCCCCCTGCGGACCGGGCGCTCCCGCTCGAAGCGGTCCTTCGGGCATCCCCGGCGGCAGCGGAGCCCCGATGCTCCCGCCCGCGCCGATCGCCGTGAGATCCAGCGGGACGGTGCCCCACTCCAGCCAGTCGAGCAGCCCCGGCAGCTCCTCCGCGCTCCCCTCGGCCACCAGCAGCCGCATCCGTGCCCCGCGCCGCCCGGGCCGGCCCCCGGATCCGGCCGCCGCGTCCCCCGGGCGGCCCCCGGAACCGCCGGAATCCGCGGAACCCCGCCACCCGGAAACCCCGGACGCCCCGGATACCTGGGACACCCCTGAACCCCCTGGACCACCACGCCGTTCCGGCAGGTTTCTGTGCAAGGCCACCGGAGACGTCGGGCCCAGGTGCCGCAGCGCCGCGAATCCCGCCTCCGCAGGGACTTCCAGCACGTCGAAGCGCATTCCGGTGGCCAGTCGCACCGGTGCGCCGGGCACCGTCGTCCAGCCCAGTTCGGTCTCGTACCACCGCCGCGTCCGGTCGCTCGGGTCGAGCGGGCGGCGAGGAAGGGGGACAGTGGGAACCATGACAGGAGCAACCGACGGAAGGGCTCCAGAGTTACGCTGGGTGTTTCGTGATGAGCGCAGAGTGCCGAACCGGGGGGCGTGCGGGGACGATCGGCGGCGCAACGATGTTCGCCCGTAGCGGAGGGAACCCGTGCGCGCCGCATGGAGTGTCAGTGCGTACGGGTAAGACATCCCTAGTGGGAGGGGCGACACGCAGAGCCTGGGCACCTCACGTTCGCCATCGGCGTACAGCTCATGAGGGTATCTGCCTGGCCTGCGGGAACATCGTCTCGCACCATCAGGTTGGAGCAGATGTCGGCGTTCGGGGTCAGGAGGCCAAGGACGGTGTCGGCAGTTGGAATGAGCGGTCCCCGCTTGCGGGACTAAGCTGCGGAAGGACAGGGAGGGGAGCGTCCCCTTACTGCCTGACCGCTCTGAGGAGCGATTAACGATGTTCGAGAGGTTCACCGACCGCGCGCGGCGGGTTGTCGTCCTGGCTCAGGAAGAAGCCCGGATGCTCAACCACAACTACATCGGCACCGAGCACATCCTCCTGGGCCTGATCCACGAGGGTGAGGGTGTCGCCGCTAAGGCCCTGGAGAGCCTCGGGATTTCGCTCGAGGCGGTCCGCCAGCAGGTGGAGGAGATCATCGGGCAGGGGCAGCAGGCCCCGTCCGGGCACATCCCCTTCACCCCCCGTGCCAAGAAGGTCCTGGAGCTCTCGCTCCGCGAGGCCCTTCAGCTGGGCCACAACTACATCGGCACGGAGCACATCCTGCTCGGCCTGATCCGTGAGGGCGAGGGCGTCGCCGCCCAGGTCCTGGTCAAGCTGGGCGCCGATCTCAACCGGGTGCGGCAGCAGGTCATCCAGCTGCTCTCCGGTTACCAGGGCAAGGAGACCGCCACCGCCGGCGGTCCTGCCGAGGGCACCCCCTCCACGTCCCTGGTCCTCGACCAGTTCGGCCGGAACCTCACCCAGGCCGCTCGTGAGTCCAAGCTCGACCCGGTCATCGGGCGCGAGAAGGAGATCGAGCGGGTCATGCAGGTGCTCTCCCGCAGGACCAAGAACAACCCGGTCCTGATCGGTGAGCCCGGCGTCGGCAAGACCGCCGTCGTCGAGGGCCTGGCGCAGGCCATCGTCAAGGGAGAGGTGCCCGAGACCCTCAAGGACAAGCACCTCTACACCCTGGACCTCGGCGCGCTGGTCGCCGGCTCCCGCTACCGCGGTGACTTCGAGGAGCGCCTGAAGAAGGTCCTCAAGGAGATCCGCACCCGCGGCGACATCATCCTGTTCATCGACGAGCTGCACACGCTCGTCGGCGCGGGTGCCGCCGAGGGCGCCATCGACGCGGCCTCGATCCTGAAGCCGATGCTGGCCCGCGGTGAGCTCCAGACCATCGGTGCGACCACGTTGGACGAGTACCGCAAGCACCTCGAGAAGGACGCGGCCCTCGAGCGCCGCTTCCAGCCGATCCAGGTGGCGGAGCCTTCCCTCCCCCACACGATCGAGATCCTCAAGGGCCTGCGCGACCGCTACGAGGCGCACCACCGCGTCTCCATCACCGACGAGGCACTGGTCCAGGCCGCCACCCTGGCCGACCGGTACATCTCGGACCGCTTCCTGCCGGACAAGGCGATCGACCTGATCGACGAGGCGGGCTCCCGGATGCGCATCCGCCGGATGACCGCACCGCCGGACCTCCGCGAGTTCGACGAGAAGATCGCGGGCGTCCGTCGCGACAAGGAGTCGGCCATCGACTCCCAGGACTTCGAGAAGGCGGCCTCTCTCCGTGACAAGGAGAAGCAGCTGCTGGCGGCGAAGACCAAGCGGGAGAAGGAGTGGAAGGCCGGCGACATGGACGTCGTGGCCGAGGTCGACGGCGAGCTGATCGCCGAGGTCCTCGCGACCGCCACGGGCATCCCGGTCTTCAAGCTGACCGAGGAGGAGTCGAGCCGCCTGCTGCGCATGGAGGACGAGCTCCACAAGCGGGTGATCGGCCAGAAGGACGCCGTCAAGGCGCTCTCCAAGGCGATCCGCCGTACCCGGGCCGGTCTGAAGGACCCGAAGCGTCCGGGTGGCTCGTTCATCTTCGCGGGCCCGTCCGGTGTCGGTAAGACCGAGCTCTCCAAGGCCCTCGCCGAGTTCCTCTTCGGTGACGAGGACGCGCTGATCTCCCTCGACATGTCGGAGTTCAGCGAGAAGCACACGGTGTCGCGTCTCTTCGGTTCGCCCCCCGGTTACGTGGGCTACGAGGAGGGCGGCCAGCTGACGGAGAAGGTGCGCCGCAAGCCGTTCTCGGTCGTCCTCTTCGACGAGGTCGAGAAGGCCCACCCGGACATCTTCAACTCGCTGCTGCAGATCCTGGAGGACGGTCGTCTGACCGACTCCCAGGGCCGGGTCGTGGACTTCAAGAACACGGTCATCATCATGACGACCAACCTCGGCACGCGGGACATCTCGAAGGGCTTCAACCTGGGCTTCGCGGCCACGGGTGACACGAAGTCCAACTACGAGCGCATGAAGAACAAGGTGTCGGACGAGCTCAAGCAGCACTTCCGTCCCGAGTTCCTCAACCGCGTCGACGACGTGGTCGTCTTCCCGCAGCTGACGCAGGACGACATCCTCAAGATCGTCGACCTGATGGTCGGCAAGGTGGACGAGCGCCTCAAGGACCGGGACATGGGCATCGAGCTCTCCCAGTCCGCCAAGGAACTGCTGTCCAAGAAGGGGTACGACCCCGTCCTGGGCGCGCGGCCGCTGCGTCGCACGATCCAGCGCGAGATCGAGGACACGCTGTCGGAGAAGATCCTCTTCGGCGAGCTGCGTCCCGGGCACATCGTGGTCGTCGACACGGAGGGCGAGGGCGACACCGCGACCTTCACCTTCCGCGGTGAGGAGAAGTCGGCACTGCCCGACGTCCCGCCGATCGAGCAGGCCGCGGGTGGGGCCGGTCCCAACCTGAGCAAGGAGGCGTAGCCCTCCGGGCTCGCCGCGGTACAAGAGAAGGGGCTGCCCCGGGACTTCGGTCCCGGGGCAGCCCCTTTCGCGTGCCGTTCGGGCCCGTGTCCCGGCCCCGGATCGGCGGGCGGCCGTGTGTGACGTGGTGCGAGGCGGCGCGACGCCGAGGCATGGCGCATGCGTCACGCCGCTGGGTGGAGTGCCCGCGTCCGGGCGCGACCCTGCGGGAGGCGGCGCGGCGGGGCGGGGCGGGTCGACGGCCCGCGCGTGCAGCGTCTCGTCGGCGCGGGCGCCGCGCTCCCCGAGGTGCTCCTGGTCCGCGGCGGTCCCCTCGCCGGAGCAGGCGGCCGGCGGCCAGGCGCCGGGCGGGCCTTCGGCACGCGGCGGCCGTGTGCTGGGCGGGGCGGGTCGACGGCCCGCGCGTGCAGCGTCTCGTCGGCGCGGGCGCCGCGCTCCCCGAGGTGCTCCTCGACCGCTGCGGTCCCCTCGCCGGAACAGGCGGCCGGCGGCCAGGCGCCGGGCGGGTCCATGGGCCCGCGCGTGCAGCGTCTCGTGGGCGCGGGCGCCGTACTTTCCGGGGTGCTCCTGGCCCGCGGCGGTCTCCTCGCGGGAACAGGCGGCCGGCGGCCAGGCGCCGAGAGGGGAGTTCGGCACCCGGTGGTCGGGTGCCGGACGGGGTACTTCGGCGCCCCGTGCTCCACGGTGAGCGGCGCGGTCGCGGGCGGTGGCGGGCCGATGTCCTCGACGGGCGACCGCGGCGGCGGTGCGGGCGACGATCGGCCTCCGCCGGAGCCCCTGCCGTCCGCGCGCGAGGCTGCGCGGCGCCCGGCCAGGTTCGTGTGCGGAACCGCGCCCGCGCGAGCCCCACACGGAAGCGTGCGCGACCCGTCGGCCCCGCGTGGCCACGGCCCGCACGCGAGGCGGGCACCGTGCGCGGAGTGTGTGCCCCGGTGCACGTCCCGTGCGAAAACACCCCTCCCCACCGCCCCCGCCGGGTGCCCTGACCGCCTCGGAACGGAGGTGCGCGGGAGGTCGGGAGAGGGGGCGGGCAAGGCTCCGCAGGTGCCTCCGCGGTGACATGACGCACAGGCGATTTGTCCCGTACTAGGGAGGTTAGTGGAGAAGTCCATGGGGGCAAAACGGACTTTTCGGGTTGGGCTCCCACAGGGGTCCGAGGGGTGGGTGTGGCGGCGCGCCGGGAGGCCGCTCCCGCCGTGTCGTACGGGGCCGGAAGTGGGGTTAAACCTCACTTCTTCCGTAGAAAACGGACGAATCATGCCAGGACGTAGCGTCTGTCAAGGAGTCGGTCGTTTCGGGGTCAAGTACGACCTAGCGTCGTAGAAGGGGGCTTTGGGGATTCGCCGGGGTCCGGGTTACCAAGGGATGGCCCCCTCCGGCAGCGACCGTGCTCCGGATGGGTTCAAGCCCCCCGTCCCCGTCTCCACGAGGTTCAGATGTCGAAGCGTGTCACGTCCCGTCAGTCCCGTACGTCCCTGCTGCGTAGCCGGACGGCCGTCCTCGCCGCCTCGGTGGGTGCCTCGGTCGTGCTGGGCGCCGGGATCGCGTCCGCCAGCACCCTGGACAGCGCCGCGACCAGCACGACGGCCGGTGTCCTGCAGACCCAGGCCGCCGCCCAGGCCAAGGCCGCCGCGAAGACCGAGCACGCCGCCGCCAAGAAGGCCGCGTCCTGGATCGACCCGGTGAAGAAGTACACCCTGTCCGCCACCTTCAACCAGGCCGGCGGCATGTGGGCCCACAAGCACTCCGGCCAGGACTTCGCGGTCCCGCAGGGCACCGACGTGTCCGCCGCGCACGGCGGCACGGTCGTCAAGGCCGGCGGCAACGGCGCCGGTGACGGTCCCGCGTACGGCAACGCCATCGTCATCAAGCACGCCAACGGCGTGTACTCGCAGTACGCCCACCTCTCCCGTATCGACGTACGGATAGGCCAGGTCGTCGCCACCGGTCAGCACATAGCGCTGTCGGGCAACACCGGGAACTCCAGCGGGCCGCACCTGCACTTCGAGATCCGTACGACCCCGAACTACGGCTCGGCCGTCGACCCGGTCGCGTTCCTGCGCTCCAAGGGTGTGACGGTCTAAGCACCCCCGGGTGTGACCTCGAAGGCGTGACGGTTCACGGGGCGACAGGCCCGCTGTGCGCCTGCGTCACCAGATCGACGGCGACCTCCAGGATGGCCTTGCGCTTCTCCTCGGGGTCGCCTTCGACGTCCTTCAGCATGAACATCCCCGCGTGCATCGAGAACAGCGCGCTGATGCAGCGGACCTGGTTCGTCAGGTCCGCGTCCGGCTCCTTGAGCAGATCGATCATGCGGAGCATGCGGTCCTTGAAGTCCTCGCCGGTGCGCAGCTCACGGACGGCGGCCTGGTTCTCCTGCATGAAGCGGAAGAGCGGGGCCGCGTCCGCGAGGGCGTTGCTGTAGCGGTGCAGGATCTCCTGCTTCGTCGCCAGCGTGCGCGGCTGCTGCCGCCCCCACTCGATCAGCTCGTCCATGGGCCTGGACAGATCTTGGAAGAGGCTCTTGAGGATGTCTTCCTTGGTCTTGAAGTGGTAGTACAGCGCCGCCTTGGTGACGTCCAGGTGCTCCGCGATCTCGCGCAGCGAGGTCTTCTCGTAGCCGTGCTCGGAGAAGAGTTCGAGGGCCACGTCCTGGATGCGCTGGCGGGTGTCCCCGCGGCGCTGTCGCTTGGTGCCGTCCATGGTGTCGCCGCCCATCGTCGTACTCCTCGCACTCCTTGAGAAAACGTACGTGCCGCCCCGCGGGCAAATCCAGGAAAACTTACTTGACGCCCGGCTAGTTAGGGGTCTACTTTCCCTCAGTGTAGTCAACTTGCCGGTCGGCAAGTAAGTGGCAAGCCGGGGGCAGTCGCCCCGACACCAGCGGGCGTCCAGCGGGACCCAGGGGAGTGGGAATGATGGCGGACAACACGGAAGCGGTCGTAGAGACCGAGAAGCAACCTCGCAGCGTACGGGTCGTGCTGCTCGCGCTCATGATCGCGATGCTCCTCGCCATGCTCGACAACATGATCGTGGGCACGGCGATGCCGACGATCGTCGGCGAGCTCGGCGGTCTGGAGCACCTGTCCTGGGTCGTCACCGCGTACACGCTCGCGACCGCCGCGTCGACCCCGATCTGGGGCAAGCTCGGCGACATGTACGGGCGCAAGGGCGCCTTCATGACCTCGATCGTGATCTTCCTCGTCGGTTCCGCGCTCAGCGGCATGGCACAGGACATGGGACAGCTGATCGGCTTCCGTGCCGTCCAGGGTCTCGGCGCGGGCGGCCTGATGGTCGGTGTCATGGCGATCATCGGAGACCTCATCCCGCCCCGTGAGCGGGGCAAGTACCAGGGCATGATGGCGGGCATCATGGCGCTCGCCATGATCGCCGGACCGCTGGTCGGCGGCTCCATCACGGACCACTGGGGCTGGCGCTGGTCCTTCTACATCAACCTGCCGCTCGGCATCGTCGCGCTGCTGGCCGTCAGCGCCGTGCTGCACCTGCCGAAGAAGCGGGTCGAGGCGAAGATCGACTATCTCGGTGCGGGGCTGCTGACCATCGGCATCTCGTCCATCGTGCTCGTCACCACCTGGGGCGGCAGCGAGTACGCCTGGGGCTCCGCCCGGATCATGGAGCTCATCGGCATCGGGGTCGCGGCGCTCGTCGGCTTCGTCTTCGTGCAGACCAAGGCCGCGTCGCCGATCCTGCCGCTGCACATCTTCCGCAACCGCAACTTCACGCTGATGTCCGTCATCGGCTTCATCACCGGCTTCGTGATGTTCGGCGCGGTGCTCTTCCTTCCGCTGTACCAGCAGTCGGTGCAGGGCGCGTCCGCGACCAACTCCGGCCTGCTGCTCCTGCCGATGCTCGGCGCGATGCTGGTCACCTCGATGGTCGCCGGACGGGTCACCACCAGCAGCGGCCGCTACAAGGCGTTCCCGGTCGTCGGCAGCGTGCTGATGGCGGTGGGCCTGTTCCTGCTCTCGCGGATGGACACCGAGACCACCCGGCTGACCTCGGGCCTCTACATGGCCGTGCTCGGCCTGGGCATGGGCTGCCTGATGCAGATCACGATGCTGGTGGCACAGAACAGCGTCGAGATGAAGGACATGGGCGTCGCGTCCTCGTCGACGACCCTCTTCCGTACGCTCGGCTCGTCCTTCGGCGTCGCGATCATGGGCGCGCTCTTCAACCACCGCGTCCAGGACGTGATGGCGGAGCGGGCCGGGGCGCTGGGCTCCAAGATGACCGAGCAGTCCGCGCAGCTCGACGCGGCCAGCCTCGCCAAGCTGCCGGCCGCGGCGCGTGAGGCCTACCAGTTCGCGGTGTCCTCCGGCACGCACTCCGCGTTCCTGCTGGGCTCCGTGGTGGCCCTGGGCGCCCTGGTCGCGGCGGTGTTCGTGAAGGAGGTCCCGCTGCGGGGCGCCGGAGCGCCCGGCAAGTCGGCCGAGGCCGACGCCGCGCCGCCGGTGCAGACCCTGGCGGAAACCGTCTGATCCCGCTCGTTCCGAAGGCCCCCGGCGTGTCCGCCCCGGGGGCCTTCTCCTGTGCCGCGGGTCGTTCACGGCCCGTAGGTCACGCAGGTCGTTCACAGTCCGTGGGCCCGTGGGCCCGTAAGTTCCCCCGCACACGCGCCCGCCGGCCCACGACCCCGTTCCTCACGCCGGCAGCAGAGGGAAGCTGCCCGTGTTCGTGGGTGCGTGCTCCGGCAGCCACAGCACCGCGACCGCGCCCTCCGCGGCCACGTGCACCGGGGCGCCGGCGGGCCGGATGTTGCGGAAGGTCAGCCGCGCGCCGAGCACCCGCGCCTGACCCGCCGCGATGGTCAGACCCAGCCCGTGGCCGTGGCCCGAACGGTCGCTGCTGCCGGTGCGGAAGCGGCTGGGGCCGTCGGCGAGGAGTTCCTCGGGGAACCCGGGACCGTGGTCGCGGACACGGATGACGCGGCCCTCCACGGAGACCTCGATCGGCGGCTTGCCGTGCCGTGCCGCGTTGGCCAGCAGGTTGAACAGAACCCGTTCCAGGCGCCGCGGATCGGTGGTGACCTCCGACTCGTGGATCACGCGTACGTCGATGTCGGGGTCCTTGGCGGCCACCCGGCGCGCGACGAACTCGCCGAGCATGATGTCCTGCAACTCGGCCCGCTCGGAGGCACCGTCAAGCCGGGCCACCTCCAGGACGTCCTCGACGAGCGTGCGCATGGCCTGCGCCCGGTCCCGGACGAGCTCCGTGGGGCGGCCGGGGGGCAGCAGTTCGGCCGCGGTCAGCAGTCCCGTGACCGGTGTGCGCAGCTCGTGCGCGATGTCGGCGGTCACCCGGCGCTCGGCCTCGATGCGCTGCTGGAGCGCGTCCGCCATGGCGTCCACCGCCCGCGCCAGATCGTCGGTCTCGTCGCGCACGACCCCGCCGATCGCCTCCCGTACCCGGACGTCGGTGTCACCCTTGGCGACCTGGTTCGCGGCGGCCGCGGCCTTGCGCAGCCGGCGCGACAACTGACCGCCGATCAGCACGCCGAGGGCGCTGCCGCCGAAGACGACCGCGATCGAACCGATGATCAGTGCCTGGTCGAGGTCCTTCATGACGTCGGTGTTGCGGTCCGTGAACCCGGTGTGGAGCGAGAGGACGCGGCCGTCCTTGAGAGGGACGGCCGCCCATATGTCCGGCACGCCGTTGGGGCGGTCCGCCACGTAGGTGGCCCGGCGGCCCTGTTCTACCTTGGCCAGCAGGTCCCCCGGGATCGTCGGGTCGTCGACCTTGACCCCGAAGGACTGGGTGCGGCCGGACTCGTACATGCGCTGGGCGACCTGGATCCGCTCGTCCGCCAGGTCACGCGAGTTGTCGAGCATCGAGACGCGTGCCGCGTTGTGCACGACGAGGCTCAGCGCGACCGCGACGAGGGCGCCGACCAGGGCGATGGCGGCGCTCAGCTTCCAGCGGATCCCGGTGCGCATACCGGTGAGCCCGGCCTCGGCGAACCGGCCACCGCGGCCGGCTCTCCCGGCACCCGCACCCGCACCCGTTTCCGTGCCCCGGCGCGCACCGTCGGTGAACCCGCCGGACCCACGACCGGCAGCCCCCGTCCGGCCACCGGTCACGCCCTGCCCGGCACCGCCACCGACGCCGCGGAGGGACACCTCACCCGGCCCGGCGGGCCGGCCGCCGTCCCACGGGACGTGCGCGCCGCCCGGTCGGCCGAGGTCACCGGAGCCGGTGACCGGTCCGCCGTCGCCCGCCGGCTCCCGGCGCTGGAACTTCCCCCGCATATCCCGCTCAGGCCTTCAACTTGTAGCCGAAACCGCGGACCGTCTCGATCCGGTCCTGGCCGATCTTCGTCCGCAGCCGCTGGACATGGACGTCGACGACGCGGGTGTCACCGCCCCAGCCGTAGTCCCACACCCGTTCGAGCAGCTTGTCGCGGCTCAGCACCGTGCCCGGCGCGGACGAGAACTCCAGCAGCAGCCGCATCTCGGTGGGGGTCAGCGCGACCGGCACCCCGCCCTTGAGCACCTCCATGCCCTCGGTGTCGATCTCCAGCTCACCGTCCCCGAAGGAGAGCAGGCCGCCGTCGACCGGCGAGGGCGCGTCCGTCCCCCCGTTCGCGCCGCTCGCGTGCCCGAACCTCCGCAGCACCGCGCGGATGCGGGCGACCAGTACGGCCCCGTCGAAGGGTTTGGTCACGTAGTCGTCGGCGCCCGCCTCGAGGCCGAGGACGACGTCGATGGAGTCGGCCCGCGCCGACACCATGATCACGGGGACCGTGGACTCGTCGCGGATGCGACGGCAGAGGCTGACGCCGTCCAGACCGGGGAGCATGACGTCCAGCAGCGCGATGTCGGGGCGGTCCGCCCGGAACGCCTCCAGCCCCGACAGGCCGTCGGGCATGGCCGTGACCGCGAAGCCGTCGCGCTCCAGCGCGAGTTGTGTGGCCTCGCGGATCACATCGTCGTCCTCCACGAAGAGGACGTGGGTCTGGTCTGCCATCCGGCTGCTCCGTTTGCTCCGTCTGCTCGTCAGTTCGCGGCGGGGGCGGGGGTGGCGGTGGCGCCCACCGCGTTGCTGTAGTCGTTGTGCGTGCGCGACTTCTCGGTGAAGCGGGTCGCCGACCAGCCGTAGGTGATCACTTCTTCGCTGGAGGGGTACGACACCGGGTCGCCCCTCTTGTACAGCTGCTGGGTGACCACCAGATCGCCCCGGTCGATCTCCGCGTAGACCGGCGGTTCCTCGGTCCTGAAGACGTTCTCGTACCGGCCCTTCTCCTCGCGGTACACGTACGAGCCGATGCCCACCGCGTCTCCGCAGGTCATCACGTTGACGACGACGTCGTCCGCGGGGCCGCCGGTCAGTTCCCCGTACGACACGTCGACCGGGTACTCGTCGGCCACGCACGGCTTGAGGGCGCTCTTGACCGACGCACTGACCTCGGGGTCGTCCTTGACGAGCTTGACCACGTCCACCCGCTTGGCCGCCTTCGTCGGCGAGGGGGAGGCGGTGGGCGTCGTGGGGGCCTTGGCCACCGCCTCGCTGCCCGCCGGGCCCTCGTCACGGGCGCCCGTCCCCCCGGTGGCGCAGGCGGTCAGGAAAAGGCCGAGGGCGGCGAGCGCGGCCGTCGCCGCACTCCCCGCCTTCAGTACCCGGCCGGCCCTCCTGGCCCGAATTCCTAGGCCGCGCAACGCTCCCGCTCCTTACCCGGTTCGAGCGCGCGGGCACCGCGCTCCTCCTGGTCCCGGCTCTCCAGCTCCTCGCGGAGCCGGGCCAGCGCCCGGTGCAGCGTGCTCTTGACCGTTCCGGCCGACATGCCGAGCGCGGCGGCCGTCTCCTCCGTGGACATCTGCTCCCAGTGTCGCAGCACCACGACACTGCGCTGCTTCGGAGCGAGCACCTTCATGATGTCCATGAGGAGCGCGCGGTCCGCGTGCTGCTCGGTGGAGTCCTCGACGCGGGCGTCCGGGAGCTGCTCGGTGGGGACCTCGTCGAGCTTCCGGGCGCGCCACCACTCGGTCCGGGTGTTGATCATCACGCGGCGCAGGTAGGCGTCGGCCAGCCGCTTGTCGGCGATGCCGTCCCAGCGGCCGTAGGTGCGGACGAGCGCGGTCTGCAGCAGGTCCTGGGCGTCCACGGGGTCGGGGACCAGGCGACGGGCACTGCGCAGCAGCGCGTCCTGCCGGGTGCGGACGTACTCCTCGAATTCGAGCACCTCGCCGTGCGCCATGATCAACCGCCTCCATCCCCGTTTCCGACCCGCCTGCTGCCGGTTGTGTCCGTCGCTTCCGTACCGCTGTCGATCCGCTGTGCGTGCGGTACGGCAATGAAGCTACGGAGGCGTTGTCACGGGGTTGTCCGAGACAGCCTGCGAGGAGCACTCGGCTGTACGTCGGTTGTGTAACGGAGGGAGGAGGCGGGTGACGCGCGGCGGTCACATGTCCGTGTTGGGGATGTTTTGGTGAGGTGCGGTTCGCGGGGCGACCGTCTCTACGTCAAGGGCAGCCGATACAAACCGCCCGTGAGGGGTTCGACGAGTCCGTCGGCGACGAGCCCGTCCAGGGCCCGGGCGCGCTGCACCGGTTCCTCCCACACGCGGTCCAGGGCGGACTGCGGGACGGGCGTGACGGCCTCCCTCAGCACGGCGAGCAGCTTGCCGCGCACCTGACGGTCCGTACCGGCGTACGTCTGCCCGCGGCGCGGCGGACCGTCGTGCTCCGGCTTGCCCGCCAGCCGCCAGGCGCACTGGGCGGCGATCGGACAGCGGTGGCAGCTCTCGTTCTTCGCCGTGCAGATCAGCGCGCCGAGTTCCATCGAGGCGGCGGCCCAGCGGGAGGCGGTCCGCTCGCTCTCGGGGAGCAGGGCGCGGGCGAGCTTGCGCTCGGCGGCCGTGGTGGCGTTCGGCGGGTACTGGACGCCGGCCACGGCCCGGGCGAAGACCCGGCGCACGTTCGTGTCCAGCACGGCGTGCCGCTGGCCGTACGCGAAGGACGCCACCGCCGCGGCCGTGTACTCGCCGATGCCGGGCAGCGCGAGCAGCTGCGCGTGCTCCGTGGGTACGTCGCCGCCGTGCCGTTCCGTTATGGCGACCGCGGCGCCGTGCAGGCGCAGGGCACGGCGGGGGTAGCCGAGCCGGCCCCAGGCGCGGACCGCTTCGCCCGGCGCCTCCTTGGCCAGGTCGGCCGGGCGGGGCCAGCGCGCCACCCACTGCTCGTACACGGGCAGGACGCGGCTCACCGGGGTCTGCTGCAACATGAACTCACTGACCATCACACCCCACGGGCCTGCGTCGGGGCGGCGCCAGGGAAGGTCACGGGCGTGCTCGTCGAACCAGGCGATCACCGGTTCGTGCAGGGTCTCGCCGGGGGCGGTGGGCTGGGGGCTGGGTGTGGGCATGGTGGGTGCAGTCATGGCCCTTCCGATCCTGCCATGGGTCGGTGCCGGGGCGTGCTTCCCGCGTCCATGGGCGGGTTGCGTGATCCCGCGCCCATCCCTGGGGGCTGCCGCCCCCAGACCCCCGCTTCGGCCTGGACGGCCTCGTCCTCAAGCGCCGGACGGGCTGGGTGGTGGGCGTGTGTTTGCAGGGTGGGCGTCGGTCCGCGCGATGTCTGGGGGCCGCCCCCGGACCCCCGCGTCGGCCTGGACGGCCTCGTCCTCAAGCGCCGGACGGGCTGATGGTGTCGGCCGGTGCTGAAGGGTTGGTGGCCGACGTGGTCTTTCGGGCGTGGGCGCGCATCTCCAGCCCGTCCGGCGTTCGAGGACGAGCCCTTCGGGCGAAGGCGGGGGTCCAGGGGGCGCAGCGCCCCTGGCGGGGTCCGGGGCGGAGCTCCGGGGGACGGGTCGGGTAGGGGCGGCGGGGGCGAAAAACAGGCAGGAACCGGGCTGCCGAGATGATGATCCGGAAAAGTTGGGTCCCAGGGCGGCGGGTGGGGCAAGCCCCGGCCCCGATCTCTCGTACAGTTTGCGCCGTGGGATCTCTGCGCAATCCGGTCGGGCCGCTACCCTCCACCATCTACTGGCGTCGGAGGGCCGTTCTGCTGTCTCTGGTGGCGCTGTTGGCGCTCCTGACGGTCTGGATCGTCAGCGGCGGAGGCGGCGGGAAGAAGGGCGCGGACGGTTCCAACGGGAAGAGCCCGGTGGAGACGATCACCCCGGGCCCCTCGGGATCCGGCCCGGCGATAAGCCAACACCCGGGCGGACGCGACGAGTCGAGCGGCAGCGCGAACGCGGGCGGCGGCAACGGCGGCGGCACCGGCGGCGACGGCGGGTCCGGTGACGGGAACGGTTCCGGCGGCGCCGACGGCGGCGGCACCGGCGGCTCGGACGACGACGCCAACGGCGGAGGCGCCGGATCGGGGGGCTCCGCGGGTTCCGCGGATCAGGTCCCGGCCGGCTCCACTCTCCCCAACTGCACACCCGGCGCGGTCAAGTTGACCCTCCGCAGCGTCCACAACTCGTACGGTCCGGGCGCCAAGCCCTCGATCCAGCTGATCGCGAAGAACTCCTCCAGCGGCGACTGCAAGGTCGATCTCGGCCCGAAGAAGGCCGTCCTGACGGTCACTCAGGCCGGGAAGGACAAGAGCTTCTGGTCCTCCGCGGACTGCCCCAAGGACGCCTCCAGCCTCTTCTTCCGTGTTCCGGCCGGCGGTCAGGCGACCTACACGGTGGACTGGGACCGCACCGCCAGCGCCCCCGAGTGCGCGACGCCCCCGGCGGGTTCGGCGCCCACGGGCACCTACCTGGTGGAGGCGAAGGCGCCGGGGCTGGCGAAGGCACGGACCTCGTTCGTGCTGTCGCAGGACTGACGCCCGCGGCGACCCGTGACCCCGGGCCCGGGTGAGCCGGTTCCCGGGACGGTCCCGACCATCCGGACCGGGGCCGCGGGAGTCCCGGCGGCCCCGACCTCGGTCGCGGGAGCCCCGAGCGGGACGGCCCGGAACCCGCGCCCTCCGGTCAGACGTACCGCTCCAGGATCGACGACTCCGCCAGCCGCGAGAGCCCCTCGCGTACGCTGCGCGCCCGCGCCTCGCCCACGCCGTCGACCGCCTGGAGGTCGTCGACGCTGGCGGCGAGGAGCTTCTGCAGGCCGCCGAAGTGCTCGACGAGACGGTCGATGATCGCGCCGGGCAGGCGCGGGACCTTCGCGAGGAGCCGGAACCCACGCGGCGAGACCGCGGAGTCGAGCGCCTCGGGGGAGCCGGTGTAGCCCAGCGCCCTTGCCACGGTGGGCAGTTCGAGCAGCTCGGCGTGGGCGAGGGCGTTCAGCTCGGAGAGCGCCTCGTCCACCGTGCGGGAGCGCTTCGCGGTCGGCTCGGGCACGTAGTCGCGGACCACCAGCTCACGCTCGGGTTCGACGCCCGCGATCAGTTCGTCGAGCTGGAGGGCGAGCAGACGTCCGTCGGTGCCCAACTCCACCACGTACTCGGCGATCTCGGTCGCGATGCGGCGCACCATCTCCAGACGCTGGGCCACCGCCGACACGTCCCGGACGGTGACGAGGTCCTCGATCTCCAGCGCGGAGAGCGTGCCCGCGACCTCGTCGAGACGGAGCTTGTAGCGCTCCAGGGTCGCGAGGGCCTGGTTGGCGCGCGAGAGGATCGCGGCGGAGTCCTCCAGGACGCGTCGCTGACCGTCGACGTAGAGGGCGATCAACCGCATCGACTGGGAGACCGAGACGACGGGGAAGCCGACCTGCTTGCTCACCCGGTCCGCGGTGCGGTGCCGCGTACCGGTCTCCTCGGTCGGGATCGTCGGGTCCGGCACCAGCTGGACGCCGGCCCGGAGGATCTTGGTGATGTCCTTGTCGATCACGATGCCGCCGTCGAGCTTGCACAGCTCGCGCAGCCGGGTCGCGGTGAACTCCACGTCCAGCACGAAGCCGCCGGTGCACATCGACTCGACGGTCTTGTCCCAGCCGAGCACGATGAGTCCGCCGGTGTTGCCGCGGAGGATCCGTTCGAGCCCGTCGCGCAGGGCCGTGCCGGGTGCCACAGCGCTCAACGAGGCGCGCATCAGGCCATCGGCACCGGAGCTCCCACCGGACTTTCCGGGAGCTGCTGCCCGGTCGTTGGCTGCCACTGCACTCCTCCGGTCGCGGGTTTCCGGTCGCCCTGGGTTCGTACGGACGGGCGAGACCAGGGCAAAGTCTACCGGCGCTCCTCGTCCTCCCGTGGGGCCTCTCGACGACGGGAGCGCGGAAGGACCCGCAGAGCCTCGCCCATGTCGGCGACTTCCAGGACCTTCATACCGGGTGGAGTCCTGCCCGGATCGCTCGGAACGAGGGCGTGGGTGAAGCCCAGTCGGTGGGCCTCGGCCAGTCTCCGCTGCACCCCCGTGACCCGTCTGACCTCCCCGGCGAGGCCCACCTCGCCGATCGCGACGAGGTTCTTGGGGAGAGGAGTGTCACTCGCGGCGGACGCGAGCGCGAGGGCGATCGCGAGGTCCGCGGCCGGCTCGGAGAGCTTCACGCCGCCGACCGTCGCCGAGTAGATGTCCCGCTTTCCGAGGGCGCTGATCCGGCCCCGCTGCTCCAGGACGGCCAGCATCATGGAGACGCGGGAGGTCTCCAGGCCGGAAGTCGTCCGGCGGGGGGACGGGATCTGCGAGTCGACCGTGAGGGCCTGCACCTCCGCCACCAGCGGCCGGCGGCCTTCCAGGGTCACGGTCAGACAGGTGCCCGGGACCGGCTCGGCGCGGCGGGTGAGGAAGAGGCCGGAGGGGTCGGTCAGCCCGGTGATGCCCTCGTCGTGCAGTTCGAAGCAGCCGACCTCGTCCGTCGTCCCGTAACGGTTCTTGACCCCCCGGACCAGCCTGAGGCGTGCGTGACGGTCGCCCTCGAAGTGCAGGACCACGTCCACGAGGTGTTCCAGCAGGCGGGGGCCGGCGATCGCGCCGTCCTTGGTGACATGGCCCACCAGGAGCGTCGACATGCCGCGCTCCTTGGAGGCGCGGATGAGCGCCCCGGCGACCTCGCGGACCTGGGCCATGCCGCCCGGGGCGCCGTCGATCTCCGGGGAGGCGACGGTCTGGACCGAGTCGAGGATGAGGAGGGAGGGCTTCACGGCGTCCAGGTGGCCGAGGACGGCGGCGAGGTCGGTCTCCGCGGCCAGATAGAGGTGGTCGTCGATGGCCTTGATGCGGTCGGCGCGCAGCCGGACCTGGCTCGCGGACTCCTCACCCGTCACGTACAGCGTGCGGTGCTCGTCGCTCGCCGCCTTCGCCGCCACGTCCAGGAGGAGGGTGGACTTCCCGACGCCGGGCTCGCCCGCGAGCAGGACGACCGCGCCGGGCACCAGACCGCCGCCCAGGACGCGGTCCAGCTCGGGCACGCCGGTGCTGCGCGCGGTGGCCTGACGGCCGTCGACCTGGCCGATGGGGACCGCGGAGGTGGTGACCCGGCCGGGCGTGGTGGTCCGCACCGCGGGGGCGCCGTACTCCTCGACCGTCCCCCACGCCTGGCACTCGGGGCAGCGGCCGAGCCACTTGGCCGTCTGCCAGCCGCACTCGGTGCAGCGGTAGGACGGCCGGTCCTTCGCGGTTTTCGTACGGGCAGCCATGACCGAACCGTAGCCGAGGCCACCGACAACGCGGCCGGCCGTCATGTCCGCCGCCCTGCCCCGCTGTCATGTCCGCCGACATTTCGGTGCCAGTGCGGCTCCGTGCGGCTCCGTGCCGGGGGTCCGGTCCCGCTCCGTGCGGCTCCGTGCCGCGTCCGGTCCGGTCTCGGTCCGGGCCGCGAGGCCGTCGCCGGTCCCCTTCCGGCCGCGGGGGCGGCGGTGCCGGCCCGCTCCCCGTCACGTCGGCCGCGCCGGGGGCGTCCGCCGGGCGGGAACCGTCGCGCGCCCCCCGTCCGTCGCCGCCCGTGGAGGTCCAGGCCACGGAATCGGAGGCCGGTGTCCCCTTATGAGGGATCGTTTCACCCGTACGGATTAAATATGCTCAAGGGGGAAGAAGGGGTCGCCGTCGGGCACCTACGGTCGCACGGGTGATGAGCAGCAGTCCGGAGACCTCGACACACACCACGCACACCACCGGCGCACACCGGGCGCACGGCGCGGCGCGCAAGCGGGTGGCACTGTCCCGTGGCGCAGCGGCCCGCACGATGGCCCAGCACCCTCCCGCGCGCTACGAGCCCTATCTGGACGGCCTGTTCACCTACTGCCTGTCCGTGCTGTGCGACCACGACGCGGCCACCGTCGCGCTCGGTGACGTCCTCGCCCTCGCCGACCGCCGGGGCCAGCGCGGCCCGGACTCCCCGGACGACCGCCGGGCCTGGCTGTACGCGCTCGCCCGCTGGTCCTGCCTGCGGGGGCTCGCCGAGGCCCGGCGCAGACACCAGGCGACCCACGCCTCCGGGCGCCCCGCGACCGCCAAGGGCGAGAAGGAGGCCGCCGACCGGCGCGCGGCCGAGGCGCTCGCCGTCCCCGTCTCGGACGAGGTCCGGACCCTGCGACAGCGCGAACTCGCCCTGCTGGCCTGGCCGGAGGCCGCCGGGACCACCCCCGAGCAGCGGGAGGCGCTCGAACTCGCCGTCCGCCACCAGCTCGCCGCCCCCGAGGTCGCCGCCGTCCTCGGCATGGACACCACGAAGGCGCGTGAGCTGCTCGCCTCCGCCGCCTGCGAGGTCGAACGCACCCGCGCCGCGCTCGCCGTCGTCGAGACCGGCACCTGCCCGAGCGTCGCCCGCCTCACCGGCGACAGCCGGCTGGTCCTGAGCGCCGGGCTGCGCCGCGAGCTCGTCCGGCACGTCGACGACTGCCCGCGCTGCCGCCGCACGGCCGAGCGCGCCGCGCCCGGTACCTGGCCGGGCACGAGCGTCACGCCCGCCGCGCTCCCCGTCCTGCAGGCCCCGCGCGCCGCCCTGCACGTCGCGCTGGCGCACGCCCCGCGGACCCGGGGCGCCGCCGCGCCGCGCTTCGACCGGCGCGGCTTCCCGATGGACCCCAAGGACCGGGCCGCCCGCCGGGACCGGCTGCGGGCGCGCGCCGTCACCACGACCGTCGTCGCCACCGTCGTCGCCGCGCCTGTGCTCGCCCTCTGGGCGGCCTACCGCGGCGCGCCCCTCACCGGGGAGGGCGCGGACGGGCGCCCGGCCACCGCGAGCGAGGCGCACGGCCACGACGGCATCGACGGCACGGGCGGGGGCGGTTACGAGAACGCGGGCAACGCCAGCACCAGACCCGGCCACCGCTTCGCCAAGAGCGACGGCACGCCCGACGTGTCGGTGGAGGTCACCAGCGCCGCGGGCGCGGGCAGCGCCGCCGGACAGCTCTCCGTGCGGGCCACGGGCAGCGGCGACACCACCCTCATCACCCTGACCGCGTCCGGGAGTTCACCCGTCCACTGGTCCGCGCGCTCCGGAGCGCCCTGGCTCTACCTGAGCCGGTCGTCGGGCACGATCGCCCCCGGGGAGACCGTGACGGTCAAGGTGTACGTCGATCAGCTCCGCCAGCCGGTGGGTGCCTGGAGCGCGCGGGTGGCGATCGCGCCCGCGGGCGCCGTGGTCACCATCGGCGGATACGGGAACGCGCGCCCGTCCGCGCCCGGGGGGTCCGGGTCCGGCCAGGGGACGGGCGCCCCCACGCCGTCCGGCCCCGGCTCGGCGACGCCCTCACCCGACCCGTCGCCGACACCGACCGGCCCGTCCCCGACACCCACCCCCACGGACTCGCACCCGTCGGACCCCGGCGGGTCGGCCCCGCCGCCCGCGGGCACCGACGACCCGGTCCCGTCCTGACGGTCAGGCGACCGGGTCCGCGGGATGCGGTGCGAGCAGGGGGAGCTGCGCGGCCAGCCGCTGCTCACAGAGCTCCACCAGCCGGTCGTACCCGGCCTTGCCCATCAGCTCCACGAGCTCCGGACGGTACGAGACGTACACCGGGTCGCCCGCTCCGTGCGCCGAGGTCGCCGACGTGCACCACCAGTGCAGGTCATGGCCGCCCGGACCCCAGCCGCGGCGGTCGTACTCGCCGATCGAGACCTGGAGCACCCGGGTGTCGTCGGGCCGGTCGATCCACTCGTACGTGCGGCGCACCGGCAGCTGCCAGCACACGTCCGGCTTGGTCTCCAGCGGCTCGCGGCCCTCCTTGACCGCCAGGATGTGCAGCGAGCAGCCCGCGCCGCCGGCGAATCCGGGCCGGTTCTGGAAGATGCACGAGCCCTGGTACGGGCGCGTCTGGCGCTCGCCGTCCTCGTCCTGCGACACCCAGCCCGTCTCCAGGCCGATGTCGTGGTGCTGCCAGATGTCCGGCGTGAGCCTCGCCACGTGTCCGGCCACCCGCTTCTCGTCGTCCTCGTCCGAGAAGTGGGCCCCCAGCGTGCAGCAGCCGTCGTCGGCGCGGCCGGCCTGGATGCCCTGGCAGCCGCTGCCGAAGATGCAGTTCCAGCGAGAGGTCAGCCATGTCAGATCGCACCGGAAGACCTGCTCGTCATCGGCGGGATCCGGAAACTCCACCCATGCCCGCGCGAAGTCGAGCCCCTTCTCGTCGGCCGCCGCGGCCGTCGCCGGCGCCGCCTTCGGGGACTTCTTGGACTTCGTGGCCTTCGCCTGCGAAGAACCCTTGGTCGAATTGTCAGGCTTCGCCTTTTTCGTCTTTGGCACGCGTCCAGGGTAAGTCGCCGGAGGCGGCTCCGGGGACGGCGGGCGGCCCCGGTCGCAGTAGCGTTCCGTACATGAGACTCGGTGTCCTCGACGTGGGTTCGAACACGGTGCACCTGCTGGTGGTGGATGCACACCCTGGCGCGCGCCCGCTGCCCGCGCACTCGCACAAGGCCGAATTGCGGCTCGCCCAACTGCTCGACGCGAGCGGGGCGATCGGCTCCGACGGTGTCGACAAACTCATCGAGACGGTCCGGGACGCGCTGGAGGCCGCCGAGGACAAGGGGGTCGAGGCGATGCTGCCGTTCGCGACCTCCGCCGTGCGTGAGGCCAGCAACGCGGACGAGGTCCTGGCCCGGGTGCAGACCGAGACCGGTGTCGAGCTCCAGGTGCTGACCGGCGCGGAGGAGGCCCGGCTGACGTTCCTGGCCGCCCGCCGGTGGTTCGGCTGGTCCGCCGGGAAGCTGCTGGTCCTCGACATCGGCGGGGGATCGCTGGAGATCGCGTACGGCCTGGACGAGGAACCGGACGCCGCGGTGTCGCTGCCGCTGGGCGCGGGGCGGCTGACCGCGGGCTGGCTGCCGACCGACCCCGCCGACCCGGCCGAGATCAAGGCGCTGCGGCGCCATGTCCGGGCCCAGATCGCCCGTACCGTGGGGGAGTTCAGCCGGTTCGGTGCCCCCGACCACGTCGTCGCCACCTCCAAGACCTTCAAGCAGCTCGCCCGGCTGGCCGGGGCGGCACGCTCCACGGACGGGCTGTACGTGCAGCGGGAGCTGAAGCGGCGCTCGCTGCAGGACTGGGTGCCGCGGCTCGCCTCGATGACGGTGGGCGAGCGGGCGGAGCTTCCCGGAGTCTCCCCGGGGCGGGCGGGGCAGCTGCTCGCGGGGGCGATGGTCGCGGAGGGGGCGATGGACCTCTTCGGGGTGGAGACACTGGAGATCTGTCCGTGGGCGCTGCGGGAGGGCGTCATCCTGCGCCGCCTGGACCAGATGGAGACGGTGTAGCCGCCGGCGCGGCTGCCGCCGGTCCCGGTCCCGGTCCCGTACGGGACCGCGTCCCGACGTGTCCGTAGTGGGCACTCCGCGCCGTCCGCCGTCCGGGGACGGGCCCTCCACGCGATGTCCGGCCCCTGGACGGGCCCTTCGTACGGCGCCCGGGGTGCCGCCGGGGCGCGGCCTCCCCCGGCTCGGGGACACCCCCCCCGCAGCCCGCGCGGCCCATTCGAGGGGGTCCCGGGTCACCGCCTCCCCGCGCTCAGGCCACTCCCCGTACTCTGTCCCTCGTGGCAGAACCAGTGGTGCGCATCCCGGATGCGAAGGTCGCGCTGTCCACGGCGTCCGTGTATCCGGAGTCGACGGCGACGGCCTTCGAGATCGCGGCGCGCCTCGGTTACGACGGTGTCGAGGTCATGGTGTGGACCGACCCCGTCAGCCAGGACGTCGACGCACTGCGGCGGCTCTCCGACCACCACCGGATCCCGATCCTCGCCGTCCATGCCCCCTGCCTGCTCATCACCCAGCGCGTCTGGTCCACCGACCCGTGGACGAAACTCCAGCGCGCCCAGGCGGCGGCCGAGAAGCTCGGCGCGAGCACCGTCGTCGTGCACCCCCCGTTCCGCTGGCAGCGCCAGTACGTGCGCGACTTCGTCTCCGGCGTCTGGCGCATGGCCGACGAGACGGACGTACGCTTCGCCGTCGAAAACATGTACCCCTGGCGCTATCGCGACCGGGAGATGCTCGCGTACGCCCCGGACTGGGACGTCACGAAGGACGACTACCGCCACTACACGATCGATCTCAGCCACACCGCGACCGCCCGCACGGACGCCCTGCAGATGATCGACCGCATGGCCGACCGCCTGGGCCACGTCCACCTGGCCGACGGAAACGGTTCCAACAAGGACGAGCACCTGGTCCCGGGCCGCGGCACCCAGCCCTGCGCCGAGCTGCTGGAGCGCCTCGCGCTCGGCGGTTTCGACGGCCATGTCGTCATCGAGGTCAACACCCGCCGCGCGATGTCCAGCGCCGAACGCGAGGCGGATCTCGCCGAGGCACTCGCCTTCACCCGCCTGCACCTCGCCTCCGCCGTCAAGGTGCCCCGCCGGTGACGGACGCGGCCCCCCGCCGCCGCGGGCGCCCCTCCCGTACGCAGACGCAGGCGGCCCCCGCCACCCGCGACCGCATCCTCGACGCGGCCCGCGAGGAGTTCTCGGAGCGTGGCTACGAGAAGACGTCGGTCCGTGGCATCGCGAAGGCCGCCGGGGTCGACTCGGCCCTCGTGCACCACTACTTCGGCACCAAGGAACAGGTCTTCGAGGCCGCCGTCGAGGTCGCCTTCGCCCCCGCCCTGGCGGCTCCCACGGCCGTCGAGGACGGCCCCCTCGACGGCATCGGGGAACGCCTGACCCGCTTCATCTTCGGCGTCTGGGAGAACCCGGCCACTCGCGCGCCCCTCCTGGCGATCATCCGTTCCGCCGTGAACAACGAGACCGCCGCGGCCGTCTTCCGCCGGCTCATCGCCGCGCAGCTGCTGCGCCGCATCGCCCAGCGCGTCGACCTCCCCGACGCCGAGATCCGCGCCGAGCTGGCCGCCGCCCAGCTGGTGGGGGTGGCGATGCTCCGGTACGTGATCAAGGTCGAGCCGCTGGCCTCGGCGGACCTGGAGCCGATCATCAGGCGGGTGGCGCCGGTGGTACAGGGCCACCTCACCCTGCCGTGAACGGCCGCCCGCGCCCGACCGCCCCGCGCCCGAGCCCGAC
This sequence comes from Streptomyces sp. NBC_01689, assembly GCF_036250675.1. Taxonomy (NCBI): domain Bacteria; kingdom Bacillati; phylum Actinomycetota; class Actinomycetes; order Kitasatosporales; family Streptomycetaceae; genus Streptomyces; species Streptomyces sp. NBC_01689. The sequence goes on along the minus strand of NZ_CP109592.1, from coordinate 4,622,236 downwards.
CTCCGTGCGGCAGCGCCCGGCCGCCCGTGGTCCCCGTCCGTCCTCCCGCGCCCCCGGTACCCGCGCACCGAGACAGGCATCCCGCATTCCGGACGCCGCGTCCGAATCCTGGCGCGGCGGCGTAGGCTCGATACCGGTCACAACTCTCCGAAGGAGCGAGCGACGATGCCCGAACTGAGGTCCCGCACAGTCACCCACGGCCGCAACATGGCGGGCGCACGCGCCCTTATGCGCGCCTCCGGTGTACCGGGCGCGGACATCGGACGGAAGCCGATCATCGCGGTCGCCAACTCCTTCACGGAGTTCGTGCCGGGCCACACGCACCTGCAGCCGGTCGGCCGGATCGTCAGCGAGGCCATCACGGCCGCCGGGGGCATCGCGCGCGAGTTCAACACCATCGCGGTCGACGACGGCATCGCGATGGGCCACGGCGGCATGCTGTACTCGCTGCCCTCCCGCGACCTGATCGCGGACTCGGTCGAGTACATGGTGGAGGCCCACTGCGCCGACGCCCTGATCTGCATCTCGAACTGCGACAAGATCACGCCCGGCATGCTGATGGCGGCCCTGCGCCTGAACATCCCGACGGTCTTCGTCTCCGGCGGCCCGATGGAGTCCGGCCGCGCCACCCTGGTCGACGGCACGGTCCGCACGCTCGACCTGGTCGACGCTATCTCCGACGCGGTGAACGACAAGATCTCGGACGAGGACATCCTCCGTATCGAGGAGAACGCCTGTCCGACCTGCGGTTCCTGTTCCGGCATGTTCACCGCCAACTCGATGAACTGCCTGACCGAGGCGATCGGCCTCTCCCTCCCCGGCAACGGCTCGGTGCTGGCGACCCACACGGCCCGCAAGGGCCTGTACGAGGACGCGGCCCGCACCGTGGTCGACATCACGCGCCGCTACTACGACGAGGACGACGAGTCGGTCCTGCCGCGCAACATCGCCACGCACGCGGCCTTCGAGAACGCCATGGCCCTCGACATCGCCATGGGCGGCTCCACCAACACGATCCTGCACCTGCTGGCCGCCGCCCAGGAGGCGGGCGTCCCCTTCGGTCTCGACGAGATCAACGAGGTCTCGCGCCGGGTGCCGTGCCTCGCCAAGGTCGCCCCGAACGTCGCGAAGGACCGCACGTACTACATGGAGGACGTGCACCGGGCCGGTGGCATCCCCGCCCTCCTCGGCGAGCTGCACCGTGCGGGCCTGCTCAACGAGGACGTCCACTCCGTCCACAGCCCGTCCCTCTCGGACTGGCTGAAGACGTGGGACGTGCGCGCGGGCTCCCCGTCCCCCGAGGCGGTCGAGCTGTGGTACGCGGCCCCCGGCGGCGTCCGCTCCTCCGAGGCCTTCTCGCAGTCCGAGCGCTGGGCGGCGCTCGACGAGGACGCCGAGGGCGGCTGCATCCGCTCGGCCGAGCACGCCTACTCCAAGGACGGCGGCCTCGCGGTCCTCAAGGGCAACCTGGCGATGGACGGCTGCGTCGTGAAGACGGCGGGCGTCGACGAGTCCATCTGGACCTTCGAGGGCCCCGCGGTGGTCTGCGAGTCGCAGGAGGAGGCCGTCGACAAGATCCTCAAGAAGGAGATCACCCACGGCGACGTCGTGGTCATCCGCTACGAGGGCCCCAAGGGCGGCCCGGGTATGCAGGAGATGCTCTACCCGACCTCCTTCCTCAAGGGCCGCGGCCTCGGCAAGACCTGTGCCCTGATCACCGACGGCCGCTTCTCCGGCGGGACCTCGGGCCTGTCGATCGGCCACGCCTCCCCGGAGGCGGCCTCGGGCGGCACCATCGCGCTGGTCCGGGACGGCGACCGTATCCGCATCGACATCCCGGGCCGGTCGATCGAGCTCCTGGTCGCCGACGAGGAGCTGGCCGCCCGCCGCTCCGCGCTGAACGGCGTCTACGCCCCCGCGAACCGCGAACGCAAGGTCTCGGCCGCCCTCCGCGCGTACGCCGCGATGGCCACGAGCGCGGACAAGGGCGCGGTGCGCGACGTCTCCAAGCTGGGCTGACCCACCACGGCACACCGGGCCGGTCCGAGCCCGACCCACCGCGGCACGATCGAGGGGCCGCCCCCCCACCGGGGGCGGCCCCTCGATCGTGCCGCGGGCCTGCCCAGCCCCGGTACGTCTCTTCACCAGGCCGCCGGATCGTTCCCCGCCACCGCGAACACGGTTCCGTCCGGCGCACCCGTGTAGACACGGCCGTCGGCGATCAGGGGGACGGGCAGCGAGCCCGCGACCCGGTCGGACGCGGCTCCCGGCCGAGCCCGGGTCTGGCCGACGAGCTTCCCGCGGGCGGCGTCCACGGCGAGGAGCCGTCCGTCCGGGGTGGTGATGTACACATGCCTGGCGTCGATGGCCGGTACGGAGCCCTGGCTCACCGAGGTCTCCAGGCGCCAGCGCTGCACCCCGGCGTCCACGTCGACGGCGACAAGCGCACCGAGGGTGCTCATCAGGTAGACGGTGCCGGCGCGGACGCCGGCCTGGGTCTGCGGCAGTGACAGGCCGATCTTCACCCGGCGCGACGTCTTGTCCACCGGGTCGTAGCGGACCAGGGCTTCGGTTTCGGTGTCCTTCGTGACGGACGTGAAGTAGACGGCGCCCCGCCAGGTACCGACTGCATCCAACGTGCCGGTCATACGGGTGCTCCACCGCACGTTCCCGGTCTTCGGATCCACCGCGGTCACTCGCGTACGCGTTCCGTTGTCCGTCGTGCTCGTCGCGTAGGCGAGTCCGTCCCCTGCGAAGGAGGCGATGTTCGGTGCGGTCTGCCCCGGCAGGCTCCGGCTCCAGCGCTTCTCACCGGTGGCCCCGTCCAACCCGGTGAACGTCCCGTCGGCCCCGGTGAGGAGCACCATGCCGCCGACGTGCTGCCATCGATCGTACGTCGAGAGGTCCATCGTCCAGCGCACCGTGCCGGATGCCGGATCGAGGGCTTCCAGGAGCTGTCCGGACCGGGTCACCACGTGTACGAGTCCGCCCGACACGACGGGTTCCCCGTCCGGGAGACTCCTGTCGGGTGAGGCATGACGCCACAACACTTTCCCGTCCACCGGGTCGAGAGCGTACGTGAGCCCCCGCTGGGCGCAGAACAACTTGCCGCGGCCGTAGCCGCATCCCGGCATCCCTGAGGCATGGCCCGCCGGGCTCGTGCTCCATCCGGTGAAAGCCGGGGATGCGGAGCTCTGCTGACGGTCCGTAGGGACACCGGTGCCGTCGTCGTGTCCGAGCAGCTGCGTCGTGCCCAGTGTCCCGCCCGAGAGGAGCGCGAGAGCACCCAAAGTGAGGGCCATGCGCTTGAACGTCCTCCTCCCGGGGCCCTGCGTGCGGGGAGGCGCGGGTTCCTCGGCCGCGGCGGCGTCGGAGGCACCGGCAGAGGAGGCGGAGCGCTGCGCCGGAATGAACGTCTGGGTGTCGTACGAGGCTGCCACCGAGCGTAGTTCCCGCATCAGTTCGTCCGGTGTCGGACGATCCTCGGGTTCCTTGGCGAGGCAGCGGGTGACGAGTGGTGCGAGATTTTCCGGTACGTCGGTCAGATCCGGTTCGTCGTGCACGACTTGGTAAGCGACGACATAGGGGCTGTCGGAGTCGAAGGGGCCGCGGCCGGTCGCCGCGTGCACCATCACCGAACCCAGGGCGAAGATGTCCGCGGCAGGCCCGACGTCGCGCGGGCGCCGGAACTGCTCGGGTGCCATGAAGGGTGGCGTTCCGATCAGCTTGCCCGTCTCGGTGCGCAGTTCACTGTCGGAGGGGCGCGAGATACCGAAGTCGATGACCTTGGGACCGTCTTTGGCGAGCAGGACGTTGCTGGGCTTCAGATCCCGGTGTACGACGCCTACTCGATGGATGTCGCGCAGAGCCTCGGCCAGTCCGGCCATGAGCCGACGCAACTGGGATGCGGACAGCGGGCCGTTCTGTTTCACCTGCTCCGCGAGGGTCGGGCCCGGTATGAACAGGGTCGCCATCCAGGGCCGTCCGGCCTCCGGGTCCGCATCGACCACGGGCGCCGTGAACGCCCCGCTCACCCGGCGCGCGGCAGCGACCTCCTGTCGAAATCGCCCTCTGAACTCAGGGTTCTGAGCGAACTCGGCGTGCACAACCTTGACGGCGAGCCGCAGCCCCGAGGCGCTGCGGGCCAGATGGACCACGCCCATGCCGCCGGACCCGAGACGCTCCTGAAGGCGGTACTGCCCTGAATATTCGGGAAGGCCCGCTTCCGGATCCACTCCGGTGTTCCGTTGTGGCGCCATGGACCCACCCCCGTGCTGTTCGTCCGCGCGCGCGACGCACGGAGCCTAGTCGATTCTTCGTACGAACCCGAGGCGGCTTGCTAGCCTCCGCGTGCGACAGGCGCACACATGTGCTTCTCCTGATCGCACCTGATGCACCTGTCTCCATCTGATTCATCTCATTCGACGGGGGAGGCCTTCATGGCTGTTGAGCGCATGGAAAGCACGGACAGCGTCGCCAGTACGGAAAACCGGAACGGGGAAACGGCGACGGCGACCGCCGACACCGACGTCGCCCGACTGGTTACTTACCCGATCGCACCTGGCTCGGTGCTGAACGTCCGCAGCGGCCCGGGCACCGGCTACCGCATCGTGCGGGTCCTGTCCGAGGGCTCACGTGTACCGATCTTCTGTCAGACCCCCGGCCAGTCCGTGAGCGGCCCGTACGGCACCACCAGCATCTGGGACAACATCGCCAACGGCGAGTACGTCTCGGACGCGTACGTGAAGACCGGCAGCGACGGCTACATCGCGCCGCGCTGTTCCTGAGCAGAAAGGGACGAACAAGGCAATGAAGACTCTGACACGCAGGAGAGCCATGCTGGCCGGAGGGCTCGCCGCCACCTTCACGCTGGTGATGGGAGGTGTGGCGGACGCGGAGTCCCTGAGCACTGCGACGCTCAAGACGTATCCGATCGCACCGGGCACCAGCGTGAACGTCCGCAGCGGCCCGGGCACGCACTATCCCATCGTCCGCACCCTGCCGGCGGGCTCGTCCGTACCGATCTACTGCCAGTGCCCGGGCGAGACCGTCAGCGGGTACTACGGGACGTCGAACATCTGGGACAACATCGCCAACGGCCAGTTCGTCTCCGACGCCTACGTGAAGACGGGCAGCGACGGCTACGTCGCGGCACCCTGCGCCTGACCGGAATCCCGGCCGGGAAGCGGCAGCGGTTCGGGCGAGGCCGGGTCCCGCGGTGACCGGAGCGATAATCGACGTGTGAGCGATACGACCGAGAACGGCACCGGTACCCCCGCGGGACCCCAGCCCGAACCCCTGCGCTTCTTCGGGACGACCTGGGTGAAGCACGACGGCGGCTACCCGGCCCGCCGTGCCGGTGTGGCGGTCGGCTCGCTCGTCGCCGCGGTGGCCGCCTGCTTCGTGCTGCGCTTCGCCTACCAGGGCCTGACGATCGCGGACGTCGGCCGGCCGGTGACGATCCTGGTGGTCGTCATGTTCGCGGTGTGCAGCGCGCTCGCCTTCCGCCACACCTGGGACGCCTTCTCCAAGCGCCCCGACCCCGACCGACAGGCCTCCCTCCGGGGCCTGCTGGCCATCGGCTTCGTCGGCACCCTCCTCGCGTACTCCGTCCGCTCCCTCAGCGAGGCCCCGGGCGAGAAACTGCACCGGGAGGAGTACGAGGCGGCCCGCGCGCGTTACGACCGGCGGTCCGGCGGCCGCACCCGCAACCCGTCGAGGAAGCGCCGGTCCCCAGGGTCCTGACGGCACCCCCGCCCGGCACCGGAAGCCCCCGTTCCGCAGTGTTGGCGACAGGGCCGAAAACCCGTGTGCCCCCACAGCGACACGCGCCACCATGAACACATGACCCCCTCCTCCCACCCCGACGCCGACTCCCATCCCGACGCAGATCCCACCCCCGACGTCGATCCCGACACGGCATTCCGGATCCGCGCCCGCGCCACCCGCGCCCACTCCTTCAACACCGCCGCGGCCCAGTACGCCGCCAACCGCCCCTCGTACCCGCCCGCCCTCTTCGACACGGTCGAAGAGCTCGCCGGCCGCCCCCTCACCGGCGCACGGGTGGTCGACGTGGGGGCCGGCACCGGTATCGCCACCAGGCTGCTGCGCGCGAGGGGCGCGCACGTCCTCGCCGTGGAGCCCGGCGCGGGCATGGCCGCCGAGTTCCGCCGCGCCGTCCCCGGCACCCCGATCGTCCGGGGCGACGGCAACGCCCTCCCGCTCGGGGACGCCCGCGCCGACTTCCTGACCTACGCCCAGTCCTGGCACTGGACCGACCCCGCCCGCTCCGTGCCGGAGGCGCTCCGGGTCCTGCGCCCCGGCGGCGCCCTCGCGCTCTGGTGGAACACGGACGCCCTCGACGTTCCCTGGATCGCGGCGCAGGCCCGCCGTATCGAGCGGTACTTCGGGGACGAGCAGGCCAGCAAGCGGGGCACCGGCAGCAAGGAGGGCGTGGCCGGCACCCGTGTCGAGCTCGCCTTCGAGGGCGCTCCGCGCGTCCCGGACCACGCCCACCGCGTCGTGCGCTGGAGCCGCCGCGTCCCCGTCGACACCCACCTCGCCAACGTCACCAGCCACTCGATCTTCCTTGTCCTCGGCGAGGAGGGCACGGGGGCCTTTCTCGCCGAGGAGCGGGCGCACCTGCTGGAGGCGTTCCCGGACGGGCTGGTCGAGGAGGTCTACGACGTGCTGGTGATCGTGGCGACGCGTTCGTGATCCCGCGCGGCGGCCCACCGCTCCAGGGCCGCCGCGCACGCGTGATCCACGTGCCGCAGGCCGCCCAGCTCCAGCCGTACGTCACGGTCGTGCGGCAGCGCCTCCAGGGCGTCCAGCAGCTTCGGCAGCCGCAGGAACGTCGCGTTCCCCATCACCCGTACGACCATCCCCGCGTCCCCGCGGTCCTCGGTCTCCACGTGCACATGACTGATGTCCCACGCGGTCTTGGCCACGGCGAGCGCCAGCCCGATCAGCACCCCCTCGAAGAGGTTCCCGGCCACGATCGCCACCGCGGTCACCCCCAGCACCACGACCTCGCCCCGGTGCCCGCGCCACAGCGTCCGCACCTCCCGCACCGGCACCAGCTTGCAGCCCGCGTGCACCAGCAGCCCCGCCAGCGCCGCCACCGGAATGATCCCCAGGACCCCGGGCACCACCGCGGTGAAGAGCAGCAGCCAGACGCCGTGCAGCACCCGGGAGGCCTTCGTCCGCGCCCCCGCCCGCACGTTCGCCGCGCTCCGCACGATCACCGCGGTCATCGGCAGCGCCCCGAGCACCCCGCACACCGCGTTCCCCGCGCCCTGCGCGATGAGTTCGCGGTCGTAGTCGGTCCGCGGCCCCCGGTGCAGCCGGTCCACGGCCGCCGCGCTGAACAGCGACTCGGCCGAAGCGATCAGCGCGAAGGCCAGCACCGTCCCCAGCACGCCCACTTCCGTGAGCCGTCCGAGCTCCGCCAGGGACGGCGGCTGCACGGAGTCCAGCAGCCCGTGCACCGTCACCCGCCGTACGGGCAGGTCCAACAGGCCGGTCGCCGCCGACGCGAGCGCGACCGCCACCAGCGGCGCGGGCACCACCCGCGCCCCGCGCCGCCACCGCGGCCACAGCAGGAGCACGGCCACGGTGGCGCCGCCGACCGCGAGCGCCCCCGGATCGGCCGCCCCGGGCAGCGAGGGCAGCCCGGCGATCTTGCCGAGCCCGCTCGCGGGCGCGGCGGTGTCGCCCAGCGCGTACACCTGGCCCGCGATCAGGACGAGCCCGATCCCGGCGAGCATCCCCTGCACCACGGCCACGGACACGGCCCGGAACCACCGCCCGAGCCGTAACGCGCCGAGCACGAGCTGCACCAGCCCGGCCCCGAGCACCAGCACGCCGAGGGCCGGCAGTCCGTACGTCTGCACCGCCTCGTACACCAGCACGGTCAGCCCGGCCGCCGGCCCGCTGACCTGCAGGCTGCTGCCGGGCAGCAGCCCGGCGACCAGCCCGCCGACGATCCCGGTCACCAGGCCCAGTTCGGCCGGCACACCGGAGGCTATGGCGACCCCCACACACAGGGGCAGCGCGACGAGGAACACCACGAGGGACGCGTACAGATCGGCTTTGCGCATCACAACAGCACCTCCGGTCGAGAGCGGCAGACGCGTGGGCTGCCGCGCCGGGGGAGGGCACGGCGACGTACGGGCGCGGCCCAGCGGCCGGTGGGCATATGACCACGCACTGAAATCCATTGTCGGTAACGGGAGTTGATCGCGCAGCCCCTCCCTGTGACCGGCGCGTGAACGTGGAAGCGCACCACCCGCACCACACGCCGGAACGCCCTCTTCCGATCACGCCCCCGCGCGCCTGCGCCGTCGAACGCGACCGGGCTTGACGGCCGTGCCCCGTGAGCGCAATATTCATCACGTGATGAATATTGCGCGGCACGCGCCCTCCCCGGACGACCCCCCGGACCCCTCTGCCTCTCCTCTCCCCTCCGCCCCTTCCACCGCCGCCCACGCCCCGCACGACCCCCAGCCGGCCGTGCGCGCCGAGGGCCTCACCGTCGTACGGGGCTCCCGCACCGTCCTGCGCGGCCTCGACTTCTCCGTACCGCGCGGCCAGATCACCGGACTCCTCGGCCCCTCCGGCTGCGGCAAGTCCACGCTCATGCGGTCCACCGTCGGCACCCAGGCCCACGTGACCGGCACCCTCGAAGTCCTCGGCCGTCCGGCGGGCGACGCGGCCCTCCGCTCCCGCATCGGCTACGTCACCCAGGCCCCCTCCGTCTACGACGACCTGACCGTCCGCCAGAACCTCGACTACTTCGCCGCGATCCTCGACCCCGGACGCGCGGCCGCCGACCGCCGCGACCACCACGTCACCCGCGCCATCTCCGACGTCGACCTCACCTCCCACGCCGGCTCCCTCGCGGGGGACCTCTCCGGCGGCCAGCGCAACCGCGTCTCCCTCGCGGTCGCCCTGCTCGGCACCCCGGAACTCCTCGTCCTCGACGAACCCACCGTCGGCCTCGACCCGGTCCTGCGCCGCGACCTGTGGACCCTCTTCGACGCCATCGCCGCCGACCGGGGCGCCACCCTGCTCGTCTCCTCCCACGTCATGGACGAGGCCGAGCGCTGCCACCGGCTCCTGCTGATGCGCGACGGCGAGATCCTCGCCGACGACACCCCCGACGCCCTGCGCGAGTGCACGGGCTCCGAGACCGTCGAGGCCGCCTTCCTCCACCTGGTCGACGAGGCGAACGCGACCGCGGACAGGCCCCGCAAGGAGACCCTCCGATGACCACCGGCACCAGCACCGACACCGGCACCAGCGCCGGCGACGGCACCGCCCCGGCCCCGAGCCGGAGCACGACAGGGGACCCGCGGCCGAGCGCCCTCGGCCTTTCCCGCACGACGGCCACCGCGGCACGCGTCCTGCGCCAGCTCCGCCACGACCCGCGCACCATCGCGCTGATGATCCTCGTCCCGTGCCTGATGCTCGTCCTGCTCCGCTACGTCTTCGACGGCAGCCCGCGCACCTTCGACTCCATCGGCGCCTCGCTCCTCGGCATCTTCCCGCTGATCACGATGTTCCTGGTCACCTCCATCGCGACCCTGCGCGAACGCACCTCCGGCACGCTGGAACGCCTCCTCGCCATGCCGCTCGGCAAGGGCGACCTGATCGCCGGCTACGCCCTCGCGTTCGGTGCCCTGGCCGTCGTCCAGTCGGCCCTCGCCACCGGTCTCGCGGTCTGGTTCCTCGGCCTCGACGTCACCGGCTCCCCGTGGCTCCTGCTCCTCGTCGCGCTGCTCGACGCGCTCCTCGGCACGGCCCTCGGCCTCTTCGTCTCGGCCTTCGCGGCCTCCGAGTTCCAGGCGGTCCAGTTCATGCCGGCGGTGATCTTCCCCCAGCTGCTCCTGTGCGGCCTCTTCGCACCCCGCTCCAGCATGCAGCCGGCCCTGGAGGCGGTCTCCGACGTGCTCCCCATGTCCTACGCCGTCGACGGGATGAACGAGGTCCTCAGGCATACGGACATGACGGCCGGCTTCGTCCGCGACGTCCTGATCGTGGCGGGCTGCGCCCTCCTGGTCCTCTTCCTCGGCGCCGCCACCCTGAAGCGCCGCACGCGCTGACCGGCCGGGTCCGTCCGCCCAGCGGACGGACCGCCCCGCCCGACCGCCCGGGTGCGAGGATGACCCCAGGACGACGCACCCCTGGAGGGCACCCGCACCATGAGCCAGAAAGTCGCAGTCCTCGGTACCGGAAAGATCGGCGAAGCCCTGCTGAGCGGAGTGATCCGATCCGGCTGGGACCCCGCCGACCTCCTCGTGACGGCCCGCCGCCCCGAGCGCGCCAGGGAGCTCCAGGAGCGCCACGGAGTCACGGCCGTCACCAACGCCGAGGCCGCCAAGAACGCCGACATCCTGATCCTCACGGTCAAGCCGCAGGACATGGGCACCCTCCTCGACGAACTCGCCCCCCACCTCCCCGCCGACCGCCTGATCATCAGCGGCGCGGCCGGCATCCCCACCTCGTTCTTCGAGGAGCGGCTGACCGCGGGCACCCCGGTGGTGCGGGTCATGACGAACACCCCCGCCCTCGTCGACGAGGCCATGTCCGTCATCTCCGCCGGCAGCCACGCCACCGAGGAGCACCTCACCCACACCGAGGAGATCTTCGGCGCCGTCGGCAAGACGCTCCGGGTCCCCGAGTCCCAGCAGGACGCGTGCACGGCCCTCTCCGGCTCGGGCCCCGCGTACTTCTTCTACCTGGTCGAGGCCATGACGGACGCCGGCATCCTGCTCGGGCTGCCCCGCGACAAGGCCCACGACCTGATCGTCCAGTCCGCTATCGGCGCCGCCGTGATGCTCCGCGACAGCGGGGAGCACCCCGTGCGGCTCCGCGAGAACGTGACGTCCCCCGCGGGCACCACGATCAACGCGATCCGCGAACTGGAGAACCACGGAGTCCGCGCGGCCCTCATCGCCGCGCTGGAGGCCGCCCGCGACCGCAGCCGCGAGCTGGCCTCCGGCAACGGCTAGCGACACGGCGGCACGAGCGGCGAAGGGGCCGGGCACACCCGCCCGGCCCCGCCGGTTCAGCCCGCCGGCAGCAGCCCGACCGCCCGGTACGCCGAGTCCACCCGGGGTCTGGCCATCTCCCTGGCCCTGGCGGCGCCGTCCCGCAGGACACCCTCCACGTAACCGGGGTCGACGCACAGCCGCCGGTGCCGTTCCCGCAGCGGCCGCAGGAGTTCCACCACGGCCTCGGCGGTGTCCTTCTTCAGGGCTCCGTACGACTGATACGCACCGCTCAGGGTCTCCGGGTCCGTGCCCTCGCAGGCGGCGAGGATCTCCAGCAGGTTGGAGACCCCCGGCCGCTCCCGCGGATCGTGGACGACGTCCTGCCCGCTGTCCGTCACCGCACGCATGATCTTCTTCCGCGTGACGTCCGGCTCGTCGAGCAGATAGACGACGCCCGGCCCCGCGTCGTCGCTCTTGCCCATCTTCGACGTCGGGTCCTGGAGGTTCATGACCCGCGCGGCGACCTCGGGGCGGGTGGCCCGGGGCACCGCGAACGTGTGCCCGTAGCGCTGGTTGAACCGCACGGCGAGATCCCGGGTCAGTTCCACATGCTGTGTCTGGTCGTCCCCGACCGGCACCTCGTCGGTCCCGTACGCCAGGATGTCCGCCGCCATCAGCACGGGATAGGTCAGCAGCGACAGCCGTACGCTCCCACCCCGCTCCCGTTCCCGCGCGGCCTTCTCCTTGTACTGGATCATCCGCCGCATCTCCCCGTCGGTGGCGACGCACTCCAGCAGGTACGACAGCCGGGCGTGCTCGTCGACATGGCTCTGCACGAAGACGGTGCACAGCTGTGGATCGAGCCCCGCGGCCAGCAGCAGGGTCGCCGCCTGCCTGCTGAGCCGGCGCACCCGTCCCGGATCGTGGTCCACGGTCAGCGCGTGCAGATCGACGATGCAGAACAGGGCGTCGGCCCGGTGCTGATCGACGTCGGCCCAGCGGCGTACGGCCCCCAGGTAGTTCCCCAGCGTCAGATGCCCGGTCGGCTTGACCCCGCTGAAGATCCGCTTCATCTCTCCACACCCTCTGGTCGAGGCCGCCGCGCCCGCCGGCCGGCCCCCAGGAGGGAGAAACAGAAACGGCCGCCGGGGCGGCGGCCGTTGGGTACATACGTGAGCACGGCCGCCGTCAGGCGGCCCACCACTGCTGGGTGCACGTATGTGTCGTCATGGCCCCGAGGGTACGCGCCCGAGGGGCGTCCGGGGCGGAGTTGACACACCCCTGCCGCGTACGTAGTGTTCTCCGAGTTGTCCGACGTGAGCGCCGACTCCGGTCGGTCCCCGGACAACCATTCCGCAACAAGCCTCCAGCGAACGGCGACTCGTCGTCGTTTCGTTTCCGTGCGCGTTTGCGAAATGAGGAATCCGCGTTCGAAAGGACGCCCTCGATTAGCTCGGAGGGCAGGAATCCGCTAAAGTCTCACTCGTCGGAACGGCCCAACGGCCGCGAAGACAACCCCCGCTGACCGGGAATCAGGCCCGAAAGGATCTGATAGAGTCGGACTCGCCGGAAAGGGAAACGCGAGAGCGGGAACCTGGAAAGCGCCGAGGAAATCGGATACGGAAACGGTCTGATAGAGTCGGAAACGCAAGACCGAAGGGAAGCGCCCGGAGGAAAGCCCGAGAGGGTGAGTACAAAGGAAGCGTCCGTTCCTTGAGAACTCAACAGCGTGCCAAAAATCAACGCCAGATATGTTGATACCCCGTCTCCGGCCGATCGGTCGGGGCGAGGTTCCTTTGAAAAAGTCCTGCCTTTCGGGGCAGGCGCACAGCGAGGACGCTGTGAACCGGGGGATTATTCCTCCCTCGGTTCCGCTCTCGTGTGTGTTTCGCCGGATTACCGGTAAGCATTCACGGAGAGTTTGATCCTGGCTCAGGACGAACGCTGGCGGCGTGCTTAACACATGCAAGTCGAACGATGAAGCCCTTCGGGGTGGATTAGTGGCGAACGGGTGAGTAACACGTGGGCAATCTGCCCTTCACTCTGGGACAAGCCCTGGAAACGGGGTCTAATACCGGATAATACCTGCCTGGGCATCTGGGTGGGTTGAAAGCTCCGGCGGTGAAGGATGAGCCCGCGGCCTATCAGCTTGTTGGTGAGGTAGTGGCTCACCAAGGCGACGACGGGTAGCCGGCCTGAGAGGGCGACCGGCCACACTGGGACTGAGACACGGCCCAGACTCCTACGGGAGGCAGCAGTGGGGAATATTGCACAATGGGCGAAAGCCTGATGCAGCGACGCCGCGTGAGGGATGACGGCCTTCGGGTTGTAAACCTCTTTCAGCAGGGAAGAAGCGAGAGTGACGGTACCTGCAGAAGAAGCGCCGGCTAACTACGTGCCAGCAGCCGCGGTAATACGTAGGGCGCAAGCGTTGTCCGGAATTATTGGGCGTAAAGAGCTCGTAGGCGGCTTGTCACGTCGGGTGTGAAAGACCGGGGCTTAACCCCGGTTCTGCATTCGATACGGGCTAGCTAGAGTGTGGTAGGGGAGATCGGAATTCCTGGTGTAGCGGTGAAATGCGCAGATATCAGGAGGAACACCGGTGGCGAAGGCGGATCTCTGGGCCATTACTGACGCTGAGGAGCGAAAGCGTGGGGAGCGAACAGGATTAGATACCCTGGTAGTCCACGCCGTAAACGGTGGGAACTAGGTGTTGGCGACATTCCACGTCGTCGGTGCCGCAGCTAACGCATTAAGTTCCCCGCCTGGGGAGTACGGCCGCAAGGCTAAAACTCAAAGGAATTGACGGGGGCCCGCACAAGCAGCGGAGCATGTGGCTTAATTCGACGCAACGCGAAGAACCTTACCAAGGCTTGACATACACCGGAAACGGCCAGAGATGGTCGCCCCCTTGTGGTCGGTGTACAGGTGGTGCATGGCTGTCGTCAGCTCGTGTCGTGAGATGTTGGGTTAAGTCCCGCAACGAGCGCAACCCTTGTTCTGTGTTGCCAGCATGCCCTTCGGGGTGATGGGGACTCACAGGAGACTGCCGGGGTCAACTCGGAGGAAGGTGGGGACGACGTCAAGTCATCATGCCCCTTATGTCTTGGGCTGCACACGTGCTACAATGGCAGGTACAAAGAGCTGCGAAGCCGTGAGGCGGAGCGAATCTCAAAAAGCCTGTCTCAGTTCGGATTGGGGTCTGCAACTCGACCCCATGAAGTCGGAGTTGCTAGTAATCGCAGATCAGCATTGCTGCGGTGAATACGTTCCCGGGCCTTGTACACACCGCCCGTCACGTCACGAAAGTCGGTAACACCCGAAGCCGGTGGCCCAACCCCTTGTGGGAGGGAGCTGTCGAAGGTGGGACTGGCGATTGGGACGAAGTCGTAACAAGGTAGCCGTACCGGAAGGTGCGGCTGGATCACCTCCTTTCTAAGGAGCATCTAGGCTGCCAGGTTCGCCTGGTGGTCCAGGGCCATTACGTCGGCAAACGTTCGACGGTGGTTGCTCATGGGTGGAACGTTGATTATTCGGCACTTTCAGTCATCTCAGGCTGCCAGTACTGCTCTTCGGAGTGTGGAAAGCTGATCGGAGTGGCGAGGGTGTCGGGCACGTTGTTGGGTGTCTGAGGGTACGGCCGAAAGGCTGCCTTCAGTGCCGGCCCCAGTGAACTCCGGTTGTAGCCGGGGGTGATGGGTGGTTGGTCGTTGTTTGAGAACTGCACAGTGGACGCGAGCATCTGTGGCCAAGTTTTTAAGGGCGCACGGTGGATGCCTTGGCACCAGGAACCGATGAAGGACGTGGGAGGCCACGATAGTCCCCGGGGAGTCGTCAACCAGGCTTTGATCCGGGGGTTTCCGAATGGGGAAACCCGGCAGTCGTCATGGGCTGTCACCCATACCTGAACACATAGGGTATGTGGAGGGAACGCGGGAAGTGAAACATCTCAGTACCCGCAGGAAGAGAAAACAACCGTGATTCCGGGAGTAGTGGCGAGCGAAACTGGATGAGGCCAAACCATATGCGTGTGAGACCCGGCAGGGGTTGCGTATGTGGGGTTGTGGGATTTCTCTTTCACGGTCTGCCGGCCGTGAGACGAGTCAGAAACCGTTGATGTAGGCGAAGGACATGCGAAAGGTCCGGCGTAGAGGGTAAGACCCCCGTAGTCGAAACATCAGCGGCTCGTTTGAGAAACACCCAAGTAGCACGGGGCCCGAGAAATCCCGTGTGAATCTGGCGGGACCACCCGCTAAGCCTAAATATTCCCTGGTGACCGATAGCGGATAGTACCGTGAGGGAATGGTGAAAAGTACCGCGGGAGCGGAGTGAAATAGTACCTGAAACCGTGTGCCTACAAGCCGTGGGAGCGTCGGATGTGTGCTTGCACATGTCTCGTGACTGCGTGCCTTTTGAAGAATGAGCCTGCGAGTTTGCGGTGTGTTGCGAGGTTAACCCGTGTGGGGAAGCCGTAGCGAAAGCGAGTCCGAATAGGGCGATTTAGTAGCGCGCTCAAGACCCGAAGCGGAGTGATCTAGCCATGGGCAGGTTGAAGCGGCTGTAAGAGGTCGTGGAGGACCGAACCCACCAGGGTTGAAAACCTGGGGGATGACCTGTGGTTAGGGGTGAAAGGCCAATCAAACTCCGTGATAGCTGGTTCTCCCCGAAATGCATTTAGGTGCAGCGTCGTGTGTTTCTTGCCGGAGGTAGAGCACTGGATAGGCGATGGGCCCTACCGGGTTACTGACCTTAGCCAAACTCCGAATGCCGGTAAGTGAGAGCGCGGCAGTGAGACTGTGGGGGATAAGCTCCATGGTCGAGAGGGAAACAGCCCAGAGCATCGACTAAGGCCCCTAAGCGTACGCTAAGTGGGAAAGGATGTGGAGTCGCACAGACAACCAGGAGGTTGGCTTAGAAGCAGCCACCCTTGAAAGAGTGCGTAATAGCTCACTGGTCTAGTGATTCCGCGCCGACAATGTAGCGGGGCTCAAGCGTACCGCCGAAGTCGTGTCATTGCAGCAATAGGGCCAACGCCCGCTGTGATGGGTAGGGGAGCGTCGTGTGCCGGGTGAAGCCGCGCCGGAAGGCAGTGGTGGACGGTTCACGAGTGAGAATGCAGGCATGAGTAGCGATACACACGTGAGAAACGTGTGCGCCGATTGACTAAGGGTTCCTGGGTCAAGCTGATCTGCCCAGGGTAAGTCGGGACCTAAGGCGAGGCCGACAGGCGTAGTCGATGGATAACCGGTTGATATTCCGGTACCCGCTGTGAAGCGTCAAACATTGAACCAGGCGATGCTAAGTCCGTGAAGCCGCCCTGGAGCCTTCGGGCGAAGGGGAGTGGTGGAGCCGACGGACCAGACCTGTAGTAGGTGAGTGATGGGGTGACGCAGGAAGGTAGTCCATCCCGGGCGGTGGTTGTCCCGGGGTAAGGGTGTAGGACGTTGTCCAGGTAAATCCGGACAGCACATAGTCTGAGACCTGATGCCGAGCCGATTGTGGTGAAGTGGATGATCCTATGCTGTCGAGAAAAGCCTCTAGCGAGTTTCATGGCGGCCCGTACCCTAAACCGACTCAGGTGGTCAGGTAGAGAATACCGAGGCGTTCGGGTGAACTATGGTTAAGGAACTCGGCAAAATGCCCCCGTAACTTCGGGAGAAGGGGGGCCATCACCGGTGATGAGTCTTGCACTCTGAGCTGGGGGTGGCCGCAGAGACCAGCGAGAAGCGACTGTTTACTAAAAACACAGGTCCGTGCGAAGCCGTAAGGCGATGTATACGGACTGACGCCTGCCCGGTGCTGGAACGTTAAGGGGACCGGTTAGTCACTCTTCGGGGTGGCGAAGCTGAGAACTTAAGCGCCAGTAAACGGCGGTGGTAACTATAACCATCCTAAGGTAGCGAAATTCCTTGTCGGGTAAGTTCCGACCTGCACGAATGGCGTAACGACTTCTCGACTGTCTCAACCATAGGCCCGGTGAAATTGCACTACGAGTAAAGATGCTCGTTTCGCGCAGCAGGACGGAAAGACCCCGGGACCTTTACTACAGTTTGATATTGGTGTTCGGTTCGGCTTGTGTAGGATAGCTGGGAGACTTTGAAGCTCGCACGCCAGTGTGGGTGGAGTCGTCGTTGAAATACCAGTCTGGTCGTGCTGGATGTCTAACCTGGGTCCGTGATCCGGATCAGGGACAGTGTCTGATGGGTAGTTTAACTGGGGCGGTTGCCTCCTAAAGAGTAACGGAGGCGCCCAAAGGTTCCCTCAGCCTGGTTGGTAATCAGGTGTTGAGTGTAAGTGCACAAGGGAGCTTGACTGTGAGACCGACGGGTCGAGCAGGGACGAAAGTCGGGACTAGTGATCCGGCGGTGGCTTGTGGAAGCGCCGTCGCTCAACGGATAAAAGGTACCCCGGGGATAACAGGCTGATCTTCCCCAAGAGTCCATATCGACGGGATGGTTTGGCACCTCGATGTCGGCTCGTCGCATCCTGGGGCTGGAGTCGGTCCCAAGGGTTGGGCTGTTCGCCCATTAAAGCGGTACGCGAGCTGGGTTTAGAACGTCGTGAGACAGTTCGGTCCCTATCCGCTGTGCGCGTAGGAATATTGAGAAGGGCTGTCCCTAGTACGAGAGGACCGGGACGGACGAACCTCTGGTGTGCCAGTTGTCCTGCCAAGGGCATGGCTGGTTGGCTACGTTCGGGAGGGATAACCGCTGAAAGCATCTAAGCGGGAAGCCTGCTTCGAGATGAGTATTCCCACCCCCTTTGAGGGGTTAAGGCTCCCAGTAGACGACTGGGTTGATAGGCCGGATCTGGAAGGCGGGTAACCGCTGGAGGTGACCGGTACTAATAGGCCGAGGGCTTGTCCTCAGTTGCTCGCGTCCACTGTGTTGGTTCTGAAACCACGAACAACCGTCGTAGCCGTTTTGGCTGTGGCTCCGGTTGTGTTTCATAGTGTTTCGGTGGTCATAGCGTGAGGGAAACGCCCGGTTACATTCCGAACCCGGAAGCTAAGCCTTACAGCGCCGATGGTACTGCAGGGGGGACCCTGTGGGAGAGTAGGACGCCGCCGAACAAATATTGAGGAGACCCCCGTACCGGGAAATCGGTACGGGGGTTTTCTGCGTTCAGGGGGCATTCCGTCCTAGTGTTGCCGCATGCGCTATGACCTGGTCATCTTCGACAACGACGGCGTCCTCGTGGACAGTGAACCGATCTCCAACGGCATCCTCGCCGCGTACCTGACCGAACTCGGACACCCCACCTCGTACGAGGACTCCGTCCGGGACTACATGGGGTCCGCGATGCACCGTGTCCACGACCTGGTCCAGGAGCGCACCGGGCAGCGGCTGCCCGACGACTTCGACGACGTCTTCCACGCGCGGGTCTTCGCCGCGTTCGAACGCGAACTGCGGCCGGTCGCCGGAGCGGTGCAGGTGCTGGAGAAACTGACCGCGGACGGAGTGCCGTACTGCGTGGCCTCCTCCGGCAGCCACGAGCGGATCCGGGTGGGACACCGCACCACCGGCCTCGACCGGTGGTTCGACGAAGGACGGGTCTTCAGCTCCCAGGACGTGGGGAAGGGCAAGCCGGCCCCCGACCTGTTCCTGCACGCCGCCGAGCGGATGGGCGTCCCACCGCGGCGGTGCGTCGTCGTGGAGGACAGCCCGCTCGGCGTGCGGGCGGCGAACGCGGCCGGCATGGACGTGTACGGGTTCACCGCCATGACCCCCGCGGCACGGCTCACCGGGGCCACCCGGCACTTCTCCGACCTGGCCGACCTTCTCGACCTGCTCGTATGACCCCCGCCACCGGGCGCCGCTGACATTTGTCATGACGAGCTCCGGACGATCGTTTCTGTCGGCGAGCGGGGTCCGGCCGCGAAGCTGAATACAGCGAAGAGCGGCACGTACACGGCGACGACGGAGGGACCCGACCATGAGCGTCACGGCCACGGAGAGCGGTATCGCGGCGGCTGTCGCCGACGGCGGACCGAGGGCCGCCACCCGGCGGCACTTCCTGCCGCTGGTCGTCGACGTGGCGGTGCCGATCGGCTCGTACTACCTGCTCAAGAGCGGCTTCGGGATGAGCACCATGGCGGCGCTCGGGTGGAGCAGCGTGGTGCCCGCCGTGCGGACCGTGTGGAGCGTGGTGCGGGAGCGGAGGGTCAACGCGCTGGCCGCGCTGATCCTGTTCGTCAACGTGGCGGGCCTGCTGCTGAGCCTGGTCGCCGGTGACCCGCGGCTGATGCTCGCCAAGGACAGCGGGGTCAGCAGCGTGATCGGGATCGGCGTCCTGGTCTCCGTGATGGCGGGCCGGCCGATGATGACGACGGCGATGAAGCCGTTCGTGACCAAGGGGGACCCGGCGCGGACCGCCGCCTGGGAGCGGCTGATCGGCGGGTCCGAGCGGTTCCGGAGGTTCGAGCGGACCTTCTCCCTCGTGTGGGGCGTGGCGCTGCTCGGCGAGTGCGTCGTACGGATCGTGGGGGCGTACACGCTGCCCGTCGACACCATGGTGTGGCTCGGCACGGTCGTCATGATCGGCACGATGGCGCTGGCCATGGTGGTCAGTGGTGGTCTCGCCGCCGGTCCGATGGAGGCGATGGTCAGGGGGGAAGCGGCCGGCCGGACCGGGGAGCTGTGACCGTTTCACCGCAGAGTTGAGCGGAATTCATCTTCGGCTGGATCTACCCACCGGTAGGCCGGGGCCCTACGCTCGCCGCCATGACAGATGTGCTGCGGCGCGGCAGGGCCTCGCTGGCGTTCAGCTTCTTCGCCCAGGGCGCCACCTTCGCGCTGCTGGTGACGCGCATCCCGGCCATCCAGGACCGATACGGGGTCTCCGACGCGCTGCTGCCGGTCTTCCTCGCGGCCGTGCCGATCCTGGCCGGTGTGGGGAGCGTGACCACCGAGCACCTGGTCAAGCGGATACGTCCCAGCCGGCTCCTGCGCTGGTCCCAGCCCGTGGTGCTGCTGGCGCTGCTCGGGGTGGGCACGGGGGACCGGCTCGTGGAGATGGCGGTGGCCCTCGGTGCCTTCGGGCTCGCGGTCGGCGCGCTCGACGCCTCCATGAACATGCTGGGGGTGAGCCTGCAACGGGCGTACGGGCGCAGCATCATGCTCGGCTTCCATGCCACGTACAGCCTGGGCGGGATCGTGGGCGCCTCGCTCGCGTGGGCGGGGGCGCACTGGCACCTGTCGTTGTTCACGTCCTACCTGCCGGTCGTGCTGGTGCTGCTGCCGGCCGCGTTCCTGGGCAGCCGGTGGTACGTCGACGGGGACGCGGCGGCCGGGCCGCAGAAGGCGGGGGACGGGCCGGAGGGGAAGGCGGAGGGCGGCCCGGTCGTGTTCAAGCTGCTGCTGCCGCTGTGTCTGGTGATGACGTTCGCGTACATCGGGGACTCGACGGTCTCCAACTGGAGTGCCAAGTATCTGCAGGACGTGCTGGGGAGTTCGGAGCAGCTGGCGACCGTTCCGTACAACGTCTACATGGTGATGACGCTGGTGGGGCGGGCCGTGGGGGACGTCGGGGTGCGGCGGTTCGGCGCGGTGGCGGTGGTGCGGCTGGGGGCCGTGGTGGCGGCGCTGGGGTTCGGGGTGGTGGCGGCGGCGCCCGGGGCGTGGGTGGGGATGCTCGGGTTCACCCTGCTGGGGCTGGGGCTGTGTGTGCTGGTTCCGCAGACCTTCGCGGCGGCCGGGAGGCTCTTCCCGGGGGCTTCGGACGCGGCCATCGCGCGTCTGAACATCTTCAACTACGTGGGGTTCCTGGTCGGTTCGCCGTTGGTGGGGGCGCTGGGCGACGCGTGGAACTACCGGGGCGCCATGCTGGTGCCGATGGTGTTGGTCCTGGTGACGCTGGGGTACGCCCGCTCGTTCGCGCCCGGTCCGGACCGATACGGTGACGGGCATGAGCGGCCGCGCACAGCTGATGTGGGACGAGGCAGTAACGGGCTATGACTTCGGTCCGGACCATCCGATGGATCCGGTCCGGCTGGCGCTGACCCGGGGACTGGTCGGTGCCTTCGGGCTCGACCGGGACGTGGACGTGGTCGCGGCGAAGGCGGCCGGGGAGTCCACCCTGCGGCTGGTGCACCGGCAGGACTACGTGGAGGCGGTCAGGGCCGCCTCCGCCGATCCGGCGGCGGCGGACGTCTCGTACGGGCTGGGGACCCTGGACGATCCCGCCTTCGGGGGGATGCACGAGGTGTCCGCGCTCATCGCGGGGCAGTCGGTCGGCGCGGCGGAGGCGGTGTGGCGCGGGGACGCGCTGCACGCGGTGAACTTCGCGGGCGGGCTGCATCACGCGATGCCGGGTGCCGCGTCGGGGTTCTGCGTCTACAACGACGCCGCGCTGGCGGTCGCGCGCCTGCTGGAGCTCGGGGCCGAACGGGTCGTCTACGTGGACGTCGACGTGCATCACGGGGACGGGGTGCAGGCCGCCTTCTGGGACGATCCGCGGGTTCTGACGATCTCGCTGCACGAGCACCCGCGGGCGCTGTTCCCCGGGACCGGATGGCCCGAGGAGACCGGCGGTGAGGGGGCTGAGGGCGGCGCGGTGAACGTGGCGCTGCCGGCCGGGACGGGGGACGCGGGGTGGCTGCGGGCCTTCCACGCCGTCGTGCCCGAACTGGTCGCGGACTTTCGGCCGCAGGTGCTCGTCACCCAGCACGGCGCCGACACCCACTTCGAGGACCCGCTCGCGCATCTCGCGGTCTCCCTCGACGCGCAGCGGGCGGTACAGGTCGCCTGTCACGACCTGGCGCACGAGTACGCCGACGGGCGGTGGGTCGCGCTGGGCGGCGGCGGGTACGCGGTCGTGGAGGTCGTACCGCGGTCGTGGACGCATCTGGTGGCCGTCGCGGCGGGGCGGCCGATCGCGCCCGAGACGGTGATCCCGGAGAGCTGGCGTCAGGAAGTCTTCGCCCGTACACGGCAGTTGGCGCCGGCGAGGATGACGGACGGGCGCTGGCCGGTGCCGTGGAAGGACTGGGAGTCGGGGTACGACCCGGCGGACCGGCTCGACCAGGCGATCGTGGCGACCCGGCGGGCGGTCTTCCCGCTGCGGGGACTGCTCGCGTAGGACCGCTCCGCCGGGTGCCGCCGGAGAGAGATGTCCATTACGCCAACTGTGGGGCGTTTTCTGGATTTTCGGGGTGAACGTCCGGCGCATGTACCAGCATCGCTGACGTGTTGAGCACCGGAGCATTGCGCGCGCATCTGCTGGCCGCCCGGCTGGCCGGGCCCGTCGCCACCTCGCGCGAGGAGAGTCTGCGGAGTTATCGGCTCTTCGCGGCCCGTGATCCTCGTGTGTTGCTCGGACTTGATCCCGAATGGACCTGGCGGCAACGGGATCTGATCGAGTTGATGGCGGACAAGTGCGGGGTTTCGGCCGATCCGGCCCACACGAGCGGGCATGATGTGATCGACCCGGAGCGGACCCTGGCCGCGCTGGAGGCCTTCGCCCGACGGCTCGGTCAGGCGGCCCGCAACCGCGAACCGGTCCTGCTGGGAACCGGTCACCCGCACCGGCTGCTCGGTTTCTACGCCACTCTCGCGGACGCGTTGTCGTCGGCGGGATGTACCGTCCTCACTCCCGCGCAGGGTAGCTCTGTCGACATAACGACCCGGTTCGGTCTACGCACGTACAGCCTCGACTACGTACAGGGCGTCGCGTTGGTGCGCGAACCGGGGGTGCGTGCCCCCCGTGGTGCGACCGGCGCGCACTCCCACTCGCCACTCCCGGTTCGTACCGTTCTGGGCGCCGCGGCGGAGGCCGGGGGACCGCTCCCGGAGCTGGTGATCGGTGACCACGGATGGGTCTGCGGAGCAGGTCAGCTGGGGTTCGAGGCCATGGGGCTGGCCGATACGGACGATCCCGCGCTCTTCGTCGGAGAGGCAGAGGGGCGGGTGTCCGTCGTCGTTCCGGTTGATGACGCTGTGCGGTCTGATTACTACCGACCGCTTACTCGCTATGTACTCAATCGAGCGTGTCTGTCACAGTAGGCGGCCGATGGCATCCCCTCTTCCCCACTCGCATCACCCGCCCCTACATTGGGGAGTGAGCACGCAACGACGAAGAGTCACCGGAAGGGGAAGCCGGTGGCCGTCGAGTGCGGAAGGTTCAGGTGTGTCATGGCTGCAGCGGGCGAGAGGCCTCTGAACGAGGTTCAGTTCCTTACCGTGGCGGAAGTCGCCTCGGTGATGCGAGTGTCGAAGATGACCGTGTACCGCTTGGTGCACAGCGGTCATCTGCCGGCGATCCGGGTGGGGAGGTCCTTCCGGGTGCCGGAGCAAGCGGTTCACGAGTACCTCCGCGAGAGCTATGTGGGGGTGGAGACGGCCTGACGGCGGCCGGGTGGAGTTCCCGGAAAGCCCTCGTGGCCACCCCGGGAATGCACTCGGATCACCTCGATTACGACCCTGGCGCTCGGACGGGTAGGCTGGCCCCTCATAGGTCGTGTGGGCCCATGCAGCCCAGCACCGAGTAAAGAGAAGTGAGCGAGGGTAGTCGTGGGCTCTGTTATCAAGAAGCGGCGCAAGCGGATGGCCAAGAAGAAGCACCGCAAGCTGCTCAAGCGCACTCGCGTTCAGCGTCGCAACAAGAAGTAAGGCCGTGCCCCGCCTGAGCGGGGCTCGTCCTTGCGAGGTGCGACAGCTGTCGACAGCGCGCTCTGTGGCCCCCCACCTGCCGGTGGGGGGCCACAGCGTTTTCCGGCCGCGGGCGGCCGCGCGTCTGCGCCCGCGGTGCCCTCAGGGAGGATGCTGTGCGTACGCCTGCGGGCCCCGCGGTCCCGTCCGGTCGTAGGCCCCCGGCTCACCGTCATCGCGTGCGCCGGGCGGTCATCCCGGCGCAACATCGACCCGCTAGGTTGGCGGCACACGGGGAACACGGCAGGCTACGAGCAGAGCTACGTCCAGATACGTCCAGCACGGGAAGAGAGGCGCTGATCTTGGGGAAGGTCGTGCTCGTGACCGGAGTGGCCCGCCAGTTGGGGGGCCGGTACGTACGACGGATCCAGCGTGACCCGCAGGTGGACCGCGTGATCGCCGTGGACGCGGTGACGCCCGAGCACCATCTGGGCGGTGCGGACTTCGTCCGGGCCGACATCCGCCAGCCCACGATCGCCCGGGTGCTCGCCGAGCACTCCGTCGACACGGTCGTGCACATGGACGTGACGGGCACCGCGCTGAGCGGCGGCAGCCGGACGACGGTCAAGGAGACCAACGTCATCGGCACCATGCAGCTCCTCGGCGCCTGCCAGAAGTCCCCGACGGTCAAGCGGCTCGTCGTGAAGTCCAGTACGAACGTCTACGGGTCCGCGCCCCGCGACCCGGCCGTGTTCACCGAGACGACCCCGCCCAAGTCGCTGCCCAGCGGCGGCTTCGCGAAGGACACGGTCGAGGTCGAGGGGTACGTACGGGGCTTCGCGCGCCGCCGGCCCGACGTCGCCGTGTGTGTGCTGCGCTTCGCGAACATCCTCGGCCCGAGCGCGGATTCGCCCCTCGCGTCGTACTTCGCGCTGCCGGTGCTGCCGACGGTGTTCGGGTACGACCCGCGGCTCCAGTTCGTGCACGAGGACGACGTCATCGAGGTGCTGCGGATCGCCTCGGACGAGCCGGAGCGGGGCACGCTGAACAGCGGCACGTTCAACATCGCCGGAGACGGCGTCCTGTTGCTCTCGCAGTGCGCGCGACGGCTGGGCCGTCCCACGGTGCCGCTGCTGTTGCCCGCGCTCACCTGGGTGGGCACGGCGGTGCGTACCCTGGGGGTGACGGACTTCTCCCCGGAGCAGTTGCGGCTGCTGACGCACGGCAGGGTCGTGTCGACGAATCAGATGCGCGAGACGCTGGGGTACAAACCGAAGTACTCGACGGCCGAGACCTTCGCGGACTTCGCACGCAGCCGGGGCCCGGGACTCCTGCCCCCCGAGGCCCTCGCGGGGGCCGTCGACAGGATCGCCGCGCTGCCCGTCCTGGGCGGCGGCCAGCCCCCGACACTGAGCGCCAACTGAGGAGCGCATCGACGATGGCGGACGCCAAGGTCATTCCGTTCGACGACGACCGCTCGCGCGGGGGTGCGGCGCAGCGCCCGGCGCGGCGGCGGACCACGGGGAGCCGGCGCACGGGCGATCCCGCGGTGGTCCGTGAGGTCCAGCCCCTGCCGGGCCGGCCCCACCCGCAGGATGATGTTCCTGTGACGCGTGAGGAGAAGCCGGTTCAGCAGCCCCGGAACGGTGGCGGGCTGGAACGGCGTGTGGCCGGGGGCCTCGCCTTCCTGCGCCGGCGTCTGACCGGTGACTACGAGGTCGACGACTTCGGGTACGACCAGGAGCTCACCGACCAGGTCCTGATGTCCATGATCCGCCCGCTCTACGAGAAGTACTTCAGGGTCGAGGTCAAGGGCATCGAGAACATCCCCTCCGAGGGCGGGGCGCTGATCGTCGCGAACCACTCCGGGACGCTGCCGCTGGACGGCCTGATGATGCAGGTCGCGGTCCACGACAACCATCCGGCGGGCCGGCATCTGCGGCTGCTCGCGGCCGACCTGGTCTTCATGCTGCCGGTCGTCAACGAGCTGGCCCGCAAGGCCGGTCATACGCTCGCCTGTGCCGAGGACGCCGAACGGCTGCTGGAGCGCGGTGAGCTGGTCGGGGTGATGCCGGAGGGCTTCAAGGGCATCGGCAAGCCGTTCAGCGAGCGCTACAAGCTCCAGCGCTTCGGGCGCGGCGGGTTCGTTTCGACGGCCCTGCGGCAGGGCACCCCGATCATCCCGTGCTCGATCGTGGGCGCGGAGGAGATCTACCCCATGATCGGGAACGCGAAGACGCTCGCGCGGCTCCTGGGATTCCCGTACTTCCCGATCACGCCGACCTTCCCGTGGCTCGGGCCGCTCGGGGCCGTGCCGCTGCCGACGAAGTGGACGATCCAGTTCGGTGAGCCGATCCCCACGGACGGGTATCCGCCGGAGGCCGCCGAGGACCCGATGCTGATGTTCAACCTGACGGACCAGGTGCGGGAGCAGATCCAGCACACGCTGTACAAGCTGCTGGTGCAGCGCCGGTCGGTCTTCTTCTGACGCCGGTCGCCGGTCCCGGGCCGCCGGGTCCCGCGACCCCTGACGTACGCGGATACGCGGATACGACGGTGGGGCACCCTTCGAGGAAGGGTGCCCCACCGTCGTAGGTGCCCGCGGGGTTACCGGCTGTCCTCGCTGTCGATGCCCAGCCCCGGAAGGAGACCGGGGAGCAGCGGGGGCAGGGTGACGTCGGGGGCGCCACCGGCCGGGCTGGACTTGCCCGCCGACGGGGAGGTGCTGGTGGTGTCCTTGGGCGGGTCCAGCAGGCCGCCCGTGCTGCCGCCGAGGAGACCCTCGCCGGTGGTGCCCGAGGCGGACGGCTTCGGCTTGCTGGTGCTGCTGTGGCTGCCGGCGCTGGAGCCGCTGCTGGCACTGGGTGCCGGACGGTCCGTGCCGGTCGAGCCGGGGGCGTCCGAGCTGGCACCGCGGTGCCGGCCCGTGCCCTCCTGCACGGGGGCCTTCGGGAGCAGCGAGCGCAGCGGGTCGACCTCCTGGTCTATGGCGGCGAAGACCGACGAGACCTGCTGACTGACGTCGCCGAGCTGGACGGGCAGTCGGTCGCGCAGTGCGCCCCAGGCCTGGCGGTGGGACTGGGCGAACGCGGAGAGGGCCTGGATCGGGCCGAGGGAGCCGTCCCGTTCGTACGCCTCGTGCAGCAGGCGGTGGCCTTCGGTCGCGTCGTGCTGCATGCCGGACAGGGCGCGCCTGACCTCGCCCAGGGATTCGTGGTCGAGGCTGCCGGAGCGGCCCCGCTCCATCAGGCGGCGCGCCTCGCTCAGCCGGGTCGAGGCCTGGTCGAGGTAGAGCTCGCCCCGGTCGCTGTCGCCGTGGGCCAGGCCCAGCTTGATGTCCTCCATGCCTCGCTTGAGCCCGTAGAGCGAGTCTCCGGGCAGGGCGTCGGAGCTGGCGGCGGCCACTCCGCCGAACGCTCCGGCGGCGACGCCCACGGTGAGGCCGCCCGCGGCGAGCCCCTTGGACAGGCGCGAACGCGGTCGTAGCTTCCCCAGTCCGCTCGCCCGGTGCGCGCCTCGTGCCCGGTGCGAGCGCTGCCCGGGCACGGAACGGTCCGGGCCATCGCCCTCCGCGGCGGTGCCTTGCAGCAGCATGGCCTCCATCGCCGCGACGAGCTGGGCTCGCTGGACGACTTTGACCTCGGGGTCCAGCTCCGGTTTGGGCAGCTCGCCGAGACCGGTGGCGAGGGCCATCAGCAGGCCCTGCTCGGTCTGTTCCGCAGCAGCCGGGGGCGGTGCCGATCCATCGGGCTGCTCGGCCGCCGTGCCCTGGTCGGACTGCTCGTCCAGGGCCTGGGCGAAGGCGTTCGCCCGCCGGTGTGCCGATACGTTCGCGATCACTGGCGGCACCTCCTCTCGTCATGACGGTCGACTCCCCAGGGGGTCCTGAGGGTTGCACGCCCCGGGCGTGTCCACACGATCGGGTGACCGGTGGGAGCCGGGGAGTGACCACAGGGAGCCTGTATCCCGCACAACGAGCGTCGCGGCACTTGGGTTACGGACGACGGATGATCGGACCACGAAGTCAACAGACTTTTACAGAAGGTGAGTTGAGCGTCGCGGACCGTAGGCGGCTGTGCGGGTGGGGGGACGGGGTACGGGTTTCAGCGGGCGTCGTCCGGCAGGAGCCGGGCGAGGGTGCGGACGGCTCGGTACTGGAGGGTCTTGATGGCGCCCTCGTTCTTGCCCATCACCCGGGCGGTCTCGGCGACCGAGAGTCCCTGCAGGAAGCGCAGGGTGACACATTCCTGCTGCTGGGGGTTGAGACGTCGTACGGCGTCGAGCAGTGCCGCGTTCGACAGCGACTCCAGGACGGAGTCCTCGGGGCTGCGCTCGACCTCGTTCGCGTCGAGCATCTCGCCCGTGGTCACCTCCAGGCGGAAGCGGCTCGACTTGAAGTGGTCGGCGACCAGGTTGCGGGCGATGGTCACCAGCCAGGCGCCGAAGTCGCGGCCCTGCCAGGTGAAGGTGCCGATGCGCCGGAGGGCGCGCAGGAACGTCTCGCTGGTGAGGTCTTCCGCGGTCGCCTTCCCGCCGACGCGGTAGTAGATGTAGCGGTACACGGTGTCGCTGTACTGGTCGTAGAGCCGCCCGAAGGCATCGGCCTCGCCGGCCTGGGCGCGCTCGACGAGGTCCATCATCCGGGCGCTGTCGCTGTCTGCGGCCGGGCGGCGTGCGGTGGGCGTGGCGGCCGAGCCGGAGCGGCCCCGCCTGCCTACCGCCGCGCTGCCGTCGGCCAGTGCGTAGCACGGGCCGACGGGCGCGGGGAAGGCGAAGGCGGGGACGGCGTACGCGGTGGGGACGAAGCCGCGCAAGCGGTCGAGGACCGTTGCGCGCAGCGTAGCCAGGCCCGAGGCGTCAACCCCGACGTGTGAGTACACGGGACTCCCAGAGGCAGAGCTTCCATCACGTTCAGTGCGGGACCATTCACCCGTCGTAGCGACGGAGGGGTACCGGTTTGCGTCTGAGGAGAATAACGCTTCGTACAGGCAGTGCTACACCCAGTTGCTCAAATCATCGATTACGTCGCTTCTGTAACCTATTGACGCCTGATCAAGTGTCGTTCGGTGACCGATTGTTGATCGGATCAGGTCGGTTTTCGGCTCGGAGCGGGGCGTGTTGTGGCCGGGTGAGGGTGGCGGGACTGGTTGGGGCGTTGTGGGGGTAGGACGGCGGGAATGTGCGGCGGCGCGCCGGGGGCCGAGGGGCTTCCCGGGTGCGGGCGAGCGGGGGCCGGCGCGCGGTCGCGCGCGGCCCCTCGGCGACGGTGTGGGGCTGAGCCCCGGCCGTCTCGGGCGTTCCGGGTGCCGGTCGGCGGGGGCTGGGTCCGCGATTGCCCGCGCCGCTCAGAGGCGTCGGGCGCGAAAAGCGTCGGGCGCGCCCGCGGGTGGAGTGGCGGGCGCGCCCGGCGGATCAGCCCCGCGCGGGCCCGGTGTCCTCGGTGCGGGCGCGTGTCTTCGGGGAGTGAGCGGAGATTGCGGGGTCAGCGGCGGCGGCGGTGGAGGGCGATGGCCGCCGCCGTGCCGCCGGCCACCGCGCCGACCCCGGCCGCCGCCGGGATGCCGACCTTCGCGGCCTTGCGCGCTGTGCGGTAGTCCCGCAGCCGCCATTCGCAGGCACGCGCGTGCCTGCGCAGCTTGGCGTCGGGGTTGATCGCGTAGGGGTGACCGACCAGGGAGAGCATGGGGATGTCGTTGTGCGAGTCGCTGTAGGCCGCGCACCGCGTGAGGTCCAGGCCCTCCGCCGTGGCCAGCGCGCGGACCGCCTCCGCCTTCGCCGGACCGTGCAGCGGCTCGCCGACCAGCCGGCCGGTGTAGACGCCGTCCACCGACTCCGCGACCGTGCCCAGCGCGCCGGTCAGTCCCAGGCGGCGGGCGATCACCGTCGCGATCTCGACCGGGGCGGCCGTGACCAGCCACACCTTCTGGCCCGCGTCCAGGTGGGCCTGGGCGAGGGCGCGCGTGCCGGGCCAGATGCGCTCGGCCATGTACTCGTCGTAGATCTCCTCGCCGATGGACATCAGCTCGGCGACCCGGTGGCCCTTGACGATCGACAGCGCCGAGTCGCGGGCGTCCTGCATGTGTTCGGGGTCCTCGACCCCGGCCAGCCGGAACCACGCCTGCTGCCAGGCGAACCGTGCGAGATCGCGGGTCTCGAAGAACTTCCGCTTGTACAGGCCCCGTCCGAAGTGGAAGAGCGCGGCGCCCTGCATGACGGTGTTGTCCAGGTCGAAGAAGGCGGCGGCCTTGTCGTCGCCGAGCACCGGGAAGTCCGGTTCGTGCTCGGGGACGTCCGGTTCGGCGTCGTGGGCCAGTTCCTCCAGTTCCCGCGAGGATTTGCGCGCTGCCTCCGCCGAGGCCTCGCCTGCCAACACGCTCCGCGCGGTGGCGGAGCGCCTACGGGGAGTGAGCCATCCGAGAGCGGCCATGGCGTGAGCATAGCCAGTTTGTTCGGTGGTACCGGAGTCGCGAGGGTTCGAGGCTGTGAACTCTCCGCGACCGAGCCGTTAAAGAAGGGGTCCGCGGCGTTTCCGATCGGCGCGTCGGAGCCCGTGTCCGGGGCCGGTTGTCGCCTTGCGCGCCGAAGGGGGGCCCATGGGGCGCCCGCGGCGGGAGAATGGCCGGTATGAGTCCCATGTTCGGGCGCGGTGAGCGCCGTACGGAGAAGGCCGAGCGGGTGCGGAGGCCGGAGAAGGCCGAGAAGGCGGAGGCGGTGGCTCCGGGTGAGCGGTCGGTCACCCTCATCAGGAAGCCCGGCTGTCATCTGTGTGATGACGCACAACAAGTGGTGGAGAAGGTGTGTGGGGACCTCGGCGTGCCGTGGGAGGGGAAGGACATCACGCAGGACGAGGAACTGCACCGCGCGTACTGGGAGCAGATCCCCGTTGTGCTGGTGGACGGCGCGCAGCACACGTTCTGGAAGGTGGACGAGGGGCGTCTGCGCAAGGCCCTGGCCTCGTAGCGACGCCGGGACGCGGCCCGAGTCCGTCCTGACCGAGCAGTCCAGGTGGTCCGGAAAGTCGCCTAGGATCGACGGCGATTGGTCTCGGGGGCGGGATTCGTTGAGGAGTGTGTACGGCTTTGCCCCCTTCAGGTGCGGAACGAAGCTGTCCGCGCGCTGGTTCCATACCCGCGCGCCGGGCATGCGTGACCCCCGTCACGTTGCCCGGGCAAATCGGACACCATCTTTGTGCACGCGTTCACAAAGACATAGCCTGCATTCGACGGGGCGGTCTAGGTACGTGTGACCGCCTGCAGCCCCGCTCTACCCGCAGGAGCACCGTGGCAACTGGCCGAACTCACCGACCGGCGACCCGCAGCCGAGGAATTCCCGAGGCCACCGTCGCCCGTCTTCCGCTGTACCTCCGAGCCCTCACCGCACTGTCGGAGCGCTCGGTCCCCACGGTCTCCTCGGAGGAGCTCGCGGCCGCGGCGGGGGTCAACTCCGCGAAGCTGCGCAAGGACTTCTCCTACCTGGGCTCCTACGGGACGCGCGGTGTGGGGTACGACGTCGAGTATCTCGTCTACCAGATCTCCCGCGAACTGGGCCTGACCCAGGACTGGCCGGTAGTGATCGTCGGCATCGGAAACCTCGGCGCCGCGCTGGCCAACTACGGAGGGTTCGCGTCCCGCGGCTTCCGGGTCGCCGCGCTGATCGACGCCGACCCCGAGATGGCCGGAAAGCAGGTCGCGGGCATCGCCGTGCAGCACAGCGACGGCCTGGAGAAGATCATCGACGAGAACGGCGTCTCCATCGGCGTCATCACCACCCCGCCGGGCGTGGCCCAGCAGGTCTGCGACCGGCTGGTCGCCGCCGGGGTCACCTCCATCCTGAACTTCGCGCCGACCGTCCTGTCCGTCCCGGACGGCGTCGACGTGCGCAAGGTCGACCTCTCGATCGAGCTCCAGATCCTCGCCTTCCACGAGCAGCGCAAGGCCGGCGAGGAGGCCGAGGCACAGGCCGGTGCCGCCGCCCAGGCCGCCCAGGAGAACAACGGCAAAGGACCCGACGGGGACGTTCCCGCCGTGATGCCGGCATGAGTCTCCTCGTCGTCGGGCTGAGCCACCGCAGCGCCCCGGTCAGCGTCCTCGAACGGGCCACGCTGACCGCGGACACGCAGGTCAAGCTCCTCCAGGACACCGTCGCCGCCGAGCCGGCCGCCGAAGCCGCGGTGCTCGCGACCTGCAACCGCATCGAGCTGTACGCCGACGTGGACAAGTTCCACGCGGGCGTCGCCGAGCTGTCCACGCTGCTCGCGCAGCACAGCGGGGTCGGGCTCGAGGAGCTCACCCCCCACCTCTACGTGCACTACGAGGACCGGGCCGTCCACCACCTCTTCTCGGTGGCCTGCGGGCTGGACTCGATGGTCGTGGGCGAGGGCCAGATCCTCGGCCAGATCAAGGACGCCCTGGCGGCCGCGCAGGAGCTGCACACCGCGGGCCGCCTCCTGAACGACCTGTTCCAGCAGGCGCTGCGGGTCGGCAAGCGCGCGCACTCCGAGACCGGGATCGACCGGGCCGGGCAGTCCCTGGTCACCTTCGGCCTGGAGCAGCTGTCCTCGGGCGCGCCCGTCGACGTCTGGGCCAAGGGCAAGCGCGCCCTCGTCATCGGGGCCGGCTCCATGTCCTCGCTGGCCGCGGCGACGCTCGCGCGCGCCGGGGTCGCCGAGATCGTCATCGCCAACCGCACCCCGGACCGCGCGCGGCGCCTCGTCCAGATCCTCGAAGAGAACGAGGGCGGCGCCTGGGACGTGACGGCCCGCGCGGTACCGATGGACTCGGTGCCGGTCGAGCTGACACGTGCCGACATCGCCGTCTCCTGCACCGGCGCGACGGGTCTCGTCCTGACGGGCGAGTCGGTCGCGGCGGCCGTCGCGGGCCGCACGGGGCGGGCCGTCGCCGGTCAGGGCGTCGGCTCCGCGCGCACCGCGCCCGACGCGGACTCCTCCCGTCCGGCACCGGTCGCGCCCGTGGACGGCACCGGCCCGCTCGCGCCCACGAGCGTCGGCACCGAGGACGGCTGCCCGCTCGACGTCTCCACCGTGCAGGGCACGGCCGGGTTCTCCGTGCTCGGCGAGGCCGCCGTGGCCGGCATGGCCGCCGCCGAGCTGGAACAGCACGCGGCCTGGGTGGACAACGGCGACGCGGCGGCCCGTGCCCCGCGGGCCGCGGGGCTCCTCGACCCGGAGGCCGACACGGAGGCCATCGCGGCGCTCGCCGCGGCCGTGGCGGTCGTCGGCCGGGTCCCCGAGCGCCGCAGGCCCGAGCCGGTCGCCGAGGCGCCCCGGCCCGCGCCCGTGCTGGCCCTGCTCGACCTCGCCATGCCCCGCGACATCGACGCGGCCGTGCACCGCCTGCTCGGCGTGCGCCTGGTCGACATCGAGTCGCTGGCCGAGGCGTCCGCGGACGCTCCGATGGCCGCCGACGTGGACCAGGTGCGGCGGATCGTCGCCGACGAGGTGGCCGCCTTCAGCGCCGCCCAGCGGGCCGCCCACATCACCCCCACCGTCGTGGCGCTGCGCACCATGGCCGCCGACCTCGTCGCGAGTGAGATCGCGCGGCTCGACGGACGGCTGCCGGACCTCGACGACAAGCAGCGGGGCGAGATCACGCAGACCGTACGGCGTGTCGTCGACAAGCTGCTGCACGCGCCGACCGTACGGGTCAAGCAACTGGCCGCCGAACCCGGCGGCGCCGGGTACGCGGACGCGCTGCGGACCCTGTTCGACCTGGACCCGGAGACGGTCGCCTCCGTCTCGCGGGCCGAGAACAACACCGAGAACGCCAAGAACCGAGGGCGAGCATGAGTGAGCCGCGTGAGCCTCAAGGGCGCACCGGCGGCGAGAGTACGAACGTGCGCGGGCCCGATGGGCTCGGCACCGCCGGACTTCCGACGCCGGACGCATCGCCCCGAAGGGCTGAGCCGGAGCAAGGGGCACTGAGGCTGGGGACCAGGCGCAGCAAACTCGCCATGGCCCAGTCCGCACAGGTGGCGGACGCAGTGAGCAAGGTGACCGGACGGCCCGTCGAACTCGTGGAGATCACGACGTACGGCGACGTCTCCCGTGAGGACCTCGCGCAGATCGGCGGCACCGGTGTGTTCGTCGCCGCGCTGCGCGAGGCGCTGCTGCGCGGCGAGGTCGACTTCGCCGTGCACTCGCTCAAGGACCTGCCGACCACGCAGCCCGACGGGCTGGTCCTGGCCGCCGTGCCGGCGCGGGAGGACGCGCGTGACGTGCTCGTCGCCCGCGACGGTCTGACGTTCCCGCGGCTGCCGGAGGGCGCACGGGTCGGTACGGGGTCGCCGCGCCGGATGGCCCAGCTGAACGCGTACGCACGTGACCACGGGATGACGATCGAGACGGTCGCGATCCGGGGGAACGTGGACACCCGCATCGGGTACGTGCGCGACGGGAAGCTCGACGCCGTCGTGCTGGCCGCCGCCGGCCTCAGCCGCCTGGGGCGGCTGAGGGACGTGACGGACTTCCTGTCCGTCGACACCGTTTTGCCCGCCCCCGGCCAGGGGGCCCTGGCGATCGAGTGCGCCGCGGACGACGCGGACCTCGCCGCCGCGCTCGGAGCGCTCGACGACCCGTTCACCCGGGTCGCCGTGACCGCCGAGCGGTCCCTGCTCGCCGCCCTGGAGGCAGGCTGCAGCGCACCCGTGGGCGCGCTCGCCGACTTCCCCCGCGCTCTCGACCCCGGTCGAGCGGCGGGGAGCCCCGTGGCGGACGCGCAGATTGTCAAGGAAATGCGCCTGCGCGGCGTCGTCGGCACGACCGACGGCTCGACGCTGGTGCAGTTGTCCACCACCGGTCCCGTGCCCGAGACGCACGACCGCGCGAGGGAGCTCGGCCGTGAACTCGCCGCCGAGATGCTCGCCAAGGGCGCGGCCGGTCTGATGGGGGAGCGAGCACATTGAGCCCCACCAACCTTCCCGCCGGTCCCGAACACGGGCACGTCACCTTCCTCGGTGCCGGACCCGGAGATCCGGGACTACTGACCCTGCGCGCCGTCGAGGCGCTGGCGATCGCGGACGTCCTCGTCGCCGGGCACGAGGTGCTCGACGTCGTGCGTACGCACGCCAGGCAGAACGTCGCGGTGCTGAACACGGACACGGCTTTCGGCACGTCCGCCGGTCCGTACCCGGGCACAAACGCGTCCCCCTCAGCGGTTGTTGACGCCGTGTCAGCAGCCGAAGGTGACCCCGCGTCGAGGGACGCCGCCAATCTTGTCATGGAGGCCGCGCGGGGCGGCAAGCGGGTCGTGCGTGCGGTGTCCGGGGACCCCGGGCTCGACACGTACGCCGCCGAGGAGATGCTGGCCTGCGCCGCCGCGGGCGTGCCGTTCGAGGTCGTGCCCGGCGTCGCCGCGGCCGTGGGCGTGCCCGCCTACGCCGGTGTGCCGCTGCGGGACGCGCAGGGCGCGGACGTGCGGTTCGTCGACGCGCGGACGGCCTCCGACCGGTGCTGGACCGAGGTCGGTGCGTCGGACGGCACCGTCGTCGTGTCGGCGACGCTCGACTCGGTGGCCGCGGCCGCGGGGGAGCTCGTCTCCTCCGGACGCAAGCCGGACACCCCGATGTCCGTGACGGTCGCGGGTACGACCACGCGGCAGCGGACCTGGTCGGCCACGCTCGGGACCATCGCGCAGACCCTGAAGCAGGCCAAGGTGCTGCCGTCCCCGGACGGCGGCCGGCCGGTGATAGCCGTGGTCGGCGAGCGTTCCGCCGCCGCCCAGCGCGACCAGTTGTCGTGGTTCGAGTCCAAGCCGCTGTTCGGCTGGAAGGTGCTCGTGCCGCGCACGAAGGAGCAGGCGGCCTCGCTCTCCGACCAGCTGCGTTCGTACGGCGCCGTGCCGCACGAGGTGCCCACCATCGCCGTCGAGCCGCCGCGTACGCCGCAGCAGATGGAACGCGCGGTCAAGGGGCTCGTCACCGGACGGTACGAGTGGATCGCCTTCACGTCGGTCAACGCGGTGAAGGCGGTACGGGAGAAGTTCGAGGAGTACGGGCTCGACGCGCGCGCCTTCGCGGGGATCAAGGTCGCGGCGGTGGGCGAACAGACGGCGAGGGCGCTGGTCGCCTTCGGCGTGAAGCCGGATCTGGTGCCGAGCGGTGAGCAGTCCGCGGCCGGCCTGCTGGACGACTGGCCGCCGTACGACCCGGTGTTCGACCCGATCGACCGGGTGTTCCTGCCGCGGGCGGACATCGCCACCGAGACGCTGGTCGCGGGGCTCATCGAGCTGGGCTGGGAGGTCGACGACGTCACGGCCTACCGGACCGTGCGGGCGTCGCCGCCGCCGGCGGAGACCCGTGAGGCGATCAAGGGCGGCGGCTTCGACGCCGTGCTGTTCACGTCCTCGTCGACGGTGCGGAACCTGGTCGGTATCGCCGGCAAGCCGCACAACGTGACGGTGATCGCGTGCATCGGTCCCGCCACCGCCAAGACGGCGGAGGAGCACGGGCTGCGGGTCGACGTCATGGCCCCGGAGCCGTCGGTGCACAAGCTGGCGGAGGCGCTGGCGGACTTCGGCATGCGGCGGCGGGCCGCCGCGGCGGAGGCGGGGGATCCGGTGACGCGGCCCAGTGAGCGGCGGCCGGGGGCGCGGAGGCGGCGGGCCACGTAGGTCTTTGCCGGGTGAGTGGGGCGGTCGGGGCGGGGTTTTCCCGCCCCCGCCGCCCTTACCCGTCCCGTCCCCGGGGCTCTGCCCCGGACCCCGCCAGGGGCGCTGCGCCCCCTGGACCCCCGCCCTCGCCCGAAGGGCTCGTCCTCAAACGCCGGACGGGCTGCGGGTGTGCGCCTGCGCTCATCAGGCCCCGGGTCTTCGCCCGTAGGGCTCGTCCTGAAGCGCCGGACGGGCTGAGGGTGCGTGCCTGTGCTCATCGGGGCCCCGCCTTCGCCCGAAGGGCTCGTCCTCAAACGCCGGACGGGCTGAAGGGGTGCGCCCGCGCTCGTCAGGCCCGGCGGGCGCACCGGCACGATGTCGGCAAAAGGGGTGCGGCGGCGGGCGTAGCGTGGGGGGATGACCAAGTACGGATCCTTCCCCGGTACGCGGCCGCGGCGGCTGCGTACGACGCCTGTGATGCGGCGCATGGTCGCCGAGACCCGGCTGCACCCCGCGGACTTCATCCTCCCCGCGTTCGTGCGCGAGGGCGTGAGCGAGCCGGTGCCGATCGCGGCGATGCCCGGGGTCGTGCAGCACACCCGGGACAGCCTCAGGAAGGCCGCCCTGGAGGCGGTGGAGGCCGGGATCTCGGGGATCATGCTCTTCGGCGTGCCGGAGGACTCCAAGAAGGACGCCGTGGGGACGGCCGGAACCGACCCGGACGGGATCCTGCAGGTCGCCCTGCGGGATGTGCGCGCCGAGGTCGGGGACGACCTCCTTGTCATGTCCGACCTGTGTCTCGACGAGACCACCGACCACGGGCACTGCGGAGTCCTGGACGCCGAAGGGCGTGTGGACAACGACGCGACCCTGGAGCGGTACGCCGAGATGGCCCAGGTCCAGGCCGACGCCGGGGCCCATGTGGTGGGCCCCAGCGGGATGATGGACGGGCAGATCGGTGTCGTCCGTGACGCCCTGGACCAGATCGGCCGGGAGGACGTCGCCGTTCTCGCCTACACCGCCAAGTACTCCTCGGCCTTCTACGGACCCTTCCGGGAGGCCGTCGGCTCCTCGCTCAAGGGCGACCGCAAGACGTACCAGCAGGATCCCGCGAACCTCCGGGAGTCCCTGCGGGAGCTCGCCCTCGACCTGGAGGAGGGCGCCGACATGGTGATGGTGAAGCCGGCCGGCCCCTACCTGGACGTCCTGGCGCGGGTCGCCGACGCGGTCGACGTGCCCGTGGTCGCCTACCAGATCTCCGGCGAGTACTCGATGATCGAGGCGGCGGCCGAGAAGGGCTGGATCGACCGGGACAAGGCCATCCTGGAGACGCTGACCGGCATCAGGCGGGCCGGGGCGCGGAACATCCTCACGTACTGGGCGACCGAGGTCGCCCGGACGCTGCGCTGAGGGCTGTCCCGGAGCCTCAGTAGGACAGCGCGTCGTCGAGGCTCTGCTGCCAGTACGTCACCGTGAGCTTGTCGTCGACGTGCACGCCCTTCGCGGGCAGGGCCGGGGTCGAGCTGCTGCCCTTGGCGAAGCCGATCACCAGGGTCTTCGCCGTGTAGCCGTGGCCGCCGCTGCCGTCGCCCGCCGACAGCAGGACCCCCGCGTAGCCGGACTCGCCCGGGGCGAGGGTGACGACCGCCTGCGGGTGGGTCTCCTCGGCCACCGGCGGGACCGACTGCGCCTCGCCGAAGCGGGCGATCGGGTCGCCGGTCAGGTCGCAGTTCTTCGAGCCGGTGTTGGTGACGGTGAGGAGCAGGTGGTCGAGGGGGCGGGAGACCTCGGTCGCCGTGGTCCGGGTGTTGGAGCCGTTGCAGGCGGCGTTCCGGCTGCTCCCGCCGCCGGTGCCGGCGCCGCCTCCCGCGGCCTTGCCGCCGCCCGAGGAACCGCCCGTGGCGCCGGAGGAACCGCCCGTGGAGCCCTTCGGGGCGCCCTGCGTCGGAGTGGCGGCCGAGCCGCCGGCCGAGGTGCCGCTGTCGGCCGCAGGCTCGGCCGTCTTCGAGCCGCCCGGCCGGGCCGAGGACTCGGACGCGGCGGACGGTCCCTCGTCCCGTACGCCCTTTCCGTTGTCGCACGCCGTGAGGGCGAGCGCGGCGAGCGCGACCGTCGAGGCGGCGAGCAGACGGGTGCGGACGGTGCGTGCGGACATGGGTGATCCCCCTGTGGGTGTCGGACCGGGAAGGCCGCTCGACCGGTCGAGGCGAGCGGCGTGCTTGGATGACCACAGCTTGTGGGGTGATCCGTCCCGGCCGCCACGGTTGCCGGGGGATGCGGGACGCCGGAACGTTCGTATGGGGTCTGAACTGGGAGAATGTCGTCTCCCTGGAACGCGGGCCGGGACGCGGGGGATGGAGGAACGGTGGCCGGGGACCAGTTCGCGGAGCTGCTTCGGGAGTTGAAGGAGCGGTCCGGGCTCAGTTACGGGGTGCTCGCGAAGCGGTTGCACGTGAGTACGTCCACGCTGCACCGCTACGTCAACGGGGACGCCGTGCCGACGGACTACGCGCCGGTGGAGCGGCTCGCGCGGGCGTGCAGGGCGACCCCGGAGGAACTGGTGGACCTTCACCGGCGGTGGGTCCTCGCGGACGCGCTGCGCGGGCAGAAGGGCGCGCCCCCCGGGGCCCTGACAAGAGCGGGCGGAACGCCGGACGGGGGCGAGGACGGGGACACGGGCCGGGACGGAGGCGCGGGCGAGGACCGGGGCGCGGACAAGAGCGGGGACGGGGGCACGGTCCGGGGCGGGAGCGGTGAGCCTGCGGCCCGCGGGGCCGCGGACGCGGTGACGGTCGCGGACGTCCGCGGGGAGAGCGGGCCCGGTTCCCTGCCGGGGGCCGGTCCGGAGACGGGTGACCGCGTCCCGGCGCGGCGGAACCGGCGGACGGTGGCGCTCGCCGCCGCCGGTGCCGTCGTGGCCGCCGCCGTCGCCTCCACCGCGCTCGTCGTGCACCTCGGGTCCGGCGGGAGCGAGGACGACACGAAGGGGCACGCCGTCGCTCTCGGCATACCGTCCGGCGCGCGTCCGCGCGCCGACGGCACCACGGTCGGCACGCCGCGGGGGCCGGCGTCGCCGACCGCCTCGCGCCACGGCGGGCCCGCGGCGTCCGCCTCGTCGATCGGCGGCCCGGTGGACCCGGACGCGCCCACCGGGCAGGGCGCCGGCGGAAGCGCCGCCGCCGAGGACGGCGCCACCGCGCCGACCGTCGTCGTCGACCCGTACAAGTGGGAAGATCCGTGCAGCCAGCACTATCTGGTGAACCGGAAGACCGAGCAGATGCCGCCGCCGCCGAACGAGGCGGACGCGCGGCGGTGGGTCGCCGCGCTCGGCGGGGTCGCCGGCGGGGAGCAGATGCTCGCGCTGACCGTGCAGGGCACCGGGAAGGCCACCGTCGTCCTGAAGGGTCTGCACGTGCGGGTGCTGGAGAAGAACGCGCCGCTCGCCTGGAACGACTTCGCGATGGGGGTCGGCTGCGGCGGCGGTGTGGGGACCAAGTCGTTCGGAGTGGATCTCGACGCGGGGCGGCCGGTGACCACCCCCAAGGCCGGACAGCGGGACTTCCCGTACAAGGTCAGCGAGTCCGACCCCGAGGTGTTCTACGTCTTCGCGGACGCGCAGGCGCACGACGTGAGCTGGTACCTGGAACTGGACTGGTCCAGCGGGTCGAGGAGCGGCACCGTGCGGGTCGACGACCACGGGAAGCCGTTCCGGACGAGCGGGAGCGTGGGGCGTCCCGCGTACGACTATCCGCTGGGCGGCAGCGAGTGGCAGCCGGCGGCTCCACCCGGGTAGGGGCGGTGCCTCCCGCCGGGCGGCGGGTGGTGACGTCGTCCCCGGCACGATCAAGTCGCCCCAGGAGTTAGGTTGTTGCCCGTTCGATGACGCGACTCCCCAGGGAGAGGCCTTATGCCCGGTGATGCTCTCGGCCAGGACCCCGCCGAGCTGAGGAGGAGGATCGACACCACCAAGGCGCACCCGGCCCGCGTCTACGACGTCTTCCTCGGAGGCAAGGACAACTACCCGGTCGACCGGAGCGCGGCCGCCGCGGCGCTCGCGGCGAACCCGCGCGGATACCTCGACGTCCGGCACAACCGGGACTTCCTGCGGCGCGCGGTGACCACGCTGACCGGGGACGAGGGCATCCGCCAGTACCTGGACATAGGTACGGGACTGCCGACGCGGGAGAACGTGCACCAGATCGCGCAGCGGATCGCTCCCGCGTCGCGGGTCGTCTACGTGGACAACGACCCGGTGGTCCTCGCCCACGCGCGGGCGCTCCTCACCAGTGGGCCGGCGGGGGTGACCGACTACGTCGACGCGGATCTCAAGCAGCCCGCGCGGATACTCCAGGAGGCCGCGAAGACCCTCGACCTCGATCGGCCGGTCGCGCTCGTGCTGGTGGCGATCCTGCACTTCATCGAGGACGACGAGGCCTATCCGATCGTGCGTGACCTGGTGAAGGCGCTGCCGTCCGGGAGCCGGGTGGTGCTCAGCCACCTCACCGAGGACCTGAACGCGGAGAACGTCCGGGCGGTCCAACGGACCTACACCGAGCGCGGGTTCACCTTCGTGCTGCGCTCCAGGTTCGAGGTCGAGCGGTTCTTCACGGAGAGCGGGCTGGAACTGGACGAGCCGGGTGTCGTGCCGGTGCACCACTGGCGGCCGGACGGATCGGCGCCCGCTCCCGAGGCCGCCGACCCCGGGTTCCTCGCGACCCTCGACGACATCGAGATGGTCCGCTACCGCGACATCAACGACGTCACGGACGCCGACATCAACGTCTACGGGGCGACCGCCGTCAAGCCGTGAACACCCGTGAGCCCGCGGGCCGGTGAGCCTGCGGGCGGCGGCGGCGGCGCGGCGGGCGGGACACGGACCGCGGGGGCCGGCCGGGTTCCGGCCCGGTCGCGGACCGCCGCACCCGCCGCCCCCCGCCGCGCCGAAAAGGCGTCAGTCCCACCAGAAGGACCACACCGCCTGGCCGAGCACCTCGTGCTCCGCGTACGCGCGCAGTGTCTCGTGGTGGCCCTGGGTGATGTTGTCCGGGCAGAACGCGAAGTGCTCGGCGGCCACCGCCTCGGCCGCGTCCCGGGTGGTGGGCGGCGCCGCCACCGACA
Organism: Streptomyces sp. NBC_01689; assembly: GCF_036250675.1. Taxonomy (NCBI): domain Bacteria; kingdom Bacillati; phylum Actinomycetota; class Actinomycetes; order Kitasatosporales; family Streptomycetaceae; genus Streptomyces; species Streptomyces sp. NBC_01689. The sequence goes on along the minus strand of NZ_CP109592.1, from coordinate 4,580,929 downwards.
GCACCAGCTGGTCGAGGGTGAGGGCGACCACCCGTATGCCGAAACGGTCCTCCCAGGAGCGCAGCACCGCGCACAGACGGCCCACGTCGCCCTCGTGGTTGAGCGGACCGCACCAGCCGATCGCCGCCGGGATGTCGGCGCTGCGGCGGGCCGGGACCAGGGCCAGGCGCGGCTCCTTCAGCCACGAGCCGCCGGTCACGAGGGAGTCGGCGATCTCGGCGGCCCGCGTGTCGGGGTCGGCCTCCAACATCGTCGCGGCCGCCGGACCTGGCCAGGTGAGACCGAACGGCGCGACCGTCTCGTCGTACGTCGGCTGCTCGCCGAAGAGCTCGACGACGGCCGGCGTGCCGGGGCCGCCCTCGTCCGCGCCGAGTTCCTCCGCCGCGTACTCCTCCCAGGACTCCGCGAGGACGTCCTCGGCGTCGTGGTCCCCGGGATAGGACGCCTCTCCCGGCAGCAGGTCCCAGTCCTGCGGCCCGCCCTGATCACCGCTCACGTCGATCAGGAGGGGGAGCAGCCCGGACGTCCGCCGCGCGGGCTCCAGCGTCCCCCAGCCGCCGGGCGCGGCCGGTCCGTCGGCGTGCCACAGCAACGGCTCGTGCCACGGGCCATCACCGGTCGCGTCGATCAGTCTCCCGGCCGGGAGATCAAGCCCGAGCGTGTGCCCGCTCGGGTCTGCCGCCAGCCTCGGCAGCGGATTCGGAAGTGTCGCCATGCCGGTGACTGTAGGGGCCGCCACTGACAACGGGGCACCGGCCCGGACCGGCCCGGGACGCGGTCCGCCGGGGCCTTCGGCGGGACGCGGAAGGGCCCCGCCGCCCGGGATCCTCCGGGAAGCGGGGCCCTTCCGGCCGTTCGTGCGCGAGCCCGCGCTGTCAGAGGCGCTCGGGCGTCCGGATGCCCAGGAGGGCCATGCCCTGGTGGAGCGTGCGGGCCGTCAGGTCGCAGAGGAAGAGGCGGTTCTCCGCGACCTCTTGCGCCGGGGCCGGCTTGATGACCGGGCACTGGTCGTAGAACGTCGTGTACAGGGACGCCAGTTGGTACAGGTAGGCCGCCAGCTTGTGCGGGGCGTACTCGGCCGCGACCTCCTCCAGCGTCTCCCCGAACCGGTCCAGATGCAGACCCAGCGCCCGCTCCGCCGGGGCCAGTTCGAGCTCCGGGTGGGCGACCGGCGTGCGCTCGCCCGCCTTGCCGAAGATCGACCGGATGCGGGCGTACGCGTACTGGAGGTACACGGACGTGTCGCCGTTCAGCGAGACCATCTGGTCCAGGTCGAACTTGTAGTCCCGCACCGCCGAGGTGGACAGGTCCGCGTACTTCACGGCGCCGATGCCGACGTACCGGCCGTTCTCCTCGATCTCCGGCTCGCTCAGGCCCACCTTCTCGGCCTTCTCCCGCACGACCGTCGTCGCCCGCTCGATCGCCTCGTCCAGCAGGTCGACCAGCCGGACCGTCTCGCCCTCACGGGTCTTGAACGGCTTGCCGTCCTTGCCGAGCACCGTGCCGAAGGCGAGCTGGTGCGCCTTCACGTCGTCGTTCAGCCAGCCGGCCCGGCGCGCGGTCTCGAAGACCATCCTGAAGTGCAGGGACTGGCGGGCGTCCACGACGTAGAGGAGCGTCGACGCCTTGAGCCCGAAGACCCGGTCGCGGATCGCGGACAGGTCCGTCGCCGCGTAGCCGTAGCCGCCGTCCGACTTGCGCACGATCAGCGGGACCGGGTTGCCGTCGGGGCCCTTGATGTCCTCGAAGAAGACGCACAGGGCGCCCTCGGAGCGGACGGCGACGCCGGACTCCTCCAGGAGGCGGCAGGTCTCGTCCAGCATGTCGTTGTAACCGGACTCGCCGACCACGTCCGGGTCGCGGATCTCCATGTCCAGCTTCTCGAAGACCGAGTAGAAGTAGATCTTCGACTCGTCCACGAACTTCTGCCACATGGCCAGCGTCTCGGGCTCGCCCGCCTGCAGGTCCACCACCCGGCGCCGCGCCCGGGTCTTGAACTCCTCGTCGGAGTCGAAGACCGTCCGCGCCGCCTTGTAGAGGCGGTTCAGGTTCGACATGGCCTCCTCGCCGGAGACCTCGCCGCCCTGGTGGTCCAACTCGTGCGGGTGCTCGATCAGGTACTGGATGAGCATGCCGAACTGGGTGCCCCAGTCGCCGATGTGGTGGCGCCGGACGACGGACTCGCCGACGAACTCCAGGATCTGCACCACCGCGTCGCCGATCACGGCCGAGCGGAGGTGCCCGACGTGCATCTCCTTCGCCACGTTCGGCTGCGCGTAGTCGATGACCGTCGTGCCCGGGTGCGCCACGAACGGCACACCGAGACGCGCGGTGTCCGCGTACCGGGCCGCCAGGTTCTCGGTGATCGCCCGGTCGGTGATCGTGATGTTCAGGAAGCCGGGGCCGGAGACCTCGATGTCCTTGATCACCTCACCCGACTCGACCCGCGCCACGACCTGCGTCGCCAGCTCTCTCGGGTTCGCCTTCGCCTTCTTCGCGAGCGCCAGGATCCCGTTGGCCTGGAAGTCGGCCCGGTCGCTTCGTCGCAGCAGCGGGTCCGCGGAACCGGCCTCCGGCAGGGCTGCCGTGAGGGCGTCCGCGAGGCGCTGGTGGACGGAGGCGGTGAGGGACGTGACCGAGGCCATGGGGTGGATGCCGTTCTCCTCGAGGAATTCAGACGGACCCGGTCAGTATCCCATGGGGGAGCAAGCGGAATTCGCTGCGACGGCGCGGCCCCGCCGGGTGGCGGGGTCACTGAAAAGCCGTTTTCGTGGTTCCGGTCCGAGCTGGGAGAATGGTTCGGTCAGCCGTACTGGCGTATCAGAAAGAAGGACGTGCCGATCGTGGCTCAGAGCACCGAGACCACCGACTGGGTCTCCCGTTTCGCGGACGAGGTCATCGCCGAGTCGGAGCGTCGTGCCCCGGGCAAACCGGTCGTCGTCGCGTCCGGACTCTCCCCCTCGGGGCCCATCCACCTCGGCAACCTGCGCGAGGTCATGACCCCGCACCTGGTCGCCGACGAGATCCGCCGCCGCGGCCACACCGTGCGCCACCTGATCTCCTGGGACGACTACGACCGCTACCGCAAGGTCCCGGCCGGCGTCCCCGGCATCGACGAGTCCTGGGCCGAGCACATCGGCAAGCCCCTGACCTCCGTCCCCGCCCCGAAGGACTCGGAGTACCCGAACTGGGCCGAGCACTTCAAGGCCGCGATGACCGAGGCGCTCGCCGAGCTCGGCGTCACGTACGACCCGATCAGCCAGACCGAGCAGTACACCACGGGCGCCTACCGCGAGCAGGTCCTCTTCGCGATGAAGCACCGCGGGGACATCGACGCCGTCCTCGAGCAGTACCGCACCAAGAAGGCCCCGGCCAAGAAGCAGCAGGGCCAGAAGCCCGTGGACGAGGCCGAGCTCGAAGCCGCGGAGGGGTCGGGCGCCGCCGCCGAGGACGACGGCAGCTCCACCTCCGGGTACTTCCCGTACAAGCCCTACTGCGGGCGCTGCGAGAAGGACCTCACCACGGTCACGGCGTACGACGACGACACGACCGAGCTGACGTACACCTGCTCGTCCTGCGGTTTCTCCGAGACCGTGCGGCTCAGCGAGTTCAACCGCGGCAAGCTGGTCTGGAAGGTCGACTGGCCGATGCGCTGGGCCCACGAGGGCGTGATTTTCGAGCCGAGCGGCGTCGACCACTCGTCCCCGGGGTCCTCCTTCCAGGTCGGCGGCCAGATCGTCGGGATCTTCGGCGGCGAGCAGCCGATCGGGCCGATGTACGCCTTCGTCGGCATCAGCGGCATGGCCAAGATGTCCAGCAGCAAGGGCGGCGTCCCCACCGCGGCCGACGCGCTGCGGATCATGGAGCCGCAGCTGCTGCGCTGGCTGTACGCGCGCCGTCGCCCCAACCAGTCCTTCAAGATCGCCTTCGACCAGGAGATCCAGCGGCTCTACGACGAGTGGGACAAGCTCGCCGGCAAGGTCGCCGACGGCTCCGTGCTGCCGGCCGACGCCGCCGCGTACGCCCGCGCCGTCGGCACCGCCGCCGGGGAACTGCCCAGGACGCCCCGCCCGATGGCGTACCGCACCCTCGCCTCCGTCGCCGACATCACCGCCGGCGCCGAGGACCAGACCCTGCGCATCCTGAGCGAGCTCGACCCGCAGAACCCGCTCGGTTCCCTCGACGAGGTCCGCCCCCGGCTGGACAAGGCCGAGACCTGGATCAACACCCAGGTCCCGGCGGAGGAGCGCACCGTCGTACGCGACGAGCCCGACGCCGCGCTGCTGGCGTCCCTCGACGACGGGGGGCGGGAGTCGCTGCGGCTGCTCCTGGAGGGACTGGAGAAGAACTGGTCCCTGGACGGCCTGACCCACCTCGTCTACGGAGTTCCCAAGGTCCAGGCCGGCTTCCCGGCCGACGCCACCGCCAAGGAGCTCCCGCCGGAGATCAAGGTCGCCCAGCGCACGTTCTTCGCGCTGCTCTACCACCTGCTCGTCGGGCGCGACACCGGCCCGCGGCTGCCCACGCTGCTGCTCGCGGTCGGCCAGGACCGGGTGCGCAAGCTGCTCGCGGTGTAGTCACCCGCCGTCCTGCGGCGGTCCTCGCGCGGTACCGCGACACGGGGAGGGGGCGTCCGGTGATCACCGGACGCCCTCCCCGTATCCGTCGGCGGGTCTACGCGATGTGGTCTTCCTGGAGTTCCGCCGTGTGGCGGTTGGTGAAGCGGTTGACCATGCGGTCGGCCTCCCGCTGCGGGAGCGTGGTGCCGTAGGTGGCCTCCACGTCGCCCCTGAACTGGCCCGAGGTCGGATAGCTGCCGTCTATCGACTTCTTGAAGACCAGGTAGTAGTCCTCCTCGGTCGGCTCCGAGCCGCCGCCGGCGCCCAGCTCACGGGTACGGCCCGGGCCGGACGGGATCGGGAAGGTGCCGGTGTCCTCCGGAGAGGGCTCCGGGACGGGCTGCTCCTCGAACCGCTGCCGCGGGAACGCCTGCTGCTCGAAGCGCTGCTCCTCCTCGAACTGCTGCTGGGCCTCGAACCGCTGCTGGGCCTGGAACCGCCGCTGCTCCTCGAACTGCTGCTGTTCCTCGAACTGCTCGGCCTGCTGCTGCTCCTCGTACCACTGCCGGTACGCGACGTCCGGGTCGTACGTCGGGTCGTAGTCGCCCTGGTACGCGACGGACTGGGGGTCGCGCGCCTGGAGCCACTGGCTGTGCGCCTCGGCGGCGTGGTCCTCCGGCTGCTCGGGCGGCTCGTACGCCTCGGCGGCGAGAAGCTGTTCGCGGACGGGGGCCGCGGTGCCCGGTACGGCGGGTACGGCCGGTTCCGGCTCGTGGGCCCGCTCCAGCCGCGGCGCCGGGGGCAGCAGCGCGGGCTCGATGCCGGCGGCGGCGAGGCCGGAGGGGGCGGTCTCGGCGAGCGGGACGCCGTAGCGGGCGAGCCGCAGCGGCATCAGGGACTCCACCGGGGCCTTGCGGCGCCAGGCCCGGCCGAAGCGGGAGCGCAGGCGGGCCTGGTAGACCAGCCGTTCCTGCTCCAGCTTGATGACCTGTTCGTAGGAGCGCAGCTCCCACAGCTTCATCCGGCGCCACAGGAGGAAGGTGGGCAGCGGGGAGAGCATCCAGCGGGTGAGACGGACGCCCTCCATGTGCTTGTCGGCGGTGATGTCGGCGATCCGGCCGATCGCGTGCCGGGCCGCCTCGACGGAGACCACGAACAGGACCGGGATCACGGCGTGCATGCCGACGCCCAGCGGGTCGGGCCAGGCCGCGGCGCCGTTGAACGCGATCGTCGCGACCGTCAGCAGCCACGCCGTCTGGCGCAGCAGCGGGAAGGGGATCCTGATCCAGGTGAGGAGGAGGTCCAGTGCCAGCAGGACGCAGATGCCCGCGTCGATGCCGATCGGGAAGACGTACGCGAAGTTCCCGAAGCCCTTCTTGAGGGCAAGCTCGCGCACGGCCGCGTACGAACCCGCGAAGCCGATTCCCGCGATGACGAGCGCACCGGCGACGACCACGCCGATGAGAATCCGGTGCATCCGGGTGAGCTGAATGGGCGCGGACACCCGTACTCCCCTCCCCTTGCGTGTTGTTCCTTGCGTGTTGTTGCGCGCAACAGGGTGGCACATGTGTGCGGCGTACGGGTGGGCGGTAGCGAAGGAGCCCGGCCCCCCGGGGGCGCGGGCTCCGTCAAATGCGCTGGAAAACCTACGAGTTGATCCGCCGGAGCGGTCGGGATGTCAGCTCTTCGCGGCCGCGGACTTCGAAGGGGAAGCGCTCTTGGAGGCCGACTTCGAGGGGCTCGCGGACTTCGACGGCTTCGCGGACTTCGAGGCGGACGCGGACGGGGACGCCGACTTGGAGGGCGCGCCGGACCCGTCCGGGGCACCGCCCGGCCTGCTGCCGTCGTGGTTCGCGGTGGCCACCGCGGCCACCACCTCCCTGGCCGCCTTCTCGGCCGCCTTCGTCAGGTCGTCCGCGCCGGGCGCCTTGTCGCCGGCCAGGCCGGCGCCGTTGTAGTCGAGCGTGATGACGACGTTCTCGACGCGCGTCACGACCGTCTGCTGCTTGAAGGTGCCTTCCTTCTTCTTCAGGTCGTAGTGCACGGCCGTCGACGTGTCACCGGTGCCGGAGACCGGCGCCGAACCGGAGGCCTTGGCGCCGGTCGCCGTCTGCGCGTCCTTGACCTGCTTCTCGTAGTAGGTCTGCGCGAGCTGGTTGCCCTCGCCGCGGGCCGCGTCCGAGTCGAAGCGCAGCAGCGAGACGTTCAGCCAGCGGAACTGGGAGCCCTTGACGCCCTTGTTGTCCAGGCTGTTCCAGGAGCAGTTGCCGCGGTTCCCCGCGTCGTTCGACTGGCCCGCCTTGGCCGACTTCACGCCCTTCGGGACGAGTTCGCCCAGCGTCTTCTTCGAGAGCACCGAGCAGGGGCTCGGCAGCGTGGCGTACGCGGCCTCCTTGACGGCGTTCGCGGTGGCGTCCGGGGAGCCCGTCGGGCTCGTGCCGGTGCTCGCCTTCGCGTCGCCGGCCCCGGAGGCGGAAGCGGAGCCGGAGTCCGAGCCGGAGTCCGAGGAACAGCCGGCGGCGACGAACATCGCCGGGACGGCGGCTGCGCAGACAAGGATGCGGGTGAGTCGCGGGGCTCGGCCTACTCGCTGTGCTGGTCGGTGCATGGTTCCTTCACTCGTGGCGCTCGTGGTGCGGCCGCACTTGGGACGTGCGGCCGGTCGGGTCCGAGGGGCCACGGTACGCGGTGAGGCAGCCGGGTGGTTCCGGTTCCGGGGGTTCGCGGGGGAGCCCCGGAGACCCCCGCGGGCCCGCTAACCGTTGAACCGGTCGACCAGCTTCTGGGCCAGATTCCGTGCCTTGTCCTGCATTTCCTTGCTGTCCGGGGCACCGGCGGAAGCGGTCGGCTGCTCGGCGTACTCGACCGTCACGATCACGTTGGACGTGCGGAACACCACAGTCACGGTGCGCTGCTGGACGGTCGAGGAGGCCGGGCTGAGCTTGTCGTCGAGGAAGGCCTCGTCACCCAGCGAGCCGAGCTCGCGGGGCTGGAGGTCGGTGGGGGTCCCGCTCGTGCCGGGGGAGGCCGCCCCGCCGCCGGCCCCGGGGGCGGACGTGGAGCCGGCCGCGGACGGGGAGGTGGACGGCGCGGACGGCGTGGGGGAGTCGCCGCCGCTGCCGGAACCGTCACCGGACTCACCGCCGGAGCCGCTGGGCGTGGCGGACGCGGTGGCCGATCCGGCGGGCTCGGGGAGGTCCGCCGCCGCCTCCTTGGTCGCGTAGATGCCCTGGGCGCGGGTGTCGTCGCTGATGGAGTTGTCGTACGAGACCACGCGCTCGAAGTCGACGCTGAGGTGGTCGGTGGCGTCGGTCGACTCCACCTTCCAGCCGCAGCCGACGCGGCGGTCGGTGTCGTAGGTGAGGGTGGCCTCGCCCTCGTAGGCGGTGTCGCGCTGCTCCTGGTCGGTGATCTGCCTGATGCCGGGCAGCAGCGCGTCGAGGCTGTCGTGGCTGACGGCGGCGCACGCCTCCGGCAGCGTGCGGTACTTGCCCGGCTGGGCGGCCGGGGTGGTCGCGCCGGCGTCGCCCGGTTTCGGGTCCGTCGCGGTGTCCCCGCCTCCCGACCCGCCCGTGCAGCCGGCCAGCAGGGCCGCGAGGAGCACGGCGGTCCCGGGGACGTACGCCTTCCGCTGCACGGTGAGGCTCCTCTCGACGGATTCCGGGGCGCGTGGCCCGGGAGGTCCTGTGGTGCTGTCCTGTGGTTATTCGGTTGCCGCGCGGGGGCGGCCCCTGCAGACAATGTGTATCGCACGCACTGCCGTGGACGCCGGTCCGTTGTCCTGTACGTCGACCTTGGCACCGCTTTTGCGTTATATGACTTTTGTTGCTTTGTGGGGGAATGGGGATGTCATGTCGTACGTGGAGATGCCGGGTGCCCGGGTGCCCATCCGTATGTGGGCCGACCCGGCGTCGGTCGAGGACGTAGCGCTGCGCCAGCTGCAGAACGTGGCGACGCTGCCGTGGATCAAGGGCCTCGCCGTGATGCCGGACGTGCATTACGGCAAGGGCGCCACGGTGGGCTCGGTCATTGCGATGCGGGACGCGGTGTGCCCGGCGGCGGTGGGGGTCGACATCGGCTGCGGGATGTCCGCGGTCAGGACGTCGCTCACCGAGGGCGACCTGCCGGGGGACCTGTCCCGGCTCCGGTCCAGGGTCGAGCAGGCGATCCCGGTGGGACGCGGGATGCACGACGCGCCGGTCGAGCCCGGTGACGTGCACGGACTCGTCACCGCGGGGTGGGACGACTTCTGGGGACGGTTCGACGGGATCGCCGACGCGGTCAAGTTCCGCCGGGAGCGTGCCGCGAAGCAGATGGGGACGCTCGGAGCGGGCAACCACTTCGTCGAGATCTGCACGGACACGACCGGTTCGGTCTGGCTGATGCTGCACTCCGGTTCCCGGAACATCGGCAAGGAACTGGCCGAGCACCACATCGGTGTCGCCCAGAAGCTCCCGCACAACCAGGGTCTGATCGACCGTGACCTGGCGGTCTTCGTCGCGGACACCCCGCAGATGGCGGCCTACCGCAACGACCTGTTCTGGGCGCAGGAGTACGCGAAGCACAACCGCACCCTGATGATGGCGCTCCTGAAGGACGTGATCCGCAAGGAGTTCAGGAAGGCGAAGCCGACCTTCGAGCCCGAGGTCAGCTGCCACCACAACTACGTCGACATCGAGCGCTACGAAGGCATGGACCTGCTCGTCACGCGCAAGGGCGCGATCAGCGCCCGGGCCGGGGAGTTCGGCATCATTCCGGGATCGATGGGGACGGGTTCGTACATCGTGAAGGGCCTGGGCAACGAGAAGTCCTTCAACTCGGCGTCGCACGGCGCGGGCCGGCGCATGAGCCGCAACGCGGCCAAGCGCCGCTTCTCGACCCGGGACCTGGAGGAGCAGACGCGGGGCGTCGAGTGCCGCAAGGACTCCGGTGTCGTCGACGAGATCCCGGGCGCGTACAAGCCGATCGAGCAGGTGATCGAGCAGCAGCGCGACCTCGTGGAGGTCGTGGCGAAGCTCAAGCAGGTCGTCTGCGTGAAGGGCTGAACCGCGGGCGGGGCGGGGCCCGGACCGGCGACGGTCCGGGCCCCGCCCCGCCCACACGGTCGTCCGTGGCCGCGTGGGCCTCACCGCCGTGCGCGGATCCGCCCGTTCACCGCCGTCCGCGGGCGCGTCGCGTCCGGTGTCACAGCTCCCGGTGGACCTTCGTGTTGGACGCCTGGGCGCGGGGGCGGACCACGAGGAGGTCGATGTTGACGTGGCTGGGGCGGGTGACCGCCCAGGTGATGGTGTCGGCCACGTCGTCGGCGGTGAGCGGCTCGGCCACGCCCGCGTACACCTTCTGGGCCTTCTCCGTGTCCCCGCCGAAGCGGGTCAGCGCGAACTCGTCCGTCTTGACCATGCCGGGCGCGACCTCGATGACCCGGACCGGGGTGCCGACGATCTCCAGCCGCAGCGTCTCGGCGAGGACGTGCTCGGCGTGCTTGGCCGCGACGTAGCCCGCGCCGCCCTCGTAGGTGCCGTGGCCGGCGGTGGAGGAGAGGACCACCACCGTTCCGTCGCCGCTGGAGGTGAGGGCGGGCAGCAGGGCCTGGGTGACGTTCAGGGTGCCGATGACGTTCGTCTCGTACATCAGGCGCCAGTCGGCCGGGTCGCCGGTGGCCACCGGGTCGGCGCCCAGCGCGCCGCCCGCGTTGTTGACCAGGACGCCGATGGTCCGGAAGGCCGTGGCGAACTCGTCGACCGCCGCGCGGTCCGTGACGTCGAGGGTGTACGCGGTGGCCTGGTGCCCCGCCGCGTTGATCTCCTCGGCCAGCGCCTCGATGCGGTCCTTGCGGCGCGCGGTCAGGACGACGCGGTAGCCGGCCGCGGCGAGCTGCCGGGCCGTCGCCGCGCCGATGCCGCTGCTCGCGCCGGTGACGACGGCGATACGGGAGGACGCGGAGGGCGCGGCGGACGTCATGGGCTGCTCCTGAGGTGTACGGCGTACGGCCGCGGTCACGTCGGGGCGTACGGCATGCGGTGATCGGTCCTGGCCAGGATAGGCAGGCGGTCGTCGCGCGCGTCGAGTCCGTCCGTTCCCCGGGCGGCCCGTCTCAGCCGCCGCCGCGCGGCGCGTACATGATCACGGCCATCCCGGCGAGGCAGATCAGCGCGCCGGTGACGTCCCAGCGGTCGGGGCGGTAGCCGTCCGCGACCACGCCCCACGCGAGTGAGCCGGCCACGAAGACCCCGCCGTACGCGGCGAGGATCCGGCCGAACTCGGCGTCCGGCTGGAGCGTGGCCACGAAGCCGTAGACGCCCAGCGCCATGACGCCCGCGCCGATCCAGAGCCAGCCGCGGTGCTCGCGGACGCCCTGCCAGACCAGCCAGGCGCCGCCGATCTCGAAGAGCGCGGCGACGACGAAGAGGGCCACGGAACGGACGATCACCATGCCGTCACTCTCGCACGGGCGCTCCGCCCGCTCCCCGTCACCTGTTGGAGGGCGCCTGTCGGCGCTCAGAGGTGGCATACATCGGGTGACCTGATGAGCGTTCTGGGCGTTCGAGTGAAGGAAGTGACGGCATGCGGATTCTCCCCGCGGTGGGTGCGATGGGGGCGGGGGCGGTCGTGGTGATGGCCGGGGCCTGCCCGGTCCGGGCCCTCGCCCCGGAGGCCGACCTCGCCTACCACGGCTCCGTGGCCATGGCGGCCGGACGCTTCGACCTGCGGCTCGTCCCGCAGAACCACGGCCCGAACGAGGTCTCCGGGGCGACGGTCCGGCTGCGCTGGTCGGCACCGCTCGCGGACCGGCAGCGGCTGCCCGGCGGCTGTGTGCGCTCGGACGTGCGCACCGTGGTGTGCCGGACGGGGGAGCTGCCCGCGGACGGGCTGGGGGACCCGATCGCGCTGACGGTCCGGCTGCGGGGTGTGCCGACCGAGGCGGCGCTGACGATCGACACGGTCTGGGGCGGCGGCGCGGTGGACCGGAACCACGCCAACGACCGGCAGCGGGTGCTGGCCCTGGACACGGGCGACTCGTACGCCTTCTAGCCCTGGGGGGCAGGGAACGGCGGCATGCGTGCCCGCGCGTGACGGCGGTGGTTCGTCGCGGTGACGCGGGGCTCGTGCGGTCGCTGGGGGGCGGGCCGTCTCGGTGGAGGGTGCGGCGGACGGGGCGTGCCTGGCGGAGCCGGGGGCGCCGGCGGACGCGGGCGTGCTCACGCTCCGGGTCGCCGGGTCGCCGGGTCGCCGGGTCGCCGGGTCGCCGGGTCGCCGGGATGCCGGGACGTCAGGGCTGGGACCGGGCGTCCGCGGCGCCACGCCCGGCCGGCGGAGGGGAGGCCTGTGCGGGCGGGTGGTCCTCCTCCCCCGGGGCGCGGGAGCGGTGCCGGTGAAGTGGAGGTCCGGGGGCGGGGGCGGGGGAGCGTGCCCGGGAATAGGTCGGCGGGGATCGCCGTTTGCGGCTATAGTTGAATCGTAAACAACCTGGAGGGCGAGCGAGCATGCAGTTCGGGATATTCACCGTCGGCGACGTGACACCGGATCCGACCACCGGCCGGTCACCGAGCGAGCACGAGCGCATCAAGGCCATGGTCGCCATCGCGCAGAAGGCCGAGGAGGTGGGCCTTGACGTCTTCGCGACCGGTGAGCACCACAACCCGCCGTTCGTGCCCTCCTCACCGACCACGATGCTCGGCTACATCGCCGCCCGCACCGAGAACCTGATCCTCTCCACCTCCACCACCCTGATCACCACCAACGACCCGGTGAAGATCGCTGAGGACTTCGCGATGCTCCAGCATCTGGCGGAGGGCAGGGTCGACGTCATGATGGGCCGCGGCAACACCGGCCCGGTCTATCCGTGGTTCGGACAGGACATCCGCCAGGGCATCAACCTCGCCGTCGAGAACTACGCGCTGCTCCACCGCCTGTGGCGCGAGGACGTGGTGACGTGGGAGGGCAAGTTCCGCACACCGCTGCAGTCGTTCACGTCCACCCCCCGGCCCTTGGACGGGGTGCCGCCGTTCGTCTGGCACGGCTCGATCCGCTCCCCCGAGATCGCCGAGCAGGCCGCGTACTACGGCGACGGCTTCTTCCACAACAACATCTTCTGGCCCGCCGACCACACCAAGCGGATGGTCGAGCTCTACCGCGAGCGGTACGCGCACTACGGGCACGGCACCCCGGAGCAGGCCGTCGTGGGCCTGGGCGGCCAGGTCTTCATGCGGCACAACTCGCAGGACGCCGTACGGGAGTTCCGGCCGTACTTCGACAACGCCCCGGTGTACGGACACGGGCCGTCCCTGGAGGAGTTCACCGACCAGACCCCGCTGACCGTCGGCTCGCCCCAGCAGGTCATCGAGAAGACGCTGACCTTCCGGGAGTACGCCGGTGACTACCAGCGCCAGCTGTTCCTGATGGACCACGCCGGCCTGCCGCTGAAGACCGTCCTGGAGCAGCTCGACCTGCTGGGCGAGGAGGTCGTCCCCGTCCTGCGCGAGGAGTTCGCCAAGAACCGTCCGGCCTCGGTGCCGGAGGCCCCGACCCACCGGGCCCGCGTGGCCGCCGCCCGGGAGGTGACCGTCGCATGAGGCTCGTCGTCGTCTCGGCGGGGCTGAGCGTCCCGTCGTCCACCCGGCTGCTCGCCGACCGGCTGGCCGCCGCGGCCGTCGACGGGACCGCCGCGCGGGTGGAGGTCGTCGAACTGCGCGACCTCGCCGTCGAGATCGCGCACCACTTCACCAACGGGTTCCCCGGGCGGGCACTGGGCTCCGCACTCGACGCCGTGACGACGGCGGACGGACTGATCGTCGTCACACCGGTGTTCTCGGCGTCGTACAGCGGACTGTTCAAGTCCTTCTTCGACGTACTGGACATGGACGCGCTCGCCGGGAAGCCGGTCCTGATCGCCGCGACCGGCGGCTCGGCCCGGCACTCCCTGGTGCTCGAACACGCCCTGCGCCCGCTCTTCGCCCATCTGCGCGCCGTCGTCGTACCGACCGGGGTGTACGCGGCCTCCGAGGACTGGGGCGCGGAGGGACTGGCGGACCGGATCGACCGGGCGGCGGCGGAGCTGCGGTCGCTGATGACGGCGCTCACGGCAGCCGCCGGTACGGCGCCGGAGGCGGCCGGCACGGCCGGTAGCGAGGGTGTCGGCGCAGCCGGCGGCGCGGACGCGACCGACGGTTCCGGGGACCCGGGGCCGGCCGGTTCGGCGCCCGCCGCGAAGCCGCCCGTCCCGCGGGGAACCGCTCCGGCGGCGCCCGTCCGGACCGTGTCCGGGGGCGGCTTCGAGGTCGTCCCCTTCGAACAGCAGCTCGCGGCCCTGCGGCCGTAGGTGAGCGGGCCGGAAGGCCGGACGGACGGTGAGCGGGCCGGAAGGCCGGACGGTGTGCGGCCCGCGGCGCGGACAGGGGTGGGCCGCCACCGTCGTGCGCTTCCGGCCCACCCCCGCGCGCCGGCCCGACGTCCGTCCGGCCGGAGCTGCCGAGGGCCCGAGCGTGACGGTCCGCCCGGCATTCGCGACAGAGTGACCCGGCCGGGTAAGGGCCCCGCGCGGGGAGGGGTGAGAGCCGGGTAAGAAGCCCACACCCACCCGCCTCTTCCGGTGGTGGGCGGCCGAGGGCTTGGCAGACTGGTCAGGTGCCCCAGACTGTGCTGCTCGCCGAGGACGACCGTGCCATCCGCCATGCCCTGGAAAGGGCGCTGACACTGGAGGGCTACGCGGTGACGGCCGTCGCCGACGGCGTCGAGGCGCTGGCACAGGCCCACCGCACCCCGCCGGACATCCTGGTCCTGGACGTCATGATGCCCGGCATCGACGGACTCCAGGTCTGCCGCGTCCTGCGCGCCGAGGGCGACCGCACACCGATCCTGATGCTCACCGCCCTGGTCGAGACGGCCGACCGCATCGCGGGCCTGGACGCCGGGGCCGACGACTACGTGGTCAAGCCCTTCGACGTGGAGGAGGTGTTCGCCCGGCTGCGGGCACTGCTGCGCCGCACCAGCCCGGTCCCCGCGGTTCCCGCCGCCGGAGCGGAGACCGCGTCCGCCCCGGCACCGGCGCCGGCGTCCCGCGAGGTCCCGGGCCAGATCGCCGCGGCCGGCCTGCACATGGACGTCCAGGCCCGTCGCGCCTGGCGCGGACAGCGCGAGCTGGAACTCACCCGCACCGAGTTCGAACTCCTCGAACTCCTCGTCCGCAACGCGGGCATCGTCCTCGACCACGCCACGATCTACGACCGCATCTGGGGCTACGACTTCGGGCCCGGCTCCAAGAACCTCGCCGTCTACGTGGGATACCTGCGGCGCAAACTCGACGGACCGGGCGCTCCGGCGCTGATCCACACCGTGCGGGGCGTGGGGTACGTCCTGCGGGAGGACTGAGTGCCCCCGGGCCGGCTCACCTGGCTGCGTCCCCGGCGGCTGTCCTCCCTGAGGGCGACCTTCACCCTGTCGTTCGCGGCCGTCGCCGCCGCGGTCACGGTCCTCGTCGGGTTCCTCAGCTACGACGCCGCGGCCCGGCTGGTGCGGGTGGACCAGCAGACCGTCTTCTCCGAGGTCGTCCAGGACCTGCGCGGCCAGGTGCGGGAGACACCGCTCGACCCGGGTGACTTCTCGTCGTCCGACCCCGACCACGACGGTCCGCTCGACGACGTCATCCGGCCCAGCCGTACGGACGTGCAGGTGCTCGGGCCCGGCGGGGCCGTCGCCGAGCGCGGGCGGCCGGTCCTGCCCGTCGTCGCCGGTGACCGGCGGATCACCGCGGCCCCGGCCGCAGGCACCTGGACCGAGCACCGGGAGGTGGACGTCGGAGGGGACCTCTACCGGGTGGCCACGGTGGCGCTCGGCGGCGGCCGCGGTGCCGTGCAGGTCGCCCAGCAGTTCAGTGACACGGAGGACCTGCTGCGGGAGCTCCAGCAGCGGACCGTGCTGATGGTCGCGGCCGTGGTGATCGCGTCGGGGCTGTTCGGGTGGTGGCTCGCGCGGCGGATCACCCGGCGGCTGGTACGGCTGGCGGGGGCCGCCGAGGACGTGGCGCGCACCGGGCGGCTCGGCATCCAGGTGCCGGTCGCCGGATACGACGAGGTGGCGCGGCTCGGGCGCTCCTTCGACCGGATGCTCGGACGGCTCGCCCGCTCCGAGGAGGACCAGCGGCGACTGGTCCAGGACGCGGGGCACGAACTGCGTACGCCGCTGACCTCGCTGCGTACCAACATCTCGATGCTCCGGCGCATCGACGAACTGCCGCCCGGGGCCCGCGAGGAACTGGTCGCCGACCTCGCCCAGGAGTCCCGTGAGCTGACGGACCTCGTCAACGAACTGGTGGCGCTCGCGGCCGGGCAGTCGGACACCGAGCCCGTGCGGCGGGTCGATCTCGCCGATCTCGCCGAGGACGTCGTGATCGTCGCGCGGCGGCGCAGCGGGCGGGACGTCATCCTCCGGGTGAGCGGGGACACGACGGTGGACGGGCGTCCGACGGCGTTGCAGCGGGCGGTGTCGAATCTGGTGGAGAACGCGGTGAAGTTCGACCGGGGCGGGGACACACCGGTCGAGATCGTGGTGGCGGGGACGGTGCGGGGCGGGGGCGACCGGGGGATCGGGGCCGGTGGTGGGGGCGGTGCCGGTGGGGGCGCCGGTGCCGGCGTCGCGGCCGGTGGGGGGCGTCCGGGCAATGTCCGTATCGAGGTGCTCGACCGGGGGCCCGGGATCGCCGAGGGGGATCTCGTACGGGTCTTCGACCGCTTCTACCGTGCGGCCGACGCGCGCAGTCTGCCCGGGTCCGGGCTGGGGCTGTCCATCGTGCGGGAGGTTGCGACGGCGCACGGCGGGGCGGCGTTCGCCTATCGGCGGGAGGGGGGCGGGGCGGTTTTCGGTTTCACGGTGAGCGGGACGGGTGACCGTGCCTTGTCCGAGGGGTGAGGCCCTCGCTGCCCCGTCCCACCGGGGCTCTGCCCCGGACCCCGCCAGGGGCGCTGCGCCCTCTGGACCCCCGCCCTCGCCCGAAGGGCTCGTCCTCAAACGCCGGACGGGCTGATGGTGCGCGCCCGCGCTCACAGGTCGCGGACGGGCTGGGGATGCGGGCCCGGGTTCGAAGGCCGTCGGCCGGGTTCAGCCGACATGGACGCGTGGTCGGCGTGCGGGGTCCGGCTCGGCCTCGCGGAGCACCTCGCGGGTGACGGGAGCGACCTCGCCCTGACCGAAGAGGAAGAACCGGAGGAAGTTCGTGAACGGGTTCCCCTCGGTCCACTCGAAGTAGATGTGCGGGGTGCACCGGGTGCTGTCCCGGACGTGCAGGAGCAGCGCCGCGAGCGCGTTCGGTACGGACGCCGACTCCAGCGTCAGCACCCGGTACCGCCCGTGCAGCACCTCCCCCCGGACCGTGAGCCCCGACTCGAACTCGGACGCGTCGACCACGGTGACCTCGACGAACACGAAGTCCTCGGTGCCGGGGACGTCGTTGTCGGCGCGGATCTGTTTGATCTTCTCCCGGTACTCACCGACGTCCCGGCTGTCCGGTTCGTTGGCGACGAAACGGATCCGGCGGCTCGCGATGTCCCGGACGAACCGCTCGGCCATGGCGTCGAGGGTCACGCCGGTGACGCGCAGCTCGAAGGCGCGGGCGAGCCGCGAGAGGAGCGAGACGAGGATGATGCCGGCGATGAAGCAGGCGCCGATCTTGACACCGTCGGGACGTTCGATGACGTTGACGACGGTCGTGTACAGGAAGACCACGGAGATGACGCCGAAGGCGACGGTCCAGTGACGCTGGCCCGCCTTGCGGGCGGCGATGGTCACCGCGATGGCGGCGGAGCTGATCAGCACGAGGACACCGGTGGCGTACGCACCGCCCTGGGCGTCGACGTCGGCGTCGAAGATCCAGGTGACGAGGAAGGCGACCAGGGTGAAGACGATCACCATCGGGCGGACGGCACGCGCCCAGTGCGGAGCCATGCCGTAGCGGGGCAGATAGCGCGGCATCAGATTGAGCAGCCCGGCCATGGCGGAGGCGCCGGCGAACCACAGGATGGCGATCGTCGACACGTCGTACACCGTGCCGAAGACACCGCCGAGGTACCGGTGCGCCAGGTAGGCGAGCGCGCGGCCGTTGGCCCGGCCGCCCGACTCGAACTCCTTCTCCGGGATGAGCACGGTCGTGATGAAGCTGGTCACGATCAGGAACACGCTCATGATCACGGCGGCGGTGGTCAGCAGCTTCTTGGTACCGCGGATCCGGCCGGCGGGCTTCGCGTCGGTGTCGCCGGGGTCGCCCTCGACATGCGGCATGACCGCGACGCCGGTCTCGAAGCCGGACAGGCCGAGCGCGAGCTTCGGGAAGACGAGCAGGGCCACCCCGATCATCGCGAGGGCGTTGCCGTGCTCCGCGGTCAGGGCCCGGCCCCAGTCGGTGATCACGTGCTCCTCGGCCAGCACGTGCCACAGGCCGGTCACCGCGACCACCACGTTGAGCCCCAGATAGATCCCCACGAGGACGACCGCGACACCGATCGCCTCCAGGAAGCCCTTGAGGAAGACGGCGCCGAGCAGGGCGACCAGGAAGAGGGTGATCAGCATCTGCCGGCCCCGCAGGGCATCGGTGAGATGCGGGTTCTCGACGAGGTGGGTGGAGGCGTCCGCGGCCGACAGGGTGATGGTGATCAGGAAGTCCGTGGCGGCGAAGCCCAGCAGGGTCAGGACGAAGAGCTTGCCCTTCCAGAAGGACAGCAGCCGCTCCAGCATCGCGATCGACCCCTCGCCCCGGGGGCTCTCCTCGGCCACCCGCCGGTAGACGGGCAGCGCGCCCGCGAGGGTGACGACGACGAGCACGACGGTCGCCACCGGGGACAGCAGCCCGGCGGCCAGGGCCGCGATGCCGGGCTGGTAGCCGAGGGTGGAGAAGTAGTCGACGCCGGTCAGGCACATGACGCGCCACCACCGCTGCCCCCGGTGCGCGGGCTCGGGCTCGGCGGGCCCCGGCACCCGGTGGCCCTTGCCCATGTCGGACAGGCCCTCCAGCATCCACGCCCGCAGCCGGCTCGGGGCGGTGTGCTCGGTGCTGGCCATCGGCGTGCTCTCCTGACGTACGGCCCTCCCGCGGACACCGGGGGACCCGATGGCCGGGGACCCGCGGACGAAGGGTCCGGACGCGTCCAGCTTGCGTCAGGACCGGGTGGTCCCGCATCACGGGCGCGCCGGGCGCGGGACGCGGGGCCTGACCCGGACCCGGGCTCGTCAATGGGATGTCAACTTCCCCGGCTGTGGCGCCAGGGAACCGTCAAGACCGCCGCACGCCCGCGGGTGCCCGGGTTTGGCTGGAGGGTGACGGGTTTGGCTGGAGGGTGATGAACGAGGCACGGCCGACGCGTGAGGTGCGGCCCGGACGGCTGAAGGTCTACCTCGGGGCTGCCCCGGGCGTCGGCAAGACCTACCGCATGCTCGACGAGGGACACCGCCGCGCGGCCCGCGGCGCCGACGTGGTGGTGGGGTTCGCGCGGTGCCACGGACGCCCGCACACCGAGGCGATGCTCCACGGCCTGGAGGTGGTGCCGCCGGTCCGTCACCACCACGGGGGCGAGGAGCGCGAGGAGATGGACCTCGCCGCGGTCCTCGCGCGCCGCCCGCGGGTGGTGATCGTCGACGAGTTCGCCCACACCAACGTGCCCGGAGACGGCCGCAACGCGGAACGCCGCCAGGACGTCGAGGATCTGCTGGCCGTCGGGATCGACGTCATCACGGCGCTGGACATCCGGCACCTGGAGTCGCTCGGCGACATCGTCGAGCGGATCACCCGGGTACCGCAGCGCGAGACGGTGCCCGACGAGGCCGTCCGCCGGGCCGACCGGATCGAGCTGGTGGACATGGACCCGATGGACCTGCGCCGCCGGATGGCACACGGCACCATCTACGGACCCGACCGGATCGACGCGGCCCTCGCCGACCACTTCCGCCCCGCCAATCTGACGGCGCTGCGCCGGCTCGCCCTGCTGTGGATGGCCGACCGCGTCGACGAGGCGCTGCTCTCGTACCGCCCGGAGCGGGCCGGCGACGGCGGACGCCAGCCCCGTGAGCGGGTCGTGGTCGCGCTCACCGGCGGGCGCGAGGGCGAGACCCTCATCCGGCGCGCCGCCCGCGTCGCGGGTCTTCCCCGCGCTCTCGACGCCCCCGGACCGACCGGCCCGGGGGCGTCCCGGCGGCCCGCGGGCGATCTGCTCGCCGTGCACGTGACGCGCAGCGACTCCCTCGCCGCCGGTGCCTCGCACGCCTCCCTCGCCCGGCAGCGGCGGCTCGTCGAGAACCTCGGCGGCAGCTACCACTCGGTCGTCGGCGACGACGTCGCGACCGCGCTGGCCGAGTTCGCGCGGGCCGAGGACGCCACCCAGCTCGTCCTCGGCACCAGCCGCCGCGGACGCGTCGAGCGGTTCGTCACCGGACGCGGCACCGGGGAGACGGTGACCGAGCTCTGCGCCGACATCGACGTCCACACGGTCGCGCACGAGCGGGCGGGCCGAGGCACCCTGCTGCCGTCGCGGCGCCGTACGCTGCCCACCGCGCGGCTGGTCGCCGGACCGGTCGCCGGTCTTGTCCTTCCGGTGCTGCTCACCCTCCTCCTCGCCCAGGTGCGCGGCACCGTCAACCTCACCAGCGAGGCGCTGCTGTTCCTGCTCACCGTGGTGGGGGTGGCCTGCATCGGCGGTGTCGCCTCGGCCGTGATCGCCTCGGTCACGGCGTCGCTGCTGCTCAACTACTGGTTCATCCCGCCGGTCGGCTCGTTCACGCTCGCCGATCCCAACGCCGTGCTCGCGGTGGGCGTCTTCACGGTCGTCGCCGCCACGGTCGCGGCCGTCGTCGACCGGTCGCTGCGGCTGTCCCGGCGCGCCGCCCGCGCGACCGCCGAGGCGGAGACCATGTCGTCGCTCGCGGGCACCATCGTCCGGGGCGGTGCGACGATCCCGGCTCTGCTGGAGCGCACCCGGGAGACGTTCGGCACGGACTCCGCGGAGCTCGTGGACCGGCCGCCCCCGCCGGGCACGGACACCGGGGCGGTCGTGGTCGTGCCCGCGGGGCCGGGCTCCCACCTGGTCCTGCGCGGCCGCGTCCTCGCCTCCTCGGAGCGGCGGGTGCTGGCCGCGTTCGCCGCGCACGTCGGGTCGGCCGTCGAACGGGCCAGGCTCGCGGAGGCCGCCGCCGAGGTGGAGCCGGTCCGGGCCGCCGACCGGATGCGCACGGCACTGCTGCGGGCGGTCGGCCACGACCTGCGCACCCCGCTCGCCGCCGGCTGGGCCGCGGTGGCCTCGCTGCGCAGCCGTGACGTCGAGTTCTCCGCCGCGGACCGCGACGAACTGCTCGCCACCGCCGACGAGTCGATGGCCAAGCTGAACCGGCTGGTGGAGAACCTGCTCGACCTCAGCCGTCTGCAGGCCGGCGTGCTGTCGCTGAACCTGCGGGCCACCGCCCTGGAGGAGGTGCTCCCGGCGGCGCTCGCGGACGTTCCCGGGGTCGGGGTCGGTGACCTGGAGAAGCTCCCGGCCGTCCTCGCCGACCCGCCGCTGCTGGAACGGGTGATCGCCAACCTGGCCGGCAACGCCGCCCGGCACACCCCGGCGGGGCGCCCCGTGCTGCTGACCGCCAGCGCGCACGCGGGCCGGGTCGAGGTGCGGATCGTGGACCGCGGCCCCGGTGTCCCGGCGTCCGGCCGCGACCGGCTCTTCGAGCCCTTCCAGCGGCTGGGCGACACCGACAACTCGACGGGGCTCGGTCTCGGTCTCGCCCTGTCACGGGGTCTGACCGAGGCGATGAACGGCACCCTCGTCCCGGAGGACACCCCGGGCGGCGGCCTCACGATGGTCCTGTCCCTGCCGTGCGCACAGAGCGCCGAGAGCGCCGAGAGCGCCGAGAACGCCGAGAACTGCGACGGGG
The DNA here is from genome assembly GCF_036250675.1 of Streptomyces sp. NBC_01689. Lineage (NCBI taxonomy): Bacteria > Bacillati > Actinomycetota > Actinomycetes > Kitasatosporales > Streptomycetaceae > Streptomyces > Streptomyces sp. NBC_01689. The sequence continues at coordinate 4,559,471 of NZ_CP109592.1, read as the reverse complement.
TGACGAGGTGACGAGGGGACGGCGGCAGGAGGGGGCCGTCCGCGCCGGCACGCTCGCCCGTGGGGGCCGTGCCGGCACCGTCCCCCGTGTCGTGCCGGTGGGTCACCCCCGGGGTGCCGGCGGCGCGGCGTCGCGGGCGCGCCGCCGGCGGCGCGGCCGTCGCGGGGCGGTCCGCGGCTCGCCCCGGCGCACCGATCCCGGCGCGCGGGCGGCCGGCCGGTCGGCGTGGGCCGCCGAGGTCAGCTGCCACGGCACGCTCGTGACCATCACACCGGGTGTGAAGAGCAGCCGGTTCTTCAGCCACAGGGCCGACTGGTTGTGGAGGAGGTTCTCCCACCAGCGTCCGACGACGTACTCGGGGACGAAGACGGCGACGATGTCGCGGGGACTCTCCCGGCGCATCGAGCGGACGTACTCCACGACCGGCCGGGTCACCTCGCGGTAGGGCGAGTCGATGACCGTCAGCGGGACCTCGATGCCGTACTCCTCCCAGCGTCCGCGCAGCGCCGCCGCCTCGTCACGGTCCACCGAGACCGTCAGGGCCTCCAGACGGTCGGGGCGCAGGGCCCGCGCGTAGGCCAGGGCACGCAGCGTGGGCTTGTGCAGGGTGGACACCAGGACGACGGCCAGCACCCGTGACGGAGAGGTGAGTTCGGCCTTCGGGTCGGTCACCGCCAGTTCCGCCGCGGTGGCGTCGTAGTGGCGCCGGATCCCGCGCATCATCACCCACAGCACGACGGCCGCGAGGACGGCGAGCCAGGCGCCCTGGGTGAACTTGGTGGCCAGCACGATCACCAGGACCAGGCCGGTGACGACCGCGCCGACCGTGTTGATCGCCCGGGCCGTGTGCGGTCGGCGGCGCCGGGCCGGTGCGGGCGCGGCCCGCAGTTCGCGGTTCCAGTGCCGGACCATGCCGAGCTGGGAGAGCGTGAAGGAGGTGAACACCCCCAGGATGTAGAGGTGGATGAGGCTGGTGACGTTCGCCCGGAAGCCCCACAGCAGCAGACAGGCGACGAACGCCAGCGCCAGGATGCCGTTGGAGAAGGCCAGCCGGTCGCCGCGGTTGTGCAACTGGTGCGGCAGGTAGCGGTGCTGGGCGAGCAGCGAGGCGAGCAGCGGGAAGCCGTTGAACGCCGTGTTCGCCGCCAGGATCAGGACGAGCGCGGTCACGGTCTGGATGAGGTAGAAGCCGGGGCTGTGCTCGCCGCCGAAGACCGCCGCCGCGATCTGGGCGATGACCGTGCGCTGGGTGTAGGCGGAACAGGGGACGGTGAGTCCCGTCAGGCGGCACGGGTCGCCGGTCACCCGCACCTTGGTGAGCAGCGCGAGCGCGGTGACACCGACAAACATGACGACCGCGGTGAACCCCATGACCGCCAGCGTGGTGGCCGCGTTCGCCGACTTGGGCCTGCGGAACGCCGGTACGCCGTTGGAGATGGCCTCCACCCCCGTCAGCGCCGTGCAGCCGGAGGAGAACGCGCGCAGCACCAGCATCAGCAGGGCCGGGCCCATCAGGTCCGTGTCGGCGGGGGCCGGGGTGATGCCGTAACCGGCGCTCTCGGCGACCGGCGCGTCCCCGAGGGCCCAGCGGACGAGTCCCGTGACCACCATGATCAGCACACCGCCGACGAAGAGGTAGGTGGGGGCGGCGAAGGCCCGTCCCGACTCGCGCACGCCCCGGAGGTTCGTCGCGGTCAGCAGCGCGACGAAGCCGATGGCCAGCAGGACGCGGTGGGCGGCCAGCTGGGGGAGGGCCGAGATGATGTTGTCCACGCCGGAGGCGACCGAGACGGCCACCGTCATCACGTAGTCGACGAGCAGGGAGGCGGCCACCACCAGACCGGCGGAGGGGCCGAGGTTGGTCGACACCACCTCGTAGGACCCGCCGCCGCTCGGATAGGCGTGCACCACCTGGCGGTACGACAGCACCACGACCGTCATCAGGCAGACGACCGCGGCCGCGATCCAGAGGGTGAAGTGCAGAAAGGCCAGGCCGCCGAGGGCGAGGACGAGCAGGATCTCCTGGGTCGCGTACGCCACCGAGGACAGCGGGTCGGAGGCGAAGACGGGCAGCGCGAGCCGTTTGGGCAGGAGCGTCTCGTGCAGCTCCTCGCTCCGCATGGCCCGGCCGATCACCAGCCGCTTGAGGATCGCCGTCACGTTGAACACGGCCGGAGACTAAGCCGGGAGGGTGCCCGGGGCGGGGAGGGCGTACGGCCCGGGGGCCCTCAAGAGACCGTTAGGGTCCCGTCGCACACGTGCAGATGGAGCAAGGGACGGCGGGAACAGGGAGGGGACCGGCGTCGCGCCGGGACCTCCGTCACCGTGCCGGAACCGCCGTCACTCCAGTCCCGACACCCTGAAGACCGTGCGTGCCGTCTCGCGGTCGACCCGTTCCGAGATGCGCCGCAGGGCCGTCTCCCCGCAGGTCAGCGAGCCGCTGCGGGCGGAGGCGCGGGCGTCCTCGTCGAGGCGGTGCCACAGCGGGGGGTTGGCGACCAGGACCCGGGGGTCGATCTCGGCCCGCGCGCCGAAGGAGTCCCGCAGGACGAGCCGCTGTCCGACCCCGTCCAGACAGCGCACCGACACCAGGTGGTCGGTGCGCACCCGGTGCCGGCGCAGCGGTCCGCGGGTGCTCAGCCACCCCTCGCCGGCCGCGACCCGGGACGGGTAGAGCACCAGGAGCAGCAGTGCCGCGAGCCCGGCCCACAGCGCGGCGCGCGGAGGGGTGAGGCTGCCGGCGGCCGCGTCGATGAGCAGCAGGAGGGCGAGGAGTCCGCCCGCGCAGCGGAGCGAGCTGCGCAGATCCCTCTCCCAGAGGCGGTCGTGCGCCACCTCGGCCGGGTCTCGGTGCGGTACCGGTGCGGGGGCGTGGCGGGTGCGGTCACGGCGGTCCATGGCACCGACGGTAGAGAGCGCGCGGGCCGGAGGCACCCCGCCTTGACGGGCCTCTGACGAGCGGGCGCGTCAGGGTTCCGACAAGGCCCGGCGCCTTCGGACCGGGGGCGATCACCGTGCCGGTGGCGCCTCCGGGGGCTCGCGTATGGGTCGCGTCAAGGCGGTACGAACCGCCGTAAGGGAGACGTCAACGGCGCTCGTTTCCGGCCGTCCAGGGGTTTTGCTCTAAGCGTCCGAGTCGTTCTCCGAATCTCATCCAGGAGCTCACGATGGCCGATGTGGCCTTCGTCGTCACCACGATCGCGGTGTTCGCGCTGGTGGCCCTCATCGCCAAGGGGGTGACGAAGCTGTGACCGCCGAGAACATCGTCGGCCTGATCGTGGCCGTCGCCCTGCTGGGCTATCTCGTCCTCGCCCTCGTCTTCCCGGAGAGGTTCTGAGTCCCGACATGAGTCCCGTCCTCGCCGGCGTGCTCCAGCTGCTCGCCCTCGTCGCGGCGCTGGCCCTCGCCTACATCCCGCTCGGCGACTACATGGCCCGGGTCTACTCCTCCGACAAGCACTGGCGCGTCGAGAAGTGGATCTACAAGGGCATCGGCGCCAACCCGAACACCGAGATGCGCTGGCCGGCGTACCTGCGCGGTGTCCTGGCCTTCTCCGCGGTCAGCGTTCTCTTCCTCTACCTGCTGCAGCGCCTCCAGGGCCATCTGCCCGGCTCGCTCGGCTTTGCCGCGATCGACCCGGACCAGGCGTTCAACACCGCCGCGTCGTTCGTCACCAACACCAACTGGCAGTCCTACTACGGCGAGCAGGCCATGGGCCACGTCGTGCAGACCGCCGGTCTGGCCGTGCAGAACTTCGTCTCCGCGGCCGTCGGCATCGCCGTCGCCGTCGCGCTCGTACGAGGGTTCGCCCGCTCCCGCACCGGTGAGCTCGGCAACTTCTGGTCCGACCTGGTGCGCGGCACCGTACGCATCCTGATCCCGCTCTCCGTCGTCGCCGCGATCGTCCTGGTGGCGTGCGGGGCGATCCAGAACTTCTCCGGCATCCACGAGGTCGGCCAGTTCATGGGCGGCTCGCAGCAGTGGAACGGCGGGGCGGTCGCCTCGCAGGAGGCCGTCAAGGAGCTGGGCACGAACGGCGGCGGTTACTTCAACGCCAACTCCGCGCACCCCTTCGAGAACCCGACCCCGTTTACGAACCTGTTCGAGATCTTCCTGCTGCTGGTCATCCCGTTCGCGCTGACCCGCACCTTCGGCCGCATGGTCGGCTCGATCAGGCAGGGCTACGCGATCCTCGCCACGATGGCCACGATCTGGCTCGGCTTCATCGCCCTGATGATGTGGACCGAGTTCGCCCACCACGGTCCGGCGTTCGACATCGCCGGCGGTGCGATGGAGGGCAAGGAGAACCGTTTCGGTGTCGGCGCGTCCTCGATCTTCGCGGTGTCCACGACCCTGACCTCGACCGGTGCGGTGGACTCGTTCCACTCGTCGTTCACCGGTCTCGGCGGCGGCATCACGATTCTGGGCATGCAGCTCGGCGAGATCGCGCCCGGCGGTACCGGGTCCGGTCTCTACGGCATCCTGATCCTGGCGGTCATCGCGGTCTTCATCGCCGGTCTGATGGTAGGCCGCACCCCGGAGTACCTGGGCAAGAAGATCGGCACCCGCGAGATCAAGTTCGCGGCCTGCTACATCCTCGTCACCCCGGCCCTGGTGCTCGTCTTCACCGCCGCCGCGATGGCGCTGCCCACCCCCGGACACTCGATGACCAACAGCGGGGCGCACGGGTTCTCCGAGATCCTCTACGCCTACTCCTCGGGCGCCAACAACAACGGTTCGGCCTTCGCGGGCCTGAACGCGGACACGCAGTGGTTCAACAGCACGATCGGTCTCGCGATGCTGCTGGGCCGGTTCCTGCCGATGGTGTTCGTCCTGGCGCTCGCCGGTTCGCTCGCCGAGCAGCGGCCCGTCCCGGAGACCGCGGGCACCCTGCGCACCCACAAGCCGCTCTTCGTGGGCCTGCTGGTCGGCGCGATCCTGATCATCACCGGTCTGACCTACTTCCCGGCCCTCGCGCTGGGCCCGCTGGCCGAGGGGCTGGCGTCATGACCACCGACGTAACGAACCAAGAGGACGAGATGTCCACAGCCACTCCGACCCGGGCGCCGCACAGCGACGTGCCGACCGGCCACAAGTCCGACGAAGGCCGTGTCGGCGCGGGTCTGTTCGACCCGCAGCAGCTGCTGAGGTCGCTGCCGGACGCCTTCCGCAAGCTCGACCCCCGGGTGATGGTCAAGTCGCCCGTCATGTTCGTGGTGCTGGTCGGCTCCGTCCTGACGACGGTCTTCTCCTTCAAGGACCCGGGCGACTGGTTCGGCTGGGCGATCAGCGCCTGGCTGTGGCTGACCGTGATCTTCGCCAACCTGGCGGAGGCGGTGGCCGAGGGCCGCGGCAAGGCCCAGGCGGACACCCTCAGGAAGGCGAAGACGGACACCGTCGCGCGCCGTCTGAACGGCTCGGCCGAGGAGCGGGTGCCCGGCACCGACCTGCGCGTCGGGGACCTGGTGGTCTGCGAGGCGGGCGACATCATCCCCGGTGACGGCGATGTCGTCGAGGGCGTCGCGTCCGTCGACGAGTCGGCCATCACCGGTGAGTCGGCCCCCGTCATCCGCGAGTCCGGCGGCGACCGTTCGGCCGTCACCGGCGGCACGAAGGTCCTCTCCGACCGGATCGTCGTCAAGATCACGACGAAGCCCGGTGAGACCTTCATCGACCGGATGATCGCGCTGGTCGAGGGCGCGGCCCGGCAGAAGACCCCGAACGAGATCGCGCTGAACATCCTTCTCGCGTCCCTCACGATCGCCTTCCTGCTCGCCTGCGCCACGCTGCCCCCGTTCGCGGACTACGCGGGCACGCACCTCACCATGGTCGTGCTGGTGGCCCTGCTGGTCTGCCTGATCCCGACCACGATCGGGGCCCTGCTCTCCGCGATCGGCATCGCGGGCATGGACCGGCTGGTCCAGCGCAACGTGCTGGCCATGTCCGGCCGCGCGGTCGAGGCGGCGGGCGACGTGTCGACCCTCCTCCTGGACAAGACCGGCACCATCACCCTCGGCAACCGCCAGGCCGCCGAGTTCGTACCGGTGACCGGCACCACGGAGGCCGAGGTCGCCGACGCCGCCCAGCTCTCCTCGCTGGCCGACGAGACGCCCGAGGGCCGCTCCATCGTGGTCCTCGCGAAGGAGAAGTACGGTCTGCGCGAGCGTCACCAGGGCGAACTCGCGGGCGCCGACTGGATCGCCTTCACCGCCCAGACCCGTATGTCGGGTGTGGACGTCGACGGACGCAGGATCCGCAAGGGCGCGGCCGGTTCGGTCGTGGCCTGGGTCGAGGAGCGGGGAGGCACCGTCGCCGCGGACGCCGAGACGCTCACGAGCCGTATCTCCCAGGCGGGCGGCACCCCGCTGCTGGTGGCCGTCGAGGACACGGCGGGGGCGCGCGTCCTCGGGGTGATCCACCTCAAGGACGTCGTCAAGGAGGGCATGCGCGAGCGGTTCGACGAACTGCGCCGCATGGGCATCAGGACCGTCATGATCACGGGCGACAACCCGCTGACGGCCAAGGCGATCGCGGACGAGGCGGGTGTCGACGACTTCCTGGCGGAGGCCACCCCCGAGGACAAGATGGCCCTCATCAAGCGCGAACAGGCCGGCGGCAAGCTGGTCGCGATGACCGGCGACGGCACCAACGACGCGCCCGCGCTGGCCCAGGCGGACGTCGGCGTGGCGATGAACACGGGGACGTCCGCCGCCAAGGAGGCCGGCAACATGGTCGACCTCGACTCGAACCCGACCAAGCTCATCGAGATCGTCGAGATCGGCAAGCAACTGCTCATCACCCGGGGCGCGTTGACGACGTTCTCCATCGCCAACGACGTCGCGAAGTACTTCGCGATCATCCCGGCGCTGTTCGCGGCGGTCTACCCGGGCCTGGACAAGCTGAACATCATGCGCCTGTCCTCGCCCGACTCCGCGATCCTGTCGGCGGTCGTCTTCAACGCGCTGATCATCATCGCGCTGGTGCCGCTGGCCCTGCGCGGGGTGCGGTACCGGCCCGTGAGCGCCGACCGGATGCTGCGGCGCAACCTCGGGATCTACGGCATCGGCGGCCTGATCGCCCCCTTCGTCGGCATCAAGATCATTGACCTGCTCATCTCCCTCATCCCCGGAATCGGCTGATCGCCATGAACAACTCGGTTACGAACACGGCCCGGTTGCTCTGGGCCGGCCTGCGGGCCCTGCTGGTCCTCACCGTCGTGTGCGGGGTGATCTACCCGCTCGCCGTCACCGGCGTCGGCCAGGCCCTGTTCCACGACAAGGCCAACGGCTCCGAGATCAGCGCCGGCGGGAAGGTCGTCGGCTCCTCGCTGATCGGCCAGTCCTACAACCTGCCGCTGAAGAAGGGCCAGGAGACCCCGGAACCCGACCTCAAGTGGTTCCAGGGCCGCCCCGCCAACGGTCTGGGGACGAACTCGGTGAACACGCAGTACAAGCTGATCCTGTCCGGCGCCACCAACCGGGCGGGCGACAACAAGGACCTGATCGACTGGGTGACCGCCGCCAAGAAGGCCGTCGTCAAGGACAACTCGGTGAACGGTTACACCGTCCGGCCCTCCGACGTGCCGGCCGACGCGGTGACGTCCTCCGGCTCCGGCCTGGACCCGGACATCTCCCCCCGGTACGCGGACATCCAGGTCCACCGGGTCGCGGAGAAGAACGGCCTGCCCGTCTCCCAGGTGCAGAAGCTGGTCGACGAGCACACCGACGGCCGCACCCTCGGCTTCATCGGCGAGCCCCGCGTCGACGTCCTCGAACTCAACATCGCGCTCAGGGCGCTGACCGGGAAATGACCGGGAGCCAGTGACTCACCGATGACCCGGGTGCTGGTCGTGGAAGACGACCCCCAGCTCGTACGAGCGCTCGTGATCAACCTGCAGGTCCGCCGGTACGGAGTGGACGCGGCGCCCGACGGCGCCACGGCCCTCCGGCTGGCGGCCCTCCGGCCGCCCGATGCCGTCGTGCTGGACCTCGGGCTGCCCGACATGGACGGCGTGGACGTCATCAGGGCGCTGCGCGGCCGGAGCCGCGTACCGATCCTGGTGCTGTCCGCGCGCCGCGCCTCCGGGGAGAAGGTCGCCGCGCTCGACGCGGGCGCCGACGACTACATCACCAAGCCGTTCAGCATGGACGAACTCCTGGCCCGGCTGCGAGCCGCCGTCCGCCGCAGCCGGGCCCCGGCCCTGGGGCCCGGCGCCGAGGTGGTCACCACCGCGGACTTCACCGTCGACCTGGTGGCGAAGAAGGCGCGGCGCGCGGGCCGGGACGTCCGTCTCACCCCCACCGAGTGGCATCTGCTGGAGATCCTGGTCAGCAGTCCGGGCCGCCTCGTGCCGCAGCGCCGGCTGCTCCAGGAGGTGTGGGGCGCCTCCCGCAGCGACAAGACCAACTACCTGCGGGTCTACATGGCCCAGCTCCGCCGCAAGCTCGAGTCCGACCCGTCCCGTCCGCGTCACTTCATCACGGAGCCGGGAATGGGCTACCGCTTCGAGACGGGGGACTGAAGGGGCCCGGACGCCGTGTCCGGGCCCCGCGCGTCCTTGGCGGCCCCCGGCCGGGTGGACCCGCCACACTGGCTCCGGACGGGACGAATCATTCGGAACCACCCTGTATCGCGAGGTCCTCGATGGCGTACGGACTGGCCCGCCGCGAACTGCGGCCGAGAGTTCCCTTGCGGCACGGAGAGGGTGACAAGTCCCGCCTGACCAGCATCGAGGGGCTCGCCGCACTGTCCCTCGACGCGCTGAGCTCGGTGGCGTACGGACCCGAGGCGATCGTGCTCGTCCTGATCGCCGCCGGAACGGGCGCCCTGAACGCCACCCTGCCGGTGACCCTGGTCATCGCCGCGCTCCTCGCGGTGCTGGTGGTGTCGTACGGCCAGGTGATCGCCGTCCATCCGGGCGGGGGCGGCTCGTACGCGGTGGCGAAGAAGGACCTGGGGGCGTCCGTCAGCCTGCTCGCGGCCGCCAGCCTCGTCGTCGACTACGTGCTCACCGTCACCGTCAGTCTGGCGGCGGGCGCCGCGAGTCTCGCCTCCGCCTTCCCCTCGTTCGGCCCGCACCTGCTCACGATCTGCCTGATCGGCCTGGCCCTGCTCACCGCCGTGAACCTGCGGGGCGTCGCCGACAGCGCCCGGGTGCTGATGCTGCCCACCGCGCTGTTCGTCGCGAGCATCCTCGGCATCGTCGTGCTCGGGCTGCTGCGCGCTCACCCGGTGGCCGTCGTGGGCACCGAACAGCCCGTCCACGCCACCGAGGCACTGGGCGTCCTGCTGCTCCTCAAGGCGTTCTCCTCCGGCTGCTCCGCGCTCACCGGGGTGGAGGCCATCGCCAACGGGGTGCCCTCCTTCCGCGATCCGCGGGTCGAGCGCGCCCAGCGCACCGAACTGATGCTCGGCGCGCTGCTCGGGCTGATGCTGATCGGCATGGCGCTGCTGATCCGCCGCGACCAGGTGGCCCCGCGCGGCGGCGTGACCGTACTGGCGCAGCTCACGGCGGGCGCGTACGGGACGGGGTGGCTGTACTACGCCACGAACCTGGTCGTCACCCTGGCCCTCGCCTTCGCCGCCAACACCAGTTTCGGCGGACTGCCCGTCCTGATGAGCCTGCTCGCCAAGGACCACCGGCTGCCGCACTTCTTCGGGCTGCGCGCGGAACGTCCGGTCTACCGCTGGGGAGTGGTGTCCCTCGCCCTCCTCGCGGCGGTGCTGCTGATCGCCGTGGACGCGGACACCCACCGTATGATCCCGCTCTTCGCGATCGGGGTGTTCATCGGCTTCAGCGTCAGCCAGATCGGACTGGTGCGGCACTGGGCGGGGACGCGGCCGCGCCGCTGGCTGCCGCGCGCCGTGCTCAACGGGATCGGCGCGGTGCTGACGGTCGTGGCGGGGATCGTCCTGCTGGCCACCAAGTTCCTGGAAGGGGCCTGGGTGGTGGTCGTCATCGTGCCGCTGCTGATGCTGCTGTTCTCCCGCGTCCAGCGCTACTACACGGAGGCCGGCCGGGAACTCGGGCTCGGCGAGACCCCGCCCCCGCTGGACGTCGCCGACTCCCTCGTCATCGTCCCGGTCGGCGAGGTCAGCCGCCTCACCCGGCACGGGCTGCAGGCCGCGCTCGCCCTCGGCCACGAGGTCGTCGCCGTCGCCGTGCACGCCGATCCGGCCAAGGTCCGTGCGCTCAGGGAGAGTTGGGACCGCTGGAATCCGGGGGTACGGCTGGACGTCATCGACAGTCCGCAGCGGTCGCTGGTGGAACCGATCGTCGGGTACGTCCGGCGGGCGGCGGAGGGAGGCCGGCAGATCGCCGTCCTCATCCCCGAGGTCGAACCGCTCCACCGGCGCTACCAGCTTCTGCAGAACCAGCGGGGGCTGCTGCTCGCCACGGTGTTGCGGGCGCGGACGGACGTGGTCGTCTGCGTGGTGCCGTACCGGCTGAACGTCTGAGTGTCCCCCCGAACCGGGCGCTCAGGTCCGGGGGCTGCCGCCCCCAGGCCCCCGCTTCGGCCTGGACGGCCTCGTCCGCGAGCGCCGGACGGGCTGGGGGCGCCGGCCGACGCCGAAGACCGGTGGCCGGAGGTGATCTCTCCGGCGTGGGCGCGCATCCTCAGCCCGTCCGGCGCTCGAGGACGAGCCCTTCGGGCGACCAGGGGGGTCCCGGGGCGCAGCCCCCAGGGACGGCAGCGGGGCGGGACCCGCGAGTTCCGCCCGTCCGTGCTCACCTCAGAGGTCCCGCCCCGCGTCGGCGCGGACCGGGACTCAGGGCCACACCAGGCAGTACGGCTGATGCCCCGCCTCATGCAGACGGTGGCTGAAATCCTGCCATTCGTGGAGAAGCTGGTACACGTTGAACGCGTCCCGGGGCCCGCCCCGGTCCGGCACCGTCGACCAGATGAACGCCGCCGCGCCCACCGCCTCCTCGCCGATCCCGCGCAGCGGGTCGACGACGGTCATCGGGAGCTTCACGACGGCGTAGTCGGGGTGGAGGACGACGAGTTCCAGCGGGGGCACCTTGTGCAGCGGGACGCCCTCGATACCGGTGAGGACCATCGCGGCCATCGTCTCCGGCTTGATCTTGGTGAACATGCCGTTCATGCCGAGCTCGTCGCCGCCGAGTTCCTCGGGGCGCATGGAGATAGGCACCCGGGCCGCGGTCGCGCCGTCCGGTGCGCCGAAGTATTTGTACGTCACCCCCACCCGGCCACCATTCCCGCTTCCTGCCCTGAGCCGGTCTGCCCCGCGGTCCGTGTAGTCCATACCGTCCATACGGGCCGACGAGTCGATCCGCTCAGGATCGCCCTGTGATCCTTGTGACCCTTGCGATCCCGGCGTGCCCATTGCCTGACGTGCCTCGGCTTCCTCCGCCTCGCGCCGGTGCCTTCCCCGCCGGGCACGCCGAGGACCGAGGTCATCGGTCCCCTCGCCCAGTCCGCCACCGCGATGCATATCTCCACCCGACTGCTTTTCTAAGGCGCGCGACCCCCGCCACGCAACCCGATCATCGTGACAGTGACCTCCCCCACGGCCGCACGCCGAAACGTACGCTGAAACACCTGTCCGCAGGATCTTCGAAGCCTCTGACACCATGGCCCGTGTGAGCTATCCGTACGAAGCCCCAGTTTCGCAGACTCTTTTCGACCGTGCGGCTGCCGTCACGCCGGGCGGCGTGAACTCTCCGGTGCGCGCCTTCCGCGCCGTGGGCGGTACGCCCCGCTTCATGGTGTCCGGAAACGGTCCATACCTGACCGATGCCGACGGGAGGGAATACGTCGACCTCGTGTGCTCCTGGGGGCCGATGATCCTCGGTCATTCCCGGCCCGAGGTCGTCGCCGCCGTCCAGGAGGCCGTCGCCCGCGGCACCTCCTTCGGCACACCGGGTGAGGGCGAGGTCGCGCTCGCGGAGGAGATCGTCGCCCGTGTCGAGCCGGTGGAGCAGGTCCGCCTCGTCTCCAGCGGGACCGAGGCGACGATGTCCGCCATCCGGCTCGCCCGCGGGTTCACCGGGCGACCCAAGATCATCAAGTTCGCCGGGTGCTACCACGGGCACGTGGACGCGCTGCTCGCCGCGGCCGGCAGCGGCCTCGCGACCTTCGCGCTGCCCGACACCCCCGGTGTCACCGGTGCCCAGGCCGGCGACACCATCGTCCTTCCGTACAACGACCTCGAGGCCGTCAACGCCGCCTTCCACGCGCACCCGGGCGAGATCGCCTGCGTGATCACCGAGGCGTCGCCCGGCAACATGGGTGTCGTGCCGCCGCGTCCCGGCTTCAACCAGGGGCTCAAGGACGCCTGCGCGAAGAACGGCGCCCTGTTCATCTCGGACGAGGTCATGACCGGGTTCCGTACGAGCCGGTCCGGCTGGTTCGGCGTCGACGGGGTCAGGCCCGACCTGATGACCTTCGGCAAGGTCATGGGCGGCGGCTTCCCGGCCGCGGCCTTCGGCGGACGCAAGGACGTCATGGGGCATCTGGCGCCCGCCGGTCCCGTGTACCAGGCGGGCACGCTCTCGGGGAACCCCGTCGCGACCGCCGCCGGACTCGCGCAGCTGCGGCTGCTGGACGAGGCCGCGTACGAGACGGTCGACGCGGTCTCCGCGCAGATCCGCGGGCTCGTGACCGAGGCGCTCACCAAGGAGGGTGTGACGCACCGGCTGCAGAACGCCTCCAACATGTTCTCGGTCTTCTTCACCGGTCGTGAGGTGCGCGACTACGAGGACGCGAAGGCACAGGAGTCCTTCCGGTTCACCGCGTTCTTCCACGCGATGCTGGCGCAGGGCGTCTACCTGCCGCCCTCGTCCTTCGAATCGTGGTTCGTTTCCACGGCCCATGACGAGCGGGCCATCCAGCGGATCGCCGACGCCCTTCCGGCGGCGGCACGGGCAGCGGCGGAGGCCACTGAATGAGCGAGAGCACGGCCGGGAGCACGAGCGAGAGCCGGCGTCAGGACATCACCGTCGTCCATGTGATGCGGCACGGCGAGGTGGCCAATCCGGACGGGGTGCTCTACGGGCGGCTGCCCGGATACCACCTCTCCGAGCTCGGGCGGCAGATGGCCGACCGGGTCGCCGAGCACCTGGCGTCGCGGGACGTCACCCAGGTGATCGCCTCCCCGCTGGAGCGGGCCCAGGAGACCGCGACCCCGATCGCCAAGGCGCACGGACTCGACCTCGGCACCGACGGGCGGCTGATCGAGGCCGAGAACGTCTTCCAGGGCAAGACCTTCGGGGTGGGCGACGGCGCGCTGCGCAGGCCCGAGAACTGGAAGTACCTCGTCAACCCGTTCAAGCCGTCCTGGGGCGAGCCCTACGTGGAGCAGGTCGTCCGGATGATGGGGGCGCTGGACGCCGCCAAGGACGCGGCCCGCGGTCATGAAGCGGTCCTGGTCAGCCACCAGTTGCCGATCTGGATCGTGCGTTCCTTCGTCGAGCGGCGGCGGTTGTGGCACGACCCGCGCAAGCGGCAGTGCACGCTGGCGTCCCTCACGAGCTTCACCTACCGCGGTGACAAGATCGTCTCGGTCGGTTACAGCGAGCCCGCCCGGGATCTCGTCCCGTCCCATCTCCTCGCGGGCGCCAAGCCGGTGAAGGGGAAGAGCAAGGCGTTCGGCGCGTAGCCGCTCCGGCGGCGCGGGTGAACGTCCGGTGACCAGGACGTGTGCCCCTCGGATCGATCTTCGTAAAATACGATCAAATGAGCGAGTGAGCGGAACCTATCCGTGCTTCGTGCCCTCTCATCATGTGTCTGCTGAGAGACAGCTGAGAGGGCGCGAAGGAGATGGGGACCGCATGCGGGACATCAGCCGCAGGGGAATGATCGGCCTCGGAGCGGGTGCCGCGGCGGCACTCGGACTCGCGGCGTGCGGGACCGCGGACCACGACTCCTCGAGCGGTGCGGGCGATGCACGGCCGGGCAGGACCGGCGGGTCGTCCCGGCCCGGCACCCCCAAGCCCACCGCGCGCCCGATAGGCGACGGCTCCACCTCCTTCACCGGCAAGCAGCCGAAGCAGCCCCAGGCGCCGGTGCCCCTGGAGCCCGGTGAGACCCCTCCGCAGTTCGTGGTCTTCTCCTGGGACGGCGCGGGGGAGGTCGGCACCGGCCTCTTCTCCCGGTTCCTGCGGCTCGCCGAGGAACACGACGCGCACATGACCTTCTTCCTCTCCGGGCTCTATCTGCTGCCCGAGTCGAAGAAGCGCAAGTACCTGCCGCCGAACAACCCGCGCGGCGCCTCCGACATCGGCTACCTCACCGACGAGCACGTCAAGGCGACCCTCGGCGGCGTCCGGCAGGCCTGGCTCGACGGCCACGAGATCGGCACGCACTTCAACGGCCACTTCTGCTCCGGCCACGGCACCGTCGCCAACTGGACGCCGGCCCAGTGGCGCAGCGAGATAGACCAGGCCAAGTCCTTCGTCAAGGAGTGGCGGACCAACACGGGCTGGAGCGACCTGCCCGCCCTGCCGTTCGACTACGACAAGGAACTCGTGGGCGGCCGGACCCCCTGTCTGCTCGGCCAGAACAACCTGCTGCCCACCGCGAAGGAACTCGGCTGGCGCTACGACGCCTCCTCGCCCGGGGGGCGCCAGCGCTGGCCGCAGAAGAACCACGGACTGTGGGACCTCCCGCTGCAGGCGGTCCCCTTCCCGGGCCACAGCTTCGAGGTCCTGTCCATGGACTACAACATGCTCGCCAACCAGTCGGTCAACTCGACGAAGGCGCCGTCGTACAACTACCCGGGCTGGCGGAAGCAGGCGGCCGAGGCCTACATCGCCGGATTCCGGCGGGCCTACGAGTCCAACCGCGCGCCCTTCTTCATAGGCAACCACTTCGAGGAGTGGAACGGCGGCATCTACATGGACGCCGTCGAGCAGGCCTTCAAGCACATCGCCCGGGAGAAGGAGAAGGGCGGGGACGTGCGGCTCGTCTCCTTCCGGCAGTTCGTGGACTGGCTGGACGTGCAGCCGCCGGAGATCGTGGCCAAGCTGCAGACCCTCGACGTGGGCCAGCGGCCGGCCGGCGGCTGGAAGACGTTCCTCGGCGACCCGGGCAAGGGCGGCGACGCCTCCTCCACCGCCTCGCCCGACGGGTCGGCCAGCACCACCTGAAATGGTGTTTCCCGCCCGCGAGGGGGGTGCGGAAGATCCCCGAAACGGGCATGCGAAACTTTTCACATGAGTGCCGCCTGTCGCGCCGAATCACGCTCGAACCGCACCCGTGGCCGCGCCGTCCTGCTCACCGCCGGGGCCGCCGCCGCCACGCTCGTCCTGTCCGCGTGCACGTCCGGGGGGACCTCCGGGGGATCGGGCAACACCAACTTCGTCGCGGGCAAGGACGGCATCTCCACCGTCGCGAAGGGTTCGCGCACCGACGCCCCGGACCTGTCCGGCTCGACCGTCGACGGCAGGAAGATCGACGTCGCGGACTACAAGGGCAAGGTCGTCGTCCTGAACGTGTGGGGCTCGTGGTGCCCGCCGTGCCGGGCCGAGGCGCCGAACTTCGTCAAGGTCGCCAAGGACACCGAGGCGAAGGGCGTCCAGTTCGTCGGCATCAACACCCGCGACTCCGAGACCTCGCTCGCCCGCGCCTTCGAGAAGGAGTTCGGGGTCACGTACCCGAGCCTCTACGACCCGACGGGCAAGCTGATGCTCCGCTTCAAGAAGGGCACGCTCAACCCCCAGACCATCCCCTCGACGCTCGTCATCGACCGGGACGGGAAGGTCGCCGCGCGGACGCTGCAGGCCCTCAGTGAGGACAAGCTGCGCGAGATGCTCGACCCGATCATCGCGGAGAAGTGACCTGACGTGTCCCTTCTCGCCGCCTCCGCCGACCTCACGACGTCCGCGCACCTGACGACCACCCTCGCCGAGGTGGGGGGCCGCAACGAGACGGTCTACAGCGGGGCCCTGCTGCTCGCCGTGCCCGTCGCCCTGCTCGGCGGCCTCGTCTCCTTCTTCTCCCCGTGCGTGCTGCCCCTCGTACCGGGCTATCTGTCCTACGTGACCGGCGTCACCGGTACGGATCTGGCGGAGGCCAGACGGGGCCGGATGGTCGCGGGTGCCGGCCTGTTCGTGCTCGGCTTCACCGCCGTGTTCGTCTCCGGCGGGGCGCTCTTCGGGTACTTCGGCTCCACGCTCTACGGGCAGCAGGGCACCCTGTCCAAGGTGCTCGGCGTGCTCATGATCCTGATGGGCGTCTTCTTCATGGGGATGATGCCCTGGCTGACGCAGCGGGAGTTCCGCTTCCACCGGCGGCCGGTGGCGGGTCTGGTCGGGGCACCCCTGCTCGGCGCACTGTTCGGGATCGGCTGGACGCCCTGCATCGGCCCGACCCTCGCCTCCGTGCTGGCGCTCTCCTCCAACGAGGCGAGCGCGGGCCGCGGGGCCGTACTGACCGTCGCGTACTGCCTCGGTCTCGGCGTGCCCTTCGTGCTCGCCGCTGTCGCCTTCCGCAAGGCGCTCGGTGCCTTCGGCTGGGTCAAGCGCCACTATGTCTGGGTCATGCGCATCGGCGGCACCATGATGATCGTGACCGGTGTGCTCCTGCTGACGGGTGCCTGGGACAGTCTGGTGCAGCAGATGCAGACGTGGTCCAACGGTTTCACGGTAGGGATCTGATCGATGAGCACGACCGACACCGATACCGACGACGGCACCGGTAGCACGGCGGCGCGACCGGTGGCCGCCAAACGGCACATCGGGGTGAGCGCCGACGGCGAACTCGGCGAGGCCGGTTCGCAGCTGTCCACGGCGCCCGTCGACACGGCCGTGCCCGGCTCGTTCGGCGGGATGCGGGCGCCCGGCGCCGCCGGCGCCCTGGCCTGGACCGGCCGTGAGGCCGTCGGCTGGGCCCGCTGGTTCTGGCGGCAGCTGACCTCCATGCGGGTCGCGCTGATCCTGCTCTTCCTGCTGTCGCTCGGGGCGATCCCCGGATCGCTGATCCCGCAGTCCGGGACCGACGCGCAGAAGGTGGCGGACTTCAAGAGCGCGCACTCCCTCCTCGGTCCGGTCTACGACCGGCTGGGACTCTTCCACGTCTACAGCTCGGTGTGGTTCTCGGCGATCTACATCCTGCTCTTCGTCTCGCTCATCGGCTGCATCGTGCCCCGCACCTGGCAGTTCGTCGGCCAGCTGCGCGGCCGTCCGCCGGGCGCGCCGCGGCGGCTGGACCGGCTGCCCGCGTACGCGACCTGGCGCACCGCCGCCGAGCCGGAGCAGGTCCGCGCCGCCGCGCTCGAGGTGCTCGGGCGGCGCCGCTTCCGGGCACACGTCGCGAAGGACGCGGTCGCCGCGGAGAAGGGCTACCTCCGCGAGACCGGCAACCTGCTCTTCCACATCGCGCTCATCGTGATGCTCGTCGCCTTCGCCTGGGGCCAGCTCTTCAAGTCCGAGGGCAACAAGCTGATCGTCGAGGGCGACGGCTTCTCCAACACGCTCTCCCAGTACGACGACTTCAAGTCGGGCAACCTCTTCGGCAGCGACGACCTCACGCCGTTCAGCTTCGACCTGAAGAAGTTCACGGGCACCTACGAGCGGACCGGTCCCAACAAGGGCACCCCGCGGACGTACCAGGCGGCCGTCACCTACAGCGTGGGCGCCTACGGCAAGGAACGGAAGACCGTCGTCAAGGTCAACGAGCCGCTGAAGATCGGTGACTCGAAGGTCTACCTCACCGCCCACGGCTACGCGCCCGTGGTCACGGTCCGCGACGGCAAGGGAGAGGTCGTCTTCCACGACGCCGTACCGATGCTGCCGCTCGACTCGAACGTCACCTCGCAGGGCGCGGTCAAGGTGATGGACGGCTACCGCGACGCGCAGGGGCGGCCCGAACAGCTCGGCTTCTCGGCCTTCTTCGTGCCGACCTTCGCGGGCGCGGGCAAGGGCACGATGTTCTCGCAGTTCCCCGCGCTCGACTTCCCGGTGCTCGCGCTGTCCGGGTTCCACGGCAGCCTCGGGGTCGACGCGGGCATCCCGCAGAACGTCTACCAGCTCGACACGTCCAAGATGAAGCAGTTCAAGGACGCCAAGGGCAAGATCCTCAAGGCGCGTCTGCTGCCCGGCGAGACCATGAAGCTGCCCGGCGGTGCCGGCTCGATCACCTTCGACAAGGGCATCAAGCAGTGGGCGAACTTCCAGGTCACCCAGCAGCCCGGCAGTGACTGGGCGCTCGCCGGGGCCTTCACGGCGATCCTCGGACTCGCCGGTTCGCTCTTCATCCAGCGCCGCCGGGTATGGGTGCGCGCCACCAGGGGCGCCGACGGCGTGACCGTCGTGGAGATGGCGGGCCTGGGCCGCAGCGAGTCCGCGAGGCTTCCCGAGGAGCTCGGCGACCTGGCCGCGCTCGTGCACGAACAGGCACCCACCAAGACCGACGGTCCCGGCACCGGGACAGACCCCGAAGCCGAGCCGGGCGCCGATCCGGACACCACCGACCCCGACCCGCACGCCGTACCTGCCGCCGAAGGGGCTGAGAAGCAGTGACTCTCGCCACCGCAACCAACGAACACCTCGCCAACGTCAGCAACACCCTGATCTACTCCGCGATGGCCGTCTACACCCTGGCCTTCTTCGCGTACATCGCCGAGTGGATCTTCGGCAGCCGCAGCAAGGTCGCCCGCACGGCGGCCGCGCTCACCGCCGCTCCCGGGGCGGCCGCTCCCGCGGTCACCGTGAAGTCGGCGGGCGGTACCACGGTCCTGGAACGGCCCCAGGTCGTCACCCGGTCCGCGGCCGGCGCGCGGGACGTGCCCGACGGTCCGGGAGCGCACGGCGGCGACGAACAGGGTGACCTGTACGGCCGTATCGCGGTGTCTCTCACCGTGGTCGCCTGGGCCGTCGAGACGGCCGGCGTGGTGGCCCGCGCCCTGTCGGTGCAGCGTGCGCCGTGGGGCAACATGTACGAGTTCAGCATCACCTTCTCGGCTGTCGCCGTGACCGTGTACCTGGCGTTCCTGCTGGCCGGGAAGAACATCCGGTGGCTGGGACTGCCGCTGGTCACCACGGTCCTGCTCGATCTCGGGCTCGCCGTCACCGTCCTGTACACCGCCAGCGACCAGCTGGTCCCCGCCCTGCACTCGTACTGGCTCTACATCCACGTCTCGACCGCGATCCTCTGCGGCGCGATCTTCTACGTGGGCGCGGTCGGCACCCTGCTGTACCTCTTCAAGGACTCCTACGAGAACAAGCTGGCCGCCGGTGGCCGGCCGGGGAGCTTCGCCACCTCCGTCATGGAGCGGCTGCCCTCCGCGGCCTCCCTCGACAAGTTCTCCTACCGGATCAACGCGGCCGTCTTCCCGCTGTGGACCTTCACGATCATCGCGGGCGCGATCTGGGCCGGCGACGCGTGGGGCCGCTACTGGGGCTGGGACCCGAAGGAGACCTGGGCGTTCATCACCTGGGTCGCCTACGCCTGCTATCTGCACGCTCGCGCCACGGCCGGCTGGAAGGGCCGCAAGGCCGCCTACATCGCGCTGATCGCCTTCGCGTGTTTCCTCTTCAACTACTACGGCGTCAACATCTTCGTCTCCGGCAAGCACTCCTACGCCGGCGTCTGACGCCCCCGCCGCCGTGAGCACGGGTGCGGAACCCTCCGCCCCGGGCCACGCTGGTGTCATGACCGGAACCATCGAAGAGGGAGCCGTCGAGACCCGGGGGGACACGCGCGTACGGCACTGGCTGCTGCGTCTTCCCCAGCCTGTGGACAGGGTCTGGGCGGCGATGGCCACCCCCGGGGGACTCGTGGGATGGCTGGCGCGCGCGGAGGTGTTCGAGCCGCGGCTCGGCGGGGCGGTCGACCTGCGCGGGCTCGGCGCCGGGCGGATCACCGCCTGGGACGTCGAGCGCGTCGCCGAGTACACGATCGAGGGCCGCGGCCGGGTCCGGTTCCATCTGGAGCCCGCGCCGCCCGGCGGTACCGGCTCCGGCACCACCCTCCGGTTCACCCACACCTACGAGGGCGACTACGAGCCCGGACCGTGGCGGATCCGCTTCGAACGGCTGCTGACCCTCCTGACGGACTAGGCGCCGGCCTCGTCACGGCGACGGCGGACGGGCCGTCACGACGGTGGCAGGCACTCCTTCGCCGGCGGCTTCCCCTCGGGCCACGCGATCTTCACGAAGCGGGCGCGGGACTCCGGGGTCAGCTGCACGATCGGGACGGCCTTGTCGTACGGGTTGCCGTGCGCGTCCAGGCAGATCCACCCGCTCGCCCCGTTCACCCGCAGCTCCCTGCCCTTGACCTGCGGCCACTGGAGGCCCACGTCCGCGAGGGCGGGAATCCTCCCGGTCGGCGACGCCCCGCGGATGCCCCGCACGGCGAGCCGCATCGCGTCGTAGGCGATGATCAACTGCCCGTCGTCCAGCGCGATCGGGCCGACGGGACCGACCGGTTCCTTCGCGGCGTCACCGAGCAGGGCCCGCAGGGTCCGCGCGTCGGTCACGCCGCCCCCGGTCCGCGGGGTGTCGCCCGACCAGGCGTCCGGATGGGCGAGAGCCGTGTACCGCACGGTCAGCAGCGGATCCTTGAGGGCGGCCGGATCGAGGTCCCGGTCCCCGGCGAGGTACGAACCCTCGTCGCCGGTGAGGACGGTGAACCGCCGGTCGTGGCAGCCGCGCTGGCCCAGGGTGTTGATGAACTGGCGCAGCTGGGTGTGGCGCCCGGCGAACAGGACGGTGTCGGTACCGGCCGGGGTGTTGCACAGGATGTTGGTGATCTGCGCGAAGACGTTGGAGGTGCTGCCCTCCTTGCTGCGGTCGGCGGGCGGGGTGAAGGGCTGGGCCTCGTAGCGCGAGCCCTTGAGCATCTTCTCGAAGGACCCCTGCAGCGTGCGCGTGTAGGGGTCGCCCGTGCGGTCGTAGACCAGGAAGGCGTTGACGGCCGAGACCCTGGCGAAGGAGGCGAGCGCACGGGCCTCGTCCGTGTTGGTCGGGGAGACCCGGGCGAGGCCGGGGAAGGGGTCCTTGCCGTCCTGCCCGTTGGCGAGGTCGTCGGCGGTGATCGAACTCCCTATCACCGGGATGCCCCGCGCGGTCAGCTCCGCCACCGCCCGCTTGTTGTTGTCGGTGCTCTGACCGACCCCGGTCACCGCGCGCAGCCGGTCGGGCCCCTTCGCCATCCGTGCCAGCCGGTCCACCGTGTACTTCCAGTGCGTGCCGGTGGAACCGGGGTTGGCCAGCACCAGACGGATCTTCGGCTTCAGCCCGGTGGTGTCGTGGTTCGCCTGGTACTGGGCGAGATAGGCGCCCTGCAGTTCGTGCAGCACGTCGCCCAGGTTGTCGGCGTCGGTCGCGGTGAAGGGCTCCAGCAGGGCGACGGTGACGTAACTGCCGGGCTTCAGGCGGGCGTTCTCCCGGTGGATCGCCCGTACGGTGTCGGTGAACCGCGACCGGCCGAAGGCGTACGTGGTCCAGGAGACACCCACGCACTCGTCGCTGCCCTCGGGCCGGACGACCCCCGGGGCGCAGGACCGATTCTCCTTGGCGGCCGTCATACCGCCCCACACGCCGAGGCCCACCAGGACGGCGGCCAGGGCCAGCGCCACGTACCGGCGGAACCGGATCTCCCAGACGTCCTCGCGCAGCCATCGCCACCAACGCGTCATCATGCGTCCCCGTCCCGTGTGATCTCCCCCGGCCTCACTGATCCCCGGTGCCGTTCTCGTCGTCGGGGACCCGCAGTGGGCGTCCGGCCAGCGCGTCCGCCGGCCACTCCCGCGAGGCCCGCCAGAGCAGCGGGTTGCCCGCGGGCCGCAGGTTCGACAACTGCTCCAGCTCGAAACGGAGCCGGTCCCCCACCTTCGGGTCCGGCAGCACCAGCGGATCGGTCAGCTGCCAGACGGCGTGCAGCAGCCGCCGTACCCGCAGATGCAGTACGGGGTCCACGCTGTCCGGCGGCAGCTGGGCGGCGTCCGTGCGGCCGAGCGCGATCGACGCCCGGTCGTCATGCCCCGCCCGGCGGTCGTGGCCGTCCGGGCCATGGGCGTGGAAGTACGGCGCGGACGCGATGAAGAGCAGCGTCGCCAGCCAGCTCCCGGCGTCGGCGCGCGGGAATGCGCCCCGCAAGTGCGCCACCGCCGAGTCCGTGTTCCCCAGGGCGAGTTCGTGGTACAGCCGGTAGCGGTCCCGGTCGGGCCGGTCCCCGTCGGCGTAGTGGCCGACGAGGGTGCGGTGCACGGCACGCCACCGTTCGTGGTCCGGGTCGGCGTGGTGCAGGCGCAGCAGGAGCAGCGCGCGCAGGAACGGGTCGCCCACGAACTGTCCGGCGGTCGCGGGCAGGCCCTCCCGGGCGAGCCGCTCCTCCAGGTCGAGGACGCCCGAGGCGCCGAAGTCGTCCGGGAGGCGGACCGCCGCGAGGGCGCACGCGGAGTCCCGGTCGTGGGCGGCGGCGAGCACGGTCAGCTCGTCGAGCCGGCCGCCGGGCACCAGCCGGTCCAGCAGTTCCAGATAGGTGGGGCGGCCGTCGCGGTCCTCATGGACGACGACGTCCGCGGTGAGCAGCGGGCCGAGCGAGGCGGCCCCGCGGGGCAGGTTCTGCCGGGCGGACTCCGCGAGGAGGGTCACGCCGAGCGGGCTGCCGCCGGTGAGCCGGTGGGTGGCGTGCGGAAGATGCGGTGGCACGTCGAGGCCCTGGGCGGCGCTCCCCAGCAGGTGCAGGGTGTCGTCCGGCGTCAGCGGCGGCAGGGCGAGGAGCAGGGCCCGGGAGGACGGCGAGGTGCCCGGCTCCCAGCCGGTGTGCCGGACCACCTCGGGCAGGGTGCGCCGGGCCGCGTTGCGCAGCGCCGGGTGGGAGTCGCCGCGCAGGGCGGCGCAGAGGACGACCTGGTCGGCGATGCCGTCGGCGCGGTCCCGCAGCACGGGTTCCAGCAGCCCGAGGCCGGCCGGCTCCTGCACGTTGTCGATCAGGACCACCGGCCGGCCCGGCCGGTGCGAGCGCTGCACGACCCCCGCGTAGGCGTCGTCGAGATCGGCCAGCAGGGCCCGTACGAGATGGCGTTCGGCGTGGGCGCGGGAGTCGCCGCCGGCCCGGAAGTGCGCGGAGAGCAGGATCAGTCCGAGTTTGGCGTTGCCGCCGGCGTTCGGATAGTCGCGGTACCAGGTGGCGGCCCGGCGCAGCCTGCGGTGGGTGGGGGCGATCCCCTCGGCGAAGGCCTCCAGGGTCGCCTCGATGATCGGCTCCACGACCGGTCCCGTGCTGCTCATCGAGGCGATGAGCTTGGCGACGACCTTGCTCACCCAGCGGCCGGCGAACCCCGACAGCCGTGAGCCGGTCTCGTTCAGGAGCAGGATGCGCTCCGCCTCCTGCCGGATGCGTGGCACGTCGCGGTCGCTCCAGCCGCCCGCCGCCACCGCGAGCAGCCCGGAGGCCAGCCGCGGGAAGCCGATCCGGCCCGCGCCGGTCACCGGTTCGGCGAGCTGCTCCGCGATGGTGGTGAGCGCCTGCCCGACCGGCGACCAGGACTCCGGGGGCCGTTCGGGCGGGGGAGCGGTGAACTGCCGGTCCTCACCGTCCACGAGCGCGACAGGTGTATGGCCGCGGTAGGCCTCCCGCAGCTCGTGCAGGACCGCGCTCCTGCCCTGCCCCCGGCCGCCGGTGAACACCACGAAGGGCGGTTCCTTCGGGTGCTCGACCGGGACCGTGCGCAGTTGGTACGGGCGCAGCCCGACGAGACGTGAGGCGAGACCGGGCGGCTCGGTGTCGAACAGCGCCCCTCGTCCGTGCAGCCCTCTGTGCACCGCATCTCCCCCTGGCGCGGTCCGGTCCTGCCTGTGCTGCTGTGAGGTGTATCAATACCAGTGTAAAAAGGGGGAGTTGCTTCGGACTAGGGTGCGTGATGTCCGTTTGGTTACGGAATTCTTCCGTGTCCTTTCCCGCGGCTAGTCCACAGTGATCGAATCGAGCTTGGCCCGCAGACAGGTGTGGGAGTCGACCGGCGGGTACGCGACGCGTCCCACCGGAGCGGGTACGGACTCCACCACCGTCCCCGGTGTGCACTCGCCGAAGTAGACCAGCGACATCAGCTCCTCGACGGGCGCGTCCGCGTCCGTGAAGACCTGCGGCCCGCCCCGGCCCGCCTGCCGGTCCAGGAGGGTGACGGTGCCGAAGTCCGTGTGCGGGCCGATCCGGAACCGGTTCGGCCCGGGCGTGCCCACGACCTCCCGCCCCGGATACCAGTTGATGGTGAAGCCGTACGTCGGGTGGTCCATGTGCCGGGTGAAGAAGTCCGGTTCCAGCCCGAGGGCCTCGCCGAGGAGGGCGAGCAGGTGGTTCGCCAGTCCGGCCATCCGGGTCAGGTACTCCTCGCACAGGTCCCGCAGCCCGGGGGCTCCGGCCGGCGAGGGGCCCGGCCGTCACTCACCGATGTCCTCGTTCCACAGGTCCGGGTTCTCCGCCACGAAGTCGCGCATCATGGCCGCGCACCCGGGATCGTCCAGCCGCACGATCTCCACCCCGTGCTCGGCCAGCCAGTCGTGGCCGCCGTGGAAGGTCCCGGCCTCCCCGATCACGACCCGGGAGATGCCGAACTGCCGGACCAGGCCGCTGCAGTACCAGCACGGCGAGAGGGTGGTCACCATGGTGGTACCGCGGTAGGTCCGACGCCGTCCGGCGGCGCGGAAGGCCGCGGTCTCCGCGTGCATGGACGGATCGCCGTCCTGGACGCGCCGGTTGCGGCCGCGCCCGAGGAGGGTGCCGTCCGCGCCGTACAGCGCGGCGCCGATGGGGATACCGCCCTCCGCGAGCCCGGCGCGGGCCTCCTCGACGGCGGTGGCGAGCCACGCGCGGGCCCGTGCCGGGCCCACTGTCTGATCGATGCGCTCCATGGGTCCACTCTCCTGTGGCCGGCGCGCGAGGGCAACGCGCGACGGGCCCGGACCCAGCGGCCCGGACCCGGCGGCCCGGGCGCGGACGGACCGTCAGCGGCAGTGGCGCGCGTACTGCCGGGCCAGCGCGTGGAAGGACTCCTTCGGCTCCCGGTGCGGGCCTGCGGTGTGCGGGGCGCCGGGCCGTCGGTCCTCGACCGACTTGACCAGGGCGTAGCTCGCGGTGTCGAGGTCGTGGCGCGGATCGTGGGGGCGGTGCGGGGCGTCCGGGGTGACGAAGGTGTACGCCATCGCCGAGTACAGGCCCATCGACTCGAACACCGAGAGAACCTCCGTCAGATAGGCGGCCTGCGCGTGTTCGCTGCGCACGATGCCCTCCTCGATCTCCGGCGGCTCCTTGGTGCGGTCGACGACGTCCCACCCCATGCCGCCGCGCTCCGGTGCCCCCTCGAAGGTGCAGCAGCCGAACTCCATGACGGCGACGGGCTTCCCGAACCGGGTGTACCGGGCGAGATCGCGGACGTAGCCGTCCCGGTGCCGGAAGAACCCGTAGTAGTCGAGGCCGACGAGGTCGAAGAGCCGCCAGTCCACGTCCTCGTCCTGCGCGGCGGCGTACGTCAGCCGCCCCCGGAAGACGGAGCGGCCCACGCCCGCCGCCCGGGCGGTGAAGCGGCGCAGGCGCCGCGCCGTCGCCACGGGGTCGTACGCGCCCTTGAGGAGGTTGTCGATGCGCTCCTCGGCGTCGGCGCCGGGCACGATCCCGGGCACGTACAGCAGGAACTCGCACCCCACGCTGAGGTGCACCCCGGCCCCCTGCCCTCGCAGCCGCTCCGCGCAGCGGCCCGTCTCCGCGAGATGGTCGAGGATGTCCCGCTCGGGCACGTCGCCGAGGGTCGGTTCGAGCCAGACGTGCAGGCCCCGCTCCGCCGCCTCGGCTGCCGTGGCGGCGAGCCGTTCGACGCCGTCGCCGGTGACCTTGACCGAGTTGGCGTGCAGGTCGTGCGCGAGGGCGCGCAGGTCACCGCGCATGCGCCGGGCGCTCCACGAGGTGCCGGGCGTCTCCCCGTCCGCCACCTCGTAGACCGCGCCCCGGTAGGTGAGTCCGCGGCCGCCCGTCGCCGCCCCGGCCCGTCCCGCCGGCAGCACCGCCGCCGCGGTCCCCGCCGCGGCCATTCCCAGGAACCGTGCCCTGCTGATCTCCCGCATCGCGCCTCCCCGTGTCGTCTCCCACCCCAGTCTGGGAAGCGGGCCGCCGCCACGCCGTCCGCCGATGGTCTACGGGCGGCGGCCGAAGGTATGAGGCGTGACGGCCTGCACGGAGCATCGGCCGACGGAGGCGCGCGGAGGACGTGGGAAGCACCCGGAACCAGGGGACCACCGAGAGCGTGGGGAGAAGCCGGGGGTTCGTCAGTCCCGCGGCTCGTCGTCGGGCCCGCTCCGCCGCTCCCGCCTCCGCAGCTCCTCCTCGCGGCGCTGCAGGTCGGCCTCCCAGTCCTTCAGGAGTGCCTCGTCACGGTCCGGCCGCTCGGCCTTCCCGGTCCTGAGCGATTCGAGGAACTCCGGGTTGTCGTCGGGGGCGACGTACGGCGTGCCCTGCTCGCGGCGCCACCCGGCGGCGCCCGCCTGGCCCCCGCGCCGCGTGCGGCCGGCGACGAGCCAGGCGACCGGTCCGACCAGCACCTCGCCGAAGAGCAGGATGATGATCACCCACACCACCTTCGGCAGCCCGCGGACCTCTTCCTCGGGGGTGTTCAGACAGTCGATGAAGGCGTAGATCCACAGCGCCAGGACCAGCAGGAAGGGCAGATACCTGAGCATGGCCGAACGGTCCCCCAGTGAGCGGTGGCGGGGCGGCACACGGCCCCGGTGACGCGGCCAGGGTAGCGGTTGGCGCCGCCGGGCGGCCCCCGCCCGCCCGGCGACGGTGGGGCGCACGCAGTCGCCGTCAGGGCCTCGGCGATACTGGAACGCATGGCTTACGACGATCTTCGCTCCCTGCTGCGGGCACTGGAGCGCGAGGGCGACCTCAAGCGCATCAAGGCCGAGGTGGACCCCTACCTGGAGGTGGGGGAGATCGTCGACCGTGTGCAGAAGGCGGGTGGCCCCGCGCTGCTCTTCGAGAACGTGCGCGGCTCCGCCATGCCGCTCGCCATGAACGTCTTCGGGACCGACCGGCGCCTGCTGAAGGCCCTCGGACTGAAGTCGTACGGCGAGATCTCCGACAAGATCGGCGGACTGCTCCGGCCCGAACTGCCGCACGGCTTCGTGGGAGTGCGCGAGGCCTTCGGGAAACTCGGCGCGATGGCCCACGTACCGCCGAAGAAGGTCAAGGAGGCACCGGTGCAGGAGGTCGTCCTGCGCGGCGACGACGTCGACCTCGACGCGCTGCCCGCCCTCTTCACCTGGCCCCAGGACGGCGGCTCCTTCTTCAACCTCGGGCTGACCCACACCAAGGACCCCGAGAGCGGCACCCGCAACCTCGGGCTCTACCGCCTGCAGCGCCACGACAAGCGGACCATCGGCATGCACTGGCAGATCCACAAGGACAGCCGCAACCACTACCAGGTTGCCGCGCGCAGGGGGGAGCGGCTGCCCGTCGCGATCGCCTTCGGCTGTCCCCCCGCCGTGACGTACGCCTCCACCGCTCCGCTGCCCGGTGACATCGACGAGTACCTCTTCGCCGGGTTCATCCAGGGCAAGCGGATCGAGATGGTGGACTGCAAGACCGTTCCGCTCCAGGTGCCCGCGCAGGCCGAGGTGGTCCTGGAGGGGTGGCTGGAACCGGGCGAGACGCTGCCCGAGGGCCCGTTCGGCGACCACACCGGTTTCTACACCCCGCAGGAGCCCTTCCCGGCGCTGACCATCGACTGCGTCACCATGCGGAAGCGGCCGCTGCTCCAGTCCATCGTCGTGGGACGCCCCCCGACCGAGGACGGCCCGCTGGGCCGGGCCACCGAGCGCTTCTTCCTCCCCCTGCTGAAGATCATCGTGCCGGACATCGTGGACTACCACCTGCCCGAGGCGGGCGGCTTCCACAACTGCGCGATCGTCGCGATCGACAAGAAGTACCCGAAGCACGCCCAGAAGGTGATGCACGCCGTCTGGGGCGCCCACATGATGTCCCTCACGAAACTCATCGTGGTCGTCGACTCGGACTGCGACGTCCACGATCTGCACGAGGTCGCGTGGCGGGCCCTGGGCAACACCGACTACTCCCGTGACCTCACGGTCGTGGAGGGTCCCGTCGATCACCTCGACCACGCCTCCTACCAGCAGTTCTGGGGCGGCAAGGCGGGTATCGACGCGACCAGGAAATGGCCCGAGGAGGGCTACACCCGGGACGGCGGCTGGCCCGAGATGGTGCTGTCCGACCCGCAGACGGCAGCGACGGTCGACCGTCGCTGGAAGGAGTACGGGCTGTGAGTTCAGCTTCCGCGGCGCTCCCGCAGCCGGGCCGCACCAAGGCGTTCCTGCGCCTCGTCATGATCGAGCACTCGGTGTTCGCGCTGCCCTTCGCGTACATCGCCGCGCTCACCGCGATGTACGAACTGGACGAGAACATCCACTGGGGCCGGCTGCTCCTGGTGACCGTCGCGATGGTCGGGCTGCGCACCTTCGCGATGGCGGCGAACCGGATCATCGACCGCGAGATCGACGCCCGCAACCCCCGCACCGCCCACCGCGAACTGGTCACCGGCGCGATGAGCGTGAAGCACGCCTGGACCGGCGCGCTGGTCGCCCTGGTCTTCTTCCTGGGCGCGGCGGCCCTGCTCAACCCGCTCTGTCTGGCGCTGGCGCCCGTCGCCGTGATCCCGATGGTGGTCTACCCCTACGGCAAGCGGTTCACGAACTTCCCGCAGGCCATCCTCGGACTCGCGCAGGCGATGGGCCCGGTCGGCGGCTGGCTCGCCATCAGCGGCGAATGGTCCTGGAACGCGGTGATCCTGGGACTCGCGGTCGGCGTCTGGATCGGCGGCTTCGACCTGATCTACGCCTGCCAGGACGTCGAGACGGACCGCGAGGTCGGTGTCATGTCCGTCCCCGCGCGCTTCGGCATCCCCGCCGCCGTCCGCGGGGCGCGGGTCTGCCACGCCGTCACCACGGCGCTCTTCGTCTGGTACGCGCTCGCCACCGGCGCCGGTGCCTTCTTCTGGTTCGGCCTGGTGATCGTCGCCGGAGCGTTCCTCTACGAACACAGCATCGTCAAGCCCCACGACCTGTCCCGGCTGAACCGCGCGTTCTTCAGCGTCAACGGATTCATCGGCATCGCGCTGTTCGTCTGCGCCCTGCTCGATCTGCTGGTCCGCGGCCTCACGGTCTGAATCCCGACAGCCGCCGGATACCCTCGACACCATGAAGCCAGGACAGACGCAGCGCCGGCCTTGGATCGTGGGGGTGTCCGGCGCGTCGGGTACGCCGTACGCCGCGGCCGTGCTGCGTGCGCTGCTGGCGGCGGGCGAGAGCGTCGACCTGGTCGTCAGCCGGGCCTCGCGGCTCACCCTCCTCGACGAGACCGGACTCCCCTTCCGTGACGCGCACTGGCGGGACGACCTGCGGGAATGGCTCGCGCGGGGCGCCGACGGCAAGCCGGGCACCTTCGACTCCTCCGAGGAACACCTCGACGCCGTGCGGCACTGGAGCGCGGGCGACCTGGCGGCGGGACCTTCCTCGGGGTCGTACCCCGCCAAGGGCATGCTCATCGTGCCCGCCTCCACGGCCTGTGTGGCGGGGGTCGCCCTCGGCCTGTCGAAGGACCTGCTCCAGCGCGCCGCGAGCGTGACCCTGAAGGAGGGGCGCCGGCTGGTCGTCTCGGTGCGCGAGACCCCGCTGAGCGGGCAGACGCTGCGTCACCTGGTGGCGCTGGACGACGCGGGCGCGACCGTACTGCCCGCCTCGCCCGCCTTCTACGCGGGCGCCACGCACATCCAGGACCTCGTCGACTTCGTCGCCGGGCGGGTGCTGGACGCGGCGGGCGTCGAACACCGGCTGTACCGCCGGTGGGAGGGCGAACTCGGCGGTGGCTCCCGCGCGACCTGAGCCCCGGCGCCCGCTCCCCCTTCGGCACCGGGCCGGCACCACCTCGCAGGACCGCACGACCTCGCACGACCCAGCGGACTTCACACACTTCAGGACCCACACACCTCAGCGGAAGGCTAGCGATCGCATGGACGCGGTGGACAGGCAGCTCATCCAGGCACTGAGAGAGAACGGCAGAGCCTCCTACGCCGAGCTGGGCCGTCTCGTCGGTCTGTCGGGGCCCAGCGTCACCGACCGCATCAACCGGCTGGAGGCGGCCGGCGTCATCACCGGCTACCGCGCCACCGTCGACTCCGCCTCGCTCGGTCTCGGCGTCACCGCCCTGATCGGCATCTCGCTCTCCGACGCGGCCGACCACGAGGACGTGGCCCACCGCATGCGGGACCTCGGCGAGATCGAGGACTGCTGGTTCATCGCGGGCGACGACTCGTTCATGCTCAAGGTGCGGGCGAGCGACGTGGACGGCCTGGAGAAGACCATCCGGCGGCTGTCGGGCACGAAGGGCGTCTCCAGGACCCGTACGACGATCGTGCTCTCCACGAAGTGGGAGAACCGGGTGGGGGAGCTGCCCGAGGAGGAGTAGGGCCGCGGCGGGCACGGCCTGCCACGCCGCCAGGACCCGTTCCCCGCGCCCGCCGGCGCCCCCGGCGGGGCCGTGAACCGGCGGTGACCTGGCGGGGCGTACGGTTGGGGGGTCTGTCGGAGAAAGGTGTGAGCATGGATGTCGGGCTCAAGCGCGAGCTGGAGGACAAGGTCCGGGCCGGTGAGCGGCTGACCCGCGAGGACGGCATCGCGCTCTACGAGTCGGACGACCTGGCCTGGCTGGGCGGACTCGCCCACGAGGTGCGCACGCGGAAGAACGGCGACGTCGTCCACTTCAACGTCAACCGCCACCTCAACATGACGAACGTGTGCACCGCGTCGTGCGCCTACTGCTCCTTCCAGCGCAAGCCGGGCGAGAAGGACGCGTACACCATGCGCATCGAGGAGGCCGTCCGCCTCGCCAAGGCGATGGAGAACGAGAACCTCACCGAGCTGCACATCGTCAACGGCCTGCACCCGAACCTCCCCTGGCGCTACTACCCGCGCTCCCTCAGCGAGCTGAAGAGGGCGCTGCCGAACGTCTCGCTCAAGGCGTTCACGGCGACGGAGATCCACCACTTCGAGACCATCTCCGGCCTGTCGGCGTCCGACATCCTGGACGAGCTGATCGACGCCGGTCTGGAGTCGCTGACGGGTGGCGGCGCGGAGATCTTCGACTGGGAGGTGCGTCAGCACATCGTCGACCACCGCACCCACTGGGAGGACTGGTCGCGCATCCACCGGCTGGCGCACTCCAAGGGCCTCAAGACCCCCGCGACGATGCTGTACGGGCACATCGAGGAGCCCCGCCACCGGGTCGACCACGTCCTCAGGCTGCGTGAGCTGCAGGACGAGACCGGCGGTTTCCAGGTCTTCATCCCGCTGCGCTACCAGCACGACTTCGTGGACATGAAGGACGGCAAGGTCCGCAACAAGCTGCAGGCGCGCACCCAGATGGCGACCGGCGCCGAGGCGCTGAAGACCTTCGCCGTCTCCCGGCTGCTGTTCGACAACGTCCCGCACGTCAAGGTCTTCTGGGTCATGCACGGCGTGCAGACGGCCCAGCTCGCCCTGCAGCACGGCGCGGACGACATGGACGGCTCGGTCGTCGAGTACAAGATCACGCACGACGCGGACAACTACGGCACCCCGAACAAGCTGACCCGCGAGGACCTGCTCGACCTGATCCGCGACGCCGGCTTCCGTCCCGTGGAGCGCAACACCCGCTACGAGATCATCCGCGAGTACGACGGCCCCGACCCGGCGCGCCGGGAGGCCCCGCAGGCGATGCGCGTCTGACGCACCGGGGCGCCTGCCACTGTTCGACGGAGCGACCTCCGCGGTTGAGGGAGGCGCGCGGTCCGTGTTCTAGCCTGGGTGACCGTGCCACTCACGTTCACCCTCTTCACCGAGGACACGAAGCCGCCCCGGACCCTGCCCGACCAGCTGCTCACGCTCTGGACGGACGTCACCAACGCGGGCGGCTCGGTCGGTTTCGTGCCGCCCGTGACCCCCGCCGACATACGCCCCCGCGCCGAGGCCCACCTCGGCGCCGTGGCCGAGGGCCGCACCCGGCTGCTCGCGGCCTTCGGTGCCGACGGCAGGCTCGCCGCCACCGCCTTCCTCTCCTTCAACGAACACCCCCTGATGCGCCACTGGGCCTGGCTCTACACCGTCATGGTCGACCCGGCGCTCCAGGGCCGCGGCCACGGTGTCGAACTGCTCCACGAGGCCGAGCGGTACGCCCGCGACCTCGGCCTCGACGCGCTCCGGCTCACCTGCCGGGGCGGGGAGGGACTGGAGCGCTTCTACGCCTCCTGCGGCTACAAGGAGGTCGGCCGGGTGCCCGACGCGATACGGGTCGCGCCGGGCGACGACCGGGACGACATCGTCATGCTGCTGCCTCTGCCGCGCGGGGAGTGAGGACCCCCTGAGTGATCCGCGCTCCCGGCGTGCTTCACTGGACGGTGCCCTTTGGGAACGTTCGAAACGGATTCGGAACGGAAGAGTGGATTGACATGGGCCGCTACACACTGATGCGCCTCGGTATCTTCGCAGGCTGCCTCGTGGTCGTCTGGGGCCTCGTCTACTCGGGCATCGCTCCGCGCGGTCTGGGCGACTCCAACTACATGTGGGTGGTCCTGCTCGCGCTGGTGATCTCCGCGCCGATCAGCTTCGTCGTGCTGCGCAAGGAGCGGGACCGGGCCTCCGCCCAGGTCGTCGCCCGCGTGGACCGGGCGAGGGCCAACCTGGAGGAGAACCGCCGCCAGGAGGACCACGCCGACGACGCCGCCCGCGGCGCGCAGGGCCGGCCCTCCTGACACCTCCGCGCCACCGGCCGTACGGCCCCGGCCCCGCGTTTTCCCGGTGCGGGTGCGGCGGCGGCCGATCGTACGCTTGCCCGTATGGGTGCTGTGAAGAACAAGCGGATGCCGCGTGCGGTGCGTGAGCAGCAGATGCTCGACGCCGCGGTGCGGACCTTCGGCCGGCGGGGCTACCGGTCCGCGTCGATGGACGAGATCGCCGAACTGGCGGGCGTGTCCAAGCCGTTGGTCTACCTGTACCTGAACTCCAAGGAAGACCTGTTCACCGCCTGCATCCGGCGTGAGGCCGTGGCTCTGACCGCCGCGGTGCGCGCGGGTGTCGTGCCGGGGCTGCCCGCCGACCGCCAACTCTGGGAAGGCCTGCGGGCGTTCTTCACCCATACGGCGCGCAACCCCGACGGCTGGTCGGTGCTGCACCGTCAGGCGCGCACGCACGGAGAGCCGTTCACCTCCGAGGTCGCCGCGATGCGCGAGGAACTCGTCGCGTTCGTCACCCGGCTGATCGTCGTCGCCGCGCGCGAGGCGCACCGCGACCCGTCCCTTCCCGAGCACGAGGTCGCCGGGCTCGCCGAGGCCCTCGTCGGCGCCGCCGAGTCCCTGGCGGCCTGGGCCAACGCCACGCCGGGCGTCTCCGCGCGGCAGGCCGCGGCGACCCTGATGAACTTCGCCTGGGCGGGCCTCGGCGGCCTCATGGAGAACCGCCCCTGGTCGCCCCCGCCGCCGCTCCCGGCCGACGCCCAGGCAGGCCCCGGCCCCCGGCCGGAGCCGGCCTAGACCGGACCCGCCCCCGTTCCCGGCCGGCGGCGCACCTCCCCGGTGAGATGCGGACGGCCCGTCTCCCCGGCGTCCGCCGGGGCGCGGAGCGCGAACGCCGGGCCGTCGGCGGCGTAGACGACGGTGCCCGGCAGGGGGACGGGGGCCTTGAAGTCCGCGCGCACCTGGACCGGTCCCAGCGGCCCCTGTTGCGCGAGGCAGCGGGCGACGGACCACATGCCGTGCGCGACCGCCCGGGGGAAGCCGAAGAGGCGGGCGGTGAGCGGGTGCAGGTGGATGGGGTTGCGGTCCCCCGACACGGCACCGTAGCGACGCCCCACGTCGGCGCCGAGACGCCACTCGGCACGGGCGGTCAGCGGAGGTGCCGCCGCGTCCGCGCTCCCGGGCGGCGCCGGCTCCGGGGATGCCGGAAGGGTGCCCGCGTCCGTCCGGTGCCGTGCCAGATAGGTGCTGCGCGACGCCCACACGAGTTCACCGGCGTCCCGCATCTCGGTCACGATCCGCGCCTCGGTCCCACGGCGGTGCGGGGCCAGTCCCTCGACGTACACGGAGAGTCCGTACGTTCCGGTGGCGGCCGGCGCGCGCCACTGCCTGATTTCGAGGGAGGTGTGCACCAGCCCGAGCAGCGGCAGCGGGAACGGGCGGCTCGCCATGACCCGCATGGCGAGCGGGAAGCCGAGCACGTGCGGGTAGGTGACCGGCACCGCGTCCGATCCGGTGGCGAAGCCGCAGACGCGTTCGTAGGCGGCCAGGCGGGCGAGGTCGACGCGGAGATCCCGGACGACGAGCCGCCCCGGCGGAACCGAGGCGTCCGGACGGGGCCGCTTGAAGGGCGAGCGGAGCGCACCGCGCAGCAGGTGAGGGGTGAGCGCCGGGGGAGCGGCGAGCGTGAGGGTCCCCGTATCGGGGAACGGACGGTCGGTCACGAAGAGCTCATGGCGGTCGGCCACGGTCCAACTCCCAGCGGGGCTCGAATTTACCTCAGAGTAAGTTACCTGCGGTAAGCCGAGGACGCGAGAGGACGGACATGTACCCCCGGCCACCATTCAGCCCGCCCGGCGCTTGCATGCAGCCCGTCCGGTGTTCGGGGGCGGGCTTCTGGAGTGGTGAAGCGCAGGCACGCATCTTCAGCCCGTCCGGCGTTTGAGGACGAGCCCTTCGGGTGATGCGGGGGTCCAGGGGGCGGCAGCCCCTTGGCGGGGCGCGGGGGCGGAGCCCCGCAGGGGGTCCGGGGGCGCGGCCCCCGGGCGGGCTCCGGGGCGCGGCTCCGGGGACGGGACGGGTAGGGGCGGCGGGGGCGAAGAAAAGGGCTACCTCGGGTAACTCGCACCGCGCCCGCCCCAAACACCCACAAACCCCACACCCCGGCCCCGTACGATCCCGCTCACCCGGCCCGTACACCCCCCGGGTTCACCCCCTTGTGAACCCCCCGCCCCCCAGGCCCGTATGAGGCATCGACACCCTCACACCGCCCCGGCCCCAGCGGAACGGCCCGGCCGAACGGCCCCGGCAGAACAGTCCCGGCAGACGAAGGAGTCGCCCCGTGCCCAGCCCGTCGTACCACTCCCCGCCCTCCCTCGTGGAGCCCGAGATCAGGCGGTTGGACGGCGTCGTGCGCGAGGTGTCCGTGCCGTCCCTGGTCGCCCCGGTGACCCACGGCTCCCTCGCCGACATCCCGTTCGACAACGCCGCCGAGGCACCCGGGGCCCCGGTCCTCAGCCGCAAGGACCCCGACGGCGGCTGGCAGGACGTCACGGCGGCCGAGTTCGCCGCCCAGGTCCTCGCGGTCGCGAAGGGGCTGATAGCCGAGGGTCTGGCCCCGGGCGACCGCATCGCGATCATGGCCCGCACGACGTACGAGTGGACGCTGCTCGACTTCGCCGCCTGGGCCGCCGGGCTCGTCACCGTGCCCGTCTACCCGACCTCCTCCGTGTTCCAGGTCCGCTGGATCCTCCAGGACTCGGGAGCCGTCGCCCTCGCCACCGAGACCATGGCCCAGGCGTCCGCGCTCGGCCCGGAGCGCGACCGGATCCCCGACCTGCGGCACATGTGGGTCTTCGACAAGGGGCACCTGGAACGGCTGGCCGAGCGGGGCCGGGACGTGCCGGACCAGGAGGTCGCCGTACGCCGTGGCGTGCTGGGCCCCGACACGCTCGCCACGCTCATCTACACCTCGGGCACGACCGGCCGCCCCAAGGGCTGCGCGCTCACCCACGGCAATTTCTTCGCCGAGATCGACAACGCGGTCGAGCTGCTCTACCCGATCTTCCGGAGCAAGACCTCGGACGCCGCGTCCATGCTCCTGTTCCTTCCGCTCTCGCACGTCTTCGGACGGATGGTCGCGGTGGCCTGTCTGCGCGCCCGGGTACGGCTCGGGCACGCGCCGAGCCTGAGCACCGAGGACCTGCTCGCCGACCTCGCGAGCTTCCGGCCCACGTTCCTGCTGGCCATCCCGTACGTCCTGGAGAAGGTGTTCAACACCGGCCGGGCGACGGCCGAGAAGATGGGCCGCGGCGCGTCCTTCGACCGGGCGGCGCGCATCGCGTGCGGCTACGGCGAGGCGGTCGAGGCCCGGCAGCACGGCACCGGCCCGGGCCCGTCCCGCTCCCTGCGGGCGGCCCGTGCCCTCTACGATCCGCTGGTCTACCGGCGCATCCGCAACGCGCTCGGCGGCCGGGTCCGCTACGCGATCTGCGGCGGCTCCCCGCTGGGCCGGCGCCTCGCCGCGTTCTACGCGGGCGCCGGCATCGAGATCTACGAGGGGTACGGACTGACGGAGGCCACCGCGGCCGCCACGGTCACGCCCCCGCTCAAGCCCCGGCTGGGGACGGTGGGCTGGCCGCTGCCGGGCACCCGGGTGCGGATCGCGGGGGACGGTGAGGTCCTGCTGAGCGGCGGACAGATCTTCCGGGGTTACTGGGACCCGCACGCGGGCGGAGTGGTCGACGCGGCTCCCGACGGCTGGTTCGCCACCGGCGACATCGGTGAGCTGGACGACGGCGGCTATCTCTCCATCACCGGCCGCAAGAAGGAGATCCTGATCACCGCGGGCGGCAAGAGCGTGGCCCCCGCGCCCCTGGAGAACTGGCTCCGCTCACACCCGCTGATCTCCCAGTGCATCGTCCTCGGCGACCGCCGGCCGTACGTCACCGCGCTCGTCACCCTCGACCTCGACGGCATCACCCACTGGCGTCAGATGATCGGCAAGCATCCCGTGCCGCCGGAGCTCCTCGTCGACGACCCCGAGTTGAACGTCATCGTCCAGCGCGCGATCGACGAGGCCAACAAGCTCGTCTCGCGCCCCGAGTCGATCCGCCGCTTCGCCGTCCTTCCGGTGGACTTCACGGAGGAGGCCGGCCATGTGACGCCCACCCTGAAGCTCAAGAGGTCGGCGATCGAACGTGACTTCGGCAAGGAGATCGAGAGCCTGTACCTGAATCCCTGAGCCGGGAAAGGCAGGAGCCCCGCGACCGGCTGGCGCGGGGCTCCTTGGGTACTGCTATCCGTTCCGGATCAAAGCATTGGGCTCATGGAGCCGAAGGCTTAGAGCGGGGTGACGTTCTCCGCCTGCGGGCCCTTCGGACCCTGCGTGACGTCGAAGGAAACCGCCTGGTTCTCTTCGAGAGAGCGGAAACCGCTCGCGTTGATCGCGGAGTAGTGGACGAAGACGTCCGGGCCGCCGCCTTCCTGGGCGATGAAACCAAAGCCCTTTTCGGCGTTGAACCACTTCACGGTTCCGGTAGCCATAAGCCCTCCTTGGGCCCAAAGGGTTGCCCTGCTCCAGAACCTGCGATTGTGTAAACAACTGCATACGTCTGAAAACGACGAGAGCCCGCGGTCACATGCTCCGCAGGCTCTGTACTGCAAGGGAAACCAAACTGCAACTTGCGGCGAGCCTAGCACGCGGGCAGCCGAAAGCAATAGGGGGAAAGATCACGTCACCCGGACGTCTGACCGGTCCGGCGTTTACGTTGACATCGTGATGTCGGCCCACCGAAGGAAGGGTGGCCGCAGAGGGTCCGGAAGCCCGCTCGGGCTTCCCGGGGACCCTGAGGACTGCACCGTACCGCATGGGGTCTAGCCTCGCGATGTGGACAATTCTCGCACCCGGCCGCGCGTCGGCCACATCCAGTTCCTCAACTGCCTGCCCCTCTACTGGGGGCTCGCGAGAACGGGAACGCTCCTCGACTTCGAGCTCACCAAGGACACCCCCGAGAAGCTCAGCGAGAAACTGGTGCAGGGCGATCTCGACATCGGGCCCATCACGCTCGTCGAGTTCCTCAAGCACGCCGACGAGCTGGTGGCCTTCCCCGACATCGCGGTCGGCTGCGACGGCCCGGTGATGTCCTGCGTGATCGTCTCGCAGGTCCCGCTGGACCGGCTGGACGGCGCCAGGGTCGCCCTCGGCTCGACCTCCCGCACGTCGGTACGCCTGGCGCAGCTGCTGCTGGCCGAGAGCGTGGGGGTCCGGCCGTCCTACTACACGTGCCCGCCCGACCTGAGCCTGATGATGCAGGAGGCCGACGCCGCCGTGCTCATCGGGGACGCGGCGCTGCGGGCCAACCTGCTCGACGGGCCGAAGTTCGGCCTGCAGGTGCACGACCTCGGCACCCTGTGGAAGGAATGGACGGGGCTCCCGTTCGTCTTCGCCGTCTGGGCCGCGCGACGCGACTACCTGGAGCGCGAGCCGCTCGTCACCCGCAAGGTGCACGAGGCGTTCCTCTCCTCCCGGGACCTCTCCCTCGACGAGGTCTCCAAGGTCGCCGAACAGGCGGCCCGCTGGGAGGCCTTCGACGAGCGGGTGCTGGAGCAGTACTTCACCACGCTCGACTTCCGCTTCGGGGCCCCGCAGCTGGAGGCCGTGCGGGAGTTCGCGCGGCGGGTCGGCTCCACCACCGGGTTCCCGGCGGACGTACGGGTGGAACTGCTGAAGCCCTGAAGCACCGGGTCCTCGTTCCCTGGTTCCCAGGTTCCCTGGTCTCCCGGGGAGCGGGGACCCGAAGCCCTGGGGCCCGGGGCGCTCGGAGGCGTACGGAACTACCCTGCTGGGCAGTGCGTCCAGTGCGTACGGGGGAGGGATGAGCTGTGAGTGTCATGCAGCCGCTCGGAGTCGACGAACCCACGGTCGTGGGGCCCTACCGGCTGCTCGGCCGGCTCGGCTCCGGCGGCATGGGGCGCGTGTACCTGGGCCGCAGCGCGGGCGGGCGTACGGTCGCGGTCAAGATCGTGCACCCGCATTTCGCGCTGGACGAGGAGTTCCGCGCCCGCTTCCGCCGCGAGGTGGAGGCCGCGCGCCGGGTGGGCGGCGCGTGGACGGCCCCCGTCCTGGACGCGGACCCGGAGGCGCCGGTGCCCTGGGTGGCGACCGGGTACGCGGCCGGTCCCTCCGTCGCGGCCGCCGTCGCGGACACCGGCCCGCTGCCGGTCCCGTCCGTACGGGTCCTGGGCGCGGGCCTCGCCGAGGCGCTCGGCGCGGTCCACGTGCTCGGTCTCGTCCACCGCGACGTCAAGCCGTCCAACGTCCTGCTGACCCTCGACGGCCCCCTCCTCATCGACTTCGGCATCGCCCGCGCGACCGACGGCACGGCCTCGCTGACCTCGACGGGCGTCTCCGTCGGCTCCCCCGGCTACATGTCGCCGGAACAGATCCTCGGCAAGGCGGTCACGGGGGCGGCCGACGTCTTCTCGCTCGGCGCGGTCCTGGTGTACGCGGCGACGGGCGAGTCCCCCTTTCCCGGCGACTCCTCCGCCGCCCTCCTCTACAAGGTGGTGCACGAGGAACCCCGGCTCGGCTCCCTGGAGGGCGACCTGCGGGAACTGGCGGCGGCCTGTCTGGCGAAGAACCCGGACGGGCGGCCGGCCCCCGCCGAGGTGGCGGCCCGGCTGGCCCCCGACGGAGCGGCCCGTTCGGTGGCGGCCGGATGGCTGCCGGGCCGGCTGGTCGAACAGGTCAGCCGCGGCGCGGTCCAGCTGCTGAACCTGGAGGCGGCCCAGACCGCGCCGCCGGGGTCGGGTCCGGTGGGGTTCGACGGGCGGGGCACGGACGCGGGCACCGGCACACCGGAAGCAGGAACCCCCGGCGCCGGGACCCCCGCGGCCGGCGGGGTCTTCGGACCGCCGCCCGCGATGCCGCCGTACCCCGCGCACCCCACGCCCGCGCACCCCACGCACGTGCCGGACCAGCGCCAGCCGCGGGACGCGGCCGAGCTCCGCGACGGCCCTCCCGCCCACCCCGGCCACGGCACCGGCAAGGTCTCCGTGAGCCTGGCCACGACCTCGGTCCCGGGTACGGACGGCCGTGGCCGCAGGGTCAGTTGCACGGTCGCCCTGGCCGTCGCCGGAGCGCTCGCGGCGGTGACGGTGGGCTCCGCCTTCCTCTTCGACCTGCTGCCGGGCGGCGCTCACTCGTCGGACTCCAGCGGCTCGGACTCGGCGGCGAGCCGTCCCGCGGCGTCCCCGCCCCCGTCCGGTACGGCGGACACCGGGCTCGGCGCGGTGCCCGCGAAGTACCTCGGCACCTGGGAGGGCGACGCCTACGCGCTGGACGGGAAACTGCCCGCGGGCACCTTCCGCCTCACCCTGCACCGGGCCGCCGTGGGCAAGGATCTGGGCACCTTCCGCTCGACCGACCTGATCGGGGGCGTCTGCGAGGACGACCTCGTCCTGAAGAAGGTCACGGACGGACGGCTCACCGCGACGAGCGTCGCCAGGAAGTCCAACCCCGGCACCTGCACGACGGGCAGTCACGAGGTGCGGCTGACCCCGGCCGGGGGCGAGCTCAAGTACGAGACCGACAACCCCGACGCGGGCGACCCGGTGGCCCGGCTGTCGAAACAGACGCACTGAGCCGGACGCGCACGGCTCAAGAGCGCCGAACGGGACCGGCGGGTCCGGGGCGGCGGGCCCTGCCCGGACGGCTGCCCGCTGCGTAGGGTGTGGGCGTGGACCCCGTTCTCTGGCTGACCGCGGGCGCCGCCGCCTGGGGCGCGGCGGCGGGTGCGCTCGTGCCACGGGCCGCCCACCGCTTCTCGGTCGAGCCGGACGAACCGTGGCGGGACCGGTGTCCCGGCGGGCACGTCCTCACCGGCGCCGCCGGCGGCTGGCTCGGGCTCGCCCGCTGCGCCGAGTGCGCCGGCCGTCCGGTGCCGGCGGTGTCCGGCGCCGCGGGACACCCGGCCCGGCTCGCCGCCAGGACGTCGTACGGACCGCGCACGCCCCTCGTGGCGCTCGCCACCGCCCTCGTCTGCGCCGGTCTCGCCCTAGCCACCGGAACCCGTCCCGAGCTCGCCGCCTGGCTGCTGCTCGCGCCGCTCGGCGTGCTGCTCGCGGTCGTGGACTTCAGGGTGCAGCGGCTGCCGGACGTGCTCACCCTCCCGCTCGCGGGCCTCGCGCTCGCGCTGCTGGGCGCGGCCGGTGTGCTGCCCGAGCACGCCGGGACCTGGTCCACCGCGCTGTTCGGGGCCCTCGCGCTCGGCGGCGCCTACTTCCTCCTCTTCCTCGTCAATCCGAACGGCATGGGGTTCGGGGACGTGAAGCTCGCGCCCGGACTCGGGGCGGTGCTCGGCTGGTACGGCTGGGGGACCGTCGTCCTCGGCACCTTCGCCGGGTTCCTGTTCGGCGGTCTGTTCGGACTGGGGCTGGTGCTCGCGCGCCGGGCCGGGCGCAGGACGTCGATCCCGTTCGGTCCGTTCCTGATCGCCGGGGCGTACGTCGGGCTGCTGATGGGGGCGTACGCGGCCTGACGTCGGGGTCCTGGTGGGGCTGGCGTAGGCTGGCCGGGTCCGTCCACACCCTTATGAAAGGGACGTTCCCGGTGACCGAGAAGGCCGACCTTCAGTCCGTCCTCGACCGTGCCGCCGAGGGCGGGCGCATCACCCCGGAAGAGGCCCTCGACCTCTACCGTGACGCTCCGCTGCACGCGCTGGGCGCCGCCGCCGACGCCGTACGCCGCCGCAGGTACGCCGGTACCGGGCACATCGCGACGTACATCATCGAGCGGAACATCAACTACACCAACGTGTGCGTCACGGCGTGCAAGTTCTGCGCCTTCTACGCCGCGCCGAAGGACACCGCCAAGGGCTGGAGCCGCGACCTCGACGACATCCTGCGCCGCTGCGCGGAGACCGTCGAACTCGGCGGCACCCAGATCATGTTCCAGGGCGGCCACCACCCCGACTACGGCGTCGAGTACTACGAGGAGCACTTCTCCGCGATCAAGGAGAACTTCCCCCAGCTGGTCATCCACTCGCTGGGCGCCTCCGAGGTCGAGCACATGGCCCGGATCTCCAAGGTCGGCGTGGAGGAGGCCATCACCCGCATCCACACCGCGGGCCTGGACTCCTTCGCGGGCGCCGGCGCCGAACTGCTGCCCGCCCGCCCGCGCAAGGCCATCGCCCCGCTCAAGGAGTCCGGCGAACGCTGGCTGGAGATCATGGAGATCGCGCACGGCCTGGGCGTCGAATCCACCTCCACCATGCTCATGGGCACCGGCGAGACCAACGCCGAGCGCATCGAGCACCTGCGGATGATCCGCGACGTGCAGGACCGCACCGGCGGTTTCCGCGCCTTCATCCCGTACACCTACCAGCCCGAGAACAACCACCTCAAGGGCCGCACGCAGGCCACGCTCTTCGAGTACCTGCGCATGATCGCGATCGCCCGGCTCTTCCTCGACAACGTGGCCCACATCCAGGGCTCCTGGCTGACCACCGGCAAGGAGGTCGGCCAGCTCTCGCTGCACTACGGCGCGGACGACCTCGGCTCGATCATGCTGGAGGAGAACGTCGTCTCCTCGGCGGGCGCCAAGCACCGTTCCAACCGTATGGAGATCATCGACCTGATCCGCAAGGCCGGGCGCGTGCCCGCCCAGCGGACCACGACCTACGAGCACATCGTCGTGCACGACGACCCGGCGGACGACCCGGTCGACGAGCGGGTCATGTCGCACATCTCGTCCACCGCGATCGCGGGCGGCACCGCCCACCCCGAGCTGAAGCTTCTGGCCGCCAACTGACCTCCCCATGCTGACGATCCACACCGCCGAGCGGTCGCCCGGGACCTCGGTCCTGGTCGACGGGGCCGCCGTGTCCGCAGTCGGCCCGTACGAGGAACTGGCCGCCGCCCACCCGGACGCGAAGGTACGGCGCTGGCCCGGCATCCTGACACCGGGACTGCTGAACCCGTACGGCCCCGAGCTCCTGGAAGCCACGTACCACCCCGATCCGCGCGAGGCCGACGGCTTCGGTACCGAACCCATCGGCGGTGAGCGGGCCCTGCGGATCTTCCGCGCGGACCCGGCACGCCTCGGCGCGAGCGCGCGGCGCGGGGTCCAGCGGATGCTGGCGCACGGCACGGTCGCGGTGGCCGGGGAGTTGCGGTCACGGCCCGTGGTCGACGCGGTGCGCAGGGCGGGCCTCGCGGTGGGACGGCGGCCGGACCGTCTCCCGGGCCCGGCGGCGCTGTCCCCGGCCCCGCTGATCCTGCTGCCGGCGCTGGCGCCGGGCGGTCCCGCCCGGTTCGCGGTCTTCGACGTGGCGGACCGCGCCGAACTGGTCCGGCGCGGCGCGGGGACCTGCGTGGCGACCGTGATCGGCGGCCGGCTGGTGTACCGCGGCCGCTGATCAGGCAGATGTCCCCGGCCCGGCCCGCGAACGCCTACACACACGCTCCCGAACTCTGTCGCCCGGCCGCCCGGAAGAGGCCGGGGCGTTCGCCTGAGTGGCGGTACCGGAGCCGCGTACGGGCCGGGTGCCGGAGAACCGCCCGTGCCGTGCTGCCACAATGGGGCCGTGACCCGCGCATCCC
The DNA here is from genome assembly GCF_036250675.1 of Streptomyces sp. NBC_01689. NCBI lineage: Bacteria > Bacillati > Actinomycetota > Actinomycetes > Kitasatosporales > Streptomycetaceae > Streptomyces > Streptomyces sp. NBC_01689. Next base: position 4,516,130 of record NZ_CP109592.1, on the reverse strand, counting down.
TGGACAAGCAGCCGCACGAAGTCGCCTCGATGTTCGACGACGTGGCGGAACGGTACGACCTGACGAACGACCTGCTGTCGCTCGGTCAGGACCGGGTGTGGCGCAGAGAGGTCGCGAAGGCGGTCGACGCGCGCCCCGCGCAGAAGATCCTGGACCTGGCGGCCGGCACCGCGACCTCGTCGCTCCCCTTCGCCCGCACCGGCGCGTACGTCGTCCCGTGCGACTTCTCCCTCGGCATGCTCCGGGTCGGCAAGAAGAACCACCCCTGGCTGCCGCTGACCGCCGGTGACGCGACGAAGCTGCCCTTCAAGGACGACACCTTCGACGCGGTGACGATCTCCTTCGGTCTGCGCAACGTCCAGGACACCGACACGGCGCTGAGCGAGCTGTACCGGGTGACCAAGCCCGGCGGCCGGGTCGTGATCTGCGAGTTCTCGCACCCGACCTGGGCGCCCTTCCGCACGGTGTACACCGAGTACCTGATGCGGGCGCTGCCGCCGGTCGCCCGCGCGGTGTCGTCCAACCCCGACGCTTACGTGTACCTCGCCGAGTCCATCCGGGAGTGGCCAGACCAGCCCGCGCTGGCCGAGCGGCTGCGCAAGGCCGGCTGGTCGAAGCCGGCGTGGCGGAACCTCACGGGTGGCGTGGTCGCCCTGCACCGGGGCTTCAAGGCCTGACGGTTCTCAGCGCCTCGAACGGGTCGCCCGGCTCTTCGAGCTCCCGGCGCAGCCCTCCCGGCGGCGGGAGCGGCAGCCGCGGTTCACGCACCCCGGAGCCCCCCTCCGCGTCACCGGGGTCGAACCACACGGTGACCACGGCACCGCGGGGGATCCCGGAACCGGGCGGCGGGTACTGGCGTACGACGTAGTCGACGACGGTGAGAGCGAAGTCGGGCCGGTCGGGCGCGGCGAGCAGCACACCGCGCGCCTCGGCCCTCTCCCGCGCGTCCACGGCCATCAGGCCGACGAGCCGCGGTACGCGCACTTCGGGTGTCTCGGGTGTCAGGCGCACGGACGTCACCCCCAGCGGTACCGGCAGGGTAAGCCCCGGCCGGTCCCCCGCGGAAGGCGTCGACGGCTGCCGCGCGGGCCGTCAGAGGGTGAGCCGGTAGCAGTGCGCGGCGTCCTCCGGCCGGGGATAGGCGAAGACCTCGGACAGTTCCATGCCCACGCGCCGGGTGACGGCGATGGAGCGTTCGTTGGCGGGTCTGACCATGGCCACGACCCGGGCGACGCCGGCCGCCCGCACCCGCTCCAGGGTGGTCAGCGCGGCCGCGGTGACGTAGCCCTTGCCCCAGTGCGCGCGTCCGAGCCGCCAGCCGATCTCGATCTCACCCCGGGGCCCCCACTCGCCCGGCCACGGCTGCGCGCCCGTGAAACCGAGCACCTCGCCCTCCGGGTCCACCATCGTCCACAGGCAGAACCCGAGCTCCGCGTCGTGCCGCCGCTGCCGCGCGGTGAGCTCCTCGTACACGGACAACTCGGCCGCCCGGCCGCCGTGGAACGCCATGACCTCCGGGTCGGCGAAGATCCGGTGCCAGGCGAACGCGTCCTCGTCGGTGGGAACGCGGAGTCGGACGTCGGGGAGAGCTCGGTTCACGGGGGCAGCCCTTCAGCCAGGTCATCAGTACCGCTGCATAGACTGCCCATGTCCAGTGCCCGTCAGCACGCAGATTTCGAGTCTTGGGGAGACCCCGCCGTGACCGAGCCCCAACCCCTCTCCGAAAACACCGCAGATGTGATCGTCGTCGGGGCTGGGCCAGCCGGTTCCACGACCGCCTACTACCTGGCGAAGGCCGGTCTCGACGTCCTGCTCCTGGAGAAGACCGCCTTTCCCCGGGAGAAGGTCTGCGGTGACGGGCTGACCCCGCGCGCGACCAAGCAGCTCGTGTCGATGGGCATCGACATCTCCGAAGAGGCCGGCTGGCTCCGGAACAAGGGACTGCGCATCATCGGTGGCGGTGTCCGCCTCCAGCTCGACTGGCCGGATCTCGCCTCGTACCCGGACTACGGACTCGTCCGCAAGCGCGACGACTTCGACGAGCAGCTGGCACGGCAGGCGCAGAAGGCGGGCGCGCGGCTGTTCGAGCGCTGCAACGTCGGTGCCCCGATCATCGACGACCGCACGGGCCGCATCACGGGCGTGCACGCCAAGCTCGGGGACTCGGGGGAGAAGCGGGAAGTCACCTTCCACGCTCCGCTGGTCGTCGCGGCCGACGGCAACTCCACCCGTCTCTCGCTGGCGATGGGTCTGCACCGCCGCGAGGACCGCCCGATGGGCGTCGCGGTCCGTACGTACTTCACCTCGCCGCGCCACGAGGACGACTACCTGGAGTCCTGGCTGGAACTGTGGGACCGCCGGGGCCCCGAGGACCGTCTGCTGCCCGGCTACGGCTGGATCTTCGGCATGGGCGACGGGACGTCCAACGTCGGCCTCGGTGTGCTCAACACCTCCGACTCCTTCAAGGAGCTGGACTGGCGCGAGGTCCTGAAGGCCTGGTGCGCCTCGATGCCGGAGGACTGGGGCTACACCCCCGAGAACATGACCGGCCCGATCCGCGGCGCGGCCCTCCCGATGGCCTTCAACCGCCAGCCGCACTACACGAAGGGGTTGTTGCTGGTCGGCGACGCCGGCGGTCTGGTGAACCCCTTCAACGGCGAGGGCATCGCGTATGCCATGGAGTCCGGGCAGATCGCCGCGGACGTCATCGTCCAGGCCCACGCCCGCTCGACCCCCTCGCAGCGCGAGCTGGCCCTCCAGCGCTACCCCCGCGTCCTCAAGGACACCTACGGCGGCTATTACACGCTCGGCCGCGCGTTCGTGAAGCTGATCGGCAACCCGAAGGTCATGAAGATCGCGACGCAGCGCGGTCTGACCCATCCCCTGCTGATGAAGTTCACCCTCAAGATGCTGGCGAACCTGACGGACCCGACCGGCGGCGACGCGATGGACCGGATCATCAACGGCCTGTCGAAGGTGGCCCCGAAGGCCTGAGGCCGGGTCCGCGGGTCCCGCGGCGCTCTTCGAGCCGCGGGACCGGCGCGACGGGGGACGCCGGGGCGGTTCCACGGGTGCGGGGCCGGCGGGGGACCGGGTGCGCGGCCGCGCGTTGGCCCTGAAGGTGTGTCCGGGCCCGCCGGGATACGGAGGCACGGGGGATCGGGAAGCAGGGGGACCGGGGAGCACGGGGGACCGGGGCACGGGGGCTCCGCGATCTGAAAGGGCGCCGGGCGCGCCGCCGTCCGCCCGGTGGCAGGGCGCATCCCGCGAGGGCCGCGGAGGCGCTCCGCGGTGGCCAGCGGACGACGGCCGCCGTCGGCAGGCTCTTCCCGTCACCGTGAACGGCTGCCGTGGACCCGCCGCTGTGAAGCCCCTGTGAGGCCTCTCCGAGGCCTTCTGAGGCCTTCTGAGGCCCGAACGGGCCCGAGGGCACTCCCGCGGACACGACGACGGGGGCCGCCGCCCTCAGGCGGCGGCCCTCAAGCCGTAGGACTTCGCGGGCGGGTGCGGCTCAGAGAACGCGGACCGCGCCGGTGGCCGGGTAGCCCGAAAGGTTCTGGATGACCACGCCCTTGGAGGGGTTGGCGGCGTCCAGGTACTGCCCGTTACCGATGTACACGCCCACGTGGTAGGCCGAACCGGCCGAACCCCAGTAGAGGATGTCGCCGACCTGGACGTTGGACAGCGAGACCGGCGTACCGGACGTCGACTGGTCCTGCGAGACGCGCGGCAGGTCGACACCGACCTGCTTGAACGCGGCCTGCACCAGACCGGAGCAGTCCCAGGCGTTGGGGCCCGTCCCGCCCATCACGTAGGCGTCACCGACCTGCGCCTTGAGGAAGGCGATGACGGTCGCGACGCTGCCGCTGGCCGGCGCCGAGACGGTCGAGGCCGTGGAGGTGGAGGCCGAGGCGGACAGGGTGGTCCGCGCGGCGGAACGCGAGGCCGCCTGTTCGGCGGCGGCCTTGCGCGCGGCCTCGGCCTTCTTCTTGGCCTCCGCCTTCTTCTTGGCGTCGGCGAGGTCCGCCTTGGCCTGCTTCGCGGCCTTTGCGGCGGCCGCGTCGCGCTCGGCCTGCAACTCGTAGTTCGCCGCGGCCTGCTGGGTGGCGTCCGCGGACTGGGCGACCTGGGTCGCGAGGTCGGCCGTCAGGGTCGGCAGTTCAAGGGTCTGCGTCACGGGCTCGGCCGCGCTCGCAGAACCGGCCGCACCGGCTACGGCCAGGGTGCTGAGAACGCCACCGGCAACTCCGGCGCGCATCGCGAGCGTCGACGCGTTGCGGCGGGGCTTCCGGTGGCTACGTATGTGAGCGGTGTGGGACATGGGTACAACCGGTATCAGGGGCTCCCTCATACCTTCAAGAAACGTGTGGTGCGCCACAGTTGTTCAATCCGCGGCCGAATCCGGTGCGCGTCACTCCTTATTGACGCCGTAACGGGCATTGCGGACAGGGATGATCAAGCCTGTGATCATGCTGTTTCTGTGATTCGCCCGAATTGCCCTGCGCCTACCACTGGTTGCGGCCGGTGGCCAAGCCCCGCTTATCTGGCGCATAGACAGATGTGTCACAGGTCACAGGGGCGTCTCAGGAGCGGCGTGCCCCGCGCGTAGATCCCGAATGCCCCGCGCGTAGATCCCCGACGCCCCGCGCGTGGATCGCGAACGCCGGCCGCTCGTGAACGCGTGCACGCGCGAAGGTCGTCCACATCCGTCCACACGCCTCCCTCCGACGTGTGAACGAGCTCCTCTATCAAGCCTTCCCGTCCATCGCCAATTTGCATGCGGAGGAAGTCTCTTGATATGGAGACGTCACCTCGGACCTGGGGTGACTTGCGGAAATGTCACCTCTGGTGACCGTGCGGACGCTTCGCGTGTGAAGATCACCGCTCATCCGACTTCATGATCGTTCGTCAGGTGGTGGAGATCACAAAGCTAGTGCAATACCCCGTGTCGCAGATCACAGACCGGCGGGCATAGGATGCGTGGCAGTTGGGCTTGTGACCTGCTTCACATGTACGCGATCTTCGTCGGGACGCACGGGGTTCGCGGGACGCGTGGGCGGCGATACCGGCCCGACGCAACCGCCAGCAGTCAGTGCCGACTGAGAGGAGCGAGGAGCGTGAACGCGTATGCGCCGATCCTCGTACTGGGAGCCCTCGGGGCAGGCTTTGCGATCTTCTCCGTGGTCATGGCCACGCTTATCGGTCCAAAGCGATACAACCGGGCCAAGCTCGAGGCTTACGAGTGCGGTATCGAGCCGACCCCCACGCCGGCCGGCGGCGGGCGCTTCCCGATCAAGTACTACCTGACGGCGATGCTCTTCATCGTCTTCGACATCGAGATCGTCTTCCTCTACCCCTGGGCCGTCACCTTCGACGCCCTGGGTGTTTTCGGGCTCGTGGAGATGCTGCTCTTCGTGCTCACCGTCTTCGTCGCGTACGCGTACGTATGGCGGCGCGGCGGCCTGGAATGGGACTGAGGGGCCATTAAGCATGGGACTCGAAGAAAAGCTGCCGAGCGGATTCCTGCTGACCACGGTCGAGCAGGCCGCGGGCTGGGTGCGCAAGGCGTCCGTCTTCCCCGCCACGTTCGGACTCGCGTGCTGCGCCATCGAGATGATGACGACCGGCGCGGGCCGCTACGACCTGGCGCGCTTCGGCATGGAGGTCTTCCGCGGGTCACCGCGCCAGGCGGACCTCATGATCGTCGCCGGGCGCGTCAGCCAGAAGATGGCGCCGGTTCTGCGGCAGGTCTATGACCAGATGCCCAACCCCAAGTGGGTGATCTCCATGGGCGTCTGCGCCTCGTCGGGCGGGATGTTCAACAACTACGCCATCGTGCAGGGGGTCGACCACATCGTTCCGGTCGACATCTATCTGCCCGGCTGCCCGCCGCGGCCCGAGATGCTGATGGACGCGATCCTCAAGCTCCATCAGAAGATCCAGTCCTCGAAGCTCGGCGTGAACGCCGAGGAGGCGGCCCGCGAGGCGGAGGAAGCGGCGCTCAAGGCGCTCCCCACCATCGAGATGAAGGGCCTGCTGCGGTGAGCGACGCGAACGGCGCCGGCAACGGCGTGAACCCGGAGAAGGACCTCGGCGCGTCCAACCTCCCCGGCCAGCGCGGCGACGGCGGTGAGGAGATCCGCGTCCAGCGCGGCATGTTCGGCGCCGACAACGGGGGCGACACCTCCGGCTACGGCGGCCTGGTCCGCTCCGTCCGGCTGCCGGGCCCTGCCTCCCGTCCCTACGGCGGCTGGTTCGACGAGGTCGCCGACGAGCTGGAGGGCGCCCTGGAGGAACAGGGACTCGTCCCCGAGAACGCGATCGAGAAGACGATCGTCGACCGCGACGAGATCACCTTCCACATCGAACGCGAGTACCTGGTCAGGGTCGCCCAGACCCTCCGTGACGACCCGGCCCTCCGCTTCGAACTGTGCACGGGCGTGAGCGGAGTGCACTACCCCGGCGACAAGGGCCGCGAGCTGCACGCCGTCTACCACCTGCGCTCGATCACCCACAACCGGCTGATCCGCGTCGAGGTCAGTGCCCCCGACGCCGACCCGCACGTCCCGTCGCTCGTCCCCGTCTATCCGACGAACGACTGGCACGAGCGCGAGGCGTACGACTTCTTCGGCCTGGTCTTCGACGGTCACCCGGCGCTGACAAGGATCATGATGCCGGACGACTGGCAGGGCCACCCGCAGCGCAAGGACTATCCCCTCGGTGGCATCCCCATCGAGTACAAGGGCGCCCAGATCCCGGCTCCGGACCAGCGGAGGTCGTACTCATGAGCACGCAGACCCCTTCTTCTGCCGCATCCGCCCGCGAGACGACCGAGGGCACCGTCTACACCGTCACCGGCGGCGACTGGGACGAGATCGCGCAGTCCGCGGCGAAGTCCGACGACGAACGCATCATCGTCAACATGGGCCCGCAGCACCCGTCCACGCACGGCGTGCTCCGGCTCATCCTGGAGATCGACGGCGAGACGGTCACCGAGGCCCGCTGCGGTATCGGCTACCTCCACACCGGCATCGAGAAGAACCTCGAATTCCGCACGTGGACCCAGGGCACCACGTTCGTGACGCGGATGGACTACCTGACGCCGTTCTTCAACGAGACGGCGTACTGCCTCGCGGTCGAGAAACTCCTCGGCATCGAGGACCAGATCCCGGACCGCGCCTCGATCATCCGTGTGCTCCTGATGGAGCTGAACCGGCTCTCCTCCCACCTGGTGTGCATCGCCACCGGCGGCATGGAGCTCGGCGCCACCACGATCATGATCTACGGCTTCCGCGACCGTGAACTGATCCTCGACATCTACGAGCTGATCACCGGCCTGCGGATGAACCACGCGTACATCCGCCCCGGCGGACTCGCCCAGGACCTGCCGCCCGGCGCGGTGGACCAGATCCGCGAGTTCGTGAAGAAGATGACGAAGAACCTCCCCGAGTACGACAAGCTCGCCACCGGGAACCCCATCTTCAAGGCCCGTATGCAGGACGTCGGCTACCTCGATCTGGCCGGCTGCATGGCCCTCGGCGCCACCGGACCCGTCCTGCGCTCGGCCGGCCTGCCGCACGACCTGCGCAAGTCCCAGCCGTACTGCGGCTACGAGACGTACGACTTCGAGATCCCGACCGCCGACACCTGCGACTCCTACGGGCGCTTCCTGATCCGCCTGGAGGAGATGCGCCAGTCGCTGCACATCGTCGAACAGTGCCTGGACCGGCTGCAGCCGGGCCCGGTCATGGTCGCCGACAAGAAGATCGCCTGGCCCGCGCAGCTCGCGCTCGGCCCCGACGGTCTGGGCAACTCCCTGGACCACATCAAGAACATCATGGGCACCTCCATGGAGGCCCTCATCCACCACTTCAAGCTGGTGACCGAGGGCTTCCGCGTCCCGCCGGGCCAGGCGTACGCGGCCGTCGAGTCGCCCAAGGGCGAGCTCGGGGTGCACGCCGTCTCCGACGGAGGCACCCGGCCCTACCGGGTCCACTTCCGGGACCCGTCCTTCACCAACCTGCAGGCCATGGCGGCGATGTGCGAGGGCGGCCAGGTCGCCGACGTCATCGTCGCCGTCGCGTCCATCGACCCCGTGATGGGAGGCGTCGACCGGTGACCACCACCCCCGAGGGCGTCAGCCTGGGCATGCCCCGACTGCCCGCGCCCGACTACCCGGACGACGTTCGGACCCGGCTGGAGGCGGACGCGCGCGAGATCGTCGCGCGCTATCCGGACTCCCGCTCGGCGCTCCTGCCGTTGCTGCACCTCGTGCAGTCGGAGGAGGGCCATGTCACGCGCACGGGGATGCAGTTCTGCGCGGACGTGCTGAGCCTGACCACCGCCGAGGTCACCGCGGTCGCGACCTTCTACTCGATGTACCGGCGCAAGCCGAGCGGTGACTACCAGGTGGGGGTGTGCACCAACACCCTGTGCGCGGTCATGGGCGGCGACGCCATCTTCGAGGCCCTGCAGGACCACCTCGGCGTCGGCAACGGCGAGACCACCGGTGACGGCAAGGTCACCCTCGAACACATCGAGTGCAACGCGGCCTGCGACTTCGCACCCGTCGTGATGGTCAACTGGGAGTTCTTCGACAACCAGACCGTGGACTCCGCGAAGCGCCTCGTCGACGAGCTGCGCGCGGGAGCGGTGGTCGAGCCCACCCGTGGCGCCCCCCTCTGCACCTTCAAGGACACCGCCCGGATCCTGGCGGGCTTCCCCGACGAGCGCCCCGGTGCCGTCGAGGCGAGCGGCGGCGCGGGCCCCGCCTCGCTGATCGGCCTGCGCCTGGCCAAGGGGGAGAGTGGCGCCGCACGCGTGGTCCATCCGCGCGGCGGAGGCGCTCCGCAGGACCAGCCGCCGGCCGAGCACCTCAGCTCGCACGACGCGCCGCAGGACACGTCGGCCTCCGATCCGTCGCACCCGGCGGGTCCCACAGCCGAGGAGGGGGAGTGATGACGTTGGCACCTGAGAACGGGGGCACCGCCCGCGCGAGCGCGTTCGAGCGTGACGGCGGGACCAGCCCCGAGAAGCTGCTCGCACCTGTGCTGTCGGCCTTCTGGGACGAGGAGGAGTCCTGGACCCTCGACGTCTACCGGAGGCACGAGGGGTACGAGGGACTGCGCAAGGCCCTGGCCATGTCGCCGGACGACCTGATCGCGTACGTCAAGGACTCAGGTCTGCGCGGCCGGGGCGGCGCGGGATTCCCCACCGGAATGAAATGGCAGTTCATTCCGCAGGGCGACGGAAAACCCCACTATCTAGTTGTCAACGCCGACGAATCGGAGCCGGGGACCTGCAAGGACATCCCACTCCTCTTCGCGAACCCGCACAGCCTCATCGAGGGCATCGTGATCGCGTGTTACGCCATCCGGTCTTCGCATGCGTTCATCTATCTGCGCGGTGAAGTGGTCCCCGTGCTGCGGCGGTTGCACGAAGCCGTACGCGAGGCGTACGAGGCGGGCTACCTCGGCGAGAACATCCTGGGCAGTGGCCTCGACCTGCAGCTCACCGTGCACGCGGGCGCGGGCGCGTACATCTGCGGTGAGGAGACCGCGCTGCTCGACTCGCTCGAAGGCCGCCGTGGTCAACCGCGGCTCCGTCCCCCTTTCCCAGCCGTCGCAGGGCTCTATGCGTGCCCCACTGTCGTGAACAACGTCGAATCGATCGCGTCAGTTCCCGCAATCCTGCACAAAGGCAAGGAATGGTTCAGGTCGATGGGGAGCGAGAAGTCCCCGGGCTTCACGCTCTACTCGCTCAGCGGCCACGTCACCAGCCCCGGCCAGTACGAGGCCCCGCTCGGCATCACGCTCCGCCAGCTCCTCGACATGAGCGGCGGGATGCGCGCGGGACACCGGCTGAAGTTCTGGACGCCGGGCGGCTCCTCGACCCCCATGTTCACCGAGGAACACCTCGACGTCCCGCTCGACTACGAAGGCGTGGGCGCCGCCGGTTCCATGCTCGGCACCAAGGCGCTCCAGTGCTTCGACGAGACGACCTGCGTCGTCCGTGCGGTCACCCGGTGGACCGAGTTCTACGCGCACGAGTCCTGCGGCAAGTGCACCCCGTGCCGCGAAGGGACCTACTGGCTCGTGCAGTTGCTGCGCGACATCGAGGCCGGCAAGGGCGTCATGTCCGACCTCGACAAGCTGGGCGACATCGCCGACAACATCAACGGCAAGTCGTTCTGCGCCCTCGGCGACGGTGCCGCCTCGCCGATCTTCTCCTCGCTCAAGTACTTCCGTGAGGAGTACGAGCAGCACATCACGGGCCGCGGCTGCCCCTTCGACCCGGCCAGGTCGACGGCCTGGGCGGACAAGCACACGGAGGTGAACGCATGACGGTGACCACCAGCGCTCCCTCGGGAGGGGGAGAGGCGGCGGTTCCGCCGGAGGATCTCGTCTCGCTGACGATCGACGGCGCCGAGATCAGCGTGCCCAAGGGCACCCTGGTCATCCGCGCCGCGGAAGAGCTGGGCATCGAGATCCCCCGCTTCTGCGACCACCCGCTGCTCGACCCGGCCGGCGCCTGCCGCCAGTGCATCGTCGAGGTCGAGGGACAGCGCAAGCCCATGGCGTCCTGCACGATCACGTGCACGGACGGGATGGTGGTGCGGACACAGCTCACCTCACCCGTCGCCGAGAAGGCCCAGCACGGCGTGATGGAGCTCCTGCTCATCAACCACCCGCTGGACTGCCCGGTCTGCGACAAGGGCGGCGAGTGCCCGCTGCAGAACCAGGCGATGTCGCACGGCAGCGCCGAATCCCGCTTCGAGGGAAAGAAGCGGACCTACGAGAAGCCGGTCCCGATCTCCACGCAGGTGCTGCTCGACCGCGAGCGGTGCGTCCTGTGCGCCCGCTGCACCCGGTTCAGCAACCAGATCGCGGGCGATCCGATGATCGAGCTGATCGAGCGCGGCGCGCTCCAGCAGGTCGGCACCGGGGAGGGTGACCCCTTCGAGTCGTACTTCTCCGGCAACACGATCCAGATCTGCCCGGTCGGAGCGCTGACCTCGGCGGCCTACCGCTTCCGTTCCCGCCCCTTCGACCTCGTCTCCTCGCACTCGGTGTGCGAACACTGCGCGGGCGGCTGCGCGACGCGCACCGACCACCGGCGCGGCAAGGTGATGCGGCGCCTCGCGGCGCCCGACCCCGAGGTCAACGAGGAGTGGCTGTGCGACAAGGGCCGCTTCGGCTTCCGGTACGCGCAGCAGCGCGACCGGCTGCAGACGCCCCTGGTCCGCGGCGCCTCCGGTGAACTGGAGCCCGCCTCCTGGCCGGAGGCCCTGGAGACCGCGGCCCGGGGGCTGCTGGCGGCCCGGGGCCGGACCGGTGTCCTGACCGGCGGCCGGCTCACCGTCGAGGACGCCTACGCCTACAGCAAGTTCGCCCGCGTGGCCCTCGACACCAACGACATCGACTTCCGCGCGCGCGTGCACAGCGCCGAGGAGGCCGACTTCCTGGCGGCCCGGGTGGCCGGACGGGGACGGGACCTCGACGGCACCGGCGTCACGTACACATCCCTGGAGAAGGCGCCCGCGGTCCTGCTCGTCGGCTTCGAGTCCGAGGAGGAGGCGCCCGGAGTCTTCCTGCGGCTGCGCAAGGCCTGGCGCGGACACGGCCAGCGGACCTTCTCGCTCGCCACGCACGCGACACGCGGTCTGGCCAAGGCGGGCGGCACGCTGCTACCCGCGGCGCCCGGCACCGAGACCGAGTGGCTGAACGCCCTCGCGAGCGGCGTCGGCCTGGAGGGCGACGGAGCCGTCGCCGCCGAGGCACTGCGCGGCGAGGGAGCGGTGATCGTCGTCGGCGAGCGGCTCGCCGCGGTGGCCGGCGGGCTCACCTCCGCGGTACGCGCCGCGTCCGCGACCGGTGCCGCGCTGGTGTGGATCCCGCGACGGGCGGGCGAGCGCGGCGCAATCGAGGCGGGCGCCCTGCCGTCGCTGCTGCCGGGCGGACGTCCGGCGACCGACCCGCGCGCGCGAGAGGAGGTCGCCGCCGCCTGGGGCGTCGCCCAGCTCCCGCACCGCTACGGCCGCGACACCGGCCAGATGGTCGAGGCCGCCGCGGCCGGCGAGCTGCAGGCCCTGCTGGTGGCGGGCGTGGAGGTCGACGACCTGCCGGACCCGGCACGCGCGCGTGCGGCGCTCTCGGAGATCGGCTTCCTGGTGTCGCTCGAACTGCGTCCCGGCGACGTCACCGAGCACGCGGACGTCGTCCTCCCGGTGGCCGCCGTCACCGAGAAACCGGGAACCTTCCTCAACTGGGAAGGCAGGGCCCGCCTGTTCGAGGCCGCGCTCAAGCCCGACCAGATGACCCGCACCCTGGCGCCCACCGACGCGCGGGTGCTGCAGATGCTGGCCGACGCCATGGACGTCCACCTCGGCCTGCCGGACCTGCGCACCGCGCGCGGCGAGCTGGACCGGCTCGGTGCCTGGGACGGTCCCCGGGCCGCCGAACCCGTCGAGATCGCGGCGTCGCTGCCACGTCCCGCCGCCGGTGAGGCCGTCCTCGCGGGCCACCGGCTGCTGCTCGACCGGGGGCGGCTGCAGGAGGGCGACGAGGCGCTCGCCGGGACCCGGCACGCGGCACGCGCGCGCGTGTCGGCCGCCACGGCCGCCGAGGCGGGTGTCAAGGAGGGCGACCTCCTCGCCGTCACCGGCAGCGCCGGGACGGTCTCCCTCCCGCTGCAGGTCACCGAGATGCCCGACCGCGTGGTCTGGCTCCCGCTGAATTCCGCAGGCGGGGGCGTCGCCTCCGACACGGGGGCGCTGCCCGGCGCACTCGTCCGCATCGGTCCGGCGACGCTCGCCACCGAGGCCCCCAAGGAGGTGGAGGCATGACGCCGTACACGTCGTACCTCGCCACGGAAGACCTCTCCATGTTCGGCCGCGACCCCTGGTGGCTGGTCGTCGTCAAGGCGGTCTTCTGCTTCGCCTTCCTGATGATCACCGTGCTCTTCTCCATCGTGTGGGAGCGCAAGGTCGTCGCCTGGATGCAGCTGCGCATCGGACCGAACCGGCACGGCCCCTGGGGCATGCTCCAGTCGCTCGCCGACGGCATCAAACTGATGCTCAAGGAAGACGTCGTCGTCAAACGCGCCGACAAGGTGGTCTACATCCTCGCGCCGGTCGTGGCGGCCATCCCGGCCTTCATGGCGATCGCGGTGATCCCCTTCGGCCCCGCGGGCAACGAGATCTCGATCTTCGGGCACCGCACCACGATGCAGCTCACCGACCTGCCGATCGCGATGCTCTACATCCTCGCGGTCGCCTCGGTCGGCATCTACGGGATCGTGCTCGCCGGCTGGTCCTCCGGATCGACCTACCCGCTCCTCGGCGGACTGCGTTCCTGCGCGCAGATGATCTCCTACGAGATCGCCATGGGCGCCGCGTTCGCCTCGGTGTTCCTCTACTCCGGGTCGATGTCCACCTCGACGATCGTCGAGCAGCAGCACGACCGCTGGTACGTCCTGCTGCTGCCGGTCTCCTTCGTGATCTACATCATCACGATGGTCGGCGAGACCAACCGCGCCCCCTTCGACATGCCGGAGTCCGAGGGCGACCTCGTCGGCGGCTTCAACACCGAGTACTCGTCCATCAAGTTCGCGCTCTTCATGCTCGCCGAGTACGTGAACATGGTGACGGTCTCGGCCGTGTCGACCACGCTGTTCCTCGGCGGCTGGCGGGCCCCGTGGCCCATCAGCACCTTCTGGGAGGGCGCCAACCACGGCTGGTGGCCGATGCTCTGGTTCGTGGTGAAGGTGCAGCTGCTGCTGTTCTTCTTCATCTGGCTGCGCGGCACGCTCCCGCGCGTCCGCTACGACCAGCTGATGAAGCTCGGCTGGAAGGTCCTCATCCCGGTCTCCGTGGTGTGGCTGATGCTCGTCGCGACCGTGCGGACCCTGCGCAACCAGCACTACGACTTCGCCGACATCGCGCTGTACGTCGGCGGCGGTGTCCTCGTCCTGCTGCTGATCTCGTTCGCCGCGGACGTCTTCCGTGCGAAGCCCGAGGCCGGCGAGGCGGCCGCCGAGCCCCCCGCCTTCGACCCGATGGCCGGTGGATTCCCGGTGCCGCCGCTGCCGGGGCAGGAGCTGCCGCCGGTGCCGCGGCGCCGCCCGCGCCGTGAGCGGGAGTTGATTGTCAGTGGTGGGTCCGACACTGTGAGTGACGGATCGAACGGCGGATCTCGTGACGGAAAGGAGGGGTCCGATGTCTGAGGAGCCGAAGGAGACCAAACCCGGTTTCCAGAACCCCGTCGCCGGCTTCGGTGTGACCTTCAAGGCCATGTTCAAGAAGCGGCTCACGGAGCAGTACCCGGAGCAGCACAAGACCACGGCCCCGCGGTTCCACGGCCGGCACCAGCTCAACCGCCATCCGGACGGCCTGGAGAAGTGCGTCGGGTGCGAGCTGTGCGCGTGGGCCTGTCCCGCGGACGCCATCTACGTGGAGGGCGCGGACAACACCGAGGAGGAGCGCTACTCGCCCGGTGAGCGCTACGGCCGCGTCTACCAGATCAATTACGCGCGCTGCATCCTGTGCGGTCTGTGCATCGAGGCGTGCCCCACCCGCGCGCTGACGATGACGAACGAGTTCGAGCTCGCGGACAGCAGCCGCGCCAACCTCATCTACACCAAGGAGCAGCTGCTCGCCGGTCTCGAGGAGGGCATGGTCGAGTCACCGCACTCGATCTTCCCCGGGACGGACGAGCAGGACTACTACCGGGGCCTCGTCACGGAGGCGGCGCCCGGCACCGTGCGCCAAGTGGCCGTCTCCAAGGGCGAGAAGCCCCATGAGGAGGGGGTGGACGCATGAGCGCGCAGCTCGCCGCCTACTCCACCTCCACCGGAGAGGCCTTCCAGTTCTGGGTGCTCGGCACCGTCGCCGTGATCGGCGCCCTGTGCACCGTCTTCATGAAGAAGGCCGTGCACAGCGCCCTCTGCCTCGCCGGGACCATGATCGTCCTGGCGGTGTTCTACCTCGCCAACGGCGCCTATTTCCTGGGCGTCGTGCAGATCGTCGTCTACACCGGCGCGATCATGATGCTGTTCCTGTTCGTGGTCATGCTCGTCGGTGTCACCGCGGCGGACTCCCTGAAGGAGACCATCAAGGGGCAGCGCTGGCTGGCCCTGGCCTGCGGTCTCGGCTTCGGCGTCCTGCTGCTCGCGGGCATCGGCAACGCGTCCCTGACGGAGTTCAACGGCGTGGGCAAGGCCAACGCCCACGGCAACGTGGAAGGTCTCGCGGCCCTCATCTTCACGAAGTACGTGTTCGCCTTCGAGATCACCGGCGCGCTGCTCATCACGGCCGCCGTCGGCGCCATGGTGCTCACGCACCGCGAGCGCACCGAGCGCCCCAAGACCCAGCGCGAGCTGTCCGAGCAGCGGGTGCGGGAGGGCAAGCACCTGCCGCCGCTGCCGGCCCCGGGTGTCTACGCCCGGCACAACGCGGTGGACATCGCGGGTCTCCTCCCGGACGGCACCCCCTCGGAGCTGACCGTCAACAAGACGCTGCGGGACCGCGGTCAGGTCCGTGACGTGTCGACCGAGGCACTGAGCGATCTGAAGGCCCTGGAGCAGCGCGCCGAAGAGCGCCTGGAGCGGACGAAGACGGAGGAGGCGTCCAAGTGAATCCGGTCAACTACCTCTACCTCGCCGCCCTGTTGTTCACGATCGGCGCCACCGGCGTGCTGATCCGGCGTAACGCGATCGTGGTGTTCATGTGCGTCGAGCTCATGCTCAACGCCTGCAACCTCGCGTTCGTCGTCTTCTCCCGTATGCACGGCAATCTCGACGGCCAGATCATCGCCTTCTTCACGATGGTCGTCGCCGCCGCGGAGGTCGTGGTCGGGCTCGCGATCATCGTGTCGCTGTTCCGTTCCCGCCACTCGGCCTCGGTCGACGACGCCAGCCTGATGAAGCTGTAAGGGGTCGCTGAACCGTGACTACAGACAACCTGATTGCGCTGCTGGTAGCGGCGCCCCTGCTCGGAGCGGCCGTACTGCTGTGCGGCGGCCGTCGGCTCGACGCCGTCGGCCACTGGATCGGTACGGCGCTCGCGGCGGCCTCCTTCGTGATCGGCGCGGTCCTCTTCGTCGACATGCTGGGCAAGAGCGCCGCCGACCGGTCCCTGAGCCAGCACCTGTTCAGCTGGATCCCCGTAGCGGGCTTCCGGGCGGACGTCTCCTTCCAGCTCGACCAGCTGTCGATGACGTTCGTCCTGCTGATCACGGGCGTCGGCTCGCTGATCCACCTGTACTCCATCGGCTACATGGAGCACGACGAGCGGCGTCGCCGCTTCTTCGGCTATCTGAACCTGTTCCTCGCGGCCATGCTGCTGCTCGTCCTCGCGGACAACTACCTGCTGCTGTACGTCGGCTGGGAGGGCGTGGGCCTCGCCTCGTACCTGCTGATCGGCTTCTGGCAGCACAAGCCCAGCGCCGCCACCGCCGCGAAGAAGGCCTTCCTGGTCAACCGCGTCGGCGACATGGGCCTGTCGATCGCGATCATGCTGATGTTCACCACCTTCGGCAGCTTCGCCTTCGGGCCGGTGCTCGGCACCGAGGAACACCCCGGGCTGGTCGGGGGCGCCACCGAGGGCAAGCTCACCGCGGTCGCGCTGATGCTGCTGCTCGCCGCCTGCGGCAAGTCCGCCCAGGTGCCGCTGCAGTCCTGGCTCGGGGACGCGATGGAGGGCCCGACCCCGGTCTCGGCCCTCATCCACGCCGCGACGATGGTCACCGCGGGCGTCTACCTGATCGTCCGCTCCGGCGCGATCTTCAACGCCGCGCCCGACGCGCAGCTGGTCGTCACCGTGGTCGGCGCCGTCACGCTGCTGTTCGGTGCGATCGTCGGTTGCGCGAAGGACGACATCAAGAAGGCGCTCGCCGGCTCGACGATGTCGCAGATCGGCTACATGGTGCTCGCCGCGGGCCTCGGGCCCATCGGGTACGTCTTCGCGATCATGCACCTGGTGACGCACGGCTTCTTCAAGGCGGGGCTCTTCCTCGGCGCCGGTTCGGTGATGCACGGCATGAACGACGAGGTCGACATGCGCAGGTACGGCGGCCTCAGGAAGTACATGCCGGTCACCTTCGTCACCTTCGGCCTCGGCTACCTCGCCATCATCGGTTTCCCGGGCCTGTCCGGCTTCTTCTCCAAGGACAAGATCATCGAGGCAGCCTTCGCCAAGGGCGGTACCGAGGGCTGGATCCTCGGCGGCGCGGCCCTTCTCGGTGCGGCGATCACCGCGTACTACATGACGCGCGTGATGCTCATGACCTTCTTCGGCGAGAAGCGCTGGCAGCCGGACGCGGACGGCCACGAGCCGCACCCGCACGAGTCGCCCCGGTCCATGACGATCCCCATGATCGTGCTGGCCTTCGGATCGGTCTTCGCGGGCGGCCTCTTCAGCATCGGCGACCGCTTCCTGCACTGGCTGGAGCCGGTCACCGGGCACTCGGAGGGCGACTCGCCCGTCAGCGCCCTCACGGTCACGCTGGCCACGATGGTGCTCCTGGTCGTCGGCGCCGGGATCGCCTACCTCCAGTACGGGCGCGGGCCCGTCCCGGCCGTCGCCCCGCGCGGTTCGCTGCTCACCCGGGCCGCCCGGCGCGACCTGCTCCAGGACGACTTCAATCACGTCGTGCTGGTGCGCGGCGGGGAGCACCTGACGCGCTCCCTGGTGTACCTCGACCACACCCTGGTCGACGGGGTGGTCAACGGCACGGCCGCCTCGATGGGCGGCCTCTCCGGGCGGCTGCGCAAGTTGCAGAACGGATATGCCCGCAGTTACGCGGTCTCGATGTTCGGCGGTGCGGCGGTCCTCATCGCCGCGACCCTGCTGATGAGGGCGGTCTGATACCGATGTCCTTTCCTCTGCTGACAGCGACGGCGGCGCTCCCGGCCCTCGGAGCCGTCGCCACGGCCGCGGTGCCGGCCGCGCGACGGGTCGCCGCCAAGTGGCTGGCGCTGCTCGTCTCGCTCGCCACACTCGTCCTGGCCGCGGTCGTGCTCGTACGGTTCGACCCCGGCGGCAGCCGTTACCAGCTCACCGAATCCCACTCCTGGATCAAGGACTTCGGGGTGCGGTACGAGCTGGGTGTGGACGGCATCGGGGTGGCGCTGGTGGCGCTGACCGCGCTGCTGATCCCGTTCGTGATCCTCGCGGGCTGGCACGACGCCGACCCGCAGGAGACCGGTAACAGGCGCTGGCGTCCGACGCAGGGCTTCTTCGCCCTGATCCTGGCCGTCGAGGCGATGGTGATCATCTCCTTCGAGGCCACCGACGTCTTCCTCTTCTACATCTTCTTCGAAGCCATGCTGATCCCGATGTACTTCCTCATCGGCGGCTTCGGGGACAAGGCCCACGAGCACGGTGACGAGGTGGCGGCGACCCAGCGGTCGTACGCCGCGGTGAAGTTCCTCCTCTACAACCTGGTCGGCGGTCTGATCATGCTGGCCGCGGTCATCGGCCTCTACGTGGTCGCCGGGAACTTCTCCCTCCAGGAGATCGTGCAGGCCCGCGCCAACGGCTCGCTGCACATGGCGACCAGCACGGAGCGCTGGCTGTTCCTGGGCTTCTTCTTCGCGTTCGCGGTGAAGGCCCCGCTGTGGCCGCTGCACACCTGGCTGCCCAACGCCATGGGCGAGGCCACGGCCCCGGTCGCGGTCCTGATCACGGCGGTGGTCGACAAGGTCGGCACCTTCGCGATGCTCCGCTTCTGCCTCCAGCTCTTCCCCGAGGCCAGCAAGTGGGCGACCCCGGCCATCCTCGTCCTCGCCCTGATCAGCATCGTCTACGGGGCACTGGTCGCGGTCGGCCAGCGGGACATCAAGCGGCTGGTGGCGTACGCGTCGATCTCCCACTTCGGCTTCATCATCCTGGGCATCTTCGCGATGACCAGCCAGGGCCAGTCGGGCGCGACCCTCTACATGGTCAACCACGGGATCTCGACCGCCGCGCTGATGCTGGTGGCGGGCTTCCTGATCTCGCGGCGCGGCTCGCGTCTGATCGCCGACTACGGAGGGGTGCAGAAGGTCGCCCCGGTGCTCGCCGGTACCTTCCTGGTCGGCGGCCTCGCGACCCTCTCGCTTCCCGGGCTCGCGCCCTTCGTGAGCGAATTCCTCGTCCTGGTCGGCACGTTCACGCGCTACCCGGTCGTCGGCATCGTCGCCACCTTCGGCATCGTGCTCGCCGCGCTGTACACGCTCGTCCTCTACCAGCGGACGATGACGGGCCCGGTGAAGCCCGAGGTCGCACAGATGCCCGACCTGAGGGTGCGCGAACTCCTGGTGGTCGCCCCGCTGATCGCCCTGCTGATCTTCCTGGGCGTCTACCCGAAGCCCGTCACCGACATCGTCAACCCCGCGGTCCAGCAGACCATGTCGGACGTACACAAAAAGGACCCCCAGCCCGAGGTGGAGGCGGCCAAGTGAGCGCAGCAGCCGTCCACAGCCTGTGGACAACCGCGGCGGAGCCGATCACGAAGATCGACGCGCCGAAGATCGAATACGGGCAGTTGTCGCCCACCCTGATCGTCATCGGGGCGGCCCTCGTCGGGGTCCTGATCGAGGCCTTCGTCCCGCGGAGGTCCCGCTACTACGCCCAGGTGTTCGTCTCCGTCGTCGCGCTCGCCGCCGCCTTCGCCGCGGTGGTCGCGATGGCGGCGGGCGGATACGGGACGACGAAGGCGCACATTGCCGCGATGGGCGCGATCGCCGTCGACGGACCCTCCCTGTTCCTGCAGGGCACCATCCTGCTGGCGGGCATCCTCGGCGTCTTCACCTTCGCCGAGCGCAGGCTCGACCCGGAGACCCACGGCAACCGCGTCGACTCGTTCGCCGCACAGGCCGCCTCCGTGCCCGGCAGCGACAGCGAGAAGGCGGCCGTCAAGGCCGGGTTCACCACCACCGAGGTGTTCCCGCTGCTGCTCTTCGCGATCGGCGGGATGCTGGTCTTCCCGTCGGCCAACGACCTGCTGACGCTGTTCATCGCGCTGGAGGTCTTCTCGCTGCCCCTGTACCTGCTGTGCGCCGTGGCCCGCCGCAAGCGGCTCATGTCGCAGGAGGCCGCGGTCAAGTACTTCCTGCTCGGTGCCTTCGCCTCCGCGTTCACCCTGTTCGGCATCGCCCTGCTCTACGGCTACGCGGGTTCGGTGTCGTACGCCAGGATCGCGCAGGTCGTGGACGGCACGGTCACCTCCGTCGACCCGGCTCTCGCCGGCACCATGGGCAACGACGCGCTGCTGCTGATCGGCGCCGCGATGGTCGTCATGGGCCTCCTCTTCAAGGTCGGCGCGGTGCCCTTCCACATGTGGACGCCGGACGTCTACCAGGGCGCGCCGACCCCGGTCACCGGCTTCATGGCGGCGGCGACGAAGGTGGCCGCCTTCGGCGCCCTGCTGCGTCTGCTGTACGTCGTCCTGCCGGGCCTGCGCTGGGACTGGCGGCCGGTCATGTGGGCCGTCGCGATCGTCACCATGCTGGGCGGCGCCATCGTCGCGATCACCCAGACGGACATCAAGCGGCTGCTGGCGTACTCGTCGATCGCGCACGCGGGCTTCATCCTCGCGGGTGTCATCGCGGCCTCGCCGGACGGCGTCTCGTCGGTCCTCTTCTACCTGGGCGCCTACTCGTTCGTGACGATCGGGGCCTTCGCGGTCGTCACCCTGGTCCGCGACGCGGGCGGCGAGGCGACGCACCTGTCCAAGTGGGCGGGCCTCGGACGGCGCTCCCCCTTGGTGGCGGCCGTCTTCGCGGTCTTCCTGCTGGCCTTCGCGGGCATCCCGCTGACCTCGGGCTTCGCCGGAAAGTTCGCCGTGTTCAAGGCGGCGGCGGAGGGCGGCGCGGGCGCGCTGGTCGTGGTCGGTGTGATCTCGTCCGCGATCGCCGCGTTCTTCTACATCAGGGTGATCGTGCTGATGTTCTTCAGCGAGCCGAAGCCGGAGGGGCCGACGGTGGCGGTGCCCTCGCCGCTGACCATGACGGCGATCGCGTTCGGCGTCGCGGTCACGCTGGTGCTGGGCGTCGCGCCGCAGTACTTCCTCGACCTGGCGAACCAGGCGGGCGTCTTCGTGCGCTGACCGGCACGTGGAACGCCCCGGGCCCCGCCTCCTCCCAGGAGCGGGGCCCGGGGCGTTCTCAGTGGCCCATCTGGCTCATGTGGTCCGTCCGGCCCGCCTGTGCCTTGTGGGCCGAGGGGGCGTTGGGACACGACACCCGGGGGTTCCACCGGTTGAACAGGCCGTTGGGGTTGTGCTTCCAGAGCCAGACGTGCAGGTCGTAGTGGACCGGCATGCCCCGGTAGTGACCCGGCATCGGGCCCTCGAACTTCTGACCGAACAGCGAGGGCCGGTCGCCCGACGTCTTCAGGTTCTGGTCCGCGTCCACCACGATCCACTCGACCCCCGCCAGCCTGCGCCTGCCGTCCGGCCCGTCCTCGAAGAGCAGGGCGCCGGGCTTCGCCGGATCGAGGGAGCCGTAGCGGGACTCGTTGAAGTAGTGGTGACCCATGGCGCCGTGGCCCGCCGGGTCCGCCGAGCACGGATAGGGAACGTAGCCGTCGGCGAGAGCGGCCGACTCGTCGAGGTACTTCGCGCTGGCCGCGTAAGCCTTGCTCAGGCCCCGTGCGGCCGTCGGGTCCACGGGGCCGCCCGCGGCCGGGGCAGGCACGGCGGCCAGGGTGAGCGACGCGGTGACGGCCGTCGCGAGGGCGAGGGCGGTCCTGAGCGGACGCTGGGACATGGGGTGGCTCCTAGACGGGAGAGGGGGAGCGGCGGCGTGCGGGACGTGCCGGTCCGTCGGCTGCGGCTCCCCTCCGCCCGAGCAGCATGTCCCGCCGCCGCGCGGGGCCGCCATACGAAGGGGGCCAACGGGTGGAACGCGGGCAGCGGCGGAGTGAGTGGGAGGGCCGGATTCCGGAACCCGGAGAAGCCGGCCGGTCGCAGCCTGTGGACAACTCCAGGAGTGTCGGCGCGGACCCCTATCGTGGACGCAGTGGTCGAGGCGCGACGCACGGGGGACAGGACGATGGGCGGGACGGGTGTGATGACCGAAGCGGACGCGACGGAGCAGCTGGGGGAGAGCGAGGCACTGGCCACGCTTCACCGGGTCTTCGGGTACGACGCCTTCCGCGGCGAGCAGGAAGCGATCATCGAGCACGTGGTGGCGGGCGGTGACGCCGTCGTCCTGATGCCGACGGGCGGCGGCAAGTCACTGTGCTATCAGATTCCCTCCCTGGTCAGACCGGGTACGGGCGTGGTCGTCTCACCCCTGATCGCCCTGATGCAGGACCAGGTGGACGCACTGCGCGCGCTGGGTGTGCGCGCCGGGTTCATGAACTCCACGCAGGACTTCGACGAGCGCCGCCTCGTCGAGGCCGAGCTGCTGGCCGGCGAGCTGGACCTGCTGTACCTGGCCCCGGAGCGGCTGCGGCTGGAGAGCACGCTGGACCTGCTGTCCCGGGCGAAGATCTCCGTCTTCGCGATCGACGAGGCGCACTGCGTCGCCCAGTGGGGCCACGACTTCCGCCCGGACTACCTGACGCTCTCGCTGCTCGGAGAGCGCTGGCCGGACGTCCCGCGCATCGCGCTGACGGCGACGGCCACCCGCGCGACGCACAAGGAGATCACCCAGCGCCTGGCCATGCCGCACGCGCGCCACTTCGAGGCGAGCTTCGACCGGCCCAACATCCAGTACCGGATCGTCCCGAAGGCCGACCCCAAGAAGCAGCTGCTGTCGTTCCTGCGCGAGGAGCACGCGGGCGACGCGGGCATCGTGTACTGCCTCTCGCGCAACTCGGTCGAGAAGACCGCCGAGTTCCTGTCCCGCAACGGCGTCGAGGCGGTGCCGTACCACGCGGGCCTGGACGCGGGCACCCGCGCCGCGCACCAGTCGCGCTTCCTGCGCGAAGAGGGCCTGGTCGTCGTCGCGACCATCGCCTTCGGCATGGGCATCGACAAGCCGGACGTGCGGTTCGTCGCCCACCTCGACCTGCCCAAGTCGGTGGAGGGCTACTACCAGGAGACGGGCCGCGCGGGCCGTGACGGACAGCCGTCCACGGCCTGGATGGCGTACGGCCTGCAGGACGTCGTGCAGCAGCGCAAGCTGATCCAGGGCTCCGAGGGCGACGAGTCGTTCCGCCGCCGGGCGGCCGCCCACCTGGACTCGATGCTGGCACTGTGCGAGACGGCCCAGTGCCGGCGCTCCCAGCTGCTGGCCTACTTCGGCCAGGACCCGCACACCCCGGCGTGCGGCAACTGCGACACCTGCCTGACGCCGCCCGAGACCTGGGACGGCACGGTCTCGGCGCAGAAACTGCTGTCCACGGTGGTGCGGTTGCAGCGCGAGCGCGGGCAGAAGTTCGGCGCACTCCAGATCGTCGACATCCTCCTGGGGCGCCGGACCGCCAAGGTGATCCAGTTCGACCACGACCAGCTGTCGGTGTTCGGCATCGGCGAGGAGCTGTCGGAGTCCGAATGGCGCGGTGTCGCACGGCAGTTGCTCGCGCAGGGGCTGCTCGCGGTCGAGGGCGAGTACGGGACGCTGGTGCTGACCGAGGAGAGCGGGACGGTGCTGCGGCGCGAGCGGGAGGTGCTGCTGCGCAAGGAGCAGCCGAAGCCGGCCACGGCCCGTTCCTCGTCCTCGCGGGGTGAGCGCAAGGCCAAGGCCGTCGCGGAGCTGCCGCAGGAGCTGGTCCCCGCCTTCGAGGCCCTGCGCGCGTGGCGCGGGGAACAGGCGAAGGAACAGGGGGTCCCGGCGTACGTCATCTTCCACGACGCCACGCTGCGCGAGATCGCGACGGTGTGGCCCACCTCCGTGGCGGACCTCGGGGGGATCAGCGGGGTGGGCGAGAAGAAGCTCGCGACGTACGGGGAGGGCGTGGTCGGCGTGCTCGCGGCCCTGGGTGGCGCCCCTGGAGAAGCCTCGGCACCCGCCGCCGCGGAGGAGGCGCCGGACCCGGACTGGCCGGAGCTGGACGCGGAGCCGCCGGAGGACTGGATGTAGCGCGACCCGGTCCGTGCCCCGGGGCCGGGGGAGGCGGGACAGGGGCCCCGTCGGGCGGCACCCACCCCGCGCCCGGGCCGGGCGCGGGGTGACTAGGGGAGAGGGGACTAGCGGATGCGCCCCGTCACCTCGCCGAGGCCGACCCGGGTACCGCCTGGGCCGGGGGCCCAGGCCGTCATCGTCACCTCGTCGCCGTCCTCGAGGAAGGCGCGCTTGCCGGTGGGGAGTTCGAGAGGCTCGCTGCCGTTCCAGGTGAGTTCGAGGAGGGAGCCCCGCTCTTGCGGCGAGGGCCCGCTGACCGTTCCCGAGCCGTACAGGTCACCGGTGCGCAGGGAGGCTCCGTTGACCGTCATGTGGGCGAGCTGCTGCGCTCCCGTCCAGTACATGGTGGAGAAGGGCGGCTCCGAGACCACATGGCCGTTGACGGCGACGGAGATACGGAGGTCGTACCCGCCGGGGTCCTCCGCGGAGTCGTCCAGGTAGGGAAGTAGGGGGTGCGTGCGGGCCGGGGGCGCGACCCGGGCGTCGTCCAGGGCGTCGAGCGGGGTGATCCACGCCGACACCGAGGTGGCGAAGGACTTGCCCAGGAACGGACCGAGCGGGACGTACTCCCAGGCCTGGATGTCACGCGCCGACCAGTCGTTGAGGAGGCACAGGCCGAAGACGTGGTCGCGGAAGTCGGCGAGCGGCACCGGGGTGCCGAGGGGCGAGGGAGTGCCGACCACGAAACCGACCTCCGCCTCGATGTCGAGCCGGACGGACGGGCCGAAGACGGGCTCGGCGTCGGCGGGGGCCTTGCGTTGACCCGACGGACGCGCCACCTCCGTACCCGACACCACCACCGTGCCCGCGCGGCCGTGGTAGCCGATCGGAAGGTGCTTCCAGTTGGGGGTGAGGGAGTCCGCCGCGTCGGGACGGAAGATCTGTCCGACGTTCCGGGCGTGGTTCTCGGAGGCGTAGAAGTCGACGTAGTCGGCGACCTCGAACGGGAGGTGCAGGGTCACCTCGGAGAGGGGGTGCAGATGGGGCTCCACGGTCTCCCGGTGGGCCGGGACCGTCACCCAGGCCGTCAGCGCGCGGCGCACGTCGGACCAGGCCGTGCGGCCCGCCGCGAGCAGCGGGTTCAGGGTCGGTCGCGCGAGCAGGCCGGCGTACGGGGAGCCGAGCGCCAGAGCCGCCGCACCGGCGTCGAGGACGTGGTCGCCGAGCCGGACGCCGACGCTCCGTTCGGACGAGCCGGCCCGGGAGAAGACGCCGTAGGGGAGGTTGTGCGGGCCGAAGGGATCGCCCTCGGGGACATCGAAGGGGGGCATCGGGTGGTGCCTCGCTTTCGTGGTCGTACGCGCCGTGGTCCAGGTGTTCCACACGTTCTGTGTGGTCTGGGCACACGTTACGGGGGAGCGACCGTGCCGGGCAGTGTCTGAAGAGTTCGCCATGTCCGCAAAGGTCTCTCCGGATCGGGCAATTCCAGCGCGATGCTCGCGGTCGTACAGCGGCTGCCGCCGGTGCGGGGCGGGGCGTTCCGGGGCGGGTGCCGACCCCGACTTGCGACGTGGACCCCGGGACCGTCCTCGATCCTGGGTCCGTCCGCGGCCCGGGTCCCGGTCCCGGTCCTGGCCTCGGTCCGGGCCCCGGTCTCGGCCCCAGCGGATGGCGGCCGAGCGTGAGCGGATCGCAACGGCCCGGTGCGGGGCGGGTGTTGGTGGGGACGGCCGGTGGATCCGGGGTGTCCGGCGCGGCGGATCGAGGGCGGCTGACGGCGTCAATGGCCTCCGGCCCGTGCGGTGAACGGCGTTGCTGACGGGATACCGGACGTCGTCCGGTTCACGCCGGGCCAGTGAGTCGTTCGATCCGTATTCTTCGGATCATGGCCGCGCCGACTGCATATTCACTCATCGCCACTGACCTGGACGGAACGCTGCTCCGCGGCGACGACACGGTCTCCGACCGGACCCGGGCCGCGCTGGCGAGCGCGGTGGAGGCGGGCGCCCGGCACCTGGTCGTGACGGGGCGTCCCGCGCCGCGGGTGCGTCCGCTCCTCGGTGAACTCGGCGGCGCGGCACTGGCGGTGTGCGGCCAGGGGGCACAGCTCTACGACGCGGTCGAGGACCGTCTGCTGTGGTCGGTGACACTGGACAGGGAACTCGCGGAGACGGCGCTGGGCAAGATCGAGGCGGAGGTCGGACTGCTCCACGCGGCGGTGGACCAGGACGGCGTGGACGGGCTGACCCTCATCGAGCCCGGCTATGTGATGCCGCACCCGACGCTTCCCGCGGTACGGGTCGGGCGCCGGGACGACCTGTGGGCGGAGCCGATCAGCAAGGTGCTGCTGCGCCACCCGTTGCTGTCCGACGACGAGTTGGCCGCGACGGCCAGGGGAGCGGTGGGTTCGCTGGCCACCGTCACCATGTCGGGTCCCGGCACGGTCGAACTCCAGCCATGCGGGGTGACCAAGGCGACGGGGCTGGCGCTGGCCGCCGCCCATCTCGGGCTGGCTCGCGAGACCACCATCGCCTTCGGGGACATGCCCAACGACATCCCCATGTTCGACTGGGCCGCCCATGGGGTCGCCATGGCCGGTGCCCATCCGGAGCTCAAGGCGGTGGCCGACGAGGTGACGCTGTCGAACGAGGAGGACGGGGTCGCGGTGGTGCTGGAGCGGCTGTTCCCGCTCTTCGCCCGGTAGCCCCGGCTCTCCGTCGTCGCCCGGTTCGCGGGGCGCCGGAAGTCCGTTCCGGCGCCCCGGTTCCGGGGCGTCCCGTCAGTAGGCGCCGTTGACGTTGTCGATCGAGCCGTACTTCGCCGCGGCGTAGTTGCAGGCGGCGGTGATGTTCGCGACCGGGTCGTAGGGGTCCATCGACGTGCCGGGCACGTGGTAGGCCTTGAACGTCGGGTCGATGACCTGGAGCAGGCCCTTGGAGGGGATTCCGGCCGCGGCGTTGGAGTCCCAGTTGTTGATCGCCTTCGGGTTCCCGGAGGACTCCCGCATGACGTTGCGGTAGATGCCGTTGTAGGTGCCCGGGATTCCGGACTTGGCCATGATGTCGAGCGACTGCTTGATCCAGCCGTCGAGATCGTTGGTGTACGTCTTGGCGGCCGCGGTCGTGACCGTCGTGGACTTCGCGGTCTTGGCGACCGCCGCGGTGGCGCTTGTCGACTTCGTGGCGTTCTGGACGGTTTTAGTCCCGATCGTCAGGGTGATTCCCGTGCGGAGTGCCGACGGGTCGGAACCGATGACCGCGGTGTTGGCCTCGTACAGCTTCTTCCAGCCGCCGGTGGAGGGGTACTTCTTCGCGATCTTGACCAGGGTGTCGCCCGCGACCACCTTGTAGGTGACGAGCTGGGCGTCGGAGGTGCCCGTGGCGGCCTGTGCGCAGGTGGCGCCCAGGAGCGGGAGGGCGAGTACCGCGGCGCCCGTGCCGGCGGCGAGGATGCCGCGGACGAGGGTGCTGCGGGACTTCGGGTGGCTGTGTCTACCTGCTGCGGCCATGACGAGTTCCTCTCCGGCGCCTGCGAGGTGAGCTGTCGGGTTCGGGCGGGAGCTGCCCGGCCGCACGGTGAGTGCGACTTCACCCCTAGCCGTTCCGGACTCCGGATCGGCGACTTACCTGGGTCCCCCGCTCCTGCCGTGCGTGTGTGGTCGGGTTCGGTCTCCGGTCGGCGGCAGGATTGGGCGGTCCGTCCGGAGTGACGTGAAGGTATGCGAGAGCACATGTCCGAAACAAGACTTGATGTCGCGGTGTAGATCGTTTTCACCAGGACATAAGGGCAGTTGATTTGCCCGATTAATCCGGAATTCTTCGCTCAACTTGGCTTATGCAAATGGGTAGTCGTTGAGCGGGAGGACGGTGTTGATGACCTTCGCGCGTGACTCAACTCACTCATTGCGCCAGGAATAAACCGGCAATGGCGGCAAGTCGGGCATATAAGGCGCGTGTAAGGCGTCGCTGTGAGGCTCGTCAGGGGCGGACGTACCGACCGTACGGTCCGGCCCGTGACGGGGGTGTCGTGGGGGAGCCGGCCGCCCTCGCTCCTGAAGTGGCGCCCACGGGAACGCCGTTCAGGGCGCCCGCGGTGATCCCTGTCGGGCCGGAGAACGAACTCCGTTCCGGGATAAGGCTGTTGTCCCAGGGTGTCGTGTCCGCCCAGATGACGGCGACGGGCGGGACGGGTTCCCGGTGGCCGGGAGGGAGGGCGGGCGTCCCTCGCCGGGATCCGTCAGGTCGGCCGGGGATTCACCGGCGCGTGCTCCGCTCCGCGGGGGCGCCGGTGTCGTCGTCGGACCGTCGGCCCGCCGTGCGCGGGATCCTCCGCTCCCAGGTCCGGTGGAAGACGACCTCGTCGCCGTCCTTGCAGACCAGCTCGCCGGAGGCGATGAAGTCGTCGTGTTCGCAGGTGACTTCGGAGCGGACCTCGACCCGTGCGTCCCAGACCCCGGGTGGCTCGGCCCGGTGCAGCCGGACCGACCAGGAGGAGCGGGCGCGGGCGGTCAGGGGGTCGGCCTCGCGCACGGAGTACGTCTCCAGCCCCTCCTCCGTGTGCGCGAGCCCGTCGGGGTGGACACGGGTGCCGTGGTGGTGGGGGACCGCTTCGAGGCACCACTCGTCCTTCGCCACGTCGTGCACGACCCTTTGTTCCGGGCGGGGTTCGTCGAGGGTCGGCGCGGAGACCACCCCGAGCGGGACGGAGTGCTGTGGCTCCGCGAAAGTGATCGTGGGGTCCGACTCCCTTGCCCGGACCGGGAGTTCGAGGGAACTGGCCGACGGGTCCAGGGTGAAGCCGGCCTCCGGTCCCGGCTCGGGCCAGATCCACGGCCAGTACGTGGAGGAGAGGGCGAGACGGATGCGGTGGCCGGGCGGGACGGCGTAGCCGATGGCGGCCAGGTCGAGACGGACGTCCTCCGTGGTGCCCGGTACCCGGCGGGTCACCTGATCGCGGCCGTTGCGCGGCGACATGATCAGGGCACCCCGAGTGACCAGGGTCGAGGAGCCGTCGGGGGCCACGTCGCACACCCGGGCGATCACCTGCCCCCGGGCCGCATGGAGGGTCAGGCGCAGGCGCACGCACGGGCTGCCCAGGATCCAGGTCTCGCCGGGCACCTCGAACTCGAAGCAGGCGGATCGCGCGTCCTCCTCCCGCTGGTCCGGCGGCAGGTCCGCGTCGCCCCCGGCGGGGCGGAAGCGGCCCGCGTCCACGCCGGTGTGCTGAGGGGAGCGCACGAGCACCGGCGCGCCCCGGAGCGGGTGGGTGACGGGGGTGACCAGGGGGGAGGGCCAGGCGGTGTCGCCCACCCACCGGCCGGACAGGACCGGGTAGGCCGTCGCCGGCGGGTGCGCGTCCATGACGTAGGAGCGCAGCAGGGGCTCCGACATCACCGATCCGGCACCGGTACCCGCCGGTGTCCTGGGGTTCGGGTCCGGGTTCGGGTTCGCGTCAGGGGCCGGGTCCGCGACCGGGTCCGGGGCGGGGTCCGGATTCACGCCCAGGTCTGAGACCGCGTCCGGCTCCGCGACCGCGACCGCGACCGCGACCGCGACCGCGTCCGGCTCCGCGACCGCGACCGCGCCTGCGTGCGCGTCCGGATCCGGGTCCCGGTCCGCCGGTGCGCTCGTGGCCGGGGCGGTCGGCCCGGGTGTGCCGGGCCGACCGAGCCAGTGGTCCCACCAGCGCAGCGTCTCCTGGAGGAAGCCGATCGCCGCGCCCGGCGACCGGTCCTGGTCAGGGTACTGGTGCGACCAGGGCCCGATCAGGCCGCGTACCCGGTCCGGCGGGAGGCCCTGGACCAGGCGCAGCACCGCGTCGCGGTGCGGGTCGTGCCAGCCGCCGACCGCCAGTACGGCCGCGCGGATCGCGGAGAGGTCGCCCGGGGTCCCGCCGCGGCCCTCGTCGCCCGCGCCGTCCTCGCCGTTCCCGTCGCCCCCGTGCACGCCTTGGGCCGGGTGCGGCGGCCTCGTACGGATGAACCGGTCCACCGCCTCCAGGCGGTCCGCCCACAGGCCGCGCCACATGGCCTCGCCGACGTACGCGGGGTCGGGTGGCCGGGCGGTGCGGGCGAGTGCCGCGGCCGCGCGGGCGTGCGCGCCGGCGGTGAGGAGGGAATGTCCCGCACGGCCGGGGCCGACGCCCGGACCGAAGCCGTCGTCGGCCGGGCAGACCGTGACGACCGCCTTCAGGGGTTCGGGCGCGCGGGCCGCGACCCGGAGGGAGATGTCACCTCCCCGGGAGATGCCGAACATGCCGACCCTGCCGTCGCACCAGGGCCGGGCGGCCAGCCAGTGGACCACTTCCACCCCGTCGGCGGGCTCGGTGGTCTCCGCGCCCGCGGGCACGCCCTCCGAGTTGCCGTGGCCACGGGCGTCCACCCGGACGGAGGCGTAGCCGTGGCCCGCGTACCAGGGGTGGCGCTGCGCGTCGCGCGGCGCCGTCGAGTCGCTGAGGCGGTCCGCGAGGTATTCGAGCAGTGCGGGGACGGGTTCCTCGGTGCACGGGCGCCACATGCGTGCGTACAGCCGGGTGCCGTCCGCCAGGGGGATCCAGAGGTCCTCGTGAGTCGTCTCGTAGGGGAAGGCTGTACGGATGTGCATGCTCGTCTCGGTGTCCTCGGTGTCCTCGGTGTCCTCGGTGTCCTCGGTGCCCTCGCGGGATTCGTCCCATATGGCTACATAAGTGCCGATGACGAACATACCGTTCGGGATCGGCCGCCGCCGGAACGTGGGACCGTCTGCGTCCCGGAGACATCGGAGGCCGGGCGGGAGGGAAGTCGGGAGGATGTCGGGAGGAAGTCGGCGGCGGGGACGGTGGGCGCTCGTGGTGATCGAAACGTGACCGGATACGCTGACTTGAGTGATGGCAGCGACACATCGACAAACCGTGTCATCGACCGAATGATCGACCGAGTTCGCCATGTGATCGTCAGCAGACAGGAGAACCTCTCGTGACCGTCGTCGGGCCGTTCGGGCTGAGCGTGCGGGACCAGGCTCTCGAAGCCGATGTCCAGGCCGGATTGGCGGCTGTCGAGGAGGGCTTGCTCGAAGTCACCAAGAGCGAGGTCCCCTTCATCACGGAAGCCGCGCAACACCTCCTGCGGGCGGGCGGGAAGCGGTTCCGCCCGCTGCTCGTGATGCTCGCGGCGCAGTTCGGCGACCCCTACGCGCCGGGTGTCGTGCCCTCGGCCGTGGTCGTCGAGCTGACTCATCTCGCCACGCTGTACCACGACGACGTGATGGACGAGGCCGACGCGCGGCGCGGGGTGCCCAGCGCGAACACCCGCTGGGGCAACTCGGTGGCCGTCCTCACCGGCGACTTCCTCTTCGCGCGCGCGTCGCACACGCTGGCCGACCTCGGGCCCGAGGCCGTCCGCGTCCAGGCCGAGGCGTTCGAACGGCTGGTCACCGGACAGATCCTCGAGACCGCGGGGCCGCGCGACGGGCGGGACCCGGTCGAGCACTACCTCGACGTGCTGAGCGGCAAGACCGGTTCGCTGGTCGCCGTGGCGTGCCGGTTCGGCGCGATGATGTCGGGCGCCGACGAGACGGTCGTGGACGTACTGACGCAGTACGGGGAGCGGCTGGGCGTCGCCTTCCAGCTCGCGGACGACGTGCTCGACATCGCGTCCGACTCGCACGAGTCGGGGAAGACGCCCGGGACGGATCTGCGCGAGGGCATTCCCACGCTGCCGGTGCTGCGGCTGCGCGAGCGGGCGGAGCGGCTCGGTCTCGCCGAGGACATCGCGCTGTGCGAGCTGCTGGACTCCGACCTCACCGACGACGACCGGCACGCCGAGGCGCTGGCCCGGCTGCGGGCGCACCCGGCGCTGGAACAGGCGCGCCGGGACACCGTGCGGTACGCGGAGGAGGCACGGGCCGCGGTGGCTCCGCTGCCGGAGTGCGACGCGAAGGCCGCCCTGGTGGAGCTCGTGGACGCGGTGGTGCACCGCGCGGGCTGACGCCTTCGCCGGTGCCGCGCGACGGTCCCGGCCGGTGCCGCGCGACGGTCCCGGCCGGTGTCCGCGACGGTGGACGCGAGGGTGCCTTCCATGGCGGACGGGCCCGGGATTGTGACGTGCGTCACATACTTGGGTCATGTCCAGAATCAGAATCGGTCCGCATCGGTGGCCGATGGCGGGAGGTCGCTGACCTATGGCCGAAGGTCGGAGGCCGACACGGGGACGCGGCCCCGCCGGTGCGGGAGAGCGCGGAATCGCGGGATGCGCGGGGCGGTGTGCTCGGCGACCCCTACGGGTCGCGGGAGACACCGCCTCTCCGTGTCATACCGAAGGAGTACGCCGAGTTGCGTCCGGGGTCTGACGCATCTCTCCGCCCGATTTGGTCATATGGAGAACACCACTCCTCACCGGTTCGGGTGAGAATGGCGGCTAGAGGTGTGGGGAAGCGCAGGATGGCAGGCCGCCGCCGACGACGGAGGTAAGGCACACATGGCACCGAACGAATCCGACAGGAACGCCGGAGCGGAAGGGCTGCGCGACGAGGCCGACGACACGCGCGCCGGCCGCCGCAGGGCCACGCGGTACGTCGTCCCGGTCGCGGTGGTGGGGGTGGCGGCGGCGACCATCGGGCTCGTCCCGGCGCTCGCCGACTCCGGTGACCCCAGCCTGCCGAAGATCACCGCGCAGCAGCTCGTCGAGAAGATCGCGGCGTCCGACGTCCAGCAGCTCTCCGGCACGGTCAAGATCACCGCCGACCTCGGACTGCCCGACCTGGGCGGCCTGGAGAACAGCCTGATGTCCGGCGCCGCCCGGGGTGACGGCGGCTCCTCCGCCGACCCGCAGTCCAAGCTCATGGAGCTGGCCTCCGGCACGCACACCCTGCGCGTCGCGGCCGACGGCCCGGACAAGGGCAAGGTCTCGCTGCTGGAGAACGCCGCCGAGTACAGCGTCATCCGCAACGGCAAGGACGTATGGGCGTACGACAGCAAGTCGAATGCGGTGTACCACTCGACGGCGGCCGCCTCCGGCGAGCGGCGGGGAGCGGCGCCCGAGGACGTCCCCGGCACGCCCAAGGAGCTCGCCGACGAGGCACTGAAGGCCGTCGACGACACGACCTCCGTGACCGTCGACGGCACCGCTCAGGTCGCGGGCCGGGACGCCTACAAGCTGGTCGTCAAGCCCCGGCAGTCCGGGTCCACGGTCGGCGCGATCAGCGTGGCGGTGGACGCGAAGACCGGCGTGCCGCTGAAGTTCACGCTGACACCGGCGAGCGGCGGCGCGGCCGTCGTGGACGCGGGCTTCACCAAGGTCGACTTCTCCAGGCCGGCCGCCTCGACCTTCGACTTCACCCCGCCGAAGGGTGCGAAGGTCACCGAGGGCGACGAGCTGGGCAAGGACCTCGGCAAGCACGCGGACAAGGGCACGGACCACGACGGGAGCGGGCACGGCAAGCTCCCGGGGGCCTCCCCGAAGCCCGGTGGGGACCTCGGCAAGGGCCTCGGCGGCGGGAAGACCATCGGTGAGGGCTGGAGCTCGATCGTCGAGTTCGACACCGGCGGCCAGGGCGTGCCCTCCGGCTCCGCGTCCGGCGAGGGCCCCTTCTCCGGGTTCCTGAACTCGCTGGGCGACCACGTCTCCGGCAAGTTCGGCTCGGGCACGGTCTTCTCGACCCGCCTGATCAACGCGCTGGTCACGGACGACGGCAAGGTGTACGCGGGCGCCGTCACCAAGTCCGCGCTGGTGAAGGCGGCCGACGCGGCCCAGTAGACGCGCCGGCGAAGCTCGAATCGAGGGAGCCCATGGAGGAACTGTCCGCCGCGGAACCGGACATGGTGGACACGGTGATCGCCACCCGTGCGCTCACCAAGCGCTACCGCGGCGGGCAGCTCGCCGTCGACGGTCTCGACCTGACCGTCCCGGCGGGCAGCGTCTTCGGCTTCCTCGGACCGAACGGCTCGGGCAAGACCACCACCATCCGCATGCTGATGGGCCTGATCGAGCCGACCTCGGGCACGGCGCGCGTCCTGGGCCGGCCCATGCCACGCGCCGCGCGCACCGTCCTCCCGCAGGTGGGCGCCCTCATCGAGGGTCCCGCCCTGTACGGCTTCCTCTCCGGCCGCGACAACCTCCTGCGGTACGACGCCGCCGATCCGACCGCCGACCCGCGCACCCGGCGCGCACGAGTCGCGGCCGCCCTCGACCGGGTCGGACTCACCGCCGCCGCGGGCAAGAAGGCCAAGGCGTACTCGCTCGGCATGAAGCAGCGGCTCGGGCTCGCGGCAGCGCTCCTCCAGCCCCGCCGGCTGTTGGTCCTGGACGAGCCGACCAACGGCCTCGACCCCCAGGGCATGCGGGAGATCCGCTCCCTCGTGCGGGAACTGGCCTCGGACGGCACGACCGTCTTCCTCTCCTCACATCTGCTCGACGAGATCGAACAGGTGTGTACGCATGCGGCCGTGATGGCCCAGGGGAGACTGATCACGCAGGGCGCGGTGGCCGATCTCGCGGCCGGCGCGCGGGGCCGCCTCGTGGTGACCACGCCCGATCCCGGGGACGCGGCACGTGTCCTGAAGGAACAGGGGGTCGGGGACGTGGTGGTGACCGAGACGGGTGTGACCGCCGAGCCGCCGGACCGGGACCGCGAACTCGCCGAACTGAACGCCGCGCTGGTCACGGCGGGCGTCCGGGTGCGCGGCTTCGGGGTGGAACGGGCCTCGCTGGAGGACGCGTTCCTGGCACTGACGGGGGAGGGCTTCGATGTCGCGGGCTGACGGACCGGCCGAGCCGGACGGCGTCCGGGCCGGACAGGGCCACGGGGCGCCGGCCGGGCGGCGCGGGGCGACGGCGCTCGTACGGAGCGGTGGGGCGCCGCCCGGGCCGACCGGCGGAGCGCAGGTCCCGGGAAGCGGCACGGCGGCCGTGCGGACCCCCCGCGTGCTGTGGACGTTCGGGCTGCTGGGCAGCGAACTCCTCACGACCTTCAGGCGCTGGCGGACTCTCGCGCTGCTGGGCGTCCTCGCGGCCGTACCGGTCCTCATCGGGGTCGCCATCAGGATCGAGACGCGGGACGGCTCGTCGGCCGGCGGCGAGGGCGGCGGGGGACCGGCGTTCATCGCGCAGGTCACCAACAACGGGCTGTTCCTGGTCTTCACGGCGCTCGCCGCGACGCTGCCGTTCTTCCTGCCGATGGCGATCGGTGTCGTCGCGGGCGACGCGCTGGCGGGCGAGGCGAACGCCGGGACCCTGCGCTATCTCCTCGTCGCCCCCGCGGGCCGGACCCGGCTGCTGCTCACCAAGTACGCGACCACGATGGCGTTCTGCGTGGTCGCGACGGTGGTGGTGGCGGTCTCGGCGCTCGCGGTGGGTGCGCTCCTCTTCCCGCTGGGCGAGCTGACGACGATCTCCGGGACCCGGATCAGCCTGGGCGAGGGGCTCGGCCGGGCGTTCCTCATCGCGCTGGTCGTCGCCGCCTCACTGATCGGCGTGGCGGCCCTCGGCCTGTTCGTCTCGACGCTGACGAACAGCGGCATCGCGGCGATGGCGACGACCGTCGGACTCCTCATCACCGTCCAGATCCTCGACCAGATCCCCCAGTTGCACGCCCTCCAGCCGTACTTCTTCTCCCACTACTGGCTGTCCTTCGCCGACCTCATGCGCGACCCGGTCTACTGGGACGACATCGTCCGCAACCTCGGCCTCCAGGGCCTGTACGCCGTGGTGTTCGGCTCGGCCGCCTGGGCGCGGTTCTCGGCGAAGGACATCACCGCGTAGTGGCCGCTGCGGTGGGTTTCAGGCGTGCCGCGCGGACGCGGTCAGCCGGGCCAGCGCGGCGCTCTCGCGCGGCACCCCGGACCCGAGGTCGCCGATCCGCCAGGCCGGTACCCACGGCACCTCGTGGACGTCGACGACCGAGCTCAGCGCCTTGACCCCCTGGGCGAGCGGACGGGGCAGCCGGCCGGGCGCGTCCGCCACCAGGACCACGGCCTCGAGGTCGAGCCCCGGCGGCGCCTCGCCCCGGCGGAAGATGTCCAGGGTGTACGAGACGGCGTCCAGCCCCGCCGCGTGCGTGCGCCCCACGAGGAAGACCGACCACGACGCGCCGGGCTCGGACCGCGGCCAGTCGCGGCCCGCGTCCACGCCGCCGAAGACCGTCGCGAGGGTGGAGGTGCCGGCCCCGCCGTGGGTGGCGACCCAGGCGAACCGCCGCGCTCGCGCGAGGACCGGTCCGTGTCCGGGCCACGGCGGCGACTCCTCGCCCACCGGTCCGCGGATCCAGATCTCGGGCCCCTCCGGCCCTTGCCGCGCGATCCCCATCGCCAGTCTCCTCCGTCATCGGCGCACCGGTCGTGACGCGCCGGAGTTCACGGCGCCCCGACAGGTTAAGCAGCGGGGAACGGGTTCCTGGAACGAGCCTGTGACGCCATGGTGACGCGAGGACCGGACGCGAACCGGGAGACTGGTGGGCAGGCTGAGCCGGTACCACGCCCGACGGGCCCGCGGCACACCGCCGCACGACGGCCTCGGCCGCCGGTACCGGTGCCGGCGGCCGTACCCACCGGGCACGGCCCGCAGGAGGGAGGCGAGGATGCGTACGAGGGCATCGCGGCCTCGGTCGTACGCGGCTGGGGACCGGTCCCGTGGACCGGACGGCCCGTGGCGCCGTTCTCCCGCGTCCGTCCCCGCCCGATCGTCCTCCCCTGAACACCCCGAGTGAGGAACCGATGTCTCGACTCAGCCGCGAACAGAAGCGGGAACTCAAGCGGCAGCGCTCGGCGGCCGTCCCGGGAGGACACACCGGTGAGCCGGCACCGGCCGTCGAGGTCCACGTGCCGACGTCCGCCGCGGGCGCCACGGTGGAAGGCGTGCCTCTGGCCGTCCCGCCCGGCGAGACCGTGCAGCACGCGGTCCTGAACCACCTCCACCGGATCGCCCGCGCCACCGGGCACCCCGTCCTCGCCCGGGTCCACGACGAACGCATCGGCTTCGTCGTGCCGCTCCAGGTGCACGGGGACGGGTCGAGCCGGTACGCGGGCGAGCCGGTACGGCTGGGTACGCCGCCGCCTCCGCCGGCCCCGCTGCCGCCGTCGTCGTCACCGGAACCGGACGTGAGGCCGGTACCGGACCGCGACCGGGAACCGGACGCGGAGGCGGCCCGTGCCCGGGACGGCCGGGGCCGCGGTGGGGTCCCTGACGGGGTACCGGAAGAGGCTCCGGACGATGGGCCCGTCGTCGGTCCCGACGACGGGCCGGGCGGCGCCGTGGACGGTGGTCCCGAGCCGGACCCGGTGCCGGGATCGGACCTGGACCAGGCGTCGGAACCGGCCTCGGAGCCGGCCTCCGGGCCGATCCCGGAACCGGCCCCCGGTCCGGTCGCGGAGCCCGCGGCGGCCCCCGTCGCGAAGGCGGTCGCTCCGGTGTGGCCCGAGCCGGTCTCCGACGACGTGCCCGAGCCGGAACCCGTGCCCGGGACCTTCCCGGCCCCCGCGTCCGAATCCTTCCCGGCCCCCGCGCCCGGGAGCCTCCCGGAGCCTACGGTCTGGCCCGAGGCCCCGTCGACGCACGTCCTGCGGGAGGTCCAGGGGCCGGTGCCGGACGCCCCGCTCGGTGTCGCGGTCGCCCCGACGGGAGAGTTCGGCCCGGCACCGGAGATGCCTCCCGTGCCCGGGCCGCTGCCCCCCGCCCCCGCGCGGACGACCCCGACGACCGGAGTGGTCTTCGCACGGAATCCGTCACTGGCCGCGGAGGCCATGACCGTGATGGAACCCGAGCCGGAGTCCAGGCCCACGCCGCCGCGGGGCTTCGACGCCGTCGCCGAGTCGGTGCTGACGCCGGTGGTGGAGACGGAGGGCGCCGGGTTCCTCGCCGAGCCCGTGACGCGGATCAACGAAGCCGTGAAGGACGGCAGGATCGAAGAGGCCGCGGCGATGGCCGAGCGGACCGTGGCGGAAGCGGCGAGGTCGCTGGGACCCGACCACCCCGAGGTGCTGCGCCTCGGCGAACTCTCCGCGTACATCGCCTATTTGACCGGCGATGTGCTCAAGGCGTTCCACCTCTCGCTCGACCTCGCACGGTCCCACCGTAGGCGACGGGACCCGGAGGCGGCGTACGGAAACGTGCAGAGCGCGGCCACGGCCTGGCGCGCCGTCCGGGACCCCGCGCAGGGAATGAACCTGGGACGCGTCCTCATCGAGGTGTGGACCGGGCTGGTGGCCGACGGCGGCCCCGCCGCCGACGACCTCGACCAGCTCGAGTCGGCCCGTACCCGCATGAGCCGGCTCGCCGGACGTGCCCGGGCCCGCTCCGGTGAGGACGCGGACCGGGTCCGCTAGGAGGACAGTCCCCACACGGCGTACGCCAGCGCGTCCGCGTTCCGGTTCAGCGCCGTGTCGTTGATGTTCGACGAGGTGTCGCAGGAGGCGTGGTAGCAGCGGTCGAAGGCTTGCCCCGACGTGCCGCCCCACTTGGCCGCCTG
Organism: Streptomyces sp. NBC_01689; assembly: GCF_036250675.1. Lineage (NCBI taxonomy): Bacteria > Bacillati > Actinomycetota > Actinomycetes > Kitasatosporales > Streptomycetaceae > Streptomyces > Streptomyces sp. NBC_01689. The sequence goes on along the minus strand of NZ_CP109592.1, from coordinate 4,477,704 downwards.
CGCCGCCGTCTTGATGTAGTCGGCGCCGCTGAAGAGACCGCCCACCGGGATGCCCGCGTTCTTGAAGGGCGAGTGGTCCGAGCGGCCGTCGCCCTCCGTCTCCGGCTCCGTCGCGATGCCGAGTCCGGTGAAGTAGTCCTTGAAGGTCTTCTCGATGGTGGGATCGTCGTCGTAGACGAAGTAGCCGGGGTTGGGCGAGCCGATCATGTCGAAGTTCAGATAGTCGCTGATCTTCGCCCGGTTCGCCGAGGACAGGCTGTTGACGTAGTACTTCGAGCCGACCATGCCCAGCTCCTCCGCGCCCCACCAGGCGAACCGCAGATGCCTGGTGGGCTGGTACCGGGCTCTGGAGACGGCGAGCGCGGTCTCCAGGACCGCGGCGGATCCGGAGCCGTTGTCGTTGATGCCGGGGCCTGCGGTCACGCTGTCGAGATGCGAGCCGGCCATCACGACGTGGCTCGTGTCGCCGCCGGGCCAGTCGGCGACCAGGTTGTAGCCGGTGCGGCCGGAGGACGTGAACTGCTGGAGGACCGTGGTGAATCCGGCCGCGTCCAGCTTCGCCTTCACGTAATCGACGGATGCCTTGTAGCCGGTGCGGCCGTGCGCGCGGTTGCCGCCGTTGGCGGTGGCGATCGACTGGAGCTGGGCGAGGTGGCTCTTGACGTTGGCCACGGGGATGTCGGGAGCGGCGGCCGCGGCGGTGGGGGCCGGGGTGGTGGGGGCGGGTGCCGCTCCGGATATCGCACCGGTCGTGAGGAGCGTGACGGCCGTGACGATCGCGGCCGAGGTGACGCGCCCGGGAACGGAGAGCTTCATGTGGGGGGCTCCGAATTCCATGGGGATTCGAGTGGAATCCCACAGTGAATGGGGTGCCTGATGGTGAAGCTGGGGCTGACGTGGCGTCAAGAGCGCGATTCGGCCGGGCCGACACGGTCGGGTGGTGTCCGCCTCACTGCACGCAGAACTCGTTGCCCTCCGGGTCGGCCATCACCACCCATTCGCCGCCCGGCTCCTTGACGTGCCGCAGGACGCTCGCGCCCAGTTCCTGGAGGCGGGCCACCTCGTGCGCGCGGCGTCCGGGGCCCGCGTGCACGTCGAGGTGCAGCCGGTTCTTCGCGGACTTGAGTTCCGGCACGCGCTGGAAGAGCAGGCGGCGGCCCTGCCCGATTCCGGTCTCCTCCTCGTACGGGTCGTCGGGGTGCCGTACGGCGATCAGGTCCCGCCAGGCGCGGCGGCCGTGGGACTCGACGGTGGCCTCCGGCGGGGCGGCGCCGAGGGCGAGGAGGCGTTCGATGAGGGTGCTGTTGTCCTCGACGTGGTACCCGAGGGCCGCCGCCCAGAAGTCGGCCTGGGTGTGGGGGTCGGTCGCGTCGATGACGAGTTTCCAGTGGAGGGGCGGGGTGTGTGTCATGGAGCCACTCATAGTGGTTGCGCCCACCGCGAGGCAACGAGCCCGCCGCACGCCTCCGCCCTTTTCTTCGCCCCCGCCGCCTCGGACCCTTGCTCCGGCCTCAAGGGCCGTGTCCTCGATCGCCGGACGGGCTGGGCGTTCCAGCCCGTCCGGCGATCGAGGACGAGCCCTTCGGGCGACGGGGGTCCAGGGGGCGGAGCCCCTTGGCCGGAGTCTGGGGGCGACAGCCCCCCAGGCAGGGGCCGAACCCCCGCGGCAGCGTTACGGCTTGGCGTCCGCAGGAGCCACGCCGTCCGCGGCCACCCGAGGCCCGGCGATCCCGCCCGCGCCCGCGACAGCCCCGTCCCCGAGCGCCCCGTCGGCGACACCTCCGTCGGCGACACCCCCGTGCGCCCGGAGGGCGAGCGCCCCCCGGCGGGCCGTCCGCAGCGCGTCGAACGTCAGGAGCGACAACGCGAGCCACACCAGCGCGAACCCGGCCCACCGCTCGGCCGGCATCGCCTCGTGGAAGTACAGGATCCCGAGCAGGAACTGGAAGACGGGCGCGAGGTACTGGAGCAGCCCCAGCGTGGACAGCGGAACCCGGATCGCGGCCGCGCCGAAACAGACCAGCGGCACCGCGGTCACCACCCCCGTGGCGGCGAGCAGCGCCGCATGCCCGGCGCCGTGCGTGGCGAAGGTCGCGTCGCCCCTCGCCCCGAGCCACAGCAGATATCCGAGCGCGGGCACGAACTGCACCGCGGTCTCGGCGGCGAGCGACTCGATGCCGCCGAGGTTGACCTTCTTCTTCACCAGCCCGTACGTGGCGAACGAGAACGCGAGCGTGAGGGAGATCCACGGCGGACGCCCGTACCCGACGGTGAGGACGACCACCGCGCACAGACCGACACCGACGGCCGCCCACTGCGTGGGACGCAGCCGCTCCTTGAGCAGCAGCACACCCATGGCGATGGTGACGAGCGGATTGATGAAGTACCCGAGGGACGCCTCCACCACGTGTCCGCTGTTCACGGACCATATGTAGACGCCCCAGTTGACGGTGATCACGGCCGCCGCGACGGTGACCAGCCCGAGCTTGCGGGGCTGTCGCAGCAGTTCGCCGAGCCAGGCCCAGCGCCGCATCACGAGCAGCGCGACACCGACCACGCCGAGGGACCACACCATCCGGTGGGCGAGGATCTCCAGTGCTCCGGCGGGTTCGAGCAGCGGCCAGAAGAGGGGGACGAGGCCCCACATCCCGTACGCGGCGAAACCGTTCAGCAGCCCGATGCGCTGCTCGCCGCCGGCGGTCCTCGAGCTCGCGGAGCCGGTTGTGCTCCCTGCCTGGTGCTGCACGGCCACCGGCCCTTTCTCCTCGCACAGCTGCTCCCGTGCAGCCTCCAAGAAGGTAGCGCCGCGCACCCCCGGCTGTCATGCCCGTATCGCCATACGGTCATGACAGTCGGGGGTGCGGGGGCGGCGGGCCGGTGTCCGGGCGGGGTCAGCCCTTCAGGGCGAGCGCGATGGACTCGGCGATCGGGGTGGTCGGACGCCCGGTCAGGCGGGAGAGATCGCCGCCGGTCGCGGCGAGTTCGCCCTTCTCTATGGACGCGTCGACGCCCGCGATGACCGCGGCGAGCGGCCCGGGCAGGCCGGCGCCGGTCAGGATGCCGGTGAAGGTCTCGACGGAGACGGGGTGGTAGGCGATCTCCTTGCCGGACTGCTTCGCGATCTCGGCGGCGTACTCGGCGAACCCCCAGGCGGTGTCGCCGTTCAGCTCGTAGGTCTGGTTCTCGTGGCCCTCGCCGGTCAGGACGGCCACGGCGGCGGCCGCGTAGTCGGCGCGGGCGGCGGGCGCGATCCTGCCCTCCCCGGCGGCCTGGGTGACGGCGCCGTGCGCGAGGACCGGGGCGAGGTTCTCGGTGTAGTTCTCGTTGTACCAGCCGTTGCGCAGCAGGGTGTAGGTGATGCCGGAGCCGGTGATGGCCCGCTCGGTGTCGCGGTGGTCGTCGGCGAGGGCGGCCGTCAGGCTGCCCGGGGCGCTGGTGTAGGCGAAGAGCGCGACCCCGGCGGCCCGGGCGGCGTCGAGGACGACCTGGTGCTGGCGCACGCGGCCCTTGTCGAACTCGTTGCCGGAGATCAGCAGCACCTTGTCGCCGGCGGCGAAGACGGTGTCGAAGGTCTCGGGCGCGTTGTAGTCCGCGACCGCGATCCGCACGCCGCGGGCCGCGAGGTCCGCGGCCTTCTGCGGGTCGCGGACGACGGCGGTGATCCGGTCGGCCGGAACCCTCTCCAGCAGTCCTTCGACGACGTGACGGCCGAGGTGTCCGGTGGCTCCGGTGACGACGATGCTCATGGGGTCAGCTCCTTGTGGGGTGATCTGTCGCTAACCCTAAGAGCGACGCTAACCATGGGAAAGTACCCACTTTGAAGTAAGGTACGGGCATGACGGTAAGTACCTCAGCACTCGGCAGGGCCGCCGCCGGTGAGCCGGCGGCCGGCACGTACGGCACCGGCGAGGCGATGTGCCCCCACCGCCTCGTCCTGGAGCACGTCACCAGCCGCTGGGGCGTGCTCGTCCTGATCCAGCTCCTCGACCGCCCCCACCGCTTCAGCGAGCTGCGCCGGGCGATCGGCCGGGTCAGCGAGAAGATGCTCACCCAGACCCTCCAGACGCTGGAGCGCGACGGCCTGGTCCACCGGGACGCGAAGCCCGTGATCCCGCCGCGCGTGGACTACTCGCTCACCGGACTCGGCCGCGAGGCCGCCGAGCAGGTGCGCGCGCTGGCCGCCTGGACCGAGGAGCGGATGGACGACGTCGAGAAGGCCCGCCGGAGGTACGACGAGGCCCGGGCGTCAGCCGCCCGGGCCTCCTGAACCGCCGAGTTCCTCCGGTCAGCCGACGACCGTCCAGGTGTCCCCGCCGGCGAGCAGCGTGGCCAGGTCCCCCTTGCCGTTCTGCTCGATGGCCGCGTCCAGCTGGTCGGCCATCTGGGTGTCGTAGACCGGCCGGTCCACGGAGCGCAGGACGCCGATCGGCGTGTGGTGCAGGGTGTCCGGATCGGCGAGCCGGGAGAGCGCGAAGGCCGTGGTCGGCGACGTGGCGTGGGCGTCGTGGACCAGGATCCGGGACTCGTTCTCCGGAGTGACGGCGACGACCCTGAGGTCACCGGTGAGCGCGTCCCGTACGACACCCTTGGCGCCGTCGGTGCCGAAGCGGATCGGCTGTCCGTGTTCGAGGCGGATGACCGCCTCCTCGGCCTGCTGCTTGTCCTTCAGCACCTCGAAGGCGCCGTCGTTGAAGATGTTGCAGTTCTGGTAGATCTCGACCAGCGCCGTGCCCGGGTGGGCGGCGGCCTGCCGCAGGACGTCGGTGAGGTGCTTGCGGTCGGAGTCCACGGTCCGGGCGACGAAGGAGGCCTCCGCGCCGATGGCCAGCGACACCGGGTTGAAGGGCGCGTCCAGGGAGCCCATCGGCGTCGACTTGGTGATCTTGCCGACCTCGGAGGTGGGCGAGTACTGGCCCTTGGTGAGGCCGTAGATCCGGTTGTTGAAGAGCAGGATCTTCAGGTTCACGTTGCGGCGCAGCGCGTGGATGAGGTGGTTGCCGCCGATCGACAGCGCGTCGCCGTCCCCGGTCACCACCCACACGCTCAGGTCACGGCGCGAGGAGGCGAGTCCCGTGGCGATGGCGGGCGCGCGGCCGTGGATGGAGTGCATGCCGTACGTGTTCATGTAGTACGGGAAGCGGGACGAGCAGCCGATGCCCGAGACGAAGACGATGTTCTCCTTGGCCAGGCCGAGTTCGGGCATGAAGCCCTGGACGGCGGCCAGGATCGCGTAGTCCCCGCAGCCGGGGCACCAGCGCACCTCCTGGTCGGACTTGAAGTCCTTCATGGACTGCGGGGCCCCGGCCTTGGGCACCAGGGAGAGTGCCCCGATCGTGTCGTCCGCGCCTTCCGTGGTCGTCTCAGCCATCGATGGCCTCCTTGAGCGCCTTGGCGAGCTGTTCGGCCTTGAACGGCATGCCGTTGACCTGGTTGTAGGAGCGCGCGTCGACCAGGTATCTCGCCCGGACGAGGGTGGCGAGCTGACCGAGGTTCATCTCGGGGATCACCACCTTGTCGTAACGTCCCAGCACCGCGCCGAGGTTGTGCGGGAAGGGGTTGAGATGGCGCAGGTGGGCCTGCGCGATGGACTCCCCGGCCGTCCGCAGCCGCCGTACCGCCGCGGTGATGGGCCCGTACGTCGAACCCCAGCCCAGCACCAGCGTGTCGGCCTCGCCCGAGGGGTCGTCGACCTCCACGTCCGGCACGTCGATGCCGTCGATCTTGGCCTGCCGGGTGCGCACCATGAACTCGTGGTTGGCGGGATCGTAGGAGATGTTGCCCGTGCCGTCCTGCTTCTCGATGCCGCCGATGCGGTGTTCGAGACCGGGCGTGCCCGGGACCGCCCAGGGCCGGGCCAGGGTCCCGGGGTCACGCTTGTAGGGCCAGAAGACCTCGGTGCCGTCGTCCAGCGTGTGGTTCGGGCCCTGCGCGAACCGCACCCGCAGATCAGGGAGTTCGTCGATGTCCGGGATGCGCCAGGGCTCCGAGCCGTTGGCCAGGTAGCCGTCCGACAGGAGCAGGACGGGGGTGCGGTAGGTGAGGGCGATGCGCGCCGCCTCCAGCGCGGTGTCGAAGCAGTCGGCCGGGGTGCGGGGCGCGACGACCGGGACGGGCGCCTCGCCGTTGCGGCCGTACATCGCCTGCAGCAGGTCGGCCTGCTCGGTCTTGGTCGGCAGCCCGGTGGAGGGGCCGCCGCGCTGGATGTCGACGACCAGCAGCGGCAGTTCGAGGGAGACCGCGAGCCCGATCGTCTCCGACTTCAGCGCCACCCCCGGACCCGAGGTGGTCGTGACCGCCAGCGAGCCGCCGAAGGCGGCGCCCAGCGCGGCGCCGATGCCCGCGATCTCGTCCTCGGCCTGGAAGGTGCGCACGCCGAAGTTCTTGTGCCTGCTGAGCTCGTGCAGGATGTCGGAGGCGGGCGTGATCGGGTACGAGCCGAGGTAGAGCGGCAGGTCCGCCTGCTCGGAGGCGGCGATCAGGCCGTACGACAGGGCCAGGTTCCCGGAGATGTTGCGGTAGGTGCCGGTCGGGAAGGTGCGCTCGGCCGGGGCGACCTCGTACGAGACCGCGAAGTCCTCGGTCGTCTCGCCGAAGTTCCAGCCCGCGCGGAACGCCGCGAGGTTGGCCGCCGCGATGTCGGGCTTCTTCGCGAACTTGGTCCGCAGGAACTTCTCGGTGCCCTCGGTCGGCCGGTGGTACATCCAGGACAGCAGGCCCAGCGCGAACATGTTCTTGCTGCGCTCCGCCTCCTTGCGGGACAGCTCGAACTCCTTGAGCGCCTCGACCGTCATCGTCGTCAGCGGCACCGGGTGGACGCTGTACCCGTCCAGGGAGCCGTCCTCCAGAGGGTTCGTCGCGTAACCGACCTTCGACATCGCCCGTTTGGTGAACTCGTCCGTGTTGACGATGATCTCCGCGCCGCGCGGAACGTCGGCGATGTTCGCCTTCAGCGCGGCCGGGTTCATGGCGACCAGGACGTTCGGCGCGTCGCCCGGGGTGAGGATGTCGTGGTCAGCGAAGTGCAGCTGGAACGAGGAAACGCCCGGCAGGGTGCCTGCGGGCGCTCGGATCTCGGCGGGGAAGTTCGGCAGTGTGGAGAGGTCGTTGCCGAAGGACGCGGTCTCCGAGGTGAAACGGTCGCCGGTGAGCTGCATTCCGTCACCGGAGTCGCCCGCGAACCGGATGATCACCCGATCGAGCCGGCGAACGTCCTTCGCCCCCGCCGGGTTGCGCTGTTCTCCTACGACGGTTTCGTCGGCCTGCTCCGCTGGGCTACTGACCTGGCTGGTCACTGAACTGGACCTCCTTCGAGGCGGCTGTCTGGGAGCGGCCTTCCCGAAGGCCTTCCCAGCACCAACCCTACGTCCGTAAGGGTCGCCTTCCCTCGGCGGTTCGCATGATGGACACCATTTTGAGAGGGTTCGACGCCCTGACTTGTCATGGTTTGCTCGCCCCCCGATCGTTGTCCCGAAGATGCTCCCCGCTCGCCCTCCGGTTCTCACGTCCTGGTTCTCACGCCGTCCTTGCGCCGACCTCGTGCGGACCTCGTCCGGGGCTCCGGGTCACCGCGGTCCCTGCACCTGACACAGTGTCAGCCATTCAGGAGTTGAGGTAGGTCAGAACCGCCAGAACACGCCGGTGATCCCCGTCGCTCGGGGACAGCCCGAGCTTCAGGAAGATGTTGCTGACGTGCTTCTCCACCGCTCCGTCGCTCACCACCAGCTGCCGCGCGATCGCCGAGTTGGTCCGCCCCTCGGCCATCAGCCCCAGCACCTCCCGCTCGCGCGGTGTGAGCCCGGCCAGCACGTCCTGCTTGCGGCTGCGCCCCAGCAGCTGCGCGACCACCTCGGGGTCGAGCGCGGTACCCCCCTGGGCCACCCGCACCACGGCGTCCACGAACTCGCGCACCTCGGCGACCCGGTCCTTGAGCAGATAGCCGACACCTCGGCTGGAACCGGCCAGCAGTTCGGTGGCGTAGCGCTCCTCCACGTACTGCGACAGCACGAGCACACCGAGTCCCGGGTGGTGCTTGCGCAACTGCACGGCCGCCTTGACGCCCTCGTCCGTGTGGGTCGGCGGCATCCGTACGTCGGCCACCACGACGTCCGGCAGCGCGCCTCCGGCCGCCAGGTCGGTGATGGTCTTGATCAGGGCGTCGCCGTCGCCGACACCGGCCACGACGTCGTGCCCCCGGTCGGTCAGCAACCGGGTCAGGCCCTCCCTGAGCAGCACTGAATCCTCGGCGATGACCACCCGCACCCTGTCCTCCACGATGTTCGGCCCCCCACAGCCCGTACCCGGCCGGCGCCGGCTGCGCCCCGGTCGTACGACAGCCCTCAGCATTCCAGCATCGGGACCGGCCGGCGCCCGGGGCGACGAGAATCGCCGGGGCGGATCGGCGGCGTACGCGGAGCGGTCGGTCGGGGGAGCGGCCGCGTGCGGGTACCAGCTGTTACGAAAGGCCGGCCACGTGCCGGTGCCGGCCGTTCGGGGGGACGGCACCGTTCGGACGGTGGCGGTGGCGGTGGCGGTGGCGGTGCGGGGGGAGGGGGGCCACGCGCCGGAACCGGCCGGTACGGGCGGGGCGGCCCCGCGCTCGCACCGACCGGTACCGGTCCGGTACCGGTCCGGTCAGCCCCGCCAGGGCAGCTCGGCCGTGATCCGGGTGGGACCGCCCGCGGGGGAGTCCACCACCAGGATCCCGTCCACCGCGTCCAGCCGTTCCGCGAGTCCCGCGAGGCCCGAGCCCGCGGAGACGTCGGCTCCGCCCACACCGTTGTCGACGACCTGCAGCATCAGCCGGTTCTCGATGCGCCAGACGTCGACCGTGGCCCGGGTCGCCCGCGCGTGCTTGCTGATGTTCTGCAGCAGCTCGGAGACGGTGAAGTAGGCGATGCCCTCGATCGCGGCGGCGGGCCGCGCGGCGAGGTCCACGTCCACCGACACCGGCACCGTGCAGCGCGTGGCGACCGAGGACAGCGCCGCGTCCAGGCCACGGTCGGTGAGGACCGCCGGGTGGATGCCGCGGGCCAGGTCCCGCAGCTCCTGCAACGCCGTCTTCACCTCGCCGTGCGCCTCGTCCACCATCCGCGCCGCGGCCCGCGGGTCCTCGGTGAGCTTCTCCTTGGCCAGGCCGAGTCCCATCGCGAGGTTGACCAGCCGGGCCTGGGCCCCGTCGTGCAGGTCCCGCTCGATGCGCCGCAGGTCCGCCGCGGCCGTGTCGACCACGACCCCGCGGTCCGACTCCAGCTCGACCACCCGGGTCGCCAGCCGCGACGGCCCGAGCAGCCCCAGCACCATCAGCCGGTCCACCGTCGTGAGCGCCCGCACGATCCACGGCGTCGCCATGGTGATCAGCAGCCCGAGCAGGGCGGTCACGGTGATCTCGAAAGGGTTGTCCAGGTAGATGCTGTGGGTGCCGTCGCCGTAGAGCTGCAGACCGCCCTGGCCGCCGTAGACCGGGAAGAGCCAGAACCACAGCGGGTACGTCAGCATCGCCCAGCCGTACGTCCAGAAGGTCAGCGCCACCACGAACGAGAACACCGACCACGGGAACTGCAGCACCGAGTAGAGCAGGTGCCGCCACGACGAACCGTTCTTGAGGATGGCCCCCATCCACGCCATCGCCCCCTGCCTGCGCACGACCACGGGCTCCGGCGAGGCGATCTCGACCCCGAGCAGTCCGCGTGCCCGGGCCCGCTCCAGCGCGCCGAACCCGCGGCAGCCCGCCAGCGCTCCGGCGAGCACCGGGACGCCCAGGAAGGTGATCAGCAGGCCGGCGCCCAGCGAGAACATCGTGACGGCGAACGTGAACATGGCGATGCCGAGCGGCAGGCTCAGCATCACGTAGCCGAACTCACGCCAGCTGCGGGCCTCGAACGGCGTCCGCAGCGCCGCCGGGAGGCGGTGGCGCCGGTCCCCGGCAGCCGCCCCGTGGAACCCGGCTCCGCTCCCGTCCCCGTACCCCTGTCCGTACTCCGTGGCCATCGGCTCGTCCGTTCTACTCGTCCCGCTCGTCAGCTCGTACCTCAACCCTGCTGGCTGCGGGGCCCGGGGGACATGGAGCGGGTAGGCCTCTTGGGACGGGGGTTTTCCCTACCCCGGGCCCGGCGACGGGTGCCGGGTGCCGGGCGTTCGCCCGGGACCGGGGCAGGGCGGTCGCCTCCGTGCGGGCCCGGGAACGGCGGTGCGCCCGGACCCGATCCAGGCGCACCTGGCCGGGTCCGGGCGCGCCGGCGCGGGCGGGTTCCGGCGCGCCGGGTCCGCCCGGGGCGGGTCGGGTCCGGGTCGGGTCCGGTCGGGTCCGCCCGGGGCAGGCGGCTCCGGTGGGTCCGCTCGGGGCAGGCGGCTCCGATGGGTCCGCTCGGGGTCCGGCGGCTCCCGTGCGGAGCACTACCGTGCTGCCGGATCGTCCTGCCGGTCCCGCCAGGGCAGTTCCGCCGTGATGGTGGTCGGGCCGCCGGGCGGGGAGTCGATCACGAACAGCCCGTCCACCGCGCCGAGCCGGTCCGCGAGCCCCGCCATCCCCGTACCGCGGTCCAGCCGGGCGCCGCCCCGCCCGTCGTCCTGGACCTGTATGAGCAGCCGCTGGTCCGTCCGCCACACGTCGACGGACGCCGACCTCGCCCCGCTGTGCTTGCTGATGTTCTGCAGCAGCTCGGAGACGGTGAAGTAGGCGATGCCCTCGATCGCCGCGGCCGGCCTCGACGGCAGGTCGGCGGTCACCTTCACCGGCACCGTGCAGCGCGTGGCGACCGAGGACAGCGCCGCGTCCAGGCCGCGGTCGGTGAGGACCGCGGGGTGGATGCCGCGGGCCAGGTCGCGCAGCTCCTGGAGGGCCAGTTTCACCTCGCCGTGCGCCTCGTCGACCATCGCCGCGACGGTCTCGTCGGCCTGGCCCTCCAGGAGCTTCTCCTTGGCCAGGCCGAGTCCCATCGCGAGGTTGACCAGCCGGGCCTGGGCCCCGTCGTGCAGGTCCCGCTCGATGCGCCGCAGGTCCGCCGCGGCCGTGTCGACCACGACCCCGCGGTCCGACTCCAGCTCCGCGATGCGCCGCTCCAGCTCGTCGGAGGGCGACAGCAGCCCCCGCACCATCGCCCGGTCCACGTTGGTCAGCCCGCGCGCGATGAACGGCAGCACCGGCCACAGCACGAAGAGCGACGTCAGGGTGACGGTGAAGGTCAGCACGCCCCACGGCAGTCTGATCAGGTCGTACAGCACCGTCCGCCAGCCCACCGGGTCCTTCAGGCTCGACCACAGCCAGCCGAAGAAGCCCGTGCGACGCACCGGAAGCGGGCTCGGCTCGTCGATCCGCACGCCGAGCAGCGCCCGCGCCCGGGCCCTCTCCAGCTTGCCCAGCTGCCGTGCGCCCAGCAGGCCGCCCGCGAGCAGGGGCAGTCCCACCACGGTCACCGCGAGCGCCGAGCCCGTGGACACCATCGTCACGACGTAGACGAAGCCGAAGATCGAGACCGGCAGGTTGGCGAGCAGATGCGCGATCTCCTGCCAGGTGCGGCGGCCGAAGGCGAAGCGCGGGGACGGCAGCCGGTCACCGTGGGACGCTTCACCGGCCGTGTCGCCGGGCACGCCGGAGAGCGCGTCGGGCGTGCCGCCGGTCGCGGCGTCGGACCTCCCGGCAGCCGGGCCGCCCGTGGATCCGTCCGTGGATCCGTCCGTGGTTCTGCCTGCTGTCCCGGCGGGGGTCCCGTCCGGCGGGACGATCGCGGTGATGCGTTCGGTCATATTCGCTAGCCTGCCCGGCGGCGAGCCGCCGCGCCATGAGGTGACCCGCCCGGATCCACTGGGGAAAGCCCTACCTTCGCGACCTCCCGTGCTGTGCCGGGCGTGGGCCTGCGGTCCAATGGGAAGCGATCGCGGGAGACGGACGGGAGACGGATGGGAATCCCGTGGCGCACGAGCAGGACGAGTCCAGCACTCGACCATGACGTGTCCACGATAATCAGGGTGTGACGGCCTGCTTACCGTTTCTTTAGCAGGCCCTAGACTCCCGTCCGTACAGATCGTCGAACAGGGCGTATCGCAGCGTGCGCGACGTGCGTACGGCGTGCGCCACGAGGTCAGGGAGCGAGGGGCTGACGTGCCGGAACCGACCGTCCTCGCGGCGGGCTACTTCCAGTCCTACTCGGTCGTCGGACTGCTCGCCGTCGTGGGCGTGCTCTTCGTCGCCGTCGCCTTCGGGGCGGGCCGGCTGCTGCGGCCGGTGGTCCCCACACCCGAGAAACTCCTGACGTACGAGTGCGGTGTCGACCCCGTCGGCGAGGGCTGGGCCCACACCCAGGTCCGCTACTACGTCTACGCGTTCCTCTACGTGATCTTCGCCGTCGACTCGATCTTCCTCTTCCCCTGGGCGACGGTCTTCGCCGCCCCCGGCTACGGCGCCGCGACGCTCGTGGAGATGTTCATCTTCCTCGGCTTCCTCGCCGTGGGCCTGCTGTACGCATACAAGAAGGGCGTCCTCACATGGACGTGACCCCCATGACCTCGGACGCGACCTCGGGCATGAGCCCGGGCATGACCTCGGGCAGGAACAGCCACGGCGGCACGGGCGGCGACGCGGGCGACCGTGCGGCCGGGGCCTCCGGGCAGCCGGTCCTGCTGCCCGAGCCGAAACGGCTGGGCGTGCTCTCCCGGCTCGCCCCCGAGCCCATGAAGGTCGTCCTGAACTGGGGCCGGCGCTACTCGCTCTGGGTCTTCAACTTCGGCCTGGCCTGCTGCGCGATCGAGTTCATCGCCGCGTCGATGGCCCGGCACGACTTCATCCGGCTCGGTGTGATCCCGTTCGCGCCGGGCCCGCGCCAGGCCGACCTGATGGTGGTCTCCGGCACCGTCACCGACAAGATGGCCCCGGCCGTCAAGCGTCTGTACGAGCAGATGCCCGAGCCGAAGTACGTCATCTCCTTCGGCGCGTGCTCGAACTGCGGCGGCCCCTACTGGGACTCGTACTCCGTCACCAAGGGCGTCGACCAGATCATCCCCGTCGACGTCTACGTGCCCGGTTGCCCGCCCCGGCCCGAGGCGCTGCTCCAGGGCATCCTCAAGCTCCAGGAGAAGATCGCCCGGGAGTCGCTCGGGGAGCGCTACGGCTCCTCGCGACGGCCGTCCGCGGCCGCGCTCCAGAGCGGGCTGGTGGCCCCGCCGGCCCCGACGATTCCCGGGGAGGGCGACAAGTGACCGGCTGGCTCCCCGCCCCCGTCGAGGAACTCTTCGGCCCGGAGGCCACCGCCGAGGAGTCGTACGAGGTCCTGACGGTCGACGTACCGCCCGCCTCCTGGACCGCGGCCCTCGAAACGGCCCGGACCACCCTCGGCTGCAGCTATTTCGACTGGCTGAGCGCCGTCGACGAACCCGGTACGGGCTTCCGGGTCGCGGCCCACGTGGTGGCCCTGTCCCCGGTGCGCCGCCTCCTCGTCCGCACCACCGTCCCGCACTCCGCACCCGTCCTGGCGTCGGCGGTCTCCGTCTACGCGGGCGCCGGCTGGCACGAGCGCGAGACCCACGAGATGTTCGGCGTGACCTTCGAGGGCCACCCCGGCCTCGACCCGCTGCTTCTCCCCGAGGGCTTCGAGGGCCACCCCCTCCGCAAGGACTTCGTCCTCGCCGCCCGGGTCGCCAAGGCCTGGCCCGGCGCCAAGGAGCCGGGGGAGTCCGACCACGGTGGTCCGAAGCGCCGGCAGATGCTCCCGCCCGGAGTTCCCGATCCCAACGACTGGGGTCCGCTGAAGGGCCAGCTCCCGCCCGCCCCCGCCCGTCCGGCGCGGGGCGGTGCCCGCGCCGCCGCGGGCGACCGCCCGGTACGCCGGGCACGCACGGCGGCGGACGGCACCGTGGGCCAGACGGCCGCCACGGACCAGACGGCAGCTGCGGGTGCCGGTTCCGGTGTGGGCGCGGGGGCCGCGGCACCTTCCCGTCGTACGCGCAGTGCCAGTCAGGGTTCCGCGAGCCAGAGTTCCGTGAGTGGTCAGGAGCCCGCGGGCAAGGAGCCTGTGGGCAAGGACCCCGAGGGCCAGGAGTCCGCGGGCCGGAGTGCCACGGGCGAGGCCCCCGCGGGCCGAGGCTCCGCGGGCGAGCCGACAGCGGTACCGGGCGCCGGTCGGCCGACGGCCCCGACGCCGTCGGGCGGACCCCGCCGCGCGCGCAGCGCCGGCCAGGGATCGGCATCCCAGCGCGCGGAGCGAACGGCGGAGACCCCGGAGGCGACGCCCCCGAGTGCCGCTCAGGGTGCTCGAGAAGCCGAGGGCGCCGCATCGGCCGGACCCGCCGAACCGGCCGGACCGGATTCCGCAGGCGCGCAACAGAGCGCCGCGGGTGCGGAGCCGGGGGCCGCGGGTGCCGAGCGCGACGCCGCGGGCGCCGAGCCGGGTACGGATGGTGCTGACGGCGCGACGCCCCCCGCGACACCGGCGCGGTCCGCCGGACCACGCGGCTCGGACGCCCCCTGGCATCACGCCCGCCCCGCATTCGACGAGCCGAAGCCCGAAGCCCGGCCGAAGCCGGGTCCGGAACCACAGCCGCAGCCTCGGACGAACCCGACCGAGCCGGCTGAGCCCGATGAGTCGACCGAGCCGACTGGACCGACCGAGACGACGGGACCGACCGAGACGACGGGACAGACCGGGTCGGCCGAGCGCACGCCCGAGCAGGCACCGGAGTCCGAGCCAAAGTCCGGGCCGGAGTCCGAGCCGGAACCCACCGCCGGACGTCAGCCCGACCCCGACGACCCCACTGGAGGCACGCAGTGAACGACGCCCTCGACGTCGCCCTGCGACTCGTCGTCGTCTTCGTCGTCTTCCTGACGTTCCCCCTGATCGTCGGTCAGACCGAGCACAAGGTGATGGCCCACATGCAGGGCCGCGTCGGTCCTATGTACGCCGGCGGCTTCCACGGCTGGGCCCAGCTCGTCGCCGACGGCGTGAAGTTCGCGCAGAAGGAGGACATCGTCCCCGCGGGCGCGGACCGCCGTATCTTCCAGCTCGCCCCGGCCGTGGCCCTCCTCCCGTACCTCCTCGTCCTGCTCGCCATTCCGATCGGTCCCGGCGAGGGGGCCGTCGGCGAGGTCGTCGACGCGGGCATCTTCTTCGTCCTCGCCGTGATGGGCGTGGGCGTCCTCGGCTCGCTCATGGCGGGCTGGGCCTCGGCCAACAAGTTCTCCCTCCTCGGCGGTCTGCGCACCGCCGCCCAGCTGCTCGCCTACGAACTCCCGATGCTGCTGACCGCCGCCTCCGTCGCGATGGCGGCCGGCACGGTCTCGCTGCCCGGCATCGTCGACGCGTTCCAGTGGTGGTGGCTGCCCTGGCAGATCGTCGGCGCGATCGTCTTCTTCGTGGCGGGCCTCGCCGAACTCCAGCGCCCCCCCTTCGACATGCCCGTCGCCGACTCGGAGATCATCTTCGGCGCGTACACCGAGTACACGGGCCTGCGCTTCGCGCTCTTCCTCCTCGCCGAGTACGCCGGGATCGTCGTCCTGTGCGGTCTGACCACCGTCCTGTTCCTGGGCGGCTGGCACGGCCCCTGGGGCGCGGACGGCCTCGGCTGGGTCTGGACCCTGCTGAAGACCGCGATCCTCGCCTTCGTCGTGATCTGGCTCCGCGTCACCTACCCCCGCCTGCGCGAGGACCAGCTCCAGAAGCTCTCCTGGACCCTCCTCGTCCCCCTCTCCCTCGCCCAGATCGCCCTCACCGGCATCGTCAAGGTGGTGATCTCGTAACCATGGCCCCCGTACCCGGCTCAGGCCTGGCCAAGGGCCTGGCCGTCACCCTCCGCACGATGACGAAGAAGACCGTCACCGCGCAGTACCCGGACGTCCAGCCCGAACTGCCGCCCCGCTCGCGCGGTGTGATCGGACTCTTCGAGGAGAACTGCACGGTCTGCATGCTGTGCGCCCGCGAGTGCCCGGACTGGTGCATCTACATCGACTCCCACAAGGAGACGGTCCCGGCCGCCGCACCCGGTGGCCGCGAGCGCAGCCGCAACGTCCTCGACCGCTTCGCGATCGACTTCTCCCTGTGCATGTACTGCGGTATCTGCATCGAGGTCTGTCCTTTCGACGCGCTGTTCTGGTCACCGGAGTTCGAGTACGCGGAGACCGACATCCACGAACTCACCCACGAGCGCGACAAACTGCGCGAGTGGATGTGGACGGTCCCCGCCCCGCCCGCCCTCGACGCCGGCGCCGAGGAACCGAAGGAACTGGCCGCCGCCCGCAAGACCGCCGACAAGCTCACGGCCGAGGCCGAGAAACTCGCCGCCCAGGCCGCGGAGGCCGCCCAGGCCGAGAAGCTCGCGACCGAAGCGACCGAAGCGACCGAAGCGACCGAAGCGACCGAAGCGACCGAAGCGACCGGGACGACCGAGGCGACCGGGACGACCGAGGCGACCGGGACGACCGGGACGACCGGGACGACGGCACCCGACCCCACCGAGCCCACCGGACCACAGGACGGTGACGCGTGAGCCTCGCAGCAGCCACGGCCCTCGCGGCACCCGCCACGACCACCGCCGCCGGGAACCACGGCTTCCTCTCCCCGACCGGCGTCGAGATCACCTTCCTCCTCGTCGGCCTGGTCACCTTCGGCGCCGCGATCGTCACCGTCACCACCAGGCAGCTGGTGCACGCCGCCCTCTGGCTGGTGGTGGCGCTCGGCGGTCTCGCCGTCGAATACCTCCTGCTCACCGCCGAGTTCATCGCCTGGGTCCAGGTCCTCATCTACGTCGGATCC
The DNA here is from genome assembly GCF_036250675.1 of Streptomyces sp. NBC_01689. Lineage (NCBI taxonomy): Bacteria > Bacillati > Actinomycetota > Actinomycetes > Kitasatosporales > Streptomycetaceae > Streptomyces > Streptomyces sp. NBC_01689. Next base: position 4,460,968 of record NZ_CP109592.1, on the reverse strand, counting down.
GTCGTCGTCCTCCTCCTGTTCGGCCTGATGCTCACCAGGGCCCCCATCGGCCGCTCCCCGGACGCCGACTCCGGCAACCGCTGGGCCGCCCTGACCGTGGCCCTCGCCGCGGCCGCCGCCCTGGTCTGGGTCGTCGTCGACGCCTTCCGCACCACCTGGGTCGACCTGGCGGGCCCCGCCTCCGGCTCCACCGAGGTGACCGGGGCGAGCCTCTTCCAGAACTGGGTGCTCCCCTTCGAAGCGCTGTCCGTCCTCCTCCTCGCCGCCCTGGTGGGGGCGATCGTCCTCTCCCGCAAGGCGAAGTCCGCGGAGAAGGAAGAGGCCCGCTGATGCACCTCGCCTATCCCGCCGTGCTCGCCGCCCTCCTCTTCTGCACGGGCCTCTACGGAGTCCTCGCACGCCGCAACGCGATCCTGGTCCTGATGTCCGTCGAGCTGATGCTCAACGCCGTCAACCTCAACCTCGTCGCCTTCGACGTCTGGCTCTCCAGGGCCGCCCGCGACACGCTCCACTCCGGACAGGCCCTGACCCTGTTCACCATCGCCATCGCCGCCGCCGAGATCGGCATCGGCCTGGCGATCGTCCTCGCCGTCCACCGCAACCGCGGCACCGCGGACATCGACCGACTGCGCGACACCGCCGAGGGACCCGAGACCGGCGGCCCCGACGGAGACGGCCAGGACGACGACGGACCGGACGGTGACCGCCCCGACGACGACGGCCCCCAGGGAGCCCCCGTCCCGGCAGACGAGAAGGCTGAGGCCACCGCGTGACCACGACCACCCTCGCCGTCCTCGTCCCCCTCCTGCCGTTCCTCGGCGCCGTGACCGGACTCCTCCTCGGCCGCACGGCCCCCGGGTTCGTCCACCCCCTCGCCGTACTCCCGCCCCTCGCCTCCCTCGTCGTCGCCGTGCTCGTCGCGGTGCGCCAGGGCGGCGACCAGGCCGTCAGCGCCGCCACCGAACTCACGCCCACCGGCTCGGTCCCGATCGAACTGGCCCTGTACATCGACGGCTTCGCCGCTCTCGTCGCCGTCCTGGTCGGCGTCGTCGCCACCTGCGTGCAGATCTACTCGACCGGCTACCTGCGCGACGACCCCCGCTACCCCTCCTACGCCGCTCTCGTCTCCCTGTTCACCTCCGCGATGCTCCTCGTCGTGTACTCGGGCGACCTGATCGTGCTGCTCGTCGGCTGGGAGGTCATGGGCATCTGCTCCTACTTCCTGGTCGGCCACTACTGGGAGACCCCCGAAGCCCGCGCCGCCTCCCTCAAGGCCTTCCTGGTCACCAAACTCGGCGACGTCCCCTTCCTCATCGGCCTGTTCGCCCTCGCCACCGACGCCGGGTCCTTCCGCATCACCACGGTCCTCGGCACCGTCGCGAGCGGCGGACTCCACCACCCGACGCTGATCGCCCTGCTGCTCCTCGCCGGAGTCGCGGGCAAGTCCGCGCAGTTCCCGCTGCACACCTGGCTGCCCGACGCCATGGCGGGCCCGACCCCCGTCTCCGCGCTGATCCACGCCGCGACGATGGTCGCCGCCGGTGTCTACTTCATCGCCCGGCTCCTCCCCGTCTTCCAGGCCTCGTCGGCCGCGATGACCGTCCTCGCCGTCATGGCAGCCGTCACCATGGCCGGCTCCGCACTCGCCGCACTCGCCCAGGACGACATCAAACGCGTCCTCGCCTACTCCACGATCGGCCAGCTCGGCTACATGACCGGCGCCCTCGCCGTCGGCGACCGCGGCGCCGCCGTCTTCCACCTCCTCGCACACGGCGCCTTCAAGGCGCTGCTGTTCCTCGCCGCCGGCGTGATCATCCACGCCTCCGGCACCAACTCACTGGCCGTCATGTCCCGGATGAAGGACCTGCGCGCCCGCGTCCCCGACGCCTACTGGACGATGACCGTGGCGCTGCTCGCCCTCGCCGCGATCCCGCCGTTCAGCGGCTTCTTCTCCAAGGAAGCCGTCCTCGGCGCCGCCGAACACGTCGCCACCGGCCACACCGAACACGCCCCCGGCGCCGCGGGCTGGATCGTCCTCGTCGCCGGTCTGATCACGGCCGTGCTCACCGCGGCGTACGCCACCCGACTGTGGCTGCTGGCCTTCCGCGGCCGTGGCACCGAAGCCCCCGACCACGGCAGGCAGCCCATCACCATGACCGCCGTGCTGTGGGTGCTCGCCGTCCCCTCGCTCGCCTTCGGCCTGCTGTACGGCACGCTGCCCGACTGGTTCGACGGCCGCGACCTGACACCCGTACTCACCACCTCCGTCCTCGGCACCGGGCTCGCCCTGGTCGGCGGACTGGTCACCTACGGAGCCTGGCGGCAGACCACCGTGCTCGCCGCCCGCGTCCCGCTCGGCTCCGTCGCGGCCCACCCCGAGGGCGACGCCGGCCAGGTCGAGGCGGAGGCGATCGCGAGTCACGAACCCACCTTCGGCGACGTGGCCTACGCACCCGACCCCGCGGACCCGGGCCGACTGCTGCTCGGCCCGCTGCACCGCCACGCGGCCGTCGGCTTCCACCTCGACGCCGTGTACACCGTGCTGTTCGTCCGCCCGGTCCAGGCCGGGGCCTCGCTCGTCCGGTTCCTCGACCGCGAGGTCGTCGACACCTACGTACGCGCCGCGGGCGCCCTGCCCCGCTGGCTCGGCGCCGCCGTGAGGCGCGCGCAGACCGGCAATGTGCAGACCTATGTGAGCGCGCTGCTCGCCGGCACCGTCGTCCTGGTGGTCGCCGCCCTCCTCGTCGCCACGGGAGCGTGAGCCGGCATGATCGATACCAGTGAATCCGTGATGCAGATCCTTCTGGCGTTCATCGTCGTCGGCCCGCTCATCGGCGCCGCCGCCGCCCTGCTCCCGGCCCCGCCCGGACTGAAGGGGAAGTCGCCCGGACAGGCCGTGCTGCGGCACGGCGTGACCGTCACCGGCGCGGTGCTCATCGCGGCGATCGTCCTCGCGCTCGGCTTCGACCACGACCACCCGTCGAAGATGCAGGCCACGACGGACATCAGCTGGATCCCCGCACTCGACGTGCGCATCCATCTCGGCATCGACGGCATCTCCCTCCCCCTCCTGGTCCTGACCGCGCTGCTGACCTTCCTCTGCGCGCTCTACAGCTACTTCAAGATGCCCGCGGGCCCGACCCCGAAGGCCTTCGTCGCACTCGTCCTCGTCCTCGAGTCCGGCACCCTCGCCACCTTCGCCGTCCTCGACCTGCTGCTGTTCTTCCTCGCGTTCGAGATGGTGCTCATCCCGATGTACTTCCTCATCGCCCGCTGGGGCGGTGCGCAGCGGCAGGCCGCCGCGTGGAAGTTCATCCTCTTCACCCTGCTCGGTTCGGTCGTCATGCTGCTCGGCCTGCTCCTGATCGGAATCAAGGCGGGCACGTTCGACATGGTGGCACTCGCCACTGACAACGGCCGGTCGCTGAGCACATCCGTGCAGGTCATCGCCGTTTTGGCGATCGGGATCGGGCTCGCGGTCAAGACGCCGATGTGGCCGCTGCACAGCTGGCTGCCGGACGCCCACACCGCCGCGCCCACCGTCGGCTCGGTGCTGCTGGCCGGGGTACTGCTGAAGATGGGAACGTACGGTTTCGTCCGGATCCTGCTGCCGGTCACACCGGACGGGCTGCACACCTTCGCCCCGTACCTCGCCGCCTTCGCCGTGGTCGGGATCATCTACGGATCTCTGGCCTGCCTCGCCCTCGTCAGACAGGGCGCGAAGGGCGATCTCAAGCGGCTCATCGCCTACTCGTCCGTCGGTCACATGGGCTTCGTCCTGCTCGGCATCGCCACGATGACCCCCACCGGTGTGAACGGCGCGCTGTTCGCCAACATCGCCCACGGCCTCATCACCGGCCTGCTCTTCTTCCTCGTAGGGGCGCTGAAGGACCGTACGGGCACGACCGACCTCGACACCCTCGCCGAGGAGACCGGGGCCACGCTGTACGGCAAGGCCCCACGCCTCGGCGGCCTGCTCGCCTTCGGCGCCGTCGCCTCGCTCGGGCTGCCCGGCCTCGCCGGGTTCTGGGGCGAGATGCTGGCCCTGTTCGGCGCCTTCGAGCCCGCCGCCGGTCTCAGCCGCCCCGCGTTCCTGACCTTCATGGCCGTCGCCGCCTTCGGCACCCTCCTCACCGCCGCGTACATGCTCCTCGTCGTACGCCGGGTGTGCATGGGCGCCACCCCGAAGCCGCAGACCCCGAAACTCGCCGACGTCCGCGGCTACGAGTTCGCGGCCTGGACCCCGCTGGTCGTCCTCACCGTCGTCGCCGGCCTGTGGCCGAAGGCCCTCCTCGGCCTGACCGACCCGGCGGTACAGCAGCTCCTCGCAGGAGGCACCCGATGAGCTCCATGGTCCAGTCCGTCGACTGGCTCGCGATCGCGCCGCCCACCGTCACGGCGGTCGCCGGACTCGTCGTGCTCGTCGCCGACCTCTTCCTGGGAGACGGCAGGAAAGCGCTCCTCGGCTGGGTCTCGGTCGCCGGACTCGCCGCGTCCGCGCTCCTGCTGCTGCCCCTCCTGGACGGCGACCACGCCACCTTCTGCCTCTCGGGCGACACCGGCCTCTGCAGCTACACCGCCGACCGCTTCACGCTCGTCATCCAGCTCCTCGTCCTCGGCGGGGCGCTCCTGGCCGCCCTGCTGTCGGTCACCGCCCTCAAGGACGCCGACAAGGGACTGCCCGAGGGGGAGTACTGGTTCCTGCTGCTCTCCTCGGCCGCCGGTGCCGCCCTGCTGCCCGCCTCACGCGACCTCGCGACCCTCGTCGTCGCCCTGGAAGTGGCCTCCCTGCCCGCCTTCGCCCTCGTCGGCATCAAGCACGGCGACAGGAAATCCTCCGAAGCGGCCCTGAAGTTCTTCCTGTCCTCGGTCACCGCCACCGCCGTGAGTCTCATGGGCGTCAGCTTCGTCTACGCCACGACCGGCACCCTCTACCTCACCCGGATCGCGGACAGGATCCAGCACGTCGACGGACAGTTCCACACGCTCGCCCAGACCGGAGTCGTCCTCACCCTCGTCGGCTTCGCCTTCAAGACGGCCGCCGTGCCCTTCCACTTCTGGGTCCCCGACACCTACGTGGGAGCACCCCTGCCGATCGCCGCCTACCTGTCGGTCGTCGGCAAGGCGGTCGGCTTCTCCGGACTGATCCTCGTCACCGTCGTCGCCTTCCCGTCCTACGCGGACGTCTGGGGCCCCGCGCTCGCCGCGCTGGCCGCCCTCACCATGACCGTCGGCAACGTCGGCGCCCTGCGACAGCGGGCCACGCGCGCGTACAGCGCGGTACGGCTGCTCGCCTGGTCCTCCGTCGGCCAGGCCGGCTACCTCCTGGTGCCGATCGCGTCCGCCGCCTACTCCAAGGACGCCGAGAAGGCCATCGGCTCCACCGTCGCGTACGCCCTGATGTACGCGGCCGTGAACCTCGGAGCCTTCGCGGTGGCCGCCCTCGTCGCCCGTACGAGCCCCCGCAACCGCATCAGCGACTACCGCGGCCTGTACGCCAGGAGCCCGCTCTCCGCACTCCTCCTCGGCTTCTTCCTGCTCTGCCTGGCGGGCCTGCCGCCGGGCATCATCGGACTCTTCGCGAAGGTCACCGTGTTCTCCGCGGCCGTCGACGCCGGACTCGGCTGGCTCGCCGTGATCATGGCCGTCAACGTCGTCATCGCCCTCTTCTACTACCTCCAGTGGACGACCCTGCTCTTCCGCTCCCCGGAGGGCGAGACCGAACGGCACCGGGTGCCGGCCCCCCTGACCGCCGCGCTGGCCCTGACCGCGGTCCTGGCCATCGCCCTCTCCGGCGCGCCCCAGCTGATCCTCCGCTTCTCGGCGACCACCCTGTTCTGACGCCCCGCGACACACCCGTACGACGTCCGGGACATCTCCGCACGACACCCGCGCTCACCCGGACGGCCGACACCCACCCTCGTGCGCACAAGGGAACTAGTGCTCCCCGCCTGGCGTTGACCAGTACGGGAGGGTCCACTGAAGAGTGGAAGCACCGCATCAGCAAGCAAAGGGTTCCCCTGCCGCACCACTTGGAGGGCGTACCGTGCACCGCCGGCACAACGGGCTCAGGACAGCCGTACTCCTCGGGGGACTGTCCGCACTCATCATCGTCATCGGCAGCTTCTTCGGGCGTACCGGCCTCGTCGTCGCACTGCTCATCGCGATCGGGACGAACGCGTACGCGTACTGGAACAGCGACAAACTGGCTCTACGCGCGATGCGCGCACGCCCGGTGAGCGAGTTCGAGGCCCCGGCGCTGTACCGCATGGTCCGCGAGCTCTCCACGCAGGCCCGCCAGCCCATGCCGCGCCTGTACATCTCACCGACGGAGGCACCGAACGCCTTCGCGACGGGCCGCAACCCGCGCAACGCGGCGGTGTGCTGCACCGAAGGCATCCTGCGCCTCCTGGACGAGCGCGAGCTGCGCGGTGTCATCGGCCACGAACTCAGCCATGTCTACAACCGCGACATCCTGATCTCGTCGGTCGCGGGCGCCCTCGCCTCCGTGATCATGTTCCTGGTCAATTTCGCCTGGCTGATCCCGATCGGACGCTCCAACGACGACGAGGGCCCCGGCATCCTCGGCATGCTCCTGATCATGATCCTGGGCCCGCTCGCGGCGACCCTCATCCAGCTCGCCATCAGCCGCTCCAGGGAGTACGAGGCGGACGCCTCCGGCGCCCAGCTCACCGGCGACCCCCTCGCCCTGGCGAGCGCCCTGCGCAAGCTCGACGTGGGCACCAAGCAACTGCCCCTGCCGCCGGAACCGCGCATCGAGACCGCGAGCCACATGATGATCGCAAACCCCTTCCGTCCGGGGCAGGGAATGTCGAAGATGTTCTCCACCCACCCGCCCATGGCAGAGCGCATCTCCCGACTCGAGCAGATGGCAGGTCGCCAGCGATGAAGACAATCCTGAACGTCATCTGGCTCGTCCTGAGCGGCTTCTGGCTGTTCCTCGCCCATCTCGTCGCGGGCGCGCTCCTCTGCGTCACGATCATCGGCATCCCGTTCGGCATCGTTTTCCTGCGTTCGGCATCGCGCTCGGGTCGACCCGTCCTTCGATGACCATCGGGGGCAGTAGCTGAACTTCCCGGAGACCGACCTGTTCCACGTCCGCCAGGGCGGCGCACACACGGCTCCAGATGTCATCGGACGTCCAGGCGTTGAAGTGCTTCGACGCCTGGATGGTGGCGCCGGTTTCCTTGATCACAACAGGCAAGGAATTGCCGGTGCGCGCCTCATAGAAGATGGCGTCCACGGATCGGCGAACGGTGCCCCGGCGCCCCTTGGGGAGTAAGGGGAGCGACCTTTGCCCACTCCTCTTCGGAGAGCGCCGCAGCAGGGATGCCGAGGCCGGCAGTAGCAAACCAGGCGCGAACAGTGCAGGGGATGCCGCCGCGCCGATCGTCGGGCACCGGGCCTGTGATCGTGACCTTTGATTCCAGCATGGACAAGATGGCCGCTTGCTGCTCGGGAACGATGTCCGGGAACGACCTCTCAGCCATGCTAGTCAGCGCGAGGAGATCCCGGGTGCGCCGGTCGGACTCCTCCCTCTCCGCAAGCCATTCGGTCGCCTCGGCACGAAGATTTCGAAGGGGCGTGGAGTCTGCTGCGCGCTCTCCACCAGACGTTTCAGGTCACCGCGGTCCCCCGCATCCAGGAAGCCAGAGACGCCCTCGTCCTTGTAGGTCGCAATGTGCGTCCACTGCCTGAGTGCGATGTGTTGGAAGGTCTTCCGGCTCTGCCTGGCAACGCCGTAGCCCCTTTTCTGTTCCTCGGTGGAGACCCGCAGGTAGTCGACGGCGTGCAGTGCGACTGTGCCGGCTGCCCGGACACCGGTCTCGAAAGCAGAGGTCAGGGGTGTGCTTACATTGGACATGTCGACTTCTAATCAGTCGGCCAGCCCCGGGGCGGTGCCAGCCGCTGCGGGGGCGTCTCTGTCAACTCCGATGTTGTCGACCAGATATGGCACATTGTCGGAGTTCTTGACATTCCTGCGTTGTGCTCGCGGTCCGAGCAGAATCCGCAGGAGCCGCACCGTTCGGCCGGGGAGAGCGTCTTGTCCTGACCGTGGTGAACCCAGGGGTGGTCAGCGCCCGCCGAACCCCTCGTCAGTGGCTACCACCTCGCGCCCCAAAGGCATGAGCGAGATGGGGATGAGCTTCAAGTTGGCCCACCCGAACGGGATCCCGATGATCGACAGGAACAGCGGGATGCTTGTGACGAGGTGAGCCAGAGCCAGCCACCAGCCGGCGAAGATCACCCAGATCACGTTTCCGATGAATGAACCCGCCCCAGCGTCCGGCCGATCCACCGTGGTGCGGCCAAACGGCCATAGGACGAAGCCGGCGATGCGCAGCGAAGCGATGCCGAACGGGATGGTGATGATCAAAATAAAGCAGATCAGCGCGGCGATCACGTAGCCGATCGCCATCCAGATGCCGCAGAAGACGAGCCAGATGACGTTCAGCAGCAGGTTGAACAGTTTCATGATCGACACCTCTCCAGGTGGCCCGTCGGTACGGTCCTGCTGCTACCAGTATCAGCAGGTCACGCATTGAGGCGGAATCGGAGAGCCCTTGTAGCCTGATCGGGAACGTCCCGAGACGATCCCGTTCGGCATCGCCGCTTTCCGTATCGGCGTCTACGCCCTGTGGCCCTTCGGCCATACGACGGTCGAGCGCCGGGACGCGGGCGCGCCCTCCTGTATCGGCAACGTCCTGTGGCTGGTCCTCGCCGGCTGGTGGCTCGCCCTCTCCCACATCGTCACCGGCATCCTGCTGTGCGTCACGATCATCGGCATCCCGTTCGGCATCGCCAACTTCAAGCTCATCCTGGTCTCACCGCTGCCGCTGGGACGCGAAATCGTGCGCACGGACCAGCCGTTCGCGGCGCGTTAGCCGCCTCCCCGCGCCTGTCCGAGGGTTGTCCACAGGCTGCCCGAATGTCGGTGGTGCGCTGCATCATGAACCCATGACCGAAATCGAGCAGTTGCTGGCAAGGGTCGGCACGGAGGCCCGCAACACCCGCCCGTGGGGCTGGCCTTCGCTGCCCGAGCCCGTGGACGCCGCATCGGTCCTCCGCGCCGAGGCCGCCCTCGGCTTCGTGCTGCCGCCCCTGCTCGCCGCGCTCTACCTGCGGATAGGGGACGGCGGGTTCGGCCCGGAGTACGGCCTGCTGCCGCTGCTCGACGGTTCCCCCTCCGGCGAGCCGGCCGCCGTCCCGCAATATCTCGCGCACCGCGAGAGCGGACGCAAGGACCCGGACTGGCCCTGGCCGGAGGGCGTCCTGCCGATATCCCACTGGGGCTGCGGGATGTACGCGTGCGTGGACTGCCGCAGCCCCGAAGCCGCGGTGCTGCTCTTCGAGCCGAACGCCGACGAGGCCGACCACGCCTGGTACGTGGACGCGCCCGGCCTGGAGGCCTGGCTGCGCGTCTGGCTGGAGGGCACCGGCTGGTACGAGGAGTCCAACGACGACACGGACCTGCCCCCCTGGCCCGACTTCCGCGTCCGCACCCGCACGACGGCGACACCGGCCTCCTGAGGACCGTCCCGCCACGAGCGGGGCCGTCCGGCGCTCCGACCTGCCCCTTCACCCGGGCCGCCCCGCGGTCCCTGCAACCGCCCGGTGCCGGCCAGGCGTCCTTCCTGGCGACGCGCCACGAACAACCGGTACCCACCACCGACTGCTCGAAGACAGGCATGGAGACAGCCAGGCCGGAGCAGGAGGACAGCACAGGCACAGCGCGGAGAGGCAGGTTCAGGGCATGGGCATCATCAGCTGGATCATTCTGGGACTGTTGGCCGGAGCGATCGCCAAATTCCTGCTGCCGGGCAAGGACCCGGGCGGTTTCATCGGCACGACCCTCATCGGCGTCGCGGGGGCCTTCCTGGGGGGCTGGATATCCGCGCGCTGGCTGGACCACCCGATCAGCAAGCACTTCTACGACGGTGCCACCTGGGCGGCGGCGATCGGCGGCTCGCTCGTCCTGCTGATCCTCTACCGCATCCTGTTCGGCGACTCGCGCCGCTGACCGGGCATCCCTGAGGCCTCGGCCGTCGGACGAGGAAGGGTGGGTACTCCGTGCACCAACCCTTCCTCGTCCCCGCGGTCGCACACGCAACGGGCGGACGACTACCGGTAGTTCACGAACTGCAGCGCGAAGTCGAAGTCCTTGCCCTTGAGCAGGGCCTGCACGGCCTGCAGGTCGTCCCGGCTCTTCGAGCTGACGCGCAACTCGTCGCCCTGCACCTGAGCCTTCACGCCCTTCGGGCCCTCATCGCGAATGATCTTCGCCACCTTCTTCGCGTTCTCCTGGGAGATGCCCTCCTCGATGGACGCGAAGATCTTGTACTCCTTGCCGGAGAGCTGCGGCTCACCGGCGTCCAGCGACTTCAGCGAGATGCCGCGCTTGATCAGCTTGGTCTCGAACACGTCGAGGATGGCCTTCACGCGCTCCTCGGAGTTCGCCTCCATGAGGATCTTCTCCCCGGACCAGGAGATGGCGGCACCGACGTTCTTGAAGTCGTAGCGCTGGGAGATCTCCTTGGCGGCCTGGTTGAGGGCGTTGTCGACCTCCTGCCGCTCGACCTTCGAGACGATGTCGAAACTGGAGTCGGCCATGTCCTGTGGCTCCTTGTATCGGGGTGCGTAGGGGCGGCCGTCGAGCCCGGCGTAGGCCCCCGGCCGCATCCGCATAAGCCTAGTCACCCGCCCCCCCTCCGAGCGCAGATCAATCGGGTGGCGGAGCACCCCTGGGCATCGGGTATCGTTTACGTCGTTGCCAGAGAGCACCGCCGAAAAGCGGTCTCGGGGCAGCAAACCCGGCGGTGTGCCCGAGCGGCCAAAGGGAGCAGACTGTAAATCTGCCGGCTTCGCCTTCCCAGGTTCGAATCCTGGCGCCGCCACATGAAGGCAGACCCCCTCTGATCAGGTGTTACACCTGCTCGGAGGGGTTCTTTCGTTTGTGCTCCGTGTTCGAGCCGGTGTGGACGGGCGTGGACGCGTCTCACCCCATCCGGCCCGTGTCCCGCGGTCGATCACGTCGAGCAGTGCCCGTCCCCCAAGCGTCCCCCACCCCCGGGAGCTGGTCCGACCCGGCTGCCCTCGGGGACGCGGACCTGACCGTCGGCCCGTTCTGGCTGGATGGGCCCCACCGCGGGGTTTTCGTCCGTACCCTGAACGGCTTCTCCGTGGTCAGCGGCCTTCCCCGGGCCTTGAATCCGTTGGTTGCGTGATCTTCCTGGACGAGATCCCCGAACGGCAGACTTCGCTTCGGTGGAGCACGTCTCGACCGCGCGGCGCGCACCGTCCCGGTGCGGTGCCCGACGGCTGTGGGAGCGGGGAATTCAATGGGGCAGGGAACGATGACGGCACGGCGCTCCGCGGGGACGGAGACGGGGCTGGACGTCCTGTTGCGCTGGACGTGGATCCGGCGGCGTACGCCCGCGCAGGACATCGAGGACTTCAAGAAGGGGCAGCCGCTCCAGGTGGTCGGTTTCACGAAGACCATCGGTGGCGCGGCGATGGGTGTCGGTCGGTCGTGGCAAGTCGATCGCACGGCTCAGGTCGGGATACGTGCGCCTGGCCGTGGGGGAGGAGCCGGTCTGGAGCGACCGGCGGGGAAGCAGGAGCGCGACCTCGAAGCGGCCCATCGGCATCAGGCACACCGGTGAGAAGGTGCCCATGGCGAGGAAGTTCGAGAAGTGCGAAGTGGTCACGGCCGAGGGGACGTACGACCTGGCGATTCTGAAAAGGGATGCGGAGCTCGTGCAGTACGCCTTCGATCTGTCGTAGCTCCGAGCCCTCCGAGTTCGCACTCGGCCGGCACGCTCTGGTGCCGGTAGGGGGGTCGGGTCGGCAGGGGACTGTCCCCCATCGCCGAGTACGTCCGTCCGGCCCTCTCTCCCGTCTTCCCGGAGCCGGTCTCCCAGTGGCAAGCCGGTCTTCGTGGTGCGGGCCGGTGCGGGCACACTGATCTCATGTCGTCGCGTCGCAGGAGCTGCCCCGAATGCCGCCGGGAGATCGCCGTCGTCGCGGGGCGGTTCGCCCGGCACGACCCGCCGGGTGCGCGCGGCAGCGGAGAGATGGTCTCCTGTCCCGGGTCCCGCAGGCAGGCCGACCTGGGGGCCGCGCAGCCCGCGCTGGACGGGTACGCCCTGCCGGAGTTTCCCGGTCAGCTCCCGCTGTTCTGAACGGCTCCGGCCCGCTCGGTCGGCACCTGAACGGTCGCGGCCCGCTCGGCCGCTCCTGGACGGCGCCGTCCGGCGGGCCTCCGGTCAATTCCCCGCGACCGACTTGACCGCCACCGAGACCGGCGTCGAGCCGCCGATCAGTTCCAGGGTCAGCCCAGCCGTCGCCGACGTGTCCACCAGTTCCGCGAGGACGGCCGCGACGTCGTCCCGCGCGATCGTGCCGCGGCCGGTCGAGGCCTCCAGGCGCACGAGGCCGGTTCCGGCGTCGTTGATCAGGCCGCCGGGGCGCAGGATCGTCCAGTCCAGGGCCGTACGCCCCCGCACGTACGCGTCAGCCTCGCCCTTGGCGCGCAGATACACGTCGAACACGTCGTCGCCCTGATGGGACGGGTCCGCGCCCATGGAGGACACGACCACGTAGCGCCGTACCCCCGCCTGCTCCGCCGCGTCCGCGAACAGGACCGCGGCGGCCCGGTCCACGGTGTCCTTCCGGGCCGTGCCGCTGCCGGGGCCCGCGCCCGCCGCGAAGACGGCCGCGTCCGCGCCCCGCAGATGGGCGGCGACCTCTTCCACCGAGGCCGACTCCAGATCGCACACCACCGGTTCGGCGCCGGCCGCCCGCAGATCGTCGCCCTGCTCGGCGCGGCGGATGATCCCCGCGACCTCGTCACCGCGTGCGGCGAGCAGGCGCTCCAGCCGCAGCGCGATCTGACCATGACCTCCAGCGATGACAATGCGCATGTTTCCGACCGTACGCCCGGACGCACGCGTTCGCCGCACGACCTGTGGACAACTCGCGGATCACGAGAGTGATCTCGCGAACGAGTGATCGGACATGGGAGAGGAGAGGCGGAAGAGAGGAGGTTACGGGGCGAGGAGGACACGGGACGTGAGGTTGGCGGGACGGGAGGGGACGGAGGGGGCGCTGGGTGTCCCGGTCGCCGCCGTCCGCCGCATCTCCCGAGCCCCAACGCACGCCGGACGGAACGTTTCTGAGGGGCTGCCAGGCCCAGTGAGTTCGGCAGAACCGGCGAGTTCGCTAGGACCGGCGCGTTCGGCAGGTCCGGAGAGGCCTACAGGTGCCGTGGGCCGGAGCCGGAGCCGGGGACGGACTCAAGGCGGATCGCCGCCGCTCTGCCGCGGCAGGTCCAGCGCGGCCGCGGAGTCGCAGTACTCACGCACGGCGCTCGTGCGTGCCACCACGCGCCCCCGGTGCACCACGATCCGGCTGTACGCGAGCGACAGCACCCCCGCGAGCCCCTCCCCGCGCACCGCGAGCAACTCGGCCGGGAATCCCGCCTCCACACGCACCTCGGGCAGTCCGAGCGCACACCGCGCCCCGGAACTCACGGCGTCGTAGGCGTCCTCGGGGCTCAGCCCGTACCGCGAGGCGAGCAGGTAGGCCGCGTCCAGCGGGTCCCCGCGGCCCACCGGGTTCGCCACGTCCCGCAGGGCGCCGCCGCCCGCCACGACCCGTACCCCGGCGGCTCGTAACAGCCGTACGGGGGCCGTCCCGCGACGCTCCGACGCTCCGCAGCCGCCCTGCGGCAGACACACCACGGTGACGCCCGCGGCGGCGAGTTGGTCGGCCGCCAGGGCGGCCGCCTCGGCGTGCAGCCGGCCGAGGCCGGCGCAGGGGCTCAGCGTCACCCCGGACCGCAGCCCGCCCGCCATCGCCGCGAGCCGCCCGAGCCGCGCGGGGTCGGTGGCGTCCGTGTGCAGGTCCACCGGGCAGCCGTACTCGGAGGCGAGTTCCAGGACCGCCTCCACGTACCCCGTCGGGTCGGGGTCGGTGTCCGGGCAGCCGCCCACCACCGAGGCGCCCATCTTCACGGCGTCCCGCAGCATCGCCAGGCCGTCGGCCCCGGCGACCCCGCTGAGCACCCGCGGCATCGCCACCACCGACAGTTCCGCGAGCCCCCGCAGCGCCCGTCGCGCCTGGAGCACGGCGTCCAGTGCGCCGAGCCCCTGGACGTCGCCGACGCGCACGTGCGAGCGCAGTGCCGTCGCCCCGTGTGCGAGCTGCAGCAACGCCGCCTCGGTGGCCCGGCGCTGGACCTCGTGCGGTTCGTACGAGACGGGGCCGTCGCCCTCGGCCGTCAGCGCCGTGTCGCCGTGCGCGTGGGGCTCGGCGGGGGCCGGAAGGAGCAGGTGGCCGCCGAGGTCGACCCTCGGGGTCCGCGCTCCGGAGGAGTCGGTCGCCAGGCTGCCCGCGGTACCGACCGCCTCGATGCGCCCGCCGCCGAGCCGTACGTCCACGGTCCGGCCGTCGGTGAGCCGGGCTCCGCACAGCAGCAGGTCGGCGGTGTCGCCCCGTCCGGACGGGGCGGACGAGGAGGACGGAGAGGAGTGGGGCGGCTGCGACTGGCTGTCGGGCATCGCGCTCCTGGGGCTCGGGGGCGACTGGGAGAGTCGGTTGCGGAGAGTGCCGCTGCGGGCAGGCGTGGTGACAGAGAGGGGGCGGTCAAGATCACGCAGCGTGAGTCGAGCCTAGGGCGGTGAGTCGTCCGCGTCGGGGAGGAGCGCAATAGTCGTACCGGTGTGGTCCGCCACCCGGGGGAGGCCCCGGACCTGGGGATGCGTCCCTGACCGGTCCGGTACGCATGCGTGGTCCATGGGGCGCGGGTGTCGCGTGTCGCGGCCGTGGCGCGCCTGCCGCGAGAGGCGTGAGAGGCACGAGCAACGGGTGGGAGGCGGGCCGGTGAGCGGTCGGGAAGCGCCCGGGAACGGGCCGGGGCGGGTGCCGCGAAACGGATTTGGGCGATCGGCGGGCGACCGTGTAATGTCTTCATCGCTCGCCCCAATAGCTCAGTCGGCAGAGCGTCTCCATGGTAAGGAGAAGGTCTACGGTTCGATTCCGTATTGGGGCTCTGGTGTGTGACGTACCCGTCGCAAGGCGGGTTCTGATCGCATCACAGCGGTGTAGCTCAGTCGGTAGAGCAAGCGGCTCATAATCGCTGTGTCACCGGTTCAAGTCCGGTCACCGCTACAGACAGTAGCCGATTGTGGGGTCGGTCCTTCGATCGGCTACTCTTCTATGCGTTAAACGTCTTAATGTCCCATCCGTTCGTCAAGGAGCACTCCTGTGGCTGCCACCGACGTCCGCCCGAAGATCACGCTGGCCTGCGTGGAGTGCAAGGAGCGGAACTACATCACCAAGAAGAACCGGCGTAACGACCCGGACCGACTGGAGATGAAGAAGCACTGCCCGCGTTGCAACGCGCACACCGCGCACCGCGAAACGCGATAATTTCAGGCTCGTACGCGAGGCCGTCCCCAGTAACGGGGGCGGCCTCGCGTCGTTCATCGGTCGGACGCCCGGCGTGTCGAACGCCCGGCGCCGGCCACCGGCCGGGACCGGGTGCCGCAGCGACGGCGCCGGGCACCGGCGGGGTTCCGCTGCACCGCGGCGCATGCCGCACCGGCTGAAGACCAGGAGGTTCCGGGCCCATGGCGCTCGACCAGTCCTTCGTGGGGCGGTCCTACCCGCCCACCGAGCCCTATGAGGTGGGCCGCGAGAAGATCCGCGAATTCGCGGAGGCCGTGGGGGACGCCAACCCGGCGTACACGGACCCGGAGGCCGCCAAGGCGCTCGGGCACGCCGATGTGATCGCCCCGCCGACCTTCGTGTTCGCCATCACTTTCAAGGCCGCCGGGCAGGTCATCGAGGACCCCCAACTGGGTCTCGACTACAGCCGCGTGGTGCACGGCGACCAAAAGTTCGCCTACACCCGCCCGGTGCGCGCGGGCGACCGGCTCACGGTCACCTCGACCATCGAGGCCATCAAGTCCATGGCCGGCAACGACATCCTGGACATCCGCGGTGAGGTCCACGACGAGACGGGCGAGCACGTGGTGACGGCCGTCACCAAACTCGTGGCGCGGGCGGAGGGCTGATCATGGCGGCGAAGATTACCTACGGTGAGGTCGAGGTCGGTACGGAGCTGCCGCCCGGGAGTTTCCCCGTGACACGCGCCACACTCGTGCAGTACGCGGGCGCCTCCGGAGACTTCAACCCGATCCACTGGAACGAGAAGTTCGCGGTCGAGGTCGGTCTTCCCGACGTCATCGCGCACGGCATGTTCACCATGGCCGAAGCGATCCGCGTCGTCACCGACTGGGTCGGCGACCCGGGCGCGGTGGTCGAGTACGGCGTGCGGTTCACCAAGCCGGTCGTCGTGCCGAACGACGACAAGGGGGCGACCGTCGAGGTCAGCGCGAAGGTCGCGGCCAAGCTGGACGACAACACCGTCCGCGTCGACCTCACCGCCATGAGCGCCGGCCAGAAGGTCCTGGGCATGTCACGAGCGGTCGTACGGCTGGCCTGACGGCGGGCGCCGCCGCCGGACCCGCGGCGGGCACACGGCTGCGCCGACGACGGTCGTCCGGCGGGCGGCACGGCCGGACGGCCGTCGGAGGTGAGGGGCGTCCGCCCATTGCGGACGCCCCTCACCCGTTCCGCGCGACGCGCCCTCACCGGGGCGCTCATCGGCCTCCCTCATGCATCCCACGCACCCCACGCGCTTCACGAGCCTCAGGCACCTCGCGGGACACTCACGCCTCAAGGGGCATCCGCACCTCACGGGACACCGACGCCCCGTTTTCCCGAGCCCCTTGACTTGGTTAGTGATTGAGTACTAACTTTCTCGCATGGTCAGGATGAGCGCAGAGGACAGGCGCGAGAGCGTCATCCGCGCGGCGATCAGCGAGTTCGCCCGCGGCGGCTACCACGGCACCTCCACCGAGGCGATCGCCAAGCGTGTGGGCGTCTCCCAGCCGTATCTCTTCCGGCTCTTCCCGGGCAAGAGGGCGATCTTCCTCGCGGCGGCCGAACGCTGCCTGGAGGACGTCCGCCGGACCTTCGGGGAGGCGTCCGAGGGGCTGGAGGGCGAGGAGGCCCTGTACGCCATGGCGACCGCGTACACCCGGGTGATCGCCGAGCACCCGGAGCGGCTGCTCATGCAGATGCAGACCTACACCGCGGTGGCGGCCGCCGAGGAGGCCGGCGACCACGAGTTCGGCGAGGCGGTCCGGAGCGGCTGGACGCGACTGTGGGACACGGTCCATCTGCCGCTCGGGGCCGACGTGGGCGAGACCACGACCTTCCTGGCGTACGGGATGCTCATCAACTGCTTCGTGGCCATGGGGTTTCCGGCCGGACACCGGGTCTGGGAGGGGATCTACCCGGAGGTGCGGGTGCCTGGGCGCTCCGAGGTCCCGGCCGGATAGGCGGCCGGCGGTCCAGCGGCTTCGGTGATCCGTCCGGTTCATCGAGTTTCACCGGATTCACCGGATTCAGCGAGTTCATCGGGTTCCTTGATCCACCGGCTCATCGGGAAGGCGTGCGGAAAGCCGTCTTTTCATGGCCGTAAAAGTTAGTCATCAATAACTAATCAGCATGGGTGAATCACTCTTAGGGGGAGCGATGTCACAGCAGACAGCACGGCGCGGGGGAGCCACCTGGGCCCTCGTCATCACCAGTGTCGCCGGGTTCATGGCGGCCCTCGACAATCTCGTCGTCACGACCGCCCTGCCCTCCATCCGCGAGGACCTCGGGGGAGCGCTGGACGACCTTGAATGGACCGTGAGCGCGTACACGCTCACCTTCGCCGTCCTGCTGATGTTCGGCGCGGCCTTGGGTGACCGCTTCGGCCGCCGCCGGCTCTTCCTCGTCGGCCTCTCCGTCTTCACCGGCGCCTCCGCGGCCGCGGCCATGGCGCCCGGCATCGACTCCCTGATCGCCGCCCGCGCCGTCCAGGGCGTCGGAGCCGCCATCATGATGCCGCTGACCCTGACCCTGCTGACGGCCGCCGTGCCGGCCGCCAGGCGCGGGATGGCGTACGGGATCTGGGGCGCCGTGAACGGACTCGCGGTCGCCTCGGGACCGCTCATCGGCGGCAGCCTCACCGAACACGTGTCCTGGCACTGGATCTTCTGGCTGAACGTCCCGCTCGGTCTCGCCCTGCTCCCGCTCGCCCGGCTGCGGCTGGCCGAGTCCCACGGCGCCGGTGCCCGGCTCGACATCCCCGGCACCCTGCTCGCCAGCGGCGGCCTCTTCGGCATCGTGTACGGCCTGGTGCGCGGGCCCGCCGACGGCTGGACCAGCCCCGTCGTGCTGACCGGCCTGCTCGCCGGTGCCGCCCTGCTCACCGCCTTCGTCCTGCACGGCAGCCGCGCGAAGAACCCGATGCTGCCGATGCGCCTCTTCCGCTCCCGTGCCTTCGCCGGGATCAACGCCGCGAGCCTGCTGATGTTCCTCGGGATGTTCGGCTCGATCTTCCTGCTCAGCCAGTACATGCAGGGCGTCCTCGGTTACTCGCCCACCGAGGCGGGCCTCAGGATGCTGCCCTGGACCGGCATGCCGATGCTCGTCGCGCCGATCGCCGGCTACCTCTCCGACCGCGTCGGAGGCCGGCCGGTGGTGGCCACCGGGCTCTTCCTGCAGGCCCTCGGGCTCGCCTACTACGCCGTGGTGGTCGCCGCCGACGTCTCGTACGCCGAGCAACTGCCCGCCCTGATCATCAGCGGTATCGGGATGTCCCTGTACTTCGCCCCCGCCTCCAACCTGGTCATGTCCAGCGTCCGGCCGCAGGAGCAGGGCATCGCCTCCGGCGCCAACAACGCGCTCCGCGAGGTGGGCGGCGCGCTCGGCATCGCGGTGATGTCGTCGATCTTCTCCGCTCAGGGCGGCTACGAGACCGCGACGAGCTTCGTGGACGGCCTGCGGCCCGCGCTCGTGGTGGGCGCGGCGACGGTCGCCCTCGCGGGAGTCGCGGTGCTGCTCATCCCGTCGGCGCGGCGCGCGGCGCGGTCGGCCGCCGTCGCCGGGGGACCGGCCACCACCCCGGCGCCCGTCCCGGCCCTGGAGACGGCCTCCCGCTGACGGCGGGCCCGTCCACATCCCGCACGGTAAGAAACGGCCCCGCCTTCACGGCGGGGCCGTTCGCACGCCATCAGCCATCAGCCGTCAGCCGTCAGCCGTCAGCCGTCAGCCGTCAGCCGTCAGCCGTCAGCCATCAGCCGTACGCGTCGGTCGTCCGCCGTACGTGTCGGGTCGTCCGCCGTATGCCGTCGCCCGTATCTCGTAGCCCGTAGCCCGTAGCCCGTAGCCCGTCGTGCGTACCGCGGGCAGGGCGCTCCGGGCCTTCTCGTAGTCTTGGGCCCGTGCAGGAACTCCACGACGCCCCGCTCGCCCCGTTGACCACCTTCCGGCTCGGGGGGCCCGCGACCAGGCTGATCACCGCGACCACCGACGCCGAGGTGATCGCCGCCGTCCGCGACGCCGACGACACCGGTACCCCGCTGCTGCTGATCGGCGGTGGATCGAACCTGGTCATCGGCGACAAGGGCTTCGACGGAACCGCCCTGCGCATCGCGACGAGCGGGTTCACGCTCGACGGGACGACGCTGGAACTGGCCGCGGGCGAGGTCTGGAGCGACGCCGTCGCCCGCACCGTGGCGGCCGGACTCGCGGGGATCGAGTGCCTCGCCGGCATCCCCGGCTCCGCCGGCGCGACCCCGATCCAGAACGTGGGCGCGTACGGCCAGGAAGTGTCGTCGACCATCACCGAGGTGATCGCGTACGACCGGGAGGCGCGCGAGACGGTCACGCTCACGAACGCCGACTGCGCCTTCTCCTACCGCCACAGCCGCTTCAAGGCCGACCCCGAGCGTCATGTCGTGCTGCGCGTCCGTTTCGGTCTGGAGGACGCGGAGGGACTGTCGGCACCGGTCAGGTACGCAGAGACGGCCCGCGCCCTGGGCGTGGAGGCCGGTGACCGCGTCCCCCTCGACGCCGCCCGCGAGACCGTCCTGAAGCTGCGCTCCGGCAAGGGCATGGTGCTCGACCCCGAGGACCACGACACCTGGTCCGCCGGGTCGTTCTTCACCAACCCGATCCTCACCGACGAGGAGTTCGCCGCGTTCCACGCGCGCGTGGCCGAGCGGCTCGGCTCCGACGTCGTACCGCCCGCCTACCCGGCGGGTGAGGGACACACCAAGACGTCCGCCGCCTGGCTGATCGACAAGTCCGGATTCGGCAAGGGGTACGGCTCCGGGCCCGCGCGGATCTCCACCAAGCACACGCTGGCCCTCACCAACCGGGGCCGGGCCACCACCGAGGACCTGCTCGCGCTGGCGCGGGAGGTCGTCGCCGGGGTGCGTGACGCCTTCGGGATCACTCTGGTCAACGAACCGGTGACGGTCGGCGTGCGCCTTTAGCGCCTCCAGAGGCCCTCCCGCGTCCCGCCGGGGCGGAATCTCCGTTGCGGACGGGCCCGCGCGGCGGTCACGCTGGGGCCATGAGGCCTCCCGTACGACGCGTACGACGGTGACCGCTACGGTTCGTCAGGCACCTCCGGCACCCCAGGCACGTATGTCGTGCCCCGACGTCCCCGAGCGGTGTCCGTGCGGCTCCGGCTGACCGAGTACACGCCGCGCGTCGGCCCGCGCGCCCACCGGATCGTCCAGCCGCGGCAACCCCTGCGGCACACCACGCTCAGCGACCCCTTCGCCGGCTGGGGCTACCTGGTGGGGGACCACGACGGGCTCGCCCGGCTCGCCGCGCTGTTCTCGTTCGCCGCGTTCTCCCCGCACACGATCGTGTACGTCCCGCTGCGGCGGAGCGTCCCCCGGCAGTACGCGCCCGAAGTGCCCGTCGACCTCGTCCTCGCCCACCGGTCACCGGGTCTGCGGGCCTCCGCCTGGCCCGGACTGCGGCGCCGCCTGCGGGCGGGCACCCCGCTCACCGTCCGGACGGACGAGCGGCGCGTCGCGGCCCGCGCGGCGGCCTGGGAGGCCCGCTGGGAGCAGCGGTGGGACCGTCCGGAGGCATGGGACCGGATCGGTCCGGCCGTCCACGCGGGGACGCTCCTCCTGCTCGGCGCGCGCGACAGTTTCGCCTCGGCCGCCACCCGGCTGGAGGCCGCCGCCGGTCACGGTCCGCTCGGGAAGCGGGCCGCCGAGGGCCGGGACGTCCTGGTCGCGTCCCTCACCCCGCACCTGTCGCTGCGCGAGGGCGACCGGATGGAGCTGGACATCGGCTTCCAGGCGTATCCGCCCTACGGCCACTTCAGACGCCCGGGCCGGCCAGCCAGTCGTCGACGCCCGCCAGCAGCTTCTGCCTGACGTCCTGGGGCGCCGCCGATCCCCGTACGGACTGGCGGGCCAGCTCGGCCAGTTCGGCGTCCGTGAAGCCCTGGTGGTGGCGTGCCAGCTCGTACTGGGCGGCGAGCCGCGAGCCGAACAGGAGAGGGTCGTCGGCGCCGAGGGCCATCGGGACCCCGGCCTCGAAGAGCGTGCGCAGGGGGACGTCCTCCGCCTTCTCGTACACGCCCAGGGCGACGTTCGACGCGGGGCAGACCTCGCAGGTGACGCCACGGTCCGCGAGCCGCTTGAGCAGCCGGGGATCCTCGGCGGCGCGCACCCCGTGCCCGATCCGGGTGGCGTGCAGGTCGTCGAGGCAGTCGCGGACCGACGTGGGGCCGGTCAGCTCGCCGCCGTGCGGCGCGGAGAGCAGGCCGCCCTCGTGGGCGATCGCGAAGGCCCGGTCGAAGTCGCGTGCCATGCCCCGGCGCTCGTCGTTCGACAGGCCGAAGCCGACCACGCCCCGGTCCGCGTAGCGCACCGCGAGCCGGGCCAGCGTGCGGGCGTCGAGCGGGTGTTTCATACGGTTCGCGGCCACCAGGACCCGCATCCCGATGCCGGTCTCGCGCACGGCCGAGTCGACCGCGTCCAGGATGATCTCCAGTGCCGGGATGAGCCCGCCCAGGCGGGGCGCGTACGAGGTGGGGTCGACCTGGATCTCCAGCCACCCGGAGCCGTCCCTGATGTCCTCCTCGGCGGCCTCGCGGACCAGCCGCCGGATGTCGTCGGGCTCTCTGAGGCAGGATCGCGCCGCGTCGTACAGCCGCTGGAAGCGGAACCAGCCGCGCTCGTCGGTCGCCCGCAGCTTCGGCGGTTCCCCGCTGGTCAGTGCCTCGGTCAGGGCATCCGGCAGCCGGACGCCGTACTTGTCGGCCAGTTCCAGCAGGGTGGCCGGCCGCATCGAACCGGTGAAGTGCAGGTGCAGATGGGCTTTCGGCAGTTCAGAGAGATCACGTACGCGCTCCATTCCAGGATCCTGCCGCACGTCCGGGCCGTCCCGGTAGCGCTTTCCCCTTTAGTGGTCTTGCTCGCACGAAGAAGCGGGCCGTCCTCCCGGGGGAGAACGGCCCGCACACGCGCGTGGAGCGCATGATCCGTGGACTCCGTGACAGGGGCCGGGACGTCAGTCCTGCGCCTCGGCCAGCAGCTTCTGGATCCGGCTGACACCCTCGACGAGGTCCTCGTCACCGAGGGCGTACGACAGACGCAGGTACCCCGGCGTGCCGAAGGCCTCGCCCGGGACGACCGCGACCTCGGCCTCCTCCAGGATGAGCGCGGCCAGCTCCACCGTGTCCCGGGGGCGCCTGCCGCGGATCTCCTTGCCGAGCAGCGCCTTGACCGAGGGGTACGCGTAGAAGGCGCCCTCGGGCTCGGGGCACAGGACGCCCTCGATCTCGTTGAGCATCCGCACGATGGTCTTGCGGCGGCGGTCGAAGGCCTCGCGCATCTCGGCCACCGCCGTCAGGTCGCCGGAGACGGCGGCGAGAGCGGCGACCTGCGCCACGTTGGACACGTTCGAGGTGGCGTGCGACTGGAGGTTGGTCGCGGCCTTGACGACGTCCTTGGGGCCGATGACCCAGCCCACCCGCCAGCCGGTCATGGCGTACGTCTTCGCCACGCCGTTCACGACGATGCACTTGTCGGCGAGCTCGGGCACCACCACGGGGAGGGAGTGGAACTCGGCGTCGCCGTAGACCAGGTGCTCGTAGATCTCGTCGGTCAGGACCCACAGGCCCTTGTCGGCGGCCCAGCGGCCGATCTCCTCGATCTGCTCACGGGTGTAGACCGCGCCGGTCGGGTTGGACGGGGAGACGAAGAGCAGCACCTTGGTGTGCTCGGTGCGGGCGGCCTCCAGCTGCTCGACCGACACGCGGTAGCCGGTGGTCTCGTCGGCGACGACCTCGACCGGGACACCGCCGGCGAGACGGATGGACTCCGGGTAGGTCGTCCAGTAGGGAGCCGGGACGATGACCTCGTCGCCCGGGTCGAGGACGGCCGCGAAGGCCTCGTAGATGGCCTGCTTGCCGCCGTTGGTCACCAGGACCTGGGCGGCCTCCACCTCGTATCCGGAGTCGCGCAGGGTCTTGGCGGCGATGGCGGCCTTCAGCTCGGGCAGGCCGCCGGCCGGCGTGTAGCGGTGGTACTTCGGGTTGGAGCAGGCCTCGATGGCGGCCTGGACGATGTAGTCCGGGGTCGGGAAGTCGGGCTCACCGGCGCCGAAGCCGATCACCGGCCGCCCGGCGGCCTTGAGGGCCTTGGCCTTGGCGTCCACGGCGAGAGTGGCGGACTCGGAGATCGCGCCGACTCGGGCGGAGACCCGGCGCTCGGTGGGAGGGGTTGCAGCGCTCATGGGGCCCATCGTTTCAGACCGGAAACGCCCCCGGCACGCGGGTTTCACAGACTGAACAACGGGAGAACACCAGTCCGGGCGCGGACCGTCCACCGGTCGATCTCCGATCCGCAAAGCCCTTACGGACGCTTTCTGTTCGACGCCCGGCCCCGGACCACGTACACTCTCACCTCGTTGGCCTTCACCGGCCGCACCCACCGTGCGCACAGCGAGCACTCGGTCGGATGCGGTACGTTGGGGGAAACCAAAGGGTCGTAGCTCAATTGGTAGAGCACTGGTCTCCAAAACCAGCGGTTGGGGGTTCAAGTCCCTCCGGCCCTGCTACACACTCCTTCGCCAGGATGTGTGCACGCAAGTACGTACTGCAATGCACCGCCGTGCGGCTCAACCGGGCGCGGCACGGCCACGACCCGGAATCAGGTGAGGACGAGTGACGGACGCCGTGGGCTCCATCGACATGCCTGATGCCGAGGCAGTCGAGTCCAAGAAGAAGGCTCGTAAGGGTGGCAAGCGCGCCAAGAAGGGCCCGCTGAAGCGCCTGGCGACCTTCTACCGCCAGATCGTCGCGGAGCTCCGCAAGGTCGTCTGGCCGACTCGCAATCAGCTGACGACGTACACCACCGTGGTGATCGTCTTCGTCGTCATCATGATCGGCCTGGTGACCGTGATTGACTATGGGCTCAATCACGCGGCCAAGTACGTCTTCGGCTGAGCCGACCGCGAAGGGCGCCGTCACCGGCGCCCCTTTCGCGTGTTCCACCCCCATGTATCCAGGAAGAAGCAGCCACCGTGTCTGACCCGAACCTGAACGAAGCCAGCGAGTCGGTCGAGTCCGTTGACGACGAGCTGGACATCGTCGAGGGAGCGGACGTCGTGGACGAGTTCGAGGCTGCCGATGCCGCCGCCGGCGAGCCCGCCGAGGAAACGGCCCTGCACGTCGAGGACGAGTCCGGTGAGGACGTCGAGGACGAGGACGTCCCCGCGGACGCCCTCGCCGAGAGCACCGAGACCGCCGAGGACGAGGACGCCGACGAGGCGGAGGCCGAGCCGGCCGAGCCCGTCGACCCCGTGCAGGCCCTCCGTGAGGAGCTCCGCACCCTCCCCGGCGAGTGGTACGTCATCCACACCTACGCCGGTTACGAGAACCGCGTGAAGACCAACCTCGAACAGCGTGCCGTCTCGCTGAACGTCGAGGACTTCATCTTCCAGGCCGAGGTGCCGCAGGAAGAGGTCGCGCAGATCAAGAACGGCGAGCGCAAGACCATCCGCCAGAACAAGCTCCCCGGCTACGTGCTGGTGCGCATGGACCTGACGAACGAGTCCTGGGGCGTCGTCCGCAACACTCCCGGCGTCACCGGCTTCGTGGGCAACGCCTACGACCCGTACCCGCTGACCCTGGACGAGATCGTCAAGATGCTCGCCCCGGAGGCCGAGGAGAAGGCCGCGCGCGAGGCCGCCGAGGCCGAGGGCAAGCCCGCTCCGCAGCGCAAGGTCGAGGTCCAGGTGCTGGACTTCGAGGTCGGCGACTCGGTCACCGTCACGGACGGTCCGTTCGCCACGCTGCAGGCGACCATCAACGAGATCAATGCCGACTCGAAGAAGGTCAAGGGTCTCGTCGAGATCTTCGGCCGCGAGACCCCGGTCGAGCTCTCCTTCGACCAGATCCAGAAGAACTAGCGGCTTCTGGACGTACGTCTTCCGAACAGGTCAGACGGGCTCACGCGGCCCGTCTGACCTGCTCGGTTTTTGGCCCCGCATGGATACCCGTTATCGTTGTGCGGTATGCCTCCATCCGGATGAACCGGACGAAGGCTGAAAACTCTCACTAGGACCCGGAGAGAGCACATGCCTCCCAAGAAGAAGAAGGTCACGGGGCTCATCAAGCTCCAGATCAACGCCGGTGCGGCGAACCCGGCCCCGCCGGTCGGCCCCGCGCTCGGTCAGCACGGCGTCAACATCATGGAGTTCTGCAAGGCCTACAACGCGGCGACCGAGTCGCAGCGTGGCTGGGTGATCCCGGTGGAGATCACGGTCTACGAGGACCGTTCCTTCACCTTCATCACCAAGACTCCGCCGGCCGCCAAGATGATCCTCAAGGCCGCCGGTGTCGAGAAGGGCTCGGGCGAGCCGCACAAGACCAAGGTCGCCAAGATCACCGAGGCGCAGGTCCGTGAGATCGCCACGACCAAGCTTCCCGACCTGAACGCCAACGACCTGGACGCCGCGTCGAAGATCATCGCCGGCACCGCCCGTTCCATGGGCATCACGGTCGAGGGCTGACGCCCACCTTCGTAAGGCCACGCGGCGCGAGCCGCACATCGAGAACGACGTGGCAGGGCCTGCTCGGCCCGCACCACGACTCCTCAGAACACATCAGGAGCAGTAGTGAGCAAGCGCAGCAAGTCTCTCCGCGCTGCGGACGCCAAGATCGACCGGGAGAAGCTCTACGCCCCGCTCGAGGCCGTCCGTCTCGCCAAGGAGACCTCCACGAGCAAGTTCGACGGCACCGTCGAGGTCGCCTTCCGCCTGGGTGTCGACCCGCGCAAGGCCGACCAGATGGTCCGTGGCACCGTGAACCTCCCGCACGGCACCGGCAAGACCGCCCGGGTCCTGGTCTTCGCGACCGGTGACCGTGCCGAGGCCGCACTCGCCGCGGGCGCCGACATCGTCGGCTCCGACGAGCTCATCGACGAGGTGTCGAAGGGCCGTCTGGACTTCGACGCCGTCGTCGCCACCCCGGACCTCATGGGCAAGGTCGGCCGCCTCGGCCGCGTCCTCGGCCCGCGTGGTCTGATGCCGAACCCGAAGACCGGCACCGTGACCCCGGACGTGGCCAAGGCCGTGACCGAGATCAAGGGCGGCAAGATCGAGTTCCGCGTCGACAAGCACTCGAACCTCCACTTCATCATCGGCAAGACCTCCTTCGACGAGGCCAAGCTGGTGGAGAACTACGGCGCCGCGCTCGACGAGATCCTTCGTCTGAAGCCGTCGGCCGCCAAGGGTCGCTACATCAAGAAGGCCGCGATCAGCACCACGATCGGCCCCGGCGTTCCCGTCGACCCGAACCGCACCCGCAACCTCCTCGTCGAGGAGGACCCGGCCGCCGTCTGAGCCCTCCGCTCACCCCGGTGACCGCGTCGCATACGCGTTCTTGGCACGGGCCCCGCAACCTTTCGAGGTGCGGGGCCCGTCCCCATTCCCGGACAGATATTCCGATACGGGTGTCAGTGGGCTGCGCTACCGTGCGGCTCTCAGGATCTGCATAGGGGTGGGGACAGATGAAGAGCACGACCGCGCGCCGCGTGACCCTCGCGATCGCTCTGGTGAGCGCGCTGACGACGGTGGCCGCCTGCTCGTCGGGCGGGTCCGGGACGGACGACAAGGCGGCCCACAAGGGCGTGACCCGGGTCAGCCCCCTGGCGGCGCTGCAGTCCGCCGAGAAGTCCACCGACGGCGCGGACTCGGCCAGGATCGAGTCGACGGCGACCATGGGCACCCTGATGTCCATGAAGTCGGACGGCGTCATGGGCTGGCGCGACGGCCTCGTCGGCGACGTGACCATCACCTACACCGGCGGCACCATGGCCGACACGATGCGCAAGGCGGGCACGACGTCCATGGAGGCCCGCTATCTGTCCGACGCCTACTACGCGAAGATGGGCGAGGCCTTCGCCCGGCAGGCCGGCGGCAAGCACTGGATCAGGTACGCGTACGACGACCTGTCGATGCTCGGAGGCGGCTCCGGAGCGTTCCTCAAGGACCAGATGCAGAACAACTCGCCGAACCAGTCGGTGAAGCTCCTGCTGGCCTCCGGGGACGTGAAGAAGGTCGGTGAGGAGAAGGTCCGCGGCAAGCAGACCACGCACTACGCGGGCACCCTGGACGTCTCGGACTTCGCCGCCCGCAGCTCCCACCTCTCCGCGGGTCAACTCGCCGACATGAAGAAGCAGTTCACCGCGGCCGGGCTCACCACGGAGGACGTCGACATCTGGA
This sequence comes from Streptomyces sp. NBC_01689, assembly GCF_036250675.1. Lineage (NCBI taxonomy): Bacteria > Bacillati > Actinomycetota > Actinomycetes > Kitasatosporales > Streptomycetaceae > Streptomyces > Streptomyces sp. NBC_01689. The sequence continues at coordinate 4,433,278 of NZ_CP109592.1, read as the reverse complement.
TCGACAGCGACGACCTGCTGGTCAAGGCCGTCTCCAAGGGCGACCTCTCCACCGGCACGATGTCCTCCACCTCGTACTACAGCGACTACGGGGTGAAGGTCTCCGCCCAGGCGCCCCCGGCGGGCGACACGGCCGACTTCAAAGACCTGCTGAAGACACAGGGCGCCGCGGGCTGAGCCCACCCGAGGTTCAAGAAAGCCAAAAGAATTGGCAAGACCACACCCGCCTCCCTGGGTTACGCTCACCCCGAATCTGTGAGTCGTTCATGTGTTCCCTGGGGGGATCCTGATGTTTTCTGTGCGTGGTTCCGTGCGTCGTGGAGCGACGGGGGCGGCGCTCGCCGCCCTGGTCCTCGGAGGCGGAGCCGTCTCCTGCGGGAAGAGCGACGAGTCGCCGAAGATGACGCCGGCCGCGGCCGTGGCGAAGGCGGCGAAGAACGCGGAGGCCATCACGTCGCTGACGTACCGGATGACCGGCAAGGTCCCGGAGACCGGCCGGGTCGAGGCCGAGGCGACGATGAGCATGAAGCCGCCGGCCATGAGCATGAAGATGAACGCTCTCGACCAGGGTGCCGACGGCAAGATGGAGATCCGGCTCGTCGACCAGGCGATGTACCTGGGCGGGGGAGAGGCGACGGCCAAGGAGCTGGACGGCAAGAGCTGGATGAAGTTCGACCTCTCCGGAGCGGACAAGGGCGCCGGCGCCGGCGCCGGCAAGGTGCCGAGCCAGGCCGGCCAGGACCCGTCCCAGGAGTCCACGTTCCTGACCGGCTCCAAGGACGTGAAGAAGGTCGGTACCGAGAAGGTCGACGGCGTCGACACCACGCACTACAAGGGCACGGTCACCCTCGACGAACTCCGCGCCGGTCTCAAGGACCAGGACAAGGAGACGCGGGAGAAGCGTGAGAAGAGCCTGAAGCAGTACGAGGACCTGGGCGCCGACAAGCTCACGATGGACATGTGGGTCGGGCCGGACGACCGCACCAAGCAGGTCCGGGTGCGTGCCGCCGCCGACAAGGGCCCCTTCGACGTCACCCTGACCTTCCTGGACTACAACAAGCCGGTGACCGTGAAGGCCCCGCCGGCCAAGGACACCGTCGACCTGGCGGAGATGATGAAGCAGGCCCAGCAGGGCTGACCCCGGGCGCTGTCGAGCGGATTTGCTTGACAGCGCGCCCTTCACGTACTGTTCCCGAGAAGCCAAAGACCGCTGGTCGTTGCTTCGCGCTCGCAAGAGGGTGAAGTGGCCGAAGGATCCGCTGAAACTGCGGACGACCCGCGTAGGTGACCGTGGATGTACTCCCGGAGTTCGCTCGCCCAGCGTGCGGACCTGCCGGTCGAGTCACGCCCCGTGCGCCTGCGCCGGGGCGTTTCGTTTTGTCGGCCCCTTCTGAGCGGTCCTCATCACCCGGAAGGAGGCCACGCTCTATGGCAAGGCCCGACAAGGCTGCCGCGGTAGCCGAGCTCGCGGACCAGTTCCGCAGCTCGAACGCCGCCGTGCTGACCGAGTACCGGGGTCTCACCGTGGCGCAGCTCAAGACGCTGCGCCGTTCGCTCGGTGAAGACGCCCAGTACGCCGTGGTGAAGAACACGCTGACCAAGATTGCGGCCAACGAGGCCGGGATCTCCACGCTCGACGACCTGTTCAACGGTCCGACGGCGGTCGCCTTCATCACCGGTGACCCGGTGGTGTCGGCGAAGGGTCTTCGTGACTTCGCCAAGGACAACCCCAACCTCGTCATCAAGGGCGGTGTCCTTGACGGCAAGGCGCTGTCCGCCGACGAGATCAAGAAGCTTGCGGACCTCGAGTCCCGCGAGGTTCTGCTCGCCAAGCTGGCGGGTGCCTTCAAGGGCAAGCAGTCCCAGACTGCCTCGCTCTTCCAGGCGCTTCCCTCGAAGTTCGTCCGCACCGCGGAGGCGCTTCGTGCCAAGCAGGCCGAGCAGGGCGGTGCCGAGTAATTCGGCTCGCGCATTGACCGCCGCCTGAGGTGACGGTCGCAGCGGGCCGAACGTACGCCCGCCTCACCAGTACATCCGGCACCTGCCGAATTAGTGGAAGGACGCCATCATGGCGAAGCTGTCCCAGGAAGAGCTGCTCGAGCAGTTCGAGAACCTGACCCTCATCGAGCTGGCCGAGTTCGTCAAGGCCTTCGAGGAGAAGTTCGACGTCACCGCCGCCGCCGCGGTCGCCGTGGCCGGCCCCGCCGCCGCCGGCGCGCCCGCCGAGGCCGCTGAGGAGCAGGACGAGTTCGACGTCATCCTCACGGGTGCCGGCGAGAAGAAGATCCAGGTCATCAAGGTCGTGCGTGAGCTGACCTCCCTGGGCCTGAAGGAGGCCAAGGACCTCGTCGACGGCGCTCCGAAGCCCGTCCTCGAGAAGGTCGCCAAGGAGGCCGCCGAGAAGGCCGCCGAGTCCCTCAAGGGCGCCGGCGCCTCCGTCGAGGTCAAGTAAGTCCCAGGAGCCCGCTGAGGGCTCCGCGCGAGCTGTCGCAGTCGCCCGCGTGGCGCTGTAACGCTGACGCACCGCAGAGCGATCACCCAACTGGGTGGTCGCTCTTCGGCGTTCCGAGGGCCCGGCGGCGACTGCCTTGCACTGTGGTTTCCGGCGAGTATGGTGATCTTCGTTGTGCCTCCGGCCGAGCCCGTGACGGGCTGCTAGACGGGCTGCAAGACAGGTTGCACGTGACGATCGCGGCACTTGCTCTGGGCATGAGGGGCCTTGACGAACCGCACGCAGCGCGCAATTCTCAGGACGCGTCGTCACAACGATCCGGATCCGAGGCATGGATCGGTGACGAAGAGGGCAGTATCGATGTGCATTGAGGGCGTGGCTTGCCGCAGGTGTTGACGACAACGAGGGTCTCAGAAATCGAGACTGGACATCAGTGGGCCTAGTGGCTACACTGACCCTTTGCGCTGCCTGTTAGCTGCCTCCTGCCCGTCACCAGGGGCATGCCCTCGCTTGAGCACCGACGATCGGACCATCTCTGACCTGGCCTTTCAGGCCGAGTCGGAAACAGTCTGTCTCTGTGCCCCGGTGGGGGGCCGGTACGCGCGTAGTGAGTCCGAGCCCTCGGAAGGACCCCCTCTTGGCCGCCTCGCGCACTGCCTCGACCGCGAATACGAACAACGGCGCCAGCACCGCCCCGCTGCGCATCTCCTTTGCAAAGATCAAGGAGCCCCTCGAGGTTCCGAACCTTCTTGCGCTGCAAACCGAGAGCTTCGACTGGCTGCTCGGAAACGAAGCGTGGAAGGCTCGTGTCGAGGCGGCTCTGGACAGCGGACAGGACGTCCCCACGAAGTCCGGTCTGGAGGAGATCTTCGAGGAGATCTCCCCGATCGAGGACTTCTCCGGGTCGATGTCCCTGACGTTCCGCGACCACCGCTTCGAGCCCCCGAAGAACTCCATCGACGAGTGCAAGGAGCGCGACTTCACGTACGCGGCCCCGCTCTTCGTCACCGCCGAGTTCACCAACAACGAGACCGGCGAGATCAAGTCCCAGACGGTCTTCATGGGCGACTTCCCGCTCATGACCAACAAGGGCACCTTCGTCATCAACGGCACCGAGCGTGTCGTGGTGTCCCAGCTGGTCCGCTCGCCGGGCGTCTACTTCGACTCCTCCATCGACAAGACGTCCGACAAGGACATCTTCTCGGCCAAGGTCATCCCCTCCCGGGGTGCCTGGCTGGAGATGGAGATCGACAAGCGCGACATGGTCGGTGTCCGCATCGACCGCAAGCGCAAGCAGTCCGTCACCGTCCTCCTGAAGGCTCTCGGCTGGACCACCGAGCAGATCCTCGAGGAGTTCGGCGAGTACGAGTCCATGCGCGCCACCCTGGAGAAGGACCACACCCAGGGCCAGGACGACGCGCTGCTCGACATCTACCGCAAGCTGCGTCCGGGCGAGCCCCCGACCCGTGAGGCCGCGCAGACGCTGCTCGAGAACCTCTACTTCAACCCGAAGCGCTACGACCTGGCCAAGGTCGGCCGCTACAAGGTCAACAAGAAGCTGGGCGGTGAAGCCCCGCTGGACGCCGGCATCCTGACCGTCGAGGACATCATCTCGACGATCAAGTACCTGGTGAAGCTGCACGCGGGCGAGACCGAGACCGTCGGCGACAACGGCACCTCGATCGTCGTCGAGACCGACGACATCGACCACTTCGGCAACCGTCGTCTGCGCAACGTCGGCGAGCTCATCCAGAACCAGGTCCGCACGGGTCTGGCTCGTATGGAGCGCGTCGTGCGCGAGCGCATGACCACCCAGGACGTCGAGGCGATCACGCCGCAGACCCTGATCAACATCCGGCCGGTCGTCGCCTCCATCAAGGAGTTCTTCGGCACCAGCCAGCTGTCGCAGTTCATGGACCAGAACAACCCGCTGTCGGGTCTCACCCACAAGCGCCGTCTGTCGGCGCTCGGCCCGGGTGGTCTCTCCCGTGAGCGGGCCGGCTTCGAGGTCCGTGACGTGCACCCCTCGCACTACGGCCGCATGTGCCCGATCGAGACGCCTGAAGGCCCGAACATCGGTCTGATCGGCTCGCTCGCCTCCTACGGCCGGGTCAACGCGTTCGGTTTCGTCGAGACGCCGTACCGCAAGGTCACCGGCGGTGTCGTCACCGACGACGTCGACTACCTGACGGCCGACGAGGAGGACCGCTTCGTCATCGCGCAGGCCAACGCCCCGCTGACCGACGAGCTCCGCTTCGAGGAGTCCCGCGTCCTGGTCCGCCGTCGTGGCGGAGAGGTCGACTACGTCCCCGGTGAGGACGTCGACTACATGGACGTCTCGCCGCGCCAGATGGTGTCCGTCGCGACCGCGATGATCCCGTTCCTGGAGCACGACGACGCCAACCGTGCCCTGATGGGCGCGAACATGATGCGCCAGGCCGTTCCGCTGATCAAGTCCGAGGCGCCGCTCGTCGGCACCGGCATGGAGTACCGCTGCGCCGTCGACGCCGGCGACGTGCTCAAGTCGGAGAAGGACGGTGTGGTCCAGGAGGTCTCCGCGGACTACGTCACCACCGCCAACGACGACGGCACGTACACCACGTACCGCCTGCACAAGTTCTCCCGCTCCAACCAGGGCACGTCCGTCAACCAGAAGGTTGTCGTGGACGAGGGCGCCCGGGTCATCGCCGGCCAGGTCCTGGCCGACGGCCCGGCGACCGAGAACGGCGAGATGGCGCTCGGCAAGAACCTGCTCGTGGCGTTCATGCCGTGGGAGGGTCACAACTACGAGGACGCGATCATCCTGTCGCAGCGCCTCGTGCAGGACGACGTCCTCTCCTCGATCCACATCGAGGAGCACGAGGTCGACGCCCGTGACACCAAGCTCGGCCCCGAGGAGATCACCCGGGACATCCCGAACGTCTCCGAGGAGGTCCTCGCCGACCTCGACGAGCGCGGCATCATCCGTATCGGTGCCGAGGTCGTCGCCGGTGACATCCTCGTCGGCAAGGTCACGCCCAAGGGCGAGACCGAGCTGACCCCCGAGGAGCGCCTGCTCCGCGCGATCTTCGGTGAGAAGGCGCGCGAGGTCCGTGACACCTCGCTGAAGGTGCCGCACGGCGAGATCGGCAAGGTCATCGGCGTCCGCGTCTTCGACCGTGAAGAGGGCGACGAGCTGCCGCCGGGCGTGAACCAGCTGGTTCGTGTCTACGTGGCGCAGAAGCGCAAGATCACGGACGGTGACAAGCTCGCCGGCCGCCACGGCAACAAGGGCGTCATCTCGAAGATCCTGCCGATCGAGGACATGCCGTTCCTGGAGGACGGCACCCCGGTCGACATCATCCTCAACCCGCTCGGTGTCCCGTCCCGAATGAACCCGGGACAGGTCCTGGAGATCCACCTCGGCTGGCTGGCCAGCCGCGGCTGGGACGTCTCCGGCCTCGGGGAGGACTGGGCGCAGCGCCTGCAGGCCATCGAGGCCGACCAGGTCGCCCCGGGCACCAACGTCGCCACCCCCGTCTTCGACGGTGCGCGTGAGGACGAGCTCGCGGGTCTGCTGCAGCACACGATCCCGAACCGTGACGGCGAGCGCATGGTGCTCCCGACCGGCAAGGCGCCGCTGTTCGACGGCCGCTCCGGCGAGCCGTTCCCGGAGCCGATCTCGGTCGGCTACATGTACATCCTCAAGCTCCACCACCTGGTCGACGACAAGCTGCACGCCCGCTCGACCGGTCCGTACTCGATGATCACCCAGCAGCCGCTGGGTGGTAAGGCCCAGTTCGGTGGCCAGCGCTTCGGTGAGATGGAGGTGTGGGCACTGGAGGCGTACGGCGCCGCCTACGCCCTCCAGGAGCTGCTGACCATCAAGTCCGACGACGTGACCGGTCGCGTGAAGGTCTACGAGGCCATCGTCAAGGGCGAGAACATTCCCGAGCCCGGCATCCCCGAGTCCTTCAAGGTGCTCATCAAGGAGATGCAGTCTCTCTGCCTCAACGTGGAGGTGCTGTCCAGCGACGGTATGTCCATCGAAATGCGTGACACCGACGAGGACGTCTTCCGCGCGGCGGAGGAGCTCGGCATCGACCTGTCGCGGCGCGAGCCGAGCAGCGTCGAAGAGGTCTGACGGGAGTCCGGACAGGGGGCTCGACGATGAACATCGATGAGCCCCCGGCCGGCCCCAGGACCCCCGTATCAGACCCCATGACTTACAACCCTGAGAGGGATTGACGCATAGTGCTCGACGTCAACTTCTTCGATGAGCTCCGGATCGGTCTGGCCACCGCTGACGACATCCGTCAGTGGAGCCACGGCGAGGTCAAGAAGCCCGAGACCATCAACTACCGCACCCTGAAGCCCGAAAAGGACGGACTCTTCTGCGAGAAGATCTTCGGTCCGACCCGGGACTGGGAGTGCTACTGCGGCAAGTACAAGCGCGTCCGCTTCAAGGGCATCATCTGTGAGCGCTGTGGCGTCGAGGTCACTCGCGCCAAGGTGCGCCGTGAGCGGATGGGCCACATCGAGCTGGCCGCTCCCGTCACCCACATCTGGTACTTCAAGGGCGTTCCGTCGCGTCTGGGCTACCTGCTCGACCTCGCCCCCAAGGACCTCGAGAAGGTCATCTACTTCGCCGCGTACATGATCACGTACGTCGACGAGGAGCGCCGCACCCGCGACCTGCCCTCGCTGGAGGCGCACGTCTCCGTCGAGCGCCAGCAGATCGAGAACCGCCGCGACGCCGACCTCGAGGCCCGCGCCAAGAAGCTCGAGACCGACCTGGCCGAGCTGGAGGCCGAGGGCGCCAAGGCCGACGTGCGCCGCAAGGTGCGCGAGGGTGCCGAGCGCGAGATGAAGCAGCTGCGCGACCGCGCGCAGCGCGAGATCGACCGTCTCGACGAGGTCTGGACCCGCTTCAAGAACCTGAAGGTCCAGGACCTGGAGGGCGACGAGCTCCTCTACCGCGAGCTGCGTGACCGCTTCGGCACGTACTTCGACGGTTCGATGGGTGCCGCGGCGCTGCAGAAGCGCCTGGAGTCCTTCGACCTCGACGAGGAGGCCGAGCGCCTCCGCGAGATCATCCGCACCGGCAAGGGCCAGAAGAAGACCCGTGCGCTCAAGCGCCTCAAGGTCGTCTCCGCGTTCCTGCAGACCAGCAACAGCCCCAAGGGCATGGTGCTCGACTGCGTGCCGGTCATCCCGCCGGACCTGCGTCCGATGGTGCAGCTGGACGGTGGCCGCTTCGCGACCTCCGACCTGAACGACCTGTACCGCCGCGTGATCAACCGCAACAACCGCCTGAAGCGCCTTCTCGACCTCGGTGCCCCCGAGATCATCGTGAACAACGAGAAGCGCATGCTCCAGGAGGCCGTCGACGCGCTCTTCGACAACGGCCGTCGTGGTCGCCCGGTCACGGGCCCCGGCAACCGTCCGCTGAAGTCGCTGTCCGACATGCTCAAGGGCAAGCAGGGCCGCTTCCGTCAGAACCTGCTCGGCAAGCGTGTGGACTACTCCGCGCGTTCCGTGATCGTCGTCGGTCCGCAGCTGAAGCTGCACCAGTGCGGTCTGCCGAAGGCCATGGCGCTGGAGCTCTTCAAGCCGTTCGTGATGAAGCGCCTGGTCGACCTGAACCACGCGCAGAACATCAAGAGCGCCAAGCGGATGGTCGAGCGCGGCCGCACGGTCGTGTACGACGTCCTGGAAGAGGTCATCGCGGAGCACCCGGTTCTGCTGAACCGTGCGCCCACGCTGCACCGCCTCGGCATCCAGGCCTTCGAGCCGCAGCTGGTCGAGGGCAAGGCCATCCAGATCCACCCGCTCGTCTGCACCGCGTTCAACGCGGACTTCGACGGTGACCAGATGGCCGTCCACCTGCCCCTGTCCGCAGAGGCGCAGGCCGAGGCCCGCATCCTGATGCTGTCCTCGAACAACATCCTCAAGCCCGCCGACGGCCGCCCGGTCACGATGCCGACCCAGGACATGGTCCTCGGTCTGTTCTTCCTGACCACGGACGGCGAGCTGCGCGACGTCAAGGGCGAGGGCCGCGCGTTCGGCTCCACGGCCGAGGCGACGATGGCGTTCGACGCCGGGGAGCTCGCTCTCCAGTCGGCGGTCGACATCCGCTTCCCGGTGGGCACCATCCCGCCGCGCGGCTGGACCCCGCCGGCCGTCGAGGAGGGCGAGCCGGAGTACCAGACCGGTGACACCTTCCGCCTGCGGACGACCCTGGGCCGCGCGCTCTTCAACGAGCTGCTGCCCGAGGACTACCCGTTCGTCGACTACTCGGTGGGCAAGAAGCAGCTCTCCGAGATCGTCAACGACCTGGCCGAGCGCTACCCCAAGGTCATCGTGGCGGCGACGCTCGACAACCTGAAGGCGGCCGGCTTCTTCTGGGCGACCCGTTCCGGCGTCACCGTGGCCATCTCCGACGTCGTCGTTCCCGAGGCGAAGAAGGAGATCGTCAAGGGCTACGAGGCGCAGGACGAGAAGGTCCAGAAGCAGTACGAGCGCGGTCTGATCACCAAGGACGAGCGCACGCAGGAGCTCATCGCGATCTGGACCAAGGCGACCAACGAGGTCGCCGAGGCGATGAACGCGAACTTCCCGAAGACCAACCCCATCTTCATGATGGTCGACTCGGGTGCCCGAGGAAACATGATGCAGATGCGCCAGATCGCCGGTATGCGCGGTCTGGTGTCGAACGCCAAGAACGAGACGATCCCGCGTCCGATCAAGGCCTCCTTCCGTGAGGGCCTGTCGGTGCTGGAGTACTTCATCTCGACCCACGGTGCTCGTAAGGGTCTCGCGGACACCGCTCTGCGTACCGCCGACTCGGGTTACCTCACCCGTCGTCTGGTCGACGTCTCCCAGGACGTCATCATCCGCGAGGAGGACTGCGGCACCGACCGCGGCCTCAAGCTGCACATCGCGGAGCGCGGCGCGGACGGCGTGCTGCGCAAGGCGGAGAACGTCGAGACCAGCGTGTACGCCCGTGCGCTGGCCGAGGACATCACCGTCGACGGCAAGGTGCTGGCCCCGGCCAACACCGACCTCGGCGACGTCCTCATCGACGAGCTGGTCAAGCACGGCATCGAGGAGGTCAAGACCCGTTCGGTCCTGACCTGCGAGTCCGCCGTCGGCACCTGCGCCATGTGCTACGGCCGTTCGCTGGCCACCGGCAAGCTGGTCGACATCGGTGAGGCGGTCGGCATCATCGCCGCCCAGTCCATCGGTGAGCCCGGTACCCAGCTGACGATGCGTACCTTCCACACCGGTGGTGTGGCCGGTGACGACATCACCCAGGGTCTGCCCCGTGTCGTCGAGCTCTTCGAGGCCCGTACGCCCAAGGGTGTCGCCCCGATCTCGGAGGCGGCCGGCCGCGTCCGTATCGAGGAGACCGAGAAGACCAAGAAGATCGTCGTCACCCCGGACGACGGCAGCGACGAGACGGCGTTCCCGATCTCGAAGCGTGCCAAGGTCATGGTGCGTGAGGGTGACCACGTCGAGGTGGGCCAGAAGCTCACCTTCGGTGCCACCAACCCGCACGACGTGCTGCGGATCCTCGGTCAGCGCGCGGTCCAGGTCCACCTGGTCGGCGAGGTCCAGAAGGTCTACAACTCGCAGGGTGTGTCGATCCACGACAAGCACATCGAGATCATCATCCGGCAGATGCTGCGCCGGGTGACCATCATCGAGTCGGGCGACGCGGAGCTGCTGCCCGGCGAGCTGGTCGAGCGTTCGAAGTTCGAGACCGAGAACCGTCGTGTGGTGCAGGAAGGCGGCCACCCGGCCTCCGGCCGTCCGCAGCTGATGGGTATCACCAAGGCCTCGCTGGCGACCGAGTCGTGGCTGTCGGCGGCGTCCTTCCAGGAGACGACCAGGGTTCTGACGGACGCGGCGATCAACGCCAAGTCCGACTCCCTGATCGGCCTCAAGGAGAACGTCATCATCGGTAAGCTCATCCCGGCCGGTACGGGTCTGTCCCGTTACCGCAACATCCGGGTCGAGCCGACCGAGGAGGCCAAGGCCGCGATGTACTCGGCCGTCGGCTACGACGACATCGACTACTCGCCGTTCGGCACGGGCTCCGGCCAGGCCGTTCCGCTGGAGGACTACGACTACGGTCCGTACAACCAGTAAGGCGTACGTCAACTGGCGGGCGGTCACCCTTCGCGGGTGGCCGCCCGTCGGCGTTTCCCAGGCCGGTACGGCGCTCCGGGTGTCCTGCGGGAACCCGTGCCGGAAATGGCACGTTGGAGCATGATGGAGGGATCCGTCTGGGGGGAGGCATTCCGTGTCGTACCCGACGCCGTGGCAGCCGTGGCAGGGGCAGGGCGGGCCGTCGATGCTCGCGTCGCACGCCGACCGGGAGCGGGCGGTGGACGTCCTCAGAGCGGGCTTCGGCGAAGGCCGCCTGGAACAGGACGAGTTCGAGAAACGAGTGGCGCGCGCGTACGCGGCGCGGACGGTCGGTGAGCTCGCCGTGCTGGTCGGCGACCTCCCGCACGGACCGGTGCCGATGACCGCCGTGGCCGGTCCCGTCGTCCCGCAGACCTTCCTGCCCGCGCCGCGTCCGGCGACCAACGGGAAGGCGGTGGGCGCCCTGGTCTGCGGTGTGCTCACCGTGGTGACGCTCGGTGCCACCGGCATTCCCGCGGTGGTCCTGGGGCACTCGGCGCGCTCGGAGATGCGCCGTACGGGTGAGAGCGGCGAGGGGTTCGCGATGACCGGCCTCGTCCTGGGCTGGCTGTCGGTCTCGGGCTGGGCGCTGTTCCTGATGCTCGTCATGGTCGTGGCGGTGGGGTCAGGGGGCTGAGCGCCCGGACCGCGCGCGGACCGGCTGGGGCCGCGCGTGGACGGGCTGGGGCCGCGCGTGGACCGGGCGGGGGGCCGGCCAGGCCTTGGACCGGCTGGGGTCCGGGCGGGGGCCGCACCTGGACCGACTGGAGGCAGGCGGGGGCCGGGCTCGGGTCGCTCGGCCGCGGCCCTGGACCCGGTGGCGTCCGCCGGGCGGCCGTGGGCCCGCCGCCCCGGTGGTAGATCTCCGTCCTCCCGCTCATCGCCCATGAACATGTCGCCCGGCGTGGGAGCAGGTCCGCCGAGGAGGGGGCGGTCTGAGTCGCCTCTCGGAGGCGTGCAGTGCCCGCCGACAGCCTGCCGGCGGGCGGCTCCCGGCCGTGGGGGCGGCTGACCCACTCGGAGCGCGACCGTGTGCGCGGAGGGGCGGAGGAGGGCGAGGGGGACGCCCGTCCCGGCCCGTCACCTCGGCCGTCCCACACGACGTACCTGCGCCCGTCGCGTACGGCGCCCGGTCAGGTCGTTCTGGTACGGCGTCTCTCTCCGAGGCCGTCCCGCTCGTCACGTTCGCGCCGCGCCGTCCGTCGGCCGTACGCGCCGCCGTCCGTCGGCCGTGCGTGCGGGCCAGGTCCGGCAGCAGGACCGCGAAACGCCGCCGCACGCTCATCGAGGCGAACTCCGGTCGCCGTCGGGTGAACGGCTCAGGAAATCACGGAGGCGTCTGTGCCCGACGACCACCGCCCGTACCGGCGCCGGCCGTGGCCGCCCGGTCAGCACCGCGGCCTCGCGGCGGCGGCCCCGCGGCGGACGGATCGACGTACCGAAAGCGCGGCACGGCGGAGCCCGAAAGGGCACGATCCGGCCAGGACGCGCGCCTTCTGTGCCAGGCTCCCGCGGGGCCCGCGGGCCCCGCGGGCCCCGCGGGGCCTGTCGTAGGAGGGCCGCGGAGAGCCGTCCGGGTCGTCGTGGAGGCGGCGGGCGAGCCGGGCCGAGGGGGGTGGGAAGTCCGGCGTGTCGCCCTGGACAGCATTTGTTTTGACCGAAGTCCGTGAGGTAGGTACGCTCAGACCTTGTGCCTGGGGTGTGCCCTGGCTCGCGTGCGTGCCTTCAAACCGCAAGGCGAGCCGTAACCGGCCACCGCAATCTGCGCCCTTTCCGCCTCGCGGCGGGAATCTGCAGCATTCGACACACCCGACCGCGTGGGTCGGAGATGTTTCAGGTTAGCTTCACCATTCGGCACACAGAAACCGGAGAAGTAGTGCCTACGATCCAGCAGCTGGTCCGGAAGGGCCGGCAGGACAAGGTCGAGAAGAACAAGACGCCCGCACTCGAGGGTTCGCCCCAGCGTCGTGGCGTCTGCACGCGTGTGTTCACGACCACCCCGAAGAAGCCGAACTCGGCCCTGCGTAAGGTCGCGCGTGTGCGTCTGACCAGCGGGATCGAAGTCACCGCTTACATTCCGGGTGAGGGACACAACCTGCAGGAGCACTCCATCGTGCTCGTGCGCGGCGGCCGTGTGAAGGACCTGCCGGGTGTTCGCTACAAGATCATCCGCGGCTCGCTCGACACCCAGGGTGTCAAGAACCGCAAGCAGGCCCGCAGCCGCTACGGCGCCAAGAAGGAGAAGTAAGAATGCCTCGTAAGGGCCCCGCCCCGAAGCGCCCGGTCATCATCGACCCGGTCTACGGTTCTCCTCTTGTCACGTCGCTGATCAACAAGGTGCTGCTCAACGGCAAGCGCTCCACCGCCGAGCGCATCGTCTACGGCGCCATGGAGGGTCTGCGTGAGAAGACGGGCAACGACCCGATCATCACGCTGAAGCGCGCGCTGGAGAACATCAAGCCGACCCTCGAGGTCAAGTCCCGCCGCGTCGGCGGTGCGACGTACCAGGTTCCGATCGAGGTCAAGCCCGGTCGCGCCAACACGCTCGCGCTGCGCTGGCTGGTCGGTTACTCCCGCGCCCGTCGCGAGAAGACCATGACCGAGCGTCTGCTCAACGAACTTCTCGACGCGTCCAACGGCCTCGGTGCCGCTGTGAAGAAGCGCGAGGACACCCACAAGATGGCCGAGTCCAACAAGGCCTTCGCGCACTACCGCTGGTAGTCGCTACCCACATCGAGACCGAGAGAAGACTGAAGCCTTATGGCTACCACTTCACTTGACCTGGCCAGGGTCCGCAACATCGGGATCATGGCCCACATCGACGCGGGCAAGACGACCACCACCGAGCGGATCCTCTTCTACACCGGCGTCAGCTACAAGATCGGTGAGGTCCACGACGGCGCTGCCACCATGGACTGGATGGAGCAGGAGCAGGAGCGTGGCATCACGATCACCTCTGCTGCCACCACCTGTCACTGGCCGCTTGAGGACAACGACTACACGATCAACATCATCGACACCCCGGGGCACGTCGACTTCACGGTCGAGGTGGAGCGTTCGCTCCGCGTCCTCGACGGTGCCGTCACGGTGTTCGATGGTGTCGCCGGTGTCGAGCCGCAGTCCGAGACGGTGTGGCGTCAGGCCGACCGTTACGGCGTGCCGCGCATCTGCTTCGTGAACAAGCTGGACCGTACCGGCGCCGAGTTCCACCGCTGCGTGGACATGATCAAGGACCGGCTCGGTGCCGTTCCGATCATCATGCAGCTGCCGATCGGTGCCGAGATGGACTTCAAGGGCGTTGTGGACCTGGTCCGCATGAAGGCGCTCGTGTGGTCCGCCGAGGCGGCCAAGGGCGAGATGTACGACGTCGTCGACATCCCCGCCACGCACGCCGAGGCTGCCGAGGAGTACCGCGGCAAGCTGGTCGAGACCGTCGCCGAGCACGACGACGAGATCATGGAGATGTTCCTCGAGGGCCAGGAGCCCACCGAGGAGCAGCTGTACGCCGCGATCCGTCGCATCACCATCGCGTCCGGCAAGGGTGGCGGCGTCACCGTCACTCCCGTGTTCTGTGGCACCGCGTTCAAGAACAAGGGCGTCCAGCCCCTGCTCGACGCGGTCGTGCGCTACCTGCCGACCCCCCTGGACGTCGAGGCCATCGAGGGCCACGACGTGAAGGACCCCGAGGTCGTCGTCAAGCGCAAGCCGTCCGAGGACGAGCCGCTGTCCGCCCTCGCGTTCAAGATCATGAGCGACCCGCACCTGGGCAAGCTCACCTTCGTCCGGGTCTACTCGGGCCGCCTGGAGTCGGGTTCGGCTGTGCTGAACTCGGTCAAGGGCAAGAAGGAGCGCATCGGCAAGATCTACCGTATGCACGCGAACAAGCGTGAGGAGATCGAGTCGGTGGGCGCCGGCGACATCGTCGCCGTCATGGGCCTGAAGCAGACCACCACCGGTGAGACGCTGTCCGACGACAAGAACCCGGTCATCCTGGAGTCCATGGACTTCCCGGCGCCGGTCATTCAGGTCGCCATCGAGCCCAAGTCCAAGGGTGACCAGGAGAAGCTGGGTGTCGCCATCCAGCGCCTCGCGGAGGAGGACCCCTCCTTCCAGGTTCACTCGGACGAGGAGACCGGCCAGACCATCATCGGTGGTATGGGCGAACTGCACCTCGAGGTGCTGGTCGACCGTATGCGCCGTGAGTTCAAGGTCGAGGCCAACGTCGGCAAGCCGCAGGTCGCCTACCGTGAGACGATCCGCAAGACCGTCGAGCGTCACGACTACACCCACAAGAAGCAGACCGGTGGTACCGGTCAGTTCGCCAAGGTGCAGATCGCGATCGAGCCCATCACCGAGACCGACGGTCCGGCGTACGAGTTCGTGAACAAGGTGACCGGTGGCCGTATCCCGCGGGAGTACATCCCGTCGGTGGACGCCGGTGCGCAGGAGGCCATGCAGTTCGGCATCCTGGCCGGCTACGAGATGACGGGCGTCCGCGTCATTCTTCTCGACGGTGGCTACCACGAGGTCGACTCCTCCGAGCTCGCGTTCAAGATCGCCGGTTCGCAGGCGTTCAAGGAGGCCGCGCGCAAGGCCAGCCCCGTGCTGCTCGAGCCGATGATGGCCGTCGAGGTCACCACGCCCGAGGAGTCGATGGGCGATGTCATCGGCGACCTCAACTCCCGCCGTGGCCAGATCCAGGCCATGGAGGAGCGCAGCGGCGCCCGTGTCGTGAAGGGCCTCGTGCCCCTCTCGGAGATGTTCGGCTACGTCGGCGACCTCCGCAGCAAGACGTCGGGTCGCGCAAGCTACTCGATGCAGTTCGACTCCTACGCCGAGGTTCCCCGGAACGTCGCCGAGGAGATCATCGCGAAGGCCAAGGGCGAGTAACACACCCCGTTTACACGCTTTAGGCTTGACACCGACCGCCGGGGCTCACCCGGGAGGGCACAACCCCGGCGGGCGGCATCCCAGCAAAGATCACCTGGCGCCGATGAGTAAGGCGTACCAGAACCACTCCACAGGAGGACCCAGTGGCGAAGGCGAAGTTCGAGCGGACTAAGCCGCACGTCAACATCGGCACCATCGGTCACATCGACCACGGTAAGACGACCCTCACGGCCGCCATTACCAAGGTGCTGCACGACGCGTTTCCGGACCTGAACGAGGCCTCGGCCTTCGACCAGATCGACAAGGCTCCTGAGGAGCGCCAGCGCGGTATCACCATCTCCATCGCGCACGTCGAGTACCAGACGGAGACCCGTCACTACGCCCACGTCGACTGCCCCGGTCACGCGGACTACATCAAGAACATGATCACGGGTGCGGCGCAGATGGACGGCGCCATCCTCGTCGTCGCCGCCACGGACGGCCCGATGCCGCAGACCAAGGAGCACGTGCTCCTGGCCCGCCAGGTCGGCGTTCCGTACATCGTCGTCGCCCTGAACAAGGCCGACATGGTGGACGACGAGGAGATCCTGGAGCTCGTCGAGCTCGAGGTCCGTGAGCTGCTCTCCGAGTACGAGTTCCCGGGCGACGACCTGCCGGTCGTCAAGGTCTCGGCGCTCAAGGCCCTCGAGGGCGACAAGGAGTGGGGCCAGTCCGTCCTCGACCTGATGAAGGCCGTCGACGAGAACATCCCGCAGCCCGAGCGTGACGTCGACAAGCCGTTCCTGATGCCGATCGAGGACGTCTTCACGATCACCGGTCGTGGCACCGTCGTCACCGGTCGTATCGAGCGTGGTGTCCTCAAGGTCAACGAGACCGTCGACATCGTGGGCATCAAGCAGGAGAAGACCACCACCACGGTCACCGGCATCGAGATGTTCCGCAAGCTCCTCGACGAGGGCCAGGCGGGCGAGAACGTCGGTCTGCTCCTCCGTGGCATCAAGCGCGAGGACGTCGAGCGCGGCCAGGTCATCATCAAGCCCGGTTCGGTCACGCCGCACACCGAGTTCGAGGCCCAGGCCTACATCCTGTCCAAGGACGAGGGCGGCCGTCACACGCCGTTCTTCAACAACTACCGTCCCCAGTTCTACTTCCGTACGACGGACGTGACGGGCGTTGTGACCCTCCCCGAGGGCACCGAGATGGTCATGCCGGGCGACAACACCGAGATGACCGTTGCGCTCATCCAGCCCGTCGCCATGGAGGAGGGCCTCAAGTTCGCCATCCGTGAGGGTGGCCGGACCGTGGGCGCCGGCCAGGTCATCAAGATCAACAAGTAGTCTCTTGTCGGTCTGATCTCCTGGTAGCTCCTCGCGAGCTCCTTGAAGGGGCCCGTACGACTTCGGTCGTACGGGCCCTTTCGCGTTCCGGGACCGGGACGGCGCCCCCCCGGAATCCCGAGGGCGCCGTCCCAGGAGGCACCTCACCGCACGGCAGCTCACCGCACGGCATGTCTCCTCACGGAGTGTCTCCTCACCAGGCGACGGGCAGGGCCAGCGGGCCGCGGATCATCGTGCGCTGCCGGAAGGGGACCTCGTCGGCGGGCACGGCGAGGCGCAGGCCGGGGAGGCGGTCGAGCAGGGTGTCGATCAGCAGCTGGAGCTGCATACGGGAGAAGACGGCGCCGGTGCAGAAGTGAGGCCCGTTGCCGAACGCCACGTGCGCGTCGGCGTCCCGGTCGAAGTCGATCCGGTCGGGGTCGGCGAAGACCTCCGGATCGCGGTTCGCGGCGAGGTACGACACGTACACGGCGTCGCCCGCCCTGATGCGGACGCCGTGGAGGTCGACGTCCTCCGTGGCGATCCGGGGCAGGCCCACCGCGGCCCGGTGCGGGATGTGACGCAGCAGCTCCTCGATGGCCGCGGGGCGGGACGCGGGGTCGCTGCGCAACCGTTCCAGCAGGTCGGGCCGGGTCAGCAGGAGATAGAACATCTGCCCGGAGTTGTTGGTGACGGCCTCTCCGCCGATCTGGAGCGGGCCGGCGACGCTGACCGCCTCCTCCTCGCCGAGTTCGCCCCGCCGCACGGCGGCACCGAGCAGCGACAGCACGTCCTCGCTGTCGCTGTCGCGGCGGTCCCGGACGGCCTGCCCGATCCACCCGAACAGCCCCTTCTTGGCGAGTTCGGCGGCGTCGGCGCCGCCCGCGGTGGAGATGATCTCCCGCGTCCAGTCGTGCAGCTTCCGCCGTTCGTCCTCGGGAACTCCCATGACCTCGCAGACGACCGAGATCGGGAAGGGTTCGAGGACCCGTGCGACGAGATCGGCGGGCGATCCGTCCCGCACCATGTCGTCGACCAGGGCGTCCAGCATCTCCTGGGCGCGCGGGCGCAGCCGCTTGACCGCGCTCACCGTGTAGGCGGCCGAGACGGCGTGCCGCAGCCGGTTGTGATCGGGCTGATCGGCCCAGGCCAGCGCGCCGGGCCGCGGCGCGAAGTGCGGCGCGAGCCGGGTGACCTGCCGGACAGCGGCCTCCGCCCGGCTGAACCGGGGATCATTGGTGACCGTCTTCACGTCGTCGTGCCGCGTCGCCAGCCACGCCCAGCCCTCCCCGTGCGGCAACCGGATCCGCGTCAGCGGCCCCTCCCGCATCAACTCCGCGAGCACGGGTTCGAACTCGGTCCCGACCAACGGGCCGGCGTGCCAGTCACGGACGGGCGGGAGGGACGGTTCGGGGGAGGGGGGCCCGGCCAGGGTGGTGGTCTCTTCTGCCATGGCTCCACTGTCGGGCGGTGGAGGGGGGCTGTCGCGCGGGAGTGCTCCAGCCGGAGGGCGCCACGGGGTCCCCGGCCCGAGGCCCGCCACGGCGCGTCCTCGGCTGGTGCCGCGGCACATCCGCGGTGGGGACCGTCCACTCGGTGGTGGTCACGTCCTCGCCGTACGCGACGCCCTTACGGGTGACATGCCGGGCCAGTCCGTTCCCGACCGCGGGCCCTGCCGCGCGCACCTCTGGCCGCCCGCCGCCCCCGCACCTGAGTACGCGCACTCATGTGCGGTGCGCGAGCGGGAGGGTTGGGTGGAGCTGTGCTCCCCGACTACGTCAACGCCCGTCCACGACTTCACACCGCCCGTCGGCACGGCTTGTTGCGATCGCTCTTCGCGATGAGGCCGCTACGGAATGTCACTGTCGGTAGTTAGAGTTGTTGGTGCGGCTTCGACGGTTTCGGTGTGACGGGGGAGGGCTTTGTGCTGCCAGGTGAGAGCGGACCCGCCTCGGGGACGACGTCCTCGTGGGCGTCGGGCATGTCCGGCACGGCGCGGGAGGCGGCCGGTGACGTGGTCACGGAGCTGTCGTCGTTCACGAGGTTCCGGAAGCGGGTGGACGATCTCATCCGGGAACTGGGAGGTTCGGCGGCGGGCCCGCGCCGGGTGGGCCAGGAGCCACTGGTCCGGCACCAGTTCGGCGGTGGAGCGAGCGCGTGGACGGAGGCGTCCGGCCTGTTCAGCTCGTACGGGACGGTGATCACCGAACTGGAGACTCTGTCGAAGCTGCTGTCCGACTCGATGGAGGGCATGAACATCGCGGTGCTCGCCGCGCACAAGGGCTACCGGAACGTCGACCTGGACATCCGCGACCGCATGCGGGCGATCGCCGTGGCGACCACGCAGCACTACGGCGGTGAGTACGACCCGATCCTCCCGAAGGGTCACGACAGCGACAGCGACAGCGACGGCGACGGCGACGGTGGCGCGAAGCCGGACCGGGCGGCGGCGAGCGGCGGCTCGGGCGGCAGCATCTGATGGATCCGATCGAGGAGTTGTGATGTCCGGCAAGGGGACCGGCAGCACGTCGTTCGAGGACATGAGCCACGAACAGATGCTGTCGTGGCTCGACCAGGCGGACGCCGGTACGGTGCGGGCCGCCGCCCACCGGCTGACCGCGGCCGCCAAGGAGATCCGCAAGATCGCGGAGGAACTCAAGATCCGTCCGCAGTGGGTGGAGTGGAAGGGCGAGGGGGCGGACGCGTTCCGGACCTGGACCGGCGACCTCGCCAACGCCACACTGCGCCTGGGTGACTTCGGTGCGGACTCCGCGACCTGGCTGGGCCACGCGTCCGACGCGATCGCCCAGGCGCAGGTGTCGATCCCCCGTGACCGGGCCGGCGCCCGGGCGAACCTGGACGCCGCGACAGCGGCCCACAACGACCCCGACGCGGAGACGGTGAGCCACAGGTCCACGACCGAACTCGCCGCCCTCGCCGCCGACAAGGAGAAGGTCCGGCAGGAGGCCGCCGCCCAGATGACGAAGCTGGGCCAGGCGTATCGGTGGTCTGCGACGCAACTCGACGGTTTGGAGAGGCCGAGGTTCCCGCCGCCGCCGAAGGCGATTCAGCCGGAGCCGGGCCAACTCACCCACAGCGAGGCCGTACCCATCGGCGGCAACCGTGTGCGGTCATCGACCGGCGGGGGCGCCGCGGGAGTGTCGCCCTCCGACGGATCGCATCGAGCCATGGCGGAGGCTGTCGCAGGTCATGGGCGGGGCGACGCGGGACCCGACGTGGGGGAGCCGGCCCGGTGGCTCCTCTCCGATTCCTCGGACAGCGTGGGCGTCCACATCGACGGGGCGGGCGTGCTGCAGCAGACGCCGTCGGCACCTTCGGCGGGCGCCGCGAGCCCGCCGAACGCGATCAGGGCCGATGGTGGCGGGGCGCTGCCCACCGGGCCGGTTCCCCCGGTGGCACGTGACGTACCGCGCCTGGCCGCGAATGCCCAGGGGCGGGGACGCACGGAGGCCGGCGGCCGCTCTTCGGTTCTGCCCGGACGCGGGCAGGCGGGCTCGTCTTCCAGCGGCGTGCCGGGTACCGGCGGTACGGCCGGTCCGGTGGGCTCGGCAGGCACGGCGCGGCCGGTGATCGGTGGTCGGCCCGCGGTGGTTCCGAGCCGGGGAACCGCGGGGGCGGTTCCCGGGCGGGTGCCGGGTTTCAGCAACGGCATCGTCGGTGGCCGCCCCACGTCGCCGGCCGCCGGCTCGCCCGCAGGCCGCCCGGCCGGCGGGTTGCCGCGGGGCAATGTCGTCGGCGGTGAAGGCCGCGGACCGGCCGCCGGTGGTCGTGGCCCGACTGCTCAGAGGACTCCGCCCGGTACGGGGCGAGCGGGCATCGGGCGGACCGCGGCACCGGCCGACCGGCGGAGCACGGGCGCAGACGCGATCAGCGGAGTCGTCGGCGGCCGTCCACAGCAGCAGCGTCCGGGAACCCGACCGCTCGCCTCCGGTGGTCCGGGCTCGGCACGGAACCGGCGCGTTGCCGAAGGCCAGCGCGTATCAGATACGGATGGACGTCCGGGCGGCGAGCAGGAGCCCGAGCAGCGGAACGACGGCCCGACCACCTAGCCACCGGCTGCCGACGGACCCAGCGCGGACAAAGAGGGAGCAGATGCCTGCCAACAGGATCAGAAGTGCCGGCTACAGGAGCGTCGTCTCCGGAGCCCTCGGGCTGTCATTGGTCGGCATGGCGGCCCTCCCGGCCCAGGCGGAGTCGATCCGTGAGAGGGAGTGGCACCTCACGGCCATGAGGGCCTCGCAGATGTGGCGGACCAGTACGGGCATAGGCGTCACCGTGACCGTGATCGACTCGGGAGTGAACGCCGGTCTGACCGATCTCGCGGGGCGAGTTCTCCCCGGCAGGGACGAGGCACCGGACGCCCCCGGCGACGAACGCACGGATCCCAACGGCCACGGAACGCTGATGGCCCTCCTGATCGCCGGATCCGGCAGATCCGACGGAGGCGCCGGCACCTTCGGCCTCGCGCCCGGAGTCAAGATCCTTCCCGTGCGCACACCCGACAGAGGGCTGGACAGCGGGCGCTACATCAAGGAGTTCAGTGCGACCGTGAGCCGCGGGATCCGCTTTGCCGTCGATTCCGGCTCCCGTGTGATCAACATATCGATGGGGGTCCCCGCGGGAACTGAGGAGCTCACAGCCGCCGTGAAGTACGCCTTGGACAAGGGCTCACTGATCTTCGCGGGCGTCGGAAACAGCGGCAGCGAAGACGACGGCAACCCGGTGGAGTACCCCGGCGCCACCCCGGGCGTGGTCGGCGTGGCTGCGGTGGGCAAGAACCTCCACAGGACCACCGAGTCCGAACACGGTCCCCAAGTGGACATCGCCGCTCCGGGCGAGGAGATGTACCACGCCTGCCCGAACGGCAGCGGCCTCTGCCGCTCGCACGGCACCAGCGACGCCACCGCCCTGGCCTCCGCCAGCGCCGCGCTGATCTGGTCGAAGCACCCGACCTGGACCAACAACCAGGTCCTCCGGGTCATGCTCAACACCATCGGAGGCCCCACCGACGGCGCGAAGCGCAACGACTCGATCGGTTACGGCATCGTCCGCCCACGCATCGCCCTGCGGGACCCCGGCGACCCGGGTCCTGCCGACGAGTATCCGTTGCCGGATCTCGCACCGGCGGCGCCGACGGCTCCGGCCGCGAGTGCCGCGGCGTCCAGCGGCACACATGCTTCGTCGGAGGACGACGAGTCTGCGGCCGTGGGGTTCCCGACGGATGGTGGCAACAGCACTCCGTGGATCGTGCTGGGTGCCGGGGCCGTTGTGCTCATCGGCGTCGTCGCGGCCGTTGCCACGCGTCGGCGCCGCATCTGACCGCCCGCTGGTGGCGTGTCTGCACGGGCTCGCTCACAGGACCGGTCGGCCGATGCATCGCACCAGTCGGAAAGAGGCTGGGCCCACGTCAGTTCCCCGCTACTACCAGTACGGCCAGGAGGAGCAGGAGGAACGCAGGGAGCAGTGTGCACCCGAGCGCGAGGGTGGCTGCGACCACCCGGAGCGTCCGCAGGGACCGGCGACGGGGCAGGGCCCAGGCGATCGCGAACAGTCCCATGGCCCAATAGAGCACCTGCCAGATCTCGCCGTGGGCCCGGCAGAGGCTGTACTCCCAGAAAAGGAGCGGCAGACCGGGCAGGGAGGCTACGAGAGGCGCCTTCCACCAGGTCGTGTGGAGGGAGGGGGCCCGCGGGACACCGGTCTGGGTCGTCATCTCCCCACCTCACCAACGACAGCCTCTGGTAGCACGGGTGGGCGTACTCATCCCGTCTCTGCGCGCCTACTCAGACGGGTCGATGCGGTGGGGCGGTTCGGAAAGGCCGGTTCAGCAGGCCCTCGACCCATCACGGGACGCGCTGCGTCAGCGCGCGACGCGTCGGCCGGTATGTCACTGCGAGGGTGCGCCGTCCTTCGCCCGCGGTTGGAGCCGGATCATCGGAATGCCGGGCCGCACCTTGGCGATGGCGGCGAAGTCGTCGTCGACGTGAAGCACCGTCAGGCGGTGATGCTCGGCCGTGAGGGCGATGAGGATGTCGGTCGGAGAGGGCCCCCGGTGATGGCCGATCTTCACCAGTTCCCTCTGGACGGCAATGATCTTGGGCCAGGGTTCGTCCAGTGCGGGAACCCAGCCGAAGGTCTGCCCGAGCATGGTGAAAAACGGTTCGTAGTCGCGGTCCGCCCGCAGTCCTGGCATCAACTCGGCCTCGACCGGCGGGCAGATCGCCACCAGCCCGCGAGCGACGTGTCCGGGCCAGGGGGCGTCGATCTGGCCGCGCAACAGTCGCCAGACCGCGGACGTGTCGGCGAGATAGGTCACAGTCCGGACCGCTCCCGCTCATCGAGGACGTCGAAGTCGAGGAACGCGTCGGCGTTCTCCTGAAGCCAGCGCAGCGCCCGAGCCCGGTCGTCCGAACTGATCGCGGCCGCTATGGTCAGCGCCCGGTTGATCGTGTCCCGCTTCGTCTTGGTGCCGAGCTGCTGCTGAGCGAAGGCCAGCATGTCGTCGTCGATGTCGACCAGGGTCCTGGACATGGGGCCTCCCGAGTGGATTGATATACCTCAGGATGCCAGTATATCAATCTGTATGCATAAGGTTCGGTCTGCGTCGAGAGTCCACTGCCGCCAGGCCTTCCGCACCGGACCCGGGCCGACACGGACAGCGGGGGCGTCGCCGGCCCGGATGACCTCGTACTGCCGGTCGGGGAAGCGAACTTCACTCTTCTCGCGGAACAGGCGCATACGGTTGGGGCGCCTTGAGTACCGGCTCGAGTACCGACGTGAGTACGGACGCTCACGCCCCCGCCGGCCCCCCGCGGCACGCTGTCGGCATGAGCATCCCGCAAGGTCCCGTACGTGTCGCCAAGCCCCGTGATCTCGCCGACCGGCCCGTCTTCGTCACGCTCGCCGGGATCTTCTGGGGCTGCGCGGCCCTGCTGACGGCCGGTGTGACCGCCTTCTTCCTCCTCGTGGGCCTGCTGCTCGCGGCGGACTCGACCGGGCGGCGTTCGCCCTTGTCGGAGCTGTGGACGCCGGCCCAGCAGGTCGCCGTGAGCGCTGTCGTGCTGCTCGGGCTCTACTTCGCCCCGGGCTTCCGGCGGCTGGCCGCCATGACCAGGCTCGCCCTGCTCGGGCCCCTGGCGTGTGCCGTCCCCGTCTTCGTCGTCCTGTGGGCCTACGCGACCGCCGCATGACCCGGAGTCGTCCCCGCGCGTACCGTGTGCGGACGCCTTGCTGCCGGCGGGCGTCGTGCCGGTCGTCCGGAGGCCCGGTCAGGGCGGCCCGACCGGGCCGCGCACGCACCCAGGGTTTGACCCACGTCACCCAAGGGGTACGATCTCCGGCTCGATTGGCCAGCCCCCCGCCCCGTATGGCAGACTAGCGGGGTTGCTCGGTCGAGTGCCGATGCTGCGCGCCTCCCGCCGGGAGGACCGGAAGCGAGTCCCACAGTACTCGTCGCTCCATCTGCCGCGAGGCAGCGCTGGGGCGGACGTACGGGAATCTTCCGGGAAGTGTCAGCGGGGTGCAGACCAGGCGCCCGGTGGGTGTTCAGCCCCCGGTCCCGCGGTTGTCTTTTGGGCTGAGCCGTGTCCCTGAGCAGGGAAATCCTTTGCGGATATCTGTGCGGCAGGAGCGCGACACACCCGACCGCGTGGGTCGGAGGCAAGGAACGCGAACCCCCGGGTTCCGGAGCGTTTCACGAGACAAAGGACTACTGAGTAGCCATGGCGGGACAGAAGATCCGCATCCGGCTCAAGGCCTACGACCACGAGGTCATCGACTCCTCGGCGAAGAAGATCGTCGAGACGGTGACCCGCACTGGTGCGTCGGTCGCGGGCCCGGTGCCGCTGCCCACTGAGAAGAACGTGTACTGCGTCATCAAGTCGCCGCACAAGTACAAGGACTCGCGCGAGCACTTCGAGATGCGCACGCACAAGCGCCTGATCGACATCCTCGACCCGACGCCCAAGACCGTTGACTCTCTGATGCGACTCGACCTCCCGGCCGGTGTCGACATCGAGATCAAGCTCTAAGGGCCGGTGATCTGAGAATGGGTAAGCAGATCAAGGGCATCCTGGGCGAGAAGCTCGGCATGACGCAGGTGTGGGACGAGAACAACCGCGTTGTTCCCGTCACCGTCGTCAAGGCCGGGCCGAATGTCGTGACCCAGGTCCGTACGAATGACTCCGACGGCTACGAGTCGGTCCAGATCGCCTTCGGCGAGATCGACCCGCGCAAGGTGAACAAGCCCCTCAAGGGCCACTTCGCCAAGGCCGACGTCACGCCCCGCCGTCACCTCGTCGAGATCCGTACCGCCGACGCCGGCGAGTACACCCTCGGCCAGGAGATCACCGCCGAGACCTTCGAGGCCGGCATCAAGGTGGACGTGACCGGCAAGAGCAAGGGCAAGGGCTTCGCCGGTGTCATGAAGCGTCACAACTTCAAGGGCCTCGGCGCCGGACACGGCACCCAGCGCAAGCACCGCTCTCCCGGCTCCATCGGTGGC
Source organism: Streptomyces sp. NBC_01689 (assembly GCF_036250675.1). Classification (NCBI taxonomy): domain Bacteria; kingdom Bacillati; phylum Actinomycetota; class Actinomycetes; order Kitasatosporales; family Streptomycetaceae; genus Streptomyces; species Streptomyces sp. NBC_01689. The sequence goes on along the minus strand of NZ_CP109592.1, from coordinate 4,407,925 downwards.
TGCGCCACCCCGGGTCGTGTGTTCAAGGGCCTCCGCATGGCGGGTCGCATGGGCAACGAGCGGGTCACCACCCAGAACCTGACCGTTCACGCCGTTGACGCGGAGAAGGGCCTGCTCCTCATCAAGGGCGCGGTTCCTGGTCCGAACGGCGGCCTCGTCCTGGTCCGCACCGCGGCCAAGGGGGCCTGAGGACTATGAGCACCATTGACATTCTGTCGCCCTCCGGCGACACCGCCGGGACCGTCGAGCTCCCGGCCGAGATCTTCGACGTAGAGAAGATCAGCATCCCGCTGCTTCACCAGGTCGTCGTCGCGCAGCTGGCCGCCGCCCGTCAGGGCACGCACAAGGTCAAGCGTCGTGGCGAGGTCCGCGGTGGTGGTAAGAAGCCTTACCGCCAGAAGGGCACCGGCCGCGCGCGCCAGGGTTCGACCCGTGCGCCGCAGTTCGCCGGCGGTGGCGTCGTCCACGGCCCCACCCCGCGTGACTACTCGCAGCGGACCCCGAAGAAGATGAAGGCCGCGGCCCTGCGCCACGCCCTCACCGACCGGGCCCGCAACGCTCGCATCCACGTCATCACCGGCGTGATCGAGGGCGAGACCCCCTCCACCAAGGCCGCGAAGAGCTTCCTCGGCAAGGTCAGCGAGCGCAAGAACGTGCTCCTGGTCATCGAGCGCTCCGACGAGGCCGCGCTGCTCTCCGCGCGCAACCTGCCCCAGGTCCACATCCTGGAGCCGGGCCAGCTGAACACGTACGACGTTCTCGTCTCGGACGACGTGGTCTTCACCCAGGCCGCTTTCGAGTCCTTCGTGTCTGGCCCCCAGGCCGCTGACACCGAAGGGAGCGAAGCCTGATGGCTACGCGTCACCCGAGCATTGCCTCGAAGGCCGCCAAGGCCGCCAAGGCCGCACGCGTCGCCAAGGCGAAGCGCCACGAGGCCGAGGGCAAGAACACCGTCGAGACCCCGCTGAGCAAGAGCTTCACGGACCCCCGTGACGTCCTTCTCAAGCCGGTCGTCTCGGAGAAGAGCTACGCGCTGCTCGACGAGGGCAAGTACACCTTCGTCGTCGCGCCGGGCGCCAACAAGACCCAGATCAAGCAGGCCGTCCAGGCGGTCTTCTCGGTCAAGGTCACCGGCGTCAACACGATCAACCGTCAGGGTAAGCGCAAGCGCACCAAGAGCGGTTTCGGTAAGCGTGCGGACACCAAGCGCGCCATCGTGACCCTCGCTGAGGGCGACCGTATCGACATCTTCGGCCAGGCCTCCTAACGGAGCGCCCTGGTCCGAATATCGGACGAGGACTGAGAAATGGGAATCCGCAAGTACAAGCCGACTACGCCGGGCCGTCGCGGCTCCAGCGTCGCCGACTTCGTCGAGGTCACGCGGTCCACGCCGGAGAAGTCGCTGGTCCGCCCGCTGCACAGCAAGGGCGGCCGTAACAACGCCGGTCGTGTGACCGTTCGCCACCAGGGTGGCGGACACAAGCGCGCCTACCGCGTGATCGACTTCCGTCGTCACGACAAGGACGGCGTGCCGGCGAAGGTCGCGCACATCGAGTACGACCCCAACCGCACCGCGCGCATCGCGCTGCTTCACTACGCGGACGGCGAGAAGCGCTACATCCTCGCCCCCCGCAACCTGTCGCAGGGTGACCGCGTCGAGAACGGTCCCGGGGCCGACATCAAGCCGGGCAACAACCTGGCGCTCCGCAACATCCCGGTCGGTACCACGATCCACGCGATCGAGATCCGTCCCGGTGGCGGTGCCAAGTTCGCCCGCTCCGCCGGTGCCTCGGTGCAGCTGCTCGCGAAGGAGGGCACCATGGCCCACCTCCGCATGCCCTCCGGTGAGATCCGCCTGGTCGACCAGCGCTGCCGCGCCACGGTCGGCGAGGTCGGCAACGCCGAGCAGAGCAACATCAACTGGGGCAAGGCCGGCCGTAAGCGCTGGCTGGGCGTCCGCCCGACCGTCCGCGGTGTGGCGATGAACCCGGTTGACCACCCGCACGGTGGTGGTGAGGGCAAGACCTCCGGTGGTCGCCACCCGGTCTCCCCGTGGGGTCAGAAGGAGGGTCGTACTCGTTCGCCGAAGAAGGCTTCGAACAAGTACATCGTCCGCCGCCGCAAGACGAACAAGAAGCGCTAGGAGCGGGTTTAGATGCCGCGCAGTCTCAAGAAGGGGCCCTTCGTCGACGACCACCTGATCAAGAAGGTGGACGTACAGAACGAAGCCGGCACCAAGAACGTCATCAAGACCTGGTCCCGTCGCTCGATGATCATCCCGGCCATGCTCGGCCACACGATCGCGGTGCACAACGGCAAGACCCACATTCCGGTGTTTGTCACCGAGTCGATGGTCGGCCACAAGCTCGGCGAGTTCTCGCCGACGCGCACCTTCCGGGGTCACGTCAAGGACGACCGGAAGTCGAAGCGCCGCTAACGCGGGGTGGAATGACCATGACAGACACTGGAAGGACAACCATGGAAGCCAGGGCCCAGGCGCGGTACATCCGCGTTACGCCCATGAAGGCCCGCCGCGTGGTGGACCTTATCCGTGGCATGGATGCCACGGAGGCTCAGGCGGTCCTGCGTTTCGCCCCGCAGGCCGCGAGCGTGCCGGTCGGCAAGGTGCTGGACAGCGCCATTGCCAACGCCGCGCACAACTACGACCACACCGACGCCTCTTCGCTGGTCATCAGCGAGGCGTACGTGGACGAGGGTCCGACCCTGAAGCGGTTCCGTCCGCGTGCTCAGGGCCGTGCCTACCGGATCCGTAAGCGGACCAGCCACATCACCGTGGTCGTCAGCAGCAAGGAAGGAACCCGGTAATGGGCCAGAAGGTTAACCCGCATGGGTTCCGGCTCGGTGTCACGACCGACTTCAAGTCGCGTTGGTACGCCGACAAGCTGTACAAGGACTACGTCAAGGAAGACGTCGCCATCCGTCGGATGATGACGTCCGGCATGGAGCGCGCCGGCATCTCGAAGGTGGAGATCGAGCGCACCCGTGACCGTGTGCGGGTGGACATCCACACCGCGCGTCCGGGCATCGTCATCGGCCGCCGTGGCGCCGAGGCCGACCGCATCCGCGGTGACCTCGAGAAGCTCACGGGCAAGCAGGTCCAGCTGAACATCCTCGAGGTCAAGAACCCCGAGACCGATGCTCAGCTGGTCGCCCAGGCCGTTGCCGAGCAGCTGTCGTCCCGCGTCTCCTTCCGCCGTGCCATGCGCAAGAGCATGCAGTCGGCGATGAAGGCGGGCGCCAAGGGCATCAAGATCCAGTGCGGTGGCCGCCTCGGCGGCGCCGAGATGTCCCGCTCGGAGTTCTACCGCGAGGGCCGTGTGCCCCTGCACACGCTCCGCGCGAACGTCGACTACGGCTTCTTCGAGGCCAAGACGACCTTCGGCCGTATCGGTGTGAAGGTCTGGATCTACAAGGGCGACGTCAAGAACATCGCCGAGGTCCGCGCCGAGAACGCCGCTGCCCGCGCCGGCAACCGCCCGGCCCGTGGCGGCAACGACCGCCCGGCCGGCCGTGGTGGCCGCGGTGGCGAGCGTGGCGGTCGCGGTCGCAAGCCGCAGACGGCTCCCGCTGCCGAGGCCCCCAAGGCCGAGGCTCCGGCTGCCGCTCCGGCTGAGAGCACCGGAACGGAGGCCTGACCGACATGCTGATCCCCCGTAGGGTCAAGCACCGCAAGCAGCACCACCCGAAGCGCCGTGGTCAGGCCAAGGGCGGCACGCAGGTTTCGTTCGGCGAGTACGGCATTCAGGCCCTCACGCCGGCGTACGTGACGAACCGCCAGATCGAGGCCGCGCGTATCGCGATGACCCGCCACATCAAGCGTGGCGGCAAGGTCTGGATCAACATCTACCCGGACCGCCCGCTCACGAAGAAGCCCGCCGAGACCCGCATGGGTTCCGGTAAGGGTTCTCCCGAGTGGTGGATCGCGAACGTGCACCCGGGCCGGGTCATGTTCGAACTGTCCTACCCCAACGAGAAGATCGCCCGTGAGGCCCTCACTCGCGCAGCCCACAAGCTGCCGATGAAGTGCCGGATCGTCAAGCGCGAGGCAGGTGAAGCGTGATGTCGGCCGGTACCAAGGCGTCCGAGCTGCGCGAACTGGGTGACGAGGAGCTTCTGGCGAAGCTTCGCGAAGCCAAGGAAGAGCTGTTCAACCTCCGCTTCCAGGCGGCGACCGGTCAGCTCGAGAACCACGGTCGGCTCAAGGCCGTCCGCAAGGACATCGCGCGGATCTACACCCTGATGCGTGAGCGCGAGCTGGGCATCGAGACGGTGGAGAGCGCCTGATGAGCGAGAGCAACGTGACTGAGACCAACGAGCAGCGCGGTTTCCGCAAGACCCGTGAGGGTCTTGTCGTCAGCGACAAGATGGACAAGACCGTCGTCGTCGCCGTCGAGGACCGCGTCAAGCACGCCCTGTACGGCAAGGTCATCCGCCGTACGAGCAAGCTCAAGGCCCACGACGAGCAGAACGCCGCGGGTATCGGCGACCGCGTCCTCCTCATGGAGACGCGTCCGCTGTCCGCGACGAAGCGCTGGCGCATCGTCGAGATCCTCGAGAAGGCCAAGTAATCACCTGAGGGGTTTCCCTCAGGTTCGTTCCGCCAGGCTCGGGGCGGGGCCGCCGTAAGGTCGGCCCCGCCCCGGGAACCGGCAGACAAATCAGGAGATAGACGTGATCCAGCAGGAGTCGCGACTGCGTGTCGCCGACAACACTGGTGCGAAGGAGATCCTTTGCATCCGTGTGCTCGGTGGCTCCGGTCGCCGCTACGCGGGCATCGGTGACGTCATCGTCGCCACCGTGAAGGACGCGATCCCCGGTGGCAACGTGAAGAAGGGTGACGTCATCAAGGCCGTCATCGTTCGCACCGTCAAGGAGCGCCGCCGTCCGGACGGCTCGTACATCCGCTTCGACGAGAACGCCGCCGTCATTCTGAAGAACGACGGCGACCCTCGTGGCACCCGTATCTTCGGCCCCGTCGGCCGTGAGCTGCGCGAGAAGAAGTTCATGAAGATCATCTCGCTCGCGCCGGAGGTGCTGTAAGCATGAAGATCAAGAAGGGTGACACGGTTCAGGTCATCACCGGCAAGGACAAGGGCAAGCAGGGCAAGGTCATTGCCGCTTACCCGCGCGACGAGCGCGTCCTGGTCGAGGGTGTCAACCGGGTCAAGAAGCACACCAAGGCCGGCCCGACCGCCAGCGGTTCCCAGGCCGGCGGCATCGTGACGACCGAGGCCCCGATCCACGTGAGCAACGTTCAGCTCGTCGTGGAGAAGGACGGCAACAAGGTCGTCACGCGTGTCGGTTACCGCTTCGACGACGAGGGCAACAAGATCCGCGTTGCCAAGCGGACGGGTGAGGACATCTGATGGCTACCACCACCACTCCGCGTCTCAAGACGAAGTACCGCGAGGAGATCGCGGCGAAGCTGCAGGAAGAGTTCTCCTACGAGAACGTCATGCAGACGCCGGGCCTCGTCAAGATCGTGGTCAACATGGGTGTCGGCGACGCCGCCCGTGACTCGAAGCTCATGGACGGTGCCGTCCGTGACCTCACCACGATCACCGGTCAGAAGCCGGCCATCACCAAGGCCCGCAAGTCCATCGCGCAGTTCAAGCTGCGTGAGGGCCAGCCGATCGGTGCCCACGTCACGCTCCGTGGCGACCGCATGTGGGAGTTCCTGGACCGCACCCTGTCGCTCGCGCTGCCGCGCATCCGCGACTTCCGCGGCCTGTCCCCCAAGCAGTTCGACGGCCGTGGCAACTACACCTTCGGTCTCACGGAGCAGGTCATGTTCCACGAGATCGACCAGGACAAGATCGACCGCGTCCGGGGTATGGACATCACCGTGGTGACCACGGCGACCAACGACGCTGAGGGCCGTGCCCTTCTCCGTCACCTCGGCTTCCCCTTCAAGGAGGCGTAAGCGAGATGGCGAAGAAGGCTCTGATTGCCAAGGCTGCTCGTAAGCCCAAGTTCGGTGTGCGTGGCTACACGCGCTGCCAGCGCTGCGGTCGTCCGCACTCCGTGTACCGCAAGTTCGGCCTGTGCCGCGTCTGCCTTCGTGAGATGGCTCACCGTGGCGAGCTGCCGGGCGTGACCAAGAGCTCCTGGTAGTCCCGTACTTCGGGATTCCAGAGGCTCTCGGTAAGTAAAGGGCGCGGTCAGGTGCCCACCCCTCCATGCCGTAGGCTAGGAGGGTTGGGCGCCTGACGCCCGTACGACTTACTACGCCGTAGGTCCCCGCACCGCACCCGTCCCGCCACAGAGTGGGGAGAGGGATGGCGCATACAGGAAACCCCGGCGAGAGAGGCCGAAGGCCAATTCATGACCATGACTGATCCGATCGCAGACATGCTTACGCGTCTGCGTAACGCGAACTCGGCGTACCACGACACCGTGGGAATGCCGCACAGCAAGATCAAGTCGCACATCGCGGAGATCCTCCAGCAGGAGGGCTTCATCACGGGCTGGAAGGTCGAGGACGCCGAGGTCGGCAAGAACCTCGTCCTCGAGCTGAAGTTCGGCCCGAACCGTGAGCGCTCCATCGCGGGCATCAAGCGGATCTCCAAGCCCGGTCTCCGGGTGTACGCGAAGTCCACCAACCTGCCCAAGGTGCTGGGCGGCCTCGGCGTGGCGATCATCTCCACGTCCCACGGGCTCCTCACCGACAAGCAGGCCGGCAAGAAGGGCGTAGGCGGAGAAGTTCTCGCCTACGTCTGGTAGCGGAAGGAATCGGAGGAAACAGCTATGTCGCGTATTGGCAAGCTCCCTATCACGGTTCCCGCCGGCGTGGACGTCACCATCGACGGCCAGACGGTCTCGGTCAAGGGCCCCAAGGGCTCGCTGACCCACACCGTCGTTTCGCCGATCGAGATCGCCAAGGGTGAGGACGGCGTTCTGAACGTCACCCGCCCCAACGACGAGCGTCAGAGCAAGGCCCTGCACGGCCTGTCCCGCACGCTGGTGGCGAACATGATCACCGGCGTGACCCAGGGTTACGTGAAGAAGCTCGAGATCAGCGGTGTCGGTTACCGCGTGACGGCCAAGGGTTCGAACCTCGAGTTCGCGCTCGGCTACAGCCACCCGATCACGGTCGAGGCCCCCGAGGGCATCACCTTCAAGGTGGAGGCCCCGACCCGTTTCTCGGTCGAGGGCATCGACAAGCAGAAGGTCGGCGAGGTTGCGGCCAACATCCGCAAGCTGCGCAAGCCCGACCCGTACAAGGCCAAGGGCGTCAAGTACGAAGGCGAAGTCATCCGCCGCAAGGTCGGAAAGGCGGGTAAGTAAGCCATGGCATACGGTGTCAAGATTGCTAAGGGCGACGCTTACAAGCGTGCTGCCATCAAGCGTCGTCACATCCGCATCCGTAAGCACATCTCGGGTACGGCTGAGCGTCCGCGTCTGGTCGTGACGCGCTCCAACCGCCACATCGTGGCCCAGGTCATCGACGACGTGAAGGGTCACACCCTCGCGTCGGCGTCCACCCTGGACACCGCGATCCGTGGTGGCGAGGGCGACAAGTCCGACCAGGCCAAGTCGGTCGGCGCCCTGGTCGCCGAGCGCGCCAAGGCCGCCGGTGTCGAGGCTGTCGTGTTCGACCGTGGTGGAAACCAGTACGCCGGGCGCATCGCCGCCCTGGCGGACGCCGCCCGCGAAGCCGGGCTCAAGTTCTGAGCCGCTTCCGTAGCTAGCGGAAAGAGAGAGGTAATCCAATGGCTGGACCCCAGCGCCGTGGAAGCGGTGCCGGTGGCGGCGAGCGGCGGGACCGGAAGGGCCGTGACGGCGGCGCTGCTGCCGCCGAGAAGACCGCGTACGTTGAGCGCGTCGTCGCGATCAACCGCGTCGCCAAGGTTGTGAAGGGTGGTCGTCGCTTCAGCTTCACCGCGCTGGTCGTGGTGGGCGATGGTGACGGCACCGTCGGTGTCGGTTACGGCAAGGCCAAGGAGGTGCCGGCCGCCATCGCCAAGGGTGTTGAGGAGGCCAAGAAGCACTTCTTCAAGGTCCCCCGTATCCAGGGCACCATCCCGCACCCGATCACGGGCGAGAAGGCCGCGGGCGTCGTCCTGCTCAAGCCTGCTTCCCCCGGTACCGGCGTCATCGCCGGTGGCCCGGTGCGTGCGGTGCTCGAGTGCGCCGGCGTTCACGACATCCTGTCGAAGTCGCTCGGCTCGTCCAACGCGATCAACATCGTGCACGCGACCGTGGCGGCCCTCAAGGGCCTGCAGCGTCCCGAGGAGATCGCGGCTCGCCGTGGTCTGCCCCTCGAGGACGTCGCCCCCGCGGCTCTGCTGCGTGCACGTGCGGGAGCGGGTGCGTAATCATGGCTCAGCTCAGGATCACGCAGACGAAGTCGTACATCGGCAGCAAGCAGAACCACCGCGACACGCTGCGTTCGCTCGGGCTCAAGCGCCTGAACGACGTGGTCGTCAAGGAGGACCGCCCCGAGTTCCGCGGAATGGTGCACACCGTCCGCCACCTCGTGACGGTTGAGGAGGTCGACTGATCATGGCGGAGAACAACCCGCTCAAGATCCACAACCTCCGTCCCGCCCCGGGCGCCAAGACCGCCAAGACCCGTGTGGGTCGTGGTGAGGCGTCGAAGGGTAAGACGGCCGGTCGTGGTACCAAGGGCACGAAGGCCCGCTACCAGGTTCCGGAGCGCTTCGAGGGTGGCCAGATGCCCCTCCACATGCGTCTCCCGAAGCTGAAGGGCTTCAAGAACCCGTTCAAGACCGAGTTCCAGGTCGTGAACCTCGACAAGCTGGCCGCGCTGTACCCGGAGGGTGGCGAGGTCACCGTCGAGGGTCTCGTTGCCAAGGGTGCCGTTCGCAAGAACAGCCTCGTCAAGGTGCTCGGCCAGGGCGAGGTCTCCGTGGCGCTGCAGGTGACGGTCGACGCCGTCTCCGGCTCCGCCAAGGAGAAGATCACCGCCGCTGGCGGTACCGTCACCGAGCTCGTCTGATCACTTCAGGCGTCTCGATGACATGAGCGATCCCGACCGGGGATGCCCCAACAAATGGGGCATCCCCGGTTGGTCGTTCCAAGGGGGGCAGTCTCGCCGGTAAGGTGGCCTGCACTGCCGACTTTCGTCCGGCGTCCCGTCGGGCGGCAGTTGACCGATACCTATTCGTCGAACCTCAAGACCATCACCCTTGACGCAGTTGCGCGGGGGTCGCAGGAGGCACCGTGCTCACCGCGTTCGCCCGGGCGTTCAGGACGCCCGACCTGCGCAAGAAGCTGCTCTTCACGCTCGCCATCATCGTGGTCTACCGGGTCGGTACGCACATTCCGATCCCGGGCGTCGACTACAAGAACGTCCAGACCTGTATCGACGCGGCCTCGAAGGGCAACCAGGGGCTGTTCGGTCTCGTCAACCTGTTCAGTGGTGGCGCGCTGCTGCAGATCACGATCTTCGCGCTCGGCATCATGCCGTACATCACGGCGAGCATCATCCTGCAGCTGCTGACGGTGGTGATCCCGCGCCTCGAAGCCCTCAAGAAGGAGGGCTCGTCCGGTACCGCGAAGATCACGCAGTACACCCGTTATCTGACGGTGGCTCTCGCCATCCTCCAGGGCACCGGTCTCGTCGCGACCGCGCGCAGCGGCGCCCTGTTCAGCGGTTGCCAGGTGGCCAACCAGATCGTGCCGGACCAGTCGATCTTCCAGACGGTCGTCATGGTCGTCACCATGACCGCCGGTACCGGTGTGGTCATGTGGCTGGGCGAGCTCATCACCGACCGCGGCATCGGCAACGGCATGTCGATCCTGATGTTCATCTCGATCGCCGCCAGCTTCCCGTCCGCGCTGTGGGCCATCAAGAAGCAGGGCACCCTGGCCGGAGGCTGGATCGAGTTCGGCACGGTCATCCTCGTCGGCCTGGTCATGGTCGGCCTGGTGGTCTTCGTCGAGCAGGCCCAGCGGCGCGTTCCCGTCCAGTACGCGAAGCGCATGATCGGTCGCCGTTCCTACGGGGGTACGTCCACGTACATCCCGCTGAAGGTCAATCAGGCGGGTGTGATCCCCGTCATCTTCGCGTCGTCGCTGCTCTACATCCCGGCGCTGGTCGCCCAGTTCTCCAACGGCAACTCCGGCTGGAAGACCTGGATCACGCAGAACCTGACCAAGGGCGACCACCCGATCTACATCACGATGTACTTCCTCCTGATCGTTTTCTTCGCGTTCTTCTACGTGGCGATCTCCTTCAACCCCGAGGAAGTAGCCGACAACATGAAGAAGTATGGTGGCTTCATCCCGGGCATCCGGGCTGGCCGACCGACCGCTGAGTACCTCAGCTACGTACTCAACCGGATCACCTGGCCGGGGTCGCTGTATCTGGGTCTGATCGCTCTCGTACCGACGATGGCGTTGGTTGGCTTCGGGGCAAGCCAGAACTTCCCGTTCGGTGGTACCAGCATCCTGATCATCGTGGGTGTGGGCCTCGAGACGGTGAAGCAGATCGAGAGCCAGCTTCAGCAGCGCAATTACGAAGGGTTCCTCCGCTGATGCGAATCGTCCTCGTCGGGCCGCCCGGTGCCGGGAAGGGAACGCAGGCCGCGTTCCTCGCCAAGAACCTGGGGATCCCGCACATCTCCACGGGCGACCTCTTCCGTGCCAACATCAGTCAGGGCACGGACCTCGGCAAGCAGGCGAAGGCGTACATGGACGCCGGCAACCTGGTTCCGGACGAGGTCACCATCGGGATGGCCAAGGACCGCATGGAGCAGCCCGACGCCGCCAAGGGCTTTCTGCTGGACGGCTTCCCTCGTAACGTCTCGCAGGCCGAGGCGCTCGACGAGATGCTGAAGGCCGAGAGCATGAAGCTGGACGCGGTGCTGGACCTGGAGGTCCCCGAGGACGAGGTGGTCAAGCGCATCGCGGGCCGCCGCATCTGCCGCAAGGACTCGAGCCACGTCTTCCACGTGGAGTACAAGAAGCCGCAGCAGGACGGTGTCTGCGACATCTGCGGCGGCGAGCTGTACCAGCGCGACGACGACTCCGAGGAGACCGTCCGTACGCGGCTGGAGGTCTACCACACGCAGACCGAGCCGATCATCGACTACTACAAGGCCCAGGGCCTGGTGGTGACGATCTCGGCGCTCGGCAAGGTGGAAGAGGTCACGGCGCGCGCCATGGAGGCGCTCCAGAGCAAGGCCGACGACAAGTAGTCGTCACGCTGCTTCGGCCGCGGTGCCCTCCGGGGTGTCGCGGCCGTAGTGTTGTACAGGTAGTCGTTCGTGGACGCAGTCGGTAACGGAGAAGACGGAGAGCGCGGGCCGCCATGGTGCAGATCAAGACCCCCGAGCAGATCGCCAAGATGCGTGAGGCGGGCCTGGTCGTCGCGGCCGTGCACGCGGCCACGCGCGAGGCGGCGGTGCCCGGCGCGACGACACGGGACCTCGACGAGGTGGCACGCAAGGTGCTCGCGGAGCACGGGGCGAAGTCGAACTTCCTCGGGTACGGCGGTTTCCCCGCGACCATCTGCACCTCGGCCAACGAGGTCGTCGTGCATGGCATCCCGGACGACAAGACCGTCCTGAAGGACGGCGACATCATCTCCATCGACGCCGGCGCGATCGTGGACGGCTGGCACGGGGACGCGGCGTACACGGCGTTCGTGGGCACCGGGCACGCTCCGGAGCTGATCGAGCTCTCCCGCGTGACCGAGGAGTCGATGTGGGCCGGGATCGCGGCGATGCGCTCGGGCAACCGGCTCGTCGACGTCTCCCGCGCGATCGAGACGTACATCCGCCGCCAGCCGAAGCCCGGCGGCGGCCGGTACGGGATCATCGAGGACTACGGCGGCCACGGCATCGGCACCGAGATGCACATGGACCCGCACCTGCTGAACTACGTGGAGCGCCGCCGCGGCAAGGGTCCCAAGCTCGTGCCCGGCCTCTGCCTGGCCGTCGAGCCGATGGTGTCGCTGGGCACCCCGAAGACCGAGGTGCTGGAGGACGACTGGACCGTCATCACGACGGACGGTACGTGGTCCTCGCACTGGGAGCACTCGGTGGCGGTGACGGAGGAGGGCCCGCTGGTCCTGACGGCTCCGGACTGCGGCAGGGCGAAGCTGGCGGAGTACGGCGTGACGGCGGCGCCGGACCCGCTCGCGTGATCCGGCCCGACGGCGGCGCCGGACCCGGTCGCACGGTCCGGCAGCGGCCGGTCTCGCGATCGATCACCGGGGTGTCCGGGTTAAGGATCTCCCCGATGGGGCATTCTTCCTCGATTCGTCTTTCCGGGTGCCCTGACGTAGACTGACTCGTCGGCTCTCGTGCACCCGCATGTCTGCATGCGCTCGTACGGAGTCGATCAAGGTAGTCGATTCGAAGGGCGAAGCGTGGCCAAGAAGCAAGGTGCCATCGAGATCGAGGGCACTGTCGTCGAGTCTCTTCCGAACGCCATGTTCAAGGTCGAGCTCCAGAACGGCCACCAGGTCCTGGCACACATCAGCGGCAAGATGCGTATGCACTACATCCGCATCCTCCCTGACGACCGGGTCGTGGTGGAGCTTTCTCCGTACGACCTCACGCGTGGCCGGATCGTCTACCGGTACAAGTAGATCTTGCCTTTGCTCCGTGCTCCCGGTTCCGGGACACGGGTGGTGGCACTGACCCGGAGAACCTCACCAATGAAGGTCAAGCCGAGCGTCAAGAAGATCTGCGACAAGTGCAGGGTGATCCGCCGTCACGGCCGGGTCATGGTCATCTGCGACAACCCGCGCCACAAGCAGCGCCAGGGCTGACGCACGACCGCACCTTCTGCACCCGCAGATACTTCGCGCGACGCAAGCAGTACATGTTCATACGCAGAATCCAGGGCTGAATTCCCTTCAGGCCTGACACCCCCGGTCGGAGGCCGGGGACCCGGTTCGTACCGAATCTTCGGCAGAGAAGAGGACGGCGGGCGGGATCCGGTTCTGCGGAAGACCTCCGAACGACAACTGGAGCCATTGAATGGCACGCGTTTCCGGTGTTGACATCCCGCGCGAAAAGCGTGTGGAGGTCGCCCTGACCTACGTGTTCGGCATCGGCCGGACCCTTTCCCAGCAGACGCTGGCCGAGACCGGCGTGAACCCCAACACGCGCGTTCGTGACCTCTCCGAGGAGGAGCTGGTCAAGATCCGCGAGTACGTGGACGCCAACCTGAAGACCGAGGGTGACCTCCGTCGCGAGATTCAGGCCGACATCCGCCGCAAGGTCGAGATCGGCTGCTACCAGGGTCTGCGTCACCGTCGTGGCCTGCCCGTCCACGGTCAGCGCACCAGCACGAACGCTCGTACCCGCAAGGGCCCGCGTCGCGCCATCGCCGGCAAGAAGAAGCCGGGCAAGAAGTAGTCCTCAGCGGACGCTTATCAGCGGTCTTCGCTGTAGGACCGACCACCTCCCGTAGGAGATTTAGATGCCCCCCAAGGGTCGTCAGGGCGCTGCCAAGAAGGTGCGCCGCAAGGAAAAGAAGAACGTCGCTCACGGGCACGCTCACATCAAGAGCACGTTCAACAACACGATCGTCTCCATCACGGACCCCTCGGGCAACGTGATCTCCTGGGCCTCCGCCGGCCACGTCGGCTTCAAGGGCTCGCGCAAGTCCACCCCCTTCGCCGCGCAGATGGCCGCCGAGTCGGCCGCCCGCCGCGCGCAGGAGCACGGCATGCGCAAGGTCGACGTCTTCGTGAAGGGCCCGGGCTCCGGTCGCGAGACCGCGATCCGCTCCCTCCAGGCCACGGGCCTCGAGGTCGGCTCGATCCAGGACGTCACCCCCACCCCGCACAACGGCTGCCGTCCGCCGAAGCGCCGTCGCGTCTGACGCACGGCCGCCTGGCGGCTGGAAGTTCTGGGTTCCGGGCGGTACGGCTCCGTAAAAGGGCCGTATCGCCCGTACCCTTGCAGTACCCGTGCGGTGAAAATGTACGGTTCCGTCGGGCGTCAAATAGCGGGCGTCCACGAAAGAAGGATCTGATCCACACATGCTGATCGCTCAGCGTCCCTCGTTGACCGAAGAGGTCGTCGACGAATTCCGCTCCCGGTTCGTGATCGAGCCGCTGGAGCCGGGCTTCGGTTACACCCTCGGCAACTCCCTGCGTCGGACCCTCCTGTCCTCGATCCCGGGTGCGGCGGTCACGTCCATCCGCATCGACGGCGTGCTGCACGAGTTCACCACCGTGCCGGGCGTCAAGGAGGACGTCACCGACCTGATCCTCAACATCAAGCAGCTCGTCGTCTCCTCGGAGCACGACGAGCCGGTCGTGATGTACCTGCGCAAGCAGGGTCCGGGTCTCGTCACCGCCGCCGACATCGCGCCCCCGGCCGGTGTCGAGGTGCACAACCCCGACCTGGTCCTCGCCACGCTCAACGGCAAGGGCAAGCTGGAGATGGAGCTGACCGTCGAGCGCGGTCGCGGTTACGTCTCCGCCGTTCAGAACAAGCAGGTGGGCCAGGAGATCGGCCGTATCCCGGTCGACTCCATCTACTCGCCCGTTCTGAAGGTCACCTACAAGGTCGAGGCGACCCGTGTCGAGCAGCGCACCGACTTCGACAAGCTGATCGTCGACGTCGAGACCAAGCAGGCCATGCGTCCCCGTGACGCCATGGCGTCGGCCGGAAAGACCCTGGTCGAGCTGTTCGGTCTGGCCCGCGAGCTCAACATCGACGCCGAGGGCATCGACATGGGCCCGTCCCCCACGGACGCCGCCCTCGCCGCCGATCTCGCGCTGCCGATCGAGGAGCTCGAGCTCACCGTCCGTTCGTACAACTGCCTCAAGCGTGAGGGCATCCACTCCGTGGGTGAGCTCGTCGCCCGCTCCGAGGCCGACCTCCTGGACATCCGCAACTTCGGCGCGAAGTCCATCGACGAGGTCAAGGCGAAGCTGGCCGGCATGGGCCTGGCCCTCAAGGACAGCCCGCCCGGATTCGACCCGACCGCCGCCGCCGACGCCTTCGGCGCCGACGACGACGCGGACGCCGGCTTCGTCGAGACCGAGCAGTACTGATCGCCTCCGGCGGGACAGCCGTCTTCGGGCGGTGGTCCCGCCGGGTTTGATCTCGGCTGCGGGCCGGCTGTGGCTGGTCGCGCGGTTCCCCGTGCCCCTTCGGGGCGCGGGTCCTCCGGCGCTTTGAGAGAAGTGTCGGATCTTCGACGGGCGATCGCCCGCTCGGACACTGACCCCGGTACCTGATACGGCCGGGGCAGACACCTAGGAGAAACACCATGCCGAAGCCCACCAAGGGTGCCCGTATGGGCGGCAGCGCCGCGCA
Organism: Streptomyces sp. NBC_01689; assembly: GCF_036250675.1. Lineage (NCBI taxonomy): Bacteria > Bacillati > Actinomycetota > Actinomycetes > Kitasatosporales > Streptomycetaceae > Streptomyces > Streptomyces sp. NBC_01689. The sequence continues at coordinate 4,392,651 of NZ_CP109592.1, read as the reverse complement.
CGAGAAGCTGCTCCTCGCGAACCTCGCGAAGTCGCTCTTCGAGCACGGCCGCATCACCACCACCGAGGCGAAGGCCCGTCGCCTGCGCCCGTACGCGGAGCGTCTGGTCACCAAGGCGAAGAAGGGTGACCTTCACAACCGCCGTCAGGTGCTCTCGGTGATCACGGACAAGAGCATCGTGCACACGCTCTTCACCGAGATCGGCCCGCGCTACGAGAACCGCCCGGGTGGCTACACCCGTATCACCAAGATCGGTAACCGCCGTGGCGACAACGCGCCCATGGCCGTCATCGAGCTGGTGGAGGCCCTGACCGTGGCCCAGCAGGCCACCGGTGAGGCCGAGGCGGCCACCAAGCGTGCCGCCAAGGACACCGAGGCTCCGGCCAAGGTCGAGGACACCAAGGTCGAGGACGCCGCGGAGGCTCCCGCCGAGGAGTCGAAGGACGCCTGAGGCACTGCCTCGCCGTGAGCGGGTCCGTCCCTTCGGGGGCGGGCCCGCTCTCGCGTTCCGGCGGGACGGCCGGGCTTGAGAGGATCCAGGAGTGAGTGACGAAGCGGAGCCCGGGTTCGTACGGGTGCGGATGGACCTGTCGTACGACGGGAGCGAGTTCTCCGGGTGGGCGAAGCAGGCCGGGGGCCGCAGAACCGTCCAGGGCGAGATCGAGGACGCGCTGCGGACGGTGACGCGGACGAAGGACACCACGTACGAGCTGACCGTCGCCGGACGCACCGACGCCGGGGTGCACGCGCGCGGCCAGGTGGCGCATGTCGACCTGCCGGCGGCGCTGTGGGCCGAGCACCGGGAGAAGCTGCTGAAGCGGCTGGCCGGGCGGCTGCCGAAGGACGTACGGGTGTGGTCCCTGACGGAGGCTCCCGCCGGGTTCAACGCGCGTTTCTCGGCCGTCTGGCGCCGTTACGCCTACCGCGTCACCGACGAGGCCGGGGGTGTGGACCCGCTGCTGCGCAACCATGTCCTGTGGCACGACTGGCCGTTGGACGTCGGTGCCATGAACGAGGCGGCGGCCGGGCTGGTGGGCGAGCACGACTTCGCCGCCTACTGCAAGAAGCGCGAGGGGGCGACGACCATCCGTACGCTCCAGGAGCTGAGTCTGGTGCGCGGGGACGACGGGATCATCACGGCGACGGTCCGTGCCGACGCCTTCTGCCACAACATGGTGCGTTCGCTGATCGGGGCGCTGCTGTTCGTGGGGGACGGGCACCGCGGGCCCGAGTGGCCCGGCAAGGTGCTGGCCGCCGGGGTACGGGACTCGGCCGTCCATGTCGTGCGGCCGCACGGTCTGACGCTGGAGGAGGTCGGGTATCCCGCCGACGGGCTGCTCGCGGCGCGCAACAAGGAGGCACGCAACAAGCGCACCCTGCCCGGGGCGGCGGGATGCGACTCCTGCTAGCGCGTGCGGCGGCTGTCCGCGCGGGCGGGGGGCGGCCGGCCGGTGACTACCGGTTGGCCGCCGAGGACGCCTGTGCCTCGCCGCGGCGGATGATCTGGCGGAAGGTGAAGTCGGCCAGGTCGTCGCCGATGCTGAAGACCTCGGCGCTCTTGGCCGTGGCGTCCTTGCCGTTGGTGAAGCCGGCCAGGGTGAAGTAGGCGTAGCGGCCGACGGAGTTGGTGGTCGAGCGGCAGACCGCCGTGCGGCAGAAAGTCGCCACCCCCTGGCCGGGCAGCGAGGTGATGATGCTCTTGCTGTCCGCCTGGCTCCTGGCCTTGTCCGCCTGGGCCTTGGTGTCGAAGACCGCGACGCCCACGGTCACGGCGACGCCGTCCTTGCTGTAGGTGACGCGCAGCAGGCGGGTGCAGTCGTTGTCGGTGAGGATCTTGGGGAGCGTCCTCTGCACGCCCGTCGCGCACTTGGCCGTGGTGGCGGTCGGGCCCTTGCGGTAGACGCGGTCACCCACGGTCAGCTGTGAACCGGGGAAGAGGATGTCCGGGCTGAGCGGAGCGGTGTCCTTCTTCGCGCTGGATATGAAGTCCTTCGGGTCCAGCGGCGGCGGGGCCGACGTCGGCGCGAACGAGGGCGCCGTCGCGGTGGTGTCGCTCGGCAGGGTCGTGGTGCCGGGCAGCGTGCCGGGCTTGTTCGACGCCGTGGTGTCGTCGTTCGAGGAGACGACGGCCATCGCGACGACCGCGCCGACCGCGAGCGTGGCGACGGCGGAGCCGACGATCACCAGCAGCCTGCGGCGCCTGTTGCGCGTCTCGGACGCCTCGGCGAGTGCCGCCCAGTCCGGAGTGCGGCTCCCGCTGCCCCAGTCGGGTTGCTGAGAACCAGGCTTCCACGGATCCCACGGGGGCTCCCCCTGCCCACCCTGCCCATAGCTCATGGGGCGCATCTTAGACGGGCGCCGGGGGGTGTCGTTCCGCACCGGGGGATACCCGGGACCGGGCCGTGACCCGGCGGCGGAGCGGCAAAACCGACATCTCCGGGTGGTTGGTACGTCACACCTCACGGGGGCGGGGACCGCCCTGGCGGGAGGTCACGCGCGGTACGGCGGGGCGACACGGGGTGCCGGAGGGGCCGTTGTCCGTGGGCTTCCTCACACCGGCTCGGGGCCGGTGGCGCGGTGGGCCCCGCGGGGCGGGCTTACCCTGGAGATGCGGGCCGCAGCGGCGGCCGTGCGGCCGGGGACGGCCCCGGGGAGCGTGACGCCCGGAGCCGGGAGGTGCACCCGCCCGTTCGGACCACGTCCGCGGCGCCCGCCGCAAGAGCCGCGTTTTGACCCGTCCGGGGAAGCGCGGGTACTCTTGCAGTTCGTTATGTGTATTGGCTTGCTCATTCTCACGTGAGGGGCCCTTACACCGGTCCACCGGGGCCGATGACCAGCGACCAGCACTCGGTATGCGTCACCGAGGTGCGGTCAGGGCTGTCGTGATCGTCCGTGGTGGCCATGTCAGGACCCACTCACTGAAGAAGCGAAGGCTACGACCGTGCGTACGTACAGCCCCAAGCCCGGCGACATCACTCGCCAGTGGTACGTCATCGACGCCCAGGATGTCGTCCTGGGCCGTCTGGCGACCACTGCAGCGAACATCCTGCGGGGCAAGCACAAGCCGATCTATGCGCCCCACGTCGACGCTGGTGACTTCGTCATCATCATCAACGCCGACAAGGTGCACCTCTCCGGCAACAAGAAGACCCAGAAGCTGGCGTACCGCCACTCCGGCTACCCGGGTGGTCTGCGCTCCGTCCGTTACGACGAGCTGCTGGCGAAGAACCCCGAGAAGGCCGTCGAGAAGGCCATCAAGGGCATGGTTCCCAAGAACTCCCTGGGCCGTCAGGTGCTCTCGAAGCTGAAGGTCTACGCGGGCGAGAACCACCCGCACGCTGCGCAGCAGCCGGTCCCGTTCGAGATCACCCAGGTCGCGCAGTAGTTCCGGCCACCCCCTAAGACGAAAAAGAATCTGAGGAGAATCGTGGCCGAGACCACCGTTGAGCAGCCGGTCGAAGAGACTGAGCTCGTCGACATCGAGAACTACACCACCGAGTCCGAGGTCCCCGTCGAGGGCGAGTACACCTCGGAGTCGCTGGCCGGTCGCTTCGGCGACCCGCAGCCGGCCGCCGGCCTGGGCCGTCGCAAGAACGCCATCGCCCGCGTCCGGATCGTCCCGGGCACCGGCAAGTGGAAGGTCAACGGGCGCACGCTCGAGGACTACTTCCCGAACAAGGTGCACCAGCAGGAAGTCAACGAGCCCTTCAAGGTGCTCGAGCTCGACGGCCGTTACGACGTCATCGCCCGCATCTCGGGTGGCGGCGTCTCCGGTCAGGCCGGTGCGCTCCGTCTCGGTGTCGCCCGCGCGCTGAACGAGGCGGACGTCGACAACAACCGCCCGGCGCTGAAGAAGGCCGGCTACCTCAAGCGCGACGACCGTGCGGTCGAGCGCAAGAAGGCCGGTCTCAAGAAGGCCCGCAAGGCCCCGCAGTACAGCAAGCGTTAATCACCGCCTGCTGGCATTCGTACGACCGTTCGCCCCGGCGGCACGCTGTGTGCCGCCGGGGCGTTCGTTTATCACCAGCCCAGGGCGTATAACGGCACAAGGCGCTCAAAGGCTTGCATGATCGGATGACTTCCGAATACTGAGCATCATCAGGAGGACACCAGTGGGACGACTCTTCGGCACGGACGGCGTGCGCGGTGTCGCCAACGCGGATCTGACGGCCGAGCTGGCGCTCGGTCTCTCCGTGGCGGCGGCACATGTGCTGGCCGAGGCGGGTACGTTCGAGGGCCACCGGCCGGTGGCAGTGGTCGGGCGGGACCCGCGCGCGTCCGGGGAGTTCCTGGAAGCCGCCGTGGTCGCGGGTCTGGCCAGCGCGGGCGTGGACGTCCTGCGGGTCGGGGTGCTGCCCACCCCGGCGGTCGCCTACCTCACCGGTGCGCTCGGTGCCGACCTCGGTGTGATGCTCTCGGCGAGCCACAACGCCATGCCGGACAACGGGGTCAAGTTCTTCGCCCGCGGCGGGCACAAGCTCGCCGACGAGCTGGAGGACCGGATCGAGGCCGTCTACGACGAGCACCGCACCGGCGCTCCCTGGGACCGGCCGACGGGTTCGGGCGTCGGACGGGTGCGCTCGTACGACGAGGGCTTCGACCAGTACGTCGCCCATCTCATCGGTGTGCTCCCGAACCGTCTCGACGGGCTGAAGGTCGTCCTCGACGAGGCGCACGGTGCCGCCGCCCGGGTCTCCCCGGAGGCGTTCGCGCGGGCCGGCGCCGAGATCGTCACCATCGGCACCGCCCCGGACGGGCTGAACATCAACGACGGCTGCGGCTCCACGCACCTGGAGCTCCTCAAGGCCGCCGTCGTCGAGCACGGCGCCGACCTCGGCATCGCGCACGACGGTGACGCCGACCGCTGCCTCGCCGTGGACCACACGGGCGCCGAGGTGGACGGCGACCAGATCCTGGCCGTGCTCGCGCTGGCGATGCGGGAGCGTTCGGCACTGCGCTCCGACACCGTTGTCGCGACGGTCATGTCCAACCTGGGCTTCAAGCTCGCCATGGAGCGCGAGGGTGTCTCCCTCGTCCAGACCGCGGTCGGAGACCGTTACGTCCTGGAGCAGATGAAGGAGCACGGCTACGCGCTCGGCGGCGAGCAGTCCGGCCACGTGATCATCCTCGACCACGCCACGACCGGTGACGGCACGCTGACCGGTCTGATGCTGGCCGCCCGCGTCACCCAGACGGGCCGTACGCTGCGCGACCTCGCGTCCGTCATGGAGCGGCTGCCGCAGGTCCTCATCAACGTTCCCGACGTGGACCGCTCGCGGGTCGACAGCTCCGCCGAGCTGGCGGCCGCGGTCGTCGAGGCCGAGCGTGAACTCGGCACCACCGGACGGGTGTTGCTGCGCCCCTCCGGCACCGAGCCGCTCGTCCGGGTCATGGTCGAGGCCGCCGACATCGACCACGCCCGTTCGGTGGCCGGCCGGCTCGCGGACGCCGTGAAGTCCTCGCTCGGCTAGCCGGGTCCGGGCGCCGCACCACGCTGTCTCGCCCAGATCCACTTCTGGGCGAGCAGGGTGAGCGTGCCCGCGAGCACGATGCCCAGCAGGTTCAGCAGGAGCTGCTGGGTCGATCCCCAGGTCTGGCCCATGTCCCCGTAGCCCAGGGCCACCGCGGCGTTCGCCGCGGCCGGGACCGTGGTCACCGAGATCGCGACGCCCACCAGGGCGCCGGACTTCGCCGAGGTCAGCGACAGCACGCCGGCGGTGCCCGCGAGCACCGCGACGACGAACGAGAACCAGTCGGGCGCGTAGACGAACCCCGTGTCGGGCCGGGCGCCCTCCAGCTGCTCCTCGCTGAACAGGCCCACCCCGTCCATGAACAGGCTGAAGAGCACCGTCACCGCCATGGCGATCGCGAAGCCGGCCAGCAGCGCCGTCAGCGAGCGCAGGGCCGGTCGCGCGGTGCGCCGCACGAGCGCGGTGCAGATGCCGGCCAGCGGGCCGAACTCCGGGCCCACGGCCATCGCGCCCACGATCAGGACCGCGTTGTCGAGCACCACACCGCAGGCCGCGATCATCGTGGCGAGGGTGATGAAGGCGACGTAGGTGACCGACAGCGTCGACTCCTCGTGCGTGGCCTCCGCCAGGTGTTCCCACAGCACCGCGTCCGCGCCCTCGCCCGGCGCCTCGTCCTCCGCCCGGTCGGCGCGCGCCGACAGCGACAGGTCGATGTCCTCGACCGCGATCGAGCCCGCGCTGTCGATGCCCAGGTCCCGCAGGCCGCCGATCAGTTCGTCGCCCGCCTCGCGTGCCACGTCGCACATCACGACGTCACCGGCCGGATCGCGGGCGGCGCCGGGCAGCACGACGAGATGGGTGGTGCCGACCGTACGCCCGATCAGGCGCACCACCTCGTCGGTCCGTTCGGCCGGTGTGATCAGACGCAGATGCAGCATGCCGGGCAGGGTAGCCGCACCGAACGGCCGGTGGCCGTACGGGACTACAGCTTGCGCAGGCTCAGGCGCTGCACCTTGTGGTCCGGGCCCTTGCGGACGACGAGGGCGGCACGGCCACGGGTGGGGGCCACGTTCTCCACCAGATTGGGCTTGTTGATGGTCCGCCAGGTCGTGCGGGCGTAGTCGAGCGCTTCCTCCTCGGAGACCTGCGTGTACTTGCGGAAGTAGGAGGAGGGGTCCTGGAAGGCGGTGGCGCGCAGCTTGCGGAAGCGGTTGAGGTACCAGGCCTCGATGTCCTCCGTGCGGGCGTCGACGTACACGCTGAAGTCGAAGTAGTCGGCGAGACCGACCCGGGTGCGGCCGTCCTTGCCCGGCAGGGCCGGCTGCAGCACGTTCAGGCCTTCGACGATGAGGATGTCGGGGCGGCGTACCGTGAGCTTCTGGCCGGGGACGATGTCGTAGATGAGGTGGGAGTAGACGGGCGCGGTGACCTCGTCCTTGCCCGCCTTGATGTCGGCGACGAACCGGGTGAGGGCACGGCGGTCGTACGACTCGGGGAAACCTTTCCGCGACATCAGGCCGCGCGCCTCCAGCTCCTTGGTGGGGAGCAGGAAACCGTCGGTGGTCACGAGTTCGACGCGCGGGTGTTCGGGCCAGCGGGAGAGGAGGGCCTGCAGCAGACGGGCGACGGTGGACTTCCCGACGGCGACCGAACCCGCCACGCCTATCACGAACGGGGTGCCGGACTGCGAGCCCTTCTCACCGAGGAAGGTGTTCAGCGCCCCTCTCAGCCCGTCCGTGGCACCGACGTACAGATTCAGCAGCCGGGACAGCGGAAGGTAGATGTCCCGCACCTCGTCGAGGTCGATGACATCGCCCAGACCGCGCAGCTTCTCGACCTCCTCGGCGTTCAGCGGCAGCGGCGTCTTCTCGCGCAGCGCGCTCCACTCCGTGCGGGTGAGGTCGACGTAGGGAGTCGCCTCCGGCTTCTGCCGGTGGGCGCTCCGGGGCATCGGGGAGACCGGAGAGATCACAGTCCATTGTTACGGGAGTGTGGACGGGGTGGGGCGTGGGGTCCGTCACGCGGGGTCGGCGGGGTGTCGCCGGAGGAGCGGCGGGAGGCGTCCTGAGGGGGTTCTGAGGCGCCCGGGACGAGCGGGGTCCCGGAGACCGGTGCGGGAAGGCGGCTGGAATTTCCGATATCGGGCACGAGATGCCGAGATGTGACGGGTGTCGGCCCTTAGGCTGCGCGCATGTGCGGAATCGTGGGATACGTGGGGTCGCAGTCGGCGCTTGACGTGGTGATGGCCGGACTGAAGCGACTGGAGTACCGGGGGTACGACTCGGCGGGCGTCGCCGTGCCGGCGGACGGCGGACTGGCCGCGGCCAAGCGGGCCGGGAAGCTGGTCAACCTGGAGAAGGAGCTGGTGGACCGGCCGTTGCCGACCGGCACGACCGGGATCGGGCACACCCGCTGGGCCACCCACGGCGGTCCCACGGATGCGAACGCGCATCCGCACCTGGACAACGCGGGCCGGGTCGCCGTCGTCCACAACGGGATCATCGAGAACTTCGCCGAACTCCGCGGCGAACTGGCCGAACGCGGCCACGAACTGGCCTCCGAGACCGACACCGAGGTCGTCGCGCACCTGCTCGCCGAGGAGTTCTCGGTCTGCGCCGACCTGGCGGAGGCGATGCGGCTGGTGTGCCGGCGTCTGGAAGGCGCGTTCACCCTGGTGGCGGTGCACGCGGACATGCCGGACGTGGTCGTGGGCGCGCGCCGCAACTCGCCGCTCGTGGTCGGTGTCGGCGAGGGCGAGGCCTTTCTCGCCTCGGACGTCACCGCCTTCATCGACCACACGCGGTCGGCGATCGAGCTGGGCCAGGACCAGGTGGTGGAGCTGCGCCGGGACGGAGTGACGGTCACCGGCTTCGACGGGCGCCCCGCCGAGGTGCGCTCCTACCACGTGGACTGGGACGCGGCGGCGGCCGAGAAGGGCGGCTACGACTACTTCATGCTCAAGGAGATCGCCGAGCAGCCCAAGGCGGTCGCCGACACGCTCCTGGGCCGCATCGACGCGGGCGGCTCGCTCCGGCTGGACGAGGTACGGATTCCGGTACGGGAGCTGCGGGAGGTCGACAAGGTCGTCATCGTGGCCTGCGGTACGGCGTTCCACGCCGGGCTGATCGCCAAGTACGCCATCGAGCACTGGACGCGGATCCCCTGCGAGGTGGAGCTGGCCAGCGAGTTCCGCTACCGGGACCCCATCCTGGGCGCGCGTTCGCTGGTCATCGCGATCTCCCAGTCCGGCGAGACCATGGACACCCTGATGGCGCTGCGGCACGCGCGCGACCAGGGCTCCAAGGTGCTGGCGATCTGCAACACCAACGGCTCGACGATCCCGCGCGAGTCGGACGCCGTGCTCTACACGCACGCGGGCCCGGAGGTCGCGGTCGCCTCGACGAAGGCGTTCCTCACCCAGCTGGTGGCCTGCTACCTGGTCGCGCTCTACCTCGGCCAGGTGCGCGGCACCAAGTGGGGCGACGAGATCCAGGCCGTGATCCGGGACCTGTCGCACATCTCCGGTGAGGTCGAGCGGGTCCTGGAGACCATGGAGCCGGTACGGCAGCTGGCACGGACGCTCGCGGACAAGCGGACCGTCCTGTTCCTCGGCCGGCACGTCGGCTACCCGGTCGCGCTGGAGGGCGCCCTCAAGCTCAAGGAGCTGGCGTACATGCACGCCGAGGGCTTCGCGGCGGGCGAGCTGAAGCACGGGCCGATCGCCCTGATCGAGGAGGACCTGCCGGTCGTGGTGGTCGTGCCCTCACCACGCGGCCGGTCCGTCCTGCACGACAAGATCGTGTCCAACATCCAGGAGATCCGGGCCCGGGGGGCGCGCACCATCGTGATCGCGGAGGAGGGCGACGAGGCGGTGGTGCCGTACGCCGACCATCTGATCCGCATCCCGGTGACGCCGACCCTGCTCCAGCCGCTGGTGGCCACGGTCCCCCTGCAGGTGTTCGCCTGCGAGCTCGCGACGGCGCGGGGCAACGAGGTGGACCAGCCGCGCAACCTGGCGAAGTCGGTGACGGTGGAGTGAGCGCGCCCGGTGGCCGTCCCGGGCGGGACGGCCACCGGCAGCCACCGCCGAGGGGCGTCCGCGGCCGGGCGGGCACGATGGGTCATCCGCGGGCGTGTCTGTGGCGGTGGTACGCCCGGCGGGTGTAGTGGACCAGCAGGACGGTCGGCAGGAAGAGGCGGAGGAACCGGCTCCAGTGCGGTTCGGCCGCGGTGGCCTCGTGGACGACGGAGAACAGGATGCCCAGGCCGAACACCGTGTCCACCACCACCAGGGCGACGAGCCCGAAGGGCAGGCCCCGAAGCGCTGCCCTCCAACGGGGCCGCCGGGCCTCCGGACCGGAGGCCTTCGGCTCGGGCGGCTGCGGGATCTGTTCCGCGACCCGGGCCGGCAGCGGTACCCGCGCGGCGGCGGGCACGCGCGCGTCCACCGCGGCGATCCTCTCCTCGGTGACGCCCCGGTACAGGGTCGGCTCGATCGCCAGATGGAAGCCGTCGAGCCCGGTCAGGGAACGCGCGCCGTCGGGCCGGGTGGTCATCGCCGCGACGGAGTCGTAGCGTACGGTCACCGGACCGCCCGGCGTCGTCAGGCTCACCCCTTCGGCGCCGATCACCAGCGTGCACCGTTCGTCCTCCAGGGACTGGTGCCTGGTGCCGGTGACGGCGGATTCCGAATACCGCGGGGCCTGCGCGCAGCCCGCCCAGTCGGCACCCCGGCCCGGCACCTGGAGCAGCCCGTCGGCCCAGGCCGCGCGGGCGACCTCGCGCAGATCAGCGACCGTCACCGCGGCCAGCTCGGCCCGATGCTCCTCGGGGGAGAGGATCGGATGGCCGGTCAGCAGGTTCAGCGCGTCCGACGGCAGCATGGCGGCGCCGAGGTCGGGGGTGTCGTACATCTTGAGCATCTTGCCGCGCACGGCGTCGAGTTCGGACTGCTCGACGCGGCCCGCGCGTAGCCGGCCGAAGGCGTCGACGAAACCGCCGACCACGGCGTCCTGCTTCTTCGGCAGCGCGTCGGCGTACGCCGTGAGGGTGGCGAAGTCGGCGTCGCGGGGGCGGTAGTCGGCCTGCGCGGTGTACGAGTAGCCGCCCTCCTGACGCAGATCCTGGAAGAGCGCGCGGCTCAGGACCTCGGCGAAGACGGCGGCGGCGGTGGAGCGGCGCAGGACCGCGTCGAAGACGACGTGGCCGTCGGCGCCGTGGATGAAGGCGGGCGTGACGGGAAGCGTGCTGGACGCGGCGGGTGCGGGGATGCGCGTCCCGACGGGCAGGGTGAGGTCCAGAGCGGCCGGGATCTCGGCGCTGGTGATCCACAACACGGCGTTGTCCCGGGTGAAGCGAGTCCGTGCCCAGTCGCGCACCTGATCGGGGGTCAGGGTCCAGGTCCCGAGCTGGCTGTAGCTGGACAGGCCGTATCCCTGCGCGCCGTAGCGCCACAACGGGAGCTGGGCGTCGGGGCCGTCTCCACGGCCGGCCGCCTCCGTGCGCAGGATCTCCTTCTCCGTCTCCAGCCGGTCCAGCGGGAGGTCACGCAGGGCCGCGCAGACGGTGTTGAGGTAGGTGACGACCTCCGCCTGCGTACCGGTGACGTGGAAGTGGGTGTACGTGTTCGACGTGGTGCCGTTGTAGTGCAGGTCGGACAGGCCCAGGTGGTGCAGCGCGAGATGTTCGACGAGGTGGGTGATCCCGGATGTCGCCAGCGTCTCGTCGGCGCGGCCCACACGGAAGAAGATGCCGGCGGTGATCTCGCCCGGGCGGGGGGCGTACAGGGTGGGGATGCCCTGGGTGACGGCCTGGGAGAACAGGGCCTTCGGGGCGCTGGGAGCGGTCGGGCCGGTGGGAGCGGTCAGCGGGTCGGGCACGGGCGTCGGCGTCGTCGTGAGTGTCGGCGTGGGCGCGGCTTCGGTGGTGAGCGCGGTCGTGCCCGTGCCGTCGGTCGTGGGCCCGGGTCCCCCGGGTGTGTCTCTCTCGTGTTCCGTGGTCATGTGTTCTCCGCCCCCCCCTCAGAGCGTTTCCAGCGCGGACGTGCGGTAGCGCGCGAACTGACTCCGCCAGTCCGCCAGGTACTGCCACGGCGACTCCGAGACCCGGTCGCCCAGCGCGGCGAAGTGCGGGGCCGCGTCCTTGTGGTGACCACCGAGGGAGAACGCCATCGCGAAGGCGCTGTGCGCGCCGATCCCGTCCCAGCCGGGCCGGTGGGCCGGGTGCAGCACCGAGCTTCGGGCGGCGGTGCGCAGTTCGTTGCGGACCGACAGGTCCCGCAGGTAGGCGGCTTCCTCGACGCCCTCCAGTTCGAGCCAGTGCTCGATGTGGGCGAGGGCGACCAGGGCCCCGGAGTCGGAGCCGTCCGGCGCGGCGCTCGCGCACTCCCGGGCGAAGCCGTGCGCGGCGTCCCAGGAACCGCTCCACTTCGGGCAGAGCTGCTGGAGCAGCAGCGTCTGTGCGCGATAGGCGTGCGGATGGTGGGCCGACATCCGGTCGTAACGGCGACGGGCCTCGGACTGGCCCAGTTCCAGACCGCGGGCGGTGAGCAGTCGGGCGGTCCACGCCGGGGCGAACGCCGGGTGCTCCGCGCACACCTCGATCAGCAGCTGCTCCGCCTTGCGGAGCCGGTCGTGGAACTGCTCGAACTGGTCGCGGGAGACGTGCTGGGCACGGGCGCCGCTGCGGATGTCCCAGCCGATGCGGATCTGCCGCTCGGCGAGCAGGGTGCGGGGCAGCGGGGCGGTAGGCCGGGCGGCGACGGCCTGTTGCAGACAGATCTCCACATCGGGGATGGCTGCGACGAGATGGGAGGCGAGGCAGACCTCGTCCACGGAGTCGAGCCCGGCGACGAAGTCGAGGACGGCGGCCCAGTCGCCGTCCCGCGCGGCGGTACGCAGCGGGGCGAGTTCGGGGAACGCGTCGAAGGGGTCCGTCACCGGTCCCCGGACGGTGAGAGGTCTTCCTCCGCCCCTGTCGTCGTTCCTGGTGGCACTGCTCATGTGTCCGCCCCCCTGGCGACTGCGTTGCGGGGCGCGCCGACTGGCCCCCCAGGGCGCGCGGGAACGTGTGATCGACGTGCGGTCCGTGCGAGGCGGACGCGGGACGTGATCAAGTCGCCGCAGGCTAACAGGGAGCTGTGACAGGAGGGGAGCGAGATTTCGCGGGGGTGGGCGGCGACTCGGCCGAGGACCGTGGTGGCGGCGGCTCAGTGGTACGCCGAGGCGGCCGGGACGGTCGTAGGGTGCTCGGCATGAGCATCATCGGGGTCGGGATCGACGTGGCCGAGATCGACCGGTTCCGGGCGTCGCTGGAGCGTACGCCGGGGCTGGCCCAACGCCTCTTCGTGGAGCGGGAGGTGTGGCTGCCGAGCGGGGAGCGCCGGGGTATCGCGTCCCTCGCCGTGCGGTTCGCCGCGAAGGAGGCGGTCGCCAAGGCGCTGGGCGCTCCGGGCGGAATGCGCTGGACGGACGCCGAGGTCTATGTCGAGGACAGCGGCCGGCCGCGACTGCGGGTACGGGGGACCGTGGCGGCGCGCGCGGCCGAACTGGGCGTCACGTCGTGGCACGTGTCGCTCAGCCACGACGCGGGGGTGGCCTCGGCGGTGGTGATCGCGGAGGGATAGCCGGGCCGGCCGGCGCGCCCCGGACGGGGACGGCCGGGGGCGGCATGGACGGGGGCGACCGGAGCGGCACGGACGGGGTGGCCGGGGCGGCACGGCGGGGCTCCGTACGGAAGACTCGGTCCCATGCGTACTGCGTACAGCGTGGAGACCGTGAGGACCGCCGAACGGGAGCTGATGGCACGGCTTCCCGAAGGGGCCTTGATGCAGCGGGCGGCCGCCGGACTCGCCGCCGCCTGCGCGGACGTGCTGGGGCGGGTGTACGGCAGCCGGGTCGTGCTGCTCGTCGGCAGCGGGGACAACGGCGGGGACGCGCTGTACGCGGGCGCGCGCCTCGCCCGGCGCGGAGCGGGCGTCACCGCGGTGCTGCTCGCGCCCGGACGCACCCACGCCGGGGGACTGGCCGCACTGCTCCGGGCCGGCGGATCGGCGGTCGAGGGCGGGGACGGCGGCCCCGGCACCGCGCGGGAAACCGTCAGGCGGGCCGACCTCGTCGTCGACGGCATCGTGGGGATCGGCGGCAAGGGCGGTCTGCGGCCCGAGGCGGCGGCGCTCGCGGAGTCCGCCGCGGACTCCCGCGCGGTGGTGGTCGCCGTGGACCTGCCGAGCGGCGTCGAGGCGGACACCGGAGAGGTCCTCGGCCCGGCGGTCCGCGCCGATCTGACGGTGACCTTCGGGACCCACAAGCCGGCGCTGCTGATCGATCCGGCGCGTGAGTACGCCGGTTCGGTGCGCCTCGTCGACATCGGGCTCGATCTGCCCGACCCGCCCGACCTGGAGGCGCTGCAGCACGTGGACGTGGCGGCGCGGCTGCCCGCGCCGGGGGCGGAGAGCGACAAGTACCGGCGGGGCGTGGTGGGGATCGCGGCCGGGTCCGCCCGGTATCCGGGGGCCGCCGTGCTCGCCGTCGCCGGGGCGCTGCGCGGCGGCGCGGGAGCGGTGCGCTACGTGGGGCCCGCGGCGGAAGCCGTGATCTCCCGTTTCCCCGAGACGCTGGTGTCGGACCTGGGACCCGCGCGGGCCGGGCGGGTGCAGGCGTGGGTGGTGGGGCCCGGCGCCGGGGACGACGCGTCGGCGGTGGCCGAGGTGCTGGCGGCGGACGTGCCGGTGCTCGTCGACGCGGACGGACTGCGGCTCGCCGACCGCGCGACGGTACGCGGACGGACCGCGCCGACTCTGCTGACCCCGCACGCCGGAGAGGCGGCGGCGCTGCTCGGGGTGGCGCGGGAGTCGGTGGAGCGGGCGCGGCTGGCGTCCGTGCGCGAGCTGGCGGCGCTCTACGGCGCGACCGTGCTGCTGAAGGGGTCGACGACGCTGGTCGCCGATCCCGGGGGCGGGGTCGTGCGGGTGAACCCGACGGGGACCGCGTGGCTGGCCACGGCCGGGAGCGGGGACGTGCTGTCCGGGCTCGCCGGGTCGTTGCTGGCGTCCGGGCTGTCGGCGTCGGACGCGGGGAGTGTGGGGGCGTACCTCCACGGACTCGCGGGGCGGCTCGCGGCGGAGGGGGCGCCGGTGGGGGCGCACGACGTGGCGGAGGCGGTACGGGACGCCTGGCGCGACGTCATGGGGTGACGCGGGTGGCGCCGGGGACTCCGGGCCCGGCGCCCGCCAGGGGCGCTGCGCCCCCTGGACCGCCGCCCTCGCCCGAAAGGCTCGCCGTCACACGCCGGACGGGCCGGGGACGCGCGGCGAAGGACGGGCCGGAGACGCGTGCCCGCGTTCCCGGCTCCGCAGGTACGGGGGCGGAAACCCCGGGGGCGTTGCCCATTACGGGGGACCCCTTCCGCGCGGCTCACCCCCTCCCGCCCCCACGTTGCGTATCGCTGAGCGCATGATGATGAGCGGACGAATGACCTGCCGCACCGCGGCGGTGCTGCTGGCGCTGCTGACCGTGCTGCCCGCACAGACCGCCCTGGCCGACACGGCGGGCCCCCTGACCCCCGGCCCGGAGAGCCCACGGGCGCCCGCCACCGCGGCGGTCCCCCTGGAAGGCCTGGTGCCGGGCGTGGCATCGGGCACCGGGCAGCCGTGGCAGGGACTGATGGACACGCCGGACCAGATGCTCGCGCCGCGGGTGTACACGCCGAGCGCCGGCGAGGACGCCGTCGAACCGCGGGACGCGTCCGCGGGGGCCGACGACCTGATCGAGTACGTCCCGGCGAGCGAGGCCGCCGACAGGGCCCCGTCGTGCAGCGGCCGGACCGGCCCCTACCAGCGGCAGGTGGAACGCCGGCTGAGACGGAAGGCCGACGGGAAGCAGTCCGGCGGCGACTGCCGCGCGATCCGGGCGTTCCAGGTCCGCCACGGGATCAGGCCGAGCACCGGCTTCGCGGGACCCGTGACCTGGGCCCGCATGCGGCTGCTGTCGGCGCGCAAGAACCCGAACGCCGCCGGGAGATGCCCCGTCCGCGCCTCCCGCGTGGCGTGCGTGGATCTGGCCCGTCAGATCACCTGGGTGCAGAAGGGGACGAAGGTGCTGTGGGGACCGGTGCCGATGCGCAGCGGGCGCGCCGGGTACCGGACCAGGACCGGCCTGTTCACGATCTACTGGAAGCACAAGAACCACTGGTCGACGCTCTACAACAGCCCGATGCCGTACAGCCAGTTCTTCAGCGGCGGCCAGGCCTTCCACGCCGTCTACGGCAGCATCTACGACCCGCACGGGTCGTGGGGGTGCGTCAATCTGCGCCTCGCCGACGCCCGCAGCCTGTGGAACGTGCTCCGGAAGGGCGACCGGGTGTCCGTGTGGGGCCGCAGGGCCGGCACCTGACCGTCGGGTGCCGGCCGAGGCCGCCGGAGCGGAACGTCCGAGACCGTCCGGGCCGCCCGAAGGGCACCGGCACAGGGGGACCGTCCGACCCCTCTGAGACACTGGGGGCGCGATGAACGAGACTGCACCGCTGCGCGCCCGCGCAGAGATCGACCTGGCCGCCCTGCGGGCCAACGTGCGGACCCTGCGCGCCCACGCGCCGTCCGCGGCCGTGATGGCCGTGGTCAAGTCCGACGCCTACGGCCACGGGGCGGTCCCGTGTGCCCGCGCGGCGCTCGAGGCCGGGGCCACCTGGCTCGGCACCGCGACGCCCGAGGAGGCCCTCGCCCTGCGGGCGGCGGGGGTCCCGGGGCGCGTCATGTGCTGGCTGTGGACCCCGGGCGGACCCTGGCGGGAGGCAGTGGAGGCCGACCTCGACGTGTCGGTCAGCGGGATGTGGGCGCTGCGGGAGGCCGTCGCGGCGGCCGAGGCGGCCGGCGTCCCGGCCCGCGTCCAGCTCAAGGCCGACACCGGCCTCGGACGCAGCGGCTGCCAGCCCGCCGACTGGCCCGAACTGGTCACGGAGGCCCTGCGCGCCGAGGCCGGGGGACGGATCCGGATCACCGGTCTGTGGTCGCACTTCGCCTGCGCCGACGAGCCCGGTCACCCCTCCGTGGCGGCCCAACTGGCCCTCTTCCGCGAGATGGTGGCGTACGCCGAGGAGCGGGGGGTGCGCCCCGAGGTCCGGCACATCGCCAACTCACCGGCCACGCTGACCCTGCCCGAGAGCCACTTCGACCTGGTCCGCACGGGGATCGCGGTCTACGGGATCTCGCCCAGCCCCGAGATCGGCACCCCGGCCGACTTCGGGCTGCGCCCGGTGATGACGCTGAGTGCGTCGCTGGCGCTGGTCAAGCACGTACCGGGTGGTCACGGCGTCAGTTACGGGCACCACTACGTCACTCCGGGCCCCACCACTCTCGGTCTGATCCCCGTCGGCTACGCGGACGGCATCCCCCGGCACGCCTCCGGCACCGGCCCGGTGCTCGTCGGCGGCAAGTGGCGGACGGTGGCGGGCCGGGTCGCGATGGACCAGTTCGTGGTCGACCTCGGCGGGGACGAGCCGCCGCCCGGCTCGGAGGCGGTGCTCTTCGGTCCCGGCGACCGGGGTGAGCCGACCGCCGAGGACTGGGCGCGGGCGGCGGGCACGATCGCGTACGAAATCGTCACCCGGATCGGAACCCGGGTGCCGCGCGTACACGTGAACAGGGAACAGGACGGGTAACCGCACAGAGTGCCCCGTGCAGGACAACAGGACATGCCGACACCAACGGCAGCTCCAGTCGCACCAGCACCAGCACCAGCAGCACCAGCGGCACCAGCAGCACCACCAGCACTGACAGCACCACCGGTACCGAAGGACGTATCGGTGGACGGGATCCCGGCGAAGAGGAGCGGTACGTGAGCGAGAGCAGCGCGGAGGCCGTGACGGATGTCGCCGCGGCGGCCGTCGCCTCCGCCGCCGGGAACTGGCGCAAAGCCGGTATCGCCGGTGTCGCCATAGGCGTGGTCGCCGCCGGCGCGGCGGCCGGAGTCGCCATAGAGAGGCTCACGGTCGGCCGCGGCATGCGGAACAAGGCGCGCCTCGCGCTCGACTCGACCGGCCCGTACGGCTCCTTGCGCGGCACCCCGGGCAAGGCGTACGCGGAGGACGGCACCGAGTTGTACTACGAGGTGGACGACGTCGAACAGGACGTCACCTTCACCCCGCGCCGACGCCGGCTCTTCGGCCGCAAGGCCCCGGCTCCGGTCACGGTCGTCTTCAGCCACGGTTACTGCCTCAACCAGGACTCCTGGCACTTCCAGCGGGCCGCGCTGCGCGGGGTGGTTCGCACGGTCCACTGGGACCAGCGCAGTCACGGCCGCTCCGGCCGCGGGGTCGGCCAGTCGAAGGACGGCACGCCGGTCACCATCGACCAGCTCGGCAGCGACCTGAAGGCCGTCATCGACGCCGCCGCCCCGGAGGGGTCGGTCGTGCTGGTCGGGCACTCCATGGGCGGCATGACCGTCATGGCCCTCGCCGACCGGTACCCCGAGCTGATCAGGGACCGGGTCGTCGCCGTCGCCCTGGTCGGTACGTCCTCCGGCCGGCTCGGTGAGGTCAACTTCGGTCTGCCGGTCGCGGGCGTCAACGCGGTACGGCGCGTGCTGCCCGGGGTGCTGAAGGCGCTCGGCCAGCAGGCCGCCCTGGTCGAACGGGGACGGCGGGCCACGGCCGACCTGTTCGCGGGGATCATCAAGCGGTACTCGTTCGCCTCCCGCGACGTCGACCCGGCCATCGCGCGATTCGCCGAACGGATGATCGAGGGCACGCCGATCGACGTGGTCGCGGAGTTCTACCCGGCCTTCACCGACCACGACAAGACCGAGGCGCTCGCGCGCTTCGCCGATCTGCCGGTGCTGGTGCTGGCCGGCGTCGGGGACATGGTGACGCCGAGCGAGCACAGCGAGGCGATCGCCGATCTGCTGCCGGACGCCGAGCTGGTGCTCGTGCCGGACGCCGGACACCTGGTCATGCTGGAGCGCCCCGAGGTGGTCATGGACCGGCTCGCGGACCTCCTGATGCGCGCGGGCGCCGTCCCGGCAGGGGCTACCGTGGGTGGCTATGGAAGCACCAGCAGCACCGCACAACCCGGCTGAGCCCGCCGCCGCGCGGGACGGCGTCCACGTCACCGTCCACTCGCCCGACCAGATGCGGGAGCTCGGCCTCCGGCTGGCCGGGCTGCTGCGCGCGGGTGACCTGGTGATGCTCAACGGGGAACTCGGCGCGGGCAAGACGACCCTGACCCGCGGACTCGGCGAAGGGCTGGGCGTACGCGGCGCCGTCACGTCCCCGACGTTCGTCATCGCCCGTGTGCATCCCTCCCTCGTCGACGGTCCGCCGCTCGTGCACGTGGACGCGTACCGCCTGGGCGGCGGGCTCGACGAGATGGAGGACCTCGACCTCGACGTGTCGCTCTCCGACTCGGTGATCGTCGTGGAGTGGGGCGAGGGCAAGGTCGAGGAGCTGACCGACGACCGGCTGCACGTCGTCATCCACCGCGCGGTGGGCGACACCACGGACGAGGTACGGCACGTCACGCTGACCGGGCTCGGCGCGCGCTGGGCGGACACGGACCTGGGCGGGTTCACGGCGTAGTCCCGGGCAGGCGTCCCGGTGCGGGTCCGCGCGGGCACGGGTCCCGTCGCGGGCCCGCTCGTTCTTCCGCGGGCCCGCCTGTCCTTCCGTACCGGCCCGCCTGTCCTTCCGTACGGGTCCGCCGCCGTGTGCGCACGGGTCCTCCGCCGCGGGCGGGTCACCGGAGCCGGTGGGCGGGCTCCGGCGACGTACGGGTTCCGACAAGTCGTCGGCAAGATGTTGCGTTCGGTATCCCGGCCGTGGTCACATGGAGATCAGGCCGTAGTTAGGTGTACCTAACCACGCGTGCCCCCCGAGGCCCCAGGAGGCGTCCATGCCGGCATCAGAACGTGACGTGCGCGACCTGCCGGCGCAGCAGCCGAGGGTGGCGGCCGGGGTGTCGATGCGGGACCTGCTGGCGTCGTGCGCGGCGGCGGAGGCCGTGTCCAGGCCGCCGCGGCCGCCGGTGTCGGACGCGGTGCGGCGCGACGAGCGGTCCCGCGACGCGGCATAGGCGCCCACCGGGGGCGGTGGCCGCGTGCGGTGCTCGGGTGCGGGCCGGATGCGGTCGCTCGCGCCGTTCCCCGCGCCCCTGAGGGGGTCTCGGCCGGGGTGCGTGCGCGGCGGCTACGGGATGACGACCACCTTGACGCCCACCGTCGCGAAGGTCCACATGGCGTCGCCGTCGGCGCGGGACTCCCGGATGCCGCCGAGCTTCTTCCCGGGGTCGGGGGCGGACGTGGAGCCGTCCCGCGCGGCGCTGAAGCCGATCACGATGCCGTCGACCACGGTGAAGCGCACGACGTGCTCGATCTGCGCGCCGTCCGATCCGGTGACGATCCGGCCGCGTGAGGTGACGTCGTACGTGCCCACGGCGGGGTCCACCGTGCCGGGCGTGACCGCGAAGGTCCGCTGCGTCCGGTCGTTCTCCCCGACCAGCCACACGCGGTCGTCGTCGATCGAGTAGACGACCCGCTCGCCGGTGCCGGAGTTGCCCGGCAGGGCCGCCGGATCCTTCCGGTCCCGGGGAGCCTTGCTGGTGGAGGCCTCGGGAGAGGTGCCCGCGCGGGTCCGGGCCAGGTGGTCCGGCGCGTTCGCGGACGCCTGGTAGGCGAGGAAGCCGACCACGGCGACGGCCGCGGCGGTGAGCCCGGCCACGATTCCCGAGCTGCTGCTGGCCACCCTGCGCCACCTCTCGTCCCTCGATCGCGTCCTGTATGTCCTGTGTGGTGACGGTAGCAGCACGGGTCCGGCGGACCATGGCGGCCGTGCTCCGGGCCGCCGGACACCCCCCGGGCGCCGTACGCTGTTTGCGTGCTCTTGCTCGCTCTGGATACCGCCACCCCCGCCGTGACCGTCGCCCTGCACGACGGCACGTCCGTCATCGCCTCCTCGAGCCAGGTGGACGCGCGCCGGCACGGAGAGCTGCTGCTGCCGGCCGTCGACCGTGTGCTCACCGAGGCCGGTCTGCGGCTCGACGCCGTCACCGGCGTCGTCGTCGGCGTCGGCCCCGGTCCGTACACGGGACTGCGCGTCGGCCTCATGACCGCCGACACCTTCGGTCTCGCGCTCGGCGTGCCGGTGCACGGCCTGTGCACCCTCGACGGGCTCGCCTACGCCGCCGACCTCGACGGCCCCTTCGTGGTCGCGACGGACGCGCGCCGCAAGGAGGTGTACTGGGCCCGGTACGCCGACTCCCGCACCCGCGTCTCCGAGCCCGCCGTCGACCGGCCCGCCGACCTCGTCCTCGACGGCCTGCCGGCCGTCGGCGCGGGCGCCCTGCTCTACCCCGACACCTTCCCGGACGTCCGCGCGCCCGAGCACGTCTCGGCGGCCGCGCTCGCGTCGCTGGCGGCGGAGCGGCTGGCCGCGGGCGAGGAGCTGGAGCCGCCCCGGCCGCTGTACCTGCGCCGCCCGGATGCCCAGGTGCCCAAGAACTACAAGGTGGTCACCCCCAAGTGACCGCCGTGCTGCGCGAGATGCGCTGGTGGGACATCGATCCCGTCCTGGAGCTGGAGAAGGACCTCTTCCCCGAGGACGCCTGGTCGCGGGGGATGTTCTGGTCCGAGCTGGCCCACGCCCGCGGCCCGGAGGCGACGCGCCGGTACGTGGTCGCCGTCGAGGGCGACCGGCTCGTCGGGTACGCGGGGCTCGCCGCCGCCGGTGACCTCGGCGACGTGCAGACGATCGCCGTCCGCCGTGACCAGTGGGGCACCGGACTCGGCGGTCGGCTGCTGGCCGAGCTGCTGCGGGCGGCGACCGCGTTCGAGTGCGCCGAGGTGATGCTCGAGTGCCGCGTCGACAACGTCCGCGCGCAGAAGCTGTACGAGCGCTTCGGCTTCGAACCCATCGGCTTCCGGCGCGGCTACTACCAACCGGGGAACGTGGACGCCCTGGTGATGCGTCTCAACGACCCCTCCACCTCCGTAAACGGCGTACAAGGAACCGAGATCAATGGCTGACGAACCGCTCGTCCTCGGCATCGAGACCTCCTGCGACGAGACCGGCGTCGGCATCGTCCGCGGCACGACCCTGCTGGCGGACGCCGTCGCGTCCAGTGTCGACGAGCACGCCCGTTTCGGCGGTGTCGTGCCGGAGGTCGCCTCCCGCGCGCACCTGGAGGCGATGGTGCCGACCGTCGAACGCGCCCTCAAGGACGCGGGGGTGAGCGCCCGCGACCTCGACGGGATCGCCGTGACCGCCGGGCCCGGACTCGCCGGCGCCCTGCTCGTCGGGGTCTCCGCGGCGAAGGCCTACGCGTACGCCCTGGGCAAGCCGCTGTACGGCGTCAACCACCTCGCCTCGCACATCTGTGTGGACCAGCTGGAGCACGGCGCGCTGCCGGAGCCGACGATGGCGCTGCTGGTCTCGGGCGGCCACTCGTCGCTGCTCCTGTCCACCGACATCACCTCGGACGTCCGCCCGATGGGAGCGACCATCGACGACGCGGCGGGCGAGGCCTTCGACAAGATCGCACGGGTGCTGAACCTCGGCTTCCCGGGCGGTCCGGTCATCGACCGGTACGCCAAGGAGGGCGACCCGAAGGCCATCTCCTTCCCGCGCGGGCTCACCGGGCCGCGCGACCCCGCGTACGACTTCTCCTTCTCCGGTCTGAAGACCGCCGTGGCCCGCTGGATCGAGGCGAAGCGGGCGGCGGGCGAGGAGGTGCCGGTGCGTGACGTGGCCGCGTCCTTCCAGGAGGCGGTGGTGGACGTGCTGACCCGCAAGGCCGTACGGGCCTGCAAGGACCAGGGCGTCGACCATCTGATGATCGGCGGCGGGGTGGCCGCGAACTCCCGGCTGCGTGTGCTGGCCCAGGAGCGCTGCGAGGCCGCCGGGATCCGGCTCAGGGTGCCCCGGCCGAAACTGTGCACGGACAACGGCGCGATGGTCGCGGCGCTGGGCGCGGAGATGGTCGCGCGCGGGCGCGCGGCCTCCGACTGGGACCTGTCCGCGGACTCGTCCCTGCCGGTGACCGACCCGCACGTGCCGGGTACCTCGCACACGCATACGCACGATCATGTGCACGAGGTCAGCAAGGAGAACCTCTGCTCGTGACCGTCGCGCTGATGTGGGAGGCGCGGGCCGTCGACGGGCGGGGCGGAGAACTGCTCGCCTGGGTCCGCGAGCGGGAGCGGGAGCTGCCGGAGCGGCCGCTGCGCGGTGAGGTCCTGCGGGCGCCGCAGGACCGGGTCCTCGTCATCACCTGGTGGGACGCGGCGTACGACGCCGAGCTCCCGGAACTGCCCGAGCCGGACCGGGAGTTGGTGACCCGGGCGGTGCACAGGTGGCGGTTCGAGTCGGTCGGCGGGAGCTGACCGGACGCGCGTGCCGTGCACCCCGCCCGCCCGTACCCCGCCGGCCGGGCGGGCGACGACCGGATCGCCGGACCGGGCACACCTCACCGGAGCCGTGCGGGAGCCGCGCCCGGGCGGCTGGTTCGGGCTGAAGACAGTCTGAGAAAAGTGAGATTTTCCGAAGGAAATGCGAGCGGGTGTTTCTGCCCGTAACAATTCGGACTTACGTTCTGCCTCGTGAGCGGAACAGACGGGCGGGGAGCAGGCGACGAGGGCATCGCGGGACACGGGGGTCGGCGGCGGGGGCTGCTGAAGGCCGCGGGCGTCGCGCTCGCCGGGGTCCTCGTGCTCTCCGCGGCGGGGGCCGGCTGGGTCTACTGGCACCTGAACCACAACATCAGAAGCGTGGACATCAACGGCGCGCTGGGCGACGACCGGCCCCCGAGGGCCGTGCCGACCCCGTCCGGCTCCGCCTCGGCCTCCGCCGCCCCGCTGCCGAGCGGCTCCCTGAACATCCTGGTCCTCGGCTCCGACTCGCGCAGCGGCAAGGCGAACGCCGCGCTCGGCGGCGGCGACAGCACGGGCGCCCGCTCGGACACGGCGATGGTCGTCCACATCGACGAGGGCCGTACCCGCGCGACCGTGGTGAGCATCCCCCGGGACACCCTGGTGACCCGGCCGTCCTGCCCGACCCCGTCCGGCGGGACCACCTCGGTGGCGTACGGCACGATGTTCAACAGCGCGTACTCGCTCGGCGGACCCGTCTGCGCCGTGAAGACCGTCGAGTCCCTGACGGGCGTCCGCATGGACCACTATCTGGAGATCGACTTCTCGGGTTTCGCGAAGCTGGTGGACGCGGTCGGCGGGGTCACGGTGACGACGGCCGAGGACATCGACGACGACCAGAGCCATCTGCACCTGAAGGCCGGCACGCATCTCCTGGACGGCACCCACGCCCTGGCCCTGGCCAGGACCCGGCACGGCATAGGCGACGGCAGCGACCTCGGCCGCATAGGGCTCCAGCAGAAGCTGGTCAAGGCACTGCTGGAACAGATCTCCTCGACATCCTTGCTGACCAGCCCCGCGAAGCTCTACCAGGTCGCCGACGCGGTCACCGGCAGCCTCACCACCGACACCGGCCTCGATTCCCTCGGCGAGCTGACGAAGTTCGGCCAGAGCCTCCGGTCGCTCTCCGCCGACCAGGTCAGGACGGTCATGATGCCGGTGACGACGGCTCCCTCGGACGCCAACCGGGTGGTGGCGCGCGAGCCGGCGGCGGGCGAGCTGTGGGCCTCGCTCAAGTGACCGCCGGCTGACCGCGCACAGGGGCGGGGAGCGCCCGTGGCGGGGCGTCAGGTGACCGTGTACGTCAGCAGGTACCGCCAGTAGAGGAGCTGCCGGACGCGGGCGCCCGGCAGCAGCCGGGCCGCCTCGGCACGGACGGCGGTGAGCGACATCTCCGGCGCGCGCACCGGCGCCCCGGCCACCGCGGGCCCGCTCCCGCGCAGCCGGTCGCCGGCCGCGGCCCCGGCCCGGGCCACCGCGTTCGCGGGCACCGCCGCGAGGTCCCACCAGGTGTGCCCCGCGTAGCAGCCCAGCACCAGCAGCACGCCGCCGGGCGCCAGCGCGTCACGGAACCTGGTCACCGTGCGGAAGGGCATGTGGTGCAGGCTCGCGAGGCAGGTGACGACGTCGTAGCGCGCCCGCGGCAGCGTGGCCGAGGCCGCGTCCGCCCGCCGGAACCGGGGCCCGCCGCCGATCCGTTCGGCCGCCGCGATCACCTCCGCGGACGGGTCGACGGCGTCCACCTCGTAACCGCGCGCCGCCAGCCGGCGCGCGAAACGGCCGGTGCCGCAGCCGACGTCCAGCGCGGTGCGCCCGTGCCGGGGCAGCTTGCGCAGCAGGAGCCGGTGATAGTGGTCGTTGTGGTCGAAGGGCATACCGGGAACCTCGCACACCGGCGGTGGCGGCGGAAGTGCTCCCCGGACAGCCGCCCGCCGTCCGTTCGGCGGGCCTCGGGAAGCCGTCCGGCGGCGTCCGGAAAGAATCTCCGAGGTTTTCCGGGGACGGTGTCGAAACCGGCGTCCCCCGATCGACGCAGGGGTGAGAGGCGAGGAGAAGCCCCGCCCTCCGCACCGAAGGAGCCACCATGCCCCGCTACCTGTCCCTGGTCCGCATCGACGAGAACACCGCCCCCGCCGAGGGCCCGAGCCCCGAGCTGATGCAGCGGATGGGCGAGCTGATCGAGGAGATCACCAAGGCGGGGGTCATGCTCGACACCGCCGGACTGACGCCGTCCGTCCAGGGCAAGCGGGTGCACTGGGCGGGCGGGCAGCTGTCCGTGACCGACGGGCCCTTCACCGAGTCCAAGGAGGTCGTCGGCGGCTACGCCCTCATGCAGTGCAAGGACATGGCCGAGGCCCTGGAGTGGACCAAGCGGTTCCTGAAGACCCACGAGGAGCACTGGACGGTGACCTGCGAGGTGCGGGAGATCGCCGAGGGCTGAGCGGCGGCTTGGCCCGGCCGGTCCGCTGGTGTCTGATGGTGGGCTGTGGAACAGCAGCCCACCGTCACCCCGTCCGGCGCCGACGAGACCGTGGAGACGATCTTCCGGATCGAGTCGCCCCGGATCATCGCCGGCCTGACCCGCGTCGTCCGGGACGTCGGCATCGCCGAGGAACTGGCCCAGGACGCCCTGGTCGCCGCGCTGGAGCAGTGGCCGCGCGACGGGGTCCCGGACAACCCCGGAGCCTGGCTCATGGCCACGGCCAGGCACCGCGCGATCGACCTCGTACGCCGCCGGGAGCGCTACGCGCGCAAGCTGGAGGAGATCGGCCGCGGCCTGGAGACGGCCGTCCCGTTCGAGGAACCCGCCGACCCGGACGACATCGACGACGACCTGCTCCGGCTCGTGTTCACCGCCTGCCACCCGGTGCTGTCCGCGGAGGCCCGCATCGCCCTCACCCTGCGCCTGCTCGGCGGACTGACCACGCCGGAGATCGCCCGCGCCTTCCTCGTGCCGGAGGCGACGGTCGCCCAGCGCATCGTGCGCGCCAAACGGACCCTGGCGGCGAAGGGCGTCCCCTTCGAGGTCCCCTACGGCCCGGACCGGGAGGGCCGGCTCGGCTCGGTCCTCGAGGTCATCTACCTGGTGTTCAACGAGGGGTACGCGGCCACGGCGGGCGACGACCTGATGCGCCCCGCGCTGTGCGAGGAGGCGCTGCGGCTGGCCCGCGTCCTCGCCGAACTGATGCCCAAGGAGCCCGAGGTGCACGGACTCGTCGCGCTGCTGGAGCTCCAGGAGTCCCGCGCGGCCGCCCGTACCGGCCCCTCGGGCGAGCCGGTCCTGCTCAAGGACCAGAACCGCCGCCGCTGGAACCGCCTGCTGATCCGCCGCGGTTTCGCCGCGCTGGCCCGCGCCAACTCCGCCACCGGCGGCGCCCCGGGCCCGTACGCCCTGCAGGCGGCCATCGCCGCCAGTCACGCCCAGGCACACACCTACGAGGACACGGACTGGCGGCAGATCGCCACCCTGTACGGGCTCCTCGCGGCCCGCTCCCCGTCGCCCGTCGTCGAACTCAACCGGGCCGTCGCCGTCTCGATGGCGGACGGCCCCGGCCCCGCCCTGGAGATCGTCGACGCCCTCGCGGCCGAACCCGCCCTGCGCGACTACCATCTGCTGCCCAGCGTCCGCGGGGACCTGCTCGCCCGCCTGGGGCGTACGGGGGAGGCGCGGGCGGAGTTCGAACGGGCCGCGGGACTGGCCCGCAACGAACGCGAGCGGGAACTGCTGGAGGCACGCGCGCGGGAGTGCCGCTAGGTCGTGTCCGCAAAGTCGCGTCGTCCGCCCGGAGGGCGGGCCAGGCGTCGCCGGGCAGACGAGACTTTGCGGACACGACCTAGGCCGTGTCAGGCGGGGTGCCGCGGGGCCGGGTGGCCGAGCAGCATCGTCGGTGCCCCCGCCACCCTGGTCAGGAAGACGGTGGCCGCGTGCGGCCCCTGCGGCCTGACCTTCCTGCGCAGTTCCTCCGGCTCGACCGCCGAGCCCCGCTTCTTGACCGTCAGCACCCCGACCTCGCGCTCCCTCAGCAGCGCCTTCAGCTTCTTCACGTTGAAGGGAAGCCGGTCGGTGATCTCGTACGCGGTGGCGTACGGGGTCGGGCGCAGCGAGTCCGCCGTGATGTAGGCGATGGTCTCGTCGAGAAGCCCGCCGTCGAGCTCGTCGGCGGCCTCGGCGACCAGGTGGGCACGGATCACGGCGCCGTCCGGCTCGTAGAGATAGCGCCCCACCGGCCGCACCGCGGGATCGGGCAGACCGCGGCCGCGCAGGACGCGCGGGCCCGGCAGCAGGGTGGCCCGCACCAGACCCGGCTCGATGCCGAACCACAGCACGGCCTCCTTCACGTCCCCGCCGTCCGAGATCCACTCGGCCTCCGCCTCGGCGGGGACCGTCTCGTGCGGGATGCCCGGGGCGATCTTCAGGGCGGCGAGCGGGGCCTTCAGGGCGGCCCCTACCGCCCAGGAGAGCGGCGGCGAGTAGGCCTCGGGGTCGAAGATCCGCCCGCCCGCCCGGCCGCCGCGCCGTGCCGGGTCCACGAAGACGGCGTCGTAGGGAGCCGTGTCCACCTCCGTGACGTCCGCCTCGCGCACCTCGATCAGACCGGAGAGCCCGAGCGCGTCGGCGTTCGCGCGGGCGGCGGCGGCCGCAGCCGGGTCCCGGTCGACGGCGAGGACGCGTATCCCGGCCCGGGCCAGCGCGATCGCGTCGCCGCCGATGCCGGAGCAGAGATCGGCGACCGAGCGCACCCCGAGGGCGCGCAGCCGCTCCGCGCGGTGCGTGGCGACCGTCGTGCGGGTCGACTGCTCCACCCCGTTCGGTGTGAAGAACATCCGCTCCGCGTCCTCGGCGCCGAACTTCGCCGCCGCCCGCTGCCGCAGCCGCGCCTGCCCGAGCGCCGCCGAGACGAGCTCGGCCGGATGGGTGCGGCGCAGCCGGGTGGCGACGGCCAGTTCCTGGGCCGGTTCGGTGCCGCGCACCTCGTCGAGCAGCGCGTGGCCCTCGGGGGTGAGCAGGGAGGCGAAGGAGACGTCGTTCACCGGCCCATTGTCGGTCAGTGTGGGCCAGTCGGTGGACGGCGTGGGGCCGGTCGCGGTGTCGGGGCCGCGCGGGGCCCCTGGCCTGGGAGGATCCGACACCATGCGATCAGTACGACAAACCGATAAAAATGACGTGCACGGGGCGGCGATCCGCAGCGGCACCGCCTCCCGTACCGTCATCGGACCCGAGGCCGGCCGTGCCGGCGTCGGGTCCGCGGAAGCGGGGCCCCCGGCCGGCCGGAGGGCGCCGCGCGCGCCCGAGACCGGGCACCAGGGACCGGCCGCGGACCCGCTGGCCGCACCGCGGGCCCCGGCCCGGACACCCGGCACCGCACCACGCCCGCTCCACCGGTTCCCCGGGCGGGTCACGGCCCGATGCCACGCGGCGGCGCGGCCGGAGGGCCGCCTGTGACAGGCCGTCCGCCGGCACCGCGCGCCCGGACGCGCGCGCGGGCCACCGCCGCGTCGGCCGCGTTGCTCGCCGCCGTCCTGCTGGGCGGCTGCGCCCAGTCCGTCGACCCGATCGAGCGCCTGGGCAAGAAGGCCGCACTGGAGGTCCGCAGGAACCACCCGCACGGTCCGGCGTCGGCGACGTACCGGCGCTGGGGACTGTCCGCGCCGCTCGCCCCGGCGCCGCGCCCGCCGGCCCGCGGCGGGCTGCGCCGTGACCGGACGGGGCTCGTCCCGGTCGTCGGCCGCGTGCCCACCCGCGACAGGGTGGTCTTCCTGACCTACGACGACGGCGCCGAGCGCGATCCGCGGTTCGTCGACATGGTGCGTGAACTGCGGCTGCCCGTCAGCATGTTCCTCACGGACAGCGTCGTCGGCCCCGGCTACGGGCACTTCGCGCGGCTGCGGGAGGTCGGCGCCAGCGTGCAGAACCACACCCTCGACCACGCCTCGTTGCGCGGACTGCCGTACGCCGGACAGCGGGCCGAGATCTGTGGCCAGCAGGAGAAGCTCAAGGCCCGCTTCGGCATCCGCCCCCGGCTCTTCCGGCCCCCGTACAACACCTACGACACCACCACCCTGCGCGCCGCCGCCGACTGCGGTGTCTCGGCCGTCGTCCTGGGGAGGGAGGCCGACGGCCACCGGCTGCACCCCGGCGACATCCTCTCCGGCCTGGACCGGCCGAACCTCACCGCGGCGACCATCCGCCTCCTCCGCCGCATCCAGGCGGAGGGCTTCACCCCCGCCCGCCTGGAGAACTACGTCTGACCACCGACACGGCCGAGCCCCCCCATGGCGGCCGGACCCCGGATGGGCGAGGACGAGAACGAGGACGAGAACGAGGACGGGCGCGAGGGCGACGCCGGTCCGGGCGCGGGCGGGTTTCCGGCGGGTGCGAACTCCTGGCGCGGGCCGCCCCTTCCAGCTCGTCCGGCGTTCGAGGACGAGGGTGTTGAGGCCGGACGGGGCCCAGGGGCGGAGCTATCGGCGGCGCGCTCGGACCGGCGAACGGCACCCGAACCCCACGCCACGCCGCAGGCCTTTGGCACTCCGCTTGACCGAGTGCTAATCGCGGTCATAGTCTCAGGCCTGGCACTCCCCCCTGGAGAGTGCCAACAGCGACGGGCAGATCCGGCACCCGCGACGACGGATCCACCTGGTCGCCACCTCAGACAGTTAACCCCGTGAGATCTCCGAAGGGGGAGGTCGGATCGTGACGACCACCAGCTCCAAGGTTGCCATCAAGCCGCTCGAGGACCGTGTCGTGGTCCAGCCGCTGGACGCAGAGCAGACCACGGCCTCTGGCCTGGTCATCCCGGACACCGCGAAGGAGAAGCCCCAGGAGGGCGTCGTCCTCGCGGTGGGCCCGGGTCGCTTCGAGAACGGCGAGCGCCTGCCGCTCGACGTCAGCACCGGCGACATCGTGCTGTACAGCAAGTACGGCGGCACCGAGGTGAAGTACAACGGCGAGGAGTACCTCGTCCTCTCGGCCCGCGACGTGCTCGCGATCATCGAGAAGTAATTCACCACAGTTCTGCAGTGAACTGCGCCCCTGGCCCCCGCGACCTCATGAAGCCGGGCGCTGGGGGCGCGGTTCGTTTTCACCCACGTTTTCCGAGAGGGCTGAACCGCTCCCATGGCGAAGATCCTGAAGTTCGACGAGGACGCCCGTCGCGCCCTTGAGCGCGGCGTCAACAAGCTTGCCGACACGGTGAAGGTGACGATCGGCCCCAAGGGCCGCAACGTCGTCATCGACAAGAAGTTCGGCGCCCCCACCATCACCAACGACGGCGTCACCATCGCCCGCGAGGTCGAGCTCGACGACCCGTACGAGAACCTCGGCGCCCAGCTGGTGAAGGAGGTGGCGACCAAGACCAACGACATCGCGGGTGACGGTACGACCACCGCCACCGTGCTGGCCCAGGCGCTCGTCCGCGAGGGCCTGAAGAACGTCGCCGCGGGTGCCTCCCCGGCGCTGCTCAAGAAGGGCATCGACGCCGCGGTCAAGGCCGTGTCCGAGGAGCTCCTCGCGACCGCCCGCCCGATCGACGAGAAGTCCGACATCGCCGCCGTCGCCGCCCTGTCCGCCCAGGACAGCCAGGTCGGCGAGCTCATCGCCGAGGCGATGGACAAGGTCGGCAAGGACGGTGTCATCACCGTCGAGGAGTCCAACACCTTCGGCCTGGAGCTGGACTTCACCGAGGGCATGGCCTTCGACAAGGGCTACCTGTCCCCGTACTTCGTGACGGACCAGGAGCGCATGGAGGCCGTCCTCGAGGACCCGTACATCCTCATCCACCAGGGCAAGATCTCCTCCATCCAGGACCTGCTGCCGCTGCTGGAGAAGGTCATCCAGGCCAACGCCTCCAAGCCGCTGCTGATCATCGCCGAGGACGTCGACGGCGAGGCGCTGTCGACCCTGGTCGTGAACAAGATCCGCGGCACGTTCAACGCCGTCGCCGTGAAGGCCCCCGGCTTCGGCGACCGCCGCAAGGCCATGCTGGGCGACCTCGCCACCCTCACCGGCGGCCAGGTCATCGCCGAGGAGGTCGGCCTCAAGCTCGACCAGGTCGGCCTGGACGTGCTGGGCACCGCCCGCCGCGTGACGGTCACCAAGGACGACACCACCGTCGTCGACGGCGGCGGCGACCACGACGCCGTCGTGGGCCGCGTCAACCAGATCAAGGCCGAGATCGAGAACACGGACTCCGACTGGGACCGCGAGAAGCTCCAGGAGCGCCTCGCGAAGCTGGCCGGCGGCGTGTGCGTGATCAAGGTCGGCGCCGCCACCGAGGTGGAGCTCAAGGAGAAGAAGCACCGTCTGGAGGACGCCATCTCCGCGACCCGCGCCGCGGTCGAGGAGGGCATCGTCTCCGGTGGTGGCTCCGCGCTCGTCCACGCCGTCAAGGTCCTCGAGGGCAACCTCGGCAAGACCGGCGACGAGGCCACGGGTGTCGCGGTCGTCCGCCGCGCCGCCGTCGAGCCGCTGCGCTGGATCGCCGAGAACGCCGGCCTGGAGGGTTACGTCATCACCTCCAAGGTCGCCGACCTCGACAAGGGCCAGGGCTTCAACGCCGCCACCGGCGAGTACGGCGACCTGGTCAAGTCCGGTGTCATCGACCCGGTCAAGGTCACCCGCTCCGCCCTGGAGAACGCCGCCTCCATCGCCTCCCTGCTCCTCACGACCGAGACCCTGGTCGTCGAGAAGCCGGCCGAGGAAGAGGCCGAGGCGGGCCACGGCCACGGCCACGGTCACTCGCACTGAGGCACGCCGGTGAGGCTCCGCCCCGGCGGACGCCGACACCGGTGAACCGCACCGAGGCCCAGCACCCTTCGGGGGTGCTGGGCCTCAGTGCTGCGTCGGGGCGGTACGGCCCGTACCGCCCCGCGGTCCGCCGGCTCGCCCCACGCCCCTACTGCGGCCCGTACTTGCGTCCCGTCCGCGACGTGACCCCGCCCAGCAGTCCGCGCGGCGTCACCTTCACCACGCCCATCAGCGCCTTGTACCGCGGGTCGGGGACCGACAGCGACTTGCCTCGGGCCAGGTCGGCGAGCGCGGCCGCGACCAGCTTGTCCGCGTCGAGCCACATCCAGTTCGGGATGTTGTCCGTGCCCATCCCGGCGCGCTGGTGGAACTCGGTGCGCACGAAGCCCGGGGCCAGCGCCATCAGCCGGACGCCGGTGCCCGCCAGGTCCCTCGCCGCGCCCTGGGTGAACTGCACGACCCACGCCTTGGACGCCCCGTACGTGCCGCGCGGCACGAACGCGGCCACCGACGCCACGTTGACGACCCCGCCCCGGCCGCGCTCCCGCATGCCCGCGGTCGCCGCCGACGTCAGCCGCAGCACCGCCTCGCAGTGCACCTTGAGCATCGTCAGCTCGTCGGCCATCGAGACCTCGAGATAGCGGCCCTTGTTGCCGAAACCGGCGTTGTTGATCAGCAGGTCGACCGGGTTCCTGCGGTCGCCCAGCCGCCGGGCCACCGCCTCGATGCCGTCGTCCGTCGCCAGGTCGGCCGTCAGCACCTCCGCCTCGATGCCGTGCCGGTCGTGCAGTTCCGTCGCCTGCTCGGTCAGCCGCCCGGTGTCGCGCGCCACCAGCACGAGGTTGTGCCCGTCA
Organism: Streptomyces sp. NBC_01689; assembly: GCF_036250675.1. Taxonomy (NCBI): domain Bacteria; kingdom Bacillati; phylum Actinomycetota; class Actinomycetes; order Kitasatosporales; family Streptomycetaceae; genus Streptomyces; species Streptomyces sp. NBC_01689. The sequence continues at coordinate 4,360,169 of NZ_CP109592.1, read as the reverse complement.
GCCGCGAGGCGGCGCGCGAAGGCGGCGCCGATCCCCGCGGTCGATCCCGTAATCAGAGCCGTTGTCATGGCCCAAGGCTAGTGACCTGACCAGGGGTGGCGCGCCCCCCGTCGTCCGGTGCCGGACCCGCCACCGCGCCCTGCGCGCGGCCCGCGCCGCGGCCGTCGCCGGCGTCCTTCGGGGCGGGTGCCCCGGGCCGCTACCCGTCCCGCCGTGCCACGTACTTCTCCGCGGCCGCCAACGCCTCCGGACGCAGGGCCGCGCCCGCGGCCAACAGCCCCGGCAACAGCTCGCGTTCGGTCGTCATGGCGCGGAACTCGACCGCGACCGTCACCTCGTGCCCCGGCCGGTGCACCACCTCGATCGGGTCGCCCGCGCGGATCTCACCGGACTCGATCACCCGCAGATAAGCGCCCGGCGCGGCCCTGTGGGTGAACCGCTTCACCCAGCCCGGCTCACCGAGGTGCCCCTGGAACGTACGGCAGGGGATGCGCCCGGAGGTGACCTCCAGGACCAGCTCGGCGCCGACCCGCCAGCGCTCACCGATCCGCGCGCCGGACACGTCCAGCCCGAGCGTCGTGAGGTTCTCGCCGAAGGCGCCGTTCGCCAGCGGCCGGTCGAGCTCGCGCTCCCAGTCGTCGAGGTCCTCGCGCGCGGTCGCGTAGACGGCCTGGTCGTCCCCGCCGTGATGGCGCAGGTCGCACACCGTGTCCCCGGCCAGACCGCTGGCGCCGACGCCCTTGGGCCCCGGCGCCGACACCCGCACCGGCCCGGTCACCGGGCGTTTGTCGATGCCGGTCACCCCCACGGCCCGGTCCGTGTACGGGACGGCGCGGGCACGGCCCAGGTTCAGAGACAGAAGCTGCATGACAGCACGCTAGGCGATCCCGGCCAAAGCGTCGACGCGATATTCGCCACCGTACCCAAGTCTCGCTTATGCTCGAACGGTGATCGAGGCTCGTCATCTCCGTGTTCTGCGCGCCGTCGCCGCCAGTGGTTCCTTCTCGGCGGCGGGACGCGAGCTGGGCTGCACCCAGCCGGCCGTCAGTCAGCAGATGAAGGCGCTCGAGTCGTCCGTCGGCACCCCGCTGCTGATCCGCACGGGCCGCGAGATGCGCCTGACCCAGGCAGGCGAGGCGCTGGTCCGGCACGCGGCCGGCATCATCGCGGGCCTGACCGCGGCCGAGGAGGAGGTCGCCGCGATCGCGGGACTGCGCGCGGGCCGGGTCCGGCTCGTCTCGTTCCCCAGCGGCAGTTCGACGCTCGTCCCCACGGCCCTGGCCGCCCTGCGCGCCGCCCATCCCGGCACCCGGGTCTCCCTGGAGGAGGCGGAGCCGCCCCAGTCCGTCGACAAGCTGCGCGACGGCGACTGCGACATCGCGCTCGCGTTCCGGTACGAGGGAGCGGCGGGCGTCGAGGAGTGGGACGACCTGGTCGTACGGCCGCTGCTGCGCGACCGGCTGGTCGGACTGGTCCCCGAGGGGCACCGGCTCGCCGGCGCGGGATCGGTCGCCATCGGCGAACTCGCCGGGGAACCGTGGATCGCGGGCTGCCCGCGATGCCGGGGGCAACTGGTGGAGGCCTGCCGCCGCGCGGGCTTCGAGCCGCGCATCGACTTCGCCACCGACGACTACCCGGCGGTGGTCGGACTGGTCGGCGCGGGTCTCGGGGTCGCGGTGCTGCCGGAGCTCGCGATCGAGTCCGTACGCCCCAAGGGCGCCCGCGCCGTGACCGTGGAGCCGCCGGTACGGCGGGAGATCGTGGCGCTGACCCTGCCGGACCTCTCCCAGGTGCCGGCGGTGGCGGCGACGCTGGACCAGCTGGCCCTGGCCGCGGCCCGCTGACGGCGGAGCGGAGCCACCGGCGCCGCACACAGCTCAGGGACGCGCGGACGCGCGCCTGTTCGAGGGCATGCCAACGCGCGCCCGTTCAGGGGCACACCTGTGCACCCGGCCACGGACTCAACGATGCAGAAACGTTCCTTCAAGTGTTCGAAGCGGAACCGCCGCCGGTGGCCGACGCCGTCACCAGGCGGTTCCTCGCCCGTCCCATGAGTTCTTCGCGCTCGTCCTCGGTCAGGCCGCCCCACACCCCGTACGGCTCGCGCACCGCCAGCGCGTGAGCGGCGCACTGGGCGCGTACCGGGCATCGCATACAGACCTCTTTGGCCGAGTTCTCGCGAGCGCTCCGTGCCGCACCGCGCTCGCCCTCCGGATGGAAGAAGAGCGAGCTGTCGACCCCACGGCATGCCGCGAGGAGCTGCCAGTCCCAGAGATCCGCGTTCGGACCGGGAAGGCGGGAGAAATCTGCCATTGCGTGTCCCCTTGTTGCCGTTCTGGGATGCTCTGTGCCCACCGACCGTACATCTACGATCTAAGGAGATGAAAATATGACTCATTGCGAATCTAGCCGCAGACACCAGTAAATGGGAAGAAAACAGGCTGAATGGGGCATAGGTTGTGTTGAAAGATTGAGGGTCCGTTGCGCATGTCTGCACCGTGTCCGTGCCCTCACGTAGAGTGCCGAAGATGACGGGCTGCCCCGTAACTCTTTCGAGTGACCATCGTTGAGAGTCCCGAGGCGGTTGAAGGAACAAGCGCTCGGGCAGACGGCAGTATCCGTCGGCGAGTGTCGACCGCACAGGTGACGATTCGTACCCAGCCTGGAGGCTCAAGGTGACGCGCATCAGCTGCGGAGGGCGGCCATGACATCCGTCCTCGTCTGCGACGACTCCCCGCTCGCCCGAGAGGCGCTCCGCCGTGCGGTGGCGACCGTGCCCGGCGTCGAGCGCGTGACGACTGCGGCCAACGGAGAAGAGGTGCTCCGCCGTTGGGGCGCCGACCGTTCGGACCTGATTCTGATGGACGTACGCATGCCCGGTCTGGGCGGCGTCGAGACCGTTCGGCGGCTGCTGTCCGCCGACCCCGGTGCGCGCATCATCATGCTCACCGTGGCCGAGGACCTGGACGGTGTGGCGCTCGCCGTCGCCGCCGGGGCCCGCGGATATCTGCACAAGGACGCCTCCCGGGCGGAGCTGCGGGCGACCGTGACCCAGGCGCTCGCCGACCCGACCTGGCGGCTCGCCCCGCGCAGACTGCGCTCGGCCGAGATGGGCGCCGCGCCCACGCTCACCGCGCGGGAGATCCAGGTCCTGGAAGGCATGAGCCACGGCCGCTCCAACGCGGAGATCGGCCGCGAGCTGTTCCTCTCCGAGGACACGGTGAAGACGCACGCCAGGCGGCTCTTCAAGAAGCTCGGCGCCTCGGACCGTGCGCACGCCGTGGCGCTCGGTTTCCGCTGGGGCCTGGTCCGCTAGGTGAGCCGTCGCGGTGGTACGACGCACCCCGCCTGCCGTGTGGCGGGCGGGGCCGACAAGGGGGCGCGCCGGGTGCCCGCTGCTCGTTTCGCCGCCGATGCCGCATCCTTGAGGTGTGGAGTTCCTCGGGGACGAGTCGGTCGAGCGGAAGGGGAGGGCGCAGGAGATGAGTTCCGGCGCACCTGCTCATAACGCTTCGGTGCACAACTACGGACGCGGTGCCACGGACAGAACGACGCCGAGGCACCATGGACCGATGCGTGACGACGAGACGACGGTGATCGGTGCGCTCGTCCATCGCGCGGTCGACGGTGACGAGCAGGCCACACACGACCTGCTCGCACATGTTCATCCTCTGGCCCTGCGCTACTGCCGCACGCGGCTGTCCCGCCTGCCGGGCGACGCGCGGCACTTCGTGGAGGACCTGGCGCAGGAGGTCTGCGTCGCGGTGCTCCTCGCGCTGCCCCGCTACAAGGACACCGGGCGGCCCTTCGAGGCCTTCGTCTTCGCCATCGCCGCGCACAAGGTCGCCGACCTGCAGCGTGCCGCGATGCGCCATCCCGGGTCGACGGCGGTTCCCTCGGACGAGATGCCCGAGCGCCCCGACGACTCCCTCGGTCCCGAGGAGCGCGCCCTGCTCAGCAGTGACGCGGAATGGGCCAAGAAGCTGATGGCCAACCTCCCGGAGAACCAGCGCGAGCTGCTGCTGCTGCGGATCGCGGTGGGCCTCACGGCCGAGGAGACGGGCCAGATGCTGGGGATGTCCCCGGGCGCGGTCCGGGTGGCCCAGCACCGGGCGCTGAGCCGGCTGCGGGCACTGGCGGAGCAGTAGGCGCGAGGCGCGATCCCCGCAGGGTCCGCCGCGCGCGGGCCGGTGGGGGCCGGTCGAACGCGTGCGGTGGCCACCGTCGTGCGCCCGGTGCCGGTGCTGTGCCGGGTCGCCCTGCGCTCGGTGCCCGCCCCGTGCCGGGTTGCCGTGCTTCCGTCGTGTGCCGTCGTGGCGCCGGCGCGCACCGGAACGGCGTCGCCGGTTTCTCGCCGCAAAGGTGAGAACGGACACCATGGAGTGCGGCATCCTCACGCGCGCCCCCGCCCGGAGAACCCCGCGCCACCGCGGTGAACGGGAGGCAGACCCCGGGGGACCAGGGTGTCGGGCCGGAGGATGAACGGTTCCGGCGCGTGGCCCGTACGAACCTACGAAGCCCGAGGGCGATCCGAACCGTGGAATGGGAGACCCTTGCTTCCCGTTAGCATGGACATCCGCACCGATCAAGGCCATTTGGGGAAGGTGTCATGACTGCCAACGTCGACGGAGTGCCCGCCAAATTCGCGACACTCGGGCTGACCTACGACGACGTGCTGCTGCTGCCGGGCGCGTCGGACATGGCGCCCGACGAGATCGACACCGCCTCGTACATCTCGAAGAACGTGCGGGTCAACATCCCGCTGCTCTCCGCGGCCATGGACAAGGTGACCGAGTCCCGGATGGCCATCGCGATGGCCCGCCAGGGCGGCGTCGGCGTGCTGCACCGCAACCTGTCCATCGAGGACCAGGCCAACCAGGTCGACCTGGTCAAGCGTTCCGAGTCCGGCATGGTGACCGACCCGATCACCGTCCACCCGGACGCGACGCTCGGCGAGGCCGACGCGATCTGCGCCAAGTTCCGCATCTCCGGTGTGCCGGTGACCGACGGCGGCGGCAAGCTCCTCGGCATCGTCACCAACCGCGACATGGCCTTCGAGACCGACCGTTCGCGCCAGGTGCGCGAGGTCATGACGCCGATGCCCCTGGTCACCGGCAAGGTAGGCATCTCCGGCACCGACGCCATGGAGCTGCTGCGCCGCCACAAGATCGAGAAGCTGCCGCTGGTCGACGACGCGGGCGTCCTCAAGGGCCTCATCACGGTCAAGGACTTCGTGAAGGCCGAGAAGTACCCGAACGCCGCCAAGGACGCGGAGGGTCGCCTGCTGGTCGGCGCGGCCGTCGGTGTGGCCGGTGACGCCTTCGAGCGGGCCCAGGCCCTCATCGAGGCGGGCGTCGACTTCATCGTCGTCGACACCGCGCACGGCCACTCCCGGCTGGTCGGCGACATGGTCGCCAAGATCAAGTCGAACTCCGCGGGCGTCGACGTCATCGGCGGCAACATCGCGACCCGTGACGGCGCGCAGGCCCTCATCGACGCGGGTGTCGACGGCATCAAGGTCGGTGTCGGCCCCGGCTCCATCTGCACGACCCGCGTGGTCGCCGGCATCGGCGTGCCCCAGGTCACCGCCATCTACGAAGCCTCCCTCGCCGCCAAGGCGGCCGGTGTCCCGGTCATCGGCGACGGCGGTCTGCAGTACTCCGGCGACATCGCCAAGGCCCTGGTCGCCGGCGCCGACACGGTGATGCTGGGCTCGCTCCTGGCGGGCTGCGAGGAGTCGCCGGGCGAGCTGCTCTTCATCAACGGCAAGCAGTTCAAGTCGTATCGCGGCATGGGCTCCCTGGGCGCCATGCAGTCCCGTGGTGAGCAGCGTTCCTTCTCCAAGGACCGCTACTTCCAGGAGGGCGTCGCCTCCGACGAGAAGCTGGTTCCCGAGGGCATCGAGGGCCAGGTGCCCTACCGTGGTCCGCTGTCGGCGGTCGTGCACCAGCTGGTCGGCGGACTGCGCCAGTCGATGTTCTACGTCGGCGGACGCACCGTTCCCGAGCTCCAGGACAACGGCCGGTTCGTCCGGATCACCTCGGCGGGCCTCAAGGAGAGCCACCCGCACGACATCCAGATGACGGTCGAGGCACCGAACTACAGCCGCAACAAGTAACGGTCACCAAGCAGCCGTACAGAGCTCCACGCGTGCGTGAAGCCCGAACGAGGGCGGTCCCGGAGGTTCCGGGGCCGCTCTCGTCGTAGGCGTCGGGGATACTGGAAGGCGCAGAACCGAAGAGGGAAAGGCCACACACGTGACTGAGATCGAGATCGGGCGCGGCAAGCGCGGCCGCCGGGCGTACGCCTTCGACGACATCGCCGTCGTCCCGAGCCGCCGTACGCGGGACCCGAAGGAGGTCTCGATCGCCTGGCAGATCGACGCCTACCGCTTCGAGCTGCCGTTCCTGGCCGCCCCGATGGACTCGGTCGTCTCCCCGGCCACCGCGATCCGCATCGGCGAGCTGGGCGGCCTGGGCGTCCTCAACCTCGAAGGCCTGTGGACGAGGTACGAGGACCCGCAGCCGCTGCTCGACGAGATCGCCGGGCTGGACGCGGAGACCGCGACCCGCCGGCTGCAGGAGATCTACGCGGCTCCCATCAAGGAGGAGCTGATCGGGCAGCGCATCAAGGAGGTGCGCGACTCCGGTGTCGTCACCGCCGCCGCGCTCTCCCCGCAGCGCACGGCCCAGTTCTCCAAGGCCGTGGTCGACGCGGGTGTGGACATCTTTGTCATCCGCGGTACGACGGTGTCGGCGGAGCACGTCTCGGGCGCGGCCGAGCCGCTGAACCTCAAGCAGTTCATCTACGAGCTCGACGTCCCCGTCATCGTCGGCGGCTGCGCCACGTACACCGCGGCCCTGCACCTGATGCGCACCGGCGCGGCGGGTGTCCTGGTCGGGTTCGGCGGCGGTGCCGCGCACACCACGCGCAACGTGCTGGGCATCCAGGTGCCGATGGCCACCGCCGTGGCCGACGTGGCCGCGGCGCGCCGCGACTACATGGACGAGTCCGGCGGCCGGTACGTGCACGTGATCGCCGACGGCGGCGTCGGCTGGTCCGGCGACCTCCCGAAGGCGATCGCCTGCGGCGCCGACTCGGTGATGATGGGCTCCCCGCTCGCCCGTGCCACGGACGCGCCCGGCAAGGGCCACCACTGGGGCATGGAGGCGGTCAACGAGGAGCTGCCGCGGGGCAAGAAGGTCGACCTCGGTACCGTCGGCACCATCGAGGAGATCCTCACCGGCCCGTCGCACATCCCGGACGGTTCCATGAACATCTTCGGCGCCCTGCGCCGCGCCATGGCCACCACCGGCTACAGCGAGCTCAAGGAGTTCCAGCGCGTCGAGGTGACGGTCGCGGACGCGCAGCACAAGCGCTGACACCGCGGCCCAGCCCGCGCGAGGGGCCCGGACCGTCCTTGACGGTCCGGGCCCCTCGCGCGTCCGCTCCGGTCAGCGGCCGGCCCGAGGCCTGTGGATGCCCACAGGGGCGTGAGCGCACGCCTGAGAGCGCCCGGGACGCGGGCGCGGGGGTGTGGGAGAGCTGACGTCCGTCGACAGGGGCCGCTGACGTCGCGGTAGGGGATTCCGGCCGGGTCAGAGCCGGTGCGCCGCCCCCGTGGGGGTCGCCCCGCGGGTGTCCAGGAGGAGCTGGGCCTTCACGGACAGGCCCTGGAGGTCGTACGTGCGGTGCTGCTGGAGCAGGATCGTGAGATCGGCGTCGGCGGCGGCCTCGTAGAGGGAGTCGGCGCGCGGGACGGGGTGGCCGAGGACGTTCCAGGCGGGGACGAGCGGGTCGTGGTAGCTGACGGACGCGCCGAGTTCCATCAGGCGCAGGGCGATCTCGTGGGCGGGCGTGCCCTGTTGGTCGGCGAGGTCGGCCTTGTAGGTGACGCCGAGCAGCAGCACCCGCGCGGCGCGGGCCGATTTCCCGTGTTCGTTGAGGAGGGCCGCGGCGCGCTGGATGACGTACTGGGGCATGCGGTTGTTGACCTGCCGGGCCTGTTCGACCAGGCGCAGGGAGCGGGGCGCGCGCCCGGTCAGGTCCTGGGGGATGCCGTGTCCGCCGACACCGGGGCCGGGCCGGAAGGCCTGGAAGCCGAACGGCTTGGTCTCGGCGCAGCGGATGACGTCCCACAAGTCGACGCCCAGGTCGTGGCAGAGCACGGCCATCTCGTTGACCAGGGCGATGTTCACATGCCGGTAGTTGGTCTCCAGGAGCTGCACGGTCTCCGCCTCGCGCGGTCCGCGCGCGCGGACGACCTTGTCCGTGAGGCGTCCGTAGAAGGCCGCGGCCGACTCGGTGCAGGCGGGGGTGAGGCCTCCGATGATCTTGGGGGTGTTGGCCGGGGTGAAGTCGCGGTTGCCGGGGTCGACCCGGCTGGGCGAGTACGCGAGGTGGAAGTCGCGTCCGGCGCGCAGTCCGGAGCCCTCTTCCAGGAGGGGGCGCAGGAAGTCGTCCGTGGTCCCGGGGTGCACCGGTGACTCCAGGATCACCGTGGTGTGCGGGCGCAGGCGCGCGGCCAGGGTGCGGGCGGCGGAGGCCACCTGGGCCAGGTCGTGCGCGCCGTCCGGGCCCGGTGGGGTCGGGGCGCAGATGACGGCGGTGCGGACCCGGCCGAGCTCGACCGGGTCGGTGGTCGGCCGGAAGCCCCCCGAGAGCATCCGGCGCAGTTCGGCGGGGGTGAGTGAGCCGCCTTCCGGACCGGTCTTGTAACCGAGCGTGGAGACACCGGCGGCGACGGCGGCCTGGGCCAGGGGCAGGCCGAGATGACCGAGTCCGATGACGGCGAGATCTGCGGGCATGGCGTGGCCCGTCCTTCCCAGTAACCGAAGCGGGACAGGTGCGCAAGTCCGGTGGACAGGATGGACGAGCGCAATGTCAGACTAGGAGTAAATATGACCGACATGTGGTATTGGTCGGGCGCGTTTCCACGAGTGTTGTCCACAGGCCGGGCGCGCGGGTTGTCCACAGGCTGAGGGTGCGTGGTGGCCGAAGAAGGGCAAGACGGTCAGACTTTGGGCAGGGGGCAGGTGAGCCGGGCGTCGCCGGACAGGTGAGGCCAGCGCGACAGACAGCGGGAGGCAGCGGTGAGGACAGCGAAACTGGGGCCGGCGGAGCGTGCCGAGTCCCTGGCGGGAATGGCCGAGCGCGAGCTGGACGTGCTGGTGGTGGGCGCGGGCGTGGTCGGTGCGGGCACCGCGCTCGACGCTGTGACACGCGGCCTGTCCACCGGCCTGGTCGAGGCCCGCGACTGGGCCTCCGGCACGTCGAGCAGGTCCAGCAAGCTGATCCACGGCGGTCTGCGCTATCTGGAGATGCTCGACTTCGCCCTCGTGCGCGAGGCCCTGAAGGAACGCGGACTCCTCCTGGAGCGGCTCGCACCCCACCTGGTGAAGCCGGTGCCCTTCCTCTACCCCCTCCAGCACAAGGGCTGGGAGCGGCTGTACGCGGGATCGGGCGTCGCCCTCTACGACGCCATGTCGATGACGAGCGGCCATGGACGCGGACTGCCCACCCACCGTCATCTCTCCCGCGGCAAGGCCCTGCGCGTCGCCCCCGCCTTGAAGAAGGACGCGCTGGTCGGCGCGTTGCAGTACTACGACGCGCAGATGGACGACGCCCGCTACGTGGCCACCCTGGTGCGCACGGCGGCGGCGTACGGCGCGACGGTCGCCAACCGCGCCCGCGTGACCGGCTTCCTGCGCGAGGGCGAGCGGGTGGTCGGCGCCCGGGTGCAGGACGTCGAGGGCGGCGGCGAGTACGAGATCCACGCCAAGCAGGTGGTCAACGCCACGGGGGTGTGGACGGACGACACCCAGGCGATGGTCGGCGAGCGGGGCCAGTTCCACGTCCGTGCCTCCAAGGGCATCCACCTGGTCGTACCGAAGGACCGGATCAACTCCTCGACCGGCCTGATCCTGCGCACCGAGAAGTCCGTCCTCTTCGTCATCCCCTGGGGACGGCACTGGATCATCGGCACCACGGACACCGACTGGGACCTCGACAAGGCACACCCGGCGGCGTCCAGCGCGGACATCGACTATCTGCTGGAGCACGTGAACTCGGTGCTCTCGGTGCCGCTGACCCGCGACGACGTCCAGGGGGTGTACGCGGGACTGCGGCCGCTGCTCGCCGGGGAGTCGGACGCCACCAGCAAGCTGTCGCGCGAGCACACCGTGGCCCATCCCGTGCCGGGACTCGTGGTCGTGGCGGGCGGCAAGTACACCACCTACCGGGTGATGGCCAAGGACGCGGTGGACGAGGCGGTGCACGGACTCGACCAGCGCGTGGCCGAGTGCGTCACCGAGGACACCCCGCTGCTCGGCGCGGAGGGGTACCGGGCCCTGTGGAACGCGCGGGCACGCATAGCCCAGCGCACCGGACTCCATGTGGTCCGGGTGGAACACCTGTTGAACCGCTACGGGGCGCTCGCCGAGGAGGTCCTCGACCTCATCGCCGCGGACCCGGCGCTGGGCGAGCCGCTGCCGGCCGCCGAGGACTACCTCAAGGCCGAGATCGTCTACGCCGCCTCGCACGAGGGGGCCCGGCACCTGGACGACGTGCTGACCCGGCGGACCCGTATCTCTATCGAGACCTTCGACCGCGGTACGCGCAGTGCCCGGGAGGCGGCCGAGCTGATGGCGCCGGTCCTCGGCTGGGACAAGGACCAGATCGAGCGCGAGGTCGAGCACTATGAGAAGCGGGTCGAGGCCGAGCGGGAGTCGCAGCGCCAGCCCGACGACCTGACGGCCGACGCGGCACGGCTCGGCGCCCCGGACATCGTGCCCCTCTGACCTCGGCTCCGGCGGCATCACTCGAACGGGTGTATTGATCCGGGATATCTGCTCGGATCCCGTCCGTTCTGCGGGTGCGGGTGCGGGTGCGGGTGCGGGTGCGGGTGTGGAACTCGGCCGAGGGCAGGGCGGATTCCGGGCCGGGACCGGCGATCTCGCCCGGGCTCGCGCGCGGGCGAGGACGTCGCGTCGGTCGGCGGTGGTGGTGCGCGCACGGCCGCCGAGGACGCGGCCGTCGTCCCTCCTCGGGATGGGTGTCCACCGGGTCGGACCGCGACAGTGGGTGTCCGGCGGCCGGTCGGGGCACCACGGTCGCGACGGGCGACGTGGTGACGCCGCCCGCGTGGAAGTGGCCGGCGCGGGTGACGTCCCGTCCGGCGGCGGAGCATGGGCCCGTCCCGTCGGAGGACGGCAGGGTCCGCGGCCGGGGCTCCGCCCCGGGTCATGGGACGGCCGAGGGCGTCACGGGTGGTCCGGGAGGCGGAGTTTGACGGTCCGACGGGCGCGGCGGGGACTGTGGGGACGCGACAGGCGGGAGAGACGGGACAGACGGAGGAGACGGGGGAGACGAGAGGGGGGCGAAGGGGTCGGTGTCGGCGCCCGAAGGCTCGCGCGGTCTAGGGCTTCGGGGGGAGCGGGCGACGGCGAGCTTGTCCGCGCGGACGGCGGGAGGGTCCCCGGGGCCCCGGTCGGGGTGATGTGAGAGCGGAGGAACCCGCTGGGCGCGGTGGGAAGAAGGGGGAAGGAGGGGCGAGTTCGGGCCGGAAAGGGCGGCCTGGCCCGGTACCGCGAGTGTCGGGGACAGTGGTATGACCAGGAGTGTCCGAGGTGTCCGGCGCGGTGGCATCGGCGGTCCTTCTTTCTCGCCGTCCACCATGCGGGACGCCACGGGCCCGGCACCGGGGGGACCCCTTCCGAGGGGCACCCTGGGCGCTGAGCGCTTGTCGGGTGAGGGACAATGAAGGCTCTGTCAGGGCGGGTTGCATGAGGGGACGCATGTCGGAGGCGGAGCGGGCGGGAGCATCCCGTCAGGACAAGAGCGAACGTCTCCTCGCCGGGCGGTACCGGCTGGGGGATGTTCTCGGCCGCGGCGGCATGGGCACGGTCTGGCGGGCCCAGGACGAAACGCTGGGCCGCACGGTCGCCGTCAAGGAGCTGAGGTTCCCGTCGAGCATCGACGAGGACGAGAAGCGGCGGCTGATCACGCGCACCCTGCGTGAGGCCAAGGCGATCGCGCGCATTCGCAACAACGGCGCGGTGACGGTCTTCGACGTGGTCGACGAGGACAACAGACCGTGGATCGTGATGGAACTCGTCGAGGGCAAGTCGCTCGCCGAGGTCATCCGTGAGGACGGCCTCCTCACACCCAAGCGCGCCGCGGAGGTGGGGCTCGCGATACTCGACGTGCTGCGGTCGGCGCATCGCGAGGGCATCCTGCACCGCGACGTGAAGCCGTCGAACGTGCTGATCTCCGACGACGGCCGGGTCGTGCTGACCGACTTCGGCATCGCCCAGGTGGAGGGCGACCCGTCGATCACGTCGACCGGCATGCTCGTGGGCGCGCCCTCCTACATCTCCCCCGAGCGGGCGCGCGGCCACAAGCCCGGGCCCGCGGCCGACCTGTGGTCGCTGGGCGGGCTGCTGTACGCGTCGGTGGAGGGCGTCCCTCCGTACGACAGGGGCTCCGCGATCGCGACGCTCACGGCGGTCATGACCGAGCCCGTGGAGCAGCCGAAGAACGCGGGTCCGCTGGAGAGCGTGATCTACGGGCTGCTCGCCAAGGACCCCGAGCAGCGGCTCGACAACGAGCGTGCGCGGGCGATGCTCAACGAGGTGATCCGCGCCCCCGAACCGCGGCCGGCCGTTCCGGAGCCGGTGGACGCGACGAAGGTCGTGTCACTGCCGCCGCTGCCGGACGACGAGTCGGGCAAGGGGAGTTCCGGCGGCAGGCGGGGCGAGGAGGCCGGCGAGCGGTTCCGTGGCGCGCTGCGTTCGGTGCGCAAGGCCGCCTCGGCGGCCGGCGCGGCCACCGCCGCGGCGACGGCGCGCTCCAAGTCCACCGGTACGGCGGGCACGGGCGCGGCGAGCACCGAGGGCGCGGCGGGCACGGCCGCCGAGTCCCCGACGGTTCCCCGGCCGGCGGCTCCGCCGGTGTCGGCGGGCGCGACGCCGTCGAAGTCCGCGGACGGCAGGACCGGGACCGCCGGTGCGGGCACGTCGGGCGCGGTCGCACCGGGCCCGCGCACCGGAGCGGCGGACGTCTCCCGCAAGGCGGGCGCCCGCGACGGCGTGGCGGTGGGGCTGAACTCCGGTCCCGTCGGCGGGACCGGTACGAAGGACACGGCCGGTCCGGCGGACGCGACGCGGGTGACGGGCACGGCCGGCACGAGCGGTTCGGGCTCGGGGAGTTCCCAGGGTTCCGGCTGGCCCGTGGCGCCCGAGCGGCCCCCGCGGCCCGCACCGAGGGCGCCGCTCACCGATGTGGTGCCGCGGCGAACCCTGATCATCATCGCGGTGGTCCTGGCGCTCGTCGTGGTCGGGACGGTTCTGGCCCTCACCCTCGGCGGCGGTGACGGCAGCGGCGCGAAGGGCGGCAAGAGCGGCGACACCAAGGCGAGCGCCTCCAGCGGGGCGAACGCGGGCGGTGGCGGCAAGGACGCGAGCAAGGGCGAGCACACCGACAGCGACGACAAGAAGGACGGCTCCTCCGGGACGGACGGGAGCGGCGCCTCGGGCACCACGCCCAGCGCGGACGCCTCGGGCGACGGGAGCAACTCGGACGACAAGGGCGGTACGGGCGGCGGCGGCAAGGAGTCCGGTTCCGCGGGGTCCACCGCCGTGTCGACCTACCACGGGGCCCAGGGCTTCTCGATCGGGCTGCCCAAGGGGTGGTCCTACCGGTCCACGGACAGCGCGGGTGCGCGTTTCACCGGTCCCGACGGGCAGAAGCTCCTCGTGGGCTGGACCTCGACGCCCAAGGACGACCCGGTGGCCGACTGGCGGAACCAGGAGCGGGGAATGGTACGGCCGCAGTACCAGAAGATCCGCATAGAGAAGGTGGACTACCGCGGCTGGAACACCGCCGACTGGGAGTTCACCTACCAGGACGGGGGCACGACGTACCGGTCGATCGACCGCGGATTCGTTGTCAACTCCCATCAGGGGTATGCGTTGATGTACACGGCGAAGGCCTCCGCCTGGGACAGCGAGCTGCGCAAGGACACCTGGCAGACGCTGACGAAGACGTTCCAGCCGAAGTCGTGAGACGCGGGTCCGGGCCCGGGTCGTGAGGTTCGGGCCGGTTCGCCCGGGGTGTCTGATGTAGGGCTCGGTCACGGGCTGGTGACATCTCGCATCCTCACATTGCGGGTTGCCTCCGGCACGTATCGTGAGTGGTTGCGGACCGTACCAAGCCGTAACGGGACGCAAGGCGAACGGAATTGACCACCGGGCGGCCGGGGGAGGCATCGTGGACGAGTACGCGGGTCGGGTACTGGCCGACCGCTATCGCCTGCCGCTGCCGCCGTCCGACGAGTACGAGTTCGCCGAGAGCCGCGCGTTCGACACGTACAGCGGGCAGGAAGTCCTGGTCCGCCAGGTGCCGTTGCCGGAGATCGTCGAGGCCGAGGTCCTCGACGCGGACGGGCTGCCCGAGGGGTTCGTGGCACGGGACGGCGGGGTGCGCCGCCCCTCCGCGCGCACCACGCGGCGGCCGGCCGAACCGGCGGTGCGGCGGGCGATCGAGGCCGCGCAGGCCGCCGCCCAGATCCCCGACCATCCCCGACTCGACCAGGTCTTCGACGTGTTCGCCGAAGGCGGCTCGCTGTGGATAGTGAGCGAACTGGTGCCCGCGCGGCCGCTGGCAGCGCTGCTCGCCGAGAAACCGCTGAGCCCCTACCGCGCCGCCGAGGTCGCCGCGGACGTCCTCACCGCGCTGCGGGTGCTGCACGCGCACGGGTGGGTGCACCGCAACATCACCGCGCGCACGGTGCTCGTCTGCGACGACGGCCGGGTGATGCTGACCGGGCTGGCGGCCGGAGCCGCCGAGGAGGCGCTGTGCGGGTACGACCCGGTGCCGGTAAGGGACTTCGACGGTCCGGAGGGTGTGGAGGGCGCGCCGGGAGGACCGGGGGCACCCGGAGCGACAGGAGCCCCGGGCCGGGCGGGGACGCGGGTCCCCCAGGTGTCGCAGGTCTCCCAGGTGTCGCAGGTCCCGCAGATCCCCCGGGGTCCGGGCGCTCCCGGGAGTGAGGGCGGCGGCACCGAGCAGGTGCGCAACGCCGGTTCGCCGGGCGGGGCAGCCTCGCGGGGCGTGAGCGGTTCCGGAGTTCC
Organism: Streptomyces sp. NBC_01689; assembly: GCF_036250675.1. Lineage (NCBI taxonomy): Bacteria > Bacillati > Actinomycetota > Actinomycetes > Kitasatosporales > Streptomycetaceae > Streptomyces > Streptomyces sp. NBC_01689. The sequence goes on along the minus strand of NZ_CP109592.1, from coordinate 4,345,038 downwards.
GGGGGCCACGAGTCCCGGGGGCACGTTCGGTGCCGTGGTCGCCGGTGCTCAGGGAATCGACGCGGAGGCCGCGCGGCGGGCCGCGATCGAGGCACGTGCGGAGAACGGCACGCCCGTCGGAGAGGCGCCCGCGGCGGGCAGCGCGGCCCTGGCCCGCAGGGCGATCGAGGCCGGGGGCGACGCGCGGGCGGCGCGGGCCGGAGCCATCGCCGCGTACCGCGCCGGAGCGCGCGCCGCGGCCCGTGTGCACGAACAGCAGCGGGGTGCCCCCGCCGCCCTGCCCGCACCCCGCCCGGCCCCGCCGGCCGACGCCGCGGCTCCGCCCGCCCAGGCGTCCGGACACATCGTGGAGCAGCGGCCGGAGACCCCGCCGCCCGGTCAGATCGCCGACCCGTACGGAGTGGCGCACACCAGGGCCTGGCACGGTGCGCAGCCCCGCCCCGGCACGGGGGGCCCCGACGGCCAGGGCACCGCCCCGGGTCCGGGCCAGGACGCCGACCACACCACCGGCAGGCAAGCGGACCGGACGGCTCGGGCCTTCGGCCAGGTCCCTGGCCAGGTCCCCGGCCGGGACACGGGTCAGGGATTCGGCCGGGACACGGGGCAGGGCTTCGGCCGGGGTACGGGCGAGGGTCTCGGCGAGGGCCAGGGTTTCGGTCAGGGTGAAGGCCGGGGAAGCGAGCACGACACCGGCCACGGCACCGGCCCCGACACGGGTCGAGGCGTGGGCACCCACGCGGGCCCCGGCTTCGGCCAGGGTGCCGGTGAGGGCACCGGCCACCACGCGGGACAGGTTCCCGGCCAGGGCTTCGGCCAGGAGGCCGGTCACAGCGCGGACCAGGGTGTCGGCCTCGGCCCGGGCCCCGGACACGGCACCGGCCGCGGAGACGCGTACACGGCGGGCCGGGGCGCGGGCCACGGCCCCGGGCAGGGCGTCGAGCCCGGCGCCACTGGCGGATACGACTACGGCTACGGATACGGCGACGGCACGGGCCAGGGCGCCGGCCGGGAGACCGGTCGCGACACCGGTCGCGACACCGGCCAGGACTTCGGCCGAGGCTTCCGCTCCGGCGACGGCACCGGCCCCGCGCGTACGGCACTCCCCGGCGGCGGCGCCGGGCACGGCCGGATCGTCCCGGAGCTTCCCGGCGCCGACCCGGCCACCCTCGTGCGGGGGCGGCAGCAGTCCGCCGTTCCCGTTCCGCCGAAGGGCCGTTGGGACGAACTCGTCGCCGGTGCGCCGCCGCGCCGCGGTCCCGCCACGGCGCTCGCCGCGGAGCGGGCCCGGCAGGCGCGGATGGCGGTCGTCGGTCCGGTGACCGAGCGCTGGGCGCCGGAGCAGGCCGGCCCGGTGCACGAGAACTGGCAGCTGGCGGCGCCGATCGGCCCCGCGACCGACCTGTGGGCGCTCGGCGCCCTCCTCTTCCGGGCGGTACAGGGGCACGCCCCCTACCCGGAGGAGAGCACCGCCGAACTGGTGCAACTGGTCTGCGCCGAACCGCCCGCGTACGCGGAGGAGTGCGGACCCCTGCGGCCCGTGGTGGAGTCGCTGCTGCGTCAGGACCCCACGGAGCGGCTCGACTTCGAGGAACTGCGCGGCTGGCTGCGCTCGCTGGTGCGGTCCGCGCCCGAGCCCGAGGCGGGCGCGCACGTCGTCTCGGCGCCCCCGGTCGACCCGAGCAGGCTCCCGATCGTGCGCAGGAGGGGCGAACTCGTCCGCCGGCGCCGCGCCGGGCTGCCCGCGACCAGCCCGCACGCCCGTCACAAACGGGCCAGGAGCGACCGCCCCGCCCGCCCGGCGGGACGGTCCGTGCGGGACAAGCCCCGACGGCTCGGGCGCAACCTGGTCCTCCTGGTCCTGCTCCTGCTGGTCGCGGCGGTCGCCTACGCGATGGTCTTCATGCCGAAGAACGACCGGGCGAACGGTTCCGACGGTGGTCCGGCCGACTCCGCCGGACAGGTGAGCCCCGCACCGCAGAACTCCGCGGGCGCCGACGGAAGCGCGAGCAGCGAACCGCGGCCCGACCAGACCTCTCCGGGCGGCGACAAGAGCCCTTCGGAGAAGCCTGGTTCGCCGGAGTCCGGGAGCAACGCCCCCGGTGTCCCGTCGGGCTTCACCCTGCGCAAGGACTCCGCCGGCTTCCAGGTCGCGGTGGCGAACGGCTGGGACCGCTCGCCCAAGAACGGGCGCGGTCAGGTCGTCTACTCCCACGGCGACTTCGAGCTCATCGTCGTACCCGGCCGGGACAGCACCGCGACCTACGGCAGCGATCCGCTGACCTACCAGCGGGAGCGGGAGAGCGAGTTGCAGCCGTTCCGCGACTCGACGTGGGCGACGTCCAGCGGCATGCGGCGGATCGACGTCGGTGGACGGACCATGGCCGAGGGGCAGTTCACCTGGCAGACCTCGGCGGGGCAGGAGCTGTACGTCCGCAACCTCGTCGTCGTCCAGGGCGGGCGCTACCACATCGTCCAGGTGCGCGGCCCGGAGGCCGAGACGGACGAGGTGACCCGGCTGTACGAACAGGCGTCGGCGACCTACCGGGTCACCGGCTGAGCCCGCCGTCCGACGCCTCCACGACGCCGGGCGCGGAAAGGTTGCCCTCCGTACCAGGAAGGGAGAACCGTCACAGTGCGGTCTCCGAACGACCCCGCCGGTTCCCTGCGACGTAACCGCTCTTTAGTCTGACCCTGTCAAGACCATTGCGGGGAAACGTGAATCAGATGCAGGGCCTGCTCCTCGCGGGCCGCTACCGACTTGTCGAATCCATCGGCAGCGGTGGCATGGGCCGCGTGTGGCGCGCGCACGACGAGGTGTTGCACCGCGCGGTCGCGGTCAAGGAACTGACGGCCGCGCTGTACGTCACGGAGAGCGACCGGGCCGTGCTCCTGGCCCGTACCCACGCGGAGGCGCGGGCCGCGGCCCGGATCAACCACTCGGCCGTCGTGACCGTTCACGACGTGCTGGACCACGACAACCGGCCGTGGATAGTCATGGAGCTGGTCGAGGGCAACTCGCTGGCCGACGCGGTCAACGAGCAGGGGCGGATCGAACCGGCCGAGGCGGCGCGGATAGGTCTGTGGGTGCTGCGCGCGCTGCGCGCCGCGCACACGGCCGGGGTGCTGCACCGGGACGTGAAGCCGGGCAACGTCCTGCTCTCCTCCGACCGGCGGGTGCTGCTCACGGACTTCGGGATCGCGCAGGTCGAGGGCGACACGACCATCACCCGCACCGGTGAGATCGTCGGCTCGGTCGACTACCTCGCCCCGGAGCGGGTGCGCGGCCACGACCCGGGCCCGGCGTCCGATCTGTGGGCACTCGGCGCCACGCTGTACACGGCGGTGGAGGGCAGGTCGCCGTTCCGCCGCACCTCGCCCATCGGCACCATGCAGGCCGTCGTCGAGGAGGAACCCGCCGAACCGGTCAACTCGGGGGCGCTCGGGCCCGTACTCGCCGCGCTGCTGCGCAAGGATCCGGCCGAGCGGCCCAGCGCGGCGCAGGCCGAGGAGATGCTCGCCGAGGCGGCGGCGGGACGACTGTCGGACGCGACGCGGGCGCACGCGGTGGCGGGACGGGTGGAACACGACACCACAGTGACGGGGACCGGCACCGGGACCCGCGCGCACACGGGCACCACCACCTCGTATCAGGCGGCGGCGAACGGGACCGCGACCCCGCCGCCGAAGCGGCACCGGCTGCGCACGGTCGCCCTGGTCGTCGCCCTCGCGGCGGTCGTCGGCGGCGGTGGCGCGGTCGCGCTCCAGCACTTCGGCACGGGCGGTCCGGGCGACTCCGCCTCCGGACCGTCGACGCCGGCTCCGACTCCGAGCGCCAGTTCCGGGGCCGGTGCCACACCGGGTGACAAGGACGGTCGGACGGGGGTTCCCGCCGGCTGGGAGCGGATCCACGACCCGTTCGGCTTCAGCGTCTCCCTGCCCGAGGGGTGGACGCGGTCCGTCTCCATCGACAAGGACGGCCTCCGGCAGGTCGACTACTCGCCCGACAAGGGCAAGCACCTGGTGCGGGTCGCCGTCGACACCGCGCCGGACTTCAGCACCTCGTACGACCACATGAGCGGCCTGGACCACACGATCTCGGGGCGGCTGCAGGACTACCAGCGGCTGAGCCTCAAGGAAGAGCTCTTCCGCGACCAGCCGGGCGTCCGCTGGGAGTACACGTGGAACGCGCTGGCCAAGGACCCCCCGCACTACTTCCCGGGGCCCTACCGCGCGATCGACGTCGGTTACATGACCGGTGACGGCACCGAGTACGCCCTCTACGAGGCCTCGCCGGCCGACGAGTGGGCCACCACCGGCAAGCAGTTCGACTCGATCCTGCGGAGTTTCCAGGAGCGGTGAGCGCGGGTGATCCCCGGCCACGGGGGCGAAGTCGGCCGGTCGCCGTCACGGAGGGCGTCCATCCGGTGCGGCATGATGGGGCGTATGGGGACCCAGGGGGAGAACGTCCGCGTGATCGCCGGCCGTTACCGGCTGGAGGCCAGGATCGGGCGGGGCGGCATGGGCGTCGTCTGGCGGGCCACCGACCAACTGCTCAACCGGCAGGTCGCGGTGAAGGAACTTCCCCTCGACGACTCGCTCTCCGCCCAGGAGGCCCTGCAGCAACGCGATCGCACCCTGCGCGAGGCCCGCGCGGTCGCCCAGCTCCACCACCCGCACATCATCGTCGTGCACGACGTGGTGGAGGAGGCCGAACGCCCCTACATCGTCATGGAGTTGATCGACGGCGGCTCGCTCGCCGAACGGATCTCGGCGGACGGCCCGGTCGACGCGAGGGAGGCCGCCCGGATCGGCATCGCCCTCCTCGGCGCGCTGCGCCGCGCGCACGACGCGGGCATCCTGCACCGTGACCTCAAGCCCGCGAACGTCCTGATGGAGGCGGGCACCGACCGGGTCGTCCTCACCGACTTCGGCATCGCCCAGGTCGCGGGGGCGACCACCCTCACCGAGAGCGGTTCCTTCGTCGGCTCGCCCGAGTACACCGCGCCCGAGCGGATGTCCGGCGCCCGGACCGGCCCCGAGTCCGACCTGTGGTCGCTCGGGGCACTGCTGTGCACGGTGCTGAGCGGCGAGTCACCGTTCCGCCGCGACTCCCTGGGCGGCATCCTGCACGCCGTCGTCATGGACGAGATCAGGCCACCGGCCCAGGCCGCGCCGCTGCTCCCCGTCGTACGGGGGCTGCTGGAGCGTGATCCGGACCGCCGCCTCGACGCGGTGGAGGCGGAACGGCTGCTGCGGGCGTTCCGGCAGACCGGCCGCACGCCGAAACCCGCGCCGCCGGGCTACTCGCCCACCCAGCGCGACGTACCGAAGCGCAGGCCCACCCCACCCGACGCCGGCCCCCCGGTGCCCGCCGCGGGCACGGCCGCCGGCGCCGTACCCGAGCGCACCGCGCGGCGGTTCCCGCGAGGCCTGCTCGTCGCCGCGCTGGCCGCCGCACTGGTGGGCGCGGGGGTGTCGGCGGCCGCCCTGCTCGCGCACGACGGCCGGGACGGCGGCGGTGGGAGCACCGGGAGCGGTACGCCGTCCGTGTCCACGTCGGCGAGTGCGGCGCCGGGGGCCTCGGCGAGCGCGTCGGCGCCCGCGACCGGCCGGTCGACCGGTCAGGCGTCGGCGGGGGCACCGCACCCCACGGTCACCGTCACCCGGGAGCGGACGCCGCCCCCCTCCGGCCGCTCCACGCCGCCGTCCGGCTACCGGACCGTGCGCGATCCGGACGGGTACGCGCTCGCCGTTCCCGACGGCTTCACCCGCGACCCGCAGGGCGAGCGGATCTTCTACATGTCGCCGGGGCAGACCTTCCGGATCGGCATCAAGGTGTCGGATCCGGTGCCGGGCGGCCCGCTCGCGGTGATGCGCCACGCGGACGCCGACGGGCCGTCCACGAACCCGGGTTACCGCGACGGCACGGTCACCTCCACCACGCACACCGGACACTCCGCGGCGCTGTGGGAGTTCTCCTGGAAGGGCTTCACCGAGGCGGAGGGTCCCCGGCACACGTACGACCTCTGCTGGGAGGAGGGCGGCCGGATGTACGACGTGTGGGTCTCGGCGCCGGTCGGCAGGACGACGGAGGCGAAGAGGTACTTCGACGTCGCGGTCGGCACCTTCACCACCTCGTGAACCGCACGCAGGCGGTGGATACACGGCATTTCGGTCGCGTGCCGCGTCACGGGTCTGTGACCGGTACGCGACGGCTCTGGCTGCCGGAGCGAGGGCCGCGATAGGGATGGACCCATGAGCAGTGACGGGGGAGTCCAGCAAGGCGCCGACGAGCCGACCAGTTTCGCCCTGCAGCCACCACTGCGGGCACCGCGGCCGGCGGCGCCCGCGGAGCGGCAGGGGGTTCCCCTGCCCGGCAATCCGTACGCCGAGCCGGCCGGACCCGCCCCGCGTACGCAGGCCGGCCCACCGCACCCGCAGTCCACTCAACAGCCTTTCGCACACCCGCAGTCCGCCGCACCGCGGTCCGCGCAGCCGCAGTCCGGGCACGAACAGTCCGCCGCACCGCAGTCCGCGTCACCGCAGTCCGGGCACGAGCAGTCCGCCCATCCGCTCTCCCGTCGGCCCGCGCAGCCGCAGCCACACCCGTCCCCGCTTCCCGTGCCGCCACGGTCCGAGCGGAGCGCGCCCGCGCCCGTGCCCGACCCCGGCGCCGGGCGGCTGGTCGCGGGCCGCTACCGGCTCCTGGCGAAGCTGGGGCACGGCGGGATGGGGACCGTCTGGCGGGCCCAGGACGAGACGGTGGACCGGGAGGTCGCCGTCAAGGAACCCAGACTCCCGGACCACCTGCCCGAGCGGGAACGCGCCACCGCCTTCGAGCGGATGCGCCGGGAGGCACGCGCCGCGGCCCGGCTCGACCATCCGGCGGTGGTGAACGTCCACGACGTGGCGGTGGTGGACGGACAGCCCTGGATCGTCATGGAGCTGGTGCGGGGCCGTTCGCTGGGCGCCGTCCTCGAAGAGGGCACGCTCGGCGCGCGGGAGGCGGCGCGGATCGGCCTGGAGGTGCTCGGCGCGCTGGAGGCCGCGCACGCGGCGGGCATCCTGCACCGTGACGTCAAGCCCGACAACGTGCTGCTCGGCCCGCACGGCCGGGTGGTCCTCACCGACTTCGGCATCGCGCAGATCGAGGGCGAGACCAGCCTGACGGACACCGGCGGCTTCGTCGGCTCGCCCGAGTACATCGCGCCGGAACGGGTGCTGGGCCGGCGCCCCGGCCCGTCCTGCGACCTCTGGTCGCTCGGCGTCGTCCTCTACGCGGCCACCGAGGGGGTGTCGCCCTTCCGCCGCAGCAACACCCCGGCCACTCTGCAGTCCGTGCTCAACTCCACGCCGACGCCGCCCGCTTCGGTGTCGGGACCGCTGGCGGAGGTGATCGGCGGGCTGCTGGACAAGGACCCGGCGCGCCGCCTCGGGGCCGGCCGGGCGCGCCGGCTCCTGGAGGAGGCCGCGGAGCCGCCCGCCCGGGTCCGCACGGAGGTCGTACGGGCTCCCGAGGGCGAGGGGGCCACCGGGGCGGGGCAGATCCCGGCACCGGTGCGGGCCGCCGGTGAGGCACGGAACGGTGTCCGGATTCCGCGCGCGGTCCTGATCGGGCTCGGCGCGGCCGTCGTCGCGGTGGCCGTGACGGCGTACCTGGTGATCGCCGACCCGTTCGCGGGGCCGCTGCCCGACGGCTGGCGCAAGCACCATGAGAAGGACGTCACCGCGACGCTGGCGGTGCCCGCGGGCTACCAGCGATCGACGCCGGACCGCACGTCGGACAAGAGCCACCGGGTCACGTACACCGACTGGAGCGGCGGCGTCTGGATCAGCCTCGACGTGGCCCGCGGGTCCGAGGACACGTCCCATCAGATCAAGGACTCCTCGGCCGCCCAGATGTACGCCGACAACGGCGACTTCAAGCAGAGCGGCGCGTACGCCCTCCAGATGCCCGAGGGGCCGAGGACGACGCCGAGGCAGACCACGTACCACGGCAGGCAGTCGGCGGAGAACACCGTCGTCTACACGACCGACGACAGCCAGGACCCGCGCCCGCGCGAACTGCGCGTGTTCTATTACAAGTCGTCCGCGGGAGACATGTACAAGCTCACGGTCGGCTATCCCGGCAAGGGCGACTTCACGGTGCGCGGCCGGGAGGTCGCGCGGGCGGCGATCGCGAACCTGGACATCGACAAGAGGTAGGGACGCGACGGCGGGCCGCGGGGCCGGAAGCGTGCGTGGGCCCGGAACAACGCCCTGATCAGCACGTTTACTGCCAGTGCTCACTGGCAGGGTGTGTGCACCCCGTGAAAGCGGGTTACCAACGGGTACCCAAAGCTCTCGCGCCGTCATACCCTGCGCTTCATGACGGACTCGCAGGCCCCGGAAATCATCGGTACGGACCAGCCGGAAAAGACCGGCACCAACCCCCTCGCCCCCGCCCCCGTGGGCGCCCGCACCGCTGCCGACGTGGTCACGCCCGAGCTGGTCGCGCAGCTCACCAAGGGCGTCGTCGGCTCCGGACGGACGGCCAACCACACCCCGTTCACCGGCGAGAAGCTGGCCGACCTGCCCGAGTCCACCCCCGAGGACGTCGCCACGGCCTTCGAGCGGGCCCGCGGGGCGCAGCCGGCCTGGGCCGCCACCCCGGTGCGGCAGCGCGCCGCCGTCCTGCTGCGCTTCCACGACCTGGTGCTCGCGCGCCAGGCCGAGGTGCTGGACCTCATCCAGCTGGAGACCGGCAAGGCCCGGCTGCACGCGCACGAGGAGGTGCAGGCCGTCGTCGTGGCCGCGCGCCACTACGGCCGCAGGGCACCGGCCTACCTCCGTCCCAAGCGGCACGCCGGCGCGATGCCCACCCTCACCAAGGTCACCGAACTGCGTCACCCGCGCGGCGTCGTCGGCCAGATCGCACCCTGGAACTACCCGCTCGAACTCTCCGTCGGCGACGCGCTGCCCGCGTTCGTCGCGGGCAACGCCGTCGTCATGAAGCCCGACACCGAGACCTGCCTCACCGCGCTCTGGGCGCGTGACCTGCTGATCGAGTCCGGGCTGCCCGCCCAGGTCTTCCAGGTGGTCATCGGGGACGGTCCGGTCGTCGGGCCCGAGGTCGTCAAGCACGCGGACTACGTCTCGTTCACCGGGTCCACCCGCACCGGCCGTGAGGTCGCCCAGGGCGCGGCGGCCCGGCTCGTGGGCGTCTCCCTCGAACTCGGCGGCAAGAACGCCATGGTGGTCCTGGAGGACGCCGACATCGACAAGGCCGCCGCGGGTGCCGTCCGCGCCTGCTTCTCCTCCGCCGGCCAGCTCTGCATCTCCATCGAGCGGCTGTACGTCCACGAGTCCGTCGCCGACGCGTTCGCGGAGCGTTTCGCCGCCCGCACCCGGGCCATGCGGCTCGGCACCTCCCTCGCCTACGGGGCCGACATGGGCTCGCTGGTGGGGGAGCGGCAGCTGGAGACCGTGACCCGGCACGTGGACGAAGCGGTCGCCAAGGGCGCGAAGGTGCTGGCCGGGGGCGTCGCCCGGCCCGACATCGGTCCCTACTTCTACGAGCCCACCGTTCTCGACGGCGTCGAGGCGCCCATGGCCGTCTGCAGCGAGGAGACCTTCGGGCCGGTGGTCTCGCTGTACCGCTTCCGGACGGACGACGAGGTTGTCGACCTTGCCAACTCCACGGCGTACGGCCTCAATTCCTCCGTCTGGACGAAGGACGGCCGGCGCGGACGCGCGGTCGCGGCCCGGCTGCGCACGGGCACCGTGAACGTCAACGAGGGCTACGCGCCCGCGTACGGAAGCGTCCAGTCGCCGATGGGCGGCATGAAGGACTCGGGACTCGGCCGGCGGCACGGATCCGAGGGCATCCTCAAGTACACCGAGGCGCAGACCGTCGCCCAGCAGCGGCTGCTGCCGATGGCACCGTCGCTCGGCATGGACGACGAGAAGTACGCGGCGTTCATGAGCCGGAGCCTGCGGGTCATGAAGGCGCTGCGCCTCCGCTAGGTCGTGTCCGCACCCGGGGCGGGGCACCGGGCCGGAGTCCACCGCACCGGACGCCGGCCCGGTGTCCGGTGCACGGCCGCAGCAGGTCCGCAGCACGTTCGCAGCACGTCCGTCCGCATCCGTTCTCGACGAGGAGAGCAGCACGTGGCACAGGAGAACTCCGTCCAGGAGCAGCACGACGACTCCGCGTACGACTACGACGTCCTCGTGGTCGGCTCCGGCTTCGGCGGTTCCGTCACGGCCCTGCGCCTGACGGAGAAGGGGTACCGCGTCGGAGTGCTGGAGGCCGGCCGCCGCTTCACCCGCGAGACGCTGCCGAAGAACTCGTGGGACGTGCGGAACTATCTCTGGGCCCCCTCGCTCGGGATGTACGGCATCCAGCGCATCCATCTGCTGGGCAACGTCATGGTCCTGGCGGGGGCGGGCGTCGGCGGCGGCTCCCTCAACTACGCCAACACCCTCTACGTACCGCCGAAGGCGTTCTTCGACGATCCGCAGTGGAAGGACATCACGGACTGGCGGGAGGAGCTGGAGCCGTACTACGACCAGGCCCGGCGCATGCTCGGTGTCCGGCTCAACCCGACGACGACCCCGTCCGACGTCCATCTCAAGGCGGCCGCGCAGCGGATGGGCGTCGGCGACACCTTCCACATGGCGCCGGTCGGGGTCTTCTTCGGGGACGGGCAGGACGCGGACGGCGCGGCCCGGGCCCGGCCCGGCGGGGAGGTCGAGGACCCGTACTTCGGGGGCGCGGGGCCCGGCCGCACGGCGTGCACCGAGTGCGGTGAGTGCATGACCGGCTGCCGGCACGGAGCGAAGAACACCCTCAACGAGAACTACCTGTACCTGGCCGAGAAGGCCGGCGCGGTCGTGCACCCGATGACGACCGTCGTGTCCGTGACCGACGACTCGCGCGGCGGCCACGCCGTGGCCACCCTGCCCACCGATGCCCGGCGCAAGGGCGCCGGACGGATGTTCACGGCGCGCCGGGTCGTGATCGCGGCCGGTACCTACGGCACCCAGACGCTGCTGCACCGCATGAGGGCGGGCGGGCAGCTGCCCCGCCTCTCGCCACGGCTGGGAGAACTGACCCGCACCAACTCGGAGGCGCTGGTCGGCGCGCAGACGGACAACCGCCGCTACCGCAGGGCGACCGGCGAGCCGAAGGCCGACTTCACCCGGGGTGTGGCCATCACGTCCTCGATCCATCCCGACGAGAACACGCACATCGAACCGGTCCGCTACGGGCGGGGGTCGAACTCGATGGGCAGCCTCTCCATCCTTCAAGTGCCTTACGCGGAGGGCTCGTCGAGGGTTCTGGGCTGGCTGGCCAACGCCGTGCGGCACCCGCTGCTGGTGGCCCGTTCGCTCTCCAACCGGCACTGGTCGGAGCGGACCATCATCGGCCTGGTGATGCAGTCCCTGGACAACTCGCTCACCACCTATCTGAAGCCCAAGGGCGTGGGCAAGGGGCTGCTGACCGCCCGGCAAGGACATGGAGCCCCCAACCCCAAGCAGATCAGGGCGGCTTCGGAGGCCGCGTCCACCCTCGCCGCCGAGATCAACGGCTTCGCCGGCAGCAACGTGGGCGAGCTGATGGGCACCCCGCTCACCGCGCACTTCCTGGGCGGCTGTCCGATCGGCGCGAGTGCCGACGAGGGCGTGATCGACCCGTACCACCGGTTGTACGGGCACCCGGGGATCTCGGTGGTCGACGGCGCCGCCGTCTCCGCGAACCTGGGCGTCAACCCGTCGCTGACCATCACGGCCCAGGCCGAGCGCGCGATGTCGTACTGGCCCAACAAGGGGAAGGCGGACCCGCGCCCGGCGCAGGGAGCCGCGTACGAGCGGCTGAAGCCGGTCGAGCCCCTCAGGCCCGCCGTTCCCGCGGACGCCTTCGGCGCGCTGAGGCTGCCGTTCCTGGGGATGCCGACGGTGCCGCGGAAGAAGTAGGCCGTCGGGCGGGGCCGCGTGGGCCGGGCGGGGTGAGAGGCCGCCCGGCCGGGAACGCGAAAAGGGACCTGTGCCCCCCTCCGAGCTCAGGTCCCTTTTCCGTGTACCGCTGAGGGCAGTGCCGCTCACACGGCCCGTCCCGGAAACGTGGCCTTACGCGGCCGCGCCACCTGACCTGCGACGACGCACCGTGAAGACCGCACCGGCACCGGCGACGACGGCGACGCCGCCCACGAGGGCGATCGTCGGCAGGGCGGACGAGGAACCGGTCGAGGCGAGGCTGCCCGTGGCCGGGATCTCGTCGGCGCCACCCTGCGGCTTCGTGCCGCCGGACGGAGTCTCACCGGTGCCCGGCTTGGGCGTGCCCGGGTTCTCGTTGCTGCTGCCGGCCGGGAGGACGGTGAGCTCGTAGAACGCGAAGGAGCTGTGGACGCAGTCCTGCTTCTGGTCCACGTAGCCGCCCAGACCGAGGGCGTAGCCGTCGCCGGCCGGGGCCTTCGAGCTGATGTTGACCCGCAGCTTGATGGCGACCGTCTGCTTGCCGCCCAGCGTGGTCTCACCGAAGTAGATGCCGTTGCCGACCTCGTCCGCGATGGACTCCCACGACTTGCTCGTGGGGTTGAAGTACTCGAGCTGGGCGTACGTGCTCAGCCAGTCGTCCTCGTCGTCGCTGTCCGAGTAGTTGTCGACCGTGGCGAGCCACTGGACCTGACCGAGGTCCTGGTCGCTGTGGTTGGCGGCGGAGAGCGTGAAGTTGTGCCAGCCGCTGCCCGCGACGATCTTGCCGGGCAGTCCGGTGACGGCCAGGGACAGCTGGGAACCGGCGTCCACACCGTCGTCGTCGACGGGGCAGTCCTCCGTCGGCCACGCCGACGGCTCCGAGGACTGCGAAGGGCTGGCGGACGTCGACGGCTTGCCGGACGTGCTGGCGGTGGCACTGGCGCTGGTGCTCGCGCTGCTGCTCGGAGCCGGAGCGGTCTCGCTCGCGGACTCGGAGGCGCTCGGCGCGGGAGCGGAGTCGCTCGGCGACGCGGACGTCGACTCGCTCGTGGACTCGGACACTGCCGCTGCCGGGGTGGTGGTGTCGTCCGACGCGAACGCGGCCGGCGCCGAAAGCAGCGCCAGTGGGGCTATGGCGGCCGTCGCGGCCGCGACGGCCATGGCACGGCGAAGCTTCATGAAGACCTCGGTAAGTCCGGTGTACCGCGTCGCCGCGGTACGCGTATGGGTGAGGCCTCCGCGTGTGGGGCGCGGGTGTGGCCGTTGGTTCAGCAGGTGTGACCCGTGGACCCCGTGAACGGTTGTGCGGTCCTTCACAGAATTCTTATGTGGGCTGGGTCACACACGGATACGACTTGTGGACGGCTGTTCCATCCGCCTAGAACTGACCCTCGTGTCTGAGAAGCAGCCCGGAAGGGCAGGTGGGGAGCGTCCGGAGGAACCGTCCGTTCCCGATGAGGTGTGGGAGCGGTTCATCCGCGACTCCGAGCGGGACATCCGGGCCTCGGCGCCCAAGGAGCCCTCCGCCCGCGCCCGCATGGTGACCGAACGGCTGCGGCAGCAGGAGGCCCGGGGTATCGAACCGGAGGGGTGGCGGACCGGGCCCGCGTGGCAGGAGATGCGCAGGGCGGAGGATCGCACCGCCCGCCGCCGACGGCTGTGGGCGATCATCGGCGTCCCCCTGGCGGCCGCCGTGGCGCTGGTGGCCGTACGCCCGTCGCTGCTGCCCGGTGATCTTCTCGGCGCGTCCTCCTCCGGCAGCGGTTCGTCCGGCGCGGCCGCGGACCCGCTGCCCGCCGAGACCGCGGCCCCGACCACGGCTCCCTCGGCGGCGCCCGGCACCCCCACACTCGACCGGCCGTTCGCCGGCTCACCCGCCGAGCGGTACGCCGACGGCGCGGCCGGCATCGTCGTGCCGGAGGCGAAGCCGGTCGGTCCGCTCGGCAAGGAACAGGTCGCCCGGGCGCTTCGGCAGACCAAGGAGCTGCTCGTCGGCGCGAACATCGACCGCGGGACCCTGCTCGGCGGCCGCCCGAAGAGCGTCCTCGCCCTTCTCGACCCCCAGCAGCCCAAGCTGCTCGACGACGTGAACAGCTGGTTGCGCACACCGGATGCGAAGCACGATCCGCTCTCGCTCTTCAGCCGTTTCGACCCGCGCGAGGTACGGCTCGTCGGGGACGTGGTCAAGACCCGCGGCCGCATGACGTTCAAGGCGGGCACCCGCGCCTCCGTCGTCATCCACGCCGACTACACCTTCGTCTACCCGCTGGCCCAGGCGGACCCCGAGTCGACCGAGGTGGCCCGCACCATCGTGCGCCGCGTCCTCGACATCGAGGTCTCCGACCCGGCGAAGTACCGGGTCACCCCCGGCAGGCTGGCGATCCTCTCCTTCGACGAGAACCTCTCCAACTCCGCCTGCTTCGTCCACGACGGCTTCCTGCACCCGCGGTTCGACTCGGCCGGCCCGGCCGCCTCGGACGAGGCGACGCCCAGCGGGCCCGCGGTCGATCCCTACGACCGGAGCCGGGAGCTCAGGCACTCCGACGCCGAGTCCTGCGGCGCGGTCTCCAGGACCTGAGCGGGCGAAGGCGCGTACGCAGCCGCGAAGGGCCCCGCGGGACGGAATCCGCGGGGCCCTTCTGCGTCAGCACCGACGTCAGGGCGGCGCCGGTGCCGGGGGCGCGGCGCCGGAGGGGGTGCGCCGCGGGTCAGGTGGTGAGGCCGTCCGTCCACGGGGACATGGAGGGCGAGCCGGGGTGGCAACGGGTGGGGGACCTGGGGACGCGGGGGTGGGGAAGCCTCTCCGGGCGGGCGCCGTCGAAGCGGTGGGTCCGGACCGGCCGGTCGGAGGATCGCGCCGGCCGTCCGGACGGTTGCGCCGGCCGGCCCCGGGCGTCCCCGGAGCCGGCCGTTCTCTTGCGTGACCGGGCCGCTGTCCCCTGCCGTCCGGTCACACCCCTGGGGCGAGGTCCCACGACGCACGGCACGATCCGTACGTCTCATCGCCCCAGCGGAGCCACGCGTGGTTCTTTCGGCCCGCCCCTGGCTGACACGGACACCGGGACCAACGAAGCCGCTCCTGGCGCGGTCACGCGCCGTACGGGTGAGACGGCAGGCGTATGTGCGTACGCGGGCGTGGCGGGTGGACGCGGACGGGCGCTCAGACTCGGCCGCGGCACAGCTCCAGCAGGGTCATGGCCAGCGACGTGCCCGGCTTGCCCAGCGCGTCCCGGTAGCGGCCGAGGACCTCCATCTCGCGGGAGAGGTTCACGCGACGGCCGCCGGACTCCATCCGGGCCTGCTGGATCACCGCGGAGACGGCCATGCGTTCCTGCACGAGGCCGATGATCCGGTCGTCGAGGGCGTCGACGCGGTCACGGGCGTCGGTGATCACGCCGGCCGCCTCGTCGGTACGGGCGCCGGTCCTGTTCAGTACGTCGGTCACGTCGGCCATGGTGGGGCTCCTTCTGCTCGATGGAGGGGAGCCCCGGGCTGCCGGGCCCGGAAACGGCAGACGCCCCGGGCCTTGTCGGCCCGGGGCGCCTGGGGAGTCGCTTGTCAGTTGCTCAAGCAGCACGACCATGGCAGCCGGTGGGCCGGTTGCCATAGGTAAACGCGAAGGTCTGGTGCGTGAGCATGGGACCAGTATGCCCGTGCGTACGGGGTGGTCCAAGCGGGTTCGCATCCTGAGACGGCAGCCCCCACCCCTGGGGGCTGCCGCCCCCAGACCCCCGCGTCGGCCTGGACGGCCTCGTCCTCAGGCGCCGGACGGGCTGGGGGTGCGGGCGCGCGTTGTTCGGCGGGCGTGGGTTCCGAGTCCCTGGGGGCTCCGCCCCCAGACCCCCGTATCGGCCTGGACGGCCTCGTCCTCAAACGCCGGCCGGGGGCAGGTATGTCAGCCCGTCCGGCGTTTGAGGACGAGCCCTTCGGGCGAGGGCGGGGGTCCAGGGGGCGCAGCGCCCCTGGCGGGGGTCCGGGGGCGGAGCCCCAGGGACGCCGGGACGGCACCCCCGGGCAGACCCCCGGTAGACTCGACACCCCACACCCCTTGCTCACCGCCGGAAGGCAAACCGTGCCAGAAGCGTCCCCCGCCGCCCCCGACACCGTCCTGGTCGTCGACTTCGGTGCGCAGTACGCCCAGCTCATCGCCCGTCGCGTCCGCGAGGCGCGGGTCTACAGCGAGATCGTGCCGAGCACCATGCCGGTCCAGGAGATGCTCGCCAAGAACCCGGCGGCGATCATCCTCTCCGGCGGCCCCTCGTCGGTGTACGCCGAGAGCGCACCCCGCCTCGACCGCGAGCTCTTCGAGGCCGGTGTCCCGGTCTTCGGCATGTGCTACGGCTTCCAGCTGATGGCGACGGCCCTCGGCGGCACCGTCGACAACACGGGCGCCCGCGAGTACGGCCGTACGCCCCTGCACGTCTCGAAGTCGGGTTCGACCCTGTTCGAGGGCACCCCGGACGAGCAGTCGGTGTGGATGTCGCACGGTGACGCGTGCAGCGCCGCCCCCGAGGGCTTCACGGTGACGGCCTCCACGGACGTCGTCCCGGTCGCGGCCTTCGAGAACGACGAGAAGAAGCTCTACGGCGTCCAGTACCACCCCGAGGTCATGCACTCCACGCACGGCCAGCAGGTGCTGGAGCACTTCCTGTACCGCGGCGCCGGCCTGGAGCCGGACTGGACGACCGGCAACGTCATCGAGGAGCAGGTCGCCCTCATCCGCGAGCAGGTCGGTGGCAAGCGCGCCATCTGCGGTCTGTCCGGCGGTGTGGACTCCGCCGTCGCGGCCGCCCTCGTGCAGAAGGCCATCGGCTCCCAGCTGACCTGCGTGTACGTCGACCACGGTCTGATGCGCAAGGGCGAGACCGAGCAGGTCGAGAAGGACTTCGTGGCCGCGACCGGCGTCCAGCTGAAGGTCGTGGACGCGCAGGAGCGGTTCCTCGACGCGCTCAAGGGCGTCTCGGACCCCGAGGAGAAGCGGAAGATCATCGGCCGGGAGTTCATCCGGGTCTTCGAGCAGGCGCAGGCGGAGATCGTGGCCGAGGCCGCGGAGGGCGAGGACGTCGCCTTCCTGGTGCAGGGCACCCTCTACCCGGACGTGGTCGAGTCCGGCGGCGGTACCGGCACCGCCAACATCAAGTCCCACCACAACGTGGGCGGCCTCCCCGAGGACCTGGAGTTCGAGCTCGTCGAGCCGCTGCGCAAGCTGTTCAAGGACGAGGTGCGGATGGTCGGCCAGGAGCTCGGCCTGCCGGACGAGATCGTCCAGCGCCAGCCCTTCCCCGGTCCTGGCCTCGGTATCCGTATCGTCGGCGAGGTCACCAAGGACCGTCTCGACCTGCTGCGCGAGGCGGACGCCATCGCCCGCGAGGAGCTGACGGCGGCCGGCCTCGACCGCGACATCTGGCAGTGCCCGGTCGTCCTGCTCGCCGACGTCCGCAGCGTGGGTGTCCAGGGCGACGGCCGCACGTACGGCCACCCGATCGTGCTCCGTCCGGTGTCCAGCGAGGACGCGATGACGGCCGACTGGTCGCGGCTGCCCTACGAGGTCCTCGCGAAGATCTCGACGCGCATCACGAACGAGGTCGCCGACGTCAACCGTGTCGTCCTCGACGTGACGAGCAAGCCCCCGGGCACGATCGAGTGGGAGTAGCCCCTTCCGTCAGGTCCGCCTGAGGGTCCGCACCGGCTCTCCGGGCTTCCAGACCTGGACGACCAGATACGTGTCGTCCTCGACGAAGGTCTGTACGACCTCCGTCAGTTCGGTGCGGAAGAGGTGGAACGGCTCCGGCGGTTCCACCTCTTTCACGTACGTCCGCCGCGCGTCGCCGTCGGTGACCTCCACCGCCCGGCCGCCGATCCGTACGTCGCCCCCGCCCATCGAGGTGCCCGGCCCCGGGTTCGCCTGGAGCGCGAAGCGCGGGTCCCGGCGCAGGTCGAGCGCCTTGAGCGAGTCCGGCATCATGCCGAGCCACAGCTCGCCGAGCAGGAACCGCGTCTCGATGCCGCTCGTGCGGGGCGCGCCGTCCGAGCGGACGGTCGCGAGGACATGGTGGGTGAACGCGGTGAACCGCTCCTCGGCCGACCGGGCGAGGTCGGGTGCGGCGGCGGTGAAGGCGGCCCAGTTCGTACGGCTCATTCCCCGAGTCTCCCGCCGATATCCGACATCTTTTGTCAGGTATCAGGATCAGGTATCAGGATCAGGTGTCGGCGGGAGGGGGAGAGGCTCTCGACGGTGGCGCCGGCGGGCTCGCGGACCCGGGGCGTCGGCCCCCGGGCTCCCACAGGGCCCCCGCACGACACTCCCGCGTAACGGTTGCGCACTCTCTTCACCGAACGGCCCTGTTCTCCTGCGGCGCCCGGAGGTAACTTCCGCTCCGTATCGGACACGCCAGTGCTGGAGGACATATGCAAGGGCCCACGCCGCCCCTGCCCCTACCGACCGACCAGCTCCAGTTCGCCATGCCGCCGATGTACGACTCGCCGGACGACGAGCGGCGCCACCGCAAGGAGCGGCTGGCGGGAGCGCTGCGGATCTTCGGGCGGCTCGGATTCGAGGACGGGGTCTCCGGCCACATCACCGCGCGCGACCCGGAGTACAGCGACTGCTTCTGGGTGAACCCCTTCGGGATGCCCTTCAAGCACGTCACCGTGAGCGACCTGGTCATGGCCAACCAGGACGGGCAGGTGGTCGAGGGCCGCTATCACGTGAACCAGGCGGCGTTCACCGTGCACGCCCAGGTCCACGCCGCCCGCCCCGACGTCGTCGCCGTCGCCCACTGCCACTCGGTGCACGGCCGCGCGCTCTCCGCCCTCGGTGATCTCCTCGACCCGATCAGCCAGGAGAGCTGTGCCTTCTACGAGGACCACGCGCTCTACGACACCTACAGCGGCGTCGCCGTGGACACCGAGGAGGGCCGCCGCATCGCCGGCGCGCTCGGCAGCCGCAAGGCGCTGGTGCTGCGCAACCACGGCCTGCTCACCGTCGGCGACTCGGTGGACGCGGCGGCCTGGTGGTTCCTGTCGATGGAGCGCTCCAGCCAGGTCCAGCTCACCGCGCAGGCGGCGGGCCGCCCCGTCCTCATCGACCACAAGCAGGCCGTCGCGACCCGGGAGCAGCTCGGCGGCGACCTGGTGGCCTGGATCAACTACCAGCCCCTGTGGCAGGACATCAGCAGGAGCGAGCCGGACCTCCTCAGCTGAAGCCCTTCAGGACCGCCGCCTTCGTCATCGCGAACTCCTCGTCCGTGAGCACCCCGTCCCGGTGCAGCTCGCCCAGTTCGCGCAGCCGGCGCAGGAGTACGTCGTGATAGTCGGCGCGGACCGGTGCGGGCGCCTGCGGCGGCCGGTCGGCGAACTCGCCCGCCCGGAGCGAGGGATGCGGGAGGCGGGCCGTCACCGCCGCGGCGACGAGCGCGGTGAGCAGGTCGCGGCGCGCGCTGCCCCACAGGTCGAGAGCGAACGGGTCCTTCTCGGGCGGCAGTTCGGAGAACACGGTGTCGCGCGTCACGAAGCGCAGGAACCCGTCCTCGTAACCGGAGTTGGGCAGCCATGCCACCTGGAGCAGATCGTCGACGGCGATGATCCGCGGGCCCGTCGCGCGCTTGACCCGGTGCGAGGTGTCCGCCCAGTCGATCCGTACCTGCGCGCCGTCGAAGGAGACCGTGCCGTCACTGGAGCGCACCGAGACGGGCACCGGCGGCCCCGCGAGGAGGTAGGTCCGCGCCGGCTCCTTGGGGACCTGCTCCAGGAGCAGCGCGCGCCGGATCTCCTCGGCGACGTACTCGGCGATCCCGGAGCGGTCGAGGTCGACCGTCAGCCGGTACGGATCGGCGGCGTCCGGAAGCCGTCCCCCGGTCGCCTGGAGCAGCGGATCGGCCCCCTGACGAAGCCTCAGACGCAGCCGCCCGCGCTTGCGTTCGGGCTCGTGCACGATGCCGGACACCGCTTCCAGGGGAACCGTGATCTCCCCGTACGTCTGCCGGAACAGGGGTACGGAACGGTGCAGGCCCGGCGTGATCCTGACCGCGCTGCCGTCGAAGACCCAGGTCCCGTCGCGCTGGATGATCTCGGCCATGGGGGAATTCTCGCAGCCGGGTCAACACGGGGTCCGGCACTTCACCCGCGCTGACCCGCCCTGCCGGACGCGGACGCTGTCGCGTACGGCACAATTCGCTGTCATCGCGGGGCAGTTGTAAGGCAGTTGTACGGAAGTCAGGCGTGCGGGCCGTACGGAGACGTGCGGAGCCCCGCGGGGGCGTGCACGGACGTACGAGGATCTGGCCGCACGGGGGTGCCCGGTGCGGGGAAGGCGGCAACGGGCGTGGCGGTGCAGGAGGCGAGACACGGCGCGGAGCGCGGTGCGGGGCGCGGTGGCGGGCTCGGCGCCGGGCAGGGCGCGCATGGTGGCGGCTGCACCTGCGGGGACTGTCCGCACGGGGCGCGCGAGGGGCACCGGCGGGCCGTCGCCGCGTTCCTCGCGAAGCGCGACGAACTGGCGTCGGGACAGGGCCTGCCGGCCGCCGTCGCCCACTCGGCGTCCGCGTCCCGGCAGTGGGTCTCGGACGAACTCACCCAGTCCGCCGACCTGGTCGCGGAGCGCGGGCGGGTCGACGGCGAGGCCTGGCTGGGGAGGCTGTGGCGGCGTACGGCGTTCGCGGTCTGGGGAACCGTCGTGGCGCTGCTGCTGGTGCAGGCGCTCACCGCGATCGGCGCGGGGTGGACGGCCGCGCGGACGGCGGGGCTGGTCGCCGCCGTCCTGGTGGCCGGTCTGCTGACGGGGGCGGGCTATCTCCACCGGGCGCGCGGCGGGGCCCTCGCACCGGTCATCGGCGAGGACAACCGTCTCTCCACCTCGCGCGCGGTGGCCGCCGCGTGGGTGCTGTTCGTGGTGTACGCGGTGCTCGTCCTGGTGGGCCGGCTCGCGGCGGCCTCCGCCCACGGCCGGCGCGACGACCTGATCGCCGGGCTCGAACTCGCGCGGGGCGCCGGTGTCGTGACCGTCGTCGCGGTGGTCTGCGGGATCGCGGTGCTGGTCCGCCGCGTGGTGGGCGTACGGGTCCTCGGGCAGCGGCTGCAGAAGGTCCGGGCCGACCGGCCGCGCGCCGCCGACCTCCTCACCGACGACTCGGGCAAGGGCGGCTTCGCCGACATCCAGTACGTCGTCATCGGTGCCGTCGCCCTGGTCTTCGCCGCGGTACGGCTGGCCCGGCGGCCGGAACAGCTGCCCGACCTGCCCTGGGGTCTGGCGGTGCTGGTCCTGGTCTCGGCGGCCACCTATCTCTCCGGCAAGTACGCCGAGGGCGGCCGGCCCGTGATCCTCTCCGTCGTCCGCTCCCGCGAGGCCGGTGATCTCGACGCGCCGATCCGCACGGGGGACGACATCGAGATCCGGGGGGCCGGATTCGTCCCTCCTGGCGCCCAGACCGCGGACCGGCTCTCCCGCATGGTCGTCCGTATCGGCCCGGTCCATGTGCACGTCCCGCTGGTCCCGGTGCCGGGCGGCTTCAGCAACCCCACGGACGCCGTGCTCACCGTGCCGGTGCCGGTCGACGTGGAGCCGGGACGGGTGGAGGTCCAGGTGGTGACGGCCGCCGGGGTGGAGACCAACCGCAGCATGATCGACGTGACGGACTGACCGCGACGTGACGGACCGGCAGCGATGTGACGCGCTGCCGGGTCGCCCGGTCAGCGGGCCGCCGGGCGCCCGGGTCACCGGTTCGGCGGTGGCGGGGCGAGAAACGAAAACAGCGTCCCGCCGTCCCGCCGACATGCGGTCGGACGGCCGTGACGGGGTGTCCGCGGGCAGGAAACCGCTCCCGGCGGTGAGCGGGGACGCGCTCTCGTACGTATGGTCTGTTGAGGGGTCAACGGAATACGGGTGAGAGGCGGCGGAGAGCGATGACTCACGGTATGCGAACGGACGCCCAGGGTTCTTACGTCGACAGCGGCGGCGGGCGGGACGGGTGGCGCGAGACGGCCACGCGGTACGCCCTGCTGCCGCTGCGCATCTTCCTCGGCGTCACCTTCATCTACGCGGGGATCGACAAGCTCACCAACAGCGCCTTCCTCTCCGACTCCGGCGCGGGCTCCATCGGGGACCTGATGCGGTCGGTGCGTGACTCCTCGGCGATCCCGGCCCTGGTCGACCTCGCGCTGAAGAGCCCCGTCGGTTTCGGCTACGCCATCGCCCTCGGCGAACTGGCCGTCGGCATCGGCACGCTCGTCGGACTGCTGGCCCGCCTCGCGGCGTTCGGCGGCGCGTTGATCTCCCTCAGCCTGTGGCTGACGGTCAGCTGGGCCTCCGACCCGTACTACTACGGCAACGACCTCGCCTATCTGATGGCCTGGCTGCCGCTGGTGCTCGCCGGTGCCTCGGTCTTCTCCCTCGACGCGCTCTGGCGGGCGCGGCGCGGCGGACGGGCCGGGGAGTACCGCTACTAGTCGGCACATGTCCCCGCCCCGGGCGGGGACCACGGGACCGCGAGGCCGAGGTGGGAGCCCCACCGGCCGAGCGGTCCTTCCGCGTGCCGGGTACCCGGTGCCGGGTGCGCCGTGCCGGACGTCTCGTGGTGCGGGCCGGCCGCCCCGTACGGCTCCGCGGATGCCGCCGGTACCGGTCCGGTCAGCCCGGACCGTCCGGACGCCCGGGGCCGCCGTTGGCCGCCACCGCGGCCGCGCGCCGTGAGCCCGCCCGGTGTCGCCGTACGCCGTGGGCCAGCAGCGCCACCGCTCCGGCCAGGCAGAGGCCGCCCGTGATGAGGGGGATCATCACGAACCACGGGGTGTCCCACCAGCCGCCGGCGTCACCGGCGTACACGACGCCCCCGGTGGTGAGGAAGAGGCCCGCGACGAGCTTTCCCGGCTGGAACTCATGACGTGCCACGGGTCACCTCCGCCTGGCCGACACCGACGTGAAGGTCGAGGTCGAGTGTTCCGCCGTGCCGGGTGCCGGCCGCCGGGGCCAGCGTCACCTGCTTGACCTTGCCGGGCTCCACGTCCACGTCCTTCTTGCCGTCCCCGGGCAACTGGATGTCCCCGAGGCCCACATCGATGCTGAGCCGTACGGTCACGTCCTTCGGGACCACCACTTCGAGCCGCCCCGCGCCCACCTCCGCGCGCGCTGTCACCGTCTGGCCCCCGGCGAGTTCGAGCCGGCTCAGATCGAGGGTGCCGACGCCGGTGCCGAGTGCGTAGTTCTTCCGTACGTCGGTGACCGCGGCCGGTGTCCAGGCGGTCCGCTTCCAGTGGGTGGTGATGTCCTTCGGCAGGGCCACCGAGCCGGCCAGCAGGGCCGCCGTGAGCACGGCCAGGAAGAGCGAGCCGGCTCCCGTGCGCCCGACGAACGCGCTGAGCGCGATGCCCAGGCCGAAGACGACGAGCGCGCAGGACAGACCGACCTGCAGGCTCGGACCGAGGGGCCGGTCGTGCCATGTCAGACCCGAGCCGAGGCCGCCCGCGGCGAGCGCGAACAGGAACACCCAGCCGCCGATCCAGCGCGGGCCGCGCGGCCGGGGCTCCCGTGTCGCGCGCAGGTCCGGGCGGGGCGTGCCGCGGGCGATGTTCACCGCCGCCGCGACATCCCGGTCCCGGGCGTCCCACGGGCCCCAGAGATAGCCCGTACCGCCGACGTGTGAACCGTCCTTGACGATCGGGTCGCGCCACCAGGAGGGGTAGGAGTCGGGCACGGGCGGGGCCTGTGCCTCGGGCGGGGCGTCGGCCACGGCCTGGGCGGCGAGCGGGTCCGGGTCGGGCGCGCCGCGCTGCTGCGACCAGTAGCCCGCGCCCGCGAGAAGCAGCGTGAGCACCACGGCGAAGGTGAGCACCCCGCCGTTGTTGAGCATGGAGAGGAAGACACCGCAGCCGACGAGGGCGAACAGCACGGCCGCCAGCGCCTGGCCGTCCACCCGGCCGGTGAGGAGCTTGCGCACCTCGTTCTCGTCCTCGTCGTCGTACGGCACGAACAGCCAGAAGAAGCCGTACATGATCAGGCCGATGCCGCCCGTCGCGGAGAGCACCGCGAGCACGATCCGGAAGATCACCGGGTCCATGTCGCACTGGCGTCCGAGCCCCGCGCACACTCCGCCCAGCATCCTGTGCCGCCGGTCGCGCCGGAACCTGTGCGGAGCCTCGGGTGCCACCGCGTCGTCCTGTGCGCGCGGCTCGGCACCCGGGGCGGAGCCCGGCGGGGCGCCGGAGCCACGGGGCGGCTCCGCTGCCGCGCGCTGCTGATCTGTCATGTGTCCATGGTGACGGGCGAGAAGGCGGGACGGGAGTCGGGACGACCCTGGCCGAACCCTGATATCGGCCCTGACGGGTGCGCGGGGAGGCGTTCGAGCACCGGGGAGCCGAAGATCAGGGGAGTCTCGGGGGTCGACCCTGATGCTCCGGCCGTCCGGCCGTGTGAACATCGTTGACATGCCGGAAGCCGCAGCAGTGCCTCTCGACGACCCGCGGCCCCCGCGCAAGCTCTACCGCAGCAGTGACGGACGCTGGCTCGGCGGTGTGGCGCGGGGGCTCGCCGGGCATCTCGGGCTGCCCGTGATCTGGGTGCGGCTGGTCTTCGTCGGCCTGTTCATGGCGGACGGCCTCGGCGCGCTGCTCTACGCGGCCTTCTGGTTCTTCGTGCCGCTGGGCGTCGGCGGCGTCGACTCCGAGCGGGCGTCGGCCTTCACCACCGAGACCGCTCCGGACGGCCGCCGCAGACTCGTCGCGCGCAAGCCGGACCGGGGCCAGATGGTCGCCCTGCTCCTCATGGTCGTCGTGGCCCTGGTCTTCGTCGGCAACGTGAACCTCGGGGGCGGAGCCAAGGCGTATCTGTGGCCCACCGTCCTCGTCGGCGCGGGCGTCGCCCTGGTCTGGCGCCAGGCTGACAACGCGCGGCGGGCCCGCTGGGTGGAGGTCGGCCGCCGCCGTCGCACGCTCACGCTGCTGCGGTCCGCGGCCGGTGTCCTGCTCGTCACCGCGGGCGTCACCGGGATCTTCGTCCTCCAGGGCTCCGCTGCCCACCTGGGCTCGGTCCTGCAGGCGGCGCTCGCCGTCCTCGTCGGCACGGCGCTCCTCGCCGGCCCCTATCTCGTCCGCATGACACAGGACCTCTCCGAGGAGCGCCTGATGCGGATCAGGGCCCAGGAGCGGGCCGAGGTGGCCGCCCATGTGCACGACTCGGTGCTGCACACCCTGACCCTGATCCAGCGCAACGCGGAGAACGCGAACGAGGTGCGCCGGCTCGCCCGGGCCCAGGAGCGCGACCTGCGCGCCTGGCTCTACAAGCCGGAGGGCACCGGCAAGGACGAGGCCGACGAGCCCGCCACCCTCGCCGAGGCGGTCCGCCGCAACGCCGCCGAGGTGGAGGACAAGCACGGCGTCCCCATCGAGGTCGTCGTGGTCGGCGACTGCCCGCTCGACGAGGGTCTGGCCGCACAGATGCAGGCCGCGCGGGAAGCCATGGTGAACGCCGCCAAGTACGGTGGCGAGGGCGGCGCCGTACAGGTCTACGCCGAAGTCGAGGGAAGGACGGTCTTCGTGTCCGTCCGCGACCGCGGCCCCGGCTTCGACATCGACGCGATACCCGCCG
This sequence comes from Streptomyces sp. NBC_01689, assembly GCF_036250675.1. Taxonomy (NCBI): domain Bacteria; kingdom Bacillati; phylum Actinomycetota; class Actinomycetes; order Kitasatosporales; family Streptomycetaceae; genus Streptomyces; species Streptomyces sp. NBC_01689. Next base: position 4,319,504 of record NZ_CP109592.1, on the reverse strand, counting down.
ACCGCATGGGCGTCAGAGAATCGATCATCGGCCGCATGGAGCGCCACGGCGGCACGGCGCGGCTGCGCGCGGTGCCGGACGGCGGCACGGAGGTCGAGCTGGAAATGGAGAGGGCGGAGAAGACGTCATGAGCGACGCGAACGGTCCGACCGGACAGCCGGCCGGGTCCTCCGGGCCCATGGGCCCGAAGGCCCCGGGCGACACCGCGACCGGGGCGGAGGCGGCCACCGGGTCCCCGGAGGCGGGCGGACCGGCCGCCGGGGACACCGCCGAGCCGTCCGGAGCCCCGGGCGGACGCCATGTACGGGTCGTCCTCGTCGACGACCACCGCATGTTCCGTACGGGAGTGCAGGCCGAGATCGGGCAGACCGAGCGGACCGGCGTCCAGGTGGTCGGCGAGGCCGCGGACGTCGACCAGGCGGTCACGGTCATCACGGCCGCCCGGCCCGAGGTGGTGCTGCTCGACGTCCATCTGCCGGGCGGCGGCGGTGTCGAAGTGCTGCGCCGCTGCGCCCCGTTGATGGGGGACGCCGAACAGCCGGTCCGTTTCCTCGCGCTGTCCGTGTCGGACGCCGCGGAGGACGTCATCGGGGTGATCCGCGGCGGCGCCCGGGGCTACGTCACCAAGACGATCACCGGGACCGACCTGGTGGACTCCATCTTCCGGGTGCAGGAGGGCGACGCGGTCTTCTCGCCCCGCCTCGCCGGATTCGTCCTCGACGCCTTCGCCTCCACCGACGCCCCGCCGGTCGACGAGGACCTCGACCGGCTCACCCAGCGCGAGCGCGAGGTCCTGCGTCTCATCGCCCGCGGTTACGCGTACAAGGAGATCGCCAAGCAGCTGTTCATCTCCGTCAAGACGGTCGAGTCGCACGTCTCGGCGGTCCTCAGGAAGCTCCAGCTCTCCAACCGCCACGAGCTGACGCGCTGGGCGACGGCACGACGCCTGGTCTGACCCGCCGCCCGCCGGGACCGGCCGTCGTCCGCCCGGAGCGGCCGCCGGAGCCCGTCGTCCGCCGGACCGCGCGGACACCGGCGGCCCGTCGGTGTCCCGGGGCCGGTCCCACGCCGCGCCCTCCGGTATCCAGGCGGGACGCGTGCCGGCGCCTTCCGGATGACCCGTGCGGAGGTCGCCCGCGGGCGCGCGCCGGTGTCGCCGGGTGGACGTGTGCGGATGTCCCGGGCGGACGCTCACCGGTGTCGCCGGGAGGGCGACCACCGATGTCCCCGGCGGACGCTCACCGGTGTTCCCCGGCGGACGCCTACCGGTGGTGGGCGGTGGACGCCGGGCCCAGGATGCGCAGTGCCCAGCGGTAGTGGCGTACGGCCTTCGCGATTCCGATGAGGCCGGTCGTCCACAGGATCAGGCCGATCCCGACCCCCTGGACGACCTCGCTGTACAGGCCTTGCCCGGGCCCGCCCGGTGCCGCCGCGGCGTAGGACGTCCAGACTCCGATCGCGCAGACGCCGAGCGAGGAGAGCAGCCAGAAGAGGCTGAGCCCGGGGGAGCGGAGCCGGGAGTCGGTCGCGGGGTGGCGGTCCAACTCGGTCCAGGCCTGCAGCAGTTCGTGCAGGCGACGGTCGCTGCGCACGGACAGCGCGACGGCGAAGACCGTCGGCGCGAGCGCGGCCAGGCCCAGCAGGGCGAACAGCGGGCCCAGGAAGACACCGGTGGGGTCGCGCTGCTCGATCTGCTGCAGCGGCAGCACCAGCAGCGCCCAGCCGACGATCGCCGCGAGGGCCAGCAGCCAGAGCAGCAGCACCCGGTGCACCCCGAGACTGCGTCCGCGCAGTTCCTCCAGTGCCCGTCGCCGGTCGGCCAGCAGCGCCGCCCGGTCCGGCCAGGAGCGGACGTGCGCGGGCGGCGGAGGCGGCGGCAACAGGAAGCCGGGCATCGGGACCTCTCGGACGACGGGACACGGTCCCCGTCGACGCTACCGCGATCCACCCCCGGACCCCCACCACGCCGATCCGCCCCGGCGTCTTCGCGCCACCCGGGTGGACCCGCACGCTCAGGCCACCCGGGTGGCCCCCGCGAACGGCATCTGGTCGATCGGCGCGAGACGCACCGGCGCGGTGGGGTTCGGGGCGTGGATCATCATCCCGTTGCCCACGTAGATCCCCACATGGCTGATGCCCGAGTAGAAGAACACCAGGTCACCGGGGAGGAGTTCGGAGCGCGAGACCCGTCGGCCCGCGTTGATCTGGGCGTACGTGGTGCGCGGCAGCTGGAGGCCCGCGGAGCGGTACGCGGCCTGGGCGAGCCCCGAGCAGTCGAAGGCGTCGGGCCCGGTGGCGCCCCACACATAGGGGCTGCCGAGCTTGCCGTAGGCGTACGAGACAGCGGCCGCCGCACGGGAGTTGGGGGCCGCGACGGAACCGGCCGAGGGCGACGAGGAGGACGGGCCCAGGTCCCGCGCGGCGGAGCGTGAGGCGTGCCGGACCGCACCGCCGGCCGTGCCGGGGTCCGCGAGCCGCGCCCGCTGTTCGTCGGTGAGCCGCGACAGCAGCCGACGCGCCGAGTCCAGCTTTCCGGTGATCGTCTTCTTGGCCCGCTTCAGTTCCGCCTGCCGCGTGGCGAGCGCGGCGAGTTCGACGTGCGCGGCCCCGCGCAGCTGCTCGACCTCCCGCAGCTGCTTGCGCACCCTGGCCACCGCTCCCGCCTGCCGGTCACCGACCCGCTCGGCGAACGCGGCGCCGTCCAGGTACTGGTCGGGCCGGTCGGAGAGCGCGAGCTGCAGAGCGGGGTCGAGGCCCCCGCTGCGGTACTGCGCCGCGGCGATCGAACCCAGCGCGTCCCGCGCCGTGTTGAGCCGGTCCTCCCGGCGGGCGGTCTCGTCGCGCAGGTCGTGCAGCCGTCGCGAGGCCTGGTCGGCCTTCTCCTTCGCCCCGTCGTACTTCTCCGTGGCGACCTCGGCCTCCTGGTACAGCTTGTCGACCCGGGCCTGCACCTGCGCCGGGGACAGTTGCGGCTCCGCGTGCCCGGTGCCCTCGAATCCGGCCGTCGTCGCCGCGCCGGCGAGGGCGATGGTCGCGGCCGTGCGGACCGTGTGGCCGCCGAGTGAGCGCTGTCTGGGCTTGCGGTGCGCAGCCACGAGGGCCCACATCCTTCCCTGGGGACGTGACCGCCGGGGAGAGCGCGGTCATCGGTGACGCGTCCGGCGGCGGCCCACACAGGGGGAGCGGGTCGCCGCCGGACCTTTCTCGGCGGGGGTGTCCGACTGCCGCCCCTGGCCCGGGCGGCGGTGGGGAGCCGGGCACCTGGTGGAGGACGCTAAACCTGAGTGCGAGGGCTCGGTAACACCATGTACGGAACTGGCGTAACTGGATCGCCGGGTGACCGTATGTGACGGTGATCCGGGTCCGGCCCCGGCGATTTCACACAGGGTGATGACCGATGGGATGGTTCCGGGGCGATCGGGTGTTCTCAGGTGCTACGGGTCCACAAGGGGTGGCCCGGTGCCGGGAGGGGCACACCCCGGCGATTAGGCTCCCGCCCCATGGACGTACTCATCCATCTCTTCGTGGGCCTGCACATCATCGGCATCGCCTCACTGCTCGGCGGCTTCCTCACCCAGATGAAGGCGATGGGCCGGGGCACCGCCCGATTCGTCCCCGCCATGCTGCACGGCGCGCTGACCATGCTGGTCACGGGTGTCGTCCTGGTCGGCCTCAACCAGGCCGACGACCACTCGGTCAACACCGTGAAGATCGGTGTGAAGCTGGCCCTGCTGATCGTGATCCTCGGCCTGGTCTACGTGAAGCGGGACGACGAGAAGGTCGACAAGGGTCTGTTCGGGCTCGTCGGGCTGCTCACCACCGCGAACATCTTCATCGCGGTGCTGTGGACCTGACGGTCCCCGCCGTCACCAGCAGCCAGGCGGCCACCGAGATCCACAGCAGTACCTGCCCGAGCCCCCTGAGCCAGCCGAAGCCGACGGCGTCCGCGACCGACAGGGCCGCCGCCGCCGTCATGGCCATCGGGAACACGGTCGCCCAGCGGCGCACGTCGTACCGCGGGCGCCGCCACAGCAGTTCCGCCACGGCCAGGACGGCGTACCAGGCGAGCGTCACCATGATCAGCGCCTGGCACACCCAGCGCAGCACGCCGTTGTCGTCGTAGTTCCAGAGGTAGATGTCCGCCTGGTAGGCGAGGACGAGCTTCGACGCGGCCAGCGCCGAGATCGCGAGCGCGCCGCCCGCGATCCAGTGGTCGCCGCCGCCCGTGGCCGTCTCCCGGAAGGCGAAGCACGTCAGCGCCACCACGTAGAGCACCAGGAACCCCAGCCAGAACAGGACCAGCGCCGCGTACGCGAGCCAGTCCGCGTGCGTGGCCTCGGCGAGCGAGGCGGACAGTACCGCGAGCCCCTGCGTGGCCACGCAGCCGAGGAACACGCTTCCGGGCATACCGCCGCGCAGGCTCCGTACGAACAGGAAGAGGAGCCCGGGCCACAGCACCGCGGCGCACGCGAGCAGCACCTCGGCGAGCCCCAGCCACCCGAGGCTGGTCAGCCGGGTGCCGAGCACGGCCGTCGCGGCGACGCCGGTGAGCGCGCTCGGTGTGCCGGCCTCCGCCAGCCACCGCTCCCGTTCGCGCAGCAGCCGCAGGGTGAAGTCCGCGGCGAACCCGAGCCAGGTGACGGCCGCCAGGACCAGCGCGATCACCGAGAGGATCTCGGCGCCGGCCTCGTGCAGCCCGACGGAGAGGATGCCGGTGGCCAGGACGGCTGCCGCGGCGGCGGGCGGGCTCTCCGCCCACCAGGTGCGGAGTCGGACCCACGGGCTGCGGGGCGGCGAGGTGGCTGGCATGGCCCCGATGCTAGGGATCTCGGGGCCGCTTGCCCGTGGGGCGCGCGCGTACGCCACGAATACGCGGTCGGGCGAACGGATACGCGGGCGCGCGTGTCCCGCGCGGGCGATCAGGCCGGGCGCACCACGCTGTGGATGATCGACTCACCGCCGTAGAAGATCGACTCCTCGCGGACGTACGCACCCGGCTTGGGGGCGTGGATCATCATCCCGTTGCCGACGTAGAGGCCCACGTGGCTGATGTCGCCGTAGAAGAAGACGAGGTCCCCGGGCTCGATCGCGGAGAGCGGGACGGTGGTGCCCGCGTTCACCTGGTCGTAGGTGGTACGCGGGAGGGTGACACCGGCGGCCTTCCATACGGCCTGGGTGAGACCGGAACAGTCGTACGAGCCGGGCCCGGTCGCGCCCCACACGTACGGCTTGCCGATCTGGGCGCGGGCGAAGGCGACGGCCTTGCCGGCCTTGGCGGCGTACGAGGAGTCGGTGGCCGGGGTCCCCGAGGTCCCCGTGGTGCCGGACGAGGTGCCCGCCGTCCCGGACGAGGTGCCCGTCCGTCCGTCCGTCTCCGCGGCCTTCTTCTCCGCGGCGGCCCGCTCGGCCGCCAGCTTCGCCGCCTCGCGGTCGGCCGCCTCCTGCTTCTTCTTCGCGAGCGCGGCGAGCCGCGCCTTCTCGTCGGCGGTCAGTCTCGACAGCAGGTCCCGCGCCGTGGCGAGCTTGCCCTGCACGTCGGCCTTGGCGGTCTTGAGCGCGTCCTGCGAGGTGGTGAGCGTCCGCAGGCTCCGGGAGGCCTCCGCGCGCTTCTTCGAGGTGGCGGCCTGCTCGGTGACGTAGTCGTCGACGGCCGCCTTCTGGCGGCTGGTCAGACGGTTCATCAACTGGGTCTGGTCGAAGTAGTCCTGCGGGTTGTCGGCCAGCAGCAGGCTCGCGCTGCCGGGCGCGGAGGCCCCGGTGCGGTACTGCGCCGCGGCGAACGAACCCAGCTCCTCGCGCGCGGTGTTGAGCTTCTCGGTGCGCCGGGCCACGTCGTCGAGGAGGGTGTCGACGCGCTTGCGCTGCTGGGCGGTCTTCTCCCTGGTCGCGTTGTACTTCTCGGTGGCCGTCTCGGCCTGGTGGTAGAGGTCGTCGACCTTCTTCCCGACCTCTTCGAGGGTGGGCCGCGGCTCGGCCGGGGGCGCGGCGTGGGCCGTCTGTGACAGCAGGGCCACGGAGGCCAGCGCGGCCGTGGCGATGGCCGGGGTCCGTATGCCCGGCCTGCGTGCGCCCGGAGGACTCCACTTGCGGTGCGACGCCAAGAGAGGCGACTCCTTCCGTCATCCGCCTACCGGGTTAGCTGTCGGGTTCGGGCGGGTGGTTCCGGAAGGTTTGCCCTACGGTCCGTGCCGCGGCGGCGGCCGGACCGATTCACCCCAGAGTCGGTCGGGTCCCCGGCTCCGGTCGCCGCACGGGCGCGCCGGACTCGGCGGAGGCCGCCCGGCCCGGCGACGTTCGCCGGTGGCTGTCGAGCGGCCTGTCCCGCACGCTAGCCAACCCGTAAGTGCTCTGTGAAGGTTGATGTGCGATATGCCCGATACATTTTCGTGACCTCGGCCGTGAGGGTCGTCCGGGGTGGCCGAACGTAGCGGGGCGGCGCCGGAAGGTGAGGGCGGGCGCGCGCCGGTCCCGGCAGGCCGCCGTACGCACCCGGTATCCGCTCCGGTGTCCGCCCCGCACTCGCCCCGCACCCGCCCCGGCTCCGGCCGGGAATTTCGGCCCGGTTTCCGGGGTGGCGGCGGGTTGTCGGTGGGGCCGCCTAGACTCGGAGAGCGATGAGCAGCCTCTTTGATGACAGCTTCCTGGCGGACCTCAAGCCTTCCGGGGCCCATGAGGAAGAGCCCCCGCCGCCGCCCGAGGACGAGGCGGCGGAGCCGCTTCCGGACGACCTGTTCGGCGGCCGCTTCGACGTGCCCCCGGACCGCGACGCGTACTACCGCGACGGCGCCCACCGGCCCGCCGTCGACCCGGCGGCCCTGCTGGACGGACTGAACGAGAACCAGCGCGCGGCCGTGGTGCACTCCGGCTCCCCGCTGCTCATCGTGGCCGGCGCCGGTTCCGGCAAGACCCGGGTGCTGACGCACCGGATCGCCCACCTGCTGGGCGAGCGCCATGTCCACCCCGGCCAGATCCTCGCGATCACCTTCACGAACAAGGCCGCGGGCGAGATGAAGGAGCGCGTCGAGCAGCTCGTGGGCCCGCGCGCCAACGCCATGTGGGTGATGACCTTCCACAGCGCGTGCGTGCGCATCCTGCGCCGCGAGTCGAAGCGGCTCGGCTTCACGTCCTCCTTCTCGATCTACGACGCCGCCGACAGCAAGCGCCTGATGGCCCTGGTCTGCCGGGACCTGGACCTCGACCCGAAGCGTTTCCCGCCGAAGTCGTTCAGCGCGAAGATCTCCAACCTGAAGAACGAGCTGATCGACGAGGAGGACTTCGCCGGCCAGGCCGCGGACGGTTTCGAGAAGACCCTCGCCCAGGCCTACGCGATGTACCAGTCGCGGCTGCGCGAGGCCAACGCCCTCGACTTCGACGACCTGATCATGACGACGGTCAACCTGCTCCGCGCCTTCCCGGACGTCGCCGAGCACTACCGCCGCCGCTTCCGCCATGTCCTGGTCGACGAGTACCAGGACACGAACCACGCGCAGTACGCCCTGGTCAGGGAACTCGTGGGGCCGGCGAGCGGAGACCGCCCCGCGGACGTGCCGCCGGCCGAGGGCGATCTCGGACCCGCCGAGCTGTGCGTGGTGGGTGACGCCGACCAGTCGATCTACGCCTTCCGCGGCGCGACCATCCGCAACATCCTCCAGTTCGAGGAGGACTACCCGGACGCGACGACCATCCTCCTGGAGCAGAACTACCGCTCCACCCAGACGATCCTCAGCGCGGCCAACGCGGTCATCGAGCGCAACGAGTCGCGCCGCCCCAAGAACCTGTGGACCAACGCGGGCGCGGGGTCGAACATCACGGGCTACGTCGCCGACACCGAGCACGACGAGGCGCAGTTCGTCGCCGACGAGATAGACCGTCTCACCGACGCGGGCGAGGCGAAGGCGGGCGACGTCGCGGTCTTCTACCGGACGAACGCCCAGTCCCGTGTCTTCGAGGAGATCTTCATCCGCGTCGGCTTGCCCTACAAGGTCGTCGGCGGTGTCCGCTTCTACGAGCGCAAGGAGGTCCGGGACGTCCTGGCCTACCTGCGTGTCCTGTCCAACCCCGAGGACTCCGTCCCGCTGCGCCGGATCCTGAACGTCCCCAAGCGCGGGATCGGCGACCGCGCCGAGGCGATGATCGACGCCCTCGCGCAGCGGGAGCGGATCAGCTTCCCGCAGGCTCTGCGCCGTGTCGACGAGGCGTACGGCATGGCGGCGCGCTCGACGAACGCCGTGAAGCGCTTCAACACGCTCATGGAGGACCTCCGCACGATCGTCGAGTCCGGCGCCGGCCCGGCCACGGTCCTGGAGGCGGTCCTGGAGCGCACCGGCTATCTCGCGGAGCTCCAGGCCTCGACCGACCCACAGGACGAGACCCGGATCGAGAACCTCCAGGAACTCGCGGCCGTGGCGCTGGAGTTCGAGCAGGAGTCGGGTGCGGGTGCGGGCGAGGACGGCGCCGGTGACGCCGGTGCGGCCGGTGGTGCCGGTACGGCGGGCGGGCTCTCCGAGTTCCTGGAGCGGGTCGCGCTCGTCGCCGACTCCGACCAGATCCCGGACGAGGACGACGGCAACGGCGTCATCACCCTGATGACCTTGCACACCGCCAAGGGCCTGGAGTTCCCGGTCGTGTTCCTGACCGGCATGGAGGACGGCGTCTTCCCGCACATGCGTGCGCTGGGACAGGTCAAGGAGCTGGAGGAGGAGCGGCGGCTCGCGTACGTCGGCATCACGCGCGCGCGGGAGCGGCTCTACCTCACCCGTTCGTCCATGCGCAGCGCGTGGGGCCAGCCCTCGTACAACCCGCCGTCCCGCTTCCTGGAGGAGATCCCGGACGCGCATCTGGAGTGGAAGCGCACGGGCGCGACCGCTCCGGTGCCCTCGGGGCCCGTCTCCGGTGTCGCGGCCTCGCTGTCGTCCTCGCGCTCGCGGTCCGCGGCGTCCGGGGCCTCCGGTTTCGCGACGCGCCGTGGGGCCTCCGAGAAGCCCGTCGTCTCGCTCGCGGTGGGCGACCGGGTCACCCACGACCAGTTCGGGCTGGGCACGGTGGTCGGCGTGAAGGGCACGGGCGCGAACGCGGAGGCCACGGTCGACTTCGGAGAGCCCAAGCCGAAGCGGCTGCTGCTGCGGTACGCGCCGGTGGAGAAGCTCTGACCCGCTGAACCCGGTGACCGGGCGGGACTCCGCGGAGGACCGTCCGGTCCCGGAGCGCCCGTCCGGCCGGGTGGAGCCCGTCCGGCCAGGAAGCCCGCCGGTCCCCGCGGTTCAAGCTGCGTAAGTGGAGTGGGACGAGCGCGTCACGACGAGCGGGTGCCGCCCGCGCTCACGTCGGGTCGAGACCGTGGCTGCGCAGCCACGGCAGGGGGTCGATCGCCGCACCGCCCGCGGGCCTGACCTCGAAGTGCAGATGCGGCCCGGTCGAGTTGCCCGAGTTCCCGGAGAACGCGATCTGGTCGCCGGCCTTCACCACGGTGCCCGACGGCACCTTGTAGCTGGAGAGGTGGCAGTACCAGGTCTCCGTGCCGTCCTTCGCGGTGAGGATCGCCATGTTCCCGTACGCGCTGTTCCACTGCGTCCGTAGGGTCCCGTCCGTCGCGGCCATCACCGTCGTGCCGTACGACACGGGGAAGTCGATGCCCGTGTGCACGGACATCCAGTTGACGCCGGCCTGGCCGAAGTAGGCGCTGAGTCCTTTCTGCGTGACCGGCAGGACGAACTTGGGCCGCAGCCGCTCCTTGCGGGCCGCCTCGGCCGCCGCCTTCTGCTGCTCGGCGGCCTGCTGGGCCTTGAGGTCGATGCGTTCCTGGGTCCGGCTGGCGCGGTCGGCGAAGTCGTCGGCACCCGCGGACAGGCTCTGGAGCTGGGTGTCCAGCTTGTTGTTGGCGGTGGACGGCTTCACCGCGGTCGCGTCGGGCGCGCTGGCCGTCGTGTTCTTCGCGTCGTTCCCGCCCATGGTGCCCACGGAGGCGGCCGCGATCCCCGCGACGCCCATCACGCAGGCCGAGGGAACGGCGACGGTGAGCAGCGCGGAACGCTTGGCCGGGGAGCGGCGACGGGAGCGGGACGCCGGACGGTTCGCGGCACGGGGGGCCGGAACGACCTCTTCCATGTCGTCGAGCAGGGGCGTCTCGTGCCCCGGATCGGCGTCCTCGAAGTCGTACCCGTCGTGCCCGTCGTCGGACCGCTCGTACGGGAGTTCCTCGAAGGTGGCGGTCGCCTGCTGATCGAAGGGTTCGGGTTCACCCGGCTGGTCGTACGGGTCGGCGGAGGTCTGGGGCTCGTACGGGTCGGCGGGGGCGTGCGACTCGTAGGGGTCCGCCGCGAGCTGCTGCTCGTAGACGTCCGCGTGCTGGTGCTCGGGCGACTCGCCGTGCCGGGACCGCTCGTACGCCTCGTACGGGTCCTGCTCGCCGGCGGTGTTCCACTGCGTGGCGTCGTACGCACCCGTCTCCTGGGTGGTCGCGGTCCACTGCTGGGTCTGGCCGGACGGCTCGGCCTGGAGCCAGGCGGACGCGTCCCACTGGCCCGAGGTGTCGGGGCCCGGATGCTGGGCGGGGATGTCGGCCGCCTGCTGGTAGCCGGTCGCCCAGGCGGTGGTGTCGTAGCCGCCCGTGTCGTACGCGGTCTGGTGCTGCGCGGCGTACGGGTCGTAGGCCGGCATCTGATGACCGCCGGTGTTCCACTGCGTCGCGTCGTACGAACCCGTGCCGTCGCCGCCCGACATGTCGCCGAAGAGGGGATCGGTCGCGAAACTCGCGGTCGCGTAGGTGCCGGTTCCGTTGTAGCCGTCGTACGGGGTGAAGTCGCCGTACTGGACTTCCTGTCCGCCGTACGAGGCGTAGTGCGCCGCGGCGGCGTCGGAAGCCGGAGCCGGGGGAGTCACGGTCCCCGACGGGTGACGGTCGTTCACCAACTTCTCTTTCGCCTCGACAACAGGGGCTGGCAGAGCAGTGCGGCGACTGTACCCGGCGGTACGCGGGCGCGACAATCTTCCGCAGGTTTCCTCCGCTCAGGAAACGGGCATTCGGCTGTCTTTCGGGGGAGTGCGGGCACGGGCTTGGCCTGGCGTTCGATGAGTGTTCGAAATTGAGGCGCCGTCCGGCGCCTGTCCGAGCCCTGCCCCACGCCTGTCCGAGCCCTGTCCGGAGCCTCTTCGACGGCTGTCCCGACCCGGTCCGGGCCGCGTCCGGCGGCCTTCCGGGTCCCTTTTCGCGTCGGCCGGAGGGACCCGGAAGGGTGCTGTCCGGCGGACGTCACGCCACGGTGAGGCCCCCGGCCTCGGCCACGGTCTCCGCGCCGGTGCCGCGGACGTCGGTGTCCTCGCTGTCGAGCGCCTGGCGTATCCCGGTGGCGACGGCGGGGTGGACCGGCAGGGCGAGGTGCCCGATGCCGGTCACCTGGACGCTCTGCGCGAGCAGGTCGGGGTGGTCGATGGCGGCCGTCTCCAGCGGGTCCATCAGATGGTCGAGGTCGCTCCAGAAACTCACGAAGCGCGTACGGCAGTCGGGGGCCGGCTCGCGCAGCTCCTCGATCACTTCGGAGTCCGGGCGCATCTGGCGGACGATCGGGTGCGCGTTCATCAGCGGGACGACCCGGGTGCCCGAGTGCGGTGTGCCGAGCGTGACGAGGGTGCGGACCCGCAGATCGCCGCCGAGCCGCTGCACGTAGTACCGGGCGATCAGTCCGCCGAGGCTGTGTCCGACGATGTCCACCTGGTCGCGCCCCGTGCGCTCGCAGATGTCCTCTACGTGCCGGCCCAGCAGCTCCGCCGCGGTGCGGATGTCGTACGTCAGCGGCGAGTAGTTGAGCGACTCGACGTGGTGCCTGCCGTGCTGGGCGAGACTGCGGCGCAGGAGGACGAAGACCGAGCGGTTGTCGATGAAGCCGTGCAGCAGGACGACCGGCGGTTTGGTCCCGGTGGGCAGCCGGGTGGTGTCGGACGCCGGGAGGGCGGGGGCGGCGCGCCGCTCCTGCACGATGCCGGAGGGATAGAGGAGGAGGTGCCCGGCGAGGATCGCGATCTCCAGGGCCGTCGCCTTCAGCAGGGCCACCGAGATCCCGGTCAGCCTGCCCGGCAACAGGCGCCGGTGGAACGGGAGAACGGGCGGCTCTGTCCCGGTGACCTTCATGGCCGACCTCCAGTCGACACGCGAAGGGACCGCTCCGTCCCCCGTGTGCCCTTGGGGAGTGCCGTGGTGGCGGAGGCCGACGGTGCGTTCGCGGCGCGTGGTGCGCCGGTGGCGCGGCGGGAGTCCCTGCCGTCGTGCTCCCGCCGGTGTGCCGCACCGCCGCCACGCCTCGTCGGCGCGGTACCGGTGCCGCCACCTGCTGGCGGCTCTCCTTGCGCAGGCTCCGGTCGCGGCCCGCGCGCCACGGGTGACTGTGGCGCGGGTGCCGCTGAAGCGTGGAGCGATGCGCGGCGAATGTGTCCCACCGTGTGATTTCCCCCTCGCTCTTCAGCGGGAAACTGGGGTTTACACGGATCTGACGATAACGTTCGTTCACTTGCCCGGCCGGTGCGGTGCGGGGCGCCTGTACCGGGGAAGTGCGTCCGGCGCGGTGAGCGGCGGAATGTTGAATATGTGTCGGTACGGGTCGTTGTAGTCGGTTCATGGAGGCAGTGATGGGTGTGGCAGCCGGTCCGATCCGCGTGGTGGTGGCCAAGCCGGGGCTCGACGGCCACGATCGCGGGGCCAAGGTGATCGCGCGGGCGCTGCGCGACGCCGGTATGGAGGTCATCTACACCGGGCTCCACCAGACCCCCGAGCAGATCGTCGACACGGCGATCCAGGAGGACGCCGACGCGATCGGTCTCTCCATCCTCTCCGGTGCGCACAACACGCTGTTCGCCGCCGTGATCGATCTCCTCAAGGAGCGCGACGCGGAGGACATCAAGGTCTTCGGCGGCGGGATCATCCCGGAGGACGACATCGCTCCGCTCAAGGAGAAGGGTGTCGCCGAGATCTTCACGCCGGGTGCGACGACCGGGTCGATCGTGGAGTGGGTACGGGCCAACGTGCGGCAGCCCGCGGGAGCGTAGCGCCCGGTTCGCGGCGGGCGGCGGGTACGGGGTCCGGCCCCGGTCGCGCCCGGCCGGTCCCGGACGAGGACCCGTCCGCGGCGGGAGCGAGTGCCGGGGTCGGTGCCGGTTCGGGTGAGCGGTGGCCGGTCGCGCTGTTCCCCGCGCGCCCGGCGGGATGCCGCGGCCCCGCCGGTGCACGGGGGTGAGGGCGCGGTGTGGAGCGCCGCCCCCGGGGGTCATGGCGTCGTGGATGCCCGCCCGGATTCCGGCGGCGACAGTTCCGCGGTCATGTCCGCGCGCAGCCGCAAGGTGGTGACGAGGCGCTGGAAGGCCTCCGCCCAGTAGCCGCCGGCGCCCGGTGCCGCGTGCTCCGTCTCGTCGGGTATCGCCGTGAGCGCTTCGAGCCGCCCCGCCTCCAGAGGGTCCAGGCACCGTTCGGCCAGCCCCATCACCCCGCTGAAACTCCACGGGTAACTTCCCGCGTTGCGCGCGATGTCGAGCGCGTCGACCACCGCCCGGCCCAGCGGCCCCGCCCACGGCACCGCGCAGACCCCCAGCAGCTGGAACGCCTCGGACAGGCCGTGCGTGGCGATGAACCCCGCCACCCAGTCGGCCCGTTCGGTCGGGGCGAGTGTGGCGAGCAGCTTCGACCGCTCCGCCAGCGACACCGCTCCCGGCCCGCCGGCCTCCGGGGCGGAGGGCGCGCCGAGCAGCGCCCGTGACCATCCGGGGTCCCGCTGCCGCACCGCGGCCCGGCACCACGCGGCGTGCAGCTCGTCCCGCCAGTCGTCCGTCACGGGAAGCGCGACGATCTCCTCCGGTGTACGTCCGCCCAGCCGCCGCGGCCATGTCCCGAGCGGCGCTGCTTCGACCAACTGGCCCAGCCACCACGACCGTTCCCCTCGTCCCGCCGGAGCTTTCGGGACAACACCGTCCCGCTCCATGCTCGCGTCGCACTCGTGCGGCGCCTCGACGACGATCGAGGGCGTCTCCCGGGTGCGGTCGACCGCCACGCACGACCCGGCCCGGGCCGCCATCCGGGCGGCCAGCGCCGAACCGGGCAGCGCGGACAGCAGCTCCGCGGCCGTGGCCCGTACGTTGCGGCTCCGGTCGGTGAGCGCCCGCTCCAGGAACGGCTCGTCGGACGCACCGAGTCCCGAGCGCAGCGAGTCGAGGAACATCAGCCGGTCCTCGGCCCGCTCCGTCCCCCAGGTGGTCGCGAGCAGCTCGCGCGCGGCCGCCGGGCGACGGGCGCGCAGCGCCGTGAGCAGCGCGACCCGCTCGGCGAACAGCCCCTCCTCCCAGACCTGTCGGGTGCGTTCGGGCTCGTCGGGGCCGGGCAGCGCGGCACCGCCGCCCGGCACGGAGCGCAACGCGAACCGCCAGTCCGGGTTCAGACGGGCCAGCCACAGGGCGCGCGGTCCGGCGAAGGCCAGCGCGGCCGGCCGCAGATCCGTGCGGCCGCGGGCCGCGTCGAGGAGCGCGGGGAGTGTCTCGGCGGGGGCGGCGAAACCGCGCGCGCCGGCCAGCGCGAGCCACTGGGGCAGCAGCTCCATCAGGTCGGGGGCGGCGCCCCGGCGGCCGCCTCCGCTGCCCGGCCGGTCGGCCAGCAGCGCGGCGAGCCGGCGGGCCGCGGCGGGCGGCAGCGGGCTTCGGGGGTCCGGCGCCGCGGGCTCGGGCCGGGCGGCCGCCCGGCCCGGCCGCATCCCGGCCCGCCGCCGCAGGGTCGCGACGGCGGCCGCGTCCAGGACTGCCACGGGCACCTCGCGTCCGGCCGCCCAGGCGGGCGGTGTGCGCCGTCCGGTCCCGAGCAGCGCCAGTGTGACGAGCTCTTCCCAGGAGCCCTCGGCGGGCAGGTCCGCCGTGGCGGGGGTCGCGTTCATGAACGTCCTTCCTTTCCGTCTCTCCGTGCGGCGGGGCGGGGGAGCGGGCGGCGTCGGGCGGGAGGGGAAGGGGAGACGGAGGAAATGGAGAGAGGTGAGAGAGGTGAGAGAGGTGAGAGAGGTGAGGCTGCCTGCGGTGTGCGGAGAAGGCAGCCGGCGGAGGGCGCTGTGTCGTCGGTCAGCACAGCGGTACCGCTTCGCCCGCCCCTTCCGGCCAGGCCGTCAGCGGGGTGAAGCCTCGGTGGCCGCACTCGCCGAAGACCGTCACGGGGGCGCCGCCGGAAACGGCGGCCAGCCGCCACAGCCCGGGACCGGCGAGCGCCGCGGCCGTGAGCGGGAGGGCGAAGTCCCCCTCCGCGTCCGCCAGTTGCCACGAATCCCCGTCGGGGGTGGGTATGACGCGGGACAGCGTGACCGGGAAGGAGTCGAGCCAGGGATCGTCGCGCAGCGCCTCGCCGTAGCGCGCCGCCGCGACGGGTGTGCTCACTCCCGGCGGGCGGGTGCGCGTGGGTGCCGGGAGGGTGAACCGCTCGCCGAGGGCCGCCCGGAGCCGGCCCGTGCCCGGATACACCGACATCTCCGCCTCGAAGGCCAGACCCACCGGCAGGGCCAGCTCCGGCGCGCGGCCGGCCGGTCCGTAGGAGAGGAGCCGGACCGTGCGGCCGGATCCCGTGCCGTACAGCCAGATCCTGCGGGTGGTGAGACGGCTGTCCGCCGTGTCGTGCTGGGCGAGGACCAGCCAGCTGTCCCGCAGCGCGGGGCCGCTCGCCGAGCCGGGCAGACCGACCCGGGAGCGGACCGTCGCGGCCAGCCCGTCCGGCAGCGACTCCCGGCGCAGCCAGCCCTGGTCCAGGAGATGGAGCAGCGCGCACTCCTCCAGCAGCCGTACGGGCCAGCCCGCACCGGAGGCCGGAATGGCCCCCAACTCCCGCACCCGCGCGGCCAGTCCGGGCGCCTGGGCGTCGACCATGCGGGCCGCCGTCTCCTCCCACATCCCGTACCCCGCCTGCTCGGCCGCGGCGAGACCGCCCCGCAGCAGATCGGCCAGCCGCCGCTCCAACTCCCCCGCCCCGGCGGTGATCCGCGCGGCCCGGCGCTCCGCCCTGCGCCGGGCCGCCTCGGGATCAGCCGGTGACGCCGTCCCAGATGCCGCGCCCGTCGTCCGACTCGCCGCCGCTCGCTCCCTTCTCCCCTCCCGCCATCGCTCCGCCCAGTCCGGCAGGGGCCCCCGCGGCACCGCGCCGTCCTCGCCCGCCCAGAGCAGCAGCAGTCCCAGCGCGTGCTTGCACGGGAACTTCCGGCTCGGACAACTGCAGGTGCAGGCGGGCCCGGTGGGGTCCGCGATGTCGACGACCGTCTGATAAGGCGTGCTGCCGCTTCCTCTGCACAGTCCCCATAACGTCCCCTCGTCAGAACTGCCTGTGTGCGACCACGAACCGGCGGTGCCGAGCTTGCTGCCCGCTCTGCCTGACGCCGGGTCGGGCGCCAGTGCCAGCACCTGATCCGCCGTCCAGCGCACCCCCTGCTGAGTCATGTCACCGAAGGTAGATCCCCCCACTGACAATCGGCCGTCACACACAAGTCCGCCCAGGTCAGAGCCGATTGTCAGTGGTGTGGTGCACGGTGGGACCAGATCCGAACCGGCCGAGCCGGAGGGGGGACCGAGCCATGACCGTGTCCATCGAGTCCGTGGAACCGACGCCCGCAGTCACACCCGCGGGACAGGCCGGGGCAGCCGCCCCGGCCGACAGCGCCGTCAGCGCCGGTGGTGGCGCCGCGGGCAGCGGGGCGCGCCCCGGCGAGGTGCTGCGGCCGCACGCCGAGCACGCCTTCGCCGCCGAACTCGCCGCACTGGCCGCGCAGGACGACCGGCCCCGCCCCGCCCGCTGGCGGATGTCGCCGTGGGCGGTGGCGACCTATCTGCTGGGCGGCACCCTGCCGGACGGCACGCGGATCACACCGAAGTACGTGGGCCCGCGCCGCGTCGTCGAGGTCGCGGTCACCACCCTCGCCACCGACCGCGCCCTGCTGCTCCTCGGCGTACCCGGCACCGCGAAGACCTGGGTGTCCGAGCATCTGGCCGCGGCGGTCAGCGGCGACTCGACCCTGCTGGTGCAGGGCACCGCCGGCACACCGGAGGAGGCGATCCGGTACGGCTGGAACTACGCCAGGCTGCTCGCGCACGGCCCCAGCCGGGACGCCCTCGTGCCGAGCCCGGTCATGCGTGCCATGGCCGAGGGCATGACGGTCCGCGTCGAGGAGCTGACGCGGGTTCCGGCGGACGTCCAGGACACGCTGATCACGATCCTGTCCGAGAAGACGCTGCCCATACCGGAGTTGGGCGAGGAGACGCAGGCCGTCCGCGGCTTCAACCTGATCGCCACCGCCAACGACCGGGACCGCGGGGTGAACGAGCTGTCCAGCGCCCTGCGCCGCCGCTTCAACACGGTGGTGCTGCCCCTGCCGGAGACCGCCGAGGCCGAGGTGGACATCGTCTCGCGCCGCGTCGACCAGATCGGCCGCTCCCTCGACCTCCCGTCGGTCCCGGACGGCGTCGACGAGATCCGACGCGTCGTCACCGTCTTCCGTGAGCTGCGCGACGGGGTGACCGCCGACGGGCGTACGAAGCTCAAGTCGCCCAGCGGCACGCTGTCCACCGCCGAGGCCATCTCCGTCGTCACCGGCGGCCTCGCGCTGGCCGCCCACTTCGGCGACGGGGTGCTGCGCGCCTCGGACGTGGCAGCGGGCGTGCTCGGCGCGGTCGTCCGCGACCCGGCGGCCGACCGGGTGATCTGGCAGGAGTATCTGGAGGCGGTCGTCCGTGAGCGCGAGGGCTGGAAGGACTTCTACCGGGCCTGCCGGGAGGTGAGCGCGTGACCGGACCGGGGGAGGGCGGACCGCGAGGGGCCGGGCCGCTCCTGCTGGGGGTGCGGCACCACGGGCCCGGCTCGGCGCGTGCCGTGCGCGCCGCACTGGACGCGGCGGCGCCCCGGACCGTCCTGATCGAGGGGCCCCCGGAGGCCGACGCCCTCCTCCCGCTCGCCGCCGACCCGGACATGCGCCCTCCGGTCGCGCTCCTGGCCCATGTGGTGGACGAGCCCGGCCGCTCCGCCTTCTGGCCGCTGGCCGGGTTCTCCCCGGAGTGGGTGGCGATCCGGTGGTCGCTGGACCACGGGGTCCCGGCCCGCTTCATCGACCTGCCCGCGGCGCACACGCTGGCGTGGGAGAAGGAGGAACCGCCGCTCCCGCCCACCGAGCCCGCGGGCGACGCCGTGCGGATCGACCCGCTCGCCGTGCTCGCGCGGACGGCCGGTCACGACGACCCCGAGCGCTGGTGGGAGGACGCGGTCGAGCACCGTGGCGGGACCGGCACCGACCCGTTCGCGCCGTTCACCGTGCTGGAGGAGGCGATGGGAGCACTGCGGGAGACCTACGGGGACGGCGGACACCACCGTGACCCGGAGCGTGAGGCGTACATGCGCCTCCAGGTGCGCGCGGCCCAGCGGGAGTTCGGGGACGACGTCGCCGTGGTGTGCGGGGCCTGGCACGTGCCCGCGCTGCGCCGCAGGACCACGGTCGCCGCCGACCGGGCGCTGCTCAAGGGACTGCCCAGGGCCCGGGCGGACATGACGTGGGTGCCATGGACACACCGCAGACTGTCCCGGGCCGGCGGGTACGGCGCGGGCATCGACTCGCCCGGCTGGTACGGGCACCTCTTCGACGCCCCGGACCGCCCGGTCGAGCGGTGGATGACCAAGGTGGCCCGGCTGCTGCGGGACGAGGACCGGACGGTCTCGCCCGCGCACGTCATCGAGGCGGTGCGGCTGGCGGACACGCTCGCCGCGGTACGAGGCCGCCCGCTGCCCGGACTGACCGAGACCACCGACGCCGTCCGGGCCGTGATGTGCGAGGGCTCCGACGTGCCGCTGCGGCTCGTGCACGACCGGCTGGTGGTCGGCGACGTGCTGGGCGAGGTGCCGCCGTCCGCTCCCGCGGTGCCGCTCCAGCGCGACCTCACCCGGCTCCAGAAGCGGCTGCGGATCAAACCGGAGCCCGCGGAAAGGGAGATGGAGCTCGATCTGCGCGGCGAGACCGACGCGGAGCGCAGCCGGCTCCTGCACCGGCTGCGGCTGCTCGGCGTCGGCTGGGGCGAGCCCGCCGCGTCCCGCGGCAGCACCGGCACCTTCCGGGAGACCTGGCGCCTGCGCTGGGAGCCGGAGCTGTCCGTACGGGTCGCCGAGGCCGGGGTGTGGGGCACGACCGTGCTGTCCGCCGCGACCGCCAGGGCGGAGGCGGACGCCGTCGCCCCGTCCGCGCTGGCCGACGTCACGGCACTGGCCGAACACTGCCTGCTCGCCGGGCTCACCGACGCGCTGCCCGTGGTGATGCGGGCCCTCGCCGACCGGGCGGCACTGGACACGGACGTCGGCCACCTCGCCCAGGCGCTGCCCGCGCTGGTCCGCTCCCTGCGCTACGGCGACGTGCGCGGCACGGACACCCTCGCCCTCACCGGCGTCGCCGCGGGCCTCGCCGAGCGGATCTTCGTCGGTCTCCCGCCGGCCTGCGCGGCACTCGACGCCGAGGCGGCCGAGGAGATGCGCGGCCATGTGGACGCGGTGCACGGCGCGGTGGGCCTGTTGGGAGAGACGGGACCGTCCGGGGGGACGGCCCCGGCCGCCCGGTCCGATGGGCCGCCGCCCGGCCCGGGGATGCGCGGTCGCTGGCACTCCGTGCTGCGGGTACTGACCGGCCGCGACACGGTGCCCGGCCTTCTGCGGGGACGGGCCGTGCGGCTGCTGCTGGACGACGGCGAGCTGGGACAGGAGGAGGCCGCCCGGCTCATGGGCCTCGTGCTGTCACCGGGCACGGAGCCGGGAGACGCGGCCGGGTGGATCGAAGGGTTCGTCGGCGGCGGCGCGGGGGGAGGCATGCTGCTCGTGCACGACGAGCGGCTGCTCGGACTGGTCGACGCGTGGCTGACGGGGGTGCCCGCGGAAGCGTTCACCGACGTGCTCCCGCTGCTGCGGCGCACGTTCTCGGCGTACGAGGCCGGTGTGCGCAGGACGCTGGGGGAGCTGGTCCGGCGCGGCCCGGGGGCGCGGGGGAGCGCCGCGGCCGCCGCCTCCGGCCCACCCGGGTTCGCCCCGGAACCGGACCCCGGACGCGCCGACGCCGTCCTGCCGGTGCTGCGCCTGCTGCTCGGCCCCGGACCGGAGGACCACGACGCGGGCGACCACGACCACGGCACCGGCGACGACCACGGCACCGGCGACGGCACTGGCGACGGGGGTGCGCCCGCCGACACCGCTGCCGACCGGACCGGTCATGTCGGCCGGAGTGCCGGCGTCGGCCGGAGTACCGGCGTCGATCGGGACACCGGCGTCGATCGGCCTGCCGGCGTCGATCGGGGCGCCGACGTCGATCGACGTACCGACGCGGGCGAGACCACCGGCGGGGACGGCACCGCCGACGCCGGCGGGAGCACCGGCACCGACGACCTCGTGGGGGCGGACCGATGACCGCAGGACCGTGGGACCAGGCCGCCGCACCGGGACACG
Organism: Streptomyces sp. NBC_01689; assembly: GCF_036250675.1. Taxonomy (NCBI): domain Bacteria; kingdom Bacillati; phylum Actinomycetota; class Actinomycetes; order Kitasatosporales; family Streptomycetaceae; genus Streptomyces; species Streptomyces sp. NBC_01689. Next base: position 4,299,046 of record NZ_CP109592.1, on the reverse strand, counting down.
GCGCCGCACCTGGACAGGGCGCCGCGGCGGGGCCGGTCGCCGCGCGCCGTGCGGGAGCCCCGGCCGACGAGCGGCTGCGGCGCTGGCGGCTGGTGCTCGGCGGCGACGACGCGGACGGCACGGGCTATGCGCTCGCCGGGCACGACGCGGCGATGGACGGCGCGCTCACCTCGTTGTACGGGAAGGGGAGCGGGACACGTCCCGGGCGGGACCGCGCGGCGGGGCTCGGGGCGTCCGCGCCGTCGGTCGCGCGCTGGCTCGGGGACATCCGCACGTACTTCCCCTCGTCCGTCGTGCAGATCATGCAGCGGGACGCGATCGAGCGGCTCGGGCTGGCCGCCCTGCTGCTGGAGCCCGAGATGCTGGCGGCGGTGGAGCCCGACGTGCACCTGGTCGGCACCCTCCTCTCCCTCGGCAAGGCCATGCCGGAGACGACGAAGGAGACCGCGCGGGCCGTCGTCCGCACGGTCGTCGAGGATCTGGAGAGGCGGCTCTCCACCCGCACCCGGGCCGCGCTCTCCGGCGCCCTGGACCGCAGCGCCCGCGTCACCCGCCCCCGTCACCACGACATCGACTGGAACCGCACGATCGCGGCCAACCTGAAGCACTACCTCCCCGAACACCGCACGGTCGTTCCCGAACGGCTGATCGGTCACGGGCGCGCCTCGCGGTCCCTGCGGAAGGAGGTCGTCCTCTGCGTCGACCAGTCGGGTTCGATGGCGGCGTCCGTCGTCCACGCGTCCGTCTTCGGAGCCGTCCTCGCGTCCATGCGTTCCATCGCCACCCGGCTCGTCGTCTTCGACACGGCCGTCGTGGACCTCACCGACCAGCTCGACGACCCGGTGGACGTCCTCTTCGGCACCCAGCTCGGCGGCGGTACGGACATCAACCGGGCGCTCGCGTACTGCCAGTCCCGGATCACCCGGCCCGCCGACACGGTGGTCGTCCTCATCAGCGACCTCTACGAAGGGGGCATACGCGACGAGATGCTCAGGCGGGTGGCCGCGATGAAGGCGTCGGGGGTGCAGTTCGTGGCGCTGCTCGCGCTGTCCGACGAGGGGACACCGGCCTACGACCGTGAGCACGCCGCGGCCCTCGCGGCGCTGGGCGCCCCGGCGTTCGCCTGCACACCCGACCTGTTTCCGGACGTGATGGCGGCGGCGATCGAGAAACGTCCGCTTCCCGTGCCCGACACCATGTGAGGGGACACGAAAAAGCGGACATGAGTACCCATCGGTAACAGGGGGCTTGCGCAACCTCGGGAGGTCCGTGCGAGGATCAGCGCCTCCTCGAATCGAACGGTGTGCCGGGTTGTGTCCCGTACCGTCCGGTCCCGTCGCACGGAAGCTCTCCCCGTCTTGATCCCGACCGCCGCACCGCCTCTCGCCGGTGCCGCCCTGCGCCTGCTGCGCACGGCGGCGGGGCGGCGTGCGCTGCAGGCGTCGTTGCTGGTGGGCGGATTGCTCGCGCTCGGCTTCCTCTGCGGGGAGCGGGCGTACGCGTCGGACGGCCGGACCGCCACGGTGACATCGGCACCGGTCGCCTCGACGCCGGCGCGGGCGGCGCGACCGGTGCTCGCCGGTGCCACCAGGGCCTCGGCGGGGCGGTTCACGGGCAACCCGGCCGGGCCCCAGGAGAGTTCGCCGGGGGACCGGAAGCCGCAGCGGCCGCCGGAGCCGGCGCGGAAGCCGGAGCCGCAGCAGTCGTCGGAGCAGCAGCAGCCGCCGGAGCAGCGGCGGCAGCCGAGGCCTCAGCCGTTCCGGGAACCGCGGGAGCCCGGGACAGCGGCCGAGCCGGGGAAGCCGTCGCGGGCGCACCCCACGGCGCCGGCGGGGACGTCCCGGGTGCGGGCGTCGGCCGACCGAACCGTCTCCCTCGTCACCGGGACCGTCGGGGACGTCGTACGACCGGTCGTCGACACCGTCGTACGGCCGGCCACCGGTCTCGTCGAGACGCTCACCGGCGGACTGACCGCGGCCCTCCCGGAGGCACTCCCCTCTCTTCCGGCGATCCCGGCGATCCCGGCGATCCCGGTGGTGCCGGTGGTGCCGGACGGAGCGCCGACCGCCGCCGCACCGTCGCTCCCGGGCCCGCTCACGCCTCCGGGCACACCTCCGGCCACGGGGGACGGCCGCCGGGTGCCGTCAGTGCCGTCCGCGCGGCCGGTTCACCCGCACCGTACGGACCCGGTGGGCGCAGCCGCCCCGGACCCGGTGACGTCCCCCACCGCCGGCCGTGAGCGGGGCACCGCGACCGCGCTCACGTACGGTCCGGCGGGCTCCTCGGCGCTCCGGCCGGCTGTCACCCACCGGGGCCACGACCGCCGGGACCTCCGCGGTCCGGTGGCGGGACCGGCTCCCGCGCGTCAGGGGCCGGCCGGGGACGCGTCGGGCGCGCTGGGCGACCGCTCGGCCGTGGACGGCGCCGGGGCACGGCACGGCGACACGTACGCCGTCGCCCCGGAGCACCGCGTGCCGCCACGGCTCGTGCCCGTGACGTCCGAGGCCGCGACGGCGGGCAGGACCAGGGACCGATACCGGGACGTGCCGCTCTTCCCCGCCTAGGAAGGTCCCTCCGCACCCGTGCAGGCGACCTGCCCGTGCGAGGACGGCGCGCGCGCCCACCGCGGTCCCGGCGAGCGGTGCCCCCGGGACCTGAACGAACCGGTGTGCCCGTCCACCGCGGTCCGCCTCACCCGTACGCGTGCGACTCGTCCGCACCCACCCGAGACTCCGCGGGGCCCAGCCCCGGACGGCCGAAACCCGTCGGATCCGTCCGGCTGTGCCCCGCGGGCGGGACAGGTGGTCCCCATTGGGGTGGGGAACACCGGTCCCCGGGCCCTTCGAGGGCCTGTGCAAGGGGCCTCACCGGGCCAACCCCAGCCCGGTGAGGCCCTGCCCCGCCAAGGCGCCGGCCGGATCTGTGACAGGTATCACCGCTGAGGTGTGATCTGCGATTTAGGGACCCGTGCCCCACGGCGATAACCTGCGAGACGGACATGCCGCGCGCTCGGACATCGTGTGCGCCACCCTTGTGACAAGCGGACGTCACGTTGCCCTTCGCGGCACGCCCACGCATCCAACGAACCGCGAGATCACTGATAGGGACGGACGCGCGTGGACCTGTTCGAGTACCAGGCGAGGGACCTCTTCGCCAAGCACGGTGTACCGGTGCTGGCCGGTGAAGTCATCGACACGCCTGAGGCAGCCCGCGAGGCGACCGAGCGTCTTGGCGGCAAGTCCGTCGTCAAGGCCCAGGTGAAGGTCGGTGGCCGCGGCAAGGCCGGCGGCGTCAAGCTCGCCGCCACCCCGGACGAGGCCGTCGCCCGCGCGACGGACATCCTCGGCATGGATATCAAGGGCCACACGGTCCACAAGGTGATGATCGCCGAGACCGCGCCCGAGATCGTCGAGGAGTACTACGTCTCCTACCTCCTCGACCGCACCAACCGCACCTTCCTCGCCATGGCGTCCGTCCAGGGCGGCGTGGAGATCGAGGTCGTCGCGGAGGAGAACCCCGAGGCCCTCGCGAAGGTCCCGGTCGACGCCAACGAGGGCGTCTCGATCGAGAAGGCCCGCGAGATCGTCGCCCAGGCGAAATTCCCGGCCGAGGTCGCGGAGCAGGTCGCCGAGATCCTGGTGACGCTGTGGGACACCTTCATCAAGGAGGACGCTCTCCTCGTCGAGGTGAACCCGCTCGCCAAGGTCGCCTCCGGCAAGGTCATCGCGCTCGACGGCAAGGTGTCGCTGGACGAGAACGCCGAGTTCCGCCAGCCCGACCACGAGGCGCTCGTCGACCACGCCGCGGCCAACCCGCTCGAGGCCGCCGCGAAGGCGAAGAACCTCAACTACGTCAAGCTCGACGGCGAGGTCGGCATCATCGGCAACGGCGCGGGTCTCGTCATGAGCACCCTGGACGTCGTCGCGTACGCCGGTGAGAACCACGGTGGCGTGAAGCCCGCCAACTTCCTCGACATCGGCGGCGGCGCCTCCGCCGCGGTCATGGCGAACGGCCTGGAGATCATCCTCGGCGACCCGGACGTCAAGTCCGTCTTCGTCAACGTCTTCGGTGGCATCACCGCCTGTGACGAGGTCGCCAACGGCATCGTCCAGGCGCTGCAGCTGCTCGCCGACAAGGGCGAGGAAGTCACCAAGCCGCTGGTCGTGCGTCTCGACGGCAACAACGCCGAACTGGGCCGCAAGATCCTGTCGGACGCCAACCACCCGCTGGTCCAGCGCGTGGACACCATGGACGGCGCGGCCGACAAGGCCGCCGAGCTCGCGGCTGCGAAGTAAGGGACGAGGGACTAAACAGCCATGGCTATCTTCCTCAACAAGGACAGCAAGGTCATCGTCCAGGGCATGACCGGTGCCACGGGCATGAAGCACACCAAGCTCATGCTCGCGGACGGGACGAACATCGTCGGCGGCGTGAACCCGCGCAAGGCGGGCACCTCCGTCGACATCGACGGCACCGAGATCCCCGTATTCGGCACGGTCGCCGAGGCCATGGAGAAGACCGGCGCCAACGTGTCCGTCCTCTTCGTGCCGCCGGCCTTCGCCAAGGCCGCCGTCGTCGAGGCGATCGACGCGGAGATCCCCCTCGCGGTCGTCATCACCGAGGGCATCGCGGTCCACGACTCCGCCGCCTTCTGGGCGTACGCGAAGGCCAAGGGCAACAAGACCCGCATCATCGGCCCGAACTGCCCCGGTCTCATCACCCCGGGCCAGTCCAACGCCGGCATCATCCCGGGCGACATCACGAAGCCGGGCCGTATCGGCCTGGTCTCGAAGTCCGGCACGCTGACGTACCAGATGATGTACGAGCTCCGTGACATCGGCTTCTCGTCCGCCGTCGGCATCGGTGGCGACCCGGTCATCGGCACGACGCACATCGACGCGCTCGCCGCGTTCGAGGCCGACCCCGACACCGACCTGATCGTCATGATCGGCGAGATCGGCGGCGACGCCGAGGAGCGGGCCGCGGACTTCATCGCGAAGAACGTGACCAAGCCGGTCGTCGGTTACGTCGCGGGCTTCACCGCGCCCGAGGGCAAGACCATGGGCCACGCCGGCGCCATCGTCTCCGGCTCCTCCGGCACGGCCGCCGCGAAGAAGGAGGCCCTTGAGGCCGCCGGCGTCAAGGTCGGCAAGACGCCGACCGAGACGGCGAAGCTGGCGCGCGAGCTGCTCGCGGGCTGACGCGGAACAGCGAGACGGGCCCGCACCCTCCGGGGGTGCGGGCCCGTCCGCGTGCTCAGCGCGGGTCCGGGACCAGCCGCTCCGGACCGCTCGCCGTCGCCGCTCTCAGCCGGGCGCGCAGGGCCAGTTCCTCGTGGGACAGCGGCCCGGGAGCGACCTTCGGCGGCAGACCGCTCACCGTCGCTCCCGGGGCGAGCGGTGGTTCGTAGTGGTCGGGCGCGGCCTTGAGCGTCAGTGAGGTGATGCCGATGAAGACGGCGGTGAACGCCATCGCCGCACGGGTCCAGTGCAGGGCGCGGCGCTCGCTGGCCCAGCGGATCAGGAAGGGCTTTCCGGCCCGCAACCGCTCCGTCCCGGCGATCTCGGCGAGCCGCCGGTGCAGCTCCTCGGGCGCCGCGAGCTCCGGAAGCCGCGTGGCCACGGTCTCGCGCGCGTGCAGCAGCCGGTTGGCCGCCGCGGGCGTGCTCGCCTCCGTCTCGGCGGCGGTCTCCGGCAGGTCGAGTCCGACGCCGTCGTAGAGCAGCAGGGTCCGCCGGTGCATCGGCGGCAGGTCCAGCAGTACGGAGAGCAGCGCCCGGTCGGCGGCGTCCGCGGGCGGTGGCTCCGCGTGCCGGTACCGCGGGCGGACGCGGTGCCAGGGCGAGAGCGCGTACTCGTACGCCACCGCCCGCACCCACCCCGCCGGGTCACGGTCCACGGCCACCTCGGGCCACCGCTGCCAGGCCGTCTGGAAGGCCCGCTCCACCGACTCGCGCGCCAGTTCACGGCGCCCGGTCAGCAGATAGGTCTGCCGCAGGAGGGCGGGGGCGCAGAACCCGTAGAGCTCGTCGAAGGCCTCCGCGGGCGTCAGACCGACGGTGGCCGGCTCGTACCCGGGGCCCCACCCGGGGCCGGCCGCCGGCCTCGCCCCGGAACCGGTGGATGTCGCCGGCGGACGCGCCGGCCTGGGCGGCGGCTGTACGGGACCGGTGGCGACGCCGGCCAGGACGGGGGCGGCCTCGTCCCGCGGTCCGCGCGAGCGGGTGTCCCGTCCGGGGGTGCCACGACGTCCGGGGCCCCAGCCTTTCGCGCGCCCGCTCCGGCGGTCGCGGCCCTCCCGGAGGCCAGGGCGGCCCTCATGGTTCTCCCGGTCGGCGGAGGCGCCGGTGGCGCGCTGATCGCCGGGACCGTCAGGACCGGCCGTGCGGTCCGTGCGGTCCGTGGGGTCCGTGCGGTCCGTGGGGTCCGTGCGGCCGGAGTCGGCCAGGTCGGCGGTGCGGCCGGCGCGGCCGGTGCCGGCCGCGGCCGCGGGGGTGTCCTCCCGCTGATCGCCGGGCGACCCTGCGGGGGCCAGCAGCGCCGCGTACGCCTCCCGTTCGCGGCCGTGCGGTGCCGTACGGCCGGACTCCCACGCGCGCACGGTCGCGGCGGTGACGCCCACCCGGGCCGCGATGTCCGCGTGACTCAGCGACTTGGCCTCACGCAGCCGGCGGCGCTCCTCGCGGCCGGGCAGGGGAAGGACGGGGTCCCAGGAGTCCCGTGTCATCGCGAACCCCACAGAACGCCCCTCCGTACGAAAAAGTGCATAGCTGCATATTGGGCGACACATCCGAGCTTTGCCCGTTACGACGAGAAAGCGCGTGTCGTTGGGAGCATGGCGGGGTGACACAAATGACCGACCACAGGCTTTCGTTGTCGCTGCTGATCACCCGGATGCGTCGCCGATCACCCGGACTGGCCGCCGGATTCCTGGGTGGTGCGCTCGCGGCCGGGCTGGGGCTCGGCTCGCTCGCCGTCCTCGTGATGATGCTGTGGATCAGCTCGCCGTACCCGGACAGCGGGCCCGGTGGCGCGCTGCACGTCGCCGCCGCGCTGTGGCTGCTCGCCCACGGGGTCGAACTGGCCCGCACCGACACCCTGTCGGGACTGCCCATGCCGGTGGGGCTCACCCCGCTGCTCCTGTCGGTCTTCCCGGCGTGGCTGCTGCACCGCGCGGCACGTGACGCCGCGGACGCGGACGCGGGGGCCTCGGGGCACGCCGTGTGGGGCGGGACCGTCGCCGGCTATCTGACCCTGAGCGCGGCGGCCGTGCTGTACACCGCGGGTGGCGAGCTGCGGCCGTCCTGGTCGTGGCCGGTGCTGTGCCTTCCCCTGCTGACCGCGAGCGCGGCGGCCGCCGGGGTGTGGACGGCGTACGGACATCCGCGGGGGCCGCTGCCGTTCCGGGTGGGCCGGGCTCTCGCCCGCCGGCCGCTGCCCGCCGGGGTGCGCCGCTGGGCCCTCACCGGTGAGCCGCCGGCGCCGTGGGCCGGCCGGTGGCTCGGTGCCTCGGTGCGGGCGGCGCTCGCCGGGACGGCGGTGCTCGTCGGGGGCGGCGCGCTGCTGGTGGGGGCGTCGCTGGTGTGGCACGGGGATCTGGCGCGGGAGTCCTTCCAGCAGCTCACGGCGGTGTGGTCGGGACGGTTCGCCGTGCTCCTGCTCTGTCTGGCGCTGGTGCCGAACGCGGCGGTGTGGGGGGCCGCGTACGGACTCGGGCCCGGCGTCGTCCTGGGGGCCGGGCAGGTCGCGGGACCGCTCTCCGCGGCGGGGCAGGCACCCGTGCTGCCGCCGTTCCCGCTGCTGGCCGCGGTGCCGGAGGGCGGGGGGCCGTGGAGCTGGGCGGGCGCGGCGGTGCCGGTGGCGGCCGGGGTGACGGTGGTGTGGTTCCTGCGGAAGGCGGCGGGGGCCGCGGAAGGGGGCGAGGACTGGTCGCGGGGGCGGGTCGTCGCCGGGGTGGGGGTCGCCGGTGTGGTGTGCGGGCTGCTGATGGCGCTGCTCGCCGGGCTGGCGGGCGGACCGCTGGGGGTGGGCGCGCTGGCCCACTTCGGGCCGGTGTGGTGGCAGGTGGGGGGCGCGGTGACGGTGTGGACGGTGGGCGTCGGCGTTCCGGTGGGAGCGGCCGTGCCGGGCGTCGGGGGAAGGGGACGGCGCCGGATGTCCTGGGCGTCGGTGGTGTCGGTCCTGTCAGGGCTGCCGGTGTCGGCGGCGTCGGCGGTGTCGGCGGTGTCCGGGTCGAGGTGGTGGTCGTGGTCCTGGTGGCGGGAGCGGAAGGGTGCGGGCGGGTTCGGGAGCGGGGGACGGGTGTCGGCGTCGGTGGCGTCGCCGGGGGTGCTCGTGTCCCAGGGGGGCGGGGAGCCGGACCTCGCGGGGGCGCCGGGGCTCGGGCCGGTGGGGATGGGCGAGGAGGAGTGGGACGACGACCTGGTGCCGTACGACCTGCTGCCGTCCGACGACCTGGGGGTGGCGTGGGACGAGGACGTGGTGCGGGAGGCCCGGTGGGCGGCGTTGCGGGAGGCGGCGGCGTCGGGGGATGCGGGGGAGGTGGATCCGGAGTGAGGTGACGCGCGGGTGTTCTCGCCCCCGCCGCCCCTACCCGACCCATCCCGTACCTGGGGGCTCCGCCACCAGACCCCCACTCAGGGGCGCTGCGCCCCCTGGACCCCCGCCGTCGCCCGAAGGGCTCGTCCTCAAACGCCGGACGGGCTGGAGATGTGCGCCTGCGCCAGCATGGTTCCGGTCGGGGCGCCGCCCCTGGACCCCCGCCGTCGCCCGAAGCTCGTCCTCAAGCGCCGGACGGGCTGATCATGCGCGCCCCCGCTCACAGGTCGCGGACGGGCTGGTGGTGCGGGCCCGCGTCAGGACGGTTCCCCTCAGTTCTGCGTCCCCAGCAGCCCCCGCAGATCCTTCGGCAGAAGCTCGTTGCAGGACTGCTTCGCCGCGTTGGTGAGCGCGTCGTGCGTGCAGGAGTAGTAGTCGCTGTAGACGAGCTGCGCGGAGAACGTCGCGGCGACCATGAGGATGGCGAGGGACGCGGTGACGAGACCGCTGACGGCCGCCGTCGTCTGCGGGCGGCCGCTCGGCTCGGGCGCCGCGGGTGCGTCCGGGGCGGGCTTGCGCGGCTTCGCGCGCAGGGCGCTGACACCCCAGTACAGCGCGAGCGCGCCGAGCAGCAGGGCCACGTACGGCCAGCTGAACAGGGCGAAGAAGAAGGCCCACATGCCGGAGAGCAGCGCGTAGCGCGCCCGGCGCTGGGCGGGGTCCGTCGGGTCCCAGCGCATTCCCGAGCCGGGACCGCCGCCGGGTCCCTCCGGGCCGCCCTGGCCCTGTGGGGCGCCGGGCCGCTCGCCGAAGCCGCCGCCCGACGAACGGCCTGGCTGCCGGTCGCTCCACTGACTGCCCCACGGGGAGTGCTGCCCCGAGCCGCCGTTCTCGTCCGGGCCCTGTCCGCCGGCGGGCCGTCTGGGCTGCCACGGCCGGTCGGGTGTGCCCTCCGGCGGGGGCGCGAACGGGTTGTGGTCGTCGGAGTCGGGGCCGGACCCCGGGCCGCTCCCGTCCGACGAGCCGCCGGAGCCCGAGGAGCCGCGCCCGCCCGAGGAGCCGCCCCTGCCCGAGGGCGCGTCCCCGTTCTCCTGCGGCGGGGTGGGCGAAGGGCGCCGCTCGCGCAGCAGGAGCGGAGGGAGTCGGAGACTGCGGTCCGGCATCAGGTGTGCGTCTTCCCCTTGGTGGTTCTGGCGGGCGGCGTGTCCGCACGGCATCGTGCTCGCTACGCGCACCCCGGGTTTCCTGTCCATGACTCGTACCCGGGGGCTCACGCCCGGGGCCGTGCCCCGGACGTCGGTCCCCGGGGCGTGCCCCGGATGTTCCTGTCCGTCCCTGGTCAACGTCCCGCGGACACGGGGCGTTCCCCGTGCCGAACGGTGTTCCCGGGAGGTTCCTCCCCAGACGCTACCTTCCGGCCACGCCCCCGTCCCGTGGGGGCTGCCCGGTGTGCCGGTATCGTTGCTGACGGTCGGCCGGTTCGTAGACTTCCCCGTATCCCGGGGCGCGAAGCATTCGTACGACCGTACAAACGCTCCCCCGAGAAAGGGCCCCGTCGTGGCCAAGGCCAAGCGCCTCGTCGTGCTGGTCTCCGGATCAGGCACGAATCTGCAGGCACTGCTGGACGCCGTGGCGGAGGCCGGCCCCGAGGGCTACGGGGCCCGGGTCGTGGCGGTCGGCGCCGACCGTGACGGCATCGAGGGGCTCGCGCGCGGCGAGCGGGCGGAGCTGCCCACCTTCGTCCGGCGGGTGAAGGACTACGGCACCCGGGACGAGTGGGACGCGGCGCTCACCGAGGCGGTCGCCGCCCATGAGCCCGACCTCGTGGTCTCCGCCGGGTTCATGAAGATCGTGGGGAAGCGGTTCCTGGCCAGGTTCGGCGGGCGGATCGTCAACACGCACCCCGCCCTGCTGCCGAGTTTCCCGGGGGCCCACGGCGTGCGCGACGCGCTCGCGTACGGCGCGAAGGTCACCGGGTGCACCGTCCACTTCGTCGACGACGGCGTCGACACCGGGCCGATCATCGCCCAGGGCGTGGTCGAGGTCCGGGACGAGGACGACGAGAGCGCTCTGCACGAGCGCATCAAGGAAGTCGAGCGAGAACTGCTCGTCGATGTCGTGGGGCGGCTCGCCCGCAACGGCTATCGCATTGAGGGACGAAAGGTAGTTATCCAGTGACCGCCGACAGCACAGTCACGGCCGAGGGCACCGCGGGCACCAGGCGGGCCGTCCGGCGCGCGCTCGTCAGTGTCTACGACAAGACCGGGCTCGAAGAGCTCGCGCGCGGGCTGCACGCGGCCGGTGTCGAGCTGGTGTCCACCGGCTCCACCGCCGCCCGCATCGCCGCGTCGGGTGTCCCCGTCACCAAGGTCGAGGAACTCACCGGCTTCCCGGAGTGCCTCGACGGCCGCGTCAAGACGCTGCACCCCAGGGTCCACGCGGGCATCCTCGCCGACCTGCGGCTCGAGAGCCACCGCGAGCAGCTCGCCGAGCTCGGCGTCGAGCCGTTCGACCTCGTCGTGGTGAACCTGTACCCGTTCCGTGAGACGGTCGCCTCGGGCGCGACGCCCGACGAGTGCGTCGAGCAGATCGACATCGGCGGCCCCTCGATGGTGCGGGCGGCCGCCAAGAACCACCCGTCCGTCGCCGTCGTCACCAGCCCGGACCGGTACGCCGCCGTCCTGGCCGCCGTCGAGGAGGGCGGCTTCGACCTCACCGCCCGCAAGCGGCTGGCGGCAGAGGCCTTCCAGCACACCGCCTCGTACGACGTCGCCGTCGCCTCCTGGTTCGCCGACGAGTACGCCGCCGCCGACACCAGCGGCTTCCCCGATTTCCTCGGGCACACCTACGAGCGGAAGAACACCCTGCGCTACGGGGAGAACCCGCACCAGGGGGCCGCGCTGTACGTCGACGGCACCGGTGGTCTCGCCGAGGCCGAGCAGCTGCACGGCAAGGAGATGTCGTACAACAACTACACGGACACGGACGCCGCGCGCCGTGCCGCGTACGACCACGAGGACCCCTGCGTCGCGATCATCAAGCACGCCAACCCGTGCGGTATCGCGGTCGCCGCGAACGTCGCCGAGGCGCACCGCAAGGCGCACGCCTGCGACCCGCTGTCCGCGTTCGGCGGCGTGATCGCGGTCAACCGGCCGGTGACGAAGGAGATGGCTGAGCAGGTCGCGGACATCTTCACCGAGGTCATCGTGGCGCCGGAGTACGAGGACGGCGCGCTCGAAGCCCTCACCAAGAAGAAGAACATCCGGGTCCTGCGCGCGCACCGGGCGCCCGCGAACCCGGTCGAGGTCAAGCAGATCGACGGTGGCGCGCTGCTCCAGGTCACCGACCGGCTCCAGGCCGACGGCGACAACCCGGCGAGCTGGACCCTGGCCACCGGCGACGCGCTCGGCCAGGGCGAGCTGGACGAACTGGCCTTCGCCTGGCGGGCCTGCCGCGCGGTGAAGTCCAACGCGATCCTGCTCGCCAAGGACGGCGCCTCGGTCGGCGTCGGCATGGGTCAGGTCAACCGCGTCGACTCCGCGAAGCTCGCGGTCGAGCGGGCGGGCGCCGAGCGGGCCCGTGGTGCGTACGCCGCCTCGGACGCGTTCTTCCCGTTCCCCGACGGCCTGGAGATCCTCGCCGAGGCGGGTGTCAGGGCCGTGGTCCAGCCGGGTGGTTCGGTCCGTGACGAGCTGGTGGTCGAGGCCGCGAAGAAGGCCGGCATCACGATGTACTTCACGGGGACGCGTCACTTCTTCCACTGAGGAGTTCCCCTGGGGACCGGGCCGGACGCCGGTCCCCGGCCGCGGGTCCCGACGGCGGTTTCCGTCCCCCTCCCGGAGGGGGACCGGAAGCCGCCGTCATGTCGTCGGAGCGGCGCAACCGGCCGGACCCGCGGCCGCCACGCGTCGCGCGGGGCTCAGTACTTGGGCCGGCCGAACCAGGCCTCGCCGTCGGACTTGCCGACGAACACCGCGATGAGGATGGCGAGCACGGTGTGCGCCAGGCCGATGACGACGAACGGGTAGATGCCGAGGATCGCCGTCAGGATGCCGAACACCATCGCCGTGATGCGTACGCCGTTGCCGCCGTTCGCGCACTTCACGCCGAGCCAGATCGCGAGGACACCCCAGGCCAGCACGGCGACGGTCACGGCCCACAGGGCGCCCGCCGAGTAGTCGGCGAGCTGCTGGAACCGGACGTCGTCCTTGAGCTCCGCGTTGTTCTTCGCGGCAGCGACGGCCACCGCGGAGAGTCCGATCAGGATGGCGCCCAAGACCTGGAGACCGCCGATGACGAACAGCATCACCCGCGCGGACTTCACCCCGCTGGGCATCACCATCGGGCCGCCGGGATATCCGCCGTACGGCGACTGCTGGACGGGCGGGGCCTGCGGGTAGCCGTAGCCGGGCTGTTGAGGGGCGCCCTGGGGGTAGCCGTAACCGGGCTGGCCCTGGGGCGGATGACCGGACGGCTGACCCTGCGGGGGACCGTACGGGTTGTTCGGGTCGCCGAAACTCATGGCGGGTGTTCCTCCGTTGCCTGGTGCGGGGACGAGGCGCGGCACGGTGCGGAGGAGAGTTCTGCAGAGCGGTCGGTTCCCCCCGGTACTGCCCGCGGCACTGTGTCGTTCATGGTTCTCAATGCCCGGTCAATTTGTCCAGAGCGCTTCCGGTTGCGTTGTGCATGTGTTGCGCAAGTGCAACATCGCTGATCACGGCGTGATCGAGGGAGACGGGAGCGGGCGGGAGGCGCCCGGATTGGTACCGGGAGCGGGTCATCCGCGAGGATGGGTCCATGACCGCCCAGATTCTCGATGGCAAGGCCACCGCAGCCGCGATCAAGTCCGATCTGACCGTCCGCGTGGCGGCCCTGAAGGAGAAGGGCGTCACGCCCGGCCTGGGGACCGTCCTGGTGGGCGACGACCCCGGAAGCCAGAAGTACGTCGCGGGCAAGCACCGCGACTGCGCGCAGGTGGGCATCGCCTCCATCCAGCGTGAACTGCCCGCGACCGCCACGCAGGAGGAGATCGAGGCGGTGGTGCGGGAACTCAACGAGGACCCCTCCTGCACCGGCTACATCGTTCAGCTCCCGCTTCCCAAGGGCATCGACGAGAACCGCATCCTGGAACTGATGGACCCGGACAAGGACGCGGACGGACTGCACCCGATGAACCTCGGCCGCCTGGTGCTGAACGAGCCGGCCCCGCTGCCCTGCACCCCGAACGGTGTCCTCACCCTCCTGCGCCGGTACGGCGTGGAGATCAAGGGCGCGGAGGTCGTGGTCGTCGGCCGCGGGGTGACCATCGGCCGGCCGATGCCGCTGCTGCTGACGCGGCGCAGCGAGAACGCGACGGTGACCCAGTGCCACACCGGTACCCGGGACCTGTCCGCGCACCTGAAGCGCGCCGACATCATCATCGCCGCGGCCGGCTCCGCGCACCTCGTCCGCGCCGAGGACGTGAAGCCGGGCGCCGCCGTCCTCGACGTCGGCGTCTCGCGCAGCGCCGAGGGCAAGATCGTCGGCGATGTCCACCCGGATGTCGCCGAGGTCGCGGCGTGGATCTCCCCGAACCCGGGCGGCGTCGGCCCGATGACCCGTGCCCAGCTGCTCGTCAACGTGGTGGAAGCGGCGGAGCGCAGTGTCGGCTGAGCGCGGCTCGGACACCTCGGACACGGCGGGCAAGGCCGACCCCGCGGTGAACGGGCGGGAACCGGCCTCCGCCGTAGGGGAATCCGCGACGGACGGACGGGAGTCGGTGACGGGCGGAGGCGCATCGGCCTCCGCCGTGGCGAAGTCCGCCGCGGGCGGACGTGAGCCGGCCCTCCGGGTGCGGACGTCCGGCGCGGCCGTGCGGGAGGCCGGGGCGGAGACCGAGGAGGCCGTACGGTCCGGGGGCGAGGTCCCGGAGGGCGCCGGACCCGCGGACGACACCGACGCGGCCGGCGCGGAGGCCGGTGCCGTCTCCGGTGGCGGGGAGGCCGGTGCCGGGGACGGGATCGACGACCCCGTCACGGTCGACGCGGTGAGCGCCCCGGACGCCGAGGGGCGGCCACGGCGTACCACCCGCCGCTTCCCGCTGTTCACCAGGGACACCGCACGGCCCGAGGGGGGCGGCCGGGCCGCCTCGGGCGACGCCCCGGCCCCGGCCCGCCAATGGCCCATCCTGGCCGTGCTGGCGGCCGTCGGACTGGGCCTGCTGCTGGTCGCGCTGGACGCGTTCCGGTTCGGCACGATCCTGATCGGCGCCGCGCTGCTGGCCGGTGCCGTGATGCGCTGGATGCTGCCCGACGTGGGCATGCTCGCGGTCCGTTCCCGCTTCACCGACATGGTCACGTACGGCGTGCTGGGCCTCGCCATCGTGCTGCTCGCGCTGATGGCACAGCCCAGTCCGTGGCTGGTGATCCCGTTCCTGGACGACACGCTGCACTTCACGGTCCGCTGAGGATCCCGCGCCGTCCGCGTACGGCGCCGCGACCCGTCCTCTCCCCCGAGCAAGGACGGGCCGCGGCCCGGGGACAACCCTTCTGCACGGGAGCGGCCCGGACAACAGCGGGCGGTGGGCTGTGGCACGGAAGTGACCGTTCCGCCACCGTGTCCGCGCCGTGTGACGGGAACCGTCCCCCCGCCCGCCGCCGTCCCTCGCTCACAGGGACCGGAGGAGGCGGGTGAACGCCTCCCGGACGCCGCGGGAGGTGGGTGAGCGATGGGTGCCTGGCAGCCACTGCCGGACGAACTTCCCGCGGAGGTACGGCACTTCGTCGAACAGTTGCGCCTCCTCAAGGACGGCACCGGACTGAGCCTGGCCGCGCTGGGCGCGCGCACCGCGTACAGCAAGTCGTCCTGGCAGCGCTATCTCAACGCGACCCAGCCGCCGCCCCGGCAGGCGGTCGCGGCCCTGTGCCGGGTCGCGGGGCTCACCGGCGTCGACGCCGAACGCTTCGGGGTGCGCTGGGAGTTGGCGGTCCGGGTCTGGCCCCGCGAGCCCGCGCCCCCACGTCTTCCGGTGGGCGGCCCCGCCGCTGACGGAGCCGCCGACGCGCACGGCGCGCGCGCCGGACACGGGGCGGCGCCGCGCGGCGCGGGCGGGTACGAGGAGGCGCCCACGCTTCCCTGGTGGGACCTGCTCGACGAGGAACCCCCGTCCGGTCCGCGCTCGGGACGTCTCCTCCTCTGCGCGGCCCTGCTCGTCCTCGCGCTCCTCCTCGCCGCTGTCGCGGGGGCCGTCGCCCTGGGATGACCCGGGGGCTCCACCGGCCGGTGACGGGGTGGGGACATACGTTCCCGCCCGGGCGACGGCCCAGCGGGGCCCCGGGGAGGCGGCCGGGGGCGGGAGGCCGGGGCCTGTCGCGTCCGGCCAGGTCGTCCTGCCGGCGCGCGCGTCCGGGGCCGCCCCGCGGGGCCGGTGCGGCGGCCGTAAGCACATCCGTGCGGAGGTCGCCAGTCCGTTTGTCCGGCGCGGGGGAAATGGGACACTGGGACCCCGGCTCGAAGGGCGCGCGAGCAGTGCGTGCCCCGGCCCGGACGCCTCCGTGCGCCCCCGTCCCGGGAAACCGGGGTCCCGGCCGGACGCATCCCTGTGGGTGACCCGAACGACGATCCGGCGGGCGGCGGTTCGCTCCCTCGCCCGCACCCGACGCGCGTTCGGGGAAGCCCGGGGCCGGGGGCCGCGTGGCGGAGAGCCGGACACGCACCGGGGGAAGGAAGCAGGGGGGAAGAGCAATGCCTCGTTGGAAGGCCTTGCCGGATGAACTCGATCCGCAGGTCAAGGAGTTCGCGGTTCAACTGCGCCGGCTGGTCGACCGGAGCGGGCTCGGCGTCGCCGCCGTGGCCGACCGCACGGGCTACAGCAGGACGTCCTGGGAGCGGTATCTCAACGGACGGCTGCTGGCGCCCAAGGGCGCGGTCGTCGCACTGGCCGAGGTGACCGGGACCAGTCCCGTCCATCTGGCCACCATGTGGGAGCTCGCCGAACGTGCCTGGAGCCGTTCGGAGATGCGCCACGACATGACCATGGAGGCGATCCGGATCTCCCAGGCGCGGGCCGCGCTCGGGGAGTTCGGGCCGCCGCCGGTGAACGGGAGCGACCGCGGACGGGGCCGCGGGGGCCGCGGCGCGACCGCGACGCCAGGGGCGGCCGGGACCGCGGGAGGGGTGCCGTCGGTTCCGCGGCAGCCGACCGCGGCGGACGTCGAGGACTCGGGGTCCGGGGCGTCCGTGGCGTCGTCGCCGGGCTCTCCCTCCGGAGGGGCTTCGCGGCGCGGTGGCGGCCGGGGGACCGCCGCCACGCCGTCGTCCGGTGGCGCGGGACGGTTCGGGGCGGTGACGGCCGGGCCCGCGGCGACCGGGCCCGCGGCGACCGGGCCGGCGCGGCCGGCCCCGGCCGAGGGGAGCGGGGCGGGCGGTTCGGCGGGGAGCCCGGCGGGGGATGCCCGGCCGGCCGCCGGGGTGCCCGATGCGGGCGTGCGGCGCCGGCGGCGGCTGACGACGTTGCTCGCGGGTGTCGGGGGTGTGCTCGTCGTCGCGGCCGCGGCCGTTCTCCTGCTGGGCGGCGGCGGTGACCAGAGGAAACGGGCCACGCCCGAGGCGGCGAAGGGGTCCGCCTCCGTCCGTCCCGACCTGCCGGCCGGGGTGAAGTGCGGCGGCGAGGACTGCACGGGCAAGGACCCGGAGAAGACGGGCTGCGGGGGGCGGTCGGCGACCACTCCCACCAGCATCACGGTCGGTACGACGCTGGTCGAGGTCCGCTACAGCGGGACCTGCGGGGCCGCGTGGGCCCGCATCACGCGGGCCGTGGCCGGGGACTCGGTCGTGGTGTCGGCGGGGGCCGCGGATCAGCGGGCGGGAGTGAAGGGGGACGACACCGACGCGTACACGCCGATGGTCGCCGTCGGGGACGGTGCGGGGGCGAAGGCGTGTGTGACGTTGGGGTCGGGGCAGCGGGGGTGCACACGGTGAGGTGACGCGCGGGTGTGCTCGCCCCCGCCGCCCTTACCCGTCCCGTCCCCGGGGGCTCTGTCCCCGGACCCCCCGCCAGGGGCGCTGCGCCCCCTGGACCCCCGCCTTCGCCCGAAGGGCTCGTCCTCAAGTGCCGGACGGGCTGGGTATGTCAGCCCGTCCGGCACTTGAGGACGAGCCCTTCGGGCCGATACGGGGGTCTGGGGGCGGAGCCCCCGGAACAGGGGCGGGGATTCGGGGGAATGAACGCCCCGCGGCGGGGCAGGCGGACAGACGACCCCCACGGGATCCGGCGACGTCCGGGAGGAACGGGACGTACCCCCGCCCCGGACAAGAACCCGGCACCCCTCGGCGGCCGCCGCCCTCCGGGGTGAGCGGCCGCCCGTTCGGGCCCCCGGACATCTCTGTGGGGTGGGCCACACGGGACCCGGCCGTCGGGGGTGTCGGATGCGCGATAGCCTGACGGCGGATCTCTCTTGACGCCGAGAGATCGATCATCGGCACCTTTGATCGATCATTGCGGTGGACGCAGGGGACGATCCTGCACCCCGGGGCAGGGACGCCCCACCGCCAGCTGTCATACGGAGAACGCCATGACCCGCACTCCCGTGAACGTCACCGTCACCGGCGCGGCCGGCCAGATCGGTTACGCCCTGCTCTTCCGCATCGCCTCCGGCCAGCTGCTCGGCGCGGACGTGCCGGTCAAGCTGCGCCTCCTGGAGATCACGCCCGCGCTGAAGGCCGCCGAGGGCACCGCCATGGAGCTCGACGACTGCGCCTTCCCGCTCCTCGCGGGGATCGACATCACGGACGACCCGTCCGTGGCCTTCGACGGCACGAACGTCGCCCTGCTCGTCGGCGCCCGCCCCCGCACCAAGGGCATGGAGCGCGGCGACCTGCTGTCCGCCAACGGCGGCATCTTCAAGCCGCAGGGCAAGGCCATCAACGACCACGCCGCGGACGACATCAAGGTCCTCGTCGTCGGCAACCCGGCCAACACCAACGCCCTCATCGCCCAGGCCGCCGCCCCGGACGTACCGGCCGAGCGCTTCACCGCGATGACCCGCCTCGACCACAACCGCGCGCTGACCCAGCTCGCGAAGAAGACCGGCTCGACGGTCGCGGACATCAAGCGCCTCACCATCTGGGGCAACCACTCCGCCACCCAGTACCCGGACATCTTCCACGCCACGGTCGCCGGCAAGAACGCCGCCGAGGTCGTGAGCGACGAGAAGTGGCTCGCCGAGGACTTCATCCCGACCGTCGCCAAGCGCGGTGCCGCGATCATCGAGGCCCGTGGCGCCTCCTCCGCGGCCTCCGCCGCCAACGCCGCCATCGACCACGTGCACACCTGGGTCAACGGCACCGCGGACGGCGACTGGACCTCGATGGGCATCCCGTCCGACGGTTCGTACGGCGTCCCGGAGGGGCTCATCTCCTCCTTCCCCGTCACCACCAAGGACGGGCAGTACGAGATCGTCCAGGGCCTGGACATCAACGAGTTCTCCCGCGCCCGTATCGACGCCTCCGTCAAGGAGCTCGAGGAGGAGCGCGACGCGGTCCGCGGTCTCGGCCTCATCTGAGCCCCGTACCCCGCCGTACCTCGGCGTACCCGACGCAGGCCCCGTCCGGAACTCCCGGGCGGGGCCTGCGCCGTCGTGTGCGATAAATGCGGCGGCGCGGACGCGCGCCCCCTATGCTGTGACGCCGGACACACCAACGCGTGTGCGTAACACGGCAGTTCACGCCTCGGGGGAGCAGCGTTGACGCAGACATTCCAGTTACCTCAGCAGCCTCGGCCGCCACGGACCGTGGTGCCCGGTGAACCGGGTGTGCCGCCCGGGGCGAGCGAGGCGACCCGGCTGCTCTGCGCGGGCGCCTATCTGGACGCGGGCTACCGCGACGCGGTGATCGAAGAGCTGTACGTCCACGAGGAGCGGCTCGCGGCCCCCTCGCTCGGACACGACGCGGCACGCGTCCTGGCCCACGCGCTGCGCGCACGCCGGATCGAGCTGGGCTGGGCGGCCCTGATCCTGGGACTGTGGGTGGTGGGTCTCCCGCTCTCCGGCTATCTGCTGATCGCGCTCCTGTTCCCGTGTCTGTCCCTCGCCGCCGCCACCTGGATCCGGGGGTCGCAGGAACGTCCCCCGTGGTACCGGCGGTTCCCCGCGTGGTGGGTGCGGTGGACGGGGCGGATCCTCATGGTCTACGCCTCGATCACGACGGTGCGCGCGGCCTTTGGTTCCGTGGACCAGCAGGAGCTGTACGAGTTCTTCGACCTCATCCTCCCGACCCCGCTGGTGACGGCGCTCTTCGAGAACGGCGGGGTGCACATCCGGCCGGTCAACGCCTGGTGCGCGCTGCTCGTCCTGGCGCTCGTCGCGGTGTGCGTCGCCCTGCAGCGCGGTCAGTTCGCGCGGGCGCTGGCGCACGAGCTGCACCCGGCCCGCTTCGGCGACATGGCCGCCGACCCCGCCGAACTCGCCGAGGGGCGACGGTTCCAGCGGCTGCGGCAGCGCATCCGCGTCGAGCAGCACTCACCCCTGGTGATGTACCACGCGGCACACCCCTTCTGCGGTGCCGGGCGGGCGTACGACACCTGGAGCCTCGCCGTCGAACTGCGGCCGGACCCGGCGCGCGAGACGCCGCCGCTGCCCATCAACAACCGGGTGATCCTCGACCGGATCCACGAGCTGCTGGCGCGGTTGCGGCTGCCCTCGCCGCACGCCGGGGGCGCGGTCCGGGACCGGCTGCGCCGCCTGGAGATCGACGAGTGCGTGTTCCTGCCGGTGGCGGGGCTGCCGCGCCGGGATCTCGCGCCGTACCACCAGGACGCGTTCGTCGCGCACAGCGCCGAGTCGGTCGAGGAGGGCGGGGAGACCCGCCGGCACTTCCTGCGGGTGCGGGTGGGGGGCTGGGAGGAGGAGGTCGTCACCACCGTCTTCGTCCGGGTCCACACCCAGGGCGGCATGCTGATGCTGGAGATCGCCCCGCACGTCCTGCTGCCGGTCCGCGCCGACTTCGAGAACGCGGACCGCGTCGCCCACCAGCACCGTCACAACAGCCCCCTGGGCAAGGCGGTGTGGGCGCTCGTGCGCACCCCTCGCTCGGCGCCCCTGGCCGTCGTGACGGTGGCCCGGGGAGTGGCGCTGAGCTGGCGGATCCTCACCGCCGGCTACGGCGCGGCGATGCCGGACGGACCCGCGCGGTCGGTGCGCGAGCTGGGCTCGGGGGAGGCCGTCTCGCTCTTCCAGGACATGGACGTCGCCCGCTATCTCAAGTCGGTCCAGGACCGGGTCGCGCAGGGCGTGCGCCAGGTACTGAAGGACTCGGGCTACCGGACGGACGAGTTCGCGCAGAAGGTCGTCAACGTGAGCGGCGGCAGCACCCTGATCGAGAACGCGCGGGGGGCGTTCGCCGTGGGGGACAACAACGTCGTCACGAACCGGGCGCCGGATCCGGCGGGTCCGTCGGGCGCGCCCGGCACACCGGACGCGTCGAACGCACCGAGCACACCGAGCACACCGAGCACACCGAGCACACCGAGCACGTCGAACGGGGCGGGAGGGGACGGCAATGGCTGACGAGCAGGCCGCCGGAAGAGGATCCATCCACATCAGCGGTGTCAGCGGGGCCTTCGCGATCGGCGACGGGAACAACGTCGTCAATCAGCCGGGCGCCGGAGCGCCGGAACGCGACCAGGCACACGAGGAGTTGCTGCGCCAGGTGCGTGAACTCCGCGCCGACCTGGGGCGGCTGGTCGCCAGCAGTCAGACGGCCGGGCTGGAGCGTGAACTCGCCGTGGCCCAGGCCGAGATCGAGGAGTCGGGCCGGGCGGGGCAGAGCCGGCTCACCCGGCTCCGGCAGGCCCTCACGGACGCCGGAGCGCTGACCGGGCTGCTGGCCTCGGCGGGCGCGGTGGCCGAGTCCGTCTCCGCGCTGCTGGGGAACTGACCGTGGCGGGCAGGGACGAGGTCCACTGGAACGCCGAGACGCAGAGCTGGGACACGGGCGGCGCGCCGCCGGGCCGCTACACCCCGCCGCCTCCGCCGCGCCCGGGGTTCGAGCCGGTCCACCCGCCGGGCCCCGCGCCCGCCCCCGCCCCCGCCACCCCGCCCGGTCAGGGGCCGGGCGAAGGCCCCGCTGCCGACGCCGGAGCGGGCGCCGGTTCCACCGGCGAGGCCGGCCCCGCCGATGCCGGTCCCGGCGGGGCCGGGTCCGCGGTGGACTCCGGTCCCGGCCGAGGCTCCGGCTCGGCCCCCGCCGCCGCCCACGATCCGGGCGCCGGTCAGCCGAGCGCGTACCCGGCCCCCGTTCTCCACCCCGGCCCCGCCCCGTACTACCCGGGCTACGCGACGCCCGTGCCGCTTCCCGCCCCGGGACCCGGCTCGCGGCCCTCGGTGCGGCGGGTGGTGGCGGTGCTGACCGTGGCCCTCCTGGTCGGCGGGGCCGCGGGGTTCGGCGGCTGGTACGTGTGGAGCCGGGACGGCGGCGGCACGCACAAGGACGACGCCCGTACCAAGGTGTCCACCGCGCCCACGGGTCCGAGCGCCCAGGACACGTCCCTCTCCGGCCCGACCCCCGCGCCGAGCCTGGACGCCACCTCCGCGTCCCCGTCGGTGAGCGCCCTCCCCACCGGATACCACCGGGTGTCCAACGCGGAGTTCGGCACGGCCGTACCGGACGGCTGGCAGGCGGAGACGCAGGGCGGCAAGAACGGCGTCACGATCTACTTCTTCCGGGAATCCGGCGGAGGTCCCCGCTATCTGCAGGTCTTCCGGGTCAGTGAGGACGCCCCCACCCCGCGCGGCACGCTCACGGCGGCCGAGAAGGACCTCAGGAAACAGGTGCCCGGCTACCACCGCAACAGCCTCACCTCCGTGCCCGACGCCCGGGGCGAGGCCGCCGAGCTGGACTACTCCCACCCCAGCCGGAAGTGGGGGGTCGACGTGCGCACGCTGGACCGGGTCATCCCGGCAGGCGGCGGTCAGCTGTACGTCGTCCTCACCTCGGGACCTGCCGGGTCGTGGCCCGAGCAGCGGCAGATCCAGGAGGCCGCGGTGACCTCCTTCTGCCTGGCCGGCGCCTGCTGAACCGAGGTCCCGGCCGGAACCGCGGCGGCTCCGGCGAGCCCGGAGCCGCTTCCCGTCCGGTGAGCGGCCCGGCCGGGCGGTCGTGGCCCGGTGAGCGGCCCCGGCGAGTGATCGCCGTCCGGTGAGCGGCCCGGGAGCCCGGCCTCGCCGACACCCCCGTCCGTGGGGACGGGGGCGGCCGCGCCGCGTCCGGGCGGCCCTTCCGCTCCGGACCTTGTCCCGTCTGGTGGTCTTTCTGTCGATTTTTCAGTGACACGGCGCACTTCCGGTCACCGATCGTGCATGCATCCCGGGTCGGGGGGCATGCGCTCACGGTCCCCGAGAGTGACACGTCTGTGACACAGGGGAATGGATCAGGAACGGAAGGCAGCACCGACCATGGCCGGACACCAGGCTCAGCAGGCAGAACAGACGCTCCATGTGGGCGGGGAGTGGCGCGCGGCCGCGTCCCGCGCGACCCGCGAGATCCTCGATCCCGCCGATGCCAAGCCGTTCGCCGTGGTCGCGGAGGGTGACGAGAGGGACACCGACGCGGCCGTGGCGGCCGCCCGCGCAGCCTTCGACGGGGGTCCGTGGCCGCACACCCCCGTCGCCGAGCGGGCCGCGCTGCTGCGCCGGGTCGCCGACCTCCTGGTCCGCGACCGCGAGGAGCTCGGGCTGCTGGAGAGCCGGGACGCGGGCAAGACGGTCGAGGAG
This sequence comes from Streptomyces sp. NBC_01689, assembly GCF_036250675.1. Taxonomy (NCBI): domain Bacteria; kingdom Bacillati; phylum Actinomycetota; class Actinomycetes; order Kitasatosporales; family Streptomycetaceae; genus Streptomyces; species Streptomyces sp. NBC_01689. The sequence goes on along the minus strand of NZ_CP109592.1, from coordinate 4,275,762 downwards.
GGGCGCGTCGACATCGACTGTGTCGCGGACGCCTTCCGGTACTTCGCCGATCTGGTCGTGGGGGAGGGCGGCGGCCGGGTCGTCGACGCCGGGTCGAAGGACGTCCACAGTGTCGTCGTGCACGAGCCGGTGGGTGTCTGCGCGCTCATCACCCCCTGGAACTATCCGCTGCTGCAGGCCAGTTGGAAGGTCGCACCGGCGCTGGCCGCCGGGAACACCTTCGTGCTCAAGCCGAGTGAGATCACGCCGCTGACCACGGTCGCGCTGCTGCGGCTGCTCGTCGAGGCCGGTCTGCCCGCCGGGGTCGCCAATCTCGTCACCGGGCCCGGACACACGGTCGGCGCGCGGCTCGCCGAGCACCCGGACGTCGACCTCGTCTCCTTCACCGGTGGCCTGGTCAGCGGGGCGAAGGTGGCCAGGGCCGCGGCCGACACCGTCAAGAAGGTCGCCCTCGAACTCGGCGGCAAGAACCCCAACGTCGTCTTCGCGGACGCCTGCGCGACGGACGAGGACTTCGACACCGCCGTCGACCAGGCGCTCAACGCCGCCTTCATCCACAGCGGCCAGGTCTGCTCGGCGGGCTCCCGCCTCATCGTCGAAGAGTCGGTGCGTGAGCGCTTCGTCGCCGAACTCGCCCGCCGGGCCGGGCGGATCAGGCTGGGACGTGGCACCGAGGAAGGTGTCGAGTGCGGCCCGCTCGTCTCCGAGCAGCAGCGGGAGAAGACCGAGGCGTACGTCGCCTCCGCGCTGGCGGAGGGGGCCGTGCTGCGGGCCGGCGGGCAGCGTCCCGAACCGTCCGACGGCAGGCCCGCCACCGGCTACTTCTACGAGCCGACCGTCCTCGACCAGTGCCACCGCGGGATGAAGGTGGTCCGTGAGGAGGTCTTCGGGCCCGTCCTGACGGTGGAGACCTTCCGCACCGAGGAGGAGGCCGTCGCGCTCGCCAACGACACCGAGTACGGGCTCGCGGGGGCCGTGTGGACCACCGACGCGGGCCGCGCCCGCCGGGTCGCCGGACGGCTGCGGCACGGCACCGTCTGGATCAACGACTTCCACCCCTACCTCCCGCAGGCGGAGTGGGGCGGCTTCGGCAGGAGCGGTGTGGGGCGCGAACTGGGCCCGGCGGGCCTCGCCGAGTACCGCGAGACGAAGCACGTCTACCAGAACCTCGCGCCCAGGCCGGTCCGCTGGTTCGCGGGCTGACCCGCCGAAGCACCCCCCACCGCACACAGCACCTTGGAGCACGACCACATGCACGAGAACACGTACGACTACGTCGTCATCGGAGGCGGGACGGCCGGCTCCGTGATCGCCTCCAGGCTCACCGAGAACCCGGACGTCACCGTCGCCGTCGTCGAGGGCGGTCCCAGCGACGTCGGCCGTGAGGACGTCCTCACCCTGCGCCGCTGGATGGGCCTGCTCGGGGGTGAGCTCGACTACGACTACCCGACCACCGAACAGCCCCGCGGCAACTCGCACATCCGGCACAGCCGTGCCCGGGTGCTGGGCGGCTGCTCCTCGCACAACACGCTCATCGCGTTCAAGCCGCTGCCCTCCGACTGGGACGAGTGGGAGGCGGCGGGCGCCGAGGGCTGGGGCGCGGTGCCGATGGAGGCGTACTTCGCGCGGCTCCTCAACAACATCGTCCCGGTCGACGAGAAGGACCGGAACGCCATCGCCCGCGACTTCGTGGACGCCGCCCGGTCCGCGCTGGGCGTCCCCCGCGTCGAGGGCTTCAACAAGCAGCCGTTCACCGAGGGCGCGGGCTTCTTCGATCTCGCCTACCACCCCGAGAACAACAAGCGGTCCAGCGCGTCCGTCGCCTATCTGCACCCGGTGATGGACGAACGGCCCAACCTCACGCTGATGCTGGAGACCTGGGCGCACCGGCTGGAGCTGGCCGGGACCCGCGCGACGGGCGTGCACGTGCGCACCAAGGACGGCGAGGAGATCCTCGTACGGGCGAAGCGCGAGGTCGTGCTGTGCGCGGGCGCCGTGGACTCGCCGCGGCTGCTGCTGCACTCCGGCATCGGACCCGCCGCCGACCTGGAGGCGCTCGGCATACCCGTCGCCCACGACCTGCCTGGCGTGGGCGAGAACCTGCTCGACCATCCCGAGTCGGTGATCGTGTGGGAGACGGACGGTCCCATCCCCGAGAACTCCGCGATGGACTCCGACGCGGGCCTCTTCGTGCGCCGCGACCCCGGACACGCGGGCCCCGACCTGATGTTCCACTTCTACCAGGTCCCGTTCACCGACAACCCGGAGCGGATCGGGTACGAACGCCCCGCGCACGGCGTCTCGATGACGCCGAACATCCCCAAGCCGCGCAGCCGCGGGCGGCTCTATCTGACGAGCGCCGACCCGGCGGTCAAACCCGCCCTCGACTTCCGCTACTTCACGGACGAGGACGACTACGACGGCCGCACCCTCGTCGACGGGATCCGGATCGCCCGTGAGATCGCCGCGACCGAGCCGCTCGCCGGCTGGCTCAAGCGCGAGGTGTGCCCCGGTCCGGAGGTCACGGACGACGAGGAGCTGAGCGCGTACGCGCGCCAGGTCGCGCACACCGTGTACCACCCGGCGGGCACCTGCCGGATGGGGGCGGCCGCGGACTCCGACGCGGTGGTGGACCCCGAACTCAGGGTGCGCGGACTCGACGGTCTCCGGGTCGCCGACGCGTCCGTCTTCCCGACCATGCCCGCCGTGAACCCGATGATCGGGGTGCTCATGGTCGGCGAGAAATGTGCCGAGCTGATCGGGGGCGGTGCGTGATGAGTACCAGTGCCGGCAGTGCCAGTAACGCCAGCAGTGCCAGTGACGCCAGTGGTGCCGGGAGCGCCGGCGAGTCCGGTGGCGCCGGTACCGCGCACGGCTCCGGTGCGCCCGTCTTCTCCGTGGACGGGCTGTGGAAGGTCTTCGGGCCCCGGCCCGAGCGGGTCCCCGCCGACCCCGGACTGGCCGCCCTCACCCCCGCCGAGCTCCGCTCCCGCACCGGCTGCACGGCGGCCGTCCGGGACGTCGGCTTCGACGTGCGCAAGGGCGAGGTGTTCGTCGTCATGGGCCTGTCCGGCTCGGGCAAGTCCACCCTCGTACGGTGCCTGACCCGGCTCATCGAGCCGACCGCGGGCACGATCGCCATCGACGGCGAGGACGTGCGCGCCATGGACCGGGCCCGGCTGCGCGAACTGCGCCGCCGCCGTGCGGCGATGGTCTTCCAGCACTTCGGCCTGCTCCCGCACCGCTCGGTCCTCGACAACGTCGCCTACGGCCTGGAGATCCAGGGCGTCGGCAAGGCGGAGCGCCGCGAGCGGGCGGCCGCCGTCGTCGCCAAGGTCGGCCTCGAAGGCATGGAGCACCGGAGGCCCGGTCAGCTCTCCGGCGGTCAGCAGCAGCGCGTCGGGCTCGCCCGCGCCCTCGCCGTCGACCCCGAAGTGCTGCTCTTCGACGAGCCGTTCAGCGCGCTCGACCCCCTCATCCGGCGCGACATGCAGGAGGAGGTCGTCCGCCTCCACCACGACGAGGGCCGCACCATGGTCTTCATCACCCACGACCTGAACGAGGCCCTGCGCCTGGGCGACCGCATCGCCCTGATGCGCGACGGCCGTATCGTCCAGCTCGGCACACCCGAGGAGATCGTCGGCTCACCCGCCGACGACTACGTCCGCGAGTTCGTCCGCGACGTGCCCCGCGAACAGGTCATGACGGTCCGTACGGCGATGCGGCCCGCCTCCGCGGCCGAGGCCGTCCGGGGTCCGGCGGTGGCACCCGGGACGACCGTGTCGCAGGCCATCGAGGCGGTGGCCCGCTCCGGCGACACGGCACGGGTCATGGAGAACGGACGCTGCCTCGGCGTCGTGGACCCGGCCGCGCTGCTCGGGGTGGTGGCGGGGACGGACTCCGCGCCCCGCGGCGAGGAGGTGGCCTGATGGCCGCCGTCACCGCGACCGTCGGACACACCGGCGTCTCCGCCCTGCTCAGGAGCGCCGGCCGGCACCGCGCCCTGGCCAAGATCCTGCTGCTCGCCGTCGCCGCGGCCGTCCTCGTCCCGGTTCTCGACTCCCGCTGGGCCAGCGGTACCTGGCCGCACGCGCTCACCGTCGACCTCGCAGGCCCCCTCGGCAGAACCAGCGACTGGATCATCGACAACCGGGACAGCCACCCGCTGTTCCTGTACTTCTTCGGCTACGTCAGCAACGCCGTCGTCCTCTGCGTGCGCGCCGTCTACCTGGCGCTGCTCGCCGCGGGCTGGGCCGGCGTCACGGTGGCCGCGGCTCTGGTCGCCTGGCGGGCCGCCGGCATCCGGCTCGCGCTCGGAACGGCCGCCGCCTTCCTCGCCTGCGGGCTGCTCGGCATGTGGGTGCCCACCCTCCAGACGCTCGCGCTCATGGTGGTCGCCGTCCTCGCGTCCGTCGCCCTCGGCGCGCTGCTCGGCCTCGCCGCCGGTCTCTCCGACCGCACCTACCGCGCGCTGCGTCCGGTCCTCGACACCATGCAGGTGCTCCCGGCGTTCGCGTACCTGCTGCCGGTCGTCCTGGTCTTCGGGATCGGGGTCCCCGCCGCCGTCCTCGCCACCGTCGTGTACGCGGCGCCGCCCATGGCCCGGCTGACCGCGCTCGGCCTGCGCGAGGCCGACACCGGGGTGATGGAGGCCGTCACCTCGCTCGGCGCCACGGCCCGGCAGCGGCTGCTGACCGCCCGTCTCCCGCTGGCCCGCAAGGAACTCCTGCTGGGCCTCAACCAGACCATCATGATGGCGCTGTCGATGGCGGTCATCGCCTCCGTCATCGGGGCGGGCGGCCTCGGCGACCGTGTCTACCAGGCCCTCGCCTCCGTCGACGTCGGTGCCGCGCTCGCTGCCGGCATCCCGATCGTGCTGCTCGCGGTGGTCCTGGACCGGGTGACCGGCGCCGCGGGCGAGCGGCTCGGCACCCGCGCCGGAGGAACCGCCCTCACCTGGGTGTACGCCCTAGCCGCGGCCGTCGCCGCGGCGGTCGCCGGACGCCTCACCGACCGGCTCGACTGGCCCGGCACCTGGACCCTGCACATCGCCGAGCCGGTGAACCGCGTGGTCGGCTGGATGACCGACCACCTCTACTCCGGAGTCCCCTACCTCGGCGGCACCGCCGACTGGGCCGGCCGTTTCACCACCTGGGTCCTGGACCCCCTGCGGGACGGCCTCCAGGCGCTGCCCTGGTGGTCGGTCCTGCTGATCGTCGCCGCCCTCGCCTGGCTGATCGGCACCTGGCGCACCGCGCTCACCGCCGTCCTCGCGATGGCCGCGATCGGGGTGCTGGGCGTGTGGAAGCCCTCCCTCGACACGCTCTCGCAGGTGCTCGCCGCCGTTGCCGTGACCCTCGTGCTCGGCTTCGCGACCGGTGTGGCGGCCGCGCGCAGCGAGCGTGTCGAGCGGCTGCTGCGGCCCGTCCTCGACGTCTTCCAGACGATGCCGCAGTTCGTGTACCTCATCCCCGTGGTGGCGCTGTTCGGCGTCGGCCGCGCGCCCGCCGTCGCCGCGGCCGTCGTCTACGCCCTGCCCGCCGTGGTCCGTATCACCACGCAGGGACTGCGCGCCGTCGACCCGGCCGCGCTGGAGGCGGCCCGTTCGCTCGGCGCCACCGGCGCCCAGCAACTGCGCCAGGTCCAGCTCCCGCTGGCCCGCCCGGCCCTGCTCCTCGCCGTCAACCAGGGGGTCGTGCTGGTCCTCGCGGTCGTCATCATCGGCGGTCTGGTCGGCGGCGGCGCGCTCGGCTACGACGTCGTGTTCGGCCTCGCCCAGGGCGACCTGGCGACCGGCCTGGTGGCCGGAGCGGCGATCGTCTGCCTCGGCCTGATGCTCGACCGGGTGACCCAGCCGACCCGGCGGTCCACGAAGAAGGGAGCGTGACATGCGCGTCCGTACGATTCCGGTGACGGCCGGTGTGTCCGCGCTGCTGCTGCTGACCGGCTGCGGCGCGGCCGACATGACCAAGCAGGCCTCGCCCTTCGCGGGCGCCCAGGGCGCCGGCACGGTCACCCTGTCCGTGCAGTCCTGGGTGGGCGCGCAGGCCAACGTGGGTGTCGCCCAGTACCTCCTGGAGCACGAGCTCGGCTATCGCGTCGACACCGTGCAGGTCGACGAGGTCCCCGCCTGGGACGCGCTCAGCCAGGGCCGGGTCGACGCCATCCTGGAGGACTGGGGCCACCCCGACCAGGAGAAGCGGTACGTCCGGGACAAGAAGACGATCGTCGCGGGCGGCGGGCTGGGGGTCACCGGGCACATCGGCTGGTACGTGCCCACGTACTTCGCCCGGCAGCACCCGGACGTCACCGACTGGAAGAACCTGAACAAGTACGCCGGCCGGCTGCGCACCGCGGAGAGCGGCGGCAAGGGCCAGCTGCTGGACGGCTCCCCGTCGTACGTGACCAACGACAAGGCGCTGGTCGGCAACCTGAAGCTGGACTACCAGGTCGTCTTCGCCGGTTCGGAAGCCGCGCAGATCACCCAGATGAAGCAGTTCGCGAAGGAGCGGAAGCCCTTCCTCACGTACTGGTACTCACCCCAGTGGCTGTTCAAGAAGGTCCCGATGACGGAGGTGAAGCTGCCCGCCTACAAGGAGGGCTGCGACGCGGACACGGCCAAGGTCGCCTGCGCCTATCCGCACACCCCGCTCCAGAAGTACCTCAACACGGACTTCGCGAAGAACGGCGGCAGGGCGGCCGCCTTCCTGAAGAAGTTCAGGTGGACGACCGAGGACCAGAACGAGGTCTCCCTGATGATCGCCAACGACAAGATGTCGGCGCAGGACGCGGCGAAGAAGTGGGTGGACAGCCACCCGTCGACCTGGCGGGCGTGGCTGTCGTGAGCCGGGCCGCCCCGGCACGCCGGGGCGGCACCGCCGTCCTTACTTGTACTGGCCCGGTGTGTAGTGGCCGGGCACGAGCCGGCAGGTCACGCCGAACCGGTTCCACGCGTTGATCACCGCGATGGAGGCGATCAGCTGGGCCAGTTCGGCCTCCTCGAAGTGCCGGGCGGCGCGCGCGTAGACGTCGTCGGGCACGAAGCCGTCGGTCAGCACGGTGACCGCCTCCGTCAGCTCGATCGCCGCGAGCTCCTTCTCGGTGTAGAAGTGCCGGGACTCGTCCCACGCGTCGAGCTGCACGATCCGCTCGACGCTCTCGCCCGCGGCGAGCGCGTCCTTGCTGTGCATGTCGAGACAGAACGCGCAGTGGTTGAGCTGTGACGCGCGGATCCGCACCAGCTCGCCGAGCTTCGGGTCGAGCCCCTGCTGGGCGGCCGTGTCGAGCCGGACCATGGCCTTGTAGACGTCGGGGGCCAGCTTGGCCCAGGCCAGACGGGGGCTGTGCTCGGGGGCGTACTCCTCGGTGGTGGTGCCGGTCGGGAGGTCGGTGGGGGTGTCGTTCGTCGTCATGTCTCGAACCCTACGAAGCAGGCAGCCCAGGAGTATGGTCCATTTCCATGGCGGAATCTTGGGCCACTTTCGGGATCGACCTCCATGTGGAGCCAACCGGCTCCGGTGTGCGCAAGGGGCTGACGGACGCCCTGCGGGAGGCGGTCCGCGGCGGCCGGCTGGCGCCCGGCACCCGGCTGCCCTCCTCACGCTCCCTCGCCGCCGACCTGGGCATCGCCCGCAACACGGTCGCGGACGCGTACACCGACCTGGTGGCCGAGGGCTGGCTCACCGCCCGCCAGGGCTCGGGCACGAGCGTCGCCGAACGTCCGGTGCCCGTGCCGTCGGCCGTCCCGGAACCGGACCGCACCCGCTCCCGGCCCGCGTACGACCTGTCGCCCGGCACCCCCGACCTGTCCTTCTTCCCGCGCGCGGCCTGGCTGAAGGCCTCCCGCCGGGCGCTCGCGGCGGCACCGCACGAAGCCCTCGGCTACGGCGACCCGCGGGGCCGGGTGGAACTGCGCACCGCCCTGGCGGGCTATCTGGCGCGGGCCCGCGGAGTCCGCGCCGACCCGGAACACATCGTGATCTGCTCCGGGTTCGCGCACGGGCTGAGGCTGCTCGGCCAGGTGCTGCGCGCGCGGGGAGCCCGGACGCTGGCCGTCGAGCCGTACGGGCTGGACGTGCACAGGGACCTGGTGGAACGCGCCGGCCTGCGGACGCTGCCGCTCGGCTTCGACGAACGGGGCGTGCGCACCGAGGAGTTGACGGCCGGTGACCTCGCCGGGACACGGGCGGTGCTGCTGACCCCCGCCCACCAGTTCCCGATGGGGCTGCCCCTGGACCCCGAACGGCGGGCCGCGGTGGTGGACTGGGCGCGGCGCCGCGACGGGCTGATCCTGGAGGACGACTACGACGGGGAGTTCCGCTACGACCGCCAGCCGGTCGGCGCGCTCCAGGGCCTCGACCCCGACCACGTGGTCCATCTGGGCACGGTCAGCAAGTCCCTGGCACCGGGGCTGCGGCTGGGCTGGCTGGTGCTGCCGCCGTCGATCGCGCCGGAGGTGGTCGCGGCGAAGGGCGAGGCGGAGTGGTCCTGCGGGGTGCTGGACCAGCTGACCCTGGCCGAGTTCCTCACCTCGGGCGCCTACGACCGGCAGGTCCGCGCGGCCCGTCTGCGGTACCGCCGTCGCCGGGACGCGCTGGTGGCGGAGGTCGCGACGCGGGCCCCGGAGGTCCGGGCGACCGGGATCGCGGCCGGTCTGCACGTGGTGCTGCGGCTCCCGCCGGGCACGGAGCGGGCCGCGCTGCGGGCGGCGGCCTGGCACGGTCTCGCCGTCCACGGACTGGACCGCTACCGCCACCCGGACTGGACGGAGCGGCGGACGGACGCGCTGGTGGTGGGGTACGGGACACCCCCTGACCACGCCTGGTCCGGCGCCCTGGACGCGCTCTGCGCGGCCCTGGCCTCCGTCGGCGGATGATCCATGGGGCTCTCCGGGGCGCCCGCCGCCGGCCTCCCGGAGCCGCGCGCGGGACGGTGTCCCGCGCGGCCACGGCCGGGTGAGGGGGCACGGCTTCCGGGATACGCCGGAGGGGGAGGAGCGCCTTCGAGCGCCTTCGGTGACGCGGCGGTCGTGGTCGCGCCGCCGGTCGTGCCGGGGCGGTGACGCGTCGGTCGTCATCGCTCCGCCGGCCGTGTCGACGCCGGTCGTGTCGACTCCGGTCGTGTCGGCCCGGACCGTCAGGCCCGCTGCCGCGTCGGCGTCCGCGTCTCCACCGGGGCCTCGCCGAACCGGGCCAGGGCCAGTGCTCCGGCGACCGCCACCAGGAAGCCGAGCACGGCCAGCCACTCCAGGCCCTCCCGGGTACGGTCCCCCAGCCAGACCACCCCCACCAGGGCCGGCCCGATGGTCTCGCCGATCACCAGGCCCGCGGTCGCCGTCGTCACCGAGCCGCGCTGCAGTGCCGTGGTCAGCAGCAGGAACGCGGCGCCGCCCCCGACCAGCAGCGCGTACACCGCCGGATTGCGCAGCAGCGTCCCCGGCGCGAGGCCGTCGATCAGCCGCACGGACACCTCGACCACCCCGAACCCGCACCCCGCCCCGAGCCCGAGCACCAGCGCGCGCCCGCGCCCCGACAGCCGGCCGCCCACCAGCCCCAGCAGCAGCACCAGCACCGCCGTCCCCAGCATCGCGTACTTCAGTGTGAGGGAGCCCGCCCGGCCGCCCTCGGCCCCGGACGCCAGCCCGAGCATCCCCAGCCCCGCACACACCACCCCCACCGCGGCCCACTCCGTCCCGCTGAGCCGGGCCCGCAGCAGCCGCGCCGCCACCACCGCGGTCACCGCGAGGCTCGACGCCAGCGCCGCGCCGACCGCGTAGATGGGAAGCGACCGCAGCGCCGCGATCTGGAACACGAACCCGAGGCCGTCCAGCGCCAGCCCGGCGAGATACCGCCACTGCCGCAGCGCCCGCAGCAGCAGCGCCGCGTCCCCGCCCGGCCCTCCGGCGCCGCCGCCGGTGGCCGCCGCCGTCCGCGCGGCGATCGCCTGCAGCACCGTCGCCGTACCGAAACAGACCGCCGCGCCAAGGGCGCACATCATTCCAAAGAGCACGAAGTGACTGTAGGGGAAGGCGAATCGACGGGGGTCACTGCGTAGCGGGCGGAGCCGGTCTCTACGCTGATCGCCGGCACTGAGCCGGACGGACACGATCGGGACCACGGGGGACGGAACATGGCGGACACACGACGGCGACTGCGCTCCGGCACGGTCGTGCTCGGCGGTGTGGGACTGCTCGCGGCGACCCTCACCGCCTGCTCCTCCGAACCCGACAAGCGCTGTGTCGACCGTGACAGCTACCAGGCGCACAAGGGCTACAAGGTCGTCGCCGACAAGAACTGCGCCTCCTCGAAGTCCGCCGTGCCCGGCTCCTGGTACTACGGCGGCACGAAGAAGAGCAGCTGGGTCGACGGCGGTTCGTTCACCAAGCCGGCCAAGGGGTCCGGCGGCAGCCACGGCCACGGCGTGGACCGCGGCGGCATCGGCGGCAAGGGCGGCGGCAAGGGCGGCTCCGGCGGCTGAGCCCACGCCGCCACCGGCCGCGTACCCCGCGGTACCTGACGACCCGGACCCACCCACCTCGCACCGCTCCACCCCGTACCCGATCGGACCCGTCACGCCGTGGAACGCCATTCCCTCGAACCCCGTGCCGACTGGCAGCGGACCGTCGAGCGGCAGGGGCTCGTCTACCCCCTGACCCGCCACCCGGACGGCTCGCTGCGCCCCTACTGGGACGAGAGCGCGTACTACTCCTTCTCGCTGCCCGAGGTCGAGGCCCTGGAGGACACCGTCGGGGAACTGCACCGCATGTGCCTCGCCGCGGCCGCGCACATCGTCGCGGAGAACCGCTTCGCCGATCTCGGCATCACCGACCCGCGGGTCGCCCGGGCGGTCGCCGAGGCCTGGCACCGCCGCGCCGAACTCCCCTCCGTCTACGGCCGCTTCGACCTTCGCTACGACGGCACGGGGCCCGCCAGACTGCTGGAGTACAACGCCGACACCCCGACCTCGCTCGTCGAGGCCGCGAGCCCCCAGTGGTTCTGGATGGAGGAGCGTTTCCCCGGCGCCGACCAGTGGAACTCCCTGCACGAACGCCTCGTCGCCGCCTGGCGCAGGCAGGCCTCCCTCCTCCCGCCGGGCAGCCCCCTCCACTTCGCGCACTCCGCGGAGGACGAGCTCGGCGAGGACCTGATGACCGTCGCCTATCTGAAGGAGACCGCCGAACAGGCGGGCCTCGACACCGACTGGATCACGGTCGAGGAGATCGGCTGGGACTCCCTGTCCGGCCGCTTCGTCGACAACCGGCTCCGGTTCATCCGCAGCTGCTTCAAGCTGTACCCCTGGGAGTGGCTCACCAGCGACCGCTTCGCCGGCCACGTCCTGGACACCCTAGACAACGGCGGCGGTACGGGCTCGACGATGTGGATCGAGCCCGCCTGGAAGATGCTTCTCAGCAACAAGGCGCTTCTGGCGGTCCTCTGGGAGCTGTACCCGGGCCACCCCAACCTGCTGGCCGCCCACCTCGACGGCCCGCGCGAGCTGGCCACGACCACCGGGTACGTCGCCAAGCCCCTGCTCGGCCGCGAGGGCGCCGGCGTCACCGTCCACCCGCCCGGCACGGACCCCGCCGCCCCGGACGAACCCTGCTGCTACCAGGAGCTGGCCCCGCTGCCCGCCTTCGACGGCAACCACGTCGTGCTCGGCGCCTGGGTGGTGGAGGACGAGCCCGCGGGACTCGGCATCCGCGAGTCCACCGGCCTGATCACCGACGAGTACGCCCGGTTCCTGCCCCACGTGATCCTCTGAGGCTCCTCCCCGTCACGAGGAACGCTTCGTGACATCCGGCACGCCACGCGGCCGCGCCGCCCCGCCACTCCGCGTGGCCCGTGATCGGGCCCGGCCGGTAGGCTGGCGCCCGGAGCCGTGACTGGCGCGCTGGGATGGGACCGACCATCGGGGAGCGGCTCCGTGAACTGTGTGCCGTGCGCCTGGGCCGACCCGTGAACGCCGAACGCCACGTCCGGAGGCCGTCATGTCCGAGCCCCTGTCCACCGAGTCCACCGCCTTCCGCAGCGCCCTCGACGTGATCCGGGCCGTGGAGCCCCGCGTCGCGGACGCCATCGGCCAGGAAGTCGCCGACCAGCGCGACATGCTCAAGCTGATCGCGTCGGAGAACTACGCCTCCCCGGCCACCCTGCTGGCCATGGGCAACTGGTTCAGCGACAAGTACGCCGAGGGCACCGTCGGCCGCCGCTTCTACGCCGGCTGCCGCAACGTGGACACCGTCGAGGCCCTCGCCGCCGAGCACGCCCGGGAACTCTTCGGCGCCGAGCACGCCTACGCCCAGCCGCACTCCGGTATCGACGCCAACCTCGTCGCCTTCTGGGCCGTCCTCGCCGCCCGGGTGGAGGCCCCGGCTCTCGCCGAGGCCGGAGTCCGCAACGTCAACGACCTCTCCGAGGCGGACTGGGCCGAACTGCGCCGTGCCTTCGGCAACCAGCGGATGCTCGGCATGTCCCTCGACGCCGGAGGTCACCTCACCCACGGCTTCCGCCCGAACATCTCCGGCAAGATGTTCGACCAGCGTTCCTACGGCACCGACCCCGCCACCGGGCTCATCGACTACGAGGCCCTGCGCGTCTCCGCCCGCGAGTTCAAGCCGCTGATCATCGTCGCCGGCTACTCCGCCTACCCCCGCCTGGTGAACTTCCGGATCATGCGGGAGATCGCCGACGAGGTCGGCGCCACCCTCATGGTCGACATGGCGCACTTCGCCGGCCTGGTCGCGGGCAAGGTCCTCACCGGCGACTTCGACCCGGTCCCGCACGCCCAGATCGTCACCACCACCACCCACAAGTCGTTGCGGGGCCCGCGCGGCGGCATGGTCCTGTGCGACGAGACCCTCGCCGAGCAGGTCGACCGCGGCTGCCCGATGGTCCTCGGCGGCCCGCTCCCGCACGTCATGGCCGCCAAGGCCGTCGCACTCGCCGAGGCCCGCCGCCCCGAGTTCCGCGACTACGCCCAGGCCGTCGTCGACAACTCCCGTGCCCTCGCCGAGGGCCTGATGCGTCGCGGCGCCACCCTGGTCACCGGTGGCACCGACAACCACCTGAACCTGATCGACGTCGCCTCCTCCTACGGCCTCACCGGCCGTCAGGCCGAGTCGGCGCTGCTCGACTCGGGCATCGTCACCAACCGCAACGCCATCCCCGCCGACCCGAACGGCGCCTGGTACACCTCGGGTATCCGCATCGGCACGCCCGCTCTGACCACCCGTGGTCTGGGGACCGGCGAGATGGACGAGATCGCCGGTCTGATCGACCGCGTCCTCACCGCCGCCGAGCCGGGCACCACGGCCAAGGGCAGCCCGTCCAAGGCCCAGCACGTCCTGGACCCGAAGATCTCCGACGAGATCTCGCACCGTGCCACGGACCTGCTGGCCCCCTTCCCGCTCTACCCGGAGATCGACCTCGGCTGAGCCGCCGCGAAGGCCCGAGCCCCGACCCTCCAGGTCCCGAGGCCCGACCGAGCCCCGGCCCTCCAGGTCCCGAGGCCCGACCGAGCCCCCGGACCCCGGCCGGAGGGCAGGGCACGGGCCCGGGACCCGTCGGCCCTACAGATCGATCAGCTCCTGTCGTGGTTCCCGCGGCGGCCCGGCCACCTCGTGCCGGGCCGCCGCGCGGCGTATCAGCACACGGGTACCCGCCGCACCGCCGAGCAGCCCGACCGCCAGTCCGGCCACCGCCCATCTCGCGCGCACGGCCGGACCGGCGGCCTTCGCCGCCGCGCGCACCGCCGTGGTCCCCGGTCCGAACGGTCCCCCGGGCTCCACCAGCCGGTCGAAGACCGAGCGCGGTGCCCGGTGCCAGCGGATGTCGTCGTCCGCCACGTCCGGCGACGGGTCCGACCGCACCCAGGGCGTGCCGTCACGCGCCAGGAACACCTGGTCCTCCCGCTCGACGGCGACGTCCCCGCCGGGTGCCCGGCTGGTCTGCGGCCAGCCTCCGATGCCCGTCATCCCCCAGATCACGGTGGCGCGCGCCGCCGGATAGTCGCCTGCCGCCCAGGCGTCGGGCACTCTCTCCGTGCCCGTGAACCGGGGGGTCAGCAGGCGCCAGAGGAGTGCGAAGTCCCCGTCCCCGGGACGCAGAAGAGTGGTGTGCCCGGTGCCTCCGGCCACGACCAGGGCCAGGTCCGGTGTGTCGGCCCGCGCCCCCGCGCCGGGAGCCGCGGCCAGGGCCACGGGCGCGCCGAGCAGGGCCGTCGCCAGCGACACCAGGACCGGCAGCCACCACCGTGCACCCCCGGCCGACCACCACGTCCGGTCCCGCCGCCCCCATGGCGCCCGGTGCCCGCGCCACCCGGGTGCCGTGCCGCCGTGCCGCCGTCCGCGCCCCTCTCGGCTCTCCCCGTGCAGGACCCGCCACCTCATCCGTCCCCCCGACGCTCGTAGACCCGAACCGCCCCTCATCCCTTCCCCGGACCCGGGCCGATGCGCGCGCCCACCGGCCGGTCCTGGTACTTCTTCCACCGTCACCCGCCCGGCCGGGCCGCCTCTCGGTCCCGGGCCGCGGCACGCCGGCCGTCATCCGGCCGACCGACCCGGCCCCGAGGCGGCGGCGTCACCGCGCACCGCAGGCCATGGGTCACTTCTGGTACACCGCCCGAGCCGCCGGGGTTCCCCTTCCCGGCCGTCTTCCCGGCCGCTCATGTCCGCCGCGCCGGTGACCGCGCGATCCCCACCGCGCGCGCCTTCGACGGGACGCCCTCCAGGCGGAGGGTCACCTCGCCCCCGCGCGTCCACAGCAGCGTGGGGCCCGCGGTCCGCTCCGAGCGGGTGACGCGGTCGCCGGACCCGTCGATCAGCCAGAAGCTGAGCAGATGCGGCCGCGGGAACCACAGCGCCGGACCACCGAAGCCCGCGTCCCCCGGCCCGCTCCCGCCGCCGTCCCCGCCACCTTCGTCCCCGTCCAGCGACACCCACTCCGGCGGTTCCCGCACCGTCTTCGTGAAGCCGATGTCGAGGCCCGCCGGATACTCGTCCAGCCGGACCGTGCGTCCCCGCTCGCGCCAGCACAGGGTCACCAGGAATCCCACCCTCGGCTCCCGCGTGACCGTCACCGCGTCCGGCACCCCCAGGGCCTCCGGCACGAGCGGCGCGAACCCGGCCCGCCGACCCGCCTCGGCCAGCGTCAGCGACGGGCCGCAGCCCGGCACCCCGGCCCCCGGGGACGGCACCGCCGACGGGTCGTACCGCACCTCGACACCGCCGAAGCCGAACCAGTCGACGACCGCGGCCCGCACCGGCGGCGTGAGCACGAGCACCGCCAGCAGGCCGCACAGGCCCGCGGCCAGCACGCGGCCCCGCGCCCGCAGCCGGCGACGCACCGCGCGGACCCGCTCGCCGGGCCCCGGCGGGACCGCCACCGGGACCGGGACGCGCTCGGCGAGCATCCGCTCCAGCACCCGCTCGGCCATCGACTCGCCCCCGGTCCCGCCCGGCCCGTCCAGCGACCGTCCGAGCGCGCGCAGCTCCTCCGCGAGCCGCGGGGTGTCCCCGCGAGCCGCCCGCTCCCGGTCACCCGGGGGCCCCGGGCGCCGCCCCTGCGGCTCAGCCACGTGCGTCACCCCCTTCCCGGGGATCGCCCGGCCCGAAGCCGGGCAGCAGCCGGCCGAGCTTGCGCAGGGCGCGGTTCAGACGGGACTTCACGGTTCCCCGCGGCCAGCCCAGGGCCTGGGCCGTCTCGGGTTCGTCCATCTCCAGGAGATAGCGGTAGGTCACGACGAGCCGGTGCTCCTCGCTCAGCTGATCGAGGGCCGCCAGCAGTGCCGCCCGCCGCTCCGCCCCGAGCGCGGCCGCCGCCGGGTCCACCGATTCCGGTATCCGCGGGTCCGCTTCGGCGAGCGCCGCCTCCCGGCCGGCCAGCGTGCGCTGGCGCACCGCCGTGCGCACCGTGTTCCGCGTCTCATTGGCGACGATCGAGAGCAGCCACGGCTTGAAGGCCGAGCCGTCCCGGAACCGCCCCAGCGCGCAGTACGCCTTGAGGAAGGCCTGCTGGACCACGTCCTCCGCGTCCGCGCCTGCCCCGAGCGCCCGGGCCGCCCTGATCGCGATGCCCGTGTGGGCGCGGACCAGCTGCGCGTACGCCTCCGCCTCCCCGGCGCGTACGCGAGCGATCACCGCGGCCTCGTCGACGACGATGCGGCCCCCCTCCCGCGTCCTCACACTCCTGCTACACCGCCCGGCACGGATCGGTTCCCACCCGCGCCTCCTCAATTCCCCCCGCTCCCCGCCCCTCCCCCCGCTCTCCGCCCCTCCCCCCGTTCCCCTCGCTCTCCTTCCTCCGGCCTCCCCTCCCTCTTCCCTTCCGTCCCCCTCCGTCGCCCTCCGTTCCGCGCCAGTTCCGGACCGGGCGCGGATACCTGAGAGAATGGTCGGCATGGCCTCTGATCGTCCCCGCGTGCTCTCCGGAATCCAGCCCACGGCAGGCTCGTTCCACCTCGGCAACTACCTCGGCGCCGTGCGCCAGTGGGTGGCCCTGCAGGAGTCCCACGACGCGTTCTACATGGTCGTCGACCTGCACGCGATCACCGTCCCGCAGGAGCCGGCGGACCTGCGCGCCAACACCCGGCTCGCCACCGCCCAGCTGCTGGCCGCGGGCCTGGACCCGGAGCGCTGCACGCTCTTCGTCCAGAGCCATGTGCCCGAGCACGCCCAGCTGGCCTGGATCATGAACTGCCTCACCGGTTTCGGCGAGGCGTCCCGCATGACCCAGTTCAAGGACAAGTCCGCCCGGCAGGGGTCCGACCGCGCCTCCGTCGGCCTCTTCACGTACCCGATCCTGCAGGTCGCGGACATCCTGCTGTACCAGGCCAACGAGGTCCCGGTGGGCGAGGACCAGCGCCAGCACATCGAGCTGACCCGCGACCTCGCCGAGCGCTTCAACGGCCGCTTCGGCGAGACCTTCACGGTCCCGAAGCCGTACATCCTCAAGGAGACGGCGAAGATCTTCGATCTCCAGGACCCGTCGATCAAGATGAGCAAGTCGGCCTCCACGCCCAAGGGCCTCATCAACCTTCTCGACGACCCGAAGGCGACCGCCAAGAAGGTCAAGAGCGCGGTCACCGACACGGACACCGTCATCCGGTACGACACCGAGCTCAAGCCGGGCGTCAGCAACCTGCTGACCATCTACTCGACCCTCACCGGAACCGGTATCGCGGAACTGGAGGAGAAGTACGCGGGCAAGGGCTACGGTGCGCTGAAGACGGACCTCGCCGAGGTCATGGTCGACTTCGTGACGCCGTTCCGGGAGCGCACCCAGCAGTATCTGGACGACCCGGAGACGCTCGACTCGATCCTGGCCAAGGGAGCCGAGAAGGCCCGCGCCGTGGCCGCGGAGACGCTCGCGCAGGCGTACGACCGGGTGGGTTTCCTGCCCGCCAAGCACTGAGAGCGCCCGCGCGACACCGTTCGAGAGCCCGTACGAGACGAGAACAACACCGGTACGACGGCCGGTATCGGGCCGTATCGCCGTACAGTCGATAGCCGAGCCGGTAGTCGTTCCCGCGCGCGGGAACACCGGACATCGACCCAACGACAGGAGACGACGTGGGGACCGTAACGATCGGAGTGTCGATCGCGGTCCCGGAGCCTCACGGCAGCCTGCTCCAGGAGCGGCGCGCGGGCTTCGGTGACCCCGCGGCTTGTGGCATTCCCACACACGTCACCCTGCTGCCTCCGACGGAGGTGGACGCCTCGGCGCTGCCGGCGGTCGAGGCGCACCTCCTGGAGGTCGCCGCCGCCGGGCGCCCCTTCCCGATGCGGCTGTGCGGCACGGGCACCTTCCGCCCGCTGTCGCCCGTCGTCTACGTCCGGGTCGTGGAGGGCACCGAGGCGTGCACCTGGCTGCAGAAGCAGGTCAGGGATGCCTCCGGTCCCGTGGCACGCGAACTGAACTTCCCGTACCACCCGCACGTCACCGTGGCGCACGCCATCGACGACGCGGCGATGGACCGGGCCTACGAGGAGCTCGCCGGGTACGAGGCCCAGTGGCCGTGCACCGGCTTCGCCCTCTACGAGCAGGGCCCCGACAGCGTCTGGCGCAAGCTGCGCGAGTACGCGTTCGGGGGCGCGATCGTGCCGCCGCAGGCGAGCGCGCCCGCGGACCAGGACACCACGACGCTGCCGGCCCGCTAGGGCCTTTCTTCCGGATCATGCCGGAGTCGCGGGGTCCGGCGCGTCCGTCCTCCCGCCGTCCGCCGCCCCCGCACGACGGATCCGGCCGGGTCGGGGCGGCGTCCGTCAGATCGGCAGCCGCCGGAACACCGCCCGCGGCACGTGCCGCAGCACCGACATCACCGGCCGCAGCGCCCCCGGTACCCACACCGTCTCCGAGCGCCTCCGCAGCCCCACCTCGATGGCGGTCGCGACGGCCTCCGGAGTGGTGGACAGGGGGACGTCGTCGAGGCCGGCCGTCATCTTCGTACGGACGAAGCCGGGGCGTACGACCATGACGTGGACCCCGGTCCCGTAGAGCGCGTCGCCCAGGCCCTGGGTGAAGGCGTCCAGGCCCGCCTTGCTGGACCCGTAGATGAAGTTGGAGCGCCGGGCGCGTTCGCCCGCCACCGAGGAGAGCACCACCAGCGAACCGTGCCCCTGCGTCTGGAGGGACCGCGCGCACACCAGCCCCGCGGAGACCGCGCCCGTGTAGTTGGTCTGCGCGATCCGCGCCGCGGCCAGCGGCTCCCGCTCGTCGCGCGCCTGGTCGCCGAGGATGCCGAAGGCGAGCAGCACCATGTCGAGGTCGCCCTCGGCGAAGACCTTGCCGAGCACCGTCTCGTGGGACTCGCAGTCGAGGGCGTCGAAGGCGACGGTACGGACGTCCGCGCCGAGTCCGCGCAGCTGCTCGGCCTCGCGTTCCAGAGCCGGCGAGGGGCGTCCGGCGAGCCACACCGTGCGGGTGCGGCGCGCGATCAGACGGCGGGCCGTGGCGAGCGCGATCTCGGAGGTGCCGCCGAGGATCAGCAGGGACTGGGGGGCGCCGAAGGCGTCCTTCATGTCAGCTCCTAGGGGGTGGGGGCGTGGGCGACGTGCCGGTTCTCAGAGTCGGAGCCGGCGGGAGAGGTCCGAGGTGAACACGCCGCGGGGGTCCAACTCGGCGCGCAGGCGCCGGAACTCGTCCAGCCGCGGGTACATCCGGCCGAGCAGTTCGGGCCGCAGCCGCGCGTCCTTGGCGAGGTAGACGCGCCCGTCGGCCCCGGCCACCTCCTCGTCCAGTCCGTCGAGGAAGGTGTCGAGTCCGGGCAGGTCCGCCGGGAGGTCCAGGGCGAGGGTCCAGCCGGGCACCGGGAAGGACAGCCAGCCGGGGTCGGCCGTTCCGAAGCGCTTGAGGACGGCGAGGAAGGAGGGGCAGTGGCGCTCCGAGACGCGCCGCACGATCCGGCGCAGGGTCTCCTCCCGGCCGTGTCCGACGACGAACTGGTACTGCACGAAGCCGGCGCGCCCGTAGATCCGGTTCCAGTGCGGCACCCCGTCGAGGGGGTGGAAGAAGGCAGGGAGGGTCCGCAGTTCACCCGTGCGCGCGCGGGGTGCCCTGCGGTACCAGAGTTCGTTGAAGAGGCCGACCGTGGTCCGGCCGAGCAGCCCCTTCGGCATGAGGGCGGGCGGGGCCGGGAGGCGGCCGGGGCGGAACGCGAGGGGCTGTCGGCGTGCGCGGGCGGGCAGGGCGTCGAGCGGTGCGTGCTCGCCGCGGGTCAGCACCGCGCGTCCTGTCGACCGGCCGCGTGCGAGCAGGTCGATCCAGGCGACCGAGTAGCGGTGGCGGTGGTCGGTGGCGGTGAGACGGGCCATCAGGTCGTCGAGGTCGCTCGCGCGTTCGGTGTCGACGGACATCAGGGAGGTCTCCACCGGCAGGAGCCGGACGGTGGCCGACAGGATCACCCCGGTCAGGCCCATGCCGCCGGTGGTGGCGTCGAAGAGGGGGCTGCCGCGGTCCACGGTCCGGATCGTGCCGTCCGCGGTCAGCAGGTCGAAGGAGAGCACATGGCGGGAGAAGGAGCCCGCGCCGTGGTGGTTCTTGCCGTGGATGTCCGCGCCGATCGCTCCGCCGACCGTGACCCAGCGGGTGCCGGGTGTGACCGGTACGAACCAGCCGAGCGGGAGCAGGACCTCCATCAGGCGGTGCAGGCTCACCCCGGCGTCGCACAGCACGGTGCCGCAGACCGCGTCGACGGTGTGGACGCGGTCCAGGCCGGTCATGTCGAGCACGGCGCCGCCCGCGTTCTGCGCCGCGTCGCCGTAGGCCCTGCCCAGCCCGCGCGCGATGCCTCCGCGTGGCCCGCACATCCGGACCGCGGCCGCCGCCTCCGCGTGGCTGCGCGGGCGCACCAGCTGCGCGGCGCTGGGGGCGGTACGGCCCCAGCCCGAGACGGAGACGGTCTCGGTCGTGACGGCGACGGAGACACGCCGGGGCGCGGGCGGGGGAGCGGAGCCGGTCTGGGAGCCGGAGTTGGAGGCGGTGTCGGCAGGCATGACCGTGACCGTATCGCCGAAAAAGGGGCATAACACCCCGCTCTCGCGGACGCCAACAGCGCCTCACCGAAATAGGTGATTAATGAGATGTCATCACTGATTGCCCGAATTCCGGGGTCGCTCTCCAGGAGAGTGGGACCACATGGACGACCTTGACGACCTGGACCGCCGGCTGCCGTGCGCGTCGGGCGCGTGCGGTACGGATCCACGGGTGGCGGCGGCCGCGCGCGCCCTGTCCCCGTGCGAGGAGCGCGCGGCGCCGGGGCCGGCGGCCGGACTCACCGGCGCGGCCGCCGCCGTGTGCGTCTCGGGGCCGGTCGTCGGCGTCCACCACCCCGCCGGCGCCCTCGGTGGTGTCGCCCTCGGAGCCCTGACGGCCCGGGCCGGCGTCCGGTGCGCGGAGGCCGGTCATGGCTGAGCGCACGGTGCTCCTGGAGCACCACGGCACCCCGTCCCCGCCCGCGCGCACCGGCGGTCTCGCGATCGGTCTGCTGAAGACCGCCCGCCCCCGTCAGTGGGTGAAGAACCTCCTCGTGGCGGCGGCCCCGGCGGCCGCGGGCCGGCTCTTCACCCCGCACGCGCTGACCCGGCTCGCCCTCGTCTTCGTCCTGTTCACCGCGTGCGCCGCCGCCGTCTACCTGATCAACGACGCCCGGGACGCCGTCGCCGACCGCGCCCACCCCGTCAAGCGCCACCGCCCCGTCGCCGCCGGCCAGGTCCCCGTCCGGGTCGCCTACACCGCCGGGGGCGTCCTCGCCGTGCTCGGCCCCGCCCTGGCCGCCTGGCTGTCCTCGCCGGTCACCGCGGCGCTGCTGACCGCCTACCTCGGCATGCAACTGGCCTACTGCGTCAGCCTCAAGCACGTCCTGGTCGTCGACCTCGTCGTCGTGACCACCGGGTTCCTGATGCGCGCGATGATCGGCGGCCTCGCCCTCGGCATCCCGCTCTCCCGCTGGTTCCTGATCACCACGGGCTTCGGCGCGCTCTTCATGGTGGCGGCGAAACGGTACTCCGAGGCCGTCCAGCCGGCCGGGAGGGCCGGGGCCACCCGCGGACTGCTCACCGAGTACACCACCGGCTACCTGCGCTTCGTCTGGCAGCTGGCAGCCGGGGTCGCCGTCCTCGGCTACTGCCTGTGGGCCCTGGAGGGCGGCGGCGCGCCCGGCGCCGGTCTGCTGCCCTGGCGCCAGCTGTCGATGATCGCCTTCATCCTCGCCGTCCTGCGGTACGCGGTCTTCGCCGACCGGGGGACCGCGGGCGAGCCCGAGGATGTCGTCCTGCGCGACCGGCCGCTCGCCCTGATCGCCCTGGTGTGGCTGGCGATGTACGGCCTCGCGGTCGTGAACCGGTGACTCCTGATCCGCTCGCCACGGCCCGCCGGCTCCGCACCGGAGAGCTCCTCGCCCCCGCCACCGCCGGCCTCCCCGCCCGCACCGCCGCACCAGGGCCCTCCGCCCGGACCGTGCGGCGGGACACGGGAACCGGCAGGACGGTCGCCACTGTTCCGCGATTTCGGGGTACCCGGACATCGGTCGTCCGAGGCGAGGGCAGATTCGGATCATGGACTGGCTGAGAAAACTCCCGGGCGTGGGACCTCTGGTCACCCGCCTCATGGCCACGCACGCATGGCGGTCGTACGAGCGGCTCGACCGGGTGAAGTGGACGCGGCTCGCCGCCGCGATGACCTTCGTGAGCTTCGTCGCGCTGTTCCCGCTGCTGACGGTCGCCGCCGCGATCGGCGCCGCCACGCTCAGCGTCCGGCAGCAGAGACAGCTCCAGGACAAGATCGCCGAACAGGTGCCGGGGATCTCCGACCAGCTGGACATCAACACCCTGGTGCAGAACGCGGGCACGATCGGTGTCATCGCCGGCGCCGTCCTGCTGCTCACCGGCATCGGCTGGGTCGGCCAGATGCGGGACTGCCTGCGCGCGGTCTGGGAACTGCCCGACAGCGAGGAGAACCCCCTGCTGCGCAAGCTCGTGGACGGCGGCGTCCTCGTGGGCCTCGGGGGCGCGGTGCTCGTCACCATCGGCGCCTCGGCCGCGGCCTCCACCACGGTCGGCTGGACGGCCCGGCTGTTCAGCGTCGACCAGGACGCGTGGGGCGGGGGGCTGCTGCGGACCGCCGCGTTCGGCGTCGCCGTGCTCGCCGACTTCCTGCTGCTCCTGTACCTGCTCACCCTGCTGCCAGGCGTACAGCCGTCCCGTCACCGGCTCGTCGTCGCCGCCCTCATCGGCGCCGCCGGCTTCGAACTGCTCAAGCTGCTGCTCAGCAGCTATATGCGGGGCATCGCGTCGAAGAGCATGTACGGGGCCTTCGGGGTGCCCGTCGCCCTGCTGCTGTGGATCAACTTCACCGCGAAACTGCTGCTGTTCTGCGCGTCCTGGACGGCGACGGAGCACGAGGACCCGGAGGCCGGGACCGACACGCGGGACGGTCCCGCGCCCGGGACCGACACGCCGTCCGGCCCCGGGCCCGGAGAGGTCAGCGGCGCCGGCGCACCAGGTCCGGCAGCGGCCACCGGCGGTTGACCAGGAAGGCGCCGCCGGCCAGCAGCACGAGGAGCCCGC
The DNA here is from genome assembly GCF_036250675.1 of Streptomyces sp. NBC_01689. Classification (NCBI taxonomy): domain Bacteria; kingdom Bacillati; phylum Actinomycetota; class Actinomycetes; order Kitasatosporales; family Streptomycetaceae; genus Streptomyces; species Streptomyces sp. NBC_01689. Next base: position 4,252,703 of record NZ_CP109592.1, on the reverse strand, counting down.
CGACGACGGCCAGCGCGGTCCCGACCCCGCTCGTACCGTCCTTGGCGCCCGCGGAGGCGGCCACCGGCGACGTCGACCCCTTGCCGGCGGCGGAGGCGGCGGACGAGGGGCCGCCCGACGGGTCCGAACCCGCCTGCGTACTGGTGTCCGCGCTCTTCGGCGGGACCAGTTCACCCACCGGGGTGACCTTGCCCGCGGCCTTGAAGCCCCAGTCGAGCAGCTGCGCGGCCTCCTTGTAGACCTCGTTGTGCTCGTGCTTCTCCGGGTTCATCACGGTGACGAGCAGCACTTTGCCGTTCCGCTCGGCGACACCGGTGAAGGTCGCCCCCGCGTTGGTGGTGTTGCCGTTCTTCACCCCCGCGATGCCCTGGTACGTCGAGATGTCGCTGTCGCCGGTCAGCAGCCGGTTGGTGTTCTGGATCTCGAAGGACTCCCGGCTCACCTTGCCCTTCTTGTCCTTCTTCGTCTCGCCGGGGAACTTGGCCCGCACCGTCGAGCAGTACTCCCGGAAGTCCTTCTTCTGCAGCCCGGACCGGGCGAACAGCGTCAGGTCGTACGCCGAGGACACCTGGCCCTTCTCGTCGTAGCCGTCGGGGGTGACCACGTGCGTGTCCAGGGCCTGCAGGTCCTCGGCGTGCGCCTGCATCTGCCCGACCGTCTGCGCGACGCCGCCGTTCATCGCGGACAGCACGTGCACGGCGTCGTTGCCCGAGCGCAGGAACACCCCGAGCCACAGGTCGTGCACCGTGTAGGTCTCGTCCTCCTTTATCCCCACCAGGCTGGAGCCCTCGCCGAGGTCCGCGAGGTCGGCGACGGCGACCTTGTGCCGTTCGGTGCGCGGGAACTTGGGCAGCAGGGTGTCGGCGAAGAGCATCTTCAGGGTGCTCGCCGGAGGCAGCCGCCAGTGCGCGTTGTGCGCGGCCAGGACGTCACCGGACTCGGCGTCGGTGACGATCCAGGAGCGCGCGGTGACGTCCTTCGGCAGCACCGGGGCGCCGCTGCCCAGGTCGGCCTGGGTCCCGGGCAGACCGAGCCGGGCGCCGCCCACCGTCGACATGTCCGTCGGCGGAGTGGCACTCGGCGTCGTGGACGGGGACGGCTCGTCGTCGGCCACGACCGGCGCGGCCGTCAGCGAAAGGGACAACAAGGCGGCTGAGGTGACCAACAACGATCGCTTGGTGGTCTTCTTGATGGCGGGCACGGTCGAGAAAGTACAGGGCTCCGGCGGTGAAGTCCTCTCACCCTGCCCACCCCGGCGCCGGGTGACGGCCGATGGCGGCGATACTGGACCCATGAAGCTCAGCCGCCCCGTCTCCTGGTTCCTGCTCGCCTTCGGGGTGTGGAGCTGGATCATCTGGATCACTTTCGTCAAGAACCTGTGGAAGGACGGCAGCGGGCTCGCGTTCGACGACGCGGGGGATCCGACGGCGTACTTCTGGGTCCACCTGACGCTCGCCGTGGTCTCCTTTGTCTTGGGGACGGTCGTCGGGGCCATCGGGTTCCGCGGTCTGCGCGCCTTGCGACAGACGTCATAGCGACGGGGGACACCGGGTCGTGGTCATCGTCTTCCTGCTGGTGGGCCTCGCGGCCCTGACCGTCTTCGCGGGCCTGCACCACTATCTGTGGCGCCGTCTGGTGCGCGACACGACGACCGGTCCGGGGCCCGCGCGCCGGGCCGGCACCGCGCTCTTCGTCGCCGGTCCCGTGCTGATGGCCGGCGCGGTCGCCGCGGAGCGCGGGGGCGCGCCCTTCTGGCTCCAGCGGACACTGGCCTGGCCCGGCTTCCTGTGGATGGCGCTGGCCCTCTACCTGCTGCTCGCGGCCGTGGCGGGCGAGGCCGTACGGCCGCTCGTGGCGCGGCTCGTGCGGCGCCGGACCGCCGGCGGCCCGGCGGAGTCCCGTGTCCCCGTGGGCGCGGCGGCGGGCCCCGCCGCCGCTTCCCGCCCGGCCACCGAACCGGTCGTCCCGGTCGTCCCGGGGGAATCCGGTGCCGGCGCCCCCGCCACGGCGTCCGCAGGGTCCGGCGCCCCCGCGCGGCCCGCCGCGGACACGGCCACCGGCACGGGCACTGACACGGACACGGACACGGACACGAGTACGAACCCGGACGGGAACGCGGGGCGCGACGGCGGCCTCGCGGTGGGACCGTCCCGGCGGCTCTTCGTCGCACGGGCCGTGGGCGGTGCCGCGGCCGCCGTCGCCGTGGGAACCGTCGGGTACGGCACGTACGGCGTCCTGCGCGGGCCCCGGGTGAAGCGGGTGACCGTGCCGCTGGCCAGACTGCCCCGGTCCGCGCACGGCTTCCGGATCGCCGTCGTCAGCGACATCCACCTCGGGCCGGTCCTCGGCCGGGACTTCTGCCGACGCGTGGTCGACACGGTCAACTCGACGCAGCCCGACCTGATCGCGGTGGTGGGGGACCTCGTGGACGGCAGCGTGAAGGACCTGGGACCGGCCGCCGCGCCGCTCGCCGGGCTGCGGGCGCGGCACGGCTCGTACTTCGTCACCGGTAACCACGAGTACTACTCGGGCGCCGCCCAGTGGGTCGCGGAGGTACGCGAACTGGGGCTGCGTCCGCTGGAGAACGCCCGGACGGAACTGGCCGGATTCGACCTCGCCGGTGTCAACGACGTGGCCGGCGAGAGCGAGGGACAGGGCCCCGACTTCGGCAGGGCGCTGGGCGGCCGGGACACCTCGCGGGCCGTGGTGCTGCTCGCGCACCAGCCGGTCCAGATCCACGACGCCGTACGCCACGGTGTGGACCTCCAGCTCTCCGGGCACACCCACGGCGGCCAGCTATGGCCGGGCAACTACGTCGCCGAGCTCGCCAATCCCACGGTCGCGGGTCTCGAACGGTACGGGGACACCCAGTTGTACGTCTCCCGGGGTGCCGGAGCCTGGGGGCCGCCGACCCGGGTGGGCGCGCCGTCGGACATCACGGTCGTGGAACTGGCCTCCCGGCAGGCCTGAGCGACGGCGTCCCGGCGACGGAGGAGCTCCGGCGCCGGAGGAGCTCCGGCGCGCCGGGAAGGTCACGAGTCCGGGCGGGTCACGGCGCCGGTGTCGAGCCGTACGCCGTCATGAAGCGGTCGCGGAAGGAACTCATCTTCCAGACCGGGGCGTTGTGCTCCGGCTGCAGACCGTCCGTCCACCCCCAGTCCGCGATCCTGTCCAGGACCTTCGGGTCCTTGGCCACGATCGAGACCGGTACGTCACGGCTGGCGTGGTTGCCGCTGACCCGGGCGATGGGCTGGTGGTCGCCGAGGAAGATCAGCACGGTGTCCTTGTCGCCGTACTTCACCAGGTAGTTGACGAGGCTCGACACCGAGTACTGGATGGACTTGCCGTACTCCTGCTTCGACTGGGTGGAGTCGGTGATGATGTCGGCGGGCTTCTTGCCGGCCTTCTCGATCGAGTCGTAGATCGAGCCGTCGCCGACCTGGTCCTGCGGGACCAGCTTGGGGATCGGAGCCCAGGGCTGGTGGCTGGAGGTCAGGATGATCTCCGACATCAGGGGCTTGTCGTGCTTCTTGCCGTGCACCAGGCGCTCGAACGCGGTCAGGGCGTACTGGTCGGGCATCGTCGACCAGCTGAACTTCGGTCCCTTGTACTGGAGTTTGTGGGAGTCGTAGACCTTGTCGAGTCCGTAGAACTTGGACTCGGGCCAGGCCTTCTGGACGCCCGGCATGACACCGACGGTGTCCCAGCCGCCCGACTTCTTGAAGGCCTTGGTGAGGGTCAGGTGGTCGCCCGCGGTGACGGTGCGGTACCGCTGCTGGTTGCTGATCCACAGGCCCGACAGGAACGTCGAGTGCCCCAGCCAGCTGCTGCCGCCGTACGTCGCCGAGGTCAGCCAGCCGCTCTTCGCCGCGAACCCGGCCTTGACCAGCTTCTGGTTCTCGGCGGTGAGGGTCGCGTCCACCCCCGGCGCCATGACCGGGTCCTCGATCGCGCTGCGGCCGTAGCTCTCGATGAAGGTGATCATCATGTCCTTGCCGCGCAGGTCCGTCAGGAGCTGGTCCGGCGGGGTGTTGGCGAACGCGTCCTTCTTCGCGAACTTCGCGAACGCCGCCTCGTCCCGCAGGGTCGCCTGCACCCGCTTGGTGCGGTCCTCCACGGACTTGGCCGTCGAGGCGGAGGCGACCGGCACGCCGGTGAACTGGACGCCGAGCGCGGAGCAGGCGATCCAGACGGTGCCGACCACCAGGGTCGAGCGGGTGGCCGTCGCGGTGTGCCGGGACATCAGGTCGGCCAGCCGGACGACCGCCAGCGCCATCACGGCGAGCAGGACGACCACGAGCACGACGAGGGCGACGGCGATGCCCAGGGTGGCCTGCTTGCCCATCGTGTCCTGGAGGTAGGAGTACGCGTCCGAGAAGAGCGACCAGTCGAGGACGAGGTTGAACCCCCGTCCGAGGTACTCGGTGAAGCCGATGTCGAGAAGGTTCAGCACGGTCAGCACGCCGAGGACCAGGCCGCCGAGGGCCGCCACCACCAGCCGGGGCCTGCGGGGCAGGACGATCAGCACGGCGGCGCCGAAGACCGCCTCCACCGGGATGCGCACGAACTCGCCGGGGCGGAAACCGGCGCTGCTGTTCGGCATGAGCAGCGCGAACAGTACGAGCGCGGCGGCGAGGACGGTGGTGGTCCAGGTCAGCACCCGGGCGGCGGCCGGGTGCTTCGCCCGCCACCGCCGCCACCGCCCCTTGACCGGCGCCACCCCGGGAGCGCCGTCGCCCCCGGAGCCACCGGGTTCCGCGGGGACACCCGGTCCGCTGGAGGCATCGGGTTCGGCGGAGACCCCGGACTCGGCGGATGCATCGGGTGCGATGGTGGCGTCTGGTTCGGCCGAGACACCCGGTCCGCTGGAGGCATCGGGTTCGGCGGAGGCCTCGGGCCCGGCGGGTGCGCCGGGCTCCGCGGCTTCGGCGGGTCCGGCCGGTTCGGCGGGCCGCGGGGACCCGGCGTCCGCGGGCAGGCCGGCGGCCTCCGTCGCCTCGGAGGAGGAGGCGGGCTCGGAGGCGTCGGTGTCGGCCTTCGCGGACTCGGCGGAGTCCGTGGGGACAGGGGGTCCGGCGGAGGCCTGGGAATCGGTGGGAGCGGCCGGTCCAGCGGAGTCGGCGGCCGCCGCGGCCTTCGCGGGTTCCGGGGAGCCGGGGATCCCGGAGCCGTCGGCGGATTCCGTCGACGTCGGGGACCCGGCCGGCGCCTCGGCTCCGGCGGGTGTCGCGGGGGCCGCGGACTCCGGGGACGTCGGCTCCGCGGGCGCGTCCGGCGTCCGGGTCTCCTGCGGGCGCGCCTCGTCGGGCGTCTCGTCCGTGTCCGGCAGCTGTCGAGAGCTCGTGTTGAACGACAACCCGAAGGTCCTTCCGTGCGAAACCCGGTGATGGCGCGGCGGACCCGGCCGGAAGGGCCGTACCGCCGCTTCTGTGTACGGCACCACGGCGGGACGTGTTCAATGCCCCGGGTCTGCTTATGTTCAAGGGCACCACCGCATATGTTCAAGCAGGTCAGCGCGCGGGCAGCGTCACGGTCACGGCCAGCCCCTCGCCCGGTGACGTCCGTACCGCCACAGCACCCCCGTGAGCCGTCACCACCCCCTGCACGATCGCCATCCCCAGCCCGCTGCCCGCACCGCCGCCCGCCCGGAAGAAGCGGTCGAATATGCGTGCCGCGTCCTCCTCGGTGAGCCCCGGACCCTGGTCCGCGACACACAGCCGTACGACGCCGTCCGCGCGCTCCAGACCCAGCCGCACCGGCACCTCCACGGGCGTGTGCGTACGGACGTTGGCCACCAGGTTGCCCAGCACCTGCCGCAGCCCCGATTCGTCGGCGTGCACCAGCAGGGTGCCGTCGGCGCCCACCGTCACCGGCCGTCCGGGCTGCTGGGCACGGAGGTCCTCGGCGGCGTCCCGTACGAGCCGGCTCAGGTCGACGTTCCTGAAACGCAGTTCGGGCCGCTGGTCGAGCCGGGCCAGCGTGAGCAGCTCGTCCACCAGCCGTCCCATCCGGTCGGCCTCGGCGTTCATCCGGTCCCAGGCCCGCCGGCGTTCGGCCGGCTCGCTCAGCATCCCCTTGTCGTACAGCTGGAGGTAGCCGCGGATCGCGGAGAGCGGGGTGCGCAGTTCGTGCGAGGCGTCCCCGACGAACCGCCGGAGCTGGGCGGCGCTGTGCTCACGCGTCCGGTAGGCCGACTCCACCTGTTGCAGCATCGAGTTGAGGGCCAGCCGCAGCTGCTCGACCTCCTGGGTCGGATGCTGACTGGACGGCACGCGGCGCGTCAGGTCGCCCTCGGCGATCGCCGACGACGTCTCCACCATGTCCTCCAGCGGCCGCAGCCTCCGGCTCACGCTGAGCATGGTCAGTACCGCGAGCAGTGTCAGCAGCAGCGTCCCCACGGCGAGATCGAGCCGGAGGGCCTTGGCTATGCCCTTGTGGAGCGCGTCGGTGGACGCGGCGAGCAGCACACAGGTGCCGTCGCCGAGCCGGGCCCCGGTCGTGCGGTAGGCGGCGCCGTGCACGGTGACGTCGTGCAGCGCCCGGTCGCGGACGAGGGCGCGCGGGTCGTCCACCGCGGAGATCAGCGCGCGCTGGGTGCCGGTCGGCTTGAACCCGCCGATGCTGACCGCCCGCCCCCGGTCGTCCAGCGCCGCGAAGATCGAACCGGGCTGCGGCGAACCGTCCGTGGCGGGCGTCAGATGGTTGCGGACGAAGGCCAGCGTGGTCAGCGAGTCGATCTGGTGGAGCGTGAGCTGTGAACCGTTCAGCGAGTCACGGGTCTTGACGAGCTGTGCGTCGACCTGGTCGAGGAGATAGTGCCGCATGCCCATCAGGCTGACGGCGGTCGCGACGACGATGCCCAGGGCCAGCAGCGCCACGTTGGCGAGCGCCAGCTGGCCGCGCAGCGAGTGGATGCCGTGATGGCGGCGCGGACGCCGGATGCCCACGCGGGAGGGAAGGAGGCGGCCGGGGACCCTCATGCGAGCCCGTACCCGACGCCGCGCCGGGTCTGGATGACCGGCGGTCCGAGCGGTTCGAGCTTGCGCCGCAGATAGCTGATGTAGGTCTCCACGACGGTCGACTCGGCCGGGTGCTCGTACTGCCAGACGTGCCGCAGGAGCTGCTCCTTGGGCACGATCCGGCCGCCGTTGCGCACCAGGAAGCGCAGCAGCGCGTACTCGGTCGGGGTGAGTTCCACGGTCCGCTCGCCGCGGTGCACGGAGTACGTCGTCTCGTCCAGCTCCAGTTCGCCGTAGCGCAGCGGCGGGCGCTGCGGCAGCACGTCCGCGGGCCGGGTGCGGCGCAGCACGGCGGTGATCCGGGCGACGACCTCGTCGATGTTGAACGGCTTGGTGATGTAGTCGTCACCGAAGCCGAGCGCGCCCACGATCTCCGCGGGCGCGTCCCGGGCGGTGAGGAAGACGACCGCGAGATCGGGCTGCCGTACGCGCAGTTCACGGCCGAGGGCCCGGCCGTCGCCGTCCGGCAGCATCACGTCGAGCAGGACCGCGTCGGGCCGGGTGCGCTCGGCGAGCGTGAGCGCCCGGCGGACGGTGCCCGCGGTCATGACCTCGAAGCGGTGGTAGCGCAGGGCGATGGCCAGGACGTCCGCGATGCTCGGCTCGTCCTCGACGACGAGGACGGTGGCCCCCTCATGAGCGGTCATGCCCCCAGTATCGGCACGCCCGTCCCGCCGGGGTGCCGCTTCCCGCCTTGGAGTTCCTTGAGAGTCATGGGCAGGTCGTTCATCGCGCGAGCACGCCGGTCGATGGTTCTCGAAGGACCTGGGGGACCGACCGATCGACTAAGGAGCGTTGAGCGTGGCGACATTGGCACGGTGGTGCTATCGGCATCGGCTGGTGGTCCTGTTGCTGTGGGTGGGGGCACTGCTCGGACTGGGGACCGCGGCGTCCACCGCGGGCACGGACTACGCGAACGTGTTCTCCCTGCCCGACACGGACTCCAAGCGCGCGTACAACCTGCTGGAGAAGGCCTTCCCGGACCGGGCGGGCGACACGGACACGGTGGTGTGGAAGGTCGACACGGGGACGGTCCGCGACCAGGCCGTACGGTCCCGGATGGAGCCGGTGATCGAGCGGATCGCCGGGATGAAGGGGGTCGGCGGCGTCACGAGCCCGTACACGGGCGCGCAGGGCGCGGCGCAGATCAGCGCGGACGGGCGGATCGCCTACGCGCAGGTCACCTTCGGCGAGCAGGCCAACGCCGTGCCCAAGGAGCTGGTGCAGAACGTCGTCGACACGGCGCAGGGCGCGGAACGCGCCGGTCTGCGGGTGGCCCTGGGCGGCCAGGCGATCCAGCGGGTCCAGGAACCGCCCACCGGACTCGCGGAGATGGTCGGCATCCTGGCGGCCGCGATCGTCCTGTTCCTCGCCTTCGGCTCGCTCTTCGCGATGCTGCTCCCGATCGGCATCGCGGTCTTCGGGGTGGGCACCGGACTGTTCTCCACCCAGCTGATCAGCCATGTCGCGGACGTGCCCGACCTGGCTCCGCTGCTCGCCACCCTGATCGGACTGGGCGTCGGCATCGACTACGCGCTGTTCATCGTCACCCGGCACCGGCGCGGCATCCTGCGCGGTGCGGACCCCGAGGAGTCCGCGGTCACCGCGCTCAACACCTCGGGCCGGGCGGTGCTGTTCGCGGGCGGCACGGTGTGCATCGCGCTCGCCGGGATGCTCGTGACCAACCTGCGTTTCCTGGACGGCGTGGTCATCGGCACCTCGCTGACGGTTGTGTTCAGCGTGCTCGCGGCGGTCACGCTGCTGCCCGCGCTGCTCGGCTTCCTCGGCCCCCGGGTGCTCAGCCGCAGGCAGCGGCGCAGGCTGGCCGCCGAGGGAGGACGTGAGCCGGAGTCGGCGAGCGGCCTGGCCGCCCGCTGGTCGGCGGGCGTGCAGAGGCGTCCGCGCACGGTCGCGGCGGTGGCCGTGGTCGTCATGGCGGTGCTCGCGCTGCCCGTGCTGTCGCTGCGGCTCGGTGCCACCGACCAGGGCAACGACGACGCGAGCACGACGACCAGGCAGGCGTACGACCTGCTCGCGGAGGGCTTCGGACCCGGCTTCAACGGCCCCCTGCAGGTGGTCTCGTCCGGCGGCGACACGGACGCGCTCGTGCGGAACATCCGCGCGACCGACGGTGTCGCCCGGGTCGCCGCGCTGCCGCCCTCCGGGGGCGTCACGGTCATCCAGGTCGTACCGGCCACCTCGCCGCAGTCCGAGAAGACCGACCGGCTCATCGACGACCTGCGCGACAAGGCGATCCCGGACGCGGGCGCCCAGGCGCACGTGGGCGGAGTGACGGCGATCTCCAAGGACTTCTCGACCGTGACCGGGGACCGGCTCCCGCTCTTCATCGCCACCATCATCGGCCTCGGCTTCCTGCTCCTGATGGTCGCCTTCCGTTCCGTGGTGGTGCCGCTGACGGCCGCCGTGATGAACCTGATCGCGGCCGCCGCGTCCTTCGGCGTCCTCGTCGCGGTGTTCCAGTGGGGCTGGGGACTGGACCTGCTGGGCCTCGGCAAGGAAGGACCGATCAACGCCTTCCTGCCGGTCATCATGCTCTCGCTGCTCTTCGGCCTGTCGATGGACTACCAGGTGTTCCTGGTGAGCCGGATGCACGAGGAGTGGGTGCACACCAGGGACAACGCGCGGGCGGTCCGGGTCGGCCTCGCGGAGACCAGCCGGGTCATCAACTCGGCCGCCCTGATCATGGTCTGCGTCTTCCTGGCCTTCGTCCTGAGCGGCGACTCGGGGGCGGCGATGGCGGGCGTCGGGCTGGCGGCGGCGGTCGCGCTCGACGCGTTCATCCTCCGTACGGCGCTGGTGCCGGCCGCGATGCATCTGCTCGGCAACTCCAACTGGTGGCTGCCCGCCGGGCTCGACAAGCGGCTGCCGCACCTGGCGGTGGAGCCGGCCGAGGAGACGGGGCCGGTGCCGCTGCCGGTGCCCGCGCAGGCAGGAGGGGCGACGGCCGTCCACGGCTTCGTCCGCGACGCGACGGGCGAACCCCTCGACGGGGCGGTCGTGACGCTGCTCTCGAAGGGCGGGCGCCAGCTGGACCGGGTGACGTCACTGGCCGACGGTTCGTACATCGTGTCGGTCCCGGCCCCGGGCACCTATCTGCTCGCGGCCACCGCGCCCTCGTACACCGCCCGTGCCGGTCATGTGGTCGTGAGCGACGAACCGCTGGTGCACGACGTGGAGTTGACGGAGGACGAGGTCGACGCGGTCAACTAGCCGCGGACGGCCCGGCCTTCAGGATCTCGTCGGCGTCCGGGGGTGTCCTGGGCGCCGGTCGGGCCGGCAGCGCGGCGAGCTCCCCGGGGGGGGCGTGGACGCGGCCACTCGCGTACGCGTTCCCCGCGGGGCTCTTCCCCGCCCCCGGCCGTCGAGGCCGACTCCGCCTTGGAGGCCGACGCGGGCTTCGGGGAGCACCTCGCCGCGCCGCGGTGCGGGACCCCCGGTGTCCGGTCCGGGCCGCCTCACCCGGCGGTCATCAGCCGGTCCGCTCCTTGACCGCCGGATCGGGCAGCAGTCTCGTCATCCCCGGCAGGAAGTCGGTGAACAGCTCGTGCACCTCGTGGACGAGCGGTCGCAGCACCCGGAAGCGGGCCAGCGCGACCCCGCGGGCGGTGAGCCGGGCGCCGCGCTCGGCGAGCCGGTAACTGCGCTCGCGTCCCTCCGTGCGGTCGAAGACCCAGTAGAGGACGAGCCCCATCTGCGACAGCCACATCAGTTCGGGCAGGGCGTCCCGCAGCTCCTCCGGGACCTTCGCCTTCGACCCGGCGAGCACCTTGCGGTGCAGGGCGATCGACTCCTCGCGCGGTCCCGCCGACTCGGGTGAGAAGGGGCTGAGCGGACTCTCGGGATCGGCGGCGTTCTTGAAGAACTGCGCGGCGAACTCGTGATACGGCTCCGCCACGTCGAGCCATGCCTTCAGCACGCCCGCGATCCGCGCCTCCAGATCCTTCTCGCGTTCCAGCACCTGCCGGACCGCCACCTGGTGCTCGGCGCCGATCCGGTCGTAGAAGCCCTGGATCAGGTGCTCCTTGCCGGCGAAGTAGTAGTAGGCGTTGCCGACGGAGACCCCGGCCTCCTGAGCGATGGCCCGCATGGTCGTCTTGTCGTACCCCCGTTCCTGGAACAGCCGGAGGGCCGTCTCCAGGATCAGGGCGCGGGTCTGCTCGCTCTTGGCGGGGCCCTTGTCCGGGCTCCTGTCCGAGCTGGGGTCCGGGCTGGTGTCCGGGCTCTTGTCCGGGAACTCGGGGTCGTCGCCGGGGCCGGGGGAGTCTGTCGGTGCTGGCACGGTCATGAGCCTAACGAGTCGGACAGGTGCCGCCGTCACAGCCGGGAGCGTGGTAGAGCCATCCCGCGGTCGGCTCGTACACCCATCCTTCGCTCGGCGGGCGGGCGTCCGCGTCCCACCGCCCCGAGCGCCGCCGGCCCGCGCGCCACTTGGCGGCGGCCAGCATCGCGCCCCTCGCGAACAGGGCGCCCGCCGGGGTGCTCAGCCGGTGCGCGAGCGCCCGGTACTCGCGCAGCGCCCACAGACAGACGACCCAGGCGGCGGCGCCCCGGTAGACCTGACCGGCGTCGCCCACCACGGTGATCTCGTCGAGGGTGGCCCGGTGGTCGAGCCCGGGAAAGAGCTTCCGGGCCTCGTCGGAGGCGGCCGGCACCAGTGTCAGCGGCACCAGCTGGGACTGCTCGACCAGCCAGTCGCGCAGGAAGGCGCAGAGCGAGCACCGCGCGTCGTAGAGGACGGTGAGCCCGCGGACCGGGACGCGTGCGGCGTCCCGGTGCCGGGTGCCCGTGGGGGCGGCCATCGGGGTCACACCCCGGCCGAGGGCGCGACCCAGTCGGTCGGCCCCACGGGCGGCAGCTGCTCCCGCTCCATCACGCCCCGCCGGCGGATCCGGTTGAGCACGTACACGTTGCCGAGGTGCATGACCCCGAGCACGAGCAGGACGACGCCGAGCTTCGTCGACAGGGCCTCGAAGATCCCGCGGGCGTCGCCGATCTCGTCGTCCCCGTTCAGGTAGAGCGCGACGAAGCCCAGGTTGACCAGGTAGAAGCCCACCACCAGCAGATGGTTGACGGCCTCGGCGAGCTGCTCGTTCCCGTGCAGCACATCGGCGAGGAAGATCCGTCCGTTGTGGCTCAGCGTGCGCGCCACCCAGACCGTCAGCGCGATGCTGACCAGCAGATAGATGACGTACGCGACGACCGTGAGGTCCATGTCCCCACCCCTTCTTGAACGCGTTCAAAACGCTGTCGAACAGGAATGTAGACCTGCTTTTGAACATGTTCAAGTCGAGGGGGAAGATGTGCCGGGCCTCACGTCCCGCGGTGTCGCGCGCTGTCGGAGTTACGGGAGCCGGGCGAGTTCGGGCCGCTTGGTGTAGTCCGTGAAGCCGACGACGTTGCCCCAGGGGTCGGCGATCTCGACGGTCCTGCCGGTGGCGACCGTGAACACGGGGGCGAGCGGCCGGATGCCGGCCGCGGTCAGCGCCTCGGCCGTGGCCCGCGCGTCCCGGACCTCCAGCCACACCCGGGCGGGCGCCCAGACCGGTGGCCGCGGACCGAGCCCGTCCTCCAGCCGCAGCAGCAGTCCCGGGGTCTCCTTGCCCACCTTCAGCAGGGCGATCCCGGCCTCGTCGAGCCGGAACGCCACCGGGAACCCGGCCCGTTCGTAGAAGCTCACCGCCGCGCCGAGGTCACCCACCGGCAGCAGTACGTTGTCGAGGCCGAGCAGCTCATGTGACACGTCATCTGACATGCCGTCAGATTAGGTGTTCGTCCGCCTTCGCCCGCGGGGGCTGACCGCGGGGTCACTCGTTGGGCCGAGACCCGGCCTGCCGTCGGCGGAGCCGCGCCTTCCCTGCGACGGGGGAACGGCGCTCGCGAGAGGGAGGACGACAAGGGCCCCGCTCCCCCCAGGGGGAACGGGGCCCGAGGCGCCGTACGGCCGGCGGCGGGGCCGGCCGGAAGGGACGGAGGCGGATCAGAAGCGACGCGTGATGAGCGCGCGCTTGACCTCCTGGATCGCCTTGGTGACCTCGATACCGCGCGGGCAGGCGTCCGTGCAGTTGAACGTGGTGCGGCAACGCCACACGCCGTCCTTGTCGTTGAGGATCTCCAGGCGCTGCTCGCCCGCTTCGTCACGGCTGTCGAAGATGAAGCGGTGCGCGTTCACGATCGCCGCCGGGCCGAAGTACTGCCCGTCGTTCCAGAACACCGGGCAGGACGACGTGCACGCCGCGCAGAGGATGCACTTGGTGGTGTCGTCGAAGCGCTCGCGGTCCTCGGCGCTCTGCAGACGCTCGCGCGTCGGCTCGTTGGTGTCCTTCGTGATGAGGAAGGGCATCACGTCGCGGTACGCCTGGAAGAACGGGTCCATGTCGACCACGAGGTCCTTCAGCACCGTAAGGCCCTTGATGGCCTCGACCGTGATCGGCTTCTCGGGGTTGATGTCCTTGATCAGCGTCTTGCAGGCGAGACGGTTCTTGCCGTTGATCCGCATGGCGTCCGAGCCACAGATCCCGTGCGCGCAGGAACGGCGGAACGTGAGGGTGCCGTCCTGGTCCCACTTGATCTTGTGCAGCGCGTCAAGGACACGCTCCTTCGGGTCGATCTCCAGCTGGAAGTCTTCCCAGACCGCGTCGGCCGAGACCTCGGGGTTGAAGCGGCGGATGCGGAACGTGGCGGTGATGTACGGCGAGTCGGCGAAGCCCGCCTCGGGCCGGCCGGCGTTGTCCGCCTTGTCGAGAGTCGGGGTAGCCATCAGTACTTTCGCTCCATCGGCTGGTAGCGGGTCTGGACGACCGGCTTGTAGTCGAGACGGATCGACTCGGTGCCGTCGTCGCCGACCTCGCGGTACGCCATGGTGTGGCGCATGAAGTTGACGTCGTCGCGGTTCGGGTAGTCCTCGCGGTAGTGACCGCCGCGGGACTCCTTGCGGGCGAGCGCGGACACGGCCATGACCTCGGCCAGGTCGAGCAGGTTGCCCAGCTCGATGGCCTCCAGGAGGTCCGTGTTGAACCGCTTGCCCTTGTCCTGGATCGCGACGTGCTTGTAGCGCTCGCGCAGCTCCGCGATCTTCTCGACCGCCGTCTTGATCGTCTGCTCGGTGCGGAACACCATCACGTTGGCGTCCATGCACTCCTGCAGTTCGAGGCGGAGAGCCGCGACCCGCTCGGTGCCGGTCGAGTCGCGCAGGTGCTCGACCTGCGCGACGACCTGCGAGGCAGGGTTCTCGGGCAGCTCGACGTGGTCGGCCTTCGCCGCGTACTCGGCCGCGGCGATGCCCGCGCGGCGCCCGAACACGTTGATGTCCAGGAGCGAGTTGGTGCCCAGGCGGTTGGCGCCGTGCACGGACACGCAGGCGACCTCGCCGGCCGCGTAGAGGCCCGGGACGACCGTGGTGTTGTCGCTCAGCACCTCGCCCTGGACGTTCGTCGGGATGCCGCCCATCGCGTAGTGCGCGGTGGGCTGGATCGGGATCGGGTCCGTGTAGGGCTCGATGCCGAGGTACGTCCGGGCGAACTCGGTGATGTCCGGGAGCTTCGCGTCGAGCTGCTCCGGCGGGAGGTGCGTGAGGTCGAGGTAGACGTGGTCGCCCTCGGGACCGCAGCCGCGGCCCTCACGGATCTCCGTGTAGATCGAGCGGGACACGACGTCACGGGACGCGAGGTCCTTCATGACCGGCGCGTACTTCTCCATGAAGCGCTCGCCGTCCTTGTTGCGGAGGATGCCGCCCTCACCGCGGGCGCCCTCCGTCAGCAGGATGCCCATGCGCCAGATGCCGGTCGGGTGGAACTGGAAGAACTCCATGTCCTCCAGCGGCAGCCCGCGACGGTAGACGGCGGCCTGGCCGTCACCCGTCAGGGTGTGCGCGTTGGAGGTCACCTTGAAGAACTTGCCGGTGCCGCCCGAGGCGTAGATCACGGACTTCGCCTGGAAGACGTGGATCTCGCCGGTCGCGAGCTCGTAGGCGACGACGCCCGCCGAGCGCTTGACGCCGTCGACCTCGGTGATGAGCTGGTCGAGGACGTAGAACTCGTTGAAGAACTCCACGCCCTCCTTGACGCAGTTCTGGTACAGCGTCTGGAGGATCATGTGGCCGGTGCGGTCCGCGGCGTAGCAGGACCGGCGGACCGGGGCCTCGCCGTGGTTGCGGGAGTGACCGCCGAACCGGCGCTGGTCGATCCGGCCCTCGGGCGTCCGGTTGAACGGCAGGCCCATCTTCTCCAGGTCGAGGACCGAGTCGATGGCCTCCTTCGCCAGGATCTCGGCGGCGTCCTGGTCGACCAGGTAGTCACCGCCCTTGACGGTGTCGAAGGTGTGCCACTCCCAGTTGTCCTCCTCCACGTTGGCGAGCGCGGCGGCCATGCCGCCCTGCGCCGCGCCCGTGTGGGAGCGGGTGGGGTAGAGCTTCGTCAGCACGGCGGTGCGGCTGCGCTTCGTCGCCTCGATGGCGGCGCGCATGCCGGCGCCGCCGGCGCCGACGATGACGGTGTCGTACTTGTGGATCTGCATGAGTCGGTTACCTCAGCCCCGTGCCTAGCGGATGTTCGGGTCGAAGGTGAAGATCACCAGCGTGCCCAGCAGGATGGTGAACACCGTCGCGGTGTAGAGCAGGCCCTTGAGCCACAGGCGGGTGTTCGCGCGCTCGGCGTAGTCGTTGATGACCGTGCGCAGGCCGTTGGCGCCGTGCAGCATGGCCAGCCACAGCATCGCGAGGTCCCAGGCCTGCCACCAGGGGGACGCCCAGCGGCCCGCGACGAACGCGAAGCCGATCTTGGAGACACCGCCGTCGAGGACGAGCTGGATGAGCAGGTGGCCGAGGACCAGGACGACGAGGACGATGCCGGACAGGCGCATGAAGAGCCAGCCGTACATCTCGAAATTGCCGCGCGTGGACTTCGGGGTCTTCTTGGTGCGCTTGCGGGGGGCCTCGATGAGGGGCGCCGGGTTGTCGACGCCGTACGCCGAGAAGGCGCCCGCGCCCTCGACGGGGCCGATACCGGAAGCGGCGGTCTCTGTGGTGGACATCTGCGTCAGCTCCCGAAGACTTCGCGGAATGCGTGCCCGAGGACGGGGTACAGCGCCCCGGCCATCAGCACGACCCAGATACCGACGACGGACCAGAGCATCTGCTTCTGGTAGCGCGGGCCCTTCGACCAGAAGTCGACGGCGATGACACGCAGGCCGTTGAGCGCGTGGAAGAGGATGGCGGCGACGAGGCCGTACTCCAGCAGCGCGACGATCGGCGTCTTGTACGTGGACACGACCCTGTCGTAGTCCTCGGGGGAGACACGGACGAGAGCGGTGTCCAGCACGTGTACGAACAGGAAGAAGAAGATGAGGACGCCGGTGACTCGATGAGCCACCCAGGACCACATTCCTTCCCGGCCGCGGTACAGCGTTCCAGCCGGCACGGAAGAACCCTCCGGGAGCGGGGATTGGGGCCTGCCGGCTTCTGTGTCGGTCGGCCCGGCCGGGTACGGTCCACCGGCCCCGGCCATCGTAGCGACGACTTGTCGGAACGTTTACAGCGGCCCTATCTATGTGATCAAACTGGCAGACAATCAGGCACGGACGGGCTACTGCGGACGCGGTTCGCATCCGAGGGGCTGCTCCGGGACGGGCGCCGCGCGGAAGGTCCGCACCAGGCGGGCGAGGCGCCCCCGGGCGAGGCGGCGCAGTTCCTCCGCCGTCGTCACCCGCTCCTCCTCCCGATCGTTCGTCAATCGTGACCGGATGGCGCCGAGCACCTGGTCGAGGCTCTCCTCGGGGGCTATGTCGTCCAGACAGATGACGAACACGTGCCCGAAGCGGCTCTCGTAGGCGGCGTGCGCGGCGCTCAGCGCCGTGTGGGCGGCGGAGTAGCCGCCGTCCGGGAGCGGCGTGAGGGACTCGCCGGCGAGCGCCTCGGCGAGATCGCCGGGCGTGAGGTCGTACGCCGCCTCGTCGGCCGCGGCCAGCAGGGCGTCCAGGTCCGGGTAGGGCCGGTGGGCGGCGAGCCGGCGGGCCCAGCGCGGAGTGCGGCAGCAGGTGAGCAGGGCGCGCTCGACCTCGTCGGCGGGCGCGTCGTTGAAGTGCTGCAGGCGCGCCGGGGACGGCGGCACGCTCTTCTGTTCAGGGACGGCGACCTGGCCGGGGAACTGGGGGAGACGGTGCGCGGGCAGCGTGGGTCCTCGGCGATGGGAGGGCGACGGGTGCGTGCCGTGGCGTCCTGTGGACGTCACGTGTGGTGCGGCAGGGGATGAAGTGAGAAGTGTGCCGCCACGGTATCGACGATTGACGAGAGCTGTCCGTCCGATGCCTGAATTTCACCCGGACGGGAGAGTTTCGGAGCCTGCGGTGGACGGTTGTGACACGGAAGGGGACCGTGGTTCACGCGAGGGGTGTACGACGTGAGGTGTACGGGGTGCGGGACGCGTACGGGAAGGTGCGGGCCCCGACGGCCGGGGCGCGAACGTGAGGTGAAAGGCGTGGTGCGGTGAGCACGGGCAGACGGCGGCGGGCGCCGGTACGGAGCGGCAGGCGGCCGGCGCTGATGGCGGCCGGAGCGGTGGCGGCGACGGGCGCGGTGGTCGCGGCCGTGCTGCTGTGGCCCTCCGGCGGCGACGGCCGGACCGGGGCGAACGTGTCCTCGGCGAGTGGGTCGGCCGACGCGGACCGGTCGGCCGCGTCCCCCCCTCCCACCCGGAACTACCCCCTTTCCAAGGCTCCCCTCACGATCCCGGCCGTACGGGAGCACACACCCGCCCGGGGCCCCGGCTGGCGCCCCGCCGCGGGCGGCCGCGTCGTCGTGGACGACCAGGGCCTCGCCGACGAGGGGAAGCTGATAGCGGGGGAACTGAAGCTGTCCTACGCGGGACGGACCGAGGCCCGGGACGGTGACGTCGAGCTCACCCTGGACCACACGGCCGCCGACCCGGAGTCGTACACCCTGACGGTCAGGAACCGCCGGGTCACCATCTCCGCGCCCGGCCAGGCGGGTGTCTTCTACGGCACGCGCACCCTGAAGCAGGAGGTGCACGGCGGCGGCACCGCGCCGGAGGGCGTCGTGCGCGACCGGCCCGCCAAGCCGCGCCGCGGATTCATGCTCGACATCGCCCGCAAGCACTTCACGGCGTCCTGGATCGAGGACCGCGTCCGCGAACTGGGCGACCTGAAGTTCAACGAACTGGGTCTGCACTTCTCCGACGACCAGGGCTTCCGCATCCAGTCGGACACCCATCCGGAGATCGTGTCCAAGCAGCACCTGACCAAGACCGAGGTCAAGGACATCATCGACCTCGCCGAGAGCCGGCACATCCACGTCGTGCCCGAGATCGACTCACCGGGCCACCTCGGCGCGGTGATCGCCGCCCACCCCGACCTCCAGCTCCGCAACGCCTCGGGGGTCCCCACCCGCGGGGCCGTCGACATCTCCAAGCCCGCCTCGGCGGCCATCGTCGACGACCTGCTCAACGAGTACGCGGGACTCTTCCCCGGCCCCTACTGGCACCTCGGGGGCGACGAGTACCAGGCGCTGACCGTGGCGAACCCGGCGTCCTCCTACCCGCAGCTGGCCGCCGCGGCCAGGAAGCTCTTCGGGTCCGGCGGAACCGTCGCCGACCTCGCCACCGGCTGGCTCAACGACCGCGCCGCCGTGGTGCGCGGCCACGACCGGACCGCGCGGGCCTGGAACGACGGGTTCTTCCGCGGGGGCGGTGTCCAGGCGGCCAAGGACATCGAGGTCGCCTACTGGACCGGCAAGGAGATCGGCGCGCGCCCGCCCGCCGAGTACCTGAGCGCCGGACGCGAACTCATCAACTACAACGACGAGTTCCTCTATTACGTGCTCGGCGAACCGCAGACCTTCGTCTATCCCACCGGGCAGCGCATCTACGAGCGGTGGACGCCTCTCGTGCTGCGCGGCACCACACCCGTCCCGTCCCGGTACGACCGTCAGATCCTCGGCGGGACCTTCGCCGTCTGGTGCGATCTGTCGGCCTCGCAGACCCAGGACCAGGTGGCGGCGGGCATCAGGATGCCGCTGCGCGCGACCGTCCAGAAGCTGTGGGACCCGGGCCGCCCGGCGCTGTCCTGGACCGCCTTCAAGAGCCTGGCCGACCGGCTGGGCTGAACCGGCCGGACGGCCGGTGCGCCGGGTTCGGCGCGCCGGCGTCCGACCGGCGGAGGTCACGGTGTTGGCCGAAAATCCGCTGTTCCGCCTCCTGGAGGGGCTGGACGTGGTACCCCTGTGACACTCCAGCTGCTGAACACGCAGTAAGGGAAAGTGCGGGCTCCGTAAGGGGGAGCGCCCTGTCGAGGGGAGGCGTGATGAGTCTGGTGGACCTGATCGCTCAGGCCGACGAGCGTGGTCTGGCAGCCAGCGGGCTGGCTTGTTTGGATCGGTGCGTACCGCTGCTGGGGGGCGACGACGAGGTCCTGCGGCCGCTGTGGTCGAGCCTCGTGGACGGGGGCACCTGGGGCGAGTGTCTCGAACGGGCGCGGACCGAACTGGACGTGCCCGAACCGGAACCGTCGGCCGCCGACGAGGACGAGGCGGCCGTCCTGGTCCGCGGCATGCTCGCCGCCGCTCCCGACGACCCCTCCGCGACCGGCCTGCGGGAGTGGGCCGACACCTGCTCGGTGGCGGCCCTGCGCATCCACCTGCTGCTCGACGCGGCCGCCGGCGACACCGGTACGTATCCGGTCTCGGCGCACCGGGAGGGCCTCACGGACGGCATCTCCCCCCTCGTCGCGGCCGAACTGCGCCGCCAGGTCGCCGTCCTGGAACTGCTGGCGGGCCGCGGCGCGGGCGGGCTGCGCCCCGCGCTGGAGGTGTCCACGGAGGGGCGGCGCGTGCTGCGCGCGGTGGTGTCGCGACGGGCCCGCGGACGTGCGTGAGGCGGGGCTCGGAGACAGGACGCGTGACGGCGGGCGGGAGCCTCCTGGCCGGCCGTAAACCTGATTCCTGCGGGGTTCCTGTGACTGTCCTGCGCGGGTGCATGGGGGTCCTGGGCCGGTGTCGCGGATGTGTCCGGAACCCGTGACGAAACCCGTGCGCCGAGCGCTCCTTGGAGTGTGAACGCACAGCGAGCAACCAGGTCCCAGGCCGCGACGAAGCCCGTGCGCTGGGCGGCGGACGCCGTCGCCACGATGCGCGAGGGCGCCCGGCTGCGGCTCGACTACTCGGCGCAGAGTCTGTGGCGCGTCGACCGGCTGATCGACGAGATACGCCGTGAACGGGCGCCGTACGCCGCCGTGGAGAGCGCGCTGCGCGGCTTCGGCGCGTACGCCGGTGAGGTCGTCGCCCGGTACACCGGCGCGGAGTGGTGGGAGACCGGCGGCGAGCACTGGCTGCGGACCCCGGACGGACGGCTCTGGGACCCGATCGACGAGGCCCGCCGCTGCTACGGCGGCGACGGTTCGCTGCGGCTGCTGTGCCGGGAGGCCGCCGGGGAAGGGGCACGGCGCTGACGGCCCCGCGAGGGCGGGCCCGGCGGCATTACCACCTCTTAAGGTACGCGACCGTTCCCAAACGGTGGCCGCCGGAGGGAACATGAGGACAACCGCCGGACCCGGGAGGCCTCGTGGCCGCGAACCGCCGCTGGTGGGCGCTGGTTGTCATCGCCCTCGCCCAGCTGATGGTCGTCCTCGACATGACCATCGTGAACATCGCCCTGCCGTCCGCCCAGACGGCCCTGCACATGTCGGACGGCAACCGGCAGTGGGTCATCACCGCCTACACGCTGGCCTTCGGGGGGCTGTTGCTGCTCGGCGGCCGGATCGCCGACCTCGCCGGACGCAGACTCGCCTTCATGACCGGCCTGTTGGGCTTCGCCGCCGCGTCCGCGCTGGGCGGCGCCGCGACCGGCTCCGGGATGCTGTTCGGGGCGCGGGCGCTGCAGGGCGTGTTCGCCGCGCTGCTCGCGCCCGCCGCCCTCTCGCTGCTCACCACGACGTTCACGGACCCCAGGGAACGCGGCAAGGCCTTCGGTGTGTTCGGCGCGATCGTCGGCGCGGGCGCGGCGCTCGGACTGCTCGCGGGCGGTCTCCTCACGCAGTACCTCGACTGGCGCTGGTGTCTGTACGTCAACGTGCCCATCGCCCTCGTCGCGTGCGCGGGCGCCCTGGTGCTGCTCGACGGCGGCGGACGCTACGAGGACGCGCGCCTCGACGTGCCGGGCGCGCTGCTCGGCTCCGCCGGCATGCTCTCGCTGGTGTACGGCTTCTCCGAGGCGGAGTCGCGGAGCTGGGGTGACGGACGGGTCCTCGGGCTGCTGGCCGCCGGGGTCGTCCTGCTCGGCCTGTTCGCGCTGTGGCAGACCCGCGCCCGGGTGCCGCTGCTGCCGGTGTCGGTGGTGAAGGACCGGCAGCGGATGGGCGCGTTCCTCACCATTCTGATGGTCACCATCGGGATGTTCGGCGTCTTCCTGTTCCTGACGTACTACTTCCAGCGCGTCCTCGGGTACTCGCCGCTGAAGACCGGGCTCGCCTACCTCCCCATCACCGTCGGCATGATCACCGGCTCCACCCAGGTCGCGGCCAGGCTGCTGAACCGGGTCCCGCCACGCGTCCTGATCGTCCCCGGACTGCTGCTGGCCGCAGGCGCGTTGGCGGTCATCGCGCAGGTCGGAGTGGAGCCCGCGTACGCCTCGCACGTGCTGCCCGGCATGCTGATGCTCGGCCTCGGCATGGGCACGGCGATGATGACCTGTGTCTCGCTGGCCACGTCGAGCGTCGCGCCGCGGGACGCGGGCGCCGCCTCCGCCACCTTCAACACCGCCCAGCAGGTGGGCGGTTCCATCGGTACGGCGCTGCTCAACACGATCGCGGCGAGCGTCACGACCCGCTACGCGGCCGCTCACGCGGGGCCCGGCACCGACCGCCGCGCCCTCGCCTCCCGGGCCGCCGTGCACGGCTTCAACGTCGCGACCTGGTGGGCGATGGGCGCGCTGCTGCTGGCCGCGCTGATCGCCGCGATCGTGGTGGACGCGGACCGGATGCCCGCCTCGCAGGGGCGGCCGGCCCCGGTGCCCGAACCGGTCGACACCGTCGGCTGACGTCACTGGGCACCCGAGCCGCGCCCCGGCCGCGCCGTCGCCCGGGGCGGCGGCACTCCCCGGGCGTAGGGGAGGGCCTGACGGCCTGTGACATTTCCGTGGAGGGCGACGCTGATGACCACGGGGACGTCGACACGGCCGGCCGTGTCGCACGCCGCGCATTCAGGCGAACTCGGTGCGAACGAGGACAGTGTTGGGCCAGGGAGGGGAACCCCGCCGCGTACAGGCGTACGACGGTGAGCTCGGTGCGGCCGTGGCGCGGGCGCAGGAGGGGGACGAGGCCGCCTTCGCGGTCGCCTACCGGATGGTGCAGCCCGGCCTGCTCGGCTATCTGCGGGGGATCGTCGGGGACGACGCCGAGGACGTGGCGTCCGACGCCTGGCTGGAGATCGCCCGTGACCTCGGACGGTTCCGGGGGGACGGTGCCGGGTTCCGGGGCTGGACCGCGACCATCGCCCGGCACCGCGCGCTCGACCATCTGCGGCGTCAGAAGGTACGGCCCCGGGCCACTCCGCTGGAGAACGAGGCGCTGGAGCTGCCCGGCCGTCACAGCACCCACGACCAGGCGTTGGAGACGCTCGGCACCGCGCGCGCCCTGGAACTGGTCGCGCGACTGCCCCGCGACCAGGCCGAGGCCGTGCTGCTGCGCGTCGTCGTGGGCCTGGACGGGCCGGCCGCCGCACGTGTGCTCGGCAAGCGTCCGGGCGCGGTACGCACGGCGGCGCATCGCGGCCTGAGACGGCTGGCCCAGGAGATCGGCGCGGAGGGAGCGGACGGCAGCCTGGACGACTTCCCGGGCGACGGCTCCGACGACGGCGCGACGGGCGGCGGGAGCGGCAGGGACGGAAGGGGCGACAGGGGTGGCAGGGACGGCGGAAGAGGCGACCGTGCGGCGGGTGGCGCGGCGGGCGGTGTGACGCCCGAAGGCCCGCGGACGCTGGGGGAGACGCCGGGGGATGCGGGATGAGCGCCGGGCGCGGTCGGTGAGGGGCGGGCGGGGACATGGGTGAACGGCAGGCGGACGCCGATCTCTTCCTCGGGCGGTGCCCCGGACCGTCCCTCGGCGCGCTGCTCGCCGCCGCACGGACCGTGCCGGTCGATCCCGACGCGGAGAGGCGGGCCCTCGCCGCGTACCGGGCGGCACGCGAGCGCGGGGCGCACGGGGCACGGCCCCGCCGGCGGGACGACTGGACCGACCGGGCCCACGTGTCCGACCGGACCGCCCGGGGTGCCGTGCCCGACCCGACCGACCCGACCGACCCGACCGACGGGTCCGACCTGGACGGGCGGACGGACCGGGCCGGCCTGACCTGACCGGTGGGACCCGGAAACCGGGCGGGAGCCGGGGAGGCCGGGGAGAGCCGCGGCGGGGCCGGAGAGCGTGAAGGTGCGGAAGGACGCGAGAGGCCCCGGAGGGTTCGGGAGCGAGGCGTCCGAGAGGCAGGGGACGTGAACGAGGGACGCGTTCCGGTCCGCGGCGGAGCCGGGCCGTCCCGGGAGCCGATGGCAACGGCCGGGGCCGCCACCCCCCACAGGAGAGGCCCCGGCCGTCGCGCGGCACGGGCCGCGCGGCGGCCCGTACTCTCTACAGCGCCGCGACTGCGTTTTGTGTCACACCTCGCTCCGTCACGACATAGTTGCGAGTTGTACGGACGTGGACGGGGAGCTGTTTCAGGCCGTAACGTGCCATTCGCGCCGGGGCGCGGAGGACAGGCAACCACAACGGCGAGAGCCCGGTCCGCGAGAGCGGCGCCGGTTCAGGCGCAAAGAGGGGCGCGCGGGTGCTGGGGGACGACGCGGAGCTGACCACCGCGGTGCTTGCGGCGCAGGACGGGGACGAGACCGCGTTCCGGACTGTGTACCGCGCGGTGCACCCACGGCTGCTCGGATACGTACGGACGCTGGTCGGCGATCCGGACGCGGAGGACGTGACCTCCGAGGCCTGGCTGCAGATCGCCCGGGACCTGGAGAGGTTCAGCGGCGACGCCGACCGCTTCCGCGGCTGGGCGGCCCGGATCGCCCGCAACCGCGCCCTCGACCACATCCGGATGCGCGGGCGCCGCCCCGCCATCGGTGGTGACGAGACCGAACTGACCGGCAGGGCCGCCGAGTCGGACACCGCCGGCGAGGCCATCGAGGCGCTGAGCACCGGCAGCACCCTCTCGCTGATAGCGCAACTCCCGCAGGACCAGGCGGAGGCCGTCGTGCTGCGGGTCGTCGTCGGCCTCGACGCCAAGTCCGCGGCCGAGACCCTCGGCAAGCGGCCCGGAGCCGTCCGCACCGCGGCGCACCGGGGTCTGAAGCGGCTCGCGGAGCTGATCGGCGGCGATCCGGAATCCGCCGTCGCGCTCGGCGCGGTCCCCCCACCGAGACAGTCGCGCACACGCGCGGTGACGTCCGCCGGTGTGACGCATACGCGTTCGCGGACGCAGAAGGACATGTGATGGCCGACGAGGACTACAGGTGGCTGGACGGCGAGGCCGCGGAGCGTCTGCTGCGCGGTGAGCCGCTGGAGGCCGTCGACGCCGACACCAAGGAACGTGTGGAGCGGCTCGCCGAGGCGCTCGCCTCGCTGGCCGAGGAACCCGCGCCGGACGGTGCCGAACTCCCCGGCGAGGATGCCGCGTTGGCCGCTTTCCGGGCCGCACGCGCCGGTCGCGGCGGAGTCCCGGCCGGGCGGGCGGCGGGCCCGGACGTACGGGCCGCCGCCCGCCCGGCCGACGCCGGTCTGGTCCGGCTGGGCGGCCCCGGAGCGGGTGGTCACCGGGCCCGCTGGGGCCGTCCGGTGCGCTTCGGACTGGCCGCCGCGCTGGCCGTCGGCATGGTCGGCGGGGTCGCCGTCGCGGCCGGTACCGGAGTGCTGCCGACTCCGTTCCGTGACGACAGGCCGCATCCGGCCGCCACGGTCTCCGCGGCGCAGACACCGCGACCGCTGGACTCGCCGTCGCCGGGGGTGTCGCAGGCCGACGGCTCCGAGGTGCCGCTGCCCGGTGCCACGACGAGCGGGCCGGCCGGTTCCGGCTCCTCCGACGATCTGTCGGCCGGCGGCTCCGCGAGCGGCGGGCCCGGCTCGTCCGGGCCGGACCGGCCCTTGCGGTCCCACGAGTGGTGGACCAGGACGCGTTCGTCGTGCCAGGACGTCCTCGGCGGCAAGAACCTGGAAGCCGGACGCAGACGTGTCCTGACGGACGCGGCGGGCGGCGGCGGGCGGGTGAAGACGTTCTGCAGGCGCGTCCTGGGCTGGACGGGAACCCGTTCCGGCCAGGGCGGTGACGACCGGGGCGGCCAGGCGGGCCAGGGTGACGGCCGGAACGGGTCCGGCTCCGGGCACGGTTCCGGACACGGCTCCGGCGGCGGCAACCAGGGTGACGACGGCGGGCACCCGGTCCCGGGCGGCAACGGCCACCACCACAGCGGGGTGTTCGCCCCGGCGGCGCCCTCGGCCCTGGCGACGCTGTCGCCGCGGACGTCGGCTCTGTCGTCGGCGGTGCGGGACGCCGCGCGGGCGGACGGCCCGGGGCCACGACTGTCGGCCGTCTGAGCCGTTTCCCGCCGTCCGGGCCGCTTCCGTACCCGGTGGCGGCCCGTCCGAGCCGCGTACGGTGCCCGGCCGCCCGTGGCCGGTTACCGGCCACACCCGGCGTTCCGCGGTCGGCCCGCGCGCGGCGGGATCTCCGCACGCACCCACTCTGAGCTGCGGTTCCCTGTCTCCTGGAACTTTTTCCCGGGCCGGTGTGACGTTTTCGGCCGCGCCGGCGCAGTACTGGGTGAGCCGACTGGTCATCGGCCGTCGCACCGAGCCGGGGTTCCCCCCGTACCCAGGCTCCGTGCACATCGGCGCGGGCGGGACACGTTCCCCCGGTCCCGCCCGCGCCCCGCATCCGTCGAGCGCCCCGCGCCCGCGGGTCACCAGGAGACGACGACCTTGTCCCCCGTGCGGACCTGCGCGAACAGCGCCGCGATCTTCGCCTCGTCCCGTACGTTGACGCAGCCGTGCGAGGCGCCCGCGTAGCCGCGGGCCGCGAAGTCGGCGGAGTAGTGCACCGCCTGGCCGCCGCTGAAGAACATCGCGTACGGCATGGACGTGTGATAGATCGTCGAGACGTGGTGGCGGGACTTGAAGGCCACGCTGAACACGCCCTCGCGGGTCGGGGTGTACTGGGAGCCGAACCGCACCTCCATCACCGAGACGGTCCGCCCGTCGACCATCCAGCGCAGGGTGCGGCTCGTCTTGCTGACGCACATCACCCGTCCGGTCATGCAGCGCGGGTCGGGCCGCGCGGCGGGCTGGCCGCCGAACGCGTACAGCTCCCACCGGGTCGGCTCGCGCGTCATCGACAGCAGCCGCCGCCAGGTCACGGCGTCCACCTCGCCGGTGCGCGCGAGCCCCCGCTTGCCCTGGAAGCCCCGTACGGCGGCGGCCGTCGCGATGTCGTACGTCCCCGTCGGGCCTTCGAACAGCCACGCGGCCTGGCGCAGCCGGGCCTGGATCTCGCGGACGTCCCGGCCGCGGTCGCCGCGCGACCACAGCACCCGGGGAGGCGGTGTCGTGGAGACGGCCGGGTCCGGTTCCGGTTCCGGAGACGCGGAACCCGGCGCGGGGCTGCCCGTCCCCTCCTTGGCGTCGTCCGGCGCCCTCGTGGAACCGGCCGTCGTCCGCGCCGGTGTCGGCGTCCCGTGCGCGTCGACGACCTGGGCACGGCAGCCGCTCACCGCGACGAGCGCCAGCAGAGCGGCCAGCGATCCTCCCCTGACTGTGGTGCGCATTCCAACCCCCGTCGTCTCACCCGTCCACCGCATGCCGATGTGCCAGGTATACCCCCGCGGGACACCCTGGGGATGTTCCCCGCGCGTGACGGGCCCTGAACCACACGGCAAGGTGGAGAACGAGAGTGTGTGCGAACAGCAGAGGAGCGGGACCGTGCGCCGGTCTGTGAGCAAGGTCCCAGCCCGGTCCACCCCACCGGGCCCGCGGCCACCACTACAGTCCGTCGCGAGGACCGTACCTACCAGTCAGTAACCCAGCGGGAGGCGGAGCGATGTCGCGCGAGTCGGAGTCCGGACTGCCCATCGAAGCGGTCTACGGGCCGGGGGCCCTGAAGGACTGGGACCCGGTGGAGAAACTGGGTGAGCCCGGCGCCTACCCCTTCACCCGCGGGGTGTACCCGTCCATGTACACCGGCCGTCCCTGGACGATGCGTCAGTACGCCGGCTTCGGCACGGCCGTGGAGTCGAACGCGCGGTACAAGCAGCTGATCGCGAACGGCACGACGGGCCTCTCGGTCGCCTTCGACCTGCCCACCCAGATGGGCCACGACTCGGACGCCCCCCTCGCGCACGGCGAGGTCGGCAAGGTCGGCGTCGCGATCGACTCGGTGGAGGACATGCGGGTCCTGTTCGACGGCATCCCGCTCGACAAGGTCTCCACCTCGATGACGATCAACGCGCCCGCGGCGCTGCTGCTGCTCATGTACCAGCTGGTGGGCGAGGAACAGGGCGTCCCGGCCTCCCGGTTGACGGGCACGGTCCAGAACGACGTGCTGAAGGAGTACATCGCGCGCGGCACGTACATCTTCCCGCCCAAGCCCTCCCTGCGTCTGATCGCGGACATCTTCAAGTACTGCGGGACCGAGATCCCGAAGTGGAACACGATCTCGATCTCCGGCTACCACATGGCCGAGGCGGGAGCCACCCCCGCGCAGGAGATCGCGTTCACGCTCGCGGACGGCATCGAGTACGTCCGTACGGCGGTCGCGGCCGGCATGGACGTCGACGACTTCGCCCCCCGTCTGTCCTTCTTCTTCGTCGCCCGTACCACGATCCTGGAGGAGGTCGCCAAGTTCCGCGCCGCGCGCCGCATCTGGGCCCGCGTGATGCGCGAGGAGTTCGGCGCGAGGAACCCCAAGTCGCTGATGCTGCGCTTCCACACGCAGACCGCGGGGGTGCAGCTGACGGCCCAGCAGCCGGAGGTGAACCTGGTCCGGGTCGCCGTCCAGGGGCTGGGCGCGGTCCTCGGCGGGACCCAGTCGCTGCACACCAACTCCTTCGACGAGGCGATCGCGCTGCCGACCGACAAGTCGGCTCGGCTGGCCCTGCGTACACAGCAGGTACTGGCCTACGAGACCGACGTCACGGCGACCGTCGACCCCTTCGCGGGGTCGTACGTCATCGAGAGCATGACCGACGGCGTCGAGGCGGCCGCTGTCGGCCTCATGGAGCGGGTCGAGGAGCTGGGCGGTGCGGTCGAGGCCATCGAGCGCGGCTTCCAGAAGAGCGAGATCGAGCGCAGCGCGTACCGCGTCGCCCAGCAGACCGACTCCGGCGAGCGGGTCGTCGTCGGTGTCAACCGCTTCCGCCTCGACGAGGAGGAGCCCTACGAGCCGCTCCGGGTCGACCCGGCCATCGAGGCCCAGCAGGCCGAACGTCTGGCCAGGCTCCGCGCCGAGCGCGACGGGGCGGCGGTCGAGGCGGCCCTCGCCGCCCTGAAGGAGGCGGCCGGGGGCACGGCCAACGTCCTCCACCCCATGAAGGAAGCCCTGCGCGCCCGTGCCACGGTCGGCGAGGTGTGCGACGCGCTGCGCGAGGTGTGGGGGACCTATGTGCCGACGGACGCCTTCTGAGTTCGGCGACTTCTTGCTCGGTGATTCCGTGCCCGGCGGTTCCTTCGCGCGGGTGAGAACGCCTGGCCCCCGGGAGCTCCGGACGGGGTCCGCGGGTCCCGGTCCCGGAGTCCGGCGGCGTCACCCTCGAACGCCCCGTGGGCACGCTCCTCTGCGGTGACTGAACCGCGAGACGGGGACGCGGAGTGTCGTACCCCCGTGCGAGACTCCTCCTCATGCTTGGTGTCATCGACCTTCCCACCTACCTGGCGGGCCTCGTCCTGATCGTCCTGCTCCCCGGGCCCAACTCGCTCTACGTGCTGTCCGTCGCCGCCCGGCGCGGTGTGCGCGCCGGGTACACGGCCGCCGCGGGCGTGTGGTGCGGGGACACGGTGCTGATGACGCTGTCGGCGGCCGGTGTCGCCTCGCTGCTGCAGGGCAACGCCGTGCTCTTCGGGATCGTGAAGTACGCCGGGGCGGGATACCTGACGTGGCTGGCGTTCGGGATGCTGCGGTCCGCGCGGGCGATGTGGCGCACCCGGCGGCAGCGGGTCGAGGAGGAGGTCCCCGAGGCGTCGGCCGCCGAGGAGCGGCCCTACCGTCGGGCGCTGGTCATCAGCCTCTTCAACCCGAAGGCGATCCTGTTCTTCATCGCCTTCTTCGTGCAGTTCGTGGATCCCGGGTACGCCTACCCGGCCCTGTCCTTCATCGTGCTGGGAGCCTTCGCCCAGCTCGCGAGCTTCCTCTACCTCACGGCGCTGATCTTCAGCGGGACGCGGCTCGCGGAGGCCTTCCGGCGGCGCCGGCGGCTGTCCGCGGGCGCCACCACCGCGGCGGGCGCCCTCTTCCTCGGCTTCGCCGTCAAGCTGACGCTCGCCAGCGCGTAGTGCCGCGGGGCGGCCCCGGCCTCGCCGGGCCGCCACCGCCGTGCCCGCGTCGCGCCGGGGACACGGGAGTGGCGCGCACGTGGCGCACGCCGCTCAGCGGGCGAGGAACGGGACGAGCAGCGCGGTGAGTTCGGCGGGTGCGTCCAGCGCGATGAGGTGAGCCGCGGTGGCGAACTCGACGAGGGTGGCGTCGGGGATCTCGGCCGCGTAGCGGCGGGCGATGTCCTGGAAGTCCTCGATGTCGAGCTTGCCGACGCCGACGAGTGTGGGGACCGGGACGGCCGCGAGGTCGCCGGCGGCGGGGCCCTGGGAGTGCGTTCCCACGACGTCCTGGTTCTCCAGTGACGTCCGGAGCGGGCCGCGGAGGCGGTCGGCCAGTCCGGCGGCGACGTCCTCCCAGGTCCGGGACGGTCCGCGCAGCCACATGTCCAGGTTGACCTGGACGGCGGCGTCGAGGTCACCGGCGGCCAGGGCCGCGGTCTCCTTCTCGTCGTACGCGATCATGTCGGCGGACCAGTCGTACCCGCGCCACGGAGGGGAGAACACCGCCAGCGAGTGCACCCGGTCCGGGTGGGCGAGGACGAAGTCCAGGGCCACCCGGCCGCCCCAGGAGGCGCCGACGAGCCGGACCCGTTCGTGACCGAGGTGGTCGAGGAGGCGGCGGAGGTCGTCCGTCTCCCGGAACGGGCCGGACGGTGGCGCGGACTCGCCGAAGCCGCGCAGGTCGTACCGGATGACGGTGTGCCGTTCCGCCAGGCCGGGCCACACCTCGTCCCACATGCGGTGGTCGGCGACACCGGCGTGCACGAGCACGACGGGTGGTCCGTCTCCGGTGACGAGGTAGGAAAGGCGGCCGAGATCGTCCTCAAGTGTGAGCATCGGTCCGATGATCGCAGCGCGACCACGCGAGAGCCACTGATTTTTGCGGGGGAGGCGGACGGGTACGGAGGAGGACTCCGCGACCCGGCACCGCCACCGTCACCGCCCCCACCGCCCCAGTGCCCCCACCGTCCGCACCGTCTCCGCCGTCACCGCTCCCGGCCGGCCGTCAGCCCCACCCGGTCCGTGTACCGGGACAGGTCCCGCGCGCCGGTGCCCGCCCATCCCACGTAGCCGTCGGGGCGGACGAGGAAGACGCCGGACCCGTACCTGTCGTACGGCGCGATCCTGGCCGTACGGACGCCGGGGAGGGAGGGCGGCCCGTCCGCCGTGCCGACGGCGAGCAGCGTCCAGTGCGGTCCCCTGAACAGGTCGAAGAGCCGGACGCCCGCCACGGTTCCGTCGGGGGCGCGGTCGCCCGCCCGCAGGGCCTTCCCCGGCAGGTCCGCACGGGTCTCCACCGCGAGGGAGGAACCGCGGTAGCCGAGGCCCAGTTGGCGGGTCGCCTCGCCGCGCCGGACCTCGCCGCGGTGCACCCGGGTGGACAGGCCCAGCATGCCGGCGGCGACCGGCAGCCGTTCCTCCTCGTAGGTGTCGAGAAGGGACTCCGGAGCGTCGCCGCCCAGCACGGCGCCGAGCTTCCAGCCCAGGTTGTAGGCGTCCTGGACGCTGGTGTTGAGGCCCTGGCCGCCGGCCGGTGAGTGGACGTGCGCCGCGTCCCCGGCGAGGAAGACCCGTCCGGCGCGGAAGCGGTCCGCCAGCGCGGCGCGCGGCCGGAAGTCGGAGGCCCAGCGCACCTCGGTCACGGCCTCGGCGGGGAGATGGGAGCGCTCGGCGACGGTCCGGCGGACGCCGTCGGGGGAGAGGTCGACGGCGGTGCCCTCCGGGAACTGCGCCGTGAGCTGGAAGTCCTCCGTGCCGGCCAGCGGGCAGATCGCCAGGAAGCCGCCGGTGTCCTCGCGCGGCGGGAAGACGTGCCAGTTGTCGCGGTCGAGCCCGGTGATCCGTACGTCCGCGACCAGCATCGGAGAGGGGTCGACGGTCTCTCCGGTCATGGGGATGCCGAGCGCCCGCCGCACCGCGGAGCGGCCGCCGTCCGCGGCGACGGCGTACCGGGCTCGGACCGGTGCGCCCGAGGCGAACTCCACGGTCACCCCGTCCTCGTCCTGCGCGACCCCGACGACCTCCCGGCCGAAGGCGACCCGCCCCCCGGACTCCTCCAGCCGCGCGAACAGGATCTCCTGCGTACGCCACTGCGGCACCATCCACGGCGCGGTGTACGGCGAGTCCTCCGTCGTCCCGGCCGGGTCGAACATCACGTGTTCACCGGCCCGGCGGCCGTCCTGCCAGATCATGCCCACCGGGTAGTCGCCGCCCGCCGCGCGGATCGCGTCGAGGACGCCGAGGTCGTCGAAGACCTCCATCGTGCGCGGCTGGATGCCCTTGCCGCGCGAGCCGGGGAACAGGCCGTCGGCCCGCTCGACGATCAGCGCGTCCACTCCGCGCCGGGCCAGGTCGATGCCGAGGGCGAGGCCGGTCGGTCCGGCGCCGACGACGAGTACGTCCACCTCGGTCCCGCTGTCCGTGGCCATGTCCCCCGACGTCTCCTTAACGTTGTTAAGTTCCATGCCGCGAGCATGCCCTTAACGGCGTTAAACTGTCAAGCGTGGCTACTCAGAGACCCCAGCGCTCCCCCAAGCTGGACAAGAGGCAGGTCGTCGGGACCGCCCTGCGGCTGCTCAACGAGACGGGCCTGGACGGCCTCACCCTCCGGGCCATCGCCAAGGAGCTGGACGTCCAGGCGCCCGCGCTGTACTGGCACTTCAAGAACAAGCAGGAACTGCTCGACGAGATGGCCACCGAGATGTACCGGCGGATGGCCGAGGACGCGGCGGTGGCTCCGGGCGACGGCTGGCGGGAGCGGCTGCTCGCCACCGGCCGCGGGCTGCGCGCGGCGCTGCTGAGCTACCGCGACGGCGCGAAGGTCTTCTCCGGCTCACGGTTCACCGGCACGCTGCACGCCGTCGAGATGGAGCGGACGCTGACGCTCTTCACCGAGGAGGGATTCACCCTCGCCCAGGCGGTCCGCGCGACGTCCACCACGTACCTCTACACGATCGGCTTCGTCACCGAGGAGCAGGGCGTCCAGCCGCTGCCGGGCGAGCGACGCGAGGGCTACGACGTGCAGGAACGCGCCCGCCGCATGGCCGACTTCCCCCTGTCGGCAGCGGCGGGCGCGGAGATCTTCGAGGACTACGGGCGGCACTTCGAGGAGGGCCTGGCCCTGTTGATCACGGGCATCGCGGCGCGGTACGGCGTCGACTGAGCGGTGCGGGGACCGGCCGCCCCTCGCGGCGGACGGCCGGCGCGGGCCGCGTCAGCCGCGTCAGCGTGCCGCCGCGCGCCGGGCGGTGCGGGCGTTGCGGAGGGCGCGGGTGAGGACGGGCGGCAGCAGGTCGGCGGCGATCCGCCGGGTGCGGGTGCGGGTGCGGGTGCGGCGCGGGCCCGGCCGGGAGTGCGCGGAGGCCGCTCCGGACGGACGCCCCGCGGACTCCTCGGTGTCCGCCGCGCCGAGGTCCTCCCCGGCGTGCCGGGACGGCGGGAAGGGCGGGGCCTGCATGTTCTTGGACTTGAGCCGGACGATGCGGTGGCCGGCCGCGTACTGCACGCTGAGGTGGCAGTCGTCCCGCTCCCGCACCGAGGCCAGCAGCGCCTCCTGGACCTCCTCGGGGTCGTCCCAGGTCCCGTACAGCTTCTGGGTGCTGAGACAGACGGGGCGCAGGCCGCGGTTGAGCACGGCCTCCCAGGCGGCTATCGAGACACCGGGCGTGTGCTCCGAGCGGAAGTCGTCCAGGACGACGACGCCGCCGGGCAGCAGGGCGTCGCGGGCCGCGCCGATGTCCCCGTGGACGTGCTCGTAGAGATGGGAGGCGTCGATGTGGACGAACCGGCAGGACCGGGGGGCCACCTCGGCCGGGACCAGCGAGCTCGGGCCCGGCAGGACGCGCGGCAGCTCGTCGTGGAAGGCGAGGTAGTTCTCCTCGAAGGCCTTCCGTGTGAGCCTGCTGTAGGACTTCGTCGACTCCGCGCGGTTGGCACCGTCCGGGGCGTCGCCCTCGAAGAGGTCGCACACCGTGTACCGCTCGCCCTCGCCCAGGTGGTTCCCGAGGAAGATCGCGCTCTTGCCCATGTACACGCCGACCTCCAGCAGGTCGCCCCGGGTGCCGGCGGACTCCTGCCGGTCCAGGAACCACTCGAAGAGCATCTGGTCGAGAACGGGGAACCACCCGGGGACGTCCTCGAGACGGCGGGGCGGCCTGGTCGTGTTCGGTGCGGCGGTCATGAGAGAAGGCGCTCCCTTGCGCGGACGGGGCGAGCGGGCGCCCCGGAACCTATGAGACGCCCATGACTCGGTCAATGCCTCTGCGGCGCCTGCCCGCGGCCTTTCCGCCGAACCCGCGGGGAGATGAACAGCGGGCGAACTCCCACTGTTCAGGGGGTTCTTTCCGGGGGTCCGGGACGTATTCCTACGGCCGCGGCTTCGCCAGCACCGCGCGGAGCTTCGGGGTGAGCCGGTTCTCCACGTAGCGGTTGAGCAGCCAGGCCAGCAGCAGCATCGTCACGACGGTCAGCGGGAGGGCGCCGTACGCGGGGATGTGCAGGGTGCGGTGGTAGGCCTTGATGACGACCCATCCCAGGTGCTCGTGGACCAGGTAGAAGGGGTACGTCAGGGCGCCGGCGACCGTCAGCCAGCGCCAGTTCGCCCAGTTCAGGTAGCCCAGCGCGATCGCGCCGACGGCGAGGAAGCCGAGGGTGACGACCAGGATGATGCCGAACGAGGTGCGGTAGGAGAAGAACTCGGGGTTGGGCGCGTGCCACAGGCGGTCCACCGCGTAGTGCTGGCCGATCAGCCAGCTCACGCCGACGATGCCCCAGGCGTACGCGTCACGCCGGTCGCGGTGCAGGAGGTACAGGCCGACGCCGCCGATGAAGAACGGGGCGTACTCCGGCATCAGGACGGTGTTGAGGAGCGGTTCGTTCGCCGTCTGGGCGATCGCCGCGGCCAGGGTCCATCCCGCGCAGAAGAGGATGACCCGCCGCCGGTTGGCGCCGGGCAGGACTATGCAGAGCGCGAAGAGCGCGTAGAACCGGACCTCCGCCCACAGCGTCCAGCAGACGCCCAGCACCCGGTCGACCCCCAGCGGCTGCTGGAGCATCGTCATGTTCAGCAGGGCGTCGCTCGGCCCGACCGTCTGGTACGCGACCACCGGCAGCGCGAACACGGCCGTCACGATGATCACCGCGGCCCAGTAGGCGGGCAGCAGCCGGGACGCGCGGGAGGCGAAGAACGACCTGAGCGGCCGGCCCCAGCCGCTCATGCAGATCACGAAGCCACTGATCACGAAGAAGATCTGGACGCCGAGACAGCCGTACGCGAAGTACGAGTGCAGGCTGGGGAACTGGTGCCGCGGGGAGGTGCCCCAGGCCTCGGTGACCTCGCCGTCGCGGCCCCCGTAGTGGTACGCCGCCACCATCAGCGCGGCGATCAGCCGCAGTCCGTCCAGGGCCCGCAGACGGGATTCCCGGGGCTTCGTGCGCGCGGGCGGCCGGGTGTCGGGCGCCGGGAGGACGGCACGGATCGCCGGGCCCTCGGACGTCACGCGCGTGTCCTGGGGGGTGTTGGTCACGGAATTCCTCTTCGCGGGCTTTTCACGCTGGCGGCTTACACACAGCACGCTAGTCCGATTCACAGGATGCATCCGATTGCCCAGGTGACGATTCCCCGTCCGGACTCCATGAGTTCACCCTCCCGTCGCTTCCGGTTCCCCGATTCCCCGGCGGTTCCCGAATTCACCGACAAGGGCCGATACGGGAACGGGGCCGTGGAAGGAGGCGACGGACGCATTCCTCCGGCGCGGGAACGCGGAACGGGCGTGGGGGCCGGTTCGTCGTGAACCGGCCCCCACGCCCGCGGGCACGCTGGAAAGGCGGAGGCTCAGCGCCGTACGGCCCGGCGCAGACTGCGCGCCCTGCGCGCGACCCGGCGGACCGTGGCGTTGCGCGGCAGGAAGGCCAGCTGGGCCGGGACCGCGCCGGGCAGCGCCAGCGAGGTCAGCCGCTTGCGCTTGAAGTACCGCCAGGTGTGGGTGTCCAGGTGCTGCGTCAGATAGCGCTCGGCGGCCGGGCGCAGGTCAGGCAGGATCTTCGGCTGCATCGCGTAGCCCACGGCCCGTACGAGCCCGGACAGGGTCTCCGTGGTCATGCCGACGCGCTGCTCGGTGACCGCCGCCCGGTCGGTCAGCTCCGGCACCAGGGCGTCCACGATCGTGACCGGGACGCGGTTGCTGTTCTCGTAGGGCACCAGGCGGTCCAGCAGCGTGTCGGTGCCGACCCGGGCGACGGGCAGACCGTAGAGCGCGGACGCGGTGAACAGCGCGGTGGAGAAGCAGCCGACGACGAGCGCGGGCCGCATGCGCTGGTACAGCACCTCGGCGAGGACGGGGGTGTCGAGCACCGTCAGCTCGACGTCGAGCTTTCCGGCCTCCTTCTCCAGGACGCGCGACCAGCGGGCCGGCGCCGTGGGGTGCGGCTTGAACACGACCCGGGTGTGACCGAGCGCGACGGCGCCCTTGAGCATCCGTACGTGCAGGTCCTCCTCCTGCTCGGGGGTGAGGATGCCGAGCGCGGAGAGGTACTGGCCGAGCAGCAGCGCCGGCTCGTCCACCGACGGCAGGTCGTCGCCGGTGTCGACGAGTTCGGCGAGCACCTTCGTGAAGGCGTCCGTCGGCACGATCTCGGGTTCGACACCGAACTCGGTCAGCAGCAGCGGGGTCAGACCGGGGACCAGGTCCAGGTGGAGCAGGCGGGTCACCCGGGTGCCGACCAGCGGGTCGATCTTGTTGCGGGTGGGGCCGTAGCTCATCAGGCCGTCCGCGTACACGGTGACGGGCGCGCCGGTGAAGATCTGGGCCAGCCCGAGAGCCGGGTTGACCTGGATCGATTCGACGGCCAGCTCGATATCGTCGTCGCCGAGGTTCCAGGCCAGCCGCAGATGCCGCTCCCACAGGGGGGTGTCGTCGAGGCGCGGGGCCCAGCCCCCGGGGTGGAACGGCGTGATCGTCCCGTTCCACGACAGGACCTCGTCGAAGCGGCCGCGCAGCCGGCCGAAGCCGGGCATCTCGTCCACGGCGGGGGTCGTCTCCGGCGTCGCCGCGTTGTTGGAGACGAGCAGGATGCGCCGGTCGGCGGGGCCGAAGCAGTCGGCGTCCAGGGCCGCGGCGAGCGTCGCGGTCCCGTACAGCGTGGACGCCATGAAGATCTGGGTCGTCACGCCGCCACCCCGGCGCCCGCGGTGGGACGGCGGCGCAGCCGGCGCAGCCTGGTCGCCCGCTCGATGTCCATCGAGTCGAGCGCCTCGTCGAGCACGTCCTGAGGCATGCGCTGCAACGCCGCCGCACTCATCGACTTCAGTTTCCGCGCCACGGGTGGCTCGAACCTTTCCATGGATCCCAGATGGTGGGAAATGATCGCGCAGTACGTGCGCACGGCCTTGGGAAGCAGTCTCGACGCGTCGGGATCCTCGGCGGTCTCCGCGACGACCTGATCGAACGCCCGGATGAAGTCGAGCTGGCGGACGTCCCCGATCTGGGTGAGGGAGGAGGCGACACCACGTCGGTAGAACACGCCCAGCAGGCTCACCGCGGCGAAGGACTCGGCCTCGCGGTGCAGCTTCCAGATCCACGGACGGTCCTCGGCCGTCCGCAGACCGTGGGTGAAGTGCAGCAGCCCGCGGTCGACCAGACGACGGTGGTAGATGCCCGCCCAGGCGTACGCGTAGTCGACGGAGGTGGACCGGTCGGAGGGGAGTATGGCGTCCCGGGGGTTCATCACGACGCCCCGGCGGCCGTGCGGGACCCGGTGGATGGTGCGGGCCCGGGCGGTGCACTGGACATGGTCCGTACGGACGAAGTCGCAGCCCAGATCCTCGATCGCGGTGACGAGTTGCTCGTAGTAGCCGGGGGCGAGCCAGTCGTCCCCGTCGAGGAACGTGAGGTATTCGCCGCGCGCGGCGTCGATGCCCGTGTTGCGCGCGGTCGCCAGCCCTCCGTTCTTCTCATGTCTGACATGCACCGCGCCCGGGAGCTCGCGCTCCGCGCGCGCGAGAATCTCCGGTGTCTCGTCTCTCGAACAGTCGTCGACGAGAATGAATTCGAAGTCCTCGCGCACGTTCGCACGCAGGCTCTTCAGGGTGTCGGGTGCGTATTGCTGCACGTTGTAGAACGGCACGATGACGGAGAGCTTGACCACCCACGTGACGTTAGGGGGCGGTCCGGCATTCGTCTTGGCCGTTGGTGAGATGTCAGGTGAACGACGCGTGGCGAAGCCGTGAACCAGGCTGATTTCTGGATGGTTCACGGCCTGATTCGCCATTCGTCGATGTGCTGTTAACCGTTTGTTGCATTCGGGTTGGGCCGCTACTCGGAATGGCTTCCTAGCGTCTTGGACGTGCCAGCAAGTACCAGGAAGTCCCTACGGGTCGCCGTCCTCGCGGATTCCGATACGCGGTGGAAATGGGGTTCGCTCACCGCGAACCGCATATCGCCGTCCGAATCGTCCAATACGGACATTCGGGAATCGGGTCTCCGCCTCGACGGTTATCTCCTGCGCGGCCGTGCCACCCCCACCGCCCGCCAGCTCGAAGAGGTCGGCGTCCGCGCGGACTCCCTCCGCGAAGTGACCGCCGTCGAATTCCTGCGCGCCATGGAGCGGGAGCGGTACGACGTCCTGGTGCTCGCCCTGGTCGGCGGTGCCGTCCAGGCGGTCCTGCACGGTCTGGCCCGCCTCTGGGACGGGCAGGCGGAGCGGCCCGTGGTCGTCACCGGCTATGTCGGCGTCGTCTACGAGAAGCTCGCCGACGGCCTGCTGCTGCGGCACGGCGCGGACCTGGTTCTCGCCAACTCCCGCCAGGACGCGGACCGTTTCCGGGACGTGTACGAGGGGGTGGGCGCCGACGCCTCGTCCGTGACGGAGGTGGCGCTGCCCTTCCTCGGCGGGGACACCTACCGCAAGAACGACGACCCCTACACCGTCGTGTTCGCCGCCCAGCCCTCCGTACCGGAGAGCCGCAAGGACCGCACGTACCTGCTGGACCGGCTGATCGCCCACGCGCGTCTGCACCCCGACCGCGAGGTACTGCTGAAGCTGCGCTCCAAGCCGGGCGAGCACACCACGCACATCGAGGAACTGCCGTACCAGAAGCTGGCGCAGAAGGCCGATCTGCCCGCCAACTTCCGCCTGGTGTACGGACACATGGGCGAGGTGCTCGACCGCACCGACCTGCTGGTCACCATCAGTTCCACGGCGGCCCTGGAGTCCCTCCACCGCCGGATCCCCACCGTCGTCCTCAGCGACCTCGGGGTGCGCGAGTCGCTCGGCAACCACCACTTCGTGGGCTCCGGCTGCCTCGCCTCCTGGGACCAGCTCGACGCGGGACACCAGCCGGCGCCCGACCCCGCGTGGGTGGCCCGGCAGGGCGTGGCCGCCGACGGCTCCTACGAGACGGCCTTCGACGAGGCACGCGCCCGCATCGCCGGACTGCTCGCGGGCCCCGGGCTGCCGCCCCTGACCCCCTACTACACACCCGTCACCGCGCCCGGCTACCTGCCCGGGATCCTCGCCCGGCACCACCTGGCCCCGGACGGCAGCCCCCTGCCCGGCGCCCCCGCGGCCGACCGGGAGCCCAGCCCCGTACGGCAGATCGTGCGCCGGGCGGCCCGCGGCGCCTACCGCCACGGAGTGCAGCGCGTGGCCCCGGTGATCCGGCGGATGGGGGAGCTGTGACCGCCGCCGACCCCTCCAGCCTTCCTCGTCAAGGAGAACAGCGCATGACCAACTCGGAAGCGGGCCGACCGGCGCCGGTGCCCCGCGTGCTCGCGGTGATCCCCGCGCGTGGCGGCTCCAAGGGCGTCCCCGCGAAGAACCTGCTCCCGGTCGGCGGCATACCGCTGGTGGCCCGCGCGGTCCGCGAGTGCCGCGCCGCCCGTCTCGTGACGGACGTCGTCGTCTCCACGGACGACCAGGCCATCGCGGCCGCCGCCCGCCAGGCCGGCGCCGAGGTCGTGCTGCGGCCCGCCGCCATCGCCGGTGACACCGCCACCTCCGAGGCCGCCGTCCTGCACGCCATGGACGCCCACGAGGCGCTGCACGGCTCCCCGGTCGACGTGGTGCTGCTCGTCCAGTGCACCAGCCCGTTCATCGTCCGCGAGGACGTGGACGGCGTCGTGGACGCGATCATCACGAACGGCGCGGACACCGCGCTGACCGTGGCCGCCTTCCACGGCTTCGTGTGGCGCGACGGGGACGACGAGCCGGCCGTCCCGGTCGCCGCCGACGCGGGGCGCGCCGCCGTCGCGGGCGGCACCGACACCCTGGTCACGGACACCGGCACCAGCGGCGGCTACGGCGTCAACCACGACAAGTCCTTCCGCCCGCGCCGGCAGGACCGTCCCCAGGACCTCCTGGAGACCGGTGCCGTCTACGCGATGGAGGCGGCCGGCTTCCGCGACGCGAAGCACCGCTTCTTCGGCCGCACCGAACTCGTGCGCACCGACCCCGCCCGCGTGCTGGAGATCGACGACCCGCACGACCTCGCCCGCGCCCGTGCCCTCGCGACGCTCTTCGACGCGAACCGGCCCGGCGCCCTCCCGACCGCCGAAGACATCGACGCGGTCGTCCTCGACTTCGACGGCACCCAGACCGACGACAGGGTGCTGATCGACTCCGATGGACGGGAGTTCGTCTCCGTGCACCGCGGGGACGGCCTCGGTATCGCCGCCCTCCGCAAGAGCGGGCTGACGATGCTGATCCTGTCCACGGAACAGAACCCGGTCGTCGCCGCCCGGGCCCGGAAACTCAAGATCCCGGTCCTCCACGGCATCGACCGCAAGGACCTCGCACTGAAG
Organism: Streptomyces sp. NBC_01689; assembly: GCF_036250675.1. Classification (NCBI taxonomy): domain Bacteria; kingdom Bacillati; phylum Actinomycetota; class Actinomycetes; order Kitasatosporales; family Streptomycetaceae; genus Streptomyces; species Streptomyces sp. NBC_01689. The sequence continues at coordinate 4,212,298 of NZ_CP109592.1, read as the reverse complement.
CAGTGGTGCGAGGAGCAGGGCATCGCGCCTGAGCGCGTGCTCTACGTCGGCAACGACGTCAACGACCTCCCGTGCTTCGCCCTCGTGGGCTGGCCCGTGGCGGTCGCGAGCGCCCACGACGTCGTGCGCGGCGCCGCACGCGCGGTCACCACCGTCCCCGGCGGCGACGGCGCGATCCGAGAGATCGCCAGCTGGATCCTCGGCCCTTCTCTCGACTCCCTCGACAAGTAAGGAACGTCTCACCATGAGCAACTCCCGTCTGCGCAGCTTCGGTTCGAAGACCGCCGGCCCCGGCCACCCCGTCTACGTCGTCGGCGAGATCGGCATCAACCACAACGGTGAGCTGGAGAACGCCTTCAAGCTGATCGACGCCGCCGCCGAGGCCGGCTGCGACGCCGTCAAGTTCCAGAAGCGCACCCCGGAGATCTGCACCCCGCGCGACCAGTGGGACATCGAGCGCGACACCCCCTGGGGCCGCATGACCTACATCGACTACCGCCACCGCGTGGAGTTCGGTGAGGACGAGTACCGCCAGATCGACGAGTACGCCAAGAGCAAGAACATCGACTGGTTCGCCTCCCCGTGGGACACCGAGGCCGTCGCCTTCCTGGAGAAGTTCGACGTCCCGGCCCACAAGGTCGCCTCCGCCTCGCTGACCGACGACGAGCTGCTGCGCGCCCTGCGCGCCACCGGCCGCACGGTCATCCTCTCCACCGGCATGTCGACCCCGAAGCAGATCCGCCACGCGGTCGAGGTCCTCGGCAGCGACAACATCCTGATGTGCCACGCCACGTCGACCTACCCGGCGCAGGCCGAGGAGCTCAACCTGCGGGTCATCAACACCCTCCAGGCCGAGTACCCGAACGTGCCGATCGGCTACTCCGGTCACGAGACGGGCCTGCAGACCACGCTCGCCGCGGTCGCCCTCGGCGCCACCTTCGTCGAGCGTCACATCACCCTCGACCGCGCGATGTGGGGCTCCGACCAGGCCGCCTCCGTCGAGCCGCAGGGCCTGACCCGCCTCGTCCGTGACATCCGCACCATCGAGGCCTCCCTCGGTGACGGTGTCAAGAAGGTCTACGAGTCGGAGCTCGGCCCGATGAAGAAGCTGCGCCGCGTCACCGGCGTCGTCGCCGAGGCGGAGATCGCCGCCGCCGCCGGCGAGCCCGTCGCGGTCTGAACTCCCTGATCTCCTTACGACGGGACGGTCGTACGCCGATGAGCCCCCGCGCCGGTACCTCCGGCCCCCACACGCTGGCCTTCGTCGAGAGCCCGGTACAGCTCCTGAACGTGCTGGAGTGGGCGCATGCCCACGTCCCGCACGCGACGGAGGCCGGCGAGCGGGCACCCGGCGCGGGACCGGACGGCGCGTCCGTCCGGTCCGCCGGCGCGGGGCTCACCCTCGTCGTCCTCTCGCCCAACGACCCGATGACCCGCGGCCAGCTGCGCCGCATGGCCGAGCTGGCCCGCGACGAGGGTCACGAGGTCCGCTGGGAGGAGGCGCGCGGCGGCACCACGGCCCCCTTCCACACCATCGGCGGTCTGGCACCACTGCTGCGCAGGGCCCACCGCATCGTCATGGGGGACCCGTTCTCCCGTTACGTGCAGCTCCTGCTGACGATCACCAAGGCCCGCGACCTGGTGGTCGTGGACGACGGCACGGCCACCATGGAGTTCGTCGCGCAGCTGGCCCGCGGTGAACGCCTGGTGCGGTGGCACCGGCGCGGGGGCCGTCCCGGCGCCCGTGACGTGCTCTTCGCCCCGGTGTCGTCCTCGGCCCGCCGCCGGCTCACGCCGAGCGCGGGACGGCGGGTGGAGGTCTTCTCCTCCATGCCGATCGACTCGGCGCCGGACGGTGTCACCATCACCGCCAACGACTTCTCCTGGACCCGCGCCCGGTTCGGGCCGCCCCGGATCACCAAGGGGGCCGACCTGGTCGGCACCTCGCTGGTGGAGACGGGTGTGGTGGACCCGGACCGCTATCTGGAGGCGGTCCGTTCGCTCGCCAAGGCGCACGGCGCGACCCGCTACTTCGCCCACCGCAGGGAGAGCAGCGACAAGCTCCACCGGCTGGCCGTCGAGACGGGGCTGGAGATCGTCCGCCCCGACCTCCCCCTCGAACTCATCGCCCGGCGCGGACCCATCGGCCGCACGATCCTGAGTTTCCCCTCCACCGTCGTGCACACGCTGCCGTTGGCGCTGGTGGGGACCGAGGTCCGGGTCGCCGTCTGTGACATCGACCCGGCGTGGCTGACGGAGACGGCCTCTCCGCGCGCCCAGGGTTTCCTGTCGGGCGTCACCGGCACGGCCCGGGACGTGCACCGGCTGTCCTCCGTCGCGACGGCGTAGGAACCCGCGCCGCCGCGCGCCCGCGACATCCCGCGGACGGCGACGGCCGCCCCCCTTTCACCGACACCCGGCCACTCGCGGCGCAGACCGGATTCCGCCCCGAACGCCCCGCCCAGATCCTGGGCGGGGCGTTTCCGCGTGGGGCGGACGACCGCTTCGACGGCGAGGACATCTACGCCCCCGAGCGCCGCCTGACCGACGCCCGCCGCCGGATCGGCACGGTCTTCCAGAAGCCCAACCCGTTCCCCGCCATGTCGATCTACGACAACGTGGTGGCGGGCCTGCGTCTGACGGGCACCCGCGCCGGCCGCCGCGAGAAGGACGAACTGGTCGAGGAGAGCCTGACCGGGGCAGGCCTGTGGAAGGAGGTACGGGACCGGCTCCGCCAGCCCGGCGGGGCGCTCTCGGGCGGCCGGCAACAGCGACTGTGCATCGCCCGGGCCCTCGCCGTACGCCCCCAGGTGCTGCTGATGGAGGAACCGTGCTCCGCGCTCGATCCCACGTCCACCCGCCGGGTCGAGGAGACCATCCACGAACTCGCGGGCCAGGTGACCGTGGTGATCGTCACCCCCACCATGCAGCAGGCGGCCCGCGTCTCCCAGCAGTGCGCGTTATTCCTCGCCGAGCAGGGCACCCCCGGCGGCATCGTCGAACACGGTGACACCGAACACATCTTCGGCACCCCTGAGGTCCAGCGCGCGGCCGACTATGTGGCGGGCCGCTTCGGCTGACATCCTCGGTCGGCATGGAGACCGGACGCCGAACCGCTCGCACCGCGCCCGCGGTGACCCCCGCACCGAACACGGTGACGGCCGCCGCGGGCGCGACGCCGGCCACGGCACCCCCGCCGACCGCCGAACCGGCCTCGAACACGGCCCTGTACGCCGACCCCGCCTGGACGGAGGGCGTGCACTGGGTCCGCCGCGCCGGACGCCACCCGGCCGACGCCACGGGCCCGACCGGCCGCGCCCCCTCCTTCCGCACCACGGTCATCGCCCCGCACGGCGGCGGCATAGAAGGGGGCACGTCGGAACTCTGCCTGGCGACGGCCGGCTACGACCCCGCCGATCTCCGGCCCACCCCACCCGCCGGACCGCTGTACGACTTCTGGATGTTCGAAGGGCTGATGAGCAGCGGAAACAGCCGCCTGCACGTCACCTCCACCCACTGCGACGACCCGGTCGCCCGCTCGCTGTGCGCGGACAGTCTCACCGTCCTCTCCCTGCACGGCTGCGGGCCGGAGCAGGCGGGCCTGGAGCCGGGCGCCGCGGCCGTCCTCGTGGGCGGCCTCGACCCCGTCTTCCGCCGGTACCTCATGGAGGAGTTCACCGCGGCCGGCATCCGCGCGGTGACGGCCTCGGGCGACGAGGAGATCGCGGGCGTCTTCCCGGACAACATCTGCAACCGCACCCTCCTCGGCATGGGCGCCCAGCTGGAGATCACCACGGCCCTGCGCGCCGCGATGTTCGCCGAGGGCCGCAACACCCTCGCCACCCGCGCGACCAGCCTCCTCCCGCCCTTCTGGACGTTCGTCGGCGCGACCCGCAGGGCGATCGAGCGGGTCCGGACCGTGCGGGCGGGACGGGCGGGGTGGTGAGTCGGGTGGGTCGGGTGGGTCGGAGGGGAGTCGCCAGGGTCACGAGGGCGCACCCGGCCGCCTCCCGCGGCACAGGCGCCTGGCTCGCCCTCGTCGCGGAACGGCCCTGATCGACAGAGCACTCGCGCCCTGGTCGACAAAGAGTGGTGTCCCGGCATCCATGTGCATGATCTCGGTCAGGTCTGTGGGACCGTGGGGTACGGGAATGGGCTCGGACACCCCGAGCGTTCTCCTATGAGTGTCCGCGAGCAGCCCCCCGCGGACTGGATCGAGAGAGGGTCGGCGGCCCGGATCAAGGGTTCGCGCCGTCCCGTGGTCACGGACCGTCACCGCAGTCGGTCACCCGCCCGGACGCGGCAGCGGCCGGGCATCGTCCCGCAGGCGCCGGTCGGCCCTCGGCCGGGATGCGGCCCGCGCAGGGCGCGCATACCGTCTGGCTCACGATCCCCTCGTCCGTAAAGACGGGCGAGCGTACCCATCCCACCTGAAACCTATGCGTCGCGCGGCCAAGTTTCTTCCCCTGACGGGCTGAAGTTTTGTTGATCGTGGGTCAGTCGGCCGCCCCGTCGCCCTACCCTTCAGAGGGTGAACCAATTGATGTCCCGAGAGTACGAGGCCGATGTCCCCGGGGGAGCGGTGCTCCCCGGCACCCTGCCCGACGCCCTGCGTGACGAGCTGATCGCGTTCCGGCGCGACCTGCACATGCACCCGGAACTCGGCAACCAGGAGTTCCGCACCACCGCGGCGCTCAAGGCACGCCTGGAGCAGGCGGGCCTCAGGCCCCGCGTGCTCGACATCGGGACCGGGCTCATCTGTGACATCGGTATCGACGACGAGAGCACCGGAACGGACGAGCGCGGCGGGGCGCTCGACGGCGCACAGGACGGTGTGGTGGACGGCGGACGCGGCATGCTCGCGCTGCGCGCCGACATCGACGCGCTGCCCATCCCGGACGCGAAGAGTGACTGCGCGTACCGCTCGACCGTGCCCGACCGCGCGCACGCCTGCGGCCACGACGTGCACACGACCGTCGTCCTCGGCGCCGGGCTCGTCCTCGCCGACCTGCACCGCCAGGGGCTGCTGCCCCATCCCGTACGGCTGATCTTCCAGCCCGCCGAGGAGGTGCTGCCCGGGGGAGCGCCCGACGCCATCGAGTCCGGTGTGCTGGACGGCGTGGGGCGGATCATCGGCGTGCACTGCGACCCGAAGGTCGACGCCGGGCGGATCGGACTGCGTCACGGTCCCATCACCTCGGCCTGCGACCGGCTGGAGATCGCGCTCGACGGCGCGGGCGGCCACACCGCGCGCCCCCACCTCACCACCGACCTCGTGACCGCCGCCGCGCGGGTCGTGACCGACGTGCCGTCGCTCGTCGCGCGGCGCGTGGACGCCCGCAGCGGCCTCGCGGTGACCTGGGGGCGGATCGAGTCGGGGCACGCCTGCAACGTCATCCCGCAGCACGCCGAGCTCTCCGGAACCGTGCGCTGCCTGGATCTGGAGGCGTGGCGGCAGGCGCCCGACCTGGTGCACGAGGCCATCGACGAGATCGCGAACCTCTACCGCGCCAAGTCCGAGATCAACTACATCCGGGGCGTCCCGCCGGTCGTCAACGACCCGGCGGTCACGGAACTCCTGCACGACGCCATGACCTCGCGGCGCGGCCCGTACTCCGTAGAGGACACCGAGCAGAGCCTCGGTGGCGAGGACTTCTCCTGGTACCTGGAGCACGTGCCCGGCGCCATGGCCCGCCTCGGAGTCCGTACGCCGGGCGAGCGCACCACCCGTGACCTGCACCGCGGCGACTTCGACGCGGACGAGTCGGCCATCACGGTCGGGGTCGAGCTCTTCACCGCGGCCGCTCTGCTGGACGCGATCCGCTAACCGGCGCGACGCCTGTGGGCCCGCCTTCGGTTCACCCGGGGCCCACAGGCCCTTTCACGCCAACTCCGCGCGAGCGCCACCGCGGACGCGCGGTGGCGCGTCCGGTCCGGACATCCGTACCCGCGTTCCGTCCGATGCCCCGATCGGTGCCCCTTCGTCCCCTTGCGTCACCCCGCCGTAACCGGCGACGCGTCCCCGTGACCCGGTGGCGGCACGGTTCGATAACGGCCAGGAGGAATTCCGTTCCCCTGCCCTTCTACGCGCGTTACTGTGCGCCGAAACCGCTGCGGTGCGGCGTGTTGGGGAAGCGGACCGGTGACGGCCGTGGGGATGAAGGGTGCTTGCTGTGCGTCTGATGTCTCGGAGGACCAGGTTCTCCCAAGCAGCGGTGGCCGTCTCGGTCATCGCCCTCGCGGCCGTGGGTTGCGGCAAGTCCAGCACCGACTCGTCCGGTGGTGGCGGTTCGGACAAGAGCTCGTCCGGCTACTCGGGCAAGGGCATAGGCCTCGCCTATGACATCGGCGGCAAGGGCGACCAGTCGTTCAACGACGCCGCCTTCGCCGGTTTCCAGAAGGCCGAGGCCGAGTTCAAGATCGGTGGCCGGGACATCGAACCGCAGGACGGCGAGTCCGACGCCGACAAGGTGCAGCGTCTGGAGCAGCTGGCCAAGTCCGGCTACAACCCGGTGATCGGCGTCGGCTTCGTCTACGCGCCGGCCATCAAGGAAGTCGCCGCCAAGTACCCGAAGACCACCTTCGGCATCATCGACGACGAGCAGGACAAGGCCGCCAACATCGCGGACCTGGTCTTCCACGAGGAGCAGTCCTCCTACCTCGCGGGTGTCGCCGCCGCGAAGGCCACGAAGAAGAACCACATCGGCTTCATCGGCGGCGTGGACATCCCGCTGATCCACAAGTTCGAGGCGGGCTTCGACCAGGGCGCCAAGTCGGTCAACCCGAACATCAAGATCGAGTCGCAGTACCTGACGCAGACGCCCCAGGAGGGTGGCTTCGCCAGCCCCGACAAGGGCAAGGACGCGGCGGCCGGCCAGATCGAGAAGGGCGCCGACGTGCTGTACCACGCGGCCGGCCTGTCCGGTCAGGGCGTGATCTCCCAGGCCGCCGCCAAGAAGGTGTGGGCCATCGGCGTCGACTCCGACCAGTACGCGCAGAGCTCCCTGTCCAAGTACAAGGACTGGATCCTCGGCTCGGCGCTGAAGAACGTCGGCGGCGCCGTGTACGACCTGGCCAAGTCCGTCGTGGACGGCAAGCCGCTGAGCGGCGTCGTCCGCGGTGACCTGAAGTCGGGCGGCGTGGGCTTCGCCGACTCCAACCCGAAGTACAAGGCCCTGCCGGACGTCGTCGCGGCGGTCGACAAGGCCAAGCAGGACATCATCGACGGCAAGGTCACGGTCAAGACGACCCCGTGAGCCGTGTCCGTGGTCGCTGACCACGGTCCGTCTCGAAGGAGCCCCCGGCCCGAGCGCGGCCCGGGGGCTCCTTCGCGCGTGCGGGACGTTCAGGGCGTGCGGGGAGTGCCGGGCGGGTCCGGGCACCCGGGGGTTCCCGTCCTCCGGCCCCGGTCACCGTCCCCGTCCTCCGGCCCCGGCAGGTCCCGCGACGCCCGCCACGCCCGCCGGGCATCCGGCTTCATCGCCGCGTGCGGAGCACCCGCCCGGACTTCACCGCTCCACCCGGGGGCGCGACGCCGTCCGCCGGTTCCGCCGGTCACGTCCGCGACGCTCGAGTCGGTCTCCACGGCCCCGGTGAGGGCTGTCACGCACTCGCAGGGGCTCCATGACCCGTGTCCACCGGCCTCTACAGGCCGCGAGCCGGCACGACCCGCACAGGGGCGCCCTGCACGGCAACGCGCCCCGCGCTTCCTCCCGCGCACACGCCGAAGCCCCCCACCCCACCGACCTCGTTCCGGCGGTTACCTCACGAAAAGGCCACCGCTGCGAAGAATCCTGGTGTGTATGCCGGTCTGGCGCACCGCGTCGGAGGGCCCGCGGCCGGCCCCGGAGACCCCACGGCTTTGCCGAGCGGACGCGTCCCACGTGTTCGGCAGCCGTTCGCCGAGGGTTCAAAACGGTCGCATAACACTCTGGCAAGGTGGGTTCTCTGCTATGTCTACGCGCGTTACGCTGCGGCGGAATCAGCGCCTGGTCTGGGCGCCTGCACAAAAGGAGTCACGTTCATGCGCCGGGTGTCCCGAATCGCGGTTGCGGGCGTTGCAACCGCATCCCTCGCCGTTGCTCTCTCCGCCTGTGGCGGCTCGTCCACCGATGCCTCCAGCGGCGGCTCGGCCAAGGGTAAGGGAATCGGTCTCGCGTACGACATCGGCGGCAAGGGCGACCAGTCGTTCAACGACGCCGCGTACGCCGGTTTCCAGAAGGCCGAGACGGACCTCAAGATCGGCGGCCGGGACATCGAGCCGCAGGACGGCGAGTCCGACGCCGACAAGGTGCAGCGCCTGGAGCAGCTGGCCAAGTCCGGCTACAACCCGGTGATCGGCGTCGGCTTCGTCTACGCCCCCGCGATCAAGGAAGTCGCCGCCAAGTACCCGAAGACCACCTTCGGCATCATCGACGACGAGCAGGACAAGGCCGCCAACGTCGCGGACCTGGTCTTCCACGAGGAGCAGGCCTCCTACCTGGCCGGCGTCGCCGCGGCGAAGGCCACGAAGAAGGACCACATCGGCTTCATCGGTGGCGTGGACGTCCCGCTGATCCACAAGTTCCAGGCTGGTTACGTCCAGGGCGCGAAGTCGGTCAAGCCGAACATCAAGATCGAGTCGCAGTACCTGACGCAGACCGCCCAGGAGGGTGGCTTCGCCAGCCCCGACAAGGGCAAGGACGCCGCCGAGGGCCAGATCGACGCGGGCGCCGACGTGCTGTACGCCGCCGCGGGCCTGTCCGGCCAGGGCGTCATCCAGTCCGCCGCCTCGCACAAGGTGTGGGCGATCGGCGTCGACTCCGACCAGTACAAGCAGGACGCGCTGGCCAAGTACAAGGACTACATCCTGACCTCGGCCACCAAGGACGTCGCGGGCGCGGTCTACAACCTCGCGAAGTCGGTCCAGGACGGCAAGCCCGCCACCGGCGTCGTCCGCGCCAGCCTCGCCACCGGCGGTGTCGGCCTCGCCGACTCGAACCCGGCGTTCAAGAACAACGCCGACCTGCAGGCCGCGCTGAAGAAGGCCGAGGCCGGTATCAAGGACGGCTCGATCAAGGTCAAGACCTCCTGACCCGAGTCCCGATCCCCGCCAGGTCACGACGTCATCACCAGGCGTCGAAACCATGGCCATGGCGACGCTGAAATGGCAGCGTTACGGCCACGGAACGGGGTGTGGGGAGGATGACTCCCCGCGCCCCGTTCGCGCGGCAGAATGCTCGGACCGCATCGGAACTGATCGAAAAAGATCAACTTCGGTCCGTCCGGGCACTATTTAAAGCAGGGGCGCTACGCGCGTAGATGGCCCCTTTTCCAAGGAGAGTGCGCCATCGACGCGTCCAGCAGCCCTCCCCTCACCGCGCAGTCGACCGCGGTCGAGCTGGCGGGGATCACCAAGCGGTTCCCGGGTGTGGTGGCCAACCACGACATCCATCTGAGTGTCCGCAAAGGCACGGTCCACGCCCTCGTCGGCGAGAACGGTGCCGGCAAGTCCACGCTGATGAAGATCCTCTACGGCATGCAGAAGCCGGACGAGGGCACCATCGCCGTCGACGGCGAGCAGGTCAGCTTCTCGTCGCCCGCCGACGCCATCACGCGCGGCATCGGCATGGTCCACCAGCACTTCATGCTCGCCGACAACCTCACCGTCCTGGAGAACGTCGTCCTGGGCAGCGAGAAGCTGTACGGCATCGGCGGCGGCGCCCGCCGGAAGATCAAGGAGATCTCGGACCGGTACGGGCTGAACGTCCGCCCGGACGTGCTCGTCGAGAGCCTCGGCGTCGCCGAGCGCCAGCGCGTCGAGATCCTGAAGGTCCTCTTCCGCGGCGCCCGCACCCTGATCCTGGACGAGCCGACCGCCGTACTCGTGCCCCAGGAGGTCGACGCACTCTTCGACAACCTGCGCGAGCTCAAGTCCGAGGGCCTGGCCGTCATCTTCATCTCGCACAAGCTGGGCGAGGTCCTGTCGGTCGCCGACGAGATCACGGTCATCCGGCGCGGGACGACGGTCGGCACCGCCGTGCCGGCCGAGACCACCCCCCGCCAGCTCGCCGAGATGATGGTCGGCAGCGAGCTGCCGACCCCGGAGACCGCCGAGTCGACCGTCACCGACAAGCCGGTGATCCAGGTCGAGGGCCTCACCGCCTACGCCGAGGGCGGCGCCTCCCTCGGCGAGCTCGCCGAGCCGACGGGCGCCGGTCTGGTCACGGGCGACAAGGCCGAGACCGCCGCCGCGGTGCGCCGCGTGCTGGACGACGTCACCTTCACCATCCACGCGGGCGAGGTCATGGGCATCGCCGGTGTCGAGGGCAACGGCCAGACCGAGCTCATCGACGCGCTGATCGGCCTCAAGCACGCCGACTCCGGCTCCGTCTCCTTCCTCGGCGAGGAGATCACCGGCTGGCCCACCCGCAAGCGCCGCGAGCAGGGCATCGGCTACATCCCCGAGGACCGCCACCGGCACGGCCTCCTGCTGGAGTCGCCGCTCTGGGAGAACCGCATCCTCGGCCATGTCACCGAGCGCCCGAACGCGAAGGGCGTCTGGCTCGACATCAAGGGCGCCCAGGCGGACACCCGGCGGATCGTCGAGGAGTACGACGTCCGTACCCCCGGCATCGACGTCACCGCCGCCTCGCTCTCCGGCGGCAACCAGCAGAAGCTGATCGTCGGCCGCGAGATGAGCCACAAGCCGCGCTTCCTGATCGCCGCCCACCCCACCCGCGGTGTGGACGTCGGCGCGCAGGCCGCGATCTGGGACCAGATCCGCGAGGCGCGCCGCGAAGGCCTGGCCGTACTGCTGATCTCGGCCGACCTGGACGAGCTGATCGGCCTGTCCGACACCCTGAGGGTGATCTACAACGGCAGGCTCGTGGCGGACGCCGACCCGGCGACCATCACCCCGGAGGAACTCGGCTCGGCCATGACCGGCGCCGCCTCCGGACACCTGGAGCACGTAGCGGAAAGCGCCGCCCCGGAGGACGAGGCCCGATGAAGAAGTTCGACAAGGAGCGCGTGCTCCTCGCGGTGGCCGGCCCGGTCATCGCGCTCGTCACGGCGATCGCGCTGACCTCGGTCGTGCTGCTCGCCTCGGGCAAGAGCGCGTTCGAGCCGTACTCCCTGATGCTGCAGCAGGCGACGTACTCCGACACCCAGGTACTGATCGTCAACCAGGCGTCGCTGTACTACATCGCCGCACTCGGCGTGGCCATCGGCTTCCGCATGAACCTGTTCAACATCGGTGTGGACGGCCAGTACCGCCTCGGCGCGATGATGACCGCGGTCGTCGGTGCCCACCTGGCACTGCCGTCCTTCCTGCAGATCCCCGTGCTGATGATCGTCGCCATGTGCACCGGCGCGTTCTGGGCCGGTATCGCGGGCGTCCTGAAGGTCACCCGCGGAGTGAGCGAGGTCGTCGCGACGATCATGCTCAACGCGATCGCCACCAGCCTCATCGGCTACCTCACCGCGGAGAACATCTGGGGTGTGCAGGTCGGCAACAACAACACGACCGGCGTCATGAAGAAGTCCGGCTGGTTCCCCGGCATCGACCTGGGCTCGAATGTCGGCGAGATCTACGGCATGGTCTTCCTCGCCGTCCTCCTGGGCGTCGTGTACTGGCTCGTCCTCAACCGCACCCGCTTCGGCTTCGACCTGCGCGCCACCGGCGCCTCCGAGGAGGCCGCCGCCGCCTCCGGCGTCGACGCCAAGCGCATGGTGCTCACCGCGATGCTGATCTCCGGCGCGGTCGCCGGCATCTCCGGGCTGCCGCTCCTCCTCGGCGACGCCCACACCTACAGCCTGAGCTTCCCCGCCGGCCTCGGCTTCACCGCCATCGGCATCGCGCTGCTCGGCCGCAACAACCCGGGCGGCATCGCCCTCGCCGCACTCCTGTGGGCCTTCCTCGACAAGGCGTCCCCGGCTCTCGACTACGCGACCCCGGTGGCGTACGAGAAGGAGATCGCCACGATCATGCAGGGCCTGATCGTCTTCGCGGTCGTCATCTCGTACGAGGCCGTCCGTGTCTGGGGCCTGCGCCGCCAGCAGAAGCGGGTCGGCGAGGAACTGGCCGCCGCGGCCGCCGCCAACAACAACTCCCCGAAGGAGGTGGCTGCCCGATGAGCACCGCGACCGCCGCCAAGCCGCAGGCGCAGCAGCCCGGCAAGGGCAGCCGCCGTATGTCCCTACCGGTACTCCTGCTCGTCATCGCGGGTGTCCTGATCCTGACCTCCGTCGTGCGTCTGATCACCGGCGCCGACGGCATCACCTCCACCGGACAGATGTCCACGGCGCTGCGGCTCGCGGTGCCGATCGGTCTCGCGGGTCTCGGCGGTCTGTGGGCCGAGCGCGCGGGCGTCGTCAACATCGGCCTCGAAGGCATGATGATCCTCGGCACCTGGTTCGGTGCCTGGGCGGGCTACCAGTGGGGCCCGTGGACCGGTGTCGCCTTCGGCATCATCGGCGGCTGCCTCGGCGGCATCCTGCACGCCATCGCCACCGTGACCTTCAACGTGAACCACATCGTCTCCGGTGTGGCCATCAACATCCTGGCGCTGGGCACCACCCGCTACCTCTCCAAGTTCACCTTCGAGAACGCGCCGCAGGGCTCCTCCAAGCAGTCCCCGCCGATCGACTCGCTCGGCACCTTCGACATCCCGGGGCTGTCCGACTGGCTGTCCACGCTCAACGGGAAGCACTGGTTCCTGGTCTCGGACATCGCCGGCCTGCTCGGCGGCCTGGTCACCGACCTCTCGCCGCTCACCCTGGTCGCGGTCGCCCTCGTCCCCGCCACCTGGTGGGTGCTGTGGCGCACGGCCTTCGGCCTGCGCCTGCGCTCCTGCGGCGAGAACCCGGTGGCCGCCGAGTCCCTGGGCGTCAACGTCTACAAGTACAAGTACATCGCCGTGATCATCTCGGGCGGCTTCGCCGGCCTCGGCGGCGCGTTCCTGTCCATCGTGGCGTCCAACGTCTACCTGGACGGTCAGACGGCCGGCCGCGGCTACATCGGTCTCGCCGCGATGATCTTCGGCAACTGGATGCCGGGCGGGCTCGCCCTCGGCGCGGGCCTGTTCGGCTACACCGACAGCCTCAACCTGCGCGGCGGCGGCACCAACGTGCACGCGCTGATCCTGCTGCTCGCGATCCTGCTGGTGTTCGCCGTGGCCTACCTGGCCTGGAAGAAGCGGGTGGTGCCGGCGGTCGCGACCGCCGCGGTCGCGGTGCTGATGTTCGTCTGGTACCTCGCCACCGACGTGGTCCCGCAGCAGTTCGTGAGCGCCACTCCGTACGTCGTGACCCTGCTCGTGCTCTCGCTGTCCGCGCAGCATCTGCGGATGCCGAAGGCGGACGGCATGCCGTACCGGAGAGGACAGGGCAAGTGACCTCCCCGCGGGGCGGAACCGCGGAGGCCGACTGGGAGGCTCTGCGGGAGCTCGCGCGGGACGCCATGTCCCGGGCCTACGCCCCCTACTCGGGGTTCCCGGTGGGCGCCGCGGCGCTCGTCGACGACGGCCGGACCGTCACCGGCTGCAACGTCGAGAACGCGTCGTACGGACTCGGGCTGTGCGCCGAGTGCGGTCTCGTCTCCCAGCTGCAGAACGGCGGGGGCGGCCGGCTGACGCACTTCACCTGCGTCGACGGGCGGGGCGAGATCCTCGTGCCGTGCGGGCGCTGCCGTCAGCTGCTGTACGAGTTCGGCGGCCCCGGCCTGCTCGTGGAGACGCCGGCCGGGATCCTGCCGCTCTCCGAGATGCTGCCTCAGGCCTTCGGGCCGGAGAATCTCACCAAGTAACGCCTCCACGGCCCCTCCCGACGATCGGACGACCGTCGGGAGGGGCCGTGGATGTTCGGAAGTCTTCGGAAGGAAAGTCATGGCCATGGACGCCGTCTCCGTCATCCGCACCAAGCGGGACCGCGGTGAACTCAGCGACCCGCAGATCGACTGGGTCATCGACGCGTACACCCGCGGCGAGGTCGCGGACTACCAGATGGCCGCCCTCAACATGGCGATCCTGCTCAACGGGATGAACCGCCGCGAGATCGCCCGCTGGACCGCCGCGATGATCGCGTCGGGCGAGCGCATGGAGTTCTCGTCGTTGTCCCGCCCGACCGCCGACAAGCACTCCACGGGCGGCGTCGGCGACAAGATCACGCTGCCGCTCGCCCCGCTGGTCGCGGCCTGCGGTGCCGCGGTGCCGCAGCTGTCCGGCCGCGGCCTCGGCCACACCGGCGGAACGCTCGACAAGCTGGAGTCGATCCCCGGCTGGCGGGCCCTGCTCTCCAACGAGGAGATGCTGCACGTCCTCGACACGACGGGCGCGGTGATCTGTGCGGCGGGTGACGGACTGGCCCCCGCCGACAAGAAGCTGTACGCCCTCCGTGATGTCACCGGCACGGTGGAGGCGATCCCGCTGATCGCGTCCTCGATCATGTCGAAGAAGATCGCCGAGGGTACGGGCTCGCTGGTGCTGGACGTGAAGGTGGGCACCGGCGCCTTCATGAAGACCATCGAGGACGCCCGCGAGCTGGCCTCCACGATGGTCGGCCTGGGTACCGACCACGGCGTGCGCACGGTCGCGCTGCTGACCGACATGTCGACTCCGCTGGGCCTGACGGCGGGCAACGCGCTCGAGGTGCGGGAGTCCGTCGAGGTGCTGGCCGGCGGCGGCCCCGCGGACGTCGTCGAGCTCACCGTCGCCCTGGCCCGCGAGATGCTGGACGCCGCGGGCGTGAAGGACGCGGACCCGGCGAAGGCACTCGCCGACGGTTCCGCGATGGACGTCTGGCGCCGCATGATCGCCGCGCAGGGCGGTGACCCGGACGCGGCGCTCCCCACCTCGCGCGAGCAGCACGTGGTGACGGCGGCGTCCTCGGGCGTGCTGACGCGGCTCGACGCGTACGACATCGGCATCGCCGCCTGGCGGCTGGGTGCGGGGCGTGCGCGCAAGGAGGACCCGGTGCAGGCCGCCGCCGGCGTCGAGCTGCACGCCAAGCCGGGGGACACCGTCACGGCGGGGCAGCCGCTGCTGACCCTTCACACCGACACGCCCGAGCGCTTCGCGTACGCGCTGGAGTCGGTCGAGGGGTCGTACGACATCGCTGCCGCGGGTACGGCGTTCGAGCCGACGCCTATCGTGCTGGACCGGATCGCCTGATTTCACGGGGCGGGTACGGGGAGGGGCCGGGCGCGGGGCGCCCGGCCCCTCTTCGTGTGCGTACGTCGTGGTGCGGGGCGGTGCGTCGGGTGCGGTGCAGGGCGGGGCGGTGCGGTGGGTGCCGGTGCGGTGCGGTGCGGTGCGGTGTGGTGCGGTGCGGGTGGTGGTGGTGGGGCGGGGGTGGGCCGGTACGTCGAGCCTGTCGCCTCTGGATCAGACGTGGGGTGCTCGGGGAGCCGCTGCTCGATCCGGGCGTAAGCGACGGGCTCGACGCACCGACCCGCCCCCTCGCGTGCATCGCCGGGTGCGGGAGGCGGCCGGCCCCTCGCGTGCATCGCCGGGGCGGGGGGCCTCGTGTCAGCCGAGTGTGGCTGCTATGACCACCAGGGCGGGGACGGACAGGATGGTCGACAGGAGGATCGACTCGCGGGCGAGGGTCTCGGCGACGCGGTACCGCGAGGCGTAGGTGAAGAGGTTCTGGGCCGCCGGCAGCGCCGAGGTGACGACGACGTCCAGCAGTGGTGCGCCGTGCAGGCCGAACACGCCCGCCGCCAGCGCCCAGGCCACCGCGGGCTGGCCCACCGCCTTCAGCGCTACGGACAGCAGGACCGGGTGCCGGTCCGCGCCGCGGCCGGGCAGTGTGCTGCCGCACAGCGAGATGCCGAACGCCAGCAGCACGGCGGGCACCGACATGTTGCCGATCAGGGTGAGCGGGTCCACGACCGGGCCCGGCACCCTCAGGCCGCTGGCCGACACGGCGACCCCGGCGAGCGAGCCGACCGCGATGGGGTTGCGCAGGGGGGTGACGAGCCGCAGCCACACGGAACCCTTCTCGCCGGGGCCCGAGAGGTCGAGGACCGTCAGTGCGATCGGGGTGACCACGATCTGCTGGAACAGCAGCACGGGGGCGACGAGCGAGGCGTCACCGAGGACGTAGACCGCGATCGGGATGCCGAGGTTGCCGGAGTTGACGTAGCTGGAGCACAGGGCGCCGATCGTCGTCCGGCCCACGCCCCAGCCGCGGACGGCGCCCACCGCGACGAAGACGCCCGCCGCCGCGGCCGTGCTCATCGCGGTGACCAGCAGCCGGCTGGAGAAGATCACCGACAGGTCGGCGCGGGCGAGCGTGGTGAACAGCAGCGCGGGGGAGGCGACATGGAAGGCGAGCTTGGTCAGCACCTCCCGGCCGTTCTCCCCGAGGTAGCCGCGGCGTCCGATCAGCCAGCCGACGCCGATGACGACGGCGATCACCGCGAACCCCGTCAACACCCCCTGCACGGCACCTCCTTGCGGGACGGGAGGCGGCCTGGCGGGCGGTCGGGCACGGGTTCGTGGGGCATACACCCAACCCTCCGGGGAAGGCCGGGCGACGGTCAATGTGATCCTCACGGCACACGGACATGCGCCGGCGTGCGAGGCCGGGCTCCGGGGGCCGATGAGTTAGGGTCCCCGGCTCGGTCTACTGACCGTGGACGCCATCACACCCGCCGTACTCGTGCTGCCCGGCCCCGTCACCCGCGACGAGGTGCCGCGGCTCTGCGCGGACGTGCGCGCGCGACTGGCGGCGACGGGCGGCGGAGTGGTCGTCTGTGACGTGGCCCGGCTCGGGCAGCCCGGGCTCGCCACCGTCGACGCCCTCGCCCGGATGGAACTCGCCGCCCGCCGGATGGGCGGACGCATACGCCTTCGCGGACCGGCCCCGCCGCTGCGGGCCCTCCTCGATCTAGTGGGCCTCCACTTCGAGCTGGAGGGGCAGTCCGAAGAGCGGGAACCAGCGCGCGGTGTCGAGGAAGCAGTGGAACCCGGTGATCCGGCCGTCTGAGATCTCCAGCGCCTGGATCGCCCAGGCGCTGAAGCCGCCCTTCTCCGGGTCCGGCTTGTAGTGGGCGAAGCCGGGCAGGCCGTTCACCGAGACCGGGAGCAGGCGTGAACCGGCGCAGGAGGCGCCGAGCGTCGTCATGAAGCCCGTGATGTCGCCGGGGCCGCGCAGCCACAGGTCGAACGGCGGCATCGTCATGATGGCGTCCTCGTGGAGCAGCGCGGTCAGGGCCGTCATGTCGTACCCCTCGAACGCGGCGACGTAGCGCTCCAGGAGCTTCTTCTGCTCCTCGTCGAGAGGGTCGGAGACGGCGCCCGGGTCGCTCTCCCGCTCCGCGAGGGTGGCGCGGGCGCGCTGCAGCGCGCTGTTGACGGAGGCGACCGTGGTGCCGAGCAGCTCGGCCACCTCGCTCGCCTTCCAGGCGAGGACCTCGCGCAGGATGAGCACGGCGCGCTGCTTGGGCGGCAGTTGCTGGAGGGCGGCCATGAAGGCGAGCCGCACCGACTCCTTGGCCACCGCCGCCTCGGCCGGGTCGCTGATGGCGGGCAGCACCCGGGCGTCGGGCACCGGCTCCAGCCAGGTGTTGTCCGGGCGCGGGGTGAGGGCCGCCTGGGCGAGCGGGGACGGGCCGGAGAGGTCCATGGGCCGGGCCCTTCTGTTGCCGGCGTTCAGCATGTCCAGGCACACGTTCGTGGCGATCCGGTACAGCCAGGAGCGTATCGACGAGCGGCCCTCGAACTTGTCGAAGCTCCGCCAGGCGCGGACCATGGTGTCCTGCACCGCGTCCTCCGCCTCGAAGGAGGAGCCGAGCATCCGGTAGCAGTAACCGGTCAGCTCGACCCGGTGCTTCTCCAGCCGGACGTCCAGGTCTGTCGTCGTCGCCGTGCCCTCGCTCATGGCCAACCCACCCCTGTGGCTGTTGCCGTCGTGCCGTCGCTTCGCTGCGCCGGCACCTCGGAAGCTACCGCAGCCCACTGACAATGGCCCGCGAAGTGGGGAAAGGTGCAGGTCGGAGGCGTCTTTACGGAGGGGCTTCCGGCGGGAGCGGGTCAGTGGGCGAGGACCGGCTCGCGGGCCGCCCGGGTCCGTGCCGCGTGCGTCCCGAAGAGGGTGATCGTCACGACGCCGAACACCGCGAGCAGGCCGAGCACCACCGTGCCGGCCCAGCCGCCGGCGTGGAAGGCGACGGCGCCGAGGGTGCTGCCGGCGCTGGAGCCGATGTAGTAGGCGGACTGGTAGAGGGCGGACGCCTGGGCCCGGCCCTCCTTGGCGGTGTGGCTCACCGACGAGGAGGCCACCGCGTGGCCCGCGAAGAAGCCCGCGGTGATCAGGACGAGGCCGAGCAGGACCAGTGGCAGGGAGTCGGCCAGCGAGAGGAGCAGCCCGGCGGTGGTGGTGCCGCCCGCCAGGTAGAGCGAGCCGCGCCGGCCCACCCGGTCGACCAGCCTGCCCGCGGTGGAAGCGGACACCGTACCGACCAGGTAGACGAGGAAGACCGAGCCGATGACGCCCTGGGGGAGCAAGAACGGCGCCTCGGTCAGGCGGTAGCCGATCACGGTGTAGACCCCGCCGAAGACCGTCATGAACAGCGCGCCGATCGCGTACAGCCGGCACAGCAGCGGGTTGGAGAGGTGGTCGCGGACCGTGCGGACCAGCGCCCGGGGGCGCGGCGAGCCCGGCGTGAAGTGGCGGGGCGCGGGCAGCAGCGACCGGAAGGCGACCGCGCAGGCCACCGCGATCACGCCGATCGTGGCGACGGCGATCCGCCAGCCCCACTCCTGCGCGACCCAGCCGGTGATGATCCGGCCGCTCATCCCGCCGACGCTGTTGCCCGCCACGAAGAGACCGATCGCCGTGATCAGCGCCTTGGGGCGGACCTCCTCCGCGAGGTAGGCGGTCGCCGACGCGGGCAGTCCCGCCAGTGCCGCGCCCTGCACCGCGCGCAGCGCCACCAGCGCGCCGATGGACGGTGCGAAGGGCACGAGCAGTCCGACCGCCACCGCGACCGCCAGCGACGCCGTCATCAACGTACGCCGTCCGTAGCGCTCCGAGAGCGCGCTCATCGGGATGACGAACAGGGCCAGTCCGCCCGTCGCGGCCGACACCGTCCAGCTCGCCCGGCTCGCGGTCACACCGAGGTCCGTGGAGATGAGCGGGAGGAGTGCCTGCGTGGAGTAGAGGAGCGCGAAGGTCGCGACACCGGCGAGGAAGAGGGCGAAGCTCATCCGGCGGTAGCCGGGACCGCCCGGTGCCAGTCGGGAGTCGGCGGAATCGGGGACGGAGGGCGCGGAGGCGTCCACGGCGGACGCCCCGGTACTGGCGGAAGGCATGCTTCGAAACTAAGGTCCCGCCATTCATCCGTCCAATGCATGGAATCGCCATAATCGTTCCCATGGCGCATCAGCAGAGGTCACAGGGGCACCTGTCACCGTCCAGTGACACAGAAGACATCGTCGCGGTCCTGGCCCCGAGGCTCGCGCACTTCGCCGGGGTGGCCCGCACCGAGCATGTGACGCGGGCGGCGCAGGAGATGCGGGTCCCGCAGTCGACCCTGTCGCGGGCCATGGTCCGGCTCGAACAGGACCTGGGCGTCGACCTGTTCGCGCGCCGCGGCCGGACGGTCTCCCTCACCCCCGCCGGGCGCGCGTTCCTCGCCTCCGTCGAGCGTGCCCTCGCCGAGATCGGGCGCGCCGCCGACGAGGTGCGGGCCGACGCCGACCCGGCCACCGGCAAGGTCGCCTTCGGCTTCCTGCACACGATGGGGTCGGAGACCGTGCCCGGCCTCATCCGCGCGTTCCGCGCCGACCACCCCGGAGTCCGTTTCAGTCTCGTCCAGAACTACGGCGAGGCGATGCTGGAGCGGCTGCGCTCGGGCGAACTGGACCTGTGCCTCACCTCGCCGGTGCCGGACGCGCCGGACCTGGTGGGCCGCCTCCTCGACGAGCAGAAGCTGCGGCTCGTGGTCCCGGCGGACCACCGGCTCGCCTCCCGCAGGCGGGTCCGGCTGGCCGAGGCCGCCGACGAGACCTTCGTGACCCTGGAGCCCGGTTACGGCATGCGGCGCCTGACGGACGACCTCTGCCGGGAGGCGGGATTCCGGCCGCGGATCGCCTTCGAGGGCGAGGAGGCCGAGACGCTGCGCGGGCTCGTCGCCGCCGGTCTGGGCGTCGCCCTGCTGCCCCCGCCGGCCGTGGCCCGCCCGGGAGTCGTCGAGCTGACGGTCACCGCTCCGCGCGCGGTCCGGGAGATCGGGGTGGCGTGGCTGGACGGCCACCCCGACACCCCGCCCGTGGCGGCCTTCAAGAAGTTCCTGCTGTCACGGCGGGGCCGGCTGCTCCCGGACCAGACGGGACCGTCCGCCTCCTGAACGAAGGCCCGGGGAGTTCCTGGAAGGAGGCAACGGGAGGGTCTCTCGCCGAGCTGAGGTGCCGGAGGGGCTCAGTGGCGCAGCGCCTTCCCGAAGCCCGAGGCGAGCGGCATCCGCAGCCCCAGCGGCGGGGGCGCCGCGAGCGCGTCCTCCAACGGGCGGGACAGGCCCCGTCCGAACAGCGCCCCCATCACGAAGTCCTCGGCCAGCGCGTGGACTTCGGCGCGGTGCTGGTGCAACGCATGCCCGTCGGAGTGGACTTCGAAGCGGCACACCTCACGGTTGGACTTCTTGGCGCGCGCCGCGAGCCGGAAGGACAGTTCCGGGTCGGTCCGCTCGTCGTTGGTGCCGTGCACGATGAGCACCCGCCGCCCGGTGAGCTGCTTCACCGGTTCGGGTGGTGCCGCCACATCGTCCTCGGGCAGCCAGGGTGCCAGCGCCAGCACGGAGTTGACGGCGGTGTGACCGGCCGCGCGCAGCGCCGCCCGGCCTCCCATGTCGACCCCGGCGAGGCAGACGGGGACGTCGCCGTACCTGCGTACGACCTCGTCCGCGGCCCAGGACGCGTCCCCCGCGAGATGGGCCTCGCCGCCGTTCCAGCCGCGGAAGCGGTAGTGCACGACATGGGCCGCCAGTCCCAGCGGTCGGCCCGCGCGCGTGAGGCGGCGGCCCAACGCGCGTACGGAGGCGGCCGCCCACATGGGGGAGGGTCTGCGGCCGGAGGTCTCGTCGCCGCCCGGGAGCAGCAGGACCACTCCGCTGACCGCGGTCGGCTCCGGGCCCAGTGCCCTCCCCAGCCGGGCGCTGCGCACCGGCGTCGCTTGCTGTGCCATGACAGAACAGTGTCAGAAGTGACGGTGTACGCCACCCGTCCGCCGGGTCACCGTTACATATCGACGGATCGGGACGCCGACGGATCTACGCGCGTAGGGGCTACAGTGCGCGAATGACGAGCCAGATCCGGAACACCCCGAGCTCGGAACAGATCCGCCGGGCGCCCAAGGTCCTGCTGCACGATCACCTCGACGGAGGCCTGCGCCCCGGGACGATCGTCGAACTCGCCCGCGAGACCGGCTACTCGGGGCTTCCCGAGACCGATCCCGGCAAGCTCGGCGTGTGGTTCAGGGAGGCCGCCGACTCCGGTTCCCTGGAGCGGTACCTGGAGACCTTCGCGCACACCTGTGCCGTCATGCAGACCCGTGAGGCGCTGGTGCGGGTGGCCCGCGAGTGCGCCGAGGACCTCGCCGAGGACGGGGTCGTCTACGCCGAGGTGCGCTACGCCCCCGAGCAGCACCTGGAGCGCGGCCTCACCCTCGAAGAGGTCGTGGAAGCGGTCAACGAGGGCTTCCGGGAGGGCGAGCGGCTGGCGCGGGAGAACGGTCACCGCATCCGGGTGGGCGCCCTGCTCACCGCGATGCGGCACGCGGCCCGTGCCCTGGAGATCGCCGAACTGGCCAACGCCTACCGGGATCTCGGGGTCGTCGGCTTCGACATCGCGGGGGCCGAGGCCGGCTTCCCGCCCACCCGGCACCTGGACGCCTTCGAGTACCTCAAGCGCGAGAACAACCACTTCACCATCCACGCGGGCGAGGCCTTCGGGCTGCCGTCCATCTGGCAGGCGCTCCAGTGGTGCGGCGCCGACCGGCTCGGTCACGGGGTCCGGATCATCGACGACATCGAGGTCGCGCAGGACGGCTCCGTGACGCTGGGGCGCCTCGCGTCGTACGTCCGCGACAAGCGGATCCCGTTGGAGCTGTGCCCCAGCTCCAACCTGCAGACGGGTGCCGCCGACTCCTACGCCGAGCACCCGATCGGGCTGCTGCGACGGCTGCACTTCCGGGCCACGGTGAACACGGACAACCGGCTCATGTCCGGGACGAGCATGAGCCGCGAATTCGAGCACCTTGTCGACGCGTTCGGTTATTCACTCGACGATCTGCAGTGGTTCTCGGTCAATGCTATGAAGTCAGCATTCATTCCTTTCGATGAACGACTCGCGATGATCAATGACGTGATCAAGCCCGGATATGCGGAATTGAAGTCCGAATGGCTGTTCCAGCAGACCGCTTCCACCAGCGGATACGCGGAGAACCAGGTCTGACCGGTGCGACGGGGGACGGTCGGGCCTTCACGTGTTCTCCATGACTCGACCGATGGTCGATGTTTGCGGAGTGCCGCTTCGCGTGTTTACGGTTTTGGACCGCTCACCTCCCCGTCACACGGATCCAAGGACGCATTCCATATGAAGCAGTCTGCTGCCAAGACCCTCGGTGTCGCCGCTCTCGGTGCCGCTTTCGCCGCCGTCGGCGCGGGCGCCGCGAACGCCGCACCGGCCGCGCCGGACGCCTCGTCGGCGCTGGACACGGTCACCCAGGCGCTGCCCGCCCAGAACGTGGCCGGCATGCTGCCGGGCGCGGGCCAGGCGCTGGCCCAGGGGCAGAGCGCGCTCGGTGCGGGTCTGACGGCCGCCCAGCCTGCCGCCGCGAACGTGCTCGCGAGCGGTCCGACCGCGCCGGTGGCCGGTCTGCTCGGCGGTCTGCCGCTGCAGGGTCTGCCGACGCACGGCCTGCCGCTGAACGGTCTGCCGATCGGCTGACGCACGGCGTCCGGGCCCCGGCCCGCACACGTGACAACGCCGGTGGGGCGCACCCGAGTCGGGTGCGCCCCACCGGCGCGCCGTGCCGCACGGCGAGCCTCGTCGCCGGCGGCTGCGTGGCTACCAGGCGGTGCGGACCTTGTCCTCGGACGGGAACAGGATCCACAGCGCTATGTAGAGCAGGAACTGCGGGCCGGGCAGCAGACAGGACAGGACGAACAGGACGCGCATCGTCGTCGCGGAGGTGCCGAAGCGCCGTGCCAGCGCTGCGCACACTCCGCCGATCACGCGGCCGTCGGTGGGGCGGGCAAGGGCGCTCATGGGGACTCCTTCGTGAACCGTGGCTGAGTCTGTGCCGGAGGTCCGGCCTCGATGTCTTCAACGCTACGGTGACGAAGCGGACGAAGCGTCGCTCTACGGTGCGATGCCGACCCTGGGAATCGTCGGGGTCCGACCCTGAGCGGTGTCCTCCCGTGGGAGGGCCGCGCGGCGCCGGTTCTCGGCCCGGCGGCGGAGACCCGCCCGGGCGGCGGGCACGACCGCGGCGTGGGCCAGCGCCACCCCGACGGTGTTGAGCAGCAGCGAGTCGATGTCCACGACCTGCCCGGGAACCCCGGTCTGCAGCAGTTCGATGCCCAGCGAGAGCAGGGCGCCGGCGGCGACCGTGCGGACCAGGGACCCGAGGGGGGAGGCGGACAGCCGGCCGCCCGCCATCGGGAGCAGCACACCGAGCGGGGCGAGCAGCCCCAGCCCCGCGCCGATGCGGCGGGCGGCCAGGGCGGGGCTCAGCGCGAGATCGGCCCTGATGCCGGCGAACGGGCGCAGGTTCGCGGGGCTCACCCAGGGGACGTCCAGCGGGCGCAGCGTGATCCAGGCGACGAGCGCGAGGTGCGCGACGAGGAGGAGACCTCCTGCCGCACGGACGCGGATCACGGCGCTGCCGCCGCCTTGGCCTTGACGTTGCACGCATCCCAAGACGCGGCGGCCGGTCGGATCGGTTCCGGCTCGGCGGCGGGCTCGGCGCGCGGAGGTGAGGCGTGCGCCATACGAGCGGGTCGCCCGGTGCGCCGCGGCGGCCGGGACGCGCCCCGGCGCACCGGTCAGGCGCCGTCGACGACCGTGGACGGCGGCGCCTTCGTGCCGGGATCGGAGCGGACGTCCGACGTGCACTGGTAGCGGCGCAGCGGAGCCGTGTCGGGGCCGCCGAGGATCACCGAGCCGTCGTCCTCCGCCGCCGCGGAGTCGGAGAAGGTGCAGACGATCTGGGCCAGGGCCGCCGGGGTCAGCTCCCGGGGCGGGGCGCTCAGCCGGAGGGCGTCCTCGGGTTCCTTGGGACCCCGCAGGCGGGGGCCGCTCACGGTCATGCCGCCGCGTACGTCCGTCGTGTACCCCGCCTGCTGTTCGGGAGTGGCGGGCGCCTCGGCGAGCTGGTCGAGGAGCCCCTGCGCCACCAGTACGCGCCGCGCGCTCTCCGTCGCGCCGTCGGGCAGCCGCACGGACCGGTCGACCGTCACCAGTTGCCCGGAGCACAGCAGGAACACCTGGACCGGGATGCCGCGGGAGGCCTGGGCGGAGACGTCGGGGCCGGACAGGGTGCACGGGACCCGGGAGGGCGCCGGGCCGAAGTCCGTGGGGACCTGGGTGGAGCGGATGCCACATCCCGCGAGCAGCAGCGCGAGGAGCGGGACGGCCGGCCACCGGCGCGCTCCCCGACGTCGTGCGGTCGTCATCCTGCGCTGCCCTCCGTGCCGTTCGCGCTCCCGGTCCGGGCCCGCTCGCGCTCGTCGTCGGCGAGCAGTTCCGAGGCGTCCTGCGGGAGCCGGAGCGTGAAGACGGCGCCGCCCTCGGGGGCGTTCGCGGCGGTGATCTCGCCGCCGTGGATGTGCGCGTTCTCCAGGGCGATCGACAGCCCCAGGCCGCTGCCCTCGGAGCGCGGGCGGGACGCGCTCGCCTTGTAGAAGCGGTCGAAGACGTGCGGCAGGACGTCCTCGGGGATGCCCGGTCCGTGGTCCTGGACCTCGATCAGCAGGTCGTCCGCCTCCTCCCGGACCGAGACCCGTACCGGACTGCCGCCGTGCTTGAGGGCGTTGCCGATCAGGTTGGCCAGGATCACGTCCAGGCGGCGCGGGTCGAGGCGCGCCATGATGCCGCGTTCGGCGTCCAGGTCCACGGCGTCCAGCCAGGCGCGGGCGTCGATGCAGGCGGTGATCTGGTCGGCGATGTCCACGTCGTCCAGGACGAGCCGGGCGGTGCCCGCGTCGAAGCGGGTGACCTCCATGAGGTTCTCGACCAGGTCGTTCAGCCGGCGGGTCTCACTGACGACCAGACGCACGGCGGGCTCGATCATCGGATCGACGCTGCCGGTCTCCGCGTCCAGCTCCTCCTCCAGGATCTCCGTCACGGCGGTGATCGCGGTCAGCGGCGTACGGAGTTCGTGGGACATGTCCGCCACGAACCGGCGGGACGCCTCGTCACGGGCGCTCATGTCCTCGACACGCTTTTCGAGCGCCTCCGCAGTGTGGTTGAACGTCCTTGACAGATCGGCGAGTTCGTCGGTGCCCGACACGCGCAGCCGGGTGTCGAGCTTGCCCTCGCCGAGGCGGCGGGCGGCGATGCCGAGACGGTGCACCGGCTTGAGGACGGTCGTCGCGGCGGCCTGGGCGAGCAGTGCCGAGCCGACCAGGGCGAGACCGGTGGCGATGCCGAGCGACCAGGCGAGCGAGTTGAGGTCCTTGGCCTCCGGCTCCAGCGACTTGAGCATGTATCCGGTCGTGGTCCCGCCGATCACCCGCGCGCCGGCCACCAGGTACGGCTTGTCGTGGTCGGTGACGCGCTGCCAGTACAGGTGGTAGGCCGCCTTGTTGTTCGAGGAGAGCGACTGTTCCTTGCCGACCGCCTTCTGGAGCGATGCGGGCACGTCCTCCAGGGTGAAGGTGTCCAGTTCCGAATTGCCCATCACGGTACGGCCGGTGCTGTCCCGGGCCACCAGCAGCACGCTGAAGCGCTGGCTGCTGTTCGCCATCTGCCCAGCGGCGCGCTGCAGTTCGTCCTGCGCCGGACGCACCGGCAGCAGGCTCGCGTGGTTGCGCATCTCCTGCTGGAAGTCGCGCAGCACCGCGTCCTGGGTGCGCGTCAGCACGGCCTCACGGTTGAGCCAGTACGCGATGCCGGACGCGGACACGGCGGCGGTGAGCGCGACCAGTCCGAACACGACGACCAGCCGCAGCCGCAGACTGGTGAAGCGCAGACCCGCGAGGATCGCGCGGCGCGCCGCGGCCCAGCCGCGGAGCGCGTCCTGCGGTGGGGTCACTGAGGGTTGTCCAGCCGGTAGCCGACGCCGCGGACGGTACGGATGAGCGTGGGGGAGGACGGGACGTCCTCGACCTTCGCGCGCAGCCGCTGCACACACGCGTCCACCAGACGCGAGTCGCCCAGGTAGTCGTGCTCCCAGACCAGCCGCAGCAACTGCTGGCGGGACAGCGCCTGTCCGGGACGGCGGCTCAGCTCCAGCAGCAGCCGCAGCTCGGTGGGCGTCAGCTGCAGGTCCTCGCCGTTCTTGGTGACCGTCATCGCCGCCCGGTCGATGACGAGCGAGCCGAACGTCGCCGAGTCGTTGGCCTCGCGCTCACCGCGCCGCAGCACCGCCCTGATCCGGGCGTCGAGCACCCGCCCCTGCACCGGCTTGACGACATAGTCGTCGGCGCCGGACTCCAGCCCGACCACCACGTCGATGTCGTCGCTGCGCGCGGTCAGCAGAATGATGGGCAACTGGTCCGTGCGCCGGATGCGCCGGCACACCTCGAACCCGTCGATGCCGGGCAGCATCACATCCAGCACGATCAGGTCCGGCCGCTGCTCACGCAGCAGCTTCAGACCGTCCTCGCCGGTGGCAGCGGTGGCCACACGGTGTCCCTGGCGCGTCAAAGAGAGCTCCAGGGCCGTACGGATGGCGTCGTCGTCCTCGATCAGCAACAGGGAAGGCACAGACGTCATTCTGGCCCATGGTGAGGGGGTCTTTCGACAGTTGGAGCGCTCCCACCCATCTCTCGCACAGAAGGGACGCATCGGAGGCCGTCCGGGCGGCCCCTACCGCTCTTCTCCGTGATCGCGCCGTGACGCGCCCGGGAGGGACCCCTGTGACAGGTCTGTGACAGTCGGCGGACACGGCCATGAAGTGGCCCGGGCAAGCTTTTCGACACGAGCAGGGAAGCACGGAGCGGGCTCGGGGCCGAGGCACGACGGGCACCGGGCGCGCTGAGAAGAAACCGGGACTCCACGACGGGGGGCGCGAGATGAACACGCTGCACAGCACCAGCACGAGCGCAGTTGTCACGCGGCTCCACGACGTCACCAGGAGCACGGAGAAGTCCGGTGCCGTGAGCCCGCGGGGGTGCGCTCGCGGCACCGGGCGTCAGCACACCGCGTACATGACGGTGGTTGACGGTTTCACGGGGGAGAACACCGCGGCGGCCACCGCCGCGGGCACGGCCGGCGGAGCTCACGGGGGAGCCGCGTACGGGGAGGCCACGGGGGAGCGTCGCTCGCTGTCGGAGGCGGAGTTCACCGCCTACGTCCAGGAGCGCCGCGCCTCCCTGTACGCAACCGCCTACCACCTGACGGGGGACCGTTTCGAGGCCGAGGACCTGCTGCAGAGCGCGCTGTTCTCGACGTACCGGGCCTGGGAGCGGATCAGTGACAAGGCCGCGGTCGGGGGCTACCTCCGGCGCACCATGACCAACCTGCACATCAGCGCGTGGCGCCGCCGCAAGCTGAACGAGTACCCGACCGAGGAACTGCCGGAGACCGTCGGTGACACGGACGCGATGCGCGGCACCGAGCTCCGCGCCGTGCTGTGGCAGGCGCTCGCCCGGCTGCCCGAACTCCAGCGCACCATGCTGGTCCTGCGCTACTACGAGGGCCGCACGGACCCGGAGATCGCGGAGATCCTCGACATCAGTGTCGGCACGGTGAAGTCGAGCATCTGGCGGTCGCTGCGCCGGATGCGCGAGGACGAGGTCCTCAGCTTCGGACGTGACGAGGAGGAGTCCTTCGGGGAGCTCGTCGCCTGAAGGTCTACGGGGGAAGCGGTTCGCGCGGTCGACGGTTCCGGGGGGAGCCACGGGGGATCGCGCGCGACCACGGGGGAAGCGGAAAAGGTCCGGGCGGACGGGGGGTCCGCCTGGACCTCTTTTCGTGTGCGGGCTCGGCGTGTCGCCGTGGCCCGCGGTGTATCGCGGCGGCCCGCGGTCACGCCGCCGTCGTGCAGCTCTCCGTGGTTCCGGCCGCCGAGGCCAGCCGGCCCAGGGCCTCGTCCTTGTCGCAGGGGTGCGCGCCCAGCGCGGTCTGGCGCGCCACGATCGAGCGTTCGGCGCGCATCAGGCGCCAGCCCCGGCGGAGCAGGAAGGGGACCGACTTGCGGCCCTCCTTGAGGTCCCGCAGGAAGCGCCGGCGGAACGTCGTCACCGGACCGCGGGACAGGCACAGCGCGTCGCCCAGCAGGCCCAGTTCACGGCAGTGCTCGACGATCTCGGCGGCGAAGATGCCCTCCGCGATGAACAGCGGGGTCCGTTCGATGCGCAGCGCCTCCGTGCCCGTGCGGGCGCTCAGCGAGATGTCGTACACGGGAACGGTCGTACGCCCGGTACGGCACAGTTCCTCGATCGCGTCGACCGCCTTCCGCGCGTCCCACGACCCCGGGTGGTCCCAGTCGATGTCGGAACTCCCGTCCACCAGCGGCAGTGTCGGGTCGTCGCCCTCCTTGTAGAAGTCGTCCAGGCGCAGCACGGGCAGGCCGGAGCGGGCGGCGACGAGGGACTTGCCCGAGCCGGAGGGGCCACAGAGCAGCGCGACACGGGTCGGTATCGGGGGAGGAAGACTCACGAGACACCAGTCTGAGGCATGACGCGAGCGGTGCCGACCCTGCGGGTCGCCGTTGGAGCGCACATCACACCTCAACTACCCTTCGCATCGGAACGATTACTTTGCGCGGCAGAAGGTGGCACCCGTCATGGCACGACACGCTTCAGGCAAGAACCCGACCGTGCGGCGCGCGCTCGTCGCCCTCGCGACCGCGGGCGCGGCACTCGGGGCGGGTGCGGCCACGGCGGCGGCGGACACGGCTCCGGCCGCCGAAGGGGCCCGCACCCGGCCCGAGTCGGCGGGCAGCCTCGACGCGCAGGCGGGCGCGCAGGCGCTGAGCGGCACGCTCGGCTACATCACGGGCCCGCTCGCCGGCCTCAAGCCGAACCCGCTCGCGGGCACCGGCGTCGACCCGCTCGACAACGGGATCGGCGCCCAGCTGGCCGACTTCAAGCCGCTGAGCTCGCAGTCCCTGACGCGACCGCTGGCGCAGGCGCCGTCACTGGGCAGCATGCCGGTGGTGGGGCAGGCGCTGGGCGTGCTCGGCAGCGCGTGAGCCTCCCCGCGCCCCTCGGGGGACGCGGGGAGGTCAGCTCAGTACGACGAGCCCGACGCGCCCAGCGAACCGGTCGGGTGCCAGACGGTCTTGGTCTCCAGGAAGGCCGTCAGGCGCTCGGTGCCGGGAGTCCTGGCGTAGTCCACAGGCTGTGGACGCAGGACCCGCTTCAGGTTGTCGGCCGCGGCGATCTCCAGCTCCTTCGCCAGGACGTCGTCCGCGCCCGCGAGGTCGATCGCGTTGACGTCCTGGTGCGCGGCGAGGGGAGCGGCGATCTCCGCCGTCCTGCCGGAGAGGATGTTGACGACACCGCCCGGGAGGTCGGAGGTCGCCAGCACCTCGCCGAGCGACAGCGCCGGCAGCGGGGACTTCTCGCTCGCGATCACCACGGCCGTGTTGCCGGTCGCGATCACCGGGGCGATCACCGAGACCAGGCCCAGGAACGAGGACTCCTGGGGCGCGAGGACGGTGACGACACCGGTCGGCTCCGGGGTCGACAGGTTGAAGAACGGGCCCGCGACCGGGTTGGCCCCGCCCACGACCTGGGCGATCTTGTCGGTCCAGCCCGCGTACCAGACCCAGCGGTCGACGGCGGCGTCGACCTGGGCGGCGGCCTTCGACTTCGACAGGCCCTCCGCGTCGGCGACCTCGCGCGTGAACTGGTCCCGGCGGCCCTCCAGCATCTCGGCGACGCGGTAGAGGATCTGGCCGCGGTTGTACGCGGTCGCGCCGGACCAGCCGCCGAACGCCTTGCGCGCGGCGACCACCGCGTCGCGGGCGTCCTTGCGGCTCGACTGCGGGGCGTTCGCCAGCCACTTGCCCTTCGAGTCCGTCACCTCGTACACCCGGCCGCTCTCGGAACGCGGGAACTTCCCGCCCACGTACAGCTTGTAGGTCTTGAAGACACTCAGACGCTGCTCTTCGGACTTGTCAGACATCGAGGTACGCCTCCAGGCCGTGGCGACCGCCCTCGCGGCCGAAGCCCGACTCCTTGTATCCGCCGAACGGCGAGGTCGGGTCGAACTTGTTGAACGTGTTGGACCAGATGACGCCCGCGCGCAGCTTGCCCGCGACGGCCAGGATCCGGGACCCCTTCTCCGTCCAGATGCCCGCGGAGAGGCCGTACTGGGAGTTGTTGGCCTTGGCGACGGCCTCGTCCGGGGTGCGGAAGGTGAGAACGGACAGCACCGGGCCGAAGATCTCGTCGCGGGCGATGGTGTGCGCCTGGGTGACGTTGGTGAACAGCGTCGGGGCGAACCAGTATCCGGAGGCCGGCAGTTCGCACGCCGGGGACCAGCGCTCGGCGCCCTCGGCCGCGCCCTGCTCGACGAGCGAGGTGATACGGGCCAGCTGCTCGGCGGAGTTGATCGCGCCGATGTCGGTGTTCTTGTCGAGCGGGTCGCCCAGCCGGAGCGTGGAGAGCCTGCGCTTCAGGGAGTCGAGCAGCTCGTCCTGGACCGACTCCTGGACGAGGAGCCGGCTGCCCGCGCAGCAGACCTGGCCCTGGTTGAAGAAGATCCCGGTGACGATCCCCTCCACCGCCTGGTCGATCGGCGCGTCGTCGAAGACGATGTTCGCGCCCTTGCCGCCCAGTTCGAGGGTGACCTTCTTGTCGGTGCCGGCCACCTGACGGGCGATCGCCTTGCCGACGGCGGTGGAGCCGGTGAACGCGACCTTGTTCACGTCGGGGTGCTCGACGAGCGCGGCGCCCGCGTCGCCGTACCCCGGAAGGATGTTGACGACGCCCTTGGGCAGACCCGCCTGACGGCAGATGTCCGCGAAGAACAGCGCCGACAGGGGGGTGGTCTCGGCGGGCTTGAGGACGACCGTGTTGCCGGTCGCCAGCGCCGGGGCGATCTTCCACGCCAGCATCAGCAGCGGGAAGTTCCAGGGGATGACCTGGCCGGCCACGCCCAGCGGGCGGGGGTTCGCGCCGAAGCCGGCGTGGTCGAGCTTGTCGGCCCAGCCCGCGTAGTAGAAGAAGTGCGCGGCGACCAGCGGGAGGTCGGCGTCGCGGGTCTCCTTGATGGGCTTGCCGTTGTCCAGCGTCTCTAGGACGGCGAGCTCGCGGGAGCGCTCCTGGATGATCCGGGCGATGCGGAAGAGGTACTTGGCGCGCTCGGAGCCGGGCAGCGCCGACCACTTCTCGAAGGCCCTGCGGGCCGCCCGTACGGCACGGTCCACGTCCTCGGCGCCGGCCCGGGCGACCTCGGAGAGGACCTCCTCGGTGCTGGGGCTGACGGTCTTGAAGACCTTGCCGTCCGCCGCCTCGGTGAACTCGCCGTCGATGAAGAGGCCGTACGACGGGGCGATGTCGACGACCGAGCGGGACTCGGGCGCCGGTGCGTACTCGAATGCAGATGCCATGGTGATCAGTCCACCGTCACGTAGTCGGGGCCGGAGTAGCGGCCGGTGGCCAGCTTCTGACGCTGCATCAGCAGGTCGTTCAGGAGCGAGGACGCGCCGAAGCGGAACCAGTGGTTGTCCAGCCAGTCCGCGCCGGCGGTCTCGTTCACCAGGACCAGGAACTTGACGGCGTCCTTGGTGGTGCGGATGCCGCCGGCCGGCTTCACGCCGACCTGGACGCCGGTCTGCGCGCGGAAGTCGCGGACCGCCTCCAGCATGAGCAGGGTGTTCGACGGCGTCGCGTTGACGGCCACCTTGCCGGTGGAGGTCTTGATGAAGTCCGCGCCGGCCAGCATGCCGAGCCACGAGGCCCGCCGGATGTTGTCGTACGTCGACAGCTCGCCGGTCTCGAAGATGACCTTCAGACGGGCGGCGCCCGAGGCCTCCTTCACCGCGACGATCTCGTCGTACACCTTCAGGTAGTGACCCGCGAGGAACGCCCCGCGGTCGATGACCATGTCGATCTCGTCGGCGCCCGCGGCGACGGCGTCCCGCACGTCGGCCAGCTTCACGTCGAGTGCGGCGCGGCCCGCCGGGAAGGCGGTGGCCACCGAGGCGACCTTCACGCCGGAACCGGCCACGGCCTCCTTGGCGGTGGCCACCATGTCGGGATAGACGCAGACCGCGGCCGTGGCGGGCGTCGTGCGGTCGGTCGGGTCCGGGTGGACCGCCTTGACGCCGAGCGCCCGGACCTTGCCCGGGGTGTCCGCGCCTTCCAGCGTCGTCAGGTCGACCATCGAGATGGCGAGGTCGATCGCGTACGCCTTCGCGGTCGTCTTGATGGAACGGGTGCCGAGCGAGGCGGCGCGCGCCTCCAGGCCGACCGCGTCGACGCCGGGCAGCCCGTGCAGGAAGCGGCGCAGGGTGCTGTCGGACGCGGTCACGTCGCCGAGTGCGTGGGTGGGGGCACCACCCTGCTCGAGCGCAGTCGAGTGCTTGGGGGAGGATGCAGTGGTGGGCATGGTCACCACCCGAGCATATCTACGCGCGTAGCGGCTGTACAGCCCCGGGACCGCCTGCGGAAGCGGTGGGGGTGGCGGGAGCGACGGGGCGGCGGGGGCGGAGGAGGCCGCCGCTGACCGTCGGGCAGAATCGGGGGCATGACGACGCCCGATCACCAGCCACCCCCGCCGGACGCCCCGCGCCCCGAGTCGCGGGACCGGATCTACCGGTCGTCCGCCGGCATCGCGGGCGGCGTGCTGCTGCTCGCCATCATGGGCTGGCTCGGCATCGACGCGCTGGTCTCGGGACACGGACGCACGCCGTGGCTGGCGCTCGCCACGATGATCCTGCTGGTCCCGTTGGTGACCGCGTTCACGCTGCGGCCGGCCGTGTACGCGAACGAGGAGCGGTTGCGCATCCGCAACCCGTTCCGTGTCGTCGTGCTGCCCTGGACCACGATCGCGACGCTGCGCTCCGGTTACTCCAACGAGGCCGTCACCGCTGACGGCACCCGCTACCAGCTGTGGGCGATCCCCGTCTCGCTGCGCTCCCGCAAGCGCGCGGCCAAGCGGCAGTCGCGGGGTGCCACGGCCGACAGCAGCGGGCGTGTCTCCCCGGCGGCGCCGGCGCGCGCCCAGACCGACCGGGCGATGGACGACCTCCGCGAACTCGCCGAGGCGCACCCGCACGTCGAAGGGACGCAGGACGCGGTCAGCGTGCGCTGGGCGTACGAGGTGATCGGTCCCGCGGTCGCGGGGGCCGTGGTGCTGGCGATCCTGCTCGCGGTGGGGTGACGACACCGCCGCACGGGTGCGCCGGCCTCTGTCCGTGATCGGGGAGGACCCAGGCGCGGTCGTAGGCCGGGGCCCCGCGGGCGCGATGCTCGCGGCCGGCGGACGACTGACCCGGTGAACGGGGGTTCCGGACAGGGCCGGCGGCCGGGTGCTCCCGCCGCGGCCCCCGGGCGGCCCGGCGCCGTGCTGCCGCCGTGCCCGGGGCCCGGGCGGACGTCAGATGCCGGCCGCCGCCGACAGGTCGCGCTTGATGGCCGTGAGCAGCTCGGCGGCCTCGGCGTGGGCCGCGGCGAGTCCGGCGTGCGAGCCGACCGGGACCACGACCTCCAGGTAGCACTTCAGCTTCGGCTCGGTGCCGCTGGGGCGGACGATGACGCGGGCACCGTCCAGGGTGTAGCGCAGACCGTCCGTGGGCGGGAGCGTGTCCGTGCCGAGGGTGAGGTCCTCGGCCCTGGTGACGGGCAGGCCCCCCAGCGTCGTGGGCGGCCGCTCACGCAGGCTGCGCATGGCGTTCGCGATCACCGAGAGGTCCTCGACCCGGACGGAGAGCTGGTCCGTGGCGTGCAGGCCGTGCTCCACGGCGATGTCGTCGAGCAGGTCCAGCAGGGTGCGGCCGTCCTCCTTGAGGCGGGAGGCGAGCTCCGTGATCAGGAGGGCCGCGGTGATGCCGTCCTTGTCGCGCACGCCCTCGGGGTCGACGCAGTAGCCGAGCGCCTCCTCGTAGCCGTAGCGCAGGCCGTCCACCCGGGCGATCCACTTGAAGCCGGTCAGGGTCTCCTCGTACGGCAGACCCGCCTTCTCCGCGATCCGGCCGAGGAGGGAGGAGGAGACGATGGACTCGGCGAAGGTGCCGCGCGCGCCGCGGTCGACCAGGTGCCGGGCGAGCAGCGCGCCGACCTCGTCGCCGCGCAGCATCCGCCAGTCGGCCCCCTCGCGGCCCTTCACGGCCACCGCGCAGCGGTCCGCGTCGGGGTCGTTCGCGATGATCAGATCGGGACCGGTCTCACGGGCCTTCGCGAAGGCGAGGTCCATCGCGCCGGGCTCCTCCGGATTGGGGAAGGCGACGGTGGGGAAGTCCGGGTCGGGCTCGGCCTGCTCGGCGACCAGTGCGGGGGCGGGGAAGCCTGCGCGGGCGAACGCGGCGAGCAGGACGTCCTTGCCGACGCCGTGCATCGCCGTGTAGACGGTCCGGGCCGTGCGGGGGGAGCCATCGGAGAGCACGGCGTCCGTACGGGCCAGATAGGCGTCCAGGACGCCCTCGTCGAGGATCTCCCAGCCGCCGTCGGGGCGGGGGACGGTGTCGAGGCGGGTGACCGCGTCGATCTCGGCCGCGATCCCGGCGTCCGCCGGGGGGACGATCTGGGAGCCGTCGCCGAGGTACACCTTGTAGCCGTTGTCGCGGGGCGGGTTGTGGCTGGCGGTGACCTCGACGCCCGCCACGGCACCGAGGTGACGGATGGCGTACGCCAGGACGGGCGTGGGCAGGGGGCGGGGGAGCACGGCGGCCCGCAGGCCCGCGCCCGTCATCACCGCGGCGGTGTCGCGGGCGAAGTCGGCGGACTTGTGGCGGGCGTCGTACCCGATGACGACGAGACCGCCGGCCTCGCCCCGGGCCTTGAGGTACGCGGCCAGTCCGGCGGCGGCACGGATGACCACCGCGCGGTTCATGCGCATCGGGCCCGCGCCGAGCTCGCCCCGCAGGCCCGCGGTGCCGAACTGGAGGGTGCCGCTGAAGCGTGCGGTGAGCTCGGCGACGTCCCGGGCCTCGATGAGCTTGGCGAGTTCCTCACGGGTCTCCGCGTCGGGGTCCTCGGCCAGCCACGCCTCGGCCCGTGCGATGAGTTCGTCCTGCACGTCGGGTGTACCTCTCTGTCTGTGGTGCCTTGCTGTGTACCCGGCCACGGAGGGCTTGCCCGCCCCGGCCGCGCCTACCCGTCCCGATCCCCGGGAGTACCGCCTCGTCCCCCGCCCCGGACGCGCCGGACGCGCGCCGCACGGGCCGGTCCGCCGGGAGAGCCGGGCATCGCGTGGCCGCCTCGGCCCGTGCGTCGGTCCCGCTACAGCCGGTCGAGGACCCGCGTGAGCAGCGCGCCCATGCGGGTCGCGGAGTCGCGGCCCGCCTGGAGGACCTCCTCGTGGTTCAGCGGCTCGCCCGTCATGCCGGCGGCGAGGTTGGTGACCAGGGAGATGCCCAGCACCTCCGCACCGGCCTCGCGCGCGGCGATGGCCTCCAGGACCGTCGACATGCCGACGAGGTCGGCGCCGATGGTGCGGGCCATCCGGATCTCGGCGGGCGTCTCGTAGTGCGGTCCGGTGAACTGCGCGTAGACGCCCTCCTCCAGGGTGGGGTCCACCTCCTTGCAGAGGGCGCGCAGCCGCGGGGAGTAGAGGTCGGTGAGGTCGACGAAGTTCGCCCCGACGATCGGGGAGGTCGCCGTCAGGTTGATGTGGTCGCTGATCAGCACCGGCTGGCCGGGGCGCATGTCGCCGCGCAGGCCGCCGCAGCCGTTGGTGAGCACGAGGGTCTTGCAGCCCGCAGCGACCGCCGTACGGACACCGTGCGCGACGGCGGCGACCCCGCGGCCCTCGTAGTAGTGGGTGCGGCCCAGGAAGACCAGGGCCCGCTTGTCGCCGATCAGGTACGAGCGGACCTTGCCGCCGTGCCCCTCGACCGCGGGCGGCGGGAACCCGGGCAGCTCGGTGACCTGGAACTCGGCCTCGGGGGTGCCGAGGGCGTCCGCGGCCGGAGCCCAGCCGGAGCCCATCACGAGCGCGACGTCGTGGGTCTCGGCGCCCGTGAGCTCCCGCAGGCGGGTGGCGGCGGCGTCGGCAGCGGCGTAGGGATCGCCCTGGATGTCGTCCGGAAGAAGAGATGCGTTCACGCGCATGAGGGTAGCCGGTCCGGGCCTACGCGCGTAGATGATGGAGCTCACGGTCTTGCGATCGTTGTCTTGTCGTTTCCGACGAACAGGCGGGAGCTCCTCAGCAGGGGCGCTTGCGCAGCTCCATCACATAGTCGTGCGGCGCTCCGGCGGACTCCGCCGCGTCGGCGATCTCGCCGAGGTAGCGCGCGGAGGGGAGCCCGCCCTCGTACCCGTTCAGCACGTACACCCACGCGGGCTCCTCGCCCTCCAGGGTGTGCACCCGTACCCGCATCCTGCGGTAGATGTCGAGGCCCACGCCCTCCCAGCGGTCCATGGAGTCCTCGTCCAGGGGGGCGATGTCGTACAGCGCCACGAAGACCTGCGAACGGGGCGCCTCGACGAGGGTCACGAGCGCACCCTCCCACCCCATGTGCTCGCCCCCGAAGGTCAGCCGCCAGCCGTTCAGCCAGCCGGTGGCGCGCAGCGGCGAGTGCGGGGCGCGGCGCGTCATGAGCCGCGGGTCGAGATTGCCGGCGTACGCGGCGTAGAGCGACATGTGGTCGAGGGTACGGCAGTGGACACGTGCGCCTCCCGCGTAACAGAAGCGGCTCGAATACGCGCCCGGCGGCCCCCGGGGCGCCGGCACCTTGAAGCGTGCGGGACAATGGAGTACGTGACTCGGATCGTGATCATCGGTGGCGGACCCGGCGGATACGAGGCGGCCCTGGTGGCCGCCCAGCTCGGCGCGGAGGTGACCGTCGTCGACTGCGACGGTCTCGGCGGGGCGTCGGTGCTCACCGACTGCGTGCCGTCGAAGACCCTCATCGCCACCGCCGAGGTGATGACGACCTTCGATTCCTCGTACGAGGAACTCGGGATCATCGTCGCCGACGACACCCCGCCGTCGGAGCGGTCCGCGCGGGTGGTCGGGGTCGACCTGGGCAAGGTCAACCGACGGGTGAAGCGGCTGGCGCTGGCCCAGTCGCACGACATCACGGCCTCCGTCACCCGGGCGGGGGCGCGCGTGCTGCGCGGCCGCGGCCGGCTGGAGGGCATGCAGTCCCTGGACGGCTCGCGCAAGGTCGTGGTGCGCGCGGCGGACGGCACGGAGGAGACGCTCGTCGCCGACGCCGTCCTCATCGCCACCGGCGGACACCCCCGTGAGCTGCCCGACGCCCAGCCGGACGGCGAGCGGATCCTGAACTGGACGCAGGTGTACGACCTGGACGAGCTTCCCGAGGAGCTCATCGTGGTCGGGTCCGGCGTCACCGGCGCCGAGTTCGCCGGCGCGTACCAGGCGCTCGGCTCGCGGGTCACCCTCGTCTCCAGCCGGGACCGCGTGCTGCCGGGCGAGGACCCGGACGCGGCGGCGGTGCTGGAGGACGTCTTCCGGCGCCGCGGCATGAACGTGATGGCCCGTTCGCGCGCCGAGTCCGCCAAGCGGGTCGGTGACCGGGTGGAGGTCACCCTCTCCGACGGCCGTGTGATCAGCGGCTCGCACTGCCTGATGGCCGTCGGCGCCATCCCGAACAGCAGCGGCATGGGCCTGGAGGAGGCCGGGGTCAAGGTCAGGGACTCCGGGCACATCTGGACCGACAAGGTGTCCAGGACCACGGCCCCGGGCGTGTACGCGGCCGGTGACGTGACCGGCATCTTCGCCCTGGCCTCGGTGGCGGCGATGCAGGGACGCATCGCCATGTACCACTTCCTGGGCGACGCGGTCACGCCGCTGAACCTGAAGACGGTCTCCTCCAACGTCTTCACCGACCCCGAGATCGCCACCGTGGGCTACTCGCAGGCGGACGTCGACGCGGGCAAGATCGACGCCCGGGTCGTGAAGCTGCCCCTGCTGCGCAACCCGCGCGCCAAGATGCAGGGCATCCGGGACGGCTTCGTGAAGATCTTCTGCCGTCCGGGCACCGGGATCGTGGTCGGCGGTGTGGTCGTCGCCCCGCGCGCCTCGGAACTGATCCACCCCATCTCGATCGCGGTCGACAACAATCTGACGGTCGAACAGATCGCGAACGCCTTCACCGTCTATCCCTCTCTCTCGGGCTCGATCGCCGAGGTGGCACGGCAGCTGCACACCCGAAAGCTGACCGACGAGGGCTGACAGGAGAAAGCGATTTCCCGCTGGTCACGGGGAGTTGTCGCCCATTCCCGCGGCATAGGCGCCGTGAGTAGACGCGTATACCACTTCGTACCCTGCCATGCGAACAACTTCTGTTATTCGGCGCAAACTGCTGAAAGCAGACGGTCGTTGGGGTTACTGTCAGTTTCGTGTTCGCTGCAGAACGTCGCCAATTGATCCTCGAAATGGTGCGAGCGAACGGGGCCGTGTCGCTCCGTGAGCTCGCCCGCGTCGTCCAGACCTCCGAAGTGACCGTACGGCGGGACGTGCGCGCACTGGAGGCAGAAGGACTCCTCGACCGCCGGCATGGCGGTGCGGTATTGCCGGGCGGGTTCACGCGGGAGTCCGGCTTTCCGCAGAAATCGCATCTCGCGACCGCCGAGAAGACGGCCATCGCCGATCTCGCCGCGGGTCTCGTCGAAGAGGGCGAGGCCATCGTGGTGGGGGCGGGTACCACCACACAGGAGCTGGCCCGCCGGCTCGCACGGGTGCCCGGTCTGACCGTCGTCACCAACTCCCTTCTGGTGGCCCAGGCGTTGGCCCACGCCAACCGTGTCGAGGTCGTCATGACGGGCGGCACCTTGCGCGGCTCCAACTACGCGCTGGTGGGCAGCGGTGCCGAGCAGTCCCTCCAGGGGCTGCGGGTCTCCCGGGCCTTCCTGTCGGGCAGCGGTCTCACCGCCGAGCGCGGCCTGTCCACCTCCAACATGCTGTCGGCGTCCGTCGACCGCGCGCTGGTGCAGGCCGCCGCGGAGGTCGTGGTCCTCGCCGACCACACCAAGCTCGGTACCGACACCATGTTCCAGACGGTGCCGACCGATCTGATCACCCGTCTGGTCACCGACGAGCCACCCGCACACGACGATCGCGCGGTCACCGAACTGCAGGCGCTGGCGGACCAGGGCGTGCAGATCGCGGTGGCGGGCCAGTCGGGTGGTGGTACGGGAGGCGATACGGCCCCGGCGGGGCGTCAGCCGCGCCGGGACGTGCCTGTCCCCGGGCCGCGGCGCGGTCAGGTCCCGGGCACCGGGCCCCAGTTGCGCAGCGCGGTGCCCCTCGGGGAACAGTCCCCCGGGGAGCGGGCGCGGGTGGCGGATTTACGCCGCCGCTGACCGCTACGGAGACCGCCGGACAGCCCCGGGCACGGACCGACGGGCAACCCGGCACACCGACCGGCGGACGGTTCGAGCCGCCGTCCGGGATGTCGTCCGACGCGCACGCCGCGCCACCGCCGCCCGACATCGGGCGCGACACCGGCCACGGTGACCCTGACGATGTGTGACGGACGGTCGGTGACCGACGGTGGTGACCCCTTCGGCGGCATCCGACGGCCAAGTGCTCGGGCGCAGATGACCGCTCAGCCCCGACCGCCGACGAGGCCGCTCGCCCCGTCCGACTTCACCCGAACGGGCGACCACCTTCGTCGCCCACCCGGTCACCCGCACGTCGCCCACCCGGTCACCCGCACGACACCCGTCCACGCGGGGCACACCGGACCGGGACCTTCCTCAGTCACGGGCCGTCTCAGGCGCGGTCTCCCTCAGAGGGCGATCCCCGTACCGAACCCCGTTCCTGCCGCGGGCCTCTCCCCGGATCTGGTCCTGTCCCCGGTCCCGAGCCCTTCCCGGACCCGCCCGCCCCGGGCCGCACCCGCCCCGGGCCGCACCCGCCCTCGTACCGGCACCGGCACGATCACGGGCACCCGTACCCGTCCCGTCCCCGTCCGTACCCGTACGCGTACCCGCATCGGCTCTCGGCCCCGAGCGCGGCGAAGCGCCCGGCGGACCGTTCCGGTCCGCCGGGCGCTTCGTGGGTCGTGCGGACCGGACCCGGTCCGCACGACGGTGTCTCAGTCCTTGATCTCGCAGATCGCGGCGCCCGACGTGATCGACGCGCCGACCTCGGCGGTGAGGCCCTTGACGGTGCCGGAGCGGTGGGCGTTGAGGGGCTGTTCCATCTTCATGGCCTCCAGGACGACGATGAGGTCGCCTTCCTGGACTTCCTGGCCCTCCTCGACCGCGATCTTGACGATCGTGCCCTGCATGGGCGAGGCGAGGGTGTCGCCGGAGGCGACGGGCCCGGACTTCTTGGCGGCGCGGCGCTTGGGCCTGGCGCCCGCGGCGAGTCCGGTGCGGGCCAGTGACATGCCGAGCGAGGACGGCAGCGACACCTCGAGACGCTTGCCGCCCACCTCGACGACCACGGTCTCGCGGCCCGGCTCGTCGTCGGTCTCGCCGTCGGCGGGGGCGGTGAAGGCGGGGATCTCGTTGACGAACTCGGTCTCGATCCACCGGGTGTGGACCGTGAACGGGTCCGCGGAGCCGGTCAGCTCGGGGGCGAACGCGGGGTCGCGGACGACCGCGCGGTGGAACGGGATCGCGGTCGCCATGCCCTCGACGGTGAACTCCTCCAGGGCGCGGGCGGCGCGCTGGAGGGCCTGCTCGCGGGTGGCGCCCGTGACGATCAGCTTGGCGAGCAGGGAGTCCCAGGCGGGGCCGATGACCGAACCGGACTCGACGCCGGCGTCGAGGCGGACGCCGGGGCCGGAGGGCGGGGCGAAGGTGGTGACGGTGCCGGGGGCGGGCAGGAAGCCCCGGCCGGGGTCCTCGCCGTTGATCCGGAACTCGAAGGAGTGACCGCGCAGTTCGGGATCGCCGTAGCCGAGTTCCTCACCGTCCGCGATCCGGAACATCTCCCGGACCAGGTCGATCCCGGCGACCTCCTCGGTGACCGGGTGCTCGACCTGCAGACGGGTGTTGACCTCCAGGAAGGAGATCGTGCCGTCCATCCCGACGAGGAACTCCACGGTGCCCGCGCCGACGTAACCGGCCTCCTTGAGGATGGCCTTCGACGACGCGTACAGCTCCTCGACCTGCGCCCGGGACAGGAACGGCGCGGGCGCCTCCTCCACCAGCTTCTGGTGACGGCGCTGCAGCGAGCAGTCCCGGGTGGAGACCACGACCACGTTGCCGTGCGTGTCGGCCAGGCACTGGGTCTCCACGTGCCGGGGCTTGTCGAGGTAACGCTCGACGAAGCACTCACCACGGCCGAACGCGGCGACCGCCTCACGGACCGCGGAGTCGTACAGCTCCGGGACCTCCTCCAGCGTCCGGGCCACCTTCAGCCCGCGGCCGCCGCCGCCGAACGCCGCCTTGATCGCGATCGGCAGACCGTGTTCCTTCGCGAAGGCCACGACCTCCTCCGCGCCGGAGACCGGGTCCGGGGTGCCCGCGACCAGCGGGGCACCGGCACGCTGCGCGATGTGCCGGGCGGCGACCTTGTCACCCAGGTCCCGGATCGCCTGCGGGGGCGGACCGATCCAGATCAGCCCCGCGTCGAGCACGGCCTGCGCGAACTCGGCGTTCTCGGACAGGAAGCCGTACCCCGGGTGGACCGCGTCCGCTCCCGAGTCCCCGGCGGCCTTCAGGACCTTCGCGATGTCCAGATAACTGGTGACCGGGGTGTCACCGCCCAACGCGAACGCCTCGTCCGCCGCTCGGACATGCACAGCGTCCCGGTCCGGTTCCGCATACACGGCAACGCTCGCGATCCCGGCATCCCGGCACGCCCGGGCCACGCGGACAGCGATTTCGCCACGGTTGGCGATGAGCACCTTGCGCACGATGGCTCCCTCCTTGAAACAAGCCGAGTTTAGGGACTGCCGACACGGCCTTTCGACCCGTCCCCAATGGTGAGCTTGCCCACACGGAGCGTGATTCGAGGCTCGCTCGACCCGCGAGATCCCTTGTCACACCGCGGTACGCAGGAATCCTTGGTTGAACCCTAGCCCTCCTGTGTGGTCAAGGTCTCTGTGCGGCTGTGCCGCGCCGCACATCGTTTCTTTGTGGAGTCCCTACGAATGGCCCAACGATTCTTTGCCCGTGGCAGAACCCTTGTCCCGAGGTTTACCCGTTAGTAGCGTTCGGGATGTCTCGAACGTACTTGGGGTAACAGCACTCGGAAGTGGGTGGGAACCGGTGGTACGCAGACCGGTGGCGTGGGTGGCGGCGATCGTGCTCTTCGTGGAGGCGGTCGGGATCGCGCTGCTGAACTGGTTCCTCGGCGTGGTCGTCGACCGGCAGGACATGTCCCTGGCGGGGCTCGACTCGGACACGATGTCCGTCTCGTCGAAGGTCGGGGGGCTGGTCTTCGGGCTCTACTTCGCGCTGTGCGGGGTCGCCGCGCTGCTCGTCGCGGTGCGCAACCGCGCTCCGGGGGTCTTCGGACGCGTTCTGCTGATCAGCGCCGCCGTGGTGCACGGTCTGCTCGGCGCGTTCACGGTGGGTCTCGCGGGCTGGGGCGCGTTCGCCTTCATGATGGTGGTGCTCGGACTGATCGTCTTCACGCTGCTGGCGTTCGGCCCCGCGACGGGTCCCGCGGGCACCGCGACCGAGGACGGCGACGGCGGCGCGGACGGGGCGAACGGCGGCACCGGGGGAGCCCCGGTCGCGGCCCCTCCGGCACCCAGCGCCTCCTGACCGCGTCCGCGGCCGTCACTTCTCCCGTGGGGTCCACAACTCCGTGATCCCGACGCCCAGTTCGCCCAGCAGCCGGCGGACCAGGGGCAGGGAGATCCCGATGACGTTGCCGTGGTCGCCGTCGATGCCCTCGATGAACGGGGCCGAACGGCCGTCGAGCGTGAAGGCGCCCGCGACGTGGAGCGGCTCGCCCGAGGCGACGTACGCGGCGATCTCGGCGTCGGTCGGCTCACCGAAGCGGACCAGGGTGGACGCGGTCGCCGACGCGTAGCGCTTGGTCGCCGTGTCGTGGACGCAGTGACCCGTCTGGAGGGTCCCGGTCCGGCCGCGCATCGCCTTCCAGCGCGCGGTGGCCTCCGTGGCGTCCGCGGGCTTGCCGAGTGCCTGGCCGTCCAGGTCGAGGACCGAGTCGCAGCCGATCACCAGGGCGCCCTGCACCTCGGGCCGGGCCGCCACGACGGAGGCCTTGGCCTCGGCCAGTGCGAGCGCGAGTTCGGCGGGCGTCGGGGCGGAGACGGCGTCCTCGTCGACCCCGCTCACGATCACCTCGGGAGCGAGTCCGGCCTGGCGCAGCAGGTTGAGCCGGGCGGGGGACTGTGAGGCCAGCACGAGGCGGCGGCGCGGCTGATCGGTCATGCGGTCAGGGTATCGGCGCGGGCGTGTCGCCCGCCGCTCACATCACACCGAGGACGATCATCGCCAGCACCATGGCCAGGGCCATGAGAACGCCGAGCCGCCGCAACATGTCCTGCATGTCGCGCAACTCCTTGGGCGGCTCGTTCTCGGGGTCGGACCACAGCATGTCCCCGATCGTGCGGCGAGCCGGGTGGCGGGCGCCTGAGTACGCGTACTCAACTTGCCCGCGCCCTCGCTAAACGGGTCTGAGGTTTCTTTAACGTCTCCGAGCCTGCTACGGTTCTGCCCACTGTTAATGGGACTATGGTTCCCTTTGAGTGAGGAACTGCCGTGTTCGTCAGCGCCTGGACCGCCTCGCCCCAGCCTCCCAGCGAGGGCTTCACCCCCAACTGGTCGCGGGAGGGTTTCTGGCGTCAGTCCCTGCGTCAGGTCGTCCGGATCGGCGCGGGCGGCGGCCGGGTCCGCATACGGCTCTCGCACGCCTACGGGACCTCACCGCTGCGGATCGCCGGGGCCACGGTGGCGCGCGCGGGCGAGGGTGCCGCCGTCCGGCCCGGCTCGCTGCGCCGCCTCACCTTCGCGGGCGCGGCCGGAGCCCGGATACCGGCGCGCGGACAGATCGTCAGTGAC
Organism: Streptomyces sp. NBC_01689; assembly: GCF_036250675.1. Taxonomy (NCBI): domain Bacteria; kingdom Bacillati; phylum Actinomycetota; class Actinomycetes; order Kitasatosporales; family Streptomycetaceae; genus Streptomyces; species Streptomyces sp. NBC_01689. The sequence continues at coordinate 4,168,071 of NZ_CP109592.1, read as the reverse complement.
CCGGCCGAACTCGCCCTGGAAGCAATGGAGTCGGTCACGGTCACCCTTCATCTCCACGACGTCACCGGCCCCGCGACCTTCCACGCGCAGGCCTTCACGACGAGCTACCGGGGGGCGGGCGACCGCCTCGGCGACCTCGGCGGGGACGGATTCGGTGAGACGACCGAGTCCTGGTACTTCCTGTCGGCCGTGGAGGTCGGCGCGGACCGCGAGGACGGCGTCGCGCTCTTCGGGGACTCCGTCACCGACGGCTTCGGCTCGACACCGGGCGCGGACCGCCGCTGGTCGGACGCGCTCGCCGAGCGCACGGGACGCAGCGTCCTCAACGCGGGCATCGGGGGAAACCTGCTGCTGAACGACTCGGCCTGGTACGGCGAGAAGGGGATCGCCCGGCTCCGGCGTGACGTCCTCGAACAGCCGGGCGTGCGCACGCTCGTCGTGCTCCACGGTCTCAACGACATCGGGTTCAGCGAGGCCGCCGGACAGCCGACGTGCCGGCCCGCACCGGTACTGGCGGCCGACGACCTGGTCGCCGGACACCGCGAGCTGATCCGGCAGGCGCGCGGCCGGGGGCTGCGGGTGATCGGTGCGACGCTGCTCCCGTTCGCCGGGTCCGACCACTGGGGGGAGCGCGCGGCGAGGGTGAGTCACGAGGTGAACGACTGGATCCGGGGCTCGGGGGAGTGGGACGCGGTGGTGGATCTGCACCGCGCCCTCGCCGGTCCGGCGGACCCCGACCGGCTGCGGGGGGCCTACGACTTCGGTGACCACCTGCATCCGAACGACGCCGGGATCGCGGTGATGGCCGACGAGGTCGCGGACCGTCTGCGGGGCCACGCGTAGGCGCGGCCCCGCAGACGGTCCGGACCGCCGCTCGGGCGGCGGCCCGCGTCCGGGCGTCCTCCCGTCACCCGGGCCAGTAGGTCCGGGCCCAGGTCGACGCTCCGGGCTGCGGCAGCCGACGGGTGGCGATGCGGGACGGGTCCGCCCACGCGTCCCTGGTTCCGGCCGCGCCGGACGGCGTGCCGGCCGCCGCCGCGGCGCGGACCCGGACCACCGCCAGTGCGGCGGCCAGCTCCTCGGGGGTCGGATTGCCCCGTACGACCTTGATGTTCATGTCCGCTCCCAGGGGTCGGGGATCAGGGGCCCAGGGCCTACAGGGGGATGTTGCCGTGCTTCTTCGGAGGGAGTGATTCCCGCTTCGTGCGCAGCTGACGCAGACCCCGTACGAGGTGGGAGCGGGTGTCGGAGGGCATGACGACCGCGTCGATGTAGCCGCGCTCGGCCGCGGTGTAGGGGTTGAGGAGCGCGTCCTCGTACTCCTGGATCAGGCGGGCCCGGGTGGCCTCCGCCTCGGCGGGGTCCGTGACGGCGGCGATGGTGCGGCGGTGCAGGATGTTCACCGCGCCCTGGGCGCCCATGACCGCGATCTGGGCGGTCGGCCAGGCGAGGTTGAGGTCGGCCCCGAGGTGCTTGGAGCCCATGACGTCGTACGCCCCGCCGAAGGCCTTGCGGGTGATGACCGTGATCAGCGGGACGGTGGCCTCGGCGTACGCGTAGATCAGCTTGGCGCCGCGCCGGATGATGCCGGTGTGCTCCTGGCCGACGCCCGGGAGGAAGCCGGGGACGTCCACGAAGGTGATGACCGGGACGTTGAAGGCGTCGCAGGTACGGACGAAGCGGGCCGCCTTCTCCGAGGCGTCGATGTCCAGACAGCCGGCGAACTGCATCGGCTGGTTGGCGACGATGCCCACCGGCCGGCCCTCGATCCGGCCGAAGCCGGTGAGGATGTTCGGCGCGAACAGCGGCTGCGTCTCGAAGAACTCGGCGTCGTCCAGGACGTGTTCGATCACCGTATGCATGTCGTACGGCTGGTTCGCGCTGTCCGGCACGATGGTGTCCAGCTCGCGGTCCTCGTCGGTGATCGCGAGGTCCGCCTCCTCCGCGAACACCGGGGGCTCGCTGAGGTTGTTGGACGGCAGGTACGACAGCAACTGCTTGACGTACTCGATGGCGTCCTTCTCGTCGCCGGCCATGTGATGGGCGACGCCCGAGACGGCGTTGTGCGTGCGGGCGCCGCCGAGCTCCTCGAAGCCGACATCCTCGCCGGTCACCGTCTTGATGACGTCGGGACCCGTGATGAACATGTGCGAGGTCTGGTCGACCATGATCGTGAAGTCGGTGATCGCGGGGGAGTAGACCGCGCCGCCCGCGCAGGGGCCGACGACCAGGCTGATCTGCGGGATCACGCCCGAGGCATGGGTGTTGCGGCGGAAGATCTCGCCGTACATCCCGAGGGCGGACACACCCTCCTGGATGCGGGCGCCGCCGGAGTCGTTGATGCCGATGACCGGACAGCCGGTCTTCAGCGCGAAGTCCATCACCTTCATGATCTTCTGCCCGAACACCTCGCCGAGAGCGCCCCCGAAGACCGTGAAGTCCTGGGAGAAGACGGCGACCGGACGGCCGTCGACCATGCCGTACCCGGTGACGACGCCGTCGCCGTAGGGCCGGTTCTGCTCCATGCCGAAGTCGGTCGAGCGGTGCTGCGCGAACTCGTCGAGCTCCACGAAGGAGCCCTCGTCGATGAGCAGCTCGATGCGCTCACGGGCCGTCAGTTTGCCTTTGGCGTGCTGCTTCTCGACGGCACGCGCCGAGCCGGCGTGCGTCGCCTCCTGGACGCGGCGCCGCAGATCCGCGAGTTTGCCCGCGGTCGTGTGGATGTCGGGGTGGTGCAGCTCTTCCGGCTCGGACATCGGGATGCGGCTCCCTGCCTGCTCAGTGGGACATGAGGGTGATGTGCTCAGGGGGTTGCTACTGACTCGTAGGGTAGTGGTGCCCCTACGGTTCGGCAGTGCGGCGTTTACCACACCTAGGGTGGGTTGCATGACGCCGCGAGATGCCTCAGACGCGAACGACAACCGATGGTCCGACCTCGGCCGCCCACCTCTCAACGCCACCACCCTGCGCCGGGCGCTGGTGCGGGACGGCGCGGACGGCGGGCTCTGGAGCGACCTCCAGGTCGTGGCCGCCACCGGGTCCACCAACAGCGACCTGGTCGAGCTGGCCGTCTCCGGGAAGGCGGACGAGGGCGCCGTCCTGGTCGCCGAGGAGCAGAACTCCGGGCGCGGCCGCCTGGACCGGCGGTGGACGGCACCCGCCCGCTCCGGCCTGTTCTTCTCGGTGCTGCTCAGGCCGGCCGGGATCCCCGTCGAGCGCTGGGGCTGGCTGCCGCTGCTGACCGGGGTCGCGGCGGCGACGGCGCTGTCCCGGGTCGCGGGTGTCGACACGGCACTCAAGTGGCCCAACGACCTGCTGGTGACGGTGGACGGCGAGGAACGCAAGGCGGGCGGCATCCTCGCCGAGCGCGCCGGGACCGACGGGGTCGTGGTCGGCATCGGCATCAACGTCACCCTGCGCGCGGACGAGCTCCCGGTGCCGGGCGCGGGGTCGCTCGCCCTCGCCGGAGCGACGACCACGGACCGCGACACCGTGCTGCGGGCCGTGCTGCGCTCGCTGGAGCAGTGGTACGGGAAGTGGCGCGCCGCGGACGGGGACCCCGCTGCCTCGGGTCTCCAGGAGACATATGCCGCCGGGTGCGCGACGCTCGGACGAGTGGTGCGGGCCGAACTTCCGGGCGGCAGGTCGATCACCGGGGAGGCGGTGGCCGTCGACGGGGACGGCCGTCTGGTCCTGGCCACGGAGGAGGGGGTGCAGCAGCCGGTGGGCGCGGGAGACATCGTCCACCTGCGGCCGGCCTGAGCGATGCAGGCCGGCGGGCCGTACTCAGCGGTGGGCGAGGAGCCGATCGTGGTTCCGCGTCCCGGTCAGGTGTACGAGTCAGGAGTGAGCCAGCGCACACCTGCCGTAGAGTTGAGCGCGGTCGATACCTGACCGTGGCAGATCGGAAAGGCAGCAGGCGTGACCGTCGACGACACGGGCTCCGGCACGGGTGCGCACCCCGCTCCCGGCGGTGAGCCGGGGCGTACCGCCGGGTCGGCCACCGACCCGGCGCCCGCTGCCGGCGAAGCCGGCCTGCGGGGCGACGAGGACGCCGGGGATCCACAGGGCCGGTCGAACGCGAACGCGCGTTCGGATGTGCGTCCGGACAGTACGTTGTCGGCCACGCCCAGCCCGCCGTCGGAGCCGCCTGAGCGGCTGGACGGCCAGAGCCGCCTGGACGCGCAGAACCGGCTGGACGAGCAGATGGCGGACTCCGGGGAGGATCCCCTCGCCCTGCGTCTGGAACAGCTCATCCTGGGCGCCGAGCGCCGCTACACCCCCTTCCAGGCCGCCCGCAGCGCCGGTGTCTCCATGGAGCTGGCCTCGCGCTTCTGGCGGGCCATGGGCTTCGCCGACATAGGCCAGGCCAAGGCGCTCACCGAGGCCGACGTCCTCGCCCTGCGACGGCTGGCGGGTCTCGTCGAGGCGGGCCTGCTCAGCGAGGCGATGGCCGTGCAGGTGGCCCGGTCCACCGGCCAGACCACCGCCCGGCTGGCCGAGTGGCAGATCGACTCGTTCCTGGAGGGGCTGACCGAGCCCCCGGAACCGGGGATGACGCGCACCGAGGTGACGTACCCCCTGATCCAGCTGCTCCTGCCCGAGCTGGAGGAGTTCATCGTCTACGTCTGGCGGCGCCAGCTCGCCGCCGCGACCGGACGGGTCGTCCAGGCCGGCGACGACGAGGAGATGGTCGACCGCCGCCTCGCCGTCGGCTTCGCCGACCTGGTCGGTTTCACCCGGCTGACCCGCCGCATGGAGGAGGAGGAGCTCGGCGAGCTCGTCGAGGCCTTCGAGACCACCGCCGCCGACCTGGTCGCCGCGCACGGAGGACGGCTCATCAAGACCCTCGGTGACGAGGTGCTGTACTCCGCGGACGACGCCGGTGTCGCCGCGGAGATCGCCCTGCGCCTCATCGAGACGATGGCCAACGACGAGACCATGCCGGAACTGCGGGTCGGCATCGCCTTCGGCACCGTCACGACCCGGATGGGCGACGTCTTCGGCACGACGGTGAACCTCGCCTCCCGCCTCACGTCGATAGCGCCGCGGGACGCCGTCCTGGTGGACGGTGCCTTCGCGGAGGAACTGGTGCGGACCCAGGACGCGCCCGCCTCCGAGGCCGAGGCCGCCGAGGCGGCGGCCACCGCGGAGAAGGAGGGCGAGGAGCCGCCCGCCTACCGGTTCGCCCTCCAGCCGATGTGGCAGCGCCCCGTCCGTGGCCTCGGCGTGGTCGAGCCGTGGCTGCTGGCGCGCCGGGACCTTCCCGGCACCCCCTGAGACGCGGGGGCGCGCCCGCGTCTCAGTACGGCGCCCCACCGGGGCCGAGGGGGCGGGGAGGGGCCGCAGGGGCTTACAGCCGTCCCTTCCGGAGCCCGTCGGGCCCGCGGCACGCCCGTCCGGGCGGTCCGGGGGGTGGCGGCGGGGCGAGACGGCACGGTCTCGTCCGTGGCGGGGGTGGGTGGCCGTGGCGATGGGCGTTCCGGCGACGGTGAGGACACCCCGTGCCGGTCGCGTCCGGTCCCGGCTCCGTCGTGGCCGGTCCCTTCCGTGAGCGGGTGGGTGGCCGTGGTGGTGGGCATCCCGGGGGTCGCGGCGTCGTGAGCCTGCGCCGGATGCCGTCGTTATCCGTGGCCCAGGGGGGCCGTCAGGCTGTTCACGCAGATCCCCACGATCGGTACGCAGAGGCCCGGGGAGCCGGGCTTCGGGGCCGGGGTGGTGGCGCTCGGCGTGGGATGCGGCGCGGGCGCGGCCGGCGGCTGTGACGTCACGGGCTCGGTGGGGATGCCGGTCGTGTCCGGCGCGTCGCCCACGGGGGTGTCCGCGCGGCCCGTCGGCCGCGCCCCGCCCGGCACCGCGGCCGAAGGGGCCGTGACCCCGCCGGCCGCTCCGGCCGGTCCCGTCGACGTCGGTGACGCCGTGGCGCCCGGGCTCGGCGCGGCTGTCGGAGTCGCGCCCTGCCCGCCCGCGGCGGCCGGTCCGCCGGCCGAGGCCGGATGCGCGGAGGGCACGGCCCAGACGGTCGGCGAGGCGGCGAGCGGCCCGTCGCCCGCGACGCCCGGCCTCGGCTCGGCCTCCGCGCCCCCGCCGCCCCCGCCGCCCCCCGTCACCCCGTCCGGGGCCAGCCGTGCCAGGCTCAGCGCCCCGGCGGCCAGCGCGAGGCCGCCCACGGCGAAGAGCGCGCGGCGCGGGCGCGGCGGCCTGCGGTGCCGGCCGCGGCCGGTGCGCGGGAACGCGGGAGGCGCGGTCTCGGTGGCGCCGCCCGGCCGGGGCGCGCGCTCGGTGGGCGCCGCGGTGGCCGTCGGCGAGGTGCCCGTGTCCCCGGTCCGACCGGCGACCCGGGCCGCCACACGGACCGGCTCGGGACGGACCGCTCCGGGAAAGGCCGGTCCGGGAAGGGCCGGTCCGGGAAGGGTCGGCCCCGGACGCGCCGGTTGCGTGCCGGGCGCACGGCCCGGTTCCGCGACGCGCGGCCGGGCGGGCGGCGTGACGGCTCCGCCCGGGCGCGCCGCGCCGAGTGCCTGGGAGAGCGTCGCCACCCGCGTGGTGGGGTCCGTGGACCCCGGCGGGGCCGCGGGAACCCGCGCCCTCGGCTGTCTCGTCACGTCCGTCGTCGTGCTGTTCGTCATGGTCATCCCTCCCCGGTGTGCGTACGTCCCCCCGATGCCCTCGGCGGTGCGCAGGTTATGCGTGTTTTGCGGGCGTGGGGCGGGAGTTGGGCGGGATGTCACCCGAACGGGGAGGCGCGGCCGAAGGAACGGGTTTCGCCGGACGGCGTCGGCTGCGATGATCGGGGGAGGCGGAAGTTAACCCGCGTTAACCGTTCACAGGGAGGGTGTCATGGCGGAGCAAGGGGACGAGCGGCGGTCCGAGGACGAGCGCCGGTTCGGGGAGTTCGTCGTCGTGCGCCGGCACGGGTACGTCGCGGAGCTCGCCCTCGACCGGCCGAAGGCCATGAACGCCGTGTCCACGGAGATGGCCCGTTCCCTCGCCGGTGCCTGCGCGGCGCTCGCCGCCGACCCCGGCGCGCGGGTCGTGGTGCTGACCTCCACCCACGAGCGGGCCTTCTGCGTGGGCGCGGACCTGAAGGAGCGCAACTCCTTCAGCGACGCCGACCTGATGCGGCAGCGGCCCGTGGCGCGGGCCGCGTACACCGGTGTCCTGGAGCTGCCGATGCCGACCGTCGCCGCCGTGCACGGCTTCGCGCTCGGCGGCGGGTTCGAGCTCGCGCTCTCCTGCGACCTGATCGTGGCCGACCGTACGGCGGTCGTCGGGCTGCCGGAGGTGTCGGTCGGGGTGATCCCGGGAGGCGGCGGTACGCAGTTGCTGCCGCGCCGGGTCGGCGCGGCCCGCGCGGCCGAGCTCATCTTCTCGGCGCGCCGTCTGGAGGCGTCCGAGGCGCGGGAGTTGGGGCTCGTCGACGATCTCGTGGACGAGGGCCGTGACCGTGCGGAGGCGCTGGCGCTCGCCGCGCGGATCGCGGCCAACTCGCCCGTCGGCCTGCGGGCCGCCAAGCGGGCGCTGCGGCTCGGGCAGGGGCTCGACCTCCGTGCGGGCCTGGAGGTCGAGGACGCGGCCTGGCGATCGGTCGCCTTCTCCGGGGACCGCGCGGAGGGGGTCGCGGCCTTCAACGAGAAGCGCGCGCCCCAGTGGCCCGGCGAGTAGGCGCGGGGCGGGAGCGCGGCGGCGCGGGGGCGCGGGCAGGGGCGTGAAGGCGCGTCCGCCGTGCCCGTACGGGCGGTACGAAGGCGCGTCCGCCGTGCCCGTACGGCCACTCGGGCCCCTGTCCGCCGTACCGATGTCCCACATGGAGGTAAATGTCCCTAGCCTGTAGTGATGGGTGAGGACAGACGGCTGAGGGCCGTGGTGGAGCTGGCGCAGGGGATGGCGGCGGCGCACACCCCACGCGAATCCTGGCGGGCGGCGGCGCTCGGCGCCTGCCACGCGCTCAGCGGGAGCTTCGCCGCGCTCTCCGTGTGGGAGCGCGAACTCGGCCGGCTCCGCGTGCTGGTGAACGTCGGCGAACGCGCGCCGGACGAGGAGGAGTTCCCCGAGCGGGAGGCCTACCCCGTGCACCAGTTCCCGGAGATCGCCGAGTTCCTGCACGAACGCTGGGCCGGCGGCGGCGGTCCGAACGCCTGGGTGGAGACCGCGGACGGCCCGGCGGGCGGCCGGGCCGGCTACTGCCATCAGCGGGTCACCGCCCTGCGCAGGCGCGGACGGGGCTGTTGCGTGGTCGCCCCGGTCGTGCTGCACGGCAGGGCCTGGGGTGAGCTGTATGTCGCCCGCCGCGCCGCGGAGCCCTTCTTCGACCGGGCGGACGCGGACTTCGCGACCGTCCTCGCCTCCGTGGTCGCGGCCGGGATCGCCCAGACCGAACGGCTGGAGGAGGCACGGCGGCTGGCGTTCACGGACGCCCTCACCGGGCTCGCCAACCGCCGGGCCGTCGACGTGCGTCTCGACGAGGCGATCGGACGGCACCGGGCGGAGGACGTCGTGGTCAGTCTGGTCGTCTGCGACCTCAACGGGCTCAAGCGCGTGAACGACACCCAGGGGCACGCCGTCGGCGACCGGCTGCTGGAGCGTTTCGGGTCGGTGCTGTCGCTGTGCGGGGCGATGCTCCCGGGCACCCTCGCCGCGCGCCTCGGCGGCGACGAGTTCTGCCTTCTCGCGGTCGGGCCGCCGGCCGACGAGGTGGTCCGCATCGCCGGTGAACTCTGCCGTCGCGCGGCCGGGTTGGAGCAGGGTGACGGGGTGGCGTGCGGGGTCGCCTCGACCGGGGACGCGATCGGCCCGGTGCGCTCGGCCCGCCGGCTCTTCCGGCTGGCCGACGCCGCCCAGTACCGCGCGAAGGCCGTGCGCGCCGCCCTGCCCGTCGTCGCGGGCCGGGAGGGGCCCGACGATCCGGTCGTGCGCCTCGCCGACGCGCCGCCCCCGGCCGAGGGGGAGCGCCGCCGCTTCCGGGGCCGTCACGAGCGGCGCCGGCCGTGACGCGGCGACCCGCGCCGGAGCGACGCGGTGACGTACACCCGAGCGACGCGGTGACGTACACCGAAGTAAGGGGCGAACCTGCCATCCACTAGTGACACCACTAGTGACATCACGGAATTCACTGCGTACGCTCCTGAATATGGATATGCATACTGTGGTGGTGGGGACGTCCGGCGTGACCGCGTCCGACGTTCTCGCCGTGGCGCGCGGCGGCGCCCGGGTCGAGCTCGCCGACGAGGCGGTGGCGGCCCTGGCCGCGGCCCGCGAGATCGTGGACGCGCTGGCCGCCAAGCCGGAGCCCGTCTACGGCGTCTCCACCGGCTTCGGAGCGCTCGCGAGCCGACACATCAGCCCGGAACTCCGCGCCCAGCTGCAGCGCAACATCGTCCGCTCGCACGCCGCCGGGATGGGCCCCCGCGTCGAGCGCGAGGTCGTGCGCGCGCTGATGTTCCTGCGGCTCAAGACCGTCTGCTCGGGGCACACCGGCGTCCGGCCCGAGGTCGCGCGGACCATGGCCGGCATCCTCAACGCGGGCATCACCCCGGTCGTGCACGAGTACGGCTCGCTGGGCTGCTCCGGCGACCTGGCGCCGCTCTCGCACTGCGCGCTGACGCTGATGGGCGAGGGCGACGCGGAGGGCCCCGACGGCACGGTCCGCCCCGCCCGCGAACTCCTCGCCGAGCACGGCCTCGCCCCCGTCGAACTGCGCGAGAAGGAAGGCCTCGCCCTCCTCAACGGCACCGACGGCATGCTCGGCATGCTGGTCATGGCCCTCGCCGACCTGGACACGCTCTACAAGTCCGCCGACGTCACCGCGGCGCTCTCCCTCGAAGCGCTGCTCGGCACCGACAAGGTCCTCGCCCCCGAGCTGCACGCCATCCGCCCGCACCCCGGACAGGGCGCCTCGGCCGCCAACATGCTGGCCGTGCTCAAGGGTTCGGAGCTCACCGGCCACCACCAGGACGGCGCCCCGCGCGTCCAGGACGCCTACTCCGTGCGCTGCGCCCCGCAGGTCGCGGGCGCCGGCCGCGACACCCTCGCGCACGCCCGGCTCGTCGCGGAGCGGGAACTCGCCGCCGCCGTCGACAACCCGCTCGTGCTGCCCGACGGCCGGGTCGAGTCGAACGGCAACTTCCACGGCGCCCCGGTCGCCTACGTCCTCGACTTCCTGGCCATCGCCGCCGCCGACCTGGGCTCCATCGCCGAGCGCCGCACCGACCGGCTGCTCGACAAGAACCGTTCGCACGGCCTGCCGCCGTTCCTCGCGGACGACGCCGGCGTCGATTCCGGCCTGATGATCGCCCAGTACACGCAGGCCGCCCTGGTCAGCGAGATGAAGCGGCTCGCCGTACCGGCGTCGGTGGACTCCATCCCGTCCTCCGCCATGCAGGAGGACCACGTCTCCATGGGCTGGTCGGCCGCGCGCAAGCTGCGCACCGCGGTGGACAACCTCACCCGCATCGTCGCGATCGAGCTGTACGCCGCCACCCGCGCGATCGAGCTGCGCGAGGGACTGGCCCCCGCCCCGGCCTCGCGGGCCGTGATCGACGCCGTCCGTGCCGCCGGTGTCCAGGGCCCGGGCCCCGACCGCTTCCTCGCGCCGGACCTGGAGGCGGCCGACGCCTTCGTGCGTGCAGGCCGGGTGGTGGCCGCGGTGGAACCCGTCACGGGTCCGCTGCTGTAGACGCCCGCCGCCGTACGCCGTCGAGGGCGCCCGCCGACCGGCCGGCGCCCTCACGGGTCCCAGAGTGTGCTACTGTCTCATTGATACGTTTTTGGTACCCATTTACTTTGTGCGCCTGATCGGAATCCTCCGCAGGCGCGTTTTGTTTTACCGGCATCTCCGGCATTTCCCGGTGCATCTCCGGATTGGGGCCTTACCTGTTCAGGAGAGAAACATGGCAACCGGCACCGTGAAGTGGTTCAACTCGGAAAAGGGCTTCGGCTTCATCGAGCAGGACGGCGGCGGCCCCGACGTCTTCGCCCACTACTCCAACATCGCCAGCTCCGGCTTCCGTGAGCTGCTGGAGGGCCAGAAGGTCTCGTTCGACGTCGCGCAGGGCCAGAAGGGCCTGCAGGCGGAGAACATCATCCCCGCCTGATTTCGGGGACGCGCTTTTCCAGAGCCGGGGCCCGCACCTTCGGGTGCGGGTCCCGGCTCGTGCTGTGAGTGCTCAGAAAGCCGCCGCGAAAGGGCGGCGGGCGCTGTGCGTGCAGTCCGTGGGGCCCAGGAAGGAAATCCAGATCCAGCATGACTCGATCCGAACGTCCCGTCCGTAAGCGGCCGGCGAATGCGCGTGGCGGCGCCCAGACCGGCGGCTCCGCGAGGAACGCGGGCCGCGGGGGCGGCCGGGGCGCCGGCAAGGTCCCCGCCCGCAAGGCGGCGGCACCGCAGGAGTTCTCCCTGCCGGAGACCATCACCCCGGCACTGCCCGCCGTCGACTCCTTCGACGCGCTGGACATGCCGGCCGCCCTGACCAAGACCCTCGCGGCACAGGGCGTCACCGAGCCGTTCCCGATCCAGGGCGCGACCCTGCCCAACTCCCTGGCCGGACGCGACGTCCTCGGCCGGGGCCGGACCGGCTCCGGCAAGACCCTCGCCTTCGGGCTCGCGCTGCTGGCCCGCACCGCCGGCCGGCGCGCCGAACCCCGGGCGCCGCTCGCCCTCGTCCTGGTCCCCACGCGCGAGCTGGCCCAGCAGGTCGACGACGCGTTGACGCCGTACGCGACCGCCGTCAACCTGCGGGTCGCCACCGCGGTCGGCGGCATGTCCATCGGCCGCCAGGCCGGGACGCTGCGCCGCGGCGCCGAGGTGCTGGTGGCCACCCCGGGACGGCTGAAGGACCTCATCGAGCGCGGCGACTGCACGCTCGGCCAGGTCGCGATCACGGTCCTCGACGAGGCCGACCAGATGGCCGACATGGGCTTCATGCCGCAGGTCACCGCGCTGCTCCAGCAGGTCGAGCCGGACGGTCAGCGGCTGCTCTTCTCGGCGACGCTGGACAAGAACATCGACCGGCTCGTCCGGATGTTCCTGACCGACCCCGTGGTGCACTCCGTCGACCCGTCGGCGGGCGCGGTGACGACCATGGAGCACCATGTGCTGCACGTCGCCGACGAGACCGACAAGAAGGCCGTGGCCCTGCGGATCGCCGCGCGCGACGGCCGCGTGATCCTCTTCGTGGACACCAAGCGCGGTGCCGACCGGTTCACCAAGCGGCTGCTGGCCAACGGTGTCCGGGCCTCCGCGCTGCACGGCGGCCGCAGCCAGCCGCAGCGCAACCGGACCCTCGACCAGTTCAAGAACGGCCAGGTCACCGCGCTGGTCGCCACCAACGTGGCCGCACGCGGCATCCACATCGACGACCTCGACCTCGTCGTCAACGTCGACCCGCCGACCGACCACAAGGACTACCTGCACCGGGGCGGGCGTACCGCGCGGGCCGGCGAGTCCGGCAGCGTCGTCACCCTCGTCCTGCCCGAGCAGCGCCGTGAGATGACGCGTCTGATGGCCGACGCCGGCATCACCCCGCGCTCCGCCCGGGTCACGTCGAGCGACGAGGAACTGGCCCGTCTCACCGGCGCCCGCGAGCCCTCCGGGGTCCCGGTCGTCATCGAGGTGCCCCAGCCCGTCGAGCAGCCGAAGCAGCGGGCGGCCCGGTCGCGGCCCCGGACGGGCGGCGGCGCACGGCGCCCCGCGGGTTCGGGCACCGGCGCGGAGTCGGGCGGCGGGCGGCAGGCGCAGGGACGCCAGCCGCAGCGCGGCACGGGCGGCGCCACCGGGGGCGGTGCCACCGGCGGACGCCGTACCGGCGGCGGCAACGGGACCGGCGGCGGCACCCGGGGACGTGCCCCGCAGCGTCGTACGGAGCGTGGCGGACAGGGCGGCGGCGGCCGGCGCGCCGCGTAGGCGCACCCGGGCCGGCCCCGGATCGGGGCCGGGCGCCGCGGCCGCGGACGTTCACGGGCCCGGGCTCCTCACGGAGCCCGGGCCCGTCGGGTCTCCAGGGACGGACGCCGGAACTCGGGGACCGCGGCCGCACCCCAGGGACGGAAGCCGTACAGAGGAAAAGGCCGAGGAAATGGCCGACGAAAAGAAGGACGTGGGCCGGGAGTCCCGGGGACGGCGATCCCCCGGCCGGGGGTCCCTGGGCCGGAAGTCCCTGGGCCGGAAGTCGGCCCTCAGGGGTGGAAGTTGCCGAGGAAGCCCGGGTCGACCTTGTCGAGCTCCAGGCCGACTCCCCGGTGGAGGTCCAGGAGTTCGGTCATGTGCAGGGCGCGGCGGCGGGCCGCGGGCAGGTCGCGCCGGGCGTCGGCCGACCACAGCACCGGATCGAACGTGATGCCCTGGGAGCCCGGCAGCGGCCCCGTCTCGGCCCGCCATCCGGGCCAGCGCAGGTTGTCGTAGAAGTCCTCCGTGCCGCCTTCCAGGAGCCAGCTGAGCCACGCCGCGTGGCCCACGCCGAGGGCCTCCCAGCGCAGGGCGTCGGGCGCGAAGTAGACCACCTCTCCCGGGCCTCCGGGGCGGCCCACCGAGCCCGGCTCGGGACCGTTGAGCACATAGGCCCCACCGAGGACGTCATGGCCGACGACCAGCCCGCCGTCCGGCCGCCACGCCGGATCGAAGCCGGTGGGGAACCCGTTGACGTCGGCGATGCCCGGCGGCCCCCCGGGCGCCCCGTCGCCCGGACTGCCGTAGATGCGCAGCCAGCCGCTGTCGAGCGACACCCCGCCGCAGTTGAGGACGAAGGCGCCGAGCCAGGAGCGCGCGGTGACCTGGAGTTGCAGCAGGGTGGCGCGGGCCCGGGCGGGCTCCACCGGGAGCACCTCCAGCGACACCGTGCTCGTGGAGATCGCCTCGGACAGGAGGGGCCAGGCGGGCTCCTCGACATCGGTCAGCTCGGTCAGGTCTCGCATGGGCATCCCGTGGGTTCCGGGCCGGAGCGCTGCGCTCAGAAGGCCGCCGTGCGTTCCCGGCGCACCGAGTAGGTCACAAAGCCGGCGCCGAGGCCGAGGAAAAGGGTGCCGCCGACGACGTACGGCGTCGTGTCGACGCTTCCGGTGTCGGCCAGCAGGGTCTGGTCGCCGCTCTGCTCCGCGGTGGCCTGTTCGGTTCTGTCCGCCGTCGTGGCCGCCGTGCCGGCGTTCGTCGCGGTGGCGGAAGACCGGTCGGCGGCGGGCGCCGACCCCTGCTGAGCAGGCTGTTCCGGAGTCGCGTTGGCGGACGGGACGAACCACAGGGCTCCCAGGAGGGTCCCGGCTGCGGTGGCGGTCAGCAACGAGCGACGTGCGGCGGACACGTAATATCGATCCCCTTGTGGCGCTGGCGAATTGGCCGTGTGGGCCGATGCTAATGAAAGTCGCGGGTCGTGGGAAAGTCGCGGGGACATCGGGCCGTACGCTCCGTCTCATGAACACTCCTGAGACATCACGGTTTGTCCGGCTTCGTGTGGAGCTGGTCCTGGAAGTCGACGACGCGGACGCCGTCACCAAGGCCGCGCTGCGCCGCATCGCCGACGACTCCGGCATGCAGAGCGACGAGCGGACCCACGCCGAGAACGCAGTGACCGAAGACACTGCCGAAGCCCTCGCCCATCTCGTCGATCCGTTCGACCTGGTCAGCGAGGTGCCCGGGGTCGAGCTCGCGCAGGCGTCCTGGAGCAGCGAACCGATCGACTACGACCCCGATTCGCCGGAATGGGACCTCGACGAGGATGATGTCGACGAGGACGACGACGAAGAAGTCGGAGTCGGCTGACGCCCCTTGGGAAATTCGTGACCCCGGGTGGCAACCGCCGCCCGGGGTTCATTCGTCTCAGGCGACGCACCGGCCACATCCGCACCATCGGTCCGGTCCGGTCGCCGGTCCACCCGGTCGCGGGCCCGGCCGGACCGGCCGGCACCGTCGACCGGGTGGTGTGTCCCACATGCCCGACGGGTGTGGAACGGGATGAACCGGTCGTACGTTGAGGGTTCCCACGGGGATCTTGCGGTATTTGGTGATTCGGCAACGATGGAGAAGCGTGTGATGACGGACAGTAAGCGGGGTCGGGGCCTGATGGCCGCGTCCGCACTGCTCGGCGGAGTGCTGGTGCTCTCTGCGTGCAGCGGAGGCGGCGGCGAGGCCAAGGCCTCGGACGGCGGCCGGTCCTCGCAGGCCCAGGCCGACGAGGCGGCGGCCAAGAAGAGCTCCGAGGCGCAGATCAAGATCACCCCCGCCGACGGCTCCGACAACGCGTCCATCAACAACGCCGCCGCGGTCACTGTGACCAAGGGCACACTCACCTCTGTCTCCATGAAGACGGAGGCCGGCGTGGCCGTGTCCGGCCAGATATCTGCCGACAAGAAGAGCTGGAAGCCGGCCGCCCAGCTCGACCGTGCGACCACGTACAAGGTCGCGGCCGAGGCCACCGACTCCGCGGGCCTGGTGGCCCACGAGAACGCCTCGTTCACCACGGTCTCCCCGGCCAACAGCTTCATCGGCAACTTCACGCCGGAGGACGGTTCCACCGTCGGCGTCGGCATGCCGGTCTCGATCAACTTCAACAAGGCGATCACCGACAAGGCCGCCGTGCAGAAGGGGATCACCGTCACCTCCAGCAGCGGACAGGACGTCGTCGGCCACTGGTTCGGCGCCAACCGCCTCGACTTCCGTCCCGAGAACTACTGGACCGGCGGCTCCACCGTCACCCTCAAGCTGAACCTGGACGGCGTCCAGGGTGCGAGCGGTGTGTACGGCGTGCAGCAGAAGACGGTCACGTTCAAGATCGGCCGCAACCAGGTCTCGGTCGTCGACGCCCAGACCAAGACCATGAAGGTCACCCAGGACGGCAAGACGGTCAAGACGATCCCGATCTCCTCGGGATCGCCGGAGCACAAGACGTACCAGGGCCAGATGGTGATCTCCGAGAAGTTCAAGGAGACCCGGATGAACGGCTCGACGGTCGGCTTCACCAACTCCGACGGCAAGGGCGAGTACGACATCAAGGACGTACCGCACGCCATGCGGCTGTCGAACTCCGGCACCTTCGTGCACGGCAACTACTGGGGTGCCAAGTCCATCTTCGGCTCGGTGAACACCAGCCACGGCTGTGTCGGCCTGTCCGACACCAAGGGTGCCAACGACCCGGACACCCCGGCGGCCTGGTTCTACAACCACTCGCTGATCGGTGACGTGGTGGTCGTCAAGAACACCGGCGACAAGACCATCGCCCCGGACAACGGCCTCAACGGCTGGAACCTGGACTGGGCTTCCTGGAAGGCCGGTTCGGCCGTCTGACGCCGACGCCCGCTCCTTCCGCACCGGAACCCCGCCGACGGCGGCGGCCCGCACGGGCCGCCGCCGTCGGCTTTCGCACAGGCTTCCGAGACCGCGCACGGGTGAACTCCCTCGCCGGTGCGGCGTTCGAAGCGGTCGCGGCCTGCTCGGCGTTCGGAGTCTTCGCGGCCTTCCCGCCTCCTCGCCTTTTCATCGTTCTCTTATTTCGGCCTTATGGCTTCATCACGCGCCGTACCTACCTTGCGACCATGTTCTTCACCTACCTGAGGCGCGAACTGCGCCGCCGCAGGAAGGCGGCGCTCGTCGTCGCCTCCGGGCTCGCCCTGGGCATAGCCCTGGTCATCGTGGTCAGCTCCGTGTCGTCCGGCATGGAGAAGGCCCAGGGCAAGGTCCTCCAGTCGCTGTACGGGCTGGGTACGGACATGACCGTCACCAAGGCCGCGGCACCCCCGTCGAGCACCGGTCAGCGGCCCCGCTTCAACTTCGACGCGAACGACAACGGCTCCGACAAGGAGCAGAGCAGCGACCGCGTCATGGTCCAGGGCTTCCAGACCCTGGCCTCCTCGACGGTCTCCAAGGTCGACGCCCAGCACGGTGTGGCGGACTCGGTCGGGGGCCTCAGCCTCCAGGTCATCCGGGTCAACGGACAGTTCACCCGGGGTCAGTTCCAGCAGAACGGCAACGGCGGCGGCAACCGGAGCCAGGGCGGCCAGCAGCCTCCGCAGGGCCGTGTCGAGGGCGGCGGCGCCAACTTCGACGTCAACAACTACTCCGTCTACGGCACCGACGTCACCAAGCCGGCCCTCGGCCCGCTGACCTCCTCGAAGATCACCAGCGGCCGCACCTTCACGACGTCCGAGACCGACGCCAAGGTGATCGTCGCCGACACGTCGTACGCCAAGGAGAAGAAGCTCTCCGTCGGGTCCACCGTCACCGTCAAGGGCGTCAAGTACAAGGTGATCGGGATCGCGACCCCGGACAGCGGTGACGCGGCGGCCAACCTCTACATGCCGCTGAAGCAGGCGCAGACGCTGGCCGACGCCAAGGACAAGGTCACCACGATCTACGTCAAGGCCTCCGACTCGCAGCAGATCTCCAGCGTCAAGAGCACCATCCAGAAGAACATCTCGGGGACCACGGTCACCACCTCGGCGGACCTCGCGAACACCGTCTCCGGCTCCCTGTCGACCGCCTCCGACCTCGCCTCGAACGTCGGCAAGTGGCTCTCGATCGCGGTGCTCGTGGCCGCGTTCCTGGTCGCGGGACTGCTCACCTCCTCGGCCGTCTCCCGGCGGGTGCGCGAGTTCGGCACCCTCAAGGCGCTCGGCTGGAAGTCGGGCCGGGTGACCCGTCAGGTGGTCGGTGAGGCCGTCGTCAACGGTCTCGTCGGCGGTGTCCTCGGCATCGCGCTGGGCCTGGCGGGCGCGTACGCGGTCACCGAGATCAGCCCCAGCCTGCAGGCGCAGATCGGCGGTTCGGCCGGCGGCGGCGGTGGCGGGCAGGGCGGCTTCGGCGGCTTCGGCGGTCCCGGCCGGCGGGTCGCGTCCAAGGCGCTGGACGTCACGCTCACCGCGCCCGTCAGCCTCTCCACCATCGCCGCCGCGGTCGCCCTCGCCGTCGCCGGCGGCCTGATCGCCGGCGCCTTCGGCGGCTGGCGCGCCTCCCGGCTGCGGCCCGCGGACGCCCTGCGCCGCGTCGAATAGACCGGGCCCCGCACGGACCGTGCGGCCCACACCTTCCGCACGGCCCCCTCACGCACAACCAGGAGCAGCACCATGTACGAACTCAGAGGCGTCATCAAGCGCTACCAGCGGGGCAAGGGCACCGTCGAAGCGCTCGCCGGAATCGATCTGACCATCTCGGACGGGGACCGGCTCGTCATCCAGGGGCCCACGGGCGGCGGGAAGTCCACCCTGCTGCAGATGCTCGGCGGACTCGACCGGCCCACCGCGGGCAGCATCGAACTCGACGGTGTCGACCTCGCGAGACTTTCCGAGGCGAAGCTCACCAAGGTGCGCAGCGAGAACATCGGGTTCGTCTTCCAGAGCTTCAACCTGATCCCCACGCTCACCGCCCAGGAGAACGTGGAGACGGCCCTCGTCCCCCTCGGCGTGAAGGGCAAGGAGCGGCGCGCGCGGGCCGCCGAGGCGCTGGCGTCGGTGGGGCTCGCCGAGCGGCTCGGACATCTGCCCGCCGAGCTCTCCGGAGGTCAGCAGCAGCGCGTCGCCATCGCCCGTGCCCTGGTCAAGCAGCCGAAGGTACTGCTCGCGGACGAGCCCACCGGCAACCTCGACGAGTCCATGCGCGACGAGATCATGGACGTCCTGGAGACCATGTGGAAGGAGCGCGGACTGACGTTCATCATGGTCACCCACGACTCCGCGATCGCGCGGAAGGCCCCCCGCCTCGCGACGATCCGCAGGGGAAAGATCACCGTCAAGGAGAACGCGGGGGCGTGACGGACACGAGCGGACGCCCGCCGGAGGGAGACACGGCCCCGGCGGGCCTCCGTGTCCGCGAGGCGCCCGGGCGCCCGCCGCGAAGCACCCCGCCGTCCCGGGGGCCGGGGCCGCGGCGCGGGTACGACCGCCCGGACGTGCCTACGACTGGGCGCCGGCCCCCGCGCGGGTCGCGTCCGTGCCCCAGCTGGCCAGCAGCCGCAGGGCCTCCGCCGAGGCGGACCCCGGCTCGGCGTGATACGTGATCAGAGCCTGCTCGCTGTCGTCCGTCATCCGGAACGACTCGAACTGCAGAGCCAGGTCGCCGACCAGCGGATGGCGCAGCTCCTTCACGCCGTGGTTCTTCTCCTTCACGTCGTGCGTGGCCCACAGCCGCCGGAAGTCCGGGCTCTTCACGGAGAGCTCGCCGACCAGCGCCGACAGCCTGGGATCGTCCGGATGGCAGCCCGCGTCCATGCGCAGCATGCACACGATGTCGATCGCCTTCTGCTCCCAGTCCACGAACAGTTCGCGGTACTCGGGCCGCAGGAACACCAGCCGTGCCCAGTTCCGCTCGCCGGGCGCGAGCTCGGACCAGTCACCGAACACGGCGGCCGCCATCCGGTTCCAGACCAGGATGTCCGCCCGCCGCCCGGTGACGTACGCGGGCACGCCGTCCAGCATGTCCAGCAGATGCCGCAGCGCCACCCGCACGTGCTGCGGCCGGGCCGTCTGCTTCTTCTTGTGCTGCTTCGGCTTGGCGAGGTGGGTCAGGTGCGCGTGCTCCGCGTCCGACAGGCGCAGGGCGCGGGCGATGGCGTCGAGCACCTCCGCCGACACGTTCCGTCCGTTGCCCTGTTCGAGCCGGGTGTAGTAGGCGACGGAGACCCCGGCCAGCTGCGCCAGCTCCTCCCGCCGCAGCCCCGGCACGCGGCGGTGCCGCCCGAAGTCCGGCAGGCCCACGTCCTCCGGCTTCAGCCGGGCCCGCCGGGTGCGCAGGAACTCGCTGAGCTCGGCCCGCCGGTCCAGCGGCTGCCCGGCGTCCCCGGCGATCTCCTGGAAGGGCTGCTCGTTCATACGTCCAGTATTCATGGTCGTACGTACCGGAGCCTGACCCCGCCAGTAGTAGGACCACCGGTCGTACGCAAAGCCGTGGCCTGGGTGAAGGGCGCGCGAGGGGGCAGGCTGGTGAGCGTGCCCGGCGGATCAAGGAGCCGGGCGCAGACCACTCCTTAGGAGAACCCCCGGCATGACCACTGTTGCTGCGTACGCCGCCCCCGCCTCCAAGGCCCCGCTGGAGCGCACCACCATCGAGCGCCGCCCCGTGGGCGAGTTCGACGTCCTGATCGACATCAAGTTCGCCGGAATCTGCCACTCGGACATCCACCAGGCCCGCGAGGGCTGGGGTGAGGCGATCTTCCCGATGGTTCCCGGCCACGAGATCGCCGGCATCGTCTCCGAGGTCGGCCCCGGCGTCACCCGTTTCGCGGTCGGCGACCGCGTGGGTGTCGGCTGCATGGTCGACTCCTGCCGCGAGTGCGAGAACTGCAAGGCGGGCCTGGAGCAGTACTGCCTCAAGGGCAACGTCGGCACCTACAACGCCCTCGACAAGAACGGCGAGCCCACCTACGGCGGATACTCGGAGAAGATCGTCGTCGACGAGAACTTCACCGTCCGCATCCCTGACGGCCTCTCCCTCGACGTGGCCGCGCCCCTGCTCTGCGCCGGTATCACCACCTACTCGCCGCTCCGGCACTGGAACGCCGGCCCCGGCAAGAAGGTCGCGGTCCTCGGCATGGGCGGCCTCGGCCACATGGGCGTCAAGATCGCCCACGCGCTCGGCGCCGAGGTGACCGTGCTGTCGCAGTCCCTGCGCAAGAAGGACGACGGCCTGAAGCTGGGCGCCGACCACTACTACGCCACCAGTGACCCGAAGACGTTCGAGGAACTGCGCGGCAGCTTCGACATCATCCTGTCCACGGTCTCGGCGCCGCTCGACTTCGGCGCGTTCCTCTCGCTGCTGCGGACGGACGGCGCGCTGGTGAACGTCGGCGCCCCCGAGGAGCCGATCTCCCTCAACCTCTTCTCCGTGATCGGCGGCCGCAAGTCCCTTTCCGGCTCCGGCATCGGCGGCATCCAGGAGACCCAGGAGATGCTCGACTTCTGCGCGGAGCACGGCCTCGGCGCGGAGATCGAACTGATCAGCGCGTCCGAGATCAACGACGCGTACGAGCGGGTGCTGGCGAGCGACGTCCGCTACCGCTTCGTCATCGACACCGCGACGATCTAGCCGAGCGGGCGGACCGACGGGCGCGATCCGCCGGTCCGACGGGCGCGACGAGGGCGCCGACCGGTCACGGGACCGGTCGGCGCCCTCGTCTGTCCGGCCCTCGTCCTTGGCCCTCCCGTCCCGGGTGCGGCCCCGAGGGGCGCGGGATACGCTTTTCGACGGCAAGGTCAGGCTCTCCGGGCCGTTCCCGGGAGGCTTCCCGGGAGGAATTCCGGGCGCCGGAGCCCCTGTCGTGACGGTCAGTTCCTCCCCGTGACGACCAGTTGTCCGACCGAGACCCTCGACGGGCGTGGCACGTCCCGCGCGTACGCGGTGGCCATCGCCGTACCTCTTCTTGGAAGGCATGACTCTCGCTTCAGGGCGCCGTGGTGGTGCCGCGTGGGCGACCCGAAGGGCGCGCCCGGGTCCCGCCGCCGTGCGGCCCTGTGAAATGGAGGCCGGGATGAGAGTTGTCGTCGATCTTTCCCGGTGCCAGGGGTACGCCCAGTGCGCGTTCCTGGCCCCGGACGCGTTCCGGATGCACGGCGAGGAAGCGCTGATGTACGCCCCGAACCCCGACGACGCCCAGCGCGGGCAGGTCCTGCGCGCCGCGGCGGCCTGCCCGCTCCAGGCCATCCTGGTCGACCGGCTGGAGGAGCGGGACGCGCCGGTGGGGACGTCGCCGTCATGAGCAGCGCCCACACGCTGCAGCGGTTCAAGCGGGACGGCCGGGTGGTGATCGTCGGCGCGTCCCTGGCGGGGCTGCGCGCCGCGGAGGCCCTGCGCGGCGAGGGCTTCACCGGCTCGCTGACCATGATCGGTGACGAACTGGGAGAGCCCTACGACCGTCCTCCGCTGTCCAAACAGGTCCTCACCGGGTGGGTGCCGGCCGGGGGTACGACCCTGCCGCGGCGGTGCGACATCGACGCCGAGTGGCTCCTGGGCGTACCGGCCGACGGACTGGACCTGGCGGCCGACCAGGTACGGCTGGCCGACGGCCGCAGGATCCCCTTCGACCGCATGCTCATCGCCACCGGGGTACGGGCCCGGCCCTGGCCCGTCGAGGAGGAAGCGGCCCTGGACGGCGTGTTCGTCGTCCGTACCCGGGAGGACGCGGACGGTCTCCAGCGGGCGATCGCCGCCGGGCCCTCCCGCGTCCTGATCATCGGCGCGGGCTTCACCGGTTCCGAGATCGCCTCCGTCTGCCGCGAACGCGGTCTCCCCGTGACCGTCGCCGAACTCGGTCCCGCCCCGCTGGTCGGAGGACTCGGCGCGATGATCGGCGAGGTCGCCGCCGACATGCAGCGCGCCCACGGGGTCGACCTGCGCTGCGGGGTCAGGGTCACCCGGCTGGAGGGCGACGCCCACGGGCGGCTGCGGCGCGCCCACTTCTCCGACGGCGGCACCGTCGACGCGGAGGTCGCGGTGGTGGCGCTCGGCGGCATCCGCAACACCGAGTGGCTGCGGGACTCGGGACTGGCGGTGGGCGTGTGGGGAGTCGCCTGCGACGCGGGCTGCCGTGCCTTCGACCTCAACGGCCTGGTCACCGACGACATCTTCGTCGCCGGGGACGTCGCACGCAGCCCCAACCCGGTCTACGAGTACCGGTTCATCTCCCTGGAGCACTGGGCCAACGCCGTGGAACAGGCGGAGATCGCGGCCCACAACATGGTCAGCACCCAGGCCGACCGGTGGCCGCACCTGTCGATCCCGGCGTTCTGGTCGATCCAGTTCGGCGTCAACATCAAGTCCGTCGGGGTGCCGACGTACGCCGACGAGGTCGTCGTCGCCCAGGGGTCCGTGTCCGACCGCCGCTTCGTCGCGGCCTACGGATACCAGGGCCGGGTCACCGCGGCGGTCAGCTTCAACAACGCCAAGTGGCTCGACCACTATCGGCGGTTGATCGAGACGGCGGCGCCGTTCCCGCCGCCCTGCCCGACCCCCGACCAGCCCGTCGACGCGAAGCCGGTGCCGGTCGACTTCCCCGGACCCACCCTGCTCGCGCAGGGCGCCACCGTCGTCGTCACCGGACACGACCCGGGCGGACGACGGGTCACCGCCGTGCGGCAAGGGAGGTAGCGGGACGACGCCCCGGGCGGGACGAACGGGGAGGCACACACGAGGGACGGACGGACCGGGGACGCAGGAACGAGGGAGGCACGCGCCGGCGACGCGGGAACCAGGGACGTACGAAGGCGGGACGCAGGAACGAGGGACGCAGGAGGGAAGCGACATGACCACGACCGAGACGCCCGACACGCTGCGCCGGATCCTCGACCACTCCTCCCGGGCCGACCCCTACCCCCTCTACGCCGAACTGCGCCGGACCCCGGTGGCCCTGCAGGAGGACGGCAGTTACGTCATCAGTACCTACCGGGAGCTCACCGGCATCCTCCACGACCCGCGCCTGAGCTCCGACGTACGCAACCTGTCGCGGCCGATGGCGGCGGTCGAGGGACGCGCCACCCCGTCGTTCATCAACCTCGACCCGCCGGAGCACGACCGCCTGCGCCGGCTGGCGATGCGTCACTTCGGGCCGCCGCACACCCCGGGACTGGTCACCGGTCTGGAACCCGACCTGGCCGCCGTCGTCGGCGGCCTGATCGACGGCTTCGCGGACCAGGAACGCATCGATGTCGTCGACGACTTCGCCTACCCGTTCCCGGTCACCGTGATCTGCCGCCTGCTCGGTGTGCCGCGTGAGGACGAACCCCGGTTCCACGTCTGGGTGAACGCCATCATCGAGTCGATCGACTACGACCCCGGGACCGATCCGCCGGAGAAACTGGACAACGGCGTGCAGGCCACCAAGGACCTGCGCGAGTACCTCGGCGGACTGCTGGAGGGGCGCCACGGCCGCCCCGGTGACGACCTGCTGACCCGGCTGGCCAACGACGACGGCCCCGACGGGCGGATGACGGACGAGGAGATCATCAGCACCGCCAACCTGCTGCTCATCGCCGGCCACGAGACCACCGTCAACCTCATCGCCAACGGCGTGCTGACGCTGCTGCGCCACCCCGAGGTGCTGAACCGGCTGCGCGGCGAACCGGACCTGGTCGTACCACTGGTGGAGGAACTGCTGCGCTACGAGCCGCCGGTGCACATCATTCCCTGGCGGGCGGCGTACAGCGACATCACGGTCGGCGACACGGTCATCCCCAAGGGCTCGCAGATCATGCTCATGCTCGCGTCGGGCAGCCGCGACCCGGACCGCTTCGAGGACCCCGACCGCTTCACGCCCGACCGGCGGGACAACCAGCACCTGGGGTTCGGCAGCGGCATCCATCTGTGCTTCGGCGGACCGCTGGCCCGACTGGAGACCCAGATCGCGCTGACCGAGCTGGTACGCCGCCTGGAACGGCCGGGGCTGGTCGTCGACCCGCCGCCGTACCGGCCCAGCCCCGTCCTGCGGGGCCCTCTGCACCTGTACGTGGAGCAGGGCTGAGCGGTGCCCGTACGCCGGCCCGGCCGTGCGGCGCGCGGCCGGCTGCCGTGACGTCAGCGGGGCCCCGGAGCCTGATCGCTCCGGGGCCCCGCTGACGGTGTGCGGCTCAGCGGCGCGTCAGCGCCTCACGCAGCACGTCGTACACGTGGGTGTTGGCGTGCTTGCCGGTGAAACGGTCGGACAGCGGGCCGGCCGCGGTCACGGGCACGTCCACGCCGGTGTGGCCGGACGTGGTCCAGTCGACGTAGAAGCTCTTGTCGCTGCCGCGGATGCTGAACGGACCGTCCTCGGCGGAGATGCCGGTGCCGGACTCGTCGGCGGCGTCCGACTCCTCGACGGCCAGGCCGCCGGTCTCGTGGTCGCCGGTGATGACCAGCAGGGTGTCGGAGTGGGTGGCGACGTACGCGCGGGCGACCGCCACGGCCTTCTCCAGCTCCTGCATGGACTGCAGGGTGCGGGTGGCGTTGTTGGAGTGCGCGAACTCGTCGGTGCCCTCCTCCTCGACCATGAGGAAGAAGCCCTTCTTGTTCTTGTCCAGCGTGCTCAGGGCCTTGCTGGTCATGGTGGAGAGACCGACGACCGGGCTGTACACGTCGCCCTGGCCCTCGGGACGCTGCTGGAACATCTCCTCGTTGGCGAAGAGACCGAGGAGCTTGCCGTCCTTGGCGCGGCTGAGCTGGTCCGCGCTGTTGACGTAGGAGTAACCGGCCTTCTTGGCCTTCTTGATGAGGTCGCCCTTGGTGCCCTTGCTCGCCTCGGACGGGTCCTCGGCGGGCTGGTCCTTGAACGCGCCGGCGCTGCCCGCGGGCAGCCACCAGTCCTCGCCACCGCCCAGGATGACGTCGGGCTTGCTGACCTCGATGTACTGGCGCGCGATCTCGTCCTGCGCCGAACGGTTGGCGGTGTTCGAGAAGAACGCCGCCGGCGAGGCGTCGGTGACCTGCGCGGTGGTGACCAGGCCGGTCGCCTTCCCGGCCGCCTTGGCCTGCTGGCCGAGGGTGGCCAGCGGGTTGCCGTCCACGTCGACGCTGATCGCGCCGTTGTAGGTCTTCTCACCGGTGGCCCACGCGGTCGCCGCGGCGGCCGAGTCGGTGACGACGGCCTTCGGGTCGTCCGGCTCGGTGGTGAGCTGGCCCGAGACGGGGAGCTTGTCCATCGCGAGCTGGCCGTTCAGGCCGGCCAGGTGCAGACGGGCGGCCTGACGCATGGCGGCGCCCATGCCGTCGCCGTTGATGAAGATGACGTTCTTGGCGGTCGGGGCCTTGGCCTTGGCCGCGGCCTGCGGAGCCGAGGCCGAAGCGCCCAGCGTCGGGTTGACCACCATCGTGACGACGGCGGCCGCGACTGCGGCGGCTGCGGGGGCGGCGAACCGCCGGGCCCTACGGGCATCCAGGGACACAACGTCCTCCATTGCTGTTCTTGCCCATCACTTGACCGCGAACATAAAGTTCTTTGGGGGGAGGACGGCCAAGAACAGATGTCCAGTGCACGACGAGATCATCAGCGCCAGGTAAACGCGCAGGTCCCGCACCCACACCACTTGTCCGGACAGGTCGCGCGAGCGGGGACGTCGTCGACTCGGGAGCGGATATCCGGCCGTGGGCGGAAGATGACGATGGCCACCACCATGAGGACGGCGCCCACCGTGCCGATCGGAGCCACGGCTCAGGCTTCTTCAGCCGACGGAAGCTGAGGGCGGAACGCCGCGTTCCCCGGGCCCGTTCCGCGAGTTCCCAGCCGCACCCTTCCACACGGACTCCCGAAGATCTCGTCACAGTCTGATGCGCAATCCTCGGATTCCGTGCGCGGACGGCCACCGTGCAGCAACACGACTCCCTGAAAGTGACGTCGAGAGCATCCTGATACGGACTGGTTGGGAGGGTCTGTGCCGCCGTCATCCGCACTCAACGACCGATATCATCGCGACCTCGCGCGGGTGGTCGTACTGCGCTGGTTCGGGATTCGCGCAGACAACAGGGCGCGCAAGAACATCTGGAGCCCGCGGGGCAGCACGCTCTACTTCGCGGTGATCCTCGCACCCCCGGTGATCGCGGCCGCGCATCAGTTCTGGGGGCACCCGACCTCACGAGGCCGGAACGCCTATCTCTTCTGGATCTGCTACTACGTGCCCCTCGACCTCATTCTGGTGCTTGCCGCATGGTCCGGGTGCCGAGCGTTCCACCGAGCGCTGCCGAGTGTCGACAGGATGCTGACTCCTCGTGGAGCCAGGGAAGTGCACGCCTGGATCAGCCGAGGCCTGCGTCCGTGGCGCCAGGAGCGCTGGATGCTGACGGGCTCGGCAGTGGCGTGCCTGATGCTCTGGGCGCTGTCCGACGTCGAGCAGGTCGTCCAGCACATGTACATCGACGCGGCGTCGTACGTGTCGGTCACCGTGTCGGGCGCTGGTGGTGCGAACGGCCTGTACTGGTTGTTCCGGGCGTCGCGACTGTCGAGGATCATCACCAAGACCGGTCACCTCAGGCTGACATGGTCGGCACCCGCCCGCACACCGGGCATCGAAGCCCTCTCACGCTGGTACCGCATAGTGACGCTGTGGTGCGTGTTCGGAGCCGCCCTCGCGTTCGCGCCATGGGTGTGGCTCTCGCCGTTCGTGGCACAGAACGGCGCCTATCTCACGACGAAATGGGTGGTGGCCGCCATCATCCTGCTCTCCATCCTCCTCTACGGCTTCTACTCGCAATGGCGTCTGTCTCAGGCCGTCCTCGAGAAACGCATGGCCGTCCTGCGGGTCATGGAGCGTCGGCTCCCCAAGCAGCCGCCCGGGACGCGCCCCTTCACCGAGCACGAGAAGCAGTTGGTGGAGTTGTTCACCAAGGTCTCCGAAAGCCCGTCAGGTGTGGTGAACGCGCAGACCCTGGCCTCCACGCTCGTCTCGGTCGCCGCCGTCCTCGTGCCGCTGGCCGTGGCCGCCCTGGTGCGCTGAACCGTCGACGCGTTCCATCCGCGTCCGTGGCCCAGTTGCCTGCGGTCGGTGGACCGATGTCCCCTGCCTCCCCGAGAACCCGGCCACCCGGCCGACACGACGGAGCTATGACGGAAACAGCCACCCCATCGCGGCGAGGCTCTTGTCGACGTACGTGTTCTGGTCCGTCTCGATGCCGTGGGCGAGGTCCTCGAAGACGCCGCACCTCGCGTAGAACACGGCGCGTTCGCGGAGCGCCGTGAGGTCGTCGGCGCCGGGGCGGTAGCCGGCGAGGGCGGCGCGGGTGGCGGCCGGGCCGAGATCGCGGTGGAGCAGCCCGAAGTCGTGGGCCGGGTCGACGACGGCCGCGTCGCTCCAGTCGATGACGCCGGTCACCGCCCAGGTCACCGGGTCGACGAGAACGTGTTCGATCCCCAGGTCGTTGTGGGAGAACACCACGGTGCGGCCGGCGGGCGGCGGCGCGGTCTCCAGGAAGGACTCGACGGCGCGTCGGTGCGACGCGGGTATCCGCCCGGCCACCGTCGCGTGGGTCTCCGCGGCCTGCCGCAGCCACTCGGTGGGCGACGGGTGGTCCGTGTCCACCAGTCCGGCCGCCCGATCGACCGGTACGGCGTGCAGCGCGGCGAGGAACGCGCCGAGCGTGGCGGCGATCGACGTGACATGGTCCGCTCGCCGGTGCCGGGGCATGTCCAGCAGCGGGACGCCGGGGAGTTTGCGGTAGGCCAGACATCCCCGCTCCTCGACCGTGAACAGCGGTTCGGGGACGGGCAGCGGCGAGATGCCCGCCACGGCGGAGAGCACGCGGGCCTCATGGCGTACCAGGGCGGCCCGCCGTACCGGGTCGGGCTCCTTGCGGAAGCGCACGACCAGTTCACCGTCGACCTCGTACGCCACGTTGTCCAGGCCCTCGCCGAGCCGCACCACGGACCCGGTCCGACGGCCGGGCAGGTGCGTGGCGACGATCTCGCGGACGTCCGCCGGGCCGTCGTGGCCGCGACCGGTCATGTGCCGCCCCCTGGTGGTCGATCAGACGCGCAGACCCTGAAGCCCCTCGTAGGCGGCCATCACCATCTCCAGCCCCCGGTGGTCGGCCGACGGCTCGCGCATCTGATGGGTCACGTAGGCCACCGTCATACGGCTCGCGGGGTCGATGACGACCAGGGAACCGCCCCAGCCGCCCCACCCGTAGAGGCTGTCGAACAGTCCGTAGCCCAGGCCCCACCGCATGGGCGTGCCCAGGATGCGGTCCTCGCCGCTGAACTGCTCCTGGCGCGCGAGGTCACAGCCCGCCCGCGACAGCAGTCGTGTCCCGTGCAGCGTTCCGCCGCAGGCCAGCACCGACTGCACGAGGGCGACCGAGCGGGCGTTGCCGAATCCGTTCCCCGCGGGGATCTCCGCACGGCGCCAGGCCACGCTGTTGCCGTCGCGGACCCGAATGGGGGTCGCGGCGCCGGGGGACGCCTTGCCGCCGGCCGCGCCCGCGGTGTAGTTCTCGTCGTGCGAGGGCGGCGGGACCGAGAGCGCCACCCGGTGGTCGTGCTCGGCGGCCAGCCCGATACGGAAGTCGGCGCCCAGCGGTCCGGCCACCTCCTCCGCGAAGAACTCGCCCAGGCCTCGGCCGGTGATCCGGCGGACGACCTCGCCGACGAGGAACCCCTGGGTGAGCGAGTGGTATCCGGCCGCGGTACCCGGCTCCCACTGCGGAGCCTGCGCGGCCAGCCGTGCCGTGGCGGACGGCCAGTCGTAAAGCTCCTCGACGGGACCCTCCCAGTCGGGCAGGCCCGCGGTGTGCGAGAGCAGATGCCGCACCAGCACCTTCTCCTTGCCCGCGGCGGCGAACTCGGGCCAGTACCGTCCGACCGGCGCGTCCAGGTCGAGGTCGCCGCGGTCGGCGAGGAGCAGCGCGCACAGCGCCGTCATCGTCTTGGTGACGGACCAGACGTTGGTGATCGTGTCCCGCCGCCACGGGAGGGTGCGGTCCGCGTCGACGAACCCGCCCCAGACGTCCACCACCGGCTCGCCGTCGACGAAGACGGCCACCGAGGCACCGGCGTCCCCCTCGTCCAGCAACGCGGACAGCGCACCGGGCACGGCGGTGAACAGGTCGTCGTACGAGCCCTGGATGTCGGCCATGGCTGGCTTTCTAGCCCGCGGCGCCGACGCACCGCAACCGAATTCCGGACGGGCGCCGGTCGCCGGACGGTGTGGGAGGGGGAGGGGCACAGCCGGGGGACGGACCCGGAGCGGGACACGCGGAACCGGGGCCCCGCCCGGCCCCCTTCGGCATGCGGCGCCTTCACCCGGCTCCCGGCCGCGCCGCCTCCGTACACTGGCGGGCATGGCATGCCGCATCAGCGAACTGGTCATCGACGTCGCCGACCCCGAGCGGCTCGCCGCGTTCTGGAGCGAGGTCCTCGGTTACGTCGAACTCGCCCGCGAGGCCGACGGAAGCATCGAGATCGGCCCGCCCGACGCCGGGTTCGGCGGCCCGCAGCCCACCCTCGTCCTCAGCCCCGG
Source organism: Streptomyces sp. NBC_01689 (assembly GCF_036250675.1). NCBI lineage: Bacteria > Bacillati > Actinomycetota > Actinomycetes > Kitasatosporales > Streptomycetaceae > Streptomyces > Streptomyces sp. NBC_01689. The sequence goes on along the minus strand of NZ_CP109592.1, from coordinate 4,138,185 downwards.
CAACGAGCCGCGCAACGGCAAGCTCCGGCTGCACATCGACGTCAACGCCACCGACCGCGACCAGGACGCCGAGCTGGAACGACTGCTCGCCCTCGGCGCCAGGCCCGTCGACATCGGCCAGACCGGCGACGAGAGCTGGCACGTCCTGGCCGACCCGGAAGGCAACGAATTCTGCCTCCTGCACCGCCGCCTCCAGCCGCTCTGACCGGCGGCGACGGTCATGTGTGCGGCAGGCTCTGTTCCGTCCAGACGGTCTTGCCGTCGTGGGTGTAGCGGGTTCCCCACCGCTCCGTGAGCTGCGCGACGAGGAAGAGCCCTCGTCCGCCCTCGTCCGTGCTGAGGGCCCGTCGCAGATGAGGGGAGGTGTGGCTGGTGTCCGACACCTCGCAGATCAGGCAGTGCGTACGGATCAGACGGAGGGTGACGGGGCCCTCCGCGTACCGGTAGGTGTTGGTGACGAGCTCGCTGGCGACCAGTTCGGTGGTGAAGGCCAGTTCCTCCAGACCCCATTCCGTCAGTTTCGCCGTGGCCAGCTCCCTGGCGCGGGCGGCGGCGGTCGCCTCCAGGGGAAGTTCCCAGATGGCGACGTCCTGCGGCGGAAGCACCCTGGTACGGGCGATGAGCAGCGCGACGTCGTCGGTGGGCAGGTGCTCCTTCGGCAGCAGCGCCTCGACCACGGCGCGGCAGGTGCTCTCCAGGGGATCGACGGCGTGGGTGAGACACGCCTGCAGGCGTTCCAGCGCGGCGTCGACGTCGCCGTTGCGCGCCTCCAGAAGACCGTTGGTGTAGAGCGTGAGCAGGCTGCCCTCGGGGAGATCGAGGTCGTACGTCTCGAACGGCAGTCCGCCGAGCCCCAGCGGCGGCCCCGCGGGCAGGTCGAGCACGGTCACCTCGCCGTCCGGGGTGGACACCACCGGGGCCGGGTGTCCGGCACGGGCCAGGGAGCAGTGCCGGGAGACGGGGTCGTAGACCGCGTACACGCAGGTCGCCCCGAGCATCTGCTCCACCGCGGACCCGCTGCCGCCGGCGTTCGCCTCCAGTTCGGCGGCGAGCAGGCTGACCAGGTCGTCGAGGCGCGCCACCACCTCGTCCGGTTCCAGATCGAGGCTGGCCAGGGTGCGTACGGCGGCGCGCAGGCGGCCCATCGAGGCCGCGGCGTGGATCCCGTGGCCGACCACGTCCCCGACGACGAGCGCGACCCGGGCCCCGGACAGCGGGATCACGTCGAACCAGTCACCGCCGATGCCCGGTTCACCGCTCGCCGGGAGGTAGCGGCAGGCCACCTCGACCGCGGGCAGGTCGGACGCCGCGCTCGGCAGCAGACTGCGCTGGAGCGTCAGCGCGGCGCTCTGCTGCTGGGTGAAGCGGCGCGCGTTGTCGATGCAGACGGCCGCACGCGAGGAGAGCTCGTGGGCCACCGCGGCATCGTCGTCCTCGAAGGGCTCCGAGTGACCCACACGCCACAGACTCACCACGCCCAGGACGAGACCGCGCGCGACCAGGGGCACCACGATCAGCGAGTGGACGCCCAGGCCCATGGCGATCTCGATGCGCCGCCGGTCCATGGCGTACCACTCGGGCCGGAGGGCCAGCAGCCGGTCGAGGATCGGGCGCCGCTCGGCCAGACAGCGCGCCTGCGGGGAGTCCGGAAGGAGCGGGACGACCTCGCCCTCCTGGTACGGGACCCGCCGTTCCGCGGGCGAGAGGGCCACCCGCAGCAGCGGGCCGGTCACGGCGGGATGCGGCTCGTCGCCGACCGTCACCGGCTGCAGGAGGTCCACCGAGCAGTAGTCGGCCAGGCCGTCCGCGGCCACCTCGGCCAGCTCCCGGGCCGTCTGCGTCACGTCGAGCGAGGTTCCGATCCGGGCGCTCGCCTCGTTCATCAGGGCGAGCCTGCGGCGGGCGCGGTGGCGGTCGGTCACGTCCTCGATCGTCTCGGCCACGCCGAGGATCCGGCCGGAGGGATCCTCCATCCGGAACGCCGAGACGGACACGATCCGCTCCCGGCCCGGATCGTGGCGGGCCCGCGCCGACTGTTCCGTGAAGATCAGCGGTTCGCCGGTCTCCAGGACGTGCCGCACCCGCTCCTCGGCCGGTCCCGCGTCCTCGTCGACCATGAACTCGCGGGGGCGGTGACCCACCGGTGCCTCGGCCGGCACACCGCTCGCCTTCTCGACCGCTCGGTTGACCCGGATCACCTTCCTGTCCGGGCCGTGGATCACCAGACCGATCGGGGACCGGTGGTACAGGCCGTCCAGCAGCGCACGGTCGCGCTGCCAGGCGAAGACCTCGGCGGCGGGGGCTCCGACCAGGACCCATTCCCGACGGTCGCCGTCCCTGATGACCGCGCGGGCCCGGAAGCCCATCTCCACGGTCCGTCCGTCGCGGTGCCGGACGGGCAGGACCCCGAACCAGCCTCCCGTCCGCAGCGCCTCCACGACGACGGGCCGTACGACGGGCAGGTCACGGGCGTCCACCAGGAGGTCCTGCCACGCCCGTCCGATCACCTCACCGGCCGGATAGCCCAGCAGCTCCTGCGCCCGTGCGCTCCAGCCGACCACGGCGCCCCGGTCGTCCAGTACGGCCGAGGCACCGCGGCCGAGGGCGAACGGGTCCTCGGGGCTCTCGCTGAAATGCATCGACGGCATCCCCATAGCCACCACCTTGCCTACATGCCTCCGATGTTCCTCCCCGAGGTCCGCGTCCGCGACTCTCCGGTTTCGCCCCGCTCCGTCCGTTCCGCGGGCCGGGAGGTCAGGAGCCGGATGTACGTATTCCACGGTGCGTACGTCGGCCGGTGGGATGCGGTGGCTCGGCCGTGCAACTGTTCGGGGGCGGCAGGAGTCTAGCGAGGGCAGTGGTGTTCTCCCGGAGGACACCTCCCGTTCGCCCGCGCTCCGACAGAGGTCCTCTCCATGCCGATGCTCCCGCACCACCGTCGCGCCTCCCGTGCCGCTGTTGCCGCCCTCGGCGCCGCCGGCCTGATCGCGCTGGCCGCGGCTCCCGCCGCCTTCGCCGACGACACCGCACCCGAACTGACCGTCGGAGGTGTCGAGCCGATCAGCGGGGTGAAACCGGGGAGCACCTTCGACGTGTCGGCCGCCGTGTCGAACAAGGGCACCGGAGCCGCCGAGAAGGTCTGGGTCACCTATGCCGTCACCCGGGGGCTCGACGTCGCGGAGATTCCCTCCAACTGCTGGAGCCAGCGTGTCCGGCCCTACGACGAGATGCCCGAGAGGCTGACCGTGGTGTGCGGGTTCGACCAGGCGGTGGAGCCGGGCGTCGTCTATACGACCGACAGGCCGTTCCGGGTCACCGCCCTGGACCGCGCGTTCCACGACGAGCTGCGCCTGCGCGTCGGGGCGGACGAGCCGGGGCCGGACGACAACGGCTCCGAGCCGGTGACGGGAACCGCGCCCGCGCTGGAACTGGTCGAGAGGCAGGCCGGGGGTGAGGGGACCCGGCAGGTCGTCGACGTGCCCGTCACCGCCGTCAACACGGCCGACTACCAGGTGACGGGTGCCGCGCTGAAGGGGCGCGTCGGGGACACCGTTCCGATGAAGGTGGAGTTCCACAACGCCGGGCCCGCCTGGATCATGCCCCGGCCCGGGGACAAGGCCGTGAGCGTCGTGATCACGCCGCCCGCCGGGACGTCGGTCGTCAAGACCGCCATGTTCTGCCGGGCCGAGGGGAAGGCCTACCGCTGCGGCATGAGGGCGCCGGCGCTCAACGAGGACGGCCAGGAGACCTACACCTTCCAGCTGAAGATCGACAAGCGCGCGGCGCACGCCAAGGGCTCCGTCGCCCTGAGCACCGAGGCACGGCCGTTCGACCCCGACAAGACCAACGACAGGGCCGACATCACCCTGGACGTCACGGGCGGCGGGCCGACGGGCTCGACGGGCGGGTCGACCGGCGGATCGGCCGGCTCGGGCGGTGGGTCGGCCGGCGGGACCGGTGGGTCGTCCAGTGGTGGTTCGGGCGGGTCGGCCGGTGGTTCGGGCGGCGGGTCGGTCGGCGGGTCGTCGTCGACCGGCGGTGACGGGACGGCGACGAACGGCGGCGCTCTGGCGGCGACCGGGTCCTCGGCGCTGCCGATCGCCGGTGTGGCCGCCGCGGCGATGGTCACGGGTGCGGGCACGCTCGTCGTCGTACGCCGCCGACGGGCCCAGAACCCGAGCTGACGCCCGTTCGAACTGCTTGCCGATCGACGTCCCGCGGTCCCCCTTCCACAGGGTGGGGAAAAGTCCGCTCCGGACGGCGGGCAGTCCGCGCTGCACAGCGGACGGCCACCACCGGCACGCGGATCGCCGGGTGCGCATGGAGGGCGTCGAAAATCGGTGGTCGCGAGGCCGGGCCGGGCCCACGCTGTACGCCATCGAGGGCAGTCACCGTCCGAGGCTGCTCCACTCCACGTCGATGCCGTCTCGTGGAGACATGCGCGGGGTCGTGTGCCCGGGCCGGCGGCCGCCGTTCGGATCGCCCGAGGCGGCCCTTCAGGTGACTGCCGGACGCCTCGTGAGCCAGGCGGTCGTCGCAGGGGTACGTCGTCTCAGTAGGGACGAACCCAGAACGCCGCGAGGAGTTTGGCGATGTACGCAGCAGTCCGGCGGTACGAAGGGGTGACCGATTCGGCCGAGGCGGCACGTCTCGTGAACGATGGGTTCGTGGCACTCATGCGCCAGGTCTCCGGCTTCGTGGCCTACTACTGGATCGATACCGGGGGCGGAGTGATGGTCTCGACCAGCGTCTTCCAGGACCAGGCCGGTGCCGAGGAATCGATCTCGAGGGCCGCGGACTTCGTGCGGGACAACCTTGCGGCACTGTTGCCCAACCCTCCCCAGGTCATGGCGGGCGAGGTGGTGGCTTCCGCATGACAGCGTGCACACCGGCCGCATCAAGCCTCCAGGGCGGCCCGTACCGGCCCGCAGTGCCCACGCGGTCGCCCAGCACATCATTGATCCCGCGAGGCCGCCCGTGGGTGGCCCCGGCGGTTTTGCCCCTGTCGCCCGTCAGGAACCCAGGTGGGCCAGGAGCTCCTCGCCGGCGGGGTACTCCTGCTCCTGGGGGAGCAGTCGGGTCGCTGCGTCCGGGTCGCCGTCCCTGACGAGCGCGTGGATCTCGTGGGCGAGCGGGGTCACGTCGCTGATGGACACGATCCACTCGTCCGCGTAGCGCGCCGACGCCTCGCCCGAGAGCCCCAGTTGGAGCGAGCGGTGCGGCAGGGGACGCAGGTGCAGATCGCGTTCGGGATCCCACTGGACACGGGCCGGTGCGCGCTTGAGGTCACGCTGCCAGGTGACCCGATCGGGGTGCAGTCCACGGACGTAGTGCGAAAGGCACGCGTTGCGCAGCGCCCAGTCGAAGCCGTCGCGAGTGATCTCGACGGCGAGGACGGTCTCCTGACCCTCCTTCGTGCCCCAGCCGGAGCGGTACATCATCCACAGGAAACTGGGCTTGATCCACGTCATGCGGTCAGGCTTCCACGCGGCGGGGAAACGACCCTTGCGAGCGGCGGGTCCGCCGATCTCGGGGCGGTATGCCTGATAGGCGGTGATCGTGGACGCCGTGTGGAGCGCGCGGATCCTGCGGAGCGGTTCTTCCATGGCCTACAGAGTGGGCCCGGTCAGCTCAGATGACCATCGATTTTCGACCCGCTGCCCGATCCAGCGACCAAGCAAGCCGGCCGTGGAATGGAACTGTTCTCGCCGCGGGGCGCGCTGATGAACACCGGTGCGCCGACGCACCCTTGCGGCAGGCCCCCGATCCACTGGATACGGCCGTCGTCTTCGCGGATGATCCGCCCGATCACGACAGCCTGCTCTCGGGGCCCGTCCCCGTCGTTGACGTGCCCGAGCAGCCAGGCCTGGACGGGGGACTCACCGAGACTGGCGATGTCCTGCTCGGTGGCCGCGATGCCGTCGGTGATCTCGTCGGTCGTCCACGCGATCGCTACAAGGCGTCGAACGGGGGCACGATGCGGACGACGATGATGAGTGGGGCGCGCGGGGCGACGAGGAAGTAGAACCATCCGCCTGCCGCGTCCATACGACGCAGACCGCCCGGTCTTGGGCCGTTGCCGAGATCACTGACGTCGATTCCCGTACGGGCGAGCTCGACGAGCTGGTCGGCGAGACGTTCGACTTCCGCGACGACGTGGGCCGGGAGGCCGCCTGCCACGTGGTCGTGATCAGGGTCGTACTCCCAGAGCCAGTCCGGACTCACCGGACCGGGAGACCGAGGGCCGTGTGGGCTTCGTCGAGCAGCCGTCCGATCTCGGCGGCGGCCTGTCGTGCCTGCGCGGCGTCGCCCGCTCCGGCGGCGTCCTCCCAGCGGCGGAAATCCGCGGCCAAGCCGGGCTGGCGCTGGATGTGGACATAGATGGCCCACTGGGTGATGAACCGCCGGAGAGGGGCAAGATCGGAACCCAGCCGGGACTGGTCCGCGGCCAGGTCCAGCTCCCGGGTGAAGGCGGGGAGTGAGGCGGGCGCGATCTGACTGACGGCCTGCCGCAGCGTGGCGACCGTTGCGGGCGGCTGGGGGATGAGGGGTTGCTCAGCGGCTGGGGTGGTCATGGATGCTCCCACGGGCGCGATTCTGTCCCACGCCTCAGCCTAACGGGCACGAGCACGTCCGCTCCGCTCGAACGAGTGAGGCGGCGGCGATTCGGTTGTCGCACGGACCGGCCCGATGGCGGGAGGCCGGGTGAGCCCACTCGTCATCCCTGCGAGGGGGCGATGGGCTCGATCGGGACGGAGCGAAGATCTCCGCACGGACGTCCATGCCATGAGCCTGTTCATCGTCCGGGACTGATCAGGGTCACCGTGCCAGGACTACTTCCCGGAGGCCCCCGGCGCCGGTGCGATGCCCGTCGGGCAGGACGCCCCCCACGCCCCCCGGTCCGTCCCGGACGGGGCGCTCAGCTTGACCCCCGTCCCGCCGATCCCGCAGTAGCCGTCCACGTTGCGGTGGAGGTACTGCTGGTGGTAGCCCTCCGCCGGATAGAAGGGGCGGCCCTCCGCCGGGAGGAGTTCCGTGGTGATCGTGCCGTGGCCCGAGCGGGTGAGGACCTTCTGGTAGGCCTCGCGGGACGCGAGCACCGCGGCTGACTGGGCCGCGCTGTGGGTGTGGACCGCGGAGCGGTACTGCGTGCCCACGTCGTTGCCCTGGCGGAAGCCCTGCGTCGGGTCGTGGGACTCCCAGAAGACCCTCAGAAGCTCCTCGTACGGGATCTCCGCCGGGTCGTGGACCACGCGGACGGCCTCCGTGTGGCCGGTCAGGCCCGAGCAGACCTCCTCGTACGTGGGGTTCTCGGTGAATCCGCCCTGGTAGCCGACGAGGGTCGTGTAGACGCCCTTCGGCAGCCTCCAGAACGCGCGCTCGGCACCCCAGAAACAGCCCATGGCGAAGTCGGCGATCTCCAGGCCCTCGGGGTAGGGGCCGAGGAGCGGGGTGCTGAGGACCGTGTGCCGTTCGGGGACCCTGAAGACCGGCGCGGACCGGCCGGTCAGGGCCTGTTCGGCGGTCGGGAGTCGCGGGGTGCGGCTGTCATGGAACATACGGGTCTCCACGGGGTCACGGGACACGGAGCCGGGGTGGGGTCCGGTGGCTGCAACCCGTGAGCCCCGGCCGGCATTCCGGCCGGGCCCCCGCCCCGGTGCCCGTACGGCGCGTCAGCGGGAGAGGGACGCCGGAGTGCCCCCGTTCGCCTCGTACCCGGCCACCGCCAGCGCGCGGTAGACCGCGTAGTCGGCCGCCGGATCGGCGGTGAGGGTCCAGGGAAGCGCGCCGACGTGACCGTCGACGTGCACCAACTGGTTCATCGCCTCCGCCCACCGCTCGCCCCGGACCAGGAAGAACACCAGGAGATGGCGGACGTGCGCCAGCATCGGGTCGTCCGGACGGGCCGCGTGCACCGCGAAGAGCGCGCCGTGGACCGCCTTCGTGACGACCTCGCTCTGGTAGAAGCTGCGGACCAGGTTCACCTCGGGCAGGTGCTCGAAGACCGCGAAGAGGGGCATCGCCGCCAGCAGCGACCCCTGCGGGGCCCGCGCGGCCGCGGCCTCCGCGAACGAGTACGCGATCTCACGGGAGCCGTGCCACTTCTCGCACCAGTAGTGCAGGGCCGCCAGATGCGCTCCCATGTGGGAGGGCGCGCGGTCCAGGATCTTCAGCCACAGCTTCTCGAACTCCGCCTGCGGATAGGCGAGCCCGCGGGCCACCGACAGCTCGACGATGTACGGGATCGGGTCACCGGGGGAGAGCAGCGCCGCCTCGCCACAGGCCGACCTCGCCTCCTCCATGATGATCCGGAACTCGTCCGTCCCCGGCGTCGACGTCCGCCACGCCTGCTGCACCAGGAACTCCGCGTGCACCGCCGCGCCGCCCGCGTCCTTGGGTGCCTCGGCGCGCCACACCCGGAGCCACTGCCCGCCCGGCGTCTCGCTGACCCCGCCGGGGCGCTGCCGCAGCTCCAGCGACGCGGCGCCCGCGAACGCCTGCACCCGCTGCCACCGGGTCTCGCCCGTGATCTCGGTGCCCGCCAGCAGCTGCGCGGCGGCGCGGTAGTCCTGCGTGCGCTGCACCACGTCCAGGACGTCGAGGAGGTCCGTGTCCGGGCCCGGCATGCGGATGTCCAGCTGCTCCTGCCGCAGGAATCCGTAGTTCGCCGGGTCCGCGGCGTCCGGGTCGCCGGGCGAGACCAGCTGAATACCGGCGCGCCGACGCCGGAGAACCGGCAGCAGGACCAGGCTGAACAGGGCCAGCGCCATCAGGACCCAGAGAATTTGCATGCCTCAAGCGAACCAGACGGGTCCGACAATTGGCCAACCCGGCCGGAGCGGGACGGTCCGGCGGCGCTCGCGGGTCCGTCCGGATGCCCTGCGGGGCCGTTCGGGCCTCCTGATCCGCGTGCCCCCCGAGCCGGAACCCGACGCCGATCCTGAGGCCGACCACGGCCCCCGACCCCGACCCGCCGGTCAGCCCACGGCGGTGCGCGCGAGACGCCGCAAGGCAGGCAGGCCCCAACGACCCCCACGGCGTAACCCGAGACGCGCCACGAACCCACACAATCCAACACGACCCCACATCGCCGACCCCGCGGCGCCACTCCGCACCGCACCCGGGCCCGTGGGCCGTCACCAGCCCCGCGGGCCCACTACGCTCGGGACCCATGAGCGACAGGCACATCAGTCAGCACTTCGAGACCCTCGCGATCCACGCGGGCAACACCGCCGATCCCCTGACCGGCGCGGTCGTCCCCCCGATCTACCAGGTCTCGACCTACAAGCAGGACGGCGTCGGCGGACTGCGCGGCGGCTACGAGTACAGCCGCAGCGCCAACCCCACCAGGACCGCCCTGGAAGAGAACCTCGCCGCCCTGGAGGGCGGTCGCCGCGGCCTCGCGTTCGCGTCCGGACTGGCGGCCGAGGACTGCCTGTTGCGTACGCTGCTCAGCCCGGGCGACCACGTGGTGATCCCCGACGACGCCTACGGAGGGACGTTCCGCCTCTTCGCCAAGGTCGTCTCGCGCTGGGGCGTGGAGTGGTCCGTGGCCGACACGAGCGACCCCGACTCCGTACGGGCCGCCCTCACCCCGAAGACCAAGGTCATCTGGGTCGAGACGCCCAGCAACCCCCTCCTGGGCATCACCGACATCACCGCGGTGGCGCAGATCGCGCGCGAGGCCGGCGCCCGGCTCGTCGTCGACAACACCTTCGCCACCCCGTACCTCCAGCAGCCGCTCGCGCTCGGCGCGGACGTCGTGGTGCACTCCCTCACCAAGTACATGGGCGGCCACTCGGACGTCGTCGGCGGTGCCCTGATCACCGGCGACCAGGCGCTCGGCGAGGAACTGGCGTACCACCAGAACGCGATGGGCGCGGTCGCCGGGCCCTTCGACTCCTGGCTGGTGCTGCGCGGCGCCAAGACGCTCTCGGTGCGCATGGACCGGCACAGCGAGAACGCCACGAAGGTCGCCGACATGCTCACCCGGCACGCGCGCGTGACGCGGGTGCTGTACCCGGGCCTGCCCGACCACCCCGGTCACGAGATCGCGGCCAAGCAGATGCGGGCTTTCGGCGGGATGGTCTCCTTCCAGGTCGAGGGCGGCGAGGAGGCGGCCGTCGAGGTCTGCAACCGCGCCAAGGTGTTCACGCTCGGCGAGTCCCTCGGCGGTGTCGAATCCCTGATCGAGCACCCGGGTCGTATGACGCACGCGTCCGTCGTGGGCTCGGCCCTCGAGGTACCGGGCGACCTCGTCCGGCTCTCCGTGGGCATCGAGAACATCGACGACCTGCTCCAGGACCTGCAGCAGGCCCTCGGCTAGCGGTACCGGCCCCTTCGGCCGACCGCCCCCGGGAGGGCTCCTCGGGAAGGCCGCCCAGGAGGGGCCTTCCCGCGGCGGAGGCCGCCTCCCGGCGGCGGGGGGTCACCAGCCCGTCAGCGGTGGAGTCGTCTGGGACGGCGGCTCCACCCACGGCCGGGCCGTCGCCGCCCAGACGAAGAAGGCCACCGTCGCCGCGAGCAGCAGCAGCCACATCAGGCGCCGGGCCAGCGTCCTGCGGCGCAGCATGTGGCCGCCGAGGCGTACGGCGTCCGCGTAGAGCTCGGGCGGCACCTTGGGCGGGGTGCGCTCCAGCAGGCGCCGTACGGTCGTCTCGCGCTCGTGCAGGGTCACGAGGGGGCCACCTCCACCACCACCGGGGCCGGCCCGCGCGGCGGGTGGAGCAGGGTCACCGTCGCACGGGCGCAGATCGCTCGGACACGTTCCGTGGGCAGCCCGAGCAGGGCGGCCGCCTGCTCCTCGGCGACCCCCTCGTACAGGCGCAGGACCAGGATCAGCCGCTCCTGGGGGGTCAGCAGGGCCAGCGCGCCGCCGGGGGCGGGCCGGGCGCGCCCGAAGCCTCCGTGCTGATGCCAGGCACCGCGCGCGAAGCGGACGGCCAGATGCTGACGGGCCCGGTCGTACGGGTCCTCGCCGCGCAGCCGGTCCCAGGAGGCGTACGTGTGTGCCAGGGCCAGCGTCAGCAGGCGCCGCGCGCGCGGGTTGGCGTCCGGCGGTTCCGCGGTGAGCAGTGTGGCGGCATGCAGCAGCCGCCCTGCCGCGCCCGCGACGAATGCCTCGAACTCCCGGGCCCGGCGGGCACCTTGGGACGCACGCCGTTCTCGCAACACGCCTCCCGCCCGAGGGCGACCCTGAGGGGAACGAGGCCCCGGCCGCGTACGACGGACCGCACCGTGTGCGACAGGAGCCCGGTCTCATATGAGGCCAGACGTGGCCTTCCGGTCAAGAGCCCGGCGCACATCACGCGCGCGTGCCCGGCGCGCACCGCGCGCGTGGGGGCCGGCGCGCGTCGGGGGCACGGGTGCGGCGCGGGTCGGGGCACGGGTGCCCGCGCGGCTCCGGAGGGTTCCCGGAGTCCCGGGAGGCGGGGACGCGGCGCGGCGGGCCGGGTAGGTGACGCGCGGGGGAGAAGGGAGGTGACGCGCGGGCCTCAGGTCGCCGGACGGTCCGACGACGCCACTCCCGTGGTCGTCATCCGGGCCGAGAGCGCGCCATTGAAGCGCATGAGGAGCGCACAGAAGACCTCGCGCTCCTGCGGCTCCCAGTCGTCCGTCAGTTCGGCCATCAACTGGCGCCTGGAGGAGCGGACTTCCTCCAGACGGGCGTGGCCGCGCGGCGAGAGCTGCAGCACCACGGCGCGCCCGTCCTCGGGGTGCGAGGTGCGCTTGACGAGGCCGGTGTCGACCAGCGGCGCCACCTGCCGGGTGACCGTCGAGGAGTCGATGCCCATGCTCGCGGCGAGCGCCTTGACGCCCATCGGGCCTTCCTTGTCCAGGCGGTTGAGCAGCAGGTACGCGGCACGGTCCATGGAGTTGCGCACCTGCCCCACCCCGCCGAGCCGGGTCTGTTCGGCACGGCGCGCGAAGACCGCGACCTCGTGCTGCAGCGTTTCGAGAAGACCGGTGTCACCGACGGTCGTCATGTCCATCGACATCTCTGGTGTTGTGGGCATGGCCGGGGGCTCAATTCATGCGTGGGGAGCTGGGTTGGGGGACAGGGTACGCGGCTGGGGGGCGGGTCGTACCGGCGCTGCGGAAACCAGTCTCGGAGGGTGGTCGCACAAGGAGCGCGCAGGCGTGAACTGCGAGACTGGTGGTCATGAGCTACAGCACGGCTGACTCCTTGCCCAGGGTGACGTCGGACGACGTACGAGGCGCCCAGAAGATGCTGTCGGGCGTGGCGCGGATGACCGCGATGGAGGGCAGCAGGTACCTGTCGCAGCTGGTGGGCGCGCCGGTGCACCTCAAGTGCGAGAACCTCCAGCGCACCGGTTCGTTCAAACTGCGCGGCGCGTACGTGCGGATCGCGGGGCTCCTGCCGGAGGAGCGGGCGGCCGGTGTGGTCGCGGCGAGTGCCGGGAATCACGCGCAGGGGGTGGCCCTCGCGTCCTCGCTGCTGGGCGTCCGCTCCACCGTCTTCATGCCGACCGGGGCCCCGCTGCCGAAGGTCGCGGCCACCCGTGACTACGGCGCGGAGGTGAGGCTGCACGGTCAGGTGGTCGACGAGACGCTGGCCGCCGCCCAGGAGTACGCGGCCGCCACGGGAGCGGTGTTCATCCACCCGTTCGACCACCCCGACATCATCGCCGGTCAGGGCACGGTCGGGCTGGAGATCCTGGAGCAGTGCCCCGAGGTGCGCACGATCGTGGTCGGGATCGGCGGCGGCGGGCTGGCCGCGGGTGTCGCGGTCGCGGTGAAGTCGATCCGGCCCGAGGTGCGGATCGTCGGCGTGCAGGCGGCCGGCGCCGCAGCGTACCCGCTCTCGCTGGCGGCCGGCCGGCCGGTGCCGGTCGCGAACCCGGCGACGATGGCCGACGGCATCAGGGTCGGACGGCCGGGGGACGTGCCGTTCGAGATCGTCCGCGACCTCGTCGACGAGGTGCGCACGGTCTCCGAGAACAGCCTGTCCAGCGCGCTGCTGCTCTGTCTGGAACGGGCGAAGCTGGTCGTCGAACCGGCCGGCGCGAGCCCGGTGGCGGCGCTGCTGCAGGAGCCGGACACCTTCGAGGGACCGGTCGTCGCGCTGCTGTCGGGGGGCAACGTGGACCCGCTGCTGATGCAGCGCATCCTGCGGCACGGCATGGCGGCGAGCGGCCGCTACCTCGCGGTGACGCTGCGGCTGACGGACCGTCCCGGCGCCCTGGCCACACTTCTCGGGGTGTTGTCAGTGGCGGACGCTAACGTCCTCGACGTGAGCCATGTACGGACCGATCCCCGGCTCGGGCTCACGGAGGTGGAGGTCGAACTGCATCTGGAGACGAAGGGTCCGGAGCACTGCGCCGAGGTCGGCCGCGCCCTGCGCGAGGCGGGCTACACGGTCATCGACTGAGGCATCGCCGGCGACGGTGACATCGACGAAGACATCGGCGGAGACATCGACGGAGACATCGTCCGGGGCGTCGGCGCGCCGCGGGCCGCGAGGGGCTGATCGCGGGTCCGGGCGGGCTCTCCGACGGGTCGGGTCCCTCCCGTCCTCCAGTGGAAAATTCTGTTGAGCAACGCGATACATCGCGTTACGGTGTGCCTTCCGCGCACCCTGCGTGGCGGAGCGGGCGCGGCCACCGTCCGGTCCGTACAGGCGACCACACATCCACCGGGCTCACCGGAGAACCCGTGAAGATCCCCGAGCCAAGAACCCAAAGACGTGGAGAACTCCCATGCCAGGCGCCATCCATGCCGAAGGTCTGGTCAAGACCTTCGGTGACGTAAAGGCTCTGGACGGTGTCGACCTCGATGTACCCGAGGGCACCGTCCTGGGCCTCCTGGGACCGAACGGAGCGGGCAAGACCACCGCCGTCCGCTGCCTGACGACCCTGTTGCGGCCCGACAGCGGAAAGGTGGTCGTCGCCGGTGTCGACGTCCTCAAGCACCCCGACGAGGTACGGCGCAGGGTCGGCCTGTCCGGACAGTTCGCCGCGGTCGACGAGTACCTGACCGGCCGCGAGAACCTCCAGATGGTCGGCAGGCTCTACCAGATGCGGCCGAAGGCCGCGAAGGAGCGGGCCGTCGAGCTGCTCGACCAGTTCCATCTGACCGACGCGGCCGACCGTCCCGCGAAGACGTACTCCGGCGGCATGCGCCGCCGGCTGGACCTGGCCGCCGCACTGGTCGTCTCGCCCCCGGTGATGTTCATGGACGAGCCGACGACGGGCCTCGACCCGCGCAACCGCCAGCAGCTCTGGGAGGTCATCAAGCAGCTGGTCTCCGGCGGTACGACGCTCCTGCTGACCACCCAGTACCTGGAGGAGGCCGACCACCTGGCGCACGACATCTGCGTGGTCGACCAAGGCCGCGTCATCGCGCGCGGCACCGCCGACGAGCTCAAGGCGCGGACCGGCGGCGAGCGCGTCGAGGTCGTGGTGCACGAGCGCGCCCACATGACGACCGCCGCCGACGTGCTGCGCGGCTTCGGCAAGGGCGAGAGCACCGTCGAGGAGCACACCCGCAAGCTGACCGTGCCCGTCACCGGCGGCGCGAAGCTCCTCGCGGAGGTCATCCGCGAGCTGGACTCGCGCGGGATCGAGATCGACGACATCGGTCTGCGCAGGCCCACGCTCGACGACGTCTTCCTCTCCCTCACGGGCCATGTGGCCGAGGTGAAGGAAGAAGAAGAGGAGGCGCAGGAGGAGGCCCCCGCGGACGCGAAGGGCCGCAAGGCGAAGAAGGAGTCCGCGAAGTGAGTGCCATGAGTGATTCCCTGGTCATCGCCCACCGGAACCTGATCCGTATGGGCCGGATCCCCGAGATGCTCATCTTCGGGCTGATCCAGCCCATCATGTTCGTGGTGCTGTTCACCTACGTGTTCGGCGGTTCCATCCAGATCGGTTCGTCCAGCACCACCCAGGCCTACCGTGAGTTCCTGATGGCCGGGATCTTCGCCCAGACGGTCACGTTCGCGACGGCGGGCGCGGGCGCCGGCATCGCGGACGACATGCACAAGGGCCTCATCGACCGCTTCCGCTCGCTGCCGATGGCGCGTGGCGCGGTGCTCACCGGCCGCACCCTCGCCGACCTGGTGCAGACCGCGCTCACCCTCGTCGTCCTCGCCGTCGTCGCGGTGATCGTCGGCTGGCGCACGCACGAGAACCTCGGGAAGGTGCTCGCCGGATTCGGTCTGCTCCTGCTCCTCGGATACGCCTTCTCGTGGATCGGCGCGCTCATCGGCCTGTCGGTCCGTACGCCCGAGGCGGCCACCTCGGGCGGCCTGATCTGGCTGTTCCCGCTGACGTTCATCTCGAACGCGTTCGTCGACGCGAACCAGATGCCGGCCTTCCTGCGGCACATCGCGGAGTGGAACCCGTTCAGCGCCACCGTCCAGGCGTGCCGCGAGCTGTTCGGCAACCTTCCCCCCGGCTTCCGGACGCCCGACGCGTGGCCCATGCAGCATCCCGTGTGGGCCTCGCTGATCTGGTCGTTCGTGATCATCGTGGTCTTCCGCACCCTCGCGGTCCGCAAGTACCGCCGGGCGGCCGGATGAGGGCTGGTCCGGCTGGACCGGCACGGACCCGCCGGCGGCCGGGACCCCGGACATGACGGTGCCCCCGGCGTGGGCCGGGGGCACCGTCGGAGCGGAGGGGCCGGGAACGGGTTCGGCCGTGCCCGGTCGGGGGGCTCAGCCCTGGTAGGGCTCGGCCTTGAGGATCTTCACCGAGGCGAGCTTGCCGTTCGGCAGCTCGTACTGGGCGTCCTCGCCGACCTTCTTGCCGTTCACGCCGGAGCCCAGGGGGGACTGCGGCGAGTACGTCTCGATGTCGGCGCTGGCGTACTCGCGCGAGGCGAGCAGGAAGTCCAGCGTGTCGTCCTCGTCACCGTCGAAGGCGATGGTCACGACCATGCCGGGGGCGACCGCGCCGTCCGCCGCGGGAGCCTCGCCCACCTTGGCGTTCTCCAGGAGCTGGGTCAGCTGGCGCACACGGAGCTCCTGCTTGCCCTGCTCTTCCTTGGCCGCGTGGTACCCGCCGTTCTCCCGCAGGTCGCCCTCCTCGCGCGCGGCCGCGATCTTGGCGGCGATCTCCGTGCGCGCGGGACCAGACAGGTACTCCAGCTCGGCCCTGAGCTGGTTGTACGCCTCCTGGGTCAGCCAGGTGACGTTCTCGCTGGTCTGGGTCACAGGTGCTCCTCGTAGGTACTGGGAATACAAAGCATCGCCCTACCCAGAAGCATGTTCTTTCACGGGTGGGCGAAACCACGAGCCTAACAATTCAGCGGCTCAAGGGGGAGGACATAAGACATCAGAATTACGTCAACCCAGGTCAGGGGCGGTATCCCGGCTGAGCTGACCGGCGATGTCAGTCGGCGTGGCAGCCGAGCAGCTCCGCCGTGGTGCCGCGGGAGGTCGTACGGAGCGTGACGACCTTGTCGATACGGGAGGCGTTCTGGTCGAAGCGGAAGTCCGCGCGGCCCACCTCCGCGCCGTCGGCGCTCTGCGAGCGGAGGGTGCAGTAACCGTGGGCGTCCGCGTCCTTGTGCACCTCCAGGTGCACCTGGACCGTGTCGGCCGAGGCGTCGAAGGTGATCACCTGGGCGCTGATCTTGTTCTCGCCGACGTAGTAGTACGCGAACCAGCCGATCAGGGCGAGCAGGACGACGCCCAGGACGCCGCCCAGGATCCGGAGCTTCCGGTCGGCGCGCTCGTCCGCGGAGCGGCCGTAGCGGCCCTCGGGCAGCTGCGTGGGCGCCGTGCTCATGATCGTCCTCTCGGCCGGGCCGGGACCGAGGTGCGGCCAGGGTCCTGGCGGGGGCCCGGGGACCGGGCCCCCGGAATTATTCGCCCCGCGATTCCGTCACTATAGAAGCCGCCCATCGCGCCGATTCACGCCGGGCGCCGACAGCCGACCTACCCGGGCGACAGCCGACTGACCGAGGATTGAGTCTTGACTGACCAGCTGCGACTGATGGCCGTGCACGCCCACCCCGACGACGAGTCGAGCAAGGGCGCGGCCACCATGGCGAAGTACGTGTCCGAGGGGGTGGACGTGCTGGTCGTGACCTGCACGGGCGGGGAGCGCGGCTCCATCCTCAACCCCAAGCTCCAGGGGGACACGTACATCGAGGAACACATCCACGAGGTGCGCAAGAAGGAGATGGACGAGGCCCGCGAGATCCTCGGCGTCAAGCAGGAGTGGCTCGGCTTCGTCGACTCGGGCCTGCCCGAGGGGGACCCGCTGCCGCCGCTGCCCGAGGGCTGCTTCGCTCTCGAGGACGTGGACAAGGCGGCCGGTGAGCTGGTCAAGCAGATCCGCTCCTTCCGTCCCCAGGTGATCACCACCTACGACGAGAACGGCGGCTATCCGCACCCCGACCACATCATGACCCACAAGATCTCGATGGTGGCCTTCGAGGGCGCGGCCGACACCGAGAAGTACCCGGAGTCCGAGTACGGCACGGCCTTCCAGCCGGAGAAGCTCTACTACAACCAGGGCTTCAACCGGCCGCGCACCGAGGCGCTGCACAACGCGCTGCTGGACCGCGGTCTGGAGTCGCCGTACGGGGACTGGCTGAAGCGCTGGACCGAGTTCGAGCGCGCCGAGCGCACGCTGACCACGCACGTTCCGTGTGCCGAGTTCTTCGAGATCCGGGACAAGGCGCTGATCGCGCACGCCACCCAGATCGACCCGGACGGCGGCTGGTTCAAGGTCCCCATGGAGATCCAGAAGGAGGTCTGGCCGACGGAGGAGTACGAGCTCGCGAAGTCCCTCGTCGATACCTCCCTCCCCGAGGACGACCTCTTTGCGGGCATCCGCGACAATGCCTGACATGAGCGCAAGCCTGGCACTGACGCACCTCGTCCCCCTCGCCAAGGAGGTCGACGAGAACAAGGTCACCCCCGGCGTCCTCGGCTTCATCGTCTTCGCGGTGATGGCCCTGGCCGTGTGGGGTCTGATGAAGTCCATGAACCGCCGCCTGGGCAAGGTCACCTTCGAGGAGGACCCGGCGAAGGACACCGCGGCCACCGGCAAGGGGGCCGGCGGCCCGGCGGGCGGGAAGGCCTCCCCCGCGAAGGGCTGAGCCCCCGGCCCCGGGCGACCGGGGCAGGCCCCGGCGACCCGGTCGCTCCCGCGGGGAAGGACGTCCGCGTACGGGCGCCGTGCCCGTGTACGGACGCACGCCCGCGTACGGACGGACACCGGTGGGACGACGGCCGGGGCGGCTCGACCGTACGGCCCGGCGCCGTGCCGCGCGGCGATGGGGCGACCCGCCGCGCCGTGGCCGTCACGCGGTCCCGTGACGCTCTGCCGCGCCGTGGCCGTCACGCGGCCCCGTCATGCTCCGGCCCCGTGCGCGCGCGGCGTCCCGGCGCGCGATACGCCACGCCTGTCCGACGCCTGGGCGTCGGACGCCCGCCGCCATGCCACGACGCCCCCGGGCCGACCCGCCCAGGGACCCCATGGCCTCCCGGGGTCTAAGGGGCCGTCGTGACCGGTACCCCCATGACCTCCCGGGCGTGCCGGTTCGGCACCATGCGCAGGCGCCACGCCTGCCAGCCCGCGTCGAGGTCGGCCCCCCGTTCCAGCAGCAGCTGGTACGCCTCGACGTAGTCGTCGAGCTTTCCGTCCCGGAAGGGGTGGCCGGAACGGGCGAGCTGGGCCAGTTCCTCCAGGGCGACGGCGCTGCCCACCTCCAGGCCGCCCGCGGACGCGTACGGCAGCAGGGTGCACCGCAGGAACCTCGCCCAGTCCTCGCCCCGCCGGTCGCCGTACGAGGCGAAGAGGCCGGCCGCCTCGTCGCACAGCGCGAGGGCCTGGGGCGTACGGGCGTTGCCGGCGTCGACCACCGCGAGTTCCAGGCACGTCCACGCCTCGCCGTGCGCCACGCCGATGCGCTGGAAGTCGGCCCGCGCGTCCACCAGCAGCTGGCGCGCGAAACCCGAGTTGCGCAGGGAACCGGTCTGCGCGGCACGCTGGTCGCGGGTGACCCGGGCCGAGTGGTGGCGCGCGCACGCGAGCCCGTATACGTCCCGCATCCGGGAGAACATCGAGCGGGAGCGCTCCAGTTCACGGACCGCCCGGTCGAGATCGCCGGTCTCCTCCAGGGCCTGGCCCAGGTAGTACACCGTCCAGGCCTCCCCGCGCGCGTCCTCGTTCTCCCGGTGCCGGGAAGCCGCCTGGCGCAGCCCGGTGACCGCCGTGGACGGGTCGCCGTCGACGAGACGGGCACGGGCCAGCTGCGTCATCGCCCACGCCTCGCCACGGGCGTCGCGGGTACGCCCGTACAGGTCGAGAGCCTCGCGCAGCTCCCGTTCCGCGCGCGGTACGTCGCCCATGCGCAGGCCCAGCTGGCCGAGCTGGAAGTGGGCCCAGGCCTCGCCGTGCACGGACTCGCCCTCGCGGTGCAGGACGAGGGCCTCGGTGAGCAGGGCCAGTGACGTGGCGATCCGGCCGCGGTCGCGTTCGACCGCCGCCAGCGCGTGCATCGTCCAGGCGCGGTCCGCCGCGAGATCGGGCGAGATCTGCAGGTCCATCGCCTCCTGGAGCCGGGCGGCGGCCTCCGTGAGGTTGCCCTGGTGGTGCAGGGTGATGCCGAGCGAGCACAGGGCGCGGGCCGCGCCGGCGTCGTGGTGCGCCTCGAAGTACAGGTTCACCACCGACGACAGGGTCGTGTGGGCCTTGTCCAGTTCGCCGAGCTGACGGGCCGCGATGCCGGTGCGCCACTGGACCGAGCGGACCAGCAGCCCCTGGTCGACCGCCTGCGTCAGCTCGCTGATCTCGCCCAGGCGGTAGAGGTCGCCGCGCAGCAGGCAGTAGTCGCACAGGGCACCCAGCAGATGCAGTACGGCTGCCTGGTCCACGCCCTCCGCGTGGCGCAGCGCCGCCGTGATGAAGCTGGACTCGTCGTCCAGCCAGCGCAGCGCCGCGTCGAGGGAGGTGAAGCCGTGCGGGCCGAACTGGTCGGCCCGCGTGGAGGTCTTGCCGTCGACCAGCCGGATCACCGAGTCCGCCAGCTCCGCGTAGTTCACGATCAGGCGTTCCTGCGCCGCCGTCCGCTCCGACGGGTCCTCCTCGTCCAGCAGCCGCGCCTGGGCGAAGGCCCGGACGAGGTCGTGCAGGCGGTAGCGGCTGCCGCGGACGTGGTCGATCAGCCCCGCCCGCGCCAGTTCCGTCAGATGCCGGGTGGCGTCCGGCTCGTCCGTCGCCAGCAGGGAGGCCGCCGCGGCGGTGCCCAGCGAGGCCCGGCCCGCCAGCGCGAGACGGCGCAGCAGCCGCCGGGCCGCGTCGGTCTGGTCGGTGTAGCGCACCCACAGCGCCCGCTCGACCGGTTCCACGGGACCGTACGCCCCGAGGTCGGTGGCGAGTTGGCGCGCGGTGCGCCGCCCGAGCGAGGAACCCGCGAGGCGCAGGGCCAGCGGGAGCCCGCCGCACAGTTCCCGCACCCGGTCGGAGGCCTCCGCGTCGTACGGGTCCGAGGCGTCCCGGGCCGCCGCGTTCAGCAGTTCCTCGGCGCCCGCCGCGTCGAGCGCGTCGACCGGGAGGTGGTGCACCCGGGCCGGGAGGTCGGCGGGCAGGTCGAGCGCGGTGCGGGCGGTGACCAGGACCAGGCTCTCGGAGCGCTCCGGGACCAGGGTGCGCACCTGCTCGGCGTCGGAGGCGTCGTCGAGCACGATCGTGACCGGCAGACCCGTCAGATGCTGGTGGTACAGCTCGGCGAGCCGCCTGACCTGCTGGTCGGGTGAGGAGCGCTCACGGAAGAGGAGCTGCTCGCGGGGGGCGCCGAGCCGGTTGAGGAGATGCAGGAGGGCGTCGCGGGTGGTCAGGGGCGCCTCGTCGGCGCTGTCGCCGCGCAGGTCGACCACGCACGCGCCGCGGAACTGGTCCCGGAGGCTGTGCGCGGCCCGGACGGCGAGGGTGCTGCGGCCGGAGCCGGGCGCGCCGTGCAGGACCACCACCGTCGGTTTCGACTCCGTGCCGGCGCGCGCCGCGTGCACCCAGTGCGCGATCCGCGTCAGCTCGGTACGGCGCCCCGCGAAGGGACCGGCCGGTTCGGGCAGTTGTCCGAACGACTGCTCCAGCACGCTGCGGCGGCGCGCGGCGGCGCTCTTGTCGGTGCGGCGCAGCTGCGGCGCGCCCTGTTTCGCGCCCGCGGAGGCGCTGACCACCCGCTGCTGGTCGAGGAAGGGGCGGATGCCGCGGACCTCCAGGGCGGTCAGCCACTGCAGACGCAGCTGCTCGGGACCGCCGGGGCGGCCCAGCGCGTCGGCCCGATGGCTCGCGGCCGGCAGATGGGCGGCCGTGACCTTGAGCACGGTGGCCGCCGCGGCCGCCGCCGCGACCGTCGCTCCCGCGCCGACCGCGGTGCCCGCGCCGGTGCCGAGCGCAAGGTCCGCCGCGCAGGCCGCGACGGCGGCAACGGCCGCCACCAGCAGCGGAGTTCCGGCGCCCTCCCGGGCGTAGCGCTGTGCGAACGTGAGCCGGCCGGCGTCCGCCGCGTCGAGGGCGCGGGTGTAGGCCTCGTACTCCTCGGTGGCGGCCTGGCCGAGGGTGCCGAGCTCGGCGCGGGCCCGTGACAGGAGCACGGCCCCGTCCGTCCGCCCGCCCGAGCGCCGTACCTCTTCCTCGACGGCCCGGGCCAGCAGCCGTTCGGCCTCCGCCCGGTGACTGTCCCGCATGTCACGTCCCCCTCCGGCGCCAACTCCAGTGTGGCCAAGTGTCCTTGGTGGGCGGCGCGAGCGCGAGAGGGCGACGATCACCGCCCCGCGGAGCACCGCTTCGCCGGCGCGGCGGCCGCCCCGGGACCGGCGTCCCCCGGCCGATGGCCGCGCGCCGGTCCCACGCCATGGGCGCGGGGCGGCCCGGCGGGCCGGAGCCCGTGCGGTCCCCGCGAACGGGCCGGGCAGGGGGCGAGGCTGCGGGCGCTGACGGTCAAGCGTCGGTGGCGGGGCTGCTTCTCGGTGCCCTACAAGAGCCCAAGGTCCACCGTGATGGGGAAAGGTGCGGTGGCCCGCACCGTTCCGGTGAACATCTCGCCGTCCCTGTAGGTCCTGTCGGCGGGGTCGAGGATGGAGGTGTAGACGATCGGAACGCCGGTGGCGGCCTGCTCGACCCGCCAGTAGAAGGGGATGCCGGCCTTGGCGTACTGGTCCACCTTCACGACCCGGTCGGTTGTCTCCGAACCGGGCGACACGACCTCGACGACCAGGAGCACGTGCTCGGGGCGGGTGGGCGTGAGGTCGATGGTCTCCGCCCGGTAGACGATCACGTCCGGCCGGCGGTTGGTGAGCGGCACGTCCTGCAGGCGGACGTCGAAGTCCGTGTCCGCGTTCCAGTCCGGGCCCGCGGCGGTGTCCAGGGCGTTGGCCAGGATGCGGGCCAGCCGGTTGTGGCGCTTGGAGGCGCTCGGGCTCACGACGACCATTCCGTCCACGATCTCGATGCCGGCGCACTGCTCCTCGGACCAGGAGTCGTACTGCTCCGCGCTGATCTGCGAATGCATCCACGCGGGCGCCACCATCTCGGCGGTCATCGTGTACCTCCTTCGAGGAGCCTCGGCAGGTCCGGTTCTGCTGCGCCCAGCCTACTGTTCCGAGGTGCCGGGTCGCCCGGCTCGGGAGGGGCTGGAGTCGCCCGCCGCGTGAGGGCGCACCAGTGCGATGCGGCCGGGCGGGCCCGGCTCGTCAGGGTTTCACCGGCCGCGCCGGGCGTTGTGAGAGGCTGGGCCGTATGAACCGGTTGGCTGGTGTGACCTCGCCGTATCTGCTGCAGCACGCGGACAATCCGGTCCACTGGTGGCCCTGGGAGCCGGAGGCTTTCGAGGAGGCGCGACGTCGTGACGTACCCGTTCTGCTGTCGGTGGGCTACTCGGCGTGCCACTGGTGTCACGTCATGGCGCACGAGTCCTTCGAGGACGAGGCGACGGCCGCGTACCTGAACGAGCACTTCGTGAGCATCAAGGTGGACCGCGAGGAACGCCCGGACGTCGACGCGGTCTACATGGAGGCCGTGCAGGCGGCCACCGGCCAGGGCGGCTGGCCCATGACCGTGTTCCTGACGCCCGAGGCCGAACCCTTCTACTTCGGGACCTACTTCCCGCCAGCCCCCCGCCACGGCATGCCCGGCTTCCGGCAGATCCTGGAGGGTGTGCACGGCGCCTGGAGCGAGCGGCGCGACGAGGTCGCCGAGGTCGCGGAGAAGATCGCGCGGGACCTCGCCGGACGCGAGATGGGCTTCGGGGACGACCGGGTGCCCGGTGAGGAGGAGCTCGCCGGGGCGCTGCTCGGTCTCACCCGGGAGTACGACGCCACCCGCGGCGGCTTCGGCGGGGCGCCCAAGTTCCCGCCGTCCATGGTCGTCGAGTTCCTGCTCCGCCACCATGCCCGCACCGGCTCCGAAGGCGCCCTCCAGATGGCGCGGGACACCTGCGAGCGGATGGCGCGTGGCGGGATCTACGACCAGCTCGGCGGAGGGTTCGCCCGGTACTCGGTCGACCGCGAATGGGTGGTGCCGCACTTCGAGAAGATGCTGTACGACAACGCGCTGCTCTGCCGCGTCTACGCGCACCTGTGGCGGGCCACCGGCTCCGAGCTCGCCCGTCGTGTCGCGCTGGAGACCGCCGACTTCATGGTCCGTGAACTGCGCACCGCCGAGGGGGGTTTCGCCTCCGCGCTGGACGCCGACAGCGACGACGGGAGCGGCCGGCACGTCGAGGGCGCGTACTACGTGTGGACACCCGCGCAACTGCGCGAGTTCCTGGGGGACGACGCCGGACTCGCCGCCCGCTACTTCGGGGTGACCGAGGAAGGCACCTTCGAGGAGGGTTCCTCGGTGCTGCAACTCCCGCAACAGGAGGGCGTGTTCGACGGGGAGAAGATGGCCGCCGCGCGCCGCCTGCTGCTGGCCGCCCGGTCGGAGCGTCCGGCGCCCGGCCGGGACGACAAGGTCGTCGCCGCCTGGAACGGGCTGGCCGTCGCCGCGCTCGCGGAGACCGGCGCGTACTTCGACCGCCCCGACCTGGTGGAGGCCGCGATCGGCGCCGCCGACCTCCTCGTCCGGCTGCACATGGACGACCGGGCACGGCTGACCCGTACCAGCCGGGACGGCCGGGCCGGCGCGAACGCGGGGGTGCTGGAGGACTACGCGGACGTCGCCGAGGGGTTCCTCGCGCTGGCCTCCGTGACCGGTGAGGGCGTCTGGCTGGAGTTCGCCGGGTTCCTCCTCGACCATGTGCTCGCGCAGTTCACCGACCCGGAGTCGGGCGCCCTGTACGACACCGCGTCCGACGCGGAGCAGCTCATCCGCCGCCCCCAGGACCCGACGGACAACGCCACGCCCTCCGGCTGGAACGCGGCGGCCGGTGCGCTGCTGTCGTACGCCGCGCACACCGGTTCGGAACCTCACCGGGCCGCCGCCGAGCGGGCGTTGGGGGTCGTGAAGGCGCTCGGGCCGCGCGCTCCGCGCTTCGTCGGCTGGGGGCTGGCGGTCGCGGAGGCGCTGCTCGACGGGCCGCGCGAGGTGGCCGTGGTGGGTCCGGCGGACCACTCCATGACGGGGACGCTGCACCGGACGGCGCTGCTGGGGACCGCGCCGGGCGCGGTCGTCGCCGTGGGCGATGCGGGCAGCGACGAACTGCCGCTGCTCGCGGACCGTCCGCTGGTGGACGGGGAACCCGCCGCGTACGTCTGCCGCAACTTCACCTGTGACGCCCCGACGACCGATCCGGGCCGTCTGCGGACGGCTCTGGGCGGCTGAGGGGCCTCCTTCAGCTCCCGACCTGTCCGAACTCGGCGAGGGCGCGCCCCACGATGGCCTCCAGGTTCTCGTGGTGGGCGCCCCGCCAGTAGGCGCGCCCGCACTCCCGGCACTGCGCGAACACGTCGTAGGACCGCTCGGTGCCGCCTTGCAACTGGGCGGAGACCTGTTCCTTGGCGGCCTCACGGAGCAGACCGTTGCAGGCGGTGCAGCGTGTCCAGGGCCGCAGCTCGGGGGTGAACCGGCCGAGGATGTCCCGGAGTTGGTCGTCGGGCCGGGTGCTGTAGACGTACGCGCCGGCCCACAGCTCGCGGCGGCGCAGCAGCCCCCGGTCGCGGCTGAGCATCACGCGCCGCTCGGCCGCGGAGCGGCCGGCGAGGGCCGGGTCGCCGATGTCGGTGGACTCGTACGCCGTGTCGACGCCGAGGAGGCGCAGCCGGCGGGCGAGGGTGCCGAGGTGGACGTCGAGGAGGAAGCGGAGCGGGGCGCCGGGGACCTGCTGGGGGCGCTCGACCGGCCGTACCCGCACCGACTCGCCGGCGGTCGGGACGTGCGCGACCGGGACCTCCCGGCCGTCCACGACCAGGGCGCCGACCTCGGTCAGCGGGACACCGAGCGACTCGACGACATGACCGAGGGTCGAGGAGCCGTCGGTGGTGACGGCGGTGGCGCCCGAGCGTCGGGAGTGCGGGACGAACAGGCCCAGCTCCGGGGCGAAGGCGACGAGGATCTCCGGTCCGTTCACCCGGTCAGGATGTCATGAGCGCTTCGCCACCGGCAGGCCGTGCTCCAGGACGTCCACCGCCCGCTCGACGACCTCGGCGAAGTCCTCCTGGTGGCCGCCCTCGGCCCAGTACAGCGAGGTCTCCAGCAGGCCACCGATCAGCGACATCGCGAAGACGCGCACTTCGAGGCTGTCGGGGTCCCGGCCGACGCGTTCGCCGATCGCCCGGCACAGCAGGCGGCCCGTGACGGACATGCTCTCCATCATCCGGGAGCGGACCGCGGGGATCTCGACCATCAACCGGGTCCGCAACCGGGTCACCTCGGGCTCCTCGGCGGTCCCGAGGCCGATGGCCTTCGTCAGCACGTGGCGAAGGGAGTCGAACCACGGCTCGTCGAGGGGCCGGGCCCGCAGTTCCTCCTCGAGGAGCGCGTCGTACTCGTCCGTGAGGACGATGTCCTCCTTGGCCGGGAAGTAGCGAAAGACCGTGGACGGGGAGACCTCGGCCGCCTCCGCGATCTGCTCTACGGTCGTCGCGTCGTACCCCTGCTCCCGGATCAGCCGGTACGTCGCTTCGCGGATCGCGATCCTGGTCTTCATCTTCTTCCGCTCCCGGAGCCCCGGCTGGGGGCCCGGGGCGGTCGGGGAACTGTGTGCGGTGGCGGCCATGACGCTCATTGTCGGGCATCGGCGGGCGACGCAGCCATGCCGGTCTCCTCCTCGGGGGCACGGCCGGGGACCGGGTCGGGGTGCGACAGCAGCGCCGCGGCGAGCAGCGCGGTGACGAGTGCCGCGATACCGCTGACCAGCAGGACCAGGTCCATGCCGTGCAGATAGGAGGCGTCGGCGGAGGCGGCGAGCGCGTGGTCGCCGAGCCGGGCCGCCACCACATGGGCGCCGACCACCGAGTCCGTCGCGGTGTGCGCGGCGGCGGACGGCAGACCGGAGGTGTCGAGCCGGTCGGCGTAGGTGCTCGCCAGCAGGGAGCCGAGCAGCGCGATGCCCACGGCGCTGCCCACCTGGCGCACGGTCATGAGGAGCCCCGAGCCGCTGCCCGCCCGGTCGCGGGGCAGGGCGCCGAGGGCGGCGGACATCGCGGGCACGACGGCGAAGCCGAAGCCGAGTCCGGCGACCGACAGCCACAGGGCGGTGAAGCCGTAGCCGTCGCCGACGGTCGTGCGGCTCCCGAGGATCGCGGCGAAGGCGAGGGTGACCAGGCCCCCGCTGATCACGGCCCTCGCCCCGAACCTGGCCAGCAGCGGCTGGGCGCCCCGTGAGGCGATCAGCAGTCCGCCCATCATCGGCAGCATCCGCACCCCGGTGGCGAGCGCGTCGTGTCCGAGCACCGCCTGCAGATACTGCGGCAGCACGAACATCAGCCCGGACAGCACGAACATCACGAGGGTCGCCGCGAGCGTGTTGAGCAGGAAGCCGCGCCGGGCGAGCAGGGAGAGATCGAGCATCGGGCGGGGACTGCGGCGCTCGCGGACGACGAGCATCGTGATCAGGGCGAGGGAGGCGGCGAAGAGGCCGAGGATCAGCGGATCGCCCCAGCCGCGCTCCGGGGCCTCGATGATCGCGTAGATGAGAAGGCTGAGGCCGGCCGCGGTGAGCGCCGTGGAGAAGATGTCGACCCTCGGCGAGGCCGGGTCGCGGGTCTCGGGGAGCAGGAAGACGCAGGCGGCGATGCCGATCGCGGCCATGGGCACGTTGACCAGGAAGACCGAGCCCCACCAGAAGTGGTCGAGCAGCCAGCCGCCGATGATCGGGCCGAGCGGCAGGCCCAGCGCGGAGGCGGCGGAGACCGCGCCGACGGCCTTGGTGCGTTCCTCGGGTCCGAACAGGGACGGCAGGACGGCCATCGCGAGCGGCATCACCAGCGCGCCGCCGACGCCCATCAGCGCGCGGGCGGCGATCAGCGGCGTGACGTCGTCGGCCAGCGCGCCCACCAGGGAGCCCGCCAGGAAGACGCCGAGGCCGGTGATGAGCATCCGGCGTCGCCCGAAGCGGTCGCCGAGCAGGCCCGCCGGCAGCATCAGCGCGGCGAAGACCACGACGTAGGCGTCCGCCATCCACTGCTGTTCGCCCGTGCTCGCCCCCAGGTCGCGGGCCATCGTCGGCAGCGCCACGTTGAGGATCGTCAGGTCGAAGCCGAGTACGAGCATGCTCGCGACCAGAGCCCCCAGGGCCCACCAGCGGCGGGGGTCGTGCCCCACGGCGTCCTTCTGAGCGAGAGTCACCATGAAATGAAAGTAACTCTCAAAAGATGGCTAGTGTCAATGGGGGTTGTCTGTCATGACGTTCGGGAGGGGTGATGGGGGTCTTAGGGGTCTTTCGGGGGCCTCTGGGGGCCTCTGGGGTGGAGTGGGGGCCGGTGGAGTGGGCGCCGGGGGGCGGGTCGGGGTGCCCCGCCCAGGTGTTCAGGCGTGGCGTGGTGGCGCGGTGTCCGGTGTTCCGGGCACGACAAAGGGCCGCGGCTGGTGAGCCGCGGCCCTGAGGTGGCCGGAAAGGGGTGCCGGGAACGGGCCGGCCGGTGGGTCAGCCGTGCTGGTAGGCCACCAGCGAGATGCCCACGTAGTGCACGACGAACGCCGCGAGGGTGAGGGAGTGGAAGACCTCGTGGAAGCCGAACCAGCGGGGGGAGGGGTTCGGGCGCTTGATCCCGTAGATCACCCCGCCCGCGCTGTAGAGCAGGCCCCCGACGATCACCAGGACGAGGACGGCGATCCCGCCCGTGCGCATGAAGTCCGGGAGGAAGAAGACGGCGGCCCAGCCCATCGCGATGTAGCAGGGGGTGTAGAGCCAGCGTGGGGCGCCGACCCAGAACACCCGGAAGACGATGCCAGCCGCCGCGGCGCCCCAGATGCCCCACAGGAGCCACTGCCCCTTGGCCTCCGGGAGCAGCAGCATCGTCAGCGGCGTGTAGGTGCCCGCGATGATCAGGAAGATGTTGGCGTGGTCGAGTCTGCGCAGCACGCCGTCCATCCGCGGGCTCCAGTCGCCCCGGTGGTAGAGCGCGCTGACCCCGAAGAGCAGGCAGGCGGTCAGGACGAAGATCCCGCAGGCGATGCGGCCGCGGGTCGAGCTCGCGAGGGCGGTGAGTACGAGGCCGGAGATCAGCACGGCCGGGAACATGCCGAGGTGCAGCCAGCCGCGGAGCTTGGGCTTGACCGGATGTGATTCCGGCTGCGACGAGGAGGGCGTCAGAGGACCGTGGCCTGTGGCCGGCGAGTCCGTGGGCGCGTCGGGGACGGGCGCAGTCATACGGTGAATCGTACCTACGGAACCGTAAGTTACGTATCAGTACGCCCCGCCGACCGGTCAAGAACCGCCATCTTCTCACGCATCTGACACGTCACGGCTCCCCGGCAAAAAATCCTTCAGCTGAACCCCACATGGACGCAAAGAAGCGCGGGTACACGTGGCGATGCTCACTCCGCTCAGGTGTGAGGCCCTCTGGACATATGGGCGGAGGAGTCGGATGATCAAATGAGTGCGGTCGGCACCGGATGAGCGCCAGGGTTTCCTCACCGTGAAGCATCCGGGTCGCAGCCCCCAAGGGGCACAACAAACAAAACCCCTCATCTAGGAGCAATCGTGGCGCGCGACATCGCGGCTCCCTCCACCGTTCCCACCCAGCACAAGGACCTGATCTCGTGGGTCAACGAGATCGCCGAACTGACGCAGCCGGACAGCGTGGTCTGGTGTGACGGATCCGAGGCCGAGTACGAGCGTCTGAGCGAGGAGCTCGTGCGGAAGGGCACCTTCAAGAAGCTCGATCCGATCAAGCGCCCCAATTCCTACTACGCCGCTTCCGACCCGACCGATGTCGCACGGGTCGAGGACCGGACGTTCATCTGCTCCGAGAAGGAGGAGGACGCGGGCCCGACCAACCACTGGAAGGCTCCCGCGGAGATGCGCGAGATCTTCACCGGCGAGCAGGGAGTCTTCCGCGGCTCGATGAAGGGCCGGACGATGTACGTCGTCCCGTTCTGCATGGGCCCCCTCGGCTCCGACCTCTCCGCGATCGGCGTCGAGATCACCGACTCCGCCTACGTCGCCGTCTCCATGCGCACCATGACCCGCATGGGACAGCCCGTCCTGGACGAGCTCGGCACCGACGGCTTCTTCGTGCGTGCCGTGCACACGCTCGGGGCGCCGCTCGCCGAGGGCGAGGCCGACGTACCGTGGCCGTGCAACTCCACCAAGTACATCTCGCACTTCCCGGAGAGCCGCGAGATCTGGTCGTACGGCTCGGGCTACGGCGGCAACGCGCTGCTCGGCAAGAAGTGCTACGCCCTGCGGATAGCCTCCGTCATGGCGCGGGACGAGGGCTGGCTCGCCGAGCACATGCTCATCCTGAAGCTCACCCCGCCGCAGGGCGGCTCCAAGTACGTCGCCGCGGCCTTCCCGAGCGCGTGCGGCAAGACCAACCTCGCCATGCTGGAGCCCACCGTCTCCGGGTGGACGGTCGAGACCATCGGTGACGACATCGCCTGGATGCGGTTCGGCGCGGACGGCCGGCTGTACGCGATCAACCCCGAGGCGGGCTTCTTCGGCGTCGCGCCCGGCACGGGCGAGCACACCAACGCCAACGCGATGAAGACGCTCTGGGGCAACTCGGTCTTCACCAACGTCGCGCTGACCGATGACAACGACATCTGGTGGGAGGGGATGACGGAGGAGACTCCGGCCCACCTCACCGACTGGAAGGGCAACGACTGGACGCCGGAGTCCGGCACCCCGGCCGCCCACCCCAACGCCCGCTTCACCGTCCCCGCCGACCAGTGCCCGATCATCGCGCCCGAGTGGGAGGACCCCCGGGGCGTGCCGATCTCGGCGATCCTCTTCGGCGGCCGCCGTGCCACGGCCGTCCCACTGGTGACGGAGTCCTTCGACTGGAACCACGGTGTCTTCCTCGGCGCGAACGTCGCCTCCGAGAAGACCGCCGCCGCCGAGGGCAAGGTCGGTGAACTGCGCCGCGACCCGTTCGCGATGCTGCCGTTCTGCGGCTACAACATGGGCGACTACATGGGGCACTGGATCGATGTCGCCAAGGACAAGGACCAGGCGAAGCTCCCGAAGATCTACTACGTGAACTGGTTCCGCAAGAACGACGCGGGCCAGTTCGTGTGGCCGGGCTTCGGCGAGAACAGCCGCGTCCTGAAGTGGATCGTGGACCGTCTCGACGGCCGCGCGGAGGGCGTCGAGACCCCCATCGGCGTCCTGCCGGCCAAGGGCGCCCTGGACACCAAGGGCCTCGACCTGTCCGAGTCGGACCTCGACTTCCTGCTCACCGTCGACAACGAGGTGTGGCGCGAGGAGGCCGCGCTCGTGCCCGAGCACCTCAACACCTTCGGCGAGCACACGCCGAAGGAACTGTGGGACGAGTACCGGGCGCTGGTGAAGCGCCTCGGCTAGTCCGGGTCCGCCGCCCTCCCGCCGGGCCGACGTTGTCCGGCGGGAGGGCGCGGCGCGCTCTCCCGCCCCACCCGCTCCGCGGCCGGTCCGACCCGCCCTGACCTGCGACGTCGCCAGGGCCGGCCGCGGTGACAGCACCCCGCCGGGGCTCCGCACGACGCGTGCGGAGCCCCGGCCCCGTCGAGCCTGTGACCGCCCCGCTTCGGTTCCGCGGCCCCCTGGCCTCGGCTCCGCGGCCCGAGGTTCCCGCTTC
The DNA here is from genome assembly GCF_036250675.1 of Streptomyces sp. NBC_01689. Classification (NCBI taxonomy): domain Bacteria; kingdom Bacillati; phylum Actinomycetota; class Actinomycetes; order Kitasatosporales; family Streptomycetaceae; genus Streptomyces; species Streptomyces sp. NBC_01689. The sequence continues at coordinate 4,107,044 of NZ_CP109592.1, read as the reverse complement.
GGCTTCGCGGCCCCCCGGCCTCCGCCCCGGCTTCGCGGCCCCCGGCCTCCGGCCTCCGCCCCGGCTACGCGGCCCGCGGCCCCGCTCCGGGCCGTGGTCCGGTCACTGGGAGCGGCCGCGGTCCTCCAGATAGCGCGTGTGCGTCTCCTGGCGCCGCGCCTCGGCCTCCCGCAGGGCCGTCGCCAGCCGGTCCGCCTCCTCGTGCAGCAGGGTGAGCTGCCGCTCCAGGTGGCGTTCCGGCGGCTCCGTGCCGGGCGCCAGCCGGGTCCACCACCGGGTCCGTACGAAGGTGTCGACGGCCTCCGGGATGTCCTGCCGGACGGCGCGGGAGAGCGCGTGCACACCCTCCGGGTCGCGCGCGAGGACCTCGGCGACCCAGCCGGGATCCAGCAGGGCGGCCAGGAGTTCGCCCAGCTCGGTGAGCCGTCCGGCGGCCGCCGGGGGCAGCTCGACACCGTCCAGGTACGCGCGCAGGGTGGCGAAGTCCCGCCGCAGTTCCTCCAGTTGCACGGAGGGGTCGGGGAAGTCCGGGAGCGGGGGCCGCTCCGGCGGCGCGATCAGCGCGCCCGCGCCGTACAGGCCCGCGACGACCACGGGCCAGTACGCGCCCGCGAGCCCCGTGAAGGTCAGCACGAGCCCGCCGATCCCGCAGGCGCTGCCCGCCAGGTTCTTCCGGGACTCCAGATAGCCCACGAACCTATTGGTAGCCACGGATCTCCTCGAAGGCGCCGTCGAGCGAACCCTTGCGGGCGTCGAAGAGCCGGCCGCCGGTCAGGTCGGCGATGTGCCCCAGCTCGTTCCGGTCGGAGTCGCCGAAGAGGATCGGGAAGACGGGGATCTCCCGCTGCGCGCCGGACAGTTCGCGGTAGAAGACGTCGAAGTGCCCGGCCTTCGCCCCCGTCGTGTTCTCGCCGTCGGTCATCAGCACGATCGACGTGAACGTGTCGTCGTCGGTCCCCAGATGCTCGTACGCCTTCTCCAGCGAGGTGTAGATCGCGGTGTCGCCGGAGGCGCTGAGCGCCCGGGTGTCCGCCCGGATGCCGTCGAGCCCGGCGGCCGGGTCGGCGGGCCGCACCAGATGCGTGCGGACGCTCTTGACCCGTGATCCGAACGGCATCAGCGTCACCTCCTCGCGTTCGCGGAAGTCGCCGGTCAGCGAGGTGAGCGCCTTCTTCAGCCGGTCGAGCCGGCTGCCGCGCATCGAGCCGGAGGTGTCGAGGACGTACACCGTCCGGGAGGGCCGGCGGAGCTGGTTCTCGTAGGCGTCGAGGAGCCGGTCGGCGACGGACCGGCTGCCGGGGAAGGGGAGTTCGCGCCGCCTGCTGGTGTCCAGACCGGCCGCCGGGGCGACGGAGGCGACCACCGGGCGGCGCAGGGTGCGCTCGGTGATGACCCGCTGGACGGCCGGGGTGCGCAGCTCCTCGGTGAGGCGGCGGACGGTCTCCCGGGTGTCCTTGTCCGTGGCGGCGAGCGAGGAGACGGGATAGTCCGCGGTCACCACGCCGTCGCGCGGCCGGATGACCGTCAGGTCCTTCATCCCCTTGAGGACGGACTCGTAGTTGAGCAGGGCGTCCACGGTGCCGCGGCGCCGGTACGCGCTCGCCAGCCAGCCGGAGGACCCCGAGGTGAGCTTCTGGCCCTTGAAGAACTCCTTGAGGCGGGGAGTCGCCCGGTCCACGTCCGCCCCGGTGAGCGCGGACTGCGCGCCGGACAGCCCCGACGCGACCGAGATCAGGGTGGAGAAACCGGAGTTGGAGCGTGCCGGGTCCGTCATGCCGTAGGTCAGCCGGCCCTCCGCGACCGCCTTCTCCACCTGCGGCCAGGTGACGTCGTCCGGCTTCCAGCCCAGGGCCCGCACGGTCGCGGGCTTCACCCCGATGGCCACCGGGCTCGACATGACCGGCGTCTCCGAGACGACCTTCCGCGCCGCCTCGGGGCGCAGCCGCAGATAGTCGTTGGAGGACAGCCACAGCGCGTCGTAGGAGCCGTCCACCTTGCCGCGCGCGAGGAGGTCCACGGCGGCGAGGGTGCCCAGGTAGGTGGGGCGGACCGTGATGCCGGTGTCCTTGCGGACCTGGTCCAGCACCGGCTGCATGTCACCGAGTTCGCTGGAGGCGAGGACGCGCAGGGTGCCCGGCCGGGGCGCGTCCGTCCCGGCCGGTCGTTCCCCCGGCGGGTGCGACGTGCACGCGGTCAGCAGCGCGAGTACGGCGAGAGCGGTCAGCCGCGGTCTCATACGGACCCTCCGTCCAGTGCGCCCCGCGACCTGCTGCGCTCCAGGTGGACACTCGCCTGCTGGAGTTCCGAGGTCAGGGACTCCACCGTCGCCGCCATCGACTCGGTGGCCTGCACCTTGTAGGTGTCGATGGCGTCGAGCGTGCGGTAGATCTGCTGGAAGGCGGTGCGCAGGGTCTCCGCGCCGACGGCCGGGTCGGCGGCGATGCGCTGGATCTCGCCGCTCTGCGTGGCGAGCATCTCGGCGTTGCCGCGGATCAGTTCCTCCGTGGTGCCGCGCAGGGCGTTGACCTGGTCGACGACCTTGCGCTGGTTGTCGAGGGCGGAGGCGAGCATCACGGAGATGCGGAGGGCGGAGACCGTGGTGGTGGCGGCGCGGTCGACCCCCTTGATGAGTTCGTCGTTGTTGCGCCGGACCACGTCCATGGCCAGATAGCCCTGCGCGCACACCGCGAGCTGGGTCAGCAGGTCCTGGTGCTTCTGGCGGACCGGGAAGAGGACGTCGGAGCGGAGGGTGTCGGCCTGCGCCGGGTCGGCGGTGCCGACGCCCGCGATGTGCTCCTCGACGGCCGTGTCGAGCGCCTGGGTCAGCACCACGTACTCCTGGAGCTTGCCCATCGTCTCCCAGAGCCGGACCCGTTCGGTCTGCAACGCGGCGTTGTCACGGCGCAGTTCGTCCTGGCCGCCGCGCAGGGAGCCCACGATCTTGTTCAGGGTGGCCTGCGAGGAGGCGTACTTGGCGACGTGGTCGCGCAGCCTGTTGCCGCCCGGCAGCCGCGACAGGAGCTTGCGCCCCTTGCCCGCGGGCAGCTCGCGCGGGTCCAGGTCCTCGACCACGCGCCGGAGTTCGACGAGCGAGCCCGCGACGTGCGACTGGGCGTCCTCGCCCTTGGAGGGCAGGCTGCGCAGGGTGCGCTCCAGCATGCGGTTGGACTGGGCGGCGGCGGACCGCATCTCGCTCGCGCCGAGACCCGCGATCTCCCCGACCTTGCCCGCGAACTCGGGCGAGCGGGCGTCCAGCGAGGCGAGTCCGCCGATGTACTCGGTGGCCCGGCGCGCCATCTCGTCCTGCACGGACGGGTCGACGGGCACCAGCCCGCCGGCCTTCTCGCGCGGCACGGGCGCGACGGCCTCCGGCGGCGTGAGGGTGAACGTGTCCTCGGTGCTCATGATGTGCTTCCCCCCTGGCCCTTCGCCCGGCGTGCCATCTCGTGCAGTACCGCCGAGGCGGGCACGGGCGCCTGCCGGACGCCGGTCAGACTCTGGTTGATGTAGGTGGCGTGGGCGGCGGTCGCCGCCGTGAACTCGGCGCTCGCGCCCTGCGGCCGGAACCCGTGCCGGACGGCCAGCCGGCGCAGAACCGGGTCGCTGCTGAGGAGTTCACCGAGCGCGCGGCCCGCCTCCGTCAGCGGCACGACGGTGTGGTCGCTGTTCGCGGTGGTGTCCGGGTAGAGGACGGTGAGGTCACCGGCCTCCTGGCCCTGGGCGAGGAGCGAGGCGACCTGTGACTCGTACACGAGCACGAGCGGGTTTCCGGCCCCGCTGACGAAGTCCCGGAACGCGGCGTCCGTGCTGGTCTGCTGGGCGCCCTGGACGCTGATGAGCTTGCGCATCAGGGGCGCGGTGCGGTCGACGGCGGCGGTGTCCGCGGCGACCCGGCCGCCGTCGGCGACGTACGAGGCGGCGGCGAGGTAGAGCGCGCCCGAGTTGGAGCTGGCGGGGTCGGTGGTGGCGATGTAGAGCGTGCCGGTCAGTTCGCCGTGCGCGGATGCCCCCTTGAGCTGCTGCCAGGTCCGGTCGTGCCGGGCGGCGTCGAGGTACGCGGCCATCTTGAGCGTGCCCGAGCCCTTGCCGAGGGTCGCGAGCCCGTTCGCCGCGAGCACCTCGGCGGCGCTGCGGTGGGCGACGACCACGAGGGGCGAGTAGAACGGGCGCGGCAGCGGCTGGCGCGCGTGGTACTTGGCGGCGAGCTCGTCGGCCGGGGCCTGGCTCGAGGGGAAGGCGAAGTCGTACCCCTTGAGGTCCAGGCCTTCCATGGCCCAGGACCCGGAGGTCTCCGTCCTCACGGTGTAGCCCTTGGCGGCGAGGGCCTTCACCACGTCGGGGTCGGCGAAGAACTCCGCCTTCTCCGAACCGATCACTCCATGCACGGTCTTCGTTGCCGTGCCCGTGTCCTGGCCTTCGCGGCCCGCTACGACGGCTGCTGCCACGCCGCCGATCAGCAGGACCGCCAGGACGATTCCCACGATGCGTCTCACATCGAGGAGAGTGCTCCCGGAATGCAACGTTCCCGGAGGTGCCGGGTGAACGGGGAGTGACCGACCTATCCCGGTATGCAACCGGAACGGGTGCCTCCCGCGGGCGGGGCCCGGGGCCCGGGAGTGCCGCCGGTCAGGGGGCCGGCGAGGGGAGGGCTGGGCGGCGCCGGCCGCCGGAGGGGGTGTGTGGCGCCCGGTCCGCGCGTCGCTGCGGGTGCACGCGGACCGGGGCCGTAGGGGGGAGCGCCGGGCTCAGCGGGAGGCGAGGGCGCGGGGGTCGCCGGCCAGGGCGTGGGCGTCCATGCGCTCGGCGGCCAGGATCGCGGCCGCCGTGTCCGCGCGGGAGGCGGCGACGACCAGGGCGCGGCCGGCCAGGGCGTGGGCGCGCTGGTGGAGCGCGGTGGCGCGGGGGCCGGGGGCGGCGGCGGGCGCGCGCACCGGCGCCACGCCGCCCCGGAGCCGCGCCACCTGGTCGGCGAGCCGCACGGCCGCGGTGTCCAGGTCGGCGGAGGGCGCGAGCGCGCGGATCTCGTCCGTGACCGCGAGGAGGGCCGCGAGATGCCCGGCGAGCTGGATGTCCAGCTCCTCCTCGCGTGACCGGTGCGGGAAGTCCGAGGGCGTGCCGGTCGCCGTGTGGACCGACGGGGTGCGGATCGGTTCGTACATGGGACGGCCTCCTGTGCGCTCGCAGGAAACCATCCTAGCTTGGATTTCGTCTAAAGTTGAGCCAGGTCGCGGATCTGGGCCCGGCGGGACACGCAGGGTGAGGGTCAGGGCTGGCTGTAGCCGTCCAGGAAGCTGCCGATCCGGGTCACCGCGTCGGTCAGGTCGCCGACGGTGGGCAGCGTGACCACCCGGAAGTGGTCGGGCTCCGGCCAGTTGAAGCCCGTCCCCTGGACGACCATGATCTTCTCGCGGCGCAGCAGGTCGAGCACCATCTGCCGGTCGTCCTTGATCTTGAAGACCTTCGGGTCGAGCCGGGGGAAGAGGTACAGCGCGCCCTTCGGCTTCACGCAGCTCACCCCCGGGATCCGGGTCAGCAGTTCGTAGGCGACGTCGCGCTGCTCCTTCAGGCGCCCGCCCGGCAGGACGAGCTCGCCGATGGTCTGCCGGCCGCTCAGCGCGGCGACCACGCCGTGCTGGCCCGGCATGTTCGCGCACAGCCGCATGTTCGCGAGGATCGTCAGGCCCTCGATGTAGGAGTCGGCGTGGGCGCGGGGCCCCGAGATCGACATCCAGCCGACGCGGTAGCCGGCCACCCGGTAGGCCTTCGACATGCCGTTGAAGGTGAGGGTGAGCAGGTCGGGGGCGACCGCGGCGGTGGGGGTGTGCGTCGCGTCGTCGTACAGGATCTTGTCGTAGATCTCGTCCGAGCAGACCAGCAGGTTGTGGCGGCGGGCGATGTCGGTGAGCCCGCGCAGCATCGCCTCGTCGTACACCGCGCCCGTCGGGTTGTTCGGGTTGATGATGACGATCGCCTTGGTGCGGTCGGTGACCTTCCGCTCCACGTCCGCGAGGTCGGGCATCCAGTCGGACTGCTCGTCGCAGCGGTAGTGGACCGCGGTGCCGCCGGACAGGGACACGGCCGCGGTCCACAGCGGGTAGTCCGGCGCCGGTACGAGCACCTCGTCGCCGTCGTCGAGCAGGCCCTGCATCGCCATCACGATCAGCTCGGAGACGCCGTTGCCGATGAAGACGTGCTCGACGTCCGTCTCGATGCCGAGGGTCTGGTTGTGCATGACGACGGCCCGGCGGGCGGCCAGCAGGCCCTTCGCGTCGCCGTAGCCGTGCGCCGAGGAGACGTTGCGGAGGATGTCCTCCAGGATCTCCGGCGGGCACTCGAACCCGAAGGCGGCCGGATTGCCGGTGTTCAGCTTGAGGATCCGGTGCCCCGCTGCTTCCAGCCGCATCGCCTCCTCGAGCACCGGGCCCCGGATCTCGTAACAGACGTTGGCGAGCTTGGTCGACTGGATCACCTGCATGTCCGTGAGCTTACGGCCGCGTAACGCCCGGTGGGGCGTGTTTTCCACCACGTGAGACGTGGTGTTTTGGGTGCCTTTCGTCCCGCGTCGCGCCGTGCCGGCACCTCGTGGCCCCCCGGGGCGCCCGCTCCCGTCCTGGTGGAACGGCCGACCGGTGCCCCGGGCCGGGGCACGGCCCGGAGCTCGGGCGCGGGCGCCCGGGGGCCGGTCCCGGCCGCGGGGCGATTCCTCCGAACGGGTCGGTGAGCGCACCCGCGCGGCTTCCCCGGTGCCCGCCCGAGGCCGGAAACGCCTTCTTGTCCGTCCCGTCCCCTCGCTTCACAATGCACATGACAAAACTGGCCGTGGCCGGAAGACCTCCGGCCGCCCAAGTCGCAAGAGGGGACCCCCACATGAGAAAGCCTCTCGTCGCCGCGTTCTTCGCCCTGGTGATCGCCGGGGCGGGCGTGGCACCCGCGGTCGCCGCCGCCCCCGCCCACGCCTCCGCACCGGCCGCGCAGGCGCCCGCCGCGCAGGCCTCGGCCGCCCGGCCGACGGCCGGGCGGGCGCCCGCCGTCCAGGCCGTGACCTACGCCGGCACGGTCGCGCTCAGCAACTGCTCGGGCTCCGTGATCCGCATGCCCGGCTCCGCCGACAGCGATCCGGCGCTCGTGCTGTCCAACGGCCACTGCCTGGAGACGGGCTTCCCGGATCCGGGCGAGGTCGTCGTCGGCCAGTCCTCCACGCGTTCCTTCACCCTGCTGAACTCGGCGGGGACGGGCGTCGCGACGCTGCGCGCGAGCAAGGTCGCGTACTCGACGATGACCGACACCGACATCACGATCTACCAGCTCACCCGCACCTACGCGCAGATCAGGAGCTCGTACGGGATCAGCGCGCTCACCCTCAGCGACACGCACCCCACCGCGGGCACGGCCATCAAGGTCGTCTCCGGCTACTGGAAGCGCACCTACAGCTGCAACGTCGACGGGTTCGTGTACCGCCTCAAGGAGGGCGGGTGGACCTGGAAGGACTCGGTCCGTTACACCTCCGCCTGCAACACCATCGGCGGCACCTCGGGCTCGCCCGTCATCGACAACGCCACCGGCAAGGTCGTCGCCGTCAACAACACCGGCAACGAGGACGGCGGGCGCTGCACGGTGAACAACCCGTGCGAGGTCGACGCGAGCGGCAACGTCACCGTCCGCCAGGGCATCAACTACGCCGAGGAGACGTACCAGATCGTGCCGTGCTTCGGGACGGGCAACCAGCTCGACCTGAACGCCCCCGGGTGTGTCCTGCCCAAGCCGTGAGTCCCGCGGGGCGGGCGGTCAGGCCGTACGGCGGACCGACCGCCCCGCCAGGACGCCGGTGCGCCGCCCGTCCTCGATCACGAAGCGCCCGTCGACCAGCACGTGCGGGATGCCGGCGGGGAGGGTGCGCGGCGCCTCGAACGTCGACCCGGCCGCGACCGTGGCCGGGTCGAACAGGACGAGGTCGGCGCGGTAGCCCTCGCGGACCAGACCGCGGTCCGGCAGCCGCAGCCGGGCGGCCGGGCGGCCGGTGAGGTGGGCGACGCACTCCTCCAGCGAGAGGACGCCCAACTCCCGCACGTACCGGCCGAGATACTGCGGGAACGTGCCGTAGGCGCGCGGGTGCGGCTTGTCGCCGCGCAGGATGCCGTCGGAGCCGCCGGTGTGCACGCGGTGCCGCATGATGGCGCGGACGTTCTCCTCGTGACCGACGTGCTGGAGGATCGTGGCGCCGAGCCGGTCGTCGAGGAGGAGGCGGCGGGCGGTGGTCCAGGGCTCCTCGCCGAGCCGGTCGGCGGACTGCCGGACCGTGCTGCCGACGTACTCCGCGAGCGCCGGGTCGGTGACGCCGGAGATCTCGATGGTGTCCCACTCGATGGGGACGCCGTGGCAGCCGTCCGCGCCGACGACCTCCATGTGGTGCCGGATGCGCTCGGCGGTCGCGTCGTCCGCGAGACGCGCGAGGACCGCCTCGGGACCGCCCTCGCCCGCCCAGCTCGGCAGCATCGCCACGAGCGTGGTGCAGCCGGGGGTGTACGGATACGTGTCGAGGCTGATGTCCGCGCCCTCGGCGAGCGCGCGGTCCAGGAGGGCCAGCAGCTCGGGGGCCCGGCCCTCGTTCACCCCGAAGTTCATGGTGGCGTGGGCGAGATGGAGCGGGCAGCCGGCCGCACGGGTGAGGGCCACCATCTCCTCGTAGGCCTCCAGGGCGCCCGCGCCGTACGAGCGGTGGTGCGGGCAGTAGTAGCCGCCGTGCGCGGCGACCACCCGGCACAGCTCGGTGAGTTCGGCGTCCGGGGCGTACATGCCGGGGGTGTAGGTGAGGCCGGAGGACATGCCGACGGCGCCCTCCCGCAGGCCGTCGGCGACCAGCCGCCGCATGCGGTCCAGCTCCCGGTCCGTCGCCGGGCGGTCCTCCCAGCCGACGGCGAGCATGCGGACGGTGCCCTGCGGGATCAGGTACGCGGCGTTCACCGCGATGCCCTCGCCGCCGAAGCCGTGGTCGAGGCGGTCGAGGTACTCGCCGACCGAGCGCCAGTCGAAGTCGATGTCCTCGCCGTACCCGTTCCAGCCGGTGATCGCCCTGCGGACCTCGGCGAGCGTGCGGTCGTCCACCGGCGCGTACGACAGCCCGTCCTGGCCGATGACTTCGAGGGTCACGCCCTGGGCCGCCTTCGCCGTGTGCTCCGGGTCGCGGAGCAGGGCCAGGTCGCTGTGGGCGTGCATGTCGATGAAGCCGGGCGCCAGGACCAGGCCCTCGGCGTCCAGCACCCGGCGGGCCACCGGCCGCAGACAGCCGGCCGCCGCGCCCTCCTTCAGCACGGTGGTGATCCTGCCGCCCTCGATCCCCACGTCGGCGCGGTACGAGGGGCCCGCGGTGCCGTCGACGACCTCCGCGTCACGGATGACGAGATCCATCATGATGTGCGTCCTTTCCCGTGCCGGTCCTAGGTCGTGTCCGCAAAGTCTCGTCCGCCGGGTCCGCCCTCCGGGCGGACGACGCGACTTTGCCGACACGACCTAGAAGAACGTCCGTACGTAGTCCACGACCGTGCCGTCCGCCTCCACCACGGGGATCAGCTGCCACTTGTCGAAGGACGTGCACGGGTGCGACAGCCCCAGCCCCACCCAGTCCCCGACCTCCAGGTCCGCCTCGGCGGACGTGGTCAGCCACCCGTGCTGGTCCGAGAGACCGGTGACGGCGATCCCCTCGGCCGGGCGTTCACGGCCGTCGCGCCGGACCACCTGGGCCTCGGGCAGGTCGAGGTCGTAGGCCGCGTCCCGCTTGCCCGCGTTGACGAAGGCCTGCCCGGCGGAGGGGCGGGAGACGACCTGGGACCAGAGGCGGAACGCCGGGTGCAGGGCGCCCTCCTCGGGGACCCGGGTGAACGGCGTCAGCCGGCGGTAGTGGCCGTCGTCGTGCGACACGTACGCGCCCGAGCGCAGCAGCTTCAGGACGGGAGCGGAGAGGGCGGGGATCTCCGCGAAGACGTCCGCCACCGCGTCGAACCACGCGCTTCCGCCCGCGCTGACGACGATCTCCCCGGCCCCGGCGAACCGGCCCGCCTTGTCGAAGTCCACCGCGAGCGCGGTCAGCCTGCGCAGCCACGCGTGCACCCGGCCGGGATCGGCCTCCGGCACCTCGCCCTCGTACCCCGCCACGCCGACCAGCCGCAGCGTGGCCGTCGCGGCCACCGCGTCGGCGACCGCCGCGCACTCCGCCTCGGTGCGCACCCCGGTACGGGCGCCCTCGCCGGCGGCGAGCTCGACGACCACGTCCACCGGACGGGCACAGCCGTGCAGCGCCGCGTCCATCAGCTCGACCCCGCGCACCGAGTCGACGTAGCAGACGAAGCGGAAGTCCGGGTCGGCGGCGAGCTCGGCCGCGATCCGGCGCAGGGCCGCCGCGTCGACGAGCTCGTTGGCGAGGAAGACCCGCTGGACGCCGAACTCCCGTGCCACCCAGACCTGGTGGGGTACGGCGAGGGTGATGCCCCAGGCGCCGTGCCCGATCTGCCGGTGGAAGAGCTGCGGGGCCATCGAGGTCTTGCCGTGCGGGGCGAAGGCGAGGCCGTGCCGGGCGGCGTAGGACTCCATCAGGGCGAGGTTGTGGGTGAGGCGCTCGGCGGAGAGGGCGAGCACGGGGGTGGTGAAGCCGTCGTCGAAGAGATTGCGGCGCTGGGCGGTCAGCTCACCGACGGTCAGACCCCGGGCGTCCGGCGGCAGCCCCTTGAAGCGGTGGTCCACCCGGTCCGCCGCGAGGGCGGCGAGGCGTGCTGCGGCGGTGTCGGCGCCCATGGGGTCTCCCTGATGAGGTGTGTTGCAGATTGTGCAACGGTCATTGCGTATATCGCTCACTGCTGTCTAACATCCCAGCCGACGCAGGGTCAACGGTGCCGCCGGGCGCCGTCGGCCGCGAGAGCCGTGCGAGCAAGGAGCCCCCGCCATCGTGACCCCCACCGGACCCGCGGCTGCCGAGTCCCGTCCCGTCGACGGCACCCGTCCCGTCGACGTGGTCGCGCTCGGCGAGTCCATGGTCACGTTCCTGCCCTCCCGGCCGGGGCGGCTCGCCGACGTACCCTCCTTCGACCGGGGGATCGGCGGCGCCGAGTCCAACGTGGCGTGCGTGCTCGCGGCCGCGGGGCACCGCGTGAAATGGGTCGGCAGGGTCGGGGACGACGGGTTCGGCGACCACCTCGTCGAGGCGATCACCGCCTACGGCGTCGACACCTCCGCCGTCCGCCGCGACCCGCACCGCCCCACCGGGATCTACTTCCGCACCGCCGGCGACCGGGCCACGGACGCGCACGAGGTGCTCTACTACCGGGCCGGATCCGCGGCCTCCGCGATGTCCCCGGAGAACACACCCCGCGCCGAACTGGACTCCGGACGCGTCCTGCACCTCTCCGGCATCACCGCCGCGCTCTCCACCGACTGCCTGGCCCTGCTCCGCGGGCTGACCGCCCCGCGCCCCGGCCGCCCCCTCGTCTCGTTCGACGTCAACCACCGGGCCCATCTCTGGCGCGACCCCGAGACGGGCCGGACCGTCCTGCTCGAACTGGCCCGCCGCAGCGACCTCGTCTTCGTCGGCGAGGACGAGGCGGAGGAGGCGTGGGGCGTCACCGGCGGCCCCGACGCCGTCCGCGCCGCGCTCCCCGGACCCCGGACCCTGGTCGTCAAGCAGGGAGCGGGCGGCGCGACGCTGTTCGAACGCGGGGACGGCGCCGCGAGGGACGGCGCCGAAGGCGCGCGCGGCACGGGAACGGGCCGTCCGCACGGTGCCGGGCCCGGCGGCGACCACGACGACGAACCCCGCGCGGACACCGTCACCCGCGTCCCCGCCCCGCGGGTCGACGTCGTGGCGTCCACCGGAGCCGGGGACGCCTTCGCCGCCGGCTACCTGTCCGCCACCCTGCGCGGACTTCCCGCCCGGGACCGGCTGCGCCACGGCCACCTCGCGGCCGCCGCCGCCCTCACCGTCCCCGGCGATCTCGCCGCGCCAGCCTCCCGCGGCCACGCCGACCGGCTGGCCGCCCTGGACGACCGGACGTGGGGGACACTTCGACTCGGCCCCGGCTGGACCGCAGCCGCGACGCGGGCCGACGAGGAGGTACGTACCCCATGAGCCAGACCGTCGACCGGGCGCTGAGCATCCTGCCGCTGCTCGCCGAGGGACCCGCCGACCTCGGACAGGTCGCCGACCGGCTCGGCGTCCACAAGTCCACGGCGCTCCGGCTCCTGCGCACCCTGCACGAACACGGCCTCGTCCACCGCCAGTCCGACCAGCGCTACCGCCTGGGCGCCCGCCTCTTCGCCCTCGCCCAGGAGGCCGTCGAGAACCTCGACATCCGCGAGATCGCCCACCCCCACCTCGTACGCCTCAACGAGCAGTGCGGGCACACCGTCCACCTCGCGGTGTACGAGGACGACGAGGTCCTCTACATCGACAAGGTGGAGTCCCGTTACCCCGTGCGCATGTACTCGCGGATCGGCAAGCCCGTCGCCATCACCGTCGCCGCGGTCGCCAAACTCCTCCTCGCCGACCTCCCCGAGGCCGAGCGCCGCGCCCTCACGGACAAGCTCGACTACCCCCTGTACACGGCCCGTTCGACCCCCAACGCCGCCGCCTTCCGCAAGGAACTGGCCACGGTGCGCGAACAGGGCTGGGCCACCGACCTCGGTGGCCACGAGGAGTCCATCAACTGCGTCGCCGCGCCCGTCCGGGGAGCGGACGGGCGGGTCTCCGCCGCGATGTCGGTCTCCGCGCCCAACGTCGTGGTCACCGCCGAGGAACTCCTCACCCTGCTCCCGCTGGTGCGCCGTACGGCGGACGCCATCAGCCGCGACTACTCCGGAAAGCCCCCGAAGGACCCCAGCTAAGGACCCCCATGACCGAGAAGACCGCCCTCACCCCCAAGACGCACACCACCCCGCCCGCCAAGTTCTCCCACGGCGTCAGGAAGGGGAACATCCTCCAGGTCGCCGGACAGGTCGGCTTCCTGCCCGCGGTCGAGGGCGAGCCCCCCACACCCGCGGGACCGACCCTGCGCGAGCAGACCCTCCAGACCCTCGCCAACGTCCGCGCCATCCTCGAGGAGGGCGGCGCCACCTGGGACGACGCGATGATGATCCGCGTCTACCTCACCGACGTCGACCACTTCGCCGAGATGAACCAGATCTACAACGCGTACTTCGAGGAGCAGGGCCTCACCGCGCCCCCCGCCGCCCGCACGACCGTCTACGTCGGTCTGCCCGCGGGCCTCCTCGTCGAGATCGACGCGCTGGCCGTCCTCGGCTGACGCCGGGCCCCGCCCGCTCCCGCTCCACCCGCACCCCGCACGTCGTCACGGTGCGGCGCCCGTCCCCGGGGCGCCGCACCGCGATACCCCCTGCCCCGAAAGCCCCATGGAATTACGAGGTCCCCCTTGATGTCCCTGCTCGCCGCCGCCGCTCCCGAGACCCCACCCCACACCGGTGGACTCATCGCCCTCATCCACGGCACCGCCGGACTGCTCACGGTCGCCGCGCTCGGCATCCTGCTTCTCCTCTTCCTGATCATCAAGGTCAGACTGCAGCCGTTCGTCGCGTTGCTCGCGGTCTCCATAGCCGTCGGCCTCGCGGCCGGTCTCTCGGTCACCGAACTCTTCGGCACCGTCCAGCGTTCCGACGCCGTCTCGCTCATCGAGTCCGGCATGGGCGGCACCCTCGGCCACATCGCGATCATCATCGGGCTCGGCACCATGCTCGGCGCCGTGCTCGAAGTCTCCGGCGGGGCCGAGGTACTGGCCTCCCGGCTGCTCCAGATCTTCGGCGAGAAGCGCGCCCCGCTCGCCATGGGACTCACCGGTCTCATCTTCGGCATCCCGGTCTTCTTCGACGTCGGCATCTTCGTCCTCGCGCCGATCGTGTACGCGGCCGCCAAGCGCGGCGGCAAGTCGATCCTCCTGTACTGCCTGCCGCTGCTCGCCGGCCTGTCCATGACCCACGCGTTCCTGCCGCCGCACCCGGGTCCGGTGGCCGCCGCCGGTCTGCTCCACGTCGACCTCGGCTGGGTCATCCTGATGGGCATCGTCTGCGGCGTCCCCGCCGTGCTCGCGGCCTGGGCCTGGGCGGCCTGGATCGGCAAGCGGATCTTCGTCCCCGTGCCCCAGGACATGGTCGAGGCCGCCGACGAGGCGAAGGCCGCGCTGGCCGAGGAGCAGCGGACCGCGGGCGTCACGCCGCGCGAGGCGCCGGTGCCGCTCGGTACGGTGCTGGGCATCATCGGTACGCCCCTCGTGCTGATCCTGCTCGCGACCTTCTCCTCGATCGCCTTCGACCCCTCCACCGGCCGCTCGGTCATCGAGTTCTTCGGTCACCCCTTCGTCGCGCTGACGATCGCGCTGCTGCTCGCGTACTACCTGCTCGGCATCCGTCGCGGCTGGTCCCGGAAGTCGCTGGAGACGGTGTCCACCGCCTCCCTCAAGCCGGTCGGCAACATCCTGCTGGTGGTCGGCGCGGGCGGGGTCTTCGGCGCGGTCCTCAAGGGCAGCGGCGTCGCGCAGGCGCTCTCCGACACCTTCAACGACGTCGGTCTGCCGGTGGTCGTCCTCGCCTACCTGATCTCGCTGGTCCTGCGGGTCGCCCAGGGCTCGGCCACGGTCGCGATCGTGACCACGGCCGGCATCGTGGCCCCGCTGCTGACCGAGGGCGACCACTCCCAGGCGTTCGTCGCGCTGGTCATCATGGCCATTTCGGCGGGCTCGATCTTCGCCTCGCACGTCAACGACGGCGGCTTCTGGATGGTCGCCAAGTACTTCGGCATCAGCGAGCGGGACACCCTGAAGACCTGGACCGTCCTGGAGTCGGTGCTGTCCGTCGCCGGGTTCGCCGTGGCCGCCGTGGTGAGCGTGTTCGTATAACAGCCGCGCAGCGATCAGGGGCTGGCTGTGCCCGGCACAGGATCTTCGACCATACTGCCCGCTGTGGAGCAGCGCATAGGTTCGAAGAGCCAGCCCCTGGACGCCGCCGCGGTGAACCCGGCGTACATCCCCGGGCTCACGTCACCCGCCCCGGCGGAGCCGAAGGAGACGGTCGCCGAGGAGGCCGGGTCCGACACGGCGGCTGTCGCGGACGTCGCCCCCGACGCGGAGGTCCCGGCCGAGGCCTCCGTCAAGTCCGAGGAGGAGAAGGCCGATCCGGAGCCCGACCCCGAACCCGACCCGGACGGACCGGTCTTCGAGGCCTCCGACCGGCGCGCCTCGATCAGGGCCGACCACCGGGGCGTACTCCTCCGGCTGGACGACCAGGAGGCGGAGTTCCGCTGGGACGAGATCGGGGCCGTGGAGACGGAGTCGCCGCGCTTCGGGAAGCGGTTCACCGTCACGGTGCACACGCCCGACCGCCGTTGGTACCCGATCGAGATCGAGGCGACCGCCCGGGCACGCTTCAAGGAGTGGGAGGACCAGCTCGACGCGGTGCTGGACGCCTACTTCGAGGAGGGCGCCCCGGAGGCGGACGCCTCGGACGCGGACACCGTCGACGGGGACGTCACGGACGGGGAAGCCTCGGACGTGCGCGTCCTGGAAGAGGACGCCGCCGACGCGGACGCCGACGATGCCGCGACCGAGGACGTCCTCCGCAAGGACACCCCGGGCAAGGGCACTTCGGACGGGACCGCCCCCGGCAAGGACACCCCGTAGGCACGCGGTGAACCGCGCGGGCCGCCGTACGCGGCCGCGCGGTTCACCCGTGCCCGGCCGGCCCGGTCAGGCGCAGTACTGCGCCTCCTTGCCGATCGACCGGTACATGCAGTCCGCGTTCTCCAGGAGTTGGAGCACCGCGTCCCGGTTGCGCGAGGTCTCCCGCTCGATCACCTCGTCGGGCGGGTAGAACCCGCCGCCCGAACTGGACCCCGGGTACATCTCGAAGGTGAAGTCGAAGATCTTCTGGGTGCCCCAGAGGTAGTCGTCGATCGAGCCGTCGGTGATGTACAGGTCGCTCGACTGCTCCGGTGTGTAGCCGTTGCTCGCGGCCATCTTCCGTCCGACGGCCTTGAACGCCGCGGCGTCGTCCGCGGTCATGCCGGTCGTGGTGTCGGCCGTGGTGAACCCGAAGGGCCACAGCACGAGTTCGCTGTACGTGTGGAAGTCGATCCCCGCCCTGATCTGCTGCCTGCCGCCGACGACCCGGCCGCGCACGAAGTCGGCGACCACCTTCACCTCGGGCGCCGACTCGGCGGACGCGCCCCGGTAGGTCTCGGAGGACGTGGAGCCGGACGAGCCGCCGCAGCAGCCCCACCGGTGGTTCCAGTTGCGGTTGAGGTCGGTGCCGACGTACGAACTCCCGCTGTTGGGCTGCCGGTTCTTGCGCCACGAGCGGTACGAACCGGTGGCGATGTCGTACTCGCCGCCGTCCGGGTTGAGGTCCGGGACGATCCAGATCTCCCGGTTGTTCACCATGCTGGTGACCCGGGAGTCGCCGCCGTACCCGGTTCCCAGCTCGCGCAGCAGGTAGAGCGCCATCTCGACGGTCAGGTGCTCACGGGCGTGCTGGTGGAAGGTGAGGAGGACCTCGGGCTCGTTCTCGTCGGTCGCGACGTTGTCGCTGATCTTGACGGCGACGATGTCCCGGCCCTGGTAGGACTTCCCGATCACCCGCTTGCTCATGATGCCGGGGTACGCGGCGATCCGCTGGTCGATCTCCGCGTTCGCCTCGGCGTAGTTGTGGTACCTCGAGTCGGCCGAGGGGAAGTCCAGGAGGCGGAGGTCGCCGGGGCCGTTCGAGCGCTCGGGCGCGGAGCCCAGCGGCGAGACCTCGTAGCCGAGCCGGCGCAGCTCCCTGGCCTGGTCCGCGCGGCCGGAGACGACGACGGTCTCCTCGTCGGCCTCGTCCACGGTGACGCCGGTGCGCTGGATGGCCGTACGGGTCACCGGGGTGGTGCTCCGGTGGATCTCGTACTGGCGGATGTCGTCGGCCGAGGGCGCGGGGGCCTTGGCCCCGGTCGCGGTGGCGCTGGTGACCGATCCGGTGACGGGTGCGGCGAGGGCGAGGGCCAGCAGTGGGGCGAGGACGGCGGCCCGTCTGCCGCGCGTGCGAAGTCGCATGAAGTCTCCTTGTTTCTCCGGGAATCCGGGGGACCGGATGCGGGGGGACGGAGCTGGGGGGTGGGATCAGTGCGACGTGCGGGGTGCGGATGTGGCGCTCATGGTGAAGGTATGACATGAGCGGGTCAAGACTGCACAAAGGGTGGGCGCGCGGAATCGGCCGGAATCCGGCCGGCGGGGCGGGCCCGGAGCGGGCCGGGAAAGCCAGAAGGGGCGACCTCGTGGGAGGTCGCCCCTTCGGCCGGCCCCGTGGGGCCGTCCCGCCGGCCGCACCGGGCCGGCGGGTTCAGCCGAGCGCGTGCACGTGAGCGCCCACCGAGTTGGACCACGCGTTGCCCGCGGAGGCGTCCCAGTTCGTCGACCAGGTCATCGCGCCGCGCAGGTCCGGGTAGGTCCTGGAGGGCCTGAAGGAACCGCAGTTGGTGGTCTTCGTCAGACAGTCCAGGGCGTTGTTGACGACCGTCGGGGAGACGTAACCGCTGCCCGCGCCGCTCGTCGAGGCCGGCAGGCCGAGGCCGACCTGGGACGGGGCGAGGCCGCCCTCCAGCTGGATGCAGGCGAGGGCGGTCAGGAAGTCGACCGAGCCCTGCGAGTACACCCTGCCGTCGCAGCCCAGCATCGAACCGCTGTTGTAGTACTGCATGTTGACGACCGTGAGGATGTCCTTGATGTTCAGGGCCGTCTGGAAGTAGGAGTTCGAGGTCGACTGCATGTCGATCGTCTGCGGGGCCATCGTGATGATCAGGGACGAGCCCGCCTTGGACGAGAGCGACCGCAGGGCCTGTGTCATGTACGTCGCGTTGAGGCCGTTCTCCAGATCGATGTCGACGCCGTCGAAGCCGTACGTCTGCATCAGGGAGTAGACGGAGTTGGCGAAGTTCGCGGCGGATGTCGAGTCGTTGATCGACACCGTGCCGTTCTGGCCGCCGATGGAGATGACGACCTTCTTGCCCGCGGCCTGCTTGGCCTTGATGTCGGCCTTGAACTGGTCGACGGTGTAACCGCCGAACCCGGCGGAGTCCAGGTTGAAGGTCACCGCGCCCGGACTGCCGGTCGCGTCCGCGAAGGCCACCGCGATGATGTCGTACTGGGACTGGACGGCCGAGATCTTCTGCACCGTCGCGCCGTTGTTGAAGTTCTGCCAGTAGCCCGTGACGGCGTGCTTCGGCAGTCCGGTGCCGCCGCCGCCCGAGGTCGCGCTCGTCGTGCCCGTGACCGACGTCGACTTCGCCGACTCGCCGGCCGAGTTGGTCGCCGTGACCTGGAAGGAGTACGAGGTGGACGCTGTCAGCCCGGTCACCGTCGCCGAGGTCCCGGTCACCGCCGTCACCTTGGTCCCGGACCGGTAGACGTTGTAACCCGTGGCGCCCGAGACGGTGTTCCAGGTCAGGGAGACGGACGAGGAGGTGGTCGAGGAGACGGCCAGGCCGGCCGGGGTCGCGGGGACCGTGGGGGCCGGGTCACCGCCTCCTCCGCCGTCGGGGCCGAAGACCGAGAGGTCGTCGGCGTAGTACGCGGCCTGGCCGTACCACCCGTGCGTGTAGACCGTCACCGAGCTGGTCGACGCACCGGTGGTGAAGGTGGTGGACAGCTGCTTCCAGGAGGCGGAGTCCGGGGTCCAGGTCGACACGTCCGTGGTGCCCGTGCCGGTCACCCCGAGGTAGGAGTAACCGCCCTGCACCCAGGCGCTCAGTGTGTAGGTCGAGTTGGGCTTGACCTTGACGGACTGGGTGCACTGGGCGTTGTCCTGCCCGGCGGGCGTCGCCTTGAGCGCCGCCGAGCCGCCGTGCACGGGCGAGGACACCGTCGTGCCGCTGCCGGCGGAACAGGTCCAGCTGCTCAGGCCCGACTCGTACCCGCCGTTCTTGGCGTTGTTGACGTCGGCGGCCTGGGCCTGGCCGGCCAGGCCGGTGAGGGAGAGGACGGAGGCGGTGACTGCGGTGGCGAGGCCGACCGCC
This sequence comes from Streptomyces sp. NBC_01689, assembly GCF_036250675.1. Taxonomy (NCBI): domain Bacteria; kingdom Bacillati; phylum Actinomycetota; class Actinomycetes; order Kitasatosporales; family Streptomycetaceae; genus Streptomyces; species Streptomyces sp. NBC_01689. Next base: position 4,088,014 of record NZ_CP109592.1, on the reverse strand, counting down.
CATCTCCGTGCGGGCATGCGTGGGACGCGGTCCACTGGGTCCTCCGGGGAGGTGGGGAGGGATGGGGGGAGGTGAGGAACGGGGTGAGCCGGGAAGGGCTGGGGGAGCTGGGGAACGGGGTGAGCCGGAAGGGTTGGGGGGGAGCTGGGAAGAGCCGGGGAGCTGGGGGAGCGGGGAACCGGGAAGGGACGGCGGCGGACGGCCGGGATACGGAACGGCGGCCACCGTGGGATACAAGTTGGTCCAGACCAATCCCGTTGTCAAGACCTCGGGGAACGGCCGGAAATCCCAACACCCGTGCGACAGCGGTGACTTGTCGCGTATGCGCCTCACTCTCCGTTGATCATGCCCGCACCTTCCGTGAGATGATCTGGCTGATTCGGTGTTGAGCGGGCCATGCCGTGGATATGGTGCTGATGCAAGAGGACGTCACAGTGACGATCCGCGGCCGACTGTGGCCGTCCATGGCGAAACAGGGGCGATCCGTGGCGGTGGTTGACCACCTCGCCGCGGCGAACGGGGTGTGTGCAGCGTGCCGACCGCGATAGCCGTCACCAGTCCTGACCTGGTGCTGCCGCCGCACGACCGGCAGACCCCGCCGGCGGTCGTCCAGCCCCTCGACACCCTCGAAGCCTCCCTCACGGGAATGCACACGCTCATCGAGCAGCACGGATACGTGATCGCGCTCCTCCCGGCCTCCGTCGACACGGCCGTGACCCACCGTCTGCACACCGTGCGCTCCGTCCTGGAGAGCGACCGGATCGCACTGCTCGCCGTCGACCTGCCGCCGCTCGGACTCGCCCTGCTCGCCCAGCAGTTGCGGCAGCTGTCGGTCTGCGACTTCAGTCCGGGGGTGCTCGCCTCCGCCGCCCGGCTGCTCGCCCACTACATCTACGCCGGTGCCCTCCTCGGCTCGGTCGCCAAGCTCGACCGGGTGCCGGTGACCCTGAAGTCGCACGCCAAGTCATGGGTGCCGGGCGCCCAGTTCGCCGTACTGGCCACACCGCGGCCCCAGCTCGCGCGGATCGGCCAGGAGGAGATCGCGGGCCCGGAGTTCGGCACCCGGCTGCTGGTGGCCGCCGGCCAGCCGCCCTCGGACTGGGTCACGGCCACCCTCGCGCCCGCCTGGCGTGTGCAGAGCGTCGCCACCGTGCCGCTGCCCGAGGAGTCGGGGCGCTGGTGGGGCACCACCAAGCTCGCCGAGTTCGCCGCGGGCCTGTACGACGTCTCCGTGCTCTACCAACTCGTGTCGTCCGTCCGGCGGGAGGAGTGCCACTGGTGCGGACTCGAACTCATCGGTGACCGCTGCGGGTTCTGCGCCGCACCGCTGGCACCGCCACCGGAGCTTCCGACCGCCGCCGTGCGGGCATCCTCTCCAGTGCGTGCCCTGCCCCGGGGCATGACATAAGCCGCACAGGTCACATCGGGCGCGTCGTCTCCCCGGATCCCGGCACCACGGCTCCGTGGCACCACGACCCCCCAGCGACTCCCGACAGCACCCGCGCCACCCCACAGCACCCGCGCCACCCGACAGCACCACCACCGCACCGGAACAGCACCAGGCACGACCGCTCGACCCCGCCGTCCCCGCCCCACGATCGAGGTTGTCCGCGTCATGAACTCACGCCAGCGCCGCGGCGTCATCCTGCTGGTCCTCTCGGTCCTGTGCGCCCTCGGCGCCTTCGCCGGAGTGCTCTCGGTGATCCGTGACGTGAACTCCAAGGTCGGCCCGGAGGTCCCGGCGTACCGCCTGAAGGACGACATCGCGCCCTACAAGGAACTGTCGGCCGACCAGTTCCAGAAGGTCACGATGCCCGAACGCTGGCTCTCCTCCACGGCCGTCACGGACCTCTCCCGGATCCGCGGCAAGATCGCCGTCACCCAGCTGCGCAAGGGCTCCCTGCTGCAGAGCGACATGATCGTGGACCGGCCCGCACTGGAGGCCGGCCAGCAGGAGATCGCCATCATGATCGACGCGGCGACCGGCGTGGCCGGGAAGATCGACCCGGGAGCGCGGGTCAACATCTACGCCACCTTCAAGGCCGAGAACGACAAGCAGAAGGACCAGTCCAAGGTCATCGTGGCGAACGCCCGCGTCATCGACGTCGGCAAGCTCACCGCCCTCGACCCCGGCCAGTCCACCGCCGAACGCAGCCGCACCGCCACCCAGGCCGTCCCCATCACCTTCGCGCTCGACACCGCCGACGCCCAACGCGTCGCGTACGCCGAGTCCTTCGCCACCCACGTCCGGCTCGCCCTGATCGCGGGCGGTTCCGACACCACCGTCGCCCCCGGCGAGCGTACGTACACCCTCGACCAGGACAAGTAGGAGGCCGCGCATGAGGTCCACGCCCACGGGGCCGTGCCGATGACCATCCGTATCCTCCCGGCCGTCGGCGACATCGACTCGGCCCGAGCCCTCACCACCCTGCTCAGCCAGCTCGCCGACGCCGAACCCGCCCCGCCCGTCGCCGACTCCACCGCGCTCCTCGACACCCTCGCCCGGCTCGCGGCGGAGTCCCTCGACGAGCTGCCCGAAGTCGTCCTCGTGCATGAACGCATCGGCCCCGTAGCGGCGTTGGACCTGATCCGCGACCTGGTGCTGCGCTTCCCCGCCGTCGGCGTCGTCCTCATCACCGCCGACACCAGCGCCGGGGTGCTCACCTCCGCCATGGACTCCGGCGCCCGCGGCATCGTCGGCCTGCCGCTCGGCTACGACGCGCTCGCCGAGCGCGTCCAGGCCGCGGCCGGATGGTCGCTCGGCATGCGGCGCCACCTGGGCAGCGGCACGCCCGAGCTCTACACGGGCCCCGGCGGCACCGTCCTCACGGTCACCGGGGCGAAGGGCGGCGTCGGCACGACCGTCACGGCGGTCCAGATCGCCCTCGCGTCGAAGGCCTCCGGACGCGACGTGGCCCTCGTGGACCTCGACCTCCAGTCCGGCGACGTCGCCTCCTACCTGGACGTGCAGTTCCGCCGGTCGGTGGCCGACCTCGCCGGGATCAGCGACATCAACCCGCGGGTCCTCCAGGACGCCGTCTACCTCCACGACAGCGGCATCGGCCTGCTCCTCGCCCCCGCCGAGGGCGAACGCGGCGAGGAGGTCACGGACCGTGTCACCCGCCAGGTGCTGTCGGCCCTGCGCTCCCGCCACGACGTCGTGATCGTCGACTGCGGCTCCCAGATGAACTCCGCGACCGCCGCGGCCGTGGAGATGGCCGACCAGGCGCTGCTCCTCGTCACCCCGGACGTCGTCGCCGTCCGCGCCGCCAAACGCATGGTCCGCATGTGGGACCGTCTCCAGATCCGCAAGGCCGAGGAGACGACGACGGTCGTCAACCGCTTCGCCCGCGGTACGGAGATCTCGCCCTCCCTGGTCCAGCGCGTCACCGGCACCAAGGTCGCCGGCGCGGCGGTGCCCGCCGCCTACAAGGAGCTCCAGTCCGTCGTGGACGCGGGCCGCCTCCAGGACCTGGATTCCCGCTCCACCGTCAAACAGGCGCTGTGGGCGCTGGCGGCGGAACTGGGCCTGGTCGTCGCCCAGGAGGGCGGGGGCGGCGGCCGCCGCCGCAGGGCCACCCCGGACCGGGGGACGTCTGCGCTGCGCAGGCGAGGCGGCGACCGGGGAGCGGTGACCCTGGAGTTCGCCGGGATGTTCCCGATCCTGCTGGTGGTGATGACCATCCTGTGGCAGTGCGTGCTCTACGGCTACTCGTACTCACTGGCCGGGAACGCGGCGGACGAGGCGGCGCGCGCGGCGACGGCGGCGTACGCCGTCGACGGTGACGTCGGCGGCGCCTGCCGGACCGCCGGGACCCGGCACCTGCCCGGCTCCTGGCAGGACGCGGGCATCGGCTGCGCTCCGGCGGGCCCGGTGATGCGGGCCACCGTCGACGTGGACGTCCCGCTCTTCTTCCCGGGCTTCGACGCGGGGTGGCACGTGAGAGGGACGGCGGGCGCGGCACTGGAGGGGGACGACGGATGACGGCCCTTCGGGAACCGGCGCGGACACACCCACGGACACCTCGGCCGACACGCACGCGGACGCCGACGCGAGCACGGACGCGGCGGGCGGGGCCGGTGTTCCGGCCGTGGCGGCACCTCCGTGACGACCGGGGCGTCTCCATGCTGGAGTTCGCCGGGTTCCTGCCCATCCTCCTGGTCATCGGCATGGCCGCCATCCAGCTCGGCCTCATCGGCTACGGGATCAACCAGGCCGGCTCCGGCGCCCGGGCCGCCGCCCGGGTCGCCTCGCAGGGCGGCGACGGCGGGGCGGCCGGACAGGCCGCGGTGAGCGGCTGGCTGGACCCGCGGGTCGCGCCCGCGGCCGGCCCCGACCTCACCACGGCCACCGTCACGGTCCGGGTCCCCGGGGTCATCCCCCTCTTCGGCCCCTACACCGTCACCCGCCGCGCCACCATGCCCACCGACGACTGAACCCACGACCGACCGGGAGGAGCTGAACCCATGAGCCTGCGGTCCCGAATCGCCACCCCCGACGAGAGCGGCCCCGCCCGCGAGGACGGACACCTCGTCGCCGTCTACCGCGCCAAGCTCCTCGAGGAGATCGACCTCGCCGAGATGTCGAGCCTGGCGGCGGCCGAACGCCGGGTGCGCCTGGAGCGCGTACTCGGCCACATCATCAGCCGCGAAGGCCCCGTCCTCTCCTCCGCCGAACGCTCCCAGCTGATCCGCCGGGTCGTGGACGAGGCCCTCGGGCTCGGCGTCCTCGAACCCCTGCTCGCCGACGCGTCGATCACCGAGATCATGGTCAACGGACCGGACTCGATCTTCGTGGAGCGCTCCGGCCGGGTCGAACAGCTGCCCCTGCGCTTCGCCTCCACCGAACAGCTCATGCAGACCATCGAACGCATCGTCTCCACGGTCAACCGCCGGGTCGACGAGTCCAACCCCATGGTCGACGCCCGCCTCCCCACCGGCGAACGCGTCAACGTCATCATCCCGCCGCTCGCCCTCACCGGACCCACCCTCACCATCCGCCGCTTCCCCCGCGCCTACACCCTCCCCGAACTCATCGGCCTCGGCTCGCTCGACGAGCAGATGCTGATGCTGCTCGCGGCGTTCGTACGCGCCCGCTTCAACCTGATCGTCAGCGGCGGCACGGGCAGCGGGAAGACCACCCTCCTCAACGCGCTCTCCGGACTCATCCCGTCCCACGAACGCATCATCACCATCGAGGACTCGGCCGAACTCCAGCTCCAGCAGGAACACGTCATCCGCCTGGAGTCCCGGCCCCCCAACGTGGAGGGCAAGGGCCAGATCACCATCCGCGACCTGGTCCGCAACTCCCTGCGCATGCGCCCCGACCGCATCATCGTCGGTGAGGTCCGCGGCGGGGAGACCCTCGACATGCTCCAGGCCATGTCGACCGGCCACGACGGCTCGCTCGCCACGGTCCACGCGAACTCCGCCGAGGACGCGCTCATGCGGCTCCAGACCCTCGGCTCGATGTCCGAGGTCCTGATCCCCTTCGAGGCGCTGAAGGACCAGATCAACTCGGCCGTCGACGTCGTCGTCCAACTGGCCCGGCACGCCGACGGCTCCCGCCGGATCACCGAGATCGCCCTGCTGGTCTCGCACGGCCGCGAGCAGTTCCGGGTCGTCCCCGTCACCCGCTTCGTCCCCCGGCCCGTCGGACCCGACCGGGTCGTCCACGGCCGGTTCGAACACCTGCCGCTGCCCCGCCCGGTCGCCGAGAAGCTGTACGTCGCCAACGAGCCGCTGCCACCCGCCTTCGGCGTCGTCGAGGTCCTGGACGCGCTCGACACCCGGCAGGCCATCGGATGACCCCCACGACCGAGAGGAGCGAGCTGTGAACAACCCCGCCGTCCTGGCCCTCGGCGCCACCGTCCTGTGCGGCACCCTCGCCGTCGCGGGTGTGCACACGTACGCCTCCGGACGGGCCCAGCGCCAGGCCCTCGTGGACCGCCTCTCCGGCGGCGGCCCGCTGCGCACGGCCGCGGGCCGCGTACGCCGCTTCGCCGCCGTCGACCGCCGGCTGCGCCGCACCCGTATCGGCCGCGGGATCCACCTGCGGCTGTCGGCGACCGGACTCGACGTGACCGCAGGCGAGTTCGCCGTCTACGTCACCGCGGTCGTGGTCGCGCTCTGGCTGATCGCCGCCTCCGTCCTGGCCCCCTTCTTCGGCCCGATCGCCGCCCTGGTCGGCGTCTGGAGCGCGGCGATCTTCCTCAACTGGCAACGGCAGAAGCGCATCGAGGCCTTCATCGCCCAACTCCCCGACGTGGCGCGCCTCCTCGCCAACGCGACCGCCGCCGGCCTCGCCATGCGGACCGCCCTGGCGATGGCCGCCGAGGAGCTGGAGAACCCGGCGGGTGAGGAACTAGCGCACGTGGCAGACCAGTTGATGATGGGCCGCACCATCGACGACGCACTCGGCGAACTCGCGGAGCGCCTCCCGTCCCGCGAGCTGGTCGTCCTCGTCACCACCCTGGTCCTCGCCAACAAGGCCGGCGGGTCGGTCGTCAGTTCCCTGCGCAACCTCACCCAGACCCTGGAGGACCGCAAGGAGACCCGGCGCGAGGTCCGCACGATGCTCTCCGAGGTCAACGCGACGGCCTTCACCGTCCCGCTGCTCGGCCTCGGCTCCCTGCTCCTGATCAACTCCTCGAACGAGGGCGCGCTCGCCCGCGTCACCGGCTCCGGTCTCGGCCAGGCCCTGGTCCTGATCTCCCTGGGCCTCTACACCGTCGGCTTCTTCGTCATCCGACGCCTCGGCAAGATCGAAGTCTGAGGAAGGAGGGATCACGTTGCTCCCCCTGCTGCTCGCCCTCGTGACGGCCGCCGCCGTCGCGGGCGCCCTGCTGGGCATCCGCATGATCCGCGCCGACGCCAAGCTGCCCAGCGACCTCGCCCTCGCCCTGGAGGTCGGCGGGACCCGTGTCTCCAAGGCCGACTCCGCCGTCGACCGCCTCGGCATGCGCTTCGCGCCCACGGTGCTACGCCTGATGGGCCCCCGCCGCGTCGACGCCAAACGCCGGCGCATAGACATGGCGGGCAACCCCGGAGGTCTGACCCTCAACCGCTATGCCGCGCGCCGCGCGGTGTACGGGATCTTCGGTGTCCTGCTGGGCCTGATCTTCCTCTCCAACGGCCGCCTCCTGTTCGCCGTGCTCGCGCTGGCCTTCGGCCTGGTCGCCGCCGACGCCCTCATCTGGCAGGCCGTCCGCGAACGCAAGGAGGCCATCGACCGCATCCTTCCCGACTTCCTCGACGTCCTGGCCGTCGTGGTCTCGGCGGGGCTCGGCTTCCGCCAGGCCCTGGACCGGGTCGCGGAGAAGTACGAGGGTCCGTGGGCGGACGAACTGCGCATCACACTGCGGCAGATGGACATGGGCGTCAGCCGCCGCCAGGCCTTCGACGAACTCCGCCGGCGCAACTCCTCCGAACAGGTCGCCCAGTTCGTGTCGGCGCTGCAGCAGGGCGAGGAACTCGGCTCCCCGATCGCCGAGACCCTGATCCAGCTGGCCACGGACATGCGCCGCACGGACGCCCAGAACGCCCGCCGCCGCGCGGCCAAGACCATCCCCAAGGCCACGATGGTCACCCTCGTCTTCATGCTGCCGGCGACGATGATCCTGATCGCCACGGGAATGTTCCTCGGGTCGGGCACGAACTTCGGCTCGATCCTGGGCCGCTGATGAACGCCCGTCGCACACCGCCGCCCTGGCTGCCGCCCGCCACGCCCCGACTGCCCGGGCCGCGCACCGGCGGAGGCCGCCCGACGGCCTCCCGGAGCCGGCGGTGGGCCTCACCGGGCCGGCTGTGGTCGTCGGCGGGCCGACCGTCCGCCGGTCCGGGCCCCGTATGGGCCGTGCCGGCCCGACTGTGGCCCCGGCTGCCCCGGCTGTCGCGACTGGTCCGGCCGTGGGCGCCCGAGCACGCCGTGAGCGCCGCCGGCCGTCCGCGGACCGTCGGAGCGGACGGGGCGGGGCGGCCCCCGCGGGCCGCCACACCGGCCGCCGAGCCCGGGTCGCACGGACAGCACCCGTCACGGCGGCGGGAGGCCCCCCGGCCCGCTGCGGCCGGCTGGGCGGGTGACGCGGGCCCGGGCTATCTGGCCGACGACGTCCCCGCCCCCGGCAGCGTCCGCCTCCAGCTCAACGCTCTGCAAGCGCTGTGCCGCCAGGCCTTCGCCGTCCGCCTCGCCGCCATCGCGATCGGCGCGCCCTTCGCGATGACGAACGCGACCGACGGCCTGTCGCGCTACGCGGTCCTGGCCGCCGCCGTCCTCGGCGTCATGGGCTCGTACGCCATGCTCAGGGACTGGGACCGCTTCGGCCCCCGCCTCCTCGCCCACCCCACCCTGATGGCCGTGGACCTGGCCTTCGGTGCCGTGCTCCTCCTGACGGCGTCCCCCGCGTCGCCGCTCGCCTACGCGACGGTCTGCACCCCGCTGCTGGCGGGCCTGCTCTACGGCTGGCGCGGCTCGGGCGTCTTCACGGGGCTGCAGCTGATCGTCCTGGTGACGGTCTACCGGGCCTGGCAGCACCATCCGGGAGCGGGCGCCAACACCTTTTTGATCGCCGGATTCTGTGTCGGCGCGGGCATCATCGGCGTCACCCTGCGCAACCTGATGTTCCGCTTCGGCACGGCGAGCCAGGCACTGTCCGAGGCGACCTCCCGGCTCGCCGTCGCCGAGGCCGTCGAGTCCGAACGGGCGCGGCTGGCACGCGAGATGCACGACTCGGTGGCGAAGACCCTGCACGGACTGGCCCTGGCGGCGGAAGCCCTGGCCGTCTCGGCCTCGGCGGACGGCGCGGACCCGGCCACGCTGGGGCGGCAGGCGACAACCGTCGCCGGGGCGGCCCGCAGGGCGGCGGCGGAGTCCCGCGAACTGCTCTCGGACCTGCGCCGCCGTACGGACCTCACCACTCCCGAGACGGACGTGCTGCCCGAACTCGCCCACCGGGTGGCCGAGTTCAAGGCCCGCACGCACCTCGCCGCGGAGCTCCGCCACCGCGGCGAGCAGCCGGTCCTGCCGCACGCGACGGCCCGCCACGTCCTGGCGATCGTCTCCGAGGCACTGGAGAACGCCTACCGGCACGCACACGCGAACACGGTGACGGTCGACGTCGAACTGAACACCCGGGAAGACGAGTTCACGGTACGGGTGCGGGACGACGGGGTGGGGCCTCCTCCCGGCGCCACTCTCGGCGACCTGACCAGAACCGGCCACTTCGGGCTGCTCGGCATGGCGGAACGCGCCGCCTCCCTGGGGGGCCGCGTCGACCTGAACCGCTCCGAGCGAGGAGGAGCGGAGGTCCGTCTGACCCTTCCTCTCGCCCCCCTTCCTCCCCACACCCCCCAAGAGGAGGCCGCACATGCCTGACCAGGCACTCATCGGCCCGCCCCTCCGTGTACTGGTGGCCGACGACAACCCCGTCGTCCGGGCCGGACTGGCCGCGCTGCTCGGCGGCCATCCGGACATCGAGGTCGTCGCGCAGGCCGCGAACGGCGAGGACGCCGTGACCGCGGCGGCCGCCCATCCGCCGGACGTCGTCCTCCTCGACGTCCGCATGCCCGGCACGGACGGGCTCACCGCCCTGCCGCACCTGGCCCGGCTCGCCCCCGTGATGATGCTGACGTACAGCCGCGAACCCGAGGTCGTGGCCGAGGCGTCGCGCCGGGGAGCGGTCGCCTACCTCGTCCACGGCGAGTTCACGACCCCCGAACTGCTCACCGCGGTGCGGGAGGTGGGGCGCCGGCCGCGCACTGTCCCGGATTCGCTCGGTGTTTCGTACGAACCGAACGAAATCTCTTCGCAGATGCAATCGTTTGTGGGACAGTCGTCGAAGGCTCTCCCCGACCATGGGGCGAGGCTCCGCCGTCGTGTGCCCGACCGGCTCGACTTCGACCTGAGTGCGAGGGAGGTGGAGGTGATGGACCTCATCGCCGCCGGCATGAGCAACCGTCAGATCGCCGCCGCCTGCTTCATCAGTGAGAAGACCGTCAAGAACCACATCAACCGCATCTTCGCGAAGCTGCACAGTTCCTCGCGCAGCGAGGCGATCGCCCACTGGCTCGGAACGGCACGTGAGGGGTGGAGCCGGTGACCGCGGCGCACGGAAGTTGGGCCCCTGGGCCCACTCGGAGTAGGCGGGTTCTCACGTACGGTGCCCGAGTTGGCTTTGATGTCGCGCGGGAGGACAGTGACGATGGGCAAGTTCGACAGCTGGAAGCGGACTGTCGTCTCTCGAATGCGGGGCGAACGACGGGACGCGGGAGCGGGGTTCGTGGAGTACGCGGGGCTGATGATCATTATCGCGGGGATCTTCACGCTGATCGACCAGATCGGTCTGGACGGATTGATCTCGGGTGCGATCCGCAACGCCGTCACCCAGGTGACGGGCGGCTGAGCTGCTCCTTCCGCGGTGACCAAGGGCAGACGCTCCCCATCTACATCTGGCTCACGGGGGCTCTGCTCTTCGCCGCGTTCGCCTTCTTCGTGTTCGCCCAGGCAGCGTCCGTCCGCAATGGAGCTCAAACCGCGGCGGACGCTGCTGCGTTGGCGGCGGCACAGGACGCGCGTGACGAGCTGACGGACAAGCTCGGTTCGGTCATCGGCCGACAGGACGACTGGCTCGACTGGCTCGACGGCGTGCGGTCCCCGGAGGGCACGGGGGCCACGGCCGCGGCTCAACAGTTGGCCGCAGAGAACCGCTCGACCGTCCAAGGCGGCGCCCAACCCACCGATGTGGACGGTTATCCCGGATATCGGGTCGACATCGAGACCACGTACACGGTCGGGGCGTCGATCATCCCCGGGACGGAGAGCCGGCGCGCCAGGGCGCACGCCGTCGCCGTCATCCAGCCGCGCTGTGATTTCGATCCGGCGGCAGATCCGAAAAAGCCCGTCGAGCTGAACTGTGACGGCGACATCGTGAACATCGACCCCGGAGATTTCGATCCGGTCGACCTTCCGGACGCGTCCGTGCTGTTCTCCGTGCATCTGGCCGAGTGAGAGGAAGCCGTACCGATGGACTTTCGGCACACCATGATGGGCCGCAGGGCGCTGAGCGCGGTGGCGATCACGACTGGGCTGCTCCTCACGGTGGCCGGCTGCGGAGGCGGAGGCGACGGTAAGTCCGACAAGGGCTCATCGTCGACGTCGGCCTCCGCGACGAGTGGCAGCCACGGTGATACGCCGTCCGCCAAGGCGCCGGAAAGCGCACCGGCACTCGCCGAGGTGAAGGGCGGTGACATCACGCTCACCATCACGTCGGCGGTTCGTGACCAGGGTGACTTCGTGACCGTCAACGGAAAGGTGACCAACGGGGGCGGCCAGTTCTGGATCGCCTCGAACTGGCGCGGCGACGAGCGTGAACTGAGCGGTAACGGCGCGTCTTTGGCCGGTGCGGCGCTGGTCGACAGCAAGGGCAAGAAGAAGTACCTGGTCCTCCGGGACACCCAGGGGCGTTGTCTCTGCACGAAGTTCGAGGGAGGGGGCGTCGAGGCCGGTCAGTCTGCCGAATGGTTCGTTCAGTTCCCCGCACCGCCCGCAGGCAGTGACGATGTCGATTTCCAGGTCGGCTCCATGCCCCCCGCCTCCATCAAGATCTCCGAGGGCGAGTAGTCATGGCCCTCTCGCCCCGACCCGTCGCGACGACACTGACCGCGCTCGCCGTCCTGGTCGCCCTCGGTCTCCCCGGTCCCGCGTACGCCGACGGCACCGACCCCAGCGTGCCGCCGGGCAGCGTCACCACGTCGCCGCCACCCGAGGTGGACGCGACCAGCCCCGGTCTCAAACTCGCCGACGGCGCCACCCTCGCCCCCGCCAAGGTGCTGGACATCAAGTCGGTGGTGGAGGACCTCGGAGGGGAGGAGCGGCGTGAGGACACCAACTCGGACGTGACGTTCGCGCTCCAGGCCGAGGTCCTCTTCCCCAAGGACAGCTCGAAGCTGAACCCGGACGCCCGCGCCCGTATCGACGCGATCGCGAACGAGATCAAGGCGCAGAAGGCGACGACGGTCAGGGTCTTCGGCTTCACCGACAACCTCGGCTCGTACGCCCACGGCCTCACCCTCTCCAAGAAGCGCGCGGAGATAGTCCACGACGAACTCGCGGCCGCGCTCGGTTCGACGGACGTCACCTTCGAGGTGCGCGGCTACAGCGAGGACTACCCGATCGCCGACAACACCTCGGAACAGGGCCGCCGGAAGAACCGCCGCGTCGAGGTGACCTTCCCGCGCGGCGCGTCGAGCGGTACCTCGTCGGGGACCCAGAGCTGAGAGCGTGCTGCCATGAGGAAGATCGTGCTGATGATGTCGGTGTCCCTCGACGGGTACATCGAGGGACCCGACCGCGAGATCGGCTGGCACCGGGTCGACGAGGAGTTGCACCAGCACTTCAACGAGGAGATCAGCCGCTTCGGCGCGCTGCTGGACGGCCGGGTGACGCACGAACTGATGGCCGCGTACTGGCCGACCGCCGACCAGGACCCCGCCGCCACCCCCACCGAGGCCGAGTTCGCGAGGATCTGGCGGGACATCCCGAAGTTCGTGTACTCACGGTCACTCGAACGGTCCGACTGGAACACCACGGTGGTCCGGGAGGTCGTGCCGGAGGAGGTCCGCGCGCTCAAGGAGGAGCCCGGCGGGGACCTCGGACTGGGCGGCGCCGACCTGGCCGCCACGTTCCTGCGGCACGACCTGGTCGACGAGCTGCGGATCTACGTCCATCCGGTGCTGATCGGCGGCGGCACACCCCTGTTCCCGAAGACGGACACCCTGACCGCGCTCCGGCTCACCGGGACCCGCACCTTCGGCAACGGGGTCGTGCTCCTGAGGTACGAGCGAGACACCGGCGGGCAAGTGTGAAGCATTGATGTGAGGTGCCCTTCGAGTGATCGGCGCTCACGGCAGCATTGCTACGGTAAGGACGCGGTAAGGGCACGGGCGTTCGAGAGCCGCGCCCGGCTGCCGCACCAGAGGGACCACGGGGACCGTAGGGATCGCGGGAGGGCACTGGTCGCATGGCCTGGGACGAGTGGGAGAAGCTGAAGGCCGACGCGGCCCGGCGGAGCACGACGCACATGCGGCTGAACCAGGTGCCCGCCGATCCGGGCGGTGGTGGCGGTGCCGACCTGGTGGTGAACCAGGACGACCTGGGCGCGGTCGGCCACGAGGCGTTCGTCCTCTACGGAGAGCTGCACAGGACGACGGACATCGCGGGCGCGGGCGCGGACAAGGCGGGCGCCGGCTCGACCATGCAGTCGGCGGCCGCCCTGAAGGCGCACGGCTTCGAGACGGGCGCCGCCCTGGAGCTGACGGTCGAGGTGTGGACCTCCCAGGCCAAGTCGGTGCTCCAGGCGTGCGCACACATCTCCAACCATCTCGACTTCAGCAAGAAGCTGCACGCGGAGCAGGACGCCGAGATCGGGGCCGTGCTGCGGGGCCGCGACGGCTCGGCCGAGTCCGTGTCCGAACTCGACAAGTACTTCAAGTAGGGGCGTCGGATGGCTCTCACGTTCACGGATCTCGTCGAGGTCGACCTGGGCCGGCTCTCCACCGCCGTCACGGACTGGAAGAACACCGTCGACGGACTCAAGACCCAGGCGGAGAACGCCCGCAAGGGCATGCAGGCCAAGTCCGACGCCGCCCGCTGGGCCGGGGTGAACGCCACGGTCACCCGGGAGTTCGTGGCCAAGGCGGCCAAGGAGATAGCCGACCTCCACACCGAGGCGAACAGCATCTACCAGGTCCTCGACGACGCCCACACGGAACTCGCCGCCCTCCAGAAGCAGATCAGGACCGCGGTCCAGGCGGACGCGCCCGGTCTCGGTATCCGCGTCGAGGACATCGGCGACGGCAAGGTCCGCTGCTTCTTCCCGCACGTCCGGGGCGACACGGACGAACGGACCCAGGAACAGCTGGACGCCCGGCAGGAGTTGGAGGGCCGTATCAACGGACTCCTCGCCCACGCCGCGGAGATCGACGCGTCGGTGGCCCGCGCCCTGCGCAAGAGCCACGGCAGCGATCCGCACAACGCCGGCCACAGCGCGTACGAGTCCCTGAACGACGCCCAGGCCGAACGCGCGCTGGAACTCGCCCACAAGGGCGACAAGATGACCGACCAGGAGCTGGCCGAACTCAACCGGCTGATCCGCTTCAACGGACGTGAGAAGGACGGCGAGTTCGCCACCGAGTTCTACCAGGGGCTCGGCGGACCGGAGAAGACGCTCCAGTTCTACGCCGAGATGTCCATCGACGGCACCGACGCGCACGCGTCGAAGGTACGCCTGGACGGTGTCCGGGACCTCCAGAAGAACATGGGCTTCGCACTGGCCAACGCCACCGACCCGGACACCGCGCACCATCTGCCGGCGAGCTGGGGCTCCGACTTCCGCCGCCTCGGCACACAGGAGATCGGCTGGCAGCAGGGCCAGTGGAACAAGCCGTACGGGTACCAGGTCCTCGGCGGGCTCCTGCGCTACGGGAACTACGACGCGCGCTTCATCAACCCGATCGCGGAGCACATCACCCAGCTCCACAAGGAAGACCCGTACCGCTTCCTGAACAACAAGCCCATGGGCAGCGAGGACATCTACGGCTTCAACCCCTCCGGCCGGCTCGGCACCGGCAACGACCCGCTCAACAGCGTCCTCGAGGCGCTCGGTCACAGCCCCGAGGCGTCGGAGAAGTTCTTCACGGACCCGCCCACCGCGTACAACGAGGACGGCACGGTCAAGAAGGACGGCAAGGTCGACTTCAAGTCGTACCTGGATGTCTTCACGGACAAGGACTTCGATTGGACCGTCGACACGAACGACACCAACATCCTCGCAGACGAGGACAAGACGAAGACGGCACTCGGCTACGGCCCTGAGGCCCTCGGCCACGCCCTCGAATCGGCGACGACGGGACGCCCCTACGACAGCGACGACACCGCGGACGCGATCCGGCACACTCCGGAGCGCGCGCAACTCGTCAACGACATCGTCGAGAAGTTCGGCAACGACCCGGCGCTCATCCGGCACAACGAGAACGGGGACATCGACGAGGAGTCGGGCCCCCTCTACGCCATGCGAGGAAGCCTCGGGGACATCACCGCCGAGTACATGGGGGACTTCCAGAGCGCTCTGGCCGGAGGCGGGGACCAGTTCACGACGTTCGGTGAACCGGCTCAGCTGAACTCGTTGGCCGCGCACCGGTTCCTCGCGGAAGTCGGGCAGGACCCGGGTGCCTACGCGTCCATCACCAGCGCTCAGCAGGCCTACACGGCGGATGTCGTGAACGACGTGATCAACGGCGACAGCGACTCGTCCGTCTCGGATGCCGAGCGGCTGCGGAACGCCACGCGCGCGGGTGGAATCGTCGCGGGCGTCATGAGTGAATCGCGGGCCGACGCCGTGCTCGACTACCACACCGCATCGGACAAGGAGTTCAACGAAGCCGCCGCCGAGAAGCAGAAGTGGGCGGATCGTCTCCTCGGCATGGGAGTCGACAAGGCTGCTGAACGCGTGCCGATCCTCGGGGCTCCACTGGAGTGGGCTTCCGAGGACATCCAGGAATCCATCATGAAGAGCATCGAGAAGGACTCCTCGGACCAGGCCGAAGGGGACGCGACGCGCACCTACCACGAAGGGCGCTCGGCGGTGATGGACTCGGCGAGGACGGCTGTCGGCGCTGCCACTCGCAACAGTGGCTTCACCGCCGACACCATCAACGACCTCAAGAACTCGGCGGCGAACGGCGCGGACGACGGCCACACCGCCGGCGCCACGATGGAAAGCGCGGGAGACGCATCGTGATCAGACACAAAGCCGTCGGTGTGCTCGGCGCACTTGCCCTGCTGACGCTCGCCGGTTGCTCAGGCGGTGACGACAGGGCCTACTCGGTCCCGGACGAGCTGTGCGGTGTTCCCGCGAAACCAGAACTCACCAAGGACCTGCTGCCGGGTGGCGACAAGCTGAAGGTCGTCAAGTCTCAGGCGTCCGGCGCGGTGCCACGCCCGTACTGCGATGTGGTCGTCGACGGCGATACCGAGCTCTCGATCCAGGGCAACTGGCAACCCGCCGGAACCACCGCGGAACAGGCCGCGGAGAAAAGCCACTCCTTCAACCTGCGCCCGGCCGACGGGGGGCGCTTCGCGCTCTGGGACGACGAGGCGTTCACCGTGATCGACTGCAAGAACACCACGTACAAGGCGGAGCGTTTCTCCATCGAGGCCCGGCTGGTGCACGCCGACGGAGACATGAGCAAGAAACTCCAGCGCTTCCTCGACCCGTTCTCCGAGGCCTACCGCAAGTCGCTTCCCTGCGAGTCCTGAATCCGGCCGCCCGGCACCATCGCCTCCCGATACGGAGACCCCATGACCACCCTCGGCGCCGTCCTGCGGCCCCAGTTGCCGCCCGAACGCCTCCGCGGCATCGCCCGGCTCGCGGACGACGTCGGGCTGGAGGAGCTGTGGTTGTGGGAGGACTGCTTCCGGGAGGGCGGGATCTCGGCGGCCGCCGCCGCGCTCGCCTGGACCGAGCGCCTGCGCGTCGGCGTCGGCCTGCTGCCGGTCCCCCTGCGCAACGTGGCGCTCGTCGCGATGGAGGCAGCGACCCTGCACCGGATGTTCCCGGGCCGCGCGGTCCTCGGCGTCGGGCACGGCGTACAGGAGTGGATGGGGCAGGTCGGGGTGCGGCCCGGGTCCCCGCTGACGCTTCTGCGCGAGCACCTCGACGCCCTGCGCGCGCTGCTCCGGGGCGAACGCCTCACCACACACGGGCGCTACGTCACCCTGGAGGACGTCGCCCTCGACTGGCCGCCCGCCGCCCCCGTGCCCGTTCTCGCCGGCGCTTCCGGACCCCGTACGCTCCGGCTCTCCGGGGAGGCCGCCGACGGCACCGTCCTCACCTCGTCCACCTCGCCGGACGGCGTACGGCACGCGCGCCGGCTCATCGACGAGGGGCGCGCGTCCGCCGGCCGCAGCGACCCGCACCGCGTCGTCGTGTACCTGCTCGCCGCCACCGGCCCCGGCGCCGAGGCCCGGATCAGGGCCGAGTTCGAGGCGGAGGGCCTGGGTTCGGTGCCGGATCTCGGCGTCGCGGGGGACGCGGACGCGGTCGCCGCGGCCGTACGGCGGCTCGCCGAGGCCGGAGCGGACGCGGTGATCCTCCAGCCCACGGGCGACGAACCCGATCCCGAGGGGTTCGTGCGGTTCGCGGCCGAGGAGGTACGGGCGCTCGTCCCGTAGCGCGGGCCTCTGCCGGACGGCGGACCCGTTGTCAGTGCCGGGTGCCAGACTCGCGGGTATGACAGAGGACAGCGTGCGGTTGCGGGACGTCGTGGAAGCCGATCTGGAGGCCTTCCTCGCGTACGAGCACGAGCCCGAGGCCCTGCGGCGCTCGCGGTTCACGCCGCGCCCGCGGGACGCCTTCATGCGCCACTGGAAGGAGCGGGTCCTCGGCGACGCGACCTGTCTGGTGCGCACCGTCGTCGTGGACGGCGAGGTGGCGGGCAGCATCGTCGCCTGGTGGGAGGACGACCGGCGGTTCGTCGGCTACTGGCTGGGCCGCCCGTACTGGGGCCGTGGCATCGGAGGCAGAGCCCTCGGCCTCTTCCTCGCCGTCGAACGGAACCGTCCGCTGCACGCCGACCCCTTCACCGGCAACACCGCGTCGGTACGCCTGCTGGAGCAGCACGGCTTCCGGCACTCCGGCACCGTGCGCCACGGCGAGGACGAACACGCCCTGCTCGTCCTCCCGGAGACCACCGGGCCCGCGAGTGGGGAGGCGTCACCCGGTCGGAACTGACCGCCCCCGCCGCCCGGCCGGGGCGGCGGGCTCCGTCTCAGCCCGGACGGTGACCGCCCGTGCTCCCGTCGATCAGCTCCCGCACGATGTCCAGGTGCCCCGCGTGCCGGGCCGTCTCCTCGACCATGCGGATGAGGACCCACCGCAGCGAGACCGTCGTGCCGTTCCACGCCGTGCCCACGTCGTCGAGGGAGAGTTCGGCGATCGTACGGTCGGCGGCGGCGCGAGCGCGGCCGTAGAACTCCACGATCCGTTCCGTCGCCTCGCCCTGACCCGCGCTCATGTCCTCCTCGGAGGCAGGGTCGAACCAGAGCGGCTCCGTCGACCGCCCGAAGGTCGAGCAGAACCAGCCGTACTCGACGGAGGCGAGATGCTTCACCAGGCCCAGCAGATTCGTGCCGGACGGTGTCATCACCCGCCTCAGCTGCTCGTCGTCGAGTCCTTCCAGCTTCCAGAGCACAGCGTCCCGGTGCCGGTCGAGACTCGCGTGCAGACTTTCCTTCTCGCCGCCCGTGTAGGGCACGTGCCGGGCCCCGGTCCTCGTCGTCATGGCCGGAACGTAGCAGCGGCCACGGACATCGCCCCCGCCGCCCGGCCGTGCGGTGGGGCCCGCCGGCCGCCCGGCGGAAATCCGCTGGCTTCGTCGCGCGGCCGTTGGGAGGATCACCTCATGACCCGTACCGTTCCGCGCACCTTCGAGGATCTCGTCGCCGAGGCCGCGTCCGTGTCCGTCGAGGGCTGGGACTTCTCCTGGTTCGAGGGCCGCGCCACCGAGCAGCGGCCCTCCTGGGGATACGCGCGGGCGATGGGGGAGCGGCTGGCGGGGGCCGTCGCCGCCCTCGACATCCAGACCGGCGGCGGCGAAGTCCTCGCCTCCGCACCCCGGTTGCCCCCGGTCATGGCGGCCACCGAGGGCTGGCCGCCGAACATGGTCAAGGCGACCACCCTGTTGCGGCCCCGCGGTGTCGTGGTCGTCGCCGCACCCGAGGACGCGCCGCTGCCCTTCGCCGACGGTGCCTTCGACCTGGTCACCAGCCGGCATCCGGTCCGCGCCCACTGGACCGAGATCGCCCGTGTCCTGAGCCCCGGCGGCAGGTACTTCTCCCAGCAGATCGGGCCCGCGAGCGTCGTCGAACTGGTCGAGCACTTCGTCGGACGGCAGCCCGACTCGGTCCGCAACGCCCGGCACCCCGACCGGGCCCGCGCCGACGCGGCGGCCGCCGGACTCGACGTCGTGGACCTGCGCGCGGAGCGGCTGCGCGTCGAGTTCTTCGACATCGGGGCCGTCGTGCACTTCCTGCGCAAGGTGATCTGGATGGTCCCGGGCTTCACCGTCGACCGGTACCTGCCCCAACTCCGGTCGCTGCACGAGCGGATCGAGGCGGAGGGACCCTTCGTCGCGCACAGCACCCGCCTCCTGGTCGAGGCACGGAAGCCGCGGCCGTAGAAGCCGGAGGTACGGCAGCGCGGAAGGGGCGGTCCGGCGGCACGCCCGGCACCGCCCTCCCCGCCGCGCGAACGGGATGATCGGCGCATGCCCGGAAGATTGACCGAAAACGCCCTGACGCGGGCCGTCGAGCGGAAAGCGCTCCTCCGGACGGCGGGGCGGTCCGCGCGGTGTCCACATCGTTATCGGGAGCGACTCGCTCTCGTTGATCGCCTCACGTAAGTTCGGACCAAGGTAATTCGCGTGAGCAAAGCCGCGCGTGTCTGTGGCACCGCGCGGTGGAGGGGACCGCGCGGTGCCGCGCGCCATCGTCCGGTGCCGTGTCACCGGCCGTGCAGCGTCACCTGCGCCCCGCGCCGTACGCCCCACCGCTCCATCGCCCCGGCCTCCGCCTCCAGCACGTACCGGGAACGCGGTCGGGGAAGCCCCAGCCGCCCCGGCCGCATCCTCCGCACCGCCAGGACCCGCAGGCCCCGGTCCAGATAGGCGACGTCGATCGGGAAGCGCATGCCCAGGGTGTGCACCGCGCTCGCCGGACCGAGCAGCAGCGCACCCTCGATCCCGTCCCGTCCGAGCAGACCGCGGCGCCGGGCCCGCGCCGACTCGGCGAGTTCCAGCGGCACGGGTGCGGACGTCCGTTCCGTGGTGAACATGACCATGACGGCGAAGGTAGCGCCGTCGTCAAGCGGGCGACACGGAAGCGCGTCACTCTCCCGGAGTACGCGCCCTCGGGGCGACGCGGCGGGCGCCGGCAGGTGCGGACCCCATGGATCCCTCTGATTGCCTGTGGATTCACCCGAATAGCCGCCGATTCCCTTGGAATCCGCTGTGATCCAGCCAAGATCACGCCCTGAATGAGGGATTCCGCGCTCACCGCGCCGTCGCCGATCGGTTGCGGAGGGTAGTTGTGGCACGCCGATGCACGCAGCATCACTTACGAAGGGTTATGGTGGAAACCCCCCCTCGGGCCGGTCCGTCTCCCCCCCACGGACCGGCCCGTTTTTTTGTGCCCCGACGCGACGGCCCACCGGGCCGGTGTCTGCGCCCCCGTGCGCCCCCTGACCTCGGGAGCACGGGGGCGGTGACTCACTGCCGTCCGGCCCAGATGTTCGTCCCCGGCGTCGACACCGCGAAGGTGTCGATCTCCTTCAGTTCCTCGTCCGTGAGCGCCGGGCCGTCGAGCGCGGCCACGTTCTCCTCCAGCTGCGCCACGCTGGACGCCCCGATGAGGGCGGAGGTCATCCGCGGGTCCCGCAGCACCCAGGTGAGCGCGAGCTGGGCCAGGGACTGGCCGCGGCGGGCCGCGATGGCGTTCAGCCCCTTCAGCCGGCGCAGCACCTCGTCGCTCAGCAGCTGCGGGTCAAGCGACTTGCCCTGCGTGGCCCGCGAGCCCTCCGGGATGCCCTGGAGGTACTTGCCCGTCAGCAGACCCTGGGCGAGCGGCACGAAGGAGATGCAGCCCATGCCGGCCGCCTCCAGCGTGTCGAGCAGGCCGTCGTCCTCGGTCCAGCGGTTGATCATCGAGTACGAGGGCTGATGGATGAGCGGCCGTACACCCATTGAGGTGAGGATCCGGGCCGCCTCCGCGGTCTGCTCGCTGCTGTACGAGGAGACGCCGACGTACAGCGCCTTGCCCTGCTGGACGGCGGACGCGAGCGCGCCCATCGTCTCCTCCAGCGGGGTGTCCGGATCGAAGCGGTGCGAATAGAAGATGTCGACGTAGTCGACGCCCATCCGGCGCAGCGAGGCGTCCAGGGAGGACAGCAGGTACTTGCGGGAGCCCCACTCGCCGTACGGGCCGGGGTGCATCAGATATCCGGCCTTGGTGGAGAGCACCAGCTCGTCCCGGTACGGCGCGAAGTCCTGCTTGAGGAGCTTGCCGAAGTTGAGCTCCGCGGAGCCGGGCGGCGGGCCGTAGTTGTTCGCGAGGTCGAAGTGGGTCACGCCGAGGTCGAAGGCGCGACGCAGGATCGCGCGCTGCGAGTCCAGCGAGCGGTCGTCGCCGAAGTTGTGCCAGAGGCCGAGCGACACGGCCGGCAGCTTGAGACCGCTGTGCCCGGTGCGCCGGTATTCCATCGAGTCGTACCGCTGCGTGGAGGCGCGGTGAAGAGGCAGGTCGTTCATGGGTACGAACCTATGCCAGGGTGCCGGGGACCGTCGGGGGAGGCCCGTCGGAGGCCGGCCCGGGGCCCGCGGGGGCCGTGGGGGGTGGACTTCGCCGGGACATGGCCGGGGGTAGGCTTCGCCCCCGGGGACCGCCATCGGGACAGGGGTCGCGCCGGGCGAGGCCGCTCGGGTGCGCCGGACCGATCCGCACGGAGGGGCTGACTACACGTGAACCTGCGGGACAACCTGCGCCGTCTGCTGCTCAGGTTCTATACGCGCAGGGTGGAGGGCCACCTCGACCACGACCAGGTGCCCAAGCACATCGGGGTCATCATGGACGGCAACCGGCGCTGGGCGAAGGCGGCCGGCAACACCGCCGCCCAGGGTCACCGGGCCGGAGCCGACAAGATCGAGGAGTTCCTCGGCTGGTGCTCCGAGACGGACGTCGAGGTCGTCACGCTCTGGCTGCTGTCGACCGACAACTTCGACCGCCCCGCGGACGAGCTCGTCCCGCTGCTGGGCATCATCGAGGGCGTGGTGCGCACCCTGGCGGCCGACGGCCGCTGGCGCGTGCACCACGTGGGCACCCCGGACCTGCTGCCGTCCCCGATGCAGACGGCCCTCAAGGAGGCCGAGGAGGCCACCGCGCACGTCGACGGGATACTGGTCAACGTCGCCATCGGCTACGGGGGACGCCAGGAGATCGCCGACGCGGTCCGCTCGATGCTCCTCGACGCGGCGGACAAGGGCGCCTCGCTCACCGACGTCGCCGACTCCGTGGACGTCGACCTCATCGGCAAGCACCTGTACACGAGTGCCCAGCCCGATCCGGATCTGGTGATCCGCACCAGCGGCGAACAGCGTCTGTCCGGATTCATGCTCTGGCAGACCGCCCATTCGGAGTACTACTTCTGCGAAGTCTTCTGGCCGGCCTTCCGCAAGGTCGATTTCCTGCGCGCACTGCGTGACTACGCGGCGCGACACCGCCGCTACGGCGGCTGATCCACGGGCCCGGCCGGGAGGCCGCGAGGGGCGCACGTCATCCGGAGTTAACGCACGCGTGGTCACATGCTCTTGCATGGCCGTGCGCGTTCGAGGGCATAAGCCATGCAGGTCGACGCCCGAACCACGGGTGTCGTATCTCAGCGGACGGCACGGGGCCGTCCGCCCGGGAGGCCCTTTGCACCAGCCCGACCGTGCGGTCACAGCACGGACGAAGAGGAGGGCCGGTCCCCGGCCCGCGCAGCGTGGCCGTCGACCGGTCCAGATCTCCTTCGTCGCTCCCCGACCTCATCCGAGGGGGTACGTCCTTCCGTGGTGACCAGCACAAAGCGTCGTATGCCAGACCGGCGCACCTATGTTCTCGACACCAGCGTCCTGCTGGCCGATCCCAACGCCCTGAGCCGCTTCGACGAGCACGAGGTCGTGCTGCCGATCGTCGTGGTCACGGAGCTGGAGGCCAAGAGGCACCATCCCGAGCTCGGCTACTTCGCCCGGCAGGCCCTGCGCCTGCTCGACGAGTTCCGGGTGCGGTTCGGCCGCCTCGACGCCCCCATCCCGATCGGGGAGCTGGGCGGGACCGTACGTGTCGAGCTCAACCACTCGGACCCCAGCGTCCTGCCCAGCGGGTACCGCCTGGGGGACAACGACTCCCGCATCCTCGCGGTCGCCCGCAACCTGCAGGCCGAGGGGTACGACGTCACTGTCGTATCGAAGGATCTGCCGCTCAGGATCAAGGCCTCGTCCGTCGGTCTCCTCGCCGAGGAGTACCGCGCGGAACTGGCCATCACGGGCTCCTCCGGCTGGACCGGAATGTCCGAACTGACCCTGTCGGGCGAGCAGGTGGACCTTCTCTTCGAGGAGGGACACGTCTACGTCCCCGAGGCGTCCGACCTGCCGGTGCACACCGGTCTGACGATCCAGTCGGAGCGTGGCAAGGCCCTCGGCCGGGTCACGGCCGAGGGCAACGTCCGCCTGGTGCGCGGCGATCGGGAGGCCTTCGGCATCAAGGGCCGCAGCGCCGAGCAGCGCATCGCGCTCGACGTGCTGCTCGACCCCGACGTCGGGATCGTGTCGATGGGCGGCCGGGCCGGCACCGGCAAGTCCGCGCTCGCGCTCTGCGCGGGTCTGGAAGCCGTCCTGGAGCGGCGCCAGCACCAGAAGGTGATGGTCTTCCGGCCGCTGTACGCGGTGGGCGGGCAGGAGCTCGGGTATCTGCCCGGTTCCGAGTCCGAGAAGATGAGCCCCTGGGCGCAGGCGGTCTTCGACACCCTGTCGGCGGTCACCTCGCGGGAGGTCATCGAGGAGGTCACCGCGCGCGGCATGCTGGAGGTCCTGCCGCTCACGCACATCCGTGGCCGCTCGCTGCACGACGCCTTCGTGATCGTGGACGAGGCCCAGTCGCTGGAACGGAACGTGCTGCTCACCGTGTTGTCCCGGATCGGTGCCAATTCCCGGGTGGTTCTCACCCATGACGTGGCACAACGGGACAACCTGCGCGTGGGCCGGTACGACGGAGTGGTCGCCGTCGTCGAGAAGTTGAAGGGCCACCCGCTCTTCGCGCACGTCACGCTGAACCGCTCCGAGCGGTCCCAGATCGCGGCGCTCGTGACCGAAATGCTGGAGGACGGACAGATCTGACCGCACCTGGCGCCGCCTGTCCCTTCCTGACCGCACGTGGTCGAAGGGTGGCGGATACACGGTAGTTGACGCCGTCCGGCGGAAGGCGAAGAGCCTAGCCGGGCGGCGTCGGCGTGCGCGCCCGTTTCCGTAAAACCACTGGGGCAAACGGGGTGTGAGCTTTCACACGCAACTGAGAATTGCCTCGACGCGTCCGGTTGCGGCAGAGTCTCAGTCCTGTCAGGCCCCGCATACGACACACCTGTACCCCCAGCGGTACGGAATCACAGGAACCTCAGAACTCCATAGAGCCGTCGTATGCCGCCCGCGCACCATGCGGCGCTCCCCGAGCGGGAGTTGCCCACCGGGCCCGCGCCTCCCGTGACCATGCAGTGCGGAGGCCAGCGCCAGGGGCAAGATTGCGTCCGCGAGGGTCACCTAAGCGGGCGATGCTGGAAGGAAACCGTGTGAGCCGGATTTCGGTCCGGGGATTCGCAGTGGCTTCGGCCACCGCGGTCACCGCCGTCGGTGCCGTTACCGGTGTTGCCTCGGGCAGCACTGGACAGCCGTCGAACGACGCCGAGGCAACGGCGAGCGACTCGACCCTCCTCGCGGACATACCTGCGGGTCAGCAGGCCCAGGTGCAGACCGCGTCCCTGACGCAGCAGGCCGACGCACAGGCCATCGCCGCGGACGCGAGCGCCAAGAAGGACGCGGAGGAGGCCGCCCGTCTGCAGGCGGCCAAGGACGCCGTCGCCAAGCAGAAGGCTGCCGAAAAGGCGGAGAAGGAAGCCAAGGAGCGCAAGGAGGCCAAGGAGGCCGCCAGCCGTTCCGCGGCGCGTGACGCCTCCACCTTCTCGGTCCAGGCCTCGTACACCACCGCGCAGATCCAGGCGATGGCCGCTTCGATGGTCCCCAGCGGACAGTTCCAGTGCTTCAGCAACATCGTGAACCACGAGTCCAGCTGGAACTACCGCGCGGTCAACGCCTCTTCCGGTGCGTACGGTCTCTTCCAGGCCCTGCCCGGCTCGAAGATGTCGTCCGTCGGTTCCGACTGGCAGACGAACCCGATGACCCAGATCAAGTGGGGCCTCAACTACATGGACAGCCGCTACGGCAGCCCCTGCGAGGCCTGGTCCTTCTGGCAGGCCAACAGCTGGTACTGAGCCGCACGCCGCATCCCGGCCGCTCAACCTTCCGGAGCCCCTCCCCGTCCTACGGTGAGGGGCTTCGGCCATGTACGGTCGGAGCCGACGACTCCAGGGGGGAGTGGTGGGGCGGAGCGGGGGAAGAGGACCGATCATGTCGCGAGTGCCAGGGTGGCTCGGCCGGCTCGGCGCCGGACTGACCGAGCTCGGGGAACGGTTGGACGAACGCCGTGCCGAGGTGGAGAAGGAGTCCTCGGGCGCGCTCGACGTCGACGACACCTTCCGCACCCGGCCCGTACGGGACGCGGAGGAATCCGCCGGCACCGTCGCCCGCCACACCGGTGACCCCGGCCCGGACGACCCGGGCCGCACCCGGACGACCGCTCCGGACGCCGCGGACCCGCCCCCGCCCGCCACCGCTTCGGCCGCGTCCGTGGACGCGGCGCAGGCCGGGACCGTGACCACGGCTCCGGTCGACCAGGTGTACGAGCGGGCGGCCCGCCCCGATCCCGCCATGGCCGTGCCGTGGGGCGTGCGGGTCGCGGCCGAGGCCGGCTGGCGACTGCTCGTCCTCGCCGGCACCCTGTGGGTGCTGATGCGTGTCATCAGCGCCGTGCAACTGGTCGTCCTCGCCTTCGTGGCGGCGCTGCTCATCACCGCGCTGCTCCAGCCGACCGTGGCGCGCCTCAAGCGTGCCGGGTTCCCGAGAGGGCTCGCCACCGCGCTGACCGCGATCCTCGGCTTCGTCATCATGGGGCTGGTCGGCTGGTTCGTGGTCTGGCAGGTCCAGGAGAACATCGACAACCTGTCGGACCAGATCCAGGACGGCATCGACGAGTTGCGCAAGTGGCTCCTCAACAGCCCGTTCCATGTGACGGACAAACAGATCAACGAGATCGCGAAGAACCTGCGGGACGCGATCGGCGCGAACACCGACCAGATCACGTCGGCGGGGCTCGAAGGGGTCACGGTCATCGTGGAGGCGCTGACCGGCATCCTCCTCACGATGTTCTCGACGCTGTTCCTGCTCTACGACGGCAAGCGGATCTGGGAGTGGACGCTCAAGCTGGTGCCCGCGGCGGCACGGCCGGGAGTGGCGGGAGCGGGGCCGCGAGCGTGGCGGACCCTGACGGCGTACGTGCGCGGCACGGTGATAGTGGCTCTGATCGACGCCATCTTCATCGGCCTCGGAATCTACTTCCTGGACGTCCCGATGGCCGTTCCGCTGGCCGTCTTCATCTTCCTCTTCGCGTTCATCCCACTGGTCGGCGCGGTGGTGTCCGGGGCGCTGGCCGTCGTGGTCGCGGTGGTGACGCAGGGAGTGTTCACCGCGCTGATGACGCTGCTCGTGGTGCTCGCCGTGCAGCAGATCGAGGGCCACATCCTGCAGCCGTTCATCCTCGGCCGGGCGGTGCGGGTGCATCCGCTGGCGGTCGTGCTGTCCGTCGCGGCGGGCGGGCTGGTCGCGGGGATCGGGGGCGCGGTGGTGGCGGTGCCGCTGGTGGCGGTCACCAACACGGTGGTCGGGTATCTGCGGTCGTACGCGCGGGAGCCGGCGCAGCGGTACGCGCCGGGACCGCGGGGTGCCACGGCGTCGGAACAGCCGCCGCCCTCGCCCTGACCCGGGGGCTGCGCCCCGGACCCCGCCAGGGGCGCTGCGCCCCCTGGACCCCCGCCTTCGCCCGAAGGGCTCGTCCTCAAGCGCCGGACGGGCTTGAAATCACTCAGCCCGTCCGGCGTTCGAGGACGAGGCCGTCCAGGCCGACCCGGGGGCCCGACGGCGAAGGCCCCGCCCACCGGGGAGGTGAACGGGGCCTTCGACGGTGGGGCTACTGCGCGAGAACGGCCTCGGCGTCCAGCGTCGTCCCGACCGCCTGCACCACCGCGGCGATCTTGAACGCCTCCTGGATCGTCTCCCGGTCGACCCCCGCCTTGCGGAGCACCTGCTCGTGCGAGTCGAGGCACTGCCCGCACCCGTTGACCGCGGACACGGCCAGCGACCACAGCTCGAAGTCGACCTTCTCGACACCGGGGTTGCCGATGACGTTCATCCGCAGCCCGGCCCGCAGGGTGCCGTACTCGGGGTCCGACAGCAGGTGCCGCGTGCGGTAGAAGACGTTGTTCATCGCCATGACCGCGGCGGCCGACTTGGCGGCCGTGTACGCCTCGGGCGACAGGTTCGCCTTCGCCTCCGGCTCCAGCTCACGCAGCACCCGCGGCGAACGGGAGGCGATCGCGCACGCCAGCACCGTCCCCCACAGCTGCTGCTGCGGAAGGTCGGAGTTGCCGATGACGGAGCCCAGGTTGAGGCGCAGGTCCTTCGCGTAGTCCGGTACGGCGGACTTCAGTTCGTCGAGGGACATGGAGGGTCACTCACCCGCCAGGAGCGCCACCGGGTCGAGGGTGTTCTCGCCCTTGGTCCAGTTGCACGGGCACAGCTCGTCCGTCTGGAGGGCGTCCAGGACCCGCAGGACCTCCTTCGGGTTACGGCCGACGGAGCCGGCGGTCACCATGGAGAACTGGATCTCGTTGTTCTGGTCGACGATGAACACGGCGCGCTTGGCGAAGCCGTCCTCGCCCTCGATGCCGAGGTCCCGCATGAGCTCGTGCTTCGAGTCGGCCATCATCGGGAAGGGCAGGTCACGCAGGTCGTCGTGGTCCTTGCGCCAGGCGTGGTGCACGAACTCGGAGTCGCCGGAGAAGCCGAGCACCTGGGCGTCGCGGTCGGCGAACTCGTCGTTCAGCTTGCCGAAGGCGGCGATCTCGGTCGGGCACACGAAGGTGAAGTCCTTGGGCCACGCGAAGATGACCTTCCACTGACCCTCGTAGGTCTTGTGGTCGATCTGCTGGAACTCCTGACCCTTCTCCAGCGAGACACAGGCGGTCAGATCGAACTGGGGGAACTTGTCACCGACAGTGAGCACGAACTCTCCTTGCAGCGAGGAAACGCCCCTTTTGAGGACCTTTCCCTTGGGTTGGACGGTGCCGATCGTGGCACACGCTGCATTGATTAGGGAAATTGATACACTCTGTCGCGTTGATCGGGTGCAACTATCAGTGACGATGAGTGAGAGGCGGCCGCCATGGTGAGCCCCGTCGGCGGCAGAGCGAGCGGCAAGGGTGCGGGGCTCCCCAAGGGGAACGGGCGCCGGCAGCCCACCCTCGCCCAGTTGCGCGCCTTCGCCGCCGTCGCCGAACACCTGCACTTCCGGGACGCGGCCGCCGCGATCGGCATGAGCCAGCCCGCCCTGTCGGGCGCGGTCTCCGCCCTGGAGGAGACGCTCGGGGTGACGCTGCTGGAGCGTACGACCCGCAAGGTGCTGCTCTCCCCGGCGGGCGAGCGTCTCGCCGTACGCGCCAGGGCCGTACTGGACGAGGTCGGCGCCCTCCTGGAGGAGGCCGAGGCAGTGCGCGCGCCGTTCACCGGAGCGCTGCGGCTGGGCGTCATCCCGACCGTCGCGCCCTACCTCCTGCCCACGGTCATCGGGCTGGTCCACGACCGCTACCCGGACCTCGACCTCCAGGTCCACGAGGAGCAGACGGCCAGCCTGCTGGAGGGGCTGGCCGTCGGCAGGCTCGACCTGTTGCTCCTCGCGGTCCCGCTCGGCATGCCCGGAGTGGTCGAACTGCCGCTGTTCGACGAGGACTTCGTGCTGGTGACGCCGCTGGACCACGAGCTGGGCGGACGGCAGGGCATCTCTCGTGACGCCCTGCGGGAGCTCAACCTGCTGCTGCTCGACGAGGGGCACTGTCTGCGCGACCAGGCCCTGGACATCTGCCGGGAGGCAGGGCGCGCGGAAGCTCCCGTCACCACCACCGCCGCGGGGCTGTCCACCCTCGTGCAGCTCGTCGCCGGCGGACTCGGGGTGACCCTGCTGCCGCGCACGGCCGTCAGGGTCGAGACGACCCGCAGCGACCAGCTCCTCACCGGGTACTTCGCGGACCCGGCGCCGACCCGGCGGATCGCGCTGGTGATGCGCGGGGGAGCGGCCCGCGGGGCCGAGTACGAGGAACTGGCCGCGGCGCTCAGGGAAGCACTGCGGCCGCTGCCCGTACGGATCCTCTGACCGGCGCCGGTCCCGCGACCGGTAGGGGGTGCAGGACGGGGGAGCCGTACGGTTCCCCTTCCCGTACGGCTCCCCGACGTCACCGGCGCGTCATCACTCCGTGCGCAGGCCGTCCGGGCGCATCAGCCGCAGCAGGGCCGGCAGGCTGAGCAGCGTCACGGCGACGACCACTCCCGCGCCGATGCCGGTCATGGACAGCACACTCCACCAGTCCACGCTCACCGCCGTGGCGGTCATCTTCAGCAGGACCACGCCCAGGGTCAGACCGACCGCCGAGGCGAGCAGCAGGCCGAGCGCGATCGGGATCGCGGTCTGCCACAGCACCGAGAGGCTCAGGGTGCGGCGCCGGGTGCCGAAGGCGACCAGGGCCGACAGGAGCTTCTTACGCTCGCGCAACTGCTCCAGCTGGGACACCAGAAGGCTCGCCCCGATCAGGAAGAGCACGCAGGTCGCGCCCCCGAACAGGCCGGTGCGGATGGAGGTGAACTTCCGGGACTGCTCGCTGGCCGCCCACACCATCGGCTCCGAGAGCGGTGAGACGGTCGCCGCCGTGTTCCGTACGAACTCGCGTACGTCCGGCACCGATTCGTCGAGCTTCAGATAGAGCTGGCCCTCGACGACGGACAGGGCCTTGGCGGGCAGCGCGCTCGGCGTGATCAGGAAGCCGCCCCGCTTCACACCGGTCGGGTCGGTGCGCGACACGGCGTGCCGGAGGCCACCGGGGAGGGTCCAGGCGACTTCCGCGCTGGGCAGATCTCCGTACGAGGGATCGATGTAGAGCGTCCGGCCGGGCTTGTCCATCTTCGGGGTGTCCGTGTCGTACTCGCCGCCCCGCACGGCGAAGACGTCTCCCTCGTGGCACGAGGGCAGTGTGGCCACCTCGCGCAGGTAGGCGCAGTCCCCGACGGTGATCTGGGCCGAGTGCTCGGGATCCTTCCGGCGGTCCCCGGCGTAGCCCTCGGAGAACGCCGAGACCTGGCGTACGCCCTTGGTCTCGCGGAAGCTGCGGGCGGCCGGTTCGAGCGGAGTCCCGCTCGGCACGCGCACCTGCATCTGCGCCCGGGAGACGTCCTTGTGGGTCTCCCTCGTGTACGAGCTCTGCACGCCGGCGAACAGCAGCTGCAGCGCGATCGCCCCGGCCACCGCCACCGCAATGCCGTTGACCATGCGGGCCGCCGTGCCGCTGCTCAGCTGGAGTCGGCGCACGGCGAGCTGCCAGGCGACCGGTCCGGAGCCGAGCCGGGCCACGACGGCCTCGACGACCCAGGGCAGCAGCGCGGTCACGCCGACGAGCAGCAGGACGACGCCGCCGGTCACCAGGTACTGGTTGAAGTTCCCGTTGGAGTGCCCCTTCCCGACCATCGGGTAGAGCATCGCCAGTCCGCCCAGGGGCAGCAGCAGCCGCCACCACAGGCGGCGCCGCGCGGGCCGCGCCGTACGCACCACACCGAGCGGCTCGATGACCACCCCGCGCAGCGCGAGCAGGGTGACGAGCACCGCCGCGGCCGGGACCGCGACCGCGACCAGCACGGCGAGCACGGGCGAGGGGTTCATGTAGCTCGGGAACACGCTGATGTCGAGGACCTCGACGGAGCCCGCGAGCCGTCGGCCGATCAGGAAGAAGACGGTGCCGAAGACCAGTCCCAGCACGGCGCCCGAGAGCGCTTCGCCGGCGGCGATCCGCCGGGTCATCCGGCTGTCGGAGCCGACCAGCCGCAGCGCCGCGAGCCGTCGGTCGCGCCGCTCGCCGCCGAACCGTACGGCCGCCGCGATGAAGACACCGACCGGCATCAGCAGCACGACGAAGACGACGAGGACGAGCATGAGCAGGACGGGGTCGAGCGGTTCGCCGGAGGACTGGTCCGGTTCACCGAACCGGTCGATACGGGTCACGCCGGGGGTGTCCACATGCGACTCCAGCCCCTTGCCGCCCCGGTAGAAGGCGAGTTCGGCCGAGCCGATGAGACCGCTCTCGCCGATGGTGGCGGTGACGCGGTCCGGCAGGCGCTCCCGCAGGAGCTTCCCCTCGTCCGAGGCGAGCAGCTTCTTCAGCGCGGGGGAGACCACCATCTCGCCGGGGGCGGGGAACCTGTCCAGGCCCGGCGGCAGCGGGGCCCGGGCCCCCTCGGGCTCCAGTTCCCGGCCCCGGACGTCCTTCTCGCGGTAGGTGGTGTCGGCGTTCGCGACCAGGACGGTGTTGCCTGCCCTGGTCTTGTGGGACTCGGTGTAGTGGATGTCCGTACGGGCCCGCTCGCGGTCGTGCCGGACCGACAGGGCGTTGGGTATCGCGGTGGTCAGGAGCAGCAGCGCCACGCCGAGGCCGACGCCGACGGCCGTCAGCAGGACCCGGGTCCAGCCCTCGCGTCCGCCGACGAAGGCGAACCTGGCGCCCATGGCCAGGTCCCGGTACCACTGGCGCACGTTCATATGACGCGCTCCATGTCACGGGACTTGCCGTCACGTACGACGATCTCGCGGTCCGAGTAGGCGGCCACCCGCGCCTCGTGGGTGACCAGGACGACGGCGGCGTTGGTGGAGCGGGCGGCCTCGGTCAGCAGCTCCATCACGCGCTCGCCGTTGAGCGAGTCGAGCGCGCCGGTCGGTTCGTCCGCGAACAGCACGCGCGGGCCGGTGACCAGGGAGCGGGCCACGGCCACACGCTGGCCCTGGCCGCCGGAGACCTCGCCGGGGCGCTTGGCCCCGAGGTCGTCGACCTCCAGGCGCTCCATCCAGGTGAGGGCGGTGCGTTCGGCCTCCTTGCGGCCGGTGCCGTTCAGGCGCAGCGGCAGGGCGACGTTCTCGACACAGGTCAGTTCGGGCACGAGCTGGCCGAACTGGAAGACGAAGCCGAAATCGCTGCGGCGCAGGGCGCTGCGCTGCGCGTCGTTCATGGTGGCCATCTCCTGTCCGGCGTACATGATCGAGCCGGAGTCGGGCGGCACGATGCCGGCGAGGCAGTGCAGCAGCGTGGACTTGCCGGAGCCGGAGGGGCCCATCACGGCGACGACCTCACCGGGATGGATCGAGAACTCGGCGCCGTCCAGCGCCGTGGTGGGGCCGTAGCTCTTACGGAGTTCCGACGCGGTCAGCAGGGAGCCGGGGGGAGGGGTCATCGGGTCGTCACCGCCTCACGGAGTCTGTCGAGGCGGGCGGCGGTGAGTTCCAGCCACCGCAGGTCGGCCTCGAGGTGGAAGAGCGCGTGGTCGCAGATCAGCTGGTCGGCGAGGTCGCCGTGGCGCTTGCGGTCGGTCAGGATGCGCATCATGCGCAGGTGTTCCGAGCGCTGGGTGTCGAGGACGTCGGCGGCGTCGCGTCCGGTGAGGAGGGCGAGGACGACCTTGGTGTACAAGGTCGACTGGAGGTACGGCTCGGGCTTCTCGGGCGTGGCGAGCCACTGCTGCACGTCGGTGACACCGGCGTCGGTGATCGCGTACCGCTTGCGGTCGGGGCCGCCGCCCGCCTCTATCCCGTCGACCTCCACGAGGCCGTTCTTCAGCAGTCGCGACATCGTCGAGTAGACCTGGCCGTAGTGCAGCGGCCGGTCGTGACCGAACTTCTCGTCGAAGGCCCGCTTGAGGTCGTAGCCGTGGCGGGGGCCGGACTCCAGGAGTCCGAGGAGGGTGTGACCGATGGACATGCGGAGCACTCTACACACGGGGTATACACCCCGCGTATACATGCCGCGCATAGGTCGTGGCGGGGAGCGACGGTGTCCAGGTCAGGAGGCATTGTCACGGTTCTGTCACCGGGCCGGCGCCCGTCCGCTCCCGTCGCTGGGGGCTCCGCCCCCAGACCCTCGCATCGGCCTGGACGGCCTCGTCCTCAAGCGCCGGACGGGCTGATGGTGTCGGCCGGCGCTGAAAGGGTGGTGGCCACGTGGCCTCTTCGGCGCGGGCGCGCATCTTCAGCCCGTCCGGCGCTTGAGGACGAGCCCTTCGGGCGATACGGGGGTCCGGGGGCGGAGCCCCTGGCCCGGGAGCGGAGCCGGAGGCGAGGGCGGCGCCCGGTCACGGCTCCGGACGGTCGGTCGTCGGGGGCCGCCCCCGTCGGGGGATCGGCCCCGCGCCCCCCGGCAACCGCCCCGCCTCGGACAGCGCCCTGCGCAGCAGGAACTCGATCTGCGCGTTGGCGGAACGCAGTTCGTCCCCCGCCCACCGGGCCAACGCCTCGTACACGAGCGGATCCAGCCGCAACAGCACCTGCTTGCGCTGCTGCGGCCGCCGCCGCGGCGCCCCGTCCTCGCCGGATGGCTCCGTCACTGGTAGAGGGACCCCGCGTTCAGGACCGGCTGGGGTGTCCGGTCTCCGCACAGCACCACCATCAGATTCGACACCATCGCCGCCTTCCGCTCCGGATCCAGCTCCACGATGTCCCGCTCGGTGATCCGGGCGACCGCCGCCTCGACCATCCCGACCGCGCCGTCGACGATCTGCCGCCGTGCCGCCACGACCGCGCCGGCCTGCTGCCGCTGGAGCATCGCGGAGGCGATCTCGGGAGCGTACGCGAGATGCGTGAAGCGCGACTCGATGATGGAGACGCCGGCCGCGTCCACCCGCGCGCGCAGTTCGACGGCGAGCTTCTCGGTGATCTCCTCGGCGTTGCCGCGCAGCGAGAGGCCCTCCTCGTCGTGGGCGTCGTAGGGGTACTCGATCGCGATGTGCCGGACGGCCGCCTCGGTCTGGGTGGCGACGAACTCCAGGAAGTCGTCGACCTCGAAGCTGGCCTGCGCGGTGTCCTCGACCCGCCAGACCACGACCGCCGCGAGCTCGATCGGGTTGCCGTAGGCGTCGTTGACCTTGAGGACCGCGGTCTCGTGGTTGCGCACCCGGGTCGAGATCTTCACGCGGGAGGTGAAGGGGTTCACCCAGCGCAGACCGTCCTGGCGGATCGTCCCCCGGTACCGCCCGAAGAGCTGGACGACCCGCGCCTCGCCCGGCGCCACCGTGTTCAGGCCGCACATCGCGATGAACGCGGCGAGGCCGACAAGGATGCCGCCGACGATCAGCGCGGCCTTGCCGCCGGTCGCGGTGACCGCGGTGGCGGCCACGATCATCGCGGCCCCGAGCAGCAGTCCGACCAGTCCGAGCAGCAGGGCGAGCCCGCCGCCGATGCTGTGCGCGGCGAACTCCCGCACGCGGGGGGCGGGTATCGCCGGTGCTCCGGCGGCGGGGCCGGCGGGTGCGGGGCCGGTGGTGGCGCCGTGGCCGGAATCGTGCGTGGAGCCGTTCGCCGGATCGTTCGTCGAGTCGTGCCCGGAACCGTGCTCGGACATGGTGCGCCCCCGTCTCTGGTGACCTAGCGGGAAGTTATCTAAGTGATAGCACTTTACCCCGTGCGGCAACCTTCCACTCCTCTCGTACGTCGGATCTGGTGGGACTCATGCGCGTTGCGTGCTGATTGTCACGTCCGAGGAAGTACCCATCGGCGACGCTTTGTCCCGGCACGTGGTGTTAGTTTGCTGAGCTGACCTCAGCGGCGAACCTGTGTACGGCACCAGAACGAACACGGCACCGGCCGTGTGAGTGAACCCGGCAGGACGCGCGTACAAGAGAGCGCGACCCGAGACCGAAGCGGAGCGGACGGAGCCATGGGACGAGCGGACGAGAGACGAGCGCGGCAGCGCGGTGGCCGTCGCGCCGCGGCCGGGGGCTCCTCCGGGACCAAGCCCCGCCGCAGCGGCATACGCAGGATCCTGAACTGGAAGACGATCCTCGGCACGTTCCTGGGCTTCTGCCTGCTCGGCATGGGCGCCTTCCTCGTGCTCTACATGGTCGTGTCCATACCTCAGGGCAACGCGGCGGCGCGGCAGCAGAGCAACGTCTACAAGTACAGCGACGGTTCCACCCTGGCCCGTACCGGCAAGGTCAACCGCGAGATCGTGGGCCTGGACAAGGTGCCCAAGCCGGTCCAGCTGACCTTCGTCGCCGCCGAGAACAAGTCCTTCTACAAGGACTCCGGCGTCGACCTGCGGGGCACCGCCCGCGGTCTGCTCAACACCCTGTCGGGCAAGGGCAAGCAGGGCGGTTCGACGATCACCCAGCAGTACGTCAAGAACTACTACCTCAGCCAGGACCAGACCGTCACGCGCAAGCTGAAGGAACTGGTCATCGCGCTGAAGGTGGACCGTCAGCAGTCCAAGGACGACGTCCTCGCCGGCTACATCAACACCAGCTACTACGGCCGCAACTCGTACGGCATCCAGGCGGCGGCGCAGGCGTACTACGGCAAGGACGCGAGCGACCTCACGGTCGAGCAGGGCGCCTACCTCGCCTCGCTGCTGCAGGCCCCGAGCCAGTACGACTGGGGGGTCGCCACCGCCACCGGCAGGCGGCTGGTCACCGCCCGCTGGAACTACACCCTCGACAACATGGTCGAGGAGGGATGGCTGGACGCGGCCAAGCGCCAGACCATGAAGTTCCCGGTGCCGCAGGACCCCAAGGGCGTCCCCGGCATGGAGGGCCAGACCGGCTACCTCGTGGACGCGGCCAACAACGCCCTGGCCGACCAGCTCGTCAGCCAGGGTTCGGCCGGAAGCTACGAGGACGCCAAGGCGATCGTCGACGCGGGCGGCTGGACGATCACCCTCAACATCGACAAGAAGAAGCAGACCCAGCTGGAAGTCGCCGTCAAGACCAAGCTGAGCAGCAAGCTGGACGGGAAGAAGCGGCGGGTCGACGGTGACGTCGAGGCGGGCGCCGCGTCCGTCGACCCGAAGACGGGCAAGGTCGTCGCGATGTACGGCGGCGAGGACTACTTCAAGCACTACGTCAACAACGCGACCCGCCGGGACTACCAGCCCGCGTCCACCTTCAAGCCGCTGATCTTCGCCGCGGCCCTGGAGCAGGGGGCCAAGACGCAGGACGGCCAGGACATCACGGCCGACACGATGTACGACGGTACGAGCGGGCGGCCCGTCAAGGGCAGCACCATCCCCTTCGCGCCGCCCAACGAGGACGACCAGAGCTATGGGCCCGTCTCCGTCCAGACCGCGATGAACAAGTCCATCAACTCCGTCTTCGCGCAGATGGGCGTCGACGTCGGCATGGACAAGGTCCTCAAGGTCGCGGGCGATCTCGGGATGCACACGGAGAAGCTGCAGCCGGTGCCGGCGCAGACGCTCGGTTCCATGGGCGCGAGCCCGCTGGAGATGGCGGGCGCCTACGCCACCCTCGACAACCATGGACGCAAGGTCACCCCGGCCGTCGTGGCCAAGGCCGAGCACAAGGACCGCACCGTCCGTTTCGCGGACCCGATCGGGGACCAGGTCGTCACCCCGGAGGCGGCCGACACGGTCACCTCGGTGCTCACCGGCGTGGTCAACGACGGTACGGCCCAGGTGTCGGTGGCCCAGGCGTCCGACCGCAACGGACAGCAGGTCGCGGGCAAGACGGGTACGTCCGACAACAACAAGTCGGCCTGGTTCACCGGTTACACACCGAACCTGGTCACCTCGGTCGGCCTGTTCGGAGAGGTGCCCAAGGACCGCAAGGACTCCGCCGGCAAGAAGGTCAAGCAGGGTACCCAGGTGTCGTTGAAGGGCGCCGCGGGCGGCGGCCGTGTCAACGGCGGTGGCTTCCCCGCCCAGATCTGGGCCGCCTACACCTTCAACGCGATGGGCAGGGTCACCGCCTTCGACCTGGACACCACCCAGGGCGCGGCGATGGAGCCGACACCGAGCGACACGCCCAGCCGGACGCAGAGCGAGACGCCGTCGGAGACGCCGACCACCCAGAAGCCGACTACCCGGCCGCCGAAGACCAGCAGCCCCCCGACCGAGACGTC
Organism: Streptomyces sp. NBC_01689; assembly: GCF_036250675.1. Lineage (NCBI taxonomy): Bacteria > Bacillati > Actinomycetota > Actinomycetes > Kitasatosporales > Streptomycetaceae > Streptomyces > Streptomyces sp. NBC_01689. The sequence goes on along the minus strand of NZ_CP109592.1, from coordinate 4,051,059 downwards.
CGAGTCGCCCGTCGCGCCGACGACGACGCCACCGCTCACCCCGAGCCAGACCCCGACCGACGGGGACTCGACGGGCCCGTTCGAGCCGGACGACCAGCAGCAGTAGGGCGGAGCGGGACGTGCGAGGAGGGGCGCCCGGTGCACACCGGGCGCCCCTCCTGCGTGTCCGGACGGCTCAGCCGCCGTTGACCTCCTTGGCGATCCGGTCGCCGATCTCCTTGTCGACGTTGCGCCAGTACTGCACCGCGCGGTCCAGGACCGGGCGGGAGACGCCGGCCTTCAGATGGCCGGTGACGTTCGACACGAGACGGTCGCGGGCCGCCGCGTCGAGGACCTGGCGGACCATCGTGCCGGCCTGGCCCCAGTCGTCGTCCTCGCGGTGCAGCTTGTACGCCTCGCGCACCAGCTCACCGGCGGTCTGCCAGCTCGCCGGGTCGCCGAAGCGGGAGAAGTCGGCCGCGGGCCCGCCGTAGGAGTTGGGCGCGTACGGCCGGGCCGCGTTCGACGGCTCGTACCGCATCGGCCCGTCCTTTGCGTACGAGTTGACCGGGGAGTGCGGCCGGTTCGGCGGCAGCTGGGTGTAGTTCGGGCCGATCCGGTACCGGTGGGTGTCCGGGTACGAGAACAGCCGGCCCAGCAGCATCTTGTCCGGCGAGGGGCCGATGCCCGGCACCAGGTTGGACGGCTCGAAGGCGGCCTGCTCGATATGGATGAAGTAGTCCTCCGGATTCCTGTCCAGCGTCATCCGGCCGACGTCGATCAGCGGGTAGTCCGCGTGCGGCCAGACCTTGGTCAGGTCGAAGGGGTTGAAGCGGTAGTCCGCCGCGTCCTCGAACGGCATGATCTGGACCTTCAGGCTCCAGGTCGGCGCGTTCCCGGACTTGATCGACTCGAACAGGTCCCGGCGGTGCTTGTCCGCGTCCGTCCCGGCCAGCTCGTCGGCCTCGGACTGGGTGAGGAACTCGATCCCCTGATCGGTCTTGAAGTGGTACTTGACCCAGAACCGCTCACCGGCGGCGTTGATCCACATGTAGGTGTGCGAGCTGTACCCGTTCATGTGGCGGTAGGTCTTCGGGATGCCCCGGTCGCCCATGAGCCACGTCACCTGGTGAGCGGACTCGGGGGAGAGGGTCCAGAAGTCCCACTGCATGTCGTTGTCGCGCAGCCCGGTCACGGGGCTGCGCTTCTGCGAGCGGATGAAGTCCTGGAACTTGATCGTGTCACGGACGAAGAAGACCGGCGTGTTGTTGCCCACCATGTCGTAGTTGCCGTGCTCGGTGTAGAACTTCAGCGCGAAACCGCGCGGGTCGCGCCAGGTGTCGGGTGAGCCCTGCTCGCCGGCGACGGTGGAGAACCGCGCCAGCATCTCGGTGCGCTTGCCCGGCTGGAACAGGTCGGCCTTGGTGAACTGGCTGACGTCATTCGTTACTTCGAAGAATCCGTACGCGCCACTGCCCTTGGCGTGCACCACACGCTCGGGAACCCGCTCCCGGTTGAACTGGGCCATCTTCTCGATGAGGTAGTGGTCCTGGAGCAGGATCGGGCCATCGGGTCCGACGGTCAGCGAGTGTTCGTCGCTCTCCACCGGAATCCCGACGTTGTCCGTGGTGTACGGAACCTTCTGGGGTGCCTGCGTCACGAGCGTCCTCCCGTCGGAGAAGAGGGTGTTTAGGTCGCTTCGTCCACCCCAGCAGTCAACTCCGCCGACGGGATGTCGGCAACTTCTGGACACGGTCCAGCTCTGGTCCGGTTCCGGAACCCGTACGGGGCCGCTCCGGGGTGTGGCCGGTCGGGTACCCCGTCAGCCCCGGCCCAACTCGAACCAGACCACTTTTCCGGTGCTCAGCCGGGTCGCACCCCAGCGTCTGGCCAGCTTGTTGACCAGGTAGAGACCGCGTCCGTCCTCGTCCGTGGCGCGCGCCTGCCGCAGCCTCGGCAGCTGCGGCACGTCGTCGCCGACCTCGCAGCGCAGCACGTCCGTCCGCAGCAGCCGCAGCGTCACGGGGCGTGACGCGTAGCGCACGGCGTTCGTCACCACCTCGCTGACCAGCAGTTCCACGGAGTCGCTCAGGTCCTCCATGCCCCAGCGGGACAGCGCGCGGCGCGCGAGACGCCGGGCCCGCCCGGGGGCCGCGTCCTCCGGCTCCAGGTACCAGTACGCCACGTCACTCGGCGCGATCCCGTCGAAGCGGGCGGCGAGCAGCGCGATGTCGTCGTCCCGGTCGCCGGGACCGAGCATGTCGAGCACCTCGTCGCAGAGGGCTTCCAGCGGCGGCGAATGGTCGGGTCCGGTGAGCTGCGCGGTGGCGGCGAGCTTCTCGCGCAGCTGCTCTATCCCGGTCCAGACGTCCCTGAGCCGGGACTCGACCAGGCCGTCCGTGTAGAGCAGCAGCGTGGCACCGGCGGGCGCGTCCAGCTCGACCGCCTCGAAGTCCACCCCACCCACGCCGATGGGGGCGCCCGGCGGCACGCGCAGCACCTCGGCCCGGCCGCCCAGATGCAGCAGGACCGGTGGCGGATGGCCCGCGTTGGCGATGGTGATCCGGTGCGAGACCGGGTCGTAGACGGCGTAGAGGCAGGTCGCCATGCGGTCGGTCCCCAGCCGCTGCGCCTGCTCGTCCAGATGGTGCAGCACCTCCTGCGGCGGCAGGTCGAGGCCGGCCAGGGTCTGCGCGGTCGTCCGGAGCTGGCCCATGATCGCGGCCGAGGTCATCGAGTGGCCCATGACGTCCCCGACGACCAGGGCGACCCGGCTGCCCGGCAGCGGGATCGCGTCGTACCAGTCACCGCCGACCCGCGCGGTCTCCGCGGCCGGCAGATAGCGGGACGCGAGCCGCACGCCCGTGGGCCGCGGCAGGGTCTCGGGCAGCATGGTGCGCTGCAGCTCGTCGGCGATGTAGGCCTCACGGCCGTACAGCACCGCCTTGTCGATGCCGAGCGCGCTGTGCGTGGCGAGCTGGGCCGCGACCAGCAGGTCGTCGGACTCGAACGCCATCCGCTCGGGGCGGCGCACGAAGAGCGCGGCCCCGATCACCCGGCGCCGCCCCCGCAGCGGAGCCAGGATCGCGCGCTGGCCGCTGGGCACGGCCAGCTCGTCGCCCAGCAGCTCCGGCAGCGCGGCCCGGGCGGCGGGCGCGTCCGCGAAGACGGGCCGCACCCCGCGCAGCACCTCGGCGAGGGCGCCACCGGGACGCACCTCGCACAGCTCGGCCGTCATCGCCGACAGCTCGCTGGGCTCCGGCCGCAGCGCGGGCAGGAAGCCGTTCTCGGTGTCGCGTTCCTCCGGGATCCGGTCGGTGCGCCGCAGCCGCAGCACGAGGGGCCCGGTGGGCCGCTCGTCGCCGACCGGCAGCGGATCGCGCAGATAGACGAGGATCGCGTCCGAGAAGGTCGGCACGGTGGCGCGGCACAGACCCATCACGATCTCGTCGAGGTCGATACCGCGGGCGATCCGCCGGGTCGCCGCGCCCACGAAGCGCAGCCGGTCCCCGTCGCGCCGCATCGGCATCGGGCCCGTGTGCGGCACCGCCTGTCCGGTACGCCGGTCCTTGCCGCCGCTCGCCGGCGCGCGGTCCTGGTCGACCGGCTGGGCCGGGATGCCCTCGGGCGCGGGGCGCGGGCGGTGCGGATCGGGCTCCGCGGCCGACGGCTGCGAGTGCTCGGGACCGGGGGACGCGGGCGGTGTCGGCGCGCCGGTGCCGGAGGGAGACGGCGCGTCGGTGCTCGCGGAGGCCTGGGTGCCCGGCGTCCCGGGCCGGCCGTGGGGCGCGGCGGGTCCGGCCGGGGCGTCACCCGAACGGGCGGGCTGTGCGGGTAAACCGCCCGGCGCCCGCAGCACCTCGGGGGTATGCAGGAGCGCCCCGCGGGGGTCCGCGGGGGTGGAGGGCCGGCCGGCGCCGCTCTGGCGGCGCTCGTGCGAGGTGGGGTGCTCCGTCACGCGTGTCGAATCCATCCGTCCGGGGCTGCGCGCCGTGCGTGCAGTTCGTCCCGCAGCCCCGATACCCGGAATGTGTGCCCCAGGAACGGAATCTGCGCGTCGTGCGAGCCGGGCCCGGCGTGTGCCGACGGGAACGCCGTCGTCCCAGCGGGCCCGCGCGACCCGTCGGGCCGCCCGCCGACCGTACCGCCGTGGCCCTCGTACCCCTCGCTCACGTCCTGCCGCCCCTCGGTGACGTATGGTCAAGCCCAGCGCATGCCGCGGTAGTTGCTGCTGTGCGCCCTTGCGGAGGACGATCCTACGGTTGTACCACGGGGGCGCATCAAGGGTCTCATGAGGACACGTGCGCGGGCGTACGGTCCCAGTCATCGGGCAGGGCCGGAACCGGCCACGACGGATCCGGACGCCAGTGCTGCCAGCCGTCCGCGAACGGCGTGCCCCAGGCGCGGATCACCTCCACCGCGCGCAGACCCGCCTCCCTCACCTGCGCGGCCAGTCGAGTATCCATCAGTCCGGCCCGCTGCGCCTGCGCGAACTCGTCTTCGTCGAGCCAGCGCCAACTGTGGTCCGGGTGCACGGAGATGTCCAGGAAGTGGTCCTCGGAGTCGACGCCGCCCTCCCAACGGGTCAGCGGGGCCTCCAGGTTCACGTACCAGTTCTTGAAACGCCACCCCGGTTCCCAGAAGAGCCATACCGACCAGGGTTCGCCGGGACGCGCCAGCTTCAGCACCCCGGTGCCGAACCAGCGGTCCCGGCGCACCGAACGCGCCTTGGTGTAGCGGGACTCCAGCGGTTCTCCGTGCACCGGGGTGCCGTCGGCGAGCACGGGCTTGACGCATTCGGTGCCGGGCGCCATCCATACCGCGAGCAGGTCCGCGTCGTCCCGTACGACGGTCACGGGACGGCAGATGTGGAAGCGCTCACCGGCGTTCTCCCGGTACCGCCACAGGATGTGACTCCCGGGGGCCCAGTACGTCGCCGGGCCGCCCGTTGCCACTCGTCTCACCGCTCCACCCTCTGCCATGAACAGATATTAGGTGCCCCAGGCACGCGACGCTGCGGTGCGCGTCACGGTTCCCGGCATGGCGCGCAGGGCGTAACAGAGGTGTCATCCGGCGTTCGCCGGTGCGGGGGGTGGTGTCACGGATGCGTCATCCGCAGGACATCCAGCGCCTCGTCCAGCTGCTCCAGGGTGAGGTCGCCCCGCTCCACGTACCCGGAGTCGAGGACGACCTGGCGGATGGTCCTGCGCTCCGCCAGCGCCTTCTTGGCCACCTTGGCGGCCTCCTCGTACCCGATGTACTTGTTGAGCGGTGTCACGACGGACGGCGACGACTCGGCGTACTCGCGGGCCCGTTCGCGGTGCGCGACGATCCCGTCGACGGTCCGGTCGGCGAGCAGCCGGGAGACGGCCGCGAGCAGCCGGACGGACTCCAGGACGTTCTTCGCGATGACCGGGAGCATCACGTTGAGCTCGAAGTTGCCCGCGGCACCGGCGACCGCGACCGTCGCGTCGTTGCCCGTCACCTGGGCCGCGACCATCAGCACGGCCTCGGGGACGACGGGATTGACCTTGCCCGGCATGATCGAGGAACCCGGCTGCAGGTCGGGGAGGCTGATTTCGGCCAGGCCGGTGCGCGGTCCGGACGACATCCAGCGCAGGTCGTTGGCGATCTTCGTCAGTCCGACCGCGATGGTCCGCAGCTGTCCGCTCGTCTCGACGATGCCGTCCCGCGCGCCCTGCGCCTCGAAGTGGTCGCGGGCCTCGGTGAGCGGCAGTCCGGTGTCCCGCGCCACCTCCGCGATCACGGCGGCGGAGAACCCGGGCGGCGTGTTGATGCCGGTGCCCACGGCCGTCCCGCCCAGCGGCAGTTCCGCGAGCCGGGGCAGCGAGGCGTTCAGCCGTTCGATCCCGTAGCGCACCTGGGCCGCATATCCGCCGAACTCCTGTCCGAGAGTCACGGGGGTGGCGTCCATCAGGTGGGTGCGCCCCGACTTCACGACGTCGGCGAACTCCCGCGCCTTGCGTTCCAGGGCGGTGGCGAGGTGGTCGAGCGCGGGGACGAGGTCCCGGGTCACCGCCGCGGTGGCGGCGATGTGGATCGAGGAGGGGAAGACGTCGTTCGAGGACTGCGAGGCGTTCACGTGGTCGTTGGGGTGGACGTCCTGGCCGAGCCGCTCGGTGGCGAGCGTGGCGATGACCTCGTTGGCGTTCATGTTCGAGGACGTGCCGGAGCCCGTCTGGAAGACGTCCACCGGGAAGTGCGCGTCCCAGCGTCCCTCGGCGACCTCGGACGCGGCCTCCTGGACCGCCTCGGCCACGTCCTTGTCGAGCACCCCGAGCCGGGCGTTGACCTTGGCCGCCGCCGCCTTGATCCGGGCGAGCGCCTCGATGTGCGCGCGTTCGAGCCGCTGCCCCGAGACGGGGAAGTTCTCCACGGCCCGCTGGGTCTGGGCCCGCCACTTCGCGTCCGCGGGCACCCTGACCTCTCCCATCGAGTCGTGCTCGATCCGGTACGGGGCTGCTGCCTGTTCATCGGCCATTGCCGGTCACCTCCAGTGGGGACAGCATCGGGGACGGGTCCCGTGTTCCCGGACGCCGGTGCGGTGCTCCCGCGTCCCGGCGGGAGTCACCGCCGGACGGCGCCGAAGGGGGCCGCGCCGACGGGTGCGGTGCACGCGACGCGGCCGGCCACCTCGGCGCAGGCCTCCGCTCCGCGCGGGCTCGCCGCGGCCAGCATCGGGCTGCTGTAGCCGTCCGCCGGGTCGCCCGGATAGGTGGCGGACAGTTCGTCCCGGCCGGCCCGGACGGAGATCTCCCGCGCCCCGCCGGCTCGGGTGCGGACCTCGGACCAGACCGTGGAGCACGACGCGGAGAACCGCAGCAGCACGACCTCGCCCGCGCGCCGCACCGCGCTCTCCGTACGCGCGTCACGGCCACAGGTCTCGGAGGTGGGGAACAGTCCCTGGCAACCGTGGCCGCGGCAGGAGGCGGCGGCGGGCGCGGGATCGGTGTCGAGGACCTCGGCGGCGCCCGCGGTGACCGCCATCGTCGCGGCCGCCACCGCCGCGAGGGCGATGACGGCGCGGTGCGGCGACCGGACGCGCCGGCCCCGAACCGGCGCGTCCGGGGCCTGGCCCTGTGGTGACGGGACCCGTGGGGGCGGGGCCTGCGCGGGCAGGCCGACCGCTCCGCACCGGCTCCTGGACACGGCGTCCCACAGGGAGAGCAGGGGACCGGGATCGGTCTGCGCGAGCCGGCCGAGGGACTCGACCGCCGAGCGTGGCGGGAACTGATCGCCGTTCAGATAGCGGTGCCAGGTCGACTTGCTGAACGGGGTGACGGCGGCCAGCGCGGCCAGGCTCAGCCCGGTCCGCTGCCTGAGCCCCCGCAGCCGTTCCACCAGGAATTCCTCGTCGGGTCGTTCCGCGTCGTCCGAGGGGTCGGGCAGCAGCGGCTGTCTCTTGACCGTCACGTGGCTCTCCATCTCGCTCCCTCACCGTGCCGGGGTGGCCGCCTGATCCGTTCCCTCTTCGCGTGCCCGCGCACACCCGGGTCGCCCGAATGCGAACCGGATGATGAAGGGGAGTTGACCTGTGGTTCCGGCACCGGTGGGGTGGTCGGGTGGTCGGCTGATCGACTCGTAGGACCTCCTGACGGGGTGGACCCCCACCCCGTCAGGAGGCGTCGGAACTCAGGAGCCGGGCGCCGGCACGCCCGTCAGCACCAGCGGACGCCACCGCCGGTGCGGACGTAGTGCGCGGACACGTACCCCCGGTGGTGGGCCAGGCGGTACCAGCGGTGGTTGCCCCGGACGGCGGATCCCCGCTTCTTGCAGGACAGCGACACCACGTGTCCGTCCGGACGCGAACCGACGACCCGGTAGGCGGTGCCCGGTCCGGAGCGGACGAGCAGCCGCGTGTGGTGGGTCGTCACAAGGCCCCGTACGTGGTGGTGGGCGGCGTGCCGGACGGCGGTGGTCCGCGCGGCCGGGACGGTGGAGGCGACGGCGGTCGCCGGGAAGACGGCGGCGACCGCGACCGCGGCCACGAGCCCCTTGCGCACCATGCGACTGATCATGCTATTTCCCTCCGAGATGACCTGCGGACCACGGGTTGCGATCCGGTCATTGCGGAGTGTTCACGGCAAAGCGCGCAAAGATGCCGTCCCACTGTTCCTGGGACGAAATGGGACATCGTGCAGGTGTGTGACCTGCGCGGTCCGGGCGTCCCGGGACGGCCGCCGGGACCGCCGGGGTGCCGGAGGGAACGGCGGACGGAAGCCGGGACGGAGCGGAAAGGGAGCCGGAAGGGAGCGCGAAGGGGCGTGGTGGGGCGGCGCGGGGGTGGATCGACTCCCCGGCCGCCCCGAGAGGCGCTACGCGAGCCCGGGGCCCCGCACCGGGATGTGGGTGAACGTCGGCTCGGGGGCCGGGTTCTGGAAGAAGTCGTTGCCCTTGTCGTCGACCACGACGAACGCCGGGAAGTCCTCGACCTCGATCTTCCAGACGGCCTCCATGCCGAGCTCCTCGTACTCGACGACCTCGACCTTCTTGATGCAGTCCTGGGCGAGACGGGCGGCGGGTCCGCCGATCGAGCCGAGGTAGAAGCCGCCGTGCTTGTCGCACGCCTGGGTGACCTGCGCCGACCGGTTGCCCTTCGCGAGCATCACCTTGGAGCCGCCCGCCGCCTGGAACTGCTCCACGTAGGAGTCCATGCGGCCGGCCGTCGTCGGGCCGAAGGAGCCGGACGCGTAGCCCTCGGGGGTCTTGGCCGGACCGGCGTAGTACACCGGGTGGTCCTTCAGGTACTGCGGCATCTCCTCACCCGCGTCGAGCCGCTCCTTGATCTTGGCGTGCGCGATGTCGCGGGCCACGACCAGCGGGCCGGAGAGCGAGAGACGGGTCTTCACCGGGTACTTGGTCAGCTCGGCGAGGATGTCGTCCATCGGCTGGTTGAGGTCGATGCGCACGACGTCGCCCGACTCGTCGAGGTGCTCGTCGGTCGTCTCGGGCAGGAAGCGCGCCGGGTCCGTCTCCAGCTGCTCCAGGAAGACGCCCTCGGCGGTGATCTTCGCGACGGCCTGACGGTCCGCGGAGCACGACACGGCGATCGCCACCGGGCAGGACGCGCCGTGCCGGGGGAGGCGGACCACCCGCACGTCGTGGCAGAAGTACTTGCCGCCGAACTGCGCGCCGATGCCGATCTTCTGCGTCAGCTCGAAGACCTTCTGCTCCAGGTCCTTGTCCCGGAAGCCGTGGCCCAGCTCGGAGCCCTCGGCGGGGATCTCGTCCAGGTAGTGCGCGGAGGCGTACTTCGCCGTCTTCAGGGCGTACTCGGCGCTCGTCCCGCCGACCACGATGGCCAGGTGGTACGGCGGGCAGGCGGCCGTGCCGAGCGAACGGATCTTCTCCTCCAGGAACTTCATCATGGAGGACTCGTTCAGGACGGCCTTCGTCTCCTGGTACAGGAAGCTCTTGTTCGCGGAGCCGCCGCCCTTGGCCATGAAGAGGAACTTGTAGGCGCCGCCGTCGGTCGCGTACAGCTCGATCTGCGCCGGCAGGTTCGAGCCCGTGTTCTTCTCCTCCCACATGGTGAGCGGAGCCATCTGCGAATAGCGCAGATTGAGGTTCTTGTAGGCGTCGTAGATGCCGCGGCTCAGGGCCGACTCGTCGCCGCCCTCGGTGAGGACGTTCTGCCCCCGCTTGCCCATCACGATCGCCGTGCCGGTGTCCTGGCACATCGGCAGGACGCCCGCGGCCGCGATGTTCGCGTTCTTCAGCAGGTCCAGGGCGACGAACTTGTCGTTGGCCGACGCCTCGGGGTCGTCGATGATCCGGCGCAGCTGGGCCAGGTGGGCGGGCCGCAGATAGTGCTGGATGTCGTGGATCGCCTCGGCGGCGAGCGTGCGCAGCGCCTCCGGCTCGACCTTGAGGAACGTCCGCCCGTCGGCCTCGAAGGTGGAGACACCCTCGGAGGTCACCAGCCGGTACGGGGTGGTGTCCTCTCCCTGGGGGAGCAGATCGGTGTACGCGAACTCAGGCATCTTCGCCCATTCCTCACTTGATTTCTCGGTGCTCGGTTCGCCTCGGGGGCGCCGAGGCCCTTACCGGGAGCCCGACCACGCTCACTCGGCGGAGGCCGGCCTCCGTCAGCGGGCGTCCACCAGCCTAGAACCTGGTGCGGGCCGTGAGCCTGTGAGGTAAGGCTCAGTTCGGGACGACCTCTTCGCCCCCACCCCTAGTCGCGATCTATCGCGTTTGGGTACGCTGCTGCCGTGGACCTTCAGAAGCGCACCGAAACCCGTGCCGCCGACGCCGAACTGCGCGCCTCGGACGCCGACCGCGACCGGATCGCCGACATCCTGCGCGAGGCCCTCGCCGAGGGGCGCCTCACCTCCGACGAGCACGCGGAGCGGGTCGAAGGGGTGCTGGCCACCAAGACGGTCGGTGAGCTCGACCAGTTCGTCCGGGACCTGCCCGCCGCCCACACGGGCCGCGGCGCGGCGGCCTACGCGAGCGCGCCGAACCGCCCCCGGCTCGGCGCCGTCCCGGCGGAGCCCGACGAGAACGTGGTCGCGGTGTTCAGCACCGCGATGCGCAAGGGCCGCTGGCGCGCGGGCCGCCGTATCCACGCGTACGCCGTCTTCGGCAGCGTCGAGATCGACCTCAGCGAGGCGATCTTCGAGTACCAGCAGGTGGCGATCAAGGCGATCTCGGTCTTCGGCAACGTGGAGATCCGCGTCCCGGAGAACGTGTCGTTGCGCAGCAGCGGAGGCGGGGTCCTCGGCAACTTCGAGGCGGACACACTGGATTCGGGCGACCCCGACGCCCCCGTGATCTACGTCGAGGGCCTCGCGGTGCTGGGCAACGTCGAGGCGCGGCCCAAGCGCGGCAAGCTGGTCGCGGACATCCTCGACCGCGCGATGGACCGGGTGGACCGGAGTTTGCGCAAGCACCTGGACCGTTGACGCGAGTGAATCCCACGACGTGCGGGACGCGCCGGTCCGGTGCCGTGCGCGCCCCGTCGTGAACGCCGGACTCCGCTCTTGGGACTCAGTGCATAGGCGCGCGCACAGCGGGTAGGCCTTGCTGCATCGTCTCTTGGAGGGCGCCGCGGGAGTTCCCGCGGGGCCCGGCACGCTCGCGAAGCCGTCGTCAGGAGTAGACCGTGCTGCAACCGCCGCATCAGTCCCTGCAGGTAGCTGCCGTTCCGGCCCAGCGGGCGCCAGTGCGGGACAGGGATCAGGAAGCCCCATGGCACACGGAGGCGGTGTGCCGGCGGGACGAGGCCGGCCTGTTCTTCGCCCCTTCCAAGGAGCCCACGGCGTCCCGGCTGTCCCGCGAGGAGGCGGCCAAGCGCGTCTGCGCCCGCTGTCCCGTGATGGTCGAGTGCCGTGAACACGCGCTGCTGCAACCCGAGCCGTACGGGGTGTGGGGCGGCCTGACCGCCGCCGAGCGCCGGGTGGTGCTGGCCCGGCGCCGCCGCCGCGACCTGGAGCTGAAGAAGGCCGCGCGCGGCCCGATAGCGGCGGCCGGCTAGCCGGAACGCGACGGGAAAGGGGCGCCCCCTCCGCACAGGGGGCGCCCCTCATCTCTGTCTTCTCCGTACGCACGGGGTTCTCCGTACGCACGGGGTTCTCCGTACGCGCGGCTCCGGCCCCCGGACGCGCACCCCGGACGTACCGCCACGGACGTGGTGTCCGTACGCGGCCCGTCCGGGTCGTCCGGCCCGTCGGGCTACTTCGCGCGGTCGAAGTCGATCGCGCTGTACGCCCGCAGCTTGCTCAGCCGGTGCTGGGAGGTGATCTGGCGGACGGTGCCGGACTTGGAGCGCATGACGATCGACTCGGTCGTCGCCACCTCGGCGCGGTAGCGCACCCCGCGCAGCAGCTCGCCGTCGGTGATGCCGGTCGCGACGAAGAAGACGTTCTCGCCGGAGACCAGGTCGTCGGTGAACAGCACCCGGTCGAGGTCGTGACCCGCGTCGAGCGCGCGCTGCCGCTCGTCGTCGTCCTTGGGCCACAGCTTGCCCTGGATCGTGCCGCCCAGGCACTTCACCGCGCAGGCCGAGATGATGCCCTCGGGCGTCCCGCCGATGCCGAGCAGCAGGTCGATGCCGGTTCCCTCGCGGAGCGCGAGGATCGAGCCCGCGACGTCACCGTCGGAGATCAGCTTGATCCGGGCGCCGGTCTCGCGGATCTCCTTGATGATCCCCTCGTGGCGCGGCCGGTCGAGGATGACGACCGTGACGTCCTCGGGGGTGGAACGCTTGGCCTTGGCGACCCGGCGGATGTTCACCGACACGGGCGCGTTGATGTCGACGAAGTCGGCGGCCTCGGGGCCGGTGACCAGCTTGTCCATGTAGAAGACCGCGGACGGGTCGAACATGGTGCCGCGGTCCGCGGCTGCCAGCACGGCGATCGCGTTGGTCATGCCCTTGGCGGTCAGCGTGGTCCCGTCGATCGGGTCGACGGCGATGTCGCACTCGGGACCGGTGCCGTCGCCGACACGCTCCCCGTTGAAGAGCATCGGGGCCTCGTCCTTCTCACCTTCACCGATGACGACGACGCCGTTCATCGAGACGGTGGAGACGAGGGTCCGCATGGCGCGTACGGCGGCGCCGTCGGCGCCGATCTTGTCGCCGCGGCCGACCCAGCGGCCGGCGGCCATCGCGGCGGCCTCGGTGACCCGGACGAGTTCCAGGGCGAGATTTCGGTCGGGGGCCTCGGAGGGGACCTCGAGTTCGGACGGCAGATGATGCTCGGTCATCGGAGCGCACCTTTCTGATACGACGACGGCCGGATGAGGGTGTGTCCCGACTCTATCGCCAGGCCGACAGAATGAGCAGGGGGCCCCACGGATGAGCAGGCCAGGGCACCTGCGACGATAGGGGCGTGGCTGGTACGAAAGGCAAGCAGACGGTCCGGGACATGCTTCTCTCCCTGGGCCTGATCGGGATCATGGCGGGCGTCATCTACATCTTCATCCCGCACGACGACTCCGAGCCTCCCCTCAAGCGCGTCGACTACCGTGTCGAGCTGCTCACGGCGCGTCGCGCGGCGTCGTATCCGGTGGCGGCCCCCGAGGGGCTGCCCGGGACGTGGAAGGCGACGTCGGTGCGGTACGACGGCGCCGCGTTCGACGCCTGGCACCTGGGCTTCCACGATCCCGAAGGTCAGTACGTGGCGATCGAGCAGTCCACTCAGCGGGCGGCCGCGTTCATCGACTCGGCCAGCCAGGGCGCCGCGGCCACGAAGGCCACCGAGCGGATCGGCGACCGCACGTGGGAGCGGTACGAGGGCGACAAGTACGACGCCCTCGTGCTGCGGGGCAAGGGCTCGACGACGGTGGTGACCGGGACGGCGTCGTTCGGGCAGCTCGCCAGGATGGCCGGGGCGCTGAAGACGTCGTAGCCGGCCGCGTGCCCGGCTGCCGCGGACGAGGGTGCGCACGATCCGCACGGGCGTCTGCCGCGGGCGACCGTGCGTGTGCCGGGGTGCGTCGGCGCACCCCGGGAGAGCGTGTGCCCGGTCCGGCCGCGTGTTGCCGGTGGCAGACGGTGTGCCCGGTGGGCCGAGGGCCGCGGGCCGGGGTGCGTGCGGCCGCCGCGGCCGTGCGCCGCGGACATGGCACGCCTGATCCGGGCGGTGCGCCGCGGACGCGGACACGTCCGATCCGACCGCTGCGCCGCGCGCCGGGGCGCCGACGGGGCGCCCGCGCACTGACGGCCGGGCAAAGACGTTCCCCGGGTGGTGCGCCGGACCCGCCGACGCGACAGGCGCGTTCCCGCACACGGGAGCACCCTGGCGGACGTGCGGGGGCCGTCATCGTGCGGCCACCATCCTGGCGGCCTGCGGCCTGCGGCCTGCGGCCTGCGGCCTGCGGCCTGCGGCCTGCGGCCTGCGGCCTGCGGCCTGCGGCCTGCGGCCTGCGGCCTGCGGCCGAGCCGCCAGGTACCGTCGGCCGCCGATGGCCGACCGACGGAGAAAGGGCCCCCGGCGCCATTGACGGGGGCCCTTCTCGATGTCCGCGGGCGGACGGTCACCACGGTGCGGCCGTGGTGCCGCCGGCCGGGTCAGACGGTCGTGACGACCTGGTCGAAGTCCAGACGCGGGGAGCGCGGGAACCAGGCGTCCTCGCCCGGCTTGCCGATGTTGACGACCATCAGCGGGGTGTGGTCGTCGTCCAGGAACTCCTTCTGGACGCCCGCGAAGTCGAGGCCGGTCATCGGGCCGGCGGCGAGGCCGGCGGCGCGGATGCCGATGATGAAGTACGCGGCCTGCAGCGCGGCGTTCAGCGAGGCGGCACCCTCACGGGCCGGGCGCTCCGAGTAGAAGACGTCCTTGGCGGCCGGGAAGTGCGGGAAGAGGGTCGGGAGCTCCTCGTGGAACTCGTTGTCCGCGGAGAGGATCGCGACGAGGGGGGCGGTGGAGGTCTTCGGCTGGTTGCCCTCGGCCATGTGCTTCACGAGGCGCTCGCGCGCCTCGGTGGAGCGGACCAGGGTGATGCGCAGCGGCGACTGGTTGAAGGCGGTCGGGCCGTACTTGACCAGGTCGTAGATCGCCTGGACCTGCTCGTCGGTCACCGGCTCGTCGGTGAACGTGTTCGAGGTGCGGGCCTCACGGAACAGCAGGTCCTGGGCGGCGGGGTCAAGGACAAGAGACATGGGGGAAACCTTCTCGGGACGTGCGGTGGATCCATGGGATCGGTTGGCAGGAACGACAGTACCCGAGAAAATTTAAGCTTCAACCAAAAAATGCGCCGGGTGACCCGCTTCACAAGATCGGGAAACCCGGCGGACGGCCCGACGGCGTCACTCGGCGCCCGCGTCCACCTCCTTCGGACCCTCCTCCGCCAGGGCCGCGTCGAGCCGGGCCCTGGCGCCCTCCAGCCAGCGCCGGCACACCTTGGCCAGCTCCTCGCCGCGCTCCCAGAGGGCGAGCGACTCCTCCAGGGTCGTACCGCCCGCCTCCAGCCGGCGCACGACCTCGATCAGCTCGTCCCGCGCCTGCTCGTACCCGAGCGTTTCGTCCACCTTGCCGGTCATGCGCCCACCCTATGCATCCACTCGTACGGAGAATTCACCCTCGGCGACCCGCGCCCGCAGCGCCTCGCCCGCCGTCACCTCGTCCGGGTCCCGGACCACCTGCCCGTCGGCCCGCTGCAGCACCGCGTACCCCCGGTGGAGGGTCGCCGCCGGGGAGAGCGCCACCACGCGCGCGTGGGTGTGCGTCAGCTCGGAGTCCGCGCGGTCCAGGAGGTGGCGGAGCGTGCGCCGGCCGCGGTCGAGGAGCGACGCGACCTGCTCCGCGCGTTCGTCGACCATCCGGTGCGGGTCCTCTATCGAGGGCCGGGCCAGCGCGTGCGCGAGCCCGCGCTCCTCGCGCTCGACGAGGGAGCGGACGCTACGGCGCGCGCGGTCGCGCAGGAGCCGTACCCGCTCGTACTCCTCGCCCACGTCCGGTACGACCTTCTTGGCCGCGTCGGTCGGCGTGGAGGCCCGCAGGTCGGCCACCAGGTCCAGGAGAGGGGTGTCCGGCTCGTGCCCGATCGCCGAGACGACCGGCGTACGGCAGGCCGCGACCGCCCGGACGAGCTGCTCGTCCGAGAAGGGCAGCAGGTCCTCCACGCTGCCGCCGCCCCGCGCCACGACGATCACGTCCACGCCGTCGAGCGCGTCGAGCTCCTTCACGGCCTGCACGACCTGCGGCACCGCGTGCACCCCCTGGACGGGGACGTTGCGCACCTCGAAACGGACGGCGGGCCAGCGGTGCCGCGCGTTCTCCAGCACGTCCCGCTCGGCCGCGGAGGCCCGCCCGCACACCAGCCCGATGAGCTGGGGCAGGAACGGCAGCGGCTTCTTCCGCTCGGCCGCGAACAGCCCCTCCGCCGCCAAGGCCTTCTTCAACTGCTCAAGACGGGCCAGCAGTTCACCGACACCCACCGGCTTGATCTCGGTGGCGCGCAACGACAGCTGGCCGCGCGGCGCGTACCACTCCGGCCTGGCGAGGACGACGACGCGGGCGCCCTCGCTCACCACGTCCGACACGGCGTCGAACACCTGCCGGTAGCAGGTGACGCTCACCGAGATGTCGTGCGACGGGTCGCGCAGCGTCAGGAAGACGACACCCGCGCCGGGACGCCGCGACAACTGGGTGATCTGCCCCTCGACCCACACCGCGCCGAGCCGGTCGATCCATCCCCCGATGAGCCGGGACACCTCTCCGACGGGCAGCGGAGCGTCCGCGGACGTGTTCAGAGCCATGCGCCCGAGCGTAGTGGCAGGGTCCGACAACACGGCCGCGCGCACCGGAAGCCCTCGGTTCCGTCACCGGGGCCATCGGACCGACCGGCTCCATCGGCTCAACCGGCTCCACGGAGGAGGCGATCCACCGCCTGCCGGGTGCGGCCTTACGATGGGGTGCATGACTGCTTCGCCTGGCCGCCGTGTCCTGCTCGCCGCCCCCCGTGGCTACTGCGCGGGCGTGGACCGCGCCGTGATCGCCGTCGAGAAGGCCCTGGAGCAGTACGGGGCCCCGATCTACGTCCGCCACGAGATCGTCCACAACAAGTACGTCGTGCAGACCCTGGAGAAGAAGGGCGCGATCTTCGTCGAGCGGACGGCGGAGGTCCCCGAGGGGTCCATCGTCATGTTCTCCGCGCACGGCGTCGCCCCGGTCGTCCACGACGAGGCCGCCGCCGGCCGGCTCGCCACCATCGACGCGACCTGCCCCCTGGTCACCAAGGTGCACAAGGAAGCGGTCCGCTTCGCGAACGAGGACTTCGACATCCTGCTGATCGGGCACGAGGGCCACGAGGAGGTCATCGGCACCTCCGGCGAGGCCCCCGACCACATCACGCTCGTGGACGGCCCGGGCGACGTCGCCAAGGTCGAGGTCCGCGACCCGTCCAGGGTCGTCTGGCTCTCCCAGACCACGCTGTCGGTCGACGAGACCATGGAGACGGTCGACGCCCTCAAGGAGAAGTTCCCGCAGCTCATCTCCCCGCCCAGCGACGACATCTGCTACGCCACGCAGAACCGTCAGCTCGCCGTGAAGCAGATGGGCGAGGAGGCCGACCTCGTCATCGTGGTCGGCTCGAAGAACTCCTCGAACTCCGTCCGCCTCGTCGAGGTGGCCAAGCTGGCGGGTGCCCGCGACGCGCACCTCGTGGACTTCGCCGACGAGATCGACGAGGGCTGGCTGGACGGAGTGACGACCGTCGGTGTCACCTCCGGCGCCTCCGTCCCCGAGGTCCTGGTCGAGCAGGTCCTGGAATGGCTCTCCACCCGCGGTTTCGAGGACGTGGAGATCGTCAAGGCGGCCGAGGAGTCCATCACCTTCTCGCTGCCGAAGGAGCTCCGCCGCGACCTGCGCGCGGAGGCGGCGGCCCTGGTGGAGCAGCGGACGAGCGGCGTGTCCGGTTCCTCCGTGACGTCCGCTGCGTCCGGTACTTCCGAGAAGTGACTGTCAGTCGTACGACGTAACGTAGGGCCATGCAGATCTTCGGTGTGGACATCGGCGGATCCGGGATCAAGGGCGCCCCTGTGGACCTGGACCGCGGCGATTTGACGGAGGAGCGCCACAAAGTGCTCACTCCGCATCCGGCGACGCCCGACGCGGTGGCGGACGGCGTGAAAGAGGTCGTCGGGCACTTCGGCTGGACAGGGCCCGTCGGTATCACCTTCCCCGGCGTGGTCGCCGACGGCGCCACCATCCGCACGGCGGCGAACGTCGACAAGGCCTGGGTCGACACCGACGCGCGGGCCCTGCTGGGCGAGCGGCTGGGCGGCCTCCCGGTGACGGTGCTGAACGACGCCGACGCGGCGGGCGTCGCCGAGATGCAGTTCGGTGCCGGCCGCGACCGGCGGGGCACGGTCCTGCTGCTCACCTTCGGCACGGGTATCGGCAGCGCGCTCTTCATCGACGGCGAGCTGGTCCCCAACACGGAACTGGGCCACCTGGAGCTGGGTGGTCACGACGCGGAGAAGCGTGCCTCCACCAAGGCCAAGGAGGACCACGAGCTGACCTGGGAGCACTGGGCCCGGCGGGTCACGAAGTACCTCGCCCATGTGGAGATGCTGTTCTCCCCCGAGCTGTTCATCATCGGCGGCGGCGTCAGCCGCAAGGCGGACAGGTTCCTCCCCCTGATCGAGGGCATCAAGGCGGAGATCGTCCCGGCCCAGCTGCAGAACAACGCGGGAATCGTGGGCGCGGCGATGAGAGCGGCGAAGACGGCGTCGTAGGTCCGTGCGCCGGAGGCGGGGGACGGCGCCCTTCGGCGGGCCCGCCCTCCGCACCCGGCTCCTAGCCGAGCTGCCCGGCCGACCGCGCCGGAGGGGTGGTCGGTCCGCCGCCCCGAGGGGTCCCGGCGGCCTGGCTCCGCCGCTGCGCGGCCCGGCGGGTCATCTGCCGCGCTTTGCGGACGGTCGAGATGACACCGGCGATCAGCGTCCCCCCGTACAGCCAGCCCGCCTGTGTGGCCAGCGCGGTGACGAGCTCCATGAGGCGCCCGCTGAGCCCGCCGCCCCCGCCGGCGAGCGGCAGCAGCCCGAACGCGAACGCGATCGGCACCACCACGGGCGCGCTCACGAGGTCACCGCGTCGTACCCAGAGCGCGGTCAGCGCGGAGACGGGCAGGAACAGCACGCCGTACACGGCGGGCGACGCCCCGAACAGCAACTCGTCGAGACAGGCCAGGAGGAACATCGACGCACCGCAGAACAGCCCGCCGCCGAGTCCGGTCAGCCGGGGGTTCGGCAGCCGCCGCCCCCCGCGTGCGGGCAGCGGCGCGGGCCGTCGTGCGGGTGCCCCGCCCTTCTGTACGCCGACGGACGCGCCCCGCCCCGCCTGGGCGGGAAGAGGCGCGTCGCGTCGCGGCCGGTACTGGGGAGGACGCGTCCTGTGTTGCTCCACTGGACCAACTTAGGTCGGTTTATGTGTGGAACAGGTCCTCAGACACGCCGATGAACGGACCTTGGCCATGCGTTCGACAGGTCGCCGGTAGGGGAGCGGGCACGCCGTAGACTGGTGGATCGGCCCGAGCAGTCCAAGGGGCCCTTCGCCCATCCTCACGTACGGGAAGTCGCAACGTGTCGCTCACGATCGGAATCGTCGGTCTGCCCAATGTCGGCAAGTCGACCCTGTTCAACGCCCTGACCAAGAACGACGTGCTCGCGGCCAACTACCCGTTCGCCACGATCGAGCCCAACGTCGGCGTGGTCGGTGTCCCCGACGCCCGGCTGACCAGACTGGCCGAGATCTTCGCCTCGCAGCGCGTCCTGCCGGCCACGGTGGACTTCGTCGACATCGCGGGCATCGTGAAGGGCGCCTCCGAGGGTGAGGGCCTGGGCAACAAGTTCCTCGCGAACATCCGCGAGTCGGACGCCATCTGCCAGGTCATCCGTGCCTTCAAGGACGAGAACGTCGTGCACGTCGACGGCAAGGTCTCGCCCAAGGACGACATCGAGACGATCAACACCGAGCTGATCCTCGCGGACCTCCAGACGATCGAGAAGGTCCTGCCGCGCCTCCAGAAGGAGTCGCGCATCAAGAAGGACATCGCTCCCAAGGTCGCGGCGGTCGAGGCGGCGAAGGAGATCCTGGAGAAGGGCGACACCCTCTTCTCCCAGGGCATCGTCCAGGGCTCCGGCAACGAGGAGCTGCTGCACGACCTGCACCTGCTCACCACCAAGCCGTTCCTCTACGTCTTCAACGTCGACGAGGACGAGCTGGTCGACGAGGACTTCAAGACCGAGCAGCGGGCCCTGGTCGCCCCCGCCGAGGCGATCTTCCTCAACGCCAAGCTGGAGCAGGACCTCGCCGAGCTCGACGAGGAGGACGCGATGGAGCTCCTGGAGTCCGTCGGCGCCGAGGAGCCCGGCCTCGCCACCCTGGCCCGCGTCGGCTTCGACACCCTCGGCCTGCAGACCTACCTGACGGCAGGCCCCAAGGAATCCCGCGCCTGGACCATCAAGAAGGGCGCGACGGCCCCCGAGGCGGCCGGCGTGATCCACACGGACTTCCAGAAGGGCTTCATCAAGGCCGAGGTGATCTCCTTCGGAGACCTCGTCGAGACCGGCTCGGTCGCCGAGGCCCGCGCGAAGGGCAAGGCCCGCATGGAGGGCAAGGACTACGTGATGCAGGACGGGGACGTGGTGGAGTTCCGGTTCAACGTGTAGCCGTACACCTACTGCGTGTGAGGTATTGGGTCAAACGTACGTGTCGGAAGGGGTCGGGCTCTGACGAGCCCGACCCCTTCGTCGTCCCCGTGCTGGACGGGCGCTGGATGTTCTGACGTGTGGTCAGCGGGGGTCGGGTGCCGTGAACGGTGGACCGGTGCCCCACATGAACGACCCAGACCACCAGTTCCCCGTTGTCGATCGTGCAGACGACGCGGTGGTCGCCAACCCGTGCCGAGTGCCCCGTGTGTACACGACGGCTGGGGGAACGGCGGGCTGGCATCCTTCGTTTCGCCCCCGGTGAGATCGGCGAGTACCCGGAGCGGGCGGAGGGTTCTCGGTCCCGTCCGGTGCGTTCTCGGCGGGCTCGGCGGGGTCGGCGTCGGCGGTGGGAGGATGCGGGGAGGTCGTGAGAGGGGCGGGAGACGTGGGGCGTGGGGAGCGGGACACGGTCGCGAGGGGAGCGCGACTGTACGAGGCGGCGCAGGCGCTCGGCGCGGACCACGGGAAGGCCGTGGAGGCGGTACGCGCGGCGCTCGCGCCGATCCACGCCGCGGCGGTCAGGCGGGAGCTGGACGCCATCCCCGTCGCCCGGCTCCAGGACGTCACCGAAGGGCGGCTGCGGCTGGGCAGCGTCGAGAAGAGCGGACTGCGCACGCTCGGCAGCGTTCTGGATGCGGGCCCCTACCGGCTGCGGCAGATTCCCGGTGTCGGGCAGCGCACCGTCGACCAGATGCTCGCCGCGGCCCGCCGGCTCTCCGAGGCCGTCCACGAGACCGTGGCCGTCCACATCGACGTTGACCGGCCGGATCCGGCCACCACCGCGCTCGTCATGGCCCTGCACGTCCTGGTGGAGGCCGGACCGGACGCCCGGCGCGCGGTCGACCGGGCCGCCGCCCTGTCGCTACGGCTCGGTCCGTTGCTCGCGGAGGCCCGGCCCGCCGCGGGACGCATCCGGATGCTCCTGGCCGGCCGGGAGAAGAAGGCCCGCGCCGTGGCGGCCGTCACCGAGGTCCGGTCGCTGGTGGACGAGGCGGAACGGGCGGGCCTGCCCGAGCTGTTCGCGCAGGCGTCGGTGGACCTGCTCCGGGGGCCGTCGTCCGACCTCGCGGCCCGGGTGGACTTCGAGCTGAGGTCCGCCGAGTACTACAGCCTGCTCGCCGAGATCTCCGGACGGCTGCCCGACGCGGCCGCGTCCGAGGGCTTCCTGCCGGACGAGATCGCCGAGCGGGTACGGGCCCAGGACCTCGACGACACGCACCGGCGGGTCTCCCTGCGCGGGTACCAGGCGTTCGGCGCGCGGTTCGCGCTCGCGCAGCGCAAGGTGATACTCGGCGACGAGATGGGGCTGGGCAAGACCATCCAGGCGATCGCCGTGATGGCACACCTGGCCGCCGGGGGGCAGACCCATTTCATGGTCGTCTGCCCGGCGAGCGTCCTCGTCAACTGGACCCGGGAGATCGAGGCCCGCAGCGCCCTGCGGGTCACGGTGCTCCACGGCCCCGACCGGCACTACGCGTTCGCCGACTGGGAGGGGCGGGGCGGTGTCGTGGTGACCACGTTCGACGCACTGCGCGGATTTCCCGCGCCGGACGGCGGCCGGGTCGGGCTGCTCGTGGTCGACGAGGCGCACTCCGTGAAGAACCCGGCGGCCAAGCGGTCCCAGGCGGTCGCCCAGTGGGCGGACCGCTGCGAGCGCACCCTCTTCATGACCGGAACCCCGATGGAGAACAGGGTCGTCGAGTTCCGCAACCTGGTCCGGATGCTCGACGGCGGCATCGCCGAGTCCCTCGGCGAAAGGGACGCACTGGCCGGATCGGTCGCCTTCCGCAAGGCCGTGGCCCCGGTCTACCTGCGGCGCAACCAGGAGGACGTGCTGACGGAACTCCCGAGTCTCCAGCGGACCGACGAGTGGGAGGAGTTGAGCGCCTCGGACGAGGAGGCCTACCGCGAGGCCGTGGGCGCGGGCAATTTCATGGCGATGCGCAGGGCCGCGTACGCGCGTCCCGAGAAGTCGGCCAAGCTGGACCGGCTCCGGGAGATCGTCCGAGAGGCCGGCGAGAACGGGCAGAAGACGGTGGTCTTCTCCTACTTCAAGGACGTCCTGCGCGTGGTGGAGGAAGCGCTCGCGGCCATGGACAGCGACGGCATCGCCGTGTTCGGTCCGCTCACCGGAGGCGTCCCGGCGGGACGGCGGCAGCAGATCGTCGACGACTTCGCCGGAGCCCCGGGTCCCGCGGTGCTCCTGGCGCAGATCCAGGCCGCGGGCGTCGGCCTCAACATGCAGGCCGCCTCCGTGGTCGTCATCTGCGAACCCCAGATCAAGCCGACCATCGAACACCAGGCCGTGGCCCGGGCCCACCGGATGGGCCAGGTCAGACCGGTCCGCGTGTACCGCCTCCTGGCCACCGGCGGTGTGGACGAACGCCTGGTGCGGATGCTGGAGGCCAAGACCCGCCTGTTCGACGCCTACGCCCGCCGCAGCGCGGTGGCCGAAGCCACCCCGGACGCGGTCGACGTGTCGGACACCGAACTGGCACGGCGGATCGTCGAGGAGGAACAGGCACGCCTGGGCATGTCGGACGAGAGGCTCACGGCCGCCGAGTGAACGCCGGGGCGTACGGGGTGAGGGAGCGCGAGCCGGCCCCCTGCGGTCACCTGGACCCGAACCCCCGGTGGCCGTGACGGCCCCGACCGCCCGGTCACCACGCCCCGGTCACCACGCCCCTGCGAGCCCCGTCTTCGCCCCTGCCCCGCACAGCGGTACCACCGCCGACCGGGTGCCGAGGACGCCCTCGCGCACGGCCGCCCAGCAGGCCACGCCCGTCGACTCGACGTACAGGCCCTGCGACGCCAGGTCTCGTTGCGCGTGGCGGATGCTGTCCTCCGTCACGGTCAGGAAGGTGCCGCCGGAGTCGCGGACGGCACGCAGGATCTGACGGGCCCGCGGGGGACGCGGTACGGCGATGCCCTCGGCGACGGTGGGCGCCGTCGGGACGGCGTCCAGGAGGTCGTCCGCGCCCTCCTCCCAGGCGCGCGCCAGCGGGGCCACGGCGGCGGCCTGGACCGCGTACAGCGCGGGGCGCCGGTCGATGAGCCCCGCACCGTGCAGCTCGGCGACGGCGAGCGCGGCGCCGAGGAGCAGCGTCCCGTTGCCGACCGGGACGACGAGGACGTCGGGGAGGCGTCCGCCGAGGTCCTCCCAGAGCTCGTGCACATACGTCTTCGTACCGTGCAGGAAGTACGGGTTGTACACGTGCGAGGCGTAGAAGGTGCCGGGCTCGTCCGCGGCCTCGCGCGCCGCACGGGCCGCCGCCTCCCGGTCCCCGTCCACGATCCGCGGCCGCGCGCCGTGCGCCTCGATCTGCTCCAGCTTCTTCGGTGACGTGCCCGCGGGGACGTACACCGTGCAGGGCAGCCCCGCCCGCGCGCAGTAGGCGGCGATCGCCGTCCCCGCGTTGCCGCTGCTGTCCGCGAGCACCCGCCGGGGCTCCAGCCGCAGCGCCAGTTCGGCGAGCAGGACGGCGCCGCGGTCCTTGAACGACAGCGTCGGCATCAGGAAGTCCAGCTTCGCCGAGACGCCCTCGCGCAGCGTCACGAGGGGAGTGCGGCCCTCGCCCAGACTGACGGTGGGCGCGGCCAGCGGCAGGCACTCCGTGTACCGCCACAGCGAGTTCACCCGCCCGGTCAGGGACTTGAGCGACGCGGGGGTCGGGGAGAAGTCCAGGTCGAGCGGGCCGCGACAGACGGGGCAGCACCAGTCGAGCGAACCGCCGGGGACGCGCGTGCCGTCCGTCGGGCAGAAACAATCCGGCAGAGCTGTCATGTGCGCAGGTTATGCGCGCGGGACGGCCGGTCGCCGCAGGGCTCCCGCACCGTTCCGATTCCCGCCTTCGTGAGACCAGTCGGGAACGCGCCCCGGCCGGGATCGGGTTTCCGGCGGGGAAACGCGCCCCCTGCCGCGATGGGGTCCCTCGCCGCGATCGGGTCCCGGACGGCAACGGACGTGCGGGCGGCGACGGATCCCCGTCCGAGCCGGCCCGTGCGCCGGTGTCACCCTTCCGCCCGTCCCGCCTCCTCACCGAACCCGTCCTCTCCGAACCCGTCCTCCTCCCAGCCGTACCCGTCCCCCTCCGCGAACGGCTCCGGGTCGCCGACCCACCCGGCCGCGAGGACCAGGCGGGAGGTGCGGTGCAGGGCGAGGAAACCGAAGGGGCGGTCGAGAACGGCCTCGACGGTGGTGGTGACGTACCGCAGGTCGGGCAGGCCCGCCGCCATCATGGAGACCGCTGTCGCGGCGGCGGCGCGGAAGCCGAGGGCGCCGAAGGCCGCGGTGGCGGACTGCCGGGCCGACCCCACGGCCAGCGGTCCGCGGCTGATCCCCGGGAAGTGCCCGTGCCGGGAGTCGCTCGCCGAACCGAGCCCGAACAGCTCGGGCGAACGGAGGAGATCGTGGTCCGCGGCGAGGTCGAAGGCCACGGTCGTGACCTCCAGGGACGGCGGCCGCGGCACCGTGGACCGCTCGCGCACCACCCGTAGACCGGGGCCCGCCTCCCCGTACGGCAGCTCGTGCCCGGGAACGGTCCTGAACCGGCGCGCCAGGACGTCCACGCCCGCGCCGAGGACCTGACCCGGGCTCATCCGCTCCTCCCCGAGCAGGAGATGGACGTCGACGCCGGTGGTGCCGAGGACCTTCAGCTCGGTGACGGCGCCGTGCGGTGTGTCGGCCACACCGACCCGGTCCAGGAGCGCGGTGCCGCGGTACAGCCCCCGCAGCGTCCGGCCCTGCCACGGGCCGGTGTGGGGCTCCACGACGCCGTCGGTGAACGGCCGGAACCATTCGGTGCGCAGGGCGAACGCGCTCGCAAGTACCAGTTCGGTGTCCTTGGTGAGGCCGAGCGGCAGCCGGGGTATCCGCCCGTCCGTCCGCTTCCGCACCCAGGCGTCCAGCGCCGCCGTGTCCGTCTCGGGCTGTCCGGTGAGCGCGCCGTGCGCCTCCACCGGCAGGCCCGCCTCCCACTCCTCCCGCGGCTCCAGGGTCCGCGCGGTCCACAGCCCGAGCGCCGGGTCGAGGCCACGCGTCGCCCGCAGCGCGCCCAGCAACTCGCGTCCCGCGGCCGCCGCTTCACCGGCCGGCAGCCCCAGGGCGTCCGCCAGCTCCGTGCGGGCCGCGCCGCCCGCTCCGTCCGCGAGGAAGGCCAGCAGCGGCCAGACCCCGGCCGCCGAGAAGACCGTTCCGCCGGACATCGTCCCCGCCCAACGGGCCGTCAGCCCGTTGACCGCTCGGACCGTCGTGTTCGTGATCCGCATTCCGCCCCTGCCCCCGCCCCGCTTACGATGCGCCCAGCCGTACATCGGTCATGTGTTCCCCGGCGCCGGTGCCGGGACGGTCCGCGTCACCGGTGCCGTCGGTGACCACGGTGCCATCGGTGGCAGCGGCTGTTCACGCCATTTCCCGCGCCGGCGCCGCACGGCCTCCCCGGTCGGCCCCCCGACCCCGTCCCGCCCCGCCCCCGTCCCGTCCCGCACAAGGAGCGACACAACCCGTGGCCATACCCCCGCCGCCCGGGCCCCACCAGCCCGAGGGCCCCTACCCGCCGCCGGGTCAGGGCCCGTACCCACCGCCGGGCCAGGGGCCGTACCAGCAGTACCCGCCTCCCTTCCCCCAGGAGCCGTACCAGACCTGGGGCCAGGGCTACTCCCCGTACAACCGCCCCGCGCCGGTCAACGGGCTCGCGATCTCCGCCCTGGTGCTCGGCATCCTCTGCTTCCTGCCCGCCGTCGGTCTGGTCCTCGGGATCGTCGCCCTGGTGCAGATCAGGAAGCGGGGCGAGCGGGGCAGGGCGATGGCGGTGACCGGCATGGTGATGTCCGCGCTCGGCCTCGCGCTGCTCGTGCTCGCCCTCGCCACGGACGGCCCGCGCGACTTCTGGGACGGCGTCGAGCACGGCGCGGGCGGCTCGACGGGCAACGCCTTCTCCCTCAGGAAGGGCGACTGCTTCGACGCTCCGGGCGGCACCCTGGAAGGGGTGGCGTCCGACGTGGACAAGGTGCCGTGCGCCGGCCGGCACGACGCCGAGGTGTTCGCGGACTTCCGGATGAGCGGCCGGGAGTACCCGGGGGACAGCGCGGTCGTCGACGCAGCCGACACCAGGTGCTACGCGCTCCGGTCCTCGTACGCGATGGACGCCTGGGCCGTCCCGGACGACGTCGACGTGTACTACTTCACGCCCACCCGGGAGAGCTGGACCGTCGGCGACCGCACCGTCACCTGCATGTTCGGGAACACGGACGGCAAGAGCGGCCTGACGGGGTCGTTGCGCAAGGACGGCCTGACGATGAACGCCGATCAGACGGCGTATCTGCGCGCGGCCGACGTCCTGAACCGGGCGATGGACACGGCGCCGGACAAGGAGTATGTCGAGGACGACCTGCCCGGGCACAAGGCGTGGGCGGGCCGGGTCTCCGACGCGCTCGACAAACAGGCGCACCTGCTGCGCGGCCATGGCTGGTTCCCCGCCGCCGAGAAGCCCGTAGCGGCCCTCGTCGAGGACATCGAGGCGTCCCGCGAGGAGTGGACGAAGGCGGCTGCCGCGCCCGACGCGGGCACCTTCTACGCCCACTACGAGAAGGGCCTGAAACTCATCGACCCGACGAGGACGGTCACGGCACGCAAAGTTCTGGGGCTGGCCACCACTCCGCCGTCCGACGGTGCGAACGGGGGCGGACAGGGGGACGAGTCGGGCGGAGGCGGTGCCGAGGTGTGACACGGGCTACAACGGGGAGAAAGTGCCTGGGTAAAGCCCTCGGCAGTGATGAGTAATCACATCGAGTGATTCTCTGGCCTTCGCTTGCATGGCACAACCCACGGTTGCCAGGCTGTTGCTGTCTGTACAATCTGATGGGAGCGGCCAGTGACATTCGGTGAACAGCCGGCGTACCTGCGCGTCGCGGGTGATCTCCGCAAGAAGATCGTCGACGGTTCACTGCCACCGCACACCCGCCTCCCGTCGCAGGCCAGAATCCGCGAGGAGTACGGAGTCTCGGACACGGTCGCGCTGGAGGCGCGCAAGGTGCTGATGGCGGAGGGCCTGGTCGAGGGGCGCTCGGGCTCGGGGACGTACGTACGGGAGCGTCCGGTGCCGCGCCGGGTCTCCCGGTCCGGCTACCGGCCGGACAGCGGCGCCACCCCGTTCCGGCAGGAGCAGGCCGACATGGCCGTCCGCGGCACCTGGGAGTCGCGCAGCGAACAGGCCGAGGCGAGCGGGGCGATCGCGGAGCGGCTCGCGATCCCGCCCGGCGACCGCGTCATGTGCACGAAGTACGTGTTCCGGGACGCGGGCGAGGCCATGATGCTGTCCACGTCCTGGGAGCCCCTCGCGGTGACGGGCCGGACGCCGGTGATGCTCCCCGAGGAGGGCCCGCTCGGCGGCATGGGCGTCGTGGAGCGGATGGCGGCGATCGACGTGATCGTGGACAACGTCACGGAGGAAGTGGGCGCCCGCCCCGGTCTCGCCGAGGAACTCCTCGCGCTGGGCGGGGTGCCGGGGCATGTGGTCGTCGTCATCCAGCGCACGTACTTCGCCTCGGGGCGGCCGGTCGAGACGGCGGACATCGTCGTACCGGCGGACCGCTACCGCGTCGCGTACCACCTGCCGGTGAAGTAGCCGGGTCCGGGCCCGCGGTCCCCTCCGCCGGCCCGGTCACCGTCTCGGTCCCCGCGCCGGTCCGGCTCCCCCGGCAGCGGTCGCGGAAGCGGGTCGCGGCCCCGCCCTCGTCGTCCTCGTCGTCCTCCAGCCCTCGCCGCGCCCCCGTCGCCGCACCCGGCGCCGTCCTCCTCGCCGCCCTCGCCGCCCTCGCTGTCCCGTTCCCGCCGCCGTTCCCTTCGCCAAGTGGCCTGTGGACGGCGCCGGTTGGAATCTGGCCTTTCTCAAGTGCCGTACCCGGGGCGGCGTTCGCGCTGTCCGACGGGCGCGCGAAGGGCGGTCGACGGCGCACCCGCAGGCTCACGCCCCCTCCGTACTGGCCGGTTGCGTACCTCTTTGTGAAAAGCCGTATTCGCTGCGTGAAGGTTAGGCGTAGGCTCGGGCATATGCGGAGTGCGGTTTCGTTCGAGTGCGGATTATGGCGCCGGCCGGGGGCGAGAGGTGGAGGGGTTCGATGAACGACAGCACGATCACTCTTCCCTGGCTCGTCATACGGCAGGACGACAACGGCAACCGCTATCGCGTCGGTAGGTACGCGACCCGGGCCGAGGCCCAGAAGATCGCGGACAGCCTCGACGACCGCGGGCACAAACAGCTCTACTGGGTCGAGCGGATCGGGCAGAACGGGACCAGGTGACATCCCCCGTCCCGGCGGTGTTCCACGCCGCCCGGGGCCGGCGCGCGCTGCCGTAGGCTCCGGCGCATGGACGAGACGATCGTGGTCGTGGGGGCGGCCCTGCTGCGCGACGGACGCCTCCTCGCCGCCCGCCGCAGCGCGCCCCCCGAACTGGCCGGACGGTGGGAACTGCCCGGCGGCAAGGTCGAACCGGGCGAGGCTCCGGAGGCCGCGCTCGTGCGCGAACTGCGCGAGGAACTCGGCGTCGCGGCGGAGGCCGTGGAGCGCGTCCCGGGGGAGTGGCCCCTGCGGGCGCCGTACGTGCTCCGCGTGTGGACCGCGCGGCTGCTCCCCGGCTCCGGCGACCCCGAGCCCCTTGAGGACCACGACGCGCTGCGCTGGCTGACCCCGGACGAGATCTGGGACGTGGACTGGCTCGACCAGGACGTCCCCGCGGTGAAGGCCGCACTGCCCCACTGGATCACCCCCGCCGGGGGCGATCGCCGCGCCGGCCGCCGACGGTAGGTCCCCGTCCTCCCGGCGTCCTCCCGACGCCCGCCGCCGTGCGGCGGCGGGCGAGGGGCACGGGAGCCGGGGGCGCACGAGCCGCCTTGATCAGTTGGGGTTCCGTACGCCGTTTGTGCCACAGTGCTCCTGCCCGCGCGGTAAGCCACCGCGGATATCGGGTATGTGCCCATTAACCCCACGAAACCGGACAAGCGTGGGTTCCTGTCCTGGGAAGTGATCGGCGTGATCGACACCGTAGGCGACTGCGCCGAGTGGACCTTTCCCGCGGAGCCGGGTGCCGTCCGCACGGCCCGCGCGGTCGTCCGCGGACAGCTGCGCACGTGGGAGCTCGACGTCCTCGGTGATGTGACCGCGCTCCTGGTCAGCGAGCTGGTGACCAACTCCCTGCGCTACGCCACGGGACCCATCGGGGTTCGCCTCGTCAGACCCGCGGACGTGCCGGACGCCCTCGTGGTCGAGGTGTCCGACCCGCTGCCCGACCCGCCGCGGGAGCGCGCCGCCGGCGCCGACGACGAGAGCGGGCGCGGTCTGCAGCTGGTGGCCGGTTCCTCCCGCCGCTGGGGCACCCGCCCGGGAGGTACCGGCAAGACGGTCTGGTTCGAGCTCGCGGTCCCCGGCTGATCCCGCCCCCCGGTGGACGCTGCCGGGTGAACGCGGCCCCGGCGAACCGATCCCGGGGAACCGGCCCCGCACGCCGTGGCCTGCGCGCATGGGCCGCGGGCCGAGTGCCGCCGCCGTACCGCCGTACCCGCCTGCGGTCGTGCCCGGGAGGCCGTGCCCGGCTGAGGGGGCG
This sequence comes from Streptomyces sp. NBC_01689, assembly GCF_036250675.1. Classification (NCBI taxonomy): domain Bacteria; kingdom Bacillati; phylum Actinomycetota; class Actinomycetes; order Kitasatosporales; family Streptomycetaceae; genus Streptomyces; species Streptomyces sp. NBC_01689. Next base: position 4,021,297 of record NZ_CP109592.1, on the reverse strand, counting down.
TCGGAAACGCCGCGGGAGCCTGTCGGCCGTCCGTCCGAGCCGCCGTGCGCCGTCCGTCCGGGGCCCCGTCGGTCGTCCGTCTGAGGGTCCGTCGGACGGGGGACGCGGCAGCCGATCGATTCGCGCCACGCACCTTGTCCGGAGTCTTTGATTCGATGGGGCGCCACCTGGTTAGAAGACTGGGAGTATGTCGCGGCCGGTCCAAAAACCATCGGGACCGTGCTGTGATCGTGAACACCGTGTTGTGCGGCGCCGTAGTGCTGGATACTGCGGGCAGCCGCCCCCGGTGACCGGTGCCGGGCGCGGTGAGCTGGAGGGGACGGTTCGCGTGAGCGAGATACCAGCGAAGGCCACGGAGTCGGATGACCCGTCGGACGGCGCGAGGGCTGAGGCCGCGGGCGATTCCGCCATGGCCGGGGCCTCGCGCGACACGGGTGACGGCGGCCCGGGCGACGGCGTGACGGACGACACGGCGCGCGGTGCGTCGGGCGGCACCGCCGGTGCGGCCGCGGGCGACGCCCCGGCCGGGACACCCGTCCCGGCGACGTCCGGGACGTCCGTCGAGGTGCCGGTCGAGGCACCCGTCGAGCCCCCGGCCGAGGCGGCCGGCGACGTGGTGTGGCAGAGCAGTCCACCCGGCTCCATGTACGACTACATCAAGGTCGCCTCGTTCTCCATCGGTGCCGACGGACTGGTCGACCAGTGGAGTCTGCGCGCCGAGCAGCTCTTCGGGATATCCGCGGAACGCGCCGTGGGCATGGACCCCATCGAGGCCTTCGTCTCCGCCGACCGGCGCGAGTTCGGGCAGCGCAAGATGGCGGAGATCCTGGACGGCCGCGAGTGGACCGGCGTGGTCCCCTTCCGGCTGCCGCCCTCGGACACCGGCGACGAGGGCGCGGAAGGCCTCGCCGAGGTCTATGTGATGCCCACCACGACCGAGGACGGCGAACGGGCGGCCGTCTGCATCGTCGTGGACGTCCGGACCCTGCGCCGGATCGAGACGGACCTCGCCGCCTCGCAGGCGATTTTCGGTCAATCTCCGTTCGGGTTCCTCCTGATCGACAACGAGCTCCGGGTCCGCCGCGCCAACCAGCGGTTCGCCTCGGTGTTCGGCGGCGACGTCGACGCCCACCGGGGCCGCACCGTCCACGACTACCTCCCGCGCTCCGAGGCCGAGCGCGTCGCCGCGACCCTGCGGCGGGTCCTGGAGACCGGCGACTCCATCACGGACATGCACGTCGCCGGGTTCGTGCCCGGCTCCGAGGAACGCCGTCACTGGTCGGTCAACCTCTACCGCGTCCACAGCGGCAGCGGCCGCCCCATCGGCATCGCCTGGCTCGGAACCGACATCACCAGCCGTCGGGCCGCGGCACGTGAAGCCGCCGCCGCACGCCGCAACCTCGCCCTCCTGAACGAGGCGGGCGCCCGCATCGGCAACTCCCTCGACCTGGAGACCACCGCCCGCGAGCTGCTGGACGTCGTCGTGCCCGGCTTCTGCGACCTCGCGACCGTCGACCTCTACCAGGGACTGCTGGCCGGGGACGAGACCCCGCCCGGGTTCGCCGACGGCAGCGCGGAGCTGCGCCGGGTCGCCTTCGCCAGCGCCGTCTCCGACGCGCCGTTCGTCGGCGGACCCGCCCCGGTCGCCGTCGGGGCCGTCCACCACTTCCCGTTCAACTCGGCCTGCGCGGACGCCCTGCGCACCGCCCGCCCGCAGCACGTCCCCGCAGAGGAGGGCGGGCTCATCCAGTCCACGCTCGCCGTGCCGATGGTCGCGCACGACACCGTCGTGGGACTCGCGCAGTTCTCCCGCACGAAGGGCAGCGAGCCGTTCGGCGACCGCGACCGGTCCCTCGCGGTGGAGCTCGCGGCACGCGCCGCGGTCTGTATCGACAACGCCCGCCTGTACCGCCGCGAACACGAACGCGCCCTGATCCTGCAGCGCTCCCTGCTGCCGCCGGGCGACCCCGAGGCCTCCGGACTCGACATCGCCTGCCGCTATCTGCCCGGCAACGCGGCCACCGAGGTCGGCGGCGACTGGTTCGACGTCATCGAACTCCCCGGCCACCGGACCGCGTTGGTGGTCGGGGATGTGATGGGCCGCGGGCTGCGCGCCGCCGTCGCGATGGGTGAACTCCGCACGGCCGTCCGCACCCTGGCGCTCCTCGACCTCGAACCCGCCGAGGTCCTCTCGGCGTTGGACGAGATCGCCCGTGGGCTGGGCACCCCCGGCGGTGTCCAGCAGGCGACCCGCGCGGCCCGCCAGCCCCGCGACGCCGACCTCTCCGAGGTGTATCTCGCGACCTGTGTGTACGCGGTCTACGACTCCGTGACCCGCAGGATCACCTTCGCCAACGCCGGCCATCTGCCGCCCGTCCTGGTGGAGCCCGGCGAGAGCGCGCTGATGCTCGACGTGCCGCCGGGCATGCCGCTGGGCGTGGGCGGCGAGCCCTTCGAGGAGGTCGAGGTCGAACTGCCCGAAGGCGCCCTCCTCGCGCTCTACACGGATGGACTGGTCGAATCGCGCGACCATCCCCTCGACGAGGGTCTGCAGGCCTTCGTCGGGGCGCTGACCGACCCCGCCCGCCCCCTGGAGGACGTCTGCGACCACGTCCTCAACACCCTCGACACCCATCACGGCGAGGACGACATCGCGCTGCTGATGGCACGCGTCCAGGGGCTGCCCGCCGATTCCGTCGGCGACTGGACCCTGCCGCGTGAACCGCGCAGCGTCGGCCGGGCCCGCGAGTACGCCCGTACCCGGCTCACCGCCTGGAATCTCGAACCGCTCGTCGACACCACCGAGTTGCTGGTCAGCGAGCTGGTGACGAACGCCCTGCGCTACGGCGAGGGGGAGATCCGGCTGCGGCTGCTGCTCGACCGGACGCTCGTCTGCGAGGTGTGGGACGCGGGCCTCGTGCAGCCGCGCCGCCGCCGCGCCCGGGACACCGACGAGGGCGGCCGGGGACTGCAGCTCGTCGGCCTGCTCTCCGCAGCCTGGGGCTCACGACGCACACCGCGCGGCAAGACGGTCTGGTTCGAACTGCCCCTCCCGGACGGCGGGACGACGCTCACGGACCCGGCGGAGGCGTTGCTGAGCCTGTTCTGACCGCTGCCGGTACGGCCGCCGCCCGCCTGTAGCGGGTGCGCGGCCCTCCGAAGCTCGCGACACCGAGCGAATCCGCGGCCGCGGTACGGGACGCGCCGTCACCGGAGGCGCCCCCGCTGGACGCGGAGCCCGGCGCCGGACCCCCGTTCGCGACCGGTCGCACCTCCCGCGCCGGGCTTCCGTCCCCTACCGGGTCGCCGTCCGGCCGCGGGCCGCCGTCCGCCGCCGGGGTCCCCTCGGGGACCAGGCCCCCGCACAGGATGCCGCCGAGCACGGCGCCGCCGACCCCGTCGGCCTCCGGCCCGGCGTACGGGTTGCCGTACGTCCGTACGTCCCGCTCCGCGAGCTGCCGGGCCTCGCGGGCGAGGACGTCCGCGCGCTGCACGTCGGCGACGGTGGGCGGCGAGCCCGCGAGACGGCGCCGCGCCTCCGCCAGCAGGGCCCTGGCCCCGACGCCCACCACCGCACGGTGCGTCGTCACGAAGTCGTCCGCCGAAGTGACGGCACCGCGGGCCGGCACAAGCGCCTCGTCGCGCAGGAACGGGCCGTCCTCCTCGTCCCGGGCGAGGGCCGGGGTGCCGACGAGGGCGGCGGTGGCCCTCAGGACCCGGCGCAGGGCGTCGAGGGGGTCGTACGGGCCGTCCGCCGCGGACCGGCGCACGTCCGCGACCACCGAGGCGGTGTGCGCGACGCGGCCGGACAGCGCACCGCCGACGGCACCCGCCGGAACCGTCCGGGCCCGTGCGAGACAGGCGTCCGCGCGGGCCAGCGCGGCGGGCAACCGGTCCTCCGCGACGACGAGTTCGTCGGCCAGCCGGTCGACACCGGCCAGCAGGACGTCCACCTGGCCGATGGCCCCCTCGGCGGCTCGCAGACACGCGACGGCCCGCGCGGCCTCGGCCCGGTCGAGCGCCTGCCGGGCCCGGTTGAGGTGGGTCGTGGCGAACACGAGCCGGTCCTTCGCCTGTTCGACGTGTCCGGCCACGGGCAGGTACACCGACGGCGCGTACCGCTCGTGGAGTCCCGCGAGCGTCGTCCGCGTGGCGGGCGTGCGCCCGGCGAGCTCCCGGAACCGGGCCTCCGCCGACGCGAGCGCGGCGGGCGTGTCCCGCTCCAGGGCGCGCAGCAGGTCGAACCCCGGCGCCTCCGCGTCCAGCCGCCGCCCCGCCTCCGCGCAGCGGGCGCGGATCTCCTCCAGCGTGAGCCGGCGGGCCTCCTCGTCGTCCGGTGCGATGGCGTCCGATCGCTGCCACAGCCGGAAGGCCACCGCCAGTTCCGCGCGCGCGAACTCCACCGCCTCCGCGTAGGGTTCGGCCGCCTCCGGGCCGAACAGGGCCGCCACGGAGTCGAGTTCCTCGGCACTGGTGCGCACACAGTCGTCGGTGCCGACGAGCGACTGCCCGGCGAGCCGGTCGAGTTCGGCGAGCGGCACGGTTCCCGGGACTGCTCTGCCGGGGGTCGTACGGGTCCGCGCGCGCCGTGTCCGGCGTACGGACGCGTACGCGGCCAGCGAGCCCGCGACGAGCACCGCGGCGACGGGCAGCACCAGGTCGTCCGCGGAGGTGCCGCCCCGCTGCCCGGACGCCGCCGACACCTCCTCGACGGCCTGCCCCTTCCCCTGCCACTCCGGGGACCGTCCGTCCCCCGGCCGGGCGACGGGCAGCAGCAGCCACCCCAGCGCCATCAGCCCCCCGAGCACGGTGTGCGTCACCCGCACGGCTATGGAGGACGTGGCTCGGCGCGACCGGGTCCGGCTCAGGGGCGACGTCACATTTGGGAGCGTATGACCGCTCGCCCGAGGGCGCGACCGGGGTGCACCGAGCCGGGCGCGCCTAAGGTACGGGGGATACGGGGGCATACGGAGGGGGCGCGGGGGATGGACACGGAGCGGACGGAACCGGGGACGGGACGGCCCGGGGAACCGGGCACGAAGGCACCGGCACCGGCTCCGCCGCCGGCCGAACCGGACCGACCGGGGGCCCCGGACCCGCGGACCGGAGCCCCGGACACACGGACCGACGCGCCGGACGTGCCGCCGGGAGGGCCGGACCCGCGGACCGGAGCGCCGGGCGCGCCGACCGACGCGCCGGACGTGTCGCCGGGGGAGCCGGACGGCGGTGCGGACACGGCGGCCGGAACCCCGGACGCGCGGACCGCCTCACCGCCCACCGCCGCTCCGTCCACCACCCGCCGCGCCGCGTCGCCGCTCCGGCGTCTGGCCGGCGTCTGGCGGCGGCCCGCTCTGCGATGGCCCAAGCGCGTCGCGACGGCGGTGGTCCTCGTCGTCCTGCTCGCGCTCCTCGCGGCGGGCGTCTCGCTGCGCCTCAACTACGCCGGCGACCCGGCCGCCGGTACGTACACGCGGCACCGGGACGCCCTGTGGATGGGCCACGCGTGGGTCGACGGCCGGAAGAAGGACGCGGACGTCGGGGCGCTCGCTGCGCGGCTGCGCGGGACCGGTGTCCGGGACCTGTACGTGCACGCGGGCCCCCTGGAGCACGACGGGACGCTGCCCGTGTCGGCGTACCCGCAGGCGCGCCGGCTGATCGGGGCGATCCACCGGGAGCTGCCCGGCGTCCGCGTGCAGGCCTGGCTGGGCGACGAACTCGCGACCGAGGGACCGGTCGGCCTGCGCCTGGAGCGTGCCGCGACCCGGACCGCGGTGGTGCGCTCCGCGGGGCAGGTCCTCGACGCCGGCTTCGACGGCGTCCACTTCGACCTGGAACCCCTGCACTCGGGGGACGCCGACTACCTCTCCCTCCTCGGCGACCTGCGCCGCGTCACCCGCGCCCACGGCGCCCTGCTCTCCGTCGCCGCGCACCAGATCGACCCGCTGCCGTCGCTGCACTCCGTCGCGGGCGCGGTCACGGGACATCCCAAGTGGTGGTCCCAGGCGTTCTTCGGGCAGGTCGCCCGCCGGGTCGACCAGATCGCCGTGATGTCGTACGACACGGCGATGCCGCTGGAGAGCCTGTACGGCGGCTATGTCGCCCAGCAGACCTCGCTGGCGCTGGAGGTCACCCCGAGGACGACCGACCTGCTGATGGGCCTGCCGTTCTACTACGAGGACGACATGTCCCACCACGGTTCGGCGGAGACGGTCGAGGCGGCCGTCCGGGGTGTCCGCCTCGGCCTCTCCCGCACCGACCGCACGCGCCGGAACTTCGGTGTGGCCGCGTACGTGGACTTCGCCGCCCGGGAGAAGGACTGGACGCAGTACCGGCGGGGCTGGGTCCGCTGACCGCACGGCGGGACCCGCGCGGGGCCTCCCTCCGGCGGGCGGCGGGCGGCGGCCCGGTGTCCGGACCGCCCGTCACCCCTCCCGCCGTCTGATCTTCGAGCCCAGCCACACCAGCGGGTCGTACTTGCGGTCGACGGCGCGTTCCTTGAGGGGGATCAGGGCGTTGTCCGTGATCCTGATGCCCTCGGGGCAGACCTCCGTGCAGCACTTGGTGATGTTGCAGTAACCGAGGCCGTGTTCGTCCTGGGCGGTGCGTCCGCGGTCCAGGCCGGTGTCGGCCGCGGCGTCCAGCGGGTGCATGTCGAGCTCCGCCACCCGCATCAGGAAGCGCGGTCCCGCGAACGCCGGCTTGTTCTCCTCGTGGTCCCGCACGACATGGCAGGTGTCCTGGCACAGGAAGCACTCGATGCACTTGCGGAACTCCTGCGATCGGTCCACGTCCTCCTGCCGCATCCGGTACTCGCCGGGTGCCAGGCCGGCGGGCGGCACGAAGGCGGGCACCTCCCGGGCCTTCGCGTAGTTGAAGCCGACGTCCGTGACCAGGTCCCGGACGACGGGGAAGGCACGCAGCGGTGTGACGGTGACCGTCTCCTCCCGGGTGAACACCGACATCCGGGTCATGCACATCAGCCGGGGACGTCCGTTGATCTCCGCCGAGCACGAACCGCACTTGCCCGCCTTGCAGTTCCAGCGGACGGCCAGGTCCGGGACCTGGGTCGCCTGGAGGCGGTGGATGATGTCGAGCACCACCTCACCGTCGTTGACGTCGACCGTGAAGTCCTCCAGGCCACCGCCCTTCACGTCCCCGCGCCACACCTTGAAGCGGGCCTCGTAGCTGCTCACTCGTAGAGCTCCTCTTCGGCGAGGTACTTGACCAGCTCCTCCTTCTCGAAGAGGGCGAGCAGGTCGGGGCGGATGGGGTCGGTGTTCTCCCGGGTGAGGTCGATCTGGCCGCGCACCGGGTCGGTCGCCGCGAGACCGCCGGTGGGATCCGCCAGCCGGCACAGCAGGTTGACCCGGCGCCACACGCGTTCCATCGCCGGATGGTCCTCGCGGGTGTGGCCGCCCCGGGACTCCGTGCGCTCCAGGGCGGCGCGGGCCACGCATTCGCTGACGAGCAGCATGTTGCGCAGGTCGAGGGCGAGGTGCCAGCCGGGGTTGAACTGCCGGTGTCCCTCGACGCCCGCCCGGCGGGCCCGCACCCGCAGGTCGGCCAGCCTCTCCAGGGCCTGTTCCATCTCGGCCTCGCGCCGGATGATGCCGACCAGGTCGTTCATGGCCTGCTGGAGTTCCTGGTGCAGGGTGTACGGGTTCTCCGGCGGCCGGCCGTCCTCCTCGCCGGGGACCGGGCCCTCGGCGGAGAAGGGCCGCAGCGCCTCGGCGGCGGCCGCGTCGACCTGGGCGTCGTCGACGGCCGGGCGCTCCCCGGACCGGCCGGTGGCGTACTCGGCGGCGTGCAGACCCGCGCGACGTCCGAACACCAGGAGGTCGGACAGGGAGTTGCCGCCGAGCCGGTTGGAGCCGTGCATCCCGCCCGCGACCTCGCCGGCCGCGAACAGGCCGGGGACGCCACGGGCCGCCGCCGACTCGGAGTCGACCGCGATACCGCCCATCACGTAGTGGCAGGTGGGTCCGACCTCCATCGCCTCGGCGGTGATGTCGACGTCCGCCAGTTCCCTGAACTGGTGGTACATGGACGGGAGCCGGCGCCGGATGACCTCGGCGGGCATACGCGTCGACACGTCGAGGAAGACACCGCCGTGCGGTGATCCGCGGCCCGCCTTCACCTCGGAGTTGATGGCGCGCGCCACCTCGTCGCGGGGCAGCAGTTCGGGGGGACGCCGGTTGTGGTCCGGGTCCTCGTACCAGCGGTCGCCCTCCTCCTCGGACTGCGCGTACTTCTCCTTGAAGACGTCCGGGATGTAGTCGAACATGAACCGTCTGCCGTCGGAGTTGCGCAGTACCCCGCCGTCGCCGCGGACGGACTCGGTGACCAGGATGCCCTTCACCGAAGGGGGCCAGACCATGCCCGTCGGGTGGAACTGCACGAACTCCATGTTGAGCAGCGGAGCGCCCGCCAGCAGGGCGAGCGCGTGCCCGTCGCCGGTGTACTCCCACGAGTTGGACGTCACCTTGAAGGACTTGCCGATGCCGCCGGTGGCGATGACGACGGAGGGCGCCTCCAGGACGAAGAAGCGTCCGGACTCGCGTTCGTAGCAGAAGACCCCGCTGACGCGGTTGCCGTCCTTCAGGATCCGGGTGACCGTGCACTCCTGATAGACCTTCAGGCGGCTCTCGTAGTCACCCGTCTCCTTCATGTCCTCCTGCTGGAGGGAGACGATCTTCTGCTGCAGGGTGCGGATGAGTTCCAGTCCGGTCCGGTCGCCGACATGGGCGAGGCGGGGGTACTCGTGCCCGCCGAAGTTGCGCTGGGATATCCGCCCGTCCGCCGTGCGGTCGAAGAGGGCGCCCCAGGTCTCCAGCTCCCAGACCCGGTCGGGAGCCTCCGTGGCGTGCAGTTCGGCCATCCGCCACTGGTTGAGGAACTTCCCGCCGCGCATGGTGTCGCGGAAGTGGACCTGCCAGCCGTCACCGGAGTTGACGTTGCCCATCGCGGCCGCGATGCCGCCCTCGGCCATCACGGTGTGCGCCTTGCCGAACAGCGACTTGCAGATCACGGCCGTACGGGCGCCGCGCTCGCGTGCCTCGACGGCGGCTCGCAGTCCCGCGCCGCCGGCGCCGACCACGACGACGTCCCACTCCTGCCGGTCGACCACGGACATCAGAAGAACCTCGGATCGTCGAAGGCGCCGGACGCGACCAGGAACACGTAGAAGTCGGCGAGCGCCACGCTCACCAACGACGCCCAGGCGAGCAGCATGTGGCGGGCGTTCAACGTGCCGACCCACTGCCACAGCCGGTAGCGCACGGGATGCCTGGAGAAGTGCCTGAGCTTTCCGCCGACGATGTGCCGGCAGGAGTGACAGGACAGGGTGTACGCCCAGATCAGGGTGATGTTGAGCAGGAACACCAGGGTGCCGAGGCCCATGTGTCCCCAGTGGTGGTGCTCGTCGCGGAAGGAGAGCACGGTGTCGTACGTGAGGGTGCCGGCGACGAGGATCGCCGCGTAGAAGAAGTAGCGGTGGATGTTCTGCAGGATCAGCGGGAAGCGGGTCTCGCCGGTGTACTTCTTGTGCGGCTCCGCCACCGCGCAGGCCGGGGGAGACGCCCAGAAGCCCCGGTAGTAGGCCTTGCGGTAGTAGTAGCAGGTCAGCCGGAAGCCCAGCGGGAAGACCAGGATGATGATCGCGGGGGAGATGCCCCACCAACTGCCGAACAGGTCCGCGTTCGGCCCGGCGTCCATGCTCCGGCAGCGCTCCGCCAGGCACGGCGAGTAGAACGGCGAGACGTACGGCGCCGCGTAGTAGTCCGTGTCCGCGAAGGCCCGCCAGGTCGAGTACACGATGAAGGCCAGCAGCCCGGCCGCGGTCGCGGCGGGCGCCAGCCACCAGCGGTCGGTGCGCAGATGCGGGGCGGCGATCGCGGCGCGCGTACCGGTGCGTACGCCGCCGCTGTTCGGATGGGGTTCCGTACCAGTGGCCAACTTATGACTCTCCGGTCGGTCAGGGGGCGTGCCGGTCCCGGGCGCCGAGACCTTCGTCGTCCGAGTCCGTCCACAGGGAGTTGTCGTACGGGGTGTCGGGGATGGACACGAGGTCGGGGCGCAGGGGTTTCGTGAGCCCGGGTGCGGATTCGCGCAGCAGCGCGACGCTCTCCCGCAGGTGGTCGGCGTCGGCGCGGACGCGGCGCATGTCGAGGCCGCCGCCGATCTGCTGTTCCAGGCGCCCCATCGACCTCAGCAGGTCGTCGAGGCAGCGCTGGACCGACGTCAGTTCATCGTGCACGGACATGACTTGCCCTCACTTCCACGGGCTCGGTGGCCCAGGCGGCAACGTTCATGCGCCTGCGAGTGTTGCGCGTCACATGAGCCCGTGTGAAGGCGTATGCACGGATTCCCGGATCGAACCTTCCGGAACGCGCCCCCACACGCGCTGCCCGCGCCGCGGCACGGCTCCGCCCCGGGGGAACTCGCAGCCCATGCCGCCCGCGCCGTGCCCGCCTCTTCGGGATCCGTCCTTCCCGGTGTGGGGTGCGGGGGCGCGGCCCCGGTGAAAAGGGGGCGCGCCCCGCGGGCGAGCGCCCGTTCATTGCGCCGCACGGGTGGATTTCCGCCCGCCCCCGCCGTGTCGCCGCCCCCGCGCACTCTTTCTCCCCTTCAGTGGGGTGCATACATCTGATCAACCGCATATCCGAACAAAACGATCAGACCCGGTCTGTTCCCCCACCGGAGGTTGCAGTGATGTCCCACGACGGCGTCGGACTGCGCGCGGTGATGCGCTCGGTCGCGTTCCTGACCGCGGGCGCGCTCGCGGTGCCCGTCCTCACCGCGTGCAGCGCGGACGAGGAGGAGAAGGCCGGCCCCGTCGCCGCGCAGGACATCGCGCCCGCGGGCCGCAACCAGGTCACGGACGGCGGCACCCTGCGATGGGCCGTCGACTCCGTCCCGGCGACCCTGAACACCTTCCAGGCCGACGCCGACGCCACGACCTCGCGGGTCGCCGGCGCCGTGCTGCCCTCCCTGTACCGGCTCGACCGCAACGGCAGCCCGCAGCTCAACCCCGACTACCTGGAGTCGGCCAAGATCGTCGACGAGGAGCCCAAGCAGGTCGTCCTCTACAAGCTCAACCAGCAGGCGGTCTGGAGCGACGGCCGCGAGATCGGCGCCGACGACTTCGCGGCCCAGTGGCGTGCCCTGTCCGGCAAGGACAGCGCGTACTGGACCGCCCGCAACGCCGGGTACGACCGCATCGAGAAGATCGAGCGCGGCAAGAACAACCTGGAGGTGCGGGTCACCTTCAGCCGCCCGTACGCCGACTGGAAGTCGCTGTTCTCACCGCTGTACCCGAAGGACGTCATGGGCACCGCGGCCACCTTCAACGACGGCGCCCGCCGCAAGCTGAACGTCACCGCCGGTCCCTTCGCCCTGCAGAGCGTCGACAGCAAGTCCGGCGAGATCCACCTCACCCGCAATCCCCGCTGGTGGGGCCGGCCGGCGAAGCTCGCGGAGATCGCGCTGGTCGCCGTCCCGCGCGGCCAGCGCGCCACCGCACTCGCCGCGAACAAGATCGACATGGCCGACGTGGACGCCGAGGAGGCCGGCCGCATCACGCTCGCCGCCGGAGCCAAGGGCAGCGCCCCGCGGCAGGGCCCGGGCACCCCCGTCACCCCGGACAGCACACTCAGCCCGGCCAAGGCGCTGCACTCCTGGGCCGTCGCCCACGGCTCCGACGAGGCCGCCGCCCGCGACGAGGCCGGAGCCCGCGAGAAGCTGCGCCTGGCAGCGGCGCAGTACACGGCCGAGCAGAACGCCCTGAGCGGCTTCGTCGTCCGCAAGTCCCTCGAACCGGCCTACACCCAGCTCGCGCTGAACGGCTCCGAGGGCCCCCTCGCCGACGAACGCGTCCGCCGCGCCGTCGCCCGCGCCCTCAACCGCGACGAACTGGCGCAGGCCGTGCTCAAGCCGCTGGGCCTGCCCGCCGTACCGGTCGGCAGCCACCTCGCGCTCGCCGGCCAGCAAGCGTACGCCGACAACAGCGACGCCCTCGGCGGCCAGGACGCGAAGGAGGCGCAGGCGCTGCTCCTGGACGCCGGCTGGGTGCGCGGGGGGCCGGTCAAGGAGGAGAAGAAGGACGAGAAGAAGGACACGGAGAAGGGCAAGGCGGCCGGGCCCGAGGGCAGGAAGGCGGACCCCGGCGCGGAGCCGGACTCCGACGACGGGAACTACACCGTCGGCGAGGACAACAAGCCCGCCGGGATCGACCGGACGAAGGCGGACCCGGCGGAGCAGTCCGACGAGGGGGAGCAGGCCGAGCGTTCCGAGCAGGGGGAGCGGGCCGAGCAGGGCGAGCGGGCCGGACAGCACCGGACGCAGCGCTCGGAGGAGCAGACCCCCACGCGGTTCCGCCGGGGCGGAGCTCCCGGCGCCTACGCACCCAAGGGCACGGCGGCCCCGGCGGGAGTGGAGTCCGGGGTCCTCGCCAAGGACGGCAAGCCGCTCACGCTCCGTTTCGTGCTGCCCTCCGGCCCGGGATCGGAGTCCCTGAGCACCGTCGCCGACCGCATCTCGCGGATGCTGGAGCGCATCGGCATCCGTACGGAGACGACGAAGGTCGCGGGCGACAGCTACTTCAAGGACCACATCGCGGCCGGTCAGTACGACATGGCGCTGTACTCCTGGCCCGCCTCCGCCTTCCCGGCCACCGACGCCCGCCCGATCTTCGCGAAGCCGGTCCCGGCCGCCGACGGCTCGCTCTCCGTCGAGCAGAACTACACCCGGGTCGGCACCGACCAGGTCGACCAGCTGTTCGACCAGGCCATGAGCACGCTGGACGAGAGCGAGGAGAGGGCGCTGGTCCGCAAGGCCGACGCCCGGATCTGGGCCGCCGCAGGATCGATTCCTCTCTACCAGCGGCCCCAGCTCACCGCCGTCCGCCCGAACCTCGCCAACGCCGGGTCGTTCGGGTTCCAGACCCCTCTTTACGAGGACATGGGCTTTCTGAAGAAGGGCGCGAAAGCGCCGGCCGTTCCCAGCACCCCCGCGGGGTGAGGGACCCGGCGGAGGCGGCCGCCCGCGCACCCGCGCGCCGGGCCCCGCCGCCCGCGCCCGCAGGCCGCCCCCGCCGGGCCCGAACCCCCGGCGGGGGCGGCCTCCGTCAGGGCCACGTACCATGGGGTAAGGCCGTGGCGTGTTCAGCCCGGCAGGCCCCGCGCTGCGGAGGCCGTCCACTCACTCCGGGAGAAGCGCCTCAATATGGCCACGCGCCACGACATCCGCAACGTCGCCATCGTCGCCCACGTCGACCATGGCAAGACCACCCTGGTCGATGCCATGCTCAAGCAGGCCGGTGCCTTCGCCGCGCACGCCGCCGAGTCGCTTGACGACCGCATGATGGACTCGAACGACCTGGAGCGTGAGAAGGGCATCACGATCCTGGCCAAGAACACGGCCGTGAAGTACCACCCCAAGGACGGGGGCGAGGTCATCACGATCAACATCATCGACACCCCCGGCCACGCCGACTTCGGCGGTGAGGTCGAGCGCGGTCTGTCGATGGTGGACGCGGTCGTCCTCCTCGTCGACGCCTCCGAGGGCCCGCTGCCGCAGACCCGCTTCGTGCTGCGCAAGGCGCTGCAGGCCCGTCTGCCCGTCATCCTGTGCATCAACAAGACCGACCGGCCCGACTCGCGCATCGACGAGGTCGTGAACGAGGCGTACGACCTCTTCCTCGACCTCGACGCCGACGAGGACCAGATCGAGTTCCCGATCGTCTACGCGTGTGCGCGGGACGGCGTCGCCTCGCTGACCAAGCCGGAGGACGGCACGGTCCCGCAGGACAGCGACAGCCTGGAGCCGTTCTTCTCCACGATCCTCTCGCACGTCCCGGCCCCCGAATTCGACGAGGAGGCCCCGCTCCAGGCGCACGTCACCAACCTGGACGCGGACAACTTCCTCGGCCGTATCGCGCTCCTGCGTGTCGAGCAGGGCGAGCTGCGCAAGGGCCAGACCGTCACGTGGATCAAGCGCGACGGCACGATGTCCAACGTCCGCATCACCGAGCTGCTGATGACCGAGGCGCTCACCCGCAAGCCCGCCGAGAAGGCGGGCCCCGGTGACATCTGCGCCGTCGCCGGCATCCCGGACATCATGATCGGCGAGACCCTCGCCGACACCGAGAACCCCATCGCGCTGCCGCTCATCACGGTCGACGAGCCGGCGATCTCGATGACGATCGGTACCAACACCTCGCCGCTGGTCGGCCGTGGCGGCACCGGCAAGGGCGCCGACAACAAGGCCGCGGTCAAGGACCGCAAGGTCACCGCCCGCCAGGTCAAGGACCGCCTCGACCGCGAGCTGGTCGGCAACGTCTCGCTGCGGGTGCTCGACACCGAGCGCCCGGACGCCTGGGAGGTCCAGGGCCGTGGTGAGCTCGCGCTCGCCATCCTGGTCGAGCAGATGCGCCGCGAGGGCTTCGAGCTGACCATCGGCAAGCCGCAGGTGGTCACCCAGGAGATCGACGGCAAGGTCCACGAGCCCGTCGAGCGCATGACGATCGACGTGCCCGAGGAGCACATGGGCGCGGTCACGCAGCTCATGGGCGTCCGCAAGGGCCGGATGGACAACATGTCCAACCACGGCTCGGGCTGGGTCCGCATGGAGTTCGTCGTCCCCTCCCGCGGTCTCATCGGCTTCCGTACGGAGTTCCTGACCGGCACCCGCGGCACGGGCATCGCCCACTCCATCCACGAGGGCCACGAGCCCTGGTTCGGCGTGCTGGCCACCCGTAACAACGGCTCCCTGGTCGCCGACCGCGCCGGTGCCGTCACCGCCTTCGCGATGACGAACCTGCAGGAGCGCGGCGTGCTGTTCACCGACCCCGGCACCGAGGTGTACGAGGGCATGATCGTCGGCGAGAACTCGCGCGCCGACGACATGGACGTGAACATCACCAAGGAGAAGAAGCTCACGAACATGCGGTCGTCCTCGGCCGACTCGTTCGAGGCGATCGTGCCGCCGCGCAAGCTCTCCCTGGAGCAGTCCCTGGAGTTCTGCCGTGACGACGAGTGCGTCGAGGTGACCCCGGAGGCCGTGCGCATCCGCAAGGTCAACCTGGACGGCCGCGAGCGCGCCCGCGCCGCCAGCCGCGCCAAGAACAGCTGATCCGCCCTCCGGCGACGGCCGGCCCGAGGTCTCCAGGGACCCCGTGAGCCGGCCCACCGAGCCAGGGTGTCCCCGTCCCGGGGGCATCCTGGTTTTTTGCGTGGCCACGACGGCCCGGAAAGGGGGGCGAACCGGGCGGGGCGGGAGCCATCCGCCGGGCGCGCCCGCGAGGCGACCGGAAACGGTAGGGAAAACCCTCGAAGGGCAGGGGGAGACCCCATCGGATGGCTGATTCGCACTATTCTGCTGACCGGGCAGGTCATGGCCTCGGTCACTTGGTGCGACATCGTCCGCCGCGTCGTGTCACGGCACGGCGTGCGCGAGCTTGATCGCCGAACGGCCCTGGCGCGCGCACCTGTTGGGCCGCGCTATGCGCCGTCGCCCGCAGGTGGGGCAGTGTGCGAGCACGCCAAGCGGACCCCCGCACGGCGACCACGATAGTCGCAACTGGATTTCTCGCCCCATGCGTCCGGAATGCGGACAGTCGGAACCGATACATGTGTAACAAGTCCGTTTCGCAGGGATCTTTCGCCAAACCCTTTGTCCGGATTTTGGAAGATGTGAGCGCCAGGTGTGATCGAACCGAGACCTTGTGAGTGTGGTCGGGCACTGAGCCATGGCAGATAGTTAGGCGCGTAGAGCTCGGATCAACGGGTCATGCGCTGCTGGCGGCGACGACTCACGAGCGCGGGGGCACTTGACCGTTTCAGGCGCCGGTGACGGTGATGTGTCAGGTGCCCCTCCAAGTGGTGAACCAATGGACTCATGAGGAGGAGCCCCATGCGTGGTGCCAAGAGCGCCAAGTGGGTTGCGATAGCCGCAGTTGTGGCGCTGGGTGCGACGGCCTGTGGCGGTGGCGGGGGCGACAGCAGCTCGGGCGCGGGCAAGGGCAACGGCGTCGTGTCGGTGGAGATCGGCGAACCGCAGAACTCGCTGGTTCCCTCCAACACGTACGAGACCGAGGGCGGCCAGGTCATCAACGCCCTCTTCACGGGTCTGACCAAGCTTGACGCCAGCAACAAGGTCGTCAACGCCATGGCCGAGTCGATCGAGACCAAGGACAACAAGGTCTGGACGATCAAGCTCAAGTCGGGCTACACGTTCCACAACGGCGAGAAGGTCACCGCCCAGTCGTTCGTCGACGCCTGGAACTACGGCGCGAACCAGACGAACGCCCAGCAGACCAACCCGCTGTTCAGCCACATCCAGGGCTACAGCGACCTGAACCCGGGCGAGGGCAAGAAGCCGTCGACCGACCAGATGTCGGGCCTCAAGGCCGTCGACGACAGCACCCTGCAGGTCACCCTCAGCGGCGCGTTCTCGGCGTTCCCGTCCCAGCTGTCCTTCACGGCGTTCGTGCCGCTGCCCAAGGCGTTCTTCAAGGACCCGAAGGGCTTCGGCGAGGCCCCGATCGGCAACGGCCCCTTCAAGATGAAGGGCAAGTTCAAGCACAACGAGCAGATCGACACCACGAAGTACGACAAGTACCCGGACGCCTCGAAGATCGAGGTCAAGGGTGTCAACTTCAAGATCTACTCGAACCCGGACACCGCCTACAAGGACCTCGTCGCCGGCAACCTCGACAGCCTGCTGACGATCCCGACCTCGGGCCTGCCGACGTACAAGAAGGACCTGCCGAACCGTACGATCGACGAGGCCGACTCGGCCGTCGGTTACATCGGCTTCCCGATCAAGTACAACAAGGCCTTCCAGAACGCCGACCTGCGCAAGGCCATCTCCATGGCCATCGACCGGCAGACGATCGCCGACAAGGTCTTCCTCGGTGCGCGTACGCCCGCGGACGACTACATCAGCCCGATCATCGACGGCTACCGCAAGGGCGCGTGCGGTGACGGCTGCACCCTGAACGTCGCGAAGGCCAAGGAGCTCTACAAGAAGAGCGGCGGCCTGCCCGGCAACAAGCTGGAGCTCGGCTACAACGCCGACGGCGGCCACAAGGAGTGGATCGAGGCCGTCGCGAACCAGCTCCAGCAGAACCTGGGCCTGAAGGTGACGGCGAAGCCGTTCGAGCAGTTCCAGACCATCCTGAACGACCTGGACGCCAAGAAGTACCAGGGCGCGTTCCGTATGGCGTGGAGCATGGACTACCCGGACGCCGAGGACTACCTCCGCCCGGTCTTCTCCAAGGACGCCATCGCCAACGGCTCGAACTACTCGGGTTACGTCAACGAGGACTTCGAGAAGCTCCTCGTCAAGGGTGACCAGGCCCCGACGCACGAGGACGCGGTCAAGTTCTACCAGCAGGCCGACGACGTCCTGCTGAAGGACATGCCGTACATCCCGGTCTACTTCTACACCCTGAACGCGGGCTTCAGCGACAAGATCAAGTCGATGAAGGTCGCCGGTCACCAGATCCTGTGGGACACGGTCAAGCTCAGCTGACCCGTATCTGAGCAGGTCCGATACAGCGGACAGGGGGTGAGCAGGGGAGGAGCTCGAAGCCTTCCCCTGCTCACCCTTTCTGCCGTCTTCCGTCCGACAGTGCCGCCGCCCCGGCCACGGGCGGATCGAGCACCCCCCTCTGGAGTACCCATGGGCCGATACGTCGTGCGCCGTCTTCTGCAGGTGATCCCTGTGTTGATAGGCGTCACGTTCATCATCTTCTGCCTGGTCTTCGCGTTGCCCGGCGACCCGATCCAGGCACTGGCCGGCGACAAGCGCGCCGACCCCAACATCGCGGCGATCCTCCGCGCGCACTACCACCTGAACGAACCGCTCTACCAGCAGTACTGGCACTACATCAGCGGCGTCTTCACCGGTGACCTCGGTGAGACGTACAACGGCCGTGCCATCTCCGAGATCGTCTCCGAGCGGTTCCCGGTCACCCTGAAGCTGGGTCTGACCGCCTTCGCCATCGAGGCCGTCATCGGCGTCGTCGCGGGCATCCTCTCCGCTCTCAAGCGGGGCAAGTTCCTCGACAACGTCGTGCTCGTCGCCACGCTCGTGCTGATCTCGATCCCGGTCTTCGTCTTCGGCAGCGTGCTCCAGCTCGAGTTCGGCATGAGCCTCAAGCTCACCCCGGTCGCCGGTATCGAGAAGGGCTGGCCGCAGAGCTACATCCTTCCGGCCATCGTGCTGGCCGCGACCTCCATGGCGTACATCGCGCGACTGGTCCGGTCGAGCATGACGGAGTCCATCCGCGCCGACTACGTCCGCACCGCGATCGCCAAGGGCCTGCCCCGGCGCCGGGTCATCGGCGTGCACGCGCTGCGGAACTCCATGATTCCGGTCGTCACCTTCCTGGGCTTCGACCTCGGCGCCCTCATGGGCGGCGCCATCATCACCGAGCGCGTGTTCAACATGCCCGGTCTCGGTGGCCAGCTCGCCCAGTCCCTGTATCTGCGCGAACGACCCGTCGTGGTCGGTCTGGTGACCCTCCTGGTGCTCATCTACCTGGTCGCCAACCTCGTCGTGGACCTGCTGTACGCCGTGCTCGACCCGAGGATCCGTTATGAGTGAGAAGACGATAGAGAGGCCCACGACCGACGAGGCCGCCCTCGCCAAGGAGATCGAGGCCGAGGAGAAGGCGGCCGCCCGTCAGGCGAGCCTCCTCAAGGACGGCTGGGCGGACCTGCGCAAGCGGCCCATGTTCATCGTGACCGCCCTGGTCATCGTGTGCCTGCTCGCGCTGGCGATCGCGCCCAGCGTGTTCACGGCGCGCTCCCCGTTCTCGGACGGTTTCTGCCAGCTGCAGAACTCCATGAGCGGACCCTCGTCCGGGCACCTGTTCGGCTACGACGTACAGGGCTGCGACATCTACACCCGGGCCGTGTACGGCACGCGCAACTCGATCGTCGTCGGTGTGGTGACCACCATCGCCACCACCCTGATCGGCGGTCTGGTGGGCATGCTCGCCGGTCTGATCGGCGGCTGGGCGGACGCGCTGCTGTCCCGCATCACCGAGGTGTTCGCGGGTCTGCCGCTGCTCATCGGCGGTCTGCTGATCATGTCCGTCTGGGGCGGCGGTGACGTCTGGTCGGTGTCGTTCATCATGGCGATCCTCGGCTGGCCGCAGGTCTTCCGGATCATGCGCGGCGAGGTCATCGCGAACAAGTACAACGACTACGTGATGGCGGCCCGGGCCCTGGGCGCGGGTTCGTGGCGCATCGCGTTCCGGCACATCCTGCCGAACACGCTCGCCCCGGTCATCGTCATCACCACGATGAACCTCGGTGTCTACATCGGTGCCGAAGCCGCCCTGTCCTACCTGGGCATCGGCATCCAGTACCCGAACATCTCCTGGGGCGTGATGATCAGTGACGCCCAGGACCGGTTCCTGACCTCGCCGCACGCCCTGCTGTTCCCGGCCGGTGCCCTGAGCATCACCGTGCTGGCGTTCATCATGCTCGGCGACGTGGTCCGCGACGCCTTCGATCCCAAGATGCGCTGAGGGAGGCGTACGTGACCGACATCGACTCCAAGGACGCCGTCCCGGCTCCGCGAACCGGCGACGGCGGCAACACCGCCCCGCTGCTCGAAGTGCGTGACCTGCACGTCGAGTTCCAGACCCGTGAGGGCGTGGTCCGCGCCGTCAACGGCGTCAACTACTCCGTGAACTCCGGGGAGACGCTCGCCGTGCTCGGCGAGTCCGGCTCCGGCAAGTCCGTGACCGCGCAGGCGATCATGGGCATCCTCGACATGCCGCCGGCCCGGATCCCCCAGGGGGAGATCCGCTTCTACGGCCAGGACATGCTCACCATGTCCCACGAGGAGCGGCGCAAGCTGCGCGGCGCGCGGATCGCGATGATCTTCCAGGACGCGCTGTCCTCGCTGAACCCGGTGCTCAGCGTGGGCTACCAGCTCGGCGAGATGTTCCGTGTCCACCAGGGAATGTCGCGCAAGCAGGCCAGGGCCAAGGCCGTCGAGCTGATGGACCGGGTGAAGATCCCGGGCGCCGCGGCCCGGGTGAACGACTACCCCCACCAGTTCTCCGGCGGTATGCGCCAGCGCATCATGATCGCCATGGCGCTGGCCCTGGAACCGGACCTGATCATCGCAGACGAGCCGACCACGGCCCTCGACGTGACGGTCCAGGCCCAGGTGATGGACCTGCTCGCGGAGCTCCAGCGCGAGTACCAGATGGGTCTCATCCTCATCACCCACGACCTCGGTGTCGTCGCGGACGTCGCCGACAAGATCGCGGTGATGTACGCGGGCCGGATCGTCGAGACGGCGCCGGTGCACGAGCTGTACAAGCGCCCGGCCCACCCCTACACCAGCGGCCTGCTCGACTCGATCCCGCGCCTGGACCAGAAGGGCCAGGAGCTCTACGCGATCAAGGGCCTGCCGCCCAACCTGCTGAAGGTGCCGAGCGGCTGCGCCTTCAACCCCCGCTGCGACAGGGCTCAGGACATCTGCCGCACCGAGCGTCCCGCACTGGTCCAGGTGACCGAGCGGGACGGAACGGAACTGCAGGGCCGCGCCAGCGCGTGCCACTTCTGGAAGGAGACGATCCATGGCTGACCCGGCCAAGTCCGCCCAGCCGACGGACGCGACGCCGAACGTCTCCGAGGTGGAGGTCGCCGACACGCACTCCGTGGAGGAGGAGCTCGCCGCCCTGGACGCGCCGGTCGACCGTGGCGAACCGATCCTGCAGGTGCGCAACCTCGTCAAGCACTTCCCGCTGACGCAGGGCATCGTGGTCAAGCGGCAGATCGGCGCGGTGAAGGCCGTCGACGGTGTCTCCTTCGACCTGTACCAGGGCGAGACCCTGGGCATCGTGGGTGAGTCCGGCTGCGGCAAGTCGACGGTGGCCAAGCTCCTGATGAGCCTGGAGCAGGCGACCGCAGGCGAGGTCTTCTACAAGGGCCAGGACATCACCAAGCTGTCCGGCCGCGCCCTCAAGGCGGTCCGCCGGAACATCCAGATGATCTTCCAGGACCCGTACACCTCGCTCAACCCGCGTATGACGGTCGGCGACATCATCGGGGAACCCTTCGACATCCACCCCGAGGTGGCCCCGAAGGGCGACCGCCGCCGCAAGGTGATGGACCTCCTGGACGTCGTCGGTCTGAACCCCGAGTACATCAACCGCTACCCGCACCAGTTCTCCGGCGGTCAGCGGCAGCGCATCGGCATCGCCCGCGGTCTCGCGCTCAACCCCGAGATCATCATCTGCGACGAGCCGGTGTCGGCCCTCGACGTGTCGGTGCAGGCACAGGTCATCAACCTGATGGAGCGGCTGCAGGACGAGTTCAACCTGTCCTACATCTTCATCGCGCACGACCTGTCGATCGTCCGGCACATCTCGGACCGGGTCGGCGTGATGTACCTCGGCAAGATGGCGGAGATCGGCTCCGACGAGCAGATCTACGAGCACCCGACGCACCCCTACACGCAGGCGCTGCTGTCGGCCGTGCCCGTGCCGGACCCGGAGGCCCGTGAGCGTCGCGAGCGGATCATCCTGACCGGTGACGTGCCCTCTCCGGCCAACCCGCCGTCCGGCTGCAGCTTCCGTACCCGCTGCTGGAAGGCGCAGGACAAGTGCGCCGAGGAGGTGCCCCTGCTCGCGGTGCCCGAGGTCTTCAAGGGCCTGGACACCCCGGCGGCCCACGAGTCGGCGTGTCACTTCGCCGAGCAGAAGGACATCGTGCACGCGGCCTGAGCCGCGCGTCACCAGGTCCAGCCGGTTCCCGGCACCGCAGCGGCGGTGCCGGGAACCGGCTTTTCCGCGTCCGGACGGACCCTCGCCGTACGGAGGGGCCCTCGCCGGAAGAAGCGGCGCCCGGCCCCTCCGGCGGGGCCGGCCGCCGGACGCGGTGCTCTCCTCCAGGGGTGTTGTCCCACGTACGGGTGGGCTGAATGTGCGTGATGTCGGTTACCGGTTGATATTGACTGGTAAGAGAGCAGCGCCTCGGCGCTGGCGGCACAGCGCACACAGAGGAGGCACTCCATGCGTGGAGCCACGCACGCCAAATGGGCCGCCGGCGCGGCGGCGATCGCCCTCGCGGCGACCGCCTGCGGGAGCGGCGGTGGTGGGGGTGGCGGCGGAAGCGGCTCCGGAGTGGTGAGTTCCTCCTGGGGTGACCCGCAGAACCCGCTGGAGCCCGCCAACACCAACGAGGTGCAGGGCGGCAAGGTCCTCGACATGATCTTCCGGGGGCTGAAGCGGTACGACTCCAAGACCGGCGCGGCGCAGGACATGCTGGCGCAGAAGATCGAGACCACGGACTCGCAGAATTTCAAGATCACGGTCAAGAGCGGCTGGAAGTTCAGCAACGGCGAGGCCGTCACCGCCCAGTCCTTCGTGGACGCCTGGAACTACGGCGCGAGTCTGAAGAACAACCAGAAGAACGCGTACTTCTTCGGGTACATCGACGGGTACGACAAGGTCCACCCCGACACCGGCTCGCAGAGCGCGGACAAGCTGTCCGGGCTGAAGGTGACCGGCACCGACACCTTCACGGTGAAGCTCAACCAGAAGTTCTCGACGTTTCCCGACACCCTCGGATACGTCGCCTACGCCCCGCTGCCCAAGGCGTTCTTCGACGACCACGCGGCCTGGATCAAGAAGCCGGTCGGGAACGGGCCGTACTCGGTCGACTCGTACACCAAGGGCTCGACGATGTCGCTGCGGAAGTGGGACGGCTACCCCGGCAGCGACAAGGCGCAGAACGACGGGGTGGACCTGAAGGTCTACACCGACAACAGCACGGCCTACACGGACCTCCTGGCCGGCAACCTCGACCTCGTCGACGACGTCCCGGCCTCCCAGCTCAAGAACGTCAAGAGTGACCTCGGCGACCGGTACATCAACACGCCGGCCGGGATCATCCAGACGCTCGCCTTCCCGTTCTACGACAAGAACTGGGACAAGAGCGGCTCGGAGAAGGTCCGCAAGGGCCTGTCCATGGCGATCAACCGCGACCAGATCACGAACACGATCTTCCAGAAGACCCGCACCCCGGCCGGTGACTGGACCTCACCGGTGCTCGGCAAGGACGGCGGCTTCCAGGACGGACTGTGCGGCGCGTCCTGCACCTACAACCCGGCCGAGGCCAAGAAGCTGATCCAGGAGGGCGGCGGTCTGCCCGGCGGCCAGGTCAAGATCTCCTACAACGCCGACACCGGCTCCCACAAGGAGTGGATCGACGCCGTCTGCAACTCCATCAACAACGCGCTCGGCAACGACCGGGCCTGCGTCGGCAACCCGATCGGCACCTTCGCCGACTTCCGAAACAAGATCGGCCAGCACAAGATGCCCGGTCCCTTCCGGGCCGGCTGGCAGATGGACTACCCGCTGATCCAGAACTTCCTGCAGCCGCTGTACTACACCAACGCCTCCTCCAACGACGGCAAGTGGTCCAACAAGGACTTCGACAAGCTCGTGGACCGGGCGAACGCCGAGACCGACAGGGCCAAGGCGATCCAGCTCTTCCAGCAGGCCGAAGGCGTCGTGCGGGACAACATGGCCGCGATCCCGCTCTGGTACCAGAACGGCAGCGCGGGCTACTCGGCACGCGTCTCCAACGTGGCGCTCAACCAGTTCAGCGTCCCCGTGTACAACGAGATCAAGGTCAGCTGAGCCGAAGGGCGGGTGCCCCGGGCAGCCCGGGGCACCCGCCCGCACCTATCCCTGGAGCTCCCGTGGGACGGTACGTGATCCGGCGCCTGCTGCAGATGATCCCGGTCTTCATCGGCGCCACACTGTTGATCTTCCTGATGGTGAACGTGATGGGCGACCCCATCGCGGGTCTGTGCGGCGAGCGGCAGTGCGACCCCGCCACGGCCGCCCAGCTCAAGAGGGAGTACGGCCTCGACAAGGGAATCTTCACCCAGTACGGGACGTACATGAAGCACATCTTCACCGGCGACTTCGGCACCGCCTTCAACGGGCAGTCCGTCATCGATCTGATGGGCGCCGCCTTCCCGGTGACCATCCGGCTGACGATCGTCGCGATCGTCCTCGAGGTCGTCATCGGCATCACCCTCGGCGTCGTCACCGGTCTGCGCCGCGGGCGGCCCGTCGACTCGGGGGTCCTGCTGCTGACCCTCGTGGTCATCTCGGTGCCCACCTTCGTGACCGGTCTGCTGCTCCAGCTGCTGCTGGGCGTCCAGTGGGGCTGGATCAAGCCCTCGGTCTCACCGGAGGCGACCTTCGGCGAGCTGATCGTGCCCGGCCTGGTACTGGCTTCCGTGTCGCTCGCCTACGTGACCCGGCTGACCCGGACCTCCATCGCGGAGAACAGGCGGTCCGACTACGTCCGTACGGCCGTCGCCAAGGGCCTGCCCAGACGCCGGGTGATCACCAGGCACCTGCTGCGCAACTCGCTGATCCCCGTGGTCACCTTCATCGGCACGGACATCGGCGCGCTCATGGGCGGCGCGATCGTCACCGAGCGGATCTTCAACATCCACGGGGTCGGCTACCAGCTCTACCAGGGGATCGTGCGGCAGAACACCCAGACCGTGGTCGGCTTCGTGACCGTCCTCGTCCTGGTCTTCCTCGTCGCCAACCTGCTCGTGGACCTCCTCTACGCCGTACTCGACCCGAGGATCCGCTATGCCTGAGCAGCCGCCGTTCGACCAGCAGGGAGCCATCGCCGCGACCGGAATGGGCGGTGCCATGGACCTGGCCGCCAGCGAGGCCGAGACCCTGGAGAAGACGCCCGGCGGACCGCTGGGCACGGGCCCGCAGGAGAAGCCCAGGAGCCTGTGGTCCGACGCCTGGCGGGACCTGCGGCGCAATCCCGTCTTCATCATCGCCGGACTGGTCATCCTCTTCCTGGTCGTCATCTCCATCTGGCCGTCGCTCATCGCGAGCCAGAACCCCCTCAAGTGCGACCTCGCCAAGGCCCAGCAGGGCTCGCAGCCGGGGCATCCCTTCGGATTCGACGGACAGGGCTGCGACGTCTACACCCGGACGGTGTACGGGACCCGCGTCTCGATCAGCGTCGGCGTCTGCGCCACCCTCGGTGTCGCGATCCTGGGCTCGGTGCTCGGCGGGCTCGCCGGGTACTTCGGCGGGCTGGGCGACGCGATCCTGTCCCGGATCACCGACATCTTCTTCGCCATCCCCGTCGTCCTCGGCGGTCTGGTCCTCCTCTCCGTGGTGACCAGCAACACGATCTGGCCCGTCATCGGGTTCATGGTGCTGCTCGGGTGGCCGCAGATCTCCCGGATCGCGCGCGGTTCCGTCATCACGACCAAACAGAACGACTACGTCCAGGCGGCCCGCGCCCTCGGCGCCTCCAACTCCCGGATGCTGCTGCGGCACATCACGCCCAACGCCGTCGCCCCGGTGATCGTCGTGGCGACCATCGCGCTCGGCACGTACATCTCGCTGGAGGCGACGCTCTCCTACCTCGGCGTGGGCCTGAAGCCCCCGACGGTGTCCTGGGGCATCGACATCTCCGCGGCGTCCGCGTACATCCGCCAGGCCCCCCACATGCTGCTGTGGCCCGCCGGCGCCCTCGCGATCACCGTGCTCGCGTTCATCATGCTCGGCGACGCGGTGCGCGACGCCCTCGACCCGAAGCTGAGGTGACCGCCGTGCTGCTCGAA
The DNA here is from genome assembly GCF_036250675.1 of Streptomyces sp. NBC_01689. Taxonomy (NCBI): domain Bacteria; kingdom Bacillati; phylum Actinomycetota; class Actinomycetes; order Kitasatosporales; family Streptomycetaceae; genus Streptomyces; species Streptomyces sp. NBC_01689. Next base: position 3,995,644 of record NZ_CP109592.1, on the reverse strand, counting down.
GTACGCGACCTGCACGTGGAGTTCAGAACCAGGGACGGGGTCGCCAAGGCCGTCAACGGGGTCACCTACGGAGTGGACGAGGGACAGACGCTCGCCGTCCTCGGCGAGTCCGGCTCGGGCAAGTCCGTGACCGCGCAGGCGATCATGGGCATCCTCGACATGCCGCCCGGCAGAATCACCGGGGGCGAGATCCTCTTCCAGGGCAGGGACCTGCTGAAGCTCAAGGAGGAGCAGCGGCGCAAGGTGCGCGGCGCCGAGATGGCGATGATCTTCCAGGACGCGCTGTCCTCGCTGAACCCGGTGCTCAGCGTCGGCGACCAGCTCGGCGAGATGTTCACCGTGCACCGCGGCATGTCCCGCAAGGACGCCCGGGCCAAGGCGGTCGAACTCATGGACCGGGTACGCATCCCGGCCGCCGCCCAGCGGGTGCGCGACTATCCGCACCAGTTCTCCGGCGGTATGCGCCAGCGCATCATGATCGCCATGGCGCTGGCCCTGGAACCCGCGCTGATCATCGCCGACGAACCCACCACCGCGCTCGACGTCACGGTCCAGGCCCAGGTCATGGATCTCCTCGCCGAGCTGCAGCGCGAGCTCAACATGGGGCTCATCCTCATCACCCACGATCTCGGCGTGGTCGCCGACGTCGCGGACCGGATCGCGGTGATGTACGCGGGCCGGATCGTCGAGTCGGCGCCGGTCCACGACATCTACAAGGCGCCGGCCCACCCGTACACGAAGGGCCTGCTGGAGTCGATCCCCCGGCTCGACCAGAAGGGCCACGAGCTCTACGCCATCAAGGGCCTGCCGCCGAACCTCATGCACATCCCGCCCGGCTGCGCCTTCAACCCGCGCTGCCCGATGGCCCAGGACATCTGCCGGAGCGAGGTGCCTCCGCTCGCCGCGGTGGACCAAGGGGGCGGGGAGCGAGCCAGCGCCTGCTTCTTCTGGCGGGAGACGCTCGACGCCGGGACCACCGGGGGAGGCTCCCGTGCCTGAGGCGCTGCTGGAGATCAGCGGACTGGTCAAGCACTACCCGCTCACCCGGGGCATCCTGTTCAAGAAGCAGATCGGCGCGGTCCGGGCCGTCGACGGGGTCGACTTCCATCTCGGCCGCGGCGAGACCCTCGGCATCGTCGGCGAGTCCGGCTGCGGCAAGTCCACGGTCGCGAAGATGCTGGTCAACCTGGAGCGGCCGACCGCCGGGGTGATCAAGTACAAGGGCGAGGACATCACCCGGCTGTCCGGCCGCGCCCTCAAGGCCGTCCGCCGCAACATCCAGATGGTGTTCCAGGACCCGTACACCTCGCTCAACCCCCGGATGACCGTCGGCGACATCATCGGGGAGCCGTACGAGATCCACCCCGAGGTCGCGCCGAAGGGCGACCGCGGAAAGCGCGTCCAGGACCTGCTGGACGTGGTCGGGCTCAACCCCGAGTACATCAACCGCTATCCGCACCAGTTCTCCGGCGGTCAGCGGCAGCGCATCGGCATCGCGCGGGGACTGGCGCTGCGCCCCGAGATCATCGTCGCGGACGAACCGGTCTCCGCGCTCGACGTCTCCGTGCAGGCCCAGGTCATCAACCTGATGGCGAGGCTCCAGGACGAGTTCGACCTCAGCTACGTGTTCATCGCCCACGACCTCTCCATCGTGCGGCACATCTCCGACCGGGTCGGCGTCATGTACCTCGGGCGGATCGTGGAGACGGGCAGGGACGCCGAGATCTACGACCATCCGACGCACCCCTACACCCAGGCACTGCTCTCCGCGGTGCCCGTGCCCGACCCGGAGGCCCGCGAGCACCGGGAGCGGATCATCCTCACCGGGGACGTGCCCTCCCCGGCGAACGTCCCCTCCGGCTGCCGTTTCCGCACCCGCTGCTGGAAGGCCCAGGAGCGGTGCGCGCTGGAGGTGCCGTTGCTCGCCGTGCCCGCGGAGTTCCGTCACTCGCAGGGGCCCGCCGCGCACGCCTCGGCCTGCCATTTCGCCGAGGAGAAGCAGGTCGTGCCGCCCGAGGGCGCGCTGGACGAGACGCCGCCCGGGACGCCGGACGAGCCGCCGAACGGGCGTGCATAAGCTGACAAATGCGCAGCAATTTCGTTAACACGCAGGCAACTCGGCCGTCGCGACACCGATATACGGACGCGTCACTCTGAGCGGCGTACGGCCGTGCGGGTGCCGTAGACCGGCCGGAGCGCGCCATGTCGCTCCGGCCGGTCGCACGAACGGCCCGGCCGCCGGCCGTCAGCGCATCCCGAGCGAGCGCTTCAGGAAGTCGACCTGGAGCAGCAGCAGGTTCTCCGCGACCTGCTCCTGCGGGGTCATGTGCGTCACGCCCGAGAGGGGCAGCACCTCGTGCGGGCGGCCCGCGGCCAGCAGCGCCGAGGACAGCCGCAGCGCGTGGGCCACCACCACGTTGTCGTCGGCCAGTCCGTGCACGATCATCAGCGGCCGGTGCGGCTCGGCGGGCGCGGACAGGCCCCCTTCGGCGATCAGCGAACTCCTCGCGTACGCGGGCGCCGCTGTCGCCGGGTCGCCGAGGTAGCGCTCCGTGTAGTGGGTGTCGTACAGGTGCCAGTCCGTGACCGGGGCGCCCGCGATGCCCGCGTGGAAGACGTCCGGGCGGCGCAGGACGGCCAGTCCGGCGAGCCAGCCGCCGAAGGACCAGCCGCGGATCGCCACCCGGGACAGGTCCAGCGGATACCTCTCGGCCAGTCCCTGCAGCGCGTCGATCTGGTCGTCGAGGGTGAGGGTGAAGTCGTCCCTGACCGCCTTCTCCCAGGCGGGGGAGCGGCCGGGGGTGCCGCGGCCGTCCGCGACGATCACCGCGAAGCCCTGGTCCGCGAACCACTGCGAGGTGAGGTGCGCGTTGTGCGCCGCGAGGACGCGGGGGCCGTGCGGACCGCCGTAGGGGTCCATCAGGACGGGCAGCGGAGCGTCACCGTCGTAGTCCGCGGGCATAAGCAGGGCGCATGGGATTTTGCGTGCGCCCCCCTCGGTGAGCGTCACGCGCGGGGACAGACCCGGGTGTTCGGCGTACGAGGCGACGGTCGCCGCACGCTTGCCCTCCCGGAGCACCTGCACCCGGGCCCCCGGCTTCCCGGGCACCGCGGAGACGAGCACGGTCACCCGTCCGGAACGCACCGCCGAGTGCACCCCGGGCTCCTGGGAGAGGCGCTCGACCCCCAGTTCGTTGACCCGGTAGACATGCACCTCGCCGGTCTCCGGGGAGGCCGCGGCCTCCCCCGCCGACGCCGTGACCAGCACGTCGTCGTCCGAGACGTCGAGCACCGCGCGCACGTGCAACTGCGGTCCGGTCAGGAGGCGTTCGCCGAACGCCAGCACCCGCGCCCCGCCCTCGTCGGCGATCCGCACGAGCTGTCCGCCGGGGCTCCAGCAGGGCACCCCATGGAAAAGATCAAGCCATTGTCGATCTTCGTCGGCATGCACCATCCGGGTCTTCCCGGTGTCCGGGTCGACGGCCAGGAACAGCTGGCTGCGCTGGTCCCGGGCCTGCACCAGGATCAGCGGCGCCCCCGCCGCTGACCAGTGCACACGCGCCAGGTACGGGTACTGGGCGCGGTTCCAGGAGACCTCCGTGCGGGTCCCGTCGAGGGCGATCACGAAGAGCCGTACGTCCGCGTTGTCCGTACCCGCCGACGGGTAGGCGACCTGCTGCGGAGCCTGTTCCGGCTGCGCGGGATCGGAGATCCACCAACGGCGTACGGGCGCGTCGTCGACCCGGGCGACGAGCAGCCGGTCCGACTCCGGCGACCACCAGAAGCCGCGGGAGCGGTCCATCTCCTCGGCCGCGATGAATTCTGCCAATCCGTAGGAGACCGACTCCGGCTCCGACCCGGGCTCCCGCCTCGCGAGCGCCCGGTCGTTCCCGCCCTCGGCGTCGACGACCCGCAGCGCCCCCTGGGAGACGTACGCGACCAGCCGACCGTCGGGCGACGGGCGCGGGTCGATCACCGCTCCGGGGACCCGGAGTTCACGGGCCGTGCCGGCCCTCAGCTCCGCCGTGAAAAGCCGCCCTGACAAGGCGAAAGAGGCGAGCTCGACCGCGTCGTCGGTGGCGTAGCCGACCACTCCCGCGCCGCCCTCACGGCTGCGTTCACGGCGTGCCCGCTCCGCGGCCGAGAGGTGCTCGCCGGCGCCTCCGAGCAGGGCCGCGGGGTCGGCCACGACACGTTCCCGGCCGTCCGCGACGTCGAGGACCCACAGCCGGTTCGCCCGGTCCGTACCGGACGGGGACCTCAGGAACACGACCCGGGAACCGTCCGGGGAGACGGTGAACGCGCGGGGTGCGCCCAGGGTGAACCGCTGCGTCCGGGCGTACCGGCGCGGGAAGGAAAGAGGCTCGGTCGTCATGCCCTGACCATATTGGCCATGCGCCCCCTTGTGCGGCCGTGCGCCGATCAATGCGCGCGTACGGATAGTTATGATCACTAGCGGTGTGTGGGTATGAACCTGCTGCCCGCTGTATGGAATGACCGACCCCCATGACCAACCCCCCATGTCCCTGGGATCTTTGGAGGTGATCCGCCGTGGCACTCTCGATTTCGGCGGTGGTGCTGCTGGCGATCATCGTCTTCATCCTGGTGAAGAAGTCAGGACTGAAGGCGGGTCACGCGGTCGTGTGCGTCCTGTTCGGCTTCTATCTCGCTTCCTCGACCGTCGCTCCCACCATCAGCGACCTCACGACCAACGTCGCGGACATGATCGGCAGCTTCAAGTTCTGACGCGCGAGGGGGCGGGCTCCGCGCGGCGAGCGCCCGGAGCCCGCGTCTCCCGGGCGGTCGGCCGAACCCCGGTTCCTCCGGGCGGGACCGCCCGCCCCGCCGTGCGCGACGCCGCCCCAGGCCGGGCTCGCCCGGACGGCGACGGCGAACACGCTGCGTCACGGAAGCCGGGGTCGGCCGCCGGGCCCAACACGTCACGCCCGTAACCGGCTTCGGGGATGCTCCCGCCGGCCCGACCGCGTGGCGCCCGCTCCGTCCCGCCGCCCGCGGTTCGGCAACTCGCCCCCGGCACACTCCTTTTGGCGCCGGCCGCACGTGTCGTCGCCGGGCCGGCCGCGGGCGCGGTGACATACGGACGGCACCCGGGAGGGGGCACCCGCCCCCGGCTCCGTGCCTTCGGAGGCCCCTCTCCGCGTCCTGGCGGCTGCCACGCGGGGTGACCGTACGGAGGGGGGCGTCGCCCCTCGCGCGGACGCCGGGTCGGACCGTGGTCCCGTCCTTGGCTGCCACGCGGGGCGACCGTGTGGAGGGGACGTCCCCCCGGCGGACGTCGGGTCGGGCCGTAGGGTCCCGTCCTCGCGGAGGGCGGAGGGCGGAGGGCGGAGGGCGCAGGGGGCAGAGCGCCGGGCGGCGGCCGGCGGCCGCCGCCCGAGGGCCGGGGACGGTTGCGCGGCTTCGCAGTCGCTATCCGGAGTCCGGTCCGCGCCGCGACGGGACCGCCGTCCATGGTCACCGCCCCGACCAGGGCGTCGCGGGCGGTGTCCTCCGGTCGGCCGGGCACACCCGCGACGGGGGCCCGGGGCGCGGCCGGGCAGGACGCGGGCTCGTAGGGTGGGTGCCATGACGGAACTGCCCGACCGGCGTCTGCTCCTGGTGCACGCGCACCCGGACGACGAGTCGATCAACAACGGCGCGACCATGGCCAGGTACGCGGCCGAGGGCGCCCTCGTGACGCTGGTGACCTGCACGCTCGGCGAGGAGGGCGAGGTCATCCCGCCCGGACTCGCGCACCTCGCCCCCGACCGCGACGGCGGCCTCGGCCCGCACCGGGTCGCCGAACTGGCCGCCGCCATGAAGGAACTCGGGGTCACCGACCACCGCTTCCTCGGGGGCCCCGGCCGCTTCCGCGACTCCGGGATGATGGGCGTCGAGCAGAACCACCGGCCGGGCGCCTTCTGGTCCGCCGACGTGGACGAGGCCGCCGCCCACCTCGTCGAGGTGATCCGTGAGGTCCGCCCCCAGGTGCTCGTCACCTACGACCCCGACGGGGGCTACGGGCACCCCGACCACATCCAGGCCCACCGGGTCGCCCTGCGCGCCACCGAGCTGGCCGCGGACCCCGCCGCCCACCCCGGCCTCGGCGCACCCTGGGAGATCGCCAAGGTCTACTGGAACCGCGTACCCCGCCCGGTCGTGGAGGACGGCTTCGCGCGTTTGCGCGCGGCACTGCCCGGGTCGCCCTTCGACGCGTCCGCCGCCGTGGACGACGTGCCGGGCGTCGTCGACGACGCGGTGATCACCACCGAGATCGACGGGACCGCGTACGCCGCCGCGAAGGCCGCCGCCATGCGGGCGCACGCCACCCAGATCGAGGTGGCCGAGCCGTGGTTCGCGCTGTCGAACGCGCTCGCCCAGCCACTTCTCACCACCGAGTACTACGAACTGGTGCGCGGCGAGCGCCCGGGGGCGGACCGGGAGACGGACCTGTTCGCCGGGATCGGCGACCGGACCGAGAGGGAGACGGAGACACGATGAGTACCAGCGGAGAGCGCGGGAGCGTGCTCGCCCAGCCCCTGCGGGCCCCCTCGGCCGTGCGCTCCGCCGCCTACGTGGGCCTGTTCGTGCTCGGCGCCGTGGTCGGGGCGGCCGGAACGCTGGTCCAGTCCGGCTGGTTCCCGGGGGGCCTGCTGCTGGCCCTGGCGGGCGCGGGCGGGCTCTTCCTCGGCGGCTCCCGGGCCACCGGTTCCCGGGCCGGAGCCGTCGCGCCCGCGGCGGGCTGGATGGTCGCGGTCGTCCTGCTCACCGCCACCCGCCCGGAAGGGGACTTCCTCTTCGGCGCCGGCCTCGGCTCGTACCTCTTCCTGCTGGGCGGGATGGCCGTCGCTGTGATCTGTGCCACGCTTGGGCTCGGGCGGCAACCGGGCGGCCGGCCCGTCCGACTTGGGAAGTGACGTACCACTTCGCCGTATCGGACCGGTGCGGGTCCTGTGGCAGTTTCCTCGGCGGGCGAGGTTTGCGGGCCGTACACGGCCAGTATGGTGGTGCGCGCCGCCGAGCTGCCCGAGATGAGGTCGAGTAAACGGGCGGCGGAGCCAACCGGGAGAACCTGCCTTGAGTCGTGAAACTGACAGTTCGTCCTCCGGGCCCAACGGGCGCGGTGGAGCCGCGTACCCGTCGGGGACGCCCCCGTACGGGACCCCCATGGCTTCCGAGACCGGTGCCGACGCGGGCCGTTCGGCCGGCGGCACCCCGCCGGAGGAGCGCAAGACCGAGACCACACTGACGACACGGATCCGGATCAACATCCCCGGATCGCGGCCCATCCCGCCGGTCGTCGTCCGCACACCGGTCGGGGACGCCGAGACGCCCGCCGAACCCGCGGCCCCCGCGGGACCGCCCGCGGAGACGCAGCGCGCCATGAGCCCGCCGCCGGCCGCGGCCCCCCCGGCCGACGGTCCGGCCGAAGCCGGGTCCGGATCCGGGCCCGGGGAGAAGTCCAGCGACTGGTTCGCCCCGCGCAAGTCCGGTGCGCCCAAGGGCGGTCCGGGCGGAGGGTCCACCAACGGTGCCGGTCTGCCCGGCGGTTCGGGTCCCGCGGGACCCGCCGCGCCGCAGGGCGCGGGCGCGCCGGGCGGCCCAGGAACCGGCGGTGCCCGGCCGGGTGGCAGCGGTGCCGCGGGCGGCCCCGGCGGTTCGCACGGCGCGGGTCCGCTGGGCATCACCGGCGGCGTCCGGCCCGGCGGACCGCAGGCGCCCCGTCCCGGCGGTGGCGGCACGAACGGCGCCGGACTGCCCGGCGCCACCGGCGCCGGCCCCGTGGCACCGGGGCACGGCGGCGGCACCGGTTCCTTCGACGTCTCCGCGGCACTGGGCAACACGGCCTCCTTCCCGGCCATCGGCACCGACGCTCCGGGCGGCCCGGGCGACACCGGTCCGGGCGGACCCGGTGGCAACGGCGGCCAGGGCGGCCCCGGCGGCGAACCCCGCCGCGACGCCCTCCCGTACTTCGCCGAGAACTTCTCCGACAACGGCGCGGGCGGCCCGGTGGGCCCGACCGGCGGTCCGGTCACCGGGGACGGCCCACTGGTGCCCCCGGCCGGTCCGGGCGCGGCGCCCGGAAGCCTGGCCGTGGGCGGCCCGAACGGCCAGGGCGGCCCCGGTGTTCCGCGTGGCCCCCGTGGGCAGGGCGGCCCGGGGGGACCCGGCGGCCAGGGCGGTCCCGGTGGACTCGCCGGCCCGAACACGGGAACCGGCTACTCCGGCGGCCTCAGCGACGACACCGCGATCCTCACCCCGCAGAAGCCCGCGCCCGACCCGGGCGGCCACGGCTACGGCGGCCCCGTGGACAACGTCTCCGGGCACACCCTTACCAGTGGCATCCCCGTCGTGCCGGCCGCCCCGAACTCGCCGTTCGGACCGGGCGCGCACACCGACGGCCCGCTGCCGCACACCCCGCCGAAGTCGTCCCAGCCGGCCCCGAAGGCCGCCGCGCCGTCCAAGCCGGCCAAGAAGAAGGGCCGCAACAAGCCGGCCCTGCTGGGCGTCCTCGTGGTGGTCCTCGCCGGCGGCGCCTACGGTGCCGGGTTGCTGATGAACCGCTCGGACGTGCCCAAGGGCACCACGGTGCTCGGCGTCGACATCGGCGGCGGCACCCGGGACGAGGCGGTCAACAAGCTCGACCAGGCCTTCCGGACCAACGCGACGAAGCCGCTCAAGCTGGCGGTGGACGGCACCACCGTCTCGCTCAAGCCGGACCAGGCCGGGCTCCAGCTGGACAGCCAGGCCACCGTCCGCGCCGCCGCGGGCAGCGACTACAACCCGGTCTCCGTGATCGGCTCGCTGTTCGGCCAGAAGCGCGTCGTCGAGCCGGAGATGCCCGTCGACAAGGAGAAGCTGCAGGCCGCCCTGGAGGGCGTCGGCGGCGGCTCCGGCTCGGCGAACGACGGCACGATCACGTTCCAGTCCGGCAAGGCCGTCGCCGTCTACGGCAAGGCGGGCAAGGGCGTCGACGTGGCCGGCTCCACGCAGGCCGTCGTGGACGCGTACCGCGCCCAGCTCGAGACCGGCACCGCCACCCCGGTGAAGGTCGCGACCACGACCCGTCAGCCGACCGTCTCGAACGCCGAGGTCGACCGGATGATGGCGAAGTTCGCGCAGCCCGCGATGTCGGCCCCGGTGACCGTGCAGACGGACGCGGCGCACTCGATCCCCTTGAGCCCGCAGAAGTCGCTGTGGAAGTTCCTCCGGGTGACGGCCACCGACGGCAAGCTGGTCGACAAGCCCGACCTGAACGCCCTGAAGGCGCTCTACGGCCAGACGTTCGACGGCGTGCTCATCACCCGGGGCAACGGCGAGAAGACGCCCGTCACCCCGCAGGACGTCTACGGCGCCCTGCGCCAGGCGCTGATGAGCAAGACCAACCGGATAGCGGTCATCGCCACGAACCCGAGCTAGGTCCTGTCCGCGAAGCCTCGTCCGCCCGGCGACGCGGACACGGGCCAGGGCTGTCACGGAGCGGCGGAGCACTGGAGGGGGGCGTCCACCGGGCGCCCCCCTCGCCGTGTCCCGGCCGGCCCGTCACACGCGCCGTCAGCCGGCCCGTCCCGTCCTCCTCCACTCGGCCGGTCCCGCCCCGGTCACCCGGTCCGTCACGCCCCCGGCATGACATCTGTCATCCGGCACCAGGGACCGCCGACACTGCCCGGCACCCGGCGTCCGCGGCCACCATGGTCACCATGACAACGACAGCGGCACCGCCCACCACCCCGGTGGTCGGGTTCGACCAGGTGACCAAGGTCTACGGCGACGTGCGCGCCGTGGACGGACTCACACTCGACCTGTACCCGGGGGAGACCGTCGCCCTGCTGGGTCCGAACGGCGCCGGCAAGTCGACCGCCCTGGACCTGCTCCTCGGCCTCAAGAACGCCGACAGCGGCACCGTCCGGGTGTTCGGCACCAGCCCCCGTGAGGCCATCGTCGGCGGCCGGGTGGGCGCCATGCTGCAGAGCGGCGGCCTGATGGACGAGGTGACGGTCCTCGAACTGGTCAAACTCGCTTGCCAGTTGCACCCCAAGCCGTTCCGGGTCACCGACGTCCTCGCCCGCGCGGGCATCTCGCAGATCGCCGACCGCAAGGTCAACAAGCTCTCCGGCGGTCAGGAACAGCGCGTCCGCTTCGCCCTCGCGACCGCCGGGGCCAACGACCTGATCGTGCTCGACGAACCCACCACGGGCATGGACGTCTCCGCCCGCCAGGCCTTCTGGGCCACCATGCGCGAACAGGCCGAACAGGGCCGGACCGTGCTGTTCGCCACGCACTACCTGGAGGAGGCCGACGCCATCGCCGACCGGGTGCTCGTGCTGCACCGGGGCCGGCTGCTGGCCGACGGCACCGCCGCCGAGATCAAGGCGAAGGCCGGCGCCCGCCGGATCGCCTTCGACCTGGAAGGCCCCATCGACGAGACCGCGCTGCGGGCCCTGCCCTTCCTGACCACGATCGACGTGTCCGGGCACACCGTCCGCGCCCAGTCCTCCGACGCCGACGCGACCGTGCACGCGCTCTACGGGCTCGGCCTCTACCCCCGCAACCTCGAAGTCGCCGGACTCGGCCTGGAACAGGCCTTCGTCGCCATCACCGCCGCCGAGGAGGCGAAGTCGCAGTGAACAGCCTCATCCGCCTGGAGATCACCCGGGCCCTGCGCAACAAGAAGTTCCTGTTCTTCTCGGTGGTCTACCCCTCGGCCCTGTTCCTGCTGATCGCGGGCAGCTCCGACAGCACCACCAAGGTCGACGGCACCGGACTCACCGTGCCGACCTTCTTCATGGTCTCCATGGCCTCCTTCGGCGCGCTGACGGCCGTCCTGATGGGCAACAGCGAGCGGATCGCCAAGGAGCGCGAGAGCGGCTGGGTGCGGCAGCTGCGGCTCACCACGCTGCCCGGCCGCGGCTATGTGCTGGCGAAGACCGCCAGCGCCGCCGTGATCAGCCTGCCGTCGATCGTGGTCGTCTTCGCGGTCGCCGCCGCCGTGAAACACGTACGGCTGGACGCCTGGCAGTGGCTCGCCCTCACCGGCGCGATCTGGGCCGGCAGCCTCGTCTTCGCGGCACTCGGGGTGGCGGTCGGCTATCTGGCCAGCGGTGATGCCGTCCGCCCGATCACGATGATCCTCTACTTCGGCCTTTCGGTGCTCGGCGGTCTGTGGATGCCCACGACCACGTTCCCCGACTGGCTGCGGAGGATCGCGTCCTGGCTGCCGACGCACGCGTACGCTGCCCTCGGGCAGTCGATCGAACTGGGCGACGCCCCGCACGCGAAGGACCTCGCCATCCTCGCCGTGTCCTTCCTCCTCTTCGCGGGCGGCGCGGCCTGGCTGTACCGGAAGGACACGCTGAAAGCGTGAGCAGCGTCGGCATCGGGCAACCCCCGCGGAACCACAGACAGCGGCTGGTCAAGGCCGTCTGGACGGGCATCTGGCTCGTCTATCTGAGCGCGCCCGTCAGCGATCTGGTGCACGGCGGCCACAGCACCGGTGTCGTCGTGCTCGGCTGGATCGGCCTGGCGGTCTTCGTCGGCTGGTACGGGGCACTGGTCTTCCGTACCGGCCGCGGCGACTCCACCTCCTGGATCCTGGGCTCGCTGGCGGTCCTCGCGGCCCAGTCCGGCCTCCTCGCCCTCACCCTGGGGCGGGAGTGGCTCGTCCTGTTCGTGTACGTCTCGATCGCGTCCGGCGCCGCGCTCCCGCTGCGGATGGCGCGCTGGGCCATCCCGGCCGTGTGCGTCCTGCTGACGGCGACCGCGCTGACGGCCCCGGGCGGCAGGTCGTATCTGGCCGGGCTTCTCATCCCGGCCCTCCTCGGCGGGTTCGCGATGACCGGCGTACGCGAACTGATCCGCACCACGATCGCGCTGCGCGAGGCCCGTGCGACGGTGGCCCAACTGGCCGCGAACGAGGAACGGCTGCGGCTGGCCCGGGACCTGCACGACCTGCTCGGCCACTCGCTGTCGCTGATCACGCTCAAGAGCGAACTGGCCGGACGGATGCTCCCGGACCGGCCCGAGGACGCGGCTCAGCAGGTCGCCGACATCGAACAGGTCAGCAGACAGGCGCTGGTCGACGTGCGCGAAGCCGTCACCGGCTACCGCAGGCCCCGGCTCTCCGGTGAACTGGCCGGTGCGCAGGTCGCGTTGACGGCGGCCGGAATCACCGCCGAGCTGCCGACCGAGCCGGACCTCGCCGGTCTCGCCGGGGTCGCCGAGGAGAGCGAGTCCGCGCTGGCCTGGGCGTTGCGCGAGGCGGTCACCAACGTCGTACGGCACAGCGGCGCCCGGCGCTGCGTGGTGGAGTGCGTCCGCCGCCAGACACTCGACGGGCCGGTGCTCGAACTGGTCGTGGAGGACGACGGTTCGGGCGGTTCCGGCGCCGGTCCCGGGAACGGCCTCACGGGACTGACCGAGCGCCTGGAGAAGGCCGGCGGGACGCTGGAGGCGGGCCGGGTGCGCAGGGGCTTCCGGCTGGTCGCCAGGGTGCCGGCCGAGGCCCCTCCCGAGGCCGCGGGACACCCCGTAGGATCCGGTGCATGAGCCGCACGATCAAGGTCCTGCTCGCCGAGGACCAGTCGATGGTCCGCGAGGCGCTGGCGGCGCTGCTGGGTCTCGAACCGGACATCGAGGTGGTCGCCCAGGTGGCCCGCGGCGACGAGGTGCTGGCCGCGGCCCGGTCGTACGAGGTCGACGTGGCGCTCCTCGACATCGAGATGCCGGGGATGACGGGCATCGAGGCCGCGGCCCAGGTCCACAAGGAACTCCCCGCCGTCAAGATCCTCATCCTCACCACCTTCGGACGCCCCGGCTATCTGCGCAGCGCCATGGAGTCCGGCGCCGACGCCTTCCTGGTCAAGGACGCCCCGGCGGCCCAACTCGCCGCGGCCGTACGCAAGGTGCTCGCCGGTGAGCGCGTCATCGACCCCGGCCTGGCGGCCGCGGCCCTCGCCGGGGGCGCCAATCCGCTGACCGACCGCGAGCGCGAGGTGCTGCGCGCGGCGGCCGACGGATCCACGAACGCGGAGCTCGCCAAGGCCCTGCACCTCTCCCAGGGCACGGTCCGCAACTATCTCTCCACGGCGATCCAGAAACTCGCGGTCCGCAACCGCGCGGAAGCGGTACGGATCGCACGGGAGAAGGGCTGGCTGTAGCGCGCCGACACTCGCGCCGGGCGGGCGGTGCCGGTTGCCGTCCGTGCCCGGTCTTCTTCCGGGCGGGCGGGGTGAGTTGCCGGGCGTCGCCGTCCTCCGTGCCGGGCGGGCGGCCTTCGCCGGTCCGGGCCGGCGGGTCCGGACGCCGTCCGTCGTTCCCGGGCCCGGCGCCCTCAGTTCAGCATCGCCCGCGCCGCCCGGGCCTGCCCCCGTACGCGTTCGGCCGTCGGCGGATCCACCGCGGTCACGACCTCCGCGTACGCGTCCAGTTCCACCGCGCCCGCGAGGAAATCGCCGCGCTGCACCAGGAGTTGAGCCCGCTCGTAGCGCAGCCGGGCGGGGTGCGAGGGCATCAGCAGACACAGCTCCAGGGCCCACAGGGCCACATCGGACCGCTCCGGCCGCACGGCCGCCCACGCCCGGACGTTGTTCAGCACCCGTACCACCACGTCCAGCGGATCGGCGGGACCCAGCATCGAGGGCCGCAGGGGCGCGCCGGTGGCCCCCTGGACGAGCAATTCGGCGTCGGGGCCGCTCAGCACCCGTCCGCCGTCGAACGGGTCGGCGAGCACCTGCTCCTCGGCCGGCCCGAAGCCCACCACGAAGTGCCCGGGCAGGGCGACGCCGTACACCGGCGCGCCGGCCCTCCTGGCCACCTCCACCCACACCACGGACAGCAGGATGGGCAGCCCCCGGCGCCGCCGCAGCACCTGGTGCAGCAGCGACGACTCGAGCCGCTGGTAGTCGCTCGGCGAGCCCCGGAACCCGCACCGCTCACCGAGCAGCGTGGCCAGCGCGGTCGCCCAGGACCGGGGGCCGCCGGCCCGGAACGGCAGCTCTCCGGCCAACCGGTCCAGCTCGATCTGCGCCGCGTCGATCCCCGCCTCGTCCAGCTCGCCGTCCGCCGCGGCCCCCACCAGCAGGCACAGCAGCGCCAGGTCGGGCCGCTCCGAGCGGGCCTCCTCGGCGAACAGCCGCCGCACCTCGGCGGCGCGCTCCGGCTCCGGGGGACGGGGGGAACCCATGGCGGCCTCGCCCCCCGTCACGCCGACGGGGAGCGGTCGTCGCCGCCGGCCACGGGCGGGCCGCCGAGCGCACCGCCGGCCGTGGGACCGGTGGGGCGACCGGGTCCGCCGGGTCCGTCCGGCGTCCGTGGCGCGCGGTAGTGGTGGTACGCGTGGTGCGGGGCGAAGCCCAGTCCCGCGTAGAGCGCCCGCGCCCCCGTGTTGTCGGACTCCACCTGGAGCCACGCCGCCGAGGCGCCCTCGTCCAGGGCCCGGCCGGCCAGCGCGGCCATCACGGCGGTGGCCAGACCGCGCCGACGCTGCGCCGGATCGACCTCGACCGCCGCGAAACCGGCCCACCGCCCGTCCACTACGCACCGCCCGATCGCGGCGGGTGCCGCACCGGCCGCGCCGGCGACCGTCGCGAACCACACCGAGGGCCCGCTCCCCAGCACCTTCAGGGCGACGTCGCTCAGCCCCTTGCGCTGATAGCGGCCCAGCCACGCGGCGTCCGCGGTGCGGGACAGGACGACGTCGCCGGCCGTGCGGTCGGCGAGGGGCGCGAGGGGGCCGGTCCACAGCTCGGCCGTCACCTCGCGGGTCCAGCCGCGCGCCTCCAGCCGCGCGCACAGCGTCTCCTGCGTCCCCTCGGCTCCGGTGGCGGTCTGCACGTAGGCGGGCAGCCCGCGGGCCGCGTACCAGTCGCGTACCCGGGTCAGCGCCTCGTCCACCGGCACGCCGGGGTCGCCGAGCGGCAGCACCGAGTTGGCGCGCCGGGTGAAGCCGGAGGCCGCCCGCAGCTCCCAGTCGCCGAGCCGCTCGCTCTCCACCGGCCGCCACGCCCGCGCGGCGACCCGCGCCAGCTCCTCGTACGAGGCCGCGGGCCCGCGGCGACGCGCCGGAGCGGCCGGCACGACCTTGCCCGCCACCAGCAGGGACTCCGGAATCCGGACACTCTCCCCGTCGCGTCGTGTGATCAGCAGCACGCCGCCGTCCCATGATGTGAGAACGCCTACCGTGTCGGTGAACTTCTCACCCGCACCACCATCTTCGATCAACTGCCGAACAGAGACGCGTTTGCCCACGTCAGCAGTGGTGATATGGACCTTGAGCCGTCCGGCCGCAGAGATTTCCACAGGTCAGTTCACCCCTCCTGTTCGGATCATGCCCCGGAACGGAGATACTAGGTGCGGGCATCGACGACGCCGCGCTCCCGCGCGCCAGGCGGCGGAGCCTACGACAGGCCCGCCAGCGCCCTATCGAGGAGGAACGACAGCGTGACCTACGTCATCGCGCAGCCTTGTGTCGACGTCAAGGACAAGGCGTGCATCGAGGAGTGCCCGGTCGACTGCATCTACGAGGGCTCCCGGTCCTTGTACATCCACCCGGACGAATGCGTCGACTGCGGAGCCTGTGAGCCGGTGTGCCCGGTCGAGGCGATCTTCTACGAAGACGACACTCCGGAAGAGTGGAAGGACTACTACAAGGCGAACGTCGAGTTCTTCGACGAGCTCGGCTCGCCCGGCGGCGCCAGCAAGCTCGGTCTGATCGAGCGCGACCACCCCTTCGTCGCAGCGCTGCCGCCGCAGAACCAGTAAAGCGGCCCGCACACGCGCCGCCTCGGTCCCGTACGGCACGCCGCCGTACGGGACCGAGGCGTTTGCCGTGGCAGTCCGTGACCGTGACACGTACGGGTGGCCGTCCGTACGAGAAAGTGAGCCCGATCCCGTGTCCGCAGTCTCCGACCGGCTTCCCACGTTTCCCTGGGACAAGCTGGAGCCCTACAAGGCGACCGCCGCCGCTCACCCGGGCGGCATCGTCGACCTCTCCGTCGGCACCCCGGTCGACCCGGTGCCCGAGCTGATCCAGAAGGCTCTGGTCGCCGCCGCGGACTCCCCGGGCTACCCCACGGTGTGGGGCACTCCCGAACTGCGGGACGCGCTCACGGGGTGGGTCGAGCGGCGGCTCGGGGCCCGCGGGGTCACCCACCACCACGTCCTGCCGATCGTCGGGTCCAAGGAACTGGTCGCCTGGCTCCCGACCCAGCTGGGACTCGGCCCCGGTGACAAGGTGGCCTACCCGCGTCTGGCGTACCCGACGTACGAGGTCGGCGCGCGCCTGGCCCGCGCGGACCATGTGGTCTACGAGGACCCCACCGAGCTGGACCCCGCCGGTCTCCGGCTCCTGTGGCTGAACTCCCCGTCCAACCCGACCGGCCGGGTGCTCTCCGCGGCGGAACTCACCCGGACCGTCGCCTGGGCCCGCGAGCACGGCGTCCTCGTCTTCTCCGACGAGTGCTACCTCGAACTGGGCTGGGAGGCCGACCCGGTCTCGGTCCTGCACCCGGACGTGTGCGGCGGCTCGTACGAGGGGATCGTCGCGGTCCACTCGCTCTCGAAGCGCTCGAACCTGGCCGGCTACCGCGCCGCGTTCCTCGCCGGTGACCCCGCCGTCCTCGGCGAGCTCCTGGAGATCCGCAAGCACGGCGGCATGATGACGTCCGCGCCGACCCAGGCGGCCGTGGTCGCCGCCCTCTCGGACGACACCCATGTGCGCGAACAGCGGGAACGCTACGCGGCCCGCCGCGCCGTCCTGCGCGAGGCCCTGCTGCGGCACGGTTTCCGCATCGAGCACAGCGAGGCGAGCCTGTACCTGTGGGCGACCCGCGACGAGTCCTGCTGGGACACCGTGGCCCGGCTGGCGCGCCTCGGCATCCTCGTCGCGCCGGGCGACTTCTACGGTCCGGCGGGCGACCGGTTCGTCCGCGTGGCGCTCACGGCGACGGACGAGCGGATCGCCGCGGCGGTGGAACGCCTCTAGAGGCACGCGCACACGGCGTACGGCCGCACACACGGCGGAGGGACCCGGGAGTCTTCCAGGGTCCCTCCGCCGTGTGCGTCGCACGGGAGCGTGCCGGTCGTACGGGACGGTGCCGTCAGCCGAGCGGCAGGCCCTTCAGGGGCAGCTGTCCCGTCGGCAGGCCGCCCTTGGTCACGGCGTCGGTCGGCAGGCCGCCGGTCGCCGTCCTCGCGGTGTCACCGAGCAGGCCCCCGGCCTGTCCCGCGGTGGTCCCGGCCACCTTCCGCGCGGCGGGCGCCGCCTTCTTGGCGACCTTGCC
Organism: Streptomyces sp. NBC_01689; assembly: GCF_036250675.1. NCBI lineage: Bacteria > Bacillati > Actinomycetota > Actinomycetes > Kitasatosporales > Streptomycetaceae > Streptomyces > Streptomyces sp. NBC_01689. Next base: position 3,978,365 of record NZ_CP109592.1, on the reverse strand, counting down.
GCCGGTCCGGCCCGCGGCCGGCACGGCCTTCTTGACCGCCTTGCCCCCGGTCGTGTCCGCGAGCCCGGTGACGTGCTGCGTCGCGCCGTCGACCGTGCTGCCGACGTGCGCCCCGTCGAGGGCGGTCAGGCCGCCGAGGTCGGGGGTGGCGGGGAGCCCGGTCGCCGCGCCGGCGGAGCCGGCCGCACCGACCACGGGTGCCGCTCCCGCCGCGATGAGCAGCGCGGCACGGGCGATCCGGCGGGTCAGGGGGAGGGACATGATGCTCCTTGGACGAGAGGGAACGGTGGAATGTCCGATCGGGCCCGGAAGGCGACGGCCGGCCCGCGACCGGCCGGCTGCCGGTCGCGCCGTGACGGTTGATCGTTCCGGCCTCGGACGCAGTGACTACCGCTCGAAACCCGCGAAAGTTGCGGTGACCCGACGTAAAGAATGGGTAATGCGTCGCATAATCTGCTGTGGATAAAAAAGGGCAAAAGTAATCGCACGGACAGCCTGCCGAATCCTTACGGCCCTTTGTCCGCAAGGGATCCGGCGGATTCGCGGAGGCGCCTGCGAAAGGCATTCCTCCCGATGCGGGGCGCGGCCACACGTCCCCCTCGCGGGTGAGCGCCCGTACGGCTGCGCTACCGCGTCACCGCGCTACCGAGCGGTGACGATACGGACCTCGGTGGCCGATTCCTTCGCCGCGGGGGCGCCCTGGGTGCCGGATCCGGCCCACTCGCCCTCCCTGCGCCCGGCCGTCCACTCCCGGCCCGCGTAGGACACCCGCTCGATGTGCAGCGCCGAGGAGTTGGCGACGGCCCAGTGCGCCAGCTCCCAGCCGCGCACACCGGTACCGGAGGCGGCGTCCTCGCGCACCGGCACGGTGACCGTCCGCGCGGACACGGCCGCGGAAGGGGAACTCGCCACCGCTGTCGCCGTCGCCGACCCGGACGGCGGCCGCGACGCCGACGACGACGGCGTGCCGTCCGGCGCGGCGGAGTCGTCCTGGGCGGAGACGTCGGCCCCCGCCTCCTGGAGCACCTCGTGCCCGAAGTCGCGTACGAGAGCGGCCCGCACCGAGTCCGGGCCGCCGACCGGCGTCGCCCCGGGGCGCCCCTCACAGGTCAGGGTGGCCGCCGCGCGACCGGTCAGGGCAGCGGCGAGCAGGGTGGCGTCCGGTTCGTGCTTCGCGTACGCCTGCGGATAGCCGCTGCGCTGCACCCGCTGCGCGGCGACGGTGAGCGGTAGCCGTGTGTAGTCCGGCACCTTGGCCAGGTGCTCGTAGAACACCCCGGCCGCGTACGTCGGGTCCATGATCTGCTTCGTCGTGCCCCAGCCCTGCGAGGGCCGCTGCTGGAACAGGCCGAGCGAGTCCCGGTCGCCGTGCCGGATGTTGCGCAGCCCCGACTCCTGGAGCGAGGTCGCCAGGGCGATGGCCACGGCGCGCTCGGGCAGGCCGCGCGAGGTGCCGACCGCCGAGATCGTCGCCGCGTTCACCGCCTGCTCGGGGGTGAACTCGTACGACGCGTCGCCGCCCTTGCCCGAGACGACCCGGCAGCGCGGCACGCCGGCCCCTCCCGTGAGGTACTGCACGGCGAGATAGCCCGCGAGCGCGAACAGGACCGCGACGGCGGCTCCGAAACGGAGGAGGCGACCGCGCCGGGCTGGGGTGGGGGACGGCTCTGGCACGACGTACAAGGTACTGGAGGACGCTGTTGACGGGGTGTGAGGTTGTGGACAACCGTGATGCGGAACGCGACTCCTGGTGCCGATGGGGCTCGATGCGCCGGGACGCTAGGGTCGTGGACATGGCCGACACTCCACTTGACCTCACGCTGGACGCCGCCGAGCTCACCGCGCGGCTCGTCGACTTCCCCTCCGAGAGCGGAAGTGAGAAGCCTCTCGCGGACGCCGTCGAGGACGCCCTGCGGACCCTGCCGCACCTCACGGTCGACCGGTACGGCAACAACGTCGTGGCGCGGACGAACCTGGGGCGGCCCGAGCGGGTGATCCTGGCCGGCCACATCGACACCGTGCCCATCGCGGGCAACGTGCCCTCGCGGCTCGACGAGGACGGCGTCCTGTGGGGCTGCGGCACCTGCGACATGAAGTCGGGTGTGGCGGTGCAGCTGAGGATCGCGGCCACGGTCCCGGCCCCCAACCGCGACCTCACGTTCGTCTTCTACGACAACGAGGAGGTCGCCGCCCACCTGAACGGCCTCAAGCACGTGGCGGAGGCGCACCCCGACTGGCTGGAGGGCGACTTCGCGATCCTCCTGGAGCCCACGGACGGGGAGGTGGAGGGCGGCTGCCAGGGCACGCTCAGGATGTTCCTGAGGACCACGGGGGAGCGGGCGCACTCCGCGCGCGCGTGGATGGGCTCCAACGCGATCCACGCGGCGGCCCCGATCCTGGCGAAGCTCGCCGCGTACGAACCGCGCACACCGGTCGTAGACGGCCTCCGTTTCCACGAGGGACTCAACGCCGTCCGCATCGAGGGCGGAGTGGCCACCAACGTCATCCCCGACGCCTGCACCGTCGTCGTCAACTTCCGCTACGCCCCGGACCGCACCGAGGCGGAGGCCGAGGCCTTCGTCCGTGACTACTTCGCGGACTGCGGCGTGGACGAGTTCGTCGTCGACGACCACACGGGCGGGGCCCGCCCCGGCCTGACCCACCCGGCGGCGGCGGCCTTCATGGCGGCCGTCGGCGGCGAGGCCCGGCCCAAGTTCGGCTGGACGGACGTCGCCCGCTTCAGCGCGCTCGGGGTGCCCGCGGTGAACTACGGGCCCGGCGCCCCGCTGCTCGCGCACAAGGAGGACGAGCGGGTGCGGGCCTCGGCCGTGCCCGAGGCCGAGGAACGGCTGCGGGCCTGGCTGACGTCCTGACCCGGCCGCGCACCGCCGCCCCGGTGTGCGGCGGACATGCGCATGTCCCCCCTCCGTAACCCCCTGAGATCTACGCTGGGCCTGAACCATCGCAAGCGGAGGGAGCGCACATGGCTACTGGCAACCCCGAGGGCAAGAAGCGGCCACCGGAGGAGCAGCGGCTGGGTCCGGTGCTGCGGAGGCGGGGCCAGGTCCAGGCGAGCACCACGGACCAGCGGCTGCTGGACGCCGGCGGCCCCTCGGACTGGGTGCACACCGATCCCTGGCGGGTCCTGCGCATCCAGTCGGAATTCATCGAAGGCTTCGGCACGCTGGCCGAACTCCCGGCGGCGATCAGTGTGTTCGGGTCCGCGCGGACACCCGTGGACTCTCCCGAGTACGAGGCGGGGGTCGCGCTCGGGCGGGGGCTGGTCGAAGCGGGGTTCGCCGTCATCACCGGGGGCGGGCCCGGGGCGATGGAGGCGGCCAACAAGGGCGCGTGCGAGGCGAAGGGTGTCTCCGTCGGCCTGGGGATCGAGCTTCCCTTCGAGCAGGGGTTGAACCAGTACGTCGATATCGGGCTGAATTTCCGGTATTTCTTCGTCCGGAAAATGATGTTTGTGAAATACGCCCAGGGTTTCGTGGTGCTGCCGGGCGGGCTCGGGACCCTGGACGAACTCTTCGAGGCGCTCACCCTGGTCCAGACCCAGAAAGTGACCCGTTTCCCGATCGTCCTCTTCGGGACGGAGTACTGGGGCGGTCTCGTCGACTGGCTGAAGAACACCCTCATCGCCCAGGGCAAGGCCTCCGAGAAGGATCTCCTCCTCTTCCACCTCACGGACGACGTCGAGGAGGCGGTGGCCCTGGTGTCGAAGGAGGCGGGGCGCTGACGCGTCCCCCGGGCCCCCGCTCGGGCGACGAGCGGGGGCCCGGGGGCTGTGCAGCGCCGCCGGCGGGCGTCCGGGGGCGGAGCCCCCAGGGACGGGACGGGCCGGGCAGGGGCCGCGGAGAACCTACGCGAGCCCGCGGCGCGCGACCGCCGGCGGCCGGTGTCCCGCGATCGACGCCACCATGTCGAGCACCTGGCGCGTCTCCGCCACCTCGTGCACCCGGTAGACCCGCGCCCCCAGCCACGCCGAGACCGCGGTCGTCGCCAGCGTCCCCATCACCCGCTCCTTGACCGGCCGGTCGAGCGTCTCGCCGACGAAGTCCTTGTTGGAGAGCGAGACGAGCACCGGCCATCCCGTCTCCACCATCTCGCCCAGCCTCCGCGTCGCCTCCAGGCTGTGCCGCGTGTTCTTCCCGAAGTCGTGCCCCGGATCGATCAGCACGGACTCCCGCGCGACCCCGAGGGACACGGCTCGCTCGGCCAGGCCGACGGTCACCGCCAGAATGTCGGCCATGACGTCGTCGTACGCGATCCGGTGCGGACGCGTCCGCGGCATCGCACCCCCGGCATGGGTGCACACCAGCCCCACCCCGTACCGCGCCGCGACCTCCGCGAGCCGTGGATCCACCCCGCCCCACGCGTCGTTGAGCAGATCCGCGCCGGCCTCGCAGACCGCCTCGCCGACCTCGTGCCGCCAGGTGTCGACGCTGATGATCACGTCGGGGAAGCGGCGGCGGACCTCGGCGACGAAGCCGACCGTGCGACGCGCCTCCTCCTCGGCGGTGACCTCCTCGCCGGGACCGGCCTTGACCCCGCCGATGTCGATGATCGCGGCGCCCTCCGCGATCGCCTGTTCCACCCGGGCGAGCGCCGGCTCGTCGTGGAAGGTGGCTCCCTGGTCGTAGAAGGAGTCCGGGGTCCGGTTCACGATCGCCATGATCACCGGCTCGTGCGGGCCGAATTCGTGCTTCCCCAGCCTGAGCATCCCCTGCGACCTCTCCCTGTACGTCCCACTGCTTAGCCGCCTGCGACCTTAACTGTCAGACTCGCATGGCACGATCGGAGTCCGACGGTTCGGCCGTCGGCAGGCATCAGTACTTTCGCGCCGGCGCGACCGCGTCGGCACCAGAGCGTGGGGACCTCAGCGATGTTCATGTTCTTGTTCCTGGTCGTCGCGCTCGCCGTCGTGGTCGCCGCGGTCACCCTGGCCGTGGTCGGCGGCGGCGAGAGCGCACCCCTGCCCGAGGCGGCCCCCGACCGGCTGGACGATCCGCTGCCCGCCGCGCGGCCGGTGAACCGCGCGGACGTGGAGTCCCTGCGGTTCCCGCTCGCCGCCCGCGGCTACCGCATGTCGGACGTGGACGACGCCCTGGGCCGCCTCGGCGCGGAGCTCGCGGAGCGCGACGCCCGGATCGCCGACCTGGAGTCCGCGCTCGCCGGCGCCCGCGCGGACACCCACCGGTCCACCTCCCTGCACAAGCACCCCGAGGGCGAGGACAGGTGAGCGACGCGATCGCCGGTCCCGACGGCGCGCTGCGCTGCCCCTGGGCGCTGTCCACCGAGGACTACGTGTCGTACCACGACCAGGAGTGGGGCCGCCCGGTCCACGGGGACGACGCGCTGTACGAGCGGCTCTGCCTGGAGGCCTTCCAGTCGGGCCTGTCGTGGATCACCATCCTGCGCCGCAGGCCGGGCTTCCGGGCCGCCTTCGCCGGCTTCGAGATCGCCTCGGTGGCCGCCTTCACGGACGCCGACAAGGAGCGCCTCCTCGGTGACGCGGGCATCATCCGCAACCGCGCGAAGATCGAGGCGACCGTCGCCAACGCGCGCGTGCTGGCCGACTGGGCGCCCGGCGAGCTCGACGAGCTGATCTGGTCCTTCGCCCCCGACCCGGACACCCGCCCCGCCCCCGCGGTGCTGTCCGACGTCCCGGCCGTGACGGACGAATCGACGGCTCTCTCCAAGGCCCTCAAGAAGCGCGGCATCCGCTTCGTCGGCCCGACGACGGCGTACGCGCTGATGCAGGCGTGCGGACTGGTCGACGACCACCTGGTCGACTGCGTCGCGCGCAAGGGAGGACTGAAGGGGTAGCGGGGCACGGCATTCGTCCATAGGCGTCCGGGGGTCCGGGCGTCCGGGTACCCGGGACCAGGGATCGGACGGCCGGGACACCGGGCCGGAGGGGCGGTGGGGCGGTGGGGCAGGCCCGGTCGGTCCCGTCCTCCCGTTCCGCCGCCCCCTCCGGCCGTCCGTCACCGCCCCAAGTACTTGGGCTTCTCCTTGTCGACGAACGCACGCACCGCGATCAGATGGTCCTCGGAGGCCCCGGCCCGGGTCTGCAGCTCGTCCTCCTTCTCCAGCGTCTCGTCCAGCGAGTGGGTCAGGCCGTACGCGACGGCCTCCTTCAGCGCGGCGTACGCGACGGTCGGCCCCGCGGCGAGCGCCCGCGCCACGTTCTCCGCCTCGGCACGCAGCTCCCCGGCGGGTACCAGCCGGTTCGCGATGCCCAGGTCGTACGCCTCCTGCGCGGTGATACTGCGCGGGAAGAGCAGCAGGTCGGCGGCGCGGCCCGGTCCCACGACCCGCGGCAGGGTCCAGGAGATCCCGGAGTCGGCGGTCAGCGCGACCCCGGCGAACGAGGTGTTGAACGCGGCCGTGTCGGCGACGACGCGGTAGTCCGCGGCGAGCGCGAAACCGAGCCCCGCACCGGCCGCGACACCGTTGACCGCGGCCACCACGGGCTTCGCGGCGCCGGTCAGGGCGCGCACGATGGGGTTGTAGTGCTCGCGCACGGTGTTCATCGTGTGCCTCGACCCCGACTCCTTGTCGGCGGCCAGCAGCCCGATGTGCTCCTTGAGGTCCTGTCCGACGCAGAACGCCCGGTCGCCGGCCGCGGTGAGGAGGATCGCCCGCACCTCCGGGTCCGCCGCGGCCTCCTGCGCCGCGTCCCGCAGGGCGACCTTCGTGGCGGTGTCCATCGCGTTCATCGCCTCGGGGCGGTTCAGCGTGATCGTCGCGAGTCCGTCGCTCACCTCGTAGAGCACGGTGTCGGCCATGGTGGGTCCCCTCGGTTCGGTGTCGCGGCTCCGTCGTACCCGTCGGTACGCCCTGCGTCCGAGGACAGCATGCAGGACGCCGGAGCGGAGATCACGGTCCGAGGGACGGACAGGACATGTGACCTGCGTCAAAGAATTCCGGGCCGGGAATGTCCGTGCGGCGGCGCAGTATCGCAGCCACATCGCCGAATTGAGTGGTTTTGCTCAAGCGCGTTGCGCAAGCGATGCCGACTGATGTTGGTCATCGGGTCCTGAGATGCGGGATAATGGCCTGGAAGCAATGTGTTCGATGCCGGTGACGTGTGTCCTATGAGAGGACGTGCGTGCCCTCCAAGGGGCCGTCGGCGACGATGAGCTGGTTTCAGGAAGGGGAACGAGCATGGCGGCCATGAAGCCGCGGACGGGCGATGGCCCGCTCGAGGTGACCAAGGAGGGGCGGGGCATCGTCATGCGCGTTCCGCTCGAAGGCGGCGGTCGGCTCGTCGTCGAGCTGACGCCCGACGAGGCCGACGCGCTCGGCGACGCCCTCAAGAAGGTCGTCGGCTGACGCGGAAGCGACCATACCTTTTCACCTGCCCCGGCATCGTAGACGGTGCCGGGGCAGTGGTGTGTCAAGGGTGGCCCGGCGACTCGTCCATTTGGCGTCTGCGCAGGTCAGAGCGGTGCCCTCGGGAGGCGGGGCGGCGGGGCGGCGGGTGTCGGGCGGAGCGGATCAGCGCTTGACGGCGCAGAGCAAGCCGTCGCCGACCGGGAGCAGCGAGGGCACCAGGTCCTGGCTCTCGCGCACCGCGCGCAGCAGCTCGCGCAGTCGGCCGACCTCCGCCGGCTGCGGACCCGAGTCCATGGTGCGGCCGTCCGCGAAGACGCCCTCGAAGGCGACGAGCCCGCCCGGCCGCAGCAGGCGCAACGATTCAGCGAGGTAGTCCAGGCACTCCAGACGGTCGCCGTCACAGAAGACGAGGTCGTAGCCGGCGTCCGCGAGCCGGGGGAGCACGTCCAGCGCGCGGCCGGGGATGAAGCGCGCGCGGTTGCTCGCGAAGCCCGCCGCGCGGAAGGCCTGGCGGGCGAACTGCTGGCGGTCCGGCTCCGGGTCCACGGTGGTCAGTACTCCGTCCGGCCGCATGCCGTGCAGCAGATGAATCCCGGAGACGCCGGTCCCGGTCCCGATCTCCGCCACCGCTTTCGCGTCCACGGTGGCGGCGAGCAAGCGCAACGCGGCGCCCGTGCCGGGCGACACCGAGCGCAGGCCTGCCTCGCGGGCCCGGTCGCGGGCCCAGCGCAGCGCCTCGTCCTCGGCGACAAAGGCGTCGGCGAACGCCCAGCTCGTCTGCCGGTTGCCGGTAATGACCCTCTCCTGTCCCCGTGGTTGCCTGGGCGTGACTGTATCCGTTGGTGCCGGGAACCTGCTGATGGGACCGGGCGTTTAGAGGGATGGGGAAACGGACCAGGGGGAAGCGCATGGATCAGGTCGCGGAGCGGGAGGCGGAGCGAGGTGCCGGGCACGTGCTGACACAGCCATATGAGCGCGTATCAATTTCCCGTAAAACCGCTTATCCGGAGCTAACGGGCGAGGTGGCTATGGTAGGGGCTCCACTGGACACCACCAGAGCCGACAGGGGAGGTGCGGCTGCGCCTGTGGATCGGGGACGGGTGCTGCGGCGCCTGCTGCGATCAGCGGGTGAGCCGAAATCCGTGACCGACACCGCTGACACGTTCCATGCTGCTGCCCCCGCGCAGACCGCGACGTTCACCACCGACGCGGAACCGCAGGCGTGGACTCCGCCCACCTGGGAGGAGATCGTCAGCACGCACAGCGGCCGGGTCTACCGGCTCGCCTACCGCCTGACGGGAAACCAGCACGACGCAGAGGACCTCACCCAGGAGGTCTTCGTCCGCGTCTTCCGATCCCTGTCGACCTACACGCCCGGCACCTTCGAGGGCTGGCTGCACCGCATCACCACCAACCTCTTCCTGGACATGGTGCGCCGCAAGCAGCGCATCCGCTTCGACGCCCTCGGCGACGACGCGGCCGAGCGGCTGCCCAGCCGTGAGCCCTCCCCGCAGCAGGTCTTCAACGACGCGCACTTCGACGCGGACGTCCAGCAGGCGCTGGACACGCTCGCGCCCGAGTTCCGCGCCGCGGTCGTCCTCTGTGACATCGAGGGACTGTCGTACGAGGAGATCGCCGCCACCCTGGGCGTCAAGCTCGGTACGGTCCGCAGCCGGATCCACCGTGGTCGCTCGCAGCTGCGCAAGGGGCTCTCGCACCGGTCCCCCGAGGCCCGTGCCGAGCGCCGCGGCTTCGCGATCACGGGGGTTCCCGCGCTGGGAGGAGGGGGCGCGACCGCGTGAGTGGATCACGGCCTGACTCTGCGGAGCGGCGTGTTGCCGACCAGCACCTTGGGGACCGACTCTCCGCCCTGGTGGACGGAGAGCTCGGTCATGAGTCGCGCGAGCGCGTCCTGGCCCACCTCGCCACCTGCGCGAGGTGCAAGGCCGAGGCGGACGCCCAGCGCCGACTGAAGAACGTCTTCGCGGAAGTAGCTCCTCCGCCCCCTTCCGAGAGTTTCCTGGCCCGGCTCCAGGGACTGCCGGGGGGAGGTGACACCGACGGCGGTGACGGCTCACCGCTCGACGGCGGGATCTTCGGGGGAAGACTGCCCTCCGGCGCCGGGGCGACCGGAGTGTTCGGCGTGCGCGGCGAGCCCTTCGGGTACGTGCCCGCCGGGCCGCACGCGGACGTGCTGCCCCCTTCCGCCGGACGTGGCTTCCGTATCCATGACGTCAGCCGCCACGAGACCGAGAGATCGTCCTCGCGCGGTCTGCGCTTCGCCTTCGCCGCCGCCGGCGCGGTGTCGCTGGCCGCGGTCGCGCTCGGCGGGGTGTCGACCGGGGTCCCAGGCGACACCGCGGACGCGCGCGGCTCCGGCGGGAGCAACGTGACACCGATGCGCACCCCGGGCTCGGGAGCCGCGACGGCACCCGAGACACAGCGGCGCCGCTCCACCGGACCGCTGCTCGCCCAGGGCCAGCGCGGGTTCGGCGACGCCCCCGTGCAGCCCACCGAGGTCTCCGCGCCGCTGCTGCCCGGAGTCCCCGCTCCGGCGCCCCAGGGGCAGGACATGGTGCACACGCTGACGACCCCCGTGGTGGCCGGCGCCGCCGCGATGTCCCCCCTGATACGTCCGCTCACCGAGGTACAGCCGGCCGTGACGGCCGGCTGGTCGATGGCGCCCGACGTCGCGACCCCGGGGCTGCTCGCGGCCCCGGCCCCGTCCCCCTCTTCCTCCCCTCCCCCTCCGTTCTCCTCCCGCACCGCCCGCTGACCCGCCCTCTGCGCCGCGGCCCCGGAACCTGGTTGAATCCGGGGAGGGGCGCGTCCGCCGGAGGGATTCCCGGACGCGGTGTCGGCAATCTGCGGTGGCCGTCGGCGTGCTGTGCCACGGGCCGGGTGTGGGGAGAACATGGACGACGGGAAACCCGCGAAGGCGACGTGGTGGAACCGGCCGGTACCTCCGGTGGCCGAAGGGGGGACGACCCCGGGGGCCGCGGAGCGCGCCTCCGCGGAGGCGGCCTCCCCGCCCGAGGGTGATCCGGGGCGCGCGGGCGACGCGCGCGACGCCGACCCGGTCCGGAGCGACGGCTGCGGGCGGGACGAGACCTCCGTAGGGGACGAGGACTCGGGGTGGCACGCGGACTCCGAGCAGGACGGGGACTTCCGGCTCCAGCGGCCCGATCCGGCACCCGCCGCCGCGGCTGACGTGCCGGACACGACCGAGATGCCGCACACCGGGACCACCGTCACGACCGAGATGCCGCACACCGGGACCACCGTCACGACCGAGATGCCGCACACCGGGACCGACGCCCCGGTGCCCGGCGCCGTACCCACGTCCCCGGAGGCCGACGGCCGTCCCGTGCCCCTGCACGATCCCGACCCCTACAGCACCCCGCCGTACGGTGAGCCGGGCCCCTGGGCTCCCGCTCCGCCGGTCCAGCACCCGGCGGTCACCGCGGCGCACGGCATCCCCGCGACGGCTTCCGGCGACGCCCCCACGCGGACCACGCCCGCGCCCGTCACACCCGCGCCGGCGTACGGCACCCCCGCCCCGCCGATGGCGCCCGCACCGCCCCTGACTCCCGCGGCGGCGCCCGCACAGGGCACGCCCGCCCCCGTGGCCGTCTCCGGGGACGGGGAGGGGGTCCCGGCGGGATTCCCGGTCCCGGGAGCCTCTCCTGCCCCAGAGGGCCCTCCAGGCCCGTACGCGGACGCTTCCCGCCCCGCTCCGGACCCGTGGCGGAACTACGACCCCTGGGCCGCTCCGGGGCCGCTCCAGCAGAACGGCGCGGCGGCGCCCCGGACGCGGCGGCCGAGGCGGACGCTGGTCCTCGGGGCCGTGCTGATCGCCGTCCTGGCCGGAGGCGTCGGCGGAGCCGTGGGGGCCGCTCTGGAGCGCGAGGGCGCCACCGGGGACATCCGGCTGCCCCAGGCCGCGAAGGAGGCTCCCGGCAGGCCCGCGGACAGCGTCGCGGGGATAGCCGCCCGCGCGCTGCCCGGCGTCGTGACGCTGCACGTGCGCGGGACGGACGAGCAGGGCACCGGCACCGGCTTCGTGCTCGACGGCCGGGGCCACATCCTCACCAACAACCACGTGGTCGCGCCGGCCGGCAGCAGCGGCCGGATAACCGTGACGTTCAGCGGCGGCCAGAGCGCCGAGGCCACCGTCGTCGGGCGCGACAGCGGATACGACCTCGCCGTCGTCAAGGTGTCCGGGGTCGGCGGACTGCGTCCCCTGTCGCTTGGCAACTCCGACAGCGTCCAGGTGGGCGACCCCGTCGTCGCCATCGGGGCGCCCTTCGACCTCGCCAACACCGTGACCTCCGGGATCATCAGCGCCAAGGAGCGGCCCATCACGGCGGGCGGTGAGAAGGGCGACGGGAGCGACGTCTCGTACGTGGACGCCCTGCAGACCGACGCCCCCATCAACCCCGGCAACTCCGGCGGACCGCTGCTCGACTCCCGGGCGCGTGTCATCGGCATCAACAGCGCCATCCGCTCGGCTGACGGCAGCACCGACCCGCAGGCCGGCCAGGCCGGTTCCATCGGGCTCGGCTTCGCCATCCCCGTCAACCAGGCCAGACGCGTCGCCGAGGAGCTGATCAACACCGGCCGGGCGACCCACCCGGTGATCGGTGTCACGCTGGACCTGCAGTACGGCGGCGACGGCGCCCGGGTCGGCACGAAGACGACCGGGGGCCCGCCGGTCACCCCGGGCGGCCCCGGTGCCCGGGCGGGGATCAGAGCGGGCGACGTGATCATCGAGGTCGACGGGGTGCCCGTGCACTCGGGGGAGGAGCTGATCGTGCGGACCCGGGCGCACCGCCCCGGGGACCGGCTGCTGCTGACCCTCAGGCGGGACGGCGGCCGGAAACGGATCACCCTGGTCCTGGGCTCGGCCGACGGCGGCTGACACGGGCGGCGGACCGGTGGCCGCCCCCGGAAGGAGCGGCGGACATCCGGGAGAACTCGACGTGTACACGGACCCGGAGGCCCCGGGACAGTTCCGGACGGACGGGATCGGCGGGTACCGTAGATCCGGCCCGGACCACGGAACGACCGCCGGGGGCCGAGGACCGAAGGACATCGCAAGGAGCTTCAGGTGTTCAATGACATAGGACCGCTCGAGCTGGTGGCGCTCGTTGTCCTCGCCGTGCTCGTCTTCGGTCCGGACAAGCTCCCGAAGATGATCCAGGACGTCACGCGCACCATCCGCAAGATCCGCGAGTTCTCGGAGACGGCCAAGGCCGACATCCGCGAGGAACTCGGCCCCGAGTTCAAGGACTTCGAGTTCGAGGACCTGAACCCCAAGACGTTCCTGCGCAAGCAGCTGGACAACGACGAGCTGGGGCTCAAGGAGATCCGTAACGGCTTCGATCTGAAGAAGGAGATGGCCGAGGTCACGGACGCGGTGCACAGCGGTGCGTCCGAGTCGTCGGCTCCGGGCTCCGGCACGGCTTCCGGCTCAGGCTCCGGTTCGACCGTGGACATGACCAAGAAGCCCGAGAAGCCGGGCGAGGACGAGCGCCCGCCCTTCGACGCCGACGCCACCTGACACGTACTCCGGCCCGGGCGGGTCAGGAGTCCGGGGCGGCTCGGCGCGGCCGGAAATCGACGGCGGCCGCGACCCACGCGCCGGGTGCTTTCCCTGCTGCTCGGAGCGGTGTGGCTATGCTGCCCAGTTGTTGTGCGGACCGCTGAGGACGCCCGAGGGGGGCGGGCCACCCGGTCCGACGAGAGCAAGGAGGCGTCCGGGCAGATGGAGACGACAAGTCGGGTAGGCGCGCAGTCACCGGCCACGGAGGGCGGGCAGCAGCTCTCCTCCGCCCGGCGTACGGTCGACGGCTACCTGCTGGCGCCCTTCCCGTGGTACGGCCTCGACGAGGCCTTCACGGGACCGCGCTGGCTGATGCAGGTGGGCATGTCGGCGGACGGCGCCGTCGAACACGGTTCGATCGGGCACGGGGAGGAGCCCTCGGTGCGCAGCGAGTCGACCGAGGACAAGGAACGCTTCGCGGTCGTGGTGACCGTCGCGGCGAACCCCTCGCGCCGCAGCGCGGACGGTACGGGGCTGCTGGAGGCCACCTCGGTGTCCTCGGCGGCCTGGCTGGCCGGTGTGGGGCTGCTGTCCTTCACCTGGCCCGGCCAGATGGACCACACCCTGCGGGACGACTGGCTGGACCAGCAGACCGAGACGGCCTGGGTCCTCGCGGACGACCTCGACGGGCCGGACTGGTCCTCGCTGTCCCTCCCCGTGGACGGTGTGCCCACGCCGTTCCACTACCGGGAGTCCGAGTTCGGCTGGGTCCTCGCCGGGTCCACCCAGGAGGGCGTGCACGTCGGCGCGTACGGGCGCGGCATGAGCGCGTACGGGCTGGGCTTCGCCGTGGTCAAGGACATCGCCGCGTACGCGTGAGCGCACCGCGCGGCGCTTCGCGGGGGGTTCCCCGAGGGCGCTGCGGGGCGGCCGTCCGGCCGCGCGCCGGACACGGCCGGGTCGCGCGGCTCCCCGCGGCCCTGACGAGCCGGCCGCGCCCTTGACGAGCGGGCCGTGCCCCTGACGAGGTGGGCCCACCTCGCCGGGGCCGGAAGGTCCGGGAGACCGTCGGTCAGAACTTGTTCTTCGGGGTGATGCCGAGGGACATGCCCGACAGGCCGCGCTGCCGGCCGCCCAGCTTGCCCGCGATGGCGCGCAGGGCCGAGCCGGCCGGGGACGAGGGATCGGTCAGGACGACCGGCCTGCCGTCGTCGCCGCCCTCGCGCAGCCGGACGTCGATGGGGATGGAGCCGAGGACCGGGACGCTCGCGCCGGTGGTGCGGGTCAGCCCGTCCGCTACGGTCTGGCCGCCGCCGGTGCCGAACACGTCGACCATCTCGCCGCAGTGCGGGCACGGCAGGCCCGCCATGTTCTCGACGACGCCCACGATCTTCTGGTGGGTCTGGACGGCGATGGAGCCCGCGCGCTCGGCCACCTCGGCCGCCGCCTGCTGCGGGGTGGTGACGACGAGGATCTCGGCGTTCGGCACCAGCTGGGCGACGGAGATCGCGATGTCGCCGGTGCCCGGCGGGAGGTCGAGCAGGAGGACGTCCAGGTCGCCCCAGTACACGTCCGCCAGGAACTGCTGCAGGGCGCGGTGGAGCATCGGGCCGCGCCATACGACCGGGGCGTTGCCCGGCGTGAACATGCCGATGGAGATGACCTTCACGCCGTGTGCCGACGGCGGCATGATCATGTTCTCGACCTGGGTCGGACGCCCGTCGGCGCCGAGCATCCGGGGCACGGAGTGGCCGTAGATGTCCGCGTCGACGACGCCGACCTTGAGGCCGTCGGCCGCCATCGCCGCCGCCAGGTTCACCGTCACCGAGGACTTGCCGACGCCGCCCTTGCCGGAGGCGACCGCGTACACGCGGGTGAGGGAGCCCGGCTTCGCGAAGGGGACCTCGCGCTCGGCCTGGCCGCCGCGCAGCGCGCCCGCCAGTTCGCGGCGCTGTTCGTCGCTCATGACGTCCAGGGTCACGTCGACACGGGTGACGCCCTCGACCGCCGAGACCGCCTTCGTCACGTTCTCGGTGATGGTGTCGCGCATCGGACAGCCGGAGACGGTCAGATATACGGCGACCGCGACCGCGCCGTCCGCACCGATGTCCACCGATTTGACCATCCCCAGTTCGGTGATGGGTCGTTGGATCTCGGGGTCGTTCACCGTCGCCAGTGCTTCACGCACCGCGTCTTCCGTAGCCATAGGGACGATGGTACGGCGCCCGGCCCGGGGCCCGGAAAGCCCCGTCAGCGGTCGCCTGTGTCACGTCCGGGCGACCGTTCCGCCGGGAATACGGCGTGCCCGTCCGAATGGTCCTCCTCCAGCGCCCTGACCAGGTCCTCCAGCTCGGAGCGGATCCAGTCGCGGGTGGCGACCTCGCCGAGGCCGATGCGCAGGGCGGCGATCTCGCGCGTGAGGTACTCGGTGTCCGCGATCGACCGCTCGTTCTGCTTGCGGTCCTGTTCGAGGTTGACCCGGTCACGGTCGTCCTGACGGTTCTGCGCGAGCAGGATCAGGGGGGCCGCGTACGAGGCCTGCAGCGACAGCATCAGGGTCAGGAAGATGAACGGGTAGTTGTCGAACCTGAGGTCACGGGGTGCGCTGACGTTCCACACCACCCACAGGATGATGACGACCGTCATCCAGACGATGAAACGTCCGGTGCCGAGGAAGCGGGCGATCCGTTCCGAGAGCCGGCCGAAGGCCTCCGGGTCCCACTCGGGCAGCAGCCTGCGGCGGGGCGGCATCGGCTGGTCGAGGCGGCTGCGCGGCCGGGTGGTCGCGGTGGCCCCGGTGACGGCGCGTTCACGGGTCTCGCGGTCAGGCGTCATGGCTCCCCCCTCCGGCCTCGTCCTCGTGCAGATGGAACTCCGTCTCGCGCCAGTCCTCGGGCAGCATGTGGTCCAGTACGTCGTCCACGGTCACCGCGCCGAGCAGAGAGCCGCTCTCGTCGACCACGGGCGCGGCGACCATGTCGTACGCGGCGAAGAAGCCCGCGACGACCGGCAGCGCCGCGTCCGGCGCCAGGGGCTGCAGATCGTCGTCGAGGATCGAGCTGACCAGCGTGTACGGGGGATCGCGCAGCAGCCGCTGGAAGTGCGCGGTGCCCAGGTACTTGCCGGTCGGCGTCTCGTCCGGCGGGCGGCAGACGTACACCTGGGCGGCGAGCGCGGGGGACAGGTCGGAGTTGCGGACCCGGGCGAGCGCCTCGGCGACCGTGGCGTCGGGCCGCAGCACGATCGGCTCGGTCGTCATCAGACCGCCCGCGGTGCGCTCCTCGTACGACATGAGCCGCCGGACGTCGGCGGCGTCGTCCGGCCGCATCAGCGTCAGCAGCCGCTCCACGTCCTCCTCAGGGAGTTCGGCCAGCAGGTCGGCCGCGTCGTCGGGGTCCATCGCCTCCAGGACGTCCGCGGCGCGTTCCTCCTTGAGCTTGCCGAGGATCTCGATCTGGTCGTCCTCCGGGAGCTCCTCCAGGACGTCGGCGAGACGGTCGTCGTCGAGGGCGGCGGCCACCTCGCCGCGCCGCTTCGGGGAGAGGTGGTGCAGCACGTTGGCGAGGTCGGCGGCGCGCAGCTGCTCGAAGGTGGCGAGCAGGCTCTCGGCGCCCTGCCCGTGCTCCTCCAGCGAGAACCCGGTGACCGCGGACCAGTCGACGGTCAGGGTCTCGCCACGGGTGCGCCGGAAGGTCCCGCTGCGCGCCCGGCGCACGAAGACCCGGCCGATCTCCCACTCCCGCCGGGCCGGCAGCTGGCGGACCGACACGTCGAGGACGGTCACCTCCTCGTCCGTGTCGACGAGCCGCACCCGCCGGTCGAGGAGTTCACCGAAGACGAGCCGCTCGGTGGGCCGCTGCTCGAAGCGGCGGACGTTCAGGACACCGGTGGTGATGACCTGGCCGGACTCGATGCCGGTCACCCGGGTCATGGGCAGGAAGATGCGCCGTCTGGTGGACAGTTCGACGACGAGTCCCAGCAGCCGGGGCGGGCGCCGGCCGACGCGCAGCATGGCGACCAGGTCCCGCACCTGTCCGACCTGGTCGCCGTTCGGGTCGAAGACGGCGACACCGGCGAGGTGCGAGACGAAGATCCGGGGGGCGCCTGCGGCCATGCCCGCGCCTCCTTCTTTCCGTGCTGTCCCGGTAGGTGTTTCCCGTACTGCCCCGGTACGCGCGCCGGGTGGCGTCGGCGTACGCGTGCTTGGTCCCGCTCTGTCCGCGCAGGTGCGCTTCAGGCTAGCCCGTCCCGGTCGGATACGCCCTGGTGAGCGGTCCGGACGGACTGGCTCCGCCGGGCCGGTGCGGCACCGGTACGCTGCCGTACGCCGTGACGGGCACCGGTGCGGACCCTCCGCGGGGCGCCCCGGCACGGACACCCGCATGGACCCCGTACGAAAGGCAGCCCACCGTGACTGCGATGCTCCAGGGCCGTACCCGCAGGGCCGCACTGGTCGGCGCGATGTGCGCCCTGGTCGTGACGGGGACGGGCCTTACGGGGTGCGGCAGCGAGGATCCTGACGCGGGCACGAACGGGGTGGGGAAGCTGCCCGCCACCACGATCCAGACGAAGTCCCGCACCGCGGCGACCTCCGCGGACGCGGTCAGGCTCGCCGGAACCGTGGTGTCCAACGGGCGCACGTACAGACTCGACATGCGTCTGAAGGCGGACGGCGGCACCGGGTCGGTCACCTCGCAGGGGGCGAGCTTCAAGCTGCTGCGAGTGGGTGAACACCTCTTCCTCAAGGCGGGCGCCGAGTTCTGGAACCACCAGGACGACAAGGGCGGCACCAGCTCGGCGGACACGGCCGCGGCCGACAAGCTGGGCGACAAGTACGTGAAGGTGCCGACCGGGGACCCGGCCTACAAGCGCTTCATCAGCTTCACGGACAAGGACGTCCTCCTGGAGGGCCTGCTCACCCTGCACGGGGCGCTCGCCACGGACGGCCACCACGAGCAGTCCGGCGTCCGCACGATCCGTATCACCGGGGACAAGGGAGCGGGCGGCACCCTCGACGTGTCGCTGGAGGGTGCCCCCTACCCCGTTCTCCTGGTCCGCGCGGGCGGCGCCGGGACGCTTCGCCTCTCCGACTGGGGGAAGGGCTTCGCCCTCGCCGAACCGGCCAAGGACGAGACCGTCGACTACGGCAGGCAGCTGCCGGCCTCGTAGCGGGCGACGCGCCCCGCGCCCGCCGGCGCCGCCCTGGCCCAGAGGCGCCGGCGTCACGCCAAGTCGCCCCGGTCTACGACCGCTTGCGCTTCTTGAACAGGAGCCGGGGGACGGCCTCCGGGATCGGCTGCCGGGTCGTCGCCGGGCTCGGCGCGGGCGCGGCGGCCAGCGAGCCGTCCGGCAGCGGGAGCGTGCCCGCCAGGGGCTCCAGACGCAGCACCCGGCACTCGCGCGCCCAACGGGCAGGCATCTCCTCGCCGTCGGGCGCGTTCAGCCGCTTGCCCTTGAGCTCGGCGACCGTCTCCTGCCACGCGTCGGACCCGGACGCGAGCTCGACCACCCGCGCCGTCCAGGCCACCAACCGGCCGCCCTTGTCCTTGCTGCGCACGGTGACGACGGCCTCGCCCCCGTCGGCCAGACCCGGCAGCGGCTGCTCGCCGGGCCCGTCGCCGACCAGACAGGCCGCGCCGTCGTGCCACACGTGCCACAGGGCCTGGGCGGGCTCACCGGGGCCCGGAGCGCCGGCCGACGGCGTGCCGTCGCCGCGCACCCAGATCAGCCCGGACTTCTTGGTGGCCTCCTCGATGAGGGCCTGGTCGAGCACCTGTTCCGTCATGGCCTCAGCCTAGCCAGCGGGACGCTCCGGCGTCAGAGCCAGCCGTTGCGCTTCAGGATCCGGTGGATCGAGAGGCAGATGCCGACGGTGACCCCGAGCGTCAGCGGATAGCCGAACTTCCAGCGCAGCTCCGGCATGTAGTCGAAGTTCATCCCGTACACCCCGCACACCATCGTCGGCACGGCGATGATCGCGGCCCAGGAAGTGATCTTGCGCATGTCCTCGTTCTGCGTGACGGACGCCTGCGCGAGGTTGGCCTGGAGGATCGAGTTGAGCAGTTCGTCGAAGCCGAGGACCTGCTCCTGCACCCGGGCGAGATGGTCGGCGACATCGCGGAAGTACTTCTGGATGTCCGGGTCGACCAGCCGCATCGGCCGCTCGCTCAGCAGCTGCATCGGACGCAGCAGCGGCGACACCGCCCGCTTGAACTCCAGCACCTCACGCTTGAGTTGGTAGATGCGGCCGGCGTCCGTGCCGCGCGGAGTGCCTTTCCGTCCGAGCGAGAACACCTCGGTCTCGACCTCGTCGATGTCGTCCTGCACGGCGTCCGCGACCGCGATGTACCCGTCGACGACGTGGTCGGCGATCGCGTGCAGCACCGCCGAAGGGCCCTTGGCGAGCAGTTCGGGCTCGTCCTGCAGCCGGTGGCGCAGCGCCCGCAGCGAGCCCTGGCCGCCGTGCCGGACGGTGATGAAGAAGTCCCGGCCGGTGAAGCACATGACCTCGCCGGTCTCCACGACCTCGCTGGTGGCGGTGAGTTCGTCGTGCTCGACGTAGTGGATGGTCTTGAAGACCGTGAAGAGGGAGTCGTCGTAGCGCTCCAGCTTGGGCCGCTGGTGCGCCTGGACGGCGTCCTCCACGGCCAGCGGGTGCAGCCCGAAGACGCTCGCGATGCCGGAGAACTCGGCCTCGGTGGGCTCGTGCAGGCCGATCCACACGAAGCCGCCGTCGCGGTGCACCAGGCGCATCGCCTCGTGCGGGGTGAGCGGCTCGGGGGTCCGCACGCGGGCGCCGTCGCGGTAGACCGCGCAGTCGACCACGGCGGAGTCGGTCCCGGGGGCGCGGGTGGTGTCGTACGAGCCGCCGTCCTTGCGCAGGGAAGGGCGGGGGCGGACCGCGGCACGGAGGTCACGGATCATCGACATGGCAGGCTCCTTCACAACTGGAGGCCGCCGGCGACGGTTGGAACTGCCCGGAATGGGGACGTCCTGACTGCGGATGTTTGGCACGTCCACAAAGCGGGGAGCACCGCACCGTCGCGGTGGCAGCTTCGCTACTGATTCAGATCAGACAGATCAGGCGGGAACGAAGCGCTCTTCCGTGGTGCAACGCACGACGCTGACACGTATGCACACGTTTGCGGGAGGCGGCAGCCGGCCTGGGTGAGGGGAACCAGCTACAGAATTCAGCGACCGGAAGAGCGGGTGGTACTGCACGGTCGACTTCGGTCCATTGCAGCCCCACCTCCTCCGGCCGGTCCCCCGTGAGGGACGATCCATCCCCCGAGGGGGAGCTGTCTCCCGGCGAGGGAGAACAGTCAGTCAGTGCGTCGGAGCTCGAGAGCGACGCTTCTGCGTGCTGCCCCGACCAGCGGCCAAGACTATCAGCGCACCGAAGCGTCAAGCCCCCGCTTTGCCCGTTGCTGACGAGTTCTATGCTCGGTTCATGGCTGATGTTCTTCCTCTGGTCGAGGCCCGGTTGCGATCCGCGCTGGGCGAACCCGACGCGCGGGCCGCGGTCACCTTCCTCGGTACCGACCGCATCGAGGTGCTGCGTTTCACGGAGGGGGACGTCGTCCGCTACGCGACGCTCGGCATGTCCGCCCAGCCGATGGCGGACCCCACGGCGGTGCTCGCCGATCCGGTGAAGGGGCCGCGCGCCGAGCTGGTCCTCTCGGTGCGCGCGGGCCGCGCCGAGACCGACAAGGTGCTGCGCGCGCTCGCCGTCCTGGCCGCGTCCCCGCAGGTCGAGGGCGTGGTGGTGGCCGCCGGCGCCTCGCTCGACGTGGGCGGGCCGCTCTGGCCGGGCGCGCCCTTCACCTCCGTCCTGGTCGCGGAGTCCGGTGGGCTGGTCGAGGACCTGGAGCTGGACGCGCCGGCCGATCCCGTACGGTTCCTGCCGCTGCTCCCGATGACGCCGAACGAGGCCGCGTGGAAGCGGGTGCACGGCGCCGGGGCGCTCCAGGAGCGCTGGCTGAACGCCGGAACGGACCTGCGCGATCCGTCGCGCGGGTCCGTTCCGCTGGACTGAGGGCGGGTCAGTTCCCGGCCGGAAAAAATCAGTTGGCAAAAACCGTGACACCGTCCTCGGAGGCGTGTCGCGGCTGGAGTTCGTCCGCATCGTGGGTGAGCGAGGTCCGCCGCGCCCAGACCACCGCGGCACCGGCCAGCGCCGTGGCCCCCGCGACCAGGAACGCGACGCGGACCGAACTCCACTCCTCGATCTTCGGCGCGAAGTAGGGCGCCGCGGCGGCCGCGAACCAGCGCACGAAGTTGTACCCGGCGCTCGCCACCGGGCGCGGCGCGTCCGACACGCCCAGCGCGAGTTCCGTGTACACGGTGTTGTTCACGCCGATGAAGGCGCCCGAGAGGATCGTGCAGACCACGGCGGTGGTGTGGTCGCCGTACCCCAGCACCAGCACGTCCGCGGCGAGCAGTACGAGGGAGGCGCCGAGCACCTTCAGCGAACCGAACCGTGCCTGCATACGGGGCGCGACGACGACCGAGAACGCCGCGAGCAGGACGCCCCAGCAGAAGAAGACCGCGCCGGACCGGTAGGGCGTCATGTCCAGTACGAACGGCGTGAAGGCCAGCACGGTGAAGAACGTGTAGTTGTAGAAGAACGCGGAGACGGCCGCGGAGGCGAGGCCGCCGTGGCCGAGCGCCTTGAGCGGGTCGAGCAGCCCGGTCCTGCGGGCCGGCTTCGGCTGCTCCTTCAGGAAGGCCGTGACACACAGGAAGCCGACCGCCATCAGGAACGCGGTGCCGAAGAACGGGTAACGCCAGCTGGCGTTGCCGAGCAGGGCGCCGACCAGCGGTCCGCACGCCATGCCGAGGCCGAGCGCGGACTCGTAGAGCAGGATCGCCGCGGCGCTGCCGCCCGCCGCCGCGCCGACGATGACGGCGAGGGCGGTCGAGACGAACAGGGCGTTGCCGAGCCCCCAGCCGGCCCGGAATCCGACGAGTTCGCCGACCGACCCGGAGGTGCCCGCGAGGCCCGCGAAGACCACCACGAGCGCGAGGCCGAGCAGCAGGGTCTTCTTGCCGCCGATGCGGCTGGAGACGAAACCGGTCAGCAGCATCGCCACCGCGGTGATCAGGAAGTACGAGGTGAAGAGCAGCGACACCTGGCTCGGCGTGGCCTCCAGTCCCTTCGCGATGGAGGGCAGGATCGGGTCGACGAGCCCGATGCCCATGAAGGCGACGACGGAGGCCCCGGCGGTCGCCCAGACGGCCTTCGGCTGACGCAGGAGGCCGCCCGCGCCCCGGGCGAACGTGTCCCCTTCGGCGGGGTGTGCCGTGCTGGCGGACATGTGCGCTCCTCTGACTGCGCCGGAACCATGGAGAGGTCGTTGCCTTATACATACAATAAGTTAGCCGAGCTAATTAGTGCAAGTTACATCTAATTCCTCGCGGTGACGGCGCGCTCCGGACGGGTGATCGTCCTTGACGCGGCGAAAGACGGGGAGGACCGTGGGGCTCTATGAGGGGCGAACCCAGTTGCCCGAAGTGTGGTGGCCGGGTCAGGGCTCCCGGCCTCTTTGCCGATTCCTGGCAGTGCGATGTGCACGGGAACGTTCATCCGCTGCAGCCCGTGATCCCGCCCAGCGTCGAGGCCCTCGGTGTCGTGGTGCACCGTGCCCGGGTGCCGGTGTGGATGCCGTGGCCGCTGCCCGTCGGGTGGCTGTTCACCGGCGCCGGCTTCGCGGGCGACGACCGCAGCGGCGGGCGCGCGACCATGGTGGCCTGCTCGGGCCCCGGACCGCTCGGTGGCATCGGGGAGCTGATCCTGGTCGCCGAGGAGCTCGGCGTCGGCCTCGGCGCCCGCTACGCCGGCATCGACGCGCCCGACCCCGGGCCCTACATGAGTGTCGAGAAGCCCCCGCAGGCCAAGGTCCTCGCCGCCGGCCGGCCCACACCGCTGTGGCATGTGGCCGGCGCCCCCGACGACCGCGCCGTCTTCGCGGGCGAGGCGCTCGGGCTGTGGCTGTGGGCGGTCGTCTGGCCCGAGCAGTCCGGACTGCTGATGTACGACGAACTGGTGCTGACCGACCTGCGGGACGCGGGCGCGGAGGTCGACCTGCTGCCCTGCGGGGCGCTGTCCCCCCGCATCCTGGAGCCGTAGCGCTCCGCTGGGTGGCAAGGGGTGGGGTGGCGCCGGGAGCGCCGGGAGCGCCGGGAGCGCCGGGAGCGCCGGGAGCGCCGGGAGCGCCGGGAGCGCCGGGAGCGCCGGGAGCGCCGGAGGCCCGGCGGGGCGCGGGCGGGCGGCCTCGGGCCCTGAGTGGTGTGGCGTGGTAGGGGCGGGCAGAGCCTGGGTCCCGAGTGGTGTGGTGCGGGCGGGCGGCCTCTGGTCCCGGGAGTGGGGTGGCGTGGTACGGGCGGCTTTGGCCCCGAGTGGTGTGGTGTGGTGCGGGCCGGTGGCCTGGGGTCCCGTGTGGGTGTGGCGCGGTGTGGGCGTACGCGTACGGCGTGCGCGGGGCGCGGGGCGCGGGGCGCGGGGCGCGGGGTCAGTGGGCTGTCGCCCCTGGACCCCCGGCTTCGCCCGGGGCTCGGCCGTCCGCGGGGGCCGGGCGGGTTTCCGGGGGGAGCGGGTGCGGTGTCGGGGTTCCGGTGTCGGTCGATGGCGTCGGTGCGGGCGTGCCCGGTGTGTCGCGTCGCGCCGGAGGGGGTGCGGTGGCCGGCCCGGGCGCCCGCCCCACGGCGCTGGTACGGGCCTCGGGTGCGGGCGACCGGCGGGTCCACCTCTCGGGCGCGGGCTCGCGCATCCAGCCCGTCCGGCGTGTGGGGGCGAGGCCGTTCAGGCCGATACCGGGGGTCGCGGGCGGCAGCCCACGTCGGGTGAGCCGGGGCACACCCGGGGCACGGCAGTCCCCGTAGGGGGCGCGCCCCCGCTGCGGGTGTGACAGGGCCGCTCCGGAACCCCGTTATCCTTGGGTGTCCCGTCCGTCCCGTCACCGCCTGGAGTCCGCGTAGTGCGTATCGACCTGCACGCCCACTCCACGGCTTCCGACGGCACGGACACCCCGGCCGAGCTGGTCCGCACCGCGGCCGCCGCCGGTCTGGACGTCGTCGCGCTGACCGACCACGACACCACCCGCGGACACGCGGAGGCCGTCGCGGCCCTCCCCGAGGGACTCACCCTCGTCACCGGCGCCGAACTCTCCTGCCGCCTCGACGGCGTCAGCATGCACCTGCTGGCCTACCTCTTCGACCCCGCGGAGCCTGAGCTGCTCGCCGAGCGCGAGCTGATCAGGGACGACCGGGTGCCGCGGGCCCGGAGCATGGTCGCCAAGCTCCAAGGGCTGGGCGTGCCGGTCACCTGGGAGCAGGTCGCGCGGATTGCGGGCGACGGTTCCGTGGGCCGGCCGCACGTCGCCTCCGCCCTGGTCGAACTGGGGGTCGTGGGCAGCGTCTCCGAGGCCTTCGGCGGCGACTGGCTGGCCGACGGCGGCCGCGTCTACGTACCCCGGCACGAGACGGACCCCTTCGAGGCGATCCGGCTGGTCAAGGCGGCGGGCGGCGTGACCGTCTTCGCGCACCCGGCCGCCGTGAAGCGCGGCCGCACCGTGCCGGAGGCGGCGATCGCCGAGCTGGCCACCGCGGGGCTCGACGGCATCGAGGTGGACCACATGGACCACGAACCGGCGACCAGGGCGCGCCTGCGCGGTCTCGCGGCCGAGCTGGGGCTGCTCGTCACGGGGTCCAGCGACTACCACGGCAGCCGCAAGACCTGCGTCCTCGGGGAGTACACCACCGACCCCGAGGTGTACGGCGAGATCACCCGCCGGGCCACCGGCGCCTTCCCGGTACCGGGAACCGGCGGAGCCTGACCCCGCTCGGGACCCGGATCCCCACCCGTATCACCCCGCACCCGCCCGGCGCCGTCGGCCGTGTGCCCCGTCCCGCCCCGCGGGACGCCCTTCCCCGGCGGTGACCGCCCTCCTCGGCTATGCCGCTCTCCCCACCTGCGCAAGGCTTCAACGACCCATGTTCGACGTCGCCGTCTTCGGCTCCCTCTTCCTCACCCTCTTCGTGATCATGGATCCCCCCGGGATCACCCCGATCTTCCTCGCGCTCACCGCGGGCCGCCCCGCCAAGGTGCAGAAGCGCATGGCGTTCCAGGCCGTCTGCGTGGCCGGCGGGGTGATCGCGGTCTTCGGACTGCTCGGCCACCAGATCCTGGACTACCTGCACGTCTCCGTGCCCGCGCTGATGATCGCGGGCGGACTGCTGCTCCTGCTGATCGCCCTGGACCTGCTGACCGGCAAGACCGACGAGCCGAAACAGACCAAGGACGTCAACGTCGCGCTCGTACCGCTCGGCATGCCGCTGCTCGCGGGCCCCGGCGCGATCGTGTCGGTGATCCTGGCGGTGCAGAAGGCCGACAGCGTCGCCTCCCAGGTGTCCGTGTGGAGCGCGATCCTCGCCATCCATGTCGTGCTCTGGTTGGTCATGCGCTACTCGCTGCTGATCATCCGCGTCATCAAGGACGGGGGCGTGGTGCTGGTGACCCGGCTCGCGGGCATGATGCTCTCGGCGATCGCCGTCCAGCAGATCATCAACGGTGTCACCCAGGTCGTCCGGGGCGGCTGAGCGGCCACCGGCGCGGCGGTCCCGTCGTATACGCGAAACCCCGTACGGCGTCGATGCCGTACGGGGTTTCGAAGTCTGAGACGTCGAGGACGTCCGAGAGGTGTCCGCGGGTTATGAAGCGGACGAATCGGCCGGGCGGATCCACAGTCGCTGCCCTATGGCGGCGGCCTGCTGAACGATCCGGTTGACGGAGGCGGCGTCAACGACGGTGCTGTCCACGGGCGTGCCGTCGACATCGTCGAGTCGCATGATTTCGAAGCGCACAGGCTTCTCCCTTCGTCTGGTCATCCTCCTGAGGAGAACTACTCGGTGGTGGAGCGCGCGAGCTGAGGCAACCCCCGCTTCCGTTCGTATTCAACGGTGTGCGTGTTACAAACATTCCCTACGCTAAGGAAATTTTTCGAGAAGCTAATTACCGATCGGTAAGAAGTGGGGAGGAGACTGAACGGGACCAGTTGTGTTCGCAGCGTGACCGCCGGGAGAATGGGGGGTGATGAACGACGACCTCGCGGCGCTCGGCGCCCGCATCGACCGCACGAACGAGCTGCTGCAGCGCATGCTCGCCGAGGTGGCGAAGACGCCCTCGACCCACGCGATCTTCGTCGACGCCGGATACCTGTACGCGGCCGGGGGGCGGCTCGTCGCCGGGACCGAGGACCGACGCTCCTTCGACCTCGACGCCGAGGGCCTCATCGAGGCGCTCATCGACAAGGCCCGCACCATCTTCGCGGACAGCAGGCTGCTGCGGGTGTACTGGTACGACGGCGCGCGTCGCCGCATCCACACCGCGGAGCAGCAGACCATCGCCGAACTCCCCGACGTCAAGGTGCGGTTGGGCAACCTGAACGCCAACAACCAGCAGAAGGGCGTCGACTCCCTGATCCGGTCCGACCTGGAATCCCTGGCCCGGCACCGCGCCATCAGCGACGCCGCCCTGCTGGGCGGCGACGAGGACCTGGTGTCGGCGGTGGAGGCCGCCCAGGGCTACGGCGCGCGGGTCCACCTCTGGGGCATCGAGGCGCCCGAGGGCCGCAACCAGGCCGAGCCGCTGCTCTGGGAGGTCGACAGCCAGCGCACCTTCGACCTCGACTTCTTCAAGCCCTACGTCTCCCGGCGGACCGCCACCACGTACGAGGCGAACGCGGTGAGCAGGCCCACACGTGAGGACGTGCGGTTCGTGGGCGCCCAGATCGCCGCGAAGTGGCTGGCCGCGCGGGGCCGCGAGGCGCTGGTGGACCTGCTGCCGGGCCATCCCTATCTGCCCGGGTCGGTCGACCAGGAGCTGCTGGTCGAGGCGGAGGGGCTGCTGCAGTACTCCCTGCGGGGGCAGGCGGACCTGCGCCGCTCGCTCCGGGACGGCTTCTGGGAGCATCTGCAGGCGCAGTACTGACCGCTCTCCGCCCCCGGTCACCGGGCGGCGCAGGAGCCGCGGCCGCGGAGCACGGACCGGGGGCCATGGGCTACTCGGAGGTGGCGTGGTCCCAGAAGTCGGCCAGCGCACGGGCGGTCGGCAGGGGCTGGTCGGTGTTGGGGGAGTGCTCGGCGCCCCTCACGACCGTGCGCCGGGCGTCGAGACGTACGGCCATCTCGTCCAGCAGCTCCACCGGCCAGGTGTCGTCGTGCGAGCCGGACAGGACGTGTTTCGGCAGCGGTACGGCGGCCAGCTCGGCGACACGGTCGGGTTCGGTGCACAGCTGGCGGCCCGTCGCGATCAGCTGGGCGGGGCTGGTGGCCAGCCATCGGCGCCGCAGGTCGTCGCTGTCGTCCAGCCCCTCGTCGAGCTCCCCCGTCTCGGTCTCCTCGGGCGGCTCCATCGCCCGGATGGCGTCCCACACCTGGCCCATGTCCATCACGGCGAGCGCGTCCCGGAGCAGTTTGACGCGCTGCTGCTGGGAGACGGAGATCTGCGCGGGGCCCGAGGACATCAGGGTGAGGGAGGCGAACGGAGCCGGGTCCAGGAGGACGGCGGCCCGGGAGACCTGTCCGCCGAGGGAGTGCCCGACGAGGTGCACGGGGGTGCCGAGGGCCGTCGCCTGCGCGAGCACGTCGCGCGCCAACTCGTCCTGCGCGTAGGCCGATTCGTCGTGCTCGGGTCCGTCGCTCTCGTACTGGCCGCGTCCGTCCACGGCGACGGTCCGGTACCCGCGCGCCGCCAACGGCTCGTGCAGCGCGATGAAGTCCTCCTTGCTCCCGGTGAAACCCGGCAGGAGCAGGGCGGTTCCCCGTACGGAGGCACCGGCCTCGATCACCGCGAACTCGCCGCGCGCGGTGCCCAGCCGGTACGCGCGCGCTCCGGCCGGCGGGACGAAGGAGGGGGGACGGCTCATGGGTCCTGAGGTTATCGGGCCTCGCCGCGCGGTCCACGGTCCGGGGCGTCTGTTCGGGTTGCCGGCCCGGGTTGCCGGCCCGGTGTGCCGGCCCGGGGTGACGGCTTGGGGCGGAGGTGCGGGGCCCTGAGTGCCGGGGCCCAGGATGGCGGTGCGGGCGGTCCGCCGGTGTCGGGCGGCGGGGTGCTCGCCGGGCGGCCGGGATGCGTACGGCGGCGGCGGGTGCGGCGCCCGGTGGGTGCGGCGCGGTGGAACGCCGATGGCCCGGCCCCCCCCTTCGGCGGGGGGCCGGGCCATCGGGCTGAGGATCAGCTCTCCGCGGGCTCCACGACAGCGGCGGCGGCCTTGCGGGTGCGGCGGCGCGGCGCCGCCTCCTCCGCCTCCGGAGCCGCCATGGCGGCCTCCGCCGTCTTGCGGGTCCGGCGGCGCGGCTTGGCCTCCGGGTCCTCGACGGCGGCCGTCTGGGCGGGGATCGCGGCCTCGCCGGTCGTCGCGGCGGCCTTGCGGGTCCGGCGACGGGGCGCGACGGGCGCCTCGGCGGCGTCCGCGGCCGTCTCGGTGGCCACCTCGGGCGTGGCCTTGGTGGTCGCCTTGGCGCGCGTACGGCGCGGCTTCGGCTCCGTGGCCTCGGCGACCTCGGCGGGCGCCTCGGTCGTGGCCACCGCGGCCTTGCGGGTCCGGCGCGGCTTGACGGCCGGCGTCTCGGCGACACCCTCCGCCGTGTCGAGCGCGGCCTCGGCGGCCTTGCGGGTGCGGCGGCGCGGCTTTGCCTCGGGCTCCTCGACGGTGGCCGTCAGGGGCGCGCTGTCCGCCTCGACGGTCTCCGCGACGGCCTTGCGGGTCCGGCGACGGGGCTTGGCCTCGGCGACCTCCGCGCCGTCAACAGTGTTGTCCGCGGCGGGAGTTGCCGCGGTCGCTGCCTTGGCACGGGTGGTGCGCCGCGGCTTGGCCTCGGCGACCTCCGGCGTGCCCTCGACCGTGTCGAGGACGGCCTCCGCCGTCTTGCGGGTGCGGCGGCGCGGCTTGGTGGCCGGTGCCTCCGCGACGGCCTCGGCGGGCGCCGTGGCGACGGTCTCGGTGACCGGGACGGTCTCCGCGACGACCGTGACGGTCTCGGCCGGGGCCTGTGCCGTCCTGCGGGTGCGGCGGCGCGGCCGTGCGTCCTCGGTGCCCTCGGCCGTCGCGACCGCGGTCTCGGCCGGGGCCTCGACCGCTTCGACGGCCGTGGCGACCGCCACCGGCTCCGAGGACGAACCGACGCGCGTACGGCGACGGCGGCGCGGCGTACGGGGCTCACCGGCCTCCGTGGCGGCGGGCTCGGCCGGAGCCTCCTGCTGGGCGGGGGACGTGCCGGCGGTTCCGTCCAGCGGTGTGCCGTTGCGGGTACGACGGCGACGGCGCGGGGTGCGCTCCGGACGCTCCCGCTGCTCGCGCTCGACGGCGGGCGCCGCGCTGCGGCCACCGCGGCCGCGCGGACCACGGCCCCCGGTCTCCCCGAGGTCCTCGACGGCCTCGGCCGCGAGTCCGGCGCGGGTGCGCTCGGAACGCGGCAGGACACCCTTGGTGCCGGCCGGGATGTTCAGTTCCTCGAAGAGGTGCGGGGAGGTGGAGTACGTCTCCGGCGGGTTGCCGAAGCCGAGGTCCAGCGCCTTGTTGATGAGCTGCCAGCGCGGGATGTCGTCCCAGTCGACGAGGGTGATCGCGATGCCCTTGGCGCCCGCGCGGCCGGTGCGGCCGATGCGGTGCAGGTACGTCTTCTCGTCCTCGGGGGACTGGTAGTTGATGACGTGCGTGACGCCCTCGACGTCGATGCCGCGGGCGGCGACGTCGGTGCAGACCAGGACGTCGACCTTGCCGTTGCGGAAGGCGCGCAGCGCCTGCTCGCGGGCGCCCTGGCCGAGGTCGCCGTGGACCGCGCCGGAGGCGAAGCCGCGCTGCTGGAGCTGGTCGGCGAGGTCCGCCGCCGTCCGCTTGGTGCGGCAGAAGATCATCGCGAGACCGCGGCCGTCGGCCTGCAGTATGCGCGAGACCATCTCGGGCTTGTCCATGTTGTGCGCGCGGTAGATGAACTGCGCGGTGTTCGCGACGGTCGCGCCGGAGTCGTCCGGCGCGGCGGCGCGGATGTGCGTGGGCTGCGACATGTAGCGGCGCGCGAGACCGATGACCGCGCCCGGCATGGTCGCCGAGAACAGCATGGTCTGACGGCGGGCCGGCAGCATGTTCATGATCTTCTCGACGTCGGGCAGGAAGCCCAGGTCGAGCATCTCGTCGGCCTCGTCGAGGACGAGGGCCCTGATGTGCTTGAGGTTGAGCTTCTTCTGGCCCGCGAGGTCCAGCAGGCGGCCCGGGGTGCCGACGATGACGTCGACGCCCTTCTTGAGGGCCTCGACCTGGGGCTCGTACGCCCGGCCGCCGTAGATGGCGAGCACGCGCACGTTGCGGACCTTGCCCGCGGTGAGCAGGTCGTTCGTCACCTGGGTGCACAGCTCGCGCGTCGGGACGACGACGAGCGCCTGCGGGGCGTCGGTCAGCTGCTCGGGCTTGGCCCGGCCGGCCTCGACGTCCGCGGGGACGGTGACGCGCTCCAGGAGGGGGAGGCCGAAGCCCAGCGTCTTGCCGGTGCCGGTCTTGGCCTGGCCGATGACGTCGGTGCCCGAGAGGGCGACGGGGAGCGTCATCTCCTGGATGGGGAAGGGGTTGACGATGCCGACGGCCTCAAGGGCCTCGGCCGTCTCGGGAAGGATTCCGAGCTCTCGGAAAGTCGTAGTCAGGGTGCTGCCTCTTCTGTGTACGCGGTGCGAGGCGAGCGCGGGGGTCGTGAAGGGGACCGTGCCGGGGACGTCGGCCGCCTGTCGGGCGGGCCGAGTGGCATGGGACCACTGCCGACGCTCGAGCGCTCGTACCGCTGAGGGTCCCTCCGGATGTCGTACGCGTCGTGCCGTACGGACGAGAGGGCTGTCGGGTCGGAGCCGATCGGGCCACCGACCGGGCATCCTCATTCGTGCGGCCCGTCGAATACTCGCCGGGCGCATTACCACCATACCCCGGAATCGCGCATATGCGATGGCCGATTTGGTCACGTAGTCGTCGTCACACTCGATGAGCAGGGACTTCCCTGTCGCGGTGAGCGGGCTATTGTGCGCTTCATGACGACGCCTGACAACGCCGCTGACACGTCCGCCGAGGCATCCGGCGACACCGCCCCCGCGGCCACCGGAGTCGCCGCGCAGAACTGGGACACGGCCTCCGCCGACCCCCAGTACCGCGCGGCGGTCGTGGATCTGCTGGGAGCGCTCGCGTACGGCGAGCTGGCGGCGTTCGAGCGGCTCGCCGAGGACGCCAAACTGGCGCCGACGCTGAGCGACAAGGCGGAGCTGGCCAAGATGGCGTCGGCCGAGTTCCACCACTTCGAGCGGCTGCGGGACCGGCTGTCGGGCATCGGTGAGGAGCCGACCGGGGCGATGGAGCCGTTCGTCGCCGCCTACGACGGCTTCCACAAGCAGACCGCGCCGTCGGACTGGCTGGAGGGGCTCGTCAAGGCCTATGTCGGCGACTCGATCGCCAGTGACTTCTACCGGGAGGTCGCCGCGCGGCTGGACGAGGACACGCGCGGTCTCGTCCTCGGTGTCCTGGACGACACCGGTCACGCGAGCTTCGCCGTGGAGAAGGTCCGCGGCGCGATCGACGCGGACCCCCGGGTGGGCGGCCGGCTGGCGCTGTGGGCGCGGCGGCTGATGGGCGAGGCGCTGTCCCAGTCGCAGCGGGTGGTCGCGGACCGCGACGCGCTGTCGACGATGCTCGTGGGCGGGGTGGCGGACGGCTTCGACCTCGCCGAGGTCGGCCGGATGTTCTCCCGGATCACCGAGGCCCACACGAAGCGGATGGCGGCACTGGGTCTCGCCGCCTAGGCCCTGTGCCGGGCCCTGCCCGGTCCGGTCCGGACCCTGCCCTGCGCGGTCCGGGCCCTGCCTCTACGGGATGCGCCGTCGCCCGGTGCGGTCACGCCGTCGCCGAGCGGCGGCGAAATCTTTCCGCCGGGCGCAGCAGCAACGAGAGCAGTGCGGCGGAGACGACCGCGGCGCCGAAGAGGATCACCGGGTAGTACGCGGAGCCGAGCGCCGTGTGGGTGAGGAAGGCTCCGAAGAGTCCGCCCGCGACGCCGGTCGACAGGACCAGGCTGCGCGCGGGCAGGCGGTGCGGCAGGCGGTGCGAGGCGGCCCACGCGAGGGCCAGACCGAGCATCGCGGCGCCGAGCGCTTCCAAGAACATGGTGGGGGTCCCTCCCGCACGGCCCGTGCAAATCGGTCACAGGCGATGTACCCGTGACGTGCGGAACGCAACCCTCCCCTGTGATCGATCTGTGCTCCGTCCGTGGCGTGCCGGAGGAGACGCGCGAGGCGTGGACAGGGCGCCGCGTGAGGCACGGCGGGCCGCCGGGCGGACACGCGGAGGGGCCCGGTGACATGCCGTCACCGGGCCCCTCCGTACAGGCGACCGCAGCCGACTACAGCGCGCTGAATCCCACCTTGCGCTGCGTGGGCTCGCCGAGCTCCACGTAGGCGAGGCGGTCGGCCGGAACCAGGACCTTGCGCCCGTGGTCGTCCACGAGGCTCAGCAGCTGCGACTTGCCGGCCAGCGCCTCGGACACCGCGCGCTCGACCTCTTCCGGGGTCTGACCGCTCTCCAGAACGATCTCGCGGGGCGCGTGCTGCACGCCGATCTTGACCTCCACGGCTTTGTCCCTCCGACGGTCAGTCATGTGCGCGTTCATCCGCGCCGTACGCAGCACACATTAGCCCGGTGAGGGGACGTTCACGCTCCGCCCGGGAACGCCAGGAGCGAACAGCGGGCGGGAACAAAGTGACGGTCAGTGGTGGTCGGTGCCGTGCAGCGGGAAACCCGCGATGCCGCGCCACGCCAGCGAGGTCAGCAGCTGCACCGCCTGGTCGCGCGGCACGCTGCGGTCGCTGTGCAGCCACGAGCGGGCCACCACCTGGGCCAGGCCGCCCAGACCGGAGGCGAGGAGCATCGACTCGGCACGCGAGAGACCCGTGTCCTCCGCGATGACGTCGCAGATGGCCTCGGCGCACTCGTGCGTCACCTTGTCCACGCGCTCGCGGACCGCCGGCTCGTTCGTGAGGTCCGACTCGAACACCAGTCGGAAGGCGCCGCCGTCGTCCTCGACGTACGCGAAATACGCGTCCATGGTGGCGCGGACTCGCAGCGAGTTGTCCGTGGTGGACGCGAGCGCTGTCCGTACCGCCTGCAGCAGTGACTCGCAGTGCTGGTCCAGCAGGGCTAGATACAGGTCCAGCTTGCCCGGGAAGTGCTGGTAGAGGACCGGCTTGCTGACGCCCGCCCGCTCGGCGATGTCGTCCATGGCGGCCGAGTGGTACCCCTGAGCAACGAATACTTCCTGGGCGGCGCCGAGGAGCTGGTTGCGTCGGGCACGGCGCGGCAGGCGAGTGCCCCGCGGGCGCGCCGCCTCTGTCTGCTCGATGGCTGTCACGCCGCCTCCCAAAATTGTCCACGTGCGGTGTGCGCCGCGCCGCCATCGTACTTTTCGGTAACCCTGGTGTGCGCGGTGCGAGCGGAGAATTTCACGGACCGGACGCGGGCGATAGCGGCACAGAGGCGGCCGAACGCGGGCAGGGCGGGCGCCGTGGCACCCGGAACACCCTGGATCTCCCTGGTCGGTCGGCCGGTTCCGGCCGACCGGTCGGCCGCGGTGCCCGCCTTCTCCGTCCTCCGGCCGGTCCGTGGCTAGCGGTAGTCGTCCTCGTCGAGCTCCACGACTCTGGCCTGTTCGGCGAGGTCCGCCTCGTCGGCGTTCGGGGAGTCGCCCGCGGCCCGCAGGGTGTCGTCCCGCGGTGTCAGCTCCGCGTGCTGCTCGGCGGCGTCGGCCTCGGGGGCCTCCGGGTCGAGGTCCGGGCTCTCGTCCGCTGCGGTGAAGGTCTCGGGGTCCGTGGGGTCGACTGTCATGGTTCCTCTTCCCGAGTGGTGCGAGTGCGCTCCTGTGGGTCTACGAGTGCCCTCGTCTGAAGCCTAGGAGACACCCGATCCAGACGCTATGCGATTCCTCCACCATCTGTGACGGCGAACACATGAACCACTGCGTGATCGTCTCGTAACATTGCCGCATGTCTTCGACCGAGCTGCCCTCCGTGCTGGCCGCCACCGTCACACCGAGGGTCGCGACCGTCCGGGTCGCGGAAGGGGAACGGCTGAGATCGGTCGGCCTGCCCGGGATCACGCTGACCGTACGGTCCCGGCCACCCGCGCGCGAGGGGCTGCCGCCGGCGCTGTACGTGCACGGGCTGGGCGGCTCCTCGCAGAACTGGTCGGCGCTGATGCCGCTGCTCGACGGGCTTGTGGACAGCGAGGCCCTCGATCTGCCGGGCTTCGGCGACTCGCCGCCACCGGACGACGGGGACTACGGCATCACCGGGCACGCGCGCGCCGTCATCCGCTACCTGGACGCCGCCGGGCGCGGTTCCGTCCATCTCTTCGGCAACTCGCTGGGCGGCGCCGTCGCCACCCGGGTCGCGGCCGTCCGGCCCGACCTCGTCCGTACCCTCACGCTCGTCTCGCCCGCGCTGCCCGAGATCCGCGTGCAGCGCACCGCGTGGCCCACCGCGCTGCTCGCGGTGCCCGGGGTGGCGGGGCTGTTCACCCGGCTCACCAAGGACTGGGGCGCCGAACAGCGTGTCCGCGGCGTCACGGCCCTGTGCTACGGCGACCCCGGCAACGTGTCGCCCGAGGGGTTCCGCGAGGCGGTCGAGGAGATGGAGCGGCGGCTCGCGCTGCCCTACTTCTGGGACGCCATGACCCGCTCGGCGCGCGGGATCGTGAACGCGTACACGCTGGGCGGCCAGCACGGACTGTGGCGGCAGGCCGAGCGGGTGCTCGCGCCGACGCTGCTCGTCTACGGCGGCCGCGACCAGCTCGTCGGCTACCGCATGGCACACCGCGCCGCGCGCGCGTTCCGCGACAGCCGGCTGCTGTCGCTGCCGGAGGCGGGGCACGTCGCGATGATGGAGTACCCGGAGACGGTGGCCACGGCCTTCCGTGAACTCCTCGCGGAATCCGCCGAGTCGGCCCTGCCGGCCGTCATGGGCGCGGGGAGCTGAGGCGGGGCGTGGGACGTCACAGTCGTCGGGGGCGGCCGGAGAAGAACGACACGGGGGAGAGGCCGGCAGCGGCACCCGGTGCGGTGCCGCGCCCGGCTCAAGGGCCGGGAGACGCGCCTCGGGAGATCTCGCGCGGCGCTCTGGGCCCCCAGCCGCCGAGTCCCCGGGCGGGCGGGACCCCGGCCGCGGGCGCGCCCCGCGGGACGGACGGGACCCCGGCGCGCGGAGTGCCGCGCTTCCAGGACCGTTTCCAGGACGGGACTCCGGCGCACGGGGTACCGCGATTCGTCGAGGGAACGCTCCCGCGCGGGGCGGCGCGTCCGGCCGACGGGACGCCCGCGCGCGGCCTCCCGCGGACGGCCGACGGCACGCCTGCCCGCGGTGTCCCGCGGACGGCCGAGGGCAGCCCCGCCCGGACCCGCGGCGGGCACCCCGAGCAGCGTGAGACCGGCGGCGGCTGGGGCGAGTTCAGGGGCGGAGCGCCGGGTGGAGCGCCGGCCGGCGCCGCGTACGGCGGGCCGCGCGCGGCATCGCGGGCCACCCCTTCCGGCGGATACGCGGGGCCCGTGGCACCGGGTGTGCCGCACATCCCGGGCCAGCGCCAGGAGGCCGACGCGGGGTCCGGGGCGGGGTCCGGACGCGGCCCCCGGCAGGCCTACGTCGACGCCTTCGACGAGGACGGCACCGGGGACGGCGCCGGAGACACCGGCCTCTTCGCGCCCCGGCGGGCCACCGCACTCCGCGGCGACCCCTACGGTCCCGCCGTCGAGCGGGATCCGCGGACCACCGGGGACCCGGCGCCCGGACCCGAGGAAGAGGGCAGGCAGCGAGGCGGCAAGGGGCGGACGTTCACCGGTATCGCCGCGGCCGCCGTCACCACCGTGCTCGCCGTCGTGGTGGCCGGACAGGTGGCGACCGGACGCCACGGCGACGGCACGCACACCCAGTCCGCGGCCGGTGCGGGCGGGGGGGCCCTCGACCCCGCCGCACCCGGCGCCGGCCGGGCCGCCGCCTCCGGCACACCGAGGCCGGAGACCGTGCGGACACTGACGTACGACCAGAAGATGGGCGAGAAGTACGAACTCGGCGCGAAACTCAAGGCGTCGGGCCGGTTCGACGCCGTCCCCGGGGCCGACAGGGCGCCCGGCGAGGGCCGGAAGTACACCTATCGAGTGGATGTGGAACAGGGCCTCGGGCTTGACGGCGCCCTCTTCGCGCAGGCCGTGCAGAAGACCCTCAACGACCGGAGGAGCTGGGCCCACGACGGCGCCCGCACCTTCGAACGGATCTCCTCCGGCCGGCCCGACTTCGTGATCACGCTGGCGAGTCCCGGCACCACCGCCGAGTGGTGCGCCAAGTCGGGCCTGGACACGACCGAGGACAACGTGTCCTGCGACTCGGCCTCCACCCAGCGCGTCATGATCAACGCGTACCGCTGGGCCCAGGGCTCCAGGACCTACGGCGCCGCGATCCACCCCTACCGGCAGATGCTCATCAACCACGAGGTCGGCCACCGGCTCGGATACGGCCACGTCAGCTGCCAGAAGGACGGCGCGCTCGCCCCGGTCATGCAGCAGCAGACCAAGTTCCTCGACCATGACGGGATTCACTGCCGACCCAACCCCTGGCCGTATCCAGGCAGTTGACCGGGAGAC
This sequence comes from Streptomyces sp. NBC_01689, assembly GCF_036250675.1. Taxonomy (NCBI): domain Bacteria; kingdom Bacillati; phylum Actinomycetota; class Actinomycetes; order Kitasatosporales; family Streptomycetaceae; genus Streptomyces; species Streptomyces sp. NBC_01689. Next base: position 3,941,764 of record NZ_CP109592.1, on the reverse strand, counting down.
GACAGGAGTCCCAGCCGTCACGGACTGGGCCACGTTGACATGCTCCGAAAGTTCGTTCATATTTCTGCGCATGTGGTCCAGTCCTGCCGTCCGTCGCGCCGCCATCGAGCTGGCGCTGATCGGCGTGACCGCGCTCTGCGTGGCGGACATCCACTGTCGCTGACGACCGCCCCCGGCGTGCACGTCGCGATTCCGTTCCCTCCGTGACCGTGACGGTCCGTGACCTTTCGGCGACCTGACGCCGGGGCAGACGTCTGTTCATTTTCGTCTCACTCCTCGTCTCTTTGTCTCACCATCCGAGAGGTCGTCTTCCGATGCGTCAACCGTCCGTGAACAGAGCCCGTGTGGCCACCGTTTCGCTCGCCCTGGTCGTGGCGGCGGGCGCCGCCGCCTGCGGGCCCGAGGACAACGATGCCAAGGGCGCCGGCGGCGACTCCACGCTCCGGAAGGGAGGCACGCTCACCGTCCTCAACGCCAACCCGCAGGAGGACTTCGACCCGGCGCGCCTGTACACCTCCGGCGGCGGCAACGTCCCCTCCCTCGTCTTCCGCACGCTCACCACACGCAACCGAGAGAACGGAGCCGCCGGCGCCGAGGTCGTCCCGGACCTCGCCACCGACACCGGGCGCCCGAACAAGGACGCGACCGTGTGGACGTACACCCTGAAGAAGGGCCTCACGTACGAGGACGGCACGCCGATCACCTCCGCCGACATCAAGTACGGCATCGAGCGCTCCTTCGCGGCCGAACTCAGCGGCGGCGCACCCTACTTGAGGGACTGGCTGATCGGAGGCGCCGACTACCAGGGCCCCTACAAGGACAAGAAGGGCCTCGACTCGATCGAGACCCCGGACGACCTGACCATCGTCTTCCACCTCGACAAGCCGGAGGGCGAGTTCCCCTACCTCGCCACCCAGACGCAGTTCACGCCCGTCCCCAAGGCCAAGGACACCGGCACCAAGTACGAGGAGCACCCGGTCTCCTCGGGCCCCTACAAGGTCGTCAGGAACGAGAACGACGGCGAGCGGCTCGTCCTGGAGCGCAACCCGCACTGGTCCGCGTCCACCGACGCCGAGCGCAAGGCCTACCCCGACCGGATCGACGTACGGTCCGGTCTGGACTCGTCCGTCATCAACCAGCGGCTGTCCTCCTCGCAGGGCGCGGACGCCGCGGCCGTCACCACCGACACCAACCTCGGCCCGGCCGAACTCGCCAAGGTCACCGGGGACAAGGAACTCGCCGCGCGCGTCGGCACCGGGCACTTCGGCTACACGAACTACATCGCCTTCAACCCGAAGGTGAAGCCGTTCGACGACCCCAAGGTGCGCCAGGCGATCTCGTACGCCGTCGACCGCACGTCGGTGATCAACGCGGCGGGCGGCTCCTCCCTCGCCGAGGCGGCCACCACCTACCTGCCGAACCAGAAGTCCTTCGGCTACACGCCCTACGACCACTTCCCGGCGGGCGCGTCCGGCGACCCGGCCAAGGCCAAGGAACTCCTCAAGGAGGCCGGCCACCCGAACGGCCTCGCCGTCACGCTCACCCACTCCAACGACAAGGACTTCGAGACCAGCCCGGAGATCGCCACCGCCCTCCAGGACGCCCTGAAGAAGGCCGGCATCACCGTCAAGCTCCAGGGCCTGGAGTCCAACGACTACAAGGACAAGATCCACGGCGCCAAGTCCGAGCCCGGCTTCTTCCTCGCCCACTGGGGTGCCGACTGGCCCTCCGGCGGCCCCTTCCTCGCCCCGATCTTCGACGGCCGCCAGATCGTCGAGGACGGCGCCAACTTCAACACCGGCTTCCTCGACGACAAGGCCGTCAACGACGAGATCGACGCGATCAACAAGCTGACCGACCTCGACGAGGCCGCGCGGCGCTGGGGCGCGCTCGACAAGAAGATCGGCGAACAGGCCCTGACCGTCCCGCTGTTCCACCCCGTCTACAAGCGCCTCTACGGCAAGGACGTCAAGAACATCGTGATCAGCGACTGGACCGGCGTGCTGGACATCTCCCAGGTCGCGGTGAAGTAGCGCCGTGAGCGAGGCAATCGTCGCCTCCCGGGCCCCGGGGACGGACCCTTCCGTCCCCGGGGCCTCCGGGGCCCGTCAGTTCTGGCGGCGGCTGCGCACGCAGCGCGCCGCCCTCGTCGCGGCGGCCTTCGTGGCGCTGCTCGTCCTGGTCGCCCTCACCGCACCGCTGCTCACGGCGGTCGAGGGCCAGGACCCGACCACCTACCACCCGGCGCTCGTCGACTCCGCGCGCGGCGGCGTACCGATCGGCTCGTTCGGCGGAGTCAGCGGCTCCCACTGGCTCGGCGTCGAACCGCAGACGGGCCGCGACCTCTTCGCCCGGCTCGTCCACGGCGCCCGGGTCTCCCTCGGAGTCGCCTTCGCGGCCACCCTCGTACAGGTCCTCATCGGCGTCGTCGTCGGTGTCGCGGCCGCCCTGGGCAACCGCTGGGTCGACCAACTCCTCAGCCGCGTCACGGACATCATCATCGCGATGCCGCTGATGATCATGTCCCTCGCGCTGCTCGCGATCGTGCCCAGCGGCTTCCCGCGCCCCGTCCTGGTCGCCCTCATCATCGGCCTGGTCGCATGGGGCTCGACCGCGAAGATCGTGCGCGCCCACGCGCTGACCCTCAAGGAACTCGACCATGTGGCGGCGGCCCGGCTCAGCGGCTGGGGCCCCTGGCGCGTCGCCCGCCGCGAACTCCTGCCCGCCCTCGCCGCGCCCGTCATCACGTACGCGGCCCTCCTCGTCCCCCTGAACATCACCGTCGAGGCGGCGCTCAGCTTCCTGGGCGTCGGCGTGAAGCCGCCGACCCCCTCCTGGGGCCAGATGCTGACCGCGGCCGACGTCTGGTACCAGGCCGCACCGCAGTACCTGCTGCTCCCGGCGGGCTCCCTGTTCCTCACCGTGCTCGCGCTGACCGTCCTCGGCGACGGCGTGCGCACGGCCCTCGACCCGCGCGCGGCCTCACGGCTGCGCGTCGGCACGGGACGCAAGCGGGAGGCCAGGGCATGAGCGGCCTGCCCGGGGCCGGCGGATTCACCGGATTCGCCGTACGGCGTCTGGTCGGCGCCGTCGTCACCCTGCTCGCGATCTCCGTGATCATCTACCTCGTCTTCTACGTCGCCCCCGGCGACGTCGCCCAGATCACCTGCGGCCCGCGCTGCTCGCCCGCCCAGGTGCACCAGGTCTCCGAGCAGTTGAGGCTCGGCGACCCGCTGTACCTGCGCTACTGGCACTTCCTGCAGGGCATCGTCGCCGGACACGACTACTCGACGGGCACCTCCGTGCAGCACTGCGGCGCGCCCTGCCTCGGCCTGTCGTACCAGAGCGACCAGCAGGTCACCCACCTCATCTGGACGAAACTGCCGGTCACCCTCTCGCTCGTGCTCGGCGCGATGGTGCTGTGGCTGGTCCTCGGCGTCGGCACCGGAGTGCTCTCCGCGTGGCGCCGCGGCAGGATCACCGAGCGTGTGCTGACCGGCGTCACGCTCGCGGGCACCGCCACACCGGTCTTCGTCATCGGCCTGGTGCTGATGATCGTCGTCTGCGGTCAGCTGCAGTGGCTGCCCTTCCCGCAGTACGTGCCCTTCACCGAGGACCCCGAGCAGTGGGCGTGGAACCTGCTGCTCCCCTGGCTGGCGTTCGCCCTGATCGAGGCCGCCAAGTACGCCCGGCTGACCAGGGCGTCGATGCTGGAGACCCTCGCCGAGGACCATGTCCGCACCTTCCGCGCCTACGGCGTGGGGGAACGTTCGATCATCGGCAGGCACGCCCTGCGCGGTGCGATCGCGCCGGTCATCGCACTGAACGCGAACGACGTCGGCTCCGCGATCGGCGGCGCCGTGCTCACCGAGACGATGTTCGGGCTGCCCGGTCTCGGACGGGAACTCGTGCACGCCGTGCAGGTCGTCGACCTGCCGGTGGTCGTCGGGATGGTGCTGGTGACCGGCTTCTTCGTGGTCCTGGCCAACGCCGTCGCGGACGTGCTGTACGCGGTGGCCGACCGGCGGGTGGTGCTGTCGTGAGTCTCGTGACAACCGGTGAATCCCTGGACGGCGGGCCGGACGGCACCGGCGCCCCGCTCGTGGACGTCCGGGACCTCGTCGTCGGGTTCGGGGACCTGCGCGCCGTCGACGGACTGTCCTTCACCCTCGCGAAGGGTGCCGCGCTCGGGCTGGTCGGCGAGTCCGGCTCCGGCAAGTCCACGGTCGCCTCCGCGCTGCTCGCGCTGCACCGGGGCACCGGAGCGCGCGTCGACGGCGCGGTGCGGGTGGCCGGAGTCGACGTACAGGCCGCCTCCGACGACGAACTGCGGCGGCTGCGGGGCGGGAAGGCGGCGATGGTCTTCCAGGACCCGCTGTCGTCGCTCGACCCGTACTACGCGGTCGGCGACCAGATCGCCGAGGTGTACCGCGTCCATGTGAAGGCGTCCCGGCGCGCCGCCCGCGCGCGTGCCGTCGAGGTCCTCGACCGCGTGGGCATCGCGGACGCCGCCCGCCGCGCCCGCGCGCGTCCGCACGAGTTCAGCGGCGGCATGCGGCAGCGCGCGCTGATCGCGATGGCGCTGGCCTGCGCGCCCGACCTGCTGATCGCCGACGAGCCGACGACGGCCCTCGACGTGACCGTGCAGGCCCAGATCCTCGACCTGCTGCACACCCTGCGGGAGGAGACCGGGATGGGGCTGCTGCTCGTCACGCACGACGTGGGCGTGGCCGCCGAGAGCGTCGACGACGTGCTCGTCATGCGGCACGGGAGAGCGGTCGAGCACGGGCCGGTCGCGGCGGTCCTCGGGGCGCCGCGGGAGGAGTACACCCGTGAACTGCTGGGCGCGGTACCCCGCGTGGACGTACCGCGGGTACGGCTCGGGGGTGCGGGGGCGGCCGCCGGGGGGAGCGGGGGTGTGCCGGGGGGTGGTGCCGTGGGCGGTGGTGCCGTGCCGGGCGGCGCCGCGTCGGGCGGCGGTGTCTTGGACGGTGGTGTGCCGGTTGGTGGTGCGCCCGTCGGTGGTGAGAGCTCCGGTGGGGCGTCGGCCGGTGGCGTGTCGGGGGGCGGTGTGCCGGGCGGTGCCGCGTCTGACGGTGGTCTGGACGACGGTGAGTTCTCCGGCGGCGGCCCGTCCGGCGATGGGGAGGTCGGTGAGATCGTTCTCGAAGCGGTCGGTCTGCGGCGCGAGTTCGGGCGTGGCAGGCGGCGGTTCACCGCCGTGGACGGGGTGTCCCTCACGGTCCGGCGCGGCGAGACGCTCGGCGTCGTCGGCGAGAGCGGCAGCGGGAAGACCACACTGGGACGCATGCTGGTCGGGCTGCTGGAGCCGACCGCCGGGTCGGTCCGGTACGAGGGCCGGGTGCGGTCGGGGATCCGGCCCGCCGTCCAGATGGTCTTCCAGGACCCCGTCTCCTCCCTCAATCCCCGGCGCAGCGTCGGCGAGTCGATCGCCGATCCGCTGCGGGCGCGCGGCGAACGGGACGAGACCCGCATCCGGGGGCGCGTAGGGGAGCTGTTGGAGCGCGTGGGGCTCGAACCGGCGCACTACGACCGCTACCCGCACGAGTTCAGCGGCGGACAGCGTCAGCGCGTCGGCATCGCGCGGGCGCTCGCCGCCGACCCGCGTGTCATCGTCTGCGACGAACCGGTCTCCGCGCTCGACGTCACGACCCAGGCCCAGGTGGTCGCCCTGCTCGCGGAACTGCAGCGCGAACTCGGGCTGGCGCTCGTCTTCGTGGCCCACGACCTGGCCGTCGTGCGCCAGGTCAGCGACCGGGTCGCGGTGATGCGGCGCGGCCGGATCGTCGAACTCGGCTCCGCCGACGAGGTGTACGAGTCCCCGCGGGACCCCTACACCAAGCAGCTGCTGGCCGCCGTTCCGGCGCTCGATCCGGAGGTCGCGGCGGAGCGGCGCAGGGCCCGCCGGCAGCCGGCGGCGGTGTGACAGGACGTCACGGAACGATCTCCTAGCGCGAGACAACGCGACCTGCGCGGGAAAGTTACGACCGTTCACCCCTTTTGGTGGCGCGATGGACAACCGTCCATCGCGCCACCGTCATGTCCGCATACGTTCTTCCCGCTGCGAGCCGTCGGGTCAACGGCGGCTCCCCACAGGGGAGATCGGGGGTGCACTCGTGCGCATCGGACTGCTTACGGAGGGTGGCTATCCGTATGTGAACGGTGACGCCAAGCTCTGGTGCGACCGGCTCGTGCGCGGGCTCGGGCAGCACGAGTTCGACCTCTACGCGCTCAGCCGCAGCCGGCAGCAGGAGGACGAGGGCTGGGTACCGCTGCCGCCTCAGATCAGCCGCGTACGGACGGCTCCGCTGTGGACGGCCGACGACGAGGGGGCGGCGCACGGACGCGGAGTGCACGGACGCCGGGCGCGACGGCGGTTCGCCGAGTGCTTCGGGGAACTGGCGGCGGCCGTGTGCGCGGGCCCGGGGGGCCGGAACGCGCCCGACGGTTCCGGAGCCTCAGGTGGTGCGGGGGCCGTCGCCGGCTTCGGCGGTGCCGGGACGGTCTTCGGCGGTGCGGGGGCCGTCGGGGGACCCGGTGTCGCGGGAGAGGCCGGAGAAGCGGGCGCGTCCGGGGTCTCCGACGGCTCGGGGGCTTCTTTCGGCCCTGAGGCGGACCGTTTCGCCACCGCGCTCTACGGACTCGCCGAACTCGCCCGCGACGAGGGCGGCCTGGCCGGGACGCTGCGCTCCGAGGCCGCCGTGCGCGCATGGGAACGCGCCTGCCGCGCGCCGGGCGCACTACGCGCCGCGCGCACCGCCCGCGTACCCGATCTGCTCTCCGTGGCCGCCCACGTCGACCGGTCGCTGCGCCCCCTCTCGCTGGACTGGTACGGCGACGACGGACTCGGCGCGGTCGACCTCTGCCACGCGACCGCCGGCGGCTCGGCCGCCCTGCCCGGCCTGCTCGCCCGGCACTTCGCCTCGGTCCCGCTGCTCGTCACGGAGTACGGGGTGCCGCTGCGCGCGCACTATCTGGCCTCCTCCGCCACCGAGGAAGCTCCCGCCGTACGGGCGCTGCGCGCGGCCTTCCACGGCAGGCTGGCCACCGAGGTCTACCGCCGGGCCGCGCTCATCACGCCCGGCAACACCCACGCCCGCCGCTGGCAGGAGCGCTGTGGTGCCGACCGGGCCCGGGTGCGCACCGTCTACCCCGGCATGGAGGCGTCCCGCTTCGCGGAGGTGGGGGAGCGCGCCGAGCACGCCGGCGGCGCGGACCCGGACACCCTGGTGTGGGTCGGCCGCGTCGAACCGTCGAAGGACCTCGTCTCCCTGCTGCACTCGTTCGCCGAGATCCGCAAGGAGCGGCCGAAGACCCGGCTGCGGATCTTCGGAGCCCCCGCCGAGGGGCCGGACGGCGCGCTCTACCTGGCGCACTGCAAGGCGCTGGCCGCCCATCTCTTCCCCGACGAGGCCGAGGGCGCGCACGCCGTCGGCGACAACCCGGTGTCCTTCGAGGAGATCGGCGGTCCGGAGGCCCCGGGGATCGCGGAGGCGTACGCGTCCGGCGCCCTGGTCGTGCTGTCCAGCGTCGTCGAGGGCTTCCCGATCAGCCTCGTCGAGGCCATGTTCTGCGGCCGGGCCACGGTCTCCACCGATGTCGGCGCGGTCGTCGAGGTCATCGGCGGTACGGGGCTGGTGGTGCCGCCACGCAATCCGCGGGCGCTCGCCGAGGCGTGCGTGGCACTGCTGCGCGACCCCGAACGGCGCGCACGCCTCGGCGCGGCGGCCCGCGAACGAGCCCTCGAACTGTTCACCGTCGAGCAGAACGTCGAGGCATTTCACGGCATTTACCTGGAGATCGTCTCGCACTCGCCGATCCGGCGGATCGTCCTGGACGACGCCGGCGAACCCCTGCCGTTCGCCGTGCCCGCCGAGGCCCACGTACCCGGCCGCTGGACCGAGGCCCGTCTCGTCGCCGCCGGATGGACGCGCCGTGCGCCGGGGGCCCCGGTCCGCGCGACGCTGCCGATGACCGCGGGGGAGGGCGCGTGACGAGCGAACCGGGCCGAACCGAAGGACGACTCGACGCACTGGACCGGCCCGAGGCACCGGAGAGCCCCGGCACCTGGGACGGGCGGACGGTGGCGTGGCCGGGGGGCGACGGGCCCGCGGCGCACGAAAGGCCTGCGGCGCACGCGCGGCCTTCGGCGGACGAGGGGCCCACGGTGCACGAAAGGCCCGCGGTGGAAGAGGAGTTGGTGGGTTTCGTGGGGTCTGCGGCCGGCGTGGGGGCTATGGGTTCCGTGGGTGCCGCGGGTCACCCGGGGGCCAGGGCTTCCGTGGAGTCCCCGGGCGACCTGGGCTTCTTCGTGGACGAAGGGTGCGGGACGGACCAGGGGTACGCGGAAACCATTACGGGGCGCGCGGCGCAGGAAGAACGGCGCGCGGCGCACGAAGAACAGCGCGCGGCGCACGGCGAGGCGGACCCGTGTACACGCGTGGGCGTCACGGACGGAGGCGGCCCGGTGGAATCCGCGCCGGACCCGGGACCCACACCGGTGCGCGAGGCCACAGACGGGACGGCCGGTGCGTCGGAGGACGCGTGCACGTCCGAGGACGGACCGCCCCACGTGTCCGTGCCGGGAGCCGGATCGGCGACTGCCCCGGCCGCCACAGGCGACACGGGGCGTACGGACTGCCCGGACGTCGCGGCCGTCCCGGGCGTCGCGGGCATCGCGGGCGGTGCGGACTCCCCGGACGTTGTGGACGCCAAGGCCGCCCCGGCCGACCGCACCGGGCACTCCCGCAGACCCCCCGGCCGCCGGAACGCCGTGGACCCCGTGAAAGCCCTGATGCACCGGCACCGCGAGCTCTGTGAACGTGCCGTCGACCCCCTGGAGATCGCGGCCGGCCTGGAGGCGCACGGGCTGACCGACCGGACCGCCACCCGCTTCCGGCACCGTGACGTGTTCTCCCTCGCCGAGGAGATGTACGCACGCCGGGCCCGTGACGTGGAACCGGCCGCGCGGACGGCCCCGGCGGAACGCTCCGGCGCACGCGCCGGCTGGGCCGTGCTCGCTCTGCTGCCGGGCATCCTCTGCGCGGCGACCGTGGGCGGACTGCGGTTCACCGAAGGACACACCCGACTCGCCGTCGCCGCCACCGGCATCCTCGCCGTGTCGGCCGGACTGCGCGCCGCCCTGCGCCGCGGCCCGCTCGGCACCTCCCGCCGCGCGACGAACGGCACCCGGGCGTGGACCTGCTGGCTGATCGCGTACGCCCTGTTCGGCGACGGACTGCTGAGCGCCGCCCTCTCCGGCGGCCCGGACGACCCCTGGCCGCCGGCCACGGCGCCGGTGCTCGCCCTCGCCCTGTCCTGCGCCCCCGCGGTCTGGTGCGCCCACCTCTTCATGGCGCGCGCCCGCCGCGGACTGGCCGCCAGCCGGGGCCTGGCGGAGTTCGCGGTCACCGTGCGCCCGCTGCTCCTCGGCGTGGTCGCCCTCTACCTGTGTGCCCTCGGCGCCCTGCTCGCGCTGTGCGGGACAGTCCTGGACCAGCCCCCCGCCTACGCCGGAGCGGGCGCCCTCGGCGCGCTGCTGCTGCTCGCCCGACTGCTCGCGGCGCGCGGCTTCGGCCACGCCCCCGCCGTGGTGCTCGACGCCGTCGGCGCGGCCGAGGCGACCGCGACGGCCACGGTCTTCGCCGGCCGGCTGCCCGGCTGCGCCTTCCTCTGCACGCCCGTCGAGACCGTCGCCCAGGCGTGGGGCCCCGGCGCCGTCCCCGCTCTGGCGTGTGGCACCGGCGCACTCGTCCTCCTGGTCCACGCGACCCGCACCCTGACCCGGGCATCGGCCCACGCGGCACCCGACGGGACGCCATGAACACCGCCCCCGTCCCCGAACTCCCCGGCCCGGGCCGCGCGCCCGGCCGCGGTCGGCGCCGCGTGCCGCCCGTGCCGCACCAAGATCCGCGCGCCGCGACCCGCCCACGGGCCTCCCGGCCGTCGCGATCCGCCGCGAGCGCCACGCGAGGGTCCGGCCCCGCCGCCGGACCCACCTCTCCCGCGGGGCCGACACCGCGGGCCTCCCTTCCGACCCACGGCACCACCCCGAAGGAGAACGCCAGATGATCACCTCCCGAACCGGAGAATCCGCCCCGGGAGCCGCCCGATGAGGGTCCTGCTGATCGGAGCCAACGGATACCTCGGCCGTTTCGTCGCCGACCGGCTGCTCGCCGACCCGGCCGTGCAGCTCACCGCCCTCGGCCGCGGTGACGACGCCGACGTACGGTTCGACCTCGCCTCGGGCAGCCCCGGCGCGCTCACCCGCTTCCTGGACGCGGTGCACCCCGGGGTCGTCATCAACTGCGCCGGGGCCACCCGCGGTGGCGCCCGCGAACTGACCCGGCACAACACCGTCGCCGTCGCCACCGTCTGCGAGGCCCTGCGGCGCAGCGGGTGCGGGGCGCGGCTCGTCCAGATCGGCTGCGGAGCCGAGTACGGGCCGAGCCAGCCCGGCTCCTCCACCGCCGAGGACGCCGTCCCCCGCCCCGGCGGCCCCTACGGCGTCAGCAAACTCGCGGCCACCGAACTGGTCCTCGGCTCCGGACTCGACGCCGTCGTCCTGCGCGTCTTCTCGCCCGCCGGGCCCGGCACGCCCGCCGGATCGCCGCTCGGCCGCCTAGCCGAGGCCATGCGACGCGCCATGCAGTCCGGCGACGGCGAACTCAAACTCGGCGGACTCGGCGTCCAGCGCGACTTCATCGACGTCCGGGACGTCGCCCGTGCCGTCCACGCCGCCTCCCTCTCCGCCGCACAGGGCGTCATCAACATCGGCTCGGGACGCGCCGTCCGGCTGCGCGACGCCGCCTCCGTCCTCGCCCGCGTGGCCGGCTACGGCGGCACACTGCACGAACTCGACGGTCCGCCCGGACCCATGAGGGCATCCATCGGACACCCCCGCCCCGAACCCGACCACGCGGGCCCGGTCGCGTACCCGTACCCGGACGGCTGCGGCAGCTGGCAGCAGGCCGACGTGCGCACCGCGCGCGACCGCCTCGGCTGGCGCCCCCGGATCAACCTCGAGGAGTCCCTGGCCGACATCTGGATGGAGGCGGCATGCCGCATCTGACCAGCGCCGCGGCGGGCACCGCGAGCACCGACCTGAGAACGGGCTTCGGCATCCCCGGCTATGCGCACCCCCTGGTCGCACCGGGGGAGTGGGGCACGCTCACCCGCCCCGGCACGCCCCTGCACTGGGTCGTCCTGAACGTGGCCGAAGGACCCGGCGTCCGTCCCGACCCGCACTGCCTGGAGGCCGTCGGCCGACTGCGCCGCGCCGGAGTACGCGTGCTCGGGCACCTGGACGTCGGCCACGGCGCCCGTGCCGTCGCTGAGCTGATCTCCGACGCGCACCGGTACGTCGACTGGTACCGGGTCGGCGGGTTCCTCCTGCACCGCTGCCCCACCGGACGCGCCGCGCTTCCGGAGGTCCGCCGCGCGGTCACCGGGCTCCGCGCGCTCCTGGACGACCCGCACATCGTGCTCGGGCACGGCACCCACCCCTACCCCGGCTATGCCGAGAACGCCGACCAGCTGGTGACGTTCTCCGGTTGCTGGAGCGACTACCGCTGGTCGCAGGTCGCCGAGTGGACCGCCGACTACGCGCCCGAGCGCTTCTGCCATTTCGTGCACGGGGTGCCGCGCGGCCATCTGGACGAGGCGCTGCGGATCGCCCGCTGGCAGGGAGCCTCGACCATCTACTTCACCGACCGCACCGACCGGGGCGGCCGCACCGACCCTTGGGAGACCATGCCCGGCTACTGGGACGAGATCGTCTCGCGGATCGGAACGGGTGTCTCGGAATGAAGAAGGGCGTGGCAGTGTTACGGGGAGAACAACTGTAGTGATTGACCGACCAACGGAGTCCCCGTGTCGCTGCCACCCCTGGTCGAGCCGGCTGCCGAGCTCACCGTAGACGAGGTCCGCAGGTACTCCCGCCACCTGATCATCCCCGACGTGGGCATGGACGGGCAGAAGCGGCTGAAGAACGCCAAGGTGCTGTGCGTGGGCGCCGGCGGCCTCGGGTCCCCGGCGCTGATGTACCTGGCCGCGGCGGGCGTGGGCACGCTCGGCATCGTGGAGTTCGACGAGGTCGACGAGTCGAACCTGCAGCGCCAGATCATCCACAGCCAGGCGGACATCGGCCGCTCCAAGGCCGAGTCCGCGCGCGACTCCGTGCTCGGCATCAACCCGTACGTGAATGTGGTCCTCCACGAAGAGCGGCTCGAGGCCGAGAACGTGATGGACATCTTCAGCCAGTACGACCTGATCGTCGACGGCACGGACAACTTCGCGACCCGCTACCTGGTCAACGACGCGTGCGTGCTCCTCGACAAGCCGTACGTGTGGGGCTCGATCTACCGCTTCGACGGTCAGGCGTCCGTCTTCTGGTCCGAGCACGGCCCCTGCTACCGCTGCCTCTACCCGGAGCCCCCGCCCCCCGGCATGGTCCCCTCCTGCGCCGAGGGCGGTGTCCTCGGCGTGCTGTGCGCCTCCATCGGCTCCATCCAGGTCACCGAGGCGATCAAGCTGCTCGCGGGCATCGGCGAACCCCTGGTGGGCCGTCTGATGATCTACGACGCCCTGGAGATGCAGTACCGCCAGGTCAAGGTCCGCAAGGACCCGAACTGCGCGGTCTGCGGCGAGAACCCCACCGTCACCGAGCTCATCGACTACGAGGCCTTCTGCGGTGTCGTGTCCGAGGAGGCGCAGGAGGCGGCGGCCGGCTCCACGATCACTCCGAAGCAGCTCAAGGAGTGGATCGACGACGGCGAGAACATCGAGATCATCGACGTCCGCGAGATCAACGAGTACGAGATCGTCTCGATCCCCGGCGCCAAGCTGATCCCGAAGAACGAGTTCCTCATGGGCACCGCCCTGGAGACCCTCCCGCAGGACAAGAAGATCGTCCTGCACTGCAAGACGGGTGTCCGCAGCGCGGAGGTCCTCGCCGTCCTGAAGTCGGCCGGTTTCTCGGACGCTGTGCACGTCGGCGGCGGCGTGATCGGCTGGGTCAACCAGATCGAGCCGGACAAGCCCGTCTACTGAGCGACAGCCGAGCCCGTCCGCCGGGCGACGCCGGACGGGCTCGCTCACCGGGGGACGGGTGACGGGCCGGTCCGTCGAGTACCACCGGCCGGTCCCGGACTTGCGACGGCGGGGGTCTCGCACACGACAGGTGTGGGGGACCCCCGCCGTCGTCATGAGCAGACCTTGCCGTCCTTCGGTACCGTCCCGTCCAGCAGATAGCCGTTCACCGTGGAGTCGACACAGTCGCTGCCGCTTCCGTAGGCGCCATGGCCCTCGCCCTTCCAGGTGAGCTCCACCCCGACACCCTTGCCCAGCTCGTCGGCCATCCTGCGGGCCCCCTCGTACGGCGTCGCCGGGTCCCCGGTGTTGCCCACGACCAGGACGGGCGCGGCTCCCGGAGCACCGACCTCCGGCGTGTCGAACTGACCGGCGACCGGCCAGTCGTGACACCAGCCCGCCGTGTCCCAGCCCATGAAGTCGCCGAACACCGGCGAGATCTTCTCGAACTCGGGCAGCAGCTTCCTCGTCTCCTCGGGCGTCGGCCGCTGCTTGTCGTCCAGGCACGATATGACCCGTTGGGAATGGGTCGTCGTGCCGTAGTGACCCGAGGAGTCGCGGTCGTTGTACCCGTCGGCGAGCGCGAGCAGTTCGGTGCCGTCACCGTCCTCGGCGCTCTGGAGCGCATCGGTCAGACGCGGCCAGCCCGCCTTGCTGTACAGCGGCAGGACGATGCCCGTGAGAGCCAGGGTCTGGGTGAGCTTGCGCCCGCCGGTGGTCGGCAGCGGCTTCGCGTCGATCCGGTCCAGCAGGTCCACGATCTTCCGGGAGCCCCGCGCGGGGTCCTGGCCGGTGGACTTGAGGTAGTCGTCCAAGGCGCGCTGGAACCCCAGGGTCTGGTTCTTGGCGTGGCCCACCGTGTCGGCACTCGGGTCGACCACGGCGTCCAGCACCAGCCGTCCCACGTTCTTGGGGAACAAGTGGGCGTACACGCCGCCGAGTTCGGTGCCGTACGAGATGCCGAAGTAGTGCATACGGCTGTCGCCGAGGACCTGGCGCATCAGGTCCATGTCGCGGGCCGTGTCCGTGGTCGACACGTGCGCCATCAGCTTTCCGGCGGCCTTCTCGCAGCCCTTGCCGAAGTCGGCGGCGTCCTTGAAGTAGGCACTCTCCTCGGCCGCGTCGTCCGGAGTGGCGTCCACCGACTCGGCGGCCTGGATCGCCTTGTCGCCGCGGCAGCGCACCCCCTCGCTGGCGGCGACACCGCGCGGGTCCCAGCTCACCAGGTCGTAGCGCTCGTGGAGCGGGCCGACGAGGCTCTCGTAGTTGGGCATCGTGGAGACACCGGAACCGCCGGGGCCGCCGAAGTTGAACAGGAGGGAGCCGAGCCGCTTGCCCTGCCCGCCGGTCGCCTTCGAGCGGATGAGCGCGAGGCCGATGGTCTTCCCGTCCGGTTTCGCGTAGTCGAGCGGCACCTTGAGCGTCGCGCACTGCCAGCCGCCACCCTGAGCGGCGGCACCCGAACCGCTCCCGCAGCGGCCCCAGTCGGGCTTCTGCGAGGTGAGCGCGACCGGCAGCGCCGAGGCGACGCCGGACGACGGCGCGCCGGCGGACGGGGTGCCGCTGTTCTTCCCCTCGTCGTCCGCGCCTTTGCCGTTCCCGGACGAGCCGCCGCAGCCGGCCACCAGCAAAGCGGCCGCAACCCCGGCCGTCCACCGTGCGAAACGCCTCATGAGCTTCCCCCTCACCCGTGGTCCGCCGGATGCCGCGGATCACCTGCACGCCATACTAGGCGTCCGCGGCGGACCACCTCTGACCCCTGTGGATAACCTTCTGACCTGCTATTTTCTAGGTGCAGACGGTTCCGGCCGGTGGTACGGTCCCGTTCAGCAGGTAGCCGTCCACCGCGTTGTGCACGCACTTGTTCCCGCTGTCGTAGGCGCCGTGTCCCTGGCCCTTGTAGGTCAGCTCGACGCCGACCCCCTTGCCCAGCGCCTCCACCATCCTCTTCGCGCCCTCGTACGGTGTCGCGGGGTCACCGGTGTTGCCGACGACGAGGATCGGCGCCGACCCGGCGGCGCCGACGTCCGGGTGGTCGGCGGCCCCCGGGACGGCCCAGTCGGTGCAACTCAGCATTCCCCAGGCCAGATAGTCGCCGAACAGGGGTGACGCGGCGCGGAACTCCGGAAGTCTCGCCTCGACGTCGGCGACGGTGTAACGCGGCTTCTCGTCCGCGCAGTTGATGGACACGTTCGCCGCGGTGAGATTGCTGTACTGGCCGTCCTCGGTGCGGCCGTTCAGCGAGTCCGACAGCAGCATCAGTACCTTGCCGTCCCCGCTGTAGGCCTGTTCCAGACCCTCCGTCAGGTACTCCCAGAAGTCCTTGGAGTACAGGGCCTGCGCGATGCCGGTGGTCGCGGCGGTGCGGGTCAGCTCGCGCGGGAAGACACCGGGGATCGGCTTGCCCTCCAGGCTCTCGAGGAACGTGCCGATGCGGTCCTTGACGTCCTTCGGTGTGTCACCGATCGGGCACGGATCCTTCTTCGAGGTGCAGTCCTCGGCGAAGTTGTCGAGCGCGAGCTGGAATCCCCTGGCCTGCCCGAGCGCGCCCTGTTCAGGGTCCTGCGTCGGGTCGACCACTCCGTCGAACACGGCCCGTCCCACGTTCTTGGGGAACAGGTGGGCGTACACGCCGCCGAGTTCGGTGCCGTAGGAGATGCCGAAGTAGTGCAGCTTGTCGTCGCCGAGGACCTTCCGCATGAGGTCCATGTCGCGGGCCGCGTCGGTGGTGCGCACATGCGGGATGGTGCGGCCCGAGTTCTTCTCGCAGGCCGCGTTGAACGCCTTCGTGTTGTCCACGAGCGCCTTGCGCTGGGCGGCGTCGTCGGGGATGGCGTCCTGCTGGAAGTACGCGTCGAGCTGGGTGTCGTCCTCGCACTTCACGCCGTCGCTGCGGCCGACGCCCCGCGGGTCGAAGCTCACCAGGTCGTACCGGGTGCGCAGCTTCGCGTAGTCCCCGCCGAAGGCGGGCAGCGTGGTCACACCGGAGCCGCCGGGGCCGCCGAAGTTGAAGACGAGGGAGCCGATGCGCCGGGCGGGATCGCCGCTCGTCCGGGCCCGGATCAGCGCGATGCCGATCGTGTCGCCCTTGGGGTCGGCCCAGTCGAGGGGGGCCTTCATGGTGGCGCACTGCCACTGCGCACCGCCGGGCAGCGGAGAGGGCGCGCCGCCACCGCCCTCGGACTCCGAGGGAGCCGGGCAGTCCTGCCAGTTCAGCTTCTGGGCCGTCAGGTCCCCGTGCCCGTCCCCCGACCCGCCGCCGCAGCCCGTCAGCGCACAGGACAGCAGGACGGCGGTCACGGTGAGAGCGGCGGCGCGTGACGGCGACGGGTTCGGCATGTCTCCCATCCTGCGGGCGCGCAGGGCCGTTCGCTCGGGACGCGGTCCGTGCGGGTGAGAGCACGGCGCGCCCGTCCGGCCACGGCGCGCACCTCGCCCGTTTCTACAGGGCGCCCTTGCGGGTGAGGTGGTTGAAGAACAGCCAGCCGGGCAGCACCGGCAGCCACAGGGTCAGCAGCCGGTACAGCAGCACCGCGGGCGCGGCGACCTCCTTGGGGAGGCCGACGGCGATCAGACCGACGGTGAGCGTCGCCTCGACCGCGCCGACACCGCCGGGGGTCGGCGCCGCGGAGCCGAGCGCGTTGCCCGCGAGGAAGACGACGGCCACGCTGGCGAGGCTGAGCGTGGTGGTCTCCTCGTGGCCGAAGGCACGGATCGACGCGTCCAGGCACATCACGAAGCAGGCGGTCAGCAGCAGCATGCCGCCGATGCCGGTGACCAGCTTCTGCGGGCGCTGCAGCACGTCCAGCATGCGCGGCACGACGCCGGCGAACAGCGACCTGACCCGGGTGACGACGAACTTCCGCAGGAACGGCACCGACGTCACGACGAGGACCAGCACCGCGACGGTCAGCAGACCGGCGATGACCGTGCGGGACGGCGACAGGGACGGTGTCTTCTCCGTACCGGTCAGATAGCCGAAGGACAGCAGCATCAGGATGTGACAGCCGAGCCCGAACAGCTGCGAGGCGCCGACGCTCGCCACCGCGAGCCCCGGCCGCACCCCGGCGCGCTGCAGGAAACGTGTGTTCAGTGCGACACCGCCGACCGCCGCGGGCGCCACGATCTTCACGAACGAGCCGGCCACCTGCGCCGCCACGGTCCGCAGGAACGGCACCCGTTCGGGCACGAAGCCCAGCAGGCTCATCGCCGCCGCGAAGTAGCTCAGCGCCGAGAACAGCACGGCCGCCGCGACCCAGCCCCACTCGGCGCTCTCGAACAGGGTCGCGAACTCGATGTGCGTGAGCTGTGTCAGAAGGAAGTACGCGCCGATGGCACCGGCGATGAAACTGATCAGCGTGCGCGGCCTGATCCGCTCCAGACGGGCCGGTTCGACCGGCGCCTGCGGTCTGATCCGCAGCACCTGGTGGCGGATCTGGGTGAGCAGATCCTCCTCACGGGCCTCGTCCAGCGCTTCGTCCAGCGCCCGCTTCTCGGCCCGCTGCTCCGCCCGTACGGCCTTCTTGCCGGGCTTCTCGGCCACGGTCTCGGCCGACTGCGCCTGTTCCGCGCGCGCGAGCCTGTCCTGCCGTGAGGCCTCCAGCACCGCGTCCCGCTCACGCTGGGCGCGCTCCCGGGCCAGTTTGCGCAGCGTCGCGCGCGTGGAGCGGGACAGCGCGATGGGCTGCAGCAGCGGCAGACAGTCGGCGACGGCGTCAGGACCGAGCACACCCACCGCCGACGCCACCGTGCGCTCGGCGCCGACGCGCAGCCCCAGGGTGGTCAGCAGCTGAGCGATGTCCATGCGCAGCAGCAGGTCACCGGCCGCGATCTCGCCACCGCGCAGATCGGTGAGGATCACCGTGCCGGAACGATCCACCAGGATCGCGTCCCCCGCGAGCCTGCGGTGCGCGATGCGCCGCGACTGCAGCGCCTGCACCTGATGCCAGGTGTCCCGCAGCAGAGCGTCGGTGATGAGCTCCCCGGGCAGTGAGTCCAGGGTCCGCCCGCCCGTGTGCTCGTAGACGAGCATCACGGCGTCCGGGCCCAGCTCGGAGGTCGCGATCAGCTTCGGCGCGTTGGCGCCGGCCGCGATGGCCGCGTACGCGAGGAGCGCCTCCTGCTCCAAGGCCTGGCGCAGCGACTGGAGGCTGCGCCGGGTGGCGAGACCGCGCAGGGTCAGGTTGCGCCACACCCGGTAGAAGAAACCCTGGGCCTGCTGCTCCCGGTCGACCACCGTCACGTCCAGCGGCGGACCGTCCTCCAGGGTGACGAAGTAGCGCCGGCCGCGATCGCCGTTGTCGGACGTGTCCGGGGTCTCCTCGCGGGCCGCGCTGACGGGATGGAAACCGACGTGCCGCAGGCCCGCCATCAGCGTCCGCCCGGTCGGCCGCACGTTCGGCGACCCGACCGCGTACAGCGTCCCGTAGGCGATGGTCCAGCCGATCAGCACCGTCAGGATGATCGAGAACGGTGTCGTGTAGCCGGTGACCAGCATGGAGAAGGCGTCCAGGAGCAGCACCACCCACAGCACCGCGCGCCAGCGGGGTCGGCGGGACATGCCGACGGCCGTCATGTACGCGATCACCGGCGCCAGATAGCCGTGCACCGGGTCGGTGAGGGCGTGGATGTCCCCCGGGGAAGGCTGGGTGAGGGCCTCCTGGATGGAGCTCGGCGCCGCCTTGGCGACCCACAGGTCGGTGGCGAGGGTCACTCCGTGCGCCAGGACCGCGGCGAGCACGCCGTCGGCGATGCGCAACCCGTCCCGCTTGATCAGACGCTCGATGGCGAAGGCGACCGGCACCAGCAGGATCGCGATGCTCGACGCGAGCCCCGCGATCTTGATGAGCAGGTCGGGCGCCTGGCCGGTGCCCTTGTTGATGTCCTGTTCGAGTCCCGAGGTCGTCCCGTGCGCGAACGCCGCGACGGCGAGCAGCACGACGATCGCGAGGAAGCCGACCAGCAGCCGCATCAGGTCCGACGGTCGGTGCACGCGCGCGGGGAGCAGCGGTTCGTCGCCCTCCACCTCGTCGTTGTGTCCCTCGTCACCACAGTCGTCGTCGGCCGTCGGCCGCCGGTTCCCGGAGCCGGACGGACCGCCCGAGGGCTTCTCGTCCGCCCTGGAGGGGGAATCGGTCCTCGCGTCGGGCTCCCCCGACGTCCCGCCGGCGCCCCCGGCACCGGCATCGGCGGCTTCCTCGGCCTCCGGGCGCGACGAAGCGGCGGAGGTGCTCTCCGCGCCTTCGGGGTGCACGCCCTGCTGCCTCATGGTCTCTTCTTGATCTCGTATCACCGGTCACCGCCCGCACGATGGTGGCATGCCCCACCGACACACGGGGGCATCAGGGTGCAAATGCGGGGGCGCACAGTCTGCCCGAAGTGCGCCTTCGGGGCGAGGGATACCGACAGTGGCCGTCGCGTCACACTGTCGGTGGCGTGGGGCAGGATGGGGCGGATGAGCGAGGAGAGCCTTCCGGCCGACGAACTGCCGGAGTACGCGGAGCGGGTCCTGGAGGTCGCCGACCTCATTCCCCCCGGGCGCGTCATGACGTACGGGGACGTCGCGGAGTGGCTGGGGGAGGGCGGCCCGCGCCAGGTGGGACGCGTGATGGCCCTCTATGGAGGAGCGGTCACATGGTGGCGGGTCGTCCGCTCGGACGGCGTCCTCCTGCCGGGCCACGAACTCGAAGCGCTGGACCGCTACCGGGAGGAGGGCACGCCGCTGAAGGAGGCGAGCCGGGCCTCCGGGGGGCATCTGCCACGCGTCGACATGAGACGAGCACGATGGGACGGCGACGAACGCGCGCAGGGTCACACCTGACAGCTTCCGCCATCGGACCGGCGGACGGGACGCCTGTGGCCCGTACGGGGGAAACGCGGCACGTCCGTGACATGCCGTACGTTCGACGAACGAGGGACGCACCAGGGGCGGGGGAAGCACGGGAAGCCACCCTTCCGCGACGCCCACCGGCGTACCGTCGACGGCGCGCATCCCCCTCATCCCGCGGCCACCCCCCTCGGCCCGCGGCGCTCCGCCCACCAGCACGACCTCCAGGACCGGCGAACCACGTGAGCTCCTCTTCCTCCACCAGGCGCCTGCCGCACCCCCCGGTGCGGCAGGGGACCCGCGGCGCGTACCGACTGGTGCGCACCGCTCCGGTCCGGGTGGGCCCCCCTCGTCTGGACGCAGGACAGCGCACGGTGGTTGACCACGCCTCGGGCCCGCTCCTCGTCCTCGCCGGCCCCGGCACCGGCAAGACGACCACCCTCGTCGAGTCCGTCGCCGCCCGGATCGCGCACGGCGGCGACCCGGAACGCATCCTGGTCCTCACGTTCAGCCGCAAGGCGGCCGTGGAGCTGCGCGACCGCATGGCGCTGCGCATCGGCGCCGCCCGCGCCCCCCGCGCCACCACCTTCCACTCGTTCTCCTACGCCCTGGTCCGCGCCCACCAGGACAGCGACCTCTTCGTGGAACCGCTGCGCCTGCTGTCCGGACCCGAACAGGACGTCGCGGTGCGCGAGCTGCTCGCGGGCCAGCCCGACCTGGAGCGGCTCGGCCTCGCCCATGTGCGCTGGCCCGACGAACTGCGCGCCTGCCTGACCACACGCGGCTTCGCCGACGAGGTCCGCGCCGTCCTGGCGCGCAGCCGCGAACTGGGCCTCGGCCCCGACGCCCTGACCGCCTTCGCCCGCCGTATCGGACGCCCCGACTGGAGCGCCGCCGCCGCCTTCCTCGCCGAGTACCTCGACGTCCTCGACCTGCAAGGAGTGCTCGACTACGCCGAACTCGTCCACCGCGCGGTACTGCTCACGGGGCGCCCCGGCGTCACCGAACGGCTCGCCGCCCAGTACGACGCCGTCTACGTGGACGAGTACCAGGACACCGACCCCGCCCAGGTACGGCTCCTCGCCGCCCTCGCCGGCGGCGGCCGCACCCTGATCGCCTTCGGCGACCCCGACCAGTCGATCTACGCGTTCCGCGGCGCCGACGTGAACGGCATCCTGGACTTTCCCGACGCCTTCCCGCGCGCGGACGGCCACCCCGCCCCGGTCGAGGTGCTCCGCACCTCCCGGCGCTCGGGCGCCACCCTGCTCACCGCCACCCGCCTGCTCACCCAGCGCATGCCGCTGACCCGGCTGCCCGCCCAGAAGGTGCGCGCCCACCGCGAACTGACACCGGTACGGGACGGCGGCACGGTCGAGGCCTACACGTACCCGACGGCGGGCACGGAACTCGACAACATCGCGGACATCCTGCGCCGCGCCCACCTGGAGGACGGCGTCCCCTGGAGCGACATGGCCGTCCTGGTGCGCGCCGGCTCCCGCACGATCCCGGTGATCCGCCGCTCGCTCACCGCGGCCGGTGTTCCCCTCGACATCGACGGCGACGACCTGCCACTGCGGCACGAACCCGCCGTGACCCCGCTGCTCACGGCACTGCGGGCCGTCGCCCGCGCCGAGTCCGGGACGAGCGCGGGCAAGGGCGGCCATGGCGGTGAGGGCACTGGCACGGACGGCGCCACCGGCCCGGACACCGACGGCGCCACGGGCGACGGCGCGGCGCCGAGGCCCGACGGCGACGACCCCGAGGACGCGGACGCGCCGCCCGAGGAGGACACCGCTCTCCAGGAGTCCGCGTCCTGGCTCGACACCGAGACCGCGCTCACCCTGCTCGCGTCCCCCCTCGCCGGCATGGACGCCGCCGACCTGCGGCGCCTGGGCCGCGCGCTGCGCGACGAGGAACGCGCCGCCGGCAACCACGTACCACCGCCCTCCGACGAACTGCTCACCCTCGCGCTGGCCGAACCCGAACGGCTCGTCGCCCACGACCCCGCCTACGCCCGTGGAGCCCAGCGCCTCGGCGCGCTGCTGCGCACGGCACGAGAGCGCCTGGCGGGCGGCGGGACGGCCGAAGAGGCGCTGTGGGACCTCTGGAACGGCACACCCTGGCCACAGCGCCTGGAACGGGCCGCCCGGCGCGGCGGCGCGGCCGGCCGCAACGCCGACCGCGACCTCGACGCCGTCTGCGCCCTGTTCGCGACCGCGGCCCGCGCCGAGGAACGCACCGGCGGACGCGGCGCCCTCAACTTCCTGGAGGAGATCGACGCCCAGGACATCGCCGCCGACACCCTCACCCGCCGGGCCGTACGCCCCGACGCCGTGCGCCTGATGACCGCGCACCGCTCCAAGGGCCTCGAATGGCACCTCGTCGTCGTCCCGGGCGTCCAGGAAGGACTCTGGCCCGACCTGCGCCGCCGGGGCTCCCTGCTGGAGGCCGACCGCATCGGACGCGACGGACTCGCCGAACCGCTCACCCCCGGAGCGCTCCTCGCCGAAGAGCGCCGCCTGTTCTACGTGGCAGCCACCCGCGCGCGCGAACGGCTCGTCGTCACCGCGGTGAAGGCACCCGCCGACGACGGGGACCAGCCCTCCCGCTTCCTCACCGAACTCGGCGTCGAACCCAAGGACGTCACCGGCCGGCCCCGCCGCCCGCTGTCCGTGGCCGCGCTCGTCGCCGAACTGCGCGCCACCACCGTCGACCCGCGCGTCTCGGAACCCCTCCGCCGGGCCGCGGCCCACCGCCTGGCCAGACTCGCCGCCCTCACCGACGACGACGGCCGCCCCCTGGTGCCCTCCGCCCACCCCCACCGCTGGTGGGGCATGTACGACCCGACGGAGAGCAAGGTCCCGCTGCGCGACCGCGACCAGCCCGTCGTGCTCTCCGGAAGCGCCCTCGACCAGCTCGCCAACACCTGCGCCCTGCAGTGGTTCCTGGGACGCGAGGTGAAGGCCGACGCGCCCGCGACCGCGGCCCAGGGCTTCGGCAACGTCGTGCACGTCCTCGCCGACGAGGTCGCCTCCGGACGCACCCCCGCCGACCTCGACGTCCTCATGGAGCGCCTCGACTCCGTGTGGAACGCGCTCGCCTTCGACGCGCCCTGGAAGTCGGCGCAGGAGAAGGAGCACGCGCGCGTGGCCCTCGAACGCTTCCTCGCGTGGCACGTCGACTCCAACCGGGTCCGCCCCGGCCGCACACCCGTGGCCAGCGAGCACGACTTCGACGTGACCCTCGAAGCCGGCTCCTACGAAGTACGCATCCGCGGCTCGATGGACCGCGTCGAGACGGACACCGAGGGCCGCGCCTACGTCGTCGACTTCAAGACCGGCAAGAACGCGCCCAGCGCCGCCGAAGTGGCCCACCACCCCCAGCTCGCCGTCTACCAGCTCGCGGTCCGCGAGGGCGCCGTAGACGACGCCTTCGACGGTGTGCGCCCCGAGCCGGGCGGCGCCGAACTCGTCCAGCTGCGCCAGGGCGCCGCCCGGAAGAACGGCGGCGAGACCCTCCCCAAGGTGCAGGCCCAGGAACCTCTCACGGGGGAGTGGATCGGCGATCTGCTGGCCAACGCCGCGGGCAAGGTCCTCGACGAACGGTTCTCACCGACCACCGGCCAGCACTGCACGCACTGCGCGTTCCGGGCGTCCTGCAGCGCCCGCGCGGAGGGACGCCACGTCGTCGAGTGACGGCGGCCGGACCGCGGACGGACCACCAGCGGCGTACGACCGGCCCACCAGCGGCGTACGACCGGCGCCGGCGCACGCCCACCGAAGCGTCCCGGCGCGCACGGCGTCAGCGGACGCGGCCTGAGTGACGTACGACACCACACGTGCTGACCAGCGGTTCCCCCGCCCCGCCGGCCGATCCGGCCGCCGCTGTCAGTGGGCGCGGCTAGCCTCTCTGACGTGCCAGCCCGCATCACCGATCCCGAACAGCTCAAGGAGCTCCTCGGCATCCCCTTCACCCCGGAGCAGACGGCCTGCATCACCGCACCGCCCGCCCCGCAGGTGATCGTGGCCGGAGCCGGATCCGGGAAGACCACGGTGATGGCGGCCCGCGTGGTCTGGCTGGTCGGCACCGGACAGGTCGCCCCCGAACAGGTCCTCGGCCTGACCTTCACCAACAAGGCGGCGGGCGAACTCGCCGAACGCGTCCGCAAGGCCCTGATCAGGGCCGGCGTCACCGACCCCGACGTCATCGACCCCGACAACCCGCCCGGCGAACCGGTCATCTCCACCTACCACGCCTTCGCCGGCCGCCTGCTGACCGACCACGGGCTGCGCATCGGCCTCGAACCCACGTCCCGGCTGCTCGCCGACGCCACCCGCTACCAGCTCGCCGCCCGCGTCCTGCGCGAGTCACCGGGACCGTACCCGGCGCTCACCCGCTCCTTCCCCGACCTCGTCGGCGACCTCCTCACCCTCGACTCCGAACTCTCCGAACACCTCGTACGCCCCGAGGAGCTGCGCACGCACGACGCCGGACTGCTGCACGCCCTGGAGAGCGCCCGGCTCACCAACGACGACCTCCGCAAAGTCCCCGAGGCCGCCGCGGCCCGGCGTGAAC
The DNA here is from genome assembly GCF_036250675.1 of Streptomyces sp. NBC_01689. Classification (NCBI taxonomy): domain Bacteria; kingdom Bacillati; phylum Actinomycetota; class Actinomycetes; order Kitasatosporales; family Streptomycetaceae; genus Streptomyces; species Streptomyces sp. NBC_01689. The sequence goes on along the minus strand of NZ_CP109592.1, from coordinate 3,917,253 downwards.
TCGCCGAACTCGTCGTCCGCTACCGCGCGGCCAAACGCGAACGCGACCTCCTCGACTTCGGCGACCAGATCGCCCTCTCGGCCACCCTGGCCCGCACCCGCCCCGAAGTCGGCGACATCCTCCGGGACGAGTTCCGCGTGGTCCTGCTCGACGAGTACCAGGACACCTCCGTCGCACAGCGCGTGCTGCTCGCCGGACTGTTCGGCGCCGGCACAGGACACCCCGTGACCGCCGTCGGCGACCCATGCCAGGCCATCTACGGCTGGCGCGGCGCCTCCGTCGCCAACCTCGACGACTTCCCCGAACACTTCGCGCAAGCGGACGGCCGCCCCGCCGCCCGCCAGTCCCTCAGCGAGAACCGCCGCAGCGGCGGCCGCCTCCTCGACCTCGCCAACGGCCTCGCCGAGCCTTTGCGCGCCATGCACGCGGGCGTGGAGGCCCTCCGGCCCGCCCCCGGAGCCGAGCACGACGGCGTCGTCCGGTGCGCGCTGCTGCCCACCCACGCCGAGGAGATCGACTGGCTCGCCGACTCCCTCGCCCACCTCGTACGCACCGGGAAGGCACCCGGCGAGATCGCCGTCCTGTGCCGCACCGCGAGCGACTTCGCCGAGATCCAGGGCGCGCTCGTCGCCCGCGACATCCCCGTCGAGGTCGTCGGCCTCTCCGGGCTGCTGCACCTCCCCGAGGTGGCCGACCTCGTCGCCGTCTGCGAAGTCCTCCAGGACCCCGGCGCCAACGCCTCCCTGGTCCGTCTGCTCACCGGACCGCGCTGGCGGATCGGCCCGCGGGACCTCGCCCTCCTGGGACGGCGCGCCCGCCTCCTCGTGTCCCACGCGCGCGTGGGCGCCGACGACGACGCCGACCGCCGGCTCGCCGCGGCGGTCGAGGGGGTCGACCCCGCCGAGGTGATATCGCTCGCCGACGCCCTCGACACGTTCCTGGAGCTGCCCGTCGACACCGGACGGGACGACGACGGACTGCCCTTCTCCCCGGACGCCCGCGTGCGCTTCGCACGGCTCGCCGCCGAACTGCGCGACCTGCGCCGCTCGCTCGCCGACCCCCTGATGGACGTCCTGCACCGGGTGCTCGCCGTCACCGGACTGGAGGTCGAGCTCTCCGCGTCCCCGCACGCCCTCGCGGCCCGCCGCCGCGAGACCCTCGCGAACTTCCTCGACGTCGCCGCGTCCTTCGCCGCGGGCGACGGCGAAGCCACCCTGCTCGCCTTCCTCGGCTTCCTGCGCACCGCCGCGCAGTACGAGAAGGGCCTCGACAACGCCCTGCCCGGCGGCGAGAACACCGTCAAAGTGCTCACCGCCCACAAGTCCAAGGGCCTGGAGTGGGACGTCGTCGCCGTCCCCGGCCTCGTCACCGGAACCTTCCCCAGCACCCAGGGCCGCGAGAAATGGACCGCCCAGGGCAAGGTCCTGCCGCACGCGCTGCGCGGCGACGCCGACACCCTGCCCGACGTCGACACCTGGGACGCCAAGGGCATCAAGGCCTTCCACGAAGCCATGAAGGACCACCAGCGCACCGAGGAGCTCCGCCTCGGCTACGTGACCTTCACCCGTCCCCGCTCGCTCCTGCTCGGCTCCGGCCACTGGTGGGGCCCCTCACAGAAGCGCCCGCGCGGCCCCTCCGACTTCCTGCACGCCCTGTACGACCACTGCGCCGCGGGACACGGCGAGATCGAGGCCTGGGCCGACGAACCGTCCGAGGACGAGGAGAACCCGGCCCTCCACGAGGCGGCGGCCGACCACGCCTGGCCGCTCCCGCTCGACGACACGGCACTCGCCCGCCGCCGCGCGGCCGCCGAGACCGTACTCGCCCACCTGGAGCGCATGGCGTCCCACCAGGAACCGCATCCCGCCGCCCACGACCCGTCCTCCCGGGACGACCCGGAGTGGCCACCCCCGCCGGACGGCGACGAACCGGCCTTTGACGACGGATTCCCTCCGGAGGAGGACGACGGCCCTCCTCCGGCCTACGACGGCCCCACCGAAGGCGACGACACCCTCCTCGTGGGCGACGACTCCGACTGGGACTCCTGGACACCCCACCGCCCCACGCTGCCGCACCAGGCGCCCGCCCCGGAGAACCGACCGGCCCCCGAGCCCCCACGCGCGCGGGACGCCCGCCCCCACCCCGAGGACGACCCCGTACGCCTCACCCCCGAGGAAACCCGCACCCTCGCCTCCTGGGACCGCGACCTCGACGCCCTCACCGGAGAACTCCTGCGCGCCCGCGCGGCCGTCACCGACGTCCCCCTGCCCGCCTCCCTCACCGCCTCACAGGTACTGCACCTGGCCGCCGACCCCGACGGCCTCGCACAGGAACTCGCGCGCCCCATGCCGCGCCCCCCACAGGCCGCCGCCCGCCGCGGCACCCGCTTCCACGCCTGGGTGGAGTCCCGCTTCGAAGAACTGCGGCTGCCCATGCTCGACCCGGACGACCTGCCCGGCAGCGACGCCGAGATCGCCGACGAACGCGACCTCGAAGACCTCAAGGACGCCTTCGAACGCACTCCCTACGCGCACCGCACCCCCCACCGCGTCGAGACCCCCTTCCAGCTCGCCATCGCCGGACGCGTCGTCCGCGGCCGCATCGACGCCGTCTACAAGGAGGACGACGGCGACCGCACGACGTACGAGATCGTCGACTGGAAGACCAGCCGCTCCCGCACCGCGGACCCCCTCCAGCTCGCCGTCTACCGCCTCGCCTGGGCCGAGCAGCAGGGCGTGCCCCCGGAGACCGTCAAGGCCACGTTCGTGTACGTCCGCAGCGGCGAGATCGTCCGGCCCCGCCACCTCCCCGACCGCGCCGCCCTGGAACGACTGCTCACGCGGGACACCCAGGACCGGTGGCGGACCGCGGGCGAAGAACCGCCGGACGAACACACCCCCACGGGCGGCTAGGCTCGTGAGCATGAGCAAGCCCGTTGACAACGCCGTCAGCACCGTCCGCGCGTACGTCCAGAACCACCGCACGGCCTTCCTCGACGACCTCGCCGAATGGCTGCGCATCCCCTCCGTGTCGGCCCAGCCCGACCACGCGGCGGACGTGAGACGCAGCGCCGACTGGCTCGCCGCCAAACTCCGGGAGACCGGCTTCCCCACCGCGGAGGTCTGGACGACCGACGGCGCCCCCGCCGTCTTCGCCGAATGGCCGTCCGAGGACCCCCAGGCGCCCACGGTCCTCGTCTACGGGCACCACGACGTACAGCCCGCCGCCCGCGAGGACGGCTGGGACACCGACCCCTTCGAACCGGTGATCCGCGGAAACCGCCTCCACGCGCGCGGAGCCGCCGACGACAAGGGCCAGGTGTTCTTCCACACACTCGGCGTCCGCGCCCACCTCGCCGCCACCGGACGCACCGCCCCGGCCGTGCACCTCAAACTCCTGATCGAAGGCGAGGAGGAATCCGGCTCCCCGCACTTCCGCGACCTCGTCGAGACCCACGCCGACCGGCTCGCCGCCGACGCGGTGATCGTCTCCGACACCGGCATGTGGTCCGAGGACACCCCCACCGTGTGCACCGGCATGCGCGGGCTCGCCGAATGCGAGATCGAACTGCACGGACCCGCCCAGGACATCCACTCCGGCTCCTTCGGCGGCGCCGTGCCCAACCCCGCCACGGCCGCCGCCCGCCTCGTCGCCGCCCTCCACGACGACCACGCGCGCGTGGCCGTCCCCGGCTTCTACGAAGGCATCACCGAACTCACCGACGAAGAGCGCGCGCTCTTCGCCGAACTGCCCTTCGACGAAGCACGCTGGCTGACCACCGCCAAGTCGTCGGCCACCCACGGAGAGGCCGGACACACCACCCTGGAGCGCATCTGGGCCCGCCCCACCGCCGAGGTCAACGGCATCGGCGGCGGCTACCAGGGCCCCGGCAGCAAGACGATCATCCCGTCCTCCGCCATGGTCAAGCTCTCGTTCCGGCTGGTCGCGGGCCAGGACCCCGACCACATCGAGAAGGCCGTCCGCGCCTGGGCCGCCGACCAGCTCCCCGACGGCATCCGGCACGAGATCACCTTCGGCGCCGCCACCCGCCCCTGCCTCACCCCCCTGGACCACCCCGCCCTGCAGTCCGTCGTACGAGCCATGGGCCGCGCCTTCGAGCAGCCCGTCCGCTACACCCGCGAGGGCGGCTCCGGGCCCGCGGCCGACCTCCAGGAAGTCCTCCACGCCCCCGTGCTCTTCCTGGGCATCTCCGTCCCCTCCGACGGCTGGCACGCACCCAACGAGAAGGTCGAACTCGACCTCCTCATGAAAGGCGTCGAGACCAGCGCCCACCTGTGGGAAGACCTGGCCGAGAACTGGCGCGAGGCACACTGAAGAAGCCCGTCCACATCCGGAAGAAGCCCCATTCACACCCAGAAGACCGCCCCGCGCACCACCCCGCACGCCCGCCCCGCCGTACGTCCTGCTGAACCGCCCGCCGAAATAACCGTTCCACCGGGGGAGTTGGAAGCACCCGTGACCACCTGGACCGACCGCACCGCCGACCGTCCCATCTCGCTCACCGCCCCGAGCGGCATCGACCGGGCCGCCCACCACCGGCTCGACGAGGCCTGGCTCGCGGCGGCCTGGAGCCACCCCACGACCCGCGCCTTCGTGGTCTCCGGTGGTCAGGTCCTCATCGACGAGACCGCGGACGGCACCACCGAACTCGTCATGACCGCCTCCTTCGAGGCCCCCCTCACCGAGGCACACCGGTACTTCCTCGGCACGGACGACGACGGTGTGAGCTATTTCGCACTCCAGAAGGACGCACTGCCCGGCCGCATCGACCAGTCCGCCCGCCCCGCCGGCCTGCGCGAGGCGGGACTCCTGCTCTCCCCCCGCGACGCCGGCCTCATGGTCCACGCCGTCGCTCTGGAGAACTGGCAGCGACTGCACCGCTTCTGCTCACGCTGCGGCGAACGCACCGTGATCGCCGCGGCCGGCCACATCCGCCGCTGCCCCGCCTGCGGCGCCGAGCACTACCCCCGCACCGACCCCGCCGTGATCATGGCGGTCACCGACGACGAGGACCGCATCCTCCTCGGCCGCCAGGTGCACTGGCCCGAAGGCCGCTTCTCGACGCTCGCCGGCTTCGTCGAACCCGGCGAATCCATCGAGCAGTCCGTACGCCGGGAGGTCTTCGAGGAGGCGGGCATCACCGTCGGCGAGGTCGAATACGTCGCCAGCCAGCCCTGGCCCTTCCCCTCCAGCCTCATGCTCGGCTTCATGGCCCGCGCCACCTCCCGGGAGATCAACGTCGACGGCGAGGAGATCCAGGAAGCCCGCTGGTTCTCCCGCGAGGACCTGCGCACCGCCTTCGAGTCGGGTGAGGTGCTCCCGCCGTACGGCATCTCCATCGCGGCCCGCCTGATCGAACTCTGGTACGGGAAGCCCCTGCCCCGCAGAGAGGCCTGACCGCCCGGCACGACGACGGATGGCCCGGACCGCGAGCCTCCAACCGGCCCGACATCGAGCGACCGCCGTCACCACGCCGGTGACGGCAGCCACCGGCCGGCGGCGAAAACGCCGACGAGACCCGCGCCCGTGATCATCGGGCGGGGTCTCGTTCGGGTACTCCCGGTCGGACGCCGGGCAAGTACCCCGGGAGCAGACGCCGAGCGCCTGCTCCCGGATCAGACGCCGAGCGCGCGCTTCACCTGAGCGAGACTCGGGTTGGTCATCACGACCTCGACCCCGCCGTTCGAGGGGACCACCTGGACCGTCGGAACGGTCTGGTTCCCGCCGTTCGCCTTCTCCACGAACGCCGCGGACGCCGGGTCGTGCTCGATGTTGATCTCCTTGTACGTGATGCCCTCACGGTCCAGCTGACCCTTCAGCCGCGTGCAGTATCCGCACCACGTGGTGCTGTACATCGTCACAGTGCCCGGCATGTCTCTCGCGCTCCTCTACTGCTGGGGGTGCTTCATCGCAGAAGGGGAACGTACGTCGGACACCCACCATTCCCGCCCCCGGGTACCCCTGCCCCGTACACCGGCACCCCCGACGACTGCCGTATTAGTACGACCACAACACCCTCCCTGTGGACAACCGACTCACCCGCCCCCGGAGACCTGGCAGCATGGCGGGGTGACAGCAGCAACGCACTCCACCCTCTTCCCGCAGGTTCCGGACACGGCCGACGCGGTGCTCGACGGGCTCGACCCCGAGCAGCGCGCGGTCGCCACCGCCCTGCACGGACCGGTGTGCGTGCTGGCAGGAGCCGGCACGGGCAAGACGCGAGCGATCACCCACCGCATCGCCTACGGCGTACGCGCCGGAATCCTCCAGCCCTCCAGCGTGCTCGCCGTCACCTTCACCAACCGCGCCGCGGGCGAGATGCGTGGCCGGCTCCGCCAGCTCGGCGCCGGCGGAGTCCAGGCCCGCACCTTCCACTCCGCGGCCCTGCGCCAGCTCCAGTACTTCTGGCCGAAAGCAGTCGGCGGCAGCCTCCCCCGACTCGTCGACCGCAAGATCCAGCTCGTCGCCGACGCGGCCGCCGCCTGCCGCATCCGCCTCGACCGCGGCGAGCTCCGCGACGTCACAGCCGAGATCGAATGGTCCAAGGTCACCCAGACCGTCCCCTCCGACTACGCGGCCGCCGCCGCCAAGACCGGCCGCGAATCCCCCCGCGACCCCGCGGAGATCGCACAGCTGTACGCCACGTACGAAGACGTCAAGCGGGACCGCTCGCTCATCGACTTCGAAGACGTCCTGCTGCTCACCGTCGGCATCCTCCAGGACCGCCACGACATCGCCGACCAGGTCCGCTCCCAGTACCAGCACTTCGTCGTCGACGAGTACCAGGACGTCAGCCCCCTCCAGCAACGCCTGCTCGAACTGTGGCTCGGCGAACGCGACACCCTCTGCGTCGTCGGCGACGCCAGCCAGACCATCTATTCGTTCACCGGTGCAACTCCCGACCACCTTCTCGACTTCCGCATCCGCCACCCCGGAGCCACCGTCGTCAAGCTCGTCCGCGACTACCGCTCCTCACCCCAGGTCGTCCACCTCGCCAACGGCCTGCTCTCCCAGGCCCGCGGCCGCGCCGCCGACCACCGCCTGGAACTGATCTCCCAGCGCGCCTCCGGCCCCGAGCCCGTCTACGCCGAACACACCGACGAACCCGCCGAGGCGGAAGGCGCCGCCCGCCGCATCCGCGACCTCATCGCCTCAGGCGTCCCCGCGGGCGAGATCGCCGTCCTCTTCCGTACGAACTCCCAGTCCGAGATCTACGAACAGGCACTCGCCGACGCCGGAGTGCCCTACCAGCTGCGTGGCGCCGAGCGGTTCTTCGACCGCCCCGAAGTGCGCAAAGCCGGAGCGGCCCTCCGCGCGGCCGCGCGCTTCGGAGCCAACGACTCCCTCCTCGACGACGCCGTCGACCTGCCCTCCCAGGTCCGCGCCGTACTCTCCGGCGAAGGCTGGACCGGCCAGCCCCCGGCCGGCTCCGGCGCGGTCAGGGAGCGCTGGGAATCACTGGCCGCCCTCGTCCACCTCGCCCAGGACTTCGCCGCCGCCAAGCCCGGCGCCACCCTCGGCGACCTGGTCGCCGAACTCGACGAACGCGCGGGCGCCCAGCACGCCCCGACCGTCCAGGGCGTCACCCTCGCCTCACTGCACTCCGCCAAAGGACTGGAGTGGGACGTCGTCTTCCTCGTCGGCGTCGCCGAGGGCATGATGCCGATCACCTACGCAAAGACCGACGAGCAGATCGAAGAGGAACGCCGCCTCCTCTACGTCGGCGTCACCCGCGCCAGAGAACACCTCTTCGTCTCCTGGGCCCTGTCCCGCTCGCCCGGCGGCAGAGCCAACCGCCGGCCCAGCCGCTTCCTCGACGGACTGCGCCCCGGCTCCGTCACCACCACGAAGCGCACCGGCGGAGCCGGTCCAGGAGGCGTCGAACGAGGCATCGGAAGCAGCGGAGGCACCGCCGTACGGCGGACCAGCCGGACCCCGGCCCGCTGCCGCGTCTGCGGCCGCACACTCACCGACGCCGGCGAGATGAAACTGATGCGCTGCGACGACTGCCCCTCCGACATGGACGAGGGCCTCTACGAACGACTGCGCGAGTGGCGGGCGGTGCAGGCGCAGCGCAGCGGTCAGCCCGCGTTCTGCGTCTTCACCGACAAGACGCTCATGGCCATCGCCGAGACCGTGCCCGACGACGAGAGAGAGCTCGCCCGGATCCCCGGAGTCGGAGTGCGCAAGCTCAACCGCTTCGGAGCCGACGTTCTGGCCATCTGCGCAGGCCAAGAGCCCGGCGAGAGCACGCAGGACGACTGATTCAAACTCGTCGAAAAAATAGTTTGCGCATGCCCCGGCAATCCCCATAGGTTCTTAGCACGGAAGCGGCGGGCTTCTCCGAAGCCCTGGTTCCGTGCTGTACTTAACATCCGTCGGACTGGCTCACCACCGGTCCCCCAAGACGCCGAGAGGAGGCGATTCCAGTGATCAGCATCAAGACCAACTTCAGCAACACCGTCAAAATGACCGATCCCTCCGTCGTCTCCACGTGCCTGCTCGGCGTCTCGAACCTGGGCACCGGTCTGTCCGGCATCGCTGCCGTCCGGCCGGCGTCCTCCCTGTCTCTCGCGGACCTTCCCGTCCGTGAGCGCAATGAGCGACCGATCCAGGCACTGGAAGCGGCAGTAGTGGCAGAGGCGCGTGTCTATGCCTTTGCGGCAGCCGGTGCCGGATCCCTGAAGCAGACCAAGCAGCACCACACGATGTGGGCCTTCCGTGGGCCTGAACCCTGGAGCGATCCAGCCTGATCCTCGATCAGGCCGGCGCCTTCAGGGCCGCGGAACCCCACCCGGGATCCGCGGCCCTTCTGTTTGTCCCCGACCGGGGACGGCAGAGCGAAGGGGCCTCGGGACAAGAAAAGAACCCGGTACCAGCCGCCAACCGGCCAACCGGCCGGCACGACCAGACGAGGAAGACCAACCGTGCAACTCGAAGCGCACGCCCCGTCCGTACCGCCTTCCGAAACGATCTCCCCGCCCGGCCTCACGGAGGACCCCACCTTGATCCCGCTCACTGCGCTCACCGCGCTCGACGACGCCATCGAGAACCTCGGCGTACCCGTCCCCTGCCGTTCCTACGACCCGGAAGTCTTCTTCGCCGAGTCGCCGGCCGACGTCGAGTACGCCAAGTCCCTCTGCCGCACCTGCCCGCTGATCGAGGCCTGCCTCGCCGGCGCCAAGGAGCGGCGCGAGCCCTGGGGCGTCTGGGGTGGCGAGCTGTTCGTCCAGGGTGTGGTCGTGGCCCGCAAGCGGCCCCGTGGCCGCCCGCGCAAGAACCCGGTCACGGCATGAACATCGCAGGAACGATCGACCGCCCCCTGACGCACGACCCCAAGAAGCAGGCCCCGATGAAGCCGTCCCCGAGTGAGCCCACCGGCTCCGCCATTCCAGACTTCACCACCACCAGCGCGATCGACTCGCGTGAGAACAGGACCCGAGAGATGCAACTCATTCCAGAAGCCCTGGCCCGTGCGCATATGCACGAGCGACTGCAAGAGGCCGAGCGGCAGCGTCAGGCCGTGCGCCTGGCCACCGCCCGCCGGATGCAGCGCCGAGCCGAGCGCGCCTCCATGCGTGCCCGGCGTGCGCTGGCCATGGCGGTCATGCAGTAGGCAGCCGAAGGCAGTCGCGGCACCACACAGACACACGCACTCCACCGCGGGGGTCGGTCCGTCCGGACCGACCCCCGCGGTGCGTTCCACCGGGCGAACATCCGGCCACGGCGTTATCGTCGGCCGGTGACGAGTCTTCCCGGAGACAGCGACGGCGACAGCACCACCGACCGGCCCGGCACGGACCGGGCCCAGCGCATCGTGTGTGCCCGCTGCGGCACCTCCGCGGACGGGCCCCGGCCCACCTGGACCTGCTCCGTCGAGAACGGCAGCCGCCACTACTTCTGCGACGACTGCGCCCGGACACATCTGCGGGCGATCGAGGGACGGCTGGACTCGGCCTGGTGGTAGGTCGGGGGTGCTCAGGGACCGCTGGTGAGTTCGGGCCTCTGGGGGGGTTCCCCCTCCCCCCCCACCCCACCCCACCCCTCCCCACCCCCCTCAAGGCACCCCGGACTCACGCCCCAGCCGCTGACTCCTCCTCGTCCGGCAGTTCGTCGTCGGGGACGAACCCCGGTAGCCACTCCTCGAGTTCGTCGCGGAGCCGGACCGTCGCGCCCAGCTGGCACAGGACGCCGATGGTGCTCAGCGTGACCCGGTGGATCAGCAGGTAGGACGGTGGCAGGTTGAGGAGTCTGCCCAACTGGTGGGCGGGCGAGCGGGGGTCGGCCACCCGGGCGGCCTGGCTGCGCATCCAGCCGCGGGTGAAGGTGAACTCGTCCACCTGGGCCGGTTCGATGATCGGCAGGAGGTAGTCGAGGACGGCGTCGGGTTCGAGCTCTATCGACTCCTTGACGAAGCCTTCTTCGCGGAGCAGGTCGTAGACGGCTTCCGCGTCGCCGTCGAGGGTCATGCGCAGGGAGTCGCCGATGGGTGTGGGCAGGCCGCCGGGGAGACGGTCGACCGTGCCGAAGTCCAAGACCCCGAGGCGCCAGCCGCTCTTCTCGGCCGGCAGGAGGCGGAAGTTGCCGGGGTGCGGGTCGGCGTGCAGCAGTCCGGTGCGGGCGGGGCCGGAGAAGAGGAAGCGGGCGAGCAGTTGTCCCGCGCGGTCCCGCTGCTCCTGGGTGCCGTCGGAGATCACCTCAGACAGAGGTGTTCCGTCGATCCATTCGGTGACCAGGACCTGGTCGCACTGGTGGACGACCGCCGGCACCAGGACGTCGGGGTCGCCCGCGAACTCCGTGGCGTGGACTTCCTGGGCCTGTGCCTCCAGCGCGTAGTCGAGTTCCTCGGAGACCCGGTCGCGGAGTTCCGCGATGAGGGGCTTGATGTCCATGCCGGGGATGAGCGGGCCCAGCAGCCGGGCGAAGCGGCTGAGCTGGGTGAGGTCGGAGAGCAGGGCCTCGCCCGCTCCCGGGTACTGCACCTTGACGGCGACCTCGCGGCCGTCGTGCCACACCGCCCGGTGCACCTGGCCGATCGAGGCGGCCGCGGACGGCTTGTCCTCGAATTCGAGGAACAGCTCGGCCCAGTCGTCACCGAGCCGCTCCCGGAGGACGGCGTGCACGGTGCGGGTGGGCATCGGCGGTGCCGCTTCCTGGAGCTTGGTGAGTGCGGCCCGGTAGGGGCCCGCGACCTCCTCGGGGAGCGCGGATTCGAAGACGGACAGGGCCTGCCCGAACTTCATCGCACCGCCCTTGAGCTCACCGAGGACCTTGAAGAGCTGCTCGGCGGTGCGTTGCTGGAGTTCGCGGCCCACGATCTCCGCCGACTTCCCGCCTATCCGTTTGCCCAGGCCCCAGGTCGCTCGCCCGGCGTAGCCGAGCGGTAGCGCGGCGAGTTTGGCGGTCCGGGTGACCGCCTTCCGGGGAAGATCAGACATGCGCCCTCCAAGTCCCAGACAGCCGTGCCGCATGCGGCTGTTGCCCCGCCATTGTCTCGTGCGGCTTCTCGGCAGCGGCGGCGCGTTCCCCCTTCTTACTTTTCTCCGCGGCGCCGCACGGGCAATCGGGGTGGGGCACCACGGGTTTCGCGTGCCAGTGGAGGCCGGGGGCCGAGGCCTCCCAGCGGGCTCCGGTGCTGGAGGGCGAGCGGCCGTCGAGGTAGGCGAGCGCGTGCGCGGCGGCGAGGCCGGCGACACAGGTCGCCACGGTGAGGTCGCACGCCGGTACATGGCGTGAGGTGCCGGAGCGCCACTGGGCGACGAGGCGTGGCCAGGTCGGGTCCCGGTCGGCGCGGCGCAGGTCCAGGCACCCGGCGCAGCCGGTGTCGCCGGGCAGGACCAGTGGGCCGACGACGCCTGTCCCCTCCACGACTCCCGCGTAGAGGTGGGGTGTGCCGGAGGTGATCAGGGGTTCGGCGGTGGCGGGGTCGGGGGCGTGGACGGACAGGCCGTCCCGCGGGGTGATGATCACCAGGGAGAGTCCGGGTTCCGCGCCTTCGGTGGCGGGCCGGGGTGGCCGGTCCGGTCTGGCGGCGCGGACCACCCGTGCGGCGGCTTCCTCGCGGCGTTCTCCGATCGATTCGGCCTGCAGGCCGCCGGGCGCCACGTCCCAGGGCTCCACCCGGCCGAGGTCGCGCACCTCGATCCGGCCGACGCCGGCGCCGGCCAGCAGCGCGGCCAGGGTGACGCCGACCCGGCCCGCGCCGCGCACCTGTACGCGCAGGGAGCGGCGCGCGGCGAGGTGCCGGAGGGCGTCGCCCGGGGCGGGTGCGGTGAGGGAGAGGGCCGCGAGGTCGGGGCGCAGCCGGTCGAGGACCGCCTTTTTCGCGCGCAGGGTGTCGGCGGCCGGGCCGCCGCCCGTCGCGTCGTCGAGGAGTCCGGAGTCGGCGAGTCGTTCCACGAGTGCGTCGACATGGCCGTCGGGCAGGCCCATGCCGCGTCCTTCCTCGCGCAGGAGGGGGAGTCCGCGGGTTCCGTCGAGCAGGTCGAGGAAGCTGCCTGTCGCCGTGTCCACCGGGCCGAGCACCATCGCGTGGGCGGGTGCGAGGCCGAACTGGACGGTGTTGAGGTCCCGCCAGCCGCGCCGCAGCGCGGGTTTCACCATCGGATGCATGACCGACCCCCGTATCCATGGAGCATCCCCGTGTGGCGGCGGGCCCGTGGCGGGTCCGCCGGTCGGATGCCAGGATGCCCGGGAGTGGGGGAGGGGTGCGGAAAGTTATCCACAGGCTGTGGTGTTCGTCCGACAAAATCGGGCGCGCGGGGTGCGGTTCGACACCGAACCGTCCTGGGGACGGGACTTCCCCCATGTGCAGCGGGTAACGTCGTGCCGTGCCCGCCGACCCACTGCACCGCGCCGGAAAACCACAGCGCAGCACGACGAGCCTGCCGCCAAGCGGCTCCGGGGCGAGTGCGATCGAGGTTCGCAGGAGTGCGCGACGCCGCAGGACGGTCTCCGCGTACCGCGAGGGCGATCGCACTGTCGTGCTCATCCCCGCCCGGATGTCCGAGGCGGAGGAGCAGCGCTGGGTGACCGTCATGCTCGACAAACTGGCCGCCCAGGAGAGCAAACGGGTGCTCGGCGACGCCGAGCTGACCGAGCGTGCGGCGCGTCTGTCGGAGCAGTACTTCGAGGGGCGGGCCCGTCCCACCTCGGTGCGCTGGGTGACCAATCAGAACACGCGGTGGGGTTCGTGCACCCCTGCCGAGGGCAGTATCCGTCTTTCGCACCGTCTGCAGGGCATGCCCGAGTACGTCGTCGACTACGTCCTCGTCCACGAGCTCGCGCATCTTCTGGTGCCCGGACACGGCCCGCGTTTCTGGCGGCTGCTGGAGGCGTATCCGCGGACGGAGCGGGCGCGCGGCTACCTCGAGGGGGTGGTCGCGGCCGCGCGGCTGCCCCATCCGCCGGTCGGCCGCGAGGAGTAGCGGGCGGGCGGCCGCGGTCCGTCCCGGACGAGCGGTGATTGTGTACCGGGTCTGTACCGGCCGCGTTCACTTCCGGGGTTTCCCGTTAGCCTGACGCGACGCAATCGCATTCGGGATGGGGGACGGTCGTTACGCATGGCCAGGGAATTCCAACGCGGCCACAAGGCCAGAATCAGTGACCTCACCGCGGGCACCGATCTGTACGTGGGTGTGCAGATCACCGGCCCCGGACTGACCTTCGACATCAGTTGCTTCGGTCTGGACGCCGACGAGCGGCTGTCGGACGACCGGTACTTCGTGTTCTTCAACCAGCCGAAGACCCCCGAGGAATCCGTCCAGCTCCTTGGCGCCCAGTCGGGTGACACGGAGTCGTTCCGCGTCACTCTCGACCGGATCCCGGCGCGGATCCAGAAACTGTCGTTCACGGCGACGATCGACGGCGCCGGGCAGATGTCCCAGATCGCCCCGGGATATCTCCGGGTCGTCGCGGGCGGCGAGGAGGTCGCCCGTTACTCGTTCGGCGGAGCGGAGTTCTCCACCGAGCGTGCGGTGATGCTGGGCGACTTCTACCTCAAGGACGTGTGGCGGTTCGCCGCCGTGGGGCAGGGTTTCGACGGCGGCCTCGAGGCGTTGCTGAAGTACTTCGGAGGCGAGGTCGCCGACGAGGAGCCCGCCGCGCAGCAGCCGCAGAGTGGTGCCGCGCCGTCGTTCTCGCCGCCCACCCAGGTGACCGCGCCGCCCGCGTTCGGAGCGCCGGCCGGTCCTGCTCCCGCCGCGCAGGGGTTCACACCGCCGCCCGCCCCGTCGTCTTCGTCCGCGCCGTCGGTGCACGCCGCGCCGACCATCATCGCGCCGCTGCACAGCCCGCCGGGCTCCGGCACCGTGCCGCCGCCGGGACCCGCCCCGTACGTGCAGCCCCCCGGCCCTCCAGGCCCGCCCGGTCCCCCCGGTCCGCCGCCGGGCTACGGTCAGCAGCCTCCCGGACAGAGCGCCCCCATGCCGCCCGGATACGGTCAGCAGGCGCCTCCGGCACCTCCCGGTTACGGTCAGGCCCCGTCGGCGCCTCCCGGTTACGGGCAGCAGCCGTCGTACGGGCAGGTCCCCGGGCAGTACCCCGGACAGCCCGGCGCGCCCTCCCCGTACGGCGTTCCGCAGGGCGCTCCGCAGGGCGGGGCCGGTGTGGCCGCCGCGCTGGGGGCGTTCAAGGAGACGCCCACCGGGCAGCGGTGGACGCAGCAGAACAAGAAGCTCATCCGGGTCGACCTCGGCATCGGTGACCAGCCCGTCCTGGCCCGCCAGGGCAGCATGGTGCTCTACCAGGGCAAGGTCGATTTCAGTTACAAGGGCGCCGGCTTCGCCGGACGGATCGTCGGCAACGCGACCGGGCAGGAGATGCAGCTGATGCGCTGCTCGGGCCGCGGTCAGGTGTTCCTCGCCGAGAACGCCACCCATGTGCATCCCATCGAACTCCAGGGCGACGCGATCTGTGTGTCCTCCGAGAACGTCCTCGCCTTCGACGAGTCGCTCCAGTACGAGGTGCGCAGGATCGAGGGGCACGGCATCCCCGGGGGCGCGCTGTTCACCATGCAGTTCCAGGGGACCGGCACGGTCGTCGTGAAGACGCACGGTGCACCCGTCGTGCTGCCCGTGACCCCCACCACGTTCGCCGACTGCAACGCGGTCGTCGCGTGGTCGGCGGCCTCCCAGGTGATCGTCTCCAGCCAGGTGCGGATGCGGCGCAACGCCTACCCGGGCGACACCGGGGAGAGCGTGAACCTGCAGTTCCGCGGCGCGCCCGGCAATTTCATCGTCGTCCAGCCGTACGAGGTCTGAGGGAGCCCGTCATGAACCAGCCACTCACGGGCTATGCCCCGGCACCCGTCACCGCCCGCATGGAGAACCACGGCAGCCACATGCTGAAGGTCGCCATGCAGACCGGAAGCGACCTCTTCGCGCGCGTGGGCTCGATGGTCGCCTACGAGGGCTTCGTCCAGTACGAGCCCAACCCGCCCGCCGTACGGCAGATCGCGCGGGACTGGATGACCGGCGAGGGCGCCCCGCTCATGCGGTGCCACGGCGACGGCCTGCTCTATCTGGCGGACTACGGGGCGAACGTCGTCGTCATCAACCTCGACGGGGACGCGATCTCCGTGAACGCCACCAACCTGCTCGCCTTCGACGCGCACCTCACCTGGGGCGTCGAGCGCGTCAAGGGGCTCGCCAAGTTCGCCGGACAGGGCCTGTGGAACACCAAGATCTCCGGGCAGGGGTGGGTGGCGCTTACCTCCCGGGGCGAGCCGATCGTGGTCGACTGCGGTGGCGGCGAGGACGAGACGTACGTCGACCCGGACGCGCTGGTCGCCTGGTCCCCGAACCTCAAGGTGAAGGGCAAGCGCAGCTTCAAGGCACAGTCGCTGATCGGCCGCGGCAGCGGCGAGGCGTACCAGATGGCGTTCTCCGGGCAGGGCATCGTGGTCGTCCAGCCCAGCGAGGACAGCACCGACCGCCTCCGGTTCCGGGGCTGAGGGGGAGCAGGACATCATGCAGAGCCCGCTTTTCGGCTACAACGAACAGCAGACCCAGGAGCGCTACAGCCTGCAGAACGCGCAGATGCTGCGGGTCGTCATGGAGGGCCACGACGACATCCTGGCCCGCAAGGGCACGATGGTCGCCTACCAGGGGCTCGTCGAGTTCGACGCCGAGTACCAGAACACCAGCCAGCACCGCGCGCGTGCGTACACCGGTGAGGGTCTGGACCTGATGCGCTGCCACGGGCAGGGGACGGTCTACCTCGCGAACCTCGCCCAGCACGTGCACGTGGTCGACGTGGACCAGGACGGTCTCACCGTCGACAGCAGCTACGTGCTGGCCATGGACTCCGCGCTGCACCACGAGGTCATCGCCGTGGACAGCCAGTACGGCATCTCCGGGTCCGGCAAGTACCAGCTCAACATCACCGGACGCGGCAAGGTCGCCCTGATGACCTCGGGCGCGCCGCTGATGATGCAGGTCACGCCCGACAAGTACGTCAACTGCGACGCGGACGCGATCGTCGCCTGGTCCACCGGCCTGCGTGTGCAGATGCAGGCGCAGACCCACTCCTCCGGCGTGTGGCGGCGGCGCGGCAACACCGGTGAGGGCTGGGAACTCAGCTTCATGGGCCAGGGGTACGCGCTCGTCCAGCCCAGCGAACTGCTGCCGCCGCAGAACGCGGCGATCGGCCAGGGACTCCGCGCCCAGTACGGCATGGGACAGCAGGGTGTCCACGCGCAGAACCAGGGCAACGCCTGGAGCTGAGCGATTCGCACGCATGGGCGACGTAAGGGGCGACCGCACAGGCGGTCGCCCCTTACACGCGTCCTGGGTGCGCGGATTCCCGTCCTCAGCCGGCCAGCCGCGCGCGGGTCGCCTCCACCAGACGCACCACCGACGCGTCCGCCACCTCGGCGACCTCGTCGTAGCCGAACCAGCGCACGTCCAGGGACTCGTCGCTGATCGCCGCCGTGGATCCGGCCGGGGCGAGCGCGGCGTACTGGACGTCCAGATGCCAGTTGCAGGGAGCCGGGATGGCGTGCCGGTCCAGCCGCACGGGGCCGCCCGGCAGCAGCGTCAGACCCTCGATGCCCGACTCCTCGCCCGCCTCGCGCAGCGCGGCCGACGTCAGCGTCGGATCACCCGGCTCGCAGTGACCGCCCATCTGCAGCCACATCCGCAGCTTGCGGTGGAGGGTCAGCAGGACACGGCCGGCCTCGGGGTCCACGACCAGCGCGCTCGCCGTGACATGCCCGGCCGTGCACGCCTTCCACATGCCGTCGGGGTGCGCGGACAGGTGGTCCAGATACACCTGCCGAAGCTCTTCCTGGCCCTCGTAGGCCTTCAGTACGAGGACCGCGTCGTCGTGGAGGGTCACTCGGAGCCGTCGCTCTCGCCGTCGCCCTTGGTGCCCTTGTCGTCCTTGGTGTCCTTGGCGTCCGTGCCGTCGTCCTTGGTCAGGTCCGGCCGGTCGGCGGAACCGCTCGCCGCCTCGCCGAGCAGCTTGTCGAGCTCGGAGAAGTCCAGCTGCTCACGGTGCACGAAGCCGTCCGGGTCGTCCAGGTCGGACGCGGTCGGCAGCATGTCCGGGTGGGCCCACAGGCCGTCCCGGCCGTCGACACCGCGCGCGTCGGTGAGCGAGGCCCACAGACGCGAGGCGTCCCGCAGCCGGCGCGGGCGCAGCTCCAGGCCGATGAGCGTCGCGAAGGTCTGCTCGGCGGGGCCGCCCGTCGCCCGGCGGCGGCGCAGCGTCTCGCGCAGCGCGTCCGCGGACGTCAGACGCGGCTTGGCGGCCGCGTGCACGACCGCGTCCACCCAGCCCTCGACGAGAGCCAGCGCCGTCTCCAGACGGGCCAGCGCGGCCTTCTGCTCGGGCGTGTCCTCCGGCTGGAACATGCCCTGCTGGAGGGCGTCCTGCAACTGCTCCGGGTTCTGCGGGTCGAGCTGGCCGACCACGTCCTCCAGCTTGGCCGTGTCGACCTTGATCCCGCGCGCGTAACCCTCGACGGCGCCGAACAGGTGCGAGCGCAGCCACGGCACGTGTGCGAAGAGCCGCTGGTGGGCGGCCTCGCGCAGGGCGAGGTAGAGCCGCACCTCGTCCTGGGCGATGCCGAGGTCCTTGCCGAACGACGCGATGTTCAGCGGCAGCAGCGCGGCCTTGCCGGCCGGGCCGAGCGGCAGGCCGATGTCGGTGGACCCGACGACCTCGCCCGCGAGCACGCCGACGGCCTGCCCGATCTGCGTGCCGAACATGGCACCGCCCATGGAGCGCATCATGCCGATCAGCGGGCCCGCCATGGCCTGCATCTCCTCCGGCAGGACGTCCCCCATGGCCGCGCCGACCCGCTCGGCGACCGGGTCCACGAGCTCCTTCCACACCGGAAGGGTGGCCTCGACCCACTCCGCGCGGCTCCAGGCCACCGCGGTGCCGGCACCGGACGGCAGCGAGGTCGCGTCGTCCAGCCAGAGATCGGCCAGCCGGACGGCCTCCTGGACGGCGGTGCGCTCCGAGGGGCCGACACTCTCGTCCTTGGTGCCGTCGGAAGTGCCCTGGGAGACCGTCTGGCGGGCGATCTGCTTGGCCATGTCCCAGTTCACCGGGCCGCCCTCGTACGAGAGCATCTGGCCCAGCTGCTGGAACGCGGCGCCCAGGTCGTTGGGGTTCATGGACCCGAACATGGCTGCGAGCGGATTGTCGGCGCCGGGGCCGCCGGCTCCGGGCAGCCCGAAACCGAACGGTCCCTGACCACCACCGCTCTGCTGGTCCTTCTTCTTGCCCTCGTCGCCGTTCTCCGGCTCCTCCGGCGGAAGGCCGAATCCGAATGGGGTGTCACTCACGGGGTTCCTCGGCTGGTTAGGGCCGCCGGTTCGGTCCGACGGCGGCTGCCCGACAACACCACCCAGCGTAGACACCACGACCCGATCGGGCCTCGGTGCTTCGCCGACTCTTGGCCTGCGGCAGGATGGATGCCACCTGGTAGGGACGCGTCACGCGCGTCCATTACTGAAGACAACCGCTGGAGACGCCCGGTGAGTTCCCCAGATCCACAGGTTCGCGCAGCGCGAAACCACTCAACCAGCCCGCTCCCGCGCGGGCCCGTCGTCGCGGTCACCGGAGCCGCGTCCGGCGTGGGCGCGATGCTCACCGAGCGGCTCACCGCCAGTGAGGAGATCAAGCAGGTCATCGCCCTGGACGAGCGCCGTGGCGAGTGCGCGGCCGCCCAGTGGTACATCCTCGACGTGCGGGATCCGGCGATCGCCGAGAAGCTGCGCGGAGCGGACGTGGTGGTGCATCTCGCACTCGACCTCGACCTGGAGACGGACGCGGCCGCCCGTACGGCCTACAACGTCCGCGGCACCCAGACCGTGCTGACGGCGGCGGCCGCCGCCGGGGTGCACCGGGTCGTGCTGTGCACCTCCGCGATGGTCTACGGCGCGCTCCCGGACAACGAGCTGCCGCTCTCCGAGGACGCCGAGCTGCGGGCGACCGCCGAGGCGACCGGGGTCGGCGACCTGCTGGAGATCGAACGGCTCGCGCGGCGGGCGCCCCGCGCGCACCCCGGGCTCAACGTCACCGTCGTACGCCCCGGAGTGCTGGTCGGTGGCGGCACCGACACGGCGCTGACCAGGTATTTCGAGTCGCCGCGGCTTCTCGTGGTGGCGGGTTCCCGGCCCGCGTGGCAGTTCTGTCACATCGAGGACCTGTGCAGCGCCCTGGAACACGCCGTGCTGGAGAAGGTCGAGGGGGAACTGGCCGTCGGGTGCGACGGGTGGCTGGAGCAGGAGGAGGTCGAGGAGCTCAGCGGGATCCGGCGTATGGAGCTGCCGTCCGCCGTCGCCCTGGGCGCCGCGGCGCGGCTCCACCGGATCGGGCTCACCCCGTCACCCGCCGGGGACCTCGCCTACACGATGTACCCCTGGGTGGTGAGCGGCAGCCGGCTGCACGACGCCGGGTGGCGGCCGCGGTGGACCAACGAGGAGGTGCTCGCCGAGCTGCTGGAGGAGGTCGCCGGACGGCACACGGTGGCCGGGCGGCGGCTGGGCCGCAAGGACGCGACGGCCGCGGGAGCCGCCGGAGCGACGGTGGCGCTGCTCGGCACGGCGGCGATCGTGCGCCGGGCACGGAAGGCCCGGCGCAGGATCTGATCACGGGCGGGGCGCTCCACCTCCAGGAGGAGGCCTCCCCCGTGACGGCCCACCTGTAGGACGCCTCCCTCTGTGACGGCCCACCTGTAGGACGCTCCAAAGGGACACGTCCCGGTGCCGGGGAAAACACGTATTCCTCGGTGTCGCGGGCGTACGGCACGATGGGCACATGGTGTCTTCCTTTGAACATCCCGGAGAACGGGCCGGACAGGACCCCATCCGGCTGGTGGCGGTGCGGGACGAACCGCTCTCCCTGGACGAGGTCTTCCGGGCCGTCGGCGACGACGCCGCCGGCGGGACCGCGCTGTTCGTGGGGACCGTGCGCGACCACGACGGCGGCGCGGACGTCGCCGGACTGGGGTATGCGAGCCATCCGTCCGCCGAGGCGGAGATCCGCAGGATCGCCGAGAAGGTCGTCGCCGAGTTCCCGGTACGGGCGCTGGCCGCCGTGCACCGCGTCGGAGACCTGGCGGTGGGGGATCTCGCCGTCGTCGTCGCCGTGGCGTGCCCGCATCGCGGCGAGGCCTTCGAGGCGTGCCGCAGACTGATCGACGACCTCAAGCACGAGGTGCCGATCTGGAAGCACCAGAAGTTCTCCGACGGCACGGAGGAATGGGTCGGCGCCTGCTGAGGGCCGTGCCCGGAGCAGGGACGACCCCCCGGGGAACGCCGGGGAGCGCCCTGGAGGCGACCGGGAAGGGCTCGCGAAGCCCCCGTGGAGGGCCCGGCCCGCCCACGGAAGGAGCACACCGGCCCGCGGAGCTTGCTCGGGTTGCGTAACCGACCCCCTGGCGTGAGCGTTAAGCCTGCGAATGGTTAATCTGCTGATCAGTCAGTTGCGGTGGTTCGTTGGGGTTGGGAGGTCGGCATGGCGTCGCTCGCCTGGTTGCTGATTCCGCTGTCGGCCGCGATCGGTGCCGGACTGTGGGGAAGCTGGGCCGGCCGGAATCGCAAGACGGCCGGAGACGGCGTGGAGCTGGAGGGCTACGCCCGCTTCCGCGCCGCCATGGAGCGGCCCGACGCGGTCACGTCCCGGTCCGACACGCTGGAGAAGTCACCCTCCGACGCCGTCTGAGGCCCGCGCAGCCCCCGCGCGGCCGGGGACCCCGTACGGACGGCCCCGACGGTGCGCTGACAGCACCGTCCCGTAGTGTCGACTCATGCCACGCCGCACCGCGACGATGCTCGCCTCCACTCTGATCCTGATCGCGCTCCTGTGCGCGGGAGTGTTCATCCCCGTGCCGTACGCGGAGATGTCCCCGGGACCGACGGTGAACACCCTGGGCGATCACGGCGGCGAGCCGGTGCTGCAGATCTCCGGGCACAAGACGTACCCGACCACCGGGCACCTGAACATGACCACCGTCCGGGTGACCAGTGCCGACTATCGGATGAACCTCGTCGAGGCCGTCTACGGCTGGCTGGCGCACGACAGCAAGGTCGTCCCGCACGACACGCTGTACCCGGACGGCAAGACCGAGGAGCAGTCGACCCAGGAGAACGCCGAGGAGTTCAGTCAGTCCCAGGAGAGCGCCAAGGTCGCCGCCCTGGAGGAGCTGAACATCCCGGTGAAGTCCTGGGTGATCGTCTCCACGGTCGTCAAGGATTCGCCGGCCGAGGGGCGCCTGCACGCCGGAGACGTGATCAAGAAGGTCGACGGCACGGCGGTCAAGGCACCCGACGACGTCGCGAAGCTGGTCACCCGCCACAAGCCCGGCGAGAAGGTCGTCTTCACGGTCGTGCCCGCCAAGGAGCAGGCCGCCGCCGAGAAGGCGAAGAAGACGGCGACACGGACCCAGGACGTCACGATCACCACGGCGAAGTCCGCCGACAAGGGCGCGGCCCGCGCCATCGTCGGCATCTCGGCGGGAACGGACCACACGTACCCGTTCGACATCGACATCAAGCTCGCCGACGTCGGCGGACCGAGCGCCGGCCTGATGTTCGCACTCGGCATCGTGGACAAACTGACCCCGGAGAACCTTACCGGCGGCAAGTTCGTGGCCGGCACCGGCACCATCGCCGACAACGGCACCGTCGGCCCGATCGGCGGCATCGAGATGAAGACGGTCGGCGCGCGGGAGAAGGGCGCCCAGTACTTCCTGACGCCCAAGGACAATTGCGCGGACGCCGCGAAGGACACCCCCAAGGGGCTCACGCTCGTCAAGGTCAACACCATCGACGACGCGATGAGCGCCCTCAAGGACATCAGGTCCGGCAGGACGGCCGACCTGCCGAAGTGCACGGTCAAGTAGGGCGGACCGTCCGCACCGCGGAGCGGCCCGGCGCCTACTCCGCGAACGTCGCCGTCAGCGCCTCGGCGAGCCCCGGCACCAGACCGGACCCCGTCAGCACCTCCGTCGGCGTGTCCTTCTCGCGCAGCCGCACCGCCGAGTCCCGCGTCCCGTCGCGCAGGACGCCGACCGTCATGCGCACCTCCTGGCGGTCGGGGTGCTCGGCGACCCACTTCGCGAGCTTCTTGTCGCTCAGCCCCTCCGGAACGGAGGCCTCCGCCGAAGGCGGCAGCATCAGCCGCTCCACCGTCAACGCGCAGCCGACCACGGCGTCGGGCCAGGCGATGGTGCCGAGGAACTCGTCCAGCGGCTTGCCGGCAGGGATCTCCTCCTGCTCGACCGGGGTGAGGGCGGTGCTGTCGGGCTCGTCCTGCAGACCGAGCTGGGCCGCGAGGCCGGGTTCCTGGGTGCGCAGTCGCGCGGTGTCTACGAGGGCGAAGAGGCGAGCGGGCTGGTCCCAGCCGAGGCCTGAGGCGTACTCGTCGATCTCGAGTACGGCCCGGGTGAGCGGGTTCGCTGCCATGGGAGTGTTGGACATGGTCACAATCCTGCCTCGTTGGTACCCGGAAACGGGAACCGAGTAAAGCGTGAGTAAGTTGCATAGGTGAGGCTCCCCGATCACGGAGCCTGATGGATGGTCCGCGTTCACGGGGGCCTGACGGATCAACAGCGACTTCGAGGTGCGCACCTTGGCTTTCCAGATGCCGGACCGTGGCGGAGGCCCGACGGGGCCACGGATGAGAGTGGGCCGACCCTCCCGGCGTGTCCGGACCCTGCTCATGACACTGGGCGTGCTGGCCGTACTGGCCATGGCGTTCGTCATGTTCGCGGGGTTCTGGACGGACTGGCTCTGGTACCGGTCGGTCCACTACTCGTCCGTCTTCACGACGACCCTGTGGACCAAGATCGGACTCTTCTTCGTCTTCGGCCTGCTCATGGCGGCCGCGGTGGGGGTGAACATCTGGCTGGCGCACCGGCTGCGGCCGCCCCTGAGCGCCATGTCGATGGAGCAGCAGAGCCTCGACCGGTACCGCATGGGCATCGCGCCCTACAAGAGGTGGCTGCTGTTCGGCGTCACCGCCCTGGTGGGGCTGATCGCAGGCGCGTCCGCGTCCGGCCAGTGGCGCACCTGGCTGATGTGGGTGAACGGGGTCCCCTTCGACCAGAAGGACCCCCAGTTCCACCTCGACGTCTCCTTCTACGCCTTCGACCTGCCCTGGTACCGGTTCCTGCTCGGCTTCGGCTTCGCCGCCGCCGTGCTGTCGCTGATCGCCGCCGCGCTCACCCACTACCTCTACGGAGGGCTGCGGATCACCAGCCCGGGGGCGCGTGCCACGGCCGCGGCCACCGGCCACCTCTCGGTGCTCCTCGGTGTCTTCGTCGCGCTGAAGGCGGTCGCCTACTGGCTCGACCGGTACGGACTCGCCGTGAAGTCCAGCGACTTCAAGGCGACCGGCAACTGGACCGGCCTCAGGTACGTCGACGCGAACGCCTACCTGCCCGCCAAGACGATCCTCTTCTGCATCGCCGTCATCTGCGCGCTGCTGTTCTTCGCCACCCTGTGGCGGCGCACCTGGCAGCTGCCCGTGATCGGCTTCGGTCTGATGGTGCTCTCCGCGATCCTCATCGGCGGCCTGTACCCGGCGATCGTCCAGAAGTTCCAGGTCCAGCCGAACGAGCAGGCCAAGGAAGCGCCGTACGTCGAGAAGAACCTGAAGGCGACGCGCGAGGCCTACGGCATCGACGGCACCAAGGTCTCGGAGTACCAGGGGACGAGCGACACCAAGGACAAGACCAAGCTGCGCGACGACGCCGACAGCACGGCGAGCATCCGCATCATGGACCCGAACATCGTCTCGCCGACGTTCCAGCAGCTGCAGCAGATGAGGAACTACTACGCGTTCCCGACCAACCTGGATGTCGACCGGTACACCAAGGACGGCAAGGACCAGGACACGGTCATCGGTCTGCGTGAGCTGAACCTCAACGGCATCCCGAAGAACAACTGGATCAACGACCACTTCCGCTACACGCACGGCTACGGTGTGGTCGCCGCCAAGGGGACCACGGCCACCGCCGGCGGCCGGCCGGTCTTCACGGAGTCCGACCTGCCGTCCAAGGGCGACCTCGGGACGTACGAGCAGCGCGTCTACTACGGCGAGAAGACCACCCAGTACTCCATCGTCGGCGGTCCCCAGAAGGAGATCGACTACTCCGACGACAGCGGCGAGAAGACGACCAGCTACCAGGGCGGCAGCGGCGTCAGCCTCTCCAGTCCGGTCAACCGGGCCGCGTACGCGGTGGCGTTCGGCGAGCCGCAGATCCTCTACTCGGGCGCGATCGGCGAGGGTTCCCGGATCCTCTACAACCGCACCCCCAAGGACCGGGTCGAGGCGGTGGCGCCCTGGCTGACCATCGACGGCGACGCCTACCCGGCCGTGGTCGACGGCAGGATCCAGTGGATCGTCGACGCCTACACCACGACCAACGGCTATCCGTACGCCTCGCGCACCACCCTCGGTGACACGACGGCCGACTCGCTCACGGCGGCCAACAACCAGCGCGCGGTGGTGGCCCAGCAGAACCAGGTCAACTACATCCGCAACTCGGTGAAGGCGACCGTCGACGCGTACACCGGCGACGTCAAGCTCTACCAGTGGGACACCAAGGACCCGGTCCTCAAGACCTGGATGAAGGCGTTCCCGCACACGGTGCAGTCGAAGGACGACATCTCGCCCTCGCTGATGGCCCATCTCCGGTACCCGCAGGACCTGTTCAAGGTCCAGCGCGAACTGCTCACCCGGTACCACGTGAAGGACGCGCAGACGTTCCTCAGCGGCAGCGAGGTGTGGCAGGTCCCCGACGACCCGACCAACAAGTCGGGCAACGCGGTGCCGCCGTACTACCTGAGCATGAAGATGCCCGACCAGCAGGCACAGGCGTTCTCGCTGACGACGACGTTCACCCCGAACGGCCGGGACAACCTGAGCGCCTTCATGTCGGTCAACGCGGAGGCGGGCACCGGCGACTACGGCAAGATCAGAATCCTGAAACTGCCGACGAGCGAACCCGTCGACGGGCCCAAACAGGTCCAGAGCCAGTTCAACTCCGAACAGACCATCGCCGAGTCCATCAGACTTCTCAGCGGCGGAGCCTCGGAGGTCGAGTACGGCAACCTGCTGACGATCCCGCTCGACGGAGGACTGCTCTACGTGGAGCCCGTCTACGTACGGGGTGGTGGACTCAAGTACCCGCTGCTGCGCAAGGTGCTGGTGACCTACGGAGGCAACACCGCCTTCGAGGACACGCTCGACCAGGCGCTCAACAAGGTGTTCGGGGCGGACGTCACGACCACCCCGCCGAGTGACACGGGCACCACGAAGCCGCCCACGTCGAGCAACCCGACGGTCCGGCAGGCGCTCGACGACGCCCAGAAGGCCTTCACCGAAGGCCAGGAGGCCCTCAAGAAGGGGGACTGGACGGCGTACGGCCAGGCGCAGAAGGACCTTCAGGACGCTCTGCAGCGGGCGGAGGACGCCCAGTCCGCGGCCGGGAAGCCCGACGGCAGCGGCGGCAGCAAGAGCAGCGACAAGAGCAGCGACAAGGCCGACAAGAACGCCGACAAGAGCAGCGACCAGGGCGGCGGCGAGAGCAGCAGCCCTGGTGACAGCCCCGGCGCCACTCCCAGTGGCGACGGGAGCGCGGGCGGCGGCTGAGCGGAGTCCCCTCCGCGCCGTGGTACGGTTGACACACAACGGCGCGGGGTGGAGCAGCTCGGTAGCTCGCTGGGCTCATAACCCAGAGGTCGCAGGTTCAAATCCTGTCCCCGCTACTGCACGACGAAGGCCCGGATCCTCAAGGATCCGGGCCTTCGTCGTGTGCGCTCGCGCACGTCGTGGCCCCGGTCGTCCGCGGGCCCGTACCGGGTGCGCGCCCAGGTCACGCGCCTTCGATGCGCGGGTGCGTACCGGCACCGCTCGGCGACACGCGCGAAGGCTCCGCCATCCGTGGGGAGTTGGGGATTTTGTGTTTCACTTGTCTCTCTGTGGGCATGTCGACAAAACGCTGAAGTGACCTCACTGACTGCGGTATACCGGGTGTGGCCAGGTTGCAGGTGGTGCGACGATGGACGTTATGGGGGACAAGGCAACTCTGTTGGAGACAGGGCGTTTTGTGCAGCCTTCGGACCGGGACGAAACCGGCGAGGCTGCGGAGGAGGCACGGCAGCGGCTCGCCGCCGAATCCGGCGACGTCGAGGCGATGAGCGTCCTCGGCGCGATGCTGCTGCGCCGCGGCGACCTCGACGCGGCCGAGCCCCAGCTGCGCGCCGCCACCGCCGCGGGTGACCGCGCCGCCGCCAACAACCTGGGTGTCCTCCTGCACCAGCGCGGCTACACCGAGGACGCGGCGGGATGGTGGCGGATCGCCGCCGTCGCCGGCTCCGCGGCCGCCGCGCACGCCCTCGGCCGCTACCACCGCGAGCGCGGCGACGAGCCCGCCGCCGAGTACTGGCTGCGCCAGTCCGCCGAGCAGGGCCACGCCCTCGGGGCGTACGCGCTCGCCGACCTGCTGGAGCACCGCGGTGACGTCGGCGCCGAGCAGTGGATGCGGGCGGCCGCCGAGCGCGGACACCGCGAGGCGGCGTACCGGCTGGCGCGCACCCTCGACCGCAAAGCCGTGGACGCGGGCGAAAGGGTCTCGGACAACGGTGTCAACGGTGTCAGCGGCGTGCTGGGCGTCATCGGGGCCGCGGGCGAGGAGGCCGAGCAGTGGTACCGGCAGGCCGCCGCGCGCGGGCACCGGCGGGCCGCGCTGCACCTCGGGGCCATCCTGGAGAAGCGCGGCGAGCTCAAGGAGGCCGGCCGCTGGTATCTGACGTCCGCCAAGGACGGCGAGGCGCGGGCCGCCTGCGCGCTCGGATTCCTGCTGCGGGACGCCGGCGACACCGAGAGCGCCGCCGTGTGGTGGCTGCGCGCCGCCCAGGAGGGCGACGGCAACGCCGCGAACGCGCTCGGCGCGCTGCACGCCGAGCGCGGCGAGACCCAGACCGCCGAGCGGTGGTACCGGGCCGCGATGGACGCGGGCGACACCAACGGCGCCTACAACCTCGCCCTGCTCTGCGCGGAACAGGGCAGGACCGCGCAGGCCGAGCAGTGGTACCGGCAGGCCGCGTACGCCGGACACCGCGAGGCGGCCAACGCCCTCGCGGTCCTGCTGCTCCAGGTCGGGGACGCGTCCGGCGCGGAGCCGTGGTTCTCCAAGGCGGCCGAGGCGGGCAGTGTCGACGCCGCGTTCAATCTCGGGATCCTGCACGCCGGGCGGGGCACCGCGGCCGACGACGCCGCGGCGCTGCGCTGGTACGAGCGCGCCGCCGCGGACGGGCACACGGAGGCCGCGCTCCAGGTCGGCATCGCACGGCTGCGGGACGGGGACGAGGCGGCCGCGGAACGCCACCTGCGCCGCGCGGCGGGAGGCGGCAGCGCGGAGGCCGCCTACCGGCTGGCCTCGGTGCTCGACGCGCGCCGGCCGCCGGCCCCCGCGCACGAACTGGGGGAGCCCGCGCACGAGAAGAGCGAGTGCGAGGAGTGGTACGAGCGGGCGGCGACCCAGGGGCACCGGCGGGCGCAGGTCCGGGTGGGGATGCTCGCGGCGGCACGGGGGGACGTGGTCGACGCGGCGCGGTGGTACCGCGAGGCCGCGGAGGCCGGGTCACGGAACGGTGCGTTCAACCTCGGGCTGCTGCTCGCCCGCGAGGGGAGCGAGCCGGAGGCCGCGCTGTGGTGGGCCCGCGCGGCCGACGCGGGGCACGGCCGGGCGGCGTTGCGGCTGGCCCTGGTGTGCGCGCGGCGGGGTGAGCTGGCCGAGGGGCAGCGGTGGGCGGACCGGGCGGTCTCACTGGGACCGGCGGAGGTGTCGGAACGGGCGGCTCGGTTGCGGGACGCGTTGCGGGAGGAACTGTCGGCGTGACGGGGGCCGTACCGGAGGGTGTCGCCCGCCCGGACTTCGGCTGCACCCGGGGCGTTGTGTGCTTGGCCTCCGGCCGCGCCCGGAGGCGTGTGCTCGGCCTCCGGCCGTGATCGGTGCTCCGTGTGCCCGGGACGCGTGTGCTGTACCTGGGGATCGCGCGCCCCGACCCCGTCCGGGAGCGGGCCTCCGGCCTGTGCCTGGCGGTAGCGGCCGGCGTCCCGGGCCCGTGTCCGGGGCCGTCCGTTTCCGGGGCCCGTGCCCGGGGTTCGCGTCCGGAACGCCGTTGGGCCGGCCGGCCTCGTCCTCGAACGCCACGCGGGCCGGCGTACCGGGCGGGCCGGCGTCCTGCGCGGCCGGTCCGCGGCGGCCGGTTCGGGCGGCCGCGGGAGGTCTCGACGCGCGCCGGAGGCGTCGGTCCCGGGCCGGGGCGGAAAGGGATTTGCGCTGGTCCACCCAGGTGACGTAACGTTCAGTTCAACGACGCGGGGTGGAGCAGCTCGGTAGCTCGCTGGGCTCATAACCCAGAGGTCGCAGGTTCAAATCCTGTCCCCGCTACTCAAGACTCAAGGCCCGGATCTTCGGATCCGGGCCTTGAGTGTTTCCCGGCACCGCGCGACGGTGAAAGAACCCCGGCCACCCTCTCGGGGGCCGGGGCTCCGGTGTGCGTGGGGCGGGGCGGTCAGGCCGCCGCGCAGTCCGGGCACACGCCGCGGTAGGTCACCTCGACGTCCGCGACCGCGAAGCCGAAGCGCTCGGAGTCCGGGAGGTCCGCCAGCGGGTCGCCGCCCGGGTGGACGTCGCGGATCGCGCCGCACCGGGCGCAGACCAGGTGGTGGTGCGGGCGGTGCGCGTTCGGGTCGTAGCGCTTGGCGCGCTTGTCCGTGGCGACTTCCAGCACCTCGCCGAGCGAGACCAGCTCACCCAGCGTGTTGTAGACGGTCGCCCGGGAGATCTCCGGCAGCTTGGTGACGGCGCGGGCGTGCACCTCGTCGGCCGTCAGGTGGACGTGATCACCGTCGAGCACCTCGGCCACCACGCGCCGCTGTGCGGTCATGCGCCAGCCGCGTCCGCGCAGGCGTTCCAGCAGGTCACTCATGCGGACCAGCGTAACAGCAGGGCGACCAGATCCCGAACGAGTGTGACTTTGGAAGGCTATTTGACTTAGACATTGTCCATTGTAGGATCGAGTTCGACAGTGGCCGGGGAGCAGGTCCGGACAGGAACGACACGCAGGAGGCGCACGTGACGCAGGGACCGCTTACGACGGAGGCCGGCGCGCCGGTGGCCGACAACCAGAACAGCGAGACCGCGGGCGTCGGCGGCCCTGTGCTCGTCCAGGACCAGCTGCTGCTGGAGAAGCTCGCGCACTTCAACCGCGAGCGCATCCCGGAGCGCGTCGTGCACGCCCGCGGCGCGGCCGCGTACGGCACCTTCACGCTCACCCGTGACGTGTCACGCTGGACGCGCGCGAAGTTCCTCTCCGAGGTCGGCAAGCAGACCGAGACGTTTCTTCGGTTCTCCACGGTGGCCGGGAACCTCGGTTCCGCGGACGCGGTCCGTGACCCCCGCGGTTTCGCGCTGAAGTTCTACACCGAGGAGGGCAACTACGACCTCGTCGGCAACAACACCCCGGTGTTCTTCATCAAGGACGCCATCAAGTTCCCCGACTTCATCCACACGCAGAAGCGCGACCCGTACACCGGTTCGCAGGAGGCCGACAACGTGTGGGACTTCTGGGGGCTGTCCCCGGAGTCGACCCACCAGGTGACCTGGCTCTTCGGCGACCGCGGCATCCCGGCTTCCTACCGCCACCTCAACGGGTACGGATCGCACACCTATCAGTGGAACAACGAGGCCGGCGAGGTCTTCTGGGTCAAGTACCACTTCAAGACCGACCAGGGGATCAAGAACCTGACGACCGAGGAGGCCGTGCGGCTCTCCGGTGTCGACCCCGACTCCCACCAGCGCGACCTGCGCGAGGCCATCGAGCGCGGCGACTTCCCGTCCTGGACCGTGCAGATCCAGGTCATGCCCGCGGACGAGGCGGCACAGTACCGCTTCAACCCGTTCGACCTCACCAAGGTCTGGCCGCACGAGGACTACCCGCCGATCGAGATCGGCAGGCTGGAGCTCAACCGCAACCCGGAGAACGTCTTCGCCGAGGTGGAGCAGTCGATCTTCTCGCCCGCCCACTTCGTGCCGGGCATCGGCCCCTCGCCCGACAAGATGCTCCAGGGGCGCCTCTTCGCCTACGGTGACGCGCACCGCTACCGCGTCGGCGTCAACGCGGACCATCTGCCGGTGAACCGGCCGCGCGCCACCGAGGCGCGGACCCACGCGCGTGACGGAGCCCTGTACGACGGCCGGCACGGCGGCGCCAAGAACTACGAGCCGAACAGCTTCGGCGGCCCGTTCCAGACGGACCGGCCGCTGTGGCGGCCGACCGCCGGCTTCACGGCGGGCACCGGCAGCCACGAGGCGCCGGTCCACGCCGAGGACGACGACTTCGTGCAGGCCGGTGACCTCTACCGGCTGATGTCCGAGGACGAGCGGGGCCGGCTCGTCGAGAACCTGGCGGGCTTCATCGCCAAGGTCTCCCGTGACGAGATCGCCGAACGCGCGATCCACAACTTCCGTCAGGCCGACGGAGACTTCGGCAAGCGGCTGGAGGCCGCGGTCCAGGCCCTGCGCGGCTGATCACCAGCACTGGACCGCTTGCCGACGACGACGGGCCGGACCTCCTCGGACGACGAGGGGGCCCGGCCCGCGGGCGTGGGCGCGGGACCCGCTCAGGCCGGTACGCGCTGCCGGGCCGGTGCCCAGCAGCGGATGATGTCGCGCACCGAGACGATGCCGACGGGACCGCTGCCGTCGAGCACGATCAGATGACGGAAGCCCCCGTGCGACATCGCCGCCGCAGCCTCCTCCAGGGTCCAGACGGGGGCGGCGAAGACGACCTCGGTGGTGGTGTGGGTGTCGGCGGTCTCGGCGTCGGGGTCCTGGCCGAGGGCGAGCGAGTTGAGGATGTCGCGTTCGGTGAGGATGCCGAGGCCGCCGGCGTCCTCGTCGAGGACGACGGCCGCGCCGACGCGGCGAGCGGACATCAGGCGGGCCGCCTGGCGGAGGGTGTGGGCCGGGCCGATGGTGAGGACCACCGTGCTCATGGCGTCGCGGACGAGCATGGAAGGAGCCACCTCCTACGAATCCGTCGACCTTGCGACTGGATTCACAAGTTCACAAGTGGGGGGACTCTCAGAGTCGCAGTTAAAGGGACGGTCAACAAGGGGGCGCGTGCGGTGAGATCGGGGGCGCCCGGGGGTTACTCAGCAACCCCAGGTCATCCCCGGGGGCACTCCGGTGTCTCCGGCGGCAGATCCGGTCCGGGGCGCCCTGGTCACCACCGGTTCCGGCGCCGGCCGGGTGCGCGGGCCGCCGATCCGGTGGCGGCGGTCGGCTCAGTAGCGCTGGTTCAGATACCCCAGCATCTCGTCGTGGAGGATGCCGTTCGACGCGGCCGCGTTGCCGCTGTGCGGGCCCGGGCGGCCGTCGAGGCCGGTGAAGGAGCCGCCCGCCTCGGTCACCACGATCGCGTTCGCCGCCATGTCCCAGAGCGACAGCTCCGGCTCCGCGCAGATGTCCACCGAGCCCTCCGCGACCATCATGTACGGCCAGAAGTCGCCGTACCCGCGGGTGCGCCAGACCGCCTTCGTCAGGTCCAGGAAGCCGTCCAGGCGGCCCTGGTCCTCCCAGCCGGAGAGCGAGGAGTACGCGAAGGAGGCGTCGGCCATCCGGGAGACCTGGGAGACGCGCAGGCGCGAGGCCGAGGAGAGGCTGCGGCCGGTGAACGCGCCGTGCCCCTTCGCCGCCCACCAGCGGCGGCCGAGCGCCGGTGCGGAGACGACCCCGACGACCGGCTGGTAGCCGCCCTCGGCCGCTTCCATCAGGGAGATCAGCGTGGCCCAGACGGGGACGCCGCGGACGTAGTTCTTGGTGCCGTCGATCGGGTCGATCACCCAGCGGCGCGGGCCCGTGCCCTCGATGCCGTACTCCTCGCCGAGAACCGCGTCGCGCGGCCGGGCGCGCTGGAGATGACCGCGGATCAGCTCCTCGGCGGCCTTGTCCGCCTCGCTCACCGGCGTCATGTCCGGCTTGGTCTCGACCTTCAGGTCGAGCGCCTTGAACCGGTCCATCGTCGCGGCGTCGGCGGCGTCCGCCAGGACGTGGGCCAGGCGCAGGTCATCGCGGTAGTCGGGCATGACTGCACCGTATATGGGTCCCTCGGGCCACATCCATACGGCCCGGCGAACAAAGGGGCCGCGCCGGGCGGGCCACGCGGCCCGGCGATCATCGCGGCGCGCGACCGCCCACGTACGCCCTCCGGCGCCGCCGCGAACCCTTGACAGTGCGCGTGCACGCGTCAAATCTGAGCTGCAGTGCCGCCCGCTCGCCCCAGGGAGGCGAATGATGCCTGCAGCGCGGGAATCCCTTCTGGACGCCGCTCAGACGGCGCTCGCCCGTCGGCCGTGGTCCACGGTGCGGATGGTCGACGTCGCGGCCGTGGCCGGAGTGTCCCGGCAGACGCTCTACAACGAGTTCGGCAGCAAGGAAGGTCTCGCGCGAGCGCTCGTGCGGCGGGAGGCCGACGGCTATCTGGCCGGGGTCGAACGCGCGCTGGCCGCCCACGCGGACGCGCGCGACCGGCTGGTCGCGACCGCCGAGTGGACCACGTCGGCGGCCCGCGGCAACGCGCTGGTACGGGCGATGCTCACGGGGTGCTGGAGCGAGCGGCTGCCCTCGCCGACCCTCTCGGCGGTGCCGTCCTCGTCCGCGGTGCCCGCGCAACGGCGGGCCGACGGGCCGCTGCCGTCACCCACCGACTTCGTCGCCCTCGTACGGGACCGGTCCGTCGCGGCGCTCGCCGGTCCCGGCACGACCCGGGCCGACGCCGTCGAGCTCGCCGGGTCCTGCGAACTCGTCGCGCGGCTGGCGCTCTCCTGCGTGGCGGCCCCGCCGGGAGAGGGCGGCGTCACGGACCTCGTGCGCGGCGCGCTGCTGCCCCGGCAATGGCGGTGACGTCCCGTCAGGCACCGGCGGGCGCCGGCCGCTTCCCGGCGCGGCCGGCGCGTGTCCCTGCCGGGTCCGTGACCGCGGGGACGGGCGGGTCAGTGGGCCGAGCCCGAGAGCTGCAGGCCGATGACGCCGATGATGACGAAGCTGATCGAGACGATCTTCAGGGTCGACACCAGATCGCCGAGGAAGATCATTCCGTAGATCGCCGTGCCCGCCGCGCCGATGCCCGTCCACACCGCGTACGCCGGGCCGACGTCGAGCTTCTTGAGGGAGAGGGTCAGCAGGCCGAAGCTGCCCAGCGCGAAGGTGGCGAAGGCCACCGTCGGCCAGAGTCTGGTGAAGCCGTGCGAGAGCTTCAGGCAGACGGCGAAACCGGTTTCGAGCACTCCTGCCACAACGACCAGCAGCCACGCCATGTCTTGTCCTCCCGCGTCCGCACGTCGACTGCTCCGTCTGGCTCGGATCAGGCCAGCGGTCCCGAGGGCGCTGGGTGCGATTATGCATTTACCGGGCTGCCGTGGACGCAAACAACGCGGAGGTCACGAACGGAACCTCGATCGCCCCGCGGGAGGGGACACACCTGGGCGTACGGGGATCAGTCGCCATCCCGGCGTTCGCGCGTCGCCAGCAGCCGGCGCAGCGAGTAGAGCCGGGCCGGGTCCGCGTGACCGTCGGCCACCCACTGGTCCAGGGCGCAGTCCGGTTCGTCGTGACTGCACGCGCGCGGACACCCCTCCGTGCCGGGTTCGAGGTCGGGGAAGGCGTGGATGACCCGGGAGGGGTCCACGTGATGCAGTCCGAAGGAGCGGACGCCCGGGGTGTCGATGACCCAGCCCTCACTGCCGGGCAGCGGGATCGCGCGCGCCGAGGTCGTGGTGTGCCGGCCGCGGCCCGTCACCGCGTTGACATGGCCGGTGCTGCGCCGTCGCTCCAGCGAGACCAGCGCGTTGACGAGGGTCGTCTTGCCGACGCCGGAGTGTCCGACGAACGCCGTGATCTTGCCGTCCAGTTGCTTGCGCACCCGCTCCACCGCCGTGCCGGCCTCCAGCTCCTCGCGGCTGGTCACGACATAGGGCACGCCCAACGCGCCGTACATCTCAAGGAGTTCGTCGGGCGGGGAGAGGTCGGACTTGGTGAGCACCAGCAGCGGTTCCAGGCCGCCGTCGTACGCGGCGACGAGACAGCGGTCGATCAGCCGCGGCCGGGGCTCGGGGTCGGCGAGGGCCGTGACGATGGCGAGCTGGTCGGCGTTGGCGACCACCACGCGCTCGTAGGGATCGTCGTCGTCGGCCGTCCGGCGCAGCACCGAGGTCCGCGGCTCGATCCGGACGATGCGGGCGAGGGTGTCCTTCGCGCCGGACAGGTCGCCGACGAGGGCGACGCGGTCGCCGACGATCGCCGCCTTGCGGCCCAGCTCCCGGGCCTTCATCGCCATGACCGTGCGGTCCTCGACGAGGCAGGTCAGGCGGCCCCGGTCCACGGTGAGGACCATGCCCTCCGCCGCGTCCTCGTGCTTGGGCCGGATGTTCGTACGCGGCCGGTTGCCCTTGCGGTTGGGGCGGCTGCGGATGTCGTCCTCGTCGGTGTGCTTGCCGTAGCGGCGCATGATCCCGGTCCGCCCGTCAGTTCCCGGGAGTTCCGTCGTCCCCGAGCATTCCGGTCCACAGGTCGGGGAAGTCCGGCAGCGTCTTCGCGGTGGTCGCCACGTTCTCGATCTGCACGCCCTCCACCGCCAGTCCGATGATCGCGCCGGCGGTGGCCATGCGGTGGTCGTCGTACGTGTGGAAGACGCCGCCGTGCAGCCGGCGCGGGCGGATGTGCAGGCCGTCGGCGGTCTCGGTGACATCGCCGCCGAGTTCGTTGATCTCCTTGGTCAGCGCGGCCAGCCGGTCCGTCTCGTGCAGCCGCAGATGGGAGACCCCGCGCAGGGTGGAGGGGGAGTCCGCGAGCGCGGCGACGGCCGCGATGCCGGGGGTCAGCTCGCCGACCTCGCCCAGGTCCACATCGATCCCGTGGATCGCACCCGAACCGGTGAACTCCAGTCCGAAGTCGGTCAGTTCGCAGGAGCCGCCCATTTCGGTGAAGATCTCCCGCAGCCGGTCCCCGGGCTGGGTGGTACGCGACGGCCAGTCGGGTACGACGACCGTGCCGCCGGTGACCAGGGCCGCCGCGAGGAACGGCTGGGCGTTCGACAGGTCCGGCTCGATGATCAGGTCCCGGCCGAGCAGCGCGCCCGGGGTGACGCGCCAGACGTTCGGCTCGCCGCCCGACTCCGGGGTGTCCACCTGCGCGCCGACCGCGCGCAGCATGTCGACCGTCATCCGGATGTGCGGCATGGAGGGGAGCGTCGAGCCGATGTGACGGACCTCGACACCCTGGTTGAAACGGGGGCCGGAGAGCAGCAGGGCCGAGACGAACTGCGACGAGGAGGACGCGTCGATCTCCACCGGGCCGCCGTCCAGGGCGCCTCCGCCGTGCACCGTCAGCGGCAGCGCGCCGCGGCCCTCGTCGTCGATCCGCGCGCCGAGCAGGCGCAGCGCGTCGATCACCCCGTTCAGCGGGCGCTCGTAGGACCGCGGGTCGCCGTCGAAGCGGATGGGGCCGTCGGCGAGCGCGGCCACCGGGGGCAGGAAGCGCATCACGGTGCCGGCGTTGCCGACGTCCACCGTGGCCGGGCCGCGCAGACCGGAGGGGATGATCCGCCAGGCCTCGCCCGAGGCGTCCGGGCCCGCCGCGACGGTGGAGCTGGACGCCACCGTCTCCTCGACACCGACGCCCATCGCGCGCAGCGCGCCGGCCATCAGGAGCGTGTCCCGGGAGCGCAGCGGGCGGCGCAGCCAGCCCGGCTCCGAGGCGAGCGCGGCCAGGACGAGCGCGCGGTTGGTGACCGACTTCGACCCGGGCACGTGGACCGTCGCGTCGACGGCTCCGCTCGCGTGGGGGGCGGGCCAGAGGGCGGTGTGGGCGGGGTTCGCGGTCATGGGCCCCACTTTAGTGGCTGGGGGCGGGCGGAGATCTTGATCAAAAGTGGCGGAACCCGAACGTAAACGCTCCGCTGGGTGGGGGAGGGGGGCGGGGTCGTGAGGGGTGGTGGCCGGGTGCGGGTGTGTGGGGGCTGGGTGCGCAGTTCCCCGCGCCCCTTTCGGGGGCGCTGCTGTGATCGGTGGGTTCGGGGGTGGCCGTGGGGTTGTGCTTGGGCGGCCGGGTTTTCGGGTGCGGGTGTGTGGGGGCTGGGTGCGCAGTTCCCCGCGCCCCTTTCGGTGGCGACGTTCGGGGTCAGAGGGGGAGGAGCCAGTGGGCGCCGGTGAGGAGGGAGCACAGGGAGACCGCGTGGAAGAGGAAGAGCCAGACGCCCGCCGGTAGGTGGGTGAGGCGGGAGAGCTGGTCGGCGTCCGAGTCACGGGCGCCGCCGCGGCGGCGCTTGGCCTGGAGCTCGAAGCCCGGCCGGACCCCGCCGAGCAGCAGGAACCACACCACGGCGTACGCGAACGCCGCCTGCACCTGCGGTCCGGCGAGCCAGGACACCGTCAGGAACAGCCCGCCGGTGACGACCACGGTGAGCACGCCGTACGCGTTGCGGATCATCACCAGCATCGCCACCAGCAGGGCCGTCGCCAGCCACAGCAGCAGCGTGATGCGGCCCGCGCCGAGGAGGGCGGCGCCGCCGAGACCGAGCAGCGGCGGCGCGGTGTAGCCCGCGGCGGCGGTGAGGATCATGCCGAGGCCGGTGGGCCGGCCGCGGCTGACGGTGAGGCCGCTGGTGTCGGAGTGCAGCCTGATCCCGCTGAGGCTGCGTCCGGTGAGCAGGGCGACCAGCCCGTGACCGCCCTCGTGGGCGATGGTGATGGTGTTGCGGGAGACGCGCCAGACGCCGTGCGGGACGATCACGGCGAGAGCCGCGGCCAGGGTGGCTATCACCACCCACAGATCGGGGTCCGGCTGGGTGCCGGAGACCTGGTCCCAGAGTGAGGCCAGCGAAGTGGATGCGGTGCTGTCCATTGTCTGCGGTGGCTCCCTCGGGTGTCGCGGAATCTGGCAGTGTTGCACGTATGTGCGGACGGTATGCAGCGAGTCGTGGGCCCGAGGATCTCGCAGGGGTCTTCGAGATCGAGAAGTGGGAGCCGGAGGAGACCCTGGCACCCGACTACAACGTGGCCCCGACGAAGGAGGTCTACGCCGTACTGGACCGCCCCCTGAAGGACGCGGACAGCCCGAGGCCGGTTCGCCAGCTGCGCAGACTGAAGTGGGGACTCGTCCCGTCCTGGGCCAAGACGCCCGAGGGCGGCGCCCGGATGATCAACGCGCGGGCGGAGACCGTGCACGAGAAGCCCTCGTACCGCCGTGCCTTCACCACCCGCCGCTGCATCGTCCCCGCCGACGGCTACTACGAGTGGGTCACCGGGGCCGCCGAACGCGACCTGGAGGTCGAGGGCAGGAAGAAGCGCCCGCGCAAACAGCCGTACTTCGTGCTTCCCGCCGACGGCTCGGTCTTCGCGATGGCCGGCCTGTACGAGTTCTGGCGGGACCGGACGCTCCCCGACGAGCACCCGCTGGCCTGGTGGGCGACGTGTTCCGTGATCACCACCGAGGCCGAGACGGCACCGCTCGCGGCGGCCCCGGCCGAGGGCCCGCGGACCCTGGCCGACATCCACCCCCGGATGCCCCTGATGCTCACCCCGGACCGCTGGGACGCCTGGCTGGACCCGGCCCGCACCGACGTCGACGAGCTGCGCACGCTGCTCACCCCGCCGCCCACCGGCCTGATGCGCGCCTACCCCGTCTCCACCGCAGTCAGCAGCGTCCGCAACAACGGCCCGGAGCTCCTCAAGGAGCTGGAGGGCCCCGAAGAGGGCACACTCTTCTGACGTGACCAACTCGAACGCGATCGGATCGGACACGGCGGACGCGGGTGCGGCGGGCGAGGCGCCACAGGCCGTCGAGACGGACGCCGGTGCCGCCCGCCTCACCTGGCACCGGGCGAAGCACCCCCGGCTCGTGCTCGCGGTGAGCCACGGAGCGGGCGGCGGCATCGAGGCCAGGGACCTGCGGGCGCTGGCGCGGGAGCTGCCCGCCCACGGGGTGAGCGTCGCGCTCGTCGAGCAGCCCTGGCGGGTGGCCGGGAAGAAAGTGGCGCCCGCCCCGAAGACGCTGGACGCGGGATGGCGGGGCCTGTGGCCCACGGTCGCGCGGTCCGGGCTCCCCGTGATCGCGGGCGGGCGCAGCGCCGGAGCGCGCGTCGCCTGCCGTACGGCGACGGAACTCGGCGCCGCCGCCGTCCTCGCGCTCAGCTTCCCCCTGCACCCGCCGGGCCGCCCCGAGCGGTCCCGCGCCGGGGAACTCCTCGGCTCCGGCGTCCCCACCCTCGTCGTCCAGGGTGGGAACGACCCCTTCGGGAAGCCGGAGGAGTTCCCGCAGGGCCCGTACGAACTGATCGAGGTGCCGTACGGCGATCACGGCTTCGCGGTCCCCCGGCGCGCGCCGCTCGACCAGGACGAGGCCGTGAGGATCGTCACCGACGGCGTCGTGCGATGGAGCGCGTCACTGCCGTAGACGGGGCCCTCACCGCCCCCGGCGTGGAGCGCGTCACGCGCGCGGCGGCCGGGAATGCGGCGCGGTGGTCGGCTGTTGTCGCGAACAGGAAGCACGCCGTGCTGAACCGTTCGAACGAGAGGAAGTCCGCCGCATGGGTTCGACCATCTGCCCGAGTCGCAGCAGCGCTGAGCTGGACTGGACGGTGCTGCGCGCGTCGAAGGCCGCCCCTGTTCGGGCGGCGGCGGGTGTGGATGTTCGTCTATCCTCCGATTCGAGTGGGACCGGTTTCGGTTCCGCCACATCGCTGGAGGAGGTGGGTCCGGTCACTGGGACCGACGCAGGGACCGAACACGGCCAGGCGGAGCAGCCCGAGGGCCAGGGCACGGGCGCGGAATCGACCGCGGAGCGCACCGCGCGCTTCGAGCGGGACGCGCTCGAATTCCTCGACCAGATGTACTCGGCGGCCCTGCGCATGACGCGGAACCCGGCCGACGCCGAGGACCTGGTGCAGGAGACGTACGCGAAGGCGTACGCGTCCTTCCACCAGTTCCGCGAGGGCACCAACCTGAAGGCGTGGCTGTACCGCATCCTCACCAACACCTTCATCAACTCGTACCGCAAGAAGCAGCGCGAACCCCAGCGCAGTGCGGCCGAGGAGATCGAGGACTGGCAGCTCGCGCGGGCCGAGTCGCACATGTCGACCGGTCTGCGGTCGGCCGAGTCGCAGGCGCTCGACCACCTGCCCGACTCGGACGTCAAGGAAGCGCTGCAGGCGATTCCCGAGGAATTCCGCATCGCCGTCTATCTCGCGGACGTCGAGGGCTTTGCGTACAAGGAGATCGCGGACATCATGGGGACACCCATCGGCACGGTGATGTCCCGGCTGCACCGGGGCCGCCGTCAACTGCGCGGCATGCTCGAGGACTACGCCCGTGACCGCGGGCTGGTCCCGGCCGGCGCCGGAGAGTCGAACGAAGCGAAAGGCTCGGGCTCATGAGCTGCGGAGAGCCGCACGAGACGGATTGCAGTGAGGTACTCGACCATCTTTACGAGTTCCTCGACCATGAGATGCCGGACGCGGACTGCACCAAGTTCGAGGTGCACTTCGAGGAGTGCTCTCCGTGTCTCGAGAAGTACGGCCTGGAGCAGGCCGTGAAGAAGCTGGTCAAGCGGTGCTGCGGGCAGGACGACGTTCCGACCGACCTGCGGGCGAAGGTGATGGGCCGCATCGACCTGATCCGCTCCGGGCAGACGGTGCCGGAGCACGACGTCAGCGCCACCCCGCAGGAGTCCTGAACCTCCGGACACCCCCGCGCCCCGGTGCCTGACCGTGTCGGGCCCCGGGGCTCCGGCTCCCGGAGTCCGACGTCGTGGTGTCCGATCTCCTGGTGTCCC
This sequence comes from Streptomyces sp. NBC_01689, assembly GCF_036250675.1. Taxonomy (NCBI): domain Bacteria; kingdom Bacillati; phylum Actinomycetota; class Actinomycetes; order Kitasatosporales; family Streptomycetaceae; genus Streptomyces; species Streptomyces sp. NBC_01689. The sequence continues at coordinate 3,876,869 of NZ_CP109592.1, read as the reverse complement.
GACCGACCCCGCGAACACGCGGACAGGTCGGGGAGATCGTCCGGTTATCACCCGAACGTGCGAATCCGCGGGCCCCGGGCCCGCGGATTCGGCCGTTGCCGCCCCCGCCCCCGCGCCGCGCCCCTAGGCTCCGGAACCTGAGCGGGGGAGGGGACCAGGAGATGGCGACGATTCCGGCGTGGGCCCGGGTGTACGTGGCCTGTGCCGTACTCGCCGCCCTCGCCTGCCTCGCCGTCCCGCCGGCCGCCCGCACCTCCTGGTGGATCGTCGCCCTGCTGGCCGCGCTGTACGCCGGATGCGAGCGGATCACCCTGCCGCACGGCTCCGGAGGCGCCGCCACCCGAGGAGCCGGACGGCGTGCACCGCGGGGTCCGGGCACCTTCCGCACCTTCCTTCCCGTGCTGCTCGCCGGTGCCTTTCTGCTGCCCCCGTCCGCCGCCGCGCTCGTCGCGCTGCCGGGGGCGCTGCTGGCCCGGGTGGAGCGGCGCCCGCGCGGACCGCGCCGGATCTGGCGCGCGGCACGCCTCACCGTCGCCGTCTGGGCGGCCTCTCTTGTGCACCGGGCGCTGGACGGCCCGGACGCCGTCGTCGGCCCCCGCTTCCCGTACGCGCTGGTCCCCGCCGGCGCCGCGGTGCTCGCCTTCTGCCTGGTGCTCACCCTCCTCGACGGCGGCATCCTGGCCCTGGCCGAACGGGTACCGGTACGCGCTGCCTGGCGCGGTCTTCTCTCCCGCTCCCTCGCCCCCGTCGCCGTGCACGGACTCGCGGGACTGATGATGGCGGTGCTGTGGCGCAGCCCGTACGGGCCGGTCTCCGCGCTCCTCGTCCTGCTGCCGATGTACGTCTCCTGCTGGGTGTTCGCCCAGTACCACCGGGAGCGGGCCGCCCATCAGGCCACCATCCGGGCCCTCGTGCAGGCCGTGGACATCAAGGACGGCTACACCCGCGGACACAGCGAGCGGGTCGGGCAGGCCTCCATGATGATCGCGCGCGAACTCGGCATGGACGACGAGCGGGCCGAGGTGCTGCGGTTCGCCGGGATCCTGCACGACGTGGGCAAACTCGGGGTGCCCACCAGGCTGTTGCGCAAGGACGGGCCGCTCACCCCCGACGAACGGCGGATCATCGAGCTGCATCCCGAGTACGGCCACGAGATGGTGCGCGGGATCGGCTTCCTCGGGGAGGCCCGCTCGGCGATCCTCCATCATCACGAGCGGCTCGACGGGAGCGGCTACCCGTACGGACTGGTCGGAGGGCAGATCCCGGAGTTCGCCCGGGTGGTGGCGGTCGCCGACGCCTTCGACGCGATGACGTCGACCCGCTCCTACCGCAGGGCCCGGCCGGTGCCGGCGGCGCTGGCGGAGCTGGAGCGCTGTGCCGGGGCACAGTTCGACCCCGGGATGGTGCACGCCCTCGTCCGGGCCCTGGACCGGCACGGCTGGAACCCCGCGGTGACCGCCGGCGAGGACCGGGCGGCACCCCCCGTCCCCGGCCCGCCGGACCCCCGCCCCGCCGACAGCGCGGGCCGGAGAGTCCCGTGAACCCCGCGGAACGGAGCGGGGCCTCCTCGCACCGGCGCGAAGGCCGTGAGGCCCACCCGGACCACGGGGGCCGCAGAGTTTCCGCCCGCCGCACCCCCGCCGCACCGCGCCCCGACGTCTTCGGTACGTGCGCCCGCACCGGTGCCGCCCTGCTCGGCGCCGTCGCCCTGGCCCACACCCTCTGGAACGGTGTCGATGCCCGCGGGACGGCACTCGCCTTCGGTGTCCTCGTCGCCGTGGGGGAACTCGCCCGCTGGAGCGGCACCGAGGACCGGGAGTCCGCTCCCCTCGGAGCCGCGGGCGCGCTGTCCTACGCGCTGCTCGGCGAGCAGGCGGGACACCCCGGGCATCACGGCGCGCTCCAGGTCGTGGCCGTCGTGGGGGCCGCCGCGCTGCTGGGCTGCGTGCCGCACGTGGCCCGCGGCGGCCAGGTGCTCGACCACCTCACCCGGCGCGTGCTGACCGTCGCCTTCGCCGTCGTCTGCTTCCAACCTCTCTACGACCGGGGGAGGTTGATGGGGTGGGACGGTCCCTCTTACGCGCTGCTGCTGGTCGCCCTGCTGGTGCTGACCGCGCTGTGCGACGCGGTGCTCGCGGCCGCGACCGCGCACGCCCGGACCCGCTGGCCCTTCGGACCGCTGCTGCGGGAGGAGCTGCGGGCCACGCTCGGCATCGGCTCCGCGGTCTGCGCGACCGGGGCGGTGATGTCGCTCGCCGTGGCGGTGGTCGGGCTGTGGGCGCTGCCGGTGTTCTCGCTGCCGCTGCTCCTGACCCAGCTGTCCTTCCGGCGGTACGCGGCCGTACGGGTCACCTACCGGCAGACCATCGCCTCCCTCGCGCGCGCCACCGAGATCGCCGGCTGCACCCCCGCGGGGCACGCCCGCAGAGTGGCGGCGCTCAGCCGCGCCGTCGGGCGCGAGCTGGGCCTCTGCGAGCCCCACCTGACCGTTCTGGAGTACGCGGCCCTGATGCACGACATCGGACAGCTCAGCCTCGTCGATCCGGTCCCGGCCGGTGCCACCTCCGTGCTCCCCGCCGAGGAGCAGCGGCGTATCGCCCTGCTCGGCGGCGCGGTCGTCCGCCAGACCGGGGTGGACGCCGAGGTCGCGGTGGTGGTGGAGCGGCAGGCGGACCCCTACCGGGAGCAGCCGGTGAGCGCCCGGATCGTACGGACGGTGAACGCGTACGAGGAGCTGGCCAGGGAAGCGGGACCCGGAGGGCCCCTGACCGCCCTGGAGAAACTGCGGCTGGCCACGGCCCGCGATCATCAGCCCGAGGTCGTGGAGTCGCTGGCCAGGGTCCTGTTGCGGGGCAGCCTTACCCTGCCCCAGGCTGGGTAACCCATGGGTAATGAGCGGCCGTCCGACGGTACGTGGTTGGATGCGAGGAAGAGGGTGTTCGGGGGCACGGGACGGCCCGTGGCCGCGCTGTCCTCCAGAGACTCTTCGAGCGACCGGCAGGCGGGAATCGCAAGGAACTGGCAGGCGGGAATCGTGAGGATCTTCGGCAAGGGACGACACCGGCCCTCCGCCTCATGGCGGCAGGCCACCGACCGCGCGTTCACGCTGATCGGTGACGGCCGGTACGAGGACGCGGGAGCGCTGCTGACACGCGCCGCGGACCTGGAGCCGTGGCTGTCCGAGTCCTGGTTCAACCTGGCCCTGCTGCACAAGTTCCGGCACGACTGGGAGCAGGCCAGAGCGGCCGGGCTGCGCGCCGTCGCGCTGCTGGACCGGGAGGCGGGCGCCCCCGACTGGTGGAACGTCGGCATCGCCGCCACCGCCCTGCAGGACTGGCCGCTGGCCCGCCGCGCCTGGCAGGCCTACGGGCTGCGGGTGCCCGGCGGAGCCGCCGTCTCCGGGGAGCCGGCGGGCATGGACCTCGGCAGCGCGGCCGTGCGGCTGTCGCCGGAGGGCGAGGCCGAGGTCGTGTGGGGCCGCAGGCTCGATCCGGCGCGGATCGAGGTGCTGTCCATTCCGCTTCCGTCCTCCGGGCGGCGCTGGGGCGAGGTCGTCCTGCACGACGGGGTGCCGCACGGCGAGCGGACCACCGCCGCCGGGCACGCCTACCCCGTCTTCGACGAGATCGAGCTGTGGGCGCCGTCCCCGGTGCCGACCTGGGTCGTCCTGCTGGAGGCGGCCACGGAGGAGGACCGGGACGCGCTGGAGCAGCTCGCGGCCGACGCCGGATTCGCCGCCGAGGACTGGTCCTCCTCCGTACGGCTGCTGTGCCGGATGTGTTCCGAGTCCCGGATGCCCTCCGACGAGGGCGACGGCGAGCACCTCGACCCGCACGACCACAGCGAGCCGGGGCATCCGGGCCCGCTCGGTCACCGCACGGACGGGCAGCTGTGGGTGCCCGAGCGGGAGTGCGGGCTCGCGGCGCCGGCCTCGCTGGTGCGCGGTCTGCTCGACGGCTGGGTCGCCGACAGCCCCGACTCCCGGGACTGGCGGGACCTCGAAGAGGTCTGTTAGCCGGGTGGCGCCGGACGCGGACGGCTGCCGACGGGTGCGCCGGGCCCCGTAGGCTGTATGCCCGCAGCACTCTCATGGATTCCAGGAAGGCGTACGTCGGTCATGGCGCAGCAGGACACCGAACAGCAGCACGCGGGCGTGCTCCCCGTGGACGACGAGGGTTTCGTCATCGACACCGAGGAGTGCGAGGAGCGTGAGTCGGCCTACCGCGAGCGCGGGACCTCGCGGCCGATCACGGTTGTCGGCAACCCGGTGCTCCACAAGGAGTGCGCGGACGTCACGGAGTTCGGCGACGAACTCGGCCGGCTGGTCGACGACATGTTCGCGAGCCAGCGCACCGCCGAGGGCGTGGGCCTGGCCGCCAACCAGATCGGCGTGGACCTGAAGGTCTTCGTCTACGACTGCCAGGACGACGAGGGCACGCGGCACGTCGGTGTCGTCTGCAACCCGGTCCTCGTCGACCTGCCCGCCGAGCGGCGCCAGTTGGACGAGAGCAACGAGGGCTGCCTCTCCGTGCCGACCGCCTACGCGCCGCTCGCCCGCCCGGACTACGCCGAGGTCACCGGACAGGACGAGAAGGGCAACCCGGTCAAGGTGCGGGGCACGGGCTACTTCGCGCGCTGCCTCCAGCACGAGACCGACCACCTGTACGGCTACCTCTACATCGACCGGCTCTCCAAGCGCGACCGCAAGGACGCGCTGCGCCAGATGTCCGAGAACGAGCCCCGCTACCCGGTCGTCGCGAACGACTGAGCCACGGCCGTGAACGGCTGAGACGGAGAACGACAGAAGGGGTTCGCGATCTTTCGTGGGCCCCGCGCGAACGGCGCCTGGTCAGGGACCTTCCGACCAGGCGCCGTTCGTATGTGCGTCGCACGTTCGATCCCCTTCGCTCCTCTAATGATCCATATTCAGTCATACAAGGGTGGATTCTCGGCACTCTCCGCCAGTGGGCGGAGCAAATGCATTCCCAGAACAGTCAGTTGTGGTGCTGAATGGGAAGTGCGGGGATACGCAACGGCGCACGCCCGGCACGACGAGAGGGGCGCGCGTCAACTGGCGGCTGAGAGGGGTTTGTTCGTGCATGCTTTCTCACACGGCACTTCATCGACACCGACCGTGATCGCGGTTCCACCGGCGCTCTCACTCCCGGTGATCGAGGCCGGGTTTCCCCGTCAACTGCACCCGTATTGGCCCAGGCTCCAGGAGAACACGCGTTCGTGGCTCCGGGAAAAACGTCTCATGCCCGCCGACAAGGTCGACGAATATGCCGACGGCCTTTGCTATACGGACTTGATGGCGGGCTACTACATGGGGGCGCCCGACGAGGTCATGCAGGCGATAGCGGACTACAGCGCGTGGTTCTTCGTCTGGGACGACCGGCACGACCGGGACGTCGTCCACGGCCGGCCGGCGGCCTGGCGGAGGCTCAGGTTCCAACTCCACGAGGCGCTCGACTCCCCCAGGGAACACCTGCACCACCCGGACCCCCTGGTCGCGGGGTTCGCGGACAGTGTGGTGCGGCTGTACTCGTTCCTGGGCGAGAAGTGGAACGCGCGCTTCGCGCGGCACTTCCACGCGGTGATCGAGGCGTACGACCGGGAGTTCCAGAACCGTGTCTCGAAGACCGTACCCACGGTCGAGGAGTATCTCGAACTCCGTCGGCTCACCTTCGCCCACTGGATCTGGACCGATCTCCTGGAGCCGAGCGCGGGCTGTGAACTCCCCGCCGCCGTGCGGAACAGCTCCGTATATCGGCGGGCGGCCCTGCTGAGTCAGGAATTCGCCGCGTGGTACAACGACCTCTGTTCGCTGCCGAAAGAAATAGCGGGCGACGAGGTGCACAATCTCGGAATCAGTCTCATTCAGCACGAGGGGATGACTCTGGAGGGCGCCGTCACGGACATTCGGCAGCGGGTCGAGGAATGCATCGCAGAATTCCTGGAGGCGGAGGCGGAACTCGACGAGTTCGCCGACATGCTCGCGGACGGCTCCGTACGCGGAAAAGAACTGAGCGTCGCGGTGAAGTCCTGCCTCGGCAACATGAGGAACTGGTTCAGCGCCGTCTACTGGTTCCACCACGAATCCGGCCGGTACACCGTCGACAGCTGGGACGACCGGTCCACACCCCCGTACGTCAACAACGAAGCGGCAGGTGAGTCATGACCGTCGAGTCCGTGAAGCCCGCGCACCCCGAGGCGCCGGAGCTGCCCGCCCCGCCCCTCGCCGGAGGCGGTGTCCCCGTCCTCGGCCACGGCTGGCAGCTGGTCCGCGACCCGCTGGGCCTCTTCGCCCGGCTCCGTGAGCACGGCGAGGTGGTGCGGCTCCGGCTGGGCCCCAAGACGGTGTACGCGCTCACCTCGCCCGCCCTCACCGGCGCGATGGCGCTGAGCCCCGACTTCAAGATCGACGGACCGCTCTGGGAGTCCCTGGAGGGCCTGCTCGGCAAGGAGGGGGTGGCCACCGCCAACGGGCCCCGGCACCGCCGTCAGCGGCGGACCATCCAGCCCGCGTTCCGGCTCGACATCATCCCCGCGTACGGGCCGGTCATGGAGGAGGAGGCCCGGGCCCTCGCCGAGCGCATGGCGTCGGGGGAGCCCGTCGACTGCACCTCGGAGTCGTTCCGGGTCGCCGTGCGCATCGCGGCCCGCTGTCTGCTGCGCGGCGAGTACATGGACGAGCGCGCCGAGCGCCTCAGCGTCGCGCTCGCCACCGTCTTCCGCGGCATGTACCGGCGGATGGTGATCCCGGCCGGCCCGCTCTATCGGTTGCCGCTTCCGGCCAACCGCAAATTCGACCGCGCATTGGCCGATTTGCATGTCCTGGTCGACGAGATCATCGCCGAACGCCGCGCATCTGGTCAAAAGCCGGACGATTTGCTGACGGCCTTGCTGGAAGCGAAGGACGAGAACGGCGAGCCGATCGGGGAACAGGAGATCCACGACCAAGTCGTCGCGATACTCACCCCCGGCAGCGAAACCGTCGCATCCACGATCATGTGGCTGCTGCAGGTTCTCGTGGAACACCCGGAACACGCCGCCCGGGTGGCCGAGGAGGTGGAATCCGTCGCCGGGGGGCGGCCGGTCGCATTCGACGACGTCCGGAAGCTGTCGCACACGAACAATGTCGTCGTGGAAGCGATGCGGCTGCGTCCCGCGGTATGGATTCTGACGCGGCGCGCGGTGACCGAAACGGAGCTCGGGGGCTATCGGATTCCGGCCGGTGCCGACATCGTCTACAGCCCGTACGCGATCCAGCGCGATCCGCGGTCGTACGGCCGGCACCTGGATTTCGACCCCGACCGCTGGCTTCCGGAACGCGCCGGGGAGGTGCCGAAGTACGCCATGAGCCCCTTCAGCGTGGGCAACCGGAAGTGTCCGAGCGACCACTTCTCGATGGCGCAGCTCAGCCTGATCACGGCGACGGTCGCGTCGCGGTGGCGCCTGGAGAAGGTGCCGGAGTCGAACGACACGACCCGCGTCGGCATCACGCTGCGACCGCACCGGCTGCTGCTGAGGGCCGTGCCGCGCTGACCGTGCGTGACGGCCGGCGTGCGTGAGGGCCGACGTGTGTGGCGGCCGGTGTCCGTACCGGCCGTCACGCGTACCGGCGCGCGGTCAGGCGATCCGCGGGACCCTGAACGTGCGCCGGTACGCCTGCGGGGTCGTCCCCAGACTCCGTACGAACTGGTGGCGCAGCGCGGCCGCGGTGCCGAACCCGGCGCGGCCCGCGATCGCGTCCATCGTCTCGTCCGTCGCTTCCAGCAACTCCTGGGCCAGCAGCACCCGTTGCCGCAGAATCCAGCGGTACGGCGTGGTGCCGGTCTCCTGCTGGAAGCGGCGTGCGAAGGTGCGCGGGGACATGTGGGCGCGGGCCGCGAGCTGCTCGACGGTGACCTCCTCGTCGAGGTGGCGCTCCATCCACACCAGCACCTCGCCGACCGTGTCGCAGGTGGAGCGGGGCAGCGGGCGTTCGATGTACTGGGCCTGGCCGCCGTCCCGGTGCGGGGGCACCACCATGCGCCGGGCGATGGCGTTGGCCACCTCCGGGCCCTGCTCCTTGCGGACGATGTGGAGACAGGCGTCGATGCCCGCCGCGGTGCCGGCCGAGGTGATCACCGGGTCCGCGTCCACGTAGAGCACGTCCGGTTCGACGGTCGTGCGCGGGTACTGCCGGGCGAGTTCGTCCGCGTGGTGCCAGTGCACGGCGCACCGGCGCCCGTCGAGGAGTCCGGCCGCGCCGAGCACGAAGACGCCGGAGCAGACGCTGAGCACCCGGGCGCCGCGGTCGACCGCACGGCGCAGCGCGGCGAGCAGGTCGGGCGGGTAGGCGCGGGAGGCGTAGGCGTCGCCGGCGGGCAGGGCGATCAGGTCGGCCGACTCCAGCCGGTCCAGACCGTGTTCCGTGCGCAGGGTGAACCCCGCGTGCGTGGTCAGCGTCGAGCCCTCGGCGGAGGCGACCGCGAAGTCGTACACGGGCAGCCCGTCGTCGCTGCGGTCGATGCCGAACACCTCGCAGACCACACCGAGTTCGAAGGGATGCACGCCGTCGAGCAGCACCGCCGCCACGTTCTTCAGCATGCCGTCCAGTGTGCCGGAGAGTTGGCAGGAATTCGAGGGTGTGCGGCAGTGCTGCCACTGACGGTAAGGAGCGATCGGCGCGACAGTACTGTCCATGAACTCATTCATGGAGAACCTCGTCGGAATGCTGCTCGTCCTCGCCGTCCTCGCCGTGGTGGCGCTCCCGTCGCTGATCGGGATCGTGCACGAGTGGCGCGTGGACCGCCGGATCAGGGCCGCGTCACTCGCACGGTGACCGTCCACTCCTGCAAGCCCTTGCACGACATCCGGTGCGGCTGGGTCGCGCAGAGGGGACGGGAGGAGGTGAGGCGTACGGTGCCCGCCGAGACCGCGCGGAAGGCGGCGGAGGCGTCCCCCGGCCGCAGGACGATCCCGCTGTTCGTGGCCTCCAGGGAGGCGCCCTCGGCCTTGACGGGTGTCCAGGGCCGGGCGGCGGTGCCGTCCAGGGAGAGGCGGAGCGTCCCGCCCGTCCTCAGGCAGTACGTACGGCCGGTGTCGGCGGTGCCGAGCTCCGCGGGCGCTGTGCCGCAGTCCTGGGAGTGCTTCGTGGGGGACGGCGACACGGTGCCGCTGCCTCCCGCGTCGCCTCCGCCCTGGGTGCCGCAGGCCGCGAGCAGCAGCGTCAGGGCGGCGAGGGCGAGGACCGGGTGCGGGTGCGTAGGGCGCATGGGGTGACCTCCTTGGCGCTTGGACGTGTCACCCGCGTATCAGGATCCCCACCCGGGCGGGACCCCGGCCGCGAGGGCGGCCGGGGTCCGTTCGGTCAGCTGGTGGTGAGGGCGGTGTCGTCGAGGACGAAGCTGGTCTGGAGGGAGGAGTCCTCGACGCCGTTGAACTTGAGGGTGACGGTGGTGCCGGCGAAGGAGGAGAGGTCGAAGGTCTTCTGGGTGTATCCGGTGGCCTTGTTGAGGTTGGAGTAGGTGGCGAGGGTGGTGGATCCGGCGGTGACGGTGAGCTTGTCGTAGGCGGTGCTGGTGGTGGTCTCCGCGGTGTCGATGTGGAGGTAGAAGGTGAGGCTGGCCTTGCAGCCGGCGGGGATGGTCACGGACTGGGAGAGCGTGTCGGTGTGGGTGGCGCCGTAGCCGTCGAGCCAGGCCTTGTAGGAGCCGCCGTGGGCGGCTTCACCGCTGTCGGTGGTGATGACACCGGTGGAGGCGGTCCAGGTGGTGTTGCCCGACTCGAAGCCCGGGTTGCCGAGCAGCTGCGCCGAGGAGCAGGTGCCACCGCCGCCCGAGGACACCGTCCAGGTGAAGGTGGCCGAGCCGGAGGCGCCCGTGCTGTCGGTGGCGGTGACCGTGGTGCTGTAGGTGCCGGCGGTGCTCGCGGTGCCGGTGATCGCGCCGGTGGAGCTGTTGATCGACAGGCCGGTCGGCAGTCCGCTCGCGCTGTAGGTGAGGGCCGCGCCCGCGCTGTCGCTCGCCGCGATCTGCAGGCTGACCGAGGCTCCGGTGGCGGTGGACTGGCTGCCGGGGCTCGTGACCGTCACGGTGTTGCCGGTGCTGGTGCCGGAGGTGAAGGCGGCGGTGCCGTGGGGGGTGCCCCAGCCGGTCGGTCCGTCGTATCCGGTGGTCGCGGTGCAGAAGTACGAGGTGCTGCACGAGCCGTTGTTGCCGCTGGTCACGTCGTAGAGGCTGGAGGTGTGGGCGTAGGGGTACTTCGCCGGGTAGTCGCCGCTGCCCGGGGTGCCGGCCAGCGCGTACACGCCCGCGATGATCGGCGCCGACGCGCTGGTGCCGCCGTAGACCGCCCAGCCGGAGCCGCCGTAGGTGTCGTAGACGGCCACGCCGGTGGCGGGGTCGGCGACCGCGGAGACGTCGGCCTCCATGCGCCGGGAGCAGCCGGTGTCGGTCTGCCAGGACGGCTTGGGGTCGTAGGCGGAGCAGCCGGAGCCGGTCCCCTCGGTGCTGCTGGTCTTCCACACGGACTCGGTCCAGCCGCGGGTGCCGGAGGACGCGGAGAGCGCGGTGCCGCCGACGGCGGTCACGTACTGGGAGGTCGCCGGGTACTCCGCTCCGTAGGCCTCGTCACCGGAGGAGACGGTGATGGCGACGCCGGGGTGCTTGAAGTACGAGGTGTCCTCGCCGGTCTGGGAGGAGGACTCGGCGCCGCCCCAGCTGTTGGAGACGAACTTCGCGCCGAGGGCGACGGCCTCGTTCTCGGCGGTGCCGAGGTTGGCGTCGGAGGGTGAGGTGGCCTCCACCAGGATGATGTTGCAGTTCGGGCAGACGGCGCTGACCATGTCGATGTCGAGCGCTTCCTCGCCCGCCCAGCCGCTGTCGTTCGTCGGCAGCGAGGTGGTCGAACCGGTCTGGCTCACCTGCTTGAAGCAGCCGTTCGCCTTGGTGCAGGCCGACAGCCCGAACTGCGAGCGGTAGGTGGCGAGGTCCGACTCGGCGTTGGGGTCGTTGTAGGCGTCGACCACGGCGACGGTCAGGCCCGAACCGCCGGTGGAGGGCAGGTTGTAGGCGCTGTGCAGGTTGGCCGGGCTGAGACCGGACACCGCGGCGGCGTCGGCGGAGACCGCGGCGGCGAGCTTCTGCTCGATGTCGGTGCGGCGCTGGGCGAAGCAGGCCGCGTGACCGGGCGTCGGGGTGCCGCAGAGACGGGTGGTCGGCACCTTCTGTCCGGCCCGGCCCGTCGGGTGGACGGCCTGGGCGGCCGGGGCGGTCAGGGCCCGCGCGTTCTGGGTGACGCGGGAGATGTGCCCGGTGGCGGGCGCGGTCCGGGCGCCGGCGGACGGGGCCGCCATGAGACCGGCGACGGTGAGGGCGAGGGCGGGGACCGCGACGGACAGGAGTCTTCGCAGCCGCCTGGTGGGTCTGCTGGAGCGTGTCTCACTCATGGGAGTGCTGCCTCCATCGGTTTGAGGCCGGTGCCGCGCGGGCCCGGGTGGGGCCGTACGCGGTTCCACAGCCGGGAGTGGGGTTCTCGGCGCTGTGCTGAGGTGCGGCCCGTGACGCGCGTAGCGCGGTGAACGCATCGCCTTGTCGTGGGCATGACACATTGATCGTCCTGGGACGCCACGGTGCGTGGCGGGGCGGGACGGCCAGAACGTAACCGGGGCGGACGGCGCACGAACAGTCACGCCCGAAGAACTTTGCCGCTCCATAGGCGGGGATTGGAAAGGGGATTGGCGTGGCTGGGGGCGGACGTGACGAAGCCGGGCCGCGTGCGCGGCCCGGCCTCGTCACCCGGGGAACCGTCGGGGAGGGTCAGAACTCCTCGTCGAAGCCGACCGAGCCCTCCACGGCGACCTGGTACGCCGAGGGGCGCCGCTCGAAGAAGTTGGTCAGTTCCTGGACGCCCTGCAGCTCCATGAACGAGAAGGGGTTCTCGGAGCCGTAGACCGGCGCGAAGCCGAGCCGCTGGAGACGCTGGTCGGCGACGCACTCCAGGTACTGGCGCATCGACTCGGTGTTCATGCCCGGCAGTCCGTCACCGCACAGATCGCGCCCGAACTGCAGCTCGGCCTCCACGGCTTCCCGCAGCATGTCGGTGACCTCCTGCTGGAGCCGGTCGTCGAAGAGGTCGGGCTCCTCCTTGCGGACGGTGTCGACCACCTCGAAGGCGAAGGACATGTGCATCGTCTCGTCGCGGAACACCCAGTTGGTGCCCGTCGCCAGACCGTGCAGCAGACCCCGGCTGCGGAACCAGTACACGTAGGCGAAGGCGCCGTAGAAGAAGAGGCCCTCGATGCACGCGGCGAAGCAGATCAGGTTCAGCAGGAAGCGGCGCCGGTCGGCCTTGGTCTCCAGGCGGTCCAGCTTCTCCACCGAGTCCATCCACTTGAAGCAGAACTCGGCCTTCTCCCGGATGGAGGGGATGTTCTCGACGGCCGCGAAGGCCGCCGTCCTGTCCTCCGGATCGGGCAGATAGGTGTCCAGCAGGGTCAGATAGAACTGGACGTGCACGGCCTCCTCGAACAGCTGGCGCGAGAGATACAGGCGCGCCTCGGGCGAGTTGATGTGCTTGTACAGCGTCAGGACGAGATTGTTCGCCACGATCGAGTCGCCCGTCGCGAAGAACGCGACCAGCCGGCCGATCATGTGCTGCTCGCCCTCGGACAGCTTCGCCAGGTCGGCGACGTCCGAGTGGAGGTCGACCTCCTCGACGGTCCAGGTGTTCTTGATCGCGTCCCGGTAGCGCTCGTAGAAGTCCGGGTAGCGCATGGGACGGAGGGTGAGTTCGAAGCCCGGGTCGAGCAGGTTCTTCTCGCCGTTCGGGGTGGACATCACTGGCAGGCCTCGCAGGACTCGGGGTTCTCAAGGGAGCAGGCGACGGCGTCGACGTCGTCGGCCTGCTGGAGGGGGATGGCCGTCTCGGGCCGCGCCTGCGGCTGCGCCTGTGCCTGGGCGGCACGGGCGATGCGGGTCGCGGGACGCGAGCGCAGGTAGTACGTCGTCTTGAGGCCCGACTTCCAGGCGTACGCGTACATCGAGGAGAGCTTGCCGATGGTCGGCGTCTCCAGGAAGAGGTTCAGCGACTGGGCCTGGTCCAGGAACGGCGTCCGGGCCGCGGCCATGTCGATGAGACCGCGCTGCGGGATCTCCCACGCCGTGCGGTACAGGTCGCGGACGTCCTGCGGCACCCAGGTGAAGCCCTGTACCGAGCCGTTGGACTCGCGCAGCGCCTCCCGGGTCTGCGCGTCCCACACCCCGAGCTTCTTCAGCTCCGCCACCAGGTAGGAGTTGACCTGGAGGAACTCACCGGACAGCGTCTCGCGCTTGAAGAGGTTCGAGACCTGCGGCTCGATGCACTCGTACACGCCGGCGATGGACGCGATCGTCGCGGTGGGCGCGATGGCCAGCAGGAGCGAGTTGCGCATGCCGACCGCGGCGATCCGCTCGCGCAGCGCCGCCCAGCGCTCCGGCCAGTTCAGCTCGACGTCGAAGTGGTCGGGGTGCAGCACCCCGCGGGCGGTACGGGTCTTCTCCCAGGCCGGGAGCGGGCCGTTGCGCTCGGCGAGGTCGGCGGAGGCCTCGTAGGCGGCGAGCATGACGCGCTCGGCGATACGGGTGGAGAGCGCGCGGGCGGCGGGCGAGTCGAAGGGCAGACGCAGCTTGAAGAAGACGTCCTGCAGGCCCATCGCGCCGAGACCGACCGGCCGCCACTTGGCGTTCGAGCGGCCCGCCTGCTCGGTCGGGTAGAAGTTGATGTCGACGACACGGTCGAGGAAGGTGACGGCGGTGCGGACCGTCTCGTCCAGGCGTTCCCAGTCCAGGTCGCCGGTGGCCGTGTCGACGAACGCGCCGAGGTTGACCGAGCCGAGGTTGCAGACGGCCGTCTCCCCGTCGTCCGTGACCTCCAGGATCTCGGTGCACAGGTTCGAGGAGTGCACGGTGTGGCCGGGCTCCGCCGTCTGGTTGGCCGTGCGGTTGGCGGCGTCCTTGAAGGTCATCCAGCCGTTGCCGGTCTGCGCCAGGGTGCGCATCATGCGGCCGTAGAGGTCGCGGGCCGGGATGGTCTTCTTCGCCAGGCCCTGCGCCTCGGCGGCGCGGTACGCCGCGTCGAACTCGGCGCCCCACAGGTCGACCAGTCCGGGCACGTCGGAGGGGGAGAAGAGGGACCACGGCGCGTCGGCGTCGACCCGGCGCATGAACTCGTCCGGGATCCAGTGCGCGAGGTTCAGGTTGTGCGTCCGGCGGGCGTCCTCGCCGGTGTTGTCCCGCAGCTCCAGGAACTCCTCGATGTCGGAGTGCCAGGTCTCCAGGTAGACCGCGGCGGCGCCCTTGCGCCGGCCGCCCTGGTTCACCGCGGCCACCGAGGCGTCGAGGGTCTTCAGGAACGGGACGATGCCGTTGGAGTGCCCGTTCGTCCCGCGGATCAGCGAACCGCGGGAGCGGACGCGGGAGTACGACAGACCGATGCCGCCCGCGTGCTTCGACAGCCGCGCGACCTGGTGGTAGCGGTCGTAGATGGAGTCCAGCTCGTCCAGCGGGGAGTCCAGGAGATAGCAGGACGACATCTGCGGGTGCCGCGTACCGGAGTTGAAGAGCGTGGGGGAGGAGGGGAGGTAGTCCAGGCGGCTCATCAGGCCGTAGAGCGCGGCCACTTCGCCCACCGACCGCTCCGTGTCGTCCTCGGCGAGGCCGCACGCCACCCGGAGCATGAAGTGCTGGGGGGTCTCGATGACCTTGCGGGTGATCGGGTGCCGGAGCAGGTAGCGGCTGTGCAGGGTGCGCAGCCCGAAGTAGCCGAAGCGGTCGTCGCCCGCGGTGTCGATCAGCGCGTCGAGACGGGCCTCGTGCCGGGCGACGAAGTCGGCCGTGCGGTCGGCGATCAGACCCTCGCGCAGGCCCGTGGTGATGGATTCGGAGAACGTCGTGACGCCCTGGGAGGCGGCTTCCCCGGCGATGCCGACCGTCAGCAGCCGGGCGGCCAGCCGTGAGTACACGGGGTCCTCGGAGATGAGTCCCGCGGCCGCCTCGATGGCCAGCTCGCGCAGCTCCGCGTCGTCCGCGTGGGCGGACCGGCCGCGCAGTGCCGCGGCGGCGACCCGGCCGGGGTCGGCGCCGGGGAGGTCGGCGGTGAAGTCGGTCAGGGTACGCAGCAGCGTGGTACCGGGACCGTCCGTCTCCGCCTGGGCCCGCTGCGCGGACTCCGCTTCCACCGGGGCCTGCTGGGCGGAAACTGAAACCGGGTCGGCTGGCGCGATGGTCACTTGGGGCTCTCCCTCGCTCGGCACGGGGCCTGGCGGAGGGCAGCGGGACACGCGACTCCATGACGGGTACGCGTGCGTCCACCGGCCCATTCCACGAGGCCCGGACGTCGTCGGCGCCCGGGCCGGCCGGCCCGGGGCACGCTGTCGGCAGGTCCTCGGACTCGAGCCCGTGCGCGAATGCGCACAAGTACACCGTTGCGGGACAGTTCCGGATTCGCACCGGATTCCCCTGCGGCGACAGCGAGCATGAGCATACATCTGGTGCCGGGCTGAGGAAGCACCCCCACATGTTGTGCCGTGTCGGCTCGGGAGGCGCGCTACGGAGTGTGGCTGAGAGCCAACTCGTAGGTGAGGAGGAGGATGTCGTCGAGGTGCGGAACGGGGTTCCAGTCGCGCTCCGGGGTGCGCGTGAAGCCGAGGCGTTCGTAGAGCCGGTGGGCGGCGTGCATGGTGCGCTGGGTGGACAGCACCACCCGCGCACAGCCCCCGGTGGCCCGTGCGCGGTCGACGCAGGCGCCGACGAGGGCCGTGCCCGCTCCCCGGCCGCGGGCCTCGCGCGCGACGGCGAGCATCCGGATCTCGGCCTCGCCCGGCCGGGCGATGTCGGCCAGGGGGCCGCCCCGGGGGACGAAGGTCACGGCGCCGAGGAGCCGTCCGTCCTCGACCGCGACGACCACCTCGGCCGCGGCGGCGCGCCGCGCGACGTCGCGCAGCGCGCCGAGATACGGGTCGTTCTCCCCGTAGTCGAGCAGCCCGTCGCCGAGATAGGCGCGCACGGTGATCTCGCCGACGCCGGGATACTCCTCGGGCCGTGCCGGTCTGATGATGAGGTCCATGCCCGGAGTGTGCATCAGACACACGGCGGCGGGCCGCCGGATTTCTCTCCGGCGGCCCGCCGCGCGTACCGCTGTCGCGCACCCCCGGCCGCTCCCGCCGGGCGGGCACGGCCGGCGGGAGCCTAGTGGCCCGCCTCCGCGGTGGCGGGGGGCAGTTCGACCTGGACCCCCGGGTCGCCGGCGTCCGCCGTGTAGTCCTCCGGGGACGTCTCGTCGGTGCCGTCGGGCGCCTTGAAGGCGCGCAGGACGAAGGTGAGGACGACGGCGACCACCACGTTCATCACGAACGCGGTGAGGCCGATGTATCCGATCTCCCCGATCCCCGGGATCTCCTTGGAACTGCCGCCGAAGTGCTTCTGGGTCGGCGAGGCGACCCCGTAGGCGGCGAGCGTGCCGTAGAGCATGCCGACCGCCCAGCCCCCGAGCAGTGCCCAGCGGTGGAACCAGCGCGTGAACAGCCCGCCGACCAGGGCCGGGAAGGTCTGCAGGATCCAGATGCCGCCCAGGAGCTGGAAGTTGATGGCGACCGTCTTGTCCATCGTCAGGACGAAGACCAGCGCGCCCACCTTCACCAGGAGCGAGACCAGCTTGGAGACCTTCGTCTCCTGCTCCGGGGTCGCGTCCGGCCTGATGAAGTCCTTGTAGATGTTGCGGGTGAAGAGGTTCGCGGCCGCGATGGACATGATGGCCGCGGGGACCAGCGCCCCGATGCCGATCGCGGCGAAGGCGACCCCCGCGAACCAGTCCGGGAACATGTCCTCGAAGAGCTGCGGGATGGCCAGCTGGCCGTTGGTGACCTTCACCCCGGCCGCGATCGCCATGAAGCCGAGCAGGGCGAGCAGGCCCAGCATCAGGGAGTAGAGCGGCAGGATCGTGGTGTTGCGCCGGATCACCTCACGGCTGCGGCTGGACAGCGTCGCGGTGATCGAGTGGGGGTACATGAACAGGGCGAGCGCGGAGCCGAGCGCCAGGGTGGCGTAGGTCCACTGCCCGGCCTGGGCCGGTACGATCCCGCCCGCGCCGGCGGCGGCGTACTTCTCGCTCGCCGCGTGGAAGATCTCGTCGAAGCCGCCCAGCTTGATCGGGATGTAGATGATGGCCACCGCGATCACGATGTAGATCAGGGTGTCCTTCACGAACGCGATCAGGGCCGGGGCGCGCAGTCCCGAGGAGTAGGTGTACGCGGCCAGCACGCCGAAGGCGATGAGGAGCGGGAGGTCCTTGACGAACCAGTTGGTGTTCTCGCCGCCGCCGACGCCCATCACGTCCAGCACGGCCTGGATGCCGACCAGTTGGAGCGCGATGTACGGCATGGTCGCGAGGATGCCGGTGACGGCCACGGCCAGGGACAGTCCCTTGGAGCCGAAGCGGCCGCGCACGAAGTCCGACGTCGTCACATAGCCGTGCTTGTGCGAGACGGACCACAGGCGGGGCAGGAACGTGAAGACCAGCGGATAGACCAGGATCGTGTACGGCACGGCGAAGAAGCCGGCCGCGCCCGCCGCGTAGATCGCCGCCGGTACGGCGACGAAGGTGTACGCCGTGTAGAGGTCGCCACCGAGCAGGAACCAGGTGACCCAGGTGCCGAACGACCGTCCGCCCAGGCCCCATTCGTCGAGGCTGTGCTCGTTGTCGGCCCTGCGCCAGCGCGCGGCCAGGAAGCCCATGACCGTGACGGCCACGAAGAAGAAGATGAAGACGGCGAGTGCCACGCCGTTCACGCCGCCGTTCATGCGTCGGCACCGCCCTTCGTGGTGGCGCGGGCGCGCTGGTCACGCTGCCACAGCTGGTGGGCGGTCACGGTGAGCACGGTCGACACGATCACCCAGAGCATCTGGTACCAGTAGAAGAACGGGATACCGATGAAGGCGGGGTCGGTCTTCGTGTACGAGCCGACCCACAGCAGCGCCACGAACGGGGCGATCAGGCAGAGGGCGATCACCACGCGGACCGGTGTCACCACCGCGACCGGTCTCACCACCGGTGGTTTCGCTTCCGGCACGTCTGACATGAGCGGCTCCGTCCCCTCGCAGGTCACCTGTGCAACGGCCAGGAAATCTAGGCGACGGTTCCGCTTTATGGAACCCCATCTCCGGCGGGGGATGTGGAGGGTTGGTGTCCGCCTGTGCGGGCGCCTCGCGCATCGCTCCCGGCGGGCCGCGCCGGGACCGCTTCTCGCACGTGAATACGAGGAGGTAGCGCGCGGCCCGCGGGGCGTCACCGGCGTGCCGGACGGCACGGTTCCGCCGGTGCCGGCACCCGGCCGGGGGCGTCCCGCTCCCGTCAGTCCTGCGGACGCTTGAGCCTGGCGACGAACTTGTAGCGGTCGCCGCGGTACACCGAGCGCACCCACTCCACCGGCTCGCCCTGCCGGTCGATCGAGTGCCGGGACAGCATCAGCATGGGCAGACCGACGTCGGTGCCGAGCAGCCCGGCCTCGCGCGGGGTGGCCAGCGACGTCTCGATGGTCTCCTCGGCCTCCGCGAGGTGGACGTCGTAGACCTCGGCGAGCGCGGTGTAGAGGGAGGTGTACTTGACGAGCGACCGGCGCAGGGCGGGGAACCGCTTCGCGGAGAGGTGGGTCGTCTCGATGGCCATCGGTTCGCCGCTGGCCAGGCGCAGCCGCTCGATGCGCAGCACCCGGCCGCCGGCCGAGATGTCGAGCAGTTCCGCGAGGGTCTCGTCGGCGGTGATGTAGCCGATGTCCAGGAGCTGCGAGGTGGGTTCGAGGCCCTGGGCGCGCATGTCCTCGGTGTACGAGGTGAGCTGGAGCGCCTGCGAGACCTTCGGCTTGGCGACGAAGGTGCCCTTGCCCTGGATGCGTTCGAGACGGCCCTCGACGACGAGTTCCTGGAGGGCCTGGCGCACGGTCGTGCGCGAGGTGTCGAACTCGGCGGCGAGGGTGCGCTCGGGCGGCACCGGCGTGCCGGGCGGCAGGGTGTCCGTCATGTCGAGCAGGTGCTTCTTGAGGCGGTAGTACTTGGGCACGCGCGCGGTACGGATGGGGGCCCCACCCTCGTTCTCCGCACTGCTGACGTCGGTGCTCATGCTCTGCCTTCCCGGCTCCGGGTGCCGAAGCGACCGGCATCCCGCCGGTCACGGCTCACATCGTGGCACGGCTTCGTGTGTGCGTGTCTCCCGCACGCTCCGTGATCCCCTCTATATACCGTCGGCTCACCGGTTGGTCTAGTCCATCGTGCGCGCGAGGTTCCTGAACAGCCCTGCCGTTTATGCCACTTACCTACTTAAAGGTCCTTGCATATGTAGGTCCCATAACGGACGGTCGGCCTGGCTTACACACCCTTGACACCCCTCTAGGTCTAGGCCAAGCTCCCCGTACTGGTCTACACCATTGGTCCAGGTCCCGGCCCCACGGGCAGTAATCGGCAGCGATTCGGCGTGTGTCACCGCGGTGGGCAGGGGGGTTTGTGGCATCCCTGAGGAGGGTGGCGTGAAGCGGAAGCTGGCAGCTGCGATCGGTATCGCGGGCATGATGGTCTCCATCGCGGCGTGCGGGGGCAGTGACGACAAGTCCGGGGGGTCGGACAAGGGCGCGGACGCCAAGGAGCTGACCGTCTGGCTCACGGTGGACGCTCAGAACAACTGGCCCGAGCTGGTCAAGGCCGCGGACGCGGCGGTGAAGGCGAAGCACCCGGGCGTCAAGATCAACCACGAGTACTACGGCTGGCCGGACAAGAACACCAAGCTCGACGCGGTCCTCGCCACCGACAAGGCCCCCGACGTGGTCGAGATGGGCAACACCGAGATGCTCGGCTACATGGTCAAGGGAGCCTTCGCCCCCGTCGACGCCACGAAGTTCGACAACTCGGCCGGGTGGCTGGACGGCCTGAAGGCGTCGGTCACCTACGAGGACAAGACCTACGGCGTGCCGTACTACGCCGGTGGCCGCGTCGGCAACTGGCGCAAGGACGTGGCGGCTTCGGCCGGCGTCAAGTCGACGCCGAAGACGTACCAGGAGCTCACCTCCGACCTGGACAAGATCCAGAAGAAGGAGGGGAACAAGTTCAACGCCTGGTACCAGCCCACCCGCGACTGGTACGCCGCGATGTCCTTCGTCTACGACGCCGGCGGCTCCATCGCCACCGACGAGGGCGGCCAGTGGAAGGCCAGCCTCTCCTCGCCCGAGTCGCTCAAGGGCCTCAACGAGTTCAAGACCGTCGTCGACAAGTACATGCACGGCGACAAGACCAAGGACGAGTCCGACCGTTACATCGTCTACGGCCAGGGCAAGTCCGCCATGATCTTCGGCGCCGCCTGGGAGGGCGCGACCTCCGAGGACCCGAAGAACGACAAGACCGGCAAGCTGAAGGGCAACCTCGAGAACTTCGTGATGCCCGGCCCGTCCGGCAAGAACCTGCCCGTCTTCCTCGGCGGCTCCGACCTCGCCATCCCGGTGAAGTCCAAGGCGCAGGCCCTCGCCGGCGAGTGGATCAACGCCTTCACGGGCTCCAAGGGCCAGAAGGGCCTGATGGCCAAGGGCAACCTGCCCAACAACAAGACCGACCTCGCGACCCTCAAGAACGACCCGGCGACGGTCGTCCCGGCCACCGCGGCCGAGAGCAGCTGGTTCGTGCCGATGGCACCGGGCTGGGGCCAGGTCGAGAAGGCCCAGGTCCTGCAGACGATGCTGCAGAACATCGGTACCGGCAAGAAGTCGGTGGAGGCCGCCGCGAAGGACGCGGACGCCGCGATCGACAAGGTCATCAACACCAAGTGACCTGAGCGCAGGGCCCCGTCGGACCCCGGGGAACGCTTCCGGGGACGGGGCCCTGCTTCTCGTACGACCTGAGGGACCGCTGAGGAGCGCGCGATGAGTGCCGCAGAGACGACCACCCCGACCAAGGCGCCACCGGCGCGGCAGGCATCGCCACCGGCGGCCCCCACGGCGCCACGCAGGAGGCGGGCTCCCGGCGGATCCGCCACCCCCTGGGCCCTGCTCGCCCCCTGTCTGCTGATTCTCGCGCTGGTCATGGGCTACCCCCTGGTCCGGCTCGTCACCCTGTCCTTCCAGAAGTTCGGCCAGTCCCAGCTCTGGGGCTTCCAGCCGGCCGAGTCGGTCGGCTTCGACAACTTCACCAAGGTGCTCGGCGACGGCGAGTTCTGGACGGTCGTCCTCCGTACGATCGTCTTCGCCGCCGGGTCCGTGATCCTCACGATGGTCGCGGGCATGCTCATCGCGCTGCTCCTCCAGCGCGTCTCCGGCTGGGTCAAGGCGCTCGTCAACATCGTGCTCGTGGCCAGCTGGGGCATGCCGATCATCGTGGCCACCACGGTCTTCAAGTGGCTCTTCGACTCGGACTACGGCGTCTTCAACGCCCTGCTGAGCAAGCTGCCGGGCGTCGACATGGTCGGCCACAACTGGTTCGCCAGCGGACCGCAGGGCCTGGCCGTGATCATGCTGCTGGTGGTGTGGGGCGCGGTGCCCTTCGTCGTCATCACCCTCAGCGCGGGACTCACCCAGGTGCCCAAGGAGCTGGAGGAGGCAGCCCGCCTGGACGGCGCCGGCCCCTGGGGGGTCTTCCGGTTCGTGACGCTCCCCATCCTCAAGCCGATCGTCGTGATGCTGACGACGCTCTCCGTCATCTGGGACATGGGCGTGTTCCCGCAGGTCTTCGTGATGCGCGGCGGCCACCCCGAGGCCGAGTTCCAGCTGCTCACCACCTACTCCTACGACCGCGCCTTCGTGGTCAACGACTATGCCCAGGGGTCGGCGATCGCCCTGCTGACCGTCCTGCTCCTGCTCGGCGTGGTCGCCGTCTACATGCGCCAGATGCTCAAGATCGGAGAGGTCGAATGAGCGCCGTCGCCCCGTCGAGGCGTACGTCCCCCGGACCCCGCAGGTCCAAGCTCGGCTGGAACGTCCTCGGCCTGCTCGTCTTCGTCACCGCGGGCTTCCCGGTCTACTGGATGCTGAACACCGCGTTCAAGCCCGCGAAGGACGCCATCGACCCGGATCCGAGCCTGTTCCCCACCGGGCTGACGCTCGACAACTTCCGCCGCGCGCTGGACATCGCGGACTTCTGGGGCCCGGTCGGCCGCAGCCTCGTCGTGTCCCTCGCGGTCGTCGTCATCGGTGTCGTGGTCGGCATGCTCGCGGCGCTGGCCATCTCCCGCTTCGCCTTCCGCGGCCGCAAGATCGTGATCGTCGGCATCCTGGCCGTCCAGATGATCCCGCTGGTCGCCATGATCATCCCGGTCTTCCTGCTGCTCAACGACCTCGATCAGTACGACAAGCTTTCCGGCCTGATCATCACCTATCTGACCTTCATCCTGCCGTTCACGGTGTGGACGCTGCGCGGCTTCATCGTCAACATCCCGAAGGAGCTGGAGGAGGCGGCCATGGTCGACGGCTGCTCCCGCACCGGCGCCTTCGTGCGGGTGGTCTTCCCGCTCCTGGCCCCCGGCATGGTCGCCACCTCGGTGTACGCCTTCATCCAGGCGTGGAACGAGTACCTGTACGCCCTCATGCTGATGAGCCAGAAGAACCAGACCGCCACTGTCTGGCTCGGCAACTTCACCACCAAGCACGGCACCGAGTACGCCCCGATGATGGCCGGTGCCACCATGATGGCGGTACCGATCGTCGTGCTCTTCCTCATCGTCCAGCGCAAGATGGCCGCGGGGCTGACCGCGGGCGCCGTGAAGGGATAACGCCCCCGATGACGACACTCGCCAGCGGAACAGCCGCGTCCAACGCGGACAAGGATGACCTCGCACGCGACGCGCTGACCGTCCTGCAGCCGGGCTTCACGGGGACCACGGCCCCCGACTGGCTGCTGCGCCGGCTCGGGGAAGGCCTGAACTCCGTCGGCCTCTTCGGCCGGAACATCGTCTCGCCCGGACAGCTGGCCGCCCTGACGGCCCAGTTGCGCGCGGAGCGCGACGACGTCCTCGTGGCCATCGACGAGGAGGGCGGCGACGTCACGCGGCTGGAGGTCCGGACCGGCTCCTCCTATCCCGGCAACCACGCGCTGGGCGCGGTGGACGACGTGGAGCTGACCCGCGAGGTGGCCTCGGCGCTCGGCCGGCGCCTGGCGGCCTGCGGGGTGAACCTCAACTGGGCCCCGTCCGCGGACGTGAACTCCAATCCCGGCAACCCGGTCATCGGCGTACGGTCGTTCGGCGCCGACACCGATCTGGTGGCCCGGCACACCGCCGCCTACGTCACCGGCCTGCAGTCCGCCGGCGTCGCGGCCTGCACCAAGCACTTTCCCGGGCACGGCGACACGGCGGTCGACTCGCACCACGCCCTGCCCCGCATCGACGCGGACCTCCCGGTCCTGCAGGCACGCGAGCTCGCCCCGTTCCGGGCCGCGATCGCCGCGGGCACCCGGGCGGTGATGAGCGCGCACATCCTGGTCCCGGCGCTGGACCCGGACCGCCCGGCCACGCTCTCCCGCCGCATCCTCACCGGTCTGCTCCGCGAGGAACTGGGCTACGAGGGACTCATCGTCACCGACGGCATGGAGATGCAGGCCATCGCCGCGACGTACGGCATCGAGCGGGGCAGCGTCCTCGCCATCGCGGCCGGCGCGGACGCGATCTGCGTGGGCGGCGGCCTCGCGGACGACGAGACGGTACGACGGCTGCGCGACGCGCTCGTCTCGGCGGTCCGCACCGGCGAACTGGCCGAGGAGCGCCTCGCGGACGCGGCGGCCCGGGTGCGGGCACTGGCCCGCTGGACGAGCGCCGCGTCGGGCCGGGACGCGCGGGGCGCGGGTGCCGCGGGCGGGACGCAGGACGTGAGCCGCGAGGACGACACCGCCGGGATCGGCCTCATCGCCGCCCGCCGCGCGCTGCGGGTCACCTCCTCCGCACCGTACGTCCCGCTCGACGGCGCCCCCTACGTGGCCGCGCTCACGCCGGTCGCGAACATCGCGGTCGGGGACGAGACGCCCTGGGGCGTCGCCGCCGAACTGGCCCGGCTGGTGCCCGGAACCGAGACCGGCGGCTTCACCGGCGACGACACGGCCGCCCGGGTCCTGGCCGCCGCGGGTTCCCGGCGGATCGTCACCGTCGTCCGTGACGAACACCGGCACCCGTGGATGGCGACGGCCCTCGACACCCTGCTCGCCGCCCGCCCCGACACCGTTGTCGTGGAGATGGGCGTGCCGCAGGCGCCGCCCCGGGGCGCCCCGCACATCGCGACCTACGGCGCGGCCCGCGTCTGCGGACGGGCCGCGGCGGAGGTCATCGCCGGGGCGTAGGGCCTTTCTTCCGGCTCGGGCCCACGGCGTCTTTCCGGGCGGCCCGAGCGGGGTCCGGCGACCCCGGCACGATCCGGAAGACGGGCCCTCGGGCCGCCGCGGGGGAGCGGCCGGCCCCGGCCCGCGCACATGAAGGCGCCGGGCCCCTGTTGTCGGACAGGGGCCCGGCGCCTTCGAGTGCCGGGCAGACGAGACTTTGCGGATACGGCCTAAGGCCCCTAGATGCCCTGCCAGTCCGGCTTGTTCGCGAAGGTGTGCCGGAAGTAGTCCGCGAGCTTCAGCTCGGACGCCGCCGCCTCGTCCACGACGACCGTGGCGTGCGGGTGGAGCTGGAGCGCCGAGGCGGGGCACACCGCGGCGACCGGACCCTCCACGGTCGCGGCGACCGCGTCCGCCTTGCCCTCGCCGGTGGCGAGCAGCACCAGGTGCCGGGCCTCCAGGATCGTGCCGATGCCCTGCGTGATGACGTGGTGCGGCACCTGCTCGATGTCGCCGTCGAAGAACCGGGCGTTGTCGACCCGGGTCTGCTCGGTCAGCGTCTTGATCCGGGTCCGCGAGGCGAGCGAGGAGCACGGTTCGTTGAAGCCGATGTGCCCGTCCGTCCCGATGCCGAGGATCTGCAGGTCGACACCGCCGGCCGAGGCCAGCGCCCTGTCGTAGGCCTCGCAGGCGGCCTGGACGTCCTGTGCCGCGCCGTCCGGTCCCATGAACGCGGCCATGTCCAGGCCGAGCGGCTCCAGCACCTCGCGGCGCAGCACCGACCGGTAGGACTCGGGGTGGTCGGCGGGGAGCCCCACGTACTCGTCGAGCTGGGCGATCCGGGCCCGCGAGGCGTCCACGGCGCCGGAGCCGACACGCGCCGCGAGCGCCTCGTAGATGGGCAGCGGGGTCGATCCGGTGGCCACGCCGAGCAGGGCGTCGGGCTTGCGCAGCAGCAGATGCGCGATGGCCTCGGCGATCAGCTCGCCGCCCGCCTTGGCGTCCGGGACGATGACAACTTCCACGCTGGGCCTGCCGATCTGGGGAGGGGCTCGCCGGGAACCGAAGGGAACACGTGTGGTGTAGACCAATCTAGCAAAGATGACCCGCCCATGGTCGTGGGCGGGCGCGCGTGGCCGCACCGCCGACACGCGGGCCGCCGGGACCGCACCCGCCCGGCGCGCGGACGCGCCCAACACACCAGGCCCGCCCGGCCGATCCGCCCCGGTCCGCGATGAGATGCTGACACCGGACCGCGGTCACGCCACCACCCCGGTGACGGACACCGCACCCACGACGGCACCGGGACGCACGTCCCGGCACTCCCGCACCCCGTCACTCCGTCGGTCCCGCTCCGCGCCCGCCCCGCGCACCGGCCCCGGTCGACCCGTACGGCCGGACGTCCTCAGGAGGCACCATGACCGCCCCCGTCCCGGACTCCCCGACCGACCTCCCGGG
This sequence comes from Streptomyces sp. NBC_01689, assembly GCF_036250675.1. Lineage (NCBI taxonomy): Bacteria > Bacillati > Actinomycetota > Actinomycetes > Kitasatosporales > Streptomycetaceae > Streptomyces > Streptomyces sp. NBC_01689. Next base: position 3,851,112 of record NZ_CP109592.1, on the reverse strand, counting down.
TCGGATCATGGCCCGGGAGATGGCCGAACAGCCCGCCGTGCTGCGCCGCATCCTGGAGACCGGCGCGCCGCGCATCCAGGAGGTGGCCCGGCTGGTCGCCGCCCGCGCGCCGCGCTTCGTGCTGCTCACCGCCCGCGGCACCTCGGACAACGCGGCCCTCTACGCCAAGTACCTGCTGGAGATCCGGCTCGGCCTGCCGTGCGGGCTCACCTCGATGTCGACGACCACCGCGTACGGCGCGCGGCCCGATCTCACCGACGTCCTGGTGATCACCGTCAGCCAGTCCGGCGGCTCCCCGGACCTGGTGGCCTCGACCCGGGCCGCCCGCGAGGCCGGCGCCGTCACGGTCGCGGTGACCAACAACCCGGACTCCGCGCTGGCCGGAGTCGCCGAGTACCACGTCGACATCATGGCCGGACCCGAGAAGGCCCTGCCCGCCACGAAGACGTACACGGCCTCCCTCCTCGCCCTCTATCTGTTCGTCGAAGGACTGCGCGGCGGCGACGGAGCGGCGGCGGAGGTGCTGCCCGGCCACGCGGCCCGGCTGCTCGCCAGGCAGGACGAGATCAGGACCCTCGCCTCCCGCTACCGGTTCGCCGACCGCATGGTGATCACCTCCCGCGGATACGGGTATCCGACCGCGAAGGAGGCCGCCCTCAAACTGATGGAGACCAGCTACATCCCGGCCCTGTCCTACTCGGGTGCCGACCTGCTGCACGGCCCCCTCGCCATGGTGGACAACATCTCCCCGGTCATCGCGGTGGTCACCGACGGCAGGGGCGGCGAGGCGCTGCAGCCCGTCCTCGACCGGCTGCGGGCACGCGGCGCCGACCTCGTCGTCATCGGCCCCGCCGCCCAGGTGGAGCAGGCCTCGGCCGGGTTCGTGCTGCCCACCGAGTCGGTGGCCGAGGAGGTCCAGCCGATCCTGGAGATCCTTCCGCTCCAGCTCCTGGCCTACGAGGTGACCATCGCCCGTGGCCAGGACCCCGACGCCCCGAGGGCCCTCGCGAAGGTGACGGAGACCCACTGAACCGCCGGCCCGGCCCGGTCCCCGCATGCGCCGAAGCGGCCCCCGCCGGGGGCGGAAGCGGGCTACGCTGCGGGGTGGACGCTGTGGGAAGTCCGACGAGGTGACACGAACAAACATCCGTCGGCTCATGGACGCGAGAACGTGGTCTAGTCCACAATGTTCGGGTAGGGCGTCCGCCGCTCGCGGCGTCACGCCGTCAACTGAAAATGCCTCCGTCTTCCCCGCACAGGAAGACGGACCGAGGAACCGGTGCTCTCTGCCCTGACTGCTCCGGGTCCTCTCCATCGGCCGACCGGGACCGCACACCCCGTGGCCGTTGCTGCTCCGGGCTGCGGTGCCGGGAGGGTTGAGGGTCCCTCCCAGGCGCCGCGGCCCGCGGGTGTCTTCGGGCCCCGGCCGGGCCCACGGGTACGCTCGCACCTGTGCCCTCCATGAACGACCTCGTACGCCAGCACACCGCTCTCGGTGCCTCCGATCTCGAGTGGCTGCATCTGCTGGTCTCGGAGTGGCAGCTGCTCTCCGACCTCTCCTTCGCCGACCTCGTCCTGTGGGTCCCCACCCGGGACGGCACCCGCTATGTCTCGGTCGCGCAGATGCGTCCCAACACCGGCCCGACCTCGTACCAGGACGACATGGTGGGCCATCTGGTCCCGCGGGGCCGCCGTCCGCTGCTGGACGCCGCGCTCGACGAGGGCCGCATCGTGCGCGAGGGCGACCCCGAATGGCGGGAGGAGGTGCCGGTGCGGGTCGAGTCCATTCCGGTGCGAAGGGAGGGACGCGTCCTCGGGGTCATCGCGCGCAACACCAATCTCCTCACCGTGCGTACGCCGAGCCGGCTGGAGCTGACGTACCTCCAGAGCGCCTCCGACCTCGCCCAGATGATCGCGGCCGGCTCCTTCCCGTTCCCCGACCAGCAGGTCGACATGGACGCCTCGCCGCGCGTGGGCGACGGACTGATCCGCCTGGACGCGGAGGGCATCGTGCAGTACGCGTCGCCGAACGCGCTGTCCGCCTACCACCGGCTGGGGCTCGCCTCCGACCTGGTGGGCCACAACCTCGGCACCACCACCTCCGAACTCGCCCCGTCCCGCGGGCCGGTGGACGAGGCGCTGGCCAAGGTCGCGAGCGGCTGGGCACCCCGGGAGTTCGAGATCGAGAGCGCCGAGGGAGTGATCCAGCTGCGGGCGATCCCGCTGAAGCCCAAGGGCACCCGGGTCGGTTCCCTCGTGCTGCTCCGCGACGTCACCGAACTGCGCCGCCGCGAAAGGGAGTTGATCACCAAGGACGCGACCATCCGGGAGATCCACCACCGGGTGAAGAACAACCTCCAGACGGTGGCCGCGCTGCTGCGGTTGCAGGCCCGGCGCATCGAGTCGGAGCGCGGCCGGGAGGCCCTGGAGGAAGCCGTCCGGCGGGTCGGATCGATCGCGATCGTGCATGAGACGCTGTCTCAGAACCTGGACGAGCGGGTGGAGTTCGACGAGATCGCCGACCGGGTGCTCGCGATGGTCGCCGAGATCTCGCCGGGCAAGGTCACCGGCCGTCGCACCGGGCGCTTCGGGGTCCTCGACGCGGAGGTGGCGACACCGCTCTCCATGGTCCTCACCGAGATTCTGCAGAACGCGCTGGAGCACGGCTTCCGTGAGGGCGACCGGGGCACGGTCGAGGTCTCGGCGGTCCGGGGCGGCACCACGAAGGAGACCCGTCTGCTGGTCACCGTCCAGGACGACGGGGTCGGTCTGCCGGAGGGCTTCGACCCGCACCGCTCGGGCAACCTCGGCCTCCAGATCGTACGGACCCTGGTGGAGGGCGAGTTGGGCGGCACGTTCGACATGGTGCCGGCCCCGGAGCGCGGCACCCAGGTCATCCTGGACATCCCGGTGCGGGCGGCCAAGTAGGACGCGGTCCGCATCCCGGCGGCGCGGCGGCCGGCCGCGGGCCGGGGCGCAGCGCGCGCGACAGAGGCCCCGGACCTTGCGGTCCGGGGCCTCTGCTCACGTTGCGATGGGGGTACCCCCTGCTCGAACACGGTCGAGGGTACGGGGGGAGCATCGGGGGTACTGCGCGCTGCGGCTCGGGGGCGGGAGATGCGTACGCGCTGTACGCGCCGCCAAGCTCAGGCTCGTTGCGGGGTGGGGTGTCAGGCGGTGGCCTGACGAGCCCGGTTGCGGGCGGCGCGGCGCTTCATCGCACGACGCTCGTCCTCGCTGAGGCCACCCCAGACGCCGGAGTCCTGGCCGGACTCGAGCGCCCACTGCAGGCACTGCTCCATGACGGGGCAGCGGCGGCAGACGGCCTTGGCTTCCTCGATCTGCAGCAGCGCAGGACCGGTGTTGCCGATGGGGAAGAAGAGCTCGGGGTCTTCCTCGCGGCAAACGGCGTTGTGACGCCAGTCCATGGCTGCTACCTCTCCTTGGTATTACATGCACGGTGCTTGTGAATGTGAACGCTTTCACGAATCCCTCAACAAGTGAAGGGCCGACTACCAGACGCACTGGTGTGGTCCTTGATTTGAGGAGGGGTTCTGGCGCTCTGTGGGGCCGATGTTGCGGGCCGTCCCGAGCGCCACGTAGAGACTCGCAAACCTCAGCGGCGGATACAACCCCTTCCGGAAAGTTTTTTTTGATTCCTCGGTGTCGACTAGGTCACAGCCGTACTTCCATGGGGTGGACCCTGGTCTAAACGTTCGAGTGAAAGGACTTTGAGCCCTTCCACTCACACAATCACACGCAGTGCACGGCGTACGCCTGTGAACGTCACGCTCGTACGCAGTCCCAGGTGGTCGCCGTCCATCTGGAGGGGGAGCGGCACCTTCGAATGCAAGGTGAAGTCGGTCAGGTCATGCAGGGACAAGGCGTGCTTTCCCCGTGGGCCGCGCTCGGGGGACGAAGTGAGCAACTGGGTGGCATACCGGGCGACCGCGCTCGTCGACATCCGGCTGAGGCCCAGTACGTCGAGCCCGGTATCGAACGAGGCCTTAGGCGAGGCGTACACCGGACGATTGCCGAGAAACGTCCAGGGCGAGGTGTTGCAGATGATGGACAGGACGAGATCGGTGACCGGGTCCTCGCCGGGGCGGTCCAGGGTGATCGTTCCGTGCCTGCGGTGAGGTTCGTCCAGAAACTGACGTACCACCTGGCGCAAATACAGCGCGTGCGTGGAGCGCTTGCCGCGTTCCCGCTGCTGCTCGACCCGGCCGATCACCCCGGCGTCGAAGCCGAGCCCCGCACAGAACGTGAACCACCGGGAGGGGACGGACTCGTCCTCGGTGCCGGGGGTTCCCGCGGCGAGACCGAGGCCGACCGTGCGCTCGCGGCTCTCCCGCAGCGCGTCCAGGAGGGCGCCGGTCGCCTCGACCGCGTCGTTGGGGAGGCCGAGGGCGCGGGCGAAGACGTTGGTGGAGCCGCCGGGGACCACGGCGAGGCGGGGGAGGCGCTCCAGCTCGGGCCCGTTGTGCAGCAGTCCGTTCACCACTTCGTTCACGGTGCCGTCGCCGCCGAGGGCGACGACCAGTTCTATGTCCTCGCCCTCCGCGGCCTGCCGGCCCAGGTCCCGGGCGTGCCCGCGGTACTCGGTCGTGACCACTTCGAGCTTCATCTCGCTCGCCAACGCGTGGATCAGGACATCGCGCGTGCGCGCACTTGTGGTGGTTGCCGCCGGATTGACCACGAGAAGTGCACGCATGCGATGCAGCGTACCTACCGTGCGGTACTCGTCCCAGACCGAGGTAGGGATCGGGTAAGAGATGAGGGCGTGAGTCTCGACACGGAGAGGGAACGCGGAAACGGGGTACGGAGGTGCGGGCGGGGCGACGCCGACGGGGCGCCGGACGGTCCGGGGGCCGGTCGTGCGCAGGAGGCCGGCGGCTACCCTTCAGAGGTGAGCGCTGAGCAGACCCCCGCCCCCGACGCGTCGACCGAGCAGTCCCGTCCCGGACGGCTGACCGCCGCGGCGGCGCTGGCCGCGCTGGAGGGACTCGCCCTCGCCGCGGGCGGTGTCTACCTGTTGGCGCAGGGGCTCACCGGGTCACCGGACGACCGGCGGGGCGCCGTCACGGGAGGCGTGACGCTGATCGTGCTCGCGCTGCTGCCGCTGCTGGCGGCGCGCGGACTGCTGCTGCGCCGCAGATGGAGCCGGGGCCCCGCGGTCATCACCCAGATCCTGGCCCTGCCCGTCGCCTACAACCTGCTCCAGGCCGACAGTGTCGCGATTCCGGCGGGCATCGTCCTTGCGGTGGTCGCGGTCGCGGGCCTGGTCCTGCTGGTCAGTCCGTCGACGACGGCGGCACTCGGCATCCGCGGCCCCGGCGGCGCGGAGGAGCCCCCGCGGCGCTGACGGCCCGCGGCCCGCGCGGGAGGTGTTCCTCCATGTCGGTGCGGGCGGCGGTGGTGCCGGGCGCGTCCATCGGGCGGTGCCCCCCTCGGACGGCGGCCCCGGGGCGTGCTCCGGTCCCGCGGCGGGGCCGGTCCGTTCGGCGGTGCCGCGGCTGACGCCGGGAGCCCGGCGCCACTGGTTGGCCGGGCACCGGGTGGTGCCGGGAGGCCGCGGCGCGGCAGGCCGCCCCGCGGGGCGGGCCGGCCTACTCCTCCACCAGCAGCTTTTCGCGGAGTTGCGCGAGGGTGCGGGCCAGGAGGCGGGAGACGTGCATCTGGGAGATGCCCACCTCCTGGGCGATCTGCGACTGCGTCATGTTGCCGAAGAAGCGAAGAAGCAGGATCCGCTTCTCCCGCGGCGGAAGGTCCTCCAGCAGCGGCTTCAGCGACTCCCGGTACTCGACACCCTCCAGCGCCTCGTCCTCGGCGCCGAGCGTGTCGGCGACCGCCGGCGACTCGTCGTCCGTGTCGGGAACGTCCAGCGAGAGCGTGGAGTACGCGTTCGCGGACTCCAGCCCCTCCAGGACCTCTTCCTCGGAGATGGCCAGCTTCTCGGCGAGCTCGTGGACCGTGGGTGAACGCCCGTGCTGCTGGGAGAGTTCCGCGGTCGCCGTGGTGAGCGCGAGCCGCAGTTCCTGCAGCCGGCGCGGCACACGGACCGCCCACCCCTTGTCCCGGAAGTGCCGCTTGATCTCACCGACCACCGTCGGGGTCGCGTACGTCGAGAACTCGACGCCGCGCTCCGGGTCGAACCGGTCGACCGACTTGATCAGGCCGATGGTGGCGACCTGGGTCAGGTCGTCCAGCGGCTCCCCGCGGTTGCGGAAGCGGCGCGCGAGGTGCTCGACGAGCGGAAGGTGCATGCGGACCAGCTGGTTGCGCAGCTCCGCGTACTCGGCGCTGCCGTCCGGCAGCTTGCGCAGCTCGATGAACATCGCCCGCGCCCCGCTGCGGTCCTGCGGGTCCTTCGGGTCGTGCTGGATCTGCTGGACGCTCGGTCCGTGCTGAGTGGCCTGCCCGCTCTGCGCGTTCTGCGCAGCCGACTTGTCGTGTTGTTCTTGCTCGCTCATAGTCCCGCCCGTCACCAGCCGCCGCCCTTCCGAGGACGTGCTCCGCGCGGCACCCTCCGGATCCCGTTGCCCGTCGTCCCGGCCGGGGAGCTGCTCCTGTCCGTCCCCGTCGACCGGCGCGTCCCCCGCGTTCCCGGCTTCGTCCGGGCCGGGGGGATCCCCGGCCCGGGAGGCTGTGCCGTCGTCCGGGTGCGGCCGGGCCTGCTCGGGGATGCCGTCGGCGCCCTCCGCCACGCGCCGGGGCGCGTCGAGGCCGTCGGCGCGCCCGGCGGGAAGCCCCCGTGTGCCGCGCTCTTCGTCCCGCACCGGCCCGTCCCCGTCCTTCACGCCGGCCCGGGTCCCGCGCCGCGCTGTTTGTAGAGGCTGATCGAAACGGTCTTGTCCTCGGCGACGGTGGAGTCGACCTTGCCCGCGAGCGCCGAGAGCACGGTCCACGCGAACGTGTCCCGTGACGGAGCGTGACCGTCGGTGGTCGGAGCGGAGACCGTCACCTCGAGCGAGTCGTCGATGAGCCGGAAGACGCAACTGAGCACCGAACCGGGAACGGCCTGCTGCAGCAGGATCGCGCAGGCCTCGTCCACCGCGATGCGCAGGTCCTCGATCTCGTCGAGGGTGAAGTCCAAACGGGCCGCGAGGCCGGCCGTGGCCGTGCGCAGCACCGACAGGTAGGCACCCGCGGCGGGCAGCCGGACTTCCACGAAGTCCTTCGTCGCGGGCTCGCCTGCGATCTGGGACACCCTCACCTCCAAGGTGGTACAAGCTCATTCGAGCTCTTTCGGGGCCGAGGGTCGCCCCCCGGGGTAACGCGCCAGGTGTTCAGCGGTGACGCTACCGCGCTCCCGACTTTCCTGTCCTGGGGACCCCACCCCTTGCTGTCACTCATAGTAAGCCTATGAGTACGGACAGTGGCTAGGGGTCTGCGGGCCCAAATAGGAAGAGCGCGCGCCGGGTTGACGTACCCAGGCGTCAGACGGTCGAACCGTCCCGACGGCGGGTCACGCCAGTACGTGGTCGACGAAGCACCAGCGCCAGCTCTCACCGGGCTCGAACGTTCGCATCACGGGGTGTCCCGTCTCCTTGAAATGCTCTGTCGCGTGCCGCAGCGGCGAGGAGTCGCAGCAGCTGAGGTGCCCGCATTCCAGGCACAGGCGCAGCTGTACCGGATGTGTGCCCGCGGCGAGACACTCCAGGCACGTGTCGCTCGTGGGATCGGGTTCGGGGTGCGGCAGCGCGTCGGCATGCGTGCACTGTTTCATGATTGCCAGGTTACGTCGGGCGTGCGGGATGCCGCGCGAAAACGAGGGCGGGCGGACGAGGATGCACGTATTGCCACTGCTGTTGCTGGTCGCGGGAAGCGCCGCGGTCGCCGGGGCGGCCCGGCGCACTCCGGTGCCGGCGCCGCTGCTGCTCGTCGCCGCCGGCCTCGTCGTCGCCTACGTCCCCGGGGTGCCCGGATACGAACTCGACCCCGATGTCGTCCTCCCGCTGCTGCTGCCCCCGCTGCTGTACACGGCCGCCACCGACAGTTCGTACCTCGACCTGCGGGCGCATCTGCGGCCCATCGCGCTGCTGTCGGTCGGGTACGTGCTCTTCGCGACGCTGGCCGTCGGCTGGGTCACCTATCTGATCGTGCCGGGTCTGCCGCTGCCCGCGGCGCTGGTGTTCGGGGCGGTGGTGGCGCCGCCGGACGCGGTCGCTGCCACCGCGGTGGCGCGCCGGGTGGGGCTGCCCTCGAAGATCACCACGATTCTGCAGGGCGAGTCGCTGGTCAACGACGCGACCGCGATCACCGCCTACAAGGTGGCCCTGGCGGCCGCCGTCGGCGAGGGCGCGACGTGGACGGGCGGCATCCGTGAGTTCCTGGTCGCGGCGGTCGGCGGCGTGCTCGTCGGCCTCGTGCTGATGATGCCGATCCACTGGCTGCGCACGCACCTGAGCGAGGCGCTCCTGCAGAACACCCTCTCCCTGCTGATCCCCTTCGTCGCGTACGGGATCGCCGAGCAGGTGCACGCGTCCGGGGTGCTCGCCGTGGTCGTCGTCGCGCTCTACCTCGGACACCGGGCCTGGGAGGTCGACTTCGCGACCCGGCTCCAGGAGGAGGCCGTCTGGAAGATGGTCGCGTTCGTCCTGGAGTCGGCCGTGTTCGCGCTGATCGGCCTGCAACTCCCGGTCGTCCTCAAGGGCCTCGGCCCGTACGAGGGGCTCAGCGCCGCCTGGTACGCGGTGGCCGTCTTCCTGGTGGTGGTGGCGGCCCGGTTCGTATGGGTGTATCCCGCCACCTTCCTGCCGCGGATCCTCTCCTCGCGCGTCCGGGAGCGGGAGGAGAACCCCACCTGGAAGGCTCCCTTCGTCATCGGCTGGGCCGGGATGCGGGGCGTGGTGTCGCTCGCCATCGCCTTCTCGATCCCGCTCACGGTGGACGGCGGCGAGCACTTCCCCGAGCGCAACCTCCTGCTCTTCCTCACCTTCACGACCGTCATCGCCACCCTGGTCGTCCAGGGGCTGAGCCTGCCGCCGCTGATCCGCCTCCTGAAACTGCCCGGCCGCGACCCCCAGGCCGAGACGCTCGCCGAGGCCAACGCCCAGGCCCAGGCGTCCCGGGCCGCCGAACAGCGCCTCGACGAGCTGCTCGCCGACGAGCGCAACGCCCTGCCGCCGCCGCTCGCCGACCGGCTCCGCTCGGTCCTGGAGCGCCGCCGCAACGCGGTCTGGGAGCGGCTCGGCGCGGTCAACCCGGTGACCGGTGAGACCGCCGACGACACCTACCGCAGGCTGTCCCGCAAGATGATCAGCGCCGAGCGCGAGGTCTTCGTGCGGCTGCGCGACCACCGCTACATCGACGACGAGATGCTGCGCACGCTGCTGAGACGGCTGGACCTGGAGGAGGCGGCGGCCTACCGGGAGGCGGCGTGAGGCCTCCGCGGCGCCCGTGCCCGGGTCACCCCGGCGGCGCCCCGGTGATCACCGCCGCGACGGTCGTGCCCGGTGCGAACGCCCCCTCCTCGGCCAGGGCGACAAGTCCGTACAGCATCTTGGCGACATAGAGACGTTCGACGGGCAGACCGTGGCGCCGCTCGAAGTCCTCGGCGAAGAGGTCGAGTTCGGACGTGGTGCGCGCGTAACCGCCGAAGTGGAAGCGGTCGTCGAGGGACCAGGTGCCGCGGCGGCCGCCGAAGGCGGCTTCCTGGAGGGCCTGTACCTCCGCTTCCAGGAAGCCGCCCTTGAGGACGGGGACGCCCAGCGCCCGCTGGTCGCCCGCGAGACCGGCGGCCAGGCCCGCGAGGGTGCCGCCCGTCCCGCAGGCGAGGGCGACGACATCGGCGCGGCCGCGCAGTTCCGTGCCGAGCTTCCGGCAGCCGTGCACGGCGAGGGCGTTGCTGCCGCCCTCGGGGACGACGTAGGCGTCCCGGGCGTCCGCGGCGCGCAGGATCGCGGCCAGGGTCCGCGGCTCGGCCTTCCGGCGGTAGGTCGGCCTGTCGACGAAGTGCAGCCGCATCCCGTCCGCGGCGCACCGGGCGAGGGAGGGGTTGAGGGGGCGGCGGGCCAGTTCGTCGCCCCGGACCACGCCGACGGTCGGCAGTCCGAGGAGACGGCCCGCGGCGGCGGTGGCCCGGAGATGGTTCGAGTACGCGCCGCCGAAGGTCAGCAGGGTGCGGCCGGCCGCGGCGCGCAGGTTCGGTGCCAGCTTGCGCCACTTGTTGCCGATCAGCTCCGGGTGGATCAGATCGTCCCGTTTGAGCAGCAGCCGGACGCCGTGGCGCGCGAAGCGTCCGTCCGCGACCGGGCGCAGCGGCGAGGGCAGCCGGGGCCGCAGTCCGGCCGGGTCGGGCGTTTCCGGGACGTCCGGGACGCCGGGCACGGTGGGGGCGCCCGGAACGCCGGGGCCGTCGGGGCTGGTCACCCCACCATTGTCGGACAGCCGTACGGGAATCCGGGCGACCGGCGAACGCGTGTGCGTCATTTCAGGCGGTCGCGGACCCGCGCTCTCATCGAGGCCATCGTGAAACCGCGCGGATCGATCTTGCCCGGCTGCCACTCCAGGTGGCCGATGACCGAGCGCTCCGTCCAGCCGTGGTGGCGGCAGATCGCGGCCGCGACCTTCTCGATCGCCTCCAGCTGGACCTCGGGCCAGGGGTCCTTGCCGTTGCCCAGGTTCTCGCACTCGAAGCCGTAGAAGTGACGGTTGCCGTCGGTGTTCGCCTCGTTGTCCACCGGGAGCGCCTTCTCGGCGATCACGGCACGCAGCACGTCGTCGTCGCCCAGGCCCGCGTGGTTGACCCGCCCGTAGCCCACGAGGTGCACGACGCCGTCCTTGGTGATGACGCCGTGACACAGCGGGCCCGGCAGGTCGGCCCGACCCGCGCGGCAGAGGCCGATGGTGCGCTCGTCGCCCGCGGACGCCGTGTGGTGGATCATCACCCCGTACACCGGGCCCCACGGCCCCTTGTGGTTGCGGTTGTGCTGTTCCCACTCGCCGACCTCGACGACGGTGAGGCCTTCCCTCCTGAGCCGGTCCAGGAAACCGGCCGCGGACATGGGTGGAGCCATGACCGCCTCCTTCGCGCTGTACGCCGGCCACCGGACGCGGCCGTCTCGTACCGCCGCTTCTACCCGGAAGCGGAGGGTCCGGGTGAGCCGTTCGTACAGCGTGCGAGCCGATCCGGTCAGGGCCGGGCGCGCACCGGGGAAGCGCCGTTCAGGAGCGCAGGAACGCGTCCCCGTTCGCCGCGATGTGGCTCTCCAGGGCCTGGAGGGCCTGCTGCGTCGCCTCGGGGGACCCGCTGCCGCGCCGCTCCGCGTAGTACGCCGCGCCGAGTCTCTTGAGGAGGTCGGCACCCGCGCGCTGCGCCTGCACCTCGTCCAGCTTCTGCTTGCCCTGCGTGAGCCCCCGCTGCGCCTGTTCCTTGGCGCGGTCCAGGAAGCCTGCCATCGCCGTCTCCTGTCGTCGTCCGTCGAAATGTCAAACGGTTGGCCTGAATGCGGAGTTCCCGGACACGGCGACGCGAGGCTGTTCGACGGTGCGGGCCCCGTTGTTCGAGAACGCGGCACCGCCGATCCGGAGGTCAGGGCTCCGCCCGGTTCGCCCGCTCGGCAAAGTGCGCGTCTCTGCCCAATCGGACGTGATCCATTCCCCCTCATTCGTGTAATAGCACCGGCACGCTCCGTGATGGAAGGCTGAGCGACGCAGATCAGCGCATGACCGGGAGGGCAATTTTCATGTCGGTAGGCGAAGAGGTCCGTTCGGGTCAGGGCAGGCCGCAGCAGAGTCTCGGCACATCGGCCGCGCGGAACCTGGCCACCACCACCAAGTCCGCACCCCAGATGCAGGAGATCAGTTCACGGTGGCTGCTGCGCATGCTCCCGTGGGTGAACGTGCAGGGTGGCACGTACCGCGTGAACCGGCGGCTCAGCTACTCCGTGGGTGACGGCAGGGTGACGTTCGTGAAGACGGGTGACCGCGTCCAGGTCATCCCCGCCGAGCTCGGCGAGCTGACCGTCCTGCGGTCCTACGAGGATCAGGAGGTGCTCGGCGAGCTCGCCCAGCGCTGCCAGCAGCGGGAGTTCGCGCCGGGGGAGGTGCTCGCCTCGTTCGGCAGTCCGTCCGACGAGGTGTTCCTGCTCGCGCACGGCAAGGTCGAGAAGATCGGTACGGGGCCCTACGGCGACGACGCGGTCCTCGGTGTCCTCGCCGACGGCGCGTACTTCGGCGAGCAGGCGCTCATCGACCCGGACGCCATCTGGGAGTACACGGCCCGCGCCGTCACCGCGGTCACCGTGCTCGCGCTGCCCCGTCAGGACCTGGAGCAGGTCGCGGAGCGCTCCGAGTCGCTGCGCACCCACCTCCAGCAACTGCGGTCGATCCCGGAGCAGCGCACCAACAGGTACGGCGAGAAGGAGATCGACCTCGCCGCCGGCCACACCGGAGAGGAGGACATCCCCGGCACCTTCGTGGACTACGAGGCCGCCCCGCGCGAGTACGAACTGAGCATCGCCCAGACGGTACTGCGCCTGCACACACGGGTCGCGGACCTCTACAACCAGCCGATGAACCAGACCGAGCAGCAACTCCGCCTGACCGTCGAGGCGCTGAAGGAGCGCCAGGAGCACGAACTCATCAACAACCGGGAGTTCGGACTGCTCAACAACTGCGAGTACGACCAGCGGCTGCAGCCGCACGACGGCGTCCCGAGCCCCGACGACCTCGACGAACTGCTCAGCCGCCGCCGCGGCACCAAGCTGCTGCTCGCCCACCCGCGCGCGATCTCCGCGTTCGGCCGCGAGTGCAACAAGCGCGGGCTCGTGCCGGAGAGCGTCGAGGTCGCGGGCAACCGCATCCCGACCTGGCGCGGCATCCCGATCTTCCCGTGCAACAAGATCCCGGTCAGCGACGCCCGTACGACCTCGATCATCGCCCTGCGCACCGGGGAGGCCGAGCAGGGCGTCATCGGGCTCCAGCAGGCCGGCATCCCGGACGAGATCGAGCCGAGCATGTCGGTGCGCTTCATGGGCATCAACGAACAGGCGATCATCTCCTACCTGGTGACGGCGTACTACTCGGCAGCGGTCCTCGTCCCGGACGCGCTCGGCATCCTGGAGAACGTCGAGATCGGCCGCTGGCGGTGACCTCCCCGACCCCGGCCACCGTGTTCACGCCCGACCGGACGGGCAGACCCGGGAGACCGAAGCACCAGCAAGGCGCGGCCGGGTCGCCCGACGGGCGGAGTTCTCCCGGCTCCACGGACGGGAGGCCCATGCGACAACAGGCTCCGCCGACCACGCCCGACGGGCCGGAGGCGGCGGGCATCCTGGAGCGCGCGCGGGCGTCCGTCGACCCCGAGCTGCGCGGGGCCGTCGACTCGCTGCCGGGTTCGATGCGCCGGGTCGCGCTCTACCACTTCGGCTGGGAGCACGCGGACGGCACCCCGGCGGCGGGGAACGCGGGGAAGGCGATCCGCCCCGCGCTCGTCCTCACCGCCGCGGGGGCGCTCGGCGGGCAGCAGGCACCGGCCCTGCGGGCCGCCGCCGCCGTGGAGCTGATCCACAACTTCACCCTGCTGCACGACGACGTCATGGACCGGGACACCACCCGCAGACACCGGCCCACCGCGTGGACCGTGTTCGGCGACGCCGCCGCGATCCTCACGGGGGACGCCCTGCAGGCGCTCGGCCAGCGGCTGCTCGCCGAGGACCCGCATCCGGCGTCGCGGGCGGCCTCCGCGCGGCTCGCGGCCTGCGTCGTGGAGCTGTGCGAGGGGCAGTGCACCGACACGGCCATGGAGAGCCGTGCCCCCGGCGAGGTCACCCTGGACGAGTGTCTCGCCATGGCCGAGGCGAAGACGGGCGCGTTGCTCGGCTGCGCCTGCGCGATCGGAGGGCTCTACGCGGGAGCGGACGAGGAGGACGTCGAGGCGCTGGACGCGTTCGGCCGGGAGGCCGGGCTCGCCTTCCAGCTGATCGACGACGTGATCGGGATCTGGGGGGACCCGGGCCGTACCGGCAAGCCGGCCGGCGCGGACCTCATCTCCCGCAAGAAGTCCCTGCCCGTGGTGGCCGCGCTCGGCTCCGGCACCCCGGCGGCGACGGAACTCGCCGAGCTGTACGGAGTTCCCTACGAGGAAGGGGAGTTGGAGCGCACGGTGCTGGCAGTGGAGCGGGCGGGGGGCCGCGACTGGGCCCAGCTCCAGGCCGCCGACCGGATGTCCCGGGCGATGCACGAACTCTCCCGGGCGATTCCCGACCCGGAGGCCGCGGGCGGTCTCCTGGCCCTGGCGGAGTTCGTCACGCGGCGCAGTAACTGAAGGCGCCTCGGGACGGTTGAAGACCCCGGGGCCACCGGGACCGTACGGCACCTGACCTCCGTACGGTCCCGGGCCCCGGCCGGGGCGGATCCCGCGCATCCCCACGGTGCGCGGGGTCCGCCCCTCTGCCGTGCGTGATCCCCGCTAGGCTGCGACGGCTGTACGGCCAGGGGCGGTCGAGGCGAAGGGGCGGGACATGGGAGTGGCGATACGGACGGCGGGCGAGGGCGATCGCGAACGGGTCGTCCACCTGCTCCACGAGGCGTTCCGGGACGACCCGGTGAGCCGCTGGGTCTTTCCGGACGCGGCGCACCGCGAGGAACGGCACCCCCGGCTGATGGCGGCGTTCGCCGACATCGTGTTCGCCGAGGGCCGTGTCGACATCACGGAGGACGGTGCGGCCTGCGCGCTGTGGCTGTCGGTGCCCGCCGCGGACGAGCACACCGGGGGCGACCCCGCGGAGGACGACGGTCCGGTCCAGCTGCGCGAGGCCGTGGACCCCGACAACGTACGGGTCGAACTGGTGGGCAGGCTCACCGCCGGCGTCCACCCCGTGGGCGGTGCCCACGAGTACCTCTGGATGATCTCGGTGGCACCGGAGCGCCAGGGCGAGGGCCTCGGCGGCGCGCTCGTCGGGTCCGTCCTCGACCGCTGCGACGAGGAGGGCCTCCCCGCCTACCTGGAGGCCAGCAACGAGCGCAGCCGCGCGCTCTACGCGCGGCTCGGGTTCGGTGACCTGGGCCGCCCCCTCGAACTGCCGGACGGTCCCCGCATGTGGCCGATGTGGCGGGAGCCGGGGGCGGGGCGAGCGGCCACGGGGGCGTAGCCCGCGAGGCCACGGCCGCGCGGCCGTGCGTGGGCGCGCGGCCGGGTCGCGTCCTACCCTGAAGGCATGGGCACCGATGAGCATGTCTGCCCCTCCTGCGGGCAGCCGGTCGCCACGGTCGTGCGGCGCCACAAGACACTGGGCGCGGTCGTCCCCGTCTGGGGTCCCGGCCCGTGCCGCAACCCGCGGTGCGAGGCGTGCGCGGAGTCCGTGTCCGACCCGCGGACACGCGAGGTCCGTGACGCCGGCACGTCCCGGTGGCCCCGCGATCCCCGCGATCCCGGGCAGAGCGCCGGACTCCGGCGGGCGGCGGCGGAGCGGACCACGGAGAACTCCTGACCCGTGCGGGCACGTGGACCTGAGGATCAGGCCGACCGGGGCGCCGGGCCGTGCCCGGACCACGGCTGAGGAACGCTGGGGGACCGGAACGCCGCCGTGTCCCGCCGTCCTCCATGTCCCCGGCGGGCCCGCGGCGGTGCCGCTTCCGTCAGGAGGGAGGCGGCGCGGGAGACCGGCGCCGGAGCGGTCCGTCATGGACACCCGACAGCGCCAGTGCCATGACCACCGCCGCCACGGCGAGGAACGCGCAACCTGTGCCCCACCGCGCCGCGAGCGTGCCCAGGGTCCCGCCGACGAACATGCCGCCGATGGTCGCGGTGAGGCGGGTGCGCGCGAGCCGTCGCAGCCGGCCTTGCTCGCCGTCCGGAACGCGTGGCGCGGTGGCCACGTCCGCGACCAGCTGGACCAGGGACATCTGGAGGAGGAGCGTCGGCATACCCGGCACCGCCACACGCAGCACGACGGCGGACCTCACCCCCATGGCGAGGGCGACCAGCGCGAGGGCGACCAGATCGGGACCGTGGGCGGACGGGCCGGTGCCGCGCCGCAGCAGGGACTGGGTCCCCGCGACGGCGAGGAGGACGCCTTCGGTGGCCAGCGCGGCCGGGAACCAACGGCGTCCCCGTGCGAGGAGCGCCCGGATCCCGTAGGCGGCCGTGGCCACGCCGAAGGCGAACGTCACGAGCGCGACGGCCGGCCGGACCACCGAGACCGGCCCGGACCCGGCCAACGCGAAGGTCAGGAACAGCACGTTGCCGGTCTCCAGCGCGGCGAACACATGGCCCATGGTCAGGAAGGTGATCGCGTCGACCGCTCCCGCGACCACGGTGAGCACCGTCATGATCACGGTCGTGCGGAGCTCGGCGCGGTCGACGGGTACGGGCGCGGAGGCGGACGCGGGGCCGGAGGAGCTTTCGGACATGGGCAAGTCTCAGCAGATTCGTGGCCCGAGAGGTCGGCCCCGACGCGACACGCGGGGGAGTCCCGCCGTCTGCCGCAGCCGCAGGCGTGGGCGAAGCCGCAGCCGTGGGTCGGGGCGGGGGTGAAGCCGAAGTCGGCGACGGGGGCGCCGGCACCCCGGCACCCAGGCGGTGCGCTCCCGGCCGAGGCCGGTCAGGAGGCGAGTCGGCCGGCAGGCCGTGGCCCGATCCCGACGGGAGGGTCTGCCCGATCTCGACGGGAGGGTCTAGCGGCCCGCGGTCACGGCCTTCAGCTCGGCCAGCGACTCCCGTAGCAGCGGAGCCATCCCGCGTTCCTCGCCGGCGACGATCCAGCGCTCGAAGCCGACCTTGAAGACGGCGACCCCGGCCTCGGCGGTCAGGCTCGCGGCGGGCTCCGTGACGCCGCGCCCGCGCAGGGCACCGGCGAGCGCGGCTGCCATCGAGGCGAGCTTGATCAGCTCACGCTCCCGGAGTTCCGGGTTGGCCATGATCACCGCGTGTCGTGCGCGCGCGAAGTCGCGGCGGTCGGCGAACGTCCCGGCGAGCGCGTCGAGCCCCGCCGACAGCGCGTCGATGGGCGGGGCGGCCTCCGGGGCGTCGGCGACCGCCCGGACGAACAGCTCCTGCAGCTCGCCGGAGCCGGCGAACAGCACCTCGCGCTTGTCGGCGTAGTGACGGAAGAAGGTGCGTTCCGTGAGCCCGGCCCGCCGGGCGATCTCGGCGACCGTGGTCTGTTCGAAGCCGCGCTCGCTGTAGAGCTCCAAGGCCGCCCCCGCCAGGCGTCCGCGCGCGTTCGGCTCCCATCTACCCATGCGCAGATCCTACGTGATGACAGCAACTGACATCGGGTGTTAGCGTTGATGACAGTAACTGACATCAATGGGTCTGGGGTTTCTCCATGCGTATCTTCGTGACCGGCGCGTCCGGCTGGATCGGTTCCGCCGTCGTTCCCGAGCTGACCGGCGCGGGACATCAGGTCGTCGGGCTCGCCCGCTCCGAGGCCTCCGCCGACGCGCTCACCGCGGCCGGCGCCGAGGCCGTCCGCGGCACCCTCGACGATCTCGACGTACTGCGCGAGACGGCCGCGGCGTCGGACGGGGTGATCCATCTGGCCTTCAAGCACGACGTCGCCTTCAGCGGCAGTTTCCAGGAGGCCGCCGAGGCCGACCGCCGCGCCGTCGACGCCCTGGGCGACGCCCTCGCGGGCACCGACCGGCCCTTCGTCCTGGCCTCCGGAGTGGTCGGCCTCGCCGCCGGGCGGACGGCCACCGAGCGGGACATGCCGCCCATCGACGGCTCCCCGATCTCGATCCGGATGGCCACCTCCCAGGCGGTGCTCGCCCTGGCCTCGCGGGGGGTGCGCTCGTCCGTGGTGCGGCTCTCCCCGACCTGCCACGGGGACGGCGACAACGGTTTCATGGCGGCCCTGGTCGCCATCGCCCGTGCCAAGGGCGTGTCCGGCTACCTCGGTGACGGCACCAACCGCTGGCCGGCCGTCCACCGGCTGGACGCGGCACGGCTGTTCCGCCTGGCGGTCGAGAAGGCCCCGGCCGGATCGGTGCTGCACGGTGTCGCGGAGCAGGGCGTGGAGCTCCGGGCCGTCGCGGAGGTGATCGGCCGTCACCTCGGCCTGCCGGTGACCGCCGTGGCGCCCGGGGACGCGGCCGGGCACTTCACCTGGCTGGCGTCCTTCCTGGGCGTCGACTCGCCCGCCTCCCACGCCCTCACCAGCGAGCTGGTCGGCTGGGAGCCGGTCCACCCCGGCCTCCTGGAGGACCTCGACAAGGGCCACTACTTCGCCGCCGCCACCCCCGCCTGACCGGCCGTGCGCTTGTCGGTCGCGTGCCTGACCGGCCGAGCGCCTGACCGGTCGCGCGGGTGCGGGCCCCGGCACGGCGGGCGTGCGGCGCCGTGCCGGGGAACGCGTCCGAGGGGGCCGGGTGCGGGCCGGCCGGCGGACGTGAGGTGGAGCCGGGGGCGCGGGCCGGACGCCGTAGCGTGGGGGCATGTCAGAACCCCTGTTGCACCTCACCGAGCGCTCGCTGTGGGACGCGGCCCGGACGTCCGGCGCGTACGAGATGTCGACGCGCGGCCGCACCCTCGCGGAGGAGGGCTTCATCCACTGTTCGACGCGGGCCCAACTCCCGCGGGTCGCCTCCTTTCTGTACGGGACCTACGAGGGCCCCGACGACCTGGTCGTCCTGGTCGTGGACGCCGGACGGCTGGAGGTCCCGGTGCGGTACGAGGCGGTGAAGCCCGGCGGGGAGGAGTACCCGCACGTCTACGGGCCGATCCCGGTCCCGGCGGTGGTGGACGTGGAGGTGTGGCGGTCGGCCTAGACGTCCCGGCGTCCAGGTGGTCACGGCGTCCTGGCCGTCGAGGTGTTCAGGACGCTGCCGGCGTACCGGGTCCGTCCTGGCCGGGAGCGGTGGTCCGGACGGGGAGCCCGCCGGTGTGCGGGTCGCGGCCCGTCAGGCAGTAGACGCCGCCGGCCGGGTCCCGCATCACGGTCCAGCGCGTGCCACGGCCGACAGGAGTGGCGCCGAGACTCTCGTGGTGGGCGCGGACGGCCTCGACGTCCGAGCAGGCGAGGTCGAGATGGGCCGAGGTGGGGCGCTCGGTACCGAGGCGCTGCACGAGGACGCGGACGGGCAGCGTGGCGGGCGGCCCGATCACATGGAACTCCGGCAGCGAGCCGGGGTGCGAGTCCCATCCGGTGAGCCCGCTCCAGAAGGCGACCTCCGCCTCGTAGCGCGAGGGCGCCACGTCGACGCACACCTGGTCGAGGCGGCTGGTCACGCCGCCGTGCCCCTCGACCACGGGCGGCCGTACCGCTTCCCCCTGCCAGGGGACCGCGCAGAACGGCAGTCCGCCGGGGGAGCGCAGCACGGCCCATCCGCCTGCGTCGGCGGTCCCGTGGTCGGCCACGGTCCGCGCGCCGAGCCGCAGGGCCGACGCCACCAGCGCCGCGACGTCCCCGACGGCCAGGTCGAGGTGCGCGCCGCCCGCGCCCTCCTCGACGCCCTGCGCCTTGAGGCAGGCGTCGGACCCGCCCGGCAGCAGGGTCACGAACTCGTCCTGGCCGCCGCGCGGCGCGGACGGCACGGTTCCGGTGACGGAGGTCCAGAAGTCGAGGGCCGGTCCGAAGTCCTTCGTGGGCCGGTCGATGAAGGCGTGGGTCCAGCGGATCGGTTCGGGCATGCTGCGGTTCCCCTGTCGGACGGCACGGACTCGCGCGGACGGTCGGGAGGGCACGGAGGGTCAGGGCACGGGGGGTCAGGGCACGGACGGTTCCGGCGCTCGGAGCGGCTCAGCCGGTACCGGCGGCGCCCGGCGCGGTCTCCCGCCCGATGAGTCCGCGCAGCGACGTCGTCATCCGGGCGACGAAGGCATCTCGCGCGGCGGGGGCCAGGACGTCCAGCGAGAGATACGGGTTGAGGTCCTCCAGTTCGACGAGGAGCAGCTCGCCGTCCGGTGCCCGGCAGGCGTCGACGCGCTGGATGCCGTACGCGATGTCGTTCCAGTCGACGAAACGCTGCGCGAACTCCCGGTCCCGCTCGGTCGCCTCGTACGGCTCCAGGTCCCACCGCCGGTCCGGGCAGGGTGCGTACAGGGCGTACTGGAAGGTGCGGTCGACGAAGTAGAAGGACACCTCGTAGCGGAAGTCGACACGGGGCTGGACGAGACGGTCCTCGTACGACAGTCCGGCGAGCCGGTCGCGCGTCACGAACTCCAGGCCTATCGAGTCCGCCCCCAGCTTCGGCTTCACCACGTACGTGCCGACGTCCGGCAGCCGGTGCAGGTCCGCCGCGCGGTCGACGGTGGGGATGACCGGGAATCCGGCCGCGGTGAGGTCGAGCAGGTACTGCTTGCCGGCCATGTCCCCCTTGCCGGTGAGCTGGTTGTAGACGCGCACGCCGTCCGCGAGCGCCCGGTGCCGGAAGGCGTCGTAGGCCGCCTGGTGATGCAGCACCGGCCCGCTGTTGCGCACGACCACGGCGTCGAAGCCGGCCATCAGCGCGGCCGCGTCCAGCGGATGGCACACGGCGATGTCGAAGTCCTCGCGCAGCCGGGAGGTGAGGAACACGTCCTCGTCGCCGTACCGCCGTCCCTTGGCCGGGTAGGCCAGGTCGCTGACGTAGAGGACGCGGGAGCGCGCGGACGGCATGGATGTCTCCTGACGGGCGGGACGACGTGGCCGACGCAACGGTAACCGGAGCTGGATTCCCCGTCCCGGGGCCCCTGGACGGGCCCCGTCCCGGACCCCGGGATGGGTCCCCGGACCGGCCCCGGCCACGGGAATCAGGGCTGTGCGCCGGCCGCGTGCATCCGGATACGTGCATCCGGGCCGTGCGCGGTCGCGGGCAAACCGGTCACGGCCGTCGGGGCTGTGCGCCCTGCCGCGGGCCCCCGGTCACAGGCTCCGGCCATGGGCATCCGGCTGCACCCGGCCCCGGATGTCCGGGCCGTACTCCTAGCCGCGGGTACCCGGGGCACGGGCATCCGGTCGCGGGCATCCGGGCCACGTGCCCGGTCAGGGGCGAGCCGGTCGACGGCACTCGGCCACCGGCATGCGGGCCCCACCCGGCCCCGGATGTCCGGGCCGTGCGCCCAGCCACGGGCCCCAGGATGCGGGCATCCGGGCCGTGCAGCCGGCCACCGTGCCCCCGGCTCAGGGTGCCCGAGGACAGGCCCCGGGCCAGAGGTACCCCGGGGCACGCAGCCCCCGGGCGCGGGCACCGGCTCCCCGGGCAGAGGCACAGCCACCGGCACCGGAAGCCGCGAGGCGGGACCCCGCCCGTCCGCGGTGAGCCGGGTGCGGTGCCGTGGTCAGGCCGCGGGGCGTTCCTTGAAGCGGAGGAGGTTGCCCGCCGGGTCGCGGAACGCGCAGTCGCGGGCGCCCCACGGCTGGTCGGTCGGCTCCTGGAGGACCTCCGCGCCGGACGAGCGGACCCGCTCGTAGAGGGCGTCGCAGTCGGTGGTCGAGAAGATGACCCCGCGCAGGATGCCCTTGGCGAGCATCTCGATCATGGCCTGTTTGTCGGCGGGGGAGGCGTCCGGGCTCGCGTCCGGCGGCTCCAGGACGATCTCCACGTCCGGCTGGAGCGGCGAGGACAGGGTCACCCAGCGCATCCCCTCGAACCCGACGTCGTTGCGGACTTCCAGGCCCAGGACGTCCCGGTAGAAGGCGAGTGCCTTGTCGTGGTCGTCCACGGCGATGAAGCACTGGGAAAGTTTCAGGTCCATGCGCTCAGGCTATAAGCGCCGGCCGCCGGGTGGAGGGGTCTACAGGCGCGTCGCCGGTTCGCCCGCGTCCGGCGTCCGGCGGCGGGAGGGGCGGGTCAGGCGGCGCACCACGCAGGGCGGGACGGGGGCGCCGTGGTCGTGCGGGCGGGCCCGGTACGCGCTGGGCGTCTCCCCTACCAGCTCCGTGAACCGGGAGCTGAAGGAGCCGAGCGAGGTGCAGCCCACGGCGAGGCAGACCTCCGTGACCGTCAGGTCGCCGCGTCGCAGCAGGGCCTTGGCCCGCTCGATCCGGCGGGTCATCAGATAGGCGTACGGCGTCTCCCCGTACGCCGCGCGGAAGCTGCGCTGGAAGTGGCCGGGGGACATCAGCGCCGTACGGGCGAGCGCGGCGATGTCCAGCGGCTCCGCGTACTCACGGTCCATCCGGTCGCGTGTCCGGCGCAGCCGGACCAGGTCCTCGACGGTCACCCCTTCAGGATGGCACGGCCCACCGACAGCGGACAGGGCCGTCACCCCCGCGGGGTGCCCCCGGTGGCGGGCGGGCACGCGCGCCTGCTTGCTGGACCGAGAGGGGAACCCGGAAGGAGCGCGGGCGACGATGGAGCCGAAGGAAGAGCGGCTGCGGACACCGCGGGCCGCCGGCATGGCCGGCGCGGTGTTCGCGGTGCTGCTGGCGACGGCGATCGTGCTGGTGCGGATCTCGGTCCCCACCGGGAACCCGCCCGGCCCGCGGATCGACCCGGACAAGCGGTGGGCGGTGCAGGCGGCGCTGGAGATCCTGCCCTTCGCGGGCATCTTCTTCCTGTGGTTCATGGGCGCCGTGCGCGCGCATGTCGCCGAAGGCGAGGACAGGTTCGTCGCCACCGTCTTCCTGGGCAGCGGGCTGATCTTCGTCGCGACGATGTTCGGAGCCGGTGCGGCGGCGGGCACCGTCCTGGACGACGTCCGGTCCGACTTCGGGCGCTACTTCGCGTACACGATGATGACGACGTACGCGCTCCGGGTGGCGGCCGTGTTCGTCTTCACCACCTCCACCATCGGACACCGCCTCGGCGTCCTGCCACGGCCCCTCGCCTACCTGGGCTATCTCGTGGGCCTGGTCCTGCTCGTCACGGCATCCTCCGTGCCCTGGACCGAACTGGTCTTCCCGGCCTGGGCGCTGATCGTCAGTCTCCACATCCTCCGCGTCGGCCTGCGCGAACCGCGCGGCCCGGGAAACCCACGGTGACCCCCGTCGTCCCGTCGGACGCCCCGGCGAGCGGGTCCGCGCCCTCTCGCGCATGCTGAGTGTCGAGGGGGCGGACGGGGTCACGGAAAGGCTGTTCCTCGGTGAGACTTGTCGTCGATCTCAACCGCTGCCAGGGCTACGCGCAGTGCGCGTTCCTCGCTCCCGACGTGTTCGCCATGCACGGCGACGAAGCGCTGCTCTACGACCCGCACGCCGAGGAGGAGCGGCGCGAGGACGTGGCGCGTGCCGTCGCGGCCTGCCCCGTCCAGGCCATCGTCGTGGACGCGGACGACCGGGACGAGACGCCCCGAGCCGTACGGGAGGCCACCGGTGAGCGGTGACGGATCCCTCGACCGGCTCAAGCGCGACGGCCGTGTCGTCGTCGTGGGCGCCTCGCTCGCGGGGCTGCGGGCCGCGGAGACCCTGCGCGAGAAGGGCTTCGCCGGCTCCCTGACGATGGTCGGGGACGAGCCCTACGAGCCCTACGACCGGCCCCCGCTGTCCAAGCAGGTCCTGCTGGGGCGGGCGACGCCGGACCACACGTCCCTGCCCCGGCGCCGCGCGCTCGACGCGCGGTGGCGTCTCGGGGTCGCCGCCAGCGGTCTCGACATGGCGGCCCGCCGGGTACGGCTGGCCGACGGCGACGAGGTGGAGTACGACCGGCTGCTGATCGCCACCGGCGTGCGGGCCAGACCCTGGCCGAAGGAGAGCGAGGCGGAGCTCGACGGCGTCTTCGTCCTGCGCACCCGCGACGACGCGGCCGGACTGGAGCGCGCGCTCGCGCGAAACCCCCGCCGGGTGCTCGTCGTCGGAGCCGGGTTCACCGGCTCCGAGATCGCCTCCGCCTGCCGGGAGCGGGGGATCGCGGTGACCGTGGCCGAACGGGCCGCCGCTCCCCTGGTCGGCGCGCTCGGCGGCGTCGTCGGCCAGGTCGCCGCCGAGCTGCAGCGCGAGCACGGGGTCGACCTGCGATGCGGGATCATGGTGACCGGCCTGGAGGGCGACACCGGGAACCGGGTCCGCGCGGCCCATCTCTCCGACGGGAACACCGTCGAGGTCGATGTCGTGGTCGTGTGCCTCGGCGCCCTGCGCAACACCGAGTGGCTCGCGGGGTCCGGACTGGGCGCGGGCCCCCGGGGCATCGCCTGCGACGCCGGCTGCCGCGCCTTCGACATCCGGGGCATCGTCACCGACGACGTCTATGTGGCCGGCGACGTGGCCCGTTCCCCGCACCCGCTGTTCGGCTACCAGTTCCTGTCCCTGGAGCACTGGGGCAACGCCGTCGCACAGGCCGAGACCGCGGCGCACAACATGATGAGCGAGAGCGTGGACCGCCGCCCCCACATCTGGGTGCCCGCCTTCTGGTCCTCGCAGTTCGGCGTGAACATCAAGTCCGTGGGGGTGCCGTCGATGGGGACGGAGATCCTCATCGCGCAGGGCGCCCTGGGCGAGCGCAGATTCACCGGCGTGTACGGGTACCAGGGGCGCGTCATCGGCGCCGTCACCTTCGACCAGACGAAGTGGCTGCAGTTCTACCAGCAGCTGATCGAGACCACGGCGCCCTTCCCGCCGTCCTTCCCGACCGTGGACCGCCGCCCCGAGGGGCAGCGGCCGGTGGACGCGGACTTCCCCGACCCGTCGGTGCCCACGAGCGGTCCCACCGTCACCCTCACCGGCTACTCGCCGGCCGACCGGCGGATGACGTTCACGCCCGCCGGGCACTGATCCGACGCTCACGAGGACGCATCATGACGCAAGCCATCCTGCGGCAGATCATCGACTACTCGCACCGCGCGAACCCGTACCCGCTGTACGAGGAGCTGCGCGAGACCCCGGTGTACCACGACGCGGACGGGCCGTACGTCGTCAGCAGGTACTACGACATCCAGAGCCTGCTGCACGATCCGCGGATCAGCTCGGACGCGCGCAACCTGAAGGCGACGGCCGGCGATCCGCTGGGCGACACGGAGGAGGAGTCGGCGCTGCCGCCCGCGTTCCTGCGTCTCGACCCGCCGGAGCACGACCGGCTGCGGCGCATGACGAACCGTCCTTTCGGACCCCCGCACTCCTCGCGGCGCGTCCACGAGATGCACGGCGAGCTGCGGGACATCGTGTCCGGGCTCATCGACGGCATCGGCGACCCGGAACGGATCGACCTGGTCGACCAGTTCTCGTACCCCTTCCCGGTCACCGTGATCTGCCGGCTCCTCGGTGTGCCGCGCGAGGACGAGCCCCGCTTCCACACCTGGGCGGACATCCTCGCCGCGAGCCTGGACCCCGTCCCGGGCGCCGACGCCGCCGAGCGTGCCAAGGTCTCCAACAACGCCCGTACGGAACTGGGCATGTACCTGGCCGGGCTGATCGAGGAGCGCCGCAGGAAGCCGGGCGAGGACATGCTGTCGCAACTGGCCACCGCGCAGGGGCCGGACGGCGCCATGACGACGATGGAGGTCATGAGCACCGCGGCGCTGCTGCTGATCGCCGGCCACGAGACCACGGTCAACCTCATCACCAACGGCATGCTGACCCTGCTGCGTCACCCGGAGATCCTGGAACGGCTGCGCCAGGAACCGAAGTTGGCCGTTCCCGTGGTCGAGGAGCTGCTCCGGTTCGAGCCGCCGGTGCAGTTGCTGCCGCAGCGCAGCACGCTCGCCGACATCGAGGTCCGCGGCGTGACCATCCCCAAGGGCTCGTCGCTGTGGCTGGTGCTCGCGGCGGGCAACCGTGACCCCGACCGGTTCGAGAACCCCGACCGGTTCGACCCGGACCGCGGGGACATCCAGCACCTGGGCTTCGGCAGCGGCATCCACAGCTGCTTCGGCGCTCCGCTGGCCCGGCTCGAGGCGCAGCTCGCGCTCGGCGAACTGGCCCGCAGGCTGGAGAACCCCCGCCTGGTGGAGGACCCGCCGCCCTACCGGCAGAACGCGGTGCTGCGCGGCCCCCGCCACCTGTCGATCGCCTGCGACGGCATCCGTCCGTAGCCCCGCGGCACCGCCTCGCCCCACGACGGCGCGAGTGCCTCCGCGTCGGGTGGTCCCCGGGGCCGGAGACCGCCCCGCACCCGTCCGCAGACCGCACTCCGCACACCCGAAGGGGCCCGGCCGGAACGGATTTCCGGCCGGGCCCCTTCGGGGCGCCCGTGGACCTGCGAGGGTGCACCGCTCGCCGGTCCCGGCGAACGAGGCCCGGATCAGGCCTTCTTGGTCTCCCAGAAGATCTTGTCGATCTGGGCGATGTAGTCCAGCGCCTTCTGGCCCGTGGCCGGGTCCGTGGACGCCTTGGCGGCCGAGAGGGCCTTCAGGGCGTCGTTGACCAGCTGGTGCAGCTCGGGGTACTTCTCGAAGTGCGGGGGCTTGAAGTAGTCGCTCCACAGCACCGACACGTGGTGCTTCGCGAGTTCGGCGCGCTGCTCCTTGATGACGGTGGCGCGGGCCTGGAAGTGCGGGTCGTCGTTGCCGGCCATCTTTTCCTGGACGGCCTTCACCGACTCCGCCTCGATGCGGGCCTGGGCAGGGTCGTACACGCCGCAGGGCAGGTCACAGTGCGCGCTGACCTTCACCTTGGGGGCAAACAGGCGGGAGAGCATGGAGCTGTCCTTCCTCGTGATCGTCTTCTCAGGTGGGACATTACTCCGTGGGAGACGTCTTTTCGCGAGTGCCCCCATGGGCTTACGTCAAAAGTCCAGGGTGAGACTGGGACTGGTGGAGGATGGACCGGGGAGGTGCCGGTGATGCCGGAGCTGTCGCAGGAGAGCGAACGTGGAAAGGCCGTGCTGCCGTTCGGGGCGGCCGAGGTGCGGGGGCCCTCGATGGTGCCCACGCTCCAGCACGGGGATCGGCTGGTCGTGCAGTACGGGGCCCGGGTCAGGCCAGGTGACGTCGTCGTGCTCCGGCATCCGTTCCAGCAGGACCTGCTGGTGGTGAAGCGGGCGGCACACCGGCGGGAGGCCGGCTGGTGGGTGCTGGGCGACAACGCCTTCGCCGGAGGGGACAGCACCGACTACGGCACCGTGCCCGAGGAGCTCGTCCTCGGGAAGGTGCGGTTGCGGTACCGGCCCCTCGGGGAAGGTCAGCGGTCGCCGCTCGCGCTGGTCCGCTGGGCGCTGTCGGCCGTCAGGCCGGTGCTCTCCGACCGGTCCGCCTCCAGGCGCTTGCGGGCCCGGTAGGCGGCCACGTTGGCGCGGGTCGCGCAGCGGTCCGAGCAGTAGCGCCGGGAGCGGTTCGTCGACGTGTCCAGATAGGCGTTGCGGCACGGCGCCGCCTCGCACAGGCCCAGCCGGTCCACACCGTACGAGGTGAGGTGGAAGGCGAGACCCATGGCGGCGATCGCCGCGTAGCCCGCGGTGACGTTGGACGGGTGGTCCGCGAGGTGCATGTGCCACAGCGGGCGTCCGTCGTCGTCCCGGAAGTCGTGTCCCGAGATCTGCGGGCTGACGGGGAACTCCAGGAGCAGCGAGTTCAGCAGGTCGACCGCGAGGGTCTCGTCGCCGCCGTCCGCGGCCTCGAACACGGCGCGCAGCCTGGCGCGCACCGAACGGAAGCGCGTCACGTCGGCGTCCGTGGCGCGGCGCGCCGCCGAGGCGTTGCCCACGAAGAGGTCGCGGACGGCCTCGACCGAGGTGAGCGCGTCCTTGCCCCGGATCGGCTCCTCGCTGTTGACGAGGCGGACCGCGTAGTCCGAGTAATAGGCCAGTTCCACTTGTAGTCCTTACGGGGGCGCTCTATCGTCATGCGTGCGGTCAGGTAACAGCTGATTGCGTATCCAGGGTATTACGCGGGTGAGTGAAGACGTGTGAAGAAGGGGCTTCCATGACCGTCAGCACCGGAACCGGCCACACCGGGACGCAGGGCACCGGAACCGACTGGCAGGCCTGGCAGGAGAGCTGGGACCGGCAGCAGGAGTGGTACATGCCGGACCGCGAGGAGCGCTTCCGGGTGATGCTCGACATGGTCGAGGCCCTGGTCGGCCCCGCGCCGCGCGTCCTCGACCTGGCCTGCGGCACCGGCACCATCACCGCGCGGCTGCTGGCCCGGCTCCCGCGCGCCACCAGCACCGGCGTCGACCTCGACCCCGCGCTGCTCACCATCGCCGAGGGCACCTTCGAAGGCGACGACCGGGTCTCCTTCGTCACGGCCGACCTCAAGGACCCCCGGTGGACGGCCCGGCTGCCGTACGAGTCCTACGACGCCGTGCTGA
This sequence comes from Streptomyces sp. NBC_01689, assembly GCF_036250675.1. Classification (NCBI taxonomy): domain Bacteria; kingdom Bacillati; phylum Actinomycetota; class Actinomycetes; order Kitasatosporales; family Streptomycetaceae; genus Streptomyces; species Streptomyces sp. NBC_01689. Next base: position 3,823,063 of record NZ_CP109592.1, on the reverse strand, counting down.
CGGCCACGGCTCTGCACTGGCTGCACAGGGAACCCCTCGCCGCCCTCTACGGCCGGATCGCGGGGATCGTCCGCGACGGCGGTGTCTTCATGAACGCCGACCACATGATCGACGAGTCCACGCCCCTGATCAACGCGGCCGACCGCGCGCAGCGGCACGCCCGTATGGACCGGGCGAAGGAGAGCGGCGTGCTCGACTGGGCCGCGTGGTGGGAGCTGGCCGCCCAGGACCCGGTCCTCGCCGGCCCGACCGCCCGCCGCTTCGAGATCTACGGCGAACACGCCGACGGCGACACCCCGTCCGCCGACTGGCACGCCCGCGTCCTGCGCGAGAAGGGCTTCGCGGAGGCGAGGACGGTGTGGCGCTCCCCGTCCGACGCGCTGGTGCTGGCGGTCAGGTAGCGCGCCGGGCGGCGGTGCGGGCACCCCGCACCGGCCCCGCCGGGACCGGGACGCTCCGCCGCCGCGACGGCCCGCGCGGTCGTGACGGCCGCCGGACCGGTCACGGCGCCCGCGGAACGGTCCGGCACCGGGTGTCCGCTCGCCGCGCGGACCGCGCCCGCCGCGGACCCCGGCCGGATCGGGCGCGGCCCGGAACGCCGGATGCCGCCCACCCGGAAGGGGTGGGCGGCATCCGGCGTTCGGAACGCTCAGAGCACCTTCGAGAGGAACGACTTGGTGCGCTCGTGCTGCGGGTCCGTCAGGACGTCGCGCGGGTTGCCCGCCTCGACGACGACACCGCCGTCCATGAAGACCAGGCTGTCGCCGACCTCGCGGGCGAAGCCCATCTCGTGGGTGACGACGACCATCGTCATACCGGACTCGGCGAGGTCGCGCATGACGTCGAGGACGTCTCCGACCAGCTCCGGGTCGAGGGCCGAGGTCGGCTCGTCGAAGAGCATCAGCTTCGGGTCCATCGCCAGGGCCCGGGCGATGGCCACACGCTGCTGCTGGCCCCCGGAGAGCTGCGAGGGGTAACTGCGCGCCTTGTCGGCCAGGCCGACGCGTTCGAGCAGCTCCATCGCGCGGTTCTGGGCGTCGGACTTCTTGGCGCCCTTCACCTGGATCGGCGCCTCCATGACGTTCTCCATGGCCGTCATGTGCGGGAACAGGTTGAAACGCTGGAAGACCATGCCGATGTCCCGGCGCTTCAGCGCGACCTCGCTGTCCTTGAGCTCGTACAGCTTGTCGCCCTTCTGGCGGTAGCCGACCAGCTCGCCGTCGACGTACAGACGCCCGGCGTTGATCTTCTCCAGGTGGTTGATGCACCGCAGGAAGGTCGACTTGCCGGAACCGGACGGGCCGATCAGGCAGAACACCTCACCGGTGTTCACCTCCAGGTCGATGCCCTTGAGGACCTCCACCGGACCGAAGGACTTGTGGACGCCCTCGGACTTCACCATCGCGGTCATGCGGTGCCCCTCTCACGGCCGAGGCCGAGCATGTTCGCCCTGATCTTCTGGAAGACGGTCGGCGGCAGGCTGCGGCTGGAACCGCGCGCGTAGTAGCGCTCCAGGTAGTACTGGAAGACGCTGAACACGCTGGTCATGGCCAGGTACCAGATGGAGGCGACGAACAGCATCTCCATCACGGCGTACGACGTGGAGCCGATCGCCGAGGTGGAGCGGAGCAGTTCGTTGTACGTGACCGCGTACACCAGCGACGAGGTCTTCAGCATGTTGATGAACTCGTTGCCCGTCGGCGGCACGATGACGCGCATCGCCTGCGGGATCACGATCCGGGCGAGCGTCTTGGTGTGGCTCATGCCCAGCGCGTGCGCGGCCTCCGTCTGTCCCTCGTCCACGGCCAGCAGGCCGGCGCGGCAGATCTCGGCCATGTAGGCGGCCTCGTTCAGACCGAGACCCAGCAGGGCGCACATGAACGGAGTCATGACGTCCGTCATCTCGTTCTTGTAGATCGGACCGAGGTTCAGGACCGGGAAGATCAGCGCCAGGTTGAACCAGAGCAGCAGCTGGACGTAGACCGGGGTGCCGCGGAAGAACCAGATGTACAGCCACGCGACCGTGCTGGTCACCGGGTTCTTCGAGAGCCGCATCACCGCGAGGACGACGCCCAGCACCACACCCACGACCATGGCGAGCACGCTGATCAGCAGCGTACGGCCGGCGCCCTGGACGACGCTGGAGACGAACAGCTCGTCGCCCACCGTGTGCCACTGGATGTTGCCCTGCGAGAACGCGTAGGCGAGCGCCACGAGCAGCGCCAGGACGATGACTCCGCTGACCCACCGGCCGTAGTGCCGGACGGGGATCGCCTTGATGGCCTCCGGCGCCGGCCCGGCGGCCGTGGCCCCGGTCACCGTGGCGCCGGGGGGAGAGGAGTCCGCGGGGGACTTGTCGAATTTCTCAGTCACGTGACTGCCCTTCAGTGGTGCGCTCGGCTCACTTGCCGCCGTTGATCGCGGACTGCTCGATCGCGCCGGACTGGGCGCCCCACTTCTCCAGCACCTTCTGGTACGAGCCGTCCTTGATGATCGCGTCGACGGCTTCCTTCAGAACGTCACGGAGCTCGGTGTTCTTCTTGCTCAGCACGATGCCGAACGGGCCGGCGTCGTACTGCTTGTTGATGACCTCGAAGGCCTTGCCGCCGTCGGCCTTGTTGGCCAGGTCGACCGCCACCGGGTAGTCGTTGATGCCGGCCACCGCACCGCCGGACTTCACACGGGTCTGGGCCTCCGTGTCGTTCTCGAACGACTCGATGTCGATGGCCTTCTTGCCGCCGTCCGTGCACTTCTTGGACTGGTCCTTGAGGGCCGTCTCGTAGGTGGTGCCGCGCTGCACGGCCGCCGTCCGCCCACAGAGGTCCTCGATGCCCTTGATGCCCTCGGGGTTGCCCTTCTTCACGTAGATGGCCGTACCGGCCGTGAAGTAGTCGACGAAGTCGACGCCCTCGCCGAGCTTCTTGCCCTTGTCGTCCAGGCCCTCCTGGCGCTGCTTGTTGTCCGTGATGGACGACATCGCGATGTCGTAGCGGCCGGAGTTGACGGCGGTGATGAGACCGTCGAAGGAACCCGAGGTGAAGGTGAACTTCACGCCGAGCTGCTTGGCGAGCGCGTCCGCCAGGTCCGGGTCGACGCCGACGATCTTGCCGCCGTCGGTCGACTCCATGGGGGCGTACTCGGCGTTCGTGCCGACCTTGATGACGCCCGCGTCCTGGATCTTCTTGGGCAGCTTGGAGAACAGCGGCGCACTGTTGGACTTGGCCGTCTCCGAGGAGCTGCCGCCCTTGTCCGTCTGGTCACCGCAGCCGGTGAGGACGAGGGCGCCGACGACCGCGATCGCACCGACCGCTGCTATCCGGGACTGCGCGGCGGTCGTACGACGGGTGGTGCGAGCGGTCATGAGGGTCCTCCGGCGGATGAGGGAGTAGCCGACAGGTCGACGAGAACACACACCTTTGGGTGTCGCGACCTCGTGTGATGACGGCATCTTGCCATTCGGATTGCGCCGTTCAGAGGACCCGCTATGTCAAAATCGGATAACGGGTGACCCTCGGACCAACACTGGGTGCCCCGGTCGTGCCGGATCCTGTGCGGGAATCCACCTCTTCTGCCGGAAGATCTTCGGCGCATCTCCGGATGCGGACCGCCGCGACTCCGCGCTTGCGGCGACATGACGTCAAATCCTGGACTTGTCCACATATTCGGGTATGAGTCATGTCACCGGCGTGTGAGCTTCGCGTTATGGGCTCGTCCTCGGCACAGTCCGTCCGGTAAGAAGGTTCTTTACACCCCTCATCCGGGGCTCAGGGCGCGTGTGCGGCGCGCCCGTCGCGTATCCGCCCGTACGCAACCACGGCGGCAGGGCATACGCGGTGCCCGCCCACCCCTCAACCAGGAGTGGTCACCCTCAATCTCTGAAGACTTAAGGGGTAAGACAAAGTGGCAGCGGAGATCGTCAATCCTCGCAGCGACAGCAGTACGGGTCCCGAAGGCGACGCGGAGCCGGTGAATTCCGACGGCTCCGTGGACTCCCTGGCGTTCGACCCGGCGTTCGCATTGCACCGTGGCGGGAAGATGGCCGTGCAGGCCACCGTGCCCGTGCGTGACAAGGACGACCTGTCCCTGGCGTACACACCCGGCGTCGCGAAGGTGTGCAGCGCCATCGCCGAACAGCCCGACCTGGTCAACGACTACACGTGGAAGTCGAACGTGGTCGCGGTGGTGACCGACGGCACGGCCGTGCTCGGCCTCGGCGACATCGGTCCGGAGGCCTCGCTCCCCGTGATGGAGGGCAAGGCGATCCTGTTCAAGCAGTTCGGCGGCGTGGACGCCGTGCCGATCGCGCTGGACTGCACGGGCGTCGACGAGATCGTCGAGACCGTGGCCCGTCTCGCGCCGTCCTTCGGCGGCGTCAACCTGGAGGACATCTCGGCGCCCCGGTGCTTCGAGATCGAACGGAAGCTCCAGGAGCGCCTGGACATTCCCGTCTTCCACGACGACCAGCACGGGACGGCCGTGGTGACCCTGGCGGCGCTGCGGAACGCGGCGAAGCTCACCGGGCGCTCGCTCGGCGAGCTGCGCGCGGTGATCTCCGGCGCGGGCGCGGCGGGCATCGCCATCGCCAAGTTCCTGCTGGAGGCGGGCATCGGCGACGTGGCCGTCGCGGACCGCAAGGGCGTCGTCTCCTCCGACCGGGACGACCTCACGGACGTCAAGCGGGAGCTCGCCGGCCTCAGCAACAAGGCGGGGCTGTCCGGGTCGCTGGACGCGGCGCTGGCGGGCGCGGACGTCTTCATCGGCGTCTCCGGGGGCACGGTTCCGGAGCCCGCGGTGGCCTCGATGGCCGAGGGCGCGTTCGTCTTCGCCATGGCCAACCCGAACCCGGAGGTGCATCCGGAGATCGCCCACAAGTACGCGGCGGTGGTCGCCACCGGGCGGTCCGACTTCCCGAACCAGATCAACAACGTGCTCGCGTTCCCCGGGATCTTCGCCGGGGCGCTGCAGGTGCGGGCGTCCCGGATCACGGAGGGCATGAAGATCGCGGCGGCCGACGCGCTGGCCGCGGTCGTCGGGGACGACCTCGCCGCCGACTACGTGATCCCCTCGCCGTTCGACGAGCGGGTGGCTCCCGCGGTGACCGCGGCGGTGGCCGCGGCCGCCCGGGCCGAAGGGGTCGCGCGCCGGTGAGCTGAGCGGTCCGGCACCCGCGTGCCGGAGAACGGTTCGCGGGCCGCGTGAGAGCGGTTCGAGGACGGCTTCAGGCGCCGGGGGACCGTCCGGACACGGATGTGGTGGCCTCGCCGGGGTGGTTCCCCGGCGGGGCCGTTTTCTTTGCGCGGGCGCTGGGCCGTACGGATGGTCCGCGGGCGTACCCGCACCGGATGTGAGGTGGGCCGCGGAGCGGCCGGGACGCGTGTCACAGCGCGACGTGGTTCCGCGGCGTGGGGGCGGAGCCTATCGTCAAGGTCATGTTCGCTGCCTACGCCGCTCGTATCGACCGTGACCAGCCGCTGAACGGCCTGGAGTTGGGGGAGCGCCCGGCCCCCGGACAGAGGCCCGGCTGGACGACCGTGAACGTCAGGGCCGCGTCCCTGAACCACCACGACCTGTGGTCCCTCCGGGGAGTGGGCCTGGCGGAGGACAAGCTGCCGATGATCCTCGGGTGCGACGCGGCGGGCGTCGACGAGGACGGCAACGAGGTCGTCCTTCACTCCGTCATCGGGCAGACCGGGCACGGGGTGGGCCCCGCGGAGCCCCGGTCGATCCTCACCGAGCGCTACCAGGGAACCTTCGCCGAGCAGGTCGCGGTACCGGCGTGGAACGTCCTGCCGAAGCCCAAGGACCTCTCCTTCGAGGAGGCCGCCTGCCTGCCGACCGCGTGGCTGACGGCGTATCGCATGCTCTTCACCAACGCCGGGGTACGGCCGGGCGACTCGGTCCTCGTGCAGGGGGCGGGCGGCGGCGTCGCGACCGCGGCGATCGTCCTCGGCAAGGCCGCCGGGCTGCGGGTCTTCGCGACGAGCCGCGACGAGGCCCGGCGCAAGCGGGCCGTCGAACTCGGGGCGGTGGAGGCGCTGGAGTCCGGCGCGCGCCTGCCGCAGCGGGTCGACGCGGTCATCGAGACGGTGGGCGCGGCCACCTGGTCGCACAGCATCAAGTCCCTGCGGCCCGGCGGCACGCTGGTGATCTCGGGCGCGACGAGCGGGGACCGTCCCGCGCACGCCGAGCTGACTCGGATCTTCTTCCTGGAGCTCAAGGTCGTCGGCTCCACCATGGGCACCAAGGACGAGCTGGAGGATCTGCTGTCCTTCTGCGCCGCCACCGGGGTGCGGCCCGTCATCGACGAGGTGCTGCCGCTCGACCGGGCCCGCGAGGGGTTCGAGCGGATCGAGGCGGGCGACCAGTTCGGGAAGGTCGTCCTCACGGTGGGCTGAGCCGCGCCCGGCCGTGCGGGCCGGGGGTGGGACGCGACGACCGCGGCGGGTCCGGGACTGTCCGGACCCGCCGTTTCCGCATCCGGGTGTCAATGTTGGTTGACCGGCCGGGGCTGTCAATGTAGGTTGACGCCATGACCGAAGCGACGGATCTCGCCGAGCGGGCGGGTGACCGTGATCCACGGATCGGGCTGCGGGCGGTCTCCGCGCTGCGGAGGCTGCTGGAGCAGCTGGAGGCGGTACAGGTGCGCAGCGCGCGCCATCAGGGGTGGTCGTGGCAGGAGATCGCCGCGGAACTCGGAGTGAGCAGGCAGGCCGTGCACAAGAAGTACGGGAGGCAGTGATGTTCGAGCGCTTCACGAAGGATGCCCGGGCGGTGGTCGAGGGCGCGGTCGGTTACTCCGAGCGGGCGGGGGCCGAGGCGGTGGACGAGGAGCACATGCTCCTGGCCCTGCTGGACCGGGAGGGCAGCCGCGGCTCGTTCGCGCTCGCCTCGCTCGGCGCGGTCGGACGCAGGGACTCGGTGGAACGGGCGCTGGCCGAGACGCGCCGTCGGGCCGGGCTCTCCCGCGCCGAGACGGAGGCGCTGTCCGGGCTCGGCATCGACGTCTCGGAGGTCGTCTCCCGGGTGGAGGAGACGCACGGGGCCGGGGCGCTGGAGGCGGGGAGACGAGCTGGAAGCGGCGGCCGGTCCGGGCGCCGGCCTTTCACCCGGGGGGCCAAGGAGACGCTGACCCAGTCCCTCCGCCTGGCGCTCGCCCGTCAGGACCGGCACATCGGTGACGAGCATCTGCTGATGGCGCTGACCGTCCGGCCGGGTGTGCCCGCGGAGGTGCTCGCCGATCACGGGGTCACGTTCGAGTCGGTGACGCGCGTGCTCTACGGGGACGGGGAGGCCAAGGCGGGATGAAACCCCCGCGGGGCCCTCCGGGGCTTTCGCGAGGGGCCGTCGCCGGGGCCTTCGGGAGGGTGTGTCCCGAAGGCCCCGGCCGGTGCGCCGGGCCCTGTCCTGTCCCGGTGATTCCCCGGCGCCGGTGACCGTCAGTTCTTCGGGGTGTGCAGCGCGGCCCCGATGTGCGCCGCCGCCATCGACAGATGGCGACGGGTCGCGCGGAGCTGGTCCTCCGTCACCCCGTGGTCGCGGGCCGCGTCACGGATGTCGTCCCGGAACCGGTCCAGGAGACGGTCGAGGTCACGGGCGGGATCGCCGGTGGAGCTCTCGTGTGCCCAGGAGGGTTCGTAGTCGGCGGGGAAGTCCTCGGGAGTGTCGGAGTAGTCGGGCTCCCGGGCGGTGGCCGGGCCGGATTCCGCCGTGCCCGGCCGGCCCGGGCCGGTGTCCTTCCCGAAGGACTTGCCGAAGTCGGCCCCGAAGGTCTTGCCGAAGTCACCGAACTCCTTGGCGAGTTCGGTGAGACCCTCGCGGACCCCGGTCGGCCAGTCCCCGCGCGCGAAGTGGTCCTGGACCTGTTCCTGGACCCGCCTGGCCATGCGCTGCATCTCTTCCTGAGCCTGGGCGCGGACCCTCTCCTGCGCCTCCTTGGCCTGCCGGCGCGCCCGCTGTGCCTCGTCGCGGGCCCGGCGGCTCTCGTCCTTCGCGCGCCGCGCCTGTTCCTTCCACTCCTGCTTGACGCGCCGCATCTCCTCCTTCGCGGCCCGCCACGACTCCTTGTCGCGGTGGTCCCCGAAGTCCCCGAAGCCCGCCGGGCCCTCGTGCTCCGCGCCGCCGCCCGCACGGCCGTTGCCGCGCCGGGCCTCCGTGGCCGCCGCGCGCATCTCGCGCCGCAGGTCGCCCGCGGCACCCCGCACGTCGGCGCGGATCTCCGCGGCGAGCTCGGCGACCGACTCGCGGATCTCCAGCTCCAGATCGGCCAGTTCACCGCCGCGGTCGGCCAGTTCGGCGCGGCCCGCGTCGGTGATCGCGTACACCTTGCGGCCGCCCTCGGTGGTGTGGGTGACCAGTCCCTCGGCCTCCAGCTTGGACAGGCGCGGGTAGACGGTGCCCGCCGAGGGGGCGTACAGCCCCTGGAAACGCTCCTCCAGGAGGCGGATGACCTCGTATCCGTGTCGCGGGGCCTCGTCCAGCAGCTTCAGCAGGTAGAGGCGCAGGCGGCCGTGGGCGAAGACGGGAGGCATCTCAGAGCACCTTCTTGTCGGTCGGGCCGTCCGTGGAGTCGTCGGCCGGGCCGGCCTGCGCGTGCGTGGCGGGAGCCGGCCCGGGCGGCTCGTCCTCCACCGGTGGCCTGCGGAGCAGGGCGATGGAACCGGAGGCGGTCACGGCCCTCAGCTTGCCGTTGCCCGCGCCCAGCCGGCCGGTGATCTTCTTGGCGCCCCACTGGCCGCTGACCCGGAGGTCCTCGAAGGCGCTGGAGACGGTGCCGCTCGCGGTGTTGGCCTCCACGTCCGCGTCCGCCGGGTGCGGGAGGCGGATGGCGATCTCGCCGGAGACGTTCGTCAGACGCACGTCGGTGGGGGTTCCCGTGGGGTCGAGGTCCACGATCATCGAACCGCTCACCGAGTCGGCGCGGACGGAGGAGCCCGAGGCCTCGACCACGGTCAGGTCGCCGGAGACGGAGTTGAAACGGAGGTCGCCGGTGACCGCCTGGGCCTCCAGGCTGCCGGAGACGGTGTCCACCCGGACGGGGCCGGAGAGGCGCACGAGCGTCGTGTCGCCGGTGACGCCCTTCACCTCGACGGGGCCCTCCACACCGGAGACCACGGCGGCGGCGCCGACCACGCCCACCTCGACCCGCGTGCCGGCCGGGACGGCGAGGGAGACCACCGCGCTGCGGCGCCAGCCCTTACTGTCGAGCCACTTGAGGAAGCCCTTCCAGGGCAGGTCCTCGTACGCCACGGTGAGCGTGCCGTCCCGCTGGGTCACCTGGAGCGGGGGGCCCTCCAGCTGGGAGACCTGGAGCCTCGCGGAACCTTCGTCGGTGCCCACGACGTTCACTGTTCCGTTGACGACGCGTACGTGCAGCGCCGTCACGGGGTCGTCGAAGGTGAGCTTCTTCGGCTCTGCGACGGACCACTCGGACATGGTGCAGACCTCCAGACGACCCGGTCCCGGACGGGCTCGGACAGGGAATCGACGCGCCATATCGCGTCTCCCGTATTCACGATATATCGCGGATACGGAAAGTCAAGACACCCCGTTCCGGCGCGATGCGGGGAGAGGCGTGCACGACGGGGACGCGCGCCCCGTGCCGCACGCCCGCACGCTTCCGGGAAGCGCGCCCGCACGCCTCTGTGACGCGCGCCCGCACGCGTCCGTGACGCACGCCCGTACGCCTCCGCCGCACCCGCCCGCACGACTCCGCGACACCGCGAGCAGGCACGACAAAACGGCCGCGCACGACGCGTACGCCGCACACGGCCGGGAGGAACGCGGCGGCCGGGCCGGACCCGGCCGCCGCGGGCCGGGACCTACTCGTCCTCGTCGTCCTCGTCGTCCAGCCGTGCCAGCCACGTGGCCAGCCGCTCCACCGGGACCTCGAAGTCCGGGTTGAGGTCGACGAACGTGCGCAGCTGCTCGGCGAGCCACTCGAAGGTGACCTCCTCCTCGCCGCGTCGCTTCTCCAGCTCCTCGATGCCACGGTCGGTGAAGTACATGGTCGGTGCTCCGGTCGGTGAAGGGGGAACGGACGGGGAATCGTGAACGGGATCGGAAAGGGGCGGGCGGGGGACGCCGCGGGCCCGGCCCCCGAGAGGGAGCCGGGCCCGCGACGACCTAGGAGGCAGTCCGAGGCCTAGGCCTCGAACACCTCACGCACCAGCTGCTCCTGCTCGGCCTGGTGACGCTTGGCCGAACCCACGGCCGGCGACGAGGACGCCGGGCGCGAGATGCGGCGCAGCCGCTCACCGTGCGGGACGTCGGCGCCGACGGCGAGGTCCAGGTGGTCGATCAGGTTGAGGGCGATGAAGGGCCACGCGCCCTGGTTCGCCGGCTCCTCCTGGGCCCACAGGTACTTCTCGGCGTTCGGGTACTTGGCGATCTCCGCCTGGAGCTCCGCGCCCGCGAGGGGGTACAGACGCTCGATGCGGATGATGGCCGTGTCCGTGCTGCCGCGCTTCTGCCGCTCGGCCTCGAGGTCGTAGTACAGCTTGCCGGCGCAGAAGACGACCCTGCGGACCGCCGCGGCCTCGACCGAGTCGTCGCCGATGACCGGACGGAAGGCGCCCGTCGTGAACTCCTCCGCCTTCGACGCGGCGGCCTTGAGACGCAGCATCGACTTCGGCGTGAAGACCACCAGCGGCTTGTGGTGTGGGTTGTGCACCTGCCACCGCAGGAGGTGGAAGTAGTTCGACGGGAGCGTCGGCTGGGCGACCGTCATGTTGTTCTGGGCGCACAGCTGCAGGAAGCGCTCGATGCGGGCCGAGGAGTGGTCCGGGCCCTGGCCCTCGTAGCCGTGCGGCAGGAGCAGGGTGACGCCGGACGTCTGGCCCCACTTCTGCTCGGCGGCCGAGATGTACTCGTCCACGACCGTCTGCGCGCCGTTGACGAAGTCGCCGAACTGCGCCTCCCACATCACGAGGGCGTCCGGGCGGGCCAGCGAGTAGCCGTACTCGAAGCCCATGACCGCGTACTCGGAGAGCAGCGAGTCGTAGACGTTGTAACGGGCCTGGTCGTCGGAGAGGTACTGCAGCGGGGTGAAGTCCTCGCCCGTGACCCGGTCGATCAGGACCGCGTGCCGCTGGCCGAAGGTGCCGCGGCGGGAGTCCTGGCCCGACAGCCGGACCGGGGTGCCCTCCAGGAGGAGGGAGCCGATGGCGAGGGTCTCGCCCATGCCCCAGTCGATCGTGCCGTCCTCGATCATCGCCGCACGACGCTGCAGCTGCGGCAGCAGACGCGGGTGGACGGTCACGTTGTCCGGGATGTTGACCTGGGACTCGGCGATCCGCTTGACGACCTCCTGGGAGACCGCGGTCTGCACGGCGACGGGGAACTGCGCCTGCGGGTCCGAGATCTGCACCTCCGCGCCCTGCGAGACGGCCTCGCGGACCTCGGTGAAGACCTTCTCCAGCTGGCCCTGGAAGTCCTGCAGCGCCTGCTCGGCCTCTTCGAGGGTGATGTCGCCGCGGCCGATCAGGGACTCGGTGTAGAGCTTGCGCACCGAGCGCTTCTTGTCGATCAGGTCGTACATCAGCGGCTGCGTGAACGCCGGGTTGTCGGACTCGTTGTGTCCGCGGCGGCGGTAGCAGATGAGGTCGATGACGACGTCCTTGTTGAACGCCTGGCGGAACTCGAAGGCCAGGCGGGCGACGCGGACGACGGCCTCGGGGTCGTCACCGTTCACGTGGAAGATCGGCGCCTCGATCATGCGGGCCACGTCGGTGGCGTACATGGAGGAGCGCGACGACTCCGGGGCGGCGGTGAAGCCGACCTGGTTGTTGATGACGATGTGCACCGTGCCGCCGGTGCGGTAGCCGCGCAGCTGCGACATGTTGAGCGTCTCGGCGACGACACCCTGACCCGCGAAGGCCGCGTCACCGTGCAGGGCGACCGGCAGGACGGTGAAGTCCGTGCCGCCCTTGTTGATGATGTCCTGCTTGGCGCGGGCGATGCCCTCGATGACCGGGTCGACCGTCTCCAGGTGGGAGGGGTTCGCGGCCAGCGAGACCTTGATCTGCTCGCCGTCCAGGCCGGTGAAGGTCCCCTGGGCGCCCAGGTGGTACTTCACGTCGCCGGAGCCGTGCATCGACTTCGGGTCGAGGTTGCCCTCGAACTCGCGGAAGATCTGCGCGTACGACTTGCCGACGATGTTGGCGAGGACGTTCAGCCGGCCGCGGTGGGCCATGCCGATGACGACCTCGTCCAGGCGGGACTCCGCGGCGCTGTCGATGACGGCGTCGAGGAGCGGGATGACGGACTCGCCGCCCTCCAGGGAGAAGCGCTTCTGGCCGACGTACTTCGTCTGCAGGAAGGTCTCGAAGGCCTCCGCCGCGTTCAGCCGACGCAGGATGCGCAGCTGCTCCTCGCGCTCCGGCTTGGAGTGCGGGCGCTCGACGCGGTCCTGGATCCACTTGCGCTGCTTCGGGTCCTGGATGTGCATGAACTCGATGCCGGTGGTGCGGCAGTACGAGTCGCGCAGCACGCCGAGGATGTCGCGCAGCTTCATCATCGACTTGCCGGAGAAGCCGCCGACCGCGAACTCGCGCTCCAGGTCCCACAGGGTGAGGCCGTGCTCGGTGATGTCGAGGTCGGGGTGCTTGCGCTGGCGGTACTCCAGCGGGTCGGTGTCGGCCATGACGTGGCCGCGGACCCGGTAGGAGTGGATCAGCTCGAAGACGCGGGCGGCCTTCGTGACGTCGTCGTCGTGGCTGGCGTCGATGTCCTTGAGCCAGCGGACCGGCTCGTAGGGGATGCGCAGCGCCTCGAAGATCTCGTCGAAGAAGCCGTTCTCGCCGAGGAGGAGGTTGGCGACGATGCGGAGGAACTCGCCGGAGGCGGCGCCCTGGATCACCCGGTGGTCGTAGGTCGACGTGAGCGTCATGACCTTCGAGATGCCGAGCTTGTTCAGGGTGTCCTGGGAGGTGCCCTGGAACTCCGCCGGGTAGTCCATGGAGCCGACGCCCATGATGACCGACTGTCCGGGCATCAGGCGCGGGACCGAGTGGACGGTGCCGAGGCCGCCGGGGTTGGTCAGGGAGACCGTGACACCGGTGAAGTCGTCCATCGTCAGCTTGCCGTCGCGGGCGCGGCGGACGATGTCCTCGTAGGCCTGCCAGAACTCGAAGAAGTTCAGCGTCTCGGCCTTCTTGATGCCGGCGACGACGAGCTGGCGGTCGCCGTTGGGCTTCACCAGGTCGATGGCGAGACCGAAGTTCACGTGCTCCGGCTTGACCAGGGTCGGCTTGCCGTCCTTCTCCGCGAAGGAGTGGTTCATGGTCGGCATGGCCTTGATGGCCTGCACCATCGCGTAGCCGATGAGGTGGGTGAAGGAGATCTTCCCGCCCCGGGCACGCTTCAGGTGGTTGTTGATGACGATGCGGTTGTCGAAGAGCAGCTTGACCGGGACCGCGCGCACGGACGTGGCCGTGGGCACCTCGATCGAGGCGTTCATGTTCTTCGCGACCGCGGCGGCGGGGCCGCGCAGCGTCACGAACTCGGGACCGGCCGGAGCCTCGGCCGCGGGCGCCGCCTTCGGCTGCGCGGCGGCCGGAGCGGCCTTCGCGGGCGCCGGGGCGGCGGCGGGCTTCGGCGCCGGGGGAGCGGCGGCCGGGGCGGGCGCCGGGGCCGCAGGGGCCGCAGGAGCGGCCTGGGCCGGGGTCCTGGGCGCCGCGGGCGCGGCAGGGGCTGCCGGAGCGGCAGACGCGGTCGCGGCCGGCGTGGTGGTGGTCCCTGCGGCCCCCGCGGCCGCAGTACCCGCCGGAGCCGAGGCGGCCGGGGCCCCTGGCTTGTAGTCGGCGAAGAAGTCCCACCAGGCTCGGTCTACCGAATTCGGGTCCTGGAGGTACTGCTGATAGATCTCGTCGACGAGCCACTCATTGGGACCGAACGCAGCGGCGGGGTTCTTCCCGGCTTGGTCTTCGGTCGAAGTGCTCGAGTTACTGGGGGACTGTGGCGACACGGCGGCAACCGCCCTCTTCCGCTTCACAAGGTGATGGACAGCGGGAATAAAGGCTACGCCTCCCTGGCCGGGAAGGTCAGGCCGGGCCCGTCCAACGTCGCGCAAGTCACATCGGAAAGCGTGTTTCGGTGAGGGAAATGGCGGGAAACAAGCGGGGTTCCGGACCGGAGTGGGTACGTCGATCCGGGGTCGCGGCACGACTCACGCGGCCCTGTGCCTGATCACACGTGTCCACGAGCGGCGGGCACGGATGGATCTTGTGGCTCCGGTTCGAACTTTACGTCAACTTGGCAGAGAAGGAAGGCCCGGAAGGGTGACCTGGATCCGGCAGCCCCGCTGGGATTCGGCCACGCCGATCCGGCCGCCGTGCAGATCGACCGCCCAGCGGGCGATGGCGAGCCCCAGACCCGTGCCGCCGTCGCTGCCGGGCCCGTGCGGCGCGGGCACCCCGCCGCGGTTGAAGCGCTCGAAGACGCGGTGCCACTCCGACTGGGGGATGCCGGGGCCCTCGTCCAGGACCTCCAGGGCCAGCGACTCGGGAAGGTCGCCGCGACGGGCCTTCACGGTGACCCGGCCGTGCGGCGGGCTGTGCTTGACCGCGTTGTCGATGAGGTTGGCGACGACCTGGTGGATCCGCTCCGGGTCGGCGTGCGCGGTCAGCTCCGGCGGGGAGACGTCGAGGTGCAGATGGACGTCGGTGCGGGTGTGGCTGCCGGAGCCCGAGGCGAGGCCCCCGCGCGCGGAGGCGACCATGTTGGCCTCCTTCAGGACGCCCGACAGGTAGGGCCACACCTCGAAACGGCGCTTGCGCAGCGGTACGACGCCGTTGTCGAGCCGGGAGAGGTCCAGCAGGGTCTCGACCAGCCGCCCCAGCCGCTCCGTCTGCTTCAGGGCCGTACGCATGGTCTCGGGGTCGGCGGCGGAGACGCCGTCCACGACGTTCTCCAGGACCGCGCGCAGGGCCGCGATCGGGGTGCGCAGCTCGTGGGAGACGTTCGCCACGAGTTCCTTGCGCTGGCGGTCCTGGGCCTCCAGCTCGTCGGCCATGAGGTTGATCGTCTGGGCGAGGTCGCCCAGCTCGTCCCGGCGGCTGTCGCTGACCCGGCGCGTGTAGTCGCCGTGCGAGATGGACCGGGCGACCGTGTTCATCTCGTCCAGCGGCGCGGTGAGCGAATGCGCGACGAACTGGGTGATCAGCAGGGTGGCGATCATCGAGAAGACCGTGATGAAGCGCAGTTCCGTCTCGGTGCGCACGGCGATCATCAGCAGGCCGGTGGTGATGAAGACCGAGACCACGACCAGCGTGCCCAGCTTGGTCTTGATCGAGAAGGGGCGCACGGAGCCCCAGGGCCCGGTGTTCCCGCGCTCTCCCGGTCCGCTCATGAGATCAGCCCCCTCCGACAGGTCCTCGCGAGGACCCCGCTCAGGGAGTCGGGGTCTCCAGCGCATAGCCCACACCGTGCACGGTGCGGATGCGCTCGGCGCCGATCTTCCGGCGCAGCGCCTTGATGTGGCTGTCCACGGTCCGGGTTCCCGAAGCGTCCGCCCAGTCCCAGACCTCGGCCAGCAACTGCTCGCGGGAGAGTACCGCGCGCGGCGTGTTGGCCAGGCACACCAGCAGGTCGAACTCGGTGGGGGTGAGGTGCACGTCCTCCGAACGCACCCGCACCCGGCGCTGGGCGTGGTCGATCTCCAGCTCGCCGAGGCGCAGTATGCCGCTGCGCGGCGTCGAGGCCGCCACCACGGCCCGCTCGACCCGCCGCAGCAGGACGTGCACGCGCGCGGCCAGCTCGCGCATCGAGAACGGCTTCGTCATGTAGTCGTCGGCGCCCACGCCGAGCCCGACCAGCATGTCGGTCTCGTCGTCGCGCGCGGTGAGCATCAGCACCGGCACCGGGCGCTGGGCCTGGACCCGCCGGCACACCTCCAGGCCGTCGAAGCCGGGCAGCATGATGTCGAGGATCAGCAGGTCGGGCTGCCAGGCCTCCGCCGTGTCGACGGCGGCCGGACCGTCGCCCGCGGTTTGCACGAGGAACCCCTCGGCCCGCAGACGGGCCGCGATGGCGTCGACGATCGTCGGGTCGTCCTCGACCACCAGCACCCGGCGCTGAGCGCCCTGCGTCGCCGCCGTGCCGTTGTGGGATGTGTGGGTCTGCTCCATCGCCCGCCCCTGATGTGTGCTTTCCGGAATCCGTGGGGTGATCCCATGACTGCGCTTGACGCTTGAATGATCCGCGCCAGGGGAGCAGCGTAAGGGCAGTCGACCGCGCTCGGCTATCCAGGCCCTGTCGCGAGGTGGACGACGTCCGGAACGCCCCGGGCAACGGGGATCTCTTCGGTACGCACCTGTCGGAATCCGGCATTCCGCAAGGTTCCTTCAAATTCCGGAGAGGGCTGGGCCGACCACACGGCGAGCACCCCGCCGGGCCTCAACACCCGCGCGCAGTCGGCGAGTCCGGCCGGTCCGTACAGGCTGTCGTTGTCCTCGGTGACGGTCCAGTCGGGGCCGTTGTCGATGTCCAGGCAGAGCGCGTCGTACGTGGCGGATGTCTCACGCAGGTGAGCGCACAGGTCGGCCTCCACGACCTCGGTGCGCGGATCGGCGAACGCCGGTGCGGAGAGCGCGGCCAGCGGACCGGCACGGTGCCAGCCGACGATGGCCGGCTCACGTTCGACGACGGTGATGCGTCCCCACCGGGGGTCGGCGGCCGCGTGGGCGAGCGAGAACCCGACACCGAGTCCGCCGATCAGCACGTCCGGCTCCGGGCGTCCGTCGAGGGCGTCGTACGCGGCGTCGACGAGCAGCCGCTCCGAGCGGCCGTCCGAGGTGTCCATGAGGAAGCACCCGTTGGCGATGATCTGCAGCAGTGCTCCGTGGCGCCGCAACACGACCTCGCCGTACGGGCCTTCCCTGCGGTCGATGACTACGGGGATGTCGTACGGAGCCGTCATGACCGCCATCCTGGCACTTCCGCCCGGACGGGCGGACGGGGTGATCCCCGGTGCGCGGACCGCCGGCACGGCGGGGAGCCGGTCGCGCGTGAGGGGGCCGGCAGCCCTTCCCTTTCCCCCTGCCCGCTGCTCGCTCCCCTCCTTCCTGTTCCTCGTGTTCCTCCTGTACTTCCTGGTCCCCCCTTGCACCTCCCCCTTGCCGCTCCCCCGCCTCTCTCCTTCGTCTTTCCCTCCTTACATACGGCAGGCCTGCGGCGACCGGTGCGGGCGTGCGACGGGGCGGGGGCGGCGTCGCCGGATGTCGGTTCGCTGTGAATCGCCCCGCGGGTGGCGTCGGTCATAGACAGTGACGCGCGGGACACCCAAGGGTGGGCGGGGACGGAAGGAGCCCATCCCCTTGGACCGGAGCACGACCGCGGCGGCCACGGCCTCCCCGTCCGACGCGACGCCGGAGACGCCGGGCGACCCGCGGGAACCCGAGGACGCGGAAGCGGGCGCGTCCGTGCTGGAGGGCATGCCGCGGCAGCGGGGCGAAGCGGCCCCGGAGCCGTCCGTGCCCCGTCCTCCCGTCTCCCGCCCCCGTGCGCTCGCCCGTGCGCTCGCCCGTGCGCTCGCCCGCGCGCTCGCTCCGGCCCGGTCGCGTGCGCCGCGGGCGTGGCGACTGCTCCCCACCCCCACCGGTACGCCCTTCACCTTCGGGTACGCGGCCCTGCTCGCCGTCGTCTCGACGACCGCCGGCCACGCGCCCCCCTCCCTCGTCCACGCCCTGCAGCAGGGCTCCAGCACGGACGTGGCGCACCTCGTACGCCATCCGGTGCTGGTGCTGCTGGCCAGCGCCCTGTGGATCGCGGGCGGCTTCGCGTCGATGTACGCCGCCGGGTTCGTGCTCGTGCTGACGGCGCTCGAGCGGCGGGCGGGAGGGCTGCGGACGGCGGGTGTCTTCCTCCTCGGGCACGTCGTGGCCACGCTCGCCACCGAGGTGCCCGTGGGGCTGTCGGTGCTGACGGGACACCTGCCCGGCAGTTCCCTGCACCGTCTCGACTACGGCATCAGTTTCGGCGTCGCCGCGAGCGTCGGCGCGCTCGCCGGGCTGCTGGGCCCGTGGCTGCGCTGGCCGGTGCTGATCGGCTTCGCGGCGGTGCTGGTCGGCGACCTGATCGCGTTCACGGATCCGTTGACGGACTGGGGGCACCTGCTGTCCCTGGCGATCGGTGTGTCGACCTGGCCGCTCGTGCGCCGCCGGCAACGGTCCGGACCCGGAGGTCCCGGAGGTCCCGGCGGTCCCGGCGGGCGCGGCGGGCGCGGTGGGGCAACCGGGGGCCGCCGGGAGAGGGACCCCGGTGTCCGGACCCCGGGCCAGGCGGCCGGGACCGCCGCCGTCCAGGTCCCTCGGTCCTCGTGACCGAGCCGCGCCGGGCCCCGGGGGCCGGGTCCCGGGGTGTCGTCAGTGGCGCCGGGGGCCGCCGTGCAGGGGCCTCGGGGGACTCGGGGGCGTCGTGCGGGTCTCCGGGAACAGCGGGCGTCGTCCGCTGGTTCCTCCCGTAGACGCCCGGAGGGACGCGGTCGCGCCGACCGTCTCACCCCGTGCGAACCGCTCTGACCTGTGGGGACGTGTCCCGCCCTGACGAGTGGCGGAGTGATCGCCCAGAGCGAACAGGCTCGGGGGAACAATCGGGGACTCACGTGCATTGAGTCGGTGTAACTCAACTTGCATGCCGAAGGGAAGATCATGGCTTCGACGTCCACAACGCTCACTCTGCCCGTGCTGCCGCTCGACGACGAGGTTGTGCTGCCCGGCATGGTGGTTCCGCTGGACCTGAACGACGCCGATGTACGCGCCGCCGTGGAGGCCGCCCAGGCCGCCGCGCGGTCGGAGCCCGGCAAGCCGCGGGTCCTGCTGGTGCCACGCATCGACGGGGCGTACCCGGGCACCGGTGTGCTCGGCACCGTCGAGCAGGTCGGCCGACTGGCCGACGGCGACCCGGGCGCGCTGATCCGCGGCCGTGGACGCGTGAAGATCGGCGCCGGGACGACCGGTCCGGGTGCCGCGCTCTGGGTCGAGGGCACCCGGATCGACGAGACCGTGCCCGACCCGCTGCCCGGTCACGTCACCGAGCTGGTCAAGGAGTACAAGGCCCTCGCCACCAGCTGGCTGCGCAAGCGCGCCGCCTGGCAGGTCGTGGACCGGGTACAGGCCATCGACGACGTGTCCGCGCTGGCCGACAACTCCGGATACTCCCCCTTCCTCAGCACCGAGCAGAAGGTCACGCTGCTGGAGACCGCCGACCCGGTGGCCCGGCTGAAGCTCGCCACCGAGCAGCTGCGTGAGCACCTCGCCGAGCAGGATGTCGCCGAGTCCATCGCCAAGGACGTCCAGGAGGGCGTCGACAAGCAGCAGCGCGAGTTCCTGCTGCGGCGCCAGCTGGAGGCCGTCCGCAAGGAGCTGCGCGAGCTGAACGGCGACGCCAAGGAGGGCGAGGAGTCCGACGACTACCGCGCCCGCGTCGAGGCCGCCGACCTTCCCGAGAACGTCCGCGAGGCCGCGCTCAAGGAGGTCGACAAGCTGGAGCGGTCCAGTGACCAGTCGCCCGAGGGCTCCTGGATCCGGACCTGGCTCGACACGGTGCTGGAACTGCCGTGGAACGAGCGGACCGACGACACCGGCGCGTACGACATCCAGGGCGCCAAGGCCGTCCTGGACGCCGAGCACGCCGGACTCGACGACGTGAAGGAACGCATCACCGAGTACCTCGCGGTGCGCAAGCGCCGCTCCGAGCGCGGGCTCGGCGTGGTCGGCGGGCGGCGCGGCGGTGCCGTGCTCGCGCTGGTCGGGCCGCCCGGTGTCGGCAAGACCTCGCTCGGCGAGTCCGTCGCGCACGCGATGGGCCGGAAGTTCGTCCGGGTCGCCCTCGGCGGTGTCCGGGACGAGGCGGAGATCCGCGGTCACCGGCGTACGTACGTCGGTGCCCTGCCCGGCCGTATCGTGCGCGCCATCAAGGAGGCCGGGTCGATGAACCCGGTGGTCCTGCTGGACGAGATCGACAAGGTGGGCTCCGACTTCCGGGGCGACCCGGCCGCGGCCCTGCTGGAGGTCCTCGACCCCGCGCAGAACCACACCTTCCGGGACCACTACCTGGAGGTCGAACTCGACCTCAGCGACGTGGTGTTCCTGGCGACGGCCAACGTGCTCGAAGCCATCCCGGAGGCCCTGCTCGACCGTATGGAGCTGGTCAGGCTCGACGGCTACACGGAGGACGAGAAGGTCGTCATCGCCCGGGACCACCTGCTGCCGCGCCAGCTGGAGCGGGCGGGTCTGGCGAAGGACGAGGTCACGCTCGACGAGAGCGCGCTGCGCAAGCTCGCCGGGGAGTACACCCGGGAGGCGGGCGTCCGCAACCTCGAGCGGGGTGTCGCCCGGCTGCTGCGCAAGATCGCGGCGCAGCACGAGCTGGGTGAGCGGGAACTGCCGTTCACGGTGACCGACACCGATCTGCGCGGGCTCATCGGGCGTCCGCACCACGTGCCCGAGTCCGCCCAGGACCCGGCCGAGCGCCGTACCGCGGTGCCCGGTGTCGCCACCGGTCTGGCCGTCACGGGAGCGGGCGGTGACGTCCTCTACGTGGAGGCGTCGCTCGCCGATCCGGAGACGGGCGCGGCGGGGCTGACCCTGACCGGCCAGCTGGGTGACGTGATGAAGGAGTCGGCGCAGATCGCGCTGAGCTTCCTGCGGTCGCACGGAGCCGAGCTGGAACTGCCGGTGGGCGACCTGAAGGACCGGGGCGTGCACATCCACTTCCCGGCGGGCGCCGTTCCCAAGGACGGTCCGAGCGCGGGCGTGACCATGACGACGGCTCTCGCGTCGCTGCTCAGCGGACGGCCCGTGCGCACCGACGTGGCCATGACCGGTGAGGTCTCGCTGACCGGCCGGGTGCTGCCGATCGGCGGCGTCAAGCAGAAGCTGCTGGCCGCCCACCGGGCCGGGGTGACGACGGTCGTCATCCCGAAGCGCAACGAGCCCGACCTGGACGACGTCCCCGCGGAGGTCCTGGAGAAGCTCGACGTCCACGCCGTCACGGACGTACGGCAGGTGCTGGAGCTGGCGCTGACCCCGGCGACCAGCGGCGCGACCCCGGAGGTGCCGGTGGCGGCGTGACGGACGCCGCCGGTCCGTCCGGACGGGGAAGGCCCGGGCCCGTGAGGGAGCCCGGGCCTTCCCCTGTCCCGGGCGGGCGCCGGGGACGGCGGGATCGCGCCCGCCGGCCGTGGGGCGGGGTCCCGGCGATCCTGTGATGGTGTGCGCATGCCAGTATTTGTCCGTCCATGGAGCCGGCTCGCGGAAGGCCGCCGGGAAGCTCCGGGGAAGCCCTGGGAAGCCCTGGGAAGCCCTGGGAAGCCCTGGGAAGGCCCGGGGAGGGCCGCGGGAGGGGGCCGGAGGCTGCCGTCGGACCGCGCCTGCGAAATACTGGCGGAGCTGCGGAAACGCCGACTTTCGGCAGAAACTTTCAGGATCGGGAAACCGGGTCAGGGGTGCTGACGTGCACGAGGGCGCAAACGGCGACGGACGCCGTGTCGGATCCGACGCGTCGGACCATGGGGTGGACCAGGAATTCCCGGCACTCGAACGGGAGTTGACCGTCTTCCTGCGCCGTGCCCGGGCCAGTTCCGGCGAGATGGCCCGCGAGGTCCACCCGGATCTGGAGTCGTCGGCCTACGGACTCCTCTTCCGTCTGGAGGAGTGCGGCCGGCAGCGCGCCACGGAACTGGCCGCCTACATCGGCGTCGGCAAGGCCACGATGTCCCGTCAGCTGCGGGCCCTGGAGGAACTGGGCCTCGTCGCCCGCGAACCCGACCCGGCCGACGGGCGCGCCTGGCTCGTCCATCTCACCGAGGGGGGCCGGGACCGCTTCCGCCGGGTCCGGGAGGCGCGACGCGCACGGTACGTCCGCGAACTCGCGGGCTGGGACCCGCACGAGGTCGCCGAACTCGCCCGGCTGCTGCACCAGCTGAACCAGGGCATGGAGAAGTGACGGGCCGCTCCGCGGGCGGACCGGGGGCCCGCGTGGCCGCCCGCCACGGGGGCGGGGCGTCCGCGCCGTCCGCACCCGGCGGCCCACGCCGTACGACGGGACGGGCCCCCGCCGTGCCGTAACCCGGGGCCGGGATCCACGTGACCCGCGC
Source organism: Streptomyces sp. NBC_01689 (assembly GCF_036250675.1). Lineage (NCBI taxonomy): Bacteria > Bacillati > Actinomycetota > Actinomycetes > Kitasatosporales > Streptomycetaceae > Streptomyces > Streptomyces sp. NBC_01689. The sequence goes on along the minus strand of NZ_CP109592.1, from coordinate 3,800,970 downwards.
GGGCCCGTGACCGGCCCGGTGCGATCCGTCCGCCCGTGCGCCCGGCGCCCGTGCGCCCGGCGCCCGTGCGTCCGGGGCGTGCCCGTATGAGCCGCACGGGTCTCGGGTACCGGGTCGCGCGGACGCTGCGTGCGGCGGCCCGTGTGCTCGTGGTCGGTGTCGGTCCGAGACCGGCCGGGTGGGCACCGTCGGCCTGTGCCGGTCTGTGCGTACGCCCGGGGGAGTGCCCTGCATGAGCCGCGCGGGTCTCGGGTCGCGCGGACGCTGCGTGCCGCGGCCCGTGTGCTCGTGGTCGGTGTCGGTCCGAGACCGGCCGAGTGCGCCCCGACGGTCCCTGCCGGGCTCTGTCCCCGGCCTGGGCGCGCCCTGTCCGGAGAAGCGTGCTCGCTCCCCGTCGCGCCGTGTGCCGCACGCCGGGTGGCACGGGCGCGCGCCTGAGTGGCACCATCCGCAGCCTCGCGGCACCGGTCGGCCGACATCACGAACGGCCGGGTGCGCCCGCCCCTGGCCGAGGCAGGCCGGCGGGTCCCCTCCCGCCGCGCCACCGTCACGTCGGACGGCGGGGGCGCGCCCGAGCGCGCTCCCGCCCGCGTGCGCGCCGCCCCCGTTCAGAACTCCGCGAAGACCACCGTCGCGTCGTCGTGCGTCTTGCTCCGGCGCAGGCGGACCCGGCGCTCCGCGTCCTCGCGCTCCAGATTCCGTACGCGGTCGACGAGGGACTGCGCGCCCTCCTTGCGGACGAGCGTGAACAGGTCGCCCCAGCCGCCCTCCTCGAACTTCTCGACCCAGCGGGTCGCGCCGTCCGTGAGAGCGGCCAGCGCGCGGACCTCCGCACGCGGCAGCACACCCGTCACGGCCCGTGCCGCCACCGACGGGTCCGCGGCCGCCGTGAAGAAGCCGCCCTCCTTGTTGCGGGCCGTCGTGTCGGCTATCGCGTCCGTGGCGAGCCAGGCGCGCGGGACGAGGTCGAGACGGTTGTCCAGGACCGCGGTCACCTCCCCGGTGGGGGACTCCACCAGCAGGGCCGAGTCCGACAGGACCAGGTACTCGACCAGGTCGGCGGACCACCGCGCGACCACCACGGTTGCCTGTGGCGTGCGCGGGTGAGAAAGGTCACAGGACCCGGCGTGGGCCTCGGCGGTGCGCCGGATCGCCCGGGAAAGGATCTCCGTCAGGGGCAGATCCCGGCGGGAAAGGGACAGTTCGGCCAGTGATCCGCCGAGCCGTGCCGAGAACCAGGCCACGGAATGAAGACATCCGTCGTCGTCCGGCGGTGGTGTGACGCCGTCGAGGAGGACCAGTGAACCCCCCTGTCCCGAGGCCGGAAGTCCGACCGATGCGAAGTCCTCATTGGGGCGGCCCGGGTCGCCCGGTTCGGAAACGAGTTCGGTGCGCATCCAGCCAGTCTGCACGAGCTCTTCACAAGGCCCACGAAAGGCTGGCAACGGGCGCCGAACGGGTACGGACCAGCAGCTCAGCCGCCTGGTTTGGCATGGAATGATCGACTCCGGGAACGCGTGGCGGCGAATACTGCCAAAGGCGCTCGCCCACGTCCAACCGGCCCGCCGCGCAAGGGGGGCGCACGCGCCAGAGGAACTTGCCCGCCAACTCCCGTCCGGGGTTCACTCCTTCGGGTGGCGGGTCAGATGATGCGGGACCACTGCCCACCGGCACTGGGAGGGTCGGGAGCCGATGGGGGCAGCCCCTGCGCACGCCGGGACAACGGCGCGCGGAGGGTGACACCTTCGTCGACGGAGCGTCACCCGGGCCCTTGGGTACACGAGTCAGGAATGCGAGCACCGGTGCAGAAGATGCGGTCTCGGCGCACAGGCAGGCAGTCGGCCCCCGCAGGGGGCGTGGAACGCACGCCGGGGGCCGCGGGGGACACCTCCGCGGGCAAGGGCCGCGCCGCTCACGTACGTAATCGGCTGATCGTCGCCGTGGCGGTCGTCGCGGCCGCCATCGCGGGCGCCGGAGCCCCCGCGGTCATGACGGCCTCCGGACAACTCAACGACACGCAGAACCTGGTGACGCTCGCGCAGCGGACCCAGGAGGCACTGACACTCGCCCACGCGCTCGCCGACGAGCGCGACGACGTCACCGCCTACATCGCCGCGGGCCGCCCCAAGTCCAAGGCGCCCTCCGAGCAGCGCAGCGCCCGCGTCGACCGGCAGGTGACGGAGCTGCGGGCGGACGAGGACGCGCCCCCGGTCCTCCTCGACGACCTGGACGGCATCGGCGCGGTCCGCCGGGCGGCGCTCACCGGCAAGAGCGACGCCCTCGAGACGCACGAGGCCTACTCCGCGGTCATCACCGCACTGCACGGCCTCGCCGAGGATCTCGCCGAGCGGCTGCCGCCCCGGGCGGGCTCCGGCGCGCACTCCCTCGCCGAGCTCGACTCCGCCGTCCAGCAGTCCGCCGCCGCCCGCGGGCTGCTCCTCGCGGCGCTCAGCGTCCCGCGCACCACCAGCACGGTCTTCGACCCGGTCACCGGCCTGTCGACCACCACGAGCAGTTCGTCGACGGCGGGCACCAAGCAGCGTGACGCGCTCACCGCCGCCGCCCAGCAGGCGCGACTGCGCTCGGACGCGGCCGTCGCCGACTTCCGCGAGACCGCGCCCAAGGCCGCCAAGGCCTCCTACGACTCGACGGTCACCGGACCGGACGTCAACGCCGCCGACAAGTTCCTCGCCGGCCTCACCGACCAGCCGACGCTCTCCGACGGCGAACTCGGCACCAGCACGAAGAAGGCGGACGCCGCGCTCTCGGCCCGGGTCGAGCTGATGCGCGGCGCGGAGGCCTCCCTCTACGAGCACCGCACCAAGGACCTCGAACTGCTGCGGGACGACGACGTCACCGCGCTGGAGGTCCGGATCGCCCTGATCGGCGCCCTGATGCTGGTCGCGGTCGGCGTCTCCATGGCGATGGCCCGCACCCTCACCCGCCCGCTCGCCGTGCTGCGCATCGGATCGGCCCGCCTCGCCGCCGACCCGGGGGCGGCGGAGCCGGTCAAGTTCACCGGCCGCAACGACGAGTTCGCCCAGGTCGTCCGCTCCGTCAACGCCCTGCACGCGCACGCCGCCGCACTGCACGAACGGCTCGCCACACTGGAGGGCGACCGCAAGCACCTGATCGGCCGGCGCCAGCTGGCGGCCGACGAACGGGACCGGCTGCGAGCCGAACTCGCCCAGGCCGCCTCCCACTTGGAGCAGGTGCGCGGCACCATCCACAGCACCTTCGTCAACCTCGCACTGCGCACGCTCGGCCTGGTCGAGCGTCAACTCGGGGTCATCGAGGGGCTGGAGGAGCGCGAGCAGGACCCGGAGCGGCTGGGCACGCTCTTCAAGCTCGACCACTTCGCCACCGTGATGCGGCGCCACAGCGAGAACCTGCTGGTCCTCGCCGGCCACGAGCACGTCCAGCACCACGCGGGCCCGGTCCCGCTGGTCGACGTCGTGCGCGCCGCGGTCAGCGAGATCGAGCGGTACGAGCGGGTGCGGATCGCGGCGCTGCCGCCGCACGCCCACCTCGCCGGCTTCGCCGCGGACGACCTCTCCCACCTGCTGGCCGAACTCCTGGAGAACGCCACGTCGTTCTCGCCGCCCGACCTCCCCGTCGAGGTCTCCGGCTGGCTGCTGGAGAGCGGCGAGGTGATGCTCTCCGTACAGGACGAGGGCATCGGCATGGCGGCCGAGCGGATGACCCAGCTCAACGCCCGCCTCGCCGCGTTCGACCCGGACGACGCCTACGACCAGGAGAGCGGAGAGGGGCTCGGCCTCGGCCTGTACGTCGTGGCCCGCCTCGCCCACCGGCACGGTGTACGGGTACAGCTGCGCGAGCAGAAGCAGGGCGGGACCGCCGCGGTGGTCGTCCTGCCGAAGACGCTGCTGTCCGCGTCCCCCGCGGGCACGGTCCCCTCGGCCACCCCGGTCCCCGGCGGCGCCCCCTCGGTGACCCTTCCCGGGGCCGCCGCCGAGGCCAACTCCAACGTGCTGCGCGGGCGTTCGGCCCTCAGGGCAGCCATTCCCGGCGCCGCGGCCGCCGATGAGGACCCCTTGATAGCCGCGGCGGAAGAGGCCGTACGGGACGCCGGGACGCAGGACCCGCCCGTCCCCGGCCCGTCCGCCGCCGAGACCACGATGGAACTCCTGGCGCCCGTGCCACCGGCCGACGCGCCCGTACCGCCACCGCGCGGCCCGGTCGCACGGACCGACGGCCCGATGGCCCCCGCGGACGGCCCGCCCGCGCCCTCGGGCGGACGCACGGCCGCGGCGGACGTCCCGGCGGCGCCCCGGGACGGTTCCACGACGTCTCCGACGGCCGGGCCCGCGCAGGCGACGGACGGACCCGGGGCGGCCGACGCGCCCCCCGCCCCGTACACCGTGCCCGCCCCCCGGTCCGCCGCCGACCCCTACGCCATCGGACCCGACGTCCACGACCGCGCACCGGACGACGAGCCGGAGCGGGTCACCGACAAGGGCCTGCCCAAGCGCACACCGAAGATCTCCGCGCCCGCGCCCGCCCCCCGGGCGCGTGTCGGCGGGGTGGACGCCGAGGCGCTGCGGCGCAGGCTCGGCGGCTTCCACCGGGGTGCGACGGAGGGCCGCCGCGACGTCGAGGCGGAGATCGCCGAACACACGGCACAGACACGTACCCCCGGGACGCCGGACGGCCCGGGCAGCGCACCACCGCACCAGGCACCGGACGCAGTAGACGCATCGGGGGGCACAGTCGAGGAGGCAAGCAGTTGACCGCGCCCAGTACCTTCGGCCTGAGCAGTGAAGCCCGCAATCTGCACTGGCTGCTGACCAACCTCGTCGAGGAGGTGCCCGGACTGCTGTCGGTCGCGGTCGTCTCCTCCGACGGCCTGCTGCTCCTGTCCTCCGACCCCGGCCGCAACGCCGAGGCCCGCACCGGCACGGAGCAGCGCCCCACCGGGCCCAAGGGGTCCGCCGCGGACCTCGCCACCATCGTCTCCGGCATCGGCAGCCTGACCATCGGCGCCGCGAAGCTGATGGAGGCGGGCGGCGTCAAACAGACCATGGTCGCGATGGACGACGGCAGTCTCTTCGTGATGTCGATCAGCGACGGCTCGCTGCTCGGAGTGCACGGCGCCCCGGACTGCGACATGAGCGTGGTGGCGTACCACATGGCGCTCTTCGTCGGCCGCGCCGGCCATGTGCTGACCCCCGAACTCCGCAGCGAACTACGCCAGTCACTGGAAGCCAAGCCGACGGGGAGTGCCCGGTGAGTTCTTCCTCCACGCCCAAGCTCCCCATACGCGGCGGCGATCGCAAACCGGCCCGGGTCCGCCCCTACTCGCTCACCGGGGGCCGTACCCGCTTCGGGCACGTGCTGCTCGTCGAGACCTTCGTGGCGGCGCTCGACGCCCCCGAGGAGCGCCGCGAACTGACCAACGGGTCGCTCGAGACCCGGGTGATGCCCGAGATGCGGGCCATCGTCGAACTCTGCCGCCGGATGCGTACCGTGGCCGAGATCGCCGCCCTGCTCAGGATGCCGCTGGGCGTGGTCCGCGTGCTCCTGAGCGACCTGGCGGACCAGGGAAAGATCCGTGTGTACGGAACAGGTCACGGCCCGGGACAGCCGGACCGCGCTCTGCTGGAAAGGGTGCTGAATGGACTCCGTCGTCTCTGAGGGCGCGCCGAGGAGCGCCTTCCCCGCCACGGCGCCGTCGCCGCTCGCCCCGGTGCCGCCGTCCGAGGCGGAGTCCGACGAGAACCTGCACGCCTGGCAGACCGACCGCAGCCGGGCCCCGATCGCCACCAAGATCGTGGTCGCGGGCGGATTCGGCGTGGGCAAGACCACGCTGGTCACGGCGGTCTCCGAGATCACGCCCCTCCAGACGGAGGCGCTGATGACGCAGGCCAGCGAGGACACCGACGACCTCAGCGCGACCCCGGAGAAACTGACCACCACCGTGGCCATGGACTTCGGCCGCATCACGCTCGACGACGACCTGGTGCTCTACCTCTTCGGCACGCCGGGGCAGCAGCGGTTCTGGTTCATGTGGGACGACCTGGTGCGCGGCGCGATCGGCGCGGTGGTCCTCGCCGACACCCGTCGCCTCAAGGACTGCTTCCCGGCGCTCGACTACTTCGAGAGCTGCGGACTTCCGTACGTCGTCGCGGTCAACCACTTCGACGGCAGTGAGCCGTTCGACGCCGCCGACGTCCGTGAGGCCCTCACGGTGCCTCCGCACATACCTGTCATGATCATGGATGCCAGGCGCCGGATCTCGGTCGTCGAGACGCTTCTCGCGCTGGTGGGGCACGCGCTCGACGTGAGCCCCGAATAAGACGTACGCAGAGTAAGGACGCCCATGCGGAAGATACTCGTCGTCGGAGCCGGTCAGTCCGGTCTCCAGCTCGCCCTCGGCCTCCAGTCGAACGGGTACGAGGTCACCCTGATGTCGAACCGGACGGCGGACGAGATCCGCACGGGCCGGGTCATGTCGACGCAGTGCATGTTCCACACGGCACTCCAGCACGAGCGCGACCTCCAGCTGAACTTCTGGGAGTCCCAGGCCCCGAGGATCGAGGGACTCGGCGTCTCGGTCGCCGCCCCCGGCTCCTTCGACCCGGGCCCCTCGCAGCGCGCGATCGACTGGGTCGGCAGGCTCGACGGCTACGCCCAGTCCGTCGACCAGCGGGTGAAGATGGCCGGCTGGATGGAGACCTTCGCCCAGCGCGGCGGCCAGCTGGTGATACACGGCGCCGCCGTCTCCGACCTGGACTACTTCTCCCGCACCTACGACCTCGTGCTGGTCTCCGCGGGCAAGGGCGAACTGGTGTCCATGTTCGGCCGGGACGCCTCCCGTTCCCCGTACGCGCAGCCGCAGCGGGCACTCGCCGTCGCCTATGTGCACGGCCTGGGCCCGCGCCCGGAGCACCCGGACTACGACGCCGTCCGCTGCAACCTGGTCCCGGGTGTCGGCGAACTGTTCGTGATGCCGACGCTCACCACCTCCGGCCGCGCCGACATCCTCTTCTGGGAGGGCGTACCCGGCGGTCCCGCCGACGTTTTCAACGGGATCAAGGACCCGGCCGAGCACCTCTCCCTGACGCTGGAGCTGATGGAGCGGTTCGTGCCGTGGGAGTACGCGCGCGCCACCAAGGTCGAACTGACCGACGCCAACGCGACGCTGTCCGGCCGTTACGCGCCCACCGTCCGCAACCCCGTCGGCCGCCTCCCCGGCGGCGGCCTGGTCCTCGGCGTCGCCGACGTCGTCGTGGCGAACGACCCGATCACCGGCCAGGGCTCCAACTCCGCCTCGAAGTGCGCGGCGGCATACCTCGCCTCCATCCTGGAGCACGGCGAGAAGGAGTTCGACGAGACCTGGATGCGCGCCACCTTCGACCGTTACTGGGACACGGCCCAGCACGTGACGAAGTGGACGAACGCCATGCTGGGCGTCCCGCCTGAGCACGTCCTCAAGCTGATCGGCGCGGGCACCCAACTCGAGCCGGTGGCTCACCGCTTCGCCAACGGGTTCGACAACCCGGCGGACTTCGAGAACTTCTTCTATGAACCGGAGAAGACGGAGGCGTACCTCGCGTCGGTCGCGGGGGCCTGAACCCAGCCCTGGTCGCGGGAGCCTGAACGTCTCCCCGGTCGTGGGCCCGATGCTCCTTCCGGTCCCGAGGCCCTCCCGGTCCCGGGGTCCGATCCCCCTCCTGGTGTGGGCCGAGTGTGCCCGGCCGTGCGGTTCCCGGCGCTCCTTCGTGGAGCGCCGGCGCCCGCGAGGGCAGGGGGAGTAACGATTCTTCACCACCCTGGTGCGAGGACACGCCGCTCCAGTTCTCGCACACATGCGGACAAGACGTGTGTTATTCATCCATGCACACATATAAGCGTCGTACCGTGCTGGGTGCCTCGATCGCGGCTGTCGGCTCAGGAGTCCTGGCAGGCTGCTCCGGCTCCGGCTCCGGCTCCGACTCGGGAACCGGTTCGCGCCCGGGGGCCGGGGCCGCGGGCAACGGGGGCGGCGGCTTCGTCCCCGGCGGGCCCGGCGGCTATGTGAACCCCTCCGATCCAGAGGTCCTCGCCAGCGAGCGCAGACGCGGCACCGGACCGGTCCGGGAGTTCCGGCTCACCGCCGCCGAGACCACCCTCGACCTGGGCGGACGCACCGTCAGGTCGTGGGCGTACGGCGACGCGCTGCCCGGCAAGGAGGTCCGGATCACCAAGGGCGACATCCTCGCCCTCACGGTCGCCAACCACCTGCCGACGGACACGACGCTCCACTCGCACGGGATCCGGATGCGCTGCGACATGGACGGCGTGCCGGGGCTGACCCAGAACTCCATCAGGCCCGGCGCGGACTTCACCTACCGCTTCGCCGTGGCGCACGCGGGCACCTACTGGCTGCACTCGCACAGCGGCATGCAGCTCGACCGCGGCCTGTACGCCCCCCTGATCGTCGAGGACCCCAGGGAGCCCCTGTCCTACGACAAGGAGTGGGTCGTCGTCCTGGACGACTGGGTCGACGGCGTGGGCGGCTCCACCCCGGACGGAGTCCTCTCCCAGCTGCGCGGGGGCAGGAGCGCGCCGATGGACATGGGGGAGGGCGGCGCGCACGGCGGGGCCGGCCACGGCGCCGCCGCCGGCCCGCAGTCCCCGGGCCACGGTCGCTCCACGGGTCCCTCACGCATGCTGCACGGCCCCCGCAGCCGCATCCTGCGCAGCGAGGGCGGCAACGTCGACTACCCGTACTACCTGGTCAACGGCCGTATCCCGCAGGCCCCTTCGGTCTTCCGGGCCAAGCCGGGGGACCGCATCCGGCTGCGGATCATCAACGCAGGCGGTGACACGGCCTTCCGGGTGGCGCTCGGCGGCCACCGGATGACGGTGACCCACACGGACGGCTACCCGGTCCAGCCCAAGGACACGGACGCGCTGCTGATCGGCATGGCCGAGCGCTACGACGTGCTGATCACCGCCAGGGACGGGGTGTTCCCGCTGGTCGCGCTCGCCGAGGGCAAGAAAGCCCAGGCCCTCGCGGTCCTGCGGACCTCCGGCGGTGCCATGCCCGGGCCCTCCGTGTACCCGCGCGAGCTCGACGGCATGGTGGTCCCGGCCCGCCGGATGCGGCCGCACGAGTCCGTGGAGCTCAACGACTCCTACCCGGACCGCCAGCTGCGCGTGAAACTGACCGGCGGCATGCGGAGGTTCGACTGGGCCTTCGACCACGAGCCGTACTCGCTCCAGCGCCGCCACCCGATCCACGAGGGCGAACGGGTCCGCCTGAGTCTCATCAACGCCACCCACATGTGGCACCCCCTGCACCTGCACGGCCACACCTTCGCCCTGACCGGCCTGGGGGCGCTCGGGGCGCGCAAGGACACGGCGGTGGTCCTGCCGCACCGCAAGATCGTCGTGGACTTCTACGCCGACAACCCGGGGCTGTGGATGCTCCACTGCCACAACCAGTACCACTCCGAGTCCGGCATGATGACCATCCTCGGCTACCGCAGGTGAGAGCGGCCCCGCCCTGCCGGACGAGGGGCCGCGCCCGTGCCGGGCGGAGGCCGCGTCCGTGCCGGGCGGGACGCGACGCCCGCGCCGGGCGCGACGACCGCCCTCAGCGGGCGTTCCCGTCCCGCACGTCGGTGGCCGCCGCGGCCGTCGCCGGCGGTGTGTACCGCCGGACGGGTTTCGCGGCCGGGTCGGGCCGTACGGCCCCCAGGACCGGGTTGGCGGCGATCGGTGAGACCTTGATCCTCGTCCCGGGCCGGGGTGCCTGCACCACCTTCCCGTCCCCCACGTACAGGGCGACGTGGGTGGCCTCCGGGAAGTAGACGACCAGGTCACCGGGGCGCAGCTCGGACAGCGGGATCCGCGGCAGCCGCGCCCACTGCTCCTGGCTGGTGCGCGGAATGGGCTGCCCGGCGTGGCCCCAGGCCTGCGAGGTGAGCCCCGAGCAGTCGTACGACTTCGGTCCCGCACCACCCCACTGGTACGGCTTGCCGAGCTGTCGCACGGCGTACTCCACCGCCTCCTGACCCTGCGGAGAGGGGGCCCGTACGCCGCTCAGCGCCCCGGACGTCACCAGTTTCCGCTGGGCCGTCTCGGTGCCCCGCTTCTCCAGCGCGTCGAGAGCGGAGAGCTGCCGCGCGGTGAGCGAGGCGAGCAGCTTCTCGACCTTCTTCAGCCGGTCCTGGACCTGGTCGCGCTCCTTGCGCTGCCGTGCTGCGAGGCTGAGCCGGTCGTCGAGGGCCTTGCGCGCCCGCCGGGCCAGCCCGGCGGCGTGCCGCTCGCTCCCGGCCAGCCGGTCCATGGTCCTGGCCCGCTCCCGGGACACCTGCCTGATCACCTGTCCCTCGTCCAGCGCGCGCTGGAGATCACGGGTGAGGAGCAGCCGTACGTACGAGGAGACCCCGCTGCTGCTCCGGTACTGCTGCCGGGCGAGCCGCCCGGCCGCGCCGCGGCTGTCGCGCAGGGAGAGGCGGGCCCTGACGAGTTTCCCGTCGAGCCTCGCGACCTCGGCCCGCTGTCTCCCGAGCTTCTCCGTCGTCGCGTTGTACGCCTCGGTGGCGCGCTCGGCGTCCCGGTACCGCTGCTGGAGGTCGGTCAGCAACCGTGCCGCGGACCGCGCCGCGGGGCCGGCCGCACCCGCGCCGGCCGCCGAGGACGCGGAGGGTCCGGGGCGCGCGGCGGATCCCGCGGACACGGGGGAGCCGGGGGAGCCGGGGGAGCCGGGGGAGCCGGCCTCCGCGCCGCTGGGCGCGGTCACGGAAGCGCCGGGGTCCGTGCCGTTCCCCGCGGTCACGGAGGGCCCGGGACGCGGGGCCGCTTCCGTGGACGCGGCGGGGCCGCCGTACGGGGCGGCCACGGCGGGGACGGGCGCGAGCAGCGCTCCGGTCACCACCGCCACCGTGCAGACCAGGCGCAGGACGCGTCCTGACACTTCTTCACCTCCCGTGCCGCGGTGGGAGGTCCACCCCGCACCGGAAGCATCCGGCGGCCGTGTCCCGGGCGCGCCCCCGGTGGGCGGTTCGGCCCAACGAGGTCACTCGTCGGCGTGGGACTCCGGCGTGGCGCCGCCGCTCCCGGCCCGCGGTCCGGACCAGGGCCACCTCGGACCGCCGCCCGCGCGGCCCCCGGGGTCGTAGGCGTACTTCCATCCCTGGTGCAGTCCCAGGCGCTTGCTGCGGCCCGACTGGACGCGGCGGTAGACGAGGACGGTCGGCGGGCCGCCGGCCGCGTCCGGCACCGGTACCCGGTACACCTTCGGCGGGTGTCCGGTCAGACCGAGCAGGACGGGCAGCACACGCCCGTCCAGCGGGCCTCCCTCGAAGGGGGTGTCTTGGCTCTTCACCGCACCAGTGTCACAAACGCGCCGCTCAAAGGAGGCGCGCGGCGTCACCGAGCAGGGGGACGACCCGGCGGGCCAGCGCTCCGACCGCGCCCTCCGGCGGCTCCAGGGCGAGCGCCGCGCGCAGGACGTCGGCGGTCTGCGGATCGCGCCCCGCGCTCGCGACCAGCATCGCCACGAACTGCTCCACCAGCCAGTCCCGCAGCTCGTCCAGCGGCGGTTCCTTGCCCCCGTCGAGCCAGCTGAGCGAGGCGCCCTCGACGGCGGTGATCCACATCCGTACGGTCATCCGCAGGCGCGGTCCCGCGTCCCGTACGGCGAGATGGTCGACGATGTGGTCGGCGGCGGCCCGCCGCACCCCGTCCACTATGGCGGTGGTCCGGGAGGTCTCGACGACGCTGCCGCCCTGCAGCAGCGCGCTGAAGCCCGCGTCGTGCTGGTCGACGAAGGCGAGATAGCGGTCCAGGGCCCGCGACAGCCGTTCGCTCAGCGGGCCCCGAGGCGGCTCCGCGAAGCAGTGCTCCAGCTCCTCCGCGGCGGAGCGCAGCGCGGCCTCGTACAACTGCTGCTTGCCGCCCGGGAAGTACCGGTAGACGAGGGGCCGCGACACCCCCGCGGCCTCCGCCACGTCGTCCAGCGAGACCTCCTCGGGTGCCCGGTGGGCGAAGAGGGACAGGGCCGCCTCGAGAAGCTGCGAGCGCCGTTCCTCGACACTCAGCCGGCGGTATGCGGGGGTGGGGGCCGCGGAGGTCATGTCGGCAGCGTAACCCGTGGGTTCACCCCCGCCGCCCCGCGCGCGCCCGCCCCGCGGGGCGGCGGCACGCGACCGTGATCGGCTGCCGTGGTCCGTGGTCCGTGGTCCGTGATCGGCCGTGGCCGTCCGCGGTTCGCGACCGCGGCCCGCGGGTCCGGTCCGGGTCCCGCGACGGGACGGGCGCTCCGGTCTCTCAGGCCAGCAGCCCCGACGACTTCCACAGCCGCCGTCCGACCCCCCGCAGCACGCCGATGTCGTCCAGGAAGTCGGTCAGACGTTTCGCCCCGGTCTGCATCACCTCGCTGCGGTGCCCGCTCGCCCGCACCTGTGCCACGGCCTCCCGCCGGTCCAGGCCGACGTTCGTGTAGACCTCGGGATTGACGAAGGCGACGGAGAAGACCCGGGCGAACTCGCCGGAGGTGACGCGGGTGAACTCCTGGGACCAGCGGGGCGCGGTCAGCATCTGGCGGCGCAGCTCCTCCCGCGCGTACCGCACATGGCGGGCCTCCTCGACGACGTGGATGCGGGTGACCCCGCGCACCAGGGTCTGGACCCGCTCGTCCGGGAAGGTCAGCCGCTGCATCCAGTCCAGGATCTCCTCGCCGAGCAGGGTGGCGGTGAACGAGCCGGGCGTGGTCGAGACGGTCTTGAAGAGCCGGCCGAGGTTCAGATGGGCCCGGCTGACCGGGTAGTGCGGGGTCCCGCCGCGCGAGATCAGCCGGGCGAACATCTTCGAGTGCCGGCACTCGTCCTCGATCTCGGTGAGCGCGTACCGCACGTGCGCGCTCGTGGCCGCCTTGTCGTAGATGTGACGCACCAGCAGCTGCATCAGGATGATCTCGAACCAGATCCCGAGGGAGGCGAGCGCCGCCGCCTCGTGCTGCGAGAGCAGGATCCGCTGCTCCTCGCCCATCCGCTTCCACAGCGGGGTGCCGTAGAGCGACACCAGCTCGGGCGGCCAGAACCACTTGCCCTCCTCGAAGGGCGCCTCCCAGTCCAGCTCCTCGTCCGGGTCGAAGGAGTGCTTGGCGGAAGAGTCGAGCAGCCGCTCGGCCACCTGTTCCCGGTCCTTGAGCAGGCCGAGCGCGTCGCGGAGCCCGTCGAGCTCGTCGCGTCCGTCTTCCGTCACCGTGGTCATGGCTGTTCCCACCTCGTCGTACGGGATCTTCAAGGGTTACCGGCGGTCACTTCTTATGAGACTGCCCGTCAGCAAGTGCGTCAATCCCTTGTGCGCGACTTGTTGACGACTCGTCTACCCCGTGTGAGCCTGCGAGGTATGCCGACGCACGAGCTCTACGCCAAGGACCCGGGAGACCCCCTCTGGCAGGTGCCGGCCTCGGGGGCGGCACGCTTCAGCTGGGAGTACGACGACGGTCGCGACCGGCTCCTCGCCCTCTACCAGAAGGGCAAGGACAGACAGTGGGACGGGCAGCGGCGCATCGACTGGGACATCGAGGTCGATCCGTACGATCCGCTCGGCACCCCCGACGAGGCGATGACCCTGTACGGGACACCGCACTGGGCGAAGATGACCGACCGGGACAAGGGCGAACTGCGCCGGCACTACAGCGCCTGGCAGTTCAGCCAGTTCCTGCACGGCGAGCAGGGCGCGATGGTCTGCGCGGCACGCATCGTGGAGTCCGTACCCGACCTCGACGCCAAGTTCTACTCGGCGACCCAGACCATGGACGAGGCCCGGCACGCGGAGATCTACGGGCGCTTCCTGCACGAGAAGATCGGGATGCTCTACCCGGTCGACGACAACCTGCAGTCCCTGCTCGGCGACACCCTCCGCGACTCCCGCTGGGACATGCCCTACCTCGGGATGCAGGTCCTGATCGAGGGACTGGCGCTCGCCGCCTTCGGCATGATCCGCGACACCACGGACAAGCCCCTGCCCCAGCAGATCCTGGCCTACGTGATGCAGGACGAGGCCCGCCATGTCGCGTTCGGCCGGATGGCGCTGCGCGACTACTACCGGCAGCTCTCCGACGCCGAACTGCGCGAACGCGAGGAGTTCGTCATCGAGGGCTGCTACCTGATGCGGGACCGGCTGCGCGGAGTCGAGGTGCTGGAGAACTTCGGCGTCCCCAGGGCCGAGGCCGAGCGATACAGCGAGCAGTCCGAATTCCTCCACCTCTTCCGCCGGTTGCTCTTCAGCCGGATCGTCCCCTGTGTCAAGGACATCGGCCTGTGGGGCGAACGCCTCCAGCGGGCCTACCTCGACATGGGCGTCTTCGAGATGGGTGACTCCAACCTCGATCTGCTGATGGCCCAGGACGAGGAGATCGCGGAGCGGCTGGACGCGCGACGGTTCGCGGCGGAGGAGAAGGAGCGGGTGGCCGAGGTCGAGGAGATGATCGAGTCGGGCACGGACTCCTGAGGGCGCCGTGCGCGAACGGGGGTGCGGGGCCCGCCGGTTCGCCGGACGCGGCCTCGGTGCGGTCCCGCGCCGACGGGGCCCGGGCGGTGGCCCGGAATGGCGCGGGAGCTCTTCGACGGTGAGGGCAGCCTCGGCAACGGACAGCGCGTCCGCGCCGACGACACCGTCCCGTTCGCCGTCTGGTGCGCCACCCCGCCACCCCGGCGACCTGGTCCCCGCCCTGTGGACCACCGCGGAGGGCTTCGGCGACGTCGACACGACCTGCGCCGTCGTGGGCGGGATCGTCGCCGCCCGCACGGGCGTCGACGCCGTGCCGGAGGAGTGGCTGAGCCGCCGGGAGGCGCTGCCCGGCGCCGCCTGAACGGCCCGGACGGCCCGGACGGCCCGGACGGCCCGGACGGCCCGGACGGCCCGCCGTACGGCCGGTGGGCCGACACGTCCGGGTGGCCCGGGAACCCGGTTCAGTTGTTCCAGCTCTCGTCGTACGGGTCGTGCGGGACCGGGACCGGCCTGGCCTCGGTGACGTCGAGGAACGGGATGACAACGCCGTTGACCGGGTCCTTGGTCCGCTTGCCCGAGTAGGTGCCGGTGACCCGCAGCCAGGCGTCGGGCTGGAGGACGGGCGGGATGTGCCCGGTCAGGCCGATCTTGACCGGCTGCGCGTCCGCGGCACAGCAGTTGAGGGCCATCCGCACCAGGTACGGGGTGCCGTCGTGGCCGAGGGCGACGAAGCCGGTGACCTCGACCCGGCGGTGTCCCAGGGTGCGGCCGTGACCGTACGCGGCGCGCCCCGCGTAGTCGACGACGCTGAGCGGCAGCGGGTCGGTGGCCGGCAGACGCGGATAGGCGAGCGGCGCCTGCAGCGCCGTACCGGTGTGCAGGGCGCTGTACGAGCCGAGCGCGGGCGGCGCGACCAGGATGAGGGCGAACAAGGGCAGGACCATGAGCCAGGAGACCCGGGGCTCCCGGTGCGCGTGCCCGTGTCCGTGTCCGTCCCCTTTTTCGGCTACATCGGCCATCTCGGGTTTCTCGGCGTGGCGCCCCGCGCCCCTCCCGTGTTCGTGCCCGTCCGTGCCCCGCGCGGAACGCCGGTCGTACCAGACCGTGGCCAGTGCCGCGAGGATCAGGACGACACCGGCGGCCAGCAGCAGGGGCCGCAGTCCGGCCTTGACGTAGCGCAGATAGAGATCGGTGAGGCCGGCGTGCAGCACCGCCGCTCCGACCAGGAACATGACCGCGGCCTGCGCCTGCCGGTTCACAGGAGCACCGTCCCGACGAGCACCGATCCGAGGACGGCCAGCACGAAGGTGGCGGGCGCGAACCGCAGGGCGAAGCCGCGGCCGAACGTGCCCGCCTGCATGGCGAAGAGCTTCAGGTCGATCATCGGTCCCACCACGAGGAAGGCCAGCCGCGCGGTCAGCGAGAACTGGGTCAGGGACGAGACGACGAACGCGTCGGCCTCGGAGCAGATGGACAGCAGCACCGCCAGCACGGCCAGGGCGAGGACGGCCACCACCGGGTTGCCGGCCGCGGCGTGCAGCCAGCTCGCCGGTACGACGGCCTTGAGCGTGGCCGCCGCCATCGCCCCGATGACGAGGAAGCCGCCCGCGTGCATCACGTCGTGCCGTACGGACCCCCAGAAAGCGGCCCCCTTGCCGAGCCCCTCGTGCGAGGGGCGGGCCGGCGGCCGCAGCCAGTCGGTACGGCCGAGCCGCTGCCACAGCCACCCCATCGAGCACGCCACCAGCAGACTCGCCACGAAACGGGCCACGACCATCCCGGGGTCGCGAGGGAACGCGACGGCGGTGGCCGTCAGCACGATCGGGTTGATCGCCGGGGCCGACAGCAGGAACGCCAGCGCCGCCGCCGGGGTCACCCCCCGGCGCACCAGCGCCCCGGCCACCGGCACCGACGCGCACTCGCAGCCCGGCAGCACCGCCCCGGCCATCCCGGCCACCGGTACGGCCAGCGCGGGCCGCTTCGGCAGCGCCCGGGCGAAGAACGCGGGCGGGACGAACACCGCGATGGCCGCCGACAGCAGCACCCCGAGGACGAGGAAGGGCAGCGCCTGGAGGACCACCGCGACGAACACGGTCATCCAGCTCTGCATCACGGGCGCGGACAGGGCGCCGCGGACCGGGCCCTGCGCCAGCACCAGGACGACCAGCACCATGACCAGGGCCAGCGGCGAGCTGAACTGCCAGCCCTGCCGGTCGCCGGCGCGCGGTCCTCCCGCCCCGGCCGGCGGTCCGGCCGCGTCCTCGGTCCGCGGTGCGTCCGGGTCGTGGTGGCCGGACCCGGGCGGGGCCGCTCTGGTGATGCTCACGGGCGAGGTACCTCCGGCAGGACAGGGCGGGGGCCTTGTGGTGGGGAGCCCTCCCCATCAGTACGCCGATCGCGGCCGGATGTCTCATTCCGGCCCGAACCGGCCTCCGCCACGGCCCTCCACGGTCCCGGCCCGCTCCCCGCGCCCCCTCAGAACTTGAGCACCGCCTTCATCACCGCCCTCGCGATCGGCGCCGCGTCGCCGCCCCCGCTGATGTCGCCGCGGTCCGCCGCCGCGTCCTCCACGACGACCGCGACCGCCACCGCGGGCTCCAGGGCGTCGTCCGCCTGGGCCCAGGAGACGAACCAGGCGTACGGCAGCCCCAGATTGTCGATGCCGTGCTGGGCGGTCCCGGTCTTGCCGCCGACGATCGCCCCCGGGATCGCCGCGTTCCCGCCGGTGCCGTCCGTCACCACGTCCGTCATCAGCCGGCGCATCCGCGCGGCCGTCGCCGGGCTCATCGCCTGACGGAGCGTGCGCGGCCCGGTCCGCGAAACGGTGGCGCCGTCCAGCCCCTTCCTCCGTTCCACCAGATAGGGCGCCTTGACGGACCCGCCGCCCGCCACCGCCGCCGCGACCATCGCCATCTGGAGCGGCGTGGCCCGGGTGTCGAACTGGCCGATCGAGGAGAGCGCCAGCTGCGAGTCGTCGAGGCGGGTGTCGAAGTTGCTGGGCGCGGCCAGGAACGGGATCCGCAGCCGCTTGTCGTTGAAGCCGAAGCCGGTCGCCGTGCGGGTCATGTCACGCAGCCCCACGTCCACGGCGAGCTTCGCGAAGACCGTGTTGCACGACCACTCGAAGGCGTACCGCAGCGACGCGTCCTCGCAGCCCTCGGTCTCGTTCGTCAGCCAGGTCCTGGTGCCGGGCAGCCGGTACGGGTCGGGGGAGTCGGTGAAGTCGTCGACGTCCGTCACCACACCGGCCTCCAGCGCCGCCGCGGCCGTCACCACCTTGAACGTCGACCCCGGCGGATAGGTCTGCCGGATCGCCCGGTTGAGCATCGGCTTGTCCGGCGCCGCGTTCAGCCGCCGCCACGCCTCCGTCACCGCCTCGCCCGTCCCCGACAGCAGTCCGGGGTCGTAGGAGGGCGTCGAGACCAGCGCCAGGATCCTGCCGGTGGACGGCTGGACGGCGGCGACCGCGCCCCGGCGCCGGCCGAGTCCGTCGAAGGCGGCCTGCTGCGCGGCCGGATCCAGGGTCGTGACGATCTGGCCGCCGGGGTTGCGGGCATGCGTGACGTCGTTCCACAGCGGGAGCGGGGAGAGCAGCGGATCGGTGCCCGAGAGAATGCCGTCCTCCGTGCTCTCCAGCGATGTCCTGCCGTACACCTGCGAGGCGAAGCCGGTCACGGGCGCGTACAGCGGACCGTCCGTGTAGGTGCGTTCGTAGCGGAGCTGCTCGCCGGTGTCCCGGGAGCCGGTGACGGGCCGGCCGCCGACCAGGATGTCCCCGCGCGGCTGCCCGTAACGGGCGATCGACTGACGGCGGTTGGCCGGGTTGTCGTCGTACGTCCCGCCCCGGACGACCTGGACACGGGCGGCGTTCACGAGGAGGGCGACGAGCAGCAGGGCACACAGGGCGGCGGCCCTGCGGATGTACTTGGTCATGGTGCGTCCTTCCGGCGGCTCACGGCGCGGCCGTCCCGTCGTACTGACTGCGGGCCGAGTCGCTGATCCGGATCAGCAGCGCGACGATGATCCAGTTGGTGACGACCGAGGAGCCGCCCTGGGCGAGGAACGGCATCGCCATCCCGGTCAGCGGGATCAGCCCGGTCACCCCGCCCGCGATCACGAAGACCTGGAGCGCCACGATCGAGGCGAGACCGATCGCGAGGAGCCGGCCGAAGGGGTCGCGCAGGGCGAGGCCGGCCCGGTAGCCGCGCTCCACGAGGAGCGCGTAGAGGAGGAAGATCGCCGAGAGCCCGGACAGGCCCAGCTCCTCGCCCGCCGTCGCGAGGATGAAGTCCGACTTGGCGGCGAAGCCGATCAGGATGGAGTGGCCGAGACCGAGACCGGTGCCGAGCACCCCTCCGGCGGCGAACGCGAAGAGGGACTGCGCGAGCTGGTTGGGTCCGAGCCCCGCGTCGATCGACGCGAAGGGGTGCAGCCAGTCCTGCACCCGCCCGTGGACGTGCGGTTCCATCCGGCCCACGGCCGTCGCGCCCGCACAGGCGAGCAGCAGGCCGACCGCGATCCAGCCGGTGCGGCCGGTGGCGATGTACAGCAGGATCACGAACAGGCCGAAGAACAGCAGCGACGTCCCCAGGTCCCGTTCCAGGACGAGCACCAGGACGCTCAGCAGCCACACGGTGACGATCGGGCCGACGACGCGGCCGGTGGGCAGCTGCAGCCGGATGAAGCCGAGGATCGGGCGGCCCGCGTGGGTGAGCGCGTTGCGGTTGGCCGCGAGGTAGCCGGCGAAGAAGACCGCGAGCAGCACCTTCGCGAACTCGCCCGGCTGGATGGAGAATCCGGCGATCCTGATCCAGATCCGGGCGCCGTTCACGGCGGGGAAGAGGATCGGCAGGAGCAGCAGCGCGAGCGCGGTGACGACCGAGACGTAGGTGTAGCGCTGCAGGACGCGGTGGTCGCGCAGGAAGAACACGACCACGATGAAGAGCGCGACACCGAGGGTCGACCAGATGAGCTGGATCGGGGCGGCCGGGTCGTCGGGCGTCTCCAGGTCGAGCCGGTAGATCAGCACCAGGCCGAGACCGTTGAGCAGGACGGCGATGGGCAGCAGCAGCGGATCGGCGTACGGCGCCCGCAGCCGCACCGCGAGGTGCGCGAGCAGCGCCAGCACGCCGAGCCCCGCGCCGTAACCGGCGGCACCGGGCGGGACGGTGCCGTGCCGCGCGAGCCCGACCGCGCAGTAGCCGTACACGGAGAGCAGCACGGCGACGACGATGAGGGTGAACTCGATGCCGCGGCGCCGGGCGAGGCGTGCGGCGGGGAGCGGCGGGGGCGGGTCCGCCACCGACGCCGTACCGGTGGGTCCCGCGGGTCCCGTAGGTCCCGCGGGTCCCGTGGTACCGGCCGTACCGGTTGGTCCGGCCGTTCCGCTCTTTCCGTCCGAACCGGGCATTCCGGGCTGGATCATGTCCGGAACGTAGCAAGTGGTACGGGCGATGTCCCGTCATGTGGTGACGAACGGTCCGATTCGGTGTACCGCACGCGGGTTCGTCGAGTCCGGGAGCGAGCTGAGGGGTCAGGAGCCGCTTCCCTTGTTCCCGTCCTGTTCCCCGTTCCCGTCCCGTTCCCCGCGCCCGTCCCGCGCCTCGGGCTCGTCCCGCGCCTCTGGCTCGTCCTCCTTCGCGTGCCCGTCCCGTGCCTCGGGGCCGATCCCGTCGGTCCTTTCCTCCGTGGCGCCCTGAGGGAGCGTCAAGGTGGCGAGCGCACCGCCGTCGGATGCGTTGGTGAAGACCAGGCGCGCGCCCAGCACCTCCGCCTGGCCGAGCGCGATCGTCAGACCGAGGCCGTGCCCTTTGGTGCCGCCCTCGGTGCGGAACCGCTGCGGGCCGTGCTCCAGCAGATAGTCCGGATAGCCGTCACCGTGGTCCCGCACGGTCACCACCGGGCCGTCGACGGTCAGCGCCACCGGCGCCCTGCCGTGCTTGTGCGCGTTGGCCACCAGATTCCCGAGCACCCGCTCCAGCCGGCGGCGGTCGGTCTCCACCCTGGTGTCGCGCAGGACGCGGACCTCGGTCCCGGTGCCGGAGGCCCACACCACCCGCCCGGCGAGCGGGCCCAGCGGTTCCGAGTCGAGTTCGAGCCGCTCCCGTCCGGCGTCCAGGCGGGAGATCTCCAGCAGGTCCTCGGTGAGCGTGCGCAGCGTGGCGACCCGGTCGCGCACCAGCTCGGTCGGGCGGCCCGGTGGCAGCAGCTCGGCCGCCGCGTGCAGTCCGGTGAGCGGGGTGCGCAGTTCGTGCGCCACGTCCGCGGTGAAGCGCTGCTCGCTCAGCAGCTTGCCCTGCAGCGAGGCCGCCATCGTGTCGAGCGCCCCGGCGACCGCGGCCACCTCGTCCTGGGGCCGCGGCGGGCGCTGCGCACGGGGGTCGGCGCCGGCGCGGGCGTCCTGGACGGCACGGGTGTCCTGGACGGTACGGGGATCGTTGACGCGCGCGTCCAGGTCGCCGGCGCTGATCCGCCGGGCCACCCGCGCGGTCGCGTGCAGCCGCCTGGTCACCCGGGTCACGGCGAACGCCCCCACCAGCAGCGTGGCGCCGATCGCCAGCGCCGAGGACCACACGATGGCCCGGTCCAGGGCGTCGATGGCGTGGGCTCCCTGCGCGTAGTCGAACTGCACGGCGAGCGCGCGCCCGCGGTCGGCGGGTCCCGCCGCCCACATGGTCGGGTGGGTGTCCCGGTCGCCGACCATCGTGCCGCGCACACCATCGGTGGCCAGTGCGCGCAGTGAGGCCGGGAGTCCCGGCAGGTCGACGCCCGCACCCGGCGGGAGCCGGTCGCCGTCCTCGTACGCCGTCGTCACCTCGGTCAGCCGGTCGAGCGCGCGGTCGCGGGCCTCGCCGACGGTCTGGTCGGTCACCGACACATGGACGAGGATGCCGAGCAGGGCGGCGAGACCGCAGCACATCACCGCGAGGAAGGCGGTCGCCTTCCAGGTCAGGGTGGCGGTCCAGTGGGGGACACGGCACAGGGCCCGCAGGGAGCGTACGGCGCGGGGGAGTGCGGCGGCGCGGAGGCGCCGGGCGGGTCGCGGGCGCCGCGGGGGGCGCGTCACGAGCCGCTCGCCGAAGGGGGCGCGGACGGGGACCGGGACGGGGCGGGCGGCGTGAACGGCGGCGCTGACGCGGACGGCGGCGGGACGGGCGCGGGGCCGGTGGTACCGCTGGGGGAGGGAGTGCCGGTCGGGGAGGCCGGGGAGGGAGTGGACACCCGGAGGATCTCGTCGCGGGTCGCCAGCATCGCGTTCTGATGCGGGTCCCAGGTCCACACCGTACGGAACTCGTAGCCCGGCAGTGTCGAGGGCGAACGGATGATCACCTGGCGCCCCGCGAGCTCCACGCTGACCACGCTGTCCGAGGTGCCCATGACCTGGACCAGCCGGTGGTCCAGGAAGGCGTACACGCGCACGGCGAGCTGGTTGCGGGGGAAGCGGATGCCGAGCACCATGTCGTCCTTCCGGTCGCCGGTGAGATCGCGGTAGTACGCCTTCAGGACCGGGCACTTCTCGCCGAGCGCGCCCTTCTTCCCGCAGTCCGCCAGCTGCCGGGCCGTCGCCGCGTGCGAGGCGTGCGCGCCGGAGTACTCGTCCGGGTGCGCGGCGACCTCGGCGCGCACCACGTCGAGCGGGTCCACCTCGTGGATGTCGTCGCCCGGCGCGGTGACGCCCTTGACGACCTCGGTGTCGGCCTCGCCGTAGTCGAGGGCGGGCGTCGACGCGGGCGGCAGCTCCGGCCAGAGCCTGGCGGGGCCGACGGCGGTGGGCGTCTCACCCGCGGCGCGCAGGGCGCCGGAGTCGCCACAGCCGGCCAGGACCGCCGCCAGCGCGAGGGCGAGGACGGCGGGTGCGTGGCGGCTGGGCCGAGTGGGGGTCACTGCTCTCCTGCGTACGGGCCGGCCTCGGTCCGGGGCGGGGGAGGGCCCGGTGCGGGAGGCCGGCGGGCAACCGGTGGAACCGACGCCTCCACCTTATTCGTACGGAAGTCCTTTTTGTCTGCGGGGAGACGGCCCGCCGGGGCACCGGCCGCGGCCGACCGGAGCGCTGGGCTCCGCTCTGCCGGTTCTCCCCGCTCGGCCCCGTCCGGCCCTACTCCGCCAGTTCCTCCAGGAGCCGGGCGGTGGGCAGCCCGGCCCGCAGGTACTCCTCGAACAACTCGTTGTGCAGGGCCCACGGCGAGCGGCGGCTCCGGATCAGCCGGATCGCCTCGTCGGCGCCGTATCCGGCGAGAACCAGCGCGTGCGCCACGACGAGCCCCGAGCGGTTGTACCCGTGGTAGCAGCGGACCAGGACCCGGCGCCCGTCCTCCAGCGCGTCGTCCGCGGCCCGCGCGAGACGGATCACGCCCGCCAGCTGCGTGCCGTCCAGGGGACCGTCCGGGATCGGCCACACATGGTGCTCGACGCCGGGGTCCGGACCGTGCCCCGGCATCCGCAGCAAGGTCAGGACCAGGTCGAACTCATCGTGCACGACGGCGAACTCCGGTTCCCCGGAGGGCCCCGCGAAGGCGTGCCCGCCCATCCACAGGCCGGGCACGATCTCGCTCCACGGATTCTGCGGAGCGGGTACATCGGGCTGCTCTCTGCGAGTCCGCAACGGCGCCTCCCACAACTCCCCCAACTCCTCACAAAGGTAACCGGGTTCTTGCCCCTGGAGCACCCCGCCTGTTCCCATGGTCGTGGGGTGATGGTGCATGAGCGGACTGCGGGTCGTACCGGCCTGGCGCCACGGACAGGAGCGTCTCTACGTGTGCCTGACCGACGGGAGGAACGTCGCCTGGTACGACCGTGACACGGCCCGGGTCAACCTGCTCAGCGAGGACCGCCGGGAGGACGTGCTCGACACGCTCGCACCCTTCCTCACCGGCCCGGTGACCGTGGGGCCGCCCCCGGTGCCCACCCCGGCGGAACTGGCCCGGCTCACCCTCCATCCGGACGACGACCTCGCGCCCAACCGGCCCGGCGAGGCACTGCTCGTCGACCTCGACCGCGACCCCGGGCCGGCCCACCGGCTGCGGCCCGACCCGCGCCGCCGCGCGCTCGCCGCCGAACAGGCCGTCGGTGACGCCCTCGACCGGCTGGAAGGGGCCGGCTGGCACACCGTGCACTCGGTCCCGCTGTCCGGCGCGGACCGTATCCACCACCTGTTCATCGGCCCCGGGGGCCTCTTCGCGATCCGTGCGCTGTACGCCCGTAAACAGCGGGTCCACGTCACCGATCCCATGGTCACGGTCGGCCGCCGCGAGTCCCGTCCCCTGCTCCGGCAGGTCCGCGCCGACGCCGACCGGGCCTCGTACGCCCTGACCGCCGAGGTCCGTCCCGTCCTGGCCCTGGCCGGTCCCGCGGGCCTGGACGTCCTCTCCCCGCTCCGTGAACTGCGCGTGCTCCAGGACACCGAACTGTCCTCCCTGGCCCGGCTGGGCGGGGTCCTGAAACCGGCGGACGTGGCGGCTCTGCACGCGATGGCCCGCGACCGGCACACCTGGCGGAAGGTGTGAGGACCCCCGCCGCGCGCCGTCCGCCGCCGGGGACCCCGGCCGGCCGGGCCGACCGCCGTCACATCCGTACGTGACGCTCGATGTCCTCCTCGAACTCGGTGAGCGCCTGCGCGGTGAGCGTCGGGCGGGTGTCGGCCACGGCCGCCAGATAGTCCTCGGTACCGGCGGGCGTGCCCCGCCGCTCGGCGATCTCGCGCTCGAACGCGGCCTGGGCACCCTTGCGGGCGGCGAACTCGATGTCGGCGGGGGTGAACATCTCACTGGCCGCGACCAGCCGGTGCAGCTCGACCCGGTCGGCGGCGGGCCCGAGATAGCGCCTCCAGATGGCCTCCCGGGCGGCCGGATCGGGTGGCCCGACCGGGATGACGTAGTCGAACCGCCCGGGCCGCAGGAACGCCTGGTCCAGCGAGCGCACGGAGTTGGTCGCGCAGATCAGCAGCCGTTCGTCGTGGTCGCGGAACCCCGGGATCAGTTTCAGCAGCTCGTTGGTGACACCGTGACCGGGAGCGGCGGCCGGCCCGGAGCGGGCGCCCGCGATCTCCTCGACCTCGTCGATGAACAGGACCACCGTCTCCAGCTCCGCCAGCTCGGCGAAGGTGTCCCGCAGCGACGCGGCGAGCCCGTCGGCGCCGGCCGCCAGCCGGGACGGGAAGAGCTCCACGAAGGGCCACTCCAGCCGGGAGGCGACCGCCTTGGCGAAACTGGTCTTCCCGGTGCCCGGGGGACCGAAGAGGATGACCGCCTTCGGCGGCGCCACCCCGTACCGGTCGGCCAGCGCGGGCTCGGCCAGCGGCAGCACGATCCGCCGCTCGATGGCGTCCTTCTCCCGTTCCATGCCGGCGAGCGCGCGCCAGAGCCCCTGCGGCTGCAGCCTCCCGCCGAGCTCCGCGAGCAGGCCCGCCTCGCCCGCGCCGAGATGCTCGACCTTCTCGTAGAGGACCAGCCCGGCGCGCGCCCGGTAGCCGGAGTTCTCCAGAGCCCTCGTCCCGGTGGCCCCCGGTGCGAGCAGCGCCCCGATCCGGCGTACGTCCTGGGTCCGCAGCCGCCGTTCGAGTTCGCCGATCAGGGCGCTGCCGATACCCCGGTCGCGCCACGCGGCGGAGAGCGCCACCAAGGTGATCCAGGCCCGTTCGCCGCGGGCCTGCGCCACCGCCATGCCCACCATGTCGTCCCCGGCCGCGGCGACCACCGCGGTGCCGTCGCCCCGGGCCGCGGCCATGACCTCGGAGACCGGGAACACGGCGACGGCGTCGTCCGCCTGCCGGTTCTGGTCCCACATCTGGATCGCCTGGTCGAGATCATCGTCGTGGAAGTCCCGCAGTCGCCACGTCGGCATCGTCGCCACCTCGCCGGCGGGCCGCCGCCACCCCGGGTGGCGCCCGGCCACCACCTTGCGCCGCCTTCGTCCCGTCGCGTGTGGCCCGGCCCCGTCCCGCCGTACCCGTACGTACTCCGGGCCCGCCGTCGTCCCCGGCCGCGCCCCGGGCCCCGTCCGTCGACCCGGTCCTGCCCATTGTCCGCGCGGGCGGGACGCGGGGCGACCTGGGTGGGGTGGGAGGCGACCTGCGATGCGGGGCGGGGTGGCCGGGGACGCGATGATCCGGGTGCCGGGTGGTTGGGGAGAAGGCGCGGCCCGTGAGCGACGCCCGCGGCAGGCGCCCGTATCCGTACCGCGCCCGCCGCTCACGTACTTCCGCTCACGGATCGTCCGCACCGCGCCCGCCGGTCAAGGGCCGGGGCGTTGCCCCCGCCCGCTGCCCAAGGGCCGTGGCCCACGACGTACCCGCTGTCCGCCGGTCGTCGCCGGAGACCGCCCGCTCAGGGCAGGACGTGCGCGCGGTCCGGGTCGAGGAGGGGGGCCAGCAGATCGCCGTACCGCTCCAGCCGCGGCGCGATGTCCTCGGCGCGGAAGACGAGCCGCTCCGGATCGGCGCAGCCGGCGACCTCGTCCCAGGTGACGGGGGTCGAGACGGTGGGTGTGGCCCGGGCGCGCAGCGTGTACGGGGTCGCCGTCGTCTTGCGTGCCGCGTTCTGACTGTGGTCGACGAAGACCTTCCCCGGCCGCAGGCTCTTGGTCATCCGGTGCGTGACGAGTCCCGGCAGGGCGCGCTCCGCCTCCACGGCGAGCTCCTTCGCGTACGCCCCGGCGTCCTCGGACGCCACCGGCACCAGTGCCGCCAGCAGATGCAGCCCCTTCGCGCCGGACGTCTTGGCGAACGCCGTGATCCCGTCCGCGGCCAGCCGCTCCCGCAGCCACAGCGCGACCCGGCAGCACTCGACCACCGTCGCGGGCGCGCCGGGATCGAGGTCGAGGACCAGCCGGTCCGCCTCACCGGGCCGGTCCGCCCGCCACTGCGGTGTGTGGAACTCGGTGACGAGGTTCGCAGCCCACATGAGCGAGGGGAGGTCCTGGACGAGGACCATCCGGGCGGGCCCCGCCGACCGGGGGACCTCGGCGGTCCCGACCCAGTCGGGTGTGCCGGGCGGCACGTTCTTGGTGAAGAAGACCTGGCCGTCCGGTCCGTCGGGATAGCGGAGGAAGGAGACGGGCCGGTCGCGCAGGTGCGCCAGCAGCGGGGCGGCGGCCGTCGCGCAGTAGTGCAGGACCTCGCCCTTGGTGAAGCCGGTCGCCGGGTAGACGACCTTCTCCAGACGGGTGAGCGTGAGCCGCCGGCCCTCCACCTCGGTGATCGGCGTCATGGGTCGAGCCTCGCACGGAACCGCGGGCGGGGCGCTCGTCGGCCCGTCTGCGGATGTGCTGTCGCGAACGCGCGTCTAGCCTTGCTTCCGACCGCACCTCTCGAAAACCGTGTCGGACCCCTCGCCCTTCGAATCCGTGTCAGGAAGGTGCTGCACGTGCGATCCATCTGGAACGGCGCCATCTCCTTCGGGCTGGTCAGCATCCCGATCAAGCTCGTGAACGCCACGGAGAGCCACTCGATCTCCTTCCGGCAGATCCACCTCGACGACGGGGGCCGCATCCGGTACCGGAAGGTCTGCGAACTGGAGGACCGCGAGGTCACCGGCGCCGAGATCGGCAAGGCGTACGAGGACGGCGACGGCTCGCTGATCCCGGTCACGGACGAGGACCTGGCCTCGCTGCCGATCCCGACCGCCCGGACGATCGAGATCGTGGCCTTCGTGCCGGCCGAGCGGATCGACCCGCTCCAGATGGACACGGCCTACTACCTGTCCGCGAACGGCGTCCCCGCCACCAAGCCGTACGTCCTGCTGCGCGAGGCCCTCAAGCGCAGCCGGAAGGTCGCCATCGCGAAGTTCGCGCTGCGCGGCCGGGAGCGGCTCGGGATGCTGCGGGTGGTGGACGACGTGATCGCGATGCACGGGCTGCTGTGGCCGGACGAGATCCGCGGTACGGACGAGGTGGCGCCGGACGCGGGCGTGACCGTCCGCGACCAGGAGCTCGACCTGGCGGACGCCCTGATGGACACCCTCGGCGAGGTCGACCTCGCGGACCTGCACGACGACTACCGGGACGCCGTGGAGGAACTGATCGCCGCCAAGGCCTCCGGCGAACGGGTGCCGGCCGCGCCCGCCGGGGAGAAACCGGGCGGCAAGGTCCTCGACCTGATGGCCGCCCTGGAGAAGAGCGTGCGCGCGGCCAAGGAGTCCCGGGGCGAGGGGACGGACGGGGCGACGGGCGCGGAGTCCGAGAACGCCGGGAGGGCCGAGGTCACCCCGCTTCCGGCGCGCGGACCGGCGCGTACGGCACCGAAGGCGGTCGGCGGGAAGAAGTCCACGTCGGCCACGAAGAGGACGGCGTCGGACACGACGAGGAAGACGACCGCCAGTACGGCGGCGAAGGCGACGAGGACCACGAAGGCGACGAAGACGACGAAGACGGCGGCGGCGAAGAGGGGCACGGGAAAGTCGCCCTCCGGGTCCACCGCGCGGACGACCGCGAAGTCGACGGCCCAGGGGACCGCCAAGAGCGCGGCGAAGAGGACGACCGCCAAGAAGGACACGGCGACGGCGAAGAAACAGGCCCCGCGCAAGCGCGCCTCGGCGTGAACGTACGTACCGGATCGCCCGTCACGGGGGCCGCACCACCAGGAGCCGTCCCCCGGCCACCTTCCCGCCCCGCCCCCGATGTCCGTGGTCACGCCGGTCGGCGGCGGAAGGCCACCACCGCGTTGTGCCCCCCGAACCCGAACGAGTTGCTGAGGGCGAGGTCTCCGGAGGAGGGGAGGGGGCGGGGGCTCTTGGTCACCACGTCCAGGCCGATGGCGTCGTCCGGGACGTCGCAGCCGATGGTGGGCGGGATCAGGCCGTGATGGAGGGTGAGCACCGTGGCGACGGCCTCCACACCGCCCGCCGCCCCCTGGAGATGGCCGAGGTGCCCCTTGAGCGCGGTGACCGGCACCCGCGCGCCGAACACGGCCCGCAGCGCGCCCGCTTCGGCGAGATCGCCGTCGACGGTGGCGGTGGCGTGCGCGTTGACATGGACGACGTCGACGACATGGGCGCCCGCGTCCTCGACGGCGCGGCGCAGCGCCAGGGCGATACCCCGGCCGGACGGGTCGGGCGCGGCCATGTGGTGGGCGTCCGCGGACAGACCCCAGCCCGCGGCCTCGCAGTAGACGCGCGCCCCGCGGGCCCGTGCGTGGTCCTCGGCCTCGAGGAGCAGGAACCCGGCGCCCTCACCGTTCACGAAGCCGTCGCGGTCGCCGGCGAACGGCCGGGAGGGGCTGGTGAGCCCGACCGGGTGGGCCGAGAGCGCGCGCATCGCGGCGAAGGAGGCCATGATCGCCGGGGTGACCACCGCCTCGGCGCCGCCGGCGAGGGCGACGTCGACCCGCCCGTGGCGGATGCGGTCGACGGCCTGCCCGACGGCCTCGGTGCCGGAGGCGCACGCGCTCGTGACGGTACGGGCCTCACCGGTGATGTGCAGGGCGAGCGACACCTGCGACGCGGCCTGCGAGGGCACGGTCATCGGCGTGGTCAGCGGGGAGACGGCGCGGGGCCCGCGCTCGCGCAGCGCGCGGTCGCCGCCGACGAGGACGGAGGCGTCACCGAGGATGGAGCCGACCGAGACCCCGACCCGCTCGGGTGAGAGACCGCTCTCCTCCGTGCCGGCCGGGTCGAGCCCGGCGTCCTCCCAGGCCTCGCGGGCGGCGAGCACGGCGAACCGGGCGGCCCGGTTCATGCGACGGGCCTGCGGCCGGGGCAGCAGTCGGGCGGGGTCGACGGGCACGGTCCCCGCGATCCGCACGGGCAACCCGGCGAACTCCTCGCCCTCCAACTCCCTTATCCCACACCGTCCTTCCAGCAGCCCCCGCCACAGTTCCCCGACTCCGACGCCGAGGGGCGTCACGGCGCCGAGCCCGGTGACGACGACCCGCCGCGCCGCACGGACCTCGGCGGACCGCCGCGGACGAGGACGATGCCGTACGAGGTGCTCCCGACGGAGGTCTCGGGCGCCCCGCTCCCGCAACTCCCCGTCGGAGAGGGATTCCTGTTCCCCGCAGTCCGGATCCCGGTACCACCGCCCCCACTTACGGGTGTACGACTCCTCGACGGCCCGGGGATCCACCACACGCAGTGAACCGACCCGGTCTCCGTCCCGGAATTCGACGGCGCCGAGATCGGACGAGTCGAGCTCGGGAATGCCCGAGAGGTCCACCCGACGACAGCTGACGCTCACCCGAATCCCGCGTTCGAGAACCACGTCACGGTCTCTCCCGCCGAGCGGCGGCCGCAACGTGAGCCGAACGGCACCCGGAGCTTCCGCCAGGGTGCGCATCACCACGTACCAGGCGTTCTCCGCCAGATCCTGCTCGGAGAGAGCGAGAAGATCACCGGCAGCGACTTCGGCGACGACGAGGGCGTGGGGTTCCAGGGGAACGTCGAACGAATAGCGCATACGAGCGATTACTTTCTCTGGTGCTTTCCCTCTTCAACTCTCGACGAGAAAACCCCCATTGCATAGATGCCCGCACCATTCACCTGCCGACACCCTGCATTCCCCGAAGCGGAAAAGAGCCCCACCCTTCCCGCCCCCGCGCCGGCGCACGCCGGGCCCGAAAGAACGCCGGCTCCCACGCGGGGGCGCACCGTCCGGGGTCGGGGCCGGCCCGGCCGAGGGTCGGAGAGCACGCGGAAGACGTCGGAAGTACACGCACACGGCCGCCGCCGGAGAGGCAGTCGCACTCACCAAGGACGACGGACCACTCGGCGCCGGGAGAGGGCCAGAACACGGGGCAGGCCCACTCGAGGCCCGTCAACGAGCCCAGGAGGTGGGCGCAGGCCGCGTGGGGCGATCGATGGGTGCAAGGCCCTGAGGGTCTTCGCCGGTGAGCCGAACAGGGCGGGACACCTGTTCAGCGCAGACCACTTGGAGATACCCGACGCCGTAGGGCCGACGCGTACGGACCCTGATGGAATCGACCAGTCAGCGGCATCCGCCGCCCCATACCCAACGGCTCACAGCGGGAGACCTCGTTCCCGACCCGGGCAAGGAGCCACAACGGCGCCGAACGGACAGCGCCTTGACGACCGCAGCCGGGACGAGGAACCGCCCCAGCAGGGATCCCGAGCCACGCGGCCCCACGGCGCCCAGCAGCCCCGGGCCACCTTCTGCCGTAGCGGTACGGGAGGTGGAACTACGTCCCTCCGCTCATCCGGACGATCCAGGCACGCGACGGCCCGAGCGCGATCCGCCTGCACATACGCGAAGACCCCGGCCGCCGCGTTTCCGCTGGTGACGGGGTCTCTGTGCACCTCATAAGGGGTGCCCCGGCAGGATTCGAACCTGCGCACACGGCTACGGAGCACCATCGGAGTTCGGCTTGCAGATGGGCTCTGGTCAGCCGTTTCCTTGATCCCGGGAGCTGTGGGCTGTCCTCCTGTATCGCGGTGCGCAGGAGGCAGACAGCGGCGGACCACCCGCTGCGCGGCTGTCGGGGCGACGTCGGCGGGCTCGACAGGCGGATGGTGGTCCTGCCGCGCATCGGCTGATCCTCGTCGCGGGGCGTTGGATCAGACGGCCAACCTATGCGGGGGTGCCCGCGCCGCCGCACCCTACGGCGGCGGGAGGATCGAGTCGGGCCGGTTGCGACAAGTGGGCTGCGTCTTCCCCGGCGCAGTCACAGCGGCAGCGATCCGCTCAGGAGCGGTTCCACCGGCCTGCAGGGTGCCGCCCAAGACGGCCACCGCCGCGGCCTGGGTGTGGGCCACCGAGACCGTCGTCGTCATCGCACTGATGGTCGCCGGCTACTGGTACTCCGGTCGTCCCCGTCCGCCGCCGCGCCGCGGGCGCCGCCGTTCCGGCGGCCGCCGGAACGGAGCCGGTCCAGGTGTGAGGCCGCGCGGCGCGGCGGTTCCCCGCCGCGCCGCGGACCCCGGCCTCGTGACACGAGCTCAGCCGCGGGGGCTGGTGATCCGCTCGGGCAGGATCACGTAGATCACCCGGACCTGGTCGCGACCGCCGAACCATGGGTAGGGCCGGCCGAGGTACTTCTGCGCGAGCGCCTCGATGTGCTCGACCGCTCCCTCGGTGGTCACCCGCACCACACGGCCGCGGATCTGGACGTAGGAGGACGGTTCCGAGGGGTCGGAGACCGCTAGGGCCACCCGCGGGTCGCGTGCGATGTTCCGGGTCTTCTGATGCGACTCCACGCTGTTGATCAGGACGTGTTCGCCGTCGGTGTCGACCCATGTCTGGGTGAGCTGGGGCGAACCGTCGGGCATCGTCGTGGCGATGTAGCAGGTGCTGGGGCGCCGCAGCATCGCCAGCACGTTCTCGCCGAGGGATACGGGCACGGGTCTCCAGGAGTAGGGCCGGTGGATGCCGGGTCCACGGTAGCCACGCGTACGGACCGGCCCTCGCCCAGCCCACGGAACCGCTCACCGGCCGGGCTCAGAGTTCGCGGTACTTCGCCTTGGGCGTGACCACGTGACGGTCGTCCGTCATGCCTGCCGGGGCCTCGAAGTCGCGCCACCGGAGCGGGAGTGCGGGGGAGACCGGGCCCGTCTTCATCTCACGGACACAGACCGGGGCACACCGACGCTCCGGGACACGCGTCCCGTCTCTGGTGAGCAGTGGACCGATTCCGGGGAACGGCACGACCGCCGCGGGCTGACAGCACGGGAGGCCAAGAGCGACCGGCCGGTCCCCATTCCGCCCGTCCTGGTGGCGATCCTGCGGGCGCACCTGGACGGGTACGGCACGGCCAAGGAGGGGCGCGCGTTCGGCAACGAGCGTGGGGGAGCGGTCGGCTCTTCTGCCTACTGGCGGGTGTGGGAGGAGACGCGGGAATATGCGCTCCCGCCCGAGCGCGTCGACTCACGGTTGGCCGGGCGCCCCTACGACCTGTGGCACGCATGCGTCACGCGGTGGTTGAACGCGGGGGTGCCGATCGCTGAGGTTGCCCGGCGGGCCGGCAACTCTCCCGAGGTGATCCACCGGCGCTGTCACGGCTGCATCGACGGCCACGAGGAAGCCGCCAACGCGAAGATCACAAGCGCATTGGAAGAGGACGGAGGCGCTGCATAGCGCTCCGTGTCATCGCGCCGCGAGGGCGGTCCGGGAGATTCGGACCGCCCTTATGGGTCGGCACCTACCTGCGGCTCTCCCGGCCACGGCTCGCCTGGGAGCGCCCCGCAGCGCGTGGCTGCGGGGCGCCTGGTGGGGGTTAGTCGACATCCTGCCCGTCGAACTTGCCGCCCTTGCAGATCGGGAGCTTGGCCGCGGACGTGCGCGACCGATCGACCATTCCGCCGCCCTGCTCGCACTCACCCGGGGTGAGGCTGGCGGGGGTGGCGGTTGTGGCGGTTGTGGTCGTGGCGGTGGCGGTGGCGGCGCCTGTGATGCCGAGTCCGGAGAGGGCTGCCGTCGCGATGACGGCGGCGAGGATTCGTCGAATGCGCATTTGGTTCGCCTTTCACGGAATACCTCGGTTGGGACACCACTCAGCTTGATGTTCATCCATGTGGGTGACACGTCATGTTAGGCCGTTCGGGTGACATCCCTGTCGGGAGCGGAGTCGGTGACGCGACCCGCCGGACCGGTCGCTAGAGGTGCAACAGTGTCCAAAAGCCCTGTTGGCCCGCGCTATCGGCTCAGGTATCGCCTAGCGCCGCCCGGTACGCCTCGTATCGAACCCGGGCGTTATCGAACATCTCGATCGCGGCTGGGATGGCACCGCACTCTTCGAGGCGTGCTGCCCGACCGCTCCTTCCGTGAGGTCCGGTCGGGATGATTAGCGCCATCGCCGATGCCACTCTTTCGATCGGTTTAGGTCATTGAGAAAACCTCAACCACGCTGTGAAGCTCTTCGGTTTGGGCATGTCCACATGCTTCCGCAGAGTCCTCCGACGTCGGCAGGGGTGCCCTGTTCGTGAGGACCGCGTGAGCGTGTCGGAGGTGTGTCGCATGTACCGCGGATGGTGCGCGGACAGTGAGAGACGACAAGAGAGGGCGGGAGTCAGTGAGACTGACTCCCGCCCTCTTCTCTCGGCATCCGCCCTGGTCAGCGCTTTATTCTTGCTGATCTACGGCGAGTGCCCCCGGCAGGATTCGAACCTGCGCACACGGCTCCGGAGGCCGATGCGATGCACTGGGTCGGTGCAGGTCTGAGCCTCTTCACCGTGCTGGAGAGCCGGACTTGTCCACAGGTGGTCCACGACTCAGACTCCCCGACCGCTGGCATCGGGGAACTGCAACGGCTGTAAA
The DNA here is from genome assembly GCF_036250675.1 of Streptomyces sp. NBC_01689. Lineage (NCBI taxonomy): Bacteria > Bacillati > Actinomycetota > Actinomycetes > Kitasatosporales > Streptomycetaceae > Streptomyces > Streptomyces sp. NBC_01689. The sequence continues at coordinate 3,767,304 of NZ_CP109592.1, read as the reverse complement.
GTCTGGACCGCATCTGGGACAAAGCAAGCCGTCAGATAGACGACAACAGTCGCTGGCAGCAGTCAACCGCCATGTTGGTGAGCCCGCGCGCTCGACGAGGATCCCATGACACTCGATGGCTACCTACACGAGGGCAGGGCTGTAGCTGAGGATCGAGCGTCATAGGCAGCCGGCGATCGCTGCGGTAACGACCCCTACCTCCTTCAACCGCCATGGTTTGTTCACGCGCCCGTAGCTGAGGCTGGTCCGTAGGGTTCGAACAAGTCCGCTGCGGCACGAATCTTCGTACGACCACCCCTGGATGCCGCAACTGCTACTACTCTTAGCCTCCCCTGGTAGGCGATCGATTGAGGCCGAGGACACATGGGACTGCTGCAACTCACTCAAATTCAGCGCCGTGTTGAGGAGACAACCTTCCCCTTTGTTGATGTAAGCGACCTCGCGGCTCACGAACCCGCGCACGTATACGTAAATCACCTGAGTCGCGCGCTGGCCGCCTTCGTAATTGCTAAGCGAGGAGGATTGGACTGGGAGTCGGCTTCTGCAACAGTGACTGACGGATCTGGGGATAATGGGATTGATGCCATTGCGCTCAACTTGGAGCAAGATCGACTATTGGTTGTCCAGTCCAAGTGGTCGCAGGACGGTCGAGGAAGTCTTGCACTTGACGACTTCATCAAGTTTCGCGAGGGTATCTCAGACCTAGTGCAACTTAGGTGGGAGAGGTTTAACGAGAAGGTTCGCGTTCGCCAGAAGGAAATCGAAAAGGCGCTACTAGATCCCAAGATGCAGATCGAGATCATCGTGGCTCATAGTGGCGTAAGCGATTGCTCTTCGGATATACGTGACCGCATGGAAACGTTTCTTGATGAGACGTTCAACACGCCGGATGAAGTAGCATCTTTCAACTACCTAGGCCAGTCGGGGATTCACAAGCTACTCCTGGACGATCACCAATTGCCGAAGATTGATCTCTCGGTTGAGCTGGCAGACTGGGGGCAGTTCGCGGGAGAGCCGGTAGCCTATTACGGTCAAGTCTCCGCGGCGCAAGTTGCAGAGTGGCACAGGGAGCACGGCACTGCTCTTTTTAGCAAGAATGTTCGTGTCGTGCTAAATAATTCGGAAGTCAACGAAACGCTGATCGATACTCTCCGCGAGAGTCCCGCAGAATTCTGGTACTACAATAACGGAATTACGATCCTCTGCGAGAAAATCTCTAAGTCGCCTGCCTATGGAGCGGATCGAAGGATCGGCGCATTCACATTTTCCGGGGCGGATGTCGTAAATGGAGCACAGACAGTAGGTTCGATCGCAAAGGCCGCGCGACTAGGTGTCGATCTCGGTAAAGCGAAAGTGACCGTACGCTTCATTTCCCTCGAAGGAGCAGAGTCCGAATTCGCGAATAGTGTTACGCGAGCTACGAATACTCAAAACAGAATCACCGGGCGAGATTTTTTGGCTCTCGATCCGGAACAATCTCGTATCAAGAACGAGTTTCTCGTGGAGGGTCTGACATACATCTATAAGTCCGGAGAGGCGGACCCCGCCCCAGAAACCGGATGCAGTGTCACTGAAGCTACAATCGCTCTCTCATGCGCGAATCCTGACGTAAGCCTGTCAACGCAAGCTAAGCGTGAGATCAGCCGGTTGTGGGATACCGGGGACCGGGGCGCGTATAAAAAGCTCTTCAACCCCTCGATAACCTATCAGCGTATTTGGCGATCAGTTCGTGTCATGCGACAAGTTGAAGAGTTGCTAGGGGACACCCTGCAGTCTCTCGAGGGGCGTGCTCGCGGAATGGCTGTCCACGGAAACCGCTTCATCCTGCATCTGGTTTTCCGCCAGCTAGACACGAAGAGTATTGATGACCCTCGCTTCGACTGGAATAGCCAGGCTCGTCAAGTTCCGGGACTAGTGGCCAAGACGCTGACAGTGGTAACTGATGTGGCTGATGCCGACTATCCAGGATACCCCGCTAGCCTTTTCAAGAATGCAACTAAGTGTGCAGGGCTTGCACGAAGCGCCCTGACGAAGCTGCGCGATAGCTAGAGCAGGTGGGCCTGCGCTCAGACCACCGAGCGACAGCTTCCCATTGGCGACTGGGACTGATCGCAGAATGCCCGGCCGAGCCGCAGGTCAGCCTTGACTGATCGTGTTGAGCGTTGAGCAGCTTGTTGATACTGCTGCTGGAACTGGAGGAGCTGAGCTGGCTCCTCCAGTTCCATATGATCTACACGCCACTTAGCTGAAGTCACACCTTATCGGGCATGCGGAGGGCCGTGGAGTGTGCTGAAAAAGTATCGCTCGTCACGGTGTGACGAGCGATACTTTCAGACCTGTGCCTTGGCGCAGCCGGCTGACCGAGGACACTGCGTGCCATGTGAGCACATGTCGACTATTCGGTACCCTGTAATCAGGGCGCTTACAATTGGGGACCCGAGTTCAGTCGATTCTTCTCTGCCGAGAAGCGAGTCTGACTTAACCGAGTTCTGGGAACAGAGAGTCAGCGACAGCCTGCCTCGGCACCCTAGGTGTGTCGGCACGCTCAGCGCGACGGATGTTCTCCATAACAATTCGCGGCCACTCGGATATTACTTCGCTACCCACAACGACTTCATCGAGCAACCCCATGTATAGAAGGTCAACCGTACGCCGGACGTCGGATTTCCTTGCGCGCCACTGTTCCAGACCATCGAGGATGGCGTAGTGGTTTACGTGAACTCCGAACTCGGCCTCGAACATGCGCAACTCGAGTCCGACCAGGTGCAGTTCATAGATGGCATCAGACATCTTTGAACCGCCGCCTGTCTTTCCCCAGTACTCTTTAATCTCCCATAGCGCAACTGGGTTCAGAAGGTCAGGGAGAGCGCCGTCAAGGCGTCTTGGGGAAACCCAGATATGCTCATCGGACAAAAGGGCGGCGCGACTCTGCGGATTGGTATTTACGGGAACATTTGCCTTTTTGCATTCCCGGTAAATAACCGCGTCTACAGTGTTGACGAGAACCTTCGGTGATGCGTGATAGCCGGCGAGTTGTACGCCGTAGCTTTGCAGGACCTGATCGGAGACGGTTGCGTAGTCTCTCTTGGCTTCCTCCTCAGTCCGCATGAGGCTGAAAGCCGTTTCAGACACTTCGCGCCGCTTGCTCCAATATGAAGACAGGCGCTGCAATGCGTCCTCCCGCTTCTGGAGGTACAGAGCCAATGCGTCTGCTGCGGGCGTGCCTGCCGAACGAAGGAGATCCATGATTTGGCTTGGCGAAATTGCATCGGCGTATCTACGCTGTGCCGCCGGCTGATCGGCGAGCATTCGCACAACGTGCCAGAATGGATCATCCCAGCGTGGAGCGGCGAAACCGTCTTGGCGTCTCACTTCGTCTATCCCTCGTCGTCAGGTAGCAAATGCCTTGAGCTGACACCAAGCGCTTCCGCGAGTCGGTAAATATTCACCAGACTAATATTGCGCTCACCACGTTCCACGCTCCCGATGTAGGTGCGGTGAAGGCGTGCAATGTCTGCCAATTGCTCTTGCGATAGCCCGGCCTCGACGCGGAGCTTCCTAACGTTTTGGCCAAACCTGACCAAGACCGAACGATCATCCACAAGGGCTGTATACTGCCCGAGTGACGACGATGGGTCTACAGACTATGAGTAGCAGTCGCCTCGCTGAGGGGCGTTCATTCCTGAAGTGGGTCGGCGGGAAGACGCGGTATGCGGATCAGCTCGTAGCCCTCGCGCCTGCGTTCGAAGGGCGGTATTTTGAACCCTTTATGGGGAGTGCTGCAGTTTTCTTCGAGCTGGGTCCGAGTGAGGCATCTCTCTCAGATGCGAACCCTGAGTTGGTTATCTGCTTTCAGCAGGTTGCGCATGACCCAGAGAAGGTCATGGCGCTGCTCGATGAAATGCCAAATAACCGGGAGTTCTATAATGAGCTTCGATCGAAGGACGTCCGTGAGATGTCTGATGTCGATCGTGCAGCGCGCGTAGTCTTTCTAAATAAGACCGGATTTCGTGGGCTCTGGCGGGTCAATAAGAAGGGTCAATTCAACGTCCCTTATGGCGAGTATGACCGCCCATATTACAATCGAAAGACCCTGCTTGCTGCCGCTGAAGCGCTTCAAGGTGTAGAGATTCAGCATCGAGATTTCGCCAATGCATTGAGGGAGGCGCAAGCTGGGGATTGGGTCTACCTTGACCCTCCATATGTCCCCCTTGGGGGCTGGGCCGACTTTAAGCGGTATACTCCCGAACAATTCGGGGAAGAAGATCAGCACCGGTTGGCGACAGGGATGCTAGAGGCCGCGGATCGCGGTGTTTTTGTAACCATGTCGAACAGCGAGACTCCGCTCACCAGGGAGATCTTCAAGAGTTTTCACGTCACGTCAATGGCTACGCGCCGTGACATTAATCTGAAGTCACAGAAGCGCGGCAGTCAAGATCTCGTTTTCACGTCATACGAGATCCCCGATGGTGGATTGAATGAACAGCAGCAGAGCTTGACTCTCTTCGATTGACGAATGTGTCGTCGGTGGATTGGTGGCGAGTGCTGCCGAGGTCGGCGGAGCGGCTTTGGGGTGGCGCTGCTTTGGTGCGAGTGATCATGGCCCCGTAAGCTTCCGGCGCGTCGGGCAGTCTGTGGACCTGCCCGGTAAAGCACGACGTTGGGGGCCATGATCTTCGAGGCTCGCGCCAAAGTGGCTCCGTAAAGCCGTGGAGCCGACCGCCCCAGCCACGACGTACCCCTCCTCTTGCCTCAAGCGGCCTGATTGTTCCGAGCGCGGTACGGGCGCCGGCCGGGCTGGAGCGGGGCGGAGACAGGAGCGCAGGCCCGGCCGGGGGCCGTACCGCGCGCGGGGAGCGGAGCGAGCCGCCTTGAACCAGTAGAGAAAGTTGTAACTCAGTCGGTCGCATGGGGCTTGAAGTCATATGCGCAGGACGGAAGTTCAAGGCCCCGCCTGTGTGCCAGGGGCAGGAAGAGCGCTGGTCGGGCCGTCCAAGAGATGCGTATGCCGCCCTGGTTGATCGTGACTGTACAGAGCTCCGAGCGCAGGAGAGCTCTCCTCGTCTGGATGCGGCCCTCGTACAGCCACTCCCAGGCCTCGTCGGACGCCCTGGAGTCCAGCGCTGGCGTGATGGTGCGGAGTGCGATCGCTATCCAGCGGTCTGCCTGGCTGGCCGAGTACGCGTCGAACGAACTGTGAAGGGCCGGCTGCTCTGCCCTGGTGAGGTCTTCGGTCCAGCATTCGCACCAGAAGCCGCGGATGTATCCGTTCACGAGGTCGCTCCGGGCGGGTAGGTCACGAGGACGTAGCGCGTGTTCTCGTCGTGCAGGGTGAGTTGGTAGGCCGTGCCCGTGATCAGGTAGCTAAGGGCTCGTTCGTGTTCGCGCTCGTCCCTTAGCCAGTAGCGGCCCGGCTGGGCGTATGCCGTGTCGAGCTGGTCCGTGACGTTCCTCGTGCGTTCACGTAGCCACCGCAGGGCCAGGCGGGGACTCGTCGCATCGTGCGATCCCAGGAGGATCGAGCTGGTCTCGTGCAGCGGGTATGCCACGGCCCAGCAGCGGTAGGTGCCACCCTGTCCCGGCCCCGCTTCGGCTAATTCCTCGGGAGTTGTCGACGTCAGCACCGGTGACCTCCCGGTTGGGCACCCGTGAAGAGTTCCACGGTGACCGTGTGGCCGGCCTGGCTGTCGTGGATCACGACCCGGTGGGCGATCAAGCTGACCATGCCCAGGCCCCGCCCGTGTGTGGCGTCCTGGTCGGCGTGCTCGGCCTTCGGCGCTGTCCCGGTGCCGCCGTCGTCTGTGACCGATAGAGCGACCACCTGGGAAGAGACCGCGAGAGCCAGATGGAAGCTGCCCGACCGCCGTCCGCTGGCGGTGTGGAGGATCGCGTTGGCGCTCAGCTCGCTCACGATCAACTCGGCGTCCTCGGCCAACGGCGACCCACGCAGGATGTCCCGTGTCCAGCGGCGGGCCCTGCTCACCTCTTCCGGAAATCCTGGGCAAGTGAGGCCCCAGACCCGCGCAGTGCTCGTATACTCGTGCATACAAGTTCCTTCGTGCTGGTAGGCCGCCATGTGCAGCGGGTTCGGGCTAGACGAGTTTCACGCCATCATGGGCGCGGACAGCCGGCGGGGATGCCGCGTCGAGAGCGTCCAGGACGCGGATCGCGTACGCCTCATCGGCGAGGTCGGTGACTTCTTCGCGGGTGGCCCAACGCAGTGCGCGGGTCTCGTCCCCGGTGGTGGGCGAGCCATCGGCGGCTTCACAGCGGAAGACAAGAGAGACGATCAAGCCCGTCATGTTCTTGTAGACGCCGGTGAGGGTCGCGGGAAGCGCGATCTTGATGCCGGTTTCTTCGAGGACTTCGCGTTGGAGTGCCTCGGGGAGGGTTTCCTCCCGCTCGACAACGCCACCCGGAGGTTCCCACTGGCCGTTGTCGCGCCGCTGGATCAAGAGGGCCCGGCCCTGGTCGTCGACGATGACTCCGGCAACGCTCACGGAGTGGGGACGGTCAGTGCTCACGTTCCTCGGCCCTCTCAGATCGCTAGGCTCTCCACCGTAGCAACAACACTCGCCCACTCGTCTAGATACCTAAAGGAGTACTCGTGACCTCACTTCCGTCCCTGCTCGGCGATCTGGACCCCACGAGCGATCGTGCGGTGTTCCGGCAGATCGCTGACCAGCTGCGCGAGGCCATCGACCGTGGGCGATTCAAGGAGGGCGAGAAACTCCCCTCGGAAGCTGAGCTCGTCGAGCACTACGGCGTATCCCGGATGACCGTCCGCAACTCCTTCTCCATCCTCCAGGGTGAGGGCCTGGTCGCCGCCGAACATGGGAAGGGCGTCTTCGTCCGGCCGCGTCCGCCCGTCCGCCGGCTGGCCTCCGACCGGTTCGCCCGACGCCACCGCGAACAGGGGAAGTCCGCGTTCATCGTCGAGGCGGACGCTGCGGGCAGTCACCCCCAGGTCGACAGCCTTGAGGTCAAGGAGGAGAAGGCCAGTCAGGACATCTCCACTCGGCTCGGCTCCGTACGGCGCGTGCTCGCCCGCCGGCGCCGGTACCTGCTCGACGGCCGACCGGTCGAGTTCGCCACGTCGTACCTCCCGCTCGACATCGCGCGCGGCACGCAGATCGCCGAACCCAACCCCGGCCCCGGCGGCATCTACGCCCGACTTGAGGAGCTGGGACACCACCTCGACCACTTCGAGGAGGAGATCCGCGCCCGGATGCCCGCGCCGTCCGAGGTCAAGACACTCCGGCTGGCTTCTGGTGTGCCGGTGATTCACCTGATCCGCACCGCGTACGACACGGAGGGACGGGCCGTCGAGGTCTGCGACACCGTCATGGCGGCGGACGCGTACGTCCTCTCCTACCAGCTCCCGGCGACCTGACAGGCGGTGCGCGAGGCCACTTCTTCGGACTCGTACACGCCAACAGGCATACTCGTATAGACGAGTGGGCAAGTTGTGTGGCAGGGTGGTCCGCGTTCCCGGAGAGATCGGGTTCGAAGGCCGCATCTTGTATAGACGAGTAGATAGGAAGAACTCTTGCGCACCATCCGTGTGGAGACCTCGGCCGCGACGATCCTGCTGACCGAGGCACCCGAGCCCAAGGTCCGTGACCGTCAGACCGGCGAGATCGCCAAGGACGTCAACACCGGTGAGGCACTGATGACGATCGGCGTCGTCTACATCGAGGAAGGGGAGTCCTCTCTGATCAAGGTCACTGTGCCCGAGAGCGGGGTGTCCGAGGGACTCGCGCTCGGCGCACCGATCTCGCTGCCGGGTCTCGTGGCCCGGCCGTGGGAGAGCGTGTTCAACGGCCAGCAGCGGCACGGCATCGCCTACCGCTCCGCCGCCGTCACCCCGGCCATGTTCCCGGCCGCCATGGGGGCCACGGCCTGATGACCGACCTGACAACGCTCCTGGAGGTGGGTGGTCCTGTCGCCGCACTCGGCGGCGGGGCTGCCTACACCCGGGCCAGGCATCCCGGCGTCTACTGGTCCACGGTCGGCCTCCCGATATCCACGGCCCGGCTCCTCGGCTCGTACAGCTCGGTCATGGAGGCGTGCGGCCTGACTGTGGCTCCGTCCCGGCTGCGGGTCTTGGCGGTCAAGGCCACCACCCGCCGTGAAGTTCGGCCCGTACCACCGCGGCGGGGCATCATCCGGCCAACCTCGACCGGGTTACGCATTCGCCTTCGGCTCGCGCCCGGTCAGGAGCCGGCAGACGTCGCCGCCTCGGCGGAACGGCTCCGGCACGCCTGGGGGGTTCACGCCGTGTACGTCACGACCGTCAAGCCGGGCGTGGTCGAACTGCGGCTCGTCGGCTTCGACGTACTGCGGCGTGTGCGTATGCCTCGCAAGGTCGCGTCCGGGCTTCTCGAAGTGCCCGTGGCCCTGCGGGAGGACGCCACCCCGTTCGTACGCGACTACCGCACCGTTCCCCATCAACTCACCCTCGGAGCAACGCTCTCCGGCAAGTCCATGTATCTGCGTCACCTCGTTGCCGGACTCGCCCCGCAACCCGTCGCCCTGGTCGGCATCGACTGCAAGCGCGGCGTGGAACTGTCCCCCTTCGCGGCGAGACTCTCCGCCCTCGCCACCGACCCCGAGCAGGCGGCCGAACTGCTGCCCGCACTCATCCAAGAGATGGAGGACCGGTACGAACTGATCAAGGCACGCCAAGGTCTTGCCCCGGGCACGCCCGACGAGGAGATCACCTCGGACGTCTGGGGGCTTCCCGAGGACGAACGCCCCGTCCCCATCGTCTTGTTCGTCGACGAGGTGGCCGAACTCTTCCTCGTGGCCACGCGCAAGGACGAGGACCGGCGGGATGAGATGGTCACCCAGCTCATCCGGCTCGCCCAGCTCGGCCGTGCTGCCGGTATCTACCTGGAGGTGTGCGGGCAGCGCTTCGGCGCCGAACTCGGCAAGGGAGCGACCATGCTCCGGGCCCAGCTGACCGGCCGCGTCTGCCACCGCGTCAACGATGAAGCCTCGGCCAAAATGGCTCTCGGTGACATCGCCCCTGAAGCGGTCTCCGCCGCCTGCGCCATCGCACCCGAGCGGCCCGGTCTCGCCGTCGCGGGCGATTCATCCGGCGGCTGGTCCCGCATCCGCACGCCGTACCTCTCCCTCGGCGATGCCGCGGAGATCTGCCGGGAGTCGGCGCACATGGTGCCTGACCTGCCCGCGCTCAAGCCCTTTCGACCCGACGTGCCCGTACGGCCCGTCGAGTCTGCGGCCCCGGTTGTCCAGCCTCGCCCTGTGACCGACTGATTCCTTTCCCTCCACTCCGGCCGGCGTGACCTCTCGCGCCACGTCCCTACCCCTGCCATGCCTGAATCCGGAAGGAGCCGCAGCATGCGCGCCCAACTGGCCCGTGTCGACGCGGTGCTCGTCCAAGCGGTCATCGCTGCCGCGCTGTCCTTCGCCCACCTGCACGACGTCGCCTCGGCGGCTGGTCAGGACGGGTGGAAGGCATGGGCGTATCCCATCTCGGTCGACCTACTGCTCGTCGCCGCATGGCGCCGACTGCGGGCCGGTGACGCGAAGGCGGCCGGGTGGTGCTGGTTCGTCATCGCGCTGGTCGCCTCCCTCGGCGCGAACGTCGCCACTGCCGGGCTCCTCGACCTGGACCAGGTCCCGGCCTGGCTCCGCATCCTCGTCGCGGGCTGGCCCGCGGTCGCCTTCCTCGGCGGAACGCTCCTCGCCCACTCGGCACCGTCACCGCACGAGGACACCGAGACCATCGAGGCCCAGGTGGACGCGTCCGAACTCGTTCCGGCGCTCCCCGCGCAACCGGTGCCCGAACCGACCCCCGCTCCGCCCGTCGTGTCCGTCCCGGCCGCCTTGGTCGAGCACGCCCGAAAGGTCGCCGCGGAACACCGGACGCGGACCGGAGAGGCCATCGACACCCCGACCCTCCGCGCCCGACTCGGCGTCCCCGCACCCATGGCCGACGCCATCGCCGCTCAGCTCTGAAAGGAGATCCGCGTGACCGCCAACCGCCGCTTCCGCTCCGTCACCCGCATCGGCCCCGTTCAGGTCGGCACGTCCTACGACGGCCGGGGCCGTGAGAAGCACACCGCCGCCTGCACAGCGCCGCGCTGCGGATTCTCCGCGGACTACGACAGCCGCGCCGCCGCCGAACTCGCCGCCCGCACCCACCGCTGCCCTGTCCGCTGAAAGGACCTGACCTCCGTGACCGTCAGCCTGCCACTCGTTCTCGTGCTCGGCCTAATCGCCTGGGGAGCGGTCAAGTTCCTCGGCGTCCGCACCTGGATCGTCGTCGTGATCGCTCTGTTCGGCTTCCTGCTCTCGCGCACCTTCATGGCCCCGGCCATCGACTCCGGCACGCGCTCCGGCGTGGACGTCATAAACGGCTCACATAACTAGACGAGTAGATAAGGAGACCTTCGCTGTGTTCCTGCCCAAGTACCCCGACAACCCGACCCCGCCGCCCGCTCACACCCACACTCCGGCCGACCCGGTACCCGTACGTCCTGCGGCACCGCAGATCTCCATCAGCACGGGAGCGGTCGCGGCCGTCCTCGCCGGCGGAGTCGTACTGACCGCGCTCCTGGCCGCCGTCGCCGTCACAGCCATCTCCGTGGCCATCGCCGCCGTGGTCCTGCGCTCGATGCTCCGCGACCAGCACCGCCGCTGAGCCGCTGCACGCCAGACCCCCGGGACGGCCTTGATACCGCCAAGCATCCGCCGCCCCGGGGGCCCTACCCCTCCTGACCGAAGCCAGAAGGAGAAACCCATCATCACCCGCGCCACCCCGCCCCCGCTCACCGAACTCGGAGAGCTGGCCGCGCTCGGCACCATGCCCGCACTCCTGCGCCAGCTCTCCAGCCTCGGCGGTTGCACGAACCCCATCCGCCTCGACGGCCACCGCACCGAATACGACGTGAACACCCGTACGGGAGAGGTCGGCAAACTCCTCCACCGCCTCGACTCCACTGAGCTCCCGGCGGGTCACCTCCTGGTCCGCTGCAACAACCGCCGCACGACGCGCTGTGCTGCCTGCGCCGAGGTCTACCGCCGCGACACCTTCCACCTGATCACCTCAGGACTGCGTGGAGGCAAGGGCATCCCGGAGCGCGTCGCCGCGCACCCCCGTGTCTTCGCCACCTTCACCGCACCGAGCTTCGGCCCGGTCCATAACCGCCCCACCGGCCCGGCCGGTTCGGTCCGCCGCTGTCGCTGCGGCGTCCTCCACGACCAGGCCGATGCCGCACTCGGTACCCCGCTCGATCCGGACACCTACGACTACGAAGCCGCTGTGCTCTGGAACGCGCACGCCGGTCCGCTCTGGCGGCGCTTTTCCACCTACCTCCGCCGGGAGGTCGCCAAGCGGGCCAGACTGTCACAGCGCGCGTTCCGGCAGTACGCCCGGGTGTCCTTTGCCAAGGTCGCCGAGTACCAGAAGCGCGGCGCCGTCCACTTTCACGCCGTCATCCGCATTGATGGCCCCGAGGGCGGCGACATTGCGCCGCCGGCTTGGGCCACCGCCGAACTGCTCACCGACGCCATCGGTGCCGCCGCTGCTCACGTGCGCGTGGACGGCCCGGTCATCGACGGGCGCCCGCACACCTTCACCTTCGGTCGTCAGCTCGACGTACGCACCATCCGATCCGCGGACTTCGACGGCGGCCGGGAGCTGACCGAGCGGGCTGTCGCCTCCTACATCGCCAAGTACGCGACCAAGGGCGCCGAGACTGCGACGGGAGCTCTCGACCGCCCGCTGAAGTTCCTCGCCGAGCTGGCCCAGCTCGACATCAGCGAGCATGCCCGCCGGCTGATCCGAACGGCCTGGACGCTCGGAGCCCGCAAGGAGTTAGAAGAGCTCCGGCTGCGGGCCTGGGCTCACATGCTCGGCTTCCGCGGCCACTTCTCCACCAAGTCCCGCCGATACTCCACCACCCTCGGCGCCCTCCGCACGGCCCGCGCGGACTGGCGCCGTGCTCAAGCGGCGTCCGCACAGCCCGAGCGCGAGCCCGAGACGACGTACATCCTCGCGCACTGGGCCTTCGCCGGAACCGGTCTCTCGGCCGCCGAAGCCTGGCTGTCCGCGTCGCTCGAACCCGCCCTCGGTACGGAAGGAGAACCGACATGAACTCGCAGCACGACGAGCTGATGACCGTGCGGCAGGTGCTGGATGAGCTGGGTGGGGTTTCTCGCCGGACGTTCTATCGCTGGCGTGAGCTGGGGCATGGGCCGGCCGCATTCAAGCTGCCCAACGGGGAGCTCCGGGTGTGGCGAAGTGATTTCTCCACGTGGTTGCGAGAGCTGGAGGCCGCGGCGTGAAGTCTCTTGACGTGAAGGTCTGGGCCGTTCGGAAGCGTGACACGAAGACGCCCTCTTACGGCGTTCGGTGGTTCGTGGCGGGCAATGTCTTCTCCGACTCGTTCCGGACGAAGGCACTCGCCGATCACTACCGCTCGAAGCTGATGCGGGCGATGCGCGACGGCGAGGAGTTCGACCAGGCGTCCGGGCTTCCGGACTCGATGGAACCGAAGAAGTCGGCTGTGTCCTGGTACGACTTCGCCCTCCGGTACCTCGCCATGAAATGGCCACACGCCGCTCCCAATACGCGCGACGGCATCAACGAATCGCTCACCAGTGTGACCGTGGAGCTCCTCGACGAGCGGGCTGGACGGCCGTCCGATCAGGCCATTCGCCAGGCGCTCCGCAACTGGGCCTTCGTCCTGCCGGGGCCTGATGACCGAGACGTTCCGGACGGCGTGCAGAACGTCCTTCACTGGGTGTCGAAGGCGTCGCGACCGCTCGCCGATCTCGCTGAACCTGCCACGGCCCGCGCGGTGCTGGACGCGCTGAAACTCAAGCTCGACGGCACGGCCGCGGCAGCCGAGACCGTGCGGCGTAAGCGGCGGACCCTTGTCAACGCTGCCAACTATGCGGTCGACCTGGGGGAGCTGCGCGAGAACCCGATCACGGCCGTCCGATGGCAGAAGCCGAAGGTTTCCAACCAGGTCGATCCTCGAGTTGTCGCGAACCCCGAGCAGGCTCGGAATCTCCTGGCGGCCGTCTCCTACGTGGGCGGCTATCGGCGGGCCCGTGGTCGGCGCCTGGTGGGTCTCTTCGCTGCGATGTACTTCGGTGGTCTCCGTCCGGCTGAAGCGATCGGCCTCGTCGAGACGGACCTGAGCCTTCCCGAACAGGGCTGGGGAGTGGCGCTGCTTCACCGGACTCGTCCGTCGGTCGGCAAGCAGTGGACCGACTCGGGGGAGACTCACGACGACCGCGGTCTGAAGAACCGGCCGGTTGAGGACGTCAGGCGGGTGCCGATCCCGCCCCATCTCGTGGTCGCGCTTCGCGAGCACCTGGCTACCTTCGGCACTGCGGACGACGGGCGCCTCTTCTTCAGCGAGAAGGGTTCGGTAGTCCCGTCCTCGACCTACTACCGGGTTTGGCAGGAGGCCCGTCTCCTCGCGCTCCCGCCGTCCGTCGCGGCCTCGCCGCTCGCGAGTCGGCCGTACGACCTGCGGCACTCGGCGCTGTCGACGTGGCTCAACGCGGGGGTCGACCCCACAGAGGTGGCCGAGCGCGCCGGCAACAGCGTTGAGGTCCTGCTGACCCGCTACGCGAAGTGTCTCGACGGACGGCAGGACGTCGCCAACCGGCGTATCGAGGATCTGCTCCGCGAATACGAGTGAGAGACCCTGCACACCCCACCGAGGCCCCGGGCAACTTGTCCGGGGCCTCTCTCGTCATGAGCCCTACCTGTTGCGACGCTTCGAGCTGAGAGCGAACGAGGGGGGACTCGTGGAGCTGAAGGTCACGCGTTGGAAGCGGTACGGACATGATCGCCTGTACGCGAACCTGCCTGATGGCAGGGCGGTCGGCTGGGCAGATGTGAAGACGGGGGACATCACGGTCCTGGTGGCCGAGTATCGCGACGACGTGATCGCCATCCTGACAGACCACTTACGGAACAACCCCGAACCGGCCCAGCCGCAGAAGACACTCGGGACACCCCAGGCTGAGGCTGAGGTTCCCCCGTTGCTGCCGCCCCTGACGGCGGCCGATGACCTGTCGGCCAACCGTCCCGGCGAGTCTCTGCTCGATAAATCCGGGCCGGGCCTGATCAAGCGGGTCGTCTCGCAACTCCTGCGGCGCCCCGCCGAATGGGACTCCTGGCGCAAGGGCCTTGCGGGGGAGCGGCGGGTGGGAGCCGAACTGAACCGATTGGAGCGGCACGGCTGGCGTGTCCTGCATTCCATCCCCTTGGCAGACAAGGTGGATGTGGATCACCTACTGATCGGGCCTGGCGGCGTATTCAGCATTAATACGAAGAAGCATCAAAAAAGGTCGGTATGGGTCGGCGATGACTCAGTCAAGGTCGATCACGGAAAGCCGGCACCCTATGCGCGCAAAAGCCGGGCTGAGGCCAAGCGGGTAGCTCGCGTGCTTGAGCATTATTGCGGCTTCCCCGTACCGGTGGAACCCGTGCTCGTCTTCGTCGGTGTGACCGATTTGAACGTGGTCGCCACGCAGCTCAGCGTACGCGTGTACAGGGAGCGTGAAGTGGCGGCACTGGCGCCGCTTTCCGGGGTGCTGACGGCCGAGCAGGTCGAGCGGGTGTACGGCGTCGCTCGCCATCGGCAGGCTTGGATCCGGGCATGAGCCGGTGCGTCCCAGCGAGGTGCCGGCCTCCCTGCGTGATCTGTGGGTGACCACCGGCTGGGCGAGATGACCTGTCAGTGCCATCTCCTACACTCCGCTTTCGATCAAGCATGTCGAACGGAGAGGGGACACGGATGGGCGGCGACGAATGGGCCCGCACGGGCCCGTATCAGCGTGATCTGTCGGCCGCGTTCCGGCAGGCCCAGGAAGACGAGCTGGCGCGGGACAGCCGCGGCTTCGAGGGACGGTCCGTTGAACAACTCTGGCGCGACCCGGACTGGCAGGAGTACATCTTCACCGGTGGCACGGGAACCGTGCTGGACTTCCCTCTGATGATCGAAGCGGAGGACACGGACGACGGTCCGTTCATGCGGCCGCTCACCGATGGCGAGGTGTGCGCGTGGGCTCCTCACGGCCGGCCCACCTACGAGGAGTGGGACGCGGCTCTCGACTCCGGGCGGTTGGAGTTCCCGGGCCGCAGCCAAGGGAATTGCACAGTGCTCTACCGCGACGGCAGGCCCGTGCACATCGGGTACTGGGGCGTCACCACCGACTAGCAGGGGATCAGTAGCGCCTGGCGATGCGGCCCCCGCACCTGTTCCGGGGGTACGTCGATTTGGGGGCCTCACCTGGTGTGATGCCCCAAGATCCCGTCCACGCCTCGTCCACAGACCCCGACATACGGCCGCTTCGGGCGGCATCTGGCTGCACATACGCGAAGACCCCGGCCTCAGCGTTTCCGCTGGTGACGGGGTCTTTGGGCACCTCATAAGGGGTGCCCCCGGCAGGATTCGAACCTGCGCACACGGCTCCGGAGGCCGTTGCTCTATCCCCTGAGCTACGGGGGCGTGTCCGCCGTGGTGTGCGGCGACGGGTAGAACCCTACCAGCTCTTTCGGGGGTGGCCGGCATGGGTTTATGTGGGGGAAGGGCGGTGTGTTGGGGAGGAGGGGGGAGGGGCTTCGGAGGAGGTCGGGGCGGTTCGGGGGTGTCGGCCGGGTGCGGCCGGGCCCGGCCGTCGGAGTCCTGGGTGAGCGGCCGGCGCCAGGGGGCGTCGGCTTCCCGACCCGTCCGGGGTGGAAGTGGGGAAAACCCGGACGCGACGGCGGGGGCGGACCTACTCTCGAGTGGTGTCAGGCGCGTCGGGTCGGGTGCTTGTTGTGGACGACAACAAGGTCATCCGGCAGCTGATCAGGGTCAATCTCGAGCTGGAGGGCATCGAGGTCGTGACCGCGGCCGACGGTGCCGAGTGCCTGGACGTGGTGCATCACGTCCAGCCCGATGTCGTGACGCTCGACGTGGTCATGCCCCGGCTCGACGGATTGCGGACCGCCGCTCGCCTCCGTGCGGATCCGCGGACGCGGCACCTTCCCCTCGCCATCGTCAGCGCCTGCACCCAGTACGAGGTCGAGAGCGGTCTCGACGTGGGCGTCGACGCGTTTCTCGCCAAGCCCTTCGAGCCTGCCGAACTCGTACGACTCGTACGGCAGTTGATGGAGCGGCGAGGGAGCCGGAGCGACGGAGGCGGTGGTGACGACGACCCCGGGTCGCCCTTCCAAGGCGCCTTCGAGCAGGGTTCCTTCGGGCGGACCTCCTTCGAGCAGGGCGCCTTCGAGCAGGGTTCCTTCGGGCGGACCTCCTTCGAGCAGGGCGCCTTCGAGGGTGCGGGCGAGAGTGGGGGCTTCGGCTCCGGAGGGTTCGGTACGGAGCGTCTTCGCACCCATGGGTTCGGCTCCGACGACTTCGGAGCCGGCGAAGCCGAGCGCGCAGGCCGCTCCGGTCACTGACCGGACCGACAGCCGCCCGCTCAGCGCCGGAACCGTCGCCAGGACCACTGCCGGAACCGCCGCCAGGACCACTGCCAGAACCATCGCCAGAGCCCCTGCAACGATCACGATCACGATCACGACCACGGGCATTCCCTGATCACCCACAGTCATGTTCGGTCGGGCGCGGTCCGGATCGCTGAGGCGCCAGTGATCAGCCGGTCGGCCCCGGCCAGGGGTCGGCCCGCTCGCCCGCCCGCCGGTCCCGGTTCGGCCGTTCAGGGCATCCCGCTCACCCCGCTCCCCGTTCCCCGCCCCTCCTCGATTCCTGGCCCGCCCGCCCGCCCACCCGCCCAGCGCCGGCGCCCGTCGGTCTCACGCCCCCACCCCGTCCACATCCCGGACCCCCGGCCGAACCGACTCGCATACCCACCCCCCTCCTCCCCTACGCTGGTCACGTGACCCCCCTCGAGCTCTCCCGTACCGTGCTGAGCGCGGTGCGCCGTGCCGTGGACGCGGGGGAGCTGAGCGTGGCCGTACCGGTGCGGGCGCAGGTGGCGCCGCCGGGGCCCGGCGGCTGCGGGGACTACGCCACGAACATCGCGCTGCAGCTGGCCCGGCCCGCCGGGCGCTCCGCGGCGCAGGTCGCCGAGATCCTGCGGCCCCATCTCGCCGGCGCCGACGGTGTCGCCGACGTCACGATCACCGGGCCCGGCTTCCTCAATATTCGACTCGGTGGCGGGGAGCCGGCCGTCGCCTCCCTCGTACGGGAGATCGAGCGCGGTTCGTACGGCCATGGCGACGCCCTCGCCGGGCAGGTCCTCCCGCTCCGGATCCCGTACGACATCCGGGCCGAGGTCGTCGCCGACACCCTCGTACGGATCATCGCCACGCAGGGTGGGCAGGCCCTCGTCCAGCACGACGGGCCGCGGCCGCCCATGGACCCCGCGCCCATGGACCCCGCGCCCATGGACCTCGCGCTCATGGACCCCCCGTCCACAGGCCCCCGCCCCGCCGACCCCTCACCCGCCGACCCCCCGCCCACAGGCCCCTCGCACACCGGCCTCCCCGCCACCCCCACCCCCGTCACACCCACCCCCACCACCCCCCTCCGCCCCGTCCCCGCCCCCGAAGATCCCACCCCCCTCGGCGCCGACGCCGCTCGCTGGGCGCTGCTGCGGCCCGCCGGGCACGACCGGCCCCGGATCGGTGACGCGCACCTTCTTCAGCGGGAGAGCAACCCGCTCTTCCGCGTCCGGTACGCGCACGCCCGCACCCGGGCTCTCACCCGCAACGCCGCCGCCCTCGGCTTCACCGGCACCCCTGGTGACGTCCCGGAGGCCGACGACCTGCTCGGCGCCCTCGCCGAGTACCCCCGTGTCCTGCGCGTCGCCGCGACCCATCGCGCTCCCGACCGCCTCGCCCGGCACCTCGTCACCACCGCCGACGCCCTGCTCGCCCTCCAGCACCTGGTGCTGCCGCTCGGCGACGAGAAACCCTCGGCCGCCCACCGCGCCCGGCTCGCGCTCGCCGAAGCCACCGGGACGGTGCTGGCCGGCGGCCTGTCCCTGCTCGGCATCAGCGCCCCTGACTATCTGTGAGAGAAGAATGAGCCGTTCCGCACACCCCGCCGGGCCCCGTCACGCCGATGTCCTGCCCGAGGGCCACTACAGCGCCCCGCCCGCCGACCTCAACGCCCTCGACCCCAAGGTCTGGGCCCACACCGTCACCCGCGGCGACGACGGGGTCGTGAGCGTCGGCGGTGTCGAAGTCACCACGCTCGCCGAGGAGTTCGGCACCCCCGCCTACTTCCTCGACGAGTCGGACTTCCGTTCGCGCGCCCGCGCCTGGCGCACCGCCTTCGGACACGACGCCGACGTCTTCTACGCGGGCAAGGCCTTCCTCTCGCGCGCCGTCGTGCGGTGGCTGTACGAGGAGGGGCTGAACCTCGACGTCTGTTCGGGCGGTGAACTGGTCACCGCGCTCTCCGCGGGCATGCCCGCCGACCGCATCGCCTTCCACGGCAACAACAAGTCCGCCGAGGAGATCACCGCCGCCGTCCGCGCCGGCGTCGGACGGATCGTGCTCGACTCCTTCCAGGAGATCGTGCGGGTCGCGCACATCGCCCAGTCCCTCGGCACGCGGCAGCGCGTGCAGATCCGGGTGACGGTCGGCGTGGAGGCGCACACCCACGAGTTCATCGCCACCGCCCACGAGGACCAGAAGTTCGGGATCGCCCTCGCGGACGGGCAGGCCGCGGAGGCCGTCCGCCGCGCGCTCTCCCTCGACGGCCTCGACCTGGTCGGCATCCACTCGCACATCGGCTCGCAGATCTTCGACATGGCCGGGTTCGAGGTCGCCGCCCGGCGCGTCGTGGCGCTGCTCGCCGCCGTCCGGGACGAGCACGGCGTCGAACTGCCCGAGATCGACCTCGGCGGCGGTCTCGGCATCGCGTACACCAGTGACGACGACCCCCGCGAGCCGCACGAGATCGCCAAGGCCCTCAGCGAGATCGTCACCCGGGAGTGCGAGGCCGCGAAGCTGCGCACGCCCCGGATCTCGGTGGAGCCCGGCCGCGCCATCGTCGGGCCGACCGCGTTCACGCTCTACGAGGTCGGCACGATCAAGCCGCTCGAAGGACTGCGGACGTACGTCTCCGTGGACGGCGGCATGTCCGACAACATCCGCACCGCGCTGTACGACGCCGAGTACAGCGTCGCCCTGGTCTCCCGGACCTCCGACGCCGAACCCATGCTCGTACGGGTGGTCGGCAAGCACTGCGAGAGCGGCGACATCGTGGTGAAGGACGCGTTCCTCCCCTCCGACCTGGCCCCCGGCGACCTGATCGCCGTTCCGGCCACCGGCGCCTACTGCCGGTCCATGGCCAGCAACTACAACCACGCCCTGCGGCCGCCGGTCGTCGCGGTCCACGACGGCGAGGCCCGGGTCATCGTCCGCCGCGAGACGGAGGAGGACCTGCTCCGGCTCGACGTGGGATGACCGGCGGACATCGGTCGGCGGCGGTCACCGGCGGCGGACGAGGGGCGGCCGCCGGCAACGACGAGGGCTGGCGGGCGCCCGGTGCCCGCCGGGGGCCCGTGCGCCGGATTCCGTACGGGTGACGGCGGAAGGAAGTCGGTGGCGGCGGGCGGCGACTGCGGGAACAGTGGTCGTCCGGAGAACCGTCCGAAGGTCTCGGGAAAGCCGCCCGGAGTCGGTCCTCGGGCCGGCGCGGAACCGCGTTCCCGGTGTCACCGGCGGTGCTCCGGCGGGCGGCGGAAGATCTTCGGTCCGTCGGCCCGGCGAGAATGAAATAGACATCTCACGATCCGGACGAGGGACAGAAAGCCCCGTCCGGTGAGTGAGACTGGACCCACCGTCGACGGTATGAGGAAACGAGGTCGGATGATGCGTACGCGTCCGCTGAAGGTGGCGCTGCTGGGCTGTGGGGTTGTCGGCTCAGAGGTGGCGCGCATCATGACGACGCACGCCGACGACCTCGCCGCGCGCATCGGCGCCCCGGTCGAGCTGTCCGGCGTCGCGGTGCGCCGGCCCTCCAAGGTCCGCGAGGGCATCGACCCCGCCCTGGTCACGACCGACGCCACCGCCCTCGTCAAACGCGGGGACATCGACGTCGTCGTAGAGGTCATCGGGGGGATCGAGCCCGCCCGCTCACTCATCACGACCGCCTTCGAGCACGGCGCCTCCGTCGTGTCCGCCAACAAGGCGCTGCTGGCCCAGGACGGTGCCGCGCTGCACGCCGCCGCCGAGGAGCACGGCAGGGACCTCTACTACGAGGCCGCCGTCGCCGGCGCCATCCCGCTGATCCGCCCGCTGCGCGAGTCCCTCGCCGGCGACAAGATCAACCGCGTGATGGGGATCGTCAACGGGACCACGAACTTCATCCTCGACAAGATGGACTCCACGGGAGCGGGTTACCAGGAGGCTCTCGACGAGGCCACCGCGCTCGGGTACGCGGAGGCCGACCCGACCGCCGACGTCGAGGGCTTCGACGCCGCCGCCAAGGCCGCCATCCTCGCCGGGATCGCCTTCCACACACGGGTCCGCCTCGACGACGTCTACCGCGAGGGCATGAACGAGGTCACCTCCGCGGACTTCGCCTCGGCGAAGGCGATGGGCTGCACCATCAAACTGCTCGCCATCTGCGAGCGGGCCGCGGACGGCGGCTCGGTGACCGCGCGCGTGCACCCGGCGATGATCCCGCTGAGCCACCCGCTCGCCTCCGTGCGCGGCGCGTACAACGCCGTGTTCGTCGAGTCGGACGCGGCCGGGCAGCTCATGTTCTACGGACCGGGGGCGGGCGGCGCCCCGACCGCCTCCGCGGTCCTCGGCGACCTCGTCGCCGTCTGCCGCAACAAGCTCGGCGGCGCGACCGGCCCCGGCGACTCCGCGTACACCCAGCTGCCCGTGAGCTCCATGGGCGAGGTCGTCACGCGCTACCACATCAGCCTCGACGTGGCCGACAAACCGGGTGTTCTCGCCCAGGTGGCCACGGTCTTCGCCGAGCACGGCGTCTCTATCGACACCGTCCGCCAGCAGGGCCGGCAGGACGGAGGCGGCGAGGCCTCCCTCGTCGTGGTCACCCACCGTGCGTCCGACGCGTCCCTGAACGGGACCGTCGAGGCGCTGCGCAGCCTCGACACCGTGCGGGGTGTCGCCAGCATCATGCGGGTTGAAGGAGAGTAACCAGCAATGACCCACCAGTGGCGCGGAATCATCGAGGAGTACCGGGACCGGCTTCCGGTGTCCGGGGACACGCCGGTCGTGACGCTCCGTGAGGGCGGTACGCCGCTCGTGCCCGCGCAGGTGCTCTCCGAGCGCACGGGCTGCGAGGTCCACCTCAAGGTGGAGGGCGCGAACCCGACCGGTTCCTTCAAGGACCGCGGTATGACGATGGCCATCACCCGGGCGAAGGAGGAGGGCGCCAAGGCGGTCATCTGCGCCTCCACCGGCAACACCTCCGCCTCCGCCGCGGCCTACGCGGTGCGGGCCGGGATGGTCTGCGCGGTCCTCGTGCCGCAGGGGAAGATCGCGCTGGGCAAGATGGGGCAGGCCCTCGTCCACGGCGCGAAGATCCTCCAGGTCGACGGGAACTTCGACGACTGCCTCACGCTGGCGCGCTCCCTGTCCGACAACTATCCGGTGGCGCTGGTCAATTCGGTCAACCCGGTGCGCATCGAGGGGCAGAAGACCGCGGCCTTCGAGATCGTGGACATGCTCGGCGACGCGCCCGACATCCATGTCCTGCCGGTGGGCAACGCGGGCAACATCACCGCGTACTGGAAGGGCTACACCGAGTACGCCACCGACGGCGTCGCCGCGCGGACCCCGCGCATGTGGGGCTTCCAGGCCTCCGGTTCCGCGCCCATCGTGCGCGGCGAGGTGGTCAAGGACCCCTCGACCATCGCGACCGCGATCCGTATCGGCAACCCGGCCTCGTGGCAGTTCGCGCTGGCCGCGCGGGACGAGTCGGGCGGCCTCATCGACGAGGTGACGGACCGTGAGATCCTGCGCGCGTACCGGCTGTTGGCCGCGCAGGAGGGCGTCTTCGTCGAGCCGGCGTCCGCCGCGTCGGTCGCCGGTCTGCTGAAGGCCGCCGAGCAGGGCAAGGTCGACCCCGGCCAGCGGATCGTCTGCACGGTGACCGGGAACGGGCTCAAGGACCCCGACTGGGCCGTCGCCGGCGCGCCGCAGCCCGTCACCGTCCCGGTGGACGCGGTCACGGCGGCGGAGCGGCTCGGCCTGGCGTAGGACCGCCGGGCGCGGACCCCGGCGGCCGACGGGCCCCCGGGGGCGCGTCGGCCCCCGGGGTCGCCTTCGAGGCGGGGAGAGCGTCGGAAAGCGGCGAAAAGCGTCCCCCGTCCGGGCCGGCCCCCGGGTGATCCGGCCGGGGGTGCACGGGGGGCTTACGACACGCATCGTGCGCCTCCTGTGCGCCCTATGTCGCCACAGAACCTTCCTTCGATAGGCTGTACCGAACCCGCCCGCCGCATATGCCGCGGTGCCGCGTCGTCCTCGCGGCCTCAGGGTCCTCCGCAGGCCTCGCAACCGTCGCAGTTCCTCGCAGCAGCCACCGCAGCAGTTCACCGCAGTTCATCGAGAATCTCGCACATCACGCAGCTCAAGGAGAGTCATCGAGCGATGGCCGGTCCAGCGTTCCGCGCCGCCGCCGTCCGGGTGCGCGTCCCCGCCACCAGCGCCAACCTCGGGCCAGGCTTCGACGCCTTCGGTCTGTCACTGGGGCTGTACGACGACGTGGTCGTCCGGGTGGCCGACTCCGGGCTGCACATCGACATCGCGGGTGAGGGCAGCGAGACGCTGCCGCGCGACGAGAACCATCTCCTCGTACGCTCCCTGCGCACCGCCTTCGACCTGCTCGGCGGGCAGCCGCGCGGCCTCGAGATCGTCTGCGCCAACCGCATTCCGCACGGCCGGGGACTCGGGTCCTCCTCGGCCGCCATCTGCGCCGGAATCGTCGCCGCGCGCGCCGTGACCATAGGCGGCGACAGCAGGCTCGACGACTCCGCGCTGCTGGAACTCGCCACCGAGATCGAAGGGCACCCCGACAATGTCGCGGCCTGTCTTCTCGGTGGATTCACGCTCTCCTGGATGGAGGCCGGAGCCGCGCGGGCGATCCGGATGGAACCCGCCGATTCCATCGTTCCGGTGGTTTTCGTACCGGGAAAGCCGGTGCTCACCGAGACCGCGCGCGGTCTGCTGCCGCGCACCGTCCCGCACGTCGACGCCGCCACCAACGCCGGCCGCGCGGCACTGCTCGTCGAGGCCCTCACCAGGCGCCCCGAGCTGCTGCTGCCCGCGACCGAGGACCGTCTGCATCAGGAGTACCGGGCCCCGGCGATGCCGGAGAGCGCCGCACTGGTGGAGCGGCTGCGGGCCGACGGCATTCCCGCGGTGATCTCCGGCGCGGGCCCCACGGTCCTCGCGCTCGCCGACGCGGAATCGGCCGACAAAGTCGCCGACCTCGCAGGTCAGGGCTGGGCCGCCAATCGACTGGACCTCGACGCCACGGGGGCGAGCGTGCTGCCGCTCGCGTCGTCGGGCGTCCATTGAAAGCGCACGGTTGCCGGATTTCGAGAGGGGGAATGTTTGTTGGATCCGGTAGTGTTAACCTCAAGTCTGCACCCGACCCCACCATGGCGAGGTGCATCGTGTCCCCGTCCGGGACAACCTTTCTTCCGGGAGCCTCCCAAACTGCTTTGTGCCATGCATTGGGTGCTATGCGCTGAGCAGTGCTGAGCACGCTCCGGAACCGGCGTGACCGTGCCGATGACACCGCAATTCAGTGCCGCGGCTCCGGAATCGTCATCACCAGATATGTCTTCCGCCGCTTTGGCGGACCACCGCCCCGGCGCGGTCCACACCACAAGGACCAAAGCCGGACAGCACAACCGGTCGCCGAGCCAGACAGGCCGACGTCCGCTCCAGGGAAGGACCCTTCGTGAGCGACACCACCGATCTGATGGGCGCGCGTGTCGAGGAGACCGCTGCCGCGCCCGCCACGGACGCCTCTGCCGCGCCTGCCTCGGGTGCCGGCTCCCGGCGGCGCCGCGGTACCGGCCTCGACGGCATGGTGCTGGCCGAGCTTCAGCAGGTCGCGTCCGGCCTCGGGATCAGGGGCACGGCGCGGATGCGCAAGAGCCAGCTGATCGAGGTCATCAAGGAGGCGCAGGCGGGCGGTGCCCCGGCCCAGGCCGCCGACACCGCCACCGAGGCCAAGCCGAAGCGCCGGGCCACGTCCAAGGCCCGCACCGGCGACGAGGCCGCTCCGGCCGAGAAGAAGGCCGAGAAGGCCGCCGAGAAGGCCGTGGCGCAGCAGCAGATCGAGATCCCCGGCCAGCCCGCCGGCGGCCCCTCCCGCACGAGCGAGGCCGAGCGGGAGGACGCCCCCGCGGAGCGCCGCCGCCGTCGCGCCGTCGCCGAGGCGGGCAGCCCCGAGACGGTCGCCGTCGAGGCGAAGAGCGAGCCGAGGACCGAGACGGCCGGCGAGGCCAAGGGCGACGCCGGTGAGGGCGCCGACGGCCGTCAGGGCCGCCGGGACCGCCGGGACCGCGGCGAGCGCGGTGACCGCGGTGACCGCGGTGACCGCGAGCGTGGCGGGCGCGAGCGCGACCGCCGCGGCGGCAAGGGCGACGAGCAGCAGCAGGGCCAGGCCGGCGGCGGACAGCAGCGCCCCGAGCGCCAGGACCGTCAGGACCGGCAGGACCGTCAGCAGCAGGGCGGCGGCCGTCAGGACCGCCAACAGCGCGACAACGGCCCGCAGGACGACGACGACTTCGACGGCGGGCGCCGCGGTCGACGTGGCCGGTACCGCGACCGCCGTGGCCGCCGGGGCCGCGACGAGTTCGCGACCAACGAGCCGCAGCTCGCGGACGACGACGTCCTGATCCCCGTCGCGGGCATCCTGGACATCCTCGACAACTACGCGTTCATCCGCACCTCGGGCTACCTGCCGGGTCCGAACGACGTGTACGTGTCGCTGGCCCAGGTCCGCAAGAACGGCCTGCGCAAGGGTGACCACGTCACCGGCGCGGTGCGTCAGCCCAAGGACGGCGAGCGCCGCGAGAAGTTCAACGCGCTCGTCCGCCTGGACTCCACCAACGGCATGGCGCCCGACTCGGGCCGCGGCCGGCCGGAGTTCAACAAGCTGACGCCGCTGTACCCGCAGGACCGGCTCCGCCTGGAGACCGACCCGGGGGTGCTGACGACCCGGATCATCGACCTCGTCGCGCCGATCGGCAAGGGCCAGCGCGGTCTGATCGTGGCCCCGCCGAAGACCGGCAAGACCATGATCATGCAGGCGATCGCCAACGCGATCACGCACAACAACCCCGAGTGCCACCTGATGGTCGTCCTGGTCGACGAGCGTCCGGAAGAGGTCACCGACATGCAGCGGTCGGTGAAGGGCGAGGTCATCTCCTCGACCTTCGACCGTCCGGCCGAGGACCACACCACGGTCGCCGAGCTCGCCATCGAGCGCGCCAAGCGTCTCGTGGAGCTGGGTCACGACGTCGTCGTGCTGCTCGACTCGATCACGCGTCTGGGCCGTGCGTACAACCTCGCCGCCCCCGCCTCCGGCCGCATCCTGTCCGGTGGTGTCGACTCGACCGCGCTGTACCCGCCGAAGCGGTTCTTCGGCGCGGCGCGCAACATCGAGGACGGCGGTTCGCTGACGATCCTGGCCACCGCGCTCGTCGACACCGGCTCGCGCATGGACGAGGTCATCTTCGAGGAGTTCAAGGGCACCGGCAACGCCGAGCTCAAGCTCGACCGGAAGCTCGCCGACAAGCGCATCTTCCCGGCGGTGGACGTCGACGCGTCCGGTACCCGTAAGGAAGAGATCCTGCTCGGCAGCGACGAGCTCGCGATCACCTGGAAGCTGCGTCGCGTGCTGCACGCGCTCGACCAGCAGCAGGCGATCGAGCTGCTGCTCGACAAGATGAAGCAGACGAAGTCGAACGCGGAGTTCCTTCTGCAGATCCAGAAGACGACGCCGTCGCCGGGCAACGGCAACGACTGAGCCCCGCACGAACGGTTCACGCACGACTGAGGGCCGCCCCCGATCCGGGGGCGGCCCTTCGTGCCGTCCGGCTCCGGATCGGTCACCGGCGTCCGGCCCGGCGGTTCGCGAACGGATGCGTGCGATCGCGCGCGTACGGCCAACACGGCCCGCGAGGCGGCGACTTGAGCGGTCGGCAGGGTGTCCTGGGCGGCGCGCACACCCTCATGGGCACGGGAGCTCCCGGAGCACGCTCGGACGTGGGCGAGGCGCAACGCGTACGGGGGAGCGCCGGAGCACGTGACACGAGAGCGAGGGCGGACGGGCGGCGAGCGACCGGATGCGCGGGGACACCGGCGCGGGCACCGGGTGCGTGCGTGCGTACGCACTGGGCGTACACATAGGGCGGGCGTACGGCTTCCGGCCCCGTGAGGCCGCCCGGCGGAGCACCGCCCTCCTTCCCGGGGCACGGGCGGGGCACGGGCGGGGCACGGGCTTCGTACCCGGTGTAGCGGCCAAGGCCCGCGGCGAGACCTTCGCCACAAGGATCACGGTCCGTGCCGGTTTCGAGCGGTGCCGCGTCCTCGGCCGAAAGAGCAGGTGAGCGCGGTTCCGCCGGGCCCGCGCCGGGCGTCCCGGGCGGGCGTCGTGGCAGGTGGGGGGCGCGCCGCGCTGTGCAACCCTTTCCCGAGTTTCCCCGTCTGACGGTAGGGAGTGACCATGGAGAAGTACGTGTCACGACCGCGGACGGGCCTGGCCCTGACAGACAGGGGTAAGCGACAGCACGAGGACTGAGGGAGCACATGCCTGCCGAGAGCACGCCGGGACCCGGGACACCGGACGAGTCCGGCACGAGCCGCCGACGCCACCGCGCGAAGGGCACGCGTCGCAAGGCCCGGGGCACGCGTCGCAAGGCCCTGCTCATCACGGCGTGGACCGCCGCGGGCATCGTCGTGCTGGGGGGCACCGGCGTCGGGATCCTGTACTTCAAGCTCAACGACAACCTCAAGACCGTCGACATCAACCAGGCCCTCGGTTCGGACCGGCCCATGAAGACCGACAACGGTTCCGAGAACATCCTGGTACTGGGGTCCGACACGCGGTCCGGCGGCAACAAGAAGCTAGGTGGGGGCGTCGACGACGGCAGCGCCCGCTCGGACACGGCGATGGTCGTGCACGTGTACAAGGGCCACAAGAAGGCCAGCGTGGTCTCCATACCCCGCGACACCCTCGTCCGGCGCCCCTCCTGCACCGACGACAAGGGTGTCACCCACGACGCCGCGACCGGCGTGATGTTCAACTCCGCGTACTCCACCGGCGGCGCCACCTGCGCCGTGAAGACCGTCGAGTCCCTGTCCGGCATCCGCATGGACCACTACGTCGAGGTCGACTTCAGCGGCTTCCAGAAGCTCATCGACGATCTGGGCGGCGTCTCGGTCACCACGACCAAGGACATCAAGGACCCCGACAGCCATCTGGACCTCACGGCCGGCCCGCACAAGCTCGACGGACGGCAGGCGCTCGGCCTGGTCCGTACCCGGCACGGCGTCGGCGACGGCTCCGACCTCGGCCGCATCCAGCTCCAGCAGGCGTTCATCAAGGCCCTGGTCGACCAGGTCAAGCACCTCGGCGTGCTGACCAGCCCCGCGAAGCTCTACCGGCTCGCCGACACCGCCACCAAGACCGTGACCACCGACTCCGACATCGGATCGGTCAAGGACCTCGCGTCCTTCGCGAGCGGCCTCAAGGGTATCGGCTCGTCGCACATGAACATGGTGACGATGCCGGTCCAGTACGACACCGCGGACGCCAACCGCGTGCTGGTCGACGAGGCCAGGTCCGCACAGGTCTGGAACGCCCTCAAGGCCGACCGGGCGATCCCGCGGGCGGCCACCCAGGGCACCGCCACGGGCACCGCGAAAGGCGTCGTGAACGGCTCCTGAGCCCCGTACGCGGCCCCCGCGGCCGGCGTCGCAGCTCCCCTGCGCGAGCCCGAGCGCAACCCTGCACGAGGGCACCGGGCGGCCCGTACACACGCCCGGGAATAGACAGCCCGTCCCCCCGGTTTTGGGGGATGCGCCCAGTCCTGGCAGACTGGTACGTCGGCTCCGGTTCACGCTCCCGCATCCCGCGGCGGCGACCCGGCGCCCTCCCGAAACTAGGAGACACCTTGAAGCGCGAGATCCACCCCGAGTACGTCGAGACGCAGGTCAGCTGCACCTGTGGCGCGTCGTTCACCACCCGCAGCACGATCGAGTCCGGCACCATCCGGGCCGAGGTCTGCTCCGAGTGCCACCCGTTCTACACGGGCAAGCAGAAGATCCTCGACACCGGTGGCCGCGTGGCCCGCTTCGAGGCCCGCTTCGGCAAGGCCGCCGCTGCCAAGAAGTAGCGAGCCCACAGCGCCGGTCTCCGGCGTCCCCGGCACGGGGGCGCCGGGACCGGCGCTTTGCGGTGCAGCCCCTTCCCCCGGTCTCCCGGCCCCGTCCGGACCCGGGAGACCCCCACGCCGTACCTACGTCCCCGAGCCCGTCACGGAGCGGGGGACAGCCCATTGGAGCCGGAGATGTTCGAGGCGGTCGAGGAACTCATCGGTGAGCACGCCGATCTGGAGAAGAAGCTCGCTGACCCGTCGGTCCACGCCGACCAGGCCAACGCGCGCAAGCTGAACAAGCGCTACGCCGAGCTGACCCCGATCGTCGCGACGTACCGCTCCTGGAAGCAGACCGGGGACGACATCGGGACCGCGAAGGAGTTCGCGGCCGACGACCCCGACTTCGCCGCCGAGGTCAAGGAGCTGGAGAAGCAGCGCGAGGAGCTCACCGAGAAGCTCCGGCTGCTGCTGGTCCCGCGCGACCCCAGCGACGACAAGGACGTCATCCTGGAGATCAAGGCGGGCGCCGGCGGCGACGAGTCCGCCCTCTTCGCCGGCGACCTGCTGCGCATGTACCTGCGCTACGCGGAGCGCGTCGGCTGGAAGACCGAGATCATCGACTCCACCGAGTCCGAGCTCGGCGGCTACAAGGACGTCCAGGTCGCGGTGAAGACCAAGGGCGGCCAGGGTGCCACCGAGCCCGGGCAGGGCGTCTGGGCGCGCCTGAAGTACGAGGGAGGCGTGCACCGCGTGCAGCGCGTGCCGTCCACCGAGTCGCAGGGCCGCATCCACACCTCCGCGGCCGGCGTGCTGGTCACCCCGGAGGCCGAGGAGGTCGACGTCGAGATCCACGCGAACGACCTGCGCATCGACGTCTACCGCTCCTCGGGACCCGGCGGCCAGTCCGTGAACACGACCGACTCCGCGGTGCGCATCACGCACATTCCCACCGGAGTCGTCGCCTCCTGCCAGAACGAGAAGAGCCAGCTGCAGAACAAGGAGCAGGCGATGCGTATCCTGCGCTCCAGGCTCCTCGCGGCGGCGCAGGAGGAAGCGGAACGGGAGGCCGCGGACGCCCGCCGCAGCCAGGTCCGCACCGTCGACCGCTCCGAGAAGATCCGTACGTACAACTTCCCGGAGAACCGCATCTCGGACCACCGCGTCGGATTCAAGGCGTACAACTTGGACCAGGTCCTCGACGGCGACCTCGACGCGATGATCCAGGCCTGCGTCGACGCGGACTCGGCGGCCAAACTCGCCGCCGCGTAAGAAGCTCACGACACCAGCTCAGCCCCGGAGGACCAGCGTGCAGCAACATCTTGGGGGGCGACCCCCAAACCCCCGCGGCGTGCTGCTCGCGGAAGTGGCCCAGGCCACCCAGCGGCTGGCCGACGCCGGCGTGCCCTCACCGCGCAACGACGCGGAGGAGCTCGCCGCCTTCGTGCACGGCGTGAAGCGGGGCGAGCTGCACACCGTCAAGGACGCGGACTTCGACGCCCGCTACTGGGAGGTGATCGCGCGCCGGGAGGCCCGCGAGCCGCTCCAGCACATCACCGGGCACGCCTACTTCCGCTACCTGGAGCTCCAGGTCGGCCCCGGCGTCTTCGTGCCCCGCCCGGAGACCGAGTCCGTGGTCGGCTGGGCCATAGACGCCGTACGCGCCATGGATGTCGTCGAACCGCTGATCGTCGACCTCTGCACCGGCTCGGGCGCGATCGCGCTGGCCCTCGCGCAGGAGGTGCCGCGCTCCCGCGTGCACGCCGTGGAGCTGTCCGAGGACGCCCTGCGGTGGACGCGCAAGAACGTCGAGGGGTCCAGGGTCGACCTGCGCCAGGGAGACGCCCTGGAGGCCTTCCGCGACCTCGACGGACAGGTCGACCTGGTGATCTCCAACCCGCCGTACATCCCCCTCACCGAGTGGGAGTACGTGGCACCGGAGGCCCGGGACCACGATCCCGAACTCGCCCTGTTCTCCGGCGAGGACGGACTCGACCTCATCCGCGGCATCGAGCGCACCGCGCACCGGCTGCTGCGTCCCGGCGGCGTCGTCGTCGTCGAGCACGCGGACACCCAGGGCGGACAGGTGCCGTGGATCTTCACCGAGGAGCGGGGCTGGGCCGACGCGGCCGACCACCCGGACCTCAACAACCGGCCGCGGTTCGCGACCGCCCGCAAGGCGATGCCGTGATGACGCGCATCCCGTCCCCCAGCCAGCAGTACGTGTACGAGGAGGCCCGCTAAATGGCACGGCGATACGACACCAACGACGCGACCGACCGCACGACCGGTCTGCGTGAGGCCGCGTCCGCCGTCCGCCGTGGCGAGCTGGTGGTCCTCCCGACGGACACGGTCTACGGGATCGGTGCCGACGCGTTCACCTCGGAGGCCGTCGCCGATCTGCTCGACGCCAAGGGCCGCGGCCGCAACATGCCCACCCCTGTCCTCATCGGCTCCCCGAACACCCTGCACGGGCTCGTCACGGACTTCTCCGAGATGGCCTGGGAGCTCGTCGACGCGTTCTGGCCCGGCGCCCTGACGCTGGTCGCCCGTCACCAGCCGTCCCTCCAGTGGGACCTGGGGGACACCCGGGGCACGGTGGCCGTCCGCATGCCGCTGCACCCGGTCGCCATCGAACTGCTCACCGAGGTCGGCCCGATGGCCGTGTCCTCCGCGAACCTCACCGGCCACCCGGCGCCGGAGACGTGCGACGCCGCGCAGGACATGCTCGGCGACTCCGTCTCCGTCTACCTGGACGGCGGCCCGACCCCCGGCAACGTGCCCTCCTCGATCGTGGACGTGACCGGCAAGGTGCCCCTGCTGCTGCGCGCCGGGGCGCTGTCGGCCGAGGAGTTGCGGAAGGTCGTACCCGACCTCGAGGTGGCGAATTGACCGCCCCCGCCTCCTCCCGGCCCCCGGCCCCCCTCGACCAGGGGGCACCCCCATGCGTGGCATAGGCATGGGGAGCGCGGGGTCCAACGGTGTGCCCGGGGGGTCCTTCCGCATCCTCCACGTCAGCACCGGCAACGTGTGCCGCTCGCCGATCACCGAGCGGCTGACCCGCCATGCCCTCGCGCACCGCCTCGGCGACCCCCTGTGGGGCGGCCTGATCGTGGAGAGCGCGGGCACCTGGGGGCACGAGGGCGCGCCCATGGAGGCCAACGCCGAGACGGTCCTCGCGGACTTCGGCGCGGACGCCACCGGCTTCGTCGGCCGCGAGCTCCTCGACGACCACGTCATCAGGGCCGACCTGGTCCTGACGGCCACCCGCGACCACCGCGCCCAGGTCATCTCGATGGGCCACTCGGCCGGACTGCGCACCTTCACGCTGAAGGAGTTCACCCGGCTCGTGCGGGCCATAGACCCCGCGACGCTGCCCCCGCTGGAGGACGGCGTGGTCGAACGCGCCCGCGCCCTGGTGCGGGCCGCCGCGGCCCTGCGCGGCTGGCTGCTGGCCCCCACGGCGGAGGCGGACGAGGTGTACGACCCCTACGGCGCGCCGCTGCCGTTCTTCCGGTCCATCGGGGACGAGATCAACGAGGCGCTCGACCCGGTCGTGACGGCGCTGACGGGCGTACGGGCGAGCGCCTGACGACGGGTGCGGGACACGGGCCCGGCACACGGCCGGCCGCCCGGCCCGCGCGGGGGCCGCGGAGGCGGGGACGGGCCGAGACCGGGCGGTCCCCGGATCGCGGTTCTACATTGGACGTAGCGCATCTCGCCGCCCAGGACGTGGCGCACCCCTGCCGAGGTCCGGAGACCACCATGCCGGTCACACACACGCTGGAAGCGGATGTCCTGCGGCGCCAGGACCCGGAGCTCGCCGAGATCCTGCACGGGGAGCTGGTGCGGCAGTCGACGTCGCTGCAGCTGATCGCGGCCGAGAACTTCACCTCGCCGGCCGTGCTGGCCGCCCTCGGGTCGCCGCTCGCCAACAAGTACGCCGAGGGGTATCCCGGCGCCCGGCACCACGGCGGGTGCGAGATCGTGGACGTCGCCGAACGGGTGGCCGTAGAGCGTGCCAGGGCGCTTTTCGGCGCCGATCACGCGAACGTGCAGTCCCACTCCGGATCGTCCGCGGTGCTGGCCGCGTACGCCGCCCTGCTGCGCCCCGGGGACACCGTGCTCGCCATGGGGCTGCCCTTCGGCGGCCATCTCACGCACGGGTCGCCCGCGAACTTCTCCGGCCGCTGGTTCGACTTCGTCGGCTACGGAGTGGAGCCGGAGTCCGGGCGGATCGACTACGCGCAGGTGCGGGCGCTGGCGCGGGCGCACCGGCCCAAGGCCGTCGTCTGCGGCTCCATCTCGTATCCGCGGCACATCGACTACGCGCTCTTCCGGGAGATCGCCGACGAGGTGGGCGCCTATCTCATCGCCGACGCGGCCCATCCCATCGGGCTGGTCGCCGGGGGAGCGGCGCCGAGCCCCGTGCCGTACGCCGACGTGGTCTGCGCGACGACGCACAAGGTGCTGCGGGGGCCGCGCGGCGGCATGATCCTGTGCGGCGCGGAACTGGCCGAGCGCGTCGACCGTGCCGTGTTCCCGTTCACCCAGGGCGGCGCGCAGATGCACACGATCGCGGCCAAGGCCGTCGCGTTCGGCGAGGCCGGGACGCCCGCGTTCACGGCCTACGCCCATCAGGTGGTCGCCAACGCGCGGGCCCTGGCCGGGCGGCTGGCCGCGGAGGGTCTCGCCCTGACCACGGGCGGCACCGACACGCACATGCTGACCGCCGACCCTGCGCCGTTCGGCCTCGACGGACGCACCGCGCGCGGCAGGCTCGCCGCCGCCGGAATGGTCCTCGACACCTGCGCGCTGCCCTACGGGGAGACGCGCGGTCTGCGGCTCGGCACCGCGGCGATGACCACGCAGGGCATGGGCGAGGTGGAGATGGCGCAGGTCGCGGCGGTGCTCGCGGCGGTGCTGAGGGGTGGGAAGGACAGCAGGACCGCACGTGAAGAAGTACGGGAGCTCGCCGGAAGATTTCCGCCCTATCCGGACCTCTGAGGGGTACACGCACTCGTGTGCACAGCCGTTCGTGCAACCATCGTCGCTACCCGGAAGTCCCCAACCGTATGCGCGCATCGCTAGGGTGTGGGGCTGAGATGGCCTGCGAGACCTGTGGGGAAGCCCGTGCGTGAATATCTGCTGACGCTCTGTGTCACGGCCGCGGTGACGTATCTGCTGACCGGGCCGGTACGGAAGTTCGCGATCGTGGCCGGAGCCATGCCGCAGATCCGGGCGCGGGACGTGCACCGGGAACCCACGCCGCGGCTCGGCGGCATCGCGATGTTCTTCGGTCTGTGCGCCGGTCTGCTGGTCGCCGACCATCTGACGAACCTCAACGCGGTCTTCTCGAACTCCAACGAACCGCGGGCGCTGCTCTCCGGAGCGGCGCTGATCTGGCTGATCGGCGTACTGGACGACAAGTTCGAGATCGACGCCCTGATCAAGCTGGGCGGTCAGATGATCGCCGCGGGCGTGATGGTCATGCAGGGTCTGACGATCCTGTGGCTGCCGATCCCGGGTGTCGGCCTGGTGGCGCTCACCCAGTGGCAGGGCACCCTGCTGACGGTGGCGCTGGTGGTCATCACGATCAACGCCGTGAACTTCGTCGACGGCCTCGACGGTCTCGCCGCCGGCATGGTCTGCATCGCCTCCGCCGCGTTCTTCCTGTACGCCTACCGGATCTGGTACAGCTACGGCATCGAGGCCGCGGCCCCGGCCACGCTGTTCGCGGCGATCCTGATGGGCATGTGCCTGGGCTTCCTGCCGCACAACATGCACCCGGCGCGGATCTTCATGGGGGACTCCGGCTCGATGCTGATCGGCCTGGTGCTGGCGGCCGGCGCGATCTCCATCACCGGGCAGATCGACCCCGACGTGATGAACCTCTTCACCGGCTCACCGCGCAACACCGTGCACCAGACGGTGCCCGTCTTCATCCCGCTGCTGCTGCCGCTGACGATCATCGCCATCCCGGCCGCGGACCTCGTGCTCGCCATCGTGCGGCGCACCTGGCGCGGACAGTCGCCGTTCGCCGCCGACCGGGGGCACCTGCACCACCGTCTGCTGGAGGTCGGCCACTCGCACAGCAGGGCCGTGCTGATCATGTACTTCTGGTCGGCCCTCATCGCCTTCGGCGCCCTCGCCTACTCGGTGAACTCGGGAGCCATGTGGAGCGTGCTGGGGATCGCCGCGCTCAGCGCGGTCGGGCTGGTGCTGCTCCTGCTGCCGCGCTTCACCCCGCGCGCGCCGCGCTGGGCCGAGCACCTCGTGCCGCCGCGCTACCGGCGTCGTCGCGCCGCCGCCTCGGCACTCGCGGCCGAGGGGGCGGACGGGGTCGGCGAGCCCGCGGCGCCCGGCACCGAGGCCGCGCGGGAGGACATCGACCGGACGCAGCGCGCCCCGGTCGTCGTCGGAGTCTCAGGAGTCAACGGGGCGACCGCAATTGGCACCCGCGCGCGGGTCCTGGACCGGCCCGGAGCCGAAAGTTCACGCTGACGCAAAGTAAGAATTCGGCAAGAGCCGCCAATGGCAAACCGCGGCAATACCAGACAAGTTGCCCTTGTTTTTGCACAGACGCGCAGTTTCACTCTCATGTGTGACAGCGAGCACACCATCTAGGTAAAGACCGCATCAAATAGTTTGTGATACGGTTCACGAGAACCCGGGCTGGAGCTGAAGGGCCGCATTGAGACGGCCCCTTGGCGTGAGGATCTCTCTCGACCCGGGACTACGCTCGTCCATGACGACACCCTGCCCCCTGAGCCAGCGGAGCTGCCGCCATGCCGTCCAATGACGCCCGGATCCTCCTTCAGGCCGCCGTGCCCACCGTTGCCGTCGGCGCGATCGCCGCCGTGGTCAGCGGCGTGGTCGCGGGTGGCAAGGGAGCGCTCGGGGCGGTCGTCGCGACGCTGGTCGTGATCCTGTTCATGGGGATCGGGCTCTACGTTCTGCAGCGCACCGCGAAATCGCTTCCGCACCTGTTCCAGGCGATGGGCCTGCTGCTCTACACGGCACAGATTCTTCTGCTGTTCATCTTCGTCGCCGCGTTCAAGAACACGACGCTGTTCAACCCCAAGGCCTTCGCGATCACCCTGGTCGCCGCCACGCTCGCGTGGATCGGCGCACAGGCCCGTGCCCAGATGAAGGCCAGGATCCTCTACGTCGAACCCGACTCCGCGAAGGGCGACAAGCCCGAAAAAACGGGGCACTCGTCGTGAGGGGTAGGGCCGGGAAAAGTGCCTGTAGGAGATCCTGCTATCGTCCGGTGCCAACTGCGGCATCGCGGGCGCGGGCATCTGAGCTGACGCCTGCTCAATCGCGAGGCTTGATGCCCCACAGCCGCCCCCCCATCCGTAACACCAGTCCAGTGCCGAACCGCGGCTGTGCGCCGCGCCGACACAACGAGGTTGCCGTACCTATGCGCCACGCTGAAGGAGCCCGCGGTGAGTGCTGACCCGACGCAGGTGCTCGCCTTCGAGACCGACTGCCACATCTTCGACGGCTGTGGCTTCCCGGCTCCCGGCCTGCACTCGTTCCTGTTCAAGCCCCTCTTGGGCGACGGGGACAGCAACTTGTACTTCAACAAGACGATGCTGCTGGCGCTGCTCGGCTCGATCATCATCGTCGGCTTCTTCTGGGCGGCCTTCCGCAAGCCGAAGGTCGTCCCGGGCAAGCTCCAGATGGTCGCCGAGACGGGGTACGACTTCGTCCGGCGCGGCATCGTCTACGAGACCCTCGGCAAGAAGGAAGGCGAGAAGTACGTACCGCTCGTCGTCTCGCTCTTCTTCTTCGTCTGGATGATGAACCTCTGGTCGATCGTGCCGATCGCCCAGTTCCCGGTCACGTCGATCATCTCGTACCCCTTGGTACTCGCCCTGATCGTCTACGTCCTGTGGGTCTCGCTGACCTTCAAGCGGCACGGCTTCGTCGGCGCCTTCAAGAACTTCACGGGATACGACAAGTCGCTCGGCCCCGTGCTGCCGCTGGCCATGCTCATCGAGTTCTTCTCGAACCTGATCGTCAGGCCCTTCACGCACGCGGTGCGACTCTTCGCGAACATGTTCGCCGGCCACACGCTGCTGCTGCTGTTCACGATCGCGAGCTGGTACCTGCTCAACGGCATCGGGATCGCCTACGCGGGCGTCTCGTTCATCATGGTCCTCGTCATGACGGCCTTCGAGCTGTTCATCCAGGCCCTGCAGGCGTACGTGTTCGTGCTGCTGACCTGCTCCTTCATCCAGGGCGCGCTGGCCGAGCACCACTGAGCGCCTCCCCTCTCGACCCCGCAGTCGTCCGGTGGCCAACCCCCACCGGTCCGTAAAGAAAAGGAAGAACTGGCATGTCCCAGACCCTTGCCGCTGTCTCCGGCTCGCTCGGCTCGATCGGTTACGGCCTCGCGGCCATCGGCCCCGGCGTCGGCGTCGGCATCATCTTCGGTAACGGCACCCAGGCGCTCGCCCGTCAGCCTGAGGCCGCCGGTCTGATCCGCGCCAACCAGATCCTCGGCTTCGCCTTCTGTGAGGCGCTCGCCCTCATCGGTCTGGTCATGCCGTTCGTCTACGGCGTGTGACGTCGGATTCACGTCAGCCCACTAGACGAAAGGCACTGATATGAGCCAGCTGCTCATTCTGGCGGCCGAGCAGGAGAACCCGCTCATCCCGCCGATCCCTGAGCTTGTCATCGGCCTGATCGCCTTCGTCATCGTCTTCGGCTTCCTCGCCAAGAAGCTCCTTCCGAACATCAACAAGGTTCTGGACGAGCGCCGCGAGGCCATCGAGGGCGGTATCGAGAAGGCCGAGGCCGCTCAGACCGAGGCCCAGAGCGTGCTGGAGCAGTACAAGGCCCAGCTCGCCGAAGCCCGGCACGAGGCCGCGCGGCTGCGCCAGGAGGCGCAGGAGCAGGGCGCCACGCTCATCGCCGAGATGCGTGCGGAAGGCCAGCGGCAGCGTGAGGAGATCATCGCCGCCGGTCACTCGCAGATCGAGGCGGACCGCAAGGCCGCGTCGCAGGCGCTGCGTCAGGACGTGGGCAAGCTCGCCACCGACCTGGCCGGCAAGCTCGTCGGCGAGTCCCTCGAGGACCACGCCCGGCAGAGCCGCGTCATCGACCGCTTCCTCGACGGCCTCGACGAGGCCGCTGCGAAGGCCGAGGCGACTCGATGACAGCGCACGGAGCGAGCCGCGAGGCATTCGCTGCAGCCCGTGAGCGTCTCGACGCGCTGACGGACTCGACGTCCGTGGACGCGGCCCGGCTCGGCGACGAGCTGGCCGGTGTCACCGCACTGCTCGACCGCGAGGTGTCGCTGCGTCGGGTCCTGACCGACCCGGCGCAGCCCGGTGAGGCCAAGGCCGAGCTGGCCCAGCGCCTGCTGGGCGGGCAGGTCGGCGGCCCCGCCGCGGACCTGGTGGCCGGCCTGGTGCGCTCGCGCTGGTCGCAGTCGCGCAACCTGGTGGACACGCTGGAGGAGCTGGCGAACATCGCCGACCTCACGGCTGCCCAGCGGGCGAACAGGCTCGACGACGTCGAGGACGAGCTGTTCCGGTTCGGCCGGATCGTCTCCTCCAACACCGGGCTTCGTGCCGCGCTGACCGACCGCGCCGCGTCGAAGGCGGCCAAGAGCGAGCTGCTGCGCAGCCTGCTCGGCGGCCGTGCGGACGCGACCACCGAGCGTCTGGTGACGCGCCTTGTGACCGCGCCGCGTGGACGTAGCCTGGAGGCGGGACTCGAGTCCCTGTCCAAGCTCGCCGCCGAGCGCCGGGACCGCATGGTCGCCGTCGTCACCTCGGCGGTCCCGCTGAGCGACGGCCAGAAGCAGCGCCTCGGCGCCGCGCTGGCGAGGCTCTACGGGCACTCGATGCACCTCAACCTCGACGTGGACCCCGAGGTCCTCGGCGGGATCCGGGTGCAGGTCGGTGACGAGATCATCAACGGCGCGATCGCGGACCGGCTCGACGACGCCGGCCGCCGCATGGCCGGCTAGCAGCAACTCCATATACGCAACACGTTGTACTTACGGCCCTGGTTGGGCCGTGCAGAGGATTCCTGGGGGCTGACCCCAGACCCCCAAGAACACTTCGGGCCCAACAAGGAGAGCAGGGAACCCAGATGGCGGAGCTCACGATCCGGCCGGAGGAGATCCGGGACGCGCTGGAGAACTTTGTCCAGTCGTACCAGCCGGACGCGGCCTCGCGCGAGGAGGTCGGTACGGTCACCGTCGCCGGCGACGGTATCGCCAAGATCGAGGGTCTTCCCTCGGCCATGGCGAACGAGCTGCTGAAGTTCGAGGACGGGACCCTCGGTCTCGCGCTGAACCTGGAAGAGCGCGAGATCGGTGCGGTCGTCCTCGGCGAGTTCAGCGGCATCGAAGAGGGCCAGCCGGTGCACCGCACCGGTGAGGTGCTGTCCGTCGCCGTGGGCGAGGGCTACCTCGGCCGCGTCGTCGACCCGCTCGGCAACCCGATCGACGGCCTCGGCGAGATCGAGACCGTCGGCCGCCGCGCCCTCGAGCTGCAGGCCCCCACGGTCATGGACCGCAAGTCGGTCCACGAGCCGATGGAGACCGGCTACAAGGCCGTCGACGCGATGACCCCGGTCGGCCGCGGCCAGCGTCAGCTGATCATCGGCGACCGCCAGACCGGCAAGACCGCCCTGGCCGTCGACACGATCATCAACCAGCGCGACAACTGGCGCTCGGGCGACCCGAAGAAGCAGGTCCGCTGCATCTACGTCGCCATCGGTCAGAAGGGCTCCACCATCGCCTCCGTGCGAGGTGCCCTGGAAGAGGCCGGCGCGCTCGAGTACACGACCATCGTCGCCGCCCCGGCGTCCGACCCGGCCGGCTTCAAGTACCTGGCGCCGTACACCGGTTCGGCCATCGGCCAGCACTGGATGTACGACGGCAAGCACGTCCTCATCATCTTCGACGACCTCTCGAAGCAGGCCGACGCCTACCGCGCCGTGTCCCTGCTGCTGCGCCGCCCGCCGGGGCGCGAGGCCTACCCCGGCGACGTCTTCTACCTGCACTCCCGTCTCCTGGAGCGCTGCGCGAAGCTCTCCGACGAGATGGGCGCCGGTTCGATGACGGGCCTGCCGATCGTCGAGACCAAGGCGAACGACGTGTCGGCGTTCATCCCGACCAACGTCATCTCCATCACCGACGGCCAGTG
Organism: Streptomyces sp. NBC_01689; assembly: GCF_036250675.1. Classification (NCBI taxonomy): domain Bacteria; kingdom Bacillati; phylum Actinomycetota; class Actinomycetes; order Kitasatosporales; family Streptomycetaceae; genus Streptomyces; species Streptomyces sp. NBC_01689. Next base: position 3,727,798 of record NZ_CP109592.1, on the reverse strand, counting down.
CTTCCTGGAGTCCGACCTGTTCAACGCCGGTCAGCGTCCGGCCCTGAACGTCGGTATCTCGGTCTCCCGCGTCGGTGGCTCCGCCCAGCACAAGGCGATGAAGCAGGTCTCAGGCCGGCTCCGTCTCGACCTCGCCCAGTACCGCGAGCTGGAGGCGTTCGCCGCCTTCGGTTCCGACCTGGACGCCGCGTCGAAGTCGCAGCTGGAGCGCGGTCAGCGTCTGGTCGAGCTGCTCAAGCAGCCGCAGTACCAGCCGATGCCGACCGAGGACCAGGTCGTCTCCGTGTGGGCCGGTACCACCGGCAAGATGGACGACGTGCCGGTCACCGACGTCCGCCGCTTCGAGAAGGAGCTCCTGGAGTTCCTGCACCGCAAGGAGCAGGGCCTCATGACCTCCATCAAGGAGGGCGGCAAGATGTCGGACGACACGCTCACCGCCGTCGCCGACGCCATCGCGGACTTCAAGAAGCAGTTCGAGACCTCGGACGGGAAGCTTCTCGGCGAGGACGCTCCGGCCGCCGCCAAGTGACGTAAGGAAGGGACCTGACTCATGGGAGCCCAGCTCCGGGTCTACAAGCGTCGCATCCGATCCGTCACCGCGACCAAGAAGATCACCAAGGCGATGGAGATGATCGCCGCCTCGCGCGTCGTCAAGGCGCAGCGCAAGGTGGCGGCCTCCGCGCCGTACGCGACCGAGCTCACCCGCGCGGTCACGGCGGTCGGTACCGGGTCGAACACCAAACACCCGCTGACCACGGAGGCGGAGACGGCGACCCGTTCCGCGGTGCTGCTCCTCACGAGCGACCGCGGACTGGCCGGCGCCTTCAACTCCAACGCCATCAAGGCGGCGGAGCTGCTGACCGCCCGTCTCGAGGCCGAGGGCAAGCAGGTCGACACGTACATCGTCGGCCGCCGCGGTCTCGCCCACTACAACTTCCGCGAGCGCAAGGTCGCGGAGTCGTGGTCGGGATTCACCGACGAGCCCACCTACGCGGACGCGAAGAAGGTCGCGGGTCCGCTCATCGAGGCCATCGAGAAGGAGACGGCGGACGGCGGCGTGGACGAACTCCACATCGTCTACACCGAGTTCGTCTCGATGATGACGCAGACGGCGATCGACAGCCGGCTGCTTCCGCTGCGCCTCGAAGAGGTGGCGGAGGAGTCGTCCAGCACGGGCGAGATCCTTCCGCTGTACGAGTTCGAGCCATCGGCGGAGGACGTCCTCGACGCCCTGCTGCCGCGCTACGTCGAGAGCCGTATCTACAACGCGCTGCTCCAGTCGGCTGCCTCCAAGCACGCCGCCACGCGCCGCGCGATGAAGTCGGCGACCGACAACGCGGGAGACCTGATCACCACGCTCTCCCGCCTTGCCAATGCGGCCCGCCAGGCCGAAATCACCCAGGAAATCAGCGAGATCGTCGGCGGCTCCGCAGCCCTTGCCGACGCGACCGCGGGGAGTGACAAGTAATGACGACGACTTCTGAGACGGCCGTTGCCACGGGCCGCGTCGCCCGGGTCATCGGCCCGGTCGTCGACGTGGAGTTCCCCGTCGACGCGATGCCGGACATCTACAACGCCCTTCACGTCGAGGTGGCCGACCCGGCCAACGCCGGCGAGAAGAAGACGCTGACCCTCGAGGTCGCCCAGCACCTGGGCGACGGTCTGGTCCGCACGATCTCGATGCAGCCCACCGACGGTCTGGTCCGCCAGGCCCCGGTCACCGACAGCGGTACCGGCATCACGGTCCCGGTCGGCGACTTCACCAAGGGCAAGGTGTTCAACACCCTCGGTGAGGTGCTGAACGTCGACGAGAAGTACTCGGGCGAGCGCTGGTCCATCCACCGCAAGGCCCCGCGCTTCGACGAGCTCGAGTCGAAGACCGAGATGTTCGAGACCGGCGTCAAGGTCATCGACCTTCTCACCCCGTACGTCAAGGGTGGAAAGATCGGTCTGTTCGGTGGTGCCGGTGTCGGCAAGACGGTGCTCATCCAGGAGATGATCTACCGCGTCGCCAACAACCACGACGGTGTCTCCGTGTTCGCCGGTGTCGGCGAGCGCACCCGTGAGGGCAACGACCTCATCGAGGAGATGTCGGACTCGGGCGTCATCGACAAGACCGCCCTTGTCTTCGGCCAGATGGACGAGCCCCCGGGCACCCGTCTGCGCGTGGCCCTCGCGGGTCTGACCATGGCGGAGTACTTCCGCGATGTGCAGAAGCAGGACGTGCTGTTCTTCATCGACAACATCTTCCGCTTCACGCAGGCCGGTTCCGAGGTCTCGACCCTGCTCGGCCGCATGCCCTCCGCGGTGGGCTACCAGCCGAACCTGGCCGACGAGATGGGTCTCCTCCAGGAGCGCATCACCTCGACCCGCGGTCACTCGATCACCTCGATGCAGGCGATCTACGTCCCCGCGGACGACCTGACCGACCCGGCCCCGGCCACCACGTTCGCCCACCTCGACGCGACGACGGTTCTCTCCCGTCCGATCTCCGAGAAGGGCATCTACCCGGCCGTGGACCCGCTGGACTCCACGTCCCGCATCCTGGACCCGCGCTACATCGCGGCGGACCACTACGCCGCCGCCATGCGGGTGAAGTCGGTCCTCCAGAAGTACAAGGACCTCCAGGACATCATCGCGATCCTCGGTATCGACGAGCTGGGCGAGGAGGACAAGCTCACCGTCCACCGTGCCCGTCGCGTGGAGCGCTTCCTGTCCCAGAACACCCACGTCGCCAAGCAGTTCACCGGCGTCGACGGGTCGGACGTCCCGCTGGACGAGTCGATCGCGGCCTTCAACGCGATCATCGACGGTGAGTACGACCACTTCCCCGAGCAGGCGTTCTTCCTCTGCGGTGGTATCGAGGACCTGAAGGCCAACGCCAAGGAGCTCGGCGTCTCCTGAACCTCGTGTTCATGAGTGAGGGGGGCGGGGCCGCACCTCGCGGGGTGTGTCCCGTCCCCCTCCGTACGCCCATTAGACTTTGACCCAACACCCGGCGGCAACGGCCGGGTGGTGACCCGAGGAGCCCACCTTGGCTGCTGAGCTGCATGTCGAGCTCGTCGCCGCGGACCGCAGTGTCTGGTCCGGCGAGGCCACCCTGGTCGTCGCGCGTACCACGTCCGGCGACATCGGCGTCATGCCCGGTCACCAGCCGCTTCTCGGTGTGCTGGAGTCGGGCCCGGTGACCATCCGTACGAGTGAGGGTGGAACGGTCGTCGCCGCGGTGCACGGCGGTTTCATCTCGTTCGCGGACAACAAGCTGTCGCTGCTGGCCGAGATCGCCGAGCTGTCGGACGAGATCGACGTCCAGCGCGTGGAGCGGGAGCTCGAGCGCGCCAAGGCGGAGGGTGATGCCTCCGCCGAGCGTCGGGCGGATGTCCGACTCCGGGCGGTGTCGGCGCGCTGACCTGGCGGCACCTCCCGGGCCCTTAGGGTACTGGGGGAGTGTCGTGTGATGCTTTGCCTCAGCCGCGGCTGGGACCGGAATCTTCCGGCCCCGGCCGCGGCTGAGGCGAATGCGGAGGTTTTTTCTTTTCCGTTACCTAGGAGACGAGGAGGTCGGTGTCGATGGTCCTCGCTCTGACTGTGTGCGGATTGGTAGTGGCCCTCGTGGTGGTGGGGCTGTTCGTCTTCGGCCTCCGCCGCCGGCTCATCCAGCGTTCCGGCGGCACCTTCGACTGCAGCCTGCGCTGGGACGTGCCCGAGAAGAGCGACACCAGCGGCAAGGGCTGGGGCTACGGCGTCGCCCGCTACAACGGCGACCGCATCGAGTGGTACCGGGTCTTCTCGTACTCACCCCGCCCGCGCCGGACGCTGGAGCGTTCGGCGATCGAGGTGGCGGGCCGGCGCGCTCCGGACGGTGAGGAGGAGCTCGCGCTGCTCTCCGACGCGATCATCCTGGCCTGTGTGCACCGCGGCACCCGGCTGGAACTGGCGATGAGCGAGGACGCGCTGACCGGTTTCCTCGCGTGGCTGGAGGCAGCCCCGCCCGGTCAGCGCGTCAACGTCGCCTGAGTCCTTCGTAAGGGTTTACGACAGTCCGCCGCTGAGGGCGCTCACCAGCTCACCGTTGCTGGTGTCGCCGCTGAACTCCCAGAAGAACGCGCCGCCGAGGCCCTGGCCCTTGGCCCACGACATCTTCGAGCCGATGGTGGCCGGGGTGTCGTACGACCACCAGTTGTTGCCGCAGAAGGCGTACGCCGTGCCGGCGACGGTGCCGGTGGAGGGGCAGGACGTCTTGAGGACCTTGTAGTCCTCGATGCCCTGCTCATAGGTTCCCGCCGCGGGACCGGTCGCCGTGCCGCCCGGCGCGACCTGGGTGACACCCGTCCAGCCGCGGCCGTAGAAGCCGATACCGATGAGCAGCTTGCTCGCGGGCACGCCCTTCGCCTTGAACTTGGCGATCGCGTCGGCCGTGGTGAAGCCGGGCGTGGGAATGCCGCTGTACGAGGTGAGCGGGGAGTGCGGGGCGGTCGGCCCCTGGGCGTTGAACGCGCCGAAGAAGTCGTACGACATCACGTTGTACCAGTCGACGTACTGCGAGGCGCCCGCGTAGTCGGCGGCGTCGATCTTGCCGCCGGAGGTGCCGTCGGCGGTGGTGGCCGCGGTGACCAGGTTGCTCGTCCCGAACTTGGCGCGCAGGGCCTGCATCAGGTTCTTGTAGGCTGCGGCGCCGCTGGTGTCACAGGACAGACCGCAGGCGTTCGGGTACTCCCAGTCGATGTCGATGCCGTCGAAGACGTCGGCCCAGCGCGGGTCCTCGACCAGGTTGTAGCAGGAGTTCGCGAAGGCGGTCGGGTTGGCCGCCGCCTGGGCGAAGCCGCCGGACCAGGTCCAGCCGCCGAAGGACCACAGGATCTTGATGTTCGGGTACTTGGCCTTCAGCTCGCGCAGCTGGTTGAAGTTGCCGCGCAGCGGCTGGTCCCAGGTGTCGGCGACGCCGCTGACCGACTGGTCGGCGGTGAAGGCCTTGTCGTAGTCGGCGTAGGAGTCGCCGATCGCGCACTGCCCGTTGGTGACGTTGCCGAAGGCGTAGTTGATGTGTGTGATCTTGGCGGCCGAGCCGGACGTCACCAGGTTCTTGACGTTGTAGTTGCGGCCGTAGATGCCCCACTCGGTGAAGTAGCCGAGCTTGACGGCCTTGCCGGTGGGCGGCGGGGTGGTGGTGCCACCGGTGGTGTGCACCGAGACCGCGCCGCTGACCGGGCCGGTCTGGTCGGCGGTGTCACGGGCCTGGACGGTGTACGAGTAGTCGGTGCCGGCGGTCAGGCCGGTGTCCGTGTAGGTCGTACCGGTCACGGTGGCGACTTTGGCGCCGCCGCGCAGGACGTCGTAGTTCTTGACGCCGTTGTCGTCGGTGGCCGCGCTCCAGGACAGCTTCACCGAGGTGTCGGTGAGGGCGGAGGTGGTGGGGGTGCCGGGCGCCGAGGGCGGGTTGTCGCCGGGGACGGTGGTCCCTCCGTCACAACTGCCGCCGTTGAGGGTGCAGTTGGAGGGGGAGCCGGAGCCTGCACCGTTGAAGCCGAAGGTGACGGAGGCGCCCGCCGCGAGGGTGCCGTTGTACGACTTGTTCTTGGCGGTCCAGTGGGTGCCGGAGTTGGTGACGTCGGCGTCCCAGGCCGAGGTGACGGACGTGCCGGAGGGGAAGTCCCACTGGATCGTCCAGGAGCTCAGGGCCGTGGTGCCGGTGTTCTTGACGGTCCACTGGCCACCGAAGCCCGTACCCCAGTCCTGGGTCTTGGTGTAGGTGGCGGTGGCGGAGCCGGCCGCGGAGGCGGGGCTCGCGAGGCCGACGAGGGCGGCGAGGGGGAGGAGCAGGGTGGTGAGACCTGCCAGGGTTTTCTGTCGGGCTCTGTGCCGGAAGCGCATGATGCCTCTCCTCGGGGGTGTCGTGGGCATGACTGAGCGCAGTGCGGTGAGGATAGAAAGGTCTGGACCATAGGTCAATAGGTCTGGACCAGTGACCATGGTGTCGCGCCGGAGCCCAACTCCCGCCACGGAAAAGCGGCTTGGGCCCGGTGGTCAGCCACCGGGCCCAAGCCGCTTCGTCGGACCGGAGCGCGTCAGCGCTCCCCGCCGGGTACCCACAGGACGTCGCCGGTCGCCTTGTTGGCGGTCCGGGCCAGGATGAAGAGCAGGTCGGAGAGGCGGTTGAGGTAGGTGGCCGTCAGCGGGTTCATGAGGTCGCCGTGCACCTCCAGGGCGGCCCAGGTCGAGCGCTCGGCCCGCCGCACCACCGTGCACGCCTGGTGCAGCAGCGCCGCTCCGGGTGAGCCGCCGGGCAGGATGAAGGAGCGGAGCTTCTCCAGTTCGTCGTTGAAGCGGTCGCAGTCCGCCTCCAGCCGGTCGATGTAGAACTGCTCGACGCGCAGCGGCGGGTAGGCGGGGTTCTCGACGACGGGGGTCGACAGGTCGGCGCCGACGTCGAACAGGTCGTTCTGCACCCGGGTGAGGACGGTGACGACGTCCTCGCCGAGCCCGCCGAGCGCGATCGCCGTACCGAGCACCGCGTTCGCCTCGTTGGCGTCCGCGTACGCCGAGATCCGCAGATCCGTCTTGGGGACCCGGCTCATGTCCCCGAGGGCGGTGGTGCCCTGGTCGCCGGTCCTGGTGTAGATGCGCGTCAGATTGACCATGGGGTCAGCGTAGTTAGGCCCCGGCCCTGGGGAAGGCAGGTGTGCCCGTCGTCACGGAGGGCGCGGCGGGACCGTGCCGGCGAGGGGCGCGAGGCCACCGGGCGGCGCGGTGGGCCGAGGAGGCGCTCGCCGGACCCGCCGCCGGACCGTCCGGCGGGCGGTGGGCGGCGAGGTGAAGGCCGGCCGGAATGCGGACGAAGCGCTCCGCGGGACGGTCGTCCTTCCCCGCCGGAGCCGGGACCTGTTGGGCGGGAAGGCGCCCAACTGCGGGATGCGCGAGGCGGGGTGAGCCATCCGGTGTGATGTCCGTCAGATGAGACGTGACGCGCATTACTTACCGGTCACACGGGCCCTCACGGGCGCTAGGGTCCGCCCAGAGGCAGACATTTACAGCGCGTCAGGGGAGTCGCACAGTGGCACGTAAGCTCGCCGTCATCGGAGCCGGCCTGATGGGGTCCGGCATCGCCCAGGTGTCCGCGCAGGCGGGCTGGGACGTCGTTCTGCGCGACGTCACCGACGAGGCGCTGAAGCGTGGCACGGACGGTATCAAGGCCTCCTACGACAGGTTCGTGAGCAAGGGGAAGCTGGAGGCGCACGACGCCGACGCCGCGCTCGCCCGGATCACCCCGACGACCGACCTCGACGCCGCCGCCGACGCGGACGTCGTGGTCGAGGCGGTCTTCGAGAAGCTCGAGGTCAAGCACGAGATCTTCCGGACCCTGGACAAGATCGTCCGCCCGGACGCCGTCCTCGCCTCCAACACCTCCGCGATCCCGATCACCAAGATCGCGGCGGCCACCGAGCACCCGGAGCGGGTCGTCGGTGTCCACTTCTTCTCGCCGGTGCCGATGATGCAGCTGTGCGAACTGGTGCGCGGTTACAAGACGAGCGACGAGACCCTCGCCACCGCGAAGGAGTTCGCCAGAGTCCGTCGGCAAGACCTGCATCGTCGTCAACCGTGATGTGGCCGGCTTCGTGACGACCCGTCTGATCTCGGCTCTCGTGGTCGAGGCCACCAAGCTGTACGAGTCCGGCGTGGCGAGCGCCGAGGACATCGACCTCGCCTGCAAGCTGGGCTTCGGACACGCCATGGGTCCGCTCGCCACGGCCGATCTGACCGGCGTCGACATCCTGCTCCACGCCACCGGAAACATCTACACCGAGACCCAGGACGAGAAGTTCGCCCCGCCGGAGCTGATGCGCCGGATGGTTGACGCCGGTGACATCGGGCGCAAGAGCGGGCAGGGCTTCTACAAGCACTGAAACCGCGTGCGCCTCTGGAGCATCACCCCATGAGGTGAATTCGGTATCGGTTCGCTTACAGACGGCAACCTCTGAGCCCTCAGGGCAGTCAGACGGTGCACACGGAAGACGCAGGCTGACGCAGCGTACGAGACGCACTCCCGGGGAGCGCATATGTACATCAGGGGCGACCACGCCGAGGTGGTCGTCGGGGGCCGCCTCGACGTACGCAGCGCGGCGGACGCCCGTACGGTCCTGCACTCGGCCGTCGACGACGGAACCGGCGACCTGGTGCTGGACCTGTCCGGGCTGGACTCCTGGGACGCCACCGGACTCGGTGTCATCATGGGCGCCCACCGGCGGGCCGGGCGGTGCGGCCGCCGGCTCGTGCTGCGCGGCGTGCCACCGCAGATGCAGCGTCTGCTGGTGGCCACCCGGCTGCACCGGATCCTCGCGATCGAGGGCGGCATCGGGGTCGAGTCCCTGCCCCGGGTGTGACCGGCGGCGGTTCCCTCCGCGGCCCGGGCGCGCCCCGGCGTGCGGGCCCCCGCGCGCACGCCCCGGGCGACGTACCACCTGAGCGGCGTACGAAACGTACGACGCGCACAATCCTCATGAAGCTGTGACGTCTCGGGCCGCGCGGTACCCCGGCTGTTCCTGGATACTGTGCGAAGGTTTAGGGTTCGGCTGCCCGCCGCCCGAAACCCTGAGAGCGGGCACCGGACCAGAAGCGACAGCGCGGTGCACGGCCGGGAGGGGCTCGGCACACGACGCTTTTGGGGGGCTTGGAACATGGACCCGAACACCCGGGGACCCGAGGAGTACGTCCATGGCGACGACGGTCGGGCGCCTCGCCCGCGCCCGCCGCGCGACCCGCTCGCCGCGGACCTGAGCCAGCACACACCCGCACTGGTCCGTACGGTCCAGCTGGTCTCGGGCGACTTCCTGCTCACCGTCAATCCCGTCGACGGCAGCGAGATAAAGACCTGCCCGCCCGACGAGCGTCCGCAGCGCCCGGTCAAGTTCACCGCCGCGGAACGCGCCGAACTGGGCCGTGCGGCCCAGCCGCCCGTACCGGCGGGCCCGGCCCAGCCCCGGCTGCCTCTCCTGGAGCGCCAGGAGGAACGCGAAAAGCTGGTCCGCCTGCTGGCCCGCGGACGCTCCGTGCGCCTCACCGGCCCCGCCGGCTCCGGCCGCACCAGCCTGCTCGACGCCGTCGCCGAGGACTGCGCGGACCTCGCGCCCGACGGCGTCGTCCGCCTCTCCGGCTACCGGCGCGGTGCGAACGACCTCCTGCACGACCTCTTCGCCGCCGTGTACCGCGCGCCGCTGCACCGGCTGCCACAGGAAGAGCTCGGCGAACTCGTCCACACCATCGGCGCGGTCGTCGTCCTCGACGACGCGGAGATCGGCGGCGCCGCGCTGGAGGAGCTCCTCGACGCCACACCCGAGTGCGCCTTCCTCGTCGCCACCACCCCCGACGTCCCCGCGTCCTCCGCCGACTCCGTCCTCGAAGAGGTGGACCTCGGCGGTCTCGGGCGGGCCGGCGGTCTGGAACTGCTGGAGCGGGCCGTCGGACGCCCGCTCACCGAGGAGGAGTCGAACTGGGCGGGCGACCTCTGGTTCGAGTCCGAGGGACTTCCCCTGCGCTTCATGCAGGCCGGTGCCCTGCTGCGGCAGCGCGACCAGCTGAGCGCCGATCCGAGCGCCTTCGACGCGTACGGCTACTTCGAGGACACCCCGCCCGACGCGGCCCCGGACGGCGACGGCGACGGCGACGACGGCGGTACCGCGATACCGCTGCCCTCGCTCGGCGAGGGCGCCGCACCCGCCTCACTGCTCGCGTCCCGGCTCAGCGAGTCGGCCCGCGCCACCCTGCGCTTCGCCGTCGCCCTGGGGGGCGAGGTGCCGCACCAGGCGCACCTGCCCGCCCTCATGGGCGACACCCACGCCGACGCCGCGCTCGCCGAACTGGCGAGCTGCTCGCTGGTCTCCCCGGTCGGCCCCCGCTACCGGCTCGCCGCCGGTGTGCAGGCCCAGCTGGAGACCGCCGGATACGCCGACGACATCGACGAGCAGGCCCGTGCCGCGGCCCAGCACTACACCTGGTGGGCCGGCCACCCCTCGGTCACCCCGGAGCGGGTCTGCGCCGAGGCCGACGCCGTGCTCGCCGCGCTCGGGGTGCTGGTCCCGCTCAGCACGGCCCCGGCCGAAGAGGGGGACGAGAACCCCGCGGTGCTGCTGGCCCGTACGGCCGCGCCCGCGTTCGCCGCCGGGCTGCACTGGAGCGCCTGGGAGCGGGCCCTGCGAGCCGGTGCCGAAGCCGCCCAGCTCTCCGGAGAGGTCGGTGAACAAGCCTACTTCCACCACGAGTTGGGCATCCTCGCGCTCTGCGGCGGCCAGCTGGACCGGGCCCGCGCCGAGCTGGAGGCCTCCATCGGGCTGCGCGGCGTCCTCGCGGACAAGCGGGGCACCGTGGCGGGCCGCCGTGCCCTCGCCCTGGTCGCCGACCGCTCGGGCGAGGTGCTGCCCGTCCTGGGGGTGACGGCGGCCGAGGAGGTGCCCGACGCGCGCCACGAGGAGTCGCCCCGGCCGCCCGGCGGGGTGCCCGCCGCGTTCCCCGCGGTGGCGCTGTCCGATCCGTACGGCGATACCTCGACGCTGATCGGTCACCGGCCGCAGCCGGGTCCCGACAAGCGCGTCGGGCTCGGCGGCCGACTCGTGAGCGGTGCCCGGCGCAATCTGGTCGCGGCGGGCGCGGGCGCGCTCCTGGTGGCCGTGCTCGGCACGGTGGTGACCCTCGGCGCGACCTCGGACAACAACAGCGACACCCCGTCCGAGAAGGTCGGCGTGAACCCCTCGGTGACCCAGAGTTCCGACGACGACGCCGGCGCGGACACGGCGAAGAAGGGCGGCAACGACGGCGGGAGCGCTTCCGGCGCGGTGAGCACACCGACCGATCCCGGTCCCGACGGCACGTACGGGACCTCGGACGACCCGACGCCGCCGGCCGACGGGAAGCCGTCGGACGACCCGAGCGGCACGCACGGGTCGGGCGCCGGACCCTCGAAGTCGCCGTCCAAGTCACCCTCGAAATCGCCCACGACCAAGCCGCCGACGCACTCGTCGAAGCCGTCCGCGAGTTCTTCCCCGACGAAGTCGTCGACTCCGTCGGCCACGCCCTCGGACAGCACCTCCCCGTCGATGTCGCCGTCCACCTCGGACACCGCGAGCGGTCCCGCCTCCGGCGCCCCGGTGAGCAGCGCCACCGTCGGCGCCCCGGTGAGCGGTTCCGCGGGTGTGCCGGGGGACGGCGACGCCGGGTTCCCGAGCGGCGGGGTGATCTGAGGCAGGGAACGGCACGGAGGGCCGGGTCCGTCCGCGGACCCGGCCCTCCGTCGTTCGTCCGTGCGCGCCCTGCGGGCGTCGGCGGGCGTCAGAACAGGCGCAGTTTGTCGTCCTCGATGCCCCGCAGCGCGTCGTAGTCCAGGACGGTGCAGCCGATGCCGCGGTCGGTGGCGAGGACGCGGGCCTGCGGCTTGATCTCCTGGGCGGCGAAGATGCCGCGGACCGGCGCGAGGTGCGGGTCCCGGTTGAGGAGTTCGAGGTAGCGGGTGAGCTGCTCCACGCCGTCGATCTCACCGCGGCGCTTGATCTCGATGGCGACGGTGCCGCCCTCGGCGTCGCGGCACAGGATGTCGACGGGGCCGATGGCCGTCATGTACTCGCGGCGGATGAGCGTGTAGCCCTCGCCGAGGGTGTCGATGCGGTCCGCGAGGAGCTCCTGGAGGTGCGCTTCCACGCCGTCCTTGATCAGGCCGGGATCCACGCCGAGCTCGTGCGAGGAGTCGTGGAGGATTTCCTCCATCGTGATGATCAGTTTCTCGCCCGCCTTGTTGATGACGGTCCAGACGCCCTCCTCCTCGCCCGCGCCCTCCTTCAACGTGCAGGGCGGCGACATCCAGTTGAGGGGCTTGTAGGCGCGGTCGTCCGCGTGGATGGAGACGCTGCCGTCCGCCTTCACCAGGATGAGACGGGGTGCCGACGGGAGATGGGCGGTGAGCCGGCCCGCGTAGTCGACGGAGCAGCGGGCAATGACGAGACGCATGGTCGGCAACGCTACTCGACGGGCGTGGGTCCACGCGATTCGCCCTGGAAGACGCCTGTTCGGTGGTGGCTGATTGTGTGCCTAGAGGGAGTTCACTTTGTGCGCATTCTCCTGGTGCCGTCACCGCCCGTTGCTTACCGTATAAACGGGAGGTCGCGATGCGTGTACTCAGCGTGTTGGAGATCGCGAGTTCCCTCATCTGTCCGGCAACCCCCGCGCTCTGGGGGTGCGAGAGGAGAACCCATGTCGCTCGACGTCTCACCGGCCCTACTCGAAAAGGCCGAGCGAGGCGAGGTCGACGAAGCTGAATTCGTCGACTGCGTCCGGACCTCCCTGCCCTACGCATGGGAGATGATCAGCTCCCTGGTGGCTCAGCTGAAGGTGGACGGCGGCAACTTCGCCGACAACCAGACGCCTCCGCCGGACGAGCAGGCACGTGGCCAGCTGCTGCGTGCGCTCGCGAGTGACGCGATACGCGGCGCGCTGCAGCGGCACTTCGGTGTGCGGCTGGCCTTCCAGAACTGCCACCGGGTGGCGGTGTTCCCGCTGGACGCCTCAGTGGACGACACGCTGGCACGCTTCACCTCGGTGCGCAGTCAGGTGCTGAACCAGTCACCGGAGTTCCGCGACTGCTGACGCCTTGAAGCCGCACTGCTTGCCGCTCCGTACGCGGGAGGTGCATCTGTACCGGGGCGGCAAGCTTCCCGCGCGCGAGGTTCAGCCGAGGTGCGGGAGCACCTCGGCACCGAGCCTGCGCACGTTCTCCTCCGTGGCCGCCAGATCCCCCGACCCCTCGACGAGCAGGGCGAAGCGGGAGATGCCGGTCCGCTCCGCGGTCGCCGCGAGCCGGTCCGCGCACAGCCGGGGGGTGCCCACCGGGTGCAGCCCGCAGAGCAGTTCGGTGTACGCGTGCGGGTCCCGCATCGAGCGCGCGCGGCCGTCGACCGTCACATGGGCGTCCAGTCCCTGCTTCAGCCAGCCCGGCATCGCCTTCAGGAGCGTCTCCACGGCGTCGGTGCGGCGGTCCGCGATCTGGCAGACGCCGGCGGACACATGGGCCGCGGTCCGGATCTCGTCCGCGGGGCGTCCCGCCACACGCGCGTACTGCCGCCACAGGGTCACCATTTCGGCCTTCTCCTCGTCACCGATGTGCATGCCGAGGAGCATCGGCAGTCCCCGCTCGGCGGCCAGCCGCACGCTCGCCGGTGAGGTGCAGGCGACCACGACCTCGGGACCGGGGGAGCAGCTCAGTGCCTCCGAGGGCCGGGGGACGACGGGGACCTCGCGGAAGGAGAACCGCTCGCCGCGGGCCTCCACGGACGGCTCGCGCAACCAGCGCACCAGCAGATCGAGTGATTCGGGGAACCCCTTCTCGTACGCCTCCAGGCCCGCGCCGAAGACCTCCAGGTCGACCCAGGGACCGCCGCGGCCCACGCCCAGCGAGAAGCGGCCGCCGGAGGTCATGTGCAGCAGCGCGGCCTGCTCGCCGAGCGCCACCGGGTGGACGGTGGGCAGTACGCTCACCGCTGTGCCGACCCGGATACGGCTGGTGCGGCCGAGCAGCAGGGCGGCGAGGGTGACGGCCGACGGGCACGTCCCGTACGGCACGAAGTGGTGCTCGGCCAGCCACACCGCGTCGAGCCCGGCCGCCTCCGCGACCTCCGCCGTCCGTACCGCCCGGTGCAGCGCCTCTCCCTGGCCCTGTCCGGGGAACTGGGCCGCCAGTACAAAACTTCCCACGTGCATGGTGCTTCCTGCTTCCTCGGCTCCGACGCGGAGCTCCCCCGACCGGCATAACCGTCCGACACGTGCCGAGGACACGGCTTGTCGGAGAGATTTCAGGATTGTCTGCAGAATGCTCCGACGGGAGGGCGATCCGGGCCGGTTGGTGAGGTACGCCTACCCCCGTAGGCGCCGCGTAGGCTGGATGAGGTCCCTGCCCCCTGTACAGCTCCGTGAGGTGTCCTGTGTCCCCGCGTCGCAACCGCTCCAAGGGTTTTGACCCCTCCGGCCGGAGCGCGGAGGACGACCGTGCCGGGCGGTACGGCGGCTGGCAGGCCACGGAGAGCTGGCAGGGCGATGAGTGGTGCGTGCGTCATGTGGCGGGCGCCAGCGCGGAGGGCAAGACCTACCGCTGCCCGGGCTGCGACCAGATGATCCCCTCCGGGCTCCCGCACGTGGTGGCCTGGCCCGAGCACTCGGGCGTGGACGAGCGACGGCACTGGCACAAGGCCTGCTGGAACGCGAAGGACCGCCGCACCACACGCGTGCAGCGGTCCCGTAACTCGCCCAGGTTCTAGGCCGCGTCCGCAAAGTCGCGTCTGCCCGGCGACGCCTGGCACGTACTCTCGCCGCACCGGGCGAAGTCCCGAGTACGTCCAGTACGAGGGCCTGCGCCCGGCACGCCGAGAGCACGCACCAGACGCCGCCGGGCCCGCCCTCCGGGCGGACGACGCGACTTCGCGGACACGGCCTGGGCGACTTCACACGTCGCGGCGCTCCAGCAGGACGAACGCGGCGACGATCGCCGCCGCCGTCACCCCGACGAGCAGGCCGAGTTGCGCGCCGCCGGTGCCGTGGTCGCTGTCCAGCTCGAAGATCCTGGCGAGGGCGTTGGGAGCGTTGTACTCCTGCATCTTCTCGCCGATCGTGCGCATGCTGTCGGACATCATCAGGAACGCGGGCATGATCGCGGGCACCAGGACGACGCCGAGCATCGTGGTGATCGCCCCCGCCGAGTGCCGGAGCATCGAGCCCACCGCGAGCGCGAGGACGCCGAGCAGGGAGACGTAGAGCGCGCCCTTGAGGACCGTGCCGCCCCAGGGGACGTCCGAGGCGTCACTGTGCATCCCCGAGGTGATCAGGCCGACCAGGCCGATCGCGAAGGCCGAGACGGCGAAGGCCACGACGAAGAAGATGATCAGTTTGGCGGCGAGCACCCGGTGGCGCTGCGGCGAGGCCGTGAAGGTGGTCCGGATCATGCCCGTGCCGTACTCGGACGAGACCACCAGGACGCCGAGCGTGATCAGGCAGATCTGTCCGAGGATCAGGCCGAAGAAGGCCGGGATCGTGTACGGCACGTCGCCGAAGTCGGAGTCCCTGGTCTGGGCGGCGACCAGGAAGCCGATGCCGATGACCAGGAGCAGGAAGATGCCGAGCGTCCACAACGTGGAGCGCACCGACCTGATCTTCGTCCACTCGGAGGTGAGCGCGTGCCCGAGGTGGGTGCGGGTGACCGGGATCGGCGAGGTGTACGACGCGCCCGGCGCCCCCTGCCAGTGGGGGGCAGCGGCGGTCGGCTGCGGCATCGGCGGCTGGGGCGTGCTCATCGGGCGTCCTCGGGCTTGGTGAGGTCGGGGGCGGGCGCGGCGGGGGCCGCGGGCGGCTGCGCCGGGGCCTGCGGCGCGGGCTGGGCGTACGGATTGGCGTCCGCGCCGCCAGGGGCGGGCGGAGCGCCGTAGGGACCCTGGCCGGCGGCCGGGCCGCCGGGAGCGCCGTACGGGCCCGCCTGGGGCGCTCCGGGGGGCATCGCGAAGGGCTGCCCGCCCTGCTGGGGCGGCGGAGGCGCGTACCAGCCCGGCTGACCCTGGCCCGGAACCGGCAGCTGCGGCGGCGGCATCGCGCCGGGCGGCAGCTCCTGCTGGAGTCCGGCCCGCTGGTCGATCGTCGAGCGGTAGTCGACGGCGCCCTGCGTCATCCGCATGTACGCCTCCTCCAGCGAGGCCTGGTGCGGCGACAGCTCCCACAGGCGGACGTCGGCGGCGTGCGCGAGGTCGCTGATGCGGGGCAGCGGCAGCCCGGTGACCCGCAGGCCGCCGTCCTGCTCGGGCAGGACCTGGCCGCCCGCCTCGGTCAGCGCGGCCGTCAGCTTCTCGCGCTGCTGCGGCTCCGAGTCCGGGGTGCGGACCCGGGCGAAGTCGGCCGAGTTGTGGGAGATGAAGTCCTTGATGTTCTGGTCGGCGAGCAGTTGGCCGCGGCCGATCACGATCAGGTGGTCGGCGGTCAGCGCCATCTCGCTCATCAGGTGCGAGGAGACGAAGACCGTACGGCCCTCCGCCGCGAGCGCCTTCATGAGGTTGCGGACCCAGAGGATGCCCTCGGGGTCGAGGCCGTTGACGGGTTCGTCGAAGAGCAGCACCTGCGGGTCGCCGAGGAGCGCGGCGGCGATGCCGAGCCGCTGGCCCATGCCGAGCGAGAAGCCCTTGGAGCGCTTCCTGGCCACGTCCTGCAGACCGACCACGCCGAGCACCTCGTCCACCCGGCGGGCCGGGATGCCCGACAGCTGGGCGAGGCAGAGCAGGTGGTTGCGGGCGTGCCGGCCGCCGTGCACGGCCTTGGCGTCGAGGAGCGCGCCGACCTGGCGGGGCGCGTTGGGCAGCTTGCGGTACGGGAAGCCGCCGATCGTCACCTGGCCCGAGGAGGGGTTGTCGAGGCCGAGGATCATCCGCATCGTCGTCGACTTGCCGGAGCCGTTGGGCCCGAGGAAGCCGGTGACGGCGCCCGGCCGCACCTGGAAGGAAAGGTTGTACACGGCCGTCTTGGCGCCGTAGCGCTTCGTCAGGCCGACTGCCTCGATCATGCTCCGCACCCATCGAAAGGTTCAGGACGTCGGGGCGCACGCCCCCGTAAGGGTTAGGAGGATATCGGGGCGCTGACGGTTCCGCTCAAGAGAAAGTAAAACCGTGCAGGTCACGCGGGGGAGGGGCGGGGCGGGGACGACGGGGTGATCCACTTCCGGCCCGCGGCCATTGTCAGGTACCCGTCGTCCCAGGTCAGGCCGGAAACCGGCCGGGCGGTGAGGCGGGGACGGCGGCCGCGCGCCTCCGCTCCGGGGCGGGGCGCGACGGCCGGCGGACGGCGGAGGCGTCGGCCCCGGTGTTCCCGTGAGGCGTCAGCCCCGGGCCGGCAGCGAGTCGTCCAGGGGCGGCAGGTCGTCGTACAGGCGCAGTTCCGCCGCGTCGTCGACGTACGGGAGGAAGTCCGTCTGCGGCAGGACCCAGCCCTCCTCACCGAAGACGAGCGTGCCCCGCTCGCGCAGCGCGCGGTCGGCTCCGGCCCGTCGTACCCAGGAGGCCGGGTCGGGCCCGAGCAGGTCCCGCAGCCGGGCGGAGTCCGTGAGCAGCGCGGCGAGCAGCTCCGCCTGGTCGCCGCCGCCCTGCCGCGGCCGTCCGGTGACGGGGTCCGCCAGCACGCCGTGTGCGCTGAAGTAGATGTACGCGCCGCCGAGCCGCTCCCCGGACGGCATGGTCATCTCGAACGCGTCGCCCGGCAGTATCGCGCGCCGGTAGTCGGGGAACTCGGTGTCGTCGACCGCCTTGAGCTGCGTCGGGTCCAGCCAGGTGACGACCAGGGTGGTCGCCGCGCCCCGGTCGACGTACGGCGTCCCCGCCACGTAACCCGCCGGACTGATGTGCCCGGAGCACCCCACCCCGATGCCGCGCACCCGCACCGGCACCATCGGCACGGCCGCCGGGATGCCGAGCCGGGTGAGCTTGTGGGCGACCTGACCGGGGGAGGCGTTCGAACCGACCGCGATCACCGGATGGCGGTTGCCGGTGCCGGCCTGGCCGAGGTCGGCCAGCGCCTCGTCCAGCCGCTGCTGGGCCTCGCGCTCCTCCACGTACCACTCGCCGAGCCGCAGCGGCCGCACGTCGAGCTGGAGCAGCTCGCCGCCGGTCAGCAGGGAGGGCTCGGGGGTGGGCCGGCCCGGATAGGTGAGCGGCTGCTTGGCCGGCACGTCGTCCAGGCCCAGCGCCTGGAGGCTTCGGTCCTTCGTCGTCACGGTGACGCCCTTCGGGGGTGGTCGCGCGATACGGGCACAGCCTTTCACGCGAGATGTACCCGGGACGGAGCCCGCTCTCGCCCGCCGCGGCAGGGTTGGCCGGAACGGACACCGGGAATCATGCCGTCCCATTCTACGAGTGGGCGCGAAGTCGGTTACGGGGGCTGCGAGTTGAGGCGCACGAGGCAAGGGGCGGACAGCGGGGCGGCGGCAGGACGGGGCCGGACGCATCCGCGCTTCCGAACGTCCGTTCGCTGGTGGATCGCCGGACGGACCGTCCACGCGCTGCTGCTGATGACGCTGGGCGCGCTCGCCGGGCTCTCCGTCGTCATCGCGACGGCCTGGACCCTGACCGAGCACTCCGCGCGGTCGATGGCGGAGCGGTTCTCGAACGGGGAGCGGCTGCTCGATCTCAGCCTCGCGGTGCTGCGCGCCAGCGTCGGCACGGACAGTCTGTCGCCCGAACCCGACAGCACCGCACATCAACTGCTCGCCACGGTCGCCTCCGTCACCGGCGCCCTGGTGCCCGCGGTGCTGCTCGGCATCGTGCTGATCAAGATGTTCGCGCTGCGGCCCTTCGTCTGGCGGCAGCGGGCGAGCATCTCGCACGCCTGGACCGCCGACTTCCCGGGCTACTCGCGGCGCCACGCGGACAGCGAGGACGCGATCATCGCCGTCCGCTTCTACAACCGCTTCGACAACCTGTCCGTCGTGGATCTGCGCGCCCGTGCCCATCTGCGCTATCTGGAGCGCTCCCCGCACGACGGCAGTCTGGTCATCTACAAGCAGTGGCTGAAGGTCCTGGACGCCCAGGGGGAGCCCGCCGACGAGCGGTACTGGCTCGCGGTCGAGCGCGGGGCGCCGTTCACCGTGTGGATACCGGTCCAGGCGCCGGTGCCGGAACTGCCCTTCAGGAACATCCAGGGCAAGGACCTCACGGGTTCGCACGGGGTGAAGCTGCTGGTGCGGCTGACCGCGCGGACGGTGGGTCTGGGCACCGAGGTCGCCGACGAGCGCTGGTTCGACCTGGAGGCGGGCGACTTCGAACTGGGCCGCTTCGTGCCGCTCCAGCCCGACGCCGACAGGGACGTGTGGCGGTGGGAGGGCTGGACGGACTTCGACGGGCTGATCCCGGGGCCGTCGCCGTCGGGCGACGATGACGTCACACGCCCCGTCGCCTGACCGTCCGCGAGCCCGCCTCCCGGGCCGCCCCTGTCCGCCGGACCGCCCGCCCGTCCCGGACCGGCGGCGTGTCCGGCCGTGACCGCCCGCCCGTCCCGCCCGGCCTACGCGTCCCGCCTCTTGAGGACCGCGTAGCCGCCCAGGAGCGCCGCGGCCACCCACAGCACCATGATCGCGAGGCCGCCCCAGGGACCGTACGGGGTGTCGTCGCCGATCGGGGTGACCACCCGCATGATCTTGCTGCCGGCCTGGTCGGGCAGATAGCGGCCGATCTTCTTGGTCGCGGAGACCGCGCCGAGGATGTTGGAGATCAGGAAGAAGAACGGCATCAGGATGCCGAGCGAGAGCATCGGGCTGCGCAGCATCGTCGCGACGCCCATCGAGAACACCGCGATGAGCGTCATGTACAGCCCGCCGCCGATCACCGCGCGCAGCACCCCGTGGTCGCCGATCGACGCCCGGTGCGTGCCGAGCGTCGCCTGGCCGAGGAAGAACGCGACGAAGCTGGTGACGATGCCGACCACGAAGGCGAGCACGGTCGCCACCGCGACCTTGCTGACGAGGAACGTGGCGCGCTGCGGGACGGCCGCGAGCGAGGTGCGGATCATGCCGGTGCTGTACTCGTTGCCGACCACGAGCACGCCGAACACGATCATCGCGAGCTGACCGAGGCTCATCCCGGCGAAGCTGATGTAGGTCGGGTCGAAGGAGAGCCGGTCCTTCGTGTTCATCTTGTCGAACTCGTTCTTGGACAGCAGCGAGATCAGGATGCCGAGCGCGACCGTGACGACGGCGGCGAGACCGAGTGTCCAGACCGTGGACGCAACGGACCGGATCTTGGTCCACTCGGACCTGAGGACCTGGGAGGCCGCCATGCTCAGGATTCCTTCCGCCAGTCGCCGCCCCATTCGCGGGGCGGGGTGTCGGAGTGCGCGTGGTATTCCACCGACTCCGCGGTCAGCTGCATGAAGGCCTCCTCCAGGGAGGCCTGCTGGGGACTCAGCTCGTGCAGCACGAGCTGGTGACGCGCGGCCAGCTCACCGATCTGCTCGGACTTGCCGCCGTCCACCTCCAGGGCGCCGCTGCCGCTCTCCACGACGGTGATCCCGGCCTCGTGCAGCGCATCGAGCAGCCGTTCGCGCTGCGGGGTGCGGATCCTGACGTAAGACCGGGAGTTGCGCTGGATGAAGTCGGCCATGGACGTGTCGGCCAGCAGCCGGCCCTGTCCGATGACGACGAGATGGTCGGCGGTGAGCGCCATCTCGCTCATCAGGTGGCTGGACACGAAGACGGTCCGCCCCTGGGCGGCCAATGACTTCATCAGGTTGCGGATCCAGTGGATGCCCTCGGGGTCGAGGCCGTTGACCGGCTCGTCGAACATCAGGATGCGCGGGTCGCCGAGGAGCGCGCCCGCGATGCCGAGCCGCTGGCCCATGCCGAGCGAGAAACCCTTGGCCTTCTTCCGCGCCACCGCGGTGAGTCCCACCGTGTCGAGGACCTCGTCCACCCGGGCCCTCGGGATGCCGTTGCTCTGGGCCAGACAGAGCAGGTGGTTGAAGGCGCTGCGGCCCCCGTGCATGGCCTTGGCGTCGAGCAGGGCGCCGATGTACTTCAGCGGGTCCTTGAGATGGTCGTAGTGCTGTCCGTCGATCCGTACGTCACCCGCGGTGGGCCGGTCGAGCCCGAGCATCATCCGCATGGTGGTCGACTTGCCGGCGCCGTTGGGCCCGAGGAACCCCGTCACGATGCCCGGTCTGACGGTGAAGGACAGCTGATCGACCGCCACCTTCTCGCCGTACCGCTTGGTCAGCCCCTCGAGCTCGATCATGCGGCCACGGTAGGGCGGCGCCCAGGGCCGCGCTACTCGGGCGAGCGGGTCTTTGCCGCTTGTTCACCGGGGTTCACGGCGTCGCCGCCGGGGCGTGCGGCGCGGTTCGCCGAGCCCGGTGCGCCGTGCCCGAGCCGCCGCCTCCGATGCGCCGTGCCCGAGTCGCCGAGCCCGGTGCGCCGTGCGCGCGTCGCCGTGCCCGTGGCGCGCGCCGCACACGGCTGCGGCCCGCACCCGAGGAGGGCGCGGGCCGCAGCCGCGAGCGGGAACGGGTTACCGGGACTGCTGGGCCGGCACCCCGCGCGAGATCGGCTCGTCCTCGGCCGGCGTGCTCGCGGCGGCCACCGCGGCGCCCGTGAGCGTCGCGAGCATCTCGCGGACGTTCGTGAGCTGGGCGTTGATGGAGTCGCGACGGTTCGTCAGCGCCGCCAGCTCGCGCTCGGACTCCGAGCGGATCCGGTCGGCCTTGGCGTTCGCGTCGGCCACGATGTCCTCGGCCTGGCGCTGGGCCGTCTCCACCGTCTGGCGGGCGCGGCGCTCGGCGTCCGTGCGCAGCTTCTCGGCCTCCAGGCGGAGCTGCTCCGCGCGGTGCTCGATCTCCGCGAGACGCTTCTCTGCCTTGGCCTGACGCGAGGCCAGGTCCCGCTCGGACTGCTCGCGGCGCTTGGCGAGGTTCGTCTCGAAGTCGGCGGCGGCCTGCGCGGCCTTGGCGCGGGTCTCCTCGAAGAGGGCGTCGGCCTCCTCGCGCTTGGACTGGGCGTCCTTCTGCGCCTCCTGGCGCAGCTGAGAGGCGTCGCTCTTGGCCTTCTCGACGATCCGGACGCCTTCGTCCTCCGCCTTGGACTTGCGGTCCGCAGCGAACGATTCTGCATCGTTGCGGACCTGCTGGGCGGCCGACTCGGCGAGCTCACGGTGCTGCTCGGACGCGCGACGCGCCTCGTCGCGCAGATCCTTCGCCTCCTCCTCGGCGAGGCGGAGGATCTTCTCGACCCGCGCGCCGAGACCCGCGTACGACGGCTCGGCGTCGGTGACCTGGGCCTGGGCGTTCTGCGTTTCGAGGTGGAGCTCCTCGATGCGCTTCTCGAGAGCGGTGATACGGGCCAGAGCGCTGTCACGGTCGGAGACGAGCTTCGAAATGCGTTCGTCCACCTGAGCGCGGTCGTACCCACGCCGCACAAGCTCGAAGCCGTAGGGGGAAGTGTCGCTCATGGGGTTCCTGTCGAATGAGACCGGTGAGGTGATAGGGGGAATCCTAGGGGCCAAAGCGGTGTGTCATCGAGCGGATACGTGTTTGATCTGGAGAATGACACTCCTTTTGGGTGGCCGGCCGTCAGAGCGCTTGCCAGAGTCCGCACCAAAGGTCCGTAAAGGTGCGGAATGGGATCTTCTGGCCGGCGCCCGGCCGCTAACTCTCTGACGACTTGCCACCCGAACGGGTCCCTCCGGCGGTGGCGCCCGCCTTGACCCCACCGTCCTTGCCGCCCGACGGGGTCTCGAAGGACTCCAACGCCTCCAGGACGTCCTGGACACGCGAGATCTCGGCGTTGATGTCCGAGCGCCGGCGCACCAGCACCTCCAGCTCGTGCTTGCCCTCCTCGACCGCCTGCCGCGCCTCCCGGATCGCCTCGGCCTTGATCTCCGTCGCCTCGGCGACGAGCGAGGTCTTCTTCTGCTCGGCCTCCTTGAGGAGCCCCTCGGCCTTCTTGACGGCCGCGATGCGCACCTTGCTCGCCTCGGAGTTGGCCTCCGCGACCAGGTCCTTCGCCTTCGCCTCGGCCTCGGCGAGCTGGTCCTCGGCCGCCTTCACGAGCGCGTCGCAGCGCTCGCCGGCGTTCTTCATCGTCTCGGCCGACTCACGGCGGGCCCGCTCGTGCAGCTCCTCGATCTCGGAGGTGACCCGGTCCCGCAGCTCCTCCGCCCGCTCCCTTATGGCGGTCGCGTCCCGGCGCGCGCCGACCAGCAGCTCGTCCGCGTCCGTACGGGCCCGCTCCACAAGGGAGTTGCCCTCCACGGTCGCCTCGGAGACCAGCCGCTCGGCCTCGTTGCGGGCGGCGCCCACCATCGTGTCGGCCTGGCCCTCGGCGTCCGCCGTGGTCTTCTGCGCGCTCTGCTGGGCCTCCGCCAGCAGCTTGTCGGCCTCCGACGCCGTCTCCGAGATGAGCGTGTCGACCTGCTCGGCCGCCTCGGAGCGCCGCTTGTTGGCCTCCTGGCGCGCCGCGTCCAGCGTCCGGTCGGCCTCCTCGCGCGCGGCCGAGGTGAGCCGCTCCGCCTCCGCCTCCGCCTCGGACTTGACCCGCGCGGACTCGGTACGGATCCGCTCGGCGTGCTGCTGCGCGGAACCCACCGTGTCGGCGGCCTCCGCGCGCAGCCGCTCCGCGTCACCGGTCGCCTCGGAGACCAACTGGTCGGCCTTGGCGGTGGATTCGGCGCGGACCCGTTCGGCCTCCGCGTTCGTCTCGTTCGTCAGCCGCTCCGCCTCGGAACGCGCCTCGTTGATGAGGGTGTCCGCCTGCGTGGCAGCGTCCGAACGGATGCGGTTCGCGTCCTCCCGGGCCTCCGCGCGGGTGCGCGAGGCGTCCTGGTCGGCGCCCGCGAGGGCGTCCGACACCTCGGTGCGCACCCGCTGGGCGTGGTCGGAAGCCTCCGAGCGCAGCCGCTCGGACTCGGCGATCGCCTCCGAAACCGTGCGCTCCGCAAGGGACTTGGCGGCCTCCGTCTCCTCGGCCGCCTCCCGCCGCAGACGCCCGGCGTCCTCGGAGGCGCGCTCCCGCTCCGCGTACGCGTCGGCGCGGACCCGGTCCGCCTCCTCCTGCGCCTCGGTGCGGGTACGGTCCGCCGCGTGCTCGGCGGCGGAGCGCAGACCGGAGATTTCCTCCTGGGCCTGCTCGTGCAGCCCGGCCACGGCGTCGCGGACCTGCTGCGCGGTCTGTTCGGCGTTCGAGACCATCTCGGTCGCGCGCCGGTCGGCCTCCTCGACCAGCCGTACGGCCTCGGCCTGGGCCTCCTCCACACGGTTGCGCGCGGAGGCGAGGAGCTCCTCGCTCTGCTCGCGGGCCCGCTCGCGCTCCTGGTCGGCCTCCTGGCGTGCCGAACCGAGGAGTTCCTCGGCCTCACGGCGACGCCGGACGGCCTCCTCCTGGGCGGCGGCCAGGGTCTCGGCGCCCTCCGTCGCGAGCCGCTCGGCCGCGGCCTGGGCCTCCGCCCGCACCCGGTCGGCGCTGTCCTGGGCCTCCGACTTCAGCCGCTCGGCCTCCGCCGCGGCCTCCGAACGCAGCCGGACGGCGATGTTCTCGCCCTCGGCCCGCGAGGCCGACGCGTCCGCGGCGGCCTCGTCACGCAGCCGGACCGCCTCCGCCTCGGCCTGCGCCTGCAGCGTACGGATCCGCTCGGCGGCCTCGGCGCGCAGCCGCTCCGTCTCCTCGACGGCCTCGCGGCGGATCCGCTCGGCCTCCGCCCGCGCGTCGCTCAGCGCCTGCTCGGCCGAGGCGAGCCGCTGCTCGGCCTCGGTGTGCAGCCGGGTCAGCTCCTCGGCGGCCT
This sequence comes from Streptomyces sp. NBC_01689, assembly GCF_036250675.1. NCBI lineage: Bacteria > Bacillati > Actinomycetota > Actinomycetes > Kitasatosporales > Streptomycetaceae > Streptomyces > Streptomyces sp. NBC_01689. Next base: position 3,703,481 of record NZ_CP109592.1, on the reverse strand, counting down.
CCGTCCGGCGGGCCGCGATGGCCAGCTCGGCGTCCTCGCGCGCCACCTCGGCGGCCCGCTCCGCCTCCGCCTTGATCGTCTCGGCCAGCTCGACGGCCTCGGCGCGGTTGTTCTCGGCCTCCTTGCGGGTGCGCTCCAGCGTCTCCTCGGCCTGCCGGCGCAGCGTCGTGGCGCGCTCGATGGCCTCGGTGCGCACGCGCTCGCTGTCGGTCGTCGCGGTCGTGCGGAGCTCGTCGGCGTCCGCCTTGGCCTTCGCGAGCAGTTCCTCGGCGGTCTTGGCCGCCTCCTCGATCTGCTGGACGGCCTCGCGCCGGGCCTCGCTGCGGATGCGTTCGCCCTCGGCGTTCGCGTCGGCACGCAGCTGCTCGGCCTCACCGCGCAGCCGGCGCGCCTCCTCCTGCAGCTCGACGGTCTTGGCGCGGTACTCCTTGGTGTCGTCCTTCGCGCTGCCCTTGAGCTGCTCGGCGATGTCGTGCGCCTCGCCGCGCAGCCGGTCCGCCTCGGCCTCGGCCTCGGTGCGGATCCGCTCCGCCTCGTCGGCCGCCGCCTTCGTGGTCTTCCGGGCGTCCTCGGACGCCTTGTTGAGTACGTCCTCGGCGGTACGGGCCGCCTTGGACAGCTGCGAGGCGGTCTCCTCGGCGGTGAGGCTGCGGGCGTTCTCCTCGGCCTCCGCGACGATCTTCTCGGCCTTGGCGCGGGCCTCCGCGACCACCTGCTCGGCCTCGGACCTGGTGGTCTCGGCCTCCTTGGTCGCCTCGCTGACCAGCCGGGCGACCTGCTCCTTCGCCGTACGGGTGCGCTGTTCGTTGGTCGACTCGGCGCCGGCCAGGGCCTTCGCCGCGGTGTCCTTCGCCTCGGCGACGACCTTGTCCGCCTCGGCCCGCGCCTCGCGCAGCGCCGTCTCGGCGGCCGTCATCCGCTGCTCGGCGGCCCGGCTCAACTCGGTGGCCTGACGGCGGGCGCTGTCCGACTCGGTCGCCGTGGAGCTGCGCAGCTGCTCGGCGTGCTCGGTGGCCTCCTGGGCCTGGGTGGACGCGGCGTTCAGCAGCCGTTCGGCGTCCGTGCGGGCCCGGCGCAGCAGCGCCTCGGCCTCGCCGCGGGCCGACTCGGCGTCGTTCGTCAGCCGCTGGCGGGCCTCGGCCGCGATCCGCTCCGCCTCCGCGCGGGCGGCGCTCAGCGCCTGGTCGGCCTCCACCCGCGACTCGTCGAGGAGGCGGCGGGCCTGCTGCTCGCTGCGGGCGCGCAACTGCTCGGCCCAGGCCACGTTCTCGTTGACGTGCGACTCGACGGTCTGGCGGCGCTCGGCCAGCTCCTGGTCGAGCTGCTGGCGGCGTGCGACGGCCTCGGCGTGCAGCTCGGCCTGCAGGCGGGCGGCCTGTTCGGCGTGCTCCTGGAGGATGCGCTGCGTCTGCGCCCGGGCCTGGCTCATCTCGCGCTCGGCATCGGCGCGCAGTTGATCAGCCTGGATCTGGGCATTACGGAGCAACTGCTCGGCCTGGTAGCCGAGGTCGCCGCCGCTGTCGTAGGCAGGCCGGGTCGCCAGACTGCGGCGCGCCTCGTGCAGCTTGGCGCGCAGCACCTCGACCTGATAGCCGAGGTCCTCGGCGTGCTGGACGGCCTTCTCCCGCTCGGTCTTCAGCCGTTCCATCTCGGCCTCGAACCGAGAGAGGTGGTCGACGTCAGCCGCCGGCTCTCGCTCCTGGCGTTCGTAGCCCCGCACTGCGCGGTCCCATCCGTCCCCTGGTCGCAAGTCTCTCCAAACGAGCCCCGTCCATCCGCCGAACGGTGCCCCCGGGGAATGGTGTCAGATCAACAGCGGAGCACGGGCTGCTGCCCCGACGCTCGTCCCCCGAAAACCTGGACCCCGGCCCTCGGCCGCGCCGTCGTCACGGCGGCACGACCTCGGAGCCCGTCGCCGGACGGGCCCCGGGCCGCCCCGAAACGGCGACGGCCGCCCCCAACCCTACCGGCCCAGATATACGGAGGTCAGTGCTCAGGTGACTCAACAGCCGCCGAAGTGACCAGTTCTGTCAGGACACCGTGGCAATCCTTGGGGTGCAGGAAGGTGATTCGTGACCCCATGGAGCCGCGTCGCGGCTCGTCGTAGAGGACGCGTACGCCTTTGTCCCTGATGTCGCCCGCGTCGGTGTCGACGTCCGCGGTGCCGAAGGCGATGTGATGGACGCCCTCGCCGTTCTTCGCCAGCCACTTCCCGACGGCCGAGTCCTCGCGGGTCGGCTCCAGCAGCTGGAGGTAGGAGGCGCCGCCGTCGGACGTCTCGTTGATCTTGAGCATGGCCTCGCGCACGCCCTGCTCCTCGTTGACCTCGGAGTGGAAGACTTCGAAGCCGTACGTCGCCCGGTAGAACTCGACGGTCTTGTCGAGGTCGAAACAGGCGATCCCGATGTGGTCGATTCGCGTCAGCATGGAGCCAGTGCAGCGCTCCCGCGGCGGTTACGCAACGTGCGCGCGATCACACCGACAGCCGGATGACGGGTGGCGTACCGCTCAGTACATTCAAGTAAACCCTCGTTCACTCCTCAGCTGTGCAAGCTGGAAGGGGATCGCACCTCATGTCTGGAACGAACAGCACGACCTCCGTGATCGTCGCGGGTGCCCGCACCCCGATGGGACGGTTGCTCGGCTCGCTGAAGTCCTTCTCCGGAGCCGACCTCGGAGGATTCGCGATCAAGGCCGCCCTCGACCGTGCGGGGATCGGCGGCGACCAGGTGCAGTACGTGATCATGGGCCAGGTGCTGCAGGCCGGGGCGGGGCAGATCCCGGCGCGGCAGGCGGCCGTCAAGGCGGGCATCCCGATGAGCGTCCCGGCGCTCACCATCAACAAGGTGTGTCTGTCCGGCCTGGACGCGATCGCCCTCGCGGACCAGCTGATCCGGGCCGGCGAGTTCGACGTCGTGGTCGCGGGCGGCCAGGAGTCGATGACCAACGCCCCCCACCTGCTCCCGAAGTCCCGCGAGGGCTTCAAGTACGGCGCCATCGAGATGCTCGACGCCATGGCGTACGACGGTCTGACGGACGCCTTCGAGAACATCGCCATGGGCGAGTCCACGGAGAAGCACAACACGCGCCTCGGCATCGCCCGTCCGGAGCAGGACGAGATCGCCGCCCTGTCGCACCAGCGCGCGGCCGCCGCCCAGAAGAACGGCGTCTTCGAGGCGGAGATCACCCCCGTGGAGATCCCGCAGCGCAAGGGCGAGCCCGTCGTCTTCAGCAAGGACGAGGGCATCCGCGCCGAGACCACGGCGGAGTCGCTCGGCAAGCTGCGTCCCGCGTTCACCCGGGACGGCACGATCACGGCCGGTTCGTCCTCGCAGATCTCGGACGGCGCGGCGGCCGTGGTCGTGATGAGCAAGGCGAAGGCGCAGGAGCTCGGCCTGGAGTGGATCGCCGAGATCGGCGCGCACGGGAACGTGGCCGGGCCGGACAACTCTTTGCAGTCGCAGCCGTCGAACGCGATCCTGCACGCCCTGAAGAAGGAGGGCCTGGACGTCTCGGACCTCGACCTGATCGAGATCAACGAGGCGTTCGCGGCGGTCGCCGTGCAGTCGATGAAGGACCTCGGGGTGTCCACGGAGAAGGTGAACGTCAACGGCGGCGCGATCGCCCTGGGCCACCCGATCGGCATGTCCGGCGCCCGTCTGGTGCTGCACCTGGCGCTGGAGCTCAAGCGGCGCGGCGGCGGCGTGGGAGCGGCGGCGCTGTGCGGCGGCGGCGGTCAGGGTGACGCGCTGATCGTGCGGGTACCCACGGCCTAGGACCTCGCCGCGCGGACGCGGCCGCGGTGTCTCGTACGACTCTGAACGGAGCTGTGATGCAGGACGTCTCCTCACTGGTGGCCCAGGCCAGGGAAGGCCGGCCGCGGGCCGTGGCCCGGCTGATCTCCCTGGTGGAGGGGGCGTCCCCGCAGCTGCGGGAGGTGATGGCGGCGCTGGCTCCGCTGGCCGGTGGAGCGTACGTGGTCGGGCTCACGGGATCGCCCGGTGTCGGCAAGTCGACGTCGACCTCCGCGCTGGTGACCGCCTACCGGCGGCAGGGCAGGCGGGTCGGCGTCCTGGCCGTCGACCCCTCGTCCCCGTTCTCCGGGGGCGCGCTTCTCGGCGACCGGGTCCGGATGTCCGAGCACGCCTCGGACCCCGGCGTGTACATCCGCTCGATGGCGACCCGCGGTCACCTCGGCGGACTGGCCTGGGCCGCCCCCCAGGCGATCCGCGTCCTCGACGCGGCGGGCTGCGACGTGATCCTGGTCGAGACCGTCGGGGTGGGGCAGTCGGAGGTGGAGATCGCGTCCCGGGCGGACACCTCGGTCGTCCTGCTCGCCCCGGGCATGGGGGACGGCATCCAGGCGGCGAAGGCCGGAATCCTGGAGATCGGCGACGTGTACGTGGTCAACAAGGCCGACCGGGACGGCGCCGACGCGACCGCGCGCGAGCTGAACCACATGCTCGGCCTGGGCGAGTCCCGCGGGCCGGGGGACTGGCGTCCGCCGATCGTCAAGACGGTCGCGGCGCGCGGCGAGGGCATCGACGAGGTCGTCGAGGCCCTGGAGAAGCACCGCGCCTGGATGGAGGAGCACGGCGTCCTCGCCGAGCGCCGGCTCGCGCGGGCCTCCCAGGAGGTCGAGACGATCGCGGTCACGGCCCTGCGCCGCCGCATCGGCGACCTGCACGGCGACCGCCGCCTCAGCGCGCTGGCGGAACGGATCGTCGCCGGCGAGCTCGACCCCTACCGGGCCGCCGACACCCTGGTCGAGGGCCTGACGGAGACCTGACGGGGCCTGGCGGAGGCCCGGCGGGGCTTGTCGGAGGCCCGAGGGGGTCCGGCGGAAGCCAGGGGCCCGTCGGCCCGGCGAGTTCCCCGACCCGGCGGGCCGTCCGTCTCGGCCCGTCCGGAGCACTGCGACCGGTCCGTCCCGTCGCGCTCGGGGCGGGTGGTTCCCGCTCTCGTGCACGCGTGACCGCTGCGTTCCGCGCGGGGGGCGCCTTGCTCCGGACGAGTGATCGCCGCACCCTTCCCTGACCGGGACCGGGACCGGGACCGGGACAGGAACCGGGACGGACGGCGGGGACGGAGGGCCGTACGGGCCCCCGTACGGAACCTCGCGGGGCCCGTACGGGGTGGTCCGTGGAGTCGGTCAGTCGTCGTCTCCGCGGCCCCGGTGCCCCGGCTCCGTGCGGGAGGAGACGACCTTTCCGTCGCCCGCGTCGACACGCACCTCGTACCAGGTGCCACCGTTCGAGAGGATCTCGACCTCCCACACCGGGGCGGAGCGGTCGTCGTCCAGGTCGGCGGAGGCGGCGGTGCCCGGTGTGTGGCGCAGCGCTGTGGCGAGGGCTCCGGCCGCCGTCACCCGGGCGGACCTCAGCCGTGCGGCGTCGTCGCCGTGATCGTCCGGGCCGGCGGTGTGCCGGCCCGTTCGGGTGCGGTCGTCCGGGTGAGGGTGGTCGTCCGTGCGGGCGGGAGCATCCGTCCGCGTCCGGTCGTCCGTCCGGGTGTCGCCGCCGTGGCGTACGTGGCCCGCGCCGTCGTCGTCCGCCGTGCGCGCCGGTGACCGGGGGACCCGCTCGGTGCCGTCGTCCGTGACGGCGAGGGCGGTGGCCGTGCCGCCGCCGATCAGAGCCGCGGCCGCCACGGCGGCGATGACGATGTTGCGCTTCATGTCGGTTCCTCCTGATGGTCCGGACCGCTCCGAGGGAGCTCGGAGCGGGATCCGAGCGAGACCGGCCCAAGTCGTGCGTCGCGTCGGTGCGTTGCCGGCGGGAACCACTGTCGGCGCGGGTCGCTGAACGCAGCCTGAAGCCACCTGAAGACTTCTTCAGGTTCGGTTTGGGACGCTGGGCGCATGCGCCTGTTGATCGTGGAGGACGAGAAGCGGCTCGCCCTGTCGCTCGCCAAGGGACTGACGGCCGAGGGGTACGCCGTGGACGTCGTCCACGACGGAGCCGAGGGACTGCACCGGGCGAGCGAGGGGGCCTACGACCTCGTCGTCCTCGACATCATGCTGCCCGGCATGAACGGCTATCGCGTCTGTGCCGCGCTGCGCGCCGCCGGGCACGACGTGCCGATCCTGATGCTCACGGCGAAGGACGGCGAGTACGACGAGGCGGAGGGGCTGGACACGGGCGCCGACGACTACCTGACCAAGCCGTTCTCGTACGTGGTGCTGGTGGCCCGGGTGAAGGCGCTGCTGCGGCGTGGGCGGGCCGCCCATCCCCCGGTGCGGGTCCTGGGCGAGCTGACGGTCGACACCGCGGCCCGGCGCGTCTTCCGCGGCGCGGACGAGGTCGCCCTCACGGCCAAGGAGTTCTCGGTCCTGGAGCAGCTGGTGCTGCGGGCCGGACAGGTCGTCTCGAAGGCCGAGATACTCGAACACGTCTGGGACTTCGCCTACGACGGGGACCCGAACATCGTCGAGGTGTACGTGAGCACCCTGCGGCGCAAGCTCGGGGCGGCGTTCATCCGGACCGTGCGCGGGGCCGGCTACCGGCTGGAGGCGCGATGAGCCGGCTCTTCGGATCCGTCCGGGCCAGGGCCACGCTCGCCGCGACCGTCGTGGTGGCCATCGCGCTCGTGGCGGCGGGCACCGCCGTCCTGCTGTCCCTGCGGTCCAACCTGAACGACCAGGCCGGCACGGAGGCCGAGCGCAGCGCCCGCGAGGTCGCGGCCGACCTGTCCGGCGGGGCGTCGTACGACCGGCTGCGGCTGGACGACGACCAGCGTCCCGTCCAGGTGGTGGACGCCGCGGGCGTCCTGGTCGCCGCCAGCGAGGATCTGCGGCGGATCAGCGGCACGGGCACCGACGTGGTGAAGCCGCGGCCGACGGACGCGGCCGGCGGCGGCGCCTCGGCGGACGACCACGGCGGCGACCGCGGTGACGACGACGGCGGTGACGACAAGGGCGGTGACGACAAGGGCGGTGACGACCGTGGGAAGGACGGCCGGGGCCGCGGCGGAGGTGAGGACGACGACTACGCGTCGCTCCGCCCCGGCCAGATCGGCGCCGAGGTGAGCTTCGCCGACGGCTCGGCCACGCTCGACGGGGACACCGCGGACTACCGGTTCGCCGCCGTCGAGGTGAGTGTGCAGAGCAAGGGCGCGCTGACCGTGTACGCGGGAGCCCCGCTGGCCGCCGAACAGGCCGCCGTGCGCACGGCCCTGACGGTCATGCTGACCGGACTCCCGCTGCTGCTCGCCGTGGTGGCCGCCGTGACCTGGCGGGTCACCCGGCGGGCGCTGCGGCCCGTCGAGGGGATCCGGAGCGAGATGGCCGCCATCACGGCCTCCGAGGACCTGGCACGGCGCGTTCCCGTGCCGGACACCCAGGACGAGGTCGCCGGCCTGGCACGGACCACCAACGAGACGCTGGCCGCCCTGGAGACGTCCGTCGAACGGCAGCGCCGGTTCGTCGCCGACGCCTCGCACGAACTGCGCAGCCCCATCGCCTCCCTGCGCACCCAGCTCGAAGTGGGCGCCGCCCACCCGGAGTTGCTGGACGTGACGGGGGCCGTCGAGGACACCGTGCGGCTGCAGCGGCTCGCGGCCGACCTGTTGCTGCTGGCCCGGCTGGACACGGGGGAGCGGCCCTCGGGCACCCGCTTCGACCTGGCGGCACTCGCCCGGGAGGAGGTGTCCCGGCGACCGGGGGCGACAGCGCACTGCGCGAGCGCCGAAGTTGTCGGCTCCCGCGGCCAGTTGGCGCGGCTGCTCGGCAATCTGCTGGACAACGCCCGGCGGCACGCCCGCAGCCGGGTCGCGGTCACCGTGCGGACCGACGGCCCGTGGGCCGTCCTGGAGGTCGCCGACGACGGAGCGGGCGTGCCCGCTGCCGAGCGCGAGCGGATCTTCGAGCGGTTCGTGCGGCTCGACGAGGCCCGCAGCCGGGACGACGGCGGGGCGGGTCTGGGCCTCGCCATCGCCCGTGACGTGGCGCGGCGCCACGGCGGCACGCTCACCGCGGGCGAGGCCGCGGAGGGCGGAGCACTCTTCACGCTCCGGCTCCCCGCACCCGCCTGACCCGCGGAGCGCCCGTCAGGGTTTGCCGCGTTGCCCCCGCAAGTGCTCGGCGATGGGCTGCAGCGACTTGTGCAGTTCCTCCAGCGCCTCGGGGGAGAGCAGGTCCATGAAGTGTCTGCGGACGGACGCCACGTGGTGCGGGGCGACCTTCTTCATCGTCTCCAGGCCGTGCTCCGTGAGGACGGCGTACAGACCCCGGCGGTCGGACTCGCAGTTCTCCCGCCTGACCAGGTCCGCGTTCTCCATGCGGGTGATCTGGTGCGAGAGGCGGCTCTTCGACTGGAGGGTGGCGGCGGCGAGGTCACTCATCCGCAGCCTCACGCCCTCCGACTCGGAGAGGTTCACCAGGATCTCGTAGTCGTTCATCGTCAGCCCGAACGGCTGAAGGTCCCTCTCGAGCTGGTACGTCAACAGCCTGTTGACCTCCAGGTGGGTGCGCCAGGCGCACTGCTCCGCATCGGTCAGCCAGCGCGTGGCCGTCTCGGTCTCCATGAATGAAGTCTACCTAAAATGTTGAAATGCGAACTAGTGAGGGTGGTGTGACGGTGCGCACGCGTTCGATGTCACACTCCGCAGACTACCGCTCACAGCCCGAAGCGACGCTGGAGGTCTCCGAGCTGTCCGGGAAGGCGCGGTGTGCCGGCCTGCTGGCCGTGCTGGCCGTGCTGACCGGGTGTCCCGCCGGCGCCGGGCACTCCCGGCTCGTGCGGAACGGCCCCGGTGGCCTGCTCGGCCATCAGGATCTCCGTGGACTGGAGCAGTACCGTGCCGGCTCCCACGAACTCGAACTGGTGCTCCTCCCCGGAGGCCCCGCCCAGGCCCGTCAGTGCACGTAGACCGCCCATGACGCCCGTCAGGTACCCGTGGTCGTAGTGATGACACGGGGACGGACAGTCGGCCCAGCCCACCAGCGCCTGCGGGTCCACCCGGATCGGGGGTTCCATGAACACCACCGGCCCGTTCGACGCGGCCACGAACTTTCCGGTTCCGATGAGCGTCAGAAAGCCCGGCACGATCGACTGCTTGAGTGCCAGACTTGGCTGAAAAGCGAGCAGGTTGCCGCTGCGAATGGTCAGGTTGCCGTCATCCAGGTCGTACGAATTCACGTCGAAGGCCCGGTCGGCGAGGAGCATCTTGCCCGAACCCTCGGCCACCACCCAGTCGCTCGCGTGCAGAGGCGAATGGAACGACGTACGGACGAGTCGGTCGAGCCGGCCGTGTCCGACGCCGTTGAACTCCATCGAGCCGTAGTAGGCGATCATCTTCCCCTTCTGCAGGAACCACTGGCTCCCCTTGAGCTCCACGCAGAAGGTGTACTTGTTGACGTTGTCGTCGACCGGCAGCGTCATGGGGTCGTGGACCGTGGGTCCGCCAGGAGTCCCGTACGCGCTCACAGCTTCTCCTCCGAGGCCTGGACGTACACCGCACCACTGCCGCTCAGCTCCAGCTGGAACGCCTCGCCCGAGCCGCGGCCCACCATGTCGCGCCAGCCGAGCGCCGTGGACAGCTTGTTGCGTACGTCACCGTGGTGCGCCACGTACGCCTGCGGGTCGACATGAACCGGGCGCTGCGGGGTGATCGGCACCTCGATGACCCCGCCGTGCGCCATCACGGCCACCGCGCCGTGTCCCTTGAGGGTCGTGGTGAACAGGCCCTGGCCCGTGACCTGGCCGCGGACCATGCCCATGACCCCGCCCTGCGAGCCGAGGAACATCGTGCCCTGCTGGAGCGTGCCGTCGAAGGCCAGCAGCCGGTCCGCCTCGACGTAGAGCGTGTCGCCGGCGAGGGTGATCACCTGGATGTGGTGGCCGCCGTGCCCGAACAGGACCGTGCCGCTGCCCTCGACGGTCATCAGCGGGGTGGCCTCGTTCGCGACCCGGCGGCCGATCATCGACATGACGCCGCCCTGACCGCCCTGGATGTTGGGGGTGAAGGAAACCTCGCCCTTGTAGGCGAGCATCGCGCCGCGCTGGCTGTACAGGCGCTGGCCCGGCAGGACCGTGGCCTCGATCATCTTGGAGTTCACTTCGCGGAACGGCATGTCAGAGGTCCCCCGCGATCGTGTTGCGCTCACTGGGCTGAACGTAGACCAGGCCGTCGCCCTCGAAGCGGATCTGGAAGGCCTCGCCGCCGCCCTCGCCCATGAACGTGCGGAACGTCACACCGGCCTGGAAGGACTGTCTGACGTTGCCCTGGTGCGCGATGTACGCCCCCGGGTCCACCGTCAGCGGGTACTGCGAGCTGACCCTCAGCACCACGGCCGGCCCGTCGGACATGATCGCCGCCTGCCCGTGCCCCTCGACGGTGGTGGTGAACAGACCGTTGCCCTGGGAGGCGCCGCGCAGTCCCGTGAAGGACGTGCCGGTGCGCAGCCCGGCGTCGGTCGCGAGGAGGTTGCTGGACTCGACGTACAGCTTGTCGCCCTGGAGGCTCACCAGGTTGATCTCGCTCGCCCGGTCCGCGAACCAGCAGGTCCCGTGCCCCTTCACCTCCATCATCGTCATCTGCTCACCGGTCAGGCGCCGCGTCACCATCCCGCGGATCCCCTCACCTCCACCGCTCAGCTTCTTGAAGGCCATCTGACCGTCGTACGCGACCATCGAGCCGTTCTTCGCCTTCACGGCGTCCCCGGTCATGTCGACGGCCAGCACCTTGCTGCCTTGAAGTCGGAACATCGCCACAGTTGTGACGGTAGCGGCAGGGTGCGGGGGCGGACAGGGTCCACGGGTGGATCTCACCCCTGAACGGTCCCCTGAGGGGTGGACGGGACCTCCCGCGGGGCGGCCGGGCGGGACGCCCCCGGGCGGACGGGAGGGGCGGACGCCGGGCGGGCCCGGGGCCCGCGGCCCGGCACCCCCCGGCCGGGGCGCGGGGCCCCGGATGCCACAATGGCGGAGGCCTTGTGCTTGCGTTCACAAAGCTCGGGGCCGGACGACCGACGACCCTCCCCCTGATCCCACCGAAGGTGACCCGTGGACATGAAGACCGCCACCGCCCTCCGCCGCCTGCGCCTGGTCTCGGCCCCCGAGGCCGTCTCCTTCCTGCTGCTGCTCGTCTGCTCGGTGCTGAAGCGGACCACGGACTTCAACGCCGTGCCCGTCATGGGCGCGATCCACGGGGTGCTCTTCATCCTCTACGTGATCTTCTGGGCGGACGCCTGGAACCGCGCCCGGTGGAGCGCCGGGACCGGGATCCTCTACTTCGTCCTCTCGGTGCTGCCCACCGGCGGCTTCTTCGCCGAGCGCAAGCTGCGGCGCGAGACCGAGGACGCGGTCATCGCCTCCCGCGCCCGCCGCGAGGGAGTCGTGGGGTCGTCATGATCGTCGCCTTCTCCGTGACACCGCTCGGCGTCGGCGAGGACGTGGGGGAGTACGTCGCCGAGGCCGTCCGGGTCGTCCGGGCGTCGGGACTGCCGAACCGCACCGACGCCATGTTCACCTCGCTGGAGGGGGAGTGGGACGAGGTGATGGACGTGGTCAAGCGCGCGGTCGCCGCCGTCGAGGCCCGGGCGCCGCGCGTCTCCGTCGTCCTCAAGGCGGACATCCGCCCCGGGGTGACCGACGGTCTGACGTCCAAGGTGGAGACGGTGGAGCGCCACCTGTCCGCCTGAGGGCGGCCCCCGACGGCGCCGAACACCCGGGAGCCCCGGTCCGGTCATCGGACCGGGGCTCCACGGTGTCGCCGTCCGCCAGGGCCCCGTCGCGGGCGGCCTCGCCGCACGGGAACGTGTGCGCGACCGAAAGGCGAGACGGGGCAGACCACGATATGACCGGCGGGTAAGGTCTCATGCCGTGCCGAAGCCGCTCAGCCTTGCCTTCGATCCCATCGCCCGCGCCGACGAACTCTGGAAACAACGCTGGGGATCGGTGCCGTCCATGGCCGCGATCACCTCGATCATGCGCGCGCACCAGATCCTGCTCGCCGAGGTCGACGCGGTCGTCAAGCCGTACGGGCTGACCTTCGCGCGCTACGAGGCACTGGTGCTGCTCACCTTCTCCAAGGCCGGCGAACTGCCGATGTCCAAGATCGGCGAGCGGCTGATGGTCCACCCCACCTCCGTCACGAACACCGTGGACCGCCTGGTGCGCTCCGGGCTCGTCGACAAGCGCCCCAACCCCAACGACGGGCGCGGCACGCTCGCCTCCATCACCGCGAAGGGCCGCGAGGTGTGCGACGCGGCGACCCGCGACCTGATGGAGATGGACTTCGGGCTCGGCGCGTACGACGCCGAGGAGTGCGGGGAGATCTTCGCGATGCTGCGGCCGCTGAGGGTCTCGGCGCACGACTTCGACGACGAGTAGGGGCGCGCGAAGATCGCGCAAAAGGGGCCGTTACGCTCGTAGCCATGAAGAAGAGCGTGCTGACCCGCTACCGCGTGATGGCCTACGTCACCGGTGTGCTGCTGGTCCTGCTGACCCTCGGTGTGATCGCCAAGTACGTGCTCGACATGAACGGTGCCGTGGACTTCACCCGCGTCGTCGCCATCGCGCACGGCTGGCTGTACGTCGTGTACCTCGTGTTCGCCTTCGACCTGGGCGCCAAGGCGAAGTGGCCCGTCGGCAAGCAGCTGTGGGTGCTGCTGGCCGGGACGATCCCGACGGCGGCGTTCTTCGTGGAGCGCAAGGTCAGCCGCGAGCTGGAGTCGAAGATCACGGACGACGCCCCCGTGGTCGCCAAGGCCTAGGACCCCCGCCCGTCACGCCGCCCGTGACGCCCGGGTCACCAGGGACCTCCGCCGCCACCGGCCCCCCGTACCGCCGTCGGGGTGGTCCGTGGCGGTTTCCCATCGACATTTACTAGGACGTCCTAGTAAATTTGTCCGCATGGACGCTGACGCCATCGAAGAGGGCCGCCGACGCTGGCAGGCCCGGTACGACGCCTCGCGCAAGCGCGACGCGGACTTCACCACGCTCTCCGGAGACCCCGTCGAGCCCGTGTACGGGCCCCGGCCCGGGGACACGTACGACGGCTTCGAGCGGATCGGATGGCCCGGCGAATACCCCTTCACCCGCGGGCTCCACCCGACCGGCTACCGGGGGCGTACGTGGACGATCCGCCAGTTCGCCGGATTCGGCAACGCGGAACAGACCAACGAGCGGTACAAGATGATCCTCGCCGCGGGCGGCGGCGGTCTCTCGGTCGCCTTCGACATGCCGACCCTCATGGGGCGCGACTCCGACGACCCCCGGGCCCTCGGCGAGGTCGGGCACTGCGGGGTCGCGATCGACTCCGCCGCCGACATGGAGGTCCTGTTCAAGGACATCCCGCTCGGTGACGTCACCACGTCGATGACGATCAGCGGGCCGGCCGTGCCCGTCTTCTGCATGTACCTGGTCGCCGCCGAGCGCCAGGGCGTGGACCCCGCCGTCCTGAACGGCACGCTCCAGACCGACATCTTCAAGGAGTACATCGCCCAGAAGGAGTGGCTCTTCGAGCCCGAGCCGCACCTGCGTCTCATCGGTGACCTGATGGAGCACTGCGCCTCGAAGATCCCCGCCTACAAGCCGCTCTCCGTCTCCGGGTACCACATCCGGGAAGCGGGTGCCACGGCCGCGCAGGAGCTCGCCTACACGCTGGCGGACGGCTTCGGATACGTGGAGCTCGGCCTCTCGCGCGGCCTGGACGTGGACGTCTTCGCCCCCGGCCTCTCCTTCTTCTTCGACGCGCATCTCGATTTCTTCGAGGAGATCGCCAAGTTCCGCGCGGCCCGGCGGATCTGGGCGCGGTGGATGCGGGACGTGTACGGCGCGAAGTCCGACAAGGCGCAGTGGCTGCGTTTCCACACCCAGACGGCCGGTGTCTCGCTGACGGCCCAGCAGCCGTACAACAACGTGGTCCGCACGGCGGTCGAGGCGCTCGCCGCGGTGCTGGGCGGCACGAACTCGCTCCACACCAACGCCCTGGACGAGACGCTCGCGCTGCCGTCCGAGCAGGCCGCGGAGATCGCGCTGCGGACCCAGCAGGTGCTGATGGAAGAGACCGGCGTCGCCAACGTCGCCGACCCGCTGGGCGGTTCCTGGTACATCGAGCAGCTCACGGACCGGATCGAGGCCGACGCGGAGAAGATCTTCGAGCAGATCAAGGAGCGGGGGCTGCGGGCGCACCCCGACGGCCGGCACCCGATCGGCCCGGTCACCTCCGGCATCCTGCGGGGGATCGAGGACGGCTGGTTCACCGGCGAGATCGCCGAGTCCGCGTTCCAGTACCAGCGATCCCTGGAGAAGGGTGACAAGCGGGTGGTCGGTGTCAACGTCCACCACGGCTCCGTGACCGGCGACCTGGAGATCCTGCGGGTCAGCCACGAGGTCGAGCGCGAGCAGGTACGCGAGTTGGGGTCGCGTCGCGGCACGCGGGACGACGCGCGGGTGCGGGGCGCGCTGGAGGCGATGCTCGCCGCCGCGCGGGACGGGTCCAACGTGATCGTGCCGATGCTGGAGGCGGTACGGGCGGAGGCGACGCTGGGTGAGATCTGCGGGGTCCTCCGGGACGAGTGGGGGGTGTACACGGAGCCGCCGGGCTTCTGAACCCGGTTTCCTCCCGCGCCCGTCGTCCGAAGGGCGCGTCCTCGAACGCCGGACGGGCTGACCTGCCCGGCCGGCGTTCGAGGACGAGGCCGTTCAGGCGGACGGGGGTCCGGGGGCGGAGCCCCCGGGAACGGACGGGTCGGGCAGGGGCGGCGGGGGCGAACCCCTCGGGTCAGGGCGCGTCCGTCGCGCCCGCCAGGCCCAGCAGCAGGACACGGGTGAACGCCCGCACCCACTCCTCGTCCGCCGGCTCCGCACTGACGAGCGTGCGATGCACCACCGCCCCCGCGACCACGTCGAAGATGAGGTCCGCGGTCCGCGCGTACGCCTCGGGATCGGACTCCGGCGGCAGTTCGCCGCGCGCGGTGGCCCGCGCCCTCCCCTCCAGCACGAGCCGCTTCTGCCGGTCGACGATGGACGTGCGGATCCGCTCCCGCAGGGGCTCGTCGCGGGTGGACTCCGCCACGACCGCCATCAGCGCGGTCTTCGTCTCGGGCCGGTCCAGGATCGCCGCGAACTGCAGCACCACGCCCTCGATGTCCGCCGCCAGGCTGCCGCGGTCGGGCAGCTCCAGCTCGTCGAAGAGCACGGCGACCGCGTCGACCACGAGCTCGTTCTTGCCCGCCCAGCGCCGGTAGAGGGTCGTCTTGGCGACCCCGGCCCGGGTCGCCACGTCCCCCAATGTCAGCTTGGACCAGCCCAGTTCGACCAGCGCCGCCCGCGTCGCCTCCAGGATCGCGGCGTCCGCGGCAGCGCTGCGCGGACGCCCCGTACGGGGGACGGAAGAGCGACTCTGCATGTCAGGACCATATCCGCCGTTGTGGGCGGGCAAATCCGGCGGTTGTGTGAAGCCGTGAGGGAGATCACCGGCGGAAGGGGGACGGATGCGCCCCCGGACAGTTACGCTACGACCCGTAGCGAAAGCTGCGGACGACGCTCGTACACCGTGACCCGTGCACGGGCGGCAACCACAGGCGCCGGGTGGGGACCCGGCGCGAGCGGCGGGGAGCAGGACGCCGGACGGCACGGAGCGGGGCGCCGTGAGTCCGGCTTTCACAGCGTTTTTCACACGTGCGCGAGGAAGGGGGAGGATGTACTCATGCAGCCACGGAACATGTCCATGAGCGGAGTCGTCGACCTCGCCGCGGTGAAGGCGGCCCAGGAGGCCAAGGTGAAGGCCGAGCAGGCGCGCGCCGAAGCGGCCAGGCAGGGCGGCGGAGGCGGGGCCGTGTCCCCCGCCAGTCTCGTCATCGATGTCGACGAGGCCGGATTCGAGCGTGATGTCCTGCAGCGGTCCACCGAGGTTCCGGTCGTCATCGACTTCTGGGCCGAGTGGTGCGAGCCCTGCAAGCAGTTGAGCCCGGTGCTGGAGCGGCTCGCCGTCGAGTACGCCGGCCGGTT
This sequence comes from Streptomyces sp. NBC_01689, assembly GCF_036250675.1. NCBI lineage: Bacteria > Bacillati > Actinomycetota > Actinomycetes > Kitasatosporales > Streptomycetaceae > Streptomyces > Streptomyces sp. NBC_01689. Next base: position 3,687,525 of record NZ_CP109592.1, on the reverse strand, counting down.
CGTCCTCGCCAAGATCGACGTCGACGCCAACCAGATGCTGATGCAGCAGTTCGGGATCCAGGGGATCCCGGCCGTCTTCGCCGTGGTCGCGGGACAGGCACTGCCGCTCTTCCAGGGAGCCGCCGCCGAGGCGCAGATCCGGGGGACCCTGGACCAGCTCGTGCAGGTGGCCGAGGAGCGCTTCGGCCTCACCGGTCTCGTCGTCGACCAGGACGCCGCGCCCGGCGCCGACCCGGTGGAGCACGAGGAGCCGGCCGGACCGTACGACGCGCTCCTCGAAGCGGCCGTGCAGGCCCTGGACGCCGGTGACTTCGACGGCGCCGTGCGGGCCTACCGGAACGTGCTGAGCGACGACCCGGGCAACACGGAGGCCCGGCTGGGCCTAGCCCAGGCCGAGTTGCTGCAGCGCGTGCAGGGCGCCGACCCGGCGAAGGTGCGCGAGACCGCCGCGGAGAAGCCCAAGGACGCACAGGCGCAGATCGCCGCCGCCGACCTGGACCTCGTGGGCGGTCATGTCGAGGACGCGTTCGGGCGGCTCATCGACACGGTGCAGCGCACGGCGGGCGACGACCGCGACGCCGTACGGGTGCGGTTGCTTGAGCTCTTCGAGGTCGTGGGCGCCGACGACCCGCGCGTGATCGCGGCGCGCCGGGCTCTGGCCAGGGCCCTGTTCTGACCTGTTCCTAAACGCCGGGCCTTGTGATGCCCAGGTGAAAGATTGGCCAGTAAGGCCTACAAGCGGCCGCGTTTTACCAAAACTTGGTAAACGCGGCCGCTGTTACTTGGAGTAAGTCGGGGGCGTTGATCTGTCGGATTCCGTCCGTGGATCAACCTTTTTGTCATCCACCTCAGTGCCACCCTGAGTCGCCGATCGATGCCGACGGGTCGTTGTTCGGTTATCCGGCCGTTACTAGCGAGTAACGAACCCCCTTGTGCGGGCGGCGAGAATGCACCACGATCGGCGACGCTCGGTCCATTCCCCTCCTCCGACAACCAGTCGGGTCAAGGGGTTTTGTGGGTCCCCACCGGGTAGGGGCGGCGACAGTGGCGCCGCCTCTTGGGCAGGGGGGTCTTCGCCGGTCGGCGGAGCCTGTCCAGCAGGTTGTGCGTGATGTGTGTCAGGCGCGACCAGTGGTTGTCGCTCGGGGGTGATCGCCGGTGTGATCGGGCGCGGTTGGCGCCCGGTGAGTACGGGCGCTCTCCTTTCCGAGGACGTAGCACTTCTCCCATCCCTGCCCGGCTGAGCCGCCGACATGGGTGTCAGTGAGGGCCAGGAGATGTACGTCCGAGAAGGAGGAAATATGGAGTCCCAGGTGCGTGGCGGGACCAGATGGAAGCGGTTCGCCGTCGTGATGGTGCCCAGCGTGGCCGCCACGGCAGCGATAGGTGTGGCCCTCGCGCAGGGCGCTCTCGCCGCGTCGTTCAGCGTCTCCGGCCAGTCGTTCAAGGTGACGGCGGACCGGCTCGACGGTACGGGCTTCGCGCAGTACGGGGCGATTGACTCGGGTTACACCCTCGACGGCCAGAAGACGGCTCACCCCGTCGCGGTCTCGGCGTTCAAGTCCGCGTCGATCACCAACATGTGCCAGTCCGTGGTCACCCCGAACATCCCGCTGCTCGGGTCCGTCAGCCTGATCCTGAAGGCGGGCGGCGGCGACAAGCCGGTCGAGGCCGAGAACCTGTACATCGACGTCGAGGACCTCTCGGCCGATGCCACGTTCCGCGGTATCGACATCGGCGTCGCCGCCAAGGACGCCAGCAAGGGTCCGGGCATCGCCAAGGGCGACCAGGCGAACCCGTACGGATTCGCGCAGCAGGCCGACTCGGCCACGCTGACCAACGTGAAGCAGACGGCGTGGGCGACCACCGCCGGCACGTTCAAGCTCAGTGGCCTGAAGATGTCGCTGTCGACGGGTACCAAGGAGTGCTACTAGGCACTCGGGGGGCGGGCGGGGGAGCCGGCAGCTGCCCCGCCCGCCCCACCCCTTTCCGCAGTATGTGAATTTTCACAGCAAGCAGTTCCAGGGAGCCGTTTTCCATGAGCGCCGAGTCACCCGGGCAGAGCGAGCACTATCTCCAAGTCTTCCGGCGGAACTTCCGGTCCTGGAGGGGCGAACGCCCGTTCTGGGCCGGCCTGTTCGTCCTGCTCGGCGGTTTCCCCATCGCCTACTTCCCGTACGCGAACCTCCAGATAGGCCATCTGACGCTGGCCATGGCCACCACGGCCGGGGCCGGCTCCCTGATCATCGGTGTGCTGCTCGGCGTGCTGGGCGTCAGCCTCTGGTTCCAGCGGCACGTACGGACCTTCGCCGGTGTCGCCGCGATCCTGCTGGCGCTGGTTTCCATCCCGGTGGCCAACCTCGGCGGCTTCCTCATCGGCTTCCTGCTCGCGATGGTCGGCGGAGCGATGGCGGTCTCCTGGGCGCCGGGCGACTCCGGCGAGGAGAAGCGCCGGTCCACGTACAAGAGCGAGGGCGGCGCCCCGGGCGCCTCCGACACCCCGAACACCCCGCACGCGCCGCAGGCCCCGGAAACCACCGGCACCCCGGACGGCGCGGACAGCGCGGGCCCCGCGGCAGCCGACGAGACGGGCGGCGAGCCGAGGGGCCTGTCAGGAATGAGCTCCGCCTACGGGGCGAACGGGAGGCACAGTGCCGGCTGACGAGGCGACCCGAGGGACGGAAGCGGACGAGTCCCGGGTGAGAACCGGACCGCGCCACGCGGCCCCCAGGAAGCCCCTGTTCACCAGATTCCATGTTCCCGCGGGCAAAGCCGTGGCCATCGCGGCCATGCCGACCGCCGTCCTCATGGGCATGGGCTTCACCCCCACCCTGGCACAGGCGGACGACCACGCGTCGTCCAAGAGCCTGACGGTGGACGAATACCAGAAGTGCGTCGAGGCCGTCGGCGGTTCCACGGACGGCAAGGACGGCAAGGACGCCTCGGCCACGCCGACGCCCTCCGCCTCCTCCTCGGCGAGCTCGACCCCGTCGCCCGGCAAGACGGAACCCGCCCCCTCGGCGAGCACGTCGCCGGACAAGACCTCTTCGTCGGATTCAGGTTCCGACGACAAGGCCGGGTCCGACCCGACGCCCTCGGCGAGCAAGTCGGCGCAGAGCGGCGGTGACAGCGCCGGTGGTGACGACAAGGCCGCCGCGGCCCCGTCGGCCTCGGCGGACGACGGTGGGCTCCTGGGCGCCGTCGGCGACGCGATCAAGGGCGTCCTCACCGGCGGCAGCGGCGGCTCCACCGCGAGCTCCACCCCCACGCCGTCCGCCACCCCGTCCGCGTCCGCCTCGACGGCTCCGGCCGGGGGGAGCACGGACAAGGGCGCGTCCGGCACCGTCAAGGACACCGCGGGCAAGGTCACCGACACGGTCAAGAAGGCCGTGAAGGACACCAAGGACATCACGGACACGGCGACCAAGGCGGCCGGCGACACCACGAAGGCGGTCGAGGACGCCGCCGACGCGGCCACCTCGTCCCCGAGCCCGTCCGCGAGTTCCACCACGGACCCCTCGGACTGTCCGGTCGCCACGGACGCGGAGGGCGGTGTCGACAACCCCGTGACGCTGCCCGACGATCCCTGGTACCTGAGCGCCAGCTCCCTGCTGCTCAAGGGCGCCGACTACCAGGGCGTGGTCAAGGTGAAGACCGCCGACGGCACGGTCAAGCGGGTCCTCAAGTACGTGATCTCCGACGGTACGGACATCGGCGACCTGCACCAGACGGTCGACGACAAGCAGTCCGGCAAGACGTACCACGTGCAGGCGGGCAAGGGGACGACGTCCACCATCCGTGACGGCAAGACGGTCATGTACACGGAGAGCATCTCCGGGAACCTGCTCGGCCTGATACCGATCACGTTCGACCCGGACAACCCGCCGCCGCTGAACATCCCGCTGATCTACTTCACCAAGGTGAAGGTCGTGCAGGCAGGGCAGTTCGGCGGAACGCTGACCATCCCCGGGCTGCACCAGTACACCAGCTGAACCGCCCCGGCGCGCGGGTCCCCGGACCCGCCCACGAACCCTTCCGGGAGCCGCACACACCGAGGGCGCCCCCTGTCACAGGAGGCGCCCTCGGTGGTGTACGCAAGCCGTGGGTCAGGCGGTGCGGCCGCTCTCGCCCAGGTGGTGCACGCGGACCATGTTGGTGGTGCCGGGGACGCCGGGGGGCGAGCCTGCGGTCATCACGACGATGTCGCCCTCGTTGAACCGCTTGAGCTTCTGCAGCTCGTGGTCGACCAGGTCCACCATCTCGTCGGTGCTGTTGACGAACGGCACCACGTGGGACTCGACGCCCCAGCTGAGCGTGAGCTGGTTGCGGGTGCCCTCGTCGGTGGTGAAGGCCAGGATCGGCTGGGACGCGCGGTAGCGGGAGAGCCGGCGCGCGGTGTCACCGGACTTCGTGAAGGCGACCAGACCCCTGCCGCCGAGGAAGTCGGCGATCTCGCAGGCGGCACGGGCGACCGAACCACCCTGCGTGCGCGGCTTCTTGCCGGGGACCAGGGGCTGCAGGCCCTTGGAGAGCAGCTCCTCCTCCGCCGCCACGACGATCTTCGACATCGTCTTGACCGTCTCGATCGGGTACGCGCCCACGGACGACTCGGCGGACAGCATGACCGCGTCGGCGCCGTCGAGGATCGCGTTGGCCACGTCGGACGCCTCGGCGCGGGTCGGACGGGAGTTGGTGATCATCGACTCCATCATCTGGGTCGCGACGATCACCGGCTTGGCGTTGCGGCGGCAGAGTTCCACCAGGCGCTTCTGCACCATCGGGACCTTCTCCAGCGGGTATTCGACCGCCAGGTCGCCACGGGCCACCATGACGGCGTCGAACGCCGCGACGACCGCCTCCATGTTGGCGACCGCCTGCGGCTTCTCCACCTTGGCGATGACGGGGACGCGGCGGCCCTCCTCGTCCATCACCTTGTGGACGTCGTTCACGTCGTCGGCGTCGCGCACGAACGAGAGGGCGACCATGTCGCAGCCCATCCGCAGGGCGAAGCGCAGGTCCTCGACGTCCTTCTCGGACAGTGCCGGCACGTTCACGGCGGTGCCGGGCAGGTTGATGCCCTTGTGGTCCGAGATGACGCCGCCCTCGATGACGACCGTCTTGACCCGGGGGCCCTCGACCTCGACGACCTTCAGCTCGACGTTGCCGTCGTTGATGAGGATCTGGTCGCCCTTGGCGACGTCGCCGGGCAGGCCCTTGTAGGTCGTGCCGCAGATCTGCCTGTCGCCGGGCACGTCCTCGGTGGTGATGGTGAACTCGTCACCGCGCACCAGCTCGACGGGTCCCTCGGCGAAGGTCTCCAGGCGGATCTTCGGGCCCTGGAGGTCGGCGAGGACGCCGATCGCCCTGCCGGTCTCGGCCGAGGCCGCCCGGACGCGGTCGTAGCGGCCCTGGTGCTCGGCGTGCGAGCCGTGGCTGAAGTTGAAGCGGGCCACGTTCATGCCGGCTTCGATCAGCGCGACGAGCTGCTCGTGGGAGTCGACCGCGGGGCCGAGAGTACAGACGATTTTCGAACGGCGCATGGGGCGATCCTATCGGTTTGTTTCGCTACGGAATATTCCGTCTGGCGGAAGATACAAAGGGGCGCGATGCCGCTCAGGTGAGGTCGTGGGGCGCGCCCACGAGTGCGTAGGTCTGCGTGGCGATCTCCAGTTCCTCGTCGGTCGGCACCACGGCGACCGCGACCCGTGCGCCCTCGGGCGAGATGATTCTGGCCTCGTCCCCTCGAGCCGCGTTCAGGTCGGCGTCGACCGCCGGGCCGAGCCCCTCCAGACCGGCGACCGCGGCCTCCCGCACCGCGGCGGCGTTCTCGCCGACCCCCGCGGTGAAGGCGATCGCGTCCACCCGGCCCAGTACCGCGTAGTAGGCGCCGATGTACTTCTTCAGACGGTGGATGTAGATGTCGAAGGCGAGCCGCGCCCGCTCGTCCCCCTCGTCGACACGGCGTCGGATCTCCCGCATGTCGTTGTCGCCGCACAGGCCGGTCAGACCGCTCCTCTTGTTGAGCAAAGTGTCGATCTCGTCCGTGGACATTCCCCCAACGCGCGCCAAATGGAGGATGACCGCGGGATCCACGTCGCCGGACCGGGTCCCCATCACGAGCCCCTCCAGCGGAGTGAGCCCCATGGAGGTGTCCACGCAGCGTCCGCCGCGCACCGCGGAGGCGGAGGCCCCGTTGCCCAGGTGGAGCACGATGACGTTCACGTCCTCGGGCGCCCTGCCGAGGAGCTTCGCGGTCTGCCGGGACACGTAGGCGTGCGAGGTGCCGTGGAAGCCGTAGCGCCGGATGCGGTACTCGTCGGCGGTCCGCACGTCGATCGCGTAGCGCGCGGCCGACTCCGGCATCGTGGTGTGGAAGGCGGTGTCGAAGACGGCGACCTGGGGAAGGTCGGGGCGCAGCGCCCGTGCCGTACGGATACCGGTCAGGTTGGCCGGGTTGTGCAGCGGGGCGAGCGGGACCAGCCGCTCGATCTCCGCGAGCACGGCGTCGTCGACGACCGCCGGTTCGGTGAAGGAGCTCCCGCCGTGCACCACCCGGTGGCCGATCGCGGCCAGCTCGGGGGAGTCCAGGCCGAGTCCGTCCCGGCCGAGCTCCTCGGCGACGGCCTTCAGCGCGGCGGCGTGATCGGCCACGGGGCCGGTCGTCTCCCGGGTCCCGCCCGTGAGGACCGTGTGCTTCAGCCGGGACGTCCGCTCGCCGATGCGCTCGACGAGGCCCGTGGCGAGACGGCTGCTGTCCCGCATGTCGAGGAGCTGGTACTTCAGCGACGAGGAGCCGGAGTTGAGGACGAGGACTCGGGTGGCGGTCACTGCGGGGATGCCTTCTGGGTCGGGGGCGTTGGCGGGTCGGGTGCCGGCTCCGCGGTCGTCGCCGGGGCCGGGGGCCGGGCCGCCGCGGGCGGGCCGGCCCGGCCCGCCCGGTGCGGCGGTCATCCGCCGGCCGGGGTCTGGGCCTGGATCGCCGTGATGGCGACCGTGTTGACGATGTCCTGCACGAGCGCGCCGCGCGAGAGGTCGTTGACGGGCTTGCGCAGGCCCTGCAGGACCGGGCCGACCGCGATCGCGCCGGCCGAGCGCTGCACGGCCTTGTAGGTGTTGTTGCCGGTGTTGAGGTCGGGGAAGATCAGTACGGAGGCCTGTCCGGCGACGTCGGACTCGGGCAGCTTGGTCGCGGCGACGGAGGGCTCGACGGCGGCGTCGTACTGGATCGGCCCCTCGATCTTCAGGTCGTCGCGCCGCAGCCGGACCAGGTCCGTGGCCTCGCGCACCTTGTCGACGTCGGCGCCCGAACCGGAGGTGCCCGTCGAGTAGGACAGCATCGCGATCCGGGGTTCGACACCGAACCGCTCGGCGGTGGCCGCCGACTGGATGGCGATGTCGCACAGCTGCTCGGCGTCCGGGTCGGGGTTGACCGCGCAGTCGCCGTACACGAGGACCTTGTCGGCGAGACACATGAAGAAGACCGACGAGACGATCTTCGTGTCCGCCCGGGTCTTGATGATCTCGAAGGCGGGCCGGATGGTGGCGGCGGTGGAGTGCACGGAGCCGGACACCATGCCGTCGGCGAGTCCCTCCTCCACCATCAGCGTCCCGAAGTAGTTGACGTCGGCGACGACGTCGTGGGCCAGCTCGACCGTGACGCCCCGGTGGGCGCGCAGGGCGGCGTACCGCTCGGCGAAGCGGCCGCGCAGCTCGGAGGTGGCCGGGTCGACGAGCCGGCAGCCGGTCAGGTCGATGCCCAGGTCGGCGGCCTTCTTGCGGATCTGGTCGACCGGTCCGAGCAGGGTCAGGTCGCACACGCGCCGGCGCAGCAGCACCTCGGCCGCGTGCAGGACGCGGGTCTCCGTCCCCTCGGGAAGGACCACCCGCCGCCGGTCGGCGCGGGCCTGTTCGAGGAGCTTGTGCTCGAACATCATCGGGGTCACGCGGTCGCTGCTCGGGGCCGAGACCCGCCTGAGCAGATCGGCGGTGTCCACGTACCGCTCGAAGAGGCCGAGCGCCGTCTCCGCCTTGCGGGGCGTGGCGGCGTTCAGCTTCCCCTCCAGGGAGAAGAGCTCGGCCGCGGTGGGGAAGGAGGTCCCGGCGACCGAGATCACCGGGGTGCCGGGGGCGAGACGGGCGGCGAGCGTGAGGACCTCGTCGCTGGGCCGCTCGTTCAGGGTCAGCAGGACCCCGGCTATCGGCGGAGTGCCCGCGCTGTGCGCGGCGAGCGCGCCGACGACCAGGTCGGCACGGTCGCCGGGGGTGACCACGAGACAGCCCGGGGTGAGGGCGTTGAGGAAGTTCGGCAGCATGGCGCCGCCGAAGACGAAGTCGAGCGCGTCACGGGAGAGCCCGGCGTCGTCGCCGAGGAGCACCGTGCCGCCGAGGGTGTGGGTGATCTGGGCGAGGGTCGGTGCGGAGAGGGCGGGCTCGTCCGGGAGGACGTAACACGGCACGGGGAGGCGGGAGTCGAGCCGTTCGCCGAGCGCGGCGCGGTCGGCCGGGGCCACCCGGTTCACGACCATGGCGAGCACGTCGCAGCCGAGGCCGTCGTAGGCGCGGTACGCGTTGCGGGTCTCGGCGCGCACGGACTCGGCGGTCTGGCCGCGGCCGCCGACGACGGGGATCACGGAGGCGCCGAACTCGTTGGCGAGCCGGGCGTTCAGTGCGAGCTCGTCCGGGAACTGGGTGTCGGCGTAGTCGGTGCCCAGCACCAGGACGACGTCGTAGTCGCGCGCGACCAGGTGGAAGCGGTCGACGAGGGTGGAGACCAGTTCGTCCGTGCCCTGCTCGGCCTGGAGCGCGGACGCCTCGTGGTAGTCCATGCCGTAGACGGTCGCCGGGTCCTGGGCGAGCCGGTAGCGGGCCCGCAGCAGTTCGAAGAGCCGGTCGGGGCCGTCGTGGACGAGGGGGCGGAAGACGCCCACCCGGTCGACCTGGCGGGTCAGGAGCTCCATGACGCCCAGCTCGACCACCTGGCGTCCGTCGCCGCGGTCGATCCCGGTCACGTAGACACTGCGGGTCACGCGTGCTCTCCATCCATGGCGTGGGGTGTTCGGTGCCGTGAGGTGTTCTGGCGGGGGCTCGTGGCTCGGGGTGCCGTTTTCGGGCTCGGTGAGAAGCCCACCTGGGTGGGCGGAGCCTTCTTGACAATACCCCCGCGGGTGGATAAGGCGCCCGTCAGGGCGGACTTCCTGACGAGGACCGACGGAGGCCTGACCGAGCCTGACCTGGCGCTGACCGGGGCCTGACCGAGCCTGACCGAGCCTGACTGAGGTCCGACCCGCGCTGACCGGGAACGGGGCGAGAATGGGACGCGGGGTGCCGAGGGGGGACACCGGGCGGAATCGGCGACGGTCCGGGGGTCGTGAAACAATCGGACCGGCTCACACGAACCAGCAGCGAGCAGGAGACACAGCACGATGCGTATCGGAGTTCTCACCGCAGGCGGCGACTGCCCGGGCCTGAACGCAGTGATCCGGTCGGTCGTGCACCGAGCGGTCACCACCTTCGGCGACGAGGTCATCGGATTCGAGGACGGGTACGCGGGGCTGCTCGACGGCCGCTACCGCTCCCTCGACCTGAACGACGTCAACGGCATCCTCGCCCTCGGCGGCACCATTCTCGGCTCCTCCCGGCTGCAGCGCGACCGGCTCCGCGAGGCCTGCGAGAACGCGCAGGACATGGCGCGCGAGTTCGGTATCGACGTGCTGATCCCGATCGGCGGCGAGGGCACGCTGACGGCGGCGCGGATGCTGTCGGACGCGGGTCTGCCGGTGGTCGGCGTCCCGAAGACGATCGACAACGACATCTCCTCCACGGACCGCACCTTCGGTTTCGACACCGCGGTGGGCGTCGCCACCGAGGCCATGGACCGCCTGAAGACGACCGCCGAGTCGCACCAGCGGGTGATGGTCGTCGAGGTCATGGGCCGGCACGCGGGCTGGATCGCCCTGGAGTCCGGCATGGCCGCCGGGGCCCACGGGATCTGCCTGCCCGAGCGCCCCTTCGACCCGGCCGCCGTCGTCGCGATGGTCGAGGAGCGCTTCGCCCGCGGCAAGAAGTTCGCGGTCATCTGCGTCGCCGAGGGTGCCCACCCCGTCGAGGGCAGCATGGACTACGGGCACGGCGCGATCGACCAGTTCGGCCACGAGCGGTTCCAGGGCATCGGCACGGCGCTGGCGTACGAGCTGGAGCGGCGCCTCGGCAAGGAGTCCAAGCCGGTCATCCTCGGCCATGTGCAGCGCGGCGGCACCCCGACCGCCTACGACCGGGTCCTCGCGACGCGGTTCGGCTGGCACGCGGTGGAGGCCGCCCACCGGGGCGACTTCGGCCGGATGACGGCGCTGCGCGGCACCGACGTGCTCATGGTGCCGCTCGCGGAGGCCGTGACGGAGCTGAAGACGGTCCCGAAGGACCGGATGGACGAGGCGGAGTCGGTCTTCTAGAGGCGGCGCGTCCGCGCCGGGGTGCCGGACACACCCCCGTCCGCGCCCGTCACCCTGGGCCCGGACACTCCCCACCGTCCGCGCCCGGCACCCCGGGCCCACGGCTTCCGGCCCGGCGTCCGCGGGTCCGGCGCGTTCCGGTGCGCCGGCCGCACCGGCACCCGAGGGGCGGCACCCCAGGGGGTCGCGCCCGCCCGCGGGGACGAGCCGGGCGCACCTCGGCCGTCGGCCCGAGTGACCGGTCCGCTCCCCGGCCGGACGACCGGGTGCGCCGATGCACTGATGGGCAGATGGCCCGGTCGGGGGGCGCGGGCCTGGAGCCGCCGCGTCGGCAGCCCGCCGCGGAGCCGTCGACGCGTCGGTCGAGCCGACAGCCCGACCGGTGCGCGGTGCGCGGTGCGCGGCAGCCGGCTCTCCGTGGACGCGACGGTCCGGGCGGCCGGGCCGTGCGCAGGACCGTCCGTCCCGGCATCGCCGTCGCACCGGGTCCACCCCCGGAGGGCTCAGTACGCGGCTCTCTGGACCGTCGACCAGAAGTGGTCGACGATCCGGTCGAGGAAGTCCTGGCCCACGTCCTCGGCCTCCGCCGCGGCCGTGCCCGCCGCCCAGCTCAGGGTGGCGGTCATCTGCCCCTGGTACTCCTGGAACAGTTCCTGGAGGACGTCCTCCAGGAGGCGCCGGTCGAGCGGGACCGTCTTCCCCACCGGACGGGAGTACGCCTGCCAGCGGGTCGTCACCGCGCTCCGCAGCAGCTCGGCGAGCCTGTCGTCGCGCCCCGTGACGGTGACGAAGTCCCGCAGGGACAGTTCGAGCACGTCGGCGAGGGCGGCGGACTGCCGTTCGTTGCCGCGCCACTCACCGCTCTCCTCCATCCCCTGGTAGGCGAGGAGCTCGACCCCGACGGCACGGGCCATGTCCTCCTGCGCGAGACCGCGCGCGACGCGGTGTTCGCGCAGGGTCCGGGGCGCGCCGATGATCTCTCCCGGTGAGCACCACAACACCCCGGCGAGCGCGGTGAGTTCCGGCCCGCTCGGGGTGGTGGTCCCGCGTTCCCAGGCGGCGACGAGATCGGGTGTGACGTACGGCATCCCGTACGAGGCCCGCATTCCGTAGGCGACGTGCTCGGGCCTCATGCCGAGTGCCGTCCTCAGCCTGCGGGCGGCCTGGGCGTCGAAGGGCGGTGTGGGCTGTTGGGCCTGCGGTCGCTGCACGGGCACAAACTAGGCGGGCCGGGGCAGCGCTGACTACATTCCGTCCAGCCACAATCACACATTGTAGGAACCTACGGTTTCGCCCGGCATATACCGTGAGGGCTTGACGTGGCACCGGTCCCGGGGCGTCCGCTCAGCCCTTCACCGCCCCGCCCAGCGCGAACCCTCCTCCCAGTCGCCGCGCCACCAGGACGTACAGCAGGATCACCGGCGTCGAGTAGATGACCGAGAACGCCGCGAGCTGTCCGTAGACCACCGTCCCCCGGTTCCCGAAGAAGTCGTTGATGCTGACCGACGCGGGCATCTGGTCCGGTGTCAGCAGCAGCATGAACGGGACGAAGAAGTTCCCCCACATCATCACGAACGAGAAGACCGTCACCACCGCCACCCCGGGACCCATCAGCGGCAGCACGATCCGGACCAGGGACTGCAGCGACGACGCGCCGTCCGTCCACGCCGCCTCCTCGAGCTCCTTCGGCACCCCGTCCATGAAGTTCTTCATCAGCCATATGGCGAAGGGGAGTTGGGAGGCGGCGAAGAAGAAGACGGTGCCCTGCACGGTGTCGATGAGGTTCACCCGCACGAACAGCGCGTAGACCGGAACCATGATCGCCGTGATGGGCAGGCAGGTCGCGAACAGGATGGTCAGCAGGAAGGGGCGGTTGAGGCGGGACCGGAACCGTGAGAGCGGATACGCCGCCAGAGCCGCGCAGACCACCGTCAGTGCGGTGCCCCCGCCGCACAGGACCAGGCTGTTCAGCAGTGGCGTGAAGGTGATGTCCGGCTTCAGCACCGCGTCGAAGTTGTCCAGGGTGAGGCCGTCCGGCACCCGCACCCGCAGGTCCGCGTGCGCGTCCAGCGACGACAGCACCACCCAGGCCAGCGGCAGGACGAACGCCGCGGCCACGAAGAGGAGTCCCGCGTCCGCCGCCAGCCGCCTCCCCGCCCGGCGGGACCTGAGCCCGGTCCCCGTCAGCAGAGCCATCTCAGACCTCCGTCCGCAGGAGCCGCATGTAGACCACGGAGAACAGCGCCCCGACCACCAGCAGCAGCAACGCGACCGCCGTCCCGTACCCGATCATGCTCTTCTGGAACGCCTGCTCGTACATGAACAGGGGAAGGGTCTGGCTCCGGTTGCCCGGGCCGCCCCGGGTCATCACCCAGATCAGCCCGAACACCGAGAGCGTCTGGAGGGTGTTGAGCATCAGGTTCGTGCCGATCGACCGGCGGATCATCGGGAGCGTGATGTGCCACATCCGGCGCCAGCCGCCCGCACCGTCGACCTCCGCCGCCTCCGTGATCTCCTTCGGGATCTCGTTCAGGGCAGCCGAGTAGACCAGCATCGAGAAGGCCGTGCCCCGCCACACGTTGGCGAACGACACCGCGAGGATCGGCAGGGTGAACAGCCAGTTCTGGGTGGGGAGATGCAACCAGTCCAGGATCGCGTTCAGGGTGCCCTCCCGCCGGAAGAACGCGTACAGCAGGAACCCCGCCACCACCTCCGGCAGCACCCACGCCGTGATCACGATCCCGCCCACCAGCGTCCGTACCGGCTTGGACGCGCGCTGCATCAGCGCGGCCAGTGTCAGTCCGAGCGTGTTCTGGCCGACGAGCGACGACAGCACGGTGAACACCAGCGTCAGCCACACCGCGTTCAGGAACGCCTCGTCCTTGAACGCCGCCCGGAAGTTGTCGAAACCGACGAACGAGGAGTGCGCCTGCCCCGTCAACTGGAGGTCGGTGAAGGCGATGTACGCGCAGTAGACGATCGGCCCCGCGAGGAAGAGGAGCAGCAGGACCACGGCCGGTACGACGGGCAGCCCACGGGCCAGGAGCCGGGCGCGCCCCGGGCGCCGCGACGAGACCGCCGTCGCGGCGACCGGGGTGGCGGGTGCCGCCCTCGTGCCCACACTCACTTGCGCACCACCTGGCCGTCGGTGGCCGTCTTCAGCTCCTCGTCGTAGCCGCTCGCCGCCTTGTCCACCGAGCTGTCACCGGTGGTCACGCCCTCCATGGCCTCCTGGACGGCGGTCGAGACCTTGGGGTACGCGGGGTACGCCGGGCGGTAGTGCGTGCTCGCGACCAGGTCCGTGAAGAACTTGATGCCGGGCTGCGCCTGTACGTACGCCGGGTCGGACGCCACGTCCTTGCGCACCGCGATACCGGAGTTGGCGATGTACCACTTCTGCGCGTTCGCCTTGGTCTGCATCGTCTCGACGAACTTGAAGGCGAGGTCGGGGTTGCCGGCCTTGGACGGGATGGCCCAGGTCCAGCCGCCCGACATGCTCACCTTGCCGGGCGCCTGGCCGTGCTGGGTCGGCATGTAGGCGAGGCCGAGCTTCTGCGACCACTCGGGCCACTCGTGTCCCGCGCCCTGCTGCCAGTCCTGCGGGAGCCAGCTGCCGTCCAGGTTGATGCCGATCTTGCCCTTGGGCAGCAGTTCACCGCGGACGGTGGTGCCGTAGTTCGGGTCGAGGGCGTCCGAGACGTCGGGGCCCAGCTTCTCCTTGTAGACCGTCTCCACGAAGGTGAGCGCGTCCTTGAAGGCCTGGCTGCCCGTGATCCACTTCTTCGATCCCGCGTCGTACATCGGGTCGGTCTTCCCGTCGCCCGTGCCGTAGAGCAGCATCTCGAAGCCCTGCATGGTGGCCGCCTCGCCCGCGGGTTTGCCCGTGTAGACGTTGAGCGGGACGACGCCCGGGACCTTCCGCTTGATGGTGCGGGCCGCGCTCAGCACCTCGTCCCAGCTCTTCGGCTGCCAGTCGGCCGGCAGCCCCGCCTTCTGGAAGACGCCCTTGTCGAACCAGAGTCCGCGGGTGTCCGTGCCGTCCGGGACGCCGTACGTCTTCCCGTCCTGCGCCTTGGCCGCGGACTTCGCCGTGTCGATGAACTGGTCCCAGTCCGGCCATTTGTCGAGGTAGGCGTCCAGGGGCTTCAAGTACCCGCTGGTGATGTCGGAGTTGATGAGGAAGGTGTCCTCGTAGACCAGGTCGGGCGCCGTCTTCGGCGACCTCAGCATCTGCTGGAGCTTGGTGTAGTACTCGGAGTCGGGCGCCTTGATCGGGACGAGCTCCACCTTCTTGCCGGGGTTCGCCTTCTCGAACTCCTTCTTCATCTGGCCCAGATAGGTGTCCATGACGCGGATCGAGTTGTCCGTGGACTGCTTGAAGGAGATCCTCACGGTGTCCGGACTGCTTCCGGAGCCCGAACCGCAGGCGCTGAGCGCGGTCGCGGTGAGCAGAGTGGCGAGGAGAAGTGGGGTGGCGGTAGGGCGCACGGGCACGACCTCCTACTGGCCGACGTCGTCGGTGGCCGGGGTTGTCTGCCCGGTGAACCTAAGAGCGTGGACTAGTCCAGGTCAATGACCTTGCACCGCCTTGCGACCGAACCCGCCCCGGGAAAAACCCTGTTGAAGACCGCATACGGAACTATCCCTTCACCCAGCGGTACTGCAGCTCGGGCCGGCCGACCTGTCCGTACTGCGGGGCGCGGGCCGCGCGTCCGGCGTCCACCAGGTGCTCCAGATAGCGCCGCGCGGTGATCCGCGAGATGCCCACGACCTCGGCGACGCCGGCCGCGGTGAGGCCTCCGGCGCAGTCCCGCAGGGTGCGGGTGACGCGCTCCAGGGTCGGCGCGCTCAGTCCCTTGGGCAGCGCCGCCGGACCCGGGGCGCGCAGGGTGGCGAGCGCGCGGTCCACCTCGTCCTGGCCGCTCGCCTCGCCCGCCGCGGCGCGGAACTCGGCGTAGCGGACGAGGCGGTCGCGCAACGTCGCGAAGGTGAAGGGTTTCAGGACGTACTGGACGACCCCGAGCGAGACCCCCTCCCTGACGACCGTGAGATCCCGCGCGGAGGTCACCGCGATCACGTCCGCGTGATGGCCGGCCGCGCGCAGCGAGCGGGCGAGCTGCAGACCGTGCACGTCGGGCAGGTGCAGATCGAGGAGCAGCAGGTCCACCGGCGTGCGGTCCAGGGCGCGGCGTGCCTCGGCGCCGGTGTGGGCCCTGCCGACCGCCGTGAAGCCGGGGACGCGCCCGACGTACATGACGTGCGCGTCGGCGGCCACCGGGTCGTCCTCGACGACGAGGACGCGGATGGGCTGGGGGTCGGTCATGCGTCGCCTCCGGGCAGGGCGTGCTGGACGGGTGCCGGGGTGTGGTCTCCGGGGGCGGCGGACCCGGACGCGGCCGTCCCGTCGCCGGCGGCCGGGGCGGTCGGGGTGGTCAGGGCGGTCGTGGGC
The DNA here is from genome assembly GCF_036250675.1 of Streptomyces sp. NBC_01689. Classification (NCBI taxonomy): domain Bacteria; kingdom Bacillati; phylum Actinomycetota; class Actinomycetes; order Kitasatosporales; family Streptomycetaceae; genus Streptomyces; species Streptomyces sp. NBC_01689. The sequence goes on along the minus strand of NZ_CP109592.1, from coordinate 3,671,628 downwards.
AGCGGCAGCCGGACCTCGAACTCCGCCCCGCCGCCCGCCGCCTCGGTCACCGTCAGGGTGCCGTCGTGGCGGCCCACCGCCTGGCGTACGAGGGCCAGGCCCAGCCCGCGGCCGGCGGGTCCCGCCGGTTTCGTCGACCAGCCGCGCCGGAAGACGGCCTCCGCGTGGGCCGGATCCACCCCGGCCCCGGTATCCGCGACCCGCAGCACCAGGCCGGAGCCGTCGGTGAAGGCGGTGACGGTCACCCGGGCCCGCACCGTGCCCTGGGCCGCGTCCATCGCGTTGTCGATCAGGTTGCCGAGGACCGTCACCAGGTCGCGGGCGGGCAGGCCGGCCGGCAGCAGACCGTCGTCGATGCCGCTCTGCTCCGAGATCACCAGCTCCACGCCGCGCTCGTTGGCCTGGGCCGCCTTGCCCAGCAACAGGGCCGCGAGCACCGGTTCGCTGACCGCCGAGATCACCTCGTCGGTGAGCGTCTGGGCCAGCTCCAGTTCGGCCGTGGCGAAGTCGACGGCCTCCTCGGAGCGCCCCAGCTCGATCAGCGAGACCACCGTGTGCAGACGGTTGGCGGCCTCGTGGGCCTGCGAGCGCAGGGCCTGGGTGAAGCCGCGCTCGGAGTCGAGTTCGCCGGTCAGCGCCTGGAGTTCGGTGACGTCGCGCAGGGTGACCACGCTGCCGCGGCGCTCGCCGCCGGTGACCGGGGAGGTGTTGACGACCAGCACCCGGGAGTCCGTGAGGTGCACCTCGTCCACCCGGGGCTCGGCCGACAGCAGGGCACCGGTCAGGGGGGCGGGGAGACCGAGGTCGGCCACGGACCGGCCGACCGCCTCGTCCCCCACGCCCAGCAGTTCCCGCCCGCCGTCGTTCATCAGCGCCACCCGGTACTGGCCGTCCAGCATCAGCAGTCCCTCGCGCACGGCGTGCAGCGCCGCCTGGTGGTAGTCGTGCATACGGCTCAGTTCGGCCGCGTTCAGGCCGTGCGTCGAGCGGCGCAGCCGGGCGTTGATGACATGGGTGCCGATGCCGCCGAGGACGAGGGCGCCGCCCGCGACGCCGAGCAGGGCGGTCACCTGGTCCTGGACGCGCTGGGTGATCGCCTCGACCTTGATGCCCGCGCTGACCAGGCCGACGAGGTGGCCGTTGTCCAGGACCGGGGTGACGGCGCGTACCGACGGGCCGAGGGTGCCCGTGTAGGTCTCGGTGAAGGACTTGCCGCGCAGGGCGGGGCCGATGTGACCGAGGAAGTGCTGCCCTATCAGCCCCTCGTCGGGGTGCGTCCAGCGGATGCCCCGCGGGTTCATGATCGTCACGAAGTCCACCCCGGTGTCGCGCTGCACCTGGAGGGCGTACGGCTGCAGGGGCCCCGTCGGATCGGTGGTGCGGATCGCCTCGCGCACGGAGGGGGCGTCGGCGACCGAGCGCGCCACGGCCATCGCGTGGCGGCCCGCGGCCTCCTCGGCCTGGCTGCGGTCGCTGACGTAGCTGAACAGCGCGTATCCGGCCACGAGCACCGCGATGAGCACGGCCTGCATGGCGAAGAGCTGGCCGGCCAGGCTGCGGGGTCTCGGGACGCGGGGGAGGCGCATGGCGTCAGTCTGCCTCGCCGGATAAGCGTGAACTAAATGAACGGAAGGGTGACCGCCCTCACACACCGGGAGATAGTCACCGCATCCCCCGGGCGCGCGCCCCCCGGTTCTCCCGGAAGGCGTGTCTCCCGATTCCCCGGACGTGAGCCGCACGCCGGATGATGCCGACGACGTCGTCAAGGAGGGCAGCCGTGGCCAGCACCCCAACGGCACCTGCCGCACCCGCCGCCAAGCGGGACCGCACCCACTATCTCTACATCGCGGTGATCATCGCGGTCGCCCTCGGAATCGCGGTCGGGTTCGCCGCGCCGGACTTCGCCAAGGAGCTCAAGCCGATCGGCACGGGCTTCGTCGCCCTGATCAAGATGATGATCTCGCCGATCATCTTCTGCACGATCGTGCTCGGGGTCGGCTCGGTGCGGAAGGCGGCCAAGGTCGGCAAGGTCGGCGGTCTCGCGCTCGGCTACTTCGTCTGCATGTCGTTCGTGGCCCTCGCCATCGGCCTGGTGGTCGGCAACATCATCCACCCCGGCAGCGGAATGCATCTGACCGAGGCCGTGAAGGGGGTCGGGCACACGCAGGCCGAGGCCGCCGCCGAGGGCCCGGTCGACTTCATCCTCGGCATCATCCCGACCACCTTCGTCTCGGCCTTCACCGAGGGCCAGGTCCTCCAGACGCTGCTGATCGCGCTGCTCGCGGGCTTCGCGCTGCAGGCCATGGGACGCGCCGGCCAGCCCGTGCTGCGCGGTGTCGAGCACATCCAGAAGCTCGTCTTCCGCATCCTCGGCATGATCATGTGGGCCGCGCCCGTGGGTGCCTTCGGCGCCATGGCGGCCGTCATCGGCGAGACCGGCATGGACGCGCTGAAGGCGCTGGGCACGATCATGCTCGGCTTCTACATCACCTGCGCCCTCTTCGTGGTGATCGTCCTCGGCACGCTGACGAAGCTGGTGGCCGGGATCAACGTCTTCCAGCTGCTGAAGTACCTGGGCCGGGAGTTCCTGCTGATCGTCTCCACCTCGTCCTCCGAGTCCGCGCTGCCGCGGCTGATCGCGAAGATGGAGCACCTGGGCGTCAGCCGCCCGGTCGTCGGCATCACCGTGCCGACCGGCTACTCCTTCAACCTCGACGGCACGATGATCTACCTGACGATGGCCTCGCTGTTCATCGCCGACGCGATGGACCAGCCGATGAGCATCGGCCAGCAGATCGGGCTGCTGCTCTTCATGATGGTCGCCTCGAAGGGCGCGGCGGGTGTCTCCGGTTCCGGTATCGCCGTACTGGCCAGCGGTCTGCAGTCGCACAAGCCGGCGCTGGTGGACGGTGTCGGCCTGATCATCGGCATCGACCGCTTCATGAGCGAGGCGCGCGCCGTCACCAACTTCGCGGGCAACGCGGTGGCCACCCTGCTGATCGGCACCTGGACCGGCGAGGTCGACAAGGAGCGCGTGACCCGGGTCCTCGCCGGGGAGCTGCCCTTCGACGAGCGGACGCTGCTGGACGACTCCGGTGAGGACGCGGACACCGCCGCGGGACTGCCCGAGCAGGGCGGCGACAAGGAGCTGGCCAAGGCCTGACACGGCCGTGCGCCGCACGCGCCGGCGCCGGTCTCCCCACGACGGGGCGCTCCACCCCGCGGGACGCTCGCCCTGACCGGGCGTCTCCCGGCCGGAACGGCGCCCTCAGGCCGCCGGGCGGCCGGGTCCTTCCCCCTGTAGACCCGGCCGGCCGGTGCCCCCGGCGAGGCAGCCCTCGGGCTGCCTCGCTCGCGTTCCCGGGTCCCGTCCGCGCACACGGACCGCCGTTCCCGCGCTCCGGCCCATGCCCCGGGCCGCCGCTTCCGTTCCCGTCCCCTTTCTCACCCCCGCCGCGCGCCGCCCCTCTTCACACGTCCACGCTCCCCGTTCGCTCCGCCGGACGCGCCTCCCGGGCGTCGCTCAGCTTCGCCACCAGGGTGGTGGCGCGGGCGGCGGGTACACCCGCCGTGGTCAGTACGGTGACGGCGGCGGAGCGGCCCGCCTCCGCCGGCCCGAGCAGGCCGTCGTTCACCGCCTCCATCAGCGCGAACAGCATCTGTTCGTGCACGTACGCCAGGGCCGGGGCGGGCAGCGGGGACTCGAACACGCCCTGTTCCAGACCGCGTCGGAGCACCTCCGCGCATGCCTCGCGCACCGGGGTGAGCCGCTCGCGGATGCCCTGCACCGTGACGCTGCGCTGGGCCAGCGCGACCAGCAGCCGGTAACGGTCGGCGATCTCCCAGACGGCGAGCGTCGAGCGGACCAGCGACTCCGCCGGGTCCTCGACGCCCTCCCGGCCCTCCGCGTGCGCGGCGGCCACCGCCTCCACGGCGCCGTCGGTCAGGGTGCTGACGAGTACCTCGCGGCTCGGGAAGTGCCCGTACACCGTGCGCCGTACGACGCCCGCGGCCCGTGCGATCTGGTCCATGGAGGCGTCCGGGTCGCGCAGCAGCTCGGCCAGCGCGACGTCGAGGATGCGGCGGCGGTTCGCGTCCGCCCGGCTGGCACTACCCGTGGTCATGGCTGTCATTCTGCACGCCTCGCGCGGTGCCCCGCCGCTCCTGCGCCGAAGGCGCCGGACGCCCCCGGCCCACTGATTTGCACAGTGGTGTGCATCGCCGTACATTGCACACTGTCGTGCATTTGCACGGCACTGTGCAAGTCGAGTGAGGAGAGGGCGGCCGTACCCATGCGTCTCGTCATCCATGAACCGGTCGAGCGGATGGACCGGCCCTACGCCCGGCGCTGGTGGGCGCTGCTGGTGCTCTGCCTGAGCCTGCTGATCATCGTGATGGCCAACACCGCCCTCACCGTCGCGGCCCCCGACATGACCCGGGACCTGGGTCTGTCCAGCGCCGACCTGCAGTGGGTCATCGACGGCTACACCGTCCCGTACGCCGCGCTGATGCTGCTGCTCGGCGCGATCGGCGACAAGTACAGCCGGCGCGGCGCGCTCGTGCTCGGGTTGATGGTGTTCGGCGGCGGCGCGGTGGCGGGCTCGCTCGTGGACAGCTCCGCGGGGGTCATCGCGGCCCGTGCCGTGATGGGGGTCGGCGCCGCGCTGATCATGCCCGCGACGCTCTCCCTGCTCGCCGCGACCTTCCCGCGCGCGGAGCGTGCCAAGGCGATCACCCTGTGGACGGCCACGGCCGGACTCGCCATCGCGGCCGGCCCCCTGGTCGCGGGCGCGCTGCTGCAGCACCACGGCTGGTCCGCCACCTTCCTGATCAACGTGCCGGTCGCCGTCGTCGCGATCGTCGGCGCCCTCGTCCTCGTACCGCCCTCCAGCGCCGCGCACCGGCACCGCGTCGACCACGTCGGCGGTCTGCTCTCGGTGGTCTGGATCGGCTCGCTGGTCTACATGATCATCGAGGGGCCGCACTTCGGATGGGGCGTCAGGGCCGTGACCGCCGCGGTCGTCGCGGGGCTCGGGCTGGTCGCGTTCGTGGTGTGGGAACTGCGTCATCCCCGCCCGGTCGTCGACGTGCGCCGGTTCGCCCACCGCCGGTTCGCGGGCTCGAACCTCGCCGTGGCGCTCTTCTTCCTCGCCGTCTTCGGGGCCTTCTACTACCTCACCCAGCACCTGCAGTTCGTGCTCGGGTACGACGCGCTGGACACCGGCGTCCGGATGCTGCCGCTCGCCGGCGCGGTCTTCGCCGGGTCGGCGCTGACCGGCTACCTCACCCCGCGCGTCGGCATGAGGGTCACGGTGACCGCGGGCATGGTCGGCGGTACGGCGGCCCTCGCGCTGCTCACCCGGGTGGACGCGGCATCGTCGTACGGCGACTTCGTCCTTCCTCTCGTCGTCCTCGGCCTCGCCATCGGGCTCGCGCTCTCGCCCTGCACGGACGCCATCATGGGCGCCTTCCCCGAGTCCGAACTCGGGGTCGGCGGCGCGGTCAACGACACCTCGCTGGAGCTCGGCGGTTCACTCGGCATCGCCCTCCTCGGTTCGGTGCTGGCCGGTTCGTACTCCTCGCACCTCGCGGAGGCGACCAAGGGCGGCGGGCTGCCGGCGGGCGCGCTGTCCACGGCGCAGGACTCGGTCGGCGCGGGATACGCGGTCGCCCGGGGCATCGGTGACAAGGCCCGGCAGCTCGGTGAGCAGGCGGCGCGGGCCGGGCATGCCGGGAACACCGAGAAGGCCGCGCAGCTGAAGGGGCAGTCCGACCAACTCGCCCATGGAGCACGGCAGATGGCGGACGCCGTCGGCTCGTCCTTCTCGGACGCCGTAGCGCACACCAGCCTGGTCGGCGCGGTGATCCTGGGCGTGGGGACGGTGCTGGTGGCGGTCCTGCTGCCGTGGAAGGAGCGCGTGACGGCGACGGGGACGGGGACGGACGAGGAGGACGCGGCGGCCGGGACCGATGCCGGGGCCCGGGCCGGGTCCGGGTCCGGGTCCGGGTCCCGCACCGGCTCCGGGGCCGGGACGGGCGTCGAGGGCGGGAGGAGTGCCGTCGCGCGCTGACCGCGGGCCACGACGGTGCCCGCGCAACCGTGACCCCCGGGCCTTCGTCTCGTAGAACATGCACTACCGTGCCGTGCCGGACCTACCGGCACGGCACGTGATGTTCTGCATGTTCTGCGGAGGGCACGGAGTATGAAGATCGACTGGGACCGGCGGACGTGCGCGCGTCGCGGCCATGCGACGTACGCGCCGGACGAGCCGGGGCTGCGCGAGCGGCTGCGCGCCGGGACCAGCCTCGGGGAGGCCTGGCGCTGTCTGCGCTGCGGCGACTTCGTGCTCGGCGCGCCGCACGGTGCGGGACCCGCGGAGGACGCGCCGCTCGTACCGCGCGGCAAGGTGCTGCGGGACCTGTTCATCCTGCGCTTCCTGGCCGTCGAACGGGCCGTGCGCGGGGTGTTCATCGTGCTGGTCGCGGTGGCGGTGTGGCGGTTCAGCAACAGCCAGGACTCGGTGCGCCGTCTCTTCGACGAGTACCTGAACGTCTTCCGGCCGGTCTTCAAGCACTTCCACTACGACCTCGACCACTCGCCGGTCGTCGGCACCATCCAGAAGACCTTCGGCTACAAGCACTCCACGCTGGTCCTGGTGGCCGCGCTGCTGCTGGCCTACGCGCTGATCGAGCTGGTCGAGGCGGGCGGCCTCTGGTACGCGAAGCGCTGGGCGGAGTACCTGACGGTGGTCGCCACCGCGGCCTTCCTCCCCCTGGAGGTCTACGAGCTCACCGAGCACGTGAGCTGGTTGAAGATCACCACTCTGGTCCTGAACGTCCTCGCGGTCCTCTACATCGCCCTCGCCAAACGGCTCTTCGGACTGCGCGGCGGACGCGCGGCGTTCGACGAGGAGCGGCAGAGCGCCTCGCTGCTGGAGGTCGAGGAGTCGGCGGGCGTGACCACGCCCGCGTGACGAGGCACGCCCGACGAGGCACGCCCGACGAGGCGCGTCCGGCCAGGCGCGTCCGGCCGTGCCCCCCTCGCGGTCACCGCCGGCCTTGCCTTGACGCCCGCGTCAAGGACTACGTTCGGGGCATGCGAATCGGCGAGCTGGCGGCGAGGGCCGGGACCACCACGCGCACTCTGCGGTACTACGAGTCGCGGGGGCTGCTGCCCGCGCGGCGCGCCGGCAACGGTTACCGCACCTACGACGAGGACGACCTCAAGCTGCTGCGGCAGATCAGGACGCTGCAGGACTTCGGGTTCGACCTGGAGGAGACGCGGCCGTTCGTGGAGTGCCTGCGGGCCGGGCATCCGGAGGGGGACTCCTGTCCCGCCTCGCTCGCGGTCTACCGCCGCAAGCTGGATGAACTCGACGCACTGATCGGTGAGTTGCGGGCGGTGCGGAGCGAGGTCGGCGCGCAGCTGGCGCGGGCCGAGCGGGCGCGCGACGAGCTGGCCGCCGACGCGGAGGCTCCGGGAGGCCCGGAGCCGGTGTGCGAACTGGGAGGGCGGACAAGGTGATCGATCTGGCCGGTGTGACGTCGGTGACGGACGCGGACTTCGAGGCGGAGGTGATCGGCGCGGAGCTGCCCGTGCTGGTGGAGTTCACCGCCGACTGGTGTCCGCCGTGCCGGCAGATGGGGCCGGTGCTGAGCGCTCTCGCGGCCGAGGAGGAGGGGCGGCTCAAGGTCGTCCAGTTGGACGTCGACATGAATCCGGAGACGACCAACGCCTACCGGGTGCTCTCGATGCCCACGTTCCTGGTGTTCCGCGACGGCGAGCCGGTGAAGTCGATGGTGGGCGCCCGGCCCCGGCGACGGCTGTCGGAGGAGCTGTCCGACGTGCTCTGAGCGGGCGTCCCGGACGCGGACGGCACAAAGAAAACCCCCGGGGAAATTGCACCCGGGGGTTTTCTTTGCGTATATTGAATGATTCGCGACTTGAATTTGTCGAGTCACGGAGAAGTTCACTGGGCACAGTATATCCGGGCGGGAGTGGAATTGTCAAACAGGGGCTCAAACGCAGAATTTCCCGATGTTGAATTGCAGCAGGAGCAGGAATTCATCGACGGGCTGTACGCGCGCGTCGACGTGCTGCGGGGCGACACCGAGGCCTCGGTCGGCGACGCGCTCGCGCAGGGGAACACGCCCATGCAGGCCAGGCTCGAACGCGATGTGCTCGTCGCCGAGCGTTCGGGGCTGCTGGCGGCACTCAACGCCGTCGACGGCTCGCTGTGCTTCGGCCGGATCGACCTGACCTCCGGCGTCAGCCACCACATCGGGCGCATCGGTGTCCGCGCCGACGACACCGAGCACACCCCCCTCCTCATCGACTGGCGGGCACCGGTCGCCCGCCCCTTCTACCTCGCCACCGGGCACACCCCGATGGACCTGCGCCGCCGCCGGCACATCAGTACCGAGGGGCGCCGGGTGACCGACGTGCACGACGAGATCCTCGACCTCGGGGACCACCGGCGCACCGGGCACGAGGACCCGACCGGCGACGCCGTCCTGCTCGCCGCGCTCAACTCGGCCCGCACCGGCCGGATGAGCGACATCGTGCAGACCATCCAGGCCGAGCAGGACCGGATCATCCGCGCTCCGCACCGGGGCGTCCTGGTGGTGGAGGGCGGACCGGGCACCGGCAAGACGGCCGTCGCGCTGCACCGGGCGGCCTTCCTGCTGTACGAGTACCGCGAGCTGCTCGCCAAGCGCGCCGTGCTGATCGTCGGCCCGAACCCGGCGTTCCTCGGCTACATCGGCGAGGTGCTGCCCTCGCTCGGCGAGACGGGCGTCCTGCTCGCGACCGTCGGTGAACTGTTCCCCGGGGTGAAGGCGACGGCCGCGGACACCCCGCGGGCCGCGGCCGTCAAGGGCCGGGCCGACATGGCCGAGGTGCTGGCCTCGGTGGTCCGCGACCGCCAGGAGCTGCCCGACCCCGTGATCGCGATCGAGCACGACCGCGACGTCCTGATGCTCGACGCCGGGCTCGTCGGGGTCGCCCGGGAGCGCACCCGTGAGGCCGGGCTGCCGCACAACGTGGCCCGCGAGTACTTCGAGGGCCACATCCTCAACACGCTCACCGACATGCTCGCCGAGCGCATCGGCACCGACCCCTTCGACGGGTCCAACCTGCTCGACCCGAGCGACATCACCCAGATCCGTGACGAACTCGCGGAGAACCCGGAGGTCTGGTCGGCCATCGACCAGCTGTGGCCGCGGCTGACCCCGCAGCGGCTGGTCGCCGACTTCCTCGCCGCGCCGGAGGGCCACGTCGGCGAGGAGGACGCCGAGGCGATCCGCCGTCCGGTCACCGGCGCGTGGACCGTCGCCGACGTCCCCCTTCTCGACGAGGCCGCCGAACTGCTGGGCGAGGACGACCGGGTCGCGCGGGCCGCGGCCGACCAGGAGCGCCGGACCCAGGTCGCCTACGCGCAGGGCGTGCTCGACGTGTCGTACGCCTCGCGGACGTACGAGTTCGAGGACAAGGACGAGGAGGACTCCGAGATCCTGTCCGCGCACAACATCATCGACGCCGAGCGGATGGCCGAGCGGCACGAGGAGGAGGACCACCGCAGCGCCGCCGAGCGGGCGGCGGCCGACCGGACCTGGGCGTTCGGCCACATCATCGTCGACGAGGCGCAGGAGCTCTCGCCGATGGCCTGGCGGCTGCTGATGCGGCGCAGTCCCACCCGGTCGATGACGCTGGTCGGCGACCCGGCGCAGACCGCCGAGGCGGCCGGGGTCGGGTCGTGGGAGCGGATCCTCGCGCCCTATGTCGAGGACCGCTGGGAGCACACCCGGCTCGCCGTCAACTACCGCACCCCGTCCGAGATCATGGAGGTCGCGGCGGCGGTGGTCCGCGCGGAGCACCCCGCCTTCGAACCGCCGAGTTCGGTGCGGACGACGGGTGTACGCCCCTGGGTCCGCGCCACCGACGACCTGCCCGGCGCGGTGGCGAAGGCGGTGGAGGAACTGACCCCGGCGGAGGGCCGCCTCGCGGTCGTCGCCCCGCGCGACCTGCACCCGGAACTGGCCGCCGGGCTGGAGGGCGTGAGCGTGGGCGGCGAGCCCGACCTGACCCGCACGGTGGTCCTGCTCGACCCCCGCCAGTCCAAGGGCCTGGAGTTCGACTCCGTGCTGGTGGTGGAGCCGGGACGGTACGGCACGAGCGACCTGTACGTGGCCCTGACCCGGGCCACGCAGCGCCTGGGCGTCCTGCACACCGGGGACCTCCCGGAGGCGCTGGCGAAGGCGTTCGGGTAGGCACGGTCCCGGTCCGGGGCCTGGAGGCGCGGGACGGCGGTCCCCTCCCGCCGCGCCGCCCCGCGCGGTGGAAGCGTCCGGTCTCCGGCCGCGCACGGCGGAGCCCTCCGGTCTCCGGTCCCGCGCCCGGCGGGAGCGGAGACCGGAGGGCCGGGCCGGGGCGGCTCCGTGCTCCGGAGACACGGCGTGCCGCGCCGGAGGGCGGGGCTCAGGCCGGCCGCAGCCAGACGGTGGCCAGCGGGGGGAGGGTCAGACGGATGCTGCCCGGGCGGCCGTGCCAGGGCTGCAGGTCCGGTTTGACGACGTCCGGGTTGGTGACGTCACTGCCGCCGTACCGGGCGCTGTCGGTGTTGAGGGTCTCCTGCCAGGCGGGCACGGAGTCGGGCACACCGAGGCGGTAGCCGTGACGGACGACCGGCGAGAGGTTGGAGACGGCGAGCACCGGGGTGCCCTCGGCGTCGAGCCGCAGGAACGCGAAGACGTTGTCCTCGGCCGCGTCGCCGACCACCCACTGGAAGCCGGACGGGTCGGTGTCCCGCTGCCAGAGCGCCGGTGTCCCCCGGTAGACGGCGTTGAGGTCGCGGACCAGGTCCCGGACGCCCCGGTGGTCGGCCTCGGCCGGGTAGGCGGGGTCGAGGAGCCACCAGTCCGGTCCGTGGGTCTCGGACCATTCGGCGCCCTGGGCGAACTCCTGTCCCATGAAGAGGAGTTGTTTGCCGGGGTGGGCCCACATGAAGCCGAGGTAGGCGCGGGTGGTGGCGCGTTGCTGCCACCAGTCGCCGGGCATCTTCGAGACGAGGGACTTCTTGCCGTGGACGACCTCGTCGTGGGAGATGGGCAGGACGTAGTTCTCGCTGTAGGCGTAGACCATCGAGAACGTCATCTCGTGGTGGTGGTACTTGCGGTGGACCGGCTCGTGCTGGACGTAGTCCAGTGAGTCGTGCATCCACCCCATGTTCCACTTCAGTCCGAAGCCGAGTCCGCCGAAGCCGCCGGGGCCGGAGTGGTGGGTGGCGCGGGTGACGCCGTCCCAGGCGGTGGATTCCTCGGCGATGGTGACGATGCCGGGGTTGCGGCGGTAGACGGTGGCGTTCATCTCCTGGAGGAAGGCGACGGCGTCGAGGTTCTCCCGGCCGCCGTGTTCGTTGGGGGTCCATCGGCCGGGTTCGCGGGAGTAGTCGAGGTAGAGCATGGAGGCGACGGCGTCGACGCGGAGTCCGTCGATGTGGAATTCCTGGCACCAGTAGACGGCGTTGGCGACGAGGAAGTTGCGGACCTCGCGGCGGCCGTAGTCGAATTCGAGGGTGCCCCAGTCGGGGTGGGCGGCGCGCTGGGGGTCGGCGTGTTCGTAGAGGGGGCGTCCGTCGAAGGCGGCGAGGGCCCATTCGTCGCGGGGGAAGTGGGCGGGGACCCAGTCCATGAGGACGCCGATGCCGGCCTGGTGGAGGGCGTCGACGAGGTGTTTGAAGTCGTCGGGGGTGCCGAGGCGGGCGGTGGGGGCGTAGAAGCCGGTGACCTGGTAGCCCCAGGAGCCGCCGAAGGGGTGTTCGGCGACGGGCATGAGTTCGACGTGGGTGAAGCCGAGGTCGGCGACGTAGGCGGGGAGCTGCTGAGCAAGTTGACGATACGTCAGGCCCGGTCGCCAGGACGCGAGATGCACCTCGTAGACGGAGAACGGCGCCTCGTGGGCAGGACGCCCGCCCCGCTCCGCCATCCACTCCTCGTCGTGCCAGGTGTGGTGCGAGGTGTGGACGATCGAGGAGGTCGCCGGGGGCACCTCGGTGCGCCGGGCCATGGGGTCGGCGCGCACGGTGCGGGTGCCGTCGGGGCGGGTGATCTCGAACTTGTAGAGCTCGCCCTCACCGATGCCGGGCACGAACAGCTCCCAGACGCCCGTGGCGCCGAGCGAGCGCATCGGAAACCCCGTGCCGTCCCAGAAGTTGAAGGTGCCGGCGAGCCTGACGCCCCGCGCGTTCGGCGCCCAGACGGTGAAGCGGGTGCCCGCCACGCCCTGGTGGACCATCGGCTCGGCGCCCAGCGCGCGCCAGAGCTGTTCGTGACGGCCCTCACCCAGCAGATGGAGGTCGAGCTCGCCGAGCGCCGGCAGGAAGCGGTAGGCGTCCTCGGTGTCCTGGACCGTCCCCTCGTACGCCACGAGGAGGCGGTAGGCGTCCGGGACCGCGCGCAGCGGCAGCAAGGCCGAGAAGAAGCCGTCACCGTCGTCGTGCAGCTCGGCACGCAGATCGTCGGTCACGACCGTCACGCCCAGGGCGTACGGCCGGAAGGCCAGGAACGCCACGCCGCCCGGCACCGGATGGGCGCCCAGCACCCCGTGCGGATCGTGGTGCGTGCCGGAGAGCAGCCGTTCCCGGTCGCCCGGACCGATCCCCGTGAACGCCGGGACGGCGGCGGTCCCGGACGCACCGTCAGGAGAACCGCCGTGCGCGGGAAGGGAACCGAGCGGGTCGTCAGCCGGCGTGACGGTGCCGGCGGGATCGGTGACGGGAGGGGCGTCGGCGGAGGCGGCGGCGGGAGCGGGGACGGGGGCGGTGAGGGGAGGGGCGTCGGTGGAGGCGGCGGGCGGGGCGCCGGTGGGCGCGGAGGCGGCCACGACGGGTGCCGGCGGCCGGTCGGCGGCGGCCGGCCGGGGATTCCCCCCGGCGGACTTCGGGCCCTTGCCCCCGGTGGGCTTCCGGTCGGCGGGCCTCTCGGAGACCTCGGGTGCCGGTTTCCCCTCGGCCGCCTTCCGGGCGGCCTTCCCGGCCGCCTTCTGCTGGGCCGCGGTCTTCTGGACCGCCGCCTTCTTGCCGCTGACCGGCTTCTTGGCACCGTTCTTCTTCGGACTGTCGTCGGACGGGGGGCGGGGCGTCACGGGCAGGGCCTCCTCGGCGAGGGTGATCGGGAAACGTCAGGGGGACGCGGCGAGCCGGCCCACCGCCGCCATCGGCACGGGCAGCCAGTCGGGCCGGTGCCGGGCCTCGTAGACGACCTCGTAGACCGCCTTGTCCGTCTCGTACGCGCGCAGCAGGACGGGGTCGGTGCGCGGATCGCGTCCGGCGGCCTCCGCGTAACCGGCGCAGAAGGCGGCCCGGCAGATGTCCGCCCAGTCGGAGACGGTGGGGGCGGGGCCGGCGGTCCGGGGATTAGAGCGGGCCGCGTAGTCGAAGGAGCGGAGCATCCCGGCCACGTCCCGCAGCGGTGGCTGCGGCATCCGGCGTTCGGCCAGCGGCTTGGACGGCTCGCCCTCGAAGTCTATGAGCGACCACTCGCCGGTGGGGGACCGCAGGCACTGGCCGAGGTGCAGATCCCCGTGGACGCGCTGCGCGGTCCAGGTCCGTCCCTCGGCGGCCAGGTCCCCCAGCGCCTCGAAGGCGGTCCGCAGACCGGGCGCGTAGGGGCGCAGCGCGGGCACCGCCTGGGCCGCCGCGGCCAGCCGCTCGGTCATCCCGTCGACAAGCAACTCCATCTGTACATGGCCCAGGGTGGTCGTGGGCAGCGCGCGGGCGAGCGCGGTGTGCACCTCGGCCGTGGCCCGGCCCAGGGCCCGCGCCTCGGCGCCGAAGTCCTCGCCCTTGGCCAGTCCGTGCAGCGCCAGCTCCCAGCCGTCCGTCGCGCCCCGGACGAAGGGCTGCAGCACGCCGAGGACGTAGGTCTCACCGGCCGCCGGATTCCGGGCGTCTCTGAGGTCCGCGGTCATCCACGCCGTGGGCGCGGGGACCCGGGGGCAGTTCTCCCGCGCGAGTACGCGCGGCAGTTCCAGGTCGGGGTTGACGCCGGGCACGATGCGGCGCAACAGCTTGAGGATGAACGTATCTCCATAGACGAGGGAGGAGTTGGACTGCTCGGAGGTCACCAGCCGGGGCGTCAGCCCGCTCGGGATCTGCTGACGGTGGTCGCGCTCGAAGCGGAGTTCGCCGATCCGGGCCCGGGTGCGCAGCGCCTCCAGGAGCACGTCGGCCGGGCGGGGGTCGTGCAGCGCCTCGTAGACGGTGCGCCCGGCCAGCGGGCCTTCCTCCACGTGCCCGATCAGCGCGGGCGCGAGATGCGGGGGCAGGGCCTCGCGCACGCCGATCAGCAACTGGTAGCAGTCGCCCTGCCGGGGGGTGGAGCCCTGGGCGGGGGTGGCCGGCTGGTGCGCCCGTACCAGGAGGTGGAGCAGGCCCAGCTGACCGGACGTCGGCAGTAACTCATTGGCCGTCACCAGGGAGAATCCGGTGACCGGGCGTCCCTTGCCCGCGAACCAGCGCTGGCGTGGCAGCCACTCCCGCAGCAGCGGGTCGAGCGACGCGAGCAGCTCGGGGCGTGCGACGGGTTCCGTGGCAGGGTGCGTGGCGGCTTCCGACATGGCGTCGCGTCCTTTCCCCAGGGACCGGGGGACGGGAGACCCGAGGACCCAGGGACCCGGAGTCCGGGCGAGTCGGGGGTGTTACTGATGGGTGCCCAGGGCGGGACGGGGGAAACCGCCCCGCCCCGCTTCTACACGGCGTCCTTGCGGAGCCGGAACCAGTAGAAGCCGTGACCTGCGAGGGTGAGGAGATAGGGGAGTTCACCGATGGCGGGGAAGCGGACGCCGCCGATGAGCTCGACGGGGTGGCGGCCGTTGAAGGCGCGGAGGTCGAGTTCGGTGGGCTGGGCGAAGCGCGAGAAGTTGTGCACGCACAGGACCAGGTCGTCCTCGTCGTCCTCCGTGGAGGGGGCCTCCCGCAGGAAGGCGAGGACGGCGGGGTTGGAGGAGGGGAGTTCGGTGTAGGAGCCGAGGCCGAAGGCCTTGTTCTGTTTGCGGATCTCGATCATGCGGCGGGTCCAGTGCAGCAGTGACGAGGGGGAGGACATGGACGCTTCGACGTTGGTGACCTGGTAGCCGTAGACGGGGTCCATGATCGTGGGGAGGAAGAGGCGGCCGGGGTCGCTGGAGGAGAATCCGGCGTTGCGGTCGGGGGTCCACTGCATGGGGGTGCGGACGGCGTCGCGGTCGCCGAGCCAGATGTTGTCGCCCATGCCGATCTCGTCGCCGTAGTAGAGGATCGGGCTGCCGGGCAGGGACAGGAGCAGGGCGGTGAAGAGTTCGATCTGGTTGCGGTCGTTGTCGAGGAGGGGGGCCAGGCGGCGGCGGATGCCGATGTTGGCGCGCATGCGCGGGTCCTTGGCGTACTCCGCGTACATGTAGTCGCGTTCTTCGTCGGTGACCATTTCGAGGGTGAGCTCGTCGTGGTTGCGCAGGAAGATGCCCCACTGGCAGTTGCTGGGGATCGCGGGGGTCTTGGCGAGGATCTCGGAGACGGGGTAGCGGGACTCGCGGCGTACGGCCATGAAGATGCGGGGCATGACGGGGAAGTGGAACGCCATGTGGCATTCGTCGCCGCCGGAGGGGAAGTCGCCGAAGTAGTCGACGACGTCCTCGGGCCACTGGTTCGCCTCGGCCAGCAGCACCGTGTCCGGGTAGTGCGTGTCGATCTCCTTGCGGACCCGCTTCAGGAACTCGTGCGTGGCAGGAAGGTTTTCGCAGTTCGTTCCCTCGACCTGGTACAGGTACGGGACCGCGTCCAGCCGGAAGCCGTCGATCCCCAGATCCAGCCAGAACCGCAGCGCGGAGACGATCTCTTCCTGCACGGCGGGGTTCTCGTAGTTGAGGTCGGGCTGGTGGGAGAAGAAGCGGTGCCAGTAGTACTGCTTGCGGACCGGGTCGAAGGTCCAGTTGGAGGCCTCGGTGTCGACGAAGATGATCCGGGCGTCCTGGTACTGCTTGTCGTCGTCGGCCCAGACGTAGTAGTCGCCGTAGGGTCCGTCGGGGTGGGCGCGGGACTCCTGGAACCACGGGTGCTGGTCGCTGGTGTGGTTCATGACGAAGTCGATGATGACGCGCATGCCGCGTTGGTGGGCGGCGTCGACGAACTCGACGAAGTCGGCGAGGTCGCCGAACTCGGGCAGGACGGCGGTGTAGTCGGAGACGTCGTAGCCGCCGTCGCGCAGGGGGGACTTGAAGAACGGGGGCAGCCAGAGGCAGTCGACGCCGAGCCATTGCAGGTAGTCGAGCTTGGCGGTGAGGCCCTTGAGGTCACCGACGCCGTCGCCGTTGCTGTCCTGGAAGGAGCGGACCAGGACCTCGTAGAAGACGGCGCGTTTGAACCATTCGGGGTCGCGGTCCTTGGCCGGAGTGTCCTCGAAGGTGTCCGGTACGGGCTCGTTGATGATCATGTGGTGGGTGACCCTCCGATGTGCGGTGAGGACGGTCGCAGGACGGTGAGGATGTGCGCGGGCCTGTGTCCCGGCTCGAGACGCACATAGTTGGCCCTGCCCCAGTGGTAGGTCTCGCCGGTGAGCTCGTCGCGCACCGGCACGGACTCGTGCCATTCCAGGCCGAGTTGCGGCATGTCCAACGAGACCGTGGCCTCCTGGGTGTGGTGGGGGTCGAGGTTGACCACCACCACAACCGTGTTCGATCCGCGGGTGTCCGTGACGGACTTCGAGTAGGCGATCACCGCCTCCTTGTCCGTGTGGTGGAAGTGCAGGTCGCGCAGTTGCCGCAGCGCCGGACTGCTCCGCCTGATCGCGTTGAGCGCACCCAGCAACGGCGCGATGCTATGTCCGTCACGCTCCGCCGACTCCCAGTCACGCGGACGCAGTTGGTACTTCTCCGAGTTCAGGTATTCTTCGCTCCCCTTGCGCAGCGGGGTGCTCTCGCACAGCTCGAAACCGCTGTAGACGCCCCAGGTCGGCGACAGCGTGGCGGCGAGCACCGCCCGCAGTTCGAAGGCCGGACGCCCGCCGAGCTGAAGGAACTCGTGCAGGATGTCGGGGGTGTTGACGAACAGGTTGGGCCGCATGGACGCGGCCGACTCGCCGGACAGCTCGGTGAGGTAGTCGGTCAGCTCCTGCTTGGTGTTGCGCCAGGTGAAGTACGTGTACGACTGCTGGAAGCCGATCGCCCCGAGGGTGCGCATCATCGCGGGCCGGGTGAACGCCTCGGCGAGGAAGATCACGTCCGGGTCCCCGCGGTTGATCTCGGCGATGACCTCCTCCCAGAAGGCGACCGGCTTGGTGTGCGGGTTGTCCACGCGGAAGATCCGGACCCCGTGGTCCATCCAGAAACGCAGCACCCGCAGCGTCTCCCGGACCAGTCCCGGCATGTCCTCGTCGAAGGCGATGGGGTAGATGTCCTGGTACTTCTTCGGCGGGTTCTCCGCGTACGCGATCGTGCCGTCGGCGCGGTGCCGGAACCACTCCGGGTGCTTCTCCACCCACGGATGGTCGGGGGAGCACTGGAGCGCGAAGTCGAGGGCGATCTCCAGGCGCAGGTCCGCCGCCCGGCGGACGAACGCGTCGAAGTCGTCGATGGTCCCGAGGTCGGGGTGGACCGCGTCGTGGCCGCCCTCGGGCGAGCCGATCGCCCAGGGCACCCCGACGTCCTGACGGCTCGCCGAGAGACTGTTGTCGGGTCCCTTGCGGAAGGTCGTCCCGATGGGATGGATCGGTGGCAGGTAGACGACGTCGAAGCCCATCTCCGCGATGGCGGGCAGGCGTTCGGCGGCGGTGCGGAAGGTGCCGTGCACCGGCGGGTCCAGCTGCCCGCTCTCCGAGCGCGGGAAGAACTCGTACCAGGACCCGAACAGCGCCCGCTCGCGCTCCACGAGCAGCGGCAACGGCTCGGAGGACGTCAGGAGTTCGCGCAGCGGATGGCGGGCGAGCAGCCGGTCCACCTCGGGGGTGCGGGCGGCGGCGAGGCGGGCCGCGGCGGACCTGCCGGTGTCACGCAGCGCGTCCGCCGCGGCGAGCACGACGTCTCTTCCGGCCCGGCCCGCGGGCACGTCGGCGGCCGCCCGCTCGTACAGTCGCGCGCCCTCCTCCAGCACCAGTTCGGTGTCGATGCCGGCGGGGATCTTGATTCCGGCGTGGTGGCGCCAGGTGGAGACCGGATCGCTCCACGCCTCCACGGTGTACGTCCAGCGGCCCGTCCGGTCCGCGGACACCGTGGCGCCCCAGCGGTCGGTGCCCGGGGCCAGCTCGCGCATCGGGGTCCAGGGCCCGGTCCGGCCGCGGGGATCCTTCAGGACGACGTTGGCGGCGACCGCGTCGTGGCCCTCGCGGAAGACCGTGGCGGAGATCTCGACGGCCTCGCCGACCACCGCCTTGGCCGGCCGACGGCCCTGGAGGACCAGGGGACGTACGTCGAGGACGGGGATGCGTCCGACGCCGGTACGGAGGTCCGCGGAGGGTTTCTCCGGGACACCGGGAACGGTGTCGGCCGCGCGTGGGGGTGATGTGTCGGAGTGGGTCGTCGAGGGTGGCGACGTGTGGTGCGTGGCGGGCATGACCGCTCCTGTCCGCGTCAACGTGGGTGGGCGGATGAGGGTGTGGGGAGGTGGGGCCTGCGGGCTGTACCGCAGGAGCCTTCCCACCCTGTTCGGGTGGGCAATCCGACGCTTTGTTAACTCCTTACGCCTGTGTCCGCGTACAGAACCGGCCGCGTCCGGCGTGGACGGGGCGGGTTCCCGTCTCCCCGGACGGGTCCCTAGGGACCGTCTACCCGCAGGAGCCTGTTGGGCGACCCCGGTCCTGCGCCGGCGACCTTTCCGGACACCGCGCGGCGCACGAGAGCCCTGCCCACCTGGGCCGGTGTCGCCCGGCGGTGGTCGGCCAGATAGAGCGCCGCGGCGCCCGCGACGTGCGGACTCGCCATCGACGTGCCGGAGAGGGTCGCCCTCCCGGTGTCGCTCCGGTAGGAGGCGGAGGTGATCGCCACGCCGGGGGCGAAGAGGTCGAGCGAGGCGCCGTAGTCGGAGAAACGCGCCCGGGTGTCGGTCCGGTCGACCGCGCCGACGGTGAGGGCCTGGGGGACGCGGGCGGGCGAACGCAGATCGGCCGGTTGTCCGCCGTTGCCCGCGGCGACCGCATAGGTCACACCGGAGGCGATGGAGTTGCGTACGGCCGCGTCCAGTTGGGCGTTGGCCTTTCCGCCCAGGCTCAGATTGGCGACCGCGGGCCGGTGCGCGTGCCGGGTCACCCAGTCGACACCCGCGATCACCTGCGCGGTGGTGCCGGAGCCGTCGTCGCCGAGCACCCGGACGGCGACGACCCGGGCCTTTCGCGCGACGCCGTACGCCGCCCCGGCGACGGTGGCCGCGACATGCGTGCCGTGCCCGTTGCCGTCGCCCGCGCTCCGGTCGTCCCCCACGAAGTCCCAGCCGTAGCGGGCCCGGCCGCCGAAGTCCCGGTGCGTGATCCGGACACCGGTGTCGATGACGTAGACGGTCACGCCCGCGCCGGCCGACGCCGGTGCGGCGTACCTGCGGTCGAGCGGCAGGCCGGACTGGTCGATCCGGTCCAGGCCCCAGGACGGCGGGTTCGTCCCGGCCCGGTCGAGCCGCACCCGGGTGTCCGGGACGACCGAGGCCACCCGGGGGTCCGCCGCGAGCCGGCGGGCCTGCCGTGCACCGGCCCGTACGGCGTAGCCGTTGAGCGCGGTGCCGTACGTGTGGCTGATTCTCGCTCCGTATTTCTCGGCGATCCCCTTCCCCTCGGGGGACGGAGCCCGGGTACTCACCCTGAGCGTCACGATGTAGCTTCCGGCGGCGGCACCGGAGGCGCCGACGCCGTCCGGCCGGTCCTCCGCCGCGGCGTGCGCCGGCGGTGCGACGGCCGGAAGCACCGCTGCCGTCACGGCCGCGACCAGGCCCCCGGCCCGGTGCGGACGCCGCTGTCTGGTCCGTGCCATGACGTGGGTTCCCCTCCTCGACTCGGTGTGCGCGGACCGGGCCGACCGCTGTGGGCCGCGGTCCGCCGCACGCCACCTGGCAGCCTCTCGTGCGGTGTGAAGCACCACAAGGCCGCCCATGAGTGCGGAATCGGCCATATCAGTCGTGGGGTACAGGTGAAGGTTGCGGAGAGTTCCCGCCGAATCCACCGGGATGCCCAAGGCCTTGTCAAGAGGACGTCCGGAGCCGGACCCCCGGGCCGTCCACGCCGGAGTTCCCCCCGTGCGCCGTAGTTGCGGAGGTGCTCTCGCCGCTAACGTCGTGGATGACGAAGGGCGCACAAGGACGTGCGTCCCTCGGCCGCGTACGTCCTGCCGTTTACGTCCTTCGTGAAGGTGGAACTCGTGAAGGCAATCCGCAGATTCACCGTCCGGCCCGTACTGCCCGAAGCCCTCCATCCGCTCAGCGACCTGGCGCGCAATCTGCGCTGGTCCTGGCATGCCGAGACCCGCGACCTCTTCCAGTCCGTCGACCCCGAGCACTGGTCCGCGTCGGACGGCGACCCCGTACGGCTGCTGGGTGGCGTGCCGCCCCGGCGGCTGGCGGAACTCGCGGAGGACCGCCGCTTCCTGCGCCGGCTCGCCGCGGTCGCCGACGACCTGCGGGACTATCTGACCGGAGAGCGCTGGTACCAGACCCAGTCGTCCGAACTCCCCGCCGCCATCGCCTACTTCTCACCCGAGTTCGGTATCACCGCCGCGCTCCCGCAGTACTCCGGGGGCCTCGGCATCCTCGCCGGCGACCATCTGAAGGCCGCGAGCGACCTCGGCGTACCCCTGATCGGGGTCGGACTGCTCTACCGGCACGGCTACTTCCGGCAGTCGCTGTCCCGGGACGGCTGGCAGCAGGAGCACTATCCGCTGCTGGACCCGAACGAACTCCCGCTGGTCCCGCTGCGCGAGACCGACGGCACCCCCGCCCAGGTGGCGCTGGCCCTTCCCGGCGGGCGGGCGCTGCGGGCGCGGATCTGGCTGGCCCAGGTCGGCCGGGTGCCCCTGCTGATGCTGGACTCCGACGTCGAGGAGAACGACTTCGGCGAGCGCGGGGTCACCGACCGGCTGTACGGCGGCGGCAGCGAACACCGCCTGCTCCAAGAGATGCTGCTCGGCATAGGCGGCGTGCGCGCCGTGCGGACGTACTGTCGCCTCACCGGCCACGCGGAGCCCGAGGTGTTCCACACCAACGAGGGCCACGCGGGCTTCCTCGGCCTGGAGCGGATCGCCGAACTCGCCGAGACCGGACTCGACTTCGACGCCTCGCTGGAGGCGGTGCGGGCCGGAACGGTCTTCACCACCCACACCCCCGTCCCGGCCGGCATAGACCGCTTCGACCGCGAACTGGTGGCGCACCACTTCGGCCCCGACGCCGAACTCCCCGGCATCGACGTCGAGCGGATCCTCGGCCTCGGCATGGAGACCTATCCGGGGGGCGAGCCGAACCTCTTCAACATGGCGGTGATGGGCCTCAGGCTGGGACAGCGCGCCAACGGCGTCTCCCTGCTGCACGGTCACGTCAGCCGGGAGATGTTCTCCGGTCTGTGGCCGGGATTCGACCCGGACGAGGTCCCGATCACCTCGGTGACCAACGGTGTGCACGCCCCGACCTGGGTGGCGCCGGAGGTCTTCAGGCTCGGCGCCCGGCAGATCGGCGCGCAGCGCACCGAGGACGCGCTCACGGTCGGCGGCTCGGACCGGTGGGACGCGGTGGCGGACATCGCCGACCAGGAGATCTGGGACCTTCGCCGGGTGCTGCGGGAACAACTGGTGGCCGAGGTCCGTGAACGGCTGCACGCCTCCTGGCGCCAGCGCGGCGCCGGGACCGCCGAACTCGGGTGGATCGACGGGGTGCTGGACCCCGACGTGCTGACCGTCGGCTTCGCGCGCCGCGTCCCCTCCTACAAACGGCTCACGCTGATGCTGCGGGACCGGGACCGGCTGATGGACCTGCTGCTGCACGCCGAGCGGCCGGTCCAGATCGTGGTGGCGGGCAAGGCGCACCCCGCGGACGACGGCGGCAAGCGCCTGGTGCAGGAACTGGTCCGGTTCGCGGACGACCCGCGGGTGCGCCACCGGATCGTGTTCCTGCCGGACTACGGCATGGCGATGGCGCAGAAGCTCTACCCGGGCTGCGACATCTGGCTCAACAACCCGCTGCGCCCGCTGGAGGCGTGCGGGACGAGCGGGATGAAGGCGGCGCTCAACGGCTGCCTCAACCTCTCGGTCCTGGACGGCTGGTGGGACGAGTGGTTCCGCCCGGACTTCGGCTGGGCGATCCCGACCGCCGACGGCACGGCGACCGACGACGACCGGCGCGACGACCTGGAGGCGGCCGCGCTCTACGACCTGCTGGAGAAGCGCGTCGCCCCCCGCTTCTACGAGCGGGGCCGGGGCGGTCTGCCGGACCGCTGGATCGAGATGGTCCGCCAGACGCTGACCCACCTCGGCCCGAAGGTCCTGGCCGGGCGGATGGTGCGCGAGTACGTGGAGCGCCTTTACACCCCCGCGGCCCGCTCGCACCGCGCGCTCTCCGCGGAGGCGGCGCGTGAGCTGGCGGCCTGGAAGGCCCGGGTCCGGGCCGCCTGGCCCCGGGTCGCGGTCGACCACGTGGAGGCATCCGCCGCCACGACCAGCGCCGAACTCGGCACCACCCTCACCCTGCGGGTCCGGGTCGCGCTCGCCGACCTGGCCCCCGACGACGTCGAGGTGCAGGCGGTCTCCGGGCGCGTCGACTCGCAGGACCGGATCGCGGACGCGACCTGTGTCCCGCTCAAGCCGGCGGGCGGCCCCGACCTGGAGGGGCGGTGGGTGTACGAGGGCCCGCTCTCGCTCGACCGCACGGGACCCTTCGGCTACACGGTCCGCATCCTGCCCACGCACCGGCTGCTCGCGTCGGGCGCCGAGGTGGGCGTCGTGGCGGTGCCCGCGGAGGAGGCGGGGGAGGCGGCCGGGGTCCTGATGCGCTGAGCCCGCGCGCACCGGGACCCGGGTCTCCGCGCCGCCGTCAGACCGGGTCGAGCCCCGCGCACAGGCGGCGCAGGGCCTGACCGCAGCGGCGCGCGTACGCGTGCTGGAGGCCGCGGGCCGCCGGCCCGGCCGCGCGGGTGTACCACTTGGCCGCACGGCTGAAGGCGGTCACGGTCAGCCAGACCGTGCCGTCGCCGGTGCGGTCGACCACGAAGGCCTCCTCGCCGCACTCGGGGTGGCCGGGCAGGGTGCCGTACGCCCAGCCGGCGCGGCGGTACTCCTCGACCGTCCAGACCACCCGGCAGGGGGCCTTGATCGGGCCGAGGCCGACGGTGACGTCGGTGCCGACGGCCGCCCGGTCGGTGGTGGCGGATATCGCCGCGCCGATCGCCCGGTGCATCGCCCAGGTCATGACGGCTTCGGAGGCGGCGCGGAAGACGTCCTCGCCCTCGCCGATACGGGTGCGGAGGTGGAGGGGCCGGAACCCCGGCGGGCAGCGGCCGTCGCGCGTCGCGCCCACGTCCTCGTAGGTGAAGGGAGTGTCCGGGGAGACCATGGGGGACAGCGTAGGGCGGTACCCGGAGCCGATCACTCCCCGGGTACCGCCCTGGCGTCTAACGGATCACTAGCTCACGTTGACCGCGGACCAGGCCGCGGCCACCGTCGCGTACTCCGTGCTGCCGGAGCCGTACAGCGCGGACGCCGCGGAGAGCGTCGCGGTGCGGGCCGCCTTGTAGTTCGTCGTCGAGGTCATGTACGTGGTCAGCGCCTTGTACCAGATCTGCAGCGCCTTGGCGCGGCCGATGCCGGTGACCGTGGAGCCGTTGGACGTCGGCGAGTTGTACGAGACGCCGTTGATGGTCTTGGCGCCGCTGCCCTCCGCGAGGAGGTAGAAGAAGTGGTTCGCGACGCCGGACGAGTAGTGCACGTCCTTGTTGCCGACCGTGGAGGACCAGGAGTCCGCCGAGCCGCCGTCCTTGCTGGGCTTGTCCATGTAGCGCAGCGGGGTGCCGTCGCCGTTGATGTTGATCTTCTCGCCGATGAGGTAGTCACCGGGGTCGGAGGCGTTGGCCGCGTAGAACTCGACGCCGGTGCCGAAGATGTCGGAGGTCGCCTCGTTCAGGCCGCCGGACTCGCCGGAGTAGTTGAGGCCCGCGGTGTTGGAGGTGACACCGTGGCTCATCTCGTGTCCGGCCACGTCCAGCGAGGTCAGCGGGTGGGTGTTCCCGGAGCCGTCGCCGTACGTCATGCAGAAGCAGCTGTCGTCCCAGAACGCGTTGACGTACGAGCTGCCGTAGTGGACCCGGGAGTAGGCGCCCACGCCGTTGTTCTTGATGCCGTTGCGGCCGAAGGTGTTCTTGTAGAAGTCCCAGGTCTCCTGGGCTCCGTACGCGGCGTCGGCGGCGGCCGTCTGGTCCGTGGTGGAGCTGGAGGCGGTGCCGGTGCCCCACACGTCGTCGGCGTCGGTGAACAGGGTGCCGGTGCCCGACGTGCCGTGCTTGAGGTTGTACGTCTTGTGGCCGCCGCGCGTGCCGTCCGTCAGGTTGTAGGTCGTGCCCGACTTGGTGGTGCTGAGCGTGACCGTGCCCGAGTAGAGGCTCTTGCCGGTGCCGGTCTCGATGCCCTGGTACTCGTAGAGCTTCTTGCCGGTGGCCGCGTCGGTGATGACGTGCAGCTCGTTCGGGGTGCCGTCGTCCTGGAGACCGCCGACGACCGTCTCGTAGGCGAGGGTCGGCCTGCCGGAGGCGGCCCAGATCACCTTGCGGGGGGCGCGGTCGGCGGTGGTCTGCGCGGAGCCGGCCGACTTCGCGGCGGTCAGCGCCTGCTTCTCCGCCTTCGCGGTGGTGACCTGCGGCTTCAGCGAGGCGACCTTGATGGCTGTCTGCACGGCCCGGGTGACGCCCTCGGTCCGGCCGGCCTTGGACTCGTGGACGACCAGGTCGCCGCCGAGGACCGGAAGGCCGTTGTACGTGCGCTCGTAGCGGGTGTGCACCGTGCCGTCGACGTCCTTGACGACGTCTCTGACGACCAGTTTCTCCTTGGCACCGAGGCCTATCTGCTGGGCGGTCTCGGGCGCGGCGGCGTCGGCCCGCTTGATCAGGCTGGTGCGCGCGGCGTCGGACAGCTGGACCGTGGCGCCGGGGAGGTTCGCCCGGCCGGCCGCGGCGAGCGGCTCGGACTGGGCGGAGGCACCGGTGGTCAGACCGGTGGTGAGCAGGGCTCCGGCGGCGACAGCGGTGGCGATGGCCAGGGTGGTGCGCTTGTGACGCGCGTAGAGGGGAGTCACGCAAGCTCCTTCTGTGGGGGCGTCCGGACGCCGTGGGGTGGCCTTCCGGACGATGGGAAGTTGCGGTGCGGGTGAGCCGTGCGGTGGAAGAGTGACATCCAGGGCGCGTACATGTCAGGAGTGCAAGCTCAGGTTGGCCGAAAAGCGTCCGTTGGATGAAGATCGCTGTACGTAATACGGACCCGATCACGGGTAAAGGGCGGGGCAACGCAAACTCCGGGCACCGTAAAGGGGGCGCCGCCCCGGGGGAGTTGATCCACCGGAGCGGCGCCCGTGGTTCGGTGCGTGTCCACCCGCGGTCTACGGGAAGGTCAGCTTCCAGCTGTTGATGTAGCCGGTGTCCTGCGCCGCCTGGTCCTGGACCTTCAACTTCCACGTACCGTTGGCGACTTCGGAGGACGCGTTGACCGTGTAGGTGGCCACCACGTTGTCCGCCGAGTCCGACGAGCTGAAGTTCTTCAGCCGGTACGTCGAGCCGTCCGGGGCCACCAGGTCGATGACCAGGTCACCGCGCCAGGTGTGCACGATGTTCACGTCGACCTGGAGGTTCGAGGGGGCGTTGCCGGTGCGGCCGGTGACGGCGATCGAGGAGGTGACCGCCGCTCCGTTGTCCGGAATTGATACGTCGGCCGTGTTCTCGAACGACGTACCGCCGCCACCGCCGCCGCCGGGGCGCGTGCCGACCTTCACGGCCGCCCAGGCGTTCGCGACCGCCGTGTACTCGGCGCTGGTGGTGCCGTACAGCTCACCGGCCGCCGCGAGCGTGCCGGTGCGGGCCGCCGCGTAGTTGGTGGTCGAGGTGAACTTGGTGGTGAGCGCCCGGTACCAGATCTGCAGGGCCTTGTCGCGGCCGATGCCGGTGACGGGCAGGCCGTCGCCGGTCGGCGAGTTGTAGCTGACGCCGTTGATCACCTTCGCGCCACTGCCCTCGGACAGCAGGTAGAAGAAGTGGTTGGCGACGCCCGAGGAGTAGTGGACGTCCAGGCCGCCGACGCTGGAGGACCAGTTGTCCGCCGAGCCGCCGTCCTTGCTGGGCTTGTCCATGTAGCGCAGCGGGGTGCCGTCGCCGTTGATGTCGATCTTCTCGCCGATGAGGTAGTCACCGGGGTCGGAGGCGTTGTTGGCGTAGAACTCGACGCCGGTGCCGAAGATGTCGGAGGTCGCCTCGTTCAGGCCGCCCGACTCACCGGTGTAGTTGAGGCCCGCGGTGTTGGAGGTGACGCCGTGGCTCATCTCGTGGCCCGCCACGTCCAGCGCCGTCAGCGGGTCCGCGTTGCCGGAGCCGTCGCCGTACGTCATGCAGAAGCAGCTGTCGTCCCAGAACGCGTTGACGTACGAGTTGCCGTAGTGGACCCGGGAGTAGGCGCCCACGCCGTTGTTCTTGATGCCGCTGCGGTTGAACGTGTTCTTGTAGAAGTCCCAGGTCTCCGCGGCGCCGTAGTGCGCGTCGGCGCCCGCCGTCGCGGCGTTGGAGATGGTGCCGTTGCCCCAGGTGTCGCTGGTCTGCGAGAACAGCGTGCCGGTGCCGGACGTACCCCGGTTCAGGTTGTACGTCTTGTGGCCGCCGCGCGCGCCGTCCGTCAGCGTGAAGTTGGAGCCCGACTGCGTCGTCGTCAGGGTCACCTGGCCGCTGTACTGGGTGTTGCCGACGCCGGTCTCGATGCCCTGGTACTCGTAGAGCTTCTTGCCGGTGGCCGCGTCGGTGATGACGTGCAGCTGGTTCGGGGTGCCGTCGTCCTGGAAGCCGCCGACGACCGTCTCGTAGGCGAGGGTCGGCCTGCCGTCCGCCGCCCAGATCACCTTGCGGGGCGCGCGATCGGCGGCGGTCTTCTTCGACCCGTCGGCCTTGGCGGCGGAGAGGGCCTGCCGCTCCGCGGTGCCGGCCGCGACCGAGGGGGTGAGGGAGGCGACCTTGATCGTGGCCGCCGTCGCCTTGATGACGCGCTCCGTCCGGCCGGACTTGGCGGTGTCGACGACCAGGTCGCCGCCGAGGACCGGGAGGCCGTCGTAGGTGCGCTCGTAGCGCGTGTGCACCGTGCCGTCCGCGTCCTTGATGACGTCACGGGCGACCAGCGACTCCTTGGCGCCGAGGCCGAGATCCTTGGCGGTGGTCACCCGGGCGGCGTCGGCGTCGCGGATCAGCTCGGCGCGCTGCGAGGGGGTGAGCTTCAGGGCGACGGCCCCGGGGTCGATCCGGCCCGGAACCGGCTTCTGGGGCGCGGCGTTCGCGGCGCCCGACTGGACCGCGGCGGCCAGCAGGGCGGAGACGCCGACGAGGGCGACGGCGGCGACACGGCGACGGGCGGTGTGGGAGGTGCGTCTGTGCGAGGACATGCTGCTCAACACTGACTCCTTCTGCGTGGCCACGGCTCGCGCGGCCAGTGGGGATCCGGGCGGTGGGTACCCGTCCGGGCAGAACAGGGCAGAACAGGGAAGAACGCAGAACCAGTTGCACGATGGACTTCGGTCGCGGCACGGCGAGGTCACTGTGAGGTTGCTGTGGAGCGACCGTGGGAAGAGTGGCAGGAGATCTCGCCCTCTGTCAGGACCGCATCAAGAACTTGGCCGGAATCGTCTCGTTCTCCGGTTGGTCATGTTCGGTATACGAACCCGTGCCCCGCCGTGCACCCGGACCGGCTCCGACCGCGCCGGAACGCCGGCCGGCGTGATCGCGTGCGAGGCCGTGGGGAACGTGGTGAACGGTCCCGTCCTGAGAGGGATTGGCGCGTTCGTGAAGCCGCTCCCCGTCAGACCGTGACGACGACCTTCGCGCGGGCGTGCTCCCCCTCCACGTAGCGGATCGCGTCGGGCACCTCGCCGAGCGACCCGTACGTCCGGTCGACGACCGGGGTCACCTTCCCGGATTCGACGAACTCCCGCAGCACGGCCAGGTTCGCCCCGCTCGGTGCCGCGAAGAACGTGAGCACCCGCTGGCCGACGAAGCGTGACAGCGCCCGCCCCTTGAGGATGAGACGCATCGGCCCGAGCAGACTGCCGCCCGCGGAGACACCCCCGCCGGACAGCAGGAGCGTGCCCGTGGGCGTGAGCGCGCGCCGCAGGTCCGTCAGCGAGCGGTTCGCGACCAGGTCGAACACGACGTCGTGACGCGTCCCCACGCGGGCGAAGTCCTCCCGGGTGTAGTCGACGACGCGGTCCGCGCCGAGCGAGCGGACCAGGTCCACGTTCCGTGTGCTGCACACGGCGGTCACGTCCGCGCCGTACGCCTTGGCGATCTGTACGGCGAAGGTCCCGACCCCGCCCGACGCGCCGTTGACCAGGACACGTTGTCCCGCCGTCACCCGTCCCAGGTCCCGCAGGCCGACGAGCGCCGTGTTCCCGGCGAGCGGCAGCGCGGCGGCCTGCTCGAAGCTCAGCCCGTCCGGTTTCACGGCCACCGCGTCCTGGTGGGCCACCACGTACTGGGCGAACGCGCCGTCGGTCTCCCCGAACACCTCGTCCCCGGGGCGCAGTCGCCGCACGTCCGCGCCGACCGCCTCCACCCGTCCGGCGAAGTCCCGGCCACGCACCGGGGTCCGCGGACGGCGGACACCGAAGGTCAGCCGCGCCAGATAGGGGTCGCCGCGCATGAGGTGCCAGTCGTAGGCGTTGACCGACACCGCGCTCACCCGGACGAGAACCTCGGCCGGGGCGGGCGCCGGTCTGTCCAGCTCCCGCAGCTCCAGCACGTCGGGGGAGCCGTACCGGTCCTGGGCGATCGCCTTCATCGGGCCTCCGTGACACACGGGAACGCGCGGAGTCGGTGCGAGGGGTCCGCCGGGCGGCCGGGCGCCCCCGCCCACGACGGTAGCCGAGCGGGAGGGGCAGGGGAATCGGGGTGGAGCCCGGGGCACCGGACGCCGGGGCCTCAGAGCAGGCCGAGCTCGCGGCGCCACCGCCACGCCAGCGTCAGACAGGCCCGGCCCGCGGGCAGGGTCGAGGCGTGTCCGGCGTAGCCGAGCACGTTCCCGGCGGTGAAGGGGACACCGCGGTACCCGTCGCCCGCCCGGGCGCCGACCACCAGCACGCCCTCCTCGTTGTGCTCGCCCATCCCCGCGAAGATCTCGTCGAAGGCCGCGGCGTCCCACACGCACACCAGGCAGATCTCCGGCTTCCAGGACAGCGGATCGAGACCGAGGCCGAGGAAGCGCACCCGGACGCGGCCGTCCCGCACCGCGCGTGCGAAGTGCGCGTACGGCAGGTCATGGGCGTAGTCCAGGGTGACCCCGCCGCCGCCGGTGGCGTCCGGGGCGGCCAGGAACTCCTCGGCGTACTCCCGCATGGTGTTGTGCCACAGGTCGAGGTCCGAGTGCCAGACCGGCAGGACGTCGGCGTGCGGCTGGAACTCACCGGCCGGGGCGACGTGGGTGGTGTCCATGGCCACGGCGACCCTGCCGGCGTCGCGCCGGTGCATGAAGAAGTAGGCCCCGCCGGTGCCGTCGCTCCCGCCGTCCGCGGCTCCGTCCGTGCCGCCGCTCCCGCCGTTCTCGACCCTGATCGTGAGGGTGCTCACCCCGGGCAGCGCCGCCCGGCCGTGCAGGGCGAAGGGACTGCCGAGCCCGCGCCGGAACGGGCCCCGCAACGGCGCGGAGGCGCCCTTGAGATGGCGCAGCGCCTCCTCGTAGGCGAGGGGTTCGGTGGTGTCGAGGCCGTCGAAGTAGCGGCCGAGCGCGAAGGCGAGGTCGAGTCCGTCCCCGGGCAGGCCCGCGGGCGGGGGCGTCACGTCGAGCAGCCGGTAGGACGTCCCGTTGAACCAGACGCCGGGCCGGTCGTACGCCTCGATCGCGGCCGAGTAGGTCGCCGCGCGGCGCGCCCCGGGCACCTGTGGCCAGTAGCGGACCAGGTCCGCGCGGCAGGAGCCGAGTTGCTCGTCCGGCCGGGACTCGCGGAGCGTCATCCGCACGGCGTCCAGGGGCAGCGGACGGTCCGGGATCCATCCGGGCCGGGTCAGCAGCACCAGTTCCCGGTCGGCGCGGTGAGCGGTCTGGGCCTCGGCGCACGCGGTGCTCAACTCGGCTCGGTGGCCTTTGAGATGACCGCGCACCCGGACGAACAGAGCGATGCCCTGCTCGCGGCCGGCCTGGCGCCGGGGCGCCCAGGCCAACCCCGCCGCGACGATTCCCACCAGCAGCCCCGCCACGGCGACGCCCGTCTCCAGTCCCATCTCTCCCCCTCCTGGTGCGGGCCGGTCATTCAACCAGGCCCGGACCGGCGGCCGTTGGGGAACGGCCCGGCCCCGGGGGTCCGGTGGTGCCGGTTCCGGTGGCGGTACGGGCGGCGACGGCGGGGTCGCTGTCGAGGCCCGCCGGGTCCGACGCCCGGCCGCCCGGCCGCCCGGCGGGTCCGGCGCCCGGCGGGTCCGGCGCCCGGCCGTCCAGCGGGTTCGGTCGTCCCGCCGTCCTGCCGGTCCCCGCCCTCTCACACGAGGCTGTCCCGCCACGCCCGGTGCAGGTCCGCGAACCGGCCCGTGGACGCCACGAGTTCGGCCGGAGTGCCGTCCTCGACGATCCGTCCGTGCTCCATGACCAGTACCCGATCGGCGATCTCCACCGTGGACAACCGGTGGGCGATGACCACCGCCGTCCGGCCGCGCAGGACCGTGAGCATCGCGCGCTGCACGGCCCGCTCGCCGGGGACGTCCAGCGAGCTGGTCGCCTCGTCGAGGATCAGGACGGCCGGATCGGCGAGCAACGCCCTTGCGAAAGCGACAAGTTGGCGCTGACCGGCGGAGATGCGGCCGCCCCGCTTGCGGACGTCCGTGTCGTATCCCTCGGGCAGCGCGCTGATGAAGTCGTGGGCGCCGATCGCCTTGGCGGCCCGCTCGATCTCCTCCCGGCTCGCGTCGGAGCGGCCGATCGCGATGTTCTCGGCGACCGTCCCGGAGAAGAGGAAGGCCTCCTGGGTCACCATCACCACTCCGCGCCGCAGCTCCGGCACGGACAGCTCGCGCAGGTCCACACCGTCGAGCAGCACCCGGCCGTCCGACGGGTCGTAGAAGCGGGCGAGCAGCTTGGCGAGCGTGGACTTGCCCGCGCCGGTCGAGCCGACGACGGCCACGGTCTGCCCCGCGGGGAGCGCCAGCGAGAAGGCGGGCAGCACCTCGCCGCCGGTCCGGTACGCGAAGCGGACGTCCTCGAAGGCGACCCCGCGGCCCGGCTGTCCGGAGGCGAGGGCGGGCAGCTGCCGCGGGGCGGCGGGTTCCGGCACGGAGGGCGTCTGCGCCAGCAGGCCCGCGATCTTCTCCAGGGAGGCCGCCGCGGACTGGTACGAGTTGAGGAACATGCCCAGCCGGTCGATCGGGTCGTAGAGGCGGCGCAGATACAGGACCGCTGCGGCCAGCACACCCAGCGCCAGCGACCCGGAGGCCACCCGGTACGCGCCCCACAGCACGATCGCCGCGACCGCCGTGTTGGCGACCAGACGCGAGCCGACGACATAGCGGGCCATCTCCAGCAGGGCGTCGCCGTTCGTGTGCTCGTGGCGCTTGTTCAGAACCCGGAACTCCGCGTCGTTGACCGCCTCGCGGCGGAACGCGCGGACCGGCCTGATGCCGTTCATCGTCTCCGCGAACTTCACGATGACGGCGGCGATCGCGGTCGAGCGGAGCCGGTAGATGCGGCCCGCCCGGCGCCGGTAGACCCGTACGAGGAGGTAGAGCGGGACGAAGGAGGCCACCGCCACCGCGCCGAGCCCGAGGTCCAGCCAGAGCAGCATCGCCGAGATGTAGACGAAGGACAGGATGACCGTGATCAGTTCCTGCAGGCCCTCGCTGAGCAGCTCACGCAGTGACTCGACGTCCGTCGTGGAGCGGGAGATCAGCCGGCCCGAGGTGTACCGCTCGTGGAAGTCGACACTGAGCGCCTGCGCGTGCCGGAAGATCCGGCCGCGCAGATCCAGCAGCACGTCCTGGTTGACGCGGGCGGAGGCGCCGATGAAGGCGTACTGGAGGCCGCCGGCGACCAGCGCGCACAGCAGGTACGCGGCACCCACCGCGACCAGCGGACCGTGGTCGCCCCGGCGCAGCGCCGGTACGGCCCGGTCGATGGCGTACGCGACGAGCAGCGGCCCCGCCTGCACGGCCGCCTGCTGGAGCAGCAGCAGGACGGCCGTCACCACGACGCGGGTGCGCAGCGGGGCGAGCAGGGAGCGCAGCAGGCCGGCGGTGGCGCCCGGGGGAGTGGGCAGGGTGTCCCGGTCGAAGGGGTCCTGGTGCGGTTCGGCCCGCCCCGCCGGGCCGCCGCTGCCGGGGTCCGTGCCGGATCCGGTGGCGGGTTCCTCGCGGGAGTCCCCGCCGGGTTCCCGGTCCGGCGCGGTGGTCGTGGGCGCCGTCATCGCTCGGTCTCCTCGTCGCCGGACATCAGATGGGCGTACTCGGCGTTCGTACGCAGCAGTTCGTGGTGGGTGCCGACCGCGGTGATGCGGCCGCCGGAGAGCAGGGCGACGCGGTCGGCGAGCAGCACCGTGGACGGGCGGTGGGCCACGATCAGGGCGGTCGTCTCGGCCAGGACGCGACGCAGCGCGGCCTCCACCGCGGCCTCGGTGTGGACGTCCAGCGCCGACAGGGGATCGTCCAGGACGAGGAACCGGGGGCGGCCGACCACCGCTCTCGCGAGGGCGAGGCGCTGGCGCTGGCCGCCGGACAGGCTCAGCCCCTGCTCGCCGACCTGTGTCGACGTGCCCTGCGGGAGGGCGTGCGCGAAGTCGGCCTGGGCGACGGCCAGGGCCCGCTCCAGATCGGCCACGCCGGCGGTGTCCTCCGCGCCCATCAGCACGTTCTCGCCGACACTCGCCGAGAAGAGCGTGGGTTCCTCGAAGGCGACCGCCACCCGGGTGCGGAGTTCCTCGCGGGGCATCGCGGTGATGTCCTCGCCGTCCAGCGTGATCCGCCCGGACGTCACCTCGTGCAGCCGGGGGACGAGCGCGGTGAGGGTGGTCTTGCCGGTACCGGTCGCGCCGACCAGGGCCATGGACTCGCCGGACCGGATGTGCAGGTCGACGCGGTCGAGGACGGGCGGGGAGTCCGCGGGGGCGTCCGGGTAGCGGAACCGGACGCCGTGGAACCGGAGTCCGCCGTCGCCCGGGGCCGTGTCCGCGCGGGCGAGGGCCTCCGGGTCCGCGCCCGCATCGGAAGCCGTGCCGGAAGCCGCATCGGAAGCCGTGCCGGAAGCCGCGTCCCGTCCGGTGGCGACGGCCGTGGCGGTGGCGGAGCGCTCGGCGGACTCGGAGTCCTCCGAGTCCGCCGAGTCCTCGGAGCACGCGGACGACTTCGGGGGTTTCGAGGACTCCGCCTCCGCGTCCATCACCTCGAAGTACCGCTCCGTGGCCGTCGCCGCCTCCTGGCTCATCGCGAGGAGGAAGCCGATGGAGTCGACGGGCCAGCGCAGGGCGAGGGCCGTGGAGAGGAAGGCGACCAGCGTGCCCGCGGAGAGACGGTCGTCGGCGACCTGCGTGGTGCCGAGGATCAGGGCGGCACCGATGGCGAGTTCGGGCAGGGTGACGATGACGGCCCAGATGGAGGCCAGCAGCCGGGCCTTGGCCAGCTCGGTGCCGCGCAGGGTGCGGGACAGCTCACGGAAGGCGCGGGCCTGGCTGCGATGACGCCCGAAGCCCTTGATGATGCGGATGCCGAGCACGCTCTCCTCGACGACCGTCGTCAGGTCGCCCACCTGGTCCTGGGCCCGCCGCGCGACCAGTGAGTAACGCCGCTCGAAGATCCAGCAGACGATCATGACGGGCAGCGCGGGGGCGAGCAGCACCAGCCCCAGGGTCCACTCCTGGTCGAGCATGATGAGGACGCCGACCAGGATGGTGACGCCGTTGACCAGGAGGAACGTCAGAGGGAAGGCGAGGAACTGGCGCAGCAGCATCAGGTCGGTGGTGCCCCGGGACAGCAACTGGCCGGACGCCCAGCGGTCGTGGAAGGCGACCGGGAGACGCTGCAGATGCCGGTAGAGGTCCGCCCGCATGTCCGCCTCGACCCCCGCCAGCGGGCGGGCCACCAGCCATCGCCGCAATCCGAACAGGACGGCCTCGGCGATCCCGAGCAGCAGGAGGTACAGCGCGCCTAGCCAGACGCCCGCCGGGTCGTGGTCGGTCACGGGACCGTCCACCATCCACTTCAGGACGAGCGGGATCACCAGCCCCGTACAGGACGCCACGACCGCGACCACGGCCGCGCCGAACAGCCGCGCACGCACCGGCCGTACGTACGGCCACAGGCGCAGCAGGCTGCTGACGGTCGAGTGTTCCCTGGTTCCGGCACGGTCCGTGGTCACTGCATCTGAAGTGGACATCAGGACCGAGCGTACGGACCGGCACTGACAGTGCCCACCGAGTTTTGGCCGGAGCTGAATCGTTCCACGGGGCGCGCGGGGTCGTAGGGCAGCATCGACCGATCGGCTGATGCCCCTTCGAGCGCGATGGACGATGTGGCCGTCCCGGCCCCGGCGGGATGCTCGGAGCATGTCAGTCATCGAAGTCAGCGCACTGCGCAAGTCCTACGGCGGGCGGGCCGTCGTCGACGGGGTCTCCTTCGCCGTCGAAGAGGGCGAGATCTTCGGGATCCTCGGCCCCAACGGTGCCGGCAAGACCACCACCGTCGAGTGCGTCGAGGGTCTGCGGATCCCCGACGCGGGCCGGGTGAGGGTCACCGGGCTCGACCCCGTCGCCGACCACGAGGCCGTCAGCCGGGTCCTGGGCGCCCAGCTCCAGGAGAGCGAACTGCAGGCCAAGCTCACGGTGCGCGAGGCGCTGGAGCTCTACGCCGCCTTCTACCCGCGCCCGGCCGACTGGCGTCCGCTCGCCGAGCGGCTCGGACTGACCGAGCGGCTCGGCGAGCGGTTCGGGAAACTCAGCGGGGGCCAGAAACAGCGGCTGTTCATCGCGCTCGCGCTGGTCGGCGACCCGCGGGTGGTCGTGCTGGACGAGCTGACCACCGGGCTGGACCCGCGGGCCCGTCGTGACACCTGGGAGCTCATCGAGGACGTCCGGGCCGGCGGAGTCACGGTCCTGCTGGTCACCCACTTCATGGAGGAGGCCCAGCGGCTGTGCGACCGGATCGCGGTCGTCGACCGGGGGCGGGTGGCCGCGCTCGACACCCCGGCCGGACTGATCCGGCGCGCGTCGCGTTCCACCGTCATCAGTTTCACTCCTTCGACGCCCCTGGACGAGCGGGAGGTCGCCGCACTGCCCCATCTCGCCTCCGTCGCGCACCAGGACGGCCGGATCACGCTCGGGGGCACCGACGAGACCGTCGACGCCGTCCTCACCCTGCTCGCCCGCCGTCACATCACCGCCCATCAACTCCGCGTCACCGACGCCACGTTGGACGACGCCTTCCTCGATCTGACGGGAGCGGAATCATGAGCAGGACGAGCAGGACGAGCAGGACGAGCAGGACGAGCAGGACGAGCAGGACGAGCGGAACGAGCGGAACGAGCGGGGGGAACGCGACGGGCGCCGGGAACCCGACGAGCCCGGGGAACACCACAGTCGACTCGACCGCCACGACCCTGACCAACGCCACGACAGCGGCGACCGTGACCGCCGCCACGACCGCCACGACCACGCGGCGTACGACCGCCGTGGCGGTGCTGCGGGCCGAGGCCCGCCTCTTCCGCCGCGAACCGGGCTCCCTCTTCTGGGTGATGGCCTTTCCCACCCTGCTCCTGGTGATCCTC
This sequence comes from Streptomyces sp. NBC_01689, assembly GCF_036250675.1. Lineage (NCBI taxonomy): Bacteria > Bacillati > Actinomycetota > Actinomycetes > Kitasatosporales > Streptomycetaceae > Streptomyces > Streptomyces sp. NBC_01689. Next base: position 3,635,681 of record NZ_CP109592.1, on the reverse strand, counting down.
GGCTCGATCCCCTCCTTCCGGACGGCGGACGACTCGCTGGGCGGCATCCGGCTGGTCGACGCGTACGTCCCGGTGACGGTGCTGATCGCGATGCTCATGGCGGGGGTGCAGTCCATGCCACCGGTGATCACCGGCTATCGCGAACGCGGCGTCCTGCGGCGGATGTCGACCACCCCCGTCCGCCCCGCCGCGCTCCTGTCGGCACAGATGGGCCTGCACGGGGCGGCGGCCCTGCTCTCCGCGCTGCTCTCGCTCGCGGTCGGGCGGCTGGCGTTCGAGGTCACCCTGCCGCGCCAGGAACTCGGCTACGCCGCGGCCCTGCTGCTCGCCGTCGCGAGCTCCCTCGCCCTCGGCGCCGTCGTCTCGGCGCTCTCCGCCACCTCCAAGATCGCGAACGCGGTGGGCTCCGCGGTGTTCTTCCCGATGATGTTCTGCGCGGGTGTCTGGCTGCCGGTGCAGTCCATGCCCCACGCGCTCGCCCGGGTCGTCGAGGCCACACCGTTCGGCGCCGCGGCCCGGGCGCTGGGCCGGGCCGCGGCGGGCGACTGGCCGGGCTGGTCCCACCTCGGCGTCCTCGCGGCGTGGACCGTGCTGCTGTCCGGCGCCGCCGCGCGCTGGTTCCGCTGGGAGTAGGGGAGAGGCCGTGCAGACTGGGGACATGAACGCCGCGGACCGCCAACTCGAACGCTGGCAGGACCAGTTCCACACCTGGGGTCCCTACGGCCTGCTCGGTGTGGGCACCCTCCTCGCGGTCACGACCAGCGACCTGACCGGGGGAACGGCCGCGTGGTGCACGGCCGGCGCGCTGGTCGCCGCCGCGCTGGTGCTCCAGGTGTGGCACGGTCCCCGGCGGGGCCGCCGCGTCCCGTCCCGCCGGGGGACCGTCTACTACGCCCTGCGCTGGGCGATCGCCTTCGCCCTCACCTGGCTGAACCCGTTCTTCGCCTTCTACGCCGTCGCCGGTTACTTCGACGCCGACGAGGTGATCCCCGGAACGCGCCGGCAGCGGCTCGGTCTGGTCGCCACGTCCGTCATGGTCGCGGGCTCGCAGTCCGGCGGCATGCCGATCCGCGGCGCGACCCAGTGGGCGGTGTTCGCCGGACTCCTGGTCGCCAACAACGTGTTGCTCATGATGGGCACCCGGATCGCCCAGCAGGAGGAGCAGCGCTCCCGGGACCGCGCCGTCACCATCACCGAACTGGAGCGCACCAACACCGCGTTGCAGCAGGCCCTCGACGAGAACGCCGCCCTGCACGCCCAACTCCTGCTGCAGGCGCGGGAGGCGGGCGTCGCCGACGAACGGCGCAGGCTGGCGGCCGAGATCCACGACACCATCGCCCAGGGCCTGACCGGCATCATCGCCCAGCTCCAGGTCGTCGCGAACACCCCCGACCCCGCGACGGCCCGCGAACACGTGGGGCGGGCCTCGGACCTGGCCCGCCAGAGCCTCGGCGAGGCGCGCCGCTCCGTGCACAATCTCGCCCCGGTCGCCCTGGAGCACGACGGACTCCCGGAGGCGCTGGACAAGACGGTCGCGGAATGGGGCCGACGTAACGGCGTACGTTCGGAGTTCACGCTCACCGGCACGGCGGAGCACCTGCACGGGGAGGTGTCGGCGACCCTGCTGCGCATCGCCCAGGAGGCCTTGTCGAACGCCTCGCGCCACGCCTGCGCGGGCCGCCTCGGCGTGACCCTCTCCTTCATGGGGGACGAGGTGACCCTGGACGTACGCGACGACGGCCGCGGCTTCGACCCGGTGGCCGTCCCCGCACGCACCGGCGGCGGCGGCTTCGGCCTCGACGGCATGCGGGCCCGCGCCGAGCGCATCGCCGGCTCGCTCACCGTCGAGTCGGAGCCCGGGCAGGGTACGGCGGTGTCGGCTCGCGTACCGTTGGTCCGCCATGAGTGACGACGCGATCACCCTTCTCATCGTCGACGACCATCCCGTCGTACGCGACGGGCTGCGCGGCATGTTCGAGTCCGCTCCGGGGTTCGCGGTCCTCGGTGAGGCGGCCGACGGGGTGGCGGCGCTCGCGCTGGCGCGGGACCTGGACCCGGACGTCGTCCTGATGGACCTGCGCATGCCGGGCGGTGACGGTGTCGCGGCCATCGCGGAGCTCACCCGCCGCGGTGCCCGCGCCAGGGTCCTCGTGCTGACCACGTACGACACCGACTCCGACACGCTGCCCGCGATCGAGGCGGGCGCGACGGGTTATCTGCTCAAGGACGCCCCGCGGGACGAGCTCTTCACCGCGGTGCGCGCGGCGGCGGAGGGCCGCACGGTGCTCTCCCCCGCGGTGGCCTCCCGGCTGGTCTCGGCGGTACGCGCCCCCACGGCCGCGCAGGGCCCCCTCTCGGCGCGCGAGCGCGAGGTGCTGGCGCTGGTCGCCAAGGGCACGCCGAACCGCGAGATCGCCCGCGCCCTGTTCATCAGCGAGGCCACGGTCAAGACCCATCTCACCCACCTGTACGCCAAACTGGGCGTCAACGACCGGGCGGCCGCGGTGGCGGTGGGTTACGACCGGGGCATCCTCGGCTGACCGCGCTCCGGCGGACGCCCCGCTCACGCCCCCCCGCGTCAGGCCACCACCCGCAGCAGCAGCACCGACCGGGCGGGCACCGTGATCGTCGCGCCCGCCCGGTGGATCACACCGGGAGAGGCGGCCTGCTCCTCCGCCGAGGTGTCGACCACGACCTCGTAGCGCCGTGCCCAGGGCGGTCCGGGCAGCACGAAGGACGCGGGCCGGTCCCCGGCGTGCAGCACCGCGAGGAAGCTGTCGTCCACCACGGGCGCCCCGCGTGCGTCCCGTCCGGGGATGTCCCGCCCCGACAGGTACATCCCCAGCGTCCCGGCCGGCGCGTACCAGTCGCGTTCCGTCATCTCCGTCCCGCGCGCGGTGAACCACGCCAGGTCCCGCAGCCCGTCCGCCGAGTGCGCCCGGCCGGAGAAGAACGCCCGCCGCCGCAGCACCGGATGCCGGTGCCGCAGCGCGATCAGCCGGGACGTCAGATCGAACAGGGCCCGCCAGCCCGGCTCCTCCAGCAGGCTCCAGTCCACCCAGCTGATCTCGTTGTCCTGGCAGTACGCGTTGTTGCTGCCGCGCTGGGTCCGCCCGAACTCGTCCCCGGCGACCAGCATGGGCACCCCGGTGGACAGCAGCAGCGTGGTCAGCAGGTTCCGCAGCTGGCGCCGCCGCAGCGCCCGTACGCGTTCCTCGTCCGTCTCCCCCTCCACCCCGCAGTTCCAGGCGCGGTTGTCGTCCGTGCCGTCCCGGTTCCCCTCCCCGTTGGCCTCGTTGTGCTTGCGCTCGTAGGAGACGAGGTCCCGCAGGGTGAAACCGTCGTGCGCGGTCACGAAGTTGACGGACGCGTACGGCCGCCGGCCGCCCCACGCGTACAGATCGCTCGACCCCGACAGCCGGTAACCGAGATCCCGCACGTCCGGCAGCGCCCCCCGCCAGAAGTCCCGGACCGCGTTGCGGTAGCGGTCGTTCCACTCCGTCCACAGCGGCGGGAAGGCCCCCACCTGGTAGCCGCCGGATCCGACGTCCCACGGCTCCGCGATGAGCTTCACCCGCCGCAGGACCGGGTCCTGCGCGATGACGGCCAGGAACGGCGACAGCATGTCCACGTCGTGCATGGAACGGGCCAGCGCCGCCGCCAGATCGAAACGGAAGCCGTCCACCCCCATCTCCGTCACCCAGTACCGCAGCGAGTCGGTGATCAGCCGCAGCACATGGGGCTGCACCACGTGCAGGGTGTTCCCGCAACCCGTGTAGTCCGCGTACCGGCGGGCGTCCGACTGGAGCCGGTAGTACCCCCGGTTGTCGATACCGCGCAGCGACAGCATCGGCCCCAGCTCGCCCGCCTCGGCGGTGTGGTTGTAGACCACGTCGAGGATCACCTCGATGCCGGCGGCGTGCAGCGCCCGCACCATCCGCTTGAACTCGCCGACCTGCCCGCCCGTCGTCCCGGAGGCGGCGTAGCCCGCGTGCGGCGCGAAGTAGCCGATCGAGTTGTAGCCCCAGTAGTTCTTCAGTCCCCGGCGCAGCAGATGGTCCTCGTGCGCGAACTGGTGCACCGGCAGCAGCTCCACGGCTGTGACCCCGAGCGCGACCAGGTGCTCGATCGCCGCCGGGTGCGCCAGCCCGGCGTAGGTGCCGCGCAGTTCCTCCGGGATCCCCGGGTGCAGACGGGTGAACCCCCGTACATGCAGCTCGTAGATGACCGAGTCCGCCCAGGGGGTCTTCGGGCGGTGGTCGTCCGACCAGTCGTCGTCGTCCTGGACGACGACGCCCTTGGGGACGTACGGCGCCGAGTCCCGGTCGTCCCGCACGGTGTCCGCGACCTGCTGCTGCGGCCAGTCGCGCACATGCCCGTAGACCTCGGGCGGCAGGCTGAAGTCGCCGTCCACGGCGCGGGCGTACGGGTCCAGGAGCAGCTTCGCCGGGTTCCAGCGGGCGCCGGTCCACGGGTCCCACCGGCCGTGCACGCGGTAGCCGTAGCGGCGGCCGGGCAGCACTCCGGGGACGAAGCCGTGCCAGATCTCGTGCGTCAGCTCGGTGAGCGGGACACGGGACTCGTGGGTCACGCCGTCCCGCTCGTCGAAGAGACAGAGGTCGACGGCCTCCGCCCCGCCCGCCCACAGCGCGAAATTGGTGCCCGCCACCCCGTCCGGTCCCACCCGGAAGCGGGCCCCGAGCGGGGTCGGCGCCCCGGGCCACACGGCCACGGCGGGGGCCGGACGCCGGGACCCGTTCAGCAGGGGCGCGGGCAGCACACCGTCGGGCAGCCGTCTCTCCCGCACCCCGCTCTCCGGCGCTGGTCCCCCGCGCACCTCGGTCCCGGACGCGTGCCCGTCCCGCACACCGCCCTCGGGCGCGCCTCCCTCCCGCGCTTCGCCGTCGGGCGCGCGCCCCTCCTGCACTGCCTCCTGCTCGGCTGCGCTCGACACCGTTCAGCCTCCCGCGGCTCGGTGGGCGGCCCGAAGAGGAGCGCACGGCGTCCCGGCCGCGGCTCCTCGTCGCGTCGTCCTCCCCACTGTTCTGCCCAGAGCTTGGCTCGCACTCACGTTTCCCCGGAGGTGCGCGGTCGTTGGGCCCGATGTACCGCACTCTCCGGGGGCGATCCGCTGCCCCCGGCCGGAAGGACACGAGGTTCGCGTGAGGCATACGACACTGGGCCCCTGGCGCGCGGGGGCCGCGCTGGCCGCCGCACTGACCTGGGCCGCACTGCTGGCCGGAGTCGCCGGCTGCACCTCCGGCACGATGGACGAGGTGCTCGGCAAGCCCCCCGCCGCCGAGGACGTCATCCAGGTGTCCCCGGCCGACGACAGCAAGAACGTACGACCGCGGCAGGAGCTGCGGGTACGGGTGGAGGACGGCCGGCTCGACTCCGTGCGGGTCGTCAAGGACCAGGACGCACAGCGGACCGCCGTCCCCGGACACCTCTCCGCGGACGGCCTGACCTGGCGGCCCGACGCGCCCCGGCTCGCGCTGGGCGCGCGGTACTCGGTGGACGCGGTGGCCCTCGACGGGCACGGGCGGCGTACGGCGCGGCACACGACCTTCACCACGTACGTCCCCGAGGAGCGGTTCATCGGCTATCTCACGCCCGAGAACCGGTCCACCGTCGGCACCGGAATGATCGTCTCGCTGGAGTTCAACCGGGAGATCCGCGACCGGGCCGCGGTCGAGCGCGCGATCCACGTACAGGCCAGCCCGGCCGTCGACATCCGCCCGCACTGGTTCGGCCGGGACCGCCTCGACTTCCGGCCCGAGACGTACTGGAAACCGGGCACGGAGGTGACGGTCGACCTGCGGCTGCGCGACGTGGAAGTGGCGCCGGGCGTCTACGGGCTCCAGTCGAGGACCTCCACGTTCACCGTCGGCCGCAGCCAGGTCTCGCTCGTCGACGCCGCCGACCACACCATGGAGGTCCGCCGCGACGGCGACCTCCTCACCACCGTGCCGATCACCGCGGGGTCGCCCGAGACCACCACCTACAACGGGAAGATGGTGGTCATGGAGATGCTGGAGACGACCCGGATGAACAGCCGCACGGTCGGGTTCGGCGGCGAGTACGACATCCCCGACGTCCCGCACGCGATGCGGCTCACCGACTCCGGGACCTTCCTGCACGGCAACTACTGGTCGGGCGACGTCTTCGGCTCCACCAACGTCAGTCACGGCTGCGTCGGTCTGCGGGACGTGAAGGGCGGCGGCTCGGACACCCCCGCGGGCTGGTTCTTCGACCGCAGCCTGATCGGCGACGTCGTCGAGGTCGTGCACAGCAAGGACAAGAAGGTCGCTCCGGACAACGGGCTCGGCGGCTGGAACATGGCCTGGACGCAGTGGAAGGCGGGCGGCGCGGCGAAGTAGCCGCCACGGGCGGCCGGCGGCCGGCGAGTCCCCGGCGGCCGGCGGGGCGCGGGTGCCCGGCGGGGGACGGCGGGACGCCGGAGCGTGAGCGGGTGGGGACAGTGGTGGCAGACGGGGACCCAGCGCGCCTTCGCTCGGGCGAAGTTGGGACTGAACAGTGACAATCCCAGGGATCCATCGCTTCTGACCGTGTGATTAATTAGCGCGATACGCGCGGGGAAGCGCTGGGGTGCGGGCCTGATCAGGCCGTGCGAGGGGAGAACGAACGTGAACGGGCGACCGATATCGGGGACGTCGGTTGGAGCGCGGTCCCGGGGGAGCAAGGGAGTCCTGGCGCTGCTGCTGGGCGTACTGCTGCTCGCCGTGACCGCCTGCGGCGGGGGAGGCTCGGACTCCGGGTCCGGCGACGGCAAGGGCAAGAGCACCGGCAGCTCCGGCAAGGCGGACACCAAGGCCTCGCAGGCCGTGGTGACCATCGCGCCGAAGGACGGCAGCGACGGGGTGGCCACCAGTGGGGCCCTCAAGGTGACCGCGGCCAAGGGCAAGCTGACCGACGTGAAGGTCGAGGACAGCAAGGGCAAGGCGGTGGACGGGGCGATCACCGGCGGCGGGACCACCTGGACGCCCGCGACCCACCTCGCCGCCGCGACCAAGTACAAGGTCCACGCGGTGGCCAAGGACACCGACGGCCGTGAGGCCGCCGAGGAGTCCGCGTTCACCACGCTGACTCCGAAGAACACCTTCGTGGGGCTCTTCACCCCCGAGGACGGCTCCAAGGTCGGCGTCGGGATGCCCTTCTCGGTCCGCTTCACCCGGGGCATCACGCACCCCGAGGACGTCGAGAAGGCGATCACCGTCAAGACCGAGCCGGCCGTGGACGTCCAGGGTCACTGGTTCGGCAACGACCGCCTCGACTTCCGTCCCGAGCAGTACTGGAAGGCCGGCACGAAGGTCACCGTCACGCTGAACCTCGACGGCGTCGAGGGCCGCCCCGGCGTCTACGGCAAGCAGGCCAAGACGGTGTCGTTCACGATCGGCCGGAGCCAGGTCTCCACCGTCGACGCGAAGACCCACAAGATGGTCGTCAAGCGCGACGGCAAGGTCATCAAGACCATCCCGATCACCACGGGCAAGCCGGGCTACGACACCTGGAACGGCCAGATGGTGATCAGCGAGCAGCTCCGGGTGACCCGGATGAACGGCGAGACGGTCGGCTACGGCGGCGAGTACGACATCAAGGACGTGCCGGACGCCCAGCGCCTGACCGACTCCGGCACCTTCATCCACGGCAACTACTGGGGCGGCGACGCCTTCGGCAACTACAACGCCAGCCACGGCTGCGTGGGCCTGCGCGACGTCCGCGGGGGCGGCGACCGCAACGCTCCCGCCGCCTGGTTCTTCGACCACTCGATCATCGGTGACGTGGTCGTCGTCAAGCGGTCCCACGACCGTACGGTCGCTCCGGACAACGGCCTCAACGGCTGGAACATGTCCTGGGAGAAGTGGACGGCCTGACGGTCCCCGTGGCCCTCGGCACGGGCCCGGTGCGCTGTGACCCAGCACACCGGGCCCGTTGTCGTTAGCGCGCGTTAACCTGCCTGCATGACTGTGCATCTCGAAGTGGCCGAAGGCGTCGGCACCCTCCGCCTGGACCGCCCTCCCATGAACGCGCTGGACGTCGCGACGCAGGACCGTCTCAAGGAGCTCGCCGAGGAGGTCACACGGCGTACGGACGTCCGCGCCGTGGTCATCCACGGCGGGGAGAAGGTGTTCGCGGCGGGCGCGGACATCAAGGAGATGCAGGCCATGGACCACGTGGCGATGATCGTCAGGTCCCGGGCCCTGCAGGACTCCTTCAGCGCCGTCGCCCGCATCCCCAAGCCCGTCGTCGCGGCGATCACCGGGTACGCGCTCGGCGGCGGCTGCGAGTTGGCGCTCTGCGCGGACTTCCGCATCGCCGCGGACGACGCGAAGCTCGGACAGCCGGAGATCCTGCTCGGGCTGATCCCGGGCGCCGGCGGCACCCAGCGTCTCTCCCGGCTGATCGGCCCCTCCAAGGCGAAGGACCTCATCTTCACCGGCCGGATGGTGAAGGCCGAGGAGGCGCTCTCGCTCGGGCTGGTGGACCGGATCGTCCCCGCCGCCGAGGTGTACACCGCCGCGCACACATGGGCCGCGAAGCTCGCGCAGGGGCCCGCGATCGCGCTGCGCGCCGCGAAGGAGTCCATCGACACGGGCCTGGAGACGGACCTGGAGACCGGACTCGCGGTCGAACGGAACTGGTTCGCAGGCCTGTTCGCGACGGAGGACCGTGAGCGCGGGATGCGCAGCTTCGTCGAGGAGGGGCCGGGCAAGGCGAAGTTCCTCTGACCGGACGCGTCCGGCCGCGCGGAGAATCACCCGTCGAATTCCGCTGATCCACTTGCAGTTGACTCGGTGTCTTACCCGGTGTCCCCCGAAGGGCTGGATTATGCGGTCCTTAAGCCAGCCTTAAGGCTGGCTTGCGGGGGGCCTGGGGAGATTGCCCCTCAGGGGTGAGTCGTAGCAGGTGGGGCGGGCTGTGGTGAACCCCGAACTGCCCCTGGCATATGCCGATCGGATGGTGCGGAACGAGCGCTTCCGGGGGGCGTATTCCTCCGGAACGGCCCCCGGGAGCGGCCTGGGCGGCCATGATGGGGGGCATGGCGGGGCTGGAGGGTATGGAACAGCCGCGGCGGCACGTGAGTGCGACCGCGGCGCGCTGGTCGCCTGCGGTCGAGGACGAACGGGCGCTGAAGGCGCTCGAGTTGTTCGGCAACCCGACGGAGGCGGAGGTGCCGCTGCCGTCCCGCCCCGAGTCCGCGGCCACCGCGCGCCGGCTCACCCAGGTCGTCGTCCTGCGCCACTGGGGACTCTCCCCGAAGATGACCGAGGACGCCGTCCTGCTCGTCTCCGAACTCGTCGGCAACGCCGTGCGGCACACCGGCGCCCGCGTCTTCGGACTGCGGATGCGACGGCGCCGCGGCTGGATCCGCATCGAGGTCCGCGACCCCTCCCGCGGGCTGCCCTGTCTGATGCCGGTCCAGGAGATGGACCTGAGCGGCCGGGGTCTCTTCCTCGTCGACAAGCTCTCCGACCGCTGGGGCGTCGACCTCCTGCCCCGCGGCAAGACGACCTGGTTCGAGATGCGCGTCGCCGACCGCTGACCGCACCCTCGCGACCCGCACCGCGTCCCGGTTCGGGGCGAGGGCCCGGTACGCGGTGCGCCCGGCCCCGTACTCCGTCGCGACCCGCACCCCGCCCATCGGTCCAATCGCCCGATTTCGCCCCGACACGCCCTTAAATGGTGCGAGTGACCACGCCCGACCGTCCCCCTCAGCACTCCACCGACGAGAGCGTCACGCGCACCGCGCCGGATCGGCGTGCGGCGCTGCGTTCGGGGGTCGCGCTCGCCGCCGGGACCCTCGCCGCCGGGAGTCTCACCGCGGCCTGCGCCACGTCCGGTGCCGCCGCCCACCCGCTCGCCGCGTCCCCTGCGTCCGGCACACCGTCGGCCGCCCACCCGGCCGCACGGCCCGCCGCCGCGGCGCCCCGGCGGTTCCCCGGCCAGCCCGCCGAGATCAGCCACGGCCCCCGCGACCGTCCCCGGGTCGCCCTCACCTTCCACGGTCAGGGCGATCCGGCCGTCGCCAGGACCCTGCTCGGCGAGGCCGAGAAGAACGGGGCCCGCGTCACGGTGCTCGCGGTCGGGACCTGGCTGGACGAACACCCGGACCTGGCCCGGCGCATCCTCGACGGCGGCCACGACCTCGGCAACCACACCCTGCGCCATCTCGACATCAACGCGATGTCCGAGAAGGAGGCCGACGCGGAGATCCGGGGCTGCGCGGAGCGCCTGCGCCGGCTGACCGGCTCGATCGGCACCTGGTTCCGTCCCTCCCGTACACCGCGTGCCTCCCCGGCCGTCGAACGGCTGGCCCGCGCCGCGGGCTACCCGCACGTCCTCTCGTACGACCTCGACTCGCTCGACTACACCTCGCCGGGCGCCGCCGCCGTCACCCGCCAGGTTCTCGGCGGCATCCGCAACGGATCCGTGGTGAGCCTGCACTTCGGATACGCGGACACGGTCGCCGCGCTTCCCGCCGTCCTGGAAGAACTCGGCCGTCGCGGTCTGCGCGCGGTCACCACCACGGAGCTGCTGAGCTGATGCACCGCAACCGCAACCACCTCCGGAGCGTCCTGATCGCGGGCGCCGTGCTCGCCGCCCTCGCGGGCTGCGGCGGCGGGTCCAGGGACCACGCGCACCCGGCCACCGGCACCCAGGCCGCCGTCCGTCCCGCCCAGCCGAAGAAGGCGGACGGCCTGCCCGGCATGCCGCCCGTGCTCGACCCGAAGGACGTGTACGCCGCCGACCGCGCGAACCAGCTGTCGCCGGCGGTCAAGGACTTCCCGTCCCGCGTCTACGTGCCCAACACCAACTCGAACACGGTCTCCGTCATCGACCCGGCGACCTACAAGGTCGTCAGGACGATCCGGGTCGGGGTGCAGCCCCAGCACGTCGTGCCGTCCTGGGACATGAAGACGCTCTGGGTCAACAACGACCGGGGCAACTCCCTCACCCCCATCGACCCGAAGACCGGCAGGGCCGGCAAGTCCGTCGCCGTGCACGACCCCTACAACCTGTACTTCACCCCGAACGGCAAGTACGCGATCGTCATGGCCTCCCTCGATCGCGAGCTGGTCTTCCGCGACGCGCACACCATGGAGGTCAAGAAGTCCGTACCGGTCAGCTGCTACGGCGTCAACCACGCCGACTTCTCGCCCGACGGCCGCTACTTCATCGTGTCGTGCGAGTTCAGCGGTGAACTGCTCAAGGTCGACACCGAGAGGATGAAGGTCGTCGCGCAGCAGAAGCTCCCCTACCGCGGCGCCATGCCGCAGGACGTGAAGATCTCCCCGGACGGCAAGAAGTTCTACATCGCCGACATGGTCGCCGACGGGGTGTGGGTGCTGGACGGGGACACGTTCGGCAAGCCGACGCTGCTGCACACCGGGAAGGGCTGCCACGGTCTGTACGTCAGCCGCGACTCCCGGGAGATGTACATCTCCAACCGGGGCGAGGGGACGATCTCCGTCTTCGACTTCGCCCAGGACAGACTGATCAGGAAGTGGCGTCTGCCCGGCGGTGGCAGCCCCGACATGGGCGGCGTCTCGGCCGACGGAAAGGTCCTGTGGCTGTCCGGGCGTTACAACTCCGAGGTGTACGCCATCGACACCGGCTCCGGGAAGCAGCTGGCCCGTATCCGGGTCGGCAGCGGACCGCACGGCCTGGCCGTCTACCCGCAGCCGGGCCGCTACTCGCTCGGTCACACCGGCATCTTCCGCTGACCCCGGCACCGCGGTGCCGGGCCCGCGCCGGGAGTTGCTCCTCCAGGCGCGGGCCAGGGATCCCGCCCGCACACCGCGCGGAGTCCGCGTGGGTGGTCGCCGCACTGCGCGGCCTGCGCGCCCGTTAATCTGACCTCCGTACACACGGCAGTAATGCACTACGAAGGGGCGGATCGGTGGCGGACATCGAGGAAGCACGCAAGCAGTTCGAGCGGATCGATACGGACGGTGACGGTTTCATCACCGCGGCCGAGTTCAAGAGCGCCCTCGCCCAGGGCGGTGACTGGAACGTCACCGAGTCGGTGGCGGAGGCCGTCATCGCCACCCGCGACCTCAACGGCGACAAGGTCCTCTCGTTCGACGAGTTCTGGACCCACCTGAACAAGTGACGCGCGCCGAGGGGCGCCCGCCGGTGATCCGGCGGGCGCCCCTTCGTCATGCCGCCCGGGCGATGCGCACGCTCCAGCGTCCGTCCCGCCGCTCCAGCGCCAGCGGCAGACCGAAGCAGGCGCCGAGCAGATCGCCGGTCAGTACGGAGTCGACCGGGCCCCGGGCGAGCTCGCGGCCGTCCCGCAGCAGGAGCGCGTGCGTGGTGCCCGCGGGCAGTTCCTCCAGGTGGTGGGTCACCAGGACCGTCGCCAGCCGCGGGTGGTCGCGGCGCAGGGCGTCCAGCGCTTCGAGCAGGCGCTCACGGCCCGGCAGGTCCAGGCCCGTCGCCGGTTCGTCGAGCAGCAGGAGACGGGGGTCGGGCATCAGCGCCCGCGCGATCAGGGCGCGGCCGCGTTCCCCCTGGGAGAGCGTGGGCCAGCGCGCCCCGGTGCGGCCCGCGAGCCCGAGCGTGTCGATGAGCCGGTCGGCACGGTGTCCCTGTTCCGGTGTCGGCGCCCAGCGCGGCTGCCGTTCTACGGAGTTCGTCAGACCGGTCAGGACGACATCGCGTACGGACAGGGGCGAGCGCAGCGGATGGCGGGGGTTGACATGACCGACGTACGCGCGCAGTTCCCGCAGGTCGACCGTGCCCAGCCGGCGGCCGAGCACCTCCACGCGGCCGCGGGTCGGATGGGCGACCGCGCCGAGCAGGCCGAGCAGTGTGGTCTTGCCGGCTCCGTTGGCTCCGAGCAGGGCCCAGTGCTCCCCGGCGCGGACGCTCAGCGACACCTCCTGGAGGAGGGGCACCCCCTCGCGGACCACGTGGACCTCGTGGGCGCGCAGCACCTCCGTCATCGGGCCTCCGCCCGGTGGGTCCCGCGGGTGATCCCCGGGCAGGCCGGCGGAGTCGGGAAGGGCATTTCCATGGCCCGTACACTAGTCACGGCTCCACTCCTCGGACAAGTACTCCTCAGACAAGTGAGCCTGAGGCGGGTGGGGTCCGGGTGCGCGCTGCCGTACGCTTCCGATCCCGTGCGGTCCCTTCGTCCCGGCAGGTGAATCACGGATGCCCCTCGACGCCGTCCGTCCCAGCCCCCTCGTCGAGCAGGCCGCGGCGCGGCTGCGCGAGCAGATCACAGGCGGGCACTGGCCCGTCGGCACGAAGCTGCCCGGGGAGACCACGCTCGCCGCCGAACTCGGGGTGGGCCGCTCCACGGTCCGTGAGGCGCTGCGCGCGCTGGCCGGCGCGGGACTCGTCCGGCCCCGGCAGGGCGCCGGTGTCTTCGTCATCGCCGCCGAGGCCGCGGAGGACTGGCCCACCCGGCTGCGCCGGGCCGCGGTGACGGACCTGTACGAGGTACGGATGCTGGTCGAGGTGCAGGCGGCCCGGCTGGCCGCGGAACGCCGTACCCCCGAGGACGTCACCGCGCTGGAGGACGCGCTGGCCGGCCGCCGGGCGGCGGCCGCGGGGGGCGACGCGGCCTTCGTCGACGCGGACATCGCCCTGCACGCGGCCGTGGTCGCCGCCGCCCACAACCCCGTACTCACCGATCTCTTCGCGGAGTTCACGCCCTCGTTGCGGGAGGGGCTGATCGAGATGCTGGCCCTGGCCGGGGTGCGCGCACACGACCCCGGCACCGGGGACGCGGCACACGCGGCGCTGGTACGGGCGGTCGCGGACGGGGACGGCGCGGCCGCGGGGGAGGTGCTCCGGGGAGATCTGGAGCGGACGTGGACCCTGCTGCGTGAGGGCGGCCGGGCCTAGCGGCTCGTCCGTGCCGCACGGGTGGGACCGCGGGGAACACTCACCCGGGTGCCGTACGTCTCCGGAATAGCCTCTCCCGATCCGGAGTTGATGCTCGCCATCAGGAGTATCAACCACTGAAGGGCCTGGCACTCATGAAGATCGGCATCATCGGCGCGGGCAACATCGGCGGCAACCTCACCCGGCGGCTCACCGCCCTCGGACACGACGTCTCCGTGGCCAACTCCCGCGGTCCCGAGACCCTGACCGCGCTGGCCGAGGAGACCGGGGCGACGCCCGTCACGGTCGGGGAGGCGGCGCGCGGTGCCGAGGTGGTCGTGGTCACGGTGCCGCTGAAGGCGGTGCCCGACCTGCCGTCCGGTGTGCTGGACGGCGCCGCCGACGGCGTGGCCGTCATCGACACCGGCAACTACTACCCGCAGCAGCGGGACGGCAGGATCGCCGAGATCGAGGACGGCGGACTGACCGAGAGCCGCTGGACGTCCCGGCACATCGGCCACCCCGTGGTGAAGGCGTTCAACGGTACCTACGCGCAGGACATCCTGGACCGGCACCGTCCGGCGGGCGACCCCGACCGCATGGCTCTCCCGGTGGCCGGCGACGACGAGGCCGCCAAGCGGGTCGTACGCGACCTCATCGACGAGCTCGGCTTCGACACGGTCGACGCGGGGAGCATCGACGAATCCTGGCGCCAGCAGCCCGGCACCCCGGTCTACGGCCTCCAGAAGGGCCTGAAGGCGGTGACCGAGGCACTGGCGGAGGCGTCCGCGGAGCGTCCGGCGGACTTCCGCGGCTGACGTACGCGCCCGTCCGCCGTCCGGTGCCGGTCCTCCGGTGCCGGGCGGCGCGCGGTGCCCGGACCGGGCGGGCACCCGCCGGTCAGTCGACGGTCGCCCACTCGCGCAGCGCCGTCCTGCTGGAGAACTGCGCGACGTCCTTGTCCACGGGGTCGTCGGTGTACTGGTGGAAACGCCACTTCGCCTTGATGCGGGGCTCGCCCGCGGTCACGTAGTCGGCGATCCACAGACCGTCTCCCGCGTACGAGGTGGTGTCCACGTTGAGCCAGAAGTTGCGGTTCGTGTAGAGCAGGACCCGGTGGTTCGGCCTCAACTCCTTGACCTTGCGCACGAAACGGTCCTTCTCCGCGTTGCTGGCGTGGGTGCCGTCGCCGGTGGTCTCCCAGTCGACGGCGAGCAGATCACCGGCCTTCTCGGGGGCTTTGGCGACGAAGTACTCGGCCTGGGCGGTGAGATCGCCGGGCCACAGGAAGTGGTAGAAGCCGACGACGCATCCGGCGTCACGGGCGGTCTTCACCTGGGCGGTCAGCTTGGGATTGACGTACGAACGGCCCTCGGTCGCCTTGACGAAGACGAAGGAGAGCCCGTCGGTGGAGTAGGCGGACGACTGATAGGCGCTGACGTCGATGCCGCGGAGCATGGAGCGACTCCTCCGTGCGTGGGGGGACGGTGCGAGCGATTGTGCCCCTGGGCGGGGGGTGGATTCCGGGTTTCACGGGTCTTGCGACCTCTCCGGGTGACGTTCCCCCACATCCCCGGTCCCACCCTCGAACGACCGGTCGACCCCCGCCGCGCGCCACCTGCGGGAGTCGGTCCGGACCGCCGGCGTGCACACCTGAACGGTGCACGGCGGCGGTCCGGCGACACTCCGTGGACCCGGGACCGGAACACCCGCGGGCCCCCACGCCCGCACCGGACGACCGGCCCTCACGTCGTGTCATGATCCTGCAACCCACCGCCATACGTGTCAACTGTTGTAGCCGTGTACGGCTGACGATGTGTCCGGTGCTCTGGCTGCCCGGTCCCCGCAAGGGCTAGGGTCTCGGACGTCGATCCGTAGCCAACGCCCCCACCCGAGCCCAGGAGACCTGCTGGTGAGTGAAGCGCGCCGGGGGCTCGCCGAAACCCTGAGCCACATCGATTCCCTCCTCGGGGACGGGCGGAGCCGTGAGGACGTGCTCGACGTCGGACGGCTCTCCCTCGACAGCGGTGTCCCGCGAGATGTCGTCGAGGCGCTCCTGGAGGGCGGGGAACCGCCGGCGGAGGACATCACCGACCGGATCGTCCGTCGCTTCGGTCATCTGCGGGAGACGCGACTCCGGCCGGACGGCTCGCGGCACTCCTACGAGGAGATCGCCGCCGCCTTCGGAGCCTCCCGGGCGTCCCTCTCGAACCTCGTCAACAGCCGCCGGAGGACGGCCGGACGGGGAGCGGAGCAGCGGCCGGGGCGCTCCGGCGGCCCACTGGCGTCCACCCAGGCGGGCATCGAGAAGTTCTATTTCGGGCAGCCCAACGGCTGGCTCTCCGCGGAGCCGGAGACCGCGCTCGACGACGCCCTCCAGCCCGTGCTGCGCGGCCTGGAGGAACAGGCCGCCGATCCGATGGCCCGCCTGCGCCACGCGCACGGTCTGCGCAGGCTCGCCGCGCGTGCACCCCAACTGGCCGAGGAGGAGATCCAGTTGGTGACCGACTGGATCGACACCATCCTGGAACGCAGAAGGGCACAGGACGCACAGGACGCACAGGGTGGGCAGGGCGTGCGGGGGCGGGGCGTGCAACGCGCGCAGGAGCAGGGCGCGCCGACGCCGGAGGCCGACGCGCCGCCCCGCGACGTGCGCTGACCGGCGGGCCCCAGGGGGGTGATCCACCGCGCAAGGGACGGCCAGACCGGCGCAAGTCCTCTTTGATCGGCACTTCGGGCCCAGCAACTTGTTGCGCCGGACAGAGCCTGATCTGGCCGCGGGGGCGGCTGGTTTGGCATATTTGCGTGCAGGGCGGCGGACTCCGGGCCCGGACGTGCACGCAGAGGTTCGCGGGGAGGACAGTGCGTACAGGCAGAGCCAGGGAGATGCGGCACCTGATCCGGCGGCTGACCGGCGGACTGGCCCTGCCCGTCCCCGCGGACCCCGACGCGCTCTTCGCCGCGCTGACGGCCAGGGTCGCCGAGATGAGAGGCCGTCAGATCGTGCTCCTCAAGGAGGAGTTCCCGCACGGCACGGCCACGGGCCTGTGGCTCGAACTGCCCGAGCAGGACGTCGTCGTGGTCGACCGGCGGGCCGCTCCCGTCCACCAGCTGGCGATCCTGTGCCACGAGATCTGGCACATGACCCAGGGCGACTGCGGGCACCACACGTCGGGGTCCCGGGTCGCCGCGCGGGTGCTGAGCGACCGGGCCGATCTGCCGCGGGCGGTGGGGGCCGTGGCCGCGCGCACCGAGTTCAACGAGCGTTCGGAACAGGACGCGGAGACCTTCGCCCTGCGGGCGGTGACGCGGCTGCGGGTCTGGCTCGAGGGAGAGGCCGACGGCCTCGCCACGGACCGGACCCGGATCGCCGGCCGGATCACCGCGTCCCTGGGACACCACCGGTCCAAGGGCTGAGCCGTGGGCGCCTCGACCTACTACATACCCGCGCTCGCCCTGTGGGCCGGACTCGCCTCCAAGCTGCCCGACCTGGTGAGGTCCTGGCGCGACCCGCTGGTCCGCTGGGTCTGCTGGGTGATCTTCCTCGGAGGCGCCGGCTTCGCCTTCGCCGCCCCGCCCACCGTCGCCGCCGTGAACAGGACGAGCGGCGTCCCGAACCTGGCCGCCCTCCTGGTCTACGCCGTCGTCAGCGCCTACAGCGCCTCCTGCCTCGTGCTCATCCTGCACTGGCGGGGTGGTCCGGCCGACCACGTGCGCCGGCTCGCGCGGCGCTGGCAGACCGGCTACGCCCTGGTGATCGTCCTGCTGGCCCTCCTCTTCGTGCGGGGCGGCGCCCCCGTCGAGCGGCGGACGGATTTCGACACCTACTACGCGACCACGCCGTGGACCGGGCAGATGATCGTGCTGTATCTGCTCGGCCACATGACCGCCGCGGTCGCCACCACGGTGCTGTGCTGGCGCTGGGCGATCCAGGTGCACGGATGGCTGCGGGCCGGCCTGTGGCTGCTCGTGGCCGGCTGGCTGCTGAACCTGTCCTTCAGCACGCTGAAGCTGACCGCGGTGGTGGCCCGGTGGGCGGGCCGGGACCTGGACGTGTTGAGCACCGTCCTGGCACCCGGCCTCGTGGGCCTCGCCGCCACCGTCGCCACCGTCGGCTTCACGCTGCCGCTGTACGGCCCGCGACTGGTCGCCGCCGGGCGGGCGGTGGTGACCCTGAGACGGCTCGGACCGCTGTGGCGCGAACTCAGCAGCGCCTCCCCCAGGCCGCTCGCCGCGCCGATCCCCTGGTACTCGTCCTGCGCCGTACGCCTCACCCGGCGTGAGGCGGGCATCCAGGACGGTCTGAACCTGGTCCGCCCGCACCTCGACGGGCGGGTCCGGGCCGACGCGCAGAGCACGGCCCGCGCCGCGGGGTACGGGGCGGAGGACGCCTTCCGCATCGGCCTCGCGGCGATGATCGCCGCCGCGGTCCGCGCCCATGTCGACCGCGCGCCCGCGGGCCGGACGGCCGGCGCCCAGGACAGCGCGGGCTTCGCGTCGCGTGCCACCCTGGTGGGCGTGGCGCGCGCGTTGCGCACGTCCCCGGTCGTCGGGGCGGCCCGCACCGCCGCCCCGGCGCCCGTGACGGCGGACGACGAGAGAACCCCCCGGTGACCCCCCGGCCCGTCACGTCCCCGCGGGGGTTGCCGCCCGCGGTGCCGCGGCCCGCGTCGCGGCCGCCCGGCGGCCGCCCGGAAGGCGGGCGGGGCTAGTGGACAGCGGTGTCGTCTTCTACGTCCCCGGCGTGCTGTTGCTGCTGGCCGGTGTGCTGAAGCTGTCGGGCGGCGACGGGGTCTGGCGCGATCCGCTGGTCGCCTCCAGCGCCGGCATCCTGCTCGTCGGCTCCGCGGTGTGCGTTCTGTCCGCCCCGCCCACGATCCGGTTCGTCAACGACGCGACGGGTGTCGCGAACTTCAGCGCTCCCCTGGTGTACACGGGGATGACGGCGCTCAGCGCGGGCTATCTGGTCCTGATGACCCGGTGGAGGGGCGGCCCGCCGGAGCGCCGGCGGCGTGCCGACCGCCTCGTGCTCGGGCTCTACGGGCCGGCCGTCGTCGGGATCTGGGTGCTGTTCGCCCTGGCCGACGTTCCGGTGGAACGGGCCCGGGACCTGGACACGTACTACGCGAACACGCCCTACATGCGCGAAATGATCCTGCTCTACCTGGTCGCGCACACGGCCGCCACCGGCGCCCTCGCGTCCATGGGCGTGGGCTGGCTGCGGGAGGTGCGCGGGGTGACCCGCACCGGACTGGTCCTGATCGTCGTCGGGCTGGCTTTCGACGCCTGCTACCAGATCGCCAAGTACACCGCCATGGCCGCCCGTTGGCAGGGCGTCGACTGGGATTTCCTGTCCACCGACGTCTCGCCCCCGCTGGTCATGCTCGCCGGGATCACCGTGGCCTGCGGCTTCGCCGTCCCCCGGGTCGCCCCGCCGGCGGCGGCCAATCTGCGCGCCTGGCGGCGCCACCGGCTCCTCAGGCCTCTGTGGACGGAGCTGCACGCGTTGCGCGGGCCGGCGGAGGGGGTCGTCCGCTGGTGGGATCCGCCCGTCGTGCGGCTGGCCCGTCAGGAGATCGCCATCTGGGACGGTGTGCTGGCCTGTTCGCCGTACCTCGACGATCACGTGCGCACGACCGCGTACGCCGAGGCCCTGGCCCAGCTCACCGCGGCCGGGCCCGCCGCCGGGAGAGCCCTCCCGGCGGCGTTCGCCCGAGCGGTCGGCGGCCGCTTCCGTACGGCACCGCGGGCGCCGTCGGCGGACGCGGACGCGGGGCCGCCCCCGCACGTCGTGGACCGGGCCGCGGTCGTGGCCGACGCGGCGATGCTGGCCGCCGGCGTACAGGCGTCCCGCGCGGGTGGCGCCGGGCCCCCGGCGCGGGTCGGGACGCTGCGGTCCGCGGAGACGCCGCATCAGATGGTCCGTCTGTCGGACGCGCTCTCGACGTCGCCGATCGTGGCGGAGGCCCGCCGGCGGGCGGGCGCCCGGACGGCCGCCGCCCATGACTGACGTGCGCGAGGGCGCCGCCGCACCCGGGGCGCCGCCCCGGCCGGTACCTCCCCGGGCCGGGTCCGCCCTACGGCTCCACCCGCCGAGGGCCACGGGACAGCACCCGGGCGGACCACCCCCGGGCGGACCGGCGCACCGCGCCGCCCGGCGGTGACCCCCGGCATCTCCGCCCACGGAAGATCGAAACGCCCCTCGGCGGGGAAGCCTTCGGCCGGACCTGTCCGCCGCACCGGTGCGGCTGGACCCGTCACACCCCGGTGAGCGGCCGGCCCCGGACCACTCCGCTCGCAGCCGCGACAGGGTGTCGCGCATGATGCGGGGTGGTGTGCGGCGGGCGAGGTCCGCCGTCCGCTCCGGCCCCGCGACAGAAGAGAGATCCGTACATGCCCGACAGCGCCGCTTCCCGCCGTACCGCCGTGGTCATCGGAGGGGGCATGACGGGCATGCTCGCGGCGGCCGTCCTCGCCGAGCACGCCGACGTCACCCTGGTCGAACGCGACGTCCTGCCGGACGGTCCGCACCCGCGCAAGGGGCTGCCGCAGGCCCGGCACGCCCACGTGCTGTGGTCCGGCGGGGTCAAGGCACTGGAGGAACTGCTGCCGGGGGTCGTCGACGAACTCGTCGGCCGGGGCGCCCGGCGAAGCCGGATCATGACCGACCTGGTCTCCAAGGCGCCGTCGGGCCAGTGGTTCCGCCGCTTCCACCACGCCCGCCACATCAGCCTCCTCTGCAGCCGGGATCTGCTCGACTCCGTGGTCCGTGCCCGGGTGCTGGCGGACCGGCGCGTCTCACTGCGGCAGCGCACCGAAGTCCTGTCCCTGGAGGGCGACTCCGGGCGGGTGTCCGGAGTCCGCATACGCACGGGGGACACCCATGCCACCCTCGCCGCCGATCTGGTCGTCGACGCCGGCGGCCGCGGCAGCCGGGCCCCCGCCTGGCTGCGGAGCCTGGGCCTCCCGCCCGTGGCCGAACGCACAGTCGACGCGGGCGTCGGCTACGCCAGCCGGATCTACCGAGCTCCGGGCACCACCGCCGACGGGTTCCCGATCGTCAACGTCCAGGCCGATCCGCGCCGGAACCCCGGCAGGGGCGGCATCATCACGCCCATCGAGGGCGGCCGCTGGCTGGTCACCCTCGCGGGGACCCGCGGCGGCCGGCCCAGCGCGAAGAACGAGGAGTTCGTCCCCTTCGCGCTCGGGCTGCCGCACCCCGTCATCGGCGAACTCCTCGCGGGGGCCGAGCCCGAGACGGACGTCGTCACCACCCGCAGCACGGCCAACAAGCGGCGCTACTACGAGAAGGCCGCCCGCTGGCCCGACGGGTTCGCCGTCCTCGGCGAGGCGGTCGCCGGTTACAACCCGGTCTACGGTCACGGACTGAGTGCCGCGGCGCAGAGCGTCGTCGCCCTGCGCGACGTCCTGCGACGCCACGGCCTTCTCGCTCCCGGCACGTCCCGGCGCATCCAGCGAGCCGCGGCCCGCCCGGTCGAGAACGCGTGGAACCTGGCGGTGGGCCAGGACGTGTTCTACCCGGGCGCCAGCGATCAGCCCCCCACCCGGCTGGAGAAGAACCTCGCGGCCTTCGTGGACAGGGCCGTCGACGCCGGCTCGCGCAACCCGCACGCCCTGCGCATCCTGCTGGACGTGATGAGCATGGAGAAACCCCCTGCCCGGCTGCTCATGCCCGACATGCTGGCCCTGGTCTACCTCGGCCGGAAGAAGCCCCCGCTGGACGGGCCGCCCCTGACCGAGCGCGAGCGCGCGGCCGCCACCGCCTGAGTCCGCCTTCCCGAGCGGCGCGGGACATCAGCCGACGGCCGGATTCCGGGGGGACCCTCTCAGCACTCGATGATGTTGACCGCGAGCCCGCCCCGCGCCGTCTCCTTGTACTTGACGCTCATGTCCGCGCCGGTCTCCTTCATGGTCTTGATGACCTTGTCGAGGGAGACCTTGTGGGAACCGTCCCCGCGCATCGCCATCTTCGCCGCGGTGACCGCCTTGACCGCGGCCATGCCGTTGCGCTCGATGCAGGGGATCTGGACCAGGCCGCCGACCGGGTCGCAGGTGAGGCCGAGGTTGTGCTCCATACCGATCTCGGCGGCGTTCTCGACCTGCTCGGGGGAGCCGCCCAGCACCTCGGCGAGGGCGCCCGCCGCCATCGAGCAGGCGGAGCCGACCTCGCCCTGGCAGCCGACCTCGGCGCCCGAGATGGACGCGTTCTCCTTGAAGAGCATGCCGATCGCGCCCGCGGCGAGCAGGAAGCGGACCACGCCGTCCTCGTCCGCGCCGGGGACGAAGTTGATGTAGTAGTGCAGCACCGCGGGGATGATGCCCGCGGCCCCGTTGGTGGGGGCGGTGACGACCCGGCCGCCGGCCGCGTTCTCCTCGTTGACCGCCATCGCGTAGAGGGTGATCCACTCCATGGCGTGGGCCAGCGGGTCGCCCTCGGCGCGCAGCTGGCGGGCCGAGACGGCGGCCCGGCGCCGTACCCGCAGACCGCCGGGGAGGATGCCCTCGCGGGACATGCCGCGCGAGACGCACGCCTGCATCACGCGCCAGATGGCGAGGAGGCCCTCGCGGATCTCCTCCTCGGTGCGCCAGGCCCGCTCGTTCTCCAGCATCAGGGCCGAGATCGACAGCCCGGTCTCCCGGGTCAGCCGCAGCAGCTCGTCGCCGGTGCGGAAGGGGTATTTCAGGACGGTGTCGTCCAGCTTGATGCGGTCCTCGCCCACCGCGTCCTCGTCGACCACGAAGCCGCCGCCGACGGAGTAGTACGTCTTCTCCAGCACGAGGTCGCCGGTGGCGCCGTACGCGAAGATCGTCATCCCGTTCGCGTGGTACGGGAGCGCCTTGCGCCGGTGCAGGACCAGGTCGTCGTCGAAGGAGAAGGGGATCTCGTGCTCGCCGAGCAGGCTGATGCGGCCCGAGGACCTGATCTCCTCGACGCGCTCGTCGGCGCCCTCGACGTCCACCGTCCGCGGCGAGGCGCCCTCCAGGCCGAGCAGCACCGCCTTCGGGGTGCCGTGACCGTGTCCGGTGGCGCCCAGCGAGCCGTACAGCTCCGCCCGGACCGAGGCCACGGCGGGCAGCAGGTCCTCGTTGCGCAGCCGGTGGGCGAACATACGTGCCGCGCGCATCGGGCCCACCGTGTGGGAGCTGGACGGGCCGATGCCGATCGAGAACAGGTCGAAGACCGAGATGGCCACGGGAACTCCTCGCAAACGGGGTGGTGCATGGGGTGGGCGCCGCACACACCTGTGATTCCAGTGTGCGCGGCGCCCCGGTGAATCGTACGTTCCGTGCGAACTACTTCAGGCCGGGGTACAGCGGGTGCTTGTCGGCCAGAGCGGACACCCGGGCCTTGAGGGCGTCCGCGTCGTAGACCGGCTTCAGCGCCTCGGCGATGATGTCCGCGACCTCGGCGAAGTCCTCGGCCTGGAAGCCGCGGGTGGCCAGGGCGGGCGTGCCGATGCGCAGACCCGAGGTCACCATCGGGGGCCGCGGGTCGTTCGGGATCGCGTTCCGGTTGACCGTGATGCCGAGCTCGTGCAGCCGGTCCTCGGCCTGCTGCCCGTCCAGCGCGGAGTTGCGCAGGTCGACCAGGACCAGGTGCACCTCCGTGCCGCCCGACAGGACCGAGACGCCGTGCTCGGTGACGTCGGCCCGCACCAGACGTTCGGCGAGGATCCGCGCACCGTCGAGCGTACGCTGCTGGCGCTCCTTGAAGTCGTCGGTGGCGGCGACCTTGAAGGAGACCGCCTTCGCGGCGATCACATGCTCCAGCGGACCGCCCTGCTGACCGGGGAAGACCGCGGAGTTGATCTTCTTGGCCAGTTCGGCGGTGGAGAGGATCACACCGCCGCGCGGGCCGCCCAGCGTCTTGTGGGTGGTCGTGGTGACGACGTGGGCGTGCGGCACCGGGTTCGGGTGCAGCCCCGCGGCCACCAGGCCGGCGAAGTGCGCCATGTCGACCATGAGGTACGCGCCGACCTCGTCGGCGATGCGGCGGAACTCGGCGAAGTCCAGCTGCCGCGGGTAGGCGGACCAGCCGGCCACGATCAGCTTCGGCCGGGACTCCTTGGCGAGGCGCTCGACCTCGGCCATGTCGACCTGACCCGACTCCTCGTCCACGTGGTACGCGACCACGTCGTAGAGCTTGCCGGAGAAGTTGATCTTCATGCCGTGGGTCAGGTGCCCGCCGTGCGCGAGGTTCAGGCCCATGATCGTGTCGCCCGGCTTGAGCAGCGCGAACATCGCGGCCGCGTTGGCCTGGGCGCCCGAGTGCGGCTGCACGTTCGCGTGCTCGGCGCCGAACAGCGCCTTGACCCGGTCGATGGCGATCTGCTCGACGACGTCCACGTGCTCGCAGCCGCCGTAGTAACGGCGGCCCGGGTAGCCCTCGGCGTACTTGTTGGTCAGGACCGAGCCCTGGGCCTCCATGACCGCGACCGGAGCGAAGTTCTCCGAGGCGATCATCTCCAGCGTGGACTGCTGGCGGTGCAGCTCGGCGTCGAGGGCGGCCGCGACGTCCGGGTCCAGCTCGTGCAGGGGCGTGTTCAGAAGCGACATGCGGTGGCTCCTCAGCCGGCGGTGAAGGCGGTGTACTCGTCGGCGGACATCAGGTCGTCCGGCTCGTCCGTGACGCGTACCTTGAACAGCCAGCCGCCCTCGAAGGGCGCGGAGTTGACCAGCGACGGGTCGTCCACGACGTCCTGGTTGGCCTCCACGATCTCGCCGGTGACCGGCGCGTACAGGTCGCTGACCGACTTGGTCGACTCCAGCTCGCCGCAGGACTCGCCCGCGGTCACCGTGTCACCGACCTCCGGAAGCTGGGCGTAGACGACATCGCCGAGCGCGTTGGCCGCGAACTCGGTGATGCCGACCGTCGAGACGCCGTCCTCGGCGGCCGACAGCCATTCGTGCTCCTTGCTGTAGCGCAGCTGCTGGGGGTTGCTCATGGCCTGAATTCTCCTGTACGCGGGGGAGTGCTGATGAACGGGTACGGACGGGGTGCGGGGTGTCCCGGGACGAGGGACGGCCAAGGGACAGGGGACAGGCCGCGACGGGGTACGTCACGCCGACGCGCCCGGACCCCGGCGGACCTACTTCTGACGCTTGTAGAACGGCAGGGCCACGACCTCGTACGGTTCGTGGCTGCCCCGGATGTCCACGCCGACACCGGACGTGCCCGGTGCGGCGTGCGCGGCGTCGACGTAGGCCATGGCGATCGGCCGGCCCAGCGTCGGGGAGGGAGCGCCGGACGTGACCTCGCCGACGGCCACGCCGTCCGCGACGACGGCGAACCCGGCGCGCGGGACCCGGCGGCCCTCGGCGACGAGCCCGACGAGCACCCGCGGGGGGTTCGCGGCGGCGCGTGCGGCGGCGGCCTCCAGGGCCTCACGGCCCACGAAGTCGCCCTCCTTCTCGAACTTGACGACCCGTCCGAGCCCCGCGTCGAAGGGGGTGAGCGAGGTGGTCAGCTCGTGCCCGTACAGCGGCATGCCCGCCTCCAGGCGCAGCGTGTCGCGGCAGGACAGACCGCACGGAACCAGCCCGGCGGGCGCGCCCGCCTCGGTCAGCGCCTGCCACAGCTTCTCGGCGTCGGACGGCGCCACGAAGAGCTCGAAGCCGTCCTCGCCCGTGTAGCCGGTGCGCGCGATCAGCGCCGGGACGCCCGCGACCGTCCCCGGCAGGCCCGCGTAGTACTTCAGGCCGTCCAGGTCGGCGTCGGTGAGCGACTTGAGGATGCCGGGGGACACGGGACCCTGGATCGCGAGCAGCGCGTAGGCGTCCCGGTCGTCGCGGACCTCGGCGTCGAATCCGGCGGCGCGCTCGGCCAGCGCGTCGAGGACGACCTGCGCGTTGGAGGCGTTGGCGACGACCATGTACTCGGTCTCGGCCAGCCGGTAGACGATCAGGTCGTCGAGGATGCCGCCGTCCGCCCGGCAGATCATGGTGTAGCGGGCGCGGCCCACGCCGACCGAGGCGATGTTGCCGACCAGCGCGTGGTTCAGCAGCGCGGCCGCCTGCGGGCCGGTGACCGTGATCTCGCCCATGTGCGAGAGGTCGAAGAGACCGGCCCGGGTACGGACGGCGACGTGCTCGTCGCGTTCCGAGCCGTACCGCAGGGGCATGTCCCAGCCCGCGAAGTCGGTCATCGTCGCGCCCAGCGAGCGATGCAGGGCATCGAGCGCGGTACGACGGGGTGCGTTACTGCTCATCGGTAGGGCTCCCAAGGCATGACGGCGAGGTCGTTCCTCCCCATCTGTCATCGGAACCTGAGAGGTTCATCACGACCCCGCGAACGGAGGTCACGACTTGCACCTTGGGTGGAGCCACCGGTCAGCGGCCCGCTTTTCAGATGTGCCTCGCCCGCGCGGTAACGGGGCCTGAGAGATTCAAGGGAGGGACTTGCTCCTTCGGCGTCCCGGCGGAACGTGCGTCACACGGAGGTGTGCACGTCACCGGGAACTCTCCCGCGCGGATTCAAGCGGCCGGTATGCAGTTGGCGGGCACATCATTGCACGCGCCGTCCGATGACGGCAGTCCGGATCTGTGACCGGCCTGTGGCAGTCCGAACACGGAAAACGGAACCACCGCGCATTACCTTCTCTTTACACTCGACGGGGATGGGACTCCACACCCAAGGGGAGGACGATCACGGTGAACAGGACCAGGGCGTACGCGGCGACCTCGGCGCTCGCGCTGCCGCGCCGGCCGGGAACCGCGGCGCGGGAGGCGTGCGGCGCGCTTCCGGCGGCCGTCGTGCGCGACCTCAGGGAGCGGGCCGGACACAGCCCGCACGGCCTGTACTTCGGCACGGCGGACCTGGTGGTGGTCACCGGACTGCCGGGCAGCGGCAAATCCACCCTGATGCGCCGCGCGGTCGCGGGCCGGCGCGTGGACTCCCAGGACACCCGCGACCGCTGGGAAGCCCGGCTGGCCCGCCGCCTCCCGTACGCGGTCTACCGCCCCCTCGTCCGTCTCGCGCACTACGCGGGCCTGCGCCGCACGCTGCGCTCCGGCACCGGCGTGGTCGTGCACGACTGCGGCACACAGGCCTGGGTGCGCCGCTGGCTCGCCAGGGAGGCCCGCCGTCGCGGCGGCACCCTGCACCTGCTGCTCCTCGACGTCACGCCCGGCACGGCGCTGGAGGGCCAGCGCGAGCGCGGCCGGGGCGTCTCGCGGTACGCGTTCGCGCGTCACCGGGGCGCGCTGAGCCGGCTCCTGCGCTCGGTCGAGCGGGGCGAACTGCCGGAAGGCTGCGGCTCGGCGGTGCTCCTCGACCGCACGGCTGCGAACGTGCTGCGCCGGATCGACTTCGGCGGCTGAGGGCCCGGCGGTGAGGGGGCGCGGCAGGCCGCGGACGCGTCGCGCCGGGGCGGCTCGTACGGGCGCGCGGGCCACCCCGGCGCAAGGGCGTACCGAAGCTCGTGCAGGAGAACGGGACATCGTCGTACGAGAGGGTCGTAGGCGCCCACTAACCTTTCCAGCCGGAACACCACAGCGGAACAGCGCACCAGCACACCAGGACACCGGAACACCGGAACACCGGATCAGCGGTTCACAGCAGGCGGTAGACAGATGGACTTCCCCGACTTCCCGGCACCAGCACACCCGCACCCCCACCCGCACGGCGGCTGGCCGGGCAACGAACTCGAGGAGGTGCTCTCCGCCTCCCTCGGGGTGCCCTCGGCGGGCGGCCGCATCGTCGAGGTCCTCGGCCGCAGCTTCGTCTGGGTGCCGCTGCCCAACGGCGGCGGTCCGCACGCCGGCCCCCTCGACCTGCCCACGCTGGAGATCGAGGGCCAGGCCTACGTGCCGGTCTTCAGCTCCGAGGAGCAGTTCCGCCAGGTCGTCGGCAGCCATCTGTCGTTCACCATCGCGCCCGCCGTCGAGTTCGCCCGCGGGCTCCCCCCGCAGGTCGGCGTCGCGATCAACCCGGGCGGCGTGGTGGGGGTCCCGCTGCCGCCCCTGGCGGTGGCCGAACTGTGCCGCGCCGGGCGCACCGCGCTGGACGGCCCGGCGAGCGGCGGCCGGGTGAAACTCTTCGAACCCGACTGGCAGGACGACCCGGTGGACTTCCTCGCCGCGGCCTCGGCGGAGTTCGCCGCGACCGGCGTGGTGCTGACCGCGCGCCGCTGTCTGGCCAGCATCGAGGGCGACGACCCGCTGATGTTCATCGGGGTCGAGGTGGTCGGCTGGGAGGGCGACGCGCAGACGCCGCCGCTGGAGGCGCTCGGCCGCGCCCTCGGCCGGGTGCCGGTGGACCGGCCGGTGAACATGGTGTTCCTCGACGTCGCGCAGGACCCGGTGGGGGAGTGGATGCGCGCGAACGTGCGCCCGTTCTACCAACAGGGCTACTGACGCGGCGGAGACCTCCCGTGCCGTGCGTCAAGTCGCTGTCAGGATCGCCGCTTAAGCTGGTTTCATGGCTCGGTCGGGGTGTGGACGCGGTGTCGACGGACCCCGGCCACCGGTGTCGGTGGCGTAATGAGTGAGTTCATCGTGATTTCTTCGCGAAGGGGCGATTGAGGGTGAGTGCGTCGGGCACGGCCGCGGCCGGGCAGGTCGAGCACATGCTGCGCCAGGTGACGCCCGGGCGTTTCGACGCCTACGAGGCGCTCCTTCGCGCGCTCGCGACCCCGTCGTCCGGCCAGGTGTGGATGCTCCTCTGGCACGGCCAGGGCGGCTCCCCCGACGCCCAGTACGGGAACATGGAGGTGGGCGGCTTCGGTTACGCGCCGTGCGTCACCTCCGCCCAGGAGCTCTCGGCCAGCGGCTGGAACAGGTCGTACGAGGTCGTCGACGGTCTCGACGTGGCCCGCACCCTCTACCCCGACCACTTCGGCCTGTGGCTCAATCCGCACGCCCCGGGCGGCGGGGTCGGCATCCCCTGGCTGGATCTGCGCCGAATCGCCGCCGGCCTGGAGCGACAGCCCGCGGGCCCGCTCAGACTCTCCGAACCCGGCATCGAGATCCCGCAGTTCTACGCCCTGCTCACGCAGAACGCGCATCGCACGCCCGCCGTCCGGTCGTTGCGGCGGACCTGGGTGCAGCCCGCGTTCGGGGCGCCTTATCTGGCCATCGGGCTCGACGTCTACGACACCTCGCCGGCCGCGGTCGACTCGGTGCGGGCGATGATGCAGCAGTCGATCGGCGCGGTCCCGGACGGGCTGCCCGTGTCGACCGTCGCGATGTCCGACGAGTACGACCCGGTGGCGATGTGGCTGCGCGCCAACGCGCGCCCGTTCTACGACCGCGAGGCCCACGCGGGCCAGGCGCAGGCGCCGGTGGCCGGCGGCTACGGGTACCCGCCGGCGCGGGGTGCCTACTGAGGACGTCTTCGGACGGACAGTGAAGGACTGTCACGGGTTCTTCACCGGAGATTCGGCATGTCTTCGCGCGTAGATGGCAAGGGATCGTCCGGTTAGCGCCCGTATTCGCCGGGACCGCACCAACTGCCCCGTGTCCGACACCCGTTACCCACCGTCCGGATAACGGAACACCTCGAATGGCATCACGTTTAGGCATCCATTCACCGTCAGGTCTGGCTACAGATCGCCGACGCGTTGAAGACTCCCGCTCCAGGGGGTTTAGCCCCTGTGTACGACGGACTGATCACGCCGCTACGAGCGGCACGTGTGGGCCGGCTACCGCCGGTTGAGAGGGGTCCCTGCCAGATGACGGCACCATTGCACGAGCCGACCGCGGAGGCGGCCCCGAGTGCGACCGAGGAAGCGGCGGCTGCCACCGCCGGCGAGAAGGTCGTGCAGGGACGTTCCCTGGGCCGGATCGCCTGGGAACGCCTGAAGAGGGACAAGCTCGCCCTGACCGGCGGCATCGTCGTGCTCGTCCTCATCGTGGTCGCCCTGCTCGCGCCAGTGATCACCCACTTGCTCGGCCAGGACCCGGACACCTTCAACGAGAAGCTGATCGACCCTCTGTTCGGCACTCCCACCGGGTCGTTGGGAGGTATCAGCGGTGACCACCTGCTGGGCGTCGAGCCCGTCAACGGCCGCGACATCCTCGCCCGCATCCTCTACGGTGCCCGCGTCTCGCTCCTCGTGGGCTTCCTCTCCGCGGTCGTCGCCGTCGTCCTCGGCACCGTCCTCGGCATCCTCGCGGGCTTCTTCGGCGGCTGGGTCGACTCGCTCATCAGCCGCGTGATGGACGGCCTCCTGGCCTTCCCGCAGCTGCTGTTCACGATCGCCCTCGTCTCGGTGATGCCGAACAACATGCTGGGCCTGTCGGGCTCCAACGTGCGTGTGTTCGTGATGATCCTGGTCATCGGGTTCTTCGGCTGGCCCTACATCGGACGCGTGGTGCGCGGCCAGACGCTCTCGATGCGCGAGCGCGAGTACGTCGAGGCCGCCCGATCGCTGGGCGCCGGGCGCTTCTACATCCTGTTCAAGGAACTGCTGCCCAACCTGGTCGCACCGATCATCGTCTACACCACGATGATGATCCCCACGAACATCCTGACCGAGGCGGCACTCAGCTTCCTGGGCGTGGGCGTCAAGCCGCCCACCTCGTCCTGGGGACAGATGCTGTCCAGCGCGATCGACTACTACGAGTCCGACCCCATGTACATGGTGGTCCCCGGTGTGGCGATCTTCATCACCGTCCTTGCCTTCAACCTCTTCGGCGACGGCGTGCGTGACGCGCTGGACCCGAAGGCTTCCCGCTGAGCCGCCACACCCCAAGCGTCCCGTGGCACTGACACGGGGTCTCTCATCAAATCCGGAGGATCCGAGATCGTGACTACCCAACGCACCTCAGGGCGGCGTAAGCAGGCCTTTGCCGCCGCTGCTGCGGTCGCCGCACTGCTGACCACGGCGGCGTGCGGCGGCAGTGGCAGCGACGACAACGGTGGTTCGAAGGCCGGCGCCGCCGGCTTCGACGCCGCGAACAACAAGGTCGCCCAGGCTTCCCTGGCCAAGAAGGGCGGCACGCTGCGCTTCGGCGGTGCCCAGGACGCGGACTCGTGGGACACCACGCGCGGCTACTACGGCTTCATGTGGAACTTCGCGCGCTACTACAGCCGTCAGCTGGTCACGGGCAAGACGGAGCCGGGCAAGGCCGGCGCCGAGCTGACCCCGGACCTCGCCACCGGTCTCGCGAAGGTCACGGACGACGGCAAGACCTACACGTACACCCTGCGTGACGGCGTCACGTGGGAGGACGGCAAGCCGATCACGTCCAAGGACGTCAAGTACGGCATCGAGCGCGTCTGGGCGCAGGACGTCCTCTCCGGCGGCCCGACGTACCTGAAGGACTTCCTGGACCCGAAGGGCGAGTACAAGGGCCCCTACAAGGACAAGTCCGCGGACAAGCTCGGTCTGAAGGCGATCACCACGCCGGACGACAAGACGGTCGTCTTCCACCTGCCGAAGGCCAACTCGGACTTCGAGGAGGTGCTGGGTCTGGTCTCGGCCTCCCCGGTCCGCCAGGACATGGACACCAAGTCCAAGTACGGCCTGAAGCCGTTCTCCTCCGGCCCGTACAAGTTCGCGTCCTACAGCCCCGGCAAGAGCCTGACGCTGGAGCGCAACGCCCAGTGGAAGCAGTCCTCGGACCCGATCCGCAAGGCGTACCCGGACAAGATCACCGTTCAGTTCTTCTCGGACGCCAACCAGCTCGACCAGCGTCTGCTCAACGGTGACCTGGACCTGGACATCAACCAGACCGGCATGTCGCCGCAGGGCCGCACCACCGCCCTGAAGCAGCACAAGGCCAACCTGGACAACCCGGTCTCCGGCTACATCCGTTACGCGACCTTCCCGCAGAGCGTGAAGCCGTTCGACAACGCCGACTGCCGCAAGGCCGTCATCCTCGGCGCGGACCACGTCTCGCTGCAGACCGCCCGTGGTGGCCCGGTCGCCGGTGGTGACATCGGCACCAACATGCTCCCGCCGTCCGTCCCGGGCTCCGAGGGCCAGAAGTACGACCCGTACAAGATCGCCGGCGCGAACAAGAACGGCAACGTCGAGGAGGCCAAGGCGGCTCTGAAGGCGTGCGGCAAGCCGAACGGCTTCTCCACCACCATCGCGGTGCGCAACAACAAGCCGGTCGAGGTGGCCACGGCCCAGTCGCTCCAGGCGTCGCTGAAGAAGATCGGCATCAACGCCCAGATCGACCAGTTCGACGGCGCGCAGACCACCGGCATCATCGGCAGCCCCTCGAACGTCCAGAAGAAGGGCTACGGCATCATCATCATGGGCTGGGGCCCGGACTTCCCGACCGTCCAGGGCTTCGGTCTGCCGCTGTGGGACAGCAAGTACATCGTTCCGAGCGGTAACAACAACTTCGCCCTGATCAAGGACAAGGCCATCGACGGCCTGTTCTCGAAGTACGTCACCACGCTGGACAACGCCGGCAAGACCCAGATCTCGACCGAGATCAACCACAAGGTCATGGAGGGCGCGTACTACCTGCCCTTCACCTTCGAGAAGTTCATCAACTGGCGCAGCGACAACCTCGCGAACGTCTACACGTCGGACAACTACAGCGGCATGTACGACTTCGTGAACCTCGGTCTGAAGTCCGCGAAGTAATCCCGGCACACCCGCCGTACGGCACGAAAGGCAGGTGAAGGCCGGCGCGGCGTGGTCGCGGGCCACCGGATGATCTCCGGTGGCCCGCGGCCCCGCGGCGGGCCGTAAGCTGTGCTCGCTTACCTGATCAGGCGGCTGTTCGCCGCCGCAGTGATGCTGGTGGTCATCGTCATGGTGGTCTTCGGCATCTTCTTCCTCGTCCCCAAGTGGGCGGGCGTGGACATCGCCTCGAGCTTCGTGGGCAAGCAGGCCGACCCGGCCGCTGTCGAGGCCGTACGGCAGAAGCTGGGCCTGAGCGACCCGATCTACTCCCAGGTCTGGGAGTTCTTCAAGGGCATCTTCGCCGGACGCACCTACTCGGGCGGCGGCGACGTCACCCACTGCGCCGCGCCCTGCTTCGGCTACTCCTTCCGCAGCGAGCAGGCCGTCTGGCCGGTGCTCACCGACCGCTTCCCGGTGACCCTGGGGCTCGCCCTCGGTGCCGCCGTGCTGTGGCTCGTCTTCGGTGTCGCGGCCGGTGTGCTCTCCGCGCTCAAGCGGGGCACCATCTGGGACCGCGGCGCGATGGTCGTCGCCCTGGCGGGTGTCTCCCTCCCGATCTACTTCACCGGTCTGCTCAGCCTGGCGATCTTCGCCTTCGGGCTGAAATGGATCAACGCGCAGTACGTGCCGTTCGACCAGAGCATCGGCGGCTGGTTCGGCGGCATGATCCTGCCCTGGATCACCCTCGCGTTCCTCTACGCCGCGATGTACGCCCGGATCACCCGCGCCACCATGCTGGAGATCCTCGGTGAGGACTACATCCGCACGGCACGCGCCAAGGGCCTCAAGGAGCAGGTCGTCATCGGCAAGCACGCCATGCGCTCCACGATGACCCCCATCCTCACCATGCTCGGCATGGACCTCGGCGCCCTCATCGGCGGCGCCATCCTGACGGAGTCGACGTTCAACCTGCCCGGCCTCGGCCGCGCGGTGCTCGACGCCATCCGGAACCAGGACCTGCCGATCATCCTGGGCGTCACTCTGATCACCTCTCTCGCGGTGCTCCTCGCCAACCTCGTGGTGGACGTCCTGTACGCCGTGATCGACCCCCGAGTGAGGCTGTCATGACCGAACTCAGCAAGAGCGGAGCGGTGGCCGAGCCCGTCATGGACTCGCCCGCGCCCTCCGCCTTCCTCGAAGTGCGCGACCTGAAGGTGCACTTCCCGACCGACGACGGCCTGGTCAAGTCCGTCGACGGGCTCAGCTTCCAGCTGGAGAAGGGCAAGACCCTCGGCATCGTGGGCGAGTCGGGCTCCGGCAAGTCGGTGACCTCGCTCGGCATCATGGGTCTGCACACCGCCGGCCAGTACGGCAAGCGCAAGGCGCAGATCTCCGGCGAGATCTGGCTGAACGGCACCGAGCTGCTGTCCGCCGACCCGGACCACGTGCGCAAGCTGCGGGGCCGCGAGATGGCGATGATCTTCCAGGATCCGCTGTCGGCGCTGCACCCGTACTACACGATCGGCCAGCAGATCGTGGAGGCGTACCGCATCCACCACAAGGTGGACAAGAAGACGGCGAAGCGCCGCGCGGTCGAGATGCTCGACCGCGTGGGCATCCCGCAGCCGGACAAGCGTGTGGACAGCTACCCGCACGAGTTCTCCGGCGGTATGCGCCAGCGCGCGATGATCGCGATGTCGCTCGTCAACAACCCCGAACTGCTGATCGCGGACGAGCCGACGACCGCCCTGGACGTGACCGTCCAGGCGCAGATCCTCGACCTGATCCGGGACCTGCAGAAGGAGTTCGGCTCCGCGGTCATCGTCATCACCCACGACCTGGGCGTCGTCGCCGAACTCGCCGACGACATCCTGGTGATGTACGGCGGCCGGTGCATCGAGCGTGGCCCCGCCGAGAAGGTGTTCTACGAGCCCCGGCACCCCTACACCTGGGGACTGCTCGGCTCGATGCCGCGCCTCGACCGTGAGCAGACCGAACGCCTCATCCCGGTGAAGGGCTCCCCGCCCTCGCTGATCAACATCCCGTCCGGGTGCGCCTTCAACCCGCGCTGCCCGTACGCGGACGTTCCCAAGGACAACGTGACCCGCACGGTCCGTCCCGAGCTGACCGAGGTCGGCGGACGGCACTGGGCCGCCTGCCACATGACCCAGGAGCAGCGGGAACGCATCTGGATCGAAGAGATTGCGCCGAAGCTGTGAGCGAGAAAGCCAAGGACGCGGAAGTGACCATTCCCGCACAGGCACAGGACGAAGGCGGCGCCACCCTCACCAAGGACGCCGCTCCCGGCGACGTCCTGCTGAAGGTGACCGGACTGCAGAAGCACTTCCCCATCCGCAAGGGCCTGCTGCAGCGTCAGGTGGGTGCCGTGCGCGCCGTCGACGGCCTCGACTTCGAGGTCCGTTCCGGGGAGACCCTGGGCGTCGTGGGCGAGTCCGGCTGTGGCAAGTCGACGATGGGCCGGCTCATCACCCGGCTGCTCGAACCGACCGCCGGCACGGTCGAGTTCGAGGGCAAGGACATCACGCACCTCGGTGTGGGCGGCATGCGCCCGATGCGCCGTGACGTCCAGATGATCTTCCAGGACCCGTACTCGTCGCTCAACCCCCGCCACACGATCGGCACGATCATCAGCGCGCCGTTCAAGCTGCAGGGTGTGACCCCCGAGGGTGGTGTCCGGAAGGAGGTCCAGCGACTGCTGTCGGTCGTCGGCCTCAACCCCGAGCACTACAACCGCTACCCGCACGAGTTCTCCGGCGGCCAGCGCCAGCGCATCGGCATCGCCCGCGCGCTCGCGCTCAACCCGAAGCTGGTCGTCGCGGACGAGCCGGTGTCGGCGCTGGACGTGTCCATCCAGGCGCAGGTCGTCAACCTCCTCGACGATCTGCAGCAGGAGCTCGGCCTCACGTACGTGATCATCGCGCACGACCTGTCGGTCGTCCG
Source organism: Streptomyces sp. NBC_01689 (assembly GCF_036250675.1). Classification (NCBI taxonomy): domain Bacteria; kingdom Bacillati; phylum Actinomycetota; class Actinomycetes; order Kitasatosporales; family Streptomycetaceae; genus Streptomyces; species Streptomyces sp. NBC_01689. The sequence continues at coordinate 3,600,312 of NZ_CP109592.1, read as the reverse complement.
GCACGTCTCGGACCGGATCGCGGTGATGTACCTCGGCAAGATCGTGGAACTCGCCGACCGCGACTCGCTCTACTCGGCGCCGATGCACCCGTACACCAAGGCCCTGATGTCCGCGGTGCCGATCCCGGACCCGAAGCGCCGGAACGCCAAGAGCGAGCGGATCCTGCTCACGGGCGACGTGCCCTCGCCGATCGCGCCGCCGACCGGCTGCCGCTTCCACACGCGGTGCTGGAAGGCCACGGAGATCTGCAAGACGACCGAGCCGCCGCTCCTGGAGCTGAAGCCCGGCCAGCGGGTCGCCTGCCACCATCCGGAGAACTTCGAGGACCAGGCGCCGCAGGACACGGTGCTGCTGACCGTCGCGAAGCGCGCCGCCGAGTTCGTGGCCGACGAGGTGCTGGCGGAGTCGGCGGAGACGTCGGCGGCGGTGGCCGCGGAACTGCAGCCCACCGAGACCCCCGCCGCGGCCCCGGCCGAGGAGTCCGCGGAGGAGACCACGGAGGCCGCCGCCGAGGAGTCCGCCGAGGCCCCGGCCGAGGAGTCTGCAGCGGTCGTGTCCGAGGAGTCCGCCGCGGTCGTGTCCGAGGAGCGCTCCGAGACGGCCGCCGCCGAGGAGCCGGACGCGCCGAAGGCATCGGGAGCCGACACCGAGAAGTAGTCGGACCCCGCGCCCGGAGCGGCGCCCGTACGCCGAGAACCGTGCCCCGGTGACCAGAGATCTGGTGACCGGGGCACGGTTCTTCCGTCGCGGGAGGTCCTCCGGGATCCGGAAGCCGGCCGTCAGGAGTCAACCGGCGAGTGGGCCGTGACGATTTAGCAAAGTCATGAACATGACCGGAGGGGAGCGTGCAGAGTCTCGCGTGTCCTTCTGATCAGGAGCGATCAGAACACGTACGAAAGGGACGCTCATGGCACTCTCCCGTTCGGCACGTTTAGGAGCCCTCGCGACCGCGGCGGCGTCCTTCCTCGTCATCGCCGCCTCCTCCGCCCCGAAACCCGGCGCCGACGGCATCGGTGACACCTACTTCCCCCAGCTCGGCAACGGCGGTTTCGACGCCCGCCACTACGACCTGGACGTGGCGTACAACCCGGACACCGACCGTCTCGACGGGCGTACGACGCTCACGGCCCGCGCCACCCAGAACCTCTCCTCCTTCGACCTGGACCTGCAGAAGCTGGAGGTCACGAAGGTCGAGGTGAACGGCAGACGGGCCGGTTTCACCCGCACGGGAGACGAGATCCGCGTCACCCCGCACGGCCCGCTGTCCAAGGGCCGGACCTTCACGGTGACCGTCACCTACGGCGGCGTCCCCGAGGCGCTGAACGGTCCCATCGTCTTCGGTTCGGACTACGGATGGATGAAGACCGCCGACGGCGTCTTCGTCGCCTGTGAGCCGAACGCCGCCTCCACCTGGTTCCCGTCCAGCGACCACCCCTCCGACAAGGCCACGTACGACATCCGTATCAAGGCTCCCAAGGGCCTCACCGGTGTCTCCAACGGGCGCCTGGTCTCGACGTACGACAAGGGCGGCAGCACCGTCACGCACTGGCGCGAGAGCCGGCCCATGGCGACCTACCTCGCCACCGCGACGATCGGGAAGTTCGACGTGAGGTCGGGGAGGACCCCGGCCGGCACGCCGATCTACGTCGCGATCGACCCGGTGCTCGCCAACAGCAACAGTGTCGACGTGTACGCGGTGACGGCCGCGGCGACCGACTACTGGTCGCAGATCTTCGGTCCGTATCCCTTCGAGGAGACCGGCGCGATCGTCGACGACATGCCGGAGGCCGGGTTCTCGCTGGAGGTGCAGTCCAAGCCCGCGTACTCCGCCGTCCGCTCCGAGTCGACCATCGTGCACGAGCTGGCGCACCAGTGGTTCGGGGACTCGGTCTCGGTCGAGCGCTGGAAGGACATCTGGCTCAACGAGGGCTTCGCGACCTACGCCCAGTGGCTGTGGTCCGAGCACCAGGGCGTCCGCTCGGCGCACGACTCGTTCCTCGCCGGGTACGACTCGCGGCCCGCGGACTCGTCCTTCTGGCAGACGGTCGTCGCCGATCCGCAGCGGGACACCATGTTCGCCTCGGCGGTCTACCAGCGCGGCGCGATGACGCTCCAGATGCTGCGCGAGCGGATCGGCGACACCGCGTTCTTCAAGCTGCTGCCCGCCTGGACCAAGCAGCACCGCTACGGCAACGCGAACACGGCCGACTTCATCCGGCTCGCGGAGAAGATCTCCGGGAAGCAGCTCGACGATCTCTTCCAGACCTGGCTCTTCACCCCCGGGAAACCTTCTCTCTAGGCCTCCGTTTGCTGTTTAGGCCTTTCTTTGTAAGGTGCAGTCCCTGCGGCAGGTAAGAATGTAGGGGTGCTTCAGCAACTTTTCAGTCCCTCCGTCCAGCACACGCTCGACCTGATCGGCATCTTCGTCTTCGCGATCTCGGGTGCCCTGCTGGCCGTACGCAAGAACTTCGACGTGTTCGGCATCGCCGTCCTCGCCGAGGTCACCGCGCTGGGCGGAGGGCTGTTGCGCGACGTCGTCATCGGAGCCGTGCCGCCGGCCGCGTTCACCGACCTCGGCTACTTCCTCACCCCGCTGCTGGCCGCGCTGCTGGTCTTCTTCCTGCACCCCGAGGTGGAGCGCATCCAGGTCGCGGTGAACGTGTTCGACGCGGCCGGACTCGGTCTGTTCTGCGTCGCGGGCACGACGAAGGCGTACGAGTACGGTCTCGGCCTGACCTCGTCCGCCGCCCTCGGGCTGGCCACCGCGGTCGGCGGCGGTGTGCTGCGTGACGTGCTCGCCAACGAGGTGCCCTCGCTGCTGCGCTGGGACCGCGATCTCTACGCGGTCCCCGCCATCGTGGGCGCCACCATGGTCGCCCTGTGCATCCGCTACGACGCGCTGACCCCCTTCACCAGCGGGCTCGCGGTGGTCACGGCCTTCGTGCTGCGGCTTCTCGCGATGCGGTACCACTGGCGAGCTCCGCGCGCCTGGAACCGCCGTTCGACGGCGACGGAGGCGGAGACCCCTTAGCCCGGACGCCGGGGTCGATCTGCCGGGTCAGCCAGCGGAAGACCTCGGTCACCTGCGGGCGCCACAGGGCCATGTTGTGGCCTCCGGCGCTGCGCGGCAGCAGTACCACCTCCACGGTGGTCGGCGGTTTCGCGATCCGCCGGAGCGCGGCACCCGCCTCGTAGCCGTCGTGCACCTCGCCCGAGTAGTAGAGCGCGACGCGGGGCGGGACGCGGTGGGCGCGCAGCAGCAGGAGGGGGTTGTTGCGGCGGCGCAGACCCGCGTCGTGCGCGGGCAGCGAGTCGCGTTCGCCGATCGGGTCGTTGTACCCGGACATGCTGACCGCCGCCCGGTAGCGGTCGGGGTGGGCGACGGCGAGCTTGGTCGCGCAGTGCGCCCCGGCCGAGTAGCCGGCGACGCCCCAGCCGTCCGGCGCGGCCTCGGCGCGGAAGTTGTCCGTCACCATCTTCGGCACGTCGATGCTGAGCCAGGTGTCGGCGTTCACCCTGCCGGGGACGTTCGCGCAGCCGGTGTCGGCCTTGGCCAGCAGGGTCGTCCGCGGCGCCACCAGGATGAAGGGCGCGACCCGCCCGTCCCGCATCAGCGGCAGCAGTTGTTCGTGGACCTTCAGTGAGCCGAACCAGGCCTTGGCCGAGCCCGGATAGCCGGGCAGGAGTTCGACGACGGGGAACCTGCGGTCGCGGTACGCGGGCTCGTCGTACTGCGGCGGCAGCCAGACGTAGACCTCGGCGTTCACCCCCGACACCTGGCCGTGCAGCTGGGTGACGCGCACCCCGCCCGCCCGGTGCATGGCGGGGCCGTCCGCCGCCGTGAACGTCTGGCGGATCCTGGGCAGGTCCCGCACCGAGATACCGCCGGTGCCGTCGGCGCCCAGGTCGGCGGCCGCCTGCACGTGGTTGCCCGTGCCGAGGAGGTCGGACCAGTTGTCGTAGAGGCTGTTGGCGTTGTTCACGAGCACGAAGACGAGGGTGACGGCGGTGCCCTGGGCGAACAGCAGCATCAGCATGCGGGCCGTGCTGCGCAGGAAGGCGGGGCCGGGGACGCGCGACCACAGGACGAGGGGGAGGGCGAGGGCGACCACGACCAGGGCGATCGCGGTGAGGAGGAACGACGTTCCGGTGAGGTTCACGGTCTGTGCGGCTCTTCCTGTGACGGCCAAGACGGGCGTGACGGGCGTGACGGGCTGGATCGGGCTCGGCGGCTGCATCGGGTTGTATGTCCCTGAAGAGGGGGTTCCGAAGCCGTTGGTCACGGACGAGTGGCGGACACTTACCAAGAAATTGCCTGAATCTCACCCTGGGTGGGGCGTGTGACATGGTCGAAACAGCAAAAGCTACCGCTTAGTAATGCCCTGTTGTACCGTTCAGGCATGTCAGAAGCAGCCTCGGCACAGGCCGTGCGAGCCACGATCGGCGACAGTGAGTTCGACCGCGACACCGCGGTCACCCCGCGTGCACCCGGCGTCTACGACGTCGATCTGTCCCCCGGATGGACGATCATCAGCGCCGTCAACGGCGGGTACCTGCTGGCCGTCCTGGGCCGCGCCCTCGCGGACGCCCTGCCGCACGACGACCCGTTCACCGTCTCGGCGCACTATCTGACCGCCTCCCAGCCGGGACCCGCGGTCGTCCGCACCGAGGTCGTCCGCGCCGGCCGCACCCTGTCGACCGGCCAGGCCTCGCTCTTCCAGTACGACGACGAGGGCCGGGAGGTCGAACGCATCCGCGTGCTCGCCTCCTACGGCGATCTGGGCGCCCTGCCCGACGACGTCCGCACCACGGCGACGCCGCCCGCGATCCCGCCGATGGAGCACTGCTTCGGACCCGAGGACGGCCCGGCCCCCATCGACGGCAGCTCCGCCATCACCGAGCGGCTGATGCTCAAGCTCGACCCCGCGACGCTGGGATGGGCCCTCGGGGCGCCGTCCGGCCGGGGCGAGATGCGGGCCTGGTTCGGGCTGGCCGACGGCCGCGACGCCGACCCGCTCTCGCTGCTCCTCGCGGTCGACGCGCTGCCGCCGACCGCCTTCGAGATCGGACTGTCGGGCTGGGTGCCGACGGTCGAGCTCACGGTGCACGTGCGCTGCCGGCCCGCGCCCGGCCCGCTGCGCGTCTCCATCACCACGCGGAACCTGGCCGGCGGCTTCCTGGAGGAGGACGCGGAGGTGTGGGACAGCGCGGACCGCCTGGTCGCGCAGTCCCGGCAGCTCGCGAGGGTCAGGCTCGGCTAGCGGACGGCCGCGGCCCCTCGGGCGGGGCGTGTTCGAGGGGTCCGGGCGGCACGCCCGGTGAACGGGCGTGCCGCCCCGGGCCCGTTGCCGGTCCGCCCCGGGCCCGTTGCCGGTCCGCCCCGGGCCCGTTGCCGGTCCGCCCCGGGCCCGTTGCCGGTCCGCCCCGGGCCCGTTGCCGGTCCAGGGCGTCAGCCCAGCCAGTTGCGGCGGCCGATGGCGATCAGCCGCATCCGGCGGGCCGCGACCCGGGCCACCCGCTCGCGTTCCTCCTCCGGCGCCTCCAGCGCCTCCAGGTAGAGCGAGGCCGTCATCAGCATCTGGTCGACGTACAGACCCGCCAGCATCAGCAGGTCGTCGTCGCTCCACCCCCGCGACTCCGGGTGCTTGGCCAGCTCTCCCCGCACCTCCTCGGCGAACCTGGACAGCTGGTCACTGATCGCCTGCCGCACCGGCTGGACGCCGCCGTGCCGCTCGCGGGCGATGAAGCGGACGTGGGCGGGATGGGTCTCGACATGACGGGCGATCAGTTCGACGGCGCGCCCGATGCGTTCACCGCTGTCACCGGCGGCCGACACGGTGTCCCCGATCATCGGATGCAGGCTGCCCAGGGCCTCCTCGACCAGCGCCACCCCGAGATCCGCCGTCGAGTGGAAATGCCGGTAGAAGGCGGTCGGGGCCACGCCCACGGCGCGGGTGACCTCACGCAGGCCCAGGCTGCTCAGGCTCTGTTCCTCCAGCAGCTCCAACGCCGCGTCCAGGAGCGCCTGTCGCGTCTTCTGCTTCTGTGCCTGCCGGATGCCGAGCGTGTGACCCATGCCATGCAGTTAACAACTGTTCTCCGTAATTGGAAAGCCGGGCGACGCGCTAGACTTCATAGTCAGTGAACAACTGTTACCACAAACGTTCACTGGAACGTCAGGTCCCCGAAACACCCGGGCCTCACCGTCGAGGCGGGACCGCGGGGACCGGACCCAGAGACTCACGAGAGGCACTCACATGCTGTTCCTCGTCGCCGCACTCCTGCTGATGGGCGTCGTCATGGGCTCCGTGGCCCATGCCCCGCTGCCCGTCTCCCTCGTCGCCGCCGCCGTCATCGGCGTCTGGCTGACCGTCTTCGCGGTCCGCGAGCGCACCGCCCGTCGGCGCCACACCTCCGCCCACTGAGCCGGGAGCTGACCCACGCCATGGAACTCACCGCCACACCCACCCGCCGCACCGGCACCCGGGACGCCGACGGCATGGCCGTCGCCTCCTTCATCCTCGGGCTGCTCGGTCTGCTGGTCCTGAACGTCTTCCTGGGCCCGATCGCCGTCGTCCTCGCCTCCGTCGCCCTCTGGCGCGGCACCGCCCGTCGTGGCCGCGCCTTCCTCGGTCTCGGCCTGGGCGTCGCCGACCTCGTGGTGCTGGTGGCGTTCATGCACTTCGACAGCACGGTCTCCTGGAACTTCTGAGCCGCGCTGTCCCGGACCTCCGCACCACGGAGTCCGGCAAGCTGCCGGACCGCATCCGGACCGCATCCGGAAGGCCCGGGAGTCCCGGACCGGTACCGGGCGAAGGGTCTGCCGGGGGTGACCCCCGACGGGGGCCGCGAGCGGCGGACGAGGGGCCCGTAGAATCGGGGCCACCATGGCTTACCTCGACCACGCCGCGACCACGCCGATGCTCCCGGAGGCGGTAGAGGCACTGACCGCCCACCTGAGCGTCACGGGCAACGCCTCCTCCCTCCACGCCGCCGGCCGCAGGGCCCGCCGTACCGTCGAGGAGGCCCGCGAGAGCCTCGCGGAAGCCCTCGGCGCCCGCCCCAGCGAGGTGGTCCTCACCTCCGGCGGCACCGAGGCCGACAACCTCGCCGTGAAGGGCCTGTACTGGGCCCGCCGCGACGCCGACCCGGCCCGCACCCGGGTGCTCGCGAGCCCCGTGGAGCACCACGCCGTCCTCGACGCCGTCCACTGGCTCGGCGAACACGAGGGCGCCACCGTCGAGTACCTGCCCGTCGACGGATACGGCCGCGTCCACCCGGACGCCCTGCGCGAGGCCATCGCCCGCAACCCCGACGACGTCGCCCTCGCCACCGTGATGTGGGCCAACAACGAGATCGGCACCCTGCTGCCGGTCCGCGAACTGGCCGACGTCGCGGCCGAGTTCGGCGTCCCGCTGCACTCCGACGCCGTCCAGGCCTTCGGACAGGTCCCCGTCGACTTCGCGTCCTCCGGCCTCGCCGCGATGACCGTCTCCGCCCACAAGATCGGCGGCCCGTACGGCATCGGCGCGCTGCTGCTCGGCCGCGAGTACACCCCCGTACCGGTCCTGCACGGCGGTGGTCAGGAACGCCATGTGCGCTCCGGCACCCTGGACGTGCCCGCCGTCGCGTCCTTCGCGGTCGCGGGCCGGCTCGCCACCGAACAGCGCGCGTGGTTCGCCCGGGAGATCGGCGCGCTCCGCGACGACCTGGTCGACGCCGTACGCGCCGCCGTGCCCGACGCCCTCCTCGGCGGCGACCCCGACCCCGCGGGCCGACTGCCCGCCAACGCGCACTTCACCTTCCCGGGCTGCGAGGGCGACTCCCTGCTGCTGCTCCTGGACGCGCAGGGCATCGAGTGCTCCACCGGCTCCGCGTGCACGGCGGGCGTCGCCCAGCCCAGCCACGTCCTGCTGGCCACCGGCACCGATCCGGACCTGGCCCGCGGAACCCTGCGCTTCTCCCTCGGCCACACCTCCACGGAGGCGGACGTCGAGGCACTCGCGAAGGCCATCGGCCCGGCCGTGGAGCGGGCGCGGACGGCGGGCCTGACCTGACCGCGCCGGGGCCGCTCCCGCGCTGTCCGGTGGGGGTCAGGTCCGCGTGCCGCCCGCCGACGGGGTGGCGGCGGCCGACGGCACCGCGGTGCGCGCCCGCCGCACCAGCCGCAGGTACCGGTCCCAGTCCCAGTAGCGTCCGGGGTCGGTGTGGTCGGTGCCCGGCACCTCCACGTGCCCGATGATGTGCTCGCGGTCGACGGGGATGTCGTAACGGGCGCAGATCCCGGCCGTCAGCCGCGCCGACGCGGCGTACATGGCCTCGGTGAACGACGAGGCGTTCTCCACGAAGCCCTCGTGCTCGATGCCGACGCTCCGCTCGTTGTACTCGCGGTTGCCCGCGTGGAAGGCCACGTCCAGTTCGCGGATCATCTGGGTGACGCGGCCGTCCCTGCGGACGATGTAGTGCGCGGCGGCGCCGTGCCCCGGGTCCTGGAAGACCTTGACCGCGCTGCGGTAGCTGCCCTGGGTGACATGGATGACCACCCGGTCTATGGCGTAGTCGTCGGGACGGTCCGCGCGCCGCCAGTTCGCACTCGACGCCGCGATCCAGCGGGCGCCCCGGAAGTCGACCACCCCCTCCTCGCGGGGCTTCTCCACGCCCGGCAGCCGCCACCACAGGTGCCCCAGCTCGCCCCGCGCGAGCACCGCGGTGCCCACCGCGGCCGCAACTCCGCCGATGAGCAGCGTGCGCCGCCCGACCCGCCGGTCGCCGTCCGTGCCCACCCGCCGCTTCCCCTCCGGTGTCCCAGCAGCCGGCGCGTCCCGGCGCGGCATGACCGGATCCGGCGACTCCGGGTCCGGGGCCGCCGGGTCCGGCGTCTCCCGTGTATCCGGCGCCTCCTGCGCGGCTCCGCTCATCGTGCCCGTCTCCTGTCGCTGTCTGTCGCGATCCTCAACGCATACTCGCGGGAATCCGTTCCCCGTCGCCCCGTACCCTGGAGGGGCTATGACTGAGACCTCGCCGCGCCCCCGCCCCCTCCGCGTCCTCGCCGCCATGTCCGGCGGCGTGGACTCCGCCGTCGCCGCCGCCCGCGCGGCGGAAGCGGGCCACGACGTGACGGGCGTGCACCTCGCGCTCTCCGCCAACCCGCAGTCGTTCCGCACCGGCGCGCGCGGCTGTTGCACCATCGAGGACTCCCGGGACGCCCGTCGCGCCGCGGACGTCATCGGCATCCCGTTCTACGTCTGGGACCTCGCCGAGCGCTTCCGCGAGGACGTGGTCGAGGACTTCGTCGCCGAGTACGAGGCGGGGCGCACCCCGAACCCGTGCCTGCGCTGCAACGAGAAGATCAAGTTCGCGGCCCTGCTCGACAAGGCGCTCGCGCTCGGCTTCGACGCCGTCTGCACGGGCCACTACGCGAAGGTGCTGGTGAACGAGGACGGCACCCGCGAGCTGCACCGCGCCTCCGACATGGCCAAGGACCAGTCGTACGTCCTCGGGGTCCTCGACGACCGCCAGCTCGCGCACGCGCTCTTCCCGCTCGGCGACACCCTCACCACCAAGGACGAGATCCGCGCCGAGGCCGAGCTGCGCGGCCTCGCGGTCGCCAAGAAGCCCGACTCGCACGACATCTGCTTCATCGCCGACGGCGACACCCAGGGCTTCCTCGCGAACCGTCTGGGCAGGTCCGAGGGCGACATCGTGGACGAGTCCGGCGCGGTCGTCGGCACCCACGAGGGCGCGTTCGGCTTCACCATCGGCCAGCGCAAGGGCCTGCGCATCGGCACCCCCGCCGCCGACGGCAAGCCGCGCTACGTCCTGGACATCTCGCCGGTGGACAACCGGGTGACGGTCGGCCCGGCGGCGTCCCTGGACGTCTCCGCGCTCACGGCGATCAAGCCGCGCTGGTGCGGCGCCGCCCCGGCCGGCCCCGGTACCTACACCGCCCAGCTCCGCGCCCACGGCGGCGAGACCACGGTCACCGCCGAACTCGTCGACGGCGGCCTGGAGGTGGCGTTCACCGAACCGGTGCGCGGGGTCGCCCCCGGCCAGGCGATCGTCCTGTACGACGGCACCCGCGTGGTGGGGTCGGCGACGATCGCGACGACCACCCGCGCGAAGGCGTCCGTCTAGCCGGTCCCGTCGCCGCGGAGGGCCTCACGGGCGGCTTCCGCGGTGGTCGAAGAACTCGGCCAGGAGCGGCGCGAGGACCGCGGCCTCCACGGCGTGGGTCTGCCCCTCCAGCACCCGGTACGTCCCCCGGGGCGCCGCGTCCGCGACCGCCCGCGCGCTCTCGCGCATCCAGGCGGGACTCGCGCCGCCCGCGACGGAGAGCACCGGCATGGGCAGCGAGGCCGGCAGCTCCCGGGGCAGCAGACCGTCGCCCATGACGGCGTCGTCGTACGCGAGGGTCGGGGCGATCGCCTCCATCCCGGCCCAGCCGGGGGACCGCCGGGCGCCGGCGATCATCTCCGGCGACATCCCGGTGAGCGTCATGAAGAGCTCCAGGGCGTCCCCGCGCCGGTCCCGCGCCAGCAGTTCGGCGAGCCGGCCGGTGTACTCCCGGCGCCGCCCGCCGTCCTCGTGGAGGGTGAACGGCGTCTCGTAGACGGCCACCGCGTCCACCGGCAGCCCGCTCGCCGCCGCGCGCAGGGCCAGCGCACCGCCCGACGAGACGCCGTACAGCGCCGCGCCGCCCCCGCAGGCCCCGATCAGCGCCGCGATGTCCTCGACCTCGCGGGCGACCGTGCAGGGCGACGCGGTGTCCCCGCTGGCGCCGCGGCCCCGGCGGTCGTAGGTGACGGCGCCGAAGCGGTCCGACAGCGCCCGTGCGAGGGGCGCCAGCGTGACGCCCGTGCACAGCGCTCCGCCCACCAGCACCACGGCCGGACCGTCACCGTGACGCTCGTACGCCAGGGGCGTCCCGTCGCGGGAGAGAACCTTCTTGTCCATGCCCGTGCAGACCGTCCGGCGGGACGGAACTCATCGGTGCGGGGACGGCGGCCGGGGCGTTGGGGGGGGGAGTACCTCCTTAAGGGAGTACCTCCACCTCGTAGAAGCACAGGTGGTCCTTGATCTGCGCGACGTCCGGCTTCGGCTCGGGGTAGTACCAGACGAGGTCGGGGGCGTCGGGCAGGGACCAGTAGGAGGCGTCGCCCTTGAAGGGGCAGTGCGTGTGGGTGCCGGAGGCCGTCAGCAGGTCCAGACGGACGTCCTGCGGGGGGATGTAGTAGCGCACCGGACAGCCCGTCTCGCGCAGCAGCAGCGGCCGGTCGCTCTCCGCGAGGACCTGGTCGCCGTGCACGACGCGTACGCGCTGGGTGCCCTGCTCGATGGTGATCGTGTGTCCTTGGGTCATGACGGGAAAGCGCTCGCGGAGCCCTGGTTCTTCCCGCGTACGGTGAACGCATGAACATCTGCGTCTTCCTCTCCGCCGCCGACCTCGACGACCGCTACACGGGCCCCGCGCGCGAGTTCGCGGAACTGCTCGGCAAGGGCGGCCACACCCTGGTCTGGGGCGGTTCGGACGTCGGGCTCATGAAGGTGGTCGCCGACGGCGTCCAGGCGGCGGGCGGACGCCTCGTGGGCGTCTCCGTGGACTTCCTGGCGGCCGGGGCGCGCACGGACGCCGACGAGATGGTGATCGCCCGGGACCTCGCCGAGCGCAAGGCACTGCTCCTGGAGAAGGCCGACGCGGTGGTCGTGATGGTGGGCGGCACGGGGACGCTCGACGAGGCGACCGAGATCCTGGAGCTGAAGAAGCACGGGCGCACGGACAAGCCGGTGGTCCTGCTGAACACGGCGGGCTTCTACGACGGCCTGAAGGAGCAGTTCCGGCGCATGGAGGCCGAGGGGTTCCTGCCGCGGCCCCTCATCGACCTGGTGTTCTTCGCCGAGGAGCCGGCGGGCGCGCTGGCCTACCTGGAGGAGAGCGCCGGCACCCGGTGATGCGAGCATGGCGTCCATGGCTACACATCTGATCACCGGGGCCGGTTCCGGCATCGGCGCGGCCGTCGCCCGCCGTCTGCACGCGCGCGGGGACGACCTCGTGCTGCACGCGCGCGACGCGGGTCGCGCGAAGGAACTCGGCGCGGCGTACCCGGGGGCGAGGACCCTGGTCGGCGACCTCGCGGACCCGGACAAGCTCTCCTGGGCGTTCTCGCACCAGTCCCTGCCCGACCGCCTCGACTCGCTCCTGCACATCGCGGGAGTGGTGGACCTCGGCCCGGTCGGCGAGCTGACCCCCAAGTCCTGGCGCCACCAGCTCAACGTCAACCTGATCGCCCCCGCCGAGCTCACCCGGCACTTCCTGACCCAACTCCGCCTCGCGCAGGGGCACGTGCTGTTCGTGAACTCCGGCGCGGGCCTCAGCGCGGGCGCCGACTGGTCCGCGTACGCCGCCTCCAAGCACGGTCTGAAGGCCCTCGCGGACTCGCTGCGCCACGAGGAGCACGGCAACGGGGTCCGGGTCACCTCGGTCTACCCCGGCCGCACCGCGAGCCCCATGCAGGCCAAGGTCCACCAGCAGGAGGGCAAGCCGTACGACGCCTCGAAGTGGATCGACCCGGAGTCCGTCGCGACGACCATCCTGACCGCCCTCGACCTGCCGCGCGACGCGGAGGTCAACGACCTGACGGTCCGGCCGGGACGCTGACGGGGCCCGCTGACGGGGCCCGCCGTCGGCGCGCGCCGACGCGGCGGCACGCGGTGCGGGACCGGCGGGCGGGGCGGCGCGGACGGGCTCGCCCGCGTCGCGCCCCGCGGGGTTACGTACGCTTCGCGGGTGAGCGAAAACAGCGAGTTCGGGTTCGGTGCCGCCACCGGTGTCGGGTCCATGCCGGGTGGTGACGCGCGGGAGACCGCCAAGACCGTTACCGGGTCCTTCGAGGACTTCCCCCATCTGCCGGAGTTGCCCGCGCGCGGCCCCGGCGCCGACATGATCGGGCGGACGGCCGGGATGCTGGTCGACCTCTACGCGCGCGTGGAGCCCAGCGGCTGGCGGCTCGGGGACCGGCCGGGGCGGGACACCCGGCGCGCCAGGTCGTGGCTGGGCGAGGACCTCGACGCGCTGGAGGAGTACACCCAGGGGTACGAGGGGCCGCTGAAGGTGCAGGCCGTGGGGCCCTGGACCCTGGCCGCCGCGCTGGAGCTGCGGAACGGCGAGGCCGCCCTGTCCGACCTCGGTGCCTGCCGCGACCTGGCCGGCTCGCTCGCCGAGGGCCTGCGGACCCATCTCGACGAGGTGCGGCGCCGGGTGCCGGGGGCCCGGGTCGTGCTGCAGCTCGACGAGCCCTCGCTCGTCGCCGTGCTGCTCGGCCGGGTGAAGTCCGCGAGCGGGTACCGCACCCATCGCGCCGTCGACCGGCAGATCGCCGAGTCGGCGCTGCGCGACGTCGTGGGGGTTCACGCGGACGGCCCGGTCGTGGTGCACTCGTGCGCGCCCGAGGTGCCGTTCGGTCTGCTGCGCAGGGCGGGCGCCGCGGGCATCTCCTTCGACCTCGCCCTGCTCACCGAACGTGACGACGACGCGATCGGCGAGGCGGTGGAGGGCGGCACCCAGCTCCTCGCCGGTGTCGTGCCCGGCACCGACGGCCCGTTGTCGGACCCTGCCGGTAGCGTCATGGGTGTCAGGACGTTGTGGCGCAGGCTGGGGCTGCATCCGGGGCTTCTCGCCCAGGCCGTCACGGTGACTCCGTCGTGCGGACTCGCGGGCGCTTCCCCCGAGTACGCGCGCCGGGCGCTCGCCCACTGCGTCCGGGCGGCGAGATCCCTCGCGGAAAACCCAGAGTAACGGGAGGACGACACGGTGGCCGGCGACAAGGACGCACAGCCCAACCCCCTGCCCGCCGAGGCGCGCGAGCAGCACGCGCGGCTGGCCGAGCAGATCGAGGAGCACCGCTTCCGGTACTACGTGAAGGACCAGCCGGTCGTCAGCGACACGGAGTTCGACAGGCTCCTGCGCTCACTGGAGGAGCTGGAGGAGCGGTATCCCGAGCTGCGCACCCCCGACTCCCCGACCCAGAAGGTCGCGGGCGCCTACGAGACCGAGTTCACGTCCGTGCAGCACCGCGAGCGCATGCTGTCGCTGGACAACGCCTTCAGCGACCTGGAGCTCGCCGCCTGGGCGGAGCGGGTCGCGAAGGACGTCGGCGCCTCCCCGTACCACTTCCTGTGCGAGCTGAAGGTCGACGGCCTCGCCGTCAACCTCACCTACGAGCACGGCAGGCTGACCCGAGCGGCCACCCGCGGCGACGGCCGCACGGGCGAGGACATCACCCCGAACGTGCGGACGATCGCGGAGATCCCGGACCGCCTCCGGGGCGACCGCTTCCCGGACCTGGTGGAGATCCGGGGCGAGGTCTACTTCCCGATGGACAAGTTCGCGGAGCTCAACTCCCGCCTGCTGGAGGCCGGTGACAAGCCCTTCGCCAACCCCCGCAACGCCGCGGCCGGTTCGCTGCGCCAGAAGGACCCCCGCGTCACCGCGAGCCGCCCGCTGCACATGGTGGTCCACGGCATCGGCGCCCTGGAGGGCTTCGAGGGACTGAACCGCCTGTCCGAGGCCTACGAGCTCCTGCACTCCTGGGGCCTGCCGACCACCCGGTACGCCAGGGTGGTCGACGACCTGGACGGCGTACGGGAGTTCATCGCGTTCTACGGGGAGAACCGGCACTCCGTGGAGCACGAGATCGACGGGGTCGTCGTCAAGCTCGACGAGATCCGTCTCCAGGGCCGCCTCGGCTCCACGGCCCGCGCGCCACGCTGGGCCATCGCCTGGAAGTACGCGCCGGAAGAGGTCAACACCAAGCTGGTCGACATCAAGGTCGGTGTCGGCCGCACGGGGCGTGTCACCCCGTACGCGCAGGTCGAGCCGGTCACGGTCGCGGGCTCGGAGGTCGAGTTCGCCACCCTGCACAACCAGGACGTCGTGAAGGCCAAGGGCGTCCTGATCGGGGACACGGTCGTGCTGCGCAAGGCCGGTGACGTGATCCCGGAGATCCTCGGCCCGGTCGTGGACCTCCGGGACGGCACCGAGCGGGAGTTCGTGATGCCCGCCGAGTGTCCCGAGTGCGGGACGCCGCTGCGCGCCATGAAGGAAGGCGACATCGACCTGCGCTGCCCGAACGCGCGTGCCTGCCCGGCCCAGTTGCGGGAACGGCTCTTCTATCTCGCGGGCCGCAAGGCGCTGGACATCGACCACTTCGGGTACGTCTCCGCCGCGGCCCTCACCAAGCCCCTGGAGCCGGACGAGGCGCCGCTGAGGGACGAGGGCGACCTCTTCGACCTCACGGTCGAGCAGCTGCTGCCGATCAAGGCGTACGTCCTCGACCAGGACAGCGGTCTGCCCAAGCGGGACCCGAAGACGGGCGAGGAGAAGGTCGCCACGGTCTTCGCCAACCAGCTGGGCGAGCCGAAGAAGAACGCGCTGGCGATGCTGGAGACCATCGCGGCGGCCAAGGACCGCCCCCTCGCCCGCATCCTGACCGGTCTGTCGATCCGTCACGTCGGGCCGGTCGCGGCGGAGGCGCTGGCCCGCGAGTTCCGCTCCGTCGACCGCATCGAGCAGGCCACCGAGGAGGAACTCGCCGCGGTCGACGGGGTCGGCGGGATCATCGCGTCCTCCGTCAAGGAGTGGTTCGCCGAGGAGTGGCACCGGGAGATCGTCCGCAAGTGGCGGGCGGCGGGCGTCCGTATGGAGGACGAGGGCTCCGGCGAGGACGAGGGCCCCCGCCCGCTCGAAGGACTCACCGTCGTCGTCACCGGCACCCTCGAACACCACACACGGGACGGCGCGAAGGACGCCCTGCAGAGCCGGGGAGCGAAAGTGACCGGTTCTGTCTCGAAGAAGACCTCTTTTGTCGTGGTGGGAGAGAATCCCGGATCGAAGTACGACAAGGCCATGCAGCTCAAAGTCCCCGTCCTGAACGAGGACGGCTTCGCCGTTCTGCTCGAACAGGGACCGGAAGCGGCCGCGGAAGTCGCGCTTCCGACCGAGGAGTAGCGGTTGAAGGCCACCCGTTCGGCGCATATCAGATGCATACGGGTGGCCGGGTCGCATTCGGGCAACCGTCGTCGACCGCTGCCCGTGGAAGCCTTCTGCGGCCTACTGTTGAGGTGTGCGCCTGCCGTGCCCGGCTACGGCTGGGGCATCCCCTGCTCCTGAGGAGTCGGGGGACGAGTGCGTGAGACGCGGTGCCGTCGGCGGTGTTCGACGGCAACGGGCCGCGTGGCGTGGGCACCGCCGGCTGTGAGAGGGACGGGAATGGAACCGACCGAGAGCGCCGCCCCGGACGTACGGCTGCGCCTGCGCCGGACGACCGGCGCGTGGATGGCGGGCCTCCGGACGGGACGGTCGTCGACGCGCCCCGGCGCGGGCGAGCGGGACCACACACCCTTCACGGTCACCACCGCCGCGGGCCGGTACAGCACCGGACGCGGTCCGGGCCTGCCCGGCCACGACCCCGAACGGCCCACCGCCTGGCCCGCGCTGCCCGCGACGGTCGTCGCGGTGGCCGCGTTCGTCCTCGGCGGCGGCTTCTTCCGGGCGTTCAGCGACCACCACGCCCTCTTCCCGTCCGGCGCGGTCGGCTGGTCGCTGGCCGTGCTGACCGGTGTCATCGTCGGTCATCTGGTCGCCCTCGGCCGGGCCCGGTGGTGGGGCGGCACCGGATCCGGCGCCGCCCTGACCCTCGCGGTCCTGCTGCTCTACGGGTGGGTGGCCGCCGGGATGGTCAGCCTGACCGTCGTCGTCCTGGTCGGTGCCGCGCGCCGGGGCCGTTGGCGCCAGGGGGTGTTGCACGGAGCGGTCGACATCCTCGGCATCGGCGCCGGCGCGCTGGTCCTCGCCGTGTTCGGGCGCGTGCCGTCGGTCGAGGCCCCCTGGAACCCGCAGAGCTGGGACTTCTACGCGGCGCCCCAGGTGGTGCTGGTCGCCACCGCGTATCTCGCCGTCACCCGCGTCCTGCTCTGGCGCCTGCACGTGCCGGGCACCGGAGGTCTGCCGACCGCCGCCCGTACGGCCCTCGTCCGGCAGGGCCTCGTCGCGGTCGCCCTGCTCGGCATCGCGCCGCTGATCTGCGTGGTCGCCGTCGCCCAGCCCATGCTGCTGCCCCTGTTCTCGATCCCCCTCATCGCCCTCGACTCCACGCTGTGGATCGCGCGGGTCCGGGCCGAGGAGCAACTGCGTGATCCGCTGACCGGCCTGCCCAACCGGCAGTGGCTGCTCGAACGCACCTGGGCGGCCCTGGACGACGCCGAACGCATAGGCGCGCGTTCGGCGTTGATGCTGATCGACCTCGACCGCTTCCGGTCCGTCAACGACACGCTGGGGCATCTCGCCGGTGACCGGCTGCTGCTCCAGATAGCCGAACGGCTGCGGCTGGCGCTGCCGCGCGGGGCGGAGGCCGCGCGGCTCGGCGGTGACGAGTTCGCCGTGTTACTGCCCGTCGCCGACTCCACCACGTCGGCCACCCGGGTGGCCCGCAATCTCGTCGCCGCGCTCGGCTCGCCGCTCGACCTCGACGGGCTCACCCTCGTCCTCGAGGCCAGCGCCGGACTCGCCGTCTTCCCCGACCACGCGCTCGACGCGGAGGGGCTGCTGCGCCGGGCGGACGTGGCGATGTACCAGGCGAAGCGGGACCGTACGGGGGTGGAGGTCTACGAGTCCAAGCGGGACTCGAACACCCCGGACCGGCTCGGGCTGCTGGGGGACCTGCGGCGGGCCCTCGACGCCGGGGACGTCGAACTGCACTACCAGCCGAAGGTCCGCTTCGACGGACAGGTGGCCGGTCTGGAGGCGCTCGTCCGCTGGGTCCATCCCGAGCGGGGCAGGGTGGCGCCGGACGAGTTCATCGCGATCGCCGAGTCGTCCGGACTGATGCCCCACCTCACGGAGTACGTGCTGGAGACGGCGCTCGCGCAGGTCGCGCGGTGGCGGGCGCAGGGGCTGCGGGTGCCGGTCGCGGTGAACGTCTCCCCGCGTGACGTGCACACCCCGGGCTTCGCGGGCGCGGTCGCCGCACGGCTCGCCCGGCACGGGGTTCCCGCGGGGGCCCTCCAACTGGAGATCACGGAACACGTGCTGCTGGAGGACCCGCAGCGCGCCGCGGACACCCTCGCCGGGCTGACCGGGCACGGGGTCAAGATGTCACTGGACGACTTCGGCACGGGCTACTCCTCGCTGGTCCACCTGCGCCGGCTGCCCGTCAGCGAACTGAAGATCGACCGGTCCTTCGTCGCACGGCTCGCGATCGACAACGAGGACGCGGAGATCGTGCGCTGCACGGTGGACCTCGCGCACTCGCTGGGCCTGCTCGTCGTCGCGGAGGGCGTCGAGGACGACGAGACGTGGGAACGCCTGCGGGACCTGGGCTGCGACGCGGTGCAGGGCTGGCTGGTCGCCGCCGCGATGCCACCGGACGAGGCCACGGCATGGCTGCTGGCACGGGGTTCACGAGGCTGGCAACGCCCACGAGCCGCCCTGCCCGCCGCGGAGTAGCCGCCGCCGAGCCGCGTACGGCGCGCGGGAACGGCACGCTCAGCTCCCCTGGGCCCGCGGTGGGTCCCCGGCGTCCGTGGCGCCCCCGTCAGGGGCGCGGGGAACGGCGCGCCCGGCCCCCACCGGCCCGCAGGCCGGCCACGGCGGCCACAGCGCACCTCGCACCGCGCACCTCGTCCCCCCGGAGGGGCCCATGCGCTCAGGCACCCGGCGGCCCGCAGGCTCGTCACGGCGGCCACCACACCCCCCTCCCACCCGCCCGGAGGACCCCCGCGGGCAAACCCGGGCGCGGGCATCGGCCCCGGCCCCATAGGATTGGGCCAAACCACACACTCTCACCCAGAGGATCGCTGCATGCCTGGCATCACGCGCGAGGAGGTCGCCCACCTCGCACGGCTGGCGCGTCTGGAGCTGAAGGCCGAAGAGCTCGACCACTTCGCCGGCCAGCTCGACGACATCATCGGCGCGGTCGCCCGCGTCAGCGAGGTCGCCGACCAAGACGTACCGCCGACCTCTCACCCGCTGCCGCTGACGAACGTCATGCGCGCGGACGAGGTCCGCCCGTCGCTCACCCCCGAGCAGGCGCTCTCCGGCGCCCCGGCCCAGGAGCAGCAGCGTTTCAAGGTGCCGCAGATCCTGGGGGAGGACTAATCACCATGACGGACACCAACGTCAACATCATCAGGCTGACGGCCGCCGAGATCGCCGCGCGGATCGCCGCCGGCGAGCTCACGGCCGTCGAGGTCACCGAAGCCCACCTCGCCCGTATCGAGGCCGTCGACGAGAAGGTGCACGCCTTCCTGCACGTCGACCGGGAGGGCGCCCTGGCCCAGGCCCGCGCCGTCGACGCGAAGCGGGAGCGCGGCGAGAAGCTCGGCCCGCTCGCGGGCGTCCCCCTCGCGCTCAAGGACATCTTCACCACCGAGGGGATCCCGACCACCGTCGGTTCCAAGATCCTCGAAGGCTGGATCCCGCCCTACGACGCGACGGTGACCAAGCGGCTGAAGGACGCCGACGTCGTCATCCTCGGCAAGACCAACATGGACGAGTTCGCCATGGGGTCCTCCACCGAGAACAGCGCGTACGGCCCCACGGGCAACCCCTGGGACCTCAGCCGCGTCCCCGGCGGCTCGGGCGGCGGCTCCTCCGCCGCGCTCGCCTCCTTCGAGGCGCCGCTCGCCATCGGCACCGACACGGGCGGCTCCATCCGCCAGCCCGCGGCCGTCACCGGCACGGTCGGCGTCAAGCCCACGTACGGCGGGGTCTCCCGCTACGGCATGGTGGCGTTCTCCTCCTCCCTCGACCAGGGCGGCCCCTGCGCCCGTACGGTCCTGGACGCGGCCCTGCTGCACGAGGTCATCGCCGGGCACGACCCGCTCGACTCCACGTCCATCGACGCCCCGGTCCCCCCGGTCGTCGAGGCCGCCCGCAACGGCTCCGTCACGGGCATGCGCGTCGGCGTCGTCAAGCAGTTCCGCGGCGAGGGCTACCAGGCCGGAGTCGTGCAGCGCTTCGACGAGGCCGTCGCCGTGCTCAAGGAGCTCGGCGCCGAGATCGTCGAGCTGGACTGCCCGTCCTTCGACCTGGCGCTATCCGCGTACTACCTGATCGCGCCGTCCGAGTGCTCGTCCAACCTGGCCCGCTTCGACGCCATGCGCTACGGCCTGCGCGTCGGCGACGACGGCACGCGTTCCGCCGAGGAGGTCACCTCGCTCACCCGCGAGGCCGGCTTCGGCGACGAGGTCAAGCGCCGCATCATGCTCGGCACGTACGCCCTCAGCTCCGGCTACTACGACGCGTACTACGGCTCGGCGCAGAAGGTCCGTACGCTCATCACCCGCGACTTCGAGAAGTCGTTCGAGCAGGTGGACGTGATCGTCTCGCCGACCACGCCCACCACCGCCTTCGCGATCGGCGAGCGTGCCGACGACCCGATGGCGATGTACCTCGCCGACCTGTGCACCATCCCGACCAACCTGGCGGGCAACGCGGCCATGTCGCTGCCCTGTGGTCTCGCGCCGGAGGACAACCTCCCCGTCGGGCTGCAGATCATCGCCCCGGCGATGAAGGACGACCGGCTCTACAGGGTCGGCGCCGCCGTCGAGGCCGCCTTCGTGGAAAAGTGGGGGCACCCGCTGATCGAGGAGGCTCCGTCGTTGTGAGTAAGGCTCTGACCAAGGCCAAGGGCTTCAAGAAGTCCAAGTCCGGCACGTACCTGTCCATCGCGACCACCGCGTTCGGGGCCCTCGGCGTCGCCAAGCAGGCCAAGAAGGCCCGCACGGAGCACGACACGCTGCGCCTGATCGACGCGGCCGTGTCCGCCGCCGCCATCGTCACCGGCCTCGCCATCCTCTACCGGGAGCTCAGGCGCCTGGGCGACGACGACGTCCTGCTGGGCTGAGAGGGAAGTTTTCACCGTGACCACCACGACCGACGAGCTGGTGTCGTACGAGGACGCCCTGGCGACGTACGACCCCGTCATGGGCCTCGAGGTCCATGTCGAACTCGGCACCAAGACCAAGATGTTCTGCGGGTGCTCCACCGAGCTGGGCGCCGAGCCCAACTCGCAGACCTGCCCCACCTGCCTCGGCATGCCGGGCTCGCTGCCCGTCGTCAACGCGATCGGCGTCGAGTCCGCCATCAAGATCGGTCTCGCGCTGCACTGCGAGATCGCCGAGTGGTGCCGCTTCGCCCGGAAGAACTACTTCTATCCGGACATGCCGAAGAACTTCCAGACCTCCCAGTACGACGAGCCGATCGCCTTCAACGGCTACCTCGACGTCCAGCTGGAGGACGGCGAGGTCTTCCGCGTGGAGATCGAACGCGCCCACATGGAGGAGGACACCGGCAAGTCGACGCACGTCGGCGGAGCGACCGGCCGTATCCACGGCGCCTCGCACTCCCTGCTCGACTACAACCGCGCCGGCATCCCCCTCATCGAGATCGTCACCAAGCCGATCGAGGGCGCGGGCGCGCGTGCTCCCGAGGTCGCCAAGGCGTACGTCGCCGAGCTGCGCGAGCTGATCAAGGCGCTCGGCGTCTCGGAAGCCCGCATGGAGATGGGGCAGATGCGCTGCGACGTGAACCTGTCGCTGCGCCCGCACGGCCGCGAGAAGTTCGGCACGCGCTCCGAGACGAAGAACGTCAACTCGCTGCGCTCGGTGGAGCGCGCGGCCCGTTTCGAGATCCAGCGGCACGCCGCGGTCCTCGACGGCGGCGGCACGATCGTCCAGGAGACGCGTCACTTCCACGAGGACACCGGGTCCACGACCTCGGGCCGCGTGAAGGAGGAGGCCGAGGACTACCGGTACTTCCCGGAGCCCGACCTCGTCCCCGTCGCCCCGTCCCGCGAGTGGGTCGAGGAGCTGCGCGCGGGCCTGCCCGAGCAGCCGCTGGCCCGCCGCAACCGGCTGCGCGAGGAGTGGGGCGTCAGCGCCCACGACATGCAGTCGATCCTCAACGCCGGTGCCATCGACGCGATCGTCGCCACCATCGAGGCCGGCGCGGACGCCGCGTCCGCCCGCAAGTGGTGGATGGGCGAACTGGCCCGCAGCGCCAACGAGTCGGGCAAGGCCCTGGAGGACCTTCCCATCACCCCGGCGCAGGTCGCCCGGGTGGCGGGGCTCGTGGCCGCCGGGGACCTCAACGACAAGCTCGCCCGTCAGGTCATCGAGGGCGTGCTCGCGGGCGAGGGCACCCCGGACGAGGTCGTCGACAAGCGCGGGCTCAAGGTCGTCTCGGACGAGGGCGCGCTGACCGCCGCGGTCGACGAGGCCATCGCGGGCAACCCGGGCGTCGCGGACAAGATCCGCGGCGGCAAGGTGGCCGCGGCCGGCGCCCTGGTCGGCGCGGTCATGAAGGCCACCCGCGGTCAGGCCGACGCGGCCCGCGTCAAGGAGCTCATCCTGGAGAAGCTGGGCGTCAGCGAGGGCTGACCGTCCCCGCATCGTCCGGCCCGGGGGGACGCACCAGTCGTGGTGCGTCCCCTCAGGCCTGTCGTGAGCACACCGGCACGGGAAGCCCACGGGCGCCCGCCGGCCGGGCCGACGCTCACGCGTCCGACCGGCTGCGGGGCGCCGGAACACCCCGGCACCGCGACCGGAACACCGCCGGAGTGCCGCCCCGGCTCCACGCCGCGTGCGCACCACCCACGAGACCCCGGCCGCCGTGCCGCATGCGGAACCGGCGGACGCGACGGAAGAACGGAAGAAGGAGCAGCAGCACGATGTACGCGATATCGCTGGGCGACGACGGCGCGGAGCTGCGCCCCCTGGAGCCCTGGCACGCGGAGGAGTTCCTCGCCCATCTGGACCGGGGACGCGAGTTCATCGGCCAGTACATCCCGTTCGGCTCGGGCGCCACGGACGTGGCCTCCGCGCGGGAACTGCTCCAGCGCTACGCCGACCAGCGTGCCGCCGACACCGGGTCCCTGCACGGCCTGTGGCTGGAGGGACGGCTGGTGGGCGGAGTGCTCTTCCTCAACTTCGACGCGGCACGCGGCAACTGCGAGGTCGGCTGCTGGCTGGAACCCGCCGGCACCGGGCGGGGCCTGGTCACGCGCGCGATGCGGCTGCTCATCGACTGGGCCGTCGAGGAACGCGGGATCCACCGGGTGGAGTGGATCGCCGCCTCGGCGAACGAGCCGAGTGTGAACGGCGCCCGGCGGCTGGGAATGACCCGGGACGCGGTGCTGCGGGAGAGCTTCCCCCACCGGGGAGTACGCCTCGACATGGAGGTCTGGTCGGTGCTCGCGCCCGACTGGCGGGCGGCCCGCGCGGGGACCGGCGGCTGAGCGCCGCCCGGCGGTCACCGACGCGTACGCCGATCGTTACCGGACAGCACAGGGATCATTAAGACACTTCTCAGACTCCGTCCGTACGGTGCGGGACATGGGAACGAAGACAGTTGACGAAGCCGTGGACGCGAACGGCACCGAGGCGAAGAGCGACAAGGAGACCCCGCAGGTCACCGGTACCGAGGAGACGCCGGACGGCGCGGCCGTGACCGGGGCGGAGGCACCGGCCGAGACCGAGCACGAGGCCGAGGCCGAGGCCGAGGAGCAGGACGGCACCGAGGACGGTGCCCCGGCGGACGAGGACCTCCTCGTGGCCGCGGAGAAGGAGGCCACCGGCGTCGGCCAGGGCGCCGCCGCCGTCGTCTCGGCCGGACTCGGCATCGTGTCGCTCACCGGCAGCTGGGTCGCCACCGTGGCCGCCGCCCGGGAGACCCTCGTCGGACAGCTCCAGACCTCGTCGTCCGCGAGCGTCGCCACGCAGGTCAAGGAGGTCTACGGCGATGCCTGGGCGACCACCGCGCTCGTCGGCGGCCTCTTCGCGCTCGCCGCGCTGATCGGCGGCGTCGTGGTCCTCGTCCGGCCCGCCTTCGGAGCGCCCGGCAGGCCGCAGGCCCCGTGGATCAAGTCGGTCGCCTGGGCGGGCGTCTCGCTCGGCGTCGTCGGCCTCGTGCTCGCGGTCGCCAAGTACTCCGACCTCCTGCTGGGACTGCCCTCCACCAAGTGAACCCCCGTACGTCTGAGGGGCCTTAGGGCCGGCGCGGCTCATCTGCCGCCGCCCTAAGGCCCTTCGCGCGTCGAAGATGCGGCACTCTCCCGATGTGACGCACCCCCCTGGGGGACGAAGGTTGAGGCATCGCACGGAGCGATGCGGAAACCGGCTTCTTCACGAGGGGTACGAGATGTTCGAGTACGAGATCCACCAGATCCGATCGGCCGAGCTGATCCGCGAGGCGCAGAACCACCGGCTGGTGACGGAGGCCCTGCGCGGCCGTCGTGCCGACCGACGCGGCGCCGGCCACCGGTCCGGCCGGAACGACACCGAGGGGCAGGCGCATAGCCGGGGTCCTCGCCGGCACCGGTTCGCCCGCGCCGCGTGAACGCCGGGCCCAGGGGGGCCGCCCGTACCGAGGGCGGCCCCCCTCCCACACCCGGGGAGGCCGGCCGTACAGGGGTCGGCCGGCCTCCCGGAAGAGCGCTCGCCCCTCTCCCGGCACCCGGGTCCGCGCCGACGGCCGGCCACCCGATAACCGGTGCCGCTCCGTCGGACCGTTGTGCGATGCTCGGGCCCGTGGAGACCAGATCCGTCAGCCCCGTGTTCGTCGGCCGCGCGGACGAACTGGGCGTCCTGCGCGAGGCGCTCGCCCGTGCCGCCGGCGGCAGCGGTGCCCGGACGCCGGGAACCGGGGAACCGCAGGCGCTGCTCCTCGGTGGCGAGGCCGGGGTCGGGAAGACCCGGCTGATCGAGGAGT
Source organism: Streptomyces sp. NBC_01689 (assembly GCF_036250675.1). NCBI lineage: Bacteria > Bacillati > Actinomycetota > Actinomycetes > Kitasatosporales > Streptomycetaceae > Streptomyces > Streptomyces sp. NBC_01689. Next base: position 3,575,548 of record NZ_CP109592.1, on the reverse strand, counting down.
TCGCCACCGTCGCCGACCGCGAGGGCGCCGTCTTCGCGGTCGGCGGCTGCGTCGAGATCGGTGCCGACGGGCTGCCCTTCGCCCCGTTCTCCACCGCCCTGCGCGCCCTGCGCCGCCTGCTCCCCGACGAGCTCGCCGCGGCCGCCGCCGGACAGGAGGACGAGCTGGCCCGGCTGCTGCCCGAGCTCGGCGAGACGGACCGCGGCCGGCGCCCCGACGAGGAGGGCATGGCCCGCCTCTTCGAACTCACCGCCCGGCTCCTGGAACGCGTCGCCGCCGACCGCACCGTCGTCCTGGCCCTGGAGGACCTGCACTGGGCCGACGCCTCCACCCGCCACCTGCTGGCCTACCTCTTCCGCACGCTGCGCAGCGGGCGCCTGGTCGTCGTGGCCACCTACCGCGCCGACGACATCCACCGCCGCCACCCGCTGCGCCCCCTGCTCGCCGAACTGGACCGGCTGCGCACCGTCCGCCGCATCGAACTCGGCCGCCTCACGCGCGCCGAGGTCGGCCGCCAGATCGCCGGCATCCTCGCCCACGAACCCGACCCGGCGCAGGTCGACGAGATCTTCGAACGCTCCGACGGCAACGCCTTCTTCGTCGAGGAACTCGCCGTCGCCGCCCACCAGGGCTGCCGCACCGGCCTCACGGACACACTGCGCGACCTGCTCCTCGTACGCGTCGAAGGGCTGCCCGAGAGCGCCCAGCGCATCGCCCGGATCGTCGCCGAGGGCGGCTCCACCGTCGAGTACCGGCTGCTCGCCGCCGTGGCCCGGCTCGCCGAGGACGACCTCATCGACGCACTGCGCGCCGCCGTCGGCGCCAACATCCTGCTCGCCTCACCCGGCGGCGACGGCTACCGCTTCCGCCACTCCCTGGTCAGGGAGGCCGTCAGCGACGACCTGCTGCCCGGCGAACGCTCCCGCTTCAGCCGCCGCTACGCCGAGGCACTGGAGGCCGACCCCACCCTCGTCCCCGCCGACGAGCGCGCCACCCGCCTGGCCAGCTACTGGTACCACGCGCACGACGCCGCCAAGGCCCTGCCCGCCGTCCTGGACGCCTCCGTCGAGGCCCGCTGCCGGCACGCCCACTCCGAACAACTCCGGCTCCTGGAGCGGGCCATGGAGCTGTGGGAGGCGGCCCCGGAAGCCGTACGGGCCGCCCTGCGCCCCGTCGACTACGTGGAGGTGTTCCCGCCGTGCGGCCACGACCCGGCCGCCCCGGACCTCCCCGCACCCCTGCGCTATCTCGACCTGATGGCCGAGGCCGCCGTCGCGGGACGGCTGTCGGGGGAGCGCGAACGGGCCCTGAAGATCACCAAACGGGCGCTGCACGTCCTGGAGGACGGGTGCGATCCGCTGCGCGCCGCCTGGTTCTGGGTCCAGCGCTCCCGTCTCGTCACCGCCCAGGCGCGCGGCGACGGGTGGCAGGAACTCGCCACCGCCCGGGACCTGGTGCGCGGTCTGCCCCCGTCGGAGGTGCACGCCGAGGTGCTCTCCCTGGTCGCCGCCTGGTGCATGCTCCACGAACCGGGCCCCGGAGCCCTGTTCGCCGCAGAACGGGCCGTGGAGTACGCCCGTATGGTCGGCGCCCGGGACATCGAACTGAACGCCCGGCTCACCCTCGGCGGCCTCATGGTCGACGCGGGCGACATCGAGGCCGGCATCACCGAGATGTACCGGGTCAAGGAGCAGGTGCCGACGCACGGCGCCTCCCTCGTGGCGGGCCGCCTGCACATCAACCTGCCGTCCCACCTGGAGTCGGTCGGCCGCTCCCGCGAAGCCGTCCCGATCCTCCGCCAGGGCACCGAACTCGCCCGGCGGAACGGACTGGTGGACACCGAGGCCTGGGTGTGGGGCAACCTCGCCGAGTCGCTCTGCTCACTCGGCCGCTGGGACGAAGCCGCCGAGGCGGCCCGGAACGCACTGGGCGTGGGAGTCAGCGGAAAGCCGTCCGGCAGCGGCGCCCTGCGCCTCGCCGACCTCGCCGTGGAGCGCGGTGACCTCGCCGAGGCGGCCCGCCGGCTGGAGGCCGCCCGCGCCCACTTCGGCACCCACGACCCCATGCCGCAGCACGCCCTGCCGCTGGCGCGCAGCACGATCCGCGTCGCCACGGAACAGGGCCGGCTCCTCGACGCCCGGACCACCCTGGAACAGGCACTGGAGGGGGGCTTCCCGCCCGGCACCCAGCGCTACGGGTGGCCCCTGCTGCTCGCCGCCGCCACCGCGGAGGCCGACGCGCGCGGACTGCCCGCCGCCGAGGCGGGGCGCGACAAGACCGTGGGCGGCGTGCGGGAGGCCGCCAGGACACTGGCCACCGGAGCACCGGTCTGGCACGCGTACGAGCGGTGGGTGCGCGCCGAACTCCGGCGCGCCGAGGGCCTGTCCGACCCGCACGACTGGACCGAGGTCGTGTCGGCCTTCGAATGCCTGGAACGCCCCTACGACCTCGCCCGCGTCCGTCGCCGCCTCGCCGGCTCGCTGCTGGCCGCGGGCGCGGGCGAGGAGGAGCGGGCCCGTGCCACCGAGCTCCTGAGGCTGGCCCGGGCCGCGGCCGACCACCTCGGCGCCCGGCCGCTCGTCGACGCCGTCGAGCTGCTCGCCCAGCGGGCCCGGCTCGCCCTGGGCAAGGCCCCCGGTCCCTGCGCCCCGGACCCCGTCGACCCGGCCCGGGCCCTCGGGCTCACCGGCCGGGAACGCGACGTGCTGCGTCTGGTCGCGGCCGGCCGCAGCAACCGGCAGATCGCCGAGGAGCTCTTCATCTCCCCGAAGACCGCCAGCGTCCATGTGTCGAACATCCTGGCCAAGCTCGGCGTCTCGGGCCGGGGCGAGGCGGCGGCCCTGGCCCACCGGCTCCGGCTGTTCCCCCAGGAGACCCCCACTGCCCGGACGGCGGGCTGAGGCATACGCTGGCGGGGACCCGCGCCGAGGGAGTCGCCGTGTTCAACATGTTCGACGAGATCTTCGCACCAGGACGCAAGCACACCGAGGACGAACGCAAACGGCTCGAACTGACCCGCGTGGACCTGAACGACGGCGACCCGGGCCGCGGTCCCATAGACCTCTCCTCGGGCAAGGTGGTCGTACGGCCTCCGGAACGGGAACGCGATGAGCCGCCCGGGCCGACGGAGCCCGCGTCGTCCGACCCGCATCGACCCCTCCCCGAGCCGGAGGGACCCGCGCCCGACCCGGAAGAAGCCTCCAGCGGTCCGGACGGCCCGCGAGACCGCTGAGCTACTTCACCTCCAGCTCCAGGACGCGGTCGTCCCCCTTGCCGGGGCTGCCCCGGCCGTCCGTCTCGCTCGTGACCAGCCAGAGCCTGTCCCCGCCCGCCGGAACCACCGTGCGCAGCCGCCCGTACCTGCCCTTCAGGAAGGACTGCGGAGCGGCGGCGGCCCGGGTGCCCGCCAGCGGGATCCGCCACAGCCGCTCGCCCTTGAGCCCCGCCATCCAGAGGGAACCCCCGGCATAGGCGATGCCGCTGGGGGAGGCGTCGTCCGTGTGCCACTGGGCGACCGGGTCGTGGTACTTCGGATCGCCGCTCCTGCCCTCGACGACCGGCCAGCCGTAGTTGTCCCCGGGCTTGATCTGGTTCAGCTCGTCCCAGGTGTCCTGCCCGAACTCCGAGGCCCACAGCCGCTGCCTGTCGTCCCAGGCGAGACCCTGGACGTTGCGGTGTCCGTACGAGTACACGACGGAACCGACGAACGGGTTGCCCGGCGCCGGATCCCCGTCCGGCGTCATCCGCAGGATCTTGCCGCCCAGCGCCTTCCTGTCCTGGGCCAGCCCCCGGGTGCCCGTCTCACCCGCCCCCGCGTACAGCATCCCGTCCGGGCCGAAGGCGATCCGGCCGCCGTTGTGGATCATTCCCTTGGGAATGCCCTTGAAGATCGTGTCCGGTGCGCCCAACTGCCCGCCGGGGGGCTTCCGGGGGTCGTACAGCATACGGACGATCCGGTTGTCCGAAGCCGTCGTCAGGTACGCGTAGACCATGTGGTCCGAGGCGTAGTCGGGGGAGAGCGCGATACCGAGCAGGCCGCCCTCCCCGGCGGGGGCCACCCCCGGCACCTGGCCCAGCTCCGTTGTCCTGCCGGTCTTCTCGTCCACCCGGGTGATGGTCCCCTCGTCCCGCGAGGAGACGAGAAGACCGCCTTCCGGCAGCGGCGCGAGACCCCAGGGCGACTTGAGGCCCTCGGCGACCGTGCGCACCACCTTCACCGAGCCCTTGGCGGGCGCGGCCGTGCCGGTCGGCCGCGGCGAGGACGCCGAACCCGTGACCGGACCGCTCACGGACGGGTCAGGACCGCCCGTCGCCGATCCGCCTCCCGAGCCGCCCGAGGAACAGCCGGCCGTCACCACCAGCGCGGCCGCGGCCAACGCGGCCTTCACCACTCGACGTTGCACGATCAGAGGTCCCTTCGACGTGGCGGTCCTACTGTTCATACACCGCTCACGTCCCGCGGGTTCCCGATCGGGAACACCCGACGCGCGGGAGGCCGGAGAGACGGCCGGAGGCGGTCGCCGCGCGAGCGGGCCGCGGGCCGGGGGACAGTCAGTCCCACGACCCCTGCGCTCCGGGCAGCCCGGCCACCTCCGCCAGATCCTCCGCCGTCAGCCGCAGCCCGGCCGCCCCCGCGTTCTCCGCCGCCCAGCGCGCCCGCTTGGCCCCGGGCACCGGAACCACCTGCCGGCCCCGGGAGAGCACCCAGGCCAGCGCCACCTGGGCCGGGGTGACCCCGTCCCCGTGCCGTCGGGCGACCCGCCGCAGCCCGGCGACGATCGGCTGGTTGGCGGCCATCATCTCGGCCGTGAAGCGGGGATGACGGGCCCTCACGTCATCGGGCTCGAAGCCCCCGCCCGGTGTCAGCGTCCCGGTCAGGAAACCGTTGCCGAGCGGCATCGCCGCCAGGAAGCCCACACCGCGCGCGGCGCACCACGGCAGCAGCGCGTCCAGCGCCTCCGTCGACCAGACGGACAGCTCGGCCTCCACCGCGCTCACCGGGAAGACCTGCTGCAGCCGCTCCAGCTGCCGGATCGTTCCGTCGTGCGGCCGCCCGTCGTGCGGCCGTCCGGCAGGCGACCGCCCGTCGTGCGGACGCGCCCCCGGACGCCGGGCGGACCGCGCGCCGACCGCGCACAGCCCGAGCGAGCGCACCTTTCCGGCCGCCACGAGATCCGCCATCGCACCCCAGGTCTCCTCGACCGGAACCTCGGGGTCCGCGCGGTGCAGCTGGTAGAGGTCGATCACGTCCGTCTGCAGCCGGCGCAACGACGCGTCGCAGGCCCGCCGCACATAACCCGGACGCCCATTGGCCACGAGGTGCTGCTCACCCACCAGCAGCCCCACCTTCGTCGACACGAAGGCCTCGGCACGCCGTTCCCGCAGCGCCCGCCCCACCAGCAGCTCATTGGTGAAGGGCCCGTACATGTCGGCCGTGTCCAGCAACGTCGTCCCGAGGTCGAGCGCCGCGTGCACCGTGCGCAGCGACTCCTCACCGCGCTGCCGCGAACCGGTGTACGCCCAGCTCATCGGCATGCACCCGAGGCCGACCGCCCCCACCTCCAGCGTCGCCGCGCCGATCGTCCTGCGCTCCACCTGGCCGTGACCCTCCCTCTCCTGCCACCCCAACCTAACGTCTGCGCGTCCCACCCCCTGACATAGCCTCCTGAGCATGACTTCCGATGTGTGGCTTCCCTTTCACGCCGACGATCTCAAGGGCCTGCCCGAAGGCCTCGACTACCGCTTCTGGAACGGCGGTCAGGAGTTCCCCGCGGACCCGGCCGACTGCGTCTTCTACGTGGTGCCCTACATGAAGCCGCCCGCCGTGGGCCGGCGGCCGATGGCCGAAATGACCTCCGTACAGGCCGTGCAGACCCTCTCCGCCGGGGTCGACCACGTCCTGGAGGGCGTCAAGTCCCTGCGGCCCGGGGTGCAGTTGTGCAACGCCAAGGGGGTGCACGAGGCGAGCACCGGCGAGCTCGCCCTCACCCTGATCCTCGCCTCGCTGCGGGGCATCCCCGACTTCGTACGGGCCCAGGACAAGGGGGAGTGGCGCACCGGGTTCCGTCCCGCGCTCGCCGACAAGTCCGTGCTGATCGTGGGATACGGGTCGATCGGGTCCGCGATCGAGGACCGGCTCGTGCCCTTCGAGGTGGCGCGGGTGGCGCGCGTCGCGCGCTCCGAGCGCACCACGGCGCGCGGTCCGGTGCACCCACTCACGGAACTTCCCGCGCTGCTCCCCGAGGCCGACGTCGTGGTGCTCTCCACCCCCCTCACCGACAGCACGCGCGGACTGGTGGACGCCGAGTTCCTGGCCCGTATGAAGGACGGCGCGCTGCTGGTCAACGTCGCCCGCGGCGCGGTCGTCGACACCAAGGCCCTGCTCGCGGAGCTGGAGAGCGGACGCCTCACCGCCGCCCTGGACGTCACCGACCCCGAGCCGCTGCCCCTGGGGCACCCTCTGTGGCAGGCGCCCGGCGTGCTCGTCAGCCCGCACGTCGGCGGCCCCACGTCGGCGTTCCTGCCGCGCGCCGAGCGGTTGCTGGTCGGTCAGTTGACGCGGTTCGTGAACCGGGAACCGCTCGCCAACGTGGTCCTCACCACGGGCACGTAGTCGCCGCCGGCCGCGGCTCCGCCCGGACAGTGGGCACCCTCCGCGTTCCCCCGGATGCGGCTCGTGTCCGCATACCCGCTGGTCGTCACAGAGCGTAGAGGAACTATGTCCCTGAGTGACGAGACTGGTGTATCGTCCGGACAGGGGCTGCGCCGCGCACCGTTCGGCGCCGGGGATGGACATTCGGACTGCGAGGGGGGCGACGGGCGATGCACGGCCTATGGACGAACGATCCGACGCGGCGGGGCCGCCGACGACCCTGGCGCGCGGCCGAGCGCGGACGGGCCCACTGCGGCCACGGCGGCCATCACCACCGCAGGCACGGCGCCCGCAGGAGGCACGCACACCCAGCGTGCCCGGAGCAGCGGGACCCCGCTGTGCGGACCGGGTGGGACCGGTGAGTTCCCCCGGGGCGCTGCTGGCCCGCCGTCCGGTACCCGGCGGCGGCACGGGTCTGGTCTCCCAGCTCGTGCTGGCCCTGGTGTGCGCGGGATACGCCGTCGGCTCCGCCCTCGGCTGGGGCTCGCCGGATCTGGCCCTGATCATGGGCGACTTCGGACTGAGCGCGGCCGCGGGCGCCGCGGCCGTCTCCTGCTTCCTCTACGCCCACCACCGGCGCAGCCGCTTCCGGCCCGCCTGGCTGCTCTTCGGACTCTCCTCCGCCATGGCCTCGCTGGGCAACGGCGTCTGGGGGTGGTACGAGATCGTCCTGGAGCGGCAGGTCCCGACCCCCAGTTTCGCCGACATCTTCTTCCTGTGCTTCGCCCCGCCGGCCATCGTGGGGCTGCTCGTGCTCGCCAAGAGGCCGGTGACCAGAGCCGGTTGGATCTGTCTGGCGCTCGACGCGTGGCTGATCGGCGGTTCCCTGATCACGCTCTCCTGGAGCCTCGCGCTCGCCCAGGCCGCGAAGTTCGACGGGCCGAGCGTCGCGCACACCGCGCTCTCCCTGGCGTACCCCCTGCTGGACATCGCCCTGGTGAGCATGGTGCTGGCGCTGCACTTCCGGCGCTCCTCGCTGAACCGCTCGGCGGTGAACACCGCGATCGGGGCGCTCGCCCTGACCGTGATGTGCGACGCCCTGTTCACCTCGCCCCTGCTGCACAACAACTACCACTCCGGGCAGCTTCTCGACGCCGGCTGGTTCGCCGGCTCGCTGCTCCTCGCCTACGCCCCCTGGGCCGGCGCCCGGCACGGACAGCCGGACCCCGACGAGCACGGCGGGACCGGGCCGCGCGGGACCGGGCGCGGAAGGACGGGCCCCGAAGCGGGCGGACCCGGCGAGGACGGCCCCGGAGGACGTGGACACCGCGAGGACGGGCACGCGCGCGCGGCGCACGGACACCTCCCGGGCCGGCGTCCCGACGGCGCGCACCCCGTGGGGCACCCCGACCCGCAGGAGGCGGGCCACCACCGGTTCGCGGCCCCCCGCCCGATCGCCGGATCGCTGGGCGCGCTCACGCCCTACCTGGCCGCGGCCGTCTGCACCCTGGGGATCCTCTACAACGTCCTCAACGGCCACAGCGTCGACCGCGTGGTCCTCCTCACCGCCGGTCTGGTCGTGCTCGCCCTCGTGGTGCGCCAGGGCATCATGCTGCTCGACAACATCACCCTCACCCAGGAACTGGCCCAGAAGGAGAACCACTTCCGCTCCCTGGTGCAGGGCTCCAGCGACGTCATCATGATCGCGGCGCCGAACGGCATCCTGAAGTACGTCAGCCCCGCGGCCGCCGGGGTCTACGGCCGGGGCGCCGAGGAACTCGTCGGCTCCGAGCTCGCCTCGCTGATCCACCCCGAGGACCTCGGCTGCGTGGTGCACGAGGTACGCCGCTTCCTTGCCGCCAGCCACCTGGACGAGCCCACCACGCGGATCGAGTGCCGCTTCAAGTCCGGCGGGGGCGGCTGGCTCAACGTGGAGTCCACCGTCAACCGCCACCACGGCGGCCTCATCTTCAACAGCCGTGACGTGACGGAACGGGTCCGGCTGCAGGCGCAGCTGCAGCACAACGCCGAGCACGATCCGCTCACCGACCTGCCCAACCGCGCCCTGTTCACCCGGCGCGTCCAGCAGGCGCTGTCCGGCCGCCGCTCCACCGACCGCGGCACGGCCGTCCTCTTCATCGACCTCGACGGCTTCAAGGCGGTCAACGACACGATCGGGCACCAGGCGGGCGACGAGCTCCTCGTCCAGGCCGCCCGCAGACTCCAGGACTCGGTGCGGCACGGCGACACCGCCGCCCGCCTCGGCGGCGACGAGTTCGCCGCCCTGATCGTGGGTGACGGCAGCCGGGACCGGGCCGGCCGGGAGCAACAGATCATGGAACTCGCCGACCGGCTGCGGATCAGGCTCTCGCAGCCCTACGCCATCGAGGGCAACGATGTCCGGGTGGCCGCGTCCATCGGCGTCGGTTTCGCCGAACCGGGACTGGGCGCCGGCGAGCTGCTGCGCAACGCCGACCTGGCCATGTACCGCGCCAAGGCGGCGGGCAAGGGGCGCGTCGAGCTCTACGCGCCCCAGATGCAGCAGGACGTCGTCCGGAAGGCGGAGCTGGCGACCAGACTGCGCTCCGCGCTCCAGGACGGCGAGTTCGCGCTGCTGCACCAGCCGGTGGTCTGCCTGGAGAACGGCCGGATCGCGACGGTCACCGCCCAGGCCCGCTGGCGTTCCTCCCAAGGAGTGCTCTTCACCCCCGCCGAGTTCCTGCGGGTCGCCGAGGACAGCGACCGGACCGCCGAGCTGGGCCGCTGGATGCTGGAGGAGGCGGTCGAGCAGGCCGCCGAGCGGGCCGCGGCGGGGGTCACCGTCCCCGTGGCCGTCCGGGTGAGCGCCCGGCGGCTGCTGGACCGCTCCATGCCCCTCGGCTCCGTGGAGGCCCTGCTGACCCGGCACGGGCTCTCCTCGGGCGCCCTGGTCGTCGAGCTGTCCGACACCGATCCACGGGTCGGCCTGGACGAGCTGGAGCGCCGGCTGAACGCGTTGCGCAGAGTCGGGGTCCGGATCGCCCTGGACGGCTTCGGGGGCGGCTGCGCCGCCATCACGGCCCTCAGAAGGCTCCCCGTGGACGTCCTCAGGCTCGACCGGGGCCTGGTCGAGGGCGTCGTCGAGTCCGCGCGGCTGCACAAGATCACCAGCGGGCTGCTGCGGATCGCCACCGACCTCGGGCTACAGTCCGTGGCCGACGGCGTGGACCTCCCCGAGCAGGTCGTGGCGCTGCGCGCGATGGGCTGTACGCACGGGCAGGGGATGGCCTTCTCCGGCCCCCTCGACGAGTACCGGCTGCGCAGAGCGCTGTCCTCCGGTCACTACCCGGTTCCGCACGGGCCCGCCGAGCCGGTGTTCGCCGGCGGTGGCGCGGGGGTGTATACGAGTGGTGTGCCCGCTGTTCTCGGGGGCGGCACCGCCCTCCGTTCACATAATGAGACTCCCGTCCCACCCACTTGACAGTCGATGCGTGCCGGGGGGAGGGTCAATGCCATGCGCACCCGAATTCTCGTACTTGGAAAGCGCGTCGGCTGAAGCTGGTGATCACCGGACGGACCCGGAACACCCAGCGACCGCACCCGGCGCGCTCCCCTCGCTTGCCTCATGGCACGAGGGGTTTTTTGTTGCACAGGTGCCTGTGACCAACAACCGCACACCGCACAAACCTCGCAAAAATCCTCAGCATCGAGAAGAGAATGACGATGACCGAGCAGGCCACCGGGGCCCACCATCCGCAGCCGCGGCCCCGTTCCGGAGGACAGCCGTCCGCGCCCGAACAGGTGACGGGTGCCAAGTCCCTCATCCGTTCTCTCGAGGAGGTAGGGGCCGACACGGTGTTCGGCATCCCGGGCGGCGCGATCCTTCCGGCCTACGACCCGCTGATGGATTCCCGGCGCGTGCGGCACGTGCTCGTCCGTCATGAGCAGGGCGCGGGTCACGCGGCCACCGGTTACGCACAGGCCACCGGCAAGGTCGGCGTCTGCATGGCCACCAGCGGCCCGGGTGCCACCAACCTCGTGACCCCGATCGCCGACGCGCACATGGACTCGGTGCCGCTCGTGGCGATCACCGGACAGGTCGCGTCCAAGGCGATCGGCACGGACGCCTTCCAGGAGGCGGACATCGTCGGCATCACCATGCCGGTCACCAAGCACAACTTCCTGGTGACCCGCGCCGAGGACATCCCGAAGACGATCGCGGAGGCCTTCCACATCGCCTCCACCGGCCGTCCCGGCCCGGTCCTCGTCGACATCGCCAAGGACGCCCTGCAGGCGCAGACCACCTTCCAGTGGCCGCCCGTCATGGACCTCCCCGGCTACCGGCCGGTGACCAAGCCGCACGCCAAGCAGATCCGCGAGGCCGCCAAGCTGATCACCCAGGCGAAGCGGCCCATCCTCTACGTCGGCGGCGGCGTCATCAAGGCGCACGCCACGGCCGAGCTGAAGGTCCTCGCCGAACTCACCGGAGCGCCCGTCACCACCACCCTGATGGCGCTCGGCGCGTTCCCCGACAGTCACGAACTGCACGTGGGAATGCCGGGCATGCACGGTGCGGTCACCGCCGTCACCGCGCTGCAGAAGGCCGACCTGATCGTCGCCCTCGGAGCCCGCTTCGACGACCGCGTCACCGGCAAGCTGGACAGCTTCGCCCCGTACGCCAAGATCGTCCACGCCGACATCGACCCGGCCGAGATCGGCAAGAACCGCGCGGCCGACGTGCCGATCGTCGGAGACGCCCGCGAGGTCATCGCCGATCTGGTCCAGGCCGTGCAGAAGGAGCACAGCGAAGGACACCGCGGCGACTACAGCGCCTGGTGGAAGGACCTCAGCCGCTGGCGCGAGACGTACCCGCTGGGGTACGAGCAGCCCGACAACGGCTCGCTGTCGCCCCAGCAGGTCATCGAGCGCATCGGACAGCTCGCGCCGGAGGGCACGATCTTCGCCGCGGGCGTCGGCCAGCACCAGATGTGGGCCGCGCACTACATCCAGTACGAGAACCCCGCGACCTGGCTGAACTCCGGCGGCGCCGGGACCATGGGCTACGCGGTGCCGGCCGCGATGGGCGCCAAGGCGGGCATGCCGGACCGCACGGTCTGGGCGGTCGACGGCGACGGCTGCTTCCAGATGACCAACCAGGAGCTCACCACCTGTGCCCTGAACAACATCCCGATCAAGGTCGCCATCATCAACAACGGCGCCCTCGGGATGGTCCGCCAGTGGCAGACCCTCTTCTACAACCAGCGGTACTCCAACACCGTGCTGCACAGCGGTCCGGCCGCCGACGGCAAGCAGCCGAGCGCGGGCACCCGCGTCCCGGACTTCGTGAAGTTGTCGGAGGCGATGGGCTGCTACGCCATCCGCTGCGAGTCCCCGGACGACCTCGACAAGGTCATCGAAGAGGCGAACTCGATCAACGACCGCCCCGTCGTGGTCGACTTCATCGTCCACGAGGACGCCATGGTGTGGCCGATGGTCGCCGCCGGCACCTCGAACGACGAGATCATGGCAGCCCGGGACGTCCGCCCCGACTTCGGCGACAACGAAGACGACTGAGAGAGAGCCGAGTCCCCACCATGAGCACCAAGCACACCCTCTCCGTCCTCGTCGAGAACAAGCCCGGTGTCCTCGCCCGGATCACCGCCCTGTTCTCGCGTCGCGGCTTCAACATCGACTCGCTCGCCGTCGGCATCACCGAGCACCCCGACATCTCCCGCATCACCATCGTGGTGAACGTGATCGAGGCGCTGCCGCTCGAACAGGTCACCAAGCAGCTCAACAAGCTCGTCAACGTCCTGAAGATCGTCGAGCTGGAGCCGGGCGCGGCGGTGCAGCGCGAACTCGTCCTGGTGAAGGTGCGCGCCGACAACGAGACGCGCTCCCAGATCGTCGAGATCGTCCAGCTGTTCCGCGCCAAGACCGTGGACGTCTCCCCGGAGGCCGTCACCATCGAGGCCACCGGCGGCAGCGACAAGCTGGAGGCCATGCTCAAGATGCTGGAGCCGTTCGGCATCAAGGAGCTCGTCCAGTCCGGCACGATCGCGATCGGACGCGGGGCGCGTTCGATCACGGACCGGTCGCTGCGCGCGCTCGACCGTTCAGCCTGAGTCCCGGAACGGGCGGTCGGTCCGCGCCGACCGCCCGTATGCCGAGACCCGGAAACTTTCCTCCCCCCGCCCGCCGTACGGTGGGACGCGACACCGCACACCAAGGAGAACCCCAGTGGCCGAGCTGTTCTACGACGACGACGCCGACCTGTCCATCATCCAGGGCCGCAAGGTCGCGGTCATCGGCTACGGCAGCCAGGGCCACGCCCACGCGCTGTCGCTGCGCGACTCGGGTGTCGACGTCCGCGTCGGTCTGCACGAGGGCTCCAAGTCCAAGGCGAAGGCCGAGGAGCAGGGCCTTCGCGTGGTGACGCCGTCGGAGGCCGCCGCCGAGGCCGACGTCATCATGATCCTGGTGCCGGACCCGATCCAGGCCCAGGTCTACGAGGAGTCCATCAAGGACAACCTCAACGACGGCGACGCGCTGTTCTTCGGCCACGGCCTGAACATCCGCTTCGACTTCATCAAGCCGCCGGCCGGCGTCGACGTCTGCATGGTCGCCCCGAAGGGCCCCGGCCACCTGGTCCGCCGCCAGTACGAGGAAGGCCGCGGCGTGCCGTGCATCGCGGCCGTCGAGCAGGACGCGACCGGCAACGGCTTCGAGCTGGCGCTGTCGTACGCGAAGGGCATCGGCGGCACCCGCGCCGGCGTCATCAAGACGACCTTCACCGAGGAGACCGAGACCGACCTGTTCGGTGAGCAGGCCGTCCTCTGCGGTGGTACCGCGGCGCTGGTCAAGGCGGGCTTCGAGACGCTGACCGAGGCCGGCTACCAGCCGGAGATCGCGTACTTCGAGTGCCTCCACGAGCTGAAGCTGATCGTCGACCTCATGTACGAGGGCGGCCTGGAGAAGATGCGCTGGTCGATCTCCGAGACCGCCGAGTGGGGCGACTACGTCACCGGCCCGCGCATCATCACCGACGCCACCAAGGCCGAGATGAAGCAGATCCTCGCCGAGATCCAGGACGGCACCTTCGCCCGGAACTGGATGGAGGAGTACCACTCCGGTCTGAAGAAGTACAACGAGTACAAGACCCAGGACCAGAACCACCTCCTGGAGACCACGGGCAAGGAGCTGCGCAAGCTCATGTCGTGGGTCAACGACGAGGCGTGAGCCGAACGGCCCAGGGGCCCGGGCGGACCGCTCCGGCCCCTGGGCCCGACCCTGGGTGATGCCCGTGCGCGCGACGTTGTACACACCGTCCAGCCACGGACGAGTGATCCTTCCACAGCGGCGCAAGAAGACCCCTGTTGCGGCACTACACTGCTGCACAACATACGCGTCAGGCCCACAGCGTCGTGCGTCTTCCACGCGGCTCGAGCGACCCCGAAGATCTGCAGGCACGCCCCCGCGCCGCCCGGCACGCAGTCTCGCCGCACCGGATCACAGGCCCGAGTAGCCTCCGCTACGAGAGCCCCGTCCGGCAGACCGAGAGCAGCGTCACCGGACGACGCGAGAACGCACCGGCACCTCCCCGAGGCCGCTGCATCCCTCCACTCGCCCGCGGCCGTCGGGACGGCCGTCCGCATTGGACTTGTGAGGACTCACGTGAGCTCGAAACCTGTCGTACTCATCGCTGAAGAGCTGTCGCCCGCGACTGTCGACGCCCTGGGCCCGGACTTCGAGATCCGGCACTGCAACGGCGCGGACCGCGCCGAGCTGCTGCCCGCGATCGCCGACGTCGACGCGGTCCTGATCCGTTCGGCCACCAAGGTCGACGCCGAGGCGGTCGCCGCCGCGAAGAAGCTGAAGGTCGTCGCACGAGCCGGCGTCGGCCTGGACAACGTCGACGTCTCCGCCGCCACCAAGGCCGGCGTGATGGTGGTCAACGCGCCCACCTCGAACATCGTGACCGCCGCCGAGCTCGCCTGCGGTCTGCTGCTGGCCACCGCGCGGCACATCCCGCAGGCCAACTCGGCGCTGAAGAACGGCGAGTGGAAGCGCTCGAAGTACACGGGCGTCGAGCTGGCCGAGAAGACCCTCGGTGTCGTCGGCCTCGGCCGCATCGGCGCGCTGGTCGCCCAGCGCATGTCGGCGTTCGGCATGAAGGTCGTCGCCTACGACCCCTACGTCCAGCCCGCCCGCGCCGCCCAGATGGGCGTCAAGGTCCTCTCGCTGGACGAGCTGCTGGAGGTCGCGGACTTCATCACCGTGCACCTGCCCAAGACCCCCGAGACGGTCGGTCTCATCGGCGACGAGGCGCTCCACAAGGTCAAGCCCTCGGTGCGGATCGTCAACGCCGCGCGCGGCGGGATCGTCGACGAGGCGGCGCTGTACTCGGCGCTCAAGGAGGGCCGTGTCGCGGGCGCGGGCCTGGACGTGTACGCGAAGGAGCCCTGCACGGACTCCCCCCTCTTCGAGCTCGACGAGGTCGTCTGCACCCCGCACCTCGGCGCCTCCACGGACGAGGCGCAGGAGAAGGCCGGTGTCTCCGTCGCCCGTTCGGTGCGGCTGGCGCTCGCCGGTGAGCTGGTCCCGGACGCGGTGAACGTCCAGGGCGGTGTCATCGCCGAGGACGTCAAGCCCGGTCTGCCGCTCGCCGAGAAGCTCGGCCGCATCTTCACCGCGCTGGCGGGCGAGGTCGCGGTCCGCCTGGACGTCGAGGTGTACGGCGAGATCACCCAGCACGACGTGAAGGTGCTCGAACTCTCCGCGCTCAAGGGTGTGTTCGAGGACGTCGTCGCGGAGACGGTGTCGTACGTCAACGCGCCCCTCTTCGCCCAGGAGCGCGGTGTCGAGGTGCGTCTGACGACCAGCTCGGAGTCCCCGGACCACCGCAACGTCGTCACCGTGCGCGGCACGCTCGGCGACGGCCAGGAGGTCGCGGTCTCCGGCACGCTGGCCGGCCCGAAGCACCTGCAGAAGATCGTCGCCGTCGGCGAGTACGACGTGGACCTCGCCCTCGCCGACCACATGGTCGTGCTGCGCTACGAGGACCGCCCCGGTGTCGTCGGCACCGTCGGCCGGGTCTTCGGCGAGGCGGGCATCAACATCGCGGGCATGCAGGTGTCCCGGGCGGCCGCAGGCGGCGAGGCCCTCGCGGTCCTCACCGTCGACGACACGGTCCCGCAGGGTGTTCTCAACGAGGTGGCCGAGGAGATCGGCGCCACGTCGGCCCGTTCGGTGAACCTGGTCTGACATCCGCCGCCGGGGGCCGGGTCACCTTCGGGGGCCCGGCCCCCGGTCGTGCGTGCCCCGGTCGTGCGTGCCCCGGCCGGTCCGTGCCCGCCGGGGCCCCGGGCGCGCGGGGCGACGGACTCCTCATGCGGACGCGGTGGGCTCCGGCTCGATCAGGCCCTCGCGGTAGGCGATGGCCACCGCCTCGGTCCGGCCCGCGGCGCCCAGCTTGGCGAGGATGTTGGAGACATGGACGCTCGCCGTCTTGCCGCTGATGAACAGCTCCTCCCCGATCTGCCGGTTGGTGCGGCCGCGGGCGAGCAGTCGCAGGACGTCGCTCTCCCGGGCGGTGAGGGCCGCGACCCGGTCCGCGGCGGACGCCGGCCCGGTCAGACGGCCCCGGCGGATCAGGGCGTCCACCTCCTCGCGCAGGGGCACGGCACCGAGCCGGTCCGCCGCGTCACGGGCGGCGCGGGCCTGGTCGGCGGCCTCCTCGCGCCGGCCCGCGGTGAGCAGCGCCTCGGCGAACCGCCTTCTGGAGCGCGCCAGTTCGTACGGATCGCCGTAGCCGAACGCGCTGACGGTCCGCTCCCACGCGGCGACGGCCCGCTCCTCGGCGGTGCCGTCCGCCGGGGGGCACGCGCGCGACCACTCCGCCTCGGCACGGGCCAGCCAGGCCAGGCCTTCCGGGCCCTGCCGCGTCCCGTCCTCGCCCTTGGCCGCGGTGGTCCGGGCCAGCTCCACCAGTTCGGTGGCGGTGGCCGCCCAGCGGAGGGCGCCGGACGCGTCGCCGGCCGAACGCAGCCGTACGGCCGTGTCGGCGACGGGGGAGAGGGCGAGCGCGGCGAGCCGCACACCGATGTCGGGCCGCTCGCTGCCGGTGACGTCGCTGAGTCCGGCGAGGCTCTCGCGCAGGGCCGCGACGGCGCCCTCCGGGTCGCCGCGCAGCGCCGCGGCGTCGGTCAGCACGATGCCCGCGACGAGTGAGGCCATCCAGTCGAACGGCCCGTCGAGCAGGGCACGGGCGCGCTCGACCGTCCCGTCCTCGCCGCGCGCGAGGGCGACGTACAGCGCGGGGCCGACGGCGAACCCGCCCGCCGGCGGCAGCCGTTCGGCGTCGGAGGCGGCCGCCCGCGCGCACTCGTCCCAACGGCCCAGGGTGTAGAGGATCAGGGACTGGAGATAGCGCAGCTCCAGCGCGTACGGCGAGGACAGCAGCCCCGAGCGGTCCGCTCGCTCCAGTCCCTCGGAGAGCCAGGTCAGGCACTCGTCCAGCGTTCCGGACTCGTAGCATCCGATGGCCAGGTTGAAGAGGGCGCGCATCTCGACGGAGACGTTGCCCGCCTCGCGGGCCAGGTCGCGGGCGCGCCGCAGCCGCTCCCGGCCGCGCGGGGTCCGCCGGTTGCCGCCGTCCAGACCGACCAGGGAGATGATCAGATCGGCCTGGGCGTCGGGCAGCCGCAGCTCCTCGGCGGTACGCAGGGCCTGCCGGGCGACCCGGTGGGCGTCCTCGTCGTGGCCCATGTACCGCGCGGCCATGACGTGGGTGGCGGCGGCCCACACCCAGGTGTGCGAGGCGGGTTCGGCCGGGATCATGGCCAGTGCCTCGCTGCTGTAGGTGTACGCGGCCTTCGTGCTGTCGACGCGCATCAGATGGCCCGCGAGGGTGTAGCGGACCCGGGCGGCGAGCTCGGAGTCGGCGTCCGAACCCGCCCGGGCGAGCGCGGCGCGGGTGAGGGCGACCGCCCGGTGGGCGTCACCGGCGCGGGCGGCGGCCGCGGAGGCGCGCAGTGTGAGCGTCACGGGACCGGCGGTCCGGGGACGGGCACCGGGGTCCACGGCGGACCACAGTTCGAGTACGGCCTCCAGATGGCGCAGCTCCTCGGCGGGCGCGCCGAGGAGCTGGGCGTGGTCGGCGGCTTCCAGGGACGCGGTGAGCGCGTCGGCCAGGTCGTGGCTCTCCCGCGAGTGGTGGGCCCGTTCGGCGGAACGGGCCCGGCCGGTGAGGAGTCCCGCGAAGGTGCGGTGCAGCCGGACCCGTTCACCGGGCAGCAGGTCGGCATAGACGGCCTCGCGGGTCAGGGCGTGCCGGAAGGAGTACGTGCCGTCCTCGCCGGGGACCAGCAACTGCCGTCCGACGGCCTCGCGCAGCGCCGACTCCAGCGTGTCCTGCGGCAGTTGTACGGCGTCGTGCAACAGACCGTGCTCCACGCGCCGTCCGGCGACCGCGGCCGTGCGGAGCACCTGCTGGGCGGTGTCGGACAGTTGCTCGATCCGGATGAGGAGTACGTCGGCGAGGCCGCTCGGCATCGCGGGGGCGGACGGGTCGACGTCGCCGGGCAGCGCGGCGAGCAGCTCCTCCGCGTAGAAGGCGTTGCCCTCGGCGCGTTCCACGATCCGGCGGACGGTGGTGTCGGAGAGGACCTCCGCCCGCAGGGCGCGCACCAGACGGGCCACTTCGGCGTCGGCCATCGGGCGGAGTTCGAGGCGGTCCACGGAGGGGAGCCGGACCAGTTCGGCGAGCAGGGGGCGCAGGGGATGGCGGCGGTGCAGGTCGTCCGCGCGGTAGGAGGCGAAGACGGCCAGGCGGTGGGCCGGGGCACCGGGCGCCGCGGGCTGCAGGAGCCCGCGGCTGAGAAGGAAGCGGAGGAGGTCGCGGGAGGACTGGTCGGCCCAGTGGAGGTCTTCGAGGACCAGGAGGAGGGGGGTGATCTCGGCGACGGCGGCCAGCAGGGCGGCGACGCCCTCGAAGAGGCGGAGCCGGGTGCCGGGGTCGGTCCCGGGGGTGCCGCCGGAGTCGGTGCCGGTGCCGGTGTCCGTGCGGGTCCCGGTGTCCGGGCCGGTTCCGGTCCCGGTGTCCGTGCCCGTGCCCGTGCGGGGCGCGCCCGTCCTCGCGCCGAGCAGGCGGTCGACCGCCGGGTGGGCGGCGAACGCGGCCGCGAACCGGTCGTCCGCGGCGAGGGTGCCGAGGATCTCCGTGAACGGCAGGTAGGGCAGGCCCACGTCACCGAGGTCCACGCAGTGGCCCGTCAGGACCGTCATCTCCGTGCGCGCGGCGTGGGCGGCGGCCTCCGTCAGGAGGCGGGTCTTGCCGACACCGGCGTCACCGGAGACGAGTACGGAGCGGGGGGTGCCGGTGCGGGCTCGGGCCAGGACGTCGGTGAGACGGGTGAGTTCGCCGGCGCGGCCGATGAGGGGCGTGCCGAATGTCTGTGCCACGACAGCCATCCTGGCACGGGTCGCCGGGGTGTTCCTCGTCTGCTCCGCCTCCTGGACGCCCGCCAGGGGCGCTGCGCCCTTGGACCCCCGCCTTCGCCCGAAGGGCTCGTCCTCAAGCGCCGGACGGGCTGATGATGCAGGCCCGCGTTCACAGGTCGCGGACGGGCTGGAGATGCGCGCCCGCGCTCGAAGGCCGAGGGCCAGGTCAGGTATGTCAGCCCGTCCGGCGTTCGAGGACGAGGCCGTTCAGGCCGACGCGGGGTCCGGGGCGGCAGCCGCGCGTACGGGTCAGGCCGGTGACTGTTCGGTGCGGGGGGCTTCATCCACCCCCTCGGACAACCCCACCCGCACCTTCCGCAGCGTCGCGGACGCCAGTGCCGCCGCCCCCAGCAACAGCACCGCACCCGCGATCGCCGCCGCGTGCATCCCGTCGGTGAAGGCCTCACGGGCCGCGCGGACCAGGGCGTCGCCGGTGTCGCCCGGCAGGCGGTGGGCCACCGCCAGGGCGCCGCCCAGGGTCTCGCGGGCCGCGTCCGGGGCGCCGGACGGAATCCCGTGGCGGTAGACCGCCGTGCCGATCGAGCCGAGGACGGCCATGCCCAGCGCGCCCCCGAACTCGGCGCCCGTCTCCAGCAGGGAGGACGCGGCGCCCGCGTTCCCGACCGGGACGGTGCTCAGCGCCAGGTCCATCATCTGGGACATGACGACGACGATGCCCGCGGCGAGCACACCCGCTCCGGCGAGTGCCCACCACAGCGCGTCGGTACCGGTGAGGGCCAGCAGCCCGTAGCCGCAGGCGCCGAGGACGAATCCGCCGGAGACGACGTGGGCGCGGTGGACGCCCTTCTGGACCGACTGCGCGGCCACCGGCGCGGCGACGCCGACCAGAACGGTCGGGAGCAGCGCCCACAGCGCGGCGTGCATGGAGCTCTTGCCCAGGACCGACTGCAGGTACTGGGTGGTGAAGTACGCCGATCCCATCATCCCGAACGAGGAGACGAGGTTGAGGACGACCGCGGGTGCGAAGCCGCGGCCGCGGAACAACTCGGGGGAGATCAGCGGGGATCGGGCGGTGCGCTGCCGCCGGACGAAGAGTGCGGTGAAGACGAGGCCGACGAGGATCGAGAGGACGTACCACGGCTTCCAGCCCTCGGAGGGGATTTCCTTGACGCCGTAGATGACGGGCAGCACGGCCGCCAGCGACAGCGGGACGCTCGGCAGGTCGAAGCGGCCCGGCCGGGGGTTCCTCGACTCGGGGAGCAGGACCGGGCCGAGGACCAGGAGCAGCGCCATCGCGGGCAGGTTGACCAGGAAGACGGAGCCCCACCAGAAGTACTGCACCAGGATTCCGCTCATGACCGAGCCGAGGGCGACGCCCGCGGTCATGACGCCGGACCACAGACCGATCGCCTTCGCGCGCTGTCCGGGGTCGATGAACAGGGTGCGGATGATCGCCATCGTCGAGGGCATCAGGGTGGCGCCGCCGACGCCGAGGAGGGCGCGGGCCGCGATCAGTGTCTCCGCGCTGTCGGCGTAGGCGGCGAGGGCGGACGCCGCACCGAAGGCGGCGGCGCCGCACAGCAGGAGCCGGCGGCGGCCGATGCGATCGCCGAGCGATCCCATCGTCATCAGCAGGCCGGCGAGCACGAACGCGTAGATGTCGAAGATCCACAGCTGCTGGGTGCCGCTCGGCTCCAGGTCCGCGCTGATCGCGGGGATCGCAAAGTAGAGGACCGAGACGTCCATGGAGACGAGGAGCAGCGGAAGCATCAGGACACCGAGGGCGGTCCATTCGCGGCGGCCGGCGCGGGCGCCGGGTGCGGGGGTCGTGCGCGTCGGGTTCGTCATGTCCGGGACTGTACGGACGTATTAAACAGTTGTCTAGTACAAGCGTATAATACGTGCGTCTGTGACGACCGTATGGGACGTTTGTATTAATCGGGGTAGGGTGTCCCGCATGGGACACCGTGAGGATCTGCTCGAAGGCGCCAAGCGCTGCCTGCTGGCGAAGGGATTCGTGCGCACGACCGCGCGCGACATCGTGAAGGAGTCGGGGACGAACCTGGCGTCCATCGGCTACCACTACGGTTCGAAGGACGCGCTGCTCACCCAGGCGTTCGTGGAACTGGTGCAGGAGTGGGGCGAGAAGTCGGGTCATCACCCGGAGCGGGAGGACGCGCCGGGGGGTTCCGTGGAGCGCTTCCACAGCGTGTGGGCGCGGATGCTGGACTCCTTCGAGGAGTACCGGCCCGTGTGGGCGGCCAGCATGGAGGTCGTGACGCAGGGGGAGCGGGTGCCGGAGCTGCGCGGCCTGATGGCCGAGGCGCAGACCGAGGGGCGGGCCGGGCTGGCCTCGATGCTGCTGGGCCTGGACGAGGAGACGCTCGACGAGCGGACCGTGAAGTCCGTCGGCGGTTTCTACCAGGCGCTCCTCAACGGGCTGATGGTGCAGTGGCTGTTCGACCCGGCGAGCGCGTCGACCGCGGACGACCTGACCGAGGGGCTGCGCCGGGTGATCGAGGCGGCGGGTGCCGCGCGACGGGACGACGCGGTGTCTCCGTGACGGTCCCCGGCGCGCCGTCCCCCCGGGCCGCCCCGGCCGGACGGGACGGGGGGCGTCCCGTGTTCCTCACAACCGTGCCGTCTTGAGCGCCATGTGCAGCAGCAGGCGGTCCTCGCCGTCGTCCAGGTCGAGGCCCGTCAGCTGCTCGACGCGGGAGAGGCGGTAGTAGAGCGTCTGCCGGTGGATGCCCAGTTCGGCCGCGGTGCGCCCGGCCTGGCCCGCACAGTCGAGGAACACCTCGGCGGTGCGGGCGAGTTCGTGGTGGGCGGGGGAGAGGAGGGTGCGCACGGCGGGGTCCAGGGCGGCCTCCGGCGGGAGCGTGGTGAGGAGGCGGTACGGGCCGATCGCCGCCCACTCGGCGACCGGGCCCAGGCGGGGCTCGGCGAGGACCGCGTGGGCGGCCGAGGACGCCTCCTGCCAGCCGGCCCCCAGCTCCGCGAGCCCCACCCGTGCTCCGGCGACCCCGGCCGCCGCCCGTATCCCCGGGGTTTTGTCGCCCGCGCGGTCCCCCTCGGCCTCCCGGACGAACCGGGCGGCCGCCGCCAGGGCCGGGGCGAGCACCTCGGGTGAGCGCAGCCGGATCAGCAGGGCCAGACTCCGGAGGGCCGGACCCCGCCCGGGCTCCGCCCCGTCGCCGGACACCGGGGCGCCGCCGCTCCACGGCACCGTGCAGAGCGCGGTGGCCCCCGGCACCGTACGGGCCGAGGGCGCGTCGTCCGGGCCCGCCGAGGGCCAGGGCGCGACGCACACCAGCGTGTGCAGGCCCTCGCCGCGCGGGCCGAGGGCCGTGCGCAGTTCGGCCACGGCCATGTCCCGCTGCCAGCCCCGTTCGGCGGTGAGCACGGCCCGCAGTTCGCGGGTCAGGTCCGCCCCCGCCTGGGCCTCGTCCGCGAGCAGCGCGCCGATGCGGGAGGCGACCTCCATGGCGGCGGCCAGCCGTTCCGGCGGCGGCCCCGGATCGTCGTCCAGGAGCCACACGTACCCGAGCACGACACCCCGATGGCGTACGGGCAGGCAGACGCGCCCCCGGTAGACGCCCGCCGCCGGGGTCGGCGGGATGCGCACCGGGCCGGTGGCCCGGGCGATGCCGAAGCCCTCGAACCAGGCCCGGACCGCGGGGGTGGAACGGCGGGTGAGGATCGAGCGGGTCCGGACGGGGTCGAGGGCGGCCGCGTCGAAGTCGTCGTCGCCGTCACTGCCGTACGCGGCGAAGGCGATCAGCTCGAAGTCGCGGTTCTCCAGGGTCGCGGGGGCGTCGAGCAGCGCGGAGATCTCGTCGACCAGCTCCTGGTACTCACCGCCGCCGGCCGTTCGGCCTGCCTTGAAATCGCCCGTCACACGGGCATTCTCCCCCATCCCCCGGGTGCCTTCATACAGATGTCTGAGATCCAGTGCACGGATGCGTGACAGCTGTCGATGGCCGAGGATCGGGGGGATCCTTAGGTTTCACGGTGGTTCCCCGTGCCGTCCCCGCCCGTCGTGCGCGGGGGTGGCCGTCCGTACTTTCCGTGGAGGTGCCCGTGCTGGGTCCCGTGATTCTCGCCGCGTCGCGCAGCGACCGCATGCGCCGTTTCGTCTCGGCGGCCCCCGGCACCAAGCAGGTGGTCGCCCGCTTCATCGCCGGTGAGAGCGTCGACCAGGTCGTCCCGGTCGTCCGGGACGCCGTCGCCAAGGGCCTCTCGGTCACCCTGGACGTCGTCGGCGAGGACATCACCACGCGCGAACAGGCCTTCGCCGCCCGCGACGCCTACCTGGAGCTCATCGAGCACCTGAAGGAACTGGACCTCGGCACCGCGGCCGAGATGTCCGTGAAGCTCTCGATGTTCGGCCAGGCGCTGGAGGGCGGTCACGAGCTGGCTCTCGCCAACGTCCGCCCGGTCGTCGAGGCGGCGGCCGCCATCGGCACCACGGTCACGCTGGACGCCGAGGACCACACCACCCTCGACTCGATGTTCGCCATCCACGAGGAGCTGCGGAAGGACTTCCCCGCCACCGGCTGCGTCATCCAGGCCTACCTGTTCCGCACCGAGGCCGACGCCCGCCGCCTCGCCGCGAACGGCAGCCGCGTACGCCTCGTGAAGGGCGCCTACAAGGAGCCCGCCGAGGTCGCGTACCAGGACAAGGCGGAGACCGACAAGGCGTACGTCCGCGTCCTGCGCGTCCTGATGGAGGGCGAGGGCTACCCGATGATCGGGTCCCACGACCCGCGCCTGATCTCCATCGCCCAGGAACTGGCCCGCAAGGCCGGCCGCAAGCTCGACGAGTACGAGTTCCAGATGCTCTACGGCATCCGCGGCGAGGAGCACCTGCGGCTCGCCGCCGAGGGCCACCGCATGCGCGTCTACACCGCGTACGGCACCGACTGGTACGGCTACTTCATGCGCCGACTCGCGGAGAAGCCCGCCAACCTGCTCTTCTTCGCCCGCTCCATCCTCACCAAGGGCTGAGTCCGAACCACCGCTCACTAAGGAGTTACGGAACCCATGGACGCTGTGACCCAGGTCCCCACCCCCGTCAACGAGCCGGTGCACGGCTACGCCCCCGGCTCGCCCGAGCGTGCTCGCCTGGAGGCCAGGCTCAAGGAGCTGGCCGAGAACCCGATCGACCTGCCCATGACCATCGGCGGCGAGAAGCGGCTCGGTGGCGGTGAGCGCTTCGAGGTCGTGCAGCCGCACAACCACAAGGCCGTCATCGGTACCGGCGCGCACGCCACCCGGGCCGACGCCCAGGACGCCATCGACGCGGCCCTCGCCGCCGCGCCCGCCTGGCGCGCGATGTCCTTCGACGACCGCGCCGCGATCATCCTGCGCGCGGCCGAGCTGCTGGCCGGCCCCTGGCGCGAGACCCTCGCGGCCTCCACCATGCTCGGCCAGTCGAAGACGGCGCAGCAGGCCGAGATCGACTGCCCCTGCGAGCTGGTCGACTTCTGGCGCTTCAACGTCGCCTACGCCCGGCAGATCCTGGCCGAGCAGCCCCCGGCCAACTCGCCGGGCGTCTGGAACCGCCTCGACCACCGTCCGCTGGAGGGCTTCGTCTACGCGATCACGCCGTTCAACTTCACGGCGATCGCGGGCAACCTGCCGACGGCCCCCGCGCTGATGGGCAACGTCGTGGTCTGGAAGCCGTCCCCGACCCAGACCCACGCCGCCGTGCTGCTGATGCGCCTCCTGGAGGAGGCGGGCCTGCCCAAGGGCGTCATCAACCTCGTCACCGGCGACGGCATCGAGGTCTCCGAGGTGGCGCTGGAGCACCGCGACCTCGCGGGCATCCACTTCACCGGATCGACCAAGACCTTCCAGTACCTGTGGAAGACGGTCGGCGGCAACATCGAGAAGTACCGCTCGTACCCGCGCCTGGTGGGCGAGACCGGCGGCAAGGACTTCGTCGTCGCCCACCCGTCGGCCGACCGC
This sequence comes from Streptomyces sp. NBC_01689, assembly GCF_036250675.1. NCBI lineage: Bacteria > Bacillati > Actinomycetota > Actinomycetes > Kitasatosporales > Streptomycetaceae > Streptomyces > Streptomyces sp. NBC_01689. The sequence continues at coordinate 3,550,542 of NZ_CP109592.1, read as the reverse complement.
GCGATCCTCAAGACGGCCCTGACCCGCGGTGCCTTCGAGTACCAGGGCCAGAAGTGCTCCGCGACCTCCCGCGCCTACATCCCGGCGTCGATCTGGAACTCCGGGTTCAAGGAGGAGTTCGCGGCCGAGATCGACGGCCTGACCATGGGTGACGTCACCGACCTGTCGAACTTCATCGGCGCCGTCATCGACGAGCGGTCGTTCGCCAAGAACAAGGCGGCGATCGACCGGGCGAAGTCCGACCCGGCCTGCACGGTCGTCGCGGGCGGCTCGTACGACGACTCCGTCGGCTACTTCGTGCGTCCCACGGTCGTCGAGTGCTCGGACCCGGAGAACGAGGTCTTCAAGACGGAGTACTTCGGCCCGTTCCTCGCGGTGTACGTCTACGAGGACGACGCGTACGACGCGATGCTGACGCAGATGGAGTCGGCCTCCGACTACGCGCTGACCGGCTCGGTCGTCTCGGGCGACCGCGCGGCCGCCGCGTACACGATGGAGAAGCTCCGCTACGCCGCGGGCAACTTCTACATCAACGACAAGTCGACCGGCGCCGTCGTCGGCCAGCAGCCCTTCGGCGGCGGCCGTGCCTCCGGCACCAACGACAAGGCGGGCGCCCCGCAGAACCTGATGCGCTGGACGCTGACCCGCGCCATCAAGGAGACGCTGGTCCCGCCGACCGACTACACCTACCCCCACATGGGCTGACACCCTCGGGACGTCCGACGCGGGCCGGGCGGTCGCCGATGAAGGCGGCCGCCCGGCCCGCGGGTGTACCCGGCGCCGTCACCGCACCGGCCCCCGCGGCGCCCGCACCGACCGCACCGGCCCCCGCGCCGGCCTCCTCCCGGCGACGCCCGCACCGCGGTGCCGCCCCGGCCGGCGGTCCGCCGTGCGAGGCGATCGACGGGTGTCGCGGACGCCGGGATACTGGGCGGATGGCCATCCGACTGCGGACCGCCCACACCGCGGACCTGGCGCCCGCCGAACTCCACGCGGTCCGCGCCTTCCTGGACGACGCCTTCGGCGGGGACTTCGGCGACGAGGACTGGGACCACGGCCTCGGGGGCATCCACGCCCTCGTGCACGACGACAAGGGCCTCGCGGGCCACGGCTCCGTGATCCAGCGCCGGGTGCTGCACCGCGGGCGGTCGCTGCGGGTCGGGTACGTGGAGGCGGTGGGCGTACGCGCCGACGTCCGCAGACGCGGGTTCGGCGGCCGGGTCATGGCGGCCCTGGAGCGGGTGATCGAGGGCTCGTACGCGTTCGGGGCGCTCTCCGCGAGCGAGGACGGCGGCCCCCTGTACGCGGCCCGCGGCTGGCAGCTCTGGCCGGGCCGGATCTGCGCCCTGGCACCCGAGGGCGTCGTCCGTCTGCCGGACGAGGAGGGCAGCACCTTCGTACGCCCCGTCGCCGCGCCCGGCGGGTCCGGCCGCGCCCGGCACGGCGCCCTGGACCCGGCCCACGAGCTGGTCTTCGACTGGCGGGAGGGGGACGTGCTGTGACGCGGGCTCCCGCCGTACGTCCCGCGCCGCGCGTCGGCGCAGGTCAGGCTGGGGTCACCCGATCGGCCGTCTCAGATAGTAGGAAGTCCGAGTAATTGTGGAGACAGATGCTCGGTCCTCGCTTAGCTTTGTAGAAGCCGAACGTATCGCTAGACCAAGCGAACGGCGGTAGTGAGCCGGCGCCCCTGGCAGGCAACCCCTGCGGCACCGCTCCCCGCCCCTTCCGGCGTCTCGTAATCCCTCACCGCACTTCCGGCCGCCCGTCGCGGGTCCTCCGGAGGTTAAGGAGTCGATTCATCATGGCCGAGACGACCGTCCGCCGAGTCCGTCACGTTTCCCGTTCGAGCGAGTCCGACCGCAAGAACGCGGCCGCAGCCCTCCAGCGCGCCCTCGACCGCAGGGACAACGGCGGTGAGACGGGCCACTGAGGCCCGCCCCCCGCCTCCGTCCTCCGGCCCTCCGCCCTTCAGCGCGAGGCCCGCGGCACAGCCCGGGTCCCGCGCGGGCCGACGATCCGTCCGTCCCCCGATCCGGGAGCCGCGCCCGAACGAGGCGCGGCGCGGGGTCACGCTCCGCGCCGCACCTCGAAGTGGTCGATCCGCCGGCCGTCCTGGGCCAGCGCCGACACCTTGAGCCGCGGCGTCGCGCCGGTCTCCGCCTCCACCGAGAGGAAGGAGTACCCGGTGTAGCGCACGCGCGACCACTCCACGGTGTCCGGCTGCCGGTGTCCCGACCTCGTCCAGTGGAAGGTCTCGACCGGCTCGTGGCGCGTGGTCCTCCCCTCGTGACTGTCCTTCACCCCCTCGGGGAACCGGTACAGGCTCTTGCCCGCCCCGCCCGCCGTGACGTACACGATCCCGTCCCGGGTCGGGTCGGTCGACGCCCCGACCGGCACCGGCCTGCCCACCCGGCCGTCCTTCACGGCGTCGGTGCGCTCGTACACGTGGTTGTGCCCGTTGATCACCAGGTCCACCTGGTGCTTGGCGAACAGCGGCAGCCACGCGTCCCGCACACCTCCGTCGGAGGCGTGGGTCGAGGTCGAGTACGCGCAGTGGTGGAAGAAGACCACCACGAAGTCGACGCTGCCGCGCAGCTCCCCGAGCCGCCTGTCGAGCCAGGCCGTCTGGCGTCCGTCCGTGTACCCCCTGTTCGCGGGGATCTCGTACGACACGTCGTTCGCGTCCAGCGCCACGACCCCGACGTTGCCGTACGTGAAGGAGTACGCGCCCGGCGCACGGCGCGGGTCGAAGCCGTTGTCCGGGAGGGACCAGCGTGCCGACTGGCCGCCGTACCCGTTCGGCGAGTACCAGGCCTCCATGTCGTGGTTGCCGGTCGTCACCATCCACGGCACGGACTTCGCCACCGACTCGGTCTGCTTGAGGAACAGGTCCCAGGCGGCGGGCTCGTAGACGTCCGACTTCGCGCCCGTTCCCACCGAGTCCGCGTAGCAGATGTCGCCCGCGTGCAGATGGAAGGCCGGATGCCGGCCGAGCAGCACCTTGTCGTTGGCGAGCGCGTCGGGGGTGACGCCCTGGTCGCCGAAGGCGGTGAAGACGAACTTCTCCGGACGCGCGGGCGCCGTACGGAAGGAGCCGACCGTGGAGTGCCGCTCCCGTGACGCGGGGTCGAACCCCTCGTGACCGACTCCGTAGTAGTACGTCGTGCCGGGCCGCAGGTTGTCCAGTGCCGCGTGCAGGTAGTACTGGTCCAGCGCGAACCGCTGCCCGGCGAGGCCCGGCGTGTGCAGGTCACGGACCTCCGCCTCGATCCGGCGGCTCAGCCCCCACGGCGTCAGCCCCACCCGCACATACGGCTTCCGGACCGCCAGGGGCACCTGCCAGGAGATCCGCATCTGGGTCTTCGGGTCCGCGCCGAAGGCGAGATGACGGCCGAAGGGCGTGACGGCGGAACCGTGCGCCTGCCCGGTGGCGGAGGCCGCCCGCGGGACCGACGTGTGCGCCGGGCTCTTCGGGCCGGACGCGCAGCCGGCCAGCAGCCCGCCGCCGGCGAACGCCCCCGCCGCGGTCAGGGCGCGGCGCCGGGTGAGCTTCGTCCGCAGGTACTCGTGCTGCTCGGCCATGCTCATCCGGCGCGCGAGCCGCTCGGGGATGCCGACGTCGGGTGTGTCCATGTTCGAGAACTTCCCAGCGAGGCCCAACGGGAGCCATACGTACGGGTGAACGCAGGGCGACGGGTTGGCGTGCGGCGACAGCGGATCGTCCGTATGGCGGACACATCGTGTCATCCCATGGGACAGGGAGTACGGTGCCCTCATGTCTCGCAGCATCAATCTCGCAGTGATCCCCGGTGACGGCATCGGCCAGGAGGTCGTGGCCCAGGGGCTGAAGGTGCTCTCCGCCGTCCTTCCGCAGGATGTGAAGCTGGAGACCAAGGACTTCGACTTCGGTGCCCGGCGGTACCACGCCACCGGTGAGACCCTCACCGACGCCGACCTCGACGCCCTGAAGCGGCACGACGCGATCCTGCTCGGCGCGATCGGCGACCCCTCGGTCCCGTCCGGCGTCCTGGAGCGGGGCTTCCTGCTCAAGCTGCGCTTCGCCTTCGACCACCACGTCAACCTGCGTCCCTCGAAGCTCCTTCCGGGGGTGGCCACCCCGCTCGCCGGTCAGCCCGAGATCGACTTCGTGGTGGTCCGCGAGGGCACCGAGGGCCCCTACACCGGCAACGGCGGCACCATCCGCAAGGGCACCGAGCACGAGGTCGCCACCGAGGTCTCCGTCAACACGGCCTTCGGCGTCGAGCGGGTCGTCCGCGACGCCTTCGCCCGTGCCCAGGCCCGCCCGCGCAAGAAGCTGGCGCTCATCCACAAGAACAACGTGCTGACCTTCGCCGGTCACCTGTGGACGGACGTCTTCAACCGGGTGGCCGAGGAGTTCCCCGAGGTCACCACCGAGTACATGCACGTGGACGCGGCGACGATCTATCTCGTCACCCAGCCCGAACGCTTCGACGTGATCGTCACCGACAACCTGTTCGGCGACATCATCACCGACCTCGCCGCGGCCGTCTCCGGCGGCATCGGCGTCGCCGCCTCCGGCAACATCAACCCGAGCGGCGAGTTCCCGTCGATGTTCGAGCCGGTGCACGGCTCGGCGCCCGACATCGCGGGCCAGGGCAAGGCCGACCCCAGCGCCACCGTCCTGTCCGTCGCCCTCCTGCTGCGCCACCTCGGCTACGAGCCCGAGGCCGCCCGCATCGAGGACGCTGTCTCCGCCGACCTCGCCGAGCGCGTCGGGCAGCCCGCCCGCAGCACCGAGGAGATCGGCGACGCGCTCGCCGTACGAGTAGCCGGCTGACCCCGCGCGCTCACCGCAACGAATCAGCCGCCGGGTCGCAACAGCGCCCGGCGGCTTTTCTTCTGCCCTCGCCGGGTGCCACCATCAACCCCTGGGCAACCCCCCATGGGCCGCATTCACCCCGTTTTCGTCCACGGCCCCGACCGCGCGATACTCACATCGCGCGATAATCGAACGCGGAGCCGCTGAATGAGGGAATGCTCGGACGTCCTAGCACTGGCCACTGGCAGTACAGGCGTGAGCGCGGCCCGTCACACACAACCGGTGAAGGACAACCACTCATGACGACGCCCACGATCGAGCTCAAGCCCTCCTCGCAGCCCCGCTCGGATGCGGAGCGCGAGGCGCTTCTGACCAGCCCCGGGTTCGGCCGCCACTTCACCGACCACATGGTGACGATCAAGTGGACCGAGGGCCGCGGCTGGCACGACGGCCAGCTCGTTCCGTACGGCCCGCTCTCCCTGGACCCGGCGAACATGACCCTGCACTACGCGCAGGAGATCTTCGAGGGACTCAAGGCCTACCGTCAGCCCGACGGCTCCGTCGCCACCTTCCGCCCGGACAAGAACGCCCGCCGCTTCCAGGCCTCCGCGCGCCGCCTCGGCATGCCGGAGCTTCCGGTGGAGACGTTCATCGAGGCCTGTGACGTGCTGGTCCAGCAGGACAGTGCCTGGGTCCCGGCGCACGGCGGCGAGGAGTCCCTCTACCTCCGCCCGTTCATGATCGCGACCGAGGTCGGGCTCGGGGTGAAGCCCGCCAACGAGTACCTGTTCCTGGTCATCGCCTCCCCGGCCGGCGCCTACTTCCCGGGCGGTGTGAAGCCGGTCTCCATCTGGCTCTCCGAGGACCGGGTGCGCGCGGTTCCCGGCGGCATGGGCGACGCCAAGACCGGCGGCAACTACGCCGCCTCCCTGCTCGCGCAGGCCGAGGCCGCCGCCAAGGGCTGCGACCAGGTCTGCTACCTCGACGCGGCCGAGCACCGGTGGATCGAGGAGCTCGGCGGCATGAACCTGTACTTCGTGTACGGCGGTGCCGCCGGTGAGAAGCCGGTGATCGTCACCCCCTCGCTCTCCGGGTCCATCCTGGAGGGCGTCACCCGCGACTCCCTGCTCACCGTGGCCCGCGACCTCGGCTACGAGTCCCGCGAGGACCGCGTCTCCATCGACCAGTGGCAGCGTGACGCCGAGAACGGCACGCTGACCGAGGTCTTCGCCTGCGGCACCGCGGCGGTCATCACCCCCGTCGGCACGGTCAAGCGCACCGGCGCCGAGTGGAAGCAGTCCGGCGGTGAGCCCGGCGAGGTCACCATGAAGCTGCGCGAGGCGCTCCTCGACATCCAGCGCGGCGTCACCGCGGACCGGCACGGCTGGATGCACCCGCTCGGCTAGACCGGGCGGCCGGAGCGCGCCCGTCGTGCGCACGGGTCGGGGTGTCCGGACCGCCGGCCGCACGGGTCCCGGTGATCCGGACACCCGGACCACCGGTCCGGGTGTCCGGCCGGGGCCGGGGTGTGCGCGCGGAGGACGACTGGAGCGGACGGACGGGCGCGGCCCTCAGCGCCCGCTCTCGGCACGCACCGGTTCCGGTCCGGTCCCGACCGGGTCCGGCACCCGCTCGGCCGGAAGGCTCAGGTACGCGAGGCCGCCGACCAGGCCCGACAGGACGAAGCTGCAGTCCACCCCGCCGGTGAGGGACAGCAGCGGTCCCTCGTACGAGGGCAGCGACACGGCGAGCAGACCGACACACGCGCCGAGCGCCCAGGAGACCGTCGCCGGGATGTTCCAGCCGGCCCGGTACCAGTAGATCCCGCCGCGGGAACGGCGGTTGAAGACCTGGAGGGCGTCGGGGTCGTAGTTCCCGCGGCTGCGGGCGAAGCCGATGAGGGTGATGACCGCCCACGGGGTGCCGATGGCCGTCAGGAGAAGGACGAAGGACGTCATCGCGGACTGCGCGTTCCAGGCGTAGTGGCCGACGAAGACACAGACGGTGGCGACGACGGCGACCGTGAGGGTGGCCCGGGCGCGCGAGGCCCGCGGCAGGATCGCGTCCAGGTCCAGGCCCATCGAGTAGAGCATCAGTCCCGCGTTGCCGACCGAGCCCGCCGAGGCGGCCAGCAGGAGCGGCACCAGGTACCAGGCGGGGGAGGCGGAGACCAGCGGTCCCGCGTAGTCGAGGGCGGCGCGGGCGCCGTACGCCGTGAAGGTCCCGAACAGCTGGGGGACGAGCAGGCCCGCGATCAGGCCCAGCCAGGTGGCGTGCAGGACCTTGCGCGAGGAGTGCCGGGACGGGGAGATGTACCGGGTGTAGTCACCGAGCAGGGTGATGAACGCGATGGGTCCGGACAGGCCCGCCGCGACCGCGGCCAGCAGCCAGGTCGGCCAGAACGAGCCGAGCAGGTAGCCGCCGGCCTCCGGGAGCGCGGCCGTGGTGAAGTGCGGTGCGTAGGCGAGGACGCCGAGGGCGAGCAGGGCGGTCATGCCGACGGCGAGGACCCGGGACATGGCGAGCAGCACCCGGTAGCCGTAGACCGCGCCCGCGACGGTGGCGGCGGCGAGCAGCGCGTAGACGACGGCGTAGGAGAGACCGTCCACCGGCAGCCCGAGCAGCCGGTGCAGGACACCGATCATCACGTCGCCGCCGATCCACACCGTCAGCGCGGTGTAGCCGAGGGCCAGCAGCAGCCCGACGACCGAGCCGACCAGCCGCCCGCGCACGCCGAACTGGGCGCCGGAGGAGGTGGACAGGTTGGTCGCCGTGCGCAGGGAGACCAGCGCGAGCGGAGCGGTGAGCGCCGTGCCGATCACCGTGCCGGCCACGATCGAGCTCACCGAGGACCACCAGTCCAGCCCGAAGGACGGCGGCAGCCAGCCGAAGATGATCACACCGAGACAGAGATTCGAGCCGAGCAGGATCGACACGAGATCGCGCGGGCCGCTGGTCCGCTCCTCGTCCGGGATGGTGTCGACTCCGCGCTGTTCTATCGGCATGGATGGTCTCCTTCGATCCGCCGCCCGGTTGTTTAGAGCGACGTTCAATGTGGCGCGTCCCGGGCGCGCCCGTCAATGCCCCTCCGCCTGTCAATGTTCCCCTCTTGCCCATCGCCTGTTTAGAGTGATGTTCTAATTCATGGAAGGCAAGGAGGTGCCGCGTCGTGAGACTGACCCCCACGGAACGTGACCGGCTGCTGCTCTTCGGCGCGGCCGAGCTGGCCCGGGCGCGCCGGGCCCGCGGTCTCCGGCTCAACGTCCCCGAGGCGACCGCGCTCATCGCGGACACCGTGTGCGAGGCGGCCCGGGACGGGCTCCGTCTCGCGGAGGCCGTCGAGGCCGCGCGGTCCGTGCTCGGCCCGGACGACGTGCTGCCCGGCGTCGCCGACATCGTCACCGAGGTGCACGTCGAGGCGGTCTTCGACGACGGGTCCCGGCTCGCCGTGGTGAGCGACCCCCTCGGCCCGGGGCTGGGGGAGGACGGGCCGGGCGCCCTGCTGCCGGGGCCCGCGCACAGCGAGCCCGAGGCCGTCGTACGGCTGACGGTGACCAACACCGCCTCCGTCCCGGTCTCGGTCACCTCGCACTTCCACTTCTTCGAGGCCAACCCGCGGCTCGACTTCCCGCGGGCGACGGCCTACGGGATGCGGCTCGCCGTCCCCGCCGGTTCGTCGGTCCGCTTCGGCCCGGGGGAGAGCGCCGAGGTCGGCCTCCGCCCGATCGGCGGCGCACGCGTCGCGATCGGTTTCGCCGGTCTCGTGGACGGCCCGCTGGACGCGCCCGGAGCGCGGGAGGAGGCCCTGCGCAGAGCGGCCGCCTGCGGATACCTCGGCGCCGGCGCCGGCGCCGACTCCGGGACGGACTCCGGTGCCGGCTCCGGGGCGGATTCCGATGCCCGTGCCGATGCCGGAGCGGACCCGCATGCCGGTGCCGGGGAAGCCGAAGGGAACGAACGATGAATCCGTACGAGTACGCCGCCACGCACGGCCCCCGCGCGGGCGACCGCGTCCGCCTGGGCGACTCGGGGCTGACCGTCCGCGTCGAGTCGGACTCCCAGCGGCACGGCGACGAGTTCCTGGCCGGCTTCGGCAAGACCGCCCGGGACGGACTGCACCTCAAGGCCGCCGCCGTCCGTGACACCTGTGACGTCGTGATCAGCAACGTGGTGGTCATCGACGCGGCACAGGGCATCCGGAAGGTCTCCATCGGCATCCGCGAGGGGCGGATCTGCTCGATCGGCCGGGCCGGGAACCCCGACACCCTCGACGGGGTCGACGTCGTCGTGGGCACGGGCACGTCGATCGTCTCCGGCGAGGGGCTGATCGCCACCGCCGGAGCCGTCGACACCCACGTCCACCTGCTGTCGCCGCGCATCATGGAGGCCTCCCTCGCCTCCGGCGTCACCACCGTCATCGGCCAGGAGTTCGGACCGGTGTGGGGGGTCGGCGTCAACTCGCCCTGGGCGCTGCGCCACGCCTTCGCCGCGTTCGACGCGTGGCCCGTCAACATCGGTTTCCTGGGCCGGGGTTCGTCCTCCGACGCCGCGCCCCTGGTCGAAGCCCTCGCCGAGGGCGGCGCGAGCGGCTTCAAGGTCCACGAGGACATGGGCGCCCACACCCGGGCCCTGGACACCGCGCTGCGCGTCGCCGAGGAGCACGACGTCCAGGTGGCCCTGCACAGCGACGGCCTGAACGAGTGCCTCTCGGTGGAGGACACCCTGCGGGTGCTGGACGGCCGGACCATCCACGCCTTCCACATCGAGGGCTGCGGCGGCGGGCACGTCCCGAACGTCCTCAAGATGGCCGGCGTCCCGAACGTCATCGGCTCCTCCACCAATCCGACCCTGCCCTTCGGCCGGGACGCGGTCGCCGAGCACTACGGCATGATCGTCTCCGTCCACGACCTCAAGACCGACCTGCCCGGCGACGCCGCCATGGCCCGTGACCGGATCCGCGCCGGGACCATGGGCGCCGAGGACGTGCTGCACGACCTGGGCGCGATCGGCATCACCTCGTCGGACGCGCAGGGCATGGGCCGCGCGGGGGAGACCGTGCGGCGCACCTTCGCGATGGCCGGAAAGATGAAGAGCGAGTTCGGCGCCCCGGAGGACCACGACAACGAACGCGTCCTGCGCTACATGGCCAAACTCACCATCAACCCGGCCATCGCCCACGGGCTCGCGCACGAGGTCGGTTCCCTGGAGGTCGGCAAACTCGCCGACATCGTGCTGTGGCGCCCCGAGTTCTTCGGCGCCAAGCCCCAACTCGTCCTGAAGTCGGGCTTCCCGGCGTACGGCGTCGTCGGCGACCCGAACGCGGCCACCGACACCTGCGAACCCCTCGTCCTGGGACCGCAGTTCGGCGCCCACGGGGCGACACCGGCGGAGATCTCGGTGGCCTTCGTCGCGCGGGCGGCCCTGGACCAGGGCAACGACCGGATGCCGACACGCCGGCGCCGGGTCGCCGTGCGCGGCACCCGCGGGATCGGCCCCGCCGACCTGCGCCTCAACTCCCGTACCGGAGCCGTCGACGTCGACCAGCGCACCGGCCTGGTCACCCTCGACGGAGAACCGCTGCGCTCCGAGGCCGCCGACTCCGTCTCCCTCAACCGCCTCTACTTCCTGTGAAGGTGCACGCCATGACCCCTGCCTCCGACGGTTTCCGGATGCCCGCCGAGTGGGACGCGCACGAGCGCACCTGGATGGCGTGGCCGGGCCCGAACCCCACCTTCGACGACCCGGAGGGCCTCGCGCGGGCGCGGGCCGCCTGGGCGTCGGTGGCGCGCGCGGTCCGCCGTTTCGAACCCGTCACCGTCGTGTGCGGGCCGGGTCAGTCCCAGGAAGCCGCCGAACTGCTCGGCCCCGGCGTCGACACCGTCGAACGGGAACTCGACGACGCCTGGATGCGGGACATCGGCCCCACCTTCCTCACCGACGGGAAGGGCGGACTGGCCGCCGTGGACTGGACGTTCAACGGCTGGGGCGCGCAGGAGTGGGCGCGCTGGGGGCACGACGCCAAGATCGGCGCGTTCGTCTCGGACCTGGCGGGCGCGCGGACGTACGCCTCGCGGCTGGTCAACGAGGGCGGCGCGATCCACGTGGACGGCGAGGGGACCGTTCTGCTCACCGAGACCGTCCAGCTGGGTGCCGAGCGCAACCCGGAGTGGACGCGCGAGCTCGTCGAGGCGGAGATCCACGCCCATCTCGGCACCCGCAAGGCGATCTGGCTGCCGCGCGGACTGACCGGCGACTACCCCCCGCACGGCTTCGGCACGCTCGGACACGTCGACATCGTGGCCGCCTTCGCCCGCCCCGGCGTCGTCGTCGCGCACCACCAGCCGGACCCCGCGCACCCCGACCACGAGGTGACGAAGGAGGTCATCGGGCTGCTCAAGGCGCAGACCGACGCGCGCGGACGCCGTCTCCAGGTCGTGGAGGTCCCGGCCCCGACCGTCCTGGAGGCCGACGGGCACTGGGCGGACTACTCCTACATCAACCACTACCTCTGCAACGGCGGCGTCGTGCTCTGCGGCTTCGACGACCCGCGGGACGAGACCGCGGCCGGGATCTTCCGCGGGCTGTTCCCCGACCGGACGGTCTCCCTGGTGGACGCCCGCGCGGTCTTCGCCGGCGGCGGCGGCATCCACTGCATCACCCAGCAGCAGCCGAAGGTCTGAGCACCGCGCGGGGCCCGGGAACCCCCGCGGGCGGGGGTCGGGTAGAACGTACGGGTGAATGTACTGCTCTGTGCCGTGCGCCGGCGCCGTCCCCGCCGGGCCGGAGTGATCACCGGGACCGGCCTGGCCCCGGAAGGTACGGAGACCGTGGAGGCCGCCCCGTGACCCGTCGCCGCAACACCGCACCGCCCCGCGAGGAGGTCCTCGGGGTGGCCATGGGCATGATCGCGGAGCGCGGACTGGAGAAGCTCACCATGGCGGCGCTCGGCCGCGAGGTCGGGATGAGCAGCGGGCACCTCCTCTACTACTTCGGCTCCAAGGACGAACTGCTGCTGCAGACGCTGGAGTGGAGCGAGGGCCGGCTCGGTGCCGAGCGCGGCCGGCTCCTCGCCGCGCCGGGCACCGCGCGCGGCCGCCTCGACGCGTACGTCGCCCTGTACGTGCCCGAGGGTCACCGCGACCCGCACTGGACGCTCTGGCTGGAGGTCTGGAACCACTCGCAGAACGCCGGCGAGGAAGCCCGTGAGCGGCAGGTCGCCATCGAGGGGGCCTGGCACCGGGACCTCGTGGCGCTGATCGCCGAGGGCGTGTCGCGCGGCGAGTTCCGGCAGGTCGACCCGGACCGCCTCGCCGCCCGGCTGCGGGCCCTGCTGGACGGTTTCTCCATCCACGTCGCGATCGGACTGCGCGGCACCGACCGGGAGCGGACCCTCGGCCATGTCAAGGAGTTCCTGGACGAGGCGCTCGGCTGAGACCCGGCCGGACCGGCCGGGTGCCCGTCCGGTCCGGCCGCGGCCGCCCCGGTGCGGTGCGGGTGCGGCGCGGCGCGGGGCACGGGCGGTGGCCGGAAGGCGCCGCCGGAAACGGACGAACCGCTCGCATCCTGAGACGATCTGGGCCCGGGGGCGGCGCTGTGCCAGACTGCCTCCGTGCTCTCGTTCGCCACGATTATTGGCAGCAGGCGCGCCGGTCCGCAGTGACCGCCACGTACCACCACGTACGGGCGGGCACCGTCGTCCTCGACCCGCGCGCAGACCTCTCGCACCCGCGAGAGGTTTTTCGTTTTCCTGGCCCACCACAAGCCGGGAAGGGAGCGCGAGGGATCATGGGGGGACGGTGGAGCCGGTCATTCCGGTACAGACCGAGATCCAACACAGGAGCCAGACACCATGACCGAAACCAGCGAGCTCGACGATTCGTTCCACGTCTTCGACACGACGCTGCGCGACGGCGCGCAGCGTGAGGGCATCAACCTCACCGTGGCGGACAAGCTGGCCATCGCACGGCACCTGGACGACTTCGGGGTGGGCTTCATCGAGGGCGGCTGGCCCGGCGCCAACCCGCGCGACACCGAGTTCTTCGCCCGCGCCCGGCAGGAGATCGACTTCAGGCACGCCCAGCTCGTCGCCTTCGGCGCCACCCGTCGGCCGGGGGCCAGGGCGAGCGAGGACCAGCAGGTCAAGGCACTCCTGGACTCCGGCGCCCCGGTGATCACGCTGGTCGCCAAGTCCCACGACCGGCATGTCGAGCTCGCGCTGCGCACGACCCTGGACGAGAACCTGGAGATGATCCGGGACACCGTCTCCCATCTGCGCGCGCAGGGCCGGCGCGTCTTCGTCGACTGCGAGCACTTCTTCGACGGCTACCGCGCGAACCCCGCCTACGCGAAGGCGGTCGTCCGGGCCGCCGCCGAGGCGGGCGCCGACGTGGTCGTGCTCTGCGACACCAACGGCGGCATGCTCCCCGCCCAGGTACAGGCGGTCGTGGCGACCGTCCTCGCCGACACCGGGGCCCGGCTCGGCATCCATGCCCAGGACGACACCGGCTGCGCGGTCGCCAACACGCTGGCCGCCGTCGACGCGGGCGCGACCCACGTCCAGTGCACCGCGAACGGCTACGGCGAGCGGGTCGGCAACTCGAACCTGTTCCCGGTCGTGGCGGCCCTGGAACTGAAGTACGGGAAGCGGGTGCTGCCCGAGGGCGCGCTGCGCGAGATGACGAGGATCTCCCACGCGATCGCCGAGGTCGTCAACCTGACGCCCTCGACCCACCAGCCGTACGTGGGTGTCTCCGCGTTCGCCCACAAGGCCGGTCTGCACGCTTCCGCGATCAAGGTCGATCCGGACCTCTACCAGCACATCGACCCCGAGCAGGTCGGCAACACCATGCGGATGCTCGTCTCCGACATGGCGGGCCGCGCGTCGATCGAGCTCAAGGGCAAGGAGCTCGGCATCGACCTCGGCGGTGACCGCGAGCTGGTCGGCCGGGTCGTCGAGCGGGTCAAGGAACGCGAGCTCCGGGGCTACACCTACGAGGCGGCCGACGCGTCCTTCGAACTGCTGCTGCGCGCGGAGGCCGAGGGCAGGGCCCGCAAGTACTTCGAGGTCGAGTCCTGGCGGGCCATCGTCGAGGACCGCCCCGACGGCACCCACGCCAACGAGGCCACGGTCAAGCTCTTCGCCAAGGGCGAGCGGATCGTCGCCACGGCCGAGGGCAACGGTCCCGTCAACGCCCTCGACCGCGCGCTGCGGGTCGCGCTCGAGAAGATCTACCCCCAGCTCGCCACGCTGGAGCTGGTGGACTACAAGGTCCGCATCCTGGAGGGCAAGCACGGCACCTCGTCCACGACCCGGGTGCTCATCTCCACCTCGGACGGTGCGGGCGAGTGGTCCACGGTCGGCGTCGCCGAGAACGTCATCGCGGCGTCCTGGCAGGCACTGGAGGACGCGTGCACGTACGGGCTGCTGCGGGCCGGGGTCGAGCCGGCCGCGTAGCGCGGGCCGTCCGGTACGGGTCCCGCGGCGAGGCGTGCGGACCTCGCCGCGGGACCCGTACCGGGACTCCGCCGTCTACTGCAGGTGCCACTTCTGGTTGGCCGCGCCCGTGCACGTCCAGATCTGCGCCCGGGCCCCGTTCGCCGAGGAGTTGTCGGTCACGTCGAGGCACTTGTCGGCCGCGGCGTTGACCACGTCACCCGTCGAGGCGTTGTACGACCACCGCTGGGCGCCGCTGCCGTTGCAGTCGTACAGCTGGACCTTGGCGCCGTTCGCCGTCGAGGCCGAGGTCACGTCCAGGCACTTGCCGAGCGTCTGCACCGAGCCGTCCGCCTGCACCGCCCACTTCTGGGCCGCGCTCCCGTTGCAGTCGTAGAGCTGCACCGCCGTGCCGTTGGTGCTCGAACCGCCCGCCACGTCCAGGCACTTGCCCGCGAGCCCGACGAAGGAGCCCGACTGGCCGCCGCCCCCGCCCGACTGCGTGCCGGACCAGGTGAAGGTGGCCGAGGTCTTGCCCGGCAGCGAGTAGGTGGCGTGCTGCGAGCCCCAGTTGACGGTGACCGTCTTCGCGGCGGACGCGTCGTTGTACGCGATCAGCGCCTTCGACCCGTCGGGGTTGCGCCACGCCACGTTCGGCACCGACGCGGACGCCGTCGACGCGATCCGCTGGGCACCCGGCCGGACGAACTTCGTCAGGTGGCCCATCGTGTAGTACTCGACCGTGTAGTCGACGCTCCCGCTCGCACCGTCGCCGTTGTGCACGGTGATCAGTCCGCTGCAGGTGCCGCAACCGCCGTTGTGCGGACCCCGGTTCTGGTCGACGGCCAGCGACCACTTCGTCACCGACTTCGCCCAGTTGCGGGTGTAGTCGACGATGTTGAGCATGTCCTCGCGCTGCTGGTTGGCGATCCAGGTGCCGCCGGAGTGCTCCGTGCCGAAGGCGTCCAGGCCCGGGTACTGGTTGTGCACGCTCGTCTGCTTGTTCACGTCCCCGCCGTAGCCGTGCCAGGCGATCCCGCCGAAGTTCGGGTGGGAGCGCACCGCCGCGTCGTCGACGGTCTGGGCGGCGTACGAGTCGTAGACGTCCCAGTTCCAGTCGTGGGCGAGGACCTTCGTGGACAGGCCGGCGGCCTGGAGCTTCGGCAGCAGCTCGCTCTTGGTGAAGTAGGCGAGCCCGGAGGCGTTCCAGCTCATCGAGGGGTAGCCCGAGCAGCAGGTCGGCTCGTTCTGCGCGGTGACGTACGAGACCGGCACGCCCTGGTCCCGGTAGGCCTGGAGGTACTTCACGAAGTACGAGGCGTACGCGCCGTAGTCCTCGGACTTCAGCCAGCCCCCGTTCAGCGATCCGCTGTCCTTCATCCAGGCCGGCGCCGTCCACGGCGAGGCCATCACCGTCAGGGCGGGGTTGAGCTGGAGCGCCTGCTTCGTCAGCGGCACCACGTCGGCCAGGTCGTGCGCGATCGAGAACCGGGTCAGGTCCGGGTCGGTCTGCCCGGCCGGCACGTCGTCGTAGCTGTAGCCGAACCGTGCGAGGTCGGAGGCCCCCATGGGATTGCGCAGGAAGGACAGGCCGATGCCGTCCGTCGGCGAGAACAGCTTGCGCATCGTGGCGTCCCGCGTCGACTGCGACAGCGCCCCGCTGCTGTTCATCAGCCAGGCGGCGGTGTCGGTGAAGGAGGCGCCGCCACCGGTGAAGGTCTGGTAGCGGGTGTTCTCGTCGACGGTGATGTTCTCGCCACCGCCGCCGGAGCCGGACTGGAAGGCGAACGGCGCCTGGGCCTGGAGTCCGCGTACGACATGGCGGCCGCCGGTGTCGTCGGTCGTGGTCAGCCAGGCGGTGACCTGTTCGCCCGCGGCGTGCGCGGGCGCGGCGGCCGTGAATCCGGCCGCGGTGAGCAGTCCGGCGAGAATCAGCCGGGCCGCCCGAGTGGATCCCCTCATGGGGCGCCGCCCTTCTGGAGGTGGGGGTGGGGAGGCGTGCGAGGCGTGAGTAAATGACGGCTCGCAGGGCGCGTCAAGGGGGCGCGCGTTCACACTTTGAAGGAACAACGGCCCTGATCCGGACGGGAGTTGAGTCTGTACCGGTTCTGACGTGAAGCCTTGACGGCCCCCCGAGGTCTCAGTTAACTCACGCCGTGATCTAAGTCATAAGTGAACCAAGAGAGCCGAGGGAAGGTACATGCGAAGAACCGCCCTGCTCGCCTCCGCCGCCCTGCTTGTCGGGCTGCTGCCCCTGGCCGCGGCCGGCTCGGTCGCCGCGGCCGACGACCCCGCGCCCGTCCCGGTGGACCGCTTCGAGGGGGAAGTGCCCTTCGCGAGCCAGCCCGCCGAGGGCCTCTTCACCTGGGGTGGCGACACCGACGACCCGCCCGCACTCGCCCTGACCGCGCGCCCCGACGCGCCCGAGGGCGCGAAGGTCCTCACGGGTGACTACGACATCAGCGGCTACGGCGGCTTCACCCATGACTTCGCCGCCGGCCTGCCCGGCCACGACTGGTCCGCCCACCGGGGCATCCGGTTCTGGTGGGACGGTCAGAACAACGCCAAGAAGGTCAGCTTCGAGATCAAGGACGGCGGCGCCAACGGCGAGGCCTCCGAGCTGTGGACGACGTCCTTCACCGACGACTTCAGCGGCTGGAAACAGATCGAGATCCCCTTCACCGACTTCGTCTACCGCACGGACTACCAGCCCGTCGGCGGTATCGACCAGGTCCTCGGACTCACCGAGATGTGGGGGTACGCGCTCACCCTCCCGGTCGGCGTCAAGGGCCACTTCGCCATGGACGGCGTGGAGTTGTACGGCAAGGCAGACCAGTCCCTGCGGGCCTCCGTCACCACCGACTCCGCCGTGTACCCGGTCAAGGAGGGCGCCACGGCGACGGTGCGGCTCTCCGTCGCCACCACCGGGTCGGCCCCGCTCGACGAGCCCGTGACCG
Organism: Streptomyces sp. NBC_01689; assembly: GCF_036250675.1. Taxonomy (NCBI): domain Bacteria; kingdom Bacillati; phylum Actinomycetota; class Actinomycetes; order Kitasatosporales; family Streptomycetaceae; genus Streptomyces; species Streptomyces sp. NBC_01689. Next base: position 3,533,351 of record NZ_CP109592.1, on the reverse strand, counting down.
TCGCCTACGAGGGCGCGGGCGGCACCGCCGAGTCCGGCCGGGACTACGCGCCGGTCAAGGGCGAGGTCACCTTCCCGGCCGGCACCGCCTCCGGGAGCTCCCGCACCGTCCGGGTGTCCACCCTGAAGGACAGGTCCGCCGAGGCCGCCGAGACGATCCCGCTCAAGCTGACCGTCACCGGCGCGAAGGCCCCCGCGGAGACCCCGCAGGTGGTCATCGACGCCCACGGGCTGCCGTACCTGGACCCGAAGCTGCCCGTGCGCAAGCGGGTCGCCGACCTCCTCTCCCGGATGTCCCTGGCGGAGAAGGCCGGGCAGATGACCCAGGCCGAGCGCGGCGCGATCGGCGCGGGCGGCGACATCGCCGCCTACGACCTCGGGTCGCTGCTCTCCGGCGGCGGCTCCACGCCGACGCCCAACACCCCCGCCGCCTGGGCGAAGATGATCGACGGCTACCAGCTCCGGACGCGGGCCACCCGGCTGCAGATCCCGCTGATCTACGGTGTGGACGCGGTCCACGGGCACAACAACCTGACCGGCGCGACGATCATGCCCCACAACATCGGCATCGGAGCGACCCGCGACCCGGGCCTGGCCGAGAAGGCGGGCGCGGTGACGGCCGCCGAGGTCCGCGCGACCGGCATCCCGTGGGACTTCGCCCCCTGCCTGTGCGTGACGCGCGACGAACGGTGGGGCCGCTCCTACGAGTCCTTCGGTGAGGACCCGGCGCTGGTGAAGTCCATGGAGACGGTCATCCAGGGCCTCCAGGGCGCCCGCGACGGCAGGGACCTGAAGGACGGCGACAAGGTGCTGGCGACCGCGAAGCACTTCGTGGGCGACGGCGGCACGGAGTACGGCTCCTCCACGACCGGCTCCTACACGATCGACCAGGGCGTCACCAAGGTCACCCGGCAGCAGCTGGAGGCGGTGCACCTCGCCCCGTACCAGACGGCCGTCGACCGCGGTATCGGCACGGTCATGCCCTCGTACTCCTCGCTCGACGTCCTGGGCGACGGCCAGGGCCCGGTGAAGATGCACGCCCGCGCAGACATGATCAACGGCGTGCTCAAGGGCCGGATGGGCTTCGACGGCTTCGTGATCAGCGACTGGAACGCCATCGACCAGCTCCCCGGCGACTACGCCTCGCACGTCCGCACCTCGGTCAACGCGGGCGTCGACATGATGATGGTGCCTTACTCGTACAAGGACTTCCGTACGACGCTCGTGGACGAGACGAACGCCGGCCGCGTCACCACGAAGCGGATCGACGACGCCGTGTCGCGCATCCTGACGCAGAAGTTCAGGCTCGGCCTCTTCGAGAAGCCGTACGCCGACACGAGCGGCGCGTCGCGGATCGGCTCGACCGCGCACCGGGCGGTGGCCCGCGAGGCCGCGGCCGAGTCGCAGGTGCTGCTGAAGAACTCGGCGGGGGTCCTGCCCCTGAAGAAGTCCCAGAAGGTCTACGTCGCCGGTTCGAACGCCGACGACCTCGGCAACCAGACCGGCGGCTGGACCATCACCTGGCAGGGTTCCTCCGGCAAGAACACGGTCGGCACCACGATCCTGGAGGGGATGAAGCGGGCGGGCGGTGACGTCACCTACTCCAAGGACGCCTCCGCGCCCACCGGCGGATACGACGTGGGTGTGGTCGTCGTCGGCGAGACCCCGTACGCCGAGGGCGTCGGTGACGTCGGCAACGGCAACGACCTGGAGCTGACCGCCGCGGACAAGGCCGCCGTGGACAAGGTGTGCGCCGCCATGAAGTGCGCGGTCCTGATCGTCTCCGGCCGGCCGCAGCTCGTCGGCGACCGCCTCGGTGACATCGACGCGCTCGTGGCCTCCTGGCTCCCCGGCACCGAGGGTGACGGTGTCGCGGACGTCCTCTACGGCAAGCGGGCCTTCACCGGACAGCTCCCCGTCACCTGGCCGAAGTCGGAGGCGCAGCTGCCGATCAACGTCGGTGACACGGCCTACGATCCCCAGTTCCCCTACGGCTGGGGGCTGACCACGCTCACCAAGGTCCCCGAAGGCGGCTCCGCGACTCTCAAGGCACTCGCCCTCGTGGCCGCGGCCGCGGACCGGACCGGCGCCGACACCCGAGGCCGCGCCGCGGTCGCCAAGGCCCGGCTGCTGGTCCAGCAGAGACTGTCCTCGACGCTGACGCCGGCCACCACCAAGCCCTTCGCCGACGCCGACCACCTCCTCCTGACGGGGCACTACGCCGAGGCGGTGAAGAAGCTGACGGAGGCGTACCGCGCCGCGTGAGACCCCCTCGTGGTCCGCGCGCGACAAGGCGGGCCACGAGGGGGCGGGAGCGGGCGGGCCGGTGCGGTGGGGGTGATTCCCCGCCGACACCGCCCCACCCGCTCCGAATGCCCCATTGCGCCCGAATGTGAGGTTGGGTGCCTGTTGGTCCAGGTTTCGGGTAGCTTCGGAGGTATGAAGGCCGCACTGATCCGGGGGTTCCCCGGGCTGCTGATCGCGCTGATCCTCGCCGCCTTCGCGGTGCTCCCTCCCGGCGTGTCTCCCGCGCACGCGGCCACCGACGTCGGAACGGTGGCCGCTGCCCTGCGCGAGAGCCCGGTCTACGTCGACCCCGCGGCGTCCGCCCAGCTGTCCTCGGCGGACGCGCACGCTCTCGCCGCGAAGATCAAGAAGGCGGACAAGCCCGTCTTCGTGGCGGTCCTTCCCGACGGCTTCCCGACCCAGAACCTCTTCCAGAACCTCCGCACCGACACCGGCGTCACCGGCCTGTACGCAGTCAGGCTCGGCACCCGTTTCGACGCCCGCGCGGACTCCGCCGTGCTGACCCGCACCGGCGTGCAGAACCTCGTCACCAGCGTCCAGGGCGAACCTGCCAGGACCCAGCTGAACGACTTCACGGACCGCGCGCTCGTCAGCGTCAAGGGATCGGCGCCCGGCAGCTGGGGGCCGGGGTCCGGCGGCGGCACCTCCACGGCCGGGCTGATCGTCGTCGGCGCGGTGATCGTGGCCGGCGGCGCGGGCGCGCTGGCGCTCGTACGGCGCGGCCGCCGCCGCAGGTCGCTGGAGCAGCGGGCCGCGCTGGAAAAGCTCCGTGTCGTCGTCGACGAGGACATCACGGCCTTCGGCGAGGAACTCGACCGGCTGGACTTCCATCCGGCGGAGGCGGGCGCGGACGACGCGATGCGCGCCGACTACGAACGCGCCCTCGACGCCTACGAACAGGCGAAGGCCTCCATGGCCGCCGCACGGCGCCCGGAGGACGTACGCGGTGTCACCGCGGCACTGGAGGACGGCCGCTTCTCCCTCGCGCTGCTGGCCGCCCGCCGGGAGGGCCGCCCGCTGCCGGAGCGCCGCGCCCCCTGCTTCTTCGATCCGCGGCACGGTCCCTCGGTGGCCGACGCGACCTGGACACCGGCCGGGGGCGCGGCCCGCGAGGTCCCCGTCTGCGCGGCGGACCGTGCCCGGCTGGCCGACGGCGACGATCCGGCGGTCCGCGAGGTCGACACCGACCACGGCCGCCGACCGTACTGGGACGCGGGTCCGGCCTACGGTCCCTGGGCGGGCGGCTACTTCGGCGGCGGCCTGCTCCCGGGTCTCCTCGTCGGCACCCTGCTCGGCGGCGCGATGGCCACCCCCTCCTACGCGTCGGACTACGGCACCGGCTACGGGGACTTCGGCGGGTACGACGGCGGCGACGTCTCGGGTGCGTCCTTCGACCCGGGGGACTTCGGCGGCGGATTCGGAGACGGCGGGGACGGCGGGGGCGGCGGCGACTTCGGCGGCGGTGGAGATTTCGGCGGCGGCTTCTGAGCTCCGGCGCCGCTTCCGGTGAGCCGGTCCGTCAGGTGCCGGCGCCGGTGCGGGCGTCCGCGTCGGGCAGGGAGAGCCACTCGCGCCACGACAGATCGCGGCCGATGAACCGGGGCCGCACGAAGGGCCAGTCCTCGGCGATCCACCGGGGCACCAGCGCGTCGAGCTCACGCTCCAGGCCGGTACCGGCCCGGTCGTCCGTCACCCACCAGCAGATCTCGGCGTCGGCCCCGGCCTTCGCCGGCGGATCGACGTAGACGCAGCCCGACTCGACGGTCCCGCTCGCGTCGAGCAGCACGTAGTTGAAGGACTCGTGGGCGGCGATCTCGGCCTCGTGCCGTTCCAGGTCCCGCCGGTTCGCCTCGTAGGTCATGGTCGGGGCGGGCCACCCCCAGGCCTCGCCGAAGAGGGACCAGAGCCGCTCGCGCGACCCCATGACCACGGGGTAGTCCATGTCCGCGTCGGCACCCGTGATGGGCCTGAGGTGGTGTCCTCCGGAGAGTTCGACACGGAGGGGATGCGTGAAGCCGGCGGGCAACCAGGTCATGCCCGGAGGCTAGCGGCCGCCGCACGGGCGGCGCACCGGGGTTTCGCCGGGGTCCGCCGGAGCGGGCCGGTGCGGAAACACCGGAGCGCCCGCCCTCCCGGTACGGGGGGAGTAGAGGACGGGCGCGCTCAGGGTGCCGTGCGGCGGGCGGGTCAGGCGTTCTTGATCGCCGAGATGTCGAAGTTCAGCTTGATCTTGTCGGAGACGAGGACGCCACCGGTCTCCAGGGCCGCGTTCCAGGTGAGGCCCCACTCGGAGCGCAGGATCTCCGCCTTGCCCTCGAAGCCGACGCGCTCGTTGCCGAACGGGTCCTTCGCGGAGCCGTTGAACTCGAGGTCGATGCTGAGCGGCTTGGTCGTGCCGAGGATCGACAGCTCACCGGTGATCCGGTAGTCGTCGCCGCCCAGGGCCTCCGCCTTGGTGGAACGGAAGGTCATGGCCGGGAACTCGTCGGTCTTGAAGAAGTCCGAGCTCTTCAGGTGGGTGTCGCGGTCCGCCGAGCCCGTGTCGATGCTGTCCATCTTGACGTCGAGCGTGGCGGTGGAGCGGGACGGGTCGGAGCCGTCCAGGTGCAGCGAGCCCTCGAAGTCCTTGAAGGAACCCTTGACGTTCGTGACCATGGCGTGGCGGGCGACGAAGCCGATCGTCGAGTGCGCCGGGTCGATCGTGTACTCGCCGGTGAGCGCCGCGAGGTCGGGGTTCACGGCGGCGGCTGCCGCGTCGCTGGCGGGGGTGTCGGTGGTCTTGCGGCCGAAGATGCCCATGACGTGCTCCTCAGGGGGGACGGGGTCGCGGATCGGGGAAGCGGAACCGCGAGGATCATTTTGTTAAACATTCAACGAGGTGAACAGGAGTGACGGTAGACCTATTCCATTCAAGTTTCAACATCATCCGCTGTGTGTTGCCGACGTTACTGTGCGTCCCGGCGCCACGCTTCCCGGCGCCACGCCCTCGGTCCGGCCCGGCCGCGGGTCTTCCCGCTGGTGGGGGCCGGGTACCGGCCGCCGGCGCGCGGTCGCCCCGGACGTCGTGGGCCGTGGTGCCCGGCCGTCGCCGGGTCCGGGTCCGGGTGCCGTGCCGCGGTGTCCGTGTCCCACGGCGCCGCGTCCTCGCCGCTAACCTGTAGGTCGTCCGCGAGTGACGGCGGACGACCGCCGGTCGACGGCGGCCGGTGCGACGGGCGCGTACGGGCGGATCCCCGGCGGACGGCCGCGCATCCGGGTGGATCCGGCGGCCGGGATGTCGGGCCGGGGCCGCCGTCCGAGGGGCCGTGTCACTCCGGGGACGGTATGGGCCACCCGTGAATGTGAGGTGACTCTCAGCTGACGGCTTTGTGTGACCTCTACAAGCCGCAGGCCCTCTGAGCAGTCAGATCGCCTGCATGCGGTCGAGGTTCTGTTCAGGGGTACCAGGAAAACAGGCTGGAGACTGTACGGAGTCGACGGCTCGCTTTTCTTGTTCGACTTCGTAAGGTCGCTACATGACCGTTTTGGACGAGGCCGCACCCTCAGGCGAACCCACGGACGCACGCGGGCGCGTGGCCGAACTGCACGCGATTCGTGCGGAGGCACTGCGCGGCCCCAGCGAGAGGGCGACCGAGGCCCAGCACGCCAAGGGCAAGCTGACCGCCCGCGAGCGGATCGAGCTGCTCCTCGACCCCGGGTCCTTCCAGGAGGTCGAGCAGTTGCGGCGGCACCGGGCGACCGGGTTCGGCCTGGAGGCCAAGAAGCCGTACACGGACGGTGTGATCACCGGCTGGGGCACGGTGGAGGGCCGCACGGTCTTCGTCTACGCGCACGACTTCCGTATCTTCGGCGGGGCGCTGGGCGAGGCGCACGCCACGAAGATCCACAAGATCATGGACATGGCCATCGCGGCGGGTGCGCCGCTGGTCTCCCTCAACGACGGTGCGGGTGCCCGGATCCAGGAGGGTGTCTCGGCGCTGGCCGGCTACGGCGGCATCTTCCAGCGCAACACGAAGGCCTCGGGTGTCATCCCGCAGATCTCGGTGATGCTCGGCCCGTGCGCGGGCGGCGCGGCGTACTCGCCGGCGCTGACCGACTTCGTGTTCATGGTCCGTGAGACCTCGCAGATGTTCATCACCGGCCCGGACGTGGTCAAGGCCGTCACCGGTGAGGAGATCAGCCAGAACGGGCTGGGCGGCGCCGACGTGCACGCCGAGACCAGCGGTGTCTGTCACTTCGCGTACGACGACGAGGAGACCTGCATCGCCGAGGTCCGCTACCTCCTGTCGATGCTCCCGCAGAACAACCGCGAGAACCCGCCGAGGGTCGCCTCGGAGGACCCCGCGGACCGCCGTGGCGACGTTCTCCTGGACCTGGTGCCCGCGGACGGCAACCGGCCCTACGACATGACCAAGGTCATCGAGGAACTCGTCGACGACGGCGACTACCTGGAGGTCCACGAACGCTGGGCCCGCAACATCATCTGCGCGCTGGCCCGCCTCGACGGCCAGGTCGTCGGCATCGTCGCCAACCAGCCGCAGACCCTCGCCGGCGTCCTGGACATCGAGGCCTCCGAAAAAGCTGCGCGCTTTGTCCAGATGTGTGACGCTTTTAACGTCCCGATCATCACCCTCCTGGACGTGCCGGGCTTCCTACCCGGCGTCGACCAGGAGCACGGTGGGATCATCCGGCACGGCGCGAAGCTCCTGTACGCGTACTGCAACGCGACGGTGCCGAGGATCTCGCTGATCCTGCGCAAGGCCTACGGCGGCGCGTACATCGTGATGGACAGCCAGTCCATCGGTGCGGACCTCACGTACGCGTGGCCCACCAACGAGATCGCCGTGATGGGCGCCGAGGGCGCCGCCAACGTCATCTTCCGCCGCCAGATCGCCGACGCCGCCGACCCCGAGGGCATGCGTCTGCGCATGGTCAAGGAGTACAAGGCCGAGCTCATGCACCCCTACTACGCGGCCGAGCGCGGTCTGGTCGACGACGTCATCGACCCCGCCGAGACCCGCGAGGTCCTCATCCGCTCGCTGGCGATGCTGCAGACGAAGCACGCGGACCTGCCCTCGCGCAAGCACGGCAACCCCCCGCAGTAACCCTGCGGCTCCTCCGCGGCAGCGCCGCGGAAACCTCTCTCACGGAGACTGACACCTATGAACGACCCTGAGATCCGCGTCGAGAAGGGCCACGCCGAGCCCGAGGAAGTCGCCGCCATCACGGCCATCCTCCTGGCCCGGGCCGCCGCCCAGCCTGACACCACTCCCACCCACCGAGGCCGCGCGAAGGCCGGCTGGCGCCGTCTGGAGCGCGAGCCCGGCTTCCGTGCCCCGCACAGCTGGCACGGCTAGCCTGCGGCGCTCACCCGGCGACGAGGGCCCGCTCCGTACCCGGAGCGGGCCCTTCGCCGTCCCCGGGCGCCCCGGGACCCGCCCCGCGCCGCCCGCGACGGCGGGGGCCGGACCCCGCGTCACGCCGCGTGCCGACACCCCCTGGCCCCGGCGCCACCCGTCGCGGCGCGCGGCACGGGGACGCCCCGGAGACAGGGGGATTCCGCCGCGCCGGGCGCGTACGCCAGGGGAGGGGGCGCCGGTCGGTGTGAGTCTCGTGCGGGGGCGGGGCCTCTGGTGGGAGGGAGGCCCGTGTGCCGGGTGGGCGGATGCCTGGGAGGGGCGATGGCCGGTGGGAGTCTCCTGTCGGTGCCGGGCCCTGCCTGGAAGGAGACGCATCTGCCGGGTGCGTACGTCTGGGGCGGAGGTGTCGGTCGGGGTCCTGGGCGAACGTCCTGGGAGGGAACGTGGGTCAGGGCGGGGTCCCTCGCCGGGTGGGCGCCTCCGGGCAAGGAGGCGTCCCGGGGGAGGAACCGGCACTGAGGGCGGGGCGGCTGGGCTCCGGGGACGGACCTCCTGCTGGGAGGAACGACCCCGGGTCGAGGCCTCCCAGCGGGGAGAAGCGTTCGAGGAGCGGCCCCCAGCCGTGAGAAGCGGCCCGGCGCGTGGCTTCCCGCCCGGAGGGAAGCACCTCCACCAGGACCCCACGCCTGACCGCACCGTGTCGCCGCGCCGCGGGTCTGCCCGCGTCCCAGGCGTGCCTGCGGCGAAAAGGCGCCGCGCTGAATCCGTGCCGCAGGGAAAGCACGGCGCCGCGGAAGGCATGCCCCCGTGAAAGTCCTGGCGCCGTGGAAATTCCGGCGGCCGTGAGGTCCCGGTGGCCGGGAGGTCCGGCGTCGCGGGAGGTCCGGACGGCCGCGGAGCGCCAGCGGTCGTGGAGTCCCCGCGGTCGGAAGGTCCGGTCGGTTCGGAAGTCGCGGTGGCCGTGACGTCCGGTGCCGCGGGAGGTCCGGACCGCCGTAGAGCGCCGGCGGCCATGAGGTCCGGTCGGTTCGGAAGCCCCGGCGGGGGGGACCCCCGGGGAGAGGGGGCGGGAAGGGCCGGAGGCTCACCGTGCGGGCCCCGGGACATGACGGAGGGCGTCTCTCCCGCTCGTGGGGGAAAGACGCCCTCCGTCGGCGTTCGTCGCGCGGAGCGGCTACCGCAGGCGGGCCATGAGGGCGTGCTCGACCAGGGTGATGAGCGCGCTCTTGGCGTCCGCGCGGTGCCGGGCGTCCGTCGTGATGATCGGGGCGTCCGGGCCGATCTGCAGCGCCTCGCGGACCTCGTCCGGGTTGTACGGCTGATTGCCGTCGAACCCGTTGAGGGCGATGACGAAGGGCAGTCCGGAGTTCTCGAAGTAGTCGACCGCGGGGAAGCAGTCGGCGAGGCGGCGGGTGTCGACCAGGACGATCGCGCCGATGGCGCCGCGGACCAGGTCGTCCCACATGAACCAGAAGCGGTCCTGACCGGGCGTACCGAAGAGGTACAGGATCAGGTCCTGGTCCAGGGTGATGCGGCCGAAGTCCATGGCGACGGTGGTGGTCGTCTTGTCTCCGGTGTGCGTGAGGTCGTCGATGCCCGCGGACGCGGACGTCATGACGGCCTCGGTGCGCAGCGGGTTGATCTCCGAGACGGCGCCGACGAACGTGGTCTTGCCCACGCCGAAGCCGCCCGCCACCACGATCTTCGCGGACGTGGTGGAGCGGGAAGGCCCTCCGCTAGAGCTTGCGAAGTCCACTGAGCACCCTTTCGAGCAAAGTCACGTCTGGCTGGCCGCCGGCGTTTTCGTCGCCGCCCGGCTGATGGATGGCGACCAGGCCCGCCTCCGCCAAGTCGGCGACGAGAATCCTGGCCACGCCGAGAGGGATGGTCAGCAGGGCCGAGATCTCGGCCACCGACTTGATCTCCCGGCAGAGATTGCAGATCCGCTGATGCTCGGGCAACTGGCCCTGCATCTGGTGCGGTTGTGCGGTGGTGTGCACCAGCGCCTCGATGGCGAGCTGGTAACGAGGCCTGGTGCGGCCGCCCGTCATGGCGTAGGGGCGGACCAGAGGATTGTTCGACGAACCCGCGGGCGCCGCCTCCGGTGTGCGTCGCTGCGGCTGCACGGGCTGGATGCGCGGCGCCGGGGGCTGGTCGTACGGCGAGGGGCCGGGGCCCTGCGGCGTGTACGGCTGCTGGCGCCGGTGGCTCGGTGCGGAGGGGAAGTTGTAGCGGTTCGGGTTCTGCGAACCCTCACCCTGGCCCTGCCCCTGGCCGGGGCCGTACGACCAGTTGCCCGAAGACGAACCGCCTGGGGGTGTTACCACTTTCTCCTCCTCCGACTGTGCCTGGCACCCATCCGTGTGGGACCGCGTCCCGAAACCTTACGGCCCCGGGACGCCAAAACGCACGGTCTGACTGTTAGTTGAGAAGGCTCCCTTGGAGCTCCGCTCGCAGATCCGGTGTCAGGACCGTACCCGCTCGGTCCACCAGAAGGGCCATCTCGTACCCGATGAGACCGATGTCCGCTTCGGGATGTGCAAGGACCGCGAGCGACGAACCATCGGAAACGGACATGATGAAGAGGAATCCTCGCTCCATCTCCACAACCGTCTGGTTCACGCTGCCACCCTCGAAGATGCGGGACGCGCCCGCGGTCAGCGAGGTCAGACCGGACGCGACAGCCGCCAGCTGGTCGGCGCGGTCACGGGGAAAGCCTTCGGACATCGCCAGAAGGAGTCCGTCGGCGGAGACCACCACCGTGTGGGACACCCCGGGGGTGTTGTCCACGAAGTTGGTGATCAACCAGTTCAGGTTCTGCGCCGCCTGGCTCATCGGGCTCACACTAACGCTCCTGGTTGTAGGTGCTGTCAGAACCGAAGCCCTGACCGTTCGTGTCACTACTGGCATTGCGCCCCTGCTGCACGCCGCGGCGCAGGTTGCTGAGCCTGCCCCGGATGTCCTCGGGAGCGCGGGAGACCTGGGGGCCACCCTGCGGGGTCGATTCCGCGGTTCCCTCGACCAGGTTGGCCTTGGGGACCCGACGCGGCAGCCCGGACGAGGTGACCCCGCCCGCCTTGGGCTTCTTGAGCTGCTCGGCACGCTGCCAGCGGTCGTCGTTGGACGAACGCCAGTCGTCGCCCTCGCCGTTGCCCGCGGTGGCCGCGGGCGGTGTCTGACCACCCTGGGCGCCCGGGTCCGCAGGGCGCCGGCCGTTCGCCCCGCTCGCGGCGGCTCCGCGTCGCGGCAGTCCGGCGTCGGTCAGCTGGTGAGCGGACGAAGGGGCAGGTCCCGGACGTCCGAAGCCTACGCGCTCCTGCTCACCCGCGTCAGCGACCTGCGCGGATTCCGCCTCCGGAGCGTACCCGGACCCGTAGTCGTTGCGGTACGTGTCCGGCTGCGGCCAGTCGTCCTGGTAGGACGGCTCCTCGAACCCGGCGAAGGTCTCCGGGGCGGCGCCGCGCGCCTCCGCGGGCTCCTCCCGGGTCTGCTCCGGGTATCCGGGCTCCGGGTAGCCGCCGTTCGCCGGGAAGTACGTCTCGTCGTACGCCGGCTGCTGCGGTGCCGCGTACGACGACTGCTGGTCGTACGCGGCCGGCTGCTCCTCGTAGCCGCTCTGCCCGTCGCCGTACGCGGGCCGGCCGCCCTCGAAGGACGGCTCGGCGCCGTCGTAGCCGGGCTGCGCGGCGTTGAACTCCTCCGGGTACTGCCCGGTTTCCAGGGCGTCCGGCTGGCCCGTCGTCTGGGCCTCCAGGGCGGCGCGGCGCTCCTCACGGACGAGGGAACGGCCGACCGGGTCCAACTCGCGTATGTCGTCCGGGACTTCGGTGTAGCGGCTGTCGTCGAAGCCGAGTTCCGCGGCGGTCCGCGAGGACTGTGCCTGGAAGGACTCCGCCTGGAAGGACTGCTGCTCCGGGATGATCTGCGAGACGGTGAACTCGTCGCGCTGCACCTGCTGTTCGCCTCCACCACCGTGGGTGATGGCGTCGGGGAGCATGACCAGGGAGGTCGTTCCGGCCTGCTCGCCGGAGGGACGCAGCTGGACGCGGATGCCGTGCCGGTCGGAGAGCCGGCCGACCACGAACAGGCCCATGCGCTGGGAGATCGCGGCGTCCACGGTCGGCGGGTTGGCCAGCTTGTGGTTGATGTCCGCGAAGTCCTCGGCGGTGAGGCCGATGCCCTTGTCGTGGATCTCGACCATCACACGGCCGTCCGGGAGACGGGTCGCGGTGACACGCACCTTGGTCTGCGGGGAGGAGAACGTGGTGGCGTTCTCCAGCAGCTCGGCGAGCAGGTGCACGAGGTCGGTCACGGCGCGGCCGTGGATCTCGGCCTCCGGGACGCCGGAGAGCTCGATGCGCTCGTACTGCTCCACCTCGGAGGAGGCGGCGCGCAGGACGTCCACGAGGGGCACCGGCTGGTCCCAGCGGCGGCCGGGCTCCTCGCCGGCGAGGACGAGGAGGTTCTCGCCGTTGCGGCGCATACGGGTGGCGAGGTGGTCCAGGCGGAAGAGGTTCTCCAGCTGGTCCGGGTCGGCCTCGTTGTTCTCCAGGTCGGTGATCAGGGTCAGCTGGCCCTCGATCAGCGACTGGTTGCGGCGCGACAGGTTGGTGAAGATCGCGTTGATGTTGCCGCGGAGGAGGGCCTGCTCGGCGGCGAGCCGGACGGCCTCGCGGTGGACCTGGTCGAAGGCGCGGGCGACCTCGCCGATCTCGTCCGTGGTGGTGATCGGGATGGGCTGCACGCGGGTGTCGACGCGGCCCGGGTCGGTGCGCGAGAGCTGGTCGACCAGCATCGGCAGCCGCTGCTCGGCGACTCCGAACGCCGCGTTGCGCAGCTGGCGCATCGAGCGGCTCATCTGGCGGGCCACCATGCCGGCCAGGATGAACGCGAAGAGCAGGGCGAGCACGACGGCGCCACCGGTGATGAGCGCGTCGGTCTTGGCGTTGTCGGCGATGTCGGCGGCCTCGGCCACCGCCTTGTCGGCGAGGTCCGACTCGATCTGCCGGTAGCCGTTGTACTTGGCGGTGTTGACCGCCCACCAGTTCTGCGGGGTGACGCCGGCCGCGGCCAGCGCGGCGCGGTCGGAGTCGAGCGGCGACTTCAGGCTGACGACCCGCGCGAGCATGTCACCCGGCGGGGGGACGTACTTCTCACCCTGGGCCGCGGCGGCGGTCGCGGCCTCGGTGGCCTGGCTCTTCAGCTCGGCCGGGATCTGCTTCTTCAGCGCGTCCAGCTTGGCGGCGTCGGCCTCGGTGCCACCGCCGAGGTACTCCTCGACGGCGATGCCCTCCAGGTACGCGAACGAGGAGAGAGCGGTGCGCTGGGTGGTGAGAGTGCCCAGGCCCGGCCCTGGCTTGACCAGGAGGTGCATGCCGATGGACCGCTCGAGGGACAGGGCGGCCTTGGAGAGCGAGATCGCGTAGACCGTACGGCCGTAACTGGTGATGTTTCCGGTGCCCAGACCGAGCTCGTTGGCGAACTCCATCAGCGGGTGCTGGATATTGAGGTAACCCTGCTCGGTCTGCACGCCCGGGTTCGGTCCGGTCTCGGCCTTGGCCGTGTAGGCGACCTTGCGCAGAGTGGCCAGTCCGGGCTCCACCTTGCGGAAGTTGGCGAGCCGACGCTCCAGTCCCGGCGTCTTCGGCATGTTCTGGGCGGCCTGGTCGAAGACGACGGCGGCCTGGTCCGTCTCCTTGTAGGCCTTGACGACCACGGGGTCGCTGGCGCCCTTGCCGTTCTTGTTCTCCAGCAGCGGCTGGGCGGTGACGTCACGCTCGACGAAGAGCTTGTCGCCGTAGGCCAGCGCGGCCTGCACCAGACGGGCCGTCTTCTCCGCGTCCTGGGCCTGCTGCCAGGTGTTGATCGAGCTCTTCACCTGGAAGCCGCCCATCACGAGGCCGACGACCACGGGTATGAGCAGGATCGCGTTCAGCCTGGTGGGTACGCGCCAGTTGCGGGGGGACAGACGACCGCCGCTCGGCGCGGGCGCCGGCACGGGCTCCGGAACAGGCACCTGTGCGGGCGCCGCTCCGCGCGGCGGCGGGGTGAAGTTGCCCCGTGCCGACGGCTCGGGACCGTTCTTGCTTCGCCTCACTCGACCAACAACCTCTCGGCGTCGGCACCTACGTTGTGCCGCGGTGTCTCCAGCGCCCTTGACTACTGGGCAGTTCAGCGCATTCCAGCACGTCAGGCAGCGCCCTTCCAAACACTCGGAACCGATGGTTCCGAGTGATGCATCCCCCAGATAAAACGGTCATAAAGAGCGAGCCCCGTCAAAAGACGGGGCTTTTATGAGCGCAGCGGCACCGGGTGACCGCGATGCGTGTTGGTGCCCATCGAATTCCATGTCGAAACGTTATGAACACTGTGGCCGGCCGTGTCAAACGACACAGCCGGCTCCCATATGCCTACGACAACTTCCTTATGGGCCTGTCGACTTGGGTATCAGCGCAGGCGGGCCATGAGGGCGTGCTCGACCAGGGTGATGAGCGCGCTCTTGGCGTCCGCGCGGTGCCGGGCGTCCGTCGTGATGATCGGGGCGTCCGGGCCGATCTGCAGCGCCTCGCGCACTTCCTCGGGGTTGTAGGGCTGGTGTCCGTCGAAGCCGTTGAGGGCGATGACGAAAGGCAGCCCGGAGTTCTCGAAGTAGTCGACCGCGGGGAAGCAGTCGGCGAGGCGGCGGGTGTCCACCAGCACCACGGCGCCGATGGCGCCGCGGACCAGGTCGTCCCACATGAACCAGAAGCGGTCCTGACCGGGCGTACCGAAGAGGTACAGGATCAGGTCCTGGTCCAGGGTGATGCGGCCGAAGTCCATGGCGACGGTGGTGGTCGTCTTGTCTCCGGTGTGCGTGAGGTCGTCGATGCCCGCGGACGCGGACGTCATGACGGCCTCGGTGCGCAGCGGGTTGATCTCCGAGACGGCGCCGACGAACGTGGTCTTGCCCACGCCGAAGCCGCCCGCCACCACGATCTTCGCGGAGGTGGTCGCCCGACCTCCGTCAGAGCTTGCGAAGTCCACTGAGCACCCTTTCGAGCAAAGTCACGTCCGGCGCGCCGCCGTTGTTCTCATCGCCGCCAGGCTGGTGGATGGCGACGAGTCCGGCCTCCGCGAGGTCCGCGACGAGGATCCTGGCCACGCCGAGCGGCATGGACAGGAGGGCCGACACCTCGGCCACCGACTTGACCTCACGGCACAGGTGGCAGATCCGCTGGTGCTCCGGGAGCAGCCCCATCAGCTGCGTGGGGTCGGCCGTCGTGCTGATCAGTGCCTCGATGGCGAGTTGGTACCGCGGCCGGGTCCGGCCGCCGGTCATCGCGTACGGACGTACCAGCGGCTGGTCGCCCTCGTCCCCGTACGGCTCAGCGTACGGATCATGAGAGGCGGTGGGCGGGGTCATGAATCCTCCGGGCGGGACAGCAGGTCGGTCAGTCGAGCCGTCTGTTGGGGCCGGTGGGGGGATTGTGGCGGCCGGACGGTGATTTCGTGCAGTCGGTAGAACCAGGACCCGTCAGTGGAGCAGACTTCCCTGGAGTTCGGCGCGCAGGTCCGGAGTGAGTACGGCACCCGCCCGGTCGACGAGCAGTGCCATCTCGTAGCCGACGAGGCCGATGTCGCACTCGGGGTGGGAGAGGACTGCCAGGGACGATCCGTCCGAGACGGACATGAGGAAGAGGAAGCCGCGCTCCATCTCGACGACCGTCTGGGCCACCGTGCCGCCCTCGAAGATCCGGGAGGCCCCGGCGGTCAGTGAGGTCAGCCCGGAGGCGACGGCCGCCAGCTGGTCGGCGCGGTCGCGCGGGAATCCTTCGGACATCGCCAGAAGGAGCCCGTCGGCGGACACGACGACGGTGTGGGACACCCCGGGGGTGTTGTCCACGAAGTTGGTGATCAACCAGTTCAGATTCTGTGCGGCCTGGCTCATCGGGCTCAACTAACGCTCCTGCTGGTGAGTGGGGCTGGGGAAGCTGCCGGTCTGGCCGGTACCGGCCTGGCGACCCTGCTGAATGCCCCGACGGAGATTGGTCAGCCGGCCGCGTACGTCATCGGGCGCACGGGAGACCTGCGGACCTGTTTGGTGCTGTTGCTGCTGTGCCGTACCCGCGACGAGGTTGGCACGCGGTACCCGGCGCGGCAGGCCGGAGGTGGTGACCCCGCCCGCCGACGGTTGACGGACGCGCTCGGCCTGTCGGCCGAGATCGTCGTTCGGAGAGGTCCGCCAGGAGGCGGAGGCCTGTGGGGTGGCGGCCCGCTGGGGGGCGACGGGAGCCTGGGGCTGCTGCTGGGGAGGCTGCGAGCCGTTGGTGTACGCGCCGTTCTGGACGCCGTTCTGGCCCGAGTTCTGGCCGTTGTTCTGAACGCCGTTCGGAACGCCGTTGTGCGCTCCGTTCTGGGAGCCGTTCGCCTGACCGTGGAACCAGTTGGTCTCCAGCGTGTCGTACAGCGGCGTACGTCCGTCACCGGGACCGGAGGCCGGCGGCAGCGCCTCCGGCTCCTGAGTACGCGCGGGCCGCTGCTGCGGTCGCTCGTACTGGCCGGTGGACGAGGGATCCTGGCCGTTGCCGTAGCCCGGGGCGGCGAACTGGCCGGTGGACGAAGGGTCCTGGCCGTTGCCGTAACCGGGCCGCGCGAACTGGCCGGTGGACGAGGGGTCCTGCGGGTTGCCGTAACCGGGGGCGGCGAACTGGCCGGTGGACGCGGGGCCCTGGCCGTTGCCGTAACCCTGGTTCGCGAACTGACCCGTGGAGGCGGGGTTCGCGGTCGCGTTGCCGTAGACGTCCGGTCGCACGAACTGGCCGGTGTTCTGGCCGGTGTTCTGGCCGTAGGCCTGGCCGCCGTTCTGCGGCGCACCCGCACCGGGGCGCGGGGCGTCGAAGTCGGGACGGGCGAACTCGGAGGTCGAGGCGGGGCCGTGACGGTCGTCGATGCGGGGCATCTCCGAGGTCGAGGCCGGGCCCTGCCGGTCGTCGACGCGCGGCATGCGCGAGGTGACGTCCGTCTCCTCGTGACCGCGCGGGGAGTCCAGCGAGGCGCGCGGCACGGGCGGCTGCGCGTTCTCGTCGCTCCAGCTCGGCCGGGACTGCTGCGGGCTGCCGCCGGGCAGCTCGGCACGCGGACCACCGCGTCCCGGCAGCTGCGGGCGGCGACGTCCGCCGCCCTTGTTGCCCTGGGGCTGCTGCTGCGGAGGAGTCGCCGCGGGGGCGCTGTCACCGAAGTTGAAGCCCTGGCGGGTGCCGGGTCCGTCGCCGAAGCCCTGGGGGGCACCGGCCGCGGGGCCCTGCGAGGCGGCGGGAGGGTTCTGGCCGAAGACATTCGCGCCGGCACCGGCCGGGGCCGGCCTGCCCTGCTGGGGGCTGCCCGGACCCTGCGGCCCGCGGGCTCCTCCCGGAGCACCCGGCTGACCGCTGCCGGGAAGCGCGGCCCGCGGACCCTGTCCGGCGCCTACCTGGCCGCGCTGCGGAGCGCCGCCGAGCAGACCGCCGCCGGCGGCGGGCGCACCCGCACCGAGGGACGGACCGCCCTGGCCACCCGAGCGGCGGGCCGCGGCCACACCGGCCGAGGCCTGCGCGGCGGCCGGACCGCCGGACGACGGAGCGCCCTGGCCCGGCTTGCCCGGAGCCTTCTTGCCGCCCTGGGCGACATCGACGGGGAGCATGACGAGCGCGGTGGTGCCGCCGGAGTCCGAGGGACGCAGCTGGATGCGGATGCCGTGACGCTGGGACAGACGACCGACCACGAAGAGGCCCATGCGCCGGGAGACGGAGACGTCCACGGTGGGCGGCGAGGCGAGCCGCTCGTTGATCGCGGCGAGGTCCTCGGGGGACAGGCCGATACCGGTGTCGTGGATCTCGATCAGCACCCGGCCGTCGGGCAGGGCGTGACCGGTGACCTTGACCTTGGTCTGCGGGGAGGAGAACGAGGTGGCGTTCTCGAGGAGCTCGGCGAGCAGGTGCACGAGGTCGTTGACGACCCGGCCGGCGACCTGGGTCGTGGGGACCGAGGCCAGCTCGATGCGCTCGTACTGCTCCACCTCGGAGGCCGCGGCGCGGAGCACGTCGACCAGCGGGACCGGACGGGTCCAGCGGCGGCCGGGCTCTTCACCGGCGAGAACGAGGAGGTTCTCACCGTTACGGCGCATGCGGGTCGCGAGGTGGTCGAGCTTGAAGAGCGAGGACAGCTGGTCCGGGTCGGCCTCGCGGGACTCCAGTTCGGAGATGAGCGAGAGCTGACGCTGGATGAGGCCCTGGGAACGGCGCGAGAGGTTGGTGAACATCGCGTTGACGTTGCCTCGCAGAAGGGCCTGCTCGGCGGCGAGGCGGACGGCCTCGCGGTGTACGTCGTCGAAGGCCGCGGCCACCTTGCCGATCTCGTCCCGGGAGTGCACACCGACCGACTCGACGGAGGTGTCGACGTCCTGCGGGTCCGACTCCGAGAGCTGCTTGACCAGCTCGGGCAGGCGGTCCTGGGCGACCCGGGTCGCGGTGTCCTGCAGACGGCGCAGCGAGCGGATCATGGACCGGGCCACGACGAAGGCGCCGACGAGGGAGACACCGAGGACGAGGAGGATCAGCGCACCCGAGATGATCGCTTCCTGCTGGGAGGCGTTCTTCAGCTCACGGGACTTCTGCGTCATCTCGCCGAGCAGCGTGATCTCGATCCTCGACATCGTGTCGATCTTGGTGGTGTCGGCGTCGAACCAGTCCTTGGACGACTTCTTGTCCTGGGTGCTCAGACCGCCCGTCGAGTCCAGTACGCGCTTGGAGTACTGGTCCGCCGCCTGGATGGTCGGGTTGCCCTGGTCGATCGTCTCGGTGAGCTTCTCGGCGCCGGCGCCGTAGATGCTCGCGAAGCTGGTGCGCTCCGAGGCCTCGCTGTCCTGCGCCGAGGTCGCGTACAGCCGGTCGTTCTCGGAGAGCTTGCCGAACCGGTCGGGCTTGGCCGGCAGCGCGGCGGCGATGATCGCGCGCTGGATGGAGGCGTACTCCTTGGCCGAGGAGAAGGCCGACAGGGCGCGGGTGCGCTGGATCATCTCCGGGTTGCTGGTCGCCTCCGCCATGTCCTGGGAGAGGTTGATCAGTTCGGTGATGAGCCGGTGGTAACCGTCGACCGTCTGCGAGGAGTTCAGCGGGTCGCTGTAGGCCGAGTTGCGGATGGTGCCGAGCTTGTTCAGCTCGCCGGCGATGGCGACGAGGCTGTCGCGGACACCGGAGAGCTGGCCGCTCGCGCTGGCGTCGTCTATCTCCTGGGTACCGGAGAGGAACTGCGCCTTGGCGCGGTCCGTGGCGCTGCGGACCGACGTGATCTCGTACTTGTCGGGCTTGACCCCCTGCGACAGCGGACCCGCCGACCCGTCGCGCTCCTGCTGGAGCGCCACGGCGAGCTCGGTCGCCTGCTTGGTCATGTCCGTCAGCAGCTTCATGTTGTCGAGCTGCTGGATGTCGTCCATGGACTGGTTGATGCGCAGCGCGCCCAGCGTGGTCGCGGCGACCACGGGGAGAGCGAGCAGCGACACCAGGCGCGTGGAGATGCGCCAGTTGCGCAGTGCCACGCGGGAGCCGGGGCCCGGAGGGGCCTTCGGCTTCACCGGTGGGGTCTCGGGAGCCGCGGCACCGGGGCGCGCGGAGCGCTCACCACCGCCGAGCTCTGATTGTCCCGGGTTCTGGGCGTGCTGGGGCGAGGAACCGCGGTCGGTCCCGCCGTGCGGCTCCGGCTCCGCCGGAGCGCTGCCATCCCTCTTGAAACGTCCCTGCACTAGCGTCGCAACCTCTGGACCAGGCGCCCCTCCGCGCAAACGGCGGGACGGTGTCGGCGTCGTTCAGGGGCGCAGACGCGCCCCCTGGTGTGGTCGTGAGTGACCGGCGCTGCTCCCCCTCCCCGCCGCCACTCGGCGCTGAGTCGCGCCTCCTGCGCGCCGGTTCGATCCCGCGGCGGTCCGTGGAATTCCAGCACAGTGCAGGATCTCCAACAAGGCCCATGTACCAGGCTGTGACCACCGTGACAGCTTGTGAGGGAAAGGTCACGACACGTAGAAAGTGATCTCGTACATTCCGGTCTTATCCCTACGATCCAGTGAGGTCGACGGGGTGTCCCAGTCGCCATGATCAGGAGCGGAATGTTGGGTTCAGTGGAGCAATGTCCGATTCGAAGCGACGGACGGGCGGCCTGAATTGACCGGTTTGCCAGCCGCCTAGTGAGCAAACTCACACGCCGATCATGAGGTCTTCACGGCTTCTACCGGGAATCGCATGTTTAGCCTGGCGCTTTACAGGGATGGCAAATCCGACAACCCGCGCCGACGCGGCGGCTCTTGAGTCCCCCCGGCGCCCGCTCTGACGAGGTCGAACACCACAGTGAAGACGACGATGATGTTCCGCAACATAGCCAACCCGCGACGCACCACGCTGGCGCACCTCGAGGACGCCGACGCGCTGCAGGCGCAGGAGCAGCCGGAGCACTCGATCGACCTCCCCGCCCAGACCGCCAACCCGCGTCGCACCATCCTCATGGAGGCCCCGGTCGCCGCCTCTGTCGCCGAGTAGTACGGCCGCCGGCCGCCGCCCGCTCACCGCGCCGACGTATATGCGCGGGGCGCGGCCCCCTCCCCGCGTTAGCCTGGGGCGTCAGACTCCAGCCAGCTCAGTGAGGGGCGCAAGGATCCCGTGCGCATCGCCAGGTTCTCCATCGACGGCAACGTCGCGTTCGGCGCGGTCGAGGGCGACAAGCCGGACGAGCTCGTCCTCGACATCATCAAGGGCATCCCGTTCGCGGACTTCGAGCTCTCCGGCACGAAGGTCCCGCTCGGCAAGGTCCGGCTCCTGCCGCCGGTGCTCCCGAACAAGGTCGTGGCCTTCGGCCGCAACTACGCGGAGCACGCGAAGGAGCTGGGCAACGAGGTGCCCGACGCCCCGTTCGCCTTCTTCAAGCCCTCGACCTCGGTGATCGGCCCCGGCGACGACATCCACTACCCCTCCTTCTCCAGCGAGCTGCACCACGAGGCCGAGCTCGCCGTGGTCATCGGCCGGATGTGCCGCGAGGTCCCGCGCGAGCGGGTGAAGGACGTCATCCTCGGCTACACCTGCGCCAACGACATCACCGCGCGCGACGTCCAGAAGCGCGAGAAGCAGTGGGCACGGGCCAAGGGCTTCGACAACTCCTGTCCGCTCGGCCCCTGGGTGGAGACGGACCTGGATCTCGCCGCCGTCTCCGAGGGCCTCACCATCCAGTGCACGGTCAACGGGCAGCAGCGCCAGCTCGGCCGCACCAGTGAGATGACCCACTCCGTCGAGGACCTCATCGTCAACATCACCGAGGCCATGACGCTGCTCCCCGGCGACGTGATCCTCACCGGCACCCCGGCCGGCGTCGGCCCCCTGAACGTCGGCGACGAGGTCGCCGTCACCATCGAAGGCATCGGCACTCTCACCAACAAGGTGATCAAGCGTGGCTAACGTCCGTGTACGTTTCTGTCCCTCCCCGACCGGCAACCCCCATGTCGGGCTGGTTCGCACCGCCCTGTTCAACTGGGCGTTCGCCCGGCACAACGAGGGCACCCTGGTCTTCCGCATCGAGGACACCGACGCGGCCCGCGACTCCGAGGAGTCGTACGGCCAGCTGCTCGACGCGATGCGCTGGCTGGGCTTCGACTGGGACGAGGGCCCCGAGGTCGGCGGACCGCACGCGCCCTACCGCCAGTCGCAGCGGATGGACCTCTACAAGGACGTCGCCCGGAAGCTGCTGGACGCCGGCCACGCGTACCACTGCTACTGCTCCACCGAGGAACTCGACGCCCGGCGCGACGCCGCCCGCGCCGCGGGCAAGCCCTCCGGTTACGACGGCCACTGCCGTGACCTCTCCGCCGAGCGGAAGGCCGCGTACGAGGCGGAGGGCCGCACGCCGATCGTCCGCTTCCGGATGCCCGACGAGACGATCACCTTCACGGACCTGGTCCGCGGCGAGATCACGTACCTCCCGGAGAACGTGCCCGACTACGGGATCGTGCGAGCCAACGGCGCGCCCCTGTACACGCTCGTCAACCCCGTCGACGACGCCCTGATGGAGATCACCCACGTCCTGCGCGGCGAGGACCTGCTCTCCTCCACCCCGCGGCAGATCGCCCTCTACAAGGCGCTGACCGAGCTGGGCATCGCCAAGACGACCCCCGCCTTCGGCCACCTCCCGTACGTCATGGGCGAGGGCAACAAGAAGCTGTCCAAGCGCGACCCGGA
The DNA here is from genome assembly GCF_036250675.1 of Streptomyces sp. NBC_01689. Classification (NCBI taxonomy): domain Bacteria; kingdom Bacillati; phylum Actinomycetota; class Actinomycetes; order Kitasatosporales; family Streptomycetaceae; genus Streptomyces; species Streptomyces sp. NBC_01689. Next base: position 3,511,457 of record NZ_CP109592.1, on the reverse strand, counting down.
GTCCTCGCTCAACCTCTACCGGGAGCGCGGCTTCCTGCCCGAGGGACTGCTCAACTACCTCTCCCTGCTTGGCTGGTCGCTCGCCGCGGACCGCGACATCTTCTCCGTCGACGAGATGGTCGCCGCCTTCGACGTCACGGACGTGAACCCGAACCCGGCCCGCTTCGACCTCAAGAAGGCCGAGGCGATCAACGCCGACCACATCCGGCTGCTCGACGTGAAGGACTTCACGGAACGCTGCGCCCCCTGGCTGAAGGCCCCCTTCGCCCCCTGGGCGCCGGAGGACTTCGACGACGCGAAGTGGCAGGCGATCGCCCCGCACGCGCAGTCCCGCCTGAAGGTCCTCTCCGAGATCACGGACAACGTGGACTTCCTGTTCCTCCCGGAGCCGGCCCACGACGAGGCCTCCTGGGCGAAGGCGATGAAGGAGGGCTCGGACGCGCTCCTGCGGACGGCCCGCGAGAAGCTGGACGCCGCCGACTGGTTCTCCCCGGACTCCCTCAAGGAGGCCGTCCTGGCCGCCGGCGAGGAGCACGGCCTCAAGCTCGGCAAGGCCCAGGCCCCGGTCCGGGTCGCCGTCACCGGCCGCACGATCGGCCTGCCCCTTTTCGAGTCCCTGCAGATCCTGGGCAGGGAGAAGGCGCTGGCGCGGGTCGACGCCGCGTTGGCGAGGCTCACGGCGTCGTAGCGCCCCGCCGCGCGCGCCGCGGCGGACCCACAGCACGGTGACAGCGGGGCGGTGTCCGGTTCGGACACCGCCCCGCCGCTGTACACCCAGCGGTCACCGGAAGTTCACCCCTCCCGTCAACTCCCGCTCTCCAAAGCCCCTTTGGATGTTCGGGCAGGCGTGGACGCGTCTGCCCACCATGTTCCAGGGGAGACGAACGTGACCCGTTCACGAAGACTTGTCGGGATGGCTCTCGGCGGAGCCGTGGCCCTGACCTGCGCGGTGCAGACGGTGCCCGCCCAGGCCGCGCCCGCCGCCGACACCCCGGTCGCCACGGTCCAGCTGAACCGGGCCACGCCCCCCGAGGTGCTCTTCGGCTGGGCGGGCGCCTCCGGCTTCCGCTACACGCTCCCCGACACCGGATCGCCGGCTTCGCTCCGGGCGGACTACCCGGATTACACACCGCCCGCGCACGCCGGCCCGGACGACCTGGCCACCGGCACCGACGTGGTCACCACCACGGGCGTCGGCACCGTCACCCAGAAGCACCAGTCCACCGGGGTGACCGTCACGCTCACCGTGCCACAGGGGCAGACCTACAAGGCCGCCGTCGGCTGGAGCGTGGTCACCCAGGACGCGGACGGCGCCCTGCACGTCCTGCGCGCGGCCGGCGACGGCACCACCACCGACCTCCCGGTCACCGGCCTTCCGGCCGGGGCGACGCCGGACGGCGTGTTCCGCACCGGCGGCTCGGTGCGCAGGCTCGCCGTCGGCTACACCGTCGACGGCGCCGACACGCTCGGACTGCTCGACCTCGCCGACGGCACCTTCCGCTCGTACATCACCGGCGCCCTCACCACCGCGCCGATCAGGTTCGACGACCGGTGGCTGGTCGCGGCGAACAAGGTGGCCCGGGTGGACGCGGCACCGGGCACCGACCCCGTACCGGTCCCCACCTACGGCGACTACAAGATCCAGGGCGTCGTCGGCGACCAGCTGATGCTCGCCAACCCGTCCGTGGTGTTCAGCCCCGACACCTACCGGCTGGTGGGCATCTCCCTCGCCGACGGCACACGGACCACGGTCATCGACCGCTCCAGCGGCAGCTACACCCCCACCCTCGACGGCGGCCTGCTCGCCACGGCGGGCCCGTCCAGCGCCGACTGGCACGTCTACCGGGTCACGCCCACCGAGACCGGCGCCACCGCCGCGCCGGTGCTCGACGTCGGGGCCGACCGGGCGACGGTCGGCGGCATGATGCTCTCCGGCGGCGAGCTCCTGATGTACGGCAACACCACCGGCCAGGGCGGCTACGACGCCGTCCACGGCGTCCAGCTCGACGCCGCGGGCCGGCCGGCCGGACCCCAGACCTACCGCGCCTCGATGCTGAACCTCTCGCCGTGCCTGGCCGGAGACGTGGCCTGCCCCCAGTTCGAGGCACTCGGTGACGGCGGATTCGCGTACCTGTCCACCGACGCGGACGGCAAGGAGTCCGTCCACGTCACGGGACGCGATCCGAACTCGTTCGCGACCGAGGCCACCGGCGCCTCCGGCGGACGCATCGGCACGGGCACCGGCCGCTACGTCCTCTACAACGGCGGAACACCGGGCGTGCAGAAGGTCGCCGACTTCCCCCGCGGCGCCGACGGCGGGACCGCGCTCGACCGCACCCGCACCGCCGCCGCCGTCTGGGGCCAGCGCCTGTGGACACCGGGCAGCTCCCTGGGCAGCGTCGTCGCCTACGACCTGAAGTCCAGGAAGAACGTGGCCACCGTCGCCACCGGCGCCCCCTGCACGCCCAGCGAGATCCAGGCCGTCGACGCCTGGCTGTACTGGAGCTGCGGCGCGTCCGGACCCGCGGGTGTCTACGACCGCGCCACCAGCCGCGCCATCAGCGTGCCGGCGGGCCAGGCCCGGCTCGCCGACGGCTACCTGCTCCGCGAGAACCGCACCACGCACGAACTGCTGCTCACCGACTTCCACGCCGGGTCGGCGATCACCCGCACGGTGGCCGTCCTGCCCACGGCCGACCGGGACACGGGCGGCAACACCGGCCGCTGGACCGCCGACCGCTTCGGCGGCAACGTCGCGTACCAGACCGACCGCGGCGAGGTGGCGATCGTCACCGCGGGTGTCCCCACCTCGCCGCTCGCCCAGATGGAGGCGCAGACCGACGCCGCGCCCGGCCCGACCGTCGCCGAGCCGTGGCGGCCGGTGTGGCAGCTGAGCAAGCCCTCGGCCTGGACCCTGCAGCTGACGAGCACCACCGGCACGGTCGTCCGCACCCTCACCGGTTCCTCCACCGCCGCCGCGGTGCGCGCCTCCTGGGACGGCGCGACCACGGCCGGGGGAAGGGCGCCCCGGGGGTCGTACACCTGGAAGCTGACCGCCGTGCCCCGTGACCACCAGGGGCCCGACCTCCTGCTGACCGGCACGACCACCGTCGACTGACGGACGGCCCGGCGCGCCCGGGGCTACTGTCGGACCATGACCGTGCAGGCCGTGGTGTGGGACGTCGACGACACGCTCTTCGACTACACGAGCGCGGACCGGGCCGGAATGCGCGCGCACCTTGCGGCCGAGGGCCTGCTCGGCGACACGACCGTCGAGCAGGCCCTCGCTCGCTGGCGCGAGATCACCGACGCGCAGTGGGCGCGGTTCTCGGCGGGCGAGACGGACTGGCAGGGCCAGCGCCGGGACCGGGTGCGGGTGTTCCTGGGGGAGCCGCTCGGCGATGCCGAGGCCGACGCCTGGTTCGACCGCTACGTCACCCACTACGAGTCCGCCTGGTCCCTCTTCCCCGACGTGCTGCCCGTCCTCGACGGGCTCGTGGCCAGCCACCGGCACGCGGTCCTGTCGAACTCCAGCCTTCTCGTGCAGGACCGCAAGCTGCGTGTCCTCGGTGTGCACGACCGCTTCGAGGCGATCCTGTGCGCCGCCGAACTCGGCGTCGCCAAGCCCGCCGCGGCCGCCTTCCACGCGGCCTGCGAGGCCCTGGGCCTGGCACCGCACCGGGTGGCCTACGTCGGTGACCACCCGGAGATCGACGGACGGGGCGCCGCCGAGGCGGGCCTGCTCTCGATCTGGGTCGACCGTGACGGCACTCACACCGCCACCGGGGGCCCGCCGACGGGTCCGCACCGGATCGCGTCGCTGGCCGAACTCCCCGCGGTCCTCGGCGCCGATACCCGTTTTGGAGCGCCGTCCACCTTCGGGTAATGTTCTTCCTGCGCCGCCGAGAGCGGGCCGAAAGGCCAGGGATCGGAGGCGCAAGCTAAAACAAGATCCCCACAGGGGATTGAGTTTCAGTGGCCTATGGTGTAATTGGCAGCACGACGGTTTCTGGTTCCGTTAGTCTAGGTTCGAGTCCTGGTAGGCCAGCTCGCAGAGCTTATCTGCACCGCGGAGATCGATTCCGCAAAGCCCCCGTTGTGTAGCGGCCTAGCACGCTGCCCTCTCACGGCAGTAGCGCCGGTTCGAATCCGGTCGGGGGTACAGATCCTTCCCAGGGAGGCAGTCCGGGTCGCACCCGCTGCCTCTCATGCAGGATCGCTAGGGCCCCCGTTGTGTAGCGGCCTAGCACGCTGCCCTCTCACGGCAGTAGCGCCGGTTCGAATCCGGTCGGGGGTACTGGTCTCAGCCATCTAATGGTCTAGACCACTATGGGCTATGGTGTAATTGGCAACACTACGGTTTCTGGTACCGTCATTCTAGGTTCGAGTCCTGGTAGCCCAGCGCGGATCTGCGCAAGATCCAAGGCCCCCGTTGTGTAGCGGCCTAGCACGCCGCCCTCTCAAGGCGGTAGCGCCGGTTCGAATCCGGTCGGGGGTACAAGAGTTCTGCGGGCCTCCACTTCGGTGGGGGCCCGTAGGCGTTCCCGGGCGCCCGCGTCTCTCGCCCCGTTTCCCGTCTCGCCGCACCGTGGTTGCGCGCGCCCGCACGCACCGCTCACTCGATGCCGTACCGCCGCGCCGACTCCTCCTCCTGCGCCAGCCGGTGCAGCGCCCGCAGCACCGGCTCGAAGAGCACGGCCGAGGCGACCGCGGTCTCCACCCGCTCGGCGTCGGACGCGTGCGTCTCCAGATGGTCCAGGTCCCGCATGGCCACCTGGTGCATCAACTCCGCGTACGGTGCCAGGAGTTCGGCGTTCCAGGAATAGCCGAGCCGGATCAGCGCCGCCACCGCCGCCACCAGCGAACGGTGCACGGGGGAGAGCGGGGCGAGCTCCCGGGCGGTCTCCCAGCCCAGATCCGCGAGGAGTTGGTCCACCGCGCGGCGCGCCGACCCGACGGCCGGGTCCTGTTCGTCCGGTTCGGGCTCCTGCGGCAGCGCCCACAGAGCCGCCCCCAGCCGGATCGTCCGGCCCAGGGACTCGTCGTCGACGTGCCCGAGGATCTCCCTCGCCGTGGCCACCGGCACCCGGCCCACCTGGATCAGGGCCCGCACCAGCCGCAGCCGGCGCAGATGGCTCTCTGCGTAGTCCGCCGTCGTCGCGTTGACCTGACGGCCGGGGGCCAACAGCCCTTCCCGCAGGTAGTACTTGATCGTCGCGGTGGACACCCCGCTCCGCTCGCTCAACTCCGCCAGCCGCATCTCTTGCGCCCCTCCTTGGGTAGCGCGACTATCCAAGCATGGCGCCCGGGGGCGGCGCCGCTCGCCGACGGAGGGGACGAGATGTCCGGCACCCGCGTGACCGCAGGACGCACCACCGCAGCCGCCGAGGGAGATGTCGTCGTGCTGCTGATCGGCATGCGCGTCAACCACTTCTACGCGGTGCACCAGTGGGTGCCGGTGTTCCTCGCCATGCTGCGCATGCTGCGGGAACTGGAGAAGCAGCCGGGCCGTGGCCTGCTCGGCCGCGTCCTGCTGACGGCGTCCCCGCGTACGTACTACGTCGTCCAGTACTGGGAGTCCAAGGAGAAGCTCTACGCGTACGCCTCCTCGCCCGACATGTTCCATCACCGGGCGTGGGCGATCATCAACCGTAAGGAGCGGGCGGGCCGGCTCCGGCGGCATGTGGGGCTCTGGCACGAGACGTACGTCGTGCCGGAGGGGTCCTACGAGTCGATCTACGCGGACATGCCGGCGTTCGGGCTGGCCGCGGCGCACGGGTCGCTGCCGGTGGAGAAGCGGGGGCGGCGCGGGGCGGACCGGTTCGCCTACCGGGGGACCGCGCCGGCTTCGGAGGCGGAGCCGGTGGCGGCGCCCATGGGAGCGCCGGGTGCACCGGATGCGCCGAGCGCGGGTTCCGGGGTGGAGGCGGAGGTGGAGGCCGGGGGCGGTGCGGGTTGATGGGCCCGCGCGGGTCAGTCCGCGGCCGGGTGCGCGCGACTCCTCGCGCCCCTGCGGGCGTCCCTGCGGGCGTGAGTGGGATGTCGGTGGTGCGGGTTCCGGGGGTGAGCCTGCCGCGGCGTTGAGGCCGGCTCGTTCCCCCACGTGACCCGGGGTGCGGCTCAGCCCGCGCGGCGCAGGGCCTCCGAGAGGCGGCCGGCGGCGTCGATGACCGCCTGGGCGTGCATGCGGCCCGGGTGCCGGGTCAGGCGCTCGATCGGCCCGGAGACCGAGACGGCGGCCACCACGCGGTTCGACGGCCCCCGCACCGGCGCGGAGACGGAGGCGACACCCGGCTCGCGCTCACCGATCGACTGGGCCCAGCCGCGGCGCCGTACGCCCGACAGCGCCGTCGCCGTGAAGCGGGCGCCCTGCAGACCCCGGTGCAGCCGCTCCGGCTCCTCCCAGGCCATCAGGATCTGCGCCGAGGACCCGGCCTTCATGGTGAGCGTGGACCCGACCGGGACCGTGTCCCGCAGACCGGACAGACGCTCGGCCGCGGCGACACAGATGCGCATGTCGCCCTGGCGGCGGTAGAGCTGGGCGCTCTCGCCCGTGATGTCCCGCAGATGCGTGAGCACCGGGCCCGCCGTGGCGAGCAGCCGGTCCTCGCCGGCGGCCGCGGCCAGCTCGGAGAGGCGGGGGCCGAGGATGAAACGCCCCTGCATGTCACGCGCCACCATGCGGTGGTGTTCCAGGGCCACGGCGAGACGATGTGCCGTGGGCCGTGCCAGTCCGGTCGCCGCGACCAGGCCCGCGAGGGTGGCCGGACCGGACTCCAGAGCGCTCAGGACAAGGGCTGCCTTGTCCAGTACGCCGACGCCGCTACTGTTGTCCATGAAACGATACTCGCGTCTCACTCTGTGAAACGCAAGTTCAATTTCCGGTGGAACGCGCCACCCTGGTAGACACAGCGGCCCGCGGACCGACGGGCCTGGCGGACGACGTCCGGACGAGGGGTACGAACGTCTGCCGCCCCGGAAATCTCTAGTTGGGCCGGCGCCACACAGGCCGGCCGGAGGGAAAGCGATGGGTAGGACACTCGCGGAGAAGGTCTGGGACGACCATGTCGTCCGGCGCGCCGAGGGCGAGCCCGACCTCCTCTACATCGATCTGCACCTGCTGCACGAGGTGACCAGCCCCCAGGCCTTCGACGGTCTCCGTCAGGCGGGGCGCCCGGTGCGGCGTCTCGACCTCACCATCGCCACCGAGGATCACAACACCCCGACCCTCGACATCGACAAGCCCATCGCGGACCCGGTCTCCCGGGCCCAGCTGGAGACACTGCGCAAGAACTGCGCCGAGTTCGGTGTACGGCTGCACTCCCTGGGCGACGTCGAGCAGGGCGTCGTCCACGTGGTGGGACCGCAGCTGGGCCTGACCCAGCCGGGCACCACCGTGGTCTGCGGCGACTCGCACACCTCCACGCACGGAGCCTTCGGCGCCCTGGCGTTCGGCATCGGCACCTCGCAGGTCGAGCACGTGCTGGCCACCCAGACGCTGCCGCTGGCCCGCCCCAGGACCATGGCCATCACGGTCGACGGCGAGCTGCCCGACGGCGTCACCGCGAAGGACCTGATCCTGGCGATCATCGCCAGGATCGGCACCGGCGGCGGCCAGGGCTACATCCTGGAATACCGCGGCTCCGCCATCGAGAAACTCTCGATGGAGGCCCGGATGACCATCTGCAACATGTCGATCGAGGCCGGCGCCCGCGCGGGCATGATCGCCCCCGACGAGACGACCTTCGCCTACCTCAAGGGACGCGCCCACGCACCCGAGGGCGAGGACTGGGACGCGGCGGTCGCGTACTGGAAGACGCTGCGGACGGACGAGGACGCGGTCTTCGACGCCGAGGTCGTCATCGACGGCCCCTCGCTGGCCCCGTTCGTCACCTGGGGCACCAACCCCGGCCAGGGCGCGCCGCTTTCGGCGGCCGTCCCCGATCCGGCTTCGTACGAAGACGCTTCGGAGCGCCTGGCCGCCGAAAAGGCCCTGGAATACATGGGGTTGACCGCCGGACAGCCGCTGCGCGACATCGAGGTCGACACCGTCTTCGTAGGTTCGTGCACCAACGGCCGCATCGAGGACCTGCGGGCCGCGGCCGCGATCGTCGAGGGCCGCAAAGTCGCCGAGGGCGTACGGATGCTGGTGGTCCCCGGCTCCGCGCGGGTCGGCCTCCAGGCCGTCTCCGAGGGCCTGGACGTGGTCTTCAAGGAGGCCGGCGCGGAATGGCGGCACGCGGGCTGCTCGATGTGTCTGGGCATGAACCCCGACCAGCTGGCCCCCGGTGAGCGCTCCGCGTCCACCTCCAACCGCAACTTCGAGGGCAGGCAGGGCAAGGGCGGTCGTACGCACCTGGTCTCCCCGCAGGTCGCCGCCGCCACCGCCGTGCTGGGCCATCTGGCCTCCCCGGCCGACCTGTCCGACGCCCGTACGCCCGCTGGAGTCCGATAAGCCATGGAAGCATTCACCACGCACACCGGCCGGGCCGTCCCGCTGCGCCGCAGCAACGTCGACACCGACCAGATCATCCCCGCCCACTGGCTCAAGAAGGTGACCAGGGACGGTTTCGAGGACGGGCTGTTCGAGGCCTGGCGCAAGGACTCGTCCTTCATCCTCAACCAGCCCGAGCGCAAGGGCGCCACGGTCCTGGTCGCCGGCCCCGACTTCGGTACCGGCTCCTCGCGCGAGCACGCCGTCTGGGCGCTGCAGAACTACGGGTTCAAGGCCGTCGTCTCGTCCCGCTTCGCCGACATCTTCCGGGGCAACTCGCTCAAGAACGGCCTGCTCACGGTGGTTCTGGAGCAGAAGACCGTGGACGCGCTGCAGGAACTCACCGAGCGGGACCCGCAGGCCGAGATCACGGTCGACCTGGAGGCCCGCGAGGTGCGCGCCGAGGGCATCACCGCGGCCTTCGAACTCGACGAGAACGCCCGCTGGCGGCTGCTGAACGGCCTGGACGACATCTCCATCACCCTCCAGAACGAGGGCGACATCGCGGAGTACGAGGTCAAGCGGCCGTCGTACAAGCCGAAGACGCTCCAGGTCTGACCTCCGCCGCGCGGCGCGCCCCGTCGCGCGGCCCTCGCACAGCTGATTTCAGCCACCGCAACACCCCTCTGTACCCCCAATCGTGGACGGTTGGGGGTACAGCTGTGTCTGCCCTCCGAAGCCCTCCGTGCGACCCCTTGAGAGGCTCCAACTACCCGATTTGTAAAGGGAATTGCCTGGGTAGGCGCATCTTGTGCCGGCGGCCCCCGGAGGCGCCCAGGACCCCCTCGGGGCGCGGCAGTTACCCCCTGGGCAGGCGACAACTCGCCCCAGATGGCACAATCTGTGCATGGAACACGACGGCCAACTCGAGCTCTATACGGCAGTCGCGGGCCAACTCAAGGAAGCGCACACAAGAGTGCGTGCACTGCAAGTCCCGGAGGGCGTACGGATGGCGCTGACCCGGAAGCTGCTGGTCATTACGGCCGTGGCCAAGCACGATCTCGCCGATGCGGCAAGGCGGCTGGAGCGGTTCACCACCGACCTCGACGAGGGCCGATTCCTCGAAGGGGAACGCTGAGGAACTCCGCTGCAGCCCGAGTTCGTTGCGGCACAAGGGTGATTAGCCCGTTTCGTGTTTGATTTGCGGTATATATCTGCCTAACGTGCGAAAAAGCTTGAACGCATTCGTTCGGGCAATGTCTCCGAAGGGGAAGACGTGAACAAGGCGCAGCTCGTAGAAGCGATTGCCGACAAGGTCGGCGGGCGTCAGCAGGCCGCCGACGCGGTCGACGCCGTACTGGACGCCATCGTCCGTGCAGTTGTCGGCGGGGACCGGGTCTCGGTCACCGGCTTCGGTTCCTTCGAGAAGGTCGACCGTCCGGCTCGTTACGCCCGCAACCCGCAGACGGGTGAGCGCGTTCGGGTCAAGAAGACCTCTGTGCCGCGCTTCCGCGCCGGTCAGGGCTTCAAGGACCTGGTGAGCGGCTCGAAGAAGCTCCCGAAGAACGACGTGGCGGTCAAGAAGGCCCCGAAGGGCAGCCTCTCGGGCGGCGCCTCGGCCACCGTCAAGAAGGCCGCGGCCAAGAAGGCCACCACCGCCAAGAAGGCGACGGCCAAGAAGACCACCGCGGCCGTGAAGAAGACCGCCGCGAAGAAGACCACCACCGCCGCGGCGAAGAAGACGACGGCGAAGAAGGCCACCGCCAAGAAGACCACGGCGACGGCGAAGAAGGTCGCGGCGAAGAAGACGACGGCGAAGAAGGCCACCGCCAAGAAGGCCCCGGCCAAGAAGGCCCCCGCCAAGAAGTCGACGGCTCGCAAGACGACCGCCAAGAAGGCCACCGCCCGCTGAGAAGCAGGGGCGCAGGGCAACACACGCGCCGGGCCGGGCTCCCACGGGGAGCCCGGCCCGCGGCGTGTCCGGGTCCGGTCAGGCGGGCCCGGTCAGAAGGTCTGGAGCGTCACGAGGGTGATCCGCCGTGCGGCGCCGTCGCCCTCGGTCTCGATGCGTACGCGCTGCCCGGGGCGCAGCAGCCGCAGCCCGCCGGCGTCGAACGCCGCCCCGTCGAAGGGCACGGGGGTGCCGTCGTCGAGCAGCACCTGCCCGCTACGGGTCTCGGGGTCGTACGTGTACGCGGTCGCCTGCATGCCGAGAGCTTATCGAGCAGTTGTCCCACCGCGGGCGCGTACCGGGGGACTGGAAGGGGGCGCGGCAGCGGGGAGCCGGGGTCACGCCGACGGAGGGGGGCCGTGGGCCCGCACGGTGCCGAAGGGCCGTGGACGCGTCCGCGCTTGCGGGCCGCGCGGACCGGAACCGCGGTCCCCGCGCGGTGGGGCGAGGGCTTGGCGGCGGGTGTGGCCGGTCGCCCGGGGTCTTGGCGCGCGGGGCCCCGGGGTTCCGCGCTCGGGCCCGGTCGGGTGCCACGGGTCCGTGGCCGGTGGCGGACTGTTCGAGGGGTGGTCGCCGAACCGGGTGCCAAGTGCCGGGGTGTGATGGGCGGACGGCCTTGCGGCCGTGGCGTTGGTCGTGGTCGCGGTGATGCGGCGGAGCCGGGGACGGGGACGGTCGGCGGGAGCCGTCGCGCGTTCCGGGTGAGGACTCCGCGCGGCCGGTGGCGGAGTCTCGGAGATCCGTCCGGGGACGGTGCGTGGTGGTGTGTGCCGGCCCGGGAGGTCGTACCGGGGCGCGGCGCTCAGGGAGTCCGGGGCCCGGACGCGGTCGTCGCGCGGTGGGCCCCACCGGCGCGGTGTCGGTGCGTGCACCGCGAACCGGGTACCGGGAGCCTGCGGGTCGGCGTCGGAGCGCCTCCCCGGCTCGTACGGTGCGGCCCCCCCGTCCCGTACCGGCCTCGTGTCAGGCCGCTCGCGGGGGCCGGCCTCCCCGGCCACTCGTGCACCGGCACGGCCCCGAGGGGCGACCCCGGGAGCCCGTGAGCCGGATCCACGGGCCGGACCCGGGGACGGGCCCGCCGGCCGAGGCCGGGGAGCCGCGGGCCGGCCGGTGCGGTCGGCGTCGCGGGCCGGTCCGGAGGCGGCGCGCGGCGTCGCGGTACCGGGTCGTCCCGGGATTCAGGTGCCGGGCTGTCCCGGGATGAGGAGCCCCGCCGCCACCGCGGCCGTCCGCGGGCCCACGCCCAGGGCGAGTGCCGCGCGCAGGTCGTCCCCGGTGTCGACGTCCTGGCGCACGGATTCCACCGCCGAGAGGTGGAGTTCCACCGCTCCCGAGGCGCGATGCCGGGCGCGGGAATCCGTACCGAAAGCGGGGCGCAATTCACGGCCCGGCGAGGCGGCGAGCAGCGTGGTCCCGATTGCCGCCGCGTCGGCGAGAAAAGCGCGCGGGAATTCCGCCGCGGCGTCGAGTACCCGGCCCAATTCCAGGGGGCGCAGTGCGGGCAGATCGGCGTTCAGGGCGGCCACCGCGCATGCGGGGCGGTGGGCGCGCACGACGGCCGCCGCGTGCGCCAGCGCGGCGTTCAGGCCGCCGCCGGGCTCGTCCGGGACGATCCGTGCCCCGAGCGCGGCCAGTTCCCGCCCGGCCAGTACGTCGTCCGTGACGACCGCCACATCACGGACCGCCGCGCAGGCCAGCGCGGCGGCCACGGTGTCCTGCGCGAACGCGAGGGCGAGTCCCGGGCGCACTCCGTCGGCGGCGGTGTCCGAGAGCCTGCTCTTGGCCCGCGCAAGGGGTTTGAGAGGTACCACCAACGTCCAACGCACGGGCGCTCCGTTCCTGCCTTGTCGCGCCCATTGTGACCCGGTGGCCCTGGCGGTCCGGACGTCGGGGCGTACGGTGTTCTCGACAGACTGGCGGCCTGGGGCGACACTTGTGCGGCCCCCCAGGCCCAAAGAGGAAGGTGCCCGCGTGCCCCGCCGCAGAATCGGCTTCTGGTACCGCTTCGCAGCGGTTCTCTGCAAACCGCCGCTCGTGGTTCTGATCAAGCGGGACTGGCGTGGGATGGAGAACATTCCGGCCGAGGGCGGATTTATCACCGCGGTGAACCACAATTCGCATGTGGACCCGTTCGCGTATGCCCACTATCAGTACAACACCGGGCGCGTTCCGCGATTCCTGGCGAAGGCCGGGCTTTTCCGCAAGGGGTTCGTGGGGGCCGCGATGCGCGGCACCGGGCAGATCCCCGTCTACCGCGAGAGCACCGACGCGCTGAGCGCCTTCCGGGCCGCGATCGACGCCGTGGAGCGCGGCGAGTGCGTCGCGTTCTACCCCGAGGGCACCCTCACGCGCGACCCCGACGGCTGGCCGATGACCGGCAAGACCGGCGCCGCGCGGGTCGCCCTGCAGACCCGGTGCCCGGTGATCCCGGTCGCCCAGTGGGGCGCCAACGAACTGCTCCCGCCGTACGCCAAGAAGCCCCACCTCCTTCCGCGCAAGACCCACCACGTGCTCGCGGGACCCCCGGTGGACCTCTCGCGCTTCTACGGCAAGGAGATGAGCCCGGACCTCCTCAAAGAGGCCACCGAGGTCATCATGGCCGCCGTGACCCGGCTGCTGGAGGAGATCCGCGGCGAGAAGGCGCCCGAGACGCCCTACGACCCCCGTCAGGTGCGGATCGAGCAGCGCCGGCGGACCGCGGCCCAGGAGAAGGCCCAGGCGCAGGTACGGGCGGACGCCCAGGCCCCGGCCGACACCGCGGGGGCGGCGCCGGTGCGGACGGAGCGCGAAGAGGGGCAGGGCACGTGAGCAAGCCCGTCAAGGCGGCCGTCTTCGGGTCCGGGTCGTGGGGCACGGCCTTCGGCATGGTGCTCGCCGACGCGGGGTGCGAGGTCACCCTCTGGGGGCGCCGCGCGGAACTCGCCGAAGCGGTCAACTCCACGCACATGAACCCGGACTACCTGCCGGGCGTCGAGCTCCCCGGGAATCTGCGGGCCACCACCGACGCCGCCGAGGCCGCGCGCGACGCCGACTTCACCGTGCTCGCGGTGCCCTCCCAGACCCTGCGCGCCAACCTCGCCGACTGGGTCTCGCTGCTGGAGCCGGACACCGTGCTCGTCTCCCTCATGAAGGGCGTCGAACTCGGCTCCGCCATGCGGATGAGCGAAGTGATCGAGGACGTCGCCAAGGTCGGCCCGGACCGTGTCGCCGTCGTCACGGGGCCCAACCTCGCGCGGGAGATCGCCGCCCGGATGCCGGCCGCCGCCGTGGTCGCCTGCACCTCCGAAGCGGTCGCCCAGCGCCTCCAGGCCGCCTGCCACACCCCGTACTTCCGGCCCTACACCAACACCGACGTGGTGGGCTGCGAGCTCGGCGGCGCGGTCAAGAACGTCATCGGTCTCGCCGTCGGCATCGCGGACGGGATGGGCCTCGGCGACAACGCCAAGGGATCGCTCATCACCCGCGGGCTCGCCGAGACCACCCGGCTCGGCCTCGTCATGGGCGCCGACCCGCTGACCTTCGCCGGGCTGGCGGGCCTCGGCGACCTCGTCGCCACCTGCTCGTCGCCCCTCTCGCGCAACCACACCTTCGGCACCAACCTGGGCAGGGGGATGACCCTGCAGGAGACCATCGCCGTCACCAGGCAGACCGCCGAGGGCGTCAAGTCCTGCGAGTCCGTGCTGGATCTGGCCCGCCGGCACGGCGTCGACATGCCCATCACGGAGACGGTCGTCGGCATCGTCCACGAGGGCAAGCCGCCGGTCGTCGCGCTCAAGGAACTGATGTCGCGCAGCGCGAAGGCCGAGCGCCGCTGAGCCGCCGCGGCGCCGCCGCGCCACCGGCCGGACGGCGCTTCGCGACGGCTCCCGCGGCGCCCGGTGCCAACGCTGTGCGACCACTCGCGCGACGCTGAGCAACGGCCGCCGCGGGGCGCTGACTCAGCCCGCTACCACCGGGTACTCTCAACGCGATATGAGCACCGAGAACCTCCCCCAGAGCCCTGAGCAGCCGCCTCGCAAGCCGCGCGTGGCCGTCGTCTTCGGCGGCCGCAGCTCCGAACACGGGATCTCCGTGGTCACGGCCGGCGCCGTCCTGCGCGCCATCGACCGGACGAAGTACGACGTCCTTCCGATCGGCATCACCCTGGACGGCCGTTGGGCGCTCACCGCCGACGAGCCGGAGCGGATGGCCATCGTCGACCGGCAGCAGCCGAGCGTGGACCTCCTCGCGGAGTCGGACGAGGGCGGCGTGATCCTGCCCGTCGACCCCTCCAACCGCGAAGTCGTCTACAGCGAGCCCGGATCGGTCCCCAAGGCCCTGGGCGAGGTCGACGTCGTCTTCCCCGTGCTGCACGGCCCCTACGGCGAGGACGGCACCCTCCAGGGCCTCCTGGAGCTCTCCGGGGTCCCGTACGTCGGTTCGGGCGTGCTCGCCTCGGCCGTCGGCCAGGACAAGGAGTACATGAAGCGGGTGTTCACCTCCTTCGGGCTGAAGGTGGGCCCGTACACGGTGATCCGTCCCCGGGAGTGGGAGCTCGACCCGGCCGGTGCCCGCAAGCGGGTCGCCGAGTTCGCGGGTGAGCACGGCTGGCCGCTGTTCATCAAGCCCGCCCGCGCCGGTTCCTCGTTCGGCATCACCAAGGTCGACTCCTTCGAGGGCCTCGACGAGGCGTTCGAGGAGGCCCGGCGCCACGACCCGAAGATCATCGTGGAGGCGCTGCTGCGCGGCCGCGAGATCGAGTGCGGGGTCCTGGAGTTCGAGGACGGCCCGCGCGCCAGCGTGCCGGCCGAGATCCCTCCGGTGCAGTCCCACGACTTCTACGACTTCGAGGCGAAGTACATCGACTCGGCCCCGGGCATCGTGCCCGCGCCGCTCACCGAGGAGCAGACCGCCGAGGTGCGGCGCCTGGCGGTCGAGGCGTTCGACGCGGCGTCCTGCGAAGGCCTCGTCCGCGCGGACTTCTTCCTCACCGAGGACGGCGAGTTCGTGATCAACGAGATCAACACCATGCCGGGCTTCACGCCGATCTCCATGTACCCGCGGATGTGGGAGGAGACCGGGGTCGACTACCCGGAGCTGGTCGACCTCCTGGTGCAGGCGGCGCTGCGGCGTTCCACCGGCCTGCGCTGATCTCCCGGGCCGGGACCGGGGGACCGGACGGCACGCCCGCGGTCCTGGCGGCCCGGACCCGCCGGTCCGGCAGGTCCCGTCCGGGCCGCTCGCACGGCCTCCGCCGGTCCCCGTGTCCGCACCCCTGTCCCACCCGCGTGTCTCAGTCGGCGATTCCTTCGGGGATCGCCTTCTTGACGGAGGCCGCCAGATCCACGAGCGCGGCCGAACCGTCCCGCCGGGCCCACTTCGCCGGCACGGTGACCTCGACGTACGCCCGGCGCAGGCTGCTCGTGAAGCGGTACGCGCCGTCGCCCTGCTTCTCGATCAGCCAGCCGACGCCGTTCACCTCGCCGCTGAGCGCGTCCCCGTCGTCCATCTTCGAGGGCCGTCGGACACCACAGCGCAGTATGATCGCCGGGCTTCCCCAGCCCGCGGTCAGCGCGGACCGGGGCTCGGGATCGTTCCGGTCGAGGCCGTCCACCTTCTTCGGCAGCGCCTCGTCCAGGTTCCGGCACAGCGCGGAGACCTTCGCGTCCGCACCGGGAACCACGGCCGAGGCGCCGTCGTCTGCTGAGGAGCAGCCCGTGACGGAGATCAGCAGGGCGAGAACGGGCAGCCCGAGAAGAGTGGTGTGCCGGTGACGGGAAGAGTTCACCGGCCAAGGGTAGACGGGGGCTAGAGGTGCACCACCGGGCAGGTCAGAGTGCGGGTGATGCCATCCACTTGCTGGACTTTCGCGACCACCATGCGGCCGAGATCGTCCACGGTGTCGGCCTGGGCCCGCACGATCACGTCGTACGGTCCTGTCACGTCCTCGGCCTGGATCACCCCCGGGATCTTGCTGATCGTCTCGGCGACGGTCGACGCTTTGCCGACCTCCGTCTGGATCAGGATGTACGCCTGTACCACGGAACCTCCAGGGCGGCCACGAGGATCATGTGGGGAAAAGGAACGCCACGGTATCGCGTCGCCGCTCGCCACGGGGAGACCCGCGGTGACCGGGGCTTGCGCGCCGGGGTGCGCGGACTGCACAAGTTGACGGTCAACTCGACCGTACCGAGGACAGAGACGGCTCGCGACCGGGCACCGGTGGCGGCAGAGGGAGCAGTACGACGATGAAGGGCACCGTGGGCGAGTTGGGGGAGTTCGGGCTCATCAAGGAGCTCACCTCGCGTCTCACCACCACCCCGGCGGTCCGGGTCGGCCCCGGCGACGACGCCGCGGTGGTGGCCGCGCCCGACCGCAGGGTCGTGGCGAGCACCGACATCCTCCTGGAGGGACGGCACTTCCGCCGGGACTGGTCGACGGCCTACGACGTGGGGCGCAAGGCGGCCGCGCAGAACCTCGCGGACATCGCCGCGATGGGTGCCGTACCGACCGCGCTGCTGCTCGGTCTCGTCGTCCCGGCCGAACTGCCGGCCACCTGGCCGTCCGAGCTGATGGACGGGCTGCGGGACGAGTGCCAGGTCGCCGGGGCGGCCGTGGTCGGCGGCGACGTCGTACGGGGCGACACCATCACCGTCGCGATCACCGCGCTCGGCGATCTCCGCAACCACGAGCCGGTGACCCGGGGCGGCGCACGACCCGGTGACGTGATCGCCGTGACGGGCTGGCTGGGCTGGTCGGCGGCCGGTCACGCGGTGCTCTCCCGCGGTTTCCGTTCGCCGCGGGCCTTCGTCGAGGCGCACCGGCGCCCCGAACCGCCGTACCACGCGGGCCCCGCGGCCGCCGGGCTCGGCGCGACGGCGATGTGCGACGTGAGCGACGGGCTGATCGCCGACCTGGGGCACATCGCCGAGGCCAGCAAGGTCAGGATCGACATCCGCTCGGGCGCCATCGACATCCCGTCGCAGATGAACGACATCGGCCAGGCCGTCGGCGTCGACCCCATCCAGTGGGTGCTCACCGGTGGCGAGGACCACGCGATCGTCGCGGCCTTCCCGCCGGACGTGAAGCTGCCCGCGCGCTGGAAGGTGATCGGCGAGGTCCTCAACCCCTCCGCGCTGCCGCAGGTCACGGTGGACGGCGCACCCTGGACCAGCAAGGGCGGCTGGGACCACTTCGGCGACATCGAGTCCTGAGACGGCCGGGACCGCTGCGGTGCGCGCCGGGGGCGTGCGCCGCTCCGCCCCGTGACGGGTCCGGGCGCGGACGGCAAAAAACCCGCCCACCGTGAGGTGGACGGGTTCAGTGCAAGCGAACCAGCAGTGGCCGCGCGCTGGCGGTTGTCAGCGCGAAACCTTGCCGGCCTTGATGCACGAGGTGCAAGCGTTCACGCGCTTCGGCGTCCCGCCCACCACGGTACGAACACGCTGGATGTTGGGGTTCCAGCGGCGGGACGTACGGCGGTGCGAGTGCGAGATGTTGTTGCCGAAGCCCGGCCCCTTGCCGCAGACGTCGCAGTTGGCAGCCACGGGTCACTCCAAAGACTTCAGATGCACTTACGGTGGATCCCGGCATGCCGGGATCAAGATCTAGGATCTGAGTGGCGGTGCCAGGGGGAAGACCCGATCGGAATCGGGCAACTGGAGCAGCATACAACGACTGCGTCCGGAGAACGAAACTACCATGACCCGCCCGAGGGCCCGCCCCGGCCGTCCACCGGACCCACTACCGTCAGTAACCCGCTCTGGGTCTACGCTGCGTCCCACGTCCAGCAGCTCAAGGAGGCGCAGGTGCCGCAGGTGCCGCAGACATTGGATGCTCTCGCGGTGCGCACCTGGTGCGGCCTCGCGCTGGAGGCCCTGGGGCGGGCCCGCGAGGAGATCGACGCCATCAATGTCTACCCGGTGGCCGACGGCGACACCGGGACGAACCTCTATCTGACGGTGGAGTCGGCGACGGCGGCGGTGGAGGCGGTCTTCGCGGGCCACGCCACGGTGACCGCCGCGGACGGCGGCCGGGCGGACGCGGGGGACGGGCGGCCCACGCTCGCCGACGCCGTGCGGGCGATGGCGCACGGGGCGCTGATCGGGGCCCGCGGCAACTCCGGCACGATCCTCGCGCAGCTGCTGCGTGGAATGGCCCTGGTGCTGGCCGCGGACGCGCGGGGCGCGCACACCGACGCGGAGGGCCTCCGGCTCGCCCTGCGCCAGGCCGCCGACTCCGCGCGCGACGCCGTCGCGCACCCGGTCGAGGGCACGGTCCTCACGGTCGCCGCGGCCGCCGCCCGAGCGGCCGAAGGCGCCGAGGGGGACTGCGGCACGGTCGCCCGCGCGGCCTACGAGGGAGCCCGGACGGCCCTCGTCGCGACCCCCCGCCAGCTCGCCGTACTGGCCCGGGCCGGTGTCGTCGACGCGGGCGGGCGGGGCCTGGTGGCGGTGCTGGCGGCCCTCGTGGAGACGTTCACGGGGGAGTCCCCGCGGACCGGATGGGCACTCGGGGAGCCACACACGCGGGTGGCCGTGGCCGCCGGTCCGGTGACCGAGGCCGCCGCCACCGGTGCCGGCCGCGCCCCCGGGGACGGAGCCGGTGCCGGGACCCCCTACGGCGACGAAGCCGGCCCCGGCTGCGCGGAGGACCGGCCGGACGACGGCGGGCCCGCCTTCGAGGTCATCTACCTGCTGGACGCGGAGGACGCGGCCGTGACGCGGTTGCGGGAGCGGCTCGACCGCCTCGGGGACTCGCTCGTGGTCGTCGGCGGGGACGGGCTGTGGAACGTCCACGTCCATGTGGACGACGCGGGCGCCGCGGTGGAGGCGGGCGTGGAGGCCGGGCGGCCCCACCGCATCCGGATCACGCACTTCGGGCTCGGCGACGCGCACACCGCCGGTGCGGCGGGGCTGCCGCCCCGGGAGCCTGCGCAGCGGGCCGTCGTCGCGGTGGTGCCCGGCGAGGGACTGGCCGGGCTGTACGCCGAGGCCGGTGCGACCACCGTGCTCGCGCGGCCCGGTGAGCCGCCCGCCAGCGGGGAACTCGTGGACGCCGTCCGGCGGGCCCACGCGCGCGAGGTGGTACTGCTGCCCAACGACGCCGACCTGCGGCACACCGCGGCCGCCGCGGCCGAGCAGGCCCGTACGGACGGGGTCCGGGTCGCGCTGATCCCGACCCGCTCCGCGGTCCAGGGCATCGCCGCGCTGGCCGTGCACGAGCCGGGCAGGCGCTTCGACGAGGACGTCGTCGCCATGACCTCGGCGGCCGGTGCCACCCGCTACGCCGAGGTCGCCGTCGCCGAGCGGCAGTCCTGGACCATGGCGGGCATCTGCCAGGCCGGGGACGTGCTCGGTCTCATCGAGGGGGACGTGGCCGTGATCGGGGTGGACGTCGCCGCGACGGCCGAGGCCGTCATCGACCGGATGCTCGCCGCGGGGGGCGAGATGGTGACGCTGGTCCTGGGCGACGAGGCGCCCGGCGAGATCGCCGGGCGCCTCGAATCGCGGGTCAGGGAGACGTACTTGGCGGTCGACACGGTGGTGTACCGAGGGGGGCGGCAGGGGGCGCTGCTGCTGATCGGGGTGGAGTAGCGCGGCGCGTCCGTGCCCCGGGGGTTCTCGCCCCCGCCACCCCTACCCGTCCCGTACCTGGGGGCTCCGCCCCCGGACCCCCGTCCGGCCTGGACGGCCTCGTCACTCAGGCGCCGGACGGGCCGCGTACGCCGGGGCGGCGCGTGAGGACGAGCCCTCAGTCCTCCGCCCGCTCCTCCACCACCCGCAGCAGGTTCTCCGCCTCGGCCCGCCGCGCTCCCACGACCTCGTCCCCCTCCGCCGCCCCGGCGTACGCGGAAAGAACCCCCCGCGCCCGCTCCACCGCGGCACCGGGCCGCCGCAGATCAGCCTCCAGCCACCCCGCTCCGAGCTCGGCCCCGGTCCGCGCGTGGAGCGCCTCGCCGCCCAGGGACGCGAACACCGACACGGCGCTCGTGAGCCGGTCCAACGCCTGCTCGAAACGCTCCCGCGCGACGTCCTCCTCCGTGCCGTCGGTGACGGACCGCGCGACGAGGTCGCCGAACTGCCGGTGGGTGTGGCCGAGTTCCGAGACCAGCCGGAGCGCTGCCCGCGGGTCCTGTTCGTCCGCCGCGGAGACGGCCCCCACCCCCTCCTCGCACTCCCGCACCGCCGTCGCCATCAGCTCCCGCGCGCCGTCCAGCCCCGCTTCCGTCCGCAGCGCGACCCAGGCCCGGGCGCGCAGCGACCGGACCAGCGCGTGCGTGTTGCCGAGCTCCCGCCACAGGTCGCCGGCCCGCGCGTAGGCCCGCTCCGCCTCGGCGGGCAGCCCGGCGCGGCCGAGCGCCTCGGCGGCGAGATGGGCGAGCATCGCGTGGTCGCGCTGCTCGGGCCAGTGCCGGGCGACGTCCGCGGCCCGCAGCCAGTGTTCGGCCGCGGCCCGGTGTTCGCCCAGCTCGGTGAGGCAGTCGCCGAGCCACCACCGGGTCTGCACGAGCGCGCCGTCGCCGTGCATGTCGGCGGTGAGATCGGGCAGCGCCGACTCCAGGATCTCCGCGGCCTCGGCCCAACGCTCCTGCCGGAGCAGGAACCCGCCCAGCTGGTGGCGCGCCCAGGCGCCGAGCGTCGGCCCCTGACCCGCCTCGTCGGCCCAGTGCGCGGCCTCCAGGGCGTGGTCCGCGGCGGCCGCGACCTGCTCGGTCCCGCCGAGGATCTCGGCGAGCTGGAGGTGCAGCTGCGCCTGGCCCATCGGTTCCAGGCGGGACCCGCCGTGCTCCAGCGCGGCCCGCGCCGCCCGCTCGGCACCCTCCACGTCGTCCAGGTGCCGGGCGATCCCGGCGAGCCGGGACTCGTACTCCACGGCGAACCACGGCAGCCCGGCCGCCACGAACGCCTCGGCCGCCCGCCCGAGCAGCTCGGCGGCCGTCGCGGCGTCCCCGGAGTGCGCCGCGAGCTCGCCGAGCATCGCCTGTGCCTCCGCGGCCCGCGAGGCCATTCGTACGTCCGCGGCATGCGGCTCGGCGAACGCCAGCAACTCCCGTACCGCGGACTCGGCGGCCCCGGCCCGGTCGGCCGCCCCGGACCCGTCCGGTTCGCCGTCCTCCTGCACCCGGTGCACCAGGATCCGGGCCCGTCCCACCAGCACGGACGCCGTCTGCGACACCCCCGTCCCGCCGTCCGCGAACAGTGCGAGCGCCCGCTCGCGCAACCCCGTGACGGTCGCCAGCGCCTCCTCGGCCCCGCCGACGAGGGCGAGGACGTAGGCGGCCCGGGCCCGGGCGGCGAGCGCCTCACCGGGGTCGCCCGCCGCGTCGTACAGGTCCGCGGCCTCGTGGAAGAGAGCGATGCCCTCGGGCCCGCGCTCCATCGCCGCGTGGTCGGCGATCTCCGCACGGTCACGGATCTCCAGCTCCCGGCCCTCGGCGGCCCGCGAGACCGCCGCCCAGGCCGCAACGGCGTCCGGGCTGCGGGACTGCGACAGCCGACGCGCCTCGGCGAGCAGCGCGGGCAGGCCGGACCCGGCAGTGGGTTGCGAGCCCTCGCCCGCCGCCGGACCCGTCCCGTCCGCTGCCGTCCCGGGACGCGGCGGCGCGTCCGCTGCCGCCGTCTTCGGCGCCTGCCGTGCCGAGCGCACGCCGAGCGGCAGCCGGTCCACCAGCGGACGCCGGTCCATGCGCGCCCGGGCCCGCTCGCTGACGTACGACGTGCCGTTGCGCGCGTCGAAGCGCGCCGCGAGGGAAAGGGCCTCCACACGCGCGTGGACGGCGAGTTCGTCCGCGGTCCAGGTGCGCCCGGCCGGTCCGGGCACCGTCCGTCCGCCGAGGCCGAGCCCGGTCAGGCGGTCCATCACCAGCGCGGTGACGGCCAGGTAGTCGAGCTTGCTGCGCGGGTCGCCCGAGTCGGTGAAGTAGGCGGGCCGCTCGGCGAGCAGCTCCAGGGCGCGGGCCTCGTTCCCCGACAGCGCGCAGAACTCCACGTGGTCCGCGTAGGCCGCGCGCATGCTCTCCATGGGACGCACCAGACGCAGCCCCCGGAGATGATGGGCGCGGGCCTCCTCCGGGCGGCCCAGACGCAGCAGCGGGACAAGGGAGGAGGCCAGCACGGTGTGCGGCTCGTGGGCGCAGCTGTGCTCGCCCTCCAGGACCGGGCGCCACAGTTCCAGCGCCTCCGTGTCGGCGTCGCGCTCGGCGCGCCACCAGCCCTGGCTGTGCAGTTCGCACGCGTGGCAGTCGGCCATGCTGTCCCGGTCGGCGGCGAGCCAGGCGGCATACGCCCGCTCCGCGCGCTCCAGATCCCCCAGGTGCGCGGCGACGCTGAACTCGGCCCCGCGCACGGCACGTTCGGAGTGACCGGCGAGCCGGTAGCGGTACTCCATCTCGCCGAGCCACTTCTCTATGGAGGCGAGCGGGATGTGCGGCTGGTCGAGCATGCCGGCCGACATCCACTTGAAGACCCAGTGCAGCGAGTGGATCTCGTACTCGTCGAAGTCCTCGGGGTGTTCGTCCCACAGGCGCAGCAGGCGCGCGAAGGGGACGAACATCTTGTCCTTCTCGGAGCTGTAGTTGTAGACCTTCAGCTGGTGTCCGAGCGCCTCGATCACGGCGAGCGGGATGTCCAGCTTCTCCGCCTCGGCGAGCAGCTGCTCCGCGCGCGCGTTGCGGGCGGGTCCCTCCGGCTGCTCGTAGTTGTCCCCCATCGCCTGGCGCAGGGTGTCGAAGTCCATCGCCGGGCCGCTCATCGGCGGTCGTCCTCTCCGGGGTCGGTGTGGGTGGCCCATTCCAGAAGGCCGATGAACGCGCGGTTGAGGAGCGCCGAGTCGGCGGGCCGCAGCGGGCGCTGTGCCATCAGGAGGGCCTGACCGTAGAGGGACTCCGTGGCGGTGCCGATCAGCTCGGGGTCGTCGAGCGAGCTGATCCGCCGGATCAGCGGGTTGAGATGGTTGAGCACCAGACGCGCGCGCGGGGCGCTGCCGCGCAGCGAACCCAGAATGCCCGCCCACAGGTCGTCGGCCTGCTCCTCGGCCTCCGCGCGGGCCTGCTCGTGGCGGGCGGCCCGGTCGTCCAGGTGCAGGGCCGGGACCGAGAGCGGATGGAACGCGCGCAGCGACACGTCGCAGCCCAGCGGGTCGAGCCGGGCCCGCGCTGCCGCCAGGAAGCCCGACAGGGCCAGTTCCTCGGCCGGGTCCACGGCGTCCAGGTGCGCGGTCACGGTGTCGGCGTCCAGCTCCGCGACCACCGAGCCCGGACGGACCGAGGGCAGCGCCTCCACCAGCTCGCTGTCGTAGGTGTAGCCGCCGTTGACGACGCCGATGCCCTGCGCGGAGGCGATGGGCGCGACCTGGCGGTACTCCTCCACCGTGCGCGTGAAGTGCACCACCGGGTGGCGCTGCGCGAACTCCTCCAGGGACAGGCGTCCGTCGGTCGTCTCGAAGGGCAGCCACGGCAGCATCGTCCGCAGCATTCCCTTGTCGTGCCGGGCCAGTGACTTCACGCCCAGGTGGTGGACGGAGAGGAAGGCCGCCAGCCGCTCCGGGTCGCCCGCGGCGAGTCCCGTCAGCCACGACCGGATGCGCTCGCCGAGGGCCTCGCGCACCGCCGCCAGGGTCTCGTCCTCGTAGAGCGACTCGCGCGACGCGGTGGGCCGCAGGCTGTCGGTGTCCAGGACGCAGCGCACGAAGAACGCCCAGTCGGGCAGCAGCTGTTCGGCCCGCTCGGTCAGCAGCATGCCCTTGAGGTGCACCCGGTGGCTCGCCCGCTGCGCGGGGCTGACCGCGGTCGGCAGGACGTACGCGACGCCCCGCACCCCGGCGAGCGGCACGTTCAGCTCGACCGAGTCCAGCGGGGTGAAGCCGAACAGCTCACGGCAGTGCCGGGCCAGGGCCACCCTGCGGGTGGCGGGGCTCGGGTACGGGCGGTCCCAGGGCGCGGGAAGGTCCGCGATCGCCTCGTCGCCGACGCGCACGTCGTAGGGCAGCAGGGCGCCGAAGTCGCGGGCCAGGGACCGCACCCGCTCCTCGGTGAGCCACTCGCCGGCTCCGGCGCGCGCCACCAGGTGCACGGTGGTGCCCGGTTCGGGACGGGCCTCGTGCGGCAGCGTGCGCACGGTGTACGAACCGTCGTCGGTCGCCGTCCACTCCACGGGCGCCGCGTCGGGCGTCCGGGCGCTGCGGCTGACGACCCGGATGCGCTCGGCGACCACGAAGCAGGCCAGCAGGCCGATGCCGAACTGCCCCAGGAAGTCGGAGCGGGCCGCCTGGATGCCGTCGTCCCGCTTGGAGCTGCGGCCGATCGTCGCGAGGAGGCTGTGCACGTCGGACTCGGTGAGCCCGACGCCGGAGTCCTCCACCCGCAGGGTGCCGTCCGCCGCGTGCAGCCGCACGGTGGCGGGCGCGTCCGGCTGCTCGGCACGCCGGGCGGTGATCGCGTCCACCGCGTTCTGCAGCAGTTCGCGCAGATAGACCTTGGGGCTCGAGTACAGGTGATGGGAGAGCAGGTCCACCAGACCACGCAGGTCGACCTGGAACGAATGGGGTGCCGGGGATGCCGGGGAGGGCTGTGAGGTCTGGGAGTCCATCGTCGCTGCGCCGAGGGTGGGGGGACGGGCGACGGCGCGGGGTCGGGCGGTCCCGGCGGACGGTGACCGCGAAGAGATCCGGAGCGCGTCATCCTAGGCCCGGAACGAGCCGTCTGACCAGCGGATTTCGAGGACGTATACGGCATTGTCGGTGCGGTGGTGTGCAATGGATCTCGTGCCCGCGCTCGATGAACCACTGAAGAAGGTGCTCGGTCCCCCCACCGCGAAGGTGATGGCCGAGCACCTCGGCCTGCACACCGTCGGTGATCTCCTGCACCACTATCCGCGCAGATACGAGGAGCGCGGTCAGCTCACCCATCTCGCCGACCTGCCCATGGACGAGCACGTGACGGTGGTCGCCCAGGTCGCCGACGCGCGCCTGCTCACCTTCGCCTCGTCCAAGGCGCCCCGCGGCAAGGGCCAGCGGCTGGAGGTGACCATCACGGACGGCAGCGGACGCCTCCAGCTGGTCTTCTTCGGCAACGGCGTGCACAAACCCCACAAGGACCTGCTGCCCGGCACCCGCGCCATGTTCTCGGGCAAGGTCTCCGTCTTCAACCACCGCCTCCAGCTGGCCCATCCGGCGTACGAACCGCTGCGCGGCGACGGCGCCGACGACACGGCCGCCGCCGAGAGCGTCGACTCCTGGGCGGGCGCGCTCATCCCGATCTACCCGGCCACCGCCAAGCTGGAGTCCTGGAAGATCGCCAAGGCCGTGCAGACGGTGCTGCCCAGCGCCCAGGAGGCCGTCGACCCGCTGCCGGACGCCCTGCGCGAGGGCCGGGGCCTGGTCTCCCTGCCCGAGGCCCTGCTGAAGATCCACCGCCCGCACACCAAGGCCGACATCGGCGACGCGCGGGCCCGCCTCAAGTGGGACGAGGCCTTCGTCCTCCAGGTGGCGCTCGCCCGCCGCCGGCACGCCGACGCCCAACTCCCCGCGGCGGCCCGCAGACCCCGGCCGGACGGCCTGCTCACCGCCTTCGACGCCAAGCTGCCCTTCACCCTCACCGAGGGCCAGCAGAAGGTCTCCAAGGAGATCTTCGACGACCTGGCGACCGAGCACCCGATGCACCGGCTGCTCCAGGGAGAAGTCGGTTCCGGCAAGACGATGGTGGCCCTGCGCGCCATGCTCGCCACCGTCGACGCGGGCGGGCAGGCCGTGATGCTCGCGCCCACCGAGGTGCTCGCGCAGCAGCACCACCGGTCGGTCACCGAGATGATGGGGGAGCTGGCCGAGGGCGGCACGCTGGGCGCCGCCGAGCACTCCACCAAGGTCGTGCTGCTCACCGGCTCCATGGGGGCGGCGGGGCGCCGGCAGGCACTGCTCGACCTGGTCACCGGCGAGGCCGGCATCGTCATCGGCACGCACGCCCTGATCGAGGACAAGGTGCAGTTCCACGACCTGGGCCTGGTCGTGGTCGACGAGCAGCACCGCTTCGGCGTCGAGCAGCGCGACGCCCTGCGCGGCAAGGGCAAGCAGCCGCCGCACCTCCTGGTGATGACCGCCACGCCCATTCCCCGGACGGTCGCGATGACCGTCTTCGGCGACCTGGAGACCTCCGTCCTCGACCAGCTCCCCGCCGGGCGCTCGCCGATCGCCAGCCATGTCGTCCCCGCCGCGGACAAGCCGCACTTCCTCGCCCGCGCCTGGGAGCGCGTGCGCGAGGAGGTGGAGAACGGCCATCAGGCGTACGTGGTCTGCCCCCGCATCGGGGACGAGGAGGACGACCCGAAGAAGGGCAGGAAGAAGTCCCCCGAGGACGAGGCCGAGAAGCGCCCGCCGCTCGCCGTCCTCGACGTCGCCCAGCAGCTCGTCAAGGGCCCCCTCCAGGGACTCCGGGTCGAGGTCCTGCACGGCAGGATGCCGCCCGACGACAAGGACGCCGTGATGCGCCGCTTCACCGCGGGCGAGGCCGACGTGCTGGTCGCCACGACCGTCATCGAGGTCGGCGTGAACGTGCCGAACGCCACAGCGATGGTGATCATGGACGCCGACCGCTTCGGCGTCTCCCAGCTCCACCAGCTGCGCGGCCGGGTGGGCCGCGGCTCCGCCGCCGGACTCTGCCTGCTGGTCAGCGAGATGCCCGAGGCGAGCCCGGCCCGCCGGCGGCTGGACGCGGTGGCGTCCACCCTCGACGGCTTCGAGCTCTCCCGCATCGACCTCGAACAGCGCCGTGAGGGCGACGTCCTGGGCCAGGCCCAGTCCGGCGTCCGTTCCTCGCTGCGCATGCTCGCCGTCATCGAGGACGAGGAGATCATCGCGGAGGCCCGTGAGGAGGCCGCCGAGGTCGTCGCCGCCGACCCGGAGCTCACCGGCCTCCCGGGCCTGCGCACCGCCCTGGAGGCACTCCTGGACGAGGAGCGCGAGCAGTACCTCGACAAGGGCTGACCGGGCCCGCCGAGCGTGGGGGAGCCGCGGACACGGTCCGGTGGGCTCCCCGGACGCGAGGCGGGGAGGCGCGATCCGGGTACCGGCTGAGAGACTGACGGCAGCCGACACACCACCAGCGCAAAGGACCCTCATGACCCGCGTGATCGCCGGCCGGGCCGGCGGACGCCGTCTGGCCGTCCCGCCGGGCACCGGCACCCGGCCCACCTCCGACCGGGCGCGTGAGGGCCTCTTCTCCACCTGGCAGTCCCTGCTCGGCGGCCCGCTGGAGGGCGAGCGCGTGCTCGACCTGTACGCGGGCTCCGGCGCCGTGGGCCTGGAGGCGCTGAGCCGCGGCGCCGGACACGCGCTACTCGTCGAGGCCGACGCCAGGGCCGCCCGCGTCATCCGGGAGAACGTGAAGTCGCTGGGCCTGCCCGGCGCCGAAGTCAGGTCCGGCAAAGCGGAACAGATCGTTCAGGCGCCGGCCTCCGCGGAACCGTACGACCTGGTCTTCCTCGACCCGCCCTACGCGGTGTCCGACGACGATCTTCGCGAGATCCTGCTCACACTCCGGACGCAGGGCTGGCTCGCGGGCGAAGCGCTCGTCACCGTGGAGCGCAGCACCAGAGGCGGCGAATTCGGATGGCCGGACGGCTTTGACGCACTCCGGGCCCGTCGTTACGGCGAGGGGACCTTTTGGTACGGTCGCGCCGCCTCTACGTGCGAAGACGCACGATGACCGGACCGGAGAGCGAGGGACCACAGTTGCGCCGCGCCGTCTGTCCGGGGTCATTCGACCCCATCACCAATGGACACCTCGACATCATCGCCCGCGCTTCCAGGCTCTACGACGTCGTGCACGTCGTGGTGATGATCAACCAGTCGAAGCAGGGCATGTTCACCGTCGACGAGCGGATCGAGCTGATCCGCGAGGTCACCGCCGAGTTCGGCAACGTCCAGGTCGAGGCCTACCACGGCCTGCTCGTCGACTTCTGCAAGCAGCGGGACATCCCCGCCATCGTCAAGGGACTTCGCGCGGTCAGCGACTTCGACTACGAACTGCAGATGGCCCAGATGAACAACGGCCTCTCGGGCGTGGAGACGCTGTTCATCCCGACCAGCCCCACCTACAGCTTCCTCTCCTCCTCGCTGGTCAAGGAGGTCGCGAACTGGGGCGGCGACATCTCCCACCTGGTGCCGCCCGTCGTCCTGGAGGCCCTGAAGGGCCGGCTCGGCCAGGAGTGAGGGGCTGACAGCCCGTCACCCGGTGTCGGGCGGGGCGGGAGTGGTCGTACAGTCGACTCGTCCGTCTCCATCACAGCTGTAGAGAGTGGCGAGCACACGGTGGACGTGCAGAAGAAGCTCGATGAGATCGTCTCGGCGGTCGGCAGCGCCCGCTCCATGCCCATGTCGGCCTCGTGCGTGGTCAACCGCGCCGAGCTGCTCTCGATGCTCGAAGAGGTGCGCCAGGCCCTGCCGGGCTCCCTCGCCCAGGCCGAGGAGCTCATCGGCGGCCGCGAGCAGATGGTCGAGCAGGCCCGCATGGAGGCCGAGCGGATCATCGAGACCGCGCACGCCGAGCGCGGCTCCCTGATCTCCGACACCGAGGTCGCCCGCCGTTCCCAGAACGAGGCGGACCGCATCCTCGCCGAGGCCCGTCAGGAGGCCGAGGAGGTCCGCGCCGAGGCCGACGACTACGTCGACTCCAAGCTCGCCAACTTCGAGGTCGTCCTGACCAAGACCCTCGGCTCCGTCGGCCGGGGCCGCGAGAAGCTCCTGGGCACCGGACCCGGCACCGACGAGCAGGGCTACGAGGACGAGGACGCCCCCGAGCGCAGCCACGACCCCGAGACGCTGCGCCGCAACGCCGACGAGTACGTCGACGTGAAGCTGGGCGCCTTCGAGGCCGTCCTCGCCAAGACCCTGGAGGCCGTGGGCCGCGGCCGGCAGAAGCTGCACGGCCGGATCGCCAGTGACGACCTGGGCGACCTGGCCTCCTTCGCCGAGGACGGCACCCCCGCCCAGCACACCAGCGACGCCGACTACCTGGCCGGTCTCGCCGAGCTCGCGGACGTCCCCGAGCGGGCCGTCCAGGCCGCCCCCGAGGTCCCGGCCCAGCCCTCCTACGCCCAGCAGCAGGACGCCTACGCGTACCAGCAGCAGCAGGCGGACCCCTACGCCTACCAGCAGCAGTACGCCCAGCAGGACGCGTACGGCTACCAGCAGGCCGACCCGTACGCCGCCTACCCGCAGCACGGCTACGACCAGCAGGCGGCCTACGACCAGGGCGGTCAGCAGGGCTATCCGCAGCAGCAGCCGCACGCGCTGGACCCGCAGGCGAACGCCCTCGACGAGACCAGCCTCTTCGACACCACCATGATCAGCGCCGAGCAGCTGCGGGCGTACGAACAGGGGCGCTGAGACCGGATTGGGCCGAGAGCGAAAGGTCCAGTATCCTGGCTCTTCGGTCGCGTGTACGTCCGCGATCACCGCTGCCCGGGAACACCAGGGGCGGCACCCCTCGAGATTCTGAAGATCGAAAGCAGGAACGGCCCTGAACACCCACCTCGACCACCGCAACCCTCTCGTGTTCGACACACACGAGCTGGGGCGGCGTCCTGGTGCGTTGCAGCGCCTTACCCGCACGATCGACGCTCCCTCGGATCTCGGGATCCAGGGCGTCATCGGAGTGCCGGAAGGCGCCCCGGTGGAGCTCGAACTCAGGCTCGAGTCCGTCATGGAAGGTGTGCTCGTCACAGGCACCGCCCGTGCACAGGCCGAGGGGGAGTGCGTAAGGTGTCTGGAGCCGCTCGAGCAGTCGCTCGCCGCGGACTTCCAGGAGATGTTCTCGTACCCTGACGCCGACGACCGGGGCCGCGCCAAAGCGGAGCCGGCCGACGACGCCGAGGAAGACGAGGACACGCTCTTCATCGAGGACGGCCTGTTCGACCTCGAACCCGTGCTGCGTGATGCGGTGGTGCTCGCACTGCCGATGCAGCCGGTGTGCCAGGACGACTGCCCCGGCCTGTGCTCCGAATGCGGAGTCCGGCTCGCGGACGACCCGGACCACCACCACGACGCCGTCGACATCCGTTGGGCGGCACTGCAGGGACTCGCTGGTTCATCCGGAGACGGCGAGAAGGACGAGTTGAGCGGCGGCGCGCTTCCATCAGCGCACGCCGACGAGAAGCAGGAGAAGTAGCCGTGGCTGTTCCGAAGCGGAAGATGTCGCGCAGCAACACGCGCCACCGCCGGTCGCAGTGGAAGGCTGCGGTCCCCACCCTGGTTGCGTGCGAGCGCTGCCACGAGCCCAAGCTGCAGCACATCGCGTGCCCGGCTTGCGGCACCTACAACAAGCGCCAGGTCCTCGAGGTCTGAGCGGCCGTGAGAGGTCTGATGTCTGACGCCAAGGCGGAACCAAACGCCAAGAAAAAGGCGGAGAACACAGCCTCGTCCCACACGCTTCTGGAAGGGCGGCTCGGGTACAAGCTCGAGTCCGCCCTTCTGGTGCGTGCGCTGACCCACCGTTCCTACGCGTACGAGAACGGCGGTCTGCCGACCAATGAGCGGCTGGAGTTCCTCGGGGACTCCGTGCTCGGCCTCGTGGTCACGGACACGCTGTACCGCACCCACCCCGATCTGCCCGAAGGCCAGCTGGCCAAGTTGCGGGCCGCGGTGGTCAACTCGCGCGCGCTGGCGGAAGTGGGCCGCGGCCTCGAACTCGGCTCCTTCATCCGGCTCGGCCGGGGCGAGGAAGGCACGGGAGGCCGGGACAAGGCATCCATCCTCGCCGACACCCTTGAAGCGGTGATCGGCGCGGTCTATCTCGACCAGGGTCTGGACGCGGCGGGTGAGCTCGTCCACCGGCTCTTCGACCCGCTGATCGAGAAGTCCTCGAACCTGGGCGCCGGCCTGGACTGGAAGACCAGTCTCCAGGAGCTCACCGCGACCGAGGGGCTCGGCGTGCCCGAGTACCTGGTCTCGGAGACGGGCCCGGACCACGAGAAGACCTTTACTGCTGCCGCCCGCGTCGGAGGCGTCTCGTACGGCACCGGCACCGGCCGCAGCAAGAAGGAGGCGGAGCAGCAGGCCGCGGAGTCCGCGTGGCGTGCGATCCGGTCCGCCGCGGACGAACGCGCGAAGTCGGCCCAGGCCGCCGAGCAGGTGGCCCAGGCCGCTCAGCAGGCCGCCCAGGCGGCCGAGGAGGCGACCGAAGCCCCCTCGGCTCCGACCAGCGACCCGGCCACGGCCTGATTCCTTCGCTCGAACGCCGCCCGCGCCCGCGGCGACCGCGACCCGCCCACAGGCGGCCGCGGCGCTTCCCCGGGCAACGGCGGCACCCGTAGTGACACCAGCGGAACCGCAGGCCCCGAACCCCGTCGCAGCGTCCGCGCCGCGGCGGGGTTCGGGCATCCCCGCGACCCACCCCGAAGGAGTGCCGTGCCCGAGTTGCCCGAGGTCGAAGTGGTGCGGCGCGGCCTGGAGCGCTGGGTCAGCGGGCGGACCGTCGCCTCGGCCGAGGTTCGCCACCCACGGGCCGTACGGCGTCACCAGGCCGGCGCGGAAGGCTTCGCCGCGGCACTCGCGGGGCAGCGCGTCGGACCGGCGATGCGCCGTGGCAAGTATCTGTGGCTCCCGCTGGACGACTCCCCGTTCTCCGTGCTCGCGCATCTCGGCATGAGCGGTCAGCTCCTGGTGCAGCCGGAGGACGCCGCCGACGAGAAGCACCTGCGCATCCGCGTCCGCTTCGACGACGACCAGGGCACCGAACTGCGCTTCGTCGACCAGCGCACCTTCGGAGGACTCTCCCTGCACGAGACCACCCCGGACGGGCTGCCGGACGTCATCGCCCACATCGCCCGAGACCCGCTCGACCCCCTGTTCGACGACGCCGCGTTCCACACGGCCCTGCGGGCCCGCCGCACGACGATCAAGCGCGCGCTGCTGGACCAGTCACTGATCAGCGGCGTCGGCAACATCTACGCGGACGAGGCGCTCTGGCGCTCCCGGCTCCACTACGAACGCCCGGTGGGAAGCTTCACCCGGCCCCGTACCGCCGAACTCCTCGGCCACATCCGCGACGTCATGAACGAGGCCCTCGCCGTCGGCGGCACCAGCTTCGACAGCCTGTACGTCAACGTCAACGGCGAGTCCGGCTACTTCGACCGCTCGCTCGACGCCTACGGGCGGGAGGACGAGCCCTGCCGCCGGTGCGGTACGCCGATGCGCCGGCGCCCCTGGATGAACCGGTCCAGCTACTTCTGTCCCCGCTGTCAGCGACCGCCCCGGGTCACCGGCTGACGTCCACGCACGGCCGGTCGTCCCCCGTGAGACGGCCACCCGGCAGCGGGCCCCCGACGGTCCGTCCGTGCTTCAGCGGCCACCTCGGCTGTCCTGCCTCGGTCTCGGGCGTCATGCCTGGGTGTCACGCCTCGGGCGTCACGCCTCGTGCGCGACGTCGTACTGTTCGCGCGCCTCCAGGACGTCGTCCATGCGCCCCTCCAGGAAGTGGATGAGGGTGAGCAGACGCTCCGCGACCTCCCGGCCGAGCGGGGTGAGGGTGTAGTCCACGCGCGGCGGGTTCGTCGGCCGGGCGTCACGGTGCACCAGACCGTCGCGCTCCAGCGCGTGCAGTGTCTGGGAGAGCATCTTCTCGCTGACGCCGTCCACCCGGCGCCGCAGTTCGTTGAAGCGGATCGTGCCGCAGTGCAGCGCTCCCAGCGTGAGCGCCCCCCAGCGTCCGGTCACGTGCTCCAGCGTGCCCCGGGACGGGCAGCCGCGCGCGAACACGTTGTACGGGAAGTCCGGAGACTGGCCGCTCTCGGCGGTCGGCACGGCGGTATCCATGCGCTCACCATACTCCGCGACAGCGCTAACCAGCAGGTCGCACTAACTGGTAGTTAGCGAATGCTTCTCTCGCCGGAGCCCGTCCCGCCCTTGCCGGCTGTTGTCACCCCTCGTCCTCGGCCGGACTTTTTCCGTGGACCGGCGATTCCTGAGGGCGCGACCGGGCGGCGGCCCCGTGGGGCACAGCCCAGTGGGGCGTGCCCGACGAGTCGAGTCGCGTCACGGCGATGACAGCCGCACCGGCACCGGCACCCGTCAGCGATATCACCCGAACGACTCAGCACGGGGTGCCACCCACATGGGTGAAGGTCAGGCTGACTGGAGCCCCCATCGAGGCATTCCGTAAAAGGGGAACCACATGCGCATTCGACGAATCCTCGCCGCCATCGTCGCCACGGCAGCCTTCGCCGGACTCGGCCTCACCAGCGCCGTCACCGCCTCCGCCGCCAGCCTCACCCCGGGTGAGTGCGAGCAGGGCGGCGGCACGGTCAACTGGGCGAACAACACCTGCGGCGGCGGAACGTTCGACGGACAGATGGTCGACTGAACGCCCCTGGGCGACGGAACACCCCTGGGCGACAGGCGCCCCGCAGCCGCGCGCTGCGGGGCGCTCCCGTGCGAGCGCACCCGGCAGCAGCCGCGGGAACCGTTCCGTGACCGTGCCGAACCGCCGGGCACGCAACCTGGGGAACGCCCTGATCCCGTGCCGGAGCGGACGCGCTCCTTGCCGGCCGCTGTCCTCAGTAGCCGAAGTCCTGCGTCCACCAAGGACCGCCGGCACCGAGGTGCACGCCGACGCCCAGGGTCTTGAAGTCGCAGTTCAGTATGTTGGCGCGGTGGCCCTCGCTGTTCATCCAGGCGTCCATGACCGCTGCCGCGTCCGCCTGGCCGCGGGCTATGTTCTCGCCGCCGAGCGCGGTGATGCCGGCCTTCGCCGCACGGTCCCACGGGCTGAGCCCGCTCGGGTCGGTGTGGTCGAAGAAGTCCCGCAGGGCCATGTCGTCGCTGAAGGTCCGGGCGAGGTCCGCCAAGGCGTTGTCCGCGGTGACCGGGGTGCAGCCGACCTTGGCCCGCTCCTCGTTGACGAGCTTGAGGACCTCGGCCTCCGCGGCCGCCTCGGCCGACACCGTCACCGGGGCGGTGGCAGCCGGTGCCTCGGGCCTCGCGACCTCGGAGGGCTGGGTCGAGGGCTCCGCGGGCCGGGCGGTCGTGTCCGGCTCGGTGGGGACCGCCTCCTGGGAGGGCGTCGCGGCCGGCGCGGCCGGTGCCGCCGCGGTGGGAGGTGCCGAGGGAGAGGAGGCGCGGTCGGCGTCGCGGCTCGTCGACTGGCCGTCGCGGCTCTCCGCGCTGCCCGAGGTGCCGCCCTGCTGGGTCTCCTGGCTTGACGGCGAACCGACGGCCTGCACCTGGTCGGAGTTGTTGCCCCCACCGCCGAGCGCGTATTCCTTCGCGCCCGGCACCACTCCGGCCGCGACGGCGGCGGTGCCGAGGGCCACGGCGGCGGAGACGCCCAGCAGGCCCGTACGGACCGGTGTGGCCGCCTTCCTCTTGCGGTGCGAGCGCGCGGCGGCCGTGCTCGGAAGGTCGGCGATGGCGGCGTAGCCGTACAGGTTCTCCGGCCCGTAGCTTTCCGTGAGGGGCCCGTGCGTATCGGTGACCCCGGTGGCGCGGCTTGTGGCGGCGCGGCCGGCGGCGGAGCGTCGGTGGCGTCCCATCTCCTGGCCTTCCTCGATCTTTCGGTCAGCGTCCCTCACTCGAAAGAGTGAGTTTCATATGAGACTCATTGGACGGGGACGGTACCGCATGGCGGGAGGGGAGGAAGTGCCCGGAGAGACTTTGTCCGGTTAGCGTGCACGCATGAACGAGGTTGTACGACTGGTCGTCTGGGTACGCGGGCGGGTACAGGGTGTGGGTTTCCGCTGGTTCACGCGGGCCAGGGCGCTGGAGATCGGCGAGCTGAGTGGTTTTGCTCTCAATCTCGACGACGGACGGGTCCAGGTGGTCGCGGAGGGCCCCAGATCCGCGTGCGAAGGGCTGCTGGACTGGCTCCAGGGGGACGACACACCCGGGCGGGTGGACGGAGTCACTGAGATCTGGGACACGCCCCGGGGGATCTACGAGGACTTCGCGATCCGGTGACGGTGACGGGCGCGAGGGCCCCGGAAGGAGTCGTGGCGCATGCCTCCGGCACCCTCCGGCAGCGGAAACCGCCTGGTGGTTGCCAAGAACGGCTTGTCGTGGCAGGCTCCCGGGTAAGGATGATCTCCACACCCCCAGGGCCCCGCAGGAGTCGCAGCGCAGCCGCCCCAGAGCCGCGCGACAGCGGGTTGTCCCCCGATACGGGGTGTGATCGTGTTGACCGTCAAACTTTTTGGTGAGACGCTGAAAGCCCCGCGCACCTTAGCTGTTTGGCATGTGGAACCGCAGCAAGATTTAAGCAAGTGTCAAGCATCGCGGGTGCGATTCCCTCACGACCCACACCGCTTCGGTCGGTCACTCAGTGTGGAGGACCATCCATCATGGCAAAGGCGCTTCTCGGTTACGTCGGCGGTTCCGACCCGCGACTCATTGCCGAGATGCGACGGCTCCAGCAGCGCGTCCAGGACCTCGAATCCGAGCTCGGACGGATTCAGGCCGAGAACGACGCGCTCGCGGCTGCCGCTTCTCACGACTCGCTTCTCGAGAGCATCGACGTACCCCAGGCGGAGCCTGCGCTCACCTGATCACTGCACCGCACCACGACAGCAGTGGTTGGGCAGCCCCTATCAACCACTAAGTTGTCAGATTTGCAAGGGACGCCTCTTCGGCGTCCCTTCTTCTTTCCCCCGCTCGTACCTCACGCTCTTGTACGTCTGGTGTGCCCTGCGCGTTCACGGGTGAAACCGCGGGTTCATGGAGTGAGACCGGCCCGAAAGGTAGAGTCCGGCGGCGTGCACCTCAAGGCCCTGACCCTGCGCGGGTTCAAATCGTTCGCCTCGGCGACCACGCTGCGCTTCGAGCCGGGCATCACCTGCGTCGTGGGCCCCAACGGCTCGGGCAAGTCCAACGTCGTGGACGCCCTGAGCTGGGTGATGGGCGAGCAGGGGGCCAAGTCGCTGCGCGGCGGGAAGATGGAGGACGTCATCTTCGCCGGCACCACCGGCCGCCCGCCGCTGGGCCGCGCCGAGGTGTCGCTGACCATCGACAACTCCGACGGGGCACTGCCCATCGAGTACGCCGAGGTCACCATCACGCGGATCATGTTCCGCAACGGCGGCAGCGAGTACCAGATCAACGGCGACACCTGCCGGCTCCTCGACATCCAGGAACTCCTGTCCGACTCCGGCATCGGCCGCGAGATGCACGTGATCGTCGGGCAGGGGCAGCTCGACTCCGTCCTGCACGCCGATCCGATGGGACGCCGCGCGTTCATCGAGGAGGCGGCCGGCGTCCTCAAGCACCGCAAGCGCAAGGAGAAGGCGCTGCGGAAACTGGACGCGATGCGGGCGAACCTCGCCCGGGTCCAGGACCTGACCGACGAACTCCGGCGCCAGCTCAAGCCGCTCGGCCGACAGGCCGCCGTCGCCCGCCGCGCCGCCGTCATCCAGGCGGACCTGCGCGACGCCCGGCTCCGCCTCCTCGCCGACGACCTGGTACGCCTCCGGCAGGCGCTCCAGACGGAGATCGCCGACGAGGCCGCGCTCAAGGAACGCAAGGACACGGCCGAGGCCGAGCTGAAGAAGGCGCTCCAGCGCGAAGCGCTGCTGGAGGAGGAGGTGCGCCGCCTCACGCCCCGTCTGCAGCGCGCGCAGCAGACCTGGTACGAGCTGTCGCAGCTGGCGGAGCGGGTGCGCGGCACGATCTCGCTGGCCGACGCACGGGTGAAGAGCGCGACCTCGGCGCCCCCGGAGGAGCGGCGCGGACGCGATCCCGAGGACATGGAGCGCGAGGCCGCGCGTATCCGGGAGCAGGAGGCCGAGCTCGAAGCGGCTCTGGAGGCGGCCGAGCACGCCCTGGAGGACACGGTCGCCCACCGGGCCGAGCTGGAGCGCGAACTCGCCGTCGAGGAACGCCGTCTCAAGGACGTGGCCCGGGCCATCGCCGACCGCCGTGAGGGCCTCGCCCGGCTCAACGGCCAGGTGAACGCGGCTCGTTCGCGGGCCGCCTCCGCCCAGTCCGAGATCGACCGGCTCGCTGCCGCGCGCGACGAGGCGCGGGAGCGGGCGGTCACGGCGCAGGAGGAGTACGAGCAGCTGAAGGCCGAGGTCGACGGCCTCGACGCCGGTGACGCCGAACTGGCGGAGCGGCACGAGGAGGCCAGGCGGGAACTTGCCGAGGCCGAGTCCGCCCTGACCGAGGCCCGCGAGGCGGCCACGGCGGCCGAGCGCCGGCGCGCCGCGACCCAGGCCCGCCACGAGGCCCTCGCGCTCGGTCTGCGCCGCAAGGACGGTACGGGCGCGCTGCTGACGGCTAAGGACCGGCTCACCGGGCTTCTCGGCCCCGCCGCCGAGCTGTTGTCCGTCAGTCCCGGTCACGAGGTGGCCCTCGCGGCCGCCTTCGGTACGGCGGCGGACGCCCTCGCGGTGACCACACCGGCCGCGGCGGCCGAGGCGATCCGGCTGCTGCGCAAACAGGACGCGGGGCGGGCGGCGCTGCTGCTGGCGGGGGCCCCGGAGGAGACGTCGGCACCGCGGACCGGCCCTCTCCCCGGCAGCCGGGAGCAGGGCGCAGGCCGGGCCGACGACGAGCACACCGGGACCCGGTCGGCGCACCCCGACGATCCGCCGTACGCCGCGGACCTGGTCCGGGGACCCGCCGAACTCATGCCGGCCGTACGACGGCTGCTGCGCGGGATCGTCGTGGTCGGCACCCTGGAGGACGCCGAGGACCTGGTGTACGCGCGGCCGGGGCTGACCGCGGTCACCGCTGAGGGGGACCTGCTGGGGGCGCACTTCGCGCACGGCGGCTCCGCCGGGGCGCCCAGCCTGCTGGAGGTGCAGGCGTCCGTCGACGAGGCGGCGGCCGAGCTGGAGGAGCTGGCCGTGCGCTGCGACGATCTCGGTGAGGCGCAGCGGCGGGCCGTCGAGCGGCGCCGGGAGCGGGCCGCTCTGGTCGAGGAACTGGGGGAGCGGCGGCGGGCCGCCGAGCGTCAGAAGTCCTCCGTGGCCCAGCAGTTGGGGCGGCTGGCCGGGCAGGCGCGCGGCGCCGCGGGGGAGGCCGAACGGAGCACCGCGGCCACCGCGCGGGCGCAGGAGGCGCTGGACCGGGCGGTGGAGGAGGCGGAGGTGCTGGCCGAGCGGCTGGCCGTCGCCGAGGAGATGCCCGTGGAGGAGGAGCCCGACACCGCCGTACGGGACCGGCTCGCCGCCGACGGGGCCAACGCGCGGCAGACCGAGATGGAGGCGCGGCTCCAGGTACGTACGCACGAGGAACGGGTGAAGGGGCTCGCGGGGCGGGCCGACGGGCTCGACCGGGCCGCGCGCGCGGAGCGCGAGGCACGCGCGCGTGCGGAGCAGCGGCGGGCCCGGCTGCGGCACGAGGCGGCGGTCGCCGAGGCCGTCGCCTCCGGCGCGCGGCAGCTCCTCGCGCACGTCGAGGTGTCGCTGGGCCGGGCCGAGGAGGAGCGGGGGGCGGCCGAGAGCGCCAGGACCCACCGGGAGCAGGCGCTCGGGGCGGTCCGGAGTGAGGGGCGCGACCTCAAGGCGGAGCTGGACAAGCTCACGGACTCGGTGCACCGCGGCGAGGTGCTCGGCGCCGAGAAGCGGATGCGGATGGAGCAGCTGGAGACGAAGGCGCTGGAGGAGCTCGGCGTCGAACCGGCGGGGCTGGTCGCGGAGTACGGTCCTGACCAGCTCGTACCGCCCTCGCTGCCCGCCGAGGGCGAGGAACTGCCCGAGGACCCGGAGCATCCGCGCAACCAGCCCCGGCAGTTCCACCGGGCGGAGCAGGAGCGGCGGCTCAAGTCGGCCGAGCGGGCCTACCAGCAGCTGGGGAAGGTCAACCCGCTCGCGCTGGAGGAGTTCGCCGCCCTGGAGGAGCGTCACAAGTTCCTCAGCGAGCAGCTGGAGGACCTGAAGAAGACGCGCGCCGATCTGCTCCAGGTGGTGAAGGAGGTCGACGAACGGGTCGAGCAGGTCTTCACCGAGGCGTACCGGGACACCGCACGGGAGTTCGAAGGTGTCTTCAGTCGCCTCTTCCCCGGCGGTGACGGGCGGCTGATCCTCACCGACCCCGACAACATGCTCACCACGGGCGTGGACGTCGAGGCCAGGCCCCCGGGCAAGAAGGTGAAGCGGCTGTCCCTGCTCTCCGGCGGGGAGAGGTCCCTCACGGCCGTGGCGCTCCTGGTGTCGATCTTCAAGGCGCGGCCCAGCCCGTTCTATGTGATGGACGAGGTCGAGGCGGCGCTCGACGACACCAACCTGCAGCGGCTGATCCGGATCATGCAGGAGCTCCAGGAGGCCTCGCAGCTGATCGTGATCACGCACCAGAAGCGCACGATGGAGGTCGCCGACGCGCTCTACGGCGTCTCCATGCAGGGCGACGGTGTTTCGAAGGTCATCAGCCAGCGGCTCCGCTAGTCCGCGCCCCTCCCGGCCGGCGGCTTCGGCGGAGCGACCGGCGTGCCCCCCGGTTCTCGGGGTAGGCGGATCACGTCAGCCCCAAGCCTTCAAGACTTGAACACGATGGCCTCAGGGGAGTGGGGAAAAGTCACAGCGGTCCGATTATTAACTTCGATACTTGAAGGCATAGTCTCTCCAGCGTTGCTTTTACCTTCAGGTGATGGGTGACGTGAACGTATGCGCCACTGAAGCCACCACCGAAGGGCTTGCCCCCACACCCCCGGCAGCGAGGCCGGTGGCCCGAGGAGTTACACGTGACCAGCACTGCGCAGGCACCACAATCAGGAGCCGGGACGGCTCACCCCGAACATCTCGGGCACGTCATCTTCATCGCGGCGGCGGCCGCGATGGGCGGCTTCCTCTTCGGTTACGACAGCGCCGTGATCAACGGCGCCGTCGAAGCGATCCGCGGCCGCTACGACATCGGCTCCGCCGCCCTGGCGCAGGTCATCGCCATCGCGCTGATCGGCTGCGCCATCGGCGCGGCGACCGCCGGCCGGATAGCCGACCGCATCGGCCGTATCCGCTGCATGCAGATCTCCGCCGTCCTCTTCACGGTCAGCGCCGTCGGTTCCGCGCTCCCGTTCGCGCTGTGGGACCTCGCCCTGTGGCGCATCATCGGCGGGTTCGCCATCGGCATGGCCTCCGTCATCGGCCCCGCCTACATCGCCGAGGTCTCCCCGGCCGCCTACCGCGGCCGGCTCGGATCCTTCCAGCAGGCCGCGATCGTCATCGGTATCGCCGTCTCGCAGCTGGTCAACTGGGGCATCCTGAACGCCGCGGGCGGCGACCAGCGCGGCAAGCTCCTGGGCCTCGAGGCCTGGCAGGTCATGCTCGGCGTCATGGTGATCCCGGCCGTCCTGTACGGTCTGCTCTCCTTCGCGATCCCCGAGTCGCCGCGCTTCCTGATCTCCGTGGGCCGGCGCGACCGTGCCCGCGCGGTGCTCGCCGAGGTCGAGGGCGACCGGACCGACCTGAACGCCCGCGTCGCCGAGATCGAGCACGCCATGAAGAGCGAGCACAAGTCGAGCTTCAAGGACCTGCTCGGCGGCGGCTTCTTCTTCAAGCCGATCGTCTGGGTCGGCATCGGTCTCTCGGTCTTCCAGCAGTTCGTCGGCATCAACGTCGCGTTCTACTACTCCTCGACGCTGTGGCAGTCGGTCGGTGTCGACCCCTCGCAGTCGTTCTTCTACTCGTTCACCACGTCGATCATCAACATCATCGGCACCGTGATCGCGATGATCTTCGTGGACCGGGTCGGCCGCAAGCCGCTCGCGCTGATCGGCTCCGTGGGCATGGTGATCGGGCTCGGCCTGGAGGCGTGGGCCTTCTCCTACGACCTGGTGGGCGGCAAGCTGCCCGCCACACAGGGCTGGGTCGCCCTGATCGCCGCGCACGTCTTCGTCCTCTTCTTCGCCCTCTCCTGGGGTGTCGTGGTCTGGGTCTTCCTCGGCGAGATGTTCCCGAACCGGATCCGTGCCGCCGCCCTCGGTGTCGCCGCCTCCGCGCAGTGGATCGCCAACTGGGCCATCACCGCGAGCTTCCCGTCGCTGGCCGACTGGAACCTCTCCGCGACCTACGTGATCTACACGGTCTTCGCCGCGCTCTCCATCCCCTTCGTGCTCAAGTACGTGAAGGAGACGAAGGGCAAGGCCCTGGAGGAGATGGGCTAGCCCCGCGCTCCCCCCGACTCGGGGAGAAGGGCCAAGTCCCCGCTGCCCCTCTCCTCGTACCCGTGAAAGACGTACTGCCCCGGTTCAGGCCTCCAGGCCCGTGAGCCGGGGCAGTACGTCTTCGCAGAACAGGCGGAGGCTGCGCCAGCCCTCCTCGACGGGCATTCCGCCGGACAGCGGATGGAGCACCAGGTTGTCGAGGCCCTGGGCGGCGCACGCTTCGGGCGTCAGGACGCGGTACACCCCCTCGGCGCGCAGTTCCTCCACCGTGGTGGCCGCCGACCTCACCGCCGACGTGATGTCGCCGGACTGCCAGGAGGCGTACGTCCGTGCCTCGTGCAGGAAGTGCCTGCCGTACGCCGCCCATGTCCGGTCCGGGTCCTCGGAGACGTGCAGCAGCGGGGTCTCGGCGGCGGGCATCATGGTCCAGCCCTCGGTGCCGTACTCGGTCAGCCGCTCCTTGT
Organism: Streptomyces sp. NBC_01689; assembly: GCF_036250675.1. Classification (NCBI taxonomy): domain Bacteria; kingdom Bacillati; phylum Actinomycetota; class Actinomycetes; order Kitasatosporales; family Streptomycetaceae; genus Streptomyces; species Streptomyces sp. NBC_01689. Next base: position 3,469,548 of record NZ_CP109592.1, on the reverse strand, counting down.
AGTAGGCCTCCAGGCCGGGAAGGTGCGCGCTCGGGAAGAACGGCAGCCCGAGCCGGGCGGCGCGCCGGGCGGCGGCCCGCGAGGACCCGCCCACCAGCAGCAGCGGATGCGGATCGGAGAACGGGCGCGGGGTGACCCGTACCCTCCGGCCCCGGTAGGTGAACTCCTCGCCGGTCCACGCCTTCAGCACCGTCTCCAGCACCTCGTCCTGGAGCCGGCCGCGCCGCTTCCAGTCGACGTCGAACTGGGCGTACTCCTCCGGCCGATAGCCGATGCCCGCCACCGTCACCAGCCGTCCGCCGCTCAGCAGGTCGAGCACGGCGACGTCCTCGGCGAGCCGCAGCGGGTCGTACAGCGGGCCGATGACCGCCGAGACGGTGACCGCGAGATGCCGGGTCGCTCCGAAGACCGCGCCCGCGAAGGTGAACGGCGAGGGCAGCCAGTTGTTCGCGACGCCGTGGTGCTCCTCGGTCTGCACGGTGGTCACGCCGTGGCCGTCGGCGTAGGCGGACATCTCGAGCGCGGCCCGGTAGCGGGCGCTCAGCGACGCGGGGGTCGCGTCCGGGTCGACGAGGTTGAAGCGCACGACCGTCACAGGCATGGGGAGCCCCCCTTCGTGTGTGGAGGGGGACGTTAGCTGACGGATCGTCAGACATCCATAGACGCGCGTTCCCCGGCGGGTTCCGCGTCGGACCACCCGGGGGTTTCGGCAGGACGGCGTGGAGGACGAAGGGGGGCGCCGTCGGCAGCGGGGCGGTGCCGTCGCAGGGCCCGGTGATACTCGTCACCGATCACCACCGATCAGGTAAATGCTTCTGCCTCCCTTCCCGTGTTTCTCGTGCGGGGGGCACGGAACCCCTTCCCGGCAGGGGAATCTCCCTCCCCGGGGAGGGATGGCCGATACTGGGGGCGTTATGGAAACCGTCATCCTTGCTGTAGTCATCGCCGTGGTCGTGATCGGCGCACTCGGCGGGCTCGTCATCGGCAGTCGCCGCAAGAAGCCGCTGCCCCCGGCGCCCCCCACCACGCCCGACATCACCGCCCCTCCGGCCGAGCCGCACCTCGGCGACGAGGCCGAGACCCCGCGCGACGAAGCGCGCCGGACCATAGAGGAGGTGGACCTTCCGGACGGCTCGTCGCCGTCCGGTGTCGCCGTCGAGGAACCCGCGCCGGTCGTCGAGGCGCCCGCGATCGAGATCCCGGAGCCCACCGCCGGCCGCCTGGTGCGGCTGCGCAGCCGGCTCTCCCGCTCGCAGAACGCGCTCGGCAAGGGGCTGCTCACGCTCCTGTCGCGCGAGCACCTCGACGAGGACACCTGGGAGGAGATCGAGGACACGCTCCTGACAGCGGACGTCGGGGTGCAGCCCACCCAGGACCTGGTCGAGCGGCTGCGTGAGCGGGTGCGGGTGCTCGGCACCCGCACGCCCGACGAACTGCGCTCGCTGCTGCGCGAGGAGCTCCTGCAGATCCTCGTGCCCGAGTTCGACCGGACGGTCAAGACCGACTCGAACCTGGACACCCCGGGCATCGTGATGGTCGTCGGTGTCAACGGCACCGGCAAGACCACCACCACCGGCAAGCTCGCCCGCGTGCTCGTCGCCGACGGCAAGAACGTGGTGCTCGGCGCCGCGGACACCTTCCGTGCCGCCGCCGCCGACCAGCTGCAGACCTGGGGCGAACGCGTCGGCGCCCGCACCGTGCGCGGTCCCGAGGGCGGCGACCCCGCCTCGATCGCCTTCGACGCCGTCAAGGAGGGCATCGAGGAGGGCGCGGACGTCGTCCTCATCGACACCGCCGGGCGTCTGCACACCAAGACCGGCCTCATGGACGAGCTCGGCAAGGTCAAGCGGGTCGTCGAGAAGCACGCGCCGCTCGACGAGGTGCTGCTCGTCCTGGACGCCACGACCGGCCAGAACGGTCTCATCCAGGCGAGGGTCTTCGCCGAGGTCGTCGACATCACCGGCATCGTGCTGACCAAGCTGGACGGTACGGCCAAGGGCGGCATCGTGATCGCGGTCCAGCGCGAGCTGGGCGTGCCGGTCAAGCTGGTGGGCCTGGGCGAGGGAGCGGACGATCTGGCGCCCTTCGAGCCCGGGGCGTTCGTGGACGCGCTCATCGGTGAGTGATCCCGGCTTAGACGCGCACAAGCGCCCGTTCCCCGACGCGAGGGGAACGGGCGCTTCGTCGTACCGGGGCGGGGCGGGGCGGCGCGGGGCGGGACAGGGGAGGGCGGCGGCGTCAGGCGCGTGACCGGTGTGCCACGTAGGCCAGCGTCCCCAGCAGCAGCCGGGCCTGCGGCGGCCCGGTCGCCGAGTCCAGCGCGGGGGAGCGCAGCCAGCGGACCTGGCCGAGGCACGCGCGGTCGGAGGGCGGGGCCGTCACGAACGTGCCGGGGCCCAGGCCGTGCAGGTCGAGGGACGCGTCGTCCCAGCCCATCCGGTAGAGCAGCTCGGGAAGCTCGGCCGCCGCACCGGGGGCGACGAAGAAGTGGGCACGGCCGTCCGGGGTGGCGGTCACGGGGCCGGTGGGCAGCCCCATCCGCTCCAGCCGGACCAGTGCGCGCCGCCCGGCGGGCTCGGCGACCTCCAGCACGTCGAAGGCGCGCCCGACCGGCAGCATCATCGCGGCACCCGGGAACTCGGACCAGGCCTCGGACACCTCGTCGAGCGTCGCGCCCGCCCGGATCACCGGCGCGAAGTCGAGCGGATGCGCCCCCGGCGCGGGGCAGCCGGACCGCCCGCAGGAACACACCCCCGCCGCGGCCCGGGCGCCGGGAACCACGTCCCAGCCCCACAGTCCGGTGAACTCGGCCACCGCGGTGCACTCCGAAGAGCGCCCGCGGCGGCGGGAGCCGGGCCGGATCTCGCGAATCCCCCGGCTGCTGCCGATCGTGAAGCCCATGCCCCCTCCAACGGGTCCGACGCACCCGCGGTTACGACCCGGATGCGATCCATCACTCCCTGTGCCCGCGCGTGTGCCCGTGCCCTCGTCCGTGCCCAAGTCCCCGGACGCCGTCCGGCCCCGGCGGCGCATGGGAGCGCTCCGAGGGGTGCGTTCCGTCGCGTGCGCCCCCGCATGCACCGCTGCGCCCATTTCCGGCTGTCCTATGTCAAGTGAATCGCGTACTGGCGATCCGGAGTTCATTCGAAGGGGTGGCGAAAGGTGGCGTTTCACGGATCGCCATGGCTGGACGGGTGATCGTAGGATTACTTTGTGTGCACGAGTCCTGAGGACACATGCACTCGTGGGTATGCCGGGGGCAACTCGGGTTCCCGTTCGAAGGGTGAGAACCACCGGACGTGCGGCCGTATTTACCGGCATTCTGATAGGGCTTGGCGCACGCAGCGTACAAGTGGTCTCAGGGATGGGGGCGTTCCAGTGGGCGGCAACGGCGGAAGCGGTGTGAACGCTGACAAGCGCCCGAATGAGCTGTTGGGCTCGTGGTTCGTGCGCAGTGGCTGGTCGAAGGGCGAGCTGGCGCGTCAAGTGAACCGCAGGGCCCGTCAACTGGGGGCCAGTCACATCTCCACGGACACTTCACGTGTGCGCCGCTGGCTGGACGGGGAGAACCCGCGGGAGCCGATCCCGCGGATCCTGTCCGAGCTGTTCTCGGAGCGGTTCGGCTGTGTCGTCGCCGTCGAGGACCTCGGGCTGCGCGCCGCGCACCAGTCACCTTCCGTGTCGGGCGTCGACCTGCCCTGGACCGGCCCGCAGACCGTGGCTCTGATCAGCGAGTACTCGCGCAGCGACCTGATGCTCGCGCGCCGCGGCTTCCTGGGCAGCTCGCTGGCCCTGTCGGCCGGGCCGTCCCTCATCGAACCGATGCAGCGCTGGCTCGTGCCGACCCCCACGCCGCCCCCCGAGGAGCCCGAGCATCCGGCCGCCGCCCGCCGCGCCGGCCGGCTCTCCGCGCCGGAGCTGGAGCTCCTGGAGTCCACCACCGTGATGTTCCGCCAGTGGGACGCCCAGTGCGGCGGCGGTCTGCGGCGCAAGGCGGTCGTCGGCCAGCTGCACGAGGTGACCGACCTGCTCCAGGAGCCCCAGCCCGCGGTGACCAGCAGGCGTCTGTTCAAGGTCGCCGCCGAGCTGGCCGAGCTGGCGGGCTGGATGAGCTACGACGTGGGTCTCCAGCCCACCGCCCAGAAGTACTTCGTGCTCGCCCTGCACGCCTCCAAGGAGGCCGGTGACAAGCCGCTGGGCTCGTACATCCTCTCCAGCATGAGCCGCCAGATGATCCACCTCGGCCGGCCCGACGACGCGCTGGAGCTGATCCATCTCGCACAGTACGGGAGCCGGGACTGCGCGAGCCCGCGCACCCAGTCCATGCTGTATGCGATGGAGGCCCGCGCCTACGCCAACATGGGACAGCCGGGGAAGTGCAAGCGCGCCGTCCGGATGGCCGAGGACAGCTTCGAGGACGTCCACGACTGGGACGACCCCGATCCCGACTGGATCCGCTTCTTCTCGCGGGCCGAGCTGCACGGCGAGAACTCGCACTCCTACCGCGACCTCGCCTACGTCGCGGGCCGCAGTCCCGCCTACGCCTCACTGGCCGAACCCCTGATGCAGAAGGCCGTCGACCTCTTCGCCAAGGACACCGAGCACCAGCGCTCGTACGCGCTCAACCTCATCGGCATGGCCACCGTGCACCTGCTGCGGCGCGAGCCCGAACAGAGTGCGGTACTGGCCAAGGACGCGATGGCGGTCGCCAGGAAAGTGCGCTCGGAGCGCGTGAGCACTCGTATCCGAAAGACGGTCGACACGGCCGTCCGCGACTTCGGTGAGCTCGCGGAGGTCGTGGACCTCGCCGAGCAGCTCGCCGTGGACCTGCCGGAGACCGCCGAGGCGGTCTGATCCCGGGCCGCGCAAGCGGTCCGGCCCCAGTACCCCGGCCACGGCCGGTCGTCCCGAACTGCCCGACTCGGCTCCCCCATGCCAGGTCATCGGACGACCGACCGTGGCCGGTTTCTTCGTATCCGGGGAAGGTTGCGCAACAATAACGATCGCTCCGCCCGGTATCGGGCAGTTCATCCACGCGTAACACACGAGACGCCTTCGTCACTGCGGCGAAACATCGAGGGGCGTCGACGGAAACCGCGCTGCGTCAATCTCATGGCGCATAACCGGCCCACCCCTCATGACCGCTCAGGCTTCGCCCGCACGGGGCCGTACCAACGACGAGGAGACGCCGATGGCACCAGCCATCACGCTAGCCGCAGAAGCTCCCAAGCTCTCGGCCGCCAACACCGGGTTCATGCTCATCTGTTCCGCCCTGGTGCTGATCATGACCCCCGGCCTGGCCTTCTTCTACGGAGGCATGGTCCGGGTCAAGAGCACCCTGAACATGCTGATGATGAGCTTCATCAGCATGGGGATCATCACGATCCTGTGGGTCCTGTACGGCTTCTCCCTCGCCTTCGGCACGGACAAGGGCTCCTTCATCGGGTGGACCTCGGACTGGGTCGGTCTCAGTGACATCGGACTGACGCAGCTGTGGCCCGGTTACACCATCCCGGTCTTCGTCTTCATGGTCTTCCAGCTGATGTTCGCCATCATCACGCCCGCCCTGATAAGCGGTGCGCTGGCGGACCGGGTGAAGTTCACGGCCTGGTCGCTGTTCATCACCCTGTGGGCCACGGTCGTGTACTTCCCGGTCGCCCACTGGGTGTGGGGCACCGGCGGCTGGGCGTTCGACCTCGGGGTGATCGACTTCGCCGGCGGTACGGCCGTCCACATCAACGCGGGTGCCGCGGCGCTCGGCGTGATCCTGGTCATCGGCAAGCGCGTCGGCTTCAAGAAGGACCCGATGCGTCCGCACAGCCTCCCGCTGGTCATGCTCGGCTCCGGTCTGCTGTGGTTCGGCTGGTTCGGCTTCAACGCCGGCTCGTGGCTCGGCAACGACGACGGCGTCGGCGCGCTGATGTTCGTCAACACCCAGGTCGCCACCGCCGCCGCCATGCTGGCCTGGCTCATCTACGAGAAGATCCGCCACGGCGCGTTCACCACGCTGGGCGCCGCCTCCGGCGCGGTCGCCGGCCTGGTCGCCATCACCCCCTCCGGCGGCGCGGTCTCCCCGCTCGGCGCGATCGCCGTCGGCGCCATCGCCGGTGTGGTCTGCGCCATGGCCGTCGGCCTGAAGTACAAGCTCGGCTACGACGACTCCCTCGACGTGGTCGGCGTGCACCTCGTCGGCGGTGTCATCGGCTCCCTGCTGATCGGCTTCTTCGCCAGCGGCAAGGGCCAGTCCACCGTCGAAGGACTCTTCTACGGCGGCGGCCTCACCCAGTTCTGGAAGCAGTGCGCCGGCGTCTTCGCCGTCCTCGGCTACTCCCTCGTCGTCTCCGCGATCCTCGCCTTCCTCATCGACAGGACGATGGGCATGCGGGTGACCGAGGACGAGGAGATCGCCGGCATCGACCAGGCCGAGCACGCCGAGACCGCATACGACTTCAGCGGAGCGGGCGGCGGCATCGTCGGCGGCTCTGTCTCCGCCCTCGCGGGCACGCAGAGCAAGAAGGTGGACGCATGAAGCTCATCACCGCCGTCGTGAAGCCCCACCGGCTCGACGAGATCAAGGAAGCCCTGCAGGCCTTCGGCGTGCACGGCCTGACGGTCACCGAGGCCAGCGGCTACGGCCGCCAGCGCGGACACACCGAGGTCTACCGTGGTGCCGAGTACACCGTCGACCTGGTCCCCAAGATCCGCATAGAGGTGCTGGTCGAGGACGACGACGCCGAGCAGCTGATCGATGTCGTCGTGAAAGCGGCCCGCACGGGCAAGATCGGTGACGGCAAGGTCTGGTCCCTCCCCGTCGAGACGGCCGTCAGGGTCCGGACCGGCGAGCGCGGCCCCGACGCGCTCTGAGCTGAAGAAACGAACAGGAGTCGCTGGGTGACGAGTGCGGACAGGCGTACGGAAGCAGAGGACTCGGGACCCAGCGGCTACGCGGCGGCCCGGCTGCGCCTCCTCCAGGAGGGGGCGCGGTCCGGGCCGCCGCGCCGTACCGCCCTCGCCGAACTGACGGACGAATGGCTGACCGGCCTCTTCGGCGCGGGCACCCAGGACGGCGGGGACGGCAGGGAAGCGGGCGCGCGCCGGGAGGGCGGCCCACGCGGTGTCTCGCTCGTCGCCGTCGGCGGCTACGGACGCGGTGAACTCTCCCCCCGCAGCGACCTCGACCTGCTCCTCCTGCACGACGGCAGCGACTCCGGTGCGGTCGCCGCGCTCGCCGACCGCATCTGGTACCCCGTCTGGGACCTCGGTCTCGCGCTCGACCACTCGGTCCGCACCCCCGGCGAGGCCCGCAAGACGGCCGGCGACGACCTCAAGGTGCAGCTGGGACTGCTCGACGCCCGGCACATCGCCGGCGACCTCGGCCTCACGGCCGGACTGCGCACGGCCGTCCTCGCCGACTGGCGCAACCAGGCACCCAAACGGCTCCCCGAGCTCCAGGAGCTCTGCGCCGAACGCGCCGAACGCCAGGGCGAACTGCAGTACCTGCTCGAACCGGACCTCAAGGAGGCCCGCGGCGGCCTCCGCGACGCCACCGCCCTGCGCGCCGTCGCCGCCTCCTGGCTCGCCGACGCACCCCGCGAGGGCCTCGCCGAGGCCCGGCGCCGCCTGCTCGACGTACGCGACGCACTGCACCTGACCACCGGACGCGCCACCGACCGGCTCGCGCTCCAGGAACAGGACCAGGTCGCCGGGGAACTGGGACTGCTGGACGCCGACACCCTCCTGCGCCAGGTCTACGAGGCCGCCCGGGTCGTCTCGTACGCCGGCGACGTCACGTGGCGCGAGGTCGGGCGGGTCCTCAAGGCACGCTCCGTACGGCCCCGGCTGCGCGCCATGCTGGGCGGCGGCCCCAAACCCACCGCTGAACGCTCACCCCTCGCCGAGGGCGTCGTCGAGATGGACGGCGAGGTGGTGCTCGCCCGCGCGGCCCGGCCCGACCGCGACCCGGTGCTCCCGCTGCGCGCCGCGGCCGCCGCGGCGGAGTCGGGACTCCCGCTCTCCCTGCACGCCGTCCGCCGCATGGCCGCCGGCACCCGCCCGCTGCCCACCCCCTGGCCGGCCGAGGCACGGGAACAGCTCGTCACCCTGCTCGGCTCCGGACGCCCCACCGTCGAGGTCTGGGAGGCACTGGAGGCCGAGGGCCTGATCACCCGGATGCTGCCCGACTGGGAGCGGGTCCGCTGCCGGCCGCAGCGCAACGCCGTCCACATCTGGACCGTCGACCGCCACCTCATCGAGACGGCCGTCCGCGCCTCCGCACTGACCCGCCGGGTGGGCCGCCCCGACCTCCTCCTCGTCGCCGCCCTGCTGCACGACATCGGCAAGGGCTGGCCCGGTGACCACTCCGTCGCGGGCGAGATCATCGCCCGCGACGTGGCCACCCGGATCGGCTTCGACCGCGCCGACGTGGCCGTGCTCGCCACCCTCGTACGCCACCACCTGCTGCTCGTCGACACCGCGACCCGGCGGGACCTGGAGGACCCGGCGACCGTCCGCGCCGTCGCCGACGCCGTCGGCTCGCAGGGCACCCTCGAACTGCTGCACGCGCTCACCGAGGCCGACGCCCTGGCCACCGGGCCCGCCGCCTGGTCCTCCTGGCGCGGCTCCCTCGTCACGGACCTGGTCAAACGCGTCGCCGCCGTCCTCGCGGGCGACGCCCCCGACGAGCCCGAGACCCTCGCTCCCACCGCCGAGCAGGAACGCCTCGCGATCGAGGCCTTCCGCACCGGCGGTCCGGTCCTCGCCCTGCGTGCCCAGACCGAGCCGCCCACCGAGGAGAAACCCGCCGACGACCCGGAACCCCTCGGCGTCGAACTGCTGATCGCCGTCCCCGACCAGCCCGGGGTCCTGCCCGCGGTGGCCGGCGTCCTCGCCATGCACCGGCTGACCGTCCGCACCGCCGAGCTGCGCGCGCTCGACCTGCCCGACGGCGTCCGGGGCTCGGTCCTGCTGCTCAACTGGCGGGTCGCCGCCGAGTACGGCTCCCTCCCGCAGGCCGCCCGGCTCCGCGCCGACCTCGTCCGCGCCCTGGACGGCTCCCTGGACATCGCCGGCCGGCTCGCCGAACGCGACGCCGCCTACCCGCGCCGCCGCGGCACCGTCGCGCCGCCGCCCCGGGTCACGGTCGCCCCGGCGGCCTCCCGGCACGCGACGGTCATCGAGGTCCGCGCGCACGACGCCCCCGGCCTGCTGCACCGCATCGGCCGCGCCCTGGAGGACGCGCGCGTACGGGTGCGCAGCATGCACGTCTCCACCCTCGGCGCCAACGCCGTGGACGCCTTCTACGTGACCGGCTCCGAGGGGGCACCCCTGCCGGGGGAGGAGGCGGCTTCCGTGGCCCGTGGGCTGGAGGAGATGCTGCGGGGATGACCGGGACCGAGGCCGCTGCCGGTCTCGTACGAACGCGGTGGAGACCCCACCGCACCCGGCCGGATACCCTGGAGGGCGATTCCCATCGCCCCCGACCCCTGAGGACAGACGAGCGCCGTGTTCGATACTCTCTCCGATCGCCTCTCAGCGACGTTCAAGAACCTGCGGGGCAAGGGCCGGCTGTCCGAAGCTGACATCGACGCCACCGCACGCGAGATCCGTATCGCGCTCCTCGAGGCCGACGTGGCCCTGCCGGTCGTGCGGACCTTCATCAAGAACGTCAAGGAACGTGCTCTCGGCGCCGAGGTCTCCAAGGCGCTGAACCCGGCCCAGCAGGTCCTGAAGATCGTGAACGAGGAACTCGTCACGATCCTCGGCGGCGAGACCCGCCGCCTGCGGTTCGCCAAGAACCCGCCCACCGTGCTCATGCTCGCCGGTCTGCAGGGTGCCGGTAAGACCACGCTCGCCGGAAAGCTCGGCAAGTGGCTCAAGGACCAGGGGCACTCCCCGCTCCTCGTCGCCGCCGACCTCCAGCGCCCGAACGCCGTGAACCAGCTCAGCGTCGTCGCCGAGCGCGCGGGTGTGGCGGTCTACGCGCCCGAGCCGGGCAACGGTGTCGGTGACCCGGTCAAGGTCGCCAAGGACTCCATGGAGTTCGCGAGGACCAAGGTCCACGACATCGTGATCGTGGACACCGCCGGCCGCCTCGGCATCGACCAGGAACTGATGCAGCAGGCCGCGGACATCCGTGACGCGGTCAGCCCCGACGAGATCCTCTTCGTCGTCGACGCGATGATCGGCCAGGACGCGGTCAACACCGCCGAGGCCTTCCGTGACGGCGTCGGCTTCGACGGCGTGGTGCTCTCCAAGCTCGACGGTGACGCCCGCGGTGGCGCCGCCCTGTCGATCGCGTCGGTCACCGGCAAGCCGATCATGTTCGCCTCGAACGGCGAGAAGCTCGACGACTTCGACGCCTTCCACCCGGACCGGATGGCTTCCCGCATCCTCGACATGGGTGACCTGCTCACCCTGATCGAGCAGGCGGAGAAGACGTTCAGCCAGGAAGAGGCCGAGAAGATGGCCTCCAAGCTGGCGTCCAAGAAGGGCCAGGACTTCACCCTGGACGACTTCCTGGCCCAGATGGAGCAGGTCAGGAAGATGGGCAGCATCAGCAAGCTGCTCGGCATGCTGCCCGGCATGGGCCAGATCAAGGACCAGATCAACAACCTCGACGAGCGCGACGTCGACCGCACGGCCGCCATCATCAAGTCGATGACCCCGGCCGAGCGCCAGGAGCCGACGATCATCAACGGCTCGCGCCGCGCCCGTATCGCCAAGGGTTCCGGCGTCGAGGTCAGCGCGGTCAAGGGTCTGGTCGAGCGCTTCTTCGAGGCCCGCAAGATGATGTCGCGCATGGCCCAGGGCGGCGGCATGCCGGGCATGCCCGGGATCCCCGGCATGGGCGGCGGCCCCGGCCGCACCAAGAAGAAGGTCAAGCAGGCCAAGGGCAAGCAGCGCTCCGGCAACCCGATGAAGCGCAGGCAGCAGGAGGAGGAGGCCGCGGCGCGCCGCGAGGCCGGCGGCCAGCCCGGCGGCGCCTTCGGGCTGCCGGCCGGCCAGCAGGGCCAGGACTTCGAGCTGCCGGACGAGTTCAAGAAGTTCATGGGCTGACCTCGCCGACCTCCCCGTCCCGTACGGCACCGGGGGCGCCCCTCACCACAGGGGCGCCCCCGGCGCCGTTCCCGCGGCCGGGGCGGCCCACCCCGGCTTCCTGCGCGTGCTGGCACGCATCACGTGGCGTAACGTCCTGATATGAGCAACCCCGTGCCGCCGCGCAAGGACCCTGACCAGCCGTGGCGTACCGAGGGCACGCCACCCGAGCCGAACCCGCCGCCCTCCGGACGACGGAAGATGCCCGGTGGCTGGATAGGCCTGGCGGTCGCCGCTCTGATCGTGTTCGTGATCGCCGTCCTGGCGCTCTCCTTCTTCAACCAGGGCAACGAGCCGACGATCTCGTACACGGAGTTCAGCAGGCAGATCGACGGGGGCAACGTCACCAAGATCTACTCCAAGGGCGACGCGATCCAGGGCGAACTCAGGACCGCCCGGGACAAGCCGGACGGCGGCGGGAAGTACACCAAGTTCAAGACACAGCGCCCGTCCTTCGCCGACGACAAGCTCTGGCAGAACCTGGAGAAGCGCGGCGTCACGGTCACCGCCTCGCCCGTGGTCCAGCAGCGCAGCCTGCTCTCCAACCTGCTGCTCTCCCTCGCCCCGATCCTGGTCCTGGTCGTGCTGTGGTTCTTCGTCGCGAAACGGCTGCGGCCGGGGATGGGCGGCCCGGGCGGCATGCTCGGCCGCAAGGCGCCCCCGAAACCCGTCGAACTGCAGCCCGGCGCCCAGCGCACGACCTTCGCGGACGTGGCGGGCATCGACGAGGTCGCGGGCGAGCTCAACGACGTGGTGGACTTCCTGAAGAACCCGGACGCCTACCGCAGGATGGGCGCCAAGATGCCGCGCGGCGTACTCCTCGCGGGCCCACCCGGCACCGGAAAGACCCTGCTCGCACGCGCCGTCGCGGGAGAGGCAGGGGTGCCGTTCTTCTCGGCCTCGGCATCGGAGTTCATCGAGATGATCGTCGGCGTGGGCGCCTCGCGCGTCCGGGAGCTCTTCGCCGAGGCCCGCAAGGTCGCCCCCTCGATCATCTTCATCGACGAGATCGACACCATCGGACGGGCCCGCGCCGGAGGCTCGGCGATGAGCGGCCACGACGAGCGTGAGCAGACTCTGAACCAGATCCTCACCGAGATGGACGGCTTCTCCGGCGCGGAGGGCGTCATCGTCATCGCCGCGACCAACCGCGCCGACATCCTGGACCCGGCGCTGACCCGGCCCGGCCGCTTCGACCGGGTCGTCAACGTCTCGCCCCCCGACCGCGGCGGCCGCGAGGCGATCCTGGAGATCCACACCCGCGAGATCCCGCTCTCCCCGGACGTGGACCTGGCCCAGGTGGCGCGGACCACCCCGGGCATGACGGGCGCGGATCTGGCCAATCTCGCCAACGAGGCCGCACTGCTCGCGGTCAAGCGGAAACAGGAGCGGGTGACCCGCACCGATCTCTCCGAAGCGCTGGAAAAGGTGCAGCTGGGCGCGGAACGCCCGCTCGTCATGCCCTACGAGGAGCGCCGCCGCACGGCCTACCACGAGAGCGGCCACGCCCTGCTCGGCATGTTGCGGCCGGGTGCCGACCCGGTCCGTAAGATCACCATCGTCCCGCGCGGGCGCGCGCTCGGCGTCACGCTCTCCACCCCTGACGCCGACCGCTACGCGTACACCGAGGAGTACCTGCGCGGCCGGATCATCGGCGCCCTGGGCGGCATGGCTGCCGAACACGTCGTCTACGGAGTCGTCACCACCGGCTCCGAGAACGACCTCGAACAGGTCACCAACATCGTCCGGGGCATGGTCGCCCGGTGGGGGATGACCGAACGCGTCGGCAGGCTCTCCGCCCTCCCGGGCGACGCCCAGCAGGCCTACGGTCTCGCCGCCGCACCGGCGACCCTCGACTCCATCGACCACGAGATGCGGCGCATCGTCGACGAGTGCTACGAGGAGGCCTGCCAGAACCTCCGCGACCACCGCGACCAGCTGGACGCCCTGGCGGAGGCGCTCCTCGCCAACGAGACGCTGGAGGAGGCGGACGCGTACCGGATCGCGGGCATCACCCGGATCCGGAAGGAGGACTGAGCCGCACGCGGACGGGGGAGGAGGACCCGACCCCGCACCCGCACCCGGACGCGGAAGCACGACCGACCCCGCCGCGCCCGGGCGGCGCCGGACCTCCCGGCCTACCTCGTCCGGGCGATCAGATACCGGAAGACGTTCGGCATCCACACCGTCCCGTCCCGCCGGCGGTGCGGGTGCAGCGCCTCGGTGAGTTCCTTGTCGACCTGGACCTCGTCCGTCGCGGCCACCGCCGCGTCCAGCAGCCCGGTCGACAGCAGCCCCCGTACCGCGCTCTCCACGTCCGCGTAGCCGAAGGGGCACGCGACCCGTCCCGAACCGTCGAGCCCGAGCCCGGCCCGCGCGGCGATCTCCTCCAGATCGTCCCGCCGGGCGGCCCGCCAGCCGCCGCCGCGCACCGGTTCGGCCAGTCTGCCGACCGCCCGCAGCACGGCGGACGTCGCGCAGCGCTCCGGCGGCCCCCACCCCACGAGCACCACGGCCGCGCCCCGCCGGGCGAGCGGAACGGCCTCCCGCAGGAGTTCGACGAGCCCGTCGGAGTCCCACGTCACCCCTCCGACCGGCTCGAACGCGGTCACCAGGTCGTACCCGGGCGCTTCGGTGCCCGCCAGGTCCGCGGGCGAACCCCACACGATCCGGGCGTCGCCGCGCGCGGGCGCGCCGTGCCCCTCGGGCAGCAGCCGTTCCCGCGCGAGCCGCACCCGTTCGGGTGAGGAGTCGTCGACCCCGGTCACCGCCGCGCCCCGCGCGGCCGCCGTCAGCAGGGCCAGCCCGGAACCGCAGCCGAGGCCGAGCAGCCGTGTCCCGCCGCCCACCTCCAGTCGCTCGTGGACGGCCTCGTGGAGCGGCACCAGCATCCGCTCCTGGATCTCGGCCCAGTCACGCGCGCGTACCCGCGGGTCCACCCGGGACGCAGGTCCCGCGTGCTGCAGGTGTTGCCGCACGAGCGTAGGTGTCATCGAAAGCGCCCCAATCCGCCGAGAGTTGATGCCGTGCCCCGTTCCCCCGACCCCCGCGCCGTGCGCGCGCACTTCCCCCGTATGTCAGATAACTCCCCACTCGTCGCGGCGTCCAGGGGTTGCGGCGCGCCGCTTGCGCGCCGTCCGCGCGCGGCACGAGAATTCACGTCCCGGCAACGTGTGCCCGTACCATCGCGCCATGGCTAAGGCACCTGTTCTCACGCCCCAGGCGGACGACTTCCCGCGCTGGTACCAGGACCTGATCAACAAGGCCGAGCTGGCCGACAACGGCCCGGTGCGCGGCACCATGATCATCCGCCCGTACGGATACGGGCTGTGGGAACGGATGCAGCAGGAGATGGACGCCCGCATCAAGGCGGCCGGAGCCCAGAACGCCTACTTCCCGCTCTTCATCCCGCAGTCGTACCTGACGAAGGAGGCCGAGCACGTCGAGGGCTTCGCCCCCGAGCTCGCGGTCGTCACGCACGGCGGCGGCAAGGAGCTGGAGGAGCCGGTCGTCGTCCGCCCCACCTCCGAGACGATCATCAACGCCTCGTTCTCCAAGTGGGTGCAGAGCTACCGCGACCTGCCGCTGCTGATCAACCAGTGGGCGAACGTGGTCCGTTGGGAGATGCGCCCGCGTGTGTTCCTGCGCACCACCGAGTTCCTGTGGCAGGAGGGCCACACCGCCCACGCCACCTACGAGGACGCCCGGGACTACGCCGCGTACATCCACAAGGAGGTGTACGAGGACTTCATGGTGAACGTCCTCGGCATCGACGTGCTGCTCGGCCGCAAGACCCCCCGCGAGCGGTTCGCCGGCGCCGTCAACACCCTCACCCTCGAAGGCATGATGGGCGACGGCAAGGCCCTCCAGATGGGCACCAGCCACGAACTCGGCCAGAACTTCGCGAGGGCCTTCAACACCCAGTACCTCTCCAGGGACGGCCGGCAGGAACTCGTCTGGCAGACCTCCTGGGGCTCCTCGACCCGCATGGTCGGTGGCCTGATCATGTCGCACGGCGACGACAGCGGACTGCGGGTCCCGCCACGCCTCGCCCCCGTCCAGGCCGTCGTCCTCGCGATCAAGGACGACGAGGCGGTTCTGGCCAAGGTCCGCGAGATCGGCGACCGGCTCTCCGCGGCCGGGGTACGCGTCCAGGTGGACGACCGCACCGACACCCCCTTCGGACGGCGCGCCGTCGACTGGGAGCTCAAGGGCGTCCCGGTGCGCATCGAGGTCGGACCCCGTGACCTGGAGAACGGCACCGCGATGCTGGCCCGCCGCATCCGCGGGGGCAAGGAGCCGGTCGCCCTCGACGCGCTGGCGGGACTGCTGCCCGGAGTCCTCGACGAGGACCAGGCGCTGCTCCTGGAGCAGTCGCGCGCCCGCCGCGCGTCCCGGACCTCGGACGTGTCGACGGTCGAGCAGGCCGTCGAGGCCGCCACGGCCGGCGGCTGGGCCCGCATCCCGTGGGCCGACCTCGGCGAAGAGGGCGAGGCCAGGCTCGCCGAGCACTCCGTGACCGTACGGTGTCTGATCGCCGAGGACGGGTCGGTGCCCGGCAGTGATGACGCACCCGGTAACGTCGCCGTCGTCGCGCGCGCCTACTGAGCCGCTCCCGAGGGCGGCCGAAACCCCTCTTGCGCACCTGATGACGACAGGTGCCCCGGCGTGCGGACAGCGTCTACGCGCCGGGGCGTACGCGTGGCTACGTACCGGCTTGGTGCGAGCTGTGAGGCTTCTCCGCAGATCAGCGCACCCGCCCTCGTCAGGACACATCAGCGGCAACTGACGGGTACGTGCAAATTATTTGGGATGCCCCGGAATAGGAACACACGGGGCCCCCGGCTCGTTGTCACGACGTGAGCACGACACCACCTGTTCTTGCCGCAGAGCTGGCAGGGGCGTGGGCCGACATTCAGCGGCACCACCCCGAGCTGCCCGATCTGGCCGCGCCCGAGTCCCTGATCGGAGAATCGTCGTCCGCCTGCGGGCACGAACTCTCCTTCGAACGCCTGTTGCACGAGGCAGTCCATGGCATCGCCGCCTCCCGCGGAGTCCGCGACACCTCACGCGCCGGCCGCTACCACAACCGCAGATTCCTCGCGATCGCCGAGGAGCTGGGCCTCGACCACCCCGAGGAACCGCATCCCAGCAGCGGGTTCTCGCTCGTCACCCTCAATCCCGAGGCCAAGCGCCGCTACCGCCCGACCATCGAACGGCTGCAGCGCGCCCTCAAGGCGCACACCGCCGCGACCGCCGCCGACACGGCCCGCTCGTTCCGGGGCCCCGCCGCCCGGCACGGTTCCTCCGGAGGAGGCGTCCGCGTCAAGGCGGTCTGCGACTGCGGCCGCAACGTACGGGTCGTCCCGTCCGTCCTGGCCCAGGCGCCCATCATGTGCGGGGGGTGCGGCAAACCCTTCCGGATCCCGGAGGTGGTCGGGGCGGCCGCGAGCTGAGAGGACGGCTGCTCGTGGCAGCCGTACTCGGCCGCACCGCCCGGTGAGCGCCGCGCGAACCGCCGGCGCCCGGGACCGGCGCCGGGCGCCGGTCAGCCATGGGCCCGCCCGTACGGCCGGTGAGGTGAACCTCCGGGGTGTGGCACAATGTCTAGCTGTACTCGACAGTCGCACAGGACCCCTCTCTCCTCCGGCTGACGCGTCCATCGGGCACTCGGGTACCGCAACCCCACGCGGCCGACCCGCCGTGCCCACCACGTCAAGACCAGGAGACACCACTTCCGTGGCAGTCAAGATCAAGCTGAAGCGTCTGGGCAAGATCCGTTCGCCTCACTACCGCATCGTCGTCGCCGACTCCCGTACCCGCCGTGACGGCCGGGCCATCGAGGAGATCGGCCTGTACCACCCGGTGCAGAACCCCTCGCGCATCGAGGTCGACACCGACCGCGCGCAGTACTGGCTGAGTGTCGGCGCCCAGCCGACCGAGCCCGTCCTCGCCATCCTGAAGCTGACGGGCGACTGGCAGAAGTTCAAGGGTCTGCCCGCCCCCGCTCCGCTGCTCGTCGCCGAGCCGAAGGCGTCGCGCCCGCTGTTCGACGCCCTGGGCGGCGACGACGAGGGCAAGGGTGAGGCCATCACCCAGAAGAAGAAGGCTGAGAAGAAGGACGAGGCCGCCGCCGAGTCCGCGTCGACCGAGGCCTGAGCATGCTCGAGGAGGCTCTCGAGCACCTCGTGAAGGGCATCGTCGACAACCCCGACGACGTGCAGGTCGCCTCCCGCGACCTGCGCCGCGGGCGCGTACTCGAGGTCCGGGTCCACCCCGACGACCTCGGCAAGGTGATCGGCCGCAACGGCCGCACCGCACGCGCTCTGCGCACGGTCGTCGGCGCCATCGGCGGCCGCGGTGTCCGCGTCGACCTCGTCGACGTGGACCACGTCCGCTGACGCAACAGGCAGCACCGGCTCGGGCCGGGGAGGGCCATCAGGCCCGCCCCGGCCCGTAGTCGTCTGCGTAGCAGTACCGCAGGCACACGACAGGAGATCAAGCACAGTGCAGCTGGTAGTCGCTCGCGTCGGCCGCGCCCACGGCATCAAGGGCGAGGTCACCGTCGAGGTACGCACCGACGAACCGGAGCTCAGGCTCGCCCCCGGCGCCGTCCTGGCCACCGACCCCGCCTCCACCGGCCCGCTGACCATCGAGACGGGCCGCGTGCACAGCGGCCGTCTGCTCCTGCGTTTCGAGGGCGTGCGCGACCGCAACGCCGCCGAGGCGCTGCGCAACACCCTGCTCATCGCCGAGGTCGACCCGGACGAGAAGCCCGAGGACCCCGACGAGTACTACGACCACCAGCTGATGGACCTCGACGTGGTCACCAAGGACGGCGACGAGGTCGGACGGATCACCGAGATCTCCCACCTGCCCTCACAGGACCTGTTCGTCGTCGAGCGGCCGGACGGCACCGAGGTCCTGATCCCCTTCGTCGAGGAGATCGTCGTCGACATCGACCTGGACGAGCAGCGGGCCGTCATCGACCCCCCGCCCGGCCTGATCGACGACCGCGCCGAGATCGCCTCCTCCCGGGACTCCGAAGGGGACTCCACGGCGGACTCGGCCGGGGAAGAGGCGTAATGCGGCTCGACGTCGTCACGATCTTCCCCGAGTACCTCGACCCCCTCGACGTCTCACTCGTCGGAAAGGCCCGCGCGCGCGGACAGCTCGACGTCCACGTCCACGACCTGAGGCAGTGGACGTACGACCGCCACAACACCGTCGACGACACCCCCTACGGCGGCGGCCCCGGCATGGTCATGAAGACCGACCCCTGGGGCGAGGCCCTCGACACCGTGCTGGCCGACGGCTACGAGGGCGGCGCGCACCGCCCCGCCCTCGTCGTCCCCACACCCAGCGGACGCCCCTTCACCCAGGCACTCGCCGTCGAACTCTCCGAACGCCCCTGGCTGGTCTTCACCCCCGCCCGCTACGAGGGCATCGACCGCCGCGTCATCGACGAGTACGCCACCCGCATGCCCGTCCACGAGGTGTCCATCGGCGACTACGTCCTCGCCGGCGGCGAAGCGGCCGTCCTCGTCGTCACCGAGGCCGTCGCACGCCTGCTGCCCGGCGTCCTGGGCAACGCCGAGTCCCACCGCGACGACTCCTTCGCCCCCGGCGCCATGGCCAACCTCCTCGAAGGCCCCGTCTACACCAAGCCCCCCGAGTGGCGCGGCCGGGAGATCCCCGA
Source organism: Streptomyces sp. NBC_01689 (assembly GCF_036250675.1). Taxonomy (NCBI): domain Bacteria; kingdom Bacillati; phylum Actinomycetota; class Actinomycetes; order Kitasatosporales; family Streptomycetaceae; genus Streptomyces; species Streptomyces sp. NBC_01689. The sequence goes on along the minus strand of NZ_CP109592.1, from coordinate 3,450,755 downwards.
CGTGCTCCTCAGCGGTCACCACGGCAAGATCGCCCGCTGGCGGCGCGACGAGGCCCTGCGCCGCACCGCGGCCAACCGCCCCGACCTCATCGAGCGCTGCGAGGCGTCCCTCTTCGACAAGAAGGACCGCGAGATGCTCTCGATCCTGGGATGGCAGCCGGATCCCGACGGCCGATTTTGGCGCAGGCCCCAGGCCGTGGAACAATAGGCCGCTGCTCTACGTCGTCCGGCGTGCGCCCCTGCCACAGGGGGACACGACGCCCGCCCCGACGCGGCAGCACTCTCCTGAAAACCCTTCTCCCGTCGATGACCTGTGGCATCGGCGAAGAAAGCAGATCCCATGTCTCACCTGCTCGACACCGTCGACAGCGCCTCGCTGCGCACCGACATCCCGGCCTTCCGCCCGGGTGACACCGTCAACGTCCACGTGCGCGTCATCGAGGGCAACCGCTCCCGTGTGCAGCAGTTCAAGGGTGTTGTCATCCGCCGCCAGGGCGCCGGTGTCCGCGAGACCTTCACGGTCCGCAAGGTCTCCTTCTCGGTCGGCGTCGAGCGCACCTTCCCGGTGCACACCCCGATCGTCGAGAAGATCGAGCTCGTCACCCGCGGTGACGTGCGTCGCGCGAAGCTCTACTACCTCCGTGACCTGCGCGGCAAGGCCGCGAAGATCAAGGAGAAGCGCGACAACTGAGCTCGCCCGGAGGCTCATACGGACGCCGGATAACATCTGGCTCCGATGAACACCGAAGCACGGCACACGGAGCGCGACCGCTCCTCCCACCCCGCCGGGTCCGAAGAGGACCCGGACACCCAGGGGCCGGAGGGACGGTCGCGTTCCGCGTTGCTGGACCGGCTCGCGGAATGGCTCCCCGGCGGACGGATCACCCTGACCGCCCTCGTCTGCCTGCTCTTCCTGATCGTCCTCAGCACCTTCGTGACGCAGCCGTTCGAGATTCCCAGCAGCTCGATGGAGCCCGGATTGAGGATCGGCGACCGCGTTCTCGTAAATAAGTTGGCGTACCGTTTCGGTGCCGAGCCGCAGCGGGGAGACATCGTCGTGTTCGACGGCACCGGCTACTTCGGGAACGCCGACTACGTGAAACGCGTCGTCGGTGTGGGGGGAGACCACGTGGTCTGCTGCGACAAGGAGGGGAGGCTCGAGGTGAACGGCCGTCCGGTCGACGAGTCGACGTTTCTGTATCCGGGGGACAGCCCGTCGGGGGTGCCCTTCGACGTCGTCGTGCCCGCCGGTCGCCTGTTCCTCCTCGGCGACCACCGCAGCGACTCCAGCGACTCCAGGGACCACCTGGGGTCCCCCGGGGGCGGCATGATCCCCGTCGGCGACGTCATCGGCCGGGCCGACTTGATCGTCTGGCCCTCGGACGACTGGACCCGGCTGAAGCGCCCCGGCGCCTACGCGCGCGTACCGGCCGCGGACGGTGCCCATGGGTAACCGCGGAAGGCCGCGCGGACTCCCCGAGAACGCGGCCGCCAACCTGCTCCCCACCGGGACACGGCGCGCCTCCGGCGGCGCGGTGCGCCCCGGCCGCGCCGAGCGCCGCAAACTCCAGCGCAAGGTGAAGCGACGACGCCGGCGCTCGGCCGTCAAGGAGATCCCGCTCCTCGTCGGCGTCGCCGTGCTCATAGCCCTCGTCCTCAAGACCTTCCTCGTCCAGGCCTTCGTCATCCCGTCGGGCTCCATGGAGAGCACGATCCAGATCGGCGACCGGGTGCTCGTGGACAAGTTCACGCCATGGTTCGGCTCCACACCGCAGCGCGGTGACGTCGTCGTCTTCAAGGACCCCGGTGACTGGCTCGAGGGCGAGAAGACCGCCAAGAAGAACGACCCCGTCGTCATCAAGCAGATCAAGGAGGGGCTGACCCAGATCGGTCTTCTGCCCTCCGACAACGACAAGGACCTGATCAAGCGGGTCGTCGCGGTCGGCGGCGACACCGTCAAGTGCTGCGACACCCAGGGGCGCGTCACGGTCAACGGCATGCCCCTCGACGAGCCGTACATCCACGCCGACAACAAGCCCTCGGACTTCCCCTTCGAGGAGACCGTCCCCAAGGGCCGCCTCTGGGTCATGGGCGACCACCGGGCCAACTCGGCCGACTCCAGGTACCACCGCAAGGAGAAGTACGGCGGTACCGTCTCCGAGAAGTCCGTCGTCGGCAGAGCCATGGTCATCGCCTGGCCCTTCGGGCACTGGAGTCGCCTGAAGGAGCCGGACACGTACGCGTCGGTGCCGAGCGGGTCGGCCACGGCCATGGGACCGTCGCATAGGGTGGCGTCCGCGGATCTCAATGGATTGATCCCGCTCCCGAGCCCTGCGGAACTCCCGCTCGTTATGGGAGTGGTGGGCCTGCGCCGGATCCGGGGCAGGCAGCGGCACGGAGTGAGGAGTGGATGTGGGGGATTTGGCGGTCGGCGCACGATCCGGACACGATGGCCCCGAGGAACAGCCGGAGCGAACCGACGGATCGGCCACCCCGGCCACGAACGAGGGCGTCGGTCCCGGGAGTGACTCCGGGGACGGCGGCGGTACGAAGGAGCACGGCGAGCAGGACGAGAAGCCCAAGAATCCGCGTTCCTTCTGGAAGGAACTGCCGCTCCTCATCGGTATCGCACTGGTCCTCGCGCTGCTGATCAAGACGTTCCTGGTGCAGGCGTTCTCGATCCCCTCGGACTCGATGCAGAACACCCTCCAGCAGGGCGACCGCGTACTGGTCGACAAGCTCACGCCGTGGTTCGGCTCGGAGCCCTCGCGCGGCGAGGTCGTCGTCTTCCACGACCCCGACAACTGGCTGGCGGGCGAGCCGACGCCCAACCCGAACGCCGTGCAGCAGGTCCTCAGCAAGATCGGCCTGATGCCCTCCGCGGACGAGAAGGACCTCATCAAGCGGGTCATCGGCGTCGCCGGCGACACCGTCGAGTGCCAGAACTCGGGCCCGCTGACGGTCAACGGCAAGGCCCTCAACGAGACGTACGTGTACGCCGGGAACACGCCGTGCAGCGTCGACGACCAGGGCGGCCAGTTCAAGGTGACGGTACCCCCGGGCAAAATCTGGGTCATGGGTGACCACCGCCAGAACTCGCTGGACTCCCGCTACCACCAGCAGGACAAGTACCAGGGCTTCGTGCCCGTGGGCAACGTCGTGGGCCGCGCCATCGTGATCGCCTGGCCGCCCACCCGCTGGAACACGCTGCCGATCCCCGACACCTTCGACCAGAACCTCAGCGCGGCCGCACCGGGCGCCCTGGGACTGGCCGGCGCGGTGCCGCTGGTGCTGTGGCGCAGGCGCCGCCTTACCCCCGGAAACCCCAGGGTTTCTGGGCGGGGTACCGCCGGGTAGGGTGCCGTCCCAGATCGCCGATCTTCCGCGGCCCGTACCCAGGACCGCGGGGTCGATTCTCCGAGTCGGGGGAGCACTGGGATGAGCAGGACGTCAGGACGTACGGACGAGGGCCGCGGACGGCTCGGCAGCGTGCTGTCGGGACTGGCCGTGGCCCTCGGCTGTGTGCTCTTCCTGGGCGGCTTCGCCTGGGGAGCGGTCGTCTACCAGCCGTACACCGTGCCGACCGAGTCGATGGTGCCGACCATCAAGGTGGGCGACCGCATCCTGGCGGAGCGGATAGACGGCAACGACGTCAAACGCGGCGACGTCATCGTCTTCAAGCAGAAGAGCTGGGGCGACATGCTGATCGTCAAGCGGGTCGTCGCGGTCGGCGGCGACACCGTCGCCTGCTGCACGAACGGCAAGCTGACGGTCAACGACAAGAAGATCGACGAACCGTATCTCCCCAAGGGCCAGGCCGCCGAGACGAACCGCATCCCGACCGTCGAGGTCCCCGAGGGACGCCTCTTCCTGCTCGGTGACGAGCGCACCGGCTCACTGGACTCGACCGCGCACCTCACCGAGGCCTTCAACGGCACGGTGTCGCGTGCCGCGGTGAAGGGCCGCGTCGACGCCGTCGCCTGGCCCATGAAGGGCATGCTCAAGCGCCCCACGGGCTTCGAGACGGTCGGCGGGATCTCGACGCCGGGTCCCCTGCGGCTCATCCTGACCGCCGTCGTCGCCGGTGCGGTCCTCGTCCTCGGCGGGGCGGCCTACGGCCCGGTCGCGGGGAGGCTGGGACGGCGGCGCGGGCAGCGGCGGACGGAGCCGGTCGGTGTCGGCTGAGCGGGCCGCGGACACCGTCCCCGGCACGGACCCGGGCGACGCGGACCCGGGCACCAGCAGGGGTGACGCGGACCCGGGCACCGGCCCCGGCCGCGCGGCCCCGGCCGACGACCCGGGCACGAAGACGGCCCCGCACCCGGCCGACGACTCGTACGACGGCGGACTGCGCAAGGTCGCCAGAGTGGTGCTCCTCGACCCGCAGGAGCGCATCCTGCTCCTGCACGGTCATGAGCCGGACGACCCCGCCGACGACTGGTGGTTCACCCCCGGCGGAGGACTGGAGGGCGACGAGACCCGCGAGGAGGCCGCGCTGCGGGAACTCGTGGAGGAGACCGGCATCACCGAGGTCGACCTCGGCCCGGTGCTGTGGCGGCGCAGATGCTCGTTCCCCTTCGCGGGACGCCGCTGGGACCAGGACGAATGGTATTTCCTGGCCCGTACGACGCAGACGGGGACCGTCGCCGCCGGGCTGACGGAGCTGGAACGGCGAAGTGTCGCCGGAGCGCGCTGGTGGACGTGCCAGGAACTGACCGAGGCACATGAGACGGTGTATCCGACCAGGCTCGCCGAGCTGCTGCGGAGGCTGCTCGACGAGGGTCCCCCGGCCAGGCCCGAGGTCCTCGACACCGAAATCGTCTAGAGGCTCGCGGGGCTGGCGCACAATAGGGGGACGCACGGCTGAAGGGGAACATGCCATGAGCGCCGAGGACCTCGAGAAGTACGAGACCGAGATGGAGCTGAAGCTCTATCGGGAGTACCGCGACGTCGTCGGTCTGTTCAAATACGTGATCGAGACCGAACGGCGCTTCTACCTCACCAACGACTACGAGATGCAGGTGCACTCGGTCCAGGGCGAGGTTTTCTTCGAGGTGTCCATGGCGGACGCCTGGGTGTGGGACATGTACCGGCCCGCGCGCTTCGTGAAACAGGTGCGGGTGCTCACATTCAAGGACGTGAACATCGAAGAGCTCAACAAGAGCGATCTGGAGCTGCCCGGCGGGTGAGAGCCCCGGTGAATCCGATGACCGCGTGAGTGCGCCAGGCGGCCGCCGACGGACGACGATCACCCGTGAGGGTGATGAAGTTGTCCCCAGTCGGCCGCCTGTCCACCAAGATCCAACAGCGGACGGGGACAGCCCCAGTGTTGGCGCCGGAGGTGGTGCCGACATGAAGACGTCCAAGGCACGCAACGCACTCGGCGCATACGGCGAGGACCTGGCCGCACGGCGGCTGACCGAGACCGGAATGACCGTCCTGGCGCGCAACTGGCGCTCCGGCCGGACCGGCGAGATCGACATCGTGGCCCGCGACGGCGACGCACTCGTCGTCTGCGAGGTCAAGACACGCAGGACAGGCTCGTACGAGCACCCCATGGCAGCCGTCACCCCCGCCAAGGCACAGCGCCTGCGCGGCCTGGCGGAGCGCTGGCTCCAGGAACACGGCGGAGCCCCACCCGGCGGCGTCCGCATCGACCTGGTCGGCGTCCTCCTCCCCGACCGCGGCGCACCCGTCGTCGAGCACGCGCGGGGGGTGGCCTGATGGCATTCGCGCGCACCTGCTCCGTCGCCCTGGTCGGCGTCGAGGGCGTGGTCGTGGAGGTCCAGGCGGACCTGGAGCCGGGCGTCGCCGCGTTCACCCTCGTCGGCCTCCCCGACAAGAGCCTCTCCGAGAGCAGGGACCGCGTCCGCGCGGCCGTCGTGAACTCCGGCGCCCTATGGCCCCAGAAGAAGCTCACCGTGGGCCTCAGCCCGGCCTCCGTACCCAAGGGCGGCAGCGGCTTCGACCTCGCCGTCGCCTGCGCCGTGCTCGGCGCCGCCGAGCGGATCGACCCCCGCGTGCTCTCCGACATCGTCATGATCGGCGAACTGGGACTCGACGGACGGGTCCGGCCCGTACGAGGAGTGCTGCCCGCCGTCCTCGCCGCCGCCGACGCGGGATACGAACAGGTCGTGGTCCCCGAATGCGCGGCGGCCGAGGCCGCACTGGTGCCGGGGATCTCCGTCCTCGGCGTACGCAGCCTCGCCCAGCTCATCGCCGTGCTCACCGACGAGCCCGTCCCCGAGGAGGACCCCGACGAAGCGGGCCGGCCCGGCCCGCTCATGGCAGGCCTGCGCATGCCCGGCACCGGCGCGGCCACCGGCATCCACGGCGCCCACCACGACCACGGCCACGACCTCGCCGACGTCGTCGGCCAGCGCTCCGCGCGCACCGCCGTGGAGATCGCCGCGGCAGGCGGCCACCACCTCTTCCTGGAAGGCCCACCAGGAGCGGGCAAGACCATGCTCGCCGAACGCCTGCCCGCCGTCCTGCCCCCACTCACCCGAGGCGAATCCCTGGAGGTCACGGCAGTCCACTCGGTCGCCGGCCTGCTCCCACCGGGCAAACCCCTCGTCGACACCGCCCCCTACTGCGCCCCCCACCACTCGGCGACCATGCAGGCACTCGTCGGCGGAGGCCAGGGAATCGCCCGGCCGGGCGCCGTCTCGCTCGCCCACCGTGGCGTCCTCTTCCTCGACGAAACCCCCGAATTCAGCGGCCAGGCCCTCGACGCACTGCGCCAGCCCCTGGAAGCGGGACATGTGGTCATCGCGCGCAGCGCCGGGGTGGTCCGCTTCCCCGCGCGGTTCCTCATGGTCCTCGCGGCGAACCCCTGCCCGTGCGGACGCTTCTCGCAGCGCGACGACCTGTGCGACTGCCCGCCCTCCGCGATCCGCCGCTACCAGGCCCGGCTCTCCGGCCCCCTCCTCGACCGGGTCGACCTGCGCGTCGAGGTGGACCGCGTCACCCGCTCCGAACTGACCGGACGCGGGGCACGCGGCGAATCCACGGAGACCGTCGCCGCCCGCGTACTGGCGGCCAGAGAGCGGGCCGCGACGCGACTGGCGGGCACCCCCTGGCGGACCAACAGCGAGGTCCCGGGGCGCGAACTGCGCAACCGGTGGCACGCGTCGCCGGGAGCACTGGACGACGCGGAGCGGAGCCTGGAGCGGGGCGTACTCAGCGCCCGCGGCCTCGACCGGGTGGTGCGGGTCGCCTGGACCGTCGCGGACCTCGTGGGACACGACCGCCCCGACGCGACCGATGTCGCCCTCGCACTGCAACTGCGCACCGGTGTGCCGCGCGGCGTACCGATGGCCATCGGCGCACTGTCGTGAAACGCGACGGCGCACACGGCGGGAGCGCGGGGAGCGCGGTCGGCACGGGCCGGGAGAGCGGTCCACACCGGCAGACCCCGGACATGGCGCCCGAGCGCAGGTACCGGGCCTTGCTCGCCCGTGTCGCCGAGCCGGGCGACGAGGTCTGCGGGCGCTGGATCCGTGAGGCCGGGGCGGAGCGGGCCGCCCGGTGGCTCCTCCACGGCACGGAGCGCCCGCGCGGGATGTCGGACCGGAGGTGGGCGGGACTACGGGCGCGGGCCGAGCGGGCCGACCCGGACCGGGACCTCGCGGCGGCCCGCGCCGCCGGAATCCGCTTCGTGTGCCCGGGGGACTCCGAGTGGCCCGCCCAGCTCGACGATCTCGGGGACGGCCGCCCCCTCGGACTCTGGGTCCGGGGCCGCCCCAGCCTGCGGATATGGGCACTGCGCTCCGTCGCACTCGTCGGAGCACGGGCCTGCACGGAGTACGGCGCCCACATGGCGGCCACCCTCGCCGCCGGACTGGCGGAGCGCGGCTGGGTCGTCGTGTCGGGCGGCGCCTACGGAGTGGACGGTGCCGCGCACCGGGGCGCCCTGGCGGCAGGCGGCGCCACCGTCGCCGTACTGGCCAGCGGAGTCGACCGGCCCTATCCCCGCGGACACACCGAGTTGATCACCAGGATCGCCGAACAGGGGCTGGTCGTGGGGGAGTTGCCGCCGGGAGAGCATCCCACGCCGAGCAGGTTCATCCTCCGCAACCGTGTCATCGCGGCACTCACCCGCGGAACCGTGGTCGTCGAGGCCGCCCATCGCAGCGGCGCGCTCGTCACGGCCCGCGCCGCGCTTCGGCTGGGCAGGTACGCGATGGGCGTGCCCGGCCCCGTCACCAGCGGGTTGTCGGCCGGCGTGCATGAACTGCTCCGCGGGGAGGCCGTGCTGGTCACCGACGCCGCGGAAGTCGCGGAGATGGTCGGCGACATGGGCGACCTCGCCCCGGACCGGCGAGGGCCCGTACTGCCCCGCGACCTGCTGGACCCGGGCGCCGGACGGGTGCTCGCCGCCCTCCCCGCACACGGGCCGGCGGAAGCGGAGGAGATCGCCCGCGGAGCGGGAACCACGACGGACGACGCGGTCGGGAGACTGTACGAACTCCGCTCACTCGGGTTCGTCGAACGACACGGCGACGGCTGGAAGTTGACACGCCAGGTGGTGATCCCGGTCGGCCATGATCGTCACGGGTGCTGACCGAGCGTGTTCGGCCGTCCGGGCGAACGTCGACACCCTTGGCAATACTCGCAGTTGGCGCCCACGGACGGTCACGGACGGCGACGGGGGCGACCGGGGCGAACCCTGAGCGGAACGTATCTGCGCACGGTCCGCCCGCCGCCCTTCGCGCACTGCGACACCCCAGTCACGCTACGCTCACGTGGGTTCCGACGCAGACACGCAACTCGGCATCAGCACGACACCTCCCCCAGGCACCCCCAGTTCACGGCAGAACGGCACAAGGCGACGAATGCCCCAGCACACCTCCGGGTCCGATCGGGCGGCGATCCCCCCAGCCGCCCGCGACGGCGGTAGCAGGCGGCCGCCCGCTCCCGCGACGCTCGACGAGCTGTGGCGGTCGTACAAGACGACGGGCGACGAGCGGCTCCGCGAGCAGCTGATCCTGCACTACTCGCCCCTGGTCAAGTACGTCGCCGGACGCGTCAGCGTGGGCCTCCCGGCCAATGTGGAGCAGGCCGACTTCGTCTCCTCAGGGGTGTTCGGACTGATCGACGCGATCGAGAAGTTCGACATCGAACGGGAGATCAAGTTCGAGACGTACGCGATCACCCGCATCCGCGGCGCGATGATCGACGAGCTGCGCGCACTCGACTGGATCCCGCGCTCGGTCAGACAGAAGGCGCGCAACGTGGAACGGGCGTACGCGACGCTCGAGGCCCGGCTGCGACGCACCCCGTCGGAGGGCGAGGTGGCCTCCGAGATGGGCATCGCCGTCGAGGACCTGCACGCCGTCTTCAGCCAGTTGTCCCTGGCCAACGTCGTGGCGCTGGAGGAGCTGCTGCACGTCGGCGGCGAGGGCGGCGACCGGCTCAGCCTGATGGACACGCTGGAGGACACCGCGGCCGACAACCCGGTCGAGGTCGCCGAGGACCGGGAGCTGCGCAGATTCCTCGCACGGGCGATCAACACACTGCCCGACCGGGAGAAGACCGTGGTCACGCTCTACTACTACGAGGGCCTCACGCTCGCCGAGATCGGGAACGTCCTGGGAGTCACCGAGAGCCGCGTCAGCCAGATCCACACCAAGTCGGTGCTGCAGCTGCGCGCGAAGCTGGCCGGTTTCGGACGCTGATCCAAGGGGTGGTGCGCCTGCTGAATCGTCCCTTCGTCACCGAGGGCGCGAATCCTCCAGGTGGTGGGAGTGGCTGCCGCCATCCGCGGTCCGTCCGTAAAGTGGAGGGCGTGCCAAGGATTCGAGCGGCCTCCGTGGCCGAGCACCGGTCGATGCAGCGAGCCGCCCTGCTGGACGCGGCCCGGTCCCTGCTGTCCGAGGGCGGGACGGAAGCGCTGACCTTCCCCGCCCTCGCCGAGCGGACGGGCCTGGCGCGGTCGTCCGTCTACGAGTACTTCCGTTCTCGCGCCGCCGTCGTCGAGGAACTCTGCGAGGTCGACTTCCCCGTGTGGGCGGCCGAGGTCGAGGCGGTGATGGCCGCGGCCGACGGGCCCGAGGGCAAGGTCGAGGCCTACGTCCGCCGACAGCTCACCCTGGTCGGGGACCGGCGGCACAGAGCCGTCGTGGCCATCTCCGCGAGCGAGCTCGACGCCGGCGCCCGCGAGAAGATCCGCGCCGCACACGGCGGACTCGTCACGATGATCGCGGAGGCGCTCCGCGACATGGGCCACACCGAACCGCGCCTGGCCGCGATGCTGCTCCAGGGCGTGGTCGACGCGGCCGTACGGCGGATCGAGCTGGGCGCGGCGGAGGATCCCGAGGCGATCACGGAGGCGGCGGTCACGATGGCCCTGCGGGGAGTCCGCGGCTGACCTTGAGGGGGGCTCCCCCCCGCCCTCTCCCCACCCCCGCCCTCCCACCCACGCCCGCTGCACGAACGCCCCGGCCACACTCGTGGCACCGGCCCGCGCCCCAGCCGCCCGTCGAGCCCCACCCACCCCGCGCCGGGGCCCGCCCACCTCGCGCCGGGCCCGCCCACCTCGCGCCGGGGCCCGCCCACCCGCGCGCACCTCGCCCGCCTGCGTGCCCGAGCCGGCCCCGTACGTCGGCGCCCGCCCCCTCCCCACCCGGCCCGGGGCCAAGAACCCACTGCTCACGGGTCCCGCCCCGACGGTCGTCCGCGGCCCGGCGTCGCCGCCTGCACATGGTCCCGGCCGCCGCTCGCAGCCTCTGCTTCCCGCCGCTTGCCTCCTCCTGCCCTTCGGCCCTCCGCCCCGCCCCGCCTGCCTCCGCGCCCCTCACCGCATCCGTGGTCCCGGACCGTGGTCGTCGCCCGTAGGCACGGGCAGGAGACGGGACGGTGCGACGTGGAGCAGCCATGCGGGCAGCAGGGAGAGCGGGTCGAGGTAGGTCCGGTCTCTCAGCAGGCCCCAGTGGAGGCAGCTCGCGGGGCAGTGGGAGCCGTCCGTCTCGAGCGTGCCCAGTACCTCGCCAGCGGTCACCTCGTCGCCCTTCTTCACCGTGGCCCTTACCGGGGTGAAGGTGATGCGCAGGGGTGGGGCGCCGGTGCCGGTCAGCTCGACGGCGACCGTTCCGCGGCCGGCGACCCGGCCGGCGAAGGAGACGCGGCCCGGGGCGACGGACCGGACGTGAGAGCCCGGTTCTGCCGCGAGGTCGACGCCCCGGTGGCCGCGGCCGTAGGGCGTCGGCGGCGGCTGCCAGGCCCGGAGGACAGCGGGCCTGGTGCCCACCGGCCAGAGCCGGGCGACCGCCGGGACGCTGGTGTCGCCGCCCGGCGGTTCCCCGGGTGCCGGAGGCGCCGGACCGTTCGGAGAGGACGGGGACGGGGGCCTCGAGGAGGCGCGCGGCACCGGCGCGGATGCCGGCACGGACGCCGACGCCGACGCCGTACGCATACCTTGCGCGTCGGACGTGGTGGAGGCGGTGGGAAGGGTCAGCGCGCCCATCGTGATTCCCGACAGCAACTGCAGCCACGTACGCACTTGTCGTTTCGCTCGCATGCGAGAACGGTCCCGCATCGGGCGGATCCTGGCCGGGGGCTGTGGACCACCGGCCGGTTGTGGACAGCGGCGTCACCCCGCACCTCGCGGGTCCCGTACACTTCTCGTGGCGATCCGGGTCACCGGGTCGACTTCGCACGCCCCGACACGCGGTTGTCAAAAGCCGGTGTCAGCGCCTCTCGGTCCCTCGTGGCAAGGCGCATCAGCGGGCGTCAGGCGCGAGTGCCGTCCGGCACACGCGGCACAACCGAGAACACCAAGGAGAACGGCCATGGCCGTCGTCACGATGCGGGAGCTGCTGGAAAGCGGCGTCCACTTCGGTCACCAGACCCGTCGTTGGAACCCGAAGATGAAGCGCTTCATCTTCACGGAGCGCAACGGCATCTACATCATCGACCTGCTCCAGTCGCTGTCGTACATCGACCGCGCCTACGAGTTCGTCAAGGAGACCGTCGCCCACGGCGGCACGGTCATGTTCGTCGGCACGAAGAAGCAGGCGCAGGAGGCCATCGCCGAGCAGGCCACCCGCGTCGGCATGCCCTACGTCAACCAGCGCTGGCTGGGCGGCATGCTCACCAACTTCTCGACCGTCTACAAGCGTCTGCAGCGCCTCAAGGAGCTCGAGCAGATCGACTTCGAGGACGTCGCCGCGTCCGGTCTCACCAAGAAGGAGCTTCTCGTGCTCTCGCGCGAGAAGGCCAAGCTGGAGAAGACCCTCGGTGGTATCCGCGAGATGCAGAAGGTGCCCAGCGCCGTCTGGATCGTGGACACCAAGAAGGAGCACATCGCGGTCGGTGAGGCCCGGAAGCTCAACATCCCGGTCGTCGCCATCCTCGACACCAACTGCGACCCCGACGAGGTCGACTACAAGATCCCGGGCAACGACGACGCGATCCGCTCCGTCACCCTGCTCACCCGCGTGATCGCCGACGCCGTCGCCGAGGGCCTCATCGCCCGCTCCGGTGCCGGCAAGGCCGAGGGTGACAAGGCCGCGGGCGAGCCGCTCGCCGCGTGGGAGCGCGACCTCCTCGAGGGCGAGAAGAAGGCCGACGAGGCCGAGGTCCAGACCTCCGCCGAGACGGAGAAGGTTGCCGACGCCGAGCAGGCCGAGGCTCCCGTCGCCGAGGCCGAGGCCGAGGCCGTCGAGGCGCCTGCCGCGGACGCCGAGCAGGCCTGACCCCTCACCCCTTCGGGTCACGGACGGCGGGGGCGCACCAAGCCCCCGCCGTCCGGCCCGTAGATCTTCAGACTTCGAGAGAGATTCCAGGAATCATGGCGAACTACACCGCCGCCGACGTCAAGAAGCTCCGTGAGCTCACCGGCGCAGGCATGATGGACTGCAAGAAGGCGCTCGACGAGGCCGACGGCAACGTCGACAAGGCCGTCGAGGAACTGCGCATCAAGGGCCAGAAGGGCGTCGCCAAGCGCGAGGGCCGCTCCGCCGAGAACGGCGCTGTGGTCTCCGTCATCGCCGGCGACAACACTTCCGGTGTCCTGGTCGAGCTGAAGTGCGAGACGGACTTCGTCGCCAAGGGCGAGAAGTTCCAGGCCGTCGCCGCGCAGATCGCCGACCACGTCACCAAGACCTCCCCGGCCGACCTCGAGGCCCTCCTGGGCTCCGAGATCGAGCCCGGCAAGACGGTTCAGGCGTTCGTCGACGAGGCCAACGCCAACCTGGGCGAGAAGATCGTCCTGGACCGCTTCGCCCAGTTCTCCGGCGTCTACGTGGCCTCGTACATGCACCGCACCATGCCCGACCTGCCCCCGCAGATCGGTGTCCTGGTCGAGCTGGACAAGGCCGACGCCGCCCTCGCCAAGGGTGTCGCGCAGCACATCGCCGCCTTCGCGCCGAAGTACCTCTCCCGCGAGGACGTCCCGGCCGAGGTCGTCGAGTCCGAGCGTCGCGTCGCCGAGGAGACGACCCGCGCCGAGGGCAAGCCCGAGGCCGCCCTCCCGAAGATCGTCGAGGGTCGCGTCAACGCCTTCTTCAAGGAGGCCACCCTGCTGGGCCAGCCCTACGCGCTGGACCAGAAGAAGTCCGTCCAGCAGGTCCTGGACGAGGCCGGTGTCGCCCTGAAGCGCTTCGCGCGCATCAAGGTCGGCATCTGAGTCCGTACAGCGATCGACGCGCGACCCCTATAGGGTCGACAGCAGTCGTCCGCGTACGCCGGCACGCGCGTGTGTGTGCCGGACGACAGCAGATCTGACGAGGAGGCCATTGCCGAGCATGGGAGCCAACACCCCACCGGCAATGGCCTTCTTCGTATGTGCACCATGAGGAGATCTCCATGACCAGCACCCAGGCCGACAAGGGCGAGCAGACCGACGACGGCAAAGGCGCCGGACGCTTCATGCTGAAGCTTTCCGGTGAGGCGTTCGCCGGTGGCGGCGGACTGGGCGTCGATCCCGACGTGGTGCACAAGATCGCCCGCGAGATCGCGGCCGTCGTGCGCGGGGGTGCCCAGATCGCCGTCGTCATCGGCGGCGGCAACTTCTTCCGCGGCGCCGAGCTCCAGCAGCGCGGCATGGACCGGGCACGCTCCGACTACATGGGCATGCTCGGCACCGTGATGAACTGCCTCGCCCTCCAGGACTTCCTGGAGAAGGAGGGCATCGACAGCCGCGTGCAGACCGCCATCACCATGGGGCAGGTCGCCGAGCCGTACATTCCGCTGCGCGCCGTACGGCACCTGGAGAAGGGCCGTGTGGTCATCTTCGGCGCCGGTATGGGTATGCCGTACTTCTCCACCGACACCACGGCCGCCCAGCGTGCCCTGGAGATCGACGCCGAGGCCCTGCTGATGGGCAAGAACGGTGTCGACGGGGTCTACGACTCCGACCCCAAGACCAACCCCGAGGCCGTCAAGTTCGACTCGCTCAGCTACGGCGAGGTCATCACCCGCGACCTCAAGGTCGCCGACATGACCGCGATCACGCTGTGCCGTGACAACAAGCTGCCGATCCTGGTCTTCGAGCTGCTGGCCGAGGGCAATATCGCGCGGGCCGTCAAGGGTGAGAAGATCGGCACACTCGTGGGTGACCCAAGCGGCCGGGCCTGACCCGGGACGGACCCTGACCGGGGGATGGACAATGTCCTGCCGGTCCGGAACCGTGCAGGAACAAGACGCGACGCAGCCGGCTGCCATCCCGACGAGGAACAGCTGCCGGGCCTACTCAAGACACGCAGGAGCAAGTGGTGATCGAAGAGACCCTCCTCGAGGCCGAGGAGAAGATGGAGAAGGCCGTCGTGGTCGCCAAGGAGGACTTCGCCGCGATCCGCACCGGCCGTGCGCACCCGGCGATGTTCAACAAGATCGTGGCCGACTACTACGGCGCGCTGACGCCGATCAACCAGCTGGCCTCGTTCGCGGTTCCCGAACCGCGCATGGCCGTGGTCACCCCGTTCGACAAGAGCGCGCTGCGCAACATCGAACAGGCGATCCGCGACTCCGACCTGGGTGTCAACCCGAGCAATGACGGCAGCATCATCCGCGTGGTGTTCCCGGAGCTGACCCAGGAGCGCCGCAAGGAGTTCATCAAGGTCGCCAAGACCAAGGGCGAGGACGCCAAGATCTCGATCCGCTCCGTGCGCCGCAAGGCGAAGGAGAGCATCGACAAGCTGATCAAGGACGGCGAGGTCGGCGAGGACGAGGGCCGCCGTGCTGAGAAGGAGCTCGACGACACCACCGCGAAGTACGTCGCCCAGGTGGACGAGCTCCTGAAGCACAAGGAAGCGGAGCTGCTCGAGGTCTGATGAACGACTCTTCCTGGGGGGCTCCGCCGCAAGCCGGGTACTGGGGACCCTCCGAGCAGGGGTCTGCCCAGGGGGCAGGCCCGGCGGGTCCCGCGTACGATGCGCAGGACGCGCAGCACACTCGCCCCATGCCCATCGTGCCCGAGGAACCCGCACACGGCGGAGACCAGGATGACGACCGGGGGGCCGCTCGGCTGAGCGGCCCCCCGGTCCGCGACGAGAGACCGTCGGCGGGGTCCTACGGGAACCCGTCGCAGAAGCCGCAGGAGCCCATGCCCAGCGCCGCCCCACAGCCCGCCGCCCCCGCGCCGAAGAAGAGCGCGGGCCGCGACCTGGGTGCCGCGATAGGAGTGGGCGTCGGGCTCGGTGCGGTGATCGTCGCGTCGCTGTTCATCGTCAAGGCCGTGTTCGTCGGGGTGGTGGCCGTCGCCGTGGTGGTGGGGCTGTGGGAGCTCACCTCGCGGCTCGAGGAACGCAAGGGCATCAAGGCGCCGCTCGTGCCCCTGGCGGTGGGCGGCGCGGCCATGGTCGTCGCCGGCTACGTACGGGGTGCCGAGGGCGCCTGGGTCGCGGTCGCGCTCACCGCGCTCGCGGTCCTGGTCTGGCGCATGACGGAGCCGCCCGAGGGTTACCTCAAGGACGTCACTGCGGGGGTCTTCGCGGCCTTCTACGTGCCGTTCCTGGCGACCTTCGTGGCGATGATGCTGACCGCGGACGACGGCCCGCGCCGCGTCCTGACGTTCCTGCTGCTGACGGTCGTCAGCGACACCGGCGCGTACGCGATCGGCTGGCGCTTCGGCAAGCACAAGCTCGCGCCCCGCATCAGCCCCGGCAAGACCCGGGAGGGCCTGGTCGGAGCGGTTCTCTTCGCGATGGTCGGGGGCGCGCTGTGCCTGCAGTTCCTGATCGAGGACGGCACGTGGTGGCAGGGCCTGATCATCGGCCTGGCGGTCGCCGCGACCGCCACGCTCGGTGACCTCGGCGAGTCCATGATCAAGCGGGACCTGGGCATCAAGGACATGGGCACGCTGCTGCCGGGGCACGGCGGCATCATGGACCGCCTGGACTCCCTGCTGCCGACGGCCCCCGTGGTCTGGCTGCTGCTGGTGATCTTCGTAGGTTCCGGCTGACCCGCACCGCCACCGGCAGGGGGTCCGTCGTCCACGGGACGGCGGGCCCCCTGCCGCATGTCCCCGCCGCGCACGCGTGTCCGGGCGGTCGGGGCACGGGTCCCCGGCATGAGGGGCGGGGCACGGGTCACGGGCCGCGGGTCGGCGCACGGGTTCCGGGCACGTCGGTCCGGGCACGTGAGCCCGGCGCGGTGGGGCAGCGGAGCGGCGGCTTCGGGTACGGGTTCCGCGTGACCGTCCCCACCCCACCACCGGCCCGGGGCGGTGGTGTTGATCTGCGACACTGGAACGGTTATGCCGAAGCCCGGAGAACTCACATTCGTCGCCCCCCGCGCAGCCAAGAAGCCGCCGCGGCACCTCGCCGACCTCACGCCCGCCGAGCGTAAAGAGGCCGTTGCCGCGATCGGGGAGAAGCCGTTTCGCGCCAAGCAGCTCTCTCAGCACTACTTCGCCCGGTTCGCGCACGACCCCGCGGAGTGGACGGACATCCCGGCCGCCGCGCGCGGCAAGCTCCAGGAAGCGCTGCTTCCCGAGCTGATGACCGTCGTCCGGCATCTGTCGACCGACCAGGACACCACCCGCAAGACCCTGTGGCGGCTCTTCGACGGCACGCTCGTCGAGTCCGTGCTGATGCGCTACCCGGACCGGGTGACCATGTGCATCAGCTCCCAGGCCGGATGCGGGATGAACTGCCCGTTCTGCGCCACCGGGCAGGCCGGACTGGACCGGAACCTGTCGACCGGCGAGATCGTGCACCAGATCGTGGACGGCATGCGGGCGCTGCGGGACGGCGAGATCCCCGGCGGACCGGCGCGGCTGAGCAACATCGTCTTCATGGGGATGGGCGAGCCGCTCGCCAACTACAAGCGCGTCGTGGGTGCCATCCGCGCGCTCACCGACCCTGAGCCGGACGGCGTCGGGCTCTCCCAGCGCGGCATCACCGTGTCGACGGTCGGGCTGGTCCCCGCCATCCACCGGTTCGCCGATGAGGGCTTCAAGTGCCGCCTCGCCATCTCCCTGCACGCCCCGGACGACGAGCTGCGCGACACCCTCGTCCCCGTGAACACGCGGTGGAAGGTGCGGGAGGTGCTCGACGCGGGCTGGGAGTACGCGGCGAGGTCGGGGCGCCGGCTCTCCATCGAGTACGCCCTCATCCGGGACATCAACGACCAGGCGTGGCGCGGTGACCGGCTCGGACGGCTGCTGAAGGGCAAGCCCGTGCACGTCAACCTCATCCCGCTGAACCCGACGCCGGGCTCGAAGTGGACCGCCTCGCGGCCCGAGGACGAGAAGGCGTTCGTCGAGGCGATCGCGGCGCACGGCGTGCCGGTCACCGTCCGGGACACCCGGGGCCAGGAGATCGACGGGGCGTGCGGCCAGCTCGCGGCCACCGAGCGGTAGTCTGACCCGGCACGTACATTTTCATATTCCGACATCTTCATATCCGACAGGGGAGCGCCACAGCGCTGAGAGTGCGGCAGCCGGACCACCGGTGGGCCGCAGACCCTCTGAACCTCGCCCAGGTCATTCTGGGTAGGAAGTTCGGGCATCACTCAAGCTGTTGCGCCCTGCTCGGGAACCGCCGGTTCCCGGGCAGGGCCGCGTCTCTTCCTGGTCATCCCAGGAGGAATTCAGTGAGCACCACGAAAGTGCGCCTCAAGAAGAGGACGGCCGCGGCCGTCGCCGTCGCCCTGGGCCTCGTCACGCTGTCCGCGTGCGGCTCGTCCGGCTCCGGGGACGAGGCGGACTCCCGGACCGTGACCCTCGTCAGCCACGACTCCTTCGCCTACTCCAAGAGCGTGCTGCGGGCCTTCGAGCGGGAGTCGGGCTACAAGGTCAGGATCCTCAAGGACGGCGACGCCGGCCAGGCCGTGAACAAGGCCGTCCTGACCAAGGACAACCCGCAGGGCGACGTCTTCTTCGGCGTCGACAACACGCTGCTCTCCCGCGCGCTCGACAACGGGCTGTTCCAGCCGTACGAGCCCGAGGACTCCGACCGGATCGACCCGCAGTACCGGGTCGACCAGGAGAAGCACCGGGTCACGCCCATCGACTCCGGCGACATCTGCGTCAACTACGACAAGGCCTACTTCAGCGAGCACAAGCTGGCCCCGCCGGCCTCCTTCGACGATCTGGTCAAGCCCGCCTACAAGGACCTCCTCGTCACCGAGAACGCCTCCACCTCCTCGCCCGGCCTCGGTTTCCTGCTCGGGACGGCCGCGAAGTACGGGGACGCCGGATGGCAGGACTACTGGAAGAAGCTCAAGGCCAACGGCGTGAAGGTGGTCGACGGCTGGGAGCAGGCCTACAACGACGAGTTCTCGGGGTCGGCCGGCGGCAGGAAGGCCAAGGCCGACCGCCCGCTGGTCGTCTCGTACGCCTCGTCCCCGCCCGCCGAGGTGGTCTACGCCGACCCCAGGCCGAAGACCGCGCCGACCGGGGTCGGGGACGGCACCTGCTTCCGCCAGGTCGAGTACGCGGGGCTGCTGAGCAACGCGAAGAACACCAAGGGCGGCAAGGCGCTGCTGGACTTCCTCATCAGCTCCCGGTTCCAGGAGGACATGCCGCTGAACATGTTCGTGTACCCGGTGCGGGAGGGCGCCAAGGTGCCGGAGGTGTTCACGAAGTTCGGCCCGCAGGCCGCGCACCCCGAGACCCTGGCCCCGGCCGACATCGCCAAGAACCGTGACCAGTGGGTCAAATCGTGGACCTCGCTCGTACTGAAGTAGCGGAGGCGGCCGCCAGGAGGCGGGGGAGCGCGCGGCGGCTGGGGCTCATGGCCCTGCCGGTCGCGTTCTTCGCCGTCTTCTTCGCCTACCCCGTCACGGCGATCGTGGCCCGCGGGCTCAGGATCGACGGGGTCTGGCGCTTCGGGCGGATCGGTGAGGTGCTCGGCCGGTCCGACATCCGGCACGTGCTGTGGTTCACCACGTGGCAGGCGCTCGCCTCGACCGCGCTCACCCTGCTGATCGCGCTCCCCGGCGCCTATGTCCTCGCGCGCTTCGACTTCCGGGGCAAGCAGGTGCTGCGCGCGGTGGTGACCGTCCCCTTCGTGCTGCCCACGGTCGTCGTCGGCACGGCGTTCCTGGCACTGATCGGCCGCGGCGGGCTCCTGGACGGCCTGTGGGGCGTCCGGCTCGACACCACCGTCTGGGCGATCCTGCTCGCGCACGTCTTCTTCAACTACGCGGTGGTCGTCCGCACGGTCGGCGGTCTCTGGTCGCAGCTCGACCCGCGTCAGGAGGAGGCCGCGCGGATGCTCGGCGCCTCCCGGTTCGCGGCCTGGCGCAGGGTGACGCTCCCGGCCCTCACCCCGGCCGTGGCCGCCGCGGCGCTCATGGTCTTCCTGTTCACCTTCACCTCCTTCGGGGTGGTGCAGATCCTCGGCGGACCGACCTTCTCCACCCTGGAGGTCGAGATCTACCGGCAGACCTCGGAGATCTTCGACCTCGCGACCGCGGCGGTGCTGACGATCATCCAGTTCGTCGCCGTCGGCGCGATCCTCGCCGTCCACGCCGGGACCGTGCGCCGCCGGGAGACGGCGCTGCGCCTGGTGGCCCCGGAGACGACCGCGCGCCGGCCGCGCGGGGCCGGACAGTGGGCGCTGCTCACCGGTGTGCTCGCGAGCGTCGCGGTCCTGCTCGTGCTGCCGCTCGGGGTCCTGGTGCAGCGCTCCCTGGACACTCCCGGCGGCTTCGGGTTCGGCTACTACCGGGCGCTGGCCTCCGACGACGGCGGCCTCTTCCTGGTCGCCCCGATCGAGGCGGTCGGCAACTCGCTGGAGTACGCGCTCGCGGCCACCGCGATCGCGGTGGCCGTCGGAGGTCTGGCGGCCGTCGCTCTCACCGGCCGCGCCGGCCGGCTCGTACGGGGCTTCGACGCGCTGCTGATGCTGCCGCTCGGCGTGTCCGCGGTGACCGTCGGGTTCGGGTTCCTGATCGCGCTGGACGAGCCGCCGCTCGACCTCAGGAGCAGCTGGATCCTGGTGCCGCTCGCGCAGGCGCTGGTGGGCGTCCCCTTCGTCGTACGTACCATGCTGCCCGTGCTGCGTGCCGTGGACGGACGGCTGCGGGAGGCGGCGTCGGTGCTCGGTGCCTCGCCGTGGCGGGTGTGGCGGGAGGTCGACCTGCCGATGGTGCGGCGGGCGCTGCTGATCGCGGCGGGGTTCGCCTTCGCGGTGTCGCTGGGGGAGTTCGGGGCCACGGTCTTCATCGCGCGCCCCGACAACCCGACGCTGCCGGTCGCGGTGGCGCGCCTGCTCGGGCGCGCCGGAGACCTCAACTACGGCCAGGCGATGGCCCTTTCGACGATCCTGATGGTGGTGTGCGCGGTGGCGCTGCTGCTGTTGGAGCGGATACGGACCGACCGGACAGGGGAGTTCTGATGGCGAAGCCCGGCACCGGCACGGCGGCCGGCACGACGGACGGGGGTCCCGGGGCATCGGTGCCGGGCGCCCTGCTCGGCGTCGAGGCGGCGACCGTGCGCTTCGGCGGCAGGCCCGTGCTGGACGCCGTCGGTCTGGAGGTCGCGGAGCGGGAGATCGTGTGCGTGCTCGGGCCGAGCGGCAGCGGCAAGTCCACACTGCTGCGGGTGGTGGCGGGGCTGCAGCCGCTCGACGCGGGCCGGGTGTTCCTGGACGGCCGTGACCAGGCGGGGGTGCCCGCGCACCGGCGCGGCGTCGGGCTGATGTTCCAGGACCACCAGCTCTTCCCGCAGCGGGACGTGGGCGGCAACGTCGCCTTCGGCCTCCGGATGCACGGCGCGTCCCGGGATCAACAGGCGCTGCGCGTGCGTGAGTTGCTGGATCTGGTAGGACTGCCCGGTGCCGCGTCCCGGGCCGTCGCCGCCCTGTCCGGGGGAGAGCAGCAGCGGGTCGCGCTGGCCCGTGCCCTCGCCCCGCGCCCCCGGCTGCTGATGCTCGACGAACCGCTCGGCCAGCTGGACCGCTCGCTGCGCGAACGACTGGTCATCGAACTCCGGGAACTCTTCGGCCGGTTGGGCACGACGGTGCTCGCCGTCACGCACGACCAGGGTGAGGCCTTCGCGCTGGCCGACCGGGTCGTGGTGATGCGCGACGGGCGGATCGCCCAGTCGGGTACGCCACTTGAGGTCTGGCAGCGTCCGGCGGACGAGTTCGTGGCGCGCTTCCTCGGTTTCGACAACGTCGTGGACGCGACGGTGACCGGCCGCGCGGCGGACACCCCGTGGGGGAAGCTCCCGGTGCCGGAGGGCTCCCCGCAGGGGCCCCGCACGCTGCTGGTGCGGCCCGCGGGCGTACGGCTGGTCGCGTCCGCGGACGGGCTGGCCTGCACCGTGACCGCACGTACCTTCCGGGGCACCCATGTCGCCGTGGGGCTTCGGCCGGAGGGCGCGCCGCGGCTGGAGGCGGCGTGCGCGCTGCGGGAGGCGCCCGCGACCGGCGACCGGGTCGCGGTGGCGTTCGACGCGGCCGAGGTCGTCGTGCTCGGCTAGGACCGCGGCCTCCACCGGCGGGCATGCGGCACCGCGAGCGTTGCGCTCCGGCGGGACGCGGCGGCCGGCTGGAGGCCGGGGCAGACGTGGCCCGTCCCCTCCAGGAGGGGCCGGGCCACACGGTGCTACAGGCGTGGTGCGGTTCAGCCGGCCTTCGAGGCGCCGCGGCGGCGCATGCCGAAGAAGACCGCTCCGCCGCCGACGACCACGAGAGCACCGGCGATGCCGGCGATCATCGGGGTGTTGGAGTTCGCACCGGTCTCGGCGAGGTTGGAGTCACCGACCGCGGGCGACGGGGCGTTGTCCCCCGGCGTCGCGGGCGCGGCGCTGCTCTCCGACTCCGACGGGGTCGCGGAAGCCGACTCCGAGGGGGCGGGGGAGGAGGAGCTCTCCGACGGCTTCGGCGTCGGAGAAGGCGACTCGTCGGACTTGCACGCCTTGGAGGGCGTGGTCAGCTGGGGCGAGATGTCCTTGTCGACGATCTTCCCGGCCGTGACGTGGACGCGGTACGTGGCGTTGGGCGCCCAGTCCTCGGAGAAGGTGACCTTGGCGCCCTCGCGGGTGCCCTTGACCGTCTCGGAGCCGACCTGGCGGGCGTCGGCGCCGTTGGTCTCGAGGAAGACGGAGACCGTGGCCTCGACACCGGAGGCGTCGGTGTCGGTCACGGTGATGATGCCCTTCCCGTTGTCGTCGCACGAGGCGACGGCCGAGAAGTCACGGATATTGCAAGCAAGTGCGTTGCCGGCGACACCGAGCGCGAGCGCGGCCGTGGCGGAGGCAACACCGAGGATGCGCACAGAACGTGCGGTACGGCGAGATATGGACACGATTGCCCTTCACAGATTGCGCAACTGCGGGGGGTTTGAGGGGTGTTCTGCTGTGGCAACAGGACTCCCTTAGGCCACACAGGTCTATAAGTGCCAGCTAAGGCCTGTCAATGCATATGCCCTGCCGTGCCGTCGGCTTTGCCATGTCGTTAACCACCGAGGCGTTTGAGAGCCTCCGGAGCGTCCTCGATCCGGTCCACCAGAGCGATCCGGTTCTCCATCGACCGGTCACGGGCGAGGGATTGGAGGAGCGGCCAGGTGGGGTGCCGTTCGGTCCAGTGCGCGCGGTCCACGAGCACCATCGGAGTGGGCTCCCCGCGCGACTCGTAGTAGTTCGGGGTCGCGTTGTCGAAGATCTCCTGTACGGTCCCGGCGGCGCCCGGCAGGAAGACGACGCCCGCGTTGGAACGGGCCAACAGCCCGTCCTCCCGCGTCGAGTTGGCGAAGTACTTGGCGATGTGCGCGGCGAACGGGTTCGGCGGCTCGTGACCGTAGAACCAGGTCGGTATGCCGACCGAGGGGCCGCCGTCGGGCCAGCGCTCCCGCACCGTGAACGCGGCGCGCGCCCAGTCGGTGACGGACGGGCTGAACGAGGGCGCCCCGGCGAGCAGCCGGAGCGCCTCGGTGAGCATCGTGTCGTCGAACGGGGCCGCGTACGCGCCGAGGTTGGCGGCCTCCATCGCGCCCGGGCCGCCGCCGGTGGCCACCATGATTCCGGAGCGCGCCAGTTCGCGGCCCAGGAGTGCCGCGCCCTCGTACGCGCGGGTGCCGCGCGCCATCGCGTGGCCGCCCATCACGCCCACCACCCGTGCGCCGAGGAGGAGTTCGTCGAGGGCGTCGGACACCGCGTCGTCGTGGATCGAGCGCAGCATCGACGCGAAGATGTCGCCGTCGGCCTTGGTGTGCTGGAACCAGGTGTAGGTGAGGGCGTCCGGTGTCGCCTCGTATCCGGCGTCGAGGGACGCGAAGAGCTCGTCGGGGGAGTGGAGCAGGCCCCGGTACGGGTCGAAGGGCAGTCCGGGGACGGGCGGGAAGACCAGCGCGCCCGCGGCTCTCACGGATGCCGCCGCACCGGGGTCCATCGGGCAGCCGAGGAACACGGCGCCCGAGGTGTCCACGGAGAGCAGTGCGTCCGTACGGTCCGTCAGATCTATCGACTGGACGCGGAACCGGGCGAGCGAGCCGCGCCCGGAGACCACCTCGTCGAACTCGGCGAGGGACTCGATCTCACGGTCGTGGCCGGTGTGGAGGGGAGTTGGCTGCACGCGGCCATGCTAGGCATGGGCCGGACGGGTGAACCGGGCGGGTCGCCGGCGGCCACGGGACCCGTGCCACGAGGGCCGCCCGGGAACCACACGCGGCGGCGGGCCGTGAGCCGCGGCCCCCGACGGCCGCCCGCCGGCCCGGCACGGAGCTCCTGGGCGACGAGGACGGTCGGCCCGGCCACGGGGTCCGCCCTCGGCCGCCGTCGCCCGACCCGGGGACCCGGTGCGCACGGGGCGGGCGCCGCCCGCGGGTCCGGGGCCATGACGGCCGTGGGCCGGCGACCCCGGGTGTCCGAGGACGCTCAGCCCTGGACGGCCGCCGGGTCCATCCACATGACCTCCCAGGTGTGGCCGTCCGGGTCGTCGAAGGAGCGGCCGTACATGTAGCCGTGGTCCTGGGCCTCCCGGGTGCCCGAGCCGCCCGCGGAGAGGGCCTTGTCGCACAGCTCGTCGACCTTCTCGCGGCTCTCGGCGCTCAGACACAGCAGCACCTCGCTGGTCCGGGCGGAGTCCGCGATCTCCTTCTTCGTGAAGTCCGCGTACCGCTGCTTGCTCAGCAGCATGGCGACGATCGTGTCGCTGATGACGACACAGGCGCAGTCCTCCGTCGAGAACTGCGGGTTGATCGTGTAGCCGAGCTCGGTGAAGAACTTCTTCGAGGCGTCGACGTCGTTCACGGCGAGGTTCACGAAGATCATCTGCTGGTACATGAGCGGTCTCTCCCGGTGGAGGTGGGGTCGTGTGCGGTACGGAGAGGTGGACCGTCCGTCCGCGCGGAACTCATCGGCCCGGCGAGGACGGATTCGTATCCCTGTTCAGCCGTCGCTGTTCAGCCGTCCCGGTTCAGCGGGCCAGCGGCATCGCCGCCAGTTCCGCGACCAGCCAGGTCAGCGGCCCGAACACGGCGAGCAGCGCGCCGGCGCGGAGCAGGGCCGCGCTGCGCAGCACCGAGGCGGGCGCCCCCAGCCGCAGCAGGGCCGCCGTGGTGTCGGCGCGGGCGTGCTTGGCCTCCAGCGCCGCCGTGAACAGCGTCGCGACGGCGCATCCGGCCACGAGCAGCGCACCGAGCGTGCTGAGCGGCCCGATCGAGGGCCGTGCTCCGGCGTACACGGTCGCCATGGCGTACGCGCCCGACGCCACCGCGCAGACCACTCCGAGCGGGCGCCCGATGCGGCGGGCCTCCTCCTGGAGGCCGCGTCCGGCGAGCAGGCGCAGCGCGCCGGGGCGCACGGCCTGCAGCAGCCATCCGCAGAGGTGGGTGACGGCGGGTCCGGCCAGGGCCAGTCCCACGGCGGTGAGGGCCCAGCCGGCGAGCACCCCGGCGGGGCTGCCCGCGAACCGGCTCGTCAGGTCGGAGCCGGGGGCCGCTCCGGAGCGGCTCGCGTACGACTCCACGGCCAGGCCCGCCGCGACGACGGCGGTGCCCCAGGGCAGTCCGCCGGGCGCGGGCAGCGGAGGGGCGAGCGGCTGGGGGTCCGGCGGGAGCTCCGGGCGGTCGGCGTCCGGACCGGCCGGGGCCGTCGCGGGAGCGGGGTCCGCGGGCGACCCGGCGGCGGGGAGCCGCGCGGCGGTGGCGCCGCGGCGGGCCGTGGCGCCCCGGACGGCGGTCCGCGGGCGCAGCGCGAGCGCGCCGGCGACGGACGAGGCGAGCGGCACCAGGAGGAGCAGGGTCAGGGCCGCGGGCAGCGGCAGCGGCTGGTCCGCGGCGAGGAAGCCGGTCGTGGCGCCGTCGAGGGGAGTGCCGGGCAGATCGCCGCGCAGGTGCAGGAAGACCAGCAGCGCGAGTGCCGAGCCCAGCGTGGTCGACAGGGCGGTGGTGACCGCCGAGACGGCCATCAGACGTCCGGGGCCGAGGCCGACCGCGGCGAGTCCGGGACGGGGCCGGGTCCCCGGGTCCGTACGGGCGACCGCCACCGCGAGGTGGACGCTGGCGGCGACGGGTGCGAGGCACCACAGGAGGCGCAGCGCCGCACCGGTCGGGGCGTCGGGATGCGCCATGGCGTATCCCAGCGCGCTCAGCAGCAGGAAGCCGGTGCCGGCCGAGGAGGCGGCGACCAGCAGCCTGCGCAGCTGGACGAGGGGATGGGCCCCGCGGGCTAGACGGAGAGCGAGCACGCGGCCCGGCCTTCCGTCTCGGTGACCGGGGGCAGGTGGACGGTGTTCACACGCCGTCCGTCGAGCAGGGTGACCGTGCGGTCGGCGAGCGCGGCGGTGTCCGCGTCGTGCGTGGCGAGGACGACGGTGATGCCGTGCGAGCGGGCGGCGGTGGTCAGGGTGCGCAGCACGTGGGCGCGGTCGGCGCGGTGCAGCGGGGCGGTCGGCTCGTCGGCGAAGAGGACCTGGGGGGCGGGCACCAGGGCGCGGGCGATGGCGACGCGCTGCCGTTCGGCCTGGAGCAGGGCGTGCGGCCGCTTGCGGGCGCAGTCGCCGATGTCGAGGCGTTCGAGCCATTCCAGGGCGGCGGTCTTCGCGGCCCGCCGGCCCGAGCCGCGCAGCATCAGGGGCAGCGCCGCGTTCTCCCAGGAGTTCAGCTCGGGCACGAGGACGGGCACGGGGTCGATCCAGCCGAAGCGGTCGCGGCGCAGGCGTTCGCGGGCCAGCTCGCCCATGGTGTGCACCGGCACGCTGTTGAACCAGACCTCGCCCTGCTGCGGCAGGAGCTGGCCGGACAGGCACTGGAGCAGGGTGGTCTTGCCGCTGGCGCGCGGGCCGCCGACGGCGAGGATCTCGCCCTCGCGGACGCCGAGCGAGACACCGCTGAGCGCGGGCGAACCGTTGTGGTTGACGTGCAGGGCGCGTGCCCAGAGCACGTCGTTGTCCGGCGGGGCCACCATCGCGTACACCTCGTTCAGATCTGATTTGCGCTGCCAATCCCCCGGACGGGGGAACGAAGGCAGGGCCGATCGGTCACTGGGCACGCTAGGGAGTCGGGGGCGGGTGGCCGGACAGCACGCGGCCCCGGGGCGCCCATTCTCACTCGAACGGGCGCCCCGGGGCCGTTGTGGATCAGCCGGGCGGAATCAGAGCTTCGTCCACGCCTCCGTCAGGACCTGACGGATGATCCCCTCGATCTCGTCGAAGGTCGACTGGTCGGAGATCAGCGGCGGCGACAGCTGGATGACCGGGTCACCGCGGTCGTCGGCGCGGCAGTAGAGGCCGTACTCGAAGAGCTTCTTGGAGACGAAGCCGTAGAGCACGCGCTCCGACTCCTCGTCCGTGAAGGTCTCCTTGGTGGCCTTGTCCTTCACCAGCTCGATGCCGTAGAAGAAGCCGTTGCCGCGGACGTCACCGACGATCGGCAGGTCGTGCAGCTTCTGCAGGGTCTGCAGGAAGTTGGCCTCGTTGTCGAGCACGTGCTGGTTGAGACCCTCGCGCTCGAACAGGTCGAGGTTGGCGACGCCCACCGCGGCCGACACGGGGTGGCCGCCGAAGGTGTAGCCGTGCAGGAAGGTGTTGTCGCCCTTGTAGAACGGCTCGGCGATCCGGTCGGAGACGATGCACGCGCCGATCGGGGAGTAGCCCGAGGTCATGCCCTTGGCGCAGGTGATCATGTCCGGTACGTAGCCGAACTTGTCGCAGGCGAACATCGTGCCGAGGCGGCCGAAGGCGCAGATGACCTCGTCCGACACCAGCAGGACGTCGTACTGGTCGCAGATCTCACGGACCCGCTGGAAGTAGCCGGGCGGCGGCGGGAAGCAGCCGCCGGCGTTCTGCACCGGCTCCAGGAAGACGGCCGCGACCGTCTCCGGGCCCTCGAAGAGGATCTGCTGCTCGATCTGGTCGGCGGCCCAGCGGCCGAAGGCCTCGGGGTCGTCGCCGAAGAGCGGGGCGCGGTAGATGTTGGTGTTCGGGACCTTGTGGGCGCCGGGGACCAGCGGCTCGAAGGGGGCCTTCAGCGCCGGCAGGCCGGTGATCGACAGGGCGCCCTGCGGGGTGCCGTGGTAGGCGACCGCGCGCGAGATGACCTTGTACTTGGTCGGCTTGCCCTGAAGCTTGAAGTACTGCTTGGCGAGCTTCCACGCGGTCTCGACGGCCTCGCCGCCGCCGGTGGTGAAGAAGACCTTGTTCAGGTCGCCGGGCGCGTAGTCGGCGAGGCGCTCGGCGAGCTCGACGGCCTTGGGGTGGGCGTAGGACCAGACGGGGAAGAAGGCCAGCTCCTGCGCCTGCTTGAACGCCGTCTCCGCGAGTTCGGTGCGGCCGTGGCCCGCCTGGACCACGAACAGACCCGCGAGACCGTCGAGGTAGCGCTTGCCCTTGTCGTCGTAGATGTAGGTGCCCTCACCACGGACGATGGTGGGAACGGGCGCGTTCTCGTACGAGGACATGCGGGTGAAGTGCATCCACAGGTGGTCGTACGCGGTTCGGCTGAGGTCCTTGCTCACGGCTATCGGGTTCCCCACATGTAGGTCTGTTTCTTGAGCTTCAGGTAGACGAAGCTCTCGGTGGAGCGCACGGCGGGCAGTGCCCGGATGCGTTTGTTGATGACGTCCAGCAGGTGGTCGTCGTCCTCGCAGACGACCTCGGCGAGGATGTCGAACGAGCCCGCGGTCATCACCACGTACTCGACCTCCGGCATGGCCGTCAGCGCCTCGGCCACCGGGTCGAGATCGCCCTCGACGTTGACGCCGACCATCGCCTGCCGGCGGAAGCCCACGGTGAGCGGGTCCGTGACGGCGACGATCTGCATCACGCCCTGGTCGAGCAGCTTCTGTACGCGCTGGCGCACGGCCGCCTCGGACAGGCCCACGGCCTTGCCTATCGCGGCGTACGGACGGCGTCCGTCCTGCTGGAGCTGCTCGATGATGGCGAGGGAGACGGAGTCCAGCTGGGGACTTCCGTTCCTGGACTCGCGGGTGGAGTCCCTGGGGTCTGCGCTTCGACTGGCCACGACCTCACTGTGCACGACGTCTCGACGGTTCCGCAAGGCTGTAGCGATGAAATTCGTTGTTTACGGGTATCTACTTTGCGGATTTCGCAGTGGAGGGGTCATCAGGGGTGTTGAAAACGTGGAGCCACGGATTAGGGTGGGTGTCTCAGCGATTGGACACCTGAACTTGGAGGGCCGGCAGTGAGCACCGAGCTGCGTCGTCTGCGCAATCACATCGACGGGGAGTTCCGGGACGCCGCCGACGGGCGGACCACCGAGATCGTCAACCCCGTGACCGGCGAGGCGTACGCGACCGCGCCGCTGTCCGGCGCGGCGGACGTGGACGCCGCGATGGCGGCCGCCGCCGCGGCCTTCCCGGCCTGGCGCGACCAGACCCCCGCCGAGCGTCAGAAGGCCCTCCTGAAGATCGCGGACGCGTTCGAGGAGCGGGCCGAGGAACTCATCGCGGCCGAGGTGGAGAACACCGGCAAGCCGATCGGTCTGACCCGGTCCGAGGAAATCCCGCCCATGGTCGACCAGATCCGCTTCTTCGCGGGCGCGGCGCGGATGCTCGAAGGCCGCTCGGCCGGCGAGTACATGGAGGGCATGACCTCCATCGTCCGCCGCGAGCCGGTCGGCGTCTGCGCGCAGGTCGCGCCGTGGAACTACCCGATGATGATGGCGGTGTGGAAGTTCGCGCCGGCGCTCGCCGCGGGCAACACGGTCGTCCTGAAGCCCTCGGACACCACCCCCGCCTCCACCGTCCTGATCGCCGACATCATCGGCGGCATCCTCCCCAAGGGCGTCTTCAACGTCATCTGCGGCGACCGTGACACCGGCCGCGCGATGGTCGAGCACCCGACCCCGGCGATGGCCTCCATCACCGGTTCGGTGCGCGCGGGCATGTCCGTCGCCGAGTCGGCGTCCAAGGACCTCAAGCGGGTCCACCTGGAGCTGGGCGGCAAGGCCCCGGTCGTGGTCTTCGCGGACACCGACATCGCCAAGGCCGTCGAGGACATCTCGGTCGCGGGCTTCTTCAACGCGGGCCAGGACTGCACGGCCGCCACCCGGGTCCTCGTCCAGGAGGGCATCCACGACGAGTTCGTGGCCGCGCTCGCCAAGGCCGCGGCCGAGACCAAGACCGGTCAGCCGGACGACGAGGACGTCCTCTACGGCCCGCTGAACAACCCCGACCAGCTCCGGCAGGTCAGCGGCTTCATCGAGCGGCTGCCCGCGCACGCGAAGGTGGAGGCGGGCGGCCACCGGGTCGGCGACAAGGGCTTCTTCTACGCCCCGACCGTCGTCTCGGGCCTGAAGCAGGACGACGAGATCATCCAGAACGAGGTCTTCGGGCCGGTCATCACCGTCCAGTCCTTCACCGACGAGGCCCAGGCCGTCGAGTGGGCCAACGGCGTGGACTACGCCCTCGCGTCCTCCGTCTGGACGAAGGACCACGGCCGGGCCATGCGGCTGTCCAAGGCCCTCGACTTCGGCTGTGTGTGGATCAACACCCACATCCCGCTGGTCGCCGAGATGCCCCACGGCGGCTTCAAGAAGTCCGGCTACGGCAAGGACCTCTCCGGCTACGGCTTCGAGGACTACACGCGGATCAAGCACGTGATGACCTCGCTGGACGCCTAGCCTCCGGCGGTGAGCGCGGGATCCCGGCGGTGCGCGCGGGGTCCCGGTGGTGAGTGCGCGGCCCCGGGCGGTGGTGATCTGTCCGGGGCCGCGGCATGCCCCGCCCCACCCCGCCCTGCCCTGCCCCACCTCTTCCTGGCCCCGCCTGCCCGGCCCGCGCCGCCCTCCCCGCCGGGGACGGCGGCGCGGCATACTGGACGGTATGCGTGGGCGGGTGGCGGAGCGGTACGAAGAGCTCGCCGGGACCGAGGCCGCGACCGAGGCCGAGACCGTGGCCGCCGCGCTGTGCGGGGAGCGCGGGGCGGCGCACCCGGCACCGTACGGCCCCGCCGCACCGGAACGCGCGGGAGGCGACGGCCGCGGAGCCGTCCGTCCCGGCCGGCGACGCGACGGCACCGCGCGGGCCGGCCGCCCGGGACGCCTTGATCGACAGGGTGTCGGTTCGGCGGGCCAGTGCTCGACGCAGCGTCCATTGTCCGGGCGCCGCCGGGGACGGGATGCTGCCCGCGTGCCCGTGATCCGGAAGACCTCGACCCTGTCCCGCCGGTCCCTGCTGCGCGCCCTGGGCGGGGGTGCCGCGCTCGGTGCCCTGGCGGGATGCGGGGTGCCCGCCGCGTACGTGTCGCCCGACGACCGCGCCGGAGCCGACCTCTCCGCCCGCGACAAGCGGCTGACCTGGGCGAACTGGCCGCTCTACATCGACACCGACGACAAGGACCACACGAAGCGGCCCACGCTGGACGCCTTCGGGAAGCGCACCGGGATCTCCGTCGACTACATCGAGGAGATCAACGACAACGACGAGTTCTTCGGCAAGATCAGCCCCTCCCTGATGAACCATCAGCGGACGGGCCGCGACCTGATCGTCGTCAGCGACTGGATGTGCGCGCGCTTCGTCCGCCTCGGCTGGGTCCAGCGGATGAACCGGGCCGAGCAGCCGAACGTCGCCAAGTACCTGGATCCGCTGCTGAGTTCACCGGCCTTCGACCCCGGTCGCAGGTCCACCGTGCCGTGGCAGTCCGGGATCACCGGCATCGCGTACGACCGTCGCAGGGTGGGCCGGGAGATCAGGCACGTCTCCGACCTGTGGGCCCGCGACCTGAAGGGACGGGTCACCCTGCTCTCCGGTCTGGACGAGGCGTTCGCGCTCCTGATGCAGGGCAACGGGGTCGACATCACCCGGTGGACCGCCGACGACTTCCACCGGATCTGCGACCAGGTCGAGAAGAACGTCCACAGCGGCCAGATCCGCCGCTTCACCGGCAACGACTACACCAAGGACCTGGTCAGCGGCGACGTCCTCGCCTGCCAGGCGTACTCGGGCGACGTGATCCAACTGCAGGCCGACAACCCGGACATCCGCTTCGTCGTCCCCGAGGAGGGCGCCGAACTGTGGTCCGACTCGCTGATGATCCCCGACCTGGCGGACCACAAGGCCAACGCGGAGAAGCTCGTCGACTACTACTACCGGCCGGAGGTGGCCGCCGAACTGGCCTCCTGGGTCAACTACGTCTGCCCGGTGCCGGCCGCCCAGGACGTCCTCGCCTCCTCCGGGGACAAGGACACCGCCGCTCTCGCCGAGAACCCGCTGATCTTCCCCGACTCCACCATGCGCGGGCGGCTCGCCATCGCCCGCGACATCACGTCCACCGAGCGCACGGAGTTCGCGAAGCGCTGGAACGCGATAGCGGGGCTGTGACCTCGCGGGACCGCGCACCCGTTCCCGCACCACGACGGCACCCGGAGGCCCCCGCGTCACCGCCCGGCGGCTTTGCCCGTTCTTTACAACCCCGTCCTCCGCTGTCTCGTCTCTCCGCTCGATCCACCACGCAGCCCCCCGGGTGACCGGGCGGGCGGTCCGAGGAAAGAGAGCGATTCATGCGCCGAACAGTCCTGAGCGCCGTGGCCCTGGCGTTCCTGGCCGTGCCCGTGGCCACGGTGTCCGCGTCCGCCGCCGACGCCACTCCCAGCGCCCGTCCCAGCGCCGTCACCGCCCCGGCCCCCAGCGCCGAGCCCAGCCGGGCGCCGGGCGGCGACACCCGGACCCCGCGTCCGGTGCCGAGCCGCCCCGCCACCCGGGGCCAGGTCTCCGTCGTGCCCAACGGCGCGCCCGACACCGGTGTGGCGTCGACGTCCACCGACTCCGGATCCCGGAACGCCCTGCTCGGCGGCGGCGCGGCCGCGGTGCTCGCCGGCGGCGGCGCGGCGGTCCTTCTCGTACGCCGCCGGCGGGCGACCGGCGCATGACCCCACCCTCCAGGCGCGCCGTCACCACGGCGGCGCTGGCCGCGCTGCTCGTGAGCTGCGACGGCCACTCCGGGGAGCGGGCCTCGACCACCCCGCGCCGCGAGACCGTGCCACCGTCCACGCCACCGCCGTCGGGGCACTCCGCGAACGCGGCGCGTGCCCTGCGGCGTTCGGTGCCGGTCAGGCTGCGGATCCCGGCCATCGGGGTCGACACCCCGCTCATCCGGCTGGGGCTGACCCCGGGCGGCGAGGTGGAGGTGCCCCCGGTCACGGCGCACGACCGGGCGGGCTGGTACCGGTTCTCGCCGACGCCGGGCCAGACGGGCCCCTCGGTGATCCTCGGTCACGTCACCGTCGGCGCCTACGGGGACGGGGTCTTCCGTCATCTCGCCCGGACGCGCCGGGGCGACCGTGTCGAGGCGCGCCTGGAGAACGGCACGACGGCGGTGTTCACGGTGGACTCCGTACGCACGGTCGCCAAGGCGGAGTTCCCGGCGGACGCGGTCTACGGGGACGTGGACCGTCCGGAGTTGCGGATCGTCACCTGCGGCGGCCCGCGCACCGGTGACGGCTACCTCGACAACGTGATCGTCTTCGCCACGCTGAGCCCGACCGGCGGCTGACCCGCGGGGACCGCACGGACCGCCGTGGTCCGTCCCCGCCGCCGCCCAGGATCCCGGGCCGCTGGACCGTGTGCCGACGGCCCGGGATCCTTCCCCAGGAGTGACCCACGAGTGACCCACGACCATGGAGAGCGTTGAAACGGTCCCGCGAGAAGGCCGCGTCCGAGCTGTTCGCCGCCCTCTATCCGCGCCTCGCCGGCTGGTGCCGCCGTCTGGTCGACGACGACGAGACGGCCCACGAGATCGCCTCGGAGGCGTTCACCCGGCTCTGGGCCCGCTGGACGTCGGTGGCCGAACCCCGTGGATTCCTCTACGTCACCGCCGCCAACCTCGTCCGGGACCACTGGCGCAAGCTCGAACGCGAACGCCGGGCCGTGCACCGCGCCGGCGTGGAGGCGGCGGTCCGGCCGCCGGCCGAACAGGCCGACCCCTCGGTACGGCTGCTCGTACAGTCGCTGCCCGAACGACTGCGCGTCCCGATCCTGTTGCACTACTACGCTGACATGCCGATCCGGGAGGTGTCCGTGCTGACCGGGCGCAAGGAAGGGACCATCAAGGCCGATCTCCACGCGGCCCGCGAACTGCTCCGCGCCCATCTGAGGAGAAGCCTTGATCACACGGCCTGACGACGGTCCGGACCCCGCGCCCGACGACCCGCTCGCCGTCATCCTGCGGCCCACGTCCGACTATCTCGGCCCGCCCGCCGGCCGGTACGAGGCGATCCGCCGCGGCGCGGCCCGCCGCAGACTGCTGCGCGCCGCGGCCGGTGCCGGCCTGACCTGTGCCGTCGCCGTTCTCGTCGCGCTGCCCTTCCGCATGGCGACACCCGACGCGCCCGGGTCGCCGACCGTCCCCCTCGCGCCGCCGCCCGCCGGCAGTCCGGCCCCCCGGGGCACCTCGTCCGCGGCGCCCGAGCCGCCCTCGTCACGGCGCTCCGTCACACCGCGCCCCGAGGGGCGGCCCCGGACGGTCACCCCCAGCACCCGGGCCGGCCGGGAACCGTCCACCACTCCGCGTCCGGCGTTCTCCTCACCGTCCGCCGTGCCGACGCCCGGCTCCGGCCGGACCGTCGGCGCCAGGGCCGGCACGCGGCCGTAGCCCGGTCCCGGGCGCGCCCGGGACCGAGGCCGGGTCAGCCCCGGTCGGCCCGCTCCTCGCGCAGCGCGCACAGCGTGTCGACCCGGTTCGTGGTGATCGAGTCGACGCCGAGGCCGAGGAGCCGGCGCATGGAACGCCGGGTGTCCGGGGTCCACACCGACAGCAGATGACCGCCGCGGTGGACCCGGGTGGCGAGGTCCCGGTCGACCAGGGTGAAGCGGTAGTTGAGCCAGCGCGGCCGTACCGCGTCGAGCAGGGCCGGGCGCGGCGGCGCGAGCGTCGTCCAGGTCAGGGCGATCTCCGCGGCCGGGTCGGCGGCGCGTACCGCGAGCATGGCCCGGGCGCCCGCGCAGTAGTACACCCGCTCCCCGGCCCCGCAGGACCGGACGACGTCGACGATCCGGCGGACGGACCCGAGGTCGGGGCCGCCCGGCAGGTCGACCATCACGCGGCTCTCCCCGGTCGCGGCGAGGGCCGCTTCGAGCGTCGGCACCCCGCCGTCGGTGAGGCCGCGCGCCTCGTCGGCGGAGAGCGCCCGCAGCGGCCGGTCCACCTCCCACAGCCGTTCGAGCGTCTCGTCGTGCAGCAGCACGGGGACACCGTCGCGGGTGAGGCGTACGTCGATCTCCACCGCGTCCGCGCCCCGGTGGAGCGCGGAACGCAGCGAGTCGATCGTGTTCTCACGGACGCGGTAGGGGTCGCCTCGGTGGGCGACGGCGGTCACGGTGCGCATGGGCTCATTGTGCAATGGGCCCATGCCGCCACGGGTCCGGGTGCGGTGGTTCAGCGGTGCGGTCGTCCCCCTGAGGCACGGGGCGCGGTGGGACCGCGGAGCGCGGTGGTCCGGTGGTGCGGGGAGCGGGTCAGGGCGCGAGCCACGTCGCCGTGTAGGCGTCGATCTCCCCGGCGATCCTGGACTTCCCGGCCGGGTCGAGGAAGGACGCCTCGACGGCGTTCTTGGCGAGCGCGGCGAGACCGCGTTCGTCGAGACCGAGGAGGCGGGCGGCGACCGCGTACTCGTTGTTGAGGTCGGTGCCGAACATCGGCGGGTCGTCGGAGTTGACGGTGACCAGGACCCCGGCCTCGACGAACTCCTTGACGGGGTGCTCGTCGAGCGTGCGGACCGCGCGGGTGGCGATGTTGGAGGTCGGGCAGACCTCCAGGGCGATGCGGTGCTCGGCCAGGTGCGCGAGCAGCTTCGGGTCCCGGGCGGAGCTCGTGCCGTGACCGATGCGCTCGGCCCGCAGCTCGTTGAGCGCGTCCCACACGGTCTCCGGCCCGGTCGTCTCACCGGCGTGCGGGACCGATCGCAGTCCGGCGGCGACCGCCCGGTCGAAGTACGGCTTGAACTGGGGCCGCGGTACGCCGATCTCGGGTCCGCCGAGCCCGAAGGAGACGAGTCCCTCGGGCCGTACCCGGTCCTCGGTCGCGAGCCGCACCGTCTCCTCGGCCGCCTCCAGACCCGCCTCGCCGGGAATGTCGAAGCACCAGCGCAGCACGACCCCGAACTCCGCCTCGGCGGCCTTGCGGGCGTCCTCGATCGCCTCCATGAAGGCGAGTTCGTCGATGCCGCGGCGGGTCGAGGAGTACGGGGTGATGGTCAGTTCGGCGTAGCGGACCTGCTGGCGGGCCATGTCCCGGGCGACCTCGTAGGTCAGCAGCCGGACGTCCTCGGGGGTGCGGACGAGGTCGACGACGGACAGGTACACGTCGATGAAGTGCGCGAAGTCCGTGAACGTGAAGTAGTCCGCGAGCGCCTCGGGGTCGGTCGGCACCCGGGAGTCGGGGTGCCGGGCGGCGAGGGCGGAGACGATGCGCGGCGAAGCGGATCCGACGTGGTGCACATGCAGTTCGGCCTTGGGCAGTCCCGCGATGAAGGCGTGCAGATCACGGGCGTCGCGGTGATCGGTCAAGGGGTCCCTCCCCGGGAACGGCGTCCCCGGACCGTGGCCGGGGGACGCGGGTGATCGGCTGATCGATGACTCGGGGATCATCGTAGGCGCCGGTCCGCGTGGTACGGGGCCGGGCCCGTAACATGACGGAACGCACGACAGAGGGGGACCCATGTCCGACGACGCGCAGGCGCCACAGGCCCCGCGGGACGCCACCGGGACACCCTGGGCGTCCCCGGACCACGGGTCCACGCCGTCTCAGCCGGCCGACGCGGTACCGACCGTCGACCCCGAGGACGCGATACCCGGCGCGGGCCCGGCGCCCGCCCGCCCCACCGAACCCGCGGTGCCCGGGTACGACGCGACGGACCCCCGGTCCGGGACCGCCGCCCCGGCCGACCGGCCCCCCGGGAACACGGCCGACCGACTGCCCGGCGACGCGGCCGACCGGGTGCCCGGCACCGCGGCCCCCGTGGCACCCGCGCTTCCCGCGGCATCCCTGGAGAAGCCGAACCCCTGGGCTCCGCCCGCGGACCCGGCCCCCGCCCGCTTCGACGGCGGCCCCGCGCGCCCCGCGGCCCCCCTGTCACCCGCGTCGCCCCCGGCCGCCGGTTCGCCGTCGGTGCACGACCAGCCGACGATGGCCGCGTTCCCCGGCACGGGCGGCGCGGCCGGTCCCGCCGGACCGTCCTGGGACAACCCCTTCGCGCCCCCCGCGGGCCACACGCCCTACCCGGCGACCGCCGGTGAGCCGGTCCCGCCACCGCCGATCGCTCCGGACGGCCCGGGCCAGGCCCCGTACGGATACGGCTACGGCCACCCGGCGGCGTACGGGCAGACCGGGGCCGGTCAGCCGGGTGCCCCCGGTCACCCCGGTACACCCGGATTCCCCGGCTATCCCGTCGCGGGCGGCTACCCCGGGGCCGGGTACGGCTGGCCCGCGCCGGTCCCGCAGCCCAGCAACGGCATGGGGACCGCCGGACTGGTGGTCGGCATCATCTCGGCCGTGGTCTTCTGCCTCTGGCCCATCGCCTTCGTGCTCGGCGTGCTCGGCGTGATCTTCGGTGCGGTGGGCCGCCGCAGGGCACGCCGGGGCGAGGCGACGAACCCGGGGCAGGCCCTGGCCGGGATCATCTGCGGAGCGGTCGGCATCGCGCTGAGCATCGCGATGGTGGTGCTCTTCTTCTTCGTGCCGGACGACGACAGCGGCGACTCCCCGTTCACCGGCGACGACGGCTACTCCACGTCGTTCGTGATCCCCGGCTGACCGCACCCGCCGTGCCGCGCGGTCCGTGCCGCGCCGTCGGGGTCGCGCGGTCCGTGCCGCGCCGTCCGTGCCGCCCGGCACCGTCCAAGTCGCACCGCACCCTGCTCACCGCACCCCGCTCACTGCACGGGGGCGGGTGCGTCAGCCGCCCGTCCCCGCGAGCCGTTCGCGCGCGGCCATCAGGGCGAAGCCCAGCAGGTTCGTCCCCCGCCAGCGCCGCGGGTCCGACGCCCGCTCGTCGTCGGCCGCGAGCCCGATGCCCCACACCCGGTCCATGGGGCTGGCCTCGACCAGCACCCGCTCGCCGGTGCCCAGCAGGAACGCGCGCAGTGCGGGATGCGCGGCGAACTTGTGGACGCTGCCCTCGACCACGACGGCGAACCGCTCCCGCTCCCACACCGGGTCGTCGAAACCGCGCACCTGGCGGCCGGCCTTCTTCGCGAGAGCGGGGTTCGGTGCCTCCAGCGCGCGCAGCTCGGCCGCCGCGTCGCCGAAGATCCGGGCCTTGGCGGCCATCATCCAGTGCTCGGCGGTCGCGTAGGAGACACCGTCGACCACGAACGGTGACGGCCACCACTGGCTGAGGCAGCTCGCGCCCACCCGGCCGTCCGGCTGCGGCCGGTGTCCCCAGAAGTGCAGATACTTGACGCGCGCCCCCGACTCGACCGCGCTGACCAGCGATTCCCGAGACTCGATCTTCCCCATGCACGCGAGTCTGGCATCCACCACTGACACTCCGTCCCCCCTTTTCCGTGGGAACTCGACACCTGGTCGACAGATTCCGTCGCGTAACCAAAAGGCAACAACGGAATCACTTGTTGGAGTCCCCTGGCTCTGTCAGGATCGGCACTCAAATCGAGCTGGAGCCACGCCGCCCCCGCGGCAACGGGGCGGACGGCGGAGGAGAGCGACATGCACAATCCGGGCCATCGCTTCCAGGCGCAGGACCGTTTCGCCGACGGCGCGCAGTACATCGCGGGCCGACTGGCCAAGGGGACCTCCGGCCGCAGGCACGCGGTCGTCGACCCCGCCACCGGCGACGAGGTCTACACGTACGAACTGGCGGGCACCGCCGACGTGGACGCGGCCGTGGCCGCCGCCCGCGCGGCGTTCCCCGGCTGGGCGGGCGCCACCCCCGGCGAACGGTCCGACGCCCTGCACCGCTTCGCCGCCGTACTGGCCGACCGCGCCGAGGAGTTCGCCCGGGCCGAGTCCCTCCAGTGCGGCAAGCCGCTGAAACTCACCCGGGAGTTCGACGTCCCCGGGACCATCGACAACACCGCGTTCTTCGCGGGCGCGGCCCGGCATCTCCAGGGGCAGTCGGCGGGCGAGTACTCCGGTGACCACACCTCCTACGTACGCCGTGAACCCATCGGCGTCGTCGGCTCCATCGCGCCCTGGAACTACCCTCTCCAGATGGCCGCCTGGAAGATCCTCCCGGCCGTCGCCGCGGGCAACACGATCGTCCTCAAGCCGGCCGAACTCACCCCGCTGACCTCGCTGCTGTTCGCCGAGGCGGCCACCGTGGCGGGGATCCCGGACGGCGTGATCAACATCGTCACGGGAGCCGGCCGGGACGCGGGGGAACACCTCGTCGGCCACCCCGACGTCGCCATGACCTCCTTCACCGGGTCCACCGCCGTCGGCAGGCGGGTCGCCGAGATCGCCACCGCGACCGTCAAGCGGCTCCACCTCGAACTGGGCGGCAAGGCCCCCTTCGTGGTCTTCGACGACGCGGACCTGGAGGCGGCCGTGCACGGCGCCGTCGCCGGGTCGCTCATCAACACCGGGCAGGACTGCACGGCCGCCACCCGCGCGTACGTGCAACGGCCCCTCTACGAGGAGTTCGTCCGCAGGACCGCCGACCTCATGGCGGGCGTCCGTCTCGGCGACCCGTTCGAGCCCGGCACCGACCTCGGCCCGCTGATCTCGTACGCGCAGCGCGACCGGGTGGCCGGCTTCGTGGAGCGGGCCCGCGGCTACGCACGCGTGGTCACCGGCGGAGAGATCCCGCAGGAGCTCAAGGCCGGCGCGTACTACCGGCCCACCCTCGTCGCGGACGCTCCTCAGGACAGCGAGATCGTGCAGGCCGAGATCTTCGGTCCCGTCCTGGTGGTGCTCCCCTTCGACGGCGACGACGAGGGGATCCGGCTCGCCAACGACACCCCGTACGGTCTCGCCGCCTCCGCGTGGACCCGGGACGTGTACCGGGCGGGCCGCGCGACCCGCGAGATCAAGGCGGGCTGTGTCTGGGTCAACGACCACATCCCGATCATCAGCGAGATGCCGCACGGGGGCTACAAGGCGTCCGGCTTCGGCAAAGACATGTCGGCGTACTCGTTCGAGGAGTACACCCAGATCAAGCACGTCATGTTCGACAACACCGCGGTGGCCAGGAAGGACTGGCACCGCACGATCTTCGGGGACCGCTAGCAGAACGGTCCGCCCCACCCGTGGCCGAGACCTCCCGAAAGGGCAGCACGCGCATGAAGCAGTTCGAGCCCGACCGCCTGACACCGGCCGAAGCGGCCGCCGTGCGGCGCAGCTTCCGCAACGGACGGGCCGCCATGACCCGCCGCTCCCTGCTGCGCGCCTCCGCGGGCGGCGCGCTCGCCGTGGGGGGACTCGGGGCGCTGAGCGCCTGCGGGATCCCCGCGGCCGGCAAGACACAGGGCGGAGTGTCCGCCGACGACCACTCGGCGAAGGAGAAGGTCGTCGACTTCTCCAACTGGCCCGAGTACATCGACACGGACGACAGCGGCAAACACCGGCCCACGCTCGAAGCCTTCACCAAACGGACCGGAATCCAGGTGAAGTACACCGAGGACATCAACGACAACGACGAGTTCTTCGGCAAGATCCAGCCGCAGCTCGCCGCGGGCCAGGCCACCGGCCGGGACCTCGTCGTGCTCACCGACTGGCTCGCCGCCCGCATGATCCGCCTGGGCTACGTCCAGAAGCTGGACGCGTCCAACCTGCCGCACGCCTACGCCAACCTCTCGGACCAGTTCCGCAGCCCCGACTGGGACCCGGGCCGGGCCTACTCGTACGTGTGGCAGGGCATCTCGACCGTCATCGCCTACAACAAGAAGGCGCTCGACGGCATCGAGGTGAAGTCGGTCTCCGACCTGCTCGACAACCCCAAGCTCAAGGGCCGGGTCGGCTTCCTGACCGAGATGCGCGACAGCGTCGGCATGACCATGCTCGACATGGGCAAGGACCCGGCGAAGTTCACGGACGACGACTACGACGCGGTCATCGCCCGCCTCCAGAAGGCCGTCGACCAGGGCCAGATCCGCCGCTTCACGGGCAACGACTACACCTCGGACCTCACCAAGGGCGACTTCGCCGCGTGCGTCGCCTGGGGCGGCGACATCGTCCAGCTCCAGGCGGACAACCCGGACGTCGGCTATGTCATCCCCGACGCCGGCTACATGACGTCGACCGACAACATGCTGATCCCGAACAAGGCGCGTCACAAGACGAACGCCGAGCGGCTCATCGACTACTACTACGAGCCCGAGGCGGCCGCCGAACTCGCCGCCTACGTCAACTACGTCAGCCCGGTCGCGGACGTGAAGCCCTACCTCGCCAAGATCGACAAGTCGGCGGCGAGCAACCCGCTGATCCTTCCCGACAAGGCCATGGCGGCCAAGTCCCACGCCTTCCGCTCACTGAGCTCGAAGGAAGAGACGGCCTACCAGCAGAAGTTCGCAAAGCTCACAGGGGCGTGACGACGATGAACACCACGGACACCGGCGGCGACGTCCGCCTCTCCGGTATCAGCAAGACCTACGACAACGGCTTCACCGCCGTGCAGCCGCTCGACCTGACCGTGCCCCAGGGCTCCTTCTTCGCCCTGCTCGGCGCCTCCGGCTGCGGCAAGACCACCACCCTGCGCATGATCGCGGGCCTGGAGGAACCCTCCTCCGGCACCGTGTTCCTCGGCGACCAGGAGGTCACCCGTCTGCCGCCGTACAAGCGGCCGGTGAACACCGTCTTCCAGTCCTACGCCCTCTTCCCGCACCTCGACATCTTCGAGAACGTCGCCTTCGGCCTGCGCCGGCGCGGCATCAAGTCGGTGAAGAAGCAGGTCGGGGACATGCTCGACCTCGTCCAGCTCGGTGAGCAGGCACGCAAGAAGCCGCACCAGCTCTCCGGCGGCCAGCAGCAGCGCGTCGCGGTGGCCCGCGCGCTGATCAACCACCCCAGGGTGCTGCTCCTCGACGAGCCCCTCGGCGCCCTCGACCTCAAGCTGCGCCGCCAGATGCAGCTGGAGCTCAAGCGCATCCAGACCGAGGTCGGCATCACGTTCGTCCATGTCACGCACGACCAGGAGGAGGCCATGACCATGGCCGACACGGTCGCCGTGATGAACGCGGGCCGTGTCGAGCAGCTCGGTTCCCCCGCCGACCTCTACGAGAACCCG
Organism: Streptomyces sp. NBC_01689; assembly: GCF_036250675.1. Taxonomy (NCBI): domain Bacteria; kingdom Bacillati; phylum Actinomycetota; class Actinomycetes; order Kitasatosporales; family Streptomycetaceae; genus Streptomyces; species Streptomyces sp. NBC_01689. The sequence continues at coordinate 3,408,722 of NZ_CP109592.1, read as the reverse complement.
AGCACCACCTTCGTCGCGAACTTCCTCGGCACCTCGAACCTCATCGAGGCCGAGGTCGACTCCCTGGGCGGCGGCGAGATCGTGCTGAGGGCGGGCGGCGGCAAGCTGGTGCTGCCCGAGGCCCGCTGCGCGGCGCCGACGGTGACCGGCGGCAAGGTCCTCCTCGGTGTCCGTCCCGAGAAGATCTCGCTCACCCACGCCGACGACGCCGGGGAGATCCCAGCCGGCCGCAACCGCATCACCGGCAAGATCGCCGACTCCAGTTTCATCGGCGTCTCCACGCAGTACGTCATCGACAGCGCGGTCTGTCCCGAGTTCGAGGTCTACGCCCAGAACATCGAACGCGATCCCCGGCTCGTCCCGGGCGCCGACGTCGTCCTGCACTGGAGCCCGGCCCACACGTTCGGGCTGGACGCGGCGCAGGACATCGACGCGGGTGTGGAGAGCGCCGAGGAGGAGGCCGCCTGATGGCCACCGTCACCGAGGCGCCGCCCCGCGCGCCCGAACCGGACAGCAAGCCGCCCCGCAGGCGCGGCCGTCTCGTCCCGTACTGGCTGCTCCTGCCCGGCATCCTGTGGCTGCTGGTCTTCTTCGCGCTGCCGATGGTCTACCAGGCCTCCACCTCCGTGCAGACGGGCTCCCTGGAGGAGGGCTTCAAGGTCACCTGGCACTTCCAGACGTACTGGAACGCGCTGTCCGACTACTGGCCGCAGTTCCTGCGCTCGGTGGCCTACGCCGGCGCCGCCACCGTCCTGTGCCTGCTGCTCGGCTACCCGCTGGCGTATCTGATCGCCTTCCGGGCCGGCCGGTGGCGCAACGTGGTGCTGGTGCTGGTCATCGCGCCGTTCTTCACCAGCTTCCTGATCCGCACGCTGGCCTGGAAGACCATCCTCGCGGACGGCGGGCCGGTCGTCGGCGCCCTCAACACCCTGCACGTCCTGGACGTCACCAACTGGCTGGGGTTCACCGCGGGCGACCGGGTGCTGGCCACCCCGCTCGCGGTGGTCTGCGGCCTGACGTACAACTTCCTGCCGTTCATGATCCTGCCGCTCTACACCTCGCTGGAGCGCATCGACGGACGGCTGCACGAGGCGGCGGGCGACCTGTACGCGAAGCCCTTCACCACCTTCCGCAAGGTCACCTTCCCGCTGTCGATGCCCGGCGTCGTCTCCGGCACCCTGCTCACCTTCATCCCGGCGAGCGGCGACTACGTCAACGCGGACCTGCTCGGCTCCACGGACACCCGCATGGTCGGCAACGTCATCCAGACGCAGTTCCTGCGGATCCTCGACTACCCGACGGCGGCCGCGCTCTCCTTCATCCTCATGGCCGCGATCCTCATCATGGTCACGCTCTACATCCGCAGGTCCGGGACGGAGGATCTGGTCTAAATGGCTTTCGTACGCTGGTTCAAGAGGAATCTCGTCGTCATCGCGGGACTGGTCACCCTCGGATATCTGCTGCTGCCGAACGTCGTCGTCACGGTGTTCTCCTTCAACAAACCGAAGGGGCGCTTCAATTACGAGTGGCAGCAGTTCTCCACGGACGCCTGGCGCGATCCGTGCGGGGTCGCCGACATGTGCGGCTCGCTCTCCCTCAGCCTCCAGATCGCCGTCTGGGCGACCCTCGGGGCCACCGTCCTCGGCACGATGATCGCCTTCGCGCTGGTCCGCTACCGGTTCCGGGCGCGCGGCGCGGTGAACTCGCTGATCTTCCTGCCGATGGCGATGCCCGAGGTCGTGATGGCCGCCTCGCTGCTGACGCTCTTCCTCAACCTGGGCGCCCAGCTGGGCTTCTGGACGATCCTGATCGCCCACATCATGTTCTGCCTCAGCTTCGTCGTGACGGCCGTCAAGGCGCGCGTGATGTCGATGGACCCGCGCCTGGAGCAGGCCGCCCAGGACCTGTACGCGGGGCCGGCGCAGACCTTCCTGCGGGTCACCCTGCCGATCGCCGCCCCCGGCATCGCCGCGGGCGCGCTGCTCGCCTTCGCGCTCTCCTTCGACGACTTCATCATCACCAATTTCAACGCGGGCTCGACCGTCACCTTCCCCATGTTCGTCTGGGGTTCGGCCCAGCGCGGAACACCCGTTCAGATCAACGTCATCGGTACGGCCATGTTCATCGTCGCCGTACTGTTCGTCCTGGTCGGAATGGTCATAGGCAATCGCCGCAACAGGCAGAAGGCATAAGCGCAAGCAATCCGTAGGGAGTTGAAATCATGGCCCCGAGCGCCATGACCCGCTGGACCACATCCCTTTCCGAGGCGCAGCCGGTCCCGTACTGGCTCGACGACCCCGGCAGGCCCCGTCCCGAGGCCGCCCTCACCGGTGCCGAGACCTGCGACCTGCTCGTCGTCGGCGGCGGCTACAGCGGGCTGTGGACCGCGCTGCTTGCCAAGGAACGCGACCCGGGGCGCGAGGTGGTGCTCCTGGAGGGCCGCGAGGTGGGCTGGGCCGCCTCCGGCCGCAACGGCGGATTCTGCGCCGCGTCGCTGACCCACGGCCTGGCCAACGGACTCACCCGCTGGCCGGACGAGATCGGGAAACTGGAGGAACTGGGCGCCCGCAATCTCGACGCCATCGAGGAGGCCGTCACCCGCTACGGCCTCGACTGCGACTTCGAGCGCACCGGCGAGATCGACGTCGCCACCGAGCCGCACCAGGCCGAGGAACTCCGCGCCTGGTACGAGGAACTGCACGGCCGGGGACTCACCGACGGCGTGGAGTTCCTGGACGCCACCGCGGTCCGGGAACAGGTGGACTCGCCGACCTTCCTCGCGGGTCTGTACGACCGCCGCGGCGTCGCCATGCTGCACCCCGCGAAGCTCGCCTGGGGCCTGAAGCGCGCCTGTCTGCGGCTCGGGGTGCGGGTGTACGAGCACACCCCCGCGCTCGGTCTGACGGCGCACGGCGCCGGCATGGCCGTACGCACCCCCTACGGTTCGGTCCGCGCCCGCCGGGTGGCCCTCGCCACCAACATCTTCCCGAACCTGGTCAGGCGGGTGCGGTCGTACACCGTCCCGGTCTACGACTACGCGCTGATGACCGAGCCGCTGACCGACGCCCAACTGGCCTCCGTCGGCTGGAAGAACCGCCAGGGGCTGGGGGACTCGGCCAACCAGTTCCACTACTTCCGGCTCTCGTCCGACAACCGGATCCTGTGGGGCGGCTACGACGCGATCTATCCGTACGGCGGCCGGGTGCGCGCCGAGTACGACGACCGCCCGGAGACCTACGCGAAGCTCGCCGGGCATTTCTTCACCTGCTTCCCGCAGTTGGAGGGCGTCCGCTTCACCCACGCCTGGGGCGGCGCGATCGACACCTGCTCGCGCTTCTCGGCCTTCTTCGGCACCGCGCACCGCGGCCGGGTCGCCTACGCGGCCGGGTACACGGGGCTCGGGGTGGGCGCGACCCGGTTCGGCGCCGAGGTGATGCTCGACCTGCTGGCGGGGGAGCGCACGGAACGCACCGAGCTGGAGATGGTCCGCAGGAAGCCGCTGCCGTTCCCGCCCGAGCCGTTCGCCTGGACCGGCATCGCGCTCACCAAGTGGTCGCTGGCGCGGGCGGACGCGCACGGCGGGCGGCGCAACCTGTGGCTGCGGACCATGGACCGGCTGGGTCTGGGCTTCGACAGCTGAGGCCGGGCCGGTGAGCGGCGGGGCGCTTCGGCGCACCGTTGATCCACAGGCGTGCGCCCAGCTCACCCACTGTGATCCGGTTCACCCCCACGGAGTGGCCGAACCCGCGTAATGCCCGGCCCGAACCTCCCTCTCCCCCCTGACGCGAACAGCGTCGACGCGAGGAGAGAGGGAGGTACCGCCATGACAGGGGCCAAGACGGCGGTCGAGTGGCTGGCATCCGTGGCGCCGGACCCGGAGGGCTGCCGCTGGGAATGGGAGCGCAATCCGGCGGGGGTCGCGCTGCTGCCGGCCGGGCGGCTCTGGGACGTGCTGATCCTGCCGGGCCGGCTCGGCTATCCCACGCTCGACGTGCTCACCCGGGTGATCGACCAGCCGGGTCCGGTGCTCGTCGACTTCGGCGACTCCCGGATGGGCTTCTTCGTGCCCCCGGGCACCGCGGCGCGCTGGCTGGGGACGGGGGTGCGTACGGCCGGACGCGGCACCTGGATCGTCGTCCCGTACCCGGGACGGCTGACCGGCGGGGTCCGCTGGCTGGTCCCGCCGGACGGCACCGGGACGCTCACCGATCCGGCGTTGCTGGAGCTGGCCATGCACGAGGCGGCGGCGGGACTCGCCAGGGGTGAGGACCGATAGCCGGGACGGGGACGGACCCGGCCGCCCACCGGAACGCCGATCGGCAGAGGTCTTGACAACAGGATTGGTCTGGACCAGGTTGGGCGCGCTCCACCCTCCTGAATTCCCCCATCCCTGGAGGCAGTTGTGGAACGCACCGCACACCGAGGCCCCGGCGGACCGCTCCCGCTCCGGCGCAGGCTGCTCGCCGTCTGCACAACCGTCGTGCTGGCCCTGTCCGGCCTCGCCGCACTCGCGCCGGCCGCCGGCGCCGCCGACGCGGACCTGGTCAGGAACGGCGGCTTCGAGACCGGCCTCGACGGCTGGACCTGTACGTCGGGCGCCGTCGTGACATCACCCGTGAGAACCGGCGGTTCTGCGCTGCGGGCGACCCCGGCCGGCAGCGACTACGCGCAGTGCTCGCAGACGCTGACCGTGAGACCCGACTCCGCGTACACCCTCGCCGGATACGTCCGGGGCAGCTACGTCTACCTCGGAGCGAGCGGCACCGGCACCACCGACGTCTCCACCTGGACCCAGTCCGCGCCCGACTGGCAGCGCCTGTCCACCACCTTCCGCACCGGCCCGTCGACCACCCGGGTCACGGTCTACACCCACGGCTGGTACGGCACCGGCGCCTACTACGCCGACGACCTGTCCCTCGTCGGTCCCGGCGTCGACGCGGGACAGCCGCCGGCCGCGCCCACCGGTCTGACGGCCGGCACCGTCTCCTCCTCGACGGTCGGTCTGTCCTGGTCCCCGGTGTCCGGCGCGACGGGCTACGCCGTGTACCGGGACGGGACCAAGGTCCAGACGGCCGGCGGGACATCGGCCACCGTGGGCGGCCTCACGCCCTCGACGGCGTACGCCTTCCAGGTCACCGCGACCAACGACGCGGGCGAGTCCGCGAAGTCGGCCACGGTGACGGCGACGACCTCCGCGGGCTCCGGCCCCTCGACCGGTCTTCCCGCGCACGCCCTCGTGGGCTACCTCCACGCGAGCTTCGCCAACGGCTCCGGGTACACCCGGATGGCCGACGTCCCCGACAGCTGGGACGTCATCGACCTGGCGTTCGGCGAACCGACCTCCACCACGTCCGGCGACATCCGCTTCACCCGCTGCCCGGTCACCGAATGCCCCACCGTCGAGAGCGACGCCGACTTCAAGGCGGCCATCAAGGCGAAGCAGGCCGCCGGCAAGAAGGTGCTGATATCGATCGGCGGCCAGAACGGCCAGGTCCAGCTGACCACCGCGGCCGCCCGGGACACCTTCGTCGCCTCGGTGTCGAAGATCATCGACACCTACGGTCTCGACGGACTCGACATCGACTTCGAGGGCCACTCGCTCTCGCTGGACGCCGGCGACACGAACTTCAAGAGCCCGACGACGCCGGTGATCGTGAACCTGATCTCCGCCCTGAAGACCCTGAAGGCGAAGTACGGCTCCCGGTTCGTCCTCACCATGGCCCCGGAGACCTTCTTCGTCCAGCTCGGCTACCAGTACTACGGCACGGGCAAGTGGGGCGGCCAGGACCCGCGCGCCGGCGCGTACCTCCCGGTGATCTACGCCCTGCGCGACGACCTCACGCTCCTGCACGTCCAGGACTACAACTCCGGCCCGATCATGGGCCTCGACAACCAGTACCACTCCATGGGCGGCGCCGACTTCCACATCGCCATGACCGACATGCTGCTCACCGGCTTCCCGGTCGCGGGGGACGCCGGCAACGTCTTCCCGCCGCTGCGCCCGGACCAGGTCGCCATCGGCATGCCGGCCTCGGTGAACGCGGGCAACGGCTACGTGTCACCGGCGGAGGCGGACAAGGCGCTGGACTGCCTGACGAAGCGGACGAACTGCGGCTCCTACGCGACCCACGGCACCTGGCCAGGACTGCGCGGCCTGATGACGTGGTCGGTCAACTGGGACCGGTTCGCGGGCTGGGAGTTCCAGCGGAACTTCGACGGCTACTTCGGCTGACGCTCCGGTCGACGAACAGGACCGACACCGTGAGCAGTGCCGCGCCCAGGCACCAGCTCGCCAGGACGTCCAGCGGCCAGTGGTATCCGCGCCGGACCAGCCCGAAGGCGACCGCCAGGTTCACGGCGACGCAGAGTCCCAGCAGCGCACGGCGGGCGAGGGTGCCGCGGAGCCGGGGGAGGAGGAGCAGCGTCGCGGAACCGTAGGCGACGACCGCCGTCGCGGTGTGACCCGAGGGGTAGAAGCCCGTGCCCGGGCCCATCACCGGTGGGCCCGGGCGGGCGACGAGTTCCTTCAGCGGCACGATCACCGCCGGTACGACCGCCATCAGCGCCGCCGCCACGGCCGGCGGCAGCCACCAGCGCTCCCGTTCGGCCGCACGCGCGGACAGGGCCGCGTACCCGATGACCACGGCCAGTACGGGGACCGCGACGGGGACGCCGCCCAGATCGGCGAGGAGCTCGGAGACCCGGCCGGGGTGGACCAGGGAGCGGCTGAGCCGTTCGTCCGCGCGGGCGAGGGGGCCGTGGGCCGCGACCTGCCAGGTGATCAGCGCGAAGAGGGCGACCGGGAGGGCGAGAAGGGCGAGCCGGCCGGAAAGGGCCGGGAGGAAGGTCGGCCGCCCCGGAACAGGGGGGGGAGTTCCGAGGCGGCCGTCCAGACCGGATCGTCGCGCGCCCCGGGGGGTTTGGGGCGGGCGACTGTCCGATCGGTGAGGAGATCCGGAGCTGGAAGCTCCGGGTGTGTGCGCGAGGGCACGACCAGGGTGAAGCTGGGGAGGCCCCGACCCTGTGTCGCCCACAGTCCCCTGTGGGCGGGGTGTTTCTCTCATCTGGGTAGAACCTACGGCAGGGGATGCGGCACCGACAGTCGCAAACGCCTCCTGTCATCCACCTCGCACACCTTCTTCACACGCTCTGCGCCCGGCCGTACCCGCAGCGGGACGAAGCGGAATCCGCCGAGGGCGGGCCGGCCGGGTTCCGGTGCGGGTGCGGTGAGGACGTCAGATGCGGGAGAAGGCCTGCTCGATGATGTCGAGGCCCTCGTTGAGGAGGTCCTCGCCGATGACCAGCGGAGGCAGGAAGCGGAGGACGTTGCCGTAGGTGCCACAGGTCAGGACCAGCAGGCCCTCCTGGTGGCAGGCCCTGGCGAGCGCGGCGGTCGCCTCCGGGTTCGGCTCCTTGGTCGCGCGGTCCTTCACCAGCTCGATGGCGATCATGGCGCCACGGCCCCGGACGTCGCCGATGACGTCGAACTTCTCGGCCATGGCGGACAGCCGGGTCTTCATGACCGACTCGATGTTCTTCGCCTTGGCGTTGAGGTCGAGCTCCTTCATGGTCTCGATCGCGCCGAGCGCGCCCGCGCAGGCCACCGGGTTGCCGCCGTAGGTGCCGCCGAGGCCGCCGGAGTGCGCGGCGTCCATGATCTCCGCGCGGCCCGTCACGGCGGCCAGCGGCAGACCGCCGGCGATGCCCTTGGCGGTGGTGATCAGGTCCGGGACGATCCCCTCGTCCTCGCACGCGAACCACTGACCCGTGCGGCAGAACCCGGACTGGATCTCGTCGGCGACGAACACGATCCCGTTGTCCTTGGCGTACTGGCTGATCGCGGGCAGGAAGCCCTTGGCGGGCTCGATGAAGCCGCCCTCGCCGAGCACCGGCTCGATGATGATCGCGGCCACGTTGTCGGCCCCGATCTGCTTGTTGATCATGTCGATGGCCTGTGCGGACGCCTCGGCACCGGCGTTCTCCGGGCCGGTCAGCCAGCGGTAGCCGTAGGCCACCGGCACCCGGTAGACCTCGGGCGCGAACGGGCCGAAGCCGTGCTTGTACGGCATGTTCTTGGCCGTCAGCGCCATCGTGAGGTTCGTCCGGCCGTGGTAGCCGTGGTCGAAGACGACGACCGCCTGGCGCTTGGTGTACGCGCGGGCGATCTTGACGGCGTTCTCGACGGCCTCGGCGCCCGAGTTGAACAGCGCGGACTTCTTGGCGTGGTCACCCGGCGTCAGCTCGGCCAGCGCCTCGGCGACGGCGACGTAGCCCTCGTACGGCGTGACCATGAAACAGGTGTGGGTGAAGTCCTGGAGCTGGGCGGAGGCCCGGCGTACGACGGCCTCGGCGCTCGCGCCGACCGAGGTCACGGCGATGCCCGAGCCGAAGTCGATCAGGCGGTTGCCGTCGACGTCCTCGATGATGCCGCCGCCGGCGCGCGTGGTGAAGACCGGGAGCACCGAGCCCACGCCGGCCGCGACCGCGGCCGTACGGCGGGCCTGCAGCTCCTGCGACTTCGGGCCGGGGATGGCGGTGACGACGCGGCGCTCCTGCGGAAGTGCGGTCATGAGGGGCTCCCTGATGGATCTTGCGAACCGGACGGTCCCCGGCGGACGGGGCGCCGGGCAGGTGTTTTCGGACGCTTGACTTCTTTATCCGCAGGCTAGGGCCGGCTCCGGAGGGTGGGCATGCTCCATGTGGGCGTTGTCGGAACGCCCGCTTGTCCGCGGTGGACATAGAGGGAGGGCAGCCGGGTGAGGACCTGTACACCGTGGACAGGGGCACCGCGGTCGGGTCGGGGACACCGTGCCCGGACGCGCCGGGCCGCACGCGCCGGGCCGGACATGCCGTGGTCGAACGCGCCGACGGGAGACCCCGTGCGCGGGCGCGCGCCGGGGGACCGGTGGTCCGCGCCGCCGGCCCCCGTGTCCGGAACCGTGGAATCGACCGGCGAGGGCAGCCCCGTAAACGGTGAACTCGCCCCGCAGGGGCACTAGATTGACTCGCGGACGAAGCAGGGAGCGGCTGGTCAGGGGGCAGGGCGATGGACAGCGACGGGACCCAGGACGCGCGGGGCACGCATGCCCGGCCGGTGCCGCGTCCGGCGGGACCGGCGGACGCGGCGGCGACACCGCCCCGTCCGACCCGGGCACCGGGCGTACCGCCGATGCCGGACGGCTCCGCCTTCCTGGCCTGGCTGCGCGCCCCGCGGCCGGAGGCCGCCCCCGGGGTGTGGCGGTTCGGCTACCGGCCCCGGCCCGAGCAGGAGCCGGAACGGATCCCGGCCCGCCAGCTGCTCAGCGGCGCGGTGATCGCCTTCCTGGTGGGCTGGCTTGTCTGGTCGCTGCTGTGGAACGGCTACCTCGGCGGCTGGTGGGTCCTGCCGCTCGAACTGTTCACCCCGGACTCCTGGCGCCACAGCGACGACCGCGTCGGCAACGCCTTCCTCTGGTACGGCTACTACACGCTGATCGCCCTCGCGATCATGATCGTCGTCGGCCGCCTCGGCCGCTGGGGCGAGGTCTGGCGGCGCTACGGGCTGCCCGCGTGGCAGCGGGCCGCGCCCGTCCACGAGCGCCCGCCCACGCCCGAGGAGGACCCCGCCCAGTGGAACCACCTCCGCGCCGCCGGGGCCACCGACGCCGCCGACCGGCTCGCCGCCGAGGCCGGCCGCGGGCTGATGCGCGACGTCGACCACGCCCGGATCGCCCGCGCCTGGCAGGGCGTGCGCAGCGGACGCCACAGCCTCGCCACGTTCACCGCGGCCGTGCTCACGGACGGCGCCGCCGCCTGCCTGCACCCCTCCGGCGACCGCGACCTGCCCGGCCGCCTCGCGCGCCACGACCTGGTGACCGGACAGGTACGGCTCGGCGCGACCGCCGACGACCCGCGCAACCCCTACGCCTACCGCGACACCGGGCTCGCCCTCGGCCCCGACCTGCTGGGTACCTCCCTGCTCGCGGTGGGCCCGGCCGGGTCCGGCAAGACCGCCAGCGTCGTCTGGCCGCTCGCCGAGTCGCTCTGCCTGCACGCCCTCGCCGGGCGCGCCGCCGTCGTGGTGGTGGGCGCCGCGGGCGCCGGGCTCGGCCCCGTCGACGCGTACGACGTCGTCGTCCGGATCGGGAACCCCGAGTCCGTGTACGACCTCGACCTGTACGGCGGGACCACCGACCCCGACGAAGCCGCCGCGGTACTCGCCGAGGCGCTGGTCGGTGACCTCGCCGACCCGCACCCCGGGGGCGACAGCCGCCGCCCGACCACCGTGCTCGCCCAGCTGCTCGGCCCCTACCGCGCCGTCCACGGACGCTTCCCCTCCGTGGCCGAGCTGCGACAGCTCCTCGACGGGACGCCCGGACCGCTCGGCGCGCTGCGCAAGGCGCTCCAGGACGGCGGACAGGAGTCGCTGCTGCGGGAACTCGACGCCCGGGAGCGCCAGATGGGACACCCCGGCGACGTCGGTGGCGTACTAGCGGACCGGGTCGCGCTCCTCGACCGGCCCGCCTTCGCCGGGTTCTTCGACACCTCGGGACAGTCGCGGCCCTTCTCCCTGCGGGCACTCGACCACCCGGTGCGGGTACGGATCGACCTGCCCGCGCGCGGGCACGCCGACGCCTCGCGGATCCTCGCCCGGCTCGTGCTCGCCCAGTTCACCGCGAGCGTCGCCGTACGGGAGGACCGCTCGCTCTTCGCCTGTCTCGTCCTGGACGACGCGACGGGCCTGATCACGCCCGAGGCCGTGCGGGGCATCCAGCGGCTGCGGTCGGGCAACGCCGGGGCCGTGCTGACGCTGCGCACCCTCGACGACGTACCGCGTCCGCTGCGCGGCCCCCTGCTCGGCTCCATCGGGTGCCGGATGGCGCTGTCCGGGCTCACCCCCTGGGACGGGCAGGACTTCGCCGAGGTGTGGGGCAAGGAGTGGATCGAGGCGCGGGACGTCACCGACCGGCAGATCATCGCGGAGACCCCGGCCGGGAAGGCGGTGCACATGCTCCGGCGGGTGATCACCGGGCACGCCCCGACCGCGCGCGCCGTGACCGTCCGGCAGGTCGAACGGGAACGGTGGTCCGCCTCCGAGCTGGCGCACGGGGTACCGCCGGGGCACGCCGTCCTGTCGCTCACCACCGTGCGCGGGGAGCACGCGCCGCCCCTCCTGGTGGATCTCCGCGGCTGACCGGGAGGTCCGGACGTCAGGTCACCGGCCGACCGTACGGTGAGGCAGAATCGACAGAGGTCGTTCATACGTTGCGGCCAAAAGATCCAAAAGATCACACCGCCCGCGGCCGTCGAAGATCCTGTGAAGACCTGAAGGTCCCATGCCACCCACGCTCGCCTCGCTCGTCCACCACTCCGCGCTCAAGCTGACCGTGCGGGCGGGCGAGGACCGGCTGGACGTGCCCGTCCGCTGGGCCCATGTCAGCGAGCTCGCCGACCCCGTGCCGTACATGGAGGGCGGGGAGCTGCTGCTCATCACCGCGCTCACCCTGGACGCGGAGGACCCGGACGTCATGCGGCGCTACGTGAAGCGCCTCGCCGGAGCCGGGGTGGTGGGCCTGGGCTTCGCCGTCGGGGTCAACTACGAGGAGATCCCCGAGGCGCTCGTCGACGCGGCCGTGGAGGAGGGGCTGCCGCTGCTGGAGGTGCCCCGCCGCACGCCGTTCCTGGCGATCAGCAAGGCCGTCTCGGCCGCGATCGCCGCCGACCAGTACCGGGCCGTGACCGCGGGCTTCGCCGCACAGCGCGAACTGACCAAGCAGGCGCTGAGCGACGGCCCGCAGGGGCTCCTGGCCGCGCTCGCCGGACAGGTCGACGGCTGGGCCGCGCTCTACGACGCCTCGGGTGCCGTCGTCGCCGCCGCGCCCGAGTGGGCCGGACGCCGGGCCGCGCGGCTCACCCCGGACGTGGAACGGCTGCGCGAGCGGCCCGCGCCCGCGAGTTCGGTGGTGGGCGGCGAGGACCGCGTCGAACTGCACTCGCTCGGGACCGGCCGCCGGCCCCGAGCGGCGCTCGCCGTCGGCACGGCCGCCGCCCTCGGCACCGCCGAGCGGTACGCCGTGCACTCCGCGATCGCCCTGCTCACCCTCACCACCGAACGGTCGCGCCCGCTGCACGCGGCGGAGCAGCGGATCGGCGCGGCCGTGCTGCGCATGCTGCTCGCCGGCCAGCCCGAGCACGCCCGGACCGTGGCGGGGGACCTGTACGGGGACCTGCTCGACGCGCCGTTCCGGCTCATCCTCGCCGAGTCGGCGTCCGCCTCGGCGGCCCGGGCACACGCGGACGGACACGCCCGGGTCGCCGCGCCGAAGCAGTCCAGGAGCCAGGTCGCGGTGCCGGACACGAACGGCGACCCGCTCGGCGGACTCGCCGAGATCGTCGAGTCCGCCGCCGCCCGCTCCGGCGAGTCCGTGCTCGTCGTGCCCGACGGCGAGCGACTGGTCGTGCTCGCCGTCGACGGAGGCGCGGCGGTCGCCGCGTGCGGGGAGTACGCCCTCGCGCTGGACACCGCGCGGACGGCGGCCCCGGAGCAGTCGCCGGGCGAGGAGGACGAACCGGTCATCGGCCTGTCCGCCCCGGCCGGGCCGATCGCCGCGGCCGCCGCCTACAAACAGGCCGAACAGGCACTGTCCGTCGCCCGGCGCCGGGGGCGCTCGCTGGTCGAGCACGAGGAACTGGCCGCCGGGTCGGTACTGCCGCTGCTCGCGGACGACGCGGTGCGGGCGTTCGCCGACGGGCTGCTGCGGGCGCTGTACGAGCACGACGCGACCGGGCGGGGCGACCTGGTGGCCTCCCTGCGGGCGTGGCTGTCGCGGCACGGGCAGTGGGACGCGGCGGCCGCGGATCTCGGTGTGCACCGGCATACGCTGCGTTATCGCATGCGGCGGGTCGAGGAGATCCTCGGGAGGTCGCTCGACGATCCCGATGTCCGGATGGAACTCTGGCTGGCGCTGAAGACGACGGCGACGGCCACGGAATAGGGGTCCTCGCCTCCGGCTCAGCCCCCTGGCCAGGGGCTCCGCCCCCGGACCCCCGTGTCGGCCTGGACGGCCTCGTCCTCAAGCGCCGGACGGGCTGGAGATGCGGGCGCGCACCATCAGCCCGTCCGGCGTTTGAGGACGAGCCCTTCGGGCGAAGGCGGGGGTCCAGGGGGCGCAGCGCCCCTGGCGGGGTCTGGGGCGGAGCCCCAGGGACAGGATGGGTCGGGTAGGGGCGGCGGGGGCGACCCCGGGGACCAGGACACGGCGGCGCACCCACGGAGGCGACTGCTACGCCCCGGACAAATACCCCCGCCCCGCCCCGGCCCTACCGTGGACCACGCAACCCCGCACTCCTCGACCTCGGAAGGGCCGGAACCCGACATGACTTCCACCCACGCCTTCTGGCTCGCCGGCCGCCAGGCCACCGGCGAGACCGCTTTCGACGTGACCTCACCGTGGGACGGCCACGTCGTCGCCCAGGTCAGCGTCCCGACCGAGGCCCAGGTCGAGGAGGCCGTGGCCGCCGCGTACGCCGTGCGCGACGAGTTCGCCGCCACCCCCGCCCACGTCCGCGCCGCCGCCCTCGACCACGTGAGCCGCCGCCTCGTCGAGCGCACCGAGGAGATCGCGCGGCTGATCTCCGCCGAGAACGGCAAGCCGGTCAAGTGGGCCCGCGGCGAGGTCGGCCGCGCGGTCTCCGTCTTCCGGTTCGCCGCGGAGGAAGCCCGCAGGTTCAACGGCGGCGAGGCCCAGCGCCTGGACACCGACCTCGGCGGCCAGGGCCGTCTCGCCCTGACCCGCCGCTTCCCCAAGGGCGTCGTCCTCGGCATCGCGCCGTTCAACTTCCCCCTCAACCTGTGCGCCCACAAGATCGCCCCGGCCATCGCCGCCGGCGCGCCGATCATCCTCAAGCCCGCTCCCGCGACGCCGCTGTCGGGCCTGATCATCGGTGACCTGCTGGCCGAGACGGACCTGCCGGCCGGTTCCTGGTCGATCCTGCCGGTCTCCAACGACCGCATGCCCGCCCTCGTCCAGGACGAGCGCCTGCCCGTGATCTCCTTCACCGGCTCCGAGAAGGTCGGCTACGCGATCATGGACTCGGTGCCCCGCAAGCACTGCACCCTGGAACTGGGCGGCAACGGCGCGGCGGTCGTGCTCGCCGACTGGGCGAGCGACCAGGACCTGGACCGGGCCGCGACCCGGATCGCCACCTTCTCGAACTACCAGGGCGGCCAGTCCTGCATCTCCGTGCAGCGGGTGATCGCGGACGCCTCCGTCTACGACCGGCTCCTGCCGCGCATCGTCGCCGCGGTCGAGGCCCAGGTGACCGGTGACCCGTCGGACGACAGGACCGACGTCGGCCCGCTCGTCAGCGAGGACGCGGCCAAGCGCGTCGAGACCTGGGTCGACGAGGCGGTCGCGGCGGGTGCCTCGCTCCTCACCGGCGGCAAGCGCGACGGTGCCTCGTACGCCCCGACGGTCCTCGCCGACGTGCCGGACGACGTCACCGTCTCCTGCGAGGAGGTCTTCGGCCCCGTCCTCACGGTGCGCAAGGTGGACGGCGAGGCAGCCGCCTTCGCCGCCGTCAACGACTCCAAGTACGGCCTGCAGGCGGGTGTGTTCACCCACGACCTGCAGAGTGCGTTCCGCGCGCACCGGGCGCTGGAGGTCGGCGGCGTGATCATCGGCGACGTGCCGTCCTACCGCGCCGACCAGATGCCCTACGGCGGGGTGAAGCAGTCCGGCGTCGGACGCGAGGGCGTCAAGTTCGCGATGGACGACTACACCTACGAGCGCGTCCTCGTGCTGACGGGTCTCGCCCTCTGAGCGTGCCCGAACGGGTCACCGGCGGCCGGAGTCCACTGGGCGGGGACTCCGGCCGCCGTCGTGTCCGGCACCGTCGTGTCGGCACCGCCGTGTCCGGCACCGTCGCGTGCCCGGCCGCCGTGGGGCACGCCGGCCCGGCACGCCCGGCCGGCGCGTTCCGCCTTGCGAGGGACACCGCCTCGCCGCAGGCTGTTCGACGGGGACGGTGAGCAAGGGAGCCCTCTGATGACCCAGCAACCCCTGACAGCGCCGCTCGACCGGCCGGTGGTCGGCTCGTATCCGACCTACGAGGGCGCGCAGCGCGCGGTCGACTTCCTCTCCGACAGCAAGTTCCCGGTGGAGCACACCGCGATCATCGGCTCCGATCTGCGGATGGTGGAGACGGTGCTGGGCCGGCTCACCCGTGGGCGGGCCGCCCTGGCCGGCGCGGGTTCGGGCGCCTGGTTCGGGCTGCTGGTCGGCCTGCTCCTGTCGCTGTTCGCGGCGGGCAACCATCACGTCCTGGTGCTGATGATCAGCGGCCTGTTCTACGGAGCGATCTTCGGCGCGCTCTTCGGCTTCGCCGGCCACGCGTTCACCGGGGGCCGCCGCGACTTCGCGTCCCGCAGCCAGATCGTCGCCGCCCGCTACGACGTGGTCGCCGAGGCGGAGGTGGCCGAGGAGGCGAAGAACCTGCTCATCAAACTCGGTTGGCGCGAACACTGAGAACGCCGGGAACACTGAGAACCCAGGAACGCCGGGAACGCCGGGAAGTCCGTCCGTCACGCGGTGGCGCGCCTTCTGGTCCGGCGTTCCGTGTCGAGGGCGGCCGCGCCGGTGATCGCCACGGCGGTCACCGCGAGGCAGAAGAAGGCCGGGTTGACGTACCGGGGGACGTCTCCGGTGGCGTACCGGCCACCGTCCCCCGTCTCGCAGACGAACCGCACGGGCAGATAGCTCACCGTGTATCCGGTGATGCCGGGGTCCCTCGCCCACTCCTGCCAGCCGGGCGTACGGCACGGCCGGATCGGCGCTGAGTCGGTGCCGCCGTCCTCGGCCGCCAGAACCGCACCGGCGACATGGAGCAGCCCCCACACGTACACGGCGATCGCGGCGGCACCGGCCAGCGCCGCCGGCCCGCGCAGCCGTCCTCCGCCGTCGGCGCGGACCACGTCCCGGCGCCCGAGCCGGCGCAGGCCGTACCCGGCGAGGGCGACGCAGGCGACCAGCCCGCCGGGAACCAGCAGCAGGAGCAGAAGAGCCATGCGCCGACCTCAACAGGACGGCATCGGCCCCGCTGTGGCGGAGGCCACAGTTCCGGGCAACGGAAGCGTCACAAGGCGTAAGGGGCGGCGAGGACCACGAGGACCGAACGAGGGCGAACGACGGCCGACGACGACGAACAACGCACGACGGCGGACGAGCGGCAGATGGCGCGCGACGGACCGGGGCCCGGGGACCGTGAACCGAGGGGCGGGGACGGGCGGACGGAGCGTCAGGCCGCCCCGGGGGCCGGTCCCGTGCTCGCGCGGATCGTCAACTCCGGTGCGATGAGCGCGACTTCGTCGTCGTCGCGGCCCTCCAGTTTGGCGATCACCTGCTCGACCGCACGTCGGCCCATCTCCTGCGCGGGGATGGCGACCGACGTCAGCCGCACGGAGGCCTGGGTGGCGACCTGGTCCGGGCAGACCGCGATCACCGACACGTCCTCGGGGACGGCCCGGCGCTGCCGGCGCAGCAGGGCGAGCAGCGGCTCGACCGCGGACTCGTTCTGCACGACGAAGCCCGTGGTGGCGGGGCGTTCGTCGAAGACGCGGGCCAGGGTCAGGGACATCGCGTCGAAGCCGCCCTCGCACGGGCGGTGCAGCAACCGCAGGCCCAACTCCCGGGCCCGGGACCGGAGTCCGTCGAGCGTGCGCTCGGCGAAACCGGTGTGCCGTTCGTAGACGGCGGGGGCCTCGCCGATGACGGCGATGTCCCGGTGGCCCAGCATCGCCAGATGCTCGGCGCACAGCGCGCCCGTCGCCCCGAAGTCGAGATCGACGCAGGTCAGCCCCGAGGTGTCGGCGGGCAGCCCGATCAGGACGGAGGGCCGGTCCGTGCGGCGCAGCAACGGCAGCCGCTCGTCGTCGAGTTCGACGTCCATCAGGATCATCGCGTCGGCCAGCCCGCTGCCGGTGACCCGGCGTACGGCGTCGGGTCCTTCCTCGCCGGTGAGCAGCAGCACGTCGTACCCGAAGGTGCGGGCGTGGGTCGCCACCGCGATGGCGATCTCCATCATCACGGGTACGTACATGTCGGTACGGAGTGGAACCATCAGAGCGATGATGTTGGACCGGCTGCTCGCCAGGGCGCGGGCGCCCGCGTTCGGGTGGTAGCCGAGCTCCTGGATGCTCCGCTCGACCCGCTGCCGGGTGTCGGCGGAGATGGACCGCTTACCGCTGAGGACATAGCTCACCGTGCTCGCCGAGACTCCGGCGTGACGGGCGACCTCGGCAAGGGTGACCATCCGGCTCTCCAGGCTGGGTGAAGCGCTTCGACAGTGCGCGTGTCACGGATCGAGGCGGGTGAGGGCTGTTCGACAGTAGTCCGGTGAAGAGAGTGTGTCCACAGGCTTCCCGGTAAGTCGAAGCGCTTCGATCGTCCCGCCCTGCGCCTCTGCCGCCCACGGAGCAGCTTCCGGCCGCGCCCCTGGGCGGCATCCCGGACGGCGCCCGGGCCGCGTCCGGACGGCACCCGAGCGGCACCGCGCGGCACCCGAACGGCCCTCGCGGGGACCTCCGGTGTGACGCGGGGTGCGGCGGCGCCGACCGCGCGGGCGCAAGCTGGAACATGTCAGGCGCCACCGGCCGAAAGGCCGCGCGCGCGGCGGCGTCGGCCGGTCCCCGGACGGTCCGGAGGCGGCCCGAACGCTGCGAGAGGACTGGTGAGGTCGCCCGCAATCGGGTACGAACGATCGAGTAGCACCGGTCAGTAACGAAGACCCCCAGTGATCCCTATTCGCGGCGAGGTGAGCTTCTTGTCCGCAACACCCCACCGGCCCACAGTCACCGAACGTGAGGCCCGTCAGGTCGCCGAGGCGGCGCGGGAGCAGGACTGGCGCAAGCCCAGCTTCGCCAAGGAACTGTTCCTCGGGCGCTTCCGGCTCGACCTGATCCACCCGCACCCCCTGCCGCCCGACGAGGCGGTCCAGCGTGGTGAGGAATTCCTCGCCAAGCTGCGCGACTTCTGCGAGACGAAGATCGACTCCGCCCGGATCGAGCGCGAGGCACGGATCCCCGACGAGGTCGTCGACGGGCTCAAGGAGCTCGGCGCCCTCGGCATGAAGATCGACACCAAGTACGGCGGCCTCGGCCTCACCCAGGTGTACTACAACAAGGCGCTCGCCCTGGTCGGCTCCGCGAGCCCGGCGATCGGCGCACTGCTCTCCGCGCACCAGTCGATCGGCGTCCCCCAGCCGCTGAAGATCTTCGGGACCAAGGAGCAGAAGGACACCTTCCTGCCCCGCTGCGCCCGTACCGACATCTCCGCCTTCCTGCTCACCGAGCCGGACGTCGGTTCGGACCCGGCGCGGCTGGCCACGACCGCCGTGCCGGACGGCGACGACTACGTCCTCGACGGCGTGAAGCTCTGGACGACCAACGGTGTCGTCGCCGATCTGCTGGTGGTCATGGCGCGGGTGCCGAAGTCGGAGGGGCACAAGGGCGGCATCACGGCGTTCGTGGTGGAGGCCGGTTCCGACGGCATCACCGTCGAGCACCGCAACGCGTTCATGGGCCTGCGCGGCCTGGAGAACGGTGTCACCCGCTTCCACCAGGTGCGCGTCCCCGCCGCGAACCGGATCGGCCCCGAGGGCGCGGGTCTGAAGATCGCGCTGACCACCCTCAACACCGGCCGGCTCTCGCTCCCCGCCATGTGCGTCGGGGCGGGCAAGTGGTGCCTCAAGATCGCCCGCGAGTGGTCCGCCGCGCGCGAGCAGTGGGGCAAGCCGGTGGCCTTCCACGAGGCGGTCGGAGCGAAGATCTCCTTCATCGCGGCGACCACGTTCGCACTGGAGGCGGTCGTCGACCTGTCCTCCCAGATGGCCGACGAGGACCGCAACGACATCCGTATCGAGGCCGCCCTCGCCAAGCTGTACGGCTCCGAGATGGCCTGCCTGATGGCGGACGAACTGGTCCAGATCCGCGGCGGCCGCGGCTTCGAGACCGCCGCGTCCCTCAAGGCCCGCGGCGAACGGGCGGTCCCGGCCGAGCAGATCCTGCGGGACCTGCGCATCAACCGCATCTTCGAGGGCTCGACGGAGATCATGCACCTGCTGATCGCCCGCGAGGCCGTGGACGCCCACCTCTCGGTGGCCGGCGACCTCATCGACCCCGACAAGTCCCTCTCGGACAAGGCGAAGGCGGGCGCCAACGCCGGTGTCTTCTACGCGAAGTGGCTCCCGAAACTGGTCGCGGGCCCCGGCCAGCTGCCCCGCTCGTACGGCGAGTTCCAGCACGGCATCGACCTCTCGCCGCACCTGCGCTACGTCGAGCGCAGCGCCCGCAAACTGGCCCGCTCCACCTTCTACGCCATGTCCCGCTGGCAGGGACGGATGGAGACCAAGCAGGGCTTCCTGGGCCGGATCGTGGACATCGGCGCCGAGCTCTTCGCGATGAGCGCCGCCTGTGTGCGCGCCGAACTCCTGCGCACCGAGGGGGAGCACGGCCGTGAGGCCTACCAGCTCGCCGACGCGTTCTGCAGGCAGTCCCGCATCCGCGTCGACGAACTCTTCGGGCGGCTGTGGACCAACACCGACGAGCTCGACCGCAGGGTCGTGAAGAACGTGATGTCGGGCACGTACACCTGGCTGGAGGAAGGGGTCGTCGACCCGTCGGGCGACGGCCCGTGGATCGCCGACGCGACGCCCGGTCCCGCCCAGCGGGAGAACGTGCGCCGGCCCATCCGCTGACCGCGGTCCCGGCAAGCAGGGGCGTGGCCGACGCCGTCGAGCGCGTCGGCCACGCCCCGCGGTCCGTCCGGCCGCCGGGTCCGGGCACTCCCGGTCCGGCCCGCGCGGCGGGGGCCGGTCCGGGATCAGCAGTACTTGTCGCTGGGATCCCTGGTCGTCCACGAGCACGAGTCGACCTTCGAGCCGCTCGCCTTCGTCAGCGTGGCCGTGTCACTCGTGTTGTTCCACACGTAGGCGCGGCGGTGCTGGAACTTGTCCGTCGTGGTGTCCGTACCGCTTCCGGTGTGCACCTTCATGGTCCGGCCCGCGCCGATTCTGACGTTCGGGAAGGTGTACCGGTGGTTCGACACGTCCTTCAGGATCCAGCCCTTGAGCGAGACCGCCGCCGAACTGGTGTTCTTGATCTGCACCCACTCGCCGTTGAGGCTCGTGTTGGAGCGGTTGTCGGAGCCCGGGCTGTCGAACCAGACGTGATGGATGGTCACACCGCCGGCGGCCTGAGCCGGAGTGCTGAGAAGGAAAGCGCCCGTCAGTGCGACGGCGCCCGCGAGCGCGGGCAGGGCGGCGCGAGTCCGCATGAGAAACCCCCCAGGGTGTCGTTCCCCGGCCGGTCGTCCACCGGCCAGTGATGAAGTGTTATCACGTGATCTTCACGCGAGATTCACAAAGGGTGATTTCGTGCCGTCCGGTGCACGGGGGTGATACAGGAGCCGGACCGGAAGAGGGAGCCCTGTCCTGCGCGGCCCGCGTTGCGGCCACAATGGGGGGATGAGCGACAGTCCAGCCCCCCTCGCTGATCCGCATCTCGTCTTCGACCCCGTGGACGGAGTCAGGGATGTCGTGATCCTCGGCTCCACCGGGTCGATCGGGACCCAGGCCATCGATCTCGTGCTGCGCAACCCCGACCGCTTCCGCGTCACCGGGCTCTCCGCCGCAGGCGGCAGGGTCGGACTGCTCGCCGAGCAGGCCCACCGGCTGCGGGTGCGGACGGTCGCCGTCGCGCGCGAGGACGTCGTCCCCGCACTGCGGGAGGCCCTGGCCGCCCAGTACTCCGCCGGTGAGCCGCTCCCCGAGATCCTCGCGGGAGCCGACGCCGCCACCCACCTCGCCGGATCCGACGGTCACACCGTCCTCAACGGCATCACCGGCTCCATCGGCCTCGCCCCCACCCTCGCCGCCCTGGAGGCGGGCCGCACCCTCGCGCTCGCCAACAAGGAGTCGCTCATCGTCGGCGGCCCGCTGGTGAAGGCGCTGGCCAAGCCGGGACAGATCATCCCCGTCGACTCCGAGCACGCGGCGCTGTTCCAGGCGCTGGCGGCCGGCACCCGCGCCGACGTCCGCAAACTCGTCGTGACCGCCTCCGGGGGACCCTTCCGGGGCCGTACCAAGGCGGAACTGGCGAACGTCACACCGGCCGACGCGCTCGCCCACCCCACCTGGGCCATGGGGCCGGTCATCACCATCAACTCCGCGACCCTGGTCAACAAGGGACTGGAAGTCATCGAGGCGCACCTCCTCTACGACATTCCCTTCGATCGCATTGAGGTGGTCGTGCACCCGCAGTCGTATGTCCACTCGATGGTCGAGTACACGGACGGATCGACACTGGCCCAGGCGACGCCCCCCGACATGCGGGGGCCGATCGCCATCGGTCTCGGCTGGCCGGAGCGCGTCCCCGACGCGGCCCCGGCCTGCGACTGGACCAAGGCGTCGAGCTGGGAGTTCTTCCCGCTCGACGACGAGGCGTTCCCCTCGGTCGGACTCGCCCGGCACGTGGGCCGGCTCGCGGGCACGGCTCCGGCGGTGTTCAATGCCGCGAACGAGGAGTGCGTCGACGCGTTCCTGAACGGCACCCTGCCGTTCAATGGGATCATGGAGACCGTCACACAGGTGGTCGAGGAACACGGAACACCCCGATCGGGAACTTCCCTGACCGTGGCGGACGTCCTCGAAGCGGAGACCTGGGCGCGCGCCCGGGCCCGGGAACTGACGGCACAGACGACAACCGCGGAGGCTCGTGCATGACGACCCTGATGATGATCCTCGGCATAGTCGTCTTCGCGGTCGGCCTGCTCATCTCGATCGCCTGGCACGAGCTGGGACATCTGTCGACGGCCAAGCTCTTCGGCATCCGCGTGCCGCAGTACATGGTCGGCTTCGGTCCGACCATCTGGTCGCGGAAGAAGGGCGAGACCGAGTACGGGGTGAAGGCGGTCCCGCTCGGTGGCTACATCCGCATGATCGGGATGTTCCCGCCGGGTCCCGACGGCCGGATCGAGGCACGCTCGACCTCTCCCTTCCGGGGCATGATCGAGGACGCCAGGTCCGCCGCCTTCGAAGAGCTGAAGCCCGGTGACGAGACCCGCCTCTTCTATACGCGCAAGCCCTGGAAGCGCGTGATCGTGATGTTCGCGGGCCCGTTCATGAACCTGGTCCTGGCCGTCGCGATCTTCCTCGGCGTGATGATGACGTTCGGCGTCCAGACCCAGACCACCACGGTCGGCAAGGTCTCGGACTGTGTCATCCAGCAGAGCGAGAACCGCTCCAAGTGCGCGTCCGGTGACGAGGCCGCGCCCGCCAAGGCCGCCGGACTCCGGGGCGGCGACAAGATCGTCGCGTTCGACGGCCGCGCGGTCGACGACTGGGCCGCCCTGCAGTCCGACATCCGCTCCAACCCCGGCAAGGACGTCACGATCGTCGTCGACCGCAAGGGCGAGCGGGTCGAGCTGAAGGCCCACCTGATCAAGAACCAGGTCAGCAAGACCGACGGCAACGGCGGCTACGTCGAGGGCAAGTACGTGTACGCCGGCTTCCTCGGCTTCACGCCGGCCTCCGGCATCGTCCAGCAGTCGTTCGGACAGTCCGTGGACCGCATGGGCGACATGATGCAGAACGGCGTCGAGTCGCTGGTCTCGCTTCCCGGCAAGATCCCCGACCTGTGGAACGCGGCCTTCGGCGACGGCCCGCGCAAGGCCGACTCCCCGATGGGCGTGGTCGGCGCGGCCCGGATCGGCGGGGACGTCTTCACCCTCGACATCCCGGCCTCCCAGCAGGTCGCGATGATGCTGCTGCTGGTCGCGGGCTTCAATCTGTCCCTCTTCCTGTTCAACATGCTCCCGCTGCTCCCGCTCGACGGCGGGCACATCGCGGGCGCACTGTGGGAGTCCCTGCGACGCGGCACGGCGAGGGTGCTCAAGCGGCCCGATCCGGGTCCGTTCGACGTCGCGAAGCTGATGCCGGTGGCCTACGTGGTGGCCGGGATCTTCGTCTGCTTCACGCTTCTCGTGCTGGTCGCGGACGTGGTCAACCCGGTGAAAATCTCCTAGTAGGGCTCCGTTCACGGTGGCCGGGCACCCTGGGTGCCCGGCCACCATTCGTTGGGTGGGTTTAGGGGCGTGATGTGCTCTCGCGCGCGCCGGTGCCGTAATCTCGGAGCCTGGAGCCCACGATTCCGGGACCTTGATCCACAACTTGGGGTTGCACAGCAGATGACTGCGATTTCTCTCGGCATGCCGTCCGTTCCGACCAAGCTCGCCGAGCGCCGGAAGAGCCGGCAGATCCAGGTCGGAACCGTGGCCGTGGGCGGAGACGCACCCGTCTCGGTGCAGTCGATGACGACCACGCGGACCTCGGACATCGGCGCCACGCTCCAGCAGATCGCCGAGCTGACCGCGTCCGGCTGCCAGATCGTGCGGGTCGCCTGTCCCACCCAGGACGACGCCGACGCGCTCGCCACGATCGCCAAGAAGTCGCAGATCCCAGTGATCGCTGACATCCACTTCCAGCCGAAGTACGTCTTCGCCGCGATCGACGCCGGCTGCGCGGCCGTCCGCGTCAACCCCGGCAACATCAAGCAGTTCGACGACCAGGTCAAGGAGATCGCGCGGGCCGCGAAGGACACCGGCACCCCGATCCGGATCGGCGTCAACGCGGGCTCGCTCGACCGGCGCCTGCTCCAGAAGTACGGCAAGGCGACGCCGGAGGCGCTCGTCGAGTCGGCGCTGTGGGAAGCCTCCCTCTTCGAGGAGCACGACTTCCGCGACATCAAGATCTCGGTCAAGCACAACGACCCGGTCGTCATGGTCAACGCCTACCGCCAGCTCGCCGCCGCCTGCGACTACCCCCTCCACCTCGGTGTGACGGAGGCGGGCCCGGCCTTCCAGGGCACCATCAAGTCGGCGGTCGCCTTCGGCGCGCTGCTCTCCGAGGGCATCGGCGACACGATCCGCGTCTCCCTCTCGGCCCCGCCCGTCGAGGAGATCAAGGTCGGCCTCCAGATCCTGGAGTCCCTCAACCTCAAGCAGCGCGGCCTGGAGATCGTCTCCTGCCCGTCCTGCGGCCGCGCCCAGGTCGACGTCTACAAGCTGGCCGAGGAAGTCACCGCCGGCCTCACCGGCATGGAGGTCCCGCTCCGCGTCGCCGTCATGGGCTGCGTGGTGAACGGCCCGGGCGAGGCCCGCGAGGCCGACCTCGGCGTCGCCTCCGGCAACGGCAAGGGGCAGATCTTCGTCAAGGGCGAGGTCATCAAGACCGTGCCCGAGTCGAAGATCGTCGAGACCCTCATCGAGGAAGCGATGAAGCTCGCCGAGCAGATGGAGGCCGACGGCGTCGCCTCCGGCGAGCCGTCGGTGGCCGTGGCGGGCTGACCGCCCCCTCCGGGCTCCGCCCGACTCTCTCCCTCGGGGCGGGGCGCAGCCCCGCCTTGAGGGGCGCGGGGAACGGCGCGCCCAGCCCCCATGAACCCGCACCGGACGGCTGTCGTCCGGCGGGTGCCGCGGCGCAGCCCGGCCCCCCCGAGGGGCGCGGGGAACGGCGCGCTCAGCCCTCACGAGCCCGCACCGGACGGCTGTCGTCCGGCAGGTGCCGCGGCGCAGCCCGGCCCCCCCCGAGGGGCGCGGGGAACGGCGCGCCCAGCCCCCACCAACCCGCACCCGAACCCCACAGACCGGCAGAGCCAACCGGCGGCAGCCCACAACGCCGCCAGGTACAGTGCGGAGATCAGTAGACCCCAGGGTGAGGCCTCCGTACGTGTTGACCCAGACCACCACCAGGGTCCTCGAACCGAGTGACCTGGACGCCGCACTCGCGGTGCTCGACCGCGAGCCGGTCGCGAACGCCTTCGTCGCATCCCGGGTGCAGATCGCCGGCCTCGACCCCTGGCGGCTCGGCGGCGAGATGTGGGGCTGGTACGAGGACGGCATGCTGGAGTCGCTCTGCTACGCCGGAGCGAACCTGGTCCCGATCTGCGCCACCCCCCGCGCCGTCCGCGGCTTCGCCGACCGCGCCCGCCGGGCCGGCCGCCGCTGCTCCTCGATCGTCGGCCCCGCCGAGGCCACCGCCCAGCTGTGGCGGCTGCTCGAACCGAGCTGGGGCCCCGCCCGGGAGGTCCGCGCCCACCAGCCCCTGATGGTCACCGACCGCCTGCCCGCCGACATCGCCCCGGACCCCTACC
This sequence comes from Streptomyces sp. NBC_01689, assembly GCF_036250675.1. Taxonomy (NCBI): domain Bacteria; kingdom Bacillati; phylum Actinomycetota; class Actinomycetes; order Kitasatosporales; family Streptomycetaceae; genus Streptomyces; species Streptomyces sp. NBC_01689. Next base: position 3,383,539 of record NZ_CP109592.1, on the reverse strand, counting down.
TCCGCCGCATCCGCAAGGACGAGATGGAGACGATCATGCCGGCGTGCGTGGCGATGTTCACCGAGGAGGTCGGCGTCTCCCCGCTCGCCGGCGACGGCGGTCTCCTCTATCAGGCACGGGTGGCCGAACTCGTCGGCACGGGACGCTCCTTCGCCCGCCTCGACCAGAACGGCAAGGTCGTCTTCAAGGCCGAGATCGGCGCCGCGACCCCCCAGGCCTGCCAGATCCAGGGCGTCTGGGTCGCCCCCGAGTACCGGGGCCAGGGACTCGCCGCCCCCGGCATGGCCGCCGTCCTGCGCTACGCCCTCGCGGACGTCGCCCCCCTCGTCAGCCTCTACGTCAACGACTTCAACACGGCCGCCCGCGCGACCTACCGGCGCGTGGGCTTCCGGGAGGTCGGTGCGTTCATGAGCGTCCTGTTCTAGCCACACCGCCGACCACACCCGCGGCCACCGGCACGAAGAGCCGTTCTGAGCCTCGCGACCGCCCTGTAGTCTCCCCGGCATGCTGCGCTTTCCCGGTCAGGGGCCCCGCACCCCCGACGACGTGGTCATCGGCCCGCTGGACCTCGCCGCGCGCGTCGACGAGGCGCTCGCCGTCCAGGCGCTCGCCTTCGGGCTGGGCGCGGACGAGATCGCCGTCCGCCGGCAGATCGTGCTCCGCCATCTCACCAGTCCGGGAGCCCGCGCGCTGGGCGCCACCACCGGCGACGGACGGCTCGTCGGATTCGTCTACGGCATGCCCAACGACCGCGGGCACTGGTGGTCCACCGTCGTCGAGCCCTATCTGCGGGCGCGGGGCAACGACGGCTGGCTCGACGACTCCTTCGTGATCACCGAGCTGCACGTCCACCCGCGCTACCAGAACCGCGGCGCGGGCCGCGCCCTGATCACCGGCATCACGGACGGCGCGGACGAACCCCGCTCGATCCTCTCGGCCATCGACACGGACAGCCCGGCCCGCGGCCTCTACCACTCGCTGGGCTACGAGGACCTCGCACGTCAGGTCCTCTTCCCGAGCGCGCCGAAACCGTACGCGGTGATGGGCGCGCCGCTGCCGCTGAGGCGCCCCTGACGGACGCGTCGGGGGCGAAACGGATTTCCGGGGACGGCGGCCCCCCGGCTAACCTCCTTGCCATCACCCTTACGCAGCAGGAGTCGAGAACCATGGCCCAGGTCCAGCGCATGTCCCGTTCGATGGTCAAGACACTGCGTGACGACCCGGCGGACGCCGAGACGCTCAGCCACAAGCTGCTCGTCCGCGCCGGCTACGTGCGCCGCAACTCCGCGGGCATCTGGACCTGGCTGCCGCTCGGCAAGAAGGTCCTCGACAACATCTCCCGGGTGGTGCGTGAGGAGATGGACGCCATCGGCGCGCAGGAGGTCCTGCTGCCGGCCCTGCTGCCCAAGGAGCCCTACGAGGCCTCGGCCCGCTGGGAGGAGTACGGCGACCTGCTGTTCCGCCTCAGGGACCGCAAGGGCGGCGAGTATTTGCTGGGCCCGACGCACGAGGAGATCTTCACCCTCCTCGTCAAGGACCAGGCGTCCTCGTACAAGGACCTGCCGGTCATGCTGTACCAGATCCAGACCAAGTACCGGGACGAGGCCCGCCCGCGCTCCGGAGTGCTGCGCGGCCGCGAGTTCCAGATGAAGGACTCGTACTCCTTCGACACCACGGACGAGGGACTCGCCGAGTCCTACGCGCTGCACCGCGCCGCGTACCAGAAGATCTTCGCCCGGCTCGGCCTCGACTACCGCATCGTGTCGGCGGTCTCGGGTGCCATGGGCGGCTCCGCCTCCGAGGAGTTCCTCGCTCCCGCCGCGGCCGGTGAGGACACCTTCGCGGACTGCCCGGCCTGCGACTACGCCGCCAACACGGAGGCGGTGACCTTCAAGGTCACGCCGGTCTCCGCGGAGCACGGCCCGGTCGAGGAGCTGGACACCCCCGACACCCCCACCATCGAGTCGCTCGCCGAGCACCTGGGCGTCCCCGCCTCCGCGACGCTGAAGAACCTGCTGGTCAAGGTCGACGGCGAGATCGTGGCCGTCGGCGTTCCCGGCGACCGCGAGGTGGACCTCGGCAAGCTGGGCGAGCACCTCGCCCCCGCCGTCGTCGAACTCGTCACGGCCGAGGACTTCGAGGGCCGCGACGACCTCGTACGGGGCTACGTCGGCCCGCAGGGACTGGAGAAGGTCCGCTACATCGCCGACCCGCGCGTCGCGCCCGGCACGGCCTGGATCACCGGTGCCAACAAGGCCGACACGCACGCGAAGAACGTCGTCGCGGGCCGGGACTTCGAGGTCGACGACTACCTCGACGTGGTCGTGGTCGAGGAGGGCGACCCCTGCCCGTCCTGCGGCACCGGCCTCAAGCTGGACCGTGCCATCGAGATCGGCCACATCTTCCAGCTCGGCCGCAAGTACGCCGACACCTTCCAGCTCGACGTGCTCGGCCAGCAGGGCAAGCCGGTCCGCGTGACCATGGGCTCGTACGGCATCGGCGTCTCGCGCGCGGTGGCGGCGCTCGCCGAGCAGTCGGCGGACGAGCAGGGCCTGTGCTGGCCGAAGGAGATCGCCCCCGCCGACGTGCACGTCGTCGCCGCGGGCAAGGCGCTCCAGACCGAGCTGGCCCTCGACGTCTCCGAGAAGCTGGGCGCCGCGGGCGTACGGGTCCTGGTGGACGACCGCGCCGGTGTCTCCCCGGGTGTGAAGTTCACGGACGCCGAGCTCATCGGCGTACCGCAGATCCTGGTAGCCGGGCGCCGCTCGGCCGAGGGCGTCCTGGAGCTCAAGGACCGCCGCACCGGCGAGCGCGAGGAACTGACCGTCGACGAGGCGATCGCCCGCCTGACGGTCTGACCGGAACGGACGGCGGGACGGCCGTGGCCCGGGCAGCACGCCCCGGGCCACGGCCGTCGCGCTGTCATCGGGACGGGCCGGACGGGCCGGACGGGCGGAGCGAACGGACCGCGGGACCGCCGCCGCTCAGAGCCAGCCGGCGAACTCCAGCAGCAGTTCGGCGTCCTGCGGACGGCCCACCCTCCGCGCCCGCACACCGGACTCGACGGCCCGGAACAGGGTCCAGCCGCGCAGCCGCTCCTGGTCCACCTCCAGCGACTCGGCGAGCCGCTTCACCCGCCGCCGGGTGATCGAGGCCCCCGAGGGCGAGGCGATCAGGTCCTCCACCCGGTCGCGGACCAGCCGCGCCAGATCGAAGGCGCACTCACCGACCACCGGGTCCGGGCCCACGGCCAGCCAGGGCATGCGCTCCCCGGCGAGCACCTTGCTCTGCCGGAAGGTGCCGTGCAGCAGCCGTTCCTCGGGCGGCCCGGCGATCAGCTCCGCGCGGGCCGCCAGCGCCGCGTCGACGAGCTCCACGACCTCGGCGTCGGTGTCCGCCGCGGCCCGCATCGCCTCGGCCTGCCGCCCGGTCCGCTCGGCCACCGTCTCGAAGGCGTGCACCTTCGCGTCGGGCGGTGCGACCCACAGCCGCCGCAGCGTACCGGCCGCCTCCAGCAGCGCCTTCGCCTCCGGCAGCGAACGCACCGACAGATCGGGCCGCAACCGCTCCAGCAGCAGCACTCCGTGGGCGTCGTCCCCCTCGTCGCCGGGAGGCAGCAGCCGCACCGCGCCCCGGCCGTCCCAGTGGGCGAGCGCGGCCCGCTCGCTCTCCGGCCGTGCCCGCTCCGGCGCCAGCTTCAGCACGGCGGGCGTCCCGTCGGCCTGCCGCACCAGCACGACGAGACTGCTGCGGCCGCCGGGCGCCTGCACCCGTTCCACGGTCAACTCGCGTAGACCGACGGCCTGTTCGACCGCAACGGCCAGCTCGTCCAGCCACTTGCCCGAGCCATCGTCCCCCTTGGTCCCGTCCGCTCCGCCCCGCTGGGCCTCACCGAGCGCCCGCACCAGGCGCTGCGGAGGTTCGAAAGCCATGCCGGAGTCCATGCGGGAGGGGTTCCTTCCGAGAGTCGCGTCAGGTGTGCGAGGGCGCCGCCGCGAACGAGGCGGACGTCCGCTCGGCGAGACCAGGGAAGGCTACGCTCTCCCCGCGCCAGCGCACTCCCCGCACCGCCGCCTCCCGCAGGGCCTCGGCGGCCGAGCGCCGCCGGTCGCCCGAAGCGGCGCGCACCAGGTCGGAGTAGCTCCCCGCCACCCGCTCCTCCAGCTCGGCGGCGAAGCGGACGGCGGCGCCGGAGTCGTCGACCGCGAAGGGCAGCGCGTACGCGGCGGCCGCAGGCGCGGGCTGTCCGCCCAGATCCCTTATGGCGCGGGCCAGTTCGTCGCGGCGCGCGCGGTGCGCGTCGTAGGCCGCGCGTGCCTCGCCGCGGCGCGATTCGCCGATCCTGCCACCGACGACGCCGTACCCGTACACCACGGCGTGCTCGGCGGCCAGGGCGGCCTGCAGGGCCGTCAGCTCCGCCGTCCCGGCCTTCCCGCCGGCCTTCCCGGTCGCACCGGGTCCCGGGGTCTCCCCGGCCGGTTCCGTCGCGTCCGTCGAGCTCACTTGGCCTCCTTCGTCAGCAGAAACGCGTGGGCCGCCCCGGCCGCCGCCACCGAGGCCAGCAGCCTCGCCAATTCGCCCGGTACGTCCAGCAGGGCTTTCGTACGCCGGTCCACCAGGGCGAGTTCGGCGCTCGCGAGGTCGGCGAGCGCGTCCTTCTCACGGACCGGTACGGCGGGCGAGCCACCCGCCGAAGCCGAGGCCGAGGCCGACGCCGAGGACCCGGAGGAGGCCGAAACGGCGGAAGAAGCGGAAGAAGTGGAAGTAGCGGAAGGAGAGGAGGCGGCGGACGCGGACGAGGAGGCCGCCGAGCGGGAGGCCGACGGCGGGCCCGAGGGGCGGCGCGCGCCGCCGCCGAACGCCTGCGCGTGCCGTACGACCTCGGTCCGCAGCGGCTCCAGACGCTCCGCCAGCGGCGGATGGGCGGCGATCACGGCGGCGTAGCGCGCCGCGAGCGTCTCGCTGTCGCGGGCCGCACGCGCGCGGGCGGCGTCCTCGGCCGAGGGGCTCCGGCCCGCGGCGGCCGGGGAGGACGGTCCAGGGGCGGAACAGCCCACAAGCACGGCGGCGCCCGCGGCCGACGCGAACAGGCTCCTTCGGCGCGGACCCGACGGGATGCGGGACGGCGGGGTGAACGACACGGCAGACGTCCTCGGAAGGCTCGTACGAACGGGAGGGCGGCGCGCCCGTGATCACGGTACCCGCGCCGGGACCCGGCACCCGCCAGCGGCTCTCCCGTGCCCGCCCCGATGGACGGCAACACCCCCTGCGACCGGATACCCTTTGACCAGAGACGCGACCAACCCACAACAGCACACGCGGCCGAGGAGTCACCCGGATGAGCACCACCCAGAGCGAGAGGCTGCGAGAACTTCTGGAACCGCTCGTCGGCTCCCAGGGACTGGACCTCGAGGAGATCGAGGTGGACTCGGTCGGACGCAAGCGGGTGCTGCGCGTGGTCGTCGACTCGGACGCCGGTGCGGACCTGGACCAGATCGCCGATGTGAGCCGCGCGCTCTCGGCGAAGCTCGACGAGAGCGACGCGATGGGCGAGGGCGAGTACACCCTCGAGGTCGGAACCCCCGGTGCCGAGCGTGAGCTCACCGAGCACCGTCACTACGTACGTGCCACGGACCGGCTGGTGAAGTTCCAGCTCGGAGACGGCGCCGAGCTCGTCGCCCGCATCCTGAAGGCCGACGACGACGCCCTCGACCTGGAGGTGCCGGGTGTGAAGGGGCGCAGGCCCACCACCCGTCGGCTCGCCCTCGCGGACATCGCCAAGGCCCGCGTCCAGGTCGAGTTCAACCGCAAGAGCGCGAACGACAAGACCGAAGAGACCGTAGAGGTCGAAGAGACCGAAGAGAACGCAGAGGAGGCGTAGCCGTGGACATCGACATGAGTGCCCTGCGGGGTTTGGTACGGGAGAAGGAGATCTCCTTCGACCTGCTGGTCGAGGCGATCGAGTCGGCCCTCCTCATCGCCTACCACCGCACCGAGGGAAGCCGCCGCCACGCGCGCGTGAAGCTCGACCGGGAGACCGGCCATGTGACCGTGTGGGCGAAGGAGGACCCCGAGGACCTGGAGGAGGGGCAGGAGATCCGCGAGTTCGACGACACCCCGTCGGACTTCGGCCGGATCGCCGCGACCACCGCCAAGCAGGTGATCCTGCAGCGTCTGCGGGACGCGGAGGACGACGCGACGCTCGGCGAGTACGCCGGGCGTGAGGGCGACATCGTGACGGGCGTGGTCCAGCAGGGACGCGACCCGAAGAACGTGCTGGTCGACATCGGCAAGCTGGAGGCCATCCTGCCCGTGCAGGAGCAGGTCCCCGGCGAGACCTACCAGCACGGCCTGCGGCTGCGCTCGTACGTCGTCCGGGTGGCGAAGGGCGTGCGCGGTCCGTCCGTGACCCTGTCGCGCACGCACCCCGCCCTGGTGAAGAAGCTTTTCGCGCTGGAGGTGCCGGAGATCGCCGACGGTTCCGTCGAGATCTCCGCCATCGCCCGCGAGGCCGGCCACCGCACGAAGATCGCCGTCCGTTCCACCCGTTCGGGCCTGAACGCCAAGGGTGCCTGCATCGGCCCCATGGGCGGCCGGGTGCGCAACGTGATGGCCGAGCTGAACGGCGAGAAGATCGATATCGTCGACTGGTCGGACGACCCGGCCGAGATGGTGGCGAACGCGCTGTCCCCGGCCCGGGTGTCCAAGGTCGAGGTCGTCGACCTCGCGGCCCGGTCGGCGCGGGTGACGGTCCCCGACTACCAGCTGTCGCTGGCGATCGGCAAGGAGGGCCAGAACGCCCGCCTCGCGGCCCGCCTCACCGGCTGGCGGATCGACATCCGTCCGGACACCGAGCAGTCCTCGGAGCAGCCCGCCGAGCGGCGCGGGGACCGGGACGGGGAATAGATCCAGACCGCGAGTGGCTTGGATCACGACAGTTATCTGCGCAGCAACTGTTCGAATCTTGCCCCAAAGGGGTGAGGTCGGTGCGGAGAGGTAGACTTAAGAGTGTCTGGCCGGACGCGAGCCCGCGCATGCCCTGAACGCACCTGTGTGGGGTGCCGGGAGCGAGCGGCCAGGACTGATCTGCTGCGGGTCGTGGCGATCGAGGGCGAATGCGTCCCCGATCATCGCGGTACGCTGCCCGGCCGGGGTGCGTACGTACACCCCGCCCTGGTCTGTCTGGACCTGGCGGTACGCCGCCGGGCGTTCCCACGGGCGCTGCGTGCCCCGGGAGCGCTCGACACGGCGGCGTTGCGCCTCCGCGTCGAGCAGGCAACACCGTAAGACGTGTCGTGCGGAACCCCCGTACGGCCCTGGTACCCCGCGAGTTGGAAGTAGGTCGAGATTGCGATGAGCACTCGATGAGCACGCGATGAGTACGCCCATGAAGTAGCGACGGTCCGGACGCAACCCGGACCTAAAAGGAGCGAAGTGGCTAAGGTCCGGGTATACGAACTCGCCAAGGAGTTCGGGGTTGAGAGCAAGGTCGTCATGGCCAAGCTCCAGGAGCTCGGTGAATTCGTCCGTTCGGCGTCGTCGACGATCGAGGCGCCCGTAGTACGCAAGCTGACCGACGCCCTCCAGCAGGGCAACGGCGGCGGCAAGCCCGCCGCACGCAAGGCTGCCCCGGCGAGGCCGGCAGCCCCCTCTCCCGCGCAGGCGGCCCGTCCGGCCGCCCCGCGGCCGCCGGCCCCGAAGCCGGCCGTCTCCGAGCGGCCCGCGGCCGCGCCGGTCACCCCGGCCGCGCCGGGTCCGCGTCCGACTCCGGGTCCCAAGCCCGCTCCGAGGCCCGCTCCGGCGGCCCCGGCGCCGGCCGCGCCCGAGTTCACCGCGCCCCCGTCGGCTCCCTCGGCTCCGGCCGCGGGTCCCCGTCCGGGTTCCGCCCCGCGTCCCGGTGGCCAGGCCCCGCGTCCGGGTGCCCGTCCCGCCGGTGGTCCCGGCCAGGGTGGCCAGGGCCGTGGCGACCGTCCCGAGCGCGGCGACCGTCAGGGCGCCCCGCGTCCCGGCGGCCAGTCCCCGCGTCCGGGCGCCCGTCCGGCCGGTCCCCGTCCGGGCAACAACCCCTTCACCTCCGGCGGCTCCACCGGCATGGCGCGCCCGCAGGCGCCCCGTCCCGGTGGTGCCCCGCGTCCCGGCGGCGCCGGTGCTCCCGGTGGTCCGCGTCCGCAGGGCGCGGGCGGCCAGGACCGTGGTCCCCGTCCCCAGGGCGGTCCCGGCGGCGCTCCGCGTCCGCAGGGCGGTCCGGGCGGTGCCCGTCCGACCCCCGGCGGCATGCCGCGTCCGCAGGCCCCGCGTCCCGGCGGTGCCCCCGGCGGCAACCGTCCGAACCCCGGCATGATGCCGCAGCGTCCGGCCGCGGGCCCGCGTCCCGGCGGCGGTGGCCCCGGTGGCCGCGGTCCCGGTGGCGGCGGTCGTCCCGGCGGTCCCGGTGGCGGCGGCGGTCGTCCGGGTGGCGGCGGCTTCGCCGGCCGTCCGGGTGGCGGCGGCGGTGGCGGTTTCGCCGGCCGTCCCGGTGGTCCCGGTGGCGGTGGCGGCGGTTTCGCCGGCCGTCCGGGTGGTCCCGGTGGTGGCGGCGGTGGCCGTCCCGGCTTCGGCGGTCGTCCGGGTGGTCCCGGTGGCCGTGGTGGCACGCAGGGTGCGTTCGGCCGTCCCGGCGGTCCGGCGCGTCGTGGTCGCAAGTCGAAGCGGCAGAGGCGCCAGGAGTACGAGGCCATGCAGGCCCCGTCGGTCGGCGGTGTGATGCTGCCTCGCGGCAACGGACAGTCCGTCCGCCTGTCGCGCGGTGCGTCCCTCACCGACTTCGCCGAGAAGATCGGCGCCAACCCGGCGTCCCTCGTCGGCGTGATGATGAACCTCGGCGAGATGGTCACGGCCACGCAGTCCGTCTCCGACGAGACGCTGAAGCTGCTCGCGGACGAGATGAACTTCGTCCTCGAGATCGTCAGCCCCGAGGAGGAGGACCGCGAGCTGCTCGAGTCCTTCGACATCGAGTTCGGTGAGGACGAGGGTGGCGAGGAGTTCCTCGTCGCGCGTCCGCCGGTCGTGACCGTCATGGGTCACGTCGACCACGGTAAGACCCGACTGCTCGACACCATCCGCAAGACGAACGTCGTCGCGGGCGAGGCCGGCGGTATCACGCAGCACATCGGCGCGTACCAGGTCACGACCGAGGTCAACGAAGAAGAGCGCAAGATCACCTTCATCGACACCCCGGGTCACGAGGCGTTCACCGCCATGCGTGCCCGTGGTGCGAAGTCGACCGACATCGCGATCCTCGTGGTGGCGGCCAACGACGGTGTGATGCCCCAGACGATCGAGGCGCTGAACCACGCCAAGGCGGCCGACGTGCCGATCGTGGTCGCGGTCAACAAGATCGACGTCGAGGGTGCCGACCCGACGAAGGTGCGCGGTCAGCTCACCGAGTTCGGTCTGGTGGCCGAGGAGTACGGCGGCGACACCATGTTCGTCGACATCTCCGCCAAGCAGGGTCTGAACATCGACCAGCTGCTGGAGGCCGTGGTCCTGACCGCGGACGCCTCGCTCGACCTGCGGGCCAACCCGGAGCAGGACGCGCAGGGTATTGCGATCGAGTCCCACCTCGACCGCGGCCGCGGCGCCGTCGCGACCGTCCTGGTCCAGCGAGGCACCCTGCGGGTCGGCGACACCATGGTGGTCGGCGACGCGTACGGCCGTGTCCGCGCGATGCTCGACGACAAGGGCGAGAACGTGGAAGAGGCGGGTCCCTCGACTCCGGTCCTCGTCCTCGGTCTCACCAACGTCCCGGGCGCCGGCGACAACTTCCTGGTCGTCGACGAGGACCGCACGGCGCGTCAGATCGCCGAGAAGCGCGCGGCGCGCGAGCGCAACGCCAACTTCGCCCGCCGGGGTGTCCGGTTCTCCCTGGAGAACCTGGACGAGGCCCTCAAGGCCGGTCTGGTGCAGGAACTCAACCTCATCATCAAGGGCGACGCGTCCGGTTCGGTGGAGGCTCTCGAGTCCTCGCTGCTCCAGCTCGACGTCGGCGACGAGGTCGACATCCGTGTCCTGCACCGCGGTGTGGGTGCGGTCACCGAGTCCGACATCAACCTGGCGACCGGCTCCGACGCCATCGTCATCGGCTTCAACGTCCGCGCTGCGGGCCGCGCGGCGCAGATGGCGGAGCGCGAGGGCGTCGACGTCCGGTACTACTCGGTGATCTACCAGGCCATCGAGGAGATCGAGGCGGCCCTCAAGGGCATGCTCAAGCCGGAGTACGAGGAGGTCGAGCTCGGCACGGCGGAGATCCGCGAGGTCTTCAAGTCGTCCAAGCTGGGCAACATCGCCGGTGTCCTGGTCCGCTCGGGCGAGGTCAAGCGCAACACCAAGGCGCGCCTCGTCCGCGACGGCAAGGTCATCGCGGAGAACCTCAACATCTCCGGGCTGCGTCGCTTCAAGGACGACGTCACCGAGATCCGCGAAGGCTTCGAGGGCGGTATCAACCTCGGAAACTTCAACGACATCAAGGTCGACGACGTCATCGCGACGTACGAGATGCGCGAGAAGCCGCGCTCGTAGGACTGCGGCCTGAGCTGGCCGGCGGTGAGAGATCACCGTCGGCCGGCTTGCCGTTTCCAGGATCACGCGGTTCCCCGCGCTCCTTCCGGGGCGCGGGGAGCCGCGCGACCGGCCCCACCGGCCCGCGGCCGGGGAACGGACCCGCGGGTCCGGGGCGGGGTCCCGGCAGGACGCGGGGGCGAAAAACCCCGGCGAGCATTCCACCCGTTCGTTGTACGGTTCAGATGTTCCTGCCACGTGCGATGGGCAGGCCGTCTATCCCGGACCGGCGGGACATCCGGTGACACATGTATGTGGGGACGCTGTCCTTCGATCTGCTTCTCGGCGATGTCCACTCGCTCAAGGAGAAGCGCTCTCTCGTCCGCCCGATCGTCGCCGAACTCCGGCGGAAGTACGCGGTCAGCGTGGCGGAGACGGACAACCAGGACCTTCACCGCCGGGCCGGGATCGGGCTCGCGGTGGTCTCCGGAGACACCGAGCACCTCACCGACGTACTGGACCGGTGCGAACGGTTCGTCGCCGCACGGCCGGAGGTGGAGCTGCTGTCGGTACGGCGCAGGCTCCACACAGACGAAGACTGACGGAACAAGCAAGGCGAAGAAGGAGACGGACCAGTGGCCGACAACGCGCGTGCCAAGAGGCTGGCGGACCTCATCCGAGAGGTCGTGGCCCAGAAGCTGCAGCGCGGGATCAAGGACCCGCGGCTCGGCACCCACGTCACCATCACGGACACCCGGGTCACCGGGGACCTCCGGGAGGCGACCGTCTTCTACACGGTGTACGGGGACGACGAGGAGCGCGCGGCCGCGGCCGCGGGCCTGGAGAGCGCCAAGGGCGTGCTCCGCTCCGCGGTCGGCGCGGCGGCGGGCGTGAAGTTCACCCCGACCCTGACCTTCGTCGCGGACGCCCTGCCGGACACCGCCAAGACCATCGAGGACCTGCTCGACAAGGCACGGGCCTCCGACGCCAAGGTGCGTGAGGTCTCGGCGGGAGCCGCCTTCGCCGGTGACGCGGACCCGTACCGGAAGCCGGGCGACGAGGACGAGGACGACGCCGCCGAATGACCCAGAAGCTCCGGACGCCCGACGGGCTTGTCATCGTGGACAAGCCGTCGGGCTTCACTTCGCACGACGTGGTCGCCAAGATGCGGGGCATCGCGAAGACCCGCCGCGTCGGCCACGCCGGCACCCTCGACCCCATGGCGACGGGCGTGCTCGTCCTCGGTGTCGAGAAGGCGACCAAGCTCCTCGGTCACCTCGCGCTCACCGAGAAGGAGTACCTCGGCACGATCCGGCTCGGCCAGAACACGCTGACGGACGACGCCGAGGGCGACCTCACCTCGTCCACCGACGCGTCCCGGGTGACCCGGGAGGCCGTGGACGCCGGGATCGCCAAGCTCACGGGCGCCATCATGCAGGTGCCGTCCAAGGTCAGCGCCATCAAGATCGACGGCGTGCGGTCCTACAAGCGGGCCCGCGAGGGCGAGGACTTCGAGATCCCGGCCCGTCCGGTGACGATCTCCTCGTTCACCGTGTACGACGTCCGGGACGCCGTGGCCGAGGACGGCACGCCCGTCCTGGACCTGGTCGTCTCCGTGGTCTGCTCGTCCGGGACGTACATCCGGGCGCTCGCCCGCGACCTGGGCGCGGACCTGGGCGTGGGCGGCCATCTCACGGCCCTGCGCCGCACCCGTGTCGGCCCGTACAAGCTGGACTGCGCGCGCACCCTCGACCAGCTCCAGGAGGAGCTGACCGTGATGCCGATCGCGGAGGCCGCCACGGCCGCGTTCCCGCGCTGGGACGTGGACGACCGGCGGGCGCGGCTGCTGCTCAACGGCGTGCGCCTGGAGATCCCGGAGGAGTACGCGGGGGCGGGCGCCGTGGCCGTCTTCGACCCGGCCGGGCAGTTCCTCGCGCTGGTGGAGGAGCAGAAGGGCAAGGCCAAGAGCCTCGCCGTGTTCGGCTGAGGCCCTACGGTCCTCGTCCGCCCGTGGAGCGGCGGTCACGGGGCTTCGCGCCCGCCGCTCCAGGGTCCCCCCTCGGTTCCCCCCTCCAAGGGTGTATCCATCCGCCCCGCCCTGTTCACCCCATCGGGCAGGCGCTCGGAGTGAACCGAGGGAGCGGAAGGGGGCGCGTTCACCTCGCGATCTGTCCCGCTGATCACCGCGCGCCTACCGTCGGAGGAACGGAGCGCTGCGGGGAGGTTCGGACATGCCGGGACGAGGCCCGCGGACCGGGGACGAGTGTCCCCCGGTCGCCGACGACCACGCGGCGGACGCGGGCGTGGTGCACATCCGCGACCTGGCCGGACGCCCGCGCGGCACCGGCTTCGTCGCCGATCACCACGGCACGGTGATCACCAGCCACGAGGCCGTGGACGGTCTGGCCCGCCTCGTGCTCAGCGCCCCGGGCGACCGCGGCTGCGTGGTGGAAGCCGACGCCGTCACCCCCCTGCCCGCCGCCGGTCTGGCGCTGGTCCGCACCGAGGGTCTCGACCTCGAACCGCTCCCCGTCACCGTGCGGGACAGGGTCGGGACCGGCGCGTACGTCCGGATCGCCGCGGGCGGCTGGCGCGAGGCGCGGGTCCTCGGCACCACCGCGGTGACCTACACGGCCACCGACCGTCTCCACCCGCTCGGCGAGGCGCTGGAACTCGCGATCGGCACGGCGGGCGCGGACGCGCTCCGGCTGGGCGGCGGAGCGGCCGGGGGCCCGGTGCTGGACCTGTCGACCGGGGCGGTGATCGGGGTCGTGGGCACCGCCCTGCACGGAGAGCGGCCGGCGGCCCGGTTCGCCGTACCCCTGCGCACCCCCGGCGTACGGGGACCGCTCGCCACGCTGCTGGACCGCAACGCCGCGACCGTGCCCGCGTACGGCGTCGATCTCAATCCGGCCGGGGTGCTGGAACTCACGGCGACCTCGGTCGGCTCGGACGGACCGGGCGCGGTGCCCCCGTCCGGCGCCGGCGAGGAATCGCCCACCGTCGTCGAACGGACCGCCGTGGTGCGGGAGTTCGAGGCCTTCGTGAGCGGATCGGCCGTCGTGCTCGGGCTGGTCGGCGCTCCCGGGAGCGGACGTACGACGGAACTCGCGGCCCTCGCCGCCCGCCGCACCGGCGGCCCCGCCCCGGCCCCCACGCTCTGGCTGCGGGGAGCCGACCTGCTCGACACGGACACCTCCGTCGCCGACGCGGCGGCACGGACCCTGGAGCGGGCGGGCCGGATCGTGGCGGCCTCGCGCGCGGGGGCGCCCGGAGACTCGGAGGTGCTGCCGCCCGGCGGGTACGGCGGTGAGCTGGGCGACATCGGCCCGGAGCGCCTCGCCTCGCTCGCGCGGGACGCCGGACGTCCGCTCCTGATCCTGCTCGACGGCCCCGAGGAGATGCCGCCGGCCCTCGCCCACCGGCTGTCCGGCTGGACCGCGGGGACCGCCGCGTGGCTGGGGGAGACCGGGGCGCGGCTCGTCGTCGCCTGCCGGCCCGAGTACTGGGAGCAGGCGGGCGCGTACGTCCCCGCGGAGCTCCTGCACCGGGCCGCCGGAGCCGTGCCGGAGCCGCCACTGCCGCCGTGCGTCCGGCTCGGTGATCTCACCGCGGAGGAGGCGGGCCGGATCGGGACGCGGGCCGGGATCCCGGAGGGCACGCTCGGGGCCGCCGACGCACGGCACCCGCTGACCCTGCGTCTGCTGGCCGAGGTGCGGGCCGCGCTGCCGGACGCCCCGGCCGTGCGGCTCGACCGGCACGAGGTCCTCGGCGCCCATCTGGACCTGATGTGCCTGCGCGTCGCGGTCCGGCTCGCGGCGGCCAACGGGCTGCGCGGCAACGCCGTGCGCCGCCTCGCCGCCCGGGTGTCCGGCCGGGTGCACGAGGCCGCGCGGCGCTGTCTGGGACCCGGGCAGGGCCAGCTGGACCGCGAGTCCTTCGAAGCCGTCTTCCCGTGGGGTCCCGCTCCGGGGCGGCGTTCCGACCGGACGGCCGGCTGGGCCTCCGCCGTCCTCACCGAAGGCCTCCTGGTCCCCGCGGGCGACGGGTACCGCTTCGCGCACGAGGAGCTCGCCGACTGGATCCAGGGCACCCACCTGGACCTGGACACGGCCCTGCACGCTTTGGTCCACCGGAGCCGTGAAACGGTCCCGGCCGACGGGCCCCGCGCGCAGGCGCAGGCCCCGCCCGGGACGGAGTCCGAGCGGGTACCCGCCCAGCGGAGGCCGTCGCCGTCCGGACCGGGACCGGCGACCGGGCGCGGGACGGTGGCCGGGCCGGGTGCTTCGCGCCGCCGCAGGTCCCGCGGCTCCCGGTCCGCCGTCCGCACCGGTGCGCCGCTGCTGCCCGTCCCCCGGCACCGCGTCGGACCGGTCGTCGAAGCCCTGCTCCTCCTGGCCCGTCAACAGGGCGTGGCGGCGTTGACCCCTCGACTCGAAGCACTGGTCCACGCCCTGGACGACCTGCTGCCGGACGATTCTGTCCCGCTGGAGGACCCCGCCTGGTGGGCCACGCGTCTCATCGGCGACGTCGTGCTGCGGCTGCCCGACACGACCCCGTGCACCGAGGTCCTCACGCTGCTCGCGGAGCACATCGTGCGCTGGCGGGCCGACGGCCGGGCTGTTCCGGCGGAGTTCGGGCCCGCCTTCTGGGAGGCGCTGCCGCTGCCGGGGACGGAGCGGTTGGGCCTGCTCAGGAGCCTGGTCGTCGCGGACACGGCGCCCTGCCGGACGGGCCCGTACGACCCGGCGCGGGACAGCACGTCCACTGCCACCGACGACGCGACGGCACCCGACGCCCCCGCGTCGCCCGACGGGGCGCGGCGCGGCACGATTCCGGGCGCGCCGGGTCCCCGCGAGACGGCGCCCTGTGAGGTCGCTCCGGCCGGCGGCCGGACCCCGGACGGCACCCGCGCCCCCCGCTACCTGGACGCCGTGGCCCGGCTCCTCGCCGCCGACCCCGCCGGTACGGCCGCCCACCTCGTCACCTGGTTCGACGACGACCGCCCGCTGCCCGCGACACCCGACGCGACCGTGGCCACCGCGGCGCAGGCACTGCTCTACGCACACCGGCGGCGCGCCCTTGACGATCTGGCCGAGGCCCTGGTGGACAGCGCGCACCACCGGGCCGACGAGCTGCTCGCCGCCCTCGCCGAGGAGGAACCGTCGGCGGTGTGCCGGGCCGTCGACCGGTGGGCCCACGACCCGCGCCCGGCCCGGCGGGTCGCGGCGGTGGCGTACGGCCTGCGCGCCGCACCGCACGTACGCACCGAGGCCGACCGCGCCCTGCTGCGCTACGCGGCACTCGCCCTGCTGGCCCGCCCCACCGACTGCACCCTGCACGGCGGAGCACTCGGCCTGCTCGTCCGGGACCCGCGGAGCCGGGCCGCGTATCTCCCGCGGGCGCTGGGGAGGTTCGCCGCGGGCGACCCCCAGCTGCCCGCCACCGCCCTGGTCCCCGCCCTCGCCACCCACCCCGCCCCGGTGATCGCCGCGTTCCGGGACCGGCTGCGGCAGCCCGGCGCGGACCCGGCCGAGGCGCTGCGCACACTCGCCGACGTGACCACCCCCGCGCTCGCCCACCGTGTCGCCGCGCTCGTCAGGGAGATGGTGGAGCTGCGCCCGGAAGCCGCCGCTCACCTGGCCGTCTACGTCGACCGTCGTCTCACGCACGGGCCCGCGGCCCGCACGGCACTCTTCCCGCTGGTCACAGGGGTACTGATCGGCTGCGCCGGCTCGGTGCGGGCCGCTCTCGCGACCGTACTGGCCGCCCCGGGCGGCCGCGCCTCCCACGAGCTGCGGCGTGAACTGCTGGATCTGCTGCTCGCGCACGAGCGCGACCCGGCCGTTCTCGGCGCCCTGCTGCGGGCCGCGGCGGAGGACCTGGCCCGCCGGGGTGAGGAACCCACCCGGGAGCTGGTGCACCGGACGGGCCGGCTGATGGTGCGCACCCCCGCCGGAGCCACCGGCTTCGACCGGGGCCTCGTCGAGCTGGCGCGCGGGGTGCCGGGATTCGCGGCCGCGGTGGCCCGCTGGCTCTCCGACGCCCCCGAGGAGTGGGCCGGTGTGGTCGGCCCGAGCACCCGCCGCATGGTCGGGAATCTGGCCGGGGTGCGGGTCCCCGCCTGAGTCAGGCCTTGGTCAGGTTCTCGTGCTCCGCGTCACAGCTCGATGCCGATGCGAACCGGGAGCACGCGGCATGGCACCCTTAGAGCTGCGAATGAGGCAATCACGGACACGGGTTCGACAAGGAGCGGTCACAGTGCAGCGCTGGCGTGGCTTGGAGGACATCCCCCAGGACTGGGGGCGCAGCGTCGTCACCATCGGTTCCTACGACGGGGTGCACCGCGGACACCAGCTGATCATCAGGCATGCGGTGGACCGGGCCCGGGAGCTGGGTGTTCCCTCCGTCGTCGTCACCTTCGACCCGCATCCGAGCGAGGTCGTCCGACCGGGCAGCCACCCGCCGCTGCTCGCCCCGCACCACCGTCGTGCCGAACTGATGGCCGAGCTGGGCGTGGACGCGCTGCTGATCCTCCCCTTCACCACCGAGTTCTCGAAGCTGTCGCCCGCCGACTTCGTGGTGAAGGTGCTGGTCGACAAGTTGCACGCGAAGGCCGTGGTGGAGGGCCCGAACTTCCGTTTCGGCCACAAGGCCGCGGGCAACGTCGACTTCCTGCGTGAGCAGGGCGAGACGTACGACTTCGAGGTCGAGGTGGTGGAGCTGTACGTGAGCGGGGCGGCCGGCGGTGGTGAGCCGTTCTCCTCGACCATGACCCGGCGGCTGGTCGCCGAGGGCGACGTGGAGGGCGCGCGGGAGATCCTGGGCCGTCCCCACCGCGTCGAGGGCATCGTGGTCCGCGGTGCCCAGCGCGGCCGCGAGCTCGGCTTCCCGACGGCCAACGTCGAGACGCTGCCGCACACCGCCATCCCCGCCGACGGCGTCTACGCCGGCTGGCTGCACGTGGGCGGCGAGGCGATGCCGGCGGCGATCTCCGTCGGTACGAACCCGCAGTTCGACGGGACCGAGCGGACGGTGGAGGCGTACGCCATCGACCGCGTCGGCCTCGACCTGTACGGCCTGCACGTCGCCGTCGACTTCCTCGCCTTCGTCCGCGGCCAGGCCCGGTTCGACTCGATCGAGGCGCTGCTGGAGGCCATCGCCGACGATGTGAAGCGGTCCCGGGAACTGATCGAGGCGCACGGGGCGCCGTAGCCGTCCGGCTCACAGCCGTGTGGCCGGCGCCTCCGGGCGCCGGCCACCGCTGTCTATCGGGCTCCACGGGCCGCGGCCCCGTGCAACGGGGTGTGGCCGTCGCTTCGTCCGCGGGCCGCCGCGGGCACCCGTGCGGCTCTCACCCGAGGCCCGGGGCTCGCGTCGCACCGGCGGGGCGAGGGGCCGCCTTCACCGTCGGGCCCGCCACCTCCCACCGGCAGGCCGGCGCTTCCCACCGACGGGCGTGTCCCGGCCGTGGGCGCCCGCCACTTCCTCGTCGGGCGCCCCTCACCTGCAGGGCGCCCGCCCCTCGCTCACGTACCGGCCCGCGCCTCCGCCCAGTGGCATGCCACCTGTGCCTCCGCGCCGCCGCCCAGTACCGGCAGGTCCCGGCCGCGGCAGGCGTCCGCGACTCCCGCGCGTTCGGCCTCCCCGCCCGCCAGGATCTGGCAGCGCGCATGGAAGCGGCAGCCCGAGGGGATGCGGGAGGGGTCCGGGGGTTCGCCGGTGAGGACGACCGGGGCGCCCGGGGCCTCCGGGAGGACGGACAACAGGGCCTGGGTGTACGGGTGCCGGGGTGCCGTCAGGACCTCGGCCACCTCCCCGGTCTCGACGATCCGGCCCAGGTACATCACCGCGACCCGGTCGGCGATGTTCCACGCCAGCCCGAGGTCGTGCGTGACCACCAGAGCGGACAGGCCGAGTTCGGCGCGCAGCCGCAGCAGCAGCGCGAGGATCTCGCCCCGTACCGACGCGTCGAGGGAGGCCACCGGCTCGTCGGCGACGATGAGTTCGGGCTCCAGGACCAGCGCGCCCGCGATCACGACGCGCTGACGCTGGCCCCCGGACAGTTCGTGCGGGTAGCGCAGGAAGAAACGCTCCGGAGGACGCAGACCGGCCCGTGACAGCGCCTCCGCGACGGCCGCCCGTTCGTCGCCCCCGTACCCGTGGATGCGCAGCCCCTCGGCCACCGCGTCGTACACGGTGTGCCGCGGGTTGAGCGAGCCGCTCGGATCCTGGAGCACCAGTTGGACCCGCTTGCGGTAGGCCTTCAGGGCCCGCGAGGAGTAGTCGAGCGGTCGGCCGTCGAAGGTGACGCGACCACCGGTGGGCGGGACGAGACCGAGCAGGGAACGGGCGAGCGTCGTCTTGCCGCAGCCGGACTCGCCGACCAGCGCGACGATCTCGCCGCGGCGGATGTCGAGGTCGACGCCGTCGACGGCCCGGGCACGAGCGGCGCCGTGCCGTCCGGGGAACGAGACGTGCAGCCCCTCGGCGCTGAGCAGCGGCGGCGCGGGCGCGGTCCCCTGTGCCGCGGCCGGGGCGGGGGACGACGGCGCGGGCGGGTTCGTCATGACGTGCTCCTGACTGACTCTGCCGCTCCCGCGGCCGTGTCCGTGTCCATGTGCACGCAGGCCGCCCACCGTCCCGTACCAGCGCCCCGCAGCTCCTGGTCCTGTTCGGCGCACACGTCCAGCGCCACCGGGCACCGGGGGTGGAACGTGCAGCCGGAGGGCAGCGCGGACGGGTCCGGGGGGTCGCCGGGCAGTCCGCGCGGCGCGAACCGCGAGGCGCTGTCCCCGATGCGCGGGAAGGCCGCGGACAGCGCCTTGCCGTAGGGATGCCGCGCGTGGTCGTACACCTGCCGGGCGGGCCCCTCCTCGACGACCCGGCCCGCGTACATCACCGCGAGCCGGTCGCAGGTGTCGGCCAGGACCGCGAGGTCGTGGCTGATCATGAGAAGGCCCAGCTCCTGTTCGCTCACGAGCTGTTCGATCAGGCGGAGGATCTGTGCCTGGATCATCACGTCGAGCGCCGTGGTCGGTTCGTCGGCGATGACGAGCCGGGGGTCGCAGGCCAGTGCCATGGCGATCATCACGCGCTGGCGCTGTCCGCCGGAGAGCTCGTGCGGGTAGGCGTCCGCGCGGGCGGCGGGCAGCCCGACCTGTTCCAGGAGTTCGCCGGTCTTCTGCCGGGCCCCCGCCGGGGTCGCCTTCCGGTGGAGCAGGATCGGCTCGGCGATCTGGTCGCCGATGCGGTGGACCGGGTTCAGCGAGTGCATCGCTCCCTGGAAGACGATGGAGGCGCCCGCCCAGCGGACCGCCCGCACCCGGCCCCATTTCATCGACAGCACGTCCTCGCCGTCGAGCAGGATCTCCCCGCTCGTGCGGGTGCCCGCGGGCAGCAGCCTCAGCATCGCGAGGGCCAGCGTGGACTTGCCGCAGCCCGACTCGCCCGCGACACCGAGCTTCTGCCCCGCGTCGAGGGAGAGGTTCACCCCGCGCACGGCGGCCGCCCCGCCCGCGTACGTCACCTCGAGGTTCCTGACCTCCAGCAGGGGCTGCCGGGCGGATGTGTTCATCGGAGTGCTCAACGGGTGGCCCCCAGCTTCGGGTTGAGGACGGATTCGACCGCGCGTCCGCACAGGGTGAACGCGAGCGCGACCACCGCGATCGCGATTCCCGGCGGTACCAGGTACCACCACTTCCCGGCGCTGACGGCGCCCGCCTCCCGGGCGTCTTGGAGCAGCCCGCCCCAGGACACGATCGTGGGATCGCCCAGACCGAGGAAGGCGAGCGTCGCCTCGGCGAGGATGGCCGAGGAGATGATCAGGGTCGTCTGCGCCAGTACCAGCGGCATCACATTGGGCAGCACGTGCCGCGACATGATGTGCCAGTGCCCGCCGCCGAGCGCCTTGGCCCGTTCGATGTAGGGCCGCGACTCGACCGCGAGGGTCTGCGCGCGGACCAGCCGGGCCGTCGTGGGCCAGGTGGTGACACCGATCGCCAGGATGATCGTGCCGATCGAGCGGGTCATCACGGTCGCCAGGGCGATCGCGAGGACCAGCGTCGGCATCACCAGGAACCAGTCGGTGATCCGCATCAGTACGGTCGCGTACCAGCCGCGGAAGTGACCCGCGGTGATCCCGATGACGGCGCCGATCGCGACCGAGAGTACGGCCGCGAGCAGTCCGACCAGCAGGGAGACCCGGGCGCCCCACACCACGAGGCCCAGCAGGTTGCGTCCGAACTGGTCCGTTCCCAGGGGGAATTGCGCGCTCGGGCTCTCCATCGGCCGGCCCGGCGCGTCGGTCACGCTCTGCACGTCGGAGCCGACGGTCAGCGGAGCCGTCAGGGCGATGAGGGCGAAGAGGACGAGCGCGGCGAGTCCGAGGACGCCCGCCCGGTGGGTGCGGTACTGCCGCCAGAAGCGGGCGGCGGAGGCGCGGCGGCGCTGCCTGGCGAGGGTGCGGGAACTCTTCGCGCCCGCGGTGACGGCCGGTTCGGCCGCCGTGGATTCGGTTGTCATCGGCCCGTCCGACTCGGTCGTGGTCATCGGCCCACCCGTGGGTCCAGCAGCGGATAGATCAGGTCGGCCAGTGTGTTCATCACGATCACGGCCGCCGCGAAGACGAAGAACAGCCCCTGGACCAGCGGCAGATCGGGCACGCTGAGCGCCTGGTAGAACAGGCCGCCGAGGCCCGGCCAGGAGAAGACGGTCTCGACGAGGATCACACCCGCGACCGTCCGGCCGAGGTTGATGAAGATCAGCGTGACCGTCGGCAGCAGTGCGTTGGGCACGGCATGGCGGCGCCGTACGAGATCGTCGCGCAGGCCCTTGGCCCGTGCCGTGGTCAGATAGTCGCTGCCCATCTCGTCCAGCAGCGCCGAGCGGGTGACCAGCAGGGTCTGCCCGTACTCGACGGCGACCAGGGTCACCACCGGCAGGACCAGGTGGTGGGCGACGTCGAGGACGTACGCGAAGCCCTCCTTGCCCCCCGACTCCATGCCGCCGGTCGGGAACAGGCCGGGGACCGGGCCCATGCCCACCGAGAGGACGATGATGAGCAGCAGTCCGAGCCAGAAGGACGGGATCGAGTACAGCGTCAGCGCGAGACCGGTGTTGAGGCGGTCGCTCGTCCCGCCGTTGCGCCAGGCGGAGCGGGTGCCGAGGAAGATACCGAGCGCGGTGTAGAGGACGAACGCGGTGACCGTCAGGAGCAGGGTGTTCGGCAGCGCCTCGGTGATCTTGTCGATGACGGGGGTCCGGAACTGGTACGAGGTACCCAGGTCGCCGGTGAGCGCCTTGCCGCAGTAGTCCGTGAACTGCTCCCAGAGCGGCAGGTCGAGCCCGAACTCCTTCCGGTAGTGCGCCAGTTGTTCGGCCGAGACCTGACGGCCGCCGGTCATGTACTTGACCGGGTCGCCGGGGATGAGCCGGAAGAGGAAGAAACTGGTGACGAGGACGGCGAGCAGCGAGACGGCCGCGCCGCCCAACTTGCCCGCCACATAGCGCAGATACGCGGTCGTGGTGCGCGCCCTTGGCCCGCGGACCGACGGCCCGGCGTCGGCCGGACCGTCGGTCGCCTCGACCAGCGAGGGTGTTGCCTCAGCGGTCATGAACTACTCATTCGCTCGTACGTCCATGGAGTGCCCCGGAGGGCGTGGAGCGCGCTATTCGCGGTCCTCGGCCGTGGTGCGGCGACGGATCGCGAAGAACGCCCCGGCGCCCACGAGGACGACCACGCCCGCGACGATGCCGATGATGACGCCCGTCGAGCCCGAACCGTCGGAGGACGCACCGGCGGAGCCCGCCGGAACCGCCGACCACCAGCTCCAGTAGCCGTCCTGGCCGTAGATGTTCCCGGCCGCCTTCGGCATCGTCTCGATCGACTTGATCTGGTCGGTGCGGTAGGCCTCCACGGCGTTCGGGTACGCCATGACGTTCATGTACCCGGTGTCGTACAGCCGCGACTCCATCTGCTTGACGATCTCCGCCCGCTTGGCGGTGTCGTACTCGGCGAGCTGCCGGCCGTACAGGTCGTCGAACTTCTTGTCGCAGATGAAGTTGTCCGTCGCGCCCGTGTCCTTGGGGGTGGCGGGCAGCGCCGCGCAGGTGTGGATCGACAGGACGAAGTCGGGATCCGGGTTGACGGACCAGCCGTCGAAGGCCAGGTCGTACTTGCCCGCGAGCCACGGATCCGTCACGTTGTCCAGGCAGTTCAGGGTGACCCCGATGCCCAGCTTGCCGAACCACTCCTTCACGTACTGTCCGACCGCCTTGTCGTTCGGGTCGGTGGCGTGGCACAGCAGCCGGTAGTTGATCGGCTTGCCGTTCTTCTCGGTGCGCTTGCCGTCACCGTTCTTCTTGTACCCTGCCTCGTCGAGGAGTTGGGCCGCCTTCGCCGGGTCGTAGCCGAGGTTCTGGCTCGCCGACGGCTTCCAGTAGTACGTGGAGAAGCGCGGCGGGATGTATCCGGCGCCCTCGACGGCGTGACCCTGGAAGACCTTGTCGACCAGGGCGCTCCGGTCGATCGCCATGAACAGCGCCTGGCGCACCCGCTGGTCGAGCAGGGACTTCGCCCCGTCGCCGAAGTGGTCCCCGTTCGCGGCCTGGGCGCCGGGGTTGGTGGCGAGGGCGTAGAAACGGCGGCCGGGCGCGTCGTTGACCTTGATGTTCGACTGGCCCTGGAGGGCCGCGGACTGCGCGGGTGTCAGACCGGAGACGAACGACACCTCGCCCTTCTGCAGGGCCGCGACGGCCGCGTCACCGTCCTTGTAGTACTTGAACACCAGCTCGTCGAACTTGGGCGCGCCCCGCCAGAAGGTCTTGTTGGGCTTCAGCCGCACATAGCTGTCCGGCTTGTAGTCCGTCAGGACGAACGGTCCGTTGCCGACGATCGGGAAGCTCTTGTCGTTGTTGAACTTGGAGAAGTCCCCGACCTTCTCCCAGATGTGCCGGGGCACGATCGGGACGTCGAGGGCGGCCATGGTGGCCTGCGGCTTCTTCAGCTCGATGACCAGCTTGGTCGGACTCGGGGCCGTGACCTTCTTGAAGTTCCCGACGAAACTGCCGTTCGCGGTGGCCGCGTTCGGGTCGGTCATCATCTTGGTGAAGGTCCACGCCGCGTCCTCGGCGGTGGCCTGCTTGCCGTCCGACCACTTGGAGTTCGAACGGATCGTGTAGGTCCAGGTGAGTTTGTCCGCGGACGGCGTCCACTTGGTCGCGAGACCCGGGATCGCGTGGTTGTCCGTCGGGTCGTAGTTGGTCAGGTACTCGTACATCAGCCGGTGGATGCTCGTACTGACCAGGCGCGACGCCAGGAACGGGCTGAGCGAGTCGACGCTCTGCGCGACCGCCACGGTGAGGACGTTCTTGCCCTCCTCCGCCCGGGCCTGCTGCGGGGCCGGGTTGAGCGGGCTCGCGAGACCCGCGGTGAGGGTGAGGGCGGCGGCGCCCGCGGCGGCGAGGAGCCTGAGACGCGGACGTCCTCCGGTGAGCTGATCTTGTCTGTTCATGGGTCGGTGACCTCGCGTCATCGCTCGCACGGGGATGGCTGGTTGAACTAATGGATCAGGAGGGAAGGGGGCGCCGGCGGGGGTTGATGTGTGTGTCTATCAGCGGCGGGAACCGCGAGTCAACGGCAGGTGGACCCCATCTGGCCTGCGGAAATAACGAGTTGGCGCGGATTGCTCGCTCATTGGTCCAGACCGGTGAAGCCCCGCTGGCCAGGGGATGACGCTCTCTTCGGCCCATGGACGCGCGAAGGCCCGCACCGTGGACGGACGGTGCGGGCCCTGGCGGGAAACGGCCCCTCGGGAGGGGCCGATCGGGTGATGTTCCCGGCTACTGCCGAGGAGGCGCGGGAGGGGGCGGAGGCGGGGTGTGGCCCTGGTGGGGCGGATGGACCTGACCGTCCTCGAACGGCCGGCCCGCGGCGGGCTGCCCCGGCTGTGGCTGTGGCTGCGATTCTGCCGGTGCCGGTGCCGGTGCCGGTGCCTGAGGGTGAGGCGGGGGCGGCGGATAGGCCTGACCCGGCTGCGCCTGCTGCGGCGGTTGCCCCTGCGGCGGCTGGTGCGGGCCCGGCTGCGGCGCGTAGGGAGCGCCCTGCGGGTACGGGGAGGCCTGGCCCGGCTGTCCGTACGGCGGCTGTCCGTACGAGGGCTGTCCGTACGGGGGCTGCCCTGGCACCGGGCTGCCGGGGACGGCCGGGCCGCCCGGCACGGGGACGTCCTGCGGCGGGTAGGAGTACTGCGGGCCGGTCGGCATCGGCGGCGCGGCCACCGGCGGCGGGTTGCCGTCGTTCGTCCACAGCCCGTGCGACTGCTGGTGGCGCACGATGTCCTCGGCGACCATCGCGGAGAGGTTGAAGTACGCCTCCCGCACCTTGGGCCGCATCATGTCGAGGTCGACCTCCGCACCCGCGGCCAGATGCTCGTCGAAGGGCACCACCACGACACCGCGGCAGCGCGTCTCGAAGTGGCTGACGATGTCCTCCACCTTGATCATCTTTCCGGTCTCGCGCACCCCGGAGATGACGGTGAGGGAGCGCGAGACGAGGTCCGCGTACCCGTGTGCCGACAGCCAGTCGAGCGTCGTACTCGCACTGCTCGCGCCGTCGACGGACGGCGTGGAGATGATGATGAGCTGGTCGGCGAGGTCCAGCACGCCGCGCATGGCGCTGTAGAGCAGACCCGTGCCCGAGTCGGTCAGGATGATCGGGTACTGCTTGCCCAGTACGTCTATCGCCCGCCGGTAGTCCTCGTCGTTGAAGGTCGTGGACACCGCCGGGTCGACATCGTTCGCGATGATCTCCAGCCCCGACGAGGCCTGCGACGTGAACCGCCGGATGTCCATGTACGAGTTGAGGTACGGGATCGCCTGCACGAGGTCGCGGATGGTGGCCCCGGTCTCCCGCCGGACCCGGCGCCCGAGCGTTCCGGCGTCCGGGTTGGCGTCGATCGCCAGGATCTTGTCCTGCCGCTCGGTGGCGAGCGTGGAGCCGAGCGCGGTGGTGGTCGTCGTCTTGCCGACACCGCCCTTGAGGCTGATGACCGCGATCCGGTAGCACGACAGCACCGGCGTCCGGATCAGCTCCAGCTTCCGCTGCCGCTCGGCTTCCTCTTTTTTGCCGCCCAGCTTGAACCGGGAGGAGCCGCCACCGGGACGTCCGCTCTTGGTCTTCTGCTTCTTGTTGTTGAGCAGCCGGTCGGAGGACAGCTCCACGGCGGCGGTGTACCCGAGCGGCGCGGCGGAGGGGTTGGTGGGCTGCCGCTGGTCGTGCCGTACGGGCTGCGGCCAGGCGGTCCCGCTGCGGGGATCGACGGGGGCCTGCTGGGCCGGCGGCTGCTGCGGCGGCAGCTGGTCCTGCGAGGGGTGCGGGGCCTCGGGCGGCAGGCCCGGCCGCGGCTGGTACTGCGCGGGGATGTGCGGCTGCGCCGGGTGCGGTTGCGGCCCGGGAAGGTGTGGCTGTGGCTGCGCGGGCGGCTGGGCGTGCGGCGGGAAGCCGTAGCCCGGCTGAGGGCCGGGCGCCTGCGGCGCGGCGGCGTCCGGCCCCGGCACCTGGGGCGCGGGCGGCTGGGGGGCCGGGGCGCCGGGCTGCGGGAAGCCGTACGCGGCCTGCGGGGCGGGCGGGCTCTGCTGCGGGAAGCCATAGGCGGCTTGCGGGGTGTCCGGGCCCTGCTGCGGGAAGCCGTAACCCGTGGGCGGGGCCGGGGGGTTGGGCGCCGCGGGAGCCGGGACACCGGGCTGCGGGAAGCCGTACGCGGCCTGGGGGGCGGGCGGTGCCGGTGGTCCCTGCTGCGGGAAGCCGTAACCGGCCCCTGGGGCAGAGGGATTGGGCGCCGCGGGCATCGGCGCCACGGGGCTCGCGGCCGGCGGCGCGGTCTGCGGATCCCAAGCCGTGGGTGCCGTGGGCGCCGCGTGTGCGGTGGGTGCCGAGGGCTGTGCGGCGGGCGGCTGGTGCGGCTGGGCCTGGACGTGCTGCGGCTCGACCCCGGGCTGCTGCGGCGGCGCGGGCGGCTGTACCGCGGCCGACGCGTGCTGCGGCGTCGCGGGCGGCTGAGCGGAGGGCTGTCCCAGCGCGACCGGCGGCTGCGCGAGCGGTGGCTGCTGCGGCGCCGGGTGTGTGGGCGGTGCCACCGGTCCGGGCGAGGGCCACTGCGCGGCGGGTGCCGGGGCGGCGGGCTGGTAGGCGGGCGGCAGCGGCGGCAGAGCGCCCTGTGCCACCGGCGGGGGAGTCCAGGCGGGCGCCGTTTCCGGCGCCTCCGCGGGCACGTCCGCGTCGGCGTGTGCCGAGGGCGGCGGAGTGCTGCTCTCAGGAGACGTGGTCGACGGCTCGGCACCCTCGGGCGTCGCGTCACCGTCCCCCGTGTCCGTGTGCGTGTCCTGGTCCCCGGAGTCCGGCGACGGCGTCTTCGGGGGTGCGACGGCGTCGAGCCGCCCGGCGTCCGTGGTGTCGTCGCGGGCCGTGGCATCGGCGTCGGGACGGGTGCCGGCGGGCGCGGTTCCCGCGGGGTCGGCCGTTCCCACCGGGGTCGGTGCCCCGTCCGCCTCGACGTCCGGGCCGTCCACGTCACCCGCGCGGTCCGGCCCGTCGGCCCGGGCGTCGGTCCCGGTCGGTTCCTGCGCGTGCCCGGGGTCGGGCTCCGAGGCGGAGGCATCCGCGTCGGAGCCCGTGGACACGGCGCTCCCGGCGTTCTCCGGCCCACTCGCTCCGACGTGCGTGCTCTCCGGTCGCGCGGGCGTTTCCTCGCCGCCCGCGGACGCACCGGAGGCCTCGGACGCACCGGCACCCTCGGCCGCACCGGCCTCCGGTACCGCCTCCGGACGTGACTCCGGTTCCGGCTCCGCGGTGGGCGTGCGGGCCGGTGGCACCGGAGCGCTCAATTCGAAGTCCCCGCCCGGCGCGTGACCGTCCTGCGGGCCGGCGCCGTCCTGCTCCCGCGCGGCGACGGCGCCCCCGTCACCAGATGCTCCGTCACTCGGGGTTCCATGACCGGCCGTGCCGTCGGCGGACGTTCCGGGCGCGGCCGGGGCGCCGGAAGCGGCGGCCTGCTCCGCGGCGGACCGATCCGCGAACTCGCGCTTGAGCGCGGCGGCGGAGATCCGCATGGTGGCGCCGCTCTCGATGTCGCCGGACGCGGCATCGGCGTGGCCGGCCGGTCCGGCCGGCGTCGACCAGGCGGCCGGCGGCATCGGCGCGGACGGCACCGGGGGAACCTGGGCCACCGGCGGGCCCGGCGGCGGAGGAGGTCCCTGCGGGTCCGGGGGAACCGGGGCGAAGAGCAGCCCGGGAACGGCCGGCGGGGGCGGCGGCGCCGGCGTCGAACCGGCCGCCGCGTTCTGCGTGTACCAGGCGGGCGGCGCGTAGTCGATGGTGAACTCGCCCGTCGCCTCGACGGCGGACTCCGCGTCGGACTGGTCATCGCCGGGTGTGGCCCAGCCCCCGCGGATCCCGTCCCGATCGCTGTTCACAGTTCCTCCTGGTGGGTCGAGCACCCTCGATACCGCGCTGGGGCGACCGTTCTCTTCATCTGCATCTCTTGGCCGGACGCCGTCCGACGCCGTCCGGCGCGCCGGATCGTCCCCGCGGGACGCGGGCGGCCCACCGACGGTCCGGCCGACGGCGAGGTGTCGCGTCCGGCCCCAGCCTAATCACCACGGGCGCCACGACGGCAGGCCTGTCCACCCCTCCGCACAGGCCCACTTCGTCACACCCTGCCCGCGAGCGGCGCACACACGCGTCACCGGGCGAAACAAATCGGGCAATCCTGGTGAACAAGTCGGTTGCGAGGGAAGGGGATCGACCGGAGACGCCCGGGTCCGGACCGGAAGTGCGGTTACGCGGAGCAGGGTTGAGCCGGGGCGGCGCCGGGGCCGCGACCGGTCAGTCCATTCTTCGCGGCGTACCGAACAACCCGGTCTCCGCGTCCGTGGGCTGCGTCATCACATACTGCCGGTCGCGGTCGGCGCACCACAGCGTGACGCCGTCGGCGAGAGTCGGGAGCGAGTCCACGTCGCCCCCGGGAAGCGCCAGCGCACGCCCGATCTCCGCGGCCTCGTCAGGCGAGACCCGCTGCACACCGACGAGCCGTGCCTGCCGCAGCAGCCGCGGAGCCACCGGACTGAGATACGGCAGCAGCGTCAGGATCGACTGCCAGGGGCCGGCCACCACCCGCCCGCGCGGGGGTCGCATTCCACAGTCGCGCACCACCAGAACCGGGTTGCCGGCCGACGCACCCTGCGGCGGAACGCGGCCCACGTCGTGCACGCTCATGCCGTTCTGCCCGCCGCCCATGGCGTGCACCATCTGCATCCAGGCCTGCGCGCGCCCCGTCTCGACGGCGACGCGTGCCCCGGTGGCCGCCGCCCGCAGCGCCAGCACCTGCGCGGTCCACAGGCCGCCGATCAGGACGACGTCGTACGGCGTGGGCCGGTTGAGCCCGAGCACCGCGGGCTGCCCCCCGGCGTCCACGCCGATGACGACCCCGTCGTCCCCGATGGGCAGGGCCAGCGAGTCCACCTGTTCCCCGGACAGCACATGCCGTCCGTGCCGAGGGCCGATCAGGCCGAAGCCGCTGCGCAGCAGCCCGCGCGGACGTTCCGCGGCCGGCTCTCCCGAGGCGTCGGAAGAGCCCGGCGGACGGGCCCCGGGAGCCCCCGAGGCCCCGTACGTCCCGGCCGCGGCGGCTCCGGACGAGGTCGTCGACATCAGCGAACACCTCCGAGCGGCAGCGTGGCGAGCACACCCGGAAGCTGCTCGCGGTCGAGTCGGTTGAGTCCCGCACCGGCCCGCCGGGCGGCGTCCTCCAACGAGCGCCGCGCCGCGACCAGTTCGTCGTCACCGCGCCCGGTGACCCGCAGGTGCCCGCACAGCGACACGTCCTGACGCTCCCCGCGCCGCAGGGTGAGACTGAAGGTGGTGGCCAGCGCGGGCACGGCCGTGAGCAGAGCGACGAGTTGCGGCAGGGACGGCCCGTCCGAGCCACCCAACTGGGGCCAGCGGCGCACCCAGTACGTCGTGTGCCTGCGGTTGTCGCAGCGCCAACTGCGGCTGGACTCCTCCGTCCGCCGCGCCGGCACGTCCGTTCGTCCCGCCTCGGCCGTCACCAGCGGGTTCGCGCACGCCGAGGTCGCCACCGCCGCGATCAGCTCCTCCTCGTTGAGGAGCGTCGTACGGAATCCCGCTCCCGTGAGCCGGCTCGCGAGGTGGTCCGCCGCCCGTACGACGCACTTCTGCGCGCCGAGGAGACCGCCCCCGCGCGCGGCCACCGCCTCCGGGCACAGCTCGGGATCGAGCTTCAGGGCGATCCAGGTGATGCGCACCGCGGGCGCCCCGGTCTGCTCCTGCAACGGCGCGTAGTTGCTGACGGCCACGGACTGCCGGGGCAGATGCAGGGCGGGCGCGGGCTGCGTGTGCAGCACGATCTGCGCCGACTCCAGACGGATGCCGTCCACCTCGAGGGCGTCCCGCACCGGTCCCAGGGGCAGCGGCCGACGGCCCCGCTCGGCGCGCAGCGCGGTCGCGTCGGACTCCACCTGCAGGACGACGGTCACGAACGTGCCGTCCCCGATGACACCGACCGGGCGACGGTCGCGTGCGCCGTACGCGGAGGTGCGGAGGCTGGGGTCGCACTCCACGGCCGGGGCGAGACCGGGCTCCGTGCCGGGCCGGATCGGCGTACCGGCGGCACGGCGCCGCCGGGCGCGCAACGCCCTCGCGGTGGCGAGCCATTCGGGCAGCGAGCGGCCTCGGCGGCGGACCAGCGCGAGCAGGACGAGGACGAGGGCGAGCACCGCCGCGGGGACCAGGGCGAGGGGCGAGACGATCCATCCGACGAGCAGCGCGGCGGCGGCGATCTCCAGCAGGACGGCTCGTTGCAACCGGAACGATCCGGCCTGACCGGCGCGGACCCTGAGGTGCAACGCACCGGCGCGCGGCCTGGGTTGTCCGGACGGTCCGGGTGTCCCGGGCGGCTGCGGCCGGGACGCGGAGGAGCCCTGCTCCCGCGACCGGTCACGCGACCGGAACCGCGCTCCGGAAGCCATCACTTCATCCCCCCGATTCCCTCACAACTCAACTGAACGGCGCCGCCGCACAAGGCCCTTGAGGCGCCGATACCCTACCCGCACCACCGGTCCGCTCCCTCACCAGGCATAGTAGGGGGCCGGTCCGACAACGGAGGGCGGGGGACGGGACCCCCGAGCGCGGGCAGGGCGAGACACGGGGAGACACAGGCACACATGGCATCTCGGCGGGACCAGCTCAACGCCTACACCTTCGCGAAGCGCCGCATGCTCGCGTCCTTCGTCCAGTCGTCCCCGGACGGCTCCGAGGAGGGGGCGCCGCGCCCGTTGCGGGCCGTGCTGCCCGGCACCATCGTCGGGGTGGTCATCCTGGCCGCGTTCGGTGCGTGGGGGATGTTCAAGCCGACCGCCCCGCAGGGCTGGGACGCCGTCGGCGAGAAAGTCATCATCGCGAGCGACTCCACCACCCGCTACGTGGTGCTCAGGACGGACGGCAAGGTGCAGCTGCACCCCGTCCTCAACATGGCGTCCGCGAAACTCCTCCTCAAGACGGGCAAGGGCGAGGTCGTCACCGTCGACGAGTCGATCCTGGACACGGGCACCATCCCGCGCGGTGTCACGATCGGCATCCCCTACGCCCCCGACCGGCTGCCCGCGGCCTCGGAGGCGGGCTCCGCCAAGCGCTGGGCCGTCTGCGAACGCCCGAGCGCGGGCGGCGGGTCCATCCAGAAGGCCGCCTTCGTGCTCGCCTCCCGCGACACGGACAGGACCGAGGGCGCCGGACAGAAACTGCACGGCGGGGACCTGCTGTACGTCGTCGGACCGGACCGGACCCGCTACATCGTGGACGCGCACGGCACCTCGTACGAGGTGGACGGGAAGGACGAGTTCCTGCTGCGCACCCTCGTGGGATCCGGCCGCGAACCCCAACGGGTCACCCAGGAGTGGCTGGAGACCCTGCACCGCGGCGACCGCATCACCTTCCCGGAGGTCTCGGGACAGGTCGGTGCCGACGCCGGTGTCGGCGGGGGTCTGCCCGCCGCGGCGGACAAGGTCGGCATGCTGCTCAAGGCCCCGAACGGCGACCGGGACCAGTACTACGTCGTCGAACCGGGCAAGGTGGTGCCGGTCTCGGACTTCACCGAGAAGCTGCTGCTCAGCAGCCCCGCCCTGGGAGACCTCGCGCAGACCGACGCGCTCGACGTCAGGGTGTCCGACTTCACCCCGGAATCACGGGAGTTCTACGCCGACCACGACTGGCCGACCGAGTCCCCGTCGACCGTCAACGAGGCGGGCACCGGACAGGGCCGCCGCAACACCGTCTGCAACGTCCTGCGGAGCGTCGGCAAGGACCGCGGCACGACCACGCTCAGCACCTGGGCGGGCACCGACTTCCCGGCTCCCCTCCCGACCGGTTCCACCAGCGCGTACGTCACCCCCGGCTCCGGTCAGCTCTACCGCCAGTTCCAGGGCGAGGAGACCAGGGCGGGCGGCGTCTTCCTGGTGACCGACACCGGCCTGCGCTACGCGATGCAGTCCAACGACGACAGCGCCACCGACGACGCGGGCATCGGCACCACCGCGAAGGAACGCGAACAGCTGGAGCAGGAGGCCCAACTGGCCCAGGTCCGCCTGGGGTACTCCGGCGTCGACCCGGCCCCGATCCCCGTCGCGTGGTCGTCGTTCCTGTCCACGGGCCCTCGCCTGTCGACGTCGGCGGCCCGCCAGCCGCAGGGATCCTAGGGACGGAGGATCGTTCCATGCCGTACGCGCCCACCGTGAAGTCCCCGCGTGCCGCGGCCCTCGTCGCCGTCACGCTGATCGCCTGCACCGCCGCGCCCGGCCTGGCGCCCGCGGCGGCCGCCGACTCGTCCACCGACCAGTGCACGTTCCCCAACAAGATGTACGCGGGCCGCCCGTGGGCCCTGCAGCGCGTCCTCCTGGACGAACTGTGGAGCCGTTCCAAGGGCAAGGGCGTACGCGTGGCCGTCATCGACACGGGTGTGGACGTGCACAATCCTCAGCTCACCCACGCCGTGGACACGTCCGCGGGCGTCAACCTCCTGCCCAGGAAGCTGAAGGACGACAACGGGGATCCGATCCCGCGCGGCAAGGAGAACGGCACGACGGACACCGTCGGGCACGGCACGCGCGTGGCCGGCATCATCGCCGCCCGGCCCGCACCGAAGACCGGGTTCGTGGGCCTGGCACCCGAGGCGACGATCATCCCGATCGAACAGAACGACGCCGAGGGCCACGGCACGACGGGCACACTGGCGGACGCGATCCGTCACGCGATCAAGGCCGGGGCCGGCGTCATCAACATCTCCCAGGACACCGCCAACTCGGCGGTGCCGGACGCCGGTCTGGAACGGGCGGTCCGGGAGGCGCTGAGCGCGAGGATCGTGGTGGTCGCCTCCGCGGGCAACGACGGCCTGGGCGGCAACGTGAAGAAGACCTACCCGGCCTCGTACCCCGGCGTCCTGGCCGTCGCCGCCTCGGACCGCAACAACGAACGCGCCGCCTTCTCCCAGTCCGGCGACTTCGTCGGCGTCGCCGCACCGGGTGTGGACATGATCTCCACCGTCCCCAAGGGCGGCCACTGCTCCGACAACGGCACCAGCTTCTCGGCCCCGTACGTGGCCGGCGTCGCCGCCCTCGTCAAGGCCCGGCACCCGGACTGGACCGCGCGCGAGATCGTGGCGCAGATCGAACAGACCGCGGAACGCTCCGTGCCCGGCCACGACCGGCTGGTCGGCTGGGGCGTCGTCGACCCGGTCCGCGCCGTCACCGAGGACGACCACCCCCTGGAGTCACCCGACCCGCGGGACGGCCTGTCCAAGGCGGAGGCCCCCGTCCCCGCCGCCCTCCAGCTGGGCGAGACCGCGGACGAACGCAACACCCGGCTGGCCACGTACGTGGCGGTGGGCGCGGTGGTGCTGGTCGCGGGGCTGGCCGGGGGCGCGGTGGCGATACGGGACGCGCGCAGACGCGGGCATCGGATCGCGGGGACTGAGTAGAAGTACTCATGCCGTCCCGCCCGTTGCGCCCGTAGCCTCGCGTTGCGGGAGTGATCATCGGGGTGCGGCGGGCATGGTGAAGGAGGAGTGAGCCCTCGCACAGCAGTAGCAGAGCTGCTGCATAAGGCAGTTGGGGCTGTCACATGAATTGACTAGAGTGGTTGCGTTGCAGACAGGAACGCTCGGGGGACGCGGTATCCCCGGGCAGGCGACGACAACGGGGAGGGAAAGCATCGTGCTTCCTGCGGACATGGGTGGCAGTGGAGGCGCCGACCTGAGGCGTGGCATGGAGGCGCTGACGACCTTCAAGAAGCGTGTGGACGGCGTGCTCTCGAACTTCAAGGGCTCACCGGGCAGCGCGACGAAGGTCGGAGCCCACACCATCTCCCAGGCGTCGTTCTGCGGAAAGGGCGACTTCGGGGAGGCCAAGGGTCTGCACACGCAGTACGAGCGTGTCCACGAACGTCTCACCACGCTCTCCAAGTCCCTCGGGCTGCAGATCGAGGCGCTCCGCATCGCCGTGCACGGCGCGGACGTCGGCTTCGACAACCTCGAGG
This sequence comes from Streptomyces sp. NBC_01689, assembly GCF_036250675.1. Classification (NCBI taxonomy): domain Bacteria; kingdom Bacillati; phylum Actinomycetota; class Actinomycetes; order Kitasatosporales; family Streptomycetaceae; genus Streptomyces; species Streptomyces sp. NBC_01689. The sequence continues at coordinate 3,349,401 of NZ_CP109592.1, read as the reverse complement.
AGGAGCTCCGGCACCGCTTCTGGGAGATCCAGACGCAGGTCCGCCACGAGCAGGAGCAGGCGCAGCGCGAGAAGGCCGCGGCCGAGGCCGCGAAGCACGGCACGCCCGAGGAGAAGCGCTCCGACGACACCAAGTCCGAGGCCGGGTACTGATGGGTGACGAGAAGAACGAGCCGGACCACAAGGCCGACCTGGAGCACGTGAACCAGCAGGTCGGCGTCATCGACGCGACCAACGCGGTCTCCGAGATGCTGAACCACACCTTCCTGGGTGGCGGTGTCCGCTTCTTCGGCAAGACCGACTTCGAGGGCCACGAGCTCAACACCATGGTCGACATGGTCGAGTCCGCGAACCCGGAGCACCTGGAGACCGCGGGCAAGGCCCTGTGGGACGCCCGGGACGCGATCAACGACGCCGCAGAGGAACTGAGCGGCCACATCGGCCGGGTCGACTGGGACGGCGAGGCGGGCAGCGCGTTCCGCGTCTGGGGCGGCAACCTCGTCACCCACGCGCGTGACCTCGCCACGTTCGCGGAGGTCGCGGGCACGCAGATCACCGCGGCGGCCACGGGACTCGCGTCCGTACGCAAGTCCATGCCGCCGCGCGACGCCCGGCTGTCCCCCAAGACGGTCGCCGACATCCCGGCACCCAAGCGGGTCGAGGGCAATCACGAGTACACGGCGGCGGTGACGGCCGAGAACCACCGCCAAGAGGCGATCAACCAGATGAACCGGCTGTCGTCGTTCTACGCGGTCTCGGAGGAGACGCTGGCGGCCCAACAGCCACCGGTGTTCGAACCGATGCCGGGGGTGGGGGTGCCGAAGCCGGCCCAGTGGTCACCCGAGAGAAGTACGTCACACGGGGGAACGGAGCACGTCTCCCGGTCGGTCACGAACGAACAGGCGGCCCCCAAGCACCACGCGGTGGAGACCGTGGCGGCGCACACGCCCGTGCACGACGCACCGCCCGCCTCCCACCAAGTGGTCGACTCCGTCACTCACCCGGACGACGGGAAGGACGTGGGGACGGAGATCGACACCGCGGGGACACTCCCGCAGGAGGCCACGAAGCCTGTGGTCGGCATGCCGCCGTCGTCGGCCGGTCCCGGCGGCACCCCGGCGGGCACGGTGCCGCCTTTCGGGAGTGCGCCGGTTCCTCCGTTCGGCGGCCCGGTGGGCCGTGCGGCCGGACTCGGCGGAGCTCCGGTCGGCAGGACGCCCACCTCGCCGCAGGGCCGTGTGAGCACTCCGGGGGGCACCTCCGCAGGGGGCGCGGCACGCGGTCCGGTGGGCCCCGTGGGACGAGCCGCAGCGACCGGTCAGACAGGTGCCCGCGGGGTCACGCCGACCGCCAAGTCACCGATGGGGCGGAGCGTGACGGGCGGGATGCCGCGGTCCGCCGGCACCCTGGGGCGTACCGGCGGTGCCGGGCCGACGGGAGTGGGACGTACCGGTGGCGCCGGTCCCGCGGGCGCGGCACGGACCGGTGGAGTCGTCGGAGGGAGGCCCACCGCGAACGAGACACCGGGCAAGACCGGCCCCAGAGTGCCGCGCGGCACGGTCATCGGCGCCGAGGGCCAGACCGGATCCCGTACGACGGGCGAACGGCCCGGTCAGCGGGGGGTGATCGGTGCGCCGAGCTCTGCGACGGGTGGCGGCGGCCGACAGCAGGCCCGCCGGAGCACCGGCAATCCGGACGGGGTCGTCGGCGAGCCCAAGAGCCGTACCTCCGGCACCAGGAACAACGGATTCACCTCCGGCGGCGCCGGTCTGGCCCGGGGCGCGGCGGACAAACAGGGCTCCGACCGGGCACGGCGCAGGAACGGCTCACGCCGTGAGGAATCGACCGAGGACAAGAAGCGTCCGCGCGGTGACGAGCGGCGCGACGTGCCGCCGACCGACTGACCGACCGACCGGATACGAGCGAGGACACACACAGGCATGTTGTCAGGGATCAGCCGACGCGGTGCGTGGACAGGACCCTTCGCCGGGCGAAACGGCAGAAGGGTGTCCGCCGTGGGCTCGGCGCTCGGCGCTTTGACCGTTCTGTCGGCCGGACTGGCGCCGGGCGCGGCGGCCGACGACGTCCAGTCCCAGCAGTGGTACCTGACGGCGATGAAGGCCGACGAGATGTGGAAGGTGAGCACGGGCAAGGGGGTGAAGGTCGCCGTCATCGACTCGGGCGTCAACGCCGGGACCCCCTCCCTGAAGGGGCAGGTGCTCGCCGACGAGGTTCCGAAATCGGTCTCCTACCACGTCACCCAGGACTACGACGGTCACGGGACCAGCATGGCGGAACTGATCGCCGGTACGGGCGCCGGAGGTGGCCTGAAAGGCCTCGCACCCGGGGCGAAGATCGTCCCCTACCGGATCGCGTTCAAGGGTCTGAAGAGCCCGGCCGAGAAAAAGAACACCCCGAGCGCGGCAGAAGCGATCAGGGCTGCTGCCGACACCGACGCGAAGATCATCAGTATGTCGTTCGGTGGTCCGTACTTCGACCCCGACGACGAGGCGGCGATCAAGTACGCGCAGTCGAAGGGCAAGTTGATGTTCTCCAGCGTCGGCAACGAAGCGGAGACGAAGAACTCCATCGGCTATCCGGCCGGCTACCCGTTCGTCGTAGGAGTCGCCGCCGCGGACAAGACCGGAAAGGTCGGGAAGTTCTCGGAGCACGGCAACTACGTCGATCTCGCGGCCCCCGGCCTCGACGTGCCCACCTGGTGCGACGCGACGTTCAAGTCGTACTGCCCCGGCGTGGGAACGAGTATGTCCACCGCCATCACCTCCGCCTCCGCCGCCCTTGTCTGGTCCGCCCACCCCGACTGGACGGCCAACCAGGTCCTCGGGAGTCTCATAGACACCGCGGGACGCGACTGGCCGAAGAACGAGCCGAGCAACTACCTCGGATACGGCCTCATCCGGCCCCGCAAGGTGCTGGAGAACACCGGCATCGACCCCGGCCCGGCCAAGACCGACCCGCTCAGTTACGAGAACGGGACGGGCGTGACCGGCGCCTCTCCCTCCGCCGCCGCGTCAACCGCGTCACAGCCCCCGAAAACCACCACCGGCGACCGGACTTCGGCGGCAGGATCGAGCGCCGAGTCGTCCGGCGGCACCCCCTGGGGGCCGCTCGCCGGTGCCGCGGCCGTGCTGGTGGTCGCGGGCGGCGCCTTCGCGGTGATCCGTTCACGGCGCCGCGCATGACCACCTCGCACGTCCGGACCACTCGGTGACGTGCGCGCAAGGAAGACGAACCACAACCCACGAAAGGGAGTGCGGACATGGCCGACGGCCGCAAGTTCGACGACGACCGGGTACAGAAGCTCCAGACGAACGTCCTGGACCGGTACGAGTCCATCAAGAAGCAGCTCGCCGCCCTCCAGGGGACCATCGACATGATCGAGGCCAGCTGGACGGGCGTCGGCGCCAACGCCTTCAACAAGAAGCAGACCGAGATCAACGACAACATGGCGCAGATCGGCCGGATGCTCGACCGGTTCCTCGAGAACCTGCACCTCACCAAGTCGGACAAGATCAAGCTCGAGGACGAACTCCACTCGACGATCTCCAACATCCAGGTGGACCTCGGCGGCAAGACCTCGGCGCTCAACAGCTACTGACCGCACCGGACCGCACCGTCCCCCGGACCGCGAAGGTCCGTCCCCGATCGTCAAGGAGATGAGGAAACATGTCCGGCGTCCACTACCAGGACCTCGCCGTCAAGTACGGCACCCTGGACGCGCTCACCACGGAACTCGGCAACCAGGCCAAGAAGCTCGAGGAAGACCTCGGGGCGCTCAAGCAGGCCGTTCTCGACGCGGCGGAGGGCTGGGGCGGCGAGGCCTACGACGCGTTTCAGGCGCAGTCGAAGGAGTGGGACAACCACGCCACCGCCGTGCACCAGGCGCTGCTGTCCATCTCGCAGAAGGTCCACCAGGCCGGCGGTGACTACCGGGGCGGCGACCTCAAGGGAGCCAGCTACTTCCAGTAGGACCCGAGGGCACGGACGACCGGGGTGGGCACGCACGGGAGGTGCCCACCCCGTCGCGTACCCGCGCCGTGCCCGGGCCCGTACCCGTGCCCGGCAGGATGCCGGGCCGGGGCGAGCCGCCGCCGTGCCGGCTCACCCCGTCCCGCCCGCGCCGCGGGTCAGTACGTCCCCTCCGGTACCAGCCCCGTCTGCACCAACGGCTTCCCCCGCCGCCGTGACACGAACACGCCCCGCCCCGCGGGCATCGGCCGGGGCCGCACCCCGCCGAGGACGTCACCCTCGCCCGGATCACCGGCGAGCACCACACCCTGCGCGCCCAGCTCCTTCATCCGCTGCATGAAGGGCTCGTACGAGGCACGCCCCGCGCCCGCCGTGGAACGGGCGATGATGAACCGCACGCCCACGTCTCGCGCGAACGGCAGCAGTTCCGTCAGCCCGCTCAGCGGGTTGCCGCTGGACGTGGAGACGAGGTCGTAGTCGTCGATGACGACGTACACCGTCGGCCCCCGCCACCAGCTCCGCTCCCGCAGCTGCTGCGCGGTGACCTCCGCCGTGGGCGTGCGGCGCTGCATCAGGTCCACCAGCGCCGCCATGTGATGGTCCATCGCGTTGGACATGGGGATGTACTCGGCGAGGTGCGTGGCGGGCGTGACGTCCAGCAGCGAGCGCCGGTTGTCGACGACGAAGAACTTGCAGTCGTCGCCCGGATAGCGCTCGGTGAGTTGCTTGATCAGCAGCCGCAGCAGGTTCGACTTGCCGGACTCGCTCTCGCCGTAGACGAGGAAGAACGGGTCCTGCTCGAAGTCGACGTAGACGGGTTCGAGGTTGTCCTCGTCGAACGCGAAGGCGACGCCCCGGCGCGGGAAGCTGTTCCCCGTCGGCAGCTGCTCCGACGGCAACTCACGAGGCAGCAGCCGCACTTCGGGTGCGCCCGGCGCCTCCCAGTGCCGGGAGACCTCCGTCGCCAGCGCGGCCGTCGCGTCGGCGAGATCCGTGTCGGAGGTCAGACCGTCGATCCGCGGTACGGCCCCCATGAAGTGCAGCTTCTGCGGCGACTGGCCGCGTCCCGGCACCCCGGTCGGCACGTTCGCCGCCACCTTGCGGTCCAGCTCGGAGTCCATGGTGTCGCCGAGCCGCAGCTCCAGGCGGTTCATCAGGTGGTCCTTGAGGTTCGCCCGGACCTCCATCGACCGGGACGCGGTCAGCACCAGGTGGATGCCGTAGCCGAGTCCGCGCGCGGCGATGTCCAGGACGACGCCCTCCGCCGCCTCGTAGTCGCCACGGAAGTTCCCCCAGCCGTCGATGACCAGGAAGACGTCCCCCCACGGCTGGTCGGCCACGGAGATCCCGCCGCGCGCCCGCTTCGTGCGGAACTCCGCGATCGAGGAGATCCCGGAGGAGCGGAAGTACTCCTCGCGCCGGGTCATGACGCCGTACACCTCGGCGACCGTGCGCCGCACTTTCTCCGGGTCCAGGCGCGAGGCGACACCGCCGACGTGCGGGAGCCCGGCGACCGCGGCGAGACCGCCGCCGCCGAAGTCGAGGCCGTAGAACTGCACCTCGTGCGGGGTGTGGGTGAGGGCGAAGGAGGCGATCAGCGAGCGCAGCAGCGTCGACTTGCCCGACTGCGGGCCGCCGATGATCTGCATATGGCCGGCGGCGCCCGAGAAGTCCACCCACAGCGGGTCGCGGCGCTGCTCGTACGGCTTGTCGACGAGCCCGACGGGCACGACGAGCCGCCCCGCGCCCTCGTAGCCGGGCTGGGTGAGCCCGCGCCCCGGCACGGCCGCCAGCCCCGGCAGCAGGCCGTCCAGCGACGGCGGGCTGTCCAGCGGCGGCAGCCACACCTGGTGGGCGGCCGGGCCCTGCGCCTCCAGCCGGCGCACGATCACGTCGAGCACGGTGTCGGCGAGGGCGTCGTCCGTCTCCGCCGTCGCCGCCGGGCGCTGCTGGGGCACGGCCACGTACTGCACCGGCACCTCCGCCGCCGTGAACAGCACGGGCCGCCGGTCCACCGGCAGCGCCCCGCCGAGCGCGGCCTGCGCCGGACCCGTCCGGTACACCCCGGAGACGTACGCGGCCTTGAAGCGCACCATCTCGTCGGTGCCGAACTTCAGGAATCCGGAGCCGGGCACGTTGGGCAGCTCGTAGGCGTCGGGGACGCCCAGCGCCGCCCGGGACTCGGCGGCGGAGAACGTACGCAGGCCGACCCGGTACGACAGATAGGTCTCCAGACCGCGCAGCCGGCCCTCCTCCAGACGCTGCGAGGCCAGCAGCAGATGCACGCCGAGCGACCGGCCGATGCGGCCGATCTGCACGAACATCTCGATGAAGTCGGGCTTGGCGGTGAGCAGTTCGCTGAACTCGTCGATGACCAGGACGAGCGAGGGGATCGGCTGGAGGGCGGCGCCCGCGGCACGCGCCTTCTCGTAGTCGTGGATGTTCGCGTAGTTGCCCGCGTCGCGCAGCATCTCCTGGCGGCGGTTGAGCTCGCCGCGGATGGAGTCGCCCATGCGGTCGACCAGCGTCAGGTCGTCCGCCAGGTTGGTGATGACGGCCGCGACGTGCGGCATCTGCGCCATCCCCGCGAAGGTGGCACCGCCCTTGAAGTCCGCGAGGACGAAGTTCAGTGTCTCGGAGGAGTGCGTCACCGCGAGACCGAGCACCAGGGTGCGCAGCAGCTCCGACTTGCCGGAACCCGTCGCGCCCACGCACAGTCCGTGCGGCCCCATGCCCTCCTGCGCGGCCTCCTTGAGGTCCAGCATCACCGGCCGGCCGTCCTCGCCGACACCGATCGGCACCCGCAGCCGCTCGGCGAGCGAACGCGGCCGCCAGGTGCGCTTGGTGTCCACCGAGGCCGCGTCACCGAGGCTCAGCAGATCCGTGAACTCCAAGTTGGCGAGCAGCGGTTCGTCGTCGTCCCCGCCCGATGCCATGCGCAGCGGCGCCAGTTGCCGCGCCAGCGCCTCCGCGGACTCGTACGAGAGGACGTCCGGCGTTCCCTCGTAGACGAGACCGTGCCCCGACTCCAGGTGCAGCGCGTGCGGCTGCACGACGACGGAGAGGTCGCCGCGGGCTCCGGAGAGTTCACCGGGCACCACCTCGACGACCGTCACGCCCTGCAGGCCCTCCACGGTGGCCAGCACGGAGTCCGGCGGCAGCGACAGGCCGTCGAGCACGAAGACGATGTGGGGCTCGTCGGGCAGCGGGGTCGCGCCCGGGTGGAAGCGCGGGCGCCCGGTCAGCCGGGTCGCCAGCAGATCCTCCAGCTCCCTGGTGTCGGCGCCGATCAGCCGGCGGCTGCCCGCGCCGTCCACCGCGCCGGCCGCCTGCGCGTGCGGCAGCCACTTCGCCCACTCCCAGTGCGGCAGCTCCTCGCGCCCGGCCGCGACCACGATCAACAGGTCCTCGGGCGAGTGCAGCGAGGCCAGCGAACCGGTCAGGGCGCGCGCCGAGGCCCGTACGGAGCCCGGGTCACCGCTGATCGTCACGTGGTAGAAAGCCCGCAGCGAGACCGCCATCGGCAGGGCGTCCAGGACACTGTGGGTGGCCACGAAACGCTGCATGGCCCCCGCGGTCAGCGGCTCCAACTGCTCGACCGGCCCGGTGTCGGGGGAGACCAGCGGGGTCGCCAGCGACTGCGGGCCGAGACCGACGCGCACCTGGGCGAAGTCCTCGTCACCCGGTCGCCGTTCCCACACCCGGCTGCCCTCGGCGACCAGCGCCCACAGCTGCTCGGGGGAGGGGTGCTGGTAGTACTGGGCGTCGCGCTGCGCACGCGCCGTGTCCAGGGCGGCCCGCCGGGTCTGCGACAGATAGCCGAGGTAGTCGCGGCGAAGGTCCGCCAACTGCCCCTGGGAGCCGCGCCGGAAGCGCACCACCATCGCGATGGACATGGCGACCGTCGACGCGATCATCACCATGCCCATGATCTTCATGAACGGCTGCCCGTTGGTGAAGAAGAAGACCACCGAGCCGCCCATGCCGAGCGTCGGCAGCAGCTGCATGAGGACGCTCTCCTGGTGCCCGCGCGGAAGTTCCGGCGGTGGCTGCAGGACGACCTCGTCCGTGGGTACTTCGGACGGCAGCGCCCTGGGCGGGCGCTTGACGATGATTTGGCTCACTGCTCACCAATTCCCTTGCCGGCCCCAGGGTCTTCCGCCCGCCGCCCCGTGTCAGGCGGACGCAGGCCGCCGCGCGATCCTACTGACTTCCCGCCGAGGCCACAGGGGACGGGTGGGCGGTAAGGTGCCGGATGTTCGCGTGAGCACACGTGAACAGGGCTGGAGAATCACGGCATTTCGCGCGATGTGGAGGCGCGTGGGGCCCGGGGTCCGGTCATACGGGCCGCTTTCCGTCGCCCGGCCGCGCGGCCGGCCCGGTGTGCGGAGCAAAGAGACGCAGGACCTTCACACCGTAGACGCAGGACCATCACTGAGGGGGAGCAGCAGGTGAGCATGACGGCCTCCGCGACAACCACCGGAGCCGGCGGGCCGGGTCCCGGAGCCCCCCAGGGGGGCGGCACGGGCCTGGGCTTCTGCCGGGTCACCATCGTCGCGCCGGACAGCCGTATCGACGTGGCGCTGCCCGACGACATCCCCGTCGCCGACATCTACCCCGAGGTCCTGCGGCTCTCCCAGCAGAGCCCCGCGGAGGGCGCCCCGGTCGGCTACCACCTCGTACGCCGCGACGGAACCGTCCTCGACAGTTCCCGCTCCTTCGCCGCCCAGCGGATCCTCGACGGTGAGCTCCTGACCCTGCGCCCCTTCTCCGAGTCGCTGCCGCCCGCCGTCTTCGACGACGTCTCCGAGGCCGTCGCGTCCGCGGTGACCCGGGAACGCAGCCTGTGGAGCGGTGACCTGACGCGGGCCGCGGGGCTCGTCGGCGGCGCCGTCCTGCCGACCCTGCTCGCCTTCGTCACCTGGACCGCCGATCCCCGCCACGACATGCACAGCCTGCCCGGCATCCTCGCGGGCGTCACCGGCGTGCTCCTGGTCGTCCTCGCGGCGGTCCGCGCCCGGATCTACGACGACCGCGCCTCCGCGGTCGCCCTCGGGCTCGGCGCCCTGCCGAACGTGGGCGTCGCGGGCTCCGGCCTGCTCGCCGTCGCGCACGGCGAGGGCATCGGAAAGCTGCAGTTCCTGCTGGCCTGTGCCGCCGTACTGGTCGCCTCGGTGATCCTGACGCTGTGCTCGCCGCGCGGCGACGGCCCGTTCGTCGCCTTCGTGTTCGCCTCCGGCGTCGGCCTGGTCACCGAGTTCGTTGCACTGCTCGCGCACTGGACGCCCACCGAGACCGCCGCGCTCTGCGCCCCGGTCGCCGTGGGGGCCTTGGCCTTCCTGCCGGGCATGTCCATGCGCTTCGCCCGCATCCCGATCGGATTCGACCCCCCGAACGCCACCCCGCGCAGCGCGTACGGCGCCGAGCCCGCCCCGCCGGAGCCGGTCGACGCCGACCGCATCGAGGCACAGACCCGGCGCGGCCACGAACTCCTCGTCGGCCTGGTCGGCGGATGCGCGCTGCTCGCCGTCGGCGCCTCGGCGGTGCTCGGCTTCTCGGACGACCTCTGGGGCCGGCTGCTCGCCCTCGCCACCGGCGTCGCCCTCCTGATGCGCGCCCACCTGTTCCGCTACACCGCGCAGGTCGCCCCGGTCCTGGGCGCCGGCCTCGGCGCCCTCGTCCTGCTGGGTCTCGGCCTGGCACTCCATCCGCCGCACTCCCTGGTGCGCGACGCCCTCGCCGGGGACCGCGCGGACCTGGACATCCGTACGGTCTGGCTGGTCGCGGCGATCGCGGCGGCGACCGCGCTGGTCACGGCGCTCGGCCTGATCCTGCCGCGCGGAGGGCTCACCCCGTTCTGGGGCCGCTTCCTGGAGATCGCCGAGAGCTTCGTGCTGCTCACCCTGATCCCGCTGGCACTCGCGGTCTTCGACGTCTACGGCACGGCCCGTTCGATGACGGGCTGACGGGCTGACGGGCTGACGGGCTGACGGGCTGACGGCTGACGTGCCCGACCGGCCAGGGGACCGGCCCGGACCGTGACGGTGGGGGCGGCCGCCCGTCAGGCGACCGCCCCCACCGTCGTTCCGTCTGCTCCGGCCGCGCGGGCTACTCCGCCGTGGGACCGCCCTCGTGCGGCGACGGCTCCAGATCGAACTCGCCGTCCCGGGCCCCCAGCACGAAGGCCCGCCACTCCGCCTCCGTGTAGCGCAGGACCGTGTCCGGGTCGAGCGACGAACGCATGGCCACCGCGCCCGCGGGCAGGTACGCGATCTCGACCCGCTCCTCGTGCTCCTCCGTACCCGGCGCGCTCTGCCACTCGGCGCCCGAGATGTCGAGCGCGTAGAGCTCGTCCCTCTCCCGCTCCTTGCGCGCCCTGACGTCCTCGTCCCCGACGTCGACGCCCCTGTCCGCTGCTGCCTCGGCCATGTTCGGACGGCCCCTTCCCCACGTACGGTTGACCTCTGTCGTCACCCTAGTGGCCGGACCGGAGCCGTCCGCGGGGTTCGCGGACCCGGACGGACGCGTCCGGCCAGGCTGGTACCCTGTGTAACGGCCGTTTGTGTACGCACCCCCGGAGCGCCGCTCTGGAGGCCGCGCCCAGCGGATCCCCGCCTCCCGAGTAACGGAAGCCCCCCTGAGAATTCGACCAGGGGCACTCGGTGGCAGACATGAGACTACGAGGAGTACGCGTGCCGCTCGACGCCGCTACGAAGAAGCAGATCATCAGCGAGTTCGGTCAGAAGGAGGGCGACACCGGCTCTCCCGAGGTCCAGGTCGCCATGCTCTCGCGCCGGATCTCGGACCTGACCGAGCACCTCAAGACCCACAAGCACGACCACCACTCCCGCCGTGGTCTTCTGATCCTGGTCGGCCAGCGTCGCCGCCTGCTTCAGTACCTGGCCAAGAAGGACATCCAGCGCTTCCGTGCGCTGGTCGACCGCCTGGGCATCCGCCGTGGTGCGGCCGGCGGCGCCAAGTAAGACGCCGTGAAGGGAGCGGTTCCCACCTCTTGGGAGCCGCTCCTTTTGCTGTACGTGCCCTCTACGTGCGGAGTGTCACCCACGCTTTGTAGTGTGGTAGCACGAGGCAGTACCGACACGAAGAACACCGCACGCACGACACAGCGTGACGACGCCCCGCCCGCCGGGTAGGGACCGTCATGACTGACGAACGAGGAGAAGCGCACCTCGCCGCCGCCGGTCCTCGGTAGTGGCCCCCGGGAGATTGCGACCCCGGGTGCTTCGATCGAAGACCGGCCCGCACCAGAAGGAGCGCTTCTCCGCCACCGTCCCCCTGCCACACGGGCAGGACGGGACGAAAGACGAAAAGTATCGGAGAAAACGCTAGTGGAGAACGAGACCCACTACGCCGAGGCCGTGATCGACAACGGTTCCTTCGGCACCCGCACCATCCGCTTCGAGACGGGCCGCCTGGCCAAGCAGGCCGCCGGTTCCGCCGTGGCGTACCTGGACGACGACACCATGGTGCTGTCGGCCACCAGCGCTTCCAAGAAGCCCAAGGACCAGCTCGACTTCTTCCCCCTCACGGTGGACGTCGAGGAGCGGATGTACGCCGCCGGCAAGATCCCCGGCAGCTTCTTCCGCCGTGAGGGACGCCCCTCCGAGGACGCCGTCCTCACCTGCCGCCTGATCGACCGCCCGCTGCGCCCGTCCTTCAAGAAGGGCCTGCGCAACGAGATCCAGGTCGTCGCCACGATCATGGCGCTCAACCCCGACCACCTGTACGACGTCGTGGCGATCAACGCCGCCTCCGCGTCCACCCAGCTGGCCGGTCTGCCCTTCTCCGGCCCGGTCGGCGGCGTCCGCGTCGCGCTGATCAACGGCCAGTGGGTCGCGTTCCCGACGCACACCGAGCTCGAGGACGCCGTCTTCGACATGGTCGTCGCCGGTCGCGTCCTGGAGGACGGCGACGTCGCGATCATGATGGTCGAGGCCGAGGCCACCGACAAGACGATCCAGTTGGTCAAGGGCGGCGCCGAGGCGCCGACCGAGGAGGTCGTGGCCGCCGGCCTCGACGCCGCGAAGCCCTTCATCAAGGTCCTGTGCAAGGCGCAGTCGGACCTCGCCGCGAAGGCCGCCAAGCCGACCGCCGAGTTCCCGATCTTCCTCGACTACCAGGACGACGTCCTGGAGGCCCTCACCGCCGCGGTCAAGAGCGAGCTCGCCCAGGCGCTCACCATCGCCGGCAAGCAGGACCGCGAGGCCGAGCTGGACCGCGTCAAGGAGATCGCCGCCGAGAAGCTGCTCCCGCAGTTCGAGGGCCGCGAGAAGGAGATCTCCGCCGCGTACCGCGCCCTGACCAAGAAGCTGGTCCGCGAGCGCGTCATCAAGGACAAGGTCCGCATCGACGGCCGTGGCGTCACGGACATCCGTACGCTCGCCGCCGAGGTCGAGGCCATCCCGCGCGTGCACGGCTCCGCGCTGTTCGAGCGTGGCGAGACCCAGATCCTGGGCGTCACCACCCTCAACATGCTCCGTATGGAGCAGCAGCTGGACACCCTCTCCCCGGTGACCCGCAAGCGCTACATGCACAACTACAACTTCCCGCCGTACTCCGTCGGAGAGACCGGCCGCGTCGGCTCCCCGAAGCGCCGCGAGATCGGCCACGGCGCGCTCGCCGAGCGCGCGCTCGTGCCGGTCCTGCCGACCCGCGAGGAGTTCCCCTACGCGATCCGTCAGGTGTCCGAGGCCCTCGGCTCCAACGGCTCGACGTCCATGGGCTCGGTCTGCGCCTCCACCATGTCGCTGCTGAACGCGGGTGTGCCCCTCAAGGCCCCCGTCGCCGGTATCGCCATGGGTCTGATCTCCCAGGAGATCGACGGCCAGACGCACTACGTCGCCCTCACCGACATCCTCGGCGCGGAGGACGCCTTCGGCGACATGGACTTCAAGGTCGCCGGCACCAAGGAGTTCGTCACCGCCCTCCAGCTCGACACCAAGCTGGACGGCATCCCGGCCTCCGTGCTGGCCGCGGCCCTCAAGCAGGCCCGCGACGCCCGCCTCCACATCCTCGACGTGATGATGGAAGCGATCGACACGCCGGACGAGATGTCCCCGAACGCCCCGCGGATCATCACCGTCAAGATCCCCGTGGACAAGATCGGTGAGGTCATCGGCCCCAAGGGCAAGATGATCAACCAGATCCAGGAGGACACCGGCGCCGAGATCACGATCGAGGACGACGGCACCATCTACATCGGTGCCGCCGACGGCCCGGCCGCCGAGGCCGCCCGCGCCACGATCAACGGCATCGCCAACCCGACCATGCCGGAGGTCGGCGAGCGCTACCTGGGCACCGTCGTGAAGACGACGACCTTCGGCGCGTTCGTGTCGCTGCTGCCGGGCAAGGACGGTCTGCTGCACATCTCGCAGATCCGCAAGCTCGCCGGCGGCAAGCGTGTGGAGAACGTCGAGGACGTCCTCGGGGTGGGCCAGAAGGTCCAGGTCGAGATCGCCGAGATCGACTCCCGCGGCAAGCTCTCCCTCATCCCCGTGATCGAGGGCGAAGGCGACGACGACAAGAAGGACGACACCGACCAGTGACGTCTCGTAGCTCCACGACGACGGCCCGCACCTCTTCGGAGGCGCGGGCCGTCGCCCGTACCCAAACCCTCATCAAGGGCGAGAACGGCATTGGTACGGTCCGCAAGACCACCCTCCCCGGCGGCCTGCGCATCGTCACCGAGACGCTGCCCTCCGTCCGCTCGGCGACCTTCGGCATCTGGGCCCATGTCGGCTCCCGCGACGAGACGCCGGCTCTGAACGGCGCCACCCACTACCTGGAGCACCTGCTCTTCAAGGGCACGAGCCGCAGGTCCGCGCTGGACATCTCGTCCGCCATCGACGCGGTCGGCGGCGAGATGAACGCGTTCACGGCCAAGGAGTACACGTGCTACTACGCACGCGTGCTCGACACCGACCTCCCGCTCGCCATCGACGTGGTCTGCGACATGCTGACCGGCTCGCTGATCGAGCAGGCCGACGTGGACGCCGAGCGCGGTGTGATCCTCGAAGAGATCGCGATGACGGAGGACGACCCGGGCGACTGTGTGCACGACCTGTTCGCGCACACCATGCTCGGTGACACCCCCCTCGGCCGCCCGGTCCTCGGCACCGTCGACACGGTCAACGGCCTCGGCGCGGACCGCATCCGCCGCTTCTACAAGAAGCACTACGACCCGACCCACCTGGTCGTCGCCTGCGCGGGCAACGTCGACCACAACAAGGTCGTCCGCCAGGTCCGCGCCGCCTTCGAGAAGGCGGGCGCCCTGAGGGAGACCGCCGCCGAGCCGATCGCCCCGCGCGACGGCCGCCGGGCCATCCGCACCGCGGGACGCGTCGAACTGCTCGGCCGCAAGACCGAGCAGGCCCACGTCGTCCTCGGCATGCCGGGCCTCGCCCGCACCGACGAGCGCCGCTGGGCCCTGGGCGTCCTCAACACCGCCCTCGGCGGCGGCATGTCCTCCCGCCTGTTCCAGGAGGTCCGCGAGAAGCGCGGTCTGGCCTACAGCGTGTACTCGTACACCTCGGGCTTCGCCGACTGCGGCCTCTTCGGGGTGTACGCGGGCTGCCGGCCGAGCCAGGTCCACGACGTGCTCAAGATCTGCCGCGACGAACTCGACCACGTCGCCGAGCACGGACTGTCGGACGACGAGATCGGCCGCGCCATCGGCCAGCTCCAGGGCTCCACCGTCCTCGGCCTCGAGGACACCGGCGCGCTGATGAACCGTATCGGCAAGAGCGAGCTGTGCTGGGGCGAGCAGATGTCCGTCGACGACATGCTGGCCCGGATAGCGTCGGTCACCCCGGACGAGGTCCGTTCGATCGCCCACGACATCCTGGGACAGCGGCCCTCGCTGTCGGTCATCGGTCCGCTCAAGGACAAGCAGGCGTCCCGCCTGCACGAAGCGGTCGCGTAAATCCCGTCTCTGTTAGGAACGAAGCAATGAGCAAGCTGCGCGTGGCGGTCCTCGGTGCCAAGGGCCGGATCGGGGCCGAGGCGGTACGAGCCGTCGAGGCCGCCGAGGACATGGAGCTGGTGGCCGCGCTGGGCCGGGGCGACAGCCTGAAGACGCTCGTCGACACGGGCGCGCAGGTGGCGGTCGAGCTGACCACGCCGGACTCGGTGATGGCCAACCTCGACTTCTGCGTCCGCAACGGCATCCACGCGGTGGTCGGGACCACGGGCTGGACCGACGAACGCCTCGCACAGCTCACCACGTCACTGGCCGAGTCGCCGGAGACCGGGGTGCTCATCGCGCCGAACTTCTCCATCGGCGCCGTCCTGACCATGAAGTTCGCCGAGATCGCCGCGCCGTACTTCGAGTCCGTCGAGGTCGTCGAGCTGCACCACCCGAACAAGGTGGACGCGCCCAGCGGCACCGCCACGCGCACCGCCCAGCTCATCGCCGCGGCCCGGGAGCGGGCGGGCAGCGCCCCGCAGCCCGACGCCACGGCCACCGCGCTGGACGGCGCCCGCGGTGCGGACGTCGACGGCGTCCGGGTGCACTCGGTCCGGCTGCGCGGTCTCCTCGCGCACCAGGAGGTCCTGCTCGGCGGCGACGGCGAGACCCTCACCGTGCGCCACGACTCACTGCACCACAGCAGCTTCATGCCGGGCATCCTGCTCGGCGCCCGCCGCGTGGTGAGCACACCCGGCCTCACCTTCGGCCTGGAGCACTTCCTGGACCTCGGCTGAGCCGAGGGACGCGGGACCCACGGACTCGACGAACCCCGACGGCCCCGATAAAACCCGACGAATCCCGACGGACACGGACACCTGGCAGACATGCGCGCGAAGATCACCTACGCCGTCACGGCGGCCGTCCTGGTCGTCTATTTCGTCCTGGTCGGCAGCCGTGGGGTGCTGCTCATCCAGAACGGCACCCTGATCACCGTCACCTTCGGCATCGCGGTGCTGATCCTGCCGGTCATCGGTGTCTGGTTCCTCTGGAAGAACACCCAGTTCGTACGCAAGGCCAACCGGCTCGCCGCCGAGCTCGACGCGGAGGGCGGCCTGCCGGTCGACGAGCTGCGGCGCACCGAGGGCGGGCGCATCGACCGCGACTCGGCCGACGAGGTCTTCGCCAGGCGCAAGGCCGAGACCGAGGACGCGCCCGACGACTGGCGCAACTGGTTCCGCCTCGCGGTCGCCTACCACGACGCCCGGGACACCCCGCGCGCCCGCAAGGCGATGCAGAGGGCGATCGCCCTGCGCGAGGGCAGGTCTCCGGCGGAGGCCTGAGACACGTCGCCGCGGTTCCTCCTCGGCCACGGCACGGCGAAGGGGCCGGTCCGCCCGACGCGGACCGGCCCCTTCGCGCGTGGTCGGACGCGGCTCAGCCGATCCGGTACTCGTCGGCCCAGACCTCGACGGCGTCCGCCGCCCGGTCGAAGGCCTCCGTGCGTGCCAGGAAGTCGGAGTTGTGCGAGGTCAGCAGCGGGGGTACGGCGTCGGCGGCCCGGTCCCTGCGCACCAGGACGAGCGCCTGACCCTGCACGGTGCGCGGCAGCCCCAGCCAGCGCACCGGCTGCTGGACGGTGCGCACGGCGACGACCTGCTGCCAGGGCGCGGTACTGGTCGTGAGGAAGCCCACGCGCCGCAGCCCCCGGGCGCTCACCCAGACGCCCATCCGCAGCAGCCGCAGGGCGCTCAGGACGACGAGCACGGCGACGAGCAGACAGGCCACGGCCCCGGAACGGCTCCCGGCGAACGCGGTGATCACGGTGGCGACGAGGACATAGGCGGAGAGCAGCAGGATCAGCGCGGCCAGGCCCACCCGCCACGGCCCGGGCCGGTAGGGACGCCGCCATTGGTCGCGGTCGTCGAACGGCAGGGCGTGATCGTCCGCAGCCTCGTCAAAAGCACGGTCCGCCGTCAGGAAGGGCAGGGGCACGACTGATCCTCACTCAATCCACGCATGGGTGTGCCCGGTGAGGTTATCGAGCCGGGTCCCCGCCCACCACCCTCGGGGGTCCGGAAGTGTCAGCGGCCGTCCGAGGCCTCGGAGTGCTGTGTATGGGCCGGGGACGGGTCCTGCGACAGGGCGGGCATGCCGAGGATCAGGGCCCCGACGAGCCCGGCGGCGAGGGTGAGTCCGGTGAGCCAGCGCCCGGCTATCTGGCCGGCGGAGGCCCGCTCACGCGGTGGGGGAGTGACGTTGCTGCGGAAGGTGTCGGCTTCGGCGATGAAGGCGAAGGGTACGGGCTCGCGCCGACGGAACATGGGAACTGCGTCTCCTCTGGAGTATCGAAGGAATCTCCTTCACCGATACAGACGTACGAACGCCCTCCATGGTGCCCAGTTTCGCCGAATTCATTGCGGCAAGGACCGAACGCCCCGGTATCGACGCCCCGTAGAGTGGCGGCGTCAAGAGCTGTGATGGGAAGGACCCCCCGAACCGTGACCGAAACCCCCGCCGACGATCTCAAGATCGACCTCCGCAGCGACGTCTCCGTCGAGCTGGTCAAGCACTCCGCGGCCGACTCCGACGTGCTGTTCGCCGCCCGTGTCTCCACCGTCGGGGAGCAGTCCCTCGACGAGATGGACAAGGACCCGGAGCGCTCGAAGGGGTTGATCAACTACCTGATGAGGGACCGGCACGGCAGCCCCTTCGAGCACAACTCGATGACGTTCTTCATCAGCGCCCCGATCTTCGTCTTCCGCGAGTTCATGCGGCACCGCGTGGGCTGGTCGTACAACGAGGAGTCCGGCCGGTACCGCGAGCTCCAGCCGGTCTTCTACGTCCCGGACGCGTCGCGCAAGCTGGTGCAGCAGGGCCGCCCCGGGAAGTACGTGTTCGTCGAGGGCACCGAGGAGCAGCGCGATCTCGTCACGGGCGCCATGGAGGAGTCGTACCTCGCGTCGTACCGGACGTACCAGGAGATGCTCGCCGCCGGCGTCGCCCGTGAGGTGGCCCGCGCCGTCCTCCCGGTCGGCCTCTTCTCGTCGATGTACGCCACCTGCAACGCACGCTCCCTGATGCACTTCCTCGGTCTGCGCACCCAGCACGAGCTCGCCAAGGTCCCGTCCTTCCCGCAGCGGGAGATCGAGATGGTCGGCGAGAAGATGGAAGCCGAGTGGGCGAAGCTCATGCCGCTCACGTACGCGGCCTTCAACGCCAACGGTCGCGTGGCGCCGTAGGGCGCGCCTGTGCGCCTTCCGGCACAGATGTACGGATCAGCCGAGCGAGGTGTCCGTATTGCGGCATTTCGAGAAGTTCATCTAGCCTGATCAAACGGACCCGGCACTGCTTGAACCCCCGAGCAGGCAGTGCCGGGCTCCGCATTTGTCGTCCTTTGTCCTGTCCCCCGAGGGCAGACCCCGCCCTGAGCAGCGAGTAGCGTGTTACCCATGGCTCCGACCTCCACTTCGCAGACCCCCTTCGGACGGGTCCTCACCGCCATGGTCACGCCCTTCACGGCGGACGGCGCACTCGACCTCGACGGTGCCCAGCGGCTAGCCACCCACCTGGTGGACGCGGGCAACGACGGCCTGATCGTCAACGGCACCACCGGCGAGTCGCCGACCACCAGCGACGCGGAGAAATCGGATCTCGTACGAGCCGTGCTGGCGGCGGTCGGCGACCGCGCCCATGTCGTCGCGGGCGTCGGCACGAACGACACCCACCACAGCATCGAGCTCGCCCGGGCCGCGGAGAAGGCCGGCGCGCACGGCCTGCTGACCGTCACGCCGTACTACAACAAGCCCCCGCAGGAGGGCCTGTACCGGCACTTCTCGGCCATCGCCGACGCGACCGAACTGCCCGTGATGCTCTACGACATCCCGGGCCGCAGCGGCGTACCGATCAGCACCGAGACGATCGTCCGCCTGGCCGCGCACCCGCGCATCGTCGCGAACAAGGACGCCAAGGGAGACCTCGGCCGGGCCAGCTGGGCCATCGCCCGCTCCGGCCTCGCCTGGTACTCCGGCGACGACATGCTGAACCTGCCGCTGCTCTCGGTGGGCGCGGTCGGCTTCGTCTCCGTCGTCGGCCATGTGGTCACCCCGGAGCTGCGCGCCATGCTCGACGCCTACACCGCGGGCGACGTGCAGAAGGCCACCGAGATCCACCAGAAGCTGCTTCCGGTCTTCACCGGCATGTTCCGCACCCAGGGCGTCATGACGACGAAGGCCGCGCTCACCCTCCAGGGCCTGCCCGCGGGCCCGCTGCGCGCCCCGATGGTCGAACTGTCACCCGAGGAGACCGCCCAGCTCAAGATCGATCTTGCTGCCGGCGGGGTACAGCTCTAAGTACGGACTTCACAACTGAATACGCACGACGACGCAGGCCAGAGGCCTGCGCCCCACACAGACAACAGCTACTGCACGAACGTCATGCACGCCACGTGCCTTGCCAGGTACGTGGCGTGTGTGGTGAGGAGAGTCTTTTGAGTCATCCGCATCCTGAACTCGGCCCGCCGCCCAAGCTTCCCCGGGGGGGTCTGCGGGTCACCCCGCTCGGCGGCCTCGGTGAAATCGGCCGGAACATGACCGTCTTCGAATACGACGGCCGTCTGCTGATCGTCGACTGCGGAGTGCTCTTCCCCGAGGAGGAGCAGCCCGGAATCGACCTGATCCTGCCGGACTTCACGTCCATCAGGGACCGCCTCGACGACATCGAGGGCATCGTGCTCACGCACGGCCACGAGGACCACATCGGCGGCGTCCCGTTCCTCCTGCGTGAGAAGCCGGACATCCCCCTGATCGGCTCCAAGCTGACCCTCGCGCTCATCGAGGCGAAGCTGCAGGAGCACCGCATCCGCCCCTACACGCTCGAGGTCGCCGAGGGCCACCGTGAGCGCATCGGCCCCTTCGACTGCGAGTTCGTGGCGGTCAACCACTCCATCCCGGACGCCCTCGCGGTCGCCATCCGCACCCCCGCCGGCATGGCCGTGCACACGGGCGACTTCAAGATGGACCAGCTTCCGCTGGACGGCCGCCTCACGGACCTGCATGCGTTCGCGCGTCTGAGCGAGGAAGGCATCGACCTCCTCCTCTCGGACTCCACGAACGCCGAGGTCCCGGGCTTCGTCCCGCCCGAGCGCGACATCTCGAACGTGCTGCGCCAGGTCTTCGCCGGAGCCAGCAAGCGCATCATCGTGGCGAGCTTCGCCAGCCATGTGCACCGCATCCAGCAGATCCTGGACGCCGCCCACGAGTACGGCCGCCGGGTCGCCTTCGTGGGCCGTTCGATGGTCCGGAACATGGGCATCGCGCGCGATCTGGGCTATCTGAAGGTCCCGCCGGGCCTGGTCGTCGACGTGAAGACGCTGGACGACCTCCCGGACCACGAGATCGTCCTGGTCTGCACGGGCTCGCAGGGCGAGCCGATGGCCGCGCTGTCACGCATGGCCAACCGCGACCACCAGATCCGCATCGTCCAGGGCGACACGGTGATCCTGGCCTCGTCGCTCATCCCGGGCAACGAGAACGCGGTCTACCGCGTCATCAACGGGCTGACCCGCTGGGGCGCCAACGTCGTCCACAAGGGCAACGCGAAGGTGCACGTCTCCGGTCACGCCTCCGCGGGCGAGCTGCTGTACTTCTACAACATCTGCAAGCCGCGGAACCTGATGCCGGTGCACGGCGAATGGCGCCACCTGCGCGCCAACGCCGAACTGGGCGCGCTCACGGGAGTGCCGCACGACCGGATCGTCATCGCCGAGGACGGCGTCGTCGTCGACCTGGTCGGGGGCAAGGCCAAGATCTCCGGCAAGGTCCAGGCGGGATACGTGTACGTCGACGGCCTCTCGGTCGGCGGAGTCGGCGAGCCCGCGCTGAAGGACCGCAAGATCCTCGGTGACGAGGGCATCATCTCGGTCTTCGTGGTGATGGACTCCAGTACCGGCAAGATCACCGGTGGCCCGCACGTGCACGCCCGTGGTTCGGGCATCGAGGACTCCGCGTTCGCGGACGTGGTCCCGAGGGTCACGGAGGTCCTCGAGCGCTCGGCGCAGGACGGGGTGGTCGAGCCGCACCAGATGCAGCAGCTCATCCGCCGCACGCTGGGCAAGTGGGTCTCGGACAACTACCGCCGGCGCCCGATGATCCTCCCGGTCGTCGTCGAGGTCTGACCCTCCTTCACATGCGTCAACCCGGAGCGGGGCGCCTCGATTTGCATCGAGGCGCCCCGCTCCAGTACGTTTACGGCTCCGCCTGAACGGGAACCCGGCACAAACGTGTGCCTGGACCACCCCGAGGGGGCGGAAATTCCGACTCAGAATCTCTGATAAAGTCGGAGTCGCCGGAAAGGGAAACGCGAGAGCGGGAACCTGGAAAGCGCCGAGGAAATCGGATACGGAAACGGTCTGATAGAGTCGGAAACGCAAGACCGAAGGGAAGCGCCCGGAGGAAAGCCCGAGAGGGTGAGTACAAAGGAAGCGTCCGTTCCTTGAGAACTCAACAGCGTGCCAAAAATCAACGCCAGATATGTTGATACCCCGTCTCCGGCCGATCGGTCGGGGCGAGGTTCCTTTGAAAAAGTCCTGCCTTTCGGGGCAGGCGCACAGCGAGGACGCTGTGAACCGGGGGATTATTCCTCTTCCGGTTCCGCTCTCGTGTGTGTTTCGCCGGATTACCGGTAAGCATTCACGGAGAGTTTGATCCTGGCTCAGGACGAACGCTGGCGGCGTGCTTAACACATGCAAGTCGAACGATGAAGCCCTTCGGGGTGGATTAGTGGCGAACGGGTGAGTAACACGTGGGCAATCTGCCCTTCACTCTGGGACAAGCCCTGGAAACGGGGTCTAATACCGGATAATACCTGCCTGGGCATCTGGGTGGGTTGAAAGCTCCGGCGGTGAAGGATGAGCCCGCGGCCTATCAGCTTGTTGGTGAGGTAGTGGCTCACCAAGGCGACGACGGGTAGCCGGCCTGAGAGGGCGACCGGCCACACTGGGACTGAGACACGGCCCAGACTCCTACGGGAGGCAGCAGTGGGGAATATTGCACAATGGGCGAAAGCCTGATGCAGCGACGCCGCGTGAGGGATGACGGCCTTCGGGTTGTAAACCTCTTTCAGCAGGGAAGAAGCGAGAGTGACGGTACCTGCAGAAGAAGCGCCGGCTAACTACGTGCCAGCAGCCGCGGTAATACGTAGGGCGCAAGCGTTGTCCGGAATTATTGGGCGTAAAGAGCTCGTAGGCGGCTTGTCACGTCGGGTGTGAAAGACCGGGGCTTAACCCCGGTTCTGCATTCGATACGGGCTAGCTAGAGTGTGGTAGGGGAGATCGGAATTCCTGGTGTAGCGGTGAAATGCGCAGATATCAGGAGGAACACCGGTGGCGAAGGCGGATCTCTGGGCCATTACTGACGCTGAGGAGCGAAAGCGTGGGGAGCGAACAGGATTAGATACCCTGGTAGTCCACGCCGTAAACGGTGGGAACTAGGTGTTGGCGACATTCCACGTCGTCGGTGCCGCAGCTAACGCATTAAGTTCCCCGCCTGGGGAGTACGGCCGCAAGGCTAAAACTCAAAGGAATTGACGGGGGCCCGCACAAGCAGCGGAGCATGTGGCTTAATTCGACGCAACGCGAAGAACCTTACCAAGGCTTGACATACACCGGAAACGGCCAGAGATGGTCGCCCCCTTGTGGTCGGTGTACAGGTGGTGCATGGCTGTCGTCAGCTCGTGTCGTGAGATGTTGGGTTAAGTCCCGCAACGAGCGCAACCCTTGTTCTGTGTTGCCAGCATGCCCTTCGGGGTGATGGGGACTCACAGGAGACTGCCGGGGTCAACTCGGAGGAAGGTGGGGACGACGTCAAGTCATCATGCCCCTTATGTCTTGGGCTGCACACGTGCTACAATGGCAGGTACAAAGAGCTGCGAAGCCGTGAGGCGGAGCGAATCTCAAAAAGCCTGTCTCAGTTCGGATTGGGGTCTGCAACTCGACCCCATGAAGTCGGAGTTGCTAGTAATCGCAGATCAGCATTGCTGCGGTGAATACGTTCCCGGGCCTTGTACACACCGCCCGTCACGTCACGAAAGTCGGTAACACCCGAAGCCGGTGGCCCAACCCCTTGTGGGAGGGAGCTGTCGAAGGTGGGACTGGCGATTGGGACGAAGTCGTAACAAGGTAGCCGTACCGGAAGGTGCGGCTGGATCACCTCCTTTCTAAGGAGCACTTCTTACCGATCCCTTCGGGGTGAGGTCAGAGGCCAGTACATCAGCGAATGTCTGATGCTGGTTGCTCATGGGTGGAACGTTGATTATTCGGCACACTTGATCGTCTTCTCCTCCTAGTACTGGCCTTCGGGTCGTGGAACGGGTGAGGGAAGCGGGGAGTGTGCCGGGCACGTTGTTGGGTGTCTGAGGGTACGGCCGAAAGGCTGCCTTCAGTGCCGGCCCCAGTGAACTCCGGTTGTAGCCGGGGGTGATGGGTGGTTGGTCGTTGTTTGAGAACTGCACAGTGGACGCGAGCATCTGTGGCCAAGTTTTTAAGGGCGCACGGTGGATGCCTTGGCACCAGGAACCGATGAAGGACGTGGGAGGCCACGATAGTCCCCGGGGAGTCGTCAACCAGGCTTTGATCCGGGGGTTTCCGAATGGGGAAACCCGGCAGTCGTCATGGGCTGTCACCCATACCTGAACACATAGGGTATGTGGAGGGAACGCGGGGAAGTGAAACATCTCAGTACCCGCAGGAAGAGAAAACAACCGTGATTCCGGGAGTAGTGGCGAGCGAAACTGGATGAGGCCAAACCATATGCGTGTGAGACCCGGCAGGGGTTGCGTATGTGGGGTTGTGGGATTTCTCTTTCACGGTCTGCCGGCCGTGAGACGAGTCAGAAACCGTTGATGTAGGCGAAGGACATGCGAAAGGTCCGGCGTAGAGGGTAAGACCCCCGTAGTCGAAACATCAGCGGCTCGTTTGAGAAACACCCAAGTAGCACGGGGCCCGAGAAATCCCGTGTGAATCTGGCGGGACCACCCGCTAAGCCTAAATATTCCCTGGTGACCGATAGCGGATAGTACCGTGAGGGAATGGTGAAAAGTACCGCGGGAGCGGAGTGAAATAGTACCTGAAACCGTGTGCCTACAAGCCGTGGGAGCGTCGGATGGAAGCTTGCTTCCATCTCGTGACTGCGTGCCTTTTGAAGAATGAGCCTGCGAGTTTGCGGTGTGTTGCGAGGTTAACCCGTGTGGGGAAGCCGTAGCGAAAGCGAGTCCGAATAGGGCGATTTAGTAGCGCGCTCAAGACCCGAAGCGGAGTGATCTAGCCATGGGCAGGTTGAAGCGGCTGTAAGAGGTCGTGGAGGACCGAACCCACCAGGGTTGAAAACCTGGGGGATGACCTGTGGTTAGGGGTGAAAGGCCAATCAAACTCCGTGATAGCTGGTTCTCCCCGAAATGCATTTAGGTGCAGCGTCGTGTGTTTCTTGCCGGAGGTAGAGCACTGGATAGGCGATGGGCCCTACCGGGTTACTGACCTTAGCCAAACTCCGAATGCCGGTAAGTGAGAGCGCGGCAGTGAGACTGTGGGGGATAAGCTCCATGGTCGAGAGGGAAACAGCCCAGAGCATCGACTAAGGCCCCTAAGCGTACGCTAAGTGGGAAAGGATGTGGAGTCGCACAGACAACCAGGAGGTTGGCTTAGAAGCAGCCACCCTTGAAAGAGTGCGTAATAGCTCACTGGTCTAGTGATTCCGCGCCGACAATGTAGCGGGGCTCAAGCGTACCGCCGAAGTCGTGTCATTGCAGCAATAGGGCCAACGCCTGCTGTGATGGGTAGGGGAGCGTCGTGTGCCGGGTGAAGCCGCGCCGGAAGGCAGTGGTGGACGGTTCACGAGTGAGAATGCAGGCATGAGTAGCGATACACACGTGAGAAACGTGTGCGCCGATTGACTAAGGGTTCCTGGGTCAAGCTGATCTGCCCAGGGTAAGTCGGGACCTAAGGCGAGGCCGACAGGCGTAGTCGATGGATAACCGGTTGATATTCCGGTACCCGCTGTGAAGCGTCAAACATTGAACCAGGCGATGCTAAGTCCGTGAAGCCGCCCTGGAGCCTTCGGGCGAAGGGGAGTGGTGGAGCCGACGGACCAGACCTGTAGTAGGTGAGTGATGGGGTGACGCAGGAAGGTAGTCCATCCCGGGCGGTGGTTGTCCCGGGGTAAGGGTGTAGGCCGTGTGATAGGTAAATCCGTCACACATTGAGGCTGAGACCTGATGCCGAGCCGATTGTGGTGAAGTGGATGATCCTATGCTGTCGAGAAAAGCCTCTAGCGAGTTTCATGGCGGCCCGTACCCTAAACCGACTCAGGTGGTCAGGTAGAGAATACCGAGGCGTTCGGGTGAACTATGGTTAAGGAACTCGGCAAAATGCCCCCGTAACTTCGGGAGAAGGGGGGCCATCACCGGTGATGAGTCTTGCACTCTGAGCTGGGGGTGGCCGCAGAGACCAGCGAGAAGCGACTGTTTACTAAAAACACAGGTCCGTGCGAAGCCGTAAGGCGATGTATACGGACTGACGCCTGCCCGGTGCTGGAACGTTAAGGGGACCGGTTAGTCACTCTTCGGGGTGGCGAAGCTGAGAACTTAAGCGCCAGTAAACGGCGGTGGTAACTATAACCATCCTAAGGTAGCGAAATTCCTTGTCGGGTAAGTTCCGACCTGCACGAATGGCGTAACGACTTCTCGACTGTCTCAACCATAGGCCCGGTGAAATTGCACTACGAGTAAAGATGCTCGTTTCGCGCAGCAGGACGGAAAGACCCCGGGACCTTTACTACAGTTTGATA
The DNA here is from genome assembly GCF_036250675.1 of Streptomyces sp. NBC_01689. Classification (NCBI taxonomy): domain Bacteria; kingdom Bacillati; phylum Actinomycetota; class Actinomycetes; order Kitasatosporales; family Streptomycetaceae; genus Streptomyces; species Streptomyces sp. NBC_01689. Next base: position 3,323,650 of record NZ_CP109592.1, on the reverse strand, counting down.
TTGGTGTTCGGTTCGGCTTGTGTAGGATAGCTGGGAGACTTTGAAGCTCGCACGCCAGTGTGGGTGGAGTCGTCGTTGAAATACCAGTCTGGTCGTGCTGGATGTCTAACCTGGGTCCGTGATCCGGATCAGGGACAGTGTCTGATGGGTAGTTTAACTGGGGCGGTTGCCTCCTAAAGAGTAACGGAGGCGCCCAAAGGTTCCCTCAGCCTGGTTGGTAATCAGGTGTTGAGTGTAAGTGCACAAGGGAGCTTGACTGTGAGACCGACGGGTCGAGCAGGGACGAAAGTCGGGACTAGTGATCCGGCGGTGGCTTGTGGAAGCGCCGTCGCTCAACGGATAAAAGGTACCCCGGGGATAACAGGCTGATCTTCCCCAAGAGTCCATATCGACGGGATGGTTTGGCACCTCGATGTCGGCTCGTCGCATCCTGGGGCTGGAGTCGGTCCCAAGGGTTGGGCTGTTCGCCCATTAAAGCGGTACGCGAGCTGGGTTTAGAACGTCGTGAGACAGTTCGGTCCCTATCCGCTGTGCGCGTAGGAATATTGAGAAGGGCTGTCCCTAGTACGAGAGGACCGGGACGGACGAACCTCTGGTGTGCCAGTTGTCCTGCCAAGGGCATGGCTGGTTGGCTACGTTCGGGAGGGATAACCGCTGAAAGCATCTAAGCGGGAAGCCTGCTTCGAGATGAGTATTCCCACCCCTTTGAGGGGTTAAGGCTCCCAGTAGACGACTGGGTTGATAGGCCGGATCTGGAAGGCGGGTAACCGCTGGAGGTGACCGGTACTAATAGGCCGAGGGCTTGTCCTCAGTTGCTCGCGTCCACTGTGTTGGTTCTGAAACCACGAACAACCGTCGTAGCCGTTTTGGCTGTGGCTCCGGTTGTGTTTCATAGTGTTTCGGTGGTCATAGCGTGAGGGAAACGCCCGGTTACATTCCGAACCCGGAAGCTAAGCCTTACAGCGCCGATGGTACTGCAGGGGGGACCCTGTGGGAGAGTAGGACGCCGCCGAACAAATATTCAAAGAGCTGGTCCCCGAACTTCGGTTCAGGGACCAGCTCTTTTTTGTTGTGCGTCACTTTGCGTTCACTTTGCGCGACCAGCATCCGCGTCATGGGTACTGCTGCAATGCTCAGGGCCGCGGGCGTCGGAACCGGTGACGAGGTCATCGTGTCGGCGTTCGGCAACGTCGAGGTCACGGAGGCCGTGACCCAGGCCGGAGCGTCGGCCGTCTTCGCCGACATAGACCCGGCGACCTACTGCCTCGATGCCGGCGCCGTCCAGGAGGCCGTGACCCCACGGTCCGCGGCCGTCGTCGTCGTCCACCGCTTCGGACGGACCGCCGACATGGTGCGGCTGCGGGACCTCGGACAACGGCACGGACTCCTCGTCCTCGAACTCGGCGAGTGCGAGGCGCCGTACGAGGACGTCGCGCAGCGCCGGGAACGGGCCGCCTACCTCGACGGGCGGCTGAGCGGAGTACGTACACCGGCCGGCGGCGACGGACACACCTACCAGCAGTACGTGGTGCGGGTGCCCGGCAACGGGCGGCCCGACCGGGACGCCTTCGCGCGAGCCGTACGGGCCCGCGGAGTCGAGTGCCGGGTGCCCGTGAAGACACCGGTGCACCGCATGCCCGGATTCCGGCGGGACGTGTACCTCCCGGAGACCGAACGTGCCGCCGACGAGACACTCGCCCTGCCGGTGGACGCGTCCCTGACGAAGCGGGAGATGCAGCGCATCGTCTCCGCCTGCAACGCGCTGGGCGGGCTCCTGCAGCCGGCCTTCTGAATCCGGCGCGACTCCCGCACGGGCGCCAACAGGACTGGTTGGGAGCACGCTTCTGTTCGGGGTATGATCTATTACGTCGCCGAGGGGGAAACCCCGACAAGGCGACCGGCCCCCCTAGCTCAGTCGGCAGAGCGTCTCCATGGTAAGGAGAAGGTCAACGGTTCGATTCCGTTGGGGGGCTCCACGACAGAAAAGGCCTCGCCCTTCCGGGCGGGGCCTTTTCTGTGCGTGCCGAGGGGGCTCAGTCCACCTGCAGGCCCGGGACCCGCATCGCCAGGATCGCCATGTCGTCGGACGGGGCGTCGGAGGCGAAGCGTTCCACCGCGCGCATCACGCGGGCGGCCACCGCGCCCGCCGTCAGACCCGTACACGTGGTGAGGACGTCCGCGAGACCGTCGTCCCCCAACATGCGGGTGCCCTCACGGCGTTCGGTGACGCCGTCCGTCACGCACAGCAGCACGTCGCCCGGATCGAGGGTGACCGTCTGCTCGTACAGCTCCAGGTCCTCCATGACGCCGAGGAGCGGCTGCGGTTCGGCCGCGGCCTCCACCGTGCCGTCCTGACGCAGACGGAGCGGCAGCGGATGTCCGGCGCAGACCACCTTCAGGACGGCGCTGCCGTCCTCCTGCGGCCACAACTCGCCGTACAGCAGCGTCAGGAAGCGGCTGCGGGCGCCCTCGTCGAGGATCGCCGAGTTCAGCCGCTCCAGGACCGCCGGGCCGCCGAAACCCTCCCGGGCCAGCAGCCGCAGCGCGTGCCGGGCCAGGCCCGTGACCGCCGCCGCCTCCGGGCCCGTACCGCAGACGTCGCCGATGGCGAAGCCGTACGCGCCGTCGCGGATCGGGAACAGGTCGTAGAAGTCGCCGCCCACCTCGTTGCCCTCGCCGGCCGCGCGGTAGATGACCTCGACCTCGACGCCCTCCACATGAGGGAGTTCCGGGGGCAGGAGGCTGCGCTGCAGGGACTGGCTGATCGCCGTGCGCTCCGAGTACAGGCGGGCGTTGTCGAGGGCCAGGGCGGCCCTTCGGGAGAGATCCTCCGCCAGCTCCAGGATCTCCTGCCGGAAGTGCTCGTCGGACGGCTTGCCGAGCGTCAGCATCCCGATGACCCGGTTGCGGGCCACCAACGGCAGGACGACGGTCTCGCCGCCGACGGCCGCGGCCGTCGCCAGCGTCGTCCCGATGCCCGAACTCACCGGCGGGCGTTCGCCGAGACCCAGACTGCGCATCGAGGTGCGCAGCGCGGCCTGGTGGGCCGCCGCCGCGGGGGCCGGCCACACCCGGGCGCCCGGGGTGGGGACCGGGTCCGGCGGGGCGATCTTCGACAGCAGTGCCTTGAGGCCGTCGATGCGCTCCTCGTCCTCGTGCAGGACGTAGGAGAGAAACGGGTCCGAGGCCTGGTCGGCGATCGTGTAGACGGCACACCAGGTGGCCAGGGTGGGGACGGTCATCTGGGCCATCAGGGCCAGGGTCTGGTCGCGGTCGAGCGTGCCGGCGAGGAGGTCGGAGGCCTCCACGAGGAACGAGAGCGAGCCGCGGCGCAGACGCTCCAGCTCGCCCAGCCGGGCCGACTCCACCGCCAGCGCGATCCGGTCCGCGGCGAACTGCAGGCGCAGCGCCTCCTCGTTGGAGTATCTCGCGGGCGATTCGGCCGCGACTCCGAGGGAGCCGGTCAGGCGTCCCTCGACCTTCAGCGGGACCGTGACCACCGAGCGCATGCCGGTGCCGCCCAGCAGCGGGACGGCACCGGGGACGACCGTCAGGTCCTCGTGGACGGCCGGCATCCTGGCCGAGCCGTAGCGGCCGGGGCCGGCCTCGACGGGGACGCGGGCGAAGCGCTGGCGGGCGGAGGGCAGGCCCGTGGAGGCACGTACCTCCAACTCCGTCTCGTCGTCGGTGGCCAGGAGCAGGAAGGCGGAGTCGCCGTCGAGCATGTCGCGGGCGCGTTCCACCGTGCGCTGCAGGAGGCCGTCCAGGTCGTCGGGGGCCGGGGAGCCGATGAAGACCTCGAAGGGGTCGGTGGCCTGGCCCTCGGAGCTGGTCGTCGTGTCCGTGGCTGAGGCGCGCAACGGGGTCTGCAGCACGGCGCGTTCGTGGTCGCGCACGAGGAGGCAGACGGTCGACGGCTCGCCCTCGGTGTCGCGGACCCGGAGATGGGAGGCGTAGACGGCGATGACGCGGCCGCTGGCGCCGCGGATGCCGTAGCTGCCCTCCCAGCGCGAGAGCTGGAGGGCCTCGGCGATGCCGGTGCTGGTGCCCGGCGTGTGCGGCCAGGCCGCGAGGTCGGTCAGGGGCTTGCCGGTGACCTGCTCGGCGGCGTACCCGAAGAGGTCCTCCGCGTCCTCGTTCCACGCCGAGATGGCGGCGGTGCGGTCGATCTGGACGACCGCGACGCGCACCCGGCCGTCGGCGAGCGGGAGGAGCTCGGCGGGGAGGGAGGGGCCCGCGGTGCGGGTGCCCACCGGGCGCTCGGGGAGGTCGAGCTGGAACCAGACCTGCTTGTGGGTGGGGGAGTACTCGACACCCCAGTGACCGGCCAGTGCCGCGCAGAGCTGGAGTCCGCGGCCGCCCTCGCGGTCGGGGCTGCCCATGTTCACCGCGGACGCCTGGAGTGGAATCTCACGTTCTGGGTAGCGGTCCGCCACCTCGATGCGTACGCCCTCGTCGCTGCGCAGACACAGGACGTCGGCGGAGGTGCCCGCGTGCACGACGGCATTGGTGACCAGCTCGCTGGTCAGGACCACGGCGTCGTCGACGATGTCGGCGAAGCCCCAGCCCTGGAGTGTGTCGCGGACGAAGGAACGCGCGGTCGCGACCGATCGTCCCACGGGGTCGAAACTGGCGGCCGCGCGCGCGGTGATCACAGAACTCCTCGTCCGGTTGTCGGCGTGCAGCGGTGCCGGGCCGACCCGCTCCTGCCGGGGCGGCGCGGGGTCGTCTGTCGGCCGAGGATCCTGAGGCGGTCCCCCAGGATGCAGTCCGGTGGTCATGGTGCGGTGCCCCTCCGATGCCTGCCCGCTCGTTCTCGTGCCACCGTCCAGGCCGGACGGACCGGTGTGGCTGGACAGCCACACGCAAGGTTACTTACCTTCGCGGTCCATGCGGATGCCGGTCACCAGTGTTTCCGCCCGGAGGGGGCCTTGTTTCCCTCCGGAGGGTCCTGTGGCGGGGGTCCGGACCGTGTGCGGACGATGTGCGAAGCTGCCGAACTGTTATGGCCTGGTTCAGCAGGGGTGAAACACTGGGCAGGCTCCAGTGGGAGGGTCCCGGCAGGTTGAGGGCCTTCCGGTTCGCCGAGCAGCAGTACCCCAGTACGCCGAGCAGTGATGGTCGACCCTTGCGGGAGGGACACAGTGGAGTCTGGCGCAGCGACGCGGGGCACTAAGACGCGCGCAAAAGACGGACAGTCCCCGAGCAGTGGCCAGCGAGCGCCGCGCAACGGCACCACGGAAGTGGACACCGCGGCTCTGAACAGGCTGCTGGCCGCTCTGGTGTCGATGCGGGACGGCAATTTCCGCAAGCGCCTCACGGTCTCCGGCGACGGCGTGATGTCGGAGATCGCCGCGGTCTTCAACGAGGTGGCCGATCGCAACCTTCACCTGACGGGTGAGCTGTCGCGGGTGCGGCGGATGGTCGGGCGTGAGGGCAAGCTCACGGAGCGGCTGGAGACGGGTGCCTGCGAGGGCTCCTGGGGTGCGGCGATCGACGCGTCGAACGCGCTCGTCGACGATCTCGTACGGCCCGTCTCCGAGGTCGGCCGGGTGCTGTCCGCGGTTGCGGAGGGTGATCTGTCACCCCGGATGGAGTTGCGGGCGCAGGCGCCGGACGGGAACGGGCATCCGCTGCGCGGGGAGTTCCTCAAGGTCGGGCGCACGGTCAACAACCTGGTCGACCAGCTGTCGACGTTCACCGACGAGGTCACCCGGGTGGCCAGCGAGGTGGGCACCGAGGGCAAGCTGGGCGGGCAGGCCCGGGTGCGCGGTATGTCCGGTTCGTGGAAGGACCTCACGGACTCGGTCAACACCATGGCGTACCGGCTGACGGCGCAGGTGCGTGACATCGCCCTCGTCACGACGGCGGTCGCCAAGGGTGATCTGTCCCGGAAGGTCACGGTTCACGTGGCCGGTGAGATGCTCGAACTGAAGAACACCGTCAACACGATGGTGGACCAGCTCTCCTCGTTCTCCTCCGAGGTGACGCGGGTCGCCCGCGAGGTGGGCACCGAGGGTGAACTCGGTGGTCAGGCGCAGGTGCCCGGTGTGGCCGGCGTGTGGAAGGACCTCACCGATTCGGTGAACCTGATGGCCGGCAACCTCACGGCCCAGGTGCGCGGGATCGCGCAGGTGACGACGGCGGTCGCGAGCGGTGACCTGTCGCAGAAGGTGACCGTGTCGGCGCGCGGTGAGGTCGCCCAGCTCGCCGAGACGATCAACCAGATGACGGAGACGCTGCGGACGTTCGCGGACGAGGTCACGCGGGTGGCCAACGAGGTCGGCGGCGAGGGGCGGCTCGGCGGGCAGGCGAACGTGCCGGGCGCGGCGGGTACGTGGAAGGACCTGACGGACTCGGTCAACACGGTCTTCCGCAATCTGACGACCCAGGTGCGGGACATCGCCGCGGTGACCACGGCCGTGGCCAACGGTGACCTGTCGCAGAAGGTCAGCGTCGAGGTCGCCGGCGAGATGCTGGAGCTGAAGAACACCGTCAACACGATGGTGGACCAGCTGTCGTCGTTCGGTGACGAGGTCACGCGGGTGGCGCGGGAGATCGGTGTCGAGGGTGAGCTGGGCGGCCAGGCGCAGGTGCCGGGCGCGGCGGGTACGTGGAAGGACCTGACGGACTCGGTCAACACGGCCTTCAGGAACCTGACCGGTCAGGTCCGCAACATCGCGCAGGTGACGACGGCGGTCGCGAACGGCGATCTGTCGCAGAAGGTCACCGTCGACGTGTCCGGTGAGATGCTCCAGCTGAAGAACACCGTGAACACGATGGTGGACCAGCTGTCGTCGTTCGCGGACCAGGTGACGCGGATGGCCCGGGACGTGGGTACGGAGGGCCGGCTCGGCGGGCAGGCCCGGGTGGACGGCGTGTCCGGTACGTGGAAGGAACTGACCGACTCCGTCAACTTCATGGCGGGGAACCTCACTTCGCAGGTCCGGCAGATCGCGCAGGTCACCACGGCGGTGGCGCGGGGTGACCTGTCGCAGAAGATCGACGTGGACGCGCGCGGCGAGATCCTGGAGCTGAAGAACACCATCAACACGATGGTCGACCAGCTCTCCGCCTTCGCGGACCAGGTGACGCGGGTGGCGCGTGAGGTGGGTACGGAGGGCCGGCTCGGCGGGCAGGCGCAGGTGCCGGGTGTCGCGGGTGTGTGGCGCGACCTGACGGACTCCGTGAACGGCATGGCGGGGAACCTGACCGCGCAGGTCCGCAACATCGCGCAGGTCGCGACCGCGGTGGCGCGGGGTGACCTGTCGCAGAAGATCGACGTGGACGCGCGCGGCGAGATCCTGGAGCTGAAGAACACCCTCAACACGATGGTGGACCAGCTCTCGAACTTCGCCGAGCAGGTGACGCGGGTGGCGCGTGAGGTGGGTACGGAGGGCCGGCTCGGCGGCCAGGCCGAGGTGCAGGGTGTCTCGGGCACCTGGAAGGACCTCACGCAGTCCGTGAACTTCATGGCGAACAACCTGACCATCCAGGTGCGCAACATCGCCGAGGTGACCACCGCCGTCGCCATGGGCGACCTGTCCAAGAAGATCACCGTCGACGCCAAGGGCGAGATCCTCGAACTGGTCACCACCGTCAACACGATGGTCGATCAGCTGTCGTCGTTCGCCGAGCAGGTGACCCGGGTGGCCCGCGAGGTGGGCACCGAGGGGCAGCTGGGCGGTCAGGCGCGGGTGCCCGGGGTCACGGGCATCTGGAAGGACCTGAGCGACAACGTCAACCTGATGGCGTACAACCTCACGATGCAGGTGCGGAACATCTCGCAGGTGGCGGCGGCGGTGGCCAACGGTGACCTGACCCGGACGGTGACCATCGAGGCGCGCGGCGAGGTCGCGCAGCTCGCCGACACCTTCAACACCATGGTGAAGACGCTGAGTTCGTTCGCCGAGCAGGTCACGAAGGTGGCCCGTGAGGTGGGCACGGACGGGATCCTCGGCGGGCAGGCGCACGTGCCGGGAGTGGCCGGTACGTGGAAGGACCTCACCGAGTCCGTGAACGGGATGGCGTCCAACCTGACCGGCCAGGTGCGCAACATCGCGATGGTCACGACGGCCATCGCCAAGGGTGACCTGACCAAGAAGATCGACATCGACGCCCGGGGCGAGATCCTCGAACTGAAGACCACCATCAACACGATGGTCGACCAGCTGTCGTCCTTCGCGGAGGAGGTGACCCGGGTGGCCCGCGAGGTGGGCACCGAGGGGCAGTTGGGCGGTCAGGCGCGGGTCCGTGACGTCGACGGCACCTGGCGCGACCTCACCGAGTCGGTGAACGAGATGGCCGGGAACCTGACCCGCCAGGTGCGTGCCATCGCGCGGGTGGCGACCGCGGTGACCCGGGGCGATCTGAACCTGAAGATCGATGTGGACGCGTCGGGCGAGATCCAGGAACTCCAGGACTACATCAACAAGATGATCGCGAACCTGCGCGACACCACCATCGCCAACAAGGAGCAGGACTGGCTCAAGGGCAACCTGGCCCGTATCTCCGCGCTGATGCAGGGGCGCCGGGACCTCGACGACGTGGCCTCGCTGATCATGAGCGAGCTGACGCCGGTCGTCTCCGCGCAGCACGGCGCGTTCTTCCTGTCGATGCCGCTGGTCGACGGGAGGGACGCGAGTGCCGAGGACGAGGAGGCGTACGAGCTGCGGATGCTCGGGTCGTACGGCTACTCGATGGGCTCGATGCCGACGTCGTTCCGGCCGGGTGAGGCGCTCATCGGGACGGCCGCGCAGGAGAAGCGCACGATCCTGGTGGAGAACGCGCCGAGCGGCTATCTGAAGATCTCCTCCGGGCTCGGTGAGGCGCCGCCGGCGCAGGTCATCGTCCTGCCGGTGCTCTTCGAGGGGACCGTGCTCGGTGTCATCGAACTGGCCTCCTTCACGCCGTTCACGCAGATCCAGAAGGACTTCCTGAACCAGATCGCCGAGATGATCGCGACGAGCGTCAACACGATCTCCGTCAACACGAAGACGGAGGTGCTGCTCAAGCAGTCGCAGGAGCTGACCGAGCAACTGCGGGAGCGGTCGGCGGAACTGGAGAACCGGCAGAAGGCCCTTCAGGACTCCAACGCGGAACTGGAGGACAAGGCCGAGCTGTTGGCCCAGCAGAACCGCGACATCGAGGTGAAGAACACCGAGATCGAGGAGGCCCGCCAGGTCCTGGAGGAGCGTGCCGAACAACTCGCGGTCTCCATGCGCTACAAGAGCGAGTTCCTGGCGAACATGTCGCACGAGCTGCGCACGCCGCTCAACTCCCTGCTGATCCTGGCCAAGTTGCTCGCCGACAACGCGGAGTCGAACCTCACCCCCAAGCAGGTCGAGTTCGCCGAGACGATCCACGGCGCGGGTTCCGACCTGCTCCAGCTGATCAACGACATCCTGGACCTGTCGAAGGTCGAGGCCGGGAAGATGGACGTGTCGCCGACGCGTATCGCGCTGGTGCAGCTCGTCGACTACGTGGAGGCGACGTTCCGTCCGCTGACCGCGGAGAAGGGCCTCGACTTCTCGGTCCGGGTGTCGCCGGAGCTGCCCGCCACGCTGCACACCGACGAGCAGCGGCTCCTGCAGGTGCTGCGCAACCTGCTCTCCAACGCGGTGAAGTTCACCGATTCCGGGGCGGTCGAGCTGGTGATCCGGCCGGCCGGCGCCGATGTGCCGGTGGCCATCCGGGAGCAGTTGCTGGAGGCGGGTTCGCTGCGGGACGCGGACGCGGACCTGATCGCCTTCTCCGTGACCGACACCGGTATCGGGATCGCCGCGAGCAAGATGCGGGTGATCTTCGAGGCGTTCAAGCAGGCGGACGGTACGACGAGCAGGAAGTACGGCGGTACGGGTCTGGGGCTGTCCATCTCGCGGGAGATCGCGCGGCTGCTGGGCGGTGAGATCCACGCGCAGAGCGAGCCGGGACGCGGCTCGACGTTCACGCTGTACCTGCCGCTGCACCCGAGCGAACTGCCCCCGCAGGGCTACGGGCAGCTGGCGTCCGCGCTGGGGGCGGGGGAGCTGCTCGCATCCGAGGCGGAGCTGTCCGGGGCGGACATCGAGACGCCGGCCGAGGTGAAGTCGTACCAGGAGACCCAGAACGGGCCCGCGGCGCTCTTCAGGAGGCGCCGCAGGGCGCTGCCGGTGGCCGAGTCGCGCCCGGGGCTGACGGCGCAGCCGAACGGGTCGGGGCCGGTCCAGGAGCAGTGGCCGGTCGCCGCGCAGCAGGAGCCGGCCGGGCAGCCGCGCGGGGGCATCCGGTTCGAGGGCGAGAAGGTGCTGATCGTCGACGACGACATCCGCAACGTGTTCGCGCTGACCAGCGTCCTGGAGCAGCACGGTCTGTCGGTGCTGTACGCCGAGAACGGCCGTGAGGGGATCGAGGTCCTGGAGCAGCACGACGACGTGACGGTCGTCCTGATGGACATCATGATGCCCGAGATGGACGGTTACGCGACGACCACGGCGATTCGACGGATGCCGCAGTTCGCCGGACTGCCGATCATCGCGCTCACGGCGAAGGCGATGAAGGGCGACCGGGAGAAGGCCATCGAGTCCGGTGCGTCCGACTACGTCACCAAGCCGGTCGATCCCGATCACCTGCTCTCCGTGATGGAGCAGTGGATGCGGGGGGAGTGAGTGGGGTGCGGTCCGCTGTACGGTGGCCGCGTCCCGGACGTCGTGCCGTGCGCGCGGCGGCCGGGTATGGCACGGCCGACGTCGGGCATCGGCTGCGGGCGAAGCCGTGTAGAAGCGCGGGATTCGGGGAACCTTCTGGTCTCCCGCTACGTTTCTGCTACGTGCACAGTGACATCGCGGTGACAGGGTGTGGCGACAGGCGGGGTGCGGCTACCATGACCGGCACAAGGACGGACGGCGCAACGGAGCCGTCCCCTGGGGCGGCGCCCGGTGCACTGCCGGGACGAGGAGGGCGGGCCATGGTGCAGAAGGCCAAGATCCTCCTGGTCGATGACCGGCCGGAGAATCTGCTGGCGCTGGAGGCGATCCTCTCCGCGCTCGATCAGACACTGGTGCGGGCATCGTCCGGGGAGGAAGCGCTCAAAGCACTACTCACGGACGACTTCGCGGTCATTCTGCTGGACGTGCAGATGCCGGGTATGGACGGTTTCGAGACCGCCGCGCACATCAAGCGGCGAGAGCGGACCCGGGACATCCCGATCATCTTTCTCACCGCGATCAACCACGGTCCGCACCACACCTTCCGCGGGTACGCGGCGGGCGCGGTGGACTACATCTCCAAGCCGTTCGACCCGTGGGTGCTGCGCGCGAAGGTCTCGGTCTTCGTCGAGCTCTACATGAAGAACTGCCAACTGCGGGAGCAGGCCGCGCTGCTGCGGCTGCAGCTGGAGGGCGGCGGCAAGGCGCCGCTCGGCGCGGCCAAGGAGCCGGCCGGTCTCCTCGCCGAACTCTCGGCGCGCCTCGCGGCGGTCGAGGAGCAGGCGGAGGCGCTGTCCAAGCAGCTCGACGACGACTCGGCGGACGCGGCGGCGGTGGCGACCGCCGCTCATCTCGAACGCAAACTGACGGGCCTGCGGCGGGCGCTGGACGCCCTGGAGCCGGGCACGGGCAGCGGGGCGGCGTCGGTTCCCTCGCAGAGCTGACGTCCGGCCGGACACGCGACGCGTCGCGGACCGGTCCCGTCCGGCGGGGAGTGCCGGGCGACGAGCGCGCCGGACGGTGTTCTGCGGACGAGTGTCCCGGGGGAGTGGTGTGCGGTGATCCGGCGTCAGTTCCGCGCCGCGGCAAGGGCGACACGATCGGGTGAAGCTGTGGGCACACGTGTCCCTTCCCGTCTCCACCGGTAACCTCACACACATGGCCTCACGTCAGTCCGCAGCCAAGAAGCCGCCAGCGAAGAAGGCGGCCGCTCCGACGAAGGCTCCGGTGAAGAAGGCCCCCGCGAAAAAGGCGGTCGCCAAGAAGGCGGTCGCCAAGAAGGCCGCGGCGAAGAAGCCCGTACCCGCGCCGGCGCCCAGCCCGACCGCGGGCGTGTACAGGCTCGTACGCGCCGTGTGGCTCGGTCTCGCGCATGCCGTCGGAGCGATGTTCCGCGGCATAGGGCGGGGCGCGAAGGGGCTCGACCCGGCGCATCGCAAGGACGGCGTCGCGCTTCTGCTGCTCGGTCTCGCGCTGATCGTCGCGGCGGGCACCTGGTCGAACCTGCGCGGACCCGTCGGTGACCTCGTCGAGATGCTGGTGACCGGCGCCTTCGGCCGGCTCGACCTGCTCGTGCCGATACTCCTCGCCGCCATCGCGGTCCGCTTCATCCGGCACCCCGAGCAGCCCGAGGCCAACGGGCGCATCGTGATCGGTCTGTCCGCGCTCGTCATCGGCGTGCTCGGGCAGGTCCACATCGCCTGCGGGGCGCCCGCGCGCAGCGACGGCATGCAGGCGATAAGGGACGCCGGCGGCCTCATCGGCTGGGGCGCGTCCACCCCGCTGACCTACACCATGGGCGACGTCCTCGCCGTACCGCTCCTGGTCCTGCTCACGGTCTTCGGTCTGCTGGTCGTCACGGCGACGCCCGTCAACGCGATCCCGCAGCGGCTGCGACTGCTCGGGCAGCGGCTCGGCCTCGTCCAGGGCGACCCGGAGGAGGAGTTCGCCGGCGAGGACGACGAGCGCTACGACGAACAGTGGCGCGAGGCGCTCCCCGCGCGTTCCCGCAGACGTCCGGCCGGGCCCGACGGGTACGACCCCGACAGCGCCGAGGAGGAGGCGCTGACCCGGCGCCAGGGCCGTCCGCGGCGGGCGGGCGGCCGGCGCGACCCGAACCGTCCCATGGACGCCGTGGACGTCGCCGCCGCGGCCGCCGCCGCGCTCGACGGGGCCGTGATGCACGGCATGCCGCCCTCTCCGCTGGTCGCCGACCTCACCCAGGGCGTCACGGCGGAACGCGACGGGTACGAGGAGACGACCCCGGTTCCGGCCGCCCGTGCCAAGGCGGTCCCCGGAGCCAAGCGGCCCCGGCAGGAGACCCTGGCCGCCGACGGGGTCGTGCCCGACCTCACCAAGGCGGCGCCCGACGCGCCCCGCGACCTGCCCCCGCGCGCCGAGCAGCTCCAGCTCTCCGGCGACATCACCTACTCCCTGCCGTCCCTCGACCTCCTGGAGCGCGGCGGGCCGGGCAAGACCCGCAGCGCCGCCAACGACGCCGTGGTCGCCTCCCTCCAGAACGTGTTCATGGAGTTCAAGGTCGACGCCGCCGTCACCGGATTCACCCGCGGTCCGACGGTCACCCGCTACGAGGTCGAGCTGGGCCCGGCCGTGAAGGTCGAGCGGATCACCGCCCTCACCAAGAACATCGCGTACGCGGTCGCCAGCCCCGACGTGCGGATCATCAGCCCGATCCCCGGCAAGTCGGCGGTCGGCATCGAGATCCCGAACACCGACCGCGAGATGGTCAACCTCGGCGACGTGCTGCGTCTCGCCGACGCGGCCGAGGACGACCACCCGATGCTCGTCGCGCTCGGCAAGGACGTCGAGGGCGGCTACGTGATGGCCAACCTGGCGAAGATGCCGCACGTGCTCGTCGCCGGTGCCACCGGTTCCGGCAAGTCCTCGTGCATCAACTGCCTGATCACGTCCGTGATGGTCCGCGCGACCCCCGAGGACGTCCGGATGGTCCTCGTGGACCCCAAGCGGGTCGAGCTGACCGCGTACGAGGGCATCCCGCACCTGATCACGCCGATCATCACCAATCCGAAGCGGGCCGCCGAGGCGCTGCAGTGGGTGGTGCGGGAGATGGACCTGCGCTACGACGACCTCGCGGCGTTCGGCTACCGGCACATCGACGACTTCAACGAGGCCATCAGGAACGGCAAGGTGAAGCTGCCCGAGGGCAGTGAGCGCGAGCTGACGCCGTATCCGTACCTCCTGGTGATCGTCGACGAGCTCGCGGACCTGATGATGGTCGCGCCGCGCGACGTCGAGGACGCGATCGTCCGCATCACACAGCTCGCGCGCGCGGCCGGCATCCACCTGGTGCTCGCCACCCAGCGGCCGTCGGTCGACGTCGTCACCGGTCTGATCAAGGCGAACGTGCCGTCGCGGCTCGCCTTCGCCACCTCCTCGCTCGCCGACAGCCGCGTCATCCTCGACCAGCCGGGCGCCGAGAAGCTGATCGGCAAGGGCGACGGGCTCTTCCTGCCGATGGGCGCCAACAAGCCGACCCGTATGCAGGGCGCGTTCGTCACCGAGGACGAGGTCGCCGCCATCGTGCAGCACTGCAAGGACCAGATGGCGCCGGTCTTCAGGGACGACGTCACGGTCGGCACCAAACAGAAGAAGGAGATCGACGAGGACATCGGCGACGACCTCGACCTGCTGTGCGCGGCGGCCGAACTGGTCGTCACCTCGCAGTTCGGGTCCACCTCGATGCTCCAGCGCAAACTGCGGGTCGGTTTCGCCAAGGCGGGCCGGCTGATGGACCTCATGGAGTCGCGCGGCATCGTGGGGCCGAGTGAGGGATCCAAGGCGCGCGACGTGCTGGTGAAGGGCGACGAACTCGACGGCGTGCTCGCCGTGATGCGCGGGGAAGCCGGAACGTAGTCGGACGCGGACCGCGCGGCCCCGGGAAACCGGGACGCGTCGCTCACCGGACCAGGGGTACACGACATGTTGATATTCGAACGTGACTCAGCTGTGAGGAAGCGAAGGGCAACCGTTTCCCCACGGCGTACGTCAATCTGAGCAAGGGGACAGGTGCATGTCCCGCATCAGGATGACCGGCCGTTCTGATGGCGTACAAAGTCCTACCGCCCGGTTGCCCCACCCTTTCGCACCCCCCCTAAACTGAACCTCCAGCACAGGTGGCTACACGCTCGAAAGGCGCCCCCGTGTCCATCGGCAACTCCCCTGACGGCAACATCCCCGAAGACGAGCGCCCGTTCGAAGAGCACCATGAGGAAGGTCCCTCGGTCGGCCGTGCCCTGCAGCTGGCCCGCATCGAGGCCGGCCTGACCGTCGACGACGTGAGCAACGCGACCCGGGTCCGCATCGCCATCGTGCACGCGATCGAACAGGACGACTTCAGCCCCTGCGGCGGTGACGTCTACGCGCGCGGGCACATCCGGACCCTGGCCCGCGCCGTACAACTCGACCCGGTCCCTCTGCTGGCACGCTATGACGCCGAACACGGCGGGCGTCCCGCACCGACCCCGGCCGCCCCGCTCTTCGAGGCGGAACGTATCCGTCCGGAGCGGCGCGGGCCGAACTGGACCGCTGCCATGGTCGCGGCGATCGTCGCCGTGATCGGCTTCGTCGGGTTCACCGCGATCAAGGGCACCTCGGACGACGGCGCGAAGTCCAACGTCGCCGAGGGCTCCACCCCCACCACCAGCAAGTCGCCCGTCTCGGCGAGCCCCAAGATCAGCAAGCCCGCCGACCCGAAGCCGGACCCGTCCGACAGCGCCATCGCGGCCGCCCCGCAGGACAAGGTGACCGTGCAGGTCAGCGCCCCCGACGGGCGCAGCTGGATCTCCGCCAAGGACCACAACGGCCGGCTGCTCTTCGACGGACTGCTCAAAAAGGGTGAATCGCAGACCTTCCAGGACAAGCAGAAGATCGATCTCGTCCTCGGCGACGCGGGTGCGATCCAGTTGTACGTGAACGGCAAGAAGATCGACGACCAGTTCCAGTCGGGTCAGGTCGAGCGACTGACGTACACCAAGGGTGACCCCGTCGTCGGATAACGGGCTCAAGGAACAGGCGGGGACGGGGTTGGCCAAGATCGGCCAACCCCGTCGACGTGGGCCGTCAGTGAGACAAAGTAGTCTTGAGCCCATGCCTGAACGCCGTACCGTCGCACTCGTCACCCTTGGCTGCGCCCGTAACGAGGTGGACTCGGAGGAGCTCGCAGGCCGCTTGGAGGCGGACGGCTGGCAACTCGTGGAGGACGCCGAGCAAGCGGATGTCGCCGTCGTCAACACCTGCGGCTTCGTCGAAGCCGCCAAGAAGGACTCCGTCGACGCCCTCCTCGAAGCCAACGATCTCAAGAGCCATGGCAGAACCCAGGCCGTCGTGGCGGTGGGCTGCATGGCCGAGCGGTACGGCAAGGAGCTCGCGCAGGCCCTCCCCGAGGCCGACGGCGTGCTCGGCTTCGACGACTACGCGGACATCTCCGACCGCCTCCAGACCATCCTGAACGGCGGCATCCACGCCTCGCACACCCCCCGCGACCGGCGCAAGCTGCTGCCGATCAGCCCGGCCGAGCGCCAGAGCGCCGGCGAGGAGGTGGCCCTCCCCGGCCACGGCGCCCCCGCCGACCTGCCCGAGGGCGTGGCCCCGGTGTCCGGCCCCCGCGCTCCGCTGCGCCGCCGCCTCGGCGGCTCCCCGGTCGCCTCGGTCAAGCTGGCCTCCGGCTGCGACCGGCGCTGCTCCTTCTGCGCCATCCCCTCCTTCCGCGGCTCCTTCATCTCCCGGCGCCCCAGCGACGTGCTGAACGAGACCCGCTGGCTGGCCGAGCAGGGCGTCAAGGAGGTCATGCTGGTCTCCGAGAACAACACCTCGTACGGCAAGGACCTCGGGGACATCCGGCTGCTGGAGACGATGCTTCCCGAACTGGCCGAGATCGACGGGATCGAGCGGGTGCGGGTCAGCTATCTGCAGCCCGCCGAGATGCGCCCCGGGCTCATCGACGTCCTCACCTCGACACCGAACGTCGCGCCCTACTTCGACCTCTCCTTCCAGCACTCCGCGCCCGACGTGCTGCGCTCGATGCGCCGCTTCGGCGACACCGACCGCTTCCTGGAGCTGCTCGACACGATCCGCTCCAAGGCCCCGCAGGCGGGCGTGCGCTCGAACTTCATCGTGGGCTTCCCCGGCGAGAGCGAGGCCGACCTCGCGGAGCTGGAGCGGTTCCTCACCCACGCGCGTCTCGACGCGATCGGTGTCTTCGGGTACTCCGACGAGGAGGGCACGGAGGCGGCCACGTACGACAACAAGCTGGACGAGGACGTCGTCGCGGACCGTCTCGCGCGGGTGTCCCGCCTCGCCGAGGAACTGGTCGCGCAGCGCGCGGAGGAACGCGTCGGCGAGACCGTGCAGGTGCTGGTGGAGTCCCTCGGCGGGGAGGACGGCGCGTACGGCCGCGCCGCTCACCAGGCGCCCGAGACGGACGGACAGGTCCTGTTCACGAGCGGCGAGGGTCTGACCGTCGGCCGTATCGTCGAAGCCAAGGTGGTCGGCACGGAAGGTGTCGACCTGGTGGCCGAGCCGCTCCTGGGTTCGCTCCCCGGCACTGAGGAGGCGGGCAGATGACCGGAGTCCCGGCATCCGCGGCGGGCGGCTCCCCCAGCGCGAAAGGCACGGCGGGCGCTCCCGGCGTGCCGGGGGACTCCAAGCCGGCGCGGGGCGGGAAGCTGGGCGCTGCGGCCGTCAACCAGGCCAGCCTCTGGAACATCGCCAACATCCTGACCATGATCCGGCTCGTCCTGGTGCCGGGCTTCGTGGCGCTGATGCTGGCCGACGGCGGGTACGACCCCGTCTGGCGCGCCTGGGCCTGGGCCGCCTTCGCCGTCGCCATGATCACCGACATCTTCGACGGGCACCTGGCGCGCACGTACGACCTGGTCACGGACTTCGGGAAGATCGCCGACCCGATCGCCGACAAGGCGATCATGGGCTCGGCGCTGATCTGCCTGTCCTCGCTGGGTGATCTCCCCTGGTGGGTGACGTGCGTGATCCTCGGGCGCGAGCTCGGCGTCACCCTGCTGCGCTTCGTGGTCATCCGTTACGGCGTCATTCCGGCCAGTCGCGGCGGCAAGCTGAAGACCCTCGCGCAGGGCACGGCGGTCGGCATGTACGTCCTCGCGCTGACGGGCGGACTGGCCACCCTGAGGTTCTGGGTGATGGCCGTCGCTGTCGTCCTGACCGTCGTCACCGGGCTCGACTACGTGAGACAGGCCATGGTGCTGCGCAGGGACGGCATCGCCGCGAGGCGGGCGGCCGCCGCGGAGGCGGAGCGGTGAGTCCGGGCGCCGCCGAGGTGCTGCGACTACTCACGGTCAGGGGCGAGACGCTCGCCGTGGCCGAGTCGCTGACCGGCGGCCTGGTGGCGGCGGAGATCACCGCGACGCCCGGCGCCTCCCGCGCCTTCCGGGGCTCGGTGACCGCGTACGCCACCGAGCTCAAGCACCGGCTGCTGGGCGTCGACGCCACCCTGCTGGCCGAGCGTGGGGCGGTGGATCCGCAGGTCGCGGCGCAGATGGCGGCCGGAGTGCGCGAGGCCCTCGGCGCCGACTGGGGAATCGCGACCACCGGCGTCGCGGGCCCCGACCCCCAGGACGGACAACCCGTCGGCACGGTCTTCGTGGCCGTCGAGGGCCCCTCCGGCGCGACGTTTCCCGCCAACGGGAGCGGGAAAGTGATCCGGCTGCGGTTGAACGGTGACCGCGCGGAAATCCGTATGGAGAGTGTACGCAGCGTACTCGCACTGCTCCTGAGAGAGCTCGCGGGCGAACAGACCGGAAATGAGCGGGCACAGGATACGGAACAGAACGGGGGGACTTGATGTTTGCAGCCCTGAGTGAACACGACATCGCTCCCCGCACGGCCGCGGCGCGAGGCGGTACGGTGGGGCGTGAAGGATGCGGCTACGCGGTCCGAGGAGGGAGCCACCGATGATTCTGCTCCGTCGCCTGCTGGGTGACGTGCTGCGTCGGCAGCGCCAGCGCCAGGGCCGTACTCTGCGCGAAGTCTCCTCGTCCGCCCGAGTTTCACTCGGCTATCTCTCCGAGGTGGAGCGGGGGCAGAAGGAGGCATCCTCCGAGCTGCTCTCCGCCATCTGCGACGCGCTGGACGTACGGATGTCCGAGCTCATGCGGGAAGTGAGCGACGAGCTCGCCCTCGCCGAGCTGGCACAGTCTGCAGCGGCCACCGACCCGGTGCCCGCACCGGTGCGCCGTCCGATGCTCAATTCCGTGTCGGTCACCGGTGTGCCACCGGAACGGGTCACGATCAAGGCGCCAGCCGAGGCGGTCGACGTCGTCGCCGCCTGATGCTCACGAGTTCAGGCCCATGAGCTGAGCACGCTTGTACGAAGGCCCCGGCCGGGGTTGTTCCAGGGAGATCTGGAGCAGGTCCGGCCGGGGCCTTCGTTTTTTCCAAGTGACCCGAATTGTGGGTTTATGTCATGGTTAGGGGGTTGTGGCGTATCGAGCCGTGCCGGAAGAGTCGGAGGATTCGGATGTACGTCGTGAAGAGCCCGTTGTCGGACGCGGACCTGAAGACGGTGTCCGAGGCCCTGCAGGGAGCGCTGGTCGACCTGGTCGATCTCTCGCTGGTCGCGAAGCAGATCCACTGGAACGTCGTCGGGCCGCGCTTCCGGTCCGTCCACCTCCAGCTCGACGAGGTCGTGGACACCGCGCGGCTGCACTCCGACACCGTGGCCGAGCGCGCCTCGACGCTGGGGGTCCCGCCCGACGGGCGGGCGCGGACCGTGGCCGCCGACAGCGGCATCGGCGCGACCCCGGACGGCTGGGTCAAGGACACCGACGCCGTGGGGACCCTCGTCAACGCGCTGGGCGCCGTGATCACCCGGATGCGGGCCCGGGTGGAGTCCACCGCCGAGGCCGATCCGGTGAGCCAGGACATCTTCATTCAGATCACCGCCGACCTGGAGAAACACCACTGGATGTTCCAGGCTGAGAACGGCTGAGTGGAGGCGGGTGCGATCGGCTCCGTATGTGCCCGGGGTGCGCCTCTGTGCCGCCGGTGCGCCCTGCCGACGGGTGAGGGCGCGGGTCTAGCTTCGGGCTGGAGGTGAGCACCATGGCAGGGCGGATAGCGCGCTGGGGGGTGGCGCTGGTGCTCGGCGCGCTGTGGTGGTGGGGGGTGCTGCGGCTCGCGCTGGTACCCGACGCGGGTGCGCTGGAAGGGGCGGTCGTCGCCGGCGGCTGGGGGCTGAGTCTGCTGCCGGTGCACTGTGTGCCGAAGCCGGAGACCGCGCGGGCCCGCTCCGCCACGGGGGCGGAGCGGGAACGCGGGCGGTGGCGGCGCGCGCTCACCACGGCATCGCGACGCCGCCGTTCGGGCGCAGGATCTGACCCGTCGTGAACGCCGAGGCGTCGCAGGCCAGGTACAGCACGGCATGGGCGACGTCCTCGGCCTCGCCGACCCGGCCCAGGGGCGACAGCCGGGCCATGACCGCCTCGGTGTGGGCCTGGGCCTCCCCGTGGTGGTCGGTCATCGGCGTACGGGTCCAGCCGGGCGCGACCGCGTTGACGCGGATGCCGTGCGGGCCTATCTCGGTCGCCAGCGTCTTCGTCAGCTGCACGACCGCCGCCTTCGCGGCGCCGTAGCAGAGCAGTCCGCGCCCGCCGGTGTCCACGGCGCCCGACGCCATGGTGACGATGCTGCCGCGGATGCCCTGCTCGATCATGAGGAGGGCCGCTTCCCGGCAGGAGTGGAGCACCCCCTTGAAATTGACGCCGAGAACCCGGTCGAGGTCCTCGTCCCGGGTGTCCAGCACCTCGCTGCTGTGCATGATCCCGGCCACCGCCGCCATGACGTCGAGACGCGGGCAGGACCTGACGGCCTGACGGAGCCGTGCGCGGTCGGTGACGTCGAGGGTGTGGACGTGGGCCGCGCCGCCGCCGTCCTCGATGAGTGCGGCCGTCTCGTGGAGCCCCTCCGTGTTCAGGTCCGCGCAGTGGACGGTGGCTCCCGCCTCCGCGAGCAGGACGGCCGACGCGCGGCCGATGCCGCCGGCGGCGCCGGTGACGAATGCGGTGCGTCCGGTGAGGTCGTACGCCTTCACGGCCATGAGGGGACGGTACGAGTGTTTCTGACGGGTCGTCAATCGTTAGGGCGGGAGGTCCTTTTGGGGTGTGCGGAGGCGCCTGGTGGGTGGCGCGGCGTCGGTGCGGGTGCGGGTGCGGGTGCGGGTGCGGGTGCGGGGTCGGTGTCCGTGTCGGGTGTGGGGGTGGGCGTGGGCGTGTGTGCTGGGCCGGGGGGCGGGGCGGAGCCGGGTGGCGGTGAGGGGTCGGGCGTGGGGCCCGACTGGCAGGCCGGGCACCAGTACGTGGGGCGTTCGCGGGAGCCGTCGCCCTGCTCGGCGCGCCGGATCGGGGCGCCGCAGCGCAGACAGGGGCGGGGCGCGCGCCCGTACACGAAGAGGCGCTGGTCCTGACGGCCCGTGGTGATGCGGTCCGGGCGTTCGCGGTTCGCCTCCAGGAGCCTCTTGGCGAGGACCGGCAGCAGGGCGGAGCGGTTGTCGGGGAGTTGACCGACGGGGAGCCAGGGGGTGACCCCGAGGAAGAAACAGAGCTCGCTCTTGTAGACATTGCCGATCCCGGCGAGGTTGCGCTGGTCGAGCAGCGCCTCGCCGAGGGCACGGCCGGGGTCCGCCAGGAGGTTTGCCAGGGCCTTGCCGGGGTCCCAGTCGGGGCCGAGGAGGTCGGGGCCGAGATGGCCGACGGCCCGGTCCTCGTCGGTGGTGCGCAGCAGTTCCAGCACGGGCAGTCGGTAGCCGACGGCCGTAAGGTCGGCGGTGCCGAGGATGGCCCGGATCTGGTGGGCCGGGCCCCCGGTCCAGCGCCGGCCGGGCGCGTACACCTTCCAGGAGCCGTCCATCCGCAGATGCGAGTGGAGGGTCAGGCCGCCTTCGATCCGGGTCAGGAGGTGTTTGCCGCGCGGTGTGACGTCCAGGACGGCGCGGCCGGTGAGGTCGGCGGTGGCGAATCTGGGGACCCGTAGGTCGGAGCGGGTCAGCACCTTGCCGGCGAGGGCGATGTGCAGCCGTCTCGCGGCCTGCCAGACGGTGTCTCCTTCAGGCATGCGTTCCAGGGTGGCACGGGTGTGGGCGGGACGCTCGGGTGTGGGGGTGCTCGTTCGGGTGCGGGTCGGGTCGGGTGCGGGTCGGGTCTGGTGCTGGTGCCGGGGGACTGCGTGGGAGGGGGCGTGGGTCGCGGGGTGGGGTGTGGGGCGGTTGGGCGGTCGGGTGTGTGGTGGGGAGGGGCCGTGGTGGTCAGGCGCGCAGGCGCAGTCCGCGGGGGGTCGCGATGAAGCCCGCCCCTTCCAGCAGTGTGCCGATGGGGGAGGTCAGGGCGGAGGCGCCGTTCACGCGCTCCACCGTGACCGTGCCGAGGGAGCCCGCGCGGGCCGCGGCGGAGAGGGCCTCGGCCGCCGCACCGAGACGCGCGTCATCCGTGACCGTGCCCTCCGGGTCGGACGGCCAGGCCAGCAGCGTCTTGCCGCCGCGCTCCATGTAGAGCGTCAGCTCGCCCTCGACGAGCACGACCAGGGAGCCCGCCTTGCGTCCCGGCTTGTGTCCGGCGCCGGTGGGCGGCTCCGGCCAGGAGAGGGCAGCGCCGTACGCGTTCGCGGGGTCGGCGGCGGCCAGGACCACTGCCTGGACGGCTGGGCGCTGGTGCGGGCGGGCGTGGTGCGGCGAGAAGGGGGCACGGTCGGCCGCGGGGCGGGCGTGGAGCGTGGGGAAGACGCCGTCGGCGGAGAAGCCGTGGTCGTCGGAGCCGGCGGAACCCGGACCGTCCGGGAAGCCCGAGCCTGCGGGGAACCCGGGGAACTCGGGCAGCTCGGGCAGTTCGAAGAAGCCGGAGGCGTCGGGGGGGTCGGCGGAAGCCGCCGGGCCGGGGAGGCCGTCGGCGGGGGCGTGGGCGCTCGCACGGCCGCGGCCTCCGGTCGCGCCGGGAGCGCCGGAGGGACCAGGGCGGCCGCGGTCGCCGGGGAAGGGGGGCGTGGACGGTGGTCCGTCCGTGCTCCCGAAGGCGTCCGGGTCGGTCAGGGCCTCGCCGCGGTCGCGTGCGTTCGCCGCCGCGCGCAGCCGGTCGACCGCGCCGTCCATCGCGAACTGGGCGGCGCCGAGCCCCTCCACCACATAGCCGCGGCGCGCCTGACCACTGTCCTCGAAGGCGGACAGGATGCGGTACACGGCGGAGAAGCCGCCCTCGACGCCCTCGGCGGCGACGGCGCCCCGGGTCACCACACCGTGCCGGTCGAGCAGGGTGCGGGCCAGGGCGTGGGCGCGCACGGTGGCGTCGGCCTCACGGGCGGGCAGCAGTGACCAGCGGCCGGCCACGGTCGGGGGTCCGGTACGGGACTGGGGTCGGGCGCCGCCGGTCAGGGAGCCGTAACGGCCGCGCGGGACCGTGCGCTTGGCGCGGTGGGCCGTGGAGCCCGCGGTGCGGCCGGAGCCGAGCAGGGAGCGCATCGGGGCGAGCGTGTCGTTCGTGAGCCGTCCGGACCATGCCAGATCCCAGATGGTGTCGGCGAGTTGGGGATCGGTGGCGTCGGGGTGCGTGGTGGCGCGGACCTGGTCCGCGATCTGCCGGAAGAACAGGCCGTAGCCCCCGGAGAGCGCGTCCAGGACCGACTGGTGCAGCGCGGTCGTCTCCAGGGGGTGCGGGGAAGGAAGGAGCAGGGGGGCCGCGTCCGCGAGATACAGCGAGACCCAGCCGTCCTTGCCGGGCAGCGCCCCGGCGCCCGCCCAGACCACCTCACCGGCGGCGGTGAGCTCGTCGAGCATCGCGGGAGCGTATCCGGAGACCCGGGAGGGCAGTACCAGCCTCTCCAGGGCGGAGGCGGGGACCGAAGCGCCCTGCAACTGCTCCACGGCACGCACCAGTCCGTCGACGCCGCGCAGCCCGTGCCCGCCGCCGACGTGCTGCCACCGCGGAAGGAACTGCGCGAGCGCGGCGGGCGGTACGGGCTCCAGCTCATGGCGCAGGGCCGCGAGGGAGCGGCGGCGCAGTCGGCGCAGCACCGCGGCGTCGCACCACTCCTGCCCGATGCCCGCGGGGTGGAACTCGCCCTGCACGACCCGGCCGCCCGCGGCGAGGCGCTGCAGCGCCCCGTCCGTGACCGCCGTGCCGAGACCGAAGCGGGCGGCGGCCATGGTGGAGGTGAACGGGCCGTGTGTGCGGGCGAAGCGTGCGAGGAGGTCGCCCAGCGGATCCTTGACCGGCTCCGTGAAGGCCTCCGGGACGCCGACGGGCAGCGCGGTGCCCAGCGCGTCGCGCAGCCGGCCGGCGTCCTCGATCGCCGCCCAGTGGTCGGCGCCGGCGATCCGGACCCGGATGGCGCGGCGGGCCGCCGCCAGCTCCCCGGCCCATTCCGGCGCGGCACCCCGCTCGGCCAACTCGGCCTCGGTGAGCGGGCCCAGCAGGCGCAGCAGGTCCGCGACGCCCTCGGGGTCCTTGACGCGCCGGTCCTCGGTGAGCCACTGGAGCTCGCGCTCCAGCTCGGTCAGTACCTCGGCGTCGAGGAGCTCGCGCAGTTCGGCCTGGCCGAGCAGTTCCGCCAGCAGACGGGAGTCCAGCGACAGGGCGGCCGCCCGGCGCTCGGCGAGCGGCGAGTCGCCCTCGTACAGGAACTGGGCGACATAGCCGAACAGGAGGGAGCGGGCGAAGGGGGACGGCTCGGGTGTCGTGACTTCGACGAGCCGTACCCTGCGGGACTCGATGTCGCCCATCAGCTCGGTGAGGCCAGGGACGTCGAAAACGTCCTGGAGACACTCGCGGACCGCTTCCAGGACGATCGGGAAGGACCCGAACTCGCTCGCCACCTGCAGCAGTTGCGCCGCGCGCTGACGCTGCTGCCACAGCGGGGTGCGCTTTCCCGGGCTGCGGCGCGGCAGCAGCAGCGCGCGGGCGGCGCACTCGCGGAACCGGGCCGCGAACAGCGCGGAGCCGCCGACCTGGTCGGTGACGATCTGGTTGACCTCGCCCTTGTCGAAGGCGACGTCCGACGCGCCCACCGGCGCCTGTTCGGAGTCGTACGCCGTGCCCGCCCGGGCGGGTTCCTGGTCGAGCAGGTCCAGGCCCATCAGATCGGCGTCGGGCAGACGCAGCACGATGCCGTCGTCGGCGTGCATGACCTGGGCGTCCATGCCGTAGCGCTCGGAGAGCCGGGCGCCGAGCGCGAGGGCCCAGGGGGCGTGCACCTGTGCGCCGAAGGGCGAGTGCACGACCACCCGCCAGTCACCCAGCTCGTCGCGGAACCGCTCGACGACGATCGTGCGGTCGTCCGGGACGTGGCCGCACGCCTCGCGCTGTTCGGCGAGGTACGACAGCACGTTGTCAGCGGCCCAGGCGTCGAGTCCGGCGGCCACCAGCCGGAGCCGGGCGTCCTCCTCGGGCAGGGAGCCGACCTCGCGGAGGAACGCGCCGACCGCGCGGCCCAGTTCGAGCGGGCGGCCGAGCTGGTCGCCCTTCCAGAAGGGGAGCCTGCCCGGGACACCGGGGGCGGGCGAGACCAGGACCCGGTCGCGGGTGATGTCCTCGATGCGCCAGGAACTCGTGCCGAGGGTGAAGACGTCCCCGACACGGGACTCGTAGACCATCTCCTCGTCGAGCTCGCCGACCCGGCCGCCGCCCTTCTTGGGGTCGGCCCCCGCGAGGAACACGCCGAAGAGCCCCCGGTCGGGGATGGTGCCGCCGGAGGTGACGGCGAGGCGCTGCGCGCCGGGGCGGCCGGTGACCGTACCGGCGACGCGGTCCCACACCACGCGCGGGCGGAGCTCGGCGAAGGCGTCCGAGGGGTAGCGGCCGGCGAGCATGTCGAGCACGGCGGTGAACGCCGACTCGGGGAGCGAGGCGAAGGGGGCGGCGCGCCGGACGGTGGCGAGCAGGTCGTCGACCTGCCAGGTGTCGAGCGCGGTCATGGCCACGAGCTGCTGGGCGAGCACGTCCAGGGGGTTGGCGGGGACCCTGAGGGACTCGATGGAGCCGGTGCGCATCCGCTCGGTGACGACCGCCGCCTGGACGAGGTCGCCGCGGTACTTGGGGAAGACGACGCCGGTGGAGACCGCGCCGACCTGGTGGCCCGCGCGCCCCACGCGTTGGAGGCCGGAGGCGACGGAGGGCGGGGACTCGACCTGGATCACGAGGTCCACCGCGCCCATGTCGATGCCGAGCTCCAGGC
Organism: Streptomyces sp. NBC_01689; assembly: GCF_036250675.1. Taxonomy (NCBI): domain Bacteria; kingdom Bacillati; phylum Actinomycetota; class Actinomycetes; order Kitasatosporales; family Streptomycetaceae; genus Streptomyces; species Streptomyces sp. NBC_01689. Next base: position 3,297,740 of record NZ_CP109592.1, on the reverse strand, counting down.
TGGAGGTGGCGACCACGGCGGGCAGGCGGCCCGCCTTCAGGTCCTCCTCGACCAGGGCGCGCTGCTCCTTGGAGACGGAGCCGTGGTGGGCGCGGGCGATGACGGGAGGAGCACCCTGGGCCGCGCCGGAGCCGCCCATCAGCTCGGCCGGGGCGTGGGCCTCCTCCAGGGGCTCGCCGGTCGCCCGCTCGTACGCGATCTCGTTGAGCCGGTTGCAGAGGCGCTCCGCCAGGCGGCGGGAGTTGGCGAACACGATCGTGGAGCGGTGGGACTGGACGAGGTCGGTGATCCGCTCCTCCACGTGCGGCCAGATCGAGGGCTTCTCCGCGCCCTCCTTGCCGTCGGCCGCGGGGGAGCCGCCCAGCTCGCCCAGGTCCTCGACGGGGACGACCACCGACAGGTCGAACTCCTTGCCGGAGGGCGGCTGGACGATCTCCACCTTGCGGCGGGGGGAGAGATAGCGCGCCACCTCGTCGACCGGCCGGACCGTCGCGGAGAGGCCGATGCGGCGCGCGGGACGGGGCAGCAGCTCGTCGAGGCGCTCCAGGGTCAGCGCCAGATGGGCCCCGCGCTTCGTGCCGGCGACCGCGTGCACCTCGTCCAGGATCACCGTCTCGATGCCCGTCAGCGCGTCCCGGGTCGCCGACGTCAGCATCAGGAACAGCGACTCGGGCGTGGTGATCAGGATGTCCGGCGGGCGGGTGGCCAGCGAGCGGCGCTCGGCGGCCGGGGTGTCGCCGGAACGGATGCCCACCTTCACCTCGGGCTCGGGCAGCCCCAGGCGCACCGATTCCTGGCGGATGCCGGTCAGCGGGCTGCGCAGATTCCGCTCCACGTCGACCGCGAGGGCCTTGAGCGGTGACACGTACAGCACCCGGCAGCGCTTCCTGGGGTCGGCCGGTGGCGGCGTCGAGGCCAGCTGGTCGAGCGCGGCGAGGAAGGCCGCCAGGGTCTTGCCGGAGCCGGTCGGGGCGACCACCAGCACGTCCGAGCCCTCACCGATGGCCTTCCACGCCCCGGCCTGGGCCGCGGTGGGCGCGGAGAACGCCCCCGTGAACCAGCCGCGGGTCGCGGGGGAGAAGCCGTCGAGGGCTCGGTGTGCGGAGCTGACCATGCATCCATCCTGCACCCCGCCACTGACAATTGCCCTGACCTGCGCGGATACGACCGCCGAGGCAACCGGCGCAAGCGGTCTGAGGAGGTCGGGACGGCCGGGGGAGGCCGCGGGAGGTCGGGAGAGGGATGTGCCGCGTGGTCGGCGACCGGTCCCGGCGTCGCGGAGAATGAGGAGATGGCGGGTTCGGGACGGGAACGGGCACGGCACTGGCAGTACGCGGAACTGCCCGGTGTCGACCTGCTGCGCGCCCGCTTCGTCGAGAAGGTCTTCGTGCGGCACACCCACGAGAACTTCGTGATCGCCGCCATCGCCGACGGCGTCGAGGTCTTCCACCACGGCGGCGCCGACCAGTACGCGGGTCCGGGCACCCTCGCGCTGGTCAACCCCGACACCCCGCACACCGGCCGGGCCGGCGTCCCCGAGGGCTGGCGGTACGGAGCGGTGTACCCGTCTCCCGCGCTGATGGCGGAGATCGCCGCCGAGACCACCACGATCCGCGGCACCCCGGGATTCGTCCGCCCGGTGCTCGACGACCCGTACGCGGTGACTCTGGTCCACCAGGTGCTCCGGGCCGCCGACGACGGCAACGCGCTCGCCGCCGACACCCTGCTGAGGGTCGCCGTGACCCGGCTGCTCCGTCTGAACGGGGCCCCGCTGCCGCAGCGGGCCGTGCTCACCGCGGGGTCCCGCGTAGCCGCACGCGCGCGTGCCGTGCTGGAGGAGCGGATGGCCGAACCCCCGACCCTGGAACGGCTCGCCACCGACCTCGGCACCAGCCCGTTCGCCCTGCTGCGCGCCTTCCGCGACACCTACGGCATGCCACCGCACACCTGGCTCACCGACGCCCGGGTCCGCAGGGCCCGTCGGCTCCTGGACACCGGTGCCGCGCCCGCGGAGGCCGCCGTCGCCGTCGGTTTCACCGACCAGCCCCACCTGAACCGCCACTTCACCCGGATCGTGGGCGTGCCCCCGGGCGCCTACCGGCGCGAGCGCAAGAACGTACAAGACGCCGGGCCGGGACCGTACCTACCGTCCGGGGTGTGGCAGAACAGACAGCTCGCGCAGCGACACACACGAGAGAAGAAGACGGCGGAAGACCCGACGCCGCCGTCGTCCGGGACGCCCTGGGGGTCGGGATCGCCGTCGGACTGTCCGGTTTCGCCTTCGGGGTGACCTCGGCGGGCAGTGGACTCACGGTGCCGCAGACCTGTGCCCTCAGCCTCCTGGTGTTCACCGGCGCCTCCCAGTTCGCGCTCGTGGGCGCTCTCGCCAGCGGTGGCAATCCGCTCACGGCGGCAGCCGGCGCGTTCTTCCTCGGGGTCCGCAACGCCTTCTACGGGCTGCGTCTGTCGCAGTTGCTGGCCCTCCCGCGCGCGGTGCGTCCGTTCGCCGCCCAGTGGGTGATCGACGAGACGACAGCCGTGGCGCTGGCCCAGCCGACCCGTCGCCGCGTCCGGATCGGCTTCACCGTGACGGGACTCAGCCTCTACGTGCTCTGGAACCTGACCACGCTCCTGGGCGCCCTTGGGGCGGACGCCATCGGGGACACCGACGCGTGGGGGCTGGACGCCGCCGGGCCGGCCGTCTTCCTCGCGCTGCTCGCACCGATGCTGACGACCGCCACCGAGCGCGCGGTCGCCGGTGCCGCGGTGCTCCTGGGGCTCGGTCTGCTCTCCGTGCTGCCCGCGGGAGTACCGGTCCTGGTGGCCGCGCTGGCCGCGCCCGCCGCCCTCTACGTGGAGGGCCGCCGCCGTCGCCCGGCGGGGGCCGACGGCCTGGCGGGGACCGCCCACGACGCGTCTGGAGAGGACCGTTGAACATCTGGATCGCGATCGGCGTGACCGCCGTCGGCTGCTACGTCGTGAAGCTCACGGGGCTGCTGGTTCCGGCGGGCGTCCTGGAGCGTCCGCTCGTCAAGCGCCTCGCCGCCCTGCTGCCCGTCGCCCTGCTCGCGGCGCTCACGGCGCAGCAGACCTTCGCCGACGGACGCGTCCTGGTCCTGGACGCGAAGGCCGCCGGACTCGCCGCGGCAGCCGTGGCACTGCTCCTGAGGGCGCCCTTCCTGCTCGTGGTCGGTGCCGCGGTGGTCGTGACGGCGGGGGTGCGGGCGCTGACGGGCTGAGGGCGCGGGCGACGCGACCCGTCGACACGGGGACGCGGGGACGAGGCACGCGGTGACGGGGAGAAGGGGGAACCGACGTGCGGCGGGGGAGCGGCCGGCGGGGCCGTCCGGCCCGCGTCCGTCAGGAGACCCCGCCCGTGTTCCCGCGGCGCGCGGCCCTGGGGCGTGCCCTCCAGGGTCTGCGGACCGTTCCGGCGCCCTCCGAGGACGGCATCGACGACTCCAGGGCTCCCCGGACCGTGACAGCGCCCCCAGGACGCGCGGCATCGCGTCGGCGCCACGCGGGTCAGCCGATGGTCCGCCCGTGGGCCCGCAGGGTGCGCAGTGCCTCGATCGACACCATGGGACGGCACTCCAGGGCGGTGCCCGGTGCCCAGGTCCGCCAGCGGACCGGCCAGCCGCCGTCCTCCCGCTGGTCGCCCGCGAGGAAGTCGAGCGAGCGGGACATCTCCTCGTCGGTGAACCACGCGCGCGCGAGCGAGCCCGGCGTCCTCGCGTAGTCGTACGGGAAGTGGTGTTCGCCCGGCGCGTAGCCGGAGGCCACCGGGAACGCGTCGAGGCGATCCGGGTCGAGCACGGCGAGCCGGTGCTCGCGCACCAGCCGGCCGAGCCGGTCGGCGGCGGCCTCCGCGCGCGGGCGGTCGGGCGCGGAGTCCAGGAAGGCCACGGCCGCCTCGACCTCGTAGGGGTGGGACTTGTCCAGGGACTCCACCGCCTGCCAGCAGAAGTCGGTGGCCCGGAACAGCCACGCGTGCCAGACCTCGTTGCGGTGCAGCAGGCCCACCACGGGCCCGGTGGCGAGCAGTTCGCTCGGCGGGTCGTCGACGACCGGTACGAAGGGGGCGTGGGGATATCCGCGCTGACCGGGGGCGACCGCGGGCAGCGCGCCGTCCGCCGTCGAGACGGACGTCAGATAGCGGCACACACGGTCCACGCGCTGTCCGCCGCACCGCCCGATCGAGTCGAGCACGCGCAGGGCGTGCGCCGTGTGCAGAGGCTGGCTGACCGGGCCGCGCAGATCGGGTTCGAGCGCATGGCCGTATCCCTCGTCGTCGTTGCGGTAGGCGGCCAGCGCGGTCTCGACCGCGTCGGCGCCGCCCTCGTCGCCGTGCAGGAAGTGGTACACGAAGCGGCGCTGTTCCAGTACGCGCGCCGTGAGCCAGACGAAGTGCTCGGCGCGCGCGAGCGGGGTGTGCGCCGGGGGCGTCGGGGGGAGTGCGGATGCTCCGGATTCGGCCATGCCTCAGACCGTAGGGCGGAAAGCCGTCCCGGCAAGGGGTCCCGGGCGGGACCCACTCTCAGGGGCGCGATACTGGATTCATGCGGTTGACGGTCTTCTGGCAGCGGATGGCGGAGCACTTCGGTGCGGGGTACGCCGACACCTTCGCGCGCGATCATGTGATGACGGAGCTGGGCGGCCGGACGGTGCACGAGGCCCTGGACGCCGGGTGGGAGGCCAAGGACGTGTGGCGCGTGGTCTGCGCGACCATGAACGTTCCGTACGAGAACCGCTGACCGGACGGGAACTTCCGGGCGAAAGCCGCTGACCGGCGACGAAGTGTCCGGGGGCGGGCACCGATTGTCGGTGGCGTGGGCGAGACTTGCTCCGTGGCCCCGACAGACGAGACCGCGCAGGTCGACCAGCAGGCATCACCGTCCGGCACGACGCCGCCCGCGCCGCCCCCCGGTGGGGACGCCGTGGCGCAGGGCGCCCGCATGCCGCGCTGGCTGCCGCGCGCGATGGTGCTGGCGCTCACCCTCATCGCCGTCTTCCAGCTGGGCAGTTGGGCGTTCCACCAGCTGATAGGCCTGTTGATCAACATCCTCATCGCGTTCTTCCTGGCGCTCGCGATCGAGCCCGCGGTGAGCTGGATGGCCTCGTACGGCATGCGCCGGGGGATGGCGACCTTCCTCGTCTTCTTCGGCCTGCTGATCGTGACCGCCGGATTCGTCGCGCTGCTGGGCTCGATGCTCGCGGGCCAGATCATCAAGATGGTCGAGGGTTTCCCCGAGTACCTGGACTCGGTGATCAACTGGGTCAACTCGACCTTCCACACCGACCTGAGACGGGTGGACGTCCAGGACAGCCTGGTCCACTCCGACTGGCTGCGGAAGTACGTGCAGAACAGCGCGACCGGCGTCCTGGACGTGTCGGCGCAGGTGCTCGGGGGCCTCTTCAAGCTGCTGACGATCACGCTGTTCTCGTTCTACTTCGCGGCCGACGGGCCACGGCTGCGGCGCGCGCTGTGCTCCGTGCTGCCGCCCGCGCGGCAGGCCGAGGTGCTGCGGGCGTGGGAGATCGCGGTCGACAAGACCGGCGGCTATCTGTACTCGCGCGGCCTGATGGCGCTGATCTCCGGCATCGCGCACTACATCCTGCTGGAGTCCCTGGGCGTGCCCTACGCGCCCGTGCTCGCCGTCTGGGTCGGGCTGGTCTCGCAGTTCATCCCCACCATCGGCACCTACCTCGCGGGCGCCCTGCCGATGCTGATCGCGTTCACGGTCGATCCCTGGTACGCGCTGTGGGTGCTGGTCTTCGTCGTGATCTACCAGCAGTTCGAGAACTATGTGCTGCAGCCGAAGCTGACCTCCAAGACCGTCGACATCCACCCCGCGGTCGCCTTCGGCTCGGTCATCGCGGGCACCGCGCTGCTCGGCGCCGTCGGTGCCCTGATCGCCATTCCCGCGGTCGCCACGCTGCAGGCCTTCCTGGGCGCGTACGTGAAGCGGTACGACGTCACGGACGACCCCCGGGTGCACGGACGCCGGATCAGAAGACCCGGCTCGGTCCGCGCGCGGCTGCGCGGACTGCTCGGCAGATGACCCCGGCCGCGCATGACACCGCGCGGCAGATGCCCCCTCGCGGTGCATGCTCCCCCGTGACGCGTGCCCGCTCGTGACGCGTGAGGACCGTCGGCAGCGTCCCGCGGGCACCGCAGCGAAGAGAGCTCGGCTCACCAGGTGAGGACCGCCCAGGCCGCGGCGCCCAGGACGGCCGCCGTCCAGCAGCCCACCGCCGCGTACACGATCCGCAGCCGGGTCCGCTCGCTCCAGGCGGTGCGAGCCAGGGACCGGGCCAGCAGGGGCAGGACCAGCACCGCGTGCAGGCTCACGCCGTGCAGGGGCTTGAGCGGGGCCGTCGAGCGGTAGGCCGCCTGCTGGTGGCCGGTACGGGTGAGGACGACGCCGCGCGCGATCATCGCGGCGCCCGACAGCAGGGCGACGAGCAGGATCGCGAACCCGGAGCGCAGCGCGAGCGGCATCCCCGTGGGGCCCGTGGGCCGGGTCCGGAACGAGGCGACCGCGAAGACGGTGAGCAGCACCACCAGGACACCGCCGCCCACCGCGAGCGTCATCGACACCGCCGTGTCGAAGGGGGTCTCCATGTCGAGATGCGAGGGCACCCGCCGCCAGGCCTGCAGGGCGATCCCGCCGACCTCCACGACACAGTCCGCAGCGAACACGACGAGCAGCACGGTGCGCAGGCGGGCTCCGACGCGCAGGTACGACGTGACCCAGGTGAGCGCGATCAGCGTCAGTCCGAAGGAGAGGCCGAACGTCGCCGGCTTGCGCCAGGAGACCGGGCCGTCCCAGGGCCCGTCGTCCACGGCGAAGACGACCAGGTGCGCCAGGCCGGAGAGCGTCAGGACCGCGCCGGTCACGTGGCAGAGGCGCTCGGCGGGACGCGCCGCACGCCAGGCGGCACGGGCGCTCCTGTCCTCCCTGGGACCCGGGCGGGGTGCGGGGACGGCGGCCGGCGGGGTGGCGAAGGCGGGCGCGGGTGTTCCGCCGCGGTGTTCCGCGCGGTTCTGCGGATGGTCCATGGGCTCAGCTTCGACGGCGAGGGGCGCGGGGTCGTCGTACGGCCGAAGACTCCCGCCGTACGACGCGGAGAGTACGTGCGCGCGGCGCGGGGAGCCTCGCGGGGGCCGTTGTCGGACCGTGACCGTAGTCTCGGAGATGCCGCGTGGTGCGCTTGACATCAAAATCGAACATCCATTCTTATGGGATCTCCGGCGGGGCTCGTTGCGGGGATTCCGGCAGGGCTTTCGCGGAGATGTGCCCGAGTTATCCACAGGTCGGGCGGGCGTCGGGGCGCATTGTCAGTGGCAGGCGTTAGCGTCTTTGACGTGAAGCGATCGACTCAAGCAAATCGGGTGGAACCCATGGCAGGTACGGACCGCGAGAAGGCGCTCGACGCCGCGCTCGCACAGATTGAACGGCAATTCGGCAAGGGCGCGGTGATGCGTCTGGGCGAGCGCCCGAACGAGCCCATCGAGGTCATCCCCACCGGGTCGACCGCGCTCGACGTGGCCCTCGGCGTCGGCGGTCTCCCGCGCGGCCGGGTGGTGGAGGTGTACGGCCCGGAGTCCTCCGGCAAGACCACGCTGACGCTGCACGCGGTGGCGAACGCGCAGCGGGCCGGCGGCCAGGTGGCCTTCGTGGACGCCGAGCACGCCCTCGACCCCGAGTACGCGAAGAAGCTCGGCGTCGACATCGACAACCTGATCCTGTCCCAGCCGGACAACGGTGAGCAGGCTCTGGAGATCGTGGACATGCTCGTCCGCTCCGGCGCCCTCGACCTCATCGTCATCGACTCCGTCGCCGCGCTGGTGCCGCGCGCGGAGATCGAGGGCGAGATGGGTGACTCGCACGTGGGTCTGCAGGCCCGTCTGATGAGCCAGGCCCTGCGCAAGATCACCAGCGCGCTCAACCAGTCGAAGACCACCGCGATCTTCATCAACCAGCTCCGCGAGAAGATCGGCGTGATGTTCGGTTCGCCGGAGACCACGACGGGTGGCCGGGCGCTGAAGTTCTACGCCTCGGTGCGCCTCGACATCCGCCGCATCGAAACGCTGAAGGACGGCACGGACGCGGTCGGCAACCGCACCCGCGTCAAGGTCGTCAAGAACAAGGTCGCGCCCCCCTTCAAGCAGGCCGAGTTCGACATCCTCTACGGGCAGGGCATCAGCCGCGAGGGCGGTCTGATCGACATGGGCGTGGAGCACGGCTTCGTGCGCAAGGCCGGCGCCTGGTACACGTACGAGGGCGACCAGCTCGGCCAGGGCAAGGAGAACGCGCGCAACTTCCTGAAGGACAACCCCGACCTGGCGAACGAGATCGAGAAGAAGATCAAGGAGAAGCTGGGCGTCGGCGTACGGCCGGCCGAGCCCACCGCCGAGCCGGGCGCGGACGCGGCGGCCCCGGCCGTCTCGGACGAGGCCGCGAAGACGGTGCCGGCCCCCGCGGTCAAGGCCACCAAGTCCAAGGCCGCGGCGGCCAAGAGCTAGTCCATGACGCGACGAACCGACTGGGCCGAGTACGCGGACCCCGTGCCACCGGAGGGGCGGGGGCACGGGGGAGACGGTGATCCGGTCGGAGACGGTGGAAGAGCTCACGACGGGGGGTACGGCTCCGACGGGTTCCTCGACGGGTTCCTCGACGGGGATCCGGACGGACCGGACGGCGCGGGGCGTCGGCACCGGGGCTCCCGCGGGCGCGCGGGACTCGGAGACCCGGGCGGCCCGGAGGGCTACGGCGAAGGTCCGGCGGACCCGTACGGTTCGCCGGCCGACGGTGCCGGCCGTGGCGGCACCGGCCGGCGCGGCGGCGGAGGGCCGCGCGGTGCACGAGGGCGCCGGAGGAACGGCGGATTCGGTGAGCCGTCCGGCGACGCACAGGACGGAGGCACTCCCACCTCGTCGAGGGCCGAGCGGGGGGAGCCTTCAGGGGACCCGGCTGAGCGGGCGCGGGCGATCTGTCTGCGCCTGCTCACCGGGACCCCGCGCACGCGCAAACAGCTCGCGGACGCGCTGCGCAAGCGGGAGATCCCCGACGAGGTGGCGGACGAGGTCCTGTCACGCTTCGAGGAGGTCGGCCTGATCAACGACGGCGCCTTCGCGGAGGCCTGGGTGGAGTCCCGGCACCACGGCCGGGGTCTGGCCCGGCGGGCCCTCGCGCGCGAACTGCGGACCAAGGGCGTGGACTCGACGCTCATCGACGAGGCCGTCGGACAGCTCGACTCCGAGCAGGAGGAGACGACGGCGCGCGAACTCGTCGCCCGCAAGCTGCGCTCCACCCGTGGCCTCGACCGTGACAAGCGGCTGCGCCGTCTCGCGGGCATGCTCGCCCGGAAGGGGTACTCCGAGGGCATGGCCCTGCGGGTGGTCCGCCAGGCGCTGGAGGAAGAGGGCGAGGACACGGAGGGGCTCGGGGACGAGGGGTTCTGACCTGCGGCAGACCGCGGACACGGGGTTCTGGATCGGTGGGTGTTCCGGGCGCGGGACGCCGACTTCGAGGGGGTGTCTCCGACGGGGTGCCGAGTCCGAGGGGAAGTCTCCTAGGGGAGTGCCGACTCCGACGGGCGTCGACTTCGATGGAGCTCAGACTCCGACGGGCGTCGACTTTGGTGGAGCTCAGACTCCGACGGGCGTCGACTTTGGTGGAGCGCCGTTTCAGACGGGGCGCAAGGCGCCCGGTCGTGGGTGGCCGCGGTGCCAAGTACCGCACGGCGGGCGCCCGTTGTGGCAGAGGGGCCCCACCCCGGCAGGCCGGGAACGACCTGGACCGCCGGGATCGGGATCACGGGACCGGGATCATGGGACGGGGATCAGGGGGCCGCATCACGAAGAGCTGCCTCGCGGGGCTCGACGGGGGCTCAGGGGGACGGCGCGGTCACCGGCAGGCCGGCCGCTTTCCACGCCTGGAACCCTCCGACCAGATCGGTCGCCCGGTGCAGTCCCAGCTGACGCAGCGACACGGCCGCGAGGCTGGACGCGTACCCCTCGTTGCAGATCACCACGACCCGCAGATCGTGACCGGTGGCCTCGGGGACGCGGTGGCTGCCCTGGGGATCGAGCCGCCACTCGAGTTCGTTGCGTTCGACGACGAGCGCTCCGGGGATCAGCCCGTCCCGGTCGCGCAGGGCGGCGTACCGGATGTCGATGAGGAGGGCTTCGCCCGCCCGCGCGGCGACATGCGCCTCCCCGGCCTCCACCCGGTCGAGTCCCGCGCGGACCTCCTCCAGCAGCGCGTCGATGCCCACCGGGCCCTTGATGTGGTCGTTCACTGCCAGTCCTCCGGACGTTCGACCTGCTCGAGACGGAGAATCTGCCCGGTGCGGCTGTAGCGGCGGATCCGGGGCAGCGGTGGGTAGTAGGCGTGGACGGAGATCGCGTGCTCCTCGGTGGATTCGTTGAACACCTCGTGCACATGGTGGCGGCCGAAGGAACGGCCCTTGCCGGCGGGCAGCCGCCGCTCGCGGTCGACCCCCTCGGTCAGTTCGAGGGTCTTCCAGCCGTCCGTGGGCAGCCGGGCGGCGAGCGAGTACTCCCTGAGTTCGCCGGACGCGGCGACGAAGGCGCCGACCGAGTCGGCGTGGTCGTGCCAGCCGGTTCCGGTGCCGGGAGGCCAGCCGATGAGCCAGGCCTCGCTGCCACCCGGACCCTCCAGACGGACCCAGGTACGGCCTTCGGGGTCGAGCGGAAGTGAGGCGACCAGCTCGGTGTCGGCGGCGGCACGGCGCACGAAGTCGAGCAGGTCGGCCTGGGTGGGAACGTGTGGGGGCGCTGAGACAGAGGGGGAGACAGACACTTGTACCGTCCTGAGGGTTCGCGTGGGGCGCGCGGCAGCTCGGAGCGCGCGCGGGAAAGAGGGGGAGCGAATTCAGAAGGACGGCCGACACACGCAGCCCGCATAGCGGACGAGGTCCATATGGACCCTCCGCCACAGGCGCACACAGGTGTCGGTCACGATCCGGAGTAGACCATGGCGGTTCGGACCGGTCAACTCACCGTCACTATGTGGACCGGAGGGTCACCCCGGGTGGGCGGGCGGATTCCCCGCGCCCGGCACACCGGCGCACCGGTGTGCCGGGCGCGGGGAAGGACGGTCGGGGGACGCACGGCGTGCGGCGGTACGGAAGAGCCCGAGGTCCGGGCCGTGCGGACGGTGGGCACAGGCCTCGCACGTTCCCGCGCCCCGATGGAAGGGGCCGCCCCGGAAGGGGGCGGGAGGCGATCGCGCCGACGGGCCCGCGCCGTCTACACCTCGTCACTGCGTGCGATCTGTCACGTGTGCGGTGCGTCACGGTGCCGGGACGGGGCCCCGGCACTCAGCCCGTGCGCACCGCGTTCTCCGCTCTCGTCTCCCGCTCCGCTTCGGCCGTCGGTCCGGCGGAGCCGCCCAGGACCGCCTCGGCCGCCGCGTACAGATCGGCCGGGCGCACGCCGCTCAGCGCGGTGACCAGATGGCCGTCGGGGCGGACCAGCAGCACGCTGTGCGCGGCCGCGCCGGGGTAGCTCTCGGCCACCAGGAGCTCGGCGGGGTGGGGCAGCGCGGTCACGGCCGCCGCGAGCCGGGGCATGATCCCGGCCGTCACCCAGTGCTTGCGCTCCCACACCCCCGTACCCGGCGCGATCAGCACGACCAGCAGGACCCCGCGGCCGAGCCGGTCCCGTAGCGGTACGAAGGTGCCGTCCTCCGCGGTGACGCGCACGTCGACGACCGGCGCACCGGGTGCCGTGTCCACCGGGGTCTCCGACTCGGAGGGGCGAGGCGCGAGCGGCGAGCCGCCGTACGTCCCGGGCCTGCCCAGTGGGCCGCGTCCCAGGTGCCCGTCCGTGAGCATGACGTCGTGGCCGCGGGCCGATCCCGGCACGTACGAGCGCAGCCCGCCGCCGCCCCGCAGCAGCGGAAGTGCCTGGTCGGCGGCGCGCAGCCGGGCGGCGACGACGGCGCGCCGCTCGACCTGGTAGCTGTCGAGCAGCGTCTCGTGCGGGCCGTGGTGCCAGGCGACCGCCAGCTTCCAGGCGAGGTTGTCGGCGTCCCGCAGGCCCTCGTCGAGCCCCTGGGTGCCGAGGGCGCCGAGCAGGTGCGCGGCGTCCCCGGCGAGGAAGACCCGGCCCGACCGCCACCGGCGAGCGAGGCGGTGGTGGACGGTGTGGACACCGGTGTCGAGCAGCTCGTACGCGGGGGTGGAGCCGCCGCTCCAGCCCGCGAGGGTCTCCCGGATGCGTGTCACCAGCAGGTCCGGGGTGACCAGGTCCTTGCCGGGCGGCAACAGCCAGTCCAGACGCCACACGTCGTCGGCGAGGGGGCGGGCGGTCACCTCGCCGGCCGAGGGACCCGAGGTCCGCCACGGTGGCATCCGGTGCAGCAACGCCTCGCCCGGCCAGGGAAGTTCCGTCCGCAGCGCGGCGACCGCGTGCCGTTCGACGGCCGTGCGCCCGGGGAAGCGGATGTCCTGGAGCTTGCGGACGGTCGAGCGCGGGCCGTCGCAGCCGACCAGGTAACTGCCCCTCCACCAGGTCCCGTTGGAGCCACGGGTGTGCGCGGTGACACCCGAGGTCTCCTGCTCGACGGAGTCGAGGCGGCTGTCGGCGGCGAGCCTGATCAGCCGTTCGTGGGCGATGGCCTCGCGCAGGGCGGCCGTGAGGGTGTGCTGCGCGAGGTGCAGCGGCGGCGCGAGCACCTCGTCGTCGCCGGGTTCCCCGGCGCTGCCGGCGCCTCGGGGGCCGGCTGAATCCTGCGCGTCGAAACGGATCTCGCGCATCACCTGCTTGCGCCGCATCGACCGCCATCCGGCCCAACGGAAACCGGCGGCGGAGAGGGGGAGACCCGTCAGGCGTTCGACGAGCGCGGCGGTGTCCTCACGCAGCACCACCGTCCGCGCGAGCCGTTGTTCGTCCTTGCCCGGCCCCTCGTCGAGGACCACGGAGGGGACCTCCTGGCGGGCCAGCGCAAGGGCCAGCGTGAGGCCCACGGGCCCCGCGCCGACAATGATCACCGGGTCCACGGCGCGGCGCCCCCTGCCCGCAGCGGTGCCCTGAAGGACGTGGGTGAACAAGGGAACGGAGCAGGGTGCACGATCACAGAATGTATGCAACCCAGTGCCGGTGCTTGCGTCAAGTGACGAGGTCCGCCGCACGGCTGAGTGATGATCAGCTGTCACCGGCGGACGGGGGCGCGGGCGCCGCGCCCCGGGGGCCCGGTCGCCTCCGTCCGCCGGACATTACAGGCGGCGCGGACGGCGCGGACGGCGCGGACGGCGCGGACGGCGCGGACGGCGCGGACGGCGCGGGCGGTACGGACGGCGTGGACGATACGGGTGGCGCGGGCGGTACGGGTGGCGCGGGCGGCACACCGGTGTGCCGCCCGCCCGTGGTCCGCGGCTACTTCACCGGACGGTCCGCGTCCCCGTCGGCCTGTTCCGGGATGCGGTCGGCCGCGTCGAGGACCCCCGGCTGTTCGGCGGGCTCGGCGGCCGCCGCCACCGCGACCCCGGTCTTCGAGCGGCGGCCCCGCCGCTCGATCCACGTCGCGACCGAGGAGAGCGCGAGGCACATCGCGATGTAGATCGCGCCGACGACGATGGTGACGGCCGTGAACGGGTTCTCCCCGTTGACGATGATGTTGTTGGCCATCGTCCGGGTGGCGAACAGGAGTTCCGTGTACGTGATGACGTAGCCGAGCGAGGTGTCCTTGAGCGTGACCACCAGCTGACTGATCATCGTGGGCAGCATGGAACGGACCGCCTGCGGCAGCAGCAGCGTCGTCATCACCTGGTACTTGCGCAGGCCGAGCGCGTACGCGGCCTCCACCTGGCCCTTGGGTACCGCGTTGATGCCCGCGCGGAAGATCTCCGCCTGCACACTGCCGTTGTAGACGGTCAGGCCGATCACGAGACCCCAGAACGCGGTGTTGTCACCGACGGCGCCGAGGTCGTTCTTGTAGGTGAGGAAGAGCACCCACAGGGCGTAGATGGTGATGAGCAGCGGGACGGCCCGGAACAGTTCGATGAAGCCGGTCGCGAACCAGCGGACCGGCCGGCGCTCGGACAGGCGTGCCACGGCGAGGAGCAGCCCGAGGACCAGGGACAGCACCCCGGCCACGGCGAACACCTTCAACGTGGTGAGCACGCCGTCCCGGATGTTGGCGCGCACACCGGCGTTGTTGAAGATGTTCCAGACGTCGGGGTCCAGCTGGTTCTTGGCGTCGAGCCGGTACACGACGAAGGCGAGCAGGGCGGCCAGGGCCAGCGAACCGAGCACCGTGTAGAGGCGGTTGCGCAGCCGCGCCTTGGGGCCCGGCGCGTCGTACAGAACGCTCGAAGTCATCGCGCGACCCCCAGTCGCCGCTCCAGCAGCCGGAAGAGACCGCTGATCGAGAAGGTGATGACGAGGTAGCCCAGAGCCACCCACAGGAAGATCCAGGTGATGGTGAAGCCCTGGTCGCTCAGCATCTTCTGCACGCCGAACAGTTCGGTGACGCTGAACGCGCCCGCGATCGCCGAGTTCTTGGTCAGGGCGATGAAGATCGAGCTGAGCGGAGGGATCACGGTCCGCGTCGCCTGCGGCAGGACGATCAGCCGCAGGGTCTGCGAGAAGCTCATGCCGAGCGAGCGGGCGGCCTCCGCCTGGCCGAGCGGCACCGTGTTGATGCCCGAGCGGATGGCCTCGCAGACGAAGGCCGAGGTGTAGAAGCTCAGGGCCAGCAGCGCCTTCATCCACGGGCTCAGACCCGGTACGAAGACGACCGGGACGACGAACCACGCGACGAGGAAGAGGAGCGTCAGGGGGGTGTTGCGGAAGAGGGTGACCCAGGCCGTGCCGAACATCCGCAGCGGAGGCACGGGCGAGACGCGGAACCCGGCGATGATGACACCCAGCACCATCGCGAGGAGACCGCTGGCGAAGGTCAGCAGTACGGTGCCTATGAACCCCTCGCGGAAGTCCGCGAGATGGTCGAGCAAAACGTTCACGGGGAGGTCCTCGTGGCGGTGTACGGGCAGGGAAGGCCGCGTCCGGGGCGGTGCGCCGGACGGCGTCGCGGGCACGGACCGAGGGACCGCCGCACGCGCGCGGGGCACCGGGCCGGCGGACACCGGCCCGGTCGACGCCCGCGCGGCGTCGGCGGCTCAGCGGCGCGTCAGTAGCGCTCGACGGCCGGCGGCTCGGCGTACGGCGAGCCGGACAGACCGAGCGTCGCGTCGTACGCCTTCTTGTAGTCGCCGTTCTTCTCGTGCTTCTCCAAGGCGTCGTTGACCGCGTCGCGCAGGGCCTTGTCGTCCTTGTTCATGCCCACGCCGTACGGCTCCTCGGTGAACGGCTGCCCGATCACCTTGAGCTTGGCGGGGCGCTGCGCCGCGTAACCCTTGAGGATGGCGTCGTCGGTGGTGACGGCGTCGACCTCGTTGTTGAGGAGCTGCTGGACGCACTCGGAGTACTTCGACAGCTCGACGGTCTTGGCGCCGTACTTGGGCTTCTTGATCTCCTGGAGCGGAGTGGAGCCCTTGATGGAGCAGACGGTCTTGCCCTTGAGCGAGTCGGGGCCGGTGATGCCCTTCTCGTCCTTGCGCACGAGCAGGTCGGCGCCCGCCTTGAAGTACGGGCCCGCGAAGCCGACCTGCTTCTTGCGCTCGTCGTTGATCGTGTACGTACCCACGTACAGGTCGACCTCGCCCTTCGAGATGGTGGTCTCGCGGACGTTGGAGTCGACGGTCTTGAACTCGAGCTGCTCGGGCTTGAACCCGAGGTCCGCGGCGACCATCTTGGCGATCTCGACGTCGAAGCCGGACCGCTTGCCCGTGGTGTCCTCGAAGCCCAGGTAGGGCTGGTCGTTCTTGGCGCCGACGACGAGCTTGCCCGCCTGCTGCGCCTTCTTCAGCGTGGCGGAGTCGACCTTCACACCGCTCGCGACGGCGTACGTCGGCAGCTTGGGCGCGTTCGCCCCCGTGCTCTCGCCTGCGGGCTTGTCGCCGGCGTTGCCGGACTCGCCGCCACAGGCCGTCAGGGCGAGCGCGAGGGTGGCGAGGACCGCCGCGGAGGCGGAGGTGCGGAACTTCATGGTGGACATCCTTCGATTCGGCTGATTCGGCGTTGCGTGGTTCCGGCCGGTGGCGGGCACCGGCCGGGGCGGCGCTGCGTCGGTGTCAGTGGTGCAGGATCTTCGACAGGAAGTCCTTGGCGCGGTCGCTGCGCGGGCTGCTGAAGAACTGGTCGGGCGCGGCCTGTTCGACGATGCGGCCGTCCGCCATGAAGACCACGCGGTTCGCGGCCGAGCGCGCGAAGCCCATCTCGTGGGTGACCACGACCATGGTCATGCCGTCGCGTGCCAGTTGCTGCATGACCTCGAGCACCTCATTGATCATCTCGGGGTCGAGCGCCGAGGTGGGCTCGTCGAAGAGCATGACCTTGGGGTCCATCGCCAGCGCCCGCGCGATCGCGACGCGCTGCTGCTGGCCGCCCGAGAGCTGGGCCGGGTACTTGTCCGCCTGGGTGCCCACGCCCACCCGGTCGAGCAGCGCGCGGGCCTT
The DNA here is from genome assembly GCF_036250675.1 of Streptomyces sp. NBC_01689. Lineage (NCBI taxonomy): Bacteria > Bacillati > Actinomycetota > Actinomycetes > Kitasatosporales > Streptomycetaceae > Streptomyces > Streptomyces sp. NBC_01689. Next base: position 3,281,186 of record NZ_CP109592.1, on the reverse strand, counting down.
CTCCTCGGCGGCCTTCTTGTCCGCCTTGCGGACCTTGATCTGTCCCAGCATCACGTTCTCGAGCACCGTCTTGTGCGCGAAGAGGTTGAAGGACTGGAAGACCATGCCCACGTCGGCGCGCAGCCGGGCGAGCGCCTTGCCCTCCTCGGGCAGCGGTCGGCCGTCGATCGTGATGTCGCCCGAATCGATCGTCTCCAGGCGGTTGACGGTGCGGCACAGGGTCGACTTCCCGGACCCGGAGGGCCCGATGACCACGACGACCTCGCCACGGGCGATCGTCAGGTCGATGTCCTGGAGCACGTGCAACGCGCCGAAGTGCTTGTTGACGCTCTTCAGGACGACCAGGTCCTCGGTCGCGGCCGCGGCATCCTTGGCCACCGATACTTCGGTCATCGCTCTGGGGCTCCGTCCTCCTCGGTTTCGGTGGACAGTAGTGAGCCCTCGCGACCAGCGTCATTACATCTGAGGGGAACTTGAGCATCACGATCCGATAGCAATCGGACACGTGTCGTAGCCGCACGCGAGCGCCCCGCGCGTGCCCGGCGCGCGGCAGGGTACCGGCTGGGTAACGGAAGCCCTCCGCAACCGGAACGCCCTTGACGCCGTCCTTGTCCATCGGCGTGACTTCCAGGGGGCACGGACATGTGCCCCGGTTGTACAGACCGAGACTGTTCGACGTTGTACAAGTCGGGGGCCGTACGTGGCGCTCCGGACCAGGACCGCGCGGACGGAAGACACGAACGAAAGAACCGTGCGAACGAAGCACCGTACGAACGACGGACCGGGGCGGACGACCGATGGACCGGAGGGGGCCGGAATGAGACTGCTGCTCGTCGAGGACGACAACCACGTCGCCGCCGCCCTGTCCGCGGTCCTGGCGCGGCACGGCTTCGAGGTCACCCACGCCCGCAGCGGCGAGGAGGCCCTGCGGGCGCTGGTCCCGGAGAGCGACGGGTTCGGTGTCGTCCTGCTCGACCTGGGCCTGCCCGACCAGGACGGCTACGAGGTCTGCGGCAAGATCCGCAAGCGCACCAGCACCCCGGTGATCATGGTCACGGCCCGCTCCGACGTGCGCTCCCGCATCCACGGCCTCAACCTCGGCGCCGACGACTACGTGGTGAAGCCGTACGACACCGGGGAACTGCTCGCCCGGATCCACGCCGTCAGCCGGCGCAGCGTCCCCGACGACACCGGGGCCCCCGGCGACGGCGCCCTGCGGCTCGGCCAGGTCCGCATCGAACTGCCCACCCGCCAGGTCAGCGTGGGCGGTTCGGTCGTCCAGCTGACCCGGAAGGAGTTCGACCTGCTGGCGCTGCTCGCCCAGCGGCCCGGCGTCGTCTTCCGCCGGGAGCAGATCATCAGCGAGGTCTGGCGCACCAGTTGGGAGGGGACCGGACGCACCCTGGAGGTGCACGTCGCGTCCCTGCGCTCCAAACTGCGGATGCCGGCGCTGATCGAGACCGTGCGCGGCGTGGGGTACCGCCTCGTCGCCCCCACGTCGTAGCGTGCACCGTGCGCACCCGCCTGCTCCCCCTGCTCATCGTCCTGATGGCCGCCGTGCTGCTCGCGCTCGGCATCCCGCTGGCCGGGAGCGTCGCGGGCGCCGAGCAGCAGCGCGTGGTCGTCGACCGCATCGACGACACGGCCCGCTTCGCCGCCCTCGCGCAGTTCGTCACCGACCAGCCGAACGGCCCCCGGGGAAACGCCGTCGACGAGCGCCGGCAGACCCTGATCAAGGAACTCGCCGCTTACTACGACGTGTACGGCATCCGCACCGGCGTCTTCTACCGCAACCACGCCGTCATGGCCAACGCGCCGGAGACCCTGTACCTGCCCGCGGAGGGCGAGGGCCGCGAGGCCTTCGACGAGGCACTCCTCGGCCGCCGCAGCCACGACCCGGAACAGGTCTGGCCCTGGCAGCGGCACCGGCTGGTCGTCGCCTCGCCGGTGATCCGGGACGGTGACGTCATCGCCGTCGTCGTCACCGACTCGCCCACCGGGCAGATGCGTTCGAAGATCCTGCACGGCTGGCTGATCATCGGCGCGGGCGAGATCGCCGCGATGCTCCTCGCCCTCGGCGCGGCCCTGCGGCTGACCGGCTGGGTGCTCCGGCCGGTCCGCGTCCTCGACGCGACCACCCACGACATCGCGACCGGACGCCTGAAGTCCCGGGTCGCGGCCGCCGGCGGTCCCCCCGAACTCCGGCGTCTGGCCCGGTCGTTCAACGAGATGGCGGACAACGTCGAGGACGTCCTGGAGCAGCAGCGGGCCTTCGTCGCCGACGCCTCGCACCAACTCCGCAACCCGCTCTCGGCGTTGCTGCTCCGCATCGAGCTGCTCGCCCTCGAACTGCCGGAAGGAAACGAGGAGATCGCGTCCGTCCGCACCGAGGGAAAGCGGCTCGCCGAGGTTCTGGACGACCTGCTCGACCTCGCGCTCGCCGAGCACGCCGAGGCCGACCTGCGGCTCACCGACGTCGGCGAGCTGACGGCCGAGCGCGTCGCCTCCTGGTCACCCCTCGCCGACAGCATGGGCGTACGGCTGACCGGGACCTGCCCGGCCACCACCGCGTGGGCCGACCCGGTCACGCTGTCCAGCGCCCTGGACGCGGTGATAGACAACGCCCTGAAGTTCACGCCGGAGGGGGAGAGCGTCGAGGTGGAGGTCCTCGCCGACGGCGAGGTCTCGAAGGTCGTCGTCACCGACCGCGGTCCTGGCCTGAGCGACGAGGAACTCGCCCGTATCGGCGACCGCTTCTGGCGCAGCGCAGGCCATCAGAACATCAAGGGGTCGGGACTCGGTCTGTCCATCTCGCGGGTCCTGCTCGCGGCCGGCGGCGGCTCCCTCTCGTACGCCCATCACGAACCGGGCGGGCTGAAGGTGACCGTGACGGTGCCGAGGTCCGAACCGGCGCCCTGATCCTCGCGTGCCCGGCGGCGCGATCCGCGGCGTGATCCGCGGCGCGTTCGGCTCGCCCGGACTAGGGCTTGACGGAGCGGTAGTAGCGCCGGGCGCCTTCGTGCAGGGGCAGCGGGTCCGTGTAGATCGCCGTGCGCAGGTCCACGAGCTGGGCCGCGTGCACCTGGGAACCGATGCGGTCGCGGCTGTTGATCACCGTACGGGTGAGTTCCTCCGTCAGCCGCGGGTCGGAGTCCTCCCGGGTGATCAGGTAGTTCGCCACGGCCAGTGTCTGCACGGAACCGCCCTGCTGCGCCGCGGGATAGGCGTCCGCGGGCATCACGGCGGCCCGGTAGTAGCGGGAGGCGCCCCCCTGCTCGTGCAGCTTCGCGACGAGGTCGCTGCCGATCGGCACCAGCCTGATGTCGAAGCCGCCAGAGAGCTTCTGTACGGCACTGGTCGGCAGACCGCCCGACCAGAAGAAGGCGTCGATCGTGTGGTGCCGGAGCAGGCCGGGCATGGTCCCGATCCCGTCGGGGAAGGCCGAGATGTCCTTCGCCGGATCGAGGCCGGCCGCCTGGAGCACGTGCTCCGCTATCAGCCGTACCCCGGAACCGGCCGGGCCCACGGCGACCTTCCTGCCCCGCAGGTCCGCCACCGACCGCACGGACGAGGCGCGCGGGACCACCAGGTGCACGTAGTCGTCGTACAGCCGTGCGCAGCCGCGCAGCCGGTCCGCGCCCGGCTTGTCCTCCAGCAGGTACGTCTCCACCGCGTCGGCCGCCGCGATGGTGAAGTCGGCCTGCCCGGTGGCCACCCGGCGCACGTTCTCCTGCGAGCCGTCGCTGTTCTTCAGACGGACGTCAAGGCGCGGCATGTCCTTGGCGATCGCGCTCTGCAGGAGCACGCCGTACTTCTGGTAGACCCCCGTCGGGGTGCCCGTGCTGAAGGTGATCGACCCGCCCGGCGACTCCTCGCCCAGCGGCAGCAGCCACCAGAGCAGCAGCCCGAGCACCACGAACGCGGCCGCCGAGCCGAACAGCGCGCGGCGCCTGCCGATGCGGGGGAGTGCCTGGAACATGCGCGCGATCCTGCCAGCCCGGGGACCCTCCTGGCCAGGGCGGGACGCCCGCGGTGGCGGTGCGATGGGTCGGTAGGGTCGGACGATGCAGTCCTCTTCGTCCGCACCGGTCCCTGACCCCGCCTCCATGCCTTCCGCGGCTTCCGCGGCTTCCGCGGCTTCCGCGGCCTCCGGGGAAGCCCCGGACCCGGAGACGCCCGCAGGTCCGGGTGGTTCCTCCGACGGCTCGCCCTCGGTGACTCCGTCGCCCGCCACCCTGGTCCGCGCGTTCCACCTCGCCTTCGGGCTCGACACCCGGAGCACTCCGGGGGAGGTCTCCCCGGCGCTCGCCGCCCACCGGGCCGAGCTGCTCGCCGAGGAGGCCGCCGAAGTGGCCGAGGTCTCGGTCACGGGTCCGCTGGACCGGCTGGCGCACGAGCTGGCCGACCTCGTGTACGTGGCGTACGGCACCGCGCTCGTCCACGGCATCGACCTCGACGAGGTGATCGCCGAGATCCACCGGTCCAACATGACGAAGCTGGGACCGGACGGCCGGGTCGCCCGCCGCGCCGACGGCAAGGTCCTCAAGGGCGAGCACTACCGCATGCCGGACGTGACGGCGGTGCTGCGCGGGCAGGGATGGCGCGGCGCGGGGGCGTGAGATCCCGGCCGGTGCCGGTGCCGGTGCCGGTGCCGGTGCCAGGGCCGGGTGCCGGGTGCTGTCGGACCGGGGCCGTCGTACCCGGTCCCGGACGCGGCTCCCACCGGGGCGAGGGACCGTGGTTCCGGTCTGGGCTCCCGCGGGGGTGAGGGTGGGGACCCCGCCCGGGTCCGGTCTCGGTTCCTGCCGGAGCGGGACCGTCCCGCGCGGATCGTGACGCGCTCCGTCCGGGGAGGGGCGGCTCCGACCGGGATGGGGCGGGTCCGGTCCGGGAGCCGCTCCATGAGGGGCGGCTCCCGGACCGGACACCACTCAGTCCGCGACGGTCGTCTGACGGCGTACGTCGTCCGGGCGCTCCACCTCCGCCCCCGGTGTCGTTCGCGCCTCCGCCCCGGCGAACCGGCCGGTGACGTCCGCGCGCCGGGGGCCGCCGCCGAACCGCGCGGTCAGGCGTGCCGCGAGCGGCTGGGTGTAGCGGGCGGTGAGCGGGCCGAGGACGACCAGGATCAGCACGTAGGCCGTGGCCAGCGGGCCGAGCGACGGCTCGATGCCGGCGGTGACCGCGAGCCCGGCGATCACGATCGAGAACTCGCCGCGCGCGACCAGTGCGCCCCCCGCCCGCCAGCGGCCCTTCACGGAGATGCCGGCCCGCCGCGCGGCCCAGTATCCGGTCGCGATCTTCGTCAGCGCCGTCACCACGGCCAGTGCCAGCGCGGGCAGCAGCACGGGCGGAATGCTCGCCGGGTCGGTGTGCAGCCCGAAGAAGACGAAGAAGATGGCCGCGAACAGGTCCCGCAGAGGGCTCAGCAGCGTGTGCGCCCCTTCCGCGACCTCCCCGGACAGGGCGATGCCCACCAGGAACGCCCCGACCGCCGCGGACACCTGGAGCTGCTGTGCGAGGCCCGCGACGAGGATCGTCAGCCCCAGGACGACCAGCAGCAGTTTCTCCGGATCGTCGCTGGAGACGAAGCGGGAGATGACCCGGCCGTAGCGGACGGCCACGAACAGGACGAGTCCCGCGGCCCCCAGCGCGATCGCCAGCGTCACGCTTCCGGCGGCCAGCCCCACCCCGGCCACCAGCGCGGTGACGATGGGCAGGTAGACCGCCATCGCCAGGTCCTCCAGGACCAGGATGCTCAGGATGACCGGGGTCTCCCGGTTGCCGACCCGCCCCAGGTCGCCCAGCACCTTGGCGATCACCCCGGACGACGAGATCCAGGTGACCCCCGCCAGGACCACTGCGGCCACCGGGCCCCAGCCCATCAGGAGTGCGGCGGCGGCACCCGGCAGCGCGTTGAGCGTGAAGTCGACCAGCCCCGACGGATAGTGGGCCTTGAGGTTCGAGACCAGATCGCTCGCCGTGTACTCCAGGCCGAGCATGAGCAGCAGCAGGATGACACCGATCTCGGCGCCGGTGGCGACGAACTCCTCGCTCGCGCCGAGCGGGAGCAGCCCGCCCTCGCCGAAGGCGAGACCGGCGAGCAGATAGAGCGGGATGGGCGAGAACCGCAGCCGGGCCGCGGCCCGGCCGAGCAGCCCGAGACAGAGGATGATGGCGCCGAACTCGATCAGCAGGACAGCAGAGTGCACGCGCTCACTCCCGTCCCAGGATCGTCGCGGCGCCGTCGACGCCCTCACGGGTCCCGACGACGATCAGGATGTCCCCGCCCGCCAGCCGGAAGTCCGGGGTGGGGGAGGGGATCGCCTCGGCCCGGCGCAGCACCGCCACGATCGAGGCGCCGGTCTCGGTGCGCATCCGGGTCTCGCCCAGCACCCGCCCGTTCCACCACGACGTCGCGGCGATCTCGATGCGCTCGGCGATCAGCCCCAGGTCGGTGGTGTACAGCAGGCTCGGGCTGTGCGGGGACGGCTTCAGGGCGTTGATCAGGGAGGCGGCCTCACCGCTCGACAGCCGCAGCGACTGCGCGCAGGAGTCCGGGTCGTCGGCCTGGTACACGCTGACCGTGCGTGCGCCGTCGCGGTGCGCCACCACGGACAGGTGGCGCTGTTCTCGGGTCACGAGGTCGTACTGCACCCCGATACCCGGCAGTGGCGTCGCCCGCAGGCGTGGAGCCGACATGATTCTCCCCTTGCTCGTCGCTGGTCTTCCTGATCCGGCCCGGACCGATCCGGACCGAGCCGGCCCGGCATCGCTGTCGGATGCGTCACAGCGGTCCGTGCTGCAGCCGTCCGCGCCGTGGCCGCTACGTCGTGGCCGTGCGCGTCGTGGCCCCGCACGTCGTGTCCGGCGGCGCCGCAGCTGTCCGCGGCGAAGCCGTCCGGCCGGGAGTGGGCACGCCGGATCCGCCGTGCGCGTCGGCACGGTACGGCCCGCGAAAAAGCCCACCCAAAACGGTCATGCTGCCATCTCGCCGTACCGTTGCGACATGGGTGCTGGCACGGATGGACAGGGCCGCCCGGCTGTTGCGAGGCTGTTGGGGGCGGTGGCACGGACGCCGGTCGGGGAGGACGGGACGCCCGCCGCGGGGCACGCGGAGGCGGCCGGGAAGAAGCCGACCGGAAGGGACGGACAGGGGAACGTGTCACTGTTCCGGCGGATCTTCCTGCTCAACGCCGCGGGCCTGACCGTGGCGACCGCGCTGCTGCTGGGGCCGGTCACCGTCTCGACGCCGATCCTCCCCGGCGAGGCGCTCGTCGTCGTGCTGGGACTCGCCCTGATGCTCGTCGTCAACGGGTTCGTCCTGCGGATCGGCCTCGCCCCGCTGCAACGGCTGGGCCGCGCCATGGCCGCCGCCGACCTCACCCACCCCGGAGCCCGGGCACCCGTCACGGGTCCGGCGGAGGTGGCCGAGCTGATCACGACGTACAACACCATGCTCGACCGGCTGGAGACCGAGCGCGCCACCAGTTCGGCCCGCGCGCTGTCCGCGCAGGAGGGCGAACGCCGACGCGTCTCGCAAGAGCTCCACGACGAGGTCGGCCAGACCCTGACCGCCGTCCTGCTGCAGCTCAAGCGGGTCGCCGACCGGGTGCCCGGGGAGCTGAGGGACGAGGTGGGCCAGACGCAGGAGGCCGTTCGCGGCAGCCTCGACGAGATCCGCCGCATCGCCCGCCGGCTGCGCCCGGGTGTGCTGGAGGAGCTCGGACTGCACAGCGCGCTGCGCTCCCTCACGGGTGAGTTCACCACCCACGGACTGTCCGTGGCCCATCACCTCGACGCCGATCTGCCGCCGCTGAACGAGGAGGCCGAACTCGTGGTCTACCGGGTGGCGCAGGAGGGGCTGACCAACACCGCCCGGCACGCGGGCGCCGACCGGGCCGAACTCCGGCTGCGGCGCGTCCCGGACGGCGTCGAACTCCTCGTACGGGACAACGGCAGGGGACCGGGCCGGGTGCGGGAGGGAGCGGGCATCACCGGAATGCGGGAGCGGGCGCTGCTGGTCGGCGCCGCGTTCTCGCTCGGGCCCGCACCCGGGCGGGGCACCGACGTGCGACTGCGTCTCACGACGGTGGGCGGGTCGCTGCGGCAGCTGCCGGCCGCCACGTCCACCGGCGCCGCGACCCCCACCGGCGCCGCGCCCCGCACCGGGCCGGCGACGGCCACCGCCGGGGCCGCGGCTCCCACCCCGGCCCCCACCGACACCCCCACCGTTTCCGAGGGAGACCGATGACGTCCGCACCCGCCGGGAGGCCCACGCAGGTCCTGCTCGCCGACGACCACACACTCGTCCGCCGCGGTGTGCGGCTCATCCTCGACGCCGAACCCGACCTGAGCGTGGTGGCGGAGGCCGGAGACGGCGCCGAGGCCGTCGCCCTGGCCCGCGAGACGGAGGTGGACCTCGCCGTCCTCGACGTCGCGATGCCCCGCATGACCGGTCTGCAGGCGGCCCGCGAACTCTCCCGGCGCCGGCCCGACCTGCGCATTCTCATCCTGACGATGTACGACAACGAGCAGTACTTCTTCGAGGCGCTCAAGGCCGGTGCCTGCGGGTACGTGCTGAAGTCGGTCGCCGACCGGGACCTGGTCGAGGCGTGCCGGGCCGCGATGCGCGACGAGCCGTTCATCTATCCCGGCGCCGAGACCGCGATCGTGCGCACCTACCTCGAACGGCTGCGCCGTGGTGAGGGGCTGCCCGCGCGGGCCGTCACCGACCGGGAGGAGGAGGTGCTCAAGCTGGTCGCCGAAGGGCACACGACGAAGGAGATCGGCGAGCTGCTGTTCATCAGCGCCAAGACCGTGGAGAGTCACCGGGCGAACCTCCTGCAGAAGCTCGGCATGCGCGATCGCCTGGAACTCACCCGGTACGCGATCCGCGCGGGGCTCATCGAGCCGTGACGGCCGGCGCCTACTCAGGCGCGACGTGGGTACTTCCGCTCAGGCTCCGGAGGCTCCGCGGCGCGAGGCTTGGCGCATGACGCGTTCCCCGGAGTCAGCGCGGCGGGCCGGCCCGTTCGCCGATGTCACCCTCGCCGTCGTCCTCCTCGTCCTGGACGCCGTCGCCGCGGTCGTCGCGCTCGTGTCCGGCCTGGACGCGGCCGGGTACGCGTTCTTCGACACGGGGGCCGGGCCGCAGAACGTCAGCGCCGTCAGGCCGGCCCTGTACGTCTCGGTCGTCGGCGCGTTCGTGCTGGTCTCGGCGGTCGTGGCGCGTCGCGGCGGGGCCGTCGTCACGACCTGGGTGCAGACACTCGCCGGGCTCGCCCTCGTGCTCGGCGCCGTGGCCGGTGTGAGCGCCCGGCACCACGGCGGCGGCGCGCTCCCGCCGGGCCCCGGCCACAGCGTCCCGGGGGCGCAGTGCCGGCCGGGCGGCGACAACAGCGAGTGCCTCGGTTCCTGACAGGGCGGCGGCGAGCGCCCCGATGCCCGGCCGGACGTCGGCGAGTGCCCCGTGTCCGGAAGGGCCCGGGGCGCCGTGCCGTCCCCGGTCAGCCCAGTGGCCGCATGTCGGCCCCGTACACCGTGCGGTAGTCCGGGACGACGATCCGGCTCGCCGGGGACGACCGCCGCACCCGGGCGACGAACCCGTCCAGGTCCATCGACGGGTCGCGGTGCGGGGGTTCGGTCAACGGCTCCTCGAAGTTGTCCCAGTGCACCGGCACCACGACCTCGGGCCCGTCCAGGGCCCGCAGCAGCCGGGGCACGTAGTCGTGGGTGGCGTTGCCGGCCGGCACCGCCACCATGGCGAGGTCGGGGCGCAGCCCCCGCGCCTGCCGTTCGCAGAAGTCGCTGGCGCCCATCAGGAACGCCGACGGGCCACCGTCGCCCGCCGTCACCAGGAAGGCGAGCGTGTCGCCCTCGGGCAGGTCCGAGATGGTCCGCGGGGGGTTCGCGGGCGGCGCGTGGAGCGTGCCGGGGGCGAAGTAGGAATGGTTCTTGTTGCGGCTGTGCAGACTCGCCACGACCTCGACGGTGAGTCCGCCGCCGAAGTCCAGTACCTCGCCGCCCTTCACCACGGAGATCCGCGCCGGGTCGACGCCGGACGCGACCAGCAGGTGGTACGTCGTCTCGGTGCCGAGGACGCGGGCCCCGGTGGTCCGGGCGATGTGCGGCACATCGGCGAGGTGGTCCCAGTGGGAGTGGCTGACCAGGACGAGTTCCGGACGTCCCACATGGGTCCGTACCAGGTCGGGATCGGTGCGCAGTTCCGTGGCGGCGTCGAAGGCGCCGTCGAACAGACCGGTCCTGAAGCGGGTGAGGTACGGGTCGAAGAGCACGGTCCGGCTGCCGATGTCGAGGCGCCATCCCGAGGTGCCGAACCAGCGCAGGGAGACGGGCACCGACGCCGCTGCCGGTCCGGGCGAGGGTGCCGCCAGGGGCGTGGCCGCCGGAGAGCCGGCCGCCGAGGCCGCCGCGGCGGGCAGGAGCGGTGCGGCCGTGCCGAGTGCGGCGCCTCGCAGCACCGTACGGCGGCCGAGCAGGGGGGAGTCCTGGGTGTTCACGTCGTCAGGCATGGCGTCAGGAGATCAGGGGCCGGCCGCCTCCGTCCAAGATCGCACCGCCGCCCGGCCGAGAGGCGATCGCATATGGGTCCTGGTCACAGCCCCGCGTTCCGCAGGAATTCGACGGCGATCCGGGCCGCCCTCCCGATCGCCGCGTCCACCTCCGGCCCGGTGACGGCGAGTCGGCGGGTCCGGGCGAAGACGGAGACCGCGTAGCACCGGCCGTCGGGGTAGCGGACGACGCCGGCCTCCATGTGCAGCCCCGGGAGCGTCCCGGTCTTGGCCGCGATCACCGTGTCGCCGGGGAACCCGGACGCCAGCCGGTGCCGGAACACCTGACGGGACATCAAGTCCCGCACCTGGGCGCATGCTTCCGGTAGGGCGGCCTCGTCGCGCCAGATGAGACGCAGGAGCCGGGTGGTCTCCCGGGCCGTGCCCGCGTTGGTCCGCAGGGGGTCCAGGACCGCCATCCGCCGCTTGCGGTCCTCCGGCAGGGCCGGGTACCGGACGGCGAACTCCCTTTCGTCACGCGCCCCGACGTCGGCGAGCATCGACTCCAGTACGTCCCGCGGACCCCCCACGACGCGGGTCCGCCCGAGCCCCAGTTCCTCGGCGAGCAGCCGTACGGTGTCCAGGCCGACCCGGTCGAGCAGCAGATCCGCCGCCGCGTTGTCGCTGACCGACATCGCGAAGAACGCCAGGTCCCGCAGCGACAGTTCGACGTCGTCCGCGCAGCCCGCCGTGCCCCAGCCGCCGAGCCGGTCGGCCGCCGTCACCCGTACCCGTTCCCGCGGATCGAGCTGTCCGGCCGCCACCTGCCGGGCGAACTCCAGGACCAGCAGCACCTTGAACACCGAGGCGAGCACGACCGGTTGATCGGCGCCGACCGCCACCTCGCGCACACCGCGCCCCGGGGGGACGGGCGTCGCGGGCGCGTCGGAGGCCGTCCGTCCGCCGGTTCCGGAGCCGGTCCGGCCGGCGCCGACCGGAGCCGCGTGCAGGAGGCCCTCGGCGCCCGCCGCCGCGAAAACCGCACGGATCTCTTCCTCGGCCATCGGCCGGCCCGCCCCCTCGCGTAAGGTCCGTGGTCGTGGATCTCTTGCGCCACCTGCGTCTGTTCGTCACCGTAGCCGAGGAACTGCACTTCAGCCGGGCCGCCGACCGGCTGGGCATGGCTCAGCCGCCGCTCAGCCAGGCGGTGCGCCGACTGGAGAGGGAACTCGGCGCCGAGCTGTTCGACCGCTCCCACCGCCGGGTCCGGCTGACCGCGGCCGGTTCCCTGTTGTGGGACGAGGCCCGTGAACTCCTCGCCCGGGAGGACCGGTTGAGGATGCTGGCCCGGCGCGCGGCGGACGGGGGCCTCGGCACCCTGCGCGCGGGTGTGCCGCCGGACACCGCGGCCGCCGTCCTGACCGCGCTGCTCGCGGCCTGCGCCGGCCGCGCCCCGGGGCTCTGCGTCGACCTCCGGGAGGCCACCACCGGGGAACAGGTCCGGCTGCTCGCCTCCGGCGGACTCGACGTCGGACTCCTGCACCGCCCCGCCGACACCACCGGACTGCTGCTCGGCCCGGAGGTCCTGGTGGACCTGGGTGTCGTGCTGCCCCGTACCTCGCCGCTGGCCGGACGCCCCGAGGTGGCGCTCGGCGAGCTGACGGGCCACGACCTGGTGCTCTTTCCGCGGGACCACGCTCCGGACCGCTACGACCAGGTCCTCGACGTCTGCCGTGCCGCGGGCTTCGTGCCGGGCCGCGTACGGCACGCCGCCAACTCCGAGTTCCTGCTCGCCCTGGTCACGGCCGGACACGGGGTCGCCTTCGACCAGGGGCCCGTCGCCCGCAAGGAGCCCCGGGTCGCCTGGCGGGCCCTGGCGGGGCGCCCCCTCGCCCAGCGGCTGAGCGGCGCGTGGCCCGCCGGACGCACCGCCCACCCGGCCGCCCGCACCTTCGCGGAGCTCGCCGCCGAGGTGCTCGCCGACCACCGGGCCGGTCCCCCGCCTGACGCGGGCGGGGACGGCCCCGGCACCGGACCGCCCCGCCCCTGGTCGGTCGTGTACGGCTGAGGGCTGTCCCGTGACCGGCGCCGGTCCGCGGCCGGGACTCCGGGGCCGGGACGACGTACTCCCGGCACCGCCTACCCTTGTCCCATGAGCAGCAGCGACCGGAGCCACGCGGTGGACGTTCAGGATTCGAAGACCTACGAGGTGCGCACCTACGGGTGCCAGATGAACGTCCACGACTCCGAACGGCTCTCCGGCCTCCTCGAGGACGCCGGTTACGTGCGGGCGCCCGAGGGGTCCGACGGCGACGCGGACGTCGTCGTCTTCAACACCTGCGCCGTCCGCGAGAACGCCGACAACCGGCTGTACGGCAACCTCGGACGCCTCGCCCCGATGAAGACCAAGCGCCCCGGGATGCAGATCGCGGTCGGCGGCTGTCTGGCGCAGAAGGACCGCGACACCATCGTGAAGAAGGCGCCCTGGGTGGACGTCGTCTTCGGAACGCACAACATCGGCAAACTCCCCGTCCTCCTGGAGCGCGCCCGCGTCCAGGAGGAGGCGCAGGTCGAGATCGCCGAGTCCCTGGAGGCGTTCCCCTCGACCCTGCCGACCCGCCGCGAGAGCGCGTACGCGGCCTGGGTGTCGATCTCCGTCGGCTGCAACAACACCTGCACCTTCTGCATCGTCCCGGCGCTGCGCGGCAAGGAGAAGGACCGCCGGACGGGCGACATCCTCGCCGAGATCGAGGCGCTGGTCGGCGAGGGCGTCTCCGAGATCACGCTGCTCGGGCAGAACGTCAACGCGTACGGCAGCGACATCGGCGACCGTGAGGCCTTCAGCAAGCTGCTGCGCGCCTGCGGACGGATCGAGGGTCTGGAGCGCGTCCGCTTCACCTCCCCGCACCCCCGCGACTTCACCGACGACGTGATCGCCGCCATGGCCGAGACACCGAACGTGATGCCGCAGCTCCACATGCCGATGCAGTCCGGCTCGGACACCGTCCTGAAGGCCATGCGCCGCTCGTACCGCCAGGAGCGCTTCCTCGGGATCATCGACAAGGTCCGGGCCGCCATCCCCGACGCGGCGATCACCACCGACATCATCGTGGGGTTCCCGGGCGAGACGGAGGAGGACTTCGAGCAGACCCTCCACGCCGTCCGCGAGGCCCGCTTCTCGGCGGCCTTCACCTTCCAGTACTCCAAGCGCCCCGGCACCCCGGCGGCCACCATGGAGGGGCAGATCCCGAAGGAGGTCGTCCAGGCGCGCTACGAGCGGCTCGTCGCCCTCCAGGAGGAGATCGCCTGGGACGAGAACAAGAAGCAGGTCGGCCGCGTCCTCGAGCTGATGGTCGCCGAGGGCGAGGGCCGCAAGGACGGCGCCACGCACCGGCTCTCCGGCCGCGCCCCCGACAACCGCCTGGTCCACTTCACCAAGCCCGACCAGGACGTGCGTCCCGGTGACGTCGTCACCGTCGAGATCACCTACGCCGCCCCGCACCATCTGCTGGCCGAGGGCGCCGTCCTCGACGTGCGCCGCACCCGCGCGGGCGACGCCTGGGAGAAGCGCAACGCGGCCCGGGCGGCGAAGCCGGCCGGCGTGATGCTGGGGCTGCCGGGGATCGGTGCCCCGCAGCCGCTGCCGGTCGCGGCGGGCAGCGGCTGCGGCTGCGACTGACCCCGCCGCGCGGCGAGGGGTTACGCTGCCGATCATGCTTGTAGCCGCCGCAGCCTGTCCCTGTCCGCCGCTGCTCGTGCCCGAGGTCGCCGCCGGCGCGGCGCCCGAACTGGCCGCCGCGCGGGACGCGTGCGCGGACGCGCTCGGCGTGCTCGCGGCCTCGCGCCCCGATCTGCTGGTCGTCGTGGGCCCGGCCGAGGAGGCCGCGCACGGTTCCTACCCGGAGGGGACACCGGGCTCGTTCCACGGGTTCGGGGTGGACCTCGGCGTACGCCTCGGCCAGGGCGGCGCGTCCGCGGCGTCCCCGGGGCGCGCGCTTCCGCCCTCGCTCTCCGTCGCCGCCTGGCTGCTGGAGCGCACGGACTGGTCCCACGCCCCCGTGGAGGGGCTGGCGGTGGCGGAGCCGCTGACGGGCGAGCGGTGCCGCGCCGCCGGGGCGCGGGCCGCCGGGCGGGCCGCGCGGGTGGCCCTCCTGGTGATGGGCGACGGCAGCGCGTGCCGGACGCTGAAGGCACCCGGCTACCTCGACGAGCGTTCGGCGGACTTCGACGCGGCGGTCGCGCGGGCGCTGGGGACGGCGGACGTGGCGGCGCTGCGGGCCCTGGACGCCGGGCTCGCGCGTGAGCTGAAGGCCTCCGGACGTGCCCCGTGGCAGGTCCTCGCGGGCGCGGCGGAGGACGCGGGGCTCGGGGGCGCCCTGCTGTACGAGGACGCGCCGTACGGGGTCGGGTACGTGGTGGCCGCCTGGTCGTAGCGCGCGGTCTCCGGACGCCGACCAGGGCGAGGACCAGGGCGGTGGACACGACCCCGTTGTGTCCCGGTGAGACGTCGGCGGCCCGGACACGGCGGACGGCCGGGAGCGCTGTGGGCTCCGCGGCCGTCCGTCGGTGTGTGCCGTTCAGAATGTCGGGGGCGGTGGGGGCGCGTCCGGCGGGGGCATGGTGCCGCCCTCCTTGTGCGCGAGTCGGTCCATGGCGCCCTTCGCCTTGCCCGTGCCCGTCTGGATCTTGTCGCTGTACTTGCCCTTGGTCTTCTCGTCGACGACCTTGGCGGCCTTGTCGATACCGTGGGTCACCTTGTCCCCGTGCTGCTGCGCGAGGTCCGAGACCTTGTCCTTGGCAGGCGCCAGCTTGGCTTTCAGATTGTCCAGGAGACTCATGGTCCACCTTCCCTCGCGGGACAGTTACTTGCGGGCGCTCTCACCGGCCCCGTTGTCGGCGGCCTTCTCGGCGGTCTGCTGCTGAGGGATCTCGACGTCGTCCGACGGCGTGGCTCCCGCGGCCACCGTCGCCGGGACCGCCGCCTCGGAGCTCTCGTCGTTCCCGTCCGCGTTCTCGCCCGCGGACGGGATCGCGGACGGTCCGTGAACGTCCGCCGCCTCCGCCGGCTCCGCCGATCCGGCCGGCTCCGCCGACCGCGTGGGCTTCACGGTGTCCGCGGACTCCGCCACACCACCCGACCCGGCCGCGGCGTCCGCGGTCGCCCCGGCCCCGGAGCCGGTCGCCGTGACATCGGTCCCGGAGTCGGAGTCGGTGCCGGCCTCGGTCACGGCCGTCAGGGTGCCGTCCGGCACCTCGGCGGCCGACGCCTCCTCCGCAGCTTTCGACCTCCTGAGAAGTCGTGCAAAAACGCCCATATCAACTCCATACGTTACTCGTGAGGGCGAAATTCCGCGTCACCCGGTGCGTCCCATTGCGTCGCGCGGGGCGCCGGTCCTCGGAAACCGGCGGCCGGAACCTCGCAACAGGCAACGACCCCGAACCGGTCGCGTCACGCCGCTCGTCGGAGGAGGGGCTCCGGGTTTGCGAGACTGGGGCGGTGAGCAGCGCACCCCCCGCCCCCCGAGTCATCGCCGTCGTCGGACCGACCGCGGCAGGAAAGTCCGATCTGGGCGTCTTCCTCGCCCGCCGTCTCGGAGGCGAGGTCGTCAACGCCGACTCCATGCAGCTGTACCGAGGGATGGACATCGGTACCGCCAAGCTGACGGCCGAGGAGCGGGCCGGGGTCCCGCACCACCTGCTGGACATCTGGGACGTGACCGTCACGGCCAGCGTCGCCGAGTACCAGCGGCTCGCCCGCGCCCGGATCGACGCCCTGCTCGCCGAGGGCCGCTGGCCGATCCTGGTGGGCGGCTCCGGACTCTATGTGCGCGGCGCCGTCGACAACCTGGAGTTCCCCGGCACCGACCCCGAGGTGCGCGCGCGTCTGGAGGAGGAACTGGAACTGCGCGGCTCGGGCGCGCTGCACGCGCGCCTGGCCACCACCGACCCCGAGGCCGCCCAGGCGATCCTGCCCAGCAACGGCCGCCGTATCGTGCGCGCGCTGGAGGTCATCGAGATCACCGGCAAGCCGTTCACGGCCAATCTCCCCGGCCACGACTCGGTGTACGACACCCTCCAGATCGGTGTCGACGTCGCACGGCCCGAACTCGACGAGCGGATCGCGCGCCGCGTCGACCGGATGTGGGAGGCCGGGCTCGTCGACGAGGTGCGGGAGCTGGAGGCGCGAGGATTGCGCGAGGGGCGCACGGCGGCGCGCGCGCTCGGGTACCAGCAGGTGCTCGCCGCGCTCGCCGGGGAGTGCACCGACAGCGAGGCGCGGGCCGAGACCGTACGCGCCACCAAACGCTTCGCGCGACGCCAGGATTCGTGGTTCCGGCGGGATCCCCGGGTGCACTGGCTCAGTGGTGCCGCGGCCGACCTCACGGAACTCCCACAGCTCGCGCTGACGTTGGTCGAACGACCGGTCACAGCCTGATCACGTCATGGCATCGGGACGCTCCGGCCGTCATCGGGGCCTCCGGTGCCGTGCCATCATCGAGCTTCGATCGACTATGTGGAGTCCGAGTTGGGAGGGCGCGTGGCGATGGAGGCCGGCCCTCGCAACACCGCACAGGACGCGGAGCAGGACACCGCGCACGAGCCGCTGGAACAGCCGTCGCCCCAGGGCGGCGACGTCGACCCCGGCGCTCTCGACGGTGACCCGCGGGCCCTCGACGAGCGGCCCGGCGCCGACGCCGATCCGCTGATCTCCGACGGACCCGAAGAGCCTTCGGGCGGTGTCACCGCCGACGGGCCGGGACCGGACGAGATGTCCCCGGGACCCGAGGTCGAGGTCGAGCTGCGTCCGCAGCGCCGACTGCGGATCTGGCAGCTCGCGCCGATCGTCGTCCTGGCCGCGACCGGCTCGCTGATGTTCGCCTTCCCGCTCGCCTTCGAGTTCGGCGACGGCGGGGCGGTGGTCGCCATGCTCGGTCTGCTGATCTGTCTGTGCGCCGCCGGCTGGGGCATGATGGCCGCCCGTCGCGTCGGCTACTCCCTGCCGGGCTTCCCGGCCCGCGGCTCCGGGCGTCGGCTGGACTGGCGCGTGGTGCTCGCCTACGTCGTGGTGGTCGCCGCGGTGGCGGTGCTCGCCGTGGGACGCGTGGCCCGACTGCGCTGAGCCCGGCCCCGCCGGTGCCCCGTCCACCGCGGCGGGCGGCCGCCGGAGCCGGCGTCCGCCGGGCGGGGGCACCGTGCCCGGCCGGCCCCGTACGATCGAGGGATGAGCACGCGGATCGCCTTCCTCAAGGGTCACGGGACCGAGAACGACTTCGTGATCGTCCCCGACCCGGAGAACGCCGTCGACCTGCCCCCGGCCGCCGTGGCCGCCCTGTGCGACCGCCGCGCGGGCATCGGCGGCGACGGTCTGCTGCACGTCGTGCGGTCCGCCGCGCACCC
Source organism: Streptomyces sp. NBC_01689 (assembly GCF_036250675.1). Lineage (NCBI taxonomy): Bacteria > Bacillati > Actinomycetota > Actinomycetes > Kitasatosporales > Streptomycetaceae > Streptomyces > Streptomyces sp. NBC_01689. The sequence goes on along the minus strand of NZ_CP109592.1, from coordinate 3,263,277 downwards.
CGAGGCCGCGGCGATGGCCGCCGAGGCGGAATGGTTCATGGACTACCGCAACGGCGACGGCTCGGTCGCGGAGATGTGCGGCAACGGAGTCCGTGTGTTCGCGCACTACCTTCAGCGGGCCGGACATGTGGCGGAGGGGGACATCGCTGTCGCCACGCGAGCCGGTGTGAAGCGCGTGCACCTCGCCAAGAACGGGGACGTCACCGTCGGCATGGGCAGAGCGGTCCTCCCCGACGGGGACGTCACCGTGAGCGTCGGCGAGCACAGCTGGCCCGCGCGCAACGTGAACATGGGCAACCCGCACGCCGTCGCGTTCGTCGGCGACCTCGGCCAGGCCGGCAACCTGTTCTCGCCGCCGCCCGTCACCCCCGCCTCGGCCTACCCGGACGGGGTCAACGTCGAGTTCGTGGTCGACCGGGGCCCCCGCCACGTCGCCCTGCGCGTCCACGAGCGCGGTTCCGGAGAGACCCGCTCGTGCGGCACCGGCGCCTGCGCGGTCGCCGTCGCCACGGCCCGCCGCGACGGCGCCGACCCGGCCGTCACCGGGACCCCGGTGACGTACACCGTCGACGTGCCCGGCGGACGTCTGGTGATCACCGAGCACCCGGACGGCGGGATCGAGATGACCGGCCCGGCGGTGATCGTCGCCGAGGGCGACATCGACGCGGAGTGGCTGGCCGCCGCAGCCCGACGCTGAACGGACGCCGCGTCGCGGCGGTCGCGCACGGTACCGGAACGCCCCGCCGCCCGTCCGACGTACGGCCGCGGGAGCGGGTCCGCCGCGTCCGGCCACCGCACAAGTCCAGGTCCGACGCGGTGTCACGGCCGCCTGAGCGGTCCCGCGCCGCGACGCCCGGCCCCTCCCACGGCAGGGAAACGGCAAACCCCAGAACCTTCGCTCGAATGGGTGATCCGTTTCACGCTCGGCGAGAGGTGGTCAGCCGGGCGTGGTGGGCTCGGTAGCATCAAGCACCGGCCCGGACGGGGGATCTACGCCAACCCCTGAGCCGTGTACGCCATGGGCACCCCGTCCGCCGGTCTACGCAGCCGGAGGTGCCCATGAGTGCGGAGGCGACGAATCCCGCGACGCCAGGCCCTGCAACGCCCTCCCCCCAGCGCTCGGTTCCGCTGGAGCAGGGGGGATCGCCTGCGCGCAGGAAGGGCCGCCCGCGGATCGATCTGCGCCGCCTCGGCCGGGCCGCGCTGCTCGGCCCGACCGCCCGTGACCGGCTGCCCGACGCGATCGGCCACGTCGCCGAGGCGCACCGCGCCCACCACCCGGACGCGGACCTGGAACCCCTGCGCCGGGCCTGGCTGCTGGCGGAGTCCTCGCACCGCGGCCAGATGCGCAAGAGCGGAGAGCCGTACATCACGCACCCGCTCGCGGTGACCCTGATCCTCGCCGAACTCGGCGCGGAGACCACGACGTTGACCGCCTCCCTGCTCCACGACACCGTCGAGGACACGGAAGTGACACTCGATCAGGTGCGTGCCGAGTTCGGCGACGAGGTCTGCTATCTCGTCGACGGCGTCACCAAACTGGAGAAGGTCGACTACGGGGCCGCCGCCGAACCCGAGACCTTCCGCAAGATGCTCGTCGCGACCGGCAACGACGTCCGCGTGATGTCGATCAAACTCGCCGACCGGCTGCACAACATGCGGACCCTCGGCGTGATGCGCCCCGAGAAACAGGCCCGGATCGCCAAGGTGACCCGGGACGTCCTGATCCCGCTCGCCGAACGCCTCGGCGTCCAGGCGCTGAAGACCGAGCTGGAGGACCTCGTCTTCGCGATCCTGCACCCCGAGGAGTACGAGCACACCAGGGAACTGATCGTCGAGAACGCCTCGCGCGCCGGCGACCCGCTCGCCGAGATCGCCGAAGAGGTGCGCGGCGTCCTGCGCGAGGCCGGCATCCAGGCCGAAGTCCTCATCAGGCCACGCCACTTCGTCTCGGTGCACCGGGTGTCGCGCAAACGCGGGCCCATGCGCGGAGCGGACTTCGGACGGCTCCTGGTCCTCGTCAACGAGGACGCCGACTGCTACGGCGTCCTCGGCGAACTCCACACCTGTCTCACGCCCGTGGTGTCGGAATTCAAGGACTTCATCGCGGTCCCCAAGTTCAACCTGTACCAGTCGCTGCACACGGCCGTCGCGAGCGGCGACGGCCAGGTGGCCGAAGTCCTCATCCGCACCCACCAGATGCACAAGGTCGCCGAGGCCGGCGTCATCGCCCTCGGCAACCCCTACACCGCTCCGGCCGAGGAGCAGCCGGACGGGGACGGCGAGCGGGCGGCGGACGGCGAGCGGGTCGACCCCACCCGCCCCGGCTGGCTCTCCCGGCTCCTCGACTGGCAGCAGGGCGCGCCGGACCCGGACACGTTCTGGTCCACCTTGCGCGAGGACCTCGCCCAGGACCGTGAGATCACCGTCTTCCGGGCCGACGGCGGCTCGTTGGGGCTGCCCGAGGGCGCCAGCTGCGTGGACGCCGCGTACGCGCAGTACGGCGACGACGCGCACGCGTGCATCGGCGCCCGGGTCAACGGGCGCCTCGCGACGCTGAGCACGGTGCTGAAGGACGGCGACACCGTCCAGCTCCTCATGGGCCAGGACCCGGCCTCCGAACCCTCCAGGGAGTGGCTGGAGCACGCCCACACCCCGGCCGCCCGGATCGCCATCCAGCGCTGGCTGGCCGCGCACCCCTCGCCCCGCGACACCGGGCCCCCCGAGGCGCCCGCCGCGGCCCCCAGACCACCCGCCGACGCACCCGCGGCCCGCCCCGCCGCCGCCAACGCCGTCGTCGAACAACAAGGTGCCTCCGTACGTCTCGCCGGATGCTGCACGCCCGTCCCGCCCGACCGCGTGACCGGCTTCGCGGTGCGCGGGGGAGTGGTGACCGTGCACCGTGTCGAGTGCGCCGGAGTGGCGCGCATGAAGGGCGCGGGGCGGGCGGAGGTCGAGGTGAGCTGGGGCGAGTCCACCGAGTGCCGCGTCACCCTGGTCGCCGAGTCCTTCGGCCGCCCCCATCTCCTCGCCGACCTCACCGAAGCCATCGCCCTGGAGGGCGCCGCGATCGTCTCCGCGACTGTCGAACCCCCCAGCCAGCAGCGCGTACGGCACACCTACACCCTCCAACTCCCGGACGCGGCCCACCTCCCCGGGCTGATGCGGGCGATGCGGAACGTGCCGGGCGTGTACGACGTGAGCAGGGCGCAGCACGCCGCGGCCGCCGCGCAGTAGCACACGTTCGGGTGGGCCCGGAGCGCGCCGCCCACACGCGAGGAACCACCGCTGGTAGCGGTGGTCCATGCTGCTCACCCCCCGCCCCAGGACCGACCGCCCCAGCACGCCCGGCGCGCCCGGTGCCACACCCCCCGACCCCACCGCCGCCGGCACCGCGCTCCCCGGCACCCGGAGCCGCCGCGTCCGGGCGGCGCTGCTCGCCTCCGCCGTCTCCGTCTGCCTCGTCGCCGCGAGCGCCCCGTCCCCGGCGACACCCCTGGGCATCGGCGACCGCCTCTTCCCCCACCTGGGCAACCCGGGCTACGACGTCAAGTCGTACGACCTCTCCTTCACGTACACCGGCAAGAACACCGAACCGCTGGCGGCCGTCACCACGATCGACGCCGTGACCTCGCAACGCCTGGCCCGCGTCAATCTCGACTACGCGCGCGGCACCGTGGGATCGGTCGAGGTCAACGGATCACCCGCGGCGTTCACGAGCGCCGGGGACGATCTGGTGGTGACCCCGGAGCAGCCCGTGCCCGCGGGCGGCTGGATGCGGATCACCGTGCGGCACCGGAGCGACCCCAGAGTCCGCGGCGGCCAGGACGGCGGCTGGGTGCAGACCAAGGACGGCCTCGCCATGGCCAACCAGGCCGACGCGGGCCACCTCGTCTTCCCGTGCAACGACCACCCCTCCGACAAGGCCATGTTCACCATCCACGTCACCGCGCCCGACGGGTACACGGCGGTGGCCAACGGACTGCCGGCCGGGACGGTCCGTACCCCCGGGGCGACCACCTGGACCTACCGCTCGCAGCACCCCATGGCCACCGAACTGACCCAGGTCTCCATCGGCCGCTCTACGGTCCTGCACCGCGCCGGGCCGCACGGGCTGCCGGTGCGCGACGTGGTGCCCACCAAGGACCGCGCGCGGCTCGAACCGTGGCTGAAGAAGACCCCGGAGCAGATCGCCTGGATGGAGAGCAAGGTCGGCCCGTACCCCTTCGAGACGTACGGTCTGCTGATGGCGCAGGCGCGCACCGGCTTCGAGCTCGAGACGCAGACGCTCTCCCTCTTCGAGCGGGAGCTCTTCACCCAGCCCGCCTACCCCAAGTGGTACGTCGAGTCGATCATGGTGCACGAGCTGTCGCACCAGTGGTTCGGCGACAGCGTCACTCCGCGTGACTGGTCCGACGTGTGGCTCAACGAGGGACACGCCACCTGGTACGAGGCCTTGTACGCGCAGGAGAAGGGCAAGAAGCCCATGGCGGCCCGGATGAAGGCGGCCTACCGCGCGTCCGACGCCTGGCGGGCCGCCGGCGGGCCGCCCGCCGCACCGAAGGGCCCGAAGCCCGGCCAGAAGATCAGCCTCTTCCGGCCGAACGTCTACGACGGCGCCGCGCTCGCCCTGTACGCGCTGCGCCAGGAGATCGGACAGCCCGCCTTCGACCGCCTGGAGAGGACCTGGGTGGCCCTCCACCGCGACGGCACGGCCTCGACCGCGGACTTCGAGCGGCTCGCCTCCAGCATCGCCAACCGCGATCTGAGCGGGTTCTTCCGGGCGTGGCTGTACGGGCAGCGGACACCACCGATGCCGGGACACCCGGACTGGCGGAGCGACGCCCCGAAGGCCCACAAGGGCGCCCGGTAACTCGCATGACGAGACGGGCCGTGCCGTGCGACCATCTCCAGGTCGGCGGCGCGGCCCCGCGGAGGGCCGGTCCGGCGCGGTCCGGGAATCTCCCGGTGGCCCCGGACGTTGTTCCCACAGACGGGCGCGGTCCGTCGCCGAGCGGGCGTCGCCACCGACGCACCGGTGCTCCCATCGACGTAAGGATCCAATGACCTCCTCTTCTTCCCCTTCCCAGGACGCGCAGAGCCTCGCGCAGAACTACCCCGAAGGTCTTCGGGCCGATGCCCTGATGGAAGAGGACGTCGCCTGGAGCCACGAGATCGACGGAGAGCGGGACGGCGACCAGTTCGACCGCTCCGAGCGGGCGGCCCTGCGCCGCGTCGCCGGCCTCTCCACCGAGCTCGAGGACGTCACCGAGGTCGAGTACCGCCAGCTCCGCCTGGAGCGCGTCGTACTCGTCGGTGTCTGGACCTCGGGAACCATCCAGGACGCGGACAACTCGCTCGCCGAGCTGGCCGCCCTGGCGGAGACCGCGGGCGCGCTCGTGCTCGACGGTGTCGTCCAGCGCCGCGACAAGCCCGACGCGGCCACCTACATCGGATCCGGCAAGGCCAACGAGCTGCGGGACATCGTCCTGGAGTCCGGCGCCGACACCGTGATCTGCGACGGTGAGCTGAGCCCCGGCCAGCTGATCCACCTCGAGGACGTCGTCAAGGTCAAGGTCATCGACCGTACGGCCCTGATCCTCGACATCTTCGCCCAGCACGCCAAGTCCCGAGAGGGCAAGGCGCAGGTCGCGCTCGCGCAGATGCAGTACATGCTGCCGAGGCTGCGCGGCTGGGGCCAGTCGCTGTCCCGTCAGATGGGCGGCGGCAAGGGCGGCGGCCTCGCCACCCGAGGTCCCGGTGAGACCAAGATCGAGACGGACCGGCGCCGTATCCGCGAGAAGATGGCGAAGATGCGCCGGGAGATCGCGGAGATGAAGACCGGCCGCGAGATCAAGCGCCAGGAGCGACGCCGGAACAAGGTGCCTTCGGTCGCCATCGCCGGTTACACCAACGCCGGCAAGTCCTCCCTGCTCAACCGGCTGACCGGCGCGGGCGTCCTGGTGCAGAACGAACTGTTCGCCACCCTGGACCCGACCGTGCGCCGCGCCGAGACGCCCAGCGGGCGGATCTACACGCTCGCGGACACCGTCGGCTTCGTACGGCACCTGCCGCACCACCTGGTCGAGGCGTTCCGCTCCACGATGGAGGAGGTCGGCGACTCCGACCTGATCCTGCACGTGGTCGACGGATCGCACCCGGCGCCGGAGGAGCAGCTGGCCGCCGTGCGCGAGGTCATCCGTGACGTCGGCGCCACGGGCGTCCCCGAGGTCGTGGTGATCAACAAGGCGGACGCGGCCGACCCGCTGGTCCTCCAGCGGCTCATGCGGATCGAACCGCGCTCCATCGCGGTTTCGGCCCGCACCGGCCTGAACATCGACGAGCTGCTCGCGCTCATCGACAACGAGCTGCCGCGTCCCTCGGTCGAGATCGAGGCGCTCGTGCCGTACACGCACGGCAGGCTCGTCGCGCGCGCCCACTCCGAGGGCGAGGTGATCTCCGAGGAGCACACCCCGGAGGGCACGCTGCTCAAGGTACGGGTCCACGAGGAACTGGCGGCGGATCTCGCGCCGTACGTCCCGGCGCCCGCGCTGTAGACCCGGTTCCCGACCGGCGGGTGCCCGACCGAAGGGTTCCCGTCCCCGCACGTACGAAGGCCCGCCCCCGCACACAGGAGGCGGGCCTCCGTACGTCCGGCCTCCGGTTCGGCCGCGAGCGGTTCCCGCGGGCCGCCGCGCGGCCCGCTCACGCCCGTCGCGCTACCGCCCCGCGAACTTCTTGCTCACCGAGTCGTACACACCCTTGGCCACGTCGCCCAGGTGCGGGCCGGCCAGCCAGCCCGCGCTGACCGGGCCGATCGAGGTGTTGGACACCAGCGCGGGCTTGCCGTCCGAGCCGGCCGCCACCCAGCCGCCGCCCGAGGAGCCACCGGTCATGGTGCACCCGATGCGGTACATCGTCGGGTCCGCCTGGGCGACCGAGAGCCGTCCCGGCCGGTCCGTGCACTGGTACATCTTCTGGCCGTCGTACGGTGCCGCCGCCGGATAGCCCGTCGCCGTGATGCCGGCGACCTTCGGCACGGCCGGAGCGTCGAAGTCCACCGGGAGCGCGGCACCGACCGTCTCCTCCAGGGACGTGCCGTCGCCGCCCTTCTCGGGCGTCACGTGCAGCACCGCGTAGTCGTACGGCGCGCCCTGACCGCCCGTCGGCCCGCCGTGCTCGATCCACTGGTCCGAGGTCTGCGCCCAGTCGCTCCACCAGACACCGTACGGAGCGACCTCCGTCCGGTCGGCGTTCTGCAGCTCGGCGGAGGTCTTCCCGGCGCTGTTGTACGAGGGCACGAAGGCGATGTTGCGGTACCAGCCGCCCTTCTTGCCGGCGTGCACGCAGTGGCCCGCCGTCCACACGAGGTTCGACTTGCCCGGATGCGCCGGGTCCTCGACCACGGTCGCCGAGCAGACCATGGTGCCCTCGGGGGAGTCGAAGAACACCTTCCCCGCCACGGGAACGCTGTCGTGGTACGCGGGACGCACGGCCTTCGCCTCGACCGGGGCCGGGGTGGGGTCGGTGACCCCCTGGTCACCGGAGAGGTCGTTCTCGTCGACGCCCTTGTTCTTGTCCGGATCGTCGGCGTCGCGCATCCGGTCCGGGTTCCACAGCCCCTTGATGATGGGGTTGACGAAGTCGTTGGCCTCGCGCAGCCAGTCGTCCCTGTCCCAGTTCTTCCAGGCGCCGTTCTTCCACTTGTCGATGTCGATCCCGTGCTCTTTGAGCTTGTTCTTGATGTCGTCCGGGATCTTGATCTTGTCGTCGCCGTTCTGCGACGCGGGCGTGGCGGGCCGGTCGCTCGCCGTGCTGTCGCCCGAACCGCAGGCGGTGGCGGTCAGCGCCAGGGTCGCGGCCAGGCCGACCGCGGCCAGGACGGGGGAGGTCGTGCGGCGCGCGCTCCTCCCCCGTCGGGCGGTGAAGGGCGGGCGTATGGATCGCATGGTGTGACTCCCCCTGGGCGTAAGAGACTTGGTCGGGATCCGCCGAACCGGAACCCCTGGCACGGGACCCCGGGCGGCGGCCGGCCGGCCGGGACCGGCGACCGTTCGACATCGCTGAACGGCACCACACACTATGCGCTCGCTGTGGGGGACTTCCCACGGGACGGCAACGGTTCCGTCACGGCAAGGATCTTCGGGATCACCCGCTTCCCCACGCCTGTCCCGTCGTTGGTATGTACGGGGGGCCTGCACCGTGCGTTCAGTGCCTCCCGCCCAACTCGCCTCTGCACAGCGGGAGGACCTGAAGTCGTGGCGGTGACCGAGTCTGCGGTGGTGCCGGCGGGGCGCGAGCCCGAGGAGACACGGGAGGGTTCGCCGGGTGCCTCCGAGGGGGCGCGCGCGGCGCACGAGGGGATTCTGCGGCGCCAGTCCGCGCGTGAGTCGGCGGCTCGCACCTACGCGCGCGCCCTGCCGATCGTTCCCGTACGGGCACGAGGGCTGACCATCGAGGGCGCGGACGGCCGCCGCTACCTGGACTGTCTCTCCGGCGCGGGGACCCTGGCCCTCGGCCATAACCACCCGGTGGTCCTGGAGGCGATCAGAAAAGTCCTCGACTCCGGGGCACCGCTGCACGTCCTCGACCTCGCGACCCCCGTCAAGGACGCCTTCACCACCGAACTGTTCCGCACCCTGCCACCGGAGTTCGCCGCCCGGGCGCGGGTGCAGTTCTGCGGACCGGCCGGGACCGACGCCGTCGAGGCCGCGTTCAAACTGGTGCGCGCGGCCACCGGACGCACCGGGCTGCTCGCGTTCACCGGCGCCTACCACGGGATGACGGCGGGAGCGCTCGCTGCGTCGGGCGGCGCGGGCGAGGTCAGGGTCGCCCGGCTTCCGTACCCCCAGGACTACCGCTGCCCCTTCGGCGAGGGCGGCGAGCGGGGCGCCGAACTGTCCGCGCGCTGGACGGAGTCGGTGCTCGACGACACCAAGTCCGGGGTGCCGCTGCCCGCCGGGATGATCCTCGAACCCGTCCAGGGCGAGGGCGGGGTGATTCCCGCGCCGGACGCCTGGATGCGGCGGATGCGGGAGATCACGGCGGCCCGGTCCATCCCGCTGATCGCGGACGAGGTCCAGACGGGGGTGGGCCGTACCGGCACCTTCTGGGCGGTGGAGCACAGCGGGATCACCCCGGACGTGATGGTGCTGTCCAAGGCCATCGGCGGCAGCCTCCCGCTGGCGGTCGTCGTCTACCGCGACGACCTCGACGTCTGGCAGCCGGGCGCCCACGCCGGCACCTTCCGGGGCAACCAGCTCGCCATGGCCGCGGGCGCGGCGACCCTCGCGTACGTCCGCGAGAACCGGCTCGCGGAGCGCGCCGCGCGCCTGGGCACCCGCATGATCACCGAACTCCGCTCCCTCGCCCGGGAGTTCGACTTCATCGGTGACGTACGCGGCCGGGGTCTGATGATCGGCGTCGAACTGGTGGACCCCGAGAGGCCGTCGGGCGCCACCGCCGACGGACCCCGGGCCGCAGCTCCGGAACTGGCGGCCGCCGTGCAGCGCGCCTGCCTGCGCCGCGGCCTGATCGTAGAGCTCGGCGGCCGGCACGGCGCCGTCGTGCGGCTTCTGCCACCCCTGACGATCACCGACGAACAGACGGCCGCGGTACTCGACCGGCTGGCGGACGCGATGGGCTCGGTGGCGCGCGGGGGATCGGGCTGAGGCCCCGAGGGCGGCGCCGGTCCCGCGGGCCGGCGGCGCGGTGCCGGCCTCCTGGGCGACGGTGAGGCCGGAGACGGTGCCGGGGGCGCACCGGCCGGCCCGGCGGACCCTCAGCCCCGCACCCCCGGCCCCGCCCCGACGTCCCCCACAGCTCGGGTCGCCCCCACCCCGACCAGCCGGGAGCGCCGGGAAATCCGCGCTCCCCGTACCGCCCCACCCCGGCCCGTGGCCGCACGAGCCCGAACGACCCCCCGAGGAACCCTCTTGAACCCCACCCCCGCACCCGACGGCCGTTTCGCCACCCCCGACCGAGCGGAACCAGGCATGCACGCCCCGTTCGCCACGGACGCCGAATCGGTTCCCCGGCAGAAGGGCGGAGCCGCGGAGGCCGAACGGCTGCGCGGCGCCACCACCGACCTGCTGGACCACCCCGCCGCCCACGTCGCGGCCCAGGCGGCGGCGGTCGAGAACCTGCTGCGCTGCTGGGTACGGGAGAACGACCTCGCCGCGCCCGACGACGGCACCCTGCGCGTCGCCCTCCCGGCCAGCGGCACCTCGCTCCTGGTCCCGGTCCAGTACTGGTCCCCGACCGGCTGGCACCGCTTCGGGCTCCCGTATCTCGCCGACGCGCCCGACGGGGCACCGCCCGCCGACGCCGTCACCGTGGCGGCGCTGCTCGCGCGCCAGACGGCGTCGGACACCGGCACGACGCCGATGCCCGACCCGGCACCGGAGGGAGCCGCGGCGCCCCCGTCCCGTACCGCCGCCGCCCCCGTTACGGACCTGGTCGGTGACGGATCGGACCTGGTCGGACGCGTCGCCGACTCCGTACGCCGGACCGCGGTGTTCATCAGCGACCGCCGAGAGCGGCCCGCCGACACCCCCGACCTCTTTCTCGCGGCCGAGCAGGCACTCCTGCTGGGACACCCGCTGCACCCCACGCCGAAGAGCCGGGAGGAGCTCTCCGAGGCCGAGACGCCGCTCTACTCGCCCGAGTTGCGCGGGGCGTTCCCGCTGCACTGGATGGCGGTCGCTCCCTCGCTGCTCGCGTCCGACTCGGCGTGGACGGAGCGCGGCCGTCCCGTCTCCGCGGCGCAGCTCACCGAGCGGCTGGCCGGAAGCGGCCTGCCGCTGCCCGACGGGTACGCCGCCCTGCCCCTGCATCCCTGGCAGACGAGCGAGGTCCGGCACCGCCCCGCGACCGCCGCCCTGCTCGACACCGGACTGCTCCGGGACCTCGGCCCGCACGGCGCCCCCTGGCACCCCACGTCCTCCGTGCGCACCCTCTACCGCACCGGCGTCCCCGCCATGCTGAAGCTGTCGCTGGGCCTGCGCATCACCAACTCCCGCCGGGAGAACCTCCGCAAGGAGCTCCACCGGGGTGTGGAGGTCCACCGCCTGCTGCGCGGCGGACTGTCCAAGCAGTGGCAGGCCGCGCATCCGGGCTTCGACATCGTCCGTGACCCGGCCTGGCTCGCCGTCGACACCCCCGACGGCACCCCCCTGACCGGACTCGACGTGATGATCCGTCACAACCCCTTCGGCGCCACGGACGACGTCGCCTGCGTCGCCGGACTCGTCTCGCCGCGCCCGTACTTGAGGTCCGGCGCCCCCGCCTCCGCCGGGCAGCCGCCCGTCATGCGGTCCCGGCTCGCCGAGATCGTCACCCGGCTCGCGGGACGCGCGGGCCGCCCCCGTGGGGCCGTCGCCACCGAGTGGTTCCTGCGCTACCTGGAACAGGTCGTCCGCCCCGTGCTCTGGCTGGACGGCGAGGCCGGGATCGCGCTGGAGGCCCACCAGCAGAACACCCTGGTCCTGCTCGACCGGGACGGCTGGCCCGTCGGCGGACGCTACCGCGACAACCAGGGCTACTACTTCCGCGCGTCACGGCGCGCCGAACTCGACGCCAGGCTCCCCGGCATCGGCGTGCGCAGTGACACCTTCGTCGGCGACGAGGTCACCGACGAACGCTTCGCCTACTACCTCGCCATCAACAACGTGTTCGGTCTCATCGGCGCGTTCGGCTCCCAACGCCTCGCCGACGAACGGCTGTTGCTCGCCGCGTTCCGCCGCTTCCTCGTCACGGCGGCCGCGCGCCCGGGACGCCTGGACACGCCCCTGCCCTCCCGGCTGCTCGACTCGCCCGTGCTGCGGTGCAAGGCCAACCTGCTCACCCGACTGCACGGCCTCGACGAACTCGTCGGTCCCGTCGACACCCAGTCCGTCTACGTCACCGTCGCCAACCCCCTTCTTTCGTGAAGGACCCGACCCATCCCGTCTCCTGAGAGGAGCGTCGCCGTGCCTCCCACCGATGCGAGCACCGACGCCGGTACCGCCCCCGAGACCGATCCCGGCGCGGACCCCTGTCCCGGCCCGGGCACGGACAGCGATGACACGCTCGAACTGCGCCTGCCCGAGGAGCTGATGGCCCTGCTCGGCGGCGCCCCCGAACCGTCCGGCCCCGGTGGGCCGGACGGACCGACGGGGTCCGCCGAGCCGACGGGGTCCGCCGGGCGGACGGGGGCGAGCGGGTCGACTGGCGCGGCGGGGGCGACGCGGGTGGCCGGAGCGGTCGGGTCTGCCGGCCCCGTCGGGTCGGTCGGGTCGGTCGGGTCGGTCGGTCCGGTGGGCACGGCCGGAGGCGACCTGCTGGACGGCGTCGCCGAGTGGGGGCCGACCGACACGCCCGTGGGCACCTTCCAGCTGGTCCCGGTGCGGCTGGAACGCGACCTCCCCCTCGTCACCCGGTGGATGAACGACCCCGCCGTCGCCGCCTTCTGGGAACTGGCCGGAGCCGAGTCGGTCACGGAGGAGCACCTGAGGCGGCAGACCGACGGCGACGGACGCAGCGTGCCCTGCCTCGGGCTGCTGGAGGGCACCCCGATGAGCTACTGGGAGATCTACCGCGCGGACCTCGACCAGCTCGCCCGCCACTACCCGGCCCGCCCGCACGACACCGGAGTCCATCTGCTCATCGGAGGCGTCGCCCACCGCGGACACGGTCTCGGCTCGGCCCTGCTGAGAACCGTCGCCGATCTCGTCCTGGACAGACGTCCGGCCTGCGCACGGGTCGTGGCCGAACCCGACCTGCGCAACATCCCCTCCGTCTCCGCCTTCCTGAGCGGGGGCTTCCGGTTCTCCGCCGAGGTCGAACTGCCCGGCAAACGGGCAGCCCTCATGGTGCGCGACCGGGCCCTGCGCGACCTCCTGTAGATCCGTCACTCTCCGCACAGCACCCGTTCCGTCCCGGTTCCCCGTCGAGGAGTCCCCGTGCCGAATCCGCCCGCAAGCCCGGCCTCCGCAGAACTGTCCGTGCTGTACGACCCGCCCGAGCTGCGCGAGGACCGATGGGAGCGGGCCGGCCGCCGACTGCTCGCGAAGATGATCGGGGAGTTCGCGCACGAGGAGATCGTCCGGCCGGAGCAGGAACCCCCGCGGCCTTCGGAGCAGGAACCCCCGCGGCCCCCGGAGCAGGAACCCCCGCGGCCCCCGGAGCGGGGAGTCCCGCACGGCGAACCTCCCCGCGGTGACGGCGCGGTTCCCGACGGCACGGATCCCGACGGCACGCTCAGCGCAGGCACGCACCCCGGCGGTCCACCCACCGACGCCCTCCGTCCGTACACCCTGCGGCTCGACGCCGGCGACAGCCTCTCCTTCCGCGCCCGCCGTCTCTCCTACGACAGCTGGCGCGTCGACCCCGCCTCGCTCACCCTCACGGAGAAGGGGAAGGAGCCCTCTCCCTTCACCGATCCGCTGGGCTTCCTCACCCGGGCCCGCGGCACGCTGGAGCTCGACGGCGCGACGCTGGGGCATGCCCTGCGCGAGCTGAGCACGACGCTCGCCGCGGACGTACGCCTCGACCGTGACGCCCGTACGGCCGCCGAATTAGCCGACCTCGGGTACGCCGAGCTGGAGGGCCACCAGACGGGCCATCCCTGGATCGTGCTCAACAAGGGGCGTCTGGGCTTCTCCGCGCGGGACGCCGCCGCCTGGGCGCCCGAGGCCCGCCGGGCCACCCCTCTCCCCTGGATCGCGGTGCACACGACGCTGGCCACCTACCGGGGCGTCGGCGGCCTCGACACCGCCGAACAGCTCTACGCGCGCGAGCTGGCCCCCGCCACCCGCGAGGCCTTCGGCGAGATCCTCCGTGCCCGCGGGCTCGCACCGCAGGCGTACCTCTACCTGCCCGTGCACCCGTGGCAGTGGGACGACGTCGTCCTGCCGCTGTTCGCCTCGCACGTCGCCGCCGGGACGATCGTCCCCCTGCCCTCCGACGGCGATCTGCGGCTGCCCCAGCAGTCCATCCGTACCTTCCTCAACGTCTCCCGCCCGGACCGGTACACGGTGAAGCTTCCGCTGTCCGTCCTCAACACCCTGGTGTGGCGGGGCCTCCCCACGGAACGCACGCTCGCCGCCCCCGCCGTCACCGACTGGATGCGGACGCTGCGGGACTCCGACCCGTTCCTGCGCGACACCTGCGGGGTGATCCTGCTCGGCGAGGTCGCCTCGGTCACGGTCCACCACCCCGTGTACGACGGACTGCCCGAAGTGCCTTACCAGTACCGGGAGCTGCTCGGCGCGATCTGGCGCGAGCCGGTCTCGCGCCACCTCGCCCCCGGCGAGCGTGCCCGCACGCTCGCCGCACTCCTGCACACCGACCCGCAGGGCCGGGCCTTCACGGCGGAACTCGTCGCCCGCTCGGGCCTCGCACCCCGGGCCTGGCTGCGCCGGCTCTTCGCCGCGCTCCTGCCCCCGCTCCTGCACTTCCTCTACCGGTACGGCACGGTCTTCAGCCCCCACGGGGAGAACGCGATCGTGGTCTTCGACGACCGTGACATCCCGGTCCGACTCGCGGTGAAGGACTTCGTCGACGACGTCAACGTGAGCGAGGAACCGCTGCCCGAGCACTCCGCCATGCCGGACGAGGTGCGCGAGGTGCTCCTCACCGAGCCGCCCGCCTTCCTGACCCAGTTCATCCACTCCGGGCTCTTCGTAGGGGTCTTCCGCTACCTGGCGCCGCTCTGCGAGGAGCAACTGGGGGTTCCCGAGGCCGAGTTCTGGTCGCTCGTCCGGGCCGAGGTCCTCCGCCACCAGACCCGTTTCCCGGAGCTCAAGGAGCGTCACGAGACGTTCGACCTGCTCACCCCGCGGATCGAGCGGCTGTGCCTGAACCGCAACCGGCTGCATCTCGACGGTTACCGCGACCGCCCCGAGCGCCCGCACGCCGCCGTGCACGGCACCGTCCCGAACCCCCTCCACGCCTCGTGATCACCCGCACCGCGTCCGTCCCCCGGAACCGGCCCGTGACCGTCCGGACCGGGCCCGCGCGCCGGGCCGTGATCGCCCGGTTGTCGGTGGAGCCCCGTAGGCTGGCAGCGCTATGACAGAGCCCTCACTCCCCGAACTCCTGCACGCCGCCGTCACCGCCGTCGGCGGCACGGAGCGCCCTGGCCAGGTGACCATGGCCGAAGCCGTCGCGGGTGCCATCGACGACAGCTCCCACCTGCTGGTGCAGGCGGGCACCGGCACCGGAAAGTCGCTCGGCTACCTGGTGCCCGCGCTCGCCCACGGGGAGCGTGTCGTCGTGGCGACCGCCACCCTGGCGCTCCAGCGGCAGCTGGTGGAGCGCGATCTTCCGCGGACCGTCGACGCGCTGCATCCGCTGCTGCGCCGCCGCCCCGAGTTCGCCATGCTCAAGGGGCGGTCGAACTATCTGTGCCTGCACCGGCTCCACGAGGGTGTGCCGCAGGAGGAGGAAGAGGGCCTCTTCGACCAGTTCGAGGCCGCCGCCCCCACCAGCAAGCTGGGCCAGGACCTGCTGCGCCTGCGGGACTGGTCGGACGAGACCGAGACCGGTGACCGTGACGACCTCACGCCCGGCGTCTCCGACCGCGCCTGGAGCCAGGTGTCGGTGTCGTCCCGGGAGTGCTTGGGCGCGAGCAAGTGCGCCTACGGGGCGGAGTGCTTCGCGGAGATGGCCCGTGAGCGCGCCAAGCTCGCCGAGGTCGTCGTCACCAACCACGCGCTGCTCGCGATCGACGCCATCGAGGGCGCGCCGGTCCTCCCGCAGCACGAGGTGCTGATCGTCGACGAGGCCCATGAGCTGGTCTCCCGGGTCACCGGCGTCGCGACCGGCGAGCTCACCCCCGGCCAGGTCAACCGTGCCGTCCGGCGCGCCGCGAAACTCGTCAACGAGAAGGCGGCCGATCAGCTGCAGACCGCCGCCGAGGGCTTCGAGCGGCTGATGGAGCTGGCGCTTCCCGGGCGGCTGGAGGAGATCCCGGAGGACCTCGGATACGCGCTGATGGCACTGCGCGACGCGGCGCGCACGGTGATCTCGGCGATCGGTTCCACCCGTGACAAGTCCGTCCAGGACGAGGACGCCGTCCGCAAGCAGGCCCTCGCCGCGGTGGAGTCGGTCCACGACGTGGCGGAGCGGATCACCAACGGTTCCGAGTGGGACGTCGTCTGGTACGAGCGCCACGACCGTTTCGGCGCGTCCCTGCGGGTGGCCCCCATGTCGGTGTCCGGCCTCCTCAGGGAGAAGCTCTTCGCGGACCGGTCGGTCGTCCTGACCTCGGCCACCCTGAAGCTCGGCGGCGACTTCAACGGAGTGGGGGCGTCCCTCGGACTCGCCCCGGAGGGAACCGAGGGGGACGACCTCCCGCAGTGGAAGGGCGTCGACGTCGGCTCGCCCTTCGACTACCCCCGCCAGGGCATCCTGTACGTGGCCAAGCACCTGGCGCGCCCCGCGCGGGACGGCGACCGGGGGGACATGCTGGACGAGCTCACCGAGCTGATCCAGTCCGCCGGGGGCCGCACGCTGGGCCTGTTCTCCTCGATGCGGGCCGCCCAGCTCGCCGCCGAGGAGCTGCGTACGCGCATCCCCGAGTACCCCATCCTGCTGCAGGGCGAGGAGACGCTCGGCGAGCTGATCAAGAACTTCGCGGCCGACCCGAGGACCTGTCTGTTCGGCACGCTCTCGCTCTGGCAGGGCGTGGACGTGCCCGGCCCCAGCTGTCAGCTGGTCGTCATGGACAAGATCCCGTTCCCGCGTCCCGACGACCCGCTGATGAGCGCCCGCCAGAAGGCCGTCGAGGACAACGGCGGCAACGGCTTCATGGCCGTCGCCGCCACCCACGCGGCGCTGCTCATGGCGCAGGGCGCCGGCCGTCTCGTACGCGCCACGGGGGACCGTGGTGTCGTGGCGGTGCTCGACCAGCGCCTGGCCACGGCCCGCTACGGCAGCTATCTCAAGGCCTCGCTGCCCGACTTCTGGTACACGACGGACCGCAACCAGGTCCGGAGGTCGCTCGCGGCGATCGACGCGGCGGCACGGAAGACGGAGGACGCGCCGGTCGACCAGGAGCCGGAGGAAGCGACGGAGGCGTAGCGACCCGGGGGCGGTTCGCGGGCCCCCGGTGCGGCCGGACGCCGCGACCGCCGGGGGCTTGCACGGCAGACGGCCCCGAACCGGCCGGACCACGGACCGCTTGGCCCCGCCGGTGGTGCCGGACCAGGAGAGACGGCTGAGCGCCTGCGCGGCGGCCGGCGTCCGACCGGATCGGCCACGGACCTCTCGATCCGCCAGATGGCCTTGGACCGGGCGACGTCCGACCGGATCGACTCCCTACCGCCCGTACATGGTGTCGGGCGGAACCACTCCCGGGCACCTGAGGAGTGGACGGTGCTGGGCCGGACCGGCCACGGAGAACCTGGTCCGGCAGGTGGCGTCGGACCGGGACACCTGGGCAAGCGCCCGCGCTGCGGTCGGTGCTGGCCGGGACGTACCCCCGGGACGCCACGGACGCGGACGGTGCCGGGGTCGGATCCACCGCCGGAGGCCCGCGCCGCGGACGGTGCCGGACCGGATCGACCGCGGGAGGCAGGACGGGCAGGGCCCCGGAACCGGCGCAGTTGGTTCCGGGGCCCGGTCAGGGGCGGGCGGGGCGTGGCCGCCCTGCGCGCGCGTTCACACGCGCCGCAGTACGGCCACCACCTTGCCCAGGATGGTCGCCTCGTCACCGGGGATCGGCTGGTAGGCCGCGTTGTGCGGGAGCAGCCAGACATGGCCGTCCTCGCGCTTGAACCGCTTCACGGTCGCCTCGCCGTCCAGCATCGCGGCGACGATGTCGCCGTTCTCCGCGACGGGCTGGCGGCGGACCGTCACCCAGTCCCCGTCACAGATGGCGGCCTCGATCATCGAGTCACCGACGACCTTGAGGACGAACAGCTCACCGTCACCCACCAGCTGCCGGGGGAGCGGGAAGACGTCCTCCACGGACTCCTCGGCGAGGATCGGGCCACCGGCGGCGATGCGGCCGACGAGCGGCACGTACGACGCGGCCGGCTTGCCCGCCGTGTCCGTGGGCTGGGCCGAGGACTGGTCGGAGCCCCTGACCTCGTACGCGCGCGGGCGGTGCGGGTCGCGGCGCAGGAAGCCCTTGCGCTCCAGTGCCATCAGCTGGTGGGCGACCGACGAGGTGCTGGAGAGGCCTACCGCCTGTCCGATCTCCCGCATCGACGGCGGGTAGCCGCGCCGTTGCACGGAGTCCCTGATGACCTCGATCACCCGGCGTTGCCTGTCGGTGAGTCCCGAGCTGTCCGCGCGGATGCCTGGAGGTCGGCCCGGCAGGGAGCGCTTGGGCCCCTCATGGTTCGTGGCTTCGTTCATCGCATGCACCGGCTCGAGTCGGCCCTGGGAGCGGTCCTGGGCAGTGATGGTGGCGCTGTCTGCGGTGGTGGTCACGTCGGCCCCTCTCGATGGTCTCCCTGCTGGACAACGGTAGTTGCTTTCGAAAGGTTGCGCCAAACACACGTTCGAGTGAAAAAACGCGGATTGCCCCGCGTGATCATGAGGCTGGGTGTATGGCTGATGCCGCGCCCGTCGGACAAAAGGGCTCATTGCTGTACTCTTCACCGCCGAGGCGATGGCCGCGCCGACCGAGGTGGGCCGCGGCCCAGTCTGCCATCCGGCACCCCCGCCGCCCGGTACCGACCCCCCGTCCGCGCGCTGAACCGCATGGCGCCCACGCGGTGACCACGGTATCCCCGCGTGTCCGGGATCGGCAGGCCCGTGCGGCACATGCCTATACGTGCGCGACACGCGCGCCCTGGGCGAATTTACGGGTCGATCCCCACATCTAGTGGTTGGATTGCCGGAGTAGCCCAGAAGTTGTGGTCCCCCGGGTCTTCGGGCCCCCGGCCATCGCCTATGCTTGGGGCTGCTTCGAGAGGCCCGTGAGGTCTCGCGAGGTCTATGAGTCGTGCTGTGAAGGAGGGTTGGAGCCATGCACTGCCCCTTCTGCAGGCACCCCGACAGCCGCGTCGTCGACAGTCGTACGACCGATGACGGGACGTCGATCCGCAGGCGCCGCCAGTGCCCCGACTGCTCCCGTCGTTTCACGACCGTGGAGACGTGCTCGCTGATGGTGGTGAAGCGCTCCGGCGTCACCGAGCCCTTCAGCCGCACCAAGGTCATCAACGGCGTGCGCAAGGCGTGCCAGGGGCGGCCGGTCACCGAGGACGCGCTCGCCCAGCTCGGCCAGCGGGTCGAGGAGGCCGTGCGGGCCACCGGAAGCGCCGAACTGACCACCCACGACGTGGGGCTGGCCATACTCGGTCCGTTGCAGGAACTCGACCTCGTCGCCTATCTGCGGTTCGCGTCCGTCTATCGGGCGTTCGACTCGCTCGAGGACTTCGAGGCCGCCATCGTGGAACTCAGGGAGACGGGGCAGTGCCCCGCGCGCGGCGAGGCCGCGGACGGGGGAGGCGCGGGCGCCGCGGACGCGGAAGCGGAGCGCCCCGGGAACGACCGCGGGTCCGGAGGGACCGTCCAGGTCCCCGTGCCCGCCACCGCCGCCGACTGACGGCAGGGCCGGCCGGCCCTGCCGCTCGGCGGCGACCACAGACCTGCTGCGCAGGGCCGTAGCGACGGCCTGCGCGGCATCAGACACACAACGTGCCATGGGAAGAACGTGGCACTTCAGGGCGTTTTAGCCTGATACAGGGAGGCGGCATGACAGAGACGGCGAGTGGTCCGGCACGAGGTTCCCGCGCCAAGGGCACCAAGGCCAGCAAGGGACTGCGTATCGAGCGCATCCACACCACCCCCGGCGTGCACCCGTACGACGAGGTGGAGTGGGAACGCCGTGACGTCGTCATGACCAACTGGCGCGACGGCTCGGTCAACTTCGAGCAGCGTGGCGTCGAGTTCCCCGGCTTCTGGTCGGTGAACGCGGTCAACATCGTCACCAGCAAGTACTTCCGCGGAGCTGTGGGCACCCCGCAGCGCGAGGTGAGCCTCAAGCAGCTCATCGACCGCATCGTGAAGACGTACCGGAAGGCCGGCGAGGAGTACAAGTACTTCTCCTCGCCCGCGGACGCCGAGATCTTCGAGCACGAGCTGGCCTACGCGCTCCTGCACCAGATCTTCAGCTTCAACAGCCCCGTCTGGTTCAACGTCGGGACGCCGCAGCCCCAGCAGGTCTCCGCCTGCTTCATCCTGTCCGTCGACGACTCCATGGAGTCGATCCTCGACTGGTACAAGGAAGAGGGCATGATCTTCAAGGGCGGCTCCGGCGCCGGCCTGAACCTCTCCCGTATCCGCTCCTCCAAGGAGCTCCTCTCCTCGGGCGGCAACGCCTCCGGTCCCGTCTCCTTCATGCGCGGCGCCGACGCCTCCGCAGGAACGATCAAGTCGGGCGGCGCCACCCGTCGCGCGGCCAAGATGGTCATCCTGGACGTCGACCACCCCGACATCGAGGACTTCATCGAGACCAAGGTGAAGGAGGAGGAGAAGATCCGCGCCCTGCGCGACGCGGGCTTCGACATGGACCTGGGCGGCGACGACATCACGTCCGTCCAGTACCAGAACGCCAACAACTCGGTCCGCGTGAACGACACGTTCATGAAGGCCGTCGAGGCCGGCGGCATGTTCGGCCTCACCTCGCGCATGACCGGCGAGGTCATCGAGGAGGTCGACGCCAAGTCGCTCTTCCGCAAGATGGCCGAGGCGGCCTGGGCCTGCGCCGACCCGGGCATCCAGTACGACGACACGATCAACCAGTGGCACACCTGCCCGGAGTCCGGCCGCATCAACGGCTCGAACCCCTGCAGCGAGTACATGCACCTGGACAACACGTCCTGCAACCTCGCCTCGCTGAACCTGATGAAGTTCCTGAAGGACGACGGCAAGGGCCACCAGTCCTTCGAGGTCGAGCGCTTCGCCAAGGTCGTCGAGCTGGTCATCACCGCGATGGACATCTCCATCTGCTTCGCGGACTTCCCGACCCAGAAGATCGGCGAGAACACCCGCGCCTTCCGTCAGCTGGGCATCGGCTACGCCAACCTCGGCGCCCTGCTGATGGCGACCGGTCACGCGTACGACTCCGACGGCGGCCGTGCCCTCGCCGGCGCGATCACCTCGCTGATGACCGGCACCTCGTACCGCCGCTCCGCCGAGCTCGCCGCGGTCGTCGGCCCGTACGACGGCTACGCCCGCAACGCGCAGCCGCACCAGCGCGTCATGAAGCAGCACTCCGACGCCAACGCCGTGGCCGTCCGCACGGACGACCTGGACACGCCGATCTGGGCCGCCGCCACGGAGGCCTGGCAGGACGTGCTGCACCTCGGTGAGAAGAACGGCTTCCGCAACGCGCAGGCCTCGGTCATCGCCCCGACCGGCACCATCGGTCTCGCGATGTCCTGCGACACCACCGGCCTGGAGCCCGACCTCGCGCTGGTCAAGTTCAAGAAGCTGGTCGGCGGCGGCTCGATGCAGATCGTGAACGGCACCGTCCCGCAGGCCCTGCGCCGCCTGGGTTACCAGGAGGAGCAGATCGAGGCGATCGTCGCCCACATCGCCGAGAACGGCAATGTCGTCGACGCCCCGAGCCTCAAGCACGAGCACTACGAGGTCTTCGACTGCGCCATGGGCGAGCGCTCCATCTCCGCGATGGGCCACGTCCGGATGATGGCCGCGATCCAGCCCTGGATCTCCGGCGCGCTCTCCAAGACGGTCAACCTGCCGGAGACGGCGACCGTCGAGGACGTCGAAGAGGTCTACTTCGAGGCCTGGAAGATGGGCGTCAAGGCGCTCGCCATCTACCGCGACAACTGCAAGGTCGGCCAGCCCCTCTCCGCGAAGACCAAGGAGAAGGAGAAGGCCGCGACGGACGCCGTCACCGCCAAGGCCGAGGCGACCATCCGCGAGGCGGTCGAGAAGGTCGTCGAGTACCGCCCGGTCCGCAAGCGCCTCCCCAAGGGCCGTCCCGGCATCACCACCTCCTTCACGGTCGGCGGCGCCGAGGGCTACATGACCGCCAACTCCTACCCGGACGACGGTCTCGGCGAGGTCTTCCTGAAGATGTCGAAGCAGGGCTCCACCCTCGCGGGCATGATGGACGCCTTCTCGATCGCGGTCTCCGTGGGTCTGCAGTACGGCGTGCCCCTGGAGACGTACGTCTCGAAGTTCACCAACATGCGCTTCGAGCCGGCCGGTATGACGGACGACCCGGACGTGCGGATGGCGCAGTCGATCGTCGACTACATCTTCCGCCGCCTGGCGCTCGACTTCCTGCCGTTCGAGACGCGTTCCGCGCTCGGCATCCACTCGGCCGAGGAGCGTCAGCGTCACCTGGAGACGGGTTCCTACGAAGCGTCCATCGAGGACGTCGACATGGACGTCGAGGGTCTCGCCCAGTCCGCGCCCCGCGCGCAGGAACTGAAGGCCGTCGCCGCTCCGGTGGCCGAGGCCGAGGTGGCGGCGCCCGCCCCGAGGCAGGCCCACACCAGTGCCGAACTGGTGGAGATGCAGCTGGGCATCCAGGCGGACGCCCCGCTCTGCTTCTCCTGCGGTACGAAGATGCAGCGGGCCGGCTCCTGCTACATCTGCGAGGGCTGCGGTTCGACCAGCGGTTGCAGCTGATCCAGTCACGAACCGAAGGGCGGCGCGACCTGTGGTCGCGCCGCCCTTCGGCGTGTGGGGCCCTGCCCGGAGGGGCGGCCCCCTTGGAGCGGGCGACAGCCCGGAGCTGTCCGGTCGCCGCCCGGTGCGTGCGGTTCAGGAGTCGTGCCGACGGCCCATGATCGCGGGGAACGACGCCGGGTCCGTGTCGTAGCCGTGGATGCCCGGGTGGAAGGTCCACTCCCCGGAGTCGTCGCGGACGAACTCGCCGACCGTCGCGGCCGTCGCGCCCAGGACGTCCCCGAAGTCGTCCTCCGCCAGGACCGTGTACCCCTCCCGCATGCGCAGCCCGGGGTTGAGCACGCCGACGAACGCCTTGTGGCCGGAGCGCTGCTGGATGAGGACGCCGGCCACCACCCGCGTGTAGCGGCTGTTGAGGCGGTCCAGTTCCAGCGTCATGACCTCGTCCCAGCCGAAGCCCTTGCCGTCCTTGCTGTCCCGGTTCAGGTAGATCGTGCCGTCCGGGGAACGGCTGTCGAAGTGCACCACGTAGACGGGAGCCCCGTACGGATCGTCGGCGGTGTAGGTCGCCGCGATGATGTCGAGATCGGTCGCGGGCTCACCGACGGGACTGGGGTCCCATTTCACCGCGAGCTCGACCTTGCGGATCCCCTTGTTGAGACCGTTCATCCGAGTCTCCCCCTCCCCGTTGTTCGTTGTTCGTTGTTCGTTGTTCGGTGTGGGCTGTGGGTTGTTCGTCTGCCCGGGGTCCCAACTGGTGTTCGGTCAGGGCCGGTTGTCCATCGTGCCACGTGCGCGGGAGCGCTCGCGCGGGTGCACTCCGCCGGAGCGTGACCGACGCCACGCTCCGTGGCCTTACGATGGCGCGGTGCTGGTCAAGTGGATTCGCTGCACCGTGGTGGACCGCCGCGGTTTCGAACGAGGGCAGCGGAAGTGGGCGGGGCTTCTGGGCGAGCCGGGATTCCGGGGACAGGGCGGGGGCTGGAGCCGGGGGCGGCCCGGTGTGGCGCACCTCTTCACCTTCTGGGAGAGCCGTGCCTTCTACGATTCCTTCATGGCGCGCTCGCACGACCGGCTCGCCACCGCTCAGTCCGGGACCTTCAAGGACGCACAGGTCAAGCTTTTCGATCATCGGTTCGATGTGAAGACCGGTTTCGAACCGCGCTTCACCGACACGGATGTGCTGAGGGTGGCCCACTGCCGTGTCCACGAGGAGCGGGCCGAACACTTCGCGCTGATGCAGGAGAAGGTCTGGAACCCGGCGATGGCCGGATCGCCCGGCATGGTGCGGGGCCTGTTCGGCGAGGCGCCGGGGCACGAGTTCCTGATCCTGTCCATGTGGCTGTCGGCCGCCGAGCACGGCAAGTACCGCGCCGAGCGTGTCGAGCGGCTGACGCTGCGTGCCCAGACGGAGGCCGACGTCGCGGCCCTCGCGGGCGACATAGTCGCACTGGAGCCCACCTGGACGGTCTGAACCCGTGGTGACCACGGGTGCCCGATGTGGGGGACACGTGTGATCTGCGCCGTATGGAGCCCGTACGAGTGCTCGATCGGCCGTCACCCGAATTAGGGTCGTGGCATGGTAAGACCACGGCGCATCGTCCTTGTCCGGCACGGCGAGTCAGCGGGCAACGCGGACGACACCGTGTACGAACGCGAGCCCGACCACGCTCTGGCGCTCACCGAGAAGGGGTGGCAGCAGGCCGAGGAGACCGGAAAACGGCTGCGCGAGGTGCTGGGGCGGGAGCGCGTCAGCGTGTACGTGTCCCCGTACCGGCGTACGCACGAGACGCTCCGTGCCTTCCACCTCGACCCTGAGCTGATGCGTGTGCGCGAGGAGCCCAGGCTGCGCGAGCAGGACTGGGGCAACTGGCAGGACCGCGACGACGTACGCCTCCAGAAGTCCTACCGGGACGCGTACGGGCACTTCTTCTACCGCTTCGCCCAGGGCGAGTCCGGTGCCGACGTGTACGACCGGGTCGGCGGGTTCCTGGAGAGCCTGTACCGCAGCTTCGAGGCCCCCGACCACCCGCCGAACGTACTCCTGGTGACGCACGGGCTGGCCATGCGGCTGTTCTGCATGCGGTGGTTCCACTGGACGGTCGCCGAGTTCGAGGCGCTCTCGAACCCGGGGAACGCCGAGATGCGGATGCTCGTGCTCGGCGACGACGACAAGTACACGCTCGACCGGCCGTTCGAACGCTGGCGCGATCCGGAGCCGTACGGGGTCAGCGGGATAGAGTGGCAGGGCGATGACCGCTGACACCTCTCCCGACGCGCGCATGGGCCGTGCCCTGGCCAGCCTGCGGGGACTCGCGGTGGGGGACGCGCTGGGCTCCCAGTTCTTCGTGCCCGCCCACTATCCGCTGCTCAAGCGCCGTGACCTGCCGCCCGGCCCCTGGCAGTGGACGGACGACACCGAGATGGCCTCCTCCGTGGTGGCCGTCCTCGCCCGGCACCGCCGCGTCGACCAGGACGACCTCGCCCGCTCCTTCGCCGAGCACCACGACTTCGACCGCGGTTACGGACCCGCGGTCAACCGGCTGCTGCGACAGGTCCGCGAAGGCGGCGACTGGCGGCAGCTGGCCTCCGCGCTCTTCAAGGGCCAGGGCTCCTGGGGCAACGGCGCGGCCATGCGGATCGCCCCCCTGGGGGCCTGGTACGCGGACGACCCGGAGCAGGCGGTCCACCAGGCGGAGATCTCCGCGTACCCCACCCACCAGCACCGCGAGGCCGTCGTCGGCGCCATGGCCGTCGCCGCGGCCGCCGCCCTGGCGGCCGACCCGGCGGGCCCGCCGAGCCCCGAGGCGCTGCTCGACGGTGTCATCGCGCTCGTCCCGCGCAGCGCCGTGGGAGCGGGCCTCCGCCGGGCCCGGGACATGCTCGACTACGCGGACACCGCGACGGTCGCGGCCGTACTGGGATGCGGGCGGCGCACGACCGCGCACGACACGGTGCCGTTCGCGCTGTGGTCCGCCGCACGGGGCCTCGGAGACTACGAGGCGGCCTTCTGGGCGACGGCCCAGGTGGGTGGCGACATGGACACGACCTGCGCGATCGTCGGCGGCGTCGTGGCCTCCGGGACGACGGGCACGCCACCGGGGGAGTGGGTGACCCGGACGGAGAGCCTGCCGGGCTGGATGGCTGTCCCCGCGTAGGCGCTCCCGGGCGTGACCCTGCGCAGGTGTCCCGGGGCAGGGGCCCTGCGGAGACGCGGAGGTGTCGTTGCGCGGGCCTCTCCGCGTCGGCGTCTCCCGTGTGGGTGTAGACCTCCGGGTCCCGTTGTCGGTGTCGGTATCGGTGTCGCTATGACTCCATCGGCCGTGCCACTGGCCGTGCCGCCGACGGGCCGGCCCGCGTTCGGGGATGTGAGCCCCCGACGCCCGACGCCCGATGGCCGACACCTGACGCTCTCGATCCGGCCGGAGGAGAGGCCCTCCGACCGCGGTGATCGCTTCCGTACCGTCCGTGCCGGGCCCCGCCGAGGTCGGACCGTGCGCCACCGGTCCTCCCCGGGCCGGGCCCGGTCACCGCGGTCGTCGTGATCAGACTCCGGCGGCAGGCCCCGCGGTCCCCGCGAGGGCGTCCAGGTCGCTCTTGCGGACACGGATCACCACGGAGGCGGTGATCAGAGCCAGTACCGCCATCGCGACGGCCGGCACGAAGGCGACCGAGATGCCATGGGCGAGCACGTCGTGGCCCCAGGGAGCGGGCAGCTGATGGGTCTTGGCGAACTCCGCCTTCTGCTCCGGCGAGGAGCCGGCCATGAACTTCGGCACCTGCTTCGTCGCCTCGTCCCGGCTCGCGGTGCCGAAGACCGTGGTCAGGATGGAGAGACCGAGCGAACCTCCCACCTGCTGCGTGACGTTGAGCAGTCCGGACGCCGCGCCCGCCTCGCGCTGGGAGACGCCGGAGACCGCGGTGACGGTCAGGGTCACGAAGTTCAGGCCCATGCCGAAGGCGAAGAGCAGCATCGGGCCGAGGATCCCGCCGACATAGGTGCTGTCGGGGCTCATGAAGGTCAGCCAGCCGAGCCCGAGCGCGACGAGCGCGGAACCGCCCATCATGAAGGGCTTGGGGCCCAGCACCGGCAGGAACCGCTGCGACAGCGCCGCGCCGATGCCGATCGCCGCCGTCACCGGCAGGAAGGCCAGACCCGCCTGGATCGGGGAGTAACCCAGCACGTTCTGCACGAACAGAACGATGAAGAAGAACATCCCGAACATCGCCGCGGCCAGACTGAGCATGATCACGTACGTGCCCGAGCGGTTGCGGTCGGCGAACATCTTGAGCGGGGTGATCGGCTCCTTCGCCCGGGTCTCGGTGAAGGCGAAGGCCAGCAGCAGGACGACGGCCGCGGAGAACGACCCGATGGTGAGGCTGTCCCGCCAGCCCTTCTCGGCGGCGCGGATGAACCCGTACACCAGCGACGCCATACCGGCCGTCGAGGTCAGCGCACCCGCTATGTCGAACCGCCCGGGATGGCGCTCGGACTCGTTGATGTACATCGGCGCGAGGACGGCGATCAGCACTCCGATGGGCACGTTGACGAAGAGCACCCAGCGCCAGTCGAGCCATTCGGTGAGCATGCCGCCCGCGAGGAGCCCGATCGCGCCACCGCCCGCCGAGACGCCGGCGAACACGGCGAAGGCCCTGTTCCGCTCCGGACCCTCGGGGAAGGTCGTGGTGATGAGCGCCAGCGCGGTGGGTGACGCGATCGCGCCACCCATGCCCTGGAGGGCGCGCGCGGCCAGCAACTGCCAGGGCTCCTGGGCGAGTCCGCCGAGCAGCGAGGCGAGCGTGAAGAGCAGGATGCCGGTCATGAAGACCCGGCGACGGCCGAGGATGTCACCCGCCCTGCCGCCGAGAAGCAGCAGGCCACCGAAGGTGAGGGTGTACGCGCTGACCACCCAGGTCAGGTCGGTCGTGCTGAAGTTGAGCGCGTCTTGAATATGCGGGAGGGCGATGTTCACAATCGTCGCGTCGAGTACCACCATGAGTTGGCAGGCCGCGATGACGGCGAGCGCGAGGCCGGGATGTCCATCCCGGCGGGCCGCTCCTGGCTTCGATTCCTGAATCAGCTGAGAGGTTGTCACTATGGGTCCCCCACAAGTGCGTTAGTGAACGCCCGCGTTCACTGCCGCGTCAACGGTAGTGAGTCCCGGACAGTGAACGCAAGCGTTCACTGAAGCCGCTGTCGCGTGACATCACCCGGCGGCGCACAGTTGTACCGAGCCCACCGCCCGAACCCGCCCGGGAGGCCCTCCCCCAAGGGCCTCGCCACCGGCCCGACCCTCGTCCCCTCCCCGCCTCCTCGCTCAACGGAGACACTCAGATGGTTACTTCGCGTTGGACAGCCGCCCCCGCTCAGGCGGCCTCCCTGCGCCGACGCGGTGCTGTGCTCGAACGCGCGATCCTCGACGCCGCGCTGGAACAGCTCAGTACGGTCGGCTGGAGCGGTCTGACCATGGAAGGCGTCGCCGCGCGGGCCCAGACCGGGAAGGCGGCGGTCTACCGTCGCTGGCCCTCCAAGGAGGACCTGGTCGCGGACGCGCTGAAGGCCGGACTGCCCCGCCTGACCGAGGCCCCCGACCTGGGGAGCGTCCGGGAGGACCTGCTGGAGCTGTGCCGGCTGGTGCGGGAGGCGATGTACTCGCAACCTGGATTCGCTTTGCGATCGGTGCTTCACGAATGTGACGTGGCACAGGCCGAACGCTTCCACGGCGTGATCCTCGGCGGGGTCATCGAACCCACCACGCACCTGCTGCAGGACATCGTCCACCGTGGAATAGAGCGGGGAGAGGTGCGCTCGGACGCCGCGAACCCCTACGTCTTCGACGCCATTCCGGCGATGATGATGTACCGCTCCAAGGTGTGCGCCAGCGAATGGGGAGAGCGGGACCTGGAGGAGATGATCGACCAGCTGATGGTCCCGCTGCTGCGCCGCGACGGCGCCTGAACCGGCCCCGGGGCGGGGTCCTCGCCTCCGCGCGAAACCCCGGTGTCGGGAGGGGCCCGGGGCGGCGTAGGCTGAGGGCGCCATGCCGTACGAACCACCCACCCACACTGTCGAGCGCTCCCTCCGCGCCACGACCGGAGCGAAGACCGTCGCCGGTGTCGACGAGGTGGGCCGCGGCGCCTGGGCCGGCCCGGTCACCGTCTGTGCCGCGGTCACGGGCCTGCGCCGTCCCCCCGAAGGTCTCACCGACTCCAAGCTCCTCACCGTCAAGCGGCGGACCGCCCTGGCCGTGGAGTTGGAGAAGTGGGTGACGTCGTACGCCCTCGGGCACGCCTCTCCGGAGGAGATCGACGATCTGGGGATGACGGCGGCGCTGCGTCTCGCGGCGGTGCGTGCCCTGGAGGCCTTGCCGGTGCGGCCGGACGCGGTCATCCTCGATGGGAAGCACGACTACCTCGGGTCGCCGTGGCGGGTCCGCACGGTGATCAAGGGTGACCAGTCCTGCGTGGCCGTCGCGGCGGCCTCCGTGATCGCCAAGGTTCAGCGCGACAAAATGATGGCCGAACTGGGTGTCGGCCATGCAGACTTCGGTTTTGCGGCCAACGCCGGGTATCCGTCTCCCGTGCACAAGGCCGCGCTGGCGGAGCGGGGCCCCACCCCGTACCACCGGCTGACATGGGCGTATCTTGATGCGCTGCCCCAGTGGCGGCATCTCAAGAAGGCCCGCAGCTGGGCGGACGGAAGCGGTCCGGAGATCGAGGGGCAGCTCGGCTTCGATTTCTGACGGTTTCGCTCACACTCATGTGCCACCCGCCGACGCGTGCCGCACCGGCGTTTGATAAAAATCAGCTCATGCCTCTCATTCCCGAGGAGCCTCAGATTCACGAGAGTGCCCAGGGTCCCCGCGCTACTCCGGCCAGTGGCCGTACCGCGCCGACCCCTCGTCCCGTACCCGGTCCCCGTCCCGCGGCCCCGCCGCGTCCCGGACGTCCGGGACCTGTCCGGCCGATGCCGGCCCAACGCACCCCGCGCGAGCCGGCCGTGGCCGCGCCGGGGCCGTCCGTCCCGGCGGCCGCACCCGCTGCCGCCACCCCGCAGATCCAGCTGATCCCGGCCTCGGCCGAGGGTGCGCTGGACGCCGCCGAGGAAGCTGTCGATCTCCTGTTGGAGTCGGGCCGCGCCCCCGGTGAGGTGCTGGTGATCACCACCGGCCTGCCGCACCCGTGGGCGACGCACGAGCTCTCCTTCGGCGAGACCGCCTACTGGGCGCAGCACGACGCGGGCGACGACGTGTTCTACGCCGATGCCTCCGTCGCGGGCCGGGCCAGGTCCCGTCCCGTCGTCGTGGTCGCCGTCAACGGCGGTTCCGACGCTGTCGCCACCGCTCTGCCCTTGGCCCTCGGCCGGGCCGGCACCCTGCTGATCGTCTGCGGCGACCCGCAGACGATCAACTCGGTGCTGGGCGCCGGAGTCTGAACGGATCCCGGACGCCGCCCGAGGCCGTCCGGGATCCGCTCGGAGGCGTCGCCCCGACGCCCGCGGGGTGATCGTCTCGTGGCCCTGTCCACGAGGTGACCCTTCCGTGGCGTCGTCCGTCAGGTGATCGTCTCCGTGCGCCCACAGACGCTGCACAGGGGTGCCCGCAGGCACCGTCGGCGGTGCTCCGCCCGGGAACGCCGCGCGACGGGACCCACTCCGGCGCCGACACGGCGACGCGGGCTCACCTGTCGGCCATACCCGCCTCGGGTGTGCCGGTGTCCTCGCGCGTGGTGGCCCATGAGCGTGGTTGCCTCGCAGGTGGTGCCCGTGCAGGTGGTGCCCGTGCAGGCGGTGGCCTCGCACGTGGTGCCCATGCAGGCGGGTGTCCTGGCACGTGGTGCGCATGCAGGCGGGTGTCCTGGCACGTGGTGCCCCCGCATGTGGTGCGCTGCTGCGGGGCGCGTTCCC
This sequence comes from Streptomyces sp. NBC_01689, assembly GCF_036250675.1. Lineage (NCBI taxonomy): Bacteria > Bacillati > Actinomycetota > Actinomycetes > Kitasatosporales > Streptomycetaceae > Streptomyces > Streptomyces sp. NBC_01689. The sequence goes on along the minus strand of NZ_CP109592.1, from coordinate 3,232,772 downwards.
CATGGTGCGTTCCCGTGTTGGGTCTTCTCCGCTGGACGGGTTTCCTCCGAGCGCGCTGCTTCTCGGTGGCCGCCCGCCCAGGGCAGTGTCTGGCGGATGGCGGATGGCGGATGGCGGATGGCGGGTGGCGGGTGGCGGGTGGCGGGTGGCGGACGGCGGGGGGTGCGGGGTGCGGGTGCCCACACGTCCGGGTTGCGGGTTGCAGGTCGTCGGTGACGGGTCGCGGATGGCGGTGGCTGGTGCCGAGTCGTCGGGGCCGGGACCGGCGTCGGGCGGCCGGGGCCTGGTGCCCGGTGCGGGTCGGCGCCCAGGGCGGGGCAGCCGGCGCCGGAGGCCCGAAGGTTCGCGGGCGCCCCGGGGGATACCCGGGCGCCCGGAATCAGCGGGCGGCTGCCCGCCGCAACACCTCCGACGCGACGCCTCCGGTGCGCGGCAGCGGCGGCGGTGCCTCGGCCAGGGCGAAGGGCTCCGGCGGTGAGTCCGCATGCGGACGACGCCCGCCGCGGCCCTCGCCGAGAACCTGCCAGCCGTCGTGGGTCAGCGTGATGTACGCCCCGCAGCGCAGCCCGTGCAGCGTGCACGCGTCACGCAGGCCCCACATCCACGCCCCGTCCTCCTGCGTCCAACGCGCGTCGCCCTCACGGCAGTAGAGCAGCACCGCCGTACGCACCGGGGTGCGCCGCCGCAGGTCGTGCGGGATGACCCGGCGCAGCTGCGCGAGCAGGGCGTTGCGGAACATCCAGCCGTCGGCCGGGGCCGGCCGCCGGATGAAGGAGGCGCTCGCCCTCAGCCGCTCGTCCGCGTCGAGGACGGCCACGACCGCTGTCGCCGGTCTGGGCCGGTGCCGAGCATGCAGACCGCTGACGACCTCACGCGGATTGCGCAGCAGCGGAATGCCCGCTGCCGCCCATTCTGCGGGTTCGAGCATGCGGGCCAGTGAGTTGGCGGAAGCGGCGGACAGATCGGCAGACGTCGACGTGGATGCCGCCGAGGACGGAGCGAATCCGAAGGTCACGGTCCTCCCTTCGGCTACGCGCCCACACTGCGGGCGAGGTCGGACTTGGGGGAGCGCACGCCGCGGCAGAGCCCTACCGGACCACGGGCGAGCCGTGCGGGGAGCGGACTTCAATTCTTCCTGTCGAACTTGGTTGCGGCAACGAGCAATTGGGGCCACCGACCGAATTCTTGCTGTACGCCACATATATCCTTGCCCCGTGTTCCGGATGGCGACACATGGTTCACGCCTGTACGGCCAGGACCAGCGGCAACACCCCCTGCGCGCCCGAGCGGCGCAGCAGCCGCGCGGCCACCGCGAGCGTCCATCCGGTCTCCGTCGCGTCGTCCACGAGCAGCACCGGACCGCCCGCGGTCCGGAGCGCGTCGGCCAGCGCGGGTGGCACGGTCAGGGAGCCGTCGAGGGCCTTGAGGCGCTGGGCGCTGTTGCTTCGGGAGAGCTGCGGGGTCTCGCCCAGGTACTCCACGGACCCGAGCAGCGGCAGCCGGCCGATCTCCGCGATCCGCGCGCCCAGGGACTCGATCAGGCGCGGGCGCGTGCGCGAGGCCATGGTGACGACACCCACGGGCCGCGGCTGGGCGTCGGGCCGGCCCGACGCCCAGCCGCCCGGCCCCTTCGCCCAGTCGGCCAGCACGCCGACCACGGCCTTCGCCACGTCGTCCGGCACGGGCCCGTCCTGGGCCTGGCGGGCGAGCAGGGGGCGCAGCCGGTTGCCCCAGCCGATGTCCGAGAGGCGTCCCAGGGCCCGGCCCGGTGCGGCCTGTTCGCCCGCCGGGATACGGCCCTTCAGGTCGACGCCGACCGAGGGCAGGCCCGTCGGCCACATCTTGCGGGGTTCGACGTCGACGCCCGCGCGGTTCAGCTCGCCGTTGGCGGCGTCGAGTGCGGACGAGGACACGGAAGCCTGGAACCGGGCTCCCGCGCAGGTGTCGCAGCGCCCGCACGGAGCGGCCCGCTCGTCGTCCAGCTGTCTCCGCAGGAACTCCATCCGGCAGCCGGTCGTCGAGACGTAGTCGCGCATGGCCTGCTGCTCGGCGGCCCGCTGCTTGGCCACCCAGGCGTAGCGCTCGCCGTCGTACGTCCAGGGAACGCCCGTGGAGATCCAGCCGCCCTGCACCCGGCGTACCGCCCCGTCCACGTCGAGGACCTTGAGCATCGTCTCCAGGCGGGACCGGCGCAGCTCCACCAGGGGTTCGAGCGCGGGCAGCGAGAGCGGCCTGTCCGCGTGGGCCAGGACGTCCAGGGTGCGGCGCACCTGATCCTCCGGGGGGAAGGCGATCGACGCGAAGTACTGCCAGATCGCCTGGTCCTCCTTGCCCGGCAGCAGGAGCACTTCGGCGTGCTTCACGCCACGGCCCGCGCGCCCCACCTGCTGGTAGTAGGCGATGGGGGAGGAGGGGGAGCCCAGGTGCACCACGAATCCGAGGTCGGGCTTGTCGAAGCCCATGCCCAGCGCCGAGGTGGCGACCAGGGCCTTGACCCGGTTGGCGAGCAGGTCCTCCTCGGCCTGCTGGCGGTCCGCGTTCTCCGTCTTTCCGGTGTACGACGTCACCGTGTGCCCGGCCTGGCGGAGGAAAGCGGTGACCTCCTCGGCGGCGGCCACGGTGAGCGTGTAGATGATGCCGGAGCCCGGCAGGTCGTCCAGGTGCTCGGCGAGCCAGGCCATCCGGTGGGCCGCGTCCGGCAACTGCAGCACACCGAGGCTCAGGCTCTCCCGGTCCAGCGGTCCCCGCAGGACGAGCGCGTCCGTGCTCGCGCCGGTGCCCAGTTGCTCGGCCACGTCGGCGGTCACGCGCGCGTTGGCCGTGGCGGTGGTGGCCAGGACGGGAACGCCGGGCGGGAGATCGGCGAGCATCGTGCGCAGCCTGCGGTAGTCGGGACGGAAGTCGTGTCCCCAGTCGGAGATGCAGTGGGCCTCGTCGACCACGAGCAGACCGGTCGCCGCCGCCAGCTTGGGCAGCACCTGATCGCGGAAGTCCGGGTTGTTGAGCCGCTCGGGGCTGACCAGGAGCACGTCGACCTCGCTCGCGGCCACCTCGGCCTGGATGGTCTCCCACTCCTCCGTGTTGGACGAGTTGATGCTCCGGGCGTGGATGCCGGCGCGGGCCGCCGCCTCCACCTGGTTGCGCATGAGGGCGAGGAGCGGGGAGACGATCACGGTGGGACCGGCACCTCGCTCGCGCAGCAGGGCGGTCGCGACGAAGTACACCGCGGACTTTCCCCAGCCGGTGCGCTGTACGACGAGCGCTCTGCGCTTATCGGCCACCAGGGCCTCGATGGCGCGCCACTGGTCCTCGCGCAACCGGGCCTCGCCCGCCGGGGCGCCGACGAGGCGGGCGAGGACGGCATCGGCCGCGTCGCGCAGGTCGTCGTCGGACGTGGGTCGCGGGTCTTCGTTGGTCATGGCCCCATGCAACCCGATGGGTCGGACATTGCGCGAATGAGGGCGCCGCCCTGTGGACAACTCGTGTCGTGGTCATGGCATGGGTTATCCACAGGCCGCAGCGGGATTTCGCGATCCGCGGGATGGTCACGGCATGACGAATCACGACGAAGCGACCGGATCGTCCGGCGACAGCGACATCAGCGGGCGCCGTGTGCGCGGAGGAGACGACCTGCGTGCCGGACGCGACGACTGCGGTGCCCACGCAGGCCACGACGCGTACGGGGCTCCCGGCGCGAGCGGCGGACAGTGGGTACCGGGGTCCGGGCACGACGGACGCGAGCTGCCCGGCGGTCACCGGATCACCCTGCGGACACCGGCCGAGCTGGCGGACGCCCTGCCCTATCTGCTCGGGTACCGGCCGGAGGACAGCATCGTGCTGGCCGCCCTGCACGACGGGGAGAGGCGCGGCCGGTTCGGCGGCCGGGCGCGGCTCGGCATCCCGGCCCAGCCGGACGACTGGCCCTCGGTGGCCGAAGAGCTGGCGCAGGGGCTGGTCAGGGGAAGCGAGCGCAGAGGCGCACGGCCGGAGAGCATGGTCGCGTATCTCATCCAGGAGCCCGGGAGCGGTGAGTCGGGCCGGGACGTCATGGAGCGGCTGCGCCCCCTCGCCCAGTTGCTGCGGACGGCCTGCGGCCGTCTCGACGTCCCGGTGATCGAGGCGCTCTGCATCTCGGACGGCCGCTTCTGGTCGTACTGCTGTCCCGGTCGGGGATGCTGCCCGTCCGACGGTGCGGCGATGGGACTGCCCGGCACTTCCGTCCTGGCGGCCGCCGCGACCTACGCGGGCCTTCAGGTGCGTGGATCCCTCCGGGAGCTCACGGCGCGCCTCAGCCCCTGGGAGCGCGGTGCCGCGGTGGAGCAGGAGGCGGCGCTGGACGCCGCCAGCAGGGCGGTGATCACCAGGATTCTGGACGACGAGAGTCGCGCGGTCCTGTCCGAGGAGACCCTCGGGCAGGCGCGACTGCTCCTGAAGCGGTTCGCGGACGCGCCACCTGTCTCCGGCGTCCGGCCGGCCGACCTCCGTGACGACGGACTCCTGGAAGCGGGGGAGGCCGCCGCCGTGATCCTCGGCCTCCAGGACCGTACGACCCGCGACCGCGCCGCCGAGTGGATGGAGGGCGACGAGGCCGGACCGGCCCTGCGCCTCTGGCGTGCGCTGGCCCGCCGCTGCGTCGGCTCCTACGGCGAGCATGCCGCGGCCCCTCTCACCCTCGCCGGGTGGGTCGCCTGGTCGAGCGGTGACGAATTGGAGGCCCGGGAGGCTCTGGCCATGGCACTGGGCGCCGACCCCGACTACCTCTTCGCACGCCTCCTGCACCAGGCCTGCAACGAGGGACTGGACCCCGAGTCGATCCGCCGCTGTCTGCGGGCGGAGCGCACCGGCCGGCCGGGTGCGGAAGCGGATCGGCAGCGGCCCGCCGAGCGCATGGCACCGATCCAGACGGACGATCCCGCAGCGCAGTCAGCGCAGTCAGCGGAGTCAGCGGAGTCGGAGGAGCCGGAGGAATCGTCGGAATCCGAAGGACCGGCTGAGGGAATCACGGACGTCACGGCGCCGCCCCCAGGAGCGACTGTCCGTCGTCGGCGCAGGACGCGGCCGTCAGGGAACGGGGGGACGCGAGCGAGCCGGCGCTCTCTCGACGCGCGCGGTCTCCCCGCTCTCCGTCCCGCCGAGCACCCCTCGCCCACCGGGGAAGGGCCCGGACGCGCGTTCCGGCGCACGAGGGATCGGGCCCGCGCCCGCCGCGAGGACGGCCGTCAGGGCGCGGGGGACGAGTCATGAGGCGCTGGAGGGGACAAGGGGCGCGGGGAGGAGACATGACGCGGGCAGGGGACATGAGCGGCCGCTCCCAGCGAGTGCCTGGAGGCAGGGCGCACGCTTCCGCTCCCGCGCGGCGATTCCGCGGTCTGCTCCGCTCGCGCGTCGACCGCCCCGACGGGGAGGACATCCCTCGGCACCGCCATTCGGTCGGCTTCCGGCGTCGAGAGCGTGACCCCGAGCAGGGCCGTTCCGTTCACCTGTGTGGCGGTACCCGCGGCCGGACCGCGCCGCCGAAGACCCCCGACCCTCCGGAGTCCCCGACCCGGCGCCGAACGCGCCCGCAGCGCACCGAGCGCGGAGGAAGCCGCATGCCCATGCCCCACCCGCCCTCCGAACCGGTCGGCGACCTCCCGCCGCCCCGCGGCCCCGCGGAGCACCTCGACCGCCGCGGCGGTTCGGCGCCCCCGTTCGCAGGCATCGAGACGTCGCTGAGCCCCTTCGCGACCACGACTGGCGCTGCCGCGGCCCGTCCGGCGCCCGTCCCCGTTCCCCGGAGGTCCACGGATCTGCCACCCGTGCACACCGCGCTCGTCTGCGTCGCCCTGCCGGGACTGGCGATCTCCACGGAGCAGGGACAGCTGACCGGCCACGGACTGGACGGGTTCTACCGCGCGGGCCGACGGACGCTGTCCCGCTGCCAGGTGAAGGTGGCTGGCCGCGAACCCCTCCCCGTACAGGCCCGCATGATCGGCGCCGACCGGGCCCGCTTCGTGGGCACGGTGCGCGCCTCCGCCGACTCGGGCCCCGATCCGGACGTGATCGTGGAACGGACCAGGGGAGCGGAGGGCACGGAGCGGATCGTCCTGTACAGCGCCGCCTCCCGCGCGCTGCGCCTCTCGCTGGAGGTGGCCCTCGGCACGGACCTTGCGGAACTCGCCTCGGTCGCCTCGGGCTGGCCCGGGCCCGAACTGCCCGCCACCGTCAACGACTCGGGTCTCCGGTGGACCTGCGCCACGGGGGAGTCGGCCGTCACCGCCGACCCTCCGCCCGCGGACGCCCTGGCCTCCGCCGGACTGCTCCGCTGGCAACTGGAACTGCCGGCCGGCGGTTCCTGGACGGTGGAACTGCGGGTACGGACCGACCGCACGAAGAACCACCGGGCCGTCGGGCAGTCCGCGGCGAGCCCGCTCGCCCAGCCGCGCGCCGTGGGCGACGACCCCGGGATCCAGGCGCTCCTGCACACCGGCGCCGAGGATCTCCGGGCGCTGCTGCTGCGCGACCCGGCGCACCCGTCCGACACCTACCTCGCCGCGGGAGTGCCCTGGCGCTGCGGTCGCGCACCGGCCGAGGCCCTCGCCGCGGCCAGGATGACCCTGCCCCTCGGCACCCGCCTCGCCGCGGGCACCCTGCGGAGTCTCGCCCGCACCCAGATCGTGGGCAGCGGAGCGCGGTCCGGGCTGATTCCCGGACCACTGAGGGACGCGGGCCCGCATCTGCCGCCCGGATGCACGGCGACCGAAGCGACCTTGCTCTTCCCCGTCCTCCTCGCGGAGGCCCGGCGCTGGGGGCTGGCGGAGAAGGAGACCCGGGAACTGCTGCCCGCCGCCGAGCGGTGCCTCGCCTGGCTGCGGACCGCCGTGGGCGACGGCACCTACCTGGCCGACCCACGACCCGGCGGGCCGTTCCGTTGCGAGACGCAGGCCCACGCCCATCGGGCGGCCGTGCTGGGCGCCGAACTGCTCGACGAGACCGGCCGGCCCGGTGGCGAGGGACTGCGGCAGTGGGCCCAGCAGCTCCGTGCGGCGTTCCAGGAGGACTTCTGGGTCGAGGACGGCGGCGGAAGACCCGCGGTCGCCCGCGCGCCGGACGGGCGCCCGCTGCCCCAGCTCGGCGCCGGCACCGTCCACCTCCTCGACACGGGACTGCTCGGTTCCGGGGCCCTGGCCCCCGGCCTGCTCGACAAGACACGGACCGAACACCTCGCGCGGTTGCTCGGAGGCCCCGCCATGGACTCGGGCTGGGGGCTGCGCAGCCTCGGTGCCAGGGAGGCGGCGTACAACCCCTTCGGCCACCGCAGCGGCGCCGTACGGGTCCACGAGACCGCCGTCGCCGTCGCCGGGCTGTTCGCGGCCGGGCACGAGAAGGAGGCGAGCGCGCTGCTGCGGGGGCTGCTCGACGCCGCGCAGACCTTCGGACACCGGCTGCCGGAGATGTACGCGGGTGAGCAGCGCACCCAGGGCGGCGCCCCGGTCCCGCATCCCGCGGCCTGCCGGCCCACGGCCACGGCGGCGGCCGCCTCGGTACTGCTCGTCAGCTCCCTCGCCGGCATCCGCCCCGATGCCCCGGCCGGGACGGTGACCGTGCGTCCGGTCGGCAGCGCACCGCTCGGTGAGATCGGACTGACGGGACTGCGGATCGCGGGCGGACCCTTCTCGGTGCGCATCAGCAGACTCGGCCTCGCGATGGTCGAGGAGGCCGCCGACGGGCTGCAGTTGGGGATGTGAAAGCGCCGCGGGCGCCGTCCGGACCGCGGGCGGCGGCGCTCCCCGGAACCTGTGGCGAGGAGGAGTGGATCACGTCGGACGTGGTCGGCGAACGACGTGTTTATCGTCAGGGAGACGACTATGATCACGGCATGCCCTACGACCCGTCTGCCTTTCCGCCCTTCGCCGTGACCGTGGACCTGGTCGTGCTGACCGTGCGCCGCCACGCCCTGTGCGCGCTGGCGGTGCGCAGGGGCGAGCAGCCGTTCCAGGGCCGATGGGCGCTGCCGGGCGGGTTCGTACGGGCGGACGAGAACCTCGCGCAGGCGGCGGCGCGCGAGCTCACCGAGGAGACCGGGCTGCGCGCCCACGACCCGTCCGTTCCGGCCCAGGACAACGGCGCGCACCTGGAACAGCTGGCGACCTACGGCGACCCCGAACGCGACCCTCGCATGCGGGTCGTCAGCGTGGCCCATCTCGCCCTCGCCCCCGACCTGCCCGCGCCGAGAGCCGGCGGTGACGCCAAGAGCGCCCGCTGGGCGCCGGTGGAGGAGCTCCTCCAGCAGGGCGGCTACGGCCGTGACGGCGAGCAGGCGGCACCGCTCGCCTTCGACCACGCGACGATCCTCGCGGACGGTGTGGAACGCGCCCGGTCGAAGATCGAGTACTCGTCCCTGGCCACCGCCTTCTGCCCGACCGAGTTCACCGTCGGCGAGCTGCGCCGTGTCTACGAGGCGGTGTGGGGCGTCGCGCTCGACCCGCGCAACTTCCACCGCAAGGTGACGGGAACGCCGGGCTTCCTCGTGCCCACGGGAGGCACGACCACCCGTCAGGGAGGCCGCCCCGCCCAGCTGTTCCGCGCGGGCGGTGCCACCCTTCTCAATCCGCCGATGCTGCGCCCCGAGGTCTGACGGCGGTCCGGTCCGGGACGGTTCGTCACGCGACTGAGGGAGGGCCCGGCGAGGGCGGACCGCCTGATGCCCGAAAAAACGTAAATGTCGCGCTATCTTGCTGTGAGTGATCCAGGCCATCGGATTGACCAGCGCCCCGCGCAGGGACCTGCCGCCCGCCGTCGACGACGTGTCCTTCGAGGCGCGCGCGGGCCACGTCACAGCCCTGCTCGGAGCCCCGGGTGCGGGAAAGACGACGACGCTGAAGCTCATGCTCGAACTCCGGCCGGGCCGGGGGATCACCTACTTCCGAGGCCGGCCCCTGCACCGGATCGCCCACCCCGCGCGCGAGGTCGGCGTCCTTCTCGGCGATGTGCCCGGCCACCCCGCGCGCACGGTCCACGGCCAGCTCCGCATGCTGTGCGCCGCGGCCGGTGTGCCGGTACGGCGCGTCGACGACGTCCTCGAGATGGTCGGCCTCACAGGGGTGTGCGACGAGCGTCTGAGCACCCTCTCGCGCGGCCTGGACCGGCGCCTGGGCCTGGCCTGCGCGCTCCTGACCGATCCGCACACCCTCGTCCTCGACGACCCCGCGGCCGGACTCTCCACCCGCGAGGGCCGCTGGCTGCACGGCATCCTGCGCGCGCACGCGACCCAGGGCGGAACCGTCCTGTTCAGCACGGCCGACCCCAAGGAGGCGGCTCGGGCTGCCGACCGGGTCGTCACGCTGCGGGAGGGCCGCCTCGCCGCCGACCAGGAGGCCGCGGACTTCGCCCGCACCCGGCTGCGCCCCCGGGTCGCCGTCCGCAGCCCGCACGCCGTCCGCCTCGCCGCCCTGCTCGCCAAGGAGGCCCGGACCGGCCGGCAGTCGGTCGAGGTCGTGCGCGAGGACGGCAACCGGCTCTCGGTGTACGGCAGTACCTGCGCCGACGTCGGGGAGACCGCCTTCCGCCACGGCATCCTCGTTCACCAACTCGCCGATGAGATCGGGGACATGGGAACTCCCCGGGTCCCGTCGGCCGACGGTGACTCGCTCGGGAGTGACGATTCTTCCCGGACCGGGAGACCGGCCGCGGAGCGGAGGCCCGCCTCCTCGCCCCCCATCGCCGTCCGGCAGGCGTCGAACCCCCTGCGTCCCCTGCGCTACGAACTGCGCCGTGCCGCCGGTGTCGGTACCGGCTACGTCACGTCCGCCGCCGTGCTGCTCGTCTCCGCGCTGCTGTCCGTGTTCCTCGCCAGAGTCGGTCACACCCCGGCTGCGCGCCTGCTGGTCGCCTGGCCGCGGGAATGCCCTCTGCCGCCCGCGGCGCTCGGCGCGGGCCTGCTCGGCGCGATCTCCTTCGGCGAGGAATTCCGCTACCCCGCGCTGGCCGCGGACCGCGGGACCGTCCCGCGCCGGCTGGGGCTGCTGGCGGCCAAACTCCTCGTCTCCTCGGCCGTCGCCCTCCTGCTGGCCTTTCTCACCGTGGGCTGCGATCTCGAAATCCTCTATCTCGTCTACGGGCGGGAACTCACCGCAATTCCCGGCGACTGGCTTTCTCTGGGGGCGAGTTGGGCCGGACTGGTGGTGGGCTGCGCCTGGGCCGGGGTGCTGGCGGCCGGTCTCTTCCGGTCCACCACCGCCGGGCTGGCGGCGGTGCTCGCCGTTCCGGTCCTCGTCGTCCCGCTCGTACAAAAGGCCTTGTCGGGGCCATCCGTACGGACGGCGGCGGGCTTCCCGGAGCGGCTGCGCGAGCTCACGCTGGTGCAATGGCCGTTCGGGGGAGCGCGCTGTCTGACGGCCGTGGCCCGGCTGGTCGCCCAACCCGTCGGTGGTGCGCTGACGTTGTCGCTGACCGCGCTGCTCTGCGCATATCTGCTCACGACCCTGCGGAGCCGGGTCCGATGACGACCGTCCGAGCCCTTCCGATTCCCACGTGCGCACAACTCCTTGGGGAACGCGCATTTCTTTCCGATAAGGCGTCAATTGCGACAGGGTGAGCGATCACCCTTTCGTGTGCTTTTCACCAAAGACCTCAAGGGAGTTGGAGACGGCGCCGACAAATGATCCGTGAGTACCCTTGCGCACACCATGATGACCGCCGCCCGTTCGACAGACTCCGGCCTTGCCGGACCGGGCGAACTCGACCGCTACCCCTATAGCGACTCCCCCGGTACCGAGCGCCTCGGCGTCCCCGCGTGGGAGAACGCCGACCAGGAGCTCGGCCGCGTGGGCCGGCGTGCCGCGGGCAGCCGCGGACGCGGCCTGCACGGCCAGCTCGTCCAGCAGCTGGGCCAGATGATCGTCTCCGGTGACCTCGGCGCGGACCGTCCGCTCGTCCCCGAGGAGATCGGACAGAGGTTCGAAGTCTCGCGGACCGTCGTCCGTGAATCACTCCGTGTCCTGGAGGCGAAGGGGCTGGTCAGCGCCCGCCCCAACGTCGGCACGCGGGTGCGTCCCGTCAGCGACTGGAACCTTCTCGATCCGGACATCATCGAATGGCGCGCCTTCGGTCCGCAGCGTGACGACCAGCGTCGCGAGCTGAGCGAACTGCGCTGGACGATCGAACCCCTCGCCGCGCGCCTGGCCGCCGGGCACGGCCGGGAGGAGGTGCAGCAGCGCCTCGGCGACATGGTCGAGATCATGGGCCATGCCTTGGCGCAGGGTGACTCGCTCACCTTCTCGCGTGCCGACGCCGAGTTCCATTCCCTCCTGATCCAGGTCGCCGGCAACCGCATGCTGGAGCACCTTTCCGGGATCGTGTCGGCCGCGCTCCAGGTCTCCGGCGGGCCCGTCGCCGGCTGCGACCGGCCGACCGAGGCCTCCTTGGTGCACCACGGCCGCATCGTCGACGCGCTGGCGGCGGCGGACGGCACGGCGGCCGAGACCGCCATGCGCCAGCTGCTCACCGTGCACCCCGAGGTGGAGCGCGTGGTGCCCGCGCCGCGCGAGCACTGACCGTGCTCCGAGGGTGGGGCGGCCGGGGACGTGTCCCCTCGCGCGGCATCGCTCGGCCGGTGAACCCTCTCTCGCCGGACCCCCTCGGATCCTCCCCGGATCCGGTGGGGTCCGGTGATGCGATGAGGTGATGTACCCGTCGGTTTGAGGCGATGAGTCCATCAGCTGACCTCATCTGACCGTATCTGGCTGCTTTTGGGCTCTTACGGGGTGTGACTCGGGCCACGCAGATTGGGCGTAACGCTCTTCGGAACTGCGCGATGACCTAAGAGGTGACAGCCGAGGAAGGAATACGGACGCCGTTCACGGCGCTGTGCATCTTCCCGGCCCCGCCCGCGCCGTCGACCCATCCCCAAGTCGGCGGTCGTCGGTCCTTGTCCGTACCGGACGGGGCCGGAAGCCGTTTTCCAACGTTCCGAGAGGTTGTTCGTGTCGGCCAGCACATCCCGTACGCTCCCGCCGGAGATCGCCGAGTCCGTCTCTGTCATGGCGCTCATCGAGCGGGGAAAGGCTGAGGGGCAGATCGCCGGCGATGACGTGCGTCGGGCCTTCGAAGCTGACCAGATTCCGGCCACTCAGTGGAAGAACGTACTGCGCAGCCTCAACCAGATCCTCGAGGAAGAGGGTGTGACGCTGATGGTCAGTGCCGCGGAGCCAAAGCGCACCCGAAAGAGCGTCGCAGCGAAGAGTCCGGCCAAGCGCACCGCCACCAAGACGGTCGCGGCGAAGACGGTGACCACGAAGAAGGCCACCGCCACCGCAGCCCCGGCCGCACCTGCCGCCCAGGATCCGGCCGAGGACGCGTCCGAGGGCCGGGTCGCCGCCAAGAAGACGGTCGCCAAGAAGGCCGTCGCGAAGAAGACGGTCGCCAAGAAGACGGCGGCCAAGAAGACCACCGCCAAGAAGGACGACGTCGAGATGATCGACGACGAGGCGGTCGAGGAGACCCCGGGCAAGCCCGGTACCGAGGAGCCCACCGAGGACGGCGCCCAGGGCTTCGTGCTGTCCGACGAGGACGAGGACGACGCGCCCGCGCAGCAGGTCGCCGCCGCCGGTGCCACCGCGGACCCGGTCAAGGACTACCTGAAGCAGATCGGCAAGGTCCCCCTGCTCAACGCCGAGCAGGAGGTGGAGCTCGCCAAGCGCATCGAGGCCGGCCTCTTCGCCGAGGACAAGCTGGCCAACGCCGACAAGCTCGCCCCGAAGCTCAAGCGCGAGCTGGAGATCATCGCCGAGGACGGCCGCCGGGCGAAGAACCACCTCCTGGAGGCCAACCTCCGTCTGGTGGTCTCCCTGGCCAAGCGCTACACCGGCCGCGGCATGCTGTTCCTGGACCTCATCCAGGAGGGCAACCTCGGTCTGATCCGCGCGGTCGAGAAGTTCGACTACACCAAGGGCTACAAGTTCTCCACGTACGCCACCTGGTGGATCCGTCAGGCGATCACCCGCGCCATGGCCGACCAGGCCCGCACCATCCGTATCCCGGTGCACATGGTCGAGGTCATCAACAAGCTCGCGCGCGTGCAGCGCCAGATGCTCCAGGACCTGGGCCGCGAGCCCACCCCGGAGGAGCTGGCCAAGGAACTCGACATGACCCCGGAGAAGGTCATCGAGGTCCAGAAGTACGGCCGCGAGCCCATCTCGCTGCACACCCCCCTGGGTGAGGACGGCGACAGCGAGTTCGGTGACCTCATCGAGGACTCCGAGGCCGTCGTCCCCGCCGACGCGGTCAGCTTCACGCTCCTCCAGGAGCAGCTGCACTCCGTTCTCGACACCCTCTCCGAGCGCGAGGCGGGCGTCGTCTCGATGCGCTTCGGTCTCACCGACGGTCAGCCGAAGACCCTCGACGAGATCGGCAAGGTGTACGGCGTCACGCGAGAGCGGATCCGTCAGATCGAGTCCAAGACGATGTCGAAGCTGCGTCACCCGTCGCGCTCGCAGGTGCTGCGCGACTACCTCGACTAGGTCTCGGCCGCACGTCGACCAGGGCCCGACTCCCGCTGGGGAGCCGGGCCCTCGGCCTGTCCGCGGAGTGCGCGCCGTCACGCTGTGGATCACTCTGGGTGTTCCAGGACCATCCCAGAGTGAGGAGCGCAGATGCGCCGCCCCCTTGTCGCCGCGCTGGCCCTTGCGGCCGCCGCCGCCGTGATACCACTGGCGTCCCCCGCCCCCGCCGCGACCGGTGACGTCATCATCGGAGGCCAGCCCGTAGACATCGCGCAGAGTCCGTGGACCGTGGCGCTGTCCAGCCGTGACCGGTTCGGAGGTACGCGGGCCGGGCAGTTCTGCGGGGGTGCGGCGATCGCCCCGACGCTCGTACTGACCGCGGCCCACTGCCTGGGTCCGCTCGTGCTCGGGGGGCCGCCGCAGAAGGTCCGCGACCTGAGGATCATCGCGGGCCGGGAGGACCTGCTCTCCGACAAGGGCCAGGAGATCCCCGTCAGCAAGACCTGGGTGAATCCGGCCTACGACGCCGCCGCGAACGCCGGGGACTTCGCGGTACTCACCCTCGCCTCCCCGCTGCCCCAGAGCTCGGTCGTCCGGATGGCCGCCGCCGGGGACGCCGCCTACGCGCCCGGTACACGGGCGGCGGTCTACGGCTGGGGGGACACGTCGGGGGACGGCGACTACGCGCTGACCCTGCGGTCCGTGGGCGTGAACGTGCTGTCCGACGCCGTCTGCGAGCGAGCCTATCCGGGAAACGCCGACGGCACCTACAGGGCCGCCTCCATGCTGTGCGCGGGCGAGATCGAGGGCGGGCGGGACGCCTGCCAGGGTGACAGCGGAGGGCCGCTGGTCGCCGGGGGCCGACTGATCGGTCTCGTCTCGTGGGGCAGCGGCTGCGGGCAGCCCGGCAGTCCCGGCGTCTACACCCGGGTCTCCGAGGTCGCCAAGGTGCTCCGCTCGCGCCGTTGACCGCGCGCGGATCCGAGGTGCGGTCCGCACGGTCGCTGACCGCTCCGGTGGGAGTTCCTGGGTGACGGTGCGGCCTTCAGGGGCTCAGGGGCCGGGTCGGTTCCGGGAGCCGTGTACGCCTGCACACAGACCGCCGGCCCGCACATCGGTCCGAGTCCCTCCGGACGCTCTGTGGGCGCGGTGGGTGCTCTCAGGCGCGTCCGGGGTCCGGCGGTGTGCGCGGGTTCTCGGACGCCCGGGGCCGGTGTGGCTCGTGGAACCGTAACGGCTGAAACACCGGGACGGGGGCGAAACCGTAGATCTCGGGCGCTCGCCTTCGGAGGGTGGCGGCCAGTGGCACGGAGCGTGGCGGCGGGCGGTACGCATACGGGCGGCCACCCCCAGTAGCGGGGGCGGCCGCCCGTACACCCGGCCTCAGCCGGAGTTGGCTCGTCGTTGATGCGAAGTGTCAGTGCTCTTCGTCTTCGGACGTTGCAGGGACCGACGTCAGTCGCTCCGTCTCGTCCTGTATCTCAGCGGCGATCTTCTTGAGTTCCGGCTCGAACTTACGCCCGTGATGGGCGCAGAAGAGCAGCTCACCGCCGCTGAGGAGGACGACGCGCAGATATGCCTGGGCGCCGCAACGGTCGCAGCGGTCAGCGGCCGTCAGCGGGCTCGCGGGGGTCAGAACAGTAGTCACGTCGCCTCTTCTCTAGCTCGACGAGCTGTCGTACCAGGGTCAACATCCAACCAGGCCGAAAACGTTCCCGCTCGTGGCTTTTCCTCGAAAATTTCTCTCCGGGGCGGCTGTCTGCTGCCGGGTGGCGGCGAATGAGCCGTATTGCGTCTTCGCGTCGTACGGGTTCGCGCTGTCTGTCAGGGTCGGTCCTCCCGCCGGCTGGCTTGCCGGTTGTTCAAGAGGACGTGCCCGGAGCCTAAATGGTTCATGCCCCGAAGGGAACGTGATATGTACTTCACTCCATCGAGGGATCGAACACCCATGCGACCCTGGACTAGTCTGAGTTCATGCGAGGGTGGCGTTACAACGGCTCTACCAGGCCTCGGTACCCTCTCAGCGGTGACCCAAGCCGGCCCCTTACCCAAAAGGGCCCCATCTGAAATTCAGCGAGGAGCGAACCGCGTGACCGCCGACACGTCCGTGCCGTCCACAGCGATGCTGACCGGATCAGACCGGGACGGTTCCAACTACACCGCGCGGCACCTGCTCGTCCTCGAGGGGCTCGAAGCCGTCCGCAAGCGCCCGGGCATGTACATCGGGTCGACCGACAGCCGCGGTCTGATGCACTGCCTGTGGGAGATCATCGACAACTCCGTGGACGAGGCCCTGGGCGGGTACTGCGACCACATCGACGTGATCCTCCACGACGACGGCTCGGTGGAGGTGCGGGACAACGGGCGTGGCATCCCGGTCGACGTCGAGCCCAAGACCGGCCTCTCCGGCGTCGAGGTCGTGATGACCAAGCTGCACGCCGGCGGAAAGTTCGGCGGCGGCTCCTACGCGGCCTCCGGCGGTCTGCACGGCGTGGGCGCCTCCGTGGTGAACGCGCTCTCCGCGCGTCTGGACGTCGAGGTCGACCGCGGCGGCAACACGCACGCGGTCAGCTTCCGGCGCGGCACCCCCGGAGCGTTCAAGGCGGACGGTCCCGACGCCGCCTTCGACGCGACGAGCGGGCTGCGCAAGCTCAAGCGGATCCCGAAGACCCGCACCGGGACGCGCGTGCGCTACTGGGCCGACCGCCAGATCTTCCTCAAGGACGCCAAGCTCTCCCTGGACCACCTGCACCAGCGCGCCCGCCAGACCGCGTTCCTGGTCCCGGGCCTCACCATCGTCGTACGCGACGAGTACGGGCTCGGCGAGGGCGGCAGCAAGGGCGAGGAGTCCTTCCGCTTCGACGGCGGCATCAGTGAGTTCTGCGAGTACCTGGCCTCCGACAAGCCCGTCTGCGACGTGCTCCGCTTCTCCGGTCAGGGCAGCTTCAAGGAGACCGTCCCGGTCCTCGACGAGCACGGACAGATGACGCCGACCGAGGTCACCCGCGAGCTCGGCGTGGACGTGGCGCTGCGCTGGGGCACCGGCTACGACACGACCCTGCGGTCGTTCGTGAACATCATCGCCACCCCCAAGGGCGGCACCCATGTCGCCGGCTTCGAGCAGGCCGTCGCCAAGACGATGAACGAGGTGCTACGGGCGAAGAAGCTGCTGCGTGTGGCCGAGGACGACATCGTCAAGGACGACGCCCTGGAGGGCCTGACCGCCGTCGTCACCGTGCGCCTCGCCGAGCCGCAGTTCGAGGGTCAGACCAAGGAGGTCCTCGGGACCTCGGCGGCCCGTCGCATCGTGACGAACGTGGTCACCAAGGAACTCAAGGCGTTCCTGACCACCACCAAGCGGGACGCCGCGGCGCAGGCCCGGGTCGTGATGGAGAAGGCCGTCGCCGCCGCGCGCACCAGGATCGCCGCGCGCCAGCACAAGGACGCGCAGCGCCGGAAGACGGCCCTCGAGTCCTCGTCGCTGCCGGCCAAGCTCGCCGACTGCCGCAGCGACGACGTCGAGCGCAGCGAGCTGTTCATCGTCGAGGGCGACTCCGCGCTCGGTACGGCCAAGCTGGCGCGGAACTCGGAGTTCCAGGCGCTGCTGCCGATCCGGGGCAAGATCCTCAACGTTCAGAAGTCGTCCGTGACGGACATGCTCAAGAACGCCGAGTGCGGCGCGATCATCCAGGTCATAGGGGCCGGGTCCGGACGGACCTTCGACATCGACGCGGCGCGCTACGGGAAGATCATTCTCCTCGTCGACGCGGATGTCGACGGTGCGCACATCCGGATCCTGCTGCTCACGCTCTTCCAGCGGTACATGCGGCCGATGGTCGAGGCCGGTCGGGTGTTCGCGGCTGTTCCGCCGCTGCACCGCATCGAGCTCAGCCAGCCCAAGAAGGGGCAGGACAAGTACGTCTACACGTACTCGGACCGTGAGCTGCGGGAGACGCTGCTGGAGCTGCAGCGCAAGAACGTGCGGTACAAGGACTCGATCCAGCGGTACAAGGGTCTCGGTGAGATGGACGCCGATCAGCTGGCCGAGACGACGATGGATCCGCGGTACCGGACCCTGCGGCGGATCAACATCTCCGACCTGGATGCCTCCGAGCAGGTGTTCGATCTGCTGATGGGGAACGACGTCGCTCCGCGCAAGGAGTTCATCTCCAGGTCCGCGGCCACGCTGGACCGGTCGCGTATCGACGCGTAAGGGCTGCGCGGGCGGTGCGGGTGGTTTGTCTGCGCCGGGTGCGGGTGCGGGTGCGGGTGCGGGTGCGTCGTGCCCGAGGTGCCGGTGCGGGTGGTGGGGCGGGGGCGGGCCGGTACGTCGAGCCCGTCGCCGTTGGATCAGACGTGGGTTGCTCGGGGAGCCGCTGCTCGATCCGGGCGTGAGCGACGGGCTCGACGTACCGGCCCGCCCCCTCGTGTGCGTCGCCGGGTGCGGGGTTCGGTCCTGGTCGCGGGGGTGCGGGTCCACCCGTGGGTGGAGGAGTCGCGGGGTGGTGGTTCCACCCTGGATCCACCCGGGCTCCGATCTGGTGATCCCGGGATTTCCGTAGCGTCGGAGATGTCGGCAGCGGTCGCTGTCGGTGACGGTCCTCGCCGCTCATGGAGGTCTCGATGTCCGGGCTCGTCAACGCTTTGGTGATCGCCGCCGTTGTAGTTCTGGTCGTCGTCCGCCAGTTCCGTACGCGCAAGGTCGGCACGGACCGGCGCTGGTGGCTCGTCCCGGTCGTGCTCGCCGTGATCGCACTGCGTGAGCCGGGGCTCGTCGACTCCCATCACCGCACCGAGGCGGCTCTCCTCCTCGCCGCCGAGGTCGTCGTCGGACTGGGCGTCGGTGCAGCCTGGGCGTGGACGACGAGGCTGTGGACGGAGCCGGACGGCACGGTCTGGAGCAGGAGCACCAAAGCCGGTGCGGCCGTCTGGGGCGTGGGCATAGCCGTGCGGCTGGGGCTCTTCGGCATCGGCGCGCTGCTGGGCGTGCACCAGAACAGTTCCGCCCTGCTGCTCGCGCTCGCCGGCACCCTGCTGGTGCGCTCCGGACTCCTGCTGTGGCGGTCGCAGTCCCTGCGCCCGGCGGTCGGGCATGACGCGGCGTACGGTGGCGGCGTGCCCCAGGCCTTGTGGAAGGAGCGCGTGTGACCGAGCATTCCTGGACCCGTTGGCCGTCCCGCGAGGCGCTCTCCCGGGCCGGAGTGACCAGGGCGAGGCGCATGCTGGCCCTGGCCACGCGTCTCTTCGCCCTGGGTGTGCTCCTGTGGACGACCTTCGCGAACAGTGACCTGAGCGGATGGGGCACCGCCGCGGCGGTGCTGACGGTCATCCTCTGCGGGGCTGCCGCCTGGGGGTTCTGGCGGACCACACTCCAGCACCGGCTGCTGCCCTCCGTGGCGCTGCTCGCGCTGCTGCTCGCGATCGCGACGGTGGCGGCGAACACGGGATTCCGGATTCCGGCGCTCGTGCTGTGGTGCGCGTGCGGGATCAGCGCCGTCGAGAGACTGCCCATGGCGGCGGCACTGCCCCTCACCACGGTGGCGCTGAGCGCGTACGCGGCGGTCAACAACGACGTCTGGCTGACCACGGTGGCCACGGCCGGCGGGCTCGTCCTGGCGGGATACGTACTGCGCCTGGACGCCGAGGCGCGGGGCAGCGCGCAGCGCCTCCTCGCCCAGGAGCGCGCGGCGCGTGCGGCCGAGGCGGAGTCGGCGGCGCTCGCGGAGCGCGCCAGGATCGCGCGGGAGATCCACGACGTGCTGGCGCACAGCCTCTCGGCGCAGATGGTGCACCTGGAGGCGGCCCGGCTGCTGATCGAACGCGGCGCCGATCGGGAGACGATCCTCGAACGCGTCGTGGCCGCCCGCGGGATGGCGAGGGAGGGGCTGGCCGAGACCCGGCAGGCGCTCTCCGCGCTGCGGGGCGAGATGTCGCCGGTGGAGGAGTTCCTGGGTGAACTGGTCGCCACCTCCGACGGAGCCGACGTCACCGTCACGGGTGAACGCCAGGCGCTGCCGGCCGAGGCGTCGCAGGCGGTGCGCAGGGTGGCGCAGGAGGCTCTGACGAACGTCCGCAAGCACGCGCCGGGCGCCAAGGTCCACGTACGGCTGGAGTACGGCGAACACGAAGTGACGCTGGCCGTGCGGGACTCGGGCGGGGCTCCGGGCGAGCTCGGGGCCTCCGGCGCCGGGTACGGTCTGCTGGGCATGCGGGAGCGTGCCGAACTGCTGGGCGGCTCGTTGGAGGCCGGGCCGGACGAGGAGGGGTTCGTGGTCACGCTGAAGGTGCCCGTATGACGACGGGAGAGGCCGGGAAGGCGGCCCGGGTCGTGGTGGCGGACGACCAGACCGTGGTACGCGAGGGCATCGTGATGCTCCTGGGACTGCTGCCGGGGATCGAGGTCGTGGGATCGGCGGGGGACGGGGAGGAGGCCGTGGCGCTCGTCGCCGAACTCGCCCCGGACGTCGTGCTGATGGACCTGCGCATGCCTCGCTGCGACGGCGTCGAGGCGACCCGGCGCATCCGTACCGAGCATCCCGGGACCCAGGTCGTCGTGCTCACCACGTACGCGGACGACGAGTCGCTGTTCCCCGCGCTCAGGGCCGGAGCCCGCGGATACCTCACCAAGGACGCGGGCGGTGACGAGATCGTGCGCGCTGTGGAGAGTGTGCTGTCCGGCAACGCGGGACTCTCACCGAGCGTCCAACGGCGCCTGCTGGAAAGGCTGTCGCAGCCGGAGGCGCCGTCGCCCGCACCGGTGGAGCCGCCGGACGGACTCACCGCGCGCGAGACGGAGGTGCTGCTGCTCATCGCCGAGGGTCTCACCAACCAGGAGATCGCCCGCAAGCTGCACGTCTCCACGGCCACGGTGAAGACCCACATCAACAATCTCTTCGCCAAGACGGGCCTCAAGGACCGTGCCCAGGCGGTGCGTTACGCCTATGGGAAGGGTCTCGTCCGGCCACCGGTGAATTGAGTCACCTGATGGGGTGAAGCGGGTGGGTAGAAGAGTCCGGGATCTTCCCGATCTGTACATCCTTGGGTACGCGGCCGAAACGGGCCGCGGACAAGGAGAGTTCGGTGGAGAAGCACGACGGCCGCGACACGGGGGAGGTCCGGTTCGACGACCCCTGGTATGACGCGCTCGCCTCCGACTGGGGCGAGTTGGACGGTACGGGGGCGCCCGCGCCCGTCGTCCCGCACGCGCGCCAGGGGCAGACAGGCCGCACGGGCGGGGCGGCCGAGGTCTATCTGACGGTGCAGCGCAGCGCGGCCTTCCAGGAGGTGCGCGGCCGGTACCGGAGGTTCGTGGTGCCGGCCTTCGCCGTGTTCTTCACCTGGTACGTCGGCTATGTGGTGACGGCGACGGCCGCGCCCGGGTTCATGGCCCGGTCGGTCGCGGGCGCGGTGAACGTGGGCATGGTCGCGGGGCTCGGGCAGTTCCTCACCACCTTCGTGCTCACCTGGGCGTACGCGCGGCACGCGCGACTGCGCCGGGACCGAGCGGCTCTCGAACTGCGCTGGGACACGCAGGAGTTGACGCGCAACGTCACAGGGGCCGAGCGGTGACCGGCAACCATCAGACGTTGGCGCTGCTGCTGTTCAGTGTGTTCGTGGCGGTGACCCTGGCGATCACGACCTGGGTGAGTCGCAACCGGCACGGTTCGGCGGAGGAGTTCTACGCCGGAGGGCGACTGTTCTCATCAATGGAGAATGGTTTTGCCATTTCTGGTGATTATATTTCGGCGGCGTCCTTCCTCGGGGTCACCGGACTCATCGCGCTCTACGGTTACGACGGACTGCTGTACGTCGTGGGATTCTTCGTCGCCTGGCTCGTCGTCCTCTTCCTGGTCGCCGAACTGGTGCGCAACTGCGGGCGGTTCACGCTCGCCGACGTGGTCGCGGCGCGGATGAGCGAGCGGCCCGTGCGGATCGCGGCCGGTACGGCCTCGGTGACGGTGTCCGTCCTGTACCTGGTGGCGCAGATGGTGGGCGCCGGCAGTCTGGTCGCCCTGCTGCTGGGCGGCACGAGCGACGCGGCGCGGAACTGGACGGTCATCGGCGTCGGCGCGCTCATGGTGATCTATGTGTCGCTGGGCGGGATGCGGGCCACCACATGGATCCAGATCGTCAAGGCGGTCCTGCTGATGGGCGGAGCCGTCGCGCTGACCGTGCTCGTCCTGGTGCGTTTCCACGGCGACTTCAACCAGCTGCTGCTCTCGGCCGCCGGGCGCAGTGGGCACGGCGACGCGTTTCTCGTGCCCGGTCTGAAGTACGGCGGGGACTGGACGGCGCGTCTCGACTTCATCAGCCTGGGCCTGGCGCTGGTGCTCGGCACGGCCGGTCTGCCGCACATCCTCTCGCGCTTCTACACCGTGCCGACCGCGCGGGCCGCACGGCGCTCGGTGGTCTGGGCCATCGGGCTCATCGGGGGCTTCTACCTGATGACGATCGTGCTGGGCTTCGGAGCGGCGGCGATCGTCGGACCGAAGGCGGTGCGGGAGTCGAACGCGGCGGGGAACACGGCGGTTCCGCTGCTCGCGCTGGACCTGGGCGGCGGCCCCGACTCGACCGGCGGCACGGTGCTGTTCGCGGTGGTGGCGGCGGTCGCCTTCGCCACGATCCTCGCGGTCGTCGCCGGCATCACCCTGGCGTCCTCCGCGTCCGTGGCGCACGACCTGTACGCCTCGCTGCGACGCCGGCACGCGAAGGTGCGCAGCGAGGTCGCGGTGGCGCGCGCCGCGGCCGTGGGTATCGGGGTCGTCGCGATCGCGCTCGGACTGGTCGCCCGGGACCTGAACGTGGCGTTCCTGGTGGGTCTCGCCTTCGCCGTGGCGGCGTCCGCGAACCTTCCGGTGCTGATGTACTCCCTGTTCTGGCGGAATTTCACGACCCGTGGCGCGGTGTGGGCCGTATACGGAGGGCTGGTGCCCGCGTTGGCGCTCGTGCTGTTGTCGCCGGTGGTGTCGGGCAGCCCCGACTCCCTGTTCCCCGGCGTGGACTTCCAGTACTTCCCCCTGCAGAACCCCGGCCTGGTGTCGATCCCGCTCGGCTTCCTCGCGGGCTGGCTGGGCACGGTCACCTCCGCCGAGCCCCCGGACGAGGCCAAGCACGCGGAGACCGAGGTGCGGTCGCTGACGGGTGCCGGGGCGGTCTGACGGCTCGGGCACCCCGGGGGCGTACCCGACCACGGGAGTTCATGGCGGTCGGGAATCTCCCGCACGCCCCCAGCGGCGTGTGGGCCGCGCGGACGGAGCGGGCGGGACAGGGCAGGTCTCAGGGCGCCACCCACGCGTACCGGTGTTCCGGGCGTCCGGTGTCGCCGTACCTGAGCGACAGGCGCAGGCGTCCCGCCTGTTCGAGATGGCGCAGATAGCGCTGGGCGGTGGAGCGGCTGAGGCCGGTCTCGGCGGCCACCTCGTGGGCCGACAACGGCCGGCCGGAGCGGTGCAGCACACCGCAGATCAGGTCGGTCGTCGGCTCCGAGTGCCCCCGGGGCAGTCCGGGCGACAGCGGCGCGGGCGCGGTACGCAGGGCGCCGAAGATCCGGTCGACCTGGTCCTGCCCTGCCACACCGCGCCCGCCCACCCGGTCGACGGTGCGGCGCAGGGCGGCGTACGAGTCGAGGCGGGTGCGCAGCGCGGCGAAGGTGAACGGTTTGACCAGATAGTGCAGGGCGCCCAGCCGCATCGCGGCCCGCACGGTCATCACGTCGCTCGCCGCGGTGATCATGATGACGTCGCTGCCGTGTCCCTGTTCGCGCATGTGGTGGACGAGTTCGAGCCCCGTCCGGTCGGGCAGATAGTGGTCGAGCAGGACCAGGTCGACGGGCGCGCGCTCCACGGCGGTCAGGGCCTGGGCGGCGCTGTGCGCGCGGGCGGCCACCCGGAATCCGGGAACCTTCCCCACGTACTTCGCGTTGATCTCAGCGACGCGGAAGTCGTCGTCCACGACCAGGACGTCAATCATCGGGCCTCTTTCTCCCCAGGCCTGGCGAGCGTTGAGCCCGTGTTTCGGCTCCGCTGTTGTAGCGCGAGCAAAACGAGCACAACAGACTCTTGCAAGCAGAAGAATTCCTTGCGCCCAGAAGACTGACGCTGTGGCCCGCGCCACACCTACCGTCCGGACCCATGAGCGCAGACACCAGCCCCGCCATCGAGCTGCGGGGCGCCAGCAAGATCTTCAAGACCCCGTCAGGGGGTCTGCACACGGCGGTCAGGGAACTGGACCTGACCGTCGGACGTGGCGAGTTCGTGGCCGTCGTCGGTCCCACGGGCTGTGGGAAGTCGACCACGCTGACCCTGGTGAGCGGCCTGGAGGAGCCCACCGAGGGCGAGGTCCTGGTGGCGGGCGCGCCGGTCGAGGGGGTCGGCGACAAGGTCGGATTCGTCTTCCAGCAGGACGCCACCTTCCCGTGGCGTACGGTCCTGTCGAACGTCATGGCCGGCCCGCGCTTCCGCGGGGTCCCCAAGGCGGAGGCGAAGCAGCGGGCCCGCGAATGGCTGGCCAGGGTCGGACTCGCGGCCTTCGAGGACCGCTACCCGCACCAGCTCTCCGGCGGTCAGCGCAAGCGTGTCGCGCTCGCCGCGACCTTCGTCAACGACCCCGAGATCCTGCTGATGGACGAGCCGTTCTCGGCACTCGACGTGCAGACCAGGGCCCTGATGTCGGACGAACTTCTGGAGCTGTGGGAGGGCACGGGCGCCTCGGTCGTCTTCGTCACCCACGACCTGGAGGAGTCCATCGCGCTCGCCGACAAGGTCGTCGTGATGACGGCGGGCCCGGCCACCGTGAAGCAGATCTTCGACATCGACCTGCCGCGGCCGCGCAAGGTGGAAGCGGTACGGCTGGAGCCGCGGTTCATCGAGATCTACCGCGAGATCTGGGAGTCGCTCGGCGAAGAGGTCCGCATCACGCGCGAGAGGGGTGCGGCCGATGTCGCCTGACCTCATGCCCGAGACCGTCGCGGCCCCGGCCGACCACGCGTCGGCCAAGCCCGGACGCGCCCACTCACGGGCCCTGGCCGCCCGCAGACGACGGTTGATCGTCGCCGCCGCCCGCGCGGTGCTCCTGGTCGCCGTGCTCGGTCTGTGGGAGGTGTTCGCGCGGGCCGAGATCATCGATCCGTTCAACTTCTCGATGCCGTCGAAGATCTGGGACCAGATCTACACCTGGACGACCCACGGGACCGCGCTCGGTTCGCTCGGCGAACAGATCTGGTTCACGCTCCACGAAGCGCTGCTCGGCTGGATCATCGGTGTGGTGTCCGGTGTGGTCTTCGGGATCGCGCTGGGCCGGATCGCCTTCCTCGCCGATGTCCTTGGTCCATACATCAAGGTGCTCAACTCCATACCGAGGATCGTGCTGGCCCCGATCTTCGTGATCTGGTTCGGACTCGGTCCCGCCTCCAAGATCGCCTCCGCGGTGGTCCTGGTGTTCTTCCCGGTCTTCTTCAACGCGTTCCAGGGCGCCCGTGAGGTCGACCGCAATCTGGTCGCCAACGCCCGGATCCTCGGCGCCAGCGACCGCCGGGTGACGCTTCAGGTCGTCATCCCGTCCGCCACCTCGTGGATCTTCACCAGCCTTCATGTCAGCTTCGGCTTCGCGCTCATCGGCGCGATCGTCGGGGAGTACATCGGCGCCACCAAGGGCATCGGTCTGCTCGTCGCCCAGTCACAGGGCACCTTCAACGCGGCCGGTGTGTACGCCGCGATGGTCATCCTCGCCGTGGTCGCCCTGCTGGCCGAGGGACTGCTCACCTTCGCCGAGCGCCGCATCTTCCGCTGGAAGCCGTCGGACTCCGAGAGCTGACCGTTCCGGAGCGCGACGACGGCCGGTACCCCGACCGCCCGGTCGGTGCCATCCACCCGGCCGCGCGCGCCGCCCCTCCCCGGAGGCCGGCTGTTTCGCCGGCGCCTCCTCCACGACACCCGTCCCGCCCGCACCGCCTTCTCACAAGGACGTGACCCAACATGCGCAAGACCGCCAGATACTCCGCGCTGGCAGCAGCCGGTCTGCTCGCCCTCTCCTCCCTCACCGCCTGCGCCAACGACGCGGCCTCCTCCACCGCCGACAGCGGCAGCGACGCGGGGGGCGGCAAGGGGGAGCACGTCAAGATCATGGTGGGCGGCCTGGACAAGGTCATCTACATGCCGGCGATGCTCACCCAGCGGCTCGGCTACTTCGGCGAGCAGGGCCTCGACGTCGAACTCCTCAGCGAGCCGGCCGGTGTGCAGGCGGAGACCGCGCTCGTCTCCGGTCAGGTCCAGGGGGCCGTCGGCTTCTACGACCACACCCTCGACCTGCAGACCAAGGGCAAGTCCGTCGAGTCCGTCGTGCAGTTCTCGCACGCGCCCGGCGAGGTGGAGCTGGTCTCCTCCAAGCGCGCGGACGACATCACGTCGCCCAAGGACTTCAAGGGCAGGAAGCTCGGCATCACGGGACTCGGCTCCTCCACCGACTTCCTCACCAAGTACCTGGCGGTCAAGAACGGCGTGAAGGTCAGCGACTTCTCACCGGTCGCCGTCGGCGCCGGGCCGACCTTCATCTCCGCGCTCCAGAAGGGCGCGATCGACGGCGGCATGACGACGGACCCGACGGTCGCCACGGTCCTGCAGAAGGGCCTGGGCAAGGTGCTCATCGACATGCGCACACCGCAGGGTTCGACGGAGGCGTTCGGCGGCCCGTACCCCTCGTCCAGCCTCTACATGCAGACGGACTGGGTGAACGGTCACAAGGAGACGGTCCAGAAGCTGGCCAACGCCTTCGTGAAGACGCTCGCGTGGATGTCCACGCACAGCGCGTCCGAGATCGCCGCCAAGATGCCCGCCGACTACTCGCAGGGCGACAAGAAGCTCTACGCCACCGCCATCCAGAGCACCCTGCCGATGTTCACCAAGGACGGGGTGATGCCCGAGGGCGGACCCGAGACCGTCGAGAAGGTGCTCAAGGCGTTCAACCCCAACTTCAAGAACGTCAAGGTGGATCTGGGCAAGACCTTCACCACGGAGTTCGTGAAGAAGGCCACCGGCTGACCGGTCCGAGGCGCACGGCGCTGTGCCCCGGCCGCCTCCGTCCTGACCTCACACGCGGGTCGCCCAGACATAGCGATGCTCCGGGCGGCCCGCGTCGCCGTACCTGAGGGACAGGTGGGCCCGGCCGGCCCGCTCCAGGAGCTTCAGATAGCGCTGGGCGGTCTGCCGGCTCAGTCCGGTCCCCTCGGCGATCTCCTGGGCCGACAGCGGCTCCTCGGCGTCGAACAGGGCGCGGCGTACGAGCTCGGCCGTGGGGGAGTGCCCCTTCGGCAGGACCGGCTCGGCGGTCGCCGACAGGGCGCCGAAGATCCGGTCCACCTGGGCCTGTTCGGCCTCGCCGCCACCGTCGAGGGTGCGGCGCAGATCCGCGTACGCCTCCAGCTTGGCGCGCAGGCCCGCGAAGCCGAACGGCTTGACCAGGTACTGCAACGCGCCCAGTCGCAAGGCCGCCTGCACGGTCGAGATGTCACGGGCGGCGGTCACCATGATGACGTCGGCCGGGCGGCCGCGACGCCGCATCTCCCGGACGACCGTCAGCCCCGTCTCGTCGGGCAGGTGGTGGTCCAGGAGGACCAGGTCGAGGTGCGGCAGCGTCTCCATGAGGCACAGTGCCTCGGTGGCGCTGTGCGCCTCGCCCACGACGCGGAAGCCGGGCACCTTTCCGACGTAGGCGGCGTTGACCCGGGCGACCCGGGTGTCGTCGTCCACGACCAGCACCTCGATCATCGCGTCCTCTCTCCCGCGGCGGCGGGACCGGTGGGTTCCGGTTCCGGCGCCGGTTCCGGTTCCGATTCCGTGAACGTCCCGGTCAGCGCCTCCGGAAGCACGACCGTGAACTCCGCGCCCCCGCCGCTCGCCTCTGCCACCTCCGCGCTGCCGCCCTGCCGCTCGGCGAACCGGCTCACCAGGGAGAGACCGATCCCGCGTTTCCCGTGCGCGGGCGGCTCCTTGGTGGACCATCCGTCCGTGAAGATCAGCTCCCGCCGCTCCGCCGGGATGCCCGGTCCGGTGTCCCGTACCCGCAGCACGGCGGTGCGGCCCCGGGCCCGCAGATCGACCTCCACGCGCGCGTGGGGCGTACCGGCCACGGCGTCGAGCGCGTTGTCGACGAGGTTCCCGACGACGGTGACCAGTCCGCGCGGGTCGACCAGCCGGTCGGGCAGCAGGCTCCCGTCCGAGATCCACAAGGCCACTCCGCGCTCGGCCGCGACGGTCGCCTTGCCGACCAGCAGGGCCGCGAGCAGGGGATCGTGGACCTTCTCGGTGACCTGTTCCGCGGTGATCCGGTGGTCGCCGACCACCTCGCCGACGAACTCCACGGCGTCGTCGTACATCTCCAGTTCGAGCAGCCCCAGAAGGGTGTGCATCCGGTTGGCGTGCTCGTGGTCCTGGGCCCGCAGGGCGTCGATCAGCCCGTGGGTGGAGTCGAGTTCACGGCCGAGCTGCTCCAGCTCGGTGCGGTCGCGCAGGGTGGCCACGGCGCCTCCGTCGTCGGTCGGCATCCGGTTGGCGACCAGGACGCGCTGACCGCGCACGGTCAGCAGATCGGTGCCGGTGACCCGTCCGGCCAGCACATCGGTCGTCCGGCCCGGCCCGAGCACGTCGTCGAGCGGTTCGCCGATGGCCGCCGCGCCGAGTCCGAGCAGCCGCTGCGCCTCGTCGTTGAGGAGCCGTATCCGGCCGGTGCGGTCCAGGGCGACGACGCCCTCCCGGATGCCGTGGAGCATCGCCTCGCGCTCCGCGAGCAGCGCGGAGATGTCGGAGAAGGCCAGGTCACGGGTCTGCCGCTGGACCCGCCGGGAGAGCAGGTACGCGGCGAAGGCCCCCACGGCCAGCGCCCCGCCCGCGTAGGCGAAGAGACCCGGGATGGCGTGCATGAGCCGGCCGCGCACACTGTCGTACTCGATACCGACCGAGACCGCGCCGACGATGTGCCCGTGGACGTCGCGCAGCGGCACCTTGCCGCGCGCCGAGCGCCCCAGCGTGCCGCTGTCGATCTCCATGATGTCCTTGCCGGCCAGCGCCCGGCTGGGGTCGGTGGAGACGAATCCGCCGATCTGGGTGATGTCCTTGTGCGACCAGCGCACGCCGTGCGTGTTCATCACCACCACGTACTCGGCCCCGCTGGCCCGACGGATCCGCTCGGCCGCGGTCTGTACGGGACCGTTCACCGACGGGATCGACGTCTGCAGGTCCTCGGCGATGCTGGGCTGGGCCGCGGTGGCCTGCGCGATCGCGAGCGCGCGGCGCATGGCCTGGTCGTCGAGCTGGGCGCTCAGCGGCGCGAGGAAGAGGCCGGTCGCGAGGACGGCGACCCCGGCGGCGATCGCCACCTGCATCAGCAGGACCTGCGAGAAGACCCGCCGGGGCAGACCGAGGCGCAGTCGTCGTGCACGGGGAGCGGAACTCATACCGACGACCGTACGGGGGAGGGCGCTCCCTGCCGTAGGGGGGTGTGGCGTGAATCTCCCGGGGCTGTGGGTGCGGACGGCAGACGGCAGACGGCAGACGGGGGAGCCGGGGCGCGGCCGCGTGGGCCGTGACGGCCGTCGCGAGCGCGTCCTGCGCGGGACGCCGGGACGCCGGGGCGCCGGGACGACGGACACCGTGACGCCGGGACGCCCGCGACACCGGGATGCCGGCCGGTGGGCGGAGCCCGGGGCCGTGGTGGGCCCGCACCGGTGGGCCGGTGGGCGAGGGGCGAGCGGTGTGGTCAGCAGGCGATCGGGATCGGCGTCCGTGGCAGCTCCCGCACGGCCACCACGTCCATGCGGGCCGGGGAACCGAGCGCCGAGCCGCAGCTCTCCGGGCGTGGCGGCAGCGAGGCGCCCTGCGCGACGACGACCCGCCACATGCGGCCGTCGGTGTGGGAGACGGTCACCTCCCAGCGCGGTACCGCCCCCTGGATGCGCAGGACCTGGAAGGCGCCCGCCGCGTGCTCTCCGGTGGCCTTGCGCACGGCCAGTTCGGCCGCCTGTCCGGGGCGTTCCCAGGCGGAGCCGCCCCGGCAGCCGTCGGTGACGATGCGCCCCTCCCGGACACCCTGGAGGATCTCCTTCACGGAGTGGGCCGCGGCCCGTCCGTACGCGTAGCCGTACGGCAGGACGAGCAGGGTGGGCGAGAACCGGTGACCACCCAGGTGGGTGACCTCCCAGGCGCCCTTCACCCCTGAGGACGCGAGCTCGGCGGCGAGGGGCCGGCCCAGGAGGGCGCAGCAGCGGTCGCGCTTTCCGTTGGTGCAGACGAGCGCGAGCGGATCACCCCGGTGCGGGCGCCCTCGCAGCACGGTGTCGAAGGTCCGCGGATCACCCGCGCCGAGGGCGGTGAGGTCCAGGTCGAGCAACTGCTCGGGAGTGCGGGTCGTGGCGCTGTGCAGCCAGGCGTTCCCTGGAGTGGTGTGGGCCGCGTACACATGGCGCTCGGCGGGTGTGCCACTGTCCGCGTGCCGTCCGGGGCGCCGGATGAGCGCGATGCGCACGCCGGTGCCCGCGGCGGCCGCTTCGAGGGCACGCCCGATCGCGGGGTCCAGGTGGCTCGAAGTGAGCGCCTGGGCCCCCCAGGGGCCGGGCTGCTCGAGCAGCAGCCAGGTCCTCGCGGTGGCCGCGGTCCCCGCGAGGGGCTCGTCGAAGTCGCGGGACGCGGTGGTGCACCTACTCACAGAGGTGAGCCTAACCTGACTTCGACCAGGTCGACTTCCGCCCTAGGGCCAGGGTGGCCTCCGGCCGTCCGGACGGGGCGCACTCCGGGGCGCGTTCGGCGCGCGAAGGGGCTCAGGGGGCGCATTCGGGGAGCGGCTGTGGTGGACGCAGACCCACGTACCGGCCGCTGGGCCGCATCCGCAGCGGTGGTTCGCCGTACTCCTCCAGGGCGTGGGCGATCCACCCCGCCGTCCGGGCGACGGCGAAGAGCGTCTCGGCGGCGGAGGCGGACATGCCGGACGAGACCGTGAACACGGCCAGCGCAAGATCGACGTTGGCGTGCAGGGGGGTGTGACGGGCGGTGGTGGTCACGACGTCCCGCGCGGCGGCCAGGGCCGGAGCCGCGTCGGGCATCTCCTCCAGGAGCGCGAACAGGGTACGCGCGCGCGGGTCCTCGCCGGGGTAGAGCCGGTGGCCGAGACCGGGGACACGGCGTCCGGCGCGCAGTTCGTCGGCGACCACCGGTGCCGCGGTGCCGTGGTCCAGCACGTCGAGGAGCAGCCGGTGGGCCAGGCCGCCGGCCGCGCCGTGGAGAGGGCCTTCGAGGACGCCCAGGCCCGCGGAGACGGCGGCGTACGGGTGCGCCCGGGCCGACGCGGCGACCCGTACCGCGAGGGTCGAGGCGGCCAGGTCGTGGTCGGCGAGCAGGCCGAGTGCCGTGTCCAGTACGCGCAGTGACGCCTTGTCGGGAGTCCGTCCGGTGAGGCGCGGCCACAGGCGGTGGGCCAGCGGGCCCTCGTCGCGGTGGTCGTGCCGCTTCGCGGGAAGGGCGGCCACGAGAGTGGGGACGAGGGCGCGCGCCGAGCCGAGGACGGCGCTCTCCGACAGGTCGAAGCGCAGCGGGTCGACGGCCGAGGCGGCGATCGCGGCGACGCGCAGCCGGTCCGTCGGGCCGCTGTGCTCGGGCAGTGCCTCGACCGCCCGGCGGGCGGCGTCGACGGCCGGTCGCGGAGCGGTGAACGTGACGCCGGGGCACAGCCGTCCGGTCCACAGCCACTCCGCCACCTCCTCGTAGGAGTGGTCCGTGGCGAGCCGGGTCGCGTCGACGCCACGGTAGTAGTACCGGCCCTCATCGATCAGGGTGATGCGGGTACGTACGGACAGCTCGCCGACGTCCGCCGAACTTCCGCCGGAGTCACGCCTGTTGCGACGGGCGAGGGCCTCCACCTCGGCGGCGTCGAAGCTGCTGCCCCGGCCGCCGGGGTCGCGACGGCTGCTGAGCTGGCCGCGGCTCACGTAGGCGTACACGGTCTCCGCCTTCACGCCGAGCAGGTCGGCGGTCTCCCTGGTGCTGAGCCGCCGGCCCGCGAGCGCCGGCGTCCCCGGTTCCTGATCCGTCATGGACGACACCGTACCCATGGATAGACACATTGATCTAGTCAATATTGACAGCGATCGAGTCAAGCATGGACAGTCGAATCAAGTCCAGGGAGGAACGCATGTCGAACAACCGGGCCGCCACCGCCATCACTTCCACCGCCGACGTCAGCCCTGCCGTCGCTGCCGCCGCCGCCCCCGCCGCCGACCTGCCGCGCGGTCT
Source organism: Streptomyces sp. NBC_01689 (assembly GCF_036250675.1). Taxonomy (NCBI): domain Bacteria; kingdom Bacillati; phylum Actinomycetota; class Actinomycetes; order Kitasatosporales; family Streptomycetaceae; genus Streptomyces; species Streptomyces sp. NBC_01689. The sequence goes on along the minus strand of NZ_CP109592.1, from coordinate 3,201,019 downwards.
CGCCGGCGTCGTCGTCACCGAGACCGCGCTGGGTGACGTCAGGGGACTGGAGGGCTTCTACCACTACCGCCAGTACTCGGCCGTCGAGCTCGCCCGCACCCGTGGCTTCGAGGACGTCTGGCATCTGCTGGTCCACGGCGAACTGCCGGACCCGGCGCGGTCCGCCGCCTTCGCCGCGCGGATCGCGCCGCTGCGCCGGCTCCCGCAGGAGGTACGGGCCGCGCTGCCCGCGATCGCGGCGGCGACCGGCTCCGCCGGACCGCTCGCCGGCCTGCGGAGCGCGCTGTCGCTGCTGGGGGCGGCGTCGGGATTCCGGCCGCTGTACGACATCGACGCGGACCGGCGCCGGGCGGACACGCTCGCCGCGTGCGCGGCCGTACCGACACTGCTCACCGCGCTGTACCGGCTCGGGAAGGGCCTGGAGCCGGTGGAGCCGCGCGAGGACCTCCCGTACGCCGCGAACTACCTGTACATGGTGATGGGTTCGGAGCCGGACGCGGTGCGGGCGCGGGCGGTCGAGCAGTACCTGATCTCCACCATCGACCACGGGTTCAACGCGTCGACGTTCACGGCCCGGGTGATCGCGTCGACGGGGGCGGACGTGGCGGCCTGCCTGGTGGGCGCCGTGGGCGCGCTGTCGGGGCCGCTGCACGGGGGCGCGCCGAGCCGTGCCCTGGACACCCTGGACGCGATCGGCACCGTCGAGCGCGTCGACCCGTGGATCCGTGCGCGGGTCCTCGCCGGGGAGCGCATCATGGGCTTCGGGCACGCCGTCTACCGCACCGAGGACCCGCGCTCCCGGATGCTCCGTGGCATCGCGCAGGAGTTCGGCGGCCCCCTGGCCGACTTCGCCGTCGAGGTCGAACACCGGGTGGAGGCGATCCTGGCCGAACTGAAGCCCGGACGCGCACTCCACACCAACGTGGAGTTCTACGCGGGTGTGGTCATGGAACTGTGCGGCCTGCCGCGCGAGATGTTCACCCCCACCTTCGCGGCGGCCCGGACCGTCGGCTGGAGCGCGAACATCCTGGAACAGGCGGAGGACTCGAAGATCATCCGCCCGGCGGCGCGGTATGTGGGACCGGTGGCGCCGGTACCGGTGCCACCGGCGGCGGAAGCGCGCGCGGCGCACTGACGGTCGGTGCGCGCCCGTGACACATGGAGGGCCCGGCATCGGGGTGATGCCGGGCCTGGCGTCGGGCCGAGGTGCGGGATCCCGACCGCGGATCAGCCGCGCTCAGGTCCCGACGGTGACGACGTCACACGTCGGGGATGTCCTTCTTCGCGCGGAGCAGCGTCTCGCGCGTGATGATGACGATCCGCTCGTAGTCGGCTCGTGCGGCGTCGGGCGGGAGCTCGGGGTCGAGTTCCTGGGTGGCCTCGGTCCCGATGACGGCGAACCGGCCGTCACTGAGCTCGAAGATGTCGGGGCACGATTGACCAGTGGCGCTGCCGCGCTCGCGTGGCGTTGCTCCGACACGTCGCACGATCTTCACGGATAGGTACCAACCTTGTGGCTCGAAGCGATGGGCGAGCTCCGAGCGGTGGGGTCCCCGGAGCATGAGGACTCCGAGCGGTGATGTTCCTCGGAGGACGACGTCTCCGAGCGCGGGGGTGGTTCGTCGGAGCGCCCGGAGACCGGGCAAGGACACCGGGCAGGCGACAATTTATCGGTTCCTGTTGCCCCTGGTGCGCAAAGCAACAACTAGCAGTCGAGTGACATGAGGCAAGTCCGCTTGACGGCGTACGGCATTGGGGTGATAGCGGCACATCAGGAACACCCGTACCGCGCGGAGACGTCGGTCCCGGCTCGGCCGGCGCACGCCACATCAGAGATTACCGGTCGGCGCCGGGAACTACTCGGGCCCGTCATCCGGTTCACCCACGACCCACCACTCGTCGGTGTCGGAGTCGTCCTGATCCTGGATCAGGCTGTCCATCATCCGGCCCAGTCCGGCCTCCTCCGAGGCCTCGGGCAGGCTCTTGCGATGATGTTCCGTGGCCTCCCAGTAGGCCCGGAAGATCTGGTTCTGGCACATGATGCGGAAGTGCCCGTGGAGTTCCGCGCGCGTCAGGGCCCCGATCCGGTGGAAGTACAGGGCGTTGATGTACAGGGCGTTCGCGAAGAGGTACTGACGCTGCTCCTCGTCGGTGATCTCCGTCTCGTACGTGTTGAGGACCGCGGCGAGAGCGGGATCGTCCATGGCCTTGCACAACAGGTCGAAGTGGAGCCGGTGCTGCTCGGTGAGGACGGCCCGCCTGCGCGGCCGTGTCCTCCGTGCCGTGACGGTACCGGCCGCGGCGGTGAGCCTGGCCCAGGCGTCCGAGCCGAACCTCCGTACCGCGGAGTTCCGTGTGGCCATGTCAACCCCCGAATCAGGCGACCGTTCCGCCGGTCGTCGGTTGTGGGGCGACAGGGAGCGGACCGGCGAGCGTGGGCGGCGCGCTTGCCGTCTCCCAGTCTTGCCGAGCGGCTCTGATCGGCGGGGAGGCGGAGAGGAGGCGCACGGAGGGAAGTGACGGTTGCGCGTACCGGCGCCATGCCCAACGTGTGCCCCGCGAGCGCCGCTAACAATCGTTCACTTCGGGGCGATTCCTCCCACTCGTATCCTGGGACGACAGCCATTCCCCGTACGAGCGCCGGTCCACGAGCCGTCATCGTCGGAGAGCCGGTTCACGAGCCGGCGCACGCGTCGGTGTGAAAGAGGTCGCCCGTTGAGCCAGCCCAGCCCCCAGCAGGTACCGTCCGCCGCCGACGGGCTGCCTCCGGCCGGTGACCGGCAGATTCCCGTCATCGTTCTCGCGGGTTTCCTCGGCTCCGGCAAGACCACCCTGCTCAACCACCTCCTGCACCACAGCGGAGGCAGCCGTATCGGCGCCGTCGTCAACGACTTCGGGGCGATCGAGATCGACGCGATGGCGGTGGCCGGAGCGCTCGGGGACTCCACCGTGTCGCTCGGGAACGGCTGCCTGTGCTGCGCGGTCGACGCCAGTGAACTCGACGGCTATCTGGAACGGCTCACCCGGCCCTCGACCGGTATCGACGTCGTCGTCATCGAGGCGAGCGGCCTCGCCGAGCCCCAGGAACTCGTGCGGATGGTGCTCGCCGGGGAGAATCCGAGGATCGTCTACGGCGGACTCGTCGAGGTCGTCGACGCGGTCGAGTTCGACCGCACGCGGGAGAGGCATCCCGAGATCGACCGGCATCTCGCCCTCGCCGACCTCGTCGTCGTCAACAAGACCGACCGCGCCGACGACGCCGAGCGGGTGCTGCGCACCGTACGGGAGCTGGTGGACCGCGCCGCGGTGGTGCCCGCCGCGCACGGCCGTGTCGACCCCGAGCTGCTCTTCGACCGCAGGCCGGACCGGGAGCGTGTCGGACAGCTCTCCTTCGACGACCTGCACACGCACGAGGAGACCGGCCCCGAGGACGGCCATGCCGGACATCTGCACGCGGCCTACGAATCCGTCTCCTTCACCTCCGAGGTCCCGCTCTCCCCACGGCGGTTGATGGAGTTCCTGGACAGCAGGCCGGAGGGCCTCTACCGCATCAAGGGCTACGTCGACTTCGGTGTCCACGACCGCCGCAACCGCTATGCCGTGCACGCCGTCGGACCGTTCCTGCGGTTCCGTCCGGAGCCCTGGCCCGCGGGCTCCGGGAGCGGAGGCCCGGGGGCGGCCGGCGGGCGCCGCACCCAGCTCGTACTGATCGGCTCAGGCGTCGACACCGCCGCCCTCGGCAAGGAACTGGCGGCATGCGAGGAGGACGCCCCGCACGCCGACGAACACAGCATGTGGGGCGTCCTGCGCTACGTACAGGAACGGAGTCCGGAGGGCTGATCCGGCGCTACACCGGACCCGCCACCACCGACACCGGCCTCGCCAGCGACACGCCCGAGCCGTCGCGGCGCGGGTCCATCTCCGGCAGCTCGGCCGGGGTGCCGTTCTTCTGCGCGGCCCGGGCCGGAGCCGCGCCCGCCCAGGCCAGCGACAGGCAGTCCTCGCCCTTCAGGAACCGCTGGCAGCGCACGCCACCCGTGGCGCGGCCCTTGCGCGGGTACTGGTCGAACGGGGTCACCTTGGCCGTGGTCTGGACGGAGTCGTCCAGCGTGCCGCGCGAGCCGGCCACGGTGAAGACCACCGCGTCCACCGCGGGGTCGACCGCGGTGAAGGAGATGACCTTCGCCCCGTCGGTCAGCTTGATGCCCGCCATCCCGCCCGCCGCCCTGCCCTGCGGGCGCACCTGGGAGGCCTGGTAGCGCAGCAACTGGGCGTCGTCGGCGACGAAGACCAGGTCCTCCTCGCCGGTGCGCAGCTCGACCGCGCCGACGATCCGGTCGCCGTCCCTGAGGGTGATGACCTCCAACTCCTCCTTGTTCAGGGGGTAGTCGGGGACCACACGCTTCACGACGCCCTGCTCGGTGCCGAGTGCCAGACCGGGCGACGACTCGTCGAGCGTCGTGAGACAGACGACCGTCTCGTCCGGCTCCAGGGACGGCAGGAACTCGGAGATCGGCGCGCCCCCGGAGAGGTTGGGCGCGGACGCGGTCTCCGGCAGCTGCGGAAGGTCGATCACGTTCAGCCGGAGCAGCCGGCCCGAGGAGATGACCACCCCGATCTCACCGCGGGCCGTCGCCTGCACCGCGGAGACGATCAGATCGTGCTTGGTGCGCTTGGTTTCCTGCGCGTCGGCGAAGGGATCGCCGTTCGCCGTGCGGGCGAGCAGGCCCGTCGAGGACAGCAGCACCCGGCACGGGTCGTCCGCCACCTGGAGCGGAACCGTCGCCGTGGAGGAACCGGCCGACTCCAGGAGCACCGTGCGCCGGTCGGTGCCGAACTTCTTGGCGACCGCGGCCAGTTCGGTGGAGACCAGCTTGCGCAGCTCGGAGTCCGACTCCAGGATCCCGGTCAGCTCGTCGATCTCGCCGTTGAGCCGGTCGCGCTCCGACTCCAGCTCGATGCGGTCGAACCGGGTGAGGCGGCGCAGCGGGGTGTCCAGGATGTACTGCGTCTGGACCTCGGAGAGCGAGAACCGCTCGATCAGGCGCTCCTTGGCCTGCGCCGAGTTCTCGCTGGACCGGATCAGACGGATGACCTCGTCGATGTCGATCAGCGCGACGAGGAGGCCCTCGACCAGGTGCAGCCGGTCGCGCTTCTTGCCCCGGCGGAACTCGCTGCGCCGGCGCACGACCTCGAAGCGGTGGTCGAGATAGACCTCCAGCAGCTCCTTGAGGCCCAGGGTGAGGGGCTGGCCGTCGACCAGGGCCACGTTGTTGATGCCGAAGGACTCCTCCATCGGCGTCAGCTTGTAGAGCTGCTCCAGGACCGCCTCCGGCACGAAGCCGTTCTTGATCTCGATGACCAGGCGGAGGCCGTGGGCGCGGTCGGTGAGGTCCTTCACGTCGGCGATGCCCTGCAGCTTCTTGGAGCCGACCAGGTCCTTGATCTTGGCGATCACCTTCTCCGGACCGACGGTGAAGGGCAGTTCGGTGACGACGAGACCCTTGCGGCGCGCCGTCACGTCCTCCACCGACACCGTGGCGCGGATCTTGAAGGTGCCGCGGCCCGACTCGTAGGCGTCCCTGATCCCGGAGAGGCCGACGATCCGGCCGCCGGTGGGCAGGTCCGGGCCCGGGACGTGCTTCATCAGCGTCTCGAGGTCGGCACCCGGGTAGCGGATGAGGTGCCGGGCGGCCGCGACGACCTCGCCGAGGTTGTGCGGCGGCATGTTGGTCGCCATGCCGACGGCGATTCCCGACGAGCCGTTGACCAGGAGGTTCGGGTACGCCGCGGGCAGGACGCCGGGCTCCTGCTCCTGGCCGTCGTAGTTCGGCGCGAAATCGACCGTGTCCTCGTCGATGGACTCGGTCATCAGCGACGTGGCGTCGGCCATCCGGCACTCGGTGTACCGCATGGCGGCCGGCGGGTCGTCGTTGCCGAGTGAGCCGAAGTTGCCGTGGCCGTCGACCAGCGGCAGGCGCATGGAGAACGGCTGGGCCAGCCGCACCAGGGCGTCGTAGATCGACGCGTCGCCGTGCGGGTGGAGCTTGCCCATCACCTCGCCGACGACACGCGCGCACTTCACATAGCCGCGGTCCGGGCGCAACCCCATCTCGTTCATCTGGTAGACGATGCGCCGATGCACGGGCTTGAGGCCGTCACGGGCGTCCGGCAGGGCTCGCGAGTAGATGACCGAGTACGCGTATTCGAGGAAGGAGCCCTGCATCTCGTCCACGACGTCGATGTCGAGGATCTTCTCCTCGTACGAGTCGTCGGGCGGCGGGGTCTTCGTGCTGCGGCGGGCCATCGCTGCTGCGGCTCCTTCACAGTCTCTGCCGGGGCATGAACGGGATCTGACGCGCACCATTGTGGACCGCCCCGCTGACAACGCGGACCGCGACCCGTCCGTAGGGGCCTCGCGGGGGCCCTTTCCGCCCGCTCCCGGGGCGCGGGAGCACGGCCCCGCGCCGCAGGTGAGTCTCGCTCTCGGCGTACGGGGCGCGGGAACTTCGCCACCCGTCGGCACGCTTGCATACAGTGGCAGGACCGACAGGAATTCTGCAGTTTCCGCGATCGAAGGGACGTACATGCCCATGGGTCACACGGCCACAGCTGAGACAGGCTCCGGCGGCCTGACAGCGACCGAGCACCGCCTGGCCAACGGCCTGCGCGTGGTGCTCTCCGAGGACCACCTGACCCCGGTCGCGGCGGTGTGCCTCTGGTACGACGTCGGCTCGCGCCACGAGGTCAAGGGCCGTACCGGACTCGCTCACCTCTTCGAGCACCTGATGTTCCAGGGATCGGGTCAGGTGAAGGGCAACGGCCACTTCGAGCTGGTGCAGGGCGCCGGCGGCTCCCTGAACGGGACCACCAGCTTCGAGCGCACCAACTACTTCGAGACGATGCCGGCCCACCAGCTGGAGCTCGCCCTCTGGCTGGAGGCGGACCGGATGGGCTCGCTGCTCGCCGCGCTCGACGACGAGTCCATGGAGAACCAGCGGGACGTCGTCAAGAACGAGCGCAGGCAGCGCTACGACAACGTGCCCTACGGCACCGCCTTCGAGAAGCTGACCGCGCTCGCGTACCCCGAGGGCCACCCGTACCACCACACCCCGATCGGATCGATGGCGGACCTGGACGCGGCGACCCTGGAGGACGCCCGCGCCTTCTTCCGCACCTACTACGCGCCCAACAACGCGGTGCTCTCGGTCGTCGGGGACATCGACCCCGAGCAGACGCTCGCCTGGATCGAGAAGTACTTCGGCTCCATCCCGGGGCACGACGGAAAGCCCGCCCCGCGTGACGGTTCGCTGCCCGAGACCATCGGTGAGCAGCTGCGCGAGGTCGTCGAGGAAGAGGTCCCGGCGCGCGCCCTGATGGCCGCCTACCGGCTCCCCGAGGACGGCACGCGCGCGTCCGACGCGGCCGACCTCGCCCTGACCGTCCTCGGCGGCGGCGAGTCGTCCCGGCTCTACAACCGGCTCGTACGCCGCGACCGCACCGCCGTCGCGGCCGGGTTCGGCCTGCTGCGGCTCGCCGGGGCGCCCTCCCTGGGCTGGCTGGACGTGAAGACCTCGGGCGACGTCGAGGTCCCGGTCATCGAGGCCGCCGTGGACGAGGAGCTCGCCCGGTTCGCCGAGGAGGGCCCCACGGCCGAGGAGATGGAGCGCGCCCAGGCCCAGTTGGAGCGCGAGTGGCTGGACCGGCTCGGCACGGTCGCGGGCCGCGCCGACGAACTGTGCCGGTACGCGGTCCTGTTCGGCGATCCGCTGCTCGCCCTGACGGCCGTCGGACGCATCCTCGACGTCACCGCCGAGGAGGTCCAGGAGGTCGCCAAGGCCCGCCTGCGCCCCGACAACCGCGCGGTGCTCGTCTACGAACCGCTCGCCGCCGAAGCAGACGAAGCCACCGACGCCGCTGACGAGACCGACGAGGAGGCGGCGAAGTGACCGAGCTCGCCACCATGGACTTCCACCCGCAGCCCCAGGCCGGCCGGCCCAAGCCCTGGGCCTTCCCCGCTCCCGAGCGCGGCACGCTGGACAACGGCCTGACGCTGCTGCACTGCGACCGCCCCGGCCAGCAGGTCGTCGCCGTCGAGGTGCTGCTCGCCGCGCCCCTGGACGCCGAGCCCGCCGGTCTCGACGGGATCGCCACGATCATGGCGCGCGCGTTCTCGGAGGGCACCGACAAGCTCTCCGCCGAGGAGTTCGCCGCCGAGCTGGAGCGGTGCGGCGCCACCCTCGACGCGCACGCGGACCACCCCGGTGTCCGCCTCTCCCTCGAAGTGCCCGTCTCGCGGCTCCCCAAGGCACTCGGTCTGCTCGCCGACGCCCTGCGGGCACCGGCGTTCGCCGAGAGCGAGATCGAGCGGCTGGTGCGCAACCGGCTCGACGAGATCCCGCACGAGAGCGCCAACCCGGCCCGCCGCGCGGCCAAGGAGCTCTCCAGGGAGCTGTTCCCGGCCGGCTCGCGGATGTCCCGTCCCCGGCAGGGCACGGAGGAGACCGTCCAGAAGATCGACGCGGCGGGTGTCCGCGCCTTCTACGACCGGCACGTGCGGCCGGCGACGTCCACCGCCGTCATCGTCGGCGACCTCACCGGCGTGGACCTCGACGGGCTGCTCGCCGAGACGCTCGGCGCCTGGACCGGTTCCACCGGCGAACCGCGCCCGGTGCCGCCGGTCACCGCCGACGACACCGGACGGGTGGTCATCGTGGACCGCCCCGGCGCGGTCCAGACGCAGTTGCTGATCGGCCGGGTCGGCTCGGACCGGCACGACCGGGTGTGGCCGGCCCAGGTGCTCGGCACGTACTGCCTCGGCGGCACCCTCACCTCGCGGCTGGACCGGGTGCTGCGCGAGGAGAAGGGCTACACCTACGGGGTGCGGGCGTTCGGCCAGGTGATGCGTTCCGCCCCGGACGGCACGGGCATCGCGATGCTCGCCATCAGCGGTTCCGTGGACACCCCGAACACCGGGCCGGCGCTGGACGACCTCTGGAAGGTGCTGCGCACCCTCGCCGCGGACGGTCTGACGGACGCCGAACGGGACGTCGCCGTGCAGAACCTCGTGGGTGTGGCGCCTCTCAAGTTCGAGACCGCCGCGGCCGTCGCGGGCACGCTCGCCGACCAGGTCGAGCAGTACCTGCCCGACGACTACCAGGCGACGCTGTATCAGCAGCTCGCCGCGACCGGCACGGTGGAGGCCACCGCGGCCGCGGTGAACGCCTTCCCGGTGGACCGTCTGGTCACCGTCCTGGTGGGCGACGCCGCGCAGATCGAGGAGCCCGTCAAGGACCTCGGCATCGGTGAAGTGACCGTCGTGGCCGCTGAGTAGCGGCGCGGCACGAGGCGCGGCGGACGACGCGACTCCAGGGGCCCGGGTGACCGAAGAGTCACCCGGGCCCCCTTTTGCCCCGACAACACCCTCCATTTGTCCGTATTGGCAGGGAGGTTGCCTTTACGCCCTGTGGCATGCACTACAAAAACCGTGTTCCGTTTGTCGATCGAAAGACGGCCCCCTTAGCGTCGGTCCGGCTGTTCGTCAGGCAGTGCGCCGCGTCCGCGGCACCGGACAGTCATCGCCGAGTCCCCGTACGGCGCGAGCCAGGGGAGCCGGGGACCCGTACGCAGTCCCTGGGGTGAATCGGGCCTCCTCCCCGTGAGGACTTCCGTAGGAGACCTTCCTGCTCCGAACCCGTCAGCTAACCCGGTAGGCGAGAGGGAAGGAAAGGACCGAGCCCCTACATGGCGTTCACCTGTGGCCCCGGGAAACACCGTCGGCCGAGCCGCGTGAAGCGCACCACCTCGAACGCCGTCGGCGTCGCGGCGCTCACCACCACCGGTGTCATCGGCACCCTGGCCGCTCCGGCCCTGGCCGCGGACAGCTCCGTCGAGCAGACCGGGCTGACCCAGGCCGTCACCATGGGCGACACCGTCGCCGTCCAGATCGACGCGCAGGCCGCCGCGCAGCAGCGGGCCGCCGACGAGGCCGCGGCCCGCCGGAAGGCCGAACAGGCCGCGCGCAAGCGGGCCGTCGAGGAGGCGAAGAAGGAGCGCGAGGCCAAGGAGCGCGCCGCCCGCGCCGCCGAGCGCAAGCGTCTCAACACCTTCGTCCTGCCGATCCCCGGCTCGTACGTCTCCACGGGCTACAAGGCCGGCGGCAGCCTCTGGTCCTCCGGCAGTCACACCGGTGTCGACTTCCACGCCGCGTCCGGCACCCCGGTTCACGCGGTCGGCGCGGGCACGGTGGTCACGGCGGGCTGGGGCGGCGCCTACGGCAACCAGATCGTCCTGCGGATGCACGACGGCACGTACACGATGTACGGCCACCTGTCGTCCATCGAGGTCTCCGTCGGCCAGACCGTCACGCCCGGCGGCCGGCTGGGCCTCTCCGGTGCCACCGGGAACACCACCGGCCCGCACCTCCACTTCGAGGCGCGCACCACGGCGGAGTACGGCTCCGACATCGACCCGGTCGCCTACCTCCGCTCGCACGGCGTGAACGTCTGACCCGTCGCGCCCGTACGGCCGACGCCCGGCGTCCGTGCGTCCGGCATGCCCCCGCTGTCCGTACCACCGGCGCGAGGCGTCCGTACGTTCACACGTCCGGTGTCCGTACGTCCGAAGCCCCGGCTCGCCCGAGCCGGGGCTTCGGCGTTTCGAACTGCTGTCTGTCCAAAAAATATCCATGATTCCGGCCCGCCGTCGGAAATTCCGGTCCGCTGCAATAGAGTCGCCGAAAGAGCGTCGATCGACCGCGTTTCGCGGGGATTAAGGCGGAGGTCCGGTCATGCGCATTCCCGCGCACTCGGTATGCACGGCGATCCGCGACGACATCGTCGCGGGTGTCTACGAGCGCGGCGGCCGGCTCACCGAGGAACTGCTCGCGCGCCGCTACGGCGTCTCGCGCGTCCCGGTGCGCGAGGCGCTGCGCACCCTGGAGGCCGAGGGGTTCGTCGTCACCCGCCGGCACGCGGGCGCGTGTGTGGCGGAGCCCACCGAGCAGGAGGCCGCGGACCTGCTGGAGATGCGCATGCTGCTGGAGCCGCTGGGCGCCTTCCGGGCCGCCCAGCGGCGCACCGAGGCCCACCTCAAGGTGCTGCGTGGCCTGGTCAGGCTGGGCCAGGAGCGCTCCAGGAAGGGCAACAGCGAGGATCTGCGCTCCCTGGGCGGCTGGTTCCACGAGACGCTCGCACAGGCCTCCGGGAGCCCCGCGCTCACCTCCACGCTGGCCCAGCTGCGGCACAAGATCGCCTGGATGTACACGGTCGAGGCGCCCGCCGACCCGGTGGAGTCCTGGGCCGAGCACGGCGGCATCGTGGACGCGGTGGCGCGCGGCGACGGCGAACGGGCCCGGGCCGTCACGGTGCTGCACACCGAGCGCGCCACGGCCGCGCACCGGCTCAGGTTCCCCGGCGGGGGAGAGCGCCCGGACCGTGTGAGGACTTCGCAACATCCCGTAAACATGACGGGCCTGCGTCATTAACACGGGGGCCGTATACAAAGAGAGGTAATTCGCGGGAGATTATTTCTGCTGCCCGGAATACGGAAAAGCGAAGGGCCCGCCCATTGATTTCGGGCGGGCCCTTCGCTCAGTGTGCGGGGTGTTTTCCTCCGGTGTGGAGGTCTTTTCCGCCGCACGGAGGAGGAATCCCGGGTGGGGTGCCTCAGACGGTCTCGGGGAGTTCCTCGAGACCCTCGGCGACCAGCTTGGCCAGCCGGTCGAGAGCGGCGTCCGCTCCCTCGGCCTCCGAGGCCAGGACGATCTCCTCGCCGCCCTGGGCGCCCAGGCCCAGGACCGCGAGCATGGAAGCCGCGTTGACGGGGTTGCCGTCCGCCTTGGCGATCGTCACGGGGATGCCGGAGGCCGTGGCCGCCCGGACGAAGATGGAGGCGGGACGGGCGTGGAGGCCCTCGGCCCAGCCGACGTTGACGCGGCGCTCAGCCATGTGATGCTGCCCTTCAGGGGTTCAGGGTTGTCTAGACCAGTGTTCCATAGAGTGAAGCGCGCCCGGAGCGGGTGTCCCACCCGTCCCGGACCCGGCTTCGGACCCCGGCCTGGATCCGAATCCGCTGCCCCTAGCCTGCCTCGCGCCGCTGTCGGACGCGAGCCGTACTCTGGGGCCCATGCAGACCTCGTCGGACCGGCACGAGTACCCCTCCCACTGGGAGGCCGACGTGGTGCTGCGCGACGGGGGAACGGCCCGCGTCAGGCCCATCACCGTCGACGACGCCGAGCGCCTGGTCAGTTTCTACGAGCAGGTCTCGGACGAGTCGAAGTACTACCGGTTCTTCGCGCCCTACCCGCGACTGTCCGCCAAGGACGTCCGCCGCTTCACGCACCACGACTTCGTGGACAGGGTGGGCCTCGCGGCGACCATCGGCGGCGAGTTCATCGCCACCGTCCGGTACGACCGCATCGGCCCCGGCGGCCTGCCGGCCTCCGCGCCCGCCGACGAGGCCGAGGTCGCCTTCCTCGTCCAGGACGCACACCAGGGCCGCGGTGTCGCCTCGGCCCTGCTCGAACACATCGCCGCGGTGGCCAGGGAGCGGGACATCCGCCGGTTCGCCGCCGAGGTGCTGCCCGCCAACACCAAGATGATCAAGGTGTTCACCGACGCCGGGTACCAGCAGAAGCGGCACTTCGAGGACGGTGTCGTACGCCTGGAGTTCGACCTCGAACCCACCGACCGCTCCCTCGCCGTCCAGCGCGCACGCGAGCAGCGCGCCGAGGCCCGGTCCGTGCAACGTCTGCTCGCACCCGGCTCGGTCGCCGTGATCGGCGCCGGACGCACGGCCGGCGGGGTGGGCCGCAGCGTCCTCGCCAACCTCCGCGCGGCCGGCTTCACGGGGCGGCTGTACGCGGTGAACAAGTCGCTCGGGGAGAAGGAGCTCGACGGGGTCCCCGCGCACCGCTCCGTCCGCGACATCGGCGAGCACGTCGACCTCGCGGTCGTCGCCGTGCCCGCGCCGTACGTCCCCGAGGTCGTCGCCGAGTGCGGCGAGCACGGCGTGCAGGGCCTCGTCGTCGTCTCGGCCGGCTACGCCGAGAGCGGTCCCGGGGGGCGCGAACGCCAGCGGGAACTGGTCCGCCAGGCCCGCACGTACGGCATGCGGATCATCGGCCCGAACACCTTCGGGATCATCAACACCGCCCCCGGCGTACGCCTCAACGCCTCCCTGGCACCGGAGATGCCCCGCCCCGGACGGATCGGCCTGTTCGCGCAGTCCGGGGCCATCGGCATCGCCCTGCTGTCCCGGCTGCACCGGCGCGGCGGCGGTGTCACCGGCGTGACCGGCGTGTCCACGTTCGTCTCCACCGGCAACCGCGCGGACGTGTCCGGCAACGACGTCCTCCAGTACTGGTACGACGACCCGGACACCGACGTCGCCCTGATGTACCTCGAATCCATCGGCAACCCGCGCAAGTTCACCCGGCTGGCGCGCCGGACGGCGGCGGCGAAGCCGCTGGTCGTGGTGCAGGGCGCACGGCACGCGGCGGCCCCGCAGGGGCACGCGGTCCGGGCCACTCGGCTGCCGCACGCCACCGTCTCCGCGCTGCTCCGGCAGGCCGGCGTGATCCGGGTCGACACGATCACCGAGCTGGTCGACGCGGGCCTCCTGCTGGCGCGCCAGCCGCTTCCGCCCGGCCCCCGGGTGGCGATCCTCGGGAACTCCGAGTCGCTGGGACTGCTGACCTTCGACGCCTGCCTCGCGGAGGGACTGCGGCCGCTGCCGCCGCTGGACCTGACCACGGAGGCCTCGGCGGAGGACTTCCACCGGGCACTGGCCCGCGCCCTGGCCGACGACAGGTGCGACGCCGTCGTGGTGACGGCCATCCCCGCGGTGGGGGAGACCTCCGTGGCGGACGCGGCCCTGGCCGGGGCGCTGCGCTCGGCCTCGGCATCGGCCCCGGCCAAGCCGGTGCTGGTGGCGCACGTGGAGCTCGGCGGACTCGCCGAGGCACTGTCGGCCGCCGCCAGCACGGCCCCGCAGACCGGCCCCGGCGGCCCCGCGGCCGCCGCCCCGCCCGGAGCGCACCCCGCACCCGTCGGACGGCGGGACCCGGACGGGCCCTCCGCCGACGCCCCCGACGAGACGCGCCTCATCCCCGCCTACCCCGCCGCCGAGCGTGCCGTCCGCGCGCTCGCCGAGGCCGTGAAGTACGCCCAGTGGCGACGGGAGGCGGCCGAGCCCGGCAAGGTGCCCGAGTACGAGGACGTCGACGAGAGGGGCGCCGCCGAACAGATCGACGCGCTCCTCTCCCGGGGCACCGGGCTGACCCTCGGCCCCGAGGACACCTGCGCGCTGCTCGGGCGGTACGGCGTCGACGTACGCCGGGCGCTGCCCGCGCCGACGCCCGACGAGGCCGCCGCGGCAGCGCGCACCCTCGGCTACCCCGTGGCCCTCAAGACCACCGCCCCGCACCTGCGCCACCGCGCCGACCTCGGCGGCGTCCGCCTGGACCTGGCGGACGAGGAGCAACTGCGCAGGGCGTACGGAGAGTTGACCGAGCTCTTCGGGACCCCGGAGGAGCTGCGGCCGGTCGTGCAGGCCATGGCACCGCGCGGGGTGGACACGGTCGTACGGGCCGTCATCGACCCCGCGGCGGGCGCGGTGCTGTCGTTCGGCCTGGCCGGAGCCGCCTCGGAGCTGCTGGGGGACACCGGGCACCGTCTGATCCCGGTCACCGACCGGGACGCGGCCTCGCTGGTCCGGTCGATCCGGACGGCCCCGCTCCTGTTCGGCTGGCGCGGCTCGGCCCCCGTCGACACCGCGGCCCTCGAAGAGGTGATGCTGCGGGTGTCGCGCCTGGTGGACGATCATCCGGAGGTCGTCGGGGTCTCCCTGGAGCCGGTGGTGGTCGCCCCGCGCGGGCTGACCGTGCTCGGCGCCACCGTCCGGCTGGCCCGCGCCCCCCTCCGTGACGACCTCGGCCCCCGGACGCTGCCCGTCGTCTGACCGGCGGCGCGGTGCCCCACCGGCGCCGTCCCGGGTCCGGTTCCGATCCGTCCACGACAGAGACCCACGAGCGGTGCCTCGCAGTCAGTGGGCCCCCGTAGGATGGACGTCATGGCCAAGACCAGTACGACGACCCAGGGGCTGCGAGCGGCGATCGAGCGCAGCGGCTACTACCCGGCCCTCGTGGCCGAGGCGGTGGAGGCCGCGATCGGCGGCGAGGCCATCCGGTCGTACCTGGTCCACCAGGAGACGACGTTCGACGCCAACGAGGTGCGCCGGCACGTCACCGTGCTCGTCCTGACCGGCAACCGCTTCATCGTCAGCCACACCGACGAGCAGAACGCGGACACGACCTCCCCCACGCCCTACGCCACCACGTCCACGGAGTCCGTGAAGCTCGGCCGGATCTCGTCCGTCGTGGTCAGCCGGGTCGTCGCCAACCCCGAGTCGTACGCGCCGGGCACGCTGCCCCGCGAGGTCGTGCTGACCATCGGCTGGGGCGCGGTCGCCCGTATCGACCTGGAGCCCGCGGCCTGCGGCGACCCCAACTGCGAGGCGGACCACGGCTACACCGGCAACTCGACGGCCGACGACCTGAGCCTGCGCGTCAGCGAGGCGGGGGACGGCCCGGAGACCGTCCGCCAGGCCCTCGCCTTCGCGCAGTCCCTCTCCGAGGCGACCGCGGACCCCACCCGCTGATGGCCCTCTCCACCTGGGATCACCCGGAACCCCTGGCCGTCGGCTCCGCGCCCGTCCCCGAGTACGGCACGGGCTCGCTCGCGGATCTGCTGCCCACGCTCGCCGCGGGCATGTCCGTACCCGGCATGACCGCCGCCATACCGGAACTGACCGGCGCCGACCGCGCCTGTGTCTTCCTGATCGACGGACTCGGCTGGGAGCAGCTGACGGCGCATCCCGACGAAGCCCCCTTCATGGCGTCGCTCCTCGCTTCGTCCCGGGGCGGCACCGGCCGGCCGATCACCGCCGGGTACCCGGCGACCACCGCGACCTCCCTCGCCTCCGTGGGCACGGGCCTGCCGCCCGGCGCGCACGGTCTGCCCGGGTACACCGTGCGCAATCCCGGGACCGGCGAGCTGATGAACCAGCTCCGCTGGACCCCGTGGACCTCGCCGCGCCCCTGGCAGCCGTACCCCACGGTCTTCGAGCTGGCCGACAGGGCCGGGGTGCACACCGCCCAGGTCTCGTCCCCCGCCTTCCAGAACACCCCGCTCACCAAGGTCGCGCTGAGCGGCGGCACCTTCCACGGCCGGCTGACCGGCGAGGACCGCGTGGACTTCGCGGCCGCGCAGCTCGCGGCCGGTGACCGCTCCCTGGTCTACACGTACTACGCCGAGGTGGACGGCAAGGGCCACCGGTTCGGTGTCGACTCGGACCCCTGGCGCGGCCAGCTGATGTACGTGGACCGGCTGGTCCAGCGCCTCGCCGAGCAACTGCCGCCCCGCTCCGCGCTGTACGTCACCGCGGACCACGGCATGATCGACATCCCGTTCGACGACCAGCACCGCATCGACTTCGACGAGGACTGGGAGCTGCGGGCCGGGGTCGCCCTGCTCGGCGGCGAGGGGCGGGCCCGGCACGTGTACGCGGTGCCGGGCGCCGAGGCGGACGTCCTGACCTGCTGGCGCGAGGTCCTCGGCGAGCAGTTCTGGGTGGCCTCGCGCGACGAGGCGATCGCGGCGGGCTGGTTCGGACCCCAGGTCGACGAACGGGTGTACGCCCGCATCGGCGATGTCGTCGCGGCGGCCCGGGACGACGTCCTGATCATCGCGACCGAGCGGGAGCCGAAGGAGTCCGCGATGGTCGGCAACCACGGTTCGATGACCCCGGCGGAACAGCACGTCCCGCTCCTGGAAGTACGTTCCTGACCCTCTCCCCGTCCGCCCCTCCTTGCCGAAAGGTGCTCAACTCCCCATGCCCGAGCTGGTGTTCTTCTCCGGAACGATGGACTGCGGGAAGTCGACGCTGGCTCTGCAGATCGAGCACAACCGTTCGGCCCGGGGCCTGCAGGGCATGATCTTCACGCGCGACGACCGCGCGGGCGAGGGCAAGCTCTCCTCGCGCCTGGGCCTGGTCACGGACGCGGTGGAGGTCGCCGACGACCAGGACCTGTACTCCTACCTCGTCGAACACCTCTCGCAGGGCGGCCGCGCGGACTACGTGATCGCCGACGAGGCCCAGTTCCTGGCTCCCGGACAGATCGACCAGCTGGCACGGGTGGTCGACGAACTGGACATCGACGTCTTCGCGTTCGGTATCACCACCGACTTCCGCTCCAAGCTCTTCCCCGGCTCGCAGCGGCTGGTGGAGCTGGCCGACCGGGTGGAGGTCCTCCAGGTCGAGGCCCTGTGCTGGTGCGGCGCACGCGCCACCCACAACGCCCGCACGATAGGCGGCGAAATGGTCGTCGAGGGCGCCCAGGTGGTCGTCGGTGACGTCAACCAGGCGGAGGACGTCGGCTACGAGGTCCTCTGCCGTCGCCACCACCGCCGCCGGATGACGGCGGCGACCGCCCGCGCGGGCGCCCTCTCCCCGGACGTGCTCCCGATCGCGTCCACCTGAGCGCGTCCGCGTGGGCGCGGTCGTGCGACGGCGTTCCCGCGACGGGGCCCGTCCGACCGTTTCCGAGGCGAGGCGTCGCGGCGCCTCGGTGCCTCGACCTGATCGGTCCACGCTGCCGGCGTGAGTGAATCGGCAGCCCGCTGCCCGCTGCCCGCCGCCGGAGGGTCGGCCGTCCGAGCGCCGGCCCTGGCGGAGCACCCGGTCGCCCGACGGCCGGGGCCCGGTCCGCCGTCCGGCCGGCCGGGCGCTCCGGCGGGTCCCTCAGCGGTCGGTGTGGATGAGCGAGAACACCGCGCCCTCCGGATCGGCCACCGTGGCCACCCGTCCGTAGGCCGAGTCGTGGGCGGCCCGGAGGACGTGCCCGCCGAGCTCGGTGACCTGGGCGGTGGCGGCGTCGACGTCCCTGACCTCGAAGTAGGTCAGCCAGTGCGGGCCGCGGTCACGGGGCAGGCCGTGGCCGACGCCGTGGATGCCCGCGACCGCGCGGCCGTCCGACTGGAGGGTCACGTAGTCGAAGTCGGCCGAGACGACGGGTTCCAGTTCGTGCCCGAAGACCCCCTGGTAGAACTTGACGACACTCTCGGTGTCGCGGGTCACCAACTCGATCCAGGCAGGCGTGCCGTGCACCCCGATGATGCCGGTGCCCACATGGGCCGCCGCCTGCCAGATCCCGAAGACCGCGCCGGTCGGGTCGAGACCGATCGCCAGCCGCCCGGCGTCGCCCGCGTCCAGCGGGCCCACCCCTACGGTTCCGCCGCAGTGCCGTACCGATTCGGCGGTCTGGTTCACGTCGTCCGAGGCGAAGTACGGTGTCCAGGCGATCGAGAGATGCTGGTCGGGCGGCATCTGTCCGATGCCCGCCACCTCGTGACCGTCCAGCAGCGCCCGGGCGGAGGGGCCGAGCTGCCGCGGGAGCTGCTGCGGGCCGGGTTCGAACTCCCAGCCGAACAGCTCTCCGTAGAACTCCTGGGTCGTGTCCATTGCGTGCACCATCAGGCTCACCCAGCAGGGAACGCCGGGCGCGTGCCGAGTGTGCGTTGTGCCGTTCAGGCCGGCCGGCCCCCGTGCCTCGGTCATCGTCACTCTCTTCTCGGCCCCTCGCGGTGGCCGTTCACCTTCCGCCTACCAACACGCGTACCGCAGCCGCCCGCGTACACGCCCCGTGTCGATGCTCGCACTACCCGTCACCCAGCGCGCCCTGGCCGCACCGTCATGTCGCGGTCCACTGCCGGAGGATGCCCGATGTGCCGTTTCCCGTCCGTTTCCGCACCATTGCCGGAGGGTGTCCATCAGCTGTACAGCACGTGCCCGATCCCGTACGCCTCGTGATCGGAGGTGTCCGGCCGAGCAGAGTAGCCGGAGCTGGACGCCGGGGCCACCCCGTGCGCGAGGATGGTGGCCATGAACGCCATCATCTCCGCCCCCGAACTCGCGAGCGATCTCGCGGGACCGAACCCGCCGGTCGTGCTGGACATCCGCTGGCAGCTCACGCCGGCCACGGCGAACGGCGCCGCGCCCTTCGACGGCCGGGCCGCCTACGAGGCGGGCCACATCCCCGGTGCGGTCTTCATCGATCTGGACACCGAATTGGCCGGAAAGGCGGGTGACGCGGGCCGTCATCCGTTGCCCGATCCCGAGGTCTTCGGCGCGGCGATGCGGGCCGCCGGCGTGTCGGACGACCGCGATGTCGTCGTGTACGACGGCGGTGCCGGGTGGGCGGCGGCGCGTGCCTGGTGGCTGCTGGGCTGGACGGGGCACCCCTCGGTGCGGGTGCTGGACGGCGGACTGGCCGCGTGGAGCGGGCCGTTGTCCACCGAGGTCCCCTCGCCCGCGGCCGGAAGCTTCGTCCCGGCGCCGGGAGCCCGTTCGCTGCTCGACGCGGACGGAGCCGCCGCACTCGCCCGTACGGGGCTGCTGCTCGACGCGAGGGCGGGTGAGCGCTACCGGGGCGAGGTCGAGCCGATCGACCCCGTCGGCGGTCACATCCCGGGCGCGGTGTCCGCGCCGACCACGGAGAACGTCACGGAGAGCGGGGAGTTCCGGCCCGCCGCCGAGCTGGCCGACCGCTTCAAGTCCCTGGGCGTGACGGACACTTCGGAGGTCGGCGTCTACTGCGGCTCGGGTGTCTCGGCGGCCCATCAGGTGCTGGCGCTCGCCGTCGCGGGCATTCCGGCCGCGCTGTACGTGGGTTCCTGGTCGGAGTGGTCCCGGGACGGGAGCCGCCCGGTCGCGGTGGGGCCCGACCCGCAGTGACGGCGACGGGGCCCGCACCGGTCCGGTGCGGGCCCCATCGCTCGTACGAGTGACCGGCCGGGTGGCCGGTGGCCGCGTTCCGGCCGCGTCCGGACGTCCGTCGCGCCGCTTCGAGCCGGCCGCTTCCCTCAGTCCTGCTTCTTGCGCCGGGTGCCGAAGACGATCTCGTCCCAGCTCGGTACCGCCGCTCTGCGGCCGGGGCGGACACCATCGGCCTCGGCCTGCCGGTCGGTCGCGCCGACCAGGCGGTCGCGGTGGCTGCCGACCGAGCGGGGCATCAGGACGTCCGCGTAGGCGGAGCCGGCTCCGGCCGAGGCGGCCGGAGCCGGGGGCTCCTCGGCCTCGGGTTCCGGCGCGGGTTCCTCCACGGGCGGCAGTTCGGTGGTGGAGGGCCGCTCCGGCACCACCATGTCGCCCCGGAAGCTGGGCACCGCCTCCAGAAGGCTGGTGAGCGAGTCGCGGTCGCCCGCGCTCTCCTCGGCCTGCTCGGCGGGCGGCAGGCTCGGCCGCTCCATCTGCCGGTCCAGCGCGCGGTCGAGCGGACGGTCCCGGGGCAGCCGTGCGATGCGCGGCACGAACGGGAAGCTCGGCTCGGGCGCCGCGAGGTCGTCGGACTCGCCGATCAGCGAACGCGCCTCGTCGTCGACGGCCTGGACGAGCCGCCGGGGCGGGTCGTACGTCCAGCTCGCCGAGTGCGGTTCGCCCGCGACCAGGTAGACCAGCAGGACTTCCCAGGTGCCGTCGTCGCGGCGCCACGAGTCCCACTGGACGGTGTCCTTCTCGGCGCCCCGGATCAGCAGCCGTTCCTGGACGGCCTCACCGAGCTGGGGTCCGGCGTTCTCGCCGGGGCGGCGGACGGGAGTCTTGCGGGCACGCTCGGCCATGAAGGCCCGCTCGGCGAGCACGGGGCCCTCGAAGCGGCGCACCCGGTCGACGGGGATCCCCGCGAGCTGGGCGACTTCCTCCGCGGAGGCACCCGCTCGTATACGCGCCTGGATGTCCCGGGGGCGGAGATGGCTCTCCACCTCGATCTCGATCTGGCCGAGGCGGGGACGGTCGCCGCGGACGGCGGCGCGCAGCCGCTCGTCGATCGGAAGCGTGTACTCCGTGCTGTCCGCAGCCTTCAGCACCAGCCGTGTGCCGTCGTTAGAGACGGCCACGACACGCAGTTCCGGCATGGGGACCTCCCGGGTGGTGCCTGCCGACGTCACGTGCGTCGCTGCTTCCGCTAGTCGAGTGTGGCCTGCCCGGGTGCAGCCTGCCACAACCTTGCCGAGTTGCCCGGCGTGTCGGGCACGGGCCCGGGCTCGCCGTTATGGCACGGTTACCTATTCGCAACGCTAAGTGACGAACTCCATCACCCTGTGCAACGAGCCCCCTCCCGGCGGTCCTGTCAGGCCCCGGACACCCTGGCGGGAGTCCGGACCCAGGGCTCGCAACAGTACTCCATTCGGGCCATGTGCGTGGATCGGCACGCCGCCCAACTTCTAGCGGGGGGTGGTAGTTGGCTGCCCGATGTGCGGTTTTCGTGACCATGAAACGTGGCGTAGTTCACGTATCCGGCAGAAACGGAACTAAAGGTTCCGTTCGGCCGTCCTTTCTGGTGCAGTAGGTCGCCCAAGCACGAGAAAGGCAGGAAAGATCCGGGTATGCGTGGAATACCGGGTGCGGAGGAAGATCCGAACGCAGCGGCGGGAGCCGGGAGGAAGCGGCTGGAGCTGAGCCTTCCGCAAGTGGCGGGCAGTGCGGTGGCCGCCGTGGTGGCCGCGAAGCTCGCCTCCTACTTCGGTGTCTACGGGACGATCCTGGGCGCGGGCCTGGTCAGCGTCGTCGCCACCTGCGGCGGCACCGTCTTCCAGCACTTCTTCAAGCGCACCGGTGAGCAGCTGCGGGACGTGACCGTCCAGGCGAAGCCGGCCGCCCGGCAGACGCCGGGGGAGTCCGTCCCGTCCGCGCCGGGGCGGTTCGTCCCCTCCCCGGCCGGGGAGTTCGGCGAGGGGACGGTCTACCGCGCCCGGGTCAGGAGCTGGAAGCGGCCGCTGGTCGCCGCGGCGCTCGTGTTCGGCGTCACCATGGCCGGCGTCACCACGTACGAACTGGTCGCCGGGCGGAGCTTCAGCGGGGACGGGAGGAGCACCACGGTCGGTGACGCCTTCAAGTCCGGCGGCTCCGGCGGCGGTTCACCCGACAGGGGCCCGGCCTCCACGACGGAGTCCGGCACTTCGGGGCCGACCCCCTCCACCGGCGCGTCCCGGCAGCCGTCGACGTCCGGCGCGGATGACGGCTCCGCTGCGACGAACGGTGAGGGCGGGGCGGCGAGTCCCACGCCGACGCCGAGTTCCGGCGCCGGCTCACCGACCCCGGAGGCGACCGGGGACGGGAGTCCGACGCCGGGCGGCGCTACGAGCCCAGCACCCGGCGCAGATAGTCGTTCGCGAAGCGCCGATCCGGGTCGAGGCGGTCCCGCAACGCCGTGAACTCGCCGAAGCGCGGGTACACCCCGGAGAAGTACCCGGCGTCCCGCGTGTGCACCTTGCCCCAGTGAGGGCGGCCCTCGTGCGCGGTGAAGATCCGCTCGGCCGCCGTGAAGTACGCCTGGTAGGGCGTCCCCCGGAACATGTGTACGGCGATGTAGGCGCTCTCCCTGCCGGACGCGGTGGACAGCGTGATGTCGTCCGCGGGAGCGGTGCGCACCTCGACGGGGAAGCTGACCCGCAGGGGGGAGCGGTCCACCATGGCCTTCAGTTCGCGCAGCGTGTCGACGAGGGCCTCCCGCGCGACCGCGTACTCCATCTCCACGAAGCGCACCCGGCGCGGAGAGGTGAAGACCTTGTAGGGGATGTCGGTGTACGTGCGCGCGGAGAGCGCCCGGCTGGAGACCTTCGCGATCGCCGGGATGGCGGCGGGCACGGCGCGGCCGAACAGATTCGCCACCTGGAAGACGCCGTTGGAGAGGAACTCGTCCTCGATCCAGCCGCCGAGACGCCCGACGGGCCTCTCGGGGCCGCCGCTGCGGTTGTTCCGCTTGGTGTTGCAGTTGCCGGTGTGGGGGAACCAGTAGAACTCGAAGTGCTCGTTCTCGGTGAACAGTTCGTCGAAGTCGGCGGTGACCCGGTCGAAGGTCATCGGCTCCTCGCGGGCCGTGAGCAGGAAGAGGGGCTCCACGGCGAAGGTGATCGCCGTGACGACGCCGAGAGCGCCCAGGCCGACCCGGGCGGCCGCGAAGACGTCGGGGTTCTCCTTCTCGGAGCAGGTCAGGACCGAGCCGTCCGCGGTGACCAGTTCGAGGCCCCTGATCTGGGCGGCGATCGAGGCCGAGTCCCGCCCGGTGCCGTGCGTCCCGGTGCTCGTCGCGCCCGACACCGTCTGCTCCATGATGTCGCCCATGTTCGTGAGGGACAGTCCCTCACGCGCGAGCGCCAGGTTCAGGCGCTTGAGCGGGGTGCCCGCCTCGACGGTGACGGTGCCCGCCTCGCGGTCCAGGGCGCGGATGCCGGTCAGCAGCTGAGGGCGGATCAGCACGCCGTCGGTCGCGGCGGCGGCGGTGAAGGAGTGCCCGGTGCCGACCGCCTTCACCTTCAGGCCCTCGTCCGCGGCCGCGCGTATCGCGGCGGAGAGTTCCTCGACCGAGGCGGGGGTGACCTCCCGTACGGGACGGGCGGTGACGTTCCCCGCCCAGTTACGCCACGTGCCGCTCTTCCCGCTCACTGTGGTGCTCATGGGTCCCCTCCCGCTGCGGAACCGGCCTGTTGAGCCGGCGATACCCGAGGAAACCGACCGCCACCGCGACGGCCCCGGACACGGCCGGAACCCCGTACCCGGCCTTCGCCCCGGCGGCGTCGATCACCCAGCCGGCCACGGAGGAGCCGAGCGCGACCCCGACCGCGAGTCCGGTGCTCACCCAGGTCATGCCCTCGGTCAGTTTCGCGCGTGGTACGTGCTGCTCGATGAGGGACATCGTCGTGATCATCGTGGGAGCGATGGACAGGCCCGCAACGAACAGCGCCACGGCCAGGAACGGCAAGTTTCCGACCAGTAGGAGGGGGATCATACTCACGGCCATCGCGCATATGCCCAGCAGCCACCGGGCTTCGGGCGCCCCCTTGAAGTGCAGCAGCCCGAACACGGCGCCCGCCAGGCACGAGCCGGCCGCGTACAGCGCAAGGACGACGCTCGCGGCGCCCTTGTGCCCCTGCTCCTCGGCGAAGGCCACGGTGACCACGTCGACGGCCCCGAAGATCGCCCCCGTCGCGACGAAGGTCGCCACCAGGACCTGGAGTCCGGCCGAGCGCATCGCCGAACCGCGGCTGTGCTGCTCACGCGGGTGCGGCACGGGTTCGGTGGCGCGCTGCGCCGTCAGCCAGAAGACGCCGGCGGCCAGGAAGCAGGCCGCGAGGAGCGGACCTGCCTCGGGGAACCACACCGTGGACAGACCGATCGAGAGGATGGGCCCGACGATGAAACAGACCTCGTCGACCACGGACTCGAAGGAGTACGCGGTGTGCAGCTGCGGGGTGTCCCGGTAGAGGGCGGCCCACCGGGCCCGGACCATCGCCCCGACGCTCGGCACACAGCCGATCCCGGCGGCGCAGAGGAACAGCACCCAGTCCTGCCACGCGAAGTGCGCGGCGAGCAGCAGCCCGGCGGCCGCAGCGAGCGCGAACAGGGTGACGGGGCGCATCACACGGCGCTGCCCATACCGGTCGACCATCCGGGAGACCTGGGGACCCAGCGCGGCCGCCGCCAGCGCCATGGTCGCCGACAGCGCGCCCGCGAGCCCGTAGCGCCCGGTGACCTGCGAGATCATCGTGACCACGCCGATGCCCATCATCGACAGCGGCATCCGCCCGAGGAAGCCCGCGGCGGAGAAGGCCCTGGAGCCTGGGGCGGCGAACAGGGCGCTGTACGGGCTGGGCACGGGGTGTCTCCGGTGGGCTCGGCCCGGCCACCCGGTCACCGCGGGCGTCCGAACTCCGGTAAGGCGTGAAGGTAGCCGATACAGCTTACGGGTTAGGTGACCCTAATGCACTCCCGGGGCTTGTCCGGCCCGTGGCCGTCGTCCGGCCGTCGGCGGCGGGTGGCAGGATCGGAGGCATGCCAGACGCGCTCGATGCCCACCCCTACGACGCCCTCCTCCTGCTCTCGTTCGGCGGCCCCGAAGGCCCGGACGACGTGGTTCCGTTCCTGGAGAACGTGACGCGCGGGCGAGGCATCCCCAAGGAACGACTCAAGGAAGTGGGTCGGCACTACTTCCTGTTCGGCGGGGTCAGCCCGATCAACGACCAGAACCGTGCGCTGCTCGACGCCCTCCGCAAGGACTTCGCGGAACACGGCCTGGACCTCCCCGTCTACTGGGGCAACCGCAACTGGGCGCCCTACCTGACCGACACCCTGCGGGAGATGGCCGCCGACGGCCGCCGCCGCGTCCTCGTCCTCGCCACCAGCGCCTACGCCTCGTACTCGGGCTGCCGTCAGTACCGCGAGAACCTCGCCGAGTCCCTGGCCGCGCTGGAGGCCGAGAGCCTGGAGCCGCCCCGGGTCGACAAGCTGCGGCACTACTTCAACCACCCGGGGTTCGTCCGCCCCATGGTCGACGGAGTCCTGAAGTCCCTCGCCGACCTGCCCGAGGACGTGCGGGAGGGGGCGCACCTCGCCTTCACGACCCACTCCATCCCGGACGCGGCGGCCGACACCTCGGGCCCCGTCGAGGACCACGGCGACGGCGGCGCCTACGTCGCCCAGCACCTGGAAGTGGCACGGCTGATCGCCGACGCGGTGCGCGAGGAGACCGGGACCGAGCACCCCTGGCGGCTCGTCTACCAGTCGCGCTCCGGGGCCGCGCACATCCCCTGGCTGGAGCCCGACATCTGCGACCACCTGGAGGAACTGCACGGCGCCGGGGCCCCGGCCGTCGTGATGGCCCCCATCGGGTTCGTCTCGGACCACATGGAGGTGCTGTACGACCTGGACACCGAGGCCACGGCCAAGGCGGCCGAGCTCGGGCTGCCGGTACGCCGCTCGGCGACCGTCGGCGCCGATCCCCGGTTCGCCGCGGCGGTCCGCGACCTCGTCCTGGAACGCGCGGCGACCGAGAGCGGCCGGCGCCCGGCCCCCTGCGTCCTCGGCACCCTCGGCCCGAGCCGGGACCTGTGCCCGGTGGGCTGCTGCCCCGCCCGGGCACCCAAGCCCGCCGCCGCGGGCGCCGACAGCCCGTACGCCTAGGCCCCGTCCGCCCGCACCCCCGGGCCCCGTCCGCCCGCACGCCCCGGGCCGGCCCGCCCTTCCCCGCCCCAGAGGAGCCCCGTGATCGAGCCCCTGCACACCGAACTGCTCCAGCTCGCGCACGACGCCGCCCGCCGTGCCGGCGAGCTGCTGCGCGACGGGCGCCCGGCCGACCTGACGGTCGCCGCCACCAAGTCCAGCCCGATCGACGTCGTCACCGAGATGGACATCGCGGCCGAGAAGCTGATCACCGACCTGATCGCCCAGCACCGCCCGCACGACGGCTTCCTCGGCGAGGAGGGGGCGAGCAGCGAGGGCACCACGGGCATCCGCTGGGTCGTGGACCCGCTCGACGGCACGGTGAACTACCTCTACGGACTGCCGACCTGGGCGGTCTCCATCGCGGCCGAACAGGACGGCGAGACCGTCGTCGGGGTCGTCGCGGCGCCGATGCGCGGCGAGACGTACCACGCCGTGCGGGGCCGGGGCGCCCGGGCCACCGGCGCCTGGGTCGGCGAGCGCCGGCTGACCTGCCGGCCCTCTCCGTCTCTGGACCAGGCCCTGGTCTCGACCGGCTTCAACTACGTGAGCGAGGTCAAGGCGCACCAGGCCGACGTCGCCCGGCGGCTGATCCCGCTGCTGCGCGACATCCGGCGCTCCGGCTCCGCGGCGGTCGACCTGTGCGACGTCGCGGCCGGCCGCCTCGACGGGTACTACGAGCGCGGCCTGCACCCCTGGGACCTCGCGGCGGGCGACCTGATCGCCCGTGAGGCGGGCGCCCTGACCGGTGGACGCCCCGGGGAGCGGCCCGCGCGCGAGCTGGCGGTGGCGGCCTCACCCGGCGTCTTCGAGCCCCTCCAGCGGCTCCTGGAGGAGTTCGGCGCCTGGCACGACGGACACCCGTCCGGGTGAGACGCGCGCCGTCCCCGCGACGGCGCACGAAGCGGGGCCCCGGTACTGGATCGACACCGGGGCCCCGCTCGCGTACGAACTGATCAGACGCGCGTCGCGCCGACCTCCACACCGTGCTCGGCGGCGAGGCGACGAAGGTCCTCGAGCTCGGCCTGCTCGACCTCCGCGAGGAAGTCGTCGCCTGTCTCGCGAGCCCGCGTCAGGTCGGACTCGGTCGCCTTTATGCGCTGCAGAAGTCCTGCGGTGAATGCGTCCATGCTGCGCCCCCTCGTCCTGGGTCGTGGGTCGGTGGCACGGGGGTGTGCCGTCGGGAAGGGGCGATCACGTCTCCAGAGGGTGCCCAGCGCTGCCCGGGCTGGGCGGCGACGGTGCCGGACACCCACGCCCGCTCTGCGGAAGCGGTTGGACGTACCACAAGGTGGCTTGCCACATGCAGAGCGTGATCGCGGGGTGTAAAGCCGTCCTCCCCCCGCTCTCTTCCGTGGAAACCTCAACCCGAAGAGAAAATCTCGCATTCCCGGGGCCGGGAACGGCCCCGGCGGACGCCCTCCCACCCGCCTTACAGCCGGTTTACGGCCGAAAAAGGCAGGATGGAGGTCATACCCGAGACGGACCCCCACCCGCGCGTGCCGAGAAGGCGCTGCGCGGGTGGACACAGGAAGGACAAGCGACGTGCGCGTACTCGTCGTCGAGGACGAGCAGCTGCTCGCCGATGCGGTGGCCACCGGACTGCGCCGGGAGGCCATGGCCGTCGACGTCGTGTACGACGGCGCGGCCGCCCTGGAGCGCATCGGCGTCAACGACTACGACGTGGTCGTCCTCGACCGCGACCTCCCGCTGGTGCACGGGGACGACGTCTGCCGCCGGATCGTCGAACTGGGCATGCCCACCCGGGTCCTGATGCTGACCGCCTCCGGAGACGTCAGCGACCGGGTGGAGGGCCTGGAGATCGGCGCCGACGACTACCTCCCCAAGCCGTTCGCCTTCAGCGAGCTGACGGCACGCGTGCGTGCCCTCGGCCGCCGTACGAGCGTGCCCCTGCCGCCCGTCCTGGAGCGCGCCGGCATCAAGCTCGACCCCAACCGCCGCGAGGTCTTCCGCGACGGCAAGGAGGTCCAGCTCGCGCCCAAGGAGTTCGCCGTCCTGGAGGTGCTGCTGCGCAGCGAGGGCGCCGTCGTCTCCGCCGAGCAGCTCCTGGAGAAGGCCTGGGACGAGAACACGGACCCCTTCACGAACGTCGTGCGGGTGACCGTGATGACCCTGCGCCGCAAACTCGCGGAGCCCCCGGTGATCGTCACCGTGCCCGGCTCCGGGTACCGGATCTGACCGGCGGTGGCCACGACCCCGGCGCCGTCGACGGCGCCCCCGAAGCCCACCTGGGACCCCCGGCGGACGGAGCCCCCGTTCCCCTGGCTGCGCCCGACCATCCGGATACGGCTCACGCTTCTCTACGGTGGCATGTTCCTGATCGCCGGCATCATGCTGCTGTCGATCATCTACCTGCTGGCCGCGCAGGCTCTGAACGTGGGCAGCGAGCTTCCGTTCCGGATCATCTCGGGCCAGGTCGGCAGCAGCACCTGCAACTTCCCGTCGGCGCCGTCCGCGAACGAGCTCAACACCGCGATGAACGCGTGCGCCAACCAGCAGCGCCAGCACGCCTTGGACGACCTGCTCAGCCGGTCCCTGCTCGCGCTGCTCGGCCTCGCGATCATCGCCTTCGCCTTCGGCTACGCGATGGCGGGCCGGGTGCTCTCCCCGCTCGGCCGGATCACCCGCACCGCCCGCGCGGTGGCCGGTTCGGACCTGTCCCGGCGGATCGAGCTGGACGGCCCGGACGACGAGCTGAAGGAGCTGGCCGACACCTTCGACGACATGCTGGAGCGGCTCCAGCGCGCCTTCACCGCCCAGCAGCGGTTCGTCGGCAACGCCTCGCACGAACTGCGCACCCCGCTCGCGATCAACCGCACGCTCCTGGAGGTCCACCTCTCCGACCCGGGGGCGCCGGTGGAACTGCAGCAGCTCGGCAAGACCCTGCTGGCCACGAACGAACGCAGCGAGCAGCTCGTCGAGGGCCTGCTGCTGCTCGCCCGCAGCGACAACCAGATCGTGGAGCGCAAGCCGGTCGACCTCGCCGAGGTCGCCTCGCAGGCCGTGGACCAGGTGCACGCCGAGGCCGAGGCCAAGGGGGTGCGGATCCGCGGGGAGCGCGCCGCGGCGGTCGTCCAGGGCAACGGCGTGCTGCTGGAGCGGATCGCGCTGAACCTCGTCCAGAACGCGGTGCGCTACAACGTGCCGGAGGGCGGCTGGGTCGAGGTCACGACCCTGGTCCAGCACGGTCACGCGGTCCTGCTGGTCTCGAACACGGGACCGGTGGTTCCCGCGTACGAGATCGACAATCTTTTCGAACCTTTCCGGCGGCTGCGCACGGAACGCACGGGCAGCGACAAGGGTGTGGGCCTCGGCCTGTCGATCGCCCGGTCGGTGGCCCGCGCCCACGGGGGTCACATCGCCGCGGAGCCGCGCGAGGGAGGAGGTCTCGTGATGCGAGTCACCCTTCCGATCTGAGACCATGACCCCCACACGCGACGATGTTCGCTTTGCGCGGAATTTTCTGGTCGCCCATCCGGGAGGCCCGTGTGTGATCGATCACAAGGGCGATATTCCGGCCATCTACTCTCCGTGGTCGCGCAAGCCGCCGGAAAGCCGGGAAAATCCGGGTTTTCGGGGGTCTTGATCACGGGAAGTACACGGTGGGACGCCTTTGAAGTGCGACCTTCAGACCGTGTACGGTCCGCATCGCCATCCAAGCCGATCACTCTTGAGGGGTCCGATTGGGTGTCGATTGAGTAACAGACCTTGATGTGAGGCAAAATCTCCGCCTCAGGTCGGGCACAAGTCCGGCCTCTCACGCGTTACGTGCGCTGGAGACACCGCAGACACCCAGAGGGGGAGAGCGACATGGCAACGGATTACGACACCCCACGCAAGACCGACGACGACGTCGACTCGGACAGCCTTGAAGAACTGAAGGCTCGCCGGAACGACAAGTCCACCTCGTCCGTCGACGTAGACGAGTTCGAGGCCGCAGAAGGCCTGGAGCTGCCCGGGGCCGACCTCTCGAACGAGGAGCTGGCCGTCCGGGTACTGCCCAAGCAGCAGGACGAGTTCACCTGCATGAGCTGCTTCCTGGTGCACCACCGCAGTCAGCTGGCCCGCGAGAAGAACGGTCAGCCGATCTGCCGCGACTGCGACTGAGGCAGGGTCGGCCGTGACTGGCTCGACCCCTCCTTGGAAGCGCCGCCTCCCTCGCAGGGCGGCGGACGAAGGGCCCACACAGGGCCCTGAAGGCGCGCGTGACGACGAGCGGGGCTCTTCCCGACCAGGATCAGCCTCGCTCGACCCGGCGCCCGCCACGGCGCCGACAGGCGCCTCCTCGCAGGCCGGTGGTCCCACACCGGCCGGCACCCCCGCACCGGGAGAGGACCTGGTGCCGACGGACGCCCCCGCGCCCGCCGCGAGCGGCCGTGCGGCGGCCGTTCGGGACGGGGTCAGAAAGGGCGTCCGCAAGAGCGGCAGCCTGGCCAAGGCCGGTCTGTCCCACCTCGCCGACCGGATCATCGACATCGCGCCCCGCGTCCCGGTACGGGACCTCGCGACCCTCCGCAGGCAGTTCCCCGGCCTCGGCGCCGAGGAGCTCGCCGACAAGCTCGTCGCGGGCGCGGCCAACGCGACCTCCACGGTGGGCGCCGGCATCGGCGCGGCCGCCATGCTGCCCGTACCGCCCGCGATGCCCACGGAACTCGCCGCCGAGATCACCGGGGTCGCCGCGATCGAGCTGAAGCTGGTCGCCGAGCTCCACGAGGTCTACGGACTGCGGCCGCCGGGCACTCTCGCGCAGCGCAGCACCGCCTACCTGAACTCCTGGTCCTCCGAGCGCGGGATCGACGTGACCAAGCCGTCGACCCTCAATGCCGCGCTGGGCGGCCAGATGAAGCGCGAGCTGCGGCAGCAGATCATGAAGCGCACGGTCCGTGACCTGCCGAACCTGATGCCCTTCATGGTGGGCGCCGCGGTCGGGGCGGTCATGAACCGCCGCGACACCAAACGCCTCGCGGGGCACATCCGCAAGGACCTCCGCAGGAACCAGGTGTCCTGGGACGCGTTGCCCGAGCTGCCGCCTCTGGAGGAACCGGCCGATCCGCTGCGGATGGGAGAGATCCCGAAGGAGCTCGGGCCCTGACCGGACCGGGCGCCGAGGGTCTACGCTCCGGGCCCCCCCACGGCCCACGGCCGGGACCTGTGCTCCGGCTACGGGACTGGTGTCGGGCCGGGCCCGGGGCGAGCACGGGGCTGAGGCCAGATCGGACCCAGGCCGGGTCCGGCGGTCGGGTGCGCCGCTAGGCTGCGGCCCGTGCCGTCTCCAGGGCCGCCCTGAGCCGCTCCGGCTCCCGCGTCGACAGGTACAGGTACGGGGTCGGGTCGGCCGGGTCGGTGACCTGCACCCGCAGGGCCGTCGGGATGTAGGACCGCAGCAGCATGAACGCGCGGGTGTCCGCCTTGTGCGTACGCCAGGCGCGCGCCTCGTCCTGGTCGAGGATCTCGGCGTCGCCCAGGGCTGCGACCGGGATCCTCGCCTCGCCCGCGATCAGCGAGTCGCCGACGACGCGGATGCGCACCGAGCCGTAGGAGCTGGCCACCACGGCCGAGACCGCGGTGCCGCCGACCAGCCCGCCCAGCAGGGGCAGCGTCCCGAAGGGGAGGAAGACCAGGGCCAGCGCGACCCCGACCAGGAAGCAGACCGCCCACCAGCTGCGGGGGGCGGTGAGGCGTTCTTCGTACGGGGAGGCGGAGAGCTGCATGGAGCCAAGCTTGGCACGGTGCGTACGCTCCGCCGACGCGCGGGTAAGGTCTGCGCCTGTGAGTGGTACTTCCGCGGCTCTGCAGCCTCCCCCCGACGCCGTCGCGCCGGTGCGGCACCCCGACGCGCCCGCCCCAGGCGAGCTCCTCGGCGCCCACTACGAACAGTGTTTCGGGTGCGGTGGGGAACAGCCGCACGGACTGCATCTGGCGGCCCGCGCGGGTGAGGGCGTGAGGATCACGGCGGAGTTCACCGTGCGGCCCGCCCACCAGGGCGCCCCCGGACTCGCGCACGGCGGCGTGCTGGCCACGGCGCTGGACGAGACGCTCGGCTCACTGAACTGGCTGCTGCGTGTCATCGCGGTCACCGGCCGGCTGGAGACCGACTTCGTGCGGCCCGTCCCCGTGGGCACCGTGCTGTATCTGGAGGCCGAGGTCACCGCGGTGGCCGGCCGTAAGATCTACTCGACCGCCACCGGCCGGATCGGCGGCCCCGAGGGGCCCGTGGCCGTCCGTGCGGATGCCCTCTTCATCGAGGTCAAGGTCGACCACTTCATCGACAACGGCCGCCCGGAGGAGATCCGGGCCGCCATGAGCGACCCGGACCAGAACCGCCGTGTCCGTGCCTTCGAGGTGAACCCGTGACCCGTGATCCCGTGGACGTGCTGATCCGGCGCGTAGACCCGGACGTCCCGCTTCCCGCATACGCGCACCCCGGTGACGCCGGTGCCGATCTGCGCACCACCGAGGAGCGTGAGCTGAAGCCGGGTGAACGTGCCGTGCTGCCGACCGGCGTGTCCATCGCGCTGCCGGAGGGGTACGCGGCCTTCGTGCACCCCCGCTCCGGGCTCGCCGCCCGCTGCGGTGTCGCCCTCGTGAATGCCCCGGGGACGGTTGATGCCGGGTACCGTGGGGAGATCAAGGTGATCGTGGTGAATCTCGACCCGTACGAGTCCGTGCGGTTCGAGCGCTTCGACCGGATTGCCCAACTGGTCGTCCAGCAGGTCGAGAAGGTCCGCTTCCACGAGGTGGCGGAGCTTCCCGGCTCGGCGCGGGCCGCAGGGGGCCTCGGGTCCACCGGCGGGCATGCCGCCGTGGGCGGCACAGCGGGTGGGAATCGATACGCTTCGGTCGTATCCGACCGGGAAGGACAGTGACGTGTTCGGACGTCGCAAGAAGGGCAGTGCCGCCGAGGACGCGGCGGGCGAGGCCGAGCAGGTCGTCGACGGAGTCGACACTGAGACGGACGAGGTGGAGCGGGAGCGCGTGAGGCTGGAGCCGGAGCCGCGACCCGACGGACCCTGGGACGACTCGGAGGTGCGGGACCCCGCCGAGGGCCGGGTGGACCTGGGTGGTCTCCTGGTCCCCGGAGTCGACGGCATGGAGCTGCGGGTCGAGGTCGCGGGCGACGCGATCGTCGCGGCCACCGTCGTCCTCAAGGACAGCGCCGTACAGCTGCAGGCCTTTGCCGCTCCCAAGCGCGAGGGCATCTGGGGCGAGGTGCGCGAGGAGATCGCCTCCGGCATCACCCAGCAGGGCGGTGTGATCGACGAGGTCGAGGGCCCGTTGGGCTGGGAGCTGCGGGCGCAGGTTCCGGTGCAGCTGCCGGACGGCACGGGCGGTTTCCAGGTCGTGCGGTTCGTCGGTGTGGACGGCCCCCGCTGGTTCCTGCGCGGAGTGATCTCCGGGCAGGGCGCGGTGCAGCCGCAAGCCGCGGGACTGCTGGAGCAGATCTTCAGGGACACGGTCGTCGTGCGCGGCGAGGGCCCCATGGCCCCCCGTGACCCGATCGTCCTGAAGCTGCCGGACGACGCTCAGATGGTGGCCGAGGGCGTCCAGCAGGAGGAGCAGTCGGGTTCCCGCTTCTCCGGTGGCATGGGGCAGCTGCAGCGCGGACCGGAGATCACCGAGGTCCGCTAGGCGTCAGACGCGTCGAGAACGTAGGGAAGGGCCGCACCCCGGCAGGGGTGCGGCCCTTCCCTACGTTCCTCCCGGGACCGGAGGGGCCGCCCCCTTGCGCCAAGTTCTCATCCATGAACGGCAGTTGAACTGCGCTTCTTTCTTCTCCTCTTGACGGAAGCCTGGTCCGTACCTATGGTCACCGGCCAGCGCGCGTGTTCAGTAACCAGTGTGTCGTTCACATACGAGAACGGATGTCCCCCACATGCTTGACGCCCCCGCACGCCCTCGCCGCCGGCCACGCACCGCCCTCCTCGCCGTCGCCGCGACGGCCGCCCTGGTCTCCGGCCTCCTCACCTGGCCCGCCGCCCACCGCGCCGACGCCGCTCCCGCCGTCTTCGCGCACCCCGGGGTCACCGTCTCCCAGGGACAGCTGGACTTCGCCCGCACGAAGGTCAACGCGGGAGCCCAGCCCTGGAAGGGCGCGTACGACCAGATGATGGCGAGCAAGTACGCCTCGCTGACCCGCACCGCCAAGCCCCGTGCCACCGTGGAGTGCGGCTCGTACTCCAACCCCAACTACGGCTGCACCGACGAGCGCGAGGACGCGATCGCCGCGTACACGGACGCCCTCGCCTGGTACATCACCCGCGACGACCGCTACGCGAAGAAGTCCATCGAGCTGATGGACGCCTGGTCGGCCGTCATCAAGGACCACACCAACAGCAACGCGCCCCTGCAGACCGGCTGGGCCGGCTCCTCCTGGCCCAAGGCCGCCGAGATCATCAAGTACACCTACACCGGCACCTGGGCCAACTCCGGACGCTTCGCGACCATGCTGCGCAACGTCTACCTGCCCGAGGTGATCAACGGCTCCAACTCCAACGGGAACTGGGAGCTGTCGATGATGGAGGCGGCCGTCGGCATCTCCGTCTTCCTCGAGGACAGGACCTCGTACGACAAGGCCATGGCGAAGTTCCGGACCAGGACCGCCGCGTACGTCTACCTCGCCTCCGACGGCGACCTGCCCAAGACGGTGCCGAGCCAGAACCTCGACACCAGGGCGAAGATCGTCAGCTACTGGCAGGGGCAGTCCACCTTCGTCACCGGCCTCACCCAGGAGACCTGCCGCGACTTCACCCACACCGGGTACGGCATCTCGGCCATCTCCCACATCGCCGAGACCAGCCGCATCCAGGGCGCCGACCTCTACGGCACCGACGTCGGCGAGCGGCTGCGCCAGGCGCTCGGCTTCCAGTCCAAGTACCAGCTGGGCGAGGCGGTGCCGAGCTCACTGTGCGGCGGCTCCCTCACCCTCGGGCTCGGACCGGTCACCGAGGTCGGCTACAACGCCCTGCACAACCGGCTGGGCATCGCCATGACCAACACCCAGCGGCTGACCGAACAGAACCGGCCGTCCGGCAGCAACAACCTCTTCGTCGCCTGGGAGACTCTGACCCACGGGGACAACCCCAGCTGACCCGCCCTCCCGTCCGGGCCCACCGCGCGCCCGGACCTCCGGCCGGGGCAGCGCCCGGCCGGTGCGGGAGAGGCATGAGCCAGGTCGCCACGGACACCGCGGTGCGCGTCGAGAACGTGCACCGCACGTACGGCAGCGGCGCCGCCGCCGTACACGC
This sequence comes from Streptomyces sp. NBC_01689, assembly GCF_036250675.1. NCBI lineage: Bacteria > Bacillati > Actinomycetota > Actinomycetes > Kitasatosporales > Streptomycetaceae > Streptomyces > Streptomyces sp. NBC_01689. The sequence continues at coordinate 3,165,698 of NZ_CP109592.1, read as the reverse complement.
GCTGCGCGGGGTCTCCTTCGAGGTCCCGCGCGGCGAGCTCGTCGCCCTCCGGGGCCGCCCCGGAGCGGGCAGAAGCACGCTCCTCCACCTCGTCGGCGGCCTCGACGCCCCGGACGCCGGCCGGATCACCGTCGACGGGCTGGAGCCGGCCGCCCTGGACGAGGACGCCCTGCTGGAACTGCGCCGGGACCGGATCGGCCTCCTGCTCCCGTCCGCCGGCCTCGTCCCCGTCCTCACCGTCGCCGAGAACGTCGCCGCCCCGCTGCGGCTGCGCGGTGCCCCGGCGCGCGGGTCCGAGGGCCGCGTCGAACGGCTGCTCTCCCTCGTCGGCCTGGCCGGACACACCACCAGCAGGCCCGCGGACCTGTCCGCCGGGCAGCGGCGCAGCGCGGCCCTCGCCCGTGCCCTCGTCCACGGCCCCGCGCTCCTGATCGCCGACGAACCCGCCGGTCCGCCCGGCGCCGGGAACGGCCCCGCCTTCCTGGAACTCCTGCGCGCCGTCGTCCGCGCCGAACACCTGACAGCCCTGGTCGCCGCACGCGACGCGGACCCGGCGGGCCCCGCCGACCGGGTGCTGGAGCTGAACGACGGAAGACTCGCCGCGCACTGACCCCGACCTGCGCATCAGGGTTGCGTCAAAGACGGCCGCCCGCCGACGCACCGCCCCTTTTGTCGTCATTACGGGCCGTAAGGTCGACCCAGCGTACAGAGCGTTGACAGGAAGACAATGGGGCCATGGGACGCGGCAAGCTTCGGATCTACCTCGGCGCGGCACCGGGGGTCGGCAAGACGTACGCGATGCTGTCCGAGGCCCACCGGCGCCTGGAGCGCGGCACGGACTGCGTCGTCGCCTTCGTGGAGCACCACGGCCGGCCCCGCACCGAGGTGATGCTGCACGGTCTGGAGCAGGTCCCGCGCAAGGAGCTCGACTACCGGGGCTCCTCGTTCACCGAGATGGACGTGGACGCCGTACTGCTCCGCGCCCCCGCCGTCGCCCTGGTGGACGAACTCGCCCACACCAACGTCCCCGGCTCCCGCAACGCCAAGCGCTGGCAGGACGTGGCGGAACTGCTGGCGGCCGGGATCGACGTCGTCTCGACCGTCAACATCCAGCACCTGGAGTCACTCGGTGACGTCGTCGAGTCCATAACCGGCGTACGGCAGCGCGAGACTGTCCCCGACGAGGTCGTCCGCCGCGCGGACCAGATCGAACTGGTCGACATGTCGCCCCCGGCGCTGCGCCGCCGCATGGCGCACGGCAACATCTACAAGTCCGACAAGGTCGACGCGGCCCTGTCCAACTACTTCCGCCCCGGCAACCTCACCGCGCTGCGTGAGCTGGCCCTGCTCTGGGTGGCCGACCGCGTCGACGAGTACCTGACCGAGTACCGCAGCGAGCACCAGGTCTCCAGGATCTGGGGCTCGCGCGAACGGATCGTGGTGGGGCTGACCGGCGGACCCGAGGGACGCACCCTGATCCGCCGTGCCGCGCGGCTCGCCGAGAAGGGCGCGGGCGGCGAGGTCATGGCCGTCTACATCGCGCGCAGCGACGGACTCACGAACGCCTCGCCCAAGGAGCTGGCCGTCCAGCGCACCCTGGTCGAGGACCTCGGCGGCACCTTCCACCACGTCATCGGCGACGACATCCCCGTCTCGCTGCTGGACTTCGCGCGCGGGGTCAACGCCACCCAGATCGTGCTCGGCTCCTCCCGCCGCAAGACCTGGCAGTACGTCTTCGGACCCGGCGTCGGCACCACGGTCGCCCGGGAGTCCGGACCCGACCTGGACGTCCACATCGTCACCCATGACGAGGTCGCCAAGGGGCGCGGCCTGCCCGCGGCCCGGGGCGCGCGGCTCGGCCGCTCCCGGATCATCTGGGGCTGGCTGATCGGCCTCGGCGGCCCGGTGGTCCTCGCGCTGCTGCTCAACACGGTCGACCTCGGCCTCGCCAACGACATGCTGCTGTTCCTGACGGTGACGGTCGCCGCCGCCCTGCTCGGCGGACTCTTCCCGGCCCTCGCCTCGGCGGCCTTCGGCTCCCTGCTGCTGAACTACTTCTACACACCGCCGCTGCACCGCTTCACGATCTCCGACCCCAAGAACATCGTCGCCATCGTGATCTTCGTGGGCGTCGCCATCTCCGTGGCCTCCGTGGTGGACCTGGCCGCCCGCCGCACCCACCAGGCGGCCAGACTGCGCGCGGAGTCCGAGATCCTGTCCTTCCTCGCGGGCAGCGTCCTGCGCGGCGAGACCAGCCTGGAAGCCCTGCTGGAACGGGTCCGGGAGACCTTCGCGATGGAGTCGGTCGCCCTGCTGGAGCGGGCGGGCGACGTCGACCCGTGGACCTGCGCGGGCAGCGTCGGCCCGCGGTCGCCGCTGCGGCCCGAGGACGCGGACGTGGACATGCCGGTCGGCGACCACATGGCGCTCGCGCTCTCCGGACGCGTCCTGCCCGCCTCCGACCGCAGGGTGCTCGCCGCGTTCGCCGCCCAGGCGGCCGTCGTACTGGACCGCCAGCGCCTCCAGCACGAGGCCGACCAGGCGAAGGAGCTGGCCGAGGGCAACCGCATCCGCACCGCGCTGCTCGCCGCCGTCAGCCATGACCTGCGCACCCCGCTGGCCGCGATCAAGGCCGCCGTGTCCTCCCTGCGGTCCGACGACGTGGCCTGGTCGGAGGAGGACCGGGCGGAGCTCCAGGAGGCGATCGAGGAGGGCGCCGACCGTCTCGACCACCTGGTGGGCAACCTGCTCGACATGTCCCGCCTGCAGACCGGCACGGTCACCCCACTGATCCGTGAGATCGACCTCGACGAGGTGGTGCCGATGGCACTGGGCGGGGTCCCCGAGGACAGCGTCGACCTGGAGATCCCCGAGATCCTGCCGATGGTCGCCGTCGACGCGGGACTGCTGGAACGGGCGGTCGCCAACCTCGTCGAGAACGCCGTCAAGTACAGCCCCGCGGGCGAGCGGGTCCTCGTGGCCGCGAGCGCCATCGCCGACCGGGTGGAGGTACGCGTGGTCGACCGCGGCCCCGGCGTCCCCGACGAGGCCAAGGAGCGGATCTTCGCCCCCTTCCAGCGCTACGGCGACGCCCCGCGCGGAGCCGGGGTGGGCCTCGGGCTCGCCGTGGCCCGTGGCTTCGCCGAATCGATGGGCGGCACACTGAACGCCGAGGACACCCCCGGCGGCGGACTCACCATGGTGCTCACGGTCCGGGCGGTGGACCGCCGCCCCGAGCCGCTCACCTCACCGGCAGCAGCAGAAAGGCAGGTCTCATGACCCGGGTCCTCGTGGTCGACGACGAGCCGCAGATCACCCGAGCCCTCGTCATCAACCTGAAGGCACGCAAGTACGAGGTCGACGCGGCCCCCGACGGCGCCACCGCGCTCCAGCTCGCCGCCGCCCGCCATCCCGACGTCGTCGTGCTCGACCTCGGGCTGCCCGACATGGACGGCGTCGAGGTGATCAGGGGACTGCGCGGCTGGACCCGGGTCCCGATCCTGGTGCTCTCCGCCCGTCACTCCTCCGACGAGAAGGTGGAGGCGCTCGACGCGGGCGCCGACGACTACGTCACCAAACCCTTCGGCATGGACGAACTGCTGGCCCGGCTGCGCGCCGCCGTCCGCCGTGCCGAGCCCAACGGGTCCGGCGAGGACGACGTCGTCGTGGACACCGAGGACTTCACCGTCGACCTGGCGGCCAAGAAGGTCAACCGCGGCGGGCGCGACGTACGGCTGACCCCCACGGAGTGGCACCTCCTGGAGGTCCTGGTCCGCAACACCGGCCGTCTGGTCAGCCAGAAGCAGCTGCTCCAGGAGGTGTGGGGGCCGTCGTACGGCACGGAGACGAACTATCTGCGGGTCTACATGGCCCAGCTGCGCCGCAAGCTGGAGGCGGACCCCTCGCATCCCCGGCACTTCATCACGGAGCCGGGGATGGGCTACCGCTTCGAGAGATGAGCGGTGCTTGAGAGAGCGGCCTAGCGGGTACGACGCTCTCAGCGGCCCCGGTACGCTTTCGGTATGAGTGCTGTTCCTCGTTCCGAAAAGCCGGCGGGCCGGTTCCGGCGCATGATAGACCGGCTCTCCTCGTCCCAGGAGGACCTGGAGTCCGAGGAGCTGCGCGAGGAAGCCGAGACGACGGGGTGCACCCGTATCGGCGACTGCCACGACCGGCAGATCGTCACGGTTACTGGTACCTTGCGCACGGTCACCCTCCGGCCGCGCGCGGGAGTCCCGGCCCTGGAGGCCGAGCTGTTCGACGGCTCGGCGGCTCTGGACGTGGTCTGGCTCGGCCGGCGGTCCATCGTGGGGATCGAGCCGGGGCGCAAGATGATCGCTTCGGGCCGCATCTCGATGAGCCGGGGCCGTAGGGTGCTGTTCAACCCGAAGTACGAACTCAGACCGCTCGGACGGGAGTAGCCGGTGACGTCGCTCGACAAGCCGACCGAAGACCCCCAGCAGGACGCGAGGGCGGTGACGGAGGCCGCGCTCTTCGAGGCGTTCGGCGGTGTGCGGGGCATGGTCGAGACCGTGGTGCCCGGCCTGCTCTTCGTCACCATCTTCACGATCAACAAGGACCTCCACTGGTCGGCGATCGCCGCCCTCGGGGTGTCCCTGCTGCTCGTCGCCGTCCGCCTGGTCATGCGCGACACCGTCAAGCACGCCTTCAGCGGCGTCTTCGGCGTCGCCTTCGGCGTGGTCTTCGCGATGATGACGGGCAACGCGAAGGACTTCTATCTGCCGGGCATGATCTACACGCTCGGCCTGGCCGTCGCCTACATCGTCACGACCCTCGCGGGTGTGCCCCTGATCGGCCTGATCCTCGGCCCGGTCTTCAAGGAGAACCTCTCCTGGCGCACCCGCAACCCGGGCCGCAAGAAGGCGTACGCCAAGGCCAGCTGGGCCTGGGGCCTGATCCTGCTCGCCAAGTGCGCGGTCCTCTTCCCGCTCTACTGGTGGGCCGACACCGCGCAACTGGGCTGGGTCCTGGTCGCGTTGAAGATCCCGCCGTTCCTGCTGGCCGTCTGGCTCACCTGGGTGTTCCTCGCGAAGGCCCCGGCCCCCATCGACGTGTTCGCGGAGATGGAGGCGGAGGAGCAGGCCGAGAAGGAGCGCGAGGCCGCCCGCGCGCAGCAGGACACCGAGGCCACGGCCGGCCGTCACCGCCGCGACGGCTAGTCACCCGTACGAGTCGCGACAGCCAGTCACCCGTACGAGTGGGGGGCGCCCGGAGACCTCCGGGCGCCCCCCACTCGTCTCCGGGCGGCGCCCGTGGTCGTCTCCGGGAGCCCCCTGCTGTCCTCGTGCGCCCCGTCCTCGGGTCCCGCCGTCGGGGGAATCCGATGGCCGTGCGCCTCGGCGGGCGTCAGAATCGCCGCTCATGGAACCTGTCTCGCTCACCACCGAGCGTCTGCTGATCCGCCCGCACGACGCGCGGGACGAGGACGCGCTCCTCGCCGCCTGCCAGGACCCCGAGATCGGGCGGTGGACGGACTTCCCCGTGCCCTACGAACGCCGGCACGCGGCCTTCTACCTACGGGCGCTGGTACCGCGGGGCTGGCGCGACGACACGATGTACCACTTCGCGGTGGAGCGGCGGGGCGACGGCGACGGCATCCTGCTGGCGTCCGTCAACGTGCACCGGCAGGGCGACGTCTGGGGGGTCGGGTACTGGACGGTCGCGGAGCACCGGGGCCGGGGCTACGCGACCGAGGCGGTCGGCGCTCTGGCCCGCTGGGCGTTCACCGAGCTGGGCGTGCAGCGTCTGGAGTGGCGGGCGGAGGCGGGCAACCGGGGCTCGTGGGCGGTGGCCCGGAAGGCCGGCTTCGTCTGGGAGGGAGCCATGCGGGCCGCGCAGACGGGCCGGGGAGGGCTGCGGGACACCTGGATCGGGGCGCTGCTGCCCGGCGACCTGGGCCTGCCGTTCGCGCTGCCGTACCGTCCCGCGGCCGACGATCTCCAGATGTCCCAGGGGTGAGGCCGGTCCCGGCGACCGGTGGAAATCGGTGAAGCCCCCGCGGGGACCCCGCGGGGGCTTCACCGGTGGTGCAGGAGGACCGGGCTAGTTCGGCGCGTCCTCGCGGCGGACCGAGAGCAGGTCCTCCAACTGTTCCTCGCGCGCCTGGGCGGCCACGAAGAGGAGTTCGTCGCCCGCCTCCAGGGAGTCCTCCTGGGAGGGGGTGAGCACCCGGGTGCCCCGGATGATCGTGACCAGGGAGGTGTCCTGGGGCCACTCCACGTCACCCACCTGCGTGCCGGCGAGGGCCGACTCCGGCGGGAGGGTCAGTTCGACCAGGTTCGCGTCCCCGTGGCTGAAGCGCAGCAGGCGGACCAGGTCGCCGACGCTCACCGCCTCCTCCACGAGGGCGGACATGAGGCGCGGGGTGGAGACGGCGACGTCGACGCCCCAGGCCTCGTTGAACAGCCACTCGTTCTTCGGGTTGTTGACACGGGCGACGACGCGCGGAACGCCGTACTCCGTCTTGGCGAGCAGTGAGACGACCAGGTTGACCTTGTCGTCACCGGTGGCCGCGATGACCACGTTGCAGCGTTGCAGTGCCGCCTCGTCCAGGGAGGTGATCTCGCAGGCGTCGGCGAGCAGCCACTCCGCCTGCGGGACGCGCTCGACCGAGATGGCGGTCGGCGCCTTGTCGATCAGCAGGATCTCGTGGCCGTTCTCCAGGAGCTCGCCCGCGATCGAGCGGCCCACGGCGCCGGCACCGGCAATGGCGACCCTCATCAGTGACCGCTCTCCTCTTCGGGGCCCTCGGCGAACGACGCCTCGACCTTCTCGACGTCGTCCGTGCGCATCATCACGTGCACGAGGTCGCCCTCCTGCAGCACCGTCTGCGAGGTGGGCAGGATCGCCTCGCCGAGCCGGGTCAGGAACGCCACCCGCACGCCGGTCTCGTCCTGGAGGCGGCTGATCTTGTGGCCGACCCAGGAGGCGGAGGCGTGCACCTCGGCCAGCTGCACCCCACCGGTGGGATCGCGCCACAGCGGCTCGGCGCCGGACGGCAGCAGGCGGCGCAGCATCTGGTCGGCCGTCCAGCGGACGGTGGCGACGGTCGGGATGCCCAGGCGCTGGTAGACCTCGGCCCGGCGCGGGTCGTAGATGCGCGCCGCGACGTTCTCGATGCCGAACATCTCCCGGGCGACCCGGGCGGCGATGATGTTCGAGTTGTCCCCGCTGGACACGGCGGCGAAGGCGCCGGCCTCCTCGATGCCCGCCTCGCGCAGGGTGTCCTGGTCGAAGCCGACCCCGGTGACACGACGGCCGCCGAAACCGGAGCCGAGTCGTCGGAAGGCGGTGGGGTCCTGGTCGATCACCGCGACCGTGTGCCCCTGTTGCTCCAGGGTCTGGGCGAGAGCGGAACCCACTCTGCCGCAGCCCATGATGACGATGTGCACCTAGCCCAACCCCGCAGTCCTGGTCATCCCGCTGACCTGCGAAAACACCCTGCTCACTCTTTTCTCTCAGCCTGCCGGGCCATCTCGAGGCAACGGCATGCGGCGTTGCCGGGAACGAGCTTAAGGCGCAACCGCGGTCTTGCCCTCATCGATGCGTGGATCTCCTGCGCCGATCCCGCGCGGGGTCCCTCCGGCGTACGGCGCCCGGTCCGCCCGGCGTCCTACGCGCCGGGGTGCGACGGGCGGGGCGGCAGCCCGGGGGGCACCACCCAGGCCACGGGGGAGCGTGGCTGCCCCACGACGGCCCCGGACGCCGCCGCGGCCACCGGGGTCGCGCCGCCGGCCGAGGCGGCGGGGGAGGGGGCGAGGCCGGCCGGGGTGGGCGGAGCGGCCTGGGCGACTGGCAGGGCCGGGGCTGTCGGGGCGCCCTCGATCCGGTCGCCGGTCGTCTCGGCGGGAGTGATGTCGGGAGCGTCCATACCCCGGACAACGACCTGAACCGGCCAAGGGAACGGAGCCCCGGTCGCGCGCGAGGGCGCACGGGAGGGAAGGAGGGCGGGGAGGGGACGGGAGGCGAGGGGTGAGCGGCAGACGAGGGGGAGGGGGAGGGAGGGGGCGCTACGGAGAGGGGACCGCCGCGAGGGGACGGCGGAGGCAGGGGAGCGGAGGGGGCGCGGAGCGGGCGAGCGGAGGTGCGCGGGAGCTGAGGGAGCGCGGGAGCCGGGGCGCGGCGGAGGGTGCGCGGGAGCGGAGCGGGCCCGTGGGCCGGAGATCAGGGCCCGGTCATCTTTGGGAAAAGTTCAGGAAAAGAGACAAGAACCACAGGGTGAACGGAATCCGCCCCACCGGTCGCCGGGCTCAGCGCCGGCTGATGCTCCGCACGCTGACCAGGGTCAGGATTCCGAGGCCGACGAGTCCTGCGGCGGCGCCGATGAGCTGCGCGGTCGCGTGCATAGAACCTCCATAACGGGGCAAAAAGGGAACTTCGTCATATAGGCATGCGACCCTCGGATGTGCGGAATCCGCAACGGACCCCGTCCCCGTTTTCACTCGGAGAGCAGATGGCGAGGGGAACGTGAGGTGATGCGGGACGGCGGGTGGGCGACCCCCCGTTCGAACGCTTACGATCCTCTGCGTGTCCAAACTGACCGACGTGCCCAAACGGATCCTGATCGGGCGCGCACTGCGCAGTGATCGGCTCGGAGAGACGCTCCTGCCGAAGCGCATCGCACTCCCCGTCTTCGCTTCCGACCCGCTCTCCTCCGTGGCGTACGCGCCCGGCGAGGTGCTGCTGGTCCTTTCCATCGCGGGCGTGTCGGCCTACCACTTCAGCCCCTGGATCGCGGTCGCGGTCGTCGTGCTGATGTTCACGGTCGTGGCGTCGTACCGCCAGAACGTGCACGCGTACCCCAGCGGCGGCGGCGACTACGAGGTGGCCAACACCAACCTCGGCCCCCGGGCCGGCCTCACCGTCGCCAGCGCACTGCTCGTCGACTACGTCCTCACCGTCGCCGTGTCGATCACGTCGGGCATCGAGAACCTCGGCTCCGCCATCCCCTTCGTCGTCGAGCACAAGGTGCTGTGCGCCGTCGTCGTCATCGTGCTCCTCACGCTGATGAACCTGCGCGGGGTCAAGGAGTCCGGAAAGCTCTTCGCGATCCCGACGTACGTCTTCGTGGCGGGCGTCTTCATCATGATCGCGTGGGGCGCCTTCCGCGGGCTCGTCCTCAACGACACCATGCGGGCACCGACCGCCGACTACCACATCAAGGCCGAGCACCAGGGGCTCGCGGGCTTCGCGCTCGTCTTCCTGCTGCTGCGCGCCTTCTCCTCCGGGTGCGCCGCGCTGACCGGCGTCGAGGCCATCTCCAACGGCGTCCCCGCCTTCCGCAAACCGAAGTCGAAGAACGCGGCGTCCACCCTGGCCGCGATGGGCCTGCTCGCCGTCACCATGTTCTGCGGCATCATCGCGCTGGCCATGACGACCAAGGTCCGGATGGCCGAGAACCCGGCCACCGACCTGATCCACCACGGTGTCCCGATCGGCTCCGGCTACGTCCAGAACCCGGTGATCTCCCAGGTGGCCGAGGCCGTCTTCGGCAAGGGCAGCTTCCTGTTCATCGTGCTGGCGGCGGCCACCGCGCTGGTCCTGTTCCTCGCGGCGAACACCGCGTACAACGGCTTCCCGCTGCTCGGCTCGATCCTCGCCCAGGACCGCTACCTCCCGCGCCAGCTGCACACCCGCGGCGACCGCCTCGCCTTCTCCAACGGCATCGTGCTGCTCGCGGGCGCCGCGACCCTGCTCGTGGTCATCTACGGAGCGGACTCGACGCGGCTCATCCAGCTCTACATCGTCGGCGTCTTCGTCTCCTTCACGCTGAGCCAGACCGGCATGGTCCGGCACTGGAACCGCCACCTGCGCACCGAGCAGGACCCGGCCAAGCGCAGCCACATGATCCGCTCCCGGGCCATCAACACCTTCGGAGCCTTCTTCACCGGCCTGGTGCTGGTCGTCGTCCTGGTCACCAAGTTCACCCACGGCGCCTGGGTCGCCCTGCTCGGCATGGTGATCTTCTACGCGACGATGAGCGCGATCCGTAAGCACTACGACCGGGTCGCCGAGGAGATCGCCGCCCCCGAGGGCCCCTCCGACGACAGCGTGCGGCCCTCCCGGGTCCACTCCGTCGTCCTGATCTCCAAGATCCACCGGCCGACCCTGCGCGCCCTCGCCTACGCCAAGCTGATGCGCTCCGACACCCTCGAAGCGCTCAGCGTCAACGTCGACCCGGCCGAGACCAAGGCGCTGCGCGAGGAGTGGGAACGCCGCGGCATCACCGTGCCGCTGAAGGTCCTCGACTCCCCGTACCGCGAGATCACCCGGCCGGTCATCGAGTACGTGAAGGGACTGCGCCGGGAATCCCCGCGCGACGCCGTCTCCGTCATCATCCCCGAGTACGTGGTCGGTCACTGGTACGAGCATCTGCTGCACAACCAGAGCGCGCTGCGCCTCAAGGGCCGGCTGCTGTTCACGCCCGGCGTGATGGTGACCTCCGTGCCCTACCAGCTGGAGTCCTCCGAGGCCGCCAAGCAGCGGGCCCGCAGGCGCCAGGACTGGAACGCCCCGGGCGCGGTGCGCCGGGGTCCGGCGGAGGAGCGGCCGAAGGAGTCCACGACCCCCAAGGGCTGACGCTCTCGTGTCGAACGGCCGGGCACCGTCCACGTAGACTGGTGGGCTGTTGTCCGGCCGCTCCCGCCCACGGGCCCGGCCGGGACACCTGTTCGCATCCTCCCTCTCACCCCTCTTTCGCACCTGGAGTCACCCCGCCATGCAGGCAGAACCGAAGAAGTCGCTGGTGGGGGACGAGTACGAGGTGGAGATCGGCCCCGTCGCGCACGGCGGGCACTGCATCGCCCGTACGACCGAGGGCCAGGTCCTCTTCGTCCGGCACGCCCTGCCCGGTGAGCGCGTCGTCGCACGCGTGACGGAGGGCGAGGAGGGCGCGCGCTTCCTGCGGGCCGACGCCGTCGAGATCCTGGAGGCCTCGAAGGACCGCGTCGAGGCGCCCTGCCCGTACGCCGGCCCCGGCCGCTGCGGAGGCTGTGACTGGCAGCACGCCAAGCCGGGCGCGCAGCGCCGCCTCAAGGGCGAGGTCGTCGCCGAACAGCTGCAGCGTCTCGCGGGGCTCACCCCCGAGGAGGCCGGCTGGGACGGCACCGTGATGCCCGCCGAGGGCGACAAGCTGCCGGCCGGCGAGGTCCCGGCCTGGCGCACCCGCGTCCAGTACGCCGTCGACGCGGACGGCAACGCCGGACTGCGCCGCCACCGCTCGCACGAGGTCGAGCCCGTCGAGCACTGCATGATCGCGGCACCGGGCGTCAGCGAGCTGGGCATCGAGAACCGTGACTGGTCCGGCATGGAGTCCGTCGACGTGATCGCCGCGACCGGATCCCAGGACCGCATGGTCATCCTGGAGCCCCGGCCCGGAGCCCGCCTGCCCCTGGTCGAACTCGACCGGCCCGTCTCGGTCATGCGCGTCGAGGAGAAGGACGGCGGCATCCACCGCGTGCACGGCCGCGCGTTCGTGCGCGAGCGGGCCGACGGCCGTACCTACCGGGTGGGCAGCGGCGGTTTCTGGCAGGTCCACCCGATGGCCGCCGACACCCTCGTGAAGGCCGTCATGCAGGGTCTGCTGCCGCGCAAGGGCGACATGGCCCTCGACCTGTACTGCGGCGTCGGCCTCTTCGCCGGCGCCCTCGCCGACCGCCTGGGCGACAAGGGCGCGGTCCTCGGCATCGAGTCCGGCAAGCGCGCGGTCGAGGACGCCCGTCACAACCTCGCCGCCTTCGACCGCGTCCGCATCGAGCAGGGCAAGGTCGAGGCGGTCCTCCCGCGCACCGGCATCACCGAGGTCGACCTCATCGTCCTCGACCCGCCCCGAGCGGGCGCCGGCAAGAAGACGGTCGAGCAGCTGTCGGCCCTGGGCGCCCGCCGCATCGCCTACGTGGCCTGCGACCCGGCGGCCCTCGCCCGCGACCTGGCCTACTTCCGCGACGGCGGATACAAGGTGCGGACGCTGCGGGCGTTCGATCTGTTCCCGATGACGCATCACGTGGAGTGCGTGGCGATTCTGGAGCCGGTGGCCAAGGGGGCCTGACCTGCCGAGCCGCAGTCTCTCCGACTCGGCCGACGGCACCGGTGGACCGGCTACGGGTTCGTCGCGGACCAGGTGAAGCGCCTGGTTACAGGGACACCGCCTGCTCGGAACCCGTCGCATGCTTCGTCGGCTCAGCCGCTGCAGTGACCAGTTCCCCTCCGTGCGCGTCACTTCATGTCGATGGCGCCAGGGGGTAGTTGGCGGTTGCCGAGCCCGCGCTCGATGACCGAATCCGGACCGATTCCGGCACGCGCGGCCTGGGCAAGCGGTGGTTAGATGTTCGGCGTTCACCACGTTCGTGACCGGCGACCCCAACCCCCGTACGTCATCGAGCGGTTCTGGTGGGCTGAGGAACCATGCCGCGCACAGGGGCCATGATGGCTTGCAGTCCAGGTGTCGCCGACGACCGCAACCGCGGTGGAGGACCAAGAGCGCGGGGTTGCTCTCCGCGGCCGGCCGCCTGCTGTGGGACGACGAGATCTCCGGAACGATCTGGTGTGACAGCCGGGATGTGACAGAAGGTTCACCGCCCAGGTTCTCCGATGGCCACGGGGAGCAACAGCTGGAAATGCGCGCCCCGCAACACGGGGTGGGCCAGGGCGCGCGCTCGGACGCTGAGGTCGCCGTCGACTTTGCGAGCCAGCCGTCGCGCGATGTGCAGACCGTGGCCCCGGTCCGGGCCCCGGGTGGACTCGCCGTCGCGGAACACTCGGTACTCGGAGCCCTCCGGGTACGGCAGACCCTTCCCGCTGTCCTGGATGTCTACGACGAACTCCGTGCCCGCCGGGGTGACCGTCGCCCGGACGATTTGTTCGCCGTTGTCCTCCGCAGCCTCAGCCGCATTGGTGAGCACCTCGTACAGGATTACCCGGAGTCCGGCAGGGGAGATGGCCACCGGGGCGCTGTCCGGGCCGTGGACATCTAGTGTCACCTGCGGGTAGTGAGCGGTGAAGGACTCCCGCATCTCCAGAAGGGTCGCCGCGAGATCGCTGTCGCCGTCCACCGGGACTGCAGACGGAGGCTCACCCGTCATGGCGGCCAGGCCCCGGGACGCCGCCAGTAGTTCCTCGACGGGGGCGGCTGCGGTCGCGGCCAGTTCCTCGTACCTTCGCAGTTCCGGGCGCAGGAGATGCCGGTACAGCCGCCAGTCGCCGGGTCGGAGGACCTCACCGAGGCCGGCCCGAGACGATGCGCTCTCCTCCGCCAGTTGGAGGAGCGCCTTCTGCAGTCGGCGGTCGGCGTCGCCACCTAGGATGAGCAGGACTCCGCAGCGGTGAAAACGTACCTCGCCGCTGGTTGCTCCGACCACCAGCGGCAGCGCCGCCAACTGGGCCAGACCCTGCCGGATCTCTGGCTCGAGGTCGTCGTCGGGCATATCGCCACCGGCGACAGATGCCGCACACAGCAGAATCTCGTCGAGCGTGACCGGCTGCCCCGGAACGGCGGCGGAAAGGGCGGCCCAGAAGGCGACCCGGGCACCCGGAGAGTCGGCGATTGGGGTGAGGGCCGCACTTTCGAGGGTTCGGGCGAATGACGGATCCCGGGCCCAGTCCCGTACGACGCCGTAGGCATCGAGCTCCGACCGCACCGCAGCCTTGGGGAGCGCCAGGAACTCCAGAAACAGATGGAGCAGCGCCAAGTCAGGGCCAGCCTGGAACAGCAGGGCGTCGGCCGTCGTCAGATCGCCCAATCCGGCAAGATCGACGATCCAGCGCAGGACATGCCACCGTTCGCCGGGCTCGTTGCCGAGAAGGGCCTCTAGCGATGTGGCCGAACCTCCGGTGAAGACGTCGAGGGGCCACTGCCGCCCCAGCACCCTGAGTACTTGAATGGGTACCCGCGAGCTCAGGGTGACCAGCTCGACGAGGTGCCCCAGGTCGAGTACTGCGCAGGTGGTTCGCTCGGACGAGTCGGACGCCTGTAGTGAGTGGCCCACCGCGATATAGGGCTGGCGCAGGTCGAGGTCCGGGTACTCCTTCGCCTCCGGAGCGGCGACGAAGAGCTCCACACTTCCGGTGGGCCGGAACCGTGCTGTCTCCGCCGCGGCGAACACCCCCGTGATCGTCGTGAGATATCCGCCCTCGACGCGGTGCACCGCCGGTGCCGGACGGTCCTGCCCGCTCAGGAACCGGGTGAGCGCGCAAGCGAACTGGGCGGCTGTCGATTCGTTGTTGTTGCCGAGCGCGTCGAAGGCCTCCAACAACTCCTGACCCTGCTCGTCCACAGGTTTCCAGCGGACGTAACCCGTGGGCCTGAGGAGCGGGTTGAGATGCCACCGAAGAATCTCATGAGGAGTCTCTGCCGACCTTGCCCAGCCACGCAGCGGCGGTACGCCCTCCGGGCCTGGGCGTGAAATGGCGCCATCGGTGAGCATCAGTTCCACGGCGCGTAGATGACCGGTCTTCAGGAGCGCGGCGACAGTGCTCCCGAGGTCCGTCTCCCCGTCCTGTACGACCGATTTTTCGTACCGCTGCCGCAAACTGTCCCGCTTTTCGTCCAGGGCGCGCTCAAGCACTTGCTCTTCGACCAGCAGACGCTCCTCCACCCGCGACCACGATCGCGTACACAGCGCAGTGAGCGCGTCCTGCTCCGGTACGACGGCCACATCGGCTGCGCTAGCCCGGTCCACAAGACGCTGCACCCGTCCAAGAAGGCTTTGCAGACACTCGGCCCTGCGGCGACTCAGCCGCTTTCGCAGATCCTCGATCTGGGAGGTCTCCAGCGCACGGCACTCCGAGATCGCCTCCTCGGCGACCAGGAACTCACCGTCCGAGATCAGCCCCGCACAGGCCCGGTACTCGTCGTGATCCGCGGCGATGCCCTCCAAACCTGCGAGGGCCAGTTGCTCCAATGAGGCAAGCTGCCCATCGGAGAAAGCCAGCATTAGGCCCGGAAAACGGAACCGCCCTGGCCACTCGGCTAGGAGCCCGCGCAGGGGGTCGTCGGTGTCGGTCATCGGTGTTCGGTCCTCCTTCGGCGCTGCGACCGCTGCCACCGGGCAAGCGGGTCGAGCCGTTCCAGCAAGCCCAGCAGCGGTGATGCGTGAGGGCGGCCAAGGCCGTTGGCGTCGCTGAACAGTGCGTCCCATCTGTCTGCGATCAGTTCCGTCAGTTCCGCGCAGGCGGTCACTTCAGGGGCAGTCGTGACAGCGGGACCCGATCCGTTCGGCATCGGAGCAATGGACCGGGCCTGGCGAACGATCTCCTCGATGCTCTGGAGGAAGGTCCGCTGGTTGCCCCACTGGATCTCGGGCCGTCCACCGTCGGCCACGATCTGGTTCAGATGACGGCGGACATGAACGGGCAATGAGTCCTGCATTCGAGCGCAGTCCTCGGCACCGCCTCGCGCCGCGGCCCGAATCGCCGTCAGCATCCCGCCCCTTGAGAACAGCTCCCGGTGCAGGAACTTGCCGGAATCGAAGGTGAAGCGATGCAATTGCTCCATCCGCTCGATCCGCTCGACCAATTCCTCCCACTGCTCGGCCGTCTCGCTGATCTCCGTCATGCGAGCGAGCTCGGAGGCGAGCAGAGCGAGCGGTACGGGCCCGTTGCCCGCTTCTCGGTGACGCTCGGCGGCCGCGGCCAGTTCCCGCCACGAGGCCGGCAGCGCTTCTCCGAGGAGCGCGAGCGCGTCGAGGCCGCCGTCGGGAACACTCTGCAGCAGCGTCTCCGCGAGGCCGGCCGCCGCGCCCACCGCCCGAGCGTGCGGCTCGCCGTAGGACAGCTCCAGGGCCGCCTCGGACAGGATCGGGCCCAGAGGTCCGGTCTCGATGGCCGCGGCCGCCGTACAGGCCGCCGGGTGCAGGGTCCCTTCGGCGCCTCGGAGCAGACTGCCCAGTAAGGCCGCCTCGACGAACGCGCGTCGGTCCCAGGCGTCTGCGACGAGCCAGTTCGCCCAGTGGCACCAGTTCTCGTCCCGGCTCTCCCGCTCCTGGAGCAGTGCTGCTGCGATCACCGGCCGCATGTCCTCGGGGCGGACATTGTCCCGCCATGCCTTCAGGACGCCCCAGAGGTCGTCGACCTGACGGAGACGTTCCGCGACGAGCGCCGCGTACCGTGCGCTGCCTCGCTCGGCACCGGCGTCGACCAGGAGAGACAGGGCGACGGCGGTGGCCCCGCTGAGCCGGCCGCCCGGTTCAGCGCTGGCATCCGAAGTCTCCGCCTCAGTGCGAAGTCCGGCGGGGACGCCTAGTTCGGCAGCGATCGCCGTGGCAGCGGCTGCGCCCCGGACATGTACACCGACGTGGCTTGTGCGCTCCGAAGGGCGCAGCGTGCGCTGCCGATCGCGCAACGGCGACAGACTGCTGATGATCGCCTCGTCGTCCCAGACGGCGGCTCGGGCCCCGGCCCGCTCGTCCCGGACCTTCAGACCACGACCGATCAGCTCTTTCAGTTGCGGCTGAGTCACCGCCCTCTCCTGGCCTCGTCCGGCCGGTCGGATCAGCTGGACCGCGACTCCGTGGTCCAGTCGGTCGCCGAGCGCCGAGAGGAACCGCTCGTCGGCCGACTGCGCGTCGGATCTGTCGTCCGCCAGAACCAGCCGACGGGTCGCACGGCGCAGGGCCTGCTGGACGAGGTCCCGGGGCGCACCGTCCTCCAGGATCTCGACGATCGGGTCACCCTCGGTGGCGAGGCGCAGCGCCCCGGCCAGTACCGAGTGATGTTCCACCCAGCTCTTCATCCACAGGGTCCGGACTGCGGCATCGTGGTGGAGTGTCTCGATGTGTGCTTCTTCTTCGCCAGGGGGCGACACTGCGGTCACGGGTTCAGAGCGCCGTCGTTCCGGTACGGGCCCGAAGGAGTCGTCCTGGATGAGGATGCGCTGACCGAGCTGCCAGTACGGGAAGGACTTTCGGGCCCAGATCAGTAGATCCGTGACGCACTGCGGAGTTCCTGCCGGACCGTCCTGCGAGGTGCCTTCGACGAGAATGCCCACCTCCCCCCGGTTGTCCCTGGTGACGTCGATACCGATAGGGCTGTGGGTGCCGACGAAGGCGCGCAGGTTGTCCTGGACGACCACACACGCGGCGGTCCGGGCGCTGTGGTCGGTCAGGAGCACCCTGGAGGGGTGGTGGGCCTCCAGGTCGAAGAGGGCCGTCCTGACCCGGCTGGGCAGCATGTCACTGTCCCGTCTGCCCCATAGGAAGACCAGGTGCACCCCGCGTGCCAGGGCTTTGCGGAGGTCAGGCAGCAGCCCGCTGAGCGCCGCGTAGCTGATGTCGGGGGCGGAGAAGACCAGTTGAGTCCTGGCGGATTGGATGAGGTCTTTGACCGTCCACTCGTGACCGGCGGCACGGGCCACTACGACGACGGAGGCCTTCGCCCTAACCGTCTCGGCGATGCGTGCGGAGAGCTGACGAGAGAGATCTGCGAGGAACTTCTGCCGCACACCGCACTGTTCGGGCTCGACATCCGCCAGGGCGTGGACCGCCTCGCCCATGCGCTGGAGCAGGCTCTCGGCGCTCGCGGGAGCGACGAGCTGGACACCGGCGCGTCCGCGCAGCGCCCGGACGAACTCGTGGTCCGGCTGCTGCTCGGCGAGGTCGGCCAGGTGGCGGCGCATCCGCTCACGGGCGCGGGAGTTCCACCCCGGCTGGTCCCGCTCCAGGAGCTGGGCCGAGATCCGCCCCGTGTCGGTGTCCAGGGCCACCTGCGCCTGCGCGCTCAGCCAGCGCAGCTCACTGGCGGGACGCAGTACCGGGCTGCGGAAGCCGACATCGAGGACGTTCTTCCGGAATCCTCTGCTGCGGCGATCGTCACGGATGGCGGTCTGGACCGCCATCAGCAGTTCGTCAGCAGGCAGGTCGGTCTCGCTGAGGACCTGGTGCAGTGGTACTCGCAGGCTGCCCACGGAGGGCCTTCGGGTACCGTGATCGGCGGGGAAGACCCGGCCGGTGACCGGTTCGAAGAGGAATTGGCGGTGCTCCTGCTTGGTGGCGCTGTCCTGTAGTGAGCCTCCCGAGGCGATGACCTCACGGGCCCCATCGGTCAGTTCCAGAGTGCCGTCGTGGAAATCGACCATGATGTGGCCCTTGCGCCACAGGCTGTGCACCACGTCGAGGACGATACGGCGAGGCAGCACGAAGAGGTCGGCCTGTTCCTCGACGGTGCTGCGGCCGGCCGCGATGGCCTTCGCGACCAGGTCCTCCAGCGTGGTCAGCCCGCCCTCGGGGCCGAGCAGCAGGGAGAGGGTGACTAGCCTGCAGGGAATGGCGAGTTCGACGTCCTGAGTCATGCTCACTCCCAATCGGCCACGCGGACGACCTTGCCGAACCGCTGCACGGTGTCCGTCACCACGCGCCAGTCATGGCCGCCGTGTTCGGCGAAGTGCTCCAGGCTTCCGACCATGACAAGCAGTCGTCGGGCCCGGGACATCAGCACATTGATGACCTCTGCTTGGCCGACGTGTCCGACGCTCTTCAGAACATCGCCCCTCCTTGTCGATCTGACGAGCGAGACGACGACCCGGTGGGCCTCACGTCCCTGGAACGAGTGGACCGTGTGCACCCGATTGCGCAGCGACCCGCGCTGTTTGAGCAACGCCACCTGGGCCGCGTACGGGGTGAGGACGGCGAGGCTGCCAGGTTCGTCGTGCAACGCCGGGTCGGACGGAGCCGGGTGCATGTCGCTGACGAGCCGGTCCACCAGGTCGACCTCGCCGATGTTGGTCCAGTACCCCTCATCGGCGCAGCCTGGCTGGCCCGTGGTATCGAGCCACACCAGCGGGTGACCCTCCAGGAACCAGGGGGCCCGGACGCCGTGCGGTTCGTCCGCCCCAGCATGCGTGGTGAGGAAACTGTTCGGTAGCCCCAGGTCGGGATCCCTCTCGATGGGGACTTTCGGATAGAAGGCGCGGCCGGCCGGTTCGGCGATGGTCCGGTGCATCCGGAACTGCTTGTCCAGGCTGCCCAGCGGTGGGACCTGCCGACTCCGGGCGGGCCGCTCCCGTCTGGTGCGGAACAGCTGTCCGAAGAGGCTGAGCACCTCCAAGTAGCTGTCACGGGCGTCGTAGTGGCGCTTCACGTCGGGATCCGGGTGACTGTGCAGGCTGTGCAGGAAGGTTCTTACGTCGCTCTCCCGGTGGGGGCCGAGCTGCCGGTGGTCACCGATGAGGGTCCAGCGGACCCCGAGCACCAGAGGTGTCACGACTTCCGTCGGCCAGGCCTTGGCAGCCTCCTCCAGAAGTACCCAGTCGAACAGGTCCGAGGGGTCGCGGACGGTGTCGGTGATGGTGGCGGCCATGGAACAGGTGGCCAGGACGATGTTGGCGCCCGCTTTGATCCGGTCCGAGATCTCCACCTGGTCGGGCACGACCCGCTCGCGCCATTCCTGGGCGAGAGCCGCCTCGCTCGGAGTCACGTCCTTCAGAGCACCGGCGTGGCCGGGCCCGCCGCCCAGTGTCCGTTCGATGTTGCTGACAACCTGCCGAGTCAGCTCCTCGAGGGTGTGCCGGTGCAGCCGCGGGTCCACCTTGTCGATCCCGCCGACCTGTGGCATCTCCCGGAGCATCAGGATCTGTCCCTTGTCGATGCCGTCGCTGAGTTCCTCGGCCAGCCGGATGCCGAGGTTGTCAAGGGCGAAGTTCGACTGGGCGCTCACCAGGATGCGAGCACCCTTCTCCAAGCGGAGGTAGCGGCTGACGGCATGTGTGGCGACAGTGGTCTTTCCGGTGCCTGGTGGACCCTGCAGGGCGTAGAAGGGGTGCAGCGAGAGCATCTCCCGGATCACGCTGGGGGCGTTGCCCTCCAGACCGCTGTCGTCGACGTCGTTGTAGCGTCCGCGGCCGAGGTCGAAGGAGAGCGGTTCGCGCAGGGCCCGGATGAGGCCGGGCAGATTGCGCAGGGAGTGCCGGGCCCGGGCCTGACGGCCGAGCTGAATGTCGGATCCGGAGTCGGTGGAGGGCCGCAGCCAGCCCGACGGGGGGATCGCTCCGCCGCCGATCCGGCGTACCTCGACCGAGTACGGGTCGAGCCGCCGCACAACTTTGACTTGTATGCGGTCTCTGCCGAAATGCGGCCGGGCGGGCGTTCCCACCACGTCCAGCCTGATGAACTCCTCCTCTTCTGAGCCGAGATCAGCAACGAAGTCACCGAGATGCGGGCGGCGGACGGGATCCATGGAGTACGCGGTGAGCAGAGCGCTGCGGTGCTTGCGTTCGTCGTCGCGCTGCTGGTTGTACGTCAGGACCGCGGTGCTCTGGGGAGTGTCGTTCACCGGTGCACCTCCAGCTGCCGGCTCGGACCGGACGAACGGGTACTTCCGGGCGTTGAGTTCGACGGCCTGGTAGTCGATGAGGAAGTCGAGGGCCTTGAGGAACTCTTCGTCCTTGGGGTCCCTGCTCCGGACTCCGACCGACACGGAGTCGGTGAGCTGGGTCCATGAGGGGCGGCCGGCGCGGTGGTGAGACATGTCCTGTCCGGTCCGGTAGGCCACGAGCTCGATCCGGGACAGGCGGCGCCGCGGATGCGCGTTGACGAGCTCCTGGGCGTAGTCGCGGTCCTTGAGGTACTTGATGACCAGCATGTCGTCGCAGACCCGCTGGCGGTCGCGGTACGCCGGGTTCTCGATGAAATACGCGCAGAACCAGACCGCGCTCTCGCCGATCAGGATCCACTCCGCCTCCCGGAGCGTCTCCTCACGTGCGCCCGTCGCGTAGCCGAAGGCGCCATTCGGCGAGCGGACCAGCTCCGCCTGGCGGAGCTCCTTCTCGAAGAAGGCCTTCAACTCCTCGCGGCCCGCGGCGTCATCAGGGCTGCGGGAGATCCAGTTGCGCTGCTTGTAGATCGTCTCGACGGACTCGTCCGGCATGAAGGCGACGAGATGCGGGCGCTGGTTCTCGTTCTTGTCCTCCCAGACACCGCAGACGGCCTCCCAGCCTTGCTCGATGCGGCGGGCCGCGCCGTACGAGGTGATACGGGACTTGGGGGCCGGTTCCAGCATGCTGCGGATCACCCGGGCGAGCGCGTCGGGGAGTTTGGGCCGGTTGGCTAGATGGCTGCGCATCGCCCGGTGCAGTTTGTTCAGGGCCGCGCGCAGTCCGGTGTCGTCGGCGGCGGCGACGGCCGCGTACTCGGCGGGGACGCAGCTGTGGATCGGACCGCAGAACAGCTCGAAGCCGAGGACGCCGAGACCGAACACGTCCGTGGTGTCCCAGTCACGCCGGGACGAAGGTGCGCCCTCGAAGAGGGAGGCGTGGGTCTCGGGAGCCAGATAGGCGAGGTGACGGGCCAGCTCCACGTTCTCGGGAGGCGTGAGATAGAGCTGCCGGATGCTCTGCTGGGCCTCGTCGGCCTGTGTGGAACTGCCCATGGCACGCAGTAGATTTCCGATCAGCGTACTCATCTCGAAGCGTTCCAGGCTCAGCGCCAGGTGCTCGGCGGCGTCGCTGTGGGGTGGCGTACGGATGCGCAGTGCGCCGAGGGTCAGATTGCGGTGAAGGATCCCGGAGCCGTGCAGCTGGCTCAAGGCGTCGACGAGCACACTGAACTGCTCGAAAGCGGCGATCTGGTGCTCCTGGGCCCAAGACACGGCCCAGTCGATGTCGAGCGGGTCGCCGTTCTCCTTGGTCATCGTGAACGCGATGCTCTCGGTCGCGTCGAAGCTGCCGTCGGCGATCTCGGGGAGGGCGGGGTGGTTGAGCGCCTGGAGCCGCAACAGACTGCGGACCTCATGTTCCCAGAGCTCACCCGCGAATTCGTGGATGTCGGCGAAGAGCGACATCTCGAAGGTCTCGTACTCGTCCCCGGGTGTCTGCATACGAACCCGCATCAACCGGTCCTTCAGAACCACGACCGGTTCGTTGAGCCTCTCGTACGGTCCGTAAGAGGCCGTGGCCCTGCGGCAGAACAACCTGTCGATGAGTTCGGCGTACCTGTCAGTGTCCTGACCCGGTCCGGACATCACGGCCCCCTTCCGTTCGTCCTGTCAGCAACCAGGACTCCATGCGTACGACGAGTAGTCCCTCGTCGGTGCCGATGGCGATCCGGCCGTCGCCGAGCGCCATGAGGCTGTGGCACCGGATCTCCAGCGAGAGTGTGTGAAGCGGCGTCCGGGGTCCCGCGGGATCGGGGTCCCAGAAGCGCACGGTTCGGTCGTCACCGTCTCCGCAGGATGCGAGCAGCAGCCGTCCATCAGATGCGGTGAACTCGACGACGTCGGTGACCCAGTCCCGATGACCGGTGAGGGGACCGCCATAGGGGAGGCCGGTGGCCTCTACCGTGAGCTGGATCTTCTCGCTCCTGCGGTAGGTGGCGTGCAACGTTAGCCCACCTGGTCCGCGGACCCGTGTCGGGCCGTCCGATGATTCCACCGGGCGATGACCGCGGGGCATGGCCGCGGGCTCACCGGTGGTGGCGTCGAAGGCGGCGAGGCGGCCCGCTCGGTACTGGGCTAGCAGCAGGGGGGCGCCGTCCGGCCCGTCGGCGGTGGACAGCCGTTCGATCTGGTCCGATGACGGGTTGGCGGCGACGATGAGGCTGGCGGTTGCGGCCGACCGTAGGTCGCTCGGCCCGGGATCTGGCGGAAGATACGGGTTCCAGACGCTGACTGTGCCATCGTCCGCTGCGGACGCCAGCAGTGTGTCACCGGCCGGCCCCTCGAAGGCGGTGATGGCGAGACCTCGGGCGGAGTGGGCGTGCGCATCAGCTACGAGCGGGGTGCGGTCCGTGAGGTCCTCCGGCCGCCCGGTGAGCGCGTCCCATACGCGGACCGCGCCGCTCCGCGCGACGGCTGCCAGCAGCGTGCGACGGCCATCGGCCGCAGTGAGTACGGTAAGGGCGTATACGGCGGCGTCCGAACGGAATTCGGTGACCAACTCGCCGGAGACCGGTTCCCACACGCGTACCCTGCCGTCGTCCCACCCGCCGGCCAGTAGCGTCAACGCCTCGGTGTCGTCGGCTCGTCCGAAGGCCACCACCGCTCGCGCCGTCGCCGCAGCGCGTTGTACTAGCGTGCCCACCCGCCGCCCGGTGTACGCGTCCCAGACCCGTACACCGTCGCCGGCGGCGCTCGCCAGCAGGGTGCCGCCGGATGCATGGAAAGAGGTCAGGGCCGACACCGGTCCGCGGTCGTGGCTCCGGAACCAGAACTGGTTGACCTGTCCGGTCAGCGGGTCGAGGAATCGGATGCCGCCGCCCAAGTCTCCTACAGCGACCCGGGGGGTGGGCGAAAGGTCCGGGCCGGCGACGCCGGGCGGCAGCAGGAATCCGTGCAGCGTGTGCGGCGACATCCCGTTCGCTGCCTCCTGGACGAGCCGCGGCCGCCCGGAGGACACGTCCCAGATCCTGATGCGCTTGTCGTGGCCGCAGGTTGCCAGCAGGCCGGTGCCGGGAATCGAGGTCACCGTTGTCACCGGGCCCCGGGCGAACTGCTCGGCCGCCATGGCGGTGTATCCGTGCGCGGGGTCCCAGACGTGGAGGCCACCACCGTCGTCGACACCCGCGAGCAAGGTGCTCGCGTCCGGTCGCGCCACCGGTGTGAGGGAGCGGACCGGATATGGTCGGCGGGCCAGCGTCAGCCGCGGTGGCCGGGGCCGCAACCGGGCCCAGCACACTTGCCAGCCCGCGCCTCGGCCGGTCTCGGCCGGCTCCTCACGTACGGGCGCGATTCCGGCCGCGCGAGCCGTACCGAACTGCCGCAGTCCCACTCGGTCGCCCGGACCGCAGTGCCGCAGCAGATAGGCGGCGTCCAGTACACCGAGGACAGATGGCGGCAGCCCGCGCGCGCCGCCCACGGCGCGCAGCGCATCGGTAGCGACGGCTTCCACCGACAATCTGTCGAGCACGGTGGGGTGGTCGGCCAGTACGGTCCATCCGGGTATTCCGGCTGCTGCAGCGTGGCCGGACAGATAGCGGGCCAGATAGCAGTTGAGCGGTTGCCCGGGAGCCTCGTCCGCCAGGTGTACGAGTGCCTCCGTCACCCTGCGCCGGCGCTCGTCCAGGTCGCTTGTGGCGTACGTTGCCGTGAAGTGCTCCGCGAATGTGCGATGGGCGAGTCGATGGACGCTCTGGCCGTCCTCGCCGTCAAGCATGATGTACGGGGCCGCGGTCCTCAGGATCTCGTCGATGTCGTCCGAGGTAACCAGTTCTTGTCCGGTACCGCCGAGGGCTCCGGCCGCGGTAGCCCAGATTCTGCCTGCCCGGGGCAGCCCTCTGCCCTGCGCATGGGCGAGAGCTTCCAGCAACTGACCTGCCAGCGCGTGGTGCGTGCGGAGGCGGCGGACCGCGGTTGCGAACAGCGAGCGGTGATCGCCTCGAAGGAGTACGGCGAGTTCCCTGGCGCGGTGGGCGAGCAGGAGGCCGGGGTCGGCAAGGATCTCGTGCACGGCGAGCCCCGCGTACAGGAAGTCCCGGCCTCCGGTGTCGCCGGCTGCCTCACCCTCGACTTCATCCACGATCAGTGCGGAGGCGCGGCGGACGGCATCCGGGAACGTCCCCGGCTGACCGGGATAGGAGGCACGTGCCTGTTCCAGGCGCCTTGTGACGTAAGTGTCAAGGGCCTGCGCGTCACGGCGTAACCAATGCACGTCTACATGGTCCTCGTCCGAGCCGAGGGCGTCGAGGAGATCCTTGCCGGGACCCGGGGCGCGGTCGGCCGCGTCGTACGACGAAGGGCGGGCCCCGACGACCATCCGGATACCCGGGAGCCTACTGAGCTCGCGCAGCAGCCCGGCGAGCAACGACGGCTCCCGAGCCTCGTCGAGGGCGTCGAACAACAAGGTGTAGTGATGCCGGCCCTGCCCGGACCTCGAACGCAGCTCGGCGATCATGTCGTTGAATTCATCGACGGGGGGCCGGACGTCCGTGCTCGGCCGGGCGCCCAGCAATGCCGCGAGCCGGACGGTGACGTCATGGGCGGTGGCCCCGGTCAGATGGAGCGCAAGGTCGAAGGCGGGCAGCTCGGGGCAGGAGTCACCAGAGTCGGCTGCGAGACCGGCACTCGAGAGCAGCGGCAGCAGGTCACCGAGCCGTGCGTTCGCGTGCAGCAGCACATGACCGAGAAGAGCGGACTTGCCGCACCCGGCCCGCCCGGTAACCACGAGCAGACCCGAACGGTGTTCCGCAAGCCAGCCGGCGATCGCCGCGCGGTCCTGTGTTCGTCCGGCGAAACCCCAGGACAGCTCGCCGAATTCCGAGCCGAGCCCCTTGCGGGCGAAGTGGGCGCGGTTCTCCTCCGGAAGCGCGTCGACCGCCTCCCGTAACCGGTTGTGGACCTCCATCGAGGCGGTCACGGGGAAGGCCGTGCGGCGACGCAGCGGGGGCAGGCCGCCCAGATTGAGCGGGAATACGGAGAGCTGGCCGCTCTCGCCGAGACGTGCGCCCAGGTCATGGATGGGGATCGTCGTATCGTGATCGCTGTAGCCGTGGGTGAGGATGTGCTCCAGAACTCGCCGGAAGGTCCCCAGGTGTCCCGCACCTTCGTCGCGACCGGAGCCGATGAGGAGCAGGCCACGGGTCGCCGTCTCTTCACCGTGGGCCAACTCTGCGAGGGCCTTCCTGACGAACAGTCCGGCACCGCAGGCCTCGACGACGACAATGTCCCAGAGGTCTTCGGAGGAGCGCTGCCGACGTGCTTCGGCCACGTGGGTGGCGAAGACCGAGGGGTGGAGCTCGGCATCCTTCGTGTCCGGTTCCTGCCCCCTGACATACAGGGCGGCGTCTCTTCCGTTCGACCAGCCATGACCGACCCACAGCAGAAGCGAGTTGCGGAGTTCGTCAGGTGCGGCCCACGTCGTGAGCCGTGTGTGGACCCGGCCCAGATGGCGCTCCTCGGGTTTCACGTCCCAGGGGACGAGAGCGCCGCCGAACGACTTGAGGACCGCGGCGATCGCGTCGGCTTCCTCGTCGGCGGCGACCGTCTCCTGGCACAAGTACTTGCCGAGCGGCACGGTGTGGACATCGAAGCCCTGCACGCAGGACAGCAGGTTCGCCGGCTCGTCTTCGTGCACGGGTCAGTGCCCGATGTCCGGGTCCTCGGCCGCGGCCAGGATGAGCCGGGTCACTGCTTCGCCACCGCCGGACACCTTGATCCGGTACAGGCCGGGCTCCCGCAGTCTGCACCGGGCCCGCAGCACACCGGAGGCGTCGCGGCGTGGTGGCAGCTGCGGGCTCGCGACGACCCGGTCGGCGGCACTACTGTCCTGGACCACGCAGCTCATCCGGCGGGGGTCGTCATCGCCGGTCACGGTGAACTCGAACTCCTCGCCCGGGCTGACCAGGTCAGGGGCCTCAAGACCGGTCTCACCGTGGCCGAGCCGCTGCCCTAGGTCCTCCGGCCGGCGCAGCCCGGTCAGTAGCCCGCGCGTGAGGTCGATCGCCCCGCCGCAGGTTGCCAGGGCGCCGTGCCGCTGGGCGAGGGCGATTTCCTCGACGCCGCCCGCGTGCGCGGCGTAACGGTAGACGGTGCCGTCGCCTCCAAGGTCCTCCTTGAGGGGGCGGCCGATCCCGTCCCGCTGGATCTCGTCGTCGTCATGCCGCTTGAACATGTATGTCTGGGGCGTGGCCACCCCAGAGCGCAGCCGCAGGCTCTGCATGGTGTGCTGCGCGATCCCCACGGCCATGCGGTGGCCGGGGAGGGGTGAGTTTCCGAGAGCCCTGAGACGGTCCAGGGAGTACGCGGCGAGTTCGGCGTCGCCGCCGAGGTCCGCGACGTCGGCAGGGGACAGCGGCACCATGTCGTCGTCGGTTTCGACACAGCGGTAGGCGGGGAGCAGGTCGTGCAGTCCGGGGAGGGTGCGGGCGAGGTCGCGCAGTTGCCGGTGGGGCAACGGTACGGGTGCGCCACGGCCCGAGTTGAGGATCGCCGCGGCTTGCACCGCGCCGTGGAACGGGGTCCCGAGGGTGAGCGTGGCGCGTACCCGCTCGACCGCGCCGGGTATCCGAGTCAGCTCACGGACCAGCAGACCACCCATGGAATGGGCGACGAGGACCACTTCGGCCGACCTGCCTTCCGGCGCGTGGCGCCGGGCCTCCTCGTATGCGGGATGCGCGGTCCAGGCCGCCAGATGCCGGTCGACAGCCTCGGCCAGTCGGCGGGCGTTGAAGGCGACCGGGAGCCGCCAGTCGTACGGGAACTCACAGATCGCGGCAGGGTCGGCGACAGCGGGCCGGAGCCCACGGACCAGGTTGGTGTACGGCTCTGTCCCGCCCAGCAGCGGAGACCACGACGCGAACTTGAGCAGTCGCCGTGCGGTGACCCGGCCGACCTTCCCGGCCCGTTCGTCCTCCGTGACGGCCAGCGCCGCCATTCCGCTCCTGTGGTGCCAGCGTGCGGAGTACGTGAGTGCCTGCCGCATCCCCCACAGGACACGTCCTGTGTCGGCCTCGACGAGTTCGCTTCCCATGATTCCAGGGATGATCACCACGGCATCGTGGGTTGTCGCACTCCTGACAGCGGGAGGAGTTGCAGGGCCCAGGCGTTCCATGAACAGAAACATTACGGCGAAAGTCATCCGTACTGTGCGGAGTTCAGCGCTTTGTGTGGTGTGGGCTTCGGCGCTGCCGTCTCACCCTCCACTTGGTTCTGTGTGCAGGATCGGCGCCAGGTATTTCCTCAGGTCGATTCCGTCCCCCTGGGCGTTGCGCACGATCACCCGGGTACGGCGACGGAGTGGTCCACCCACGGGTGACGGACCGGGTGGGGTGTCGGGAAGCGGCTGTGCGGACCCATGGGCGAGGTCACAAGCCCGCACGATGGTGGCACGAGACCCCCCTACTCCTCCTGGTCAGGATCGTGCCCCGGGGCTGATCCATGGTTTCCCCATACGGCCGGTTCACTCCGGCCGGGGGTTCAACACGTCGGTTAGGGTGGCGAGTCGGGGGATCCCGGCCGTCTCGACCGGCGGTCGTGTGCGGGTTCCCGGGGGCGGGGCTGTGGCGGGTGGTCTCCCGTCGGTCCCGACAGCAGGGGGAGGTGCGTCGCATCCGCCGGATGGTCTGCGACAGTGCGCGGGCTTTCGCCCGTCCCGGTCACGAGCGGGACGTCCGGTTCGGCCGGCGCCCGGTGAGGGGACGCGGCGCGGGCGGCTTCGGTGACGGGGCGCCGGCCCGGCGGCAGGGGCGTGGCGACAGGTCACGGCCGGAGCCCCTGGCACGACCGGGGCCCGGACCGGGGTACCGCCCGCCGGCCGGGCGCGACGGCCGGGTGGGCGGCCGGCCGGAGCCCGCGCTGCTGCCCGCGGCGCTGCGAGTGCCGCTCGGGACGGTCGCGGTCCTCGCCGCCCTGGTGGTCGTCGCGCTCGGGATCCTGTTCGCCGGTGACAGCGGGCCCGCCGCGGTGGACGCGCGGATCCAGGCGGTGGCGGACGGTGCCGGGCCGCCCTGGCGGTATCTCGCGCTGGCCCTGGACTTCCTGGGGGAACCCGTGGGATCCGTGCTGGTGGTCGCCTCCGCGCTGATCGGCTGTCTGCTGCTCCGGCGTCCGCGCGCGGCGGTGTTCGTCCTGGCCGGGGCCGGCGTCACCGTGGTGACGACGACGGTGCTCAAGTTCCTGGTGGGGCGCACCATCCACGGCGCCGACAACCTGTCCTACCCGAGTGGGCACACCGCCTTCGCCACCACGCTCGCCGTCGTCGCGGCCCTGCTCGCGGCGGACCGGTCCGCCCTCGGCAGGGCGGCCGGTACGTCACTCGTGCTCGCCGCGGCCTCGGCCGCGGGCGGCGCCATGGGCTGGGCGGAGGTCGCCCTGGGCGCGCACTACCCGACCGACGCCCTCGGCGGCTGGTGCACCGCGCTGGCGGTGACACCGGCGCTCGCCCGGCTGGTCGACCGGACGGCCGACCGGATGACCGGTCGAGGAGCCGACCGGACGGACGACCGGATGGCCGACGCCGTGCGCCGGGGGCATTGATGACGGTCCGTCATGTCCGTCATGGCGATCGTTCGCCCAGGTGACGGAGTGCGGGCCTCCCGGTCGATCGGGGTCGACCGGGAGGACGATCGGACGGACGATCGGACGGACGGGCCGCATGCGGCGCAACCTCCGTTGACGCGCTTGCGCCCGGCGGCCGTGCCCGGCGCGGCGATGCGCTCTTCCACGCACCCTCGCGTCGGCCCGCGCGGAGCGGCGAGGTGCGGGCCGGCCGGGGCGCGTGCACGGCCCGCCGAACGGCTGCCGGGCCGCCGGTCGAGCGGCCGGGCCGTCAGAAGATGCCGACGGGCCGTCAGGTCAGCTCAGGCCAGGCGGCGGAAGACGGGCCTCACCGGGCGTCCGCCCAGCCACGGAGTGGGGTCGGCGGATTCCAGCGCCTTCCGGTAG
Organism: Streptomyces sp. NBC_01689; assembly: GCF_036250675.1. NCBI lineage: Bacteria > Bacillati > Actinomycetota > Actinomycetes > Kitasatosporales > Streptomycetaceae > Streptomyces > Streptomyces sp. NBC_01689. The sequence continues at coordinate 3,136,379 of NZ_CP109592.1, read as the reverse complement.
ACCGCGCACGCCTCGGCCACCACGTCGACCGTGTGGTCGATGTCGGCGTCGCTGAGCGCGCTGCTCACCACGAAGGACGGGGCCAGTACGCCGCCCGCGAGGAGCCGGCGCAGGAACAGGGTGCGGTACTCCTGCGACGGCTGCCGGTTCCCGTCGAGGGTGGCGAAGACCAGATTGCTGGCCCGGCCCCGGACGACGATGTGGTCCCCGACGCCCATGGTGGCCGCCGCGTCGCGGACACCGGCGGCCAGCCGCTCGCCGAGGGCGTGCAGCCGGGCGGTGACGCCCTCCTCGACGTAGGTGGTCTGCACGGCCATCGCGGCCGCCAGGGAGTGCGTCTCCGCGCCGTGCGTGGTGGACAGCAGGAACACCCGGTCGCCGGAGTGGCGCAGCCCGCCCCGCTCCATCAGGTCACGCCGCCCGGCCAGCGCCGAGACGGCGAACCCGTTGCCCAGCGCCTTGCCGAACGTGGAGAGGTCGGGGACGACGCCGTACAGACCCTGGGCGCCCGCCTCGGACCAGCGGAAGCCGGTGATCATCTCGTCGAAGATCAGTACGCAGCCGTGCCGGTCGGCCAGTTCGCGCAGGCCCGCGAGGTACCCGGGCGGCGGTTCGGCGTGGGTGGCGGGTTCCAGGATCAGGCAGGCGACCTCGTCCTGGTACCGGGTGAGCAGTTCCTCCGTGGCGGCCAGGTCCCCGTAGGGGAAGGACACGGTCAGCTCGTCGGTCTCCGCCGGGATGCCCGCGGACATCGGCGTGGTGCCGATGAACCAGTCGTCGACGGAGAAGAACGGATGGTCGGCGCAGAGGGCCACCCGCGGGCGGCCGGTCGCGGCGCGGGCGAGGCGTACCGCGGCGGTGGTGGCGTCGGAGCCGTTCTTCGCGAACTTCACCATCTCGGCGGTCGGCACCGTGGCCAGGAAGCGTTCCGCGGCGTCGACCTCGACGACGGACGGGCGGACGAAGTTGCTGCCGCGGTCGATCTCCCGCCGTACCGCCTCGACCACCCGGGGGTGGGCGTGGCCGAGGCTGACCGAGCGCAGCCCGGACCCGTACTCGACGTAGCGGTTGCCGTCGATGTCCCACACGTGCGCACCGTTGCCGTGGCTGATGACCGGGGCCAGGTTCTCGGGGTACTGGTCGTCACCCTTGGCGTAGGTGTGCGCGCCGCCGGGGACCATGGCGTGCAGCCGCTCGTTCGCGAGCCGTGAGCGGGGCAGCTGGAATTCTTCGGTGTGTTCGGTACGCACGCCGGCCTCAGCTCTCTTGTTGCTTCAGGACCTGCGCGAGGCTCGGCGCCCCCCGGTCCCGTTCGGACATCGAAGTGACCGGCAGCGGCCACGGAATGGCGAGCTCCGGGTCGTCGTGGGCGATCGTCACGTCCTCGGCCGGGTCGTGCGGGCGGTCGATCCTGTACGAGGTGTCCGCGGTCGCGGTCAGCGCCTGGAAGCCGTGCGCGCACCCCGCGGGGATGTACAGGGTCACCTGTGTCTCGCCGGACAGCTCGAAGAAGGCCCGGCCGAGGTAGGTGGGCGAGTCCGGGCGCAGGTCCACGACGACGTCGAAGATCCTCCCGGACGAGCAGCGCACCAGCTTGGCCTCACCGGCGCCGGAGCGCAGGTGCAGACCGCGCAGCACGCCCCGGACCGAGCGGGACAGGCTGTCCTGGACGAAGGCGTCCGGGTCGAGGCCCGCCGAGCGGACCACGTCGGCGTCGAACGTGCGGCAGAAGAAGCCGCGTTCGTCCGCGTAGGGCTTCGGCTCGAAGAGGTACGCGCCGGTGATCTCGGGGACTTCGGTGGCCTTCATGGAGCCTTCCGCGGGGTGTGGGCGTGGTCGGCCGCGGGGAACACGGCCGCGGTCAGGGAGTCGAACTGGTGCTGAAGCCGCCGGGCGGCCTCCACGTTCCGTTCGGCGAGGGTCCGCCGCAGCTCCGGGGAGCGCCTCTCCAGCGCCCGGAACTGCTCCAGCAGCCGGTCGGCGTCGACCTCACGGGCCGGGTGGCAGAACGCGCCGAGGCCCATCTCCGTCATGAGCGCGTCGCTCTTCGCCGCGTAGCTCAGGGCGAGCACCGGCGTCCCGGTCTTCAGTGCGCAGATCAGGTTGTGGTAGCGGATCGCCATCACGGCGTCGGCGGCCGCCATCTCCTTCATCAGGTCGGCCAGCGAGGCCGGCTCGGCCGCGGTGACCAGTGGCGACTCCACCGCGTCGAGGATCGCGGAGACCACCGGCCGGTCGCACTCGTCACCGGTGAGCAGCCGTACGGCCCTGCCCTCCTCGACCAGCGCGCGGACGAACCGGATCGTCGCGTCGAGGTAGCGCCCGTATATCTCCTCGGCCCGGGCGCGATCGTCGTTGCCGCCGTGGAAGTCCATGACGCCGACGCAGACCGTGCCCGCCGGGTCCGACGGGTCCGCGGGCGTGCTCGCCCGCTGGGCCGGCAGGGCGAACGCGAGGTCGGGGTAGACCTCGTCGCGCGCCGTGTCCACGCCCATCGTCCGCATCGCGTCGCGGGACTGCGTGTCCCGGTAGGACCGGTAGGCGGCCAGCCGCGCGGACCAGCGGACCAGGGCTCGGGTCGGCCGGTCGGCGATCGTCGCGGCGCCGACGCTGACCAGCGCCACCCGGGTGCGCAGCAGCCGGCCGCTCGCGCAGAGCAGGAACAGCGAGTACGGGAAGCCCCACGGCCGCAGCGGCAGGGTCGCCTCCAGGACGCCCATGCCCGGCACGATCACCACGTCGTGGCGGCGTACCCAGGCGGCGGTGCGGAAGACGTCGACGAGCTTGCCCAGGGCCTTCCCCGCGATCGCGTGCGCGCGTGACGCGGTCCGGTACTCCCCGCGATACCAGTGCATCCGTGTCGCGGGGATGCCGAACCGGGTCGTCACCGCCTCGGGGCCGCCGCACAGCGCGTCCACGACCGCCTCAGGGTGCGCGGCGCGGAGGTGGCCGAGCAGGGCTTCGAGCGATCCGTCGTTGCCGAGGTTGCCGGAGCCGAGCAGGCCGAACACCCCGACGCGCACCGGGGTTCCGTCCGCGGAGGTCATGCCCGCCTCCCCTCGCGGCCCGCGACGAGGGCGTCGACGGAGACCGTGAGCAGCGCCGGATCGACCGGGGCGCGGTCCTCGACCCGCTCGCCGGCGCCCGGCCGGACCCGGCTGGTCAGCCACGAGGCCAGGTGGCCGTAGCAGGCGCGGCGGTCGGCCGGGGAGAGCGGCGCCCGCCGGATCGCCGAGGCGAAGCCCCAGACGTACTCGGCGAGCAGCCGGGGCGTCGGGTGCAGCGGGCCGGCCCGGCGCGGGTCCAGGTTGACGCAGCGGGAGCGCTTGGACGGGTTCGCCCGCTCGGCGCGGGTCGGGTGGTCGCGGCGGAAGTACAGCAGCTCGGGCACCTGGTGGAAGGGGCCGTGGAGGGTGATCTCGGCGACGTACGTGCGGTCCGCGTGGTGGTAGCTGTCCATCGGCTTCACCCGGCGCAGCCTGTCGGTCCGGAACACCCCGTAGAAGTCGTCGCCGCCCGGCTCGAACAGCAGACTGCGGAAGCGCTCCGGCGCGTGCGGCGAGTCGGTGGCGAGCGTGTACTCGTAGGGGACCGTCACCCGGCCGTCCCCGTCGATGACCGCCTGGCCGGTGTGGGCGAGGATCATGTCCGGACGCTCGTCCAGCGCTTCCACACAGCGCCGCAGCAGGTCCCGGCCGTAGAGGTCGTCGTGCGAGGCCCACTTGAACAGCTCGCCGCGGGACTCGGCGAGCACATGGTTGTGGTTGGGCGTGGCGCCGATGTTGCGCGGCAGCCGGAGGTAGCGGATGCGCGCGTCCTTCGCGGCGTACTCGCGGCAGATCTCCTGGGTTCCGTCGGTCGAGGCGTTGTCGGAGATGATCAGTTCGAAGTCCTCGTACGTCTGGCCGAGCAGGGCGTCGAGCGACTCGGACAGGTACTCCTCACCGTTGTACACGGGCAGGCCGACGCTCAGCCTGGGTCGGTCGGTCATGAGGTCCTCACTTCGGGGATGGTTTCGCGGTGGCGCTCGCGCAGGGCGGACCGCAGCTGCAGCCACCACACGGCCGAGCCTCCGACGGTCGCGGCGGCGACGCCCCAGGCCGAGCCGGCCGTGCCGGCCACGACCGCCCCGCCGAGCCCGCCGCCGACGTAGCAGGCGGACGCGAACAGCTGACAGCGCAGGCTGCGCCGGGCCGCGCCGAGCGCGCGCAGTCCGGCCGCGGCGCCGGTGCCGAGGCCGGCTCCCGCGACGCTGAGGGTGATCTGCACGATGAGGTGCGAGGAGGAGGTCCAGACGTTGCCGAGCGCCAGCTCGCCGGTCCGGTCGGGTATCAGCAGCAGCGTCGAGCCCCACAGCAGCGCGCCTACGGCCTGCCCTGCGCCGAGGAGGAGACAGAACCTGCCCAGCCGGTGCGGGGCCTCCCGCAGTACCCGGGCCGCCTCCGGGACGGTGACCAGGGAGAGTCCCATCAGCACCGCCAGGAACGGCCCGAGCAGCAGCTCGGCGCCCCGCACCGCGCCCACCGCGCTCACCCCGACGATCGCGCCGAGCCCGTAGGCCCGCAGCTGGCTCGCGCCGCTCAGGCTGACGTTCTCGACCAGGTACCGGTAGCCGAGATCGCGCTGCTCGCGGAGCCATCCGCGTGCCTCGCCGAGCCGGGGCCGGATGCCGGACTGGAAATAGCCGTACGCGCCCGCGACCGTCGCGGACCCGCCCCAGGCGAGCACGAAGGCGGCCACGGTGTCCACATGGGCGGCCACCACCATGACCGGCACGAGGGCGACGCCCCACACGACGTCGTTGACGAACGCCTTCCGTCCGGCGCCGGCGGCGAAGAACGAGAACCGCCAGGCGTCCTGGAGCAGCAGCCCCGGCAGCATGACACCGAGGGCGGCGAACGCGGGCCCCACGCGGCCGCCGACGCCGAGCCCGGCCGCCAGGCACACGACGCCGAGGACGGTGCCGACGCCGAGCGCGGTGCCCGTGGACCGGGACACCGCCCCGCGCCAGGACGCGTCCGACACACCGCTGAAGCGGACCACGAGCGGATCGGTGGCCAGCCCGCGGGAGACGTTGAGCACCACGCCGTACGTCACCCAGGCGAGGCTGAACACGCCGAACGCGGTCACCCCCAGCGAGCGGGCCACGTAGATGCCCACCACGAAGTTGCTCACGCTGGACGCCGCCTGGTCGGCCAGTCCCCAGGACAGCCGGCCGACGAGGGCCCGCCGGCCGGATCCGGCCGGCGGCGCCGTCGTCGGGTTCTCCTCCTCCGTGCTCATCGGCGTCACGCCTTGATCAGCCCGGCGCCGCACAGGGCGTCGGCCGCGGCGGCGACGGTGTCGAACGGCAGCCCGGACCGCTCGGCGACGTCCAGCAGACCGTGCTCGCCGTCCGAGAGGCTGAGCACCCAGAGCATGGCCATCTGCGCCTGCTTCGCGTCGCTGCGGCCGCCGAGCGAGTCGTACAACCCGCGCCGCCCCAGCTGTGGTTCGCCGTAGGGGCTGAGGTTGAGGTACCGGCGGTTGCGGTCGAGGACCGCGAACGCCTCGCGGCAGACGTCGAGGGTGTCCGTCATCGCCTCCGGGGAGACGAAGCCGGGATTGTCGGCCGAGGTGTGGTACTCGGGGTAGCCGGCGTACGGGGTCCGGCTGAGCGAGCCCACACCGAGATCGAACCCGGGCGAGCAGTACTGCCGCTCGTCATAGCCGTACGGGGTGAACTCCTCGATCCGGTGCGGGCGTCCGGAGGCGGTCAGGACGTGCCGCAGCACCTGGTCGATCTCCGCGTCGCCGCGCCTGCTCCGCTTGTACGTCAGCCGGCCCCGGTCCCCGGCGCAGGCCAGGACGAGTCCGTGCTTGACCCGGTCCACCCGCTCCGCGTTGCGGGCCAGCCAGGTGATCGCGCCGATGGTGCCGGGCGCGAAGATGAACCGGTAGGTGTAGTGGGGCGTCTCCCGCGCGAGCGCGCGGGCCAGGAACGTCGCCACCGCGATGCCGGCGAGGTTGTCGTTGGCCAGCGACGGGTGGCAGACGTGGCAGGAGACGATCACCTCGTCGGGAACCCGGCCGGGGACCACGTGCTCGGCGTAGGTCAGGTGCCCGTCCGCGAGGGTGGAGTCGATACGGACCTCGTACTCGCCCTCGGGCAGCGCGTCCAGGGTCTCCTGCGCCAGACAGAAGCCCCACTCCGGTTTGTAGTAGCTGGTGCGGTAGGGCACCAAGCCCGGCTGGTCGGGCAGGGTGTGCAGGTGTGGGCGGAGGTCGGCCAGCGGCATGGTCGCCGACACCGGCACGCTGTAGCCGAGCACGTGCAGGCTGGACGCGGCGAAGTCGACGACCCGCCTGCCGGCGGAGTCGGCGACGTACGCGTCCCGGATGTTCCACTCCTGCGGCACCGTCCAGTCGAGGACCTCGGTCCCGGTCGGCACCTCGTGCACCTGCAGCGGGATGTACTCACCGACGATCTCCAGGGTGGCGCGCACCCCGTCGCCGGTGATGCTCCGGCAGAGCGGGTACAGCCGCTCCACCAGTGCGTGCATCTCCTCGCCGGGCGTGGTCATCGCTTCCACCGCAGGGTGTCGTCGACCGCGCCGGCGTCGGAGGCCGCGCGCAGCACGGCCAGCCGGGTGAAGCGGCGCTCGAAGTCCTCCTGGGTCAGCCCGTGTTCCCGGTAGGCGTCGGCGAGTTCGAGCGCGCCCCGCTTCACCGTCCACTCGCAGTCGAAGCCGGGCACGGCGGCGCGGAACCGGGAGAAGTCCACCCGGTACGAGCGCGGATCGGCGCCGTTCTCGCCGGTGATCACCACCTTGGAGCCGGTCACCGCCTCGGCGACCTGCTCGGCGATCTCGGCGACCGTGACGTTGTTGACCTCGCTGCCGATGTTGAACGCCAGGTCGTGCACGGCCTCGCGCGGCGCGGTCAGCGCGGCCGTGAAGGCCCGCGCGATGTCCGCGGCGTGCACCAGCGGGCGCCAGGGGGTGCCGTCGGAGAGCACGAGCACCTCACCGGAGAGCAGGGCGTGCCCCACCAGGTTGTTCAGCACGATGTCGGCGCGCAGCCTGGGCGAGAAACCGAAGGCGGTGGCGTTGCGCATGAACACCGGGGTGAAGTCGCCGTCGGCGAGCTCGTGCAGATCGTCCTCGACCCGCACCTTGGACTCCGCGTACGGGGTCACCGGGCGCAGCGGGGCGTCCTCGGAGACCAGCCCGTCGCCGCCGGCGGCGCCGTAGACCGAGCAGGTGGACGCGTACAGGAAGCGTCGCACCCCGGCGTCGCGGGCCAGCCGGGCCAGCCGTACGGACGCGTGGTGGTTGATGTCGTAGGTGAGTTCGGGTGCCAGCGATCCGAGCGGGTCGTTGGAGAGCGCGGCCAGGTGGATCACCGCGTCCACCCCGGCCAGGTGTTCGGCCGAGACGTCGCGCAGGTCCACCCGGTGCCCCGGGGGGTCGGCGGGCGACGGGCCCAGCACGCAGTCGGCGAAGAGGCCGGCGTCGAGACCGACGACCTCGTGTCCGGCGGCCGACAGTACCGGGGCCATCACGGTGCCCAGGTAGCCCTGGTGTCCGGTCAGCAGTACGCGCAAGGTTCATCCCCCCAGATTGAGCGTGAGTTTGGTGACGGCGAACGCCTCGGCGTAACGCGCGTTGCATTCGATACCGCGGATCCGGGCCAGCCCGAGGAAGGCCTCCCGGTCGTACCAGGGCCGGTGCCGCTGTGAGGGGTAGTGCTCCTCCAGCAGCCGCACCTTCTCCTCGGCGGTCTCCGGCGACAGCGGCTGGTAGGCCGGCGGACGGCCGAGGTCGCCGTCCCACTTGACGATCTCGTAGCCGAGCACGAGGTGGTCGCGGAACGCGGTGGTCATCAGCCGCGCCAGGCCGCGGTGGTCCTGGTGCGCGTCGTCGGTGCGGGGGGCCAGCACGAGATCCGGCTCCGTCCCGGCGCGCAGTTCCTCGACCGCGGCCTTGGCCTCGTCCCAGTGCGCGGGAAGCCGGCCGTCCGGCAGCTTGTGGACGGTCACCCGCAGGTCGGCACCCGGGCAGAAGGCGGCGAGCGCGGAGCGTTCCTCCTGCTCCCGCTCGCCGCCGCCGGAGAGCACCAGCGCGTCGACACGGACGCCCGGCCGCGCGCGGCACAGCGTCAGCAGCGTGCCGCCGGCGCCGATGGCGATGTCGTCGCAGTGCGCGCCCACCGCGACGACCCTCTCCAGGGACCCGGCCCCGAGCCGGATCACGCGGTCCTCGCCCCGGCGCCCGCGCCGTCCCGCTCCCACACGGCCCAGGGGCGGTCGCCCCGGGCGTAGGCGTCGTCGAGCGCGGCCCGTTCCTTCACGGTGTCGGTCGGCTTCCAGAAACCGCGGTGCTGGTGCGCCACCAGCCGTCCGCGCTTGGCCAGTTGGGCGCAGCCGTCGGCGACCAGGTCGCCGTTCTCCGGTATGTGGTCGAAGACCTCCTGGCGGAGCACGAAGTAGCCGCCGTTCTCCCACAGCGGCATGTCGCTCACCGCGGTGATGCCTCCCACCAGGCCGTCCTCGCCGAGGTCCACGCAGTGGAACGAGGACTGCGGCGGCACCACCATCATCGACGCGCCGGCGTCCCGCGCGGCGAACCGGTCGATCATCTCCGGCAGCGGAGCGTCGGTGAGCACGTCGGCGTAGTTGGCGAGGAACATCTCGTCGCCGTCCAGGTGGTGGCGCACCCGGCGCAGCCGCTCGCCGATCGGTGACTCGATGCCGGTCTGCGCGAACGTGATCGTCCAGTCGGCGATGTCGGTGGACAGCAACTCGGGCCGCCCGCCGCGCAGTACGAAGTCGTTGGACGTCGTCTCCTCGTAGTTGAGGAAGAAGTCCTTGATGTGGTGGGCCCCGTATCCGAGGCAGAGGATGAACTCCGTGTGCCCGAAGTGCGCGTAGTAGCGCATGACGTGCCAGATCAGGGGTCTCGGGCCGACCATCGCCATCGGCTTGGGCACGTCGTCGGAGGTTCCGTTGCGCATCCGCATCCCGTAACCGCCGCAGAACAGCACGACCTTCATGACGTCACCTCGACGATGCTCAGTTCCGGGATGGGAAAGACAAGACGGCCGCCCCACTCGTGCACGAAGGACAGCTGCTCGACCAGCTCGGTCCGCAGGTTCCAGGGGAGGACGAGGACGTAGTCGGGCCGGTCGGCGGCGATCCGCTCGGGCGGCAGGATCGGGATGCGGGTGCCCGGGGTGAACCTGCCGTGCTTGTACGGGTTGCGGTCGACCGTGTACGCCAGCAGGTCGGGGCGGATGCCGCAGTGGTTGAGCAGGGTGTTGCCCTTGCCGGGGGCGCCGTAGCCGACGACCGTCTCACCGCGCTCGGCCGCGTCGATGAGGAACCGCAGCAGGTCCCGGCGCACCTTCGCCACCCGGGCGGAGAACTCGGTGTACCCGGACAGTTCCCGCAGTCCGGCGGCCTTCTCCCGGTCCAGCACGTCGGCCACGCGGGCGGAGGGCTCGCCGGCCACCTCGGCGGGCCGGGCCCACAGCCGGATGGAGCCGCCGTGCGTGGGAAGCAACTCGACGTCCACGAGGGTGAGTCCACCGCTCGCCAGCGCCCGGATCGCCGACGCGACCGTGTAGTACTGGAAGTGCTCGTGGTAGATCGTGTCGTACTGGTTCTCCTCGATCAGGGTCAGCAGGTGCTGCACCTCGACGGAGACCCAGCCGTCGTCGGCGACCAGGGCGCGCAGCCCCTGGGTGAACCCGACCACGTCGGGGATGTGCGCGTACACGTTGTTGGCCACGACGAGGTCCGCCGGGCCGTGCTCGGCGCGGACGGCCGCGCCGGTGCCGGGGGACAGGAACTCCGTGAGCGTGGGCACACCGGCGTCCCGCGCCGTGGCGCCGACGTTCACCGACGGCTCGATGCCGAGGCAGCGGATCCCCCGGTCCACCACGTGCTTCAGCAGGTACCCGTCGTTGCTCGCGACCTCGACCACGAAGGCGTCGGAGCCGAGCCCCACCCGCTCGACGGCGTCGGCGACGAACGTGCGCGCGTGCTCCACCCAGGAGGTGGAGAAGGACGAGAAGTACGCGTACTCGCTGAACGTCTCCTCCGGCGTGATCAGCGGAGGGATCTGCGCCAGCCAGCAGTCGGTGCAGACCCGCAGGTGCAGCGGGTACGCGGGCTCCGGCTGGTCCAGTCGGTCCGCGGCGAGGAAGCTCTCGCACGGCGGGGTCGCCCCCAGGTCGACGACGCTCGCCAGCGCCGCCGAGCCGCAGAGTCGGCATCGTGTCATCTACTGCCCCCATCCCGCCCGCCGCGGGCGCACCCGTGACGAGCCAGTACTTTCATCCCCTACCGGCGGCGGGCCGTCCCCGTCGCCGGACCGACCCGCGATCGCGGTGCGGTACCCCTCCACCAGGCGTTCGAGGCCGACGGCCGGGCTGAATCCCAGCTCGTACCGGCGCCGGGCCGCCTGGCCCATCTCCTGGTTGCGGTCCCGCCCGGTCGTGATCCGGCGCAGGCAGGACGCGAGCGAGGCGGTCTCACCCGGGCGGTGCAGCAGCCCGGTCACCCCGTCCTCGACGAGTTCGACGAACGCGCCGTGACCGGCGGCGACGGTCGGGACCCCGGCCGCCATCGCCTCCACGACCACCAGGCCGAACGCCTCCAGCCACGTCGAGGGAGCCACCACGGCGACCGACCGCGCGATGGCCCGCCGGCACTCGGCCGTGTCGTAGAGGCCGACGTAGCGGACGTCGTCCCGGCCCGCCGCCCAGGCGGTCACCTCCGGCTCCAGCGGCCCCGTCCCGGCGATCACGAGCGGGACGCCGACCCCGCCGTCGGCGGCGAGTTCGTCCCACGCGGTCATGAGCAGCCGTACGCCCTTGGCCTCCGCGAGCCGGCCGAGATAGAGCACGTGCTCACCGGCGTCCGTCCGGCGCGTGCCCGGATCGGGCACGAAGTTGTGCTTCACCGCGAGCCGTTCGGCCGGCATCCCCGACCGCACCAGCACGTCGCGCTGGGCCGCGGAGATGCAGAAGAACCGTTCCACGCCGGACCACCACCGCCGCCGGTTGACGGACAGACTGACCGCGAGCGGCACCGTCGCCAGCCGGGAGTTGCGGTAGCAGCCGTGCCGGACGGCGGGCAGCGGCGTGGCCCCGACGCACTCGGTGCACGGCTTTCCGTCCCGCTGCAGGGTGCCGGGCGGGCAGACCTGGGTGTAGTTGTGCAGCGTGGCGACGGCGGGCACACCGGCGTCGGCGCAGGCGGCCAGCACCGCGGGCGACAGGAGCGGGAAGACGTTGTGGACGTGGACCACGTCCGGCCGTCCGGTGCGCAGCCTCGCGGCGAGCTCCGTGCGGACCCCCGGGTTCCACGGCACCAGCAGCGGTATCGCGGCCTTGCCCAGCAGGGACCGGTCGGCGATGTCGTCGCTGCGCCGCTCGAACACCTCGACCCGGTGACCGGCCTCGCGCAGCAGCGCCACCTCCTGGTCGACGACCTTGTTCTCCCCGCTCGGCTGCGCCGAGGCGTAGCGGTTGTGCACCACGAGGACGCGCATGCTCAGCCCACCTCCGTTCGTTGGGCCCAGCGCGGGACGCGCCGCCGGGGGATCCCGGGCGCCGGGAGGGGAGCCGCTTCGGCGGGTGCCGCCAGCAGCGAGGCGGCGACGGCCAGGTGCAGCAGGTACGGCGAGGCGTCGCCCAGCCCGGCCTCGGTGTACGACGCCATCGCGCAGTAGCTGATCAGGAAGATCGCGCAGGCCCTCGACAGCGACGGCGGACGCAGCAGGGCGACACCGCCCAGCACGACGACGATCGCCGCCACCAGGGCGACGCCGGTGATCCCCTGCTCGTAGTAGACGGCCAGCCAGCTGTTGTCGATCGGCAGCCCGCCGAACGACTTGTCGCCCAGGCCCGCGCCGAACACGTACTCCAAGGTCGTCCGGGGTGCCGCCAGCAGGGCTTCCCAGACCTTGGCCCGGCCGGTGAGGCTGCTGAAGTTCTCCTGGCTCTGCCCGCGCAGGAACCACGCCTGCAGCGCGGAGGCGAACCCCACCGCGGCCACCGCGGCGACCAGCACCGCCCAGGCGAAGAACCGCCGGGCGGCGGCGCTGGTCAGCATGAGCGAGCCGATCGCCAGCGCCAGCCCGATGAGCAGGCCGAGCGTGGCCGTGCGGGTGTGGGTCAGGGCGAGCAGGACGAGTGACGGGACGATGACCAGCGCCGCGCTGGTCCGGTCGGTCCGGCGGCCCAGGAGGAGCAGCACGGTGAGCCCGATGATCACCGCGGCGTACTGGCCGATCTGCGGCGGCGTCAGCGGCCACAACGCGCCGACCAGCCGTCCGCCGTAGAGGTCGGGCAGAGCGGCGCCGGGGGAGACGATCGCGCCCGCGGCCACCGACCCGAGCACCGCCAGGTACATCCGGATGTGGTGCCGGACGAACGTCAGGCTGCCGTCCCACCAGCGGCTGAGCAGCCACAGCGTGCCGACGAACAGGGCCAGTCGGGCGCACCGGAACAGCGCGCCGAACCCGGACTCCAGGTGCGCGCTGGAGATCACGCTCGACACCAGCAGCAGGGTGAGCAGGAACACGAAGGCGCTGGGCCGGATGCGCAGCCGGAGATTGACCAGGAGCGCCAGCGCGAACGCGGCGACCAGCGCGCCCATGGTGACCATCTGGATGAGGGAACGCGGCAGCGGAATGATGGTCTTCGCCCCGGTGGAGCCGAGGGTGTTGAGGATCAGCAGCCCCCAGACCGTCGCGACGGTCTTCGACGTGTGGTCGTTGCGCATCTCAGTCACCGTCCTGTGCGCGGAAGGTGCTGCCCGCGTCCTGCCCGTACGGCGCGCCCTGCCACTGGCCGGAGTCGAGGATCCGGCTCGGGTCGTGGGCGACGAACTTCCAGGGCCCGACGTAGACGTTGTCGTGCCAGCGGTTGTGCTGCTTGCCGGTGATCGCCTCGGCGACCCGCTCGCCCTGGTACGGCGACCAGTCCGGGTAGGTGCCGTAGTTGGCCAGCACGGCCATGCGGTCGCACTTGACCGTGCAGTCCACGGCGGACTTGTCCAGCGTGAAACGGTTGCCGTGGATGTCCACCCGCTGGGTCTTCCACCGGCAGTCGTCGTAGAGCGGCGTCTTCGCGATCGCCGGCTGCGCGCAGCGGTGGGTGTCCTTCACGAGCAGGGTGCAGTCCCCGGACGAGGTGTTGGCCGGGCTGTTGCAGAACCGGTCGGCGTTCTCCCACAGGGTGATCCCGGACCAGTTGTCCTCCAGCACGTTCCGGTAGATGTCGATCTTGTCGGTGCGGGCGGGGACCCGTGGTTCGCCGCCGGACTCCGACAGGTAGACGGTCGCGAACGGGAAGCTGTCGCCCCGGTCGGCGTACTTGCGGCCCTCGACCCAGTTGTTCCGCCGGAACATGTTCTTCCGGATGATCGCGTTGTAGCTGGTCTCGTAGATCAGCGCGGCACCGTCGTTGTCCTCGAGCACGTTGTCCTCGATGAGGAAGTCGTTGTTGTCGGTGTCCGCCCACAGCCCGGTACCCCGGTTGTCGTGCACCCAGTTGCCGCGTATGTCGGCGCCGTCGACCTCCCAGAACTTCACGCCCCCGGTGCAGCCGCAGCCCGGCTGACGCCGCTCCCAGTCGCCCGTGTTGTTGCCCACGATCTCGTTGCCCTCGACCACCAGGCCGCTGAGGCCGGTGTCCTTGTACGCGTTCATGCCGTACTGACCGTTGTCGCGCAGGCAGCTGTCGCGGACCTGCTGGCGGACGCCGGCCATCAGCCCGGCGCCGGAGTTGTCCTGGATCGTCGCGTGCTCGATCACCCATCCGTCGGCCGAGTCGTGGTTGACCACGCCCTCGTCGCGCGGCGCGACGAAGCCCTGCACGGTCAGATAGCGGATGGTGACGTCGCGGGCGCCGCCGCCGAACGCGTACCGATTGGTCTTGCGGCCGTCGAGCACCGCGCCCGGCGCACCGAGATAGGTGTCCCCCTTCTTGGGGATGACCTGGGCGAATCGGTCCGGATCCAGACGGTGTTTGCCCGGACGGAGCCAGAACGTGGTGTTCGGGGGGCTCCTCTTGGTCTTCGCGGCCAGGTCACCGGCGACCGAGGGGTCGACCGTCACCGCGCCCGCCGGCGCCTTCGCCGGCCCGGCCGCCGGCTCGGCGCACACCCGTGCCACGGACGTGGACGGCGCAGCGGTCGGCTTCGGCCGCGCGCCCGGCGTGCTGTCGCAGCCGGTCGCCGCCGACAGGGTCAGTGCCAGCAGTGCAGCCGGCAACGCCCGGTGCCGCCACTTGATCACCAAGCGTCCTCCCTAACCGTGGAACCTGAGTACGGTGGTGAACTCCGCCGTACCGTCGGCGAATCCGGTGCCGACCAGCGTGGTCGCGGGCTCCTTGCGCCCGAAGCCCGCGGAGTACCAGCCGAGCGGCGGATCGCTCTCGCCGCGATGTGCGCGCCAGCTCAGCCCGCCGGGCAGGTCGAGCGCCGCGGAGCGGTCCTCGCCGTCCCTGGTCCAGGTGAGCACCGCCCGGTTCCCCGTCAGCTCCACGCCGATCGCCGGGCCGAGGTGGAACGCCAGACGCGCGGCGCGGCCCGTGCCGCGCACCTCGTCGACGATCCTCAACTCCCGGCTCGCGGACGTCAGTTCCACCCGGCGACGGTGCACGGTGCGCTGATAGCCGTCGTGCTCGGCGCTCCAGCGGGCCACGTCGTCCCCGGAGGGGTCCGCGGCCAGCACCCGGCTGCGGGCCTGCCTGGTCCACAGGAACGGACCGCCGGAGACGGACTGGTCGGCGTCGTCCAGCTGCAGGGTGTTGTGGCCGAGCGTCGACCGGAAGTACCGCCGCCACGCGGGCTGCCCGTGGTAGCAGAACGTCCCCGGGTCGGCGAGCACGTCGACCCCGTCGTGCCGGACCTCCACGGACAGGGCGTCCGCGTGGGCGTGCGCGGCGATGGACAGGAAACCGTGCGGACCACCGTCGCAGCGGCACCAGATCTCCTCCGGACCCCGCAGGATCGTCATGCCCGCGTCGGCGAAGTGGGCCGGCCGGCTCGCCGGGCGGGAGACGGCCGGAGCCGCGCCGCTCCCCAGGTACGGCCGCACGAGCGCGGCCAGCAGCGGGGTGCGCACATCGGTACCGGTCACCTCGGGCCACCAGGCGAGCCGGCCGAACAGGGCGTCCCCGGTGGCCAGCAGCGAGGCCCAGCGGTCGGTGCCCGTGCCGTCCACGACCAGCCCGTGCCCGTCGTCCGCGTCCCCCTGACGCGGCGGCCGCAGCCGGTTGTCCACGACGGCCGCGAGCGCGTCGGTCATCCGCAGCAGCACCAGCCGGACCGACCCGGGGACCGGCACACCGGCGGCATCCGCCTCGGCCACCGCGGCCAGGCCGAGCTCCAGCACCAGACCGTGGTACTCGGTGGCCAGCTCGCGGTTGAGACCGGAGCCGAAGGTGTTCGCCCTCAACTGCCGCTCCAGCGACCGCAGGGCGTCGGTCCGCCAGCGCGCGGAGGACGGGAACCAGCCGAACGCGCAGGCCGCCGCGAACTGTCCGGCCGTCTCGGCGATGACGTGGTTGTTCGCCGAGGACCCCCTGCTGGGGAAGGCGGCCAGCCAGCGCTGGTGGTGCCAGATCTGGCGGAGCGCCACCGGGTTGTCCTCGAACAGCCCGGCCGCGCCCGGCCAGCCGTCGAGCAGCCGGCGGATCCACACCCAGGACAGCAGGCGGATGCCCAGCTCGATGCCGCTGGTCCAGTGCACGCCACGCAGCGGTGGGTTGGCCGCCCACCACGACCGCAGGTGCGCGGCCACCCGCTCGGCGTACCGCTCGTCCCCGGTGACCGCGTAGGCGGCGGCGAGCACGGTGAGGTACTGGTGCCGGGACGGCTCCCAGATCTGCTTGATGTCCCCGACCGCCTCCTCGTCCCGGTACGGCACGTCGAAGGCGTACACCTGCGGGGCACGGCGTCCGGTCCTCGGGTCGTACGACCAGTCCGGGTCGGCCAGGTCGTCGCGTCCCACCCCGAAGAACTCGGCGTGCCCGTCCATCAGCCGGTCCGCCTCGGCGGTCAGACGCTTCACGGCGTCCGACGGCACCTCGGCGAGCGTCCCCGCGGGCAGCGAGGCGGTGAACCGGGCGCCGGTCACGTCCGGGCAGTCGGGGGGCGCCGCACGCCACCGCCGTCTGCGCGCCGCGTCGCCCGCCCGGCCGCCGACCTCCCGCGGCCCCATCCGGGACAGCCGGCGCAGGTACCAGCCCGCGCTCATGGTCATCGAGCGCCCGCCAGCGTCACCGGCACGCCGCCGGCCAGACCGGCCCGTACCGCGAGGGTGGCCGCCGTGGTGGCGACCAGCGACTCCAGCGGCACCGGCATCGGGCCGCCGGTCCTGACGGCCTTGATGAACGCGGCAAGTTCCGCGGACTGGCCCTTGTCCCGGGCCTTGGGCAGCCGTGAACTGACCCAGCGCTTGCGGCCGTAGACCGAGGCACGGACGAAGTCGTCGAGCCGCAGCACCCTGCCGTCCGCGACCAGGTCCAGCGTCTCCTTCGGGAAGCCGGGCGCGCCGGTGGTGACGTAGCTGATGGTGGCGGTGGACCCGTCCGGGTAGTGCAGCACCACCTGGAGGTCCTCGTTGCCGGACGGGGCGGCCGCGTACACCGAGACCGGGTCGGCCTCCAGCAGCCAGCTCGCCGTGTCGATGAAGTGCCCGCCCTCACCGGCGAAGCGCGAGCCCTCGGTGCCCTGCTGGAGGTACCAGCTGCCCTGCTGCAGCCGGCCCGCGTTGACCAGGTAGCGCAGGCTCGCCGGACCGGTCCGGGCACCGAACCGGCTCTTCGCCTCCTGCAGCAGCGGGGCGAAGCGCCGGTTGAAACCCACCTGCAGCCGGTCGTTGCCGGACTCCTCGACCGCCGCGAGCACGCCGGCCAGCTCCTCCTCGGTGAGGGCCAGGGGCTTCTCCACGAACACGGTCTTGCCGGCGAGCAGCGCCCGGCGGGTCAGTTCGGCGTGCGAACTGTGCCGGGTGACGACGAACACCGCGTCGACGGACTTGTCGCCGAGCACGGCGTCGAGATCGGTGGTCGCCCCGGCGAAACCGAACTTCCGCTGCGCGTTGGCCGCGGACAGCGCCGTGGTGGTGACGACGGTCGACAGCTCGACGCCGTCGCGCTGCGCCAGGTGCGGCAGCAGCATCGACGTCGCGTAGTTCCCCGCGCCGACGAACGCCAGCCGCACCGGTGTCCCGGCGGACCGGGCCGGAGAGGGTGCCGCGCCGCCGCGTCGCACCGCGGGCACCGCCACCACCGGTGCCTCCGCCGGCTCCGCCTCCTCCTTCTGCCCGGGGTACCGGAACAGCACGGCCACGGCCTTCAGTTCGCCGTCCTTCAGTCGCCCGTAGGTCTCGACGGCGTCGTCGAAGTCGGCGACGTGGGAGACCAGGGGCTCCACGTCGACACGGTCGCGGGCGAGGAGATCGAGGAAGCACGCCAGGTTGCGGCGCTCGGTCCAGCGCACGTAACCGATCGGGTAGTCCCGCCCTTCGAGCTCGTACTCCGGGTCGTAGCGCCCGGGGCCGTAGCTGCGGGAGAACCGGACGTCGAGCTCCTTCTCGTAGTACGCGTTCCACGGCAGGTCGAGGCGGCACTTGCCGATGTCGACGACCCGGCCGCGGTCCCGGCAGAGCCGCGCGGCCAGCTCGACGGGCTGGTTGCTGCCACCGCCGGCGGCCAGGTACACCTGGTCCACGCCGTGACCGTCGGTGAGCTCGGCGACGGCGGCCTCCACGGCCGCGGACGCGGGATCGCCGCACGCCGCCGCGCCCAGGCGCTCGGCGAGTTCGCAGCGCGCCGGGTCGGGGTCGGCCCCCACGACGCGGACCCCCGCGGCGGTGAGGAGCTGCGCCACCAGCTGCCCGATCAGCCCGAGGCCGATGACCAGCGCCACCTCGCCGAGCTGCGGCGCGCCCTGGCGGACGCCCTGCATCGCGATCGACCCGACGGTGCCGAAGGCCGCGTGCCGCGGCGCGAGGCCGTCCGGTACCGGGGTGTAGAGGTTTCTCGGAACCCAGTTGAGTTCGGCGTGCAGCGCGTGCTCGTTGCCGGCGCAGGCCACGACGTCGCCGGCCTTCACGTCGTCGATCCCGGCGCCGACCTGCTCGACCACCCCGCACAGCGAGTAGCCCAGCGGCGTGTAGGAGTCCAGCTTGCCCATCACCTTGCGATATGTGGCGGGCACCCCGTTGGTGGCCACGCTCTGCATGACCTTGGCCACCTGATCCGGCCGGGAGCGGGCCTTGCCCAGCATCGACATGCCGGCCTCGGACACCTTCATGAGCTCGGTCCCGGTGGATATCAGCGAGTAGGCGGTGCGGACCAGCACACCGCCCGGCTTGCACCCCGGCACCGGCACGTCGAGCACCGCAAGCTCGCCGCTCTTGTAGTTCTGCACAACCTGTTTCACGCGAAGTCCCCTTGTTTCAGAACTGCCTTCTACGCCGCCGAGCGAGTGTGCTGGCCGGACCCGGAGGTCGCGTCGCGGTACCAGTACTCGAGGGTCAGCACATGCCAGAGGTGCTTGGAGAAGTCCCGCTGCCCGGCGGCGTCCTCGGCGACCATGCGCGCCAGCGCGTCGCGGCGCAGCAGCCCCGAACGGACGAGCACGCCGTCATTGACCACCTCGCGCACCAGCGGGGCCAGATCCCTGCTCATCCAGGCCCGCAGCGGGGCGCTGAACAGGCCCTTCGGCCGGTAGACGATCTCCCGCGGCAGGACCGAGGCGGCGGCCTCCTTGAGGACGGCCTTGCCCTGCCGTCCGACGATCTTGCGGTCACCGGGCACCGCGAAGGCCGCCCTGACCACCTCGACGTCCACGTACGGCACCCGCACCTCGGTGGAGGCGGCCATGCTCGACCGGTCCGTGTAGGCGAGGTTCAGGCCCGGCAGGAACATCCGGGCGTCACCCAGGCACATGCGGTTGACGAAGTCGTCGAGTTCGTTGTCCCGGTAGACGTCCGCGTGCTCGGTCAGCACGTCGTCGACCGTCCCGGCCAGGTCCGGATCGACCAGGGCGAGCAGCTCGGCCTGGTCGTACATGGTGTAGCTGCGCCGGAACGCGGTCTCCTCCGGCAGGTCGGCGAAGGACAGGAACCGCTTCGCGAAGCGCACCGACCGGTAACCCCGGCGGGCCGTCGCGACCGGCAGCCGGTCCACGACCCCGGACAGGCCGCGCCGCAGGGGACGCGGGACGCGCTGGTAGCGCAGCGCGAGCAGGTTGGCCAGGTGCTTGCGGTACCCGGCGAACAGCTCGTCGGCACCCATCCCCGAGAGCATCACCTTGACCCCGGCCTCCCGGGCGGCCGAGCAGATCAGGAACGTGTTGATCGCGGCCGGGTCGCCGATCGGCTCGTCCAGGGCGTACGTCATCTGCGGCAGCAGGTCGAGCACGTTCGGAGCGATCTCGATCTCGTGCAGGTCGACGCCGAACCGTTCGGCCACCTGCCGGGCGTAGCGCAGGTCGTCCGGCATCGCCTCGAACCTGGCGTCCTCGGCGCGGAACCCGATCGTGTAGGCGGAGATGCCGGGCTGGTGGCGGGCCGCGAGCGCGGTCAGGTAACTGGAGTCGAGACCGCCGGAGAGGAAGGTCGCCACGGGGACGTCGGAGAGCATGTGCCGCCGGGTCGACTCCTCCACGACGGCGGCCAGATCGGGCTGTTCGCCGCTGCGGATCCGCTCCTGGCCCTCGGCGGCGACGTCCTTCAGATGCCAGTAACGGCCGCGCTCCACCCGGCCGTCGGGCCGGCACCGCAGCCAGCTCCCCGGCGGCAGCTTCTCCGCCTCGCGGAACGCGCACCGCGAGTCCGGCACCCAGTAGTACAGCAGCGACGCGACCAGCGCCCCGTGGTCCACCTCCAGCGAACCGCCGGTCACGGCCGCCAGCGCCTTGAGCTCGGAGGCGAACACCAGGCCCTCGCCGCGCCGGAGCAGGAACAGCGGCTTGATGCCGAGCTGGTCACGGGCGAGCACCAGCTCCCCGGTGCGCTCGTCGAAGATCCCGAACGCGAACATGCCGCGCAGCCGGGGCAGACAGTCCGTGCCCCAGCGACGCCAGGCCTCCAGCACCACCTCGGTGTCGGAGGTACCGCGGAAGCGCACCCCGGCGGCGGCCAGTTCGGCACGCAGCTCGGGCGCGTTGTACAGCTCTCCGTTGTACGTCAGGACGAGGCCGTCCGAGGCCATCGGCTGGGCCCCGGTCTCGGACAGGTCGACGATGGCCAGCCGGCGGTGTCCGAGGTGCACCTCGCCGTCGCCGACGGGGTGGCTGTAGCGGCCCGCCCCGTCCGGACCGCGGTGGGCGAGGATGTCGGTGAGCCGGTCGGCCACGGCCTTGCCGTCCGGCCATCGGTAGGTCCCTGCGACGCCACACATGTCTACCGCGCCTCCTGGTCGCTCTCGGGGACGCGTGCCGCCCACATCGGCAGCCGCTCCGTCCGCCGCTGGCCCGCCACGTTCTGCCGGGCCGACCGCTCGTTGTGCCCGCGCAGCGCGGTGTGCAGCCCGTCCCACAGCGTGCCGTCGGTCCGGTCACGCCGGTCGGGGTCGATCAGCACCACTCCGATCACCGGGATGCGCTGGTCCGCGAGCTGCCGCGCCACCGTGTGCAGCCATGCGGCGCTTCCGTGCCCGGCACGCACGACGAGCACCGTCTGCGTGCCGAGGTACTGCAGGTCCGTCCACGCCGTGCCGGGCGCCACCGAGCCGACACCGAGCCGGCGTTCCTGCGGGGGCATGTCGGCGGCACGCTCGCCGCTGACCACGGCCGGGTCTCCCGGCCTCGGCCGCCGGCCGGCGAGCTGCCGTCCGGGCAGACCGTCGACGACGGCCACCGGTCCGTCCGCTGCCAGGGCCCGGGCGAGGTCCAGGGCGATCACGCTCGCGCCGCGCGCACAGCCCAGTTCGAGCAGCGACACCGGATCGGCGGATCCGCGCACGGTGCGGGCCAGGGACGTGGTGAGCCGTTCGCGTGCCGCCCGGACCCGTCGGCGCCCCCACAGCGGGGGCGTCCGGCGCGGCAGCTCCGCGATCACCGACGCGCCGAGGTTCGCCGCGATGTCCCGGCGCAGCACGGGGCGGTCCGCCACCACCGTGCCGACCGCGGCCGCCGCGAGCCCGAGGACGAGACCGAGGACCAGCCCGATCGCGGCGTCGGTGGCGGCCGTCTTCGGCAAGGAGTGCTTCACCGCGCGCGGCGCGTCCACGATCTGTGTGCCGGCGACCAGTTGAGGCGTGCCGACGCGTGCCTCCGCGGCACGCTGGGCGAAATCGGTGATCCGCGAGGTGAGTTCGGCCCGCCGGGCGAAGAGCGACTCCAGGTTCGCCGAGGTGCCCGGCCCGCTCTCCGGAGTGCCCTTCCCGATCGCCTTGTTGACCTGGGCGAGTTCGGTCTGCATGCGGTCCCGCTGGTCGAGCAGCGCCTTGGACTCGGCGTCCGCGGCCGCCTGGATCCGCTTCACATGGTCCGCGACGAACGCGTCGGCCAGCGCCTTGGCGCGGGACACCGCTTCCGCGTCGCTGTCGGCCGTCACCGTGATCTGCATCAGGTTGTTGGTCAGCCCGACGCCCGTGTAGTCCCGCATGAAGTCCTCGGGCTTCTCACGGGAGTCGAGGGACCGCAGGGCCTGGTCGGCGATCCGCGTGGTCTGCAGCAGCGCGACATCGGTACGGATCAGCGTTCCGGGATCGTTCGGCTGGTCCTCCTGGTGCGCGACCAGCACCTTGGCCACCGCGGTCGGCGGAGTCGGCATCAGGACCGCCACCGCCGCGCCGACGAGCAGCCCGAGCAGCGCCATCGAGCCCCAGAGGCGGCGCCGCCTGCGGACCGCCACCACCAGTGCGTGCAGGTCGAGCAGCGGGGCGGCCGCCGACGACTCCGAAGATGTACTCGTCGTCACCTTGAACCTCCCCTTGCGTCGTGACCGACCGCGAGCACCGGTGCGGCGGCCTCCGCGGGCGGCCCGGCGGGCCGTGTCGTACGGGCCCGGACCGGGCCGGCGAGGACGATGCCGACGACCTCGTGCTTGGCGTCCACACACGCCTCGGCGATGCCGGAGAGCTCGGCCGCGGTCCAGCTGCCCGCGCTGAGCACCACCAGCGCACCGGACTCGGTGCCGCGGTCCGGCACCATCGGGTCGGACACCGAGACCTCGACCACCCGCAGCAGCGGATCGCCCCCGGCCTCGGTGACGAGCAGCCCCGCGGCCCGGCGGGCGATGGTGTCGCCGTCCGGGACGACCACCAGCAGCCGCCGGGGGGAAGGCAGTTGGTCCCGGAGCCGGGCGCACACCCGCCGGTAGCGGAGCCGCGTCCCGGCCTCGTCGCCGGACGTCCGCGGGGTCGGGATGTCCCAGCGGACGTCGACGCCCAGCAGCCGGCGGAACCGGGCCCGTACGCCACGGCCTCCCGGCCGGTGCGCGCGCCGGTCACCGGGGACGTCGACGGTACCCAGCAGGGCCGAACCCAGCGCCGCGGCGATCTCCGCCTGGGTGCGCAGCCGGCGGCTCATCCGCGCGGCGGTGAGGTGGCCGATCACCGCGACCAGGAAGAACAGCAGCGCCCCGGCGACGATGAGCTGGACCCTGGTCGGCGGTGCCTCGCCGGTCGGCCGGGCCGCCGACCCCATGACCACCATGTTGGCCTTGTTGGCGGCCGGGTCGGCCTGGTCCAGCTTGTTGACGGCCTCCTGCAGCGAGGTGCGCAGCTTCTCGAGCTCGGTGCGCGTCTGCACGCTCTCCACCGTCTGCCCGGGATCGGCCGCGTCGGCCAGCTCGGTGATGCGGCGGCTGGTCTGCACCACCATCTGCTGCAGTTCCTCGAGCTGCGCCGCCGCTTCGGGGTCGGCGTTGTCGTCCACGATCCGCGCGGCGAAGGTGACGAACTGCTGGGCCACCTGGTCGGAGAGCTGCTGCGCGCGCTCCGGGGTCTCGGCGGTGCCGGAGATCTTGATGATGTTGCCGTCGGTGGCCTTGGCACTCACCTGGTCCCGCAGGTCGCTGCCGCTGACCCCGGCCCAGCCGAGCGTGGTGGCCGCGCGGTCGACCACCACCGAACTGGTGGCGATCTCGGCCTGGGTCAGCAGCTCGCGGTCCTCCCACGCCCCCGGCAGCAGCACGGACGCCGATGTCGTGTAGCGCGGCGGAAACAGCAGGGAGACGCCGTAGCCGACGAGAGCGCCCACCAGGGCGAGGACGGCCAGGAGCCGCCAGCGCCGCCGGACGATCCGCCCGATCGTGACCAGCCGTATGGTGTCATCGCTCATCGCCGCCACCTCCGTCCTGCCCGGTCGGGACGCCCGCCGGCCCGGGAGCCCGGTCCCGGCAGGCGGCGGCGTACGCGGCCAGCAGCGATCGCTGGGAGTTCCGCCAGGAGAGCGGCCCGCCGATCCGCTCCCGGCCGAGCTTGCCCATCCGGGCCCGCTGCTCCGGATCGTCCAGCAGCAGCGCGACGAGCTTCGCGAACTCGGACTCGTCGTCGGCCGGCGCGTAGAGGGCGGCATCCCCGGCGGAGACGCGCGCCTCCCGGAGGTCGAACGAGACGATCGGCCGGCCCATCACCATGTACTCCAGGACCTTGTTCATGGTCGACACGTCGTTGAGCGGATTGTGCGGGTCGGGCGAGAGGCACACGTCCGCGGTGGACAGGTAGCGGACCAGGTCGGCGTCCGGGATGCGGCCGGTGAACTCCACCTGCTCCGCGAGCCCGAGCCGCCGGGAGAGGTCCACCATCGCGTCGAAGGTGTCGCCGGCGCCGACGAACACCGCGTGCCAGTCGGTCCGTCCGACCTCGTCGCGCAGCTTGGCGAGGGACCGCAGGGCGTAGTCGACGCCGTCCTGCGGGCCCATGACGCCGAGGTAGCACAGCAGATGAGGCTTGCCGCGCTTCAGCTCCGGCTCGGGCGGTACGGGACGGAACCGGTCGGTGTCGGGCGCGCTGCGCACCACGAAGACGTCCTCCGGGCGCCGGTGGCCACGGCGCACCGCGACGTCCCGGTAGCTCTCGTTCGTGGCGAGCACGACGTCCGCGGCCCGGTAGGTCCGCCGCTCCAGCGCGCACACGGCGCGGTAGAGCAGGTCCTCGCCGCGGCCGAACCGGGAGAGGTACAGCTCGGGCACCAGGTCGTGCTGGTCGAAGACGAACCGGGCTCCGCGCCGCTTCAGCCACAGCGCGGGCAGGAACAGCAGATCGGGCGGGTTGCAGGCGTGGACCACGTCGACCGGCCCGACCTTCCGGGCCAGCCGGAGCGTGTGCCACAACGCCGTTCCGTACTCGCGCAGATAGCCGGCCGGTCCTCCGGTGGCGGCGCGCAACGGGTAGCGGTGGATCCGCACCCCGTCGATCTCCGCCTCCGGCTCGGTGTCCCGTTTGCTTCCCTGCGGGCAGATGACGTGCACCGTCCAGCCCGCGTCGCGCAGTGTCGTGCACTCCTGCCACACTCGTCGGTCGAACGGCACCGACAGGTTCTCCACCAGGATCAGCGCACGCCGGCCCGGCCGTCCGCCACTGGTCGTGTTACCAAGCAAGGCCCATGTACCCCGGTTCGGTCCGTCGCGCGTCGGCATCGGGAAGGTGGATGAGGTCGATGATCACCGGGCCGTCGCCGCCGCGGGGCAGCGCCGACAGCACGGCCGGATCCCTGGTCCCGGCCAGGCACACCTCGGAATGGTCGAGCACCTCGTCGACGGAGTCCGCGAGGAGCTGCGCCAGGTGCGGCAGCCGGGTCTCGATGTACTCGCGGTTCGCCCCGAGCAGCCGGGAGAGGCTCACGTTGGCGTCGTAGATCCGCAGGTCGTAGCCCTTGCCGAAGAGCCTCTCCGCCAGCTCCACGAGCGGGCTCTCGCGCAGGTCGTCCGTGCCGGGCTTGAAAGACAGCCCGAACAGCCCGATCCGGCGCTTGCCGGTGCGCTCGACCAGCTCCACCGCCCGCTGCAGATGGTCGGAGTTGGAGGGCAGCACATGGGAGAGGATGGGCACCGACACGTCGGCCCGCTGCGCCGCGTGGACCAGACTGCGCAGGTCCTTGGGCAGGCAGGAGCCGCCGAAGGCGAACCCGGGCCGCAGGTAGGCGGAGCTGATGTTCAGCTTGCGGTCGGCGAGGAACACGTCCATGACCTGGTGCGAGTCCACCCCGAGCGCCTGGCACACCGCGCCCAGCTCGTTGGCGAAGCCGATCTTGAGGCCGTGGAACGCGTTGTCCGCGTACTTGATCGCCTCGGCCGTCGGGACCGGCACCCGGAACACCTCGCCGGGCAGCCCCTCGTACAGCGACGCCACCGCGTCCCCGCTCGCCCGGTCGAGCTCGCCGATGACCGTCTTCGGCGGGTCGAAGAAGTCCCGCACGCTGGTGCCCTCGCGCAGGAACTCCGGGTTGACCGCGACCCCGACATCGACTCCGGCGGTGCCGCCGACGTACTTCTCCAGGATCGGCACCAGGAGGTTCAGGCAGGTGCCCGGCAGCATGGTGCTGCGGAACACCACGGTGTGCCGGCCGCCCCGCTCGGCCAGCGCGGCCCCGATCTGCTCGGTGACCCGCTCCAAGTAGGTGGTGCACAGGCTGCCGTTGGGCTCGGACGGCGTGCCCACGCAGACCAGCGACACCTCGCTGTCCATGATCGCCTCGCGGACGTCACCGGTGGCGCGCAGCGCTCCGGTCCGCACGACGTCGGCGATGAGCTCGCCGATACGTTCCTCCACCACCGGGGCCTTGCCGTCGTTGACCAGGTCCACCTTCACCTGGCTGACGTCCACCCCGACGACCTCGTGACCCATGCTGGCCAGGCACGCGGCCGACACGCAGCCCACGTAGCCGAGCCCGAAAACGCTGACTCTCATGACTCGTTCCTCCCCCCAGGCAGGCCTTTGCGGCCTGCGGTCCGCGCACCGGCCTGACGGCGGCGTCGGCACATCAGTAGGCCCCCTGCCCGTACAGCACCGCCCGCAGCGTCTTCCAGAGGATCACCGTGTCCAGGGCGAGCGACCAGTCCTCCACGTACCGCAGGTCCAGCCGCACCGCCTCCTCCCAGGACAGGTCGCTGCGTCCGCTGATCTGCCACAGCCCGGTGAGTCCGGGCTTGACCAGCAGCCGCCGCCGGATGTCCGGACCGTAGGCGGCGGACTCCTCCGGCAGCGGGGGCCGCGGACCGACGAGCGACATCGATCCGGCGAGCACGTTGAAGAGCTGCGGGAGCTCGTCGAGCGAGTACCGGCGCAGCACCGTCCCCACCCGGGTCACCCGCGGGTCGCGGCGGACCTTGAACAGCAGTCCGGCGCCCTCGTCGCGGGCGGCCAGCGCGGCCCGTGCCGCGTGCGCCCCGGCCACCATGGTCCGGAACTTGAGGATGGTGAACTCGCGGCCGTCCTTGCCGACTCTTCGCTGGCGGTAGAAGGCCCCGCCCCGGCTGTCGGCGAGCACGAGCAGTCCGACGAACACCATCAGCGGCGAGAACAGCAGCAACAGGATCGCCGCGCCCAGCCGGTCGACGACCTCCTTGACCGCCCGGCGTCCCCCGGTGAAGGTCGGCATGCTGACCCGCAGCAGCGGGATCCCGAGCACCGCGTCGATGTGCAGCCGCGGGCCGGCCACCTCCATCAGCACGGGGGCCACGACCATCTCGGCGTCGCTGCCCTCGAGGTTCCAGGCCAGCCGCTGCAGCCGGGCCGGCGACCAGTGCGGGTCCGGGGTGACCGCGACGACACGGTAGCCGTCGCGGCGGACGTGGTTCGCGACGTCCGTCAGCCGGCCGACCACCCGCACACCGTCGAGCTCGCCGTCGAGCCCGAGGCCGTCCGTCGTGCACACCGCGTCCACCCGCCAGCCCAGGTGCGGGAACTTGCGGGTCCGGTTGATCAGGTCGCGCACGGTGGCCGGGCTTCCGGCGGCGAGCACCGGTCGCAGACACCGGCCTTCCTTCCGCTGTCTGTGCAGCCACAGGCGCAGCAGGTACCGCGCGGTCATGGTGACGAGCGCGATCGCCGGGATCGCGACGAAGATCCAGAGCTTGATGTTGCGCGAGGTGAGGGCGATCCCGCCCAGCGCCAGGACGACGGTCGCCGCGAACAGCGAGCGTCCGAGCCGGCGGAACTCCTCGGCCCCCTGGCCGAGTACGGCCGGAGCCCACGCGCGGCCGATGGCGAGGGCCGCCAGCACCAGCAGTTCGGTGCCGAAGGCCAGGATCCCCCACTTCTCGTGCCAGTTGGCCGCGTCCCGGGCCCCGAAGAAGTTGCCGATCGCCGCCACCACGCACGCGGTGGCCACGGTGTCACTGGTGATCACGGCACGCCGGTACCGCTGTTCCCAGTCGATGGCTGTCTGGCTGACGGTCCCGTCCGTCAGACGCTCGCGCGCCGACGGAAACGGGCTGACCACTCCCCCTTGCCGCACAAGACCCCCCAGGTCCCCAGTGGTTCGGCGTGATCGCCGCACCCTGTACGTAGCCTCGGGAGGCCCCCGCCCCCCGTGCCGCGCTGTTCCTCCCCACAGGAGGCCCCCGCCTCCCGCGCTGTCGATCACGCCGTGAGGCCCCCGCCTCCCGAACTGTTCCTCCCCTCGGGAGGCCCCCGCCCTCCCGCACAGTTCTCCGGGAGGCCCCCAGCCTCCCGCGCATGACATTCCCGGCTTCCGTCAGAGCTGTTCGAACAACTCGTCCCGGCGGCGGCGGGTTCGTACGGCCCGCCGGAGCGGCGAGGCGTACGGGAACCCGTCGAAACCCCGGATGCCCCCGCATCCGAAGCCGCCTCTCGGCTCCAAGAACTGATCACCCCCACGTCCGGTGCAGTAGAGCCTTGCTACAGGCTTTCCATAGCGCCGGAACTAAAGATCATTGTTGATCGCCTCGTCTCCGAACAGCTGAAGCACGGTCAATCTAGACCATCAAGGCCGGTATGAAGAGAGGGTTGTGTGTAATTTGTGCTCAAGGTTTCCGGCCACGCCCGCCGAGCGGGTGATCTCCCGCGCGCGCGGTGGAGCCGCCGTGTGCCGCGGCGGCGCCCCCGGTCAGGGCGTGTCTTCCGGGCGGCGGTGACCGATGAGCTGCGGCAGGCGTTCCGCGGCGCCCGCTCCAGGAGCGCCGCCCCGGTGACCGCGCACCCCGACCGCCGGGACCCGGACACCTGAAGGACACTCAACTCCCGTCCGACGTACGGACATGGGCGACGCCGTGCGGCCAGGGGCGGGGCGGGGTCCCACTCCGCGAGCGGTGGCGCGGCCCCTACCAGTAGGTGCGCGTGATCCTGTCGGGCAGCCGGCCCCGCCGCTCCGTCTCCAGAAAGATCAGCGAGGCGATGATCAGGAAAACGTGACGGAGTTCCTGGTCCGGGGCGGGGTTCTCCACGGTCCCGGCACTCTTGTCGAGAAGCATCTCACCCAGGGGAATACCCTCCGGCGTGCAGGGTCTGGCGACCGATTCCGCCGGGTCGACCAGGATGTTTCCGGTGAGCCCTTCCGCGGTTTCCCAGGCGTGAACGGAACCCGTTTCAAGATCGGCGATCTTTCTGCACGCCCATGATGCCGTCACGGCCGTTCCGCCTGTTCATCGGTGCCACTCATTGAATAAACAATTCCGTTTATCGATCCGTCCGAAAATCGCCCTGCTATCGACCGGTGCCGGTGCCGGTGCCGAGGGCGCGGGCGGCCGTCATCCGCCGGCGTGGTCCTCGACCAGTTCGCCGATGAACGCGAGCAGGGCGTCGGCTCGGTGACGGTCCTCGCGCTGACCGCGCAGCCTCTCGTCGAGCCGCCGGAGCCCGGCCAGCGCGGCCGGGTCCCCGCGTCTCACCTCGTCGAGCAGCGGGGTGGTGATCACGTCCAGGCACGCGGTGAACAGGAGCCGTGTGGCCGGCGCGGGGGGACCCGGATCCGGGTCGGCGAACCCGGTCGTCAGATACCGGACGGGATCGGTGAGGCTCCAGCCGACGACGGTGCCGTGCTGGACGACGAGCGCCAGGCCGGGGGCGATGCCGACGCGGGCGTCCAGCGGTTCGTCCAGGACGTCGAGATCGCGCAGACACGTCAGCACGGCGTCGCCGGGGGCGCGGCAGAGCTCCGAGGCCACCTCCAGGCGGAAGTCCCGGGCGTCGTCCGCGCGCAGGCCGCCCGGACGGACGGGGGGTGCGGCGGGGAGACGGGCGGAGTCCTCGGGGTCGGCGGCCTCACCGGCGATCTGGAACTCGGCACCGACCAGCTCCCGCCGCTCCTTGTCGAACCGGAGCTCGTCGGGCGTGTCCCACAGCCAGGGCCCGCTGCCGAAGGTGTCGAGAAGGAACCGGCCGCGTTCCTCGACGTTCGCGTACCTCCCGACGCGCACCCGGAAGTCCCTGAAGTCGAAACGCGGGGCGAGGTGCAGGGGAGTGCCCGTCACCGTCGCGGTCCAGTCGTCGTCGATGGTGACGCTCATGGTGGATGCCACGTCATCTGACCCTCTCTGCGGGAGGCATATAGCCGTTCTTGGCCGGAATCCTGCCCTCCACCACGTCTTCGTGCGTGATCGGCGAACCGGGGTCGGTCCGCAGACCGCCCAGCGCCTCGGCTCCGGAGGGACCCTTGATCCCGGACGAACCGTATGCCGTGATGACGTTGCCCGCCCCGGTCCGGTCGGCGCGGACCACCACGATGTCCTCCCCCTTGCGGAAGATCAGGTTTCCGCTGCCCGCTGTCGAGTGGTACACCGCGTCCGGCTTCTTGAGGATGTCCATGACCATGTCCTCGGTGAACCCGTGGTCGTCCGCGTGGTAGTTGCCCGCCTTCTTGATCTTCCCGTCCCGTGCCCTCTCGATGACGTCGTCCATGGCCTTCAGGGCGTCGTCCCGCGCCTTCTGGGCCTTCTCCTCCTTCGTGTACTTGGGCATGAGGCCCAGCGGGTCGCACCCCGTGTGCGGATTGTCGACGTAGCCGAGCGGGTTCGGCGCGGGGCCGAGCCCGAGGGGGTCCGGAGAGGTGTAGCGGCCCGTCTCCGGGTCGTAGTGGCGGAAGCAGTTGTAGTGGAGCCCGGTCTCGGGGTCGTAGTACTGACCCGGGAAGCGGAGCGGGGTGTAGGCACCGCTGTCCCGGGCCCAGGCCGTGGCGCCCCAGAGCGTGCTGCGGGTGCGCCAGGCGATGTCGCCCGTCTCGTCGACGAGTTCGGTCGGTGTGCCGACGAGGTCCGTGGCGATGGCGAAGAACCGCCGGTCGATCTCCTCCTGCCGGGCGTCGGCCGTGAGGATGCGCTCGGTCTGGGCGAGCGGGACGACGTCGCGGTGGTCCCAGGTGAGGGCGACGGTGCCCGGGGCGTCCGGCCGGCTGGTGGTCTGCTCGCACAGGGTGAGGCCGTCCCAGGTGAAGCGGACCTCCTCCACCACGCTCTCGCCGTCGGCCGCCAGCCGCTGCTTCGCGGTGCGCCGGCCCAGCGGGTCGTAGCGGTACCTCCACCGGGTCCCGTCGGGGGTGATGACCGAGGTGAGGCGGTTCTCCGTGTCCCAGGTGTAGCGCCAGGTGTCGGGCCCGCGGGAGAGGCGGGTCTTCTGCCGCAGGATGACCCGGCCGAGCGCGTCGTGCTCGAAACGGACGCCTCCGGCACGGGTGATGCCGGTCCCGGAGTAGGCCCGTGGTCCGGTGGCCTCGCTGCCGGGATGGCTGTCCGGCCAGGACGCCGCGGTCTGGTTGCCGGTGTCGTCGTAGGCGTACCGCTCCGTCCAGCGCCGGGCGTGGACGGCGGTGACCCGGCCGAGCGGGTCGAGATCGAAGGTGCGGGTGCCCGACAGTCCGTCGGTGACGGACGTCGGGCGGCCGTCCGCGCGATAGGTGTAGGAACGGCTGTTGACGGCGCGCTCCCCGGCGCTGATGTGCTGCGCGCGGAGTCGCCCGGCCTCGTCCCAGTCGGAGGTGACGGTGAGCGCGCCGCCGAGCACGCGGGTGAGTTCGCGGCCCGCGGAGTCGTGGGTGAAGTCGATGTGCCGGCCGCCGGTGGTGAGCCGGCGGGTTCGTCCGTCGACGCCGTAGGAGTAGGTGGTGACGTGACCCGTCGGGGTGGTGCGGCGCCTGCGGCGGCCCAGCTCGTCGTAGGAGTGGACAAGCGGACGGCCGTCCACCAGCTCGACCTTGACCTGTCCGCGACGGTCGTACTGGTACCGGAGCTCGCCGTCCGGGCCCACCGCCTCCAGCAGCCGTCCCGCCCTGTCGTAGCCGTAGGTCGTCGTCCGGCCGTCGACGTCCTTGCGGATCACCTGGCCGAGCCGGTCGCGTACGAACGAGACGGTGCCGCCGAGCGCGTCGACCCGCTCGGCGAGCCGGCCCGCGGCGTCCGTGCGGTAGGTCAGGGTGCGTCCGTCGAAGTCGGTCTCGGACACGATGTCGCCGACCGCGTCGTACACGTAGTCCCAGGTGAGCCCCTGTGGTCCGGTGACGCGGGTGAGGCGCAGGTCGTTGTCGTGCGTGAACGTGTAACGGGTGCCGTCGGGCCGGGTGGTGGCGAGCGGCAGGTCGAAGTGGGTGTACTCGTAGCGGGAGACGCCACCGGACGCGTCGGTGTGGGTGAGGCAGTTGCCCTCGCCGTCCCAGGTCCATGACTGCGTGGCGCCGCCCGGGTCGGTGCGGCGCACGAGCCGTCCGTCCTCGTTCCACTCCAGAGCGGTGATCTCACCCGAGGGGCCGGTGACGCGGACCGGCCGGCCGAACCCGTCCCGCTCGGTGCGCTGGACCGAGCCGTCGGGCCCGGTCACCTCCACCGGCAGTCCCGCCGCGTCGCACCGCACCCGGGTCGTGGCCCCGACCGGGTCGGTGACCGAGACCGGACGGCCGGCGGCGTCGTGTACCCAGCGGGTGGTGAGGCCCGCCGGGTCGGTGACCGCGGTGCGGTTGCCGAACGCGTCGTACTCGTACGTCCGGCGGGAGCCGTCCGGTCCGACGGCCTCCACCGGCAGCCCGAACGGGCCCCGGACCAGGCGCTGTTCGCCGCCGTCGGGGTCGGTGACCGTGAGCAGCCGGCCGTCCTCGTCGTAGCCGAAGGAGGTGGTGGCGCCGAGCGGGTCGGTTCGGGAGCGCAGGTTGCCGCTCGGGTCGTAGCGGAACCGGGTCGTGCGGCCCAGCGCGTCCGTGGTGGCGAGGACGCGGCAGCCGGGGCCGATCAGATGCCGGGTGGTGCGGCCGTCGGCGGTGGTCAGCGCGGTCGTCCGGTGGCCGGTGGCGGGGTCCGGCCCGGTGTAGGACAGGGTGATCTGGACGTGCCCGGCCTCGCCGCCCTCGGCGACGACGCGGTGGGCGTCGTCGTAGACGTAGTCGTAGCGGTGCCCGTTGGAGTCGGTCCAGGCGATGACACGGCGGTGCTCGTCGTAGAGGAACGTGGTGACGGCGCCCGACGGCCTGGTGACGGTGGTGAGGTTGCCGTCCTCGTACCCGTAGCCCAGTACCGGGAGGTCCGCGCCGTTCTCGCCCGCGCCGGCCAGGGACAGCGCGGTGACCCGGCCGTCGGCGGTCGACAGCCGCACCTGGTGACCCGCCGAGTGGACGAGGGCCAGCGGCAGGCCGTCCTCGGTCCGGTCGACCGTGACGCTGTGGCCGAACCGGTCGGTGACACCGGACAGCCAGGCCGTGCCGTCGCCCCCCGGCTCGACCGCGGCCGGGGCGGCGAAGTGCCGGACCGGGCCGCCGTCGGGCTCGGCGAGGGTGTAGTCACCGTCCGCGTCCCGGGAGAGGAGCGTGCGGAACCTCTCCGTGGACGGCCGGGTCGGCCGGGTCGGCAGCCCGGGGACCGGGTGCGGGTACGGGACGAGCAGCCCGTCGGCGGTGACGTGGACGACACCGATCGCGTCGATCTCCAGGCGCTCGTCGACGGTGGACGGCCAGGCCGCCCCCAGGAAGCGGCCGGTCGCGCAGCCGGACTCGGTGCGGCGGGTGAGGACCAGCGGCAGGACGCCCGGTATCTCCAGGTCGGTCTGGGGCAGGAACATACGGCCCGAGGCGAGGTCCACCGGGTCGGTGCCGTCGGTGAGGCGCTCGCCGTCCGGCCGGTGGTGGGTCCCGTCCGGGGCGTCGTCGACCAGCCTGCGCAGCCGCGCGGCCTCGGCGGCGTCCTCGGCGGCACGCGCGCCCTTCACCGCCGCTCCACCGCCGTCGGTGGCCACGGTCAGCACGATGTCGGGGATCAGCCGGCCGAACCCCTCGGCCGGGTCCTTCATGAAGTCCTTGACCATCTGGGTGCCGGTGCCGACCGGGTCGTTCGCGGCCACGACCAGACCGGCGGCCAGACTGTTCAGCGACGTGGCGTACTCGGCCGGGTGCGTGAGGTTGTACGGGTCCATCGGGTCGATGCCGCGCACGAAGTTCAGCAGCCCCGCCGTCCCCTTGACGAGACCGCCGCCGACGTGGTCGCTCATGATCTGCAGCTCTTGGAGCCCGTCGCCCGCCTGCTGTGCGTACGACGGCTTCTCCGGAGCCAGGTCGCGGGCGGCGCGGATCGCCGAACGCGCCGTCTCCGCCGCCGAGTTCCGCTGCCTGCGCGCCTCGGTGAGGATGTCCTGCGCGTCCTTCATGAGCTTCTTGCCGGGGTCGTCGAACGTCGCCGCGGGCCTGGCCGGAAGCGAGGCCGGGTCACGCTTGTCCGCGGGCTGGGCGTTGTAGCGGTCGACGGCGCTGTTGTAGTCGTCGATCTTCTTGCGGTGGGCGTCGGCGGCGTCCTCGGAAGCCTTGACGCCCTCCTTCCACTTGTCGATCGCCGTCTGCGCCTGCCCCTGCGCCCAGGTGACCGTGCCGGCGAACGCGTCGAGCGCGCTGATCGCCTTCACACAGGCGTTGGCGGCGGAGTACCACCGGTGCGGCTGGGTG
Source organism: Streptomyces sp. NBC_01689 (assembly GCF_036250675.1). Classification (NCBI taxonomy): domain Bacteria; kingdom Bacillati; phylum Actinomycetota; class Actinomycetes; order Kitasatosporales; family Streptomycetaceae; genus Streptomyces; species Streptomyces sp. NBC_01689. The sequence continues at coordinate 3,102,553 of NZ_CP109592.1, read as the reverse complement.
CCCACCGCGGTGCGCAGCGCCTCGGCCGTCTCCCCCTTGAGCCGGGACGAGTCGAGGCCGCGGAGCCCGTCGCCGGTCCCGTCGAAGGAGGACTCGAAGGCGCGGAGCTTCTCGGCGGTGGCGTTGAGCTTGCCCGGACTGCCGTAGATCAGCTTGGTCTTGTCCTCGGTCTGCCCGAGGTCCATCTCGTCGACCTCGGCGCCCATCCGGTCGGCGACCGAACGGGACTGCTCGCGCACCCAGTCGGCGCCGGACTCCCAGCCGACGTCGTCGAGCCGGTCGGCGGTCCAGTTGCCCGCGTCCTCGACCCGGTTCCCCGCCCACTCGACGCCGTCCTCGATCGCGTCCTCGACCGAGTCGGGCGTGATGTCACTGATGAAGTCGCCTATGCCCACGCTCAGTTCCCCCCGGACTCGCCCTGCGACGGCTCCTGCTGGGCGCGTTCGTCCGGCGACGGGCCGAAGGTGTCGTCCAGCGCCTGGTTCCACTGGTCGTCGGAGATGCCGAACGCGTGGTTGAGCAGCTCCGACTGACGGCCGCCCTGCCCCTCGGTGAGCACGGTGCGGCCGGTGTCCTTCCAGGTCTGTTCCATGTCCTGGCCGGCCTTGTCGAACGACTCGGCACTCCAGTCCGGATTCAGGTAGTCCGGGGTGAAGATGTCGCCCCAGTCCTGCTTGGCGATGTCCTCCTCGCTCGCGTGCGGGTTCCCGCCGAACAGGGAGTTGGCGCCCACCTTGAGGGAGCCCGCGATGTACTGGTCCTCCTCCCACACCGTGCCCGCCGCGAGCCCCAGACGGTTCGCGATCGCGGAGGCGTCCCGCACCAGGGCGCGCACCCCCCATTCCCAGCGCTCGCAGAAGTCCTCGAAGTCGACCGCGAGGCCGTGGTGCCCCGCCTCCATCCCGTTCATCGACAGTCCCGAGAAGCCCTTTCCCAGCACCGCGCCGGTGGGGCCGCCGAGTTCGCCGAGCTGGTCGATCGTCGCCCCCATGCCCTGGGTGAACTTGGTGACCGAGGCCTTGTCGAGACGCAGGTCCGCGTCGTCGCCGCTCATGCCCGAGCCTCCCTTCCGTTCGCGTCCGCTCCCGCGTCCCCGTCCGCGCCGACGGCGTCCTCACCCGCGTCCGGCGCGCCCGGACCCGCCTGCGCCGCAGGCGTACCGGCGTCGACGGCGGCCGTGTCCGGCACGATGCCGACGACCGGCGGGAAGAACATCGACCCGTCCTCGGTGGCGATGTCGACGGCGAGCCCGGCGGGCTCGCCGAGTGCGGGGACGATCTCGTCGACGATGCGCGCACCCAGCAACGCCGCGTAGTCCACGGGCTGTTCGCCGGACGCGTGGTGCAGGGCGAACCTGGCCAGTGCGGTCTCGTCGGTGAACCCGCAGATCCACCGCACCCCGCCCGAACGCACCGACCAGAGACCGCCGTCGGCCACCGGAACCAGAAGGACCGAGCGGCGCATCTCACCGACCAGGGCGCGTGGATCGTCGCCTCCCCGTCTCCGGTCGGCGATGCGCTCCGCCAGCTTCCCGTCCGGCTGCCGCACGGTTCCTCCCCGTTCCTGAGTGACTGATCGCGCGTCCTGGGTGACTGATCGCACCATAGAGCGGGACGCGTGGGAAGGAGGAGACGGTTCGCCTTCCGGGCAGGGCGCCGTGGTCGGATTCCGTGAAGGTCCGCCCGACGGCGGCCCGTGCGCGCCGGTCCGGCCGGGTTTCCGCGACGGCCCTTCCAGGCGGCTGTTCGTGGGGCCTCGCCGGACCCGGACCAGGACCAGACCCGGACCGGCGGCGCTAGCGGGGGCTCGTGGGTGTCAGCCGGATGTCCGTGCTGGACAGCGTCATGGGGGAGGCGGAGACGGCGCGCAGCCGGATCCGTACGCCGGAGCCGGGGAGGGTGAACCTGCCGTCGGGCGGCAGGATCTCGTAACGGGCCGAAGCGTGCCGTCCGAGGGTGGCCGGGCCGGAGGCGATGGACCAGTAGCGGCTCATGCCCTGGCCGGTGGTGAGGGTGAAGTGCGGACTGAGCGCGTGGTCACCGAGGTTGGTGACCCGCACGGTGAGCGCGGTCACGGCCTTCGTGGCCCGGCGCGCGCCGACGACTTCCATCCGCAGTGGTGGCGAGCCCGTCACCGCCAGCGTCGCCGCCGCGGCGGCGGGGGCCAGCAGGAGCACGGCCGCGACGATGCGCGCGCGTTGTCCGCGCGGCCCGCGCAGCGGCGCGGGCCGGGGCTGCCAGGCGGCCGCGAAGGCCTGCGGGGGCGCGGTGACGGCGGCGGCCAGCCACAGCGGCGTCATCATCAGGTAGTAGCCGTCCTGGGAGCGCGTCGCCACGTAGAACGCGCACCAGGGCAGCACCGTCGCCGCGGGCCCGAGCCGCCGTACGAAGAGGACGTAGAGGCCCAGCAGACCGGCGGCCAGGAGCAGACTGGCGTGCGAGTACCAGGCCAGCCGGCCGCTGCCGTCGGTGAAGTAGAGCGAGACGCCGACCAGGCCCTGGCCGTGGATGTTGGCCTTCTGGGTGAGCGGCAGCAGGATCCCGCCGAGCCAGGTGCGCGGCTCGCTCACGATGAAGTAGGCGTTGATCAGCAGCCAGGTGATGGCGGCCACGCCGGCGATCCTGCCCACGGCCAGCGCTGCCCCGCGCGGGCCCAGATCGGCCCGGCGCAGGGCGTGGACGCCGGCCAGCAGGAAGGGCGTGAGGAACCAAGGCAGTTGCTGGGAGGCGCAGGCCGCGCCCAGGCACGCCGCCCGCGCCCAGTCGGCCGGGCCGCCGTACCCCATGCGCGGCCAGCCCACCACCACCGGGACGAGCAGGGCGCAGGCGACGATCGCCGGGTAGCCGAGCCGGGCGTACGCGGGCAGCAGGCCGAGACCGAGACAGACCAGCGTGGCCGCCGAGCGCCACTGCACGGGCAGCATCCGCCACATCACGACCGTGGCCACGATCAGGGCCGCGGTGCTGACCAGGACGGCCGGGGCCGCTCCGTGCCCGACCCACAGCAGGGGCGCGGTGAGCAGCAGCGGCAACGGCGGGTACCCGTACGTGAAGTCGTAGCCGCCGGTCATCGTCGGGGTGAGGGCGATGCCGTGCTGGGCGAAGAGCCACGGCCACGGCTGGCCGTAGACCCGGTGACCGGCGACGAACTCGCGCGCGGCCTGCGCGGTGAGGACCGATTCGTCACTTCCCGAGTGGTACATGGCGTACCCGCACACGGCGAGCGCCACCGCCGTCACCAGGACGACGAGGTCGAGGCGGGCCAGGGTGCGGGAGCGGCGGGCGACCAGGGCGAGAACGCCGGTCACCAGGATCGAGGCGTAGCAGACCGAGATGACCGCGGCGACGGGAAGCCGGTGGCTCGCCGCCGCCGTCCACATCGGGCGGGTGCCGATGAAGAGGCTGATGTCGGCGAGCAGCGTCAGCACGCGGTGCCACTGAGCGGGCGCCTCTTCCGAAGGTGCCTCGGTGCGGGCCCGTAGGCGGATGGTGGACGGCCTCATGTCTGCCAGGTACACGGGTTGGGACGGTATGTCCCGCAGTTGAAGGGGGTGCGGGTGGACGTGAAGAGTCCGGTGTGAGGGCGGTAAGAAGCGCGTCGGAGGCTCATGCGTGGGAGAGGGAGACCTCGGTGGACTTGATGAGCGCCACGACCGGCGAGCCCGCGGCCAGGCCCAGTTCGGTGACCGCGTCCCTGGTGATCGCGGAGGTCAGCTCACCGCCCGCGACCGTGAGCCGGACGCGGGCCATCGCACCGCCGGTGGCGACATCGGTGACCGTGCCGGGGAGCTGGTTGCGGATGCTCACCCCGGCGACCGGACCGGTCGCCAGGGACACCTCCGTCGACTTGACGAGCGCGCGGACCAAGGAGCCCCGTGCGAGGCCCAGATCCTCGACGGCCTCCGTGGTGACGGCCGCCGTCAGGTCCTGGCCGCCGTCGAGACGGAGCCTGACCGTCGTCATCACCGCGCCGGAGGTGACGGAGGTGACGGTGCCGGGCAGCTGGTTGCGGATGCTCAGGCTCATGGGTGCGCCTCGATTGCGGTCCGGATGGTCGGTTTGCGCCAATTATGTGTGCCGCGCGCCGTACGGGACGGACGTCACGGGCCGTGTCTCCCGCGCGTCGCGGCCGGGTTCCCCGAATCCACCCGCGTGGTCAGGTCCGGGTACCGGCACACGGCTCCGCGTCCCAGCCTCGGGTCCGCGTCCCGGCCCCGGGTCCCGATGCGCCCTCCGCCGGGTTCGCGCCGTCAGTACACGTCCCGGACGTACCGCTTGTCCGCCGCGAGCTGTCTGACGTGGGCGGCGGCCTCCGCCTCGTCCAGGCCGCCGTGCGCCACGGCGATGTCCCGCAGCGCGCGGTCGACGTCCTTGGCCATCCGTGCCGCGTCCCCGCACACGTAGAGGCTGGCGCCGCCCTGGAGCCAGCGCCAGAGCTCGGGCCCGTGCTCGCGCATCCGGTCCTGCACGTAGACCTTGGCGCGCCGGTCCCGCGAGAACGCGGTGTCGAGGCGGCCGAGCGTGCCGTCTTCGAGCAGCGCGGTCAGCTCGCGTTCGTAGTAGAAGTCGGTGGCGCGGTGCCGCTCGCCGAAGAACAGCCAGTTCGGCGCCCGGTGACCGAGTGCCCGACGCTCCTCCAGGAAGCCGACGAACGGCGCCACCCCGGTGCCGGGGCCCACCATCACCATCGGGGTCGCGGGGTCGGCCGGTGGCCTGAAGTGCGGTGACCGCTGGACGAAGACCGGCACGCGCGCCCCCGGCCCGGCGTCGGCCAGGAAGGGGGAGCAGACCCCGCCGCGCGGCCGGCCGGCCGGGTTCTCGTAGCGCACGACGGAGACGGTCAGGGCGACCCGGTGCGGATCGACGAGCGGGCTGGACGAGATCGAGTACAGCCGGGGCCGCAGCCGGCCGAACACCCCGGCCCACTCGTGCGCGGGGGCGCGCACCGGATGCGCGGACACCACGTCCGCGGACTGCCTGCACCACGACCACCGTGCGAGCCCGTCCTTGTTGTCCGGCCGCAACAGCTTCCGCAACTCCCGCCCGTCCCGGTGACGTTCGCTCACGAAGCGCAACAGGGCCGGGGTGATCCGGGTGATGTCCAGATGCCGCAGGAGTGCTTCCTCGAAGGGAACCTCCCCGACGCCCTCGATCTCGACCGGAGTCGGCCCGTGCGCTCCGGTGAGTTCCAGCCATTCGGCCACGAGCCCGGGGGAGTTGACGGGCCGTACGCCGAGCGCGTCCCCCGCCTCGTACGTCAGCGGGCTCTCGCTCTCCCGGGTGTCGAAGGTGAACCGGCGGACCTCCTTGCCTGCGCCGGGCAGGCTCAGCAGCCGGTTGCCGGTGAGCCGGGCGGTACCGGCGGCCGGCCCGGACCGGGCCGCGCGGGATGCCTCCGGCGGCTCCGCGCCCGCGTCGGGCCGGGGCGGACGGGGAGGCGCCGCGTCCGCGCCGGGTCCGAGCGCCGCGTCCGCGCCGGGTCGGGGCGCCGCTCCGGCGCCGGTGCCGGGCGCTGCCGCCGTGCTGGGGTCAGAGGGTGCTGCCGCCGTGCCGAGCGCGGTGAGGACCCGTCGCAGCCAGCCGTCCGCGGCGGGTTCGTACTCCGGTTCGCAGTCCGTGCGTGGGGTCAGCCGCTCGGCGCCCAACTCGCGCAGCCGTGCGTCCAGTCGACGCCCGTGGCCGCAGAAGTCGCCGTACGAGGAGTCGCCGAGCGCCAGCACGGCATAACGCACTCCGTCCAGGCGGGGGGCCTCCCGGCCGGACAGCGTGTCCCACAGGCCGGATCCGTTGTCGGGCGCGTCCCCGTCCCCGAACGTGCTGGTGACGAAGAGCAGATCGGCGCCGTGGGCCAGCGAACCGGCGTCCGTCTCGTCCATGCCGACCAGCCGGGCCCGGTGCCCGTGCGTGCCGAGCCGTTCGGCGGCGGACGCGGCGCACTCCTCGGCGTTCCCGGTCTGCGAGGCCCACAGCACGAGGACCTCACGGCCGGCCGCGATCGATGCGGACCCGGATCCGGACCCGGACAAGGGCCCGGCTCCGGCTACGGATGCGGTCGTCGGAGCCGGAGCCGGAGCCGGGGGCGGCGGGGACGGGGGCGTGGTGCGGGAGTACATCCCGGCGAGCGCGCCGTTGACCCAGAGCGTGTGCCCGGGGGTGAGGGGAGCGTCCGGCGGGAGGACGGGGACGCCGGGAAGACCGGAGCCGAGCCCGGCCAGGAAGCCCGTGAGGTAGAGGCGTTCGGCGGAGGACAGGACGGGCGGCGGCGCGGGCTCCAGGCCGAGGCCGCGCGCGGACAGGTCCGCGGGGCCGCCGTCCGCGGGAGGGGCGGCGGGACGCGCGCGTGCGACGGCGTCCCCGTGCCCGGCCGTCCCGCCGGGCTCGTCCAGGGGGTGGCCCGGCCGTACGCCGGGGTCTCCCCGCTCCACTGCGGCCGCCACCCGTGTCAGCGACACCGCGCACACCTTGAACTCCGGCTGGAAGGACACCGGGTCCACCGCGTCGCCCGTCACGGCGTTGATGCTCAGGTACTCCCCGAACAGGTCGTTCCAGTGGAAGGGCGCGAACACACAGCCCGGCAGCACCCGTTCGGTCACCACCGCCGGGAGCACCGCCCGCCCGCGCCGGGAGGCGACCTCCACCGCGTCGCCCTCCGTGACGCCGAGGGACTCCGCGTCCCGCGGGTGCAGTTCCACGAACGGGCCGGGGTTGAGCCTGTTGAGCCGTGCCACCTTCCCCGTCTTGGTCAGCGTGTGCCACTGGTGGGGCAGCCGGCCGGTGTTGAGGACGAACGGGAAGTCGTCGTCGGGCATCTCGGCGGGCGGCAGATGCGGCCGTGCGTGGAACGCCGCACGCCCGCTCGCGGTGGGGAACGACAGTTCCGCCCCCCGCCCGTACCGGATCGGATTGCGCCGGGGTCCGTCCGCCCGGGCGACGGGCCACTGCACGGGCCCGCCCCGCAGCCGCTCGTACGACGCACCCCGAAGGTCCCACCCGGTCCTCGGGTTCCAGGCCCGCTTGATCTCCTCGAAGACCTGCTCGGCGCTCTCGTACGAGAACCCCTCCTCGTAGCCCATCGCGCGGGCGACGGCCGCGATGACGCGCCAGTCCGCCATCGCCTCGCCGGGCGGATCGACGGCCGGCCGGGCCAGCGTCAGGGTGCGTTCGCTGTTGACGAGGACGCCCTCCGCCTCCGTCCACAGCGCGCCCGGCAGGACGACATCGGCGTACGCGTTGGTCTCGGTCTCCTCGAACACGTCCTGGGTGACGACGAATTCGGCCGCCTCCAGGGCCTCGACGACCGTGCGGCGGTGGGCGACGGAGGCGACGGGGTTGGTGCAGATGATCCAGCAGGCCTTGATGTCGCCGTCGGCCATCCTCCGGAACATCTCGACGGTGCCCCGCCCCACCCCGTCCTCGCGGACGGTCCCGTCCGGCAGCCCCCACAACTCCTCGACGAAGGACCGGTCCTCGTCCACCAGCACCGACCGCTGTCCGGGCAGTCCCGGCCCCATGTACCCCATCTCGCGACCACCCATGGCGTTGGGCTGCCCGGTGAGGGAGAACGGCCCGCTGCCCGGACGGCAGATGGCGCCCGTCGCGAGATGCAGGTTGACCAGGGCGTTGGTGTTCCAGGTGCCGTGCGTCGACTGGTTGAGGCCCATCGTCCAGCAACTCGTCCACGCACCGGCCTCGCCGATCAGCCGCGCCGCCGTCCGGATGTCCTCCTCGGGGACACCGGTGATCCCCGCGACCACGGCGGGCGGATAGCCGGCGAGGAACGCGGGCATCGCCTCCCAGCCCTCGGTGTGCCGGGCGATGAACCCGGCGTCCGTGTGACCGTTCTCGTGCAGCAGGTGCAGCAGGCCGTTGAGGAGCGCGAGGTCGGTGCCCGGCCGGACGGGCAGGTACAGATCCGCCTTCTCCGCGGTCGCGGTGCGCCGCGGGTCGACGACGATCAGCCGGGCGCCCGCCTTGACGCGCTCCATGAGCCGCAGGAAGAGAACCGGGTGACAGTCCGCCATGTTCGAGCCGATGACGAGGAAGACGTCGGCGCGGTCGAGATCGTCGTACGACCCCGGGGGACCGTCGGCGCCGAGGGACAGTTTGTATCCGGCGCCCGCACTCGCCATGCACAGGCGGGAGTTCGACTCGATCTGGTTCGTCCGCACGAAGCCCTTGGCCAGTTTGTTCGCCAGGTACTGCGCCTCCAGGCTCATCTGCCCGGAGACGTAGAAGGCGACCGCGTCCGGCCCGTGTTCGTCGATGATCGCGCGCAGCCGTCCGGCGGTCTCGGCGAGCGCCGCGTCGACGGGCACGGGCTTCGCCTCCCCGCCGCGCTCCGTCCGCAGGAGCGCCGTGGTCAGCCGCCCGGGCGCGGCCAGCATGTCGGCGGTCGTCGCGCCCTTGGTGCACAGCCGGCCCGCGTTCGCGGGGTGCGCCTTGTCACCGGACGCCTTCAGGACCGTACGCCGTCCGTCGGGACCGGCGCCGACGTCGAGGACCAGACCACAGCCGACACCGCAGTACGAGCAGACGGTCCGTACCTGCTCGGTGGCGGCCTGTGGACCCTGTGCCGTCACGGACGGCCCCTCTCGTCTCTCGCCGGTGCGTGCCGCGGCCGAGCGTACGAATTGCCCGTTACGTCGATGTCACGGCCCTTGATCGCGAGGGGTTACGCGCGCTGCACAGCCGTGTGACGGGCCGTGTGAGGCCCCGGAAATGACGGTCGGAGGAGTGGCGGACCGTGTCGCTGTTCGGCCGAACGGGTGACCATGCGTAAGAATTGCCCGGTGCAGACATCGAGTGCGAGCCAGGACGGGGTGGGCCAGTGAGCAGCCACGACGTCACCGACGAGCAGTGGGAAGGGCTCGCCCAGGTCGTTCCGTTGCGGGGCCGGGACGCCTGGCCCTCGGCGGTGAGCCACCGGTCGATGCCCGAGGCCGAGACCGAGACGCGGCGCCGCTTCGTGGTCCTGCGGGTCAACGTGTTCGCGGACGCCCGCGACGTCGCCGAGACGCTGATGTCCGGCATCCCCGTCCTGCTCGACCTGACCGGCGCCGAGACCGAGGTCGCCAAGCGGGTCCTGGACTTCAGCACCGGCGTGGTCTTCGGGCTCGCCAGCGGGATGCACCGGGTCGACCGGAACGTGTTCCTGCTGACACCCCCCGGCACCGAGGTGCGGGGACTGATGGAGGGTGCGGGCGTGCCCGGCATCTGAGCCGGACGATCCGGAAGGCGCGGTTCCCTCGATCGTAGGAAGGTCGTCGGGGTGTAACGGTTCCCCTGGGGGCGGGGTCCTACCGTCCACATATGACCCTGTCATCTCTGGCGGCCCCCGCCCCGGCCGAATCGTCCGGCACCCAGGCCGAGTCGGCACCTGTCCAGGCCGGGCCGTACGGCGGCCCCGCCGCGCCGGCCCCTGAGCGGCCCGGCGTCACCGAGCTGCGGCTCGCGGCCTTCGCGGCACACCGGCGTGCCCGGTTCCCGCTCGGACCGCTCACCCTCTTCGCGGGACCCAGCGGCAGCGGCAAGTCCGCCGCCCTGCGCGCGTACGAGGCACTGGCGCGGCTGGGCGGCGGCGCCGAACTGGACGAGGTGTTCCCGGACCCGGTGGCCTGCGTGCCCGAGCGGGCCCGTCCCGACGCCCAGCGGCGCCGCGGGTTCCGCATCGGCTGCACGGTCGACGGCCCCCGGGGACCCGTGCGGCTCGACGTCGCCGTCCAGGCCGAGCCCGAACTGCGCATCGTCGGCGAACGGCTCTCCGCCGGTGGACTGACCCTGCTGGAGACGGCGCTGCGGGACCCGGGGCGCCCGGCGGTCCAGGCGGCCTGGCACACGGCGGGGTCCTCCGCGGTCACCCGGGCCCCGCTGCCCGACGACCGCCTCGGCACCGCGCTGCTGCCGCTGCGCCTCGCGGGCAGGACCGAGGGCGAGCGCCAAGTCCTCGCCGCCGCCGAGCAGATGGTCGTCGCCCTGCGGTCCGTGTACGCCTGCGACCCGAGCCCGCGGCGGATGCGGGACGCCACCCCGCTCGGCGCGGGCCGACTGCTCCGGGGCTGCGACAACCTCGCCGACGTCCTGTGGCGGACCCGCTCGGAGTGCGGCCACCGGTACGCGCACCTGGTCGCGGCGGTACGGGCCGGATGCGCCGGCCCGGTCGCGGACGTCCTGGCCGAGCCGCTCGGCGACGGCAGGGTCCGCGCGCTGCTCGACCGCGGCGACGGCGTCCGCAGCCATCTCGGGCTGCTCGGGGACGGCGAGTTGCGATACCTGGCGCTGGCGCTGGTGCTGCTCACCGGCCCCGGTGTGCTGGAGGTGGACCCGGTGGGCGAGGTCCCGGCCGCGCTGCAGACCCTGACCGTGCTGGCCGACGGTCTCGACCGCGGGCTGGACGTCCGGCAGGCCGGTGAACTGGTGCGGCTGGCGGCGCGGATGTGCGAGCGGGGACACATCCGGCTGGTGGGTGCGGTGAGTGACGCCGCGCGGGTGTGCGGGGCCGACGGGCTGGACGGCGTGGAGGGCGTCACGGTGGTAGACCTGACGCCGTGAGAGAGATCGGCGAGGACGAAGACGGCGGCGGGGGTCCCGGTGCGGGTGCCGGCGGGGGCGTGGATGCGGAGCCCGGGGACGGGGGTGGGGCCGGGACGGGTACCGGTGCCGCCGCCGGCACGGGCGTGGGTGCCGGTGGTGGTGCGGGGGCCGGCACCGGCGGACTGGACGTGCCGATGCTGCAGCGGCGGCTGGTGGAGTTCGCCGCCGCGCGCGACTGGCGGCCGTTCCACACCCCGAAGAACCTGGTCGCCGCGCTGAGCGTGGAGGCGTCCGAACTCATGGAGATCTTCCAGTGGTTGACCCCGGAGGAGTCGGCCCGGGTGATGGACGACGCGGACAGCGCGCACCGGGTCACCGACGAGGTCGCGGACGTCCTCGCCTATCTCCTGCAGCTGTGCGAGGTGCTCGGCATCGACGCGCTGGCGGCGCTCGACGCGAAGATCGACCGGAACGAGCGGAGGTTTCCGGTGCCCGGGGCGCCCTAGCGGGGCGGCCGCCGCCGGGGATCCGACGCGGGTGAGGCGCTTCCGAGGAACGCTCCCCGGGGAGACCGCCCCGACCGTTTGTCACTCTCCGGAGTCGTTGAGTTGTCTACATTCGATTCTCTGTCCACAGATTTCGGGCTTCCTCTGGCTTTTCGTCGCGCGAGAACTCACTCTGGGTAGTGGACAAGGGAGTTCGGGCGGACGTGCGACGAGTGCGTCGGGACAGACGGGGGCAGCGCATGGAAGCGGTGCGGCTCATCGTGGCGAGCAGACGTGCCCTGGCCGGGAGCGGGGACACGGACGAGGTGGTGGCGGAGGCGTGGCAGGCGCAGGCCCTCGCCCAGGCGATAGGCAGCCGCTTCGCGGTCTCGGGACCACCCGAACTGCGGGGCGAGGCGCTGGGGCTGACCGAGCTGGCGGGGCGGGGGTGCGGGGTGCTCGACGCGGCGCCGCGCGACCTCGCCGATCTGCGTGCCGCGCGGCTCACCGAGCTGGGTGACGCGCGGGAGGCCCTGCTGTGTCTCGGCGGGCTGCTCGCCGAGGTCGGGATCGCTCTCGTCGGTGTCGCCTGCGCGGCGGACGAACAGGGGACGTACTGGCAGTGCATGGAGGCGATCGACGCGGCGGACGAGTCCCGGGACCGGGTGCTGGAGATGCTGAGACGGCTGGCGGACCGGGACCGGGGGGTGGTGGAGCGGGGGTGGGCGACGGGGTAGGTTCTTCGCCCCCGCCGCCCGGCCGGGCCGCAACGATCCGGTGCCGGCCCGCATCTCCAGCCTGTCCGGCGCTTGGGGATGAGGCCGTTCAGGCCGAAGCGGGGGTCCGGGCGCGGCAGACCCCGGGCGGAGGGGCCGCCCCCAGGACCCTCACACCAGCTGCGGCATCACCGCGGACGCGATCAGCTCCAGGTGGTCCAGGTCGTCGAGGTCGAGCATCTGCACATACATCCGCTGCGAACCGACGCCCTGGAACTGGGCGATCCTCTCGACGACCTCCGCGGGCGAGCCCGCGAGACCGTTCGCCTTCAGCTCCTCGACGTCGCGTCCGATGGCGTCCGCCCGCCGCTTCACCTCCAGGTCGGTCCTGCCGACGCAGGCCACGAGCGCGTTGGAGTACACGAGGTCGTCCCCGCTGCGCCCCGCCTCCTCGGCCGCCGCCCGTACCCGCCGGAACTGCCGCTCGGTGTCCTCGAGGGAGGCGAAGGGGATGTTGAACTCGTCGGCGTACCGCGCCGCGAGGGCCGGTGTCCGCTTGGCGCCGTGGCCGCCGATCAGGACCGGCACCTTCGGCTGCGCCGGCTTCGGCAGCGCGGGGGAGTCCTTGAGCCGGTAGAACTCGCCCTCGTAGGTGAACCGTTCGCCCACCGGCGTGTTCCACAGGCCCGTGACGACGGCGAGTTGCTCCTCCAGCCGGCCGAACTTCTCCTTGGGGAACGGAATCCCGTACGCGTCGTGCTCGGCCTCGTACCAGCCGGAGCCGAGCCCGAGCTCCACCCGTCCGCCCGACATCTGGTCGACCTGCGCCACCTGGATGGCGAGGACGCCGGGAAGCCGGAAGGTACCGGCCGTCATCAGGGTGCCCAGGCGGATCCGCTCGGTCTCGCGCGCGAGACCGGCCAGCGTGATCCACGCGTCGGTGGGTCCGGGGAGCCCGTCGACGGACCCCATGTGCAGGTAGTGGTCGGAGCGGAAGAAAGCGCCGTAGTGGAGGTCTTCGGCGGCCTTGGCGACGCGGAGCAGCGTCTCGTAGGTCGCCCCTTGCTGCGGTTCGGTGAAGACTCGAAGATCCATGTATCCATCATGCACCGGTCACAACACCCGTCCCACCCGGAACCACCGCCCCGCCCGTCACCGACCGTGCCGATCCGGACACGAGGGGCCGTGACCGCCCGCCCCCGGTGCCCTCGCCCGTCCGGGGTGGGCCGCCACCAGCGAAAATTCCCGGCTCCGCCCAAGAGGTTCGCTGTACGTTGGGCAGGCGCGCCGGAGGTACGGCACGGCGCGTTCCTCCCCGCCGCGGTCCCCCGCCGTCCGGCACCGGACACCTGGGACGGACGCCGCCGGGGGAGCATGCCTCCCGGAGCGCGCGGTCGCGCTCGTACGGAAGTCCCACGGCCATCAGATGACGTTTCGAGGCAGACCACAGTGTTTCTGACGATCAGCACCACCGGCGAACCGGAGCGCCCCGCGACCGACCTCGGATTCCTGCTGCACAAGCATCCCGACAAGGCGCAGATGTTCTCCACCTCCTACGGCACGGCGCACGTCCTCTACCCCGAGGCGTCCGCCGAGCGGTGCACGGCCGCGCTGCTGCTGGAGGTCGACGCGGTGGCGCTGGTCCGGCGCGGCAAGGGCAAGGGCCGCGGCGGCGCGCCCGACGCCGCGCTCGCCCAGTACGTCAACGACCGGCCGTACGCGGCCTCGTCCCTGCTCGCCGTGGCCCTGAGCGCGGTGTTCTCCAGCGCGATGAGGGGCCAGTGCGCCGCGAGGCCGGACCTTCCCGCGCGTGCGCTGCCCCTGCGGATCGAAGTGCCCGCGCTTCCCGCGCGAGGTGGCGCCGACCTCGTGCGTCAGCTCTTCGAGCCGCTCGGCTGGACCGTCGACGCCGAGGCCGTGGCGCTGGACGCCCGCTTCCCCGAATGGGGCGCGTCGCGGTACGTCCGGCTCGTCCTGGAGTCGGACCGGCTGACGCTCGCCGAGGCCCTGCGCCACCTCTACGTCCTGCTCCCGGTGCTCGACGACGCCAAGCACTACTGGGTCTCCTCCGACGAGGTCGACAAGCTGCTGCGGGCGGGCGAGGGCTGGCTGGCGGACCACCCCGAGCAGAAGCTGATCACCAGCCGGTACCTCTCCCGGCGCTGGTCGCTGACGCGCGAGGCGATGGAGCGGCTGGAGCTGGTCCGGCTCGCCGAGAGCGACGACACCGTGGTCGAGGACATCGACAACGCGGTCGACGAGGAGACCGACACCGAGGAGAAGCCGGTACCGCTCGCCGTGCGGCGGCGGGACGCGATCCTCGCCGCGCTGGACGCGTGCGGCGCCGGACGCGTCCTCGACCTCGGGTGCGGGCAGGGCCAGTTGGTGCAGGCGCTGCTCAAGGACGCGCGGTTCACCGAGATCGTCGGCGTCGACGTGTCGATGCGCGCGCTCACCGTCGCGGCGCGCAGGCTCAAGCTGGACCGGATGGGCGACCGGCGGGCCGCCCGCGTACAGCTGCTGCAGGGCTCGCTCGCCTACACCGACAAGCGGCTCAAGGGCTACGACGCCGCCGTGCTCAGCGAGGTCGTCGAACACGTCGACCCACCACGGCTGTCGGCCCTGGAATACGCCGTGTTCGGCTCCGCACGGCCCCGGACCGTCCTGGTGACCACCCCGAACGTCGAGTACAACGTCCGCTGGGAGAGCCTCCCGGCCGGACACAGCCGGCACGGCGACCACCGCTTCGAATGGACCCGCGAGGAGTTCCGGAGCTGGGCCCGCGAAGTGGCCGAACGGCACGGCTACGAGGTGGGGTTCACCCCCGTGGGCCCCGACGACCCCGAGGTGGGGGCGCCCACCCAGATGGCCACCTTCTCCCTGAACACGACCACCCCGGACACGAAGGAGGGGAAGGCCGCATGAGCAGCGACGACATCACCCGGGGACGGGTCCTGCCCGTCACCGACCTCTCCCTCGTGGTCCTGGTCGGCGCGTCCGGTTCGGGCAAGTCGACCTTCGCTAGCAGGCACTTCAAGGCGACCGAGGTCATCTCCAGCGACTTCTGCCGAGGCCTCGTCGCCGACGACGAGAACGACCAGAGCGCCAGCGGCGACGCCTTCGACGTCCTCCACTACATCGCGGGCAAACGGCTCGCGGCGGGCCGGCGCACCGTGGTGGACGCGACGAACGTGCAGCAGGAGAGCCGCCGTCAGCTGATCGAGCTCGCCAGGCAGCACGACGTGCTGCCCATCGCGATCGTCCTCGACGTGCCCGAGGAGGTGTGCGCCGCGCGCAACGCGTCCCGGACCGACCGGGCCGACATGCCACGGCGGGTCATCCAGCGGCACATCCGCGAACTCCGGCGCTCCCTGCGGAGCCTGGAGCGCGAGGGCTTCCGGAAGGTCCACGTACTGCGCGGCGAGACGGAGGTCGAGGCCGCCGGGGTCAGCACCGAGCGGCGTTTCAACGACCTGACCCACCTGACCGGACCCTTCGACATCGTGGGCGACATCCACGGCTGCTCCGCCGAACTGGAGACCCTGCTCGACACGTTGGGCTATGTCGACGGCGTGCACCCGCGGGGCCGTACGGCCGTCTTCGTGGGCGACCTCGTCGACCGGGGACCGGACACCCCCGGGGTGCTGCGCCGCGTGATGTCCATGGTCGGGTCCGGCAACGCGCTGTGCGTGCCCGGCAACCACGAGAACAAGCTCGGCCGGTACCTCAAGGGCCGCCAGGTCCAGCACACCCACGGACTCGCCGAGACCGTGGCGCAGCTGGCCGGGGAGAGCGAGGAGTTCCGGGCGCGGGTACGGGAGTTCGTGGACGGTCTGGTCAGCCACTACGTCCTGGACGGCGGACGGCTGGTCGTCTGCCACGCCGGTCTGCCCGAGCGGTACCACGGCCGCACCTCCGGCCGGGTGCGTTCGCACGCGCTGTACGGCGACACGACCGGGGAGACGGACGAGTTCGGCCTGCCGGTGCGCTATCCGTGGGCCGAGGACTACCGCGGCCGCGCGGCCGTCGTCTACGGCCACACCCCGGTGCCGCAGGCCACCTGGCTGAACAACACCCTCTGCGTGGACACCGGTGCCGTCTTCGGCGGCAAGCTCACCGCGCTGCGCTGGCCGGAACGCGAACTCGTCGACGTACCCGCCGAGCGGGTCTGGTACGAGCCCGCCCGGCCGCTGGCGTCCGAGGCGCCCGGCGGACACGAGGGGCGCCCGCTCGACCTCGCGGACGTACAGGGCCGGCGCGCCGTGGAGACCCGGTACGCGGGGCGGGTCGCGGTGCGCGAGGAGAACGCGGCGGCGGCTCTGGAGGTCATGAGCCGTTTCGCGGTCGACCCGCGGCTGCTGCCGTACCTCCCCCCGACGATGGCGCCGACCGCGACGTCCCGGGTGGAGGGCTATCTGGAGCACCCCGAGGAGGCCTTCGCCCAGTACCGGGAGGACGGGGTGGCCCGGGTCGTGTGCGAGGAGAAGCACATGGGGTCGCGGGCGGTGGCGCTGGTCTGCCGCGACGCCGGGGTGGCGCGGGAGCGGTTCGGGGTGGCCGAGGGGCCCACCGGCGCGCTGTACACCCGTACCGGCAGGCCCTTCTTCGACGACACCGAGGTCACCGAGGAGATCCTCGGACGGCTGCGGGAGGCCGCGGCCGAGGCGGGGCTGTGGGAGGAGCTGGGGACCGACTGGCTGCTGCTCGACGCCGAGCTGATGCCGTGGTCGCTCAAGGCGTCCGGGCTGCTGCGGACGCAGTACGCGGCCGTCGGCGCCGCGTCCGGGGCGGTGTTCCCGGGGGCGCTGGCGGCGCTCGAAGGGGCGGCGGCGCGTGGCGTGGACGTGCGGGACCTGCTGGAGCGGCAGCGGGAACGGGCCGCCGACGCGGCGGCGTTCACCGACGCCTACCGGCGGTACTGCTGGACGACGGACGGCCTGGAGGGGGTGCGGCTCGCGCCCTTCCAGATCCTGGCGGCGCAGGGACGCAGCCTGGCCGGGCTCCCGCACGACACGCAGCTCGCGCTGATCGACAGGCTCGTCGAGCACGACGGGAGCGGGCTGCTGCGCACGACCCGGCGGCTGTTCGTGGACACCGGGGACGCGGAGTCCGTGCGGGCCGGTGTCGACTGGTGGCTGGAGATGACCGGGCGCGGCGGTGAGGGCATGGTCGTCAAGCCCGTCGAGGCGATCGTGCGGGACGCCAAGGGCCGGCTGGTGCAGCCCGGGGTGAAGTGCCGGGGCCGGGAGTACCTGCGGATCATCTACGGACCCGAGTACACCCGGCCGGAGAACCTGGCCCGGCTGCGGGGGCGGTTCCTCAACCACAAGCGGTCGTTGGCGATCCGGGAGTACGCGTTGGGGCTGGAGGCGCTGGAACGGCTGGGGGAGGGGGAGCCGTTGTGGCGGGTGCACGAGGCGGTGTTCGGCGTCCTGGCCCTCGAGTCCGAACCGGTGGATCCGCGGCTGTGACGGTGCCTCCGGCGGCCTCGGAACCCTTGTCGGCCTGAACGGCCTCGTCCTCAAACGCCGGACGGGCTGCTGGTGCTGGCCGGGGTCGGGTATGTCAGCCCGTCCGGCGTTTGAGGACGAGCCCTTCGGGCGATGCGCGGGTCCAGGGGGCGGCAGCCCCTTGGCGGGGGTCCGGGGGCGGAGCCCCCAGGTACAGGACGGGCCGGGTAGGGGCGGCGGGGGCGAGGACCCTCAGGTCAGGAGCCGCAGCCGCACCCCCGCCACCCCCACCCGCACCGTCTGCCCCCACACCAACTCCACCGCGTCCCCCTCCATCCCGTCCCCGAACGCGATCAGCCGGTCGGACTCGACGGTGAGCGACAGCCTGCCCTCCCCGCCCATCTCCCCGGCCACGAGCGACGTACCGGTGACCGGTGACGGCCAGGCCTCCCGGACGAACCAGATCAGCCGTTCGTCCGTGGGGCGGGGCAGCGGCAACTCGCCGCCCCGCCCCTGCCACACCGAGCGGAGCCACCCGCTCGCCCCCGTCCCGGTGCCCACCAGGACCCCGGACGAGGCCTGGGACTCGACGGCACCCCCGTACTCGTCGAGCCCCAGCCGATAGCGGGCCGTCTGATGGCCCGCGGCTCCCAGATAGATCTCGTTGAGTGCCAGCAGCCGCTGCGTGTCGTCCGCGACGGCCTCGACCATGGTCAGCTCGTCGGCCCGGCCCCTGTGCGCCGAGGCGAGCAGGGCGCCGGTGTCCCGGGGCCGATGCCGTACCAGTACTCCCGGATTCCGCCCGGGATCGGTGTCGATACCGATCACGGGCTGCCCGGACAGATACTTGGCGACGTTGGCGACCAGCCCGTCCTGCCCCACCACGACCACGACGTCCTCGGGACCGAACAGGAACCGGTCCAGGTCGCCCCGCTCGACCCGGGCCTGACGCCACGTCAGAGGCACCGCCGACGCGACCTCGGCCAGTGCCCGCCGGTGGCGGCGGCCGCGCTCGGCGACCTCCTCGATGTCCCGGCCGCGGGAGGTGAGGAAGAACGCGGCTTGTCCGTACGTCCCGTGCCGGGCCACCAACTCCTCGTACTCCGTGGTGCGATGGACGAGCACGACCCGTGGGGCGAGACTCACGCCGGCTCTCCCGGTGCCCCGCCGAGCCGGGCGAGCAGTCCGGTCAGGACGTCGGGCGACACCGTGACGCTGTCGATGCGCGGCAGGTTCTCCGCGAGGCGCGTGCCGGTCAGCGCGTGCAGCGTGGCGACGTCCACCTCCGAGTGGACCCGCAGCCAGGCGGCCTGGGCGACGGCACGGGCCTCGCCGACCTCCCGGGCGGCCTGCGCCTCGGCCTCGGCCAGCCGCACCACCCGGGTGCCCTCGGCGTCCGCCAGCCGTACCGTCCGTGCCGCCTCGGCGGTGGCCCGCACCGCGTCCGCGGCCGCGTGCTCCTCCGCCTCGCGCCGCGCGTTCGTGCCGCGCTGGTCGACCAACTGCTCCTCGCGCCGGGCCAGTTCGATCTGACTCGCCAGCTCGTTCTCGGCGATGGCCCGCTCCCGCTCGACCGCGACGGCCCGCCGTTCGTACGTCGCCCGGTCGGCCTCCTGCTGGATCTGCTCCCGGGCGGGGGTGCGCAGGGCCCGCTCCACCTCGGGTTCGGGGCGCAGCGCCACCACGCGTACGGCCACGACCTCGATGCCCGTGGAGGGAAGCCGGGGTTCGGCGGCCAGGCCGCCCGCGATCCGCTCGCGCACCGAGGCGACGCCGTCCACCAGGGCCGCCGACAGGGGCGTGCGGGCGAGCACGTCCAGGGCGTGCTGCTGGGCCGTCTCGGTCAGCAGCGTCCCCAGCTGTTCGAGGGGGGTGCCGCGCCAGGAGCCCGTGTCGGGGTCGATGGAGAAGTCCAGGCGTGCGGCCGCGACGCCGGGGTCGCTGATGCGGTAGGTGACGGTGGCCTGGACCGCTACGTCCTGGAAGTCCGACGTACGGGCGTGGAAGGTCATCGCCAACTCACGGTCTTCGACCGGCACTTCGGAGAGCGCGGCGGTCAGCGAGCGGTACCAGAAGCTGAGCCCGGGGCCGTCGTGGACGAGCCGGCCCGCCCGGTGGTGGCGGACGTGGGCGGTCGGCGCCCCGCGCAGATGGCGCCAGCCGAGACGCCGGGTGATGTCGGCCATGGGTACCCCCTCGCCGCCGGGCGTTCCCGGCGGCCCTTCGTTCCCTGTTGTCGTCAGTAAGACGATAATCGGGATTCCGGTTATCGTCAAGGGGACGAAATCAAGTGGGTCCGGGTCGGCCCGATCCGTGGGTGAACGGGCGTCCGGATGGTCAGGATGGAGACATGGGATTCCACGTCGACTCCGAGGCCGGGCGGCTGCGCCGCGTCATCCTGCACAGGCCTGATCTGGAGCTCAAAAGGCTCACCCCCAGCAACAAGGACGCGCTGCTCTTCGACGACGTGCTGTGGGTGCGCCGGGCCCGTGCGGAGCACGACGGGTTCGCCGACGTGCTCCGTGACCGCGGGGTCACCGTCCACCTTTTCGGCGACCTGCTCACCGAGGCGCTGGAGATCCCCGCGGCCAGATCGCTCGTCCTGGACCGGGTCTTCGACGAGAAGGAGTACGGACCGCTCGCGACCGACCACCTGCGGGCCTCCTTCGAGACGCTGCCCGCCGACGAACTGGCGGCCGCGCTCGTCGGCGGCATGACGAAGCGGGAGTTCCTGGACGCCCATCCGGAGCCCACGTCCGTGCGCTTCCATGTCATGGACCTGGACGACTTCCTGCTCGGTCCGCTGCCGAACCACCTGTTCACCCGGGACACCTCCGCCTGGATCTACGACGGCGTCTCCATCAACGCCATGCGGTGGCCGGCCCGGCAGCGCGAGACCGTGCACTTCGAGGCGATCTACCGGCACCACCCGCTCTTCCGGGACGAGACCTTCCACCTCTGGTCGGAGGGGCAGGCGGACTACCCGTCGACCATCGAGGGCGGCGACGTCCTGGTCATCGGCAACGGCGCGGTCCTCATCGGCATGAGCGAGCGGACCACCCCCCAGGCCGTGGAGATGCTCGCGCACAAGCTGTTCGCCGCGGGCTCGGCGCGCACCATCGTGGCGCTCGACATGCCCAAGCGGCGGGCCTTCATGCACCTCGACACGGTGATGACGATGGTGGACGCGGACACCTTCACGCAGTACGCGGGGCTCGGCATGCTGCGCTCGTACACCATCGAGCCGGGCGTGGGGGACAAGGAGCTGAAGGTCACCGACCATCCCCCGGAGCACATGCACCGCGCGATCGCCGCGGCGCTCGGGCTGACCGAGATCCGCGTCCTGACCGCCACGCAGGACGTGCACGCGGCCGAGCGGGAACAGTGGGACGACGGGTGCAACGTCCTCGCCGTCGAACCGGGTGTGGTGGTCGCCTACGAGCGCAACGCGACCACCAACACGCATCTGCGCAAGCAGGGCATCGAGGTCATAGAGATCCCGGGCAGTGAGCTCGGCCGCGGCCGCGGCGGCCCCCGCTGCATGAGCTGCCCGGTCGAACGGGCACCCGTATAGGCTCCCGGAACTCCGGCGCGCCCACCCTCCGGGAGGCGCGCCCCGTCCAGCCTCGCCGCCCGGGCCTGCGCGTCGGGGGGCCCGGACCTCCGTCCCCCCTGTCGGCGGGTGGCCCCTGGCCGGCGCGGTCCGTGGGGCGGGTCCAGCGGGGCGGCTACGTATAGAAATGCTGGACATCGTATAGAATTCCAAAAGTCCCCGTCCGAGACGCCCGTTTCCGTCCCGCAGCCCCCAGGAGCGCCCCCATGGCGACAGTCCCGACCGTCCTCGCCGGCCGCCACTTCCTCAAGGAGCTGGACTTCACCGGCGAGGAGTTCCGCGGTCTGATCGAGCTGGCCGCCGAGCTGAAGGCGGCCAAGAGGGCCGGGACCGAGACGCCGTACCTGCGTGGCAGGAACATCGCGCTGATCTTCGAGAAGACCTCCACCCGCACGCGCTGCGCCTTCGAGGTCGCCGCCGCCGACCAGGGCGCGTCGACGACCTATCTCGACCCCTCCGGTTCGCAGATAGGCCACAAGGAGTCGGTGAAGGACACCGCGCGCGTCCTCGGCCGGATGTTCGACGCGATCGAGTACCGGGGCGACAGTCAGGCCTCGGTCGAGGAACTGGCGGCGTACGCCGGCGTGCCCGTCTACAACGGTCTGACCGACGACTGGCACCCCACCCAGATGCTCGCGGACGTGCTCACGATGACCGAGCACTGCGCCAAGCCGCTCGGCGGGATCTCCTTCGCCTACCTCGGGGACGCCCGGTTCAACATGGGCAACTCCTACCTGGTCACCGGCGCCCTCCTCGGCATGGACGTCCGGATCGTCGCCCCGCGGGCCTACTGGCCGGCCGACGTGATCGTCGCGCGGGCCCGGGAACTCGCGGCGGCCAACGGCGGCCGCGTCACCCTCACCGAGGACGTGGCCGACGGCGTCCGGGGGGTCGACTTCGTCGCCACCGACGTCTGGGTCTCGATGGGCGAGCCCAAGGAGGTGTGGGACGAGCGCATCGGTGCCCTGTCCCCGTACGCCGTGACCATGGACGTGCTGCGGGCCACCGGCAATCCCGACGTGAGGTTCCTGCACTGCCTGCCGGCCTTCCACGACCTCGGCACCAAGGTCGGCCGCGAGATCCACGCCACCCACGGTCTCGACTCCCTCGAAGTGACCGACGAGGTGTTCGAGTCGGACCACTCGGTCGTCTTCGACGAGGCGGAGAACCGGCTGCACACCATCAAGGCGGTCCTGGTCGCGACCCTGGCCTGAGCCGGGCCGCCGCAGACCCTGTCCCGACCGGCGGTCCGGAGCCACCCCTTCCGCGACCGCCACGCGACATTCCCCGGCCCTCGGCCCCGCCCGAGCGGGGGGACACCCCACCGTCGCACCCCGTACCACCGGAAATGAGCACCACCCGCATGCCCGCTCCCCGCACCACCCGCGCGTTCGGAACCACCCCCACCCCGCACACGCCCCCCACCTCCCGCACGTCCACCGAGACCCCCGCCGCCCCGCGCGTCCCGGGCGCGCCCCCGGCCCCGGGTACTCCCCACGGCCGCCGCGCGCTCCGCGTGAAGTCGCCCGCGCTGCTCGTCGCCGAATCCGGCGCCGACCGCGAGGGCCACGGTCTCGAGCGCACCATGGGCCTCTTCCAGCTCATCTGCTTCGGTGTCGGCGCGATCGTCGGCACCGGGATCTTCGTCGGCCTCTCCGACTCCGTCGCGCAGGCCGGACCAGCCGTGGTCGTCTCGTTCGTCCTCGCCGCGGTCACCTGCGTCTTCACCGCGTTCTCGTTCGCCGAGCTCGCCGGCGCGATCCCGGTCTCCGGATCCTCGTACTCCTTCGCCTACGCGGGACTCGGCGAGGGCACGGCCTTCCTCGTCGGCTGGTGCCTGCTCCTGGAGTACGGCGTCTCCGTGTCGGCCGTCGCGGTCGGCTGGAGCCAGTACGTGAACGAGCTGCTGCACAGCCTCACCGGCGCGCAGCTCCCCGCGGCGCTCTCCGCGGGCCCGTCCGACGGCGGGGTCGTCAACCTCCCCGCGGTCGTCGTGATCGGGCTGGCCTCGGTGCTCCTGGTCCGCGGGGTGCGCGAGAGCGCCCGGGCGACCGCCGCCATGGCCCTGCTCAAACTCGTCGTGCTCGTCGCCTTCTGTGCGATCGGGTTCAGCGCCTTCAGGGACGGCAACCTCACCCCGTTCTCGCCTGCCGGACTCGGCGGCATCGGCGCGGGCACCACGGCCGCCTTCTTCTCGTACATCGGCTTCGACGCCATCACCACCGCCGGCGAGGAGGCCAAGAACCCCCGCCGTGACATCCCCGTCGCCATCCTGGTCTGCATCGGCCTGGTCACCCTGCTCTACTGCGCGGTCGCCCTCGCGGCGATCGGCGCGGTCGGCGGCGACGCGGTGGGCGGCCGTCCGGCCGCCCTGTCGTACGTCGTGAACGAGGTCACCGGCTCGACGGCCGGCGGCGCGGCCGTCGCGTTCGGCGCCGTCGTCGCCATCGCCTCGGTGGTGCTCGCGGTGATGTACGGGCAGACCCGCATCCTCATGTCCATGGCCCGGGACGGGCTCGTCCCACGCGTCTTCGAGAAGGTTTCGCCGAGGACGTCGACGCCGGTCGCCGGGACACTGATCGTCGCCCTCGTCTTCGCCGTCCCGGCCGCCTTCGCCTCCCTGGACGCGGTCGTCGACCTGACGACCATCGGCACACTCGCCACGATGGCCGCCGTCAACGTCGCGGTGATCGCGCTGCGCAGGCGGGAGCCCGGTCTCGCGCGGACCTTCCGGGTGCCGCTCCACCCCGTCCTGCCGCTCCTCGGCGTCGGCTTCTGCCTCTACCTGATGTACGAGACGGGCTGGACGACCTGGATCCAGTTCGCCGGGTTCCTGCTGGCCGGAGTCCTCGTGTACGTCCTGTACGGGCGCCGCCGCTCGCTGCTCGCCCGCCCCGCGGACACCGCCTAGGCGGGCCGCCGCTGCGCCGGCACCACGGGAAGCCTGAACCAGACCGCCTTGCCGGAGTCGGTCGGGCGGTGGCCGCAGGACGAGCTGAGGGTGCGGATCAGCAGCAGCCCGCGCCCGTGCTCCTGCCAGGGATCGGGCGGCTCGACCGGCCCGGGGACGGTGAGGTTGCCCGGAGGCGCCGGGTCGGGGTCGTGCACCTCGACCTGGCAGCCGGTCGGCATCAGTTCCACCACGAGCTCTATGGGACCGTCCCCCGCCGTGTGCTCCACGGCGTTGGCCACCAGCTCCGCGGTCAGCAGCTCCGCGGTGTCGCTGTCGGCCGCGTGCTCCAGCTCGGCCATCGCGGTACGGACCAGGGCACGGGCGACGGGCACGGCCGCGGCGGTGTGCGGCAGTGCGATGCGCCAGGAGGCGGGGGCGGGGGTGTCGTGCAAGGTGGGTCCGTTCATGGAGCAGGCTGTCCTGCTTTCAACTTTAGGAATGGTACGGCGCGGCCCGGCAGAGGCGCTCGGCGGGCGCTTCGCGGGACGTTCGGCAGGGTTCTCCCGGGTCGTTCGGCCGACAGGGGGTGCGTACCCGGGCCGACGGGTCCTCTCCCGTCCGGGCCCCCTGTCGTTACGGGCTCATCGAGGTTCCGTTACTCGGTGACGGGCATCCGGCCGAGCCGCGTCCGGAGCTCGCTCCGCGCCCGGGTTATCGCGCACTCGTGACGACAGTCACAGACTGGTGATAACTTCGTGAGGGAGCGCGGGCGGTCCCGCCGCGCAGACCGCCGCCCCGCCCGAGGAGGCCGTCCGTCATGAGTCCCTTCACCGGCTCAGCCGCCCGCACCTCCGCGTGGCGCCACCTGAGGTGCGAGTTCGCCGACGGGGTCGCCACGGTCACCCTGGCCCGGCCCGAGAAACTCAACGCCCTCACCTTCGGCGCCTACGCCGACCTGCGCGACCTGCTCGCCGAGCTCTCCCGGGAGCGGTCGGTGCGCGCCCTGGTGCTGGCGGGCGAGGGCCGCGGGTTCTGCTCGGGCGGTGACGTCGACGAGATCATCGGCGCCACCCTCTCCATGGACACCGCCCAGCTCCTCGACTTCAACCGGATGACCGGACAGGTCGTGCGCGCCGTACGGGAGTGCCCCTTCCCGGTCGTCGCCGCGGTGCACGGCGTGGCCGCGGGCGCCGGAGCCGTGCTCGCGCTGGCGGCCGACTTCCGGGTCGCCGACCCCAGCGCCCGCTTCGCCTTCCTCTTCACCCGCGTCGGACTCTCCGGAGGCGACATGGGCGCCGCCTATCTGCTGCCGCGCGTCGTCGGGCTCGGTCACGCGACCCGGCTGCTGATGCTCGGCGACCCCGTGCGGGCTCCCGAGGCCGAGCGGATCGGTCTGATCAGCGAGCTGACCGAGGAGGGGCACGCGGACGAGGCCGCGCGGGCACTCGCCCTCCGGCTGGCGGCCGGACCGGCCCTCGCGCACGCCCAGACCAAGGCGCTGCTCACCGCCGAACTGGACATGCCGCTCGCCGCCTCCGTCGAACTGGACGCGTCGACCCAGGCCCTGCTGATGAACGGTGAGGACTACGCCGAGTTCCACGCCGCCTTCACCGAGAAGCGCCCGCCGAAGTGGCGGGGGCGATAGCCGTGGCCAGGCCCCGCGACCCGGACCCCGCCGCCTTCACCGAGAAGCGCCCGCCGAAGTGGCGGGGGCGATAGCCGTGGCCACGCCCCGCGACCCGGACCCCGCCGGCACCACCGTGCCCCCGGCCGCCATCGCCGCACCGTCTTCACCGGCCGCCACCGCCGAGCCGTCTTCACCGGCCGCGACCGGCAGTCCGCCCACGACCGCGGGGCCCGCGGAGACCGCGGCGCCCGCCGTGGTGGCGGACGCGCCGCCCCCGTCCGCCGCGGCCGGGCGGCCCGGTGCCTCCCTGCGCGTAGCCGTCATCGGGGGCGGACCCGGCGGTCTGTACGCCGCCGCCCTGCTCAAACGGCTCGATCCCGGCCGTGAGATCACCGTGTGGGAGCGCAACGCCCCCGACGAGACCTTCGGCTTCGGTGTCGTCCTGTCCGACGAGACCCTCGGCGGCATCGAGCACGCCGATCCGGTGGTCCACGCGGCGCTCCAGCACGAGTTCGTGCGCTGGGACGACATCGACATCGTGCACCGGGGAGTCCACCACACCTCCGGCGGCCACGGCTTCGCGGCGCTCGGACGGCGCCGGCTGCTGGAGATCCTGCACGCACGGTGCCGCTCCCTCGGCGTCGACCTGCGCTTCCGGACCGAGGCCCCGCCGCCGGCCGAGCTGACCGCGGCCTACGACCTGGTCGTCGCCGCGGACGGGGTGCGCAGCGCGACCCGGGAGGCGTACGCGGACGCGTTCGGGCCGTCTGTCGAGGACCACCGGTGCCGCTACATCTGGCTGGCCGCCGACTTCGCCCTCGACGCCTTCCGCTTCGAGATCGCCGGCACCGAGCACGGCGTGATGCAACTGCACGGCTACCCCTACGCGGCCGACGCCTCCACCGTCATCGTCGAGATGCGCGAGGAGGTCTGGCGGGCCGCGGGATTCGCCGACCTGGACACACGGGAGTCCGTCGAACGGTGCGCCAAGATCTTCGCCGACACCCTCGGCGGACGACCGCTGCGGTCCGGCAACTCGGCGTGGACCACCTTCCGCACCGTCGTCAACGACCGCTGGTCGCACGGCAACCTGGTGCTCCTGGGCGACGCCGCGCACACCGCCCACTTCTCCATCGGCTCCGGCACCAAGCTCGCCGTCGAGGACGCGCTCGCGCTCGCCGCCTGCCTCCGGGAGCGGCCCTCGACCGGCGAGGCGCTCACCGCCTACGAGCAGGAGCGGCGCCCGGTCGTCGCCTCCACCCAGCGCGCGGCCCGCGCGAGCCTGGAATGGTTCGAGAACGTCGGCCGGTACGTCGGCCAGCGACCGCGCCAGTTCGCCTTCAACCTCCTCACCCGCAGCCGCCGGGTCACCCACGACAACCTGCGGCTGCGCGACGCCCGCTTCACGGCCGCGGTCGAGCGGGAGTTCGGCTGCCCACCCGGCACACCCCCGATGTTCACCCCCCTCCGGCTGCGCGGAGTGACCCTGCGCAACCGGGTGGTGGTCTCCCCGATGGACATGTACTCGGCCGTGGAAGGCGTCCCGGGCGACTTCCATCTCGTACACCTCGGGGCGCGGGCACTCGGCGGCGCCGGCCTGGTGATGACCGAGATGGTGTGCGTCAGCGCCGAGGGCCGGATCACGCCCGGCTGTGCGGGGCTCTACACACAGCGCCAGGCCGACGCCTGGCGGCGGATCGTCGGCTTCGTGCACGCCCAGGCGCCCGGCACCGCCGTCGGCGTGCAGCTCGGCCACTCCGGCCGCAAGGGCGCCACGAAGCTGATGTGGGAGGGCATCGACGAGCCGTTGGAGGAGGGCGCCTGGCCCCTCGTGGCCGCGTCCCCGATCCCGTACCGCCCGGACAGCCAGGCACCCCGCGAGCTCACCCGCGCCCAACTGACCGACATCCGGGAGCAGTTCGCCGCCGCTGCCTGGCGCGCCGCGCGCTGCGGCTTCGACCTGCTCGAACTCCACTGCGCCCACGGCTATCTGCTCTCCGGTTTCCTCTCACCGCTGACCAACCGGCGCACCGACGCCTACGGCGGCTCGCTGGAACGCAGACTGCGCTTCCCGCTGGAGGTCTTCGACGCCGTACGGGCGGTGTGGCCGGAGGAGCGGCCCATGACCGTCCGTATCTCCGCGACGGACTGGGCCGAGGGCGGCACCACCGGGGACGACGCCGTCGCCGTCGCGCGGGCCTTCGCCGCGCACGGCGCGGACGCGGTGGACGTGTCGACGGGCCAGGTGGTGGCGGAGGAGCGGCCCGAGTACGGGCGGTCGTACCAGACGCCGTACGCCGACCGGATCCGCCACGAGACCGGTCTGCCGGTGATCGCCGTCGGCGCGATCTCCTCCTGGGACGACGTCAACTCGCTGATCCTCGCGGGGCGTACGGACCTGTGCGCACTCGGCCGGCCGCACCTCTACGACCCGCACTGGACCCTGCACGCGGCGGCCGAGCAGGGGTACGAGGGTCCGGGAGTCGCCTGGCCGACGCCGTACCGGGCGGGCAGCAGACGTCCGCAGACCGGACGTCTCGACGCGCCCAGACCCCGTCTCTCGCTGGGGACTTGAGAACGGGACGGGGTACGCCCGGGCGTCCGGGCTATCCGGGCACCTCGGTGAAAGCCGCCCCCGCGTCCCGCAACCGCTCGTGCAGCGCCCGGAAGACGGCGGCCGACCGGGCGCCCGGCCAGTCGGCGGGCAGCAGCGCGACGGGAAGTCCGGGGTCGGCGTAGGGGAGGTGACGCCAGGTGTCCAGGGCGAGCAGATAGTCGCGGTAGGCCTCCTCGGGAGGGGTGTCCGCGCGCCGCTCCCAGGCACGCAGCACGGGCGCGTGCCGGTCGAGGAACGCCTCGTGCTCCGCGGCGATCGATCCCAGGTCCCACCAGCGCGCGACCGCGTCCGCCGTCGCCGCGAAGCCGAGGTGCTCGCCGCGGAACAGCTCCACGTACGGATCGAGCCGCAGCCGTGCGAGGGTGTGCCGCGTCTCCTCGTAGAGCCGGGCGGGGGCGAGCCACACCCCGGGCGCGGCCGTCCCGAAACCGAGGCCGGCCAGCCGCGAACGCAGCACGTGCCGCTTCTGGCGCTCCGACTCCGGCACCGAGAAGACGGCGAGCACCCAGCCGTCGTCCTCGGGCGGCGCCGTGGCGTACACCCGCCGGTCGCCGTCCTCGAGGAGCTGGCGCGCGTCCGGCGACAGCCCGTACCCCGCCGCTCCCGCCGGGGTGCGCGCCGGTTCGAGCAGCCCGCGCCGCTTGAGCCGGGAGACCGACGAGCGCACCGAGGGCGCGTCGACACCGACCGCGGCGAGGAGCCGGATCAGCTCGGCCACCGGCACCGGGCCGGACATGAAACGGCCGTACGCGCCGTAGAACGTGACGATGAGGGACCGGGGGGCGCGCTGCTCTGACACATTGATCACTCTAGTGCTCGAAGATCACTTGGAACCGCCTCCGGTGGACAACTCACCTCCGGTGGACGACTCGTCCCCGGTGGGCGAGCCGGCCCCGGGAGCCGTCTGCGCGGGGACGGCCGTACGCAACCGGAACCGCTGCAGCTTCCCGGTGGCCGTGCGCGGCAGCGCGTCGAGGAAGACGAACTCCCGGGGGCACTTGTACGGCGCGAGCTCCGACTTGAGGAACGCGCGCAGCGCCTCCGGGTCCCGCGGCGTGTCCGGCCGCAGCACCGCGTAGGCCACCACGACCTGGCCGCGCGCCTCGTCGGGGCGGCCCACGACGGCTGTCTCGACGACGTCCGGATGGCGCAGCAGCGCCTCCTCGACCTCCGGCCCCGCGATGTTGTACCCGGCGGAGACGATCATGTCGTCGGCGCGGGCGACATAACGGAAGTAGCCGTCGGTGCCGCGGACGTAGGTATCGCCCGTGATGTTCCAGCCGTCGCGCACGTACTCCCGCTGCCGCGGGTCGGCGAGATAGCGGCAGCCCACCGGGCCGCGGACGGCGAGCAGCCCGGGTTCGCCGTCCGGCACCGGGCTCCCGTCGGGGCCGATCACGCGCGCCTGCCAGCCGGGGACGGGCAGGCCCGTCGTGCCGGGTCTGATCCGCTCGTCGGCCGCGGAGATGAAGATGTGCAGCAGCTCGGTGGCGCCGATGCCGTTGATGATGCGCAGCCCGGTGCGTGCCTGCCAGTCCCGCCAGGTCGCCGCGGGCAGGTTCTCGCCCGCCGACACACAGCGCCGCAACGATGTCGTGTCGTACCCCTCCAGGTCCGCCAGCATCGCCCGGTAGGCGGTCGGCGCGGTGAACAACACGGAGACGCGGTGCTCCGCGATCGCGGGCAACAGCTGCCGGGGGCCCGCCTGTTCGAGCAGCAGGGAGCAGGCGCCCGCGCGCATCGGGAAGACGACGAGTCCGCCGAGTCCGAAGGTGAATCCCAGCGGGGGACTGCCGGTGAAGACGTCGTCCGCGTTCGGCCTCAGCACATGGCGGGAGAAGGTGTCCGCGATGGCCAGCACATCGCGGTGGAAGTGCACACAGCCCTTGGGGCGGCCGGTCGTGCCCGAGGTGAACGCGATCAGCGCGACGTCGTCGGCGGCCGTGTCCACGGCCGGGAAGGGCTCGTCGCAGGCGCCCGTGATCCGCAGCAACAGGTCGTCGGGGGCGTCACCGCCGTACGTCGTGATCCGCAGCCCGGGGATGTCCGCCCCGGCCAGGTCGTCGACCGACCGCACGTCGCACAGGGCGTGGGTCACCCGGGCGATCGTGCCCATCGTGGCCAGCTCGTACGGGCGTTGCTGGGCGAGCACGGTGACGGCGATCGCGCCGGCCTTGAGGACCGCCAGCCAGCACGCGGCCAGCCAGGGCGTGGTGGGCCCGCGCAGCATGACGCGGTTCCCGGGCACCACGCCCAGCTCGGTGGTCAGCACATGGGCGATGCGGTCGACCCGCGAGAGAAGCTGGCCGTACGTCCACAGGTCGCCGGACGGCGTGCGGAAGACCGGGCGCTGCGGATGTCCGCCGCCGAGGAGTTCGACGGCGCAGTTGAGCCGGTCCGGATAGCGCAACTCGGGCGTTTCGAGCAGGAGTCGGGGCCACTGTTCGGGGGGTGGGAGGTGGTCGCGGGCGAAGGTGTCGAGATGGGCCGAGGTCGTCGGCTCCAGGGTGTCGCCGGGGTCCATGGAGGTTCGCCCCCTTGTCGTGGTGGGCTCGCGGCTCTCGACTCGCGGCTCGTGGCGCGTGGTCGGTGGCACAGGGTGCGTGGCGCGGTGTGGGTGGCGCGGTGTGCGTGGCGCCCGCGGATCGCAGGCGGGTGTCGCACGCCGTGCCCGGTTCGTGGCTCGGCTCTCGGTTGCGCACAAGGAGCGTATCGTGTTGGTGACGACAGTCAACGTCCCGCGATAACCTGGTGCTCCCAGGGAGAGGGGACCGGCCGTGACCGTTTTCTCGCTCGACGCGGCGCAGCACGCCTGGTGCGCCGAGCTGCGTACGCTCGCCGCGGAGCGGCTCGCCCCACTGGCCGAGAAGGGTGAGCCGGGCCGCGTCAACCGGCCGCTCGTCGCCGAACTCGGCCGACTCGGCCTGCTCGCCCGGCTGTTCACCTCCGGTGCGCTCGACCTGTGCCTGATGCGGGAGTCCCTGGCGCACGTCTGCACGGAGGCCGAGACCGCGCTCGCCCTGCAGGGTCTCGGCGCGTATCCGGTGCACGCGTACGGCACCCCGGCGCAGCGCGCTGACTGGCTCCCGCGCGTCTCGGACGGCACCGCCGTGGCCGCCTTCGCGCTCAGTGAGCCGGCCGCGGGCTCCGACGCGGCGGCGCTGACCCTGCGCGCGGACCGGTCCGCCCCGCACCCCCACCCGGGCGGTCCGCCGGCCGGGAGCCCGTCCGGCGCGGCGGACACCGGGACGCTCGCCGAGGCCGACGGCGCCGGTCGCTGGCGGCTCACCGGGGAGAAGTGCTGGATCTCCAACGCGCCCGAGGCCGACTTCTACACCGTCTTCGCCCGCACCACCCCGGGCGCCGGCGCCCGGGGTGTCACCGCCTTCCTCGTCCCCGCCGACCGGCCCGGCCTCGACGGGGCCCCGCTCGACATGCTCTCGCCGCACCCGATCGGCACCCTCACCTTCGACGCCGTGCCGGTCACGGCCGACGACGTGCTCGGCGCGCCCGACCGCGGCTTCCGGGTCGCGATGGGCACCCTCAACCTGTTCCGCCCGAGCGTCGGCGCCTTCGCGGTCGGCATGGCGGCGGCGGCGCTGGAGGCGACCCTCGCGCACACGTCCCGGCGCGAGGCGTTCGGCGGGAAGCTGAAGGACCTGCAGACGGTGGCCCACCAGGTCGCCGAGATGGCGCTGCGCACCGAGGCGGCCCGGCTGATGGTGTACGCGGCCGCGGCGGCGTACGACGAGGGAGCCCCGGACGTGCCCCGGCGGGCGGCGATGGCGAAGCTGCTGGCGACCGAGACCGCCCAGTACGTGGTCGACGCGGCGGTCCAGCTGCACGGCGCCCGCGCACTGCGCCGCGGTCATCTCCTCGAACACCTCTACCGCGAGGTCCGCGCCCCGCGCGTCTACGAGGGGGCGAGCGAGGTCCAACGGGCCGTCATCGCCAAGGAGCTGTACGCCCGACAGGAGGAACAGTGAGCATCGAGCGGATCGATCCGGCCGGGCTCTCCCCGGCCACCGGCTTCTCGCACGCCGTCGTCGCCACCGGCACCCGCGTCGTCTTCCTGGCGGGCCAGACCGCGCTCGACACGGACGGGAAGGTGGTCGGCGAGACCCTCCCGGAGCAGTTCGAGCGGGCGCTGGCGAATCTGCTCGCGGCGCTGCGGGCCGCGGGGGGCACCCCGGCGGACCTCGCACGGGTAACGGTGTACGCCACCGACGTCGCGGACTACCGCGCCCACGCCGCCGAACTCGGGCGCCTCTGGCGGCGGTCGGCGGGGCGCGACTACCCCGCGATGGCCGTCGTCGGCGCCGTACGCCTGTGGGACGAACGCGCCCTGGTCGAACTCGACGGCTTCGCGGTGCTGGAGTGAACGCGGCGCCCGCGCGGTGCGGGTCGTGATCAGGCGGCGGCGAGCCGCTCGGCGAACACCCGGTGCGGAGCGATCACGCTGCCGTCGGGGAGCAGCTCGCCGCTGTCGTCGAAGACGATCGCGCCGTTGCACAGCAGGCTCCACCCCTGCTCGTGGTGGGCCGACACCACGTGCGGGAGCCTGGAGTCCGCGGACGGGCACAGAGTCTGGTGAGAACACATGGCGCACCTCCACGTCGGATGCGATGAGTGTCTGCGGCACGGTCGCCGCCTCGCATGGACAAGACCATCCTCCCGCGGCGAACTGATCGGAACCACGGGTCGAGAAGCGTGACAACACACGGACAACTCTCGGACGTTCCCATGACGCGTGGTGCGGACTCGCCACCAAAGGGGTGACGATCACCGCCGCGGGCACGCGGGGCCGGTACCTGTGGAGCCTTCCACGTTCCAGGAGGTACTTCCATGTCCTTGCGCCAGGTCATCGGTGCGGCAACCGGCGCCGTGTTCCTGCTGCTGGCCCCGTCGGCCGTCGCCGCGTCCGCCGCGGGCCTGTCGGACCCGTACGAGACGGTCACCGTCGACTCCACCGGTCACCTCGCGGCGGACGGCACCATCACGCTCTCCGGCACCTACCGGTGTCTCACGGGTGGCGGCCCGGTGCTCGTGTCCTCGTCGGTGTGGCAGGGCGACCCCCGGGTGCGTCAGGGCATCGGCGGCACCTCGGCCGTCTGCGACGGAACGGCACACCGCTGGGCCAACTCCGAGAAGCGCGAGCCCGGCACCCTCCGGCCGGGGGCCGCCCGGGTCGAGGCCACCCTGATGGAGCTGAGCCCCGGCGCGGGCGGTCTGCCGCTGCCGACGTTCCACGCGGTGCGGCAGCAGGACATCACGCTCGTGGAGGGCTGAGCCGGCCCACGGGACGGCGCACGACGGGGCC
Source organism: Streptomyces sp. NBC_01689 (assembly GCF_036250675.1). Classification (NCBI taxonomy): domain Bacteria; kingdom Bacillati; phylum Actinomycetota; class Actinomycetes; order Kitasatosporales; family Streptomycetaceae; genus Streptomyces; species Streptomyces sp. NBC_01689. Next base: position 3,069,303 of record NZ_CP109592.1, on the reverse strand, counting down.
CGCCGGGCGACGCGAGGCCGGCCCCGGCGGGCCCCGGTGCCCTACGGCGGGTCAGATGTCCCGGAACGTCTCGATCTGCGCCCCGAGCGAGTTGAGGCGCTCGGCCAGGTCCTCGTAACCGCGGTTGATGACGTACACGTTGCGCAGCACGGACGTCCCGTCGGCCGCCATCATCGCGAGCAGCACGACCACGGCGGGCCGCAGCGCCGGCGGGCACATCATCTCCGCGGCGCGCCAGCGGGTCGGGCCCTCCACCAGGACCCGGTGCGGGTCGAGGAGCTGGAGCCGCCCGCCGAGGCGGTTGAGGTCCGTCAGGTAGATCGCCCGGTTGTCGTACACCCAGTCGTGGATCAGCGTCTTGCCCTGCGCGGAGGCCGCGATGGCCGCGAAGAACGGGACGTTGTCGATGTTCAGACCCGGGAAGGGCATCGGGTGGATCTTGTCGATCGGCGCCTCCAGCTTGGAGGGCCGGACCGTCAGGTCCACCAGCCGCGTCCGGCCGTTGTCGGCGAAGTACTCCGCCGTACGGTCGTGGTCGAGGCCCATCTCCTCCAGGACCGCGAGCTCGATCTCCAGGAACTCGATCGGCACCCGGCGCACGGTCAGCTCCGACTCGGTGACGACGGCGGCGGCCAGCAGGCTCATCGCCTCGACCGGGTCCTCCGAGGGCGAGTAGTCCACGTCCACGTCGATGGTGGGCACGCCGTGCACGGTGAGTGTCGTGGTGCCGATGCCCTCCACCCGTACGCCCAGCGCCTCCAGGAAGAAGCACAGGTCCTGGACCATGTAGTTGGAGGAGGCGTTGCGGATGACGGTCACGCCGTCGTGGCGGGCCGCGGCGAGCAGCGCGTTCTCGGTCACCGTGTCGCCGCGCTCGGTCAGGACGATCGGGCGGGCGGGGGAGACCGAACGGTCCACCCGGGCGTGGTACAGCCCTTCGGTGGCGGCGATGTCGAGACCGAAGCGGCGCAGCGCGATCATGTGCGGCTCGATGGTCCTGGTGCCGAGGTCGCAACCGCCCGCGTAGGGAAGCTTGAAGTGGTCCATGCGGTGCAGCAGCGGGCCGAGGAACATGATGATGGACCGCGTGCGACGGGCCGCCTCGGCGTCGATGGCCTCCATGTCCAGCTGGGCCGGGGGCACGATCTCCAGGTCGACCCCGTCGTTGATCCAGCGGGTGCGGACGCCGATCGAACCGAGCACCTCCAGCAGGCGGTAGACCTCCTCGATGCGGGCCACCCGGCGCAGCACCGTCCGGCCCTTGTTGAGGAGGGTCGCGCACAGCAGCGCGACACAGGCGTTCTTGCTGGTCTTCACGTCGATCGAGCCGGACAGCCGCCGTCCGCCGACCACGCGCAGGTGCATCGGGCCCGCGTACCCCAGGGACACGATCTCGCTGTCCAGGGCCTCGCCTATGCGGGCGATCATCTCAAGGCTGATGTTCTGATTGCCGCGCTCGATGCGGTTGACGGCGCTCTGGCTGGTGCCGAGAGCCTCGGCGAGCTGCGACTGCGTCCAGCCCCGGTGCTGACGGGCGTCACGGATGAGCTTGCCGATGCGTACGAGGTAGTCGTCTGCCATGGCGCGACCGTATATCTCATGTGAGATAAAGAGAAATGGAGTGCGCCCATTCGAGTGACGGTGGCCAGCGGGGCGGACGGGCAGGGGAGTTCGGGCGGACCGGAGCGCGCGGCGGGAGGACCGGCCTCTCCGGTCCTCCCCTGCGGCGCGTCGTCCGTCGTCACCGCCGCCGTCGTCACCTCGCCGCCGCGGCCGGCCCGCGCGTTCGCCGCCGGGCGGGAGAGGCGCGGACCGGTGGCGTCAGTGGTCCTTCCGGCGCGAGGTGCGGCGCCAGCCGAAGGGACCCGGCAGGTCCATCGACGTGGTCTTGCGTCCGGTGCTGCTGTGGGTCTGCCGCGGCCCGTGCCGTCCGCCGGTGGTGATCGACCACGAGTGCCGGTTGATGTTCAGGCGCACCCCGGGAAGGATGCGGAAGCTCTTGCGGAAGGTGATTGCCATCGAGGGCCCCCTGGGTCGGTTCGCGACGCCGGGCGCGTCCCGGCTCGGACACCGGGTACCCCGGAATCGGCCCTTGGCCGCCTGTGGATCCACGACACCCCGAAAACCCGCTCGCGGCCGAACCGCCGCGAGGGGCGCAGCCGTTCACGCCAGCGCCTGGGTGCCGAGCACCTCGAGCAGCGCGACGCGTTCGGCGTCCTGGGTGCCGGGCTCCGCCGTGTACACCATGATGCGCAGGTCGCTGCCGGCGACGCTGAGGATGTCGCAGTCCAGGGTGAGAGGGCCCAGCTGCGGATGGTCGACCGTCTTGCGCGAGGCCTCCTGGCGGCCCACCACCCCGGAGTCCCACAGCTCGGCGAACCGGGCGCTGTCCGCGCGCAGTTCGGTGATCAGCCGCCGCACCCGCCGGTCGGCGGGATAGCGGTTCGCGGTCGTCCGCAGGTCGCTCACGAGTGCCGTCTCCAGCGTCCGGCGGGACTCCGGCGTGTGGCGGACCCGGCTCGCCGGGCCGAGGAAGGCGCGCCACACCCCGTTGCGCTCCAGATCGCGCCACCCCGACGGGTCGCCCAGCAGCGCCGCGTACAGCGGGTTGGCCACCAGCAGTGTCCACGCCGCGTCGTAGGCCGCCACGGGGGTCCCGGTCAGCCGGTCCAGCAGTCGCTGCACGCTCGGTGTCAGATGGCCCGGCACCGTGCCGCGTCCCGGCGGGACCAGTCCGGCGGTGTGGAAGAGGTGTTCGCGCTCCAGGCCGGACAGCCGCAGCGCCCGGCCGAGCGCCTCGACGACCTGCTCCGACGGGTGGGCCGCCCGGCCCTGTTCGAGGCGGGTGACGTAGTCGACCGAGATCCCGGCCAGCAGGGCGAGTTCCTCGCGGCGCAGCCCGGCCGCCCTGCGCTGCCCGCCGGCGGGCAGTCCGGCGGCCTCCGGGGAGACCCGGTCGCGCCAGCGCCGTACCGTCCGCCCGAACTCCGTGCTCGCCATGCCTCCACTGTGCACCGCGCGGGGCGGCCCTGCCTGGTACCAGGAGTCCCAGGAAGACGGGACTCCTGGCCGGCCGGGGGCGTCCGCCCGCAGCCTGGAGCCATGACGACCACACTCATCACCGGAGCGAACAAGGGTCTCGGCTTCGAGACCGCCCGCCGCCTCGTCGCCGCGGGCCACACCGTCTACGTGGGCAGCCGTGACCCGGAGCGCGGACGCCGGGCGGCCGCGGAACTGGGTGCGCGCGCCCTGGTCCTCGACGTCACCGACGACGACTCCGTCGCCGCCGCGGCGAAGACCGTCGAGGCCGAGGGCGGTCTCGACGTACTGATCAACAACGCCGGCATCGAGGGGCGGACCCCGGACGGGGGCGTCGTCGGCGCCGCGGACCTGACCGCCGGCATGATGCGCTCGATCTTCGAGACGAACGTCTTCGGGGTCGTGCGGGTGACCCACGCGTTCCTGCCCCTGCTGCGCCGTTCCGCGGCGCCGGTCGTGGTGAACGTGAGCAGCGGCCTCGCCTCGCTGACCCGGGTCGGCGAGCCGGACACCCCCACCCACGCTTACCCGGGGGTCGCCTATCCGGCGTCGAAGACCGCGGTCAACATGATCACCGTGCAGTTCGCGAAGGCCTTCCCCGGGATCCGTGTCAACGCGGTGGAGCCGGGTTACACCGCGACGGACCTGAACGGGAACACGGGCACGCAGACGGTCCAGGAGGGTGCCGAGGTCATCGTCCGCGCCGCGCTGCTGGGCCCGGACGGCCCGACGGGCGGGTACTTCGACGTCGAGGGGCCCCTTCCCTGGTGACGGCACCTCCGGTGCGCCCCGGACCACCGGTGGCCGCGGATCCACATGACCGGGACGCCGCGCGCCGGAAGCTCCGCACACCTTCCCCCGGTCCCCGTAATTCCGCAGGGCCTCACGGGCCCGGTAAACCCCGTAAGGCGGCACGGGAGCCGTGGCGCCCCACGGACCCCGCAGGGCCGCCGGTTCGGCCCCGTACCGCCCTTCCCGTCGCCCTGTTCGTCGCCCCCCGCCGATTCCCCTGCCGGGGGGCGTCGGGGCTTCGGCGGCCGGCCACGGGCCCCGGCCGTGGCCGGCCCGGGCGGGGCGTGGCAGGGCGCGCGCCGACGTCACGGCAGGCCGGGCATGACCAGCCCGCCCCCATGTACTAGAGTTATCTCGACATCGAGATATCTGCCGAGGCGCACCGCAGCCGCCATCTCGGTAAGGCTTACCTAACTTAGTCTGACCTTAGCGGATCGGCCAAGAGATCGTGGCGGCAGGATGCGGTGGGAACGCGCACATCAATGAAGGAGACTGTCGTGTCGGCGAACAGCTTCGACGCCCGCAGCACGCTGCAGGTGGGCGACGAGTCGTACGAGATCTTCCGGCTGGACAAGGTGGAAGGCTCGGCTCGCCTTCCGTACAGCCTGAAGGTGCTGCTGGAGAACCTGCTCCGCACCGAGGACGGCGCGAACATCACCGCCGACCACATCCGGGCCCTCGGCGGCTGGGACTCCCAGGCGCAGCCCAGCCAGGAGATCCAGTTCACGCCGGCGCGCGTGATCATGCAGGACTTCACCGGCGTGCCCTGCGTCGTCGACCTCGCCACCATGCGTGAGGCCGTCAAGGAGCTCGGCGGCGACCCGGCGAAGATCAATCCGCTGGCCCCGGCCGAGCTGGTCATCGACCACTCCGTCATCGCCGACAAGTTCGGCACGAAGGACGCCTTCGGCCAGAACGTCGAGCTGGAGTACGGCCGCAACAAGGAGCGCTACCAGTTCCTGCGCTGGGGCCAGACCGCGTTCGACGAGTTCAAGGTCGTCCCGCCGGGCACCGGCATCGTCCACCAGGTCAACATCGAGCACCTGGCGCGCACGGTCATGGTCCGAGGCGGCCAGGCCTACCCGGACACCCTGGTCGGCACCGACTCGCACACCACCATGGTCAACGGCCTCGGCGTGCTGGGCTGGGGCGTCGGCGGCATCGAGGCCGAGGCCGCGATGCTCGGCCAGCCGGTCTCCATGCTCATTCCGCGCGTCGTCGGCTTCAAGCTCACCGGTGAGCTGACCCCCGGCACCACCGCCACCGACCTGGTCCTCACGATCACCGAGATGCTGCGCAAGCACGGCGTCGTCGGCAAGTTCGTCGAGTTCTACGGTGAGGGCGTCGCCGCCACCTCGCTGGCGAACCGCGCCACCATCGGCAACATGTCGCCGGAGTTCGGCTCCACGGCCGCGATCTTCCCGATCGACGGCGAGACCATCAAGTACCTCAAGCTGACCGGCCGTTCCGAGCAGCAGATCGCGCTCGTCGAGGCCTACGCCAAGGAGCAGGGCCTCTGGCTCGACCCGGCCGCGGAGCCCGACTTCTCCGAGAAGCTGGAGCTCGACCTCTCCACGGTCGTCCCCTCGATCGCCGGTCCGAAGCGCCCGCAGGACCGCATCGTCCTCGCGAACGCCGCCGAGCAGTTCAAGAGCGACGTGCGCAACTACGTCGCCGACGACGACGAGGCGGGCAAGGAGTCCTTCCCGGCCTCCGACTCCCCGGCCGCCTCCAACGGCGTGCCGTCCAACCCGGTCACGGTCACGGCCCCCGACGGCTCGACCTACGAGATCGACCACGGCGCGGTGACGGTCGCGGCCATCACCTCCTGCACCAACACCTCGAACCCGTACGTCATGGTCGCCGCCGCGCTCGTCGCGAAGAAGGCCGTGGAGAAGGGCCTGACCCGCAAGCCGTGGGTCAAGACCACCCTCGCCCCGGGCTCCAAGGTCGTCACCGACTACTTCGACAAGGCGGGGCTCACCCCCTACCTCGACAAGGTCGGCTTCAACCTCGTCGGCTACGGCTGCACCACCTGCATCGGCAACTCCGGCCCGCTGCCGGAGGAGGTCTCCAAGGCGGTCAACGACCACGACCTCGCGGTCACCTCGGTCCTCTCCGGCAACCGCAACTTCGAGGGCCGGATCAACCCCGACGTCAAGATGAACTACCTGGCCTCCCCGCCGCTGGTCGTCGCGTACGCCCTCGCGGGCTCCATGAAGGTGGACATCACCAAGGACGCGCTGGGCATCGACCAGGACGGCAAGCCGGTCTACCTGGCCGACATCTGGCCCTCCGAGGCCGAGGTCAACGACGTCGTGGCGAACGCCATCGGCGAGGACATGTTCAACAAGTCCTACCAGGACGTCTTCGCGGGCGACGCCCAGTGGCAGGCGCTGCCGATCCCGACCGGCAACACCTTCGAGTGGGACCCGCAGTCCACCTACGTCCGCAAGCCCCCGTACTTCGAGGGCATGGCGCACGAGCCGTCCCCGGTCTCCGACATCGCCGGTGCCCGGGTGCTGGCGAAGCTGGGCGACTCGGTCACCACCGACCACATCTCCCCGGCCGGTGCCATCAAGGCCGACACCCCGGCCGGCAAGTACCTCACCGAGCACGGTGTGGAGCGTCGTGACTTCAACTCCTACGGCTCGCGCCGGGGCAACCACGAGGTCATGATCCGCGGCACGTTCGCCAACATCCGCCTGCGCAACCAGATCGCGCCGGGCACCGAGGGCGGCTACACCCGCGACTTCACCGTCGAGGGCGCGCCCGTCGCGTTCATCTACGACGCCTCGCGCAACTACATCGAGCAGGGCGTCCCGCTGGTCATCCTGGCCGGCAAGGAGTACGGCTCCGGCTCGTCCCGCGACTGGGCCGCCAAGGGCACCGCGCTGCTCGGCGTCAAGGCCGTCATCGCCGAGTCCTACGAGCGCATCCACCGCTCGAACCTCATCGGCATGGGCGTCCTGCCCCTCCAGTTCCCGGAGGGCGCCACCGCCGAGTCCCTCGGCCTGACCGGCGAGGAGACCTTCTCCTTCACCGGCGTCGAGGAGCTGAACAACGGCACCACGCCGCGCACGGTGAAGATCACCACGGACAGCGGCGTCGAGTTCGACGCGGTCGTCCGCATCGACACCCCCGGCGAGGCGGACTACTACCGCAACGGCGGCATCATGCAGTACGTGCTGCGCAACCTGATCGCCAAGTAGCCCACACGGCAGGCGATTCGGCGGAACGCCCGGGCCGCACTCCTCGCGACGAGGGGTGCGGCCCTCCGCCGTTTCCGGCTGCCGCGGCGGAAGGCCGGGAGCGCCCTCACCGGCACGCCGGGCGGCGCCCCCGTCGACGCGGCAGCCGCCGCCCCCGGACGGCCGGAGCGGAGCCGCGCGGTACCGCGCGGCTCCCCGTAACGCCGGGGCGGCCGTCGGTGAGGACGTGCGGCCCTGTGCGAGCGCACGGCACGGTCGGGCAACGCGTGCGGCCCCGCGCGGGCGCACGGCGCCGTCGGGCAACGCCCCGGCCCGGCAGGAGGCCCGTGCGGGAGGTCGTGCGGCCCGCGGGCGGCAGAGGTGGGGCGGAGGTGGGGCGGAGGGGCGGAGGGGGAGACCGCGCGGCCGTCGTCCGGCACGGGCCGCGGGCCCTCGTGTCACACCCGCGTCCGGACGGGGACGCCCGTCCGTGCCGCCACCGACGCCGCTGCCCTACAAGGACGTTGTCCGCGCAGCCGCTCCGGGCGCCGCGTGCCCGCACCGCGTACGGGGCCCCGGGCCGGGGCGTTGATCCCTGCGGCACACCCGCCCGCCGGGCCCGCCGGTCCGCTCGGGGCGGACCGGGTGGCCGCTGTGGGACTCACCCGGTCCGCGAGCCCGGACCGGCGGGGGGAGTGCCGGCCCGGGATGGTGCGTGGCTTGTGACGACCTTGGCGTGCGACAACGTTGTCTGATGTACCTGTGGATGACTCTACCGCCCCAACGGACAACGATGTCAAGCCTGTTGACCCTCCGGAACGGGCGACGAGGCCGGCCCGGAGGGGTGAGAGCCGCGCGTGCCTGCCGCGTCGGACGCGCTCTTCCGTGGTACGCGTGGCGCACGCTACTGTCCCTGCGGCTTGTGCGACCCGTGGTGCGCGACCCGTCCGAAGGAGGAGGGGCCGCGTCATGCGTTTCCGTCCGTCATCCGTCCTGCTCGCCGTCGTCCTGGCGGCCGGCGGCATCACCCCCGCGGTGGCCGCCACCGCCCCACCGCCCGACCTCGTCGGGGACCCCACCGGCTACGTCGACCCGCTGATCGGCACCAAGAACGGCGGCAACGTCTTCCCCGGCGCCGTAGTGCCCTTCGGGATGCTCTCCTGGAGCCCGGAGAACACCCGCGGGGACGCCACCCGCACGGCCGCGCCCGGCGGCTACCAGTACGACGCCACCCGCGTCCGGGGCTTCAGCCTCACCCACATGTCCGGCACGGGCTGCGCGGGCGGCAGCGGAGACATCCCGTTCTTCCCGTACGCGGGCGAGGTCACCTCCTCGCCGGCGAGCGACACCAAGGACGCGGTGTACGCGAGCGACTTCGCGCACGCGGACGAGACCGCCGAGCCCGGCCACTACCGGGTCGGCCTCTCCTCCGGTGTCACCGCGGACCTCACGGCGACCGCCCGCACCGGCTCGGGCCGCTTCACCTTCCCGGCCGACAAGCCCGCCTCGCTGCTGATCCGCACCGCCAACTCCGAGGTGGGCTCCACGGCGTCGGACGTGCGCATCGACCCGGCGACCCGGACGGTCTCCGGCTCCGTCACCTCCGGGAACTTCTGCGGCTATCTCGACCCCGAGGGCCAACGCGACTACTACACGCTGTACTTCACCGCCCGTTTCGACCGGTCCTTCAAAACGACCGGCACCTGGCAGGACGACCGGCTGAGCCCGGGATCCACCCGGGCGAGCGGCGGCACCGGCGGTTTCTCCGACGGCGGGCGCCCGGCCGCGGGCAAGGGAGCCGGCGGATACGTCGAGTTCGCTCCCGGAACCGGCCCGGTGAACGTCAAGGTCGGCATCTCGTACGTCAGCCGGGCGGGGGCCGCGGCCAACCTCGCGGCCGAGAACCCGCCGTCCCGTTCCTTCGACGCGGTCCGGTCCGCCGCCCACCGGGCCTGGCGCGACCGGCTCGGCGCGATCCGGGTCGGCGGTGGCACCGACGCCGACCGCACCACCTTCTACACCGCGCTCTACCACGCCCTCCTGCATCCCAACGTCATCAGTGACGCCGACCGCAGATACCGGGGGAGCGACGCCAGGGTCCATGTCGTCGGCCGGGGCCACGGGGCGCAGTACGGCACCTTCTCCGGCTGGGACGTCTACCGCTCCCAGGTCCAGCTGCTCACCCTCCTCAGCCCGGACACCGGCTCCGACATCGCCCAGTCGCTGCTCGAACTGGCCCGGCAGAACGGCGGGGTCTGGGACCGCTGGCTGCACGGCGCGAGCGGTACCCACGTCATGAACGGCGACCCCTCGCCGGCCGCGCTCGCCGGCATCCGGGCCTTCGGCGGTACCGGCTTCGATCTGCGGGGCGCGCTGAAGTCGCTGGTGAAGGCGGCGACCGTGCCGACCGAAGGGGACCTGTCCTCGTCGGGCAAGCCGGTCCTGTCCGTGGGGCAGCGCCCCTCGCTCGACAAGTACCTCCGGCAGCACTACATGCCGTCCGTGTCCAACGCCTGGGGCGGCGCCGCCGAGACGCTGGAGATGTCCGGCGCGGACTTCGCGCTCTCCCAGCTCGCCACGGCGGCGGGGGAGAAGGAGACGGCCGCCCGGTTCGCCGAGCGCTCACAGTGGTGGCAGAACAACTTCGACCTCGCGGCCGACCGGGCCGGCGGCTACATCGCCAACCGCAAGGCGGACGGCAGCTGGGTCACCGGCTTCACCCCGGCCACCGGCAACGGCTTCGTGGAGGGCACGGCGGCCCAGTACACCTGGATGGTCCAGCACAACCCGGCCGGGCTCTTCGCGGCCATGGGAGGACGTGACAAGGCCCTCGACCGTCTCGACACCTTCTTCCACAACGCGGACGGCAGCTGGGCGTTCACGGGCAGCGGTGGCGACAAGTCGGAGCTGGACAACGAGCCGTCGATCAACGTCCCCTACCTCTACGACTACGCGGGCGCGCCCTACAAGGCACAGGAGACCGTGCGCGCGGCGATGAGCCGGCTGTGGACGACGCAGCCCGGCGGGATCCCCGGCAACGACGACCTCGGTGAGATGTCGTCCTGGTACGTCTTCTCCGCGCTCGGCATGTATCCCCAGGTGCCCTCCCGGGCCGAACTCGTCCTCTCCTCACCCCTGTTCAGCCGCGTCAGGATCGAGCGCCCGGGCCGCAACGACATCGAGATCCGGGCGGCGGGAGCGGCGGCGGACGCCCCGTACGTGCAGTCGCTGAAGGTCGACGGCCGGTCCAGCACGCGCCCCTGGCTGCCGGCGTCCTTCGTCCGCGACGGCGGCACCCTCGACTACACGCTCTCCGGCACCCCGAACCGCGGCTGGGGCGCCGACCCGGGCGCGTCTCCGCCGTCCTTCCGCGCCGGTGAGCAGCCCTACCAGATCGGCGTCGGGCCGACCGCCGCGACGCTCGCGCCCGGCGGCAGCACCCAGGTCGACATCCGCGCGCTGGCGCTGAACGGCGGCACGGGCCCCGAGGTCCGCTTCCACGTGGACACACCGGACGGCGTGACCGCGAACCCCGTGGACGGAACGGTGACCGACGGCGCCCGGTCGGTCACCCTCACCGCGGCCGACACGGCCCGGCAGGGCTTCTACGACGTCAAGGTCACCGTGACGTCCGGCGGCGGCTCCTACGAGCAGCCGGTGGCGCTGACCGTCGCGGCTCCCGGGTCGCTGCCGGCCGCGTACGACAACACGGGCGTCTCCGACGACACCGGGGACCACGACGAGGCCGACTACGACGGCGGCGGCTGGAGCTACTCGCGGCAGGCCCTCGCGGCCGCGGGGCTGACCCCGGGCGGCCAGGGCACCGTGGACGGGCTCGCCTTCACCTGGCCTGACTCGCCCGCCGGCCGGCCCGACAACGCCGCGGCGCACGGCCAGAGCATCGAACTCGCCCGTCCGGCGGCCCGGTTGTCCTTCATCGGCAGCGCGGTCAACGGAAACCAGCGGGCCACGGCGACCGTCACCTACACCGACGGCAGCACCGGCCAGGTCGACCTCTCCTTCACCGACTGGACGGTCGGCGGCGGGGGCGGCACCGTCCAGTACGGCAACGAGACCGTCGCCAGGGCCACCTACCGCAACGTCGCGGGCGCGGACAAGGACCCCGTCGCCACCTACGTCTTCGCGACGAAGCCCTTCGCCGCTCCGGCCGGCAAGACCGTACGGAGCGTGAGACTGCCCGACAACGCGGATCTGCATGTCTTCACCCTCGCGGTGGACTGAGCGCACGAGGAAGGCGGCCGCCGGGCAGCAGCCCGGCGGCCGCCGGTGTCCGGGCCCGAAACGGCGGAGCGGGCGCGGAGGGTGATCTCCGCGCCCGCTCTGTGAGCCGTCGGGTCAGGCCAGCAGCTCCACCTCCGCGAGCGTCGCCGAGCCGTCGAGGACCAGCCGGTAGTGCGTGTACGAGCCCGGATGCGCCACCGAGAACGCCCGGGTCTGCTTGTCCCACGCGAAGGACTCGCCGGAACGCCGGTCGAGGTCCTTCCACTTGGTGCCGTCGGACGAGCCCTGCAGGACCCAGCCGGCCGGCGCCTTCGTGTGGTCCCCCGACGACGTCAGCGTGTACTGGACGCCCTTGGCGGAGGCCGCCGTCGGCAGGTCCACCGTCGTGACGGTGGCGTCCGTCGCCGAGGTGTTGTCGAAGAGCGCGCCCTCACCCTTCAGGACGTCCGCCCGAGGCGTGGGCACCTTGTCGTCCTTCGTGATCGAGACGGGCGCCGCGTTCTTGCCGCTGCCCCACGAGGACGGCCTGGACCCCATGTCGAACTCCAGCACACCGCCACGGGAGATGAGCGAGTGCGGGAGCGAGGTGGAGTTCCACTTCTTGCCGTTGAACCGCACGCCCTGCACGTAGACGTTCTTCGCGCTGTTCCTGGGCGCCTTGACGACCAGGTCCCGGCCGTTCTCCAGGTGGACCGTCGCCTTGGTGAACAGCGGGGAGCCGATGGCGTACTCACCACTGCCCATCACCAGCGGGTAGAAGCCGAGCGAGGAGAAGAGGTACCAGGCCGACTGCTCGCCGTTGTCCTCGTCGCCGTGGTAGCCCTGCCCGATCCCACTGCCCGTGTAGAGCCGCGAGAGGACCTCGCGGACGTCCTTCTGGGTCTTCCACGGCTGGCCGGCCGCGTCGTACATGTAGGTGACGTGGTGGGCCACCTGGTTGGAGTGCCCGTACATGCCCATCCGTACGTCGCGGGCCTCGGTCATCTCGTGGATGACCCCGCCGTAGGAGCCGACGACGTCCTGCGAGGCCGTCTCGGGGGTGGCGAAGTACGTGTCGAGCTTCTGGCCCAGCGCGTCCTGGCCGCCGTACAGGTTGGCCAGGCCCCGCGAGTCCTGGGGCGCGGTGAACGCGTAGCCCCAGCCGTTCGTCTCGGTGTAGTCGTAACCCCACACGCGCGGGTCGTACTTCGCCGAGTCGACACGCCAGTCGCCCTGCGCGTCACGGCCCTGGAAGAACCCGGCCTGCTTGTCGAAGAGGTTCACGTAGTCCTGGGCGCGGTTGAGGAAGTACGCGGACTCCTCCTTGTAGCGCTTCTTGCCGGTCTTCTTGTAGAGGGCCTCGCCCATCCGGGCGATGCCGTAGTCGTTGACGTAGCCCTCCATGGCCCACGAGAAGCCCTCGCCCGTCGAGGTCGACGTGTAGCCGAGGAAGGGGGAGGTCGTCATGCCCTTGCGGCCGACACCGGAGGCCGGCGGGACGACCGTCGCGTTCTTCACCGCGGCGTCGTAGGCCGCTGCCGCGTCGAAGTGGACGCCCTTCACGTACGCGTCCGCGAACGCCACGTCGGAGGAGGTGCCGGTCATCAGGTCCGCGTAGCCGGGCGAGGACCAGCGTGAGGTCCAGCCGCCGTCCTTGTACTGCTGCACGAACCCGTCCACCATCTCGCCCGCTTGACCGGGTGTCAGGAGCGAGTACGCGGGCCAGGTCGTCCGGTAGGTGTCCCAGAAGCCGTTGTTGACGTACACCTTGCCGTCGACGATCTTCGCGCCGGTGTGGGTCGGGGTGTCCTGGCCCGGCATCGCGGAGAACGGCGACGCGTACTGGTACTTCGAACCGACCTTCTCGAAGCCGGAGTTGGGGTACAGGTACAGCCGGTACATGCTGGAGTACAGCGTCGTGAGCTGGTCGGGGGTCGCGCCCTCGACCTCGACCTTGCCCAGCAGCTTGTCCCACTGCTTCTGGGCCCGTGCCTTGACGGTGCCGAAGGAGGTGCCCTCGGGGATCTCCTGGCGCAGGTTGTCCTTGGCCTGGTCGACGCTGATGAGCGAGGTGGCCAGGCGCAGGGTCACCGTGTGGTCGGCCCGGGGCGTGAACTTCAGATAGCCCTTGACCCCGGACGAGGAGCCGTCCGTCACGGGCGAGTCGAAGGTGCCGTAGACGAAGAGCCGGGTGGCGCCCGTCGACAGCCCCGACTTCACGTCGGAGTAGCCGGTGACGATCCCGTTCTCCTTGTCGAGGGTCAGCCCCGCCTGCTCGGTCACGTTGTCGAACAGCACGCTCGCGTCCGCGCCCGGGTAGGTGAAGCGCAGAGCCGCGGCGTGGTCCGTCGGGGCCATCTCCGCCTTGAGCCCGTTCTCGAAGGTCACCCCGTAGTAGTACGGGCGCGCGGTCTCGTTCTCGTGCCTGAAGGCCAGCGCGCGGGCGGTGCGCGAGGTGTCCGGGGTGCCGGACGCGGTCGAGGGCATCACCTGGAAGGTCTGCCGGTCGCCCATCCACGGGCTCGGCTCATGGCTGGCACTGAACGCCTGGATGGTCGGCAGGTTGTCCGCGTTGTTCGCACGTGCGTAGTCGTACAGCCAGCTCAGCGAACCGGCGTTGGTCACCGGGGTCCAGAAGTTGAAGCCGTGCGGCACGGCCGTCGCCGGGAAGTTGTTGCCGCGCGAGAACCCGCCGCTGGAGTTGGTGCCACGGGTGGTGAGCGCGTAGTCCGCCAGGTGGGCCTTGGGCTTCTCGGGCGCGACGGTCCTCAGCGCGACGTCGTCCAGCCAGCCGCGGAACTTGGCCGGTCCCTTCGGGGAGTCGTACGCGAGCAGGATCCGGTCGACCGTCTTCCCGGCGGCGACGGATCCTATCCGCGAGGTGACGTCGTTCCACTGGTTGACGTAGAGGATCTTTGCCGCGCCCTGCCCCTGCGGGGTGAGCGCGAACCCGTGCTGGTCGACCGCGTCCAGACCGCTGAGATACGTGCCGTCCGTGAACGCCAGGTCCACCGACACGTTCGTGGCGTCGTAGTCCCGGTCACCGTCCGCCATGGAGGGGAAGACCCGGTACGCCAGTTCGGTGTCGCGCCCGACGGCCACGTTCACGTCGAAGATCTTGTTGTACGAGTACGCCCGGCCGTCGGCCTGGTGCGAACCCGCGTACCGCAGGGCCCGCTTGCCGGTGAAGCCGGCGCCCGCCTTCGCGGTGGGGGAGCCGCTCGGCCCGCGGTCCACGAGCGAGAGCATGTCCTTGGGGGTCGGGTCGTCGGAACCGCCCGTGGAGAACTGGACGTCGGCGAGCTGGAGGATGTCCGCGCCGCTGTTCTTCGTGATGTCGAGCCGGAAGTGCTGGTACTCGACGGGACTCGCGATGTCGTACGTCTTCGTCTGGAACCGCTGGGCGAACGACTCGCCGGAGCGGGTGTCCAGGGTCTTCCAGTCCTTGCCGTCCGTGGAGCCCTGCAGGGTCCAGGCGCTGGGGTCGCGCTCGGCGAAGTCGTTGGCCGACGTCAGGGCGTAGGTGACCACCTTGACGGGCGCGTCGAGGTCGAACTCCACCCAGCCGGTGGGCTCGAAGGCCAGCCACTTGCTGCTCGACTCACCGTCGACGAGGTTCTCCTTGACCTCGCCGGAACCCGAGTTCTCGGCGCTCGCCCGCACGTCCGTGACGTGGTCGGTGACGTTGCCGGGGATGCCCGTGCTGTATCCGCCGTCGACGCCGGACGACCGCTTTTTACCGTCGAGTCCGGTGTCCACGGTATTGATCCAGTCCGGCGCGGGATCACCCGATTCGAATGAGGAGGCGAACTGCCGGTCGGCGGTGACCGCTTGGGCCGGAAGAGCGATCGCGGAGCCCTGCGAGGCCACGATCAGGGAAAGCGCTGCCACCCCCATTGTCATCGAGGAACTCCATCTCGGCCGGGCCGAGGAACTCCGTCTGTATCGAGCTCCGTGCTGCATCCGCGAGGACCCTCCCTGCTGTTTCGGCGCGTTCACCTCCGGGCACTCCAGCCGGAATGGGGAGTGCGTCCGCGCCGGCCCTCCGGACCCGCGCGCACTCGTTCTCCCGATACCTGCGTGCTCCTTCGGCTCACCCGCTCGCGCGTGGACAACGTTGTCAATTCTGCTGCGCAAGGACCAGTAGGGAGTCAAGTCGGCGACGGTGTCAAGGGTGTTGGATGTGGCGCCTGGGGACAATGTCGCACAGGAAGGTGCGCATTACTCCCATGGCGGGAGATTGACACCGTGTCGATCTTCTGCCGGGGAGGGGTCGGTCGCCCCATATTTCCGGGAGGTCTCAACTCGGAAAAGACCCACGGGCAAACCTGCATTCGATCTTGCTCCGTTGGCGGGAAGTGGACTATACCTGTCGGCATCCGCCCAGTCGTTCGACGGCCGCGGACAGGCATGTACCAGGGGGAATCGGGCGTCGGCGGCCGTTTACAAGGGCAGAGATCGTCGCGTTGACCCACTGAATCCCTCATGCACGACCCCAGCTTGACCTAACTGCGGTGCCGGGGAGGATCCGGTTCACCGCCTGAGTCCTGGAGAAGGCGAGGACTTGAGCATGGGATCCACTTCCGCCGAGAACAGCAGCCCCGAGGGTGTCGGCCGGCGCGATCTGATCAAGCGGTCGGCCGCACTCGGTCTGATCTCCGTACCCACGATGAGCTTCCTGTCCGCGTGTGCGAGTGGCGGGAGCGACGACAACGGCTCCGGCAACAAGGACAAGGGCAAGGGCAAGACCAGCAAGACCAACCCCTTCGGTGTGGAAAAGGGCGGAAAGCTCGACGTCGTCGTCTTCAAGGGCGGTTACGGCGACGACTACGCCAAGGCCTGGGAAGCGGCCTTCGACAAGAAGTGGGGCACCACCAGCGCCCACACCGGCACCCAGGAGATCACCGGCAAGCTGCAGCCGCGCTTCAACGGCGGCAACCCGCCGGACATCGTCGACGACTCGGGCGCCCAGCAGATCAAGCTGGATGTGCTCTTCAAGAACGGCAACCTGCTCGACCTGGCCGCCGTCCTCGACGCGCCGTCGATCGACGACCCGTCGAAGAAGGTCCGCGACACCCTGATCCCGGGCACGCTCGACCCGGGCCTGCAGGGCGGCAAGGTCGTGGCCCTCAACTACATCTACACGGTGTGGGGCCTGTGGTACTCGGGCAAGCTCTTCAAGGAGAAGGGCTGGGACGTCCCGAAGACGTGGGACGACTTCCTCGCCATCTGCAAGGACGCCAAGTCGCAGGGCATCGGCGGTCTCGCCCACCAGGGCAAGTACCCGTACTACATCAACGTCGCCATCATGGACCTGATCGCCAAGCAGGGCGGTCTGGACGCCATGAAGGCGATCGACAACCTCGACCCCAAGGCGTTCGTCGGCAGCGACGCGGCGGCGGCGGCCATCGACGCGATCTACGAGGTCGTCGAGAAGGGCTACCTGATGCCGGGCACCAACGCCCTGACGCACACGGAGTCCCAGACCCGCTGGAACCAGTACAAGGCCGCGTTCATCACCTGTGGTTCCTGGCTGGAGAACGAGCAGCTGAAGCAGACCCCCACCGACTTCGACATGAAGTTCATGCCGATGCCCAGCCTGTCGGGGGACAAGCTGCCCTTCGAGGCGATCCGGGCCGGCTCGGGCGAGCCCTTCATCATCCCCGCGAAGGCCGGAAACCTCGCCGGAGCCCAGGAGTTCATGCGCTCCATGCTCTCCAAGGAGTGGTCGACGCTCTTCGCGCAGAAGGCCAACTCGCTCACCATCGTCAAGGACGGCGTCAACGCCGGCGTGACGCTGCGCCCGGGAACGCAGTCGACCGTCGAGGCCTCGAAGGCGGCGGGTGACAACACCTTCAACTATCTCTACCCCAACTGGTACAGCGAGATGGACGTCTCCATCCAGAACGCGTCCAACGAGCTGATGGCCAAGCGAATTCAGCCGAAGGAATGGCTGAAGCGCGCCCAGGCGGCCGTCGACAAGGCCGCCAAGGACCCGGCGTCCAAGAAGAACCACCGCGACTGATCACGCTCACCCGGAACACCAGGGGCAGGATGCCATGCGAAAAGGGCAGTACCGGTTCGTCGCGGGGTTCCTCCTCGCACCTTTGGCGCTGTATCTGATCTTCGTGATCTGGCCTTACATACAGACCATCGGTTACTCCTTCACCGACTGGAAGGGCCAGTCGCAGACGTTCAGTTTCGTCGGCCTGGACAATTACAAGGCGTTGTTCCAGGACGACGTGTTCATGGGCGCCATCTGGCACAACATCCTGTTCCTGGTGTTCATCCCGGTGATCACCATTCTGCTCGCCCTCTTCTTCGCGTTCATGGTGAACGCGGGAGGCCGCGGCCGTGCCGGCGGTGTGCAGGGCGTGGCGGGATCCGGGTTCTACAAGATCGTCTATTTCTTTCCGCAGGTGCTGTCGCTGGCCATCGTCGCGGTGCTCTTCGGAGCGCTCTACCGCAGTGACAGCGGCGGCCTGCTCAACGGAATCCTGATCAAGCTCGGTCTGGAGAACGGCAACAATCCGATCGAGTGGATGAACGAGCCCGACCTGGTGATCTGGTGCCTGATGGCGGTCGTCGTCTGGCACGGCGTCGGTTTCTATCTGGTGCTGTTCTCCGCGGCCATGCAGTCCATCCCGCGGGACATCTACGAGGCCGCGCTGCTCGACGGCGCGAGCCGCACGCACACGTTCTTCCGGGTCACCCTGCCGCTGCTGTGGGACACCGTGCAGACCGCCTGGGTCTATCTGGGAATCATCGCCATGGACATGTTCGTCCTGGTCTCGACGATGACCCAGGGCACCGGGTACGGCGGCGGACCCGACCACCACAGCGAGGTCATGGCGAACGTCATGATGCGCAACTTCCTCTACTACGGGAAGAGCGGCTACGCCTGTGCCATGGGCGTCATCATGCTCCTCCTCACCCTGATCCTGTCCGTCGTCACGCTGCGCGCCACCCGCCGCGAGCGCATCGAGTTCTGAGCGGGAGACAGACGACTATGAGCGCACCCATCACCGAGCCGACGAAGGTCGGCGGCGCCGGCGTACCGCCGCAGCGGACGGTCGGGAAGACTCCGGCGCGCCCGGGCGACCGGCGCAGCGAGGGCATGACCCTGAACGTCTTCTCGCACGGGTTCCTCGTCCTGTGGGCCGTGCTGATCATCCTGCCGCTGCTGTGGCTGGTCCTGAGCTCCTTCAAGACCGACGCGCAGATCGGCGGTTCGGCCCTCAGCTGGCCCTCGCACTGGGACTTCGACGTCTTCCGTCGGGCCTGGAACAAGGGCATCGGCGACTACTTCGCGAACACCCTGATCGTGCTGGTGTTCTCGGTCCCGCTGACCATGCTCCTGGGCTCCATGGCGGCGTACGTCCTGGCCCGCTACGAGTTCCCGGGCAACCGGATCGTGTACTACTTCTTCGTCGGCGGGGCCATGTTCCCCGTCTTCCTGGCCCTGGTGCCGCTGTTCTTCATGGTCAAGCGCCTCGACATGTTGAACACGTACCAGGGGCTGATCCTGGTGTACGTCGCCTACTCGATGCCGTTCACCGTCTTCTTCATGCACTCGTTCTTCCGCACCCTGCCCACGGCGGTCTTCGAGGCGGCGGTGCTGGACGGGGCGTCGCACTCCCGGGCGTTCTTCCAGGTCATGCTGCCGATGGCCAAGCCCGGTCTGCTGAGCGTCGGCATCTTCAACGTGCTGGGCCAGTGGAACCAGTACATCCTGCCGTCCGTGCTGATGCAGCCGCAGACCAGTGCCGATCCGGAGCGATATGTCCTGACCCAGGGGCTCATCCAGCTCCAGCAGCAGCAGGGGTACGCGACCGACCTGCCCGTGCTCTTCGCGGGCGTGACCATCGCGATGGTTCCCATGCTGATCGTGTACCTGTCCTTCCAGCGGCAGGTGCAGGCAGGTCTCACCTCGGCGACGCTCAAGTAACGATCCGTGCCTCGCGCGACACCCGCCACCCCCGGACCGGGGGTGGCGGGTGTGTGTCGGGGCGGTAACGGAAACGGAACGGGGGTTGTCGTCCCGGATTTCCCTCAAGGACTTGACTGCGGTAACCCGTTCAGCGGAGCTTGGAGTTCACAACTTGTAAGTGAGCCGGGTTCCGCTGCTGTGACCCGGATCACACGGGCGGCATCGGGGCCGTCCGGCTGAGGGCAGGAGTGGATGAGTCGATGGAGACTCCGGGGTCGCAGTCGTCGCTGCACCGAGCCAATCTGGAGCGCGTCGTGCGAGCGGTGCGCCTTGCCGGATCGCTCACGCAGGCGGAGATCGCGAGGACGACGGGCCTGTCCGCCGCGACCGTTTCCAATATCGTCCGGGAGCTGAAGGACAGCGGAACGGTCGAGGTCACACCCACTTCGGCGGGTGGCCGCAGGGCCCGCAGCGTGTCCTTGAGCGGTGACGCCGGCATCGTCATCGGCGTGGACTTCGGTCATACGCATCTGCGCGTCGCGGTCGGCAACCTCGCCCACCAGGTGCTGGCCGAGGAGTCCGAACCGCTGGACGTCGACGCGTCGGCCGCCCAGGGGTTCGACCGGGCGGAAGAGCTGGTCAGCCGCCTGATCGCGGTGACCGGAGTGGACCGTACCAAGATCGCCGGCGTGGGGCTCGGGGTACCCGGCCCGATCGACGTCGAGTCGGGGACCCTGGGGTCCACCTCGATCCTGCCGGGCTGGACCGGCGCACGGCCCGCCGAGGAGCTGCGGGGGCGGCTCGGCGTGCCCGTGCACGTGGACAACGACGCCAATCTGGGCGCGCTCGGGGAGCTGGTCTGGGGCAGCGGCCGCGGGGTCAGGGACCTCGCGTACATCAAGGTCGCGAGCGGTGTCGGGGCCGGTCTGGTGATCAGCGGGAAGATCTACCGGGGGCCGGGGGGCACGGCGGGTGAGATAGGGCACATCACGCTGGACGAGTCCGGTCCCGTCTGCCGATGCGGCAACCGCGGCTGCCTGGAGACCTTCGCGGCGGCCCGTTACGTGCTGCCGCTCCTGCAGTCCAGTCACGGCACCGATCTGACCATGGAAGGCGTGGTCAGGCTGGCGCGGGACGGCGACCCCGGCTGCCGTCGGGTGATCGCCGACGTCGGACGTCACATCGGGAGCGGTGTGGCGAATCTCTGCAATCTGCTCAACCCGAGCAGAGTGGTGCTCGGCGGCGATCTCGCCGAGGCCGGGGAACTCGTCCTGGGGCCCATCAGGGAGTCCGTGGGACGCTATGCGATCCCCAGTGCCGCCCGTCAACTGTCGGTGCTTCCAGGGGCACTTGGCGGCCGCGCGGAGGTCCTCGGGGCGCTCGCGCTCGCGCTCAGCGAGATGGGCGATTCAACCCTTTTGGATGGATCGCTGTCCGCCGTTACCCCTGCCTTCACTTAGAGAACGCATGGCACCGTTGCCATCTCGTTAAGTATTTACTTCTTGACGTCGCACGTGTGGCCGAGTTGACTTCCAGCCACCTCGGCCGCAACGACGCGGCCTCGTCAGGGAGGTTTCTGAAGTGAACACGCGTATGCGTCGTGCCGCCGTTGCCGTTGCCGCTGGTGCGATGGCCGTCTCGCTGGCCGCCTGTGGCAGTGCCAAGGAGTCCAGCGACAAGAGCGACAGCTCAAGCTCCGCCAAGAAGGGCGACGCGATCAAGGTCGGTCTGCTGCTTCCCGAGAACCAGACCGCGCGTTACGAGAAGTTCGACAAGCCCCTGATCGAGAAGAAGATCAAGGAGCTCACGAACAACAAGGGCGAGGTCGTCTACGCCAACGCCAAGCAGGACGCCAGCACGCAGAACCAGCAGGTCGACACGATGGTCACCAACAAGGTGGACGTCCTGATCGTCGACGCTGTGGACGCCGCTGCCATCAAGAGCTCGGTCCAGAAGGCCAAGGACGCCGGCATCCCGGTCGTGGCCTACGACCGCCTCGCGCAGGGCCCGATCGACGCCTACACCTCGTTCGACAACACGACGGTCGGCAAGACCCAGGGCCAGGCGCTTCTCGACGCCCTCGGCGCCAAGGCCAAGTCCGGCAAGATCGTGATGATGAACGGCTCGTCCACCGACCCGAACGCCGCCCAGTTCAAGGCCGGAGCCCACTCCGTCCTCGACGGCAAGGTGAACGTCGGCAAGGAGTACGACACCAAGGACTGGAAGCCGGAGAACGCCAACGCCAACATGGAGGGCGCCATCACCGCCCTTGGCAAGAAGAACATCGTCGGCGTCTACTCCGCCAACGACGGCATGGCCGGCGGTATCATCACCGCCCTCAAGGCCGCCGGCATCTCCGTCCCGGTCACCGGCCAGGACGCCGAGCTCGCGGGTGTGCAGCGCATCCTCGCGGGTGAGCAGTTCATGAGCGTCTACAAGCCGTACGCCCCCGAGGCCGACGCCGCCGCCGAGATGGCCGTCGCGCTCGCCCAGGGCAAGTCGCTCTCCACGGTCGCCAAGGACAAGGTCGACAGCCCCACCACGAAGGCCGTCCCCTCGGTGCTCGTCCCGGTCACCTCGCTGACCAAGGACAACATCAAGGACACCGTCATCAAGGACGGCGTCTACACGGTCGACGAGATCTGCACGGGCGCCTACAAGGCCAAGTGCGACGCTCTCGGCATCAAGTAAGCCGCCGCAGGTCTCCAACCGCGCAAGGGAATTCGGACCTGAATTCCCTTGCCGGACCTGCGTGACCGAAAGCCCCTCCGGCGCCCCGCATCCATCAGCCCCGCAAAGCTAGGGCGGGGCGCCGGACGGAACACTCCACAAACTTCTGCACAACCTCCCGCCGGGTCAGGCGGCGAAGGAGATGGTTCACGTGTCCGCTACGCCTGTTCTGGCGTTGCGCGGGGTCTCCAAGCGATTCGGTGCCGTCCAGGCGCTCACCGATGTCGAGCTTGAGGTCCACGCCGGCGAAGTGGTCGCCCTGGTGGGCGACAACGGTGCTGGAAAGTCCACGCTGGTGAAGACGATCGCCGGTGTGCACCCCATCGATGAAGGCGCCATCGAGTGGGACGGCAAGGCCGTCCAGATCAACAAGCCGCAGGACGCCCAGGGTCTCGGTATCGCGACCGTTTACCAGGACCTCGCGCTCTGCGACAACATCGACGTCGTCGGCAACCTCTACCTGGGCCGCGAGCTGAAGAAGCGCGGCATCCTGGACGAGGTCGAGATGGAGCGCCGCTCGCGCGAGCTGCTGGACACGCTGTCCATCCGCATTCCCAGCGTCCGTATCCCGATCGCCTCGCTCTCCGGCGGTCAGCGCCAGACGGTGGCGATCGCCCGTTCGATGCTCGGTGAGCCCAAGCTCGTCATCCTCGACGAGCCCACCGCGGCTCTCGGCGTCGAGCAGACCGCCCAGGTCCTCGACCTGGTCGAGCGGCTGCGCGAGCGCGGCCACGCGGTCATCCTCATCAGCCACAACATGGCGGACGTCAAGGCCGTGGCCGACAAGGTCGCCGTCCTGCGCCTCGGGCGCAACAACGGCATCTTCGAGGTCAAGTCGACCTCGCAGGAAGAGATCATCTCCGCCATCACGGGCGCCACGGAGAACGCCGTGACCCGTCGTGCGGCGCGCAGCAATGGGGAGGCTCAGAAGTGAGCATCGACAAGACCTCTGAGACCCCCGAGGACCACGCCGTGGAGAACCCGGAGGCGGCCGCCGCGGCGGTCACCGTGGTGGACCCCCGGCTCCTCGTCCGCGAGCAGGGCCTCGCGGGTTACGTGTCCGAGTTCAAGCGCAAGATGAAGGCCGGTGACCTCGGCTCGATGCCGGTCGTCGTCGGTCTGATCATCATCTGGATCATCTTCCAGAGCCTGAACTCCAACTTCCTCACCGCGGGCAACCTGTCCGACATCTCCGTCGCCATGGTCGGCACGGGCATGATCGCGGTCGGTATCGTCTTCGTCCTGCTGCTCGGTGAGATCGACCTGTCGGTCGGCTCGGTCTCCGGT
Organism: Streptomyces sp. NBC_01689; assembly: GCF_036250675.1. NCBI lineage: Bacteria > Bacillati > Actinomycetota > Actinomycetes > Kitasatosporales > Streptomycetaceae > Streptomyces > Streptomyces sp. NBC_01689. The sequence goes on along the minus strand of NZ_CP109592.1, from coordinate 3,046,113 downwards.
GTCGCGGGCGCCGCCTTCGCGGTGCTGAACGTGACGCACGGCATGAACGAATGGCTGGCCTTCGTGCTCGCCATCCTCACCGGCACGGTGGCCGGCGCGATCCACGGCTTCGTGTTCGCGCGCATCGGTGTGCCGGCCTTCGCCGTCACCCTGGCGGGTCTGCTGTTCTGGAACGGCTTCATGCTCCAGATCCTCGGCAGCAGCGGCACCATCAACCTGGACAGCGAAGGCCTCGTGGCCAAGCTGACCAGCTACTACTTCACCGACGTGGCCGCCGCCTACGTGCTCGCCATCGCCGTGACCGTGGTGTTCTTCCTGTCCTCGTTCTACGGCAACAAGCGCCGCGAGGCCGCGGGCGTCCCGTCCCGGCCGCTGAGCGAGACGATCCTGCGCACCGTGCTGCTGGCGATCGTCGCCTTCGCCGTGGCGATCATCTACAACCAGTACAAGGGTCTCCCGCTGGCCGTGGTGATCTTCATCGCGGTGCTCCTGATCACGGACTTCGTGCTGCGCCGCACCGCGTACGGCCGGAAGATCTTCGCGCTCGGTGGCAGCGTCGAGGCCTCCCGCCGTGCCGGTATCAACGTCGAGATGGTCCGGATCTCGGTCTTCGCGATCTCCGGCACCTTCGCCGCCGTCGGCGGTCTGTTCATCGCCTCCAAGATCGCCTCCGCCAACCAGGGCGCGGGCGGCGGTGACCTGCTGATGAACGCCATCGCGGCGGCCGTCATCGGTGGCACCAGCCTCTTCGGCGGCCGTGGCCGCACCTGGAACGCGCTGCTCGGTGTGCTGGTCATCGTCTCGATCCAGTACGGCCTGGCCCTGCAGGGCATCGCCTCGCCGGTCCAGTACATGATCACCGGTGGTGTGCTGCTCGCCACCGTCGTCATCGACGCGGTGACCCGCAAGACCCAGAAGTCGGCCGGTCGCGCGTAACGGCTGACGGGGCGGGCCCGTCACCGCGGCCCTCCTCGGCCTGTGCCCGGCACCAGCGATGGTGCCGGGCACAGCCGTGTCCTCACCCGCGTACCGTGTCCCCCGCCCGGATACGCCGAACGGGTGACATGGACCCCCGGGGCCGGGCGCCGGGCGAAAAGGCGGAACATTAGACTCGACAGGCCCGGCAAAGCTCGAACAGCTCTACCTGCAAGGAGGCACGGGTGCCGCTGCTGACCCGCATCACGGGACCGCGCGATCTGGACCGGCTCAGCCTGGAGCAGCTGGATCAGCTGGCCGGCGAGATCAGGACCTTCCTCGTCGACGCGGTCTCCAAGACCGGCGGCCACCTCGGCCCCAACCTCGGTGTCGTGGAGCTCACCATCGCGCTGCACCGCGTCTTCGAGTCGCCCAAGGACAGGGTGCTGTGGGACACGGGTCACCAGTCCTACGTCCACAAGCTGCTCACCGGCCGGCAGGACTTCTCGAAGCTGAAGATGAAGGGCGGCCTGTCCGGCTACCCCTCGCAGGGAGAGTCCGAGCACGACGTGATCGAGAACTCGCACGCCTCGACGGTCCTCGGCTGGGCCGACGGCCTGGCGAAGGCCAACGAGGTACTCGGCAGGAACGACCACGTGGTCGCCGTCATCGGCGACGGCGCGCTCACCGGCGGCATGGCCTGGGAGGCCCTGAACAACATCGCGGACGCCAAGGACCGCCCGCTGGTGATCGTCGTCAACGACAACGAGCGGTCGTACGCCCCCACGATCGGCGGCCTCGCCAACCACCTGGCCACCCTGCGCACCACGGACGGCTACGAGCGCTTCCTCGCCCGCGGCAAGGACCTCCTGGAGCGCACCCCGGTCGTCGGCAAGCCGCTCTACGAGACCCTGCACGGTGCCAAGAAGGGCCTCAAGGACTTCATCGCCCCGCAGGGCATGTTCGAGGACCTCGGCCTGAAGTACGTCGGGCCGATCGACGGCCACGACATCGAGGCCCTGGAGTCGGCGCTCGCCCGCGCCAAGCGCTTCGGCGGCCCGGTCATCGTGCACTGCCTCACCGAGAAGGGCCGCGGTTACCAGCCCGCCCTCCAGGACGAGGCCGACCGTTTCCACGCCGTCGGCAAGATCCACCCCGACACGGGGCTGCCCATCGCCTCCTCCGGCGCCGACTGGACCTCCGTCTTCGGCGAGGAGATGGTCAGGCTCGGCCAGGAGCGCAAGGACATCGTCGCCATCACGGCCGCCATGCTCCAGCCGGTCGGCCTCGACAAGTTCGCCAAGGCCTTCCCCAAGCGGGTGTACGACGTCGGCATCGCCGAGCAGCACGCCGCGGTCTCCGCGGCCGGCCTCGCCACCGGCGGCCTGCACCCCGTCTTCGCCGTCTACGCGACCTTCCTCAACCGCGCCTTCGACCAGGTCCTGATGGACGTGGCGCTGCACAAGTGCGGGGTCACCTTCGTCCTGGACCGCGCGGGCGTCACCGGCACCGACGGCGCCTCGCACAACGGCATGTGGGACATGTCGATCCTCCAGGTCGTCCCCGGCCTGCGGCTCGCCGCGCCGCGCGACGCCGACCAGGTCCGGGCCCAGCTGCGCGAGGCCGTCGAGGTCGACGACGCGCCGACGGTGGTCCGCTTCTCCAAGGGCGCGGTCGGCCCGGCCGTCCCCGCCGTCGGCCGGATCGGCGGCATGGACGTCCTGCGCGAGTCCGGCACCGACATCCCGGACGTCCTGCTCGTCTCGGTCGGCGCGCTCGCGCCGATGTGCCTGGAGATCGCCGGCCTCCTCGACAAGCAGGGCATCACCACGACCGTGGTCGACCCGCGCTGGGTCAAGCCCGTCGACGAGGCCATGGCCCCGCTCGCCGAGCAGCACCGGGTGGTCGTCACCGTCGAGGACAACTCGCGCGTCGGGGGCGTCGGTTCGGCCGTCGCGCAGGCCCTGCGCGACGCGGGCGTCGACGTCCCGCTGCGCGACTTCGGCATCCCGCCGCGCTTCCTCGACCACGCCTCGCGCGCCGAGGTCATGACGGAGATCGGCCTGACCGCCCCGGACATCGCCCGCCAGGTCACCGGCCTCGTCTCCAAGCTCGACGGGCGCTTCGAGCGCACGGCCGCGCACGCCGTGGACTCGGTCGAGCCCGCGCGCGACTGACGGCCGGACCGCAGGCCCATCGGGCCGGTTCCAGCACCCTGTACGGGTGGTGGAACCGGCCCGTTCGCGTGAACCCGTCCGCGCCGGGGCATGCGCGGTACACGCCCCCTCGATCATGTCGAGGACGTCAAGCGTGGAGGTAGGCCCGTGAGCAGCAACCTCTTCAGGACCAAGAGGATCGAACAGTCGATCCTGGACACCGAGGAGCCGGAACACGCACTCAAGAAGTCGCTGTCCGCTCTGGACCTCACCGTCTTCGGCGTCGGTGTCATCATCGGCACCGGCATCTTCGTCCTCACCGGCAAGGTCGCCAAGGAGAACGCCGGCCCCGGGGTGTCACTCGCGTTCGTGATCGCGGGCGTCGTCTGCGGCCTGGCCGCGCTGTGCTACGCCGAGTTCGCGTCCACGGTCCCGGTGGCGGGGTCCGCGTACACCTTCTCGTACGCCTCCCTCGGCGAACTGCCCGCCTGGATCATCGGCTGGGACCTGGTGCTGGAGTTCGCGCTCGGCACGGCGGTGGTGGCGGTCGGCTGGTCGGGTTACGTGCGCTCGCTCCTGGACAACGCCGGCTGGCATCTGCCCGACTACCTCAGCGGGCGGGACGGCGCGACCGGGTTCGGGTTCGACATCCTCGCTGCCGCGCTGGTGCTGGTGCTCACCGCCATCCTGGTCATCGGCGTGAAACTGTCCGCCCGGGTCACCACCGTCGTCGTCGCCCTCAAGGTCACCGTGGTGCTGATCGTGATCGTCGCGGGCGCGTTCTTCGTCGTCGGCGACAACTACGAGCCCTTCATCCCCAAGGCGCAGGCCCAGCCCGCGGGCAGCAACCTCCAGGCCCCCCTCATCCAGCTGCTGTTCGGCTACACCCCCACCAACTTCGGGGTGATGGGCATCTTCACCGCGGCCTCCGTGGTGTTCTTCGCCTTCATCGGCTTCGACGTCGTGGCCACCGCCGCCGAGGAGACCAGGAACCCCCAGCGGGACATGCCGCGCGGCATCCTCGGCTCCCTGTTCATCTGCACCGCGCTCTACGTCGCCGTGTCGATCGTCGTCACGGGCATGCAGAAGTACACCGCGCTGTCCATCGACGCCCCGCTCGCCGACGCCTTCAAGGCGACCGGACACCCCTGGTACGCGGGCGTGATCAGCTTCGGCGCCGCCGTCGGACTGACCACGGTCTGCATGATCCTGCTGCTCGGCCAGACCCGGGTCTTCTTCGCGATGAGCCGCGACGGGCTGCTGCCGCGGTTCTTCTCCCACGTCCACCCGAGGTTCCGCACGCCGCACCGGCCGACCATCCTGCTCGGTGTGATCATCGCGATCCTCGCGGGCTTCACGAGCCTGAGCGAACTGGCCGAACTGGTCAACATCGGCACGCTCTTCGCCTTCGTCGTCGTCGCGAGCGGCGTCATCATCCTCCGCCACACCCGCCCCGACCTGCACCGCGCCTTCCGCACCCCGCTGGTCCCACTGGTCCCCGCGCTGTCGGTGCTCGCCTCGCTGTGGCTGATGGTCAACCTGCCGGCGGAGACCTGGCTGCGGTTCCTGATCTGGATGGCGGTCGGCTGCGTCGTCTACTTCCTGTACGGACGCTCGCACAGCCGTCTCGCGCCGGCCCGGAAGGACACGGAGGGCGGCGCGCGGAAGACGCCGTGACCTTGCCGACCGTGACCGGCGGTTCGGTGGCTCCCGCCCCGTATGTCCCACCCGGTGGGCGATGCGGGGCCGGATAACGTGCACGGTATGCGCGCCGGGCTCCTGGTCACACCACGCACCGTCACCGGGTCCCGGGCAGCGGACGACGGGTACTGGAGACGGCTGCTGCCCGTCCTCGCGGTGCTCGTCGCCCTCACCCGGGTCCCTTCGTTCGTACGACCCCTGTGGAGCCCGGACGAGGGCTATCTCGCCGTGCAGGCACGGATACTGGCGGCCGGGGGAGAGCTGTACCGGACCGTCGTGGACCGCAAGCCGCCGCTCGTGCCGTGGCTGTACGAGGGCGCGTTCGCGGTGTTCGGCTCCGGGTCGCTGACACCGGTCAGGGTGCTGGCGGTGCTGGCCCAGCTGTCGACCGCCGTGCTGCTCGCCTCCCTGGCCCGGCGCCGCTGGGGCGACCGGTCCGGGCGGACCGCCGGCGTGCTGTACGCGCTGGTGTCGATCGGGCTCAACCCCGAGGACGCGCAGGCCGCCACGTTCGAGGTGTTCATACTGCCCTGCACGGCGGCCGCGGTGTGGTGTGCCGACCGGCGCCGCTGGGGCGCGGCCGGCACCGCCGTCGCGTGCTCCTTCCTGGTCAAGCAGACCGGCGCGGCCGTCCTCGTGCCGGTGCTCTGGCTGCTGTGGCGCCACGCGGGGTCACCCCGAAGAGACCTGCTGCGGACGGGAGTCGGGGCGCTCGCCCCGGTGGCGGCGGTGGCCCTGCTCACCGATCCGGCCGGCCTGCTGTTCTGGACCGTCACCGGCTCGGGCTCGTACGCCTCCTTCACCGGTTCGGCACTCCACGTCCTGGGCCGGGGGCTGGCCAACGCCGCGATCCTGGCGGTGGCCTGCGCCGGGCTGATCCCGCCGGTCCTGCGCGGGCTGCGGGTCGCCCGCACGGGCTCGGCCGACCTGTGGCTGTGGTTCGGCTCCTCGGCGGCGGCCGTCATCACCGGCTTCCACTTCTTCGGCCACTACTACCTGCAACTCCTGCCTCCCGCCGTGCTGTTGGCGACCGCCGCGCTGCGGGTCCTGCCCCGCGGGCGGCTGCTGACCGCGGCCCGCACCTCGGCCTGCTGCTGCGTGCTGTTCCTGGCCTGGGGCCTGCTCGCCCCGCGCCCCGAACTCGCCCACTCCCAGCGCCTGGCCGCCGCCGTGGCGCACCGCACCCGGCCCGGGGACCACGTGCTCGTCTGGGGCATGCACCCGGAGACGTACTGGCTCGCGGGCCGCGCCCCCGCCACCCGCTATCTCACGGCGGGCCTCCTCACCAACTACAGCGGGGGCCGCGACGGACCCCGGGTGGGCGAGAAGTACGCCGTCGAGGGCACCTGGCCGGTGTTCCGGGCGGAGTTGACGGCCCGGCCGCCGGTCCTCGTCGTCGACGACTCCCGCGGCCGTCCGTACGCGCCGGACCGGGTGCCCTCGCTGCGCCGGCTCCTGGCCGCGGGCTACGCGGAGGCGGGAACGGTCGACGGAGCGGTCCTGTACACACGGAGGGACGCCCAGGACTGACCGTGCGGCGCGCGGCGGGGGCGCGTCGGGCGGGAACGGCCGCCGACGGCCCGCCCACGGGCCCCGGGAGCCGCCGGGACGGGAGCGCGACGCCAGGGTGTCACCCCGGGCCCGGAGGGGGGCGCCAGGGCGTCAGGAGGCCGCCCAGGGCCTCGGGCGGGGAGTCTCCGGCTCGTGGCTCGGACGCCCCACGCGGTCAACGGCCCCCGTGCGCCGGGGGCGGGAGACGGCGAGCACCGGCCCGGCGCCGTCGGACCGCGCCCCGCTCCCGCCGACGGCGAGGTGCCGGGCCGTCCCGTGCCCTGCCGGGCCGCGCCCGGTCGTACGGCTCACCCCCCGTCCGCTCCCGCGCCGTTCGCGCCGGCCCCTCGCACCGCCCGTGGCCCCGTCACCCGGGCGCCCGCCGCGGTGACCCTGTGCCGCAGTCCACGGTCCGCCGTGACGACCAGACGGGGGCGGCCCCGCGTCTCCTCCACCAGTTCCACGATGCGGTCGTCGCCACTGCCGGGAGCCGACTCGACCCGTACGCCCGCCACCGGCTCCACGCCCCTGGCCGCGCCCTCGACCACGAGGACGATCTCCACCGGCCCGTCGTGGCCCGGCAGTCCGTCCAGGGCGAGCCGGTCCCGCAACCGCTCCGCGGCGCCCCGGCGGTCGCGCCACCAGCCGTCGGGCACGGAGCCGACGACGTTGGCACCGTCGATGATCACGAGCAGGGGGCCGTCGGGGTCGTCCATGGGGCCAGGGTCGCACGCGCCGCCGTCGCCCGAGGACGGAGGCCGGGCCCCTGGCGGAGGCCACGGGGGCCCGGCTTAGAGTGAACCGGTGAACGGCGAATGGCTCAGACGCGGTCGCGACGGCAGGCTCAGTGCGTACCTGCTGTCGGACACCGCGGTCCTCTGCCGGGCGGAGCGCGGGCCCGGCGGTTCCTGGGAACCCGCGCGCACCGTGGGCGGCGACCAGCGCCTGCACCCCGTGCTCGCGGTCGGGCAGGGCGCCGACGGCTACACCCACCTCGTCTCGTGGCGTCCCACGGTGACCGGGGAGTCGGGGCTCGTCCACTCGACGCACTTCCGGCCGCGGCTGTCCGCCCTCGACTGGAACCCGATAGGTCACCCGGACAAGAAGGGCGACCGGACCGGCGTCCCGGCCGTGGCGGTCGACGCCAGGGGCCGCGCCCATGTGTTCGTACGGAACAAGGCCGGCGGGGTCGGCATGGTCGCCCAGAAGGAGAAGGGCGGCTGGGATCCGTGGCGCGATCTCGGGGGAAGCGCGGTGCGGGAGGATCTGGCGGCCGTGACGGGGGAGTCGGGGCTCGTCGAGCTGTTCGCCGCGGTGCCGGACGGGATTCTGCACTGGCGCCAGCCGGAGCCGGGCGCGCGACCGGTCATGGAGGAGGTCCTGGAGGCGTCGGTGCGCCCCGGCACCCTCCGGGCGCTGGCCACGTCCCCCGGGGCCAGCACGCTCTTCTACACCGACGAGGCCGGTGAGGTCTCCGCCTGGCGGCCGGGCGGCAAGCCCGTACCGCTGCTGACGTCGGCCGGACCCGGCCCCGTGTCCGTGATCCGGTGCGAACTCGAGGGCTTCGACTGCACGTTGCTCGCGCAGCGCTCGGCGAGCGGCCGGATCGCGTTCGCCGCGTATCCGACCGAGCAGGAGTCGGCGGGGGCCTGGTGGACCGAGTCCGGCCCCCGGCTGCCCGCCGACGCGACGGTGTCGACGGCACAGGACGAGGACGGCCGCGTGGTCGCGGCGGTCCTCACCCCCGGCACGGACGAACTCCTCCTGACCCGCCGCAAGGACGAGCCGGGCCTGGCCCTGGAGGCCTGGCAACCGATCTGACCACCACCCGCCCCCGAAACGGCGCCGCCGGGCGCCCGTCCGGGGGCGCGGGCAACGGCACGCTCAGCCACGTACGACCCGCACCGCACCGCAACAAAGAACCGCACCGCAGCAAAGAACCCCACCCCCGAACGCCGGATGCCCCGTACGCCGGTCACGGCATACGGGGCACCCGGTACGACCGGCGGTGCGCCTACGACGGGACGGAAGCCACTCCGGGCTCCAGGAACCGCTTCCCGTTCACTCGCTCGGAGACACCCTCGCGGTCCAGGTACGGAGTGATCCCGCCCAGGTGGAAGGGCCAGCCCGCGCCCGTGATCAGGCAGAGGTCGATGTCCTGCGCCTCGGCGACGACACCCTCGTCGAGCATGAGCCCGATCTCCTGGGCGACGGCGTCCAGGACGCGGTCACGGACCTGCTCCTCGTCGAGGACGATCTCGCCCTGCTGGAGGAGCGCGGCGACCTCGGGGTCGAGCTCCGGCTTGAAGCCGTTCTCGGCGGAGTACACGTAGAAGCCGCGCTTGCCCGCCTTGACGACGGCCGCGAGGTTCGCGGAGACCGTGAACCGGTCCGGGAAGGCCCGGTTGAGGGTCTCCGAGACGTGCAGGCCGATCGCGGGACCGACCAGTTCGAGCAGGACCAGCGGCGACATCGGCAGACCGAGGGGCTCCACCGCCTTCTCCGCGACCGCGACCGGCGTGCCCTCGTCGATGACGTTCTGGATCTCGCCCATGAAGCGGGTGAGGATGCGGTTCACGACGAACGCCGGGGCGTCCTTCACCAGAACGGCGGTCTTCTTCAGCTTCTTGGCGACGGCGAACGCGGTGGCGAGCGAGGCGTCGTCCGTCTGCTCGCCGCGCACGATCTCCAGGAGCGGAAGGATCGCGACCGGGTTGAAGAAGTGGAAGCCCACGACCCGCTCGGGGTTCTTGAGCTTCGACGCCATCTCGGTCACCGACAGCGAGGAGGTGTTGGTGGCGAGGATCGCGTGCGCCGGGGCGACCGCCTCGACCTCCGCGAACACCTGCTGCTTGACGCCGATCTCCTCGAAGACCGCCTCGATGATGAAGTCCGCGTCGGAGAAGCCCTCCGCCTTGTCCAGCACACCGGAGACCAGGGCCTTGAGGCGGTTGGCCTTGTCCTGGTTGATGCGGGACTTCGACAGCAGCTTGTCGATCTCCGCGTGGACGTAGCCCACACCCTTGTCGACGCGCTCCTGGTCGATGTCCGTGAGGACGACCGGTACCTCGAGGCGGCGCAGGAAGAGCAGGGCGAGCTGCGAGGCCATCAGGCCCGCGCCCACGACGCCGACCTTGGTGACCGGACGGGCCAGGGACTTGTCCGGGGCGCCGGCCGGGCGCTTGCCCCGCTTCTGGACCAGATTGAACGCGTAGATGCCGGAACGCAGTTCGCCGCCCATGATCAGGTCGGCGAGCGCCGTGTCCTCGGCGTCGTACCCCTTCTGGAGGTCGCCGTCCTTGGCCGCCTCGATGATCTCCAGCGCGCGGTACGCGGCCGGAGCCGCCCCGTGCACCTTGCCGTCGGCGATGGCACGGCCCCGGGCGACGGCCTGGTCCCAGGTCTCGCCGCGGTCGATCTCCGGACGCTCGACGACGATCTCGCCCTTGAGGACGGCGGCCGTCCACAGCAGCGACTGCTCCAGGAAGTCCGCACCCTCGAACAGGGCGTCGGCGATGCCCAGTTCGTAGACCTGCGCGCCCTTGAGCTGCTTGTTCTGGTTCAGCGAGTTCTCGATGACGACCGAGACGGCCTTGTCGGCGCCGATCAGGTTGGGCAGCAGCGTGCAGCCGCCCCAGCCCGGGACCAGGCCGAGGAAGACCTCGGGCAGCGAGAAGGCCGGCAGGGCCGCGGAGACCGTGCGGTACGAGCAGTGCAGACCGACCTCGACGCCACCGCCCATCGCCGCGCCGTTGTAGTACGCGAAGGTCGGTACCCCGAGCGCGGACAGCCGCTTGAAGACCTCGTGGCCGCCCTTGCCGATGGCGAGCGCGTCCTCGTGCCTCTTCAGCAGCTCGACGCCCTTGAGGTCGGCGCCGACCGCGAAGATGAACGGCTTGCCGGTGACGCCGGCACCGACGATCTCGCCGGCCGCGGCCTCCTTCTCGACCTGGTCGATCGCGGCGTTCAGGTTCGCCAGCGAGGCCGGGCCGAAGGTGGTCGGCTTGGTGTGGTCGAAGCCGTTGTCGAGGGTGATGAGCGCGAAGCGGCCCGCCCCGAACGGCAGGTCCAGATGACGGACGTTCGCGGACGTCACGACCTCGTCGGGGAACAGCTCGGCCGCACCCTTCAAAAGCTCAGCGGTGGTGCTCACTTGTCCCCCTCGAAGTGCGGGTTCTCCCAGATGACCGTCGCGCCCATGCCGAAGCCGACGCACATGGTGGTCAGGCCGTAGCGGACGTGCGGCTGCTCCTCGAACTGGCGGGCCAGCTGCGTCATCAGGCGGACGCCGGAGGAGGCGAGCGGGTGGCCGTACGCGATGGCGCCGCCGTACTGGTTGACGCGCGCGTCGTCGTCGGCGATGCCGTAGTGCTCCAGGAAGGCGAGCACCTGGACGGCGAAGGCCTCGTTGATCTCGAAGAGGTTGATGTCCTCGATCGTCAGGCCGGCCTGGGCGAGGGCCTTCTCGGTCGCGGGGATCGGACCGTAGCCCATGACCTCGGGCTCGACGCCCGCGAAGGCGTAGGAGACCAGGCGCATCCGCACCGGCAGGTCGTGCTCGCGGGCGAAGTCCTCGGAGGCGATGATCGAGGCGGTCGCGCCGTCGTTGAGACCGGCCGCGTTGCCCGCGGTGACCCGGCCGTGGACGCGGAAGGGCGTCTTGAGGTTCGCCAGGTTCTCCAGCGTCGTCCCCGGGCGCATCGGCTCGTCGGCGGTGACCAGGCCCCAGCCCGTCTCACCGACCTCCGCGTTGGTGTTGCGGACCGAGACCGGCACCAGGTCCTGCTGGATCTTGCCGTTGGCGTACGCCTTCGCGGCCTTCTCCTGCGAGCGGACCGCGTACTCGTCGGCGCGCTGCTTGGTGATCGTGGGGTAGCGGTCGTGCAGGTTCTCGGCGGTCATGCCCATGAAGAGGGCCGACTCGTCGACCAGCTTCTCGCTGACGAACCGGGGGTTCGGGTCCACGCCCTCGCCCATCGGGTGGCGGCCCATGTGTTCCACGCCACCGGCGATGACGGCGTCGTACGCGCCGAAGGCGATGGAGCCCGCGGTGGTGGTGACGGCGGTCAGCGCGCCCGCGCACATGCGGTCGATGGAGTAGCCGGGGACCGACTGGGGAAGCCCGGCGAGGATGCCGGCCGTGCGGCCCAGCGTCAGACCCTGGTCGCCGATCTGCGTGGTCGCCGCGATGGCGACCTCGTCGATCTTCTTCGGGTCGAGGCCCGGGTTGCGGCGCAGCAGCTCCCGGATGGCCTTCACGACGAGGTCGTCGGCGCGGGTCTCGTGGTAGATGCCCTTCGGGCCCGCCTTGCCGAACGGGGTGCGGACGCCGTCGACGAAGACGACGTCCCTGACGGTACGAGGCACGATGGCTCTCCTCCAGATGCGGGATGGCACTGCTGCGCGGCGCACACGCCTGAGCGCGCGCTCACCGCCCCATGCTACTTACGAGTAACCACCCTGCCCAGTCCCGGCGGCGGGAGCGGCGAACGTCACACGGGAACCGCGGTGCGCGGGAGCGGGATGTGAGCGGCCGGTGCCCGGCCACGGCCGGCGCGCTGCCGCGGGAGCCGTCCGTCGTGACGAGGGGTTCGCCCCATTTCTCCGTGCGCTCTCCGGAGATCTTGGCCTGATTTCGACGTCGCTCTGCCGGTGTCGGCTCCGTCCGGCCCCGACCCCTTCGGGCACGGAGGGCGGGTGTGGCGGCAAGAAGGAGGTCTTGGGGGGAGTGGGGCGCCTGTGGTGGGTGTGGCGCCCGCCCCCGCCGGCGGGGGCGGCAGGATCGGGCCGCCCGGGCACCTGGCGGAGCAGGCGGAGGGTGGAGGGGCGAACCCGGCGAGGGGGCGGGCCCGCGTCACGGGGAAGCGCGGGCCCGTCCCTCCTGGGGATGCGGGGCGTCAGTGGTCGGCGGACAGGGAGGTCACCAGGACCGGTGTCACCTGTTCGACCTGCCAGGGCCGGGCGCCGTACCCGGCGAGCGCGGCGGCCACGGACCCCGCGTCGGCGGGGGCCGGCGGCTCCCAGCACACCCGCCGCACGGTGTCCGGAGTGATCAGGTTCTCCTGCGGCATGTTGAGCTGCTCGGCCAGCGCGGACACGGCGGCGCGCGCGGCGGAGAGCCGGGCGGCGGCGGCCGGGTCCTTGTCCGCCCAGGCCCGCGGCGGGGGCGGGCCGGTCACCGGCTGCCCCGGCTGCGGGAGCTCGGCGTCGGGCAGCGCCTTGGCGCGGTCGACCGCGGCCTGCCACTGCTCCAGCTGGCGCCGCCCCATGCGGTGCCCGTAGCCGTTCAGCGCGGACAGGGCGTGCACATTGGGAGGCAGGGAGAGGGCGGCCTCGACGATCGCCGCGTCCCCGAGGACCTTGCCGGGTGAGATGTCGCGGCGCTGGGCGACCCGGTCCCGGGTCTCCCACAGCTCCCGTACGACCGCCATCTGACGGCGGCGGCGCACCTTGTGCATGCCCGACGTACGGCGCCAGGGGTCCTTGCGCGGCGGCGCGGGCTCGGCCTGCGCGATCGCGTCGAACTCCTGCTGGGCCCATTCCAGCTTGCCCTGCCGGTCGAGCTCCTTCTCCAGGGCGTCGCGCAGGTCCACGAGCAGTTCCACGTCGAGCGCGGCGTAGCGCAGCCAGGGCTCGGGCAGGGGGCGGGTGGACCAGTCGACCGCGGAGTGTCCCTTCTCCAGGACGAAACCGAGGACGCTCTCCACCATGGCGCCGAGGCCCACCCGGGGGAACCCGGCGAGACGGCCGGCCAGCTCGGTGTCGAACAGCCGCGTCGGCACCATGCCTATCTCCCGCAGGCAGGGCAGGTCCTGGGTGGCCGCGTGCAGCACCCACTCCACGCCGGAGATCGCCTCACCGAGCCCCGACAGGTCGGGACAGGCGACGGGGTCGATCAATGCGCTGCCCGCCCCCGCGCGGCGCAGCTGCACCAGGTAGGCGCGCTGGCCGTAGCGGTAGCCGGACGCGCGTTCGGCGTCGACGGCCACGGGGCCGGTTCCGGCGGCGAACGCGGCGATCACCTCGGCGAGCGAGGACTCGTCCGCCACGACGGGCGGAATGCCCTCCCGGGGCTCGAGCAAAGGGATCGGCGCCGATTCGACGTCGTCCGGAGGGCCGCCTCCGGTGGTTCGCAGTGAGCTGTCTTCTGCGGTCTCTTGGGCGTCGGTCACCTGTCAAGGGTATCCGTGGATGGACTACGCCCGCCGACGGAACGTTCCGTCGACGGGCGTATGAGGGTCGTAAACCAGTCAGGTCGGTGAAAGATCGCGTTCACGAACGGGTGGACGGGGTGCGGCCGGGTGTTCTCGTGGGCGTGGTCAGTGGATGATCCCCGTCCGCAGGGCCACCGCCACCATCCCGGCGCGGTCGCCCGTGCCGAGCTTGCGGGCGATGCGGGCGAGGTGGCTCTTGACGGTCAGCGCGGACAGGCCCATCGAGACGCCGATGGCCTTGTTCGACTGGCCCTCCGCGACCAGCCGGAGCACCTCGACCTCACGGCCGGAGAGCTCGCGGTAGCCGCCCGGGTGGCTCGGGGCACCCGGGGGGCGGCGGTGCATACGGGCGGCGGCCGAGCCGATGGGCGCCGCGCCGGGCCGGGTGGGGAGCCCGACGTTGGTGCGGGTGCCGGTGACGACATAGCCCTTGACGCCGCCCGCCAGGGCGTTGCGTACGGCGCCGATGTCGTCGGCGGCGGACAGGGCGAGGCCGTTGGGCCAGCCGGCGGCCCGGGTCTCGGACAGCAGGGTGAGCCCGCTGCCGTCGGGAAGGTGGACGTCGGCGACACAGATGTCGCGCGGGTTGCCGATTCGGGGACGGGCCTCCGCGACGGACGACGCCTCGATGACGTCGCGCACTCCGAGCGCCCAGAGGTGGCGTGTGACGGTGGAACGGACCCGTGGGTCGGCCACGACCACCATGGCGGTCGGCTTGTTCGGGCGGTAGGCGACCAGGCTTGCGGGCTGCTCGAGGAGAACGGACACCAGGCCTCCTGGGGTGCGGGACGGGACCGGCTCTGGGGATGAAGCCGGGACGAACCGTGCTTTCAAGGTCACAGTCGTCTTCGGCACCAAACCCGTTCTCCTTTAGAGAATGATCACGATTTGGTGAGTAACAATCCGTGCAATTCGGACACGCGATCGATCATCCGAAGATCGAACCGAGTCGTTCCGTGTCGCGACACGGCTGAAAGTGGCCGTATCGACAAAGCCTCGGTAAGAACCCCGACCGGCTGTCCGGTACTCGTACGTCCGTTCGTGCGGGGTGGCGCGCGGTCCGCGCGGAGGGGGCGGACAAGAAAGTGCCGCCCGGCTCGGGGCGGCGAGGAGGCTGCGGTGAGCGGCTCGGTGAGTGCCTCGGCGCGCTCACCGCCGGGTGCTCAGCGCGACTGGGGCCCCCGCCGCTGCGGCAGCGTCACCACCGAGGCGTCGCCCGGCCCGGCCGGCGGCAGGCCCGCGATCTGACAGAGCAGGTCGCACCAGGCGGCCAGATGCGCGGCCGTGTCCGGGACGCCGCCCAGCCCCTCGCGCGGTGTCCAGGAGGCGCGGATCTCGATCTGCGACGCGGCCGGGCGCTCGGCCAGCCCCCCGAAGTAGTGCGAACTCGCCCGGGTCACGGTGCCGCTCGGCTCGCCGTACGACAGACCGCGGGCCTGCAGGGCGCCGGTCAGCCACGACCAGGAGACGTCGGGCAGCAGCGGATCGGCGGCCATCTCCGGCTCCAGCTCGGCGCGGATCAGGGTCACCAGGCGGAAGGCGCCCTGCCAGGCCTCGTGGCCCGCGGGGTCGTGCAGCAGGACCAGCCGGCCGTCCGCGAGATCCTCGTCCTCGGCGACGACCGCGGCCTCCAGCGCGTACGAGTACGGGGCCAGGCGCTGCGGCGGACGCGTCGGGTCGATCTCGATCTCCGGCCGCAGGCGGGCCCCCTTCAGCGCGTCGACGGCGGCCCGGAACGGCAACGGAGCAGTCTCCTTCGCATCTTGGTCCCCCTCCTTGGCATCGTCCATTCCCCCAGCGCCGTCCGACAGTCGTCCCTGAGCCGCAGCCATGCGGGGAAGATTAAGGGGAACTGGGCCCGCGCGCAGGGAGAGACACCCGTGCGTGGGACCACTGTCCGGTTCGCGCCGCGCGAACGAGCCGGTCCGGGCGCCGGGCCGGGGTGCGCGTGCGCCCCGGTGCCCGGCACCGGAGGCCCCGCGGGGCGTGGGAGACTTTCCGTCGTGAGTGCCAATGACCGCCCCGCCGCGGGCCAGCCGCCGACAGCCACGTACGAGTCCGCCTTCCTGAAGGCGTGCAGGCGCGAGCCCGTGCCGCACACGCCGGTGTGGTTCATGCGGCAGGCCGGTCGCTCGCTGCCCGAGTACCTCAAGGTGCGCGAGGGCATCCCGATGCTGGAGTCCTGCATGCGGCCGGAGCTGGTCGCCGAGATCACCCTCCAGCCGGTGCGCCGGCACGGCGTGGACGCGGCGATCTACTTCAGCGACATCGTCGTCCCGCTGAAGGCCATCGGCATCGACCTCGACATCAAGCCGGGCGTCGGCCCGGTCGTCGAGAAGCCGATCCGCACCCGCGCCGACCTGGCGCAGCTGCGCGACCTCACCCCGGACGACGTCTCGTACGTCACCGACGCGATCAAGCTCCTGACGGCCGAGCTGGGCGAGACGCCCCTCATCGGCTTCGCGGGCGCGCCGTTCACCCTCGCGAGCTATCTCGTGGAGGGCGGCCCGTCCAAGAACCACGAGCACACCAAGGCGCTGATGTACGGCGACCCGCGGCTCTGGGCCGATCTGCTCGACCGCCTCGCCGAGATCACCTCCACCTTCCTCAAGGTGCAGATCGAGGCGGGCGCGAGCGCCGTGCAGCTCTTCGACTCCTGGGTCGGCGCGCTGGCTCCCGCCGACTACCGTCGCTCGGTGATGCCCGCGTCCACCAAGGTGTTCGAGTCCGTGGCCGGGTACGGCGTCCCGCGCATCCACTTCGGCGTCGGCACCGGCGAACTGCTCGGCCTGATGGGGGAGGCGGGCGCGGACGTGGTCGGTGTCGACTGGCGGGTGCCGCTCGACGAGGCCGCACGCCGGGTCGGCCCCGGCAAGGCGCTCCAGGGCAACCTCGACCCGGCCGTCCTCTTCTCCACCACGGAGGCGGTGGAGGCCAAGACCCGTGAGGTGCTCGACGCCGCCGCCGGTCTGGAGGGCCACATCTTCAACCTCGGCCACGGCGTCCTGCCGAGCATGGACCCCGACGCGCTGACCCGGCTCGTGGAGGACGTCCACACCCGGACGGCGCGCTGACGCCTCACCGGCGGTGCCTCACCAGCCGTGCCGCGCCTGCCTGCCCCACAGCAGGCTGCGCGGCTCCGGCGGTGGCGGGGTGCCCCGGCGCAGCGGCCAGGCCAGCACCATGCCCGCCAGGAAGCCGGCCACGTGCGCCTCGTACGCGACGGTCCCGGCGGTGGAGACACCGCCGCCCGACGAGTAGACCGCCTGCAGCGCGAACCAGAAGCCGAGCACCAGCCAGGCGGGCAGCCGCAGCGGCAGGAAGACCAGGAACGGGACCAGCACCCACACCCTGACCCTCGGATAGAGCACCAGGTAGGCGCCGAGCACCCCGGCGATCGCCCCGGAGGCGCCGAGCAGCGGGTCCGTCGAGGTGTCGTTGAGGAGCGCGAAGCCGTAGCCGGCCGCGTAACCGCACGCCACGTAGAACAGCACGAACCGCACGTGTCCCAGGCGGTCCTCGATGTTGTTGCCGAAGATGAGCAGGAAGAGCATGTTGCCGAGCAGGTGCAGCCAGCTGCCGTGCAGGAACATCGCGGTGAGCACCGAGAGCGGCGGCGACTTGTCGTAGTCCGGCGGGCTCACCAGACAGCCGGGCCCGTGGGTGCCCGCACCGACCTCGCCGGTGGGCACCAGCCGTGGCATCTGGTGGTGGATCAGCTCCTGCGGCACCGCGGCGTAGTGGTCCAGGAACGCCTGCAGATGGCACAGCTGGGAGAGTCCGCTGTCGCCCGCCACCGATCCGGCGAGGCCGGGGGTGTAGAGGAACACCAGGACATTGGCGGCGATGAGGGCGTACGTCACATAGGGCGTGCCGCGCACCGGGTTCACGTCATGGACGGGTATGACCACAAGGAAGTAGTGCCCGGGATCGCCGCGGGTATCCGCACGTCCGCGGGGGGCACGCACGCTTTCCGCGGCGGGGCGCGCGACCCGGCCCGCGCTCCTCCCCGCGCCTCTGAACGCTGCCGCGCTCCGGTGCGTATGTCTCCTCGACCGCCCGCCCGCGCCGCGACGAATACGCGACACGAGGAAGACGTGAGGACACAGGCGATGAACGACCGAGTTACTCCTCCGATGCACGCCCTGCCCGACGGCGAGGCGGAGATCTCCCTGGTGGTGCACCTCCCCTGGGAGGACGTGGCCGCGCTCGGCCAGGAGGCCGGACGGCTCGCGGCGCGCCTCCAGCGTCCGGTGACCCTCGACGAGGCCGTGAGCCACCGGCTGCGCTCCGTACGGTCGGCCGCGCACGCGAAGCCGCCCACCACGCCGCCCGCGGCCGTCACCGCCTCGGGCTCCGTCTCCTCGCTGCCCGCCCGGCCGCCCGCCGAACAGGCCCGGCAGGCGATCGACCGGATCAACGGCAACGCCGGTCACGAATCCGCGTAGAGGCGTAGAGGCATGAAGGCTGCAGACGTGTAGGTGCGCGGCGGAGCGGCGGGGGCGCGCGACAGGGCGGCGCCGGGTACGACGGCCGGTCACGCCCGCGACCGCCCGGGGGACCCGGCCGCGACCGGGTCCCGCGGCCCTACGCCGCGCCTCGCCGTACCGCCGTGACCGCCTTGCGGGCCGCCACCAGGATCGGGTCCCACACCGGTGAGAACGGCGGGGCGTAACCCAGGTCGAGGGCCGTCATCTGTTCCACCGTCATGCCCGCGGTCAGCGCCACCGCCGCGATGTCGACGCGCTTCGCGGCCCCCTCCCGGCCGACGATCTGCACACCCAGCAGCCGCCCGGTGCGGCGCTCCGCGAGCATCTTCACCGTCATCAGGGCCGCGCTCGGGTAGTAGCCCGCGCGGCTGGTCGACTCGATGGTGACGGTCTCGAACTGCAGGCCCGCCCGGCGCGCGTCCTTCTCACGCAGCCCGGTGCGTGCGATCTCCAGGTCGCAGACCTTGCTCACGGCGGTGCCCACCACACCGGGGAAGGTGGCGTACCCGCCGCCCACGTTGCTGCCGATGACCTGCCCGTGCTTGTTGGCGTGGGTGCCCAGCGCGATGTGCCGCTCGCTCCCCGAGACCAGGTCGAGGACCTCGACGCAGTCACCGCCCGCCCAGATGTTCTCGTGTCCGCGCACCCGCATCGCCAGATCCGTGAGCAGGCCGCCGTGGTCGCCCAGCGGCAGCCCGGCCGCCGCGGCGAGCGTGGTCTCGGGGCGCACCCCGATGCCGAGCACGACCACGTCCGCCGGGTACTCCGCGCGCTCGGTGGCGACCGCCCGGACCCCGTCGGGACCGGTGACGATGCCGGTCACCGTGGCGTCGTCGACCATGGTGATGCCCAGGTCCGACATGGCCCGGCGCACCAGCCTGCCCATGTCCGGGTCGAGCGTGGCCATCGGCTCGGCACCCCGGTTGACGACCGTCACCCGGTACCCCCGGTTGATGAGCGCCTCGGCCATCTCCACGCCGATGTAACCGGCGCCGACCACCACCGCGCGCCGGCCCCGCGTCGCCGCCAGCGTGTCCAGCAGGGCCTGGCCGTCGTCGAGGGTCTGCACCCCGTGCACGCCGGGGGCGTCCATGCCCGGCAGGTCCGGGCGGACCGGACGGGCGCCGGTGGCGATCACGAGCTTGTCGTACGACGTCCAGGCCTCCGCCCCGGACTCCAGGTCGCGCGAACGCACCCGGGCGCCCGCGACATCGATCTCCGTGACCTCGGTGCGCATCCGCAGGTCGATGCCGCGTTCCCGGTGCTCCTGCGGCGAACGCGCGATCAGCCGGTCCGGCCCGGACACGTCGCCGCCCACCCAGTACGGGATGCCGCAGGCCGAATAGGAGGTGAAGTGGCCGCGCTCGAACGCCACGATCTCCAGCTCGTCCGGGCCCCGCATCCGGCGCGCCTGCGACGCGGCGGACATGCCCGCCGCGTCGCCGCCGATGACGACCAGTCGCTCGGCCGCCCCGCCCGTCCCGTCTGCACTGCCGGCGACGTCCGTCGCGCTCGTACGGTTCATGCTCATGCGAACACGCTACGGTGGCCCGCCATTTCAGGCGTCCTCGGCATCCTTCCCGCGCACCGGCGGAGCCACCGGGAGCGCACCGGCGCCCGGCACGGACGGCGCCGGCCGCGGGCGGCGCGACAGCCGGGACCGTCCGAACCGCAGCCACAGCACCACGAGCACCGCCGCGCAGACGGCGAACGGGAGCACCGCGCCCAGCACCATCGCGATCCAGCGCAGCGTCGTGACGAACGCGTCCCAGCCGCCCGCGAGGGCGTCCGTGAAGCCGGGCTCCCCGGCCTTCGCCGCGGTGGTGCGCACCGGCGTCTCGGAGAGGGAGAGCGTGATGGTCGCCAGGTCGGTGCGGTCCTTCAGCGACGCCCGACGCGCGAGCAGTGCCTCCAGATCGGCCTCACGGCTGCTCAACTCCCCTTCCAGCGCCACCACGTCACTGAGCTTGGCCGCCCGGTCCATCAGTTCACGGACCCGGGCCACACTGGCGCGCTGCGAGGTGATGCGGCTCTCCACGTCGACGACCTGGTCGGTGACGTCCTGCGCCTTCGCGGTCCGCTCCAGTACCTTCCCCGTACCGCCCAGGTCGGCGAGGACCCGGTCGTAGCGGTCCGTGGGCACGCGCAGCACGACACGGGTGCGCTCGTGGCCCCGGCCGTCCCGGGTGGTCGTCTCGTCACCGACGAAGCCGCCCGCGTCGGTGGCCGCGGCGCGGGCCTCGTCCAGCGCCTTGGGCACGTCCTCGACCTGCACGGTCAGGGACGCGGTACGGATGATGCCGCCGGTGCGCGGCGAGGGCGCCGCGGTGGCACGGGAACCGCCCGCGCCCGAGGCGGCGCCGTCCGCGGCACCCGGAACGGCCTTGCCGTCGGCCGCGCCGGCCTTCCGGTCCTCCGACGCCGCCTTGTCGGCGCTCGACGAGCCGGAGTCGCCCCCGGCGCCGCACCCCGCCAGCGCGAGCGAGGAGACGAGCAGAACCCCGGCCAGGGCCCGGCCTGTTCGTGTGCCGCGTACGGAACGTGATGTGTGCATGTGGGCGTACCCCCGGGGTGTCGCGACGGATGCTGTCTCTTCGACGCCCGGACCGGTCCGGACGTTGGGGTGCTCCGGTCCCGATGCGGTCACGGTCGGGACTCGCACCGGACACCGGGGCCCGGCGGACGGCCCGGCGGGGTCTGAGAAAGTGGAGGCATGCACGCACAGGACAGTCGTACGGATACGGGACACGTCGTCGTCGTCGGAGGAGGGATCGCCGGTCTGGCCGCCGCCCACCGCCTTCTCGGCCGCGGCGCCCGGGTGACCGTCCTGGAGGCCTCCGACCGCGTCGGCGGCAAGCTGCTCACCGGCGAGATCGCGGGCGCGCGCGTCGACCTCGGCGCCGAGTCGATGCTCGCCCGGCGCCCCGAAGCGGTCGAGCTCGCCCGCGAGGTGGGCCTCGCCGACCACCTCCAGCCCCCCGCCACCGCGACCGCCTCCCTGTGGACCCGCGGCGCCCTGCGGCCCATGCCCAAGGGACACGTCATGGGCGTCCCCGGCACCGCCGCCGCCCTCCACGGAGTCCTCTCCGACGAGGGCCTGCGCCGCATCGAGCGCGACGCCGAACTGCCCCGTACGGAGATCGGCGACGACGTGGCGGTCGGCGAGTACGTGGCGGCCCGGCTCGGCCGCGAGGTCGTCGACCGGCTCGTCGAGCCCCTCCTCGGCGGCGTCTACGCCGGCGACGCCTACCGCATCTCCCTGCGCGCCGCCGTCCCCCAGCTCTTCGAAGCCGCCCGCACCCACACCTCCCTCACGGAGGCGGTGCGCGCGATCCAGGCGAAGGCCGCCGCACAGCAGCAGACCGGCCCCGTGTTCATGGGCATCGCCGGCGGGGTCGGACGGCTCCCGCTCGCGGTCGCCGAGTCGGTGCGCGCGCGGGGCGGCGAGATCGTCACCGGCGCGCGCGTCAGAGAGCTGCGCCGGACCGGGGACGCCGGCCCCGGCCGCTGGCGCGTGGTGGCGGGCGACCGAGTGCTGCGCCCCGACGCCGTCGTCCTCGCGCTGCCCGCACCCGCCGCCGCCGTCCTGCTGCGCGCCGAGTCACCCGCCGCGGCCGCCGAGCTCGCCGCCGTCGAGTACGCCTCGATGGCCCTGGTCACCCTCGCCTACCGGCGCGCGGACGTCACCCTCCCCGAGGGGAGCGGCTTCCTGGTCCCGCCCGTCGACGGACACACCGTCAAGGCGTCCACCTTCGCCTCCCGCAAGTGGGGCTGGATCGACGAGGAGAACCCCGGCCTGCTCGTCCTGCGCACCTCCGTCGGCCGGTACGGCGACAGCGAGGTGCTCCGACGCGACGACGCCGGACTCGTCGACGTCTCCCGCCACGACCTGCGCGAGGCGGCCGGCCTCACGGCCGCACCCGTCGCCACCCGCGTCACCCGCTGGGACGACGGACTGCCGCAGTACCCCGTCGGACACCACACACGGGTGGCGAGGATCCGCGCGCACGTCGCCGCGCTCCCCGGGCTCGCGGTCTGCGGCGCCGCCTACGACGGGGTCGGCATCCCCGCCTGCGTCGCGAGCGCCCACGCCGCCGTGGACCGGCTCGGCGGCGACCCCGCCGGACTCGACGCGCTGATCAGGAACCCGGTGCAGAGCCTGCACGGCGGCGCGGGAGAATAGGGTCATGAGTGACGACGCCCCCGCGAAGATCCCGAACATCGGCAAGAAGGCCAAGGACCTCAACGAGGTCATCCGCTACACCCTGTGGTCCGTCTTCCGGCTGCGCGACGTGCTCCCCGAGGACCGGGCCGGATACGCCGACGAGGTCCAGGAGCTCTTCGACCAGCTCGCCGCGAAGGACGTCACCGTCCGCGGCACGTACGACGTGTCGGGGCTGCGTGCCGACGCGGACCTGATGATCTGGTGGCACGCCGAGACCGCCGACCAGCTCCAGGAGGCGTACAACCTCTTCCGCCGCACCCGGCTCGGCCGCGCCCTGGAGCCGGTCTGGTCGAACATGGCGCTGCACCGCCCGGCCGAGTTCAACCGCTCGCACATCCCGGCGTTCCTCGCCGACGAGACGCCCCGCGACTACATCAGCGTCTACCCGTTCGTACGGTCCTACGACTGGTACCTGCTGCCCGACGAGGACCGCCGGCGCATGCTCGCCGACCACGGCAAGATGGCCCGCGGCTACCCGGACGTGCGCGCCAACACGGTCGCCTCCTTCTCCCTCGGCGACTACGAGTGGATCCTCGCCTTCGAGGCCGACGAGCTGTACCGCATCGTCGACCTCATGCGTCACCTGCGCGCCTCCGAGGCCCGGCTGCACGTCCGCGAGGAGGTCCCGTTCTACACGGGCCGCCGCAAGGACGTCGCCGACCTGGTCGCCGGTCTCGCCTGACCCGTCCGACGCGAGGGCGGGCGGCCTACGAGGTCCGCGCGCCCCTCGCGTGCGGGGCCGCCCCCGGCTTCGTACGGGGCTTCTTGGCGGCGGCCGGTCGCGGTTCCGCGCGCGGCGCGCAGCGCGCGCCGCCCTCCGGGAGGTCACCGGTCAGCAGATACGTGTCGAGGTAGCCGTTGACGCAGGCGTTGGGGCCGCCGCCGATCCCGTGCGTCCCGGCCCCGGTCTCGGTCACCAGGACGGAACCGGACAGCCTGCGCCGCAGTTCCAGCGCTCCCGCGTACGGCGTCGCCGCGTCCCGCTCGGCCGCCAGGATCAGGGCCGGCGCCAGCGCGCCGGGCGGCGTCCGTACGTCGAGCGGCCGCTGCCGGGGCACCGGCCAGTACGCGCACGGCAGGTTCATCCACACGTTGTCCCAGGTCTCGAAGGGCGCCCTGCGCGCGAGCCGGGTGTTGTCGCGGTCCCAGGTGCGCCAGCGGGTCGGCCAGGACGCGTCGTTGCACTCCACCGCCGTGTAGACCGCGGCCGCGTTCTCCGCCGCGACCGACGCCTCCGGACGCGCCGCCTGCGCGATCAGCGGCTTCGGGTCACCCTTCAGATAGGCGGAGAGCGCCTGCGCCCGACGCGGCCAGTAGTCGTCGTAGTACCCGGCCTCCAGGAACGCGCTCTGCAACTGCGCCGGACCCACCTTGCCGCCCGCGGGTGACGCGGCAAGCTGCGCCCGCGCCTTCTCGTAGCTGTGCAGGACCTCCGCTGCCGTGCCGCCGAGCCCGTACACGTCGTCGTGCCGGGCGGTCCACGCGCGGAAGTCCGCCCAGCGGCCCTCGAAGGCCGCCGACTGGTCGAGGTTGTTGCGGTACCAGATCTGGCCCGGGGCGGGGTTCACCACCGAGTCGAAGACCATCCGGCGCACGTGCGACGGGAAGAGCGTCGCGTAGAGGGCGCCGTAGTAGGTGCCGTACGAGGCGCCCATGAAGGTCAGCCTCCGCTCGCCGAGGGCGGCGCGCAACACGTCGAGGTCGCGGGCGTTGTCGAGCGAGGTGTAGTGGCGGAGCGCCTGGCCGGAGCGGCGCAGGCAGCCGCGCGCGTACGCCTGCGCCTCCGCGATGCGCTCCTTCTTGTACGACTCCGAGGGATGCGTCGGCGCCTGCGAGGGTCCCTTCACGGAGCGCTTCGGGTCCTTGCAGGACAGCGGCGCCGAACGGCCGACCCCGCGCGGGGCGTAGCCCACCAGGTCGTACGCCGCGGCGATCCGCTTCCACTCGGGCAGGGTGCCGAACAGCGGGAAGGCCATGCCGGAGGCGCCCGGACCGCCGGGGTTGTAGACCAGGGCGCCCTGCCGGGGCACTCGGTGCTTCGCGTTCCGGGTGTCCTTGCCGGTGGCCTGTGCCCGGCTGACGGTCAGTCTGATCCGCGCGCCGTCGGGACGCGCGTAGTCGAGCGGCACCTCGACCGTGCCGCAGCGCACACCGGAGGGGAGCCCCGTCTCCTTGGCGCAGGTCCCGAAGCGGATCCCCGTGGCGGCCGCGCGCGCGGCGGCGACCGCGGTGCCGCGGGCCAGGCCCGGGGCCGTGAGACCCGCGGGGTCCGGACGGGCCGGGGCACCGCCGGCCGGTGCGCCGGTGAGGGCGGTCAGGAGCAAGGACCCGGCGGTTCCGCAGAGGACGGCAGCTCTCATCGCGTATCCCTTCAGCGCACGGCAGCGACAAAGGGGATGTTTCGTTCGGCGGCCGGTGAAGTAAAGCACCGGGTGCCGGTGTCGGCGTCAATGACCCCTGTGCGCCCCCTCGGGCGCCCGTCAGCGCTGCCGTCCGGCCGTCCGGTCGCGGTGGGCGAAGGCCGCGCGCAGGCCGGGTTCGCCGACCGCGCGGATGCCGCGTACGGCGACTGAGGTGAGGTACGTGCGGTCGTCGGCGTCCGCGTCGGTGTGCCGGGCGAGGGTGCCGAGCAGCCGCTGGCCGGCCGGCGAGGCCCAGCGCGTGTACGGGTGGACCTCGACGCGGGCGATGGCCAGGCAGCTGAGGGTGAGCACGAGCGGGAGCGCGAACCAGACGGCGACCGGCACCTGGTCGGCGCGCGGCTGGGCGGGCATCAGGACGGCCACCGTGCCGAGCGCGAGAACGGCCGCCGAGGCCGCCTGGACCTGACGGACGGCGCCCGCGACGGTGGTGCGCGCGCCGTCGGGCACGGCGAGGCCGGCGGCGACGAGCCGGTCCGCGAGCCGGCGCACCGAGTCCGCGGCGGCGGCCGCGGCCCGCACGGGCGCTATCCGGGACTGCCCCTCCGGGCCTATCGCGCCGATCACCGAACGCTCCATGTCGTCCCGTCCGCGTGGGTCCACCACCGTCGCCCAGCCCGTGTGCGCGAGCAGCAGACGGCGCTGACGGGCCATCGACACCAGGGTCAGCTCGGCGACCCGGGACGGGCCGCCGGACAGGAACGCCGCCTCGTAGAGCGTCAGATGGTGTCCGGGCGCCGCGTCGGCGTCGACCGCGGCGGCGCGCACGGCGGCCAGGCACAGCCGGACGCACGACGTGCCGGCCGCGGCCCAGGCCAGGAGCAGGAGAAGGACCCAGAACATGGCGTGTTTCTATGCGACCAGGGCGGCCCGGCGCCACGGTCTGTTCACGATGTGGACGGAGCGTTGTGGGTCTGTGACGTTCGGGTGCCGCCCGCGCCGGGGCCGCGCGTCCGAGGGCCGGCGCCCGGCGCGAGCCCGGCCCGGGATGGTGCGCCGGAGCGGGGTGAAGGTGGGCTCAGTGGCGCAGCAGCACCCGGCGGGTGGCGCGGGCCAGCCGGGCCGCCGGCCGCCGCGAGCGGGGCGCCGGACCGGAGCGCTCCAGCCACCACTCGCGCAGCAGATGCCGTGTCCGGGCGTCGCGCGGGTCTCCGGTGAGCAGCAGGTGCTCGGCGAAGTCCAGCGCGTCGCGCCGGTATCCGCCGGTCAAGGGGCGGCCCTGGGCGTACCCGAGGAAGGCGGCCCGGTAGCCGTCGCCCAGCAGCTCCGGCAGTTCCGCCGCGACCTTCGCCACGACGTCCGCGCGCTTGGCCGCGAGGGCCCGGGCCTGGACTCGCGTCCGTACCCGGTCGAACCCCTCGGGCACCGGGGTCCCCGCGACGAGCGCGGAGAGCAGGGCGGCCTGCGCGAGGGCGAGACGCTGGCGGGCCCGCGCGGGCGCGGGGTCGAGGCCGGACGCGGGGTCGGAAGAGGGGGCGGGCGCGGCCGGGTCGGGGTCGGCAGGAGGGGGTGACGGCCGGACGGCCGGGGCCTTCACGCCCGCCGCCGGACGCGCCTCCGGTCCGGCTTCGGTTACCGCCTCCGGTCGCGCCGCCGGTTCCGCGTCCCCTCGTGTCTTCGGTCCCGTGGCCCGTCCCGCTGCCCCGCCCGCCTCCGCCAGCGTCGCCCTGATCGCCGCCAGTTCCTTCTCCAGCTCGCCCGGCTCGGGAAAGTTGTCGTCGCGTTCCAGGAGGACCCCCGGGGGAGTCACCCGGGAGGCGAGGTCGGCCAGGATGCCGAGGACCGGGCGCGGTACCGGGTGGGCGTGACTGTCGTGCCAGACGCCGTCGCGTTCGAAGCCGCCGGCCACGTGCACGTAGGCGATGGCCTCGACGGGCAGTTCGTCCAGGGCCCGCGACGGGTCCTCGCCGCGGTTGACGTGGTTGGTGTGGAGGTTGGCGACGTCGATGAGCAGACGGACGCCGGTGCGGTCCGCCAGGTCGTACAGGAACTGCCCCTCGGTCATCTCCTCGCCCGGCCAGCGGAGCAGCGCGGCGATGTTCTCCACGGCCAGCGGGACGGGAAGCGCGGCCTGCGCGATCCGCACGTTCTCGCACAGCACGTCCAGCGCGTCCCGGGTGCGCGGCACCGGCAGCAGATGCCCCGCCTCCAGTGACGGCGACGCGGTGAGGTCGCCGCCGGCCCGTACGAACGCGATGTGTTCCGTGACCAGCGGCGCACTCAGCGCCTCGGCGCGCTCGGCGAGGGCGGCGAGGCGTGACTCGTCGGGACGGTCGGCGCCGCCGAGACCGAGCGAGACGCCGTGCGGCACCACCGTGACGCCACGCTCCCGCAGCCGTCGCAGCGATTCGGGAAGGTGGCCGGGGCACAGGTTCTCCGACACGGCCTCGACCCAGTCGATGCCGGGCATGTGCTCCACGGCCTCGGCGATCTCCGGCCGCCATCCGATTCCCGTTCCCAGCCGTCCCGGTTGCGTCATGACCCCTCCTCCGTCACGCCCTGCCCGGTCCCGCCCGTCGTCTCCCCACGACGGACCGGTCCGGTGGTGTGACGGGGTCATGGCCCCGGGACCGCGAACCCAACCCGACGGGGCGGACGTTCAGAGCAACATTTGAGGTTCCGCCGGGGCCGCCGCGGGCGGACCGCCGGCCCGGGGCGTCAGCGCGGGAGGGACCTGACGCGGTCCACTCCCTCGACCACGACGGTCTCCCCGGGCGCGATCTCCGTGAAGCCCGCGTCGCGGACCAACGGCATCCCGGAGACGACGAGTTCACCCCAGCGGCCCTTTTCCGCGGTGCGGACGGCGAGCGGGAGACCGGCGTCGCGCCAGGCGGCCCGCTCCTCGTCCGACAGCTCCCACCAGGCCAGTTGGGCGCCGTGCCCGGCCTGCGCCATCGTCTTGCCGGCGGACATGTCGAGATGGGGGTTGAGCCACAGCGTCGGTGCGGTGGTGTCGGCGTCCACCGGCGGCTCCGGATCGTCCAGGTCGGTACCGGAGACCTGGAGCCGGGCGAGATCCTTCGGCCAGCCGTCCAGCGGGACCGGCGGGAAGACCCGTACCTCGGCCGACTTCCCGGTCACGGTGATGCCGGGCAGCGCCTCGGCCCGCCGCCACTCCGCGCCCCGGGCCCGCCGGACGACCTTGCGGATCCGGGCGTCCTGCCAGTCCCGCATGGCCTGGGCCCACTCGCCGTCCCCCAGCGACCGCTCGTCGCCGAGGATCGTCAGCACGGCGCGGGCCGCGGTCTCCAGCGCGTCGGTCCGCGCCGGGGGAGCGGCCCTCTCGATGCGTACGACCAGGGGCAGCACGAACTGCGGTGCCTCGTCGCGCGCGACGCGCTCGTCGCGGAAGGGACTGTCGTCGGATGGGGTGGGGTCGCTGCTCACGTCACCAGTGTGCCAGGCGGAAGATCCGTTCCCCGGCGGCCGGGAACGGCCAGGAACGCCAGTAGCGGTCAGGAACGCGAGGAACGCCAGGAACGCCAGGAACGGACGGACGCCGGCGGGCGCGGTCGGACGCGGGAGCCGGGGCCGCGGGCTTGTCCAGGGCTGCCGGGCCCGCGCGGCCCGACCGTCACCCGGAGCAGGCCGTCCGCTGGGCCTCCTGCCAGGCGCACACCGGGCACAGCGTGATCCCCCTGTGCGACTCCGGGTACTCCGTCGGCTTCCGGCACAGCACGCACGCGGCGTACGGCGGGCCGGTCTCGGCTGGGACGCCCGGGGTCTCCGGTGCGCCGCGGTGGTCCTCGCTCATGGGCCCAGCGTACGGCGGGCCGCCGGTCGGCTACCGGTGCCGGTCCGCCGCCGCGATCAGGTCGGACACCCGCACGAAGCGGAAACCCCTCTTCCGCAGCTCGGGGACGATCGTCCGCAGAGCCCGTACAGTCGCCGGAGCCGCGCTGCGGGTGCAGTGCATGACGACGACGGAGCCGGGCCTCACGCCCTTCAGCACCTGCCGTGCCACGGCGCCGGAGTCGGTGGCGAAGGCGTCCCCGCTCACCACGTCCCACTGCACGGCGGTCACCCCGAGCCCGCTCAGGGCCCGCAGCGCCCGCCGGTCGTAGCACCCGCCGGGGAAGCGGAAGTAGGGCACCGGGTGGGGCACGCCCGCCTTCCTGAAGGCGGTGTTCGCCCTCTCCACGTCGGCCCGCATCCGGTCCTCGGGCAGGGTCGGCAGTCCGTAGCAGTCCTTGGTGAAGGCGTGGTGACTGTACGAGTGGTTCGCGACTTCGAAGAGAGGGTCCCGCCCGATGGCCCGCGCCTGCGCCGGGTACTGGTCGGCCCAGCGGCCCGTCATGAACACGGTCGCCGGCACGTGGAACGCCCGCAGTGCGCCGATCAACGGCGGATTGTCGAAGTGCTCGCCGCGCGCGGCCCGGGTCCCCTGGTCGGAGGTCATGTCCGCGTCGAAGGTCAGGGCGACGGTCCTGCCCCGGGTGCGCGGCCCGTGCGTGAAGACCGGGGTCAGCCCGCCTGGGCCCGGGATCAGTGCGGTCGGCCGGGACGGTGCGGTGGCACCGGAGGCCGATGCCGCGGAGCCGGGCGGGGCCGGTCGCGGACTCACGGGGGCCACGGAGGTCCCGCACGCGGCGAGCGCGGCTCCCAGGACACCGAGGGTGCAGGCCACGACGATACGTCGCACGGGAACCATCACAGAACAAGAATATCGTCGTAAATCCGACCATCGTGCCGATGGGGGGCGAGTCGGACGGTGGCGGCGGTGAAGCCACCCGTCCGGCTGCCCGGACGGGTCTGCCCCCGACCGCCCCGGACCACGGACCGCTTGTCCCACGGGCCGGGACCGGGGCCGGGACCGGGGCCGCGTGCGGCCGTCCGCCTCCGGCCGTGAGGCGGCCGGCCCCGGACCGCCGTCCTCCCGCACCCGCCGGGCGGTGCTCAGCCCTGGGCCAGCTCCGCCACGTGCTGCCACTTCTCCCAGGTCGCCAGGCGCTGCTCGTAGTCCGCCTTGGCGATGCCCAGCGGCGCCGTACCGAAGAAGCAGCGCAGGGGCGGCTCGTCGGAGTCCACGAGTTCCAGCACGGCCGCGGCCGACGCCTGCGGGTCGCCCGGGGTGCCCACGCGAGCGCGGCGCTGTGCCTGGACCTGCTCGTGGTACTCGGCGTACACCGGCAACTGCTGCGACGTGCTCGACGAGGAGCCGGCCCAGTCCGTGGCGAACCCGCCGGGTTCGATCAGGGTGACCTTGATGCCGAACGGCGCCACCTCCTGGGCCAGTGACTGGCTGATCCCTTCGAGCGCCCACTTCGACGCGTGGTAGATGCCCACCAGTGGGAACGCGCTGATCCCGCCGATGGAGGAGACCTGCAGGATGTGGCCGCCGCCCTGCTCGCGCAGGAACGGCAGGGCCGCCTGCGTGACCCACAGGGCCCCGAACAGGTTCGTCTCCAGCTGGGCGCGTGCCTCCGCCTCGGTGATCTCCTCGACCATTCCGAAGTGCCCGTACCCGGCGTTGTTGACCACCACGTCGAGGCGTCCGAACCGCTCGTGCGCCTGGCGCACCGCGGCGAAGTCGGCGTCCCGGTCCGTGACGTCGAGCCGCAGCGGCAGGAACCGCTCGCCGTGGGCCGCGGCGAGATCGTCCAGGGTGGAGAGGTCGCGGGCCGTCGCGGCCACCGAGTCCCCGCGCTCGAGTGCCGCGATCGCCCATTCCCGGCCGAAGCCCCGTGAGGCACCGGTGATGAACCAGGTCTTCTGCGTCATGGTGTGCTCCTCGTGAAACCCGGCGCCCGCTCCGTCGGGACGCCGAAGTGTTTTCCGCGCCAGCGAACACCTTGGAGTGCGCTCCATGGCAACTCCGGCCGCGGCCTACGGTCGCGGAACGTGCCGTCCCCCGCGGACGGGGATCACACGCTCTTCAGCAGCAGCCTCCGGCACTCCGCCACGTCGAAGTCGGCCTCGGGATACCGCGGATCCAGCGCTTCGAGGTGTTCCAGGAGCAGCGTGCCGACCGCCCAGTTCCGGTACCACTTGCGGTCGGCGGGCACCATGAACCAGGGCGAGCGGGGAGTGGAGCAGCGTTCGAGGGCGCTCTCGTACGCCGTGCGGTACTCGGGCCACAGCGCGCGGTCCTCGATGTCGCCGGTGCTGAACTTCCAGTGCTTGGCCGGATCGTCGAGGCGGCGCAGCAGGCGGCGGCGCTGCTCGTCGTGGGAGAGGTGCAGAAAGCACTTCACGACGGTGACGCCGTCGTCGGCGAGAGACTCCTCGAAGCGGTTGATCTCCCGGTAGCGGCGGGCGATCTCCTTGTGCGGAGCCAGTCCCCGGACGCGGGCGGCGAGGACGTCCTCGTAGTGGGAACGGTCGAAGACGCCGATCTCGCCCGCTTCGGGCAGGGCCCGCCTGATCCGCCACAGGAAGGAGTGCTTGCGCTCCTCGTGGGTCGGCGCCTTGAAGGCGCGGATGCGGCAGCCCGCCGGATCGAACATCCCGGCGACGTGCTTCACGGTGCCGCCCTTGCCGCTGGTGTCCATGCCCTGCAGGATCAGCAGCACCCGCCGCCGGTCTCCCGCGGTGCCTGCCGCCCACAGGCGTTCCTGCAGGCCGGCGAGGCCCGCGCGCATGTCCGCGATGGCGGCCAGACCCGCGGCCTTGCCGTCCTCCCAGGCGGGGGTGGACCGGGTGTCGTACGAGGTCAGGTCGACGGCGTCGCCGTCCGGGAGCCGCAGGAGAGTACGGAGACGGGCGGGCTCCCGGCCCTTGTGGTTCTTCGGGCCGCCACCCTGTGTGCCGTCCTTCTCGCTCACCGCGCACCCCTTCCGGCCGTGTCCCTCTCGATGGTGCGTCGGGACCCGGGGCCCCGCTACTCGCGGCCGGGTTCCGGGGGCGCGCCCGCACGGCGGCCGACCGGTCGCGCGCATCCGGCGCGCGGTCCGGTGGCTGGTGCGGAACGGCATCCGTCATCCAACTCGGCTCAGGGAAGGGGAAGTCGGCACGAGCGGGTCGCCTGGAAGCGGTGGCGGACGGCCGGCGGCGGCCGCCGCCGGTGCGCCCGCCCGGGCGGGTCGCCAGGGGGCGGCGCGGACCGGGTCCGGGTCCCGGCGGGCGCTCCTCAAGTGTGCGAAGGCGCAGCTGAATTAGGTGCGCCGGGCGGGCCCGGTTCCCGGGCGGGAGTCACCCGTTCGCTCGGTTTGACTTCCATGTCCCGTATGTCTAGGTTAGATGGAGATCGAACGAGATAAGCGCCTTTCACCTGGTATGAGGCGGACAATTTCATCTCCAGATCGACGGCCGGACGGTCGCCGAATTGTTCGACGGACGGGTGCTCAGCCGCAGGGACCTGCTGACGCGGGAGCCTCGGTGGGCCGATGTCACGCCTGTCGCGCGTGAGTCGACGACGGCAACTCCCGTTCATTCCATGGCCGATATACCGGGCCCTTATCGCGGACGCGGTCAGCGCCTCTCCGGCGTCGGCGTCATCGCGGTCACCAGGACACGGACCCGTCAACGCCCCCTGGAAGGGAAAGCACCATGCGGGTAAGCAAAGTAACGATCTTCAGGCTCCTCGCCGGTCTGTTCGCCACGCTGGCCCTGGCCATCGGTGGAGCCGGCATCGCGAGTGCAGCGACCCCCGCCAGTCACACCCAAGCAGTGGCATCCGACTTCAGCTACGGCGGCCACGGTGGCGGCGGCTGGGGCGGCGGCCATGGAGGCGGCGGCTGGGGCGGCGGCTACGGCGGCTACGGCGGCGGCGGCTGGGGCGGCGGCTGGGGTGGCGGCGGCTGGGGCGGCGGCCACGGCGGCTGGGGCGGCGGTGGCTGGGGCGGTGGCTGCTGACACCTGAGAGACAACGCACCGGGAGCCGGAGTCGGCGACGACTCCGGCTCCTTCATGTGCTCATGCGTCCGCCGGTCCGCGGCTCCCGACAGAGCGTCCGCGGCTCCCGACGGGGAGTCATTCCTCCAGGGGTTCGTCCGGATCCTCGTGAAGTCCGGGATTCGGAGCCGGAGTTGACGTCGAAGGTGAGGCCGGTTCCGGTGACGGCGATGGTTCCGGTGACGGCGGTGGCGTCTCCGGTGAGGTCCCGGACTGGGTCTGGGCCCGTTCCAGGAAGCGCAGCAGTTCGACGGGGAAGGGCAGGACGAGGGTGGAGTTCTTCTCCGCGGCGACCGCCACCACCGTCTGCAGCAGCCTCAGCTGCAGCGCGGCCGGCTGCTCGGACATCACCCCGGCGGCCTCCGCCAGCTTCTTCGACGCCTGGAGTTCCGCGTCCGCGTTGATGATCCGCGCCCGCCGCTCACGGTCGGCCTCGGCCTGCCGGGCCATCGACCGCTTCATCGTCTCCGGCAGTGATACGTCCTTGATCTCCACCCGGTCGATCTGCACGCCCCATCCCATGGCCGGACTGTCGATCATCAGCTCCAGGCCCTGGTTGAGCTTCTCCCGGTTGGAGAGCAGGTCGTCCAGGTCGCTCTTGCCGATGATCGAACGGAGCGAGGTCTGCGCCATCTGGGAGACCGCGAAGCGGTAGTCCTCGACCTGGATGACCGCGTCGGCCGCGTCCACCACCTTGAAGTAGATGACCGCGTCCACCCGCACCGTGACGTTGTCCCGGGTGATGCCGTCCTGCGCGGGCACCGGCATCGTGACGATCTGCATGTTGACCTTGCGCAGCCTGTCCACGCCCGGGACGACCATCGTGAACCCCGGCGGGCGCACACCGCCCCGGAGCCGTCCGAGGCGGAGGACCACTCCGCGTTCGTACTGCTTGACGACCCGGGCCGCCGCCGCGACGTACACCACACCCGCGGAACCGACCGCCACCCCGGCCACCAGGAACTCCTCGAGCATGACGACCCCCTTTCGAGTCGCCGGCTGGGCCTGGGCGCACCAAGCCCGATACCCGAATTTTACGCCGGTGGGGCCGGGGAGCGATCACGCCCGCGCATGCCGCCTGACCCGTACCGGCGCGGACGGCGGCGACAGCGCCCCGCGCCTCGGACGGAGCCGGGAGCTACGCCTCCACGAGCCCCTTGGCGTCCCGTGCGAGGGCGGTGAGCCGCGAGATGGCGCGGAAGTACTTCTTGCGGTAACCGCCGTTCAGCATCTCCTCGCTGAAGAGCGTGTCGAAGGGCTTGCCGGAGGCGAGGACGGGCACCTCGCGGTCGTAGAGCCGGTCCGCGAGCACGACCAGTCGCAGCGCCGTCGACTGGTCCTTCACCGGCTGGACGTCCGTGAGGCAGACGGCCCGGAGGTCGCCGGTGAGGGCGCCGTAGCGGCTGGGGTGCACGCGCGCGAGGTGGTCGAGCAGATGCGGGAAGTCGTCGAGGGACGCGCCGACGGTGGCGTACGCGGCCTTCGTGACCTGCTCGTCGGTGAAGGGCGCCGGCGCCTCGGGCAGGCCCCGGTGCCGGTAGTCCTCGCCGTCGATGCGCAGCGGCCGGAAGTGTGCGGACAGTCCCTGGATCTCCCGCAGGAAGTCGGCCGCGGCGAACCGGCCCTCGCCGAGCTTGCCCGGGAGGGTGTTCGAGGTGGCCGCGAGCGCGACCCCGGCCTCGACCAGCTTGCCGAGCAGCGTGGAGACCAGGACGGTGTCGCCCGGATCGTCGAGCTCGAACTCGTCGATGCACAGGAGCCGGTGGCCGGAGAGGGTCTGCACGGTCTTCTGGAAGCCGAGCGCGCCGACCAGGTTCGTCAGCTCCACGAAGGTGCCGAAGGCCTTGAGCGAGGGCTCCGCCGGGGTCGCGTGCCACAGGGAGGCGAGCAGGTGGGTCTTGCCGACCCCGTAGCCGCCGTCGAGGTAGACACCGCGGGGACCGGCGGGGGCCTTCGGCGCCCTGCTCCTGCCGAGGCCGAAGAGACCCCGTTTCGTCCCTCCCACGGCGTGTGCCCCGCCGAGCCCGGCCGCGAACTCCGAAAGGACGCGGACGGCCTCGGTCTGGCTCGGCTGGTTCGGGTCCGGGAGGTACGTCGCGAAGCGCACCGAGTCGAAGCGCGGCGGCGGCACCATTTCGGCGACGAGCCGGTCCGCGGGCACGTGCGGCTCGCGGGCGCACAGGGACAGAGGGGCTGCTTCGGGTATCGGATCGATCCCGGAGGCGGCGGTGGAGGACGACACGGTCACCCACTCTAAGCGCCGTGCCACACTGCACGTCATGCGACGCCTGTTCCCTGTGACCTACGAAACAGCAGCCCAGGGCCCGGCCGGGGCCGCTGTTGTCCCTGGTGAGCGCGGTGCGCCCGGTGTGCGCGGGGCTGATGTGACGGACCGCGAGTGGGGACTCCCGGAACTCGCGGAGGCGTACGCCTACCCGGACGCCGGGGACGACGGCGTCCGCGCCCCCTGGCTGCGGGCCAACATGGTCTCCACGCTCGACGGCGCGGCCCAGCACGAGGGGAAGTCGCAGGGCATCTCCAGCGCCGCCGACATGCGGGTCTTCGGGGTGCTGAGGGCGCTCGCGGACGTCGTGGTCGTCGGTGCGGAGACAGTACGCCAGGAGGGTTACCGGCCGGCCCGTGCGCGGGCCGAGTTCGCCGCTTCGCGGGAGGCGTCCGGGCAGGGTCCCGCGCCCGCGATCGCCGTCGTCACCGCGGGCCTGGAGCTGGACTTCTCGCTTCCGCTCTTCACCGCGCCCCTGGTGCCCACGCTGATCCTGACGGGGGCCGGGGCGGCCGCGGACCGGGTGGCGGCCGCGGCGAAGGCGGGCGCCGAGGTGGTGTTCGCCGGGGAGGGTACCGGGGTCGACCCGAATCGGGCCGTACGGGCCCTCGCCGACCGGGGGCTGACCCGGCTGCTCACGGAGGGCGGCCCGCGGCTGCTGGGCCAGATCGTGGCGGCCGGGGCACTGGACGAGCTCTGCCTGACGATGTCCCCGACCCTCACCGCCGGCGGTGCGCAGCGGATCGCCGGCGGACCTCCGACGGAGGTTCCGACGCGCTTCGAACTGGTGTCCTTGCTGGAAGAGGCCGGGTTCCTGTTCTCCCGATACCGTCGATCCTGACAAGTCGTCGGAAGATCCAGTTCCGTTCATCTTCCGCTGGGCACACTAAAACTCGCAGACCCCGTGCGATCACGGGGCAGGATGGTTTCCGCAGGGGGCCAGTGAGTCCCACGGAGGAGAAGGGCGTCTGTCGTGTTCACAAGCGTTTTGATGATCGAGAAGGCCCTGACGTCCGCCGATGTCGAGTTCGTCACCACCTTGCACGGTGATGAAGCGGTCACCTTCCATGTGCTGCTCCAGCCGCGGGGCGACCAGGCCGACCGGCTGCTGCGCGCCATCGACGACGTGGCGATGGGCGAGCTGGACGAAGCGGCCCACGAACGCGAGACCCCCGAGGGCGAGGAGGCGGCCGGCCAGGGTCAGCAGGCGCTGGAGGTGTCCCTGGTGGCACTGCGCGCCACCGGCAGCGAGGCCGAGGGCCGGCTCATCGAGGACCACCCGCTGGACGCCCTGAAGGGGCTGGTCGACGAGATCGACGCCGACGAGGTCATCGTGCTGACCGACCCGCACTACGTGGAGGAGTTCTTCCACCGCGACTGGGCCTCGCGCGCCCGTCACAAGGTCGGTGTGCCGGTGCTGAAACTGTTCTCGCACAGCAAGGCATAGGCTGGGCCCCCACCGGCGTACCGCGCCGGACGCACCGCGGCGCCGGTCGGACGACCCGTCGCACCACTTCTTGTCGCACCACCTGGGGAGAGACACGCATGGCACCCGGCCTTCCTACCGCCATGGACCGACCGCACTTCATCGGGATCGGCGGAGCCGGGATGTCGGGCATCGCCAAGATCCTGGCGCAGCGCGGGGCGAAGGTGGCGGGCAGCGACGCGAAGGAGTCGGCCACCGCCGAGGCCCTGCGCGCGCTGGGCGCGACGGTGCACATCGGGCACGCCGCGGACCACCTGGCCTCCGACGCCACCTGCGTGGTCGTCTCCTCCGCGATCCGCGCCGACAACCCCGAGCTGGCCCGCGCCGCCGAGCTGGGCATCCCGGTGGTCCACCGTTCCGACGCCCTCGCCCGGCTGATGGACGGCCTGCGTCCGATCGCGGTCGCCGGCACCCACGGCAAGACCACGACGACGTCGATGCTCGCGGTGTCGCTCTCGGAGCTGGGGCTGCGGCCCTCGTACGCGATCGGCGGTGACCTGGACGCCCCGGGCTCCAACGCGCTGCACGGCGTGGGCGAGATCTTCGTCGCCGAGGCCGACGAGTCGGACCGCAGCTTCCACAAGTACGCGCCCGAGGTGGCGATCGTCCTCAACGTGGAGCTGGACCACCACGCCAACTACGCCTCCATGGACGAGATCTACGAGTCCTTCGAGACGTTCGCGGGCCGGATCGTCCCCGGCGGCACCCTGGTGGTCTCGGCGGACAACGAGGGCGCGCGCGAGCTGGTGCGGCGGCTGCCGGCCGGGGTGCGCGTGGTGACGTACGGCGACTCGGCGGACGCGGACGTCCGTGTCCTGTCCGTCGTCCCGCACGGCCTGAAGAGCGAGGTGACGGTGGACCTCGACGGCACCGAGCTCACCTTCACCGTCTCCGTCCCCGGCCGCCACTACGCGCACAACGCGGTGGCCGCGCTGGCCGCGGGCGTCGCGCTGGGCGTCCCGGCGGCCGAGCTGGCCCCCGCGCTCGCCGCCTACACCGGCGTGAAGCGACGCCTGCAGCTCAAGGGCGAGGCGGCGGGTGTGCAGGTCGTCGACTCCTACGCGCACCACCCGACGGAGATGACGGCGGACCTGGAGGCGATGCGCGCGAGCGTCTCCGGCCGCATCCTGGTCCTGTTCCAGCCGCACCTGTTCTCCCGCACCCAGGAACTGGCCAAGGAGATGGGCGAGGCCCTGTCGCTGGCGGACGCCTCCGTGGTCCTCGACATCTACCCGGCCCGCGAGGACCCGATCCCGGGCGTCACCAGCGAGCTGATCGTCGAGGCGGCGCGGGCGGCGGGCGCGGACGTGACACCCGTCCACGACAAGACGGAGGCCCCGTCGGTCGTCGCGGGAATGGCGGGGCCCGGTGATCTCGTTCTCACCATGGGCGCGGGTGACGTGACCGATCTCGGACCCGGGATCCTGGCCCGCCTGTCGAAGTAGTCACAGCGTTGGTAAGGGGTTGAGCTTCATGTCGTACGACATCGAAAAGCCGGACGAGCAGTGGCGCGCGGAGCTGACCCCGGCCGAGTACACCGTGCTGCGCCGCGCGGGCACGGAACCGGCGTTCACCGGGGAGTACACCGACACCAAGACCAAGGGCGTGTACTCCTGTCGCGCCTGCGGTGCCGAGCTGTTCACCTCGGGCGAGAAGTTCGAGTCGCACTGCGGCTGGCCGTCCTTCTACGACCCGAAGGACTCCGAGTCGGTCGAGCTGATCGAGGACCGCTCGCACGGGATGGTGCGCACCGAGGTGCGCTGCTCCCGCTGCGGATCGCACCTCGGGCACGTCTTCGAGGGTGAGGGGTACGCGACCCCCACCGACCAGCGGTACTGCATCAACAGCATCTCGCTGCGGCTGACGGAGGACGAGGGCTGAGTCAGGGGCTCCGCGCCGCCCGCCGTCCGGGCGGGCGTGCGCGCCGGGGGCCGGTTCAGCCGGCCGCCGGCAGCTCCACGCGGAACGCGGCCGGCGGGGTCCGCGGCAGGGCCCTGCGCGGCTCGTAGATCCCCGCCACCCGGCGCGCCACGAGGGCCTCCGCGTCGAAGGTGCCGTCCAGACCGGTGGCGTCCGGGGGGAGCTCGACGACCACGACGGTCTGCGTCCGCTGCGGTACGAGCGGTGCGCCGTCCTGGGCCTGGAAGGTCCAGCCGAAGCCCGCCGGGCCCTCGTCGACGCCCGTGACGACGGGCAGACGGTCGACGCGGCTGACACTGCCGGAGCGCGTGTGCCGGACGCCCAGCCGCAGGAGCCCGGTCAGCATGGGCCGGAACTCCGAGCTGAAACCCCGCGTCGCGTGGGAATCGGTGAAGGCCAGATGCGGGCGCAGCAGCATGAGGGGCGGCTGCGGGTGCAGCAGAATCCGTACCCGGACCGTCTCGTAGCGGCGTCCCGCGGGCAGCTCGCGCAGCATGAAGGTGAACTTGAGCAGTTCGAGCCGCCGGTGCCCGGAGCCGGCCCGGCGGGCCGCCATCGCGGGGAAGTCGGCCGCGCTGACGCGGTAGTTGTCCACCTTCAGCAGCAGCACCCCGCCCTCCTGCACGAAGCGGCTGCGGTCGCCGAGCAGCGGCTCGCTGACGAACAGGTCCCGTGCGGCGACCGCCGGGCCGTCGGCGAGGAGCCCCGCGGCCCCGGACGACTCCGGGGACCCGCGGCTCCCGTCGGACCGGGAGGGCTCGGACGGCCGCTCGGACGGGGGCGGCTCGGACGGTGGCGGCTCGGACGGTGGCGGCTCGGACGGTGGCGGCTCGGACGGAGCGCTCTCCTCGCGCAGGAACCGCAGCCACGGCGGGGAGTCCGCCCCCGTGGGGCCCGTGGGGCCCGTGGGGCCGGTGGAACTTGTGGAGCGCTCTTCGGGCACCGTGCTCACCCCAGTCCGTACAGCAGGAACGGCGACCATTCGTGCGGCCGGTGTCCTTCGGCGGCCAGTTCCCGCTGCGCCCGGCACAGGGCGAGCGCGGGCGGGCATCCACCGGCCGCGAGATGGCGGTGGAACCCGTAGGAGACCTCGAAGCCGGCCGTCTCCTCCACCTCGCACAGGGTGAGGACGAGCGTCGTCGGCCCGGCCGCGAGGAAGGACCGGGACAGTCCGGTCACGCTGTCCGCGCCGACCCGCCCGGCGCCGGTCCGGCACGCGGACAGCACCGCGACGTCCCCCGGGACCCGCAGGTCCAGGACGTCCCGGGCCCGCAGTCTGCCGTCGTGCCCGCCGGTCGCGGCGAGCGCCACGAAGGAGTCGAGGGCGGCGTCGTCCAGGACCACCGCGTGGGTCCCGAAGTGCACGACGGAAGGCGTCGGGCCATGACCGTCGAGCGCGGTGACGGCCGCCGCCCCGCCGGAGCGCACCTCGGCCCGCGGATACAGGTCCGCGATGGCGGGGAAGCGACGCCGGGTCCAGCTCAGCGGCCCGAAGGCGCTACCGCCGCCGGGCGGGTCCGGCAGCGGCTCGGGGTCGACCAGCGCGAGCAGTCCCGGCGACGGCCGCGGCCCGCACGTCCGTCGCGCGTGCAGTGCCGGGAGCAGGGCCAGCGCGGGGAGCAGCGCCACCGGGTGCCGCTCCACCAGGTGACGTCCGTCCGCCGTCCGCAACGCCGGGAACGGCACCCGCAGGAGGTCCCCGTGCGCCACCACCGTCACCGTCTCGTCGGGGGAGGACGGCAGCAGGGAGACGGGCAGGGGGTCCCACAGCAGTGCGCCGAGGCCGCGGAGCACCTCGTCCAGTTCACGGACGGACCGGTCGTCGACCGCGCCCGGCGCGAGGGCGAGGTAGCGCGCCGTGAGCGCTCCGAGCCCCGCGGCGGACAGCGGCCCGAGGGCGTGCAGGGTGCCGTCAGGACGGGCGACCCAGATCAGCAGGAGGTCGCCGTGCACGGCGTACTCGACGACCGTGCGGCCGTGGTCGGCCAGTACCGACCGCAGCGTGGCGCGGGTCAGCCGCGGCGCCGCGGACGCCCCGGCCCGCGACGGCCACCGCGCGCCGGACGCGCCGAGCAGGTCGGCGAAGGCACGGGCCCGGCCGGCCTCGGACGCGACCAGGGCGTCCTCGTGCGCGCCCTGGTCGAAGAGGTACCGGGTGAGGGCGGCGTAGAACGGGCGGCTCGCGTCGACGGCGTCGATCCGGGCGGTGTCCTCCGCCAGCCGGGACCGCCAGGCCTCCACGAACCCGGGCAGGACGCGGGCACCGGCGCGCAGCTCCTCCGCGTACTCCGGGCCGTACCCGCGGGCCGCCGCCGTCAGCACCCGGCGCACCTCCACGGCCGCGAGGAGACAGTCCAGCAGGCCTTCGTAGTCGCCGAGTTCGAGGGCGCACAGGGCCTGGTAGGGGGTCATGAAGACCAGGCTCGTCAGATCGGACACGACCATGCCCGACCAGGCGTCCGGGCGGCTCGCGGACGCCGCGTACAGCGCGGCCGCGCGAGCCAGCAGGGGCCGTGCCTCGGCGTACCGGCGCTCCAGGACCAGCGACTGGGCCAGCGACCGCAGCTCCGCACGGTCGTCGGTGGGGACCGGGGAGGCGCCGGGGACGCCGGTACCTCCCGTGGCCGCGGGTCCGGTCGTGGGGGAGGGGCCGGCCGGGGCGACGGGACCGGCCGGGGCGCCCGGCGCGGCGCGGTTCGACGGGGCGGTGTCCGCGCCCGCGATGTCCGACGGTGCGATGCGGCTCGACGGGGCGGTGTCCGTGCCCGCGGTGTCCAACGCTGCGATGCGGTTCGACGGGGTGGTGTCCGTGCCCGCGGTGTCCGACGGTGCGGCGGGGTCCGACGGGGCGGTGACGGAGCCCGCGGTGCTCGACGGTGCGGCGGGGCCCGTGCCGGAGGCCGCGGTGGTCGGTGCGCGGTCCGGCGGGGTGCGGCTTCCGGTGACGGTCGCCGTGTACCGGCGCGGCCGCGGCCACCCCGCCCTCGGGTTCGCCCACAGCCGTACGGTCCCGGTCACTGTGTCGCCGTGCAGCCGGAACTCGGCGGTGCCCGCGTCGGCCTCGCGGGGCAGCAGCAGGCGCGGCACGGGGTCCGGACCGGGCCACGCCCCGGCCTCCGGCCACATCATCCAGTGCGGCAGCACACCGTCCTGGTGTTCGGGGCCGACCCGGACACCGACCGCGCCGGGCGTGTACCGCACCTCCCCGTCGCCGGCCCCCGCCACGATCCAGAACGGTGCCCCGGGCCGGGCCTCGCCCTCCGCGGCGAGGGCGAACACCTCTCCCAGGACCAGCGTGCCGGGGAGTTCCGGCAGCGCCGTCCCGTCCAGCTCCGGCCGGATCAGGACCGCGTACGACACCTCGTGCCCGGCCGGCCCGGTCCCGTACGGCGTCACCACAGGTCGTAGGGACGGTCGCCGTCGAGCGTGTCGGCGAGCGACGAGGCGGAAGGGGTGTCCGGGCTCTCCCCGTCCGCGCGGGCGGGGCCGCTGTCGCCGCCCGGCACGAAGAGCCAGCCGTGGGCCTCGAAGAGCTTCACCCGGAGCAGATGACGGACGAAGGAGTCGCCGGGAATGCCGTGATGGCCGTGGCGCAGGACGTCCTGGTAGATCCGGTCGGCGGCCACCAGGACCAGGTCCGCCCCGGGATTGCGGCGCAGCGCGTCCCGGACCGGTCCGGCGTCGCACATCCGGAACGCCTCCACGACCGCGTCCCCCACGTAGCCGTGGTCCGCCCGGTAGATCACACCCTCGTGCAGGGCCATCCGCAGTCTGATCCGGGTTCCCGCGTCCCGCAGGCCGTTCACGCCGCCCAGTCCGGCCGTCACCGCCCGCAGGAACGAGGCGATAAGACGGGGCTCGTCCACCTTGCCGCCGGTCGGCAGCAGCGCGAGGCCGCCGTCCCCCTGCGGCTGCGTCTCGTACTCGCCGGGCGACAGTCCCGCTCGGGCACAGGCGCCGTCGACGAGCGCCCGCAGCCGGCGCTGCACGTCGAACTGCGCCTCCTGACCGAGCCCGCTGTACCCCTCCACGTCGTACGCCACGCACACACGGCGGTTCCCCGGCGCTTCCAACCCCACTGCCCCCCAGGTCCGGTGGTGGAGCCACGGTAGCCCAACGCTACGCGCGCACAGGGGAGTTGGTGAAGTCACGGCTGCCGGTACGCGGTGCCCGGGCGACGGGGCCGGGCCGCTGCCGGGCCGTTGCCGGTGCCGGGCCGTTGTCAGTGGTGCGTCCTACTGTGGTGGCGCCGGAGATCCACGACGAGAGACAGGAAGTTCTCATGACGAACCTGCCCGATCGGCCGCACACCGCACTGCTCGTCATCGACGTCCAGAACGGGGCGATGGCGGGCACGCACGGGCGCGACGAGGTGATCGCGAACATCAACACGCTGGTGGACCGGGCCCGGGCGGAGGACGTGCCGGTGGTCTGGGTGCAGCACGCCGACGACAACCTCGTGCGGGGCAGCGAGAGCTGGCGGTACGTGCCGGAGCTGGTCCGGCGGGACGGGGAGCCCCTCGTCCACAAGACCTACGGCGACTCCTTCGAGAGCACCGAGCTGGAGAAGCTGCTCGCCGAGCGCGGCGTGGGACGGATCGTGGTCACCGGCGCGCAGACCGACGCGTGCATCCGCGCGACGCTGCACGGAGGCCTGGTCCGCGGGTACGACGTGACGCTGGTCGGCGACGCGCACACCACGGAGGACCTCACGGCGTACGGCGCGCCGTCCCCGGACCA
Organism: Streptomyces sp. NBC_01689; assembly: GCF_036250675.1. Lineage (NCBI taxonomy): Bacteria > Bacillati > Actinomycetota > Actinomycetes > Kitasatosporales > Streptomycetaceae > Streptomyces > Streptomyces sp. NBC_01689. The sequence continues at coordinate 3,003,178 of NZ_CP109592.1, read as the reverse complement.
GGTGATCGCGCACACCAATCTCTACTGGCGCGAGGAGTGCGCGCCCGGCCGTCGCGGCGGGACGGTCGACACGGCGGAGGTGACGTTCGCGGCGTACTGAGCGGCGGTGTCCGGCGTCCGACCGGCCGTCACCGCCCTTCGCGTGTGGAGGAGGCGATCAACTCGTCGATCAGGGTGATCAACACGTCCCGGCACGACCCCCGCTCCCGTGCGTCGCAGAGCAGCACCGGCGTTCCTTCCGGCAGGGCCAGGGCGTCCCGGATCTCCTCGGGGGTGTACGGATGCCGCCCGTGGAAGCCGTTGACACCCACGACGAACGGGATACCCCGGCGCTCGAAGAAGTCGACGGCGGCGAAGCTGGACTCGGGCCGGCGCACGTCGATGAGGACCACGGCCCCGAGGGCTCCGATCGCGAGGTCGTTCCACATGAACCAGAACCGCTGCTGGCCCGGGGTGCCGAAGAGGTACAGGACCAGTTCGGGGCTGAGGGTGATGCGGCCGAAGTCCAGGGCGACGGTGGTGGCCCGCTTCGCCTCGATCCCGTCGAGGTCGTCGACGTCCAGGCCGGCGGAGGTGAGGGGCTCCTCGGTGCGCAGCGGGGCGATCTCGCTGACCGATCCGACCAGGGTGGTCTTGCCGACGCCGAATCCTCCGGCGACCAGGATCTTGACGGCTTCGGGTGCCCCGGCCGCGCGCGGTGCCCGTGGTGTGCGCGGGGCCGGCCGGGTCTCCGGGGGCCCGGCCGCCTCCGGCGGCTCGGGTGCGTCCGGTGGCTCGGGTGTGTCCGTCGGCTCGGGTGCCGAAGTCCCCCGTGTGGCGGGGTCAGAGCCGGCCAAGGCCGTCCCTCACTTTCTGCAGCAGGTCGAGATCCGGGGTACGGGAGACGAGGCGCGGGGCCTGGACCGTGATCCGGCCCGCCTCCAGCAGATCGCAGAGCAGGATGACGACGACGCTCACCGGCAGGTCGAGCTGGGCGGCGAGTTCCGCCACCACGACCGGCCGGGCGCACAGCCGCACGATCCGCTGGTGCTCGGGCTGCGACCGGGCCGCCCCGTCGGGCTGCGGATCCACGGCGGTCACCGACGTGATGAGGGTGAAGTCGGCGCGGCTGGGCCGGGTTCGGCCCCCGGTCAGCGTGAAGGGCCGCACCAGCCGGCCGGCCGCGTCGCCTTCGCTCACCTCACTCGCCGTTGTCGACGGCTGCGACGCCCGCGCGCGGCGCGGCCCGGAGGTGCTCGCCGATCTTCTTCACCAGCATGTTCATCTGGTAGGCCACCACGCCGACGTCCGCGCCCTTGTTGGTGAGCACGGCGAGATGGGCGCCGGGGCCCGCGGCGGTGAGGATCAGAAAGCTGTCGCGCATCTCGATGAGCGCCTGCCGCACCGGTCCACCGCGGAAGTCCAGGCTGACCCCCTTGCTCAGGCTCATCAGTCCGGACGCGGTCGCCGCCAGCCGCTCGGCGTCGTCGCGGACGAACGCCGTGGACTTGCTGACGACCAGTCCGTCCTCGGACAGCACGACGGCGTGGTTCACGTCGGCCACCCGTTCCACCAGGCCGGTGAGCAGCTGGTCGAGCTGGCTGTGTGTGGCGGGGCTGGGGCGTGTCATTTCTCAGTCCTTCACGAGCGGTCTGCGGGCGGGGTCGACGAGCGGTCTGCGGGCGGGCCCGACGAGTGACCCGCGGGCGGGGGCGACGAGCGGTCCGCGGGCGTGGTCCGGGAGCGTTCCGCGGCGGGGCCCCGCGCACCCGGCCCGTCGGGCGTGTCCTCCTCCTTCCGCGCGTCCTGCTCACCCGGGTCGTAGAGCTCCTCGTCGTCGTGGGCGTCACGGGCGCGGAGGGTGCCGCGCTGGAAGCCGGCGAGCGAGGAGGCCGCCCGTTCCGCGGTGAACTCGGCGAGGTCGGTGAAGTCGGAGAGCCCGTCCGTGTCCTGGCCGCCGTTCGCCGGTCCGGCGTCCTCCCTCAGCTCGGTGGCCAGGCTGGTCTGCGGCACCCGGCGCGGCAGCGGGGTGAGGCCGTCCCGCCGCGCGGCGGGACGGGAGGCGGCGGACCGGGAGGCGGCCGGATCGGCCGTGCGGGCGCGGGCGGCAGGCCGTGCCTCTCCGGTGCGTTCGTGTGCCGGCCGGGCCTCGGCCGCGGCGGTGTCAGGACCCGTCCCGGCCGTGGCCTGCCCGGGTGCGTCGGCGTTCATGGGGTCGGCGTCCATGGGGTCGGTGTCCATGGGGTCGGTGTCCGGGGCGGACGGGCCGGGTGTCTCGCACACCACGATCTCGTGCGGGATCAGCACGATCGCGGTGGTCCCGCCGTACGGGGACGACCGCAGGGTGACGGTGATGCCGTGCCGGGTGGCGAGGCGGGCGATCACGAACATGCCGAGCCGCAGGTCGTCGGCGAGCGCCACGACGTCGAACTGCGGAGACACCGCCAGCTGGGAGTTGAAGGCCGCGTAGTCCTCCTCGGACAGGCCCAGTCCCCGGTCCTCGATCTCCACCGCCAGCCCCTTGGCCACCATCGCGGCCCGCACGCCGACCGGACTGGGCGCGGGGGAGTAGGCGGTGGCGTTGTCGATGAGCTCGGCCAGCAGGTGGATGACGTCCGCGACGGCGGGCGGGGTGAGGCAGACCTCGTCGTCGGCGTGCACCTCGACCCGCTGGTACTGGGCGACCTCACCGACGGCGCTGCGCAGGATGTCGATCAGCGCGACCGGTTCGGTCCAGCTGCGCCGGGGCTGCTCCCCGCTGATGATGACCAGGTTCTCCTCGTAGCGGCGCAACTGGCTCGCCGTGGAGTCGAGTTCGTACAGTCCCTTGAGGATCCGCGGGTCCTGGTGCTCGCGTTCCATCGCGTCGAGTCTGCTGAGCTGCAGGTTGACCAGGTTCTGGCTCTGCCGGGCGATGCCCAGGATCACCTTCTGGAAACCCCGTCTGGTGTCGGCGAGTTCCACCGCGGTATGCACCGCCGTGCGCTGCGCGGTGTTGAAGGCCTGTGCCACCTGGCCGAGTTCGTCCCCGCCGTAGTCCAGCGGCGGGGTGGCGAGGTCCACGTCCACCTTCTCGCCCCGGTCCAGCCGGGAGACCACGTCGGGCAGCCGCTCCTCGGCCAGGCTGAGTGTGGCCAGCCGTAGACCGCGCAGCCGCCGGGAGAGCGAGCGCGTGATGCGCCACGACATCACGACGCACAGCAGCAGGGCGACGAGTCCGCCCGCGCTCAGCGCCGCGGCCTTGACCAGCAGCCCGTCCGCCTTGTCGGCGCTGCGGTCGAGCAGTCCCGCGGTCTGCTGCCGGATCAGGTCCGAGTACTGGCCGGAGATCCTGGCGAGGGCGGCGTTCCAGCGCCGGCCCGCGTCCGGCAGCCGGACCGTGCGGGCCACCGTGCCGTGGGCCGTCCGGGACGCGATCACCTGGTCCTCGACGTCCTCCAGCGTCTTGAAGTCCGGGCTCTGCAGGATCCGTTCGACCCGCGACTTCACGGTGCCGTCCAGCGAGGAGAGGACCTGGCCCCGGAAGACCCAGCGCCGTACGTCGACGAGCTGGGCGAACCGCGTCCAGGCCTTCTCGTCGAGCTTCCCCGAGGGCCAGGCCAGCGCGAGTTCGGCGTCCTCCTGGGCGACCAGCTCCGCGGCGCTGCCCAGTGTGATCAGCGGGCCGGCCTGGGAGGTGAGGTCGCCGTCGTCGACCTGGGAGAGCTCCTGGAAGGCGTTGATCTGGCCATCGATGATCGCGGTGTACTGGTCCAGCGCCTGCTGGGCGGTGATGTCGGTGGGGTGGTCCACCTGACCCCGGTAGTACTCCAGGCTGCCCACCGACGCGAGGACCGAGTAGAGCCGGTCGCCGATCCGGGCGGGCGCGCTCTTGATGTCGTCGGAGCGGCGCACCAGTTTCGCGACGGCCGCGTCCGTCGTCCGGCGCTGCCGGTCCAGCGCGGTCCGCGAACCGTGCGGAGAGGCCAGCCACGCCGCCGACAGGCTGCGCTCCTGCTGCAGTGCGAGCGTCGCCTCGGTACCCATCGCACCGGTGGACCTGCTCAGTTCGGTCTGGGCCCGCAGCCGCAGCCCCTCCGAGAAGATCTGCGTGGTCGTCACGCCCCACATGGCGGCGAGGGTGACGCTGGGCACCAGCGCCAGCAGGATCAGGGAGAGACGTATGGAGCCGAGACGGCGCCGGGCACCTGTCCGTGGAGACATCGTCGTCCTAGTGCGATCAGCGGGGGAGGAGCGGTTCGGCGGACGGGCGGTGGGTGACCGCGTGTCCGGTGGGGCACCGGGGGTGCGCAGGATGCTATCCGTACAAGTGCCCGTACGCACCGTGAGTGTCCGAAAAGCTTGGGGCCCGCGGCGTCGCCCACGGGGCCGCGGACGAGCCGCGGGACCGGCTCAACGGGTGCCGTCGGCGGCGAACTCGGCGACCGAGGCGACGTTCTCCTTGGTGACGAACGCCGGTCCGGTGAGCACCGGTGCCGTTCCACCGCCACTGAAGTTGCCGTTGGAGCGGTAGAGCCAGAGCGAGTCGACGGCGAGATAGCCCTGCAGATAGGGCTGTTGGTCCACCGCGAACTGCACGTCCCCGCGCTGCACCGCCTTCACCAGGCTGCTGTTGAGGTCGAAGGTGGCGACCGCGGCCCTGCTGCCCGCCTCCTTCACCGACTTCACCGCCCCGAGCGCGAACTGCGCGCCCATCGCCACGACTTCGTCGATGCTCGGGTCCTGCCGCAGTCTGGCGGTGACGGAGGCGGTGACCGCTTTCATGTCGGTGCCGTCGACATAGAGCAGGTCGGTGTCGCCGGCGAAGGCCTTCTTCACCCCGGCGCAGCGCGCCTCCAGGGCGACGTTGCCCTGCTCGTGGATGACGCACAGGGCGTGCTTGGCCTTGAGCTCGTCCAGCTTGTCGCCCAGTGCCCGGCCCGCGACGCTCTCGTCCTGCCCGAAATACTCCAGCAGACCTTCGGACCGCCAGGCGTCGATACCGGAGTTGAGGCCGACCACCGGTATGCCCGCGGCCTTGGCCGCGGTGACGGCGCCCTTCATCGCCTCCGGCTTGGCCAGGGTCACCGCGATGCCGTCGACCCGGTCGCGGACGGCGTCCCGCACCAGGCTCGCCTGTCCCGCAGCGTCGGAGTCGCTCGCGTAGGTGAGGTCGATGTCGTCCTTGGCGGCCGCCGCCTGCGCGCCCTTCTGGACCAGCTCCCAGAAGGCGTCCCCGTTCGCGCCGTGGGTGATCAGAGCGACCTTGAGGTGACCGGCGCCCGCCCTGCCCGCCGCCGAGGTGGTCCCGCCCGAGTCCGGTCCGCCGGAGCACCCGGAGAGAAGCAGGGCGCCGGCGACGGCGAGGACGAGGACCGTGCCGTGCGTGGATCCGGGGGAGTGGGGAGGTGTGGGGGACGTGTTCATGGGAGTGCGGCACCTCGCTGTGCGGCCCGGCAGCAGGACGGGGGGAGAGGCAAGTCGGCGCGGTCGCCGGGCTGTTGTGCACCGACCGTCGGACTCGTTGGGCCGGAGCCAATCGTGTGTGACGCGCGGCCGTCAAGTGAGCGGTGATGAGCGGTGAGTGCGCACGGTCGACTCCCGGCCTTCGGTGGATCGCGGATCGTCACCGTCTTGACAGGTGACGCCCTCTCTGTGACGATCGGACGAGAGGACCGGGACGAGGAGGACGGGATGACGAGGACGAGTGACGAGCAGGGTCCGGACGCGGCCGAGGCGGCGGTCCGGCGGGCTCGGTTCGGCGCGCTTCCGGAGCGGATCCGGCTGGAGGACACGGTCGAGGAACGGCCGGCCACGGCGCCGGACCCGGCGAGGGACGCCTACAGCGAGGACGAGTGGCTCGTCCGTACGTGTCTGTGAGGCCGTGCGGCTGTGGGGCCGCGGGTCCGTACATGTGCTGCGAGGCCGTGACGCCCGCGGGTCCGTACGTGTCTGTGAGGCCTTGAGGTCGTGAGCCCGTGAGCCCGTGGGCACGTGCGGCCGTGGGTCCGTACGGCCGTGTGCCCGACGCGGACCGGCCGCCCCCCGGCCGCCGCGATCCCGACCGCCACCCGTCGGAACGGACGGGGGCGGTGCGGGTGTCCCGCGCTGTGCGCCGCCGCGCGGTGCACAGCGCGGTTGCCGGGCGGACGCCCGTGCCGCGCGCGGTGTACGGGGTTAGGCCTTCGTCGGCGTGGTCTGCCGCTGTCGGCGCCCGCGCAGCAGACGCCTGCGCGGTTCCTGGTCGGGAAGCCAGCCGAAGGCCATGCAGCTGCCGACCGCGCCGAGGAGCAGGCCGACGAAGAAGCCGCCGAGGTTGGACGTGAGCCAGGTGCCGAGCGAGAGAAGGATCCCGAGCACCGAGTAGAACAGGCGCTGCGAGGGGTTGAAGAGGATCAGCAGTCCGCACAGGAGCATGACCGTCGGCAGCAGATAGCCCGCGAGGCCCTGCATGCCGATGTGCATGACGACCTTGAGGGACGCCTTCTCGGTCAGGAGGATCTCCGCCCCGCCCAGGGTGAGCAGCAGCCCGCCCCAGAAGGGGCGGCGCGCACGCCACCGCCGGAATTCCGCCCTCGGATCCCGGAGCCGGGACATCAGCAACCCGTGCCGCTGAAGCGGAGCTTGAGGCCCGGCAGCTTGAACACCGCAGCGGTGGTCGCGTAGTTGGTCTGCCGCAGGTTGCCGATGTGGACGGTGTCGGCCTGCTGGCTGAAGACACCCTTGTTCCCCTGGACGCCGGCCTTGTCGAGGGTGCTCGCGTCGTTGCCGATCTCGATGTTCCCGAAGGAAGCGTCGCCCGACAGCTCGGTCGAGTCGGTGGTCAGGTTCGTCGCCTGCACCTTGTCCGAGCCGCCGCCCGCGGTGATGACCAGGTTGGTGCCGCCCAGGTCGACGCTCTGGCACAGCTTGGTGAGCGTCGCGCTCTTGATGGCGGAGGTGACGACCAGGACCTGGCCGCCGGTGTCACCGGCGTTCGGGCTGTCCTCGGCCATGTTGTCGAGGTTCCCGAACTGCTCGAAGCCGGTGCCGTTCAGCTCCGTCGCCGTCACGACGAACGGCATGCCGGAGATGGCGAACTGCACGCCCAGGGCGCCCTGGGCGGTGAGGATCATCAGTCCCGCGGCGATCGCGGTGGCGGGCACCGCCATCACCGCGGCGCGACGCAGACGGACCCGCCCGCGTCGGTCGGAACCGCTTTCGGGGTTCACGGGGGTGGGACCGGTGGACGCCGTGGCGTCCGAGGACGAGGCCATGTTCTGCTCCCTGGACATAGTCAACGCAGGTGCGGCTTGAGCGGCACGTGTCCTGGCGCGGACAGGGCTGCGGCGCACGCCTCCTCGCGACTCCCGGCGATCGCAAGGGCTTTCTCGTTACGCAGCAGTAGCCTTCCTGGAAGTTACCGGGGGTTACATTCGCGGGTCAAGGGACTTGTGGCAAGCGGATGTCGATTGTGTGGCATCTGTGTGCACGGCATCGCACGGGCAGCCCGCTGACCACCAACTTCCCTACGGCGTATTGACGTTGACAGTCCATCAGGTCTACAACTCAGCCTTGTTCCCGATGGATCCGTGGCGCCGGGTCCATCTGCACGGCGCATGTCACCCTCCCGGACCCCGCCCCCTGTGGCGGGGCGTGCGTGACACCTCCGAACGACCCGTGCGCATCCTCGTCACCGTCGTCACCCCCTCCACGGCACCGACACGGCCGCCTTCCTCTCTCGGGGCCGTGCCGGGCAGCCCGTCGCCGCTGCCGGTCCGTCGCGTACGGAGAAGACGTCACGGACCGGCAGCGGCCGCCGGCTCCGGCCCACCGGGACGGCCAGGACCATGCCCCCCCGGTGAACCGGGACCGCACCTCTCTCCTGAACCAGGCCCCGCACCCCCGTCAGATCAGAAAGAGGCACCCCCATGCGTACGCGATCCCTGTTCGCCCTCGTCGGTGTCGCCGCGGCCCTCTCGGTCTCCGCGATCTCCCCCGCCTCCGCGGACGACACCCCGGTGCTCACCGCGGGCGGCGCGGCCGTCGCCCCCGGCGACGTGCTCACGGCCTCGCTGGCGAGCGGCACCAAAGCCACCCTCTACTCCAGCAGCACCGGCACGAGCGGCGTCTCCTGCGCCGCGTCGGCCTTCACGGCGACCGCCACCGACAACCCGACGGCTCCCGGCACCGCCACCGAGTCGCTCACCGCCCACACCTTCGGAAGTTGCACCAGCAACGTGATCGGTGTGCTCGGTGTCACCAGCATCACGGTCAACAACCTGCCGTACACCACCACGGTCGCCTCCGACGGCACGGTCTTCGTCACCCCGCCCACCGGCTCGGCCGTCCAGACCACCGTCGTGCTGCGGACCCTGCTCGGCAGCATCACCTGTGTCTACCAGGCGCCCGGCCTGACCGGCACCGCGAGCAACACCGACAACAGCATCACCTTCACCAACCAGCAGTTCGCGAAGGCATCGGGCTCGTCCCTGTGCTTCAGCAACGGCTACTTCACCGCCAAGTACGCCCCCGTCACCGACACCACCCAGTCCGGCAGCCCGGTCGTCACCGTCAACTGACCGGCCACCGGACCGTACTTCACCGGGCCGCACGTCACCGTCGGCGCCGCAGCGTGAACGCGACGCCGACGGTGAGCAGCAGCGCCGCGGCTCCCCCCGCCCCCGCGACGAGCGGGAGCGAACCGCTGCCCCCGGACGAGCTGTCGGCGGCGGGGGCGAGGTCGTCGGGCGCGGACGCCCGCGAGGCGGAGGGGGTGGCCACCGCGGACGGCGTCGGTGACGGCGCGGCCGCGGACTTCGTCGGCGTGGCCTTCGCGGCCGCGCGGGCGGGCGCGGTCGTCCGCGCCGCCGGTGCCTTGGTCGGTGCCGTCCGGCCGCCGCCGCCCGCGCCACGGGCGGCGGCCGGGAAGACCACGTCCGAGCACGAGTAGTACGTGTCCGCCGTGCTCGTGTTCTGCCAGATCGTGTACAGCATCTGACGGCCCGTACGGTCGGACGGCAGGGTGGCCCTGATCCGGTACGCGCCGTTCACCAGCGCCGGGTCGGTGGCCGTGGCGAACGGCTTCGTCGGCAGGTCGGACCAGGTCAGGGGCTTGGACGGGTCGTAACCCGGCTTGCTCAGATACAGCTTGAAGGTCCCGGTGTGCGGGATCGTCGAGCTGTAGGAGAGGGTGAAGGACGCGCCCGGCCTCAGCCGGGTCGAGGGCCAGTCGGCGCGGGCGAGGTCGAGCCCCTTGTAGGCGGGCAGGTTCCCGCTGCACAGCTTCCCGTCGGGGATCACCTGCCGGTCCCTGCCGCCGACCCCGGCGACCCGGAGGTTGTCCCACGCGGTGAAGGGCGCGCCGTTCGCCGCGATCGCGGCCCTGCAGGCCGCGGTGCGGTTGTCGGCGCCGCCCTCGGGGGAGCAGGCCACCACCCGGCTGACCGGATCCGTGGGCGCTCCGTGCGCCTGGGCCGGTCCCGCGGCCCACGTCAGCAGGAGCAGCGGGGCCGCCGCGGCGACAGCGGCCGCGGTGGCGGTGCGGGTTGCGGTCATCCGGTGGGTCTCCTCGACGGCTGGGATGCGGGTACGGCCGTACCGCGTCTCACGGCGCCGGCCACAGCGCCGGACGGCGTGACGGCCGCGGGGGCGCGCTGCACGGTGGAGTACGGGGACGCGCGGCGGTGTGTTCAGATCCGGGACGCCGGGGCGCCGACGTGCCCTCGCGGCTCGGCCGGTACCGCGGACGCGGCCGGTACGGTGAGCCGCATGTCCGACCCCACCGATGCCACCGCACCCCTCACCCCCGCCGACGCGCCCGTGATCCTCGGTGACGTACCGGGCTCGTTCCCGTGGAGCGTGCTGACCGAACGGCACCCGGCGCTGATCCGGAAGGTGCGGGACGCCTTCCCGTACGGCCCCGAGCGGCAGCGCGCGCTCGACGCGCTGCTGAAGAGCTCCGCCGGGGGAGTCGTCGAACCGCTCGGCCCCGAAGCCCGGGACCGGCAGCGGTGGGAGGAGTGGGGCGGCCCCGAGTACTACGGCCGGCCCTGGCTCGACCTGCCCTTCCTCTGGTCCGAGAGCTACTTCTACCGCCGGCTCCTCGACGCCGTCGGCTACTTCGGCCCCGGCCCCTGGCAGGGCGTGGACCCCTTCCGGCCGTTCAAGCTCGCCGAACTCGACACTCCCGAGGCCGACGCGGAACTCGCCGCACTGGACGAGCTCGCCGGCCGGCCCGCCGCGGAACAGGAGGAGGCGCTGCTGCTGGGTTCGCTGTGGGGCAACCGCGCGGACCTCGGTTTCCGGCTCGGCGCCGGGGACGACGGGGCGGCCACCGACTCCCAACTGGTCGTGAACGACGGGGAGATGCTGCGCTCCCTGTTCGCGGGCGGCACTCTCTGCGTGGTCGCGGACAACTCCGGCCGGGAACTCGTTCCCGATCTGCTGCTCATCGACCACCTCCTGCGCGGTCGGCGCGTCGAGCGGGCCGTCCTGCACGTGAAGCCGTACCCGTACTTCGTCTCGGACGCCACGACCGCCGACGTGCTCGACGCCCTGCGCCGCCTGAAGGCCGCGCCCGGGAAGGCCGGGGCGTCGGGCCACCGCCTCTGGTCGGCGATGACCGACGGCCGTCTCACGGTCCGCGCCCACCCGTTCTCCTGCGCCCCGCTGCCCTGGGCCGACATGCCCGGCGATCTGCGCCGGGAGTTCGCCGAGGCCGACGTCACCCTCATGAAGGGCGACCTGAACTACCGCCGCCTCGTGGGCGACCGGCACTATCCGGCCACCACCCCGTTCGCGCGGACGACCGCCTGCTTCCCCGGCCCGGTCGCGGCCCTGCGCACCCTCAAGTCCGATGTCGTCGTGGGCCTCGACCCCCGCACCGAGGCCGCGCTCGACGCCGCCGGGCGCGGCAGCTGGCGTACCGGCGGGACCCACGCGCTGATCCAGGTGCGGCGCTGAGACCGCGGGCTCATCCCAGGTGCACCGGCAGGGACTTGAGTCCGTTGATGAAGTTCGAGACGAGCCGGCGCGGGGCTCCGGCCGGGGTCGGCGACGGCACGGCGCGCAGCATCTCCTCGTAGAGCACCCGCAGTTGCAGCCGCGCGAAGTGCGCGCCGAGGCAGACGTGCGGCCCGTCGCCGAAGGAGACGTGGGGGTTGGGGGAGCGGGTCAGGTCGACCCGGTGCGGGTCCGCGAAGACACGCTCGTCGTGGTTGGCCGAGGCGTGGAAGACGACCACCTTGTCGCCCGCGCGGATGCGCCGCCCCGCCAGTTCGGTGTCGACGGCCGCCGTACGGCGGAAACTGAGGACGGGCGGGTACAGACGCAGCAACTCCTCGACGGCGGTGTCGAGTCCGACCCTTCCCGAGCGCAGGGCGGCGTACGTGTCCGGGTTCCGCGCCAGTGTCAGCAGACCGCCCGGCGCGGCGCTGCGCACGGTGTCGTTGCCCGCGACCGTCAGCAGGAAGAAGAACATCTCCAGCTCCGCCGGGGCGAGTTCGGGGTCGCCCGCGAGCGCGGTCAGCACGTCGTCGCCCGGGACGGCCCGCTTGTGGAGCGCCAGCCGGTGCGCGTACGCGAACATGTCCCCCAACCTGGACGGGGAACGCGGATCGACGGGTCTGCCGTGTGCGTCGTGGACGGGCTCGCCCGCCTCGTCGGGGTCCTGGTAGCCGATCACCCTGCGCGTCCAGTGCAGCAGCAGCCCCCGGTCCTCCTCCGGTACGCCCAGCAGGTCAGCGAGGTTGAGCAGCGCGTAGTCGTCGGTCACGGAGGCGACGAGGTCGCAGCGTCCGTCCCCCGCGCGGGCCTCGCGCACCGCGCCCTCGATCAGGGCGCGGGCCCGTCCGCGCACCACCGACGTGAAGTGCTCGATCCGGCGGGGGGTGAAGGCGCGGCTGACCGTACGCCTCAGCCGGCCGTGGTCCGGCGGGTCCTGATTGAGCATCATCCGCCGGATGAACGGCAGGTCGTCCGGGGCGGGATCGCGGATCTGGGTGGCGCCGAGCCACGAGGAGTACGTCACCGGGTCCTTGAGCACCCGCACCACGTCCGCGTGCCGGGTCACCGCCCAGAACCCCGTTCCGGCGGGCCAGCCGAGCACCTCGGGTTCGTCCTGCCAGGCCACCGGGTGGTGGTCGCGCAGCGTGCGGTAGGCGGCGTACGGAATCCCGTCGGCGTACCGGCGGGGGTCGAAGACGTCGGGGACGGGCGGCACGGTCTCCCGCAGGCTCACGCCGCGCTCCCGCCGCCGGCCGCGGCGACCGGCACCGCGCCTCCGGCCCCCGCCGTTCCGCCGTCCTCCGCCGCGCCGAGGAAGGACTCCACCACGCGGATCAGGTCGAGCGGGCTCTCGTCCATCGCGTAGTGCCCGGTCCGCGCCAGTTCGTGGAGTTCGGCGTCCGGGTACCAGCGCATCCAGGTCTCCCGCATCAGGGCGGCCGACAGCGCGGGGTCCAGCGCGCCCGTCACGGCCAGCGCGGGCACCCGGGCGCCCTCGACCTCGGCGTGGAAGTCCGCGCCGGCCCACGAGTCCAGATAGGCGCGGAACGCCTTCGGGTCGCTGAGCGCCAGCGACCGCGTCACCATCCGGTCCAGCCAGGCCGCGGGCAGCCGGCCGCCGGTCGTGAGGTCCATGATGGTCCGCCGGTTCTCCGGCCGGTGCGCCGCGTCCGCGAACAGCTCCCACTGGTCCTCCGGCAGGGGCAGCCCCGACGCGGGTACCGGCGAGACCCCGACCAGCCGGCGCAGCCGGTCCGGGACGAGGGCCAGCAGGCGCTGGGCGACGGCGCCCCCCATCGAGTGGCCGATCACCGAGAACCGGGACCACCCCAACCGGTCCGCGAGCCCGACGACGTCGGCCGCCGCCTCGGAGGTCGTGTACGAGCCCGCGACGTCCCGTGCCTCCCCGTAACCCCTCAGGTCGACCAGCGCGTACTGGAACGCGGCGCGGTCGAGGTCGGGCAGCACGGACGCGTACGCGGACCGGTCGGCGAACCAGCCGTGCACGGCGATCACCTTGTGGGCGCCGTCGCCGTGCACTTCATGGGGGAGCACGAAGGAGGTCATGCGCCCACGGTGGCCCCGCCCGTCCCGGTCGGCAAGACCCCGCACGGGCGACCGCCGCCCGACCGGCACCTCCGGGGCGGTCCGTCCGGTGCGGGTGGTGCGGGTGCGGCCCCGCCGGTCGGGGTGCTCGCGGTCGGGTCGTTCCCGGTCGGGGTGGGGTCCCGCCGGCCCGGGTGCGGCGGCGGCCGTCGCGACCGGCCGCAACCGCCCTGCCGGAACGGCCATTTCGTACGGATTCACGCGATGGTGTGATCATGTCCCGGGCGGTGGATGTGTCCGCGATGCCATGGGTAGGGCCCGGCCATGACGCAGCCGTTCGAACTCCCGACCTTCTACATGCCGTATCCCGCGCGGCTGAACCCGCACCTCGACGAGGCGCGAGCCCACACGGCCGAATGGGCCCGGGGGATGGGCATGCTGGAGGGTTCCGGCATCTGGGAACAGTCCGACCTCGACGCGCACGACTACGGCCTGCTGTGCGCGTACACGCACCCCGACTGCGACGGCCCGGCCCTCTCGCTCATCACCGACTGGTACGTGTGGGTCTTCTTCTTCGACGACCACTTCCTGGAGACCTTCAAGCGCACCCAGGACCGCCGGGGCGGCCGGGCCTACCTGGACCGGTTGCCCCTCTTCATGCCGCTCGACCCGTCGGCCCCCGTGCCGGAGCCGCTGAACCCGGTCGAGGCGGGGCTGGCCGACCTCTGGGCGCGCACGGTGCCCTCGATGTCGCCGGGGTGGCGGGAGCGGTTCGCCGTCTCCACCGAGCACCTGCTCAACGAGTCGATGTGGGAGCTGTCCAACATCGACGAAGGGCGGATCGCGAACCCCGTCGAGTACATCGAGATGCGCCGCAAGGTCGGCGGGGCCCCCTGGTCGGCCGGGCTCGTCGAGTACGCGACCGCCGAAGTGCCCGCCTCCGTGGCCGGGTCGAGGCCGCTGCGGGTGCTGATGGAGACGTTCTCGGACGGCGTGCACCTGCGCAACGACCTGTTCTCCTACCAACGGGAGGTCGAGGAGGAGGGCGAGCTCAGCAACGGCGTCCTCGTCCTGGAGACCTTCTTCGGCTGCACCACCCAGCAGGCCGCCGAGACGGTCAACGACATCCTCACCTCGCGCCTGCACCAGTTCGAGCACACGGCGCTGACCGAGGTGCCCGCGCTCGCCGTGGAGCACGGGCTCACCCCGGACCGGATCGCCGCGGTCGCCGCCTACACGCGGGGACTCCAGGACTGGCAGTCGGGCGGCCACGAGTGGCACCTGCGGTCCAGCCGGTACATGAACGAAGGCGCCCTGGAGGCGGACCGCGCGTTCGGAGCCGGCGTCCTCGGCACCTCCGCCCTGGACCTCGCCGGCCTGCTCTCCGCCGCGGGCGCGGAGCGGCTGCGCGCGTACACCCACGTTCCGTTCCAGAAGGTCGGTCCGTCGCAACTGCCCGACTTCCTGATGCCGTTCGAGGTGACGCTCAGCCCCCACCTCGACGGGGCCCGGCACCGCCTGACCGGCTGGATGCACGCCATGGGCATGCTCCGGGAGGGCGTCTGGGACGAGGACAAGCTGGACGCGTACGACCTCCCGCTGTGCGCGGCGGGCATCCATCCGGACGCCACCGCGGACGCCCTCGACATCAGCTCGCAGTGGCTGGCCTGGGGCACGTACGGCGACGACTACTACCCGCTCGTCCTCGGTCACCGCCGCGACCTCGCCGCGGCCAGGACGGTCACCGCGCGTCTGTCGGCCTGCATGCCCGTCGACGGCGAGGAGGTCCCGGTCCCGGCGAACGGCCTGGAGCGAGGCCTCATCGACCTCTGGCGGCGCACCGTCGCGGACATGACCCCCGACGAACGACGGCAGTTCCGGTCCACGGTCGACGTGATGACGGAGAGCTGGGTGTGGGAGCTGTCCAACCAGATCCAGCACCGCATCCCCGATCCGGTCGACTATCTGGAGATGCGCCGGGCCACGTTCGGTTCGGAGCTCACCATGAGCCTGTGCCGGCTCGGCCACGGCCGGAAGGTCCCGCCGGAGGTCTACCGCAGCGGTCCCGTCCGGTCGCTGGAGAACGCGGCGATGGACTACGCGATGCTGCTGAACGACGTGTTCTCGTACCAGAAGGAGATCGAGTACGAGGGGGAGATCCACAACGGCATCCTCGTCGTCCAGAACTTCTTCGGCTGCGACTACCCGACCGCGCTCGGCGTCGTCCACGACCTGATGACCCAGCGCATGCAGCAGTTCCAGCATGTCGCCGCTCATGAACTGCCGCTTCTGTACGAGGACTTCAAGCTCTCCGCGGAGGCGCGGGAGACCATGGAGGGATATGTCGGCGAGCTGCGGAACTGGCTGGCCGGAATCCTGAGCTGGCACCGGGGCTGCCGTCGTTACGGCGCCGAGGACCTCGCCCGCCGCGCCCACGGCTTCGTACCCGACCTGGTGCCCGGGGTGCCCTTCGGCGGTCCGCGGCCGGGTTCCGCACCGGTGGAGGCGCCGGCCCCGGTGCCCGCGCCCGCGGTCCTCCTGCCCGCCGGGGCGGGAGCGGGGGGCTTCGGCGGCGGGGCGCCCCGCATCCCGAGGGGTACGGGGGCGGCCGCCGAATTCACCCTGCCGCCGCAGACCGCCGGGGACCCCGCGGACACGACGGCTCCGGCGATCCCGGCGTCTCCGGCGGCCTGGACGCCCGCGGCGGGCTGAACGGTTCCTCCGGGGTGGCCGGGGCCGGGGTCCGGACGGGGCCGAGGGAGCACGGGCTCCGGGGCCTCGGTCGGGTGCGGCCTCACCGGTGGGCGGGTGCGCCCCCACCGGTGGGGGCGCGGCCTCACCGTCGGGGGGCTTCCGCGGTGGACGGGTGCGGTCCCGCCCGTCCAGCACGCGCGGCGGCGGAGGCCGGCGGACGGGGGTGCGATGCGAACGCGGGTGTCAGTCTCACTCGTTCGTGAATCGTCCCGCGACGGCGCGCGGGGTAGAGCAACAGCCGGGGGCGGTCCGTAGAGCAGCTGCCGGAGGCGATTCATGGAACAGACCGCGTTGCGTCCCAAGCCGATGCCCGGTCAGGAGCCTGGCGGCGGCGACAGCCGTCCGGCGCCCGCCGCCAGGCGCCCGCACGCCGTGCGCCGTCGCGGCAGGCGGCTGATGTCCCTGCTGTTCGGTCTCCTAGTCGGGACCGTCCTCGTCCTGTCGGGGGTGGGGCTCGGCACCGTCGGTGCCACCGTGATCGGTATGAGCAGGATGGCGGCGCTGCAGAGGGCGGCCGGTGAAGCCGGGGATGGACGGGGGCCGGACAGGGCGCGGGGGCAGGAGGGGAAGCAGGCGCACGGGGGACGGCAGGGCCCGGCGCCGGGGGCGGAGGATGCGAGCGGGTCGTCCCCGTCCGCGTCCTCGCGCGGCGGCACCGGGACGGGGACCAGGGCGGCCCTCGGGGTCGAGGCCGTCGACGCGCCCGGGGGCGCGGGCGCGCTGATCACGGCTGTCCACGACCCCGGCCCGGGCCGCACGGCCGGTCTGGTCCGCGGCGACGTGCTCGACGCCCTCGGCGGCACCCGCCTCGGCTCGGCCGCCGACCTGGCGCGGGCCGTCGCCGCGGCGGACCCGGGCCACGCGGTGACGCTCGCCGTGCGCCACGCCGACGGCGGCCGGCAGCGGCTGACCGCCGTCCCGGGACTCGTGACCTGACGAGGGCGGCGGCCCTCCGCACCGGCTGCCCGGCCCGGGCCGGCCGGCAGGGCGTCGGGCGCGGTCGCGAACCGTGGGATCCGGGCGGTGCGGAGGCATACGATCGTCCCCAGGACCCCCGGACCGGCTCCGGGACCGTCGCGAGCGGCTCGCGGGCACCGCGTCGGAGGGGCAGGATGCTGCCCGTGGCCCCTGGGGAACGCGGACACGCGGAGGCATGGATGACCGGCACGCCCACACCTTTCACCGCCGGTGACTACGAGGCCCGGATGCGGCGCGCCGCCGAGGCCGCCACGGAGGCCGGACTCGCCGGTCTGCTGGTGGCGCCGGGGCCCGACCTGGTGTGGCTGACCGGCTACCGGCCGGTGGAGACCGAGCGGCTCACCCTGCTGGTCCTGCGGGCGGGCCAGGACCCCGTGCTGGTGGTGCCCACCCTGGAGGCCCCGGACGCGGCGGCCGCCGCGCCCACGCTCGCCCTCCGCGACTGGACCGACGGCAAGGACCCGTACGAGGCCACCGCGTCCCTCGTCGACGCCGACGGCCGCTTCGGCGTCAGCGACAACGGCTGGGCACTGCACCTGCTCGGCCTCCAGAAGCGCCTCCCGGACTCCCGCTACGTCGCCCTCACCGAAGCGCTGCCGATGCTCCGCGCCGTCAAGGACGTGGCGGAACTGGAACGCCTGGCGGCCGCGGGAGAGGCCGCCGACGCGACGTACGAGGAGATCCGGAAGGTCCCCTTCGGCGGACGCCGGGAGAGCGACGTGGCGGCCGACATCGCCGATCTGCTCCGGCAGTTCGGGCACTCCCAGGTCGACTTCACGATCGTCGCCTCGGGATCCAACGGCGCCAATCCGCACCACGAGGCGAGCGGGCGTGTCATCGAGCGCGGCGACATGGTCGTCCTCGACTTCGGCGGTCTCAAGCACGGCTACGGCTCCGACACCTCCCGCACGGTCCACGTCGGCGAACCGGACGCGGAGGAGCGCGAGGTCCACGACGTGGTGCGTGCGGCCCAGGAGGCGGGTGTCGCGGCGGTCCGGCCGGGAGCCGCCTGCCAGGACGTCGACCGGGCGGCCCGCGCGGTCGTCGCCGAGGCGGGGTACGGGGACCGCTTCATCCACCGCACCGGGCACGGCATCGGCGTCACCACGCACGAACCGCCCTACATGATCGAGGGCGAGGAGCAGCCCCTCGTACCCGGGATGTGCTTCTCGGTGGAGCCCGGCATCTACCTGCCCGGCCGCTTCGGGGTGCGGATCGAGGACATCGTGACGGTGACCGAGGAGGGCGGATGGCGCCTCAACACCACGTCCCGCGAGATGGCGATCGTCGACTGACCGGCCACCGGGAGCGGCACGGCGCGACCATGCCCCGGGCACCCGAGCCGGCACCCGCACCGACCGTCGAAACGGTCCGCCGGCTGGTCCGTCCGCTCATCGCCGGAAGCGGGCCGGACGACGCCGGCCCCGAGGTGCGGCCCGTCGCGGAGAGCGGCGGACACACCACCTGGTGGGTCGGCGGCCGGCATGTGCTGCGGCTCACCCGGGACCGCGAGGCCGCGACGCGCGCCCGCCGGGAGCTGAGGGTGCGCGACCTGGTCCGCCCTCTGGTCGGGGTCGCCGTGCCGCGGAGCGTCGCGCACGGGGACTGGGCGGTCGGACTGGCCTACACCCTGGACACCAGGGTGCCCGGGCGTTCCGGCGAGGCACGGGACGTCTCGGCCGTCGGGGAGGCCGACCTGGCCGGGCTGCTCACCGGGCTGCGCGAGGTGTCGGTCCGGCAGGCGGAGTCGCTCGGTGTGCCCCGGGCCGAGCCGCGTTCCCTGGAAGAGCTGCGGGCGGCCGCCGAGCGCGCCGTCGGGCGCCTGGCCGCCGAGGACGAGTTCGACGCCGGGAACCTCGCCCAGCTCACCCGGGACGCCGCCGGCCGGCTCGCCGCCCCGGCCGCGGGCGCCGTCCTCGTGCACCACGGGCTGAGGGGCGACCACCTGGTGGTGAGCGCGGACGGCAGGGTGCGGGGCGTTCTCGGCTGGACCCACGCGGTGCTCGGTGACCCGGCCGAGGACATCGCGGGGCTCGCCGCGGCAGTCGGCGCGCCCGCCGCCGTACGCGCCGCGACCCTCGCCGGATATGGCGCCCGCCCCTGTCTGCGCGGTCTGTGGCTGGCCCGCTGCGACACGGTGATCCGGCTCGCCGACCGGCTGGCGGCCCAGGCCGGCCGGCCCCTGGCGCCCCTGCGGAACCAGCTCCTGCGCGCCTGGGAGTCGATCCTCCTGGAACGGGTCACGGAACTGCCGGGCGACGGCTGAGGCACCCGACGGCCCGGCTCCGGGCCGCCCCGGAGCGTACGGAGCCGTGCCGCCGGAGCCCCACCGCACGCCCGCGCCGTCGGGCTCGGTCGCCGCCGCGGGCGGTGCGTGGGCCGGTGTCCCGGGAGCGGCGGTCCGTCGTACGGGCCCACGGTGCCGACCGACCGTACGGGTCCGCCGCGACCGCGGGGGTACGGGTCCGCCGCGCACCTTCCCCGTGCGGGGTGCGTCGCATGTGGGCCGGTGACCGGCGGTCGTGGGTCCACCGGGCTGGTCGGCCGGACGCGTCGACCGTACGGGTCCGCCGCACACGTCGGTCGCACACGTCCGCCCTGCGCGGACGGCCGGGCCCGCCACGAGCGAGGGCGTACGGGTCCGTCGCACGCGTCAGCCGTGCGGGGACCGTCGGGCCCCACCGCGAGCGCGGGCGTACGGGTCCACCGGGCCGGTCGGCCAAACGCGTCGGCCGTACGGGTCCGCCGTGCGCGACGCCACACCCGGCCCCCGTAGCCGGTGCGCGCGCGGGCGGGCCGAGGTCGGCGGCCCGCCGCGCACGTCCTCCGCGCACGTCCTCCGCGCACGTCCTCCGCGCATGTCCTCCGCGCACGTCCTCCGCACGTTCCGCCGTCCGCGGACAGCGGACGGCGTGCGGTCCGCTGTCCGGTCGGCCCGTACGCCTCACGCCTGCGTCAGCACCACGCACGACTCGCCGGGCACGCTGAGCAGCCCCTCCGCGTCCGGCGTCCGCACCGGCTCCCACGCGGCCAGCACGCGTGCCCGGCTCAGGCCGAGCGGGATCGCGGCGGTCTCCTTGCCGAGGTTCACCGCCACCCGGATGTCCCCGCGCCGCAGGGCGAGCCAGCGGGCGTCCTCGTCATGGGCGATCCTGACGGCGGCGAGGTCGGGGTCCGAGAGGTCGGGATGGCGCCGGCGCAGCGCGATCAGGTCCCGGTACCAGGCCAGCACGCGCGCGTGCAGCGCCCGCTCCGGCTCGGACCAGTCCAGACAGGAACGCTCCCGGGTCGCCGGGTCCTGCGGGTCGGGCACGTCCTCCTCGGCCCAGCCGTGCGCCGCGAACTCCCGGCGCCTGCCCCGCCGTACGGCCTCCGCCAGCTCGGGATCGGTGTGGTCGGTGAAGAACTGCCAGGGCGTGCCCGCGGCCCACTCCTCGCCCATGAACAGCATCGGGGTGAAGGGTCCGGTCAGCGTCAGCGCGGCCGCGCAGGCCAGCAGCCCGGGGGAGAGCGACGCCGAAAGGCGGTCACCCTGGGCGCGGTTGCCGATCTGGTCGTGGGTCTGCGCGTAGCCGAGCAGCCGGTGCGCCGGGACCCGGGTCCGGTCGAGCGGGCGGCCGTGGCGCCGTCCCCGGAAGCTCGAATACGTGCCGTCGTGGAAGAAGCCCGCCGTCAGCGTCTTCGCGAGCGCCGCGAAAGGGGTCTCGGCGAAGTCCGCGTAGTAGCCCTGCGCCTCACCGGTCAGCGCCGTGTGCAGCGCGTGGTGGAAGTCGTCGTTCCACTGCGCGTGCAGTCCGAGACCGTTCTCCTCGCGGGGGGAGATCAGCCGGGGGTCGTTCAGGTCCGACTCGGCGATCAGGAAGAGCGGCCGGCCCACTTCGCCGGCGAGTGCGTCCACGGCCGTGGACAGCTCCTCCAGGAAGTGCAGCGCGCGGGTGTCGCGCAGCGCGTGCACCGCGTCCAGCCGCAGTCCGTCCAGCCGGTGGTCCCGCAGCCACGCCAGCGCGCTGCCGACGAGATACGACCGCACCTCGTCGGAGCCGGGCGCGTCCAGGTTCACAGCCGAGCCCCAGGGCGTCTGATGGGTGTCGGTGAAGTACGGCCCGAAGGCCGGCAGATGGTTCCCGGACGGCCCGAGGTGGTTGTGCACCACGTCGAGGACGACGCCGAGACCCAGCTCGTGCGCCCGGTCGACGAAACGCTTCAGCGCCTCGGGGCCGCCGTACGGCTCGTGCACCGCCCACAGCGAGACACCCTCGTAACCCCAGCCGTGCCGCCCGGGGAACGGGCACAGGGGCATCAACTCGACGTGCGTGACCCCCAGTTCAGCGAGATGGCCGAGTCGCCCGGCGGCCGAGTCCAGCGTGCCCTCGGGGGTGTACGTCCCCACGTGGAGCTCGTACAGGACCGCGCCCTGGAGCGGACGCCCGGTCCACTCGGCGCGCCAGGCGTACCGGTCCTGGTCGACCACCGCGCTCAGCCCTTCGGGGCCGTCCGGCTGCCTCCGCGAGCGCGGATCGGGCAGGACGGGTCCGTCGTCCACCGCGAATCCGTAGCGCGTCCCGTCCCGCGCCTCCGCGTCTCCCGTCCACCATCCGGCGCGCTCCGGATCGCGCTCCAGCGCGCTCACGGCGCCCTCGCAGTGGAGTGCCACCCGGTCGGCCTGCGGTGCCCACACCTCGAACCGCACTGACGGTTCCCCCTTGTCCGCTCTCCGTGACGTAGCCCGTGTCCATGGTGCGGCACAGGAGATCGATTCGTGCTCCTCTCCACCCGTTTGCCGCACGTCGGTCACGTGATGGACGCGCGGCGGGAACGTGTCGCCCGGCGGCGGCGGTTCCCGGGTCTTCTGGACACCCCGCTCCTCCTGACCGACAATCACCAGCGTGACGTCGTCCTTCGAGTTCCACACGTACCCCGCGCGGTTGTCCGACGCGGAGCGCGACCGGGCGCTGAAGGCGCTCCGTGACGGCGTCGCGCTCGGACGTCTCTCGCACGACACGTTCGTCCGCCGCATGGAGCTGGCGCTCTCCGCCCGCCGGTCCGACGAACTCGCCGCGCTCACCGCCGACCTGACCACCGAGGGCCGCTGGTCGAAGCTGGTCTTCGGCACCGTCGAGGCGGTCTCCGGATTCACCGTACGTCTGCGCAGGGCCTGGCAGGCCGAGCGGCTCCCGAAGCTGCTGCTGCCCCACCCGGGCAACGGCTACCCGTTGCGGATCGGCCGTGATCCCGCCAGCGGGCTGCGGCTCAACCACGAGACGGTGTCGCGGATCCACGCCGAGCTGAGCCGCCAGGGCGGCCTGTGGGTGCTGCGCGACCTGGGGTCGACCAACGGGACGACGGTCAACGGGCGGCGGGTGATCGGCGCCGCCGTCGTCCAGGACGGCGACCAGATCGGATTCGGACGGATGCTCTTCCGGCTGTCCTCGACCTGACCTGACCTGACCTGAGCTGACCGCTCGGCCGGCCCGGCCGGGACACCGTTCGCCGCCGGGGCGTCCGGGCGCGGCCGGTCCACGCCACGCGCCCGGTCCGTCCGCCCTCCGGGCGGTCCGAACGAGCTCTGGCCTTGGTTTCACTCAGCGATTTCCTCGGCTTCCCTTCCGTTCCGCGGTGTTGACGTACCTTCGCAGTCGTGACTGACTGTGCGTACACCGTGTGCATCTGGTGAAGCGACGGCACCGTATGTGTGGAGGTGCGCCCTGCCGCCACTCCTCCGCTACCCGACCGTGGACGAGCTGGGTGCCCGTGCCGCCGCGCTCGTGGCCCGCCGCCCGAAGGACGCCCGGCTGCGCCGCGTGGGCACCTCCCGGGCGGGCACCCCCCTCTGGCTCCTGTCCGTCGGACACGGCCACCGCCAGGCCCTCGTCGTCGCCGGACCGCACGCCAACGAGCCGGTGGGCGGCGCCACGGTCCTGCGCCTCGCCGAACGGGTGCTCGCCGACCCCCGGCTTCGCGAGGGCGCGGACGCCACCTGGAACCTGCTGCTCTGCCTCGACCCCGACGGCTCCCGCCGCAACGACGCCTGGCTGCCCGGCCCCTACACCCTCGGCCGCTACTTCCGGAACTTCTTCCGCCCCGGCTTCGTCGAACAGCCCGAGTGGCTGCCCGAGGGCGCGGACCGCGTGACCCTGCCCGAGACCCGCGCCCTGCTCGACCTCCAGGACGAACTGCGGCCCTTCTTCCAGTGCTCCCTGCACGGCGTC
Organism: Streptomyces sp. NBC_01689; assembly: GCF_036250675.1. Lineage (NCBI taxonomy): Bacteria > Bacillati > Actinomycetota > Actinomycetes > Kitasatosporales > Streptomycetaceae > Streptomyces > Streptomyces sp. NBC_01689. The sequence goes on along the minus strand of NZ_CP109592.1, from coordinate 2,980,247 downwards.
GACGTCGGCGGCGCCTTCGTCGAGCTGACCCGCGAACTGCCCGGCCTCGCCCAGCGGGTCGCCCACACCGCCGCACGGCTCGGCATCCCGCGCGAGCTCGGACCCTACGACACCCTCTACTGGCCGAACCTGGGGCCCGCCGTCTACCGCATCCCGCCGCCGCACCGCGGCGACCTCGCCGCCGCGATCACCGAGGCCGCGGTGGAGTCCACCTGGTTCCATCCGCACCGCCACGGCACCGTCACGGCGGTCGTCGAGGCACCCATGTGGGGCGTGGCGGCCGTGGAGGACGCCGGCCGGCCCGCCGACGCCGACGCGGTGCTGCGCTCCGTCAGCCACACGCTGCGCCACGACACACGCGTCCTGGAGGACATCCTCGCGCGGGTCCGCCCCGGCCTCGGCACCGCTCCGGACGCGGCCCGCCTCCTCGCGCCGGTCGACGACTATTTACTGGTCGGACCCGGCCTCGCGGACTCCTGGGACCCCGATCTGCGGGACTCCGGATCGCGGCCCCTGCCCTCGCTCGGCACCGCCCGGCTCATGTCCCTGCGCCTGTCCGGGCGGCGGGTCGCGCTGCGCACGGCCGGACTCCTCCACCAGCTCGTCACCGCGTCCGGGTGCGACCCGCGCGGGGCGCTGCCGGAGCTGGACCGGCTGATCGACGCCTGGTGCGCCGACTACCGCGAAGGCTGCGGCGCGCGCTGGGTCCCGGTCGCACGCCAGGTCGAGTACCAGGCACGTGTGGTCATCGCCGCGTTCGAACTCGCCGGACGGTACGCGCCGGTGGGCTCCCCATCGGGTGAGACGGGCTGGAGTTCACCGGCCGTCCTGCCGATGCACCGGGAATGACGAGAACCACCGAAGCGCTGCGCGGCGTCCTGTCGGCCGCGGCGGTCCTGCTCACGACCGCCGCGACGCCGGTCGGGGCCACGGCTTCCGAACCGACGTGGGTCGGGGTCACTGTTTCCGAACAGCCGCCGGTGACCTCGGGGCGGGGCGCCTCCGGCGACTGGCTGTACCTCACGGTCACCCGGGGCGAGGCCTCTCCCGTGACGTTCTCACCCGTCCGGGTGCCCGCCGGGAATCCCGTCGGCGCACCTCCCGGGGCGCCGTCACGCGCCTCCCGGGTGTCCCTCCGCCCGATGCCCCGGCCGGCACCCTTCCGCGAGGGGACCACGCCCGGCACCGGCATCCGCCGCCCCGGCCCCCGTCACCTCGACACCCCCGGCACGCTCCTGCTCTGCGCCCCGCCCCGGGGCCCGCACCGCCACGCGGAACGGGCCTGTGCCGAACTCGCGGCGGCCGGGGGCGACATCGGGCGGATCCCGGCCACCCCGGGCGCCCTGTGCCCCATGATCTACGCGCCGGTCACCGCCGCCGCGCGCGGCGAGTGGAACGGCCGCCCGGTCACCTACGCGCGCACCTTCGCGAACTCGTGTGTGCTGGGCGCGGACACGGGCGCGGTGTTCGCCCTGGGGGAGTAGTTCAGACCGCGCCGTCGCGCGCGTGCAGGGCCGCCGCGACCACGGTGCGGGACTGGTGCTCGACCTGGTGCTGCAGCGGCACCCAGCGGGCGCCGAAGCGTTCGGCGAAGGCGTCGCTCCAGGAGGCGACGAGGCGTTCGAGGCGCGGCGCCGCCCGGTCGTCGGCCTCCTGGAGGACGCGCAGCAGCATCGCCGCCGCCCGCAGCGGCAGCCGGCGCCCGAACGCGTCCACGCTGCCGACGTACGCCCTGGTGGTGTCCGCCGGCGGTGTCCTCGTCCAGTCGTCGGCCAGTCCCGGTATCAGCTCCAGCGCCCACTTGGCGGCCCTCAGCAGCGGCCCGTCGGGGCCGGGCAGCCGCGGTACGACCTCCGTCAGCACCGCCTCCACCTGGTGCGCGTCCAGCCGCAGCCGGCGGGCCAGACCGCGCATCGCGGAGGCCGGCGCCGGGTGCGGCGCGGGATCGGCGACCAGGTCGCTGGCCCACATCGGGACCTCGACGACCGCGGTCAGCCCTCCGTACCGGTGCGCGTGGTACCAGGTGCTGTGCCGTGCGTCGTCGGGCATGCTCGGGTAGGCCGCGTCCGAGCCGGGGGCCGGCATCACATGCACACCGGGCCCGGAGGCCGGCCATCCCGCGGCGTCCGACGCGCCGGTCTCGACCGGGATGTGCAGCTCGGCCGCGGATTTGGCGAACGGTTCGGCGAGCCCCGGGATGTCCTTGGTCAACTGCACCCAGCTGCCGCCGAGATCGGTGCCGTGCAGGGTCACCTGGAGGTAGGGCCGCAGCTCGTCGATGACCCGGAGGAGGGCGCGCGTCTCCGGTGGGAGCCGGTCGGGCGGCAGCACGGACGGCGACCACTCCGGCTGCTCGGGTCCGGCCGGACGGAAGAAGCCGAGGTGGTAGTCGAGCAGCGTGCGCGGTGCCGGTGTCACATGCAGGCTGGCCCCGTCCGGGTCCGCGCAGAGCAGGAAGTGCCACGAGGTACCGGCCCGTAACTCCTTGTCGTACAGCACGCGTTCGGCCAGGGACAGCAGGGTCGAACCGCCGGCCGGCTCATTGGCGTGGGCCCCGGCGACGACGAGGACCGCGCGCCGCGCGTGACCGACGGACAGCAGGTGGAGCGGCCTGCCCGCGCGGGAGACCCCGATCTGCCGGAGCCTGCTGAGGCCGGGCCGATGAGCCGCCAACGCCCGTGCGGACGCGACGATTTCGGTCACACTGGGGTAACGCAGCTCCTGCAGGAGACTCACCCCCGACCGGTCCGCCCTGCGTCGCTGTCCGCAGTACTCCACGGACGGGGTCAACTGTCAAGCGGCGGCCGGAGCGCCCCGGCGGCGCCGGCCGTTCCCGCGCGCGGGTTCGGGAGGCGCACACGCCCGAAAGCGCGAGGTCCCGCCGGGACGCGCGTGGTCCTCCCGCGGGTGCGGGCGTTCCACGGCCGCCGGTTCACGTCACCCGTACGGGTGTACCGAGCCGAGTCCCGCGGGGAGACGGCCAGACGGCGGTCGGCCGTCCGACCGCCTGGCCGTCCGTCCGGCCGCCCGGCAGCCCCACCGTCCGGCCGGACGGCCCGACTGTCCGACGGCTCGGGCCCGGCCGTCCCACCGTCCGGCCGGTCCCTCCGCCCGGCCGACGGAGGGACCGGCCGCCGCACCGGCCCCCCGACTCGCCGGGTGCCTTCCGCGCCCTCGTACGACGCCGCCGCCCTCCCGGGGGCGTCACCCGGTCCCGGATTCCGCCCCAGGACGCGCGGCGCCGTCCCTCCGCACGTCAACCGGCCCAGGCGTCCCGGGCCCGCACCCGCGTCCGGATCTCCGGACCGTCACCCGGCCACGGTTGTCCGAACTCCCGCCCGCCGCCACCGCGTTACTGGTCAGCCGTGCGTCGCCCGGTCCGCGGGTGTGTCGTCACCGGTGCGTTCCAGCAGTGCGACCGGTGACCGTTCGAAGAGGTCCGCCACGCGCACCCGCCCCGTGAACCGCCGTCCGGGGACGAGCAGATCCGTCCACCGCCCCGCGGGCAGCGCGAGACATGTGTCGCGCCAGCCGCCCCCGTCGGTCAGCCGCGACGACAACCGGGTGACGGCCGAGAGCACCTCCCCGGAGCGTACGAAGGCCACACAGTGCGCGGCCCGCGGCCCCTCGGCGGCCAGCGGAGCGTACGTCGCCGTACTCCCGAAGACGTCGGGGCGCCGCGCGCGCAGCCGGAGCGCGGCGGTGGTGAGCGCGGCCTTCTCCGGGATCCCCGCCGTCTCCGCGCTCGCCGCCGTGCCCGGGGCGGAGGATCGGGGTGGCGACGGCCGCGGGGGCGCGAACGGCTCCCGGTTGTCCGGGTCCACCAGCGCCAGGTACTCGTCCTCGGTGCCCTGGTACACGTCCGGCAACCCCGGCATGGTCAGGTGTACGAGGGCCGCCCCCAGGACGTTCGCGCGCACGTGCGGCGCGAGTTCCGCCCGGAGGGCGGCGACGTGCCGGCCGGGCTCCCCGCAGGGGCCCGCGGTGACGAACGCCGCGACCGCTGCCTCGTACGCGGGGTCCTGCTCGGTCCAGGCGGTGTGCAGGCCGGCCTCCCGGACGTGCTTGAGGAGCGCGCCCCGGACCCGGTCCGGGTCGGCGGGGCCCAGCCCGAACACCGTCTGCCAGGCGGCCCACGCCGTCTGCGGGTCGGGCACGTCCGCCGCGTCCCGCGGTGTCACCTCGGCCAGCAGGCCGTCCCACCGGTCCGGACACTGGGTGAGCACGGACAGCGCCGCGCGTACGTCGGCGCTGCGTTTCGTGTCGTGGGTGGACAGCGCCGTCCCGGTGCCGGGCCAGTCCCGCTGGAGGCGGGCGCAGTAGGCGTGGAAGTCGTCGGGGGAGACGGCCGGGGCTCCCGGGGCACCGCCCACCTCGTTGGCCGACAGCAGGGGTACGTAGCGGTAGAACGCCGTGTCCTCCACGGACTTCGCGCGCAGCGCGGACGAGGTCTGGGCGAACCGGGCCCGGAACTCGGCGTGTTCGGGCCCGTCCCCGTACCGTCCGAGCACGAGATCCCGTACGACGTCCACGGCGTGCGCCTCCTCAGGCACGGTGAAGACGGCCCGGGCCTCGGCGGCGGCCTCCGCGGTGACCACGGTGGAGGCGTCCGTGGAGGGATACGGCCGGTACACCCCGACCCGTACGAGCAGTTCACGCAGCGCGGTGCCCAGGGCCCAGGGCGCGTGGTCGCGCAGTCCCGGTTCGTCCGAGCGGGCGCACAGGCGGGCGGCCACCCGGGTGAGACGGCCGGACTCGGTGGCCAGCTCGTGGGTGAGCACCTGGTACGCCGCCCGGCGCACCGTCGCCTCCCAGGACCCACCCAGGTCGGCCGGCGGAGACGCGAACCGCCGGTACACGCCCAGAAGTTCGGCCGCTCCGGCCGGGTCCGTGAAGAGGCCGTCGACGTGCCGCAGCGCGTCGTAGCCGGTGGTGCCCGCGACCGGCCAGGCGGCGGGCAGCGGTTCGCCGTCCGCGAGGATCTTCTCGACGACCGTCCAGCGTCCGCCACTCGCCTCGTGCAGACGGCGCAGATACGCGTCCGGGTCCGCGAGCCCGTCCGGATGGTCGACGCGCAGCCCCTCGAACACGCCGTCGGCCAGCAGTTCCAGGATCTTGCCGTGGGTCGCGGCGAACACCTCCGGGTCCTCGACCCGCACCCCGACGAGTTCCGAAATGCTGAAGAAACGCCGGTAGTTCAGCTCGGTGCGGGCCAGCCGCCACCAGACCGGGCGGTACCACTGCGCGTCGAGGAGCCGGGGCAGCGGCAGGTCCCGGGTGCCCTCGCGCAAGGGGAACTCGTGGTCGTAGTAGCGCAGGACGTCGCCGTCCACCTTGAAGCGGTCGAGCTCGGTGCCGAGGCGGCCCCCGAGCACCGGCAGCAGCACCCGGCCGCCCTGCGCGTCCCAGTCGATGTCGAACCAGCGCGCGTACGGCGATTCGGGCCCCTCGCGCAGTACCTCCCACAGCGGGCGGTTGTGGCGCGGGGCCATGGCCATGTGGTTCGGCACGATGTCCACGACGAGCCCGAGCCCGTGCTCGCGTGCGGTGCGGGCCAGGGAGCGCAGCCCGCGCTCGCCTCCCAGTTCCTCCCGCACCCGTGTGTGGTCGACGACGTCGTAGCCGTGCGCCGAGCCCGGGACGGCCTCGAGGACCGGGGACAGGTGCAGATGGGAGACCCCGAGCGAGGCCAGGTACGGCACGGCGGCCTCGGCGGCCGCGAAGGGGAACTCGGGTTGCAGCTGGAGCCGGTACGTGGCGGTCGGAGCGGCGGGACCCATGGAGTCCGGGATCTCCCGTTCGGGACGCTCAGGTGTCATGGGAACCTACGTACCCCTCTCGCCCGGTTTCGTGACATCCACGCCCGCATACGGGTCCGTGGGGGGCCGGGCCCGCGGTCGTCCGGTCGCCTGGAGGCCCCGCGCGCCCGCCCCGCGGCCCCGGCGGGACCCGCGCGGGGCGACGGCCGCGCCGGGGCCCCCCGACGGCCGGACGACCGCGGCATCGGGGCCACGGCCGGGAGCCGGCGGTCCGGTCCGGCCCGGCCGACCGGTCCGACCGACCGGCCCGACCGACCGGTCCCGGCCGGACGGCCCAGGGCGTCGCGGCCGGGGTGCGGCGGGGCGCCCCCCAACCCCCCGGCCGGTGCGACGGGACCGGGTCAGAAGTCCTGGGCGGGCCGTTGCAGCACCGTCAGGCTCCGGTCGATCAGTGTCAGCCGGTCCCCGGCCTGGACCTTGGCGCCGGTGCCCGGTACCGGTCCCTCCGGCAGGGCGGTGTCGACCACCACCTGCCACTGCCGACCGTGGTCGACGGGGACCGTGAACTCCAGCGACTTCGGGGAGGCGTTGAACATCAGGAGGAAGGAGTCGTCGGCGATGTGCTCCCCGCGCGGGCCCGGTTCGGAGATCGCGTTGCCGTTGAGGAAGACGGACAGCGCGTGCGTCTGCGTCGCCCCCCAGTCCTGTTCGGTCATCTCGGCGCCGGCGGGGGTGAACCACGCGATGTCGGACAGCTCGTCGTGGGTGCCCTGGACGGGCCGGCCGTGGAAGAAGCGGCGGCGCCGGAACACCGGGTGGTCACGGCGCAGCCACACCATCGCCCGGGTGAAGTCGAGCAGTTCGCCGCCCTCCTGCGGCCACGGCACCCAGGCGAGCTCGCTGTCCTGGCAGTATGCGTTGTTGTTGCCGCCCTGGGTGCGGGCGAACTCGTCGCCGTGGCTGAGCATCGGCACACCCTGGGAGAGCATCAGCGTCGCGATGATGTTGCGCCGCTGGCGGGCCCGCAGGGCGAGGACGCCCTCGTCGTCGGTCTCGCCCTCGGCACCGCAGTTCCACGAGCGGTTGTGGCTCTCGCCGTCGCGGTTGTCCTCTCCGTTGGCCTGGTTGCGCTTTTCGTTGTAGGAGACGAGGTCGTTGAGGGTGAACCCGTCGTGGCAGGTGACGAAGTTGATGGAGGCGAGCGGCCGGCGGCCGTCGTCCTGGTAGAGGTCCGACGAACCGGTCAGTCGGGAGGCGAACTCGGCGAGCGTGCGGGGCTCGCCGCGCCACAGGTCTCGGACGGTGTCGCGGTACTTGCCGTTCCACTCCGTCCACAGCGGCGGGAAGTTGCCCACCTGGTAGCCGCCCTCGCCGACGTCCCAGGGCTCGGCGATCAGCTTCACCTGGGAGACCACCGGGTCCTGCTGGACCAGGTCGAAGAACGACGACAGCCGGTCCACCTCGTGGAACTGCCGTGCCAGGGTGGCCGCGAGGTCGAAGCGGAAGCCGTCGACGTGCATCTCGGTGACCCAGTAGCGCAGCGAGTCCATGATCAGCTGGAGCACGTGCGGGGACCGCATCAGGAGGGAGTTGCCGGTCCCCGTGGTGTCCATGTAGTAGCGGGGGTCGTCCGCGAGGCGGTAGTAGGAGGCGTTGTCGAGACCCCTGAAGGAGAGGGTAGGTCCCAGGTGGTTGCCCTCGGCCGTGTGGTTGTAGACCACGTCCAGGATGACCTCGATCCCGGCCTCGTGCAGCGCGCGGACCGCCGACTTGAACTCCAGGACCTGCTGGCCTCGGTCTCCCCAGGAGGCGTACGTGTTGTGCGGGGCGAAGAAGCCGATGGTGTTGTAGCCCCAGTAGTTGTTGAGGCCCATCTCCACCAGACGGTGGTCGTTCACGAACTGGTGCACCGGCATCAGCTCCAGAGCCGTCACCCCCAGCTCCGTCAGGTGTTCGATGATCGCGGGATGGGCGAGTGCCGCGTAGGTGCCGCGCAGTTCCTCGGGCAGTGCCGGATGCCGCATCGTGAGGCCCTTCACATGGGCCTCGTAGATCACGGTGTGGTGGTATTCGGTACGGGGGCGACGGTCGTCCCCCCAGTCGAAGTACGGGTTGACCACGACCGACGTCATGGTGTGCGGCGCCGAGTCCAGGTCGTTGCGCTTGTCGGGCGACCCGAACGGATAGCCGTACACCTCCTCGCCCCAGTCGATCGAGCCGCTTATCGCACGTGCGTATGGATCGAGCAGCAGCTTGGCGGAGTTGACGCGCTGTCCGCGCTCGGGCGCGTACGGCCCGTGCACCCGGAACCCGTACCGCTGGCCGGGCATGATCCCGGGCAGGTACGCGTGCCGTACGAACGCGTCGCTCTCGCGCAGTTCGACCGCCGTCTCCGAGCCGTCGTCGTGCAGCAGACACAGCTCGATCCGGTCGGCGGCCTCCGAGAAGACCGCGAAATTGGTACCGGCGCCGTCGTACGTGGCACCGAGTGGATATGCCTCACCAGGCCAGACCTGCATGGATACGACTCTCCCAGTAGTGCCGCGCCCCGGGGGGCGACTCCGAAGCGAGTCTCCCCGAAAGTGATGGAACCTCCTATGACTTACGTCCCTCTTACCCGCTGACCAGGCATACGTCGTATGCCGAACCGGTGGTACTCAAAACGCTCCTAGGGAAACAGGGGGAGTAGGGGGAAATGTGCGCAAGATAGTGCACCGCCATCTGGGAAAAGTGGTGGCGGGTGCGGCCATCGCGGTGGCAGGGACGGCCGTGATGGTCGGGATCACCCTGCCGGGCTCGGCGGGCGCCGACGAACCGGGCCGGGGCCCGGCCGGCGCCGGCTCGCAGCAGACCGGACAAGGACAGGCGCAGGGACAGGACCAGGGGCAGGCGGCCGCGCGGCCCGGCGTCGTCGAACAGGCTCCGGCGCAGGGGGACAAGGGCGTCGGCCGTGACCCGCTGACCGACGACGAGACGGCACGGGTCGAACAGCTGGCGGCGAACCGGCAGTTGTTCCGTTCCAGCGAGAACGTCGAGGGCGGCCGGGGCCCGCAGCGCATCAGCGTCGACCTCGCCGAGCCGGAGGAGGACGAACTCGACGACCCGGGGGCACCTCGCCGCGCGGACGTCACGTTCTACGACTACCACGACGACACGCTCGTCACCAGGACCGTCGATCTCGGCACCGGCAAGGTGGAGAGGACGGACACCCAGCACGGCGTCCAGCCGCCGTTGAGCCGTGACGAGATGGACGAGGCGGCCCAGCTGCTCATCGCCGACCCGCTCGGCGCGGGCCTGCGGGCCGACTACAAGGACGCCACCGGCAAGGAACTCACCTCGCCCGACCAGCTCACGCTCAACAGCATGGTCTACCGGGCCACCACGGGTGCCCGGCCCGGCCTCCTCGCGAAGTGCGGGGAGCACCGCTGCGTGAGGCTCTTCCCGAAGGTCAGGAACGGGTCCTGGATCGACAGCCGTGACCTGGTGATCGATCTGAGCGCCCGCAAGGTCGGCACGCTCGGCTGACGTCCGCGGCCGCCTCGCCCGCGTGGCGCCGCCCTCACCTCCGTTCTCTCCAACTCCCTTCTTCCGCATGCTTTCGCGAGGAGTCCCTTCGTCATGCGCGTGAACAGAATCAGCCATGCCCGCAGCCGGACGGCGGTGGGCCTGTCAGTGGCCGCGCTGGCCGCCGGCGCGACGACGGCCGCGGGTCCGGCCGTCGCCCAGCCGAAGTCCGCCCCGGCGGCCGCGGCCAGTTGCAGCACGGCCTACAAGATCGAGCAGAAGCTCTCCACCGGCACCACCTGGCGCATGTGCTGGCACTACGAGAGCGAGGCCGGGCTCGTCCTGGAGAACATCTCGTACCAGCCCAAGGGCGAGGCCCAGCCGATAAAGATCCTCACCAGCGCCAAGCTCGGCCAGATCCACGTCCCCTACGACGACGGCAAGGCCGAGTACGACGACCTCACGGGCGCGGGCTTCGGGCAGGGCCTGATGAAGATGGCGCCGGGCGAGTGCCCCGGCGGCACCATCAAGACCGTGAAGATCCCCAACGCCTGGGATCCGCAGCACCCGAACGTCAACGGTCTGTGCACCACGACCCGTTCGCGCGGTCACGCCTACCGCATGGAGGCCGACTCGGGGAACAAGGTCTACCAGACCCAGGGCAAGGACCTGCTGATCTACACGGTCAACAAGGTCGGCTGGTACGAGTACATCACCGAGTGGCGTTTCCAGGACGACGGCACCGTGAGCATGAACATCGGCGCAACCGGCAGCCTCTCGCCGGGTGACTACGACGCCGGCGACGGCCGCGGCTGGCCCATCGGCAAGGGCGCGAAGGCGTACGCCACCAGCCACAGCCACAACGTCTTCTGGCGGCTCGACTTCGGCCTGGACGGTTCCTCCAAGAACAAGATCGAGCAGTACGACTCGGTGGTCAGCCCGCCCCGCAACGGCAACGAGGGCCCGACCAACAAGACCACCCGCACCAAGATCACGAAGGAACTCGCGGGCGACGCCAAGAACATGCGCTGGTGGCGGGTGGTCAGCGCCACCGGCAAGAACAAGGACGACCACGCCCGCTCCTACGAGATCGTCCCCGGCGCCACCACCAAGTACCTCGGCCGCAGCTTCACCAAGCACGACCTGTACTTCACCGAGTACAAGAAGTGCGAGCAGTTCGCGAGCGACAATCTGCTCAACTGTGGAGCGGGCGCGGGCAAGTCCGTCGACAAGTACGTCAACGGGCAGACCCTCACCCACCCCATCGTCTGGGTCAACGTGGGCTTCCACCACATCGCCCGCGACGAGGACCAGCAGCCCATGCCGGTCCACTGGCAGGGCTTCTCCATCGCTCCGCGCGACGTCACGGCTATGAATCCGCTCACTCCGCCGGAGCTGGCCGACCAGAACGGGCATGTGGAAAACGCTAGTTGAGAAACGACCTGTCCATCGGGCTGCACCGCCCGCCGCTCCCGGAGTACCCTTCCTTGATCGTTGAGTGGGGCTGGCCCCACGGGAGAGCTCGGGGGAGCGGAAGGCGGTGCGCGGGTGGGCTCGGGAGGGCTGGAGTTGCCTCCTGGTGACGAGGGTCACGAGGGGAACTCCACAGATGTCCCACCCGGCGCGGTGTCCCTGGCGCGGCCGATGGAGATGGGATCCATCGGACCGGAACTGGACTGGGGCGCCGACGCCTGGCGCGAGGTGCGTACGCGTGCCCAGCGGGCCGGGCGCGCCTACATCTGGCTGAACCTGGTCGAACAGCGGGTGCGCGCGGTCGTGGCCGCTGTTCTGCGCCCCATCTACGAACCCGTCCACAGCGACGATTGGGTGGTCGCGGCGGCGGGTCCGGCCGGGCAGGAGTGGGTGCAGCGCGCGGTCGCGGTGCGCGAGGTCAGCCGGCGCAAGGGGTATCTGCTCGACCCCGCCGACGACAACGTGCTCAGTTTCCTCACCCTGCCCCAGCTGCGCGAGCTGATGGTGCAGCACTGGCCCTGCTTCGAGCCCTACTTCGACGAGCGCCGGGACGTCGAACTCGCCCTCGACGAACTGGAAGTCACCCGGAACGTGGTCTCGCGCAACCGGGCGCTGTCCGAGGCGGTGCTGGGCCAGGCCGAGCGGGCCGCCGCGAAGCTCCTGGAGATACTCGGCGCCGGCAGTGACACGCCCTCCGCGCGGCGGCTGCCCGTCGACGCCGTCGAGGACCTGGTCGGCGACCGGTACGCGGACGTCGTCGGGGTCCATTCCGACCGGGTCCGGCTACTGCGGCAGTTCCCCGCGGAGGACCTCTTCGGCGGAGCCCGTCGTCTCGACGCCGTCGGCATCGGTCTGAACCTGCTGGTGCAGAACTTCTCCGGACGGCGGCTGGTACGGCTCGCCGAGTCCGGCTGCCGGGTCAGGCTGCTGTTCCTCAACCCGGCCTCCAGCGCGGTCAAGCGCCGCGAGCGCGAACTCGGCCTCAAGCGGGGCGAGCTGAGCCGCGCCGTCGAGATGAACATCCTGCACATGCGCAGGGTGCGGGCCCGGCTGCGGGACCCGGGCGCGTTCGAGATCCAGGTCTACGACGAGACACCGCGCTTCACGGCGTACCTCGTCGACGGCGACGGCTCCGACGGCATCGCGGTCGTGCAGTCGTATCTGCGCCGCGCGCGTGGCATGGAGGCACCGGTGCTGGTGCTGCGCGGCGGCGGCCGTGTGGTCAAACCGGACGAGATCGGCGAGGAAGGGCTCTTCCCGACATATCGCGAGGAGTTCGAGGTGGCCTGGGCCGATTCGCGGCCGGTGTCCTGAAGTGTCGCCGTCCTCCGGAAGCGGAACGCGCTCCTCGGGTTGTCAGTGGGCCGTGCGATCGTGGAGACCACTGGGGGAAAGCACCACGAAGAAGGGGGGCCGCCGATGGGCTGGCACCAGGAGCTGCTGATCGGCTTCGACCTGGAGACGACCGGGACCGATCCGCGCGAGGCGCGCATCGTCACGGGCGCCGTGATCGAGGTCAAGGACGGAGAACCGCTGGGCCGCCGCGAGTGGCTGGCCGATCCGGGCGTGCGGATCCCGGAGGACGCCGTCGCGGTGCACGGCATCTCGAACGAGCGCGCCACCGCGGAGGGCCGCCCCGCCGACCAGGTCGCCGACGCGATCGCGGAGGTCCTGGTCGGGTACTGGAAGACGGGCGTCCCGGTCGTCGCGTACAACGCCGCCTTCGACCTGACGCTGCTCTCCGCCGAACTGCGCAGGCACGGCCTGCCCTCGCTGCGTGAGCGGCTCGGCGGCAGCGACCCCGCCCCGGTCATCGACCCGTACACCATCGACCGCTCCGTCGACCGCTACCGCCGCGGCAAGCGCAACCTCGAAGCGGTCTGCACGGAGTACGGGGTGGAACTGCGCGCGGCCCACGACGCCTCGGCCGACGCCCTCGCCGCGGCCCGGCTCGCCGGAGCGATAGCCGGCCGGCACCCGAAGGTCGCGGGTCTCGGCCCCGCCGCACTGCACCGCCGCCAGATCGAGTGGTACGCCGAGTGGGCGGCGGACTTCCAGAGCTTCCTGCGCCGCAAGGGCGACACGGACGCGGTCGTCGACGGGACCTGGCCCCTGCGCGACCTCGCCGACGAACGGGTCTGACCCCCGAGCGGCCCCGGGAGCCGCGGCGCTCGGGCGCGCGGCGGCCCGTGCGGGCGGCAGGCCGCGGGCAGCGGGCGCGACAGCGGGCCTGCGGCCTGAGTGGCGGCTGGTGAGCGGATGACCTGCGGCGAGCGGTGGCCGGTGAGTGGACGGCCCGCGGTGAGCGGTGGCCGGTGAGCGGACGGCCCGAGCCGACCGGCGGTCCTCGGCCGGTGCGGTGACCGGTGCGGTCGCGACAGCCTGAGACATGAGGCGCGGCGGTCACGACGGCCGGTGACATGGCACGCGGCGGTCAGGACGGGCAGCCCCTCCCGCGAGGCGACAGGCGCGGTCCGGGACTCATGCCGCTCGGCTCCGCCGGTGACCCGCGCGGCCCGCGAGGCCGGAGCGGGCTACCACGCAGCCGCCCACGGTGCCGGACCGGGCGGCGGCGCGACGGCCCGCCGGGGAGAGCCGCGGCGTCAGAACGGATACCAGCGGACCGAATCGTCCCCGTCCCGCAGGGACGCCACCCTGCGTTCGAACTCGGCCAGCGCCTTGGTACTGCCCGGTGCGTGCTGGGCCACCCACGCGCAGCTTGCGGTCTCCCGGGCACCCCGCAGCACGGAACAGCCCTCCCACGCGCGCACGTCCCAGCCGTAGCCCCGGGTGAACGAGTCGTACGCCTCGGCGGGCATCCCGTAGCGGTCCCGGGAGAGCGCCATGACCACGAGGTCGTGCTCGCGCAGATCGGCGGAGAAGGTCTCCAGGTCCATCAGGACCGGGCCGTCGGGACCGACATGGACGTTGCGCGGCAGCGCGTCCCCGTGGATCGGGCCCGGGGGCAGATGCGGGGTGAGCGCGGCGGCGGCGGACGCGAAGCCGTCACGCCGGGCACGCAGGAAGGCCGCGTCCCGCGGGTCGATCGCGTCGCCCGCCAGCCGCAGCCAGCGCTCCACGCCGCCCAGCAGTTCCCGGGGCGGCAGGGCGAAGGGGGGCGAGGGCAGCGCGTGCACCACCCGGAGCAGTTCGGCCAGATCGTGCGGCTCGGCGGGGCGTACGGGCGCGGGCAGGCGGTGCCACACCGTCACCGGATGACCGTCCACCAGCAGCGCCTCGCTCCCGGCGGCCCGCACCGCGGGGACACCGGCCCCGGCGAGCCACTCCGCGATGTCCAGCTCCCGCCGGGCGCGGTCGAGGAGTTCGGCGTCCCGGCCCACCTTGACCACCAGCTCACCGGCGGCGAAGACCGCGTTCTCGCCCAGGGCGAGGAGTTCGGCCTCCCCGGGCGGCCCCGGCAGCACGCCCGCCGCGGCCAGTACGTCCCGCGCCCGCGCCTCGTCCATCCGTCGCCTCCGTCTCCTCGCGCGGTGCCCGCGCGGTCGCCGCGTCCCCGCGTCCCCGCGTCCCCGTGACGCGCCGCGCACGGGGCCCGCGCGCACGGCGTCGCGGTCACGCCCTTCGCGGCCAGTCTCGCATTCGCACAGGTCGGGGCGTGTGCCCGGTGTCTTGCCGCCGCGTTCGTCGACGTCCTGTTCCGGCCGGAGAGCCTGGTCCGGCCGGCGCTCGGGGCTGGATGCCGGCCACGGGGACGCGGGCCCTGGCGGATTCCGCCCCGCGCACCGCCGGGAACAGCTGGGCGACGGGCACCGCTCCCGTCTCCCGCCTGCGTCCGGCGCCCGCCCGGTCGGTGCACGGCCACCCCGAGGGGAAGGTCAAGACCGCGACCCCCGCCTTCCAGGGGTACTCCGGCGGGGCGATCGATCAGGCCGGGCTCCGCGGACGGCCGGTCCGGGACGGCGACCCGGTTCCGGCCCGTTGCCGGCGCTGAGCGACCCGCGGGCGACGGGTGTGGCGACGCCCGGGAATGAGATTGCACGAGACGTCTCGTCTCGTCTACGGTCGGGGCATGACCACCATCCGACGCGCCCACATCGCCATGTTCTCCATCGCCGCGCACGGGCATGTGAACCCGAGCATCGAGGTGATCCGGGAGCTCGTCGCGCGCGGGCACCGGGTCACGTACGCCGTTCCGCCCGCCTTCGCCGAGAAGGTCGCCGAGACGGGGGCGGAGCCCCGGATCTGGCACTCGACGCTGCCGACCGACGACGACCCGGACGCGTGGGGGACCGAGACGATCGACCACCTCGAACCGTTCCTGACGGACGCCCTGCAGGCCGAGCCGCAGCTCGCGGCGGCGTACGAGGGCGACGAGCCGGATCTCGTCCTGTACGACATCACCGCCTACCCGGCCCGGGTCCTGGCCCACCGCTGGGGTGTCCCGATCGTGCAGCTCTCCCCGAGCATGGTCGCCTGGGAGGGGTACGAGGAGGAGGTCGGCCGGGCCGTCTTCGAACCGGTCAAGCGGACACCGCGCGGCCGGGCCTTTTATGAGACCTTCGCCGGCTGGATCGCCGCACACGGCATGGACCTGAGTGTCGAGGACTTCATGGGACGGCCCGACCGGTGTCTGGTCCTCGTGCCCCGGGTCCTGCAGCCGAACGCCGACCGTGTCGACGAGGAGCGGTACACCTTCGTCGGCGGCTGCCAGGGCGACCGCGCCGCGCAGGGGGAGTGGCGGCGGCCCCCGGGCGCCGACAAGGTGCTGCTCGTCTCGCTGGGCTCCAGTTTCACCAAACAGCCCGGGTTCTACCGCGCGTGCGTGGCGGCCTTCGGGGATCTGCCGGGCTGGCACGTCGTGCTGCAGATCGGCAGGTTCGTCGACCCGGCGGAGCTCGGGGAGGTGCCGGACAACATCGAGGTGCACCAGTGGGTACCGCAGTTGGCGATCCTCCGGCAGGCCGACGCCTTCGTCACGCACGCCGGTGCGGGCGGCAGCCAGGAGGGCCTGGCCACCGGCACGCCCATGGTCGCCGTACCGCAGGCCGTCGATCAGTTCGGCAACGCCGACCTGCTCCAGGCGCTCGGCGTCGCCCGCCACGTCCCGATGGCGGAGGCGACACCCGCCGTACTGCGCGAGGCCGTCCTCGCCCTCACCGGCGACCCGGGGGTGGCGCGCCGGCTGCGGGACATCCGCGACCGGATGGAGAAGGAGGGCGGTACCCGGCGGGCGGCCGATCTCATCGAGGCCGAACTGCCCGCCTAGCGATGGGGTGTTGGGGTCGACCGTGCACTCGCGCGGGGACGGCCCTCAGTCGACGAGGGTCGTCTTGGGGCGGACCACACAGAACTCGTTGCCCTCCGGGTCGCACAGCACGGTCCACGACTCACCGCCGCTCTGCCCGACATCCGCCCTGCGCGCGCCGAGAGCGAGGATGCGCTCGATCTCGGCCTCCCGGTCCTCGGCGGCGGAGGTCAGATCGAGATGCAGACGGTTCTTGACGGTCTTGCGGTCCGTCACCGGCATGAAGCAGATGCCCACCGGCGCGGACACGTCCGGTCCGATCACGACCTCCCGCTCCCGCTCGGAAAGGATCCGCCAGTCCAGCACCGAGGCCCAGAACCGGGCCAGGGCGGGCAGATCATGGGCGTCGATGACGAGGTGATGCAGTGAGACAGGCATGTCGGCCAGTGTGCCCGTCGCCCGCACCGGACCGAGGTTCCGCACGGTGTGGACCCCGTATCGCGCGATCGGTTCCGACGGCCCGACGGCCCGACGGCCCTGATGGCCCTGACGACCCGAAGGCCCTGACGGCCCGACGGCCCTGACGAGTCGAGGCCGGTCACGCGACCCCGACTGCCCCATCGGCCTCGATCGCCCCATCGGCCCGGACCTGCGCCCCGGTCCGGACCTGCGCCCCGGTCCGGACCTGCGCCCCGGTCCGAACCTGCGCCCCGGTCCGAACCTGCGCCCCGGTCCGTTCCGGGGCGCCGGTCCGTACGGAAGGCCCGTCGGTCCCACCCCCGTGGGGACCGACGGGCCCTGTCGCGGCCGGGGTCAGACCCCGGCGCGCTCGTCCTGCCTGGCCGGCGGCAGGACGGCCTCCGGCGACTCGTCGTGGGTGAAGTCCGGCAGACGGTTCAGCCACTTCGGCAGGTACCAGTTGCGCTCGCCGAGCAGGGCCATCACGGCCGGCAGCAGGACCCCGCGGATGATCGTCGCGTCGATGAGCACCGCGGCCGCCAGACCCACGCCCATCTGCTTCATGGACTGCATGGACAGCGTGCCGAAGATCGCGAACACGGCGACCATGATGACGGCGGCGCTGGTGACGACACCGGCCGTGGTGACCACCCCGTGCCGGATCGCGTCCTTGGTGTCACGCCCCCGCAGCCGCGCCTCACGGATACGCGAGACGACGAACACGTGGTAGTCCATCGACAGCCCGAAGAGGATCACGAAGAGGAACAGCGGCAGCCAGGTGACGATGGCGCCCACCCCCTCCGCGCCCACCAGCGAGGCACCCCAGCCGTGCTGGAAGACGGCCACGAGGATGCCGTAGGCGGCCGCGACCGACAGGAGGTTGAGCACGATCGAGGTGATCGCGATCGTCAGCGAGCGGAACGAGAGGAGCATCAGCAGGAAGGCGAAGACGACCACGAACGCGAAGACCGGGGTCACCGAACCCACCAGCTGGTCGTTGAAGTCGCGCGACCCGGCGACCTGTCCGGTGATCGGCGCCTGGACCCCGTCCACCTTGCCGAGCGTGGCGGGCCGGACCGTGTCGCGCAGCAAGGCCAGGCTCTTCTCCGCCCTGTCCTGGTCGGAGCCGCCCACGAGCGGCACGTACACGAAGGCGACGTTCTGCGCCGCGTGCACCTTGATGTCGACCGGGCCGCGCGAGGCACCCGAACTGATCGCGGTGGTACGGAAGTCGGCGAGCGCGGACCGCACGTCGGCGGCGTCGATGTCGTGCGCCTTGACGACCACCTCGGCCGGCTCGGAGCCGCCGGGGAACGCGTCGTTGACCCGGTTGTACGTCCCGACGATCGGCAGCGAGTCGCCGAACTCCTTGTCCAGGGTCAGCTGTTGGGTTTTCATGCCGAGGGCGGGGGAGGCGATGGCGAGCAGCACCCCGGCCGCCACGACAAGGGAGAGTCCGGGCCTGACGAGTACGACCCGCAGCACGGCACCCCAGAAACGGCTGCCCTCCTCGCCGGGCCGGCGGTTGCCGCGGCGGCCGCCGCCCCGCTTGTCCGGGTGCAGGAACGGGACGCGGCCCTTCTCCACCCGCTCCCCGAGCAGCGACAGCAGCGCGGGCAGCACGGTGACCGAGCCGACCATGGCGACCGCCACGACCATCAGGGACGCGAGCCCCATCGCCTCGAACTCGGCGAGTCCGGTGAAGAGCATGCCGGCCATCGCCACGCAGACGGTGACACCGGAGACGACGATGGCCCGGCCGCTGGTCGCGGCGGCGATCCGCAGCGCGGTCCGGGCGTCCCGGCCGGCCTCGCGCTCCTCGCGCTCACGGCGCAGGTAGAACAGGCAGTAGTCGACCCCGACGGCCAGACCCACCAGCAGCATCACGGAGTTGGCGGTGTCGCTCATCGGCTGGAGATGGCTGACGATGCCCATCAGGCCCATCGTCGCCATGATCGCGGTGACCGCGAGGGCCACCGGGAGCAGGGCCGCCACCAGCGCGCCGAAGGCGATCAGCAGGATGCCGAGGGCCACCGGCACGGCGGAGAGCTCGGCCTTCTGGAAGTCGTCCCCGAACGCGTCGTCGAAGGTCTTCTGCATGCTGGCGCCGCCGATCTCCTCGATCCGCAGCCCCGTGTGCTCCTTCTGCACCCCCTTGACGGCGTCCAGCACCGGTGCGACGCGGTCGCCCGCGGTGTCCGAGTCCCCCCGCATGTCGAACTGCACGAGGGCGCTGCGGCCGTCCTTGGAGATGGTCTTGGTGTCGTACGGCGAGGTGACGTCGGTGACCTCGCCGGTCGCGCCGACGGCCCGGACGACGGCGGTGACGGCACTGCGGAACTCGGCGTCCGTGGAGGTGACGTTCCCGTCCTTCGCCTGGATCAGGACGCTCTCGCTCGACGGCTCCTTGATCCCCGAGTCCTCGATGATCTTCGCGGCCGTGTGCGTCTCGCCCTTGAGCTGATCGCTCTCGTCGACGTCCACGCGGCCGGCCGCCGAGCCGAGCCCCATCGCCAGCACGACGAACAGCACCCAGATCCCGACGGCGGCCCATCGGTGCCGGGCGCTCCAGCCGCCTGCCCGGGCGGCGATGCCCCGCACCCGTATGTCTCCGTTCCTCATGACGGGCCAGCCCCTTTGTGCGCGGTGACAGCCCCCTGCCGTCACCTTTCGTTATGAAGGTATGGCCCGTACAAGACCGTCTCCTCGTACTGCCCGGTGAACCGTCCGGCCCCCGGCTCCTCCCCGCGGACCTCGCCGTCTCCGCACTGAGGAGGATAGAAGGCCCTTACATACAGGGAGGGTTCTCGGGGATCCGGCTCAGGGTGCGGGTGTTGGTGCGGATGAGCGGGGATGCCGTCCTAAGGTGAACGGATGACGACGACGTACGCGGCACTGCTCCGCGGGATCAACGTGGGCGGCAACAAGAAGGTGCCGATGGCGGAACTCCGTACGCTGCTGCAGCGGCTCGGCCACGGCGGTGTGGGCACCTACCTGCAGAGCGGCAACGCCGTCTTCTCCTCCGACCGGGGTGACGAGGAGTCCCTCGCCGCCGAGTTGGCCGACGCCGTCGAGAAGCACTTCGGGTTCACCGTGGACGTGCTGGTCCGCGACCACGCCTACCTGAGGGCCGTACGGGAGGCGTGCCCGTTCCCGGCCGCCGAGCTGCAGGCCAAGCAGCTGCACGTCACCTACTTCTCCGCGCACGTCGACGCCGGGCGTTTCGCGTCGGTCGACCCGGCGGCCTTCCGGCCGGAGGAGTTCCGGCTCGGTGACCGCGTCCTGTACCTGTTCGCACCCGACGGCCTGGGCCGCTCCAAGCTGGCTGAGGCACTGGCCAGGCCCAGGCTCCTCAAGGGCGTCATCGCCACCACCCGCAACTGGAACACCGTCGTCAAACTGGAGGAGCTGACAGGTGACTGATCACAATCCCGCCGTGGAGGCGGCCATCGAGGGCGAGCTGAGTCTGCTCGACGCCGAGGTCCGCCGTTCGTCCGAGCTGCTCGGAGCCCTGCTGCACCCCGGCTTTCGCGAGTTCGGCTCCTCCGGCCGGGTCTGGGACCGCGCCTCGATCCTCGCGCATCTGACCACGACGACGGCTCCGGGTTCACGGCCCATCACCGCCGCCCGTATGAAGGGTGTCCAACTGGCGCCGGACCTGGTCCACATCACCTTCGACACGGAGGCGGACGACGGGCGCCTGGTGCACCGGAGTTCGCTGTGGTGGCGGACGCCCGAGGGCTGGCGGCTCTACTTCCACCAGGGCACACCGTTCAGCGCGGAGCCGCCGGACGCGGAGTGAGCGTGAGCGCCGCGTCGCCGAGGCGCTCGGGTCCCGCCCGCAACGGAGTCGGACCGCTGCCCCGGCACGGCCGCGGCTTCGCCCTGTCCCACGGGCGAGGTCAGCCCAGAGCCCGCAGGTCCTCGTCGGTCAGCCGTACCGCGGCCGCGTCCAGGTTCTCCTCCAGGTGGGCGAGCGACCCCGTGCCCGGTGTCGGACAGAGCACCGGGGAACGGTGCAGCAGCCAGGCGAGCGCGATCTGGCCCGGCGTCGCCCCGTGGCCGGCGGCGATCTCCGCGTGGACCCGTCCGGTGGTGAGGGAGCCGTTGCCGAGGGGGAACCACGGCAGGAACGCGATCCCGCGCGCCTCGCACAGCTCCAGCAGCGGGTCCGAGGCACGGTCGAGCAGGTTGTAGCGGTTCTGGACCGCCGCGATGTCGGTCGACTCCAGAGCGGTCCACAGCTGTTCGGGCGTCACGGTGTCGAGGCCGAGATGCCGGATCTTCCCCTCGGCCCGCAACTCGTCCAGTGCGCCGAGCTGTTCGGCCATCGGCACCCGCGGGTCCAGCCGGTGCAACTGGTACAGGCCGATCGTGTCGAGCCGCAGCCGTCGCAGACTGGCCTCGCACATCGCCCGCAGCGTCTCCGGCCGCCCGGACACGTGCCACGCGCCGGGGCCGGTACGGACGACTCCGCCCTTGGTGGCGATCAGCAGATCCTCCGGGTAGGGACGGAGAGCCTCGGCGACCAGCTCCTCCGCCACCGACGGACCGTAGTTGTCGGCGGTGTCGACCAGCGTGACCCCGCGCTCCACCGCCCGCCGCAGGACGGCCACCGCGTCCCGGGCGTCGCCGCGCGGGCCCCAGTAGCCAGGACCCGTCAACTGGGCGGTGCCGTAACCCAGCCTGCGGACCGGCAGCTCCCCGCCGAGCATGAATCGTCGCGAAACCATCCGGCCGAGACTACCCGCACCGGTGCGCGAGGACTGTGCGAGGCTCCTCCCCATGCGATACGTCATCATCGGGGCCGGAGCCGTGGGCGGAGCCGTCGGCGGCCGGCTCGCCGAAGCGGGGCACGACGTCGTCCTGGTCGCCCGGGGCGCGCACCACGAGGCGCTGCGCACCGGCGGACTGCGCCTCACGACCCCGGAGGGCGTCCGGACGCACCGGCTGCCCGTGGTCGACGGTCCCGCGGCACTCGGCGCGCTGCGGGCCGACGACGTCCTGATCGTCGCCGTCAAGACGCAGGACAGCGAGGCGGCCCTGGCCGCCTGGGGCCCGGCCCCCGTGGCGGGCGGCGGAACGGCCGCCGAGCGACTGCCGCTGGTCTGCGCGCAGAACGGCGTGGAGGGCCAGCGCCTGGCGCTGCGCCGGTTCCGGCGGGTGTACGGGGTCTGCGTCTGGCTGCCCGCCACCTTCGTCGAGCCCGGCGCCGTCTCGGCTGCCGGCGCGCCCCTCACCGGTATCCTCCACCTCGGCCGGTATCCGCACGGCACGGACGAGACGGTCCGCCGGATCGCCGCCGACCTGGAGGAGTCCCGTTTCGGGGCACCGGTCGTGCCGGACGTGACGCGCTGGCAGTACGCCAAACTGCTCGGCAACCTCGCCAACGCGGTCGAGGCGGTCAGCGGCCCGGTCGGCGGCCAGGAGAGCCTGGAGCTCGTCGGACGGGTGCGCGCGGAGGGCGAGGCGGTGCTCGCCGCCGCCGGGATCGCGTACGCGGGCGAGGAGGAGCAGCGGCGGGCCCGCGGCGACCGGATCCGCCTCCAGCCCCTCGACGGCTCCCCGCGGCGCGGCGGCTCCTCCTGGCAGTCCCTCGACCGCGCCACCGGCACCATCGAGGCCGACCAGCTCAACGGCGAGATCGCCCTCCTGGGCCGGCTGCACGGCGTACCCACCCCGCTCAACGACCTGCTCCAGCGGCTCGCGAACACCTTCGCGCGCGAACGCAGGGCGCCGGGTTCGATGCCGGTCGCCGAGCTGGTGCGGCTGGCGGGGGAGGCGGTCGCGGCGCCGGACGAGGCGAGGCCACCGCGTCCCTGACGCGACCGGTACGGATCACGCGCACGGGCCGCGGCACCCGGATCCACGGCGCGGCGTGCGCGAACTCGCCAGGCTCATACGGGAGTCGGGAGTCGGGCCGTCGCACCGATGGCGGGCGCCGGCGTCGTGGACGACGGGCGCGGCCCCGTGGGCCTTCCGTCGCGCGGAGAGCCGGGCGACGCGGCGGCCGCGGAGCGGGGCCGTTCGTCCGGACCACCTGCCGGGGTGACGGCAGGTGGTCCGCGCCGGTGTCGTCCGGCCCGGACGGCGGCCGCCAAGGGATGTCCCGCGATCCACGGTGGATCGGCGCGCGGCGTCGGATGCGGTGCGTCGCACGGCGGAGGGCCGTCCTCGTGCCGGGCGTAATCGGGCGGTCCGACAACGCGGCGAGGTGCCGTAGCCGTCGTCGTGCGCCTGCCGGAGATCACGGACAGCGCCTAGGCGCCGATCGCCGCCAGGGCCGGCGACCGGGCCTGGTCGTAGCGCTCCAGCAGCACCCGCGCCACCTCCGGCGCCGGGCCCAGCACGTCCGCGAGTACGTCCGCCTCGGCCGCGCCCCGGGCGATCCGGTCCGGCAGGAACCCGGGGGCCAGGACATAGGGCGCGACGGCCACCCGTGCGCAGCCGAGCGCCCGCAGTTCACGCACCGCGTCCTGCGTGCGGGGGAGGGCGGCGGAGGCGAACGCGGGCCGCACGGCGCGCCAGCCGGTGCGCCGCCACTCCCGCGCGATGTCCGCGATCACCGCGATCGCCTCCGGGTCGCTGGACCCCGCGGAGGCCAGCACGACGCCGGTCGAGGCCTTGTCCGCGGGGGTCAGCCCCGCCTCGTACAGACGCCGTTCGAGGGCGTCCGTCAGCAGCGGTGACGGGCCGAGCACCGCCGCCTGCCGGACACGCAGCCGGGGCGGGGCCTGCCGCAGCACCGCCGGGATGTCCGCCTTCGCGTGGAAGGCGCGGGTGAGCAGCAACGGCAGGGCCACCACGTCCCGTACACCCTCCGCGTCCAGGGACTCCAGCACCCCGTTCACCGACGGCACGTTGAAGTCCAGGAAGCCGGTCTCCACGCGCAGGCCGGGGCGCCGCGCCCGGACCCGCCGGACGAGGGCGTGGACCGTCGCGGCATGGCGCGGGTCGCGGCTGCCGTGGGCGATGACGAGGAGGACCGGGCGGTGCATGAGGCCTCAGCTCTTCACGAGGAGTCCGCGACCGCGCAGCACCCGCCGTTCCAGGGGGCTGAAGAGGAGCAGGTCGATCGCGATACCGACGAACAGGATGAGGAAGATGGCGAGGAACACCATCGACATGGAGCTGGCGTTGCGGCCGTTCTCCAGCAACTGGCCGAGTCCGACGCCCAGATCGGGCGAGGAGGCGATGATCTCGGCGGCCATCAGCGAACGCCAGGAGAACGCCCAGCCCTGCTTCAGACCCGCCAGATAGCCCGGCAGCGCCGCGGGCATGACGATGTGCCAGGTGCCGCGCAGCCCGGTGGCTCCCAGGGTCCGCCCCGCCCGCAGGAAGAGCGGGGAGACCTGGTCGACGCCCGAGACCAGCCCGTTGGCGATCGAGGGGACGGCGCCGAGCAGGATCACGGCGTACATCATCGAGTTGTCCAGGCCGAGCCAGATCACGGCCGGCGGCACCCACGCCACCGAGGGCAGGGACTGCAGACCGGACAGGACCGGGCCGATCGCGGCGCGGACGAACCTCACCCGTGCCACCAGCAGACCCAGCGGTGTGCCGATCACCAGGGCCAGCAGGAAGCCGAGCAGTCCCCGGGAGACACTGGTCCAGACGTAGCCGAGCAGGGTTCCCTGCAGCCACGCGTTCTTCGCCTCGTCCCAGACGGCCGAGGGCGAGGGCAGCTTGCTGGGGTCGGTGACGACGTCGAAGGAGATCAGCGACTGCCAGACCACCAGCACCAGCGCGACGGCCACGAGGGGCGGCAGGACCTTCGCGACGAAGACCTGCCCAAGGGAGGGCCGGCCGGTGTGGACCGCGGTCTCCAGGGCGTCCAGGCCCGCCAGGTCGTTGTCCTCCCGGACGGCCGCTTCGTCCTTGGTCTCAGTGCTGGCCATGGCGGCGGATCTCCCCACGCAGTTGTTCGGTGATCTCGACGGACAGTTCCGCCACGTCGGCGTCCTCGATGCGCCGCGGCTGCGGGATGTCCACGGTCCACTCGTGCGCGACCCGTCCGGGGCGCGAGGAGAGGAGGACCACGCGCTGCGCCAGCCGTACCGCCTCGCGCACGTTGTGCGTGACGAAGAGGACCGACACCCGCGTCTCCCGCCAGATGCGGGTCAGTTCGTCGTGCAGGACGTCCCGCGTGATGGCGTCGAGCGCCGCGAACGGCTCGTCCATCAGCAGCAGTTGACTGTCCTGGGCGAGCGCGCGGGCCATCGCGACGCGCTGGCGCATCCCGCCGGAGAGTTCGTGCACCCGCTTGCCGTACGCGCCCTTCAGCCGCACGAGTTCGAGCAGTTCCTCCGCCCGGTCGCGGCGGTCGGACTTCGCGACGCCCCGCAGCCGCAGGGCGAGTTCGATGTTCTTACCGGCGGTCAGCCACGGGAAGAGGGCGTGCTCCTGGAACATCAGGGCCGGGCGCCCGTCGGTCGTGATGCTGCCCCCGGACGGGGCGTCGAGCCCCGCCACCAGATTGAGCAGCGTCGACTTCCCGCAGCCCGAGGCCCCCAGGAGGGTGACGAACTCGCCCGGTGCGACATCGAGGGTGATGTCGTCGAGGACGAGCTGCGGTCCCGCGGGTCCGGCGAAGGACTTCGAGACGTGCTCGATCCTGGCGGCGTGCTCGACTGCTGCGGCGCTGTCGGCGGTCTTCGCGAAGGTCGTGGCCATGGTCGTCACCTCCTGGGAACTCATCGGGGTCCGGGACTACTTGGCGCCGAGACCGGCGTCATCGACGGGGGTCCCACCCTCGGCCGCGAGGACCTTGTTCAGCAGGGTGAGGTCGTAGATGCCCGTCAGGGTGGGCTTCTCCAGCAGACCGGCCTTCACCGCGTGCTCCGCCTCGGTGTTGAGGGTGGACGCCAACGGGTCGTCGGTGACCTGGATGGACTTCCAGGCCGGGTCGAGGACATCGGCCGGCAGGGCCTTGCCGGAATCGGCCTCCAGCTGCTTGTTCGCCGCGGCCTTCGCCTCGTCCGGGTTGGCGTTGATCCACTTGTTGGTCTCGACCGAGGCCTTCAGCACGGCCTCGACGGCCTTCGGGTGCTCCTTGAGGAACTTCTGCGACACGATGATGTTCGTGATCACGAACTTCTTGTCGGGCCACAGGTCCCGCTCGTCGAGCAGCACCTTGCCGCCCTCGGCGACCAGCTTGGACGCGGTCGGCTCCGGCACCCAAGCGCCGTCGATCGAGCCGGACTTGTAGGCGTCCGGAGTGATCTTGTTGTCGGTGCGGACGACCGAGACGGCGCCCTTGCCGCTCTGCGGGTCGACCTTCCAGCCCTGCTCCGCGGCCCAGTTGAGGAACGCGACGTCCTGGGTGTTGCCGAGCTGCGGGGTCGCGATCTTCTTGCCCTTGACGTCCTTCAGGGACTTGATCTTCTTGGGGTTCACCACCAGCTTCACGCCGCCGGACGCCGAACCGCCGATGATGCGGAGGTTCTTCCCCGCCGACTTGGTGTAGCCGTTGATGGCGGGCGAGGGGCCGATCCAGCCGATGTCGATCGAGCCCGAGTTCAGGGCCTCGATCTCGGAGGGACCGGCGTTGAAGATCTGGTACTTGGCCCGGGTGGCGCCGAGCTCCTTCTGGAAGTAGCCCTTCTGGTTGGCCACGAGCGCGGTCGCGTGCGTGAGGTTGCCGAAGTAGCCGATCTTCACGGAGTCCAGGCCGTCTGTCTTCTTGGACCCGGCGGCGACCTTCGCCTTCGAACTGTCGTCCTTCGACTCGGAGCCGTAACTGCACGCGGCGAGGGCGAGCAGCGGGAGTGCGACGGCGGCGGCGGTGCCACGGCGTACGAGGGCGGAGCGGATGGCAGGCACGGGAGGCTTTCCTCTCGTTGGCCCGGCGGTCACGGTTTCAGTACGTGGCCGGGGGGTCGGCGGGTCTTCGTCGGGTCCGCAGCGGGGGCACCGCACGGCCGGAGCGAAGCCGGGGACGTGGGGGAGCGTGGGGGGACGGGGCGCGCAGGCAGTGCGCGTACGTCACGCCGCACATCGCGCCACTCCGCCCTGCCCGCTGCCGAGGGCGCCGCTGCCGACGCGGCCGCCCTCCTTGGCGAACGTGGAGTAGAAGTCGGTGGGGGTCATGTCAGAAGTCCCACCCGTCCTCGTCGCCCTCGTCCTTGACCGGCTGCGGTGCGGCGAAGGACTCGCCGACCATGCCGGCGGTGAGGGTGGTGCCGTCCGAGGGGTCGATCAGGATGAACGCGCCGGTGCGCCGGGAGTCGGCGTACGAGTCGAGCGGAAGCGGCTCGGCGGTACGGATCTTGACGCGGCCGATGTCGTTGGCGGCGAGCCGGCCCGGGTGCGGGTGCAGCGAGAGGTCGTCCAGCGTCAGCCGGGACGGGATGTCCTTGACGATCGCCTTGACCGTGCGGGTGCCGTGCTTGAGCAGGACCCGGTGGCCGACCGTGAGCGGCTGGTCCGCGACATGGCACACGGTCGCCTCGACGTCCTGCGTGGTCGGCGGCGCGTCCTTGCTCGGTACGAGCAGGTCGCCGCGGGAGACGTCGATGTCGTCGGTCAGCAGCAGGGTCACCGACTGCGGGGTCCAGGCGATGTCGACCGGCGTGCCGAGCAGGTCGATCCCGGCGACCTGGGAGGTGCGTCCGGAGGGCAGGACGGTCACGCTCTCGCCGACGCGGAAGGTACCGGCCGCGATCTGGCCGGCGTAGCCGCGGTAGTCGGGGTGTTCGGCGGTCTGCGGGCGGATCACGTACTGCACGGGCAGCCGGGCGTGGCAGTGCGCCAGGTCGTGGCTGACCGGCACGGTCTCCAGGTGTTCCAGGACCGTCGGGCCGCCGTACCAGTCCATGTTCGCGGAGGGTTCCACCACGTTGTCACCGGCGAGCGCCGAGATGGGGATCGCGGTGATCTCCGGAACGCCCAGCTCGGAGGCGTACGCCGTGAACTCCTCGGCGATGACCGCGAAGACGGACTCCCGGTAGCCGACGAGGTCCATCTTGTTGACGGCGAGGACGACGTGCGGGACGCGCAGCAGAGCGGCGACGGCGGCGTGGCGCCGGGTCTGCTCGATGACGCCGTTGCGGGCGTCCACCAGGACGACGGCGAGGTCGGCGGTCGAGGCGCCGGTGACCATGTTCCGGGTGTACTGCACATGGCCCGGGGTGTCGGCGAGGATGAACCGGCGGCGCGCGGTGGCGAAGTACCGGTAGGCCACGTCGATCGTGATGCCCTGCTCCCGCTCGGCGCGCAGGCCGTCGGTGAGCAGCGCGAGATCGGGGGTGTCCTGGCCGCGGTCGGCCGAGACCCGCTCCACGGCCTCCAGCTGGTCCGTCAGGACCGACTTGGAGTCGTGCAGCAGACGGCCCACGAGCGTGGACTTGCCGTCGTCGACGGAGCCGGCGGTGGCGAAGCGCAGCAGCGTGGTCGCCGACAACTGCTCGACCGACAGGGGCTCGGTGGGTTCGGTGGCGCTGGTCATGGCTAGAAGTACCCCTCGCGCTTGCGGTCTTCCATCGCGGCTTCGGACATCTTGTCGTCGGCGCGGGTGGCGCCCCGCTCGGTGAGCCGGGAGGCGGCGATCTCGGCGATCACGGCGTCCAGCGTGGTGGCGTCGGAGTCGACGGCGCCGGTGCAGGACATGTCGCCGACGGTGCGGTAACGGACCTGCCGCTTCTCGGTCGTCTCGCTCTCCTTCGGACCGCCCCACTCGCCGGCGGTCAGCCACATGCCGGCCCGCTGGAACACCTCGCGCTCGTGCGCGAAGTAGATCTCCGGGAGTTCGATGCGCTCGCGGGCGATGTACTGCCAGACGTCCAGCTCGGTCCAGTTGGAGAGCGGAAAGACCCGGACGTGCTCGCCGGGGGCGTGGCGCCCGTTGTACAGCTGCCACAGCTCGGGGCGCTGGCGGCGCGGGTCCCACTGGGAGAACTCGTCGCGCAGGGAGAAGACACGTTCCTTCGCGCGGGCCTTCTCCTCGTCGCGGCGTCCGCCGCCGAACACGGCGTCGAAGCGCTCCGACTGGATCTTCTCGGTGAGCGGAACGGTCTGCAGCGGGTTGCGGGTGCCGTCCGGACGCTCCTTGAGGACACCGCGGTCGATGTAGTCCTGGACGGAGGCGACGTGCAGGCGCAGACCGTGGGCGGCCACCGTGCGGTCGCGGTACTCCAGGACCTCCGGGAAGTTGTGCCCGGTGTCGACGTGCAGCAGGGAGAACGGGACGGGCGCGGGGGCGAAGGCCTTCAGCGCCAGGTGCAGCATGACGATGGAGTCCTTGCCGCCGGAGAAGAGGACCACCGGCCGTTCGAACTCGCCCGCGACCTCGCGGAAGATGTGCACCGCCTCGGACTCCAGCGCGTCCAGGTGGGACAGCGCGTACGGCCCGCTGTTCCCGGAATCGCCGGCCGCCTCGGACACAGTGGCTGCGGTCGTCATGCGAGACCCCTTTCGGTGAGCAGCGCATGCAGCGCGGCCGCGGACTCCTGCACGGACTGGGTGTGCGACTCGATGCGCAGATCGGGCGAGACGGGCTCCTCGTAGGGGTCGTCGACGCCGGTCAGCCCCGAGATCTCGCCCGCGGCCTGCTTGGCGTAGAGCCCCTTCACGTCCCGTACGGAGCAGACCTCGACCGGGGTCGCGACGTGCACCTCCAGATACGCGGTGCCGCCGTCCCGGTGCCGTCCCCGCACCGCCTCGCGGCTGTCCGCGTACGGCGCGATGACGGGTACCAGGGCCTTGACGCCGTTGCGGGAGAGGAGTTCGGCGAGGAATCCGATGCGCTGGACGTTGGTGTCGCGGTCGGCGCGCGAGAAACCGAGGCCCGACGAGAGGAACTCGCGGATCTCGTCGCCGTCGAGCACCTCGACGCGGTGGCCCTCCTCGCGCAGCCGGCCGGCCAGCTCGTACGCGATGGTGGTCTTGCCGGCACTCGGCAGACCCGTGAGCCAGATCGTGGCTCCGGTCACTTGGTTCTCCTGGTTCTCCGCGATCTCGGTCATGGTCAGCCGTGCAGCCCGCACTCGGTCTTCGAGCGACCCGCCCAGCGGCCGGCGCGGGCGTCCTCGCCCTCCAGGACGCGGCGGGTGCAGGGCGCGCAGCCGACGGAGGCGTAACCGTCCGTCAGCAGAGGGTTGGTGAGGACGCCGTGCTCGGCGACGTAGGCGTCCACGTCGTCCTGCGTCCAGCGGGCGATCGGCGAGATCTTGACCTTCCGCCGCTTCTCGTCCCAGCCGACGACCGGGGTGCCCGCCCGGGTCGGGGACTCGTCCCTGCGCAGTCCCGTCGCCCACGCGTCGTACGCCGTGAGGCCCTCTTCGAGGGGCTTGACCTTGCGCAGGGCGCAGCACAGGTCGGGGTCGCGGTCGTGCAGCGCGGGCCCGTACTCGGCGTCCTGTTCGGCGACCGTCTGCCGGGGGGTGAGGGTGATGACATGGACGTCCATCACGGCCTCGACCGCGTCCCGGGTGCCGATGGTCTCGGGGAAGTGGTAGCCGGTGTCGAGGAAGACGACGTCGACCCGGCTGTCGTCGGGGAACGCGCGGGAGGCCAGGTGGGCGACGACCGCGTCCTCCATCGAGGAGGTGACACAGAACCTCTTGCCGAAGGTGTCCGCCGCCCAGCGGAGGATCTCCAGTGCGGAGGCGTCCTCCAGGTCACGCCCCGCCCGCTCGGCGAGATCCCTCAAGTCCTCGTCCGTACGCTCTTCCTGAGTTGCCGTCATATCTCCGCCCCTCCACGGTCGTCCTGCCGAAGGCCCCGGGACAGCAGCCCGAGGAACTTCAGCTGGAAGGCCCGGTTGCACGCCGCGCATTC
Source organism: Streptomyces sp. NBC_01689 (assembly GCF_036250675.1). Taxonomy (NCBI): domain Bacteria; kingdom Bacillati; phylum Actinomycetota; class Actinomycetes; order Kitasatosporales; family Streptomycetaceae; genus Streptomyces; species Streptomyces sp. NBC_01689. The sequence goes on along the minus strand of NZ_CP109592.1, from coordinate 2,950,070 downwards.
CCACGCGCCGTGACCCTCCTCGCTGGGCCGCAGGTCCTCGTCCCCGCAGTAGGGGCAGTAGAACGGCGCGGCACGCTCGCTCATGACAGGGCCTCCTCGGAGGCGCGCGCGGCCCAGGTGGCGAAGCGCTCGCCGTCGGCACGCTCCGCCTGGAAACGCCTGAGGACCCGCTCGACGTAGTCCGGGAGTTCGTCCGAGGTGACCTTGAGGCCGCGGACCTTGCGGCCGAAGCCGGCCTCCAGCCCGAGCGCGCCGCCCAGGTGCACCTGGAAACCCTCGACCTGCTCACCCTGGTCGTCGAGGACCAGCTGGCCCTTGAGACCGATGTCCGCGACCTGGATACGGGCGCAGGCGTTCGGGCAGCCGTTCACGTTGATCGTGATCGGCTCCTCGAAGTCGGGCAGGCGGCGTTCGAGCTCGTCGATCAGGGAGGCGCCGCGGGCCTTGGTCTCGACGATCGCGAGCTTGCAGTACTCGATGCCGGTGCAGGCCATCGTGCCGCGCCGGAAGGAGGACGGCCGGACGGTCAGGTCGAGGGCTTCGAGCCCCTCCACCAGGGAGTCGACCCGGCTCTCCTCGACGTCGAGGACGATCATCTTCTGCTCGACGGTGGTGCGCAGCCGGCCGGAGCCGTGGGCGCCCGCCAGCTCGGCGATCTTGGTGAGGGTGGCGCCGTCCACCCGGCCGACGCGCGGGGCGAAGCCGACGTAGAACCTGCCGTCCTTCTGCCGGTGCACGCCGACGTGGTCGCGCCAGCGGGCGACGGGCTGCTCGGGCGCCGGGCCGTCCAGGAGCGCGCGCTCCAGGTACTCGTCCTCCAGGACCCGGCGGAACTTCTCCACGCCCCAGTCGGCGAGCAGGAACTTCAGGCGGGCGCGGGTGCGCAGCCGGCGGTAGCCGTAGTCGCGGAAGATCGAGATGACGCCCTCGTAGACGTCCGGGACCTCGTCCAGCGGGACCCAGGCGCCCAGGCGCTGTCCGATCTTCGGGTTGGTGGAGAGTCCGCCGCCGACCCAGAGGTCGAAGCCCGGGCCGTGCTCGGGGTGGTCCACGCCGACGAACGCGACGTCGTTGATCTCGTGCGCCACGTCCAGCAGGGGCGAGCCGGAGATCGCGGACTTGAACTTGCGGGGCAGGTTGGAGAAGTCCTTGTTGCCGATGATCCGGCGGTGGATCTCGTCGACCGCGGGCGTGCCGTCGATGATCTCGTCCTCGGCGATCCCGGCGACGGGCGAACCCAGGATCACGCGCGGAGTGTCGCCGCAAGCCTCCGTCGTGGACAGCCCCACGGCCTCCAGACGGTTCCAGATCTCCGGGACGTCCTCGATACGGATCCAGTGGTACTGCACGTTCTGCCGGTCGGTGAGGTCGGCGGTGCCGCGCGCGAACTCCTGCGAGATCTCGCCGATGACCCGCAGCTGGTCGGTGGTGAGCCGGCCGCCGTCGATACGGACGCGCAGCATGAAGTACTTGTCGTCCAGCTCCTCCGGCTCCAGGATCGCGGTCTTGCCGCCGTCGATCCCGGGCTTGCGCTGGGTGTACAGCCCCCACCAGCGCATCCGTCCGCGGAGGTCGTTGGGGTCGATCGAGTCGAAGCCCCGCTTGGAGTAGATCGTCTCAATGCGTGTCCGCACATTGAGACCGTCGTCGTCCTTCTTGAACTGCTCGTTTCCGTTGAGCGGGGTGAAGTGGCCCACGGCCCACTGGCCCTCACCGCGGTGACGGCTCACCTTGCGGCGGGGCCCGGCGTCGGGGTTCTGCGGGGTGGCGGCCATGGTGGACACGTCCTTCGGGACTGCGGGACAGGAAGGAGGGCACTCTTGAGCGCGCGCATGGGCACCCGTGGGACGGGTGCGCGTCATTGCGCGGGAGAGGCGAGAAAGGGAATGCCGGCTCGGCCGGGGCTGTCAGCTCACCGGACAGATGGCGCTGGACATGCGGCCGAGATCGACGTGGCGCCGACTCACCAAGGCAATTCCAGTTCCAGACATGACGGAAGCGTGTCACGCGTATCTCGGGGGAGTCCACCGTCATCCATCATGTGGACAACCTTGTCCCGGTCGCTGAGACAAGGGTGGTGGTCGGTCACCCGGTCGGCCCTCCGGGCCCGGCCGGACGGCTGGTCAGACCGTCCGTGCGCCGGGCCAGGGGCCGGGGGCGGTCACGTCCGGCTCGTCCTCGACCTTGGTGTCGAAGAGCCTGAACCCGCGCCGCAGGTAGTTGTCCATGGCGTACTCCCCGTCCTGGCTGCAGGTGTGCAGCCAGACCCGCTTGGTCTCGGCCCGCCTAGGCACGCGTTCGGCCAGGTCCCAGGCGCGCGCGACCCCGTACGAGAGGAGGTGGCCGCCGATGCGCCGGCCCCGGAAGGCGGGGATCAGGCCGAAGTAGACGATCTCCACGACACCGTCGTCCTGCGGTTCCAGCTCCACGTAGCCCGCGGGCGTGCCCCGGTCGTAGGCGACCCAGGTCTCCACGCCCGGCCGGTCCAGGAACCGCTCCCACTGCGCGTACGTCCAGCCCAGCCGGTCGGTCCAGCGGACGTCGGCGCCGACCGAGGCGTACAGGAAGCGGCTGAACTCGGCCGAGGGGACCTCGGCGCGCACGATCCGGACGTCCCCGGCGGGCGCCGCCGCGGGGAGCAGGTCGGCCGGGGAGGTCTGTTCCAGGGACCAGGTGGTCACAGTGACGGTGCTCATGAGGTCAGGGAACCACGGCCGCTCGGCCCCCTCCAAGGCGGACCCCGCCGCGCCCGGCCCGGCAAAGGCCCCGGCCGCGGCACTCGGGGCGGCCCGCGGGACACCGTCCGGCCGTGCCGCGGGACGCCGCGCGTCGGCGCCGCACGGTCCGCGCGACGGGCTCAGCCCAGCGAGCGGTCCACCGAGGCCAGCGGCACCGCGTAGAGGGTCCGCTCCGGCGTCGTGTCCGAGCCCGCGCCGCTCAGGGTCCACAGCTCGCCGGTCTCCTGCCAGTACGACAGGGAGGAGGTGTGCTGACCCCAGCAGGCGTACGACTGGTCGCCGCTGCACCGGACCGCCTCGGCACCGCCGCCGCTCTGCCGCCACAGGGTGCCGTGCCTGCCGCCGCTGCCGGGGGTGTGGCCGACGTACCAGTCGGCCCTGCGTGCCCCGACGGGTGTGTGCGACAGGGCGCCGGACAGACCTGAGGCCTTCGTCGTGTAGGCCTCGTCCGCGTCGACGCGGCCCAGGGAGTCGCTGCGGAGCAGGCCCTCACGGCCCGCGACGGTGCTGTAGGGATAGCGCCAGATCCGGGTCCGGTCGCCGTCCGGACCGGACGCCTCGGTGGCGACCAGGCTGTCCGGCGTCGAGGTGCGGTCCAGCGAGAGCGAGCCGAAGCAGGGGACCGACCCCGCGGCGGAGCCACAGGTGCCGCCGGCCGGGCTGTACGAGCCGACGGCCGGCAGCACATAGCGGTAGCCGTGCGCGGAGTAGCCGCCCCGCACCCTGCCGACCGCCGTGCCGTCCACGCCGGCCTTGAGGATGTGGTGCAGGTCGAAGACGAGCAGCGCGTCGTCGCGGCCGGCGTCGCTCCGGCCGGTGACGATCAGCTTGCCCTGGTACCAGACCATGCCGCTCATCCGGGAGCGGACCGCGTCGAAGTCCCGGCCCCCGTCACGCGGGGCGACGAGCAGCACCCAGCGGTAGGCGAGAGCCCGGGGGTCGCTCGCGTCGATCAGGGCGATCCGGGCCAGCTCGCGGTCCCCGGCCGTGGTGGCCGCCGACCGGTCGTCGTGCGTCCAGCCCGCCATGATGACGCGCTGCTCGCCCCACATGCCGTCGTCGTCCGCGTCGCCGGAGGTGGTGACGGAGGCCGGCCTCCACTCCCGGGTCCGGGCGTCGTCCCCGGCCCAGCAGTACGCCCGGGTCGCGACCGGTTCGAGGGGCAGCGCCGAGCGCTCGGTGCCGGAGCACTCCGCCCGGTCGCGCATCACGTGGTCGGTGTCGGCCAGGACGCCCGAGACGCCGACGTTGCCGCCCATGTTCCTGGTGAGCGTGGTCAGGGTGTCCTCGGGGAGCAGGTTCTCGTTCAGCCGGAAGCCGCCGGCCGTCGCGGCGGCACCGAGCGGGGCCAGTGCCCCGGGGCTGTTGCTGTTGGTGGCCTGGGAGGTGCTGATCAGCGTGGCCGCCGCGGTGAGCGCCAGGGCGGTTCCGGCCAGGGTGGCGCGCAGCGCCTGTCCCCTCCGTTGTCGGCGGTGCCTGCCGCGGTGCTTCATGCGTCCTCCCGAGGAAGGCCAACTGCCTCTCATGATCAATACGTTGACGGAGAGACGGGTGGGGTGGCCTGTGAGGGGATGCTACGGCAGGGAGCGGTCCACCTGGTCGAGGACCCCGGAAGACGGTCCCGAAATACGCTCCTTGTGGTTCACCGGGGACGCGTCGGCGCCCGGTGCGGTACAAGGGGGCGGTGCGGCGCGGGCCCTGCGTATGGCGGGAGCCGTCGAGTGGGCGAGCAGGTCCCGGGGGTCCTCCGGGAGGGCCAACTCCACCTCGGTGTCGTCGCAGAAACGATACGGCCGGTGCTCCAGGAAGGCCCCGAGGTACCGCCGTACGCGCGACATCTCGGCCCGTACCGTGACCGTGCGGCCCGCGTCGCCGAACAGGTCGTCGGCGAGGCCCGCGGCGCTGCGGCCGCCCGGACGGGCCGCGAGCAGGAAGAGCAGTTCGGCGTGGCGGGGGGTCAGCCGCTGGCACCAGGTCCCGGCGTCCGAGGCGACCGTCACCGACCAGCGGCGCGGATGCGCCAGGTCCAGGACGATCCGCGCGGGCCGCCGGGGCGCCGGTTCCTCGGTGGCGCGGACCAGCCAGCCGCCGGGCAGCGGTTCCACCACGCACGTCCCGACCGTCGGCAGCCAACCACGCCCCGCGCTCGGCTCCTTGGGCAGCGCGAGCCGGGTCGTGTACGGCATCCCGGTGACCGCGGCCGTCCAGCCGTCCTGGTCGACGGCCGCCGCGCGCCCGCCGAGCCGGGCCAGCACCGGCGCCGCCACCGCCCGCAGCCGCTCCAGCGAGGTCAGGTGCAGCTCGCGCAGCCGCGCCTCGGCGAGCCGGGCCACCGAGCCGACCAGCGCCAGCGTGGCCGGATGCAGCGTGTCCAGCGGTCCGCTCACGTCCACCACCCCCAGCAGGGTGCCGTCGCGCGGGTCGGTGACCGGCGCCCCGGCACACGTCCACGAGTGATGGGTGCGCACGAAGTGCTCGGCGGAGAACACCTGTACGGGCTGACGGGTGACCAGCGGGGTGCCCACGCCGTTGGTGCCGACGACGTTCTCACGCCAGTCCGCGCCGAGCTCCAGACCGAACCCGTCGGCCTTGCGCAGCACCGAGGAGCAGCCCTCGCGCCACAGCACCCGGCCCTCCTGGTCCGCGACGACCACGATGTGATGGGCCGCGTCCGCGACCGAGAGCAGTCCCTCACGCAGCACCGGCAGCACATGCCGCAGCCGCGAGGTCTGCCGTCGCCGCTCGACCTCGTCGCGGACCAGCAGCCCCGACCGGACGTCGTGGTCGGGGTCGACGCCGTCGCGCAGCATGCGCTCCCAGGACTGCCCGATCACCGGGCGCGGCGCGATCCGAGCCGGGTGCCCGGCCAGCGTGGCCTCGCGCACCTCGCCCAATACCCGGGCCGCCTGCGCGGCGTCCAGGGCGGCGAGCCGTGTCACGTCGATCGGCGGGTGCGCCACTGTTCCTCCCCGGGCGGACTGCGCACGGCGGCGGACGACCGGACGCTCGGCTCTTTTCGGCCAAGGGAGATCCGCCCCCGTACTGACTGCGGTTCTCATAGTGCCGCCCGGCGGCGACGGAGGGGCACAGTCCGGACACACTCCGCAGGAAAGTTGCAACCCCTTGCAACCCTGGCGAACAGCCGTACGGGGTCAGAAACTTGAGCGACGCCGCCGGTGCGGCGTTCGTGCTCCCCGCCACGGGGCCAGAGAGCGGGGGTGGTGCCGTGTCGGCGCAGCACCACCCCCGCGCCGCCGGCTCAGGAGACCGGACGGGCCCGCTCCACCACCGTGGCCAGATCCAGACTGTGCGGCAGGGTGCCGAAGGCCGAACCCCAGTCACAGCCCAGGCGTGAGGCGCAGAACGCGTCCGCGACCTCCGGCGGCGCGTACCGCACGAGCAGCGAACCCTGGAGCACCAGCGCGATGCGCTCCACCAGCCGGCGGGCACGGGCCTCGATGCCGTCCAGATCGGCCAGTTCGGCCAGCAGGTTCTTGATCGCGCCGTCCAGCCGGTGGTCGGCGCCGCGGGCCAGGCCCACCTCCCGCAGGAACGCGTTCAGCGCCTGAGGCTCGCGCTGCAGCGCGCGCAGCAGGTCGAGGGCCTGCACGTTGCCGGCGCCCTCCCAGATCGAGTTGAGCGGCGACTCGCGCAGCAGCCGCGGCATGCCGGACTCCTCCACGTACCCGTTGCCGCCCAGGCACTCCAGCGCCTCCACCGCCACCGGCGTGCACCGCTTGGTCACCCAGTACTTGGCGGCCGGCACGGCGAGCCGCAGGAACGCCCGCTCCTCCTCGCCGCCGTCGTCGTACGCGGCCGCCAGCCGCATCGCCAGCGTCGTGGCCGCCTCCGACTCCAGCGCCAGGTCGGCCAGCACGTTGCGCATCAGCGGCTTGTCGATCAGCCGGCCGCCGAAGGCCTCCCGGTGGGCGCTGTGGTGCACGGCCTGGGCGACGGCCTGCCGCATCAGCGAGGCGGCCCCGAGCACACAGTCGAGCCGGGTCGCCGAGACCATCTCGATGATCGTGCGCACCCCCCGGCCCTCGTCGCCGACCCGGCGCGCCCAGGTCCCGTCGAACTCGACCTCGCTCGACGCGTTCGACCGGTTGCCGAGCTTGTCCTTGAGCCGCTGGATACGGAACACGTTGCGGGTCCCGTCCGCGAGGACCCGCGGCACCAGGAAGCACGTCAGGCCGCCGGGGGCCTGCGCCAGCACCAGGAAGCCGTCCGACATGGGCGCCGAGCAGAACCACTTGTGCCCGGTCAGCTCGTAGGTCCCGTCCTCGGCGAGCGGCCGTGCCTCGGTGGTGTTGGCCCGTACGTCGCTGCCGCCCTGCTTCTCCGTCATGCCCATCCCGAAGAGCACTCCGGCCTTCTGGGCGGCGGGCCGCAGCCCCTGGTCGTAGACGGTGGACGTGAGGCGCGGCTCCCACTCGGCGGCGAGCGCGGGATCGGCCCGCAGGGCGGGCACCGCCGCGTGGGTCATCGACAGCGGACAGCCGTGGCCCGCCTCGGCCTGGGTCCAGACGATGAACCCGGCCGCCCGCCTCAGGTGCCCGCCGGGGCGCGACCAGGCGGCCGTCAGCCCGGCCGAGACGCCCTTGCCGAGGAGCCGGTGCCAGGAAGGGTGGAAGTCGACCTCGTCGACGCGGTTGCCGTAGCGGTCGTGGGTGCGCAGCTTCGGGGGGTTCTCGTTGGCGAGCGCCCCCCACTCCTGCACCTGCGCGGAACCGGTCGTGCGGCCGAGCGTCGTCAGCTCGTCCCGCGCCTCGTCGAGAAGCTGTGGATCAAGGTGCCGCTCGACCGCTTCCACGAGGGCCCGGTCGGCGGCAAAGACGTCATATCCGACCAGGGGCGGAGCCTGGTTGGTCACGGTGTGGGTGCTGGCTGCCATACGGATACGGTAAGGATGTGCACCAGGCAAAAGAAACACCTGAACGGCCTCCCTCGGGCCGCTTCCACCGCGCTCGCGCGCTGTACAGGAACGTGTCGAAGCGCAGGACCGCCTGGCTGCTGCTCAAGGACACCGTCAACTCCTGCATGGAGTACCGGATCCTGGGGCTGGCGGCCGAGTCCGCCTTCTTCACGCTCCTGTCCGTGCCGCCCCTGCTGCTCAGCCTGATCGGGCTGCTCGGTTACGTGGACGACTGGACCGGCGCGCACTCGATCGCCAGCCTGGAGTCCAACATCCTGGAGGCGTCCCGCACGGTCCTGACCGACAAGGGCGTGCACCAGATCGCCGAACCGATCCTCCACGACGTGATGAAGGGCGGACGCCCCGACGTCATCTCGATCGGGTTCCTGTTCGCCCTGTGGTCGGGGTCGCGCGCGGTGAACGTCTTCGTCGACACCATCACCGTGATGTACGGCCTCGACGGCACCCGCGGGATCGTGAAGACCAGGATGATGTCGTTCCTGCTCTTCGTCGTGGCCCTGCTGATCGGCTCGATCGCCCTGCCGCTGATGGTCGCGGGCCCGGACGCGGTGGTGCAGGTCGTGCCGTGGTCGGCGACGCTCGTGCAGGTGCTGTACTGGCCCGTCGTCATCGTGCTCTCGGTCGTCTTCCTCACCACGCTCTACCACGTCTCCGTGCCGGTGCGGTCGCCCTGGGTGGAGGACGTGCCGGGCGCCCTGGTGGCCCTCGCCATGTGGGTCCTCGGCAGCTTCCTCCTCCGGATCTACCTGACCAGCACGGTCGAGGGCCCGACGATCTACGGTTCGCTGGCCGCGCCCGTCGCGGTCCTCCTGTGGATCGGTGTGTCCGCGTTCGCGGTGCTGGTGGGCGCTGCCGTCAACGCCGCGATCGACCGGGTCTGGCCGGCCGCGGCCACGGCGGCGGCCCGCGCCGCCAACGAACGGCTGCGCCACGAGCAGGCCGCGGAGTACGTGGCCCGTGCGGCCGCCTCCTACTCCGCCGACCCCGACCCCGACGACCCGGACATGCCCTCCGAGTTCCCCGAGCGCTGGTCGCGCTTCCTCCCCCCGGAGGACGTGACGTCCCGGCTCCGGGGCCATGTGAAGAGCACGCACCACCCGCACAAGGACCACGAGGGCGAGAACGGTCCCCGGGGCGGCTGACCGGCCCCGCATGGCCCTACGCTGCCGCGCATCGCCGCGCCGCCCCGCGGTCGGCCGGTCCGGCGGCCGGCCGGTCCGGTGGCCCGCTTGCTTCCGCCGCGGGCTGTTCCCCGCCACCTGGCCGTCGTCGGCCGGCCTCGGCTCCGGTCACCGGGTCAGGGCCCGGCTGCTGGGTTCGGCCTCCGGCGGTCCGGCGTTTCCGGTGGTCCTGCAGTCCGGCGGTCCAGCAGTCCGGCGTATCCGGAGGTCCGGCGAGGTCCGGTCGCCGGGTGTGGCTCTCGAGGGTCCGGGCCCGCCCCGGGGCTCCCCGGGGGCGGGGCTCCCGGTGCGGCCTCAGCCCTTCCAGATCCCGGCCGCCGCGGTCTGCGCGGCGAAGTCCGAGAAGTCGCGCGGCTCGCGGCCCAGGACCTCCCGGACCCCGTCCGACAGACGGGCGTTGCGGCCGTCGAGAAGGGTCTCGAAGAGCCCGACGAGGAACCCGGCCTCCGCGGGCGGCACCCCGAGAGCGGCCAGGTCCTCCCCGTACTCCCGTGCCGTCACCGGGACATAGGCGAGTTCACCGCCGGTGGCCGCGGCGATCTCCGCGACCGCCTCCCGGAAGCTCAGCAGCCGGGGCCCGGAGACCTCCAGGTCCCGGCGCGCGTACCGGTCGCCCGCCGTCAGCACGGCCACCACGACGTCCGCGATGTCCCGCACGTCGACGAACGGCTCGCGCACCTCACCGGCCGGGAACACCAGCTTCCCGTGCCGGAGCCCGTCCACCAGCGGCCCCTCGCTGAAGTTCTGCGCGAACCAGGCCGCCCGTACGACCGTCCAGTCCGCGCCCGACTCCCGGAGAGCCTGCTCGGCCGGGCGGCCCTGCTCCTCGCCCCGCGACGACAGCAGCACCAGCCGCCGCACCCCGAGCCCGACCGCCTCCCGCGCCAGGGCGCCCACCGCCCCGGCCGCGGCGGGCACGCCGATGTCGTCGGGATGGACGAGATACGCCGCGTCGGCGCCCCGCAGGACGTCCGACCACGTCGACCGGTCCGTCCAGTCGAAACCATGGGCGCGCGAGGCCGCCCGTACGGCGAGCCCGGCCGTCCGGGCCGCCTCCGCCACCCGGCGGCCGGTGCGCCCGGAGGCCCCCGTCACCACCACCGTCATGTCCCGCGCACCGCGGATCTCCTGCTCACGTGCCGTGTGGTCCGTCATGCCGTCAGTCAAGCGCCGCTTCCGCCGCGGGCCCATCGTCGAAGAGCTCACGGGCATGAGCGGACGTCCACGACGGCGCGCGGGGGCCGTCTACGCTGACGCCATGGACGCACTCGCCGGCCTGCTCGAGGGCCCCCGGGCACGCGGCGCCTTCATGATCCGGGCGGCCTTCGACCCGCCCTGGTCCGTACGGGTCGAGGACCGCGCCCCCCTGACGGTCGTGCTCGTGGTCCGCGGCCGGGCCTGGATCACGCCGGACGAGGGGGAGCGGCTCCTGCTGCGCGCGGGCGACCTCGCCGTCGCCTGCGGCCCTGACCCGTACACCTGCGCGGACGACCCCGGGACCGCGCCACAGGCGGTGATCCTGCCGGGCGGGGAGTGCGTCCACCCCGACGGGCATCCGCTGCGGGGCCGCTGGGACCTCGGCGTGCGCAGCTGGGGCGACCGCCCCGACGGCTCCACGGTGCTGCTGATCGGGACGTACATGATGCGGGGCGAGATCAGCGGCAGGCTGCTCGACGCGCTGCCGCCGCTGCTCTCCCTCACCCAGGACCTGTGGGACTGCCCGCTCACGCCGATCCTCGCCGCGGAGATGGGACGTGACGAGCCGGGCCAGGAGGTCGTCCTCGACCGGCTCCTCGACCTGCTGACGATCAGCGCGCTGCGGGCCTGGTTCTCCCGTCCGCAGGCGGCGGCCCCGGCCTGGTACCGGGCGCTGGCGGACCCGGTCGTCGGACGGGCGCTGCGGCTCCTCCAGGACGACCCCGCGCACCCGTGGACGGTGGCGGCGCTCGCGGCGCGGGCCGGGGTCTCACGGGCCGCGCTGGCCCGGCGCTTCGCCGGACTCGTGGGCGAACCGCCGATGACCTACCTCACCGGGTGGCGCCTGGCGCTGGCCGCCGACCGGCTGCGCGAGACGGACGACACCCTGGAGTCGATAGCCCGCCGGGTCGGTTACGGCAGCGCGTTCGCCCTGTCCAGCGCCTTCAAACGGGTGTACGGAATCAGCCCGCGGGAGCACCGGGGCCGGGCGGCGTAGCCTGGCGTCCGTGTACGTGGAACGCGCGTCCCGGTTGCCCGGCGCGGTCGTGTGGCACCGCGCGGTGTCCACGCCCGCCCAGGCCGTGCGGCCCGTGCTCCCGGACGGCTGCATGGACCTGCTGTGGACCGAGGGCCGGCTGCTCGTCGCCGGCCCCGACACCCGCGCCCATGTGCCCGGCGGCGCACCCGCCCGCTGGGCGGGGGTCCGCTTCTACCCCGGTACCGCGCCCGCCCTCCTCGGCGTTCCCGCCGACGAACTCCGCGATCTGCGCGTCGGCCTGGCCGATCTCTGGCCCGCCGCCCTCGTCCGCCGCCTGACCGCGCGGATCGACGCGGCGGCCGACCCCGTCGCCGCGCTCGAGGAGGTGGCGCTGGACCGGGCGGAGGACACCGAGCCCGCCGACCCGCTCCTCCGGGAGATCGTGACCGCTCTCGGCGCGGGGCGGCCGGTCGCCGACACGGCCGACCGACTGGGCCTGAGCACACGGCAGTTGCACCGCCGCTCACTGACCGCCTTCGGCTACGGACCGAGGACGCTGGCCCGGGTCCTGAGACTGCAGCGGGCCCTCGCGCTGGCCTGGGACGGCGTCCCCTTCGCGGAGGTCGCCGCCCGGTCCGGCTTCGCCGACCAGCCCCATCTGGCCCGGGACGTCAAGGAGTTGGCGGGCATGCCGCTGCGCGCGCTGCTCGCGGACCCCTGAGTGTCCGTGTCCCGGGCCCGAGGCGGGCCGGCGGGCAGCCGTACGCGGGGCCCTACTCCCCGGGCAGCCGCGCGAACAGGTCCACGCCGTTGCCGTCCGGGTCGTGCACGACCGCGTACCGCATGCCCCAGAAGGCGTCCCACGGCTTGAGCTCGCCGTGGTGACCGGCGCCCACCAGCTCCTCGTACACGGAGTCGACCTCGGCCGGACTGTCGCAGAGGAAGGCGAGCGACGTCCGGCCCCCGCCGGCCGTCCCCGGCCGCCACCCCGGGTGGAACGACCGGACGGTCTCCTCGGTGTCGATCGCCAGCCGCAGGCCGCCGGGCAGTTCGGCCTCGACGTGCGGCTGGTCCTCGGCCCCCTCGGGGAAGACGAGACCGAGACGGCGGTAGAAGGCGAGCGTGGCGGCCAGGTCGGAGGCGACCAGGCCGATCACATCGAATCGTGGAGTCATGAGGGCACGGTAGACGGCCCGCGCGGGCCCGGTCTTGAAGGAATCGGACAGCCCGGGCGCCCGGCCGCGTCGGCATAGGCTCACCCTCATGGCCCACCGCGTGCTCGTCCACACCCGCACCACCGCCTACCGGCACGACTCCATCCCGGCCGCCGTGGCCGCGCTGCGCTCCCTCGGTGACGCGCACGGCTTCGACCTCGACGCCACCGAGGACCCCGCCTGTTTCGAGCGGCCGCTCGACGCGTACGCCGCCGTGGTCTTCCTCTCCACCAGCGGCGACGTGCTGACACCGGCGGGCCGGACCCGGCTCGCGGCGTACGTCGAGGGCGGCGGCGGCTTCGTCGGGGTGCACGCCGCCGCCTGCACCGAGTACGACTGGCCGTACTACGGCGAACTGCTCGGCGCCCGCTTCGACCGGCACCCCGACCTCCAGCCCGGCCGGGCCCTCGTCACGGACCGGACGCATCCTGCGACCCGACACCTCCCGGCCGTCTGGGAGTTCACCGACGAGTGGTACGACTTCCGCCCCGGACCGGACGGTTCGGCCCACGTGCTCGTCCACGCCGACGAATCCTCCTACGAGGGAGGCGGTATGGGCGACGACCACCCGCTGGTGTGGATCCGCGAGCAGGGCGCGGGCCGGGTCTTCTACACCGCGCTCGGTCACACGGCACGGGCCTACGACGACCCCGACTTCCGCACCCACCTGCTCGGCGGCATCACCTGGGCCGCCGGGGACCGCGCCGACCCGGGCAGGCCGCGACGGACGGCGTCCGCCGGGTAGCCCGACACACACCGTCCGTCTTTCACCGTCCGTCTCTCACCGTCCGTCTCTCACCGACGGGCGACCGGGGCCGGGGGCCGGGGCCGGTGGGCGGTCGCCCGTGTGCGCCGTTCGGGGATCTCCGGCCGGACGCCGGACGAGGACCTCCACGCGAACGGCCGCAGGTGATGTGATGCTCAGCCGGAAAGGGTGCGCGAGCGGCGAGGAGCTGGTGGTCGGATGGCGACGGACGCGGTGCGGCAGACGGATCCGGTGGTCACCACCCCGTACGGAGCGGTGCGCGGCCGATACGAGGACGGAGTCGCCGTCTTCCGCGGCATCCCTTACGCGGCACCGCCGTTCGGCCCGCGCCGCTTCCGGCCACCGGTGCCCCCGGAACCCTGGGACGGGGTGCGCGACGCGGGCTCCTTCGGACCGACGCCGCCCAAACCGCCCTACTCGGAGGCCTTCGCGCGGCTGCTCGCCGACCCGGTCGTGCCCGGCGACGACTGCCTCAACCTGAACGTGTGGACGCCTGAACCGGGCCCCGGCGCGCGCCTTCCCGTCCTGGTGTGGATCCACGGCGGGGCACTGACCCGCGGGTCGTCGGCCGTACCGGTCTACGACGGCCAGGCCTTCGCCCGTGACGGAGTCGTCCTGGTCTCCCTCAACTACCGGCTCGGCGTGGAGGGTTACGGCCTGTTCCCGGACCGGCCGGCCAACCCGGGCCTGCGCGACCAGCTCGCCGCCCTGGAATGGGTGCACACGTCGATCGCACGGTTCGGTGGCGACCCCGGCCGGGTGACCGTCTTCGGGGAGTCGGCGGGCGCCATCAGCATCGGGGCGCTGCTCGCCGCTCCGCGTGCCCGGGGACTCTTCCACCGAGCCGTCCTGCAGAGCGGACCGCCGGAGACCGCCGACCGGGACAAGGTGCGCCGGATGGTCCGCAGAATGGCCGCCCGGCTCAAGGTCCCGGCGACCGCGGAGGCGTTCGCCGACGTCGACCGCGACCTGCTGCTGCGCACCCAGGCCGAGGTGGGCCGGCTCAGCAGTCCCGTGCTCGGCGGGCCAGCCTTCGGGATCGTCGTCGACGGGGACCTGGTCCCGCGCGACCCGCTGGACGCCCTCCTGGAAGGCGCCGCGCCCGGCGTCGACCTGCTGCTCGGCTGGACCAGCGAGGAGTACCGGCTGTGGCTCGTCCCCGGCGGCCTGCTGGAACGCGTCGACCGGCTCGGCCCGGTCGCCGTCGCCGGTGCCATGGCCCGCTGCCGCTGTGGTCACGAGGTGCCGCGCGGCTACCGTGCCCTCCACCCGACGGCGAGCACCGCCGAACTCGTCGGACAGATGGTCACCGACCACCTCCTGCGGGTCCCGCTGCACCGCCTCGCCGGCGCCCGCCGCGGACACTCCCGCGCGTACGTCTACGAGTTCGGCTGGCCCTCGAACGTGCCCCGCCTGGGCGCCTGCCACGCGCTGGAGCTCGGCTTCGTCTTCGACAGCGCCGAGGTGCCCGAGGCGACCCAGCTCGCCGGTGAGGGCGCTCCGCGGGAACTCGCAGACGCCATGCACGGTGCGTGGGTGCGGTTCGCCGTGGACGGTGACCCCGGCTGGCCGGTCTGGGACACCACCCATCCCGTCCAGGTGTTCGGCGTGGGGGACCCGCACACCGTCCGAGGGCCGCGCGACCGCGAACTCGCCCTCTGGGAGGCGGAGTCGAGCAAGCCCGCGAGTGCCCGCGGCCCGTTCGGCGGAGCGCCGCCCGCGGCCGCCGCGCGCCCGCGCGAGGGCGCACCCGCCCGGACCACCGCACCGCTGTCGGCCGTGCGCCGACTGCGCCGCTCCGGCGGCGACCCCCGCCCCTGACGCCGGCCTCCGGGCCGTCGAAGGGGACCCGCCCGCCGGCGGACCCGCCCGAACGGGTCCCCGTGGGCGGCCGACGGACACGGGGCCCGGGCAGCCACCGGCCCGGGCCGCGGGCCGCACAGGCGGGCACGGAGCCCTCGGGCACCGGGTGCCCCGGCGGTGGGTCGGGCAGGCGGGCCTGGGGCCCCGGGCACCCGGTGTCCCGTCGGCGGGTGGACAGGCGGGCACGGGGCCCTGGGCACCCGGCGTCGCGGCGGTGGGTCGGACAGGCGGCACCGGGGTCCCGCGTGCCTGCCATTCCGGGCGGTGGGTCGGGCAGGCGGGTGCCGGGGTCTTGTGCGGCTGCCGTCCTGGCTGGGGGTTGCGCAAGCGTGTGCGGGGGTCGTGCGTGCTCGCCGTCGCGGGTGGTGGGCCGCACAGGCGGGCATTGGGGTCCCGCGTGCCTGCCGTCCGGGCTGTAGGTCGCACCGGTGGGGGCTCCGGGCGCCTGCTGTCCCGGGCTGGGTCGGGCAAGCGGTCCTCGGCACCCCGGGCACCCGCCGTCGCGGCTGGGGGTCGCGCAGGCGGGTGCCGGGGTCTTGGGTGCCTGCCGTCCCGGTCAGTGGGCTGCACAGGCGGACGCGGGTACCCCGCTGCCCGCCGTCCCGGACGGCGGGTCGTACAGGCGGGCACCGGGGTCGTGCGTGCTCGCCGTCGCGGGTGGCGGGCCGCACGCGGACCATGCCGCCCCGGGCGCCCGCGATCGTGGGTCGCGGGCATCGGGGTGCCGCCCCGCGCACCCGCGGCCCGGGCGCGTGAGCCGCGCAGCGGGGACCGGGTCGGGCTCCGGCCGCTCCGTCCACGCGGAGGGAGGCCAGGGCCCGCTCATGCGCCGGCGCGGGGCCGGGGGCGAAGGTCGCCCCGGCCCCGCGCGGCCCTCACCCGCCCGCGGTCAGCGACTCCCTGATCCGTGCGATCGCCCCGGGACCGACCCGGCAGCAGCCGCCGATCAGCCGGGCCCCGCCGCGCCGCCAGCCGGCCACCTGGGCGGCGGTGAACGTCGGACGCCCGCTCCACGCACGGGCCTCCGCGTCCCACACCTCGCCGCTGTTCGGATAGACCACCACCGGTCTGCCGGTCACCCGTGCCGCCGTCGCGACCGCGCCGTCCACGTCCTCGGGCGCGCAGCAGTTCACACCGACCGCGATGATCTCGTCCGCGTCGGCGGCCACCGCGAAGGCCTCCTCCAGGGGCTGACCGGCCCGGGTACGGTCACCGGCGACGCTGTACGACAGCCACGCGGGCACACCGAGACCGCGTACCGCCCGCAGCAGCGCCAGGGCCTCGTCGCTGTCCGGCACGGTCTCCAGGGCCAGCACGTCGGGCGCCGCGGCGGCCAGCACCTCCAGGCGGGGGCGGTGGAAGCGCTCCAGCTCGGCGACGCTCAGCCCGTACCGGCCCCGGTACTCGGACCCGTCGGCGAGCATCGCCCCGTACGGGCCCGCCGACGCGGCCACCCACAGGGGCCGTGTCACGCCCTTCGCCCGGGCGCGGCGGGCCGCCTCGCGCGCCGACCCGACGCTGAGCCGCAGCAGGTCGGCCGCCCGGTCGCGGGCGATCCCGCGCCGTGCGAAGCCCTCGAAGGTGGCCTGGTAGCTGGCGGTGATCGCCACGTCGGCGCCCGCCTCGTAGTAGGCGAGATGGGCCTCGGTGATCGCCTCCGGCCGCTCGGCGAGCAGCCGCGCCGACCACAGTTCGTCGCTCAGGTCGTGTCCGGCGGACGCGAGCTGGTTGGACATCCCCCCGTCCAGCACGACCGTTCCGGACGCGAGGGCGTCGGCGAGAGCGGGGGGACGGTCACCGCGGGGGGTGTCACTGGTCATGCCACGACGCTAGTCGACCGCCGGGGAGGCGCCCGCCGGTGTCCGGTGCGCGAACGCACCGCCCACGAGGCGCGACCGGGCGGGCGACGGTGAGTGACGCGGGCGGACCCGCTCCGCCCCGGCCCGCCGCACCGCCACTCGGCTCTCCGACCGGGGGTGCCGGCCGCCCCCGGCGCCCGCGCGCGGGCCGCCGGACCCGTTGACCTCCCCGGACCGCACCTCTACGTTTTCGGCGTTCCCCCGGCACAGAAAGGAAGTCCGCCGGTGCCGCCCCTTTCACCGCCGTCGTTCCTCGCCCTCCCCGAGGACCGCGGCCTCAGCCCGTACACCGGCTGCACACGAGCCCACTGGGAGGCGGCCGCCGACTCCCTGCTCGCGGCGGTCGCGCCGTACGCCACCGCCGACGGCGCGCTCTACCATCTGCCCGGGGACCGCACGAGCTGGTCGGGCAGGCTCTCCGACGGCCTGGAGGGCTACGCCCGTACCCTGCTCCTGGCCGCCTTCCGACGCGACGAGAAGGTCCTGGAACGCTACGCGGACGGCCTCGCCGCGGGAACGGCCGGCGTCTGGCCACGGATCCGGGACCGCAGCCAGCCGCTCGTCGAGGCCGCGTCCGTCGCCCTCGCCCTGCGACTGACCCGGCCCCTGCTGTGGGACCGGCTGGACGACGCCGTGCGGCAACGCGCCGCGGGTTGGCTCGGCGACGCGCTGACCGCCGAACCCTGGCCCTGCAACTGGGAGTTGTTCCCGGTGACGGTGGGCGGGTTCCTGGCCGAGATCGGTCACGAACCGGAGGCGGCCCGCGCCGCCGTCGACCGCGGCCTCGACCGCGTCGAGCAGTGGTACCTCGGCGACGGCTGGTACAGCGACGGCCCCGGCCGGGCCTTCGACTACTACAACGGCTGGGCGATGCACCTGTATCCGGTGCTGCACGCCCGGTCGGACGGCGACGAGCGGCTGCTCGACCTGTACGGCGGCCGTCTCGCGCGCCATCTGGAGGACTACGCCCGGCTGTTCGGCGCCGACGGCGCGCCGGTGCCCCAGGGCCGCTCCCTGACCTACCGTTTCGCGACGGCCGCACCGCTGTGGCTGGGGGCCCTGACCGGACGTACCCCGCTGGCGCCGGGCGAGACCCGGCGCCTCGCCTCCGGAGCCCTGCGTCACTTCCTCGACCGGGGTGCCGTCGACGCCCGGGGGCTGCTCACCCTCGGCTGGCACGGCCCCGACGGGTCGGTCCTGCAGGGCTATTCGGGCCCGGCGTCCCCGTACTGGGCGAGCAAGGGGTTCCTCGGCCTCCTCCTCCCGCCCGACCACGAGGTGTGGACGGCCCGCGAGGAACCGGGCCCGACGGACCGCGCCGACGCGGTCACCCCGGTCGGCCCGCCCAACTGGCTGCTCCAGAGCACGGCTTCGGACGGTCTGGTCCGCCTCCACAACCACGGCAGCGAGGACGTCCGCTGGGACCCGTACTACACGCGGCTCGCCTACTCGACGGTGACATGGCCCGCGGAGCCGCCCGGGGACAGCACCCCGGCCGCCGACGACCCGCCCCGCGACAACAGTGTGTCCGTCGGCGGTGATCCGAGCCGTACGCACATCGAACCGCTGGGCGCCGGGAGCGGCTGGGCCGCGTCCCGGCACACGAACGGGGACGGCGTCCGGGTCACGAGCCTGGTCGTCGCGCACGGCGCGGCCGAGGTGCGGGCGCACCTGGTGGCGGGCGCGGCCCCCGGCACACCGGTACGGGTGACGGGCTGGCCGCACGACGGCGCGGCCCGGTCCGAACTCCTGCCCCTGCACGGCCTGTCGGAGGAGAGCAGCAGCACGGACACGGACACGGAGGCGACCGGCACGGACACGGAAGGGACGGGTGTGGTGGGGACGGGTGTGGTGGGCGCCGACGCCACCCTCTTCGTCGCCCTCGCCCGCCTCACCGCCGAACCCGGCCCGCGCCCCCTCGCCGAGCTGGTGTCCGTGACGGTGGAGGACACGTACGACGTGTGCGTGAGCTGGGCCGCCGGTCCGTCGGCGCGGTTCCGCTTCGGCGCCGTGGACGGGAGCTCCCCGGCGGCCTCGTGGTCGGTGGCGCCCCGGTGACCGCCGGTCCGCACGCGCGAGGGCCCGCACGGTTCGGCCGGTGCCGAAGAGTCGTGCCCCTAGCGTGGGGAACATGAACGCCGACCAGGCACGTCCTCCCCGTCCGGCGGTCCGGGGCACCGGTGAACCCGAGCGCTCCGCCCCGGGAACCGTGCGTCCCGCCTCCGGCCCGGGCCGCTTCGCCGCGCTCCACCGCACCGGCGCCCCGCTGCTCCTGCCCAACGCGTGGGACCACGCCTCGGCCGCTCTTCTCGCCGCCGAGGGCTTCGAGGCGATCGGGACGACGAGTCTCGGGGTGGCCGCCGCGGCCGGGCTGCCGGACGGCGCGGCGGCGACCAGGGACCTGACGGTCCGGCTGGCCCGGCGGCTCGCCACCGGACCGTACCTGTTGTCCGTGGACGCCGAGGACGGCTTCGGACCGGACCCGGACGAGGTCGCCGCGACGGCGCGCGAACTGGCCGCCGCGGGCGTCGCCGGGGTCAACCTGGAGGACGGGCTCGGCCCGGCCGAGGAGCACGCCGCGAAGATCACGGCGGTCAAGGCCGCCGCACCGGACCTCTTCGTCAACGCCCGCACCGACACCCACTGGCTCGGCGACGCCCGGGACGCGCGGGAGACACACCGCCGGCTCGATCTCTACCGACAGGCGGGCGCCGACGGCGTGTTCGTGCCCGGCCTGACCGATCCCGCCCGGATCGCCGCCCTCGTGAAGAGCCTCGACGTGCCGCTCAACATCCTCTACTCACCCTCCGGACCGTCCGTCGCCCACCTCGTCGACCTCGGCGTACGCCGGGTCAGCCTCGGCTCGTTCCTCTACCGGCGGGCGCTGGGCGCGGTCCTCGACGCGGTCGGCGACATCCGGGCCGGCCGGCCCGCGCGGGGCACGGCGCCGACGTACGACGCGGTGCAGGCGTTCAGCAGGCCGGCCGCCGGCCGGTGAGGGGAGGACCGTCAGACCGCCTCGGACCCGGTGAGGAGGCCGGCGAGCCGGTCCGCGAATTCCACGGGGTGTTCGACGACACCGAGGTGCCCTCCGGGGAACCCGGCGAAGCCGCCACCGCTGAGCTCCGCCAGCAAGACGGCCGTACGGTGCGGGAGTTGGCCCCGCGAGTCGTGTCCGGCACCGAGGGTGAGCCGGGCGGCACGGGACTTCAGGGCGGGCAGGTCCGGGCTGTGGCCGGTGAAGGGCTCCAGCACGCGGGTGAGGAAGACGCCCATGGGGGTGTCCGGGTCCACCGCGGGGACCGGTGTGGGCGGCCCCTCCCACGCATGGCCCAGCAGCCCGGCCTGGAGGCGGCTCATCGCGGCACCGAGGCCCCGCGTGCGGCCGGTCTCCGCCACCTCGGCGATCATCGCCCGCTGCTCCGCGGCGTCGGGCAGCACGGCCAGGCTGGGCGGCTCGTGGGCGATCACGTGCCGCAGCCGCCGCGGGTGCCGGGACAGCAGGTCCAGGGCGACGATGCCGCCGGAGCTGCTGCCGAAGACGTACGGGCTCTCGCCGTCCGGAAGCAGCGAACCGAGGAGAGCGTGGGCACCGTCGCCCCACTCCTCCACGCGCTGCTCGCCGACCGGGCCGTCGAGCGGGCCGGCGGACAGTCCGAGTGGGTCGAAGGTCACCACGGTGAACCGTTCGGCGAGGCGCTCGGTCGCGCCCTCCAGCCCCATGGGGTGACCGGCTCCGCCCGGTAGGACCAGGAGTACGGGCCCGCTGCCGCGCACGTCGTGACGGGATCGGCGATCAGGCATGGAAGGGGTCCTCCGTGGTCCGTGGCCAGTGCGTGCATACGTACGTGATTGCGTGTCAAAGTCAGTGCCGGGCACGGGCCGTCCGGCGCCCGCTCCCTTCCGGCCGTACGCCCCTGGAGGTGCCGCGGCCGCCGAACCGCCTCCGGGCCCGGTCCGGGTCCGAGCATGCCGTGGGCGGCGGTCTCGGCGGCCGGGAGGGGGAGGGCGACGGGGACGTCATGGGCGCCGTGCCCGGACTCGCGTACGCCCGGGGCTCGTTGCGCGGTACCCGAGTCGCTCCGCACGGTTTCGGCCCGTTTCCGGCACTCGGTGCCGGCATCGCGGCGAGGGTCCGGGTTTCGCCAAATATACACAGCCGTGTGGGGAGTGGGAGGCTGGTGTGGTGGTGGAACAGTTGCCCGAGGGGCTTGTCACGCCGGTCCTGGTCGTCGACGCGGACGTGCTGGACCGGAACATCGCACGGATGGCCCAGGCGGCCAGGACCGGTGGGTTCGCCCTCCGGCCGCACGCCAAGAGCCACAAGTGCGCGGAGATCGCGGGGCGTCAACTGCGCGCGGGAGCGGTCGGGTTGTCGGTGGCGACCCTGAGCGAGGCGGAGGCGCTCGCCGCGGCCGGCGTGGACGACCTGTTCGTCGCCTATCCGCTCTGGCTGGACGCGGGCAAGGCGCGCCGCCTGCACCGGCTGGCCGACAAGGTCGCGTTGCGGGTCGGCGCGGACTCGGCGCAGGCGGTACGCAGGCTCGCGGACGCGGTGCGCGGCAGCGACCGCCGGGTGGAGGTGCTGGTCGAGGTGGACTGCGGGGCGGGCCGGACCGGGGTGCCGGCCGCCGACGCGGGCCGTGTGGCCGAGGCGGCCGCGGAGGCCGGTCTGCTGGTGGTGGGGGCGTTCACGTTCCCCGGCCAGGGCTACGACCATGATCCCGGAGCCCGCGAACGGGCGGCCCGGGACGAGGAACGGGCGCTCGCGGAGGCCGCGGAGTCGCTGCGGGAGCGGGGTCTTCGGGCCGAGGTGCTGAGCGGCGGCTCCACCCCGACGGCCGCCCATCGCAGACCCGGACCGGTCGGTGAACTCCGGCCCGGTGTCTACGTGTTCAACGACGCCCAGCAACTGGCGATCGGCACCTGCACCGCCGACGACCTGGCCCTCTGCGTCGCCACGACCGTCATCAGCCGGCCCGCTCCGGGCCGGCTCGTCCTGGACGCGGGCAGCAAGGTCCTCGGCAGCGACCGTTCGCCGTGGGTGACCGGGCACGGCTACCTGCCGCGGTATCCGGACGCCGTCGTCACCGCCCTCTGGGAGCACCACGCGGTGGTGCGCCTGCCCGAGGGGGTTCCCGCCCCCGCCCTCGGGTCGGTCCTCGCCCTGGTCCCCCACCACGTCTGCACCCCGGTGAACCTCGCCGACGAACTGCTGATCGCCCGCGGGGGAGTGGAACTCGACCGGTGGCGGGTGGCCGCGCGGGGGGCCAACACCTGAACTCCGGTCGCCCTCCAGGCTGTTCGGGAAGCCCATCACGCGGCCGCGTCTCGTGCGGGCCCGGTCGGTCCCGTGCCGTACCGACCGGCCGCGGGGACGGGGACGGTCCCGGGCCCCCGCGCCGGGGTCAGCCGTCCGTCGTCGTCATGAAGAAGAAGGTGAACTCGGCCGGAGCGGCCCGCAGTCGGTATCCCGGTAGCACTCCGGGGCCGCACGACTGGGAGCCGATGCCCTGCTGGCCGTGGTCCAGATTGACCCACACGGTGTCGCCCGCCGTCAGGTCCGTGAGATGCCGGGCCGCGTCGAGCTGTTCCGACGTCCAGCGGCGCGCGGTGAACCAGAACTCCGGCTCCCCGTCGATCCGCAGGCCGCCGATCTCCGCCCAGCGGACGTCGGGGCGGGCGCCGTTCTCCTGCGGACGGACGTACGGCGTCTGGAGCCCGTCGACGGTCGACTCCCAACGGGCCACCAGGCAACCGGATCGCGTGTCGGGGTAGCCCTCGCCGGGGCCCCCGCCGAACCACCGCACCCGGTCGGCCGTGCCCGCGAGCCCCAGCCGGACCCCGAGGCGGGGCAGCGGCAGGGGCCAGTCGCCCTCCGGCGTCACCGACACGGTCAGCCGCAGCCGGGTCCCGTCGGACGTCCACCGGTACGCCGTGCGCAGGGCCGAGCGTGCCGCCGCGGGCGCCACCCGGGTCCGTACGGTCAGGGCGTCGTCGCCGGGCTCCACCGCCTCCAGACGGTGCCGCATCCGGTGCAGCCCCAGCCCCCGCCAGAGCGGGCCGAGGCGCGGATCCGGCTGCCAGTCGGCGCCGTCGTCGTTGTCGGTCGTCGCCCGCCACACGTCCAGGCGCAGACCGGTGATCCCGACCCCGCCGACCGAACGCAGCGCGCCCGTACGGGCGTCGAAGGTGCCCGGACCGAGGGTGATCAGGCCGCCGTCCGGCACGGGCCGCTCGCCGGCGGCGAGGGCGACCGGTGCGCGCGCGGCGACCGGGACCCGGGTCCAGGCCACCTCGTGTCCCTTCGGCGCCCAGGCCGTGTCCGCCGCCAGCAGCGCCCGTACCGTCCACGCGGTCTCGGCGCCCCAGCCGTGGACGGGCCGCCGCGGCAGTCCCACCACGGCCGACCCGTCCGGCGGCAGGGCGGGTACCGTCAGCGGCCCCGACACGACGGTCTCGCCGTCGGCCTGGAACGACCAGACGAAGGCGAGTGCGGAGAGGTCCGCGAAGTCGTGGGCGTTGGTGATCCGCACGGTGCCGTCCGCGGCGTCTCCGTCGATCCGGACCGGTTCGATGACCTTCTTGTACTCGACGAGTCCGGGCGAGGGCGTGCGGTCGGGGAAGAGCAGTCCGTCGCAGACGAAGTTCCCGTCGTGCAGCTCCTCGCCGAAGTCACCGCCGTACGCGAACCCGTACCGCTCGTCCTTGATCCCGTGGTCGATCCACTCCCAGACGAAGCCGCCCTGGAGGCGGTCGTGGGCGGCGAACAGCCGCTGGTAGTCGGCGAGTCCGCCGGGGCCGTTGCCCATGGCGTGGCCGTACTCGCACAGGAGGAAGGGAAGCCGGCGCCGCTCCGGCGGGCCGCCGTCCAGGCCCCGGCCGATCCGTTCGACCTCGTCGTGGGCGGTGTACATCCGGGTGTACACGTCCGTGTCCCGGCAGTCGTGGTCGCCCTCGTAGTGGATGAGCCGCGAGCGGTCCCGGCCGCGGATCCACTGGGCCATCGTGGTGAGTCCGCGCCCGGTGCCTGCCTCGTTGCCGAGCGACCAGATCACGACCGAGGGGTGGTTCTTGTCCCGCTCCACCATGCGGGACGCGCGGTCGAGCAGGGCAGGGGTCCAGCGGTCGTCGTCGGCCGGGTTGTCGTGCCAGGCCCGCGCCACGAAACCGTGGGTCTCCAGGTCGCACTCGTCGATCACCCACAGGCCCAGCTCGTCGCACAGATCGAGGAAGGCGGGGTGCGGCGGGTAGTGCGCGGTGCGGACGGCGTTGATGTTGTGCCGTTTCATGAGCAGCACGTCGGCGCGCATGGTCTCCGGGTCCAGGGCCCGGCCGCGCTCCGGATGCCACTCGTGCCGGTTGACGCCCCGGAAGAGGACCGCCCGGCCGTTGACCTTGATCAGGCCGTCCTCCAGTGCGACCGTGCGGAAGCCGATCCGCAGGCCGACGCGCTCGCCGCCGGTCGCGAGCACCCCGTCGTACAACCGCGGTGTCTCCGCGGTCCACGGCCGGACCGGCACGGTCGCGGACTCGCCCGTCGCGATGTCGATGCCGAGGGCGGGCACGGTGACCCGCCCGTCCACGTCGGAGTCGACGCGCAGGGTCCCGGTGCCCGTGCCGTGGTCGTACGAGGCGTGCACGAAGAAGTCGAGCACCGCGTCCGCAGGACGGTGCAGCAGCGTGACGTCACGGAAGATGCCCGGCAGCCACCACTGGTCCTGGTCCTCCAGATAGGAGCCCGCCGACCACTGGTGGACCCGGACGGCCAGCACGTTGCCGGTGGGTTCGAGCAGCGGCCCCACCGCGAACTCGTGCGGCAGCCGCGAGCCCTTGAACTCCCCGACGTGCGTGCCGTTCAGCCAGACCCGGGCGCAGGACTCGACGCCGTCGAAGCGCAGCACCGCGTCGCCGCCGGGGGGCCACCCGGACGGTAGGTCGAAGGCGCGCAGATGGTCGCCGGTCGGGTTCTCGGTCGGCACCCGCGGCGGGTCGACCGGGAACGGGTAGCGGTGGTTGGTGTAGACGGGCGCGCCGTGTCCCTGGAGCACCCAGTGGCCGGGCACGTCGACGCGGTCCCAGTCCCCGGCGTCGTAGCGCGCCGCCGCGAAGGAGTCGTCCCGCGCGTCGGCCGTGGGGGACAGCCGGAAGAGCCAGTTCCCGTTCAGCGAGAGGGAGACGGCGTCCGAGGACGTGCCACGGGCGCGTGGGGGCAGGGCCCCGCTCCCGGGTGAGACGTCCTCGACGTGGGCGATGCCGGACGGAGGGGTCCCCGGGCCGTGGGCGGCCGGGGGCCTGGGCGGGGTGCGGAAGGACATGGCTCTCCTGGGTCGGCCCCGCACGCGGGTCCGCGCGAAACCGGCACCGGCCGGTGCCGGGGGCGGAGGCGCACGGGCGGCGGGGGCGGGGACGGACGGAGCGGTGTGGCGGGGAGCCTCCCTTCCGGCGTCAGGACGGCGGCGCGGTGCGGCCCTGCACGAGGACGGGTCGCGCGGGGACCGGCGGCGTGCGGACGGACGGCACGGCGGCGGACTCGGCGGGGACGGAGCGGCGCGCGGCGGTTCTGCCGCGCGCGGGCCGGGGCCCCACGGTGTCGAGCGCCCCTTCCAGGGCGAAGGCGGCGGCGCCCAGCCAGACCGGGTCGCCCGGAACGGGTCCGGGACGGTGCGCGGGGGCCCCGGACGGCGGCGCAACGCTACGGCCGGGGAAGGACGTTCGGCAAGGGGTCAGGAAACGGGGTGGAGGAAGTCCGACACGAAGGCGTTGGCGAACTTGCCCGCCGGGTCCGTCGCGCGGACCAGCGCCCGGAAGTCGTCCAGCCGCGGATAGCGCCCGCGCAGCACGTCCGACGGCACGGTGAACACCTTGCCCCAGTGCGGCCGCGGAGCGAACGGCTCCAGCGCCGCCTCGACCTCGCGGACCACCGGCAGCACGGCCGCCGTGTCGTCGACCCAGGTGAAGTGCAGGGCCACGGTGTCCCGTCCGTAGGCGGGGCTCAGCCACTGCCGGTCCGCGGCCACCGTCCGCACCTCGCAGATCTGCAGCAGCGGGGCGACGGCACCGCGCACGCCGTCGAGCGCGCGCAGCGCCTCGGCCGCGTCGGCGCGCGGCAGCAGGTACTCCGACTGCAGCTCGGACCCGCTGCTGGGGGTGAACTCCGCCCGGAAGTGCGGCAGTCGCTCGTGCCAGGGGCCCGGGACGCCGAACTGCCGGGTGCAGTTCCCGGCGGGCATGCCCGGGACCGGGTGCACGGCCTCGGTGGCGGGCGTCCCCCACGGGAAGTCCGCCGCCGGCTGGTCGGTGCGCCGCTTCAGCCACGCCTGCCGGAAGCCCGGCCGCCTCCAGTCGGTGAACAGGCTCACGCTGTACGCGGCCGCCGCCACCGCCTCGAAGTCCAGCCCGTCCTCGGGGAGTTCGGTGAACACGTGCTGGCTCACCCCGAAGTCCGGTTCCAGGTCGAGGGTGAGCGCGGTGACGACGCCGAGCGCGCCGAGGGAGGTCACCGCCCCGTCGAAGCCCGCGTCCCCGCGGCCGATGGCCAGGACCGAGCCGTCGGCCGTGACCAGTTCCACCTCGCGGACCGCCGAGGCGAGCGAGCCGTTGCCGATGC
Organism: Streptomyces sp. NBC_01689; assembly: GCF_036250675.1. Lineage (NCBI taxonomy): Bacteria > Bacillati > Actinomycetota > Actinomycetes > Kitasatosporales > Streptomycetaceae > Streptomyces > Streptomyces sp. NBC_01689. The sequence continues at coordinate 2,923,727 of NZ_CP109592.1, read as the reverse complement.
CGGAGCCGTGCGTGCCGGTCGCCACGGATCCCGCCACCGAGATGTGCGGCAGCGAGGCCATGTTGTGCAGGGCGAGCCCGTGCTCGTGGACCCGGCGCGCCAGCTCGGCGTACCGGACGCCGCCGGCGACCCGGACCGTACGGGCCGCCGTGTCGACGTCGACGACCGGGGGCAGCGCGGCCAGCGAGAGCAGGACGCCGTCCGGGCCCGGGTCGGCGATCTCGTTGAAGGAGTGTCCGCTGCCCAGGACCCGTACCCGGGCGCTCTTCGCGACCAGGGCCGCTAGCGCGTCGGGCGACTGCGGCCGGTGCAGTTCCTCGGCGGTGTACGTGATGTTGCCGGCCCAGTTGGTCAGGGGCTTGGTCATCCCTGTCGTCCCTCCCCGGGAGATCGTGGTCCGTGGCCGTGCGGTGCGCGGTGGCCACTGCTGGAAACTACCTGGTCGCCCCGGGCGTCCCGGCGGCCCGTCCATTGACCCTCTCACGCGGCGCCGCCTAACGTGGAGAACGCTTTCCCCCGAGGCTGCCGAGCCGGAAGGCCGACTCCTTGTCCGAGCGCCCCGCCCCGTCCGAACCCCCCGCCCCGTCCGAGCGTCCCGTCGCGATGTTCGCCATGACAGCGGAGAACGTGCCGCGGATCTTCCCGCCGCACGTACTGGCCCGGCTGCGGGACCTCGTCGACATCGATCCGGCGCTGGTCGCCGAGGACTTCACCCGGCCCGCCGTCCGCGAGGCGCTGGCCGCGACCGAGATCCTGATCAGCGGCTGGGGGTGCCCGCCGCTGGACGCGGCCGCGCTGGACGCGGCGCCGAAGCTGCGCGCGGTGCTGCACGCCGCGGGCTCGGTGAAGGGTTTCGTCACGCCCGCCGTCTGGGAGCGGGGGCTCGTCGTGTCGTCGGCGGCCGGGGCCAACGCGCTGCCCGTCGCCGAGTACACGCTCGCCATGATCCTGCTCGCGGGCAAGGACGTCCTCACCCATCGGGACCGCCTGCGCACCGAGCGGGTCTTCCCGCACCAGGGGGTCGTCCCCGGCATCGGCAACTTCGGCCGCCGCGTCGGCGTCATCGGGGCCTCGCGCACCGGGCGCCGCCTCATCGAACTGCTGCGGCCCCTCGATCTGCGGGTGAGCCTGGCCGACCCGTACGTCGACGAGGCCGGGGCCGCCGCCCTCGGGGTCCCGCTGCTGCCGCTCGACGCCCTGCTCGGAGGCAGCGACGTCGTCAGTGTCCACGCACCGCAGACCGCCGAGACGCGGCATCTGATCGGACGCCGCGAACTCGCCCTCATGCCCGACGGATCGGTGCTCGTCAACACCGCGCGCGGCTCGCTCGTCGACCACGACGCGCTGATCGAGGAGCTGCGGAACGGCCGGCTCGCGGCGGTCCTCGACGTGACCGATCCGGAGCCGCTCCCGCCGGACTCCCCGCTCTACGACCTTCCGAACGCCTTCGTCACCCCGCACCTCGCGGGCTCCCAGGGCAACGAGCTGGCCCGGCTCGGCCTGGTGGTCGCCGACGAGGCGGAGCTGCTGGTCTCCGGCCGGGAACCGGAGTTCCGCGTGGACGCGCGGGAGCTCGGCCGGATGGCGTGAGGGCGCACGACGGCGACGACGGCGGCGTCACCGGAATCGGCAAGGCCGACAGGGGCGACAGGCGACGGGGCCGAAGGGATCGACGGGGCCGACGGGAGGGACGGACGCGCCAGGACCGGTGACGACCGATCTAGTCGCCCGAGGCTTGTGCGGGTACCGATTCCGTCGAATCCTGGTCCGGTCTCGACGCTATCGGTAGCATGCGACACATGGTCCACCATGCGCTGCCCGAGACCGACCTCACCCGCCACCGTCGGCTGCGCGAGCAGGGCTCCCTGGACAGGGGCGAACTCGACGCGATCCTGGACGCGGGGTTCGTCTGCCACCTGGGCGTGGTCGTCGAGGGCCGGCCGGTGGTGGTGCCGACGGTCTACGGGCGGGACGCGGAGTCGCTGTACGTGCACGGCTCGGTCGCCAGCCGGAGCCTGGCGGCGGGGACTCCGGTCTGCGTGACCGTCACCCACGTCGACGGGGTCGTCCTGGCGCGGTCGGTGTTCGAGCACGGGGTGAACTACCGGAGCGCCATGATCCACGGCGTACCGCGCAAGGTCACCGACCCGGCCGAGAAGACGGAGGGGCTGCGCCTGCTCAGCGAGCACTCGGCTCCGGGCCAGTGGGACTACGCCCGCCGCCCCAGCCGCAGGGAACTGGCCGCGACCACCCTCCTCGCCCTCTCCCTGGAGGAGGCCTCCGTGAAGATCCGTACGGGCGCGCCGGGCGACGGCGACGGCCCGGACGCGGAGCTCGGACTCTGGGCCGGGACGCTGCCGCTCACGACGGTCTGGGGCGCGCCCGACCCCGACCCACTGCTGCCGCCCGGACTGCGGCCGCCCGCGCACATCGCGCGCCGTGAGGGGACCCGGCACGGCTGACGCACGAGCGGGGGCATACCGTGAGGAGTCGAGCCACGGGGCTCGGAGCGAGCCGGGAGCGAGGAGAACGGGATGGGCGGCAGCCGCACCGCGCTGGTCGAGGATCTGATGGAGCGGTTCCCGCACGTACCGAGGGAAGCCGTCTTCAAGGAGGACCTGCTCCGGGGCGGAGTCGCCTTCGATCCCTCCGCGCTGAGCGACAACGAGAGCGGTGACGTCAAGCCGAAGTCGTACTTCATCTTCTCCTTCGACCACGGCACCCTGCCCGAGCTGGGCGAGGCCGCGCTGCGCCGGCCGCCCGAGGAGATCATCCTCACGGGCGGCCCGTACGACCTGCGCAGGACCGTCGTCTCCGTCCGCGTGAACCCTGCCTCGCCCTACCGGGTGGCCGCCGACGAGGCGGGACTGCTCGGGCTCTATCTGGACGGCGGCCGGATCGCCGACGTCGGGGTGCCGCCGATGCCCGAGTACTACCGGCACACCCTCTCCAACGGGAAGTCCGTGATGGAGGTGGCCCCCACCATCCAGTGGGGCTACCTGATCTACCTCACCGTCTTCCGTGTCTGCCAGTACTTCGGCGCCAAGGAGGAGTGCCAGTACTGCGACATCAACCACAACTGGCGCCAGCACAAGGCCGCCGGCCGGCCCTACACCGGCGTCAAGGACGTGGAGGAGGTCCTGGAGGCGCTGGAGATCATCGACCGGTACGACACCGCGAAGACCTCCACCGCCTACACCCTCACCGGCGGCGCGATCACCAAGACCGTCGCCGGCCGGGACGAGGCCGACTTCTACGGCCACTACGCCAAGGCCATCGAGGAGCGCTTCCCGGGCCGCTGGATCGGCAAGGTCGTGGCCCAGGCGCTGCCGAAGGGCGACGTGCAGCGCTTCAAGGACTACGGCGTGCAGATCTACCACCCCAACTACGAGGTGTGGGACGAGTACCTGTTCAAGCTGCACTGCCCCGGCAAGGAGCGCTACGTCGGCCGTGACGAGTGGCACAGGCGGATCCTGGACTCGGCCGAGATCTTCGGCGCGCGCAACGTGATCCCCAACTTCGTCGCGGGCGTGGAGATGGCGGAGCCGTTCGGCTTCAAGACCGTCGACGAGGCGATCGCGTCCACCACCGAGGGGCTGCGCTTCTTCATGTCGCAGGGGATCACCCCGCGGTTCACCACCTGGTGCCCGGAGCCCACGACCCCGCTCGGCAAGGCCAACCCGCAGGGCGCGCCGCTGGAGTACCACATCCGGCTGCTGGAGGCCTACCGCGCCACGATGGACGACTTCGGACTGGCCTCCCCGCCCGGATACGGCCCGCCCGGCCCCGGCAACGCGGTCTTCTCGGTCAGCTCCTTCATGGACAGCCTTCCCGCGGTGGAACCCGCGCCGGAACCCGCCGCGACGGACGCGAGCGGCCCCGCGGCTTCCTGAGGACCGGCCGGCGCCGAGACGTCCGGGCCTCCCTCCCGTTTCTACGGGAGGGAGGCCTTCCGGCGTACCCGGAGGGTGCCACCGCACACGGCCCGAGGGCTGTCACCGACGGCGCCGCAACCGCTTGCCGCGCGAATCGAATGCCTCGCTTGTCAGTTGTGTGGAACCCGTGAAAGGCTCGGGCCTCCGTCGTTGAGATGGACGCCAACTCTCGCGCAGTGAAGATGAGTTGGCGTTCGCGTTCTTTGACGTAGCACATGGAAGCAGTTGATGCAGGAGCCCCCCATGCCTGACCTGCCGACCCCCCAGGACGCCGCCGAGGCCGCGCTGCTCTCGGAGTGCTGGGACGCGGTCCTGTCGTACGCCGATCTGTGCACGTCCGGCTCGGCCTCGGCCACGCAACTGGCGACCGAGGCCTTCACCCACGGCATCACCGAACTGCGCGCCGCCACCGCGGCGTCGAAGAGCACCGGCACCGGGCGCAGAGCGCTCAGGCTGCCCCGCATCCCGCTGCTGCTCACCTCGGTCCGCGCCGCTGCCGCCGCCTGGGAGGCGGGCGGACTGGGCCACCGGCTCGACCCCGACCTGCGGCTGTGGCTCAACTCCGAGAAGGCGGCGCGCTACACCGGGCCGCCGCTGCACCGCCCCGTCGCGCTGCGGGGCCTGCAGGACATGCAGGAGCCGGACGCCGCCCTGCTGTGGCTGGCCGAGGTCGAGTCGCTGCCGCTGCCCGCCGTGGCCCGGCGGCTCGGCCTGGACCCCGGGACCGTGACCACCGAACTCGCCCAGGTGCGGGCGCTGTTCCGGGACCGTTGCCATCGCAACCACCTCGACACCCCGATGGACGCCGACTGCCGCAGCTACGCGCGGCTCCTGGACGCCGTGACCCGCTCGCCCGGCGCCGAGACGCCCGAGGACCTCTCGCGGCACCTCGCGCGCTGCGTGGGGTGCGCGGAGGCCGCGGCCTGCCTGCGGCCGCACGGCGGCGGGCTGCCCGCGGCGATCTCGGGCGGGGTGATCGGCTGGGGCGGCCTCGCCTACCTCGAACGGCGGCGCCGGGCCGCGGAGGCGGGCCTGACCGGCGGCCGTACCGACGCGGCTGTGGACACGGGTCTGGCCGAGGGCGGGGCGGACCGGCCCCGGATCGGCCGGACCGGGATCCTGGTGGCGGCCGTCGTCGTGTCGGCGCTGGCGCTGGCGGTCTCCCTGATGCCCTTCGGCGGTTCGCCCGACGGTGACACGCCGACGAACGGCGTGCCGGGCGAACGGCAGCCGGTGGCGGAGCCGGTGCCCTCCCCGCCGGTGACCACCTCGGACACGCCCGCCACCGCCACGGCCACCGCGGCCTCGACGGCACGGCCGGAGGCCGGCTCCGACCCGGAGGCCCAGGGGGAGTCCTCCGAGCCCGCGGACACGTCGGACCGCCCGGCGCACGCCACCAAGAGCGCGTCGGCGGACTGCGCGGTGAAGTACGAGATCGTCAACGAGTGGCCGGACGGGTTCCAGGCCACCGTCACCGTGACCTCGGCCGAGGCCCTCGACGGCTGGCGGCTCGGCTGGAGCTTCGACGACGGACAGCGCGTCGGCCAGATGTGGGACGCCACCGCCGCCCAGGACGGCGCCAGGGTCACCGCCACCGCGGCCGACTACGACAGGTCCGTCGCGGCGAACGGCACCTTCGCCTTCGGCTTCCTCGGCTCCTGGACCGGCAAGAACTCCGCGCCGCACGACTTCACCCTGAACAACGGCAGGTGCGCGGACGGGAATTGAGCGCGGGTGACCGAGGCGCGGGTGACCGAGACGCGGGTGACCGAGACGCGGGTGGTGGGGGCGCGGGCGGTCGGGGCGAGGACGGTCGGGCTGCGGGCCGTCGGGGGATGCAAGCGGTCGGCTGACGGGGGCCCGGCGAGGGGGCGTCCGTCGAGAGGCCGCCGGTGCGGCACGTTCCCGGCTGTCCGGCCCGTGGCCGCGTGGGCCGGCCCGGTGCCGCGCGGGGGAGGGGAGAACCGGTGCCGCGCGGGGGCGCGGAAAACCGGTGGCGCCGGGAACCGGCTCTCTCGTAAGGTGAAGATCGCTTCACGCGGTGGCCGTCGGCCGCCGTCCCAGGCCTGAGCGATGAAGGAGGTGTGACCGATGGCTGTCACTGAGATGGGCGCTGCCCGCATCCAGAAGTTCATCAAGTCCACCTCCGTGGCCGCCGGCTGACCTTCCGCTTTCTTCGCGCCCGAGTGCGCGCGCCGGGGCCGCCCTTGTGAAGGGTCTCCCTTGACTTCCTCCGCTTTTCCCCCCGTACACCCCCTCCAGCCCTATGGCTGGGACGACGCCTGGGCCGGCGAGTTCGCCCCGTACGCGGCCGAAGGGCTGCTGGCCGGACGTGTCGTCCGTGTCGACCGCGGGCAGTGCGACGTGGTCACCGCCGACGGTGTGCTGCGCGCGGACACCGCGTTCGTGACCCCGCACGATCCGATGCGGGTCGTGTGCACCGGTGACTGGGTCGCCGTCGAACCCGGCGGCAACCCGCGCTACGTACGCACATATCTGCCCCGTCGTACCGCCTTCGTGCGCTCCACCTCCTCCAAGCGCTCCGAGGGACAGATCCTCGCGGCCAACGTCGACCACGCCGTCGTCGCCGTGTCGCTCGCCCTGGAACTCGAACTCGGCCGCATCGAACGCTTCCTCGCGCTCGCCTGGGAGTCCGGCGCGCAACCGGTCGTCGTCCTCACCAAGGCCGACCTCGTGCCCGACCCCGTGACCCTCGGTCACCTCGTCCAGGACGTGGAGACCACCGCGCCGGGGGTCGCCGTGATCCCGGTGAGCGCCACCACCGGGGACGGGCTCGACGTGCTGGCGGCCGTCCTGTCCGGCGGCACCACCGTGCTCCTCGGACAGTCCGGCGCGGGCAAGTCGACCCTCGCCAACGCCCTGATCGGCGAGGACGTGATGGATGTGCAGGCCGCACGCGATGTCGACGGCAAGGGCCGCCACACCACGACGACCCGCAACCTTCTCGCCCTCCCCGGCGGCGGAGTCCTCATCGACACACCCGGCCTGCGCGGCGTCGGCCTGTGGGACGCCGAGTCCGGCGTCGGACAGGTCTTCGCGGAGATCGAGGAACTCGCCGCGGACTGCCGCTTCCACGACTGCGCGCATGTCGCGGAGCCCGGCTGCGCCGTCCTCGACGCCCTCGACTCCGGCGCCCTGCCCGAACGACGCCTCGACAGCTACCGCAAGCTCCTCCGCGAGAACCAGCGCATCGTCGCGAAGACCGACGCCCGGCTGCGGGCGGAGATCCGCCGGGACTGGAAGCGGCGGGGGGCGGAGGGGAAGGCGGCGATGGAGGCCAAACGGGGTCGTTGACACTGGGTCTGACCAGGGGGAGGTGGGTTGTGTCCCGCCTCCCCTGGGGGCTCCGCCCCCCGGACCCCCCGCCAGGGGCGCTGCGCCCCCTGGACCCCCGCCTTCGCCCGAAGGGCTCGTCCTCAAACGCCGGACGGGCTGATGGTGCGCGCCGGTGCTCAGACCCACCGGCCGGACGGGCTGGTGGTGTGCGTGCGTGCTCGTCCTCACGCGCCCCACGGGCTGGTGGTGTGCGCCCGTGCTCGGACTCACGGGCCGGACGGGTGGTGGTGTGCGGGCCCGCACTCAGAGGGGGACGGCCCGGTCGGGTGTTTCAGCCCGTCCGGCGTTTGAGGACGAAGCCGTTCAGGCCGACGCCGGGGTCCGGGGGCGGCGGCCTCCGGTGCGGCGACGGACGTCACGTCCGATTTCCGCCGGCCCGGGCGGCAGCCACCCCGCACACTGGAACGCGTGATCGACGAAGAGACCAGGTACGAGGCCGTGCGGAGCAGGGACGCCCGGTTCGACGGGGAGTTCTTCTTCGCCGTGGAGACGACCGGGATCTACTGCCGGCCGAGCTGTCCGGCGGTGACACCGAAGCGGCGGAACGTGCGGTACTACACGACCGCCGCGGCCGCCCAGCGCTCAGGGTTCCGGGCCTGCCGCCGATGCCGCCCGGACGCGGTGCCGGGCTCCGCGGAGTGGAACGTGCGCGCCGACGTCGTGGCGCGCGCCATGCGGCTGATCGGTGACGGGGTGGTGGACCGCGAGGGTGTCGGCGGCCTCGCCGCACGGCTGGGGTACAGCACCCGGCAGGTACAGCGGCAGCTCACCGCCGAGGTCGGCGCGGGCCCCGTCGCGCTGGCCCGCGCCCAGCGGGCCCACACCGCCCGGGTCCTGCTGCAGACCACCGGACTGCCGGTCACGGAGATCGCGTTCGCGGCCGGGTTCGCCAGCGTCCGGCAGTTCAACGACACCGTCCGCGCGGTGTACGCCTCCACCCCCAGCGCCCTGCGCGCCACGGCCTCGCGCGCGGGGTCCCGCACGCCGCGCGAGGACGTCCCGGCCGCCGGGGTCCCGCTGCGCCTCGCCCACCGGGGGCCGTACCGGTCGACGGCCGTCTTCGACCTCCTCGCCCGCGAGACGGTCGAGGGCGTGGAGGATCTGACCGGCACCCGCGGCCGCCGGACCTACCGGCGCACCCTCCGCCTTCCGTACGGCACCGGGGTGGTCGCGGTGGACGAGTCCCCGGACAGCCCGGCGTCCCGGCCGGGCGGCTGGCTCGACACCCGGCTGCACCTCACCGACCTGCGCGACCTGACCACCGCCGTGCAGCGGGTGCGGCGGCTGTTCGATCTCGACGCCGACCCGTACGCGGTGGACGAGCGGCTGGCGGCCGATCCGCGACTGGCGCCGTCCGTCGCCGCCCGCCCCGGCCTGCGCTCGCCCGGCGCGGCGGACCCCGACGAACTGGCCGTGCGCGCGCTGGTGGGGCGGGCGGCGGCGGAGCGGCTGGTGCGCCGCTACGGGAAGGCACTGGACGCCCCGCACGGGACGCTCACCCATCTGTTCCCCGAGCCGGCCGTCCTCGCGGAGGCCGAGCCGGACGGGCCTCTCGGCACGCTCACCGCCGCGCTCGCCGACGGCACGCTGCGGCTCGACGCGGGAGCCGACCGCGACGCGGCCGAGGCCACCCTGCGCGCGCTGCCGGGTCTGGACGCGCACACCGTCGCCGTCATCCGGACACGAGCCCTCGGCGACCCCGACGTGGCGCCGCCCGGCGAGACGGTCCCGGAGGCGTGGCGCCCGTGGCGTTCGTACGCGGTGCGTCACCTCAGGGCGATGGAGCGGGAGACGGCGGCACGGGGAGAGAAGCGCCGGGACGGCGGCCGTCCGGGCCCCGGCCGCGGATCCGCCACGGGTGGACACGGATCGGCTCCTCGCTGAGCCGGAGCCGGGGGCCGAGGGGTCGTAGGGGCCGTAGGGGTCAAGTCGTGGGGGACGGCGGGGAGTTCGATCTCACCGGGGGTGTCGGCACCGCGCGTCCGGCCCCGCCGCACCGGGCCGGGGCGGCGACCGAGCACGTCGGCGCACGCCACGCCCCGACCGAGGGACCAGGGCCCGGGAACGCGGGCGGACGGGTGCCGCGGGCCAATGCCCTTGATTCCGGGTGCGGCTGACGGTGTGACATACCGTTGGGGGCGCCGGTGGCCGGGGAAGCCATGCCGCATGACCCGCGTGATCATGGCCCGGCATCTTGTCGCCGCACTGGCGACCGTCCTGTCCCTCGCCACACCGTGCGCGAGAGCCGACGAGGGGATCGGCCCGGCCCCGGCGGGCGCCCCCGCCAGGGGCCTGGACTGGACCGGCACCTGGGAGGCCGCCCCGTCCGGCACCGCCCCCGCCCGGCCCGGCGCCTCGTTCCGCAACGTCGTGCACACGAGCGTCGGCGGCACGGCGGTCCGGGTCCGGATCTCCAACCGGCTGGGCACCGAACCCCTGCGACTCGGTGCCGTCACCGTCGCCTTGCGGGAGCCGGGCGAGCCCGCGGGCCCCCCGGACGCCTTCCCGGGGTCGATGCGCACGGTGACCTTCGCCGGCGCCGGTTCGGCGGTCGTCCCACCGGGCACGGACCTGGTCGGCGACCCCGTCCGCCTGCGGATCCCGGCCGGCGCCGATCTCCTGATCTCCGTCCACACCCCGGGCGATCCGGGCCCGGCGACGTACCACCGTTCGGCCCACCAGACCAACTTTCTCGCCCTCGACGGTGATCGGACCGCCGACGAGCGCGGCACCCGGTACACGACCGACCTCCACAGCTGGTACTACGTGACCGGTGTCGACGTCCTGGGCGCCCCCGCCGCGGGCAGCGTCGTCACGCTCGGGGACTCCATCACCGACGGGACCGGTTCGACCCCCGGCACCAACCGCCGCTGGCCCGACCGGCTCGCCGACCGGCTCAGCGGCCTCCCGCCGCGGCAGCGCCTCGGTGTCCTCAACGCGGGGATCTCCGGCAACCGGCTGCTGCGCGCGGGCAGCGGTCCCAGCGCCCTGGACCGGCTCGACGCCGACGTGTTCTCCCGCGCCGGAGTGCGGACGGTGATCGTGATGGAGGGGATCAACGACATCAAGGGCACACCGGAGGAGCGGGACCCCCGGGCGCTGGAGGACGCCTACCGCCGGATCGTGACGCGCGCCCACGCCCTCGGCATCCGGGTCGTCGGCGCCACGATGACGCCGTACGGCGGCCATCCGGCGTGGACGGCGGCGCGCGAGGCCGTCCGGCAGGAGGTCAACGCGTTCGTCCGCGAGGGCGGCCTCTTCGACGCGGTGGCGGACTTCGACGCCGCCGTCCGCGACCCGGCGGACCCGTACCGCATCCGCCCCGCCTACGATCCCGGCGACCACCTCCACTTCGACGACGCGGGCATGCGCGCGATGGCCGACACGGTGGATCTGGGCACCCTCGTTCCCTAGGAGGGCCCCGGGGGGCACGGGAGGGGCCGGGGGCACGGGGAAGGCGCCCGGGGGGCACGGGAAGGCAGCTGGGAGGCCGTGAGGGAGTCCTGGGGGTTGGCGGCCTCTGGAAACCCCTGGAGGCCCTGGCGGCTCCGGGAGGACCCTCGGGCCCGGACGGGGTCAGCCCCGGACCACCGCGCCCAGCCACACGCCCGCGATCAGCAGACAGGCGAACAGCTCCGTCAGCACGCTCCAGCCGCCGGACCGCATCAGCGTCCGGGTCGCCGACCACGCCCGCTCATGACCTCCCACGCCCAGCCGCTCGTGGAGATAGATCCCGCCGAGGAATCCCGGCAGCGCGCCGACCACCGGCAACAGGACGAAGCCGAGCAGCGCGCCGGTGCCCGCGTACAGCCCGGTACGCGGGGTGGCACCGCCCTCGCGGAGCCGCCGGGGCGGCAGCGCCCAGCGGATCGCCTGGGCCACCAGCAGGACCAGCGTCGCGCCCACGAGCACACCCCACGCCAGGGGCTGCGGGTCGCTGAGCGCCCACCACAGGACCGCGGCCCAGACGAGCCACGACCCCGGCACACCGGGCACCAGCACTCCGCAGACGCCGAGCGCGATCACCACGCCGACCAGCAGGAGTTCCCACGCTCCCATCTGACAAGCGTGCCGGAGCGGGCCGGAGGGCGCAGGTCAGTGCCGGGCCACCCAGCCCTTCTCGTAGGCGTGCCAGCCCAGCTGCAGCCGGGTCGTCACGGCCGTCAGCTCCATCAGCCGCTTCACCCTGCGCTGCACGGTCCGCAGCCCCAGGTCGAGCTGCTTGGCCACGCTCGCGTCGGTGAGCCCGGCCAGCAGCAGCGAGAGGATCTCCAGATCGGTGCCGTCCGGTCCGTCCGGACCCTGCTCCACGAAGCCACGGCTGCCCAGCCGCAGCGGCAGCGCCTCCCGCCACACCGACTCGAACAGTCCCGACAGCAGTTCCAGCAGCCCGCTGGCGTGCACGACCAGTGCGGCGGGCTGCGAGGCGGGGGCCGTGAGCGGCACCATCGCGAGCGTCCGGTCGGCGATCACCAGCTTGGTCGGCACCCTGTCGACCACCCGCACCTGCTCCTCGCGCCCGAGCGCGGCGGACAGCTCGGTGACACCGGTGGGCTCGTCGAGGACGGCGCGTTCGAGGACCACGCGGTAGCGGACACCGCGTCCGGCCGCCTGCTCCTCCGCGTCGTTGTCCGTCCCGGAGACCGCGACCGGGGTGCCCGTGACCAGCGCGCACACCTCCTCGCTCGCGCCGAGCTGGAGCTGCAGGAACCGCTGGCTGACCGCCGCCGCGCCGATCACCACCTCGACGAGGTCGTGCACGGCGGGTTCGGTGGCCTGCGCGCGGTACTCCTCGGCGAGCAGCGCGGCCGCCAGTTCCGCCTTGTCCAGCTCGTGCCGCTGCTGGGTGAGCAGCGCGCCGAGGGCGACCCCCGGAGGCGCCGCGACCCAGCGTCCCGGACGAGCCGACGACTGGGCCGCGAGCCCGTGCTGTTCGAGGCGGCGCAGGGCGCGTTCGGTGTCGTACTCGCCGAGCGTGAGCCGGCGCGCGAGATCGGTCACGTCCGCGGCGCCCACGGACACCAGCGCCCGGTACGCCGACTCGTGCGCCTCGTCCAGACCTATCGCTCCCAGCATGCGGCGATGCCCTCCCCAGTGTTCCGTTCCGGCCGGACCGTGGCGGAAACCGGCCACGGCGCAAACCCGCCTCCGCCCATCATCGCCGCAGCACCCGCACCTCTGCCAAGCTCACGTCACCGGGGCACCGGTTCCCGCCGGGGGAGGTCCGCCGGACCGCACAGCCGATCCCGCGATCGCCGAGCATCCCCGGGGTCCGCGAAGTCTCCAGGGTCCGCGAACGCTCCGGGGTCCGCAGGGACTCCGGAGGGAAGCGGGCCGCGCGCGGGTCCGAACCGGCCGAACCGGCCGACACGGACCGCGCGTCGCCGGGCCGTGCCGTCGCCGGGCCGTGCCGTCGCCGGGCCGTGCCGTCGCCGGGGCCCGCGACGCGCGGGGGCCGGTCACTCAGGCGCCGCCGGGCGGTTCTCCCGTGGGGGGTGGGATCGTCCGGCGGTCTTCTCCACGGCCTCCCCAACCTCCCTTGTCCACAGCGTTGTTCGAGATATCGGAGGCGGGGTCCCGGGCGGCCCGGTCCGGGTGGCCGGATTTCCGGATGCCCCGTTTTCAACCGGCTCCCGCGGTGACAATTAGGGGCATGAGCCAGCAGGGGGAGAGCCGCACCGGTCACGAGGACGATTGGTGGGGGCAGCTGTACGACGACTCCACCCACGACACCGGGCCCGCCACCGCGCCCGATTCCCTGGACGACCGGTTCGCGTCGGCCGCGGGGACGGTGGGGGTGGACCCGAGCGGTACCGACCCGGGCGGTGTCGGCGCCGACGGGGCCGACACCGGCGGGGCGGGTTCCGTCTCCCGGGCGCGGGCGCCGGAGCGTGACGCATCGCCGCGGGCGGAGGGGCCTCCCGCGCCGCCGGAGCGGCGCGGCGGCGGTCCGGGGCCCTGGCACGGGGCCTCGCGCCGCGGCGCCGCCCCCGTGCCGCTCCCGGCCCCACCGCGCCAGGACGACCCGGAACGCCCAGGTGCGCCCTGGGGGCCACCGCCGGCCGACCCTCCGGCACCGTTCACCCCGCCCGCGCCCGCCGGACCCTGGCCCTCCACGGACACGTCCGCGCCCGCCGGCCCGCCGAGGCCCGCGCTTCCACCGACTCCCACCGGGAGGCCGGCCCCCACGGCACCGCCCGCGTCCGCCGGGCCGTGGGCCGGTGCCGGTGCGGGTACCGATGGCGGTGACGGTGGGAGTGCCGGTGCGTCGTCGTCCGACGGGCGGTGGTCCTCCGCGGACCCGTCGACGCCCGTCGACCCGCCGAGGCCCGCGGCTCCGCCGCCCTCCGCCGGTCCGTGGGCGGGTGCGGGTGCCGGCGCGTCGACGCCCGGCGTCCCGAGTGCGCCTGCCGCCCCGACCGCGCCCGGCGTCCCGTCCGGGCCCGCCGCCCCACCGAGGTCCGCCGCTCCGCCGACATCCGCCCGGCCGTGGGCCGACGCCGACCGGCCGACGCCGACGGGCCCTTCCGTGCCCGGGAACCCCTCCGTGCCCGCTGCCGCCGACCGGCCGACACTCACCGGCCCCTCCGCGCCCACGGGTCCACAGGTGCCTTCCGGCCCCTCCGCGCCCACGGACCCGCAGACGCCTTCCGACCCCTCCGCGCCTACGGCCGCCCCACAGGCACCCACCGCCCCACAAGCACCCCCCACCGTCCCCTCGGCGCCCGCCCTCCCGGCCCCGCCCGCGGCCTTCCCGCCCGGGCCGACGCCGCCCGGTTTTCGCGCCGGGGGCCCGCGGGGTTCCGTGTCCGCGCCGGGGGGAGGCGCACCCCCGGCCCCGACGGCCTCGACCCCGTCCGCCCCGCCGCCCACGGTCCCGCCCGCTCCGGCCGGGGACCCTCGGGACGCCGGGGCGGGGCGTCCGCCGGCGCCGGTCTCCCCGGGCGGTGCGCGGCCCGACACCTGGGCCCCGCACGCCCCGGCCCGCGCCGACTCCTCCTCCCGCTCCCAGGACGCCCCGCCCGTCGCGCCGACGTCCGCCGGTTCCGGACCGGCCGGCCTCGTGCCCACCGCGCCCGCGTCCACCGTCCCCCGGGAGCGGCCCTCCGTGGCCCATGTGGGCTCGGGTCCGCCCACGTACGACGCCGAACCCACCCAGCTTCCGGCGGCCGATGCGGACGCTCTCGACGACCTGGTCCCGGACAGCGTCCTGGACGGGGCGCGGTACGGGAGCAGCACCCTGCGCGCGGTCTCCGTGCGCGGGGACTCCGCGCGCTACCGGGGTGAGCCGCGCCGGGACGCCCTGCTGACCGCCCGTTTCGGGACGGGGGAGGAGGCGCTGGTCCTGGTGGCGATGGCGACCGGCGCCCGTGCCACCCCCGGCGCGCACCGGGCGGCCGCCGAGGCCTGCCGGTGGATCGGGCGTGCCGTCGGCCGCAGTCACGGACGGCTGGCCGAGGACATCCGCGCCGCCCGGCGCGGCGACCTGAAGTCGGGGCTGCACCGGCTCACCGACCGCAGCCTCGGCAAGCTGCGCGCGAGCGCGGCCGAGCAGGGCGTGGAGCCCGAGGACTACACCGCGAGCCTGCGCTGTCTGCTGCTCACCGCGGACCCCGAGTGCCGTACCCGGGTGTTCTTCGGCGTCGGGGACGGGGGTCTGTTCCGGCTGCGCGACGGCGAGTGGCAGGACATCGAGCCGCGGCCGGGCGACGCCACCGGGGAACCGGTGGTCGGTTTCGGGTCGCTGCCCCACGAGACCCCCGAGGGCGACCGGCTC
The DNA here is from genome assembly GCF_036250675.1 of Streptomyces sp. NBC_01689. NCBI lineage: Bacteria > Bacillati > Actinomycetota > Actinomycetes > Kitasatosporales > Streptomycetaceae > Streptomyces > Streptomyces sp. NBC_01689. The sequence continues at coordinate 2,908,658 of NZ_CP109592.1, read as the reverse complement.
ACCATGGACCTGGGCATCACGACGCCCCCGAGCCCGTACGAGCCCGCGCCCGCGCCGCCGCGTGCCCCGTTCCGTTTCCGGGCCTCCGTCGCCCGGCCGGGCGACACGCTCCTGCTGTGCACGGGCGGGCTGGCCGATCCCCTGCGCGGTGAGCCGGACCTCTGCGAGCACCTGACGACCCGCTGGTCCACCGGCGGCCCGCCGGGGCTGGCCGCCTTCCTGGCCGACACCCAGGTGAGGGTCAAGGGGTATGCCGACGACCGGACGGCGGCGGCCGTGTGGGAGGCGTAACCGCGCTCCCTGTGCATTCATGGACCCCAGAGGACGGACTCGAGGATTCCAGGACCGCTGAGGGGTGCGTGCAGCATGGCCAAGCAGAACGTCGCCGAACAGTTCGTCGACATCCTCGCCCGCGCCGGGGTCAAACGCCTGTACGGCGTCGTCGGTGACAGCCTCAACCCGGTCGTGGACGCCATCCGGCGCAACTCCGCGATCGACTGGATCCACGTCCGGCACGAGGAGACCGCCGCCTTCGCCGCGGGCGCGGAGGCCCAGATCACCGGCAGGCTCACCGCCTGCGCGGGCTCCTGCGGCCCGGGCAACCTCCACCTCATCAACGGCCTGTACGACGCGCACCGCTCCATGGCCCCGGTCCTCGCCCTCGCCTCGCAGATCCCCTCCAGCGAGATCGGCCTCGGCTACTTCCAGGAGACCCACCCCGACCGGCTCTTCGCCGAGTGCAGTCACTACAGCGAGCTGATCTCCCACCCGAAGCAGATGCCCCGGCTGCTGCAGACGGCCATCCAGCACGCGATCGGCCAGTCGGGTGTCAGTGTCGTCTCGCTGCCCGGCGACATCGCCGCCGCGCCCGCGCCGGAGAAGACCGTCGAGACCGCCCTCGTCACCTCCCGGCCCGGCGTCCGCCCCGCCGACGCCGAGATCGACAAGCTCGTCGCCCTGATCGACGAGGCCGACCGGGTCACGCTCTTCTGCGGAAGCGGGACGGCGGGGGCGCACACCGAGGTCATGGAGTTCGCGGAGACGATCAAGTCGCCGGTGGGGCACGCGCTGCGCGGCAAGGAGTGGATCCAGTACGACAACCCGTTCGACGTCGGCATGAGCGGTCTGCTCGGCTACGGCGCGGCCTACGAGGCCACGCACGAGTGCGACCTGCTCATCCTGCTCGGCACCGACTTTCCCTACAACGCCTTCCTCCCCGACGACGTGAAGATCGCCCAGGTCGACGTCCGGCCCGAGCATCTGGGCCGGCGCTCGAAGCTGGACCTCGCGGTCTGGGGCGACGTCAGGGAGACCCTGCGCTGTCTCATCCCGCGGGTGCGGCCCAAGGGGGACCGCCGCTTCCTGGACAAGATGCTGAAGAAGCACGCGGACGCGCTGGAAGGGGTGGTGAAGGCGTACACCCGCAAGGTCGAGAAGCACGTCCCGATCCACCCCGAGTACGTCGCCTCGGTGGTCGACGAACTGGCCGACGAGGACGCGGTGTTCACCGTCGACACCGGCATGTGCAACGTCTGGGCGGCGCGCTACCTCTCGCCCAACGGCCGCCGTCGCATCATCGGTTCGTTCTCGCACGGCTCGATGGCGAACGCGCTGCCGATGGCGATCGGAGCCCAGTTCAGCGACCGCGGACGCCAGGTCGTGTCGATGTCCGGCGACGGCGGCTTCTCCATGCTGATGGGCGACTTCCTCACCCTCGTCCAGTACGACCTGCCGGTGAAGGTCGTGCTGTTCAACAACTCCTCCCTGGGCATGGTCGAGTTGGAGATGCTGGTCGCCGGGCTTCCGTCGTACGGGACCACCAACAAGAACCCCGACTTCGCCGCCGTGGCGCGGGCGTGCGGCGCCTACGGGGTGCGCGTCGAGAAACCCCGGCAACTGGCCGGGGCCCTGAAGGACGCCTTCAAGCACAAGGGTCCCGCCCTGGTCGACGTCGTCACGGACCCCAACGCCCTGTCGATCCCGCCGAAGATCAGCGCCGAGATGGTGACCGGGTTCGCGCTGTCGGCGTCGAAGATCGTCCTCGACGGCGGCGTGGGCCGGATGCTGCAGATGGCGCGCTCGAACATCAGGAACGTACCGAGGCCGTAGGCCGCGGCCGGGCTCCCGTGCGCCGGTCGAGTACGGCCGGACACGCAGCGGGGAGTCGGTGGATGAGCCGAGCGCCCGTGCTCGGTACGCGGTGGCGCATGGGAGGCTCCGGGTGGTGCGCCACGGTGCGACGCGCTGCCTCCGCGAGCCGTCCGCGCCCCCGCTCACCTCTCCCACGCGCCCCACGGGAGGGACGGGAGGAAGGGGCCCCCGGCGGCGGGGGAGACCGTGACCGCGCCGTCCGGGTCCGCGCCGAGGCACGCGGGGCGTTCCCCCGGCAAGGCCCGGGGCGGCCGCGCCCGAGCGCCCGCGGGCGCACCGTCCCGTGCCGGATCACGCCCTTCCACCAGGGCGTTTCCGGTGGTTCCGCGACCGTCGCGCGGGCCGGGAACGCGGCCCGGAGCAGAGGTTCGACCGCTCACCCGACCCGGCGGGGTCCATCGACCGTACGACCTCGACGGTGGTCTGCCCGGACCCCGCACTCCGGCGGGCCGCATCGCACCGGCGGGGGTGCGCCGTCCGGGGCGGCCGCCGGTCGCCGGACCGCGCACGGGCGGGTTCCGGAGGTCACCCGCCCCGCGGGACCGCCGCGTCCGCCCTCCGCACGGCGAAGGCCGACGAATCGACATGACTGGCGCCTCGCGTAGGAGGGCATGGATTCCCGTGAACATGTTCGATCACGAGGGGAATCGGTATCGGCATGCAGGCGGGGGTCATGAGAAGGCAGGTACGAGGACGCGGTCCCGCGGCGATCGGGACCTCCACGGCAAAGGCGATGATGGAGGAGACGTCCGGGAGTGCGGCGGGCCAACCCGCCACCGCGCAGCTCAGGCGGAGACTGGCGAGGGCGGACCTTCGGGCGGTGCCCGAGGCCCGCAGAGCGCTGAAGGAACTCTTACGGCACTGGGGGAGGCCGGGCAAGTCCGAGATAGCCGAGCTGCTGACCAGCGAGCTCGTCACCAACGCCCTCATCCACACCGATCACGACGCGATCCTGACCGCCACCGTCCGGCCCTCCGGACTCCGTGTGGAGGTACGGGACTTCGTGGGCCGCAGGCCCAGGCCGCGGGTACCGGACGCCGACGACGGTACGCACGGCAGGGGACTCGTCCTCGTCCAGTCCCTGGCCGACGCGTGGGGTGTGCGGGCCCACGGCGTGGGCAAGTCGGTCTGGTTCGAACTGGACGGCGGCGCGGTGTAGTCACCGCGCCGCCGTGAATCCGGTCCGGACGGAACCCCGTCCGGGCTTCACCCCGGTGTCCGGGCGGAACCCCCGTCCGGGTGTCGATCATGTCCGGGTCCGGCCGGTATCCGGCCGGACCGTCCGGAGCTCACTCGGTCCCGTCCGACGGGACGTCAGCCGAACTGCTGCTCCAGGTCCTTGAGCTTGCGCTCCAGGGAGTCGAGCCGCGGCAGGGCCATCGTGTCGTCCTCCGCGGTGAGGTCGACGGTTATCGGGTCACCGCTCTTGCGGACCGGCTGAAGGGAGGGCCGCGAACGGACGGGCAGGGGCTCCGACCCCGATAGGGCAGGCTCCGTAGAGGCCTGAGCGGGAGCGCGCTCCACGGTGGTCTCCAGTTGCGCCCGCGCGTTCGCGCGGCCCGGCAGGCCCCGGTGCCCGCGGCTGAGCGCCTTCAGGTGCGCGCGCTCGACCCGCTCCTCGTTGCGCCGGCGCAGACGCGTCTGCTCCTTCTGGCGCTTGTCCTCGCGCACCTCGTCCACGGCCTCGTCCAGCGTGCGGACGTTCTCCAGGAGCATCAGCGACCAGGCGCTGTACGTCTCACGGGGAGCGCGCAGCCAGCGGACGATCCGGATCTGCGGCAGCGGACGCGGGACCAGACCCTGCTCGCGCAGCGCGGCCCGACGGGTCTGCTTCAGCGCCCGGTCGAACAGCACGGCGGCCGAGAGGGACATGCCCGCGAAGAACTGGGGAGCGCCCGAGTGGTCCACACCGCGCGGCGCGTGCACCCAGTTGAACCAGGCGGCGGCACCGGCGAAGGTCCACACGAGTATGCGTGAGCCGAGCGCCGCGTCGCCGTGGCTGGCCTCGCGCACGGCGAGCACGGAGCAGAACATGGCCGCGCCGTCCAGGCCGAAGGGGACGAGGTACTCCCAGCCGTCGGTGAGCCCGAGGTTCTGCTGCCCGAAGCCGACCAGGCCGTGGAAGGACAGGGCCGCGGCCACCGCGGCACAGCAGAACAGCAGCACGTAGGAGGCCGTGCCGTAGACGGCCTCCTTGCGCCGGCGGCGCTCCTCGCTGCGCTCCCACGATTCGTCGTTACTGCTGCCCGCGCCGTCCCCGGACCGCTTGCCGCGCGCGAGCACCGCCACCGCCGCCAGCAGTCCCAGGAGCAGAACGGCGCCCGGAAGCAGCCAATTCAGCGATATGTCGGTCAGTCTCATCTGGGGTCCCTTGCATTGGGATAGGGCGTGACGCCCGCCATATTGGCCCAAGCCCGCCGCCCCTCAGGGGGTTTCGCGGCAAGAGGCCGCCAAGGGAGTGCCAAGGGATGCGCAGGGCGACATTCTGCTCGAACTGCCGCGCGAGGGACGGGAGTTGAGTGCGAATTAGATTACCCGTACGGATGGTTCAACGGAAAGTTCCTGCGGCAAGTGAGGAAGTTGTGAAGCACCTGTGACCTGAGGGGTGTCTCCGTCGAAGTTGATCTTAGGGCATCCGGGGCCCCGTGCCGACGGCGGGGCGCCTCAACCGGCGAGGGCCGCGGTCGACTTGGCGGCGCGCTCGGCGTCACAGACGCGCGGGCAGGTGGGGCAGGCGTCGTCGGGGCGCAGCGTGTAGAAGAAGCAGCAGCTCGCGCGGTCGCGTGTGGTCAGGGTCGCGCCGTCCGGGCCGGTCAGCTCGCGAAAGGCCGCGGACCCGACGTAGGGCCGGGTCGTGCCCGGCAGGAGGAGCTCCAGTTCGCGCAGCGCGCGCTCCTCCTCGCCGAGGAGGCCGGCCACGTACCAGAGGCCCTCGACGACCTCGTCGGTGGCCATGCCCCACAGGGCGCGGCCGCGGCGGCGCATCCGGGGGCCGAAGCCGCCGAGGAGCGGCTCCAGGTGCTCGGCCACCGCCGCCCGCACCTCGGCCCGCAGGGCCTCCTCGTCGGGAACGGTGCGGGCGCCGGGCAGGGTCGCCGCCGGGTCGCCCGGAAGGCAGGCGAACTCGCCGGTCCGCACGGCCATCCGGCCGAGGGTGCGCTGGAATGTGACGTGCTCCACAGGGAGCCGGGGCACGCGGCGTTCCAGGAACCACGGGACGGTGATCAGGAGGCAGGCAGGCCAGGCGTACCAGTGCAGGCCGAACGTGGCGACGACGTCCGGGCGTGCCCGCTGCCCGTAGTCCCGGACGATCTGCTCCTCGTCCCAGGCGAGGAAGGCGTCGAGCTCCGGACCGCCCGCCGCGAGCCGGGCCGCGGCCGCCCAGCCGCCGCCCTCGGGGGGCGCCTCGCCGGGTGCCAGCTCCGTGACGCTCAGCTCGGGAAGGACCTCGGTCAGCCGGGTGTAGGCGGCGGTGACGGCCGAGGGGGCCGGGCGGGCGTCCGGCCGGGCGGGGGCGCCCGTGGCCAGGGTGGGAGCGGACATCCGGTGACCACCGCTTCACGATCGTTGACAGGTAAGGCTTACCTTACCCGTAATTCCGGATGTTTGAACTGGGGCCGTGTGCGCCTATGGTGCTTGACGGACAGGTGACAACCGCCGCATTGACGCCCAAGTACCACCAAGCCCGGAGGAGGCCCCGTGGAGCAGACCGGTTCGCTGGACACGCACGGCGCCACCGGGCACGGAGCCCCCGACCCGCGTACCGCGGCCGTCCGGGTCCCCGCCCAGTCCCGGGCACCGGAGCGCGGCCGGGAACGCGGGCCGGAGCGCGGGCAGGCGCGAGGCCGGGACCGCGACGTCGCCGCGGGCGCGTCCACGGTCGGCGCGGCGGCCCGCGGTGAGCACACCCACAGCGAGACGCCTCTCCCGCCCGCTCCCGTGCGCCCTCCCGGGGAGAACCCGCCCGCCCGTACGCCGAGCGCACGGCCGGTGGTCCAGCGCACCTCGGTCCGCGGTCAGATCCTCGCCGCCCTGCGCACCGCGCTCGTCGAGGGGGAACTCGCCCCCGGCGAGGTGTACTCGGCGCCCGTGCTCGGCGAACGGTTCGGCGTGTCCGCGACGCCGGTACGGGAGGCGATGCAGCAACTGGCCTTGGAGGGCGCCGTCGAGGTGGTGCCGAACCGGGGCTTCCGGGTCGTCCGGCGCGGCACCCGCGAACTGGCCGAACTCGCCGAGATCCGCGCGCTCATCGAGGTCCCGGTGATGCTCCGTCTCGCCCGCACGGTGTCCGCCGCGCGCTGGTCCGAGCTGCGCCCGCTCGCCGAGGCCACGGTGCGGGCCGCGTCCACCGGCTGCCGCGCCACCTACGCCGAGTCCGACCGCGCCTTCCACCGCGCCGTGCTCGCCCTCGCGGGCAACGCCCAGCTCGTGCAGATCGCCGAGGACCTGCACCGCCGCGCCCAGTGGCCGCTGGTCGGCGGTCCCGTCTCCCGCGGCCGCGCCGACCTGGTCGCCGACGCCGCCGAGCACACCGCCCTCCTGGAGGCCCTGATCGTCCAGGACCTGCCGGTCGTGCAGTCCCTCGTGCGCGAGCACTTCACGGGCGCCTGAGACCCGGCGCGCGGACCCGGGCGACGGCGTCCCCGGACGGCCGGTACGTGACGTTCCGGGCCTGGACGTAACGGCTCCGTACGGGCCCGGTCGCGAGTCGCCCGGAGGGGAACCCCGACGACCCGGCCCGCGTGCCCACCGGTACACGGCGCGAGCCGACCGAGTACCGGGGGAGACACCGATGCCCGACCCGTCCTGGCAGGCGAGGCAACAGGCCCAGCAGGCCCACCGGATCCATCAGAACCATGTACGGCACCACCAGGAGCTGCACGACCGGGCGCGGGCCCGTCACACCGGCGCGTCCCGTCCGCACCGCCCCACGTCCCACGGTCCTGTCCGGGGCGCCCGGCGCGGCGGCCGCGTAGGTCTCCTGCTCCTCCTCCTGGCCGTGGCCGCGGTCGTCCACGTGGCCCACGACCCCGAACTCCGGACCACCGTCGGGACGTTCGTACGCGACCTGCTGTCGGCGGTCCAGAGGGGCTAGGGCCTCTCTTCCGGATCACGCCGGAGTCGCGGCGCCCGGACCCAACGGCGACACGCCCCGCACGCGCGGCACGCCCCACCCGCCCTGTCGGCCAGGTCACGGCATCGCCGCGCTCCGTGCGTGCCGTCGGTGTCCGGCGGGCGGGACCGGTCCCGTACGCCCGCCCGCCGGACACCGCCCGGTCAGGCGGTCGCCGCGGGTGGCGTCAACTGCCGTGCCAGCCAGGTCGGTACGCCTCCGAGGAGCCGGAACAGCCGGCCCGCCTCCGCCCGCAGCCGGGACGCCTCCGGTTCGGTCTCGGCGTCCGCGAGGGACGCGAGGGCAGGAGCGGTTCCCACCAGGTAGCCCAACTCCTCGCGGATCCGCAGGGATTCGCCGAAGCCGTGCCGTGCCTCCGCCAACTCACCCTCGCGCAGGGCGAGTCCGGCCAGATGGCGCCAGGTGAAGGAGAGCAGCAGCGGGTCGCCCAGGGCGGAGGCGCCCGCGTGGGCGCGCCGGTACGCGGCGCGGGCGGCCTGCGGGGACTGCGCGAGGTTCTCGGCGAGCAGCCCGCGCCGGAAGTCCAGGAGCGCCCGGCCCGGGGCCCCGGGGGCGATCAGGGCGGCGGCCCGGCCGAGTGCGGCCCGTGCCTCGTCCGCCCGGTCGCGCACCCCGAGCAGGGTGGCGGCGTAGGCGAGTTGTCCGCGCTCGCAGGCCGCGGCGCCCCGCTCGTCGTCGCTGCGGGCCACCGCCTCGGCGGTGCGCAGCGCGTCCTCGGCCTCCGCCCAGCCCTGCTCGGTGTACAGGCACCGCTCGACGAGCAGCGAGGCTCTCTGCAGCGAGGCCTGGGCGGTCAGGGGCTGGATCAGCGCGGCCGCGTCGACCCAGCAGGCTCGCGAGCGCAGCCGCCATACCGCGGTCTGGAGTGGATCGTCCCCTGCGTTCGTTCCGGAACCAGACATGGCGGTATGCGCCACGTTGCCCTCCCCGAGCACGCCATTGAGCTGTTGAGTGGTGGCATCTCAGCACGGATCGCGGCACCCGGCCAAGGGGCTGGGTGAAGGATTTCACAAAGTCGTGCGACAGGGGTGCCACTCGGCGACACGCGCCTCACCACCCCGTGACCTCAACTCATGCGCAGGGCCAGGAAGAAGTCGAGCTTGTCCTCCAGGCGTGACAGGTCCCGACTCGTCAACTGCTCGATACGTCCCACCCGGTAGCGCAGCGTGTTGACGTGCAGGTGGAGACGGGCGGCGCAGCGCGTCCAGGAGCCGTCGCAGTCGAGGAAGGCCTCCAGGGTGGGGATCAGTTCGGCGCGGTGGCGGCGGTCGTAGTCGCGCAGCGGGTCCAGGAGCCGGGCGGTGAAGGCCCGGCGCACGTCGTCCGGCACGAAGGGCAGCAGCAGGACGTGGGAGGCCAGTTCCTGGTGTCCGGCCGCGCAGACCCGGCCGGGGCGGGCGGCGGCGACCCGGCGCGCGTGCCGGGCCTCCTCCAGGGCGCCGCGCAGCCCCTCCGCCGAGTGCACCGCGGCGCTGACGCCGAGGGTGAGCCGTCCGTCGTCGTTCAGGCCCGCCGTCAGCGGATCGCGGACGGCCGCGAGCAGGGAGTCCGCGAGCAGTCCGGTCTCCGAACCGTCGTGCTCGGAGGAGACCGCCGGAAGGGGGACGAGCGCGATGGCCTCGCCGTCCGCGTGGGCGACGGCGATGCGGTCCGCGTGGTCGGGGCCGGTCGTCAGCGGGTCGACGAGCATCTCCTCCAGGAGCGACTGCGCGACCGGCCCGCCGTCCATCGCACCGCCGTCCCACTCGACGCGGGCCACCACCACCTGCCAGTGCGGGGCCGCGCCGAGTCCGGGCAGCAGCACCGGCGCGGCGACCCGCAGCCGGGCCGCGATCTCCGCGGGCGCGGCCGCCGACTGCACCAGTTCGAGGACCTCCTGCGCGAGGCGCCGGCGTACCGTGCGTGCCGCGTCCCGGCGGTCGCGTTCGACGGCGATCAGCTGGGTGACCCCCTGGAGCAGATCGAGCCGCTCCGCGGGCCAGTCCCCGGCGTCCGCCTCGACCGCGAGCAGCCAGTCGGAGAGCACCGTCTCGCGCACGTCGCGCCCCGCGCCCGCGGACCGTCCGGACGACCGGACCGCGAAGAGGGAGTACGCCGTCGCGCCGACCACGACGCGGTACGGGCCGCGACGCCCGGTGCGCAGGGCCGCCAGGTGCTCGGCGGCCAGCCGGGCGCACACGTCGGCGGGCGGCGCCGCCCCCGCGAGCTTCGAGCCGGCGACGGGCCGTCCGGTGGGCGACAGCACCCAGGCCCGCAGGTCCAGGTCGGAGCCGAGGAGATCGAGGACCACGTCGGGTCCGCCGCCCGCCGGGCCGGAGGTCATCATCCGCCGGTGCCGGTCCACGACGGCCGCCAGATCCCCGGCACGCTCGCCCGAGACCTGCCGTACGACGTGCTCGGTGATCGTCGCGAAGGCCACCGACTCGTTCACGGCGAACAGCGGCATGCGGTGCCGGGCGCAGGCCAGGACCAGGTCCTCGGGGATGGCGCCGAGCTCGGCCTCGCCCGCGGCGAGGGCCGTCACCCCGGCGCTCGCGAGGATGTGTACGAAGGACTCGGAGTCCGCGGCGCCGTGCCGCCAGGCGAGACCGGTGAGGACCAGTTCACCGCCCGAGAGATAGCGGCTGGGGTCCTTGAGGTCGGTGGTCATCACGCCGCGCACGGTGCGGTCGAGCTCGCCCTCGCCGCCGAGCAGGCGCAGGCCCAGCGCGTCGGTGTCCAGCAGTGCGCGCAGCCGCATTCTCGTCGCCGCCGTTCTTGTCTCGAAATCTACGATGGACCGGAAGGTGGGCTCCGGGCGGACGCGCCCGTGAGCCGTATTCCCAGGTCCCGGCAGGTGCTGGGTGTTTCACTGGGAAACCGGAGAGGTTACTGACGCCTCCCGTTCATATGAATCTACAAGATGAGTGCCCTGGCCAGCCAACTCCTTCATGGTTTCGGTGACTGACCCCGGTGGAGGACAGGCCTGTGTACTGGCCTCGATCCGCGTGAACATCTCATGAACGAGCCGGGGCCGCCGCACACGATCTGGCTTGATCGATACGACCTTCGACGAAGAAGAAGAGAGCCACTCATGGACTTCCTTCGCCCCGCCAGCTGGGAGGAGGCGCTCGCCGCGAAGGCCGAGCACCCCACCGCTGTGCCGATCGCGGGGGGCACCGATGTGATGGTTGAGATCAACTTCGACCACCGTCGGCCCGAGTACCTCCTCGACCTGAACCGCATCGGTGAGCTGAGCGAGTGGGAGGTCGGCGGGGAGAGCGTGCGTCTGGGCGCCTCCGTCCCGTACACCCAGATCATGGAGAACCTGCGCGGCGAGCTCCCCGGCCTCGCCCTGGCCTCCCACACCGTCGCCTCCCCGCAGATCCGCAACCGCGGCGGAGTCGGCGGGAACCTCGGCACCGCGTCCCCGGCCGGGGACGCCCACCCCGCCCTCCTCGCGGCCGGCGCCGAGGTCGAGGCCGAGTCGGTACGCGGCTCCCGGCTGATCCCGATCGACGCGTTCTACACCGGGGTGAAGCGCAACGCGCTCGCCCCCGACGAACTGATCAGGGCCGTCCACGTCAGGAAGGCCGACGGCCCGCAGCAGTACTCCAAGGTCGGCACCCGCAACGCGATGGTGATCGCGGTGTGCGCCTTCGGTCTCGCCCTGCACCCCGCGACCCGCACGGTGCGCACCGGCATCGGCTCCGCCGCGCCGACCCCGGTCCGGGCCGGGGCCGCCGAGGAGTTCCTGAACGCGGCGCTCGACGAGGGCGGCTTCTGGGACAACGGCAGGATCATCACCCCGTCCGTCGCCAAGCAGTTCGCGGGCCTGTGCGCCGCCGCCTGCAACCCGATCGACGACGTCCGGGGCACGGCGAGCTACCGCCGCCACGCGGTCGGCGTGATGGCCCGCCGCACCCTGACCTGGACCTGGGAGTCGTACCGCGGCGCCGCCGCCACGGAGGGAGTCGCGTAATGCGCGTCAATTTCACGGTCAACGGCCGTCCGCAGGAAGCCGACGACGTGTGGGAGGGCGAGTCGCTGCTGTACGTGCTGCGGGAGCGGCTGGGCCTGCCCGGCTCCAAGAACGCCTGCGAACAGGGCGAGTGCGGTTCCTGCACCGTCCGCCTGGACGGCGTGCCGGTGTGTTCGTGCCTGGTGGCGGCCGGTCAGGCCGAGGGCCGCGAGGTCGTCACCGTCGAGGGGCTCGCGGAGTACGCCCAGCGGCGTTCCTGCGGGACGGCAGCGGGGCCGTGCGGCACGTCGCTGGACGAGGCCAGGCGCTGGGGCGCCAAGGGCCAGGACTCGCATACCGGCGAGGGCACCGAACTCTCCCCTGTCCAGCAGGCGTTCATCGACGCCGGCGCCGTCCAGTGCGGCTTCTGCACGCCGGGCCTGCTGGTCGCCGCGGACGAGATGCTGGAACGCAACCCGACCCCGACCGACGCGGACATCCGGGAGGCGCTCTCCGGCAACCTCTGCCGCTGCACCGGATACGAGAAGATCATGGACGCGGTCCGCCTCGCGGCCGCCCGGCAGTCCGAGGCGGTCTGACCATGGGAACCACCGGCACACCCACCAAGATCACGCAGGGTACCGAGTCCAAGGGCGGCATCGGCGAGTCCACGCTCCGCCCGGACGGCATCCTCAAGGTCACCGGCGAGTTCGCCTACTCGTCCGACATGTGGCACGAGGACATGCTCTGGGGCCAGATCCTGCGCTCCACCGTCGCCCACGCCGAGATCGTGTCGATCGACACCTCCGAGGCCCTCGCGCAGCCCGGCGTCTACGCGGTCCTCACCTACGACGACCTGCCGACCGCCGTGAAGACCTACGGGCTGGAGATCCAGGACACCCCGGTCCTCGCGCACGGCAAGGTCCGCCACCACGGCGAGCCCGTCGCGATCGTCGCCGCCGACCACCCGGAGACCGCCCGCCGCGCCGCCGCCAGGATCAAGGTGGATTACAAGGAGCTGCCGGTCATCACGGACGAGGCGTCCGCGACCGCGCCGGACGCGGTCCTGGTCCACGAGGGCCGCGACGACCACCACATCGGCCATGTTCCGCACCCCAACATCGTGCACCGGCAGCCGATCGTCCGCGGAGACGTCGAGGCGGCCGCACGGAAGGCCGACTTCGTCGTCACGGGCGAGTACACCTTCGGCATGCAGGACCAGGCCTTCCTCGGCCCGGAGTCCGGTCTCGCGGTCCCCGCCGAGGACGGCGGGGTCGAGCTGTACATCGCCACCCAGTGGCTGCACTCCGACCTCAAGCAGATCGCCCCCGTCCTCGGCCTGCCCGAGGACAAGGTCCGCATGACGCTCTCCGGCGTCGGCGGCGCCTTCGGCGGCCGCGAGGACCTGTCCATGCAGATCCACGCCTGCCTGCTGGCCCTGCGCACCGGCAAGCCCGTCAAGATCGTCTACAACCGCTTCGAATCCTTCTTCGGACACGTCCACCGGCACCCCGCGAAGCTGTCCTACGAGCACGGGGCGACCAAGGACGGCAAGCTCACGCACATGAAGGCCCGTATCGTGCTGGACGGCGGCGCCTACGCCTCCGCCTCCCCGGCGGTCGTCGGCAACGCCTCCTCGCTGAGCGTCGGCCCGTACGTCGTCGAGAACGTCGACATCGAGGCCATCGCGCTCTACACCAACAACCCGCCCTGCGGCGCCATGCGCGGCTTCGGCGCCGTCCAGGCGTGCTTCGCCTACGAGGCGCAGATGGACAAGCTGGCGGACGCGGTCGGCATGGACCGGGTCGCCTTCCGGCAGCTCAACGCGATGGAACAGGGCACCCTGCTGCCGACCGGACAGCCCGTCGACTCACCGGCCCCGGTCGCCGAACTGCTGCGCCGCGTCAAGGCGATGCCGATGCCGCCGGAGCGCCAGTGGGAGAGCTCCGAGGGGGCCGACGTGCGCCAGCTGCCCGGCGGCCTGTCCAACACCACGCACGGCGAGGGCGTCGTCCGCGGTGTCGGCTACGCCGTCGGCATCAAGAACGTCGGCTTCTCCGAGGGCTTCGACGACTACTCCACGGCCAGGGTCCGCATGGAGGTGGTGGGCGGTGAGCCGGTCGCGACCGTGCACACCGCGATGGCGGAGGTCGGCCAGGGCGGCGTCACCGTCCACGCGCAGATCGCCCGCACCGAGCTCGGTGTCGCGCAGGTGACCATCCACCCCGCCGACACCCAGGTGGGCAGCGCCGGTTCGACGTCCGCGTCACGCCAGACGTACGTCACCGGCGGTGCCGTCAAGAACTCCTGCGAGCTGGTGCGCGAGAAGGTGCTGGAGCGGGGCCGGCGCAAGTTCGGCACCTACCACCCGGCCTGGGCGACGGCGGAACTGCTGCTGGAGGACGGCAAGGTCGTCACCGACGCGGGCGAGGTCCTCGCCGACCTCGCGGACGTGCTGGAGGACGAGGCCGTCGAGGTCGAGGCCGAGTGGCGGCACCGTCCGACCGAACCCTTCGACCTGCGTACCGGACAGGGCTTCGGCCACGTCCAGTACTCGTTCGCCGCCCACCGCGCCGTCGTCGAGGTCGACACCGAACTCGGCCTGGTCAAGGTCATCGAACTGGCCTGCGCCCAGGACGTCGGCAAGGCACTCAACCCGCTGTCGGTGATCGGCCAGATCCAGGGCGGCACCACCCAGGGCCTCGGCATCGCCGTCATGGAGGAGATCATCGTCGACCCCGTCACGGCGAAGGTGCGCAACCCCTCCTTCACGGACTACCTGATCCCCACGATCCTCGACACGCCGACCATCCCGGTCGACGTGCTCGAACTCGCCGACGCAAACGCCCCGTACGGGCTCCGTGGCATCGGCGAGGCCCCCACCCTGTCGTCCACCCCGGCCGTCCTCGCGGCGATCCGGAACGCGACGGGGCTGGAGCTCAACCGGACGCCGGTACGGCCCGAGCACCTCACCGGCACGTAACCCCCAGGGGCGGGGCGGCACTTGTCCGCCCCGCACCCTCCTCCGTTCGTCTCGGGCCGTCCCCCGGGTCGTGCACCTTCCCAAATCCCGCAGCCGCAACTGCGGTTCACCTCAGTCGCCACCGGCGGCTGATGCGGGTGCCCCTGTGAACCTTGGGAGTTGGCACCATGACCCACCAGTCAGTGGAACCCAGGACCGTCGCCGACGACGCGGGTGCGGGTACCCGCGCCCCGGCCGGACGGTCCTGGCTCGACCGGTACTTCCACATCACCGGACGGGGATCCACCGTCGCGCGCGAGGTGCGCGGCGGCGTCACCACCTTCATGGCGATGGCGTACATCCTCCTCCTCAACCCCCTGATCCTGTCCGGCAAGGACGCGGCCGGGAACACCCTCGGCCAGCAGGCGCTGATCACCGCGACCGCGTTCGCCGCGGCCTTCAGCACGCTCCTGATGGGCTTCGTCGGCAAGGTGCCGCTCGCCCTCGCGGCCGGACTCTCCGTCTCCGGAGTGCTCTCCTCCCAGGTCGCCCCGCAGATGACCTGGCCGCAGGCCATGGGCATGTGCGTGCTGTACGGGGTGGTCATCATGCTGCTCGTCGTCACCGGCCTGCGCGAGATGATCATGAACGCGATACCGCTGGCGCTGAAGCACGCGATCACCATGGGCATCGGCCTGTTCGTCGCTCTCATCGGCTTCTACAAGGCCGGCTTCGTGCACCAGGGCAAGGCCACCCCCGTCACCCTCGGGGCGACCGGCGAACTCGCCGGCTGGCCGGTGCTGCTCTTCGCCGTGACCCTGCTCGCCATCTTCATGCTCCAGGCGCGCGGCGTCCCCGGCGCCATCCTGATCGGCATCGTCGGCGGCACCGTACTGGCCGTGGTCCTCAACGCCCTCGGCGTCATCGCTCCCGGACAGTGGGCGAGCGGCGCGCCCGAACTGCACGGCAGCGCCGTCTCGATGCCGGACTTCTCGCTCTTCGGCGACGTCGAGTTCGGCGGGTGGGGCGACGTGGGCGCGATGACGGTCGGCATGATCGTCTTCACCCTCGTCCTCGCCGGGTTCTTCGACGCGATGGCCACCATCATCGGCGTCGGCACGGAGGCCGGACTGGCCGACGCGCAGGGCCGGATGCCGGGACTGTCCAAGGCGCTGTTCATCGACGGCGCCGGCGGAGCGGTCGGCGGGGTCGCCGGCGCCTCCGGCCAGACCGTCTTCGTCGAGTCCGCGACCGGGGTCGGCGAAGGGGCCCGTACCGGCCTCTCCTCCGTCGTCACCGGCCTGTTCTTCGCCGCCTGCCTCTTCTTCACACCGCTGACCGCCATCGTCCCCGGCGAGGTGGCGGCGGCGGCCCTGGTCGTCATCGGGGCCATGATGATGATGAACGCCCGCCATGTCGACTGGGCCGACCGCGCCACGGCGGTCCCGGTCTTCCTCACCGTCGTGATCATGCCGTTCACCTACTCCATCACCGCGGGCGTCGCGGCCGGAGTGCTCTCCTACGTCGCCGTCAAGGCCGCCCAGGGCAAGGCCCGGGAGATCGGGGCGTTCATGTGGGGCCTGACGGTGATCTTCCTCGTCTTCTACGCCCTGCACCCCATCGAGAGCTGGATGGGCGTCCACTAGACGCCCGCCCCGAGACCCTCCCCGCAACCGCCGCCGAAGGAGACCGAGACATGCTGGACATCGCCGAGGAGCTCCACCGCTGGGCCGCGCAGGGACGCGACTTCGCCGTCGCCACCGTGGTGGCCGTCGGCGGCAGCGCACCCCGCCGCCCCGGCGCCGCGCTCGCCGTCGACACCGACGGCACGGCGATCGGCTCGGTCTCCGGCGGCTGCGTGGAGGGCGCGGTCTACGAACTGTGCCGACAGGCCCTGGAGGACGGCGAGAGCGTCCTGGAGCGCTTCGGCTACAGCGACGAGGACGCCTTCGCCGTCGGTCTGACGTGCGGCGGAGTGATCGACATCCTCGTCACCCCGGTCCGGTCGGGCGACCGGACCCGGCAGGTGGCGACCGCCGCGCTGGCCGCCGCCGTACGGGGAGAGACGGCGGCCCTCGCGCGGATCGTGAGCGGTCCCGCGGAACTGCTCGGGCGAGGGCTGCTCGTCCGTCCCGACGGCTCGTACGAGGGGGGCCTCGGCGCCCACCCGGCACTCGACGGGACCGTGGCCGCCGAGGCGGGCGCCTTCCTGGACGCGGGGCGGACCGGGACCCTGGAGATCGGCGAGCAGGGCACCCGGTGCGGAGCGCCGCTCCTGGTCCTGGTGGAGTCCTCGGTGCCGCCACCCCGGATGATCGTCTTCGGCGCGATCGACTTCGCCTCGGCGCTGGTGCGCATCGGCAAGTTCCTCGGCTACCACGTGACGGTCTGCGACGCCCGCCCGGTCTTCGCGACCGCCGCCCGCTTCCCCGACGCCGACGAGATCGTCGTGGAGTGGCCCCACCGCTACCTGGAACGCGCCGAGGTCGACGCGCGGACCGTCCTGTGCGTCCTCACCCACGACGCCAAGTTCGACGTACCCCTGCTCCGTCTCGCCCTGCGCCTGCCGGTCGCCTACGTCGGCGCGATGGGGTCCCGGCGGACGCATCTGGACCGCAACGCCCGGCTGCGCGAGGTCGGTGTCACGGAGCTGGAACTCGCCCGCCTCCGGTCGCCCATCGGCCTCGACCTGGGCGCCCGCACCCCCGAGGAGACGGCGCTGTCCATCGCCTCGGAGATCGTGGCGGGCCGCCGCGGCGGCAGTGGCGTCTCCCTCACCGGGGCGCACACGCCGATCCACCACGACACGACGCCCGTCCCGGTCCGCAGGATCGGATCGCTCGCCTGACCCGGGCGGTCACGCCGAGGGCGACCCGGGAGCACGCCGCGGGACGGGCTCCCGCAGCAGACCGTCCACCGCCCGCCCGAACATCCACCGGCCCGCCCACGCCAGCGGCCGGTCGCAGATCCCGGGCAGCCACCGCACGCGCAGATCCTCCCGCCACAGCACCCTTGAGCCCCCGCCGGCCGCCGGCCGCACCTCGATCTCGGCCCACCCCGTGACGAACGTGCCCCGCTTGACCAGCCGGCACCGGCCCGCCGCCGCTCCCCGGGGCGGCTGCCAGTCGACGACCTCCATCGGGTCGTCGAACGCCACCGGTCCCACCCCGGACCGGGCGACGAACACCGTGCCCTCGCGCGTCGGCGGCGCGGTGACCACCTCGACCCGGGTCAGCGGCACGACCTCCGCGTGCCGGGGCCACTCGGTGAGACGGCGCCAGGTGTCGGCGGCGGAGGCCGGGGACACGCGTTCCAGCAGGAAGAGGACCACGGGGCGATCGTAGGCGGCCGGACGCCCGGCGGATTCCCGCGCGGCCGGACGAAAGGGCGCGCCGCCGACCTACCATTCCCTCACGGAAGGCCGAACCGCGTTGTCTTCAGGGGGAGTTGACCGACATGCCATTGAAGGCCTACGGCGTACTGATCACCCGGGCGGTCGATGTCCGGCGCGAGGGATCCACCGGCACCCCGCACTACCAGATCCATCTGACGGACGATCAGGGCACGCATTACCGGGCGGCGGTCAACGTGCGGTCCCAGGAGGAGCCCTCCGAGCTGCTCTACCTGGTGGCCGACGACCTCCGGCATCCGGTCACGGAGCGCCTGGAGGGGCTGGCGTCCGGCTGGCACACGCTGCCGCCGGGGCCGGACGGCCCCAACCTGGACTTCGTGCGCGGCAACCTCTTCGACCCGGCGGCGATGCGCTCTCTCCCGCCGGACGCGCAGGGCCCCGACAACGACCTGGCGGATCTGCTCGACCACTACGTGCGGCGCGCCGTGGCCGATCCGGCCGCGCGGATGTACGTGTTCGGCGAGCGCTTCGGACCCGAACCCGCCGTCCGCGACAAGGTCTTCGGCTTCCTGCCCGGGAACGGCGTCCACGACATCCACATGAACCAGGGCAACAGCGGGCGCTTCCGGGGCGACGACGGTGTCTGGCAGGACGGCGGCCTGCTCCTGCACTTCCCGGCGCAGTCCCGCTGGGTCGGGATCTTCCTCGCCTTCCAGAGCCAGGCCTGGCACACCGACGACATCACCGGTCACACCCTCCCGGTGGACGGCCCCCGCCCCGACCGGGAAGCGCCGCCGGTGCGCATCCTGGCGGCGCTGGCCAACCCGCGCGGTCCGGCCCCCGAGTCCGAGACCGTCACGCTCCTCAACGCCTCGGCCGATCCCCTCGACCTCACCGGCTGGCGCGTCGCCGACCGGCTCGGGCACGGCTGCGCGGTGCCGCCCGGCCCGCTCGCCCCGGGCGCCTGTCTGGTGGTCCCGCTCACGGACGGGGTCCTGCTGGGCAATCAGGGCGGACGGATCACCCTGCTCGACGCGCACGGCCTCAAGGCCGACGGCGTCTCCTACACGGCGGAGCAGGCCGGGCGGGAGGGCTGGACCGTCGTCTTCTGAGCGGCCGCGCGGTCCGGTACGGGCCGGACCCGGGCCGCGTCAGGGGCGGTAGACCGTCCCCGGCTTCGGCTTCCCGGGCGCCAGCAGCTGGGGCACGGTCACGAACACGTAGCCGCGCTCCTTGAGCGCGTCGATGATCCCGGGGACCGCGGGCACGGTACCCGGGTAGAGGTCGTGCAGCAGGATGATCCCGTCCCGGCCGGACTGCTTCAGGACGCGCTCCTTGATCACCTCGGGGTCGTACGTCTTGTAGTCCTTGGCGGTGACGCTCCACAGCACCTCCGAGAGACCCATCTCCTTGCAGATCTTCTGCACGGTGTCGTCGGTCCGCCCCTGCGGCGGCCGCATGAGGGTGGGCCGGTGTCCGGTGAGCTTCTCTATCGCGTCGTTCGGGCGGCGCAGCTCCGCGCGTATCTCGTCGGGCTCGATCCGCGTCAGGATCTTGTGGTCCCAGGTGTGGCTGGCGACCTCGTGGCCCTCGGCGGCCATCCGTCGGACCAGCTCCGGGTACTTCTCGATGTGCCGTCTGCCGAGCAGGAAGAAGGTGGCCGGGACCTTCTTCTCCTTCAGGATGTCCAGCAGCTTCGCCGAGTGCTCGCTCGGTCCGGCGTCGAAGGTCAGCGCGATGCACTTGGCCTCGCGGCAGTCCACGGTCCCGAACCGTGCGGCGGCCGCCGCGGTGCCGGACGCGGTCTGTGCGCGGGCGGCCGCCGGGGCGGTGGTGTGGACGGTGGTGCACCCGGTCAGCGGCAGTGCGAGCGCGGCGGCCGCCACGAGGGCGGCCGCCGGACGGAACCCGGGGCGCGGTCTTTTCATCTTCCTGGTCAGCAGAGGCATGCGGCGACTATACCTTTGGTGTATACATCCTATGTATACAGGTGTGCGTGTCCCTGACCACACTCGTCGCGGCCGCCGGTGGGACACGGACCGGTGCGGGGTGCGGTGCGCGGCACGCGGTGCCCGGCGTCGCGTCCGGAGAGGCGGCCTCCCGACCCTGGCGCGGGTCGTGGGCGCCGGCCGGCCCGGGGCCGCGGACTGCCACGGGGGAGTCTGGGCCCCGTGAGCGCCTCGGCCCGCGTTCCGGTCCGCGACGTGAGTTCGCCGGGGGCGAGTCGGCCGGCGGCGTCAGGCGGTCAGCCGCGGGAGTGCGCCAGGGACACGAGATGGTCCGCGGCGGACTCGCCGCCGCCCGCCGCCCGGAAGGACTCCCCGACGGCCTCGGCCGCTTTGCGGTGACCTCCCGCCGGGTCGAGCACCGCCTCCACGGCGGCGCCGATCCTCGCGGCGTCGGCCCTGCCGAACCGCAGCCGTACCCCGGCACCCGCCGCCACGACCTGGCCGGCGACGATCGGCTGGTCGTCCCGGATCGGTGCCACGACCAGCGGGACACCGTGCCACAGCGCCTCGCACACGGTGTTGTGACCGGCATGGCAGACGACCGCGTCGATCCTCTCCAGCAGGGCGAGCTGGGGCACGTGCGGGCGTACGAGGAGATGCCCGGGAAGCCCGCCCCCGGCCCCGGCCGGTCTGCGAGGACCGACGAGTCCGCCGGGACCGACGAGTCCGCTTGGCCCGCCGTGTCCCCCGGGACCCTGGCGTTCCCCGGAACCCACGAACGCGCCGGGATCGACGACTCCGGCGGGGTCGACGAGGACGGTCCGTACCCGGTCGCCCAGGGCAGCCAGCGCCCGCGCGGCCGCGTTCAGGAAACGGGCCCCGGCCTCGTTGTTGGCGGTGCCGAGACTGACCAGGACGGTGGGCAGCGCCGAGGCGTCCAGCCACTCCCAGGGGAAGTCGTCGTCGCCCGCCGGCCGGGCGGTGACGGAGGGACCCACCAGCCGGACCCCGTCCGGGAGTCCGACCGGACCGAGCAGCGCGCGCGTGGTGTACGCGAGCACGCCGTACGGCGAGAACCGGGGGTCGGCCCTGCCCTCGACGCCCCCGACCCGGTCCCGCAGGTCCGCGAGCAGCCCGTCCAGCCAGGCGGCCACCTTGGGCATGGCGGCCAGCGGATCGACCAGTTCGGCGGAGGTGGTCGCCGACGTCACCCAGGTCCGCCCGAGCGACTCGGCGACCAGCGCACCCGCCACCGCCTGCTGGTCGCAGACGACGACGTCCGGGTCGAAGCCGCCGATCGCCGCGCGCACCCCGGGGGCCATGGCGTCGGCCAGCGGGACGAGGAAGCTCTCCCAGAGAAAACGGAAGGCCGCGGGGCCCTTCAGACCGGCGGGCCGGGGCGGCACGTCGCCGGGGAGCGCGCACGGGTGGACGACGGCGTCGGCGCCCGCGAGCTTCCGGACCAGATCCGGGTGGCCGGCCCAGGCGACCTCGTGGCCGCGGGCCGTGAGCGCCGCCGCGGTGCCGACGGCGGGGTTCACGTGCCCGACCAGCGGCGGCACCACGAACAGGAACCTGCCCATCTACCGGGCCTCCCGCAGGGTGTGCGCCTGCTGGTCCAGCAGCCAGTCGCGGACGAGGACGTACGTCTCCTCGGTGGCCTCCACCAGCACCGAGTGGCCGCGGTCGGGCAGCACGACCGTGCGGCAGTCGGCGAGCGCGGCCTCCAGCGTCCCGGTCTGCGCGCTGAGCCGGGACGCGCCGCCGAAGACGGCGAGGACCGGGCAGCGGATCGCGGACAGGTCCTCGTCGAGGAGGGCGCTGAGCGGGATCTCCCGGGCCAGCGCGGTCTCGTCGAGCACCCTGCCCGCCGCCCGGAACGGCCGGGCGTTGCGCTCGCCCGGGTTCTCCCGCAGCCACTCGGTGACCTCGCGGACGACCTGGCCGCCCTGCTCCCCGACGAGGCCCTCGTACATGTTGTCCGCCCAGGCCCGGGCCGGCGGTTCGGCCTCGATCGCGACGACCCCGGCGACCCGTCCGGGATGCGCGGCGGCCATGGCGTACGCGACGGCACCGCCGAAGGAGTTGCCGACCAGCCGCACCGGGACGTCGACCCCCAGTGCGTCGAGCAGTTCGTCGAGGTCGCGCACGAAGTCCTCCATCCGGTAGCCGGTCGCCGGACGGGTGGTCCTGCCGTGGCCGCGCAGGTCGTACATGACGACGTCCATGCCCTCCTCGGCCAGCCGCGGCGCGAGGCTGAAGTAGTAGCTGGCGAGGCTGTCGATGAGCAGGCCGTGGATGAGCACCACGACCGGACGCGGGACGCGGGGGTCGTGACCCAGCCGCTGGACGTGGACGTCGATGCCGTTCACCCGGAGCGTCGTCACGGTCAGCGCACCTCCGCGACGGCGAGCGTGTCCACCACATGGCCGACGAGATCACCGACGGTCAGACCGATGATCTCCTCCAGCCCGCGGTCGGCGATGAACGCGGCGAAGTTGACGCGCTCGCCGTAGAACTCGCGCAGCTGGGCGGAGAGCGTGACCAGGTCGATGCTCTCCAGCTCCAGGTCGTCGTGGAAGGACGTCTCCATGGTGATCTCGAAGTCGTCGAGCCCGTACTCCTCCAGTACGACGCGCAGGATGGCCGAGAGGTCCGCGAGGACGGTCGCCGCGTCCGGGGCCGGTGCCGGTGCCGACCGGGGGTCCGTTCCGGGGCCTTCGAGGTCAGTGGTCATCTTCGCTCTCCTGGTCGTTGACGGCCGTCCAGGCCACGACGTACTCGGTGCCGGGTCCTGTCGACGGCTGGGGGGCGGTCAGCGCGCAGTGCCGTACGCGGTGGTCCTCGCCCGCGACGCGGACGGTCAGGCGGGTGTCGTCCGCCGCGGTGACCTCGAACCGTTGGGGCTCGCCGCCGAGTCCGGTGCCGCGCGCCTTCGCGACGGCCTCCTTGGCGGCCCAGAAACGGGTGAACCAGAGCCGCTCCGCGCCGGACGCGGAACCGGTACCGGACTCCTGCCCGGCGACGGAGCCGTGCCCGGCACCGGGTCCGTCCTCGTGCCGGGTGTCGGGTCCGTGGCCGCCCCCGCACCCGCCTCCGGCGTCGTGCTCGCGCCCGGCACCGGCCGCCGTCCGCCGGACGAGCGTCCCGAGCAGCGCTCGCTCGCGGGCGCCGAGGGCGACGGCGAGGGTGGCGGCGGGGCGGTCGGTCACTTCCTCGATGTCGATCCCGCAGGGCCCGTCGGTCCTCGCCATCGCGACGGCCGTGGTCCCGCGGTGGGCGATCGAGACGTGCAGCGCGGGCAGTGTCCTGCCGTAACCGCCGTTCACCCGCGGCCGGCCGCTCGGCTCGTTCGACACCCGGATCTCGGCGGGATACAGGGGGCCCGCGCCCCGGTCCCAGAGCAGGTGACGCACCGCGTCCTTGACGGCGATCCGGCCGAGCAGCCACTGCCGCCGGCCGCGCGGGGGGTGCGCCCCGTACTGCCGGCGCTCCTCGCCCGCGAGAATGTTCCGCATGATCAGCTCGCGGGTGGCCAGATCGGGCCACTCCTCGTGGAGCAGGGCCCAGCCGCCGGGCCGCATCCGTGACAGCGTGTACCGCTCGGGCTCCCGGTCCACCGCGCGGATCCACGGGTTGCTGTCGAAGCGCCGGTCCTGCCAGCCGCTGAACTCGGCCCACACCCTGCCCCGGTGGACGAGCTGCATATCGGCTTCGAGGCCGCTGTCGGTGACGGAGGTGATCCGGACGAGGCACTCCAGCCGCTCGCCGGCGGCCGGATGCGGGCCGTGGAAGCGGATCTCCCGCATGCCCACCGGGAACACCGTGGTGCGCACCGGCAGTCGGGACATGATCCAGTAGCCGAGGAGCTGTCCCACGTTGTCCAGCAGGGCGCCGGGCGCGGGCGGAGTGACGAGCACTCCGCGTACGTGCCGGTCCCCGACCGCGGTCAGTTCGGCCAGGCCCTGGAAGAGGGGACCGTGGAACATCCAGCGGCGGGTGTAGAGCTCGGCGGCGGTGAGCTCGGGCCTCTCCTCCTCCGCCGCCGGAAAGGTCCAGGGCCGCGCGGGAGGGAACAGTCCGTGTTCCGGGGCGAGTTCGACGCGGGCCTGGGCGTAGGGGCCGAGCGAGGCGGCCACCCGGTCCGGTCCCTCGGGGACGACCCGTACGGGGATGTCGACCGGCGGCACGGCCGTGATCCACTGGTGCAGCCGCACGTCGTGGACGGCGACGGCGCGCCGGCCGGGCGCGGCCCGCTCGGCGTACTCCATGAGATGGGCGATCACGGTGGTGCCGGGCACCACCGGCCACCGGTCGGCCGGGTCGGCGTGCGCGGGCTGCCGGAAGAAGCAGTGGTCCAGCAGGTACGGCATGCTCTCCACGGAGACGTGCAGGGTCGCTTCGAGCGGCCGCGGTCCCGGGGGCGGGGCGGGCGTACGAGGGGCGGGGACACCGGCGTCCCGGGCGGCCGACGCGGACGGGTACCGGGCCACGCGGCCCGCCGTCACCACCTCCGAGGCGAGCGCCGTCGCGTCCCGCAACAGCGCCGACAACTCGGCCCCGAGCACGCCGTGTTCGTTCAGCGCGCCGAGTTCCGCGGGCGTCGCGGCCGGGGTGTGGTGCCGGGCCAGCGCGGCGGCCACCCGGTCGCGGGTCGCCGCGTCCAGTGAGACGTTCGCACCGCCGAGGTCCAGTCGTACCGGCCGCGCCGGCCGCCGGCCGGTGCGGGCCGGTGCGGGGACGGCCTCCGGCGGCCCGCCGAGCAGCGGGGCGAGATCGGGCGTCGCGCCCTCCGCCCACAACGCGCTGACCACCCGGTGGAGTTGGGACAGACCCGAGCGGTGCGGGGAGTGCGCGGGGACCACCAGATGGTCGCGCCCGTGCAGGGTGTCGGCGATGAGGGAGCCGAGCTGTCCGGCACCGAGCTGGACGAAGGCGCGGAAGCCCGCCGCGTACATGGTGTCCACCAGCGGCCGGAAGCGGACCGGTTCGAGCAGGTGGCGGACGAACAGCTCGCGGATCGCGGCCGGTTCGTCCGGGTACGGGGCGACGGTCGTCGCCGACCACAGCGGCAGCGCGGCCGGGCGCAGGGTGTAAGCCTCGGACGCCTTCCTGATCGGGTCGAGGTAGGGCTCCAGCATCGGGGTGTGGAACCCGGAGCGGAACGGCAGGATCTGCGAGACCACCGCCCGGGAGCGGAAGACGCCGACGAGCGCCGCGACGGCGGGTTCCGGGCCGCAGATCATCGACTGGTTGGGGGCGTTGTCGTGCGAGAGCACCACATCCGTACGGCCGGCCAGTTCCGCGAGCACCTGACCGGCGGGGGCGCCGATCGCGGCGAACGCCAGCCCGGGCACGGTGAGGGCGTCCGGGTCGAAACCGTCGAGGAAGGCGTCGACCTCGTCGGGCGGATGGATCCCGGCGACGGCCATCGCGGTCCACTCGCCCAGGCTGTGCCCGGCGAGGGCGTCCGGCACCACACCGAGCCGGCGCAGCGCCGCGTCCAGGAGCCGCCCGAGCTCGAAGACCCCGGTGCCCTGCCGGCCCACGTGCCCGACCGTCGCGTCGGTGACGGCGGCGGACCAGGGAAGTCCGAAGTGGGCGGCGATGTCACCGGAGTTGGGCACGAACTCGGCCTCCAGGCCGGGGAAGACGAACGCGAGCCGGCCGCCGCCCGGGCCCAGCAGCGGCCGGGGCGCGAACCACACGTCGTTGCGGCCCCGCCAGCCCTTGCCCTTGGCGACCGCCTTGCGGGCCAGTGCCAGCCGCTTCGCGGTGGGCCCGACCACGGCGAGCCGCACCGGATCGGCGCCGGGCGCGGCGGCCCGCTCGTCGAGACCGAGGGCGAGCAGCGCGGAGTCGGACCGGTCGAGCAGCGCGGCCATCGCCGCCGGTGTCGGCGCGGTCAGCCGCAGTACCCGTTCCGGCTCGTGGACCTCCAAGGCCGGTCCCGTCCCGCGGACCGCCGCCTGTTCGAGCACCACGTGCGCGTTGATGCCGCCGAAGCCGAAGGCGTTGACCGCGGCCCGGCGCACCGGCTGCCGGTCGTCCGTCCGCCAGGGGCGGGCGGCGCCGATGGGCGCGAACCGGGTGCGGGCCAGCGCCGGGTGCGGTGCGTCGCAGTGCAGGGTCGGCGGCAGCACCCCGTGGTGGACGGCGAGCGCGGCCTTGATCAGCCCGGCGATCCCCGCGGCGGGCATGGTGTGCCCGATCATCGACTTCACCGAGCCGATGACGGCGGACGGTCCGGCGGCGGGCGCCTCCCCGGTCGGTCCCGGGGCGGCCCGCTCGTCCGGGGGCGGGCCGAACACCTCGGCGAGGGTGGCGAGTTCGGTGCCGTCGCCGGCCGGGGTCGCGGTGCCGTGCGCCTCCAGGAGCCCGATCGAGCCGGGTGCCGCCGGGTCGAGCCCGGCGGCCTGCCAGGCCTGGCGCACCGCCCGGACCTGGCCGCCCGAGTCGGGCGCCATCAGACTGCTGGTCCGGCCGTCGGAGGCGACGCCGGTGCCTGTGATCACCGCGTAGACCCGGTCGCCCGCGCGCTCGGCGTCGCTGAGCCGCTTGAGGACGACCACCCCGGTGCCCTCTCCGATCAGCACCCCGTCCGCGTCCTTGTGGAAGGGCCGGATGCGCTCGCTCGGGGAGAGCGCGCCGAGCTGGCTGAACACGCTCCAGAAGGTGATGTCGTGGCAGTGGTGCACCCCGCCGGCGAGCATCACGTCGCAGCGTCCGCCGCCGAGTTCACGCACCGCGTGGTCGACGGCGATGAGCGAGGAGGCGCAGGCGGCGTCCACGGTGTAGGCGGGGCCGCGCAGGTCGAGCCGCCCGGCCAGCCTGGACGCGGCGAGGTTCGGCACCAGCCCGATCGACGACGCCGGTGCCTCCGGGCCGAGCCGGTCGGTGAACGCCTCCCGCACCGCCTCCAGTTCGTCGCCGGTGAGGCCGGGCAGCAGCTCGCCCAGGGTGCGGACCAGCTGGCTCGCGGTCCGCACCCGCTGGTCGAGCCGGACCAGGCCGGGGGTGAGGTAGCCGCCGCGCCCGAGCACCACGCCGACCCGGTGCCGGTCGGCGGGCAGCCGGTCCGCGCCGCCCGCGTCGGCGAGCGCCTGCGCGGCCACCCGCAGGGCGATGAGCTGGTCGGGCTCGGTGGCGGGCACCGCGGCCGGCATGATCCCGAACTCGGTGACGTCCAGCTCGGCCAGTTCGTCCACGAAGCCGCCGCGCCGGCAGTAGACCCGGTCCGCGCGGGGTTCCGCGCCGGGCGCGTAGTACTCGTCGGTGTCCCAGCGCCCCGGGGGCACCTCGGTGATCGCGTCGACGCCGGAGACGAGGTTGTGCCAGTAGGTGTCGAGGTCGGGGGCGCCGGGGAAGAGCACCGCCATGCCGACGATGGCGACGGGTTCGGCGCGTGTGTCCGTCATGCCGGTCACCAGCCCGAGGCGGTGTGGACGACGGCCGTGTCGGCCGCGGGACCCCACGCCAGCTCGCGCAACAGGCTGGCCGTGCCTTCCTCGGGGTCGATGAGCCGGATGCCCCGCCCCGCGTAGTGCCGCATCAGCTCCGGGGTGACCATCCCGTGGTTCCCGTCGCCGGTCGGTGCCCAGGGCCCCCAGTGGACGGTCAGCCCCCTGCGGCCCGCGCCGGACGCGGCCCATCCGGCGCCGAGGGACTCCAGGGCGTCGTTGGCGGCGGCGTAGTCGCTCTGACCGCGGTTGCCTAGCACCGCCGCGATGCTGCCGAACAGGACGGCGAACCGTGGGCCGTCGGGCAGTTCGCCCACCGCGTCGAGCAGTTCGCGCGCGCCGTCGGCCTTCGTACGGAACACCCGGTCCCAGGAGGCCGGGCTCTTCTCCGCGATCAGCCTGTCCTCGATCACACCGGCCGCGTACACCACGCCGTCGAGCCGGCCGTGCTCGGCGTGGATCTCCTTGACGGCCCGGCGCACGGCGTGGCCGTCCAGCGCGTCCACGGTGCGGTAGCGCACCTCGGAGCCGAGCGCGGCGAGCCCGCGCAGGGTGGCGCGCACCTCGCGCTCCGCCTGGATCCGGCCGGTGACCCGCTCGATCTCGGCGGGGACGCGTAGACCGCCCGCGATGAGCGCGGCCCGCAGTTCGTCCGTGCCGCGCGCGGCGGCGACGGAGGGGTCCTCCTCGCCGTCGGTCAGGGCGGTCCGGCCGAACAGCTCGATCCGGCAGCGGCTCGCGGCGGCCAGCGTCGCGGCGAACCGGGCGGTGATGCCCCGAGCGCCGCCCACCAGCAGGACCACCGACGTGGCGTCGAGGCCGAGCGCGGCGGCCTCGGCCGCACCGTCCCCGGCCGGGCCCGCGCCCGTGCTCCCGAGCAGTCCGAGCCCCTCCTCGGTCATGCGCAGCCCACGCCGGGCCCCGGGCGCGCGCAGCACCACCGGCTCACGGTCGGGAGCGGTGAGTTCGGCGACGAGTTCCGCGGCGCGGTCCTCGGGCGCGGTGCCGGGGGCGTGCTCGACGACCCGGGCCACGGTGTCGGGGTACTCGCGCGCGACGGTGCGGAAGAAGCCGCGCAGCCCCGGCGAGGCACCCGAGGCCAGGACCCAGCGGGGACGGCCGGACAGTACCTGCCGGTACGCGGGGTAGGCCTCGGGCAGCACGGGCGGGGAGTCCGGGCCGACGAGGTGGACGAGACCGTCGAACTCCGCCCCGGCGGGGGGCTCTTCGGCGGTCACCGCGTGGGCGCCGTGCGCGGTCAGCCGTGCGGTCAGCGCGTCGGCGAGCGGCCCGCGGCCGAGCAGCAGGAATCTTCGCCCCACCAACTCGTCCGTGTGCTGCCCCGGTTCGGCCGGTGCGAGGTCGTACTCCCGCATCACCAGCCGTCCGGGCGCCGTGACGACGGGTTCGGTGACGGCGGGTCCGGCGACGACCGGTTCCGTGACGGCCGGGCCGCTCTCCGCGGGACCGGTCGGCTCGCCGCGGACACCCGCGAGCAGTGCGGTGAGCGCGGTGGCGGTGCGGGCTTTGGCGAGTTCCTCGATGCCGGTGTCGTCGGTGGTTGCGGTGGTGGTGAGTCCGAGGCGGGTGGCGAGTTCGCCGGCTATCTCGGCTCTTTTGATGGAGTCGACGCTGAGGTCGGCTTCGAGGTCGAGGTCGGGTTCGATCATGTCGACGGGGTAGCCGGTGCGCTCGCCGATCACTTCGAGCACGAGGGCGAGGACGGCCCCCGCGTCCGGGAAGGCCTCCGCCCCGGGGCCGGCGGGGGCCCGGTCCGGCAGGGTCGCGCGGGCGGTGCGTGTCCCGGTCGCGCGTTCCAGCAGTGCGGTGAGCGCGGTGGCGGTGCGGGCTTTGGCGAGTTCCTCGATGCCGGTGTCGTCGGTGGTTGCGGTGGTGGTGAGTCCGAGGCGGGTGGCGAGTTCGCCGGCTATCTCGGCTCTTTTGATGGAGTCGACGCTGAGGTCGGCTTCGAGGTCGAGGCCGGGTTCGATCATGTCGACGGGGTAGCCGGTGCGCTCGCCGATCACCTGGAGCACGACGGACAGCACCGAGTTCCCCGCCGGTCCGGCCGGCTCGGGGACGGGCGCGGGGGCGGGCAGCGCGGTCACCGTGACGGGGGCGTCGGCGTAGGTGACGGGTGCGGGTGCGGGGGCGGTGGCGTACGCGGCCGAGGCGGGGGCAGCGGGCCGCGCCCCGGGGACCGCGCCCAGGTACCCGAGCATCACGTCCCGTTGCGCCGCGATCATCTCGCGGCCGGCCCGCAGGAACTCGCTGACCAGAGCCTCGGAGCCGGTCGCGGCCGCCGGATCGCGGGTGGTGTCGCCGCTGGTCATGAGGGCCTCCGGGATGCGCTCGG
Source organism: Streptomyces sp. NBC_01689 (assembly GCF_036250675.1). Taxonomy (NCBI): domain Bacteria; kingdom Bacillati; phylum Actinomycetota; class Actinomycetes; order Kitasatosporales; family Streptomycetaceae; genus Streptomyces; species Streptomyces sp. NBC_01689. The sequence goes on along the minus strand of NZ_CP109592.1, from coordinate 2,879,354 downwards.
CGGGGTGGAGCGCGGCGGCGGGGATCACGCCGTCCGCGGTACGGAGCAGATGGCCGTCCACCGTCCAGGCGGCGCGCCGGGGGCGCGTGGCGCGGGCGGCGTCGCGCGCGTCCCGGTCCTGGAAGAGCCACCCGGTCCTGATGTCCACCCCGGCGACGGCCAGCCGGGCGAGCGCGGAGAGGAACCCGGGGAGTCCGCCGCGGCGGCGGTCCTCCAGGGCGATCGTGCGGTGCGGCCGGTCACCGAGCACCGCGTCCACCAGCCGGGTCAGCACCGAACCGGGGCCGGCCTCGACGAAGACCCGGGCGCCGGCCTCGTACATCGCCTCGATCTGGTCGGCGAACCGGACCGGTGCGCCGATCTGGGCGGCCAGTTCGGCCCGGATCGCCCCGGGGGTCACCGGGTAGGGCTCGGCGGTGCGGTTCGACCAGACCGGGAAGTCGGGTGTGTGCAGGGGGACTTCGGCGAGCGACTCGGCGAACCGTTCGCCCGCGGCCGCGACCAGGGGGCTGTGGAAGGCGCAGGCCACCGGGATGCGCTGGGCGCTCAGCCCCCGGGCGCGCAGCCGATCCACCGCGCGGAGCACGTCCTCGGTGGGACCCGAGATCACGGTCTGGCGGGGGGAGTTGCGGTTCGCCGTCACGACCGTCGCGGTGAGGCCCGCCTCGGCCAGGGCGCTCGCGACCTCCGGTTCGGACGCGGTGACGGCGGCCATGGTGCCGGGGTCGCCGCTTCCGGTGGCGCCCAGGACCGCGGCGGCGCGGTCGTGGCTGGCCCGCAGCAGGTCCTCCGGCGCGAGGACACCCGCCGCGGCGAGCGCCGCCAGCTCTCCGTAACTGTGCCCCGCGGCCATCGCCGGGCGTACCCCGGCCCTGTTCAGGAGCTGGACGGCGGCGAGCGAGGTCAGGCCGAGGGCGGGCTGCGCGCGTGCGGTGTCGGTGATCCGCTCCCGCTGTTCCTTGCGGCTCGCCTCGTCGAAGGGCGCGGCCGGGAAGAGCACCCGGGCCGTCGCCGGGTCGAGCCGGAGATGACGCTGCAGCTCGGGGAAGGCCACGAACAGCTCCGCGAACATCCCGGGCCGCTGGCTGCCCTGTCCGGGGAAGAGCATCGCGACGCGCGCGTCATCCGGTCCGAAGAGCCGCGGATCGTCGGACGGTCCCGGCCCGCTCCCGGCGGCGCGCGGGGTCTCGACGGGGCCCCGGGCGGCGAAGGTGTCGGTGGTGCGGCGCTCCGCCAGGACCGACGCGGACGAGCCGATCTCCGGACCGGAGGTGAACAGACCGTCGTCCGGGCTGTGTTCGCCCGCCACCGCCCGCCCGAGCAGACCGCGCAGTTCGTCGGTGGAGGCGGCGACCAGCGCGATGCGTACGGGCAGAGCTCGGGGCGCGGCCGCCTCGGCCCGCAGGGACGCGGCGAGGGCGAGGTCCCGCAGCCGCCAGGGCTCGTGGGCTCCGGCGTCCGCCTCGGCGAGGGCCAGCAGCTCGGCGGCGGCGCGCCGGGCGGCGTCCGGATCCGCGCCACGGAAGGTGAACAGCTCCGCGGGCCACCGCCGGGCGGCCGTGACGGGCGGGGGGCCGTCCTCGTGGGCCCGCAGCACGACGTGGAAGTTGGTGCCGCCGAAGCCGAAGGCGCTGACACCGGCGACGCGTTCGGCCGGTGCGGCGGCCCACGGCCGGGCCTCGGTGTGGAAGGCGAACGGGCTGCTTTTCGCGTCCCAGGCCGGGTTCGGTTCGGTGAGGTGCAGGGTCGGAGGCCGTACGCCGGTGTGCAGGGCCAGCGAGGTCTTGATGAGTCCGGCCAGCCCGGCGGCGCATTTGGTGTGACCGATCTGCGACTTCACCGAACCCAGCGCACAACTCCCGGGCTCGGCCCCGGCCTCCTGGAACACCCGGGTGAGGGAGCCGAGTTCGGTGCGGTCGCCGACGACGGTCCCGGTCCCGTGCGCCTCCACGAGCCCGACCTCGGCGGGCGAGACCCCCGCGTTGCGGTAGGCCCGGGTCAGCGCGTTGTACTGGCCCTCGGGCCGGGGAGCGGTCAGGCCCAGCGCCCGGCCGTCGCTCGCGCTGCCGACGCCCTTGATCACCGCGTACACCCGGTCGCCGTCGCGCTCGGCGTCGGCCAGCCGTTTGAGGACGACGCAGCCGACCCCCTCGCCGAGGGCGATGCCGTCCGCGGAGCTGTCGAAGGGCGCGGAACGCCCGGAGGGCGACAGGGCGTGCGCGGAGGCGAAGAGCAGGTAGTCGTTGATGCCGTTGTGCAGATCCGCGCCCCCGCACAGCACCAGGTCGCTCGTCCCGGCGGTCAGTTCCTTGCACGCCACGTCGACCGCGGTGAGCGAGGACGCGCAGGCCGCGTCCACGGTGTAGTTGGCGCCGCCCAGGTCGAGGCGGTTGGCGATCCGGCCGGCGATGACGTTGGCGAGGATGCCGGGGAAGGAGTCCTCGGTCAGCCGTGGCAGCCGCTCGTCCAGCGCGGGCGGGAGGGCGCCGAGATAGGAGGGCAGTACGGAGCGGAGGGTCATCGCGTTGGACAGGTCACTGCCCGCCTCGGCGCCGAACACGACGGAGGCGCGGGCCCGGTCGAAGGGCCGGCTGCCGTAACCGGCGTCCTCCAGCGCCCGGCGCGCGGCCTCCAGGGCCAGCAGCTGCACGGGCTCGACGGCGGGCAGCGAGGCCGGCGGAATCCCGTACCGCAGCGGCTCGAAGGGGATGGCGGGCAGGAAGCCGCCCCACCGGGACGGGGTCTTCTCGCCGGTGCCGGAGCCGTCGGCGGAGTGGTAGAGGCCGGCGTCCCAGCGGGTCGCGGGCACCTCGGTGACGGAGTCCTCGCCCGCCAGCACATTGGCCCAGAAGGTGGCGAGGTCGGGGGCGCCGGGGAACATGCAGGCCATTCCGACGACGGCGATGTCCAGCGGTGCGGGGGAGGACACGGTGGCCGGCCGTCCGAGGCCGAGGGCGGCCAGCCGGTCCGCCAGGAAGGCGGCGGCCCCGGTGGTCACGGAGGCGTGCAGGGCGGCGACGGTGGTGACGGCCGAGCGCAGCACGGCCACTTCACCGGCCATGAACATGCCCTCGGCGAGCTGTCTCTCCTCACCGACCTCGCGGAGTTCGCCCCCGGCCCGCTCGATCCCCTTGCTGGCCAGCCGCAGCCGGCCCACGTTGAGCCGCTCCAGTCGTTCCCAGGCCTCGCGGCCGGGCACGGCACGGTCGGCCAGGTCCTGCTTGACGGCCGCGAACTCGTCCGTGAAGGGGCTGCGCACACAACGGGTGGCGTGACCCGGCGCGGTCTCCAGCAGATCCGTGCGTTCGGCGGCGACCATCTGACGCTGGAAGAGCGGCAGTACGGCGCCCGCGCTCACCGCCTCCTCGGTGAAGAGATAGGCCGTGCCCATCAGCACGCCGACGGAGGCACCCCGGGCGCTCAGCGGTGCGGCGAGGGCGGTGACCATCGCGGACGACCGCTCGTCGTGCACCCCGCCCGCGAAGAGCAGCCGCAGTTCGGCCGCCGTGCCCTGCTTCGCCCCCGTCAGGAAGTCGTCCAGCACGCCGAGTTGAGCCTCCCAGAGCGGGAAGCTGTTGCGCGGTCCGACGTGTCCGCCGCACTCGGCGCCCTCGAAGACGAACTTGCGCGCACCCGCGTCGAGGAACTGCTTCAGCAGGCCCGGGGACGGCACGTGCAGGAAGGTGGCGATGCCCGCCTCCTCCAGCGCGGCGGCCTGCGCGGGACGGCCGCCCGCGATGATCGCGTGGGAGGGACGGATCTCCCGGACGACGGCGAGCTGCGCGGCCTTGATCTCCTCGTCCGCGAACCCCAGGACGCCGACGCCCCACGGCGCGTCGCCCAGCGCGTCCCTGGTCCGCTCCAGGACGGCGCGGGTCTGTCCGGCGTCGGAGAGCGCGAGCGCGACGAAGGGGAGCGCGCCGTGTCCGCTCACCGCGGCGGCGAACGCGGCCTGGTCACTGACCCGGGTCATCGGCCCCTGCGCCAACGGCAGTTCGGTGCCGAGCGCACGACCGCCCGCACCGGTTCCGCCGAGGGCGGGACCGGCGTCCCGCAGGGCGTCGAGGACGGCGTCCCGTACGCCGCGCACGGCCGCGCGGACGGTGCCCCAGCGTTCCTGGAAGCGGGCCGCGAGGAAGCCGTCCTGACCGATCTCGGGGGCCGGGGCGCCGTCCGGCGCGCCCCGGCGGCGGACGACGCGGCGGCCCGCCTCCACGGTGGTCTCGGAGCCGTCGAGTCCGGCCAGCAGGGCCCGGGTCCCGGCGGGCAGCCCCGCCTCCGCCTCGTCGAGCAGGGCGAGCTGGATGTCCAGGACGACCCCGGCCCCGCCGCCCGCCACGACGGCCGCCGCGGTGTACGGTCCGGCGCCGCCCCAGGCCCATACGGGCAGATCTGACCCGTCGTCGCCCAGCAGCCGCTGCATCAGGACGAAGGTGCTCAGCTCGCCCACCGAGCCGCCCGCCTCGTGGCCCCGGGCGATCAGTCCGTCCGCGCCGGCCGCGGCGGCCCGTGACGCCTGCTCGTGGCCGGTCACCTCGACGAGCACGCGTCGGCCGGGGAAGTCCGCGGGGGCGCAGGAGGCGTCGTCGGTCAGCAGCACGGTGTGCGCACCGGCGGGGAGATCCCGCGCGGGGAAGGCGCCGGTGTCCCGGAGCCGTACGCCGAAACCCCCGGGTGACCATTCCGCGGCGAGCGCGAGTTCGCCGGCCGCCCGGCGCCCGCCCGAGGTGAGGTCCAGCACGCCCAGACCACCGGCGCGCGTGGCGGCGGCGGTGACCCGTGCCGACGGGACGGCGAACGGGTTCACGGCGATGACGAGGTCGTCGGCGGCGAGCGGGCCGGATGTATCGATATTCGGGACAGGCACGCGAACGCTCCAATATCACACGGGAGTGAGGAATGGTGGGGGAGAGCGGAGAGCGCTTGCGCTTCACAAGAGGCCGCGGCCACTGCGAAGCACGCTCATGCTTATTGCGCATCCGCGTGGAAGTCAAACTCTCAAGGAGGCAGGTGTTACCGGACGTAACGCTGCTGACGCGATGGCTTCGGATTCCCGTGTGCTGGGGCAACAGGTGCTTTGTTCCTGGGTAGTTGAGCGGCTGGTCGACCGCCGTTCGGACGCTGGTCGCCCGCGGGGTCGGCCTGCGGAAATGACTCCTGACGAAAAGTCAAAAGGTGCCGCGCGAGGGCTCGCGCGGAAACGTATTGTTTCCCTCGATGTAAATTGAATCCTTCAACAGTTCCGCCCCGGATAATCGGAATTCGCGCCGGGCAAAAGGGTCTGATTCATCACTTGGGTGTGAATAGCCGCGATTCGTACCCGTCAGTAGGTTGGCTTGTTGAGGACCGTCCTCGGCGCTGTGGATCATGCTCTTTCGGCACCCGGATCCACTCGTGCGGACGGCCCGTCCCGGCCGGTCCGTCGGCGGCGGGAGGGGCGGTGACCGGAGGGGCGTACGGGGTGTCCGGGGACGGCCCGCTCCCGCGCGCCCCGGCGCGGGTTCCGGCGGCCCGGCGGAACCCGCGCCGGGCCGCCGCGCTCCCGGCCCGTGAGACCAGCTCACGCAGGGTGTCGTCAGGTGTTCCCTCCCGCACCGCGCCGAACGGAGCGGCGCCGTCCGCCGGACCGGGCGGCACGCCTCCGGACGGCCGACCCCGGGGCGGCCTGAGGCGCGGCCCTCCGGGCCGGGGCGGGCCCGAGGCCCGCGGCTCCCGCGGAGAACGGCGCGAACTCGCCTCCGTGGAGCCCGTGGGAGATGGGGTTTCCGGTCATCGGAGGGGCTACGGACACCGGAGAGGCGCCGGCGGACCGTCATCGGATGCCGCCCGCGCGTGACAGGTGCGTCGGCGCCGGGTCAGGGGTCCGTCCGCGGCGGGTCCCCGCCTCTCGTCCCGGGCGCGCGCCCGCCGGCGCCCGGCCTCACCCCCGCGCTGTGCCCTCGCCTTCCGCCACCGGGTGCTCGGCGGCGGTGGCCGGGGCCCGGCCGCGGGAAGGGCCGCCGACCGGCCGACCGTCGGCGGGTGCCGGGTGTGCGGCGCGTCGCCGCAGGTCGAGGCCGCCCCACCGAAGATGACAACGGTGACCGGTGCAGCCTTTGCCGAATGCCCGGAGGTGCGTTTCACTTCGATCGAGGCACCGGACGCACAGGGGGAACACGGACAGCATGAGCGCTCACGGCCATGACCACGGATCCGGGCACGCGCAGGGGCACGGCCCGGGGGGTCATGGCGCCCACTCGCACGGTGTGTCCGCGGGTGCGGACGGCCGCTGGCTGGCGATCGCCCTCGCCCTCATCACCGCGTTCATGGCGGTCGAGGTCGTCGTCGGTGTCCTCGCCGGGTCCCTGGCCCTCATCTCCGACGCTGCGCACATGCTCACCGACGCCGCGTCCATCGTGCTCTCCCTGATCGCCATGCGGCTCGCCGCGCGCCCGGCCCGCGGCGGATTCACGTACGGACTCAAACGCGCGGAGATCCTCTCGGCCCAGGCGAACGGACTGACCCTGCTGCTGCTCGGGACGTGGCTCGCGTACGAGTCCGTGCGCCGGCTCATCGACCCGCCCGCGGTCGAGGGCGGCCTGATGCTCGTCACGGCGCTCGTCGGTATCGCCGTGAACGTGGCCGCCACCTGGTGCATCTCCCGGGCCAACCGCTCCTCGCTCAACGTCGAGGGCGCCTACCAGCACATCCTGAACGATCTCTTCGCCTTCATCGGGACCGCGGTCGCCGCGCTGGTGATCGTCCTGACCGGCTTCGGCCGTGCCGACCCGATCGCCACGCTGATGGTGGTCGCCCTGATGGCGAAGGCCGGGTACGGGCTCCTGCGGGATTCCGGCCGCATCTTCCTGGAGGCCGCGCCCGCGGATGTCGACCCGGACGCGCTCGGTGACCGGCTCGTCGCGCTGCCCGCCGTCGTGGAGGTCCACGACCTGCATGTCTGGCAGATCACCTCCGGCCAGGCGGCCCTGTCCGCGCACGTCCTGGTCGAACCCGTCGGCGACTGCCACGCCGTCCGCCGGGACCTGGAGGAACTCCTGCGCCAGGACTACGGCATCACGCACACCACGCTCCAGGTCGACCACGCCTCGGAGCAGGTGCTTCAGGTGGCGCTCCCCGGGGAGCGCCCGCGTCTCGACGACCCCGGGCACTGCGAGGAGGCCCACGGGCCGGTGCACCGCGAGGAGCCGCACGAACACTGAGCGGGCGGGCCTCCACGGGATGCCCGGGCCGGGGTGCGACTCGGTGATCCGGCGCGTCGTCGTCACCGGCGGCCGGACGGCGGGCTCATTCGTCGGGCGGGTCCGAGACGTGCTCGGGCGGGCGGGACGGGGCCCGGTCCGGTGATCCGGTCAGGCCGGGGCGCGATCGGTCCGGGGCTGACCGGCCGGTGCGCGGAGGTGCCCTGTAGGGCGATGCGACACGGGGTGATCCGACAGGGAGGGATCGGACACGGGGGGATCCGACATGGGGTGATCCGACATGGGGTGATCGGACACGGGGCGAACCAACGTGTGGTGTGGCGACATGTGGTGGGCCAGGGCCAGGTGTGGATCGGCCTCGCCGGGAGCGACGGCCGGATCGGCGTGCACCAGCGCGGCGTCGAGTTTAGGCACCGCGTGCAGCAGCGCGTGCTCGCACGCGACCGCCACCGTGTGCGCCGCGCGGACGGACAGCTCCCCGTCGACGACGACGGCGACCTCCGCGCGCAGCCGGTGTCCGATCCAGCGCAACCGCAGTTCGCCCACCGCGCGCACGCCGTCGACCGCCAGCAGCGCCGTCTCCGCGGAGTCGACGAGGGCCGGGTCGACGGCGTCCATGACGCGCCGGAAGACCTCGCGGGCGGCGTCCCGCAGCACGAGCAGGATGGCCGCCGTGATCAGCAGGCCGACGATCGGGTCCGCCGAGCGCCAGCCGAGCGCCGCGCCGCCCGCGCCGAGCAGGACGGCGAGCGAGGTGAACCCGTCCGTACGGGCGTGCAGACCGTCGGCGACCAGGGCGGCGGAGCCGATCTCCCGGCCGACCCGGATGCGGTAGCGGGCCACCCACTCGTTGCCGGCGAACCCGGCGAGGGCAGCGGCGGCCACCACGGGGAGGTGCTCGACGTCCCGCGGGTCGAGCAGCCGGTCCACGGCGGCCCAGGCGGTGAAGACCGCGGACGCGGTGATCGTCAGCAGGATGGCGAGCCCGGCCAGGTCCTCGGCGCGTCCGTAGCCGTAGGTGAAGCGGCGGTTGGCGGCGCGGCGGCCCAGGACGAACGCGATGCCGAGAGGGACGGCGGTGAGCGCGTCCGCCGCGTTGTGCACGGTGTCGCCCAGCAGCGCGACCGACCCGGAGGCCACCACGACGGCCGCCTGGACGAGCGCCGTGGCACCGAGCACGGCCAGTGAGACCCACAGGGCGCGCATGCCCCGGGCGGAGGACTCCAGTGCCACGTCCACCTTGTCCGCCGCCTCGTGCGAGTGCGGCGCGAGGAGGTGCCGCAGCCGGTGGCCGAGCCGCTGCCACCGGTGGACCGTCGGCCCCGGTGCGACGGGAGGGTGCGGACGCGGATGTCCGTGCTCCCGCTCGTCCTCGTGGCCGTGCCGGAGGGTGTCGCCGTGCGGGTGGGCGTGGCCGTGCGGGTGGTGGTGTGCGGGGCGGTGGCTCACGAGGGTCCCCTCTCCGGGCCGTCCGGTACGCGGGCGGGAAGGCGGCGCGGCAACGGTGGACACGGCCGCGCCCACTCCTCCATTATGTGCATATGAGCGCACGCATGCATCTGTCACCTGCCACCGATGCGCACCCGCGTACACCGGGCGAGGAGCAGTTCGCCCTCGCCGCCGAGCTGCTCGCCCTGCTCGGCGACCGCACCCGTCTGATGCTGCTGCACGCGCTCGCCGGGGGCGAGGCCGACGTCACCACGCTCACCCGGGCCTGCGGTGCCGCCCGTCCGGCCGTCAGCCAGCACCTGGCCCGGCTGCGTCTCGCGGGACTCGTGACCACCCGCAAGGAAGGCCGCCGGGTCGTCTACGCCCTGCGCGACGGCCACCTGCGCCGGGTGGTGGACGAGGCGCTCGGCCTGGCGGACCACAGGATCAGCGACCGCCCCGTACACGACTGACACGTCCGACGGCCCGCGGCCCGAAGGGAGACGTCCGAGACCATGGCCACCGAGGTGACCGAGAGCGACCTGGACCTGCCCGGCGGGCGCCGGCTGCACGTCTACGACACCGGCGGGGCCGGGACCCACCGCCTGGCGGTCGTGTGGCACCACGGCACACCGAACATCGGAGCGCCGCCCGCGCCGCTCTTCGCCGCCGCCGAGCGCCTGGGCGTCCGCTGGGTGTCGTACGACCGTCCCGGTTACGGCGGATCGACCCCGTCGCCGGGCCGGACGGTGGGGTCGGCCGCCGCCGACGTCACCCTGGTCGCGGACGCGCTGGGCCTCGGCCGTTTCGCTCTCATGGGTCACTCGGGCGGCGGCGCGCATGCCCTGGCGTGCGCGGCCCTGCTGCCGGAACGGGTGCTCGGCACGGTGAGCGTGGCGGGTCCGGCTCCCTTCGGAGCCGAGGGCCTCGACTGGTTCGCGGGCATGAACGAGTCCGGCCGGGCGTCCCTGACGGCGGCGCTCGCGGGCCGGGAGGAGAAGGCGCGCCACGAGGCGCGAGCGACGTACGACCCGGACATGTTCACCGCGGCCGACCACGCGGCCCTCGCCGGTGAGTGGTCCTGGTTCCACGAAGTCGTCGGGCCCGCCGTCGAAGGGGGGCCGGACGGACTGATCGACGACGACCTCGCCCATGTCGCCCCTTGGGGGTGCGACCCACGGTCGGCCGAGGGTCCGGTGCTCCTCCTGCACGGCGGCCGGGACCGTGTGGTCCCCTCCTCCCACGCCCGGTGGCTGGCGAGCCGGTGCCCCCGCTCGGAACTCGCCCTGCACGCGGCCGACGGTCACCTCTCGGTCCTGCGCCATGCCGTCGCCGCGCTGGAATGGCTGGCGGGGTGACGAGCGGACCGGGACAGCCCTCAGCGCGTCACGCGCGAGGGCGGCCCGTCGCCCGGGACGGGGACCTCCCGGCTCCGGGCCGGCGGGATCCGCGGGGTGCGTGACGCGGGACAGCCCTCAGAGCCAGTCCCGGCGTTTGAAGACGAGGTACAGACTCACGCACACGACGCCCATCAGCCCGATCGCGAAGGGGTAGCCGAACCCCCAGTGCAGCTCGGGCATGTGGGAGAAGTTCATGCCGTAGATCGTCCCGACCAGGGTCGGGGCGAACAGGATCGCCGCCCACGACGAGATCTTCTTGATCTCCTCGTTCTGTTCGAAGCCGGCCTCGGCCAGGGCGCGCATCTCGGCGTTCTGCTGCTGGGTCACCAGGGTCGCGTTGACGGTGAGGATGTCGGCGAGGGCCTGGCGGAAGCCGTCGACGCGCTCGCTGGTGTGGGTGACGTGGTCGGCGACGTCGCGCAGGTAGCGCTGCAGCTCCTCGTCCGTGCCGTACTTGGCGAACCCGGCCATCAGGGCGTGCAGCATGCCCACGAGGGGGCGGGTGGCGCGCTGGAACTCGACCATCTCGCGGGAGAGTTCGTAGATGCGGCGGGAGACCGCGGGGTCGCCCCGGAAGACCTCGGTCTCGATCTCGTCGATGTCGTTCTGGACTCCGGAGACGACGGGCACGTACCCGTCGACGACGGAGTCGAGGATCGCGTAGAGGACGGCCTCAGGGCCGAGCTTCAGCAGCTCGGTGGTGTCCTCCATCCGGCGCCGCACCGCGGAGAGGTCGGGCGCCGCGCCGTGCCGGACGGTGATCAGGAAGTCGGGGCCCACGAACACGTGCAGTTCGCCGAAGTCGACCTCCTCCAGCGCGTCCACGTAGCGCGCGGCGCGCAGCACGACGAAGAGCGTGTCGCCGTACCGCTCCAGCTTCGGACGCTGGTGCGCCTCCATGGCGTCCTCGACGGCGAGCGGGTGCAGGTCGAACTCGGCGGCCAGGGAGAGGAGTTCGGCCTCGGTGGGGCGGGCCAGACCGATCCAGGCCATGCCGTCCGGCTGGTCGCGCAGTTCTCTGAAGGTGTCGGCGAGGGACGCGGGCGTCGAGACGCGCACGCCGTCGCGGTACAGGGCCGCCTGGACGACGCTGCCGGTGTCGGGGATCTCCGGGGGCGGCGGGTCGGTGCGGGGGGCCGGGGGTGCGGCGGGGGGTGTGGCCGGCGCGGCGAGGGTGCGCCGCCAGACCGACTTCTTGCCGTTCCTGGCGGCCGGGCGGGGGCGTCGCTCGGACATTGCGGCTGCCTCCCCTGCGGGTCCGTACATGTGTGTGATCAACGAGCAGGATATACGGGTCGAATGCCACGTGAAGGGGGCGGGCGCCCCGACCCGGCACGGATACGCCGGTCCTTGCGGACCGAAGGTGTCCGCAAGGCACGTCAGCATGAGCCCATGACGAGGACGAACGGGACGACGGCGGACTTTCCTGAGGCGCGGGGCCCCGGGACCCAGGGCACGGAGGCGCACGGCACCGAGGCCAACGGCGGCGGTACGCCGTCGAGCGCGCGGGCGACGACACGGGCGCGGGCGAGCGCACGTGGGCGGGCCGAAGCACGGACCGGTGTGACGGCCGGTGTGACGGCCGACGCGCAGGCCCGGCCGGAGGTCCCGTCGACGGCGCGCGCACGCGGGGCGTCGCCCACCGTGCCCGTGCTCGGCCCCCGCGCCCTCAACCGCGCGACCCTGGAGCGCCAGCACCTGCTGCGCCGGTCCGCGGCTCTCGGCGCCACGCAGGCCGTCGCCCATCTCGTCGGCCTCCAGGCGCAGAACGTGAAACCGCCGTACTACGCCCTGGCCGCCCGTATCGAGGGTTTCCGTCCGGAAGATCTGTCCACGGCGATGGCGGATCGGGACGTCGTCCGGATCGTCACCCTGCGCTCCACCCTCCACACGCACACCGCAGCCGACGCGCTCTCGCTGCGCCCGCTCGTGCAGGCCGCCCGGGACCGGGAACTCCACGCCTTCCGCAAGGGGCTCGCCGGTGTCGACCTGGAGCGGCTCGCCGTGATCGGCCGGGAACTGGTAGAGGCCGAGCCGCGCACCATGGGGGAGCTGCGGGAGGCCCTGCTCGCGCACTGGCCGGACGCCGACCCGTTCGCGCTCTCGGTCGCCGCGCGCTGCCGGCTGCCGCTCGTCCAGGTCACCCCGCGCGGACTGTGGGGCCGCAGCGGCCGGGTCGCGCTGACCACGGCCGAGCACTGGCTGGGCCGCCCCGCCGCGCCCACGCCCGCCCCCGACGCGACCGTGCTGCGGTACCTGGCCGCCTTCGGGCCCGCCTCCGTCCAGGACCTGCAGACCTGGGCGGGCCTGACCCGGCTCCGGGACGCGTTCGAGCGGCTGCGGCCCCGGCTCGTCACCTTCCGCGACGAGAAGGGAACCGAGCTCTTCGACCTCCCGGACGCGCCCCGCCCCGACGCGGACACCCCGGCCCCGCCGCGGTTCCTGCCCGAGTTCGACAACCTGCTCCTGGCGCACGCCGACCGCTCCCGCGTGGTGCCCGCCGCGCTCAAGGGAAGGACCTGGGCGGGCAACCAGGCGTACCGCACCCTGCTCGTCGACGGATTCCTGGCGGGCGTGTGGCGGCAGGACGGGAACGTCCTCACCGTCGAGCCCTTCGGCGTCCTCACCAGGAGGGAGCGGGACGAGGTGGCGGGGGAGGCGGAGCGGATGCTCCGGGCGATGTCGGGCGACGGGTCCTACGACATCCGCTTCGGGACCGTCACGGAGTAGCCGCCGGCGGTCCGTGGGGTGGAACAGGGGGCGTTGCGGGCCGCTCGTGGAGGCCCGCAACGCCCCCTGGTCGGTGCCTGAGCGATGCTCAGGAGCTCTGTGGTGTCTACGAGTCGACCTGTGCCGTCACCAGGTCCGAGAAGGACGTCAGGCGGGTGTAGACACCGGGGTGGCCGGCCTCCGCGCAGCCGTTGCCCCAGGACGTGATGCCGGCCAGCACACCGCCGACGAGCAACGGGCCACCGCTGTCGCCCTGGCAGGTGTCGGTGCCGCCGTTCGGGTAGCCCGCGCAGACCATGTCGGAGGCCACGTAGCCGGAGCCGTACGAACTCCTGCAGCCGGCGTCCGAGACGATCGGGACGGTCGCCGTGCGCAGCCGGTCGGAGGAGGCGCCGTTCTCCGAGGTGGTACCCCAGCCGACGATGCGGGCGGTGGTGCCGGCCGCGTACACGCGGGTGTCCGTGGCGCTGACGTACGCCGCCGGGGTGTACGGCATCGACGTCGACAGGGTGAGCACGGCCACGTCGTCGCCGCTGGTGGCGTCCGTGTAGCCGGGGTCGACCCAGATCCTGCTGACCTCGCCGACGGTGCCGTTCGTACCGTCGAGGTACGTCCTGCCGCCGACGACGCGGACACTGCCGGCCGTCTCGCCGGCCATGCAGTGGGCGGCGGTGACCACCTTGTTCGCGGCGACCAGCGTCCCGCCGCAGAACTGGTGCTGCGAGGCGTCCGTGATCTGCATCATGAACGGGTACGCGGCCGTGGTGGTCGTCGTGCCTCCGACGATCGGCTGCGGGGCGGCGACGGCGCCCGGTGCGCACAGCAGAGCGGTCGCGGCGGCGGCAGCGGCCGCCGTACAGAGAGCGGCCGCCCTGGTGGCGCGGTTGAGGCCGGACATGGAACTCCTCGGAATCTGCCGGTGGGGGGACGCACGGGCGTGGGGGGTCTACACGGCGTCCGCGGGCGGCCGCCGTGTGCCCGGGCGAGCGGCACGACGCTCACGCTAGAAGCGGGAGCGTCACGCCTCCAAGGGGGGAACTCCCTAGCGGAGTCGGGGAGGGAAAACCCTTGGCCGCGCGGACCGGGGTTTAGCGTAAGGTCCGGCCCCTCCGCTCGGCGCGCGCCGCCCTGCGGGGCGTCCTCAACACCCACCGGACGGCCCGATCCGCCCTGCCCACGATGTACATGACGACGCGTCAGCGCGTCAGCACACGGACGGGCGCACACCGGTGCGAGCCCGACGCCCGGCGGACGGCACTCCCGTCCGCGGATTCACCCGTTCCGGCGTCCCGCCGCCAACCGGACGATGTCCACCCGTGAGCGGATCCCCAGTTTCCGGTAGACCCGGGTGAGGGTGGCCTCCACCGTCTTCACGCTGATGAACAGGCGCGCCGCGATCTCACGGTTCGTGGCGCCCTCCATGACCAGGGCGGCGACCTGACGCTCCGTCACCGCGAGGCCGTCGAGCGCGGCGGGCGCCGGCACGGCCGGCAGGAGTGCCGCGGCGGGCGCCGACCCGGTCACCGTCGCGGCCGTCGCCGCCGCCTCCACCTGACGCAGCCAGGGCAGCGCGCGGCAGCGCCGGAACAGGCGGGTCGCCTCGTCGTACGAGGTCGGGCCCGGCCGGTGGGTGCGCACACCGGCCAGGGCGTACGCGGCGCGGGCCTCCTCCAGCCCGTAGCCCAGCTTGCCGAGCCGGTCCTGTGCCGCGGTCAGCTGCCGTACGGCGGGCTCCTGTTCGCCGCGCGCCGCGCGGACCAGCGCCTCGGCCCGGTCGAGCACCGCGAGCACGCTCTCGCGGCCGAGCCGCAGGGCGCGGGCCCGCGTGGCGTCGATGACGTCCTGCGCCTCGACCGTTTCCCCGATCCGCACGAGCGCCTCCGCGAGGTCGCCGTGCCAGCGGCCCCGGGCGGGGTCGGTGATCCCGAGCCGCTCCTCCAGTTCCCGCACCCGGCGCAGCGAACGGACCACGGCCGCCGAGTCCCCGGCGACCAGCTGGGCGTGTCCGAGCGCGCCGAGGGCGCGCGAGAGGTAGACGAGGTCGCCGTCGTCCTCGGCGCGGTCCACGGCCTCCCGCGCGAGCCCGAGCGCCCGGTCCACGTCACCCCCGGCGGCCTCCGCGAGCGAGGTGAACATGGCGGTCGCCGCCTCGCCGATCCCGGTGTCCCGGGCCAGCCGCAGGCTCTCGCGGGCCAGGTCCAGCGCCCGCCCGCAGTGCCCGGAGCGCAGCTCGGTCTCGGCGAGCCCGCGCAGGAAGTGCAGTTCGCTCTCGACCATCCCGCGCCGCCGCACCTCGCGCAGCAGCGCGGTGATCGTGGTGCGCGCCTCGGCGAGCTGATCGCCCATGATCAGCCAGCGGAAGCGGACGGCACCGGCGCCGTTGTGGTCGCACGCCACCCGGGGGTCCTGCGGCTCGCGCAGCGCCCGTTGGATGGTCGCGGGAGCGGCCGGGTGCCCCATCAGGGTCTCCATCTGCGCCTGGAACCCGAGCGCGAGGAGTTCGGTGGGCCGGTCCCCGGCGCGGGCGGCGAGCTGCGCGGCGATGGCGGCCTCCTCGCGGCCCTTGGTCATCTCGCCCTCGACCAGCAGGGCCCGCCAGGCGAGCTGGTAGCGCACGAGCGCGAGCAGCCGGGGGTCGTCACCCGCGTCCTCCAGCGCCTGCGGGAAGACGGCGTCGACCTCGGCCATGGCCTGTCCGGCCGCGTCGATGACGACCATCCAGGCCCGTACGCGGTCGGCGGGCGTGGTGACCCGGCGCAGGGCGTCGCGGGCGATGTCCCGGGAGAGGTCGGACTCCCCGGCGGTGAGCGCGTCCTCGGCGGCCTGCAGCCGGCGTTCGTCCGGGCCGGGCTCGGCGTCCACGGGCGTGTGCCGGGCGGCGAGCAGGCCGAGTCCGGCGGCGACCGACGGCGCGCCGCGGTCCCGGGCCGCGGCCGCCGCCTCCCCGAGCCGCGCGGCGACCTGCGGATCGGTGCCGGTCGTGGCGAGGGCGAGGTGCCGGGCCCGCTCGATGGGGTCGGAGGCCGCCGTGGACAGCGCGACGTGCGCGGCCCGGCGTTCGGCCGCGGTCGCCTCCGCGTACAGGGCGGCGGAGATGAGGGGATGCGCGAAACGGATGCCCGGTGTCTCGCGCTCGGTCGCCAGCAGCCCGAGCGAGGCCGCGTGCGCGGTCTCCGCCTCGGCGTCCTCGCGCCCGGCGGCGTGCAGCAGCGCCACCGTCGGCCTGGCCCCCGCGCTCGCGACGAGCAGGGTGCGGCGGGCCTCCGCCGAGAGCATCTCCAGACGGCTGAGGACGAGCGCGCGCAGCGAGGTCGGTACGGGCAGCGGTTCACCCGGACTCGGCCGGGTCGGGCTCTCGGCGAGCGCGCGGCCCAGCTCCAGGGCGAAGAGCGGGTTGCCGCCGCTGGTGCGGTGGATGTCCCGGACGGTGGAGCGCGACAGCCCGGTGTGGCCGCGGTGGCCGAGGAGTTCGGCGGTCTGCGCCCGGGAGAGCGGGTTGAGCCGTACGGCCAGGGTGTTCGGCGGGGACGCGCGTAGAAAGCGGTCCTGCTGTTGCTCCGGCGGGTCCGTGTCGGTGCGCACGGCGCACAGCATCCGTACGGGCATCTCGCCGAGCCTGCGGGCGGCGAAGCCGAGCAGCTCGGCGCTGGCGGGGTCCAGCCACTGCAGGTCGTCGGCGACGATCAGGACGGGGCCCCGCGAGGCCAGTGCCCGCAGCACGGAGAGGACCGCGAGCCGCAGGGCGAGCCCGTCCCGCTGCAGGGTCGACTCGCCGCGGCCGGTGAGGGCCGACTCCAGCGCGGTGCGCTGCGGGGCGGGCAGCCGGTCGGAGACCGTGTCGACCACCAGACCGAGCAGGTCGGTCAGCGCGAGGAAGGGCAGATGCGATTCGGACTCGGTCGCGGAGCAGCGCAACACGGTGTGCGCCGATTCGGCGCTTTCCGCGGCCAGCGCGCGCAGGACGGTCGACTTTCCAATTCCGGCGGGGCCGTGCACCAGCAGGCTGCCTCCGCCGGAGAGCTGCTCGCGCGCCGCGGCGAAGAGCTCCTCCCGGCCGATGACCAGGTCGGGGCGGGATCTTGCAGGTTCCTTGAAGTCCCCTCGCACGGTCACCGCTCCCCTCGCATGTCGTGTCCGGGCCAATATTAGGCAATGACTCTTTGAATATCGGACTCTCGGGGTGGTGAGGGAAATAACAGGGGCTATGCATAGGGTATTTCAGGCCGCGCACGCCTGAATGGAATGCTCCGGACGCCCCCGCCGCGGGGGACGCCCTCCCCGCCTCCCGCACCCGGCCTCCCACACCTCGACCCCCGCCTCCCGCACGCCGACCCCCGGGCGCCCGCCCCGGGAAGGAGCCCGTCCTAGGGCAGCAGTCCCGCCCGCCGTGCCGCGATCACCGCCTCCCAGCGCGTGTGGGCGCCGAGCTTACGCATCGCCGACCGCAGATAGCCCTTGACCGTCTCCGGCCGCAGCCCCAGCCGCTCGGCCGCGCTCCCGTTGGTGGCCCCGGCCGCCACACAGACCAGGACGTCCACCTCGCGCGGGGCGAGCCCGACCTGCGGCGCGCCGGACCCGGGAGCCGCCGCGCCGGCCAGGCGCCCGCACACGTCGAGGAGTTCGGCCCGCAGCGCCGGGTCGGCGATCCGGGGGGCCAGCGCCCGCAGCGCCCCGTGCGCCTCCCGCACCTCCTCCCACGCGGCGCCGCCCGCCACCGGCCCGGGCTCCCGCGCGAGGGCCAGCAGGCCGCGCGCCTCGTCCCGTACGACCAGCGCCTGCTCCACGTCCCGGGCCGCCGCCACGGCCGCGCCGAGCGTGCGGTCGCCGAGGGGCTGCGCCGTCCGCAGCGCGCCGTACAGCACCCCGCGTACCCGCCGGCGCACCACCACGGGCACCGCCAGCACGGAGCACAGCCCCTCGGTGGCGACCGCGACGTCGTACTCGTGGCTGATCTGCCGTGAGGCCGGGTAGTCCGTCACCGCGCAGGGCCGCGCGAGGGCCACCGCCTTGCCGCCCAGCCCGTTGCCCGAGGACACCGCGAGCGCGCTGAGCGCGGGCGTCGCCGTGCCGCTGAGCTCGCTGATGCGCACCCGCGCGCGCCCGGGCTCGACCAGGCCCCCGAACGCGACCGGCAGCCCCGTGGCACGGCGCAGCCGCACCAGTGCGGCGCGCATCTCCACCGCGTCGGCCGCTTCTGCTGCCACCTGTTCGCCCCCTCGTCGTGGCGCACCCCCGTTCGGGGGTAGTGATACCTCCCACACGGAATACACGATGTTAGGCGGTGGTCCGGCAACGAGGAGGACACATGACGGTGACGACGGACGCGACGGAGCGATTCCGTGCCGCGCGGGACTTCCTGCTGGAACACCGGGAGGACTACGCGACGGCATACCAGGGCTTCGAATGGCCGCGCCCGGAGACCTTCAACTGGGCGCTCGACTGGTTCGACGTCATCGCCCGGGACAACGACCGCACAGCCCTGCACATCGTCGAGGAGGACGGGGCCCGCGCCGAGTTCTCCTTCGCCGCGCTGTCCGAGCGCTCCGACCGCGTGGCGAACTGGCTGCGCGCGCGGGGCGTCCGCGCCGAGGACCGGATCCTGGTCATGCTCGGCAACCAGGCCGAACTGTGGGAGACGGCCCTCGCCGCGATGAAGCTGCGCGCCGTCGTCATCCCGGCGACCACCCTGCTCGGCCCGGCCGACCTGCGCGACCGCGTCGCCCGCGGCCGGGTCCGGCACGTGATCGCGCGCGCCGAGGACACCGGGAAGTTCGACGAGGTGCCCGGCCGCTTCACCCGGATCGCGGTCGGCGGTCGGCGGCCCGGCTGGCAGTCGTACGAGGAGGCCTACGCGGCCGACGCGGCCTTCGAGCCGGACGGGGCGACCCACGCGGACGACCCGCTGATGCTCTACTTCACCTCCGGCACCACCGCCCGTCCCAAACTCGTCGAGCACACGCACACGTCCTACCCGGTCGGCCATCTGTCGACGATGTACTGGATCGGGCTCAGGCCCGGTGACGTGCACCTCAACATCTCCTCGCCGGGCTGGGCCAAGCACGCCTGGTCCAACCTCTTCGCGCCGTGGAACGCGGAGGCCACCGTCTTCATCCACAACTACACGCGCTTCGACGCGGGCCGGCTGCTCACCGAGATGGACCGGGCCGGGGTCACCACCTTCTGCGCCCCGCCCACCGTGTGGCGGATGCTCATCCAAGCCGACCTGACGCAGCTGCGGACCCCGCCCCGCGAGGCCGTCGCCGCGGGCGAGCCGCTCAACCCCGAGGTCATCGAACAGGTACGGCGGGCCTGGGGCGTCACCGTCCGGGACGGGTTCGGGCAGACCGAGACGGCCGTCCAGATCTCCAACAGCCCCGGGCAGCGGCTCAAGACGGGGTCCATGGGACGGCCCAGCCCCGGCTTCCGCGTGGAACTCCTCGACCCGGTCTCCGGCGCGCCCGGCGTGGACGAGGGGGAGATCGCGCTCGACCTGTCGGGCGGGCCGGTGGGGCTGATGACCGGCTACCACGGCGACCCGGACCGCACCGCGGAGGCGATGGCTGGCGGCTACTACCGGACCGGTGACATCGGCGCGCGGGACGCCGACGGCTACATCACGTACGTGGGCCGGTCCGACGACGTCTTCAAGGCCTCCGACTACAAGATCTCGCCCTTCGAGCTGGAGAGCGCGCTGCTGGAGCACGAGGCGGTGGCCGAGGCCGCCGTGGTCCCGGCCCCCGACGAGCTGCGGCTCGCCGTGCCGAAGGCGTACGTCGTGCTCGCGGCGGGCCACGAACCCGGCCCCGACCTCGCCAAGGTGCTCTTCGAGCACTCGCGTACGGTCCTCGCGCCCTACAAGCGCATCCGCCGCCTGGAGTTCGGCGAGCTGCCGAAGACGGTGTCGGGCAAGATCCGCCGGATCGAGCTGCGCGAGGCCACGGCCGCGGGCTCGGACGCCGAGTACCGCGAGGAGGACTTCCGGTGACCGAGGCCGCTTCCTACACGCACGGCACGAGCCCCACCGCCCTGCTCGGTGACACGATCGGGGCCAACCTGGACCGGACGGTGGCGGCCTGGCCGGACCGGGAGGCGCTCGTCGACGTGCCCTCCGGAAGGCGCTGGACGTACGCCGAATTCGCCGCCGACGTCGACGAGTTGGCGTCGGCACTGGTCGCCTCCGGCATCGCCCGGGGCGACCGGGTCGGCATCTGGGCGGTCAACTGCCCGGAGTGGGTGCTCGTCCAGTACGCCACCGCCCGCATCGGCGCGGTCATGGTGAACATCAACCCCGCCTACCGCACCCACGAGGTCGAGTACGTCCTCCGGCAGGCCGGCATCGCGCTGCTCGTCGCCTCCCTCCGCCACAAGACCAGCGACTACCGGGCGATGGTCGAACAAGTGCGGCGCAACTGCCCGCAGTTGCGCGAGACCGTCTACATCGGCGACCCGAGCTGGGAGGCGCTGACCGCGCGCGGCACCGCCGAGTCGCGCGCGGAGCTGGGGACCCGGGCGAGCGGGCTGTCCTGCGACGACCCGATCAACATCCAGTACACCTCGGGGACCACGGGCTTCCCCAAGGGAGCCACCCTCTCCCACCACAACATCCTCAACAACGGCTATTTCGTGGGTGAGTCGATCGCCTACAGCGAGCAGGACCGTGTCTGCGTGCCGGTGCCCTTCTATCACTGCTTCGGCATGGTGATGGGCAATCTCGCGGCGACCTCGCACGGCGCCTGCATCGTCGTCCCGGCCCCGTCCTTCGACCCCGTGGCGACGCTGCGCGCGGTCGAGGAGGAGCGGTGCACCTCGCTGTACGGTGTCCCGACCATGTTCATCGCGGAGCTGAACCTCCCCGACTTCGCGGCGTACGACCTGTCCTCACTGCGCACCGGCATCATGGCGGGCTCGCCGTGCCCGGTCGAGGTGATGAAACGGGTGGTCGCCGAGATGCACATGGCCGAGGTGTCCATCTGCTACGGCATGACCGAGACCTCGCCGGTCTCCCTGCAGACCCGGCGGGACGACGACCTGGAGCACCGCACCGGCACCGTCGGCCGGGTCCTGCCGCACCTGGAGGTCAAGGTCGTCGACCCGGTGGACGGCGTGACCCTGCCCCGGGGGACCGCGGGCGAGCTCTGCACCCGGGGCTACAGCGTGATGCTCGGCTACTGGGACGAACCCGAGCGGACCGCCGAGGCCGTCGACCCCGGACGCTGGATGCACACCGGCGACCTCGCCGTGATGCGCGAGGACGGGTACGTGGAGATCGTCGGCCGCATCAAGGACATGATCATCCGAGGCGGCGAGAACATCTACCCCCGGGAGATCGAGGAGTTCCTCTACGCCCATCCGAAGGTCGCCGACGTCCAGGTGGTCGGGGTGCCCCACGAGCGGTACGGCGAGGAGGTGCTGGCCTGCGTCATCGCCCGCGACCCGGCGGACCCGCCGACCCTGGCGGACCTGCGCGCCTTCTGCGAGGGCCGGCTGGCCCACTACAAGATCCCCAGCCGCCTGCGGACCCTGGAGTCCTTCCCGATGACGGTGTCCGGCAAGGTACGCAAGATCGAACTGCGCGAGACGTACGCGGACCGCGACTGAGCTCGCCGCCCGGCCCGCCGGAGGGTGCGGGCCGGGGCTCCCGGTGTGTCGGGAGCCCCGGTCAGGCTTCGGTGGCGACGAATTCCTCCGCGGGGGCGTTGACCGGTTGGGGGGTGCCGGTGAGGTCGAGGACGAAGAGGGGGATCCCGAGCAGGTCGGCGCGGGAGCGCGCGTCGTCCGAGTAGCCGGCCAGCGAGAAGTAGACGCACCGCGCGGACTCGCTCATCGCGGTCAGCCACAGGCACTCGACGTCGCGCAGCGAGGCGGGGCGGACCGTCGGGTCCACCTGGGCCACGACACCCCGGGCCGCGAGTCCGATCCCCGACGGCGGTCGCTGGTCGGCCCTGCGGATGTCGTGGTGACCGAGCCACCGCAGATACAGCACGGCCGCGGTCACGGCGTCCCGCGCGGTGCGGATGGTGACGGGCCGGAACGCCGGGCGGGGTGCCGGAGCGGAGGCCGCCGGGGCCTTCGGGGGCTGGTCGCCGCCGCGCCGGGCGCTGTCCGGAGCGGGGCCGTCGACGGACGGGCCGCCGTCCGGGACCGCGCGGTCGGCGGAGATGCCGCCGTCCGCGTCCGCGTCCGAGCCGTCGGCGGAGACGCCGGTGCGTGGGGCCGGGTTCCCGGCGGGGGCCGGATTCACCGGGGCGGAGCCGTCGGCCGGGGATGTGTCCACCGGGGCGGAGCCCGTGACGGAGCGGCCGTCGCCGGTGAACGCCGGATCGGCGCGCGGGCCGGGGGCCGGCGGCGTCGGCTCGGCGGGCCCCGGCACCGCCGCGCGCGCCGCGGGCGTCCCGGCGGTGTGCGGCTCGTCGGCGCCGGGCGGGTCCGACGGGCGCACGGGCGTCTCGTCCCGGCCGGCACCCGGCGCGACTCCGGCAGTCGGCGCCTGCCGTACCCCGCCGCGCCGTGCCCCTCGTACCGGGATCCGCAGCACGGTCCCGCACCCGCAGCCGAGTTCCGGGTGCGGCCACTCGTCCTCGCGGCCGCAGGCGTCACAGGGCAGCGTCACCCAGTCGTCGTCCCAGACGCGGTGCGTCACGGGTACGGGGTCGGCGAGGCGGTCGAGCGGGGGAGTGACGAGGACACCGCACACGCACGGGTACGACGACGCGGCGAAGAGGTGCTCGCGGCGGCAGGCCGGGCATCGCACCGGCACGCTCTCGGCCATGGCCCACTCCAGGACGTCACGTCGGGACAGCGCGTCCATCGTCCTCCAGCGAGGGGGTCGCCGGCAGGGAAACGCCCGGACCGCCCCCCGCTCGCGCGCCCGGCTCCCCGCAGCAACTCTCCCCGCCGCTCCCCGCTGCGTCGCTTCCCGCCACGTCACTCCGCGCGTCCCCCGCCGGGCCGCCCGGGGCCGGGCCGGGCGGCCGCCCTTGACGCTCTCCGGCCCGCCACCTACATTGCTTCCAGATAGTAGAAGTTGGTTTCCGTAATGCGGAAAACATGCGGAGTGGGTGACCGTTCCGCACGCGAACCGGAACCGACGTCACGCACGGATCACCACCGGAACCACCAGCTCTCCGCGGGGCGCGACGGAGCGCGAATCCGACAGCCGAAGCAGGAGTACTCCATGGCTCGTATGACCGCTGCCCGCGCGGCAGTCGAGATCCTCAAGCGCGAGGGCGTCAGCAAGGCGTTCGGCGTCCCCGGCGCGGCGATCAACCCGTTCTACGCGGCCCTGCGGGCCGCCGGGGGGATCAGCCACACCCTCGCCCGGCACGTCGAGGGCGCCTCCCACATGGCGGAGGGCTACACCCGGACCCACCCGGGCAACATCGGCGTCTGCGTCGGCACGTCCGGACCGGCCGGCACCGACATGATCACCGGGCTGTACTCCGCCCTCGGTGACTCGATCCCGATCCTGTGCGTCACGGGCCAGGCCCCGACCGCGGTGATCCACAAGGAGGACTTCCAGGCCGTCGACATCGCCTCGATCGCCCGGCCGGTCACCAAGATGGCCGTCACCGTCCTGGAGGCCGCGCAGGTCCCCGGCGTCTTCCAGCAGGCCTTCCATCTGATGCGCTCGGGCCGACCGGGTCCGGTCCTCATCGACCTGCCCGTCGACGTCCAGCAGACGGAGATCGAGTTCGACCCCGAGACGTACGAGCCCCTCCCGGCGTACCGGCCCTCGGCGACCCGCGCCCAGATCGAGAAGGCGTTCTCCCTCCTCGTCGCGTCGGAGCGGCCGCTGATCGTCGCCGGCGGCGGTGTCATCAATGCCGACGCCTGTGAACTACTCGTGGAATTCGCCGAGTTGACGGGCATTCCGGTCGTCCCGACCCTCATGGGCTGGGGTGTACTGCCCGACGACCACGAACTGAACGCCGGCATGGTGGGCCTGCAGACCTCGCACCGCTACGGCAACGCGACCTTCCTGGAGTCCGACTTCGTCCTCGGCATCGGCAACCGGTGGGCCAACCGGCACACCGGCAGGCTGGACGTCTACACGGCGGGACGCACCTTCGTGCACGTCGACATCGAGCCCACCCAGATCGGCCGGATCTTCGCCCCGGACTACGGCATCGCCTCCGACGCGAAGGCCGCCCTGGAGCTCTTCGTGGAGGTGGCACGGGAGGCCGGGGCGGCCGGCCGGCTGCCCGACCGCTCCGACTGGGCAGCCTCGGCGCAGGAGAAGAGGGCCACCCTCCAGCGCCGTACGCACTTCGACGACATCCCCATCAAGCCGCAGCGCGTCTACGAGGAGATGAACAAGGCCTTCGGGCCGGAGACCCGGTACGTCTCCACCATCGGTCTCTCGCAGATCGCCGGCGCCCAGATGCTGCACGTCTACCGGCCGCGGCACTGGATCAACTGCGGCCAGGCGGGCCCGCTCGGCTGGACGGTCCCGGCCGCCCTCGGGGTCGCCCTGGCCGATCCGGACGCACAGGTCGTCGCCCTCTCCGGCGACTACGACTTCCAGTTCATGATCGAGGAACTGGCCGTCGGCGCGCAGCACCGGATCCCGTACGTCCATGTCCTGGTGAACAACTCGTATCTGGGCCTCATCCGGCAGGCGCAGCGCGCGTTCGACATCGACTTCCAGGTCAAGCTGGAGTTCGAGAACGTCAACTCGCCCGAACTCGGCGTCTACGGCGTCGATCACGTCAAGGTCGTCGAGGGACTCGGCTGCAAGGCGATCCGGGTCACCGATCCGGCCGACCTGGGCGCGGCCTTCGAGCAGGCCAAGAAGCTCGCCGCGGAGTTCCGGGTGCCCGTGGTCGTCGAGGCGATCCTGGAGCGGGTCACGAACATCTCCATGTCGACGACGAACGACATCGGAAACGTCGTCGAGTTCGAGGAGATCGCGACCGAGCCGGCCCACGCGCCGACCTCGATCAGGACGCTGAAGGTCTGACCCGCGGCGCGTCGCCCGACGCCCGCACCGGCCCCGCGGCCCCGCCCTCCGTGCCCGGAGGCGGGGCCGTCGCCCTCAGCCCGACGGAACGTCAGTACATGGTGCAGTAACAGGAGTTGAGCGACCAGGTCATCGCACGGCCGGTCCGTCCGGGGGCGTCCGCGCGGTGATCGGTACCCGGACGCGCCGGCGGGTCCGTCCACCCGGCCGCGGGTGCGGTCAGGCGGGTCCCGAGTCCGAGCCGCCTCCGCCGTCGGTGTAGTTCGCGCCGCTCCCGCCGCCCCAGGAATGCGGCAGCAGCCCCTTGTCGGCCGTGCCGCCGCGCCCCAGCAGCCCCGCGTCCGGGGCGAAGCGCGGCTCCAGGACGGTGAGGGCCGCGTCGCCGTACAGGGCGACCGCGAGGAGCACGTCGTGTCCCGACAGGCCCTCCCGGCCGGTGGGCAGGGGCCGTTCGGCCCGGATCCGCCGCAGGAGACGCCGGGCGCCGAGGGTGGGGCCGGGAGGGAAGGTCCTGAACGTCCTGGCCCGGGTCGGCTCGGACCGCAGCTCCGCGAGCGCCTTGCGCACGGCGGTCCGCCGCAGCAACTCGCCCATGCCGGCGGGCCGGTAGAGGGACGCGTGCACCGCACGCTCCAGTGGATGCGCCGTGCGCGCCGACGGGTGCTCCCTCGACGGGGTCACCCGCGAGGTCCGCATCGTGCCCGGCCGGCCCGCCTCGACGGCGCCCCGCAGCCGCAGGGCGAGCACCGCGACGGTGACGGCGGCGCGGGGCCCGCCCCGCACCAGGGCGACGGTGTACGGATCCGGTTCCTCCGGCCTGCCGTCGCCCATGGCGCCCCCCCGTCCCGCGTCCGTCATGGGGCCCGCCGCCCCCGTGCCGGCGGGCCCCGTGTGCCGAGGATGTGCCCTCGCCGGGGGGTGGGTGAAGCCTCCGGAGCGTTGTTCAGAGCTTGATTTGAGGGTTCCGTAGGCGGCGTACGTCCGGTGGCGTACCGGGGAGCCGCGCGGTGCGGGTCGTCACTCGGGCGGGTGCTCCGACAGCCCCGGCCAGTCGTCCGGGCCCCCGCCCTGCCAGTCGATGATGTCGGTCTCCTCGACCTCGATCTCGTCCAGGTCCGCCTGCCGCAGGATCTCGACGACGTCGTCGAGGTGATAGGCGATACCGAGCGTCTCGTCCCCGGCGGTGACCCGCCGCGACCCGTCCAGCCCTGGGGCGTGCACGACGATACTGGGATAGTCCATGCCACCAGGCTGCTGCCGGCGGGGCGGACGCGCACGCCGGCACGGCCGAGCAGGGAGCGCCGGACACGGACGACGGGTCCGTGTCCGGCGCTTCGGTGCCGGTGAGGTGCGTGGGTGGCGGCGGGGGCGTTCTGGTGTCCGTCCGACGGCGCGAGGCTGGGCGTGACAGCGCGGTCGCGCCGCCGGACGGGGCTCGGGCCCACCGTTGTCCTGGGGCCGTGGGAGGGCGCACGCACCCGTGAGGCGGGGCGAGGTGGGGCGGGGACCGCGGCGGATGCGACGGGCCCGGGGCTTCCTTCCCTCAGGTCGAGAAGGAGCTCCGGGACCCTGACCACCGCACTGGCTCGCATGCCGCCGCGGTCCCGGTCCTGCCCGGACGGCGCCGTACCACCCCTCATCCGGGTCCGGCGCCGCCGCGGGCGGCTGGAGTGGAGGCTCAGTCCTCGCGCAGGGCGCGGACCGCCTCCGCCACTCGGTCGCCGTAGGACGGGTCGGCCGCGTGGAAGTGGGCGAGGTTCTTCTCGACGACGTCGTCCCGGGAGACCTGCGCGAGGCCGTCGGCGATGTTCGCCACGAGACGGGACCGCTCGTCCCGCGACATCAGCCGGTACAACTCGCCGGCCTGGAAGAAGTGGTCGTCCTTGGTGTGGAGCGGGGCCTCGTGGGTGCCCGTGTGACCGTGCACCGCGAGCGGGGCCGACAGCGGGCGGCCGGTCTCGACCGGGCCGTCGTAGGAGTTGGGTTCGTAGTTCTTCGCCGCACGGCCCCGGCCGCCCGGTGCCATGAGGCCGTCGCGGCCGTAGTTCCGCGCGGACGTCGCCCTCGGCGCGTTCACCGCGAGCAGTGTGTGGTTCACGCCCAGCCGGTGGCGCTGGGCGTCCGCGTACGCGAACAGGCGGCCCTGGAGCATCTTGTCGGGAGAGGGGCCGATGCCCGGGACGAAGTTGTTCGGGGAGAACGCGGCCTGTTCGACCTCGGCGAAGACGTCGTCGGGGTTGCGGTCCAGGACGAGTCGTCCCACGCGGCGCAGCGGGTGGTCCCGGTGCGGCCACACCTTGGTGACGTCGAAGGGGTTGAAGCGGTAGTCGGCCGCCTCCGCCGCGGGCATGATCTGCACATACAGCGTCCAGGACGGGTGCACACCCCGTTCGATGGCCTGCAGCAGGTCCGTCTGGTGGGAGGCGGTGTCCCTGCCGGCGAGCTCCCGCGCCTGCTCGCTCGACAGCGAGCGCACTCCCTGGTTCGTCTTGAAGTGGTACTTGACGAAGAAGGCCTCCCCGGCGGCGTTCGTCCACTGGTAGGTGTGCGAGCCGTAGCCGTTCATGTGACGGTACGAGGCCGGGATGCCGCGGTCGCCCATCAGCCAGGTCACCTGGTGCGTGGCCTCCGGGGAGTGCGCCCAGAAGTCCCAGACGTTGTCGGGTTCCTGCCTGCCGGTGAACGGGTCGCGCTTCTGGGAGTGGATGAAGTCGGGGAACTTGACCGGGTCCTGCACGAAGAAGACGGGTGTGTTGTTCCCGACCAGGTCGTAATTGCCCTCCGCGGTGTAGAACTTCACCGCGAAGCCGCGCGGGTCCCGGACCGCGTCCGCGCCGCCGAGGCTGTCGGCCACGGTCGAGAAGCGTACGAACAGCTCGGTGCGGGCGCCTGCCGTGCCGAGGAAGTCGGCGCAGGTGAAGTCCGTGACGTCGTCGGTCACCTCGAAATGGCCGTACGCGCCCGAGCCGCGGGCGTGCACCACACGCTCCGGGATGCGCTCACGGTTGAACCGGGCGAGCTTCTCCAGCAGGTGCTGGTCCTGGAGGAGCAGCGGGCCGCCGACGCCTGCGGTGGCGGAGTTCTGGTTGTCGGCGACCGGGGCGCCGGACTCGGTCGTCAGCACGCGCTTCGACATCGTGACCTTCCGTACGAGAGGGCAGCGGGGCCGGCGGAAACCTTCTTCCGCCATGTGGACCGACCGCTTCGTGGAGCCTGGATTTGGGGTCCATGGACGTCAACAGTTTGTTGAAGTCGATTCCGGGCGATGCCGCCGCCTGGGCGCGACAGGACAGGTGTCGGCGGCGGCACCGCCCGGAAGTCTCAGAGCTGCGCGCCGGAGAGGCGCTCGACGGCCCGCAGCAGGGCCGAGTGGTCCAGGCCGCCGTCGCCCTGTGCGCGCAGCGAGGCCACCAGCTGGGCCACCGCGGTGCCGACCGGCAGCGCGGCGCCCACGGCGCGGGCCGCGTCCGTGACGATGCCCATGTCCTTGTGGTGCAGGTCGACACGGAAGCCCGGCTTGAAGTCGCGGCCGAGGAAGTTGTCCTTCTTGCGCGTCAGCACGGTCGAGCCGGCCAGGCCGCCGTTCAGCACGTCGAGCGCCGCCCGCAGGTCCACGCCCGACTTCTCCAGGAACACCACGGCCTCGGCGCACGCCTGGATGTTCACGGCGACGATCAGCTGGTTGGCGGCCTTCACGGTCTGGCCCGAGCCGTGCGGACCGCAGAGCACGATGGTCCGGCCGAGCGCCTCGAAGATCGGTTCGGCCGCGTCGAAGTCGGCCTGCTCGCCGCCGACCATGATGGACAGCACCGCCTCGACGGCTCCGGCCTCACCTCCGGACACCGGCGCGTCGAGGACGCGGACGCCCCTGTCCGCGGCGGCCCGCGCGAGGTCCACGGAGGTCCGCGGGGTGATCGACGACATGTCGACGAGCAGCGCGCCGCGCCGCACGTTCTCCAGGATGCCGTCGGGTCCGTAGGCGATGGCCTCGACCTGGGGGGAGGCGGGCACCATCGTGATCACCACGTCGGCGTCGCGGACGGCCTCGGCGATCGATCCCGCCGCCGTGCCGCCGGCCGCGGCCAGCCGGTCCAGCTTGTCCTGCTCCAGGGTGAACCCGGTGACGTCGTACCCGGCCTTGATCAGGTTCTCCGACATCGGGGAGCCCATGATACCGAGCCCGATCCACGCGACCTTCGGGAGTGTGCTCATGAGGGTGCCTTTCTGACTTCTCTGCCGGGGCCTTCCCGGACGTTCCCGTGGTGTCCCCGCGGGGCGGACGGGACGGCCGGGCGGCCCCGTACGGGTGGGGTGCCGTTCAGCGGGCGGCGGCCCGGGCCTCGACGGGCAGCCAGTCGAAGGCCTCGGCGCTCGGGCGGTCGCCCGGCTTGTACTCCAGGCCGACCCAGCCCTGGTAACCGGCGTCGCGCAGCTGTCCGAGCAGGTCGTCCAGCGGGAGCGTGCCGGTGCCCGGCGCGCCGCGGCCGGGGTTGTCGGCGATCTGCACATGGCCGGTCCTCCCGGCGTACGCGGAGATCGCCCGCGGCAGGTCCTCGCCGTTCATGGACAGGTGGTACAGGTCCATGAGGAATCTGGCGTTGCCGAGGCCGGTCGCCTCGTTCACCCGGTCGACGACGGCGACCCCGGCCGCGGCGCTCACCAGGGGATAGTCCGGGGACTCCGGCCGGTTGAGCGTCTCGATCAGCAGGACCGCGCCGATCCGGTCGGCCGCCCGCGCCGCGAGGACGAGGTTCTCCAGCGCGAGCGCGTCCTGTTCGGCCGGGTCCACGCCCGCGACGCGATTGCCGTACAGGGCGTTGAGCGCCCCGCAGCCCAGTGACCGCGCGAAGTCCGCCGCCACGTCGATGTTGGCGCGGAACCGCTCCGACTCCTCGCCGGGGATCGACAGCGCTCCCCGGTCGGGGCCGGGGAGCCGCCCGGCGTAGAAGTTGAGGCCCGTCAGCCGGACGCCCGCGTCCTCGATCGCCCGCTTGAGGGCGTCCAGTTCGGCCGGCGGCGGGGTGGGGGAGTCGATCCAGGGCCACCACAGTTCGACCGCGGTGAAACCGGCCGCCGCGGCGGCCGCGGGGCGTTCCAGGAGCGGGAGTTCCGTGAAGAGGATCGACAGGTTGACGTTGAAGCGCTGCTCTGCGGCCGTGCTCGATGCGAAACCGGTCATGGACTCGGCGCCCCCTTCCGTGTCGACAGGTTCGGCCGGCGTTCACTCCGGCCAGTGGATTCCGTATTGTGGAAGTTCTCTTCTGCTTAATGGAAGATTGCCGTCGGGTCTCCGGGCTTGTCAAGAGGGGGCTGCCGGAGAATCGACGCCGAGCAGTAGGTTGAGCGGGTGCGATTGAGAGTGGAGTTCACGACCGAGCCCTTCGATCTCGACGAGGCGCCGCCGCACGCGCTGGTCGCCCGTGAGGTCATCGAGGCGGCCGCGCTGGACGCCGTGGACGTCGGCCCGTTCGGCAACACCGCGGAGGGCGGGTCGGAGGCCGTGCTCGACGCGGTCGACGCGCTGCTGCGCAAGGCCCTGGCCGCCGGTGCCACGCGCGTCTCGCTGCAGGTGAACGTGGTCGGGGGGGGGCGACAGGTGACCGGCGCCGGGGACGAGCCCTTCGTCGCCGCGGTCAAGCCGCTGGTCGACGCCATGGGGGGCGAGATGCTGGCGCCCGGTGAGGCCGGGCCCGACGACGTCGTGCTCTCCTGGGAGGGTGCCGAGGTGGTCGCCGTGCGTCTGCCGCAGCTCGCCGACTCGCTCGATCACATCCTGGCCGCCCTGGAGCGCAAGCACGGCAAACCCCTGGCCGAGCTCGACCGCAGGACCAAGCAGGAGGTCGTACGGGTGCTGGAGGCGCGCGGAGCCTTCTCCGTGCGGCACGGCGTGGAGACCGTGGCGGGCGCGCTCGGGGTGAGCCGCTTCACCGTCTACAACTATCTGAACCGGGAGAAGCAGGCCTGAGGGAGGCCCGGTGTGCCCGAGGGGGCGGCCGATTCGAAGGAGCCGGCCGGTCCGCAGGGCATGGGAGGCCGGTGGCCTGAACTGGGCGGGCGGCCAGGACGGAGGCCGGTGGCCCGAAGTGGGCGGGCGGCCGAAGCGGACGCCGGTGGCCCGAGTGGGCGGGCGGTCCGGAGGCGCGGGAGTGTCTGCGGGGGCGGCGGACGCCCCGGCCGGCGAAGACCCGCAGGCCCAGGGCGCGCCGGACCCCTCTCCCCGGGCCGGCGGCCCCCCGTGGGCCCGCCGCCGTCCGGATCACCCGGACGGCGGTTTTTGTTACCCGGATTTTTCAACAAAGTGTTGACGCGGTGTTTTCGAGGGCGTTAGCTGTCCGCAGCCCGTCCAGCACAAGGCCACGGAGGCATCCCGTGACGTCGACTACGACACCCGGTGGTCTCGCCCGGTTCAACGCCCTGGAGGAGCCGGCGGCCCACGCCGCACTCCTCGAGGTCTGCGCCTCGGAGGCCTGGGCACGCGGACTGCTCGCCCGGCGCCCGTACCCCACCCCCGACGCCCTGTTCGCCGCGAGCGACGCCGCCACGGCCGCGCTGTCCACGGCGGACCTGGCGGAGGCGATGGCCGGACACCCGCCGATCGGGCGGCCGAGACCCGGCGACCCGACCTCCTCCCGGGAGCAGCGCGGCATGGCCGGCGCCTCCGCGGAACTCAGGGCGGAGATGCTCGAACTGAACCTGGCCTACCAGGAGAGGTTCGGACATGTCTTCCTGATCTGCGCCACCGGCCGCACCGCCGAGCAGATGCGCGACGCGCTCGCGGAACGCCTCGGCAACGCACCCGGGCGGGAGTACGAGATCGTCCGCGTCGAGCTGACGGCGATCAACCGCATCCGCCTCGGCCGACTCCTGGAGGAAGAAGAGGTATGAGCACCGACACCACGGCTTCCGTGTCCACGCACATCCTGGACACCAGCGCCGGCCGCCCCGCCGCCGAGGTCGCCGTGCGGCTCGCGGCCCGCTCCGGCCGCGACGCCGGCTGGCACCCGCTCGGCGGCTCCGCGACCGACGCGGACGGGCGGTGCAAGGACCTGCCGGCACTGCCGGAGGGGACGACCCACGTACGGCTCGACTTCGAGGTCGAGGCGTACTTCGAGAAGAAGCAAGCCGAGGCGCGGCAGGACGCCCCCGCGAACCGGGACAGCGCTACGGGCGGAGTGTTCTTCCCCGAGGTGGCGATCACCTTCGCCGTGACACCGGGCGAGCACTACCACGTACCGCTGCTGCTCAACCCGTTCGGCTACTCCGTTTACCGAGGGAGCTAGCAGACACATGACGGACACCCCCCGACCCGCGCGCCCTGTGGTCCTGGGACAGAACCAGTACGGCAAGGCCGAGAACCGGGTCGTCAGGATCACCCGCGACGGCGCCACCCATCACATCAAGGACCTCAACGTGTCCGTGGCGCTCAGCGGCGACATGGAAGAGGTCCACTACTCCGGATCGAACGCCAACGTCCTGCCGACGGACACCACCAAGAACACGGTGTACGCCTTCGCCAAGGAGTACGGCATCGAGTCCGCCGAGCAGTTCGGCATCCACCTCGCCCGGCACTTCGTGACCAGCCAGGAACCGATCGGCACGGCACGCATCCGGATCGAGGAGTACGCCTGGGAGCGCATCGAGACCTCGGACGCCAACTCCCGGTTCATCGGCGCCGACGAGGTCAAGCACTCCTTCGTGCGCAAGGGCCAGGAGACCCGGGTCACCCAGGTCACCTTCGACGGACGGACCTGGGAGGTGGTCTCGGGACTGAAGGACCTCGTCGTGATGAACTCGACGAACTCCGAGTTCTGGGGCTTCGTCAAGGACAGGTACACGACGCTGCCCGAGGCGCACGACCGCATCCTGGCCACCCAGGTCTCCGCCCGCTGGCGCTTCAACTGGAGCGGCGACGAGCAGAAGATGCCCACCTGGGAGAAGTCCTACGACCAGGTCAGGAAGCACATGCTCCAGGCCTTCGCGGAGACGTACTCCCTGTCGCTGCAGCAGACCCTGTACCAGATGGGCGCGCGCATCATCAACAACCGGAGCGAGATCGACGAGGTCCGCTTCTCCCTCCCGAACAAGCACCACTTCCTCGTGGACCTCTCGCCGTTCGGGCTGGAGAACGACAACGAGGTCTACTACGCCGCCGACCGGCCCTACGGGCTGATCGAGGCGACGGTCCTGCGGGACGGCTGCGAACCGCGCATCCCGGTCGACCTCACCAACCTCTGACCTCCACCGGTGCCCCGCCGCCCGGGGGCACCCCTTCTCCCTCGGCACCCGCGGCGCAGGCGGCCGCGGCACTCAAACCTCCTGGGTCCTGCCGTGCCCTCTCCACAGAGCGAAAAGGACGCATCATGGCAGCAGCCCGGCGCATCGTCATCGAGAACTGTTCGATCGCGACCGTCGACGCCGACGACACCGAGTACGCCACCGGGCACATCGTCGTCGCCGGTGACCGCATCGAGTCCCTCGGCGCGGGCAGCGCACCCGACGGGCTGGAGAACGTGGTCCGCCGTGTCGACGGCACCGGCCATCTGGCCACCCCCGGCCTGGTCAACACCCACCACCACTTCTACCAGTGGATCACCCGCGGACTGGCCACCGACCACAACCTCTTCGACTGGCTCGTGGCGCTGTACCCCACCTGGGCGCGCATCGACGAGCAGATGGTGTACGCGGCCGCCCAGGGCTCCCTCGCGATGATGGCCCGTGGCGGCGTCACGACCGCCATGGACCACCACTACGTCTTCCCGAAGGGCTCCGGAGACCTGTCGGGCGTCATCATCAGGGCCGCCCGCGAGGCGGGTGTCCGCTTCACCCTGGCCCGCGGCTCCATGGACCGCAGCGAGAAGGACGGCGGCCTGCCGCCCGACTTCGCCGTCGAGACCCTCGACGGCGCCCTCGCCGCCAC
Source organism: Streptomyces sp. NBC_01689 (assembly GCF_036250675.1). Lineage (NCBI taxonomy): Bacteria > Bacillati > Actinomycetota > Actinomycetes > Kitasatosporales > Streptomycetaceae > Streptomyces > Streptomyces sp. NBC_01689. Next base: position 2,845,721 of record NZ_CP109592.1, on the reverse strand, counting down.
CGAGGCGACCGTCGACGAGTACCACGACGCCTCCTTCGGCGCCATGACGCAGATCGCCGTCGCCCCCTGCTCGCCATTCTCCGTCTCCACCGAACTCCTCACACAGGGAGCGGAGTTGGCGCGGCGCAAGGGCGTGAGGCTGCACACCCACGGGTCGGAGACCGTCGAGGAGGAGCAGTTCTGCAAGGAGCTGTTCGGCCGAGGCCCCACCGACTACTTCGAGTCCACCGGCTGGCTCGGCGAGGACGTGTGGATGGCCCACTGCGTCCACATGAACGACTCCGACATCGCCGCCTTCGCCCGGACGCGGACGGGCGTCGCCCACTGCCCCTCCTCCAACGCCCGCCTGGGGGCCGGGATCGCGCGCGTCCCCGACCTGCTCGCGGCCGGCGTCCCGGTCGGCCTCGGCGTCGACGGAACCGCGTCCAACGAGTCCGGCGAACTCCACACCGAGCTGCGCAACGCCCTCCTCGTCAACCGTCTCGGCGCCCACCGGGAAACCGCCCTGAACGCCCGGCAGGCCCTGCGCCTGGGCACCTTCGGCGGCGCGCAGGTCCTCGGCAGGGCGGCCGAGATCGGCTCCCTGGAGCCGGGCAAGCTCGCCGACCTGGTGCTGTGGCGGCTGGACACCCTGGCCCACGCGTCGATCGCCGACCCGGTCGCCGCGCTGGTCCTCGGTGCGGCGGCGCCGGTCACCCTCTCCCTCGTCAACGGTCTCCCGGTCGTCGAGAACGGCCGGCTGCTGAACGTCGACGAGGACGCCGTCGCCCGCTCCACGCGGGCGGAGGCCCAGCGCCTCGCGCGGATCGCCGCGCGGGCCTGAGCCGTCGAAGATCTCCGGCCGAGGGGGACGGCCCTCGGCCGGAGGCCCCGGGCCCGAGCGGGGTCCGGGGCGGCCGTCTCCGGCGGGCGCGCACGGACGTGCGCGCCCGCCGGAGACGCCCACCGTCACCCGCACACCCCGGCTCGGACGGCCTCCGCCGTCCGCCGCGGGCGCGACGGGTGGCGGCCCTCGTCCCGGTCCCGCACGACCGCGCACCACCTCCCTGACACCCGCGTCGGAGCCGACGCGCAACCGACCGGAGGAGCCGCCGTGGCCGCCCCATCGACGCCCAGCAACGAGGCACTACCGCACAACGGGTCGAAGCACCCGGTCGACGAGAAGCTCCCGCCGCTCAGAATGGCGGCGAGCGGCCTCCAGCACGTCGCCGCCATGTACGCGGGAGTCGTCGCCCCGCCCCTGATCGTCGGCGCCGCCGCGGGGCTCTCCGGCGGCGAACTGACCTTCCTCACCGGCGCGTGTCTGTTCACCGCGGGCCTCGCCACCTTCCTCCAGACGCTCGGCTTCTGGAAGATCGGCGCCCGGCTGCCGTTCGTCAACGGGGTCACCTTCGCCGGTGTCGCCCCGATGACCGCGATCGTCGCCTCCACCGACGACAGGAGCGACGCCCTGCCGATCGTCTTCGGCGCGGTCGTCGTCGCGGGCGTCCTCGGCTTCGTCGCCGCCCCCTTCTTCAGCAGGGCGGTCCGCTTCTTCCCGCCCGTCGTCACCGGATCGGTCATCACCCTCATCGGTGTCTCCCTGCTGCCGGTCGCCTTCGGCTGGGCGCAGGGCCCCGACCCGGCGGCGCGCGACTACGGTTCGCCGACCTCGCTGGGCCTCGCCGCCACGACCCTCGTGATCGTGCTGCTGCTGCGCCGCTTCACCCGCGGTTTCGTCAAACAGGTCGCCGTGCTCCTCGGTCTGGTCGCCGGCACCCTCGTCGCGATCCCGCTCGGCGTCACGGACTTCACCCCGGTCGCCGACGCCGACCTGGTGGGCTTCCCGACCCCCTTCCACTTCGGCGCCCCGCAGTTCCAGCTCGCCGCGATCCTCTCGATGTGCGTGGTCATGGTGGTCTCGATGACCGAATCGACCGCGGACATGCTGGCGTTGGGCGAGATCGTCGACCGTCCGGCCGACGAGCGGACCATCGCGGCGGGTCTGCGGGCCGACACGCTCGGCTCCGCGCTCAGCCCGCTCTTCAACGGGTTCATGTGCAGCGCCTTCGCCCAGAACATCGGCCTCGTCGCGATGACCCGCATCCGCAGCCGGTACGTGGTCGCCACCGGCGGCGGCTTCCTGGTCCTGATGGGCCTGTGCCCGGCGGCGGCCTCACTGATCGCGGTCGTACCCCGTCCGGTGCTCGGCGGCGCGGGTGTGGTCCTCTTCGGCTCGGTCGCCGCCAGCGGCATCCAGACCCTCGTACGGGCCGGTCTGGACAAGGACGACAACGTCCTGATCGTCGCCGTGTCGCTGGCCGTCGGCATCATCCCGATCACCGCGCCCGGCTTCTACCACGCCTTCCCGCAGACCGCGCGGATCGTCCTGGACTCGGGGATCTCGACGGGTTGCGTGACCGCCGTCGTCCTCAACCTGGTCTTCAACCACTGGGGCAGGCGGCGTGACGCGGACGAGGTCACCCACCCGATGGAGGTCGGCGAGGACCTGAAGACCGCTCCGGCGCACTGACCCCGCGGACACCACCACGGGTCCGACGGGCGGCCCGGCAGCGCGCGCGGGGCGCGGCACCACGAGTGCCGCGCCCCGCGCCGTCGGGTCCGGGACCGTCAGCCGATGTGGTAACTGTCGCCGTACACCTTCCAGTCCAGCGGTGTGTTCAGGTTGAGGTTCCGGTTCTTGACGAACACCCGCTGCTCGGTGTCGACCCGGGTGGTGTCGGAGTGCGCCTCCTCCTGCTTCATCGCCCAGACCCGGGCGTCGAGGAAGGCGTTGAGGTAGGTCACCTCGTCGCCGCCCTGGGCCGGGGTTTTCGCCTTGGCCAGCGCCCGCTTGCGGATGCTGCTGAAGCTGGTGCTGTCCGAGCCGTCGCCGTGCATGACGATGGCGTCGTAGTAGGTGAACTGCCCGAGCACGCCGATGCCGTCGGCCTTGCCCTGCTGGACGGCGGGGTTGAAGTAGACCCGGTCCCGCTCGTCGTTCTGGGCCTGCTGGAACGCCGTGTCCTGGGCGGCCTTGCGCCAGTCCGCGGGGAACCCGGGGTCCAGCCCCTGGTGCGAGTCGCTGCCGTCCACGTTGCGCAGCGCGGGCAGGTACTTGGCGAGGACGTTGCCCGGCTTGCGCTGGGTGTACAGCTCGACGAGGTCGAGCATGTCGCCGGTGCCCGAGCAGAAGCCGATGATCCCGGCCGTGTAGCCGCGCCCGTCGCCGATGTCCTCGATGTACTTGTACTGCGCCTTCCAGTCCAGCGAGGAGTTCTCCGCGCTGGAGACGAGCTTCATGGCGATCTCCTTCTTCGCCGGGTCGTCCAGGCCGACGGCCGCGGCACCGCTCGCGGACTGCGCCGCGAGGACCGGAACCGCCACCAGGGACGCTCCGAGGAGAGCGAGCAGGGTGCGTCGTGACGTGTGGGTGTGGGGGGTGCGCACGGTACCTCCGATGAGGGGAGTGAGGCGTCCACTTACTGTTAGGAAGGTTTCCTACCAGAGATTGAGCGCGGCCGATACCCGTCAGGAGGAGAGGAGTTGGCGATACCTCTCGGCCAACGCCCCCTAAAAGCAGGCAGTTTGGGCATTCGGTCGATCACCGCGTGAGGGGTGCGCGGCGCGGCCGGGCCGGGCGTCCGGTGAGGGCGTGAAGCAGGGACGCCCGGACCGCGACCGGCCCCGGCAGGAACGCGATCCCGGTCGCCGCGTCCCGCGCGGTCCACGGCGTCCGGTACCGGCGGGAGCCGTCCGGCGTGTGGTCCACTCGCGGCGCTCGGACCCCGGGGGCCGGATCGGCGCCCGTCGCATCGCCCGGGTGGCCGGTGTGCCCTCAGACGCGCCGGGGGGACGCCAACACGTACCGCACGCCGGTACGCGGCTCCGTGTACTCGCCGGTCTGCCAGCCCGCCTTCTCCAGGGTGGCCGCGCAGGCCCGCAGCGCGTCGGGACCGGGTTCGTGGACGGCGACCGCCTCCGGCTGCGGGGTCGCCCGTACCCGGTAGCCGCCGTCCCCGGCGTCGGCGCCCGCCGGGCGGTGCCCGGCGGCCTCCAGGGCGAGCGCGGCGGCCTGCACCAGATGCGTGCGCTCCCACCCGCACGGCCGGTCCACGGCACCGTCCGGATGGGTCATCCGGCGCAGCTCCAGGAGCCCCTGCCAGGCTCCGCGCACCTCTCGCAGACGGGCGGGGCCGGGCGCCGGGGCGTCCTCGCCGCCGATCCGCGCGGCGAACACCCCGGCGTCGGCGGCCGGCGGTGCCGGGCTTTCCGGGGGCGTCCCGAGGGAGCCCGGGAGCGACTCGGGGATCTCCCGGACGCGATGTCCGGCGGGTGTCAGGAAGTGGTCGTGCGGGGGACGCGGATGGCGGAAGGCGAGCCCGCGCCGCACCAGCGCCGCGAGCTGCCCCTCCGTGCCCTTCAGCCGGCCGCTGACGGGGTCGGCGGCGTCGATCACACGCCGCTGCGCGGCGGTCGGCGGTCGTGTCATGGCGCGCTCCTTCCCCCGGGCCCGGCCGGTGCCCGTCCCCCCCGAAGACTACGAGGAGGGTCTGACATTCCAGCCGGCGACCACGTGGCGGCGGTGCTCGGTGCTCAGCCGGCTCACGGTCCCGGTGGCGAGCTGGAACAGCGCGCCGGCCTCGGCGGGCAGTCCCAGCCGCCGTGCCGTCAGCACCCGCAGGAAGTGGCCGTGGGAGAAGACGGCGACACTGCCCTGCACCTCGGCGAGCGCCGCGTCGATCTTGGCCAGCATCCGTTCCGCGCGCGCCCCGACCTGCGCGGGGCTCTCGCCGGGATGCTCCGGAGGTCCGGGCGCGACCCCGTCGTCGAAGAGGAACCAGTCGGGCCTGGCCCGGTGGATCTCCACGGTCGTCACCCCCTCGTACCCGCCGTAGTCCCACTCGCACAGGTCCGCGTCGATCCTCGCCCCCTCGACCCCGGCCAGCCGCGCCGTCTCCCGCGCCCGCTGCATCGGACTGACGAACGCCGTGGAGATGTGGTACGAGGCGATCAGCGGGGCCAGCCGCCGCGCCTGCTCGCGGCCGTTCTCGGTCAACGGGATGTCGGTCGATCCGGTGTGCCGCCCGGACAAGGACCACTCGGTCTCGCCGTGCCGCACGAGAAGGAGGTCGCCCATGCTTGTGGTTCCTCTGCTCGCGGAAGGTTCACGCGGGCCGAACGGCCCGACGCTCCGGGGCCGCCCGGCGGGCCGGGACCCCGGCCCGTTCCCAGGCTACGAGCCCGGACCTCCGACTCCGTGGACGCGCACGGGTGGGGCGTGGCCGTCAGGAGCTCCGGGGGCTTCCGCGGCACGGACGGACGCGGGCGGGCGGTCCGGGGCGAGGCGGGGGCGCGCGAAGGCCGGTCCCCGGGGCCGGGCCGGGCGGCCGGCACCCGCCGCTACTGGCGGTACCCGCTCAGGAAACGCCCGATCCGGCTGATCGCCGCGTCCAGGTCGTCGGCGTGCGGGAGGGTGAGGATGCGGAAGTGGTCGGGGCGCGGCCAGTTGAAGCCGGTGCCCTGGACGACCTGGATCTTCTCGCGGAGCAGCAGGTCCAGCACGAACCGCTCGTCGTCGTGGATCGGGTGCACCTCGGGGTCGATGCGCGGGAAGGCGTACAGCGCGCCCTTCGGCTTGACGCAGGAGACACCCGGGATCTCGTTGAGCTTCTCCCAGGCCCGGTCGCGCTGTTCGCGCAGCCTGCCGCCCGGCGCGGTCAGTTCGTGGATGGACTGGCGGCCGCCGAGCGCGGCCTGGATGGCGTACTGGGCGGGCGCGTTGGCGCACAGCCGCATGGAGGCGAGCATCGTCAGGCCCTCCAGATAGTTCCGGGCGTGCTGCTTGGGGCCCGTCACCACCAGCCAGCCCGAACGGAATCCCGCCACCCGGTAGGTCTTGGACAGCCCGCAGAAGGTCAGGACCACCAGATCGGGGGCGAGCGCGGCGGCCGAGTGGTGGACCGCGTCGTCGTAGAGGATCTGGTCGTAGATCTCGTCGGCGAAGACCATCAGGCCGTGCCGGCGGGCGAGGTCGAGGATGCCCTCGATGATCTCCTTCGGATAGACCGCGCCGGTGGGGTTGTTCGGGTTGATGATGACCACCGCGCGGGTCCGGTCGGTGATCTTCGACGCCATGTCGGCCAGGTCCGGGTACCAGTCCGACTGTTCGTCGCAGAGGTAGTGCACCGCCTTGCCGCCCGCGAGCGTGGTGACGGCCGTCCAGAGCGGGAAGTCCGGTGCGGGGATGAGGACTTCGTCCCCGTCCTCCACCAGGGCCTGCACCGCCATGGAGACGAGTTCGGAGACGCCGTTGCCGAGGAGGACGTCGTCGACGCCCACCTCCAGACCGCGCTCCTGGTAGCGCTGGGCGACGGCCCTGCGGGCGGAGAGGACACCGCGCGAATCGGTGTACCCGTGCGCCTGGGGCAGCATCCGGATCATGTCCTGGAGGATCTCCTCCGGCGCCTCGAAACCGAAGAGCGCGGGGTTGCCGGTGTTGAGGCGCAGCACGCTGTGGCCTGCCGCCTCCAGTGCGTCGGCGTGCTCGATCACCGGGCCGCGGATCTCGTAACAGACCTCGCTGAGCTTGCTGGACTGCCGGAACTCCATGCGCTGCGCCCTCCGGTTCGTGGTGATGCTTGGTTTTACCAAGTGGACGCTTGGAAAGTCCAACAACATGTCTAGACTGCGTCGCATGTCACCTCGCCGAAGCTACGACCAGTACTGTTCCGCGGCCCGCGCGCTCGATGCCGTCGGTGACCGCTGGACCCTCCTGATCGTCCGCGAACTGCTCGGCGGCCCGCGCCGCTACACCGATCTGCACGCGGATCTGCCCGGCGTGAGCACGGACGTCCTCGCCTCCCGGCTGAGGGACATGGAGCGCGACGGGCTGACCACGCGGCGCAGGCTGCCGCCGCCGGGAGCCGCCTACGTCTATGAACTCACCGGACGGGGAACGGAGTTGCTTCCGGTTCTGCAGGCGCTCGGGGAATGGGGCGCGCCCGCTCTCGGCGAGCGCGGGGCCACCGACGCCGTGCGGGCGCACTGGTTCGCGCTGCCGCTGCTGCGGGGCCTGGCGGGGGAGGGTGAGGGGCTGGTCGAAGTCCGGCTGGACGAGGGCGAGTTCCACGTGCGGCTGGGCGCGGCGGACGCTCCGGTCTACGGCGACGGGCCCGCCCCGGAGGAGCCGGACGTCCGGCTGTCGCTGGACACCGAGACCTGTACGGCGGTGAGCCGCGGAACCTCGACCGTGCGGGAGGCGGTGCGTACCGGACGCATCGGGGTGACGGGGGAGAGCACGCTCGCCAAGGTGCTGCGCGGGGACTGAACACCGGCGCGCGGCACGGCGGTCCGGCGAGTACCCGCGGGCCCGGGTGCCCGCGCGGTGACGGGGGCGCGCCGCGCCGGCCGGACACTTCCAGCGCGTTCGAAACCCTTGCGGGCGGCCGGGCGGCGGCCGCAGGGTGGCAACCGCGGGTGGCCCGCCGGTCGTCACGGCGGTGGGCCGCACGGGCGCGGGGCGTCCCGCGCGCCGCGCGCCGGACCGGGGCCCGGACGGGGGACGGGCCGACGGGACGGGGCCCGCCGTGCCCTGGGGGGAGCACGGTGGGCCCTCGCCGTCCCGCGGACGCCTGTGCGGTCGTACGGGCGGGCCCGCGCCGTCTTCCGAAAACCGGTCCGCCGTAAGGGCGTTCGCGCCGTACCGGGGCGCTAGACGCCCGGGGGCACCCGGGAGGGCCGCCCCGACCCGCGGGTCAGCGCGTAACCGCCGATTCCCGCGAGCGCCGCGAGGACGCCGCCGATCGCGGTCCACACCCAGCGGTCGGACCACCAGCCGGACGTCCACCCGTCGTCGGGTTCGATCGACGACAGCGCGGTCTTCTTCGAGCCGGAACCGGAACCGGACTCCTCGGCGCTCGTCGCGATCCCGGGCACCAGCGGCTTGCCCAGTGAACCGTCCACCGCGGCCGAGCCGCCGATGTCCTTGGAGTCGACCCGGACCTCCGCGCCCACCGGCAGGCCCAGTTCGGACGCCGGAAGGCCGGTGGCCGTCAGCCGGACGTAGTAGGTGCCCGGCAGCGGGTCGTCGGCCCAGGTCTCCGACCAGGCGCGCACGGTGCGCAGGGTGCAGGACAGCCGCACGGTGGCCGTGTCCTGCGCGGCCGTACGCGTCTGCGCGCCGTACTGGCACGCCTGGCGCCGCCGCAGCCCGTCGTACACGTCCACCTGCCAGGTCTCGGCGGCCCCGCGCGTGGACGCCTCCGGGAGCTTCACCGTCGCCTTCACGGTGGGCCGTTGACCGGCGTCCGCGGGGAACGACCAGTACAGGTAGTCGCCCGCGGACCCGCTGGCGGTGGCCTGCGTGCCCTGCTCGATCTCGGTCGCCGTACGGAACGACGTGCCGGCCCGGGTGGGCGCGCTGTCGTCACCCGACGGACTCGGGGTGGGCGAGGAGTCGGCGACGGCGGGCGCCGCGGCGACCCCGAGCAGCAGCAGAGCCGTGGTCAGGACTCGTGGGAAACGCATCAGTTGGTCCTCCAGACCGCGATCCGCAGGCGGGAGATCCAGCCCCACAGCACACCCGCGAGGAAGCCGACGACCACCAGGGCGCCGAGCAGCCACCAGCCGCGCCCGAGGCCGAAGGAGGCCACGTCGCTCGCCTGGTCCGGCCCGTCGACGACGTCGACCGTCAATTCGAGCGGCATGCCCGGCGTGGTCTTCACGCCGCTCGCCGCCGAGAAGGAGTTGGACACCTGCAGACACACGGTCTCGGCCGGGGCGTCCTCGTCGTCGCTCTCCGCCTTCGGATAGCGCAGACCGGTCGAGATGACGTCGGTCCGGCCGTTGCCGGCCGCCTCGCCCCGGACGATCTCCCGTCCGTGCACCGTGACGGCGCGCAGCAGCACTCCGTAGTCGGGGTTGACGGCACGGTCGGCCGCGACGCTCACCGAGGCGCGCAGTTCCTTGCCCGGCGCGACGTCCACCCGGTACCAGCGGTGCTGGGCGAACTCCTCGCGGTCGGTGTACAGCCCGGACTTCAGGGCCGGTGCCCCGGTGCAGGCGCCGGAACCCTCGACGGCGATCGGCGTCGCCACCGGGTCGGCCGCCCGGTCCACCAACTGACCGACACGGTCGGTGAGTTCTTCCTTGTGCTGGACCGAGGTGTAGGTGCCCCCGGTCGCGTCCGCGATACAGCTGAGCTGGTCGCGGGTCTTCGCGTCGGGCACCAGCCCGAGCGTGTCGATGGTGAGACCGACTCCCTTGGCGGCGATCTCCCGCGCCACCTCGCAGGGGTCGAGCGGCTGACAGGTGTCCTCGCCGTCGCTGATGAGGACGATGCGCCGGGTGCCGTCGCCGCCGTCCAGGTCGGCGGCGGCCTTGAGCAGTGCGGGACCGATCGGGGTCCAGCCGGTGGGCGTCAGGGTCGCGACGGCGGTCTTTGCCTCCGTGCGGTCCAGTGTTCCCACCGGGTACAGCTGGGCGGTGTCCTTGCAGCCCGTCTTGCGGTCGTTCCCGCGGTAGTTGGCGCCGAGGGTGCGTATGCCGAGCTGGACCTCCTCGGGTGTCGCGTCGAGCACCTCGTTGAACGCCTGCTTCGCGGCGGCCATCCGTGATCCGCCGTCGATGTCGTTCGCCCGCATCGAACCGCTGACGTCCAGCACGAGTTCGACCTTGGGGGCGGCCTGCGCCGCCGTTTCGTCGGCGACCGCTCCGGCCGGGAAGGCGATCCCGGCCGTCAGAGCGGCGAGCAGGGCGCAGACTCCCGCCGCCAGCCGTTGTCTTGTGATCATCGCCGGATCCTATTGATCAAAGGTGCCGGGCTTCAAAACGATCTTCAGGAGGCGCGGCCGGTGAACGGGTTGGGAAGGCACGCCCAGAGGTCCCCGGGAGTCCCGGGCTCGAGCCTCATCAGGGTCAACGCCTTGGTCGGCAGGGGCTCGTCGAGCAGCGCCGCGAGATCCGCGGTGCGCGGCAGGTCGTCCACCGCGCTCCCCAGATCCTCGCGCAGCGCGGCCGCGGAGCCCGCCGTGGCGCCCAGCGCGCCCGCGACCAGCGAGCCGAACAGCTTCCGGCGCAGCGTGGTCGCGTCGTCCGTGACGATCCGTCCGGACATCCGGGGGGCGGCGATGCCGTGACGGGCCAGCCGGAGCGGGCTGACGCGGATGTCCGCCAGATCGCGGTAGACGAGCCGCAGCGGCTCACCCTCGGCGGACAGCACGACGAGGAGGTTCTGCCCGTGTGCCTCCAGGGCCACCCCCAGGTCGAGGAGGCGCAGCCCGACGGTGAGCGCGAGACGGGCGAACCGTGCCGTCCAGCCCGGCGACCGGGGCAGCCCGGTGGCCGCGAGGGCGGCGACCGGGACGACGCGCTCACCGGTGCGGGCGTACAGGTCCGGCGCCTCGCGCAGCACCGCCGCCAGAGCGGGGGAGTGGGCCGAGACGGCACCCAGGGTGCGGGTCACGTGCAGCAGGCCGTCCGTGCGGGCCGCGATGTCCTCCGCGAACGCCGAGACCGTCGCCGACGTCTCGATCGAGTAGACCGAGATGTCCCGGACGGAGGAGGTGAGCCGGGCGCTCAGCGCCGTCTTGACGTGCGGCCCGTCCGGCAGCGCCAGCGTCCGCAGCGACATCAGCGGATGAGCGGAGAACCCCTCCTGGTGACCCCGGTCGAGCACGTGCGCCGCCTGCCAGGGATGCACCGGGATCAGCACCCGGTCCTCGTCCCGCAGCCACTTGGGCCACTCGCCGCGCACCAGGCAGTCGTCCACGGGCACCAGGCCCAGCTCCACCACCGGCCGGTGCTCCGGTCCGTAGGCCAGCTGCTCGGCCACCGAGAACCCCGGCCGGGAACGGCAGTTGGGATGGTAGGGGTGCCCGTCGACCACCCGCTGCTCCCACTCCCAGCTCACCGCGGGTTCCCCGCCGGACCGGCCGGACTGAGCGCGGGACAGGGCCAACGAGGCGACACTGTGGCCGAGTTCGGTGGCGAAGACGGAGGCGTGCGGGACGGCCAGGGCCGTCACCAGCCGGTCCGGCCGGTCGTACGGCCGCTCGTCGAGCCGTAGTCCGGTGACGTACGCGGAGGTGGCGTACGGGTCGGCAGGCGGGCCGTGCAGCCGCCGCCCGTCGACGAGGTGCAGCGTGAGACCCTCGCGGCCCCGCTCGCGGCGCGCGATCCACGGCATCGGCTCATGGGCGAGCGCCCGCCACAGCCGGGTCAGCACGGCGGCCCGGGCGCCGGGAAGGCCGGCCGCGTACGCCGCCGACAGGTCCGGGCGCACGGTGCTCAGTTCGTCGCCGAGCGCGGCCTCGGCCTCGGGCAGGGGAAGACGGTGCACGGTCGGGCTCCTCGGATGTGGGGACCGCGGCGCGGTCGCCCGCGCCGACAGACATAATGATCACCGGTGCACCGTAGGGAACGAACGGATCGTGTGGACTCCATGCCGCCCAGACTGCCTCCGCCCGCCGGGAGCGACGGAAATGGTGAGGACACCGCCGACGCGTACGCCTCGGCGCCGCTGCTCAATTGTCTGCTGCGGGAGGTGGCGGAACCCGCCGGGGACCCCGGCACCTTCCGGCTCCGGGCCAGTGGCAGGCTGATGCGGGTGCGGGGCAGCCGGCGGCCGCGCGCTCCCGAGGTGTTCACCGACGGCGCCTGGCGGCGGCTCGGCCACGCCGCGCTCGTGGCGCTCACGGCGGAGGAGCTGCGCCTGTTCACCGGTCTGTCCAACTCCGAGCTGCCCGCGGAGATGACCGACAGCCGGGACACGGTGGCCGCGCTGCTCGCCGCGCGCTCCGTCGCGAAGCCCCCGGACGACCCGTACCTGCGCTCCGAGCAGTCCCTGATCACCGGGCATCCGTACCATCCGGCGCCCAAGGCCCGCGGCGGCGGCCCCGCGGCGGACTGGCTGCCGTACGCGCCCGAGGCGTACGCCCGCTTCCCGCTGGAACTGCTCGCCGTGCGCGAGGACGCGGTGGCCGAGGAGGGCGACACGACTCCGCTCGACGTCCTCGGACCGGCACCGGCCGGCTACCGGCTGCTGCCGGCCCACCCTTGGCAGCTCGGCCTGGTCGGCTCCCGGCCGGCGATCAGGGCCGCCTTCGCCGACGGCAGGCTGGTCCGCCTCGGCCGCACGGCCCGCCCGCTGTGGCCGACCGCGGCCATCCGTACGCTGTACGCCCCCGAGGACGACCTCTTCGTCAAGTTCAGCCTCGACGTGCGCATCACCAACGACATCCGCCGGCTGTGGCGGCACGACCTGCTGAAACTGCGCCGCACGGACGCCGCGACCGCCGCGGCCTTCACCGCCGTGTCCGGACCGGCGGACACCCGCGTCGACCGCGTCCCCGGGGGGCGCCCCTCCGTCGGCCGTGCCCCCGGCCACCGCGCCGCCTGGCTGAGCGACCGGGGGTACCGCACCGCCGACTTCGCCTTCGAGGAGCTCGCCGTCCTCGTCCGCGACGGGCTGCGCGGCCACCTCGCCCCGGGCACCACCGCGCTGCTCGCGGCCGCTCTCGTGGAGGGCTTCGAGGGCAGCCCCCTCGACGCTCTCACCGACCCGTCCGCGTGGTGGGCGGCGTATCTGCGCCAGGTCGTACCGCCCGTGCTGGAGGCGTTCGCACGGCACGGCGTGGTGCTGGAGGCACATCTGCAGAACACCCTGGTGGCCGTGGACGCGGAGGGGACACCGGTCCAGGCGCTGTTCCGGGACGCGGAGGGCGTGAAGCTCCTGACGGACGTGGACCGGGCCGCCGGGTGGGAGCGGCTGGTCTACTGCCTGATCGTCAACAACGTGACCGAGCTGGCCGCGCTGCTCGCGGAGCGGCACCCGGACTGGGACCCCTGGCCCGCCGTACGGGCCGAACTGGCGGCCCACGGCCTGCCCGGCATCGCGGACGCGATCACGGACCTGCTCACCGCCCCCACCCTCCCCGGCAAGACGAACCTGCTGCTCCGCTGGACCCGCGCGGACGGCGCGGACGCCCGCTACCACCCGCTGCCGAACCCGCTCGCGCGGGGCTGAGCGGGTCCGCCGGCGCGGCGCTGAACAGGTTGCTCGCGCGGGGCTGAACGGGTCCGGTGGCGCGCGGCCACCCACCACCCACCGATCAGCCGTGTGAACAACGCTTCGGGTCGATACACCTAGGCCGTGGCGGGAGCGGGGGTGAAGGTGACCGGCAGGCTCACCGGGCCGCGCATCAGACCGACGGGTATCCACGGGACGTCGTCCGGCCGCACCGCCGTGGCCAGATCCGGGAAGCGGCGCAGGAGCGTTCCGATGCCGACCTCCGCCTCCAGCCGGGCCAGCGGCGCGCCGAGGCAGTGGTGGATGCCGTGGCCGAACGACAGGTGACGGACGTCGGGCCGGCCCACGTCGAGGACGTCGCGCTCCGCCGCCATGGCCGGGTCCGCCCGTCCCACCGAGGTCAGGGCCACCACGACCGTGCCGCCGCGCGGTATGCGCGCGCCGCCGAGGGTGATGTCCTCGGCCGCGTACCGCATCGGCGTGAACTCGACCGGCGGATCGAACCGCAGTAACTCCTCGACGGCGCCGGGCAGCAGCTCCGGCCGCTCGCGCAGCCGCCGGGCCTGTCCGGGGCGGTGCAACAGCGCCACCATGGCGTTGCCCAGGAGATTCACCGTCGTGTCGTGACCGGCCACCACCAGCAGGTTCGCGGTACCCACCAGCTCGGCCATCGACAGCCGGCCGTCCCGCTGGTCGTGCACCGCGGTGAGCGCGGACAGCAGGTCGTCACCGGGCGAGCGCTTTTTCTCGGCGACGAGTTCGGCCAGATAGCCGTTGAGGCTGACGAAGGCCTCCCGCTGCTTCTCGGCCTTCGAGCCGAGCGCCTGGGACGTCCAGGCGCGGAACGAGGCACGGCCCTCCTCCGGTACGCCCAGCAGTTCGGAGATGACCTGGACGGGAAGCGGGCCGGTGAACGACCGGACGAGGTCGGCGGCGCCCAGCGGCGCCATCGCGTCGGCGAGTCCCTCCGCGATCTCGGCGACACGCGGTCGCAGCGCCTCGATCCGGGGCCGGGTGAAAGCGGCCGCGACCAGACCCCGCAGCCGGGTGTGGTCCGGCGGATCGGCGTTGAGCATGTTGGCACCCAGGCCGGATTCCGGCCGGTGCGCGGTGAAGCCGACCGCTTCGAGCGCGTCGGCGGCCGGCGTCGCGTCCTTGAGCAGGGCGGGATGGGTCAGCGCGATCTTCGCCAGGTCGTGGTCCACCACCACCCAGGTGTCGAGACCGCGCAGGATCTGCGCCTTGTGGACGGGACCGCGGGCCCGCAGCTCCGCGTACCGCGCGTGCGCGTCGGCCTTGAAGGCGGCGTCCATCACGGTGAAGTCGTCGTGGTCGGTCGTGGTCATGTTCGTTCCTCCTGTCCAGGTGCGGTGTGCGTGCCGGGGCAGGGGGCCCGAGGTGACAGGGACATGGACGCCGGGTCGGCGGAAGAACCGCCGGTGGCCGCGACGGACGCCCGCAGGGGCGCGGGGAGCCGCACGGAGCCGGCGGGGCGGTGGCGGCGTCCACGAGCCGGCCGGGGCCCTCACCCTCGACGATCACACCCGACCACTATGCTCACCTCGCGCCGGGGGATGGGGCGCATCCGCCAGATAGCCTGGGAAAATGCTCAGAGAAGTGATCGCGCACCGCTACGTCGAGCCCCTGCACGAGGGCGGCTCGCTGCCGGGACTCGTCGAGGCCGACGACCTGGGCACGTACGTCGTGAAGTTCACGGGCTCCGCGCAGGGCCGCAAGGCGCTGGTCGCCGAAGTGGTCGTCGGTGAGCTGGCGCGCGCCCTCGGGCTGCGCTTCCCCGAGCTGGTCCTCGTGCACTTCGATCCCGCGGTCGCCGAGGACGAGCCCCACCAGGAGGTCCAGGACCTGCTGCGGGCCAGCGCCGGGGTGAACCTGGGGATGGACTTCCTGCCGGGCGCGCGGGACTTCACGCCGGAGGCCGCCAGGACCTTCGCCGTCGACCCGCTGGAGGCGGGCCGGGTGATCTGGCTGGACGCCCTGACGGTCAACGTCGACCGTACGGTGCACAGCTCGAACCTGATGATCTGGCCGACGCTCGGTGTCGCGCCGCCGCGCCTGTGGCTGATCGACCACGGCGCGGCCCTCGTCTTCCACCACCGCTGGGACGCCTCCGCACCGGAGAAGGCCTACGACTTCCGGCACCACGCGCTGGGCGGCTGCGCCCCCGACACCCGGGCGGCGGACGCCGAACTCGCGCCGAAGGTCACGGAGGCGCTGCTGCGGGAGGTCACGGCCCGGGTGCCGGACGCGTGGCTCACGGACGAGCCCGGGTTCGCGACCCCGGACGACGCCCGGGACGCGTACGTCGGCTATCTCCTCGCCCGGGTGAAGGCGTCGGCGGCCTGGCTGCCCACGGACTTCCCGACCCGCGAGCAGCTCGCCGCCGAGGACGCGGACCGGGCGGCGCGCACCGAACGGGGGCGTCCGAACTGGCTCAAGCGGGTGCCGGACCTGCACGGAAAACCGGCGGCGGAACAGGATTGGTCGGTGCATCTCGAATGACCACGACACCCTCTACCGGCGCGCACCGCGTGCAGATCGAGTACTGCACCCAGTGCCGCTGGCTCCCGCGCGCGGCCTGGCTGGCGCAGGAGCTGCTCACCACGTTCGAGACCGAGCTCGGCGAGCTGTCCCTCAAGCCCGGGACCGGCGGCGTCTTCGTCGTCCGGGTCGACGACGAGGTGGTCTGGGACCGCCGTGAGCAGGGCTTCCCGGAGCCGACCGCGGTCAAGCGGCTGGTACGCGACCGAGTGGCCCCGGGCAGGTCCCTGGGCCACTCGGAGCGATGACGGCTCAGCCGACGAGCTGCTCGTAGGCGGGCAGGGTGAGGAAGTCGGCGTAGTCCTCGTCCAGGGCCACCGTCAGCAGCAGGTCGTGCGCCCGCTGCCAGTTGCCCGCGGCGAACGCCTCCTCGCCGATCTCGGCACGGATGGCGGCCAGTTCCTCGGCGGCGATCTTGCGGGCGAGTTCCGGGGTGGCGCTCTCGCCGTTCTCGAAGACGACACCCGCGTTGATCCACTGCCAGATCTGCGAGCGGGAGATCTCGGCCGTCGCCGCGTCCTCCATCAGGTTGAAGATGGCGACCGCGCCGAGGCCGCGCAGCCAGGCCTCGATGTAACGGATGCCGACCTGCACGGCGTTGACCAGACCGGCGTACGTGGGCCGCGCGTCGAGCGAGTCGACGGCGATCAGGTCGCCGGCCGCGACCGACACGTCCTCGCGCAGCCGGTCCTTCTGGTTCGGCCGGTCGCCGAGGACGGCGTCGAAGGAGGCCATCGCGATCGGGACGAGGTCCGGGTGGGCCACCCACGACCCGTCGAACCCGTCCCCCGCCTCCCGGTCCTTGTCGGCCTTGACCTTCTCGAAGGCGACCTTGTTGACCTCCTCGTCGCGCCGCGACGGGATGAACGCCGCCATCCCGCCGATGGCGTGCGCGCCGCGCCGGTGGCAGGTGCGGACGAGGAGTTCGGTGTACGCGCGCATGAACGGGGCCGTCATCGTGACCGCGTTGCGGTCCGGCAGGACGAACTTCTGCCCGCCGTCACGGAAGTTCTTCACGATGGAGAAGAGGTAGTCCCAGCGGCCCGCGTTCAACCCGGAGGCGTGGTCCCGGAGTTCGTAGAGGATCTCGTCCATCTCGTACGCGGCCGTGATCGTCTCGATCAGGACGGTCGCGCGGACGGTGCCCCGGGGGATGCCGAGGTGGTCCTGCGCGAAGACGAAGACGTCGTTCCAGAGGCGCGCCTCCAGGTGGGACTCCGTCTTCGGGAGGTAGAAATACGGTCCCTTGCCGAGGTCGATCAGCCGCTGGGCGTTGTGGAAGAAGTAGAGGCCGAAGTCGACGAGCGCGCCGGGAACGGCGGTGCCGTCGGGGGCGCGGAGGTGACGCTCGTCCAGGTGCCAGCCACGCGGGCGCACGACGACGGTCGCGAGTTCCTCATCGGCCTTGAGGGCGTACGACTTGCCGGACCCCTGGTCCGTGAAGTCGATGTTCCGGGTGTAGGCGTCGATCAGGTTGACCTGGCCGAGGACCACGTTCTCCCAGGTGGGCGCGGAGGCGTCCTCGAAGTCCGCGAGCCACACCCGGGCACCGGAGTTGAGGGCGTTGACGGTCATCTTGCGGTCGGTGGGGCCGGTGATCTCCACCCGGCGGTCGTTCAGGGCCGGCGGGGCCGGGGCCACCTTCCAGGAGTCGTCCGCGCGGATCGCGGCCGTCTCCGGGAGGAAGTCGAGCGTGGAGGTGCGGGCGATCTCGGCGCGGCGCTCGGCGCGGCGGGCGAGGAGCTCGTCACGCCGGGGCGTGAACAGCCGGTGCAGCTCGGCCACGAAGGCGAGGGCCGCGTCCGTGAGGACCTCTTCCTGCCGGGGCAGGGGCTCGGCGTCGACGATGGCCAGCGGGGACGGCGCTGGTGCGGACATGAGCTGTCACTTCCTTCAGCGAGCGTGGCACCGGGTGCCAGGCGACCCGGGCAGGGCAGTGAGCGCCTGGAGAGCAGCACGGCGCTTCTGAACAGTGGATAGTAGTTTCCTCATGGTGGAAGTTCAATGATTTGTTGATGTCGAGATTCTCCGGGTCGAGGCACTGTGGCGCTCAGTGCCACGCCGCTCACTCAAGGTGTCCCAGATCGTCCTCCGTGTCGATGTCGTACGGGCGCGCCACGTCCCCGCACTCGACGAGGGTGATCCGCGCCTCCCGCTCCCTGAGATAGGCACGTGCCCCCCGGTCACCGGTCGCACTCGCCGCGACGCCGGTCCAGTGCGCGGCGCCGAAGAGGACGGGATGGCCGCGCGTACCGTCGTAGGCCGCCGAGACCAGGGAGGTGTCGTCCCGGTACGCGGCGAGGACCCGGGCGACCGCCAGGGGCCCGATGCCGGGCTGGTCGACCAGTGAGACCAGCGCCGCCCGCGCACCCGTGCCGTCGAGCGAACCGAGCCCGGCCCGCAGCGACGAGCCCATCCCGCGCTCCCACTCCGGGTTGTCGACGAGCACGCAGCCGTCGAGCCGGGCCCGCGCGCGTACGGCGGCGGCCTCCGCGCCCAGCACCACGTGGACCCGCGCGCAGCCGGCCGCGCGCAGCACGCCGACGGCGTGCTCCACGAGGGGGCGCCCCCGGTGTTCGAGCAGCGCCTTGGGCCGTCCGCCGAGCCGTCGTCCCCCGCCCGCCGCGAGAAGCAGCCCGGCCACCTGGTCTTCCCTGTGCGTCATACGTCCTGCATACCTGACCGGGCGTCGACCGCACGGTTTCGGGGGGCTGAATTTCGGTCCGCCCTGTGGCGCCCACCTCACCGGGTGGCGTTTACTGACCCGCGTCCCTCGGTGCCCGACCGACGCCCTGGGGCACGGGACATGCGGGCGTGCGGGCGAGACACTCGCGCACCGGGGTGTACGAGGGGGGAGAAGGGCTGTGTTGCGGAGCTTGGGGCAGAGGTCAGTGACCGGCAGCGACGAGGACCCGAGAGTGGCGGAACTGCGGACCGCCGTCTCCCGGCTGCGCCGTGAACTCGCGGTGCATCCGGTGGAGTTCCCCGACCGGGGCATCGCCGAGGACGAACTCGCGGCGCTCGCCGCGATGGCGCTCAGCGGCGTCCCCGAGATCCCGCGGCTGCGCCGCTCCCTGCTGCTGATCGCGGGCGCGATCGGCTCGGTCAGCGCGCTGGCGACCGGCCTCGCGGAGGTGCGCAGCGCGGTGGAACTCTTCGGACGCCCGCCGCTGCGGTAGCCGGACCGGCGGATTCGCGCGGGCGTCGCGGTGCCGGTGTCGCGGTGCCGGTGTCGCGGTGCCGGTGTCGCCGTGCGCGTCGGCCCGGTCGGTCCCGGCAGGCCGGTCCGGCCGGTGCGGGCGGGTGTCGTCGTGCGAGCCGGACCCGCCGGTACGGGCGGACGGCGCCGTGCGGAACGGGCGGGCGGGCGCGGTCAGGCGACCCAGCGGGGGCGTCCGGTGTCCGTGCCGGCCGCGTCGAGGCCGCCGTCCAGCGCGGTCGCGACCCGGCGTACCGCCTCGTCGAGCACGTCCGGCGCCAGGGTGTACGGGAAGCGCAGCCGGGACTCATGGGTGCCCGGGTCCGCGCCGAAGCGGGCGCCGCCCTCGATGCGCACGCCCCGCCCGAGGGCCGCGCGGGCCAGCGGCGAGGCGACCGGACGCCCCAGGTCGATCCAGAGGGACAGGCCGCCCGGCGGCGGCGTCCAGCGCCAGTCGGGGAGATGACGGCCCAGCGACTCCGCGAGCGCGTCCCGCTGGACCCGCAGCCGCGGCAGCCGCTCGGCCAGGACCTGCTCCGTCCGCGCCAGCAGGCCGAGAGCGACCAACTGGTCCAGGACCGGGCCGCCCATGTCCGCCGGTACCCGCGCCGTCGCCAGCTCGGTGATCAGCCGCGACCCCGCCCGTACCCAGCCGACCCGCAGCCCGCCCCAGTGCGTCTTGCTCAACGACCCCACCGTGACGATCTGTTCGCCCGTCCCGCGCGGGGCGAGCGACGCGAACGGCACCGGCGGCGGCACGTCCAGCGCGATGTCCGTCATCGTCTCGTCGACGACCAGCCAGGTACCGGTCGCCCGCACGGACTCCAGCACCGCCAGACGCTGTTCGGCCGGCATCAGACACCCCGTCGGATTGTGGAAGTCGGGGATCAGATACGCCAGCCGGGGCGCCGCCTGCCGCAGCGCGCCGTCGATCAGGCCAGGGTCCCAGCCGTCCTCCGTGACCGGGACGGGGGTGGCGCGCAGACCGATGCGCCGCATCGTGTCGAGCGCGTTCGGATACGAGGGGTTCTCGACCAGGATCCGGTCACCGGGCCGGCCGAGCAGCCCCAGCGTCAGCGAGAGCGCCTGCTGCGCCCCGTTCGTGATGAGGATCTGGTCCGGCAGCGTGGGCAGGCCGCGCCGGGTGAACCGCTCGGCGACGGCGGCCCGCAACTCGCTGGTCCCGTAAGGGTTGTAGCCGGGCGTGGAAGCACGCGCGCGCAGCAGTCCGGACGCCTCCGCGAGAGCCTCCGCGAGCTCTGCCTCGGGCGCGCCGGGCGCCGCGACGGCCAGGTCGATCACCCCGTCCTCGGCGGGGAAGGAGGCCACATTGGCCGGACGGTGGCCGTCGGGCAGTTCCGTCCACGTCCCCGCGCCCCGCCTGCTGCGCGCGAACCCGTCCTCCCGCAACAGGTCGTACGCCGCCGTCACCGTGGCCCGGCTGACCCCGAGCGTCGAGGCGAGTTCGCGCTCCGCGGGCAGCCGGACGTGCAGCGCGATCCGGCCGTGCAGGAGCAGGGTGCGGACGCCGTCGGCGAGGGCGCGGTACCCGGGGCGCCCGCCGGTGTGGGGCGACGCGGTCAGCAGCCCGGCGAGCTGCCGGCTTCCGAGGGTCCTGTCCATTCCGTGGACGACCGGTCCGTTCGGCATGCCAACTCCCTCGCATTGGCCCTGTGGGGCAGGCCAATCAGCGTACAGACTCCGGAGGCGTGGGGGTGTCCCGGGGAGGGGCGCCCGGACAGGTGCGCGGGAAGGGGAGCGGAGCGATGCCGATCGGTGCGGGAGGCCTCCGTGGAAGGCGCGGCCGAAGTGATCACCGCTTCACCGACCGCCGGGAGCGTGAGCTGCAGCGGCGCGCGGAGGAGCGGATGCCGGGCGTGCCGCTGCGGGAGTGGACGCGCAGGCTGCTCGGGGTGTGCGGGGGCCGGCGGGAACGGCGTCCGCGGCGCGTGTCGTGAGGGCTCGCCGAGGGCCCGGCCCCCGCACGGCCCTTACCCGGCACGGAGGGGTCCGGGCGGCGGGTCCGGGTCAGGCGTTCGTGCCGGAACTGGCGAGGGCCTCCGACAGTTCCACGGCCACCTGTCGCAGCACGGGCACGATCTTCTCCGTCGCCGCGTCGGTGACCCGGCCCGCGGGGCCGGAGATCGAGAGGGCGGCGGCGGTGGGGGAGCCGGGCACGGAGACGGCGAGGCATCGCACGCCGATCTCCTGCTCGTTGTCGTCGACCGCGTAGCCGAGCCGGCGCACCTCCTCCAGCGCCGCGAGGAAGCCGTCCGGCGTGGTGATCGTCTTCTCGGTCGCCGCGGGCATGCCGGTACGGGCGAGCAGGGCGCGCACCTCGTCCGCCGGAGTGTCCGCGAGCAGCGCCTTGCCCACGCCCGTGGAGTGCGGCAGCACGCGGCGGCCGACCTCGGTGAACATCCGCATGGAGTGCTTGGAGGGCACCTGCGCCACGTAGACGATCTCGTCGCCGTCGAGCAGCGCCATGTTCGCCGTCTCGCCGGTCTCCTCGACCAGGCGCGCGAGATAGGGGCGGGCCCAGGTGCCGAGCAGCCGGGACGCGGACTCGCCGAGCCTGATCAGCCGGGGACCGAGCGCGTACCGGCGGTTCGGCTGCTGGCGTACGTAACCGCAGACCACCAGGGTGCGCATCAGCCGGTGGATGGTGGGCAGCGGCAGTCCGCTGCTGGCGGACAGCTCGCTCAGGCCGACCTCGCCGCCGGCGTCGGCCATGCGCTCGAGCAGATCGAAGGCGCGCTCCAGGGACTGGACACCACCGCTCGGCGCGGACGACTTGGCGGAGGCGTTTTGCGCTGGGGCGTCGCTGGCGCGGGACGTCGGCACGGCGCGGTCCTTTCGATGCTGACAGGCAGTGATGCAGCCTACCCGGGTGTCGGTTGACTCCTCGCTGGCGCATGACTACGTTCTGCTTTGTGGAAGTATAATTCCATTCTGTGGAAACATCCAGGGAGTGGGCGACGGGAGCGGGGTGAAGGGCGCGCTCTTGACGGCGGGGGGACGGGGGTGAAGACTCCTTCAACAGAACGTTGAATTCCGTTGCGTGGAGTGAACGGCGGCACGGAAGGCGACAGCGGCGGCGAGAGGGGTCCGGGTGTCCGAGGTCGGATGGGTCGAACTGATGCTGCGTTCGACGCGTGTCATCACTCCCGAGGGGACACGCGCCGCCTCGGTCGCGGTCGCCGGCGGCAGGATCACGGCCGTGCTCCCGCACGACGCCGAGGTGCCGCCCGGCGTCCGCCTGGAGGACTTCGGCGACGACGTCCTGCTCCCCGGCCTCGTCGACACGCACGTGCACGTCAACGACCCGGGCCGTACGGAGTGGGAGGGGTTCTGGACGGCGACGCGCGCCGCCGCGGCCGGTGGCATCACCACGATCGTCGACATGCCGCTCAACTCCCTCCCGCCGACGACGACGGTCGGCCACCTCCGTACGAAGCAGGACGCCGCCCGCGCAAAGGCCCACGTCGACGTCGGTTTCTGGGGCGGCGCCCTGCCCGACAACGTCAAGGACCTGCGCCCCCTGCACGACGCCGGTGTGTTCGGCTTCAAGGCCTTCCTGTCGCCGTCCGGGGTGGACGAGTTCCCGGAGCTCGACCAGGACAGGCTCGCCCGGTCCCTGGCCGAGATCTCCGGTTTCGGTGGTCTGCTGATCGTGCACGCGGAGGACCCGCACCACCTGGACGCCGCCCCTCACCGGGCCGGCCGGCGGTACGCGGACTTCCTCGCCTCACGCCCGCGGGACGCCGAGAACACCGCCATCGAGAACCTGATCGCGCAGGCCCGGCGGCTCGACGCGCGCGTGCACGTCCTGCACCTGTCGTCGTCCGACGCGCTGCCGCTGATCGCCGCGGCGAAGGCCGACGGTGTCCGGCTCACCGTGGAGACCTGTCCGCACTACCTCACCCTCACCGCCGAAGAAGTCCCGGACGGCGCCTCGGAGTTCAAGTGCTGCCCGCCCATCCGCGAGGCGGCCAACCAGGACCTCCTGTGGCAGGCGCTGGCCGACGGCACGATCGACTGCGTCGTCACCGACCACTCGCCGTCGACGGCCGACCTGAAGACGGACGACTTCGCGACCGCCTGGGGCGGCATCTCGGGCCTCCAGCTGAGCCTGTCGGCCGTCTGGACCGAGGCGCGCGGACGGGGGCACGGCCTGGAGGACGTCGTCCGCTGGATGTCCACCCGTACCGCGGGGCTGGTCGGCCTCGACCACCGCAAGGGGGCCGTCCGGGCGGGCCTCGACGCCGACTTCGCCGTCTTCGCGCCCGACGAGACGTTCACCGTCGACCCCGCCGCCCTGCACCACCGCAACCGGGTCACGGCCTACGCGGGCAAGACCCTCAGCGGGGTGGTGAAGTCGACCTGGCTGCGCGGCGAACGCGTGCTGTCCGAGGGCCGGTTCACCGAGCCGGCCGGTGTGCTCCTGTCCCGGAACGCCTAGGTCGTGTCCGCGGGCCCGTACCCGCGCCCGCCCCCGACCGGCAACCCCGCAGATCCGTACCTCCGGTGTCCGGATCCGGTAGATCCGTAACCCGTAGATCCGTAACCCGTAGATCCGTACCCCGTATCCGCTGTACCGGCTTCCGCACCCGCACGTGCGTCCCGCACCGGCCGACTCCCGAAAGGCAGACCTGATCATCGTGACGGCGATTCCCCGCTTCACCGGCGACGCGAACCCCTACGGCGGCGGCGACCCGTACGCCGACTACCGCACCGCCGAGTTCCCGTTCGCGCAGGACGCCGACCTTGCGGACCGGCGGCTCGGCGCGGGTGTCGTCGCCGCCAACGACGAGTTCTTCGCCGAGCGGGAGAACCTCCTCGTGCCCGGGCGCGCCGAGTTCGACCCGGAGCACTTCGGGCACAAGGGCAAGATCATGGACGGCTGGGAGACCCGCCGCAGGCGCGGGGCCTCGGGCGACCACCCGTGGCCCGCGGCCGAGGACCACGACTGGGCGCTGGTCCGCCTCGGCGCGCCCGGCGTGATCAGCGGCATCGTCGTCGACACGGCCCACTTCCGGGGCAACTACCCGCAGGCGGTGTCGGTCGAGGGCGCGTCGGTGCCCGGCTCCCCGTCTCCCCGGGAACTGCTGGCGGACGACGTGAAGTGGACGACCCTGGTCCCGCGCACGGCGGTCGGCGGTCACGCCGCGAACGGATTCGCCGTCGACCTCGGACAGCGCTTCACGCACCTGCGGGTCAACCAGCACCCCGACGGCGGCATCGCCCGCCTGCGCGTCCACGGCGAGGTCGTCCCCGACCCGGCGTGGCTCGCCGCGCTCGGCACCTTCGACGTCGTCGCCCTGGAGAACGGCGGCCGGGCCGAGGACGCCTCCGACCGCTTCTACTCGCCCGCCGCCAACACCATCCGGCCGGGGCGCTCCCGCAAGATGGACGACGGCTGGGAGACGCGCCGCCGCCGCGACACCGGCCACGACTGGATCCGCTACCGGCTCGCCGCCCGGGCCGAGATCCGCGCCCTGGAGATCGACACGGCCTACCTGAAGGGCAACAGCGCGGGCTGGGCCTCCGTCTCCGTCCGGGACGGCGAGGACGGCGCGTGGACGGAGATCCTCCCCCGTACCCGGCTCCAGCCCGACACCGACCACCGCTTCACGCTCGCCGAGCCCGCCGTGGGCACGCACGCGCGCGTGGACATCTTCCCGGACGGCGGCATCTCCCGGCTGCGGCTGTTCGGCTCGCTGACGCGGGACGGAGCGGCGGCCCTGGAGGCCAGGTACCGGGTGCTCGGCGGCTGACTCCGTCCGGTCCGGTCTTGTCCGGCCCCGCGCGCCGTCCGCGGGGCCGGCGTGCGGGCGCCCCGGCGTGCGGGGCCGGGGCGTGGGGGGCCGGGCGCTGAGGGCCGGGTGTCGAGGCCCGGGCCGTGGCGTGTCAGAGCTGGTCGTCGGCGGTGTCGTGGGGCCGGCTGTCCTTCAGCTGCCGCCAGTGCGTGCGGTAGAGCACGTAGTAGAGCGCGGCGACCACGGACACCGCCTGCAGGCCCAGACCGAGCGCGAGGAAGGAGTCCTCGGTGTCGAGGCGCTTGGTCAGGAAGGTGAAGTTCATGCCGAAGAACCCGGTCAGGAACGACAGCGGCAAGAAGATCATCGAGACGATGGTGAGCCTGTTGATCACCAGGTTCTGCTGGTCGGCGACGATCGACGAGTAACTGCCGGCCGCCCGCCGGGTCGCGTCCCGCAGCGACTCGATCTCCAGCAGGACCAGCTGCACCGTGTGCTCGTGCAAGCTGTTCATCGCCCGTCGCTCCTCCGGAACGCCGTGCGCGGTCATCCTCCGGCGCACCAGGACCTCCTGGACCACCGACGCGTACGGCAGGAACGCGCGATGCAGCCGGGCCGCGCGCCGCCGCAGCCGGGCCAGCGCCTGCGCCTGCCGCGGCTGCCGCTCCTCGAACATCGCCTCCTCCAGGTCCTCGACCTCCAGATGGGCCTGCGTGACGGCCCGGCGAAAGCTCTCCAGGACGCCCTGCAGGATCAGATAGAGCGCGGTGACCGAGTCGGCGGGCCGCTCGTGCCGCAGCCGTGCGACGAACGTGTCGATCAGTTCCATGGAGCCGTGGTGGACCGTGATGACGTGGTCCTCGTCCCCGTGGATCTGCACATAGGCGATGCGGTCGCCGCAGACCACGGGAACGATGCCCGCGACCGCTCCCTCGTGGAACTCGGCGCGGGCGTGCTCCCGCCGTTGGCCGAGCCACTCCCAGATCTCGTCGTCCAGCCCGAGCCGTTGCGACAGCGGCCCGCCGTCGGGCGGGGGCTCCTCGCCCAGGTCGATGTCCACGATCACGAAACCCGAGGCGCTCAGACGTTCGCGGGCCCCGCGCAGATCCGTGCGCACGACGACACCCTCCGGCATCGACACCACCGATACGATCATCGTCCCTCACCGTGGATGACGCGCCCGATCGCGACGCAGGACGCCTCGCAGGTGCACACTGCGACGTCCACCGCACAGTACCGCCGAAGTCCCCGCGCACGGCCGAACGGGAAACCGCCGTGTCCCCGCGCGGCGGACGGGATCCGTGGCCCTCCCGCGATTCCGCCGGTACGGTGATCGTTCCCCCGTGAGAGCCGGTGCCGTCTCCACGTCCGCGCCCGTCCCGCTGGAGACCGCTCCCATGTCGACGATCGCCGTACCCGGTACCCTCGCCCCCCGACGCGCGTGGCGCACCGACCTGCCGCTGCTGCTCGTCGCGGCGGTGTGGGGAGCCAGCTACCTCGCGGCCAAGGACGTCACCACCGCGCGGACCGTGCTCGCCGTGCTGGTGCTGCGCTTCGCGGTCGCGCTGCCGGTGCTGGTGGTGGCCGGCCGGCGCTCCCTGCGCGCGCTGAGCGCGGCCCAGTGGCGCGGGGCCGCGACGCTCGGCCTCATCCTGAGCGGGATCTTCCTCCTGGAGACCTACGGCGTCGTGCACACCTCGGCGACCAACGCGGGCCTCGTCATCAGCCTCACCATGATCTTCACCCCGCTCGCCGAGGCGGCCGTGACCCGGGTCCGGCCCGCCCGCTCCTTCCTCGCCGCGGCGGGGATCTCCGTACTCGGCGTGGTGCTGCTGACCCAGAGCGGTGGCTTCACCCGTCCCTCGCCGGGTGATCTGCTGATGCTGCTCGCCGCCGTCGCCCGGACCGTCCACGTCCTCGTGATGTCCCGCGGCAAGGCGGTCCGGGGCGCCGGCGCGCTGCCGCTGACCACGGTGCAACTGGGCACCGCGGTGGTCGTGTTCGCACTGCTGTCGACCGGAACCGGCACCACGCCCTGGGGCACGGCCGCGGGCTTCGGGCGACGGGAGTGGGCCGGGCTGCTGTTCCTCGCCGTGTTCTGCACGCTCTTGGCCTTCTTCGTGCAGATGTGGGCCGTGCGCCGGAGCTCGCCGTCCCGGGTCGGCCTGTTGCTCGGCACCGAGCCGCTCTGGGCGGCCGCCACGGGCATCGTGCTCGGCGGCGAACGGCTGGGCGCGGCGGGGCTGCTGGGCGGCGCGCTCGTGGTCGTGGGGACCGTGTGGGGACGCCGGGCGGCAGGTTAAATCGCGGAGAACTCATCGGACTCGGCGGGAGAAAAGTGCAACCTTGACATTGACATGACAGCGTCTACGCGCGTCATCCTAGGGTCATGAGATTCCCCCCACGAATCACTCGCACCGGATCCCTCGTCGCCCTCCTGTCCGCGCTGCTCATCGGCGGGACCGCGGTCGCCCCCGCGGATGCCGCGGCGACCGCCGTGGGCAGCGTCTGCTACGGCGGTCTGCCCGCGCAGGCCCACGACACGCTGGACCTGATCGCCGCCGGAGGCCCCTTCCCCTACGCGCAGGACGGGGTCGTCTTCCAGAACCGAGAGGGCGTCCTGCCCGGCCAGTCCACCGGCTACTACCACGAGTACACCGTCATCACGCCGGGCTCCCCGACGCGCGGCGCCAAGCGCATCGTCACCGGCAGGAAGACGCGCGAGGACTACTACACCTCCGACCACTACGTCACGTTCAAGCTGATCAACTTCAACTGCTGAGACGGAGGCGGCCGGGCCGCTCCGCGAGGCCCCACCCTCGTGGGCGGCCCGTCGTCGGGCGCGCCGGGCCGGGAGCGTCCCGCGCCGGTGCGACGACGCCCAGGGGTGCCGGGAGCCGTGTCACCGGCCGCCCCGTGACACGGCCCTCGCACCCGCGGGCCGCCCGGGCGCGGCGGGCGCGGGGCGACGCCCGAACGAAAGTCCCCACGGCTGCGACTTTCGTCGCAGATGCCCGGACGAGGGAGGTGGCGGGAGCCCCCGACTGCGTAGATTTGTCGACCGTGACTGCCGACCATCCGCCGCACCTGCCGGGGAACCTGTCCGCGCCGGGTCTGCCGGCGTCCCCCGCGCTGCTCCTGCCCGGACGGCGCTGGCTGCTGCCCTCGGCCGTGGCCGCCGAGCTCGACCCGGCACAGACCGGGAGGAACGGGCGGCCCCGGCGCACCGTGCGCGACTGGATCGTCGACTTCGGATGGTTCCTGCTGGCCGTCGGCATCGGCGCGCTCGCCGCGGACACGCTGACGGGCGACCCGGACATCCCGCACGGCCTGGCCGTCGCCGACCAGTGGATCGGCGGGCTCGCCTGCGGGGCGGTCTGGCTGCGACGGCGCTGGCCGCTGGGGCTGGCGGTGGCGATGATCCCCGTCGGAATGATCTCGAACACCGCGGGCGGCGCCGGGCTCGTCGCCCTCTTCACCCTCGCCGTGCACCGGCCCTTCCCGTACGTGGCCTGGGTCGCCGGCAGCCAGCTCGCCCTGCTGCCCGCCTATTTCTGGCTGCGCCCCGACCCGGATCTGCCGTACCTCGCCGCCGTGCTGGTCACCGCGCTGCTGACCGCCACGGTGGTCGGCTGGGGCATGTTCGTACGGTCCAAACGACAGCTCATGCTGAGCCTGCGGGATCGCGCGCGGCGGGCCGAGACGGAGGCCGCGCTGCGGGCCGAGCAGGCGCAGCGGCTGGCCCGGGAGGCCATCGCGCGCGAGATGCACGACGTACTGGCCCACCGGCTGACGCTGCTGAGCGTGCACGCGGGGGCGCTGGAGTTCCGGCCGGACGCGCCCCGCGCGGAGGTCGCGCGGGCCGCCGGGGTGATCCGGGAGAGCGCGCACGAGGCGTTGCAGGACCTGCGGGAGATCATCGGCGTGCTGCGGGCGGGCGACGCCGACGACGCGGGGCGGCCGCAGCCGACGCTCGCGGCGCTCGACGCGCTGGTCGCGGAGTCGCGGGACGCGGGCATGAAGGTGGTTCTCGACCAGGTGGTCGCCGACCCGGCGGGTGTGCCCGCGTCGGTGGGGCGCACCGCCTATCGCATCGCCCAGGAGGGGCTGACCAACGCGCGCAAGCACGCGCCGGGCGCCGAGGTCTCCGTCTGGGTCTCGGGCGGCTCCGGGGACGGTCTGACCGTGTCCGTGCGCAATCCGGCGCCGTCGGGGGAGGTGCCGCACGTGCCGGGGTCCGGACAGGGGCTGATCGGGCTGACCGAGCGGGCCGCGCTCGCGGGCGGGCGGTTGACGCACGGGGTGGAGGGGGACGGGGGGTTCGAGGTGCGGGCGTGGTTGCCGTGGGGTGGGTGACGGGCCCTGCCGGGGCGGTTGCGGGGCGTTCGGGGTGGGGCGGCGGGTGCGGCGGGGTGTGGAGTGCCGGGTGGTGCGTGGTGGGGCGGGGCCGGGCCGGTACGTCGAGCCCGTCGCCGCTGGATCAGGCGTGGGTCAGGTGGGGAGCCGCTGCTCGATCCGGGCGTAAGCGACGGGCTCGACGTACCGGCCCGGCCCCTCGGGTGCATCGCCGGGTGCCGGGTCCGGGGTCCGGTGGCTTGTGTGTGTCGCCGGGTGCCGGCTTCCGAGGGGGGAGGGCTCGGGTGTGGGGGTCAGTGGGGGCGGGGGATCACTCGGTGGCCTGCGGTTCCGTAGACCCATGGGGATGTCTCGTGGATGAAGTCGGTGGGGAAGCCGGTGCGGAAGCCGGTGGCTTCCTCCAGGTCGGCCATCAGGTCCGCGGGGAGGGTCAGTTCGGCCGCGCCGAGGTTGTCGACGAGCTGGCCGACGTGGCGGGCGCCCACGAGGGGGTGGACGGCGGGGGAGCGGGCCATGGTCCAGGCGATGGCGACCTGCGCTGCGGAGGCGCCGAGTTCGTCGGCCGCCGTCCGGACGGCCTCCGCCACGGTGCGCTCCAACTCCCCGATCGCCTCCGGGGAGAGCCGGGTCGCCGTCCCCGGGACGACACCGCCCGGCCGGGTGTACTTGCCGGACAGGACGCCGTTCTGGAGCGGACTCCACGCCGCGACCGACATGCCGAACGCCTCGGCCATCGGCAGGAGTTCACGCTCGGCGTCCCGGCTCAGCAGGCTGTACGGCACCTGGAGCGCGGCGAACGGCGACCAACCCCGCCACTCGGCCAGCGTGTTGGCCCGTGACACCACCCAGGCGGGGGCGTCCGAGATGCCCACGTACAGGACCTTTCCGGACCGTACGGCGTCGTCGAGCGCGCGCATCGTCTCCTCGACCGGGGTGTTCCGGTCCCAGATGTGCACCCAGTAGATGTCGATGTAGTCGGTTTCCAGCCGCCGCAGGCTCGTCTCCAGGGAGAGCGCGAGGTTCTTGCGGTGGTTCCCGGCGGCGTTCGGGTCGGTGCCGTCACGGGAGACGGTGTACTTGGTGGACAGCACGAACCGGTCGCGCCGCCCCCTCAGCAGCTCGCCCACGATCTCCTCGCTGGCCCCGCCCCGGTAGTTGACGGCGGTGTCGACCACGTTGCCGCCCGCCTCCGCGTAGGCGTCGAGGATCCGCGCGCACTCCTCCTTCGGCGCGCCCACCCCGTCCTGTTCCCCGAACGTCATGGCGCCGAGGAACAGTTGGGAGACACGGAGGCCGGTGCGGCCCAAGAGCCGGTAGCGCAAGGGGGAACTCCTCCGGAAGCGGCTGTCACCTGTCACCCGGGCGGCCGGCACGGGACGCCGGCTCCGGTCAGCCGACCGTAGCCGCCCCGCCCGGACCGCGGGACGGAATCGGCACGCCGGACGGAATCACTACGGTAGGCACCATGAAAGCGATCCGACTGCTCCTGGTCGACGACGATCC
Source organism: Streptomyces sp. NBC_01689 (assembly GCF_036250675.1). Taxonomy (NCBI): domain Bacteria; kingdom Bacillati; phylum Actinomycetota; class Actinomycetes; order Kitasatosporales; family Streptomycetaceae; genus Streptomyces; species Streptomyces sp. NBC_01689. Next base: position 2,815,336 of record NZ_CP109592.1, on the reverse strand, counting down.
CCTGGTGAGGGCCGGCCTGTCCCTCATGATGGGCGGCGCCGACGACATCGAGATCGTCGGCGAGGCCGCCGACGGCAGCGAGGTCGAGGCGCTCGTCGACCGCACCCGCCCGGACGTCGTCCTGATGGACATCCGGATGCCGACCCTCGACGGCCTCGCGGCGACCGAGCGGCTGCGCGGCCGTCGGGACGCCCCGCAGGTCGTGCTCCTCACCACCTTCCACGCCGACGAACAGGTCCTGCGGGCACTGCGCGCAGGCGCCGCCGGATTCGTCCTCAAGGACACCCCGCCCGCCGACATCGTCGACGCGGTACGCCGGGTCGCGGCCGGCGATCCGGTGCTGTCGCCCACCGTCACCCGCCGGCTGATGGAGCGGGCGGCCGGCGACCCCGCCGACACCCGCCGCGCCACGGCCCGTGAGCGGATCGCCGTCCTCAACGACCGCGAACGCGAGGTCGCCGTCACCGTCGGCCGGGGCGCCTCCAACGCGGCGATCGCCGCCGAGCTGTACATGAGCGTCGCCACCGTCAAGACGCACGTCTCCCGCATCCTCGCCAAGCTCGGACTCGACAACCGTGTCCAGATCGCCCTGCTGGCGTACGACGCCGGACTGCTGGAGGAGGACGGGCACTGAGCGGGGACCCCGCGCGTTGTGCAGGACGACGGGAGGGCGGAGCCATGATCGACCTGGGTGAGTACGGCGCACGGTTCATGAAGGACCCCTATCCGGTGTACGCGCGGCTGCGCGAACGGGGTCCCGTCCACTGGGTGCGCATGCCGGCGCCGGGCGCCTACGAATGCTGGCTCGTCGTGGGGTACGAGGAGGCGCGGGCCGCCCTCGCCGACCCGAGACTCTCCAAGGACAGCACCAAGACGGGGCTGACCTCGCTGGAGGACGAGCTGATGGGCCGCCATGTGCTCGTCACCGATCCGCCCGAGCACACCCGGCTGCGCTCCCTCGTCGCGGGCGCCTTCACCATGCGCCGGGTGGCGGCGCTGCGCCGCCGTGTCCAGCAGATCACCGACGAGCTGCTGGACGCGATGCTGCCGGCCGGACGCGCGGACCTCGTGGACTCCTTCGCCTATCCGCTGCCGATCACCGTCATCTGCGAACTGCTCGGGGTGCCCGACATCGACCGGGCCGCGTTCCGCAGGATGTCGAACGAGATCGTGACACCGGCGGACGGCGTCGGCGAGCTGGCCGCCGTGAAGGAACTGGCCGCGTATCTGGACGAGTTGATCGAGGACAAGCGCTGTACGGCTCCGGCGGGCGATCTGCTCGGCGACCTCATCCGCACCAGGGCCGAGGACGGCGACCGGCTCTCCCGCGGAGAGCTGCGCGGGATGGCGTTCATCCTGCTGGTCGCGGGCCACGAGACCACGGTCAACCTGATCACCAACGGGGTGCACACCCTGCTCACCCACCCGGCCCAACTCGCCGCGCTGCGCTCCGACATGACCCTGCTGGACGGGGCGGTGGAGGAGGTGCTGCGCTTCGAGGGACCGGTCGAGACGGCCACGTACCGGTACGCGGCGGAGCCCATGGAGATCGGCGGCCGGGCCATCGCGGTGGGCGATCCGGTGATGATCGGGCTCGACGCCGCCGACCGTGACCCGGCGTACTGCCCCGCCCCGCACACCTTCGACATCCGCCGGGCCCCGCGCGGCCATCTCGCCTTCGGACACGGCGTCCACTACTGCCTCGGCGCGCCCCTGGCCCGGCTGGAGGCGCAGATCGCGCTGGGCTCGCTGCTGGAGCGCTGCCCGGATCTCGCTCTCGACGGACCTCCTGGCGAGCCGCTGCCGGGGATGCTCATGCGTGGTGTGCGCGCTCTGCCGGTGCGGTGGTGAGCGGCCGGTGGCGTCGGTGCGGGCCCGGTCCCGCACCGACGCCACCGGGGGCCCGTCGGGTCCGGGCTCAGTCCTGCCCGGCGGGGATCTCCGCCAGTCGTACCGGGCGCCGCTCCAGCCGCGACAGCTCGCAGGCCTCCGCGATCCGCAGGGCGTGCAGGGCCTCGCGGCCGTCGCACGGGTTGGCGCGTTCGCCTCGGACGACCTCGACGAACGCGGCGAGTTCGGCTTCGTAGGCGGGGCCGAAGCGCTCCAGGAAGCCGGTCCACGGCTTGTCGGCGGGCGGCGGCCCGGCCGGTTCGGTGGAGGCGATCGGCGTACGGTCGTCCAGGCCGACGCCGATCTGGTCCAGGTCGCCCGCCAGTTCCATGCGGACGTCGTAGCCTGCGCCGTTCATCCGGGTCGAGGTCGCCGTGGCGAGGGTGCCGTCGTCGAGGGTGAGGACGGCCGCGGCGGTGTCGATGTCCCGCGCCTCGCGGAACATGGCGGGTCCGGCGTCGGAGCCCATCGCGTACACCTCGACGACCTCGTGCCCCGTCACCCAGCGCAGCATGTCGAAGTCGTGGACCAGGCAGTCCCGGTAGAGACCGCCGGACAGCGGCAGATAGGCGGCCGGCGGCGGCGACTGGTCGGAGGTCATCGCGCGGACGGTGTGCAGCCGGCCGAGCCGCCCCGACCGCACCGCCTCGCGGGCGGCCGTGTACCCCGCGTCGAAGCGGCGCTGGAAGCCCAGTTGCAGGACCGTCCCGGCCGCCTCGACCTCGGCGAGCGCGGCGAGCGTGCCCGGCAGGTCGAGGGCGATGGGCTTCTCGCAGAACACCGGGAGCCCGGAGCGCGCCGCCCGGCCGATCAGTTCCGCGTGGGCGGAGGTGGCCGCGGTGATGACCACGGCGTCCACGCCCCAGGTGAAGATCTCGTCCACGGAGGGTGCCGCGGTGGCCCCGAGACGGTCCGCGAGTTCATGGGCCCGCGCGGGGTCCGCGTCCGTGACGATGAGGGAGCCGACGTCCCGGTGGCGATCAAGAGCGGTCGCGTGAAATGTGCCGATACGACCCGTTCCGATGAGTCCGATGCGCATGGGAACAAACTGAGGGCCCACCAGTCACCGTGTCAATGGTTTGTCCGGACAATCGAACTTCACAACTTCCCGTCAACATCTCCCGGAGCTACGCTCGGCGCGTGCCGAAACCAGATGTGGACCCGACCGTGTCGCTCCAGCTCAGCGTCGACCGCAGCAGTCCGGTCCCGCTGTATTTCCAGCTGTCGCAGCAGCTGGAGGCGGCGATCGAGCACGGAACCCTGACCCCGGGCAGCCTTCTCGGCAACGAGATCGAGCTCGCCGGACGGCTCGGTCTGTCCCGGCCGACCGTGCGCCAGGCCATCCAGTCCCTCGTCGACAAGGGACTGCTGGTGAGGCGCAGAGGCGTCGGCACCCAGGTCGTGCACAGCCAGGTCAAGCGTCCACTGGAGCTCAGCAGTCTGTACGACGACCTGGAGGCGGCCGGTCAGCGCCCGGCGACCCGGGTGCTCGTCAACACCGTCGTGCCGGCGTCCGCAGAGGTCGCGGCCGCGCTCGGGGTGGCGGAGGGCAGTGACGTCCACCGGGTGGAGCGCCTGCGGCTCGCCCACGGGGAGCCGATGGCGTACCTCTGCAACTACCTGCCGCCCGCCCTGCTGGAGCTGGACAGTGCCCGGATGGAGGCCACCGGGCTGTACCGGCTGATGCGCGCCGCGGGCATCACCCTGCACAGTGCCCGGCAGTCCGTCGGCGCCCGTGCGGCCACCGCGGAGGAGGGCGAGCGGCTCGGCGAGCCCGCCGGGGCCCCGCTGCTCACCATGCAGCGCACCACCTTCGACGACACCGGGCGGGCCGTGGAGTTCGGCACCCACACCTACCGCGCGTCCCGCTACTCCTTCGAGTTCCAGCTCCTCGTACGTCCCTGAGTCCTCGTACGTTTGTGAGTCCTCGTGGGCCGGTGGGCCCGCGGTTCGCGTCCGAGTCCCCGCGGGTCCGCGTATGTCCGTGAATGCGCGTATGCCGGTGAAACCGTGTATGACGACGAATCCGCGCATGGCGGAGGAATGTCCGGCGGCCGTGAATTCTCCCGCCGCTGTGAATGTTTGGATCTTCGCCGGGCGGTGAATTCCGCTGGTGATCGGAAAGCTCCTGGTGGGCGCGGGAATCGGCGGGGGCGTGGCCGAATCTCAATCGTAAGAATGTTCTGACAAACCCATTGACTGGTGTGCGGACCCGGAGCTAGAACTCCCCTCAGCCGCAAAGGGGCGGCGGGAGAGAGGGTGGTCCCACCATGCGTACAGCCCGAACAGCAGCAGCGGTGATAGCTGTGATCGCGCTCGCGGCCGGGTGCAGCAGCTCCGGCGGCAAGGACTCGGAGGACAAGGCGAGCGGCAGCGGGAGCGGCGGCAAGGCCGCCGGCACGCCTCGACTGAAGATCGCGATGGTGACGCACTCCGGCGAGGGCGACACCTTCTGGGACATCGTCCAGAGCGGTGCCAAGGCGGCGGCCGGCAAGGACAACGTCGACTTCCTGTACTCGAACGACAAGGAGGCCAACGGTCAGGCCCAGCTCGTCCAGGCCGCGATCGACAAGAAGGTCGACGGCATCGTCGTCACCCTCGCCAAGCCGGAGGCGATGAAGGACGTTCTCGCCAAGGCCGAGGCGGCCGGCATCCCGGTCGTCACGATCAACTCCGGGGCCGAGTTCTCGAAGCAGTTCGGGGCGCTCGCGCACTTCGGCCAGGACGAGTCGGTCGCCGGTGAGGCCATTGGTGACGAACTCAACAAACGCGGTCTCAAGAAGGCCGTCTGCGTCATCCACGAACAGGGCAACGTCTCCCTGGAGCAGCGCTGCGCCGGTGTGAAGAAGACCTTCCGCGGCTCGGTCGAGAACCTCAACGTCGACGGGACCAACGCCCCCGCCAGCCAGTCCTCCATCGAGGCGAAGCTGCAGGCGACCAAGGGCATCGACGCCGTCGTCACGCTGGGCGCGCCGATCGCCGCCGTCGCGGTCAAGGCCAAGGCCGACGCGGGCAGCAAGGCCGAGATCGACACCTTCGACCTGAACGCCGAGGTGGTCAAGCGGCTCAAGGCCAAGGAGGTCGGCTTCGCCGTCGACCAGCAGCCCTACCTGCAGGGCTACGAGGCCATCGACATGCTGTGGCTCTACAAGAACAACGGCGACGTGCTCGGCGGCGGCAAGACGGTCCTCACCGGCCCGGCCATCGTCACCGAGAAGGACGCGCCGCAGCTCGAGAAGTACACCGCGCGCGGGACCCGCTGATGGGATGCATGCTCCCCGTGTTCGATACTTGGGCGTTTGGGGCCGGCGAGAGGCCGGCCCCCGGGGCCTACGGAACGGCCCGCCGGGCCGCTCCGCGGGCCCCGGCGCACCAAGGAGCACAGCAAGAAGGGCACGGCCTCGTGGCACGGACTCGGACCTGGGTAAGCATCGCGCTCGCAGGGGCGCTGGGGGCGTCCCTCGCGGGCTGCAGCAGCACCGGCGGGAAGCGGGCCGAGGACGCCCGCAAGGCGGCGTCCGCCCAGGGCAGGGCCGCGGTGGACACGCCCAGGTGGACCTTCGCGATGGTCACCCATTCGGGCGACGGCGACACGTTCTGGGACATCGTGCAGAGCGGCGCCAAGCAGGCCGCCGTCAAGGACAACATCAACTTCCTGTACTCGCACAACGCCGAGGCGCAGCAGCAGGCGCAGCTGGTCGACGCCGCGGTGGACAAGCGGGTCGACGGCATCATCGTCACGCTGGCCAAGCCGGACGCGATGAAGGCGGCCGTGGCGCGCGCGGAGAAGGCCGGCATCCCCGTGATCACGGTGAACTCCGGCTCCGAGCAGTCCAAGGCGTTCGGCGCGCTCACCCACATCGGCCAGGACGAGACCATCGCCGGCGAGGCGGTCGGCGACGAGCTGAACAAGCGGGGCCGCAAGAAGGCCCTGTGCATCCTGCACGAGCAGGGCAACGTGGGGCACGAGCAGCGCTGCGCGGGCGTGAAGAAGACCTTCCACGGCACCGTGCAGAACCTCTACGTCCAGGGCACCAGCATGCCGGACGTGCAGTCCTCCATCGGTGCCAAGCTGCAGGCGGACAAGTCCATCGACTCGGTCGTCACGCTGGGCGCCCCCTACGCGGACACCGCCGTCAAGGCCAGGAAGGACGCGGGCAGCACGGCGGAGGTCGACACCTTCGACCTGAACGCGAAGGTCGCCGCTGAGCTCAAGGACGGCACGCTCGGCTTCGCCGTCGACCAGCAGCCCTACCTCCAGGGGTACGAGGCCGTCGACCTGCTCTGGCTCTACAAGTACAACGCCGATGTCCTCGGCGGCGGCAAGCCGGTGCTCACCGGACCGCAGATCATCACCAAGGATCAGGCCGCCGCGCTGGAGGAGTACACGAAGCGGGGGACCCGATGACCGCTACCGCACCTGCACCCGCGCCGTCGCCCGGCACCAAGGCCGACGACGAGCGCCTCGTCAAGACCTCACCGCTGCGCAAGCTCATGGGCCGCCCGGAACTGGGCTCCGTGGTCGGCGCCGTCGCGGTCTTCCTCTTCTTCGCGATCTTCGCGGACAGCTTCGTACGGGCCGCCAGCCTCAGCACGGTCCTGTACGCCTCCTCGACCATCGGCATCATGGCGGTACCGGTCGCGCTGCTGATGATCGGCGGCGAGTTCGACCTCTCCGCGGGCGTCATGGTGACCAGCTCCGCGCTGATCTCCTCGATGCTCAGCTACCAGCTGACGGCGAACGTCTGGGTCGGCGTCCTCGTCTCGCTGGTCGTCACGCTCGGGATCGGCGTGTTCAACGGCGTCATGCTGACCCGCACCGACCCGCCCAGCTTCATCATCACGCTCGGCACCTTCCTGATGCTGACCGGTATGAACCTCGGCTTCACCAAGCTGATCAGCGGCACGGTCTCCACCAAGTCGATCGCGGACATGCAGGGCTTCTCCTCCGCCAAGGACGTCTTCGCCTCGACGTTCACGATCGGCGGAGTCGACTTCAAGATCACCATCCTGTGGTGGCTCGCCCTGGTCGTCGTGGCCACCTGGATCCTGCTGCGCACCCGTGTCGGCAACTGGATCTACGCCGTCGGCGGCGGTGAGATGGCCGCCCGCGCGGTCGGCGTCCCGGTCAACAAGACCAAGATCGGCCTCTACATGGGCGTCGCCTTCGGCGCCTGGATCTCGGGCCAGCACCTGCTGTTCTCGTTCGACGTCGTGCAGTCCGGCGAGGGCGTCGGCAACGAGCTGATCTACATCATCGCGGCGGTCATCGGCGGCTGTCTGATCACCGGCGGCTACGGCTCCGCGGTCGGCGCGGCGGTCGGCGCGCTGATCTTCGGCATGGTGAGCAAGGGCATCGTGTTCGCCGAATGGAACCCGGACTGGTTCAAGTTCTTCCTCGGAGTGATGCTGCTCCTCGCGACCCTGCTCAACCACTGGGTCCGCAAGCGCGCGGAGGTGACCAAATGACGACGGACACGGAGAAGACGGAAGCGGCACCCACGGAGGGCACGCCGCTCGTCGAGCTCGACGACGTCAGTAAGTACTACGGCAACATCCGCGCTCTCGAAGGCGTCTCGCTGGTGGTGCACGCGGGGGAGATCTCCTGCGTGCTCGGGGACAACGGCGCCGGCAAGTCCACTCTGATCAAGATCATCGCCGGGCTGCACCAGCACGACGCGGGCACGCTGCGCATCGAGGGCGAGGACACCCGGCTGTCGTCCCCGCGCGAGGCGCTCGACCGCGGGATCGCCACGGTCTACCAGGACCTCGCCGTCGTCCCGCTGATGCCGGTGTGGCGGAACTTCTTCCTCGGCTCCGAGCCGTCGAAGGGCACGGGGCCCTTCAAGCGCATGGACGTGGACTTCATGCGCAGGACCACCCACGCGGAACTGCTGCGCATGGGCATCGACCTGCGCGACGTGGACCAGCCCATCGGCACGCTGTCCGGTGGTGAGCGCCAGTGTGTGGCGATCGCCCGCGCCGTGTACTTCGGTGCGAAGGTCCTCGTCCTGGACGAGCCCACCGCCGCGCTCGGTGTGAAGCAGTCCGGCGTCGTCCTCAAGTACGTCGCCGCCGCGCGGGACGCCGGTCTGGGTGTCGTCCTGATCACCCACAACCCGCACCACGCCTACCTGGTGGGCGACCGCTTCGTCCTCCTCAAGCGCGGTGCGATGTTCGGCAGCCACACCCGCGAGGAGATCACCCTCGACGAGCTCACCCGCCAGATGGCGGGCGGCAGCGAACTCGACGACCTCCGCCACGAACTGGAACGCACGCCGTAGCCCACCCCGGCCGGCCCCGACACCGGGCCGGCCGCGGGCCCGGTCCGCCGTGGCACGGTGCCGAGGACCGGCTGACGTACGGCTCGCGGGCCCGACTCTGTGACGGGGCCGCAGGTCACCCCCTGGGGGCGCGGGGAACTGCGCGCCCGGCCACGGCTGACCCGCACGGTGACACCCCCGGCGGGTCTCGCCTCCACATGGCCCACCGTCCGGGGCCGCGGCACCGGACGCGTCACCCCCCGTAACCCCCCATCACCACAAGTAACCGCACGTCACCCCCACCCCGCTCCCGCCAAACCTCCCCGGCGAAGCGAACCCCGGCGGCGTGAGGCAGAATCGGCGCGATGAGCACCTACCGCGACCTCGCACACCGCGGCTCCGCGCGGGCCACCGTCCTGCGGACCGTCGGGACGCGCGAGCGCCGTTCCCACCTGACGGCGCCCCGCGTCCCCACCGTCGGTATCGACATCGGCGGTACGAAGGTGATGGCGGGCGTCGTGGACGCCGACGGCAACATCCTGGAGAAGCTCCGCGCCGAGACGCCGGACAAGTCCAAGAGCCCCAAGGTGGTCGAGGACACCATCATGGAGCTGGTCCTGGACCTCTCCGACCGGCACGACGTGCACGCGGTCGGCATCGGCGCGGCGGGCTGGGTCGACGCGGAGCGCAACCGCATCCTCTTCGCCCCCCACCTCTCCTGGCGCAACGAACCCCTGCGCGACCGCCTCGCCGGCCGTCTCGCCGTGCCGGTGCTGGTCGACAACGACGCCAACACCGCCGCCTGGGCGGAATGGCGCTTCGGCGCGGGCCGCGGCGAGGACAACCTCGTCATGATCACGCTCGGTACCGGCATCGGCGGCGCGCTCCTGGAGGACGGTCAGGTCAGGCGCGGCAGGTTCGGCGTCGCGGGAGAGTTCGGTCACATGCAGGTGGTTCCCGGCGGCCACCGCTGCGCGTGCGGCAACCGCGGCTGCTGGGAGCAGTACAGCTCCGGCAACGCGCTGGTCCGCGAGGCCCGCGAACTCGCCGCCGCCGACTCCCCGGTCGCGTACGGGATCATCGAGCACGTCAAGGGCAACATCGCCGACATCACCGGCCCGATGATCACCGAGCTGGCCCGTGAGGGCGACGCCATGTGCATCGAGCTGCTCCAGGACATCGGCCAGTGGCTCGGCGTCGGCATCGCCAACCTGGCGGCCGCACTCGACCCGTCCTGCTTCGTCATCGGCGGCGGCGTCAGCGCGGCCGACGACCTTCTCATCGGCCCGGCCCGTGACGCCTTCCGCCGCCACCTCACCGGCCGCGGCTACCGCCCCGAGGCCCGTATCGCCCGCGCCCAGCTCGGCCCCGAGGCCGGCATGGTCGGGGCCGCCGACCTCGCGCGCCTCGTCGCCCGCCGCTTCCGCCGCGCCAAGCGCCGCCGGGTCGAGCGCTACGAGCGGTACGAGCGCTACACCGAGTCCCGTCGTACGACCCAGGGCACGCCGTGACCGCCTCGCTGCCGCGCCAGGCGGCGCCGCCGGACGAGCCGCGACGGCCGCCGGAGGACCCGCGCCGCAAGTTCCGCCGCCGGGCCCTGACCCTGCTGATCATCGTGCTCCTGATCGGTGTCCCGGCCGGCTACCTGGTGATCTCCGCCAACCAGAGCCGCGACAGCGGAAAGCAGAAGGAGGAGAAGTACTCGGCGACGGGCCTCACGGCGGGCTGGCCGTCCAAGGTGCAGCGCCGCCTCTACCAGGTGGAGATCCCCCACCCGGCCGCCAAGGTCGCGTTCTACGAGACGAACAACTGGAAGACCAGCCGCCTCTACGCGCAGTTCCAGCTGACCAACGCGGGTCTGGACACCTTCCTCGCCAGTCTCGGAGCCGACCGGCAGTCGCTGACGAAGGACCACATCACCATCGGCGCCCGCGACCAGAAGATCACCGGGTGGAAGTTCTCGGTCCCGGGCCAGTGGTGGGGCTTCACGCGTAAACAGAAGGACCCGGCGCCCACCCAGGACGTCGTGGTCAACCTGGACAACCCGACGTTCCCCATGGTGTACGTCGTCTCGCGCACGGTCCCGTGACGAGCGGTCCGCGGCCGTCGCCGGGACCCGTTGTCGGACCCCGCCCGTAGAGTCGAGGACAACCGATTCGACCGAGGGGCGGGAGGTGACCGGACGTATGGGCGAGACAGCCCCGAGCACCGGCGTGGCCGTCCCCGTGCGGCTCGCCGCCGTGTTCCTGCCCGCGCCCCTGCCGCGTGACGGACGGATCGCCTTCTGGGACCCGGACGGAGGACCGGTGCCCCTTCCGGACGGCGGACGACCGGCGGCTCCGGACGCCGGAGCGCCGCCCGCGGGACTCCGGGACGCCGAAGCCCTGGACGCGGAACCTCTGGATGCGGAACCCCTGGACGCCGGGGTGCCGGCCTTCCCGGACCCGGGACCACCGGCCTTCCCGGGCGGCGGGCCCTCCGTGTCCCCGGCCGACGGCGCGGGCGGGGCGACCGCCGAACCGACCCGGCTCACCGTGGTACGACCGCACGGCGCGGGCGTCCGCCGGGCCACCGTCCCCGCGCTCACCCTGCCGATCGCCGAGGCCCTGCCGCTGCTCGCCGGAGCCCGCCGCGACCGTGCCGCGCACCCCGCCACGGCCTGCTGGGGCGCGGCCGCCCTGCACGCGCTGCGGCTCGTCGCGCGGGGCCGTCTGCTGCCCGGCCTGACCCCCGAGGGCCTCGACGCGTGGCGCGCGGGCCCGCTGGACCCGGACGACGTCGCGCACCTGCGCGCGGTGGCCGCCGCCCTTCCGTACGAGGGGCACGCCGTCCCCCTCCCGGGCAAGGGCCCCCTGCGGCTGCCCGAACCGGAGGCGCTGATGCGCGCCTTCCTCGACGCGGTCGCCGACACCCTGCCGCGCACCCCCGCCGCGCCCCACACCTCGGGGAAGCCCTTCGCGGCCCGCGCACCGCAGCGGCTGCCGGCGGCCAACGACTGGGCCGCCGAGGTCGCCGCGGGCATGGACGCGGGCGTACGGATCTCGCTCCGCCTCGACCTCTCCGCGTACCAGCTCTTCGACGACGGCGAGGGAGCGCGCCGCGCGGGCGCCGCCGTCGTCCAGGTGCACAGCCTCGCCGACCCCACCCTCGTCGTCGACGCGGCGGCGCTGTGGGCGGGTGAGGCGGACGCGGCCTTCGGTCCCCGTGCCCGGGTCGACGCGGCACTCGCCGTACGCCGCGCCGCCCGCGTCTGGCCACCCCTGGACCGCCTCTCGGAACAGGACGTGCCCGACGTCCTCGCGCTCTTCGAGGAGGAGCTCTCCGACCTGCTCGGCGTCGCGGCGACCCGCCTCGGCGCCGCCGGCGTCGCCGTGCACTGGCCCAGGGACCTCGCCCACGACCTCGGCGCGACCGCCGTGGTGCGCTCCGCGCCCGGGTCGGCCACGGACGGCACGGGTTTCTTCGAGAGCGAGGAACTCCTCCAGTTCCGCTGGCAGCTGGCGCTGGGCGGAGACCCGCTCACCGAGGCCGAGATGGACGCGCTCGCCGAGGCCCACCGCCCGGTCGTGCGGCTGCGTGACCAGTGGGTGCTGGTCGACCCGGCCCTCGTGCGCAAGGCGCGCAAGCGCGAACTGGGCCTGCTGGATCCGGTCGACGCCCTCGCCGTGGCCCTCGCCGGCACCGCGGAGGTCGACGGCGAGACGGTCGAGGCCGTGCCGGTCGGCGCGCTCGCGGCCCTGCGCGACCGCCTCACGGCCGGCGTCACCCCCGTGGAGCCGCCACCGGGCCTCCAGGCCCGCCTGCGGGACTACCAGCTCAGGGGCCTCGCCTGGCTGGACCTCATGACCTCGCTCGGCCTCGGCGGCTGCCTCGCCGACGACATGGGCCTGGGCAAGACCATCACCGTGATCGCCCTGCACCTGCGCCGGGCCCACGCCGAACCGACCCTGGTCGTCTGCCCGGCCTCGCTGCTGGGCAACTGGCAGCGGGAGATCACCCGCTTCGCCCCCGGGGTCCCCGTCCGCCGCTTCCACGGACCCGACCGCACCCTCGACGGCCTCGACGGAGGCTTCGTGCTCACCACCTACGGCACGATGCGCTCGGCCGCCGCCCGGCTCGCCCAGCAGGCCTGGGGCATGGTCGTGGCGGACGAGGCGCAGCACGTCAAGAACCCCTACTCGGCGACGGCGAAGGCCCTGCGCACCATCCCGTCCCCCGCGCGCGTCGCCCTGACCGGCACCCCCGTGGAGAACAACCTCTCCGAACTGTGGGCCCTGCTGGACTGGACGACCCCCGGCCTGCTCGGCCCCCTGAAGTCGTTCCGGGCCCGCCACGCACGCGCCGTGGAGAACGGCGAGGACGAGGAGGCGGTGGCCCGTCTGGCCCGGCTGATCCGCCCGTTCCTGCTGCGCCGCAAGAAGTCCGACCCCGGGATCGTCCCCGAGCTCCCGCCCAAGACGGAGACGGACCACCCGGTGCCGCTGACGCGGGAACAGGCTTCCCTCTACGAGGCGGTGGTCCGTGAGTCGATGCTCGCGATCGAGACCGCCGAGGGCATCGCCCGGCGCGGCCTCGTCCTCAAACTGCTGACCTCCCTCAAGCAGGTGTGCAACCACCCGGCGCTGTTCCTGAAGGAGGACGCGCGGACCGCCGCCCAGGGGCCCGCCACCCGCTCCGGGAAACTGGCCCTGCTCGACGAACTGCTGGACACCCTGCTCGCGGAGGACGGCTCGGCGCTGGTCTTCACCCAGTACGTGGGGATGGCCCGCCTGATCACCGCGCACCTCGCCGCACGCGCCGTCCCGGTGGAGCTGCTGCACGGGGGCACCCCGGTCGCCGAACGCGAACGCATGGTGGACCGCTTCCAGAGCGGTGCCACCCCGGTCCTGGTGCTCTCCCTCAAGGCGGCGGGCACCGGTCTGAACCTCACCCGCGCCGGTCATGTCGTCCACTTCGACCGCTGGTGGAACCCGGCGGTCGAGGAACAGGCCACCGACCGCGCCTACCGCATCGGGCAGACCCAGCCCGTCCAGGTCCACCGCCTCATCACCGAGGGCACGGTGGAGGACCGCATCGCCGAGATGCTCGAAGCGAAGCGGGCGCTGGCCGACGCGATCCTAGGCTCCGGAGAGGCCTCCCTGACCGAGCTGACCGACCGCGAACTGTCGGACCTGGTCTCACTCAGGAGGACCGGGTGAGCGCATCCACGGACGAGGGACGGCCGGAGCCCACCGGCCCGGACGGACGGCCCCGGTCGACGGGGAACCCCGACGCGCCGGGCGCGGCGGACGTACCGGCGCGGCCCGGCGTACCCGCGGGGCCCGGCGCACCGGTGGCCCCGGATGCGCCCGCGGGGGCGGACGTGACGGCGGGCGCGGAGGTTCCGGCGGCTCCGGACGTGTCGCCCGGACCGGGAGAGGCGGGTGCCGACGGCACGTCCCGCCCCGCGACCGACGGCGCGCGTCCCGCCGACGCGGCCCGCCGTGCCCTGCGGGCCGCGCGGGAGCGCGAGGGGAGAGACCTGACGGCCGAGGGGGAGCCGGGCTCGCCGCCCGGGACACCTCCGGTGCTCCCCGTCGCCCCGGTCGCCCCGGTCCCTCCGGGCAGCAGGCCCGGCGACGCGGCCCGTCAGGCGCTGCGTCGCGCCACCGCGCGGGGGAGCGTCCCTGGTGCTGGTGCAGGCCCCGGTGCCGGTGCCGGGGCCGGTGCAAAGCCTGCCGCGGAACGTGCCTCCGGGCCGACACCGTGGTCAGCGACGCCCGAGGAAGCTTCGGCGGCACGCCCATCCACCCCCGCGGACGCCAACGGACCGGCGGACGCGAACGGACCGGCGGACCAGGGTGGTACCGGTACGGCTCAGGGCGCCACCCGCCCGGGTGACGTCGCCCGCAAGGCCCTGCGCGCCGCCCGTGGTGAAGCCCGGCAGGCCCGGACGGACGCCGAGGGCGGAGCGCCCGAGCCACGGCGCCGTTCCGCCGACCGCACACCGCCGACCGGTTCCCCGGCCCGGCGGACCCCGCGCGGCCACGCTCCGGGCACCCGGACCCGGGACGTACGGGATCTCCTCGCCGAAGCCTTCGCGCTGCCCGACGACACCGCTCCCCGGCCCCGGACGACGCGACGGCCCGGCCCCGGCACCGCACCGCCGCCGGGCGAACGTACCGCCGCCCTCCGGGACGACTCCGGCACGGCGGCACGCGACCACCGGCCGGCGCCCTCGGAGGAGCCCCGCACCACCACGGCAGGGTCCGAGCCCGCCGAGGCGGGGGAGACGGCCGGGACACCCATCCAGGGAACGGGGACCGTCCGACGCCCGGGGACCGGCACCGAGACCCCCGCGAGCACCGAAACGCCGACCGGCACCGGCTCCCCTGCCGACGCCCGCACCCCCGCCGACGCCGCCACCCCCGTCGGCACCGAGCCCTCCGCCGGCACCGGCACCCCACACGCGCTCTCCGGGCCGACCCCGGCCCCCGGGGCGACGGAGCCCCCCGAGACGCCGGCGCCCTCCGAGAACGGCTCGGGCGGACCGGGGGAGCGGAGTGCGGCCCGGCTGCCGCGGTCGATGGGGTCGTCGGCGCGCGACGGAGAACTGCGCCGTACGTTCGCCGCGCTCCCGGCACGGAGTCCGGACACGGCGGCGTTCGCGCGGACCTGGTGGGGGAACGCCTGGGTGAGCGCCCTGGAGGAGGGCGCGCTCGACCCGGCGCGGCTGGCGCGGGGCCGGGCCTACGCGGACAAGGGGCGGGTCGACGCCGTCACCGTCACACCGGGCCTGGTGCTGGCGTACGTGCACGGCAGCCGTCCGCGTCCCTACCGCGCCCAGGTCGCCCTGCGGACACTGGACGACAAGGACTGGGACCGCTTCCTGGACGCGGCCGCCGAGCGGCCCGGCCACATCGCGGCGCTGCTCGACAAGGAGATGCCCCGCTCGCTCGCCGACTGCGGGGTCGACCTGCTCCCCGGCCCCGCCGACCTCGTACCGCGCTGCAGTTGCCCCGACCACGGACACCCCTGCAAACACGCGGCGGCGCTCTGTTACGAGACGGCACGTCTGCTGGACGAGGACCCGTTCGTCCTGCTCCTGCTGCGTGGCCGGGGCGAGCGGGAACTGCTCGACGGGCTCTCCCGGCGCAACGCGGCCCGGGCCGCGCGTGCCGCCCAGGAGCGGGAGCCGGCGCCGCTTCCCGGAGTGCGGGCCCGGGACGCCCTGGCCCGCCGGAGCCTGCCTCCCCTCCCGGTACCCCTGCCCGCGCCCGCGCACCCCGAGCAGCCGCCGACCTACCCGGGAGCGCCGGGCGGTCCCGACCCGTTCGCGCTGGACCAGCTGGCCACGGACGCGGCGGCCCGCGCGCACGCGCTGCTGACCGCGGGCCGCGACCCGGTCGCGGACCTGACGCTCTGGCAGGACGCGGTCCGGCTCGCCGCGGCCCGCCCGGGTTCCGGACTCACGGCGGCCACCCGCGCCCTCTACTCCTCGCTCGCCTCGGCCACCGGCCGCACCACGGCCGACCTCGCGCGTGCGGTCGCCGCCTGGCGGCAGGGCGGCATCGAGGGGCTGAGCGTCCTCGAAGAGCCCTGGGACCCGCCCGCGGGACGCTTCGACCGGGCCCGTCCGCTGCTGCTCGCCGCCGACCTCCCCGCGTTCCGTCCCTGGCGCAACCGCCTCACGCACCCCCGCGGCCACGCCCAACTGCGCCTGGGCCACGACGGTCTCTGGTACGCCTACGAGTCGGAACCCGGTCAGAACGACTGGTGGCCGCGCGGCACCCCCGACCTCGACCCGGTCGGCGCCCTCACCGGCCTCGGCACACCGGAGGAGTTCTGACCCCGTTCAGTCGCGCACGCACGCTTCGATGATCGAGGCGACGTGCCGTACGGCCGGCGGGTCGCGCCGCGCGCGGCGGGCCAGGGTGAGATCGATGGTCTCCGTCTCGGCGAGCGGGACGTAGGTCACGCCGTCGAGCCGCAGACTCCGTACCGACTGCGGCACGAGGGCCACGCCGTGCCCCGCGGCCACGAGGACGACGAGGGTCGCGGTCTCGCCGACCTCGACGAGCGACGAGGGCTGGAAACCGGCGCGGGCGCAGGCGGACAGGACCCGGTCGTACATCGCCGACCGCGGCTGCGAGGGGTGGATGACGAAGGGTTCGTCGGCCAGCGCGCCCAGCGCGACCGGACGGTCGGACGCCAGGGGGTGGTGGGACGGCAGCACGGCCATCAGGGGCTCGGTGCGCAGCGGCGTGATGTGCAGCCCCTCGGCCGCGGTCCCGGAGGCGCCGGCCCGCGACACGGCGAGGTCGTAGGCGCCGGTGAGCAGGCCGTCCACGAGCCGCGGGGTGATCAGTTCGCCGCGCAGGTCGAGGGTGAGGTGGGGCAGCTCGGACCGGACCGTGCGGGCGACCCGGGGCAGGACGTCGTAGGTGGCGGTCCCGATGAAGCCGACGGAGACCCGGCCGGCGCGGCCGGTGGCGAGCTCGGCCATGTGGACCCGCGCGCGTTCGGCCTCGGTGACCAGCGTGCGGGCGTAGGGGGTGAGCTGGCGGCCCGCCTCGGTGAGCTCCACGTGCCGGGTCGAGCGGTGGAAGAGGGCGACACCGAGCTCGCGTTCCAGCGCCTTGATCTGCTGGGAAAGGGCCGGCTGGGCCACGTGCAGGCGGGTCGCCGCGCGCCCGAAGTGGCACTCCTCCGCGAGCGTGAGGAAGGAGCGGGCCTGACGCAATTCCATGACATCAGCTTATAAGACAGCTTTATCAATCACTCCCGACTATGTCTTGGACGCCATGAAGCGGGCGACCTACCGTGAAGGCGTGACCGACAGTTACGTGTACGCAGCGGCAAGAACACCTTTCGGACGGTTCTCCGGCGCTCTCGCCGGCGTACGTCCCGACGACCTCGCGGCGCTCGCCGTGAACGGGGTCCTGGCCAAGGTGCCGGAGCTCGATCCGGCCGGCATCGACGACGTGGTCTGGGGGAACGCCAACGGCGCCGGCGAGGACAACCGCAACGTCGGGCGGATGGCCGTGCTCCTGGCCGGACTGCCCACCTCGGTCCCCGCCACGACCGTCAACCGGCTGTGCGGTTCCTCCCTGGACGCGGCGATCATGGCCTCCCGCGCGATCGAGACCGGTGACGCCGACATCGTCCTCACCGGCGGCGTGGAGTCGATGACCCGGGCCCCCTGGGTGCTGCCCAAGCCCCAGCGCGGCTTTCCCGTCGGTGACGTGACGGCCGTGTCGACCGCTCTGGGCTGGCGGCTGGTCAACGAGCGGATGCCGAAGGAGTGGACGGTCTCGCTGGGCGAGGCCAACGAACAGCTGGCCGACCGCTTCGCCGTCCCGCGGCAGCGGCAGGACGAGTTCGCCGTCCGCTCCCACAACCTCGCCGAGGCCGCCTGGGCGGCGGGCTTCTACGACGATCTGGTGGTGCCGGTCGCGACCGACGGGAAGGGCGGCACCCTCGACCGTGACGAGGGCGTCAGGTCCGGGTCCACGATCGACAAAGTCGCCGCGCTCAAGCCTGCCTTCCGCCCCGACGGTGTGATCACGGCGGGCAACTCCTCGCCGCTGAGTGACGGGGCCTCGGCCGTACTGCTCGGTTCCGGGGAGGCCGCGGAGCGGATCGGAGTCGCTCCGCTGGCCCGCGTCGCCGGCCGCGGAGTCTTCGCGGTGGATCCGCAGATGTTCGGCTTCGCGCCGGTGGAGGCCGCGAACCGGGCCCTGAAGAGCGCCGGCATCACCTGGTCGGACGTCTCCGCGGTCGAACTCAACGAGGCGTTCGCCGTGCAGGCGCTGGCCTGTGTGGACGCGTGGGGGATCGACCCGGCGATCGTCAACGCCAAGGGCGGCGCCATCGCGCTCGGTCACCCGCTGGGCGCCTCCGGCGGCAGGCTCCTGGGCACCCTGGCACACCGGCTGAAGGAGTCCGGTGAGCGATGGGGCGTCGCGGGGATCTGCATCGGGGTGGGCCAGGCACTCACCGTCGTCCTGGAGAACGTCACGGGGGCGGGCCGATGAGCGTGCGCGTGTGTGCCCACGCCGACGAGGCGGTCGCCGGGATCGAGGACGGCTCCACGGTGCTCGTCGGCGGTTTCGGGATGGCCGGGATGCCGGTCGAGCTGATCGACGCGCTCATCCGCCAGGGCGCGAAGGAACTGACGGTCGTGTCCAACAACGCGGGCAACGGTGACACGGGACTGGCCGCGCTGCTGGCGAAGGGGCGGGTCCGCAAGGTCGTCTGCTCCTTCCCCCGGCAGTCCGACTCGTACGTCTTCGACGGCCTGTACCGGGCCGGCGAGATCGAGCTGGAAGTGGTGCCGCAGGGCAGTCTCGCCGAGCGGATCAGGGCCGCGGGCGCCGGTATCGGCGCCTTCTTCTGCCCCACCGGAGCCGGGACCCTGCTGGCCGAGGGCAAGGAGACCCGCGTCATCGACGGCCGTACCCACGTCCTGGAGTACCCGATCAAGGGCGATGTCGCGCTGATCGGCGCCCACCGGGCCGATCGCATGGGCAACCTCGTCTACCGCAAGACCGCCCGCAACTTCGGGCCCGTCATGGCCACCGCCGCGACCACCGTGGTCGCGCAGGTCCGCGAGATCGTGGACACCGGGGCGATCGACCCCGAGGCCGTGGTGACGCCGGGCATCTATGTCGACCGCGTGGTGCAGGAGGCTGCCTCGTGACCCCGAACCGACCCACGGCCGAGAGCGGGCGCGGCCCGCTGGGCAAGTCCGGTATCGCCGCCCTGGTGGCCCGCGACATTCCGTACGGCGCGTACGTCAACCTCGGCATCGGGCAGCCGACCCTGGTCGCCGACCACCTGCGGGCCGACTCCGGTGTGGTGCTCCACACGGAGAACGGCATGCTCAACATGGGCCCCGCCGCCCAGGGCGAGGAGATCGACCTCGATCTCACCAACGCCGGCAAGGTCCCGGTCACCGAACCGCCCGGGGCGGCCTACTTCCACCACGCCGACTCGTTCGCCATGATGCGCGGCGGCCATCTGGACATCTGCGTGCTGGGCGCCTTCCAGGTCTCCTCGGCCGGGGACCTCGCCAACTGGCACACCGGCGAACCCGACGCCATCCCGGCCGTGGGCGGAGCCATGGACCTCGCGATCGGCGCCCGGCAGGTCTTCGTCATGATGACGCTGTTCACCAAGAACGGCGTCCCCAAGCTGGTCCCACGGTGCACCTACCCGCTGACCGGGCTGAACTGCGTCGACCGCGTCTACACCGACCTCGCGGTCTTCGACATCACCCCGGCGGGCGTCACGGTGCGCGAGACCTTCGGCGTCACCGTCGACGACCTCGCGGGCCGCCTCGACCTGCCGCTCCTGCCCACTCCGGCCTGACATCCCCTCAACATCGGTGCGACGAAAGGTCTTTGAGACGCCCCGGCCGTCCGCCCGTCCGGCTGCCCACAGTCCCGGAGCCGGGCTCCGGGCGCCGGGAGCGGGGAGCCGGGAACTCCGGAGCCAGGACCCGGAAGTCCCACAGCCCGTGCGCCCACCGGCCGGTCGGTCCACCCGCCCACCGGCCGGTCGGTCCGCCACCGGACCGTCACCCGTCCGCCCACCGGGCCCGTCCCGCCGACACCCCGCCGGCCCCGTCCCACCCCCCCGTCGTCCTTCCCGATTCCGCCACTCCTTGGCGTTCCCGCCGACATCGCCGTGGGCCGTTCCGTGGCCGCCCACCCGGTCCCACACTGACGTCTCCGGCAATGACGCCGGATTCACGAAAGGCCATCACGAACATGCCGGAATTCAACGACGGGACCCCTGAGACCGAACCGCCCTCCGACTCCCTCGTGACCACCGAGGTCGTCGTCGTGGGATCCGGGCCCGCCGGCGCCACCGCCGCACTGCTGCTGTCGACCCTGGGCATCGACACCCTCATGATCACCAAGTACCGGTGGACGGCCAACACGCCCCGCGCGCACATCACCAACCAGCGCGCCATGGAGGTCTTCCGCGACCTCGGTGTCGAGGACCAGGTCCTCGCGGACGCCACCGAGCACGGCCTGGTCGGGGACACCGTGTTCTGCACGAGCATCACCGGCGAGGAGATCGGCCGCATCCACACCTGGGGCACCCGCCCCGACCGTGAGGGCGACTACCGGCTCGCCTCCCCCTGCCTGACCGTGGACATCCCGCAGACCTACCTGGAACCGATCCTCGTACGGAACGCGACGCGGCGCGGCGCCCACACCCGGTTCTCCACCGAGTACCTCTCCCACACCCAGGACGCCGACGGCGTCACCGTCGAGGTCCTCGACCGGCTGACCGGAGCGCGCTACAGCATCCGCGCCAAGTACCTGATCGGCGCCGACGGCGCCCGCTCGAAGGTGGCCGCCGACATCGGCCTGCCGTTCGAGGGCGCGATGGACATCGCCGGGTCGATGAACATCACCTTCAAGGCGGACATCTCCCGGTACGTCTCCCACCGGCCCTCCGTCCTGTACTGGGTCCTGCAGCCGGGTTCGAACGTGGGAGGCATCGGCGCGGGCCTGGTGCGCATGATCCGCCCCTGGAACGAGTGGCTGATCGTGTGGGGCTACGACATCGCCGACGAGCCCCCCGTCGTCGACGAGCCGGCGGCGATCCAGATCGTCCGGAACCTGCTCGGCATGCCGGACCTGGACGTCGAGATCACGGGCACCAGCCTCTGGGGCAACAACGAGATGTACGCGACCCGCCTGCACGACGGCCGGGTGTTCTGCGCCGGCGACGCCGTGCACCGGCACCCGCCGAGCAACGGCCTCGGCTCCAACACCTCGGTCCAGGACGCCTACAACCTCGCCTGGAAACTGGCCGCCGTGCTCAGGGGCCAGGCCGCTCCGGCGCTGCTGGACACCTACACCGACGAACGCGCCCCCGTCGCGGAACGCATCGTGAAGCGGGCCAACCGCTCCAGCCGCGAGTTCGTGGACATGTTCAAGGCCCTCGGTGTCCTCGACGCGCGGACCGAGGCGGAGATGGCCGCCGCGATCGAGGAGCGCAAGGACAACACCCCCGCGGGCGCCGCCAAACGCGCCGCGCTGGTACGGGCCATGGACCTGAAGAACTACGAGTTCAACGCGCACGGCGTCGAACTCGGCCAGTTCTACGCCTCCTCGGCCGTCCTGTCCGACGGGTCCGCCCTGCCCGCTCCCACCCGCGACACGGACCTCTACTACGAGATGTCCACGGTTCCCGGCTCCCATCTGCCGCACGCCTGGGTCGGCGACAGCAGCCGCCGCCTCGCGCTGATGGACCTGGCGCCCTACACCCGGTGGACGCTGCTCACCGGCATCGCCGGCGAGGCGTGGGTCCAGGCCGGTGAGAAGATCGCGCAGGAGCTCGGCGTCCCGCTCGCGACGGTCGTCATCGGTCCGGGCCGCGAGGTCACCGACCTGTACTACGACTGGGCCAAGCTGCGTGAGGTCGAGGAGAGCGGAGTGCTGCTGGTGCGTCCCGACAAGCACATCGCCTGGCGTTCCGCGGCCCTGCCCGAGAACCCCGAGGAGCAGCTGCGACAGGCCCTGCTCTCGATCCTGGGAAGGGACTGAGCACGATGCGTTTCCTCCACGACACCCTGCCGCAACGGGTGCGCTTCGCGTCCGGCGAGGCCGCGGAGAGCCTCGGGGACGAGGTCGCCGCGCTGGGCGCGCGACGCGTGCTGGTGATCGCCGGCGCGGCGGAGCGCGCGCTCGCCGAGCGGGTCACGGGCGGCCTGCCGGTCGTCCACCTCCACGACGAGGTCGTGATGCACGTCCCCGTCGAGGTCGCCGAACGGGCCCGCGCGGCGGCCGCCGCGCACGACGCAGACGTCCTGGTCAGCGTCGGCGGCGGCTCGACCACCGGCCTGGCCAAAGCGGTCGCCCTCACCACCGGACTGCCGATCGTCGCCGTCCCCACCACCTACGCCGGTTCCGAGGCCACCCCGGTCTGGGGGCTGACCGAGGGCTCCGCCAAGACCACCGGCACCGACCCCAGGGTCCTGCCGCGCGCGGTCGTCTACGACGCCGCGCTGACGCTGGGCCTGCCCGCCGACCTGAGCGCCGCCTCCGGCCTGAACGCGGTGGCGCACTGCGTCGACTCCCTGTGGGCCCCCCGGACCGATCCGGTGAACCAGGCCCTCGCAGCCGAGGGCGTCCGGGCGCTGCGCACCGGACTGCCCCTGGTCGTCAAGGAACCCGACGCGCTGCCCGGCCGCGAACAGGCGCTCTACGGTGCCTATCTGTCCGCCCTGGCCTTCGCGTCCGCCGGATCGGGGCTCCACCACAAGATCTGCCATGTGCTGGGCGGCATGTTCAACCTCCCGCACGCCGCCACCCACGCGGTCGTCCTGCCGTACGTCCTCGCCTTCAACGGCGCCGCGGCACCCGAAGCCGAACAGCGCCTCGCCTCGGCCTTCGGTACACCCACCGCCGGGGAGGGGCTCGCCCTGCTGCGCGACCGGCTCGACGCGCCGCGCTCGCTCCAGGGACTCGGCATGCCGTCCGAGGGCATCGCCGCGGCGGCCGAGGCCGTCGTCGCCGCCGCCCCGGCCGGCAACCCGCGGCCGGTCACCCCGCGCGCGGTCACCGAACTGCTCGGCGAGGCCTGGGAAGGAGCCGAACCCCGATGACGACCCACACCCCCGCGACCACCGACGACGTGCCCGACGACCGGCAGCGACGGATGGAGGAGGAGGTCACGGACCGCGTCCTGCGGTCCTTCGCCGACTGCGCCGATCCGCGGACACGAGAGGTGATGCGGTCCCTCGTCCGTCATCTGCACGCGTTCGTCCGGGAGGTCCGTCTCACCGAGAGGGAATGGGACCTCGGCGTCGACTTCCTCACCCGCACCGGCCACATCACCGACGACCGACGCCAGGAATTCATCCTCCTGTCGGACGTCCTCGGGGTCTCGATGCAGACCGTCGCCGTCAACAACGAGGCGTACGGCCGGGCCACCGAAGCCACCGTGTTCGGACCGTTCTTCGTCGAGGACAGCCCCGAGATCGAGCAGGGCGGCGA
This sequence comes from Streptomyces sp. NBC_01689, assembly GCF_036250675.1. Classification (NCBI taxonomy): domain Bacteria; kingdom Bacillati; phylum Actinomycetota; class Actinomycetes; order Kitasatosporales; family Streptomycetaceae; genus Streptomyces; species Streptomyces sp. NBC_01689. The sequence continues at coordinate 2,792,184 of NZ_CP109592.1, read as the reverse complement.
CATGGCCTTCGGTGCCCGCGGCGAACCGTGCTGGGTCGAGGGCACCGTGACCGACACCGCCGGCGAACCCGTTCCCGGCGCGCGCGTCGAGGTGTGGGAGGCCGACGAGGACGGCTTCTACGACACCCAGTACGACGACGAGCGCACCGCCGCGAGGGCCCACCTCTTCACCGACGCGGACGGCGGCTACCGCTTCTGGGGACTGACCCCCACCCCGTACGCCATCCCGCACGACGGCCCGGTCGGGCAGCTCCTGGCGGCCACCGGCCGGTCACCCATGCGCGCCTCGCACCTGCACTTCATGGTCAGCGCCCCCGCGCTGCGGACCCTCGTCACCCACATCTTCGTCCGGGGGGACGAACTCCTCGACAGCGACGCCGTGTTCGGCGTGAAGGACTCCCTCGTCAAGGACTTCCGCCCCCAGGCCCCCGGCAGCCCGACCCCCGACGGGCGCGACCTCGCGGACCGTGCCTGGTCCCGCGTGCGGTTCGACATCGTGCTCGCCCCCGACGGCACCTGACGCCCCCGGACCGCGCCGTCCCGGGTCCCGCCCGGACCACACCGTCCCGGACCCGTCGTCCGGGGACTCACCGTCGCGGTCCCCGCGGGCGGCGCCCTCCACCGCCTTCCACCGCCCGCCGGCGACCCCGCCGGCGGGCGGTCCGCCTTCACCCCTCGACGCGTCCGCTCCGCAGGACGTCGGCGGCGCCCACACCGTGCCGCTCCTTGAACCGGTGCGAGAAGTAGGAGGCCGAGGCGAAACCGCAGGCCGCCCCCGCCTCGGCCACGCTACCGGCCCGCCCCGCGGCGAGCATCGCGCGGGCGCGGTCGAGACGGCGGCCGAGGAGGTACCGCGGAAGGCTCTCGCCGCCCTGGGCGAACACCCGTGACAGATGCCGCTCGCTGATCCCGATCCCCCGGGCGACGTGCGCCGCGCAGAGCCCCTGCTCCGTCAGATGCTCGTCGATGTACGCGCGGGCCGTCGCGAGGTGCACGGCCGCGGTGGTCGGCGGGCGGCCCCCCACCACGCTGCCGAGCAGCTCCAGCACGACGTCCTCGTCCACGGCCTCGGAGGACTCCGGCAGCACCGCCCGGTCGACCATCCGGGCCAGGGTCCTCGCCTGCGCGGCTCCTTCGGCGACGTCGAAGACCAGGGGCTGAGACAGTTCCGGTCCGCCGAGATCCCGCCAGACCGGCCGGGGCACCTTCACCGCGAGCTCCTCCAGCCCCTGCGAGAAGCCCCGTATGAAGGGCCGGTCCGCGTCGCAGACGATCAGCTGTCCCGGGTGCAGCACCCGCACCCCGTCGTCGTGGTAGAAGAAGGCGTCCCCGGCCAGCGCGAAGTAGCACGCGATCGCCTCGGACGGCAGGTGACGGACCACCGACCGGGTCCGTTCCACGACATGCGGACTGCCCGCGACCCGGGCCAGATGGACCTGCGGCAACTGGAGGTTGATCTCCGTCGCCTCCAGCGCGTCGTCGCGCAGCGAGCGGCAGTGCACGCCGATGAGGGCTGCCGCGTTGTGCGCCTCCCACAGGGCGACCCGCCGGCCCTCCGGGAGGCCGACCGTGCTGAACAGAACAGGGCCGGATCCCATCCCGTTGCTCATCCCACCAGGGTAACGGCGTTCCGCGCGGACGCTCCGGGCCGGGGGAGGGCGGCCGCGGCCCGACGTGGAGGACCTGCGAGGGGGCGCGAAGGTGTGAGGAGGTTTGGCGGGCGTCCCGATCCCCCGGCGTGAGAAAATGTGGGATGTGGGAACGTGAACGGGTGAGCACGACGACACCTGAACACCTGCAATACCGCTTGGACGGGCCGGAGGACGCCCCGGTCCTCGTCCTCGGCCCCTCGCTCGGCACGACCTGGCACATGTGGGACCGGCAGATACCGGAACTGGCGAAGAACTGGCGGATCTTCCGCTTCGACCTGCCGGGCCACGGCGGGGCCCCCGCCTATCCCGCGGGTTCGTTCACCGAACTCGCGGGGCGCCTGCTCGTCACCCTCGACGCGCTCGGCGTGCAGCGCTTCGGCTACGCGGGATGCGCGTTCAGCGGAGCCCTCGGGATCGAACTGGCCCTGCGCCACCCGGAGCGGATCGCCTCCCTCGCGGTGATCGCCGCCTCACCCCGCTTCGGATCCGCGGACGAGTTCCGCCAGCGCGGGGTGATCGTGCGGACCAACGGGCTCGACCCGATCGCCCGCACCTCTCCCGAACGCTGGTTCACGGCCGGCTTCGCCGCGGCCCAGCCCGCCATCACCGAGTGGGCCGTGCAGATGGTCCGCACCACCGACCCCGGCTGCTACATCGCCGCCTGCGAGGCGCTCGCCGCGTTCGACGTACGGGCCGAACTGGGCCGGATCGGCGTCCCCGCCCTCGTCCTGGTGGGCTCCGACGACCAGGTCACCGGGCCCGCCGAGGCCCGCACCCTGGTCGCCGGCATCCCGGACGCCCGGCTCGCGGTCGTGCCCGGCGCCTCGCACCTGGTCCCCGTGGAGCAGCCCGCCGCCGTCACCGACCTGCTGGTACGGCACTTCTCCACGGCCTGGCAGCCCGCCTACGACTCGTCGACCGGCCAGGTGGCGATCCCGGCGGCCCCGGTGAAGGCGGCCCTCACCACGCCCCCGCCGCCGGCGCCCGTCGCCGAGATCGGTCCCGCCGTCCAGGTCCAGCCCGAGATGATGGGCCGGCCCGACCCGTACGACGCGGGGATCAAGGTACGCCGCGAGGTGCTCGGGGACGCGCACGTCGACCGGGCGCTGGCCTCGGCGGACGCGTTCTCCGGGGACTTCCAGGAGTTCGTCACCCGCTACGCCTGGGGCGAGGTCTGGGACCGGCCGGGTCTCGACCGGCGCTCGCGCAGCTGTGTCACGCTCACCGCGCTGGTGGCGGGCGGCCACCTCGACGAGCTCGCCTTCCACACCCGTGCCGCGCTCCGCAACGGCCTGACCCCGGTCGAGATCAAGGAAGTGCTCCTGCAGGCGGCGGTGTACTGCGGCGTCCCGGCCGCGAACAGCGCGTTCCGGGTGGCCCAGGCGGTGATCCGGGAGGAGACCACCCCGCAGGAGTGATCGTCCGCACGGGGTGAGCGGGGCCGGACAGGCCCCGGGGCGCCCGGCGGGGGCAGGATGGAATCATGAAGCTCACGAAGAAGTCGCATGCCTGCATCCGTCTGGAGAAGGACGGGCGCACGCTCGTCATCGACCCCGGTGCCTTCAGCGAGGAGGACGCGGCCGTCGGCGCGGACGCGATCCTGATCACGCACGAGCACGCCGACCACTTCGACGAGGAGCGGTTGCGGGCCGGCCTGGAATCCCGCCCCGGGACCGAGGTCTGGACCCTGAAATCGGTCGCGGACCGGCTCTCCGCCGCCTACCCGGGCCGGGTGCACACCGTCGGCCACGGCGACACGTTCACCGCCGCGGGCTTCGACGTCCAGGTCCACGGCGAGCTGCACGCCGTGATCCACCCGGACATCCCGCGCATCACGAACGTCGGCTACCTCGTCGACGGGGGCCGGGTCTTCCACCCGGGCGACGCGCTCACCGTCCCCGACCGGCCGGTCGAGACGCTGATGCTCCCGGTGATGGCCCCGTGGAACAAGATCTCCGAGGTGATCGAGTACGTCCGCGAGGTCAAGCCCCAGCGCGCGTACGACATCCACGACGCCCTCATCACGGACCTCGCCCGCCCGATCTACGACCATCAGATCGGCGCGCTGGGAGGCGCCGAGCATCTGCGGCTCGCGCCCGGGACGTCGGCGGAGGTCTGAGCGCGGGGCCCGGGCCGAGCGGGCCGCGGGGACCCGTTGTCGTACCCGCCCGGTAGGTTGTCGGGTATGCGCATCGCGACCTGGAACGTGAACTCGATCACCGCCCGCCTCCCGAGGTTGCTGGCCTGGCTGGAGAGCAGCGGCACGGACGTGCTCTGCCTCCAGGAGGCCAAGGTCGCCGCCGAGCAGTTCCCCGTCGCCGAGCTGCGCGAGCTGGGCTACGAGTCGGCCGTGCACGCCACCGGCCGGTGGAACGGCGTGGCGGTGCTCTCGCGCGTCGGCCTGGAGGACGTGGTCAGGGGACTGCCCGGCGACCCCGGTTACGAGGGCGTCGAGGAGCCCCGGGCGGTCTCCGCGACCTGCGGCCCGGTCCGCGTCTGGTCGGTGTACGTGCCGAACGGCCGCGAGGTGGGCCACCCCCACTACGCGTACAAGCTCCAGTGGTTCGAGGCGCTGAAGGCGGCGGTCGCGGGCGACGCGGCGGGCGCCAGGCCCTTCGCCGTCCTCGGGGACTACAACGTGGCACCGACGGACGACGACGTCTGGGACGTCTCCCTGTTCGAGGGTGCCACGCACGTCACCCCGGCCGAGCGCGCCGCCCTGACCTCGCTGCGGGAGACGGGTCTCACGGACGTGGTCCCGCGCCCCCTCAAGTACGACCACCCCTTCACCTACTGGGACTACCGCCAGCTCGGCTTCCCCAAGAACCGGGGCATGCGCATCGACCTGGTGTACGGCAACGAGGCGTTCTCCAAGGCGGTCGGCGACGCCTACGTCGACCGCGAGGAGCGCAAGGGCAAGGGCGCCTCGGACCACGCGCCGGTCGTGGTGGACCTCGACGTGTGACCCGCGCGCGGGTGGGCGGGCGCGTTCCGGGGCGCGCCTGTGGTGTGTCGGACGGCGGGAATGCCACGCTGGGCGTATGAACATCCCTTTTTTGGGCACCTGGCGCAAGAAGCACGGTCTGGCCTTCGGGGTGGCCGTGTTCACCGAGGGCGACCACGATCCGGCGGGTATCGCCGAACTCCTGGCCGAGTGCGAGCTGCTGCGTTCGCAGGCCTACCAGGCGGGGGTCGAACTCGACGACTCCGCGGGCTCGTTGGAGGCGCTGGACCAGTTGCTGCCGCGCTGGCGCGACGACGAGGAGAGCCTGCCCTGGCTCGGTAACGACGCGGGCCTCTACCTCGGTTCGGTCATCGTGCGCACGGTCTCCGGTGCGGCCTGGGAGATCTGGCCCAACGGTCAGCCGGTGGTACGGCTGACCTCCGGCCGCGAGATCGATGTGGTCGCCTCCGGTCACACCTGGGCGTCCAGCGGTGCGCCGGAGCTGTCCCAGCTGTACGCGGAGGTGTCGGAGGGGTGATCCGGCGGCCGTCGCGCACGTCCCGAACCGGTCGGCCGTAAACCTGAAACTTGATAAATACGGCTAATGCCCGAAAAGTGCGTGTCGTGTGTCGAGTGCGATCTTGCCCGGATAGTTTGCGGCATCTGCGACACCGCGGAGAGTGGGTAGGGCCGGGCATGGCTGTCGATCCTCTGATCGAACTGCAGGGCGTGAACAAGTACTTCGGCGAGTTGCATGTCCTGCAGGACATCGACCTCACCGTCGCCAGGGGGGAGGTGGTCGTCGTCATCGGCCCGTCGGGGTCGGGCAAGTCCACGCTGTGCCGGACGATCAACCGGCTGGAGACCGTGCAGTCGGGGACCATCAGACTGGACGGACGGCCGCTGCCGGACGAGGGCCGGGCGCTCGCCGGCCTGCGTGCCGAGGTCGGGATGGTCTTCCAGTCCTTCAACCTCTTCGCCCACAAGACGGTCCTGCAGAACGTCTCGCTGGCCCAGATCAAGGTCCGCGGCCGCAGGAAGGACGACGCGGACCGGCGCTCCCGTGAACTCCTGGACCGGGTGGGCCTCGCCGCACAGGCCCCCAAGTACCCGGCACAGCTCTCCGGCGGCCAGCAGCAGCGCGTCGCCATCGCCCGCGCTCTGGCCATGGACCCCAAGGCGCTGCTGTTCGACGAGCCGACCTCGGCGCTCGACCCGGAGATGATCAACGAGGTCCTGGAGGTCATGCGGCAGCTCGCGCGCGACGGCATGACCATGGTCGTCGTCACCCACGAGATGGGCTTCGCGCGCTCCGCCGCCAACCGGGTCGTCTTCATGTCCGACGGCCGCATCGTCGAGGACCGCGCCCCCGAGGAGTTCTTCACGGCCCCGCGCAGCGACCGCGCCAAGGACTTCCTCTCCAAGATCCTCAAGCACTGAGCGGGGGAGTGCACCGCATGATCCGTACCACACGTGTGCGCCTCGTCCTGGCGGTGGCCGCCGCGCTCCTCGCCGCCGTCCCGGGCTGCGGCAAGGAGGGCAGCCCGCCCGCCAAGGGACCGGCCGCGGAGAAGCTGCCCGCCTACGAGATCGCGAAGGGCTTCGAACTCCCCGACTCGCCCACCTGGGTGCGGGCGAGGAGACGCGGCCACCTGAACGTCGGCGTCAAGGAGGACCAGCCCTACCTGGGCGAGAAGGACCCGGCGACCGGGGCCTACGCCGGCTTCGACATCGAGATCGCCAGGATGATGGCGGCCTCGCTCGGCTTCGACCCGAAGACCGTCAACTTCCGGACGGTCGCCTCGGCCAACCGCGAGACCGCTCTGCAGAACGGCCAGATCGACTACTACGTCGGCACCTACACCATCAACGACCTGCGCAAGAGGCTCGTCGGCTTCGCGGGCCCGTACTACCTGGCCGGCCAGTCCCTGCTGGTGCGCAAGGACGAGAACGACATCCACGGACCCCAGGATCTGGCCGGCAGACGCGTCTGCTCGGCCGCCGGGTCGACCCCCTACCAGCGCATCAGAGAGGACTACCCGAAAGCCGTCCTCGTCTCCTACGACACCTACTCGGTCTGCGTGGACAACCTGCTCACCTACCAGGTCGACGCCGTCACCACCGACGACGCGATCCTGATCGGCTACGCGGCCAAGGCCCCCGACGAACTCAAGGTCGTCGGAAAGCCGTTCTCCGAGGAGCCCTACGGCATCGGCGTCCCGCGCGGGGACAACGCGCTGCGCTACGCGCTCGACGACGCCCTGCGGGCCCGGGAGAGGAACGGCGACTGGAAGAGGGCGTACGAGGCGACCCTCGGGCTCTCCGGAGTACCGGCGCCCGCCCCGCCCGCCATCGACCGCTACCCGGCGAGCTGAACGAGGCCGACGTGAACGTACTGACAGACAACCTCTCCACCTTCGCCGCCGGATTCCTCGGCACGGTCGAACTCACCGTCTACGCCTCGGCGCTGGCGCTCCTGCTCGGCTTCCTCATGGCCTCGTTCAGGGTCGCGCCGGTCGCCTCCCTGCGGGCCCTCGGCACGGCCTGGGTGACGGTACTGCGCAACACCCCGCTCACCCTGCTGTTCTTCGCGGTCCTGCTCGGCCTGCCGCGCTTCGGACTCGTGCTGCCCTTCCAGCTGTTCGCGGTCCTGGCGCTCGGCTGCTACACCTCGGCGTTCATCTGCGAGGCGCTGCGGGCCGGCATCAACACCGTGCCCAGGGAACAGGGGGAGGCCGCCCGCAGTCTCGGCATGACCTTCCGGCAGACGCTCTCGCTGGTCGTCCTGCCGCAGGCCTTCCGGTCGGTGATCCCGCCGATCGGTTCCACCCTCATCGCACTCGCCAAGAACTCCGCCATCGCCGGGGCGTTCAGCGTCACCGAACTGCTCGGCACCTACAAGACGCTCAGCGAACTCGGCTACAACATCGTCTGGACCTTCGTCTGGATCGCCGTCGGGTACCTGATCATCACCCTCGCCATCAGCGCGGTCTTCAACATCCTGGAGAAGCGCTGGGGAGTCGCCCGATGACCGCCACCGCCCATCGGTCCCCCGCACCCCGTCCGCCGGCCCGCCGGACCGCCGACCTCGGGTCCACCGCCCTCTACGACGTGCCCGGGCCGAGGACCCGGCGACGCCACCGGATGTACGGGTTCGTGTCCACCGCCCTGATCCTCGCCCTGATCGGCTGGATCCTGTATCTCCTCTTCGACACCGGCCAGTTCACCCACACCAAGTGGACGCCCTTCGAGTACAAGGGCATCCAGGAGCTCCTGCTGCGCGGACTGGGCAACACGCTCAAGGCTTTCGCCCTCGCCGCGGTGTTCTCGCTGGCGCTGGGCGGCCTGCTGGCCACGGGACGCCTCTCCGACCACCGCCCGGTCCGCTGGATCTCCACGCTGGTCGTCGAGTTCTTCCGCGCCATGCCCGTGCTGGTGATGATCTTCTTCATCTTCGTGGCGCTGAAGGTGCAGCCGCTGCCCGCGCTGGTCGCCGGACTGACGCTCTACAACGGCTCGGTGCTCGCCGAGGTCTTCCGCTCCGGCGTCGGCTCCGTCGACCGCGGGCAGCGGGAGGCCGCGTTCGCGCTGGGCATGCGTAAGACCCAGGTCATGTCCCACGTCCTCGTACCGCAGGCCGTACGGGCCATGCTGCCCGCCATCATCAGCCAGTTGGTGGTCGCCCTGAAGGACACCTCGCTCGGCTATCTCATCACCTACGAGGAGTTCCTCCACGCCGGGAAACTGATCGCGTCCAACCTGGACTACGATTTGCCGTTCATCCCCGTGGTGATGGTGATCTCGCCGATCTACATCGGGATGTGCATGCTGCTCTCCTGGTCCGCCCACTGGGTGTCCCGGTGGGAGCGGCGCAGTCCCAAGACCGAGGCCGTGAAGGTGGCACCGGCCGAACCAGGGACGCTGCTGCGGGGTGGGGGCCGGCCCCCCACCGCCCCATAGGGGAGCAGCAGCTCACAGGGCCAGGCCCGGCCGGCGGCAGCCGGAGATCACTGCTCGCGCAGGGGAATCGACACGAAGGACGGGTCGTTCGCCGGTGAGGAGAAGGTCAGCTGCGCGCCGGGCGGGTTGTGCTCGGTGTAGAGCGGGTCGACCGTGTCGACGACCAGGGCGAGCCGGTGTCCCGCGGGGACGTCGTAGGCCGTGGAGTACAGGTCCAGATCGACGCCGAACGGCCGGCCGGGTGTCCGCCCGTGGAAGGTGTACGGCGCGTTGCTGACCAGCTTGCCGAGGCCGAGCGGCCCCACGTCGTACAGGTAGGCGACGAGGGTGCCGCTCTCCTCGGTCGGGGTGAGCGTGGTGTGCAGCCGGGCGGTGCCGCGGACCTGCTGGACGTCCGTGTACCGCTCCGACTGCCAGACGGCCGCCCAGCGGCGCGGCAGCAGCGGGACGGCCGCCGTCGGAGGGATCCGGGCCACCTGGTCCAGGAGGCTGGAGAGGAAGATGATCCCGCCGTCCGCGCCCGAGTCGACGTTCGTGTGGATCGTGGTGGTACCCGCCAGCGCCATCTTCCGCGTGGTGGCGCCGACCGACTTCCAGTCCGGGTAGCCCTCGTAACCGCCGGTGGAGCGGGACTTGAGCCGGACCGGCTGCTCACGGTCGATTCCGTTGTCCTCGCCCCTGAGGTAGTGGTCGAACCAGCGGCTGGCGTCCGTCCACACGTCGTTGGGGACTCCGAACAGACCGGTGAGCTCGGCGGTGGCGTGGTCGCCGGGGCGGAACTCCAGGCGTTTGGGCCCGGTCAGCTCCTCGTAGAAACGGGCGTACTGGTTGGGCGGGAAGATCGTGTCGCCCCAGGCGTTGGCCATGAAGACGGCCGGCCCGTTCCGGTCGAGCTGGTCGACGTAGGTCTCGGGAGAACGTTTCCGCCCCCAGGCCATCATCTCCTGCTCCTTCGAGAGGTCCGAGGAGAAGAAGGCCGAGAGGATCCCGCGGAGTTCGGCGCTGGGGCGGCCGGTGACGGCGCCGACGCCGCCGAGCAGGGCGGTGGCCTGGGTGTGCTCGGTGCGGCCGGAGTAGATCGAGTCGATGAGGTCGGCCCAGCCGCTCAGCGCGGCCACCGCCTTGATCCGCTTGTCGTGCTCGGCGGCCAGCAGGCTGATCCCGGCGCCGTACGAGACGCCGGCCACGCCGATCCGCCGCGCGTCGGCGGGGGTGTGGGCGAGCGCCCAGTCGATCACCCTGGAGGTGTCGGCGACGTCGGGCGGCCCGGCCACTTCTATCTCGCCGCCCGACTGCCAGAAGCCGCGGACGTTGTAGGTGACGACCACATAGCCGGAGTCCGCGAGCCTGCGGGCCTGGGCGAGGTACTCGACCTGGGGCAGGCCCCAGCTCGTGGGCAGCACGAGGAGCGGGTAGGTGCGGCTGCCGTCGGCGTCCGCGGGGGTGACGACGTTGCCCTTGAGGACCGTGCCGCCGTCCCCGGCGATGTCGACGAAACGGACGCCGTCCGAGGCCGCCCCGGCGGCGGGCGCGAGCCCGAGGGTGCCGCCGGTGATCAGGGCCGCCGAGACGGCGCCCACGGCGGTCGTGCGCAGGGCATGGCGACGCTGTCCCACGGGCCACTCCTCACTCGTGCGGGGAAAGTGACCCGACGGTAACCGCGCGCGTTTACCGGAAGTAACCCGTCGGTAAGTTACGCGCCGGTAAAGGTTCCGGTAAGGTGACGGGAGAGTCCTTTATGTGATGATTTCTACGACGAGCGGCGCGAGGCGCGTGCGGTGCGCGCGGGCGTGGGCGCGGGGTCCGACGCGGGCGTGGGCCGCGGGGACTGGGCGGCGCGGGTCACGTCCGCCACCTGTTCGACCACGTCGGGGCCGTACGCCTGGGAGTTCACCACCTTCAGGAGCAGGACGAAGGAGTTCCCGCCGTGTCTGCGCGCCAGCCGCTCGTGGTTGCGGGCGAGATAACGGGTGGCGGCCTGGTTGGTGATCGCCCGCTGGCCGCAGAAGAGGAACACCGGCCGCGTCCCGCGTTCCTGGCCGGCGACCAGACGGGCGAGGATCACGTACTCGGCCTTGCCCGCCTCCAGGCGGTAGTGCTCGCTGCCGATCCGGAACGCGCCGCGTTCCGGCCCCGGTTCGGCGTCGACGTTCACCTCGACGCCCGGAAGCAGGGAGTGCAGATGTGCCGCCATCCTCCGGTTCGACGACGGACCGCCGACACAGAACTCCGTCCGCTCCCCGAAGCCCTGCTGGGTCGCGTCGTGCGCGATGACCTGGGCGTGCGCGCCGCAGTCCTTGATCAGCGCGGACAGTTCGAGCAGTGCGAAGACGTCGTGCCGCATCACCGTGAGCTCCGGCCCGCCCGCCTCCCGGTTGACCACCAGCAGCGACTCGGAGTTGTCGGGCAGCCCGAAGAACGCCTGCTTGCGCCGGAGCCTGCGCTTCCACAGATAGGTGCGGGCGAGCCAGCCGAGGGCGGCGCTGATGCCCGCAGCCAGCACGCCGAGGACGATGTTGCGCACGTCGTCATTCATGGGCGCGCATGCTAGCCGGAACGCGCACCGGTGTTCGAGGGGTCCTGACGGAAGGGCAGGGGTGAAGTTACGCTGCGCAGACGGCTGTTGACTGGAGGTACGGATGCGTCGCCCTGTTGCGCGGAATCTGGCGGTCCTGGCGGTTTCGGCCGCGGTGGTGTCGGTCGGCGCCGCGGCACCCCCGGGCTCGGTGAAAGCGGCCGTGCCGGTCGCCGCCGGCGCGCCGGCGAAGGTCCCGGTCGCCGTCGGGTACGGCGGCGCGGTGGCGAGTGTGGACTCCGACGCCTCCGCGGCGGGGATCGAGGTCCTCAGGAAGGGCGGCAACGCGGTGGACGCGGCGGTCGCCACGGCCGCGGCCCTCGGCGTCACCGAGCCCTACTCCTCCGGCGTGGGCGGAGGCGGCTACTTCGTCTACTACGACGCCAAGTCCCGTACGGTGCGCACGATCGACGGCCGCGAGACCGCGCCGCTGAGCGCCGACTCGGGGCTGTTCCTGGAGAACGGCAAACCCCTCCCCTTCGCGGACGCCGTCACCAGTGGACTGAGCGTCGGCACGCCGGGCACACCCGCCACCTGGCAGACGGCGCTGGACAGTTGGGGCAGCAGGCGGCTGAGCACCGTGCTCGCGCCCGCGGAGCGCATCGCCCGGGACGGCTTCAAGGTCGACGCGACCTTCCGCTCCCAGACGGAGTCCAACGAAGCCCGCTTCAGGAACTTCCCGGACACCGCGAAGCTGTTCCTGCCCGGCGGGAACCTCCCGGTGGTCGGCTCGACCCTCAAGAACCCCGATCTCGCCCGCACCTACGAGGAACTGGGGCGCAAGGGCGTCGGCGCGATCTACCGCGGCGACCTCGGCAGGGACATCGTGGCCACCGTGAACAAGCCGCCGGTGGACCCCCGTTCCGCCTACGACGCGCGGCCCGGAAAGCTCTCGCTCCGGGACCTGGCGGCGTACCGGGCGAAGAAGCAGGCGCCCACGGAGACCTCGTACCGCGGTCGGAAGGTCTACTCGATCGCACCCTCCTCGTCCGGCGGCACCACGGTCGGCGAGGCCCTCAACATCCTGGAGAGGACCGACCTCTCCCGGGCGAGCGACGTGCAGTACCTGCACCACTTCATCGAGGCCAGCCGGATCGCGTTCGCCGACCGGGGGCGCTGGGTCGGCGACCCCGCCTTCGAGAACGTCCCCACGAAGGAACTGCTGTCGCAGAAGTACGCCGACTCGCGCGCGTGCCTGATCAAGGACAATGCGGTGCTGACCAGCCCGCTCGCCCCCGGGGACCCGCGCCACCCGGCGGCCTGCTCCACCGCCGGAAAGGCCGCCCCGACGACGTACGAGGGTGAGAACACCACGCACCTCACCGTCGCCGACAAGTGGGGGAACGTCGTCTCCTACACGCTGACCATCGAGCAGACCGGCGGCAGTGGCATCACCGTCCCGGGCCGGGGTTTCCTCCTCAACAACGAGCTGACGGACTTCTCGTTCACCCCGGCCGACCCGGCCGTGCACGACCCGAACCTGCCCGGTCCCGGCAAGCGGCCGCGCTCGTCGATCTCGCCGACGATCGTGCTGGACCGGCACGACCGGCCGGTGGTGGCGCTCGGTTCACCGGGCGGGGCGACCATCATCACGACCGTGCTGCAGACCCTCACCGGATTCCTGGACCGCGGACTGCCGCTCGTCGACGCGATCGCCGCGCCGCGGGCCAGCCAGCGCAACGCGGCGCAGACGGAACTCGAACCGGGGCTGTACGACAGCCCGCTCAGGGCCCGGCTGGAGGCCCTGGGGCACTCCTTCAAGCTCAACCCCGAGATCGGCGCGGCGACCGGCGTCCAGCGCCTTCCCGACGGCAGGTGGCGGGCCGCGGCGGAGACGGTGCGGCGCGGCGGTGGCTCGGCGATGGTGGTGCGCCCCGCGCCGTAGAGGCCGGCGGGCGGAAGGTGAACGGCGCGGTGCCCCGCGCCGTTCACCGGCACCCTCGCGCGGAGCCGGGGTCGGCGTGCCGTCAGGATGCCGGGCCCTGCCCGGGCCGACCGTTTCGGCACCGAGGTCCACGGAGACCAGGTCGCCGTCGCGCGGCCGGTGGCCGGTGGCCGGTGGCGGGTGGCGGGTGGGGACGCAGGGGAGGCCCGCGCCCGGATCGCGCTCGGACCGCGCCTGGACGGCCTCGGCCACCGGACTCCGCGCCCCGCCGGAAAACTCCCCGTAGCCGTCCCGTAACACGGAGGGTGTTCTCTACCGGACCGGAGTACTCCAGTCGGGCGGGGAGTCGTGTGATGGTTGTGGATCAACTTCCGGCAGAGATCCGGGAGTTCGCGAGCTTCCTGGACGGGCTGATGCGCCGGCTCGATCAGGACGGCGGCTGGTGCGGGGTGTTCTGGCAGCGTGACCCCGACGGCATGCGGGCCTGCCTGGAGGGTCGTGAGGTACCGCCCTGGGACGTGGTCGAGGCGCTCCTGCAGGACCTCGGCGCGGAGCACGGCGCGGCGGTCGCGGCGCGGGAGGCCGGGCGGGCCCGTTCGCTGCACGGCGCCTCGCTCACGGCGTTCGACGCACGGCCCGGCGGGCGCGACGCGCTCGGCGACCGTCTCGACGTGATGCTCCGTGAGCGGCGCTACGCGGCCGAGCGCCGGACCGAGCTGAACCGGCTGCTGGGGGAGGCCGTCACGGCGGAGGACGCCGACGCGGTACGGCTGGACCTGGCCTGGGCCCAGGACGACCACGAACGGGCCACGGCCCGCTGCGCCGAACTCCGCCGGCGTGCGGAGGACCTCGACCGCCGTGCCCTCGGGGCCCACGCGTCCGGCGGGCCCGGCCTCCCGGGGGGTGCCGCGGGCGTCCCCCGGGCGGTGGACGACCGGGCGGTGGACGACGGCGAGCGCGGGGACCGTCCGGTCGCGTGGACGGCCGAGGGAGCGTGGGGGCGGCACCCGCGCCCCGGCCCCGGCGCGGACGACGCCTGGCCCGGTCGGGGGCGTCCCGAGGTCCCCGCACCCGCCTCCTCGGCCACCCCGGCCGCTCCTCCGGCCCCCGGCCCACCCGCCGCGCTCGTCGGACCCCGCGCGGACGGCGACGGTGCCTTCGCCCCCGGCGAGGCCGTCTCCCCGGCGCCGGGTCTCCCGCGTGCCACTCCCGGCACCGGAGCGCGGAGGTTCACGCCCGACGGGCCGAACGCCGGTGACAGGGCTCCCGGTTCGGACCGTGCCGCTGTCGCCGCCGGGGATGGGGGCGGCCGCGGGGACGACAGTGGGAGCGGGAGCGGCGCCTTCCCGCCCGGTCGCCCCCGGACAGGTGCGGAGGCGTTCGGCGCCGCCCGGCCGGCCGCGCCCGGAGGAGTCCCCGGCCCGATAGGGGATTCCGGCGTCCGGGGTGACCACCTGGCCTCCGGCCGTCCCGCCTCCGCGGCCCCCGCCCGCACCCGGCCCGCCCCGAACGACACCGCCTTCGGCGGCCCCGTAGGCTCCCGCGCCCACGTCGACGCAGGCGCCGCCCAGAACGCCCTCAGGCCCGAGACCGGCGACCCCTTCCGGGGCCGGAACCCCGAGACCGCCCCGGGCGGCAGCGGTTTCGGTACCGTCCCGCCCGCCTCCGGCCCCCGGCCCGACGCCTACGCCCCGGACGCCCGGCCGGGGGACGACGCTTCCGGCCTCCGGCCGGGGGACGACGCCTCCGACGCCGTACCGCCACGCGCCGAAGCCCGGCCGTCACCCCCGGAGTCCGCGACCCCCGGCGGGGCCGGCCGCTCCCCGGGACGGCGCTCCAGGCGCCGCCCCCGGGGCAGCGCGCGGTTCGCCGGGCTGACGGACGCCGGCACGGCCCCCGTGCCGGTGCCGGGCGCCGCGGTGCCCCTGCCCGCCGCCCCGGCCGCGCCGAACCGCCGTACGCCACGCGGCGCGCGATTCGCGGGAGCCGCCGAGGAGCGGCCGGAGCCGCGGCCGGCACCCGGCACGGAGCCGCCGGACGAGGACGCCGGGCGGGACACCGCCGAGACCGTCGGGAGACTGCTGCGCCTGCGCGCCGAGGGCCGCAGCGGCGAGGCGCACGCCACGCTCGTCGAGGCCGCGCACTGGCCCGCCGCCCGCTTCCCGCTGCTCGCCGCGGAGTTGAGGGAGGCGGGCCTCGACGCGGACTGGGCCACGCTCCTGTGGGAGGCCGCGTCGCTCCCCGCGGACCGGCTGGTCGCCGCCTTCGACGCACTGGTCGCGGCCGGCCGCACCGCCGACGGGCGGCAGATGCTGCGCCAGGGCGTCGCCCGCCCCGCGCCGGAGATCGGGGCGGCCGTGCTCGGCCTCGCCGACGAAGGCCGCCGACGGGAGATCCGGGCGCTGCTCGACGCCTATGTGCGGGTCCGCACCCCCGAGGAGGCCGCCCGCAGCGCGGAGAGCGACCCGGCGCGGCTCGTGCCGCTCCTGCTGGACGCCGCCCGGGGAATCTCGGAACGGCACCACTGGGACCTGGTGCACGCCCTCCGGGTGGCCGGGTTCGCCGCGTGAGTCACCCGGGCGGCCCACGCCCCGGTCAGCCTCTCACCCACAGGGGGGTGAAACGTGATCGACTCAGCGGGTTAACCCCGATGGTCTTGGCAAGGCTGTCCAGGGGGCTTACTTTCGAGCCTCTACCGCCTTGTTCTACGGGCGTAGAGGCTCTCTGACGTCCCGTCGAAGGAGCAGCTCATGGCCAACGTCGTACGCGCCGCTCTGGTCCAGGCGACCTGGACCGGCGACACCGCTTCCATGGTCGCCAAGCACGAGGAGCACGCCCGCGAGGCGGCCCGGCAGGGCGCGAAGGTGATCGGCTTCCAGGAAGTCTTCAACGCCCCCTATTTCTGCCAGGTCCAGGAGCCGGAGCACTACCGCTGGGCGGAACCCGTGCCCGACGGACCCACGGTGACCCGTATGCGTGAACTCGCCCGCGAGACCGGCATGGTCGTCGTGGTGCCCGTCTTCGAGGTCGAGCAGTCCGGCTTCTACTACAACACCGCGGCCGTGATCGACGCCGACGGCACCTTCCTCGGCAAGTACCGCAAGCACCACATCCCGCAGGTCAAGGGCTTCTGGGAGAAGTACTACTTCAAACCCGGCAACCTCGGCTGGCCCGTCTTCGACACCGCCGTCGGCCGGATCGGCGTCTACATCTGCTACGACCGCCACTTCCCCGAGGGCTGGCGCCAACTCGGCCTCAACGGCGCGCAGCTCGTCTACAACCCCTCCGCCACCTCCCGCGGCCTGTCCGCCTACCTCTGGCAGCTGGAACAGCCCGCCGCGGCCGTGGCCAACGAGTACTTCGTCGCCGCGATCAACCGTGTCGGGCAGGAGGAGTACGGCGAGAACGACTTCTACGGGACCTCGTACTTCGTCGACCCGCGCGGCCGGTTCGTGGGGGAGCCCGCCAGTGACAAGACCGAGGAACTCGTCGTCCGGGACCTCGACTTCGACCTGATCGAGGAGGTGCGTCAGCAGTGGGCGTTCTACCGCGACCGCCGGCCCGACGCGTACGAGGGGCTGGTGCAGCCGTGAGCGACCTGTACGCACGGCACAAGGCGGTCCTGCCCGACTGGCTCGCCCTCTACTACAAGGACCCGCTGGAGATCACCCACGGCGAGGGCCGCCATGTCTGGGACGCCGACGGCAACAAGTACCTGGACTTCTTCGGCGGCATCCTGACGACGATGACCGCGCACGCGCTGCCCGAGGTGACCAAGGCCGTCAGCGAGCAGGCCGGGCGGATCATCCACTCCTCCACGCTCTACCTCAACCGGCCCATGGTCGAACTGGCCGAGCGGATCGCCCAGTTGTCCGGCATCCCGGACGCCCGGGTCTTCTTCACCACCTCCGGCACCGAGGCCAACGACACGGCCCTGCTGCTCGCCACCACCCACCGGCGCAGCAACCAGATCCTCGCGATGCGCAACAGCTACCACGGCCGCTCCTTCAGCGCGGTCGGCATCACCGGCAACAAGGGCTGGTCGCCGACCTCGCTCTCGCCGCTGCAGACGCTGTACGTCCACGGCGGCGTCCGTACCCGCGGTCCCTACGCCGACCTGTCCGACAGCGAGTTCATCGCGGCCTGCGTCGAGGACCTCAGGGACCTGCTCGGCCACGTCCGGGCGCCCGCGGCCCTGATCGCCGAACCCGTGCAGGGCGTCGGCGGGTTCACCGCCCCGCCCGACGGCCTCTACGCGGCCTTCCGGGAGGTCCTCGACGAGCACGGCATCCTCTGGATCGCCGACGAGGTGCAGACCGGCTGGGGGCGCACCGGCGAGCACTTCTGGGGCTGGCAGGCGCACGACGCCGCGGGCCCGCCGGACATGCTGACCTTCGCCAAGGGCATCGGCAACGGCATGTCCATCGGCGGCGTCGTCGCCCGCGCCGAGATCATGAACTGCCTGGACTCCAACTCCATCTCGACCTTCGGCGGCTCACCGGTCACGATGGCGGCGGGGCTGGCGAACCTCGCCTACCTCCTCGAACACGACCTCCAGGGCAACGCCCGGCGCGTCGGCGGTCTGCTCATCGAGCGGCTGCGGGCGATTGCCGCGCAGGTCGACGGCGTACGGGAGGTCCGCGGTCGCGGGCTGATGATCGGCGTCGAACTGGTGAAGCCCGGCACCGACGAGGCGCATCCCGAGGGCGCCGCCGCCGTGCTCGAAGCGGCCCGCCAGGAAGGCCTGCTGATCGGCAAGGGCGGCGGTCACGACACCAGCGTGCTGCGCATCGCGCCGCCACTGTCCCTCACCGTCGCGGAGGCGGAGGAGGGCGCGGCGATCCTCGATCGCGCGCTGAGGTGCATCCGGTAAGAGAACCTGAGCAAGGGAACGCCGCCATGACCACCGCCCCGGACACCGCCCTGTCGGTACGCCAGGTCCTCACCCTGGAGCGGGTGCTCGCAGGCGAGCCCGAGGTGGTGGCGGGCGCGGGCCACCTCGACCGGCCCGTGCGCTGGGTGCACGTCGCCGAGGCCGCCGACGTGGGCGTCATGCTCAGCGGCGGGGAGATGGTGCTCACCACCGGCGTGCTGCTGGCCGGCGACCCGGACGCGCAGACCGAGTACATCCGTTCGCTGCACCGCGCGGAGGCCGCGGCCGTCGTCCTCGGACTCGGCCGGGCCTTCCCCGCGGCGCCCGACGTGATGTGCCGCGCCGCCGAGCGGTGCGGGCTGCCCATGGTGGTCCTGCACCGCCCCTTCCCCTTCGCCGAGCTGACGGAGGAGGTGCAGTCCCGGCTGGTCTCCAGCAAGTTCGCGGCCGTGAGCCTCTCCGAGTCCGTGCGCACCGCGCTCACCGGCCTCATCACCTCGGGCGCTCCCATGCAGCGGATCCTCGACGAGATCGCCGGGCACGCGGCCTGCCCCGTCGTCGTCACCAACCTCGCCCACCGGGTCCTCGCCACCGCGGGGGAGCGGTCGGCGGTGGACGACGTGCTGCGCGACTGGGAGCGCATCGCCCGGCAGGCGGGCGGCAGCGAGGGCGACGGATGGATCCGGGCCGAGCTGGGCGGGCGGGGCGAACGCTGGGGCCGCATCGTGCTGTGCGGCCACCGCGGCGACGCGGTGACCGGGCGGCTGCTCGCCGACCGGGCCGCCGAGGCCCTGGTCCTGCACCGGATGCTCGCCGGACCCGCGCACACCTGGGAGGAGGAGTCCGCGCAGAGCCTGCTCACCGACCTCGTGACCGGCGTCGTACCGGCCCGGCAGCTGCTGCCCCGGGCGCGCGCCGCCGGACTGCCCGTGAACCGGCGGTCGTTCGTGCCGCTGGCCGTCCGGGACGGCGACCCGGCCCGGCTGGACCGGGTGCTCAGACTGCTCGGCCTGTCCGGACTCGTCGCCGAACTCGCCGACGGGACCACCGCCGTGCTGCTGAGCCTCGCCCGCGACCAGGACGCCGAGGCGCTGGCCGCGCACTTCGCCGCCCGGCTGCGGCACGAGACCGGGGGCCCCGCGACCGTGGCGGCCGCCGCCGCGCGGCACGACTGGGACGACGTGCCCGGCGGCCTGCGGGAGGCCCTGCACGTCGCCGAGGCGGCCGCCGACACCCCCGTCGGCCAGCAGGACCACCCGGTGGTCGTGCGGCTGCGTGACGTCCATCTGCGCGGCCTGGTGCGGCTGCTGAGGGACGACCCGCACGTCCAGTCCTTCGCCGAACGGGAGCTGGACGGGCTGCTGTGCGGGGCCGAGTCCGACCCGGAGCTGCTGCCCGTGCTGCGGACGTATCTCGCGACGGGCCGCAACAAGTCCCGCACCGCGCGGCTCCACCACGTCAGCAGGCCCGCGCTCTACCGCCGGCTGGAGGCGATAGAGGCACGCCTCGCCGTCGACCTCGACGACTTCGAACAGGCGGCCTCCGTCCACATCGCGCTGCTCGCGCACGACGCTCAACAACGGTGAAACACCGGATGACTCAGGTGAAACATGCGACGACGCGGGGGTGACACCGTGGAACGGCAACGCACCGCAGACGTGACACGGTGCACCTCAAAGCCGTCTGCCGGGCTTCCTAGGCTCCTCGCACACCGAGCGACCGGAGGTCCCGATGAGCAGAGTGATCCGCGCCGCCGTCTTCCAGACCGCCTGGACCGGCGACAAGGAGTCGATGATCCAGGTCCACGAGCAGGCGGCCCGCGACGCCGCCGCGCAGGGCGCACAGGTCCTGTGTTTCCAGGAGCTCTTCTACGGGCCCTACTTCTGCCAGGTCCAGGACAAGGCCTTCTACGCGTACGCGGAACAGATACCCGAGGGCCCGATCGTCCGGCGCTTCCAGGCACTCGCCGAGGAACTGGGCCTCGTCCTCGTCCTGCCGATGTACGAGGAGGAGCAGCCCGGCGTCCTGTACAACACCGCGGCGGTGATCGACGCCGACGGCTCCTACCTGGGCAAGTACCGCAAGACCCACATCCCCCAGGTCGGCGGGTTCTGGGAGAAGTTCTACTTCCGGCCCGGCAACTCGGGCTGGCCGGTCTTCGACACCGCCGTCGGCAGGATCGGCGTGTACATCTGCTACGACCGGCACTTCCCGGAGGGCTGGCGCGCGCTGGGCCTCGCGGGTGCCGAGATCGTCTTCAACCCGTCGGCCACCTCGCGCGGACTCTCCGGCTACCTGTGGCAGCTGGAGCAGCCGGCCGCGGCCGTCGCCAACGAGTACTTCGTGGGCGCGATCAACCGGGTGGGCGTCGAGGAGTACGGCGACAACGACTTCTACGGGACGAGCTACTTCGTCGACCCGGAGGCCCAGTTCGTCGGCGAGGTGGCGAGCGACAAGGAGAGCGAACTCGTCGTCCGCGACCTGGACCTGGCCAAGCTCCGCGAGGTGCGCGACCGGTGGCAGTTCTACCGGGACCGTGCCCCGGGGGCGTACGGGCCGCTGACGGCTCCCTGACGGCCGGCCCCGGGCGGGTCCGGCCGTCAGGGGCCGGGCCCGCCCGGCCGCCGTCCCCCCGGGCCCGTCCCGGGCGGACGGCGTCGGGCGCGGTCCTCGGCAGTTTCGGAAATCCCCCAGTGCACGCACGACCGGAAGGAGAGGGAGCATGAGCCGTACCGTCATCCGTGGTGGTCTCGTCATCACCGCGTCCGACGAGATGCACGCCGACGTCCTGATCGAGGACGGCCGGGTCGTCGCGCTCGCCGCGACGGGCACCCCGACGGCCGAGTCGTGGACGGCCGACCGGACCGTCGACGCGGCCGGGAAGTACGTCATCCCGGGCGGCGTCGACGCCCACACCCACATGGAGCTGCCGTTCGGAGGCACCTTCGCCTCCGACACCTTCGAGACGGGCACCCGGGCGGCGGCCTGGGGCGGCACCACCACCATCGTCGACTTCGCGGTGCAGAGCGTCGGCCACTCGCTGCGCGAGGGCCTCGACGCCTGGAACGCCAAGGCCGACGGGCAGTGTGCCGTCGACTACGCCTTCCACATGATCGTCTCGGACGTCAACCAGGACACCCTGAAGGAGATGGACCTGCTGGTGGAGGAGGGGGTCACCTCCTTCAAGCAGTTCATGGCCTACCCCGGTGTCTTCTACAGCGACGACGGCCAGATCCTGCGCGCGATGCAGCGCTCCGCCGAGAACGGCGGCCTGATCATGATGCACGCCGAGAACGGCATCGCGATCGACGTGCTCGTCGAACAGGCGCTGGCCCGGGGCGAGACCGACCCGCGCTTCCACGGGGAGGTCCGCAAGGCGCTCCTGGAGGCCGAGGCCACCCACCGTGCCATCAAGCTCGCGCAGGTCGCCGGGGCACCGCTGTACGTCGTGCACGTCTCGGCGCAGGAGGCGGTCGCCGAGATCGCACGGTCGCGCGACGAGGGCCTGAACGTCTTCGGCGAGACCTGCCCGCAGTACCTGTTCCTGTCGACCGACAACCTCGCGGAGCCGGACTTCGAGGGCTCGAAGTACGTGTGCAGCACCCCCCTTCGGCCCAAGGAGCACCAGGCCGCCCTGTGGCGGGGCCTGCGCACCAACGACCTCCAGGTGGTGTCGACGGACCACTGCCCCTTCTGCTTCGTGGGCCAGAAGGAGCTCGGCCGGGGCGACTTCTCGAAGATCCCCAACGGCCTGCCCGGCGTCGAGAACCGCATGGACCTGCTGCACCAGGCCGTCGTCGACGGGCACATCTCGCGCCGCCGCTGGATCGAGATCGCCTGCGCCACCCCGGCCCGGATGTTCGGCCTGTACCCGAAGAAGGGCACCATCGCGCCGGGCGCCGACGCCGACATCGTCATCTACGACCCGCACGCCGAGCAGGTCATGTCCGCCGAGACGCACCACATGAACGTCGACTACTCGGCGTACGAGGGCAAGCGGGTCACCGGCCGTGTCGAGACCGTGCTCTCGCGCGGCGAACCCGTCATCACCGACCGGGAGTTCACCGGACGCGCGGGGCACGGTGTGTACACGCCCCGCTCCACCTGTCAGTACCTCCTCTGAACGCCTAGGAGTGGCGCCATGGACTTCGGACTCGTCCTGCAGACCGACCCCCCGGCCTCCCGCGTCATCGAGCTGATGAAGCGGGCCGAGGACAACGGCTTCACGTACGGCTGGACCTTCGACTCCGCCGTGCTGTGGCAGGAACCCTTCGTGATCTACAGTCAGATCCTCGCGAACACCGAGCGGCTGACGGTCGGACCGATGGTCACCAACCCGGGCACGCGCACGTGGGAGGTCACCGCGTCCACCTTCGCGACGCTCAACGACATGTACGGCAACCGCACCGTGTGCGGCATCGGACGGGGCGACTCGGCGATGCGTGTCGCCGGACGCAAACCGAACACGCTCGCCCGGATCAGCGGCGCGATGAAGGTCATCCGGGCGCTCGGCCGCGGCGAGGAGGCCGACCTCGGCGGTACCGTCGTCAAGTTCCCCTGGGTGCGGCCGGGAGCCGAACTCCCGGTGTGGATGGCCGCGTACGGCCCCAAGGCGCTGAAGATGACCGGTGAGGAGGCCGACGGCTTCATCCTCCAGCTCGCCGACCTCTATCTGACCGAGTACATGGTCAAGGCGGTGAAGACCGCGGCGGCCGAGGCGGGCCGGGACCCGTCCGAGGTGACGATCTGTGTGGCCGCGCCTGCCTACGTCACGCGGGACGACTCCCCGGAGGCGGTCGCCCACGCCCGCGAGCAGTGCCGCTGGTTCGGCGGCATGGTCGGCAACCACGTGGCCGACCTGGTCTCCAAGTACGGCGAGCACTCCGCCGCCGTGCCCGCCGAACTCACCGACTACATCAAGGCCCGTGAGGGGTACGACTACTCCCACCACGGACGCAGCGGCAATCCCGACACCACGTTCGTGCCCGACGAGATCGTCGACCGGTTCTGCCTGATCGGCACCGCCGAGCAGCACGTCGAGAAGCTGAACGCGCTGCGCGAGCTGGGCGTCGACCAGTTCGCGCTGTACGACATGCACGACGCGCAGGAGGCGACCATCGACGCCTACGGGTCGACGGTCATCCCGGCCGTCAACGGCCGATGACCGGCTGAACGACCCCTGGGGCGGGGTCCGTCGGGGCCACACGGCCCCGTCCCGGATCGCAGGCCCCACCGCCACCCCTCACCCCGTTCTCCCCTTCCCGCGGGCCCACCGTCCGACCGTCCCGGGAAGGGGACAGGGCGCTCTCCCCGCGCACCCCCCATGGAGCCACCCGCACGGCCTTTCCGTCACTCCTCACCTGATGGGCCTGCCCATGACCGATACCGTCCCCACCGACAGCCCACCGACCTCCCAGGTCACGCTCCCCGACGGCCGGGTGGAGATCGCCCCCGGCGCTCCCGCACCCAGCGGCCCCTACGCCAACGAGGACCTGCTGCCGGTCCCGGTCGCGCGGCGGACCTGGACCACGTACAACTTCTCGGCGCTGTGGGTCGGCATGGCCCACAACACCGCGTCCTGGACCCTCGCCTCCGGTCTGATCGCCGTCGGCATGGACTGGAAACAGGCCGTGCTCACCATCGCGCTGGCCAACCTGATCGTGCTCGTCCCGATGCTGCTCACCGGGCACGCGGGCCCCAAGTACGGCATCCCGTTCCCGGTCTTCGCCCGTGCCTCCTTCGGGGTCCGCGGTGCCAACCTCCCAGCCGTCGTGCGGGCGTTGGTGGCCTGCGGCTGGTTCGGCATCCAGACCTGGATCGGCGGCGAGGCGATCTACTTCCTCGCCGGGAAGCTCTTCGGGGACCGCTGGGCGAACGCCTCGCACATCGGTGGCTACGCGTGGACGATGTGGCTGTCCTTCGCGGTCTTCTGGGTGCTCCAGGTCGCGATCATCTACCGGGGCATGGAGACGATCCGCCGCTTCGAGAACTGGGCCGCTCCGTTCGTGCTCGTCGGCGCCGGCGTCATGCTGTGGTGGATGAGCAGCAAGGCGGGCGGCTTCGGCCCGCTGCTCGACCAGCCCTCCAAGCTCGGCTGGGGCGGCGGCTTCTGGAAACTCTTCTGGCCCTCGCTCATGGGCATGATCGGCTTCTGGTCCACCCTGTCGCTGAACATCCCCGACTTCACCCGCTACGGCAGGAGCCAGAGGGCGCAGACGATCGGACAGGCCCTCGGCCTGCCCACCACGATGACCCTCTTCGCCTTCCTGTCCGTCATGGTCACCTCGGGGTCGCAGGCCGTGTACGGCGAGGCGATCTGGGACCCGGTCAAGCTGGCCGCCAAGACCGACAACGTCGCGGGGATCGTCTACGCGCTGGTCACCGTGCTGGTCGCGACCCTGTCCGTGAACATCGCGGCCAACCTGGTCTCCCCGGCCTTCGACTTCTCCAACATCGCGCCCAGGAGGATCAGTTTCCGGGCCGGCGCCATGACCACCTGCGTCCTCGGTGTGCTGATCTTCCCCTGGAAGCTGTACTCCGACCCGCAGGGCTACATCTTCACCTGGCTCGGCCTGGTCGGCGGGCTGCTCGGCACGGTCGCCGGCATCCTCATCGCCGACTACTGGATCCTGCGCCGCACCCGGCTCGACCTCACCGACCTGTACCGCACCGGCGGACGGTACTGGTACGACGGCGGCTGGAACTGGCGGGCCGTCGTCGCCTTCGTCACCGGCGGAGTCCTCGCCGTCGGCGGCGCCGACTTCCACCCGCTGATCGACGGGCGGCCGATCCCGGCGCTGTCGTCGCTCGCCGACTACGGCTGGGCGGTGGGCCTGGGTACGTCACTGGTGCTCTACACCGGCCTGATGCTGCTGAGGGGCCGCACGGAGTCCGAAGCCTGACCCACGGCCGCGCGAGGGAGAACGGTCAGACCTTCCGGCCGTTCTCCAGCGTGGCCACCACTTCCTTGGCGGCCTTGATGGCCCCCTTGTTGATCTCGTCGGTGCTCGGCGCCTTCTTCGTCTCGAAGTCGCTTCCGTTGTACGTGACGGCCACCAGCGCGTTGGACACGCGGGCGATCACCACCCCCTCGCGGGTCTGCTGCTTGTCCTCGGTGGTGAGGTTCACGACGGAGTAGCCCCCGTCGCCGAGGCCGGGCACGGGGCCGCCGCCGCTCTTCTTCGTCACCCGGTCCTGGTAGGACTTCTGCGCCGCCGCGTCCGAGGCCATGATCTCGTAGGACACGTCGAGCCAGCGGTAGTCGAACCCCTTGAGCGCGTTCCAGGAACAGGTGCGGCGCACCGACCTGTCGGTGGACGCGATCTCCTGGCCGGCCGTCTTGGCGCCCGGGACCAGCGAGCTGATCGACTTGGTCGCGAGGCTGGTGCACGGCGCGGGCGCGGCCGTGTAGGTCTTCACGGCCGCCGTCGTCGAGGGCTGGGACGGACTCCCGCTCTCCTGGCCCGACTTGGGCCCGGTCCCGGTCCCGGATCCGGCCGAGGACGCGGGTGGCGAAGAGGAACCGGACGACATGACCCAGCCCGTGCAGGCGAGCACGGCGACCGGCAGCAGACGCGCGGTGAGGGCGAGCGGCAGAGGAAGAGAACGCACGGCGCACTTCTCGTGGGGGACGGTGCGGAGGAGTCCGCACTGCGGACGGGACGCCAGTGTCACATGACTCCCTGTGGGGCGGAAGGGCGAACTCGCTCCGTGCCTGTGCGGTGACTGTGGTTCATCGCCGGACGGCTGGACTCCACTTCGCCGTCACCAGCCACACCGCCGCCCGCAGGCACACCCCCCGATCCGTCTCATAAGGGCGCAGAGCATCCTCCAGGGCTCGGCGGGCGGCCGCGTCGACCACCTGTCCGGGCGTACGCGAGAGGACGAAACCGACCGCGTCCGCCGCGTCCCGCCCCCACACCGCCTCCGCGCCGACCGGTGTGACACGCACCTCGTCCCAGCCCGCCAGCACCGCACGGAGCCGTGCCGGGTCGGACAGCGAGGCCATCGCGGTCTGCGCCGCGACGGTGTGGGCGTCCGGAGCGTCGAGGAGTTTCGCGAAGAGGCTCAGGGCACGCGACTCCTCCTGGTGCGGACCGGCCGGCTGCGGGCAGACGAACGCGAGGCGCCCGCCCGGCCGCAACGCCCGGGCCAGATTCCGGAACGCGGCCTGATGGTCCGCGAAGAACATCACCCCGCCCCGGCTGATCACCACGTCGTAACCGGCGGGCGGGAAGCGGTGGGTCTGGGCGTCGCCGAGTTCGTAGGCCACGTTGGCGACACCCTCGGCCGCGGTGAGCGCCCGGGCCCGTTCGAGCAGGGGCGCCGAGAGGTCGACGCCTACCGCGTGCCCGTGCGCGGCCAGCCGGCCCGCGGTCCTCGTCGTCGCGCCGGCCCCGCAGCCGACGTCCAGGACCCGGTCGCCCGCGGCGATCGCGGCCCCCTCGAAGAGCGCGTCGTCGAGACCCGACACGAGCGCGCCGTAGCGGAGGTGATGGGTGGCCCAGTGGGTGCCGAGCGGCCCGTTCCACACCCGCGCCTGCACGGAGTCGGCGATCCGCGTCATGAGGCCTCCCTCGCCGCGCGCACGGGCAGCGCGGTCTCGATCCGGTCGACGGCCGCGAAGGCTCCGTACGCCACGAGCCGCACCAGCGGGCCGTCCGTGCGTTCGGGGGTGCGCCAGGCCGCCACGTCCTCGTCCGTGATCCGGTACGGGGCGAGCGCGGCCAGCAGCGCCAGACGGGCGCCGGGACGGTCACGGCCGGGCAGCCCGGCCCACCCGAGCGGCGGATGCGCGCCGTCCCAGGCGCCCAGCGTCTCCCGTACGAGGAGGCGGTCGGCGGCGTCGAGCAGCTCCCCGCCCTCCCCGGCGGCGGCGCGCAGCGCTGCGTAGGCGGGACCGACCGTGGTCGCGCCCGCCCAGTCCGGGCCCGGACCGGCGTGGTCCAGGATCGCCAGACCGGCATCGTCGAGGAGGGTCAGACCGGCGCCCGGCACCGGGTGCCGGCGCACGGTCCTGGACAGCGACCGCCCGCCCAGACTCCGCACCGCCCGGAACCGCTGGACGCCGCCCGGCAGCAGCCGCTCGGTCAGCAGCGCCGACACCACACGGTTGATGAAGTGGAAGGCGAGGGCGGTGCCGATGTACGCCGGCGCGTGCGCCGCGGGGAAGGGGTACGGGGCCAGTTCCCGCGCTCCGGGGACCCGGGTCGCCCTGCCCCAGGCCAGCACCCGTGCCTGCCGCTCGTCGGCCGGCGCTTCTCCCCGGGCCACCCTCTCCGCGAGCGCGTGGTCGCCGGTGGCGTGCAGCAGCATCCGGTGCGCGTCCACGCAGAACGGACAGCGGTTGGCCTCGGACACGCCCAGCGCCGCGAGCTCCTTCCCGGTCCGGCTCCCGTCGCCCGCGATCAGCGACTCACGCATCAGCGCCCAGGCGGACGCCATGATCCCGGGCGCCGAGGACAGCACGACGAAGGTGGCCGCCCGCGAGATCCCGAAGTCCCGGGCGAGCTGGGCGTAGACGGAGCGGACCGGACCGGCGGCGGACGCGGGCTCGGGCGGAACGGTGTACCGGAAGGGACTGGACACGGGATGCGCCTCCTGGTGGGTCGTGCGGTGACCCGACGGCCACCGCCCTCGCAACCCTCGTCCACCGGGGGGTGCGCGGGCGTCGTACGGCCGAAGACACTCCCGGCTGCGCCACCCGGCCCGCACGCGCCCGGGACTACTCCGCCGGGAGTAGGCCGGACCCCCTCCACAGGTCTGACGCGAGCGGCCGAACGGCCGTCTATCGTGCGGGACATGACGCTGGACCCGGCCTCACGCCGACAGCTCGCCGACACGGCCCTCGCGATCGTCGTCGGCGCCCTCGTCATGACCGCCGCCGCCTTCGACGAGGGCACCGCACCCGCCGACTACGCGCTGACGGCCGTCGCCTCCCTCGCCCTCGCGGGGTACCGTCACGCACCACGCGGGGTGCTCGTCGTCAGTACGGCCGCCACGACGGCGTACGTCGTGCACGCGCACCCCGGCCCCCTCGCCGCCCTGCCCGTCCTGTGCGCCGTCCACACCGCCGCGCGCGCCGGGCACCGGGGTGCCGGGGCCCTCGCGAGCGCGGTGTTCCTGGCCGGGTACGTCGCGACGGGCCCCACCCGGCAGGAGATCGTCGAACGCGCCGGCCTGCTGGCCGGCTGGTTCCTGTGCGCCTTGGTCACGGGCCTCGCCGACCGCAACTGGCAGGCCTACCTGCGCCAGACCGAACAGCGCGCGCTGGAGGCGGAACGCACCCGGGAGGAGGCCGCCTTGCGCCGGGCGGGCGAGGAACGCCTGCGGATCGCCCGCGAGTTGCACGACTCGCTCACGCACAGCATCTCCATCGTCAAGCTCCAGGCCGGTGTCGCCGTCCATCTCGCGCGCAAACGCGGCGAGGAGGTGCCCCCCGCGCTGCTCGCCATCCAGGAGGCGGGCGGCGAGGCGATGCGCGAACTGCGGTCCACGCTGGAGGTGTTGCGCACCGACGAACCGACCGGCACCCCCGCGCAGCTCGTGGAGCGGGCCCGCGCCGCCGGCCTCGCCGTCGAACTGGCGGTCGGCGGCGACGCACGACCGCTGCCGGAGACGGTGGACCGCGCCGCCTACCGCATCGTCCAGGAGGCGCTGACCAACGCCGCGCGCCACGCGGGCCCCGCCGAGGTGACCGTCCGGCTCGACTACTCGGCGGCCGGGCTGGCGATCTCGGTGGACGACGACGGCGGCGCCGACCCCTCCCGTCCGCCCACGCCCGGCATCGGCCTCACCGGGATGCGCGAGCGGGTCACGGCCCTCGGCGGCACCCTGCGTGCCGCCCCGCGTGTCGGGGGAGGCTTCTCCGTGCACGCCCGACTGCCCCTGGGGACACCGGAGGACGGATCGTGATCAGAGTCGCGCTCGTCGACGACCAGGCGCTGATGCGCGCCGGATTCCGTGCCCTGCTGGACGCCGAGGACGGCATCGAGGTGGTGGGCGAGGCCGCCGACGGGGAGCAGGGGCTCGCGCTGGTCCGGGCCCGGCGGCCGGACGTCGCCCTCGTCGACGTGCAGATGCCGGTGATGTCGGGCATCGAGGCGACCCGGCGGATCGCCGCCGACCCGGGACTGTCCGCGGTACACGTCCTCATCCTCACCAACCACGGCCTGGACGAGTACGTCTTCGAGGCGCTGCGGGCCGGGGCCGACGGCTTCCTGCTCAAGGACACCGAGCCCGCCGACCTCCTCCAGGCCATCGAGATCGTCGCGCGCGGCGAGGCCCTGCTGTCCCCGTCCGTGACCCGCACGCTGATCGGCGAGTTCGTCGCCCGGCCGCCGGACCGGACCACCGCACCGGGCCTGGAGTGCCTCACCCGCCGCGAACGCGAGGTGACCGCGCTCGCCGCGCGCGGCCTCAGCAACGAGGAGATCGCCGCGCACATGGTCGTGAGCCCGTTCACGGCCAAGACGCACATCAGCCGTGCCATGACCAAGCTGGGCGCCCGCGACCGGGCCCAACTCGTCGTGTACGCCTACGAGTCGGGTCTGGTGACGGCCCGGGCGGGCGCTCCCCGGCGGCGTGCGATGATCGGCGAATGACCGTGCCGCGCCCGAGCCCGCCGTGCCCGAGGCCGATCCGCCGCGCCCTCCTCGCCGGTGCGCTGGTGTTCGCCGTCGCCGGTTGTGGCTTCTTCTCGGAGCCCGACCACCGGCCCCTGACCGTCCACTCGCCCGCCGTCGCGGTCCCGAGGGCCGCCGAGTGTCCGCCGTCCGGTGTGCGCGTCGACGCCGGCCGGGTCGACGCGGCCATGGGACTGCGGGCGATGACGCTCACGCTCACCAACTGCTCCGGGCGCCCGTACCGACTGAACGGCCACCCCTCCGTCCGCGTCCTCGACGAGAAGGGCGCCGCGCTCACCGGAGTGCGCACCGTCCAGGGCACCGACCAGGTGCCCATGGCCCCGGAGGACCCCGGGGCCCACCCGCTCACCCTGGACCCCGGCGAGAGCGCGCGGGCGGCGCTGTACTGGCGGATGGCCGCCGAGAACGGCACCTACCTGAAGGTCGTCCCGCAGCCGGGGCGCGCCGCGGTGAACGTACGGCCGCCGGAGACCCTCGACATCGGGCCCGAGAACACGCTCGGCACGACGGCGTGGACGTCACCGTCCTGAGCGAGGCCCGGCCCGGGCGGGTCCGGCGCGGGCGACGTCGCCGCAGTCACCCGCGTCCTCGTCGGGGCAACTCCCCCTCCGCCGGAACCGGTCGCGCGGACTACGGCACCCGGGCCGTCCACTCCGGCGACCCGAACTTGGAGCGCGCGAGCTCCTCGGCACGGGCCAGTTCCGCGGGTGTCACCGCGCCGTCCGTGAGGCCGTAGCGGCCGCGGAAGGACTCGATCATCCGCCCGATGACCTCCTCGCGTGCCAGCCCCGTCTGCCGGCGCAGCGGATCCACCCGCTTCTTCGCGCTCCCGATGCCCTTGTCGGAGAGCTTCTCCCGGCCGATGCGCAGCACTTCGAGCATCTTGTCGGCGTCGATGTCGTACGACATGGTCACGTGGTGAAGCACGGCGCCGGGCCCGCCGCCCGGACCGACCACCCGCTTCTGGGCAGCGCCCGCGATCTTCCCCTGGTCCGTCGCGATGTCGTTCAGAGGCTGGTACCAGGCCCTGATCCCCATGTCACCGAGCGCCCCGAGCACCCAGTCGTCGAGATAGGCGTAGCTGTCCTGGAACGACAGGCCCTGGACGAGCGCCTCCGGGACCGAGAGGGAGTAGGTGATGGTGTTGCCCGGCTCCACGAACATCGCCCCGCCGCCGGAGATCCGGCGCACCACCTCGATGCCGTGCCGCGCGGCCCCGTCCGGGTCGACCTCGTTGCGCAGCGACTGGAAACTCCCGATGATCACGGACGGCGCGCCCCACTCCCACACGCGCAGGGTCGGAGGGCGACGGCCGGCGGCGACCTCCGCGGTCAGCACCTCGTCGAGGGCCATGTGCAGCGCGGGGGACTGCGGCCCCTCGTGGATCAGCCGCCAGTCGTAGTCCGTCCAGTCGGTGGCGTGGGCGAGCGCCCTGCGCACCGCGGTCGCGACGCCTTCCGGGGTCAGGCCGTACATGACCGTGCCCTCGGGCAGCCCCGCCCGGACGCGGGCCGCGAGGCCCGCCGCGTCCGTGTCGGCGGGCGCGCCCTCCAGCGCGCGGTTCACGGCGTCCAGCGCCTCGTCCGGCTCGAGGAAGAAATCGCCCGCCACGCGTGCGTGACGCAACAGCCCGTCCTCGACGTCCAGGTCCACCACGACGAGCTTGCCGCCGGGGATCTTGTACTCACCGTGCACCGATGCGCCTCCGTTCGTTCCACCGGCACCAACGCCGACCTGCGGGGATTGATTCCGGTCCGCCGGCTCGCGAGCACGCGAGTCGGCCGATCCGGCCGGACCGGGCCGAATCGAGCCACCGATCCGGCCGGACCGGGCCGGGCACCCGTGGCGGCACCCGTGAGGCCCGGTTCCCGGCCGCCGTGCGGCACGCGGGATCGCACACGTCGTCAGTTCTGGTTCAGATATTCGCACATGACCGTATTTCGGCTGTTACTTGCCGAAGTGGTCTCCGGTGGGGTGCGGGCCGAAGGTCCGGGGGGCCCGCGCGATGGGGGAAACCGCTTCCCTCGCGGTGCCGGACGGGTGGGTGTGCCGTCCCGCGAACCGCGTCCGGCCTCGCGGGGAGTTCATTGAACGCTGCAGGCGACCGTCACGGAAATGTCCGTATACGGCAACATGAAACGGTGCAACTCCCACCGGGCCCGGCGAGCGGCCACGCTATGAGTCCTCGGCACCCGCCGGGAACTCGCACAGCGCCCACCCCGGCCGTCCAGAACCGGCCGGTCCCTGGGCTCGTACTTCAGGGGAGCCTCATGTCCTCTCGTTCGATCCGCCGTATCGCCGCCGCCACCCTCGTCGCCGGCACCGCCCTCGGCGCGGCCGCACTTCCCGCTTCGGCCCAGTCCACCGCCCGGCCGGACGGGTACCGCTCGGGTGTGGTCATCAGCGACGTACAGTCCGACTTCCGGGGCTTCGGCGACCACGGCAACCGCTCCCTGAACAGGGAATGGGTCGACGTCACCAACACGTCCCGCCACCGCGTGAACCTCGACGGCTGGACCTTGTCGGACCGTGACGGCCACACCTACACCTTCCGTCACTACCGCCTCGACGGCCGTGCCACGGTCCGTGTCCACACCGGGGTCGGCCGCGACACCTACCGCGACCTCTTCCAGGACCGCCGCACCTCCGTGTGGGACAGGCGGTCCGACACCGCGACCCTCCGCAACGACCACGGCCGCTACGTGGACTCCGCCTCCGTGGGTGACCGCCACCACCGCGACCACGACGGAGACCACCGGGGCGACCGCGGCGGGCGCCACGGTCACGGCCACTGACGTCCCCCCCGCCGGTGGCCGCGCGACGGCCACCGGCGACCGCCCGTGACGTCCACCGCCGTCCGGCCGGCTCCGCGCCTGCGCTACCATGGATCATGAGCTCGCCCGCCGAACTGTCGGTGGCGGGCCCGGCGTTGGTGGTCCAAGGAAAGACGTCCCGCTTCCTGCGGGGAGATGCAGGTGCAAGGCCTGCCCGGCGCTCGACACGGCCCCGCCCTCCGAAGTACCGGAGGGCGGGGCTTTTCCGTGCGTGCCGGCGGCCCCGGCCGGCCGGGGCCCGTGTCGGCGCGACCGGCGGCGCCGCGGCCCTGTTGCCCCGACCGCCCGGGAAGGGGCGCCCTGCCCGAGGCGGGCCGGGAGTGCCATAGTCGGGGCCGAGTTGATCGCTCCGCACAGCGAGGTGACGCAGCATGTTCACGACCCGACCGACCCTCCAGGGCACCTTCGGCATGGTGTCCTCCACCCACTGGCTCGCCTCGCAGTCCGCCATGGCCGTCCTGGAGGACGGCGGCAACGCGTTCGACGCCGCGGTCGCCGCCGGCTTCGTCCTGCACGTCGTCGAGCCGCACCTCAACGGACCCGCGGGAGAGGTCCCGATCCTCCTCGCCCCGGCGGGCGGCGCGGTCCGGGTGCTCTGCGGGCAGGGCGGGGCGCCCGCCGGGGCGACGATCGCGCACTACCGGGAACTGGGTCTGGAGCTCGTACCCGGAACCGGCCCGCTCGCCGCGGCCGTCCCCGGCGCCTTCGACGCGTGGATGCTGCTCCTGCGCGACCACGGCACGAAATCCCTCGCCGACGTCCTGAAGTACGCGATCGGATACGCCGAGGACGGGCACGCGCCCGTGGAGCGGGTCGGGGAGACGGTCGACGTCGTCCGCGAGCTGTTCGAGACGGAGTGGACCTCGTCCGCCGAGGTGTACCT
The DNA here is from genome assembly GCF_036250675.1 of Streptomyces sp. NBC_01689. Taxonomy (NCBI): domain Bacteria; kingdom Bacillati; phylum Actinomycetota; class Actinomycetes; order Kitasatosporales; family Streptomycetaceae; genus Streptomyces; species Streptomyces sp. NBC_01689. The sequence goes on along the minus strand of NZ_CP109592.1, from coordinate 2,758,933 downwards.
GCCGGACGGGACGCCGCCGCGGCCCGGCGAGCTCTTCCGCAATCCCGCGCTCGCCGCCACCTGGCGGCGACTGCTCGCCGAGGTGTCCGCGGCGGGGGACCGCGAGGCCGAGATCGAGGCGGCACGGGAGGTCTGGCGCACCGGATTCATCGCCGAGGCCCTGGTGCGTCAGGCCGGACGGCCCACCATGGACACCAGCGGCGAGCGTCACACCGGCACCCTGACGGCCGCCGATCTCGCCTCCTGGTCCGCGGCCTACGAGGCGCCGGCGACCTACGACTGGCGGGGGTGGACCCTGTGCAAGGCGGGCCCCTGGAGTCAGGGCCCGGTCCTCCTGCAGCAGCTCGCCCTCCTCCCGCGGGAACTGCCGCCGCACGGCTCCGCCGACTACGTCCACCTGCTCGTCGAGGGCTGCAAACTCGCCATGGCCGACCGGGAGGCCTGGTACGGGGACGCGGCCGAGGTGCCGCTCGACGCGCTGCTGTCGGACGACTACAACGCGGCACGCCGGGCCCTCGTCGGCGACGAGGCCTCGTACGAGCTGCGCCCCGGCGCCCCCGGCGGGCGCACCCCGAGGATGAGCGGCCACGCCCGGCGGACGGCCTCCGGGGAGCAGGGCTTCGACGCGCTGGCGGTACCCGGCGCCGGCGAACCCACCGTGGCCGGGAGGACCGTGGAACCCGAGGTGACGCCGGACGGCTCCACCCGCGGCGACACCTGCCACCTCGACGTCGTGGACCGCTGGGGCAACATGGTCGCGGCGACCCCCAGCGGCGGCTGGCTCCAGTCCAACCCGGTCGTCCCCGAACTGGGTTTCCCGCTCGGCACCCGGCTCCAGATGGCCTGGCTGGAGGAGGGGCTGCCCAACTCCCTGACGCCCGGCCGCCGTCCGCGCACCACGCTGACGCCCTCGCTGGCGTTGCGCGACGGGGTGCCCGTCATGGCGTTCGGCACCCCGGGAGGAGACCAGCAGGACCAGTGGCAGACCCACTTCTTCCTGTCCGTGGCCCTGCGCGCCGAGGTGCGCGGCGGGCTCGACCTCCAGGGCGCCATCGACGCGCCCAACTGGCACAACGACAGCTTCCCCGGCTCCTTCTACCCGCGCGGCATGCGGCCCGGCAGCCTCACCGTCGAGTCCCGCACCGACCCGGCCGTCGTCGGGGAACTCCGGCGCCGCGGCCACGACGTCCAGGTCGCCGACGCCTGGTCGGAGGGCCGGCTGTGCGCGGTGGCCCGGGATCCGCGCACCGGTGTGCTGTCCGCGGCGGCGAATCCCCGGGGGATGCAGGGATACGCGGTCGGACGGTGAGTCCGGACGGCGGTCGCGGGTCCTGACATTCCGGCCCCGGCCGGGCGCACCGGGAATTCACCCCTAATCCACCTCAAGTGCACCGGACGGGCGGGGATTGTCAGTGGCGCGTGCTGTCATGGAGCCATGATCGGACACATCGAAACCATCGACGAGTTTCTCGCTCAGCGCACGGCCGACGTGGAGGAAGCGGTCCGCCACGCGGCCGCCACGGAGATCATGCCGCGCTTCAGGCAGCTCGCGGCGCACGAGATCGACCAGAAGAGCGGCCCGCACGACCTCGTGACGGACGCCGACCGCAGGGCCGAGGAGTACCTGACCGAGGCGCTCGCCCGGCTGCTGCCCGGGTCGGTCGTGGTCGGCGAGGAGGCGGTCCACGCCGACCCCGCGACCTACGACGCGATCCAGGGCGCGGCGCCGGTCTGGATCGTCGACCCGGTCGACGGCACCCGCCAGTTCGTCCGCGGCGAGTCGGGATTCTGCACGCTCGTCGCCCTCACGCTGGGCGGCGTGGTCCACGCGTCCTGGACCTACGCGCCGGCCCGTGACCAGTTCGCCGTCGCCCTCCGCGGCCGGGGTGCCCGCCTCGACGGACGGCCGCTGCGCTCCCGTTCGCCCGAGCCCGGCCGTGACCTGGAGATAGCCACCTCGCACCCCGACTACACGACGGACGAGCAGAAGCGTGCCCTCCTCGGGCTGAACGCCGAGGGTGTCCGGCCGCGACCGTGCGGCTCGGCCGGGCTGGAGTACCTGGCCGTCGCCCGCGGCGAGTTGGACGCGACCGCGTTCTCCTGGGAGGCGGCCTGGGACCACGCGGCGGGTCTGCTGCTCGTCGAGGAGGCGGGCGGCGCGCATCTGACGCTCACGGGCGAGCCGTTCCGCGTCACCGGGGGCAACGCGCTGCCGTTCACGGCGGCCCGGGACGAGGCGACGGCCCGCCGGGTGCGGGGACTGCTGGCCGCGGGAGCCTGAGCCCGCCCCGGGAGCGACGCGGTTCGCCCGGCGGGCCGTGCTCCCCCCCTGAGGTGAGCCGGTTCGGCCCTGGCCGGCGCCCGGGTCCGCCTCCGTGCGGCGCGGGGTCCTGACATCGGGTGGTTCGTGGCCTCTCCGTTCGGCGCCGCGGGCGGGCGGGTCCGCGCCCGCGCGGCGCACGGGGTAGGGCCCGTACGGGACCGTGAGCCGGCCATCACTTGGTCCACGCGCACGTCCTACGGTCCACGAGCGCGTCCTCGCGCGGTCCACGAGTGCGTTCCCGCGCGGGCCGCCGGCCGGTGCCGGTGTGCTCCCGTGACGGGTTTCGCCCGGCCCTCGCTGTGCACAGCGAGGGCGTCACCCAGGGAGGGGAGCGGCAGGCCGTACGTCTCTTTACGGCGGCGCGACGGAACGGGACCCGGCGGACCCCGCAGGTCCGGCGGAGAGTTGAGAGGGAGGGGAAAACGCAGCTCGGAGGGGTTTTCCGGTCGGATTCCGGGCTTCCGGACCGGACGCGTAAACCTGAGAGTTCCGTCTTCTCCCCGGGCGGAGGCAACCTCTCGTTCATGGCCCCGTCGCCGAAGGACGGCTTGCTGTGGAGCGAAGTTATCTAGACAACTTTGCTCACCCGGGGGTCGCCGCGGCGGCACCCGGGGCGGAGAGGACCCAACACCGTGTCATCCCTCTCACAGGCCGCCGCTTCGGGGAGCAGCATCGCGATCGCGTCCACGACGCCCCCGCCGCGCGGTACCGAAGTGGCCTTCAGCTGGGCGACGGACGATCCCGACCCCAAGAACTGGATCGGCGTCTATCCCGCCGACCGGCTGCCCGCCACCGGCAGCAGCTCCCTCGTGTGGGCCTACGTACCCGGCGCGTCCGGGCGGACCACCCTCGACACCTCCGGTCTGAGCGGCGGCCCGTACATCGCGTACCTGCTGGCCAAGGACGGCTACGGCGTCCTCGCCAGGACCGAGCCCTTCAGCTTCGAGGGCGCCCCGCTCGGCGACTCCGTCGAGCTGACGACCCCCGCCCCGCACGAGGGCGACAAGCTCTCCTTCCACTGGACGACGGGCGCACCCGACCCGAAGAACTGGGTCGGGGTGTACGACGGCGACCGCCGGCCGGGTCACGGCTCCTCCCTCGCCTGGGAGTACACCCCGGGTGCCTCCGGTGACATCACCCTCGACACCTCGGGCCTGAGCGGCGGCCCGTACACCGCGTACCTGCTGGCCATGGACGGTTACGGGATCCTCGCCAGGACCGCCGCGTTCACCTTCGCCGTACGGCCCGTGATCCCGCGCCCGCACGCGGTCGTGGACGCCGTCACCACCGAACCGCAGACCGCGGGCCAGGAGTTCTCGGTGAAGCTGGGCGGTCTGTGGATCAGGCCCGAGGGCAACGCCGCGGGCAGCGCGACCTTCCGGCGGGTCGGCGGCGACCCCTGGCTGTCGGTCGCCGCGGACGGCACGGTCGGCGGCAGGGCTCCGCGGGTCGCGCCCCGCAGGCCCGGCCGGCTGGTCGCCGCCGTCACCGACAGCGCCGTCGGCAGCGACACCGTCACCGTCCAGGTCCCGGTGCGCACCGCCCGCGAGCGGCTGCGGCTGAAGGTGGCCACCCTGAACCTCTGGGACGCCGGCACGCACGTCGACGGCTTCCTGGAGAAGCAACTGCGGCTGACGCTCACCCAGGGACTGGACGTCGTGGCGCTCCAGGAATGCGGTGACAGGGCGGCCGAGGACCTCGCCGGGGCGCTCGGCCGGCACGTGTACCGGTCCGGCGGCCTCGGCATCGTGAGCCGCTACCCGCTGAGCGACGTCGTCGCCCCGACCGCGGCGCTGCCGGCGGCGGCGGCGACCCTGCACCTGCCCGACGACCGTACGGTGCGCCTGTGGACGGCGCGGCTGGACGAAGCCGACTACGGGCCGTACGCGCTGTCGGCCGGCCGGACGTCCGCGCAGGTCGAGGCGGCCGAGAAGGGGACGGCCCGCTACCGGCAGGTGCAGGCCCTGGTCGCCGCCCTGCGGCCGGACCTCGACTCCCGTACCCCCGTGGTGCTGGCGGCCGGTCTCGCCTCACCGTCCCACCGCGACTGGACGAACCGGACCGCGTCCGCGCACGGCGGAGTGGGCCGGGTCCGCTGGCCCGTCACGGAGGCGCTGGAGAAGGCGGGCCTCGTCGACGCCTTCCGCGAAGCCCACCCCGCCCCGGAGAAGGCACCCGGCATCACCTGGTCCCCCGTCAGGCCGCGGCGCGAGGACGGCGGCGGGGCCGAACCGCAGGACCGGATCGACCAGATCCAGTACGCGGGGCGGCTCAAGGTCGTCGAGGCGCACAGCCTGTTCACCGGCTGGCCCCGGCCGGTGCCGGACACCGCGGCCAACGGCTGGCCCTCCGACCACGCGGCCGCCGTCGTCACCTTCTCCCTCTCCGCCCGCGGCTGACCGCCGACGTCCCGAAGGACCTGCCTCCCATGACCGAGATCAGCCGCCGTACCTTCATCGGCACCACCGCGGCCGGCGCCGCGATAGCCGCCGGACTCCCCGGCACGGCGGAGGCCGCGGCACGCGGCAGCCGCCACGGCAGCATCGACGACGTCAAGCACGTCGTCGTCCTGATGCAGGAGAACCGCAGTTTCGACCACTACTTCGGCACCCTGGGCGGGGTCCGGGGATTCGGCGACCGCCAGGCCACCGTCCTCTCGAACGGCGACCCGGTGTTCCGCCAGCCCGCCGGCGGCCGCGAGGAGGGCCACCTCCTGCCCTTCCGCATGGACACCACCAAGTACAACGCGCAGAACGCGGCCGGACTCCCGCACGACTGGGACAGCGGACACTCGGCCGTCAACAACGGCGCCATGGACAAGTGGGTCGCCGCCAAGGGCGAACGCACCATGGGCTACTTCACCCGCGCGGACATCCCCTACCAGTACGCGCTGGCCGACGCCTTCACCCTCTGCGACGGCTACTTCTGCTCGCTGAACGGGCCCACCGATCCCAACCGCCTCTATCTGTGGACCGGAACCGCGGGCCCCGGCGTGGACGGCACCACCGGCCCGTGGACCGACAACACACCGGTCACGGACAACCCCGTGGCGGACTGGACGACGTACGCCGAACGCCTGGAGAAGGCGGGCGTCAGCTGGCGGGTCTACCACAACCCCGACGGCTCCGACGAGCGTTACGGCGACTACGACGACAACGCCCTGTCCTACTTCAAGCAGTTCCACGAGTTCCCCAAGGACGACCCGCGGTACGTCAACGCGATGACGAAGTGGGACCTCACCGCGTTCGACCAGCACTGCAAGGACGGCACCCTGCCCACGGTCTCCTGGCTGGTGGCCCCCTTCCTGTTCTGCGAACACCCCGACGCGAGCCCCGACTACGGCGCCCACTGGGTCGACACCGCGCTGCGGTCGCTGTTCTCCAACCCCGACGTGTGGAAGCACACCGTCTTCCTGGTCATGTACGACGAGAACGACGGCTACTTCGACCACGTCATCCCGCCCTTCCCCGAACCCGGCACCAAGGACGAGTTCGCGGGCGGCAAGGCCATCGGCCTGGGCAGCCGGGTGCCGCTGTGGGTGGTCTCGCCGTGGTCGCGCGGCGGCTGGGTCAACTCCCAGGTGTTCGACCACACTTCGGTGGTCCGCTTCCTGGAGCGTGTCACCGGCGTCCACGAACCCAACATCTCCGACTGGCGGCGCACCGTCTGCGGCGACCTCACCAGCTGCTTCGACTTCACCGCGCCCGACTACGACATCCCCAGGCTGCCCGACACCGTCGCCCTGATGGCCAAGGCGGACGCGGGCAGTTCGCTGCCGCCGGTCAAGGTGCCCGACGAGCAGTCCATGCCCGCGCAGGAGGAGGGCCACAGGCCGCACCGCGCCCTGCCGTACCGGCCGTGGGCGGACGTGAAGGTCGACCGGACCACCGGCCAGGTCACCTGCACCCTCACCAACGACGGCAGCGTCGGCTACCACTTCACCGTCCTGCCGAACACCGCCCTGCCCTTCACCGGCACGCCCTTCACGGTCCCGGCGCGCTCCTCGCGGACCCATGTCTGGGAGGCCGCCGACACCGACGGCCGCTACGACTTCTCCGTGTACGGCGCCGACGGCTTCGTCCGCCGCTTCTCCGGCACCGTCGTCCGCGCGGGACAGGACGATGTGGCGGTGCCGTCGGTGACGGCGGCGCTGCGGCACCCCGGACGCCCGGAGCAGGCCTCGGTCGAACTGGAACTGCGCAACGACGGCGGTACCCAGACGTCGTTCACGATCACCCCGAACGACTTCGCCGGCGAGGAGCGGACGGTCTGGGTCGGGGCGGGCGACCGGACCCGCGTGACGTGGCGCACCGACGCGGGGCGGTACGACTTCACGGTCACGGCGGCCAGCGGGACCCGGTTCGTCCGGCGCTACGCGGGAACCGTCCACGCCGTGTGAGCCACCGCCACCACCGGGGATCGGGGATCGGGGACCGGGGACCGGGACCGGGGACCGACGGCCAGTGGTCCCCGAACCCGGGAGCCGGTCGGCCCCGGGAGCCGGTCGGCCCCGGCCCCGGCCGTGCTCCGGCTCAGGTCGTGTTCCGGTTCCGGCAGGGGCTCCGGCCCGGTCGTGCTCCGGCCCCTGCCCGGTCGTGCTCCGGTCGTGCTCAGGTCCCGCCCGTCCAGGCCGGGCGGCGCGGCCGACGGCGGGTCCCGCGCGCGGTCAGGTGGCCGGGGGCTCCGCGGCGCGCGGGTTCCCACCCCGCGCCGCCGGGCCCCTCGGCCCTCCGGCATATCCTGGTGGCCAGTGGCCGTCGGCGACGAAGGAGTCCGAAGGTGCCGTCGATGCTCGATGCCGTCATCGTGGGTGCGGGGCCGAACGGGCTGACAGCTGCCGTGGAACTGGCCCGCCGGGGCTTCTCCGTGGCCGTCTTCGAGGCGCGGGACACGGTGGGCGGCGGCGCCCGCACCGAAGAGCTGACGCTGCCCGGATTCCGGCACGACCCCTGCTCGGCCGCCCACCCGCTCGGGGTCAACTCACCCGCGTTCCGCGCGATGCCCCTGGAGCGCTACGGCCTGGAGTGGCTGCACGCCGACCTCCCCATGGCCCACCCGTTCCCGGACGGCTCGGCCGCGGTGCTCGCGCGCTCCGTCGCGGAGACGGCGGCCTCGTTCGGACCGCGTGACGCCGGGGCCTACCGCAGACTGGTCGCGCCCTTCCTGCCCCAGTGGGACACACTGGTCCACGACTTCATGTCCCTGCCGCTGACCGCGCTGCCCCGCGACCCGGTCACCCTGGCCCGCTTCGGCCTCACCGGACTGCCGCCGTCCACCTGGCTGATGCGGCGCTTCCGGGACGAGCGGGCCAAGGCCCTGTTCGCCGGGCTCGTCGCACACGTCATCGCCCCGCTGGACGGCATCGCCACCGGCGCCGTCGGCCTGGTCTTCGCCCTCGCCGCGCACGCCCGCGGCTGGCCCGTCGCGCGCGGCGGCTCCCAGTCGATCTCCGACGCGCTCACCGCTTACCTGCGCGACCTCGGCGGCGCTGTCCACACCGACTACGAGGTCAAGCGCCTCGACGACCTGCCGCCCGCCCGCGCCTATGTCTTCGACACCTCGCCCACCGCCCTGTCCCGGATCGCCGGTTTCGGCCGCTACTACGACAACTACCGTTACGGGGCGGCCGTGTTCAAGGTCGACTACGCGCTGGACGGTCCCGTTCCGTGGACGGCCGAGGAGGCCCGGACCGCCGGGACCGTGCAGGTGGGCGCGAGCCGCGCCGAGATCGGTGCCGCGCTGAACGCCGCCTCGCGCGAGGGCCGGGCCCCCGACGCCCCCTTCCTGATCACCGTGCAGCCCAGCGTCGTCGACCCCTCCCGGGCACCCGCGGGACAGCACGTCTTCTGGGCGTACGGGCACGTCCCGCACGGCTGGACGGGTGACCTCACGGACGCGATCGAACGTCAACTGGAGCGGTTCGCACCCGGATTCCGCGACCGTGTCCTGGCCCGCGCGACCGCCGGGCCGCCCGAAATCGCCGCGCGCAACGCCAACTACGTGGGCGGCGACATCGCGTGCGGCGCCGCCTCCGGGCTGCAGCTCCTGCTGCGCCCCCGGCTGACCGCGTCGCCGTACACCACCCCGCACCCGGCCGTGTTCATCTGCTCCTCGGCCACGCCGCCGGGCCCCGGCGTGCACGGCATGGCCGGGCACAACGCGGCGAAGGCCGTGTGGCGCCGCCTGCGACAGGGCTGACCGCGCACGCGCCACGGCGGCGGCACGGACGTGCCGCGGACGCGGCGCCGGCCCGCTCCGGGCGAGGGCGGCCCGGCGGCGGCCGGGGGACAATGCGAGGAGAACCCGTCACGAGGAGGCCGAGCCGTCATGACCGTCATCACCCTGGTCCGGGGCGACATCACCGGACAGAGCGTCGACGCGATCGTCAACGCGGCCAACTCCTCGCTGCTGGGCGGCGGGGGAGTGGACGGAGCCATCCACCGCAGGGGCGGCCCCGCCGTCCTGGCGGACTGCCGCAGGCTGCGCGCCTCGCACTACGGCAAGGGCCTGGCCACCGGCCGTGCGGTCGCGACCACCGCGGGCGACCTGGACGCGCGGTGGGTGATCCACACCGTGGGCCCGGTCTTCAGCGACACCGAGGACCGCTCGCACCTGCTGGCCTCGTGCTACCGCGAGTCGCTGCGCGTCGCCGACGGACTCGGCGCCCGCACGGTCGCGTTCCCCGCGGTCTCGGCCGGTGTGTACGGGTGGCCGATGGAGGACGCCGCCCGCGTCGCGGTGCGGACGGTGCGGGACACGGAGACGGCCGTCGAGGAGGTCAGGTTCGTGCTCTTCGACGAGCGGGCCTACGAGGCGTTCGCCGCGCAGGTCGGCTGACGCCTGCCGGGACACGGCACCGCGGGCGCGGAGCCGGGGCGGGAATCCGTGCGCCGCACGGGATGGACGTCCGCGCCGCGCCCGGGCCCTGTCCCGACCCCAGCGGCCGTCGTCCGGCCGGTCCTGGGCGGGCGGCGCCCGGGGGCGCGGGACGGCCGGTGCCGGCCGGGCCGTTCGTGGAGGCGTCCGGACCGTCGTGACCCCTGCCGGGCCGCGGGCTGAGGCCGGGCACCGGCGACCGGTGCCCGGCCGGCCGCTCAGCCGGAGGCGGCGGTGCGCAGTTCCGCCAGGGTGGCCGCGGTCAGCGGCCGGGGCGCGCTGTCGGGGTCGACGAGCACCACCGAACAGGCCGCCGTGTGCGTCAGCGCGCTGGTGAAGCTCCCGTCGGCGAACTGCGCCAGCGGACCGCGGGGCGAGCGGCCCACGGCGACGGTGCCGGCCCGGACGTCGGCGGCGTGCCGGGCCAGGGCGCGGCCCGCGGCGGCGTGGTCGCCGACGCTGGTGAGTATCTGGCCGACGGCGGGAATGCCGTGTGCCGCCAGCCGGTCGAGATGGGCGGTGACGGCGGAGCGGGCCTGGTCGGCGGTCTCGACGTCCACCGCCTGCTCCTCGACCACGGCGGTCTGCTGGACATGGACGACCTCCAGGGCCGTGCCCGTGTCCCGGGCGAGCCGGGCCGCGGTGTCGACGATGACGGCCGCCCGGTCATGGGCGCCGACGGCGACGATGAGCGGCGGGCCGGCGGTGGCCGCGGCGGTGCCGACCGGCGTGAGCGTGGGCCCGACGGACTCGCCCTGCCCGGCCGTCTGTTCGGCCCTGCGGAGCAGACCATGGCCGCTCGCCAGGACCGGGACGGCCACGACGAAGGTCGCGGCCCCCAGGTAGAACGGGACGCTGAGATCGGTCGCGTCGGCGAGCTTTCCCGCGACGTAGGGGGCGAGGCCGCCGCCGATGAAGCGGAGGAAGCCGTAGGCGGAGGAGGCCACCGGCCGCTCCACGGGCGAGACGAGCATGACGGCCTGGGTGGTGAGGGTGTTGTTGATGCCGATGAACGCGCCGCTGACGACGACCGCCACGATCACCACGCCGGGCGAGTCGACGCCGGCCGCGATGACCGCCATGACGATCCCGAGGCCGAGCAGGTTCGCGTACAGCACCGGGGCGGTCCCGAACCGGGCCTGCAGACGCGGCGCGAAGAACACGCTGAAGGCCGCCACCAGCAGACCCCACCCGGTGAAGACCAGTCCGAGCTGGTGCGCGCTCAGCTTCATCGGGTACGGGGCGTATCCGAGCATCGTGAAGAAGCCCCAGTTGTAGAGCAGGGCCATGATGCCCATGGTCAGCAGTCCGCGGTGACGCAGCGCCCTGAGGGGGGCGAGCGGCGAGGTCGGCCGCTTCGGTTTCGGCAGGGCCGGGACGAAGGCGAGGGTCGCGGTCAGGGCGACCGCCATCAGGACGGCGACGCCGAAGAACGGGCCGCGCCAGCTGATGGCTCCCAGTTCGCCGCCGAGCAGCGGCCCCACGGCGATACCGAGGCCGAGGGCGGTCTCGTACAGGATGATCGCGCCGCCGAAGCCGCCGCTCGCGGAGGCGACGATCACGGCGAGCGAGGTGGCGATGAACAGGGCGTTGCCGAGTCCCCAGCCGGCCCGGAAGCCGACGATGCCGTCGATGGAGCCGGAGGAGCCCGCGAGCGCGGCGAAGACGACGATGACGGCCAGCCCCACGACCAGGGTGCGCTTGGCGCCGAGGTGGCTGGAGACCCAGCCGACGAAGAGCATGGCGACGGCCGTGACGATCAGGTAGCTGCTGAAGAGCAGGGAGACCTGGCTGGGCGAGGCGTGCAGGCCCTCGGCGAGGGCGGGCAGGATCGGGTCGACCAGCCCGATGCCCATGAACGAGATGACGCAGGCGAACGCGACGGCCCAGACGGCCCTGGGCTGCTTGAACGGGCTCGCGGCCCTTCCTTGCGGTGCACTCATGTGCGGTCTCCGTGGTGTCGCGGGGGACGGGTCAGGAGCGGGAACGGCGGTCGTCGATGACCCGGGCGAGTGCCGGCAGCGCGACCCGGACAGCCCGCTGTTCCGGTTCGCTCAGGTCCTCGATCAGCCGGCGCAGCGCCTCCGCGCGCTCGGCCCGGCGCCGTCGGAACACGTCCAGGCCCTCGTCGGTGGCCTCCACCAGCACGCCCCGGCCGTCGCTGTGGTCGGCGGCGCGCCGGACCAGGCCCGCCCGTTCCATCCGGGTGACGAGCTGGGTCATGTTCGGCTGGGAGACGTTCTCGGCCCTGGCGAGCTCGGTCAGCCGCTGCGGCCCCTCCCGGCCGAGCCGGCTCAGCGCGGAGGAGGCCGCCGTGCTCAGACCGCCGGTGACGGCGCTGCGCCGGACGTAGCGGACCAGCCGCTCCACGGCGGTCATCAGATCCTCCGCCGGCGCCGGTGTGCCCGTGTCCATAACCCGCTTATGCATAACCGTATGATGCATCTAGATGTATGAGGAAACAACATCTCGTCCCGAACGCCCGTCCTCCTCGGACGGCGTCACCCGCGGGGGTGCGCCGCGGGTGACGCCGGGAGGCGTCCGCCGCGGCGCACCGGTCGGCCGTCAGCCGTCGATGCGGTGCTGGGTCCAGAAGGAGGTCAGGTCCGTGGTCGTGGCGGCCTGGGCGGCGGCCTTGAACTCGGACGTGGTCGAGACCCCGTACCAGTGCGAAGTGGCGTAGTCCTTCAGCAGTTTGGCCATGACGGTGTCACCGAGGACGCGGCGCAGGTCGTGCAGGGCGCACTTGCCGTAGCCGTAGACCACCGTGGAGTACCGGGAGGAGTGGGCGTCCCAGTAGGCCATCGAGTTGGTGATCTTCTCCGCGGACGAGGCCCAGGAGACGCTGTTCCAGCAGTTGGTGCCGGTCTTGTTCTGCGCCAGGTCGGTGGCGTAGTCCGTGAACGCCTCGTCGAGCCAGGGGCTGTTGTACTCGTCGTCGCCGACGATCCCGTAGAACCACTGGTGTCCGATCTCGTGGGTGAGCGCCGTGGTGCTCACCAGGTCGAGGACGAAGCCGGGGTACTCCATGCCCCCGAACCAGTAGTTGTTGTCGATCACCGCGTCCAACTCGCCGTACGGGTAGGCGCCGAAGCGTGCGGCGTGGGCGTCCACCGCGGACTTGGCGGTGGAGAGTATCGACTGGGAGTCGGAGGAGCTGATGCCCGAGACGGAGTAGATGTTGATCGCGGTGCCGGCGGGGGAGGTGCCGGAGATCTTGCTGAACGGACCGGCGGCCCAGGCGAAGTCGCGGACCTTGGAGGCGGTGGCCGTGGTGACCGTCCGGCCGCTCGATCCCGGGGTGTCCACCGAGGTGCCGGTGGCCGGGACGAGCAGGCTCGTCGGGTGGTCGAGGGTCACCTTGAAGTCGGCTGCCAGCGAGTAGAAGGACTCACCGTTGTTCGTGTACGGGTCCAGGTGCCAGCCGGCCCCGTCCTTGACCGCGAGTACGGGCAGCGCGTTGCCGATGTTGACGAAGGCGCCGTCGTAGCCGAAGCGGTCGGCGCCGCTGGGCACGGTGATCGTCAGGTCGAAGCCGATCGTCGCGCTCTGGCCCTGGGCCAGCGGTGACGCCAGGGCGATCCGGAGGGCGGTGCAGCCGACCGAGAGGGCGCCCGCGGTGCCGCCGCTGACATTGCTGACGGTGATGGGCGTCGCGGAGCAGGTGCCGTGGTAGTTGTCCCACAGCCTCAGGTACACCTCGCTGAGCGCGGTCGAGGAGGCGTTGGTGAACGTCGCGCTCTCATGACCGGTCCAGGTGGTGCCACTGGTGTTGCTGCTCAGGCTGACGATGTACGAGGGCGCGGCCGGCGTGCGCGTGGAGTCCGCGGGCGGGGTGGTGCTGCCGGAGGTGTCGAGGGCGACGTCGTCGAGGACGAAGCTCGTCCTGAGGCTGGAGTCCTCGGTGCCGGTGAAGGCGACGGTCACGGTCTGGCCCGCGAACGCCGAGACGTCGAAGGACTTCTGCGCGTAGCCGGTGTTCTTGTTGAGGTTCGAGTACGTCGCCAGCGTCGTGCTGCCGATCTTCGCCGTCAGCTTGTCGTACGCGGTGGACGTCGTCGTCTCGGTGGTGTCGATGTGCAGCCAGAAGGTGAGGGTGGCGGAACTGCAGCCGGCCGGGATCGTGACGCTCTGCGAGAGGGTGTCGGTGTGCGTGCTGCCCACACCGTCCAGCCAGGCGAAGGAGGTTCCGCCGTGGGCGCTCTGGCCGGTGCGCGAGGTGATCACACTCGTCGAGGACTGCGTCCAGGGCGAAGTGCCGCTCTCGAAACCGCCGTTGGCGACCACCTGGGCGGGGGTGCAGGCGTCGGCCGCGGCCGACGGAGCGGCGGGCGGCGCCGCGGCGGCGGGCGCGACGGGCAGCAGGGCGGCGGCCAGCGCGGCGACGGCGAGTGCGGCCGTCGCGAGGGCCTTGTGGGGGGTCGGTCTCACGCGAACTCCTTTGAGGCGGCCGGGATTCCGGCCTGCTCGGTGGCCGTCCGTCCGGCTCGGGTGCGCCGGAGGGCAGCCGGGGGCTGCGCGCGTCGCTGGCGCGAGCGCGGTGGTGAGATGTCCGCCGTGTCCCCCTGGGGTCGGGGTGACGGCTGCCGGAAGCCTGGCAGATTTGACCAGGGCATGCCATCCGTGATGAGTAAAAGTGTGCGGCACGGGCCAGTTGGGCCGGAAGAAGGGGCGCCGGGAGCGGGAACACGGGTGCGCCGTCCTGCCGGGCAGACAGGACGGCGCACCCGTGATCCCGTGTCCCCGGCCGACGCGGGCGGGCGTCGCCGCGGGCCGGGGGCCGGAGGGGTCAGCCGAGGTGGGAGACCTGGTAGTGGGCGATCCGCCAGCCCTCCTCCGTGCGCTGGACCAGGACCGCGAGGGTGACCGCGAGAGTGGGCCGGTCCGTGAAGGAGAAGTCCACCGCCAGGTAACCGAGTACGAGGTCGTCGGCGGGGCGCCGGGTCTCCAGGATCCGGTACGCGGCCCTCAGCCCGAGCGGCTGGGAGTCGTAGTACGCGGCGACGCCCGCTCGTCCGACGCTGTACGGGCGCAGTCCCTGGAAGATCGCGTCTTCGGTGAACTGGGCCGCCACCAGCTCCGGTTCGTGGCTGTCCACGGCGGCCTTCCACCGGTCGAGGACGTCGCGCAGGACCGCCTCGCTGTCCGTCGTGCTGTTCATCGGGGGCCTTCCCTCGGGGTGCGTAGTGGTTTGGGGTGACGCGGGCTCAGTGGCCGGCGCTCATACCGCCGTCGACGTGGAGGATCTCGCCGGTGACGAAGGGGGCGTTCTCCAGGTAGACGACCGCGTCCGCCACGTCGCTCGCCTCGCCCATCCGGCCCACGGGGTGCAGGGAGGCGAGTACCTCGTGGGTCTCCGCGGGGTGCATCGGCGTCTTGATGGTGCCGGGGGAGACCGCGTTGACGCGGATGTTGCGGGTGGCGTACTCGATGGCGAGCGACTTGGTGGCGGACTGGAGGCCGCCCTTCGTCAGGGAGGCGAGAACGGAGGGGACGTTGTGGTCCGCGTTGTCGACCAGGCTGGTGGTGATGTTGACGATGTGGCCGCCCCCCTGGTTCAGCATCTGCTCGACGGCGAGCTGGGTGAGGCGGAAGAAGCCGGTCAGGTTGATGCCGATGACGGCGGCGTAGTCCTCCGCCGTGTAGTCGGTGAAGGGCTTGGCGACGAAGATGCCCGCGTTGTTGACGAGGGTGTCGATCCGGCCGAAGCGTTCGATGCCGGCGGCGATCACGCGCTCGGCCGTGGCGGGATCGGCGATGTCGCCCTGGACGGTCAGGATGCCGGCGTCGTGGGACGGGGCGATGGTGCGCGAGGTGGCGACGACCGCGTAGCCGAGCTTGCGGTACGCCTCGGCGATCCCGGCACCGAGACCCTGCGAGGCACCGGTGACGACTGCGACCTTCTGGTCCTGAGAGCTCATGATGACTTCTCCGATATCGGGGTGGGGGTGGCGTGACCGGTCCCGGCCGAGTGGGCTAGCCGACCGGTCGACTATTTGGACCGTAGGGTGCGCGAGGGGCGAAGTCAAAGGCCACGCGGCGGTGACCAGGGACGGATTTCCTCCCAGTTGGAAGGCGCGGCCTCCCAGGGCAGGTCGGAGGGGGGCGGCTCAGGCCCGGTGCCGGTGGGGATCGCCCTCGGGCAGCCAGGAGCCGGGGCTGTCGAGGCCGAGGTCGCCGACGTCGGCGCAGAGGGCCTCCATGGCGGCCAGGACCGCGGGCCGGTCCTCGTTCTCGCGCCGGACCAGGGACCAGGTCCAGAGGGGCCGCGGTGCCACGACGGGGCGCTGGACCAGGTCGGGGGGCAGCGGGGTGGTCTGGCCCTTGGGCGAGTTGACGACCGGACGGCCGCTGCGGCGGACGTGGTCGAAGAACGCGGGACCGGTGACGCCGCCGTCGGAGATGCGCACCGCGCGGGCGCCGGTGTCGCGGGCCAGCAGCTCGGCGTAGACGTTCCAGGACGACCAGGAGGTGGCGTCGTCGTCGATGAGCACCGCGGTGTCCTGGGCCGCCACCTCGCCGGTGTCGTCACCGGTGGAGACGGCGTAGAGCCGGTCGGCGCCGAGGAGCCGGGCGTGCAGACCACGCCGTTCCAGCTCCTCGGTCCGTACCCAGCACACCGCGAGGTCCAGGCTGCCGTCGGCGACCCGGGCGGCCTGGGTGTGCGAGGGGGCGATCCACGCGTCGAGGTGGAGCCGGGCCACTCCCGCGGTACGGGCGGTCAGGTCCGGCGGGAGCCAGTTGACGTAGCCGAGCCGCACGGATTCCGATCCGGAGAGCCGTTCGGCGCACCGCTGGAGATCCTCGGCCCGTTCCAGCAGGGCGCGGGTGGGCGGGAGCAGGGCCGCCCCGGCCGAGGTCAGCGAGACCGACCGGCGATCGCGATCGAACAGCCGTACGCCAAGGTCGCGTTCGAGCGCCTTGATCTGCTGGGACAGCGACGGGCCCGCGATCAGCAGGCGTTCGGCGGCCCGGCCGAAGTTCAGTTCCTCGGCGACGGCGACGAAATACCGCAGTTGACGCAGTTCCACGTCCGTCATGCTACGTCGCTGCGAGGCCGCGCCTCCCAGTGGGGAGGATGCCGGTCGTGGCGCCGTCCCGGTGACCGACGGAGGATGTGTGCAGGGAGGTCCCGGCGTGCGGCCACGGACGTCCCGCCACCCATGGCGCCCGGAGTCCGCCGGACGCCCCACCGAGCGGAGCGGGACGATGCGAGAGTTCCTGGTCGAGATCACCACCACGATCCCGGAAGGCACCAGTCAGGACGAGGTCGACCGTCGGCGCGCCGCCGAGGCCGTCCGCGCCCGCGAACTGGCGGCCACCGGTCATCTGGCGCGGCTGTGGCGCCCGGTCGGCGAGCTGCGCAGCCTCGGCATCTGGCGCGCCGCCGACGAGGACGAACTCCACGAGAAGGTGCTCGGCACGCTTCCGCTCCGCTCGTGGATGGCGCTGGAGGTCACCGCGCTGGAGTCCCACCCGAACGACCCCGGCCGGACCGCCACCGGTTCCTGACGACCGCCGGCGCCGCGACCGTGGTGGCCCCGTACCGCGACCGCCCGCCGACGCGCGGGTCCGCGGCCGTGCTGCGGGTCGGCCCGCCGCACCACATGGTGGAAGGACGGGCCTGCCGTCCGGACCGGGTACCGGGCGTGCCACCCCGTACCGGGCACGGCGTGCGGACCGGGGTGCGTCACCCCGTACCGGGATGGCGTCCCGTACCGGCATGCCGTCCCGTACGGTGGGCGGCCCGGCGGGTGTCGCACGTGAGCCCGGCGGACGGGTGTCCTCGGAATCCGGGCCGGGGCGTGAGCGGGCCGGACCGGGCCGCCCGGCGCACGCGGCCGACGCCCGTGACGCGCCATCGATGTCTGTGACGGGGAGTCCGACATGACCACACCGCAGGACCTGCTGATCATCGCCCTGGACGTCCCGTCCCGTCGTGACGTCGGTCAGGGCGACCTCTCCCTCGCGCTCGCGGGGGCAGAACTGGCCGATCTCCTCGAGGCCGGGGCCCTGACCCTGGACGGCGACCGCATCGTGCCCGGCGCACCGTGGGCCACGGACGACACCCTGCTGTCGGAGGCGGTGTCGTCGCTCGTCCGCGAGGAGCCGTACGAGTCGGTCGAGGACTGGCTGTGGCGCCGGGGACGTGACCTGTTCGCGGCCTATCGGACGGACCTCGACGCGCGGACGCCGACCGGCCCCGGACGCCGGCGCTGGAACCCCCTGCGCGGCGGTACCGCGGAGCGGGCCGACTCGCCGGCCCGGCGGCACGCGCAGGACCGCTGGTCCCAGGGCGATCCCGTGCTCGTCGGACTGGCGGCGGCCGTGGGCATCGAGCACCCGGACGGGGAGGGCGCGGCTCCCGCGGACGGGGCGGTCGGGACCGTCCTGGACGCCGTGCACGACGCCGAGACGGAACTCGAAGCCGTACGGCAGCGGCGCAGTATCGAGAACGCGGCCTTCGACAACATCTGGCGGGCGCCGTGAGGACGCGGTACCCGCAGCCGGCAGCCGATCGGCAGCCGGTGGCCCGTCGGCGAGGGTGCGGACGCGGCTCGCCCCGGCGGGTCCCGTTCCGCCGGGGCGGGTGAGGGCGGTCAGACCGCGGCCGCGGCCGTTCTCGGACGCGCGCCCAGCAGTGCCAGACAGTTGGCCCAGAGCGCGCCGAGCCGGTGCGTGTTGTTGTAGAGCTTGGCGAACAGCACCTGGCCCTCCAGCTGGGCGACCACCGCCCGTGCGGCCTCCTGGGCGTCGGGCACGGTGACCTCCCCGCGGGCGAGCGCCTCGCCGACGACCGAGGCGACCATCTCGACCTGCTGGTCGAAGATGTCCTGCAGCCTCGCGCGGATGGCCTCGGTGTGGTTGCTCATCTCCAGGGTGAGGTTCCCGAACAGGCAGCCCGAGACCGTGCCGCAGCTCTCCTGCCCGGCGAGCTGGGCCGCCTCGGTCGCCTCGAACAGCAGATACAGCCGGCGCAGCGGTTCCTCGTCGCTCTCCAGGATCCGCCCCCAGGCCTGCCGCTGGCCGGTCCAGTGCTCGTCGATCACGGCCAGGGCGAGGGCTTCCTTCGAGTCGAAGAAGTAGTAGAAACTGCCCTTGGGCACACCGGCCGCCTTGCAGATCTCGGCCACGCCCAGGGCCGAGTACCCACGCAGCTCGATGAGGGTCTGCGCGGTGCTGAGTATCTTCTCGCGGGCATCGCTCGTCCGTCCCATGGGCTCAGTGTACGACCGGTCGTCTACCTCTGGCGGGCCGCCTCGGGAACGGGGTCACCACCCGGTCAGCAGCAGATGGTTCAGGAGGAGGGCGAGGACGGCCTGCGCGACGAGCCAGGCGCGCGCCCGCGGCAGCAGGGCGCCGGCCGGGAGCAGCCACATCGCGAAGGGCAGCCAGATGCGTTCCGTCTCCGCCTTGCTCATCCCGGAGAGATCGGCGGCGAGGAGGGCGAGCAGCGCGGCGAGGGCGAGCAGGGCGAGCCTTGGTTCGGCGGCGGGCAGGCGCGGACACGTGCGGACACCCCCGCGCACCGGGGCGGCACCCGCCCGCCGCAGCCCCGCGACCGTCGCCGGTCCCACGACCAGCACCGTGCATGCGAGGTTCGCCCACACCCAGTAGCCGTACGGTCTGGTCCCGCCGACCCCCTGGTAGTAGCGCGTCACCAGCAGACGGTAGGCCTCCCACCAGTCGAAGCCGAGCAGCGTGAACACCACCGGCACCACGGCGGCTCCGGCGACGACGAAGGGGAGCGGACGCAGCCGCCGGGAGCCGAGCAGCAGGACGGCACCGGCGATCACCGCGTACAGGACCAGCCCGTACGAGAGATACGCGGTGAGGCCGAGCAGGAGCCCGGCGACGAGACCGTTCGCCCTCGGGCGGGAGCCGGTCACCGCGAGGGCGAGGAACGCGACGGCCCAGGTGGCGACCGCGGCGAAGTACCCGTCCGCCGAGGCGCCCACCCACACGGCGGCCGGCGCCAGGACGAGGAAGGGGGCGGCGCGGCGGGCGAGCGCCTCGCCGGCCAGCACCCGCACGGTGAGGAGGACCGCGACCGCGGCCGTCGAACCGACGATGACGCACCACACGCCCGCCCAGCCCCCGCCGCCCAGACCGATCCGGTCCAGCAGCACGAAGGTGAGGGTGGCCCCGGGCGGGTGCCCGGCGATGTGCGCGGGCCAGGGGGCGGGGGACTGGCTCACGATGTGATGGGTGAAGTCCCGCAGCGTGGCGGGGATGTCGTGGAAACGGCCGATGACGGTGAGGTACTCGTTGGTGGTCGTCAGCCGTCCGGCGACACCGCGCTGCCAGCCGTCGACCAGCGCGAGGGAGAACGTCCAGGCCGTGGTGGTGGCCCAGACGGCCCACAGCAGGGGACGCCAGGACAGACGCGCCGCGACGAGGGGCCCGTACGCCACGACGGCGACGGCGACCCCGAGGGCGGCCGGGGTGCCGGGGCCGACGTGCGGCTCCCACCGCGCGAACAGGGGAGGCCACTCGACGAAGAGCGAACGGTCGCGGTGCTGGACGGCGGTGCCGACCAGGGCGGCCGTCGTGACGAGCAGAGCGGCCGCGAGGACCGCCGACAGGTCGAGCAGCAGATCACGGCGCGCGCCGGGAGGACGGTCGGAGGAGACATCGCGGGGACGGTCGCGGAGAAGATCGCGGTTCACACCGGCACGCTAGGCCGCGATCAGCCCGGGAGTACCGCCACCGGGAGGGACGTCAGGGTTTCGTCATGGTTCGAAGACCCTTTTGGGGGCCTTCCCCGCCCTACGGTCAGGGCATGCCACGGCCTCCCCTCCTCCCCACCTCGCCCGCGTTCTGGCGCAGCTCCGTGCGCGGCCCCTGGTTCACCTCCGTGCTCGGCATCGTGCTGCTCGGCGGGATCACGGTGCTGTTCCTCACAGGACTGCTGTCGTACGCCGCCTACAACCCGGACCTGGCCCCGGTGAACGACCAGACCCCGGACAAGGGTCTGCTCGGCTTCTACCTCTTCTCCTGGCCGACCCACCCGGCGTGGCTGTACCGGCTCACCCAGGGTGTCCACGTCACGCTCGGGCTCACCCTCGTCCCGGTGCTCCTGGCGAAGCTGTGGTCGGTCGTCCCCAAGCTGTTCGCGCTGCCGCCCGCCCGGTCCCTGGCCCACGCGCTGGAGCGGCTCTCGCTGCTCCTGCTGGTCGGCGGCGGGCTGTTCGAGTTCACCACGGGCGTGCTGAACATCCAGCTCGACTACCTCTTCCCCGGCTCCTTCTACCCGCTGCACTTCTACGGGGCCTGGGTGTTCATCGCCGCCTTCGTCGCGCACGCCGTACTGAAGACACCCGCGGCCCTGCGCACCGTCCGCCGGATGCGCGCCGGGCACGACACTCCGGACCCGGACGCCGGTCAACCGTCCGAGGAACAGGACGGGCTGGTCTCGCCGGACCCGGCCGAACCCACGGTGTCACGACGCGGCGCCGTCGGGCTCGTGGGCGGCGGGTCGCTGCTCCTGTTCGTGACGACGGCCGGACGCAGCTTCGACGCGCCGCTGCGGCAGACCGCGCTGCTCGCCCCGCACGGGGGCCCCGAACCGGGTACGGGGCCGGGCGGGTTCCAGATCAACAAGACGGCCGCCTACGCCGGTATCGACTCCCGGGAGACGGGCGAGGACGCCTGGCGGCTCGTCGTCGCCGGGCGCACCGGTACGGTCCGGCTGAGCCGCGCCGACCTGCTGCGTCTGCCCCTGCGCAGTTCGGCGCTGCCCATCGCCTGCGTGGAGGGATGGGCCACTTCCGACCAGTGGTGGCGGGGTGTGCCGCTGCGGGATCTCGCCGTTCTCGTCGGGTACGAGCACGACACGGCGCCGGACGTGCTGGTGGAGTCGCTCCAGCGGCACGGGGCGTTCCGCAGGGCCGCGCTGCGTGACAACCAGGTGCGCGATCCGCGTTCCCTGCTCGCCCTGTCCGTCAACGGCGAGGACCTGACCCCCGACCACGGCTACCCGGCACGCGTCATCGTGCCCGCCGCGCCCGGCGTGCTCAACACCAAATGGGTGGCCCGGATGACGTTCGGAGACCTGTGATGAAGCGACGCGTGTCCCTGCCCGCCCGGCCCGTGCTCCGCCGGCCGCCTCTGGGCAGCCCGCTCCAGATCCTGCTCCTGGCCTGCTCGTTCACGCTCGCCGGGTACGCGGGGGTGCGGCTGCTGGCCGGTGACTGGTTCGGCGTCACGCTGTGGTTCGTGGGTGCGGCGCTGCTGCACGACCTGGTGCTCGTGCCGTTGTACGCGGGCGCGGACCGGCTCCTCGCGCGGGGGCTGGGCGCGGCCGGCCGCCGGGAATGGACGGTCCACGTCCGGGTCCCGGCGGCTCTCTCCTGCCTGTTGCTGCTCCTGTGGTTCCCGCTGATCAGCGGGCAGATGGCGGACCGCTACCGGTCCGCGACCGGCCTCGCGGGCACCGGCTTCCTGGCCCGCTGGCTGCTGATCACGGCGGTACTGTTCGGCGGCTCCGCGGTGCTGCTCGCGCTGCGGCTGCGCAGGGCGACGAAGGAGCGGCCGCCGGTCGACCACTGACCGTCGGGACGCCACCCGGCGCGCCGTGCGTGCCGGAGCAGTGCCGGGGTTCCGAGCCGGGCCCAGGGGAAGGGCGTCCCGGCGGCTCCCCGGCCGTCGGCGACGCGCACCCGGACCCGTTCGTCGACATCGACCGGCACCGTCTCGACGATCAACAGACCGTCCGGCGCGAGGAGTTGGTCCATCCGGTCGAGCAGGGCGGCCGGGTCGCCGCCGATCCCGAGGTTGCCGTCGATCAGCAGCGCGGTGCCCCAGCGGCCCTCGCCGGGAACGGAGTCGAAGACCGACCGGTGCAGCGCCTGGCCGCCGAGCCCTACGGTGCGTTCGACGGCCGCCTCGCTGACGTCGATACCCAGGGCCCGCCGCCCCTGTGCGGCGAGCGCCGCGATCAGCCGGCCGGGTCCGCATCCGACGTCGAGCACGGCGCCCTCGCAGCGCCGCAGCACCTCAAGGTCCGCGGTGTCGGCGCGGGCGCACCACCGTTCCACCTCCAGCGGCAGCAGCCAGCCGTCGGTCCGCCGCAGATAGAGGGGGCCACGGCCGACCCGCAGCGCGTCGGCGTACGGGTCGCCGGCGGACCAGGGGGCGGCCGGCGCACCGCCCGCGCCGGTCGCCGTCGCGGCCGCGTCACCCGCCGCCGCACCGGCCGCCGCCGCGCGATCCGCGGCCGCACCTGCCCCGGCCCCGGTCCTGGCTCCGACCCCGGCCTCGGCCGTGCCCCCGTCCACCTCGGCGCGCCCCGTGGCTTCGCCCGCCACCCCGCGCGCCGCCGCGCTCGTCCCCGCCGCCGTACCGGCACCCGCTGCCGCAGCCGTCGCCGTCGCCGTACCGGCACCCGCTGTCGTCGCCGTCGCTGCCGTCGCCGTCGTGGTCGAGGTCGTGGTCCTGGGTGTCGTCCGGCCCGCGCGGCCCGTGGCGCGGGCCCCCGCGCGAGCGGTCCGGCCTCCCGCGGGTCCGGGGGCGGCGGCGCGTTCGCGTGGCGCGCTCATCGGCCGGCCCCGGCCTCGACGCGGGCGAGTTCGGCGGCGAACCGGCCGTCCGGCGCCGCCGCGGCGACGACTCCGGCGTCGGCCGCGGTGTCGACGTCCCGCAGACACGGCAGATCGCGGACCCGCAGACCCGCGGCGGTCAGCCGCGCCCGCTGCGCGGCGCCGGTGGTGGCCGTGGACATCGGGACGCCCCGCACCAGATCCGGGTCCGGGACGGCGAGCCCCAGGGCCCAGAAGCCGCCGTCCTCGGCCGGTCCGAAGTACGCGTCGCAGCCGGTGAAGTCCACGGTGAGGAGTTCCGGCGTCACCTGCGGGGTGTCCATGCCGATGAGCAGCGCGGGTCCGGTGCAGGCCGCGAAGGCCGCGGCCAGCCGTTCGTCCAGACCTCCCGCGCTCTGCGGTACGACCTCGATGCCGGGGGGCAGCCAGGGACCCGGTGTGCCGTCGAGCACCAGCACCCGGCGCCGCACGGGCGCCGCCGCCACCGCGAGCAGCGTGTCCACGAGCGCCGCCTCGGCGAGCGCGGCCGCCTGGCGGGGCGAAAACGGCGGGGTGAGCCGGGTCTTCACCCGTCCCGGCCGCGGTTCCTTGGCGATGACGAGCAGGGTGCTCACGGGGTGGTTCCTCCTGGGGACGGGGCGGGAACGCGGGACGGGGCGGGCGCTTCCGCCAGCACGCGGCGCATGTCCCGTACCGCCTGCCAGGTTCCGCGCCAGGTGCCGGTGACCTTGGAGGCGCCGGTGCGGGGCAGATACGGCACGTCGTGCTCGGTGACCCGCCAGCCGGCGTCGGCGGCACGCACGACCATCTGCAGCGGGTAGCCGCTGCGGCGGTCCGTGAGGCCGAGGGCGAGCAGCGGTTCGCGGCGCGCCGCGCGCAGCGGGCCCAGGTCGCGCAGGGCGAGCCCGGTACGTCGGCGGAGCATCCGGGCCAGCGCGAGGTTGCCGGCCCTGGCGTGGGCGGGCCACGCGTGCCGTCCTTGTGGGCGACGGCGCCCCAGCACCAGATCCGCCGAGCCGTCGCGCACCTCGCGTACGAAGGGCACGAGCAGGGACGGGTCGAGGGAGGCGTCGCAGTCGCAGAAGCACACGATGTCGGCGGTGGCCGCGGTCAGCCCGGCGTGGCAGGCGGCGCCGAACCCGCGGCGCGTCTCGCGCACGACGGTCGCGCCGAGGCCACGGGCCAGTTCCGCCGAGCCGTCCGTGGACCCGTTGTCCACGACCAGCGCGCGCCAGCCGGACGGAATGCGGGCGAGCACCCAGGGCAGGGCCTCGGCCTCGTTCAGACAGGGCAGGACCACATCGACTACGGGGTCCGCGGGGGGAGAGGTCGTCACGGCTCTCACCCTACGAACGCGAAAGGGACATCTCGGGCTTCGGCTCCTTACGAAACGCGGACGTCGAGCGGCGGAGGGTCACGCCGGGCCGGGGCCGGTGGGAGAGTGAAGCCATGCATGAGCCGTACGAATCCGCAGGTACCGGGCGCGACCCGGTGCACGGCGCAGCGACCGCCCCGGCCGGTCACGGGGGCGCCGCGCGTGTCCTCGTGGTCGACGACGACCCCACCGTCGCCGAGGTCGTCTCCGGCTATCTCGACCGTGCGGGCTACCTGGTGGACCGTGCGGCGGACGGGCCCTCCGCGCTCGCCCGTGCCGACGCGCACCGGCCCGACCTGGTGGTGCTGGACCTGATGCTGCCGGGGATGGACGGCCTCGAGGTGTGCCGGCGGATGCGCGGGCGCGGTCCCGTGCCCGTCATCATGCTCACCGCGCGGGGCGACGAGGACGACCGCATCCTGGGACTTGAGGTGGGCGCCGACGACTACGTGACCAAACCGTTCAGCCCCCGGGAGCTGGTGCTGCGCGTGGAGTCCGTACTGCGCCGGGCTCGGCCCGCCACCACCGCGTCCCCGCTGCACGCGGCCGGCCTCGGTCTCGATCCGGCGGCCCGCCGTGCCACCAAAGGAGACGCGGAACTCGCCCTCACGGCAAGGGAGTTCGATCTCCTCGCCTTCTTCCTGCGGCACCCCGGACGGGTGTTCAGCCGGGAGGACCTGATGCGTGAGGTCTGGGGCTGGGACTTCGGTGACCTCTCGACGGTCACCGTGCACGTCCGGCGGCTGCGCGGGAAGGTCGAGGACGATCCGGCGAGGCCCCGGTTGATCCAGACGGTGTGGGGCGTGGGGTACCGCTTCGACGCCACGACGTCCGCGGAGGCGGTCTGACCATGCGCGACATCCTGCTCATCGCCCTCTTCGCGTTTCTCGGGGCCGCGGGGGCGGGCCTGCTCGGCGCGGGCACGCTGTGGCTGATCCGGCGGCGCTCGCTGACGACGTCCCTCGCCGTGGTCGCCGCCGTGGGGGTGACCGCGATGCTCGCGGGGACGCTCGCCGTCGCGTGGGCGATGTTCCTGTCCTCGCACGACCTGACCGTCGTCACGACGGTGGTGGCCATGGCGGCCGTTGTCTCGCTGGCCACCGCACTGCTGCTCGGCCGCTGGGTCGTGGCCCGCAGCCGGGACCTGACGCTGGCCGCCCGTTCGTTCGGCGACGGCGGTGACTTCGCGGCCCCCGACGGTCCGGTGACCGCCGAACTCGCCGCTCTGGGGCGCGAGTTGGCCGCCACCAGTGTGAAGCTCGCCGAGTCGCGGGACCGTGAACGGGCCCTGGAGACCTCACGCCGTGAACTCGTCGCGTGGATCTCGCACGACCTGCGCACCCCGCTCGCCGGACTCCGCGCGATGTCGGAGGCGCTGGAGGACGGCGTCGCGGCCGACCCGGACCGCTATCTGCGGCAGATGCGCACCGAGGTGGAGCGGCTCAACGACATGGTGGGCGACCTCTTCGAACTCTCGCGCATACATGCGGGAAGCCTGGCCCTGTCGCCCTCCCGTGTCTCCGTGTACGACCTGGTGGGAGACGCCCTCGCGGGGGCCGACCCGCTGGCCCGCGAGTACGGCGTGCGCCTGGTCGGCGACCGGGTCGAGCCGGTGCCGGTCGAGGTGGACGGCAAGGAGATGAGCAGGGTCCTCGGCAACCTCCTCGTCAACGCGATCCGCCGGACACCGGCGGACGGCACGGTGGCGATCGCCGCGGAGCGCTCGGGCCAGGGGGTGGTGCTGTCCGTCACCGACGGCTGCGGGGGCATTCCCGAGGAGGACCTGCCGCGGGTCTTCGACACCGGCTGGCGCGGCAGCCACGCGCGGACCCCACCCGCCGGGGCCGGCCTGGGCCTGGCGATCGTCCGCGGCATCGTGGAGGCGCACCAGGGGCGCGCCGCGGTGCACAACGTCCCCGGAGGCTGCCGCTTCGAGGTCACTCTCCCGCAGGCGGGGCCGCCCCTGCCGGCCCGATGACCGGCGGGCGATTCCGGACCCCGGTCGGTGCCGCTCGCTCCCCGGTCGGTCCCGCTCCCAGGTCGGTGTCGCGCACCGGGCGGTGTCGCGCACCGTGGATCCGGGCGGTGTCGCGCACCGCGAATATCCGGTGCGCGTGACCGGGCGCCCTTGAGACACTCACCGCATGCCGATCATCGAAGCCGCGCCCGGAGTGTCCCTCGCGTACGAGACGTTCGGTGACCCCGCCGATCCGGCGGTCCTGCTCGTGATGGGCTTCGGCGCCCAGATGATCGCCTGGCACGAGGACTTCTGCCGTGCGCTCGCGGACCGCGGACGCCATGTGATCCGGTACGACAACCGCGACTGCGGGCTGTCCACCACATTCGACGACCACCCCGTCGACCTGGGCCGGTTCATCGAGGCGGTGAGCTCGGGCGATCTCCCGTCCGCACGGGCGATGGTGCCGTACACCCTCCAGGACATGGCCGACGACGGCCTCGGCCTGCTCACCGCGCTCGGGATCGAACGCGCCCATGTGGTCGGGTCGTCGATGGGCGGCATGATCGCCCAGACGATGGCCATCAGCCGCCCCGAGCGCGTCCTGACCTTGACCTCGATGATGTCCTCGACCGGCGAGCCCGACTACGGCAGGACCGGCGACGAGGCCATGGCGGTGCTCTTCGCCCCGAAGCCGGCGGACCGGGAAGGCCATGTCGCGGCGGCGGACCGGGAGCTGGTCTGGGGGTCCCGACGGTACGGCGACGCCACCGCCCTGCGTGCACTGGCCGCCGAGAGCTACGACCGGGGCCACCATCCCGCCGGAGCCGTCCGGCAGCTCGGCGCGATGATCCTCGGCGGCTCACGCGCCGACGCGCTCCGCGCACTGCGGATGCCGACGCTGGTCGTCCACGGTCTGGACGACACCCTGATCGATCCCAGCGGCGGGAAGCGCACCGCCGACCTGGTGCCCGGGGCGAGGCTCCTGCTCGTCCCCGACATGGGACACGACCGCCCCCGCCCACTCTGGCCGGAGCTCATCGACGCCCTGGCGGCGCACACGGCCTGAGCGGCGGGGCGACGGCCCGGACCGAGCGGCGTCCGTCAGGGCTTCAGTCCGGGAGGGTCTCGCTCAGCAGGCGGAGCAGATCGCCGGTGGCGTCCAGGGCGCCGAGCGTGGACAGGGCGGCGAGCGCCAGCACGGCGAAGCCGAGGGACCACAGGTCGGGCGGCGGAGCCGTCTGCAGCGCCGCGATCCGGCGGGTGACGGCGTTCTCGGAGAAGTTCAGGGCGCACCCCGGCCGGGCCCGCTGGGCCACGAGGGCGGCCCGGGCGAGGGCGCGCGCGGTGGTGCGCCGGTCCCCGACGCTCCGCGCCGCCTCCTCGTCGGCCCACCGCTCCACCTGGAAGGCGACGGCGGTGCGCACCGGTCCCAGTACCGGATTGGCCGCGGCGGCCAGCGTCACCGCGGTCGACAGGGCCGCGTGCCGGTGCGTGAGGTGGGCGCGCTCGTGGGCCAGCAGCACCCGCCGCTCGGCCGGTTCCAGCGCGCCGAGCATGGCGGACGTGACCAGGATCCGGCCCGGTGTCCCCGGGATCGCGAAGGCCCGCGGGGTCGAGGACGCCGCGACGATCAGCTCGCTGTCCGCGGGATGCCCGGCGCTCAGCCGCTCAAGGGCACGACGGGTCGCACGGTGGGCGCGCAGGGCCCCTACGAACCGGCAGGCGATCAGCGAGAGGAGGGTGATCGCCGCGACGGCGATCGCCACCGGCACCGGTTCGGGCGGACGCCTGCCCGTCTCCCCGGTCTCCAGGGCCACGAACGGCACCTCGCCGAGCAGGGTCGCGGCGAGCAGCAGCAGTGCCCAGGTGGAGGCGGCCGCGGTCAGGACGGCCGTGACGGTGAGGAGGCGGGCGGCCGGCGCGGGGGAGAGCCGCCGGCCCACCTGTGCCGCGGCGGCCGTCAGCAGCAACGGCAGGACGAGGGGGACGTAGACGTCGATCCTCACGGACCGCTCCCCCCGAGGAGGTCGCGGAGGGCCTTTTCCTCCCGGGGGCTCAGCCCGGTGACGAACTGCTGCAGGGCCGCGATCGGGTCCGGCCCGCGGTCCAGTGCCTCGTGCATGGCCTCCGCGGTCAGTTCGGCCGCGTTCTTGGCGGGCCGGTACGCGCCGCGCCGGCCGTCGACGTCACGCAGCACCAGACCCTTGTCGTAGAGGCGTTTGAGGATGGTGTGCACGGTGTTGTAGGCGAGACCGCCGCCGATCTCGCTCTGTATCTCGGCGGGGGTGAGGGCCTCGTCGGTGGCCCAGAGGGTGGCGAGGACCTCGCTCTCCAACGCGCCGGCGCCGCGCCGTTCCGCCCTCCCGTGAGGGACTGTGCCAGCCATGTTCGTCACCTTACAGCGCGTAGGGGTGCGGACAGTGGTGAGGGCTGACGGAGTGCGCCCCCACCCGTTTGCCCCGATCCGCCCCCATCCCCTCGCGGCTTCCGGCTTCCACCCTACGTCTTGTAGGGTGGAAAACCCTACGCTCTGTAGGGTGAAAGGCGGAAGATGGTCGAGACCGTGCATCAGTCGCGCCCCGGCACCCCACTCCCCGTGCGAGCCGTACAAGTCGTACAAGTCGTGCAAGCCATACAAGCCGTACGTTCCGTCCGGCGCGTACGGGCTGTACGGGCGGGAGCGGCCGTGCGGCGGACGCCGTCCGGCGCCTCGGGCCCCGGGGCGGTCGGTGTGCCCGCGCCCGTCCCCGGGGCGGGCGAGCCCTTCGCCCCGGCCGTACGAGGAGGCCGAGCGGCGTGACCTCTCTTCCGCCCGGCACCACCGCGCCGGTCCTGAACAGGCGGGTTCTCCTGCACGCCGCGCTGACCCTCGCCGTCCTCGCGGTCGTGGCGGGGCTCGCCCGGCGGCACTGGCCGGTGATCGAGACCGGGACCGACCGGCTGGCCGTCGCCGACCACGGCTGGCTGTCCCTCGCGGCGTTCGCCACCGGCGCCACCTGGGTCTGCTCGGCACTCGCCCAGCAGGGCGCGGTGCCCCGGCGACTGCCCGCCGGCCGGCTGGTCGCCGTGCAGTTCGCCGCGTCCGCCGCCAACCACGTGCTGCCCGCGGGTCTCGGCGCGGGCGCGGTCAGCCTGCGCTTCCTGACCCGGTGCGGACTGACGGTCGCCCGGTCGGCGACCGCGCTCGGCGTGAAGGCCGCCGCCGGGGCCGTCGCGCGCGCCGTCCTGATCGCCGCGCTCGCGTCGGCCTGCCCCGGCGTACTGCGGCCGCCGGACGCCTCCGTGACCGCCGTCGCGATCGCGGGTGTCGGCGCCGTGACCGTCGTCGTGCTCCTGCCGGGACCGCCCCGGCGCGCGGTCCGCGCGGTCCTCGCGGACGTACGCGCCGTGCACGCGATCCCGGCCCGCGCCGCCGCGCTGTGGGGTGGCTCGCTGGCCTTCGCCGCGCTGCACGCCGCGGTGGTCGTCACCGTCGCCCAGGCGCTCGGACTGCCGCTGTCACCGGCCCGGGTGGCGCTGGCCTACCTCGTGGCGAGCAGTGCCGCCGTCCTGCTGCCCACCCCGGGCGGGATCGGGACGCTGGACGCGGCCCTCGCCGTGGCCCTCACCCTGACCGGAGCGCCGGGCGGCACGGCGGCGTCCGTGGTCCTCGGCTACCGGCTCCTGACGGTGTGGCTGCCCCTGGTGCCGGGCCTGGCCGTGCTGGCACTCCTCGCACGTCGCCGGGTGCTCTGAGCGGGCGCGGCGCGGTCGGGACGTGTTCCGGATTCCGCGGCCGTGGGCGCGCCCCGGCCGTGACGTCACTGCCGTCCGTCGCGCCTGCCGTCCGGTGCGCCTCCCGTCCGTGCGCCCGCCGTCCGGGGCGTCCGGGGTGTCCGGGTCCGGGGCGTACGTGTGCCCTCCCCGGTCGGTGCCCGAGCCGTCGTCGAGTACGGCCTGGCGCCACCCCCCCGATGCCGGGGCGTGGGTCACGCCGGGACCAGCAGCGCTCGTAGCCGGGAGCGCGTCAGCCGCTCGGCGAGCGGGTCGGAGACCCTGGCGAGGAACGCCGTCAGGGTCCTCGCGATCAGCGTGCCGACCAGGACGCCGGCGACCACGTCGTGCGGATAGTGGGCGCCAACCCAGACCCGCGCGGCCGCCATCGCGCAGGCCGCCACCAGGGCGACGGTGCCGAGGCGGCGGGAGACGAGGAGCAGGGCGACCGCGGCCGCCGCGGCCACGACCGCGTGATTGCTGGGGAACGACCAGTCGCCCGGCGCCGGACACGCCTCCAGCGTCCGCACCCGCATGCTGTGGCAGGGCCGGTCCTCACGGACGAGCAGCTTGAACACCGAGTTCACCCCGTACGCCACCACGACGACCACCGGCACCATGAGCGCGGTCACCGCGGCCCGGGCGCTGTGGTGCCGGGCCTGCCACCACCCCAGGAGCATCAGGACGGCGAACAGCCCGAGACCGTACGTCGACCAGTCCCGGACCAGCGTGTCCAGCCACGACGGGGCGTCCTGGGCGAGGCCCACGACGTAGGAGTAGGAGGAGCCGTCGATCGACGACCCGTCGAACGCGAGCGTCATCCCCACGCACCCCTCTCCACGGAGCGGGGCAGGCCGAGGCGCCGGACGAGGGCTCCGAGCGGTGGTCCGGAGTGCGCGCCGGGACGCGCCCCGAGCTGTGACGCTGCGAACAAGGATGCGGCCATCGTCGCGAGTCCTCCCATACTGGACAGGGCCTGGTGTGGTCTTGAGGACACCCCAGTGACTACAATGTTGTAGACGGTCTACGGAACTGTAGACGATATCGGGGTGAGGATCGTTCCCATGACCAGCGCGAAGGACGAACGCCGGCCGGCGGGTGAGCTGGAGGCCTCCGTCATGGCCGCCCTCTGGGCCGCCGACGAGCCGCTCACGCCGGGCGGTGTGCAGACGCGGCTGGGGACGGGCCTGGCGCGCACGACGGTGACGACGATCCTGTCCAGGCTGTACGAGAAGGGGATCGCCGGCCGGGAGCGGCAGGGCCGCGGTTTCGCGTACTTCCCCGTCCAGGACCCGCAGGGGCTCACCGCACGCCGTATGCACACCGAACTCGACCGGGACGAGGACCGGGAGACGGCGCTGGCCCGGTTCGTCGCCCAGCTCAGCCCCGACGACGAGCGCCTCCTGCGCGGCCTGCTGGAACCGGAGGGGCCGCCTTCGGGGCGGGACGACCGGCCGGCACCGGACGGTCCGCCGACCCCGCCCGGACAACCGATACCGGACGGACGACCGGCGCCGGACGGACTGTCCGGCCCCGGCGGACGGCGACCGGAACGCGGACGCGGCGAGTAGAACCAGAACCCGGCCTGGAACCTGTAATCGGACCCGGACCCGGACCCGGACCCGGACCCGAAACCCGCAAGACCGACACGCGACTACGATCGGTGGGTCATGACCGCTCTGCTGCTCATCCCGCTCCTGGTGCCCTTCGCGGTACCGGCGGCGGCGCGGCGCTGCCTAGACCGGCTCGCGCCGGCCGCCGCGCTGTGGGCGCTGACCCTCACGGTCCTCGTACTGGCGGCCTCCGCCGTGGCGGCCCTCGGCGCGCTGGTCCTCACCGGCCTGCTCAAACTGCCGTTCCTCGCCGGTCTCGGTGAGTTCGTCCGGCCGCTGCGCACCCCCTCCGACCTGGTCGTCCTGCCGCTGGCGGCGGCCGCCACCGGTCTGCTGACCCTCGGCGCCGCGACGCTCGTCCGTTCCGCCCTGCGGCAGCTGCGTGCCTTCCGCGCGGCCCGCACCGAGGCGGACTGCCGGCCCGTCGCGGGCGACCTGTGCGTGATCGAGTCGCCCCGTCCGGACGCGTACGCACTGCCCGGCCGCCCGCACCGCATCGTCGTCACGACGGGGATGCTGCGCAGCCTGGGCGCCGACGAACGCGAGGTGCTCTTCGCCCACGAGCGGGCCCACAACGCCGCCGGCCACCACCGGTTCCTCGTCGTCGCCGAGTTCGCCGCGCACTGTCATCCGGGGCTCCGCCCGGTCCGCGCGGACATCGCGCTCGCCGCCGAACGCGCCGCCGACGAGGCCGCGGCGGCCGTGGTGGGGGACCGGCGGCTGACCGCGCGGGCCATCGCGCGGGCCGCCCTCGCCGCGTCCTCCGCGCGCTCCGGCCGCCCCGACTTCGCCCCCGCGGCGACCACCGGACCGGTACCCCAGCGGGTCGCGGCCCTGCTCGCCGCCCCCCGCCGGCGCCGACGCGCCGCGCCCTGGATCGCCCTCCTGCTGGCGGCCTGCGCATCCGTCTCGGCCGGGACGGCGTCCACCGGTGTGCTCGCCTTCCACCACGAGGTCGAGGTGGCCCAGGGTGAGGAACCCCGCTGACACGGTCCCTCCCGCGGGCATCGGTCCCGACGCACCGCGACGGGAGGTTCAGGCCGCGGGGAGCGCGGCCGCGCGGCGCTGTGAGGGCGGGGGTGAGGGCCGCGGCGGGTGGGACGGGCCGTCCGAGGCCCGGCGAGGCTGATGTCGGATTCTCGCCAGCCCAGTCCTCTCCCGTGCCCGATCCTGGAGACATGCGGAACGGGATGCACACCGACACCGAGCGCTGCGTACGCGCCGTCCGGTCGAAGGACGCGCGCTTCGACGGCTGGTTCTTCACCGCCGTCCTGACCACCGGGATCTACTGCCGGCCCAGCTGCCCGGTCGTGCCGCCGAAGCCGGAGAACATGACGTTCCACCCGAGCGCGGCGGCCTGCCAGCAGGCGGGATTCCGTGCCTGCAAGCGCTGCCGCCCGGACACCAGCCCCGGCTCTCCCGAGTGGAACCAGCGCGCCGACCTGGTGGCCCGTGCGATGCGCCTGATCGGCGACGGGATCGTGGACCGGGAGGGCGTCCCGGGCCTGGCCGGGCGGCTCGGCTACAGCACCCGCCAGACAGAGCGGCAACTGCTGGCCGAGCTGGGCGCGGGGCCGCTCGCGCTCGCCAGGGCGCAGCGCGCCCAGACCGCGCGACTGCTCATCGAGACCACCCCGCTCCCGATGACGGAGATCGCCTTCGCGGCGGGCTTCTCGTCGATCCGTACCTTCAACGACACCGTGCGCGAGGTCTTCGCGCTCTCACCGAGTGAACTGCGCGACCGTCTCCCGAGGAACCGGGCGGCGGCCGTCGCGAGGGCGAGCCGGACGGTGGCGCCGGGCGGAGGGACGGGAGCACGGACGGACGGGGTGACCGGTGCGGTGGCGACCGCGTCGGGGGCGCTGTCCCTGCGGCTCCCGTTCCGTGCCCCGCTCAACCCCGACAACCTCTTCGGCCACCTCGTGGCGACGGCCGTGCCCGGTGTCGAGGAGTGGCGCGACGGCTCCTACCGGCGCACCCTGCGGCTGCCCTACGGCCATGGCATCGTCGCGCTCACCCCGCACGCCGACCACATCGGCTGCCGGCTCAGCCTCAGTGACCTGCGCGACCTCACCGTCGCCATCAGCCGGTGCCGCCGCATGCTGGACCTGGACGCGGACCCGGTCGCCGTCGACGACCAGTTGCGCACCGATCCGCTGCTGGCCCCGCTCGTCGACAAGGCGCCGGGACGCCGGGTGCCCCGCACCGTCGACGAGGCCGAGTTCGCCGTACGGGCCGTGCTCGGCCAGCAGGTCTCGACAGCCGCCGCCCGCACCCACGCCGCCCGCCTGGTCACCGCGCACGGCGAGCCGGTCGAGGACACCGAGGGCGGCCTCACCCATCTCTTCCCGTCCCCCGACGCGCTGGCCGCGGTGGACCCCGAAACCCTCGCCATGCCCCGCACCCGCCGCGCCACGTTCACCACGTTGGTACGCCAACTCGCGGACGGCACCTTGCACTTGGGGGTGGAGAGCGACTGGGCGGAGGCGCGAGCGCGACTCCTCGGCCTCCCCGGCTTCGGCCCCTGGACGGTCGACGTCATCGCGATGCGCGCCCTCGGCGACCCCGACGCCTTCCTCCCCACCGATCTCGGAGTCCGGCGCGCCGCCCGGGAGTTGGGTCTGCCCTCGACGCCCGCCGCCCTCACCGCCCGCGCGGCGGCATGGCGGCCCTGGCGGGCGTACGCGGTCCAGTACCTGTGGGCGACGGACAGCCACCCGATCAACTTCCTTCCCGTATGAGCCCGTCGAACCCGTCACGGGCCGGCACCAAGGACACGCAGTGAAACGACACACGGTCACCGACAGCCCCTATGGACCCCTCACCCTCGTCGCCGACGACGACCTCCTGTGCGGCCTCTACATGGTCGGGCAGCGCCACCGTCCGCCCCAGGAGGACTTCGGCGCGCGCGACGACACGCTGCTGCCCGAGGTGAAGCGCCAGCTGACGGCCTATTTCGCGGGCGACCTCAAGGAGTTCGACCTGCCGATGCGGCTGGCCGGCACCCCCTTCCAGCGCAGCGTCTGGGAGCAGTTGGTGCGGATCCCCTACGGTGAGATCCGCTCGTACGGGGAACTCGCGGACGCCCTCGGGAACCCGAAGGCCTCCCGGGCGGTGGGCCTCGCCAACGGCAGGAACCCGGTCGGCGTCATCGTCCCGTGCCACCGCGTGGTGGGCGCCGACGGAAGCCTCACGGGCTACGGCGGCGGCCTGGACCGCAAGCGCCGCCTCCTTGACTTCGAACGCGGCTCCGCGCTGTTCTGACCCGTCCGGCGGCCGGATGGCGCCCGGAGGCCGCCGCCGACGGCGATGAGGAGCCGGCAGGCCGTGCCGGTCGCGGCGGCCTCGCCGAGGACGACGGGTGGCTCAGCCGCCCGTCGCCCATCGGACAGCCGCGATCACACCCAGCAGCACGGCGGGGCCCACCCACCACCACCCCATGATCCGTCGTACCGAGGGCAGCAGCCACAGCACCGCCGCCGCACCGGCGGCTCCGATGGTGAGGACGCACGAGAGGACGATGCCGGCATACGCGTCGTCGTCCCAGGGCCCGGACGGACGGATGGTCAGTGCCGTCCAGCAGAAGTACGCGGCGACAAGGGTGAGCAGGATCAGTGGGACGGCGAGGACCAGGCGCAGGCACCCGCGGTCGTTGTCCACGTGGGAAGGGCTGGTCATCAGCGCAGTGCGTTCCTTGCCTCGTCGAGGCTCCCGGGCCATGGTGGTGAGTTCGGCGTCGGGCCGGCCCTCCTGGAGGAAGCCCGCTATTTCGATCAGTGGTTGCTCTCCTTGGTCAGCCCGCGCAGCAGTGCGGGGAGGGCGGTGCCGATCGGTTCCCGTACGACCTCTTCGGCGCGGTCGTCGTACGGGGTCGGTTCGGCGTTGACGATGACCAGCCGGGCGCCGTGGTCGGCGGCGACCCCCGCGAGTCCGGCGGCCGGATGCACCTGGAGGCTGCTGCCGACGGCGATGAAGATCCGGCAGGCCTTGGCGATGGCGGCGGCCTCGCCGAGGACGACGGGGTCGAGATGCTCACCGAAGAGCACGGTCGCCGGTTTCAGGATGCCGCCGCAGATGCGGCACGGCGGGTCGTCCTCGCCGGCCTCGACCCGGGCCAGCGCCTCCGGCATGGGGGTTCTCTCGTGGCACGCGGTGCACACGACGGCCCGCGCCGTGCCGTGGAGTTCGAGCACCTTGCGGGCGGGCATCCCGGCGAGCTGGTGCAGCCCGTCGACGTTCTGGGTGAGGACCCGCACGGGGATTCCCGACTTCTCCAGCTCGGCGACGGCCAGGTGCGCGGCGTTGGGTTCGGCCCGCAGCGCCCCGGTCTCGCGCCGCATCCGCCAGGCCCGCCGCCGGATCTCCGGATCGCCCATGTAGTACTCGTACGTCACGAGCTTCTCGGCCTCGGGGTCCTGCCGCCACAGTCCGTTCGGACCGCGGTAGTCGGGGATTCCGGAATCGGTGGACACACCGGCGCCGCTGAGGATGGCGACGAGGGGCTTGTTCATGGGGCCGAGGGTAGGACGACCGCCCTCGCGGGGCGACCGGATATCGGGGGCGGCCAGTCCGTTCGGCGGCCGGGCGGGAGGTAGGGTGCGCCGCAGCGAGGGCCCGCCGGGCCGCGCGGCCGTGGTCCGGAGGCCGACGCGTATGAGGCCGTTGTGAATTCATGAGGCGCTTGAACGCCCTCGGGTCCCTCTACGTATGGCAGGGGGGATTTCCATGCCGGGCCTGTTACGAGGCGTAGGAGTACACACGTGAGACGGAACACGCGCAGACGCCCCACAGGGGCACGGCGTGCGACATTTGCCGCGGCCGCGCTGATACTGGGCGGAGGTGGGCTGGTGGCGGTGAACGTCTATGCCTCGGCCTCCGAGACCTGGGGCGGTTCGTCCGGGGAGCAGAACCAGACCAAGGCGGCGGGAGCCGCGACGATCGACTGCCCCGACGTGGGCAGCAAGCTCACCGAGGTGCCGGAGGCCGCGAAGGGAGAGGTCGACAAGCAACTCGCCCTCCTGGACCAGCAGATATCCGAGGCGTACGCACGCCTCGCCTCGGCCGAGCAGGCCCAGAAGCAGGACCCGAGCTTCGTGCAGAACGCGGTCCTCGGCCCGCTGAAGGACAAGCGGAGCGCGGTCATCGACCGCATCAAGCTCGGCTTCAAGAACGCGGGCGCCGAGGCGCCGAACATGCTCGACGGTGCCGCCGCCTGCACCGCCGTTCCCGCCACCCCGGCCCAGGACAACGCCGGTGGCCAGAACGGCGACGGACAGCAGCAGGGCGACAACGGCGCGGGCCAGCAGCAGAACGGTGGCGGCCAGCAGGGCGGCGGCGCGACGCCCGCCAGCGGCCCGGTCGCCGCGGACTTCGTCGACATCACGACGGTCCAGCCGAACGTGCCGCAGAAGCCGGGCAACGGGGGCGACGCCTCGACCGGTACGTTCAGCAGCACGTGCGGTGTGAACGCCAACAAGAAGTTCAACACCGACAACGTGATCGTCGCGCCCGGTGTCGCCAACGGCGCGCACCATCTGCACGACTACGTCGGCAACCAGGCGAACGACGCGTTCGCCAGCAACGACGACCTCGCGGGCGGCGACACCACCTGCAAGAACCAGGGTGACAAGTCCACCTACTACTGGCCGGTGCTCCGCGTGCAGGACGGTACGCAGGAGTTCGACGCCGACCGCAACGGCGGTGGTCTGGAAGGCAACATCGGCAAGGTCCTGCAGGCGAAGCAGGCCCAGATCGAGTTCGTGGGCTCCCCGCAGAGCAAGGTCGTCGAGATGCCGACGTTCCTGCGCATCATCACCGGTGACGCGAAGGCGTTCGTCAACGGCCCCGCGAACGCCAACGCGCACTGGAGCTGCTCCGGGTTCGAGGACAAGGTGCAGCTGACGGACAAGTACCCGATCTGTCCCCAAGGCAGCAACGTCATACGGAAGTTCGCCTTCCAGAGCTGCTGGGACGGCCAGAACATCGACAGCGCCAACCACCGTACGCACGTGGCCTTCGCCGACGCGGCCGGCAACTGCGCGGGCGGCTTCAAGGCCATTCCGCAGCTGACGATGCGGCTGGTCTACGACGTTCCGCGGCCGACCCTCGAGAACGGCCAGGTGAAGAACCCCTACGCCGTGGACGGGTTCCCCGAGCAGCTGCACAAGCCCATCACCGACCACGACGACTTCATCAACGTCTTCGACGCGAAGCTGATGCGGGAGATGGTGGACTGCATCAACTCCGACAAGCAGTGCGTCGACGGCGCCGCTGACGCGGGCAACGGCGGTGACAACGGCAACGGTGGCGCCGGTGGTAACGGCGGCAACGGTGGTGACAACGGCAACGGCGGTGCCGGCGGTAACGGCGGCAACGGTGGTGACAACGGCAACGGCGGTGCCGGCGGCAACGCGGGCAACGGCGGCAACGCCGGTGGCGGTTCCGACGAGCCGACGAAGGACACCCCGCCCCCGAGTGCCGACCCCACCTCGGACGGAGACGCCGGGGCCGACCCCGGTGTCCCCGCGGCGACGCACCGTCCGAAGCCTCCGGCCAGTACGCGGGGCAGCGACTCGCAGGACGGCGACCAGGGCGGCGTCGTACCCAAGGCGGACACGACGACCCCCGCCGCGCAGAACGACGCGGCCGGGGGCGGCAAGAACGACGACCAGGGCGGCGCGGCCGACACCGGGCAGACACCGGCCGCGAACGGGGACGCACCGTCCGCGCAGGTGTCGTCCCAGGCCCAGGCGCAGACCGAACCGCAGACGGTCGCGAGCGGTGACCTGGCCGAGACCGGCACCAACCTGTGGCCCGCCGCCGGCGGCGGGGTGCTGGTGATCGCGGGTCTGGTGCTCCTGCGCCGGATCAGGCGCGGCACCGTGTGACAACACCCCCCGGGTGACCGATGAGACGACGCCCGTACCCGCAACTCCGCGGGTACGGGCGTCGTCTCGTGACGGGGAGCGGAGACCCCGCAGCACGTCCGGTGCCCGGCACCGGGGCCGGATGGTCGCGCCCGCTACCCCACCCGACTGCCGTTCTCCAGCTCCGCCGTCCCCGCCCCCTCGGACAGGACGTCGAGCGCGACCAGTACCCGGAGGCCCAGTGAACCCGGCAGATGTGCGGCCAGTTCCTCGCGCGGCACCAGCCGCCACGACAGCAACTCCTCCTCCTGCAGCCGGATCGCCTTGAGCTGTCGCTCGTCGAGGACCCCACCGTCGTACAGATAGGCGACCAGCGGGGGCCGCCCGGCCCCGTGCACCCAGTCGACCGCGAGCAGCCGGCCCGGTTCGGCGTCGAGGCCGATCTCCTCGGCGGTTTCGCGGCGGGCCCCCTGGCGGGGAGTCTCCCCGTCGTCCGACTCGACGGTGCCGCCCGGAAGGGCCCACCCCTCACGGTAGTTGGGCTCGACGAGCAGGATCCGTCCGCCGGCGTCGCGGAAGAGCACGGCGGCACCGGCGAGGACGCGGGGCAGCCCCGCGATGTAGGTGGCGAAGTCCGGAGTGGTCATCCACGAAGCGTAACGAGCCCCCGCCGGCGTCCCCCGGACCCGCCGGGACGATCGGACGCCCGCGTGTCAGGAGGGTTCCGGTTCAGCTCACCGCCCCAGCCTCCGCGAGCTTCACCGTGCGCGCGGCCAGCTCACTGATCCGTACGCCGTCGAAGCCGAAGACCGCGCTGCGCACCGTGTCCTCCAAAGGGTCCTTCCACTGCGCGGGAACGGCCCGCGCCCCGCACAGGACCCCGGCGACCGAGCCCGCGGTCGCCCCGTTCGAGTCGGTGTCCAGGCCGCCGCGGACGGTCAGCGTGATGGTGCGGGTGAAGTCGCCGTCGCCGTACAGGAGTCCGGCCGTGAGGACGGCGGCGTTCGGGATCGTGTGGATCCAGCCGAGCCCGGCGGTCTCCTCGGACACCGTGCTCAGCGTGTCCTCCCAGGACATCCTGGTCTCGTGGAGCGTGAGCACCCGGCGCACGGTGCGGGCCAGGCGGCTGCTCGCGGGGACGACGGTCAGCGCGGTGTCGAGCGCCCGCCGCACGGTGGGCGCGGTGAAGGCGGCGGAGATCAGCGCCGCCGCCCACATGGCGCCGTACACCCCGTTGCCGGTATGGGACAGGACGGCGTCCCGGCGGGCCAGCGAGGCCGCCCGGCGCGGCACCCCCGGACAGGTCCACCCGTAGATGTCGGCGCGGATCAGGGCGCCGATCCACTCCTGGTACGGGTTGTCGTAGGTCGCGGTGAGCGGCGGCTTGATGCCGCTCGCGAGATTCCGGTACGCGGCCCGCTCCGCGGTGAAGGTCTGCAGATAGGGCAGCCGCAGCAGCCACAGGTCGCCGACCTGCTCGGTGCTGAAGCCGAAACCGTGCGTCTCCAGCAGGTCGAGGCCGAGGATCGCGTAGTCGACGTCGTCGTCCCGGCAGCTGCCGTGGATACGGCCGCGGACGCACTGCCGCCACTCGGGCCGCAGTGCGAACTCGTCGTGGTCGGCCCCGCCGCCGTCGGCGGGAGCGGGAAGGTAGTCGGTGAGCGGCAGGGCCGCGGCCCGTCGCAGATAGCGGTCGATGCGGTCCCGCGTCCAGTGGTCGCCCTGCTCGACCGGCTTGCCGAGCATGTTGCCCGCGATCCGGCCGAGCCAGCCCCCGAGGACGCGGTCCGCGAGCTCAGTGCCCACAGGGGTCATGGTTCCGGTCTACCCGATTCCGGCCGCCGCCGTGCGGTGTTCCGGGGGCCGGCCGGGGCGTGACGGCGATGACGGCGGGGCCGTCCTGCGGTTAAGGTCGCAGCGGCGCGACTGCCTTGCCGTGCGCGAGGCCGGAAAGCAAGGGGAATGCAAGGTGGCGAACTCTGCCGAGAAGACGACACGCCCGGGTGACCGGCGTGATCCGCGGGTGCTGATCGCCGCGGACAAGTTCAAGGGCTCGCTGACCGCCGTCCAGGTCGCGGAGCGGGTGACGGCCGGGCTGCGCCGGGCCGCGCCGGACGCCGTGGTGGAGTCGCTGCCCGTGGCGGACGGCGGTGACGGCACCGTCGACGCGGCGGTCGCGGCCGGCTTCGAGCGCCATGAGGTACGGGTCTCGGGGCCCCTGGGGGACGAGGTCACGGCCGCCTTCGCGCTGCGGGGCGACACCGCGGTCGTCGAGATGGCCGAGGCCAGCGGGCTGCAGCGGCTGCCCGCGGGGACCTTCGCACCGCTCACCGCCTCCACGTACGGCTCCGGGGAACTGCTGCGCGCCGCGCTGGACGCCGGGGCCCGAACGATCGTGTTCGGTGTCGGCGGCAGCGCCACGACCGACGGCGGCGCGGGGATGCTGGCCGCGCTCGGGGCCCTTTTCCTCGACGCGGACGGCGAGCCGGTGGCGCCCGGCGGCGGGGCGCTCGGTGACGTGGCGACCGCGGACCTGAGCGGACTGGACGCCCGGCTCCCCGAGGTCGACCTCGTCCTCGCCAGCGACGTGGACAACCCGCTGACGGGTCCCAAGGGGGCCCCGGCGGTCTACGGGCCCCAGAAGGGCGCGAGCCCCGACGACGTCGCGGTCCTGGACGCCGCGCTGGGCCACTTCACCACCGTTCTGGAGAAGGCGATCGGTGCGCGGGCCGCGGAGTGCGCGGTCGCGCCGGGTGCCGGGGCGGCGGGCGGCATCGGATACGGAGCGCTCGTCGTCGGGGCGCGCTTCCGTCCCGGTATCGACGTCATGCTCGACGTCCTCGGCTTCGCCCGGGCCCTCGACCGGGCGGACCTCGTGATCACGGGTGAGGGCTCGCTCGACGAGCAGACCCTGCACGGCAAGGCCCCGGCGGGCGTCGCGGCGGCCGCGCGTGCGGCGGGCAAGGAGGTCGTCGCGGTCTGCGGACGGCTCGCCCTGGCCCCGGAGGCGCTCGGACGGGCCGGCATCCGCCGCGTGTACCCGCTGACCGACGCCGAGCCCGACATCGCGCGGTGCATCGCGGACGCGGGCCCGATCCTGGAACGCGTCGCGGAGAACATCGGCCGCGACTTCCTCGTCTGACCGACGACCACGCTTCGGCGTGCGCCGGGCTGATCCGGGGGACGGGGGGTGGTCCCCCTGTCTCCCCGGGTGACGGGGGATGTACCGGGGCCCGGCCCCGCACCCCTCACCCCACCACCCCGCCCCCCGACAACCGGTACGCGTCCAGCGCCAGTGTCATCTCGATCAGGTCCCGCGGGCGGGCCAGGGAGCGGGACGTCAGCTGTTCCAGGCGGCGCAGACGGTTGAAGACCGTGTTGCGGTGGCAGTACAGACGCCCCGCGGCCCGCCCGGCGGAGCCCTCGCACAGGAGCCACACGTCGAGGGTCTCCAGCAGCACCGCCCGGTCGGCCGGCTCCAGTTCCAGGAGCGCCCCGAACACGCCCGTCACCAGCCGCCCGGCCAGCTCCGGCTGGCTCACCACCAGCGCCGTCGGCATCCGCTGGTCGAGACGTACGACCTCCGTCGTGTCCGGCGTACAGGTGCGCAACGCCAGCTCGGCCAGCCGCCGCGCGCGACCCAGTTCTCCGAGGCCGGACACCACCGGACTCACGCCGCCCGGCCCCGAGCAGCGACGCGAGAGCAGCCGCACCACACGGCCCAGGTCCTGATCGGCGTCCAGCGCCACCACGCCGATCTCGCAGTCCGCCCGCATCCGCCAGATGAAGCGCAGCCCCCCGCCCTGCACGGGCCGCGGGACCGCCTCCCGCAGGTCCCGGCGCTCCGGGCGCAGGACCACCACGGCGTACGGTCCCTGTTCCGGCAGATCGAGTCCGGCCGCGGCGCGCGCCGCGAGTCCCGGGGCCTCCTGCCCCTCCAGCAGGGCGTCCAGCAGCGCCTGCAGCTGTTCGTCGGTACGCCTGCGCAGCTCGCGCTCGGTGGCCCGGTACGCCTCCGAGGCGGCGACCGTCTGCGCGTCCACCGCCGACCACACCATCGTCGCCGCACGCATCAGCACCGCCAGCCGCTCCGGCTCGCGGCCCACCGGGCCCTCCAGGAGCGCGTCCCAGACGAGGTAGCCCGCGGAGCGGTAGGAGTGCACGAGCAGTTCCAGCGGCAGCCCCTGCTGGGCCCGGCGGCGCCCCGCCCGCTCGGCGTGCTCCAGATCGCGGCGCGGCGAGGCCCGTGGCGCCGAGATCGTCTCGATGCCGATGCGCATGGCGGTCTCCGCCTCCCGCCACTGCTGGTCGTGCGGCAGCACCTGCGCGTAGACGGGCGAGTGCTCGGCGAGCTGTCGCAGGTGCTGGTCGACGAGCTCGGGCAGTCGTTCCAGCAGAGCCTTGCAGGACTCCGCAAGCAGCTTCCAGTCATGACCGGTCCGCGGTCTGCGCCCTCCCATGGCCGGAGGATGCCATCCCCGCACCGCCTCGCGCAGGCCCCTGACACGCAGCGTTGTGCGCGCGCACAACGGGCGGCCACGACCTCTGGGCACCCGCCGCGATTCGCCCGTCTCCCGTGGACGGACGCTCCCCGCCGGTGCTGAGGTGAGCGCCACACCGAGCAAGGACGACGACCGGGGCAAGGACAAGGGAGGTGCCATGGGCGGTTCCGCTCTCCTCGTACGGAACCTGTCGGTCGGATACGGACCCGTGCGCGCGCTGCGCCAGGTGTCGCTGGACGTTCCGGAGGGCGCCGTGGTCACGGTCCTGGGCGGCAACGGCGCGGGCAAGTCGACGCTGCTGCGCGCGGTGTCCCGCACGCTCTCCTTCCACGCGGGAGCGGTGACCGCGGGCTCCGTCAGCCTGGGCGGGCGTCCCCTCGACCGGCTGCCGCCGGACCGGGTGGTCGCCGCAGGAGTGTCCCAAGTGCCGGAAGGCAGAAGGGTGTTCGCCCGGATGACGGTCGCCGACAACCTACGGGCCGGAGCGCTCGGTGCCACCGGCGGCCGGGCCGACCGGGCCCGGGCGCTGCGTCGCGTGCACGACCTGTTCCCCGTGCTGGCCGAGCGCGCCCAGCAGCGCGCCGGACTGCTGTCCGGCGGCGAGCAGCAGATGCTCGCGGTCGGCCGGGCGCTCATGGGCGCCCCGAGGGTGCTGCTCCTCGACGAGCCCTCGCTGGGACTCGCCCCGCTGATGGCCGCCCGGATCGCCGAGACCGTGCGGGAGATCAACGAGCAGGGGACCTCCGTCCTCCTCGTCGAGCAGAACGCGGCCCTCGCCCTGCGGCTCGCCACCCACGCCTACGTCCTGGAGGTGGGGGAGGTGACGCTCTCCGGTCCCGCCGCCGAGCTGGCCGCCTCCGACGAGGTGCGCCGCCGCTACCTCGGTGTGGTGGACGAGGACGCCGCGGCCGACGCGTCACGCGCGCGCGGCGCGCTGCCGGCCCTGCCGCGCTGGAAGGGATGAGCGCCGCCGTGGAGAGACCCGAAGCCGTACCGACCGTCCCGGAGACCGGCGGACTTGGTGAGAGTCCGGCCGTCCCCCCGCTCAGCGTCCGGGAGTTGACGGTCCGGTTCGCCGGACTGACCGCGCTGGACGCGGTGAGTCTCACCGTGCGCCCCGGCACCGTGCACGCTCTCATCGGCCCCAACGGCGCCGGAAAGTCCACCTGTTTCAACGTCCTGTCCGGTGTCTACCGGCCGTCCTCGGGAAGCGTCCGCTTCGGCGGGCACGAACTGACCGGTCTGCCACCGCACCGCATCGCGGCCCTCGGTGTCGCCCGGATCTTCCAGAACCTCGCCCTGCCGCCCCACGTCACGGTCGAGGACAGCCTGCTCCTCGGCCGGCACCGGCTGACCCGTGCCGGATTCCTCGCCGCGGGGCTGCGGCTGCCGTCCGCCGTCCGCGAGGAGCGCCGGCACCGTGAACGCGTCCGGGAGATCGCCGCGTTCGTCGGTCTGGAGCGGCAACTGTCCCGCCCCGCGGGCTCGTTGCCGTACGGGCAGCAGAAACTCGCCGAACTCGCCCGCGCCCTGTGCATGGAGCCCCGGCTCCTGCTCCTGGACGAACCCGTCGCGGG
The DNA here is from genome assembly GCF_036250675.1 of Streptomyces sp. NBC_01689. Lineage (NCBI taxonomy): Bacteria > Bacillati > Actinomycetota > Actinomycetes > Kitasatosporales > Streptomycetaceae > Streptomyces > Streptomyces sp. NBC_01689. Next base: position 2,714,547 of record NZ_CP109592.1, on the reverse strand, counting down.
CATGACCGCCGACGAACGGCGCCGTACCGCCGAGGTCGTCGCGGGCGTCCGCGACAGCCTCGGCATCTCGATCGTGCTGGTGGAACACGACATGGGGGTGGTGATGCGGCTCGCCGACACGGTGACCGTACTCGACTTCGGGCGCCGGATCGCCGAGGGCGCCCCCGCCGACGTACAGAACGACCCCGCGGTCGTCCGTGCCTACCTGGGCGAACGCCCCGACGCAGAGGAGACCGACCGATGAGCACGTTCGCCGAGCTCCTCCTCAACGGAGTCTCGCTGGGCTCCGTCTACGCCCTGATCGCCCTCGGCTTCGTCGTGATCTTCCGGGCCACCGAGGTCGTCAACTTCGCCCATGCCTCACTGCTCCTCGCCGGCGGCTACATCACCGCGTCCCTCCACGACGACATCGGCTTCTGGCCCGCGCTGCTCGTCGGCATCGCCGGCGCCGCGCTGGTCGGCGCCGCCGTCGAGTTCCTGGTGATGCGCCGCTACCGGGGCACCGACCACAGTGTCCTCGCCATCGTCACCATCGGCGTCGACATCCTGCTCACCACGGAACTGACCCGCCGCATCGGCACGAACGTCCTGAGCCCCGGCGACCCGTGGGGGGACGCCGTGCTCACCGTCGGGCCGGTCTCCCTCGCGCACACCCGGATCGCCGCGTTCGCCGCCGCGACCCTGCTCATCACGGCGTTCCTGCTGGCCTTCCGCTACACGTCCTGGGGCGTGGCGATGCGCGCGGCCGCCGAGAGCCCCGAGACCGCGGCCCTGATGGGCGTGCGGCTGCGCCGGGTGTCGCTCGGCGCCTGGGCGGTCGCCGGGGGACTGGCCGCGGTCGCGGCGCTGTTCCTCACCGTCTTCCCGACGCCCGGACTGGAACGTGCCACCTCCCTCGCCGCGCTCAAGGCGTTCCCCGCGGCGATCCTCGGCGGCCTCGACTCGACGACGGGCGCGCTCGTGGGCGGCCTGCTCGTCGGCGTCACCGAGTCCCTCGCCACCGGCTACCAGAGCGATCTCAGCTTCCTCGGGCGCGGTCTCGGAGACCTCGCGCCCTATGTGGTGATGGTCGCGATCCTGCTCATCCGGCCCGCCGGGCTGTTCGGTACGAAGGAGCTCGCCCGTGTCTGAGGTCCTCGCCCGCGAAGAGACGGCCGACGAGCCCCGGCCCGCGCGCCGCCGCACCCTCCGGCTCCCGCACGGCCGGGTGTACGTCCTCGCCGGATGCGCCGTCCTGCTGCTGGGTCTGCCCTTCTACCTCGAACGCTTCTGGCTCCAGGCGGGCCTGTTCACGATGGCGGCGGCGATCGGCGCGATCGGTATCAACCTGCTGACCGGCGCGACCGGGCAGCTCTCCATGGGCCACGCGTTCTTCCTCGCGGTGGGCGCCTACGGCTACTGCGTGTTCGCCGCCGACGGGAGCGACGGACTGACCGGTCTGGGGCTGCCGACCTGGCTGGCCGCCGTGCTCGCGGTCGCGGTCGCCGGTCTCGCGGGAGGCCTCTTCAGCCCCATCGCCGGCCGGCTGCGCGGCGCCTATCTGGGCATCGCGACCCTCGCGCTGATCTTCATCGGTCAGCACGTGCTGTTCAACGCGGGTGATCTCACGGGCGGCTTCAACGGCCGCGACGTACCGCCGCTGAGCCTGTTCGGGCTGACCTTCGACGACCGCGAGACCGTCGTCGCCGCCGTACCCTTCGGCTCCGCCGAGAAGCTCTGGTACGTGGGACTCCTGCTGCTCCTCGTGGGCGCGCTGTTCGCCCGCGGGGTGCTGCGCGGCCGCCCGGGCCGGGCCCTGAACGCGATCCGTGACCACCGGATCGCGGCGGGGGTGATCGGAGTCCCGGTCGCCCGGTACCGCGCCGGGGTCTTCGTCCTGTCCTCGATGTACGCGGGGCTGGCCGGGGTGCTGCTCGCGCTGGTCTTCCAGCGCACGGTGCCCGACTACTTCGGGATCACGCTCTCGCTCGACTACCTCGCCATGATCGTCATCGGTGGTCTCGGCTCGGTCGCCGGGGCGGTGGTCGGGGCGGCCTTCGTCTCCCTGCTGCCCCAGCTGCTGACCCACTACAGCGACGCCCTGCCCCTGGTCTCGGACCCGGGCACCGGCGGAATCGCGCCGGGCGAGGCGGCCCGGTACCTGTACGGCGCCGCCGTCGTGGCGGCGGTGCTCTTCCTGCCCGGCGGTCTGGTCAGCGTGGCCGCCCGGCGTCGCGGCAGGCCCAACCCAGGGGAGGAAAGATGACCATGCGCATGGCACGGAGGCCGGGGGCACCCGCGGCGAAGGCGGTCGCGGGCGCGCTCGCGGTCCTGCTCGTCCTGGCCGGATGCAGTTCCAAGGCCAAGGACGACAAGGAGGCGGCGGGTGGCGTCAAGACCGGTGAGGGCGTCTCCGGGAAGACCGTCACGCTCGGCGTGCTCACCGACATGACGGGCGTCTACGCGACCCTCGGCAAGAGTGTCACGCAGGCCCAGCAGCTCTATGTGAAGCAGACCAACGCGGCCGGCGGTGTGTGCGGCTACCGGCTGGCGCTCACCGTCCGCGACCACGGCTACGACCCGCAGAAGGCGGTCTCCGGATACACCGAGCTGGAGCCCAAGGTGCTCGGGTTCACCCAGTTCATCGGCTCGCCGTTCGTGGCCGCCGTCAAGCAGCGCGTGGACGGCCGGGACAAGGGCCTGGTGCTGCCCCAGGCCTGGTCGGCCAACCTGCTCGGCAGCCCGTACATCCGGGTCATCGGCTCCACGTACGACATCGAGACGATCAACGCCCTCGACTTCCTGATGAAGGAGAAGGGCCTGAAGAAGGGCGACAAGGTCGGCCACGTGTACTTCGAGGGCGACTACGGCGAGAACGCCCTGGCCGGTTCGAAGTACATGGCCGAGAAGTCCGGGCTCACCGTCGTCGAGCAGAAGATCAAACCGACCGACAACGACATGACCGGCCAGGTCGCCGCGCTGAAGCAGGCCGGGGTGAAGGCGATCGTGATCAGCGCGGGCCCGCGCCAGGCCGCCTCGCTCGTCGGGGTCGCGGCTGCGGGCAGGTTCGACGTGCCGATCATCGGGAACAACTCGGCCTTCGCGCCGCAGCTGCTCGCCACCCAGGCGGGCCCCGCCCTGATGAAGAACTACTGGGTCGCCTCGCCCTCGCTGCCCATCGGCGCGGACACCCCGCAGGCCAAGAAGCTGGTCGCGGACTACAAGGCCGCCTACCCGAAGGACTCCCTGGACAACGGTGTGGTGGCCGGCTGGACCGCCGCCCTCGCGTTCGGCGAGGCCCTCAAGAAGGCCTGCGCCGGGAAGGACCTCACCCGGGAGGGCGTCGACAAGGCGCTGCTGACGATCAACGCGTTCGACCCGGGCTTCGGGATCACCCAGGACTTCACCGACCCGGAGGCCCCCTCCTCGAAGGAGAGCGTCATCCTGCAGCCCGACAAGAACGCCGTGGGCGGGATGAAGGTCGTCCGGCCGGCCGCCGCCTCCGCGGTGGCCGAGGGCTACACCCCGGGCGGCTGACGGCCCGCGCCCGCCACCGAGGGCGTCCGCCCGCGACGAAGGGCCCCGAACCGGTCGGTTCGGGGCCCTTCGGGGGCGTACGGGGTCCGGCGGGGTGTTACGGGAGCTGTGCCGCCCGCGCCTCGCGACGGTTGTCGCGGAAGTTGTTCACCCTGCGGGCCGTGGCGAAGAGGGGGATCACCGCGCCGAGGACCAGCTGCAGCGCGCACCCGGTCTGCAGGAGCAGCTGTCCGCCCGGAGCGTCGAAGGCCCAGGCCGCCAGCATGCCCATGCTCAGGACGATCCAGGAGAGCATCGCCACCGCGAGGCGGCCCCGCGGCTTCGGGTACTCGACCCGGCTCACCATGAGCCACGCGGTCCCGATGATCGCCATGAGCGTGGCGACGAAGGGGAGCTCCAGCAGCACGATCGAGACCACCGTCAGCGCGCCGAACGGCGACGGCATGCCCTGGAACGTGCCGTCCTTGACCGTCACGCAGGAGAAGCGCGCCAGTCGCAGTACGACCGCCAGCAGCACCACGATCGCGCCGACCGCGGCCACTCTCTGGTGCGCGTCGTCCGCGACCATGCCGTAGACCAGCACGAAGTAGGCCGGAGCGAGGCCGAAGCTGATCAGGTCCGACAGGTTGTCGAGTTCCGCGCCCATGGGGGAGGAGCGCAGTTTCCTCGCCACCAGGCCGTCGAACAGGTCGAAGACCGCGGCGCAGAGCATCAGGATGACGGCCGTGGCGGCGCTGTGCCGCGCCATGCCCGACTCCTGGCTGCCGGTGAGGTGCGGGATCAGGATGCCGGTGGTGGTGAAGTACACCGCCATGAAGCCGCACGTGGCGTTGCCGAGGGTGAGGGTGTCCGCTATCGAGAGGCGGAGAGAGAGGGGCATCTCCTCCTCGTCGTCCGCCTCGTCGGCCTCCGGCACCCAGCCGGCCTGTGTATCGGGATCAATCACGGTCAATTCGAGTCACCCCAGCCACGGTCTTCTGACCGACTTCCACATCGACCTCGACGCCCTCGGGGAGGTAGATGTCGACACGCGAGCCGAAACGGATCAGGCCGATCCGCTCGCCCTGCTCGACCTTCGTGCCCCGGGGTACATAAGGAACGATACGACGGGCGACGGCTCCGGCGATCTGGATCATCTCGATGTCGCCGAGCTCGGTGTCGAAGTGCCAGACGACACGCTCGTTGTTCTCGCTCTCCTTGTTGAACGCCGGAACGAACCCACCGGGGATGTGCTCGACCGAGGTCACCGTGCCGGAGAGCGGCGCACGGTTGACATGCACGTTGAGCGGGCTCATGAAGATCGCGACGCGGGTGCGCCCGTCCTTCCAGGGCATGATGCTCTGCACCACACCGTCGGCGGGCGAGATGACACGGCCCTGGGCGATCTCACGCTCGGGGTCGCGGAAGAACCACAGCATGCCCGCCGCGAGCGCGGTGGCGGGTACGGCCACGGCCTTGGCGGCGCCGGAGCGGCGCGAGCGGGCCAGGCTGAGTGCTGCGGTGGCAACGGTCGGGAGAAGCCACGGCGATGCTCCGCGCGCAAGGCGTACGCCGACCAGGCTGTCGCGAGGTGCAGAGGTTTGGCTGTGGGGCATGGATGACCTTCGTAGCGGATGATGCCGCGCTGGAACGGGGGACGGCGGCTTTCCCGGGATCGTACCGGTCGTTGACCACAACTGGGCAAGCCAGGAAGCCGAGTCGGCGGCCCAAGAGTGTTGACGGGGTGTGATCTTCTTCTCGAAGAAAACACCCCGAACCAGGACATCCAGCCCGGTCTAGCCCTGGAGTCGATACTCTTCGAGCAGTCGGCGGCCGATGATCATTTTCTGGATCTCGGCGGTGCCTTCGCCGATCAGCAGCATCGGCGCCTCCCGGTAGAGACGCTCGATCTCGTACTCCTTCGAGAAGCCGTAGCCGCCGTGGATCCGGAAGGCGTCCTCGACGACTTCCTTGCAGTATTCGGACGCCAGGTACTTCGCCATGCCCGCTTCGAGGTCGTTTCGTTCCCCGGAGTCCTTTTTGCGGGCCGCGTTCACCATCATCGCATGGGCCGCCTCGACCTTGGTGGCCATCTCCGCCAGCTTGAACTGGATGGCCTGGTGCTGGGCGATGGGCTTGCCGAAAGTGTGACGCTGCTGGGCATACGAGACGCCCAGTTCGAAGGCACGCTGAGCGACGCCGCAGCCACGGGCCGCCACGTTCACGCGACCGACCTCGACTCCGTCCATCATTTGGTAAAACCCTCGGCCCGTGGACCCGCCGAGCACCCGATCGGCCGGAACTCGCAGTCCGTCCATGATGAGCTCGGTGGTGTCGACGCCCTTGTAGCCCATCTTGTCGATCTTCCCGGGGATGGTGAGCCCGGGACGCACCTCGCCGAAGCCGGGCTCCTTCTCCACCAGGAAGGTCGTCATCGACTTGTGCGGCGCGGTGCCCTCCGGGTGGCCCTCGTCGCTGCGCACGAGCACGGCCACCAGCGTCGACGAGCCGCCGTTGGTCAGCCACATCTTCTGACCGTTCAGGACGTACTCGTCGCCGTCCCGGACCGCCTTGGACGAGATCGCCGACACGTCCGAGCCGAGCGCCGGCTCCGACATCGAGAACGCGCCCCGCACCTCGCCCAGCGCCATCCGGGGCAGGAAGTGGTCCTTCTGCTCCTGGGTGCCGTGCTGCTTGAGCATGTACGCCACGATGAAGTGCGTGTTGATGATGCCGGAGACCGACATCCAGCCGCGGGCGATCTCCTCGACGCACAGCGCGTAGGTGAGGAGCGACTCCCCGAGGCCCCCGTACTCCTCGGGGATCATCAGGCCGAACAGGCCCAGTTCCTTCAGGCCGTCGACGATCTGCTGCGGGTACTCGTCGCGGTGCTCCAGCTCGGTGGCGACCGGGATGATCTCCTTGTCCACGAAGTCGCGGACCGTGGAGAGGATCTCCTGCTGGACGTCGGTCAGACCGGCGGTCTGGGCGAGTCGCGCCATGGCTACTTCTCCGTCTTCTTCTCCGCGGGGGCGGTCGGCTCCGGGCGGCCCGGCTGCTCGCCGCCGCGCTCCTTGATGTACGTCTCGGTGGGGACCATCACCTTGCGGCGGAACACGCAGACGAGCGTGCCGTCCTGCTTGTAGCCCTTGGTCTCGACATGGACGATCCCGCGGTCGCTCTTCGACCGGGAGGGCGTCTTGTCCAGGACGGTCGTCTCGCCGTAGATCGTGTCGCCGTGGAAGGTCGGCGCCACATGCCGGAGCGACTCGATCTCCAGGTTCGCGATCGCCTTCCCGGACACGTCGGGGACCGACATGCCGAGCAGCAGCGAGTAGACGTAGTTCCCCACGACGACGTTGCGGCCGAAGTCCGTCGTCCGCTCCGCGTAGTTCGTGTCCAGGTGGAGGGGGTGGTGGTTCATGGTCAGAAGGCAGAAGAGATGGTCGTCGTACTCGGTGACCGTCTTGCCGGGCCAGTGCTTGTAGACCGCACCGACCTCGAACTCTTCGTACGTGCGTCCGAACTGCATGGTGCTCAGGCCTCCGGAGCTTCGAACTTGCTGGTGCGCTGCATGCCGGCCGCCCGGCCCTTGCCGGAGATCACCAGTGCCATCTTGCGGCTGGCCTCGTCGATCATCTCGTCACCGAGCATCGCGGAGCCCTTCTTGCCGCCCGCCTCGGACGTGTAGTACTCGTATGCGTCGAGGATCAGCTCGGCGTGGTCGAAGTCCTCCTGGGAGGGCGAGAAGATCTCGTTGGCCGCGGCCACCTGGTCGGGGTGCAGCACCCACTTGCCGTCGAAACCGAGGGCGGCGGCGCGCCCGGCGACCTCGCGGTACCCCTCCTGGTTGCGGATCTGCAGATAGGGGCCGTCGATCGCCTGGAGGTCGTGTGTCCGCGCGGCCATCAGGATGCGCATCAGGATGTAGTGGTACGCGTCCGCCGGGTACCCGGGAGGCTGCTCGCCGACGACGAGCGACTTCATGTTGATCGACGCCATGAAGTCGGCGGGGCCGAAGATGATGGTCTCCACGCGCGGCGAGGCGGCGGCGATCTCGTCGACGTTCACCAGGCCCTTCGCGTTCTCGATCTGCGCCTCGATGCCGATCTTCCCGACCTCGAAGCCCATCGTCTTCTCGATCTGGGTCAGCAGCAGGTCGAGGGCCACGACCTGCTGGGCGTCCTGGACCTTCGGCAGCATGATGCAGTCGAGGTTCTGGCCCGCGCCCTCGACGACCGTGACGACGTCGCGGTACGTCCAGTGCGTCGTCCAGTCGTTCACCCGTACGACCCGCGTCTTGCCGGTCCAGTCGCCCTCGTTGAGGAACTTCACGATCGTGTGCCGCGCGTCGGGCTTGGCCAGCGGGGCGCAGGCGTCCTCCAGGTCGAGGAAGACCTGGTCCGCGGGGAGGCCCTGGGCCTTCTCCAGGAAGCGCGGGTTCGAGCCGGGCACGGCCAGGCAGGACCGCCGCGGACGAAGGCGGTTGACGGGCGTTGTCATGCGGGGACCTCCAGGGGGTCGAGCTTGTTCGCTTTCCGGATCTCGTCGACGATACGGCCGATGATTCCCGTGATGTCGAAGTCCTTCGGGGTGAAGACCGCGGCCACTCCGGCGGCTCGCAGCTGTTCGGCGTCGGCGTTCGGGATGATCCCGCCCGCGATCACCGGGATGTCGGGGGCGCCGGCCTCGCGCAGCCGGTCCAGCACGTCGGGCACCAGCTGGGCGTGCGAGCCGGACAGGATGGACAGGCCCACGGCGTGCACGTCCTCGGCGACGGAGGCGTCCACGATCTGTTCGGGCGTCAGCCGGATGCCCTGGTAGACCACCTCGAACCCGGCGTCACGGGCCCGCACGGCGATCTGCTCGGCGCCGTTGGAGTGCCCGTCAAGACCCGGCTTGCCGACCAGGAAGCGGAGCTTGCCCACACCGAGTTCCCGGGCGGTCTCCTCGACCCGCCGGCGCACCAGCGCCAGCGCGGTGCCCTCCTCGGCGGTGACCGCGACGGGCGCCGAGGAGACGCCGGTCGGTGCGCGGAACTCGCCGAAGACCTCGCGCAGGGCCCCGGACCACTCGCCGGTCGTGACCCCGGCGCGGGCGCACTCCAGGGTGGCCTCCATGAGGTTGTCGGTGCCCTTGGCCGCCTCCTTCAGCCGCTCCAGCGCCTTGCAGGGGCGCGGGTGGTTGAAGGGCGGCTGGTAGCGGGTGTCGCGCCACTGCCCGAGTGCGGCGACGACCCGGGCCTCGACCGCGGGGTCGACGGTCTGGATCGCCGCGTCCAGATCGGCGGTGAGCGGGTTGGGCTCCGTCGACTCGTAGATGTTGACGCCGACTATCTTCTCGTCGCCGCCCTCGATCCGCGCCCGGCGCTCGGCGTGCGAGGAGACGAGCTGCGACTTGAGATAGCCGGACTCGACGGCGGCCATCGCGCCGCCCATCTCCTCGATCCGGTCCATCTCGGCGAGCGACTCCTCGACCAGGGAGGCCACCTTGGCCTCGATGACGTGCGAGCCCTCGAAGATGTCCTCGTACTCCAGCAGGTCGCTCTCGTGGGCCAGGACCTGCTGGATGCGCAGCGACCACTGCTGGTCCCAGGGCCGGGGCAGGCCCAGCGCCTCGTTCCAGGCGGGAAGCTGCACGGCCCGCGCGCGGGCGTCCTTCGAGAGCGTCACGGCCAGCATCTCCAGCACGATCCGCTGGACGTTGTTCTCCGGCTGGGCCTCGGTCAGCCCGAGGGAGTTGACCTGGACGCCGTAGCGGAAGCGGCGCTGCTTCGGGTCCTGGATGCCGTACCGCTCGCGCGTGACCTCGTCCCAGATGCGCCCGAACGCGCGCATCTTGCACATCTCCTCGATGAACCGGACCCCCGCGTTCACGAAGAAGGAGATGCGGGCGACGACGTCGCCGAACTTCTCCGGGGGCACCTGCCCCGAGTCGCGGACGGCGTCCAGCACCGCGACGGCCGTCGACATCGCGTACGCGATCTCCTGGACCGGCGTGGCACCGGCCTCCTGGAGGTGGTACGAGCAGATGTTGATCGGGTTCCACCTGGGGATGTGGGAGACCGTGTACGCGATCATGTCCGTCGTCAGACGGAGCGAGGGCCCCGGCGGGAAGACGTGCGTCCCGCGCGAGAGGTACTCCTTCACGATGTCGTTCTGCGTCGTCCCCTGGAGCGTGGTGATGTCCACACCCTGCTCCTCGGCGACGACCTGATAGAGCGCCAGCAGCCACATGGCGGTGGCGTTGATGGTCATCGAGGTGTTCATCTGGTCCAGGGGGATGTCCTGGAACAGACGGCGCATGTCACCGAGGTGCGAGACCGGAACCCCGACCCGGCCGACCTCGCCGCGGGCGAGGACGTGGTCGGGGTCGTAGCCGGTCTGGGTCGGCAGGTCGAACGCGACCGACAGGCCGGTCTGGCCCTTGGCGAGGTTGCGCCGGTACAGCTCGTTGGACGCCTCGGCCGTGGAGTGACCGGCGTACGTGCGCATGAGCCACGGCCGGTCCTTCTGACGCTGACGCTCTGTCATCTGGTGACCTCAGACGTTCCGGAAGCGGTTGATGGCGTCGATGTGCTGCGCGCGCTTCTCCTCGTCGCGCACACCCAGGCCCTCACGGGGCGCCAGGGTGAGCACACCGACCTTGCCCTGGTGGAGGTTGCGGTGCACGTCGTAGGCGGCCTGCCCGGTGTCCTCCAGGGAGTAGACCTTGGAGAGCGTGGGGTGGATCTTGCCCTTGGCGACGAGCCGGTTGGCCTCCCAGGCCTCGCGGTAGTTCGCGAAGTGCGAGCCGATGATCCGCTTCAGCGACATCCACAGGTAGCGGTTGTCGTACTCGTGCATGTAGCCCGAGGTCGAGGCGCAGGTGGTGATGGTGCCGCCCTTGCGGGTGACGTAGACGCTCGCGCCGAAGGTCTCGCGGCCGGGGTGCTCGAAGACGATGTCGATGTCCTCGCCCCCGGTGAACTCGCGGATGCGCTTGCCGAAGCGCTTCCACTCCTTCGGGTCCTGGGTGGACTCGTCCTTCCAGAACTTGTAGCCCTCGGCGTTGCGGTCGATGATCGCCTCGGCGCCCATCGAGCGGCAGATGTCCGCCTTCTGCTCGCTGCTGACGACGCAGATGGGGTTGGCGCCGCCGGCGAGCGCGAACTGGGTGGCGTACGAGCCGAGCCCGCCGCTCGCGCCCCAGATGAGCACGTTGTCGCCCTGCTTCATGCCGGCGCCGTTCCTCGACACCAGCTGGCGGTACGCGGTGGAGTTGACGAGACCCGGGGCCGCGGCCTCCTCCCAGCTCAGGTGGTCGGGCTTCGGCATGAGCTGGTTGGACTTGACGAGCGCGATCTCGGCGAGGCCGCCGAAGTTGGTCTCGAAGCCCCAGATCCGCTGCTCGGGGTCGAGCATCGTGTCGTTGTGGCCGTCCGAGGACTCCAGCTCGACCGAGAGGCAGTGCGCGACGACCTCGTCTCCGGGCTTCCAGGAGTTCACGCCGGGACCGGTGCGCAGCACCACGCCCGCGAGGTCGGAGCCGATGACGTGGTACGGCAGGTCGTGGCGCTTGGTGAGCTCGCTGAGCCGCCCGTAGCGCTCCAGGAAGCCGAAGGTCGACATCGGCTCGAAGATCGAGGTCCACACGGAGTTGTAGTTGACCGAGGAGGCCATGACGGCCACCAGGGCCTCGCCGGGGCCGAGCTCCGGCACCGGCACGTCGTCCAGGTGGATCGACTTGCGGGGGTCCTTGTCGCGGGTGCTGAGCCCGGCGAACATCTCCGTCTCGTCCTTGTGCACGGTGACGGCACGGTAGGACTCGGGGAGCGGAAGAGCGGCGAAGTCGGCGGACGTGGATTCCGGCGACTGGATCGCGTCCAGGATTTCCTTCACGGTGTTGCCTCCGGCGGTACGCGTCCGAGGGAAGACGCTGGGGTTACGTCGGTGCTGCTGCTTGAGGTGAGGGGTGTGCCGTCGGTTCGGCGGAGGTGGTGCGGTGGCAGCGCCTTGTCGGCGCGGGAGGGTGCCTGTGACGCAGGCGTCCGGGCGCGCTCACCAGGGGTGTGCGGGGACAGCCGGCGTACGAGGGATCTCTGCACGCCGGCCGCCCGGACACCCTCAACGTATGGCACGCCGTGTCACCTGGCAAGGCACGGAGTGCCATGAGTTGCGCTCAGGTGAAATCTTTACGCACCACGTGAGCGATGATCGATCAGGCAACCCGATGATCGATCAAAACCCCTGTTCGGAGGGGGTGTGACCGGCTCTCGCCCGGGAATGGGGGGCGCGGCGAGGTGACGGCGAGGCGGTCGACGGATGGTCCGCAGGAGGCGGAGGGTGACACGACGGGTGCGGAGAGTGTCGTCCCGGGGCCCGGAGTGCCACGCGAGTGAGGGAGTTTCCGCGGCGGCGAGCGGCCCGGACACCCGCTCCGGCGCTCCGCCGATCGGGTGACGGTGGCGGGGGCGTTGCCAGGTGCGTCGCCGGGGGCGGCGCGGGGTGCGGACGCCGTGGGGCGCGGGGTGTGAGGTCACGGACCTCGGAACACCGGACGCGGTGGCGGGCCGCCCCCGGGAGAGCCACCGGGGAAGGCCCGTCCCCGGAACGGGCGGGACCCACTCTTCCGCGGGTTCCGCCGGTTCTACGAACCCTGGGGGCGGTCGCGCAGCGCCTGCTCGATCGTGCGCATCACCTGGTCGAGGGGGGCGTCGACCCGGGCCACGGTCACCAGGACGTCCCCCTCCGTGAAGGAGCTCGCGGGCGCTGTGCGCGGCGAGGTGTCCCGCCCGGCGCCGATACCGGTCCCGAACGTCCGTCGGACGATGGCGAAGGCGTGGTCGAGCTGCGTCTCCACGTCGCCCTGGCCGCCGGCCCGCAGCCAGCGCCGCAGGACGTGGTTGTGCGCCGTGACCACGGCGGACGCGGCGACCTCCGCGAGCAGCGGATCGTCGTTGGCGTCGTCGTCGTGGGCGTGCTCGTCGAAGTGACCGAGGAGGTAGCGGGTGAAGAGCCGCTCGTAGCGGGCGACGGAGGCGATCTCGGCCTCCCGGAGCGTGGGTACCTCGCGGGTCAGTTTGTAGCGCGAGACGGAGATCTCGGGCTGGGCCGCGTACATCTTCATGACTTCCTTGATGCCGCGGCACACCGTGTCCAGGGGGTGCTCGTGCGCGGGCGCCGCGTCGAGGACCGCCTCGGCGCGGATCAGGGTGTCGTCGTGGTCGGGGAAGATCGCCTCTTCCTTGGAACGGAAGTGGCGGAAGAAGGTGCGGCGGGCGACCCCGGCCCGGGCCGCGATCTCGTCGACGGTGGTCGCCTCGTAGCCCTTGGTCGCGAACAGCTCCATGGCCGAGGCCGCCAGTTCCCGTCGCATCTTGAGCCGTTGCGCGGCGGCGCGGCTGCCGGCGGCACTCTCCGGTGCGTCGGGCGTGGCCGGTGTACGTGGGGACCTGGCGGGCTGGGACATGACCCGAACGTACTGCATCCGCGCAGGAGAACGTGCAAGTCCGGTGATCCCCCCACCCTCGACGGGCGGGGGGTTTCCGGTCGGGTCGAGCAGTCCGCCCCAGTCGGCGCTGTCCGCGGACCGGTCGCCGGGACGGTCAGCGGCGGGCATATTCGCGGAAGCCGCGGCCCGTCTTGCGGCCGAGGCAGCCCGCGGCCACCAGATGCTCCAGGAGCGGCGCCGGGGCGAGGCCCGGGTCACGGAACTCCCGGTGCAGCACCTTCTCGATGGCCAGGGAGACGTCCAGGCCCACCACGTCCAGGAGCTCGAAGGGGCCCATCGGGTACCCGCCGCCGAGCTTCATCGCCGCGTCGATGTCGTCCAGCGTCGCGTAGTGCTCCTGGACCATCTTGACCGCGTTGTTCAGGTACGGGAAGAGCAGCGCGTTCACGATGAATCCGGCGCGGTCGCCGCAGTCCACCGGGTGCTTGCGGATCTTCTCGCACAGCTCGCGGACCGTGGCGTGCACGTCGTCCGCGGTCAGGACGGTCCGGACCACCTCGACCAGCTTCATCGCCGGGGCCGGGTTGAAGAAGTGCATGCCGATCACGTCCTGCGGGCGCGAGGTGGCGCGGGCGCAGGCCACGACGGGCAGCGAGGAGGTCGTGGTCGCGAGGATCGCGCCGGGCTTGCAGACCTTGTCGAAGACCGCGAACAGCTGCTGCTTGACCTCCAGGTCCTCGGCCACCGCCTCCAGGGCGAGATCGACCTCGGCGAAGGAGTCGTACGAACCCGACGGCGTGATCAGGTCCAGGGTGCTCGCGGCGGCCTCGGCGGTCATCCGGCCCTTGTCGACCGACCGCGCCAGCGACTTGCCGATCCGGGCCTTGGCGGCCTGCGCCTTCTCCTCGCTGCGGGCGGCCAGGACGACCTCGTGGCCGGCCTTCGCGAAGACCTCGGCGATGCCGGACGCCATCGTCCCGGAGCCCGCGACACCGACCGAGCGGACCGGACGGCCCGGCGTGCCGGTGCCGCCGGAGAGGGGGGTCAGCGCGTCCCGCACGACGCTCGCGCTGCCGGGCGCCTCGTAGGAGTAGAAGCCGCGACCCGACTTCCGGCCGGTCAGGCCCGCCTCGCTGAGCTGCTTGAGGATGGGCGCGGGGGCGTGCAGCCGGTCGCGGGACTCGGCGTACATGGCCTCCAGGACCGTACGGGCCGTGTCGACGCCGATCAGGTCGAGCAGGGCGAGCGGGCCCATGGGCAGGCCGCAGCCGAGCCGCATCGCGGCGTCGATGTCCTCGCGGGAGGCGTACTTCGCCTCGTACATCGCGGCCGCCTGGTTCAGGTAGCCGAAGAGCAGTCCGTCGGCGACGAAGCCGGGGCGGTCGCCGACCGCGACGGGCTCCTTGCCCAGGTCGAGGGCGAGGTTGGTGACGGCGCCGACCGCCGCGGGCGCGGTCAGCACGGAGGAGACCACCTCGACGAGCTTCATCGCGGGCGCCGGATTGAAGAAGTGCAGGCCGAGGACGCGCTCGGGGTGGGCCGAGTCGGCCGCCAGCCGTGTCACCGAGAGGGCGTTGGTGCCGGTGGCCAGGACGGTGTCCGGGCGCACGATGCCGTCCAGCGCGCGGAAGACCTGCTGCTTGATGTCGTACGACTCCGGGGTCACCTCGATGACCAGGTCGGCGTCGGCCGCGGCGGCGAGGTCGGTGGAGGTGCGGAAGCGGGCGAGGACGTCCGCCCGCTCCTGCTCGGTGAGGCGTTCGCGCCGCACGGCGCGGGCGGTGGAGGCTTCGAGCGCGGTGACGGCCTGGACGGCCGCGGCCTCGCTGATGTCGATGCCGACGACCTCGCGTCCGGCCCGGGCGAGCACCTCGGCGATGCCGGTGCCCATGGTGCCGAGGCCGACGACGGCGACGGTCTTGAGAGGGGACAGAGGAAGGTCGGACTGGGGAGCGGCCATCGCGGGACTCCAGATGAGGGTGACGACTGAGGAGAGGACGCACGGATGCGCGACGGAGCGCACGGGGTGCGGAGCATTGCGGGTGGTGCCGGGCCGACGAACGCACAGGCCCGGTTCCGTCCGGTCCGGGAGACCGCGATGGGTCGCCCGGTGAACGGTGGAGCCGACCGGCCCTGTCCCGGAGCCGTGTCGTACTGCGGTGCCTGAAGCACCGAACCGACTGCTCTCACGGCGGCTGCGTCACCAGGCCGCCCTGAGGTACACACGAGTGGGTAACTCGCTCGTCTGAGCTTAACCCGCCGGTAACGAGCGCGCCAGCCCCTGAGTTGGTGATGTACGTCCCCCCGTCGAGGTGTCGCCTCTAGTCTCGGCGGCATGGACGAGGAGTTGCGATCACTCACGGAGCGTCTACGGACCGAGGCGGGGGCCTCTTCGGCGTACGGCCGGCTCCTGGCGACCGAGGACCTCGACGTGCTGGCGGCGGCGCTGACCGAACCGGGACAGCCGCTGTGGGCGCGGGAGCTGGCGGCCTTCCGGCTCGGGGCCGCCGGGGACCGGCGGGCCTTCGAGGCGCTCGTCCTGCTGCTCAACCACCGCGAACCACGGCGCTGCGCGTCCGCGGCCCACGCGCTCGCGCTGCTCGGTGACCCGCGCACCGCGCGCGCGGCGGCGGCGCTCGCGACCAACGAGCTGCGCGTCGCCTACGCCCTGCATCCGGTGCGGCTGCTGGTCGCGCTGCGCGCCCCCGAGGCCGTGCCCGCGCTGATCACCACGTTGCGGCGGCGGCTGGGCCCGCACGATCCGTACCGCGCCGTCGCCCTGGCCTGCGTGGAGGGCTTGGGCGAGCTGGGGGACGTCCGCGCGAGACCCGTGCTGAACGACGCGCTCGCACACCCGGTCCTCGCCGAGCAGGCGGTGCGGGCGCTGGGCCGGCTGCCCCGGTGACACGACACCGCCGCGCTGTCGCCGTTTGCCCGTAGGCCGGCCCCCGCCTGCCGCCACCTCTCCGCCTGCCGCCGTTCCCCCGTCCGCCGGTGCTTCCCCGCCGGTCCCGAGGCCGGCACGCACTTCGGGGGAGAGCGCCCGGAACCGGTGAGGGGTCCGGCGGAGCCGATCCGCGGCAGCCCTCCCGGGGGCCGCCCCGCGTCGGAGCGCGGGGCCCTTCGGGGGTCAGACCGCGGAGCCCTCCGGGGGGACGCCGGTGACCGCATCGGCGTCCGCGGGGGCACCGGCGTCGGCACCGGTGCGCGACGGTACCGGTGCGGGGAGGCCGGTGAGCGCCCCGGCGTAGCGGACCTCGGGCACCTCGACCCCGCCCGCCTCGAACGGCTCCTCGGCGCCGTCGGGGCCGAAGCCGGCGTGCTCGTAGAACCCGCGGGCCGCGGAGTTCTCCTTGAGCACCCACAACAGCATCCGCTCGTACCCGGCGGCGGCACAGCGCTCGGCCGACGCCCGCAGCAGCGCGCGTCCCACGCCGGAGCCCGTCCGGTCCGGGTCGACGTAGATCGCGTACAACTCGACGTCCGTGGCGAGGACTTCGCCGTCGCGGTACGGGCCGTGGCAGGCCCAGCCGACCACCTCGCCCGCCTGTTCCGCGACCAGGTTCACCACGGTGCCGCCGCCCTGCCCGAAGCGAGCGCGCCGTCGCGCCGCGTCCTCCGCGACGCTGAGCGCGTCGAGGTACGACGAGGGCATCAGGCCCCGGTAGGCGGTCCGCCAGCCGCGGACGCGGATCTCCGCCACCCGGTCGCAGTCCGCGAGGTTCATCTCCCGGACGAGGACGCCGCTCATCCGCCGAGCACCGCGTACGCCTCGATCTCCATCAGGAACTCGGGGCCGATCAGCGCGGCGACCTGGACCGCGGAGGCGGCCGGCAGGCGGTCCGCGGGTATGTGGGCGTCCCGGGCGGCGCGGACGGCCGGCATGTGGGCCATGTCCGTGACGAAGTAGGTGAGTTTGACGACGTCGTCGAAGGTCGCGTCGGCGGCGGCCAGGCAGCGGCGCAGGTTCTCGAAGACCTGGCGGGCCTGCGCCGCCGGGTCGCCCTCGCCGACGAGCCTGCCGTCCTCGTCCAGGGCGAGCTGGCCCGAGACCGCCACGAAGCGGCCGCTGCCGAGGACGACATGCGAGTACGCGGCGGCGGGGGCGACCCCGTCGGGGGCGGGGATGCGGGTCGGTCCACTCATGCGTCCATGGTGGACCACGGGTGTGACAACGCCCCCGACGGGTGTCCGGCGGTGCTCAGCCGCGGGGGCCGAGCAGTCCGTGCAGTGTCGAGCCCTGCGCGGTGGCGGAGGCCGCCCTCGTGCCGAGCGGCTCCGGGTCGGGCAGCTTCTCGCACACCGCGTCGGCCTCACCGCTGCCGCGCGGCACCGTGCCGTCGGTGAGGTACGCCGCCAGGTACTTGTCCAGGCAGGCGTTGCCGCTCAGCGTGATCCCGTGGTTGCCGCCGCCCTGCTCGACCACCAGGCTGGAGCCGAACAGCTGGTGATGGACCGTCACGCCGCCCTGATACGGGGTGGCGGCGTCGTCGGTGGCCTGGAAGACCAGCGTCGGCGGCAGGGCCGTGTTGGAGATGTCCACCGGCCGCAGCGCGCTCGTCGGCCAGAACGCGCACGGAGCGTTGTACCAGGCGTTGTTCCAGACCATGAAGGGCGCCTTGCCGTAGGCGGCCCAGTTGTCCTTGCGCCACTGGTTCCAGTCGCGCGGCCAGGACACGTCACGGCACTGCACCGCGGTGTAGATGCTGTAGCCGTTGCCGTCCGAGGCGTCCTTGGCGCCGATCTTCTTGTAGGCCGCGAGGAGCGGGGCCGTCTCCTTCTTGTCGGCGTACGCCGCGAAGGCCGTGGCGAGACGGGGCCAGTAGCCGTTGTAGTAGCCGCCCGGGATGAAGGTGTCCTCCAGCTCGGAGGCGCCCACCTTCTTGTCGGCGGGCTTCGCGGCGAGCGCCCTGCGCATCGCGTACCACTTCGCCTCGACGCGAGCCGGGTCGGTGCCGAGCCGGTAGGTGGCGTCGTGCTTGGCGACCCAGGCCAGGAAGGCCCGGTGGCGGGCGTCGAAGGCGTAGTCCTGCCCGATGTTGTCCTCGTACCAGACACCGCCGGGGTCGACGACGGAGTCGAGCACCAGACGGCGCACGCGCTGCGGGTAGAGCTTCGCGTAGACGGCGCCCAGGTAGGTGCCGTAGGAGTACCCGAAGTAGTTGATCTTCTTGGCGCCGAGCGCGGCACGGATCGCGTCCATGTCACGGACCGCGCTGATCGTGTCGATGAACGGCAGCAGGTCGGCGTACTTCTCGCCGCACGCCGTGGCGAAGGACCGGGCCCGGTCGAGGTTGGCCCGCTCGATGGCGGGGGTGCTGGGCAGGGTGTCGGGGCGGACCGGCGCGAAGTGTCCGGGCCTGCAGTCCAGCGCGGGCCTGCTCGCGCCCACGCCGCGCGGGTCGAAACCGATGACGTCGTACTGCGCCGCCACCGCCTTGGGCAGCGTGGAGGCGACGAAGCCGGCCATCGTGATCCCGCTGCCGCCGGGGCCGCCGGGGTTCACCAGGAGGGGCCCCTGGTACGTCTTCGCGGTGTGCGGGACGCGCGAGAGCGCCAGGGTGATGAGCCGGCCGTCCGGCTTCGAGTGGTCCAGCGGCACCTTCACGGACGCGCACTGGAGCGCCGGGTAGGCATGGGTGCCGCACTTCTTCCAGGTGGGCTTCGCGGTCCGGACGGTGCGCGGTGCGGTCGTGGAGCCGGCGCTCGCGTCGGCGGGGATCGACGTGATCATCCCTGCCACCACGGCGACAGCCCCGCACAGAGCAGCTGCGCGTTTCTTCACAAGGCCTCCCAGGACGGAGGATTTCGAGCCGTGCACGCCACGGCCTTCGCGGCATCGTCCCGAGGTGGAGGCCCGGAAGAACCCGTTCGGGCAAGAGTTGACCCGATTGGGCCGAGGGATGCGCTCGTATGACGTCAGGGAGGTTTCGGGCGGGCGGGTCCCGCGAGCCGGTGGCTCGAACGCCCGTCAGAGCAGCGTCAGCTGGGTCGGCCCGGGCGCCGCCGGCGCGGCCGGACCGGCGGAGGTCCCGCGGGCGGCGATCCCGCGCGGCGCGCCCCGGTGGGCGGGCCCGATGCCGTACTCCTGGGCCAGTTCGTGGACCTGACGGGTGATCCGGCGCTGGTACCACTTGGGGGCGTACGCCCCCTCCGCGTACAGCCGCTCGTAACGGCGGACGAGATACGGGTGGTGGCGCTCCAGCCAGGCCATGAACCACTCACGGGCGCCCGGCCGCAGATGCAGCACCAAGGGGGTCACGGAGGTGGCCCCCGAGACGGCGATCGCCCGCACAGTGGCGCGCAGTTGGGCCGGGTGGTCGCCCAGGAAGGGGATCACGGGGGCCATCAGGACCCCGCAGCCGATGCCGTGGTCGGTCAGGGTGCGGACCACGTCCAGGCGGCGTTCGGGCGCCGGGGTCCCCGGTTCCACGGTGCGCCACAGCTCGGTGTCGGTGAAGCCCACGGAGACGGAGATGCCGACATCGGTCACCTCGGAGGCCTGCTTGAGGAGGTCGAGGTCGCGCAGGACGAGCGTGCCCTTCGTCAGGATCGAGAAGGGGTTCGCGTGGTCGCGCAGGGCGGCGATGATGCCCGGCATCAGCCGGTAGCGGCCCTCGGCCCGCTGGTAGCAGTCGACGTTGGTGCCCATCGCGATGTGCTCGCCGTGCCAGCGGTGGGAGCCGAGGTGGCGGCGGAGCAGGTCCGGCGCGTTCACCTTGACCACGATCTGGGAGTCGAAGTCGAGGCCCGTGTCGAGGTCCAGATAGCTGTGCGTCCTGCGGGCGAAACAGTAGACGCACGCGTGCGTGCAGCCCCGGTAGGGGTTGACCGTCCACTCGAAGGGCATGCGCGACGCCCCCGGCACCCGGTTCACGATCGAGCGGGCCCGGATCTCGTGGAACGTGATGCCGCGGAACTCCGGCGTGTCGAACGTGCGGGTCGTCACCGCGTCCGCGCCGAACAGCACGGCGTCCCGGGCGCGGTCCCCGGCGGGGTCCGCTGTGAGGTTCTCCCAGCGCATGAGGCCTCCTCGGTAGCACTGGCCACAGAATAGAACACATGTTCCCTTGATCGTGCGACCCGGTTTCCCCGGACCGGCGCGGACCCCGTCGCCCGCGCCGGTCCGCCCCCTCCGCGCCCGCGCCGCCGCCCCCTCGGCGCCGCGTCGCGGGACCCCTCCCGCCCCCGGGCCGCAGGCGCATTCCGCACCGGCTTCCACGCCCCTTCCGCGCCCGCGTCGCGGACCCCTTCCGCGCCACCGCGCGGACTTCTCGCGCGCCCCCTCGCGACCCCGTCCCGCGCCCCGCGGGCACCCCGATTTGAGGGGGCGGCCCGCCGGGTGGTTGGGTGGCCGCACACCCCGATTCACCAAGTGCTGGAGGAAGTGCCATGGCGCAGGTCGAGGCCACCACGGAGCGGGTCATCGCGGCGGACGCGGAGGCGGTGTTCGACGCCCTGGCCGACTACTCCGGCACCCGCGCGAAGCTGCTGCCCGAGCACTTCAGCGAGTACGAGGTGCGCGAGGGCGGTGACGGCGAGGGCACCCTCGTCCACTGGAAGCTCCAGGCCACCAGCAAGCGCGTCCGCGACTGTCTGCTCGAGGTCGGCGAGCCCACCGACGGCGAGCTCGTCGAGAAGGACCGCAACTCCTCCATGGTCACCACCTGGCGGGTCACCCCGGCCGGGGAGGGCAGGTCGCGGGTCGTCGTCAGCACCGTGTGGAACGGCGCGGGCGGCATCGGCGGCTTCTTCGAGAAGACCTTCGCGCCCAAGGGGCTCGGCCGGATCTACGACCTGGTGCTCGAGAGGCTCGCCGCCGAGACGGAGAAGTAGAACCGGAGACGCCTCGACGGCCCTCGGGCCCAAGAGGCGGACTCTCAGGGCGTGTTGCCGCCCTCACCGGTTCGAGTGCATCTCCTCTCCACGCGACGGTACGCCGTAACTCGTCGCGCTTGCTCGCAGTTGTCGCGATAAGCGGGAATTGTGCGGTCGGCGCGACGAGGGGAACGGCACGTGGGCGGGATCACTCTGGTGGAGGACGAACCGGCTGTCGCGCCCCCGCGGCCCGCCGCTCCCGAGGCGGCCGTCGCCACGGCCGGTCCCGGCCGGCTGGGCCCGCGCCAGGTGCGGCTGGTCTTCCTCGGGCTCATGCTCGCGCTGCTGCTCGCCGCGCTGGACCAGATGATCGTCGCCACCGCGCTTCCCAAGATCGTCGGTGAACTGCACGGCCTGGACCGGATGTCCTGGGCGATCACCGCCTACCTGCTCACCTCCACCGTCGGCCTCCCGGTCTACGGCAAGGTCGGCGACCTCTTCGGGCGCAAGGGCGTCTTCCAGTTCGCGATCGCGACCTTCGTGGTCGGTTCGGCGCTCGCCGGACGCGCGCAGAGCATGGACCAGCTGATCGCCTTCCGCGCGGTCCAGGGCGTCGGCGCGGGCGGCCTCATGATCGGCGTGCAGGCGATCATCGCCGACATCGTCCCGCCCCGCGAACGCGGCCGCTTCATGGGCCTGATCGGCGCCGCGTTCGGCCTCGCCTCGGTCGCCGGACCCCTGCTGGGCGGCTACTTCACCGACCACCTCTCCTGGCGCTGGTGCTTCTACGTCAACGTGCCCTTCGGCCTGGTGACGCTGGCGGTCGTCACCGTCGTCCTGAAACTGCCGAAGCCGGCCCGCCGGGGACGCGTCGACGTGCTCGGCGTACTGCTGCTCGCCGCCGCCTCGACCTGCCTGGTCCTGCTGACCAGTTGGGGCGGCACCGAGTACGACTGGGGGTCCGGGGTGATCCTCGGACTCGGCGCGGGCGCCCTCGCCGCGGCGGTCCTGTTCTTCGTCGTCGAGCGCTTCGCCGCCGAACCCCTCATCCCGCCACGGCTGTTCAGGGACGGCGTCTTCAACATCACCGCGCTGGTCGGACTGGTGATCGGCGTCGCCCTCTTCGGCGCCGCAAGCTATCTCCCGACCTTCCTGCAGATGGTCGACGGGGCCAGCGCCACCGAGTCCGGACTGCTCATGCTCCCGATGATGGGCGGCATCGTCGGCGCCTCGGTCGTCTCCGGCCAGCTCATCAGCCGCACCGGCCGCTACAAGGTCTACCCCGTGCTCGGCGCCGCCCTGTCGGCGCTCGGCATGTGGCTGCTCTCCCGGCTGGAGGTCGACACCCCGCGGCTGACCTACAGCGTCTGGATGGCCGTCCTCGGCGCCGGCATCGGCATGGTGATGCCCGTGCTGGTCCTCGCCGTCCAGAACTCCGTGCGCCCCGCCGACCTCGGCACGGCGACCAGCGCCAACAACTACTTCCGGCAGATCGGCGGCAGCGTCGGCGCCGCGATCTTCGGCACGCTCTTCGCCCGCCGGCTCACGGACGCCCTCGCCGAACGCGTCCCGGCACGCCCCGACGACCCCCTCCCGGACCCCGAGTCCCTGACCCCGCAGCTCGTCCACGCGATGCCCGCCCCGTTGCGCGACGCCTACATCGCCGCCTACGCGGACGCCATGCCGCGGATCTTTTTCTACCTCGTGCCGGTGCTCGTCCTCGGCCTGTTCATCGCCTTCTTCCTCAAGGAGAAACCGCTGGTGTCCCACAACGCCCCCGCCGCCGACACCGATTCCGCAGCGCCCGCCCACGTCCCGCAGGCCCGCACCACGTACGCCGCCGGCGTCCCCGTCTGCGGCACCGTCCAGCACCCCGACGGAACCGTCGTGCCGCGCGCCGCGCTCACCCTCATCGACATCGCCGGACAGCAGATCGGGCGAGGCGCCAGCGGCGAGGACGGGCGGTACGCGCTCTCCACGCCCGGATCGGGCTCGTACGTCCTGATCGCCGCGGCGGGCGGCCACCAGCCGCAGGCCGTCTCCGTGACCGTCGGCGAGCGGCCCGTGGAACTCGACGTCGTGCTCGGCGGCGCCGGCCGCCTGGCCGGAAGCGTGCTGACCGCCGACGGCACCCCGGTGCGCGACGCCACCGTCACCCTGACCAACGTGCACGGCGAGGTGGTGGCGACCACCCGCAGCGGGCGCGAAGGAGGCTATGTCATCACGGAGCTGGTGGCGGGCGAGTACACCCTCGCGGGCAGCGCGCCCGCGTTCCGGCCGGCCGCGCTCCCGGTGAGCGTCCAGGCCTCCCGCGAGACCCGCCAGGACGTCGAGCTGGCCGGCGGCGCCGTCCTGCGCGGCACCGTACGGGCGGGCGGCGGACGGCCCGTCGAGGACGCGCGCGTGACCCTGCTGGACGCCGCGGGCAATGTCGTGGACACCCTCACCACCGGCGCCGACGGCACGTTCCGCTTCGTCGACCTGTCCTCCGGCGAGTACACCGTCATCGCGGCCGGTTACCCACCGGTGGCCACCGTGCTCCAGGTGGCCGGCGGGGGCCGGACGGAGCGCGACCTCCAACTCGGCCACGAGGACTGACCGCGGACGGTCCGTCACAACGGGGACGGGTGGTGCGCCGGAGCGGGCCCGGTAAGGTCGATTACCCTATTGCCGCACACGGCGACGGACCGCCGCCGTACGGTGGTGGGTGCGGCACAGATCTTGCCGAGCCGCGGGGAGAGGGGCCAGGGCCATGGAGAGCGGCACTTCGCGTGGCACCGAAGTGGACACACCTCCCGGTCGCACAGCGGCGAACGGCGTCGCGGAGCACGCCGGCGCCGGGCGCGTCCCGCTGGCCGTGGTCGCCGTGGACCGTGACGGGCTCGTCTCCCACTGGAGCACCGGCGCCCGACGGCTGTTCGGCGTCCCCAAGGAGGACGCGGTGGGCCGTCCCGCCGTCGACCTGCTGCCCGTCTCCGGTGTGCTCCCCGAGGAGGACGAGACGGCGCCGTTCGGGGCGTACGCGGCGTACGACGGGTTCGGCCCGGGCCTGGAGTCCTCGCTCGACGGACGGCACTTCTACCCGGCCGCGGGCCGCGCCCGGCTCTCGGTGCCCGGCCGGGAGCGCGCGGCGCACGACGGCGGCGACCGCGTCGACGTGTTGTGGTGGGCTTACCCGCTGGTGGGCCCGGGGCGGGAGCGGCTGCTGGTGCTGGCCGCCGACGCGGGCGCGCTGCGCCACGCCGACGACCGGGTGGCCGTCGAGCGGATCGCCCCCGCCTTCGCCCTGCACACCGACTTCCCCGGTGCCGAGGAACTGGCCCGCAGACTGCCCGAGATCCTGCCCAGCATGAGCGTGGACGAAGGCGCCCGCATCGTCGCCCAGGTCCTCGAACTCGGCTACCCCGTCATGGAGTTCAGCCAGAACGACCGGGTGCCCGTCACCCCCGACTGGGGCGTGCCCCGGCGGGCCGGGCGCAGGGCGCGCTGCGAGCGGGCCGCCGGCTCCGAGGCCGACCCGGCACTCCCTCGGGACGCGTACGACGCGCAGGACGAGCGTGAGGACCTCGAGTACGTCGCGGTGCGCGAGCGCCTGGAGTTCCTCAACGAGGTCAGCGGACGCATCGGCACCTCCCTCGATCTCTCACGGACCGTCCTGGAGGTGAGCCGCGCCGTCGTGCCCCGGTTCACCGACGTGGCGGGCACCTATCTGCGCGAACAGGTCGTCGCCGGTGAGGGGTTCCCCGACGGGGTGCCCGACACCACCACGCTGTGGCACCGCGTGGCCCTGGAGCACACGGACGAGCCGGGCCGCTGGGACGACGTCGTGCCCGTCGGCGAGGCCATGCCGTTTCCCGCGCACACCCCGTTCTTCCAGTGCATGACCACCGGCGAGCCCGTCCTCGTGCCGCGCATCAGCGCGCAGTTGGGCCACATGATCGCCGCGCAGTTCGAGAAGCGCGACATCAGGCCGCTCATCACCGGCCGCTCCATGCTGGTCGTGCCGCTGAAGGCCCGCAACGTGGTGCTCGGCTTCATGGTCCTGCTGCGCCACCCGGAGCGTGTCGAGTTCAACGACATGGACCGGGTCACCGGCGCCGAACTCGCCGCCAGGGCCGGACTCGTCCTCGACAACGCCCGGATGTACACGTACCAGGAGAGCGTCGCCGAGACCCTCCAGGACAGCATGCTGCCGCAGATAGCGCCCCGCATGGCGGGCTGTGACATCGCCACCCGCTATCTGCCGGGCACACTCCTCGGCCGGGTCGGCGGCGACTGGTTCGACTCGGTGAAGCTGCCCGGTTCCCGGACCGCCCTGGTCGTCGGCGACGTGATGGGCCACGGCCTCAACTCGGCAGCGATGATGGGCCAGTTGCGTACCGCCGTGCAGACCATGGCAGCGCTCGACCTGCCGCCCGCCCAACTCCTGCGCAACCTCGACGACCTGGCCCAGCGGCTCGGCGAGCACTACCTCGCGACGTGCGTCTACGCGATCTACGACCCCCTCGCCGGTGAGCTGCAGATCGCCAACGCGGGCCACATCCCGCCCGTCCTGGTCCGCGCCGCCGACGGCCACAGCGACCTGCTCGACCTGCCCACCGGCGCGCCCATCGGCGTCGGCGGCGTGCCCTTCGAGGCGGTGCGCGTGGCGGTGGCGCCCGGCGACCGGCTCGTGATGTGCACCGACGGTCTGGTCGAGGTGCGCGGTGAGGACATCGGCGTCGGCCTCGCGACGCTCTGCGAGTCCGCCGCGCACCCGGCCGCGTCCATGGACGACGCCTGCGACACGATCATCCGGGCCCTCAACACCCGTGGCGGCCGCAAGGACGACGTGGCCCTGCTGATGGCCCGGCTGAACGGCATCGAACCCGAGGACGTCGCCGAATGGCGGCTCACCTCCGACCCGGCCGAGGCCCGCCGGGCGCGTGCCGTCGTCCGCGAGCAGCTGCACGAGTGGGGGCTGCGGCGGCTGGCCGATCCCGCCGAGCTCATGGTCGGCGAACTGGTGGCGAACGCCGTCCGGCACGCGCGGAGCCGGCGTATCGCACTGCGCCTGGTGCGCGGCGACACCCTGCTGTGCGAGGTGGCCGACGACGACCACACCCTGCCCACGCTCCTCAGCGCGGGCCCGGGCGACGAGTACGGACGCGGGCTGCGCGTCGTCAGCACGCTGGCCCGGGAGTGGGGCACCAGTCGCACCAGCGGTGGCAAGACCGTGTGGTTCGAACTGACGCTGCCGCGACGCTGACACCTTCCGGGGGCACCGACGCCCTTCCGTGGCTCGCTCGCGCGCTCCCGGGGCTCGCCCGCGTACGTCCCTGGACATGCCCGCGCACCTCGCGGGCCCCTGGGGGCGCAGGGGGCGCGCAACGGCGTACATGGTTCGGAATGACCGGTGAAGGAATGCGCCGTACGCTTGTCGCCGCTCTCCAGGCGCGATAGACCGATCTGGCCCGTCGCGCTCGGCGGGCGGCGGTGCTACCTGGGGAGCTGGCATGAGCGTGACGGGTCGGTACAGGGAGGCCTGGGAGGGCTTCTGGCGCGAGGCTCCCCAAGAACAGGGAGCCGTCTTCTGGGACGCGGAGCCCGCTCTGACCGCGGGCGTCCATCTCGCCCTCTTCGAACCGTACGTGACGTTCCACGGGCTGCCTCTCGTGGACCTGGGCTGCGGCAACGGCACCCAGACCCGCTTCCTCGCCGACCGCTTCCCGCGCGTCGTGGGAACCGACCTCTCGGCCGCGGCGCTCGACCACGCCCGTCACGCGGACGCCGCGGGCCGGGCGACGTACCGGGTGCTCGACGCGTCGGAGAAGGGTGAGGTCCAGCGCCTGCACGCGGAACTCGGCGACGCCAACGTCTATATGCGCGGGGTGCTCCACCAGTGCGAACCGGACGACCGCCAGCCGCTGGTGGACGGCATCGCCACGCTGCTGGGGGAGCGGGGCCGGGTGTTCCTGGTGGAGCTCTCCGAGGCCGCCCGTCCCGTGCTGGCGGGGCTGGCGCAGGGCGCCGACGGTCCTCCGGCCAAGCTGGCCCCCGTCTTCCGGCACGGCATCGCCCCGGGCGAGGTCTCCGACGCGTCCGTCCCCGACCATCTCGGCGCGGCCGGTCTCACCGTCCTCGCGAGCGGTGAACTCCCGCTCGTGACGGCGGAGTACACCGCGCTCGGCACCCGGATCGAGCTGCCTTCGAAGTGGCTGGTGGCGGGCCGCACCACGGGATGAGCCAGGGCACGGGTACGGCGTCACCGGCCGGTCGGTGACGCCGTACCCCTCTCAGTGGCCCTGGGCGAAGACCGGCAGGACCCGGCCGGCGGCCCTCCTGGACGGCCGCCCGCACACGCCGCGCGACGCCCTCGCGCGGCGGTGTCCGTCAGCCGTGTCCGTCAGTGGTCTCCGCGGGCGGCCGGGCGCGGTGGCCGGGCTCAGCGGCCGGGCCAGCCGTCCATGTGACGGTGCACCGCCACGGCAGGCTGGTCAGCGGCCTTGGGCGCGTTGGCCACCGCGTCGTGCAGTACGCCGGTGACCTCGGCGGCCAGCGCGTCGACCTTCGTCTTGAGGTCGACGGCCGGGATGCCCGAGCGGCTCAGCTCGTCGAGCCTGCGGTGGATGTCGTTGAGCCGGCTCTTCGTCGCGCTGTCCAGAGTGATCGGACGTGCCGTGGAGACCACGAACTGGTAGGCGCCCGCCAGGGTCTGGCAGCCGTCGCAGTGCTGGTTGGCCGCGTCGCTGAGGTTCACCGCGTTCAGCCGCGTGTGCTGGCCCGCCATGGTGACGATCTGGAAGGACAGGGCCACCGACCGGCAGTGCGCGTCGACCGAGCAGCCGACGGAGACCGCGTTGGCCTGGTTGCGCAGGCCCGCCGACTTCACCGTGCCGAGCTGCCGCACGGTGAAGGAGTCCTTGACCTGGGTGGGATGCGCCCGGTCGGCGTGGCTGAAGGTGTGGTCCTCGGCGACGGCCGCGCTGCGGCCCATGCTGCCCCCCGCGGCCGTGGCGGCCTGGGCCGGTACGGCGGTGGCGATACCGGCCGCGCCGGCCGCGAACAGGCCTATGCGCATGGCCTTCCGGCCGAGGGTCTTGCCGACGGGATTCGGCTTCCGATGGGCGTTGACGTGTGTGCTCACATGGTTCTCCTGTGAAGTCGGTGCGGTGTGCGGCCGCTCACTGGGCGGCCGGGGGCGGTTCGCTGGTCGTGCTCGGGCTGTCCGTCGGGGCGGGCGGGTCCGAGGTGGGCGCCGTCGAGGTCGGTGGCTCGGACGGCGACGGGTCGACGGGTCCCTCGGAGGGACCGGAGGACGGACCCGCCGGGGTCGAACCCGTCGTGTTCTGGCCGCCGCTGGGCTCGGCCGGTTTCTTCGACGGGCCCGCGCTGGGTGACACCGAGGCCCCCGCGTCCGCGCTGGGCGAGGCCGAGGCGCTCGCCGAGGCGGTGCCCGAGGCGCCGGGGGACACGGCGTCGGACGGCAGGACCGCGGCGGAGCCCGACGGGGACGCCTGCGGTCCGGGTTCGCTCGCGGGCCGGGCCGGCGGCTCCGCCGTGGAGACGCCGGGCTGGAGGATCGGGGCGATCGGCGGCCGCTTGGGCAGCGGCTCGGGCGTCACGCCGGAGACCCACGCGTAGCTCAGCGTGCCGAGACCGACCAGGGCCAGCGCGCACAGCGTCACCCTCAGCCGCGGCTTGCCGTCGGTCGAGCGTTTGGCGGCGCGGAAGACCCGGCCGCCCATCTTGACCGACAGATAGACCACACCGGCCATGGGACACAGCAGCATGAAGCAGCCGATCACACCGATGAGCCCGGCGGCGATCTCACCGTTGACGAAGGCGTCGCCCGTGCCCACGACCTGCGCGCTGAGCGAGCGGACCATCGTGGCGACGATCCGCGGCAGGTTCCACAGCGCGTAGCCGAGTTCACCGATCAGCAGCGGGACCATCGTGAGGACCCAGGTGGTGATGATGGTCCGGGACGACTTCTTCAGCCCGACGACCTCGGCGCGCGCCGCCTTGCCGCGCCGTCCGGGCACGGTGCTGAGCAGGATCGGCTTGATCTTGCCGTAGAGATCCGGGACGCCGGCCAGGTCGCCGAGGATGTAGTAGCCGTCCAGGCGGACGGCCGGCATCAGCTGCTCCAGGATCTCGAAGTGCCCGAGATACACGGTGGCCAGGAAGAACTGCTGGCCGGTGGCGAAGTACGCGGCGGTCATGCCGAGCATGAAGACGAGGTTGAAGTACACCCCGCCCAGGTCGGTGCGGAGCCGTCCGGCCCGTCCGATCCGGTAGATGTCCGTGACGTCGGTGTACATGGACGGCCAGATCAGGAAGAGCCCGCAGCCGATGCATCCCGGCCGCGCGCCTCCGTATCTGCACGCCGAGGCGTGACCGAACTCGTGGAAGACGAGCGAGGCCACGGTGAGCGCGAACACGACGAGCATCAGCACCGGCTGGTCGAGGACCTGCAGCACGGGCTCGACCGCGCCGAAGAAGCCGAACAGCCAGACGTCCATGGCCACGGCCGCCGCCAGCATCAGCACGACCACCGTGGGGCGGTGCAGCCAGGCCAGCGAGCGGGCGATACGGCCCGCGCGGCGCTCGTTGAAGATGATCCGGTGCCCCTTCAGGGCGAGCAGCAGATCGGACCGCGGCGCGGTGATCTCGTCCTCGTCCTGCCCCTCCGGCACCGTGACGCCCAGCGGGTCGAGCTTCTCCTCGACCAGGTAGCGCACGTTCTCCGCGCTGAGTTCCCGCCCGTAACGGGCGCTCACCCGGTGCGAGATGGTCTCGATGTCGTGCACTCCGTCGATCGCGGAGGCGACCAGGTACAGCAGCCGGGACAGCTGCACGACCTGGCCGTCGCCGCGGCGCGCGATGTACTTCGGGTCCGTGAAGCCCGATCCCTGGTACTCCCCGTGCAGTTTGAGCCCGGAGCTCAGTCGGGGTACCGGCAGTACCTCGACACCGGCGCCGACGACCGGCAGTGTCCCCGTGGCGAACTGCTCGTAGGTGACCGGGATTCCCCCCGGCCCCGGCACCGGCGACCCGGTGTCGTACAGCAACGCGGGCCCGTCCCCGAGTGCCGTCATGTGTGGTCCTTCCCCCCCAAGGGCGGACCGCGCCCGCCCCGGGCGCGGTCCGCCGGACAGCCGTTGCGCGGCGGGTGTTACTGCGAGACGTTGATCGCCTGGCTGGCGCTGGACTCGGCCACCGACCAGCTGGAGTGGTCGTTGAGGGCGGCCGACTCGTTGTGGGCGCTGATGTTCGCGACGTGCTTGGTCACGTTGGTGGTGCGGCCGAAGCTGAACTTCAGGCGGCCGAGGGCCTCACGGCCGGGGAGCAGCTCGGCGGACTCGGACTGCAGCTCGTTCATGTCCATGCTCATGGGATGTCCTTTCGGGACGTGGTTCGTTGAGGTGGTCGTGGTGATGACGCGAGGACGGACGCGGGCGTGGCGTCCGGCGTCGCGGACACGGGCGGGGACGCGGGCGGGCGTCCCGTGCCGGGCTACTGCGAGACGTTGATGGCCTGGGCGGCGCTGGACGACGCGTCCGACCAGCTGGAGTGGTCGTTGAGGGCGGCCGACTCGTTGTGGGCGCTGATGTTCGCGACGTGCTTGGTCACGTTGGTGGTGCGGCCGAAGCTGAACTTCAGGCGGCCGAGGGCCTCACGGCCGGGGAGCAGCTCGGCGGACTCGGTGTCGAGTTCACGGTTGTCCATCATGATGAATTCCCCCTCAGGGATAGACATTTCCGATCGGACGAAGGCAGGTTCCCCCCAAACTTCGTCCAATCTTGTCGGACGTGCTGTCCAACGAGATTGGACAGTAGTAGCCCCGGAGCTCGCCGCGCAAGCGGTTCGGGGAAAGACTTCTGGGGCCTGAGCGAAGCCCCACGTAGAATCGATCCCGCTTGGAAGAGTTCCGCCCGGCGGCGAGCAGGAAGTGACCATCGGTGGCCAACGCACTGCAGCAGATCATCAGAGATCGCCTCGACCGTGAGGGCTGGTCCTACGGAGAGGTGGCACGTCGGGGCGGTATCCCGCGCTCCACGGTCCACCATCTGGCGACGGCCGAGCGCGTGGTGCGCATGCCGCAGCCCAGCACGCTGGAAGGGCTGTCCAAGGGACTTGGACTGTCGTTGGACACGGTGCGGCGTGCCGCGGCGGAGGCCTGCGGCATTCATGTGTACGCGACCGACCAGCCGTCCGCGGTGGTGGACGCCGGCGCCTCGGCCGACCCCGAGGTGGACCTGCTCATCGCGAGCGTCCAGCAGCTCTCCGTCGACGACCGGCGCCACGTCGCCGCGCTCGTGGAATCCCTCCTGGGGCGCGACGCCCGCCGGGGCTGAGGGGCGGCGCCGGGCCTCCGGCGCGGACGGGGAGGCGCAGACCGGAGTCACGTCGGGCCGGCCGGGCACCTTCGGTGCGCCGGTGCCGGGTCCTGTACCGGTGCGGGCGAGGGGCGGCGATGCGGGGGCCGGGCGGCTCCGGCGGCCTCTCGACTCCGGGGCCGGCCGAGGGTGAGGGGCATAGACGCGCGAACCCCGGCGGCGGTTCCCCTTTTCGGCGATCGCGGTAAAAGAATCCAGAACCGCCGAAACCGCCAAGATCCACAGCTAGTCTCTCATTCTGCTCGGGGCACGTGAGTCGCACGACCCCTGTGTCACCCAGGGGGACATGTGCTCTTCGTGCACGGAGGACCCACCACCGCCGTGGTCCGGGGCAGTACCGGCGAGTCCGTGGTCCTGCTCTCGGGCGAACTGCCCGACATACTGACCGAGACCGCGCTCGCGGAGCTCCTCGACCTCGCCGCCGCCGTCCTCAGCGAGCAGGAACTGAAGCTCTTCCGGCGCTGTCTGGACGCCCTGGCGCGCGGGGAGGGCGGGACACCGCGCCGCATCGAGCTGGACGGCGTCGTCCTGACCGTCTACGAGGACTGATCCCGCCGTTCCCGCCACGAGGACCGATCCCGCCGTTCCCGTACGCCGTGCCGAACCGCGGACACCGTGATCGCCGGACGGCGCCCCGCTGCCCCCGGGCGGTCGTCCCGCCCATCCCACCGCGGACGCCGACCCCGGTGGCGTCGCCCGCTCCCGGTGGCGGCCCGGGTCCGCCGCGGCGTACCCCCTCCCGCGGCTCGGCGCGGTCGCCGTGAAACCCTGAGCGCCGGACGGTCGCGCGGCGGGCGACGGGACCGGTTCGGGCGGCTGTGTCCACGCATGGCCTCCTGGCCCGGCGCCGCGTCGCCGCGTAGCGTGGCCCGACATGAAGAGAGCCGCTGACCTGTGCGAAGAGGGTGTGTCGTGAAGATCCTCATCAGCGCCGACATGGAGGGCGCCACCGGGGTGACCTGGCCGGCCGACGTGCTGCCGGGGACGCCGCAATGGGAGCGGTGCCGCTCGATGTTCACCTCGGACGTGAACGCCGCCGTGCTCGGCTTCCTCGACGGCGGCGCGGACGAGGTGCTGATCAACGAGGCGCACTGGTCCATGCGCAATCTGCTGCTGGAACGGCTCGACGAGAGAGCCGAGATGCTCACCGGCCGGCACAAGTCGCTGTCCATGGTGGAGGGCGTGCAGCACGGCGACGTGGACGGGATCGCGTTCGTCGGCTACCACACGGGCGCCGGCATGGAGGGCGTCCTCGCCCACACCTACCTCGCCAACTCGATCACCGGGGTGTGGGTGGACGGCGTACGCGCCAGTGAGGGACTGCTCAACGCGCGGGTCGTCGCCGAGTACGGCGTACCCGTCGTCCTCGTCACGGGCGACGACCTGGCCTGCGAGGACGCGCTCGGCTACGCGCCGGAGGCGCTCAAGGTCGCCGTCAAGGACCACGTCTCGCGGTACGCGGCGGTGTGCCGGACGCCGTCCAGGACCGCCGCCGACATCCGGGCCGCGGCCAAGGAGGCGGCCGGGCTCGCCGTCCGGTACGAACCGGTGGCGGGCGGACCCTGCACGGTGGCGCTGGAGTTCGACGCGGAGCACCTGTCGATGGCGGCCACCGTCGTACCGGGTGTGGAACGCACCGGTGAGCGGAGAGTGGCCTACACCAGCGACACCATGTACGAGGGAATCCGCACCTTCAAGGCGGTCACCACGATCGTCTCGGCCGCGGTGGAGGAGCAGTATGGCTGACGAACAGGCACTGGACGAGGTCGTACGGTTCACCTCCGACCTCATCCGCATCGACACCACGAACCGGGGCGGCGGCGACTGCCAGGAGCGGCCGGCCGCCGAGTACGCCGCCGCGCTGCTGGCCGAGACCGGTGTCGAACCCGTCCTGCTGGAACGGACCAGGGGCCGCACGAACGTCGTCGCGCGCATCGAGGGCACCGACCCCTCCGCCGACGCGATGCTCGTCCACGGTCATCTCGACGTCGTGCCCGCACAGGCCGAGGACTGGAGCGTGCACCCGTTCTCCGGGGAGATCCGCGACGACGTCGTCTGGGGGCGCGGCGCGGTCGACATGAAGAACATGGACGCGATGATCCTCGCGGTCCTGCGGGGCTGGAAGCGCCTCGGTGTGCGGCCCCGGCGCGACCTCGTGATCGCCTTCACCGCCGACGAGGAGGCGAGCGCCGAGGACGGGTCCGGGTTCCTCGCCGACCACCACCCGGAGCTCTTCGAAGGCTGCACGGAGGGCATCAGCGAGTCGGGGGCGTTCACCTTCCACGACGGCAGCGGCCGTGAGCTGTACCCGATCGGGGCGGGGGAGCGCGGCACCGGGTGGCTCAAGCTCACGGCGCGCGGGCGGGCCGGCCACGGCTCCAAGGTGAACCGGAACAACGCCGTGACCCATCTGGCCGCCGCGATCGCGAGGATCGGCGCGCACGAGTGGCCCGTCCGGCTCACCCCGACCGTCCGGGCCGCGCTCGCCGAACTGGCCGCGCTGTACGGGATCGACGCGGACCTCGACGACCTGCGGGACGTGGACGAACTGCTGCGCAAGCTCGGCCCCGCGGCCGCCCTCGTCGAGGCCACCGTGCGCAACAGCGCCAACCCGACCATGCTCAGCGCCGGTTACAAGGTCAACGTGATTCCCGGGGAAGCGGTCGCCTACGTGGACGGCCGTCATCTCCCCGGCACCGAGGACGAGTTCAGGGCCACCCTCGACCAGCTCACCGGACCGGACGTGGAGTGGGAGTTCCACCATCGCGAGGTCGCCCTGCAGGCGCCGGTCGACTCGGTGACGTACCGGCGGATGCGGGCGGCGGTCGAGGAGTTCGCGCCCGGGGGGCACGTCGTGCCGTACTGCATGTCGGGCGGCACGGACGCCAAGCAGTTCTCACGCCTCGGCATCACCGGCTACGGATTCGCGCCGCTGAAGCTGCCCGAGGGCTTCGACTACCAGGCGCTCTTCCACGGTGTCGACGAACGCGTCCCCGTCGAGGCTCTGCACTTCGGCGTCCGCGTTCTCGACCGCTTCCTGCGTACGGCCTGAGGGGGACGGAAATGCGGACACTGTCATACGGATCATGGCCCTCGCCCATCGACGCGGCGCTCGCCGCGGCACACGACGGGCACCCCGAGTTCGCCGGGTTCGTCGGCGACGAGGCGTGGTGGACCGAACCCCGGCCCACCGAGGGAGGCCGGCGCACTCTCGTCCGGCGGCACGCCGACGGCACACAGGAGTCGGTCCTGCCCGCCCCGTGGAACGTCCGCAGCCGCGTCATCGAGTACGGCGGACAGCCCTGGGCGGGGGAGACGCGCCCCGGCGGACCGTTCGTGGTGTTCGTGAACTTCGCCGACCAGCGGCTGTACGCCTACGAGCCGGGCGCCGAGCCCCGCCCCCTCACGCCCGTGTCCCGCATCGGCGGCGGACTGCGCTGGGTGGACCCGCAGTTGCACTCCGACCGGGGTGAAGTGTGGTGCGTGATGGAGGAGTTCACCGGCGAGGGCCCGACCGACGTGCGCCGGGTCGCCGCCGCGGTGCCGCTCGACGGGTCGGCCGCGCAGGACCGGCGGGCCGTGCGTGAACTCACCGACGCGCGGCACCGGTTCGTCACCGGACCACGGCTGTCGCCGGACGGGCGGCAGGCGGCCTGGCTCGCCTGGGACCACCCGCGGATGCCCTGGGACGGCACGGAACTCGTCCTCGCGGACGTCACCGGGGACGGCACCCTGCACGACTCGCGCGTGGTGGCGGGCGGCCCCGACGAGTCGATCGCCCAGGCGGACTGGGCCGCCGACGGCACACTGCTCTACGCGGGGGACCGCACCGGCTGGTGGAATCTGTACCGGCTCGGACGGGAGACCCCCGTCTGCACCCGGGAGGAGGAGTTCGGCGGCCCGCTGTGGAAGATCGGCTACCGCTGGTTCGCGCCGCTGCCGAGCGGCCTCGTCGCCGTCGTGCACGGACGGGGCGCCACCCGGCTCGGCATACTCGACCCGGAGACCGGCGAGGTCGTCGACGCGGCCGGTCCCTGGACCGAGTTCACACCGACCCTCGCGGTGCACGGCAGCCGCGTCCTGGGCGTCGGGGCGAGCCCGCGCAGCGCCTACGAGGTCGTAGAACTGGACTTCCGCACCGGCCGCGCCCGGGTGGTCGGCGCCACCCACGACGACCCGGTGGACCCCGCGTACTACCCGGAGCCGCAGATCCGCACCTTCACCGGCCCCGCCGGCCGCGAGATCCACGCCCACGTCTACCCGCCCCACCACCCCGACCACGTGGCCCCCGGCGACGAACTGCCGCCCTACGTCGTCTGGGCGCACGGCGGCCCCACCGGCCGGGCCCCCCTCGTCCTCGACCTGGAGATCGCCTACTTCACCTCGCGCGGCATCGGTGTCGCCGAGGTCAACTACGGCGGATCGGCGGGACACGGCCGGGAGTACCGCAACCGGCTGCGTGAACAGTGGGGCGTCGTCGACGTCGAGGACTGCGCGGCCGTCGCCGCCGCCCTCGCGGAGGAGGGCACCGCGGACCGGCGGCGGCTCGCCATTCGCGGCGGCAGCGCGGGCGGCTGGACCAGCGCCGCGTCCCTCACCACCACCGACGTCTACGCCTGCGGCACGATCCTGTACCCGATCCTCGACCTCACCAGCTGGGGATCGGGGGAGACCCACGACTTCGAGTCCCAGTACCTGGAGTCGCTGATCGGCCCGCTCGCCGAGGTGCCCGGCCGCTACGTGGAGCGTTCACCCGCCGAGCACGCCGACCGGATCACCGCGCCCTTCCTGCTCCTGCAAGGGCTCGACGACCCCATCTGTCCGCCCGCGCAGTGCGAACGGTTCCTGTCCAGGATGGCGGGGCGAAACGTCCCGCACGCCTACATCGCCTTCGAGGGCGAGGGGCACGGATTCCGCCGCGCGGAGACCATGGTGCGCGCCCTGCAGGCCGAACTCTCCCTGTACGCACAGGTATTCGGTCTGAACCCGCCCGGCATTCCCACTCTGGAGCTCCTCAAGTGAAGTCCCTGACCCGTCCCGCCCGGCTGGCCCCCGGGGCCCGCGTTGCCGTCGTCTCGCCGAGCGGTCCGGTGCCCGAGGAGCGGCTGGAGGCGGGTCTCGACCTGCTGCGCGGCTGGGACCTCGATCCGGTGGTGGCCCCCCATGTGCTCGACCGCCACACCGAGTTCAACTACCTCGCGGGCGCCGACGCCGACCGGGCCGCCGACTTCCAGGCGGCCTGGTGCGACCCGGAGGTGGCCGCGGTGTTCTGCGCCCGCGGCGGCTACGGCGCGCAGCGCATGGTCGACCTGCTCGACTGGGACGCGATCCGCGCGGCGGGCCCCAAGGTGTTCCTCGGCTTCAGCGACATCACCGCACTGCACGAGGCGTTCGCGACCCGCGCCGGGCTGGCCACCCTGCACGGACCGATGGTCGCGGCCGTCGACTTCCTGAAGAACGCGCGGACGCAGGAGCATCTGCGCGCGACGCTCTTCGAGCCGGAGACCGTGCGCACCCTCACGGCGGGCACGGGCGGCGTGCTGGTGCCGGGGCGGGCCCGGGGCGTCACCCTCGGCGGCTGCGTCAGCCTGCTGGCCGCCGACCTCGGCACCCCGCACGCCCGTGCCTCGGCCCGGGGCGGGCTGCTGCTCATCGAGGACATCGGCGAGGAGGCCTACCGGCTGGACCGGATCCTCACCCAGCTCCTGCGGGCCGGATGGCTCGGCCCGGTCGCCGGGATCGCGCTCGGTTCCTGGGTGGACTGCGGCCCGTACGAGGGGCTGCGGGCCGTCTTCGCGGACCGGCTGGGCGGTCTCGGGGTGCCGGTCGTCGAGCACTTCGGATTCGGTCACTGCGAAGGGGCCCTCACCGTCCCGTTCGGCGTCGGCGCGGAGCTGGACGCGGACGCGGGGACCCTGACCCTGGACGAACCGGCGCTGGCCTAGGTCGTTTCCGCAACGTCGCGTCGGCCGTCCGGAGGGCCGGGTGTCCCGGCGGTCACCCGGAGGAACGCTCCACCGAGCGGGCCGCCGGCCCGCGACCCATGCTGGACGCATGAGTCCGAAGACCCCCGACGCCTCCGGCACGAGCGGCGCGAAGAGCCGCGCCGGGCTGATGACACCGGGCAGGTCCACCGTCATGGCGCTGGTCCTGCTCGCCCTGGTCTTCGTCTTCGAGAACACCCGGAGCACGAAGATCCGGCTGCTGGTACCGGAGGTGACCACGCCGCTGTGGATGGCGCTGCTGGGCACCGGGGCCATCGGCGCGCTGTGCGGGGCGTACTCCACGAGGCGACGGCCGTGAGACCGTGGAGACCCCGGAGCCGCAGAGCCGCGGCGGCGTACTGTGGCCGGATGCCTGAGAACGACTCCCCCTATCTTGCCCAGGGCCCCCGCGCGGGCATACGGCCCTTCACGTACGAGGACGCCGCCGAGTTCACCGCGCGGGTCCGTGAGAGCAAGGCCCTGCACCAGCCCTGGCTCTTCCCGCCGGGAACCCCCGACGCCTACGCGGCGTACGCGGGACGCCTCATCAAGGACCCCACGAAGGCCGGTTTCCTGGTCTGCGAACGGGACGGCGGCGCCATCGGCGGATTCATCAACATCAACAACATCGTCGAGGGCGGCTTTCTGAGCGGTGCGCTCGGGTACGGCGCCTTCGCGCACGCCGCGGGGCGGGGGCTCATGTCCGAGGGACTCGGGCTCGTGGTCCGGTACGCCTTCACGACGATGGGGCTGCACCGGCTGGAGATCAACGTCCAGCCCGGCAACGCCGCCTCCATCGCGCTCGCGCGGCGCTGCGGGTTCCGGCTGGAGGGCTTCTCGCCGGACTTCATCCACATCGACGGGGCCTGGCGCGACCACGAACGCTGGGCGATCACCGCGGAGATGACCGCCTCCCCGTGACCCGCGCGCCCCGGTCGGCTCCCCGGCCACCATGGACCCGCCGGTGCCCCGGGGCGCGCGACCTGTCCGGCTTTGCGCAATCCTGACCGTATCCTGACGAGCGGAACCCCTGGTCAGGTGGGCGTCGCCGCTGTTCCATGGTCGTCGTGACGACGATCCGACGTGACGTACTGACCCTGCCGTCGGCGGAGTTGGGGCCCAGCAACCCCCTGCCGCCGCTGCGGCCGCTCGACGAGACGCACCGCATCGACGACCGTGACCGCGAGGGACTCCCTCCCGACATGGCCCGGCAGATCGGCTACGAACCCCTGCGCGACGTCCTGCCGGAGCGGGTCCGGGACGGCTACGGCCGGCACCGCACGCCCCGCGCGACCGACACGATCGTGATCGAGAACGACCGGCTGCGGGTCACCGTGCTGCCGTCGCGCGGGGGCCGTGTCGCCTCCCTCTTCCACAAGCCCTCCGGGCGTGAACTCCTCTACCGCAACCCGGTGTTCCAGCCCGCCTGCTTCGCCCTCAACGGTGCCTGGTTCTCCGGCGGCATCGAGTGGAACATCGGCGCGACCGGTCACACCACGCTCTCCTGCGCCCCGGTGCACGCGGCCCGGGTCCCGGCCCCCGACGGCGGCGAGATGCTCCGGCTGTGGGAGTGGGAGCGGCTGCGCGACCTGCCCTTCCAGGTCGACCTGTGGCTGCCGGACGGCTCCGACTTCCTGCATGTCGGCGTCCGTGTCCGCAATCCGCACGAGCGGCCCGCCCCCCTGTACTGGTGGTCCAACATCGCCGTCCCCGAGGAGCGCCGGGTGCTGGCCCCGGCGGACGAGGCCTGGCACTTCGGCTACGAGCGGCGGCTGAGCCGGGTCCCGGTACCGGAGCACGAGGGCGTCGACCGCACCTATCCGCCGCGCTCCGGCTTCCCCGCCGACTACTTCTACGAAGTGCCCGACGGGCAGCGCCGCTGGATCGCGGCGCTCGACGACACGGGTGCGGGGCTCGTGCAGACGTCCACCGACGTGCTGCGCGGACGCAAGCTGTTCGTCTGGGGTTCCGGCCCGGGCGGGCGGCGCTGGCAGGAGTGGCTCACCGAGCCCGGCACCGGCGGCTACTGCGAGATCCAGGCCGGCCTCGCCCGCACCCAGCTGGAGCATGTGCGGCTGGACGCGGAGGACGAGGTGTCCTGGCTGGAGTCCTACGGGCCGCTGACGGCCGACCCGGCGAGCGCGCGGACCGTGCACGGGACGGACTGGGCGGCGGCGCGGGCGGAGGTGGAGGGCCGTCTGGAACGCGCCCTGCCGCGGACCGACGTGGAGGCGGCCTACGCGGCCTGGCTCCCGCACGCCGACACCGAACCCGGCGAGGTGCTGCATGCCGGGTCCGGCTGGGGTGCCCTCGAAGTGCTACGTACCACCTACAAGTTGGCCGGGACCCCGTTCGAGGAGTCGACGCTCGGCACGGCGCAGGCGCCGTGGGTGGAGCTGCTGCGGACCGGTGCCTTTCCCGAGCCTCGGCGGGTCGGGCCGCCGGGTGAGTCCCTGGTCGCCCCGCACTGGCGGGACATGCTGGAGACGGCGCCCGCCAGGCCGCTCACCGAGTACCACCTCGGCGTCGCCCAGTGGCACGCGGGCGACAGGGCGCAGGCGGTGCGCAGCTGGGAGCGGGCGCTCGGACTCGCGCCGTCCCTCTGGCCGCTGCTGCGGTGTCTGGCCGTCGCGGACCAGCAGGCGGGCAACCGGGAGCGGGCCGCCGACCGGTACGCCGAGGCCTTCGACGACCTGTGCCAGGAGCGTCGGGACGACGGCGCGGCCTGGACCGCGGCCACCGCGGCTCTGGGGCGGGAGGCGCTGGCCGCGCTGCTCGCGGTGGGGCGGACGGCCCGGGCGCGGACGGTCTGGGAACGGCTGCGCCCGACGACCCGCGAGCAGGGCCGGTTCCGCTTGATCGAGGCGGAGCTGCTGCTCGCGGAGGGGGACCGGCACGCCGCCCGGGCGGTCTTCGACGCGGGCTTCGAGGTCGCCGACCTGCGGGAGGGGGCCGAGGCGATCGGTGTGCTGTGGGCCCGGCTGACCGACGAGGAACTGCCCGGACGCTACGACTTCAGGATGCGGCCGCCGACGTCCGGATGACACGGCGGTCCGGACCGGCCGGGCCCCGCCCGCACCCGCCCGGGGGCCGGGACGGCGCGCCGCGTCCCCGCCCACGGGGGGCGGGCGGGGGACCGGGACGGACCGCCCGCCCGGCCGGTCACCGGGCCGTGCCGCGGTCCACGTACTCGTACACGGCACCGTCCGGGTGCATGGCGATCAGGTTGCGGCCCGCGGGGGTCCCCACGGGTCCCGCCAGGATGTGCGCGCCGAGCTCGCCGAGCACCCGGTGGGTCTCCTCGACGTCCCTGACGGCGATGGTCGCGGTGACCTTCCGCAGCACGTCCAGCTCGGCCTTCGGTCCGCTCATCAGCAGGAAGCAGCCCACCGCGGCGACCGACACGCCCCCGCGTTCGAACCGCTGGGCGCTGCTGCCCGCCAGTCTCTCGTAGAACGGGACCGAAGCCTCCAGGTCGTCGACGCAGACACGCAACGTGGTTCCCAGAATCTCCATGCGGACGAGCCTAGTTGGGGCGGCCCGGGGAGGAGATCGTTTCGGGCGCATCCCGGCCGGGCGGGCCGCTCCGCACGTGGGCGGACCGTCCCGATCCCGGTGGGGCGCGTCGTTCCGCCTCCGGCCGCGCGGGTCACCCGGCCTTCCGGCAGAGGATCTCGCCGTGCAGCACGGAGAACCAGCCGTCCTCCTGCCGCCCCCACGCGCGCCACGCGTCCGACACCGCCCGCAGCTGCCCGGTGGTCGCGTGGCCGCCCTCGGTGGCGCGCTCCGCGTAGGCCGACGCGAGGGTGCGGTCGGCCCACAGTCCGCTCCACCACCGCCGTTCGGCCTCGGTGGCGAAGGTCCAGGTGCTCGACGTCGCGGCGATGCCCGTGATGCCCGCGGCCAGGGCCCACGACCTCAGCCGGCGTCCCGCGGCGGGCTCGCCCCCGTTGGCGCGGGCGACGCGCAGGTACAGGTCCTGCCAGTCGGTCATTCCCGGCACCTCCGGGTACCAGGCCATGGCCGAGTAGTCCGCGTCGCGGACTGCGACGAGACCGCCGGGCTTGGTGACCCGGTACATCTCGCGCAGCGCCTGGACGGGGTCCCCCACGTGCTGCAGCACCTGGTGCGCGTGGACGACGCAGAAGGTGTCGTCCGGGTAGTCCAGGGCGTGCACGTCCGCGACCCCGAAGTCCACGTTGCTCAGCCCCCGGCCGGCCGCCGTGGTGCGGGCCCGGTCGAGGATGCCGGGCGCGTGGTCGACGCCGGTGACGTGTCCGTCCGGGACCAGTTCCGCCAGGTCGGCGGTGATGGTGCCGGGGCCGCACCCGATGTCCAGGATCTTCATGTGGGGCTTGAGCGAGCCGAGCAGATAGGCCGCGGAGTTGGCGGCGGTGCGCCAGGTGTGCGAGCGCAGTACGGACTCGTGGTGGCCGTGCGTGTAGACAGCGGTCTCCTGCGGCTTGGACATGACCGTTCCCCTTCGTCTCATCCCGTCGGTCATGGATCACCGTACGTCCGCGTGTCGAATGATGAGACCTGTGTCTTGGTATGTGGACACGATGTTCAGGGACGCCCGTGCTTCGGGAGCAGGCCCCGCACGGCGTACGCGGCCGTCGCGCCCAGGGCCGCGCCCGCGAGGACGTCGCTCGGGAAATGGGCGCCGGTGTAGACACGGGACAGGGCCACCGCGGTGGCGAGCGGTGCCACGGCGACGCCCCAGCCACGCGACTCCAGGGCCACCCCCGTCGCGAAGGCCGCAGCCGACGCGGAGTGGCCCGAGGGGAACGAGGTGGTGATCGGCTGGCGCTTCAGCCGGCGCGCCTGGGGGACCGGGGCGAGGGACGGGCGGGGGCGGCGCACCGTGCGTTTGCCCACGGTGTTGATCGTGGCGGAGGCGAGGCTCAGCGAGGCGAGCCCGCGGGCCGCGGCGCGGCGCGCGTGGGGGGTGCGGGTGGCGGCGAGGGCCGCCGCCGTGGCGAACCACAGCAGGCCGTGGTTGGCGCTGCGGCTCAGCCGCGGCAGGAGACGGTCGCCGCCGGGCCAGTGGCGGGACGCGACGGCCTCGAAGAGGCGGGAGTCGGCCGCCAGGAAGCGGGTGCGCAGCGGGTGGGGGCCCGGGAGAGCGGTGGTGAGGTCGACGTCAGGGGTGGTGGTCATGGGATGCGACTACCCGCGCCGGGGCGTTTTCCGCCCCCACCGTCCTCCGTCACCCCCGGTCGGGCCATCGGAACCGGAATCGCGGGGCCTGCCCGGCACGGGTTCCGAGGGGCGGGAGGCGCGGGTTCCCGGGGGTGTCGGGGGCGTGGCGGCCCACCCGTCGATATGGGTTTGCCGGGCGGCCCCGCCGCCACGGAGAATGCGGGACCATGGGACACCTCGAAGCCGCACATCTTGAGTACTACCTTCCCGACGGGAGGGCGCTGCTCGGCGATGTGTCGTTCCGGGTGGGAGAAGGGTCCGTCGTGGCCCTGGTCGGACCCAACGGAGCCGGCAAGACCACACTGCTGCGGCTGATCTCCGGCGAGCTGAAGCCGCACGGGGGCACCGTCACCGTCGGTGGCGGCCTCGGCGTGATGCGCCAGTTCGTCGGCTCGGTACGGGACGAGACGACCGTACGGGACCTGCTCGTCTCCGTGGCACCGCCCCGCATCCGGGAGGCCGCGAAGGCCGTCGACGCCGCCGAGCACGATCTGATGACCGTCGACGACGAGGCCTCCCAGCTCCGCTACGCGCAGGCCCTGTCCGACTGGGCGGAGGTGCGCGGGTACGAGTCCGAGACGCTCTGGGACATGTGCACCACGGCCGCGCTCGGCATCCCGTACGAGAAGGCGCAGTGGCGTCCGGTGCGGACGCTGTCCGGCGGTGAGCAGAAGCGGCTGGTGCTGGAGGCCCTGCTGCGCGGCACCGACGAGGTGCTGCTCCTCGACGAGCCGGACAACTATCTCGACGTGCCGGGAAAGCGCTGGCTGGAGGAGCGGCTCAAGGAGACCCGCAAGACCGTCCTGTTCGTCTCGCACGACCGGGAACTGCTGGCGCGCGCCGCCGAGAAGATCGTCAGCGTCGAGCCCGGACCGGCCGGTGCCGACGCCTGGGTGCACGGCGGCGGCTTCGCGACGTATCACGAGGCCCGTCAGGAGCGCTTCGCCCGCTTCGAGGAACTGCGCAGGCGGTGGGACGAGAAGCACGCCCAGCTGAAGAAACTGGTGCTGAGTCTGCGTCAGGCGGCGTCCATCTCGCACGAGTTGGCGTCCCGGTACCAGGCCGCCCAGACCCGGCTCAGGAAGTTCGAGGAGGCCGGTCCGCCGCCGGAACCGCCGCGCGAGCAGGACATCAGGATGCGGCTGCACGGCGGACGGACCGGAGTACGGGCCATCACCTGCCAGGGGCTGGAGCTCACCGGCCTGATGAACCCCTTCGACCTGGAGGTCTTCTACGGCGAGCGCGTCGCCGTGCTCGGGTCCAACGGCTCCGGCAAGTCGCACTTCCTGCGGCTGCTCGCCGGTGACACCGTCGCGCACACCGGCGCCTGGAAGCTCGGCGCGCGGGTCGTCGCCGGGCACTTCGCGCAGACGCACGCCCACCCCGAGCTGGAGGGCCGCGCGCTCCTCGACATCCTGTGGAGCGAGCACTCCCAGGACCGCGGCGCCGCGATGTCCCGGCTGCGCCGCTACGAACTGACCGCCCAGGCCGAGCAGCGGTTCGAGAAGCTCTCGGGAGGCCAGCAGGCCCGCTTCCAGATCCTCCTGCTGGAACTGGAGGGCTCCACCGCCCTGCTGCTGGACGAGCCGACCGACAACCTCGACCTGGAGTCCGCGGAGGCGCTCCAGGAGGGACTGGAGGCGTACGAGGGGACGGTGCTCGCCGTGACCCACGACCGCTGGTTCGCCCGTTCCTTCGACCGCTACCTGGTCTTCGGTTCCGACGGCAGGCTCCGGGAGACCTCGGAGCCGGTCTGGGACGAGCGGCGCGTGGAGCGCGCCCGGTAGGTCGGGTCGTCCGGATCGGGTGGCTCCGCCGCGC
Source organism: Streptomyces sp. NBC_01689 (assembly GCF_036250675.1). Taxonomy (NCBI): domain Bacteria; kingdom Bacillati; phylum Actinomycetota; class Actinomycetes; order Kitasatosporales; family Streptomycetaceae; genus Streptomyces; species Streptomyces sp. NBC_01689. Next base: position 2,670,413 of record NZ_CP109592.1, on the reverse strand, counting down.
GGTGCCGTGCCGGTGTCGTGCGGAGCGGGGCGGGGGATGCCCGTGGAATGCCCGGGACCCCGGATGTTCGTAGAGTGGAGGGAGGACGGCGAGATCCATGGTTCCCTCCCGGACGCCGCCCGGGTGCCGCTCGCGGGAGCGCCTGCCCGGCGGGCCCCCGGACCACGCCGCAGGACACGACGAGCGGGGTACCACCATGACCGGAGTCGACCCGGACCGGCTGGACGACCAGCAGCTGATGAGAGAGCTGGAGACGATCCACCGGACGCGCCACGACACGCTGCTCCACGGCTCGAACGACGCGCTGCGGACCCACAACGTGCGCATGGCCCAACTGGAGGGCGAGTACCTGCGCCGCCATCCACGCCGTCCGGTCGCCCCGGGCCGGACCCGCGAGGGGGCCCGGGACCGGGTCTTCGGAGAAGTCGTCTGACGGTTCCGCGCCCGATGCTCCGTACGTGATGCGCCGTGCGTGACGTCTTGTGCCCGATGCGCGGTGCGTGATGCCCCGTGCGCGACCGCTCCGCGTTCCCGGCGGGGGCCCGGTCGCTCCCCTCGCATCCGCGACCGGACCTCCGCCGCTCCGGCGCCGCCAGGGACACCGGCGCCGAGTCCGACGGCCCTCCGCCCTGCTTCGCACGGCTGACGCCGGGAAGCCCGGGCCGTGGTTCCGGGACGTCGCGAAGGCTCCGGGACCGGCCCGTCGCGCGGGCGGACCACACGTCCCGTACCGATCGGCCGTGGCCGTGGGCCCGCTCCGGGGTCCGCGCGGCCGGGGGACGCGGGTGCCTCAGCAGTACCCCTGGGACCGCGGACCATGCCCGACGTGCCCGTCCCAACCCGCCTGGTACGTCAGGGGTTTGTCCCGACCGCGCAGGGGCAGGCGGAATTTCAGTGCTTCGGACAGGAGGCACGCCCGTGGGAGCCGTCCGGTTCTCACCACGGGTGTGCCTGTCCGGCGCTCCCGGTGCTCCCACGGTGACCGCCCGAACCAAGGCACTGCCAAGGGAGTTGCGACGCACCATGCGAAACCGAGTGAGCGCGACACGGCACCCGCACGATGACGCCCCCGACACCGCGGACGCGTTCCGCAGGCTCGCGGCGCTGCCCCCGGGGGGCGAGCGCGACGCACTCCGTGAGCGGATCGTCGAGGCCTGGCTGCCCATGGCCGACCGGCTCGCGGGCCGGTTCCGCAACCGCGGCGAGAGCCTGGAGGACCTGAGGCAGGTGGCGGCCCTCGGCCTGGTCAAGGCCGTCGACCGGTACGACCCCGAACTCGGCAACGCCTTCGAGAGCTACGCCGTGCCGACCGTCACCGGTGAGATCAAGCGCCACTTCCGCGACCACATGTGGAGCCTCCATGTGCCGCGCCGGGTCCAGGACCTGCGCAACCGCGTGCGGTTCGCCCAGCAGGAACTGTCGGGGAGCGTGTCGGGCCACGGGCCCACCGTCGCGGAGATCGCCGCGCACGCCCGGATGAGCGAGGAGGACGTACGGGCAGGTCTGGAGGCACTGGAGAGCTTCAGCGCGCTCTCCCTCGACGCCGAACTCAGGGGCGGCGGCGAAGGCTACTCGCTCGGCGACGCCCTCGGCTCGGCCGACCCCGCCCTGGACGTCGTCATCGACCGCGAGGCGGTCAAGCCCCGGCTGCAGGCACTGCCCGAACGCGAACGCACCATCCTCTACATGCGGTTCTTCGGCGACATGACCCAGAGCAGCATCGCCGAGCAGCTCGGCATCTCGCAGATGCACGTCTCCCGGCTGATCAGCCGCTGCTGCGCGCGACTGCGGAACCAGGTGCTGCGCGACGCGGTGTGACCGGGGCCGGGCCCACCGGTCCGTCGGTCCACGGTCGCGAGGACGTGACGGGACCTCATCTCCCGCGCCCGGGGCTCCGCCGGAGTGAGGGTGTCGTCGGAGGAGACGTACGTCCTCACTCCGGCGGGCTGCTCGTCGCCGTCACCCGCTCGGGTGCCCCCGTCCCGCGAATGGTGCCCGGCGGCGCGCGCCCCGGAGCCGGGCGGGCTGTGATGGGCTCGGGGCGCACGACGGCCGTGCCCCTTCAGACGCAGTCGTTCCGAAGGAGCCCAGCCGATGCGCCGTACCGCCCGTGTGCTGTCCGCCACCGCCCTGGCCTGTACCGCGCTGGGCGCGGCCGCCTCGGCCGCGTCCGCGGAACCGGGCGCCCAGGTCGTGCCGCGCTCCGTGGGACCCGGGGAGCCCGTCACCGTCTCCGTGTCCTGCGACGCGACGGGTGAGGGGCCGCCGGAGTCCCTCGACGACCGCTTCACCGGTATCGAGGGGAGCGAGGTCCGGTTGCGGCGGGTGGGCGACGGTGTCGGTGAGAAGGCCGTCACCTATCGCGGCACGGTCCGCGTCCCGTCCCGGCCGGCCGCGCGGGCGGCCTTCCGCGGTGACGTCGGCCCGCGGACCGTCGAGGGGGTCTGCCCCGCCGTGCCGGGCGGCCGCGCGAAACCGTGGAAGGCGTCGTACCGCCTGACCCACGAGGCGCCCGCCCCCGCGCACGGCGCGTCCCGGAAGCCCTCGCACAAGCCGTCGGTCCCTTCGGGGAAACCGAGCACGGCTCCGCCGGTCGCACCGGGGGCGGCGGCCCCGGCGGTTCCCCGGGAGTCGTCGAAGGCGGTGCCGGTCGCTTCTGCGGAGGCGTCCAGGGCGCCGCAGGCCGGGCCTCGGGGGAAGACGGGTGCGGCGCCGGTGGTCCGCCGCGAGCCGTCGAAGGCGGCGCAGGCTCCTTCTGCGAAGGCGTCGAAGGCGGCGCACGTCGGTCCACGGGAGAAGCCGGTTGCTTCCGCGGAGGCGTCGAAGACGGCGCACGTCGTCGCGGGGGAGAAGACGGAGGCGGCGCCGGTGGTCCGCCGGGAGCCGTCCGCCGAGGCGCCGGTCGTTCCTCGTGAGGCGCGGGGTGCGGTGCCGGTTGCTTCCGCGGAGGCGTCGAAGACGGCGCACGTCAGCCCTCGGGAGAAGACGGGGGCGGCGCCGGTGGTCCGCCGGGAGCCGTCCGCCGCGGCGCCGGTGGTCCGCCGGGAGGGCTCGAGCGCCGCTCAGGCTGTTCCCCGGGAGGCTTCGGGCGCGGCTTTCGCCGTGCCGCCGCAGGTGCCGGGCGAGGCCACCGTCGTTCCGCCCGAGATGCCGATTTCCGCCCCGCCGGCTCCACCGGAGGTGCCGGACGTGGCCTCTGCCGCGCCCCGGGAAACCTCACGCGAGGTCCCGGACGCCCCGGGGAACACCGTTCCGGTCGGCCCGGCAGGGACCCCCGGCGAGGGTGCGTCCAGGAACGATTCCCCGGGGGTGACCCCGGAGAGCGCTCCGGGCGTTCCCGGAAGGGCGACCCGTGACGGTGCTCCGGGCGCGCCCGGGGAAGCCGCGGGCGACGTCCCGGTCGTACCCGGGAACGCGGCGGCGGGGGATGGCGCCCAGGACGTTCCTCCGGGCGTCACCGGCGGCACCTCACCGGTCCTTCCCGACACCGCGGCCGGGGAGGGCGACCAGGGTGTTCCTCCCGCGACGGCCACCGACAGCACACCGGTCGTCCCCGAGAGCGCGGCCCGAGGCGACGCCCAGGACATTCCGCCGGGCACCGCTCGCGAGGGCGGCCAGGACGTCCCGCCGGGCACCGCTCAGGAGGACGGCCGGGATGTTCCCGGCGGTGCGGGGCGTCAGGACGGCCGGGACGCTCCCGGTGGCGCGGGGCGCGACCACGCGTCCGGGACCGCCCAGTCCGCCCCCCACGACAGCGGCCCCGACTCCCCGGACGGCGCGGGACACGGCACCTCGCAGGAGGGCGGCCGCGACGGAGGGGACGGTCCGGGGGACCGTCCCACCGGTGCCCAGCACGGGGTGCAGGCCGGTGAGGGCGGCGCCTTCACCGAGTCCGTACCGGTCCTCGTCCTCGGGTTCCTCCTCATCGCGGGCGCCCTGGGCGCGGCCGGCCACCGGCTGTTGCGCGAACGGCTGTTCGCCCGCCGTTGAGGAGGTGACGGGCGCGATCCCGCGGGTGCCCAGGGCACCGGACAGGCGCGGGTCCGGACTCATCGGAGCGGATCACGCAAGGCGACCTGGCCAGGCGACCTGACCAGGCGGACGGCAAGGGACGGCCGGCACTGCGGAGACGGCCGGAACGGCAGGGACGGCAGGGACGGCAGGGACAGAGCACGGCTCGGACTGCGCGGAGGCACGAATGCGGCGGACGGTACCGGAAGGCCACGGTCCGGTCCGGTACGGCCCACCACTCCCCGACCAGGGCCTGCCGGTCCTGCCGGAACTGCGCGCCGTCCTGGCCGCCGCCGCGGACCGCACCGACGCGGAACCCCCCGGAGGCGGGCCCGCGCTCCTCGACGCCGCCCGCGGCTACTGGAACCGGCGTGGCCTGGCCGCGGCCCGTGACCGGGTGGCCGCCGCGCCCGGCGCCCCCGCGCTGCTCCTCGCCCTGACGGGCGCGCTCGGCGGTGACGTCCTGGTGCCGAGACCGTGCGCCGCCTGGTGGGCGCCGCAGGCGCGGCTGCTGGGCCGGTCCGTGTTCCATGTGGCGACGCCCGCGGAGTGCGGCGGCCTGCCGGACCCGTACGCCCTGCTGGAGACGGTCCGCCGGGTCCGTGCGGAGGGCGGCGATCCACGGCTGCTCGTCCTCTCCGTCGCCGACGACCCGACGGCCACCGTCGCACCTCCCGAGGTGGTCCACGAGACCGTCGAGGCGGCCGTGGCCGAGGGACTGCACGTGGTCAGTGACGAGACCTGGCGCGACACCTTGCACCGGCCGCACGACACCGTGCTGCTCAGCCCCGCCGAGATGCTTCCCGAAGAGGTCACCGTCATCGCGGACCTCTCCGGGGCCTTCCTGCCGCAGGGCTGGCCCGCCGCCGTGGCACGCTTCCCGGTCACCGACGCGGGTGTCCGGCTGCGCGCCCGGGTCCTCGACGTACTCACCGTGCTCGGCGCGCGGGTCACCCGGCCGGTGGCCGAGGCGGCCGCGTACGCGCTCCGTGAGCCGGACGCCGTCCTGAGCGGGCTCACGGCGGCCGTCCGGCTGCACGCGCGCGTGGCCGAGGCCGCGCACCGCGTGGTGACCGGCGCGGGCGCCCTCGCGCGGCCACCGCGGGCCGGCCGCCATCTGTACGTGGATCTCGGCCCGTTGCGCGCCGCGCTCACCGCCCGCGGCGTCGGCGACGCACAGGAACTGGAGGACTTCCTCACCGCCCGGCTCGGCATGCCGGCCCCGGGCGGTCACCGGTTCGGGGACGACCTCGGGGCGCTGCGGGTGCGACTGGGGACGGGGCCCCTGCTCGGCGCGAGCGACGAGGAGCGCGCGGAATGCCTCAGTTCCCCCTCGCCGCTGGAACTGCCACACGTGCAACGTGCGTTGACCCTCTTGGGATCGGCCTTCGACGATCTCCGCGACGACGCTCAGCGATGGGAGCCTCTTCCATGACGCAGCAGTCCCGGTCGACCACGAGCACCGGCACCGACGCACCGGCCCCGGACGGACCGCCCCCGTCCCCGGCCCCCGCCCCGTCCTCGTCCCCCTCCCCGTCCCCGAACGGACCGTCGCCCTCCCCGGCTCCGGCGGCGCGCTCCTCGCTGCTCGAACCGCCCGCCCCATCCGCTCCGCCCGCGGTACCGCCGCTTCCCGTCGTCCCGCTCGCCGAGCCCAGACCGCTCGGCGAGCGGCGTGTGGCCCAGATCGTTCGTCGACCGGCTGACCGCCCCGCTGCCGGGGCTGCGGGCCTTCGCCCGGTTCGCCCGTGAGGGCGCGCTGCGTCCGCGCCCCGAGGAGCCGGCCGGCATCCCCTCAGTGCCGTTCGCACCGGCACCGCTGCCCCGGGTGGACGCGCGCACCGTCGCCGTATCCTGGGCGGGGCAAGCGAGTTGGGTGATCCGGATAGGCGGGCTCACCGTCCTCACCGACCCGGTCTGGTCCCGCAGGATCCTCGGCACCCCGGCCCGGATCACCCCCGTCGGCGTGGCCTGGAGCGCCCTGCCGCGCGTCGACGCGGTCGTCATCAGCCACAACCACTACGACCATCTGGACGCCCCGACCCTGCGGCGTCTGCCGCGCCACACACCGGTGTTCGTGCCGGCCGGGCTCGGACGCTGGTTCCGGCGCCGCCGGTTCACCCGGGTCACCGAGCTGGACTGGTGGGAGGCGGCCGAACTCGACGGCGTGCGTATCGACTTCGTCCCCGCCCACCACTGGTCCAAGCGCAGCCTCACCGACACCTGCCGGACCCTGTGGGGTGGCTGGGTCCTGACGGAACCCGGCGGCCGACGGGTGTACTTCGCCGGGGACACGGGCTACGGCCACTGGTTCGAGCGCATCGGCCGGCGGTATCCCGGCATCGGCCTCGCCCTGCTGCCCATCGGCGCGTACGACCCGCGGTGGTGGCTCAGGGACGTCCACTGCGATCCGGAGGAGGCGGTCCAGGCCGCCGTCGACCTCGGCGCCCGCCGGATGGCGCCCATGCACTGGGGGACGTTCGTGCTCTCGGCGGAGCCGGTGCTGGAGCCCTTGACCAGGGTGCGGGCGGCCTGGGAGCGGGCGGGACTCGAACGGGCCGACCTGTGGGATCTGCCGGTGGGGGGTTCCCGGGTGCTCGGGTAGCGACGCCGGGGGGCGGGGGGCAGTTCGGGCGTGGGCCGTCAGCGGTTGCCCTGGTCGCCCGCGGGGTTCTCCGTCCCCCCGCCGGGACGTCCGGACGGTCCGGTCCCGCGCACCCGGCGCCACAGGCCCGGCGCCAGGCCGAGGACCACCGTCAGGAGCACCGCCGCCACCACTCCCTCCCAGGGTTCGTCGAAGAGGGAGCCGCCCAGTATGCCGATGACCTGGTAGGTGGCCGCCCAGGCGAGGCACGCGGGTATGTCGCCGCGGGCGAAGACACGCAGGGGCATCCTCGCCAGCAGGCAGGCCAGCATCACCGGTATGCGTCCGGCGGGGACCAGCCGGGACAGCACCAGCACGGTGGCACCGTGGTCGCTCAGCTTCTGCTGGGCCTGGGCGAGCCGGTCCTCGGGGGCACGGTCCCGGATCGCCTCCAGCCAGCGCGAGCCGTTCCTCGAACCCATGCCGCGCCGCCCGAGCCAGTACAGCGCCACGTCACCGAGGAACGCGGCGAGGGAGGCCACCAGGAACACCAGCAGCAGCGCGAACGGCGCCGTCTGGTGGAAGGCCACCACCGCCGCCGAGCTGACCAGTGCGCCCGTCGGCACCACGGGCACCAGCGCGCCGAGCAGCACCAGCAGGAACAGCGACGGATAGCCGATCGCCTGCTGCGTGCTCTCCGGCGTGACCGCCGCGCCCGTGGCGGCAAGGAACATCGCCGCGGTGCCGTTCCGTGCGGACAGGAACAGCGCCGGGGCGGTGCCCACGGCGGACAGCGACATCACCGCGCGACCTCCGGCCGCACGCTCTGGCCGTGGTCGAGCCGGTGCACCGCCACCTCGGGCGCCGACTCGGCGGCCAGGCGCGCGAACTCATCACCCGGCGCATGGAATTCATGGGGGCGCACACCGTCCATGCCGATCGGCCAGTACGTGCCGTAGTGCACCGGCACGGCGCTGCGCGGCATCAGCCGGGCCAGCGCCTGCGCCGCCCGCGCCGCGTCCAGGTGCTCCGCCCCGAGGAAGGGGCCCCAGCCGCCGACCGGCAGCAGCGCCACGTCGACCGGTCCGACCTCCTCGGCCATCGAGTCGAACAGCCCGGTGTCCCCGGCGAAATACGTCCGCGCCTCGCCCTCGACCACGAAACCCAGCGCGGGCGAGCGGTGCGGTCCGACCGGGATCCTGCGTCCGTCGTGCCGCGCCGACACGACACGTACCACCAGGTCACCGACCCGGACCCGGTCGCCGGGCGTCACCTCGGTGACCCGCAGACGGTCCAGCCTGCGCAGGGCGGGCACCGCGCGGACCGCCCCCTCGGGGACCAGCACCCGGGTGCCCGGCGCGAGCAGCCGCAGCGAGGGCGCGTGCAGATGGTCGGCGTGCAGATGCGAGACCAGCGCCACGTCCGCGGCAGCCGCCTCGGGAGGGGGCGGCGCCCCGCGCCTGCGGCGCAGGTGCGCGAGCCGGCGCGCGAAGAGGGGGTCGGTGAGCACGCGTGTACCGGAGTCCTCCAGCGTGCAGGTGGCGTGCCCCCACCAGGTGATCTCCACCGGCACCTCTTTGCCTCCTTCGTGCGACTCCCCCCGAGCCTACGGGCAGGAGTAGGGTCGGCGGCGAAACCCGGAGGTGAGGGGGACGCCATGGGAGACACGCGCGGTGCCTCCGCCGTGCCGAGCACGGTGCGCGTCACGGCGATCGCGAGCCTGACGCCCCTGGAGGAGCTGGAGGCGGACCCCTTCCTCGTCGACTCCCGCAGCCAGCACGCGATGTGCGCCCGCTGGGCCGCGGAGCGCGGGTACGTCGTCACCCGGGAGCTTCTGGTCCGGGGACTGCGGCCCGACCACCGCACCCTGTGGGCCGACGTGGAGGCGGGTCTCGTCGACCTGTTCGTCGCGCCGAGCCACCGCGTCCTGGAGCGTGCCCTCGCCTCCGTCGAGGAGTTCACCGCCGAGTGCGCTCGCCGGGGCGTCCGGATCGAGACGGTCGGCTGCGCGGAACCCTCGTACGACGCGCAGATGAAGGCCCGGGTCCACCGCCGTCTGTCGATGCCGACCGCGGGGTACGACGGCCGCTGACCGCCCTCCGGCGGCGCTGACCGGTGTCCGACGCCCGCCCCCGGCCGGCTTCCGGCGATCGCCGCCCGCGACCGTTGCCCGCGACCGGTTTCCGGGGGCGCTGACAGGCTTCCGGCGTGCGTCCGTTCCGGCGGCGGCGACCGGCGACTGGCTTCCGGCGGCCGACGCCGACGGCGGCGACTGTCGACCGCGACGGCCGACAGGCTCCCGGTGACGGCGACCGGCCGTCGCTCACCGCCGGCGTCGGCAGGCGCCTGGTGACCGCGACCGGCCGCCGTCGACCGCTCGCGTCGACAGGGCCCCGGCGGCGTCGGCCGCCGTCGCCGACCGGTCCGCGCTCGGGGCGGTGCGGGGCGGTGCGGGCCCGTCCGGTCGCTCCGGCGGGTGTGACAGGGTGGGAGCAGGCCTCGCGGACCGGGCGAGCCCGGGACGTGAGGTGGACAGGACGTGGGTGGAGGACGGTGGCGGCGGGTCCTCAGCGGGGTCTGGCGCAGCGTCGCGGTGTGGGCCGTGTCCTCGGTCACGATGCTGGTGCTGGCCGGCGCCCTGCCCGACTTCCAGCTGCAGTCCGACAACGGGGACAGCGCCACCCGCATCGCCGTCACGGCGGCGGCCGGCGCGGGCGTCTTCGGTCTGCTGTCGTCGCTGGTGTGGCCGCTGCTCGTGCGGGCCCTGCTCCTCGTGCCCGCACTCGTACTCGGCCTGCTCGTCTTCTTCCTGAACGGGTCGCTGCTGCTGCTCGCCCTGCGCATCAACCCCTCCGGACAGAGCGAGGCCGCGCCGGAGACCGCCGTGGTCGTCGCCGCCGTGATGTCCGCGGTCGCCTCCGCCACCGGCGGCGCGCTCGCCGTCCGGGACGACGACGCCTACCGGCGCAGGCTCTACCGGCTCGCGGCCCGGCGGCGCGGCCGGTCCGACGGCCACCGCGGACCCTCGTCCCCCGGCGTCGTCTTCCTCCAGCTCGACGGCGTCGGCCACGACGTGCTGGAGGAAGCGGTCGGCAGGGGACTCATGCCGACCGTCGCGCGCTGGCTCGGCACCACCCACCGTCTCACCCCCTGGCGCACCGACTGGTCGAGCCAGACCGGCGCCAGCCAGCTCGGCATCCTGCACGGCAGCAACCACGACGTCCCGGCCTTCAGGTGGTACGAGAAGGAGAGCCACGAGGTCATGGTCTGCAACCGGCCCAGCAGCGCCGCCGAACTGCAGCGCCGGGCCATCGGGTACACCGGCGACGGCGGACTGCTCACCGTCGACGGGGCCAGCCGCGGCAACCTCTTCAGCGGCGGCGCCGACGAGCTCGCCCTCGTGCTCTCCATAGCCGCGCGCCGAGGCCGGGAGAACCGTTCCCGCTCGGGCTACTTCGCGTACTTCAGCGACCCCGCCAACGCGGTCCGTACGGCGATGTCCTTCGTCGCCGAGGTGTTCCGCGAGATCGGCCAGTCCACCCGCGCCCGGCTGCAGAAGCGGCGTCCGCGGGTCGGGCGCGGCGGCCTGTACCCGTTCGTCCGCGCCTTCGCGACCGTCGTCGAGCGGGACGTCGTCGTCGCCGCGGTGATCGGCGACATGCTCGCCGGGCGCAACGCGGTCTACGCGGACCTGGTCGCGTACGACGAGGTGGCGCACCACTCCGGACCGCGCGGCCGGGACACGCAGAAGGTCCTGGAACGTCTCGACCGCTCGCTCGCGCTGATCGAGAAGGTCGCCGAACACGCCCCCCGGCCGTACCGGATCGTCGTGCTGTCGGACCACGGGCAGAGCCCCGGCGAGACCTTCCTGACCCGCTACGGCCTCAGCCTCGGCAACCTGGTCCGGGCCGGCTGCGGGCTGCCGGTGCCGCGCCGGGCGCGCGGCACGCACAGCGGCGCCGAGGCGCGGGCGGCGGTCCGGGCCGCGCTGCGCCGGCCCGTCGAGGAGAGCGGCGAGCGCCACCGCCCCGAACGCGGCGCCGAACCCGTCGTCCTGGCCTCCGGCAACCTCGGCCTCGTCTCCTTCCCGGACGTGCCGCACCGGATGAGCCGCGAGGAGATCGACCGCCGTCACCCCGCGCTGCTGTCCACCCTCGCCGACCACCCCGGCGTCGGCTTCCTGCTGGTGCGCAGCGAGGAGCACGGCGGTCTGGTGATCGGCGCGCACGGCGTGGAGGCGCCCGTCGGCACGCTCGACGACGAACACCCGGGCCCGCTGGCCGACTTCGGACCCGGCGCCGCCGACGCCGTGCGGCGCACGCACACCTTCCCGCACGCGGCCGACATCATGGTCAACTCCTGGTACGACCCGAAGGAGGGCGAGGTGCTCGCCTTCGAGGAGCAGATCGGCTCGCACGGCGGCCTCGGCGGCGCCCAGGGGCGTCCGTTCCTGATGTCGCCGCTCGTCCTGTCCGAGCCGGCCGACGACCAGGACGGCCTGGTGGGCGCGGAGCAGGTGCACCGCGTCCTGCGCGGCTGGCTGCGCGAGTGCGACGGCCCCCAGGTGCCGCTGCCGGCCGCCGGGAGCGAGCGCGCCGCCTGAAAATGGGCTGCGGCGGACGGACCCACACGCACACACTGGTCGTTCCGGACACCGCGCAGCCGCGCGCTCCCCCGAAGACCTCCCAGGAGTCCGTGCGTGCACGCAGCCGTCACCGTCACCCCCGCCCGCCTCCCGGAGCTGCTGCTCGGTCTCGCCACCGTGCGGCCCGTCTTCATCTGGGGTGCTCCCGGCATCGGAAAGTCCTCCCTGGTGAGGGAGTTCGCCGAGTCGCTGGGTCTGGAGTGCGTGAGTCTGCTCGGCACCCAGCTCGCGCCCGAGGACCTCATCGGAGTCCCGCAGATCCGCGACGGACGGTCCGTCTTCTGCCCCCCGGAGGCGATCGCCCGCGACGAGCCCTACTGCCTGTTCCTGGACGAACTGAACGCGGCGACGCCCGATGTCCAGAAGGCCTTCTACTCGCTGATCCTGGACCGCCGCATCGGCAGCTACGAACTCCCCGCCGGGTCGATCGTCATCGGAGCGGGCAACCGCGCGACGGACAACGCGCTGGCCCGCCCGATCGCCTCCGCGCTCGTCAACCGCCTCGCCCATGTGCACCTGGAGGCCTCGCCGAAGGACTGGCTGGTCTGGGCCGCGGGCAACGGCATCCACCCCTGGGTCCTGGACCACCTCACCGACCGCCCCGACCACCTGTGGTCCAAGCCGCCCAAGACGGAGGAGCCCTTCTCCACGCCCCGCTCCTGGCACATCCTCTCCGACGCGCTGCACTCCTTCGGCCCCGCCCTGGACGAGGCCACCCTCGGCGTGATCGCGCACGGCACGCTGACGCCCGCGCACGCGGTCGCCTTCAGCGGCTACGTCAAGATCGTGCGCAGCCGGTTCGGCATCGAGGCCGTCCTCAGGGGCGACGCCCGCTGGCCGCACCGGCCCGAGGACCGGGACCTGCTCTACTACCTCGCCGAGTCCTTCCGGGGGCGTCTGATCAAGGAGCTGCCCGCGAGCAAGGACCACCTCTCGGCGGCCGGACAGCAGACCGCGTACCGCGCCAAGTCGCTGCTCGTGCAGCTCGCCGAGATCTCGGTGGAGGTGGCGCAGAGCGTCATCTCCCCGGACGCCGACGGCAATCCCGTCCTGCCCGCGTGGTTCCTGGTCGAGACCGCCCGGGACCTGCCCCGGCTGGTGGAGGCCCGCCGGTGAGCCGCACGCGCGGCAGGGACCAGCCCAAGAAGGACCCGGCCGGGGAGGCGTTCGCGGAGGGCATGCGCCTGGTGCGGGCCAACCGCGCGCTCGCCGCCATCGGGTTCAGCACCTGCCGCCAGGAGGACTGCGCCGCATCGCCCCGCGACGGCCTCGTCCGGGTCGACTCCGACGGCGTCCTGCACGTCCACCCCACCCGCCGGGCCGAACCCGCCGAGTGGGCCTGGGCGGTCGCGCACGGCGTCATCCACCTCGGCTTCGGCCACGTGCCCGCGGCGACGGGCCGGCGCGAACAGCCCGACCGCGCCGACCTGGCCGCCCGCTGCGCCGTGGTCAACCGCTTCCTGCTCGGCTTCCCGGTCGGCACCACCCCCGAGGACCTGCCCCCGGCCTACCCTGACGGCGACGAGGAGCAGCTCGCCGCCCGCTGGCGCCGCGACGGGATCCCGTCGGCGTACGACCGCTGCGGTACGGCCGGCGCCGACCCGGACCAGCTGCTGGTGCCCTGGGACACCTGGAAGGGCGGTACCGCGCCGGACTGGCAGCTCGCCTTCGCGCACGCCCTGACGCGCACCGTGGCCACGGCGATGGACCTGGCGGGCGGCCGCCGTTCCTCCATGCGCGGCGGACCCACCCGGCTTCAGCCCTGGGAGCGGGCGCTGAGCTGGTTCGTCTCCTCCTACCCGCTGCTCGGCGGCATCGCGGCCGGCATCACGCTGGTCGCCGACGCCGAACTGGCGCGCGCGTACGACATCTCCGTCGCGGCGGTCGACGCGACGGCGGGTGAGATCTACGTCAATCCGCTGCGCGAACTCGGCGACGAGGAATGGCGGTTCGTCCTCGCCCACGAGATGCTGCACGCCGCGCTGCGGCACGGCGACCGCTGCGGCACCCGCGACCCGTACCTCTTCAACGTCGCCTGCGACTACGTCGTCAACGGCTGGCTGTGCGCGATGCAGGTCGGCACGATGCCCGACGGGCTGCTGTACGACGCGGAGCTGACGGACCTGTCCGCGGAGGAGGTCTACGACCGGATCGCCACCGACCTGCGGCGGATGCGCCGGCTGTCCACCCTGCGAGGCAAGGGTGCCGGCGACATCCTCGGCGGACCGATCGGCCCGCCGCGCGACCACGTCGACCTCGACGAGCTGTACCGCCGCGGACTGGCCCGCGGCCTGGACCTCCACCAGTACCAGGAACGCGGCTTCCTGCCGGGCGGCCTGGTGGAGGAGATCCGCGCGCTCAGTCACCCGCCGCTGCCCTGGGACGCCCGACTGGCCCGCTGGTTCGACGAGTTCGTGCCACGCCCCGAGCCGCTGCGGACGTACGCGCGTCCGGCCCGGCGGCAGGCCTCGACCCCCGACATCCCGCGCGCCGGACGGTACTTCCCGCCAGAGGAGGTCGCCCGCTGCACCTTCGGCGTGGTCCTCGACACCTCCGGATCCATGGACCGCACGCTGCTCGGCAAGGCACTGGGCGCGATCGCCTCGTACGCCGAGGCCCGTGACGTACCCGCCGCGCGCGTCGTGTTCTGCGACGCCGCACCGCACGACGCGGGGTATCTGCCGGTCACCGAGATCGCCGGCCGTACCCGGGTGCACGGGCGCGGCGGTACGGTGCTGCAGCCCGGCATCGACCTGCTGCACCGCGCCGACGACTTCCCGCCCGGCGCGCCGGTGCTGGTCATCACGGACGGCTGGTGCGACGTGCTGCGGGTGCGGCGCGAGCACGCGTATCTGATCCCGGACGGCGCGCGGCTCCCGTTCTCGCCGCGGGGACCGGTCTTCCGCGTGCGGTGAGCCGTCATTCTGGGTGCGCGGCGCGCGGGTGTGATCGGATGGGCCGTACGGTCCCGGAACACGGGACCCACCGCCCCATCGAAGGGAATCATCGTGGCAACCACGCGCACCGCGCACACCGTGTGGGAAGGCAACCTGCTCGAGGGCAGCGGCGTCGTCACCTTCGACTCCTCCGGCATCGGCGAGCAGCCGGTGACGTGGGCGTCGCGGGCGCAGGACGCCAACGGAAAGACCAGCCCCGAGGAGCTGATCGCCGCCGCCCACTCCAGCTGCTTCTCCATGGCGCTGTCGCACGCCCTCGCGGGCGCGGGCACCCCGCCCACCAAGCTGATCACCAACGCCGACGTCACGTTCCAGCCCGGTGAGGGCATCACCGGCATCCACCTCACCGTCGAGGGCACCGTACCGGGCCTCGACAACGACGGTTTCGTGGCCGCGGCCGAGGACGCCAAGAAGAACTGCCCGGTCAGCGCGGCCCTGACGGGGACGACGATCACCCTGACCGCCAAGCTGGCCTGACACCCCGTACACGACGGTGCCGCGGTCCCCCCGGGGGCCGCGGCACCGTCGTGTCCGGAACCGCCCGCGAGGTACGCCCCATTGACAAGACGGCACTCAAGTTTTGTGCTTGAGGCCGGGCAGCACCCCAGGCGGAAGGGGACGGACATGGCACGTGCGGTCGGGATCGACCTCGGTACGACGAACTCGGTGGTGGCGGTCCTGGAGGGCGGTGACCCCACCGTCGTCGCCAACGCGGAGGGCGCGCGCACCACACCCTCCGTGGTGGCGTTCGCCAAGAACGGCGAAGTGCTCGTCGGTGAGGTCGCCAAGCGGCAGGCCGTGACGAACGTGGAGCGCACCGCCCGCTCGGTCAAGCGGTACGTGGGCGACGCGCAGTGGCGCTTCCCTGAGCACGGTTCCGTCGACGGCACCCGCTACCGCGCCCAGGAGCTGTCGGCGCGTGTGCTGCAGAAGCTGAAGCGGGACGCGGAGGCGTACCTCGGCGAGGACGTCACGGACGCGGTGATCACGGTGCCCGCCTACTTCGACGACGCCCAGCGCCAGGCCACCAAGGAGGCCGGCGAGATCGCCGGGCTGAGAGTCCTGCGGATCATCAACGAGCCGACGGCCGCGGCGCTCGCGTACGGACTCGACCGCGGCGAGGAACAGACCGTCCTCGTCTTCGACCTGGGCGGCGGCACCTTCGACGTCTCGCTCCTGGAGATCGGTGACGGTGTCATCGAGGTCAAGGCCACCAACGGCGACACCCGGCTCGGCGGGGACGACTGGGACCAGCGGATCGTCGAACACCTCGCCCAGCGCTTCAAGGGCTCCCACGGCATCGACCTGGGCCGCGACAAGATGGCGCTGCAACGTCTGCGCGAAGGGGCCGAGAAGGCCAAGATCGAGCTTTCCAGCTCGACGGAGACCACCGTCAACCTGCCCTACATCACCGCCTCCGCCGAAGGACCCCTGCACCTGGAGGAGAAACTGACGCGCGCTCAGTTCCAAGAGCTGACCGCCGACCTGCTCGACCGCTGCAAGACGCCCTTCCACCGTGCCGTCAAGGACGCGGGTGTGCGGCTCGCCGCGATCGACCACGTCATCCTCGTCGGCGGTTCGACCCGGATGCCCGCGGTGACGGACCTGGTCCGCGAACTCACCGGCAAGGACCCGCACAAGGGCGTCAACCCGGACGAGGTGGTGGCGCTCGGAGCGGCCCTTCAGGCGGGCGTCATCCGCGGGGACGTCAAGGACGTCCTGCTGCTCGACGTCACCCCGCTCTCTCTCGGCATCGAGACCAAGGGCGGCATCATGACCCGGCTCATCGAGCGCAACACCACCATTCCCACCCGCCGTTCGGAGATCTTCACGACGGCGGCCGACAACCAGCCGTCGGTCGGCATCCAGGTCTACCAGGGCGAACGGGAGATCGCCGCGTACAACAAGAAGCTCGGCGTCTTCGACCTGACCGGACTGCCGCCCTCGCCGCGCGGGGTCCCGCAGATCGAGGTCGCCTTCGACATCGACGCCAACGGGATCATGCACGTCTCCGCGAAGGACCTGGCCACCGGCCGTGAGCAGAAGATGACGGTCACCGGCGGCTCCGCGCTGCCCAAGGACGCCATCGACCGCATGATGCGGGAGGCCGAGCAGTACGCGGACGAGGACCGCGCCCGCCGCGAGGCCGCCGAGACCCGCAACCAGGCCGAGCAACTCGTCTACCAGACCGAGAAGTTCCTCCGCGACAACGACGAGCGGATCCCGTCCGACACCAGGCCGGAGGTGGAGTCCGCGCTCGCCGACCTCAAGCGGCTGCTGGTGGACTCGGCCGACGACACGACCGCCCTGCGGGCCGGCGTCGAGAACCTGGCCTCCGCGAGCCAGCGGATGGGCCAGGCGATGTACGCCCAGGCGGCGCGGGCGCCCGGGGACGAACCGGCCCAGGAGCACATCCCGGCCGACGAGGACGGCGTGGTGGACGCGGAGATCGTGGACGACGAGAGCCAGGCGCGGGGCGGCGCGGCCTAGGGCCCTTCTTCCGGATCGCGCCGCGGGGTGAGCGGGGCCCCGTCAGTAGGAGTCCCGCAGCTCCCGCAGGATCTCCTTGGTGCGGGGGACGGAGGCGGCCTGGGCCGACATGTGGTCCAGGACCTCCAGATGCGTGGCCACCTCGCGCCGCGAGTCGAGGTAGACGGCGCCCGTCAGGTACTCGCTGTAGACCATGTCCGGCAGTTCCGGCTCCGCGAAGCGGAACAGGGCGAAGGACGTGTACGTCCCCGGATGCGGCCCGCTCGCGTACTCGGCGACCTGGAGGGTGATGTCGTCGCTCTCCAGCTCCCGCAGCAGACGGTCGATCTGGTCGCGCATCACCTTGCCGTGGATGCTCACGGGCCGGCGCAGCGCCGTCTCGTCCATGATCACCCAGAGGTGGGGCCGGTTCTCCCGTGCCATCAGCAGCTGCTGCCGCGTCATGCGCAGCGTGACATGCCGCTCGATGGCCTCCGGACCCCTCTGGCCGACGGTCCCGGCCTCCAGTACCGACCGCGCGTAGTCCTCGGTCTGCAGCAGCCCGGGCACGAAGTGCGGCTCGTACGAACGGATCATCCGGGCGGCGCCCTCCAGGCTGACATGCAGGCTGAACCAGTCCGGCAGCACGTCGTGGAACCGCTGCCACCATCCCGGGCGGTTCGCCTCCTCGGCCAGCGCGACGAAGGCGGCGACCTCGTCGTCGGACACGCCGTACGTCGTCAACAGCACCTGAAGGTAGGGGATCTTGAGGGCGACCTCGGCCATCTCCATGCGCCGCACGGTCGCCGGAGCCACCCGCAGGACCCGCGCGGCCTCGTCCCGGCGCAGGCCCGTGGCCTCCCGCAACTCCTGCAGCCGCCGTCCGAGCACCACTTGCCCCACGGTGGGCGCAGCCCGCCGCTCACTCACGCCACGCCCTCCCCACGCGCCGAAGCCCCCCGAGCAGTGTGTCATGCGCCCCCGGAACCCTCATGGGGTCCGGAGGAACGGAAATGACTCAAACGGATCGTTGACTGTTCGTCAAGACGCGAGTGACTGAAGATACTTGACCGTGGCCGGGTCGGCGGGCAGGAACGTCTCGACGGCCAGTTCCGCGACGGTCACGTCCATCGGGGTGTTGAAGGTGGAGATGGACGACATGAAAGACAGGATCCGGCCGTCGTGCTCGATCCGCATCGGCAGCGCGAAGTACGGCACCGGCTCGGCGGCCTCCCCGGCGGCCGGCTCCGGGTCGGCCGGCGGCACCGGGTAGGCGGTCACCTCCTCGTACAGCGTGCGCAGCGGCTCGGAGCGGTGCAGGGCGATCCGGCGCTCCATCTGCGCGAGCAGGTGGTCACGCCATTCGCGCAGATTGCGGATGCGCGGTGCCAGGCCCTCGGGGTGCAGGGCCAGCCGCATCGCGTTCAGCGGCGGCGCGAGCAGTGACTCCGGGACGCCGTCGAGGAGCATGGTGACACCACGGTTCGCGGCGAGCACCGTGTAGGTGGCGTCGACCACCAGCGCCGGGTACGGCTCGTACCCCTGGATCAGCCGCTCCAGACCCTGGCGCACCGTGTCCATCTCCGGGGCGTCGAGGGGGGTCTCCGGGTAGTGCGGGGCGTAACCGGCGGCCAGCAGCAGCGCGTTGCGTTCGCGTACCGGTACGTCGAGGTGTTCGGCGAGCCGCAGCACCATCTCCTCGCTGGGGCGGGAGCGGCCCGTCTCGACGAAGCTGATGTGGCGGGCGGAGGAGTCGGCGCGGAGCGCGAGCTCCAGCTGACTGATCCGGCGCTGCTCGCGCCAGGCGCGGAGCAGGGGGCCGATTCCCTTGCCGGGGAGGGGAGTCGGTGGGACACGGGGGCCGGAGCCGGACGCGACGATGGGCATGGGCCGACGGTAGTCGAGGAGGTGGGGAGGGGGTCCCGGGGGCTTTCGCCCCCCCCGCCCCTACCCGACCCATCCGTTCCTGGGGGCTCCGCCCCCAGACCCCCTCGGCCTGGACGGCCTCGTCCTCAAACGCCGGACGGGCTGAAATAGCTGCCCCCGGCCGGCACCGGCAGCCCGTCCGGCGTTTGAGGACGAGCCCTTCGGGCGATGCGGGGGTCCAGGGGGCGCAGCGCCCCTGGCGGGGGTCTGGGGGCGCAGCCCCCAGGGACGGGAGCCGCCCCGACTGTGACACGCTGAAAACCCCGGAGGGAAGGAGCACCACCATGCCCGTGGAACCCCTGCCGCGGAAGGAGATCGAGTCGCAGCTGGCGGACCTGCCCGGCTGGTCGCTCGACGGCGACCACCTCACCCGCTCCTACCGGCTCGCCTCCCACCCCGCCGCCACCGCCCTGGTCGTCCACATCGCCCAGGTGCAGGAGGAACTCGACCACCACTCGGACCTCACCCTGGGCTACGACACCGTCACCCTCACGGTGAACACGCACAGCGTCGGCGGCGCCGTCACCGAGCTCGACCTCGCGCTCGCCCGGAGGGTGGAGAACCTCGCCCCGGGCCACGGCGCGGTCTGACCGCCATGCTGGACTACGAGAAGGAGGCGGCCGCGTACGACGCCGGCCGCGGCGGCGAACCCCGCGCCGAGGCCGCCGCGAAGGCGGTGCTCGGCCTCGTCCCGGAGGACGCCCGCACCCTGCTCGACACGGCCTGCGGAACCGGAACGGTCACCCGCCGCCTCGCCGGCGCACGCCCCTGGTCACGGGTGACCGGGGTGGACGCCGCCCACAGCATGACCCGGCTGGCCGCGGCCCGGCTCCCGGGCTCGGTGATACGCGCGGACAGCCGCCGACTGCCCTTCGCGGACGCCACGTTCGACGCGGTCACCAGCGTGTGGCTGCTGCACCTGCCCGACAGCGGCGCGGACGTCCGGGACATCGTCGCCGAATGCGCACGGGTGCTGCGCCCGGGCGGGGTGTACGTCACCACCGTCGACAAGGCCGCGGCGCACGATGTCGGCAGCGACATCGACGCGGTACTCGCCCCCCGGCCGCGCCGGTCCGCCAGGGACGCGGCGGACCGGGTGACCGCGTACGCGGGAGAGCACGGCCTCGTGCCGGCCGGCCGGAGCCGGTTCCGCGGCCACGGGCAGGGCCGCAGTCCGCGCGGCACCGTGGCGGACCTGAGGCGCGGCTGGTTCACCCGCCTGCCGCCCGGCGATCCGCTCACGGAGCACTTCGTCACGCTGCTCGAAGCGCTGCCCGGCCAGGACGTCCCGCGCGCCGAACCGCGCTTCGCGCTACGGGCGTTCAGGAAGGCGCCGGCCGGGTGAACTCCATGACCCGGTTGGTCACCCAGGTGCTCCCCCCGTCCACGGAGAAGGCCTGCTCCCAACGGGCCGTGCCGGCCGAGATCCCCGACCACACGAACCGCACCCGGACGTCCTCGCCGGCGTACGTGTCGTCGCCGTGGAACACCCCGCGTCCGTCGCTCCCGAACGCCCCGGTCACCGGCGGGAACAGCTTCCCGCTCCGGCTGGAGGACCAGTTCAGCGACCACACCCGCGCCTCCGGGTCGAACAGCCGCAGGGTGAGCCCCTTCCAGCCCTGACCAGGCACCGTCAGCTCGTCGACGTTCGCGGCCCCGTCGAACAGACTCCAGCAGCGACCGGTGGCCGGGAACTCCTCCCAGCCGCCGCGGTCGTCGAGGAAGTCCACCAGGCGCCGGTTGCGCACGTCCCAGTCGCCGTGCAGGAAGTCGAAGTCGTGCGGACCGCTCATCGACGGTCTCCCGTCGTGCCGGCGGGGAGCGAGTCGGCGAGGTACGCGGCGAGATCGGGGACCTCCGGCGCGAGCAGGTGCCGGACCCAGGCGTCGCGTTCGTGCAGGATCGGCGGCAACTCCCAGACGCAGCCGATCCAGGGCATCGCGACGGTGCCGAAGTGGGTGGGGTCCCGGTCCGGACAGCCGAGCACGGGCTGGCCCGCCGCCGCGCCCCGGAAGTGCAGCACGTTGTCCCACACCCAGCTGTACGCGTTGAGGTAGGCGCCGTCGTCGCCGCCCCGGTGCAGGACGACGAAGGCCGCCGGCGGGGTGCCGTCCGGTTCGGGCAGGAGCTCCGGCAGCAACGCGTACGCCGCCGCCTCGACCTCCGGTGCGATGCCCGCCGGGTCCGCCGTGACGTGATAGCGCTTGATCCACCGCCCGGCCACCTCAGCGGGCGGCGGCACGGTCAGCAGTTTCTCCCTGAAACCGGTGGTGGCGGGGGACGTCGGGTGCGCCGGGCCCGTGGCCCGCGGGGGGTTCGTCGTGTTCGGGGGGCTCAGGGCGGGCGCCGCAAGGGGCGGACGCGTGGCGGTCGCCGGGCGCGCGGGAGTTGTCGAGGTCATGGCAGGACGGTAGAACCGGTCCACTGACATCCTGTGTCAGTGAAGTCCAGCCGTCTGGTGTCCATTCTTCTGCTGCTGCAGACCCGCGAGCGGATGACCGCCGCCCAGCTCGCCGAGGAGCTGGAGGTCTCGGTGCGGACCGTCTACCGGGACGTGGAGGCGTTGCACGCGGCCGGGATCCCCCTCTACGGGGAGGCGGGCCACGCGGGCGGCTACCGCCTCCTGGACGGCTACCGCACCCGGCTCACCGGACTCACGGCCGGCGAGGCCGAGGCACTCTTCCTCGCGGGCGTGCCCGGTCCCGCCGCCGAACTGGGACTCGGCGGCTTCCTCGCCGCCGCCCGGCTGAAGGTCCGTGCCGCCCTGCCGCGGGAGCTCCGCGCGCACGCCGACCGGATCAGTGACCGCTTCCACCTCGACGCACCGGGCTGGTACGCGGACGCCGACGACACCCCGTACCTTCCGGCTGTGGCCGACGCCGTCCGGAACGGACGCGTCCTGAGCGTCCTGTACCGGCGGTGGCGCGAACCCACCGACGTGCGGCGCCGTCTGGAGCCGTACGGCCTGGTCCTGAAGGCGGGCCGCTGGTACGTGGTCGCGGGACCGGGGCCGCGCACCTTCCGCGTCGACCAGATCCTCCGGCTCGACCCGTGCGACGAGGAGTTCACCCGCCCCGGGGACTTCGACCTGGCGGCCTACTGGACGGCGTACCGGCGGGACTTCCACGAGCGGCTGCACCGGGGCGAGGCGGTGCTCCGGGTGGCGCCGGGAACCCGGCTCACCGGTGCGGCGGGCGAGGCACTGGCCTCCGGCGGTGAGCGGGAGGCGGACGGCTGGACCCGGGTCACCGTCCCGATCGAGTCCGTCGACCGTGCCCATGACGCGTTCCTCGTCCACGGAGCCGCGGTCGAGGTGCTGGAGCCCGCCGAACTGCGGGACCGGATCGCCCGGACGGCCGGCGCGCTCGCCCGTCTGTACACCCGGAACCCGCCCGACCCGGCCGTGACCGGACGCCGCGACCGTCCTGAGGGACACCTGCCCGGCGCCGGGGACCCCGTGACCGGGTGACGCGGACCGGCCGCCGACCGGGTCGCGCCGTGACAGGGAGACGCCGTGACCGGGCGATGCGGCGCGGGGTCAGGCCTTCGCGGCCAGTCCCCGGCGGATCGCGGTCTCCACCGGCGAGTAGCCGCCGTCCGCGCGCTCCAGCTCGTGGGGGGCCGTCGGGTACAGGGGCGGCTGTGCCATGAGACGCGGGCGCGTGCCGTGGTGCGGCTGCGCCGCGTGGACCAGGAACGGGTGACAGAGGTACACGTCCCCGGGCCGGCCGGTCGCCAGGGCGAGGGGGCGGTGCGCCGACGCCTCGGCCACCTTCGGGCCGAGTTCGAGGAACGAGGCACCCTTCTCGCCGTACGGCTCCAGGACCGGCGGTACGTCGAGGTGCGAGCCCACCCGGACTCGCGTCGGGGCGTCCTCCTCGGTGACCTCACTGAACAGGAAGAGCATCAGCAGCGCCCGGCCCCGGGAGGTGAGGTCGGTGTGGAAGAGCGACTCGCCGTCGGGGAGATGGCTGCCCTCGATGTGCCAGCCCGCGTCGTCCGGCTCGTCCGGGTGCGGGAAGCGGAGCGGGAAGCTGCCCAGCGCGTACCGCGGCTGCCAGCGGCGCTCGCCGACCAGCAGGTCGAAGGCCCGGTGCAGGACGGGGGAGTTGGCGGCGGCGGCGAACGGACCCTGCGCCATGCTGCTCACCCAGCACACCGGGTCCCGCCAGGTGCCGGGGTCGTCCGGGTCGTACCCCGTCTCCTTCCACAGCAGCCGCGCACCGTCCTCGGCGACGCGCGGCGGGAAGGCGCCCTCGATCCTCACGAACCCGTCCTCGAGGAACCGTTCCACCAGCGTCTCGTCGTCCATGGGGCCCATGGTCCGGGACGGGCCGCCCCGAGCGCACCGGAATTTCCGGCGGCCGGTCCATTTTGCCGTTCGAGCAACGTCGTTGGCCGTTTCCGGGAGTCGTGGAGCACGCTGTGCTCCACCCGGACGAGAGGCCGACCACCATGGCGTACGACCACGACCCGCACCACGGCACCAGCCACGAGCACACCCGTCGGCACCCGCTGGGGGAGGCCCCCCGGCACGCCCACGACCACGACCACATGGACTTCGGGGAGATGGCCGGCCTGCTGGAGCAGGAGGCGGAACTGTTCAGCCCGTTGTACGCCGAGGCGGCGGCCTGGCTGCGGGAGCAGTGCCCCGAGCCGGGGCTGATAGTGGACGCGGGCAGTGGCCCCGGTGTCGTCTCCTGTCTCCTCGCGGACGCTTTCCCCGCGGCGCGCGTCGTCGCCGTGGACTCCGTGGATTCCCTGCTGGAGCGCGCGTACGCCCGCGCGGGCCGGCTCGGTGTGGCCGACCGCTTCGGCACGCTGCGGGCCGACCTCGCCGAAGGGCTGGGCGGCGTGGCGCACCCGGCCGATCTGCTCTGGGCCAGCAGGTCCCTGCACCACGTCGGGGACCAGGGCGCGGCACTCGCCGGGTTCGCCGGCGCCCTCGCGCCGGGCGGCGTCCTCGCCCTCCTGGAGGGCGGTCTGCCGCCGCGCTACCTGCCGCGCGACTTCGGTGTCGGCCGCCCCGGTCTGCAGTCACGGATCGACGTGGTCCACGACGAGAGGTTCGAGGGGATGCGGGCCGGGCTGCCCGGGGCGGTGGCGGAGACCGAGGATTGGCCCGCCCTGATGGCGGCGGCCGGTCTGCGTCACACGGCGAGCCGCACCTTCCTCGTCGATCTTCCCGCTCCGCTGTCGGACGAGGGGCGAGCCTTCGTCGTGACGGCTCTCACCCGCCTGCGCGACACCCTCGCGGACGGGCTCGACCCGGACGACCTCGTCACCCTCGGCCGGCTCCTCGACCCGCGGGACGAGGCGAGCGTGCACCACCGCCCGGACGTGTTCGTGCTGACGGCCCACACGGTGCACGTCGCGGTGAAGCCGGAGTGACACGGACGGGTCGTCACGGGTCACCGGACGGGGCGGTGACCCGTGGGGGAGGCCCGGTCGGGGGCCGGGCCGGTGATCCGTACGTGCTCGACGGGTGGGCGCCGCACCGGCCCACGACACCCGCGCCCACCCGCCGGACCTGAGCAGGCCTCAGTTGTTCTGGAGGAACTGCTTCGCCAGGGAGTCACCGAGCGACACGGCCGCGGTGTGACTCTCGATCGGCGAGACCTGCGAGTTCTTGAACAGGATGTACGTCACGCCGGAGTCCGCGCCGCCGGTCTCCGGGTCGGGGTCGATGCCGAGGGCCTTGGCCGTGGCGTACGAGGCCTCACCGATGATCTGCGTCGGACCGGTGTCGCCCACGACGGCGTACTCGACCTTGTTGTTGTAGACGACCGCGACGACCCCGCCGCCCTTGATCCCGTAACTGGTGTACTTCCAGATGCTGCTGGTGCTGGGCACCACGACGTACGGCAGGGACTCGGCGCGCAGCGGCTTGCCGTCGGACTGGTGGAAGGCGGTGTCGTCCTGGAACCAGGGGTCGGCGTCGCCGTTGCACTGCGCGGTGACCTGGCCGTCGCAGTCGATGTCCATGTCGGCCTTCCAGAACACGGCACCGTTCTTGCCGCACACGGGGACGGTGGCCGAGGTCTCGTCGTCGGTCTTGTACTTCCCGCTCGATATCTGGGAACAGGACGTCACCTTGGCGAGCAGGGCGGACGCGCTGACCGAGCCCTCCTGGGCGGAGGCCGGGGACACGGTGCGGGACGGGGCGGCGGTGGCCGGCAGCGCGGCGGTGGCGAGGAGCGCGGCACCGGCGACGGCCGCGAGAGTCAGTGTGCGAGAACGCATGTGGGGGACCCCTCTGTTAGGAAAGTTTCCTTACCGGGTTGCCGTACAAGGTGGCCCTGTTTGCATGACCTCGTCAAGGCCTTGGGCGCGGTCGGTCCGGTCCGGTGCGCGGATCTCGGCGCGTTCCGGGGGCTGACGCCGGTTCAGGGGGTCGGAACGCCGAAGGCCCGGACACGCGGGGCGTGTCCGGGCCTTCGGCGGATCGGGGCCGGTCAGCCCACGTCGAAGGTGGCCGGGTCGGGACCCAGGCGGCGGTCCTCGTTCAGTGCGCTGATCGCCGCGATGTCCTCGGCGTCCAGGGAGAAACCGAACACGTCGATGTTCTCGGCGATCCGGGCGGGGGTCACGGACTTGGGGATCACGACGTTGCCCAGCTGGATGTGCCAGCGGAGCACGATCTGCGCCGGGGTGCGGCCGTGCTTCTGCGCGATGGCGATGATCGCCGGAACCTCCAGGAGGCCCTTGCCCTGCCCGAGCGGGGACCAGGCCTCGGTGGCGATGCCCTGCTCGGCGTGGAACTCACGGGCCGCGCGCTGCTGGAGGTGCGGGTGCAGCTCGATCTGGTTGACGGCCGGGATGACGGACGTCTCCTCGATCAGCCTCTCCAGGTGTTCCGGAAGGAAGTTGGAGGTGCCGATGGCCTTGGCGCGGCCGTCTGCGTGGATCTTCTCGAAGGCGCGGTACGTGTCGACGTAACGGTCCCGGGAGGGCAGGGGCCAGTGGATCAGGTACAGGTCGACGTACTCCAGGCCGAGCTTCTCCAGGGAGGCGTCGAACGCGCGCAGCGTCGTGTCGTACCCCTGGTCGCCGTTCCAGAGCTTGGTGGTGACGAAGAGGTCTTCGCGGGCGATGCCGGAGGAGGCGATCGCCTTGCCGGTGCCCTCCTCGTTGCCGTAGATCGCCGCCGTGTCGATGCTGCGGTAACCGTTCCGCAGTGCCGTGGCGACCGCTCGCTCCGCCTCGTCGTCCGGGACCTGCCAGACGCCGAAGCCGAGCTGCGGCATCTCGGCACCGTTGTTCAGGATGATCGGGGGGACCTTGCTCACGAGCTCTCGATCCTTCGGTTGTCGGGTGGTACTGCCATGGTCAACGATCATCGGCCCTGATGCATTCCTGACCGGCTGATTCCCGGCGAATCGGCGGCGGTGTCCGGAGATTGGCCGGAAACGAGCGCAGGGTGTGACGGGGCGGACGGACGGACCCGGGTCCCGGTCCGGGGCCCGGGCGCATCCGGTCCGGGGCGGGCATCGGGTCGCACCCTGGTCCTCGGCCGGCATCGGCTCCGAGGAGTCCCTACGCCTGGTACAGCGCGTCCACCTCGGCCGAGTACGCGTTCTCGATCGCCTTCCGCTTCAGCTTCAGCGACGGCGTCAGCAGCCCGTGCTCCTCGCTGAACTGGTGGGCGAGTATCCGGAAGGTGCGGATCGACTCGGCCTGTGAGACGAGGGTGTTCGCCGCGACCACCGCCCGCCGCACCTCGGTCTCCAGGTCCGGGTCGTGGACCAGGTCGGCAGTGGACAGCGACGGCTTGCCCCGCATCTGGAGCCAGTGCTCGACGGCCTCCGCGTCGAGCGTGACGAGCGCCGCGATGTACGGCCGGTCGTTGCCGACGACGATGCACTGCGCGACCAGCGGATGATCGCGCACCCGCTCCTCCAGGACGCCCGGCGAGACGCTCTTGCCGCCGGAGGTCACCAGGATCTCCTTCTTGCGCCCGGTGATGGTGAGGTAGCCGTCGTCGTCGAGGGAGCCCAGGTCACCGGTGGCGAGCCAGCCGTCGTGCAGGGTCGCGTCGGTGGCTTTGGGGTCGTTGAGATACCCCTGGAAGACGTTCCCGCCGTTCAGCCAGACCTCGCCGTCGTCCGCGATGTGCACGGTGGTGCCGGGGATCGCCTGGCCGACGGTGCCGAAACGGGTGCGCTCGGGCGGGTTCGCGGTGGCGGCCGCGGTGGACTCGGTGAGCCCGTACCCCTCGTACACGACGACCCCGGCGCCCGCGAAGAACAGCCCGAGCCGCCGGTCCATGGCCGAGCCGCCGGACATCGCGTGTCTGACCCGGCCGCCCATCGCGGCGCGCACCTTGGAGTAGACGACCTTGTCGAAGAACTGGTGCTGCACCCGCAGGGCCGCCGAGGGGCCGGGTCCGATGCCCCAGGCCTTCTCCTCGATCGCGTCCGCGTAGCGCACGGCGACCTCGACCGCCTTCTCGAAGGGTCCCGACCTGCCCTCCTTCTCGGCCTTGCGGCGGGCGGCGTTGAAGACCTTCTCGAAGATGTACGGCACCGCGAGGAAGAAGGTCGGCCGGAACGCGGCCAGGTCCGGCAGCAGGGCCGACGCGTTGAGCTGCGGCTGGTGGCCGAATTTGACCTTGCCGCGGACCGCCGCGACCTGCACCATCCGCCCGAAGACGTGCGCGAGCGGCAGGAAGAGCAGCGTGGCGGCCTCGTCGCCGCGCCGCGAGTGGAAGACCGGCTCCCAGCGTTCGATGACGGTGTCCGCCTCGAACATGAAATTGGCGTGCGAGAGGACACAGCCCTTGGGGCGTCCGGTGGTGCCCGAGGTGTAGATGATCGTCGCGATGGACTCCGGTGTGACCGCGCGCCGGTGCCGGTGCACGACCTCGTCGTCCAGGTGCGCGCCCGCCTCGTACAGCTCCTGCACCGCGCCCGCGTCGAGCTGCCAGAGCTTGTGCAGCATCGGCAGCCGGTCGACGACGGTGGCGACCGTCATCGCGTGGTCCTCGTGCTCCACCATGATCGCCGAGACCTGCGCGTCGTGCAGCATCCAGAAGACCTGTTCGGCGGAGGAGGTCGGGTAGACGGGCACGACCTGCGCGCCGATCGTCCACAACGCGAAGTCGAAGAGGGTCCACTCGTAGCGCGTGGGGCACATGATCGCGATCCGGTCACCGAACCGGATGCCCTGCGCGAGCAGTCCCTTGGCCAGGGCGAGGACCTCGTCACGGAACTCGGCCGACGTCACGTCGCGCCACCGGCCCTGCTCGTCCTTGCGGCCGAGCGCGATGTGCAGCGGATCCTCCCGGGCATGGTCGAACACGACGTCGGCCAGGCCGCCCACCGGCGGCGCCGACGCCGACGGAGGGTTGGTGAACTCGCGCAATCCCGCTCCTAGTGGCGCTCCGCACAGCGCCGTGAAAGCTACCCCAACGGACCGCGGGGCGGGAGGGGCGTCGGAGCGGGGGCGCACGCGCCGTCCGCACAGGTCAGCCACGGAAATGCCCGCACATGGGGAAGGGACGGACAGAATCCCTTACGGCTCCGTAGGTTTCGATCCCGTAATCTCCACGGAATCTGTACGACCCGGCGGCCGCCCGGCGGCTGGTTCCGAGTGCCGGTTCTGTCGGCTTCGTGCGGGGTGCCGGGCCACGGCCAGCCGTGGGGCGGGCACCCGTGCGATTGGCACCCCGCCGGGCGGTCGACGGGGTGCCGGGACCGGACGACGGCTCCCCGCCGAACGGCCGGCGGGGGTGCTCCACGGGCCGCCCGCGGGGCCGCCCGCGGGCGGCCCCGCGAGGTGGTCTACCCCTGGAACTCCGTCAGGTCGATCCCGAACACCCGCAGGTCGTGCCCGTGGTCCGGGTCCTGCGCGGTGCCCTCCGGACGCATGTCCAGCTTGGCCAGCACGTTCGTGGACGCGGTGTCCCCGGTCCGGCACACGGCGACGATCCGGTCGAGGCCGCGGTCCTGCAGGGCGAACTCCAGCGCGCCGTGGGCCGCCTCCGACGCGTATCCCTGCCCCCAGAACGCCCGTCCGAGGCGCCAGCAGATCGCCACCTCGCCCGCGATCCCGGGCGGGGCGTCGGCCAGGTGGAGTCCGACGGCCCCGGCCAGCTCCCCGGAGCCCAGGAGTTCGACGGCGAAGATCCCGAACCCCTCCTCGTCCCACTCCTCCTCCCAGGCCTCGATGTCCTCGGCGGTCTGCTCCGCGGAACGCGTCGAGCCGTCGCCGATCCACCGCATCACCTCGGGGTCGGAGTGGATCTCGGACAGGGGGACAAGGTCGTCGTCCAGCCAGCGGCGGAGCAGCAGACGGGGGGTGTGGATCTCGGTCATGGCCCCATCCTGCCGACGCGCGGGCCGGAGGGCGAATGACGGCCGTGTCAGCCCGCCGCGGACGACGGGCGGCCCCGGGTCCCCACCCGGTCCCCCCGCGGCCGGTCCCGGGTCCCGGCCCGGTCTCCGTGCGCCCGGTCCCGGCTCCCCGCGTGGCTTCCGTGCAGCCGGTCCCCGCCGCCCAGGATGGCCGCCGCCAGCGCGTCCGCCGCCTCCTGGGCCGCGGCCTGGCGCTCTCCGTGCACCAGGACGAAGTCGACCTCGCCGAGCTCCGGCAGCCCCGCCCGTTCCGGGACCGTGACCAGGCCGGCCGGTACGAGCCCCCGGGAGTGGGCCATCACGCCGAGACCCGCCCGGGCCGCAGCGACCAGGGCGTTCAGGCTGCCGCTCGTGCAGGCGATGCGCCAGGGACGGCCCTGGCGGTCCAGCGCCTCCAGGGCCCGGGCGCGGGTGATGCCCGGGGGCGGGTAGACGATCAGCGGAACCGGGCGGTCGGGGTCGAGCCGCAGGCGTTCCGCGCCGATCCAGACCAGGCGGTCACGCCGGACCAGTTCGCCGCGCGGGTCCTCGGGCCGCCGCTTGGCCAGCACCAGATCCAGCCTGCCCGCGGCGAGCCGCTCGTGCAGGGTGCCGGACAGCTCGACCGTCAGCTCCAGATCCACTTCGGGATGGTCGTACCGGAACCCCTCCAGGACCTCCGGCAGCCGGGTCAGTACGAAGTCCTCGGAGACACCGAAACGCAGGCGGCCGCGCAGCCGGGTGCCCGCGAAGAACGAGGTCGCCTGTTCGTGCACCTCCAGGATGCGGCGCGCGAAGCCCAGCATCGCCTCGCCGTCCACCGTGAGCTCCACCGAGTGCGTGTCGCGCGAGAACAGCTGCCGTCCGGTGGCGTCCTCCAGCCGGCGCACGTGCTGGCTGACCGTCGACTGGCGCAGCCCCAGCCGCCGGGCCGCCTGGGTGAAGCTCAGCGTTTGGGCCACCGCGAGGAAGGTACGCAGCTGGGACGGGTCGTACATCCGTCCAGGCTATCGCGGATCATGATGACAGTCAGAACGGTATGACGGATTCCCGATCACGGAAGCGAGGAGGACGATGGAGAGGGCACGACCCGCCTCGGCGGACGATCAACGACAAGCGAGCAGTGGAGCACCGTGAAACGCCTGCAGTGGCCGAGTTGGATGCCGATCGACCCCTACATCCTGCTGTTGCTCGGGACGGTGGGCCTCGCGGCCCTCCTTCCGGCGCGGGGCGCGGGCGCCGAGGTCGCGTCGGGCGCGTCCACGGCGGCGATCGCCTTCCTCTTCTTCCTGTACGGCGCCCGCCTCTCCACCCGGGAGGCGCTGGACGGACTCAGGCACTGGCGACTCCACATCACCGTGCTGGCCTGCACCTTCGTCGTCTTCCCGCTGCTCGGGCTCGCCGCGCGCGGGCTGGAACCGGTGTTCCTGACCCACGACCTCTACACCGGTCTGCTGTTCCTGACCCTCGTCCCCTCGACGATCCAGTCGTCGATCGCCTTCACCTCCATCGCCCGCGGCAATGTGCCCGCCGCCATCTGCGCCGGATCGTTCTCCTCCCTCGCGGGCATCGTCGTCACCCCGCTGCTCGCGGCGGTCCTGCTCGGCGGCAGCGGCGGCGGGTTCTCCGCGGACTCGCTGGTCAAGATCGTGCTGCAGCTGCTGGTGCCGTTCCTCGCCGGGCAGCTGCTGCGGCGCTGGATCGGCGGGTTCATCGCACGGCACAAGAAGGTGCTCGGCCACGTCGACCGCGGCTCGATCCTGCTGGTCGTCTACACGGCGTTCAGCGAGGGCATGGTGCAGGGCATCTGGCACCAGGTCAGCGTGGTCCGGCTGGCCGGGCTGCTGCTGGTGGAGGCCCTGCTGCTCGCGGTCATGCTGGCGCTGACCTGGTACGGCGGGAAGGCGCTGCGCTTCGGCCGGGGGGACCGGATCGCGATCCAGTTCGCCGGGTCGAAGAAGTCCCTCGCGTCCGGGCTCCCCATGGCCAGTGTGCTGTTCGGCGCGCACGCCTCGCTCGCGGTGCTGCCGCTGATGCTCTTCCACCAGATGCAGCTCATGGTGTGCGCGGTGATCGCCAAACGCCGTGCCCGCGACCCCGAAGCCGTCGAAGCCGCCGAGACGACCGCGGCCGCCGACGGGACCGGGGACGCGCGGACCCGGGGGGCGGACGCCGACCGGGACCGGGGCACGGGCCCGCGCCCCGCGGTCGGTACGGCGCGACGCTCCGGCTGAGGGCGCCCCCGCCACCGCCGTGACCCGTACGCGCCGCCGCCCTCCCCGTCGGGCGCGGGCAGGGCGGCGGACCGCGCCCGGCGGACGGCCGCGGCCGAAGCCGTCGTCCCGCGTGAGCGGTGCCGTGCGGACGCGGCGTCGTGCACGGACGGGCAGGCGTGGTCAGCGGCCGCCGCGCACATCGTCCAGAGGCAGGTACAGGACGGCGTCCCGGCCCGCCTTCCGGTCCGGAGGTGCGGACAGCTCCGCGTCGCTCAACGCCCGGTCGTAGACCTGTACCTCGTCGATCGCCCCGGTGAAGTAGGCCCGGCTGTCCATCCGTTGTCCCACATGCACTCCGAACGGCGAGTTGCGGCTGACCGATCCGGGCACGTCCGCGGCGCTCACCGACGTACCGTCGACGAAGAGCGTGAGCAGCCCGGCGCTCCTGTCGCGGCGCAGCACGAGGTGGTGCCACCGGCCGTCGTCGCGGGCGCCCGGGAGGCGTACCGACGCGGTGGCCGGGGGCGTCGCGCCGTTGCGGGTGGTGATCAGCGCGGTGATCCGGTCGGACGCGGGCTCCGCGCGCATCCACACCTGCGGCTGCGTGGTGCCGATCCCGCCCATCCACAGCAGCGGCTGCTCCCCGGTGGTCGCCGTGTAGCGGAACCACAGGGACGCGGTGAAGTCCTCGGCGCCGAGGGGCAGACGGTCCTGGTACGGCAGCCGTACGGCGTCATCGGCGCCGTCGAACTCCAGGGCGCCGCCCAGGACGCCCGTCGTCGCGCGGGGGCCGCCGAGCACCGCGGCCCGTGCGGTGCGCGGGGCGAGGTCGGCCGTCGTGGGGTCCGGTCCCCG
This sequence comes from Streptomyces sp. NBC_01689, assembly GCF_036250675.1. Classification (NCBI taxonomy): domain Bacteria; kingdom Bacillati; phylum Actinomycetota; class Actinomycetes; order Kitasatosporales; family Streptomycetaceae; genus Streptomyces; species Streptomyces sp. NBC_01689. The sequence goes on along the minus strand of NZ_CP109592.1, from coordinate 2,638,416 downwards.
GCGTGGCGTGAGCCGGCTCTCGGTGAAGCGGGCGAAGCGGATCTCGTCGCGCGCGTCGACCGCGCCGCCCTCGTACAGCAGTCCCACGGTGTCGCCGTCGATCCGGGTCAGGTCCGAGTAGCCGGACCAGTCCGTGGTGACGACCGTGCCGCGGTCCACGCTGTCCCAGGTGCGGCCCCCGTCGTAGGAGGAACGGATCATCATGGTCCTGCGGCGGTCGGGATCGCCGGGGCAGGCCAGCAGCATCCGGTCGTCCAGGCGCAGGACGGAACCCTGTACCTGGGGCGCGTAGAGGTCCGGGAGGTCGCGGAAGGGGGCGGTGAAGGTGTCGCCGCCGTCCCGGCTGACGGCCTGGGTGCGGTGGCCGAGATCGGTGCCGTCCTGCTCGCGCCCGCTGACGAGCACGGCGCCGTCGGTCCGCTGGGTGAGCGTCAGTTCGGACGGCTTCTGGCGGAAGGTGCCGTCGTCGGCGATGGGCCACGAGTCGGTGGCGCCGATCCGCCAGTGGCTCCCGCCGTCGTCGCTGGTGATGAGGGCGGCGTTGTTGGCGGTCACCCGGCTGCCGTCCCACGTCTCGGTGTTGACGCCGAAGACCAGGCGTCCGGTGTGCCGGCCGCGGGTCAGCTGGATGCCGTGCACGGGACCGGTGGCGTACCAGGAGTTCCACTCCGGCGGGAGGATCTCGTCGCTCAGGTCCCTCGGCGCCGACCAGCTGAGACCGTCGTCGTCGCTGTACTGCAGATGCGGGGTGCGGTCACAGGGGACGTCACAACTGCGGCCGTCCGTACGGCCCGTGTTGTACGTCTCGGCCAGCACCACACGGCCGGTCCGCGCGTCCACGACGGGCGCGGGGTTGCCGTGCGTGTCACCCGCGCCCTCGTTCACGACCTGGAGCGGGCCCCAGGTCCGGCCGCCGTCCGTCGACCGCTTGACGACGATGTCGATGTCGCCCGCGTCACCGCAGTCGTGGACGCGTCCCTCGGCGAACGCCAGCAGGGTGCCCCGCGGCGTCCGGACGACGGCGGGGATGCGGAAACAGGCGTAGCCCGGGTCCTGGGCCGCCTTGAAGAGCACCTGCTGCTCGAACTCGGCCGGAGCGGTGGCCTGTTGGGCCCCGGCCGGGCCGGGCAGCGCGATCAGCGCGGCCGCGGTGAGGGCGGCCGTGAGGGCGGCTGCCGCGGTGGATCTCAGACGAGCGCGGAGGCTTGACGGCATGGTGCGACCTGCCCTTCCTGCGGCTGGGCGATCAGGGTGATCCGGAGGCTGACATCGGACGTCCGACATCCCACGTCCGATGTGCGGGCCACAGAGGCTACTTGGGCCCCTGAGCACCCCACAAGCCGCAGGCACCGGTCGTGTTCACGCCAGATTTTGGGGGTTCACCGGGCGCGAGGGGCCCTCGGTCCGAGGGCCGAACGGGATCAGTTCACGGGCTGGTTGATCCGGATTTCCGGTACGGACAGCCAGGGGCGGCTAACGTTCCGTCATGACCGCACCCGAAACCGCACCCCGCCTCGCCCTCGATCCCGCGCGCAGCGCCCTGGTGCTCGTGGATCTGATGGACCGTATCGTCGGGCTGCCCGTGGAGCCGCGCGACGGCACCGCAGTCCTCTCCGCCGCCGAGGAGCTGGCGACCGTCTTCCGCAAGGCGGGCGCGCTCGTCGTCCTGGTCCGGGTCGAACGGCCCGGGGTGGCCGAACAGCCGCCGGGCAGCGGTCTGGTCGCCGGCCTCGCCGCGCAGGGGGACCTGGAGATCGTCAAGCGGTCCATCGGCGGATTCCAGGGCACCGGCCTCGACGCGCGGCTGCGGGAACGCGGCGTCTCCACCCTGGTGTTCGGCGGGATCGCCACCAACCTGGGGGTCGAGTCCACCGCCCGCGCCGCCGGAGACCTCGGCTACGACCTGGTCTTCGCCGAGGACGCGATGGCCGCCCTCACCGCCGCCGAGCACGAGGCCTCCGTCCGCCTCGACTTCCCCCGGCTGGGCACGGTCGTCGCCGTCGAGCAGGTGAGCTTCAGCACCGGCTGAGCCCGCCGAGGCCGCCCTCGGACGCCGCGCACGGGCCGGTCGTGCGGAGGGAAGCGCGGCCGTGCGGGGGGAAGCGCCCGGCGACGTCGGGCGCCGCGCACCGGCTCGCCGCACCGAAGGCTCACGCAGCGGCCCGGGGAGTCGTGGCCGCGCGCGGCCGGACCCGCACCGCGCGCGCGGCGGGAAGGGCGGAGCCCGTGCGGCGTCCGGCCGCCCGGCGGGCCCCGCCGCGTCGGCCCGGCTCCGGACAGCTCACAGCGGGACCCCTTCGGCGCAGGGGGCGCTCCCCGCCGGTCGGGGCCCCGCCGCCGTGTCGCGGGGAGCCGGTCAGCCCTGGGCGGCCGCGGCCCGCAGGGCGATGCGGTGCTCGCCCGCGTACACGTTCATGGAGGCGCCGCGCAGGAATCCGACCAGCGTCAGGCCCGACTCGGCGGCGAGGTCCACGGCGAGGGACGAGGGGGCCGAGACCGCCGCCAGGACCGGGATGCCCGCCATGACGGCCTTCTGCGCCAGTTCGAACGAGGCCCGCCCCGACACCAGCAGAACGGTCCGGGAGAGCGGCAGCCTCCCGTCCTGAAGGGCGCGCCCGACCAGCTTGTCGACCGCGTTGTGCCGGCCCACGTCCTCGCGCACGTCGAGCAGCTCGCCGTCCTCCGTGAACAGCGCCGCGGCGTGCAGACCCCCGGTCCGGTCGAAAACCCGCTGCGCCGCACGCAGCCGGTCGGGGAGGACGGCGAGGAGTGCGGGCTCCAGCCGGACCGGGGGAGCGTCGTCACCGTCGTCGATGGTCCAGCGCGCGGTCGTACGGACCGCGTCCAGGCTCGCCTTGCCGCACAGACCGCAGGACGACGTCGTGTAGACGTTGCGTTCGAGGGTGATGTCGGGCATGACGACGCCGGGCGCCGTCCGTACGTCCACGACGTTGTACGTGTTCGAGCCGTCCGCCGTCGCGCCCGCGCAGTAGACGATGCTCTGCAGTTCCTCCGCCCTGCCGAGGACCCCCTCGCTGACCAGGAAGCCCGCCGCGAGCGCGAAGTCGTCGCCCGGGGTGCGCATGGTGATGGCGAGCGCCCTCCCGTTGAGGCGGATCTCCAGGGGTTCCTCGGCGACCAGTGTGTCGGGGCGGGTGCTCTCGGCCCCGTCCCGGATGCGGATCACCTTGCGTCGTTCCGTGACTCGTCCCATGTCCTGATCAGTCCCGGTTCTGTACGTGCTGGTAGCCGAAACGGCCCTTGATGCAGAGATTGCCGTGGGTCACCGGGTTGTCGTGCGGAGAGGTGACCTTGACGATCTCATTGTCCTGCACGTGCAGCGTGAGGTTGCAGCCCACACCGCAGTACGCGCACACCGTGGTCGTGGCCGTCTGCGCGGACTCGTCCCAGGTACCCGCCGCCCGCATGTCGAACTCCGACCTGAAGGAGAGCGCTCCCGTCGGACAGACCTCTATGCAGTTCCCGCAGTACACGCAGGCCGAGTCGGTCAGCGGGGCGTCGTGCTCCACCGCGATCCGGGCGTCGAAACCGCGTCCGGCGACCGCGATCGCGAAGGTGTTCTGCCACTGGTCGCCACAGGCGTCCACGCACTTGTAGCAGAGGATGCACTTGTCGTAGTCGCGCACGTACAGGGTGTTGTCGACCCGGGGCTCCTCGTCGACGCGGGCCGCGTCGGGGCCGAACCGGCCGGGCTCGGCCCCGTACTCCTCGATCCACCCCGCCACCCGGGGCGTGGTCGACAGATCCACCGAGGAGGCGAGCAGTTCGAGGACGATCCGGCGGCTGTGGCGCACGCGCTCCGTGTCCGTCCGTACCCGCATGCCCTGCTCGGCGCCGCGCGAGCAGGCCGGGACCAGGGTGCGGGCGCCCTCGACCTCGACGACACAGATCCGGCAGGCGTTCTTCGGGGTCAGCGTGTCACCTTGGCACAGGGCCGGGACGTCCTTGCCCGCGGACCGGCAGGCGTCGAGAAGCGGCGATCCCTCGGGGGCCCGCACCGGTTCGCCGTCGAGGGTGAACTCGACCAGCCGGCGGGGAGTCCCCAGCGGTGTCACGGTCATGCGTAGACCCCCAGACGGTCGATCGCGGATTCCACGGCGTTCCACGCGGTCTGCCCCAGACCGCAGATCGAGGCGTCCCGCATCGCGCGGCCGACCTCCCTGAGCAGGGCGACGTCGTGCGCCGCGGCCGCGCCGGTGCGCTCGGCGATCCGGTGCAGCGCCTCCTCCTGGCGTACGGTCCCGACCCGGCAGGGCACGCACTGCCCGCACGACTCGTCGCGGAAGAACGCGGCGATCCGCAACAGCAGACGTGGGAGGGGGACGGTGTCGTCGAAGGCCATGACCACACCCGAGCCGAGGGTCGTGCCCGCCTCCCGGGTGCCTTCGAAGGTGAGCGGCACGTCCAGCTCGTCGGGCCGTACGAAACCGCCGGCCGCGCCGCCGAGCAGCACCGCCCGCAGGCCCTCCCGCACGCCCGCCCGCTCCAGCAACTCGCGCAGCGTCGCCCCGAAGGGCAGTTCCCAGACGCCGGGACGCTCCACGCTCCCCGACACGCAGTACAGCTTCGGACCGGTGGAGCCCGCGGTGCCGATCGCCGCGTACGCCTCGGCGCCCATGGTCAGGACCGGCAGGACGTTCACCAGCGTCTCGACGTTGTTCTCGGCGGTGGGCCTGCCGAACAGGCCCTTCTCCACGGGGAAGGGCGGCTTGGTGCGCGGCTCGCCCCGGTGGCCCTCGATCGAGTTGAACAGGGCGGTCTCCTCGCCGCAGACGTACGCGCCCGCGCCGCGCCGGATCTCGATGTCGAAGGCGTACCCCTGGCCGAGCACGTCGTCGCCGAGCAGCCCCCGCGCACGGGCCCGGCCGATGGCGTGCTCCATGCGGCGCAGGGCGCGCGGGTACTCGCCCCGCAGGTACAGATAGCCCTGGTGTGCGCCGGTCGCGTAGCCGGCGACCGTCATCGCCTCGACGAGCGCGTACGGGTCACCCTCCATGAGCACCCGGTCCTTGAAGGTGCCCGGTTCGGACTCGTCGGCGTTGCACACCAGATAGTGCGGGGTCTCCGGCCGGGACGCCGTGGCCTGCCACTTGCGGCCGGTGGGGAAGGCCGCGCCGCCCCGCCCGACCAGGCCCGACTCGGTCACCTCGCGGACGACGCCGGCGGGCCCGAGCGCGAAGGCCCGGCGCAGCGCGGTGTACCCGCCGTGCGCCCGGTAGTCGTCCAGGTCCGCGGGATCGACCACGCCGACGCGGCGCAGCAGGATCAGGGAGGGGTCGCCGGCCTGGGGGAGGGCCCGCTCCGCGGGCGGTTCCCCGGCCGCCGACCCGGGCGCGCTCGCCGCCAGCACGGCCCGCTCGACGGTGGCGGGCGCCGCCACGGCGGTACGCACCGGATCACCCGCCCTGATGGCGAGCGCGGCCGGGGCCCGCTCGCACAGACCGAGGCACGGGCCGCGCTGCACGCTCACCCCGCTGCCGGGGCCGAGCCGGGACTCGACCCCCTCGCACAGCTCCGGTGCCCCCGCCGCCAGGCACGCGAGGTCCGTGCAGACGTGCAGCACGGTCGCCGGGCGCGGCTTCACCGAGAACATCGCGTAGAACGTCGCGACGCCGTACGCCTCCGCCGGGGGGACGGTCAGCCGGCGGCACAGATAGGCGAGCGCGCCCTCGCTGATCCAGCCGACCCGGTCGTTGACGGCGTGCAGCCCCGGCAGCAGCAGGTCCCGGCGCGCGCGTGCCTCGCGGCCACCGCGCGCCCACCTGAGGTCGGCGTCGGACCGGTCGGCGCCCTCCCACGAGGACTCCGGAGGGCCGAGCAGCGCGTCGACGGCGGCCCGTTCCTCGTCCGAGGGCTTGCTGTCACCGAAGTGCAGATCCATGTCCCGCCTCAGCTCCTCACGGCCGTGACCGGCAGCTTGTCGATCCGGATCGCCGACGCCTTGAACTCCGCCGTCCCCGCGATCGGGCAGTTCGCCTCGATCGTCAGCCGGTTGGTGTCCACGTCGTCGGGAAAGTGCATCGTCATGAACGCGAGCCCGGGGCGCAGGGCGGTGTCGATCCACACGGGCGCCCGCACGCTGCCGCGGCGCGAGGAGACCTGGACCTCCTCGCCCACCACGACCCCGTAGCGCTCCGCGTCCTCCGGGCACAGCTCGACGTACTCGCCGCGCCGCAGCGGTGAGGCGAAACCGCCGCTCTGCACACCGGTGTTGTACGAGTCGAGCCGCCGTCCGGTGGTGAGACGGATCGGGTACGTCTCGTCCGTCAGGTCCACCGGCGGGTCGTGCGCGACGAGGCCGAAGGGTGCGCGCCGGCCGCGTTCGGCGGGGTCGTCGGCCCACAACCGGCCGTGCAGGTGCGGTGGTTCGAGGCGGGTCGGGTCCGGGCAGGGCCACTGGATGCCCTGCTCCTCCTCCAGCCGCGCGTACGTCATCCCGTGGTGGTCGGGGGAGAGGGAGCGCAGTTCGTCCCAGACGGCCTCGGAGTCGTCGTACTTCCACTCGTGCCCGAGGCGCGCGGCGAGGTCGCGGAGGATGTCGATGTCCTCACGGGCCTCACCGGGCGGGGTCACCGCCGCGCGCACCCGCTGGACACGCCGCTCGCTGTTGGTGGTGGTGCCCTCCGTCTCGGCCCATCCGGCGGTCGCCGGCAGCACCACGTCGGCGAGTTCGGCCGTCCTGGTGAGGAAGATGTCCTGGACGACGAGGAAGTCGAGGGCGCCGAGCCGCCGGACGGCCTGCTCGCTGTCGGCCTCCGACTGCGCCGGGTTCTCCCCGATGCAGTAGACCGCCTTGAGCGTGCCCTCCTCCATCGCCTCGAACATCTCGGTCAGGTTCAGTCCGTGGTGCGGCTCGATGACGGTGTTCCACGCGGACTCGAACTTCGCGCGCGCGTCCGGGTCGAGGATGTCCTGGAAGCCGGGGAGCCGGTTGGGGATGGCTCCCATGTCGCCGCCGCCCTGCACGTTGTTCTGGCCGCGCAGGGGTTGCAGCCCGGAGCCGGGGCGGCCCACGTGACCCGTCAGCAGGGACAGGTTGATCAGGGCGCGGACGTTGTCGGTGCCGTTGTGGTGCTCGGTGATGCCGAGGGTCCAGCACAGCTGGGCGCGCTCGGCGCGTGCGTAGGCGTGCGCCAACTCCCTTATCGCGGCGGCCGGTACGCCGGTCACCTTCTCCGCGAGGGAGAGCGTCCAGGGTTCCACGAGCCGCGCGTACTCCTCGAAGCCGCTGGTCGCGCGCCGGACGAACGCGTGGTTGACGAGACCCGCGTGGATGATCTCGCGGCCGATCGCGTGCGCCATCGGGATGTCGGTGCCGACGTTCAGACCGAGCCAGCCCTCCGCCCACTCGGCCGTCGAGGTGCGGCGGGGGTCGACCGCGTACATCCGGGCGCCGTTCCTGATCCCCCTCAGCACGTGCTGGAAGAAGATGGGGTGCGCGAAGCGGGCGTTGGAGCCCCACATCACCACGAGGTCGGTCTCCTCCACCTCCGCGTAGGAGGAGGTCCCGCCGCCCGAGCCGAAGGCCGCGGAGAGACCGGCGACGCTCGGGGCGTGACAGGTGCGGTTGCAGGAGTCGACGTTGTTGGTGCCCATGACGACGCGCGCGAACTTCTGGGCCACGAAGTTCATCTCGTTGGTGGCGCGGGCGCAGGAGAACATGCCGAACGCACCGCGCGCGGCGTGCAGTCCGGCGGCCGCGCGGCTCAGGGCCTCGTCCCAGGTGGCCCGCCGGAAGGGCTCGTCCCGGCTGTCCCGCACCAGCGGGTGCGTGAGCCGTGTGTAGATCCTCGGTTCGCGTTTCCTCATGCGGCGGTCCTCGATGCGAGCAGATCCGACAGTGCGTGCACGGTACGGAGGGTGGGGACCGGGACCCCGGTGATCTCCGCCAGTTCCACGACGGCCGCGAGCAGCACGTCGAGTTCGAGCGGCTTGCCGCGTTCCAGGTCCTGCAGGGTGGAGGTGCGGTGGTCGCCGACGCGTTCGGCGCCGGCCAGCCGGCGTTCGATGGAGACGCCGACCTCGCAGCCGAGGGCCCGGGCGACGGCGAGTGTCTCGGCCATCATGATCTCGATGACCTTGCGGGTCCCGCCGTGCAGGCACATCTGCCGCATGGTCGCCCGGGACAGCGCGCTGATGGGGTTGAAGGAGATGTTGCCCAGCAGCTTCAGCCAGATGTCGTTGCGCAGGTCGGACTCGACGGGGCACTTGAGGCCGCCCGCCCGCATGGCCTCGCTGAGGGTCCGGCAGCGGGGGGAGAGCGAGCGGTCGGGTTCGCCGATCGAGAACCGGGTGCCCTCCAGGTGGCGGACGACCCCGGGCCCTTCCAGCTCGGTCGCGGCGTACACCACGCATCCCACGGCCCGTTCGGGCGCGAGTACCGCGCTGACCGCGCCGTCGGGGTCCACGCTCTCCACCCGGTGGCCGTCGTGCGGGCCGCCGTGCCGGTGGAAGTACCACCAGGGGATGCCGTTCTGGGCGGCGACCACCGCCGTGTCCCGGTGCAGCAGCGGCTCGATCAGCGGCCCGCACGCCGCGTACGAGTTGGCCTTCAGACCCAGGAAGACGTAGTCGACGGGCCCGACTTCGGCCGGGTCGTCGGTGGCGTGGGCGCGCGCGGTGAAGTCGCCGCGCGGACTGTGGACCTGGACTCCGTGCCGCCTCATGGCCGCGAGATGCGGTCCACGGGCGATGAGATGCACATCGGCGCCTGCGCGGTGCAGCGCGGCCCCGACATAGGCGCCGATCGCACCGGCGCCGAGAACGGCGACTTTCACTGTGGCTCGCTCCGTTCGGTCGAGGGTACCGAGGAACTGCCGAACTCTGTCGACGAAATATTGTCTACAGTATGGAAGTTGGGGCGGCAAGGCTTCGCGCAGCACCCGGCGCGGACCCCCTCCCACGGGCGGGTGCTCCGGTCGGACACCCCGCTGGTGGAGGCGCCGGGCACTCCGCTAGGATGCTGCTGACCACATAGGCCTTCTCGGTGCGGACCGCTGTCCGCCGGAAGGCTTTTTTCATGCCCGGACCAGGGCCCGCCGGGGCCGAGCGCGACCCGGGCCGTCCCGAGGTGTGTTCCGGTCCCGAGGTGTGCTCCGGTCCTTCCCGTGTCCTGCCCCGCGACGGGTCCCGGCGCCGGGCGGACCCGACTCGGCGGTGCTCACCCCGCCCGCCACCCCGGCCACCCCGGCCGCCCGGGCCCCCTCGGGCGTCCCGGCCGCCCCGAGCCGCCCCTCGGCCCGGGCGTTCCCCACCCCGTACCGGCAAGAGGAGACCCCTGTCATGAGCGCACGTACGACCACCGCGGGAACCGCGGGCACCTGGCGACTCGGCGACCTGACCGTCAACCGCATCGGGTTCGGCGCGATGCGCCTGACCGGCACCGCGCCCTTCGGCGGGGGAGTGCCCCGCGACCGTGAGCGGTCGATCGCCGTGCTCCGGCGGGCGGTCGAGCTGGGCGTGAACCACATCGACACCGCCGCGTTCTACTTCTCGGCCACCCGCTCCGCCAACGAACTGATCAACCGGGCGCTCGCGCCGTACCCGCGGGACCTGGTGATCGCCACCAAGGTCTGGCCGGGACGGGACGCCTCGGGCGCCTGGTGGTGGGCCGACCCGGCGCAGCTGCGCGGCCAGGTCGAGGAGAACCTGCGCCAACTCGGCCGCGATCACCTGGACGTGGTGAACCTGCGGGTGCCGCCGAGCCGGCGCACCGGCTCGATCGCCGAGCACTTCGGCGCGCTGGCCGAGCTGCGCGACGCCGGACTGATCCGCCACCTCGGCGTCTCCCATGTCACCGCCGGGCAACTGGCCGAGGCCCGGGCCATCGCCCCGGTCGTGTGCGTGCAGAACCCGTACGGGATCGGGGCGTCCGCCGAGGACGCGTCCCTGCTGCGGATCTGCGGTGAACTCGGCCTCGCCTTCGTGCCGTTCTTCGCGATCGCCGGCGCCGGACGCGAGGCGGGTCCGGGCGCCCGGGACGGCGAGACGGTGCGCGCCGTCGCCCGCGCCCACCAGGCGTCCGTCGCGCAGGTCCGGCTGGCCTGGACCTTGCGGCAGGGACCGCATGTGCTGGCGATCCCCGGCACCGGCGACCCGGACCACCTCGCGCAGAACATGGCGGCGGCCGCCCTCCGGCTCACGGCGGACGAATCGGCACGACTCGCCGCACCGGAACGGTGAGGTGCCGTGCGGCGGAGGGGGTCGCGACCCGGCGGCGGGGGCGGGAGCCGGGGCGGCCGGTCCGGGACCAAGGGCCGCACGACGGTCCGTTTCCGGCCGCCGCACGCGCCCGGCCGACCGTTCGTCGCACGACGGACACCGTTCACCGCATACGGTCGACGAGTTGATGTCGTACGGGTTCCCAACCGGACAACCGCTTCCTATCGTCCGGGATCATGAGTCCCCCTGTCGCGCCACCCGGCTGGAGCCGCTGGCTCGTCCCGCCCGCCGCCCTGTCGGTCCACCTCTCCATCGGCCAGGCCTACGCCTGGAGCGTCTTCAAGCCACCGCTCGAATCCGCGCTCGGTCTCAGCGGAACCCAGAGCGCGCTGCCCTTCCAGCTCGGCATCGTCATGCTCGGACTGTCCGCCGCGTTCGGCGGGACCCTGGTGGAGCGCAACGGTCCGCGCTGGGCGATGACCGTCGCCCTGGTCTGCTTCTCCAGCGGTTTCCTGATCGCCTCGCTCGGCGCCGCCACCGAGCAGTACTGGCTGATCGTCTTCGGCTACGGCTTCGTCGGCGGTATCGGGCTGGGCATCGGCTACATCTCGCCGGTCTCGACCCTGATCAAGTGGTTCCCGGACCGGCCGGGCATGGCCACCGGCATCGCGATCATGGGATTCGGCGGCGGTGCGCTGATCGCCTCCCCGTGGTCCGCGCAGATGCTGAAGTCCTTCGGTTCCGACTCCTCCGGCATCGCCCTCGCCTTCCTGGTGCACGGGCTGTCGTACGCCGTGTTCATGACGCTCGGCGTGCTGCTGGTACGGGTGCCGCGCTCCGAGAAGCCCGTCGAGGCCCGCCCCGGGCCCCTCGACGGGGTGCAGGTCTCGGCCAGGAACGCGGTGCGCACCCCGCAGTTCTGGTGCCTGTGGCTCGTGCTGTGCATGAACGTGACCGCGGGCATCGGCATCCTGGAGAAGGCCGCGCCGATGATCACGGACTTCTTCGCGGACTCGTCCACCCCGGTGTCGGTCTCGGCGGCCGCGGGCTTCGTGGCGCTGCTCTCGGCGGCGAACATGGCGGGCCGGATCGGCTGGTCCTCGACCTCGGACCTGATCGGGCGCAAGAACATCTACCGGGTCTACCTCGGCGTGGGCGCGCTGATGTACCTGTTGATCTCACAGTTCGGGGACTCCTCCAAGCCCCTTTTCATCATCTGCGCGCTGGTGATCCTCTCCTTCTACGGGGGTGGCTTCGCGACCGTCCCCGCCTACCTCAAGGATCTCTTCGGGACCTACCAGGTCGGCGCGATCCACGGCCGGCTGCTCACCGCCTGGTCCACGGCCGGTGTCCTCGGCCCGCTGATCGTCAACTGGATCGCGGACCGGCAGAAGGACGCGGGCAAGCACGGCGCCGAGCTCTACGACATCTCGTTCCTGATCATGATCGGACTGCTGGCCGTCGGCTTCGTCGCCAACGAGCTGATCCGTCCCGTCCACGCACGCCACCACGTCCCCGCGCCGAGGGAGGCCGCCGATGACGACTCCGTCCAGCCCCAGCAGTCCGCCTGACCGGCGGCCCCTGATCGCCTTCTCGTGGCTCTGGGTGGGGGCACCGCTCTGCTACGGCCTGTACGAGCTCGTGCTCAAGGTCAAGCAGCTGTTCACGGGATGAGGTCCGGGCGTCTGTGCGGACCGCGCTCGGGTGTCCGAGGGTCTGACAGAAGCCGACAACCCTCGCGCCGCTTTCCTGTGGCATCACCTGACGTCGTACCCATGGGTCACTGATCAGACTGGAGGATCTCGCCACCCAAGGCAACGAGGGAGACCCCCCATGAACGGCTCACGCATCGCGGCCGTCGGCCACTACCAGCCCGCCAGGGTCCTCACCAACGAGGACCTGGCGGCCCTGGTCGACACCAGTGACGAGTGGATCACGAGCCGGGTGGGCATCCGCACGCGCCACATCGCCGGACCCGACGAACCCGTCGACGAACTCGCCGGGCACGCCGCCGCCAAGGCGCTCGCGACGGCCGGACTGGCCCCGGACGACATCGACCTCGTACTGGTCGCCACCTCGACGGCCGTCGACCGCTCCCCGAACATGGCCGCCCGGGTCGCGCACCGCCTCGGCATCCCGTCCCCCGCGGCGATGGACGTCAACGTGGTCTGCGCCGGCTTCACCCACGCGCTCGCCACGGCCGACCACGCCGTGCGCGCGGGGGCGGCGACCCGGGTCCTGGTCATCGGCGCGGACAAGATGTCGGACGTGACGGACTGGACCGACCGCACCACCTGCGTGCTGGTCGGGGACGGCGCGGGGGCCGCCGTCGTCGAGGCCGCGGCACCGGGCGAGGCGCCGGGCATCGGACCGGTGCTGTGGGGCTCGGTGCCCGAGATGGGGCACGCCGTACGCATCGAGGGCACCCCCGCCCGGTTCGCGCAGGAGGGCCAGAGCGTCTACCGCTGGGCGACGACCCGGCTCCCGGCGATCGCCCGACAGGCCTGTGAACGCGCCGGGCTCACACCCGAGGAGCTTGCCGGGGTCGTCCTGCACCAGGCGAACCTGCGCATCATCGAGCCGCTCGCGCAGAAGATCGGTGCCGTGAACGCGGTGGTCGCGCGCGACGTCGTGGACTCCGGGAACACCTCCGCCGCCAGCATCCCGCTCGCCCTCTCCAAGCTGGTCGAGCGGGGTGAGATCGGCACGGGCGACCCGGTGCTCCTCTTCGGCTTCGGCGGCAACCTGTCCTACGCGGGCCAGGTCGTCCGCTGCCCCTGAACCCGGTGACCTGCGGCCGAGCACCGATGTGACGTGCCCGACCGTGCCGCCCCCTGGCATATGTGCGCCGTAGACTGTAGACGAAAGACAATTGATACTGGCTTTCCGAGGAAACCGGCGCACCGGTGACCGCTGTGCCCGGCGACGGAGACGATCCGGCGCCGGCGACGCGTCCGTGAGGCGTGTCCATGACGGAACGTGCCGGCGGCGGACGCGGGTCCGTGGCGGGGACGCCCCGGCCGCTGTGCCACCGCCGCCCAGGAGGGGGACCGCGATGTTGTCGACAGGACTGCCGCAGGGGGCGGTGCCCCGGCTCGAGCGGCCCGGTCCGCTGCGCGACCGTGTCTACGAGGCGCTGCTCGAACTCATCACGACCCGCGCCCTCCAGCCGGGCCAGCACCTGGTCGAGAGTGAGCTCGCCGGCCACCTCGGTGTCTCGCGGCAACCCGTGCGCGAGGCCCTGCAGCGGCTGAACACCGAGGGGTGGGTCGATCTGCGGCCCGCCCAGGGCGCGTTCGTGCACGAGCCGACGGAGGAGGAGGCCGACCAGCTCCTCACGGTCCGTACGCTCCTGGAGGCCGAGGCCGCCCGGCTCGCCGCGGCCAACGCGGGCTCCGCCGGCATCTCCGCCCTGGAGGAGCTGTGCGCCGAGGGCGAGGGCGCGGTCGCCGCCGACGACGTGGACGCCGCGGTCGCGATCAACGCCCGCTTCCACGCGAAGGTCATGGAGCTGGCCGGGAACACCGTCCTCGCCGAACTCGCCGCCCAGGTCGACCGTCGGGTGCGCTGGTACTACACCCCGGTCGCCCGGCAGCGCGGCGGGCAGTCCTGGATCGAGCACCGCGACCTCATCGCGGCCATCGCCGACCGCGACGAGGCCCGGGCCACCCAGGTCATGCGCGACCACACCGAGCACACGCGCAAGACGTACCACGAGCGGGAGAAGTAGCCGCCGCCGGCAGTGCCCCGGACGGTGGACCGCGCGGTCGCCGATGGACACCGGCCCGCCGCACGGACACCCCGCCGCACGGAACACCGGCCCGCCGTACGGGCAGCGCGCCACCGGTGCCGGGCCGGCTCCGCGCCACCGGCCCGGCTTCCCGACGCCCCGGCCCGGCCCGTCGCCGCGCGCCCGCGGAACGTGAGGACCGCCGAGCGCCTGCGGAACCCGCCGGGCCCCGCACGCCCCGCGCTTTGTCCTGTGAGTGGAGAAAGTTGACGGCAATCTCTGCGCAACTTCTTCCCACTCCCGGCAGCCGCTGCTACGTTCCCCTCGAAAGCAGGCCACGGCGATGTGGCCACGTCCCGTTGGACACAGGCCGATCGAGGCGGGGAGGGGCTCGTGAGACGTATGACGGCTCGACCCGCGAACGCACACCAGGCGCGTCTGTTGCGCCTGTTGCGCGACGGTGGCCCCAACTCCCGCGCCCAGCTCGGTGATCAGATCGACCTCTCGCGGTCGAAACTGGCCGTCGAGGTGGAACGGCTCCTGGAGACCGGGCTCGTCGTCGCCGACGGACTCGCCGCCTCCCGCGGCGGGCGCCGATCCCACAACATCCGGCTCGCACCGGCGCTGCGCTTCCTCGGCGTCGACATCGGGGCGACCTCGATCGACGTGGCGGTCACCAACGCCGAGCTGGAGGTGCTCGGGCATCTCAACCAGCCCATGGACGTCCGTGAGGGCCCGGTCGCCGTGTTCGAGCAGGTCCTCGCCATGGCCGCCAAGCTCAGGTCCTCCGGGCTCGCGGAGGGATTCGACGGCGCCGGGATCGGAGTCCCGGGGCCGGTCCGCTTCCCCGAGGGCGTCCCGGTCGCACCGCCGATCATGCCGGGCTGGGACGGCTTCCCGGTCCGTGAGGCACTCAGTCAGGACCTCGGGTGTCCCGTCATGGTCGACAACGACGTGAACCTGATGGCGATGGGGGAACAGCACGCGGGCGTCGCGCGCTCCGTGGGCGACTTCCTCTGCGTCAAGATCGGTACCGGTATCGGCTGCGGCATCGTCGTCGGCGGAGAGGTCCACCGCGGGACGACGGGCAGCGCGGGCGACATCGGGCACATCCAGGCGGTGCCCGACGGCCGCCCGTGCGCCTGCGGGAACCGCGGCTGCCTGGAGGCCCACTTCAGCGGAGCCGCACTCGCCCGGGACGCCACGGACGCGGCGCAGCAGGGACTCTCGGTGGAACTCGCCGCGCGGCTGGAGGCGGCGGGCGTGCTGACCGCCGTCGACGTCGCCGCCGCGGCCGCGGCCGGGGACGCCACCTCCCTCGACCTGATCCGCGAGGGCGGCAACCGCACCGGCCAGGTCATCGCCGCTCTCGTCAGCTTCTTCAACCCCGGGCTGGTGGTGATCGGCGGTGGGGTGACGGGTCTCGGCCACACCCTGCTCGCCACGATCCGCACCCAGGTCTACCGTCAGTCGCTTCCGCTCGCGACGGGCAACCTGCCCATCGTCCTGGGGGAGTTGGGGCCCGCCGCCGGCGTCATCGGAGCGGCGCGGCTCATCAGCGACCACCTCTTCTCGCCCGCGTAACCGCACCCGCCGCCGTACCCGCACCCGCCTCCACCCGTACCCGAAGGCGCAGCCGTACCCGCGCCCGCCCGTACCCGAAGGCACAGCCGCACCCGCACCCGCACCACGCGTCCGCCACGGCCGCTTCGTCCGGTCGGGCTCCGAGCGCTCCCCGCTCGGCTCGGCCCCGTCCCGCTCAGCTCCCGGCCCGGCCCCGCTCTCCGCACCACCCCGCACCGCGCCGCCGTCCGCCCCGCCCTGCAACCGGCCCGCACGCCCGCCAAGGGGAACCGTCATGGCACCAGAACCACCGCTGCTCACCATGTCCGGCATCACCAAGTCGTTCCCCGGCGTCCGCGCCCTCGACGGTGTCGACCTGGACGTACAGGCCGGCGAGGTCCACTGTCTGCTCGGCCAGAACGGGGCCGGGAAGTCCACTCTCATCAAGGTCCTGTCCGGCGCCCACCAGCCCGACGAGGGCATGATCGGCTGGCGCGGCGCGCCCGTCACGCTACGCTCCCCGATCGCGGCCATGCGCCTCGGCATCGCCACCATCTACCAGGAACTCGACCTGGTGGAAGGGCTGTCGGTGGCCGAGAACGTCCACCTGGGACACGAACCCACCTCGGCCGGATTCGTCGTACGGGGAAGGGCAGCGCGCGCCTCGACGGCCGCGCTCCTCGCACGGCTCGGCCACCCCGAGATCGATCCGGCCCGGCTCGTCGGTGAACTCTCGTCCGCGCAGCGGCAGATCGTCTCCATGGCGCGGGCACTGTCCCACGAGGTGCGCCTCATCGTGATGGACGAACCGTCGGCCGCCCTCGACCCCGACGAGGTGGACAACCTCTTCCGGATCGTCGCCGGGCTCACCGCGGACGGTGTCGCCGTCGTCTACATCTCGCACCGGCTGGAGGAGATCCGCCGCATCGGCGACCGCGTGACCGTACTCAAGGACGGGCGGGCGGTGGCGGGCGGGCTCCCCGCGAAGTCCACCCCGACCCGCGACATCGTCGCGCTGATGACCGGGCGCACCGTGGAGTACGTCTTCCCGGACCGGCCCGCACGGAAGCCCACGGCCGAACCCGTGCTGCGGGTCAGGGGACTGGCCCGCGCGGGCGAGTTCGACCCGCTCGACCTCGATCTCCGTCCCGGCGAGATCGTCGGGCTGGCCGGGCTCGTCGGCTCCGGGCGCTCCGAGATCCTGGAGACGGTCTACGGCGCGCGCCGGCCGACCGCCGGTCAGGTCCTGGTGGACGGACGGCCGTTGCGTCCCGGCAGTGTCCGCGCCGCGGTCCGCGCCGGGCTCGGACTCGCGCCCGAGGAACGCAAGGCCCAGGCGCTGCTGATGCTGGAGTCCGTCACCCGCAATGTCTCGGTGTCCTCCCTGTCCCGCTTCTCGCGCGGGGGCTGGATCGACCGGAGCGCGGAGCGGGGAGCGGCCCGGGCGGCGACCCGTGAACTGTCGCTGCGCCCGGACAGTCCGGCGGTCCCGGTCCGGACGCTGTCCGGAGGCAATCAGCAGAAAGCGGTCCTGGCGCGCTGGCTGCTGCGCGGCTGCCGGGTCCTGCTGCTCGACGAGCCGACCCGCGGGGTCGACGTCGGCGCCCGCGCCGAGCTGTACGCGGTCGTCCGCCGCCTCGCCGACGAGGGCCTGGCCGTCCTGATGGTGTCGAGCGAGGTGCCCGAGGTGCTGGGGCTCGCCGACCGTGTGCTGGTCCTGCGCGAGGGCCGGGTCGTCCACACCGCCCCCGCCGGGGAGCTCGACGAACACCGTGTCCTCGACCTCGTCATGGAAGGAAGTCCGGCATCATGACGCAGCCCGTGTCCCCGCCCCGGGGCAGCACCGGCAAGGTGCCGCCGATGGGTGAACTCCCCGCCTGGCGCGCCCTCGGAGCCCGTGCCGACGTGCGCACCCTCTCGCTCCTCGGCGTGCTCGTCGCCCTCGTCGTCATCGGCGGCGTCACCAAACCCGACGAGTTCCTCGACACCCGCAACCTCCAACTGGTGCTCACCCAGGCCTCGGTGATCGGCGTGGTCACCGTCGGCATGACCTTCGTGATCACCTCAGGAGGCATCGACCTGTCGGTCGGCGCGATCGTCGCGCTCTCCTCGGTGTGGGCGACCACGGTGGCCACGCAGGAGTACGGCTTCGCGGGCATCCTCTTCACCGCCGTGCTGGTCGGGGTGGGCTGCGGCCTGGTCAACGGCCTGCTCATCGCCTACGGCGGGATGGTGCCGTTCATCGCGACGCTCGCGATGCTCGCCTCGGCCCGCGGTCTCGCGCTGCAGATCACCGACGGCCGGACCCAGATCGTCGGCGTGGACGGCATCCTGAAACTCGGTGAACGCGACTCGTACGTGCTGGGGATCCCCCCACTGGTGCTGGTCTTCGCCGTGGTCACGATCATCGGCTGGCTGATCCTCAACCGGACCACCTTCGGCCGCCGCACGGTCGCCGTCGGCGGCAACGCGGAGGCGGCCCGGCTCGCCGGCATCGACGTACGACGTCAGCGGCTGTACCTCTACCTGCTCTCCGGACTGTGCTGCGGCATCGCCGCCTTCCTGCTGATCATCCTGTCCGGGTCGGGCCAGAACACCAACGGCAACCTCTACGAACTCGACGCCATCGCGGCCGCGATCATCGGCGGCACGCTGCTCAGCGGAGGCCGCGGCACCATCACCGGCTCCGTCCTCGGCGTACTGATCTTCACCACGATCACCAACATCTTCGCGCTGAACAACCTGCAGAGCGACGTCCAGCAGATCGCGAAGGGAGCGATCATCGTCGCCGCGGTCCTGGTCCAGCGGCGCACCGCAAGCACGACCTGACACGGGAAGGGTTCACCGCCATGCCAGCACCCACGCACGTCACCAGCCGCCGAGGACTGCTCCTCGGGACCGCCGCCGTCACGGCCGGCGCCCTCCTGACCGGCTGTACCAGCAACGACACCAAGGACGAGAAGCCGGCCTCGAACGACCGGCCGGCCGCCGACGACAAGCCCGGCAAGCACGTCACCATCGGTTTCGCCGGCCCGCAGGCCGACCACGGCTGGCTCAACGCGATCAACGACAACGCGAAGAGCCGGGCGAAGAAGTACGCGGACGTGACACTGGAGATCACCGAGGGCTCCAACGACACCGCCGCGCAGATCGGCCAGATCGAGACCCTGATCAACAAGAAGGTCGACGTCCTGGTGGTGCTGCCCGCCGACGGCAAGGCGCTCACCCAGGTCGGACTGAAGGCGATGCGCGCCGGAATCCCCGTCGTCAACCTCGACCGGATCTTCAACTCCCCGCAGGCGTACCGCTGCTGGATCGGCGGCGACAACTACGGCATGGGCCTCAGCGCCGGTCACTACATCGGCGAGCAGCTCAAGGACAAACAGGACGCACGGGTCATCGAACTGGCCGGACTCGACAACCTGGAGCTGACCAAGCAGCGCACCCAGGGCTTCGACGCGGCCCTGAAGAACTACCCGAACATCAAGAAGGTGGCCCGCCAGGCGGCCGAGTTCACCGTCGAGTCGGGCCAGGCCAAGATGTCCCAGCTCCTCCAGGCGCAGCCGAAGTTCGACGCCCTGTGGAACCACGACGACGACCAGGGCGTGGGCGCGCTGCGCGCGATCGACCAGGCGGGCCGGGACGACTTCCTGATGGTGGGCGGCGCGGGCGCCCTCTCCGCCTTCCAGGCCATCGAGGCGGGCGACAGCGTCCTGAAGGCCACCGTCCTGTACCCGCCGACCATGGCGGCGTCCGCGATCGACCTGGCCCGCGCCCTCGGACAGGGCAAGGGCATCGGCGGCCTCGCCGAGTTCGAGATCCCGGCCTCGCTCACGCTCTACTCCGCCGTCGTCGACAAGGACAACGTCGGCCAGTACATGGCCACCGGCTTCAAGTGATCCGCCGCGCTCACAGCCCCCACAGCGTCACGACGACCAGGAGGACATCCGTATGGGAGAGCCGCACCAGGGCGCGCAGGCCGGGGCGGAGGCGGCCCGAGTGGACGGGAGCGGGCCGGCGGCACCCGTGGGGGACGCCGCCGTGGGAGGGAGCGCGGCCGTGACGGGGGCCGTGCCGGGGGAGCCCCCGGCGCGGGAGACGTCCGCCGCGAGCACCCCGGTACGGGGGTCCGGGGTGCGCGGCGGGGACGGACAGGTGCTCGGAGTGGGCATGGTCGGGTACGCGTTCATGGGCGCCGCCCACTCCCAGGGGTGGCGCACCGTGGGCCGCGTCTTCGACCTGCCCCGCCGCCCGGTCCTCGCCGCGGTCTGCGGCCGGGACGCGGAGGCCGTCCGCGCCATGGCCGACCGGCACGGCTGGGCGGCGGCCGAGACCGACTGGCGTGCGCTGATCGCCCGGGACGACGTCGACCTCGTCGACATCTGCACGCCCGGCGACAGCCACGCCGAGATCGCGCTCGCCGCCCTCGCCGCCGGCAAGCACGTGCTGTGCGAGAAGCCGCTCGCCAACTCGGTCGAGGAGGCCGAGGCGATGACGGCGGCCGCCGAAGCGGCCGCCGCCCGCGGCCAGGTGGCCATGGTCGGCTTCAACTACCGCCGGCTGCCCGCGACCTCACTGGCCCGGGCCATGGTCGCGGAGGGCAGGCTCGGCACCCTGCGGCACGTCCGGGTGACGTACCTCCAGGACTGGCTCGTGGATCCGGAGTTCCCGCTCACCTGGCGGCTGCGCAGGGAACGCGCGGGCTCGGGCGCGCTCGGCGACCTCGGGGCGCACATCATCGACCTCGCCCAGTACCTCGCGGGCGAGCCGGTCGTCGGGGTCTCCGCGCTGACCGAGACCTTCGTCCGGCGGCGGCCGCTGCCCGCCGCGTCGAGCGGTCTGTCCGCGGTGTCGGACCGGGCCGGCCTCGGTGCCGTGACCGTCGACGACGCCGCGCTCTTCACCGGCCGCCTCGCCTCCGGCGCGCTCGCCTCCTTCGAGGCGTCCCGGTTCGCCACCGGACGCAAGAACGCCCTGCGCATCGAACTCAACGGTGAGCGCGGCTCGTTGGCCTTCGACCTGGAGCGGCTCAACGAACTCTCGTACCACGACCACACCGAGCCCGGCACCCACGCGGGCTTCCGCCGCATCCTCGTCACCGAACCCGACCACCCCTACCTGGACGCCTGGTGGCCGCCGGGCCACGGCCTCGGCTACGAGCACAGCTTCACCCACCAGGCCCACGATCTGGTGCAGGCGGTGGCCGCGGGCCGGCCGCCCGTGCCGTCCTTCGCCGACGGCCTGCAGGTACAGCGCGTGCTCGCGGCGGTCGAGGAGAGCGCCGAGAAGAACTCCGTCTACACGCCCGTGGCCGCCACACCCGTGACAGCCACCTCCCCAGCGGTTCGAGGAGACCTCTAGCCATGCCGCGCACCTTCACCCTCTTCACCGGACAGTGGGCCGACCTGCCGCTCGAGGAGGTCTGCGGGCTCGCCCGCGACTTCGGCTACGACGGCCTCGAACTCGCCTGCTGGGGCGATCACTTCGAGGTCGACAAGGCACTCGCCGACCCCGGCTACATCGCCTCCCGGCACGCGCTCCTCGACAAGTACGGACTCAAGTGCTGGGCGATCTCCAACCACCTGGTCGGGCAGGCCGTCTGCGACGCCATCATCGACGAACGTCACCGGGCCATCCTGCCCGCCCGCATCTGGGGCGACGGCGAACCCGAGGGCGTGCGGCAGCGGGCCGCCGCCGAGATGGCCGACACCGCCCGCGCGGCCGCGGCCCTCGGCGTCGACACCGTCATCGGCTTCACCGGCTCGGCCATCTGGCACCTGGTGGCCATGTTCCCGCCCGCCCCCGAGTCGATGATCGCCCGCGGGTACGAGGACTTCGCGACGCGCTGGAACCCAATCCTGGACGTCTTCGACGCGCAGGGCGTGCGGTTCGCGCACGAGGTCCACCCCAGCGAGATCGCCTACGACTACTGGACCACCCACGAAGCCCTGAAGGCGGTCGACCACCGGCCCGCGTTCGGACTGAACTTCGACCCCTCGCACTTCGTCTGGCAGGACCTCGACCCGGTCGGCTTCCTCTACGACTTCCGCGACCGCATCTACCACGTCGACTGCAAGGAGGCCCGCAGGCGCCTCGACGGACGCAACGGGCGCCTGGGATCGCACCTGCCCTGGGGCGACCCACGGCGCGGCTGGGACTTCGTCTCCGCCGGCCACGGCGACGTGCCCTGGGAGGACGTCTTCCGCATGCTGCGCTCCATCGGCTACACGGGTCCCGTCTCGGTCGAGTGGGAGGACGCCGGCATGGACCGGCTCCAGGGCGCACCCGAGGCCCTGACCCGCCTCAAGGCGTACGACTTCGAGCCGCCGTCGGCCTCCTTCGACGCGGCGTTCGGCGGCAACGACTAGGCCGTGTCCGCGAAGTCCCGTCCGCCCGGCCGGGCGGACGACGCGACTTCGCGGACACGACCTGGGCCGCAGCGCACGGTTCACACGCTTCCGGGGTGACGGCGCACCCCGGCGTACCGCACCCGCCCGTACGACCAGCCCCTTCATGGAGGCATTTCGTGCACCCGAACGTCCGGAACAAAAGCCGTGAAAACCGTCCGAGACACCCAAGGGTCCGTGGGGCACTGGCCCTGCTGAGCGGCGCGTTACTGGCAGCCGCGTCCCTCACCCTCACCGCCCCGGCGGCCGGCGCAGCCGTCGCCGGCCCGGGCAGTGCGGTGGCCGCCGAGGACTTCCAGCAGGTCACCCTCGCCAAGGGCGAACCGGAGGTGGGCGAGCCCATGTCGCTCGCCGTGCTCCCGGACCGCTCCGTCCTGCACACCTCGCGGGACGGCGAACTCCGCCTCACCGACGCCGCGGGCAACACCAGGCTCGCGGGCAAGCTGGACGTCTACACCCACGACGAGGAGGGCCTCCAAGGCGTCGGTGTCGACCCGGGCTTCGCGTCCAACCGGTTCATCTACCTCTACTACGCACCGCCGTTGAACACCCCCGCGGGTGACGCTCCCGAGACCGGGACGGCCGCCGACTTCGCGCCGTTCGACGGGGTCAACCGGCTCTCCCGCTTCGTCCTGAAGGCCGACGGCACCCTCGACAACACCAGCGAGAAGCAGATCCTCGACGTCAAGACCTCCCGTGGCATCTGCTGCCACGTCGGCGGTGACATCGACTTCGACGCGGCCGGGAACCTCTACCTCTCCACCGGCGACGACTCCAATCCCTTCCAGTCGGACGGCTTCACGCCCATCGACGAGCGCACCGACCGCAACCCGGCCTTCGACGCCCAGCGTTCGGCCGGCAACACCGACGACCTGCGCGGCAAGATCCTGCGCATCAAGGTGAACGCCGACGGCTCGTACTCCGTCCCCGAAGGGAACCTGTTCGCGCCCGGTACCGCCAGGACGCGGCCGGAGATCTACGCGATGGGTTTCCGCAACCCGTTCCGCTTCAGCGTCGACAAGAAGACGGGCATCGTCTACGTCGGTGACTACGGGCCGGACGCCGGCGCGGCCGACCCGGCGCGCGGGCCCGGCGGACAGGTCGAGTTCGCCCGCGTCACCGAGGCGGGCAACTTCGGCTGGCCGTACTGCACCGGCAAGAACGACGCCTACGTGGACTACGACTTCGCGACCCGGACCTCCGGCGACGCCTTCGACTGCTCCGCTCCGAAGAACACCTCCCCGCACAACACCGGCCTCACCGACCTGCCCCCGGCCCGGCCCGCCTGGATCCCCTACGACGGCGCCTCCGTACCGGAGTTCGGCGACGGCTCCGAGTCCCCGATGGGCGGCCCGGTCTACCACTACGACGCCACGCTCGACTCTCCCGTGAAGTTCCCCGAGGCCTACGACGGGAACTTCTTCGCCGGGGAGTTCGGCCGCCGCTGGATCAAGCGGATCGCCTCCGACGCCGAGGGCACCGTCCAGTCCATCGACTCTGTCCCGTGGACCGGCACCCAGATCATGGACATGGCCTTCGGCCCGGACGGCGCGCTCTACGTCCTCGACTACGGCACCGCCTGGTTCGGCGGCGACGAGAACTCCGGTCTCTACCGCATCGAGAACGCCACCGACGGCCACTCGCCCGTCGCGCAGGCCACGGCGGACCGCACCTCGGGACAGGCGCCCCTCAAGGTCCGCTTCTCCTCCGCCGGTTCGTCCGACGCGGACGGCGGAGACCTCACCTACAGCTGGGACTTCGGTGACGGCGCCACCTCCACGGCCGCCGACCCGTCGCACACGTACAAGAGGAACGGGACCTACACGGCGACGGTGACCGCCAAGGACAGCACCGGGCGCACCGGTGGCGCGAGCGTGCAGATCGTGGTCGGCAACACCGCGCCCAAGGTGACCGTCGAACTACCCGGAGACGGACAGCTGTTCAGCTTCGGCGACCCCGTGCCGTTCAAGGTGAGGGTCACCGACCCGGAGGACGGCCGCGCGATCGACTGCGCCAAGGTGAAGGTCACCTTCGTCCTCGGGCACGACAGCCACGGCCACCCCCTCACCTCGGCGAACGGCTGCTCCGGCACCCTGCAGACCAGCGCCGACGGCGGCCACGACGAGGACGCCAACATCTTCGGGGTCCTCGACGCCGAGTACACCGACGGCGGAGGCGGCGGCCAGGCCGCACTGACCACCCACGACCGCAACGTGCTCCAGCCCCGGCACCGCCAGGCCGAACACCACGGCGACGCCTCGGGCACCACCCTGCAGTCCAAGGCCACCGCACACGGCGGGAAGACCGTCGGGGACATCCACAACGGCGACTGGATCTCCTTCACGCCCTACGTCCTGGCCGACGCCAAGAAGATCACGGCGCGTGTCTCCTCGGGCGGCGCGGGCGGCACCCTCGAAGTCCGGGCGGGCTCCCCGACCGGTCGGGTGCTGGGCAGGGCGACCGTGCCGGTGACCGGCGGCTGGGACACCTTCCAGGACGTCAGCGCGGACCTCGCACGCACCCCGCGCGGCACCACCACCCTCTACCTCGTCTTCAAGGGCGGTGCCGGCGCGCTGTACGACGTGGACGACTTCACCTTCACCACCGGCTGAGAGGAGGAGCGACGGTCATGCGCACATCGGCACGGACACTGACCACGGGTGCCGCCGCCGCCCTGTTCCTCGGCTGTGTGTCGGGACCCGCCGCGTCGAAGGACGCGGCCGGTCCCGGCGGGGACCGGGTGCTGGTCTTCTCACGGACCGCGGGCTTCCGTCACGACGCGATCCCCGAAGGGATGGCGGCCTTGGGGGAGTTGGGAGCCGAAGGCGGCTTCACGGTGGACGCCACCGAGGACGCGGGCGCCTTCACGGCACGCAACCTCGCACGCTACGACGCCGTGGTGTTCCTCTCGACCACCGGTGACGTCCTCGACGACACGCAACAGGGCGCGTTCGAGCGGTACATCGAGCGGGGCGGCGGCTACGCGGGCGTCCACGCCGCCGCCGACACCGAGTACGACTGGGCCTTCTACGGTGGCCTCGTGGGCGCCTGGTTCCAGTCGCACCCCGCGATCCAGCCCGCGACGGTCGACATCGAGGACGGCGGACACCCGGCGACCTCGGGACTGCCGCGCGTCTGGGAACGCACGGACGAGTGGTACAACTACCGGTCCGACCCTCGGGAACAGGTCCACGTCCTGGCCTCCCTCGACGAGTCCAGCTACTCCGGCGGCACGATGAACGGCGACCATCCGATCGCCTGGTGCCAGGAGTACCGGGGCGGCCGTGCCTTCTACACCGGGGGCGGCCACACCAAGGAGTCGTACGCGGACCCCGCCTTCCGGCGGCATCTGCTGGGCGGCCTCCGCTACGCCACGGGCGCCGTCCGGGCCGACTGCCGGCCGGAGAACGGCTACCGGCCGCTCTTCGACGGCACCGCGGCCTCGCTGACCGAGTGGCGGCAGGCCGGACCGGGCGGGTTCGCACTGTCACCGGACGGCACCCTCACGTCGTCCGGCGGCCTCGGGATGCTCTGGTACGCCGGGTCCGCGTTCGGCTCCTACTCGCTGAAGCTGGACTGGAAGGTCGAGGGGGACGACAACTCGGGTGTGTTCGTGGGCTTCCCGGCCTCCGACGATCCCTGGTCCGCCGTCGACCACGGTCTGGAGGTCCAGATCGACGCGACCGACACCCCCGACCGCACCACGGGGGCCGTCTACGGATTCCGGTCCGCCGACCTCAGGAAGAGGGACCGCGCGCTGAACCCGCCGGGGGAGTGGAACACGTACGAGATCCGGGTGGAGGGCGAACGCCTGCGCGTCCGGCTCAACGGCGTGGCGATCAACGACTACACCAACACCGATCCGGCCCGCAGCCTGCGGGACGGGCACCTCGGCATCCAGAACCACGGGGCCGGCGACCAGGTGTCCTTCCGCAACGTCCGGATCAAGGAACTGCCCGCGAGGCCCGTGGCCCACACGGCGCCTCCGGGCGACTGAGCGGCGGCGGGCGGGGGACGCCGGACCCCCGCCCGCCGTCTCGTCCACACCTCACCGGCCCCGGCCCCCTTCGGCCCCCCTGGCCCAGCCCCCGGCTGCCCCGGCTCCCTCCAACTTCCGCTCCTTCCAGCACTTCTCAACCTTCTGACCCTTGTGACCCTTCTGTCTCCTTCGTTGTCTCTCCCTGCCGTCCCCCCCGACCTCTTCCCGCTCCTCCGTCTCTTCTCTGCGGCGGACGTACGACCAGGAGGCTGCCCATGTCCGCGTCCCCTTCCGAACCACAGATCGGTGTGTGGCTGATCGGAGCGCGCGGCTCCGTCGCCACCACCGTCGTCGCGGGCTGCGCGGCCGTCACCGCGGGCCTGCACCCTCCGACCGGCATGGTCACCGAGACGCCCCTCTTCGCCGGGTGCGGGCTGCCCGCGCTGTCCTCCCTCGTCTTCGGCGGCCACGACACCGTGGACTGCCCGCTGCCCAAACGCGCCGAGGCCCTCGCCTCGGGAGGCGTCCTCCCGCCCGGCCTGCCGGCGGCCGTCGCGGCCGAACTGGAAGCCGCCGACCGGGAGATCCGCCCCGGCGGCCCGGTCCCCGGCGACACCAGGGACACCACCGAGCTGGTGGCCGGCTTCGCCGCCGACCTCAAGGACTTCGTTCGGCGACGGGGCCTGAGCCGGGCGGTCGTGGTGAACGTGGCCTCCACCGAACCCGCCCCCACCGGCGCCACGCTGCCCCCGAGCTCGCTGTACGCGGCGGCAGCGCTCCGGGCCGGCTGTCCGTACGTGAACTTCACCCCGTCGACCGGCCTGCACCACCCCGCGCTGGCCCCGACGGCCCGGGCCGCCGGTCTGCCGTACGCCGGCCGGGACGGCAAGACGGGCCAGACCCTGCTGCGGTCGGTGCTCGGCCCCATGTTCGCGCAGCGCGCGCTGGAGGTCCGCGCCTGGTCGGGCACCAACCTGCTCGGCGGCGGTGACGGGGCCTCCCTCGCCGACCCCGCCGCCGCGGCCGCGAAGAACTCCGGCAAGGAACGGGTGCTCGCGGACACCCTGGGCGGGGCTCCGCAGGGCGAGGTCCACATCGACGACGTCCCCGCGCTCGGCGACTGGAAGACCGCCTGGGACCACATCGCCTTCGACGGCTTCCTCGGCACCCGGATGGTCCTCCAGACCACCTGGCAGGGCTGCGACTCCGCACTGGCGGCGCCTCTCGTCCTCGACCTCGCGCGCCTGGTCTCCCGCGCCCACGAAGCCGGCCTGTCGGGGCCGCTGGACGACCTGGGCTTCTACTTCAAGGACCCGTTGGGCGAAGGCCCCGCGGCGCTCGGCGAACAGTACGCCGCGCTCGGGCGCTTCGCGGTCCTGCTGCGCACACCGCGTCCGGAGGACCGGGAGGCGCACCCCGCACTCCGGACGCGGCAGCCGGACCGCGGCGACCCGGGGCCCGAACGCGGTCCGGCGCACGGGCCCCGGGAGGGACGGTGACGACTCCCGGCCCGGACGCGGGCACGCCCGGCTCCTTACCGCGAGGCTCCGCACCGCACGCCTCGGTACCACGTGCGCCCGCTTCGAGCGTCTCGGCTTCGAATGTCCCGCCTCCGATTGTCCCGGCCTCGGTCGTCCCGGCCTCGAACGTCTCCGCCGTGGGCGTCCCCGTGCCGCGCGGCGCCGGTCCACGGCTGCTGGCCTGGGCCGAACTGCTGCGCCTGCCCGCCCTGTTCACCGTGCCCGGCGACGCCCTCGCGGGAGCCGCGGCCGCCGGTGGCCGCACCGGACCACGCACCCTGCTCGCCGTCGGGTGCTCGCTGTGCCTGTACGAGGCGGGCATGGCCCTGAACGACTGGGCCGACCGGGCCGAGGACGCCGAGGAGCGACCGCACCGCCCACTGCCGTCCGGCCGTGTCCGGCCCACCGCGGCCCTCGTGGCGGCGGGAGCCCTCACCACGGCGGGCCTGGCCCTCGCCGCCCGCGCCGGCCGTCGCGCCCTCACCGTCGCCGTACCCCTCGCGGCCACCGTGTGGGCGTACGACCTCGTGCTCAAGCGGACCCGCGTGGGCCCGGCGGCGATGGCCGCCGCCAGGGGCCTGGACCTGCTGCTCGGCGCGGCGGCATCGGGCGGTCGCCTCCGGTCCGCCCTGCCCTCCGCCGCCGCCCTGGGCGCCCACACCCTCGCGGTGACCGCGGTCTCCCGCGGCGAGACCCGGGGCGGATCACCGGTCGCACCACTGGCCGCGCTCGCCGTGACGGGCTCACTGACCTGGGCGCTGACCCGCGGACCGGCCCCCGCCCCCGGCACGCGCGGCGCCGCGGACGTCGTACGCGGGGCCCTCACGGCCGCCTACGCGGGGACCGCCGCCCGCCCGCTCCTGCACGCCGCGCTCAATCCCTCGCCGCCGCTCACCCAGCGAGCCGTCGTCGGCGGAATCCGCGCCATGATCCCCCTCCAGGCCGCCCTCGCGGCCCGCTCGGGCGCCCTCGCCTCCGCCCTCCTCACCGCCGCGCTGGCCCCGGCGGCCCGCAGATCCGCGAAGAAGGTGAGCGTCACATGACCCCGGTCTCCCGCCTCGGCACTCCGAGCCCCCTGCGCTTCGGGTACGGAACCAACGGGCTGGCCGACCTCCGACTCGACGACGCCCTCGGCCTCCTCGCGGATCTCGGCTACGACGGAGTCGGCCTGACGCTCGACCACATGCACCTCGACCCGATGGCCCGGGGCCTCGCCGCCCGGACCCGGAGGCTGGCCCGCAGACTGGACACCCTCGGTCTCGGCGTCACCGTGGAGACCGGCGCCCGCTACGTCCTCGACCCGCGCCGCAAGCACGGACCCTCGCTCCTCGACCCCGACCCCGCGGACCGGGCGCGCCGCACCGACCTGCTGCACCGCGCCGTGCGGACCGCGGCCGACCTCGGCGCGCACGCCGTGCACTGCTTCAGCGGCGTGCCCCCGGCCGGCACCGACGAGGACACCGCCTGGAAACGGCTCGCCGAGGCACTGACCCCGGTGCTCGACGCGGCCGGCCGCGCCGGCGTCCCGCTCGCCGTCGAACCCGAACCGGGCCATCTGCTCGCCACCCTCGACGACTTCCACCGGCTGCGACGGATCCTCGGCGACCCGCCCGCCCTCGGCCTCACCCTCGACATCGGCCACTGCCAGTGCCTCGAACCCCTGCCGCCCGCCGACTGCGTCCGGGCCGCCGCCCCCTGGCTGCGGCACGTCCAGATCGAGGACATGCGCCGCGGCGTTCACGAGCATCTCCCCTTCGGCGACGGGGAGATCGACTTCCCGCCGGTGCTCGACGCCCTGGCCGCCACCGGATACCAGGCCCTCGTCGTCGTCGAACTGCCCCGTCACTCCCACGCGGGCCCCCACTTCGCCGAGACGTCCCTCCCGTTCCTCCACCGCGCGGCCCGGGCGACCCCCGGGAGCGCCGAAGGGAGCACCCCGTGAACCAGGACCCGCGCGCACACCACGACGGCACCCCACTTCCGGCCACCCCACCTCCCGCCGTACCACCTCCGGCCGCATCACCGACCGCCGCTCCGCCCACCGCCGCACCACCCCCGGTCGTCCCGCCCACCGGGGCCCCGGCGGCCCTCACCCCGCCCGACCTGGCGACCCTGCGGGACCGGCTCGACGCCCGGCTCGACGCGCCCGGCCGGGACTGGCTCGACCGGGCACTCGCCGAGGCCGCCGCCCACCCCGGCGGCCACGGGCCCATCTCCGCCTGGGAACTGAGGATCGCGGAGGCCGGCCGGCGCTGTGGCCAGGAGAACGCCGACGCCGCCCGCGTCCTCCTCCTGCACGCCGCCCGCGCCGACCCCCGGGCGCTCACCCGGGTCTACCGCCAAGGCACCGCCGCCGAACGCCGGGCCGTCCTGCACGCCCTGCCCCACCTGACACCCGGCCCCGAGGCCCTGCCCCTCGTCGAGGACGCGCTGCGCACCAACGACACCCGGCTGGTCGCCGCCGCCCTCGGCCCCTACGCGGCCCGGCACCTGGACGCGCACCACTGGCGGCACGCCGTCCTCAAGTGCCTTTTCACCGGCATCCCCGTCGACGTCGTGTCAGGGCTGGCCGAGCGCGCCCGCGCGGACGCCGAACTCGCCCGGATGCTCGGCGACCACGCCGAGGAACGCACCGCCGCGGGCCGTCCCGTCCCCGAGGACCTCCTGCGCGTCCTGGCCCTGACCGAGCCCGCCACCCCCACCGGCACCCACGGCCGACCCGGCAAGGAGTCCTGATGCGCATCTTCGACCCCCACATCCACATGACGTCACGGACCACCGACGACTACGAGGCCATGCACACAGCGGGCGTCCGCGCCGTCGTGGAGCCCGCCTTCTGGCTCGGCCAGCCGCGCACCTCCGTCGCCTCCTTCCTCGACTACTTCGACTCGCTGCTCGGCTGGGAACCCTTCCGCGCCGCCCAGTACGGCATCACCCACCACTGCACGCTCGCCCTCAACCCCAAGGAGGCCAACGACCCCCGCTGCGTCCCCGTCCTGGACGAACTGCCCCGGTATCTCGTCAAGGACCAGGTGGTGGCCGTGGGCGAGATCGGCTACGACTCCATGACCCCCGCCGAGGACACCGCCCTCACCGCGCAGCTCCAGCTCGCCGCCGACCACGGGCTGCCCGCGCTCGTGCACACCCCCCACCGTGACAAGCTCACCGGGCTGCGCCGCACCCTCGACGCCGTCCGGGAGTCCGCACTGCCCCCGGACCGTGTCCTGATCGACCACCTGAACGAGACGACCGTCAAGGAGGCCAAGGACAGCGGCTGCTGGCTCGGCTTCTCCGTCTATCCCGAGACCAAGATGGACGAGGAGCGCATGGTCGCGATCCTGCGCGCCCACGGCCCGGAGAAGGTGCTCGTCAACTCGGCCGCGGACTGGGGCAGAAGCGACCCCCTCAAGACCCGCCGGGTCGGCGACGCCCTGCTCGCCGCCGGCTTCACCGACGACGACGTCGACCGGATCCTGTGGCGCAACCCCGTCGCCTTCTACGGACTCAGCGGACGTCTGAACCTCGACCCGCCCGGCACCGGGGCGACCCACGAGGGCAACTCCCTGCTGCGCGGCGGGGAGTGAGCGATGCGCTTCCGCCACCCCGACGGCACCACCGTCCACCTCGCCTACTGCACCAACGTCCACCCCGCCGAAACCCTCGACGGCGTCCTCGCCCAGCTCCGCGACCACTGCGAACCCGTGCGCAGGCGCCTCGGCCGCGACCGCCTCGGCATCGGCCTGTGGCTCGCCCGGGACGCCGCCCACACCCTCGCCACCGACCCCTCCGCCCTGCGCGCCCTGCGCACCACGCTCGACGGCCGGGGACTCGAGGTCGTCACCCTCAACGGCTTCCCCTACGAGGGCTTCGGCGCCGAAGAGGTCAAGTACCGCGTCTACCGGCCCGACTGGGCGGACCCCGAACGCCTCGACCACACCACCGCCCTCGCCCGCGTCCTCGCCCAGCTCCTCCCCGACGACGTCACCGAAGGCAGCGTCTCCACCCTCCCGCTGGCCTGGCGCACCGCCCACGACGCGGACCGCGCGGCCACCGCCCGGAGCGCGCTGACCACCCTCGCCGAACGCCTCGACGCCCTCCACGAACTCACCGGCCGCTCGGTGCGCGTCGGCCTGGAACCCGAACCCGGCTGCACCGTCGAGACCACCGCCGACGCGCTCGGCCCGCTCACCGCCCTCGGTCACGACCGGATCGGCGTCTGCGTCGACACATGCCACCTCGCCACCTCCTTCGAAGACCCGCACACCGCCCTGGACGCCCTCGTCGAAGCCCGCGTCCCGATCGTCAAGTCCCAGCTCTCCGCCGCCCTGCACGCCGAACACCCCCACCTCCCCGAAGTCCGCGCGGCCCTCGCCGCCTTCGACGAACCCCGCTTCCTGCACCAGACCCGCACCACCACCGCCGCCGGCCTGCGCGGCACCGACGACCTCGGCGAGGCCCTGACCGGCGTCGCCCTGCCCGACACCGCCCCGTGGCGCGCCCATTTCCACGTCCCGCTGCACGCGGCCCCCGCCGCGCCCCTCACCTCGACCCTCCCCGTCCTCAAGGCCGCGCTGACCCGCCTCGTCGGCGGCCCGCGACCGCTCACCAGGCACCTGGAGGTCGAGACCTACACCTGGCAGGCACTCCCGCCCGCACTGCGCCCCCGCGGCCGCGCCCAGCTCGCCGACGGCATCGCCGCCGAACTGGCCCTCGCCCGCGACCTGCTGACCGACCTGGGTCTCAAGGAGCTGCCATGACCGACTCCGCACGGGAGCACTCCGCGCCCACCCCCCTGCTCGTCCTCGACGTCGTCGGCCTCACCCCCCGGCTGCTCGACCACATGCCCCGCCTCAGGGCACTCGGCCGGTCCGGCTTCAGCGCGCCACTCGGCACCGTCCTGCCCGCCGTCACCTGCGCCGCCCAGTCCACCTTCCTCACCGGCACCCACCCCGGCGAGCACGGCATCGTCGGCAACGGCTGGTACTTCCGCGAGCTCGGCGACGTACTCCTGTGGCGGCAGCACAACGGCCTGGTCGCCGGCGACAAGCTGTGGGACGCCGCGCGCCGCGCGCACCCCGGCTACACCGTCGCCAACATCTGCTGGTGGTACGCCATGGGCGCCGACACCGACATCACCGTCACCCCCCGTCCCGTCTACTACGCCGACGGACGCAAGGAACCCGACTGCTACACCCGGCCCCCGGCCCTGCACGACGAACTGACCGACGCCTTCGGCACCTTTCCCCTCTTCCATTTCTGGGGACCCGGCGCCGACCTGGTCTCCAGCCGCTGGATCATCGACGCCACCCGGCACATCAACCGCACCCGCCGGCCCGACCTGACCCTCTGCTACCTCCCTCACCTCGACTACGACCTGCAGCGCTTCGGTCCGGACGACCCGCGCTCCTACCGGGCCGCCGCCGGCCTCGACGCGGCCATGGCACCCCTTCTCGACGAGGCCGAGGCGGAGGGCCGCACCGTCGTCGCGCTCTCCGAGTACGGCATCACCCGCGTGGACCGTCCCGTCGACATCAACCGCGCCCTGCGCCGCGCCGGACTGCTCGACGTGCACACGCAGGACGGGATGGAGTACCTCGACCCGATGGCCTCCCGCGCCTTCGCGGTCGCCGACCACCAGATCGCCCACGTCTATGTGCGACGCCCCGAGGACCTGGAGGCCACGAAAGCGGCGCTCGCCGGACTGCCCGGCATCGAGCGGCTCCTCGACGACGAGGGGAAGAAGGCCCACCACCTCGACCACCCGCGCTCGGGCGAACTCGTCGCCGTCGCCGAACCGGACGCCTGGTTCACGTACTACTACTGGCTCGACGACGCCCGCGCCCCCGACTTCGCGCGGCTCGTCGAGATCCACCGCAAACCCGGCTACGACCCGGCCGAACTGTTCATGGACCCCCTCGACCCCTACGTCAAGGTGAAGGCCGCAACCGCGCTGGCCCGCAAGAAGCTCGGGATGCGCTACCGCATGACGGTCGTGCCCCTCGACCCCTCGGGTCTTCGCGGCAGCCACGGCCGCCTGCCCGCGAGCGACGACGAAGGTCCGCTCCTCATCTGCTCCACCCCCCGCACCGGCACCGGCCGCATCGCGGCCACCGAAGTGAAATCCCTGCTGCTCGGCCTGGCCGGTCTCCTGTGACCAGCCCGGACGAGCGACTACGGAAAGTGAAACACGCGCCACTGACAACGCCCCGCCACCGCTGGACCCGACCCGAAAGAGAGAGACCGTGACCGCGTTCCACGAAGAACCCTCGACCGGCGAAGCCCTGCGTCGCACCCTCGGAGTCGACCGCCGCCGCTTCCTCAGCACCTGCACCGCCGCCGCGGCCGCGGCGATCGCCGCCCCCGTCCTCGGCGCTTCCCCCGCCCTGGCGCAGGACCGGGGCAGAGGCTACGACCACGGCCACGACGGTGACGTCCTCGTCCCCGCGAACCGGCGGGGCATCATCCTCTACACCGTCCGGGACGCGACGGGCCGCGACCCGCTCTCCTCGGATCTGCCCTCCGGGTTCCGCGAGGTCTTCGAGCAGCTCTCCCGCTTCGGCTACCGGCAGGTCGAGTTCGCCGGGTACGGCCAGCACGCCAACGCCCCCGGCGGGGCGAACCTGGAGTCGGTCGAGGGGGCCAGGCTGCTGCGCTCCTGGCTCGACGACTACGGGCTGCGGGCGCAGGGCAACCACGGCTTCATCCCGTCCTCCTGGCCGCTCACCACACCCGACCTGGACACCTTCAAGAAGCATCTGGAGATCGCCAACATCCTCGGCATGGCGCACGTGGGCACCGGTGGCGACCCCACCGGCAGCGCCTACCGCGCCGACTGGGACGTCGCCGCCGACAAGTGGAACGCGCTCGGCGCGATCGCCCACCGCGCCGGCCTCAAGCTCTACACCCACAATCACGACGCGGCGTACGGCTTCCTGCTGGACGGCGGCCCCCTGGACGACCAGGGCCGGCCGACCCGCAGTTCGGGCATCCGGAAACTGGAGTACTTCCTGAAGGTCACCGACCCCAAGGTGGTCTGGCTGGAGATGGACATCTTCTGGGCGCACGTGGCCCAGTACAAGTTCCCGACGTACACCGCCCACGACGGCTCCACCCGGCGGAAGGTCTTCGACCCCGCGGGGCTCGTCGTCCGCAACAACAAGCGGTATCCGCTCTTCCACGCCAAGGACGGAGTCGTCAACACCACGAACGGCATGGGGTACGACATGGTGCCGTTCGGCACCGGCGTCATCGACTACACGACGTTCTTCTCCCGGGTCGGCGACCGGAATTACCACAACCCGATGGTCGAGCAGGACAACGCGCCGAGCGGCACGGACCCCGGCCAGTCGCTGCAGCACGCGAGGATCGGTCACGACAACCTGGCCGTCCTCCGCGAGAAGTGCCGGCGGCGCCACTAGCTCCGTGTGACCGGCGCCGGAACCGCGGTGACACGTCAGGCGGCCCTCCCCACACAGGTCACGTGGGGAGGGCCGCCTGATGTCGGTACGATCCGCCGCGTCAGCCGGCCGGCTGCGGCCGCGGAGCCGTGCTCACCTCACCGTCGCGTCCCGGCTGTTTCAGCAGCAGCGCGATCGCCGCCGCCGCCATCGAGATGCCGCCGGCCAGCGCGTAGGCGCCGTTGTACCCCCAGGCGGCGACCACCATCGAGCCCAGACCACCGCCGAACAGACCGCTGATCAGCTTGCCGCTGTACACCAGGCCGTAGTTGGTGGCGTTGTAGTTCTCGCCGAAGTAGTCCGGGGTCAGCGCCGCGAACATCGGGTAGAACGCGCCGCCGCCGAACCCGGAGAGGAAGGCGAAGAACAGGAAGAGCCACTCGCTCTTGATGTTCCCGGCCCAGATCACGCCGAACTGCGCGAGTCCCAGGACGACGATGACGAACACCAGGGTCAGCTTGCGTCCCCAGGTGTCGGAGAGCCAGCCCACCACGGCACGGCCGATGCCGTTGATGACGGCCATGATGCCCATCGAGGACGCCGCCACCAGCGGGCCGAACCCGACCTCCTTGGCGAAGTCGACCTGGAAGGAGATCCCGAAGATGGACACGCCCGCCGTCATCACGAGAGTGATCCACATCAGGGGGAGCACCCCCGTCCTGACCGCCTCCTTCGGGGTGTACTGCTTCACCGCGGGCGGGTTCCTGAGCAGACTGGCCGCGGTCTTGGAGTCCCCGCCGTGGGTCAGCGGGTCGATGTCGGCCGGCCACCAGTTCTTCGGCGGGTCCTTGAAGAAGAACGCGCACGACAGCACGACGATCACCACGTAGCAGCCGATGAGGTCCAGGACGCGGTGGTAGTTCCCGGTGTCGAAGGCGTAGTTGAAGATGAAGATGAACGGCAGCGAGCCGTAGGCGAATCCGCCGTTGACGAAGCCGGTCCTGGCGCCGCGCCGTTCGGGGAACCACTTGCCGACCATGTTGATGCAGGTCGCGTACACCAGGCCCGAGCCGACGCCGCCGATGACGCCGAAGCCCAGGATCGCCAGCAGCACGTTGCTCAGATGCGAGAGGGCGAGGAAGCCCAGCACGCACATGAACGCGCCGGTGTACATGGCCTTGCGGGCGGTGAGGATGCCCTTCTCCCGCATCCAGCCGGCCGGGAAGGCGATGCCGGCCTGGAAGAAGACCCAGACGCTCAGGATCCAGAAGGTGTTGCTCTGCGTCCAGCCGTGCGCGTGGGACAGGGTGTCTTCGGCCGAGCCGTACGCGTACTCGAAGACGCTGATGGCCATCATGGCGGCCCACGGCAGGTACACCATGAACGAGCGTGAGTGGCCGAGGATGTCCCGGTCGGTCTCGCCGATCCGGTAGACACGGCCACGGGCGTCGGTGACTTCGCGGTACGAGCGGTTCGGGGCGCCGGTTCCGGCCGACGCGCCCTCGGTGGCGATGGGGTCCGCCGTCATGTCACGCCATCTCCTCGCCGAGCGGTTGCGGGTTGGGGACGATGCTCCGGGCGCCCGGGGTGCCCGGTGATTTCAGGAACAGCGCCAGCACGGCGGAGGCCAGGCCGATGGAGCCCGCGAGCACGAAGGCCCCGTGGTAGTCCCACGCGCCGACGACGACCGCGCCCATGCCCGAGCCCACGAGGCCCGAGATCAGCTTCGAGCTGTAGACCATCCCGTAGTTGGAGGCGTTGTTGTTCTCGCCGAAGTAGTCCGCCGTCATGGCCGCGAAGAGCGGGAAGATCGCGCCGCCGCCGAAGCCGGAGACCATGGAGCAGAACAGGAAGAACGGCATGCTGCCCATCTGGCCCGACACCAGCACGCCGAACTGCGCGGAGCCCAGCACCAGACAGACGATGATCAGGGTGTTGCGGCGTCCGAAACGGTCGGAGATCCAGCCGATCACCCCGCGCCCGGTGCCGTTGACGATCGCCTTCAGGGACATCGCGGTGGCCACGATCCCGCCCGCGAACCCCATGTCCTTGCCGAACGGCACCTGGAAGGCGATGCCGAAGATGTTGATCCCCGCGGTGCAGAGCAGACAGAACCACATCATCCACAGCACGGGTGTGCGGGCGGCCTCCCTCGGGGTGTACTGCTTCACCGCCGGCGGGTTCTTCTCCAGCGCCCGCCGGATCCTGGGGTCGGACGACACCTTCAGAGGGTCGACGTGCGGCGGCCACCAGCCCTTGGGCGGGTCCTTGAAGAACCAGCCCGCGAACGCGACCACCAGACAGCAGACCAGGCCCACCGTCACCAGGACGGTGCGGTAGTTGCCCAGGTCCATGTACGAGGTGAACAGGAAGACGAAGGGCACCGAGCCGTAGGCGAAACCGCCGTTGACCAGCCCGGTCTTGCCGCCCTTGCGCTCCGGGTACCACTTGCCGACCATGTTCACGCAGGTCGCGTAGACGAGGCCGGCGCCGATGCCGCTGAACATCCCGAAGCCGAGGTAGGCGACGCTGACGTGCGGCGCGAACGCCAGCGAGAGATACCCCAGCACCGTGCCGAGCGCGCCGAGCATCATGGCGTACCGCGCGGGCAGCCGCCCGCTCTCCCGAAGTTGGCCCGCGGGGAAGGCCACGGCCGCCTGGAAGAAGATCCAGACGCCCATCAGCCAGAAGATGTGCCCGCTGCTCCACAGATGGGCGTCGTGCAGGGTGTCCTCGGCGGAGGTGAACGCGTACTCCGAGGAACTGATGCCCAGCATCCCCATCCAGGGGAAGAGCACCATGGTCCAGCGCGGCCGGCCCATGATGTCCCGGTCGGTCTCACCGATCCGGTACAGGCGGCCGTTGCGATCCGTCACCTCCCTGTAGGGGACGGATGTCGATAGGTCGGTGGTCGTCATGTCGGTTCAGCACCCCTTGCGTCGAAAGATCTGGCCAGCGCCCCCTGTCCAAATGCCTTTCGTGTGCGCACGGGTCCTGGGGCGGCCGACGCGCACCGTCGGCCGCTCCCGCCCTGGTTCACCTCATGAACCGCCCCCCAACAGGCCCGCCGCGCGCGCCCAGCGGTACTTGGCGCCCAGGACCGCCACCGGCGTCTCGGTCGTGTACGGGTACGCCACGACCCCCCGCTCGTACAGGTACTGACAGGCCTCCTCGACCTCGACGTCTCCCGCGAGGGAGGCCACCACCGGCTTCTCGACGCCCCGTTCGCGGAACTCGGCGACCACGCGCGCGGTGAGCTCGGCGAAGACCATGGGAGGGGTGACGATGGTGTGCCAGTAGCCGAGGACGAGGGCGTGCACGCGCGGATCCTCCAGGCCCAGCCGGATCGTCGCCTCGTACGTCGACGGCGGCTCGCCGCCCGTGATGTCGACCGGGTTGCCCGCGGCCCCGAAGGGCGGGATGAACGCCCTGAAGGACGCGTCCAGGTCCGGCGGAATCTCCATCAGGGTCAGGCCGTTGTCCGTCACCGCGTCGGAGAGCAGGACGCCGCTGCCGCCCGCGCCCGTGATGATCACCACGTTGTCGCCCTGGGGGGTGGGCAGCACCGGCAGTCCGCGCGCGTACTCCAGCATGTCGCGCAGCCCGGGAGCCCTGATGACGCCGGCCTGTTTCAGGATGTCCTCGTACACGGCGTCGTCGCCCGCGAGCGCGCCCGTGTGCGAACCGGCGGCCCTCGCGCCGGCGGCGGTACGGCCCGCCTTCAGGACCACGACCGGCTTCTTGGGGACCGTCGCGCGAGCGGCCTCCACGAAGGCGCGGCCGTCCTTGAGGTCCTCCAGGTGCATCGCGATGCACTCGGTGTGCGGGTCCTCGCCGAACCAGGTCAGCAGGTCGTCCTCGTCCAGGTCCGACTTGTTGCCGAGCCCGACGATCGCGGAGACACCCGTCCGCGTGGTGCGCGCGAAGCCGAGGATCGCCATGCCGATACCGCCGGACTGCGAGGTCAGCGCGACACCGCCCTTCACGTCGTACGGCGTGCAGAACGTGGCGCAGAGGTCCTGCCAGGTCGAGTAGTAGCCGTAGATGTTCGGTCCGAGCAGCCGGATGCCGTGCCGTTCGGCGATCGCCACGATCTCGTCCTGGAGCGCCTGTTCACCGGTCTCCGCGAATCCGGAGGGGATCAGCACCGCGTTGGGGACGCCCTTGCGTCCCACCTCCTCCAGGGCCGCGGCCACGAACTTCGCGGGGATCGCGAAGACCGCCACATCCACCTCACCGGGAACGTCCGTGACACTCTTGTACGCCTTGCGGCCCAGGATGTC
Organism: Streptomyces sp. NBC_01689; assembly: GCF_036250675.1. Taxonomy (NCBI): domain Bacteria; kingdom Bacillati; phylum Actinomycetota; class Actinomycetes; order Kitasatosporales; family Streptomycetaceae; genus Streptomyces; species Streptomyces sp. NBC_01689. The sequence continues at coordinate 2,599,355 of NZ_CP109592.1, read as the reverse complement.
ATCGGCCTTGGGGTTCACCGGGTGGATCTCGCCGGAGAATCCGCCGTCGACGAGGTTGCGCATCACCGAATTCCCGATCTTGCCGGGCTCGTTGGAGGCGCCGATCACCGCCACGGAGGACGGCCGCATCAGCCGGCGCATCGAGGTGAGGATCTCCTCGCGGTCGTACGTGCGCCGCTCCTTGGGGAGCGACTCGGCGAGGATGACCCGGATGTCCGCGGCGACGGCACCCTCCGGTGTGGCGATCACCGGATTGAGGTCGACTTCGGCGATCTCCGGGAAGTCCGCGACGAGTTCGGAGACCCGGCGGATCTGTTCGGCGACGGCCCACCGGTCCACCGGCGGCGCGCCGCGCACCCCGCGCAGGATCTCGGCCGCCCGGATCGAGTCCAGCATCGACAGGGCCTCGTCGGCGTCGACGGGGGCGAGCCGGAAGGTGACGTCCTTCAGCACCTCGACCAGCACGCCGCCGAGCCCGAAGGCCACCACCTTCCCGAAGGTGGGGTCGGTCACCGCACCGACGATGACCTCCTGCCCCCGCGGGAGCAGTTCCTGCACCTGGACGCCGTCGACGCGGGCCCCCGGGTCGAAGGCCTTCGCGTTCTCGACGATCCGGTGGAAGGCGGCGCGCACGTCCGCCGCGCCCTCCACGCCGACGACGACACCGCCGGCATCCGTCTTGTGCAGGATGTCCGGGGAGACGATCTTCATCACGACGGGTCCGCCGAAGCGCGCCGCGTACGCCACCGCCTCGTCGACGTCCCTCGCCAGCTCCTCGCCCGGTACGGCGATCCCGTACGCGTCGGCGATCACCTTGCCCTCCGGCGCGGTGAGCGCGGTGCGGCCCTCGGCGCGCACGGAGTCGAGGAGCGTGCGCACCCGCAGCACCCGGTCTTCGGCCATCACTCAGATCACTCCGTTCGACTTGAGCAGACGCAGTTCCTCGTCGCCGAGGCCGAGCTCGCCGATGTAGACCTCTTCGTTGTGCTCGCCGAGCAGCGGCGAACTGGTCACGTCCACCGGGGAGTCGGAGAGCTTGAGCGGACTGCCGACCGTCACGAACTCGCCGCGCTCGGGGTGCGCCACCGTCACGACCATCTCGTTGGCGACCAGGGAGGCGTCCTCGACGATCTCCTTGGTGGACAGGATCGGGCCGCAGGGGATGTTGTGGGAGTTGAGCCTCTCCAGCACTTCCCACTTGGGGAGGGTGGCCGACCACTCCTCGATGAGCTGGAACATCTTGGTGAGCTGGGGCAGCCGGGCCTCCGGGGTCGCCCAGTCGGGGTCGTCCGCCAGCTCCGGCCGCCCGATCAGCTCGGTGATCGGCTTCCAACCGACCGGCTGCACGATGACGTACACGTAGTCGTTGGGGCCGCCCGGCGCGCACTTGACCGCCCAGCCGGGCTGGCCGCCGCCGGACGCGTTGCCCGACCGGGGCACCTCGTCACCGAAGTCCTCGTTGGGATACTCGGCCAACGGCCCGTGCGCCAGGCGCTGCTGGTCCCGGAGCTTGACCCGGCACAGGTTCAGCACCGCGTGCTGCATGGCCACGTTCACCCGCTGTCCGCGTCCCGTGCTCTCCCGCTGGAACAGCGCGGCGAGAATGCCCGCGACCGCGTGGACGCCCGTCCCCGAGTCGCCGATCTGCGCGCCCGTCGCCAGCGGCGGCCCGTCCTCGAAGCCGGTGGTCGCCATCGATCCGCCCATGGCCTGCGCGACGACCTCGTACGCCTTGAAGCCGGTGTACGGGCCGTCCCCGAACCCCTTGATGGAGGCGTAGACGATCCGGGGGTTGATCTCCTGGATGCGGTCCCAGGTGAAGCCCATGCGGTCGACGGCGCCCGGTCCGAAGTTCTCGACCATGACGTCGGAGCGCCGGATCAGCTCGGTCAGGATCTCCTTGCCGCGCTCCGTCTTGGTGTTGAGGGTGATGCTGCGCTTGTTGCAGTTGAGCATCGTGAAGTAGAGGGAGTCGACGTCCGGGAGGTCCCGCAGCTGCTTGCGGGTGATGTCGCCGGTCGGCGCCTCCAGCTTGACGACGTCCGCGCCGAGCCAGGCGAGCAGCTGGGTGGCGGACGGCCCGGACTGGACGTGCGTCATGTCGAGGACGCGGATGCCTTCGAGAGCCCTCGACGTGCCGTGGGCCGGGGTCATCGCGGTCGTGGGGGTCGTCGGTGTCATCGGGGGCACCTCACTTGTACATCGTCTGGTTCATGGTTCCGGGGGCGTACGCGTCCGGGTCGACCCAGACGTTGATGAGCGACGGCTTGCCCGACTCACGGGCCCGCCGCAGCGCCGGGGCGATGTCGGCGGGGTCGCGCACCTCTTCGCCGTAACCCCCGAGCATCTGGGCGAACTTGTCGTAGTGGACGTCGCCGAGGGTGTTGCCGACCCGCTCGCGCTCCACGCCGTACTTCTGGGCCTGGCCGTAACGGATCTGGTTCATCGAGGAGTTGTTGCCGACGATGCCGACGAAGGGCAGGTCGTAGCGGACGAGCGTCTCGAAGTCCCAGCCGGTGAGCGAGAAGGCGCCGTCGCCGAAGAGGGCGACGACCTCCTTGTCGGGACGGGCCTTCTTCGCCGCGAGGACGAAGGGGATGCCGACGCCGAGGGTGCCGAGCGGGCCCGGATCCATCCAGTGGCCCGGCGACTTGGGCTGCACGACCTGCCCGGAGAAGGTGACGATGTCGCCGCCGTCCCCGATGTAGACGGAGTCCTCGGTGAGGAAGTCGTTGATCTCGCTCACCAGGCGGTACGGGTGGATCGGCGAGGCGTCGGACCGCAGGCTGGGCAGCCTCTTGTCGAGCGCCGTCTGCTCGGCGGCCCGCAGTTCGTCCAGCCACTCCTTGCGGCGGGAGGCGCCCCCGTTCACGCGCCCGGACGCCGCTTCGGTCACCGACTTGAGGACCAGGCCCGCGTCCCCGACGATCCCCAGGTCGATGTCCCGGTTCTTGCCGACGGTCCGGTAGTCGAGGTCGATCTGCACGACGGTCGCGTCGGGGGAGAGCCGCTTGCCGTAGCCCATCCGGAAGTCGAAGGGCGTGCCGACGATCACGATGACGTCCGCGTGGGAGAACGCGTAGCGGCGGGAGAGCTGGAAGTGGTGCGGGTCCCCGGGCGGCAGGGTGCCGCGTCCCGCGCCGTTCATGTACGCCGGGATGTTGAGGGTGCGGACGAGGTCGACGGCCGCCTCGGTGCCCCGGGTCGTCCACACCTGGCTGCCGAGCAGGATCGCGGGCTTCTCTGCGTGCACGAGCAGATCGGCGAGCCGCTCGATCGCCTCGGGGTCGCCGGCCGAGCGGGTCGAGGCGCGGTACCGGCCGGCGGCCGGGATCCGGGCCTTGTCGACCGGCACCTTGGCGTCCAGGACGTCGCGCGGGATCTCCAGGAAGGAGGGGCCGGGGGCGCCGTGGTAGCACTCGCGGAACGCCATCGACACCATGTCGGCGGCGCGCGCCGTGTCCGGGACGGTCGCGGCGAACTTGGTGATCGGCGTCATCATGTCGACGTGCGGCAGGTCCTGGAGGGACCCCATCTTGTGCTGCGTGTGGGCCCCCTGACCACCGATCAGCAGCATCGGGGACTCGGCCCGGAAGGCGTTCGCGACGCCGGTCACGGCGTCGGTGGTGCCGGGTCCGGCCGTGACGACCGCGCAGCCGGGCTTGCCGGTGATCCGCGCGTAGCCGTCGGCGGCGTGCGCGGCGACCTGCTCGTGACGGACGTCGACGACCTCGATGCCTTCGTCGACGCAGCCGTCGTAGATGTCGATGATGTGGCCGCCGCACAAGGTGTAGACGACCTCCACGCCTTCCGCTCTGAGTGCCTTGGCGACCAGATGCCCACCTGAGATGAGGGTCGAGTTGGTGTCGCTGCTGCCGTCGGGCATGGCGAAGTCCTGTCCCTTCGTAGGGGGTTGGAACGCTCTCGCGGTACATTGCATACAGTCGACGAATACTGTATGAAGCTTGTTATCCCGCATCCGGTGGGTGGTGTCCAGGGGGCGTGCGGCACTTTCAGGCAGGAGCCGAGGTATGGACCTGTACGAGCACCAGGCAAGGGAACTCTTCGAGGAACACGGCATCCCGGTACCGGTGGCCGAGGTCACCGACTCGCCCAAGGAGGCCCGCGGGATCGCCCGCAGGCTGGGCGGCCGGGTGGTCGTCAAGGCACAGGTGAAGACGGGCGGCCGCGGCAAGGCCGGCGGTGTGAAGCTCGCCGCGGACCCGGCCGCGGCCGAACTGACGGCACGACAGATCCTCGGCATGGACATCAAGGGCCACACCGTGCGCGAGGTGATGCTGGCCGAACCCGTCGACATCGAGAGCGAGTTCTATGTCGGCTACGTCCTCGACCGGGCCGCGGGGCGGTTCCTCGCCATCGCCTCGGCGGAGGGCGGCATGGACATCGAGGAGGTGGCCGCGAGCCGGCCGGACGCCGTCGCGCGCATCCCGGTCGACCCCGCCGAAGGAGTCACCTCCGCCAAGGCGGCCGAGATCGCGGAGGCCGGCGGCCTCCCCCCGCGGACCGTCGACGTCCTGGTCCGGCTGTGGCAGGTGCTGACCCGTGAGGACGCCCTGCTCGTCGAGGTGAACCCCCTCGTGCTGACCACCGAGGGCCGCGTCCTCGCCCTGGACGGCAAGGTCACCCTCGACGACAACGCCCGCTTCCGGCAGGAACGTTGGGGAGAGAAGGACGCGCCGCACGACGACCCCCTGGAGGCGGCCGCCGCGGCCAGGGGCCTGAACTACGTGAAGCTGGACGGCGAGGTCGGCATCATCGGCAACGGCGCGGGCCTCGTCATGTCGACCCTCGACGTGGTCGCGGGCTGCGGCGCCCGCCCCGCCAACTTCCTCGACATCGGCGGGGGCGCCTCCGCCCGGATCATGGCCGACGGCCTGACCGTGGTCCTCTCCGACCCGGCGGTGAAATCCGTCTTCGTGAACGTCTTCGGGGGCATCACCGCCTGCGACGCCGTCGCCGAGGGCATCGTGCAGGCCCTGGAGAGCGTCCGGCTGACCAAGCCGCTCGTGGTCCGCCTCGACGGCAATAACGCCGCACGCGGCCGGGCCGTCCTCGACGACCGCGCGCACCCCTTGGTCCACCAGGCCACCACCATGGACGGCGCCGCCCGCCGCGCCGCACAACTCGCCACCGCCGACTGAAGGAGTGGGACATGGCCGTCTTCCTCAGCAAGGAGAGCAAGGTCCTCGTCCAGGGCATGACCGGCGGCGAGGGCATGAAGCACACCCGGCGCATGCTCGCCGCCGGCACTGATGTGGTCGGCGGGGTCAACCCGCGCAAGGCGGGCCGCAGCGTCGACTTCGACGTCCCCCGGGGCGTCGACGGCCGCGGCGGCACTCCCGTCACCGTGCCGGTCTTCGGGTCGGTGCGCGAGGGCATGGCGGCGACCGGCGCCGACGTCACCGTCGTCTTCGTGCCGCCCGCGTTCGCCAAGGCGGCCGTCGTCGAGGCCGCAGACGCCCGGATCGCGCTCGCCGTCGTCATCACCGAGGGCATCCCCGTCCACGACGCCGTCGCCTTCCACGCGTACGCTGCCGCCCGGGGCACCCGCGTCATCGGCCCCAACTGCCCCGGCCTGATCAGCCCCGGCCAGTCGAACGCGGGCATCATCCCCGCCGACATCACCAAACCCGGACGGATCGGCCTGGTCTCCAAATCGGGCACGCTGACCTACCAGCTCATGTACGAGCTGCGCGACATCGGTTTCTCGACCTGTGTGGGCATCGGCGGTGACCCCGTCGTCGGCACCACGCACATCGACTGCCTGGCCGCCTTCCAGGACGACCCCGACACCGACCTCGTCGTCCTCATCGGGGAGATCGGCGGAGACGCGGAGGAACGGGCCGCCGCCTACATCCGCGACCACGTCACCAAGCCGGTCGTCGGCTACATCGCCGGGTTCACCGCGCCCGAGGGCAGGACGATGGGGCACGCCGGCGCGATCGTCTCCGGCTCGTCCGGCACCGCGCGGGCGAAGAAGGCGGCCCTGGAGGCGGTCGGGGTCCCGGTGGGCGGCACCCCGACCGAGACGGCCCGGCTGGTCCTGGCCCGGCTGGAGGAGGAGCGGGTCGCGGCGGGCGGATGAGATGAGACGTCACTCATAGTCGCTGCGCGGTGACTGTCGCGGGCGGACCCGCCTCAGTACCGTCCTCGTACGGACCCTTCCCCGGTCGGACGCGGCCACCCTCCCGCGTCCGCACCCCGTTCACCCTCCTCCGTACGGACGCGACCACCGTCGCCTCCGTACGGACGCGACCACCGTCGCCTCCGTACGGACGTGACCACCGTCGTCCTCCGTGGGCGACCTCGTGTCCTCTGTGAGGACCCGACCACTCCTCGTGCGGGCCGGTGGACCCTGCAGGTCCGGCACGAGCCAGGCACCTCCCGCCCCCGACTGTGCACCGAGAGCGGAGACATCCGAATGGCATCCACAACCGACACCCCCCTGGTCCTGAAGTCCGGGACGTCGTGGGCCGACGCCTGGCGGCGCTGCCTCGCCGTCGCGCCCGAGGCGTTCCAGGAGGACCGGGTCCTCAACCTCTGGGGCACCTCCTGGCGGGCCGACGGCCGGGCCCTGCCCGCCACCAGCCCCGTCGACGGGAGTCCCGTCGCGGGCCCGCCCCGCCTCGACGGCGCCACCGCCCAACAGGCCGTGCGCGCCGCACTCGACCAGCACCGGGCCTGGCGTCACGTCTCCCTGCCCGAGCGCCGCGCCCGCGTCGCCGCCACCCTCGACGCGCTCACCGAGCACCGGGAACTGCTCGCCCTCCTCCTGGTCTGGGAGATCGGCAAGCCCTGGCGGCTCGCCCAGGCCGACGTGGACCGGGCGATCGACGGCGTGCGCTGGTACGTCGACGGCATCGCGCCCATGGTCGAGGGCCGGACCCCGCTGGACGGCCCGGTGTCCAACATCGCGAGCTGGAACTACCCCATGAGCGTCCTCGTCCACGCCATGCTGGTCCAGGCGCTGGCGGGCAACGCGGTCATCGCCAAGGCCCCCACCGACGGAGGCGTCGCCTGCCTGACCCTGGCCTGCGCGCTCGCCGCACGCGAGGGGATCCCCGTCACCCTCGTCAGCGGCAGCGGCGGCGAACTGTCGGAGGCGCTCGTGCGCGCACCCGAGATCGGCTGCGTCTCCTTCGTCGGCGGCCGCGACACCGGCGCCGCCGTGGCCACGGCCGTCGCCGACCTCGGCAAACGCCACATCCTCGAACAGGAGGGCCTCAACACCTGGGGAATCTGGGAGTACACGGACTGGGACGCGCTGACGGCCGTCGTCCCGAAACTCTTCGACTACGGCAAGCAGCGCTGCACCGCCTACCCGCGCTTCGTCGTCCAGCGCGCCCTGTTCGACGAGTTCCTCGCCGCCTACCTCCCCGCCGTCCGCACCCTGCGGATCGGCCACCCGCTGGCGGTCGAGCATCCCGAAGACCCCTTCCCCGCGCTGGACTTCGGCCCCGTCATCAACGCGGCCAAGGCGAAGGAACTGGACGACCAGGTGGCCGAGGCCATCAGTCGCGGCGCCGTCCCCCTGCACCGCGGCAAGCTGTCCGACACGCGGTTCCTGCCCGGCCAGGACACCTCGGCGTACGTCCAGCCCGTCACCCTGCTCAACCCGCCGCCGTCGTCCCCGCTGCACCACGCGGAGCCCTTCGGCCCCGTCGACACCATCGTCCTGGTCGACACCGAGGCCGAGCTGCTCGCCGCGATGAACGCGTCGAACGGAGCCCTGGTGGCCACCCTGTCCACGGACGACGAGGCGACGTACACCCGGCTGGCGCCGCAGATCCGCGCGTTCAAACTCGGCCGCGGCACGCCGCGCTCGCGCGGCGACCGCGACGAGCTGTTCGGCGGCCTCGGCGCGTCCTGGCGCGGGGCTTTCGTGGGCGGCGAACTGCTCGTCCGCGCCGTCACCCGGGGACCGGCGGACGAACGGCTGCCGGGCAACTTCCCCGAGTACCAGCTCGTCCCGTGACGGAAGGGCGGCGCCCTCCTCCGGCACACCGGAGCGGGCGGCCGTCCCGGTGACGGGGGAGCGACGGCCGTCCTGGTGACGGGACGGCCGGGGCTCTCCGCGTGACGGTGGAACGGGCGGAACCCGGCCGGCCGGCACGGTCCCGCCCACTCCATGACCCCGCATCTTCCCCCTGGCGGGTGAGGATGCGGGCGTCCGATGGACCGACGGCCACCGACCCGTCACCGAGGGTGACAGGCGCGCTTCCCGTGCGTGTGGTCCGGCGCGAGCGTCCCCAGGGCCTGGATATGCAGGTGAAAGGCACCCTGAAACCTTGGTATTGTTGTCCATGTCGCCGCGGGGAGCACCCCCGGCCAGGCGGCAGACACCTGGTCCGGGTGGCGGAATGGCAGACGCGCTAGCTTGAGGTGCTAGTGCCCTTTATCGGGCGTGGGGGTTCAAGTCCCCCCTCGGACACCAGCTCAGACCCCACTCCATGTGGGGTCTTCTGCGTTCCGGGGCCGTGACGGGCGTGACCCCGCCGCGCGGCACCGGCCTCGGGGGCCCGGAGTGGGGCCGGGCGGGCCGAGCCGGGGATGCCGGACCGGCCGGCACCCCCTTCCGGGCGGGAGCGTTCCCTAGGACCGCGGGCGCTGGCCGATACGGTCGACCACGGCCATCCGCTCCAGGCTCCTCATCTCGTAGTACCAGTTGGACTGCTGCCAGTGCCCATGGACGCGCTTCGGGCTGCTGCCCTTCGTACGCAGGCCGAGGTAGGCGTAGGTCTCGCGGTCGAAGACGAACGTGAAGGCGGCCTCGGGGTAGGAGACGGCGATCCCGGGCCGGCCGACGCCGTCCACCTGGTCGCGGTCCAGCTTGATGCCGGGGATCTTCGCGAGTGCCTCGAACGCGGCGGCCTGCAGCCCGGGGGGCATCACCCGCGGTCCCTGGATCAGCATGCAGATCTCGAAGAACGTCCTCGTTCTGTCCATCGGCGTGCCCATACGGCCGAACGAGAGCGCATCGAGGAGCTTGTCCGGATCCGTCGGCATCTTCCGCAGCTTCGCGTACGTGGTGGGCGGCCACGCCACCTCGTGCTTCCCGAGCGGGGGATCGTGGTGGATCTTCCCGTGCTCCTGCCGCCGTGAGGGCCTGGAACCGTCGACGGACAGCCAGCTCTCGTCGGTCCAGGTCCGGGTCGTGCCGCCCTCGACGGGCTTCCGCGTGATGAACGTCCTGGTGTAGAAGTACTGGTCGTCGCGCGGCACCGGCATCGCGGCACCGTCGGTGCGCGACCGGTCCGCCGCCCTGAGCAGCACCTGCGCCGCACTGAGCGACGTCCGCGGCGCGTCGTGCCCGCCGCCCCGCCCACCGCCGGCCGAGGTGACGACGACGGTCGCGCCCACCGCCGCCACCGACGCGGCGGCCGCCACCCGGAACACCAGCCGCCGGGGCAGCACGGCGGACCTGTCCGCACGGTGCTCACGGGACATCGCGCCCCGCAGCCGGGCGCGGGCGGCGGAACGGGCCTCGTCGGTGAGCGGCGGCACGTCTGCCCCCCACTCCCGTACACGTGTGAAGTCATCCACGGTGGGCCTCCTCGTCCTCTCGCTCGTCCTCTCGGCTCGTGGTGGGATCCGATCCGCCCAGCGCTTCCCGCACCCCGCGGCGGGCCCGGTGCAACCGTGAGCGCACGGTGCCCACCGGTATGCCCAGCGCCTCCGCCGCCTCCGTGTAGTCGAGATCGCCCCAGGCGATCAGGAGCAGGACGTCCCGGTTGCGGGCGGACAGCCCGGCGAGGGCCGCCGCCAGGCTGCCCCGGGTGCTCTCCGCGCCGACCCGCGCCACCACCCGGTCCTCCATCGCCTCGCCCTCACCGCGCTCCTCGGCATGGGCGGTGGAGGCGGCCCGCGACAACGCCCGCAGACGCCGGGCCTCGGCACGCCGGTGCCGGCCGATGAGGTTGGTGGCGATCCCGTACAGCCAGGGCAGGGCCTGCGACCGCGAGAGGTCGTAGCGCCGGCGCCGCTGGAAGGCGATCACGAACGTCTCGGCCATCAGGTCGTCGGCCGCCTCGGTTCCCAACCGCCGGGCCACATAACGGTGGATGCCGTCGGCGTAGCGGTCGAACAGCACGGCGAAGGAGTCGGGGTCGTCCCAGGAGCGTTCGACGACCGAGGCGTCGGAGCCGGCCGAGCTGTCGATCACGACGGCACGGCCCACTCCGACGTCCGGTGAGGCGCTCATCGGTCACCTCTGAGATTCATGGGGTCCCTTCGACGAAGCCGGCGTGATCACCCCTTGTTCGCCGAAGTCCGCCCGCGGGTTCCATCGGAGCCGCCGCTCCGCGCGTCGGCGCCCCGGCCGGCTAGCGGACGTCCACGAAGTCGCCGGTCGCGTTGACCGCCGGAGTCGTCGCGGTTCCCGCGAAGCTGTAGCGGAAGTAGCCGTCGGTGGCGGCGGTGACGGTGCTCTTGAGGTTGCCCGTCGAGTCCGACTTGACCGTCTTCACCGTGGTGTAGGTGTCGCTGCCCTTTTTGCGGAACTGCAGCTTCACGGACTGGTTCGTGTAGCCGTGGTAGGCGTTGTCCTCCCAGTTGGCCCGGGAGAGCTTGCCGGTCACGGTGACGGCCTTGCCCTTCTTCACCGGCTCGGGGGAGGCGTTGACCGTCAGCTTCGAGTAGCGCTGCACCTTGAACGTGGTGGCCGCGTCCCGGTGGATGTAGTCGTAGTCGTTGGCGGAGACGAGCGTGCCGAGCTTCCAGGTGGCCGCCGCGTTGTTGTCGACGAAACCGGTCGCCGCCCGGGGGTCGAACGTCAGGGTGCCGGTACAGGTCGAGGTGGTCGCCTTCACCTTGACGCATGTGATCTCGTCGTCCCAGATCTGCGCGAAGTTCGGCTTCGGACCGAAGGCGCTGATGTACGTGGTCCTGGCGATGCCCGAGTTGTCCGACGCGGTCACGGAGACCTTGGCGGACACCACGTCGGTGGTCCCCACCACGACCGGCTTGCCGCCGTTGACGACGACCTTGTCGATGGTGATGTCGCCACTGCCGCCGTCCTCCGCGTGGGCGGTGGCGGCACCCATGACCGGGGCGACCAGTGCGACGCTCGTGCCGAACAGGGCGAGGCGCGTGGTTGTGCGCATGAATTCCCCCAGGGAGTCTGTGATCGATCAGACGGAGCGTACGGTGTTGGTCAAAGGTTCACCACAACGTTGTTCCGAGACCTCCACCTGGGCATGTACCGAGGTGACGGCTCGGTGGACGGCGGAACCGTCCGCGGCCGCCCGGCTTCGTCAACTCCCCGCGGCCCCCGCCGGATCGCCGCCCGGCCGGCTCACGGCCGGGCTCGGCACCGGGGTCCGCGCCCACGGACCTCCCGGGGCCCGCGGGCCTCTACGCCTCTTCCTCCGGCACGGTCACCAGACCGCCCCCCTCAAGGGGCTCGCCGCACCCGGCGCAGACGATCCGGGTCTCCACCTCGGCGCCGCACGTGTGCAGGAAGCGCGGGGCGGGCGGCGGGTCCTGGAGATGCCGGAGGCCCCATTCGCGAAGCCCGATCAGCACCGGTTCCAGCGCCTGCCCCGAGGCCGTCAGAAGGTACTCGGAGCGGGGAGGGCGGTCCTGGTACCGGCGGCGCTCCAGGATTCCCGCGGCCTCCAAGGACCGCAGCCGCTTGGTGAGAACGTCCCGCGGCGCCCCGGTGTTGGCGCGGATGTCGGCATAACGCCGGACCCCCAGGAACACCTCGCGCAGCACCAGGAGCGACCAGCGCTCTCCTACGAGATCGAGGGTTCCCGCTATGGGGCAGGCGCGTGGCCGGACGTCGGACATGCCGCGATCCTAGTTGGTTTGTTCTGCGAACTCACTGCGCATAGCATCGACCGTAACCAGATGTCAGGTCCGGAGGCATTCGATGAACCACAAGCGCGCCGGAACCGACCCGCTCCTCGTGACGATCTTCGTTTTCCCCGGGGTCCGGCTGCTGGACGTCACCGGTCCGATCGAGGTGTTCACCTCGGCGAACGACTTCGGTGCCCACTACCGGCTGACCATGGTCTCGGCCGACGGGAACGAGGTGACGACCGCGTCGGGGACCCGCCTCGGCGTCGACATGGCGGTGGCGGACGTACGGGAGACCACCGACGTCCTGGTGATTCCCGGCGGCCCGGACTGGGACCGGATGACCAGGGACGACGCGCTGCTGGACCTCGTACGGAAGCTCGACGCGAACGCGCGCTGCACGGCGTCCGTGTGCACCGGCGCGTTCCTGCTGGCCGCCGCGGGTCTCCTGGACGGCCGCAGTGCCGCCACCCACTGGCGCCACTCCCGGCAGTTGGCCCTGCGCTTCCCCGCCGTGAAGGTCGAACCGGACGCGATCTTCGTGCGCGACGGCAAGGTGATGACCTCGGCGGGAGTCACCGCGGGCATCGACCTCTCACTGGCCCTGGTGGAGGAGCACTACGGTGCCGAAGTGGCCCGCGCGGTCGCCAAGGACCTGGTGGTCTTCATGCAACGGCCAGGCGGCCAGTCCCAGTTCAGTGTGCGCGCCCGCGCCGCGCACACCCGCCAGGACATGCTCCGCAGGGTGCTGGACGCGGTGGCGGAGGACCCCGCCGCCAATCACACGTTGTCCGCGATGGCGCGCCGCGCCGGCGTCAGCTCCCGCCATGTGACCCGGCTCTTCTGCGAGGAGTTGCACATGACACCGGCCCGGTACGTGGAACAGGTCCGGCTGGAGGCCGCGCAGGCCATGCTGGAGTCCGGTGACGATCCGATGGCCGTGATCGCACGCCGTACGGGGTTCGGTTCACCCGAGTCGCTGCGCAGGGCGTTCGTGCGGAACCTCAAGGTGACTCCGGGGGTGTTCCGGGCACGGTTCCACACCACCGGGGTCACGGATGCCGGGATCACGGAGGCCGCAGCGCCCGCGGGGCCCGGCGCCGACGACTGAACGCGCGCCGACGACCGGACGCGCGCCGAGGGCTGCACGCGCGTTGAGGGCTGCGCGCGCCGACGACCGCACGGGCGCGCGGAGAGAACGGGGCGCAGGCGGAACGGGCCTGCGGGGAGAGGGACTTGGCGGTGCACGTGTACCGCCGGCGCCGTCGCCCGGCGTGACGCCCCGCGCCGGGCGGCGCCGTCCCGGCCGGTCCGCGCTCTCCCGGCCGGGCACCCACGGGCGTCAGGCGAACGCCCGCCCGACCAGATCCCGCTGTTCGGCCGCGTGACGGCGGTGGGACCCCACCGCGGGAGCCGAGGCCGCCGGGCGGCTCACACAGCCCGCCGGTGCGGTGACCAGGGAGGCGAGGCGCGGCGCGACGAAGGTCCACGCGCCCTGGTTGGCCGGTTCCTCCTGCACCCAGCGCACGTCCACGTCCGACGGGTAGCGGGACAGTTCGGCCCGCAACTCGTCGGCGGGGAAGGGGTACAGCCGCTCCACCCGCACGAGGGCGGTGCGGTCCTCGCCCGACGCGCGGCGGTGCGCGTCCAGGTCGTAGAAGACCTTTCCCGAACACAGCAGCACCCGCTCGGTCCGCGCCGGGTCCCGCGTGGTGTCCGGGACGACGGGACGGAACGACCCCTCGGTGAACTCCTCCAGGGCGGAGGTCGCGGCCTTCGACCGCAGCATGGACTTCGGGGTGAAGACCACCAGCGGCCTGCGCCCCGCGTCCAGGCCCTGCTCCCTGAGCAGATGGAAGTAGTTGGCCGGCAGCGAGGGGTTGGCGACGGTCAGGTTGTCGTCGGCGCACAACTGCAGGAACCGTTCCATCCGGGCGGAGGAGTGGTCCGGTCCCTGTCCCTCCAGACCGTGCGGCAGCAGCAGGGTGACGCCCGACCGCTGCCCCCACTTCTGCTCCGAGGAGGAGATGTACTCGTCGACGACCGTCTGGGCGCCGTTGGCGAAGTCGCCGAATTGCGCCTCCCACAGCACCAGGGCGTCCGGACGGGCAAGCGAGTAGCCGTATTCGAAGGCGAGCACGGCGAGTTCGGACAGGAGGGAGTCGTACGGCGTGAAGCGCGCCGCCTCCGCGCCGAGCGAGTTCAGGGGAGTGTGCTGCCGCCCGGTGAGCCGGTCGACGAGGACCGCGTGCCGCTGGCCGAAGGTGCCCCGGCGGGAGTCCTGCCCGGACAGCCGGACCGGGACCCCGTCCAGGAGCAGCGACCCGATCGCGAGCGCCTCCGCGGTGGCCCAGTCGACGTTCCCGTCGTCGAACATGGCCGCCCGCCGCTGCAGTTGGGGCAGCACCCGCGAGTGGGCGGTGAAGTCCCGCGGCAGGTCGATCTGCGAGCCCAGGATGTGACGCAGCGTCATCTCTGAGGCGGCCGTCACGGCCCGGCGGACCGGGGGAGCCGCGACGACGCCGGCCGGAACCGGACCGCCGTCGGACGCGGACGCCCCGGCCGTCTCGGCGAAGGCCCGCTGGAGCTGCTCGCGGTAGCCCTGCTGGGCGCTCTCGGCCTCCTGCTCACTGATCACGCCGCTGCTCTGCAGCGACCGCGCGTACAGCTTGCGCACGGACGGCCTCTCGGCGATGCGGTCGTACATGGCTGGCTGCGTGATGGAGGGGTCGTCGACCTCGCTGTGTCCGTGACGCCGGTAGCAGACCAGGTCGACGACCACGTCCTTGTGGAACGTCTGACGGTAGTCGAAGGCCAACTGCGCGACCCGGGCGACCGCTTCGGGGTCGTCGCCGTTGACATGGAACACAGGGGCCTCGACGGTCCGCGCGACATCGGTCGCGTACGTGCTCGACCGGCCGACCGAGGGAGCTGTGGTGAATCCCAGCTGGTTGTTGATGACCAGGTGGACGGTGCCGCCGGTGGTGTAGCCCGGCAGCCGCGACATGTTCATGGTCTCCGCCACCACTCCCTGGCCCGCGAGGGCGGCGTCACCGTGGATCACCACGGGGAGCACGGAGTGGGGGCCCTGACCGTCCTGGGCGAGATCCTGGTGTCCCCGGACGAGACCCTGCGCCACCGGCCCCACGACCTCCAGGTGGGAGGGGTTCGCCACCACGGAGACCGCGATCGAGTGACCGTCTGGGGTGTGGAAGGTGCCGCTCGCGCCGAGGTGGTACTTCACGTCGCCGGAGCCCTGGGCGGACCGGACGTCGACCGCGTCCTCGAACTCGTCGAAGATCTGGGCGTAGGGCTTGCCCACGATGTTGGCGAGGACGTTCAGCCTGCCGCGGTGCGCCATTCCGACGACCGCCTCGTGCATGCCCAGCCGTGCGGCCCGCTCCAGGACCGTGTCCAGCAGGACGATCGCCGCCTCCCCGCCCTCCAGCGAATACCGCTTCTGCCCCACGTACTTGGTGTGCAGGAACGTCTCGAACGCCTCGGCGGATCCCAGCCGGTACAGAATCCGCAGCTGCTCGGCGCGGCCCGGCCGGGGCGGCGGGACCTCGACGCGGCGCTGGATCCAGAGCCGCTCCCGCTGGTCCTGGATGTGCATGTACTCGATGCCGGTGGGTCCGCAGTAGGATGCGCGCAGCGTGGTCAGTACGTCGCCGAGCGTCATGCAGCGGTTCCCCGCGAAACCGTCGACCGGGAATTCCCGGGCGGTGTCCGCGGCGTCGAGGCCGTGGCCCGAGAGCTCCAGGTCCGGATGGCCCGCGGACGGCCCGGCGGACAGCGGGTCGGTGGCCGCCGCGAGGTGCCCGCGGACGCGGTACGAGTGGATCAGCGCGGCGACCCGGACCGCCTTGACCACGAGGTCGGGGTCCGGTGCCTGCGCCGTCGGCGTGTGCACGGTCGCTCCGGCGGGGGCGGGCAGGACCTCGGCCGCTGTCACGGACGCCCGGAAGTAGTCCCGCCAGACCCGCTCGACCGAGTCGGGATCACGGAGATACCGCTCCCGGAACTCGTCGACGAGCCATTCGTTGATACCGAATTCCACCTGGTGCGGGATCGAGAGAGCACTGCCTGAATGTGATGCCACGGCGTAGAACGCCTTCTTTCCACGTACGAAGACTGTCGCGGGCGGAGCGGCCGGCCGGCCACGCCGCCGTTGGGGCCGAGGTGGTCCGCGGCGTTGAGGACCGTCGACCTCGTGCGCTGTCCACGAGGCTACGAGTGCTCGGCGCCGCGACCGGAGAGGCGAGCGTGCCAGGAGTGCGGCAGATCAGGACGTGCCCGCGCGTACCGGTACGTCATGTCCGGATGTGAGGGCCCGGTGTCCTCCCGCACGGCCATGACCGTCTTCCCGGGTCACGTTCCCGCGCGAGCGGGCCGTGCGGACTCGTCCGCGGTCCCGGACGGCGCTCCGGGCCAGGTCCTGATGTGAGGGCGTTGTGGCGCTCGGTGCCGTGCGGCCGGCGACGGCGGCGCACTTAGCCTCGTGGGGCCGACGGGCCGACGGACTTCGCCGCGACCCGCGTTCTGTCGGGCTGAGGCTCTCCGGGCGCCCGTTCACGACGGTGAATCCCGAGACGAGGAAAGAGGCGTTCCACGCCGTGACACCCCAACCCAGCAGTGCCCGAGCCGTCCCGATCGAGGGCGGCGCGGCCCCGGGAGCCGTTCTCCCGGACCGTCCGCCGCTGCCCACCGCGCAGATGACGGGCCGTCCGCCGTTCGGCCCCAGTTGGTTCGCGGCCGTCATGGGCACCGGCATCGTCGCGAACGCGGTGGTCACACTGCCCCGGAGCCTCCCCGGACTGCGGACGGCCGCCACGGTGGTCTGGGCGGGGGCGTGTCTGCTGCTCGTCGCGCTGGCGGTCGGGTACCTGCGGCAGCGGGCGCTGCGGCTGCACGCGGCCGACCCGACGCAGGCCCAGTTCTTCGGCGCGCCCGCCGTGGCCCTGCTGACGGTGGGCGCCGGCGCACTGCAGCTCGGCCCGTCGGTGATCGGTGAACGGGCCGCCCTGGACGTCGACCTGGTGCTGTGGTCGACCGGTACGGTGCTGGGTCTCACCACGGCCGTCACGGTGCCGTACCTGATGGTCACCCGGCACCGGTTCGCACCCGACGCGGCGTTCGGCGGCTGGCTGATGCCGGTGGTACCGCCGCTGGTCTCGGCCACCACGGGCGCGCTGCTCGTTCCGCACATGCCGGCCGGGCAGCTGCGGCTGGACCTGGTGCTGGGCTGCTACGCGATGTTCGGGCTCGGACTGGTCGCGGCCCTGCTGGTGCTGGCCATGGTCTACAGCCGTCTGGTGCACCACGACGCGCCCACCGGCGCGATGGTGCCGACGGTGTGGATCGGACTCGGGGCGCTGGGACAGATCGTCACGGGACTGGGCGCGCTGGCCGCGGCGGCGCCGGGCGCGCTGCCCGCGCCGTACGTGCACGGCACGGCGGTCCTCGCGCTGCTGGGCGGGGTCGGGGTGTGGGGCTTCGCCATGCTGTGGCTGGTGCTCGCCACGGCGCTGACCGTAAGGGAGTTGAGGTCGGGGCTGCCGTTCGCGCCCACCTGGTGGTCCTTCATCTTCCCGCTCGGCGCCTGTGTCACCGGCACCGCGGCCCTCGCGTCGCGTACCGGTTCGCAGGTGTTCGTCTGGACCGCGGTCGCCCTCTACGTCCTGCTCGTCGCCGCCTGGGTCGTGGTGGCCCACCGCTCGCTGCGGCACGCCGTCGCGCACACGGGCGGCTGACAGCGCGTCCTCGTCGGACGCCCCCTGCTTCGACGACCCCGGCCTCGACGCTCCCTGAGTCGGACGGATCTCCGTCGGTGACTGAAGAGTCGTCGCTCAAGAGTCGTCGCTCAGGATCCTGCGCTTCTGGTCGGTGAACTCGGACTCGGTGAGCACGCCCTGGGCCTTGAGCTCGCCGAGTCGCTTGAGCTGGTCGATCTTGTCGTTCATGTCGTCGGTCAGCGGGGCCGACGGGGGGAGCGGGGGAGACGCGACGAAGGAGGCGGCCGGGACGGGCCCGGGGCCCTGCCGGGCCCAGCGGCCCTGCTGACGGCGCGAGACACGGTTCGACACGGCCGTCGCCGTGCCCGCCACCACGGCGGTACGGGCGACTCCGCGGAGGAGACCTGGCATGTCGGGTTCCTTTCTCACCGGAGCCCCGGAGCCCCGGAGCCCCGGACCTTCGGACCTTCGGACCTTCGGAGCAACGGGGTGAGCGGGCGGTACGTCCGGCTCGCTCCGTCCGGGGGCGCGCGGCTGTGCGCGGGACGGTCCGTGAGGGGTGTTCACAGGACCCGTTCATTGGACCACCGACGGAATTCCCGCGCACTTCCGTACCGCGGTTCCCCGCCTTTTCCGCCCCGCGCCCGGGGCGGAAAAGGCGACGTTCTGCCGGTCGGTGATTCTCGTGGCAAGCTGAATTCGGGCCACCGGCGGTCACAGGCCGGTGGCGAGGCCTATGCGGGAGGAGCTCGAAATGGCCACGACCGGAATGCACCAGCACGACACCGGAAGCCGCGACGAAAGCCACGGCGGAGGAATCTGGGTGTCCAGCTGGACCGCCTTCGCCGCAGTCATGATGATCTTCGGTGGAGCGATGGCGATATTCCAGGGGATCGCCGCCATCGTCAAGACCGACGTCTTCGTCGTCACCCGCAACTACGCCTACACCTTCGACCTGACGGGCTGGGGCTGGATCCACCTCGTCCTCGGAGTCCTGGTCGTCCTGGCCGGTATCGCCCTGTTCCGCGGGGCGATGTGGGCGCGCATCACCGGAATCGCGCTGGCCGGCCTGTCGATGATCGCCAACTTCCTCTGGCTGCCGTACTACCCGGTCTGGGCCATCGTGCTGATCGCGGTGGACGCCTTCGTCATCTGGGCGCTGTGCATCGGAGCCAGGGACGCCCGCGAGTCCCGCGAGTCCCGCGAGACCCAGGGCGCCCGCATGCCGTAGCCGACCGGCCCATCGCGCCGGCCGTACCGATCCCGACGGCCTGACGGCCGGACGGCCCGACCACCCCTCGCGGGGGCGTCGGGCCGTCCGGCTCGTACCGGCGGCGGTTCCGGCGGCGGTTCCGGCGGCGGTTCCGGCGGGGCGACGGGCGACGCGCCCGCGGCCCGCCGACGACGCGGTGCGGACGCCCGTGGGACGTCCGCACCGGCACGGGATGCGGCCGCGGGCGTCCGCATCGGTACAGAAGCGTCCGCCGGACGTCCGTACCGGCATCAGAAGGAGGCACGCGTGGAGAACAGCCGCGGAGACATGAGCCCGCCTTCCGCCCCTCAGCTCCTCAGGGGGCAGAAGGCCCTGGTCACAGGCGCCAATTCCGGGATCGGGAAGGCCACGGCGATCGCGCTGGGGCGGGCGGGCGCCGATGTGGTGGTGAACTACGTGGCCGGGCGGGAGGCCGCGGAGGACGTGGTGCGCGAGATCGAGTCCTCGGGCGTCCGCGCCTACGCGTACGAGGCGGACGTGTCCCAGGAGGACCAGGTCGGCGACATGGTGTCCCACATGGTCCGGGAGTTCGGGACCGTCGACGTCCTGGTCGCGAACGCCGGACTCCAGCGGGACGCCGCCCTCACCGACATGACCGTCGAGCAGTGGCGGAAGGTGCTGGACGTCAATCTGACCGGCCAGTTCCTCTGCGCTCGGGAGGCGGCCAAGGAGTTCATGCGCCGGGGTGTCGTCCCGGAGGTGTCCCGCTCCGCCGGGAAGGTGATCTGCATGAGCTCGGTCCACCAGGTCATCCCCTGGTCGGGCCATGTGAACTACGCGTCCTCCAAGGGCGGCGTGCAGATGCTCATGGCGACCCTCGCGCAGGAGCTCGCCCCGTACCGGATCCGGGTGAACGCCGTCGCCCCGGGAGCGATCCGCACCCCCATCAACCGCAGCGCCTGGGACACCCCCGAGGCCGAGTCCGACCTGCTCCGGCTCATCCCCTACCGTCGTGTCGGCGACCCGGAGGACATCGCGAACGTCGTGGTGGCGCTGGCCTCGGACCTCTTCGACTACGTGGTCGGTTCCACGATCTACGTGGACGGCGGAATGACCCTGTTCCCCGGATTCGCCACGGGCGGCTGACCGGTGAGCGGACGGGGACCGTGAACCGCGCCGCCCCGGGGAAGCCGCCGATCGTCGTGGTGCTCGGGGTGTCGGGCTCCGGGAAGTCCACCGTCGGCAGGGCGCTCGCGGCGGAACTGCGCGTGCCGTTCGTGGAGGGCGACGACGCCCATCCTGCCGCGAACATCGCCCGGATGGCCGCCGGTCACCCGCTGGACGACGCCGACCGTGAGCCCTGGCTGCGGACCCTCGCGCGCCGGGTGCGACGGGCGGTGGAGGCCGGGGAAGGGCTGGTCCTCGCCTGCTCGGCGCTCAGACGCGCCTACCGGGACGAACTCCGGGCCGCGGCGGGCCCCGGGCTCTGGTGTCTCTTCCTCGCCCTGGACCGGGACACCGCGCGGGACCGTGTGGCGCGGCGCACCGGTCACTTCATGCCCGCACGGTTGATCGACTCCCAGTTCGAGACGCTGGAGCCGCTGGAAGCGGACGAACCGGGTCTCACCGTCGACGCCGCCGCGCCCCTTCCGGTGACCCTCGCCCTGGTGTGTGCCGCGGTCGAGTCCCGCACGGGGCCGAGAGGCGCGCTGGAGGGCGGTGCTGCGAGGGGAGGGACGGTCCGCCGGGCGATGCCTGACGAGCCGGGGTGAGGGGTCGCGGCCGGGGGGCCTCGGGGCGCGGGCCGACCACGTCCACCGCGCCGCCATCGGGGCCGGTTCATGGGGCAAGGCGCGTGAGATCGGCCCGGTGATCGCCGCCCCCGGCGCTACGCACTCGCGGACCGGGCGCTCTCCGTCGCGTTCAGCGCGGCCAGGACGTCCGGCATCGGGATCCGGCCGGAGGCCACCAGCTGGGCGCCGCCGCGGCGCAGGGCGGCCGCGAAGGGCGCGGCCCACAGGTTCTCGTAGACCAGGATCCCGGCGGAGCTGCCCGGCGCGAGGGCGTGGCCCGCCTCCTCGATGTCCTCCTCGTCCAGCAGGCCGGAGGACACCCCCTCGAAGACGGTGAGGTCCAGGGCTCCGTCGCCGGTGAGATCGGCGATCTCCAGGCCGGTCACCGATCCGTCGTCCTCTTTTCTGACGAACATCAGATCGAGGATGCGGATGAGGCCGCGGTCCACCAGATCGACCAGCAGGGGAAACCCCTCGCCGGTCGTACGGCTGCCGGGAAACTCGACGACCACGTAGTCGATCGGCCCCATTTCGATGAATTCACCCTGCATGGATTCGCTGACGGATTCGGTCACAGTCTCACCCCTGGATGGTCATGGCGTCCCGGGAATTCCCGCTGTTCCCGCATGCCATTGCAACATCGCACGGAACCGGTCGCACCTCGGTGCGGCGTTCACCCGCCGGACCCGTCCGGGTCGCCGGATCGGGGCCGTGGGGCTCTCGTGTACCCATGACCAGCAGCGCGCCTCCACCCGATCCGGACCGGCCTCCCGCGGCCCCGCCCGGTACCGGGCCGCGTCTCCCGGCGGGGGAACGCGCCGAGCTGGACGAGCTGCGCCACCGGGTCAGCGCTCTCGAGGGCGCCGGGCCGGCGGGTGCCGCGCGGCACCACTGGGCGCGGTCGACGGGGTCGGTCCTGCTGATCCTCCTCGCGTCCCTGCTGGCGCTGCTGTCGGTCGTCGCGGTGTGGGCGGACAGCATCGTGCGGGACACGGACCGCTACGTCGCCACGGTCGGGCCGCTGGCCGGTGATCCGGCCGTGCAGAGGGCGGTCACGGACCGGGTCACGGAGGTGGTCCTGGACCGGATCGACGTGGAGAAGCTGGTCAAGGACCTGGAGCGGGCCGCTTCGGAGAAGGGTGCGCCGACGGGTGCGGCCAAGCTGCTCGGCGGTCTGACCGGCCCGATCACCAGCGGTCTGAAGAGCCTGGTCGGCGACACCGTGGAGCGGGTGGTCGCGAGCAAGGCGTTCGACACCGTCTGGGTGGACGCGAACCGCAGGGCCCACGCGGCCCTGGACAAGGCGCTGACGGGGGAGTCGGGAGGCGCGGTCTCCGTCGAGAACGGTCAGGTCGCCATCGACGTTGCCCCGCTGGTGAAGGAGGTGAAGGACCGGCTGGTCGCCGCCGGTCTGCAGCCGGCGGCCCTGATCCCGGCCGTGCACACGGACTTCGTGGTGTTCGCCTCCAAGGACATCGCTAGGGTCAGGACGTATCTGCGGGTGCTGGAGATCGTCGGTGGCTGGCTGCCGGTCGTCGCCGTGCTGATCGCCGCCCTGGGGGTGTATCTGGCCGTCAACCGCCGCCGGGCCCTGATCGGGGCCGCCGTCGGGGTGTTCCTCGCCATGGTGGTGCTCGGCTTCGCACTCACGGTCCTGCGGGCGATCTACCTCGACCGCCTTCCCGTGGGCGCGTCGGAGGCCGCCGCGGCCGCCGTGTTCGACGCGCTGGTGAGATTCCTGCGGGCCGGTGTACGGGCGGTCGGCGCGCTCGCCCTGGCGACGGCCATCGGTGCCTTCCTCGCCGGTCCGTCCCCCGTCGCCGCCCGCGTCCGCACGGGCTGCGGCCGGGGGATCGGGGCCGTCCGCGAGGTCGCGGTGTCGGCGGGCCTCCCGCTCGGCGCGGTCGGCCGGTTCGTGCACCGTTTCAAGCGGTGGATCGGCGCCGCGATCCTGCTGATCGCCGCGGTCGTGCTGTTCACCTGGAACTACCCGACCACGGCGGTCGTGGTGTGGACCGTGGTGATCGTGCTGGCCGCCTTCGCCGTCCGCGAGTTCCTCGACACCGGTCCTCCGGGTCCCGCGCCGTCCGCGATCCCGCCGGCCTGACACCGGGCCTCGGACGCCCGGCCCCGCGTTCCGGGTGACCGGGAGGGCCCGGCGACTCGGCGTGCCGGACTCCGGGAGCTGTCGGATGGTGGGGACATGCGGACGTCCGACGAGCTCAGCGAGGCCGAATTCCGGTCGCTCCACCGACACCTGCGCGCCGTCGCCCCCGGCGCCTCCACACCCCGGGGCGCCCTGGACACGATCACCGAGGAGCAGGTGCTCGCGGCGGTCGCCGAGGTGCGGACGGGCCGTACGGTCTCGCTCGCCGCCCTGGTGGAGACCCGTACCGAACCCGACGACACCGATCCCGCCGAGCACCGGCTCACCGCTCCGCCTTACGGCAAACCGGCGCCGAGCGGCCTGGACTTCGCACGCGACCGCTTCGCCATGAACGTCCACGGCGACGCGGACAGTCACCTCGACGCGCTGTGCCACGTCATCTACGACGGCACCCTGCACGGCGGCCTGGCCGCGACGGACGCGCTGTCGCCGGACGGGGCGAGCGCCCTCTCCGTCGAGCTGGCGCGCGACGGAATCGTCGGACGCGGCGTGCTCCTGGACATCCCCCGGCTGTACGGACTCTCCTGGCTCGAACCGGGAACCGACGTGACCTGCGACGATCTGATCGCCGCCGAGGCGCGGCAGGGGATACGGGTGCGCAGGGGCGACATCGTCCTCGTCCGGGTCGGGCACCGCAGGCGCCGCGAGGAGCTGGGCCCCTGGGACGTGTCCCGCGCCCGCGCCGGACTGCACCCGACGGCCCTGGAGTTCCTGGCCTCGCGACAGGTGGCCGTCCTCGGCAGCGACGGCAACAACGACACGGCCCCGAGCGCCGTGCGGGGGGTCGCGTTCCCGGTGCACGTGCTCGCCGTCCACGCGATGGGGATGCAGCTCCTCGACTATCTGCGGTTCGAGGATCTCGCGCCGATCTGCGCGCGGGAGGGCCGCTGGACGTTCCTCTGCGTGATCGCCCCCCTCCGGCTGCCCGAGGCCACGGGCTCACCCGTCAATCCGCTCGCGATCCTGTGACGGGGTGAAGCCCGGCCCGCCGTGCCGGGCCGTCGCGGACGCCCGCACCCGCACCTCCCCGCCCGGCGTGTCCGGGCCGCATCCCCGCGCCCCCTCGTCCCGCGTGTCCGGGCCGCACCCCCGCGCGCGCCCTCGCCCTCACCGGGCTCGCGTCACCCGTACGGCGCAACGGTGCGGGCGCCGCCGGCGTCGCGGGCCCACCGGACACCGTGCGCGGGGGACCGCCGTGCGCGAGCACCGGGCTCACCCGACCGGCCCAACTCGCCGGGGCCACCGCCCGGGGATACCTTGGTCGTCGAGGAAGCCGTGAGCCGTCGAGGAGGTCGCCGCCGGCGGGACGGGATGTCCGTCGGCCGGACCGCGCGGCACGCGTCGGGTACTTCCCCCTCCCGAACCGCCCGGCAGGACCGGACCAAGTTCCGAGGACGGTGGCCGGCATGACCGATACGCACTACGACGTCATCATCGTCGGAACCGGCGCGGGCGGAGGCACCCTCGCCCACCGGCTGGCGCCCACCGGGAAACGCATCCTTCTTCTCGAGAAGGGCGGCTATCTTCCCCGGGAACGCGACAACTGGGATTCCACCGCGGTCTTCGTGAAAGGGAAATACCGGGCGCCGGAATTCTGGTTCGACAAACACGGCGAACCGTTCCCGCCCGAGATCAACTATTACGTCGGCGGCAACACCAAGTTCTTCGGCGCCGCCCTTTTCCGGCTGCGTCCCGAGGACTTCGGTGAACTCCGCCACCACGACGGCGTCTCGCCCGCCTGGCCGCTCGGCTACGACGAACTGGAGCCGTACTACACCCAGGCCGAGCACCTCTACCGGGTGCACGGACGGCACGGCGAGGACCCCACCGAGGGCCCGGCCGGCGCCCCGTACGCCCACCCGCCCGTCCGGCACGAGCCGCGCATCCAGCAGCTCAGCGACGACCTGGAGAAACAGGGGCTGCACCCCTTCCACCTGCCCATCGGGGTCGACCTCACCCAGGACGACCGGGGCGGCGCCGCGCACGGCAGCGCCTGCATCCGCTGCGACCGGGTGGACGGCTTCCCCTGCCCGCTCGGCGCCAAGTCCGACGCGCAGGTCGTCTGCGTCGACCCCGCCCTCGCCCACCCCGACGTCGAGTTGGTCACCCACGCGGACGTGCGACGCCTCGAGACCGACCCGGGCGGACGGACCGTCACCAGGGTCGTCGCGACGGTCGGTGACGGATCCACCCGGGAATTCAGCGCCGACATCGTGGTCGTCGCCTGCGGGGCCGTCAACTCGGCCGCCCTGCTGCTGCGTTCGGCCGGAGACCGGCACCCGCGGGGGCTGGCCAACAGCTCCGACGTGGTCGGCCGGTACTACATGCGGCACAACAACCTGGCCCTGATGGCGCTCTCCAGAGAACCGAACGACACCGTCTTCCAGAAGACCCTGGCCCTGAACGACTGGTACCTGGGATCCGACGACTGGGACCACCCCCTCGGCGGCATCCAGATGCTCGGCAAGTCCGACGCCGCGCAGATCGACGCCGAAGCACCCCGCTGGGCCGGAAACGTCACCCCCGACCTGCCGTTCGAGGTGATGGCCCGCCACGCCGTCGACTTCTGGCTGTGCGGAGAGGACCTCCCCGCCGCCGACAACCGGGTCACCCTGGACCGGGACGGCCGCATCCACCTGGCCCTCGACGAGAACAACAACACCGCCGGACTCGAGCGGCTGCGCCACAGGCTCCAGGGCATGCTCGGCCACCTGGGCATGCACGAGCATCACCTGCTGCCCCACAGCATCTATCTGCACAAGGGCATGCCCATCGGCGCCACCGCGCACCAGGCGGGCACGGTCCGCTTCGGCACCGACCCGCGCACCTCGGCCCTCGACCTGCACTGCAAGGCACACGACCTCGACAACCTCTACGTCGTCGACACGAGCTTCTTCCCGAGCATCGGAGCGGTCAACCCCTCCCTGACCGCCATCGCCAACGCCCTGCGCGTCGGCGACCACCTTGCGGAGCGACTGCGGTGAACTCCCGCCCCGCGGCCGGCAGCGGCACCCGGCACCGTACGCCGCGGGAACGAGCGGCCCTCGGCAAGGGCGCCCGCTCCCACGCACCCCGCTCCAGCCACGCCGAGTTCGAACCCAGGGCCGGGCGGCCCGACCCCGTGGACGTCATCGAGGCCCAGTCGGCGACGAGGGTGCCCGACCTCGTACCCATCCGCTACGGCAGGATGACCGAGTCGCCGTTCCGCTTCTACCGCGGCGCCGCCGCGCTCATGGCCGGGGACCTCGCCGACACCCCGCGCACCGGCATCAGGACACAACTGTGCGGCGACGCCCACCTGTTGAACTTCCGGCTGCTCGCCTCGCCGGAACGCCGCCTGATGTTCGACATCAACGACTTCGACGAGACACTGCCCGGCCCCTGGGAGTGGGACGTCAAACGGCTCGCCGCCAGCTTCGTCGTCGTGGGCCGGGCCAACGGCTTCAGCGCCAAGGAGCGCGCAGGTGTCATCCGGTCGACGGTGGGGGCCTACCGCGTATGGATGCGGCACTTCGCCGAGATGGGCAACCTCCCGGTCTGGTATGCCCAGTTCGACGAGAACTGGGTGTGGACGCACTTCATCCAGGACGTGAGCGCGCGGGCCCGCGACCGCTGGGCACAGTCGGTGCGCAAGGCCCGCACCCGCGACAGCCTCCAGGCCTTCGGGAAACTCACCCACCTCGTCGACGGGAAGACCCGCATCGCCGCCGGACCACCGCTCATCACCCCGTTCGCCGACCTGTTCGCGGACGTGGAACGCGGCACGCTGGAGAAGCAGATCCGCCGGATGATCGAACGGTACGGCCGGAGCCTCCAGTCGGACCGGCGGTTCCTGATGGAGCAGTACCGCGTCGTCGACATGGCCCGCAAGGTGGTCGGGGTCGGCAGCGTGGGAACCCGCTGCTGGGTGGTGCTCCTGCTCGGCCGCGACGACAGCGATCCGCTGCTCCTGCAGGCCAAGGAGGCGGACGAGTCCGTCCTCGCACCGTTCGTCGGCGCCGGCGGCCACCGGACGCAGGGCGAGCGCGTGATCTCCGGCCAGCGGCTGATGCAGGCCACCAGCGACATCTTCCTCGGCTGGGAACGGACGGAGGGCATCGACGGCAGCCGACGGGACTTCTACATAAGGCAGTTGCGCGACTGGAAGGGTATCGCCGAGCCCGACTCCATGGTCCCGGCCGGGATGCGCGCCTTCGGCGAGCTGTGCGGCGCCACCCTGGCCCGCGCGCACGCGAGGTCGGGCGACCGGATCGCCATCGCCGCGTACCTGGGCGCGGGCGACGTCTTCGACCGGGCCCTGGTGACGTTCGGCGAACGCTACGCCGACCAGAACGAGAGGGACCACCGGGCACTCCTGGAGGCCGTCCGCACGGGGCGGGTGACGGCCGAAGCGGCCTGAGGAGGAGACCAGCATGGACCGTTACCCGCCCATCGCCGACCACGGACTGATCGGGGACCTCCAGACCGCCGCGCTGGTCTCCTCCCACGGCGTGATCGACTGGTTCGCGGCCCCGCGCTTCGACTCGCCCAGCATCTTCGCGGCCCTGCTGGACCACGACGGCGGAGGTCACTTCCTGCTCGCCCCGGAGAACCCCGAGGGAACCTGGAAGCAGCTCTACTACCCGGACAGCGCCGTCGTGGTGACCCGCTTCATGTCACCCGACGGCGTGGGCGAGATCATCGACCACATGCCTGTCCTGCCCGGCCCCGCGCCGACCGACCGGCACAGCATCGTCCGCGTCGTCCGGACCGTGCGCGGCACCGTGCGCTTCACCCTGGCGTGCCGGCCGCGCTTCGACTACGGGCGGCTGCGCCACGAACTCGACCTGACCGCCGACGGAGCGACGTTCCGCGCCCCCGGAGTCACCGCCCACCTGCGGGCCACCATGGAACTCGAACGAGACGGACACGACGTCCGCGGCGCCGTCACCCTCGGCGACGGGGAGAGCGCGGCCGTGGTGTTCAGCACCTGCGCGCCGGGCGGTGAGGCGCCACCGCCCCCCACCGACGAGGGGATCTCCGAAGCGCTGTGGCGGAGCATCGACTTCTGGCAGCGCTGGGTGCGCACCTCGCGCTACCGCGGCCGCTGGACCGAGGCGGTGCACCGATCCGCGATCACCCTCAAACTCCTCACCTACGCCCCCACGGGCGCGCCGGTCGCCGCCGCCACCATGGGACTGCCCGAACAGGTCGGCGGAGAGCGCAACTGGGACTACCGGTACACCTGGGTGCGGGACGGCTCCCTGTCGGTGCGGGCGCTGCTCGACCTCGGCTTCGTGGAGGAGGCCACCCGCTTCACCCGCTGGCTCGGCGACCGGCTGGAAGCCGGGGAGGGCCCGGACGGCGAACCCCTCCAGATCATGTACCGGGTCGACGGCGACCCCCGGCTGGCCGAGGAGATCCTCGCGCACTTCGAGGGCTACCGCGGCTCCTGGCCGGTCCGGGCCGGAAACGCCGCCTCGGACCAACTGCAGCTCGACATCTACGGCGAGGCCATGTACGCGCTGTCCGAGAGCCGCTCGGTCGGCGAACAGGCCGGCTACCACGGGTGGAAGGGCCTGGCCCGGACCCTGGACTGGCTGGCCGACTCCTGGGACCGGCCCGACGAGGGCATCTGGGAGACCCGCGGCGGCCGCAAGGACTTCACCTACAGCCGGGTGATGTGCTGGGCCGCCTTCGACCGCGGTCTGAAGCTGGCGGCCGAGTTCAGCAGGCCGGCCGACACCGCGCGCTGGACCCGGGCCCGGGACGAGATCCTCGAACAGGTCATGGAGCGCGGCTGGAACGAACGGGAACAGGCCCTGGTCCAGCACTACGGCGGCGACGTCCTGGACGCCTCCCTGCTGCTCGCCCCCCGCGTCGGGTTCCTGGCACCCCGCAGCCCCGCCTGGCTCAACACCCTGGACGCGATGGACCGCGTCCTCGTCTCCGACAGCCTCGTCTACCGCTACGACCCCGAAGCCTCCCCCGACGGACTGCGCGGCAGCGAGGGGACGTTCAGCCTGTGCACGTTCCTGTACGTCGACGCCCTCGCCCGCGCGGGACGGCTCTCCCAGGCCCGCTACGCCTTCGAGAAGATGCAGACGTACGCCAACCACGTCGGCCTGTTCGCCGAGGAGATCGGCCCCAGCGGAGAGCAACTCGGCAACTTCCCGCAGGCCTTCACGCACCTCTCGCTCATCATGGCCGCGACCACCCTGGACGAGGCGCTCGACGAGCTCCACCTCCGCCGCTGAGGGCCGGACGTCCGGCCCCCGGCGAGGCCGTCGGGACCGGCGTTGTCAGTGGTCGCCACTAGGTTCGTCCGTGTCCCCGCCAGTGCGGCGCGGACACCTTTTCTGCGCGAAGGAGATGGTGAGTTGTCGGACTGGGAGTGGTCGAGCACGGCCCGGGTGACAGCACCCGCGCGGCCGCGCAAGCTCGCCAAGGTTCCGTTCGTCGAGCTGGCCGACGGACGCCTGCAGGGTGTGGTGTCCAGCGGCTCCGACATCGAGCGGGTCTACGTCTCGTCGGTCGCGGCGGGCACGTACACGTTCGCCTGCAGCACCAACAACAACCGGCCCTGCGGCGGGGCCCGCGGCGGGTTCTGCAACCACATCAAGGCCTTGATCAACGAGGCGGTCGTGCAGTACGGCGCCGACCGCGTGGCGCGCTACCTGAGAGCCGGGAGCGAGGACGGGGAACCGAGCGCGCAGTCCCTCACCGACGGCATGAGCGCCGCCGGCCCCGCGCAGGGCGACAGCAAGGCGGCCGCGCCCGTCTTCAGCCGCTTCCTGCGCCACCTGGCGTACCTGGAACTCGCCCCGACCACCGTGCCGTTGCCGGAGATGCAGTGGTTCCCGCCGACCAGGGCGGTGGCGTGATGCGTGCCGATCTGCTCGCCGGGACCGTCACCGGACTCGACGAGGCCTTGACGGCCGTCGACGCCTTCGACCGGGCGCTCGCCGGAGGACTGCTGCGCCCCGGCCCCGCCGAGGCCGCGGGTCTCACCGGGCTCGCGGACGCCGTCGCGGGAACACCGCTGGCCGCCAGGGTCGCCGAGGCGGCCGGGAAGGCGGCGGCCGGCGTCGCGAGCGAGGACGACTTCCTCGCCCTGGCCGCGGCCCGCGCCGCCCTGCTCGGCTCCGTCCACGACGCCCTCGTCGCTCGTGCCGACGAGGTGACGGGCCGCGACCGCGGCCGGGACACGGCCCCGCCGGACACCGGCCGGCCCCCCGCGAACCTGCTCGCCGCCGCCCGCTCCTGGCTGTCCGACCTGGCGCGCTGCGGATGGCGGGGCATCGACCACGAGACGGTGTCCGGGGCGGCGCACGTCGTCTCCGCGATGCTTCCGGACCCGGGGCTGCGCCGTCAGGCGACGCTGCTCGACGGCTTCGCCGCCGAACTCGCCGCGTCCTGCCCCGGCGCGTCCCTGGACCGGGTTCCGTCGCGCCGCTGGGGCGACCTGTGGTCACGCGCGATGCTGCTGACGCTGCCCGGCGCCACCGGGACGGCCCCGGCCGGCACCGTCACCGGAAGACTGCTTCCGCTCGGCGTCGACGTCCAGGAGCACGCGACCGCCGTACAGGCCCAGGTGCACGCGGTGTTCGAGCCCGCCGACGGCACCGCGCCCCGGCTGGTGCGCGCCGCCGTCTCGGTGCCGAAGCCGGACACGGTCGTCGGAGCGGGCCTGTGGCAGCTGCTCCGGCCGCACATGACCTTGCTCGCGGCCGTCGGCGAGGGCCGCGCGATGGACCTCAGCGGCATGCCGGTGACCGCCGAGGGAGACCTGCTCTGGAGCGACGCGCACGCGCGCCCGGCGGAACCGGCGGACGCCTTCGCCACCGCCCGCGTCGTCCTGCCCACCGCCACCGAAGCGGCGACCGCGCCCCTGGACCGGCATCCGGCGCGGATCGCCGTCCCCGTGTTCCTGGAGGGCTACACGGCGCGGGAGACCGACGGCGTGCTGACGTTCACCGTCGCGGGACACCCCCTCGCCGTCGACACGGACCGCATACCCGCGGCCGGTCCCCTCACCCCCGAGGCCGTCGCGGCGTCCGGGGCCTGCATCGGACTGCTGCGCTGGGACGCCGGGACGTTCGGCGTCCAGCCGCTGGCCGTCGAGACGACCGTCCGGAAGAAGGCCGTCGTGCTCCACGCCGGGGGATGGGCCGGCGGCACCACGGACAAGGCCGGTCTCCGGGCCGAGAAGGCCGCCACCGACGCCGTGGCCGTACTGCGCGAACGGGCCGGAAGGCTGCTGCGGAAATGACCGAGCGGACGAGCGGACACCCCGCCGATCACCTGGCCGGCGTCACGGCCGATCACCCGACCGCCCCGAAGGCCGAGCCGGAGGGCACGCCCGGCACCGCACTCGGCACCCCGCCCGGAGCGGACCCGCACGACAACCGGCGGCAGGCGCTGTACTGGCGGCTCCTCGCCCGGCTCTTCGACCACGAGGAACAGGCCGCGCTCGAAGCGGCGAGCCTCGCCGTCGTCGAGGACATCGGACTGCCCTCCGCCCTGCTGGACCCACGGGCCTCCGTCGACTCGATCGTGCAGCGCCACCCCGGACTGGCCGCCGAGTTCGACGGTCTGATGGCGTCCGGCGCCGGACCCGCGCCCGACGCCGGTTCCGCCACGGGCCCGGACGGCGAGGCCGACGCCGGGGGAGCGGGCGACCCGGAGCGCGGGTTCGACGGGAGCGCCGGGCACGAGGACGGCCGTGACCGGGCCGCCGAGGTACGCCGGGCCGCCCTGGTCTCGAAGGTGCTGCTGAACGTCTTCGCCACCGGCTCCGGCGCCGTCAGCGCGGGACAGCTGGCCCGCTGGCAGTCGGACGCGGGCTGGCTGGAGCGCGCTCTCGGCTGCAGGCCGGGTGACCTGCGCGGCGGCCGCGCGGCGGGCGGTGCGCCCGCGGGCCCTGCCGGCTCCGGTCCCGGAGCGGGCCCGGACGGGACCGGCGGCCACCGCCCGACGCCCGACCTCAGCCGGCTGATCCCGGCGATCGGCCCGGAACTGGGCGACATCGAGGCCGACCTGGTCCGGCGGATGCGTCTGCGCGAAGTACTCGCGGACCCCCGCCTCGCGGCACGACTGACCCCCAGCATGTCGCTCATCGAGCAACTGCTGCGCGACAAGGACAACCTCTCGGGCCTGGCCCTGGCCAACGCCAAGTCCCTGATCCGCCGCTTCGTCGACGAGGTCGCCCAAGTACTGCGCACCCAGGTGGAGAAGAGCCAGGTCGGCGCCCTGGACCGCTCCGTCCCGCCCAAGCGGGTGTTCCGCAACCTCGACCTCGACCGCACGATCTGGCAGAACCTCACCAACTGGAGCCCGGCGGAGGAGCGGTTGTACGTCGACCGCCTCTACTACCGGCACACCGCCCGCAGGACGACACCCCAACGGCTGATCGTCGTCGTGGACCAGTCGGGATCGATGGTCGACTCGATGGTGAACTGCACCATCCTGGCGTCCGTCTTCGCCGGGCTGCCGAAGGTCGACGTCCACCTCATCGCGTACGACACCCAGGCGCTCGACCTCACACCATGGGTGCACGACCCCTTCGAGACCCTGCTGCGCACCAAGCTCGGCGGCGGCACCGACGGCACGGTCGCCATGGCACTGGCCCAGCCGAAGATCGCCGAACCGCGCAACACCGTCGTCGTGTGGATCTCCGACTTCTACGAATGGCGGAACGAGGAGCTGTTCCGGAGCATGACCGCCGTGCACCGCTCGGGGGCCAGGTTCATCCCCGTCGGATCCGTGACCAGCTCCGGGCGCGGCAGCGTCAACCCGTGGTTCCGCGAGCGCTTCAAGGACCTCGGCACTCCGGTGCTCTCCGGCCACATCCGCAAGCTGGTCCACGAACTCAAGACGTTCCTCGCTTAGCGCCCAGCGCCCAGCGCCCAGCACACAGCGCCGAGCGCCCGTCGGCCGCCGGGCACCGCGCGCCGGTGCCCGCCGATCCCCTGGGCACGGACCCGTGCCCCCTCCTCGTACCCCTGACCCCGCAGACCTTGAGAAAGGCCTCCACATGTCCGACCTGTTGCGCGCCCCCGCCGAGATCAAGTACGCCGAGGAACTGGACTGGCTGGAGTCCGTGGACGACAACCCCAAGCCCTTCTCCTGGCGGCTGTCCCCGAAGATGGTCCGCCTGTTCGTCCTGGGTTCCGAGCGCTCCGACGGCCTGGACCGGGAGATCTCCCCGAAGTGGTTCGGTGACCGCAGCTTCGTCGAACGCTCGATCGTCACGCTCGCCTCCGACCGGGGACTGCTGCTCATCGGCGACCCCGGCACCGGGAAGAGCTGGCTCGCCGAACTGCTGTCCGCCGCGATCTGCCGGAGCTCCACCCTGGTCGTCCAGGGAACGGCCGGCACCACCGAGGACCACATCAAGTACTCCTGGAACGTCTCCATGGTCATCGCCAAGGGCCAGTCCCGGGAGTCGATGATCCCCTCGCCGATCATGACCGCCATGGAGACCGGGGCGATCGGCCGTTTCGAGGAACTCACCCGCTCCACCAGCGACGTCCAGGACGCGCTGATCTCCATCCTGTCCGAGAAGTACATCTCGGTTCCCGAACTCGACAGCGACAGCAGCGACAGCATCGTCTTCGCCAAGCCCGGCTTCTCGATCATCGCCACCGCCAACAGCCGCGACCGGGGCGTCAACGACCTGTCCTCGGCGCTCAAACGCCGCTTCAACTTCGTCCGCATCCCGGTGGTCACCAACAAGAAGAGCGAGGCGGAGATCGTCCGCTTCCGCACCGAGGAACTGCTGCGCCGCCACCACATCGAACTGGACGTACCGCCCACCCTGCTCGACGTGCTGCTGCAGAGCTTCGCCGACCTGCGCGCCGCGGCCGCCGCGGCCGGCAGCGACGACGAGAAACTGGAGTCGGCGCTCTCCACGGCCGAACAGATCGGCGTGCTCGAGGACGCCGTGCTGCACGGCGACTTCTTCGGCCGGCGCGCCCTGACCGCCCGCACCCTGGCCTCCTCGCTCGTCGGGTCACTGGCCCGGCGCGAACCCGAGGACCTCGCCATCCTCAACAAGTACCTGCACGGCGTCGTCGAGCCGCGCAGCAGGGAAGAGGGCGGACACTGGCCGGAGTTCCTGGAGGGCGGCCGCGACGCGATCGCCACCCTGTCATGACCGACGCCACCGAAGGCACCTTCACCGCCCTGCGCGGCCAACTCCAGGAAGCCGCCGCCACGTTCGCGGACGGTCCCGACGCCCTGGAGGGCATCCTCCTCGGCCTCGTCGACGACGTCGACCGCGCGGTGCGCGAACCGCTGGAGATCTTCCCCGTCTGCCACCACTCACCGGCCTCGGCGATCGCGATGGCGCGGCGCCTGCGGGAGAAACAGCCGAAGGTCGTGTACCTGGAGCTGTGCGAGGACATGGCGCCGCTGCTCACCGAACTGCGCAACTGCCGGCTCCCCGTGGCGGTCCAGGCGTTCGCGACCGAGGTCGACGGCTTCCCGGCCGAATGGTCCCCGCTCTCGGTGGTCGCCCCGGTCACCGAGGCCTCCGCCGAGTACCAGGCGATCGCCTACGCCCTGGACACCCCCGGCGTCGAACTGGTCCTCGTCGACCGTTCCTCGGACCACGTCTTCCAGTGGGACGAGCGCGGGACACGCGACACGGACCCCGCCGACCCCGACGCACCACCCGCCGAGGAGGAGGCCGCGCTGCACGGCGACGCGGTCGGCGTGGAGCTGGGAGACCTCCGCCCGCGCTTCGCCGAACTGGAGGAGCACCTGCTGCGCCACGGCCGGGTGCGGCACTGGTCCGAATGGTGGCACCAGTACGTCGAACTGCCCCTCGGCGACAGCGACCACGACACCTACCGCCAGGTCATGCTGCTGATCGGCAGCCTCTTCCGGCGGCTCGCCCCCGGCGACTCCCACCGGGTCCGGGTGGACGAGGACCGTGAGCGTCACATGTGGACGAGGATGCGTGAACACCTCGCGGCGACCGGCACCGACCCCGGGGACTGCCTCTACGTCTGCGGCGCCTTCCACGCGGCCAGCCGGGTACCGGAGTTCGGCGTCCACGGCACCGACACCTTCGTGATCGGTCCGCGTACCGCCACCCGGTGGCAGCACGGTCTGATCCCGTCCAGCCACGCGGCGATCGAGGCGCAGTTCGGCCTCGCCGCCGGGTCGGTGTCGATCGCGGCGACACTCTGGGCGAAGAACGTCGGACGCACCCGCGTCCGGCCCTACCGGCTGGCCGGACAGTCCGGCGCCGGCACACCGCGGGCCAGGAGGACCGCCGCGGCCACTCCCGCGTCGGCGCTCCCGTCCGCGGACCGGCTGAGCGGCTTCCTGCGCCGGCCGCCCGTCCTGGACCCGCTGGACGAGGCCGAGCTGCTCGGCTGGTCGGTGGAGGTCGTCCGCGCCGCCCGCCGCAACGGCTACCTCGCCTCCACCGCCGACGCCATCGCCGTCTTCGAGACGTCGATCCTGCTGGCCGGGATGCGCGACCGGGCCAGGCCGACGCCGTACGACTTCCAGGACGCGGCGGTCACCTGCATCGAGAAGGACACCGTGCCCGGCCGCCGGGACGTACGCCACATCGTGGCGATCATGATGGGCGGCGACCGGATCGGCCAGGTCGGCTACGACGCGCTGCCGCCCCTGGCCCGCGACGTGCACGACCGGCTGGCACCCCTCAACCTCAGACTCCAACAGCGCGGTGTGCAGCGGGCGTTGCTGGACCTGGCGGGCCACCCCGAACTGGAACGCTGTTCGGACGTGCTGTGGATGCTGCGCCGCCTGCTGCCGCAGGGCGCCGCACGGCCGATCATGGGCGAACGGAAGCTGGGGGAGCGGTCCATCCAGGAGTCGTGGGACCTGGCACTGGGCACCCACCAGCGGGCGCTCATCGAACTCGGCTACGAGGGCGTCAGCATCGAGCAGGTCCTCGAACAACGGCTGCGCCGCACGGCGTACGCCCCGGCCGCCACCACGGCGACCGTCCTGGAGGCCGTCGAGGACGCGACGCTCCATCTGCGCGGCCGCCGCCTCCCCGACGAGCTGGGCACCCACGCCCTGCGGGTGCTCTCGGCCGAACGCGGTGTGGACGGCGCGCCGGAGGTGCTGCGCCGGGTACGGCGGCTGCTGGCGTACTACCGCACCGGCGAGCCCGTGCTGCCGCCGTGGATCGAGTCGTTCGTCAAGGCCGGGTACGCGCACTACTGCACGCTGCTGCCGACGGCGTTCACCGACGAGGACGCCACCGTGCGTCAGGTCGCGGCGATGCTGGGCTTCCTGTTCAGCATGGAGAGCCTCGCGCTGTCGCTGGGCTGCGACCGGACCCAGCTGGAACTGGCGGTCGCCCAGTCGCACCCGCGCGACCCGGCGAGGACGGCCCTGCTGTGGGCGGCCCAGACGCAGCTCGGCCGCCTCACCCGGGCGGACCTGCGGGCGAGGTGCGACGAACTGCTCGGCAACCCCTTGGCGGTGCCCGCCTATCCGCGTTACCTCAGCGGCTTCCTGCACGCCCTGGAGCCCGTCCCGGCCCTCACCGACTTCGTCGTGGAGGCGGTGTCGAACGCCTTCGGACGGCTGCCGGACCCGGTGCTGCTGCCGTGGCTGCCGACCCTGGTCACCAGCCTCCGCTCGGGCGGCGCCGAACTGGCTCCGCTGCTGATCCGCGAGGCCGGGCGGATCTTCCCCGGGCGCCTCGCCGCCCTGGACGCGTGGGTGCCGCCGTGGCGGGCGCGGCCGGAGCCGGCGGCCGCGGCCGCGGTA
Source organism: Streptomyces sp. NBC_01689 (assembly GCF_036250675.1). Taxonomy (NCBI): domain Bacteria; kingdom Bacillati; phylum Actinomycetota; class Actinomycetes; order Kitasatosporales; family Streptomycetaceae; genus Streptomyces; species Streptomyces sp. NBC_01689. The sequence goes on along the minus strand of NZ_CP109592.1, from coordinate 2,562,884 downwards.
GCGGCAGGGCACGGGAGCGTCGGTGGCGCGGACGGCGGCGGGGGACAGGCCCTGCTCGCCGCCCACCCGGTGACCTGCGACGCGGTCGCGGCCCTGCTGGGCTGCGAGGGGACCTGGCGAGCGGCGGACCCCGGCCCCGCCGGCGCCGCACTGACCGCACTCCATCCCGACACGGCGGTGGCCCTGGAGGAGCTGCTGAAGAGGGCCTGACGCGCCGGAGGTGCGCGGGGCAGGTAGAGCGGGGGGAGGGGGAGCAGGGGGGGGAGGTAGAGGGGGGGGAGGGAGAGAGGGAGCAGGGGAGAGGGAGAGGGGAGCGGGAAGGGGGCTGGGGTGGTCAGGGCGTCGGCAGGCCCGCCGGCCGGAGCGGGCTGCCGAGCCGGACCCGCACGCCGGGCGAGTACAGCACGCTCACGGGCTCTCCCAGCGGCGTGGGTACGCCCGCAGCGGCGAGGAGGTTCTCCTCGCACGCGAGCAGCCGGGCGCGGTGGAGGGGCCAGCCGGGGTGGTCGTTGGGAAGGTATCCGACCCTGCCGGCGAAGGCGTTGTGCATGCCCCAGCGGGCGGTCAGGAAGTGCTCCAGCTCGCTGGGCTCCCGGATCGGGTCACCCTTGCGCAGGACGATCCGGCTGTACGCGCCACGCGGTCCCGGCCAGCGCCGCGAGCTGGTGTAGGTGATGACGTCGTCCTGCGCGCGGACGCTCATACGGGACCACACGTACGGCAGCCGGAAACCGGCGCGGGCCATCAGTACGGGGACCAGCCGCGCCGCGTCCAACGACCGGAAGACCACACCCCGCCGCCCGTGCGCGTCCACCGAGTAGAGGCGCACGTTCGTCTCCGGGAACGTCCCCAGGTACGGCACCCCGGGGGTGCGGAGCCATCCGACGCGGTGCATCCGGAACGCGACCAGGCCGACGTAGGTGACGTCGTCGAGCACGTCGGGGACGGTCCCGGCGGGCAGCAGGCCGGCGACGGTCTCGGGGGCCACCGCCCAGTGGACGAAGGCGAGGTCGAGCCATCGCTGGGTGAGCAGCGGTCTGGGCAGGGCCCTCGGCGGGTCGGGGGTGACGGGCTCCGGTGGCTGCGGTGTGATCGGCACCCGGTCAGCTTCGCAGAGGGGTGCGCCGGGTAGGGGGTCCGCTCCGCGGACGGCGCCTCCGGGACGGCGCCTCCGGGGCGGGGTCCGTCCGCCTCGCGGGTGGGTGTGCCGGGTCAGGGTGCCGAGTCCTTCTTCCCGGTGGCTGCCGCGTACGCCTGGGACGGGGTCATGGCGACGCCGTCGAGGCTGACCGTCCTGTACGTGCTCACCTTGGCGCAGGACTTCGACGCGTCGGCGGTCTCGGAGTGGGCGTCGGCCGTGGCGGCCTTGGTGTCGGCCGGGGCCCCGGAGGCCGTGGACCCGCCGGGGAAGGTGCCGCCGCCGGTCCAGTCCTTGCCGATCACCAGCGTCAGGCCGTCGGCGGTGCCCTGTTCGAGGTGCGAGGAGGAGAGGCCGAGCGCGTGAGCGACCGTCTGGGCCTCCGCCTTCTTCCCCGTGCCGTACGTGAGCGTGGTCGTGGCCGCGAGGCCGGGGGCGTTGCCGGTGGTCGTACCGGAGCTGAAGCCCCGATCGGTCAGGGCGCCGGCGACGGCCGACGCGCGGCCGCTGATGCCCGTGCCGTTCTCCACCGTCACCGCGATCCGCGCGGCGGGCACCGCGGAGGCCGTGGCGGTCGCCGTGGCCGCGGCGGAGGTCTTCCCGGAGGCCGCCGTCAGCGACTGGTCGTGCGCGATGGTGGCGAACAGGCTCCGGGCGGCCGGGGCGGGCACCACCCGGTCGCTGTCGTTCGGGTCCGGTGCCGTCTGCATGGTGGCGAACGTGATGCGCTTGGCCGGGACCTTGTCGAGATCGGTGGCGAGCCCGACCAGCTTCTTGACGCTGCCGAGACCGGTGTCCACGGTGAGGGCCTTGGTGGCGGCGTCGGCCAGCCTGTAGACGGCCGCGGGATTGGTGAGCGTGCCGGCGCTCTTGAACTTGCGGATCATGGAGCTGAGGAAGATGTGCTGGGCGTAGGTGCGTCCCAGGTCGCTGCCGTCACCGAAGCCGTGCCGTGAGCGGACGAACTCCAGCGCGGCCACGCCTTTGAGGGTGTGCGTGCCCTTGGCGAGCTTCAGGTGGGAGTACGTGTCGTAGACATCGGCGTCGACGCACGCGGAGACCCCGCCCACCGCGTCCGACATCTTCACCACGCCGGAGAAGTCGAGCTGGACGAAGTGGTCGATGGGGATGCCGGTGAGCTGGTGCACGGTGGCCACCTGGCACGCGGGACCGTACTGCAGAGCGCTGTTGACCATGCCGGTGTAGCCGCCGGTCGCCGTGCCCGACGCGGTGTTCTTGCAGGCGGGCACGGTGGTCACGGTGTCACGCGGGATGCTCATCACGGTCGCGTTGGACCGGTCCGCGGCTATGTGCAGCACCATCTCCACGTCCGCGTTGCCGCTGCCCGACTGGACGCCCGTCCGCGAGCAGCCGCCGCCGAGTTTGCAGTCGCTCGCGCTGGTGCGGCCGTCGCTGCCCATCACCAGGATGTTGATCGGGGTCCGGCCGAAGGAGTCGGCCTTCTCCTTGCCCGCGCTGTCGCTCGCCGTGCCGTCGGTCAGTGGGACGCTGTGGAGGTTGCCGTTGAGGTGCTCGTAGAACCACCATCCGGCGCCCGCGGTGACCAGCATGAGGAGCGACAGGGATATCACTGCCGTCCGCAGGATCCGTCTGCCGCGTCGGGGACGGCGACGCCGTGACCTGCCGCGACGTGTCCGGTCGGGCATCGCGGGCCCGGAGCCTGTCGCGGAGCGGGAGGCGGCCCGGCCACCCGTCCCGGGCGTGGCGGAGTCCTCCTCCGCACGCTGCCGGGGCACCGCGGGCGCGCGTCGGCGTGTGGCCCGGCCGACGGGGCCGTCCCCTGGGTCAGTCATCTCGCACTCCCACGAAACGGTCGGGCCGTTCAGGCCGTCGATGCTGGGGCGAAGGGGATTCCGTGGGATTCCCACTTGCTTGCGTGGTTGCGCAATATAGCAATCGCATATGACAGGCTTCGGGGCGGCCGGTGTCCGGGTCGCGACGGCCGTGCTCCGGGCCCCCGGCGGCCGATCCAAACACTGGTTCCTGTGGGTGGGCTGGGTGGTGGGTGCCGCGTGCGGGTGCCGGGTGCCGGGTGGTGGGTGGTGGGGCGGGGGCGGGCCGGTACGTCGAGCCCGTCGCCGCTGGATCAGGCGTGGGTCAGGTGGGGAGCCGCTGCTCGATCCGGGCGTAAGCGACGGGCTCGACGCACCGACCCACCCCCTCGCGTGCATCGTCGGGGGGCGGCTCCGGCTCCGGGGGCTCGTGTGTCGCCGGGTGGCGGCTCTCGCTCCGGGGGCTGGTGTGCTTCGTCGGGGGGCGGGTGTGAGGTGCGTAAGGGGATGGTGTGAAAGGGGAGGCGGACTGCCCTAGAAGGGTTCAGGGAGGGGTTCGGGGAGGGGCTCGGGGGTCGGGTGTGTCGGCTGGGGGGACCCGCCGCGGACCCGTTCGATGAGGGCGGCGTACGCGGCGATCATGCGGGTGCGGCTGAACCGTTCGCGGCTGAGGGCCAGGGCCGGGGTGAACTCGTCGCGGCGCTCCACCGCCTCGCTCCAGGCCCGCGCGACCGCCTCGGCGTCGAGCGGGGTGAGGAGGCCGTGTCCGGCGACGATCGAGGCGCAGTCGCCGACATCGGTGGCGACCGGTACGGCGCCGCACATCATGCCCTCGATCAGGGACAGCGGCGCCGCCTCGCCGCTGGACGAAGTCAGGGACACCACGTCGGCGGCTGCGTAGACGATCTCCATGTCGTCGCGTACGCCGAGCAGCGCGATGCGGTCGGTGAGCGCGGCCTCGTCGCCGAAGGCGGCGGCCATGTCCTCGCGGAGGTCGGCGTTGGCCCGCGTCATCCCGGCGCCGCACATCAGGACGCGTCCCTCGGGATGCCGGCGCAGCCAGGCGCGGGCGGCCCGCAGGAACAGGGGCACGTTCTTCATCCCGGCGTAGCGGGCCGCGAAGACGATCACGGGCGCCTCGGCGGGCACGCCCAGCGAGGTCCGCAGCAGAGCGCGCCTGAAGTGGTCCGGCCGGAAACGCAGCAGGTCCACGCCGTTGGGGATGACGTGCAGCAGCTCCGCCGGGATGCCGGCGGCGGCGTACGCCGCCCGCGTCGACTCGGCGCAGCAGACCGCGGCGGCGATCCGGCCGTCGGCGACCGCCGTCCGCAGTTCGTCCAGGGCCGGTCCCTGGTTCTCCGGATCGGAGCGGTGCAGGCAGACCACGACGGGCCGTCGGGGCAGTCCGGCCTGGTTGAGCAGCCCGAGCGGCTGCTCCTTGAGGGACAGGATGACGTCCGCGCCGGCCATGGCCCGTGCGGTGGCGGCCAGTTCCGGGCCGGTGAAGCCGTCCACGGCGTCGGGCGCGCCGTGGCCACGGCCCAGGGAGGTGACCGGGACGCCGGCTCCGGTCAGCGACCGGAAACAGACGTCGTCCTCCATCCGCTGCCTGGTCGCCTCCCGGTACATCTCGCCGTACAGGCTCAGCACCGAGTGCAGTTGACCGCTCTCCTGGAGCCCCATCACGACATCGCTGTGCACGATCCGGGCCCCGCCCGAAAAGAATCCTTCGTAGATCGACAGCACACGCAGTTCGTCCATCACGCGCACCTCACGGCCCGTCTCGCAGAAAGGGAGGAAACCTTTTCAACCCCTGTGATCTGCGGGTTAGCCGCTATGGACACAAGAGAAACTTGCGCGCCCGTGAACTCGTCGTTTCGAACGCGGACACGTTCGGTTACGTCGCACCGTGACGCCGGACGAGGGAGAAAAGGGACGGGGAAAGGGGAAAGGAGAGGGGCGCGGAAAGGGGAGTGGAAAGGGGGGGTGTAGGGCGGGACGTGCGAGGGGCGGGGTGCTTCTGCAACCCGTTCCGGGGTGAAGAACCGGCCATATCTTGGGCGGCCCGCGAGGTCCCGTCAGTGTTCCGTGACGTTGGCCGTCAGGAGGCGCAGGAGGTGTTTGGCCGTCGCGTCCTGTTCCGGGGTCAGGCCCATGGCGTCGCCGATGGCGAGGGGGACCGAGTCGGCCTGCTCCTGCAGCCGGGCCCCCGCGTCGGTGAGGCGGATGGCCACGGAGCGTTCGTCCTCCGCGCGGCGTTCACGGCGGAGCAGACCGGCCGCCTCCAGGCGCTTGAGCAGCGGGGAGAGCGTGCTCGACTCCAGTTGCAGCGCGTTGCCGAGGTCGCGCACGGTGATCGAGTCCTGCTCCCACAGAACGAGCATGACCAGGTACTGGGGATAGGTCAGGTCCAGTTCGTCCAGAAGCGGACGGTAGCGCGCCGTCACCGCCCGGGACGCGGCGTACAGGGCGAAGCAGAGCTGGTCGTCCAGCAGCAGGGAACCCCCCTGCGGTGGTCCGGCTGTGCTCATGGTGCGGCTCCGGTCCTCGTGCCTGCGGGTCGGGCGGGTGATCCCGGTCTCCCGGGAGTGTCGGCGGCTCAGTCTATCTTTCAGGTCCCCCCGATCGTATCGCGTACTAATGAGTTGTGCGCGACTAAGTCGAGCGCTACTGTCTCGGGTGTGCCGCTGCTCCACGGCGAAACCCGCCGCCGGAGTCTGCCCGCGGCACCACCAGATCCGAGGAGACCGTCATGACCGGCGCCACCGGCAACCGTCCCGTTCTCGAACCTGCCGCCGCGGCCTTCGCGGAGGCGACCGCGAACCCGCCGTACCTGTTCGATCTCGCGCCGGCGGAGGGACGCAAGGCCGTCGACGAAGTTCAGTCCGGCGGGATCGTGGGGCCCGAGGTCGACGAGGAGTGGACCACCGTGTCGGGTGGTCCGACCGGAGAGGTCCGGGTCCGTGTCGTCCGCCCCGCGGGTGTCACCGGCGTGCTGCCGGTGATCGTGTACATCCACGGCGCGGGCTGGGTGTTCGGCAACGCCCACACCCACGACCGGCTGGTCCGTGAACTCGCCGTCGGCGCGCGGGCCGCGGTCGTCTTCCCCGAGTACGACCTCTCGCCCGAGGCCCGCTACCCCGTCGCCATCGAGCAGAACTACGCCGTCGCCCGCTGGGTCGTCACCGACGGCGCCGAGCACGGCTTCGACGTCTCCCGTATCGCGGTGGCGGGTGACTCGGTGGGCGGCAACATGACCGCGGCGCTCACCCTGATGGCCAAGGAGCGCGGTGACGTCCCGCTCGTCCAGCAGGTGCTGTTCTATCCGGTCACCGACGCCCGCTTCGACACCGAGTCCTACCGCCAGTTCGCCACCGGGTACTTCCTGCGCCGCGATGGCATGCAGTGGTTCTGGGACCAGTACACGACCGACGAGTCCGAGCGCGCCCAGATCACCGCTTCCCCGCTGCGCGCCACCACCGAGCAGCTCACCGGGCTGCCCCCGGCCCTCGTCATCACCGGCGAGGCCGACGTCCTGCGCGACGAGGGCGAGGCCTACGCCGGCAAGCTCCGCGCGGCCGGTGTCCCCGTCACCGCCGTCCGCTACCAGGGCATCATCCACGACTTCGTGATGCTCAACGCCCTGCGCGGCACGCAGGCGGCCGAGGCCGCCATCGCCCAGGCGATCGCCACGCTGCGCACGGCCCTCGGCACGGACACCGACTGATCGGACCGTCGTCGGTGACGTACCCCGGATCCCGCCACGCGGGGTCCGGGGTCAGTCGTGTCCCCGGAGGCTCAGACCTGTTTCGGGGAGTGGTCCCCGTCGGCCGGGAACAGTCGCGAGAGAAGGTCGTCGAGGGTGGCCCGCTCGTCGTCGCTCAGGGCGCCGAGTGCCCGGTGCGTGGCGTGCATCCCGTCGCGGACGACGGCCACCACGGCCGCGCCCTCCTCGGAGAGGATGACGTTCTTCACGCGGCGGTCGGTGGGGCTGGCCTCGCGGTGGACGAGTCCGCGGGCCTCCAGGCGGTCGATGATCCCGGTGATGTTCGACGCGTCGCAGCGGAGCGTGTCCGCGAGGGACCGCATGGGTGCCGGGCCCTGACGCAGCACGTTGAGCGCCTTGGCCTGGCTGTAGGTGAGGCCGTGTGCGGCGGCCGCGGTGGTGAGGTCCGCGTAGAGGCTGACCATGGACGCCCAGAGGGTGTCGAGCAGTACGGCGTGGGAGACGCCGGGGTGCCCGCCGTCCGGAGTCTCGGTGGAGCGGCTCGTTCCAGGTGTCGCGGACATGGGCCCAGCGTAACCCGAAACTTGACTACCTCAACCTTCGATGCTTACCTCTGTCGAGTTACTTGAGGACATCAACCTTATAGAACATGCAGTTTTCTGGGCTCCTAAGGAAGAACACCGTGACACCCTCCGATCGCGGGGCGGCAAGACGCCCCGCAGGCGACCTCTCGCTCGTCCTGGTCCTCGGCCTCGCGGCCATGATCGTCTCGATGATGCAGACCCTCGTCGTGCCGATCCTGAGCATCATCCAGAGCGATCTCGGCACCAGTACCGCGAACGTCAGCTGGGTCACCACCGCGACCCTGCTGTCCGCCGCGGTCTTCACCCCGCTGCTCGGCCGCTTCGGCGACATGCACGGCAAGAAGCCCACGCTGGTCGGCGTCCTGCTGCTGATGATCGCCGGGTCCGTACTGGCCGCGACCACCACCTCGTTGCTGTGGCTGATCGTCGGGCGGGTTCTGCAGGGCGCCGCCACCGCGATCTTCCCGCTCGCCCTCTCGGTGCTGCGGGAGGAGATGCCGCCGGCGAAGCTGCACGGCGCGATGGCGATGGTCAGCGGAACGCTCGCCGTCGGCAGCGGGCTCGCCCTGGTGGCGGCCGGACTGCTCACCCGGGGCGCGGACCCCGACTACCACCGGGTGTTCTGGCTCGCGGTGGGGCTCGCCGCCGTCGCCCTGGTCGGCGTCCTCGTACGTGTTCCCGCCTCCCGGTCGACGACGGGCGGCCGGACCGACTGGCTCGGCGCGGTGACGCTCGCCGGGCTGCTCGTCCTCCTCCTGCTGCCGATCTCGCAGGGGCACGAGTGGGGCTGGTCCTCGGGCCGCACCCTCGGCCTGTTCGTCGCGGCCGTGGCCATGGCGGCCGTGTGGGTGTTCGTGGAGCGGACCGTCCGCGGGCCGATGGTGGACATGCGGATGTTCGCCCACCGGCCGGTGCTCTTCACGAACCTCGCCGGTCTGTTCCTCGGGTTCGCGATGTTCTCGCAGTTCATCGGCGTGGCCTATCTGGTGCAGATGCCGAAGGAGCTGACCGGGTACGGATTCGGCGCCTCGGTCCTGCGCGCGTCCGTCGAGTATCTGCTGCCCACCACGGTCGTCTCGCTGCTCGCCGCGCAGTTCGGCGGGATCCTGGTCGGGCGGATCGGCGCGCGGTTCACCCTGGCGGTCGGCGCCCTGTTCGGTGTCGCCGGATTCGCCTGGCTGACCGCCGCCCACTCGACGTCCGCCTCGGTCATCCTCGCGGGCCTGCTGATCGGTGTGGCCGTCAGCTTCGGGTACGCGGCCATGCCCGCCCTCATCGTGGCGAGCGTCCCGCACCACCAGACCGGTATCGCCAACGGCCTCAACTCCATCTCCAGGTCCGTCGGCAGCGCCATCGCGAGCGCGGTGATCACCTCGCTGCTGGCGTCCAGGTCGGTCGCGCACCTGCCGGCCGGAGTGCCCGCGCTGCCCGCCGAGAGCCAGTTCACCCTGAGCTTCGCGATCGCCGGGGTCGCGTTCGTGCTGATCGTGGCGGTCGCGCTGGTCGGGCTGACGCGCGGGGCGACGCCCGCGTACGTGGTCGACGGGAAGGCCTCTCCGGTGGCGGCCGCGGGGGACGCGGCGACCGGTCCTGACGCCGGAGGCGCGCGGGGTCCGGTCGTCGGACACCTCGTCGGGAAGGGCGACGGTGCCGGGGACGGCGGCGGACCCGCCGCACCCGAGGGGCTCGTCACGCCCGCCGGGGAGCAGGCGGAGGCCGTGACGACCTGACGGCCCCGCGCCTCCTGGATCGCCCTCACCCCGGTACGGACCGGGACGCGGCCGGGAACGCCCCGTACCGCCCCTCGGCGGGAGCGGGGCGTTCCCGGCCGTCGTTGTGCGGGGACCCGCTCGGGCACCTTGGACTTGCCCTCGGAAACCGATCGGTTTACGCTGACCGGGACAGGTAAACCGATCGGTTTCACATTTTCTGGAGTTCTCATGACATCCATCGAAGGTTCGGTCGCCCTGGTCACCGGCGGCAGCAGGGGCATCGGCCGTGCGCTGGTCCAGGGCCTCTACGAGCGCGGCGCCAAGAAGGTGTACGCCACCGCGCGCGACCCGCGGACCGTCACGCACCCCGACGCGGTCCCGCTGGCCCTCGAGGTGACCGATCCCGCGTCCGTCGCCGCCGCCGCCGAGCAGGCCCAGGACGTCACTCTCCTGATCAACAACGCCGGCGCCTCGGTGAACGCGAACTTCCTGGAGTCCCCGGTCGAGGAGGTCCGCCGGGAGTTCGAGACGAACTTCTACGGCCCGCTCCTCGTCACCCGCGCGTTCGTGCCGCTCATCGAGCGCAACGGCGGCGGCCACCTCCTCAACGTCCACTCCGTGCTGTCCTGGATCGGTCTGCTGGGCTCCTACAGCGCGTCCAAGGCGGCCTTCTGGTCGCAGACCAACTCCCTGCGCCTGGACCTGAAGCCGCGCGGCATCGAGGTCACCGGACTTCATGTCGGCTACGTCGACACGGACATGGCCGCGCACGTCGACGCACCGAAGTCGTCGCCCGAGGGCGTCGCGGCACAGGCCCTCGACGGCATCGAGTCCGGCGCCCTCGAAGTCCTCGCCGACGACCTCACCCGGCAGGTCAAGGCCCAGCTCTCCCGGGACATCACCGTGATGTACCCGCAGCTGTCGGCCTGATCCGGGCATCCGCGCCCGGCCGCCGCTCAGACCGGCAGCAGGTGGCCGATCAGGTCGCCGAGCTGCCGGACGTTGCGGCACTCGTGCATCTCGACGAGGCCGGCGTACTCGGGCGCGGCGGAGTCGCCGGTGCCCCACTGGGACCGCGGCTCTGGGTTCAACCAGTAGACGCGCCGGGCCTGTTCGCGCAGGCACCGGACGGCCGGAAGGTTCGGGTCGGCCATGTTCGTACGGGCGTCGCCCAGGACGAAGACGGTCGAACGCGAGCCCACCGCGCCGGCGTACCGCTCGGTGAACTCGCCGAACGCGACGCCGTAGTCGCTGCTCCCGTGCCAGCCCGTCAGCGTGGCCTCGGCCCGGATCCGGGCACCCAGCCCCTCCGGGTCGGCCGCCCCGTGCTCCAGCAGACCGGTCACCTCGTCGATCCGGTTGACGAAGGCGAACACCCGTACCTTGCCGAACTGGTCGTGCAGCGCCTGCACCAGCAGCATCGTGAAGTCCGAGAAGCCCGACACCGACCCCGACACGTCGCACAGCAGCACCAGTTCGGGCCGGACGGGCCGGCGCCGGCGCAGCACGGGCCGCATCGGCACACCGCCCGTCGACAGCGACGCGCGCAGCGTCCGCCGCAGATCGACGGTGCCCCGGGCGGCCCGGCGGCGGCGGGCGGCGAGCCGGGTGGCCAGCTTGCGCGCGAGCGGCTGGACCACCCCGCGCAGCTCGGCGAGCCGGTCGCGGCCCGCGAAGAGGAAGTCCACCCGGTCGGCCGTCGGGGCCACCGCCCGCCGGGCGGTCTCGTCCCGGCCGCGCCGCTCCGCGACCCGCCGTCGCGCCTCCGCCGCGACCAGCGCGCGGAAGTCCTCGATGCGCCGCCGGATCTCGTCCTCCAGGAGCCGGTCGGTGAACCCGGCGGCGCCGGACCGCGCCCGGACCTCGTCACGGGCGCGTGCCAGCAGCGTCTGCGGACGCAGCCGGTCGAGCGTCTGGTACGAGGACCAGCCGTCCGATCCCGGTGAGGAGCCGTACCCCCCGAAGCCGTCCACCGCCTCCACGGCCAGCCGGGCCAGCAGCGCCGCGTCGTCGGCGGCCAGCGCGGACGCGAGGCGGTCCCGCAGCTCCTCCCGGTCGGCGGCGGGCGCGTCGGTGCCCGCCGCGCCGCTCCCCGGTACGCCCACGAGCCGCGGGAAGTACAGGTCGAAGGCGGGATCGAAGACCCGGCGCTGCGCCGTGCCGTGCAGCAGCGTGGCGGCGAGGCCCTCGCGCAGGCGTTCCCGGTCCGTCAGGCCGAGTGCCTCCATCGCCCGGGCGGCGTCCACCGTCTCGCCGGTGCCGATCCGTACGCCGTGCGCGCGGAGCGCGCCGACGAGTTCCGTCAGCCGCCGGGTCACCCCGGCCGGCGCGCTCACACGGCGTCCAGGTCGAGTTTCGCGCCGGCCTTGAGGATGTCGTCCTGGTGCTTGAGGAGTACGCCGAGACTGTCGCGTACGACGGACTCGTCGAGGGTGTCGGCGCCGAGCGCCAGCAGCGTGCGTGCCCAGTCGATGGTCTCGGCGACCGAGGGGACCTTCCGCAGATCCATCTCGCGCAGCGCGCCGACCACCCGCACCACCGACCGCGTGAGCGCCTCGTCCAGGCCCGGCACCTTCAGTCCTACGATGCGGCGCTCCAACTCCTCCTCCGGGAAGCCGATGTGGAGGAAGAGGCAGCGTCGGCGCAGCGCCTCGGACAGCTCGCGACTGGCGTTCGAGGTGAGCACCACGAAGGGCCGGCTGGTGGCGGTGATCGTGCCCAACTCGGGGACGGTGACCTGGAAGTCGCTGAGCACCTCCAGCAGCAGGCCTTCCACCTCGACGTCCGCCTTGTCGGTCTCGTCGATCAGCAGCACCTTGGGGCCGTCGCCCCGGATGGCGGTCAACAGCGGCCGGGGCAGCAGGAATTCCTCGCTGAAGATGTCCGTGCGGGCCTCGTCCCACGTCTCGTCGCGGCCGGCGCTGATGCGCAGCAACTGCTTGGCGTGGTTCCACTCGTAGAGGGCCCGGGACTCGTCGACCCCCTCGTAGCACTGCAGCCGGATCAGCCGGGCCCCGGCGACCTGTGCGACGGCCTTGGCGAGCTCCGTCTTGCCGACCCCGGCGGGGCCCTCCACCAGCAGGGGCTTGCCGAGGCGGTCGGCCAGGAAGACGGTGGTGGCGACCGCGGGGGAGGCCAGATAGCCGGTCTCGGCGAGGCGGGCGGAGACATCGTCGACGGACGTGAACAGCAACGGGGCCTCCAGTGCGGGCGAGGGTGGGCGCACTCTCGAATGTCACTATCCAAGCGCTTGTTCAGTGGCCTGTCACGCGCGGACCGTCGCATGTGACGACGCCCACTCACCCCGGTAGACCGATCGGTTTCCGCGTCGGGTTCCCGCGCGGTAGCCTTCCCGTATGGCCACAACAGACAAGGCGTCCACGAGGGACCGGCTGCTGGACGCCGCGGCCGACCTCTTCTACCGCGAGGGCGTCTCCGTCGGCATCGAGGCACTGTGCAGGACGGCCGGTGTCTCGAAGCGGTCGATGTACCAGCTCTTCACGAGCAAGGACGAGGTCCTCGCGGCGAGTCTCGAACGCCGGATCCCGCTCTACGAGGAGCAGCTCGCGCCCGCTTCGGCGGCCGACGGCACGCCCCGTGAGCGCATCCTGCACGTCTTCGAGCGGGCGGAGTACGTCTCCACGCGCCCCGAGTACCGCGGCTGTCCCTTCCTGGCCGCGCTGGTCGAGCTGAAGGACCCCGAGCACCCGGCGAGCGTGGTGGCGGGCAGGGCCAAGGACCGCCTGGAGGAGAGGTTCCGCGCCGAGGCCGAGCTGGGGGGCGCGCGGGACGCGGCGTTCCTCGCCCGGCAGCTGATGCTGGTCTTCGACGGAGCGAGCGCCCGCGCCGGGTCCCGGATCGAGACCCTGGAGGACGGTCTGGCCACCAGGACCGTGACCGCCCTGCTGGACGCTGCGGGCGTCGGCTGACCTCTGGCGGCGAGGCACGGAGGCCCTCGGGTGTGCCCCGCAGGGCCCCCGGTCGTTCAGACGACGCCGTCGGCGCGCAGCGCGGCGATGTCGGCGGGGCCGTGTCCCAGCGCGGTGAGGATCTCGTCGGTGTGCTCGCCGAGGGCGGGCACGGGGTCCATGCGCGGATCGACTCCGGCGAGGTCGACGGGCGGCAGCAGGGCGGGCACCACGGCGCCGGGCACCCGTACGTCGCGCCAGCGGCCCCGTTCGCGCAGGACCGGATGGGCGAGGAACTCCTCGACGGTGTTCACCCCGGCGTTGGCGATGCCCGCGGCGTCCAGCAGTTCGCCCGCCTCGTGACTGCCGAGCGTGCCGAACCGGTCGGCCACGATCGCGTCGAGCGCGTCACGGTGGGCGACCCGGTCGGGACCGGTGGCGAAACGCGGATCGTCCACGAGGTCCGGGCGCTCAAGGAACCGCTCGCACAGCGCGACCCACTCCCGTTCGTTCTGGATGGAGAGGAGCACGTCCCTGCCGTCGGCCGCGGGGTACGTGCCGTAGGGAGCGATGGTGGCGTGCCGGGTGCCGATCCGCGGCGGCTGGGTGCCGCCGTGGCGCGTGTAGAGGGCGGGCTGGCCCATCCACTCGGCCAGCGCCTCGAAGAGGGAGACCTCCACGGCGCGGGCGACGCCCTGGGTGGCGCGGGTGAACAGGGCGGTGAGGACGCCCGAGTAGGCGTACATGCCCGCCGCGATGTCGGCGACCGACACCCCGGCGCGGGCGGCGCCGTGTTCGTTGCCGGTCAGTGAGACCAGGCCCGTCTGGCACTGCACGAGCAGGTCGTACGCCTTGCGGTCCGCCCACGGTCCCTCGGAGCCGTAGCCGGTGACGGCGCACGGGATCAGTGACCGGTGCCGTTCCCGCAGCGACGCGGCGTCGAGGCCGAGCCGGGCCGCCGCCCCGGGGGCCAGGTTCTGCACGAACACGTCTGCTCCGGCGAGCAGTTGCTCCAGGATGTCGCGACCGCGGGCCGACTTGAGGTCCAGGGTCAGTGACTCCTTGGACCGGTTGAGCCAGACGAAGTAGCTGGACTCGCCGTGCACGGTGGTGTCGTAACGGCGGGCGAAGTCGCCCCCTCCCGGGCGTTCCACCTTGATCACCCGGGCGCCGAGGTCGGCCAGTTGACGGGTCGCGAAGGGCGCCGCCACGGCCTGCTCGACACTGACGACGGTGATACCGGCGAGTGGGAGTTCGGTCATCGGGCGGACCTCCGGGGAGCAGGCCGGGAGAACGGGGCGACGCGGGTCATGCTGCCATCATGGCCGCGCCCGCGGTGATCGCGCAGACACCGGGACGCGACGGCGGCGCGGGCACCGCGGAGTGGGGCCGGGGCGGGACGCCGACGGGCACCGTCCTCGTTTTCCGCCGTCCTAGGACCCGCGGTCTTTGATGCCGCGACGGTCCTCGGTACCGTTCCCGCACCGTCCCATCCCGCCCCACCGCACCCCTCCCCGGAGCCGAGACATGACCGACCGTGCCGACCGGACCATCGCCGCCCTGCGCAGCGGACACGACCACCTGACCTCCGTGGTCCACGGACTCGCCGCCGCCGACCTCACCCGGCCCTCGGGCGCTTCGGAGTGGGACGTGTCCCAGGTGCTCAGCCACCTGGGCAGCGGCGCGGAGATCGGCCTCGCCTCGCTGGAGGGGGCGCTGAACGGGACCGGACCGCGGGGCGGCGACTTCAACACCTCGGTGTGGGCGCGCTGGGACGCGATGTCCCCGGCCGAGCGTGCCGAGGGGTTCGTGACCGCCGACGAGCGACTCGTCAGCACCTACGAGGCGTTGGACGCGCGGGCCCGGCAGGAGCTCCGGGTGGATCTGGGTTTCCTGCCGGCTCCCGTGGACGTCGCGACCGTGGCGGGACTGCGGCTCAGCGAGTTCACCCACCACACCTGGGACGTCGAGGTGGCGTTCGACCCGGCGGCGGCCCTGCTGCCCGTGGCGGTCGGGCCGCTCCTCGACCAGGCCGGTCTGCTCATGGGGTTTCTCGGCAGGGCGGACGCGCTGGGCGGCCGCCACGTCCGGGTCGCGGTGCGGACGGTCTCTCCCGAGCGGGCGTTCGGGCTCGACGTGGGTGACTCGGTCGCGCTGGTCGACGAGCCCGCCGACCCCGACGCCGTGCTGAGCGCTCCGGCCGAGTGGTGGCTGCGGCTCGTCACCGGCCGGCACGCCCCGGCCCGCACCCCGGCCGAGGTGAACCTGAAGGGGGACGCCCTCACCCTCGACGACCTGCGACGCGTGTTCCCGGGGTTCTGATCCGCGCGGCCGTCGTGACGGCCGTCGTCCGGCGCGCGAGGCCGTCCGCGGGGGCGGCTCCGCGCGCCTTCGGGCCGCGGCGTCGGCGGGTGTGCCGCGTCGTGGCCCGCCGGCCCGTCCCCGGAGCCCTTCCGGGCACGGCGTTCCCGGGGCCCCGCGCTCTACGGCCGGTCGCCGGGCGCCTCGGAGGGCGGCAGCAGATCGTGCAGCTGCTCGAACCGCTGCGCGCACGCCGTGCGGGCGATGGCCTGCGAGACCGCGTCGGCCAGCGGGCGCGAGGACTCCCTCAGCAGGGTGCGTGCCTTGTCCGTGAGGACGACCTCGATACCGCGTTTGTCCCCGCAGGCCGAGCGCCGGGTGATCAGGCCCGCGCGCTGCAGACAGGCCACCTGATAGGTCAGCCGTGTCTTGGGCCGGCCCAGCAGCTCGGCGATCTGTGTCATGCGCAGGCTGGAGCCGGGCTGGTCGGCCAGCAGGCACAGCACCAGGAACTCGTCGTGCGAGACCCCCAGGGCGTCCTTCACCCGAGCGCGCAGCTGCTGCTCGATCGCGCCGGCCGCCGCCAACAGCCGCATCCAGGACCGCAGTTCGCCCGGAAGCAGGCCGTCGTCGCCCGCCGGCTCGTGTTCGGGCAGGTCAGCGGGGGCGAGAAAGTCGGCCATGGTGTCACAGTCTACTGGTTGTCCAAATTTGGAAAACGGGCTAGCCTGTGATCGTCCAAATTTGGATGACTCTCGTTCGTCCCACGGCCCGTGCCCCATCGCCCACCGTCAACCGTATGGAGAACACTCATGACCGTCGCCGTCGAAACCGGCCTGTGGCAGCTCGACCCCGCCCGTACCAAGGTCGCCATCCGGCACAAGACGATGTGGGGTCTGGTCACGGTGAAGGGCGTCTTCGCCACCGTCGCCGGGGAGGGCGAGGTGCGGCCCGACGGGACCGCCCGGGGCACCGTGACCCTGGACGCGGCGTCCCTCGACACCAAGAACGGCAAGCGGGACAAGCACCTGCGCTCGGCCGACCTCTTCGACGTCGAACGTCACCCCACCATCACCTTCGCGGTGGACGACGCCGCGGTGGCTCAGGACGACACCGTCACGGTCGCCGGAGAGCTGACCGTGCACGGCGTCACCAAGCCGCAGCCCGCCGTCGCCCGTGTCACCGCGGCGAGCGTCGACGAGGTCACCCTGGACACGGAGTTCAGCGTGGACCGCGACCAGTTCGGCATGGGGTGGAACCAGCTGGGCATGCTCCGCGGCCTGACCACTGTCGTCGGCACACTCGTCTTCACCCGGGTCAAGGGCTGACCGACGACGGGGCCCCGGCCCACCCGCCGTCGCCGCGGCCTTCGGGCGGCCGCGGCGCCGGGCGTCCGGCGGGTGAACACCCCGCCGCCCGGGGGTCGTTCGGGTGACCGCTCAGCCCCGGAGCCCCGCGTCACGGAACGCCGGACGGGCGCCCAGCCCGGCGACGTACTCCCGCAGCCGGCCGTACGGGGAGAGGGCGTCGCCGGCACCGAGGCGGACGAGAGCGACCCACAGGTCGACGTCGGCCGCCGTCAACTCGTCGCCCAGCACGTACGCGTGCGCGGCGAGCCGACGGTCCAGCGAGGCGAGCGCGGCCGACCGCGCCGCCGGCGCCGCCGCCGGGGTGAGATTCCGGTGCAGGAGGACGCGCAGGGCGTCGATGTCCGCGGCGAGGGCCGGCGGGTGCAGCCGGGGGTGCCCGCCGTCGCCGCGACAGCCCGGAAGCTCTCCGAGGTCGCGCAGGATGTCGGGCGTGTGGTTGCTGACGATGCGCCCGCTCCAGCGGTCGCAGAGCGCCGGCGCGGTGAGCGGACCGTCGTAGTGGTGCCAGGTGGCCTCGTACGCGGCCCGCAGCGCGGCGCGGGCGTCCGGCGTTCCGGACGGCGCCGTCAGCAGGGTGGAGGTGACCGAGTCCCGCAGACCCAGCAGGCCGAGGGTGATCGAGATGCGCAGCGAGCGCGGACAGTCCTCGGAGAGGTACAGCTGATAGCGGTGCGGCGCCGGGTAGAAACCGCCGGCCGGACCGACCCCGATGCGGCTGCGGATCCGGTGCCCGCGCAGGGGTGCCGTGCCCCGGGGAGGCCCGGCGACGACGGTCCCCGGCACGGGTGAGGGTGAGGGCGCGGTCGAGGAGCAGGGGGAGGCGGCGGCGGACGGACCGAGCGAGGCTGTCTCGGGCATGACTCTCCATGGGAACGGCGAAGCCCTGCCTCCCCGGGGGGCGGCAGCGGCGGAACGGAGTGACTGCGCTGACGTACTGTCCGGCGGCGGACTAGTAGGCGCTGGAGACCCGCTGCAGATCGATGTGCAGGCGTCTGGTCAGACCGCTCGTGCCCGTTCCGGTCATTCCCGTCGCTCCCGTGTCCGGGGCTCGCGAGAGGCGAGACCACGCTTGCCCCGCCGCTCCGGCGGGACCCGGTCGTCACCCGGGGCACCCCGTCGCGGTGGAAGGGTTGCCTGTCAGCGGGCCGGGGCCGATCAACCGCCTCGCACGGACGGAACCGGGCGAAGGGCGCTGACAATCGTGACCGTCCCCGTCAGTCTCGGTCCGCTCCACGGGCCCGTCAAGAAGGCACCCGCGCGGTCTCACCACGTGGTCGTCCGGGCTGCCGGACGTTGACATCCGTCGGGGGCCGTGCCTAACTTACGCCGCATCGGACCGGAGCAACTCCGGTGGACACGAGGCCCGACGGGCCGGAACGGTGACGGTGACCGCGATGCACGCAGCTCAGGGGAAGACCGCCTCGCGGTCCCACGGCTGCCACCGCGCGCTCATGAACCGTCGCCCCGAGCGGCACCTCACCGACGGCGGCAGCGCCCGCACGGCCCGGTGTTGTCCCGCTCCCGGCGCCCGCTGTCGCTGTCAGGGCTGACGCGCTCCCTCGCCGGTCCCCGCTCGCCGCATCCCGGTTCATGAAAGCCCGGCCGGCCGACCCCGGTTGCTGCGGACCGGGCCGGTGAACCCCGGCCGGCGGACTCCCGGCCCCTGATCTCCGCCGTCCGGCACAGGACCCGTGATCGCCGAATTGCCCCGTACCGGCGTCGAACGGGCGGTCCGCCGGTGACCTCCTTCCCCTTCCCGCCCCCCGCATCGGGTTCGTTCCCCGTGCGCGTACCCCGTCGTCTCCTCGTACGGGCCGCGCCCGGGGAGTCCGAGCCGCCTGGAGCCCTCCATGAGTGAATCCCTGGGCTCCGCCGTGCCGTTGGGCACGGCGGAGCCGCCCCCCGCTCCCGTGGCCGAACCGAGGCCGTACGCGGCGCAACGGGTACGGCCGCTGCGCCGGCCGGGCCGCTGGATCGTCTCGGCGGCCGTGCTGGTCCTGGTCGCGCAGATCGTCCACGGCCTGGCGACCAACCCGTTCTTCCAATGGGACAGGTTCCAGTACTGGTTCCTGCGGCCCACGATCGTCGACGGCTTGCTGATCACCCTCGAAGTGACCCTCTACAGCGCCCTTTCGGGCCAGCTGGGCGGTGTCCTGCTCGCGCTTGCACGGCTCTCCCGGAGTCCGGTGCTGCGCGCCGTGAGCTGGGTCTACATCTGGCTCTTCCGCTCGGTCCCGCTCATCGTCGTCCTGCTCTTCCTGTACAACTTCTCAGCCCTGTACCGGACGTTGAGCCTCGGCGTGCCGTTCGGTCCCGCCTTCCTCACCTTCGACGAGTCCCGGCTCGCCACCGACATGGCCGTCGCGGTCGTCGGGCTGAGCCTCAACGAGGCGGCGTACGCGGCCGAGGTGGTACGGGGCGGCATCCTCTCCGTCGACCAGGGCCAGCACGAGGCGGCGGCCGCGCTCGGTCTGCCGAAGGGCTACCAGTTCACGAGGATCGTGCTCCCCCAGGCCCTGCGCTCCATCGTTCCCAACTACGTGAACCAGTTGATCGGCCTGATCAAGGGCACCTCCCTGGTGTTCTACGTCTCCCTGCTCGATCTCTTCGGCTCGGTGCAGAGCATGGGCAGCACCTACCCCGGCGACATCGTGCCGCTGCTGCTGGTCGCCACCGTCTGGTACCTGATCCTCACCAGCGTCGTGTCGGTCGTCCAGTTCCACGTCGAGCGGTACTACTCGCGGGGTGCGCTGCGCACGCTCCCGCCCACCCCACTGCGGAGACTCCGCACCGGTCTGCGCGACCTGCGGGCCCGGATCCGGAAGGAGGCGGCACGGTGAGCGCCGAGACCGCGGAGCACCTGGACGGCCGGCCCGCGGCGGTCGAGGTGCACGACGTGCACAAGTGGTACGGGAACCAACGGGTGCTGAACGGGGTGCGGTTGACCGTCCGGCCCGGCGAGGTCACCGTGGTCCTCGGGCCCTCCGGCTCCGGCAAGTCCACGCTCCTCAGGGTGATCAACCATCTGGAGAAGCCCGAGATCGGACACGTCCGTGTGAACGGCGAACCGATCGGTGTACGGGAGCACGGCGGCCGGCTGAGGGAACTGAGCGAGCGGTCCATCCTCGCCCAGCGCGGCCGGATCGGGTTCGTCTTCCAGAACTTCAACCTGTTCCCGCACCTGACGGTGCTGGACAACGTGGCCGCCGCGCCCGTCGCCACCGGCCGGCTGGGCAGGCCCGAAGCCCGGAAGCTGGCGCGCACCCTCTTGGGCCGGGTCGGGCTCGCCGACAAGACCGCCGCCTTTCCCCTGCAGTTGTCCGGCGGGCAGCAGCAGAGGGTGGCCATCGCGCGTGCCCTCGCGCTGCGTCCCGGAGTCATCCTCTTCGACGAACCCACCTCCGCGCTCGACCCCGAACTCGTCGGCGAGGTCCTCGCCGTCATCAAGGACCTGGCGACCAGCGGCACCACCCTCGTCATCGTCACCCACGAGATCGGCTTCGCCCGTGAGGTCGCCGACCGGGTGGTCTTCATGGACGCCGGCCGGATCGTCGAACAGGGGCCGCCCGCCCAGGTCCTCGACCGTCCGGCACACGAGCGGACCAGGGACTTCCTGAGCAAGGTCCTCTGAATCCCGGACCCCCGAACGACCCACCCACCCGCCACCACAGACGCCCCACCCATCCACCGCCGAGGACGCCCCACCCACCCGCCACCGCAGACGGCGCACCCGCGTTCCTCACCGCACCTCACCTCCCACGCGGACGCGCACCCCGCCACGCCCTCACGCCCACACACCTGACAAGGACGACCATGCGCACCCCGACCCGCACCCCTGACCGCAGCAGCCGCAGCCTCCTCCCCGACCGCCCCCGCGGGCTCCGTACCGGACTCCTCCGCGGCCTGACCGTGTCCACCGTGGCCGCCGCCCTCGCCACCGGGCTCACCGCGTGCGGCGGCGAGAGCGACGCCGCCACCACGGGAGGCGCGGCCCCCGGCACCGTCACCGTGGGCGCGCTCTCCAACGGCGCCGCCCGCCGGACCGACCTCGAGGTGACCGAGGTCAAGGCCATCAGCGCCGAGCTGCCCAAGGAGGTGGCGAGGAAGGGCAGGCTGGTCATCGGGGTGGGCGCGCTGCCCGCCGGGTTCCCGCCACTGGCCTACGTGGGCCAGGACCAGAAGACCCTCACCGGTGCCGAACCCGACCTCGGCCGGCTGGTCGCCGCGGTCCTCGGCCTGAAGCCGGAGGTGAAGAACTCGACCTGGGAGAACCTCTTCGTCGGCATCGACAGCGGCAAGGTCGACGTCGCCTTCTCGAACGTCACCGACACCGAGGAGCGCAAGAAGAAGTACGAGTTCGCCTCCTACCGGCAGGACAACCTCGCCTTCGAGGTGCGGAAGAAGAGCACCTGGAACTTCGGCGACGACTACCGGAAACTGGCCGGCCTGACCGTCGCGGTGAGCGCCGGTACCAATCAGGAGAAGATCCTGCTGGAGTGGAAGGCGAAGCTGGCGGCGGAGGGCAAGAAGCTCACCGTCAAGTACTACCAGGACAACAACGCCACGGCCCTCGCCCTGACCAGCGGGAGGATCGACGCCTCCTTCGGGCCCAACCCCGGTATCGCGTACCACATCACCCAGACCGCGAGGACGCCCGAACCGACGCGCAACGCTGGCACGTTCTCCGGCGCGGGCGCGACGCTCCAGGGCCTGATCGCGGCCACCGCGAAGAAGGGCAGCGGGCTCGCCAAGCCGGTCGCCGACGCCATCGACCACCTGATCAAGAGCGGTCGGTACGCGCAGTGGCTCGCCGCGTGGCACCTCTCCAACGAGGCGGTCGACACCGCCCGGGTCGACCCGCCGGGGCTGCCCCTCGACAACTCCTGACCCACCGCTCCCGTGCCGCCCCGGAGACACGCCACCCTCATGACACCCTCCACGCGGGGACACCCCCCTTCCCGCACACCGCCACCGCCACCGCCACCGGCAGCGGCAGCGGCACCGGCAGCGGCACCCGCACCGGAGCGGTCCGGCTCCACGAGCCGACCGGCTTCGGCCGGCGCCGGCGCACGGATCACCTCCTGGTCCGAACTCCGGTCGCGGAGCAGGAACAGACGGCACGGACGGCCCGTTGTGCTGAAGAGGACACCACGAAGGCGGCGCGCCCCCGGCCGCCGCGCACGGAAGAGCGGAGGTGACGGGCGTGCCGGCCGTATCCGGACTCCGCGTCATGGTGCTCACCCCGCGCCGTCGTGTTCGTCTCCACTCCCGGCCGCACATCGATCTGCAGCGCGTGGCCGGCGCGCTCTGTCGTCCCTGACCTGTCACCCCGCTGCCGCCGCCCTCGCACGGAGGGTGTGAGCCCTCGTACGGTCGATCAGGAAGGCACTCCTTTCGTGTCCTCGTCATCCCCCTCCCCACAGACCCCTTCTTCCTCCCCTGTCTCCGCTTCCTCCGGCCTGCTGCACCTCGCGGTCGCGCTCGACGGCGCCGGCTGGCATCCGGCCGCGTGGCGCGAACCGGTGGCCCGCCCCCACGATCTGCTCACCGCCGCCTACTGGACGGACCTGATCACCGAGGCGGAGCGCGGCCTGCTCGACCTCGTGACCATCGAGGACGCCTTCGGCCTCCAGTCCTCGCGGGCCGACGGCCCCGACGACCGCACCGACCAGGTACGCGGCCGTCTGGACGCCGTCCTGATCGCGGCCCGCGTCGCACCGCTCACCAGCCACATAGGACTGGTGCCGACCGTAGTGGCCACCCACACAGAGCCGTTCCATGTGTCCAAGGCGATCGCCACCCTCGACTATGTGAGCACCGGGCGGGCCGGTGTACGGGTGCAGGTCTCGCCGCGCCAGAACGAGGCCGCGCACTTCGGCCGCCGTACGTTCCCCCCGTTCCGTCCGGAGGACCTGGACACCCCCGCCGTGCGGGAACTGACCGCCGAGCTCTTCGACGAGGCGGCCGACCACGTCGAGGCGGTCCGCAGGCTCTGGGACAGCTGGGAGGACGACGCGGAGATCCGGGACGTCGCCACCGGCCGCTTCGTCGACCGCGACAGACTGCACTACGTGGACTTCGAGGGCAGGCACTTCAGCGTCAAGGGCCCCTCGATCACCCCACGCCCGCCGCAGGGCCAGCCCCCGGTCAGCGCCCTCGCCCACGCGTCGGCGGCCGGCGCGCCCTTCCGTCTGCTCGGCCGCTCCACCGACATCGGCTACGTCACCCCTCACGACACCGGGCAGGCCCGCGCGATCGTCACCGCGGTCCGGGCCGAACAGGACGCCGCGGGACGCTCCGGCGAACCCCTGCACCTCTTCGGCGACCTGGTGGTGTTCCTGGACGACGATCCCGCCGCGGCGGCGGCCCGCCGCGAACGCCTCGACACCCTCGCCGGCCGGCCGTACACCAGCGACGCCCGGATCTTCACCGGAACCCCGGCCCAACTCGCGGATCTGCTGCAGGAGTTGCAGACAGCCGGACTGTCCGGCTTCCGGCTGCGCCCGGCGGTCGCCGGCCACGACCTGCCGGCGATCACCCGGGGCCTGGTCCCGGAACTCCAACGCCGCGGCGCCTTCCGGCGGTCGTACGAGGCCGGCACCCTGCGCGGGCTGCTCGGGCTCTCCCGCCCCGCCAACCGCTACGCCGCCACCGCCCGTTCCGGAGGGACCCACTCATGAGCACGTCACAGGACAAGCCCCGCAAGCGGATCCACCTCGCGGCACACTTCCCCGGCGTCAACAACACCACCGTCTGGAGCGACCCGGAGGCCGGCAGCCACATCGAGTTCAGCTCGTTCGCGCACTTCGCGCGGACCGCCGAACGCGCGAAATTCGACTTCCTCTTCCTCGCCGAGGGACTGCGGCTGCGCGAACAGGGCGGCCTCATCTACGACTTGGACGTCGTGGGACGCCCCGACACCTTCACCGTACTCACCGCGCTCGCCGCCGTCACCGAACACCTCGGCCTGACCGGCACCATCAACTCCACCTTCAACGAGCCCTACGAGGTGGCCCGTCAGTTCGCCAGCCTCGACCACCTCTCCGGCGGACGCGCCGCCTGGAACGTCGTCACCTCCTGGGACGCCTTCACCGGGGAGAACTTCCGCCGCGGAGGGTTCCTGGCGCAGGAGGACCGCTACTCCCGGGCGAAGGAGTTCCTGTCCACCGCGAACGAGCTCTTCGACGCCTGGCACGGGGACGAGATCGTCGCCGACCAGGAGAGCGGAGTCTTCCTGCGCGACGCGAAGGCCGGAGCCTTCGCGCACCAGGGCCGGCACTTCGACATCCAGGGGCGGTTCAACGTGCCGCGCAGTCCGCAGGGCCGCCCCGTCGTCTTCCAGGCCGGGGACTCCGAGGAGGGCCGCGAGTTCGCCGCCGCGGACGCCGACGCGATCTTCAGCCGGTACGCCACCCTCGAGGAGGGCCAGGCGTTCTACACGGACGTCAAGCGCCGGCTCGCCCGCTACGGGCGGACCCCCGACCAGCTGCTGATCCTGCCCGCCGCCACCTTCGTGCTCGGGGACACCGACGCCGAGGCGGAGGAGCTCTCCCGCGAGGTGCGCCGCCAACAGGTCAGCGGCGCCACGGCGATCAGGCACCTGGAGTTCGTCTGGAACCGTGACCTGTCCGGGTACGACCCGGACGGCCCCCTCCCCGACATCGACCCCGACCTCGGCGAGCACACCATCGCCCGGGGCCGCGCCCAGGTGCGGATGTACCGGGACCCGCTGGCCACCGCCCGGGAGTGGCGCGAGCGGGCCGCCGCCAACAAGTGGTCCATCCGGGACCTGGTCATCGAGACCGGCAACCGGCAGGCGTTCGTCGGCTCACCGGCCACCGTGGCCGAGACGATCGACCGCTTCGTGCAGGCCGACGCCTCCGACGGCTTCATCCTCGTCCCGCACCTCACCCCCGGCGGCCTCGACACCTTCGCCGACACCGTGGTCCCGCTGCTCCAGGAGCGCGGCGTCTTCCGTACGGAGTACGAGGGCACCACCCTCCGCGACCACCTGGGCCTCGCCCACCCCGACGCCGGTTCGGCGGCCGACCGGGTGGCGTCCTGAGGGTCCCCGCCGGGACCCGGAGACGGCGGCGGTCACCGGGCACCGCTCCAGGAGGCCACCGGCGCCGACGAGTTGCCGGGCACTGCCGTCGCGGACGGCCGCGCGGACCGGGTGCGGCCGTGCGCCCGGCGGACCGAGCGGCGGCTGTGGCGCCGAACGGGACGTGACGGGTCCGGCGAGGTGAGAAGACGGCCCGTGGCGCCTCGGTCCGCTCCGCGGGGTGTCGGCCGGGGCGGACGGGACGTACACGGGAGACACGGGGAACGCGTGGCGTGAGCGTAGTGCGATGCGACGGGATGGCGGCGACGGCCTCCGGCGTCCCGCCGGTCCTGTCCGTCCGCGCCGTGGCCCGGGAGCGGGGGCCGGCCGGTGTGGCTCGTCGGGGCCGCGGGTCCACGAGCGGGTGCGGCCTGTGGTGCGTCCGCCCTCGCGGGCGGTCCGCCGGACGCGCCGGGCCGGGTCACCGTCGTACCGGTGGCGCGGGGAGGGACCCCGGTCCGCTCGCGTCAGCCCACCTCGGCGAGCTCGCGCACGGTCTGCCGCTGCTCCCGCGGGTGCTGGTGGCGGTGGCGGCACAGCCACACGATGTCGCGGCCGAACGACCAGACCAGCAGCGCGAGCGCCAGCAGCACCGTGGCGGCGTCCGCCTCCCGCGGCATGATCCCGGCGCCGGCGACGAGCAGCACGATCCCCTGGAGGGCCGCCACGGTCTTGCGGGCCATGCTGTGCGGCAGCGCCGCGTTCAGCCACGGGAGGACCCGGGCCGCGGCCACGAACACGTACCTCATGGTGCCGATCAGCAGCACCCAGGGACCGAGCGACATCGACACGTACACGCTGAGCACGAGGATCAGGAACGCGTCGACCTCCATGTCGAAACGCGCGCCGAGGGCGGTCGAGGTGCCGGTGCGGCGCGCGACCTTCCCGTCGACCCCGTCGAGGATCAGGGCGACCGCCGTGAGACCGACGAGCAGGGTGACCGGGGGCGAGCTCTGGAAGGAGTCCGCGACCAGCGCGGTGACCCCGCCGACCAGGATCGCGCGGCCGAGGGTCACCCGATTGGCCGGTCCGAAGGAGCGGGGCCGGGAGCGGCGCAGGGCGCGGGTCAGGACCGCCCAGGTGGCGATCGCGAAGGCCAGGCCGGTCAGCCAGCCCGCGGGCCCCATCCCGATCGCCGTGCCCAGCAGAGCCAGGACCAGGAGCTGCACACCCGCTCCCACCGTGGTCTCCTGAGCCAGGAGCCTCGCGTCGTACGTGTTGTTCAGGGCCACCGCACATCCTCCGGCCATATGACAGAGTCGATCAACGCCGCGTACCGTGCGCGGCTTGTCACCGCTCCGTACGTGAAGATCTGCTCGATCGTTCAGGGGGACGCTCATGGAACTCACAGCTCGCGCGTTCTGGCTGGGCTCGCCCGGCCGCGGCGAGATACGCGAGGTGGCCCTGTCGGCCCCCGAGGAGGGCGAGGTGCTCGTGCGCACGCTCTACTCCGGAGTCAGCCGGGGCACCGAGTCCCTCGTCTTCCGTGGCGGCGTGCCGGAAAGTCAGCATGCTTCGATGCGTGCACCGTTCCAGGACGGGGATTTCCCCGGACCGGTGAAATACGGCTATCTGAGCGTCGGCCAGGTGGAGGAAGGCCCGGCGGGGCTGATGGGCAGGACGGTGTTCTGCCTGTATCCGCACCAGACGCGGTACGTCGTCCCGGTGAGCGCCGTGACGGTCGTGCCGGACTCGGTGCCCGCCGCCCGCGCCGTCCTCGCCGGGACGGTGGAGACCGCGGTGAACGCCCTGTGGGACGCCGCCCCGCTGGTCGGCGACCGGATCGCGGTGATCGGCGGCGGCATGGTCGGCTGCTCCGTCGCCGCTCTTCTGGCCCGCTTCCCGGGCGTCCGGGTCCAGCTCGTCGACGCCGATCCCACCCGGGCCGGCATCGCCCGCGCCCTCGGCGTCGACTTCGCGCTGCCCGGCGAGGCCGCCGGCGAATGCGACCTCGTCGTGCACGCCAGCGCCACGGAGGCCGGACTCACCCGGGCGCTGGAACTCCTCGCCCGCGAGGGGACGGTCCTGGAGATGAGCTGGTACGGGGACCGGCGGGTCAGCCTGCCGCTGGGGGAGGCGTTCCACTCCCGCCGCCTGGTCGTGCGCAGCAGCCAGGTGGGTTCCGTTTCACCGGCGGCCCGGCCCGGCCGGACCTACGCCGACCGGCTCGCGCTCGCCCTCGAACTGCTCGCCGAGCCCGCCTTCGACGCACTCGTCACCGGAGAGTGCGACTTCGCGGAACTGCCCGGCGTGATGGCGAAACTCGCCTCCGGATCGATACCGGGGCTGTGCCACCGAGTCGTCTACGACCGGGTTTGAGCGCCGGGCAACCGGCCTGACCTCCGAAGACTGCGAAGAAAGGGGAACAGGCAGCTGAACAAGGAGAACGGGGCAGCCGTACTACACGGCGTGGTCCCGGCAGGGGATCAGACGTACCGCACCTGGAGGGTCGTCCGTTGTTCAGCATCACCGTCCGCGATCACCTGATGATCGCCCACAGCTTCCGTGGCGAGGTCTTCGGCCCCGCGCAGCGCCTGCACGGAGCGACGTTCCTGGTGGACGCCACGTTTCGCCGTGCCGAACTGGACGACGACAACATCGTCGTCGACATCGGTCTGGCCACCCAGGAACTCGGCGCCGTCGTGAGCGCGTTGAACTACCGCAACCTCGACAACGAGCCGGACTTCAAGAACACGAACACCTCGACGGAGTTCCTGGCCAAGGTCGTCGCCGACCGCCTCGCCGAGCGCGTGCACGCGGGAGCGCTGGGCGAGGGCGCGCACGGACTCTCGGGCATCACGGTCACCCTGCACGAGTCGCACATCGCGTGGGCGAGTTACGAGCGTGACCTGTGACCGACACCACCCTCGGCAGGCCGGCCGCGGACAGCGACCGGTCGTCCCTGAACTACATGCCGGTGCAGCACACCGCTCTCAAGAATGCGGCGATCATCCCCATGTCCCTGCGCTCCGTACACTTCGTGATGCCGGGCGGCGTCGACGACGCGTCCGCGCCCAGTGGCGGCAACGCCTACGACCGGCGGGTCTGTCTGGACCTCCCAGGCTTCGGCTGGCAGGTCCACCGGCACGCGGTCCCGGGCGACTGGCCGCGGCCCGCGGCTGCCGCCCGCACCGAACTCGCCCGCACCCTGGCCGAGCTGGCGGACGACACGGTCGTCCTCCTCGACGGCATCGTCGCCTGCGGCGTCCCCGAGATCATCGTCCCCGAGGCCGAACGGCTGCGCCTCGTCGTGCTGGTGCACCTGCCGCTCGGCGACGAGACCGGCCTCGCGCCGGCCGTCGCCGCCGAGCTGGACGCGAAGGAACGCACCACCCTGCGGGCCGTGTCGGCCGTCGTCGCCACCAGCGAGTGGGCGGTCCGCCGGCTCGTAGCCCACCACGGACTCGCCCCCGAGCGGGTGCATGTCGCCGCTCCCGGCGCCGACATCGCCCCGCTCGCCTCCGGCACCGACGGCGTCTCGCGGCTCCTGTGCGTCGCGACGGTCAGCCCGCGCAAGGGCCAGCACCGGCTGATCGAGGCCCTCGCCACCGTCACCGACCTGCCCTGGAGCTGCGTCTGCGTCGGCGGACTCACCCAGGACCCGGCGTACGTGGCCCAACTGCGCGGCCTCATCGAGAAGTACGGCCTCGGCGACCGGCTGCACCTGGCCGGCCCGCAGGCGGGCGCGGAGCTCGACGCCAGCTACGCCGCGGCCGACCTCATGGTCCTCACCTCGTACGCCGAGACGTACGGCATGGCCGTCACCGAGGCGCTCGCCCGGGGCATTCCGGTGCTCGCGACGGATGTCGGCGGACTGCCCGAAGCGGTCGGGCGCGCGCCCGACGGCGGGGTGCCCGGCATCCTCGTCCCCCCGGAGAACCCGGCCGCGCTGGCCGTGGAACTGCGCGGCTGGTTCGGCGAGGCCGACGTCCGCCGCCGGCTCAAGGCGGCCGCCCGCGGCAGGCGCGCCTCGCTGGACGGCTGGGCCGCCACGGCCCGCAGCCTGGCGGGCGTACTGGCACGGCTTCCGCAGGAACCCCGGAGGGCGGCATGAGGACGCAGGCGACCGGCGCGGACTCCCCCCGGCAGGGCGCGCCCCGCACACCCGGTAGCGGTGGCGCGGACCAGAGCGCGCCGCAGGCCGGCGCCGCCGGCCGGCACACGAAGCAGACCGGCGCCGCGCGTCAGGACGTGAAGCGGGTGGTTCCCGGGGCGGGACCGACCACGAACCCTCCGGGTGCTCCCGGGCGGCGCGCGGACACCCCCGACGACGACGCGCCCCGCTACGCCCCGCAGTGGCTCCAGCTGCGGGAACCGGCCGACGCCGCGGCCCGGGCGGCCGACCTGCTCGACCCGCTGCGCATCCGGCTGGCCAACCTGCCCCGGCGCGGCGGCGATCTGGTCATCCACGACCTGGGCTGCGGCACCGGCTCGATGGGGCGCTGGCTCGCCCCGCGCCTGGACGGCGCCCAGCACTGGGTCCTGCACGACCGGGACCCGTACCTGCTGCACTTCGCGACGGTGGGCTCGCCCGCGGCGGCCGCCGACGGCAGCCGGGTCACGGTCACCACCCAGCGCGGCGACATCAGCCGGCTGACCGCGGACGCGCTGACCGGCGCCTCGCTGGTGACCGCGTCCGCCCTGCTGGACGTCCTCACCCGTGAGGAGATCGACCGGCTCGCGGTGGCCTGCGCGGAGGCCGGGGTCCCGGCCCTGCTGACGCTCTCCGTCGCGGGCCGCGTCGAGTTCGCGCCGGGCGACCCGCTGGACGCCGAGTTCGCCGAGGCGTTCAACGCCCACCAGCGGCGCGGGGAACTGCTCGGTCCGGACGCGATCACGGCGGCCTGCGAGGCGTTCGACCGGCACGACGCGACCGTCCGGGTGCATCCGAGTCCCTGGCGGCTCGGACCCCAGGAGGCCGCGCTCACCGAGGAGTGGCTGCGTGGCTGGGTCGGAGCGGCCGTCGAGCAGCGGCCCGAGCTGGCGGAGCGTGCGGAATCGTACCTGCGCTCCCGTCTGGAGGCCTGCGCGGCGGGCGAGTTGCGTGTGGTCGTGCACCACAGCGACGTCCTGGCGCTGCCGCGGCCGAAGGGCGGTGCGAAGTGAGCACGGGCGTGCAGGCCGTCGGTCCGGACACCGGCACGGCCCCCGCCCTCGGCCGGCGCGTCGTCCTGCGGATCCGTGGCGGTGCCGCCCGCGTCGTCGCGCTCCCGTCCGCGACGGCCGGCCGGACGGCGCCGGGCCCCCGTGCCGGCCGCGCGGCCGGGCCGAGTACCCCGGCCCCGGCGGCCGAGGCCCGGCCCCGGGGCGGAGCGCTGCGGGCGCTGTTCGACTCCCGCCGTCTGCGCACCCACTTCGGCACCGTCGCCGGCGCGGCCATCCTCGGCGTCCTGCTCTGGCGGCTCGGCACCGGGGTCTTCCTGGACGGGCTGCGCAGGATCGACGTCCCGACCCTGCTGGCCGGGGTCGGCCTCGGGCTGCTCACCACGGTGTTCAGCGCGTGGCGCTGGTGCCTGGTCGCCCGCGGGCTGCGCATCCGGCTGCCGCTGGCGGGCGCCGTCGCCGACTACTACCGGGCGCTGTTCCTGAACGCGGCGCTCCCCGGCGGTGTCCTCGGCGACGTGCACCGCGCGGTGCGGCACGGCCAGAGCGCGGGGGACATCGGGCGCGGAGTGCGCGCGGTGGTCCTCGAACGGACCGCCGGACAGGCCGTTCTGGTCGCCGTCGGGGCCGTCGTCCTGCTCACCCAGCCGTCGCCGGTCCTCGACGACGCCCGGCGGCTGGCTCTCGTCCTGGCGATCGTCGCGGCGGGCGCGGCGGTCACGGTGGGCGTGGTCCGCAGGGCCCGGCCGACCGCCTCCTCCGGCCGGTTCGGCGCCGTCCGCGCCCTGCTCACCGAGGCCCGCGGCGTGCTGCTGGCCCGCGGCAGCTGGCCGGGTGTGCTTCTCTCGTCGGTCGTCGTGCTCGCCGGGCACCTGGCCATGTTCCTGATCGCCGCCCGGGTCGCCGGATCGGCCGCGTCCGTGGCCGAGCTGCTGCCGCTGGCGCTGCTGGCCCTGCTCGCCATGGGCCTGCCGCTCAACGTCGGTGGCTGGGGTCCCCGGGAAGGCGTCATGGCCTGGGCGTTCGGGGCCGCGGGGCTGGGTGCCGGCATGGGCCTGAGCGTCGCCGTGATCTACGGGGTGCTCAGCTTCGCCGCCGCCCTGCCCGGCCTCGCGGTCCTGTTCGTCCGCTGGTTCGCGGCGCTGCGGCGTCCGCGGCAGGAGAACGCAGGAGGGCAGGATCAGTGCCGGGATTCAGCGACCGCCGAAGTGCCCGTCCCCGCCGACGGAAGTGTCTTCTCCGTCAGCAGCGAGAAGTACGCCCCGAAGGCGTCGGTGAGCCCCGCGAGGAGCTCCTCGCCCTTCTCCGCGGACGCCTTCGAGGGACGGCCGATGACACCGGACTCGGTATAGCCGGCCATACCGAGGGTGAGCAGATGACGCCGGTCGTCCACGACGAAGTCGGACGTCTCGTAACCGGGCCGGATCAATTCCGGGTGAGTGTGCAGCAGAATGGAGGTCTCGATTTCTCCCGCGTGCATATCCGTGAGCAACGAGGTTTCCACACCGGCCCGTTCGAGCGCGGCTTCCCAGTCCTCCGCGGCCGGGAAAAGCGCCATGCGCGTACCGGTGCCCGCGGATTCCTGGACGACATTGCCCAACACGTAATTGCCGCCGTGCCCGTTGACGAGCACCAGGGTGTCCACACCGGAGTGGCGCAGCGATTCGGCTATGTCACGCACCACCGCGTGCAGCGTGACGGCGGAAATGCTGACGGTCCCCGGCCACGCGGCGTGTTCGTGCGAGCAGGAGATCGTCAACGGAGGAAGGAGGTGTACCGGATGGGCGGCGGCGATCTCACGCGCGACGGCACACGCGACCAGCGTGTCCGTCGCCAACGGCAGGAACGCCCCGTGCTGTTCGAAACTCCCCACGGGAAGCACCGCGATCTGACGGGCGACACCGGCCCCCCGCTCGCGCACATCCTCCGTGGTGTCCGCCGGCAACAGGCCGGACACCGTCGAGTGCGTTCCCGAACCACTCATGTTTCACGGCCTTTCGACTCTTCTTTCGACTCTGCTTAGGAACCAGATCATGACAGATGACTTCGCAGTACTTGCCGGGACCGCGCGCCGCTCTGGTGTCGAACGAGTCGTGATCGCCCCTCTGCCCACCGTGTACGGCAATTTCCAGGCGGTCGGGTACCTGGACCACGACCGCGGTGAGGAGCAGGTGATCCTGGTCCACGGGGAGGTCGGCGATCTCGCCGGGGGCGGAGGGGACGCGACGAAGGAAGGCGTCCTCACCCGGCTCCATTCCGAGTGCCTCACCGGCGACGCCTTCGGATCCACGCACTGCGAGTGCGGCGACCAGCTCGGCGCGGCACTGCGCGCCATCGTCGCGGAGGGACGCGGCGTCCTCGTCTACCTCCGGGGCCACGAGGGCCGCGGCATCGGTCTGCTCGCCAAGCTGCAGGCGATGAAGCTCCAGTCGGAGGGCCTCGACACGGTGGAGGCGAACGTCGCCCTCGGCCTGCCGGTCGACGCCCGCGACTACCGGGTGGCCGCGAACATGCTGCACGACCTCGGCGTACGGTCGGTGCGCCTGCTCTCGAACAACCCGCGCAAGCGTGAGTCGCTGCAGCGCAACGGCATCAGGGTCGCCGAGCAGGTGCCGCTGCTGATACCGCCGTGCGAGGAGAACCTCGCCTACCTGCTGACCAAGCGGGAGCGCCTCGACCACTTCCTTCCCCACCTGGACGGCGGCGACTGGACGAAGGCGATCTTTTGCGGAACGGCGAAGGCGGCTATCACTGAGGAATGACAGAAGACGACGCCGGACCGCTGTACCTGTCCCGTGAGCAGGTCGTGGAACTGCTGGACACCGACGCGGCGATCGCCTCACAGCGCGCGGCGTTCACCGCGCTCGGCGACGGCACCGCGGAGCTGCCCGGCAAGATCATGCACCCCAGCCGGTTCGACGACAGCGTGGTCTTCGCCTATCTGGCCCGGCTGTCCGCGGACACCGGTGCCGTCGCCAAGTTCGGCAGCGTCAACCCGGGGAACGCCGGAGCCGGTCTGCCGACCGTCCACGCGGTGATCAACGCGCTCGACCCGGTGACCGGGCGGCTCGCCGCGGTCATGGACGGCACGGCGGTCACGACCCTGCGCACCGCCGCCGCCAGCGCCGTCGCCCTCGACGCGCTGGCCACCGCGGACAGCGCGGAGCTCGGCCTGCTGGGCTCCGGCACCCAGGCGCTCGCCCACGCGCGGGCCGTCGCCCGGGTACGGGAACTGCGGTCCGTACGGGTGTGGAGCCCGCACCCCGGTCGGCGGGCGGAGGCGGCCCGGCAGCTCGCCGCCGAACTGGGCATCGCCGTCGAGGCGGCCGGCACCGCGCGGGACGCGGTCGCCGGAGCGTCGATGGTCGCGGCCTGCACCCTCAGCCGTACGCCCGTCGTGCGGGGGGAGTGGCTGGCGCCGGGGTGCACGGTCGTCAGCGTGGGATCGTTCGAACCCACCCGCAGCGAGGTGGACGCCGAGGTGGTGCGGCGTGCCGCGGCGGTGGTGGTCGACGATCCGGTGACGGCCGCCGAACACGCCGGACCGGTGGTCGAGGCGCTGGCCCGGGGCGTCCTCACGCCGGACGACCTGATCCCGCTCGGCGGCGTCCTGACCGGCGGCCACACGGCACGCACCGGCCCGGACGACATCGTCCTCTACAACAGTGTCGGACTCGGCATCCAGGACGCCGCTGCGGCCTGGGCCGTGATCGACGCGGCCCGCGCCCGGCGGGCACGGCGGTGAAGGGGACCGCTCAGGTCGTCGTCATCGGCGGCGGTGTGATCGGGACGAGCATCGCCTACCACCTGGCCCGCGCGGGTGTCCGGGACGTCGTGCTGGTCGAGCGCGGCGAACTCGCCTCCGGCTCCACCGCGCGGGCCGCGGGCGGCGTCCGCGCGCAGTTCTCCGACGAACTCAACATCCGGCTGGGCGCCCGCAGCCTGGAGGCGTTCGCCCGCTTCGGAGAGGAACCCGGCCAGGACATCGGTCTGCACCGGGTCGGCTACCTGTTCCTGCTCTCCACGCCCGAGGAGGTCGCGGCCTTCGAGGACGGCGTCAGGCTGCAGAACACGCTCGGAGTGCCCAGCCGGCTGATCGACCCCGCCGAGGCACGCCGGCTGTCCCCGCTCATCACCACCGAGGGCCTGCTGGCCGCCGCGTTCTCCCCGGACGACGGCCACTGCACTCCCGAGTCGGTGGTCCAGGGCTACGCGGCCGGAGCCCGCCGGCACGGGGCGACCCTGCTGCGGCACTGCGAGGTCACCGGCATCGAGACCCGCGGGGACACCGTCACCGGGGTGGTCACCACCGGCGGCCGGATCGCCACCGGCACCGTCGTCTGCGCGGCCGGTGCCTGGTCGCGGCGCGTCGGCGCGATGGCCGGAGTGGATCTGCCCGTGCAGCCGCTGCGCCGTCAGATCGCCGTCACCGGACCCGTCCCCGGACTGCCGCCCGGTCTGCCGATGACCATCGACTTCACCACCAGCCTCTACTTCCACGCCGAGGGCCCGGGGCTCCTCGTCGGCATGTCCGACCCCGACGAGACACCCGGGTTCGCCACCGGGACGCACGAGCGGTGGATCCCGCGGCTGGCCGGGGCCATGCGGCACCGGGCGCCCGCCCTGCTCGACCTGCCCCGCACCGGCGGCTGGGCGGGGCTCTACGAGATCACGCCGGACCACAACGCGCTGATCGGCGAGGCGCGTTCGTGCTCGCGCTTCCTGTACGCGACCGGGTTCTCCGGTCACGGGTTCCTGCAGGGACCGGCGGTCGGCGAGGTGGTCCGGGATCTGTACCTCGGCCGCGTACCCTTCCTCGACATCAGCCCCCTGAGCGTCGATCGCTTCGCCGCCGACGCCCCGCGCCCGGAGGTCAACCTCGTATGACCGGACTCCACTTGTGGCTGCGCCACGAGACCCGTACGACCGAACGGCGCACGCCCGTCGTGCCCTCGGACGCCGCACGGCTCGTCGACGCCGGCGTGACGATCACCGTGGAGGACTCGCCGCAGCGGGTCTTCCCGGTCGAGGCGTACGAGAGGGCGGGCTGCCGTACCGCCGGGGCGGGCTCCTGGGTCTCGGCACCACCGGACGCCGTGGTCGTCGGCCTCAAGGAACTCCCCAAGGGACCGGCCGAACTGACACACCGGCACATCCTCTTCGGGCACGCCTACAAGCGGCAGCCGGGGGCCGAGGCGCTGCTGCGCAGGTTCGTCGCCGGCGGTGGCGCCCTGCTCGACCTGGAGTACCTGGTCGACGACGAGGGGCGCCGGCTCGCCGCCTTCGGCTACTGGGCCGGATACCTGGGCGCGGCGCTGGCGGTGCTGCACCACCGGGGTGCCTTGAAGGCGCCGCTCGGCCCCCTGTCGAGGGAGGAACTGGACGCGGAACTCGCCGCGGGCGCCGGGCCGTTGCCGGCCCTCGTGATCGGCGCTCTCGGCCGCAGCGGCCGGGGCGCACGCGCCGCGTTCGGTGTCGCCGGGACGGAGCCGACCCGCTGGGACCTCGCCGAGACCCGTGATCTGGACCGGGCGGCCCTGCTGGACCACGAGGTGATGGTGAACACCGTGCTCACGACCCGGCCGATCCCGCCCTTCCTCACGGTCGAGGACCTCGACAGGCCAGGCCGCCGGCTGCGCACGCTGTGCGACGTGACCTGTGACGTCGGATCGCCGCTCAACGTGCTGCCGGTCTACGACACCACCACGGACTGGACGCGTCCGGTGCGCCGCCTGCGGGAGCGGCCCGTCCTGGACCTGATCGCCATCGACAACCTGCCGTCCCTGCTGCCGCTGGAGGCGAGCACCGACTTCTCGGCGGCGCTGCTGCCGCAGCTCCTGGACTTCGGTGCCGGCCGCCCCTGGGAGCGCTGTCTCGACCGGTTCCGGCGGGAGTGCCGTGAAATCGGCCTGGAGAAGGAGCCGGAAGCGGGAGGAGCGCGATGACGACCGGGGGCAGGGCGCCGAGCGGCACCGTGCACTGGATCGGCGCGGGTCTGTCCACCGGCAGCGGTCTGGCCGCGGTGTGCGATGTCGCCGACCGGGTGCGCCTGTGGCACCGCACCGAGGAGCGCGCGGCGCGGAGGCTCGAGGCGCTGGGCCTGACCGGGCGTGCCGATCCCCGTGCCCACACACGGCCCGCGCTCACGGCCGCGCTCGCCCCCGGGGACGTCGTGGTCTCCATGCTGCCCGCTTCCGAACACGCCGAGTTGCTCGCCGCCTGCGTGCGGAGCGGCGCCCACTTCGCCTGCTCCAGCTATGTGTCGGACGCGGTGCTAGCCCAGGTGCCCGCGGCGACGGCGGCCGGCACGGTGGTGCTGACGGAGTGCGGGCTTGACCCGGGTGTCGACCACCTCTTCGCGCAGAGTCTGGTCGACCGGGCCCGCCGGGCGATCGGGGACGGTACGGCCGCCTCGTACCGCCTCACGTCCTTCTGCGGCGGTGTCCCGGCGGTGCCCGACGACTTCAGGTACCGCTTCAGCTGGGCGCCGGCCGGCGTCCTGGGCGCCCTGCGCGCACCGGCCCGCCACATCGAGGACGGTGTGCCCGTCACGGTGGAGCGTCCCTGGGAGGCGACCCGGCCCCAGCTCGTCGACGGCGAGACCTTCGAGGTCTATCCCAACCGGGACAGCGTGCCCTTCGTCCGGCAGTACGGCCTCCCCGACGCCTGGACACCGGAGACGTTCGTCCGGGGCACGCTCCGCCTGGACGGCTGGCTGCGGGCCTGGGACGCCGTCTTCGCCGAGCTGAGGACGGGCGACGACCGGCGGATCGCGGACCTCGCCCGGGAACTCGCGGCGGCCCACCCGACGACGGACACGGACCGCGACCGCGTCGTCCTCGTGGTCTCGCTGGACGTGCGGGGCGAGCCGGGCACCGAGTGGTCCGGCCGCTACCTCCTCGACCTCGAAGGCACCGCGGACGAGAGCGCCATGGCGCGCTGCGTCTCCCGCACCCTCGCCCTCGGTGTCCGGCACATCCTCGACGGCTCGTTGCCCCCGGGTCTGTGCCGGGCCGCCGGGACGGCGGCCCGCTCCGCACAGTGGCTCGACGAACTCGCCCGGGACGGGGTGGAGTTCACCCTGAGGACCGAGTGAGCCGGGTCAGTCCTGCACGGCCTCGTGCACGAGCCGCTTCAGTTCGGGGTAGTGGGAGTGGGACCCCGCCGGGCGGACCTGGGTGAAGAACTGCACGGTCAGGTCCCGGCGCGGGTCGACCCAGAAGGTCGTACCGGCCACCCCGCTCCACCCGAACGCGCCCTCGGCGGAGGGGGAGCGGGTGATCCCCGGGTCCACGACGACGGAGACGCCCAGGCCGAAGCCCAGGCCCGCGTTGCCGGGCTCGCGGTGCAGCGGGCTGCCGAAGGTGCGCCGGTCGGCGCCTCCCGGCAGGTGGTTGGCGGTCATCGTGTCCACCGTCTCCGGCTTCAGCAGCCGGACACCGTCGAGTTCCCCGCGACGCCGGAGCATCTCCATGAAGCGGTGGTAGTCGTGCGCGGTGGCCACCATGCCGCCGCTCCCGGACAGGAAGCGCGGCCTGCCGCGCAGCGGGAGCCCGGTGATCGGGGCGAGCCGCCCCTCGGAGTCCTCCCCGTAGAGCTCGGCGAGCCGCCCGGCCTGCTCGTCCGTGACACAGAACCCGGCGTCCGTCATGCCGAGCGGACGGAAGATCCGCTCGGCGAGGTGGACGTCGAGGTCCTGGCCGGACACCACCTCCACGAGCCGGCCCAGGACGTTGGTGGACACCGAGTAGTTCCACTCGGTGCCGGGCTCGAACTGGAGCGGCAGACCGGCGTACACCTCGCAGGTTCCGGCGAGATCCGTGCCCGGCGCCACCGACGACTCCAGACCGGCGTCGCGGTAGAGGGCGTCGACCGGGTGGGAGTGGTAGAAGCCGAACGTCAGGCCGGAGGTGTGGGTCAGCAGCTGACGGATCGTCATCTCGTGCTCGGCCGGACGGGTCCGGGTGCCGGCGCCCGAGCCGTCGAGGTACACCCGCGGTGCGGCGAAGGCCGGCAGGAATCGGGCCACCGGGTCGTCCAGCCCGAAGTGGCCCTCTTCGAGGAGCATCAGCGCGGCCACCGAGGTGACCGGCTTGGTCATCGAGTAGATCCGCCACAGCGTGTCGGTCTCGACCGGGAGCCCCGCCGCGCGGTCGCGCCATCCGTGCGTCGCGAGGTGTGCGACCCGGCCGTGCCGGGACACGGCCACCAGGCAACCGGGCAGCCGGTGGTCGTCGACCAGGTGGGCGAAGTGCTGGTCCAGCCGGGCCAGCGCCTTCGGGTCGAGGCCGACCTCGGCCGGATCGACCTCATGTCGCAGGTGTCCCATCGCTCTCCTCCGCACTGCGGCTCATGGACCGCCGTCTCGTGTTCATCGTCCCGTACGGAGTTCCCGCGACCGCCGCGGGGCAGGCCGGCCCGCGGGTCGGCGGCCCTCACGTCCCGGCAGCCACAGGGTGAGGGGCATCGCGGCGACGGCCACGGTTGCCAGGAACGTGAGAGCGGGACCCGTCCTGACATCGCCCGAGAGGGGCATCAGTACGGCCGCCGCGGCAACTCCCAGTGTGGGCCTCACATTCATGGCCGTCTGCTGGAGACCGCCCGCGACCCCCGCCGACTCCGCGCGCACGTGCCGCACCACGACCGTCGCCGCGGCGAAACCGGCGCTCAGCAGGAGGAAACCGGTCCCGAGGGACACCGCCGTGGACTCCCGGCCGGTCCGCGACAGCAGCAGGACCCCCGTCGCGAGGACGCAGAGCGCGGCCGGAGTCGTCCGGCGAGCCCCGAAGCGGCGCATGAGGAGGGCCGCCGCGGGCGCGCCGAGCACCATCGCGACGGCCGCGGGCAGGGCCCGCAGGCCGGTCTCCAGCGGATCGAGGCCCAGCACCTCCTGGAGGAGGCAACTGCGCGCGAACACCGCGCCGGACATCGCCGCGGAGGCCGCCACCAGAATGCCCAGGGCCGCGCCGACGGTCGCGGAACCCAGCACCCCGGGCGGCAGCAGCGGGTTCGCGGTACGGCGTTCGTCGCGCACGAACACGGCCGCCGCGAACACCGCCACCACCAGCCCCGCTGTGCTCCCGGCCGTCCAGCCGGTCCCCGGGACCCCGACCGGTGTGCGGACCAGACAGGCCAGGGCCACCGCGAGCAGGCAGGCCCCGGGCAGGTCGAGGCGGGCCGCGGGAGCGGGGGAGCGCGCCGGTTCCCGGACGGCGAATGCCGACCCGCCGAGGGCCGGCGCGGGCACGACGTCGAGGAAGAAGACGGCCCGCCGGCCGAACGGGCCGACCAGCGCCCCGCCGAGGACCGGACCGGCGGCGGCCGCGAGTCCGATGGCACTGGTCCGCAGGGCGATGGGCCGGCCGATCCGGTCGGGTGGGTAGACGGCGCGCAGCATGCCGAGCGTGGCGGGTTGCAGCAGCGCGCCGAATACTCCCTGGGCGACCCGTAGTCCGATGACCCAGTCGATGCCGGGGGTCCCTCGTACGGGTCCAGTGGACCAGCACCGGCTATCTCATCGCGGTGGCGGGTCTGTTGGTGTTCGCCGGGCGGCTCGGGCGCCGAAGTCCCGTCGCAGGGTGGGCTGCGCGACCGTCAGAACGGTGCCGTCCAGGGCGACGATCACGGCCGCGACCACGCTGCTCGTGAGCGTGAGGCGGCGGCCGACCGCCGGGCCGGGCCGTCTCACGCCTCCTCCGGTCCGAGGTGCGCCTCCAGCGCGGCCCGCAGCAGGGGTACGAAGTCCGCCGTGCCGGTGCCGAGTTGGAGGCTGCCCCAGCTCCACAGCTGGGCGATGCCGTGCAGGTTCGCCCACAGGGCCCCCGCGGTGAACCGCGCCTCGGTCCCGGGCCTCGCCCGGCCGACGAGATCGACCAGCAGCCCGAACAGCGGCAGGCTCGTCTCCCGCAGCCCCAGCCGCCCGCTCTCCAGCAGGTCGTGACGGAACATCAGTTCGTACATGCCGCGGCGGGACATGGCGAAGTCCAGGTAGACCCGTCCGAGAGCGGTGAGCTGCGCGCGGGGGCTCGCGCCGCCGTCGCCGACCGCCTCGGTCACCCGGGCCCCGAGGTCGGCGAAGCCCCTCCGTGCGATGGCCGACAGCAGTTCCAGATGGGTCGGGAAGTAGCGGCGCGGCGCCCCGTGCGAGACCCCCGCCCTCCGGGCGATCTCCCGCAGGGTCAGCGCCTGTGCCCCCTCCTCGCCCACCAGAGCGACGCCGGCATCGACCAGTCGGGCCTTGAGTCCGGTCTCCCGTTCGTCCATGGACATGGTCTACCAGCCGGGCGTAGACAGTGTCTACCACTCGGCGGCCGGGGAATGACGATCCGCTCCGGAGGGTTGATCCCGGTATGACTGAGGACGCGACACAGGACGCACTGCTCAAGCTGCTCTCCGAGTACAAGGGCGGGGTGCTCACCACCCTCAAGAGGGACGGCCGCCCCCAGCTCTCGAACGTGGTCCATGCCTACAGTCCCGACGAGAGGGTGGTCCGGGTCTCCCTCACGGACGACCGCGCCAAGACCCGGAACCTGCGCCGGGACCCACGCGCGTCGTACCATGTGACCAGCGACGACCGCTGGGCCTACACGGTCGCCGAAGGCGCCGCCGAGCTCACGCCGGTGGCCGCGGACCCGCACGACGAGACCGTCGAGGAGCTTGTCCGGCTCTACCGGGACCTGATGGGCGAGCACCCCGACTGGGACGACTACCGCGCCGCGATGGTCCGCGACCGGCGGCTCGTGCTGCGCCTGCACGTGGAGCGCGCCTACGGCGTGCCCCGCGCACACTGACCGCGCCGTCCGACCGGTGGCGGGCTGCGGGGCCCGCCTGTGTCTGCCGGTGTCCGCCGCACGAGGATCGGCGGGAGCTCCGCGCATCCCGGCCGCCCCTGAATCCGGCCGGGGTGCGCGGAGCGGCTCCGTGCGGCCGCGCCGTCGCGCGCCGCCTCCGCCGTGATGACGGCCGTGGTCCCGCGCTCGGTCCCGGCCCGATGTTCTTGCCGTCCGACACCGGCTGTCAACCGGGGCCAGGGGCGGTGTTCACCAAGGAACACCCAAGTCCACGGTGGCGACGGCGAGTCGGGGACCCGGGCGACGGGGGGCGGCGGGGAGGTGTTCTCGGCCCCGCCGCCGCGCCGGCCCGGTTCGCGGGGCAGGTCACGGCCCCTCGGTCTCCTGCCCAGCGGATGTTACCGACGAGTTGACATTGAAACGCCAAACACCACCGCTATCATCACACCACCTGCGGAACACCTCCTGCGGAGCCATCGACGGCCGACAACAGCGGCCGTCGGACAACCGAAGCAGCGCATCCATGAACGACGACAGGGGCAGAGGGCTCTTCCAACCGGAGCCCTGGGTTCGTCCGACACGGTGGTGACGGCGGTCGAGCGGTCCTTTCTCCACAAAGGTCTCCCCACCGACTTCTGAGAGAGCCCGCATGGCGAGAGACCGCTTCACTCCCGATTTCGACCCCGACGGCGGAGACACGCTCCTCAGCTCCGCGCGCCAGGACATCGCCGTCGGCCGCTGGCAGAGCCTGCGCGACCTGTTGCGGGCCACCGGCCCCGCGTGGCCCGTGCGCGGCCACCGTATGCGGGTACTGGCGGCGGCCTGTGTGGACAACTCCTCGGTGGAGTCCTGGCTGGCCGCCGAACCCCGGGGCGGCGACGCCCTGGTGCTGCGGGCGGCGACCGAGGTGGCCCGGGCCTTCCACCTCGCCGGCCCGGCGGGCGGGGGCGCCCCGGTCGAACGGCGTCGCGTCGACCAGGCCGTGATGGCCTGCCTCCAGGGCGCCGAGGCCTACCCGGACGACCCCACGCCCTGGATCTGTCTCATCTCCGTCGCCCGGCTCTATCCCACGGGAGTGCGCCGCCAGGAACTCGGGCGCTGGTGGGACGAGTTGCACGCCCGTGATCCGTACAGCGTGGACGGGCACCTGCAGGTGCTGCGGTACTACTCGGCGCGCTGGCACGGGTCGCACGACCTCATGTACGACTTCGCGCGGGACGCGGCGGCCGTCGCCCCGGCGGGCTCCGCGCTGCCGGTGCTGCTGCAGGTCGCGCGCGTGGCGGAGTACCGCGCCGTACGGGAGGAGGCGAGCGGACGGCGGGACACACCCGACGGGTTCGACCGGCACTGGAACCACGACGAGGCCGTCGGTGACGTACGGCGGAGCTGGCAGCGCTGGCTCACCGCACGCGCCGAGGGGCCGCCCGCGCCCGACGAGGTGCGGCACTTCAACTACCTGGCGCACGCCGCCTGTTACGCCGGTCTGCCGGAACTGGCGGGCCCGCTCTTCCGGATGGTGGGGCCGCGCGCCAGCCGTTCGCCCTGGTCCTGCACCGGCGATCCGGAGAAGGAGTTCGTGAGGTGGCGCAAGCGGTCGTCGCGCGGCACCTGAGCCGTTCACGCGCCGCCGGGGCCGCCGCCCGGACCGGGTGACGGGTGGCGGGAGTGCGGGCGCCGCCGCGCCCCGGCCAGGACGGCGGGTCCCGGCCAGGACGCCGGTCCCGGCCCACGTCGGGCGACGCGACCAGAACCCGGCGGCTGGCTCCTACAGGTCGAACTCGTGCGGCGGCAGGTCGAGCGTGAAGCACGCCTCCCTGACCACGGCCTGCTCGGTCTTGTCGAAGTCGCCGTCGGCGCCGCCGATCACGATGCCGATCTGGATGACGGCACGCGCCTCGGCGGGCTTCTTCTTGGCCTTGGCGACCTCCTGGAGGACGCTGACCTTGCCGAAGGCGAAGTCGGCGGTCAGCTTGTTCAGGTTGTCGTCGAAGCGGCGGCGCAGGTCGTCGGCGTCGAAGTTCTGCAACACCTCGTTCGTGGCGATGAGCTGGGCGACGCGCTGCCGCTCGGACGGATCGACCGACCCGTCGGCCGCGGCGACGAGCGCGCACATCGCCATGCTCGCGTCGCGGAAGGCCCCGCTCTTGAGATCGTTCTTCTTCGCCACGAGCTGGGTCTGCATCGTCGACGCGGATTCCTTGACGCGGTCCCACAGAGCCATGAGAACTCCATACGTTGGGAGAGGTCCGGTCCGCCCGCGGGCGGACCGGACCTCCTCGTTTTCTACAGCACCGTAGAAACTAGCGGACCGGCGCAGAAG
The DNA here is from genome assembly GCF_036250675.1 of Streptomyces sp. NBC_01689. Taxonomy (NCBI): domain Bacteria; kingdom Bacillati; phylum Actinomycetota; class Actinomycetes; order Kitasatosporales; family Streptomycetaceae; genus Streptomyces; species Streptomyces sp. NBC_01689. The sequence continues at coordinate 2,520,034 of NZ_CP109592.1, read as the reverse complement.
TTCCGGTGGCGTTCCACTCGGCGATCACCGGGTGCCCGTGTTCGGTGGACAGCCGGCTGACGGTTCCCGTCGAGAGCTGGAAGAGGCGTCCGGCGTCCGGCGCGAGGCCGAGCCGACGGGCCGTCAGCACCCGGAGGAAATGCGCGTGGGCCACCAGGACCACGTCACCGGGGTGGTCCTGGAGCGCCGCGTCCACGCGGGACAGGACCCGGTCGGCGCGCTCGCCCACCTCCCGCGGAGATTCGCCGGGGTGACCGTCCGGGCCGGGCGGCACCCCGTCCTCCCACAGGACCCAGTCGGGCCGGGTCCGGTGGATGGCGCGGGTGGTGATCCCCTCGTAGCCCCCGTAGTCCCACTCGTGCAGCTCGTCGTCGGTCACCAGCCCTGTCAGGCCCGCGAGTTCCGCGGTACGGACCGCCCGGTCGAGGGGACTGGTGAACACCTGCGCGAAGGACCGCCCGGCGAGGAACGGCGCGAGGGACTTGGCCTGTTCCTCGCCGTGGCCGGTGAGCGGCAGATCGGTCCAGCTGGTGTGCCGGCCCGACAGGGTCCACTCGGTCTCGCCGTGGCGGACGAGTATGAGGTCGCCCATGGCCCGGCCCTACTCCGCGGACTCGACGGCGTGGCCGCCGAACTGGTTGCGGAGTGCGGCGATCATCTTCATCTGCGGGGAGTCGTCCTGGCGGGAGGCGAATCGGGCGAAGAGGGAGGCGGTGATCGCGGGGAGGGGTACGGCGTTGTCGATGGCGGCCTCGACGGTCCAGCGGCCTTCGCCGGAGTCGTCGGCGTAGCCGCGGAGTTTGTCGAGGTGTTCGTCGTCGTCGAGGGCGTTGACGGCGAGGTCGAGGAGCCAGGAGCGGATGACGGTGCCTTCCTGCCAGGAGCGGAAGACCTCGCGGACGTCGGTGACGGAGTGGACCTTCTCCAGGAGTTCCCAGCCCTCGGCGTAGGCCTGCATCATGGCGTACTCGATGCCGTTGTGGACCATCTTGGAGAAGTGGCCGGCGCCGACCTTGCCGGCGTGGACGAAGCCGGAGTCGCCTTCGGGCTTGAGGGCGTCGAAGACGGGCTGGACGCGGGCGACGTTCTCGGCGTCGCCGCCGACCATGAGGGCGTAGCCGTTCTGCAGGCCCCAGACGCCGCCGGAGACGCCGGCGTCGACGAAGCCGATGCCCTTGGCGGCGAGTTCGTCGGCGTGCTTCTCGTCGTCGGTCCAGCGGGAGTTGCCGCCGTCGACGACGGTGTCGCCGGGTTCGAGGAGGTCGCCGAGTTGGTCGATGGTGGACTGGGTGGCGGCGCCGGCCGGGACCATCACCCACACCACGCGGGGGGCTTCGAGCGCGCCCACGAGTTCTTCGAGGCTGTGGACATCGGCGAGTTCCGGGTTGCGGTCGTATCCGATGACGGTGTGGCCTGCGCGGCGGATCCGCTCGCGCATGTTGCCGCCCATCTTGCCGAGGCCGATGAGACCCAGTTGCATCGCGGTCATGTCGTTCACTTCTTCCGGAGAGTGCGGTACGCGGCCACGAGGGCGGCGGTGGAGGGGTCGAGGCCGGGGACGGGGGTGCCGTCGGTGAGGGCGGGTTCGATGCGTTTGGCGAGGACCTTGCCGAGTTCGACGCCCCACTGGTCGAAGGAGTCGATGTCCCAGACCGCGCCCTGGACGAACACCTTGTGCTCGTACAGCGCGATGAGCTGGCCCAGGACCGAGGGAGTCAGCTCCCGGGCCAGGATCGTGGTCGTGGGGTGGTCGCCCCGGAACGTCTTGTGCGCGACGAGTTCCTCGGGCACCCCCTCCGCACGGACCTCCTCCGGCGTCTTGCCGAACGCCAGCGCCTGGGTCTGCGCGAAGAAGTTCGCCATCAGCAGGTCGTGCTGCGCGGCCAGCCCCTCCTCCAGCTCCCCGACCGGGTTCGCGAACCCGATGAAGTCCGCCGGGATCAGCTTCGTGCCCTGATGGATCAACTGGTAGTACGCGTGCTGCCCGTTCGTCCCCGGCGTGCCCCACACCACCGGACCCGTCTGCCAGCCCACCGGCTCACCCCGCCGGTCCACCGACTTCCCGTTCGACTCCATGTCCAACTGCTGCAGATACGCCGTGAACCGGCTCAGATAATGCGAGTACGGCAGCACCGCGTGCGACTGCGCGTCATGGAAGTTCCCGTACCAGATCCCCAGCAGCCCCATCAGCAACGGCGCGTTCGCCTCCGCCGGAGCCGAACGGAAATGCTCGTCGACCAGCCGGAACCCCTCCAGCATCTCCCCGAAACGCTCCGGACCGATCGCGATCATCAACGACAGACCGATCGCCGAATCGAACGAGTACCGGCCCCCCACCCAGTCCCAGAACTCGAACATGTTGTCCGTGTCGATCCCGAAGTCCGACACCTTCCCCGCGTTCGTCGACAACGCCACGAAATGCCGCGCCACCGCCTCCGGACCCGCCTTCAGCCCCGACAGCAGCCACGCCCGCGCCGACGTCGCGTTCGTGATCGTCTCGATCGTCGTGAACGTCTTCGACGCCACGATGAACAGCGTCTCCGCCGGATCCAGATCCCGCACCGCCTCGTGCAGATCCGCCCCGTCCACGTTCGACACGAACCGCACCACCAGACCACGGTCGGTGAACGCCCGCAACGCGTCGTACGCCATCGCCGGCCCCAGATCGGACCCGCCGATCCCGACGTTCACCACATTCCTGATCCGCCGCCCGGTATGACCCGTCCACTCACCCGAACGCACCCGCTCGGCGAACCCCGCCATCCGCTCCAGCACCGCATGCACCCCGGGGACCACATCCTCCCCGTCGACCTCCACCACCGCACCCCGCGCCGCACGCAACGCGGTGTGCAACACCGCACGCCCCTCGGTCGAATTGATCTTCTCACCACGGAACATCGCGTCCCGCAACCCGAACACGTCCGTCGCGACCGCGAGTTCCTGGAGCAGGGCGAGGGTCTCGTCCGTGATCAGGTGCTTGGAGTAGTCGATGAGCAGGTCACCGACCCGCACGACATACCGTTCGGCGCGGTCGGGGTCGGCGGCGAACAGGTCCCGCAGCCCCGTGTGGAGCATGCCGTCCGCGCGGTGGTCCTCAAGGGCCACCCACTCCGGACGTCGTGTGAGCTTGGGGGTGTCAGGCATGACGGGAGGTCTCCTTGGTGCCCTCGCCCCGCAGGGCGACGGCGTACATCTCGTCGGCGTCGAGCCGGCGCAGTTCCTCGGCGATCAGTTCGGACGTGCTGCGCACCTTCAGGGCGAGGGTGCGCGGGGGCTGTCCGGGCAGGGTCAGGGTGGCCAGCGGTCCCTCGGGGCGGTCGATGACGATCTCGCCGCCCGCCGTGCCGAGCCGTACGGCGGTGACCACCGGACCGGCGGTGACGACGCGTTCGACCGGGACGCCGAGCCGGGCGCCCAGCCAGCGGGCCAGCAGTTCGGCGCTCGGGTTGTCGGCCTCGCTCTCGACGGCGGCCGAGGTCACCTTCGTACGGGCCTGGTCGAGCGCGGCGGCCAGCATCGAGCGCCACGGGGTCAGCCGTGTCCAGGCCAGGTCGGTGTCGCCCGGCGCGTACGAGGAAGCCCGGGACTCCAGGGCCACGAGCGGGGCCTCGACGGCGTACATGTCGGTGATGCGGCGCTGCGCGAGAGCACCCAGCGGGTCCTTGGCGGGCACGTCGGGCGCGTCCACCGGCCACCAGACGACGACGGGCGCGTCGGGCAGCAGCAGGGGCAGCACGACGGAGTCGGCGTGGTCGGACACCTCGCCGTAGGTCCGCAGGACCACCGTCTCACCGGTGCCGGCGTCGGCGCCCACCCGGATCTCGGCGTCGAGGTGCGAGTTGGTGCGGTCGCGCGGGGAGCGGGCGTGCCGCTTGATGACGACCAGGGTGCGCGAGGGGTGTTCGCGCGATGCCTCCTCGGCGGCCTTGATCGAGTCGTAGGCGTTCTCCTCGTCGGTGACGATGACCATGGTCAGGACCATGCCCACCGCGGGAGTGCCGATGGCCCGGCGTCCCTGTACGAGCGCCTTGTTGATCTTGCTTGCCGTGGTGTCGGTCAGGTCGATCTTCATGGCCTGCGCCAGCTCCGTCCGTCTCGTGCGAGCATCTCGTCGGCTTCCTTCGGACCCCAGCTGCCCGAGGGGTACTGCGCGGGCTTGCCGTGCGTCTCCCAGTGCTCCTCGATGGGGTCGAGGATCTTCCAGGACTCTTCCACCTCCTGATGACGGGGGAAGAGATTGGCGTCGCCGAGCAGGACATCCAGGATCAGCCGTTCGTACGCCTCCGGGCTGGACTCGGTGAACGACTCGCCGTAGGCGAAGTCCATCGAGACGTCCCGGATCTCCATGGAGGTACCCGGCACCTTCGAACCGAAGCGGACCGTCATGCCCTCGTCGGGCTGGACACGGATGACGATCGCGTTCTGGCCCAGCTCCTCGGTGGCCGTCGAGTCGAAGGGGGAGTGCGGGGCGCGCTGGAAGACCACCGCGATCTCGGTGACCCGCCGGCCCAGACGCTTGCCGGTCCGGAGGTAGAAGGGGACGCCCGCCCAGCGGCGGTTGTCGATCTCCACCTTGACGGCCGCGTAGGTGTCGGTCTTCGACGCGGGGTCGATGCCGTCCTCCTGCAGATAGCCGCGTACCCGCTCGCCGCCCTGCCAGGCCGCCGCGTACTGCCCGCGCACCGTGTGCTCGCCCAGGTTCTCCGGGAGCCTGACCGACTTCAGGACCTTCAGCTTCTCCGTCAGCAGCGACTCGACGTCGAAGGCGATGGGCTCCTCCATCGCGGTGAGCGCCATCAGCTGGAGGAGGTGGTTCTGGATGACGTCACGGGCCGAGCCGATGCCGTCGTAGTAGCCGGCCCGGCCGCCGATGCCGATGTCCTCGGCCATGGTGATCTGTACGTGGTCGACGTACGACCGGTTCCAGATCGGCTCGTACATCTGATTGGCGAAGCGCAGCGCCAGGATGTTCTGGACGGTCTCCTTGCCGAGGTAGTGGTCGATCCGGAACACCTGCTCCGGGTCGAACACCTCGTGCACGATCGCGTTCAGCTCCCGCGCGCTGGCCAGGTCGTGGCCGAACGGCTTCTCGATGATCGCGCGCCGCCAGGAGCCCTCCGGGGCGTCCGCCAGCCCGTGCTTCTTCAGCTGCTGGACCACCTTGGGGAAGAACTTCGGCGGGACCGACAGATAGAAGGCGTAGTTGCCGCTGGTGCCCCGGGAGGCGTCCAGCTCCTGCACGGCCTCGCGCAGCTGCTTGAACGCGGTGTCGTCGTCGAAGTCGCCCGGGATGAACCGCATGCCCTCGGCGAGCTGCTGCCAGACCTCCTCACGGAACTCCGTCCGCGCGTGCTCACGCACCGAGTCGTGGACGACCTGGGCGAAGTCCTGGTCCTCCCACTCGCGCCGGGCGAACCCGAGGAGCGAGAAACCCGGCGGCAGCAGACCCCGGTTGGCGAGGTCGTACACGGCCGGCATCAGCTTCTTGCGGGACAGGTCGCCGGTGACACCGAAGATGACGAGACCGGACGGGCCCGCGATCCGCGGCAGCCGGCGGTCGCGCGGGTCGCGCAGCGGGTTGTCCCAGTCGTCGGGGTCCGCCGGGGCCGCCGGGCCGGGCCCGGGCGCGGCCTTCACAGCACCCGGTTCCACGGCCTGGTCACCGGATCCCTCCGGCGTGGCGGACGCATCCTGCGGGGCACCGTCGGGAAGCGCTTCATTCCTGGTCATTCCCCCTGTACTCCCTTCCCGCTCAGCGAGACCTGCACCGCGTCGAGCAGATCGCCCCACGCGGCCTCGAACTTGGAGACGCCCTCGTCCTCCAGCTGCTTGACGACCTCGTCGTACGAGATCCCGAGCCGCTCCACGGCGGCGAGGTCGGCGCGCGCCTGGGCGTAGCCGCCGGTCACCGCGTCGCCGTGGATGTCGCCGTGGTCGGCGGTGGCGTCGAGCGTCGCCTCCGGCATGGTGTTGACCGTGCCCGGCGCGACCAGCTCGTCGACGTAGAGCGTGTCCTTGTAGGCCGGGTCCTTGACGCCGGTCGAGGCCCACAGGGGCCGCTGCCTGTTGGCGCCCGCCGTGGCGAGGGCCGTCCAGCGGTCCGCGCCGAAGACGTCCTCGTAGGCCTCGTAGGCGAGCCGCGCGTTGGCCAGCGCGGCCCGGCCCTTGAGGGCCAGCGCCTCGTCGGTGCCGACCTTCGCCAGCCGCTTGTCGATCTCGCTGTCGACGCGGGAGACGAAGAAGGAGGCGACGGAGTGGACGCCGGCGAGGTCGACGCCGGCGGCCCGGGCCTTCTCCAGTCCGGCCAGGTAGGCGTCCATCACCGCGCGGTAGCGCTCCAGCGAGAAGATCAGCGTGACGTTGACGCTGATGCCGAGGCCGATGACCTCGGTGATCGCGGGGAGGCCCGCCTCGGTCGCCGGGATCTTGATCATCACGTTCGGGCGGTCCACCAGCCAGGCCAGCTGCTTGGCCTCGGCGACCGTCGCCACGGTGTGGTGGGCCAGGCGCGGGTCGACCTCGATCGAGACCCGGCCGTCGCGGCCGCCGGTCGCGTCGTACACCGGGCGCAGGATGTCGGCGGCGGCGCGGACGTCGGCCGTGGTCATCATCCGGACGGCCTCGTCGACCGTCACCCCGCGCACGGCGAGCTCGGCCAGCTGCTCCTCGTAGCCCGCTCCGGAGCCGATGGCGGCCTGGAAGATGGACGGGTTGGTGGTGACACCGACCACGTGCCTGGTCGCGACGAGTTCGGCGAGGTTGCCGGACGCGATGCGTTTGCGGGAGAGGTCGTCCAGCCAGATGGACACGCCTTCGTCGGAGAGGCGCTTGAGGGTAACCGCGGTCGCGGCTGCTTCGGTCACAGTGATCATCTTCCTTGGTGCGATCGGATCAACCGCGGGCGGCGGCGAGGGATTCCCGCGCGGCGGCGGCGACGTTCTCGGCGGTGAAGCCGAACTCGGCGAACAGGGTCTTGGCGTCGGCGGAGGCACCGAAGTGCTCCAGGGAGACAATGCGTCCGTGGTCACCGACGTACCGGTACCAGGTCAGGCCGATGCCCGCCTCGACCGCCACGCGGGCCTTCACGGACGGCGGAAGCACGCTCTGCCGGTACTCGGCGGGCTGCTCCTCGAACCACTCGACGGACGGCATCGACACCACCCGGGTGCCGACCCCCTCGGCCTCCAGCAGCTCGCGCGCCTCCACCGCGAGGTGCACCTCGGAGCCGGTGGCCACCAGCACCACGTCCGGCGTCCCGGTGGACGCCTCACGCAGCACGTAACCACCCTTCGCGGCCTCGGCGTTGACCTCGTAGACGGGTACGCCCTGACGGGTGAGGGCGAGGCCGTGCGGTGCCGGGTTCGTGGCGTGCCGGCGGAGGATCTCCGCCCAGGCGACCGTCGTCTCGTTGGCGTCGGCCGGGCGCACGACGTTCAGGCCGGGGATGGCGCGCAGCGAGGCGAGGTGCTCGACCGGCTGGTGGGTGGGACCGTCCTCGCCCAGCCCGATGGAGTCGTGGGTCCAGACGTAGGTGACGGGCAGCTGCATCAGCGCGGACAGCCGGACGGCGTTGCGCATGTAGTCGGAGAAGACGAGGAAGGTGCCGCCGTAGATGCGGGTGTTGCCGTGCAGCGCGATGCCGTTCATCTCCGCGGCCATCGAGTGCTCACGGATGCCGAAGTGGACGGTGCGGCCGTACGGGTCGGCCTCCGGCAGCGGGTTGCCCTCCGGCAGGAAGGAGGAGGTCTTGTCGATGGTGGTGTTGTTCGAGCCCGCGAGGTCGGCCGAGCCGCCCCACAGCTCGGGGAGCACACCGCCGAGCGCCTGCAGGACCTTGCCCGAGGCGGCACGGGTCGCGACGGAGGTACCGGGCTCGAACACCGGCAGCGCGGTCTCCCAGCCCTCGGGCAGCTGGCCGGCGACGACGCGGTCGAAGAGCTTCGCGCGCTCGGGCTGTGCGGCGCGCCACTCGGCGATCCGCTTGTCCCAGGCGGCGTGCTCCTCGGCACCCCGGTCGAGGGCGGTCCGCGCGTGCGCGAGCACGTCGGCGTCGACCTGGAAGGTCTGCTCGGGGTCGAAGCCCAGCACCCGCTTGGTGGCGGCGATCTCGTCGGCGCCGAGCGCGGAGCCGTGGGAGGCCTCGGTGTTCTGCGCGTTCGGGGCCGGCCAGGCGATGATCGTGCGCATCGCGATGATCGAGGGGCGCCCGGTCTCGGCCTGCGCGGCCCGCAGGGCCGTGTGCAGGGCGCGCACGTCGACGTCCCCGTCCGCGGTGGGCTCGATCCGCTGCACGTGCCAGCCGTACGCCTCGTAGCGCCCGAGGACGTCCTCGGAGAAGGCGGTCGCGGTGTCGCCCTCGATGGAGATGTGGTTGTCGTCGTAGAGGAAGACGAGGTTGCCGAGCTTCTGGTGGCCCGCGAGCGAGGAGGCCTCGGCGGAGATGCCCTCCTCCAGGTCGCCGTCCGAGACGATCGCCCAGATCGTGTGGTCGAAGGGGGACTCGCCCCGGGGGGTCTCCGGGTCGAACAGGCCGCGCTCGTAGCGGGCGGCCATGGCCATGCCCACCGCGTTCGCGACACCCTGGCCGAGCGGGCCGGTGGTCGTCTCGACGCCCGCGGTGTGCCCGTACTCGGGGTGGCCCGGCGTCTTCGAGCCGTGCGTGCGGAACGCCTTCAGGTCGTCGAGGCTCAGCTCGTAGCCGGACAGGAAGAGCTGGGTGTAAAGGGTCAGCGAGGTGTGACCGGGGGAGAGGACGAAGCGGTCGCGGCCGGTCCACTCCGGGTCGGCGGGGTCGTGCCGCATCACCTTCTGAAAGATCGTGTACGCGGCCGGAGCGAGGCTCATCGCCGTGCCCGGGTGGCCGTTCCCGACCTGCTGCACGGCGTCCGCCGCCAGGAGACGGGCGGTGTCGACGGCACGCCGGTCGAGTTCGGTCCACTCGAGTCCGTCGGGGGAGCGGTCCGGTGTCTGGGGGCTCTGCTGCGTGCTCATCTTCAAGAAGTCCTCATGGGAAGCGTCTCAACTGCTCGGACGCGTTCAAACTTAAAAGTCTGACTTTTGCCGGGAAAGGTGCCCCTGTGTCAGCCTTCGGTGAAAGTGGGACACGCAGTGCCGCACCGAGCCGACGCGAGAAGGACATGGCAGACAGAACCACCCAAGGCGGTGCCGGGGGCGAGGAGCCCCAGGACGGGATCAAGACCTTCCCCTTCCCCGCCGACCTGAGCCTCTCCGGCGTCGGCATGCAGATCGGCGCGATGGGGGAGGGGCGCACCTGGCACGTGGACGCGCCGCTGGAGCGCGTCCACCGCATCGACTTCCACGTCGTGATGCTGTTCCACGAGGGACCGGTCCGGCACATGATCGACTTCGCCGAGTACGAGGTGGGCGCGGGCGACATCCTGTGGATCCGCCCCGGCCAGGTGCACCGCTTCTCCCGCACCGACCGCTACCGCGGCACCGTCCTGAGCATGCAGCCCGGCTTCCTGCCGCGGGCGACCGTCGAGGCGACCGGCCTCTACCGCTACGACCTGCCCCCGTCGCTGCATCCCGACCCCGAGCAGCTCGCCGCCCTGGAACACGCGCTGGCGCAGCTGGAGCGCGAGTACGTCGACACGGCCACCCTGCCGCTGAGCCTGCACACCGCCGTCCTGCGGCACTCCCTCACCGCGTTCCTGCTGCGCCTGTCGCACCTCGCGGCCAGCTCCGCGGAGGCCGACCGGGAGCGGGCCGACACCACCTTCACCCGCTTCCGGGACGCGGTGGAGAAGGACTTCGCCACCAACCACAGCGTCAGCGCGTACGCCGACACCCTGGGCTACTCCCGGCGCACCCTGGTGCGCGCGGTGCGTGCCGCCACCGGGCACACCCCGAAGGGCTTCATCGACAACCGGGTGGTCCTGGAGGCCAAGCGGCTGCTGGCGCACACCGAGATGCCCATCGGGCGTATCGGGGTCGCCGTGGGCTTCCCGGACTCGGCGAACTTCTCGAAGTTCTTCCACCAGCACACGGGGACGACTCCGGTGGCGTTCCGGGCGGAGCTGAGCTGACCGAGGGGGCGGACCGCGCGGCCCGCCCCCTCGTCGTCCGTGCACCGTGCGGTGCCCGTGTCACCCGTCAGTGGCCGAAGTCGAACCAGTTGACGTTGACGAAGTCGGCGCCCTGGCCGCTGGTGAAGGTCAGGTAGACGTCGTGGGTGCCGGTGACGCCGGTGATGTTGGCCGGGACCGTCCGCCAGCTCTGCCAGCCCCCGGTGTTGCCCACCGCGAAGCTGCCGACGGGCGTGCTGGTACGGCTGTCGAGGCGGACCTCGACCAGACCGCTGACGCCGCTCGCCGCGCCGCTCGCGACCCGGGCGTAGAACTGCCCGGCCGCCGAGGAGCCGAAGTTGACGCCCTTGTAGAGCGCCCAGTCGCCGTTCGCCACCGAGCCGATGTCCTGGCCGCCGCCGGTGTCGGTGGTGGTTTCCGCGACGGTGCCGGACTGGCTGTCGTACGACTCGGCCTGGATGGCGCTGTACGCGTCCCGGTTGCCGGTCGGCGGCGGTGTGGTACCGCTCCCATTGGCCTGCAGCACCTGGACGTAGTCCACCACCAGCGGGTGGCCCGGCACCGTACCCGCGTCGGGGCCGCCGCCGAACGCGCCCGGGAAGCCGCCGCCCATCGCCACGTTCAGGATGATGAAGTAGCCGTGGTTCGTGGCGTTCGCCCAGGTCGTCGCGTCCACCTGGTTCGCCCGCACCGTGTGGAAGTTGACGCCGTCGAGGTAGAAGCGGATCTCCTCGGGGCTCGTGGACCTGTCCCACTCCATCGCGTACGTGTGGAAGCCGGCCTGGCACGTGGTGCCGGCGCAGGGGGTGTTGCCGCCGATGCCGCTCGTCTCGTTGCAGGGGCCGCCCGGGTTGGTGCCGCAGTGCATCGTGGCCCACTCGGTGTTGAGGCCCTGGACGTTCTCCATGATGTCGAGCTCGCCGACGCCCGGCCAGTTCTGGTAGTTGCCGCGGTAGGGCGCGCCGAGCGCCCAGAAGGCGGGCCAGTAGCCCTTGGCGGCGGCGCCGGTCACGTTCGGCATCTGGAGCCGTGACTCGACGCGCAGTTTGCCGCCGGCCGGTGGCCGGAAGTCGGTGCGGGTGGTCTCGATACGGCCCGAGGTCCAGTTGCCCGAGGCGTCCCGACGCGGGGTGATCAGCAGGTTGCCGTTGCCGTCCAGGGCGACGTTGTTGGTGCTGGAGGTCATCGTCTCGACCTCGCCGGTCCCCCAGTTGGCGGCGCCACCCGGATAGCTGGTCCCGGTGTCGTACTGCCAGTTGGAGGTGTTGACGCCGGTTCCGGCCGCTCCGTCGAAGTCGTCGAGGAAGACCTGGGACCAGCCGGAGGGGGGAGTGGGCGCGGACGCGTTCGCGGGGAGGGTGGCGGCCGCGGCGGCGGCCGCCACCAGGCTCAGGGTGCCGAGGACGGCCACGACGGTGCGCCGCAGGGGACCGCGTCTTACGAGGGTGCCGGAGGGTTCACGCATGGGTGCCTCTCAGGTACGGGGTGGGGGTGCGCGGGTGCTGCCGACGCACTCTGAGAGCGCTCTCAGAGTGCGTCGGCCAATGTGCTCTCCGGCACTCGTACCGTCAAGAGGTAGAACCGAGAAACTCCTTACGCCACAAGGGAGTTCACGGCATGAAGGGGGAAATGCCCAGACACGGAGACGGCCCTCGGAGGGCGCTGCCGGCCTGCCGGCCGGACCAGGCCGGGTTCCGGGTGCCGGTGCGTACGGCTTCCGCGGTGGGTCCGGGGTTCCGCGGCGGGCGGGCCGTCGTCCTACGGTTCCGGGGCGGCCGGCGGGGGAACGGCCACCCCCGTTCCGCCGGCCGGAGGCCCCGGCTGCCAGCCCAGGGCCCGTGAGATCCCGCGCGCCGCGAGCCGGACCGCCGGGACCAGCGCGGGGACCCCGCCGTCGTGCCAGGGGACCACGACCGAGACCGCCGCGACCACGGCCCCGCCCGCCCGCCGCACCGGGGCCGCCACCGACACGGCGTCGTCGGTGACCTGGCGGCTGCTCACCGCCACACCGGTACGGCGCACCTCGGCCAGCTCGCGGCGCAGCCGTTCCCCGTCGGTGATCGTGTACGGGGTGAACGCGACGAACGGACCACGGCAGTAGGACTCCTGCAGCGCGGGATCGCCGTGGGCGAGCAGGGCCAGCCCGACGCCCGTCGCGTGCAGCGGCCAGCGCGCGCCGACCTGGATGCGGACGCCCACCGCGGAGCGTCCGGACAGCCACTCGATGTAGACGACCTCGGCGCCGTCGCGCACCGCCATCTGCACGTTCTCGTGCGTGGCCTCGTACAGGTCCTCCAGGTAGGGCAGCGCGGCCTGCCGCAGCGCGAGGCCGCGCGGAGCGAGCGCCGCGAGCTCCCACAGGCGCAGCCCCACGTGGTACGCGCCGTCCTCGTCGCGTTCCAGGGCGCCCCACCCGGTGAGCGCGCCCACCAGCCGGTGCGTGGTGGTGAGGGAGAGCCCGGCCCGGCGGCTGATGTCGGTGAGACACAGGGCCGGGTGCTCGTGGTCGAAGGCGGCGAGCACCGAGAGCAGCCGGTCGGGCGCCGACCGCGGGGCACGCGCGGTCCGGCCGCCGCGGTCCGTCGCCGGGGAGCGCGGCGGGAGATCCGTCCGGCGGGGGCCGGAGGGCCGGAGCGGATCGCCGGTCGCCCGGGGACCCGCCTCGTCGGTGGCACGCTGCCGGCCTGCGATGGCGGACTCCCTGGGCCGGGCCCCGGGCGGGGCGGATCGTCCGTATCCCGCACAGCATGCCGCGCGGACGGGTCCGCAACAACCGTCGGGGCGGACGGCGGCAGACCTTCGTCCTGATCCCGTGGTCCGGGCCGGAGGCCACCGGCACGCCGGCGAACACCCGCGAACACCAGCGATCACCGGGGTACACCCGCGATCACCGGGGTACACCCGCGATCACCTGGGTACGCCCGCGGTCACCGGCGCGGACCCCGGTCGCGGGCCATCGGCGGTGACCGCGGGGCCGTCGGCCGAGGGAAGCCCGTAGCCGAACCCGCCCCTGCCCGCCGCGTCGCCTCAGCCGTGGCGATCACCTCCGCCGCCCCCGGTCGTCACCTCCGCCGCCCCTGGTCGACGGCCGCCCCCCATTGATCGTCGTCGTTCACGTGATCGTCGCCCTTCACGACCGGGAGCACGGATCTCCTGGCGCCCGGCGACCGCGGCGGTGGAACCGGGGCGCGGGTGAGGCGGGCCGCGGGGCCGGGGGTCCGCGTCGCGCCGCCCGGTCGGCGCACCCGTCGCGCCCGCGGGGGGGAGACCCCGGCCCGCGTCCCGGTGTGCGAGGTGCGCCTGTCTGTCACGTCTGCTCCATCGGGACGAGGGGGTGAGAGCGGGATCGGCGTCAGAGCGGGCGCAGCGTCCAGGACCAGCGATGGGTGCCGGGCCGGACGAGATGGCGCGGCGAGGTGTCGGGTCCGCAGGAGGCGGTGCCGAGACCCCGGTGGGCGGCGTCGAGCCGGACGACGCAGCCGGGCCGCGCCACCAGCTCGTCGTGGTGGGCGGCGGCGGCCAGATCCTCGGCGCGGTAGCGGGTCACGGACACCTGACGCGGTTCGTCCAGCGTGACCGCGAGGCCGGTGGCGTCCGGCGCCGAGAGCGTGAAGCGGCGCACACCGTGCCGCCCGCCGCTCTCCTGCGGCCGCAGATACGGGGTGAACAGGTCGTCCACGGCGAGCGCGTGATGATCCACGGGCGCGCCCGCGCTGCGGTCCGGATAGGACTCCCAGGGGCCCTGTCCGTACCACTCCAGGAGATCGAGCCCGGGGACCGTCTCGAAGACGGAGCCGACGCGCGGTACGTCGGTGAGCCCCTCCGGCAGTTCGGCCGTCTCCTCGATCCGTATCCCGCCCTCGAACCGGGTGAACACCTGCTCGTGCCGGACGGCTCCGGCGAGGGTCGCGTACGCGGACACCACCGTGACGCCCGCGTTCCGGCGCCGCACGTCGAGCACCTCGCGCCGCGGCGCGTCGAGCCCCCAGGCCCGCCAGCGCGCGGCCATGCCGCCCAGTTCGTCGTTGTCGGTGGGGGTCCGCCACAACGAGAGCACGGGGGCGGCGGTGAGCAGCGGATGGACGAGCAGCCCGTCCTCGTCGACCTCGACGGGCGGGCCCGGCAGGCCGGCCGGTGTGGTGGGGACGGCGGCCCGCAACCGCACCTGCGGCAGGCACACCTCGGTGCCCCGCGGCGCCCACGCCTCCTCGCCGGCCGTCGTCACCCGCAGCGTCAGCCAGGCCTCGCCACCCTCCGCGGGCAGGGGGAACGGCATCGGGACCACGGCCGATCCACCCGCGGCGACGGCGGGCAGTTCGGCCGGCGCGACACGGGTGCCGCCGTCCGCGAGGGACAGCCGCCACTCGGCGGCGAGCCAGTCGAGACCGCGGAAGTGCTGATGGTTGCTCACCCTCAACTCGCCTTCGCTGAAGGTGAGTCGGACCGGCGCGGCGATCTCCCGGTGCTCGAACATCACCGGCTTGGGGGTGCGGTCGGGGAAGACCACCCCGTCGGCGACGAAGGCCCCGTCGTGCACCGCCTCGCCGAAGTCGCCGCCGTAGGCCCAGCGATGGCCCGGGGCGGTGACGCCGTGGCCGTACAGTCCGGCTCCGCCGCGTCCGGCCGGTCGTCCGTCGCTCACGCGCTGAAGGATGCCGTGGTCCCAGAACTCCCAGATGAAACCGCCCTGAAGCCCGGGGGTGGACTCGATGGCCGCCCAGTGCTCGGCGAGCGTGCCGTTGCTGTTGCCCATGGCGTGCGAGTACTCGCACTGGATGAGCGGCTTGGTCTGCCGGCCGGAGAGGGCGTGCGCGACGCAGTCCTCCAGGGGCGCGTACATGGGGCAGGCGATGTCGGAGGCGATCGTCGCACCGGCCCAGTCGAGCTTGGCCGCGCCCTCGTACTGGAGGGGACGGGTGGGGTCGTGGCGGCGGACCCAGCCCGCGGCGGCGTCGTGGTTGGCGCCGTGGTCGGACTCGTTCCCGAGCGACCAGACGATGACGCAGGGGTGGTTCTTGTCGCGCAGCACCATCCGGGAGACGCGGTCCACGAAGGCGCCGAGGTAGCGCGGGTCGTCGGCGATCTCGTGCGCGTGGTCGTGGGCCTCGATGTCCGCCTCGTCGACCACGTAGAAGCCGAGTTCGTCGGCCAGGTCGAGCAGGGAGGGGTCGTTGGGGTAGTGGGCCGTGCGGATCGCGTTGAAGCCGAAGCGTTTCAGGGTGACGAGGTCCGCGCGCATGTCCTCGTACGACACCGTGCGGCCGGTCAGGGGATGGAAGTCGTGCCGGTTGACGCCCCTGATGTAGACGCGCTCGCCGTTGACGAGCAGGTCCCGGCCGCGGATCTCGACCTCGCGGAAGCCGACGCGGTGGTGCGAGGTGTCGGCGACCGAACCGTCGGCGCGGTGCAGCCGTACGGTCAGCGGGTGGAGCACGGGTGTCTCCGCGGTCCAGGGGCGCACGCCGGTGACGACCGTGCGGAGGCGGGCCTCGCCGAGGAAGTCCGAGACCCGCCCGTCCTCCTCCTTGAACCGCTCGAACTCCGCGTCCTGGGTGAGGAGAAGTCCGTCCAGTTCACCGGTGACGTACCAGCCGGCGGGCAGCGCGCCCGCCGCGTCCCGCACCTGGCAGTCGACGCGCAGTGTGCCGTCGGACCGGGTCCGCACGGTCACGTCGGCGAGCCGCAGCGGATCGGTGGCGTAGAGCAGGACCGGGCGGGTGACCCCGGCGTGCCACCACTGGTCCTGGTCCTCCAGGTGCGAGGCGTCGGACCACTTGACGACGGTGAGCCGCAACACCGCGCGCCCACCGGGTCGTACGACAGCCGAGAGGTCGAACTCGGCCGCGAGATGGGAGTCCTTGGAGACGCCCACCGGCCGCCCGTCCACATGGACCAGCAGCACGCTCCCGGCGGCACCGACCTGGAGCACGATCCGGCGCCCGGCCCATTCGGCGGGAACGTCCACCTCCCGCTCGTACACCCCCGTGGGGTTGTCGGCGGGGGAGGCGGGCGGGAACTCGGCCCACGGCATCGCGAAGTTGGTGTACTGCGGCAGGTCGTCGGTGTCCTGGACGGTCCAGGCGCCGGGGACCGGCTGGCTGGACCAGTCGGCGTGGACGGGGGCGTCCGGGGAGGGCAGCAGCTGGAAACGCCAGTCGCCGTCCAGCGAGAGGGCGCCCGCCCGGCGGTCCAGCGCGTTCATCGGCAGCCGCCCCCAGGAGGTCACCTCGGGGGACTCCCAGGGGCGGAGCGTGCGGAGCGGGTCGCTCATCAGCGGATGGCCCCCTTGCCGAGGTCCGCGATGATCTGCCGGGCGCCGATCGCGAAGACGATCAGCAGGGGGACGAGGGCGAGCAGTGCGCCGGTCATGACCATTCCGTAGTCGGTGGTGCCGTGGACGCCGTTGAGCTGGGAGAGCGCGACCTGCAGCGTCACGTTGTCCGGATTGGTGAGGGCGATCAGGGGCCAGGCGTAGTCGTTCCACTGGCCCATGAAGGTGAAGATGCCGAGGAAGGCGAGACCCGGCCTGACGACCGGGAGCGCCACATGCCAGTACTGGCGCAGGAAGCCGGCCCCGTCGAGCTTCGAGGCGTCCAGCAGCTCGTCGTGGATGGCGCTCTTCATGTACTGGCGCATCCAGAAGATGCCGAACGCGTTGGCCGCCGCGGGCACGATCAGCGCGGTCATCGAGCCGATCCAGCCCAGCTTCGCCATGATGACGAACTGCGGGATGGCCTGGAGCTGGGCCGGGACCATGAAGATGGCCATCATCAGCGCGAACAGCACGCGCCGGCCGGGGAAGCGGAACTTGGCGAAGACGAACGCGGCGAGCGAGTCGAAGAACAGGACCAGGACGGTCACCGAGCCCGCCACCAGCAGCGAGTTGGCCATCGACCCGAAGAAGTCGACGTTGTCGAAGAGATGGCGGGCGTTCTCCAGGAAGTGCGAGCCGGGCAGCAGCTTCGGCGGGTAGGAGAAGATCTCGGTCGACGAGTGCGTCGACATGATGACGGCCCAGTAGAACGGCAGGACCGAGAGCAGCAGACCGGCGATCAGGACGAGGTGGAGACCCGCGCCCCGGCGCCGTGAACCCTTGAGGGATGCCATGGTGGGGCCTCCTAGTCTTCGCCCCGGCGCTGCACCAGCCGCCAGTTGATGATCGAGAAGATGATGACGACGAGGAAGATGCCCCAGGCCACGGCGGCGCCGTAGCCGAAGTCGTTGTTGTCGAAGGTCTGCTGGAAGAAGTAGAGGACCATGGTCTGGCCCGAGTGGCCCGGTCCTCCCGCGAACGACGAGTTGTTGTCCGTGGACTGCAGCAGCACCTGGGGCTCGGAGAACGTCTGCAGACCGGTCACCGTGGAGATGACGAGCACGAAGAGCAGCACCGGCCGCATCAGCGGGAGGGTGATCCGGAAGAACGTCTGCACGGGACCGGCGCCGTCCATCCGCGCCGCCTCGTACAGCTCGCCGGGGATCGTCTGGAGCCCGGCGAGGAAGATGATCGCGTTGTACCCGGTCCACTGCCAGGTCATCAGCGTCGCGACGGCGACCTTGATGCCCCAGGGGGTGTTCAGCCACGCCACCTGGTCCAGTCCGACCGCCTGCAACAGGGCGTTGACCAGACCGAAGTTGGTGGAGAAGACCGAACCGAAGATGATCGCGACCGCCACGATCGAGGTGACGTTCGGCAGGAAGTAGGCGAAGCGGTAGACGTTCTTGAAGCGCACCGCGGAGTTGAGCAGTACGGCCGTGACCATCGACAGGAAGATCATCGGGAAGGTTGCCAGCGCCCAGATCACGAGCGTGTTCCCGATCGAACTCCAGAACTGGCTGTCCGTCAGCAAGTAGCGGTACTGCGACAGTCCGGCGAACTCCATCGGCCCGAGCCCGTCCCAGCGGTGGAACGAGAGATAGAGGGAGAAGCCGACGGGGACCAGTCCGAAGACGAGGAAGAGCAGATAGAAGGGGGAGATCGCGGCGTACAGCCGCCAGTGGCTGAGGACGCCCTTCCCGGGGTGGACGGTGGGCGGCGGGGAGGCCGGAGGCGGAGGTGTCGTCTCCAGCGTCTGCGCGATGGCCATCAGTAGCTCACCCCCAGGTGGTCCGCGATGCGCCGGCACTTGCTCATGGCGTCCCTCCAGGCCTTCTCCGGGTCCTTGCCGAGGACGTAGAAGTTCCGCATCTCGTCGTTGATCGGGGTGCTGAGCGCGATGTCGTACGGGCTGTTGTAGGCGACCGGGATCTCGCGCGCGGCCGGACCGAAGACGTCCATGGTGATCTGTCCGCCGAAGAACGGGTCGGGCTCGCGCAGCTTCTCCATGGCGTACGACTCGGGGGTCGAGGGGAAGAGCACGGAGTCGACGAACCCCTGCGCCTGGTTGTCGGCGTCGAGCATCCAGGTGATCATCTCGAAGGCCTTCTCCGGCTGCCGGCACGCCTTCGTGATCGCCAGGAACGAGCCGCCGATGTTGGACGGTCCGCCGGGGCAGTTCGCGACCCGCCATCTCCCCTTGGTCCTGGGCACGTTGAGTTTGATGTCGCCGGCCGCCCAGGAGGCGTTCAGCTGGCTGGGCAGCAGCCCGCGCTCGGTGGCGGAGGTGTTGTCCGGCGTACCGTTGACGATCTTCGAGACCAGACCGCGGTGGGTGGCCTCGACGGCGCGGTCCCAGGCGGTGCGCACATGCTCCTGGTCGCCGATGAAGTGCCGGTCCTTGTCGACGAACCGCTTGGTCGACTGGTTGACCGAGATGCTGAGGACGCTCAGCGCGTCGGTGAGGATGAAGGAGCCCGGGACACGCTTCTTGAGCTGCTCGCCGGCCGCGAAGAACTGTTCCCAGGTGGCGAGTTCCCTGGAGACGTCGGCCGGTTCGTGCGGCAGCCCCGCCTTCTCGAAGACGGCCGGCTGGTAGTAGTGGGCGACCGGTCCGCAGTCGATGGGGAAGCCCACCATCGAGCCGTCCTCGGCGATCGCCTGGTCCCATTTCCACCCGAGGTACCGGTCCTTGAACCGGTCCGCGCCGAGCGTCCGCAGGTCCACGAACTGGTCGGCGTCGGGCAGGTACGAGGCCATGTCCTCGCCCTTGAGCCCGGCGATGTCCGGGATGTGGGCCCGTCCGGTCAGGGTCGTCAGCAGCTTCGAGCGGTAGTAGCCGCCGATCTGGATGGCCTGGAGGTTCACGGCGCTGTCGTAGCGGGCCCGGGCGTCCTGGACGACCTTCGGGCTCAGCCCGCCGCTCCAGTACCAGAGCACCATGTTCCGTCCGGTCGAGCCGGTCGGGACACCGCAGCCGGCCGTCAGGCCGCCGAGCGTCGTGGCGGCCGCTCCGGCCAGGCCGGCGCGGAGCAGGCCCCTTCGTGAGAGCAGCACTGCTCCCACCGCCTTTCGGATCTTTTCGGTCTTCGTGTACGAGGGATCGAACGATGGGGGGTCGAACCATGTGGGGGCGGACCATGTGGGGGCGGACCATGGGGCGCTGGACGGTGTGGGGGGCGGACCATGGGGGGCGGACGCGGGGGAGGAGACGCGGGGCGAAGGACCGTACGGGGTGTCGTGACGGGGGTCATCGGGGGACGTACGGACGACGCGTGGTGTCGGGGGGCGTCACCGGGGCGTGGTGGACGGGCGGGCCGGGATCGGCCGGGATGCGTTCGGCCAGGAATCCGTAGGTACGGCGCAGCGCGGGATCGCGCAGCGACCGCCACCAGCGGTGGATGCCGTACCAGCCGGGCGCGGCGAGGGCGCCGCCGTGCCGTCGAACGGAGAGTCCGGCGGCCAGTACCGCGAAGCGCAGCCGTTCCTCCAGTGGCCAGCCGCCGAGCGAGGCGGCGACGAAACTCGCGCCGAAGACGTCTCCGGCCCCCGTCGCGTCCAGGACATCGATGTCGAGGGCCGGGACCTCCGCGTACTCGCCCGTGGTCTGGTCGACCGCCATCGCGCCGTCGCCGCCGCGGGTGACCACGGCGACCGGTACCAGCTCGCTCAGTCTGCCGAGGGCCGCTCCCGCGCTCCCGGTACGGGTGTAGGCCATCGCCTCCGCCTCGTTGGGGAGGAAGGCGTGGCACAGGGAGAGCTGGTCCAGCAGGTCCTGGGACCACCGCTGGGTGGGGTCCCAGCCGACGTCCGCGTGGATCAGGGTGCCGTGCGCGGCCGCCTCGGCGAGCCAGGCACGCGGTTCGGCCTCCAGGTGGACGAGGGCGGTGCGCGCCGCGGGCGCGTCGCGCATGAGCTCGTCCTGCGAGTACGGCGGTTTCTGCCCGTGGGTGACCAGGGCCCGGTCGTCGCCGTGGGCCAGCGAGACGGTGACGGGGGTGTGCCAGCCGTCCGCGGTGCGGGAGAGGGAGAGGTCGATGCCCTCCTGGCCGGCGAGGACCTCGCGGCAGTACGCCCCGTAGTGGTCGTCGCCGAGGACGGTGGCCAGGGACGTGCGCAGACCGTAACGGGCCGCCGCCACGGCCAGGTTGGCGATGCCGCCCGGGCTCACGCCCATGCCCTCGGTCCAGATCTCCTCGCCGGGGGTCGGCGGCTTCCCCAGTCCGGTCAGGACGAGGTCGTAGAAGAGCAGCCCGGTCAGCAGGACATCGGGCCGTTCGTCACCCACGAGCACATCCTCTCGTCAAAAGTCTGCAAGCGGTGACCAGGATCGTGCGCGCATCGCGTCAATTTGGCAAGAGTCGAGCAGAACTGAGCATAGAAATGATTGAAGATGACGAGTACTGTTCGCAGGGTGCTGGCAGAGCGACGACATCAACTCATCCTGCGGGCCCTGCGCTCCGGCGGGCCCGCGGCCGTGACCGATCTCTCCGAACAACTGGGCGTCAGCCCGGCCACGGTCCGCCGTGACCTGCTGAGACTCGAGGAGGAAGGGCTGCTCACCCGGGTGCACGGCGGCGCGGTCGTCGACGAGGGCGACCAGCCCTTCGCCGAGGTCGCCGAGGTCCGGGTGGCCGAGAAGGACGCCATCGCGGCCTGCGCCGCGTCGATGGTCCAGGACGGCCAGTCCGTCCTGCTCGACATCGGCACGACCGCCTACCGGCTGGCCCGGCAGCTCCACGGCCGCCGGATCACCGTGATCACCAGCAACCTGGTGGTCTACGAGGAGCTCGTGGACGACGAGGACATCGAGCTGGTGCTGCTCGGAGGCATGGTCCGCCGCGAGTACCGCTCCCTGGTCGGCTTCCTCACCGAGGACAACCTGCGTCAACTGCACGCCGACTGGCTCTTCCTCGGCACCAGCGGGATACGCCCCGGCGGGCAGGTCATGGACACCACCGTGGTCGAGGTGCCGGTCAAACGCGCCATGATCCGGGCCGGTGACAAGGTCGTGCTGCTCGCCGACCGCGCGAAGTTCCCGGGGACGGGGATGGCGCGGGTCTGCGGGCCCGAGGAGCTGAACGTGGTGGTGACGGACGGCCCGCCGGACCCGGCGACGCGGTCCTCGCTGGAAGAGGCGGGCGTGCAGGTGGTCGTGACAGGAAAGGCGGAGACGGCGTGAAGCTGACGATTCTGGGCGGCGGCGGGTTCCGGGTGCCGCTCGTGTACGGGGCGCTCCTCGGGGACCGCGCCGAGGGCCGCGTCACCCGTGTCGTCCTGCACGACGTGGACGCGGGCCGGCTCGCGGCCGTCGCCCGCGTGCTGGGCGAGCAGGCCGCGGGGGACCCCGACGCCCCCGAGGTGTCCTTCACCACCGATCTCGACGAGGCCCTGCGCGGCGCCGACTTCGTCTTCTCGGCGATCCGGGTCGGCGGTCTGGAAGGCCGGGCGGCGGACGAGCGGGTCGCCCTCGACGAGGGGGTCCTCGGCCAGGAGACGGTCGGCGCCGGCGGCATCGCCTACGGCCTGCGCACGGTGCCGGTCGCCGTCGACATCGCCCGGCGGGTGGCCCGGCTCGCCCCCGACGCCTGGGTCATCAACTTCACGAACCCCGCCGGTCTGGTCACCGAGGCCATGTCGCGCCACCTCGGCGACCGGGTCATCGGCATCTGCGACTCACCCGTCGGCCTCGGCCGCCGGATCGCCACCGTCCTCGGCGCGAACCCCCGCGAGGCCTTCATCGACTACGTCGGCCTCAACCACCTCGGCTGGGTTCGGGGGCTGCGCGTCGAGGGCAGGGACGAGCTGCCGCGACTGCTCGCCGACCCCGCTCTGCTCGGCTCCTTCGAGGAGGGCAAGCTCTTCGGCGCCGACTGGCTGCGGTCCCTGGGCGCGGTTCCCAACGAGTACCTGCACTACTACTACTTCAACCGGGAGGCCGTCAGCGCCTACCAGCGCGCGGAGAAGACCCGCGGCGCGTTCCTGCGCGACCAGCAGGGCCGGTTCTACGAGGAGATGAAGCGCCCGGACACCGCCGCGCTCACCGCGTGGGAACGCACCCGGGCCGAGCGCGAGGCCACCTACATGGCCGAGAACCGGGACGCGGCCGGCGCGGGCGAGCGCGCCGCCGACGACCTCTCCGGCGGGTACGAGAAGGTGGCGCTCGCGCTGATGCGGGCCATCGCCCGCGACGAGCGGACCACCCTGATCCTCAACGTCCGCAACCGCGGCACCCTCGCGGTGCTGGACGCGGACGCCGTCATCGAGGTGCCCTGCCTCGTCGACGCCAACGGCGCGCACCCCGTCTCCGTCGACCCGCTGCCCGGCCACGCCACCGGACTGGTGTGCGCGGTCAAGGCGGTGGAGCGCGAGGTGCTGTCCGCGGCCGAGTCCGGCTCACGCACGACCGCCGTCAAGGCCTTCGCCCTGCACCCGCTGGTGGACTCGGTGAACGTGGCCCGGCGGCTGATCGACGGATACACCTCCGCCCACCCCGGTCTGGCGTACCTCAAGTAGCGCTCCCCGTCCGCTTGGAGACCTCATATGCACGACGAACGCCGCCGGATCGAGGAGCGCGTCCAGCGCGTCCACGACCAGCGCATCAAGCCCGCCGTCCACGCCGCCTCCGTCCCCTTCGAGGTCGAGGTCTGGCAGGCGCCCGGTGAACCGGTCCCCTTCGAGGAGGCCGCCGCCGCGCCGTACGAACCCTTCGCGATGGGCACCCCCTGGGGACCGCCGTGGGGCACCACCTGGTTCCGGATGCGCGGAACCGTCCCGGAGGACTGGGCGGGCAGGCGGGTCGAGGCCGTCTTCGACCTCGGGTTCGTGGGGGACTGGCCCGGCAACCAGGCGGAGGCGCTGGTCCACCTCCCCGACGGGGTGCCGCTGAAGGCGGTCAACCCGCAGAACCAGTACGTGCCCATCGCCCGTCCGGCGGCGGGCGGGGAACGGGTCGACTACCTCGTCGAGGCGGCCTCGAACCCCGACATCCTGGCGGACGACTTCGCGCGCCCGACCCCGCTCGGCGACCGGCTCACGGCGGGATCCGCGCCGCTCTACACCTTCCGGCGCGCGGACATCGCCGTTCTCGACGAGGACGTCTGGCACCTCGATCTCGACCTCCAGGTGCTGCGCGAGCTGATGCTGGAGCTCGGCGAGAGCGACCCGCGCCGCCACGAGATCATGATCGCGCTCGACCGGTCGCTGGACGCCCTGGACCTGGACGACGTCTCCGGGACCGCCGCCGCGGCGCGCGCCGTCCTGGCACCCACGCTCGCCAGGCCCGCGCACGCCAGCGCCCACACCCTCTCGGCCGTGGGCCACGCGCACATCGACTCCGCCTGGCTCTGGCCGATCCGCGAGACCAAGCGCAAGACCGCGCGGACCTTCTCGAACGTGACCGCGCTCGCCGAGGAGTACGAGGAACTGGTCTTCGCCTGCTCGCAGGCCCAGCAGTACGCGTGGGTGCGCGACCACCACCCGCATGTGTGGGAACGCATCAAGAAGGCCGTGGCGGACGGGAACTGGGCGCCGGTCGGCGGCATGTGGGTGGAGGCCGACGGCAACCTCCCCGGCGGCGAGGCGCTGGCCCGCCAGCTCGTCCACGGCAAGCGGTTCTTCATCGAGCACTTCGGCGTCGAGACCAAGGGCGTGTGGCTGCCGGACTCCTTCGGCTACAACGCGGCCTACCCGCAGCTGGCCAAGCTCGCGGGCAACGACTGGTTCCTGACCCAGAAGCTCTCCTGGAACCAGACCAACAAGCTGCCCCACCACAGCTTCTGGTGGGAGGGACTGGACGGCACCCGCATCTTCACGCACTTCCCGCCCGTCGACACCTACAACGTGGAGTTCTCCGGGCAGGAGATGGCCCACGCCGTCCGCAACTACCAGGACAAGGGCCGCGGTTCGACCTCTCTCGCGCCCTTCGGCCACGGCGACGGCGGTGGCGGCCCCACCCGCGAGATGATGGAACGGGCCCGCCGGCTGGCGAACCTGGAGGGCTCGGCGAAGGTACGCGTCGAGCACCCGGACGCCTTCTTCGCCACCGCCCGCGAGGAGATCCCGAAGGACCAGGTCTGGTCGGGCGAGCTCTATCTCGAACTGCACCGCGCCACCTACACCTCGCAGGCCCGCACCAAGCAGGGCAACCGGCGCAGCGAACACCTGCTGCGTGAGGCCGAGTTGTGGGCGACCACCGCCGCACTGCGGGCACCCGGGTACGCGTACCCGTACGGGGAGCTCGACCGGCTCTGGAAGACGGTCCTGCTCCACCAGTTCCACGACATCCTGCCCGGCTCCTCCATCGCCTGGGTGCACCGGGAGGCGGAGGCGGAGTACGCGCGGGTGGCGCGCGAGCTGGAGGAGATCACGCGGCAGGCCGTGGCCGCGCTGGGCGGCGGCGGGACCCGGGTGTTCAACACCAGCCCCGTCGCGCGCGCCGAGGTGGTGCGCACCGCCGAGGGTGTCCCGGTGTACACCGAGGTCCCGGCGAACGGCAGCGCGCCGCTGGGCACGGACAGCCCCGCACGGCCGGTGACCGTCGTCGACGGCCACGTCCTCGACAACGGCCTGGTCCGGGTCGAACTGGCCGCGGACGGCACGCTGGCCTCCGTGCGCGACCTGGTGGCCGGCCGCGAGGTCCTCGCCGACCGCGGCAACCTCCTGCGTCTGCACAGCGACCTCCCGAACCACTGGGACGCCTGGGACATCGACAAGCACTACCGCAACCGCTACACGGACCTGCTCGTCGCGGAGTCCGTGACCGTGGTCGAGGACGGACCGCTGCTGGGTGCCGTACGGGTGGAACGGGCCTTCGGCAAGGGCTCGCGGATCGTGCAGACGGTCACCGTGCGGGCGGGCAGCCGCCGGATCGACGTCGAGACCGAGATCGACTGGCACGAGGCGGAGAAGATCCTCAAGGCGGCCTTCCCGGTGGACATCAGGGCTCCGCACTCCTCCGCGGAGATCCAGTTCGGTCACGTCCAGCGCCCCACCCACACCAACACCAGCTGGGAGTCGGCGCGCTTCGAGGTCTACGGGCACCGCTGGGTGCACGTCGCCGAGCCCGGTTACGGCGTCGCCGTCATCAACGACTCGACGTACGGCCACGACGTCTCCCGCACGGTCCGCGAGGACGGCGGTACGACGACGACGGTCCGCCTCTCCCTGGTGCGTGCCCCGCGGGTGCCCGACCCCGGCGCCGACCAGGGCAGGCACCGCTTCACCTACGCGCTGCTGCCGGGGGCGAGCGTCGAGGACGCGATCGCGGAGGGCTACGCGCTCAACCTGCCGCTGCGGGTGGCCGACGCGGCCGACAGCGGGGCGCCCGTCGTCTCCGTCGACGGCGAGGGGGTGACGGTGGAGGCGGTCAAGCTCGCCGACGACGCCTCGGGTGATGTCGTCGTACGTCTCTACGAGTCACGCGGCGGCCGGGCCGCCGGCACCCTGCGCACGGGCTTCCCCCTCGCCGGGGCTGAGGTCACCGACCTGCTGGAACGCCCGCTGGGCGCGGCGGAGACGGACGGGGACACCGTCGCGGTGTCGCTGCGGCCCTTCGAGGTGCGGACGCTGCGGCTGACCGTGCGGAAGGACTGAGCGTCCCGGGTCCCGGCGAAGGGACGCACGGGTGGGGGTGGCCGGGCCGGACGAGGGCCGGACACCCCCACGGGGCGGTGTCAGCCGGTGAACCCGGCGGTGATGGAGGTGAACTGCCAGGTGCTCTGGCTGATGCCGGAGCAGTTGCTCACCACGCCGCCCCCGGGGCAGGACCGGTCGCGGTTGACCGCCCAGTAGGCGAGCCGGGCGATGTGGTGGCTGTTCGCCCAGTCACGGATCGACGTCCAGATGGCCGGGGTCGTGTTCTCCTGCTGGTCGGACAGGCCGTTCATGCCCGAGATGCCGATGTGGGAGTACGCGGTGGCGTCGTCCCAGCCGAAGGTCGACTTCAGCTTGGTCTTCAGCGCCTCGGTGGCGTTGACGGTGTTGCCGTACATGTCGGAGCCGCCGCCGAAGTCGAAGGGCATGATCGTGAAGACGTCGATCCCGGCGTTGAGCGACTGGGCCTGCTCGATGAGCCGGTTGCCGTAGTACGACGGACCGGTCGTCGAGGTGCCGAAGGTGACGATCGTGCGCAGGCCGGGATTGTTGGCCTTCACGGTCTTCAGCGCGGTCAGGATCTTCGCCTGGACGGCCTCGTTCTCGAACTCGTCGGTGTTCTCGATGTCCATGTCGATCGCCTTGAGGCTGTAGGCGTCGATCACCTTCTGCAGCGCACCCGCCAGGGCGCTCGCGGAGGAGCAGTTGGCGCCGAGCTTGCTGCCCTGCCAGCCGCCGAACGACGGGACGATGTCACCGCCCGCGGAGCGGATCTGGTTGATGACGGTCTGGTCGGTGCCGCCGGTCAGCGGCCGGCTGCTGTCCCAGGCGGGGTTGCAGCCGCCCGAGTCGAGCATGAACGCCATCGTGTACCACTTGATCCCGGTCGCGCTCATCACCGAGGTCGCGCTCGGCGGGTCGCCCCAGCCGAGGTAGAGGTAGGGCGCGGCCTGCTTGAAGCCGGTGGTGCCGCCACCGCCCGCGCTCGTCGTCACGCTCACGGAGTTCGAGGCCGCGGAGGTGTTCCCGGCCGCGTCCCGCGCCTTCACCGTGAAGGTGTACGCCGTGCTCGGCGACAGCCCGCCGACCGTAGCGCTGGTGCCGGAGACGCTGAGCACCTGGTTCGAGCCGCTGTAGACGTCGTACCCGCTGACGCCGACGTTGTCGCTCGACGCGCCCCACGACAGCGACACGGTCGACGAGGTCTTGCCGGTGGAGGTCAGGTTCGTCGGAGCGGTCGGCGCCTGGGTGTCGGAGCCGCCCCCGCCGCCCGGACCGTCGAGGCTGATGTCGTCCGCGTAGTAGGTGCCCTGCGCGTACCAGCCGTGGACGTAGATCTTGGCGCTGGTCTGCGAGGCCCCGGTGGTGAAGGACACCGAGAGCTGACTGTAGGCCGACGGGGAGGTGGTCCAGGTCGAGGCACCGCCGTCCACGCCGAGGTAGACGTAGTTGCCACGCACCCAGCCGGAGAGGCTGTACGTGGTGTTCGGCTGCACCGCGACGGTCTGGCTGCACTGGGCGTTGTCACTCGAACTGACCGCGCCCGCGAGGGCCTTGGAGCCTCCGTGCACGGGGCTGGAGACGACCGAGCCGAGATTCCCCGTGCAGGACCAGGGGGAGAGACTGCCCGACTCCAGGCCGGGGTTGGAGAGGATGTTGGCCGCCTGGGCCGTGGTGGGCAGGGCGACCGCCCCGGCCAGGGCCAGGGCGGCGGTGCCGAGCAGAGCGAAGAAGCGACGTCTGGAACGTCCGAGGTCGGTGATGCGCACGCGATCTCCCTGAAGAAATGGGGGTGTTCGGGAGTGCTGAGAGGTGCGCAACCAAGTTGGTATGGACCAATCGAGCTGTCAAGACGCTGTGCGTCAACTGGTCCGGACCGGTGTGCCGACCGGAGATGCGAGGGGGCGGGGCATGGGACGGAGGGACGGGTCGAGAGGGCCGGGTGGCGGGGGTGACAGAGGTGGCACGGGGGAGTGGCAGGAGGAGCGGAGTGGCCGGCCCGTCTCGCTCAGGCGGGAGCGGTGGCGGCGCTGCTCGCACCGGTCGGCGCACCGGCGGAGGCGGACGCCGGGGCCGCCGTCACCTGCGCCGCGGGGGCCGGGACGGCCGGCAGCGGGGGAGCGGCGGGAACGGCAGTGACGGGGGTGACCGGGACGGCCGTGTCGGTCCGCTGTTGCGGCAGCGACACGGGACGCACCGGACGCGGGCCCGCCACCACGGTGTAGTCCGGCGCGAGGATCGGCGGGACGAGGTCGCCCGTCTCCTCACCCAGGGCCAACTGCACAGCGGCCCAAGGGGCGTTGACGCCACACTGGGCGAGCTGGTGCAGACCGCCCGCCGGGCGGGTGTTGACGTCCATCAGGACCGGCTCGTCACCGAGCATCCGGAACTGAATGTTCGTCAGATAGTGCAGCCCGAACGCCTCCGCGAGCAGCCGCGCGGGCTCGATCCACGAAGGATGGAGCGTGAAGCCCCGGCGGCGGCCGTTCTTGGTGCGCCCGACCGCCATGCGCACCACGCCGTCCGGACCGGTCAGGCAGTCCACGGACACCTCCGGCTCCGCCAGCCGCGGCATGACCAGCCAGTCGACGGGCTCGTCGGTCTCCCGCATCGCCTCCACCACCAGGTCGAGGGGCACGTACGGGCTGGGAAAGCCGCTGAGGTGCATCATCGAGAAGGGGGTGCGCGTCAGGACCCGGAAGCCCACCCCGCCCGCGCCCGCCGCGGGCTTGAAGCAGGCCCGGTGGCCGTCGGCCTCCAGCAGCTCGACCGCCTCGGTCAGCTCCTCCGGGGTGCGCACCCGCCACCACGGGGGCACGGGCACGCCCACGGCCTGCACCGCCTGGTAGGCGGTCGCCTTGTCCTGGAAGACGGCCACGGCCTCGGCGGAGGGCGCCAGCAGGGCCGTACCGAGCGCGGCGAACTCCGCGCGGTGCGCCACGATCGCCGGCTGGTGCAGGACCGGCACGAACACGTCGACGGAGTGCCGCGCGCACTGGTCGAGCGCGTACTCGACGTAGGCGGCGGGGGAGAGACCGTCCGGCTCCATGGCGGCCGTGTCGGCGGCGGCCAGTACGGGGGAGTCCGGGTCACCGTGGGTGGCATGGATCTCGACCGCGCGGCGCTGCGGATTACTTCGCAGCTGGTCCATGAAGAACACGTTCTCCGCGTACGTGCGGTTGAGCCAGACGCGTACGCGAGAGACCATGCAGGCCGCCTTTCACGGTTCCCGGGCACGGCGGAGCGGGCCGTGCCCGGCCAGGGGGGAGGGAGGGACACCGAGCCGCCGTACGCCAAGGTAGGTTCATGGCGGCCGTGTTGGGGCGATCATAAGGGGAGCGGGACCGCAGTGGTGCTACGGGCCTGTTACGGATTTCCCCACCCGCGGCACCGGGCGTCCCGGGCCGGGCCGGGACCCCGGCGCGCACAGTCCGTCCTTGTCCCGCGAGGACGAATGTGTTCTTGTGTTTCCAGTCCTTTTCTCGGAGGTGGCGAGGGTGCGGTCGACGGCCGGCGGACACGGGAACCTGCTGGCCATCAGCGACCTGCACATCGGGTATCCGGAGAACCGCGCCCTGGTCGAGGCGATGCGCCCCTCGACGGACGACGACTGGCTCCTGGTCGCCGGTGACGTCTCGGAGACCGTGGCCGACATCCGCTGGGCCCTCGAAACGCTCGCCGGACGCTTCCGCAGGGTCGTCTGGGTGCCCGGCAACCACGAGCTGTGGACCCATCCCAAGGACACGGTGACGCTGCGCGGGGTGGAGCGCTACGAGCATCTCGTCGCCCTCTGCCGCGAGCTCGGCGTCACGACCCCCGAGGACCCCTACCCCGTCTGGGACGGACCGGGCGGCCCCGTCGTCGTCGCGCCGCTCTTCCTGCTCTACGACTACTCGTTCCTGCCGCCGGGCTGCGCGACCAAGGACGAGGGCCTGGCGTACGCGGAGAAGACCGGGGTGATCTGCACCGACGAGTACACCCTGCACCCCGACCCCTACCCGAGCCGCGAGGCCTGGTGCCGGGCGCGGGTCGCCGAGACGGAGCGCAGGCTCGCCGAGCTCCCCGAGGACCTGCCCACCGTGCTGGTCAACCACTACCCGCTCGACCGCCACCCGACCGACGTCCTGCGCTACCCCGAGTTCGCGATGTGGTGCGGCACCGGACTGACCGCCGACTGGCACCGCCGGTTCCGCGTCGAGGTCATGGTCTACGGACATCTCCACATCCCGCGGACCACCCACCTCGAAGGGGTCCGCTTCGAGGAGGTCTCGGTGGGCTACCCCCGGGAGTGGCGTCCCCGCCCGGGGCCGCCGGGAACACTGCGCCGCATACTGCCGATGGAGGTCGGAACCGGTGATCGAGGAGCTGCTCCCGGACTCGGTCGTGAGCGTGGAGGCGCTGGGTGACGACGCCGCCCGGGGCGCGCGGCTGTATCCTGAGGAAGAGGCGCTCGCGGTGTCGTTCGTACCCAAACGGCGCAATGAGTTCGCCGCCGTGCGGGGCTGCGCACGGCAGGCCATGGAGAAGCTCGGGGTGGCCCCGCGCGCCATTCCGCGCGGGGACAGCGGCGCGCCGGTCTGGCCGGCCGGGCTGATCGGCAGCATGACGCACTGCGAGGGCTACTGCGCCGCGTCCCTCGCCCGCGCCGGTGACCTGGCCTCGCTGGGCATCGACGCCGAACCGCACCAGGAACTGCCCGAGGACGTCATCGTCTCTGTGGCGCTTTCCACCGAGCACGTCCGTCTGCGGCGGCTGGCGGAGCGGGACCCCTCCGTGCACTGGGACCGGCTGCTCTTCAGCGCCAAGGAGTCCGTCTACAAGGCCTGGTTCCCCCTGATGGGGCAGTGGCTGGACTTCCTGGAGGCGGACATCGACCTCTTCGAGGACGGCGGTCCGGCGCCGCACGGCGCCGGCGCGGGGGCCTTCGCACCGGGGGAGACCCCTGTCGGGGGCTGGGTCTCCCGGGGCTCCGTGTCCCGCGGACCGGTGGGCGGGAAGTCCGTGCGGGGCAACCCCCTGGCCGGTCCCGTCTCGGGCGGTCCCGAACGGTCCGGCGGATTCCGGGCGGCGCTCCTGGTACCGGGACCGGTGGTCGGCGGGCACCGGATCCAGTCCTTCGACGGGCGCTGGACCCTTCGCCGGGGCCTGCTGGCGACGGCCGTCACCGTGCCGCACGCCGGGCCGGGCGTGGCCTAGGCCGGGCGCGGCCTGTGAGGGGACGGGCGACCTCACGGTCGTGCCTTGGTCGGTGCCTCTGCCGCTGCTGCTGTCGCGGTCGCCGGGGTCGGGGCCGGGCGGGCCGGTTCCACCGAGGGCGTTCTGAGGGGCCGTGAGGCGCGCTCCGGGGGGGCGAGGCGTCCTCAGGGGTGGCCACCGCTCCCGGATCGAGGGGGGCGCCGCCACCCGGACGGCCCAACCCGGCGCCGGGTCGGACCGTCCGGGTGAGCGGGAGAACCCTCACCGCGGCCGGGGCCGCCGGCCACCCGGCCGGGACCGGGTCCGGTGGGCCGGACCCCCGGAGTACGGGGGTTCAGGGCAGCCGTCCGCCGGGCTCCGGACACCAGCGGTGCAGCAGCCGGAAGAACTCCTCCTCGTTGCCCGCGAGTCCGGCCGCCGCCAGCGCCCGCTCCGCCTCCGCGAGCACGGACGGCGCCACCACAGGCGGCCGGTGCGCGTCCGGCGTACCGTCGAAAGCGGCCCGTACGGTCTGGAGGAGACGCAGATAGGCCTGCACGGCGGCGCGTTCGTGGTCGGTCAGTACGGCGGTCTGCATCGGACGGCTCTCCCCGGGTCGGCTGGTCGTGAGCGGTGCGTGGCACTACGTGACCCCAGCTTGCCGTCCACCACTGACAATGCCGTTTCGATGTGCGGCGGTTCGCCCGCTTAGCGGAGGCGAAACCTCACGGAAATCCCTCGTGGGACAGGAGCCCTAGGCTGGCAACGGAGTCCGCAGGCCGCCCGCTCGGCGGCCCGGGAACAGGAGGTGAGCCCGTGGTCGACGTACCGCCTCGGCGTCCGGGACGAAACCCGCGACTGCGCTCGGTGGGCGACGCTGAACTGTGCCTGCGGCACGACGTCGTGCACGGCTACCGGCGTGCCTACCGCGTCGCGGGCGAGGGGCCCGCGCTGGTCCTGATCCACGGCATCGGCGACTCGTCGGCGACCTGGGCCGACCTGATCCCCGACCTCGCCCGCACCCACACCGTGATCGCGCCCGACCTGCTGGGCCACGGGGAGTCCGACAAGCCGCGCGCCGACTACTCGGTGGCCGCGTACGCCAACGGGGTCCGCGACCTGCTGACCACGCTCGACATCGAGTCGGCGACCCTGGTCGGTCACTCGCTCGGCGGAGGCGTCGCGATGCAGTTCGCGTACCAGTTCCCCGACCGTACGGAACGGCTGATCCTGGTCAGCGCCGGGGGTGTCGGCAACGAGGTCAACCCGGTGCTGCGGGCCGTCTCGCTGCCGGGCGCCGATCTCCTGCTGGCCGCCCTGCGGCTGCCCGGCATGAGGTTCCAAGTGGGCCTGTTCCTCCGCCTGATGAGGCTTCTGGACACCGACATCGGCCAGGACGCGCCGGAACTGCTGAACCTCGTGGACGCCCTGCCCGACGCGACCTCCCGCAGCGCGTTCATCCGCACCCTGCGCGCCGTGGTCGACTGGCGCGGCCAGTCGGTGACCATGCTCGACCGCTGCTACCTCACCGAGGGCATGCCGACGATGCTGCTGTGGGGAGACCGGGACAGCGTGGTGCCCGTGCGGCACGCGTACGGGGCGCACCGGGCGATGCCCGGCAGCAGGCTGGAGATCTTCGAGGGCGCGGGCCACTTTCCGTTCCACAGCGACCCCGCGCGCTTCCTCGGCCTCGTCGAGGAGTTCACCAGCACCACCAGACCGGCGGACTGGAGCCGCGAACACTGGCGGGAACTGCTGCGGGTCGGCCGTCCCGGCACGACGGTGGGGCAGCCGGACACGGCGCACAACCGGCGGGTGGAACGGGACCTGCGGGAGGCGAGCGAACGCAGCGCGACGTGACGGGCCGCCGCTGCGCCCGCTCCGGGCGCCCACCGCGGCCGGACCGCTCGGCCGCGGTGTACGCCGGAGCGGGCGCCGGGACGGATCGGTTCCCGAGCCCGGCGGGCGACGCCCTCACCCGTCCGGCCGAGTCGGGCCGTGGGATCGGCATCGGCCGGCCGGTCCCGTCCGGCTGACGTCGGACCGCTCGGCGCCCGGCGTCGGGCGGGCTGGGACCGGCCACTCTGCGCTCGGACGTCGAACCGCCCGGCCCGACCGGTCGGCATGTGACCCCCTGCCCCGCGACCGACCTCCGTATGACGTGCGACGGGGGACGGGGGACGTGCGACGTGCGACGGGGGACGTGGGGGACCGACCGTGCGGGGCCGCACCGCCTGAGCCGCGCCGTCGGCCCGTCCCGCCCGGAGTCGGCTCGGTCCGGCCCCTGTCCCTCGTCCGGGCGGGGTCGGGGCCCGGTCCTTCACGGGCGGCCCCGCTCCGCTCCGGTGGGCCGAGCCCGTTCGTATCCATCCGTGGCCCGTCCCGGACGGCCGGATCGGGCCCTCGGGGGAGCGGTTTCGCCCGTGGGGCCCACGGGCCCGGTCCAGCCGCGCCCGGCGCCCCCCGGGCCGGACCCCGCCCCCGGGACGGCCGCCCGGGGGCGGAGCCGCCTCCGGGGCCGGCGCGTCCTGCCCCGTCCCTCAGCCCGTGGCCGGGGTCACCGACGGCTCCGGCGCGTCGAACACCGCGGAGCGCTCGTCGGGCGTGAGCGGAGGCTCGGTCAGCGCGGGATGCCGTGGACCTCGCAGCACCGCGAGGAGCACCTCGGGTCCCACGAGGGCGGTCAGCGGCGCCGAGAGGGTGGTCACGGAGAGGAGGGCCTTGGCGGCGAGCGGATGTCCGGCCGCGGTCCGCGTCACCCGCTCCACGTAGCGGCCGAACAACGTCCGCGCGACGCCCGCCTGTTCGCCGATCGCCTCGGGGTGGCGGAGGTCCGTGGCCCTGGCCAGTTCCCAGGCCGCCGCCACCGGCAGGGCCACCGCGCGCTGTGCCCGCCGCGCGAGCCCCGGTGCCGTGACCCCGTACTCGGCCACCTGTCCGCGCAGCGCCAGCGCACCCTGGGCGGCCACCGACATCCCGTGTCCGTGGACCGGGTTGAACGTGGCGACGGAGTCGCCGAGAGCGACGAACCCCTCGGGCCAGTCCCGTACCTTCTCGAAGAGACGCCGGCGGTTGATCGTGCTGCGGGTGAGCACGACGTCCGTCAACGGCTCGGTGTGCGCGACCAGCTCCCCGACCAGGGGATGCCTCAGGCTGCGCGCGAACAGCTCGAACTCCTCGGCGGCCGCGGTCGGTTGTCCGCCACGGGTGCCCGAGAGCGTCACCAGCCAGCGTTCGCCCTCCAGGGGGACCACGGTCGCGGACCGTCCCGGCACGGGCTGCGCCGGGTCGGGCCGCACCATGACCACCGGGAAGTCCCCGGCGCCGGCCGGTGCCCGGAACACCCGGCTGGCGAAGGCGAGTCCGGAGTCGATCTCGTCCATCGGCGCCGGCGGTACACCGAGCACGTCGAGCCACGCGCTGGAGCGCGAACCGCGTCCCGCGGCGTCCACCACCAGATCGACGTCGAGGACCCGCTCCGCGCCGTCGGACGTCCGTACCCGCACGCCCTTCACCCGCGAGGCGTCTCCCTCGAGACCGAGCAGTTCCGTGGAGTCCAGGACCGTCACCCGCCCGGAACGCGCGACCTGTTCGCGCAGCACCGCGTCGAGCAGATCACGGCTGCACGAGATCATGAACTCCGTCTCGGGCCAGCGCCGCAGCCAGCCCCGCGACGAGAGGGTCACCAGTCCGGTCGGCAGCGCGATCCGGCGGGCACCCGCGGCCAGCCAGGCGGCGGTCACACCGGGGACGAGTTCCTCCATGGCGCGGGCTCCGCCCGACCACAGGGGATGCGCGTGCCGGGCCTGTGGTATCCCCTTGCGCGGCCCGGGCCCCGCGGGCAGGACGTCGCGCTCGACGACGGTGACGTCGGCGTACGCCTGCAGGGCCGCGGCGGCCAGCAGGCCGGCCGGCCCGGCACCGATGACGACGGCCCGGCCGGGAACCGGGGCACGGCCGTCTGCTGCCACGCCCCGGGGGGCGCTAGCGGGATTGCTCATGGAAGTCGCTCTCTGACCTGGCCGCGGCGCGCCCTCGGGCGGCCGCGACGACGGGGGACTGACGCAGGGCCATCGACATCCGCACCAGGTCGCGCGGACCGTCGGTGTAGGCGTACGCGGACCCGGGTCCGGCGGGGGCGGTGGCCGCCTCCGCCGCGCTGATGACCCGGCCCTCCGGGTCGGCCGCCCTGGCCCGTACCGCCACCGTGACCATCGCCGCGTCCGCCTCGGCCTGCGCCTGCACGGGCTCGGAGCCCGCCGCCAGCGCCGCGTCGTAGGCGAGGGCGCGCGCCTCGGAGTCGAAGTAGGGGTAGAGGCTGAGCATGCCGTCGTGGATGTCGGACTCCCGCTGGGTGACCCGCAGTTCGCCGGGGGACCACCAGGAGATCCGCACGGCGCGGTCCTCGTGGGCCGAGACCGGCCGCAGCTCGCGCCACAGCGGACCGAGCCGGCGGTACGTCGACCAGGTGCACCAGCTGTCCCCGGCACGCTGGCAGGCCAGCGGGAGCAGGAAGCCGACCGCGCTGACCTGAGCCCCGGCCGAGGCAAGCACGGGTGCCACGTCCGTGCTGAGACCGTCCAGGTCGGTGCCGTTCCAGCGGGCGCCCACGGCGATGAACTTCAGTGCCGAATAGGGGACGTTGAAGAGGAAGCCGCACGCGATGGTCAGGAGTCCGGCCCGCAGCCAGCCGCTCACCTGCAGCGCCCAGCGCCAGCACATGATGTTCATCGCGACGCCCGCGACGGTCAGCGCCGCGAGGTAGAGCACGATCATCTCGCGGACGAACGGAGTGTTGGCGTAGTAGGTGTCGAAGTCCCGCAGCCGCTCCTCGCGGCAGTCCCCGATCAGGTAGAGCACCACCAGTACCGCGCTCACCACGCCGTATCCGGCGATCCAGCGGCGGGAGAGGCGCCGGGTCACCTCGGCGGGGCCGCCGCGCCAGTAGATGATGAGCACCAGACAGGAGGCGCTGAAGGCGGTCAGCAGACAGTAGACCAGGGGCGCCGAGACGTTGGGGATCCCCGTGAGGTCGTTGACCTCGCGGATGGTCGGGGGCGCCGCGAACAGGAAGACCAGACAGGTCAGCGCCAGCAGGGCGCCCACGGACCTCAGCAGCGGGTCGCGCCTGCCGCGGACGAGGGACGGCGCTTTCACGGCGAGGGCGACGCCCATCGCGACCGCCGGGACGTAGTAGCTGGATCCGTCCATTCCCGGGGAGTGTCCTCAGGCCTTCGGCCCGCGACAGCCGAGGGACGCCTCGATCCGGCCGGCCAGACCGTCCCGGCTCACCGGTCCGCGCAACGGCGAACCGGCCAGCCACGTACGGCACTTGCTGGCGAGCAGCAGGCCGAAGCTCTCGGCCTCCTTCTCGTCGGCGAGATCGAACCGGGTGCGTGCGGCGACCTTCAGGACGGTCGCCCGCAGGTCCGCGTCGTCACTGAGCAGCCGGGCGGCCACGGCAGCACCCTCGACATGATGGCCGCAGTGCCCGGCCGTCATGTGCCACAGCTCGTGGCCGAGGATCACCAACTGGTGGTCGGGGGCGGTGCGTTCCTCGATGACCACCAGGTCCTGCTCGGCCATGTCGAGCCACAGCCCGCTGGCGGTGCCGGGCGGGAACGCGGCGGTGCGGAACCGGACGGGACGACCGCGCCGCCGGCTCATGGCGTCGCACAGGGCGGCGTACAGCGTGGCGGGCTCCGCCGGTGCCGGGAACGAGAGCTCCGCCACCAGCTCGCCGCACAGCCGGCGCATGTCCTTTCCGATACCCACGGATCTCCCCCGGATCATGACTCGGGCCGCTTGACGCTTTCCAAGAGCATGTCCAGCCATTCGGCGACCTTGTCGCGGTGCTGGTCGGTGGGCAACTGCGCGGCCCGCCAGGCGATGCCGCGGACGCCGTGGTCCTGCAACAGTCTCTCCAGCGGGTCCTCCGCCGCCGCGGCGGCCTCCCGCTCACGGTCGGCGAGCCGTTGCAGCAACTCCTGTTCGGAACGCTGCAGCGCGCCCACGAGCGCTTCGGAGTCCTCGGCCGTCAGGAATCCCGCGTGCACCCGGAAGAAGCGCTGGATGGCGTCGCAGTGCTCCATCGTGGGGCGCCGGTCGCCGTTGATGAGGGCGCCCGCCTGCTGGCGCGACATACCGGCGCCGTCGGCGATCTCCTGCTGGGTGTACCTGCGCCCGTTGGGCTTGAGCCGGGTGCGGCGCAACAGGTCGAGACGCTGCAGGAAACGGGCCTGCAGATCGGGCTCGCCGGCCGGGCGGCCGCCGAGCAGGGCCCGCACCACGGGCTCGGGGACGCCGGACTCCGCCGAGAGGCGCCGTACGTCGAAGACCTCGGTGTGCTGCACACCGAGGCGGTCGGCGAGCGCGGTGACCCGGGCCACGACGGCCGGCAGCAGAACCGTCGCCGTGGCGCCCGGAACTTCGAAGCCATCCGTCACCGACAGATCTCCTACGTCTCTCTCAGGTCTCTCACATGATGCTCAGGACCCCCGGAGACTAGTCGCTCGTTCGAACCCACATCCAGGTCTCGCCACAACTGTGGCGCGAATCAGCCGTCAACAAGCGCCAAATGCCACGATAGTTGACACGACTGAGCTTCGGGTATCAGGATCGGGGCGCCGCGTGAAGGCCGCATAGGCAAGAGGGGTGACCTCCCGATGGCGTACCAGGCAGGAAGGCAGCGGTCCCAGCCGCGACCTGTCCCCGAGAGCCCCGAGGCTCAGGCGTATCTCCAGGACTACGCCGCCCTCCTCGAAGCCGTGCCGTTCCCCTCCGTCGTCTTCGACCACCGCTGGGACGTCGTGCTGTCCAACGCCGCGTTCGAGACACTTTTCGGCG
The DNA here is from genome assembly GCF_036250675.1 of Streptomyces sp. NBC_01689. Taxonomy (NCBI): domain Bacteria; kingdom Bacillati; phylum Actinomycetota; class Actinomycetes; order Kitasatosporales; family Streptomycetaceae; genus Streptomyces; species Streptomyces sp. NBC_01689. The sequence goes on along the minus strand of NZ_CP109592.1, from coordinate 2,482,060 downwards.
GTGTCGGTCCTCATCCCACGGCGATGCCGGGCGACAATTTCCTCCGGTTCGTCCTCTTCCACCCGGACGCGGCCACCGTCCTCGGCGAGCACGAGGCGAGCTGGTGCCTGCCGATGCTGGCCCACTTCGCCGCCGCCCTGGAGCGGGACGGGCAGGACCGCGTGCTGCAGTCGATCCGCCGGGACATCGCCCAGGACCCGATCATGGAGGCGGCCTACCGGCACGGACTGCCGCACTGGATCCGCTCGGTGGGGCAGGACGCCCTCCAGCACGACGGCGCGGTGCGGCCGTTGATCCATCCCGACCCCCGCTGGGGACGGACGGAGTGCCGGATCGTCGACGAGACCCCCAGGAACCTCCAGGAGCTGGGCTACACCCGGATGACCCTGGTGCCGCGTGAGACGCGCCGCGACGCGCGGCCCCGCGTGACCGCCCGGACCCGCCTCGGCGCCACCCACCTCAGGGTCGTCTGAGCCCGCGTGCCGGAGCCCGGTCGAGGGCCCCGGCCCGCGGACGGCCCGGTCAGCCGGCGAACTCCCGCATCCAGGCCTCCACTTCGGCGGACGACCGGGGCAGCCCGGCCGACAGGTTCTCGTAGCCGTCGGCGGTGACCAGCAGGTCGTCCTCGATCCGGACGCCGATCCCGCGCCACTCCTCGGGCACGGTCAGGTCGTCGGACTGGAAGTAGAGCCCCGGCTCGACGGTCAGCACCATGCCCGGCTCCAGCACTCCGTCGACGTAGTCATCGGTGCGGGCCCGGGCACAGTCGTGCACGTCGAGGCCGAGCATGTGGCCGGTGCCCGCCATGGTGAAGCGGCGCTGCAGGCCGAGTGCGCAGGCGCGCTCGGCCGGGCCCTCGACCAGGCCCCAGGTCACCAGCCGTTCGGTCAGGGAGCGCTGCGCCGCCTCATGGAAGTCGCGGTACCGGGCGCCCGGCTTCACCGCGGCCATCCCGGCCTCCTGGGCCTCGTACACCGCGTCGTAGACCCTCCGCTGGAGTGTGCTGAACGTGCCGCTGATCGGCAGGGTGCGCGTGACGTCGGCGGTGTAGAGGGTGTGGGTCTCCACGCCCGCGTCGAGCAGCAGCAGTTCACCCGGCCGGACCGGGCCGTCGTTGTCCGTCCAGTGCATGATCGTGGCATGCTCGCCGGCGGCGCAGATGGACCCGTAGCCGACGTCGTTGCCCTCGACCCGGGCGCGGCGGAAGAACGTGCCCTCGATCCATCGCTCCGAGGTGGCCACCGCCCGCGACAACTCCCGCACGACATCGGTGAATCCGCGCACCGTGGCGTCCACGGCCCGGCGCATCTCGCCGATCTCCCAGGCGTCCTTGACCAGTCGCAGACCGGACAGGGCCTCCTCCAGTCCGGCGTCCCGCTCGGCGTCCGCCCCGGGCGCCGCGTCCAGCACGGGATCGTGGCCGCGTACGACCCGGGTCGGTGTGCGGGTGTCCCGCAGGTGCTCGGGGAGGGTGCGGATGTCCCGGCAGGGGAGGCCGAGTTCACGTTCCGACTCGGCGAGCGAGCGTCGCCGCCCCGTCCACAGCTCGGCGGTCGCGCCCGTCCAGAACTCGTCGGTGTCCCGGCCGTCACGGGGAAGCCGGTAGCAGTACGCGTCGTGACCGCCCCCGGGCCGGGGTTCGAGGACCAAGGCGCAGTCCCGGGACCGGTCACCCGTCAGATGGGCGTAGCCGGTGTACGGGCGGAAGGGGTAGTGGCTGTCGTTCGAGCGGACCCTGAGGCCTCCGGAGGGGACGACGAGTCGCTCGCCGGGGAAGAGCGCACTCAGCGCCGCGCGGCGGCGGGCCGCGTAGGGCGCCTGTTCGACCGGCCGCAGGTCCCGCAGTTCGGTGTCCGCCCAGCCGGTTCGCATCACGGCGGACAGCTCCCCGGACATCTCTCGGTACAGGCCGTTCTTCCGTGCCTTGGTCACGGTGGACACCTCTTCCGTCGATCGGTCCGGGCAGCTCCCGGCACTGTTCCCAGCCATAGAAGCATGTGACATAGTACTGATGTGAGTAAGCGACTGACCTGCGATGTCGTGGTGGTCGGAGCCGGAATGGTGGGCGCCGCCTGTGCCCTCTACACGGCTCGGGCCGGCCTCGACGTGGCCGTCGTGGACCGTGGCCCGGTGGCGGGCGGCACCACCGGAGCCGGCGAGGGCAACCTGCTCGTCTCCGACAAGCCGCCCGGCCCCGAACTCGACCTCGCGCTCCTGTCGGCACGCCTGTGGGCCGGACTGGGGGAGGAACTGGGCGGCGCCGTCGAGTACGAGCCCAAGGGCGGCGTCGTGGTGGCCGCCACGCCCGAAGGGCTCACCGCGCTCGAGGAGTTCGCGGCGGGGCAGCGATCGGCCGGTGTCTCGGCCGTACCGGTCCCGGCGGACCGGCTCCGCGATCTGGAACCCTATCTGGCGCCCGGACTGGCGGGCGCCGTGCACTATCCGCAGGACACCCAGGTGATGCCGGCGCTGGCCGCCGCACACCTGCTGCGTGCTTCGGGCGCCCGGCTGCTCACCGGCCGGACCGTGACCGAGGTGCTGCGCGGTACGGGCGGATCGGTCCGGGGCGTGCGCACCGACCGTGGAGACCTGCACGCGCCGGTGGTGGTCAACGCGGCCGGGACCTGGGGCGCCGAGGTGGCCGCGCTCGCGGGGGTACGGCTGCCCGTGCTGCCCCGGCGCGGCTTCGTGCTGGTGACCGAGCCGCTGCCCCCGCGGGTACGGCACAAGGTGTACGCCGCGGACTACGTCGCCGACGTGGCCAGCGACTCGGCCGCGCTGCAGACCTCGCCGGTCGTGGAGGGCACGGCGGCCGGCCCGGTGCTGATCGGCGCCAGCCGCGAACGGGTGGGCTTCGACCGTTCCTTCTCCCTGCCGGCCGTACGGGCGCTGGCGGCGGGGGCGATCGGGCTCTTCCCGTTCCTGGCGGAGGTCCGCGCCCTGCGGACGTACCTGGGGTTCCGCCCGTACCTGCCCGATCACCTGCCCGCCATCGGTCCCGACCCGCGGGTGCCCGGACTCCTCCACGCCTGCGGGCACGAGGGCGCAGGCATCGGGCTCGCGGCCGGGACCGGGCATCTCATCGCCCAGGTGCTCACCGGCGGGCCGACCGACCTGGACCTCACGCCCTTCGGACCCGACCGTTTCGCGCAGGAGGCCGTGTGAATCCCCTGGAACTGGCGGGCGCCGAGCCGGGCCCCGCGTTCACCGTCACGCTGGACGGCCGCGCGGTCGCGGCGCTGCCGGGACAGACCGTCGCCGCCGCGCTGTGGACGGCGGGCATCACCTCCTGGCGCACCACCCGTGGTTCGGGCCGCCCCCGCGGCGTCCTCTGCGGTATCGGCGTCTGTTTCGACTGTCTGGTGACCGTCAACGACCGCCCCAACCAACGGGCTTGTCTGGTGCCGGTGCGACCGGGCGACACGATCCGTACACAGGAGGGGAACGGACATGGCGACTGAGCGGACGCGTCTCGCGGTGATCGGCGCGGGTCCCGCGGGCCTGGCCGCCGCCCTGGCCGCGGCGGGGCGCGGGATCCGGGTCACCCTGATCGACTCGGCCGCCCGGGCGGGCGGACAGTTCTACCGGCAGCCGGCGACCGGACTGCGGGCACGGCGCCCGGGGGCCCTGCACCACCGGTGGCGGACCTGGGAGAGGCTCGCGCGGGCACTCGCCGCCCAGGTGGAGGCGGGCACGATCACTCACCTGACGGATCATCATGTATGGCTGATGGAGAGCCGGGTGGCACGCTCCGAGGCGGCCCATCCGCCCACGGACCCCGGCGGCTTCGTGGTGCACGCGCTCGAAGGACCTCTTCAGGAGGAGCCCCGCGCGGTCCGCGCCGACGCGGTCCTGCTCGCCACCGGCGGCTACGAGAAGGTGCTGCCCTTCCCCGGCTGGACCCTCCCCGGCGTCGTCACCGCGGGCGGCGCGCAGGCCATGCTCAAGGGGGCCCTCGTCGTGCCGGGACGCACGGCCGTGGTGGCCGGCACCGGCCCGCTGCTGCTGCCCGTCGCGACCGGGCTCGCCGCGGCCGGCGTCGAGGTCGCCGCGCTCGTCGAGTCGGCCGACCCGCGGGCGTTCCTGCGCCACGCGGCGGCGCTGGCCGCGCGGCCGGGCAAGGTCGCCGAGGGCGCCGGGTACGCGGCCCGGCTCCTCCGGCACCGCGTCCCCCTGCGCACGCGGCACACCGTCGTCGAGGCGCACGGCGACGACCGGCTTGTGGCCGTGACCGTCGCCGCGCTCGACGGGGACGGACAGGTCAGGCCCGGCACCGGGCGGCGCATCCCGTGCGACTCACTCGCGATCGGGCACGGCATGCTGCCGCACACCGATCTCGCCGACTCACTCGGCTGCCGCGTCGAGGGGCCCGGGGTAAGGGTAAGGGTCGACGAGGAGCAGCGGACCGACGTACCCGGCGTGTGGGCCGCGGGGGAGACCACCGGGGTCGGCGGCGCGGCCCTGTCGTTCGCCGAGGGCCACATCGCGGGCGTCTCCGTCGCCGCGCGGCTGCGCGGCGCGGCACCCGACCCCCGCGACACGTCGGCGGCCGCCGCGTCCCGCGGGCGGCTGCGGGCGTTCTCCGCCGTGCTCGACGCCGTCTACGCGCCGCCCGTCCGGTGGACGGAACGGATCACGGACGAGACCGTCGTCTGCCGCTGCGAGGAGGTCACCGGCGGGGCGGTGCGGGCGGCCGTCGAGGAACTCGGCGCGGGCGATGTTCGGACCGTGAAGCTGCTCACCCGCGCGGGGATGGGCTGGTGCCAGGGCCGGATGTGCGAGCCCGCGGTCGCCGGGCTCACCGGGTGCGAACAGGCACCCGTACGACGGCTGTTGGCACGCCCCGTCCCGCTCGGCGTGCTCGCCGCGTCCGGGGAGCCGACGGACGACTGACCGCCGCGCCGGCCGCCCGGCACCCCGTCCGCGACCCCGCTCGCCCGCCCGTACGGACGCGGTCAGGGCCGGCACCGCGCAGCCGGGCAGGACCGCACCCGGGGCGCAGCACGTCCCACGCCACCGCTCCACGACAACGGGCGCCCGGCACCCGACCACGAGAACCAGCACCCGGCACTCGGCACCCGACCACGAGAACCAGCACCCGGCACTCGGCACCCGACCACGAGAACCGGCACCCGGCACCCGACCACGGCGTTCCGCCACAGCACTCGACCACGGCATCCGCTCACAGCACTCAGTCGCCGTACGCGACCTCAGTAAAATGTCACACCCCATGGAGAGGGAACCGCTGATGACCCCTACCGAGAACCGACCCTGGCGTGGCGTCCTCGTCGCCACCGCGCTCCCGCTGAACGACGACCTCTCCGTGAACCACGACCGGTACGCGGAGCACTGTGCCTGGCTCGTGGAGAACGGCTGCGACGGCGTCGTCCCCAACGGCTCGCTCGGCGAGTACCAGGTGCTCACGCCGGAGGAGCGGGCCCGGGTCGTCGAGACGGCCGTGTCGGCGGTCGGCGGCTCCCGGGTGATGCCCGGGGTGGCGGCATACGGCTCCGCCGAGGCCCGCCGCTGGGCCGAACAGGCCCGTGACGCCGGCTGCGGGTCCGTGATGCTGTTGCCGCCCAACGCCTACCGTGCCGACGAGCGTTCCGTCCTCGCGCACTACGCGGCGGTCGCGGAGGCGGGCCTCCCGGTCGTCGCCTACAACAACCCGATCGACACCAAGGTCGACCTGGTGCCCGAACTCCTCGCGAAGCTTCACGCGGAAGGCTTCGTCCAAGGGGTCAAGGAATTCTCCGGCGACGTCCGCCGCGCCTACCGGATCGCCGAACTCACTCCCGAACTGGATCTGTTGGTCGGCGCGGACGACGTCCTCCTGGAGCTGGCCGTCGCGGGCGCCAAGGGCTGGGTGGCCGGCTACCCGAACGCGCTGCCGGCCGCGAGCGTCGAGCTCTACCGGGCCGCCGTCAAGGGCGACCTCGACACGGCCGGCCGGCTCTACCGCCTGCTGCACCCGCTGCTGCGCTGGGACTCCCGGGTCGAGTTCGTCCAGGCCATCAAACTGTCCATGGACATCGTCGGCCGTCCCGGCGGCCCGGTGCGCCCGCCGCGCGTCCCGCTGCTGCCCGAGCAGGAGGCCGCCGTGCGCGCGGCCACCGAGCAGGCCGTCGCGGCCGGACTCGGCTGAGCCGCCCCACCGTCCCCCGCCCGCCCCGCCCACCAGGAGTTACGGACCTCATGCGCAGCAAACTCGTCCTGCACGCCGTCGACTCGCACACCGAGGGGATGCCCACCCGGGTGATCACCGGCGGCATCGGCACCGTCCCCGGCGCGACGATGAACGAGCGGAGGTTGTACTTCCGCGAACACCGCGACGACATCAAGCAGTTGCTGATGAACGAGCCGCGCGGCCACGCGGCGATGAGCGGCGCCGTGCTGCAGCCCTCCACCCGCCCGGACTGCGACTACGGGGTGCTCTACATCGAGGTCTCGGGTTACCTCCCGATGTGCGGGCACGGGACCATCGGCGTCGCCACCGTCCTGGTGGAGACCGGCATGGTCGAGGTCGTCGAGCCCGTCACCACCATCCGGCTCGACACCCCGGCCGGGCCCGTCGTCGCCGAGGTCGAGGTCGAGGACGGCTCCGCGAGGGCGGTCACGCTCAGGAACGTGCCGTCCTTCTCGGCCGGACTCGACCGCAAGGCCACCCTGGCCGACGGCCGGACGGTGACCTACGACCTCGCGTACGGCGGCAACTTCTACGCGATCCTGCCGCTGGAACAGCTCGGACTGCCCTTCGACCGCTCCCGCCAGGACGACATCCTCAAGGCGGCCCTGTCCCTCATGGAGGCGATCAACGAGGAGGACGAACCGGTCCACCCCGAGGACCCGACGATCCGGGGCTGCCACCACGTCCACCTCTACGCGCCGGGTGCCACCGCACGGCACTCACGGCACGCGATGGCGATCCACCCCGGCTGGTTCGACCGCTCGCCCTGCGGCACCGGTACCAGCGCGCGGATGGCGCAGCTGCACGCGCGCGGTGAACTGCCGCTGCACACCGAGTTCGTGAACGAGTCGTTCATCGGGACGCGGTTCACGGGCCGGCTGCTGGGCGCCACCGAGGTCGCCGGTGTCCCCGCCGTGCTGCCCAGCTTCACCGGCCGCGCCTGGATCACCGGAACCGCCCAGTACCTGCTGGACCCCTCCGATCCCTTCCCGGCCGGATTCGTCCTCTGACGGCCCCGCGGGCCGGGCGGCACCGGCAGACGGCGCCGCCCGGCCCGCACGACACACCCCGGTGCCGCGGGGGATACTGGGTGGCACGTGCCCGGGTGGCACGTGACATTGCACCAGCCGCCGCGGACCGGTCCGCGCGCCGGCCCGTACGAGGAGACGCCCCATGCCCGCCCAGCGCAGCAGCGCACCCTCCGCCGCTCCGGCCGCCCTGCCCACGCTCGGCGGCAAGAAGAGCAGCTACCGCGAGCGCGTCGCCGACGCCCTGCGGGCCGCGCTGATCGCGGGCGAACTGCGGGCCGGCGAGGTCTACTCCGCGCCGACGCTCGCGGCCCGCTTCGGCGTCTCGGCGACACCCGTGCGCGAGGCCATGCTCGATCTCGCCAAGGAGGGTCTGGTCGACGCCGTGCCCAACAAGGGGTTCCGGGTCACGGCGGTCTCCGAGAAGCAGCTCGACGAGTACACGCACATCCGCTCCCTCATCGAGATCCCCACCACGGTGCAGCTGGCCACCACCGCCGACCGGGTCTCCCTGGAGGCGCTGCGCCCCGCGGCCCGGGAGATCGTGACCGCGGCGGCGGCCGGCGACCTGATCGCGTACGTCGAGGCGGACATCCGCTTCCACCTCGGCCTGCTCGCGCTCGCCGGCAACGCGCATCTGGTGGAGGTGGCCGGCGACCTGCGCAAGCGCTCCCGGCTCTACGGTCTCAACGCCCTCGTCGAGGCGGGCCGCCTCCAGGACTCCGCGGAGGAACACCTCGAACTCCTCGACGCTCTCCTGGACCGGGACGGCGAGGCCGTGCGCAGAGTCATGACCCGGCACCTGGGTCACGTCCGGGGCCTGTGGGCGGCGGGCACTTCGATGGCTTGATTACGCAAGTCGTTTGCATTTCTTGCGGTATTCTTGCGCTCATGACACGACGACTTGCTCAGGTGGCGAAAAAGGTCGGGGTCAGCGAGGCCACGGTCAGCCGGGTGCTCAACGGCAAGCCGGGCGTCTCGGACTCCACCCGGCAGGCGGTGCTCTCCGCGCTGGACGTGCTCGGCTACGAGAGGCCCACCCAGCTCCGCGGCGAGCGCGCGCGCCTGGTGGGCCTCGTCCTGCCCGAGCTGCAGAACCCGATCTTCCCGGCGTTCGCCGAGGTGATCGGCGGGGCGCTGGCCCAGCTCGGGCTGACCCCGGTGCTGTGCACCCAGACCAAGGGCGGCGTCTCCGAGGCCGACTACGTGGACCTGCTGCTCCAGCAGCAGGTCTCCGGCGTGGTGTTCGCGGGCGGTCTCTACGCGCAGGCCGACGCGCCCCACGACCACTACCGCCGGCTCGCGGAGCGGCACATCCCGGTGGTGCTGGTCAACGCGGCCATCGGGCACCTCGGTTTCCCGGGCGTCTCCTGCGACGACGCGGTGGCCGTCGAACAGGCCTGGCGGCACCTCGTCTCGCTCGGCCACGAGCGGATCGGCCTGGTGCTCGGACCCGCGGACCACATCCCCTCCGGCCGCAAGCTGGCGGCGGTGCGCAGCCTCGCGCCCGAGCTGCCCGACGAGTGCATCGGCCGGGCCATGTTCTCCATCGAGGGCGGTCAGGCGGCGGCCTCCCGGCTCATCGACCGCGGGGTCACCGGCTTCATCTGCGCGAGCGACCCGCTCGCCCTCGGCGTGGTGCGGGCCGCCCGCCGCAAGGGGCTCGACGTGCCGTCACAGGTGTCGGTCGTCGGGTACGACGACTCCGCGCTGATGAACTGCACCGAACCGCCGCTGACCACCGTGCGCCAGCCCATCGAGGCCATGGGCCGGGCGGCCGTCGAGTTGCTGAACGCGCAGATCGGCGGGAGCAGCGTGACCCCCGAAGAGCTGCTGTTCGAACCCGAGCTGGTGGTGCGGGGGTCGACCGCGCAAGCACCCCGTCCGTGAGATCCGGCGGACGGCGTGAGCGGCCGGTCGTCGGCATGCGTCGACCGCGCAAGCGCCCCGCCGCCGAGATCCATTCTCCTGTCAAATAATTACAGATTCTGCGTGACATCTTGCGCACCCCTGTCGGCGGTGCTTGAGTGTGCGGCGCCCACCGCTCCTGCCCAAGCGCCCAACCGCTCCTGCCCAAAGGGGTCCACCGATGAGAAATCCCGGGTTCCGCCGTACCTTCGTGGTCTTCACGGCGTCCGCTTTCGCGCTCACCGCCACTGCCTGCGGTTCGAGTGACGACGGTTCCGCGGGTGGCAAGACCCGCATCACGGTCAACTGCGAACCGCCCAAGAGCGCCAAGGTCGACCGCTCGTTCTTCGAGGCCGACGTCAAGGCCTTCGAGAAGGCCAACCCGGACATCGACGTCGTCACCCATGACGCGTTCCCGTGTCAGGACCCCAAGACCTTCGACGCCAAGCTCGCCGGAGGTCAGATGGAGGACGTGTTCTACACGTACTTCACCGACGCCAAGCACGTCGTCGACGTCAACCAGGCCGCCGACATCACCAAGTACGTCAAGGAACTCAAGAGCTACAGCACCATCCAGCAGCAGCTGCGCGACATCTACACCGTCGACGGCAAGATCTACGGTGTCCCGCGCACCGGCTACTCGATGGGCCTCATCTACAACAAGGCGCTCTTCGAGAAGGCCGGTCTCGACCCGAACAAGGCCCCGGCCACCTGGGACGAGGTGCGCGCCGACGCCAAGAAGATAGCCGCGCTCGGCAAGGGCACCGTCGGCTACGCCGACTACAGCGCCCAGAACCAGGGCGGCTGGCACTTCACCGCCGAGCTCTACTCGCAGGGCGGCGACGTCGTCGGCCCGGACGGCAAGTCGGCGAACATCGACACCCCCGAGGGCAAGGCCGTCCTGCAGAACCTGCACGACATGCGCTGGACCGACAACTCCATGGGCAGCAAGCAGCTTCTCGTCATCAACGACGTCCAGCAGATGATGGGCTCAGGGAAGCTCGGCATGTACCTCTCCGCGCCGGACAACATCCCGATCCTCGTCAAGGAGAAGGGCGGCAACTACAAGGACCTCGCCCTCGCGCCCATGCCCGGCGGCAAGGGCACGCTCATCGGCGGCGACGGCTACATGTTCAACAAGAAGGACTCGCCCGCGCAGATCAGGGCCGGCCTCAAGTGGCTGGAGCACATGTTCCTGACGCCCGGCAAGGGCTTCCTCGGCGACTACGCCCGCGCCAAGCAGAACAACGCCCCGGTCGGCCTGCCCGAGCCGCGTCTGTTCACCGGCGCCGCGGACGCCAAGGACCAGGAGGTCAAGAAGGCCAACGCGAACGTGCCGGTGGAGAACTACCAGTCCTTCCTCGACGGCAACCAGAGCCTGCAGATGAAGATCGAGCCGCCGCAGGCCCAGCAGATCTACTCCGTCCTCGACGGCGCCGTGTCCGCGGTCCTCACCAAGAAGGACGCCGACATCGACCAGCTCCTCAAGGACGCCTCCGGCAAGATCGACTCCATCCTGGCCCGAGGCTGACACCGTTCATGAAGACCGCATCGAAGCCCCCCGCAGCGTTTCCTCCGGCCGCCGCAGGCGCGCCGGAGGCGCCGCGGTCGGCCAGGCGCCGGCCCGGGACCCCCTGGCGCCGGCGCCTGGCCGACCAGTCTCGGGCCTACGCCTTCCTGATCGGCGGTGTGCTCTGCTTCGCGCTGTTCTCCTGGTACCCGGCGATCCGCGCGGTCGTGATCGCCTTCCAGAAGTACACGCCGGGCAGCGGCGGCGAATGGGTCGGCACCGCCAACTTCACCCGGGTCTTCCACGACCCGGAGTTCACCGCCGCCTGGCGCAACACCCTCACCTTCACCCTCCTCGCCCTGCTCATCGGGTTCGCCGTCCCGTTCGTGACGGCCCTGGTGCTCAACGAACTCCGGCACGCGAAGGCCTTCTTCAGAGTCGTGGTCTATCTGCCGGTGATGATCCCGCCGGTGGTCAGCGCCCTGCTGTGGAAGTGGTTCTACGATCCCGGAGCGGGCCTCGCCAACGAGACGCTGCGCTTCCTGCACCTGCCGACCTCCAACTGGTCCAACGGCGCCGACACCGCCCTCGTCTCGCTGGTGATCGTCGCGACCTGGGCCAACCTCGGCGGCACCGTCCTCATCTACCTCGCCGCGCTCCAGAGCATCCCCGGTGAGCTGTACGAGGCGGCCGAGCTGGACGGCGCGAACCTCTTGCAGCGCATCCGGCACGTGACGATCCCGCAGACCCGCTTCATCATCCTCATGCTGATGCTGCTGCAGATCATCGCCACCATGCAGGTGTTCACGGAGCCGTTCGTGATCACCGGCGGCGGCCCCGAGGACAAGACCGTCACGGTGCTCTACCTGATCTACAAGTACGCCTTCCTCTACAACGACTTCGGCGGAGCCTGCGCGTTGAGCGTCATGCTGCTCGTCCTGCTCAGCGCCTTCTCCGCGGTGTACCTGAGGCTGACCCGCTCGGAAGGGGACGACGCATGAGCACACGCACCCTGGTCTCCCCCCTCACCCTGGCCCGCCCCCGCGGCAAGGCCGTGTACTGGACGGTCTTCGGCGGGGTGGTCCTGCTCTTCGCGCTCGCCTTCCTCTTCCCCGTGTACTGGATGGTGACCGGCGCCATGAAGTCGCCGGACGAGGTGACGCGCACCCCGCCGACCCTCGTGCCGCACGGCTTGCACCTGGGCGGCTACACCGACGCCTGGGACCTGATGGACCTGCCCACGCACCTGTGGAACACGGTCGTGCAGGCGGCGGGCGCCTGGGTCCTGCAGCTCGTCTTCTGCACCGCCGCCGCGTACGCCCTCTCCAAGCTGAAGCCGGCCTTCGGCAAGGTGGTCCTCGGCGGCATCCTCGCCACCCTGATGGTCCCCGCCCAGGCGCTCGTGGTCCCGAAGTACCTGACCGTCGCGGACCTGCCCCTCATCCACACCAGCCTGCTGAACTCACCGCTCGGCATCTGGCTGCCGGCCGTCGCGAACGCCTTCAACCTCTACCTCCTCAAGCGCTTCTTCGACCAGATCCCGCGCGACGTCCTGGAGGCCGCCGAGATCGACGGCGCCGGGAAGCTGCGCACCCTGTGGTCGATCGTGCTGCCGATGTCCCGGCCCGTCCTCGGAGTCGTGTCGATCTTCGCCCTGGTCGCCGTCTGGCAGGACTTCCTGTGGCCGCTGATGGTGTTCTCCGACACCGACAAGCAACCCATCAGCGTGGCTCTCGTCCAGCTGTCGCAGAACATCCAACTGACCGTGCTGATCGCCGCGATGGTGATCGCGAGCATTCCCATGGTCGTGATGTTCCTGGTCTTCCAGCGGCACATCATCGCCGGGATCAGCGCGGGCAGCACCAAGGGCTGACGCCTGTACGTGACCCCCTCGAACGAAAGGCAACGCACCGTGGGACAGCCCCGCCCTGCCCGAAATCAGTCCGCGTGGTGGCGTTCAGCCGTCATCTACCAGGTGTACGTCCGCAGTTTCGCGGACGGCGACGGCGACGGCACCGGCGACCTCGCGGGCGTCCGCGCCAGACTTCCCTACCTGGCCGAACTCGGGGTGGACGCCCTGTGGTTCAACCCCTGGTACCGCTCACCCATGGCCGACGGCGGCTACGACGTGGCCGACTACCGCTCCATCGACCCGGCGTTCGGGACGCTCGCCGAGGCGGAGAAGCTCATCGCCGAAGCGCGCGAGCTGGGCATCCGCACCCTCGTCGACATCGTGCCCAACCACGTCTCCGACCAGCACCCCTGGTTCCGGGCGGCCCTCGCCGGCGGCCCGGAGCGGGAGCTGTTCCACTTCCGCCCCGGGCGCGGGGAGCACGGCGAGATCCCGCCCAACGACTGGCCCTCACAGTTCGCCGGCTCCGCCGAACCGGTCTGGACCCGGCTGCCCGACGGCGACTGGTACCTCCATCTCTTCACCCCCGAACAGCCCGACCTCAACTGGGCACACCCGGCGGTCCGCCAGGAACACGAGGAGATCCTGCGTTTCTGGTTCGAACGCGGCGTCGCGGGTGTCCGCATCGACTCGGCCGCCCTGCTGGCCAAGGACCCGGAGCTGCCCGACTTCGTCGAGGGCCGCGACCCGAACCCGTACGTCGACCGTGACGAGCTCCATGACATCTACCGCTCGTGGCGATCGGTCGCGGACGCCTACGACGGCATCTTCGTCGGCGAGGTCTGGCTGCCCGACACCGAGCGCTTCGCCCGCTACCTGCGCCCGGACGAGCTGCACACCGCGTTCAACTTCTCGTTCCTGTCCTGCCCCTGGGACGCCGCCCGGCTGCGCACCTCCATCGACGAGACCCTCGCCGAGCACGCGCCCGTCGGAGCGCCCGCCACCTGGGTGCTGTGCAACCACGACGTGACGCGCACGGTCACCCGCTACGGGCGCACCGACACCGGCTTCGACTTCACCGCCAAGGCCTTCGGCACCCCCACCGACCTGGCCCTCGGCGCCCGCCGGGCGCGCGCCGCCGCCCTGCTCTCGCTCGCCCTGCCCGGTTCCGTCTACATCTACCAGGGCGAGGAACTGGGTCTGCCCGAGGTCGAGTTGCCGCTCGACAGCATCCAGGACCCGATGCACTTCCGCTCCGGCGGAACGGACCCGGGGCGGGACGGCTGCCGGGTCCCGCTGCCCTGGGACGCCGAGGCCCCGTACGCCGGGTTCGGCGGCGAACCGTGGCTGCCCCAGCCCGCCGGCTGGGCCGACCACGCCGCCGACCGGCAGTCCGAGGACCCCGCCTCCATGCTGAACCTCTACCGCGCCGCGCTGCGCGTCCGCCGCGCCGAGCCGGGTTTCGGCGACGGGCCGCTCAGCTGGCGCCCCGCCGCCGAGGGTGTGCTGGCCTTCGCCCGCACCGACGGGCTGCTCTGCGTCGTCAACCTCGCCGGCGGACCGGTCGAGCTCCCCGAGTACTCCGAACTCCTGCTCAGCAGCGACCCGTTGACCGCCGGCGGGCTCCTTCCCCCGGACACGGCGGTGTGGCTGCGCGCCTGAGCCACCGGATGACGCACCGCTGTCCCCACCCCCCACTCGAAGGGATCAGCACATGCACAGCAGAACTGCCGGACGCGTGCCCCTGGCGTGCGCCGCGGCCGCGGCCCTCGCCGCGGGCATGCTCGCCGCCGCCACCACGGCCCACGCCGCGGTGGCGGCGGGCGCGAGCCTCCCCTTCACCTCGGTCGAAGCCGAGTCCGCCACCACCACCGGTACGAGGATCGGCCCCGACATCACCCAGGGGACCCTCGCCTCGGAGGCCTCCGGGCGGCAGGCCGTACGCCTCTCGGCCGGCCAGCGCGTCGAGTTCACCGCCCCGCGCGCGGCCAACGCGGTGAACGTCGCCTACAGCGTTCCCGACGGCCAGTCCGGCAGCCTCGACGTGTACGTCAACGGCACGAAGATCTCCCGCACGCTCGCGGTCACCTCCAAGTACTCCTACGTGGACACGTCCTGGATCGCCGGCGCCAGGCAGCACCACTTCTTCGACAACGCCCGGCTGCTGCTCGGCCAGAACGTCCAGGCGGGGGACAGGATCGCCTTCCAGGCCACCTCCACCCAGGTCACCGTCGACGTGGCCGACTTCGAACAGGTCGCCGCCGCGTCGGCCCGGCCCGCCGGGTCGGTGTCCGTCACCGACAAGGGCGCGGACCCCAGCGGCCAGGGGGACTCCACCCAGGCCTTCCGGGACGCGATCTCCGCCGCTCAGGGCGGTGTCGTCTGGATCCCGCCGGGTGACTACCGTGTGACGTCCTCGCTCAGCGGCGTCCAGAACGTCACGCTCCAAGGAGCCGGCGGCTGGTACTCCGTCGTCCACGCGTCCCGCTTCATCGACCAGGGCGGCTCCGCCGGCCGGGTCCACCTGAAGGACTTCGCGGTCATCGGCGAGGTCACCGAACGCGTCGACTCCAACCCGGACAACTTCGTCAACGGATCACTGGGCCCCGGGAGTTCGGTCTCCGGGATGTGGATCCAGCACCTCAAGGTAGGTCTCTGGCTGACCGGCAACAACGACAACCTCGTGGTCGAGAACAACCGCATCCTCGACACCACCGCGGACGGGCTCAACCTCAACGGCAACGCCCACGGCGTCCGCGTCAGCAACAACTTCCTGCGCAACCAGGGAGACGACTCGCTCGCCATGTGGTCGCTGAACGGCGCGGACAGCAACTCGAGCTTCGAGAACAACACCGTCTCGCAGCCGAACCTCGCCAACGGCATCGCGATCTACGGCGGCACGGACATCAGCGTCAGGAACAACCTGGTCTCCGACACCAACGCGCTGGGCAGCGGCATCGCCGTCTCCAACCAGAAGTTCCTCGACCCGTTCTCCCCGCTGGCCGGCACGATCACCGTCGACGGCAACACGCTCGTGCGGACCGGGGCGATCAACCCCAACTGGAACCACCCGATGGGCGCCCTGCGGGTCGATTCCTACGACAGCGCGATCAACGCGACTGTCAACATCACCGACACGACGATCACCGACAGCCCCTACAGTGCCTTCGAGTTCGTCTCCGGCGGCGGTCGTGGCCTCCCCACGTCCAACATCAACGTGACCGGGGCGACCGTGAAGAACACCGGGACGGTCGTCGTCCAGGCCGAGACACCGGGCTCCGCGAGGTTCAGCAACGTCCAGGCCACCGGCGTCGGGGCGGCTGGCATCTACAACTGCCCCTATCCGACCGGCTCGGGCACCTTCACGGTCGGCGACGGCGGCGGCAACTCCGGCTGGAGCAGTACCTGGTCGGACTGCTCGGCCTGGCCGCGGCCCGGTCAGGGCAACCCGCCCCCGGACCAGAACGCCAACCTGGCCAAGGGCCGCCCGGCCACCGCGAGCGGCTCCCAGGACGTCTACACACCGGGCAGGGCCGTCGACGGCGACGCGAACAGTTACTGGGAGTCCACCAACAACGCCTTCCCCCAGTCCTTCACCGTGGACCTCGGCTCCACACAGGCGGTCCGCCGGGTCGTCCTCAAGCTGCCGCCGTCCCCGGCCTGGGGCGCGCGCACCGAGACCCTCTCCGTGCTGGGCAGCACCGACGGGTCCGGCTTCTCCACCGTGGTCGGTTCGCAGGGCTACCGGTTCGACCCGGCGACCGGGAACACCGTGACGATCGCGCTGCCGGCCGGCACCGGCCTGCGCCATCTGCGGCTCTCCGTCACCGCCAACAGCGCCTGGCCGGCGGCCCAGTTCAGTGAAGTGGAGGCCTATCTCTCCTCGTGACAGCCGCCCCGCGCTTCGCCGACTGGATCTGCTCGTACACCTGGGTCCGCAACTCGGCGAAGCGCGGGGTCACCCGGGTGTGCAACTGGTCCCGCTCCTCGGGCAGGTCGACCTTCAGCTGCTCCCGTACGACGGTGGGGGAGGACGAGAGGATCAGGACCCGCTCACCCAGGTAGACGGCCTCGTCGATGTCGTGGGTCACGAACAGGATGGTCATCCCGCGTTGCCGCCACAACCGGCGGACCAGGTCCTCCAGGTCGGCCCGGGTCTGCGCGTCCACCGCCGCGAAAGGCTCGTCCATCAGCAGGACCTCGGGCTCGTAGGCCAGCGCCCGGGCGATCGCCACCCGCTGCTGCATCCCGCCGGAGAGCTGCCACGGATAGGCCCCCGCCGCGTCGGACAGACCGACCGACTCCAGCGCGTCCGCGACCAGTTCACGCCGCCGGGGTCTGCTCAGCCCCTTCTGCCTGAGCGGGAGTTCGACGTTCTCGCCGACCCGCATCCAGGGGAACAGACTGCGTCCGTACTCCTGGAACACGAACGCCATGCCGGGCGGCGGCCCGACCACCGGACGCCCGGCGAGCCGCACCTCGCCACCCGTCGGCGCGAGCAGCCCGCCCACGCACTTGAGGAGCGTGGTCTTGCCGCAGCCCGACGGGCCCACCAGACAGACGAGTTCACCCGTGTCCACCGTGAAGGTGAGATCGCCTACCGCCTCCACCCGGCGCCCCGACCCCTCGTAGACCTTCCGCAGACCGGTGACGACCAAAGACGCGTGCATGGACCGCCCTCTCGCGAGCGTCACGGGGACCGCCGGGAGGACTCCCGGAGGCCGTGGTACCAGCCCAGCGCCCGGCGTTCCACGAACTGGAAGACGACCGACAGCAGCAGGCCGAGCAGTCCCAGGACGAGGATCCCGGTCCACATGTCGGGGATCGCGAAACCGCGCTGGAACTGCACGATGGCGAAGCCGAGGCCGTTGCTGGCAGCGAACATCTCACTGATGACCATCAGGATGAGCCCGATGGACAGCGCCTGGCGCAGGCCCGCGAAGATCTGCGGGCTCGCCGAGCGCAGGACCACGTGCCGCAGCCGGGCGGCGCCCGTGACACCGTACGAACGTGCCGTCTCCGCCATCACGGAGTCGACGGCCCGTACGCCCTCGACCGTGTTGAGCAGGACCGGCCACAGACAGCCGCTCGCGATCACGACGATCTTCATCGTGTCACCGATGCCCGCGAACAGCATGATGACCGGCACCAGGACGGGCGGCGGCACCGCGCGCAGGAACTCCAGTGCCGGCTCGCAGAACGCCCGCACCCGCCGGTACGAGCCGATGACGGTGCCCAGTGCCACGCCCGCCACCGCCGCCGAGGCGTACCCCGCCAGCAGGCGCAGCACACTGGGCAGGACGTCCGTGCGCAGCCGTTCGCCGGTCCAGACGTCGGGAAAGGTCTTGAGGATGGTGCGCAGCGGCGGCCAGTAGACCGCGGTGCTGCCGTCGGACGCGATCCACCAGGCCGACACGAGCAGCGCCGGCAGCGCGACGACGAGCAGCGGACGCAGCAGGACGGCCCACCGTCCGCCGTACCGCGCGCGGGCGGCCGGGACCCCTGCGCCGGCCTTCGGTCGCGTCCGGCCGGAGCGGACGCTCCTCACACCGCCACCTCCCCGCGCACCGACTGGTGCCAGGCCAGCGCCCGTCGCTCCACCGCGCGGGCACCCCCGTTGATCAGCAGTCCGAGCAGACCGGTGACCACGACCAGCGCGTACAGGTCGGGGACTGCCTGGGAGGCCTGGGCGACCGCGATCCGCGCCCCCAGCCCCGGCGCTCCGATGACCAGTTCGGCGGTCACGGCGAGGATGAGGGCGACCGCCGCGGCCAGCCTCACCCCGGTCATCACATAGGGGAGCGCGGTGGGCCACAGGACGTGCCGGGTGCGCGCCCAGGGGCCGAGGCCGTACGAGCGCGCCGTCTCCTCCGCCACAGGGTCGACGTCGCGGACGCCGTAGAGGACCTGGACGAGGACCTGCCAGAAGGAGGCGTACACGACCAGCAGGAGGACGGAGCGCAGCTCGGTGCCGTACAGCAGGACGGCGAGGGGGATCAGCGCGACGGAGGGGATCGGGCGCAGGAACTCGATCGTGGAGGCCGTGGCCTCGCGCAGATACGGCACGACGGAGACCACCAGCCCCACGGCGACGCTCGCGACGACCGCGGCCGTGAGCCCCAGCGCCCAGCCGGTGAGGGTGTCGCCGAGCGCCGTCCAGAAGGCCCCGTCACCTGCCTCCCGGCCGAGCGCGGCGGCGATACGGCTGGTCGGCGGGAAGTAGGCCTCCTTGACGAGGCCGAGCCGCGGTGCCGCCTCGCCCAGCGCGAGGAGGACGGCGAGCCCGGCCGCGCCCAGCGCCGTGTCGGTACCCCTCACGGCAGCAGCGTGTCGAGATCGGGGGCCGACTTGAAGAGTCCGTCCCGCGCGCCCAGCTTCTCGAGCGCCTCGATCGAGGCACGGTTCGGCTCGGCCGGCCACTTCGGCAGGGTCACCTTCGCGAGGACCGCTGCGGGGATCTTCGTGTACGAGGTGACGACGGAACGGACCTCGTCGGGATGGGCGTCGGCGTAGGCGAGCGATTCCGCGGTGGCCTCCTGGAACCTCTTCACCACATCGGGGTTCTTCTGCGCGTACTGGGCGGACGTGAAGTACATGGCCACGGTGAGGTCCGGGGCGACGTCGACCAGGGAGGAGGCGATCTCCGTGCCGCCCTGGCTCTTGACGGTGGCGAGCGCGGGCTCGACCACCATCGCCGCGTCGATCCGGCCACCGTCCAGAGCGGCGGGCATCTGGTCGAAGGCCAGCTCGACGAAGTTCACCTCGGAGGGGTCACCGCCCGCCTTGCGCACCGATTCGCGCACCGCCGTCTCGTTGATGTTCTTCAGGGTGTTGACGGCGACCTTCTTCCCCTCCAGGTCCTTCGCCGACGTGAGGGCGCTGCCCTTCTTCACCGTGAGGGCGCCGAAGTCCTTGCCCGCCACGCCTGTCGAGGCGACGCCGTTGGCCACCGCCTTCACCGGTACGTTCTGGCTGCGGGCGATCATCAGCGAGGTCATGTTGGAGAAGCCGAACTGGAACTGGCCGCTGACGACGCCCGGGACGATCGCGGCGCCGCCCTGGGCGGTCGTCAGGGAGAGTCTCAGACCGTGGTTCGCGTAGAAGCCCTTCTTCTGACCCAGGTAGAGCGGCGCTACGTCGACGATGGGGATGATCCCGACCTTGACCGTGGTGGTGCCGCCGGACGACGTGTCCGTGCCCGGCGTTCCGGAGTCGTCGGACGAGCCGCAGGCCGACGCGGCGACCAGGAAGGCTCCGACCGCGAGACCGGCGAGCAGACGACGCATGGCTCCTCCTGTGCAGACGACGGTGTTCCGACAGGCTGTGCGCACACCGCACAGTGGTGCTCAGCGGAAGGTAGAACTCCTGTACGGCGGGGTCAATGCCCTTGGCTGACAATATTGTTGACAGTTACCGAAGCGTGCTCCCGGGGCGGGTGAGCCGCGTCTTCACAGGTCGAGCACCAGCCGTTTCCCCCGGCAGCGCGAGACGCAGATGAGCATGGCCGAGCCCGCGGCCCGCTCCGCGGCCGTCAGCACCGAGTCCCGGTGGTCCGGTATCCCTTCGAGCACGTCCGTCTCGCACGTGCCGCAGGTGCCCTCGGTACAGGAGAAGAGCACCTCGGCACCGGCGCCGCGCACCGCGTCGAGCACGGAGGTGCCCGCGGGGACGGTCAGCGTACGGCCGCTGCGCGCGAGCACGACCTCGAACTCGGCCTCGGTGCGGAATTCTTGGGCCTTCGGGCGGAAGCGTTCGACGTGCAGCAGCCCGGCGGGACACCGCTCCTCCACCGCGTCCAGCAGCGGGCCGGGACCGCAGCAGTAGACGAGGGTGCCCGCGGGGAGGCCGGAGAGCGCCGAGTCGAGGTCCAGCAGCCCGCTCTCGTCCTGCGGCGCGACCGTGACCCGGTCCCCGTACCGGCTCAACTCCGCCAGGAACGCCATGGAACCCCGGGACCGTCCGCCGTACAGCAGCGTCCACTCCGCGCCCGCCGCCCGGGCCGCGGCGAGCATCGGCAGGATCGGGGTGATGCCGATGCCGCCCGCGACGAACCGGTACCGGGAGGCCGGGACGAGGGCGAAGCCCTGGCGTGGACCGCGGACACGGACCGTGCTGCCCGCGCCCACCCGCTCGTGCAGATACGCGGACCCACCGCGCCCGTGCGGTTCCCGGAGCACCGCGATCCGCCACGCCCCGCGGTCCGCCGGGTCGCCGCACAACGAGTACTGCCGCTCCAGCCCCGGACCGCACACCACGTCGATGTGGGCGCCCGGCTCCCAGCCGGGGAGTTCCGCGCCGTGCGGGTCGCGCAGCGTCAGGGCGATCACCCCCGCCGCCACCGACTCCCGCCCCGTCACGACGAGTTCGGCCTCCAGGAGAGTCATCGGCGGGCTCCCCCGGAGGGGTGCCCTTCGGGGTGGGAGAGCATCCACTCCCACATCTCGACCGGATCGTGGGCGGTGTGCTCGGCGCCGCAGTGACAGGTGCCGCGCAGGACGTCGGTGCCCGGCAGCCAGTCGACGCGGTAGACCTCGCGCCGGGGCGACCCGGACGCGGGCCTCACAGGACCCTCTCCGTCGGCTTGTCGCCCTCCTCGGCGAGCCGGGCGAGGATGCGGCGGGCCGCGAGGCCGCCGGTGTCGATGTTGATGCTCAGCTCCTGGTACCCCGCGTGTTCGCCGCCCAGGGTCCGCTGCAGGAGGTTGAGCGCGTCGACGTCCTGCATCACGACGGTGTGGTTGAAGTCCCGCATGAACGTGGTGACTTCGTCGTCCTCACGGGCGAAGTCCCGGGAGACCGCCCAGAAGTCGTAGACGTGGCCGTCGCGGGAGGGAGTGATGGCGTACGTGATCTCGGTGTGGAAGGCGTGGGGATCGGCGCCGTCCGCCTCGGGCAGCACGCCGGCCGGCGCGACACGGCTGTGCAGCAGATACAGGCACGGCGCGTGGTACTCGATGTCCTGCCAGCGGGTGATCCGGCCCTCGACTCCGGTGGAGCGGGCGTAGAACGGCGGGCACTCGGCGTCGTCCATGTGGCGGCTGACCCGTACGACGCCGGCGGCCTCGTCGACCTCCGTCGTGATCGGTGTCTCGGCGACCTCGGGGGTGCCGATGTAGCCGCCGTGCAGATACGTCTCGTGGGAGAGGTCGAGCAGGTTGTCGACGAGCAGCCCGTAGTCGGCGTCGATGGGCTCCATGCCCGAGACCGTGGTCCAGTCCGGCGAGTCCATGTGCCGGGCCCGCGGGACGGTCTCCGGGTCGGCGAGCGCCGGGTCGCCGATCCACACCCAGACGAACGAGTCCCGCTCGGCCACCGGGTATGCGGCGACCCGGGCCGTGCGCGGGACGCGCTGCTGCCCGGGCACCGACACGCAGCGGCCCGTGACGTCGTAGGTGAACCCGTGGTACCCGCACACGACGCGGTCACCGTCGAGCCGGCTCGCGGAGAGCGGGAACCGGCGGTGCACGCAGCGGTCGGCCAGGGCGACGGCCGTCCCGTCCTCCTCGGTGCGGTAGAGGACGAGCGGCTCGCCCAGAACGGTCCGGCCGAGCAGCTCGCGCCCCACCTCGTGGGTGTAGGCGGTGACGTACCACTGGTTCCTCGCGAAGGCGGTCGTGTGCGGCATGGCGTTCCCGTCCCTGTCGGCGGGGCGCCGTCGCCCCGCGTGCCGTGGTCCGTGGTGGGTGGTGGGGTGGTCCGTCCCAGGGTCGTGACGCGCCCGCGCACCCGGCAACGCGGCTTCTGCCAGACGGAAGGGCTTCTGCGAGAGCCGCGCGGGGACCCGGACCCGCGGTCGGCGCTCACCGGACGCGGAGGACGGTGCGGTGCGTCGACGGATGCGCACCGGGTGCGGACACGGGTACGAGCGCCGGCACGGGTGTGAGCGCGGGGAACGGGTGCGAGGACGGCTTCGGGGACGGGGGCGGGCACAGTACGGGAATTCCGGGGAGCGAACGCGGAGGGGAGTGGAGAGGACGTGAACATGGCGGACACGGACATGCCCGGTCCGCTCGCCGGCAGGGACGGCGTGCGCGTCCAGCGGGTCTGCTCGACTCTCCTGATCACCATCGACCGTCCCCGGCCCCGCAACACGCTGACCGCCGCGGCCGGCGCCGGCCAGGCCACCGCGCCGGCCGTGCTGGAGGCCGACACCGGGTTGCAGGCCGGGTCCTGACCGGGGCGAAGGGAAACTTCAGCGCGGGCGCGGACCTGGCAGGCCCGCGCCCGGGCGCGCCGCCCACCCTCCCGGCGCGCGGGTTCGCCGCGCTGGCCGAGGCGCGGGCCGGACGCACGAAACCGATGATCGCCGCCGTGGAGGGTGCCGCGCCCGGCGGCGGCCTCGAACTCGCCCTGGCCTGCGACCTGATCGTCGCGGCAGAGGACGCGACGTCAGGTCCGCCCGAGGACGCGACGTTCGCCCCGCCCGAGGCCGGGAGCGGTCCGTACGCCGCCGGGCGCGGGGCGATCGGGCTGCCCCGGCGCGACGGTGGCCGTCGCCATCGGGCTCGCCGAGAGGCTCGCCCGCCGTGCGCCGCTCGCGCCGTCCGAGGTGAGGAAGCTCGTCCGGGCCGCCGACGGCCTGCCCCGGGCGTGACCTGTTCGCCCTGCGGTGCGAGGAACTTGGCGCCTGACGGACTCGGCCCGCGCGCACGGGGCATGACCACCCCCCCCGTTATGTTTTCCGCGGTCCTGCAAGAGGGCCGCTGGCCTCCGGGCCCGGCATGGCTGTTCCCCCCTGTCGAACCGATGACCTGGGGGGTGGTGCCACCGGGCCCGAGAGGCGCCGTTGGAGACGCTGATCAGAGGTCCGGCCACCGTCCGGTCCGGCGCAATGCCGGGCAGTTCGCGGGCGGCAGGTCTGCATAACGTGGATGCGCGCACGACGCCAACGCCCCGGCCAGCACACACGACATCCGTTCGGGAGGACGGCTTGAACGACAGCGACGAGACAGACGTCTTCCTCGGTTTGGACGTCGGCAAGACCACCCACCACGGGCACGGGCTCACCCCGGCCGGCAAGAAGGTCTTCGACAAGCAGCTGCCCAACACCGAACCGAAGCTGCGGGACGTCTTCGAGAAGCTGAAGACCAAGTTCGGCACCGTCCTGGTGATCGTCGACCAGCCCGCCTCCATCGGCGCCCTCCCGCTGACGGTCGCCCGGGACACCGGCTGCAAGGTCGCCTATCTGCCCGGCCTGGCCATGCGGCGGATCGCCGACCTCTACCCCGGCGAGGCGAAAACCGACGCGAAGGACGCCGCGGTGATTGCGGACGCGGCCCGCACCATGCCGCACACCCTGCGCTCGCTGGAACTCACCGACGAGATCACAGCCGAGCTGACCGTGCTCGTCGGCTTCGACCAGGACCTCGCCGCCGAGGCCACCCGCACATCCAACAGGATCCGCGGCCTGCTCACCCAGTTCCACCCCAGCCTCGAGCGGGTCCTCGGCCCACGCCTGGACCACAGCGCCGTGACCTGGCTGCTGGAACGCTACGGATCTCCGGCGGCCCTGCGGAAAGCTGGGCGACGCAAGCTTGTTGAAGTGATCCGGCCCAAGGCCCCGCGCATGGCGACACGCCTGATCGACGACGTCTTCGACGCACTCGACGAGCAGACCGTCGTGGTCCCGGGCACCGGCACCCTCGACATCGTGATCCCATCCCTGGCCCGCTCGCTCGGCGCCGTTCACGAACAAAGACGGGCGGCACAAGCCCAGATCACAGCCCTGCTGGAGGATCACCCTCTTTCCAAGGTCCTGACGTCGCTGCCCGGCGTCGGCGTCAGGACCGCCGCTGCATTGCTGGTCACCGTCGGCGACGGAACCAGCTTCCCCACCGCCGCCCATCTGGCCTCCTACGCCGGCCTCGCCCCGACAACAAAGTCGTCGGGGACCTCGATCCACGGCGAACACGCGCCCAGAGGCGGCAACCGGCAGCTCAAACGCGCGATGTTCCTGTCCGCGTTCGCCGCTCTGCACGATCCCGCCTCCCGCACCTACTACGACAAATGCCGCACCAGAGGAAAGACCCACACGCAAGCCCTCCTCCGGCTCGCCCGACAACGCATCAACGTGCTCTTCGCCATGCTCCGCGACGGCACCTTCTACGAACCCAGAACCCCACGCCTCGCTTGACCAAAGACATAGAGGCACCCCCCCCGCCAGGCGCCGCGCCCCACGGCGGCCGGGAAACCGACCTGAGGAGCGAGGACGTCGACCCCTGAGGGAAGCGGATGCCGCTGTGGGGCCTCCGGCCCTCCGGTGCCCTGGCCCTCGGGGTCTTCGGCCATCCGGCGCCCCCGTGTCCCGTTAGCGGCTCGACGCGTGCGGGGTGCGGGGCCAGGGCGCTTCAGCTCAGCTCGCCCGCCACCCCGTCCAGCGGGTGACGAGGACCTCCACCACCTCGCCCGCCGGCGGACGGCCGGTGTACTGCGCGGAGTACTTCGCGGTGAGCAGCCGCGTGCAGCGGGCCGCTTCGGCGGACCGGCCGGCGGGCGGGAGCACCTGGGCCCGCCCGTCCGCGCGGGCCCACCAGAGCTGGTCCCAGTCCTCGTCGTACCGGTCGGCGAGCAGGGAGACGGCGGGGTTGGCGAGGATGTTGGCGAGCCGTTTGAGGTGGGTCGACCGCTTGGGCTTGTGGTCGACGGCCATGGCCACCGTGTCCCCGGTCACCACGAAGACCACCGGCACCAGGTGCGGGCGGCCGTCGGGGTCGGCGGTGGCCAGGCGGGCGACCCGGGACGCCGCGAACCTCTCGCGGGCCTCGGACGCGGTCAGGGCGGGCATCAGCGGAAGCGGGCGGCGACCTCGGCGAACTGGTCCAGGTGTGCGACGGCGGCCGGTTCGGGGTCGGACGGCAGATAGAACAGCACGCGTTCCACGTCCAGCCGGGCGTAGGCCTCGACCGCCTCGGGGGTCGCGGGCACACCGTAGACCGTCACGGGGACCGGGCGGCCGGCGGCGGCCCGCATCTCCTCGATCTGCGGTGCCAGCACCTCCGGCGGCAGGCTGTTGGCGAGCCAGGCGTCACCGAGTTCGGCGATCCTGGGGAAGGCGCCCCTGCCGCCGCCGATGTAGAGGGGCGGGTGCGGCTTGCGGACTGGCTTGGGCCAGGCGTAGACGGGGTCGAAGTCGACGAACTCCCCGTGGAACTCGGCCTTCTCCTTGGTCCACAGTTCGAGGATGGCACGCAGCCGCTCGTCGACCAGCCTGCCCCGGGTGGCCGGATCGGTGCCGTGGTTGGCCATCTCCTCACGGTTCCAGCCGACACCGACTCCGAACACGGCCCGGCCGTCGGAGACCAGGTCCAGTGAGGCCACTTCCTTGGCGGTGTGGATCGGGTCGCGCTGCGAGACCAGGGCGATTCCGGTGCCCAGCAGGAGCCGTTCGGTGACGGTGGCCGCGGCGGTCAGCGCCACGAAGGGGTCGAGGGTGCGGTAGTAGATCTCGGGAAGGTCCCCGCCCTGGGGATAGGGGGAGCGGCGTTCCACCGGGATGTGACTGTGCTCGGCGATGAACAGCGAGTCGAACCCGTGCTCCTCGACGGCCCGCCCGAGCGGGGCCGGCCGGGTGCTCAGATCGGTGATGAAGGTGGAGATCCCGAATTTCACGCGGCTCCTTCGTCGCTCTTCCCGCGGGATCCGGTGGATACCGGTCCCGGCCCGGCGTACCGCCCGGACCCGGACGCCGCCGGTGGCACGGGCTGCCGCTCATTGTCGGCGAGGGCGACGGTCCAGGGGCGCGTGGCGCGCCGGTCCGTGCGCGAGGGCGCGGGCCGGAGCCCGTCGGGGGAATGCCGTCGGGGCCCAGGACGTTCTCTCCCATGTGGTGGTGGAGGGAACTGTGTCCCCGGGCCTCATCTTCACGCCCATGAGGACGATCGTTCGGCTGAAGCCTCATGGAGCCCCCGCCGCGGAGGCGACCGCCCTTCACCGCCACGCTCGACGCACCGCTCCCGCCGGGGTACGGCGAGGACGCGTGTGACGCCGCCGGCGCAGGGTCGCCCGTTCGGGTGGCGTCCGTTCCGCTCGGTGCTCAGCCGGAGTTCTCGGTCCCCTTGTCCGCGGAGCGGCGGTACTCGGCGTTGATGCGCTGTGCTTCCTCGAGCTGGTCCTCGAGAATGATGATGCGGCACGCGGCCTCGACCGGTGTCCCCTTGTCGACGAGCTCGCGGGCGCGCGCGGCGATCCGCAGCTGGTAACGGGAGTACCGCCGATGTCCGCCCTCCGAGCGGAGAGGCGTGATCAGCCGTGCCTCGCCGATGGCGCGGAGGAAGCCGGGTGTGGTGCCGAGCATCTCGGCCGCCCGGCCCATGGTGTACGCGGGGTAGTCGTCGTCGTCCAGACGGCCACCGAGCGGAGTATCTGCTGTCATTTCACCTCGTTGAGCAACGCGTCGAGGGGCCCTGGCGCCGTACGGCACCAGGGCCCCGAAGGAAATTCAACACCATCTGTCGGCCTTACTGCTGCGCCGACCGTCTGTTTCCGCTACCCGGGCCCCGGGAGGGACGGGAGTGCGGGGATCGAGGATGCGTAACCGGGGACCACCTTCCGTTCTGGGGCCGTGCGGTACCCGGCCTGATCGTGCTCGGGCCGGGCGATCCTGATGGCGTCCGTTCCTCCGTTCTTCCTCTGTGTCCGTCACGCGTCGCTCTCGTGCGCCCAACGGCCCTCTGAGCTGCGGGCCGTGTACGTGACGGTCATGTCTACAAGAGAAACCCTAGCCACGCCGCCGACCAATGTCTACTTTCGCGAGCATAGATTTTGGTGTCGGCGTGTCGCACACATGGCGAGGCCGACGGGTGACGGGACATCGCGTACGCGTCCGGAGGGACGGGAACGCCCATAGAATCGGCTCCCATGTCGAACCCTGACGAGCTGCTCGTGGACATCTCCGCCATGGTGGAGTCCGGGCAGAGCAATCAGATGTCGCTGACCGTGGTCGTCGGCGGAACCGTCATCACCGGCCGGCTGGCTCCCGAGGCCGTCTGGCGGGAACGTGTCTCGGAGGTCCTGAAGGACTCCGACCGTCTCGGGCCGTTCGCCGACGTCTTCACCGCGGGGCGGGCCCAGCACCGCCCGGAGCGGGGCGAGCCTCCCACGCATCTCCACTTCCACCTCGCCCGCATCCTGCAGGGCAGTGTCGGGATCCCGGAGACGGGCGGCATGTACCGCGTCGCGATCGAGGACGTCGGCGCCTGGACCGTGGGCGACTTCAGCTATTCCGACCAGTGAGACCCCGCGCCTGAGGGCGGTCCCCGGACTCCTGATGGTCCTCATGTGGAGGGTGACGCACGACGAGGGCCCCACCGGCACCTGCCGGTGGGGCCCTCGTCGTGCGTCCGGGCGGCGGGTTCCGTCGCGGGTCCGCGGTGGCGGACTCGCGTGGTCCCCGACGCCGTGAGGTCCCGGCCCCCTCGGAGCCCCGGTGGGGCGGGACCTCAGTGCCCCTCGGGACCTCAGTGCCCCTGGGGGGCCGGACTGCCGAGCAGGGCCGACGCGTTCTGCAACGGTGTGAGAACCGCCGTGGCCTGGACGGCCGTGCGGCCGTCCTGGCAGGTGAAGCCGAGGCGGATCATGGCCCGGGTGACCTCCCCGCCGGTGAAGTCCCGCCGGTCCTGGCGGGTGATGACCTCACCCACCTGCTTGACGGGGTAGTGGCGACGGCCGATCAGGACCGACTCGCCGGTGATCGGCTCGGGTTTGACGCCCTTCATCGAGGCCAGCACCCCGCTTTTGGACAGGTCGAACGGGAACCGGGCGATGACGCAGCGCATGGGACCTCACAGGGGAACGGGGACGAGGGGTGTCCGGCGGGAGGGGACGGGTCACCAGGCGGGAGCGCAGGCGCCTCCGGCGCGGTCCTGCCCGCCGACGCCGAGCACGTCCCGCACCCGGATCCGGTCCGTATAGGCGGAGCTGTCGCGGACCGCGACGAGCTGGGCGCGGGTGACCGCGCCGGTGCACCGCTCGTCCCCGTCGCACAGGAGCAGGTACCCGACCCGCGCGCCGGTCATGACGGACAGGGCGACCTCGACGGTCATGTCGTCGAGGACCCGGGGTCCGGACATGTCCACGGCATGAGCCGGGGTCGGGACGGCCGCGGCGGGATGTTGCCGGGTCCGGGCTGTCGTCAGTGTCAGGGCCGGTGCGGATGTCAAAGGATGCCTCCTGCGAAGTGGGGTGAGCTGTCCCGTCACGACGCGCGGCGCCGGCGGCGCCGCGCGTCGCGGTCGCCGTACTAGGCCGCGGGGTCGAGGGCCGACGGTCGTCGTGCCGTACGGCGTGCCGCCGCGCCGGCGGACTGTCCCTGCCCGGAGCCGCCGCGACGGCCCCGGGGAGAGCCGCTTCCCCGTGCGGAGGTGCCGCGACGGGTGCGCTCCGTGGCCGGCGCGGTGATGACCACCGGCACGCCCGAGGGGGTCTGCGCGCCCGTGATGCGGCTCAACTCCTCCTCGCCCGAACGGACTTGAGTGGTCCGCGGGGTGATGCCGGCCGCGACCATCAGGCGGCTCATGTCGCGGCGCTGCTGGGGCGTCACCAGGGTGACGACGCTGCCGGACTCGCCCGCGCGCGCGGTGCGGCCGCCCCGGTGCAGGTAGTCCTTCGGGTCGGTGGGCGGATCGACGTTCACGACGAGGTCGAGGTGGTCGACGTGGATACCGCGCGCCGCGACGTTGGTGGCCACCAGGACCGTCACGTGGCCGGCCCTGAACCGGTCCAGGGTGCGGGTGCGCTGGGGCTGGGACTTGCCCCCGTGCAGCGCCGCGGCGCGGACGCCGCTCTGCAACAGGTGATCCGTCAGGCGGTCCACGGCGTGCTTGGTGTCGAGGAACATGATCACCCGCCCGTCGCGGGCCGCGATCTCGGTCGTCGTCCGCTGCTTGTCCGCACCGTGCACATGGAGGACGTGGTGCTCCATGGTGGTGACGGCGCCCGCGGACGGGTCGACGGAGTGGACCACGGGGTCGGTCAGATAACGGCGCACCAGCAGGTCGACGTTGCGGTCCAGGGTGGCGGAGAACAGCATCCGCTGGCCCTCGGGCCGCACTTGGTCGAGCAACGCGGTGACCTGCGGCATGAAGCCCATGTCGGTCATCTGGTCCGCCTCGTCGAGGACCGTGACACCGACCTGGTCGAGACGGCAGTCGCCGCGGTCGATGAGGTCCTTGAGCCGTCCCGGCGTGGCGACGACGACCTCCGCCCCGCCACGCAGCGCGCCCGCCTGCCGGCCGATCGACATCCCGCCGACGACCGTGGCCAGCCGCAGCCTGACGGCGCGTGCGTAAGGAGTGAGCGCGTCGGTGACCTGCTGGGCGAGTTCACGGGTGGGTACGAGGACCAGGGCCAGCGGCTGCCGGGGCTCGGCGCGCCGGCCGGCCGTACGGGCCAGCAGGGCGAGTCCGAAGGCGAGGGTCTTGCCCGACCCGGTGCGTCCGCGGCCGAGCACGTCGCGGCCGGCGAGCGAGTTCGGCAGGGTGGCCGCCTGGATCGGGAAGGGCACGGTCACGCCTTCGTGGCCGAGCGCCGCCAACAGCCCCGCGGGCATGGCGAGATCGGCGAACGACTCGACGGCGGGCAGGGCGGGGGTGAGGGTCTTCGGGGGTGCGAACTCGCCCTGCGCCGCGCTCTGTCGGCGGCCCTGGCCCGCGGGCCGCCGCGGTCCGCCGGAGCGGCCGGCGGTCGAGGCGCCGTAGTGGCCGCCGGTCCTCGGGGAGCCGGACCTCTCGGCGCGGGTGCGGGAGTAGCGGTCGTTCGTGCGCGTGCGGTTCATGCGGAACCTTCCTCGATGCGGCGCGTATCAAGGAATTCCCGCAGCGAAAGGCAGCGCAGAGAACCGCAAGAACGAACCGGGACTGCGCGGAACCGATGCGGTTCCGCGGGAGAATGCTCAGGGAAAACGGCGCTCGGGAAACCGGAGCGGTTCCGATGACGAGGGCCGGGGACTCCGTGGGCAGGGTGGAAAATCCGTACCCGGAGTGTCGTGCGGAGCATTCTCGTGGGGTGGGGATGTGCATCGTCTCCGTCGCGCGGCGGATGTGAACGCGCGGTCCGACGGAGACGCCGTACGGAAAAAGACCGCGAGCCGGGGCCCGCACCCCATGGTGCGGGCCCCGGCTGCGAAGTGGGTGAGGGCGTCAGGCGGGAACGATGTTCTCGGCCGTCGGGCCCTTCTGGCCCTGCGCGATGTCGAAGGACACCTTCTGGCCCTCCTGGAGTTCACGGAAGCCCTGGGCGGCGATGTTCGAGTAGTGGGCGAAGACGTCGGCGCCGCCGCCGTCCTGCTCGATGAAGCCGAAGCCCTTTTCCGCGTTGAACCATTTCACGGTGCCGGTGGCCATAAAGATCTCCTTCGGGGCGATGTCCGGAGTGCGCCGTGCGCGGACTCCGCGTCGCCGTGATGATCGCCCCGCCGGAGAGGAATCCGGAGACAAAAAGGAGTGTCACCGGAACGGGATTCGGGTGAGGGCACTCGCAAGTTTTAGGGAACCACAACTGCAACTGACATCGACAGTAGCACGGAGCGATCGATCATGTGCGCTGGATAACTCTGCTCCGCCTGTCGGGCGAGGAATCCTCATGGTGCGTCCTATTCATTTCTCACTTCGTGGTCACAGATATGGTGGGCCGAGCGGTGTCCCCGTGACGGGGTCCGGGCCCGGGTGGCCGCGGCGCCCGGACTCGGGTGGCTACGGCCCGACGTGGATGTAGGGGGCCCACAGGCTGGGGTTCTCCCGGACCCCTTCGGCGTGGTCGCGGATCCCGCGGACCGCCTCGCGCAGGGCGTGTGCCGACCGCCCGGGGAAGGGATGAGCGGTGCCGAAGGCCGCGTAGAAGCGGTCGGACACCTCCAGGGAGGTGTCGTCCGCGACCGCCCAGAGGGTTCCGACGACGTGGGTGAACCCGGCCATGTGGAACGCGCCGGTGATGTGCAGGGCCTCGTCGGCGAACTCCCGGCGTGCGCTGGTGGTCTCGCACGCGGAGAGATAGGCGAGTTCCGCGTCCGGGAGGCGGAGCCGGGCGATGTCGGAGAGCGTGAGCGGAGCCGTGGCGTGGTCGTGCAGCACGACGTGACCGGCCGCCGCTCCGGAGAGCGCGCCGACGGCGTGGCACGCGAAGTGCGCCCACGCGTGGCGGGGGAGCGCGTCCAGCACCGACTGCCGCACGGCGTCCTCGGCCAGGAGCAGCCGGGCGCCCGGAAGGCGGGCGAGCCGTCCGGCCTCCTCCCGTACGCCGTCCAGCGGTGGCGAACCGGAGCCCGGCGCCGCGGGGACGGCGACGACCAGCGGGGCGGCGGGCTCGGGCCGGTCCGGACGCGCCGCCCCGCGCCGGCGGGCGTGCACGAGGCTGTTGACGGTCGGGGCGTACGAGCAGACCGCGCGGTCGAGCAGACTGTCCCCGGCGTCCCCGGCGTCCCCGGCGTCCCCGGCGTCCCCGGCGTCCCCGGCGTCCCCGGCGTCCCCGTGCCGGCCGGCCGCGTGCAGCGGCAGCGCGGTGAGGGGTCCGGTGGGAACCCACCAGAGGCGGCCCGGCTCTCCCCCTGAATCCGCACCGGGCCATCCCCAGGCGGTGAGCGCGGCGAGAACCGGCTCCGCGAGGGCCGTCCACAGCCAGCCGAGCGTCTCCCGGACCACCCCCTGGGCGTCGCGCTGCCCGGACAGCGGCAGGGCGGGGTCGCCGGACGCCCGGATCGCGGCGAGGAAGACGGCCGCCCGCCGTTCTGCCTCCGCGTGCCGCAGCCGTTCCAGCCTCACCGGCCGTACGCGCCCCTGGTACAGGACGAGCGCGTCGCAGCGCAGCGGGCTGACGTTCACGACGACGACCGGGCCCGTCTCCCCGATCCCGGCGAGCATCTCGTCCGTGCGCGGGAGCCGCAGGAAGTCCTCGCAGCCCGGCTCCCGCCGGATCGTCTCCACGAGCCGCTCCCATCGCTCGGCCAGGGTGTGCCGGTCCTCGCCGGTCAACGGGTCGTCCGCCGCCGGGTCTTCGGCCCCGCCGGGCTCCGTCGAGGTGAAGGAGGATGCCTCCGGACGGTCGAGCTGCGGGATCAACCGCGCCCACTCGGAAGCGAGTTCGTCCGGCAGCCGGCTCAGCAGCTCCGAGGTCTCCGTGCGGGCGTCGAGCGCCTGGCCGAGCAGCACACCGCGGCCCTGTTCGAGCAGCCGCAGGGCGAGTTCGGCACCGGACGTCTCCACGTCGGACGTCTCCGTCTCAGGCGTCCCTGTTCCGCCGGCCCGCGTCCCGGCCGACCCTGTTCCGTCCGCCCGCGTCCCAGCCGCCCCAGCCGTCGCTGTTCCGGCCGTCTCCGTTCCGGACGGTCGCGCGCCGGACGGTTCCAGCCCGGCCGGGGTCGGAGCCGTGGCGGGCGGCCGGAGCTCGGCGAGATCCAGCGCGCACGCGGCCGCGTCGCAGGCGAGACCCGCGAAGTCGCCCAACTGGCGTGCGCGGTCCATGCGTCCCACGCGATACGAGGCGGTACGCGGCAGCAGCTCGACCGCGAGCCGGTACGGTTCCATCGCCGCGGCGGGCCCGTACGCCGACGCCGGGGAGCCCCCGCCGCCTTCGAGGACGCTCAGGGCCCACAGCCGGGCACAGCCCACCCGGACGCTCACGTCCATCGCCGGGTCCCGCGCCGCCCGCCGGTACAGCGCGATCGCCGTCTTTCGGGCCCGCGCGTCCCCTTCGGTCACCCCCTTCGTGGCCAGGG
The DNA here is from genome assembly GCF_036250675.1 of Streptomyces sp. NBC_01689. NCBI lineage: Bacteria > Bacillati > Actinomycetota > Actinomycetes > Kitasatosporales > Streptomycetaceae > Streptomyces > Streptomyces sp. NBC_01689. The sequence goes on along the minus strand of NZ_CP109592.1, from coordinate 2,448,872 downwards.
CCGAACCGTGGTGGAGGAGGGCGAGCCCGCGCAGCACATGTCCGTCGGGAGTGGCGGCGTACGCCTGACCGGTGGCGTGCACCCAGGCGCGCAGGGCACGTCGTTCACGCCGGCCCGGCCGGCGACGGATCCCGGCGCCGGCCGGCCTCCCGCGCTCCCCGGGACGCTCGCCCGTTCCCGGACCCGCCCCGCCCGTCTCCGTGACAGCGGGGACGGCGAGGCCCGCGGCATCGGCACCCGCGGCGTCGGCGACGGTGTCCGGCCGGCCGACGGCAGGAAGCCCGACGGCGCGGCGGCCGGTGGCGTCGACGAGTTCCAGGCGGCGCACGGTCGCCAGTACCGCGTGGCGCTGTACGAGATTGGGGTGCCCCGCCGGGGTGGCGGCCACCGCGCGCCGCGCGGCGCGGGCGGCCTCGCGGAGGTCGGCGGGGTCCGGGCGGGCCGTATGACGGTCGGTCAGGATCAGGGCGAGGTTCGACAGGAAGCGTGGATACAGCCGGTGGCGCCGGGAGACGCCGGCGAGCACCTCCCGTGCCAGGGCCGCGGCCTCGTCGAGCGCCTCCGGCACGCCGTAGGGGGACCAGCGGTGCTGGTGCCGGAGCGCCTCGGCGAGGTTGGAGCGGGCCCAGAGCCCCTGGTCCGTCTCCGGTTCGGTGCAGGCCACCGCCTCCCGGAAGCTGCTCAGGGCCTCGGTCAGCGCGCTGGAGTCACCGTGCAGCTGGAAGAGGCTGAGCAGGGCGTCGCCGAGGCTGTTGAGACGGTTGGAGCGCAGCGCGCCCCGGGACGGTGTCGAGGCCAGAGCCGTCCTGACGGCGTCCACGGAGGCGCCCAGGTCACGTGTGTCACGGGTACGCAGCCAGCGCAGCCGCAGCGCGCCGGACAGGTTCGCCCAGTAGGACGGGGTGGCGACGGTGACCTCCGTGCCGTACGGGGCCAGCGCCTCGCGGAACAGGGTGACGGCTCCGTCCAGGTCCGTCAGTTCCCCGAACCGCTCGTAGCGGGACCAGAGCACCATCCCGACGCCGTTCATGGCGGCGCTGCGCAGATCGGTGTTCTCCGCTCGGGTCAGCAGCGCGTCGAAGAGCACCAGGGCGCGTTCGAGATCGGAGAGGCGGCCCGCGCGCTCGTAGCGGGCGAGCGCTTCCTCGGCGCCTCCCAGCACGGCCAGCAACTGCTCGTACCCGGGCGTGCCGAACAGGTCGTACGGGGTGGCCATCAGTGAGCGGGCCGGCCGGCGGAACCGGGACCGTCGTCCTCGTCGCGCCGTTCCCGGATGCGCCGGGCCATCGCCTCGCCCATCGGACCGTTCCGCTCGAACCAGACGGCGGCCTCCTCGTCACGTCCGAGCGAGAGCAGGGTCAGGGCGAGATTGGCCGTCGCGTCCTGGTGGCCGGCCTCCGCCGCCGGGGTCAGTACCTCGACGGCCTCCGCGAGACGCCCGTCGATCCGTAACTTGACGCCGTACTGGTTCAGGGCCTGCGGGGACCCGGTCCCGGCAGCGCGGCGCAGCTCGGCCTCCGAGGGCATCGCGCGGAAGGTGAACCGCGGTCCGTCCCCGCCGCCCCGCTCCGCCTCGCGTGCTCGTGCGCGTCGACGCCAGAACATCGGCATCACCCCCCGTGATCGTCGGTGAGCGCCCAGTATCCTCGCAACCCGGTTGTCGTGTGGAGGGGTTGAGCGGATGAGTGAGACCGGCACCGGGGACGGGAACACCGCACCGACGGTGATGCGCTCCGACGTCTGCGTCCGGCTGGACCAGATCCGGGACGTCGTTCCCGCGGACGGACAGCGGCAGTTGGAGGAGATCCTCGCGGCGCTGCGCGGTGGCGGCGACCCCGCCGCCGCCCGGGCGGAGCTGCACGGGCTGCTGCGCCGCAGCGGGGTGGCGCTCGGTCTGCGGGCCTTCCGGGGCGCGGGGATCGGCGGACTCCCGGCGGCCGTCGCGGGACACCCCGTCGTGGAGGCGTACGTCTGCCCGCGCGAACGTTGTGACCGGCGGAGCCCCGCCCGCAACCAACCGGTGCCCCCGCTCTGCCGGTTGTACGGCGAACCCCTGTGCCGTCGCAGGGTCTCGTGAACGCCGTCCTCGCGGAGCTCGGGAAGAATCTCGCCGCGCGCTGGCTCACCTGGGTGCTGCCCTCGGGCCTGCTGTTCCTGGCGGTCGCCGGGGCCGGACGGCTGCTCGGACAGGCGCACTGGTACGAGCTCGGACGGATCACCCGCGCGCTCGACGAGCTGGCCGGGCACCCGGCGAGCCGGTCGACGGGCGGCGTGGTGCTGGCGGCCTCCGCGACGCTGATCGCGTCGGCCGGGGCGGGTCTCGCCGCCCAGGCCCTGGGCGGCGCGGTGGAGCGGTGCTGGACGGGGGACTGGCCGGGCCTCGCGAGGGCGGCGGAGCGCCGGCTGGCCGGACGCAGACGGCGGCGGTGGCGGGCGGCCGAGGACGCCTACACGGCGGTGGAGTTGCGGGCCGTCGCGCTGGGGACGCCGCTCGACCCCGCTACCACCGCGGACCTGGCGCGCCACGCGGCGGCCCGCAACCGGATCTCCCTGGAGGAGCCCGTCCATCCCTGCTGGACCGGTGACCGGGTGCGCGCCCTCGACGTGCGGATCCACCGGGCCTACCGGCTCGACCTGGACTCGGCCTGGTCCCGGCTCTGGCTCGTCCTGTCCGGAGAGACCCGTACCGAACTGCGCGGCGCGCGTGACGTCTACGACGCGGCCGTCCGGCTGGCCGCCTGGAGCGTGCCCTATCTGCTGGTCGCCGTCCGGTGGTGGCCGTCCGCGCTGATCGCGCTGGGTCTCGCGGCCGTCGGCCTGCGCCGGGGACGGGCCGCCATGGACGCGTTCGCCGAGCTGGTGGAGTCCGCGGTCGACCTGCACGGCCGCGAACTCGCCCTCGCGCTGGGCCTGTCCTGCCCGGACCGGCTGGATCCCGAGACCGGTGCGGAGATAACCGCCCTCCTGCGCAAGGGCGTCTGAGTTCCCGCCCCGCCACGGAGGACCGGGCGGCGTCCGGGACCGCGCCCGGGGAGCACGGGCGCCGCGCTGTTCGCGTCGCGGACTCCTGTCGGCCACAAGGGCGCCACGAGGTCTTCCCCGGCATTCGTTCCTCTTGGAACACTCCCTCCGCGCAGGTCCCATCCCACGCAACACGTCCGGACAAGAGGTCACCCAGTCATGCCTGAAGTGAACCGACGCCGATTCCTCCAACTCGCCGGCGGCACAGCGGCGTTCACCGCGCTGTCGAACAGTGTCGAGCGTGCCGCGGCACTGCCCGCGCACCACGGCTCCGGCACGATCGACGACATCGAGCACATCGTCGTGCTGATGCAGGAGAACCGGTCCTTCGACCACTACTTCGGGTCACTGAGAGGTGTCCGGGGCTTCGGGGACCCGCGTCCGGTCACCCAGCCGAGCGGCAAGTCGGTCTGGCACCAGTCGGACGGCACCAAGGACGTCCTCCCCTTCCGACCGGACGCCGACGACCTGGGCCTGCAGTTCATCCAGGACCTGCCGCACGGCTGGAGCGACGGCCACGCCGCCTTCAACCAGGGCAGGTACGACAAGTGGGTGCCCGCCAAGTCGTCGACGACGATGGCGTACCTGACGCGTGAGGACATCCCGTTCCACTACGCGCTCGCCGACGCGTTCACCATCTGCGACGCCTACCACTGTTCGTTCATCGGCTCCACCGACCCCAACCGCTACTACATGTGGACGGGTTACACGGGCAACGACGGCAAGGGCGGCGGCCCGGTCCTCGGCAACGACGAGGCGGGGTACGACTGGACGACGTACCCGGAGCGGCTGGAAGCGGCCGGGGTGTCGTGGAAGATCTACCAGGACGTCGGCGACGGCCTCGACGCGAACGGCTCCTGGGGCTGGATCCCGGACGCCTACCGCGGCAACTACGGGGACAACTCACTGCTGTACTTCAACCAGTACCGCGACGCCCGGCCCGGTGACCCGCTCTACGACAAGGCGCGCACCGGCACCGACGCCCGCAAGGGCGAGGGATTCTTCGACCGGCTCCGGGCGGACGTGAAGGGCGGGAAGCTGCCGGCGGTCTCCTGGGTGGTGGCACCCGAGGCGTTCACCGAGCACCCCAACTGGCCCGCGAACTACGGCGCCTGGTACATCGCGCAGGTACTGGACGCGCTCACCTCCGACCCGAAGGTGTGGGCGCGGACGGCCCTGTTCATCACGTACGACGAGAACGACGGCTTCTTCGACCACCTGGTGCCGCCGTTCCCGCCGCAGTCCGCCGCACAGGGCAAGTCCACGGTCGACGTCGGTCCGGACCTGCACACGGGCGACGCCGGCCACGCCGCCGGCCCCTACGGGCTGGGCCAGCGGGTGCCGATGCTGGTCGTCTCCCCCTGGAGCAAGGGCGGTTACGTCTGCTCCGAGACGCTCGACCACACGTCGATCATCCGGTTCATGGAGCGGCGCTTCGGGGTGCACGAGCCCAACATCTCGCCCTGGCGCCGCGCGATCAGCGGTGACCTGACCGCCGCCTTCGACTTCTCCCGCAAGGACACGAAGCCGGTCGCGCTGCCGGACACCGACGGATACCGGCCGCCGGACCACGACCGGCACCCCGACTACGTCCCGGCCCCGCCCGCCCACCCCGAGCTGCCCCGGCAGGAGCGCGGCTCGCGTCCGACCCGCCCGCTCAAGTACGCACCCCAGGTGGACGGTTCGGCCGACCCCGCGGCGGGGAAGTTCACCCTCACCTTCGGCTCCGGGGCCAGGGCCGGTGCCGCCTTCCTCGTCACCTCCGGCAACCGCACCGACGGCCCGTGGACGTACACCACCGAGGCCGGGAAGACCGTGTCGGACATCTGGAACTCGGCGTACTCGAACGGCTCGTACGACCTGACGGTGCACGGACCGAACGGCTTCCTGCGGGTCTTCAGGGGTCCGGGAAGGAGCGCGGGACCGGAGGTCACCGCCCGTCACGTCGGCGTGGACGTGGAGCTGACCTTCACCAACAGGGGCGCGGGCACGGCCGATCTGAAGCTCAGCGACGGGTACGGGGGGCGGCCCCGTTCGTTCAAGGTGCGGCCGGGCGCGACGGTGCGCCACCGGGTGGATCTGCGGGACAGCCACCGCTGGTACGACCTGACCGTGGAATCCGTCACCCACCCCGGCTTCTCGCGGCGGTTTGCCGGACATGTCGAGAACGGCCGGCCGGGTGTGAGCGACCCCGCGATCGTCACCGGCTGACGGCTGTGCGGACGGGGGGCAATTTCCGGCCGGTGCGGGGTAGTGTGCCCCGGTGACCACGCATTCGAACACTCCTGCAGGTTGGTACCCGGATCCGCACGGGGCGCCCCAGACACTCCGGTACTGGGACGGCTCGCAGTGGACCGAGCACACGAATGCGGACCAGCAGGCCCCGGCCGGACAGCAGGTCCCGCATCAGGCGCAGCAGCCGTACGGATCGCCGGCGGCGGCCCCGGACCCGCGCGTGCAGAAGCAGGTGCAGCAGCAGGCAGGGGTCACCGCCGGCGGTGCCGGTGGCGGCACCCTGTTCACCGAGCCGGTCCTGGTGGTGAACCAGAAGGCCAAGCTGATCGAGCTGACCAACGAGTACAAGGTCATGGACCAGCAGGGCAACCAGCTCGGCGCGGTCGTCGAGGTCGGTCAGAGCGGCCTGAAGAAGGCGCTGCGCTTCGTGTCCAGCATCGACCAGTACATGACGCACAAGCTGGAGATCCGTGACGCGCACGGGCAGCCGGTGCTGCTCCTCACGCGTCCCGCGAAGTTCATCAAGTCGCGGGTGGTCGTGGAGCGTCCGGACGGCCAGCCGGTCGGCGAGATCGTGCAGCAGAACATGATCGGGAAGATCAACTTCGCGATCAACGTCAACGGCCAGCAGGTCGGCGCCATCAAGGCGGAGAACTGGCGCGCCTGGAACTTCGCCATCGTCGACCACAGCGGCAACGAGGTGGCCCGGATCACGAAGACCTGGGAAGGCCTCGCCAAGACGATGTTCACCACCGCGGACAACTACGTCCTGCAGATCCACTACCAGCTGCCCGAGCCGCTCCTCAGCCTCGTGATCGCGACGGCGCTGACCGTGGACACCGCGCTCAAGCAGGACTCCCGCGGGCTCGGCTGACCCGGCACGGGTGAGTGACCTGGCGACCACGGAAGGGGGCGGCCGCGGAGAGATCCGCGGCCGCCCCCTTCCGTGGCGGGCCGTTCCGGCGGGTCCGGCCGGCGGGGGTCCTGTTCACCCGTGCCCTTCTCACAAGGGCGTCAGATGTCCCGGGTTCGCGCGTTTCCCCGGGTCCGGCTGGTTCGGGATCAGCGAGGGCGCGTACTTGGCGGCCTCCGCCTCCGCCTCCAGCGCCAGGACCGCGGCAACCGGGTGCTCGTCGTCCTCGAAGGGCTCGGGCGGAGCGGCGGGCACCGGATCCGGCGCCGAACGCGAGAGCGTCACGACCCCCCAGGACGCCACGGCCGCGCCGAACGCCGCGAGCAGCAGGCCCGCCGGGCCGCCCTGGAGCTGTTCCCCGAGCAGGGAGAGACCGATCGCCGCGGCGGCGAGCGGGTTGGCGAGCGTCACGACGGCCAGCGGGGCGCCGAGTCCGCCGCGGTACGCGGTCTGCGACAGGAGCAGACCGGCGCTCGCGAAGGCCGCCACGAGCAGCGCCACCACGACGACCTGCAGACTGAGGATCGGCCCGGACCGGTCCGTCACGGCCACCGTGACCGTCTGGGTGAGCGCCGAGGCGACACCCGAGGCGAACCCGGAGGCGGTCGCGTGCCGCAGCCCCGGCCGGGTGCCCGGCCGGGACAGGAAGCCGATCGCCACGGAGGTGGCCGCGGCCACGCCCAGTGCCTGCGGCACGCTCAGCACGTCGTCGGGCGCCGGGCCGGACGCGGTCACCAGCAGGGCGGACAGCCCGACCAGGGTGAGCGCGGTGCCTCGCCACTCGACCGCGCTGACCCGGCGGCCGGCGACCCGGGCGCCGAGCGGCACCGCGGCCACCAGGGTGAGCGCGCCGAGCGGCTGCACCAGCGTGAGCGTGCCGTACTTGAGCGCGGCGACGTGCAGCAGCGCGGCGGACGCGTTCAGCGCGACCGACCACCACCACGCGCCGTTGCCGAGCATGCTCAGGACGCCGGGTTCGGTGGTCCGGGACGCGAGCCGTTCCTGTGCCACGGCCGCCGCGGCGTAGGCCACGGCGGAGAACAGGGAGAGGACGACGGCGGCGAGCGTGGCGTTCATCGGCCGGCCCCCACGAGCTCCGGTACGGATTCCCTGCCGTCTCCGGCGGCGGCGTGCCGCTGCGCGCGTCCGGCCGTCGACTCGGTCCGGTGCGGAAGGTGGATCACGGCCAGGGCGGCACCGAGCAGCGCCGCTGCGGCGACCGAGTCGAGCCAGTAGTGGTTCGCGGTGCCGACGATCACCAGCAGGGTGACGAGCGGGTGCAGCAGCCACAGCCAGCGCCAGCGGGAGCGGGTCGCGGCGATCAGGCCGATCGCCACCATCAGCGCCCAGCCGAAGTGCAGGGAGGGCATCGCCGCGAACTGGTTGGCCATCTCGTCGGTGGCCGGGTGGGCTCCGTACACCGTGGGCCCGTACACCTGCCCGGTGTCCACCAGGCCCGCGGCGGCGAGCAGCCGGGGCGGCGCGAGCGGGAACGTGAGATGCAGCACGAGCGCCGCTGAGGTGATCACGGCCAGGACCCGGCGCGCCCACACGTAGTGGACCGGGCGGCGCAGGTACATCCAGATCAGGAAGGCCGCCGTGGCCGGGAAGTGGACGGTCGCGTAGTAGGCGTTCGCCGTGTGCACCAGCGCGTCGCTGTGCAGCAGCACGTTCTGTACGGAGCCCTCGCCCGGCAGGTGCAGGGTCCGTTCCCAGTCCCAGACGTGTCCGGCGTTGCGGAAGGCCTCGGCCGTGTGCCCGGTGGCCAGCTGCCGGCCGACCTTGTAGACGACGAAGAGCCCCGTGACGAGCAGGAGTTCACGGACGAGCGGAGGCCGGGCGGCGGTGTCGCGCCGCGACGGTCGCCGTACGGCCGCGGTTGGCTCGGGTTCTGCAGGCTCGGTTCGGGAATCCATCCCCCGGCCCCTTTGCTGACGTTCTTGTGTGGGGTGGTGTGCGGTGAGCCCAGGACAGGCGCCACTCGGCGTCTGATTCGACAGAAGGGTGGATCCTGTCCAAGGCTCATCGATACGACAGTGTACCGATACGCCAGTGTACCGATACCAATGCGTTCCGGTACACTGGCGTATCGATTAGACTCTGTGAAACGGACCACCCGCACGAGCGAGGAGAAGAGCCATGACGTCGCAGGCCGCGGAGGGACCGGAGTCGGTCGTCGCCTCGCGCCGCTCCAAGATCACGCCCGAGCGTGAGCAGGAGTTCTACGACGCCGTGCTCGAACAGATCCGGACGTGCGGATACGACTCGTTCACCATGGAGGCCGTGGCCGCGAGCACCCGCTGCAGCAAGTCCACGCTGTACCGCCAGTGGAAGACGAAGCCCCAGTTCGTGGCCGCCGCACTGCGCAGCAACCAGTGCCCGCGGTTCTCGGGGATCGACACCGGCTCGCTCGTCGGTGATCTGCGCGCGATGGCGCGGGCCGCCGGGGACTGGTCGGGCCGTGACACTCAGCTGCTCCAGGCGCTCGGTCACGCCGTGCTGCAGGACCAGGAGCTGCGGGAGGCCCTGCGCGAGGCGCTCATCGAGCCCGAGATCAGCGCGGTGAGGGAGATCATCGCCCGCGGGGTCGCACGGGGAGAGGTGCCGGCCGACCATCCGGCACTGGAGTTCATCCCGGCGCAGCTGTTCGGCGTCGTGCGCGTGCGCCCGGTTCTGGAGGGCGAGTACGCGGACGCGGCGTACATCACACAGTTCGTGGAGGCCGTGGTGATTCCGGCACTCGGACTGACCTGAGACCCAGGTCGCCGTCCGCGGGATGACCGGACGTCGGCCTGCTCGCGCCGCACCGTGGGGACGGGGGCGGCGCGCACCCCCCGGCCGGGTGGGGTTCCTCTTGAGCGGAGAGGCACCCCGCCCGGCCGAACCGTGTCCGGGGGCGGGCGCGGGGAGGCGCGGCGGCCTCGGTCAGACGTTCTGCCCGTCGCCGGCCACTCCGGACGCCGGCTTGATCCCCTTGGTGATGTCGTCGATGACGGACTGCCGAGGGGCCTTGGAACCGGCGTCCACGCCGAAGCGGACGACGACCAGCGACCTGGGGTCGGCGGGGGAGGGGAGGACGAGTGATTCGACGTAGCCGTCGTCGCCCTTGCTGGTGACGACCTTCCAGCGGACGAGATAGCCCTTCTGGCCGGCCACGGTGACCGCCTTCGAGGCGAGCCGCGTGTGCGAGGTGATCTCGCCGTAGCCCTTGCCGTAGGACTCCTGCGCGTTCTTGGCGATGTCCTCCTTGGCGGCCGCCTCCGGCGTGGTGGACTTCAGTTTCTGGAAGCTCGCGGGCGCCGAGTAGGCACCGCCCCGCTGGCACTTCTGCGAGGTGTCGCCGGGGCACTCGTAGGTGTCCTTGGTCGACAGCACCGCGCCCGCCATGCCGCTCTGGCCGGTCCAGTCGTCGGGCACCGGGAGGCTGATGCCGCTGGAGACGTCGGTGGCGTAGCCGTCCTCGGTGCCCGGCAGACCCGACGCGCCCGGCGCCGGGGTCTGTCCCCCGGAGCCGCCCGGTCCGCCGTTCTGCCCGTCTCCGGAGCCGCCGCTCCCGCCACCGCCCGAGCCGCCGTCCTGCCCGCCGCCGAAGCCGCCCGGGCCGTTCTGTCCGCCGGGCTGCCGGGCACCGGCGCTGCTCGCGCCGTTCCCGTCGTCCTTGGTGAGGGCGTACACGCCGCCCCCGATGCCCGCGAGGACCGCGAGCGCGGCGGCGACCGCTATGCCGGTGCGCAGCAGGTGACGGCGCGGCCCGGGAGGCGCGGGCGGGAAGACCGGGTACGGCCCGGCGGCCGGCGGCTGTCCCGGGGGACCCCACACGGCACCGGACCCGAGGGGGCGGGTCTGCTCTGTCCACGCCCTGCCGTCCCACCAGCGTTCGGTGGCGGGACTGTCACTTGTCTGCCCGGGGTCGGGATACCAGCCGGGGGGAGTCGCCTGCGTCATGGACCCACCGTATGAGCCCTGGGTGAAAGGCGGATGAGAGGGGACCGCCCGCACCGTCCCCGGAGACCGGAACCCCCACCCGTGAGGCACCGGTGCGCGCCGCCCCGGCGCCGGCCGCGCCGATCACCCGGCAGCACGCCCCGCCCGTCGGACCTGCCGACCGGTCCGACCCAACTCCCGCCACCCGCAAGGATTTTGGCCCGACGGCGCACCGAGCGCGCTCCGCCGGGAAACGGCGTCATCCCGACGGCCGTCGACCGGCCGGGGCGTTCCCGTGCCCGCTCGGCACCGGAGCGCGTCGCCTTCGGGTGCGCGACATCACCCGTCCCGGCAACAGGTGCCCCGACCCCTCTCCGTATCGGCTCGGTGACGGCTACGCTCGATGCCTGTACGTCGTCCGTGCGGCCTGGGGAGGTAGCGGCATGACGCAGGCGCGGCCGGGACCGGCGGCCTCCGCCGCCCTCTGGGAGCGCGAGAGGGAGATCGCGGACGTCGCGGCGGCCGTCGAGGCCCTGCGCGCGGACGCCTCGTCCGCGGGCAGCCTGCTGGTGTTCGGCGGCGAGGCGGGCATCGGCAAGACCGCACTGCTCGCGGAGGCCCGCCGGGTGGCCGAAGCCCGGGGCTGCACGGTGTGGTCGGCCCGCGGCGGCGAGACCGTCACCTCCGTCCCCTTCAACGTCATACGGCAGCTCCTCCAGCCCGCCATCGTCTCGCTGATGCCGGAGGAGGCCCGCGAATACCTGGGCGACTGGTACGACATCGCGGGCCCCGCCCTCGGCATCGCCGAACCGGGTGACCGCCAGGCCGACCCGCAGGGCGTGTGCGACGGCCTGGTCGCGGCCGTGCGCCGCCTCGCCAAGCGCGAGTGGCCGCTCGTCCTGATGGTCGACGACGCGCACTGGGCCGACCAGGAGACCCTGCGCTGGCTGGCCGCGTTCGCCGAGCGCCTCGACGACCTGCCCGTCCTCGTCGTGGTCGCCCGCCGCCCCGGCGAGGTCACCGGGGAGCGGGCCCGGCACCTCGACGCCGTCACCGCCGCGGCCCGCCCGATCGTCACCCTCAGCGCCCTGACCCCCGAAGCCACCGAGGGACTCACCCGGGCCACCCTCGGCGAGCACGCCGACGCCCCGTTCTGCCGCGAGGTGTGGGCGGTCACCGGCGGCAACCCCTACGAGACCGTCGAACTCCTGGCCAAGGTGCAGGACACCGAGCTGGAACCGGTCGAGGCGTCGGCCGCCGAACTGCGCGCCCTGAACCGCTCGGCGCGCGGCCGCGGACTCGTCGCCCGCCTCGAAGGCCTCGGCATCGACGCCACCCGCTTCGCCTGGGCGGCCGCGATACTCGGCACGGGCATCTCCCTCGACCTCGCCGCCCAACTCGCGGGGATGCCAGTCGACGAGGCCGAGCGCTGCGCGGAACTGCTCGGCGCCGCACGCATCCTGACCGACGCCGAGCCCACCGGCAACCACATCGCGGGCAGCGAGCTGGAGTTCGTGCACCCGCTGATCGCCAGCGCGGTCTACCGCTCGATCCCCGACGCGCTGCGCACCGCGATGCACGGCCAAGCCGCCTGGGCGGTCACCGAGTCGGGCCGCGGCGCCGCGGCCGCGTCCCGCCACCTTCTCGAAGTGCACCCGGACGACGACCCCGAACTCGTCGAGCAGATGCGGGAGGCGGCCCGCGAACACCTCGCCGTCGGCGCTCCCGACGCGGCCCGGCGCTGTCTGGAACGCGCGCTCAGGGAACCCCCGCTCCCCGAGGTCCACGCACGCGTCCTCTACGAACTCGGCTGCGCCACCCTGCTGACGGCCCCCGCCACCACCATCGGCCATCTGCGCGCCGCACTCGAACGGCCGGGACTCGCCGGCGATCTGCGGGTGGACGCCGTGTTCCGGCTCTCCCAGGCACTCGTCCACAACAACCAGTTGGACGAGGCCGTGCGCACCGTCGACGCGGAGGCCGCCCGGCTCGCGGCCGGCCCGGCCCGGATGCGGCTGCAGGCCGTGCACTACATGTGGGAGGGCATCCACGCCGGCGAGGACCACGTACCGGGACGCTCCCAGGGGCTCGCCGAACTCGCCGGGACCTGCACCGGGCGGGACAACTCCGAGCGGGCCCTGCTGATACTGCGCGGCTTCGACGCGATGACCCGGGGCGAGAGCGCGGAGGAGGTCGTGGCACTCTGCGACCGGGCCCTCGTCAACGGCCGCCTGGCCCCCGGGCTCGGCTGGACCGACACCGAGTGGGGACTCGAACTCCTCATGATGCTGGGCAGTTCGTACGCCTACGCGGACCGCCTGGACCGGGCCGAGAGCCTCTTCTCCGAAGCACTGCGTGCGTACACGACCGCCGGCTGGAGCGGCGGCCATCTCTCCCTGGCGCACGCCTTCGTCGGGCTGGCGCACCGCAGGCGGGGCCGGCTGAGGGACGCCGAGACCACCCTGCGCGAGTCCCTGCGCATCGCCGAACGGGTCGGGCGCGGACTGCCCCTGTACTGGTCCGCCACCTGCGGCCTCGTCGACACGCTGCTCGCCCGCGGCGACGTCCGGGAGGCCTGGGCCATCGCCGAGCAGTACGGCTTCGCACCGCCGTACCCGACCACGATCGTGCTGCCCGACACCCGCTCCGTCCGGGGCCGGCTGCTGATCGCCGTCGGCCGGGTCAAGGACGGCATCAACGAACTGGAGGCCGCCGAGAAGGCCTCCGCCGTCCGGGGCCACCACAACACGGTGATGGCGCCCTGGTCGATCGACCTCGCCCGCGCGCTCGCCTCGGAGGACCCGGCGCGGGCCGCCGCGCTGGCCCTCGACACCCGCCGCCGGGCCGAGCGGTTCGGCACCGACACCGCCATAGGAGAAGCACTGCGCTGCGCGGCGGCCCTGGAGTCGGGCCAACGCGCGGTACGCCTCGCGGCGCAGGCCGTCGCCTATCTGGAGGCCTCGCCCTGCCAGTACGAGCACGCCGCGGCCCGGGTCGAGTACGGCATCGCGGCGCGCTCGGTCTCGGAGCTCAACAAGGGCCTGACGCTGGCGCGTTCATGCGGGGCCGACGGGCTGGTGGCGAAGGCGGAGGAGGTCCTGGCGACGGGCCGGGGACTGCGCTGACCCCTCCCCCCGGCCGCCTTCGAGCGGCCGGGCCCGCGGGGGCGGCTCAGGATTCCCCGGATTCCCCTGAGACCCGAGCCGCGTCGCCTTCACCGGTCCCGCCGCGATCACCACGTCTGCCGTCCTCGGGGCCACCTTTTCCGTGGGGGTCACCTTTTCCGTCGGGTCCGTCGGGTCCGTCGGGTCCGTCGGGTCCGTCGGGTCCGTCGGGTCCGTCGAGTTGGTCGAGCACGCGCCGGGCCACCGCGAACGCCGCATTGGCCGCCGGGACACCGCAGTACACGGCGGTCTGGAGCAGTACGGCTCCGATCTCCTCGGGGGTCAGACCGCCCCGGCGCGCGGCCCGGACGTGCATCGCGAGTTCGTCGAGGTGCCCGTGCGCCACCAGCGCCGTCAGCGTGATCAGGCTGCGCTCCCGGCGGGACAGCGTCGGGTCCGTCCAGACCTCCCCCCACGCGTAGCGCGAGATGAAGTCCTGGAAGCGGGCGGTGAACGGGGTCTGCCCGGCCTGTACGCGGTCCACGTGCGCGTCGCCGAGAACCTCCCGGCGCACCCGCATGCCGCGTGCCGCGAATCCGTCGAAGTGCCCCCGCAGCGCGGCGAGTACGGCCTCGGGCCGCTCCGCGGGCGCCAGGTGCGAGGCACCCGAGATCTCGGTGAGCGAGGCACCGGGCACCGCGTCCGCGATCTCCCGCAGATGCGCGGGCGGCGTCGCCGGGTCCTCCCGTCCGGCGACCAGCAGGGTCGGAGCGGTGATCGAAGCGAGCCGGTCGCGGAGGTCGAAGGCGGCGAGCGCGTCGCAGCAGGCGGCATACGCGTCCGGGTCCGCGGTCCGCTGGTCCTCGATCAGCCGCGGAACGGTGAACCCCGGTGTGAACCAGCGGGAGTTGGCGTTCTCGGCGAGCGCGGCCAGGCCGTCGCGCCGGACGGTCCGCGCGCGCTCCTCCCAGGGCCCCCGGCCGTCGAAGTGGGCCGAGGAGCAGAGGACGGCGAGGGCGGACACCCGGTCGGGATGGTGCACGGCGAGGTGCAGACCGACCGCGCCGCCGAGCGACACCCCCGCGTAGGCGAACCGGTCGACGCCGAGCGCGTCGGCCAGAGCGAGCACCAGCCCGGCGAGGTCGGCGACGGTCGCGCCGGGCCCGATCAGGTCCGCTCGGGAACCGCCGTGCCCCGGCAGGTCCCAGCGCACCACCCGGTGGGTGACGGACAGTTCGGGCGCGACCCCGTCCCACAGGGCCGTCGAGGTGCCGAGCGAGGGGCCGAGGAACAGCGGGGGAGCGGTGGCCGGCCCCTCGGTGCGGTGGTGGGGCAGCCGGTCTGCGGGCACGGTCGTCAACGTCGCTCCAGGGCGCGGTCGGTGAGGGCCCCGGCGGCGCCCGTGTAGCGGGCCGGGTCGGTCAGGTCCTCCAGGTCGACGTCGACGTCCTTCAGACGCGGCTCCTCGCCCAGGACGTCCAGGAGGGGCCGGCCCTCGGCGACGGCCCGTTCGGCGGCCGCTGTCAGCAGCTCCCTGGCGCGGGCCCGCCCGAGAAGGGGGGCGAGCGCGACGGCCAGCCGCTCGGAGACGATCAACCCGTGGGTGAGGCCCAGGTGTTCACGCATGACGTCCGTGTTCACCCGCAGTCCCTCGGCCAGTTCGGCGGCGTTGCGGGCGGCACCGCCGACCAGCCGCAGCAGCTCGCGCAACGGCTCCCATTCGGCATGCCAGGCACCGGCAGGCCGCTCGTCCTCGGCCGCCATCGACGCGTACAGGGTGGCCGCGAGTCCCGGTGCGCGCCGGGCGGCGGCGGCGATCAGCGTCGCCGCCACCGGGTTGGCCTTGTGCGGCATGGCGGACGATCCGCCGCGGCTCCCCTCGGCGACCTCCGCGATCTCGGTTCGGGAGAGGGTGAGCACGTCGGCCGCCGTCTTGCCGAGGGCACCCGCCGTCAGGGCCAGCGCCCCGGTGAGGTCACCGATCGGGGTACGCAGCGTGTGCCATGGCAACGCCGGTTCGACGAGGCCGAGTTCCCGGGCGTACGCGGCCACCAGGGCTCCCGGGTCCTCGGCACCGAAGGCGGTGAACGCGGCCAGGGTTCCTGCCGCGCCGCCGAGTTGGGCGGGAAGGCGCAGGGCGGCGAGCCGGTCCCGCGCGTCCAGGACCAGCGCGCGCCACCCCGCCGCCTTCAGCCCGAAGGTCGTCGGCACCGCGTGCTGGGTCAGTGTCCGCCCCGGCAGCACCGTCTCCCGGTGCGTGGCGGCGAGTCCCCGCAGCGCCAGCGCCGTCCGGTCGAGGTCCTCCAGGACCGTCCGCAGCGTGCGCCGGGCCACCAGCATCATCGCGGTGTCCATGATGTCCTGGCTGGTCGCGCCGCGGTGGACGTAGGCGCCGTACTCGCCGCCCACGGCCGCGGTCAGATCCGCGACCAGCGGGATCACCGGGTTCCCGGCGTCCCGGGCGCGCCGGGCGATCGACCGTACGTCGAGGTCGGCGGTGGTGACGGCGGACAGGGCGGCCGCCGCGGCGGCCGGAGCCAGGGCGATCCCGGCCCAGCTATATGTCAACGCCGTCTCCGCGTCGAGCAGCGCCTGCAGGAACGCCCGGTCCGAGGTCGATGCCGACGCGGGGGAGCCGGCCAGGCCGGGGGTGAGCAGCCCGACGTCGACGTCACCGAGCTCCTCGGAGCCGCCACGAGCGCTCAGGCCGTCGGAGCCGTCGGAGATCCCGGAGTCGCCCTGACGGATCCGGCCCGTCGGATCGGCGGGATCGCCGGAACCCGTGGGATCGAGGGGGCCCGCGGGACCGGCCCGGTCGGCAGGTGTCACTGGAACTCCAGGAAGACAGTTTCGCCTTCGCCCTGAAGACGGATGTCGAAACGGTACGTGCGGTCGGTCCCCTTCGCCGCGAGCAGTGTGGCCCGTCGGTCGGCCGGGAGTGAGTCGAGCAGCCGGTCGGCGCCGTCGGCGAGGTACGCCCGGGTGAAGAGGTGGTGGGTCAGACCGCGGGCGAACACGCACACACCGAGGTACGGCAGGCCCGCGTTGCCCGGCGGCAGCGTACGCAGGGCCCAGTGCCCGTCGGCGTCCGTACCGACCCGGCCGAAGCCGGTGAAGCCGACCCCGTCCCGGCCCAGGAAGGCGCCCGTCGAGGGATCGCGGCGCATCGAGCCGGGAGCGCCCGTCAACGAGCCGCCGGGCGCCGCCTGCCAGAACTCCAGGAGGGCGTCGGGCACCGGTCTTCCCGCGCCGTCGGACACGTATCCGTGCACGGTGATCGTGTCGGGGTGCCCCGGGGGCGCCATCTGTCCACCGCCGGGGAAGGGGAGCGCGTGGCCGTAGAAGGGACCGATGGTGTGGGACGGGGTGGGGCGCAGCCGCTCGGTCATGCTCAACGGCCTTCCTCGATCCAGGTGGCGGAGGGACCGTCGAGGACGATGTCCCAGGTGTAGCCGAGGGAGAAACCGGGCTCGGAGAGTCCGTGGTCGTAGGCGGCCACCAGCCGCTCACGGGCCGCCCCGTCGGTCACGGACCGCAGGATCGGGTCGTACGGGAAGAGCGGGTCCCCGGGGAAGTACATCTGCGTGACCAGGCGCTGGGTGAAAGCGGTACCGAAGACGGAGAAGTGGATGTGCGCGGGCCGCCACGCGTTGGTGTGGTTCCCCCACGGGTAGGGTCCCGGCCTGATCGTCGTGAACCGGTACGTTCCCTGATCATCCGTCAAGGTACGTCCCACGCCGGTGAAATGGGGGTCGAGCGGCGCCGGGTGCTGTTCGCGCAGATGCGCGTAGCGGCCGGCGGCGTTCGCCTGCCAGATCTCGACGAGCTGGCCGCGGACCGGCCGTCCGGCGCGGTCCAGCACCCGACCGGAGACGGTCATCCGCTCGCCGATCGGTTCGCCCCGGTGCTGCCGGGTCAGGTCGTTGTCGATCTCGGTGATGTCGGTGACGCCGAAGACCGGCCCCGACAGCTCGACGGCCTCCGGGTCGCCGCCGCCGACCGCGACGAGCGGCTGCTCGGGATGGCGGAGCAGGGAGCTGCGGTAAGGGGGGTAGTCGCGCTCCGGATGGTCCCGGACCGGAGCGCCCGCGGCGACCGCCTTGTCGTACCCGTCCTGGTGGTCCTTGATCTCGGTGTCGATGTCCGACTGGGTGAGAGCCATACGGGGTTTCCTGCCGTTCGAGAAACGAGACGAGGACGAGGACGAGGCTCTGGACCGACTCCGGTGGGCGTGCGCGGGACGGACGCGGGGGTGGGCCGGGCCGTGCGCCCTGTCTCCCAGCGTTCCGTCCCGTCCTCCGACCGGGTGAGAGATAGTCAGGGCACTGAGTATCCTTCCGTGGTTCCCTGCACGCTGCCATCGGACCGTCCCGTGGTCAAGACTCCCTGTCCGGCGGGGCGGTCAGGCATCAGTCCGGCGGGGAGACGTTATGACGTGTTCGCGATATCGTTCAGTGCACCTACCGAAATGCCGAGCGTACGACCGTGTCGGTGGACCCTGGAGCGCATATGGCCGCGGTGGACCTCTCCACCCACCCCGGGCACCTGGCCCGGCGGCTGCAGCAGGCGCACTACCTGCTGTGGAACACGATGGTCTCCGAGGAGATCACCTCGCCGCAGTTCGCGGTCCTGAACGCGCTCGTCGCGGAGCCGGGGCTGGACCAGCGCACGGTGGGGGAGCGGGTGGGCCTGGACCGCTCCACCATCGCCGAGGTCATCAGCCGGCTCGGCCGCCGGGGTCTGCTCGACAAGGTGCGCGACCCGGGCGACGGCCGGCGCTCCCTGCTGAGCCCGACCGAGGAGGGGACGCGCACCCACCGCAGACTGACGGTCCGCACGGCGCGGATGAACCAGATCTTCCTGGCCCCGCTCGCGGCCGAGGAGCGGACCGTGTTCCTCGACCTCATCCGGCGTGTCTCGGACGCGGCGGAGAGCCTCCGCGATCCGGCGGACGTGGTGCCCGCGCCGCGGTAGGTCGTGCGGGCGCCGCGCCGGCCGTGAGGGCGGCGCGCGGCCGTGAGGGCGGCGCGCGGCCGTGAGGGCGGCGCGCGGCCGTGTTCACGCTTTGGCGAGGACGACCCAGACCTGACCGCGGGCGAAGTTCATCGGGGCGCCGTGGTTCGTCGTGAACTCCGTGCCGTCCGTCGCGGCCGGCCGTTTCCACTCGGCGTCGAAGACCCGGCCGTCGCGCAGCACCTTCGCCGTCCCCGAGCCGACCGTCTGCGTGAAGGGCGTGTTGTTGCCGAGGAAGTCGTGGTACTTCGACTGGCTCACCTTCACGTACTGCACGACGACGGTCGCGGGAGCGACCCTCTTGCCGTCCGTCGTGACCGTCGGGGTGCCGTCCATCGACACCAGCCAGCGGTGTCCGCTCGCGGACCAGGAGAAGGTGAAGCGGGCCGCCGGGAAGCGCACCGTCCGGGACGTCTCAGGGCTGCCGCCCGCGGGGGCGGCACCGAAGCGGAACCCAGTGGTGAGAGCGTCGGCACCCGGGGCCGACGACCCCATCAGGCGGCCGGGCCTGACATAGAGGTTGTGCGGGGCCGGCTTGGCGGTCCCGCGGTAGAAGGAGCCGGAGGAGCCCGGGTTCTGCTCGGGCGTGGCCGGCCGCAGTGGCGCCTTGTCGATGACCGGCAACAGCTTGTGCTGTGCGCCGGAGAAGGCGAGCGTCGGGTTGTCGAACTGACGCAGCAGCTCCAGGTCGGACTCGCGTGCGCTGCGCACCGGCCCGACGGCCGCGGGGAACCGGGTCGCGTAGATGGCCATCAGCCGGCTCAGACCGCCCTCGACCTGTTCCGCGTAGACGACGTCCGCGGCGTCGAGGCCCGTCTGGGGGCGGGCCGCACCCGCGTTGTCGATCTTCACTGCGAGGACGGGGCCCGTGCTCGCGGCACTGGCGTGACCAGGGGTGGGTGTCGCCGTCCGGGTCGCGGCGGGTATGCGGGCCCGTCCGTCGGCGGATGCTCCGCCGCCCGAGCCGCAGCCCGTCGCCAGGGAGCCCGCCGCGACCGCCAGCAGCGCCGCCGCCCACGCGCCGTGCCGCATCGACACCTTCTGTCGCATGCTCACCGTGCCATCCTGTCTCGTGCCATCGATTATGCGCTTATAAGTTCATCGGTGCTCATACCCGTTCGTTTCGAGGTCGTGCACGGTGAGGGGTGAGGGTGTGATCGGCGCGCGGATCGATCTCCGGTGTGCCCGCTCGTCACCCCCGTGGTCCGAGGATCTCCGCCAGGTCGTACCCCACGGGCTCGTCCAGCTGGGCGTACGTGCAGCTCTCGGCGGTCCGGTCCGGGCGCCAGCGGCGGAAGCGGGCCGTGTGGCGGAACCGTACGCCGTTCTCCATGTGGTCGTAGGCCACCTCGGCCACCCGCTCCGGCCGCAGCGGCACCCAGGAGAGGTCCTTCTTCCCCGACCATCTGCTGGGTGCGCCCGGCAGCCGCGCGGACTCGTGCGCCGACTCCTGCGACCAGGCGGCCCAGGGATGGCGCTCGACCTCCGCCATGCGCAGGGGCTCCAGCTCCGCCACCAACTCGGTCCGCCGCTTCATCGTGAAGGCCGCGCTCACCCCCACGTGCTGGAGGATGCCCGCGTCGTCGTACAGCCCGAGCAGCAGGGAACCGACGACCGGACCGCTCTTGTGGAGGCGGTAGCCCGCCACCACGACGTCCGCGGTGCGCTCGTGCTTGATCTTGAACATGGCCCGCTCGTCCTGCCGGTACAGCAGGTCGAGCGGTTTGGCGATCACCCCGTCGAGCCCGGCGCCCTCGTACTGCTCGAACCACCGCTCAGCCACCTCCCGGTCGGTGGTCGCCGGTGCCAGGTGGACCGGTGGCCCCGTCCCGGACAGCGCCCTCGTCAGCAGGGCGCGCCGGTCGACGAGCCCCACGTCGAGCAGGGACTCGTCGGCCAGCGCGAGCAGATCGAAGGCCACGAAGGAGGCCGGAGTCCGCTCCGCCAGCGTTCGCACACGCGAGGCGGCCGGGTGGATGCGCTCGGTGAGCGCGTCGAAGTCGAGCCGGCCGTCCCTGGCGATCACGATCTCGCCGTCCATCACACAGCGCTCCGGCAACCGCTCGCGCAACGCCGCCACCAGCTCGGGGAAGTACCTGGTCAGTGGCTTCCCGGTGCGGCTGCCGAGTTCGACCTCGGCTCCGTCGCGGAACACGATCGCGCGAAACCCGTCCCACTTCGCCTCGTAGTGCATGTCCGGCGGGATCCTGGCCACGGACTTGGCGAGCATCGGCTTCACGGGCGGCATCACCGGCAGATCCATGGTTCCGATTCTCCG
Source organism: Streptomyces sp. NBC_01689 (assembly GCF_036250675.1). Classification (NCBI taxonomy): domain Bacteria; kingdom Bacillati; phylum Actinomycetota; class Actinomycetes; order Kitasatosporales; family Streptomycetaceae; genus Streptomyces; species Streptomyces sp. NBC_01689. The sequence continues at coordinate 2,428,384 of NZ_CP109592.1, read as the reverse complement.
GCGGCACGGAGCGGTTCGCCCGGTGTGCGGGGCGGGCGGGCTGCGCCTACCGTGACCGGCATGGGCGAAGCGGTGGAACTCGAGGCAGCCGGCAGGACCGTACGTCTGTCCAGTCCGGACAAGATCTTCTTCCCGGAGCGCGGTTTCACCAAGCTGGACCTGGCGCGGTACTACCTCGCCGTCGGCGACGGCATCCTGCGCGCCCTGCGCGACCGTCCCACCACCCTGGAGCGCTACCCGGACGGAGTCGAGGGCGAGAACTTCTTCCAGAAGCGGGCGCCCAAGAACATGCCGGACTGGATCCCGACCGCCCACATCACCTTCCCCAGCGGGCGCGCCGCCGACGAGATGTGCCCCACCGAGGTGGCGGCCGTGCTGTGGGCCGCGCAGTTCGGCACGCTCACCTTCCACCCGTGGCCGGTGCGGCGCGACGACGTCGACCGTCCCGACGAACTCCGCATCGACCTCGACCCGCAGCCCGGTACGGACTACGAGGACGCGGTGCGTGCCGCCCACGAACTCCGCGAGGTCCTCCACGAGTACGGGGACCTGCGCGGCTGGCCCAAGACCTCCGGCGGCCGCGGCCTGCATGTCTTCGTGCCGATCGCGCCGCGCTGGTCCTTCACCCAGGTGCGCCGCGCCGCCATCGCCGCCGGGCGGGAACTGGAGCGCCGGATGCCCGAGCGGGTGACCACGGCCTGGTGGAAGGAGGAGCGGGGCGAGAAGATCTTCGTGGACTACAACCAGACGGCCCGGGACCGCACCATCGCCTCCGCCTACTCGGTACGCCCGCGCCCGCACGCCCCGGTCTCCGCGCCCCTGCGCTGGGAGGAGGTGGCCGAGGCCCGCCCCCGGGACTTCGACCTCGCGACGATGCCCCGGCGCTTCGCCGAACTCGGCGACGTGCACGCGGACATGGACGACCACGCCTTCTCCCTCGAAGCGCTGCTGGAACTGGCCGCTCGCGACGAGCACGACCACGGTCTCGGGGATCTGCCCTATCCGCCCGAGTACCCGAAGATGCCGGGCGAGCCCAAGCGGGTGCAGCCGAGCCGTGCCAGACGCACAGAGGGCCGGGCGTAGACCGGCGGCCGGACGGTCCGGGCGACGGACGGGCGGCCGCCCGATTCCGCCACGGGCCGCCCGGTCCGGCGCCGGGAGCGCTCTCATCGGGTGCGTCCCGGGGCTATCCTGATCGGCAACCGCCGAGGAGGAGCCCTGAGGTGACCGAGACAGCGTCGCGCCCCACACTGGAGGCCGTGGCCGCCAGGGCGGGGGTCTCCCGGGCCACCGCGTCACGCGTGGTCAACGGCGGCGACGGAGTGCGCGAACCCCTCGTCGAACGGGTCCGCCGGGCCGTCGAGGAACTGGGCTACGTTCCCAACCAGGCCGCCCGGAGCCTGGTCACCCGACGCCACGACGCGGTCGCCGTCGTCATTGCCGAACCGGAGACGAGGGTCTTCGCCGACCCCTTCTTCGGTCTCCAACTGCGAGGCATCAGCAAGGAGTTGACGGCGCACGACTCGCAACTCGTCCTGCTCCTCACGGAGGGCCGTGACGACCACGCCCGGGTGGGCCGGTACCTCGCGGGCGGACACGTCGACGGGGCGCTCGTCTTCTCGCTGCACCTCGACGACCCGCTGCCCGGGCTGATCCACGGCGCGGGCGTGCCGACCGTGTTCGGCGGCAGACCCGGCTGGGGCGACGGCCCCCGCGACACCGCGTCCCCGGTGTACGTCGACAGTGACAACCGGGGCGGTGCCCGCGCGGCCGTACGCCACCTGGTCGCGCTGGGGCGCACCCGCGTCGCGCACATCACCGGCGCCCTCGACCAGACCTCGGCGGTCGACCGGCTGGACGGGTTCCGGGACGTCATGGGCGACGCCGACCCGCGGCTCGTCGTCGAGGGCGACTTCACACCCGCCGGTGGTGAACGGGCGATGCGCGAACTGCTGGAGCACTGCCCCGACGTCGACGCGGTGTTCGCCGCGAACGACCTGTCCGCGGCGGGGGCCCTGCGGGTGCTGCGCGAGCGGGGACGGCGGGTGCCGGACGACGTCGCGGTGATCGGCTTCGACGACATGCTCCCGGTCGCGGAGCAGACGGACCCACCACTCACCACGGTCCGTCAGGACATAGAGGAGATGGGCCGGCTGATGGCCCGGCTGCTCCTGCGGGACCTCGACCGGCGGACCGCGAAGGAGACCGAGGCGCACGGCGCCTCAGGTGTCGTCCTGCCGACGACGCTGGTACGACGGGCCTCCGCGTAGCCAAAACCGGGGGCACGGGACGGGATCGGGCGGACCCTGGCGGGGTCCGCCCGTGTGCGGGAGCACCCGGTCCGGCCTGCGGTACCGGCCGGTTCGGGCGTACGCGGGACACGGGTCCGGCGCGCGGGAGTACCGGGACCGGCGTCGGGCCGGACCGGCCGGACCGGCCGGTGGGGTCGGCCGGCCCTGGCACCCCTTGACGTCGCCGCGTCGCCGCGTCGGGGTCAGCTCGGGCGCGGGGCGCTCTTGATGACCGCGAAGCGCGCCCCGTACGGGTCGGTGAGCTTGGCCATGCGGCCGACGCCCTCCAGGTCCGTGGCGGGCATCCGGACCGTGCCGCCCAGCTCCTGCGCCCTGGCGACGGTCGCGTCCGTGTCGGCCACCTCGAAGTACGGCAGCCAGTACGCGCCGGACGCGGCCTCGGCCGGGTCGTCGGCCAGCGCCACCACGCCGCCGAACATGTCCGTCTCCTCGGTCCCGGCCGGGTTGACGCAGGTGTACGTGCCGCCGGGGAACGGCGCGGCCGAGGTCTCCCAGCCGAACACGGAGTTGTAGAACGCGGCGGCCGCGGCGACGTCCGGGGTGTAGAGCTCGACCCAGCACAGCGAGCCGGGGTCGCCCGCGACGTCGACGCCCTTGGTCCGGGCCGGCTCCCAGAGCCCGAAGGGCACGCCCGCCCGGTCGGTGAGGATCGCCATGCGGCCCTCGCCCATGACGTCCATGGGCGGGAAGACCGCGCTGCCGCCGACCTGCTCGGCCGCCTTGGTGGTGGCCTCCGCGTCGGGGGTCTGGAAGTACACCGTCCAGGAGGGCGGGCCCTGTTCGGAGGTGGTCTGCATGCCGCCCGCGACGGTCTTCCCTGCGAGCTGGAAGAAGCCGTAACCGCCGGCGTCGGGCCCCGCGGACTGGAACTGCCAGTCGAAGAGGCCTCCGTAGAAGGAAGTGGCGCCCTCGATGTCGGGCGTGCCGATGTCGAGCCAGTTCGGAGCGCCGGAAACAAAGCGGGTGGTGAGCATGAGTGCCCTCCTTTGAAGGGTCCCGTTGTCTGCTCCGCCGAGTCTTGCACCGCCCACTGACAATCGTCGCCGGGACGCGGGCCGACACCGGCTTCGGCGCGGACGGCCGCGCCGGTCACCACGGGTGAGAGGGCATGTGTGTCCAGTTCCCGTGCCGCCCGCGCGCCGCCGTGCCCGCTGCGGTCGGAGGGAGCATCATCGGGCCGGCGGAGCGCTCGGAACGCGGCGTTGATCCGGCGTTGATCGAACGTTTTTCGATACCGGGCACGCTCTTCGGCATGCACACCGACACCATCATCCCGGCCGACTCCGACTGGCAGGAGCAGGCGCTGTGCGCGCAGACCGGGGCAGAGTTCTTCTTTCCCGAACCGGGCAGCTCGGTGCGTGAGGCGAAGCGCATCTGCGGCATGTGCGAGATGCGCCCGGCCTGCCTCGAATACGCGCTGGACAACGACGAGCGGTTCGGCGTCTGGGGCGGCCTCTCCGAGAAGGAACGGCTCAGCCTCCGGCGCGCGGACCGGCACTGACCGGGCGCCCTTCCTCACCCGTCCGGTCTCCGACCCGCGCCGACCGCCTGGTCGCCCGGGGCGACCACGGCCGCCGTGTCCACGGCGCTGGTGGCGAGTTGGTGGTGGCGCTTCATGTACGGCCAGGAGGCCACCGCCGATTCGGTCGGGTGGCCGGGAAACCCGGTGGCCGGGGAAACCGGTGGCCGGGAAACCCGGTGGCCGGAAGCACCGCGCCGCCACCCGGTTGCCGGCGCGCGGGACGCGGCGTCGGACCGGATGACGGCGGTGGAGCGGGGAGTACGTGCGGGGAGGGCCCCGGCGCCCCGGCGGAGTGCGGGCGGGGCGGGTCAGCCGGCGGCGCGTGCGGCCATCCGCACCTTGCGCGCGGCGAGCTTCTCGTCGAACTTCGAGGCCTCCGCGTCCAGGCCGCGCATGAAGAAGCCGAGCTCCTCCTGGGCTTGCAGGCCCTCGGGGCCGAGGCCGTCCATCTCCAGGACCTTGAGGTGGCGCAGCACCGGCTGCATCACGTCGTCGTGGTGGATACGCATGTTGTAGACCTCGCCGATGGCCATCTGGGCGGCGGCCCGCTCGAAGCCGGGCATCCCGTGGCCGGGCATCCGGAAGTTGACGACGACGTCGCGGACGGCCGACATGGTCAGGTCGGGGGCCAGTTCGAAGGCGGCCTTGAGCAGGTTCCGGTAGAACACCATGTGCAGGTTCTCGTCGGTCGCGATGCGCGCCAGCATCCGGTCGCAGGCCGGGTCGCCCGACTGGTGGCCGGTGTTGCGGTGCGAGATGCGGGTGGCGAGTTCCTGGAAGGCGACGTACGCGACCGAGTGCAGCATCGAGTGGCGGTTGTCCGACTCGAAGCCCTCGCTCATGTGCTGCATGCGGAACGCTTCGAGCTTGTCCGGGTCCACGGCGCGCGAGGCGAGCAGGTAGTCGCGCATCACGATGCCGTGCCGGCCCTCCTCCGCGGTCCAGCGGTGCACCCAGGTGCCCCAGGCGCCGTCACGGCCGAAGAGCGTCGCGATCTCGTGGTGGTAGCTCGGCAGGTTGTCCTCGGTGAGGAGGTTGACGACCAGCGCGATCCGGCCGATCTCCGTGACCTTCGACTGCTCCTTGCCCCAGGCCTCGCCGCCCTCGAACTGGCCGGGGAAGTTGCGCGCGTCGCTCCACGGCACGTACTCGTGCGGCATCCAGTCCTTGGCCACCTTGAGGTGGCGGTTGAGCTCGGTTTCGACCACTTCCTCCAGCGCGTACAGCAGCCGAGCGTCGGTCCAGGCGGCGGACGGGCTGCCGAGGTGGGGAGAAGTAATCGTCACGGGTGCTCCAGGGGGACGTGAAAGTACTGAGCGAACAGCGCATTACAGGGCGAGCTGAGCGAACTGCGAGAGCGGGGCGAACTGCTGGGACGGATGACGGCACGGACGACCGGACGTGTGGCTGAGCGGACGAACGGACGAACGATGGGGGCGGACGCGGAACCTACGGCATCGTAGGCTACGTATCCGTAGGTTACGAAACCGTAGGTTAAGTGTGCTGTAAAGAGTGCCTGATCACGGGGTCCGCCAGGCGGTGCCCGGTCTCCCGGGCGCGTTCCGGTACCAGGCCGGCCCGCCTCTGCCTCGCAGGTCCCGGAGCCGAACGGGTGAGTCGCTCACTCGGTCAGATGTACAACTCCCGGAGTCTCACCGAGAGACAGGTCACACAGCCCTCGAGCTTCTCGAACTCGCCGATGTCCACGAGGACCGGCTCGTGGCCGAGGCCCGCGAGCAGTTCGGCGGTCTTCGGGGCGCTCGCCGCCATCAGCAGCTTCTCGCCGCCGAGCAGCACGACGTGCGCACCGGACTCCTCCGGCACCGGCAGGAAGCGCGGGAACAGCGACGGGGTGTCCACCAGCGGTTCGTGACCGATCACCGTGCCGTCGGGCAGTGCCGTGACGGCCGACTTCAGATGGAGCACCTTGCTCACGGGCACGGGGACGACCCGCGCCCCGAGCGGTTCGAGAGCCGCGCGCAGCTGTTGGACCCCGGCCGCGTTGGTGCGTCCGCCGAGGCCGACGTAGACCGTGTCGGCGACCTTGAGGACGTCGCCGCCGTCCAGGGTGCCGGGCTCCCAGATCCAGTTCACCGAGCAGCCCAGCCGGGCCACGGCCTCCTCCACCCCGGCGGTCTCGCCACGCCGGGACTCGGCGCCCGGGCGGGTGATCAGCGCGACGTTGCGGAAGACGACGACGGCGTCCTCCACGAACACCGAGTCGGGACAGTCGTCGGCCGGTTCCACCTCGACGGTGTCCCAGCCGTGCGTCCGCAGGGCCCCCGCGTAGGCCTCCCACTGTTCGAGCGCCAGGTCGACGTCCACCTTCTCGCGCTCGATGTGCGTCACGAGGCCCTCGGCGAGGCGGGGGCCGGGTCTGCGGATGAGTGCTTTCTGGCTGGGCACGTGCGGTCTCCGAATCGGCAGGGTGCGTCGGCGCACATCATGCAGCGCCGTTCGCGTGCGCAACAGCCCCCGCCGGACGCGACGCGGCCCGGGCCCGATGACAGGAGGCCGCCGGCCGGCCCCGGAGTTCCGGGACCGGTGCCGGGCGACCCCCGCGTTCCGACCGACGTTAGCCAGCCCCGCGGGTCCCCGCTATGCGGGATACCCGACAGCTTCCGGCGTGGTTTCTTTCAGTTCTCCTCCTTCCAGCACCAGCCAGCGTGTGATTCCGATCGACTCCAGGAACGGCACGTCGTGGCCGGCGACGATCAGCGCGCCCTCGTACGAGTCCAGGGCCGTGGTGAGCTGCCGGACGCTCGCCATGTCGAGGTTGTTCGTCGGCTCGTCGAGCATCAGGAGCTGCGGCGCGGGATCGGCCAGCATCAGCGCCGCCAGCGCCGCACGGAAGCGTTCGCCGCCGGAGAGGGTCCCCGCGGGCTGGTCGGCCCGCGCCCCCTTGAAGAGGAAGCGGGCCAGCCGCGCCCGGATCCGGTTGTTGGTGGCGTCCGGCGCGAAGCGGGCCACGTTCTCGGCGACCGTCAGCCCGTCGTCGAGGACGTCGAGCCGCTGGGGCAGGAACCGGGTCGGCACATGGGTCCGGGCCTCTCCGGACACCGGGGGCAGTTCCCCGGCGATCGTCCGCAGCAGCGTGGTCTTGCCCGCGCCGTTGCGCCCGATCAGCGCGATCCGCTCGGGTCCGCGCAGCTCGAACAGGCCGTGCACCCACCCGCCGTATCTCAGCTCCAGCTTCTCCAGCGTGAGGACGGTGCGGCCCGGCGGCACCGCCGTGTACGCCAGGTCGACGCGGATCTCGTCGTCGTCACGGACCGCCTCCACCGCGTCGTCGAGCCGTTCCCGCGCCTCGGTGAGCCGTTCCTCGTGCATGATGCGGTGCTTGCCCGCGGACTCCTGGGCGGCCCGCTTGCGTGCCCCCATGACGATCTTCGGCTCCCGCTTCTGGTCGTTCATCTTCTGGCCGTACCGCTTGCGGCGGGCCAGTTTGACCTGCGCGTCGACCAGCTCGCGCTTCTGTTTGCGCAGATCGGCCTCGGCGACGCGCACCATGCGCTCGGCCGCCTCCTGCTCGTCGGCCAGCGCCTCCTCGTACGCGGAGAAGTTGCCGCCGAACCAGGAGACCTCGCCGGAGCGCAGATCGGCGATCTGGTCCACCAGGTCCAGCAGCTCACGGTCGTGGCTGACCACGACCATGACCCCGGACCAGGCCTCGACGGCCGCGTACAGCCGGTGCCGCGCGTACAGGTCGAGGTTGTTGGTGGGTTCGTCCAGCAGGAGCACGTCGGGCCGGCGCAGCAGGAGCGCGGCCAGCCGCAGCAGGACCGACTCGCCGCCCGACACCTCGCCGATGGTGCGGTCCAGGCCGATGTGGCCGAGACCGAGTTCGCCGAGCGTCGCGAGCGCGCGCTCCTCGACGTCCCAGTCGTCACCGACGGCCTCGAAGTGTTCCGCGGACGCGTCGCCCGCCTCGATGGCGTGCAGCGCGGCGCGGGTGGCGGCGACACCGAGCGCCGCGTCGACCCTGAGGCCGGTGTCGAGCGTGACGTTCTGCGGGAGGTAGCCGACCTCGCCGGCGACCCGCACCGTGCCGTCGGCCGGGGTGAGTTCCCCCGCGATCAGCTTCAACAGGGTCGTCTTCCCCGATCCGTTGACGCCGACGAGTCCGGTCCTGCCGGGGCCGAAGGCGACCCGGAGACCGTCGAAGACGGTGCTGCCGTCCGGCCAGGCGAAGGAGAGGGAGGTACAGGTGATGGATGCAGACATGGGGCCTCGCGGTTGCTTGAAAGGGTCAACGGCAACGCGTGTGAGACACCGCTGGGCGACGGCGGACCGGAGGGAGAGAGGGAAGTCCCGTGACGGAAGGGTGCTCATGCACCGAGGTCGCACGCCACACACGGACCGGCCGGGAACGGCGGGTCGTGGGGAGCGGTGTCATCCGACCTCAGTAGAGCAACGTCCTTCTCCGTTCGACGGCAACAGAACCGATGTACACGGTAGGAACGGGTATGAGGGCTGTCAACGCATTAACGTGGCCGACCCGCGTCGCCGCCCGTCCCCCCGAAGGAGCCACCGTGCCCAACGGCCCGCTGTCGCTGCCCGCCCGGCTCTACCTGCTGTCCTGGGACACCACACGGCCCAAGGTCACCGGAGAGACCCACCTCCACCATCTGGTCCGGGCCGGCGCGCTCACGGAACTGGCCCAGCGCGGGCTGCTCGCCGACGTGGACGGCATCGCCACGCCGGTGGACGTCGACGTCCGGACGGGTGACCTCGCCCTCGACGGGCTGCTGGAACTCGTCGAGGAGTCCCGGCCGCGCAAGTGGAAGACCTGGGTGACCCTGCGGGCACGCGTCACCCTCGACGCGGTCCGCGCGCAGCTCGCCGCCGAGGGGTATCTACGGGCCGGGAAGAAGCGGGTACTGGGGCTTTTCCCGTCCGTCGACTACCAGCTGGAGCGGGTGGAGGCGGTGGACGCGCTGCGGGAGGAGGCGCGGGCGGTCCTGCGCGGCCCCGTGCCCGTCGCGGAGGTCTCCGACCGGGACGCGGCCCTCGTCGCCCTGGCCGCGGCGGCCGAGCTGCGCACCCTCGCGCCGGGCAAGGACCGCAAGCTCCACAAGGAGCGCATCGAGGAGCTCACCGAACGCAGTGGAGCGGCGGCCCCGGCGCTGAAGAAGGTCATCCAGGAGGTGCGTACGGCGATGATCGTGGCGGCCACCGCGGCCGCCACCGCGGGCGCGTCGTCGGGCGCCTGACCGGCACCCTGGCCGACTGACCGGCACCCTGGCCGGCTGTGCTGGTGCTGGTGCTGGTGCTGGTGCTGGTGCTGGTGCTGGTGCTTGTACTTGTGCTCGTGTTCGTACTCGTGGTCCCGGTCCGTGCCGTCGGGGCGTCGCGGGGGGTCGGGGCGTCGCCGTCCGCGGGGGCACCGGGGCGCGCCCGGCTGAGGCGGCACCCGCGCGGGGCGGCGTCCCGCCTCAGCAGGTGCCGCGCATGAGTTCCGCCAGGTCGTGGTCCAGGTCCACCTGGAGATGTTCGTGCCCGACGGGCACCAGTTCGGTCGTGCGCCGCAGGAAGTGCCGCATCTCGCCCGACCGCACATGGACCACGGCGGTGCCCTCGGGGGCGTGGAACTCCAGGACGGTGCGGTCGTACCCGTACGGCCGGACCCGTACGTCGCCGTGGCCCACGGCGTCCTCCAGGCCGGAGGTGAGCAGTTCGCGCGAGAACGTCCAGCACACCTCCACACCCTCCAGTGTGGCCGGGGCCGGGAAGGTCATCCGGACGGCGAAGGGATCGCTGCGGTCGTAGTGGAGCGTGGCGGGAATGCTCGGCATCCGCGGCGCGGCGGCGACGAGACGGGCCTCAACGGGCTGCTCGATGACGGTGGACAACGCCTTGCTCCCTTGTGACGGCTGGACGAACTTCGGGCGGATGACACCAGGCACCTGAAGAGACGGAAGAACGAGCCGTTCAGTGCACCTGGGAGCCGAGTGACATCTGTCACCGAGCCCCCGCGCGGGCACCCCGAGGGGGACCGTGATGATCCATTCCAGTCCCCAGCGTGCCCGCGATACCGGAGAGGACACCAACCGGCGCCCCCGGGTTCCCGCCGAGGCCATCTGGACGGTACCGGGCGAGTGGGCTAGCTTCGCCCGCCATGAGGGCCTTGGGGAAGTCGAGACGTACGAGTCGGACGGTCACCGTGGGACTGTGCGCGGCCGCGTTCGCCGCCGCGCTGACGGCGGCGGCGCCCGCACAGGCACACGGAACGGGAGGCACCGCCCACTGGGAACTCAAGGCCAGCGGTACCGACGTACGGTTCCGCGGACTGTCCGCCGTCAGCCGGGACACCGCCTGGGTGGCCGGTTCGAAGGGCACGGTGCTGCGCACCACGGACGGCGGCGCGAACTGGCGCGACGTCTCACCGCCCGGCGCGGCGGCGCTCGAGTTCCGTGACATCGAGGCGTTCGACGCACGGCGCGCCGTGGCCCTGACCATCGGCGAGGGCGAGGACTCCCGGGTCTTCCGCACCGACGACGGCGGTGCCACCTGGACCGAGTCCTTCCGCAACACCGATCCGAAGGCCTTCTACGACTGCCTCACCTTCTTCGACCGGCGCCACGGCCTCGCGATGAGCGACCCCGTGGACGGCAGGTTCCGCATCCTGTCCACGAGCGACGGCGGCCGCTCCTGGAAGGTGCTGCCCGGGGCCGGCATGCCCGCCGCGCAGGAGGGCGAGGCGGGTTTCGCGGCGAGCGGGCAGTGTCTCGTGAGCGCGGGACCGCGGGACGTGTGGCTCGCCACCGGCGGGGCCGCACGCGCGCGCGTGCTGCACTCCGCGGACCGGGGGCTGACCTGGAAGGCGGCCGACACGCCGATTCCCGCCGGCGACCCGGCACGCGGCGTCTTCGCCCTCGCCTTCCGCGACCGCGCCCACGGCCTCGCGGTCGGCGGCGACTACCGCGCCGACCAAGCCTCACCCCGGTCGGCGGCGGTCAGCGGCGACGGCGGCCGGACCTGGAAGCCCGCGGGCAGCCCGCCGGCCGCCTACCGCTCCGGTGTCGCCTGGCTGCCCCACAGCCGTACCTCCGCCCTCGCGGTCGGTCCGACCGGCACCGACCTCACGAGCGACGGCGGCCGCACCTGGCGGACCGTGGACACCGGGTCGTACGACACCGTGGACTGCACCCCCGACCTGGGCTGCTGGGCCGCGGGCGAGAAGGGCCGGGTGGCACGCCTGGAGCGCTGACCCGGCGCGGGCCGCGTGAGAGGCGGCTCCCGGCACCGGGCCGGGCGAGGGGCGGGGTCCCGCGCCCGGCGGGACGCGAACCCGGGTCCCACCGGCCGCCGTTGGGCCCCGTAGGCTCATGGGCACCATGAAGACCGTACGCGTTCCCGCGGGTTGGCCCGCGACGGAGGAGCAGGCCCGTGCCACGCAGGACGAACTGCGCGGGCTCGTGGTGCTCGACGAGCCGGGACCGCCGCCCGGCACCGGCAGGGTGACGGGGGTCGACGTGGCCTACGACGACGAGCGGGACCTCGTCGTGGCCGCCGCCGTCGTGCTCGACGCGGCCTCCCTCCGCGTGGTCGCCGAGGCGACCGCCGCCGGACGGGTGCCCTTCCCGTACGTTCCCGGCCTGCTCGCGTTCCGTGAGATCCCGGCGGTGCTGGCCGCGCTCGACGCGCTGCCCTGCCCGCCGGGCCTCGTCGTCTGCGACGGTTACGGGCTCGCCCATCCGCGCCGCTTCGGCCTCGCCGCCCACCTCGGCGTCCTCACCGGGCTCGCCACGATCGGCGTCGCCAAGAACCCGTTCACCTTCGCGTACCAGGAGCCCGGTGCCCGTCGCGGCAGCGCGTCCCCCCTGCTCGCCGACTCGGAGGAGGTGGGACGGGCGCTGCGCACCCGGGACGGCGTCAAACCGGTGTTCGTGTCGGTCGGCCACCGGGTGAGCCTGGACAACGCCTGCGCGCACATCCTCGCGCTCACCCCGGCGTACCGCCTGCCGGAGACCACCCGGCGCGCGGACTCGCTCTGCCGGCGGGCCCTTCGGGAGGCGACGCCCTGACGGCCGTCGCTCCGCCCGGACATCGCCCGTCGACCGCGCGGGCGTTCTGACGATCTGATTATGTGTACGGATGTGCCGTCACCCGCCTGGTCGGCAGGCTGTGCCCCATGACGAGACACCGCTCCTTGAAGTCCGCCGCCCGGCCTGACCGGACCGGCCCCGCCGTCGCGCCCGCGGTGACGGCCGCGCTGGTCCTCTCCGTGGTCGCAGGGGTCGGCTGGGTGGGCGGAATGATCTACACGGTGCTGGTGTGGCCGTTGTAGACCGCGGACCGCGGACCGCGGACCGCGGTCTGCGGTCTACCGGGGACCCGTGCGCGGGCCATCAGCGGGTCACCCAGTCGGCCGCCGCGCCGGTCCGAGGGCCGACGGGCCCGACGGCCGCTACCGGGTGGCCGCGACCCGGAAGGTGATCCCCGCGGCGCGGAGCCGCTCGATGAGCGCGTCGCCCATCGCCACCGCCGTCGTGACCTGACCGGCCGTCCGCGGCAGATCGTCGAAGGCGAGCGACAGCGCGGCCTCGGCGAACATCTTGGCCGTCTCGTCGTAGCCGGGGTCGCCGCCCGCGACCTCCGTGAACACCCGCTGTCCGCCGCCCTCGCCGACGAACCGCACCGAGAACCAGCTCCTCGCGCGGCGTGCGGCGCTCGGCCCCTCGCCCGGCTTGATCCGGTCGGACAGCCAGCGCCGCGCGGGCGGGAGCTGGGCCGCCGCGAACACCGCGCCGACGAGGGCGACCCCGCCCACCGCGGTCGGCAGCCGCTCGACGGCCGCGTAGTGGCGGTAGCGGAAGTCCGGTCCGTACCGCTGCAGCGCGCGCGCCGAACGGCGCACGATCTGCGGGTCGATCGTGGGCAGCGGAATTGCCCAGGCGCCGATCTCGCCGGCGTACCGGGGGCCGCTCAACGGGGCGGTCGCGCGGCGCTCCATCAGCCGCGGCTCGTGCCGCTGCCGGTCCCGCGCCGCCGACAGGATCCGCCGGCCGCGCGCGAACTGGGTGAGCGCGGAGGAGAACGTGCCGCCCGAGACCATCGCCCGGGTGCGCACGAACCCGTCGATCCTCAGCGGTACGCCCTCGGGAAGCTGCCGCACGGTGAAGTACGCGCCCAGGTCGTGCGGCACCGAGTCGAAACCGCAGGCGTGCACGAGCCGGGCCCCGGTCTCGCGGGCGCGCGCGTCGTGCCGGACGTACATCAGGTCCACGAACTCGGGCTCACCGGTGAGGTCGAGATAGTCGGTGCCCGCGTCGGCGCAGGCGGCGACGAGTTCCTCGCCGTGCACGATGTACGGGCCCACCGTCGTGGCCACCACGCGCGCGCGGCGGGCCAGTTCGCGCAGCGACGCCGGATCGGAGACGTCCGCCCGGATGACGTCGGGGGCACCGGCCAGCCCCTCGCGCAGCCGCTCCAGCTTCTTCGCGTCGCGCCCCGCGATCGCCCAGCGCAGCCCCTCGGGCGCGTGCGCGGCGAGGTACTCCGCGGTGAGCGCCCCGACGAAGCCGGTGGCTCCGAAGAGCACGATGTCGTACGCGCGGTCCGTCTCTTTCGCCCTGCTCATGACACTCCCACTCTCGACCGCGCCCGAGCGGGCGATGCCCCCGCCGCCGTGCGCGCAGCGCCGTTGTCGGTGGCTGAGGCTAGCGTGAGGGACGAACAGCCGGACCACGAGGTCGGACGAAGAGGCCGGAGGCGACCATGGCCGTACGGGGAGGAGCCCCGAGCCGGCGTGCCCGTGCCATCGGGTCCGCCCGCCGCGCGCCGGGCGCGCGCGGCTCCGCCCGCGTCCTGCCGGGCGGCCCGGGAGCGACCGCCTCCGGCCTGCCCGGACGCGACCGGGCCCGCATACCCCGGCCGGGCCCCGGTGCCGCACCGGTGGCCGGGCCCGCGGAGCGCGCGGCCCGCTGACACGTCCGCCTCCGGCTGGTTTCACCCGGTTTCCGGAGATCTCTCCGTGATTCCCTCGCGGATTCGACTAAGCGCTTGCTCGCCGGGGCTTGCCCGGCGTGGAACACGTTCTTAACATCTCTGATGTCACATCAGTGGTGTCACAGTGCTGGGGGCTTGATGGCAGTGGCAGGGACGACGGCGCACGGCCCGCTCGCCGGGGTGCGCGTGGTCGAACTGGCGGGCATCGGCCCGGGCCCGTTCGCCGCCATGCTCCTCGCCGACCTCGGCGCGGACGTCGTCCGGGTGGACCGGCCCGGCGGTCCGGGGCTCGGGATCGATCCGCGGTACGACGTCACCAACCGCAACAAGCGGTCGGTCGTGATCGACCTCAAGTCCGTGGACGGTCCGGCCCGCGTCCTCGAACTCGCCGACCGCGCGGACATCCTCGTCGAGGGGTTCCGCCCCGGCGTGGCCGAGCGCCTCGGCGTCGGCCCCGGGACCTGTCACGCGCGCAACCCCCGGCTCGTCTACGGACGGATGACCGGCTGGGGACAGCAGGGCCCGCTCGCCGAGCGCGCCGGACACGACATCGCGTACATCGCCCCGACCGGCGTCCTCGGCCTGTCCGGCCGGCCGGACGAACCCCCGGCGGTCCCGGCGAACCTCGTCGGGGACTACGCGGGCGGCTCGCTCTACCTCGTCGTCGGCGTCCTCGCCGCGCTGCACCACGCCCGCGCGACCGGCGTCGGGCAGGTCGTGGACGCGGCGATCGTGGACGGCACCGCACACCTCGCCTCGATGATCCACGGCATGGCCGCCGCGGGCGGCTGGCAGGACCGGCGGGGCGCCAACCTCCTGGACGGCGGCTGCCCGTACTACGGGACGTACGAGACGTCCGACGGGAAGTACATGGCGGTGGGCGCCCTCGAAGCCCGGTTCTACGACGAGTTCGTCCGGCTGCTGGGCGTCGAGGAGCACGCGGGCGCCCGGACGGACATCGCCCGCTGGGACGCGCTGCGCACGGCGGTCGCCGCCCGCTTCCGGACCCGTACCCGGGATGAGTGGACCGCTGTCTTCGACGGCTCCGACGCGTGCGTGGCCCCGGTCCTGTCGCTGGCCGAGGCCCCCGCGCACCCCCACCTCGCCGCCCGCGGCACCTTCACCGACCACGGCGGCATCACCCAGCCGGCCCCCGCGCCCCGCTTCTCCGCGACCCCCACGTCCGTCCGCTCCGGCCCCGCGCTGCCCGGTACGGGCGCGGCCGGCGTGGCCCGCGACTGGGGTCTGCCCCACCCGGCCGAGGGCGACCGCCCGAAGGACGGCGGCTGATGGAGACCGCCCTCCCGCCCGGCCACGTGTGCCGGCTTCGGCGGGCAGCCCCCGGTACCGCCCGCCCGCCCGCGCGGGCGGGGACCGAAGAACCGCCCGCGGACCGCGCGCCGTTGCCCCGGGGAGACCGCAGCGACCGGGCTGAGCGCGGCCACCGGGGAGACCGCGGCGACCGTCCGCCCGGACGCGCCGACGTCCCCCGGGAAGCGGCGACGGAGCTTCCCGGCGTCACCCCGACCGGGGTCCGGAACCGGGCCGGCCGGCCGAGACCGTCACGAGCCGGCTCCAGGAGGGGACACGCATGAAACGGCAGATCTTCGGTACCGAGCACGACGCGTTCCGCGAGACCGTGCGCACCTTCCTCGCCAAGGAGGTGACGCCGTACTACGAGCAGTGGGAGCAGGACGGCATCGTCTCGCGCGAGGCGTGGCGGGCGGCGGGGGCGCAGGGGCTGCTCGGACTCGCCGTACCGGAGGAGTACGGGGGCGGCGGCAACGCCGACTTCCGCTACAGCGCCGTCCTCGCCGAGGAGTTCACACGCGCCGGAGCCGCCGGGCTCGCCCTCGGCCTGCACAACGACATCATCGGGCCCTATCTGACCGGTCTGGGCACCGAGGAGCAGCGAGGGCGCTGGCTGCCCGGCTTCTGCGACGGCTCGCTGATCACCGCGATCGCGATGACCGAGCCCGGCGCCGGGTCCGACCTCCAGGGCATCAGGACCCACGCCGAGGACCGGGGCGACCACTGGCTGCTCAACGGCTCCAAGACGTTCATCTCCAACGGGATCCTCGCCGACCTGGTCATCGTCGTCGCCCGGACGACTCCCGAAGGCGGAGCCCACGGCCTGTCTCTGCTGGTCGTCGAGCGTGGCATGGAAGGCTTCGAGCGTGGCCGCAATCTCGACAAGATCGGACAGAAGGCGCAGGACACGGCCGAGCTGTTCTTCCACGACGTCCGCGTCCCCAAGGAGAACCTGCTCGGCGAGCTCAACGGAGCCTTCGTGCATCTCATGACGAACCTCGCCCAGGAGCGCATGGGCATCGCCGTCGCGGGGATCGCCGCCGCCGAGCACCTGCTGGAGATCACCACGCGGTACGTCAAGGAGCGCGAGGCCTTCGGCCGTCCGCTGTCCAAGCTCCAGCACATCCGCTTCGAGATAGCCGAGATGGCGACCGAGTGCGCCGTCACCCGGACGTTCCTCGACCGCTGCATCGTGGACCACTCGAACGGGGAACTCGACGCCGTGCACGCCTCGATGGCCAAGTGGTGGGCCACCGAACTGCAGAAGCGGGTCGCCGACCGCTGCCTGCAACTGCACGGCGGCTACGGCTACATGACGGAGTACCGCGTCGCCCGGGCCTTCACCGACGGCCGTATCCAGACCATCTACGGCGGGACCACCGAGATCATGAAGGAGATCATCGGACGCTCCCTCCTCGGCTGACCCTCCGCACCCTCCCCGAAAGGCTCAACGTGACCACCGAAGCGTACGTGTACGACGCGATCCGCACCCCGCGCGGCCGCGGCAAGGCGAACGGTGCCCTGCACGGCACCAAGCCCATCGACCTGGTCGTCGGGCTCATCCACGAGATCCGGCGCCGTCTCCCGGGCCTCGACCCGGCCGCGATCGACGACATCGTGCTCGGTGTCGTGGGCCCGGTCGGCGACCAGGGCTCCGACATCGCGCGTATCTCGGCGATCGCCGCCGGACTGCCCGACACGGTCGCCGGCGTCCAGGAGAACCGCTTCTGTGCCTCGGGCCTGGAAGCCGTCAACCTGGCCGCGATGAAGGTCCGCTCGGGCTGGGAGGACCTGGTGCTCGCGGGCGGCGTCGAGTCGATGTCGCGGGTGCCGATGGCCTCGGACGGCGGCGCCTGGTTCGCCGACCCGATGACCAACATCGCCACCAACTTCGTGCCCCAGGGCATCGGCGCGGACCTCATCGCCACCATCGAGGGCTTCTCACGGCGCGACGTCGACGAGTACGCGGCTCTCTCCCAGGAGCGGGCCGCCGCCGCGTGGAAGGACGGCCGCTTCGACCGCTCCGTCGTCCCCGTGAAGGACCGCAGCGGTCTCGTCGTCCTCGACCACGACGAACACCTGCGCCCCGGCACCACGGCCGACTCGCTCGGCAAGCTGAAGGCGTCCTTCGCGGACATCGGCGAACTCGGCGGCTTCGACGCCGTGGCGCTCCAGAAGTACCACTGGGTAGAGGCGATCGACCACGTCCACCACGCGGGCAACTCCTCCGGCATCGTCGACGGCGCCTCCCTGGTCGCCATCGGCTCCAAGGAGGTCGGCGAGCGCTACGGCCTCACCCCCCGCGCGCGGATCGTCGCCGCGGCCGTCTCCGGGTCCGAGCCCACCATCATGCTGACCGGCCCCGCGCCCGCCACCCGCAAGGCGCTCGCCAAGGCCGGGCTGAGCATCGACGACATCGACCTCGTCGAGATCAACGAGGCCTTCGCCGCGGTCGTCCTGCGCTTCGTCAAGGACATGGGCCTCTCGCTGGACAAGGTGAACGTCAACGGCGGAGCGATCGCGCTCGGCCACCCGCTCGGCGCCACCGGCGCGATGATCCTCGGCAGCCTCGTCGACGAACTGGAGCGCCAGGACAAGCGCTACGGCCTCGCCACCCTGTGCGTGGGCGGCGGCATGGGCATCGCCACCATCGTCGAGCGCGTCTGACCTTTCCCACGGATCACCGGACCCACGCATCTAACGGAGCACCCCTGATGAGCACTGAGCCCACCACCATCCGCTGGGAACAGGACGAGACCGGCGTCGTGACCCTCGTCCTCGACGACCCCAACCAGTCGGCCAACACGATGAACGCGGCGTTCCGCGCCTCCCTCGCCGCGGTCACCGACCGGCTCGAAGCCGAGAAGGACTCGATCCGGGGCATCATCCTCACCTCCGCCAAGAAGACCTTCTTCGCGGGCGGCGACCTGCGCGACCTCATCCGGGTCACGCCCGAGACGGCCCAGGACCTCTTCGACGGCGGCCTCGCCATCAAGCGCAACCTGCGCCGTATCGAGACCCTCGGCAAGCCGGTCGTCGCCGCGATCAACGGAGCGGCCCTCGGCGGCGGGTTCGAGCTCGCCCTCGCCTGCCACCACCGGGTCGCCCTCGACACCTCCGGCACCAAGATCGGCTGCCCCGAGGTCACGCTCGGCCTGCTCCCCGGAGGCGGCGGAGTCGTCCGCACCGTACGCCTGCTGGGCATCGCCGACGCCCTCCTGAAGGTCCTCCTCCAGGGCACGCAGTACAACGCGACGCGCGCCCGCGACAACGGCCTCGTCCACGAGGTGGCCGCCACCCCGGAGGAACTGCTCGCCAAGGCCCGCGCGTTCATCGACGCCAACCCCGTGTCGCAGCAGCCCTGGGACAAGCCCGGCTACCGCATCCCCGGGGGAACCCCGTCGAACCCGAAGTTCGCGGCCAACCTGCCCGCCTTCCCGGCCAACCTGCGCAAGCAGACGAACGGCGCCCCCTACCCCGCCCCGCGCAACATCATGGCGGCTGCCGTCGAGGGCTCCCAGGTGGACTTCGAGACGGCCCAGGCCATCGAGGCCCGCTACTTCGTCGAGCTGGCCGCGGGCCAGACCTCGAAGAACATGATCCAGGCGTTCTTCTTCGACCTCCAGGCCGTCAACTCCGGAGCCAACCGACCCCAGGGCATCGAGCCGCGGCCGGTCCGCAGGGTCGCCGTCCTCGGCGCCGGGATGATGGGCGCGGGGATCGCCTACTCGTGCGCCCGGGCCGGTATCGACGTCGTCCTCAAGGACGTGTCCGCGGAGGCGGCGGCCAAGGGCCGCGCGTACTCCGAGAAGCTCTGCGCCAAGGCCGTGTCCCGCGGCCGTACCACCCAGGAGCAGGCCGACGCGCTCCTCGCCCGCATCACCCCCACCGCCGACCCGAACGACCTGGCCGGCTGTGACGCGGTGATCGAGGCCGTCTTCGAGGACACCTCGCTCAAGCACAAGGTGTTCCAGGAGATCCAGGGCGTCGTCGAGCCCGACGCCCTGCTCTGCTCCAACACCTCGACCCTGCCGATCACCGTGCTCGCCGAGGGCGTGGACCGGCAGGAGGACTTCATCGGACTGCACTTCTTCTCGCCCGTGGACAAGATGCCGCTGGTCGAGATCATCAAGGGCGAGCGGACCGGGGACGAGGCGCTGGCCCGCGCCTTCGACCTGGTGCGTCAGATCAAGAAGACCCCGATCGTCGTCAACGACTCGCGCGGCTTCTTCACCTCCCGCGTCATCGGCCACTTCATCAACGAGGGCGTCGCGATGGTCGGCGAGGGCATCGAGCCCGCCTCCGTCGAGCAGGCCGCGGCGCAGGCGGGCTACCCGGCCAAGGTGCTGTCCCTGATGGACGAGTTGACGCTCACCCTGCCGCGCAAGATCCGCAAGGAGTCGAAGCAGGCCGTCGAGGAGGCGGGCGGCACCTGGCAGACGCACCCGGCGGAGGCGGTCATCGACCGCATGGTCGACGAGTTCGGCCGCCCCGGACGCAGCGGCGGCGCCGGCTTCTACGAGTACGGCGAGGACGGCAGCCGCGGCAGGCTGTGGCCGGGACTGCGCGAGTACTACACCAAGCCCGGGTACGAGATCCCGTTCCGGGACATGCAGGAGCGCATGCTCTTCTCCGAGGCGCTGGACACCGTCCGGCTCGTGGAGGAGGGCGTGCTGACCTCCGTCGCGGACGCCAACATCGGGTCCGTCTTCGGCATCGGCTTCCCGGGCTGGACGGGAGGTGTCCTGCAGTACATCAACGGCTACGAGGGAGGTCTCCCGGGTTTCGTGGCCCGCGCGCGGGAACTCGCCGAGCGTTACGGGGAGCGGTTCACCCCGCCCGCGCTGCTCGTCGACAAGGCGGAGAAGGGCGAGCGGTTCGGCGACGGGCGGGGCACGGCGTCGTCCGCCGGACAGTGACCCGTCACCGGAACGACCTTCACCACGACCGCCCCTGAGGGGTGCCTGGCTCCCGCTCCCCGGGGGCGGGAACCGGACGCCGACCGGCGATCCGGCTCCCGCCCCCGGGGGTACGCACCACCCGGCGCACGCGGGGGCGCTGGACCCGACCGGCTCCACGGCCCTGGCGGCTCCACGGCCACAGGGGATCCGTGATCCGGACGGGTCCGCCGTCCCGACGGTGCGGGACTCCTTCGGCGCGGGACTCCTGGTGCAGGACTCCAAGGGCGCCAGGACTCCGAAGACTCAGGACCCCGACGGCTCAGGACTCCTCCAGCCACTCCCGCAGCTCGCGCTTGAGGGAACGCTGGAACGTGGTCAGCAGTGCCTGCACCACCAGCGGCTGCATGTGCGCCGACAGCGACCGCACCGCCGCCGCGGACTCGTGCCGGCCCACCGCCTCCCGCAGCAGCGCTGACAGCTCGTGGGCCACGGCCCGCGAGTGCTCCAGCAGGACGCCCTGCGCCGCGAGAATCGTCCCGTGCGCCAGCGGTACGTCGAGGAGCTGGACACCGAGTCCCAGCAGCCCGGGGTCCACCCGGAAGGAGTCCCCGGCCCGCTCGACGACGTTCATCGCCACGAGCCGTTCCAGATGCTCCTCGTCCAGCGGCCGGCCCGCCCTCCGCTCCAGCTCCTCGCGCGTCACGTCCTCCACCGCGTCCGGCGCCCAGGAGGCCACCACCGCACGGTGGAGCGCGAGATCACGCGCGCTCAGGTCGGACGGCAGCTGACGCAGATGACGTTCGATGGCGGCCAGGGTCATGCCCTGGCGCTGCAACTCCTCGATGAGCGCCAGCCGGGCCAGGTGCTCCTGGCTGTAGTGCCCCACCCGGCGGGGACCGATGACGGGCGGCGGCAGCAGACCCCTGGTGCTGTAGAAGCGGACCGTACGGACCGTGACGCCCGCGCGCGCGGCCAGTTCGTCGACCGTGAGCGAGGGCCCCTCGGTGTCCGTCGTCATGGCAGGTCCCCGCCTTTTCGGTGGTGCAGCGATCAGGTGCAACAGTATTGCTGTCTCACCGGTGTGGTGAAAGCGTCCGGAGCGGTTCCCGATCGACACGCTCCGTGGAACCACCGGCACGCTCCGTACGTTCATCCGTCATCCCGGCAGGACGGCCGGGACGCGCATTGCCGAGCCGATGGCGCCAGGAGGCGGTCATGACCAAGATCCTGCGACTCCCCGGGGACCCCGCCGAACTCACGCTCCCCGCCCTGCTGTTGCGCAACGCCGAGGACCACGCGGACCTCCCGGCCCTGTCCTGGCGCACCGGTGCCGCGGCCGGCTGGACCACGCTCGGCTGGGGTCAGGTGCGCCGGGAGGCGGCCGCACTGGCCGCCGGATACGCGGCACTGGGCGTCGAGCGCGGCGACCACGTCCTGATGATGATGACCAACCGCCCCGAACACTGGCTCAGTGACCTGGCCCTGACCCACCTGGGCGCGGTCCCGGTGACCGTCTACGGCACCGCGGCGCCCGGACAGGTGGCCCACATCGCCCGGCACAGCCGCGCCCGCCTCGCGGTCGTCGAGGGCGCCCGCGAACTCGCCCTCTGGGAACCGTTGTTGACGGACGCCGACACCCGGCTGGAGCGCCTGGTGGTGGCCGAGGCGGCGGAGGCGGGACCGCACCGGACGTACGCGTCCCTCAAGGAGCACGAGATCCTCGGGCCGCTCGGGAGCCTGGGCGTCCTGGAGAAGAACGGCGGGGTGCTGGAGAAGAGAGGACTCCTCGGGGCGGACGCCCGGGAGCGGACGGACCTTTTCGAGAAGGCCTGGCGCGAGACCCGCGCGACCGACCCGCTGACCGTCGTCTACACCTCGGGCACCACGGGTGAGCCCAGAGGCGTACGCGTCACCCACCGCAACGTGGTCCTGAACGCGCAGGCCCTGAACCGCCTGGTCGAGCTCCCCGACCACGTCGAGCACCTCAGCTACCTCCCCCTGGCGCACATCGCGGAGCGCATGCTCGGCATCTACCTCCCGGTCCTCCGCGCCTCGCACGTGTACCTGTGCCCCGATCCGGCGCAGGTCGGGGCGGTTGCCCGGCAGCTGCGCCCGGCACAGTTCTTCGGGGTCCCGCGGGTGTGGGAGAAGCTCGCCGCGGCCGTACGGACGGTCCTCGCGGGGCTCCCGGCGGCGCGCCGGGAGGCGGTGGACGCGGCCAGGGAAACGGCCCGCACGCGCGTGGCGTGCCGGGAACGGGGGGAGGAGCCGTCCGCCGAGCTGGAGCAGGCGTACCGGACGGCCAAGGAGCGGGTGCTCGACCCGGTCCTCGCCCTCGCCGGATTCGACCGCCTGGTGTGGACGGCGAGCGCCTCGGCTCCGCTGGCCCCGGACGTGGCGGACTTCTGGGCGGGCTTCGGACTGGTGATCATGGACGCCTGGGGGCTGACCGAGACGACGGGCGTCGCCACGACCAACGGTCCGGCCGCGTTCCGCCGCGGTTCGGTCGGCAGACCTCTGGACGGCCTGGAGCTGCGCACCGCTGCGGACGGCGAGATCCTGGTGCGCGGCGCGACCGTCTTCGACGGCTATCTGCGCGAGGACGGCACGGTCGAGGACGCCCGCGACGCGGAGGGCTGGTTCGCGACCGGCGACATCGGACGGATCGACGAGGACGGCTTCCTCCTCCTGACCGGCCGCAAGAAGGAGATGATCGTGACCTCGACGGGCAAGAACGTCGCGCCCGCCCACGTGGAGAACACGCTCAAGGAGCACCCCGTCGTCGACCAGGCCTACGTCCACGGCGACGGCCGCCCCTACCTGGTGGCCCTGCTCGTCCCGGACCCCGCGGCGGTGGGATCCCCGGCGGAACTGGCGGAGGCGGTAGCCGGGGCGGTGGCGCGGGCGAACGCACGCCTGAGCCGCACCGAGCAGATCCGGCGCTACCGCGTGCTCGACCGGGAATGGGGCCCCGCCACAGGCGAGCTCACGCCCTCGCTGAAGCTGCGCCGGGAAGTGGTGCGGGAGCGCTACGGGGACCTGATAGAGCAGCTGTACACCTCCTGACCTGCGACGGAGACGTTGTTGATCAACATGTGAGATGTTCCGCGATGTGAGGTGTGCCATCGCGTACGCGCGGACTCGTGGGGAAGGTGGCTCCTTGGTCCGTGCCGCGACAGGGGAGGTACGGGCCGCGACATGTCCGGACCCGCGTGCACAGTGCGCCGGGCGCACCAGAGAGTGGATCCACCCGTGAGCAAGGACGCCGTAGACACGGCCAAGGCCACCGCATCCCGTACCGACGCCGCCCGCCCGCCCGCGGACGCGGGCGACGCCGGCTACAGCAAGGCCCTCAAGCCACGCCACGTCAACATGATCGCCATCGGTGGCGCGATCGGCACCGGACTCTTCCTGGGCGCGGGCGGCCGCCTCCACACCGCGGGCCCCGCGCTGGCGATCGCGTACCTCGTCTGCGGAACCTTCGCCTTCTTCGTCGTGCGCGCCCTCGGCGAGCTGGTCCTCTACCGGCCCTCCTCCGGGTCCTTCGTGTCGTACGCGCGAGAGTTCCTCGGCGAGAAGGGCGCCTACGTCGCCGGGTGGATGTACTTCCTCAACTGGTCGACGACCGGTATCGCCGACATCACCGCGATCGCGCTCTACACCCACTACTGGAGCTTCTTCACCGACATCCCGCAGTGGGTGCTGGCCCTGATCGCCCTCGCGGTGGTCCTGGCCGTCAACCTGATCTCGGTCAAGATCTTCGGCGAGATGGAGTTCTGGTTCGCGATCATCAAGGTCGCCACCCTCGTCGCCTTCATGCTGGTCGGCATCTTCCTGCTGGCCACCCAGCACGACGTGGACGGCCGCAAGCCCGGTCTGAGCGTCATCACCGACCACGGCGGCCTCCTCCCGCACGGCCTGATGCCGGTCGTCCTCGTGATGCAGGGCGTGATCTTCGCATACGCGGCCCTGGAACTGGTGGGTGTCGCGGCCGGCGAGACCGCCGAGCCCCAGAAGGTCGTGCCGCGCGCGGTGAACTCGATCATGTGGCGCGTCGGCCTCTTCTACGTCGGCTCGGTCGTGCTGCTCGCGCTGCTGCTCCCCGGCTCGGTCTACTCGGCCGACGAGAGCCCCTTCGTCACGGTCCTCTCGAAGATCGGTGTCTCGGGCGCCGGTGACGTCATGAACCTGGTCGTGCTCACCGCGGCGATGTCCTCGCTGAACTCCGGCCTGTACTCCACCGGACGCATCCTGCGCTCCATGGCGACCGCGGGCTCCGCGCCCCGGTTCACCGCCCGGATGAACCGCAGCCAGGTGCCCTACGGCGGCATCCTGCTCACCTGCGCGGTGTGCGTGCTCGGTGTCGTCCTCAACTACCTCATGCCCGACCAGGCCTTCGAGATCGTCCTGAACGTGGCGTCGCTGGGCATCATCAGCACCTGGGTGATCATCATGATCTGCCACCTGGTCTTCGTCCGCCGCGCCAGGGCCGGCCTGCTCACCCGTCCGTCCTTCCGCCTCCCCGGCAGCCCCGTCACGGAGACCGTGACGATCCTCTTCCTGCTGTCCGTGCTCGCCCTGATGTGGGACGACCCGGAGGTCGGCCGCAAGACCCTGCTGCTCATCCCGGTGATCGCGGCCCTGCTGGTCGGCGGCTGGTTCGCGGTCCGCCGCCGGGTCGAGAGGACCGCGGAGGAGGAGCTCAGCGGTATGACGAGGTAGCGGCCCGCCGCCCGGCGGTCGTACCGCGGGCGTTGTCAGACCCCGCTTCTACGGTGGCGTCATGTCGGAGATCACGTATGTCCGGGGTGACGCCACCGTTCCGTCGGCGGGCGGCGTCAGGCTGATCGCTCATGTCTGCAACGACATCGGGGGCTGGGGACGCGGCTTCGTGCTCGCGCTCTCTCGTCGCCGGCCGGAGCCCGAGAGGGCCTACCGCGCCGGGTACCGCGGCCGCGCATCCAACGACTTCGGGCTGGGTGCCGCTCAGTTCGTCCAGGTCGAGCCGTCCCTGTGGGTCGCGAACCTGATCGGCCAACGGGGCATCCGGAGCCGCGGCGAGGGGGTGCCCGTCCGGTACGAGGCGATCGACACGGCGCTCGGACGGCTCGCGGACCGGGCGGCCGGGCTCGACGCTTCCGTCCACCACATGCCCCGCATCGGCTGCGGCCTGGCGGGCGGCACCTGGGCGCGTGTGGAGCCCCTCGTGACCGGGCGGCTGGCGGCACGGGGGATCGCGGTGACGGTGTACGGCCACGACGGGTGACGACCACGACGGGTGACGGCCACGACGGGAGACCGCCACGGCGGGTGACCGCCGCGTGGGACGGTCCTGGAGCGTGGCCGGTTGTCGATTTCGGCCAACTGTGGCGGGCGCGGGCTTGGTCCGTACCGGTGAGCGGGTACATCACGGTCATGGATCGCGTCCCGTACCCGATCGGCCCGCTCGACCCGAAGGTTCGGGATCTGCTGCTCGCGTTGCCGCTGGTCGCCCTCGTCGGCCTGCTCGTCGCCCGTGCCCTGCCCC
This sequence comes from Streptomyces sp. NBC_01689, assembly GCF_036250675.1. Taxonomy (NCBI): domain Bacteria; kingdom Bacillati; phylum Actinomycetota; class Actinomycetes; order Kitasatosporales; family Streptomycetaceae; genus Streptomyces; species Streptomyces sp. NBC_01689. Next base: position 2,402,860 of record NZ_CP109592.1, on the reverse strand, counting down.
GGGTGAACCGGCTGCTCACGGCGCGGCGCGACGCGGACGACTGCACCGGGGAGCGGTCCGAGGCCGTGCGCGCCCGCGCCGAACGTGAACGCGCCCAGACCGAGGCGCTGCTGGCCGAGGCCCCGCGCGACACCGTCCGGATCCGGCCGCGGGTCCCGTCCCAGGCCGCTGTCGTGAACCTCCAGACCCGGCAGGCCGCGCCGCGCGCCCACGACGCCGCCCCGGCCGGGGACCGTGCCCGGAACGACGCCGACCGCGCGGCCGCCGAGGTCGAACTGCGCATATCGGTGTCCGAACTGGCCTCGAACCTGGTGAGCCGGATCGTGGGGGAGGGACTCGGCGCCCCCGCGGAACAGGGCGGCTGAATCCTGTCGTCACCGCGTGGGCCCGGTCGCCGGACCCGCGGGGGGCCGCCCGTGTCCGGGACGGCTCGCACACCTTGCGACGGCCGGCCGGCCGGCCGGTCGGCCGCCCGCCCCGGACGGGACGGACGGCCGACCGAAAAGCGCACCGGACCCCGGCGGGCCGCCGGGCCGCGCTCAGCCGGAGTGCACGGAGTCGGTCGCCTCGATCTTCTTCCACGACCTGGGCCGCGCCGGAATCGTCTTCGCGGTCCGCGCCCCGGCGAGCGAGACGCCCCGCGCCGCGGGTCCGGCCGGCTTCGAGGGCTGGAACAGCCAGGTGTCGAAGAGGCCCGCGAGGGACCGGCCGGAGACCGCCTCGGCGTACGTGCGGAAGTCCTCGACCGTGGCGTTCCCGTACGGGTGCTGCTTCGGCCACCCCTTCAGCACGGTGAAGAACGCGTCGTCCCCGATCTCGTCGCGCAGCGCCTGGATCGCCAGCGCCCCGCGGTCGTAGACGGCGGTGTCGAACTGGTTGTCCGGGCCGGGGTCACCGGGCTTCACGGTCCAGAAGACGTCGTCCGCAGGGTGCGACGCGTACGTGTAGTCCGCGAGCTCCTGTGTCGTCCCCTCGCCCTCGTGCTCCGACCAGAGCCACTGCGCGTACCGTGCGAAGCCCTCGTTGATCCAGATGTCCTTCCACCCGGCCAGTGACACGTCGTCGCCGTACCACTGGTGCGCCAACTCGTGAACGACCACAGAGGTGTTGGAGCCGTTCGCGAACTGCCGGGGGCTGTAGTAGACGCGCGTCTGCGTCTCCAGCGCGTACCCGGTGGTGGTGTTCGGGACGTAACCGCCCACCGAGTTGAAGGGATACGGCCCGAAGTAGCCGGTCAGCCAGTCGACGATCTCCCCGGTCCGCTCGACGCTCGCCCGCGCGGCCCCGTCGTTGTCGCCGAGGTCCTTGCTGTACGCGTTGACGACCGGAACCCCGTCGGAGGTCGTCCCGGTGGTGAGGTCGAACCTGCCGATCGCGAGCGTGGTCAGATAGGTCGCCTGCGGCTTGTTCGAGCGCCAGTTGTAGCGGGTCCAGCCCAGCCGCGAACTCGACGACTGGAGCGTGCCGTTGGAGATGGCCTGGGTGCCGTCCGGCACGGCCACCGAGACGTCGTAGGTCGCCTTGTCGCTCGGGTGGTCGTTGCTCGGGTACCACCACCACGCCGACTCGGGCTCGTCCGCCGCGACGGCGCCGTCCGGGGTGCGGTGCCAGGTCGAGAAACCGTAGGCGCTCTTCGTCGAGGGCACTCCGCTGTAGCGGACCACCACCGTGACGGGCGTGCCCTTCGGCAGCGGGGTCGCCGGCGTGATCTCCAGCTCGTGCCGGCCCGAGGCGGCGAACGAGGCCTTCGCGCCGTTGACCCGCACCTCGCTCACGTCCAGCAGGAAGTCCAGGTCGAAACGTGAGAGGTCCTGTGTGGTGGTGGCCGACAGGGTGGCCGTGCCCTCCAACTCGTCCGTCGTGGGCCGGTAGGTGAGCCGGAGGTCGTAGTGCGAGACGTCGTACCCGCCGTTGCCGTAGGCCGGGTAGTAGGGGTCGCCGATGCCCGGCGCCCCGGGGGTGTAGTCCGCCGCCGAGGCCGGGACGGCCAGCAGCAGGGCGGCGGCGAGCGCGCCCGGGGCGATGAGTCTGCGATGCACGTCAAGCTCCAAGTCGTGGGGGCACAAAGTCTGTTCGGAGCCTATTGAGTCCCTGTGACCCCGATCGTGTCCATGGCCACCCCTGTCACACGATCGCCATTCGGCCGACACCTTTCGCGGGCGGCCCGCACCCCTTCGGCCCGTCCCGGGGCCTTCTTCCACCGGCCCTCCAAGTGCCCCCTTTTGCACAGGAGTTGACCGGGGTACCGTCCGCGCATGCCGATACCAGCGCGCCGCAGGCGCTTCACGACCTGGAGATCGCTCGCGACGGTGGCCACGGCCGCACTCATGGCCGCCTTCCTCACCCCCGCCGCCGCGCACGCCGCCGTGCGGGAGAGCGCCCCGGTCTACTCCTACGACAACGCCGTCCGCGAGTCCGTCTGGGTGGACACCGGCCTCGACGGCGACGGAGACGGAAGGAACGACCGCGTCGCCGTCGACATCGTGCGACCCCGGGAACCCGCCCAGCAGGGCCGCAAGGTGCCCGTGATCATGGACGCCAGTCCGTACTACTCCTGCTGCGGACGCGGCAACGAGAGCCAGCTCAAGACGTACGACGCCCACGGCGACGTCGTCCAGATGCCCCTCTTCTACGACAATTTCTTCGTACCCCGCGGCTACGCGGTCGTCGGCGTCGACCTGGCCGGAACCAATCGCTCCGACGGCTGCGTGGATGTCGGGGGCCGCTCCGACATCCAGTCCGCGAAAGCGGTCGTCGACTGGCTGAACGGCCGGGCCAGGGCCTACACCACCCGTACCGGCGCCGACCGGGCCAGGGCCACCTGGACCAACGGCCGGACCGGCATGATCGGCAAGAGCTGGGACGGCACCATCGCCAACGGAGTCGCGGCCACCGGCGTCGAGGGTCTGAAGACCATCGTGCCGATCAGCGCCATCTCCTCCTGGTACGACTACTACTTCGCCCAGGGCGCCCCGCTCTACGACTCGGGCCCCGACTGGCTCTCCGACTACGTCGACAGTCCCGACGCCCGGGCCAGGTGCGCCGCCGTCCAGCAGAAGATCGTCGCGGGCGCCCCGCGCACCGGCGACTGGACGCCGTTCTGGACCGAGCGCGACTACGTGAAGGACGCCGGCAAGGTCCGGGCCAGCGTCTTCCTCGTGCACGGCATGCAGGACCTCAACGTCCGCACCAAGAACTTCGGCCAGTGGTGGAGCGCCCTCGCCAAGCACGGCGTCGAACGCAAGATCTGGCTCTCCCAGACCGGTCACGTCGACCCGTTCGACTACCGCCGCGGCGCCTGGGTCGACACCCTGCACCGCTGGTTCGACCACGAACTCCTCGGCTACGACAACGGGATCGACCGCGCCCCCATGGCGGACATCGAACGCCATCCCGACCAGTGGGTCACCACGTCCGTCTGGCCGCCCCGCTCCACCCGGACGACCACGCTCCGTCCCGGCACCGGCGCCCAGCAGGGCGTCGGCACCCTCGGACTGCGCAAGGGCTCCGGAACGGAGACGTTCACCGACGACCCGTCCCTGAGCGAGACCGACTGGGCGGCCCACGTCGACCGGTCCACCGCGGAGAAGGCCGGGTTCGTCACCAGGCCGCTGACCGAGGACCTGCGGCTGTCCGGCTCCTCCGCGGTGACGGTCACCGCGACGCCGACCACCTCCACCGCCCACCTCAGCGCGGTCCTGGTCGACCTCGGCGCCGACACCATCCGGGACTACGCGGGCGGCGGCGAGGGCATCACCACCCTCACCGACCGGACCTGCTGGGGAGCCAGCACCGCGGGCGACAGCTCCTGCTACAAGGTCACCGCGGCGGCGACGACCGCCGTCGACGCCACCGTCCTCAGCCGGGGCTGGGCCGACCTGGGCACCTCCGCCTCGCCGCGCAAGGGAGTACCCCTGATTCCCGGCAAGGCCTACACGATCACGCTCGACCTGGCCCCCACCGACCACGTCGTGCCGGCGGGCCACCGGCTCGCGCTGATCGTCGCCGGCACCGACCGGGATCTCATCGACCCGCCGTCGAGCACCCCGAGCCTGACACTCGACCTGGCCCGAACCTCGGCGCGGGTCCCGGTGGTCGGAGGGGCCGAGGCCTTCGGCAGGGCGACCGCGGGGACCGGCAGGGCCGCCGGCCCGGCCGTCCACGAGGGCGTACGCGATCCGGGCACCGCCCGCCGGATCCCGGGCGACCGCCACTGACGGCACCCCGGACCCGGACCGGGGCCGTACCGGTCACTCACCGGTACGGCCCCGGTCGTATCCCGGGCGGTTCAGGGCGTCGTGACCCGATCCCCGTCCGTGACGAGCGCGGCAGCCTCCAGGGCGCATCCCCAGGCCACGGTGACGCCCGCGCCGCCGTGGCCGTAGTGATGCACCACGACCGGCCCGTCTGCCCGTACCTCGCGTTCCAGTCGCACGGAGGCGCGCGCCGGCCGCAGCCCCACCAGATGACCGAGGACGCGCGCCCCCGCGATCTCCGGGCGCAGGGCGCCGCACCGCTCGATGATGGCCGCGGCCACCGCAGGGTCGGGGGTGAGCGACCAGTCGTCCTCGTCGCCGGTCCCGCCGAGCACCAGCCGGTCCGGCTGCGGGAAGACGTACGTACTCGTCCCGGTGACGTCGTCGGTGGCGACGATCCAGGAGTCGAGCCCCGGGTTCTCCGTGATCACGAGCTGTCCCCGCACGGGCCGGACGGCCGGGTCCGGGACCAGCGTCCGTGCCCCCAGCCCCGTGCAGTTGACGACGACCGGCGCCGGCACCCGGGCGAGGTCGGTCACCGTCCGGATCTCGACGGTTCCGCCGGCTGCGGTGAGCCTCTCGCACAGCCGGCGCAGATACACCGGCATGTCGATCAGCGGCAGTCGCGCGCGCAGCCCGACCCCCGCGTACTCCTCGGCCGTGGCCGCGCGCAGCCCCGGTACCCGGGCGGCCCAAGGGGCCTGACCGTCCAGCCGGGCCCCGGCCAGGACGCCGTCGGCCATGCGCACGCCCGTGATGTCCGGTCGCGCGGCCAGCTCCTCGTACACGGAGAGCGACGCGAGCGCCCATGCGCCGACGAGCTCCTCGGGCTCGATGCGGTACGGCCACCACAACGCGCCGGCCACCGCGGAGGTGGCCCGCTCGGCGGGCTCCCGCGTCCACACCCGCACCCGCAGGCCGCGCTCGGCCAGGACGACGGCCGTCGTCAGCCCGATGACACCGCTGCCCACCACGATCACGTCGTCGCCCCGAGCGTTCTCCACGCCTCGGGACGCTAGCGCACCAGCCCCCGCCGCGCTCACCCCCTGCGGACGTACGGCTCGGGCCGGGCGGACGTACGGCTCGGCGGACACGCGGCCTGGTCGTCGTGCGGCCCGGTCGGTGTGTGGCTCGGTCGGTGTGTGGCTCGGTCGCGGGCGGACCCGGGGCAGGACCCGCCCACGGGTCCGCGGCGCCGGGAATCCGGGGTCCTCGGACGGTCGGCCGGGCCGTTAGGATCGGCGTCCTGATGACTGCCACCCTCGTCGCCAAGAACCTCGCCGCCGGACACGGCGACCGCTCGCTCTTCACCGGGCTCGACCTCGTCGTCGCGCCCGGCGACGTGATCGGGCTCGTCGGTGCCAACGGCGCGGGCAAGTCCACACTGCTGCGGCTGCTCGCCGGGCTGCTCACCCCCGAGCAGGGAGAGCTGCGGCTCTCCCCGCCGTCCGCCGCGGTCGGACACCTCCCGCAGGAACCGGAGCGCCGGGACGGCGAGACCGTACGGGCCTTCCTCGCGCGCCGCACCGGTGTGGCCGACGCCCAGCGAGTGATGGACGAGGCGACCCAGGGACTCGTCGACGGCGCTCCGGGCGCGGACGACGCCTACGCCGAGAGCCTGGAGCGCTGGCTCGGCCTCGGCGGTGCCGACCTCGACGAGCGGGCGGAGGAGATCGCCGACTCCCTCGGACTGGCGGTCGACCTGGACCAGCCCATGACGGCCCTGTCCGGCGGCCAGGCCGCCCGCGCGGGCCTGGCCTCGCTGCTGCTCTCCCGTTACGACGTCTTTCTGCTCGACGAGCCCACCAACGACCTCGACCTGGACGGCCTGGAGCGGCTCGAACGGTTCGTCTCCGGCCTGCGCGCGGGCACCGTCGTCGTCAGCCACGACCGCGAGTTCCTCACCCGCACGGTCACCAAGGTGCTCGAACTCGACCTCGCGCAGCAGCAGATCACGCTGTACGGAGGCGGCTACGAGGCGTATCTGGAGGAGCGGGACACCGCCCGTCGGCACGCCCGCGAGGACTACGACGAGTACGCGGACAAGCGGTCCGCCCTCGAAGGACGCGCCCAGATGCAGCGGTCCTGGATGGACAAGGGCGTGAAGAACGCCCGGCGCAAGGCGAACAACGACAATGACAAGATCGGCCGCAAGTTCCGCAGCGAGGCCAGTGAGAAGCAGGCCGCGAAGGCCCGCCAGACACAGCGCATGATCGAACGGCTCGACGTCGTCGACGAGCCGCGCAAGGAGTGGGAACTGCGCATGGAGATCGCGGCTGCGCCGCGCTCCGGAGCCGTGGTCGCCACCCTGCGCGACGCCGAGGTGCATCGCGGCGACTTCACCTTCGGGCCCGCCACGCTCCAGATCGACTGGGCGGACCGGGTGGCCGTCACGGGCGCCAACGGCGCGGGCAAGTCGACCCTCCTGGGAGCCCTGCTCGGCCGCGTCCCGCTGGACGCCGGGCACGCCGTCCTCGGGTCCGGTGTCGTCGTCGGCGAGGTCGACCAGGCCCGGAAGCTCTTCCACGGCCCCGAGTCCCTGCTGGACGCGTTCTGCGCGGCCGTTCCCGACACCGAGCCGGCCGAAGTCCGCACGCTGCTCGCCAAGTTCGGGCTGAAGGCGGACCATGTGCTGCGTCCGGCCGCGACCCTCTCCCCGGGTGAGCGCACCCGTTCGGCACTGGCCCTGCTCCAGGGGCGCGGGGTCAACCTCCTCGTCCTCGACGAGCCGACCAACCACCTCGACCTGCCCGCGATCGAGCAGCTGGAGTCGGCCCTCGACAGCTATGAGGGCACGCTGCTGCTGGTGACCCACGACCGCCGCATGCTCGACGCCGTCCGCACCACGCGCCGTCTGGAGGTGGCCGCGGGCAAGGTGACGGAGCGCTGACCGGCCCGCCCGGACACCGCGCTTCCTCGCGACAGCCCTCGCCGCACCCCCGTCCGCGCCGCGCACGCGGTCCGCGCCGCGCACGCCGTGCGGGCGCGCGGACGCGATCCGGGAGGCCCGGCACCCCGCTCCCGGACAACCCGCCGACGGCACCCTGCCGGTGACGACCCGTGAACCGGCCGTACGGTCACTCCCGAACGGGCCGTGCCCGCATCTCGGACGAGTCGCGCCCGCGCTCCGGACGGGTCGTGTCCGTGCTACGGACGGGTCGCGCCCGCGCTCCGGACGGGTCGTGCCCGTGCCACGGACGGGTCGTGCCGCGCAACGAACCGGTACGTGCCCGCGCCCCGAACGGGACGCGGGCACGTACGCGGTGACGGTCCCACCGCACTGCTCCCCGGTGGTTCAGCCCTGCCGCTCCGGGGTCAGCGCCTGCCCTTCTTCGGGTCCACGAGCCCCGCACGGCGCAGCGCGTCGGCCATCGCGCTGTTCGCGGGCGGCGGCGAGGCCTGCCGCGCACCGCCCCCGCCGCCCGAGCCGCCGCGCGCCTGACGCTGCTGCCCGCGCTGCTGCGGAGGCCGTCCGCCGCCGCGCTGCGGGCGTCCGTCGCCCTGCTGGTCCTGCGGGGCGGCCTCGTCGTCCAGACGCAGCGTCAGCGAGATCCGCTTGCGCGGGATGTCGATGTCGAGCACCTTCACCTTGACGATGTCGCCCGGCTTCACGACGTCCCGCGGGTCCTTCACGAACGTCCTGGACATCGCCGAGACGTGGACCAGACCGTCCTGGTGGACGCCGATGTCGACGAAGGCGCCGAAGGCGGCCACGTTCGTGACGACCCCTTCGAGCACCATCCCGGACGTCAGGTCGGAGATCTTCTCGACGCCCTCCTTGAACGTGGCCGTCTTGAACGCGGGCCGCGGGTCACGGCCGGGCTTCTCCAGCTCCTTCAGGATGTCCGAGACGGTCGGCAGACCGAACGTGTCGTCCACGAAGTCGGCCGGGCTGAGCGAGCGCAGCACACCGGTGTTGCCGATCAGGGTCGCGACCCCGCCGCCCGCCGACTTCACCATCCGGCGCACCACGGGGTACGCCTCGGGGTGCACGCTGGACGCGTCCAGCGGGTCGTCGCCGCCGCGGATGCGGAGGAAGCCCGCGCACTGCTCGTACGCCTTGGGGCCGAGCCGGGCCACGTTCTTCAGGGCCGTACGGGAGCGGAAGGGGCCGTTGGCGTCGCGGTGCGCCACGATGTTCTCGGCGAGCCCCGACGTGATGCCGGAGACCCGGGAGAGCAGCGGGGCGGACGCCGTGTTCACGTCCACGCCCACGCCGTTCACACAGTCCTCCACGACCGCGTCCAGGGAGCGGGAGAGCTTCACCTCGGAGAGGTCGTGCTGGTACTGCCCGACGCCGATGGACTTCGGGTCGATCTTCACCAGCTCGGCCAGCGGGTCCTGGAGCCGGCGCGCGATGGAGACGGCGCCACGCAGCGACACGTCCATGTCGGGCAGCTCCTGCGAGGCGAACGCGGACGCGGAGTACACCGACGCCCCGGCCTCGGAGACCATCACCTTGGTGAGCTGCAGCTCGGGGTGGCCGGCGATGAGTTCACCGGCGAGCTTGTCGGTCTCGCGGGACGCCGTGCCGTTGCCGATGGCGATCAGATCGACCGCGTGTTCCTTGGCGAGGCGGGCGAGCTTGGCCACGGCCTCGTCCCACCTGTTCGCCGGTACGTGGGGGTGGATGACGTCGGTGGCGACGACCTTGCCGGTCGCGTCGACCACGGCGACCTTCACGCCCGTGCGGAAGCCGGGGTCCAGACCGAGCGTCGCGCGGGTACCGGCCGGGGCGGCCAGCAGCAGGTCACGCAGGTTCGCCGCGAAGACGTCGACCGCCTCGTCCTCCGCGGCGGTGCGCAGCCGCAGCCTGAGGTCGATGCCGAGGTGCACGAGCAGGCGGGTCCGCCAGGCCCAGCGCACCGTGTCCTGAAGCCACTTGTCGGCGGGACGGCCGCGGTCGGCGATCCCGAAGCGGTGGGCGACCATCCCCTCGTACGACGAAGGGGCGGACGGGGACTCGGCGGGCTCCTCGGGCTCCAGGACCAGGTCGAGGACCTCCTCCTTCTCGCCCCTCAGCATGGCGAGGACGCGGTGCGAGGGCAGCTCCTTGAAGGGCTCGGCGAAGTCGAAGTAGTCGGCGAACTTGGCGCCCGCCTCCTCCTTGCCGGCCCGCACCTTGGCCACCAGACGTCCGCGCGTCCACATGCGCTCCCGCAGCTCGCCGATCAGGTCGGCGTCCTCCGAGAAGCGCTCGGTGAGGATCGAGCGGGCGCCGTCGAGCGCGGCCTGCGGGTCGGCGACGCCCTTGTCGGCGTCGACGAAGGCCGTCGCCGCGGCGAGCGGGTCGACCGTCGGGTCGCCGAGCAGGCCCTCGGCCAGCGGCTCCAGCCCCGCCTCCCGGGCGATCTGCGCCTTCGTGCGCCGCTTGGGCTTGAACGGCAGATAGATGTCCTCCAGGCGCGCCTTCGTCTCCGCGCCCCGGATCCGCGCCTCGACCTCCTCGGTGAGCTTGCCCTGCTCGCGCACCGATTCGAGGATCGCCGTACGCCGGTCCTCCAGCTCCCGCAGATAGCGCAGCCGCTCCTCGAGGGTGCGCAGCTGCGCATCGTCGAGCATCTCGGTCGCTTCCTTGCGGTAGCGGGCGATGAAGGGCACCGTCGAGCCGCCGTCGAGCAAGTCGACGGCGGACCTGACCTGCCGTTCCCGTACGCCGAGCTCCTCGGCGATCCTGCTTTCGATGGACCCTACGAGGGGTGTCGTCACGATCCCGTACCGCCTTCTCCACTGAGGTTGCGCGGCAATTGTGGCAGGTGACACCGACAACGGGGGATCAGGGCGCCGATCGGGGGTGTCAGCCCTTGCCGGTCATGCCCTCGGGGAACGCGCCGGCCGCGAGAGCCGTCATCAGCAGTCCCTTCGCCAGTTCGGTGAGGCGCTCCACGCCCGCGGCGCCCAGATGCTCGTACGGGGCGCGGTCCAGCTGGTCCGTCCGGGCCTCGATCTCCTGGCGCAGCGCGACACCGGACGGCGTCAACTCGCCCTCCGCGTCGAGCAGTCCGCGCCCGTGCAGCCGCTCGACCGCCGCCTCCCAGTCGGTCCGCGACCAGCCGCGGGTGCCCAGCGCCCACTTCGGGGCCATCCCCTTGCCGGTCGCGGTGTGGCTCACCAGCGCCTCGACCGGGTCGAGTTCCGCCGCGAGCAGCACGGCGAGGTGGCCGTCGCCGCGGTGTTCGCGCAGCAGCGTGGCCGCGTGCCAGAGCGCGAGGTGCGGCGCGTCGGGCACGGGCAGGTCCGCGTGCGCGGCGTAGAGCGGACGCGCGGTCCTGGTGCACGCCTCGGCCGCCCGCAGGGCCAGCTCGGCCGCCTCGGCCATCTCCTTGGAGGCGAGCGTCTCCTCGCCGAGCAGCCGGCGCAGCGTCGCGTCGACGGCCCGCGCGCGTGCCGCCAGCACCGTCCCGGGGGAGGCCTTCTCCCACACCGCGGGCACGTGCCGGGCCACGAGTCCGTGGCGGAAGTTGTAGAACGTCGCCGTCACCGTGCCCGGTCCCACCGCCCCCATGGCCGCCGCCCGCACCGCGAAGTACGCGCCCCGGCTGTCGTCGATGCCGACCGCGGCGAGCTCGCGGCCCAGGTCCGGCGAGAAGTAGTGGGTGGAGTGCAGCGGATTGAGGACGTTGTGGCAGCGCCGTCCGGCGCGCTCGGGCAGAGGAGTCGTCATGCCCGCAGGTTACCGACTGGTCGGTACGCGGGGAACCGGTGGGCGCGGAGCCCCGCACGGAGGTGGCAGGAAAGGTGGGATGTCCGTCCTTGCGGCCATCGTGGCGACCGCCAAGAATCGAGGAGATGCGAACCGTTCTGGTCGTCCTCTTCGACGGGGTGCAGAGCCTCGACGTCACCGGGCCCGCGGAGGTCTTCTCGGGCGCCGGGACCTGGCGTGCCGGCGCGTACCGCGTCCGTACCGCCTCCCTCCACGGGGTGGCGGTCCGTACCTCCAGCGGTCTGACCCTCGTCCCCGACGGCACCCTCGCCGAGGCGCCCGCCGCGCACACCCTGCTCGTCCCGGGCGGGCCGGGCACCCGGCAGCCGGACCCCCGGTTCACCGACTGGCTGCGGACGCACGGTCCCCGTGCCGACCGGCTGGTCTCCGTCTGCACCGGCGCGCTGCTGCTCGCCCGGGCGGGCCTGCTGGACGGCCGGCGCGCGACCACCCACTGGGCGTACTGCGACAGGCTCGCCCGGGACCACCCGGCCGTGCGGGCCGACCCCGACCCCATCTACGTACGCGACGGCCGGGTCTCCACCTCCGCGGGCGTCACCTCCGGCATCGACCTCGCCCTCGCGCTCGTCGAGGAGGACCTCGGCCGCGAGGCCGCCCTCGTCGTCGCCCGCCATCTGGTCGTGTTCCTGCGGCGCCCGGGCAGCCAGGCCCAGTTCAGCGCCCAGCTCGCCGCGCAGACGGCCCGACGCGAGCCGCTGCGCGAGGTCCAGCAGTGGATCACCGAACACCCCGGCGAGGACCTCTCCGTCGAGTCGCTCGCCGCCCGCGCCCGGCTCTCGCCCCGGCACTTCGCGCGCGTCTTCCGGCCGGAGACCGGCGTCACGCCGGGCCGGTACGTCGACCGGGTCCGCCTCGAACACGCCCGGCGCCTCCTGGAGGAGACCGCCGACGGCGTCACGGAGATATCCCGCGCCTGCGGCTACGGCACCCCCGGAGGCCATGCCGCGCGTTCCTCCGGGCGCTCGGCGCGGCCCCCGCCGAGTACCGGCGCCGTTTCCACCCCGTACCCACGCACTGAACCGGGAAGGGACCCCGATGCAGATCGCCATCGTCCTCTACGACCGCTTCACCGCCCTGGACGCGGTGGGCCCCTACGAGAGCCTCGGCAGGCTGCCCGGTGCCGGGACCGTCTTCGTCGCCGAACGCACCGGCCCGGTCCGCAACGAGACCGGCGATCTGGCGCTCACCGCCGACCGCTCCCTCGACGAGGTGCCGCACCCGGACATCGTCGTGGTCCCCGGCGGCCCGGGGCAGACCCCGCAGATGGACAACCGGGTCCTCCTGGACTGGCTGCGGGCCGCCGACGCCACGAGCACCTGGACGACCTCCGTGTGCACCGGCTCGCTGCTGCTGGCCGCGGCCGGGCTCCTCGACGGCCGCCGGGCCACCTCGCACTGGCTCGCCCTCGGCACCCTCGCGGAGTTCGGCGCCGAGCCGACCGGGGAGCGGGTCGTCTTCGACGGGAAGTACGTGACGGCCGCCGGCGTCTCGTCCGGCATCGACATGGGACTCCACCTGCTCGGGCGGATCGCGGGCGACGAACACGCCCAGGCCGTGCAACTGCTGACCGAGTACGACCCGCAGCCGCCCTACGACGCGGGATCCCCGCGGAAGGCGCCCGCGCACCTGGTGGAGGAGCTGCGCGGGAGGAGCCGGTTCATCCTGCGCTAGCCGTGCCGGGATCCGGCGTGGTCCAGGTGAACCGTGGCGGGCGGCGCTCCAGGAAGGCGGCGACGCCCTCCGCGGTGTCGCCGCTGCCGCGCGCCTGCCGCGCCCAGTGGGCGTCCCGGTCGGTGCGTCCGTTCGCGAACTCCTTCGCCGACGCCTGCGTCAGCAGCGACCGCGCCGCCAGCACCCGGGTGAACTCCGCGACCCGCTTGTCGAGTTCGTCCTCCGCCAGCACCTCGTCCACCAGACCTGTCCGCAGCGCCCGCTCGGAGTCGATCAACTCGCCCGAGAAGAGCAGGTACTTGGCCGTGGCGGGTCCCACGAGCGAGACCAGGCGCCGGGTCGCGGAGGCCGGGTAGACGATGCCCAGCTTCGCCGGGGTCACCCCGAACAGCGCGCCGGTCTCCGCGAACCGCAGATCGCAGGCGGCCGCGAGCTGGGACCCGCCGCCGACGCAGTACCCGCGGACGGCCGCGAGCGTCGGCTTGGGGAAGGCGGCGAGCGCGTCCTCGGCCCGCACCGCGAGGCCCTGCGCCTCGTCCGCGGAGTCCCGCAGGGCCGAGATGTCGGCCCCCGCGCAGAAGGTGGCGCCCTCGCCGGTGAGCACCAGCGCGCGGACGCCCGGGTCGGCGGCCAGTTCGTCGAGCAGGGGCGGCAGCGCCCGCCACATCCCGGCCGTCATGGCGTTGCGCTTGGCGGGGTGGTGGATGACGACGGTGGCGATGCCGTCGCCGACACTGTGCAGCAGCTGCGGCTCCATACGCCGGATGCTATCCGGGCCGCCGGCGTGCGGGCGGCGCGGGCGGGAAAGGGGGCGAGCGCCTCCGGGGCCCCGCCCGGGCGCGGGTGGGGTTTGCCGCCGGGAGACCCCGGTGGCAAACCCGTACAACCCGAATAGTTCTCGAAGTGGGCACAACAGGGGCAGGACTGGTCACCAGGTCGACCGGTTCGTGCGTCGACGGTCGGAATCCGTCGATAATCGCTGACTTCTGTTCAGTCCTCGGGTCCGGACCAGCGTGTTCCCACACTCGACGTGTGGTGACAATCGAGCGCAAGGGTGGCGACCGGACGATGGAGAACCACGGGCGGGGGTCCGGCTCCCGTCCCGAAGTCGGCGGGGACGGGCCACTCGATCAAAGACCGCCGGGTCCGCTGCCGTACGAGGGGGTGTGGCGGTTCACCGCGCCCGCCGTGGACGCCTCCGTGCCGCAGGCGCGACACGCGGTTCGTGACCTGCTCGTACGGCAGCGGGTGCCCGCCTCGGACGACCTCGTGCAGGGACTCCTGCTGATCGTCTCGGAACTGGTCACGAACGCCGTCCGGCACGCGGCGCTGCTGTCCCCGACGCTGGCCGTCGAGGTCGCCGTCGGGGCCGAGTGGGTGCGGGTCTCGGTGGAGGACAACCACCCCTACCGCCCGACGGCCCTGGAGGCGGACCACGGCCAGACCGGCGGGCGCGGACTGCTGCTGGTACGAGAGGTCACCAAGGAGTCGGGCGGGGTGTGCGACGTCGAGCACACGGCGAGCGGCGGCAAGGTGATCTGGGCGGCCCTGCCGCTCACGCCGGGCGTCGGGTAGGTCCGGCCGGGAAGCGCCCCCGCGGGTCCGTCACCAGCCGGCGGACGGGCCCGTCAGCTCCCTGACCGCCGGACGGGCCGCGTCCAGGACGGTCATGAACCACGACGAGAAGGGGTCCTTCTCGTGCCGCTCGGCGAGCTCGGCGGCGGTCACGAAGGCCGTGTCGCCGACCTCCTCCGCGTCGGGGCGCAGCGAGGCCTGCACCATGCCGACGAAGAGGTGGTTGTACTCCTGCTCGACCAGGCCCGACTCCGGGTCCGGGTGGTTGTAGCGGACCGTACCCGCCTCCGCGAGCAGCGAGGGGGAGACCCCGAGCTCCTCGTACGTCCGGCGGGCGGCGGCCGCGAAGGGGGCCTCGCCGGGGTAGGGGTGGCCGCAGCAGGTGTTGGACCACACCCCGGGGGAGTGGTACTTGCCCAGGGCGCGCTGCTGGAGCAGCAGGCGTCCGCGCTCGTCGAAGAGGAAGACGGAGAAGGCCCGGTGCAGCTGTCCGGGCGGCTGATGGGCGGCGAGCTTCTCCGCCGTGCCGATCGTATTGCCGTCCTCGTCGACCAGTTCGAGCAAGATCGCTTCAACGGTGCCGTTCGACGAACTGTGCGTCGCGGTGGCAGGTGTGATCGGCATACCCATCCTTCGCATCGGTCTTCGAGCCCCAAGTCTGCCGTACGAAACCGGCACTCCCGGCACTTCGCGGCTCCCCGCATGTCCCGCTCCGGACTCCGGGGGCGGGACGGACGGCCGGTCGGCCACGGGCGCCGGACGTGGCCGGACACCTGATCGTGCCCGGTGCCGCGGACGGGGAATCGTCCAGGACGGGGGCCGACAGATGTTCGCCTCGCACTCCCCTCCCGGTTCCTTGACGGGCGCACCGGCCCGGTCCGGCCCGGTCCGGACGCCGTGACCCGGACGAGTACGACGAGCAGCGCACGGCGGATGACGGACGGACCGCACGGCGACGGGGGCGTACGCCGGGTGGCCCGTGCGGCCCGGGTCCGGGCCGGTCCGCGTCCGGACCGGGCGGGTCGTACGCGGTGGGGGCGGGTCGTACGCGGGGGGTGGGTGTTCCACCGGAGGGCGCCGGGTCCGCCGTCGGCACCGGACTCGGGGCATCGTGGCCGTCGGCGTCTCCGTCGGACCGGCCGTCCGGTGGGTCGGTTCGTCGGCTCCGGGACCGTCTCGGGCAGGCGGGCAGGGGAGTGCAGGCGGGCGGGTCCTGGGGCGAACCCGCCCGCCCGTGGGGTCAGCCGGCGTCGGCCGCCGGGCGCAGCACATACCCGACGTAGCCGTACTCCCTGCCGTGCGCGCGGCGCAGGGCGATCTCCGCCCGGGCGTCGGCGACGGCCGCGGCCATGCCCGGCCGGCCGAGGTCGGCCGCGTCCGCGTGGGCTGCGAGCGGCCGGTAGTACTCGTGCCAGTCGGAGTCGGGCAGGAGCACCGTGCCGAGCACCTCGTAGCCGGCGTCCCGCGCGGCCCGGGTGTCCTGCGCGGTCGTGCGCAGCAGGTCCTCCCAGAAGGCGCGGGCCCGGTCGGAGGGCATCTCGACCGTCCACGCACAGTGCGTGAGCACCAGCGTGCCGCCGGGAGCGAGCAGCCGCCGCCAGCTTCGCAGGGCGGTGTCGAAGCCGATCAGATACGCCGATCCCTCGGCCCAGACGAGGTCGAACGAACCGTCCTCGTAGGGGAGTTCGCCCATGTCCGCGCGCACGGCGTGGACGGAGGCGGAGAGGGAGCGGGCCTCGGCGGCCGCCCGCAGTTCGTCGAGGAACGGTTGGTGCAGGTCGACGGCGGTCACCCGCGCCCCGGCCTCCTCGGCGAGCAGCAGCGCGGAGCGGCCGGGACCGCAGCCCAGGTCGAGCACGCGCGGGCGGTCCGGAAGCGGACCGGCGAGCGAGAGCAGATACCGGGTGGTGGCGTCGGAGCCGGGACCCTGCCGGGGAAGCCCGTGGTGCAGGGCGAAGAAGGCCTCGTGGGAGGCGTCGAGGGAGGGGTCGTGGTCGGGGAGCATGGGCAGACCTTCGGATGCGGGGCCCGGACCGCCGAGCACGCCGTACGGCGTGGGTCAGCCGTGGACCCGGAGGACGGGGACACACCTGTCGCCGCGCGCGGTGGCGGCGTACACGAC
Organism: Streptomyces sp. NBC_01689; assembly: GCF_036250675.1. Taxonomy (NCBI): domain Bacteria; kingdom Bacillati; phylum Actinomycetota; class Actinomycetes; order Kitasatosporales; family Streptomycetaceae; genus Streptomyces; species Streptomyces sp. NBC_01689. Next base: position 2,386,512 of record NZ_CP109592.1, on the reverse strand, counting down.
AGTCATCGACCCATCTCCTCCCAGGACGGCCGTCACGCTAGCACCGGCCGGTACGGCCCCGCACTCGGGTATTTCCCGCCCGGCCGACCAGGGGGTTGGGGCCGGGGCCGGGCACCCTCCCCAGCCGGTCAGCCGGTCAGCCGGTCAGCCGGTCAGCCGGTCAGCCGGTCAGCCGGTCAGCCGGTCAGCCGGTCAGCCGGTCAGCCGGTCAGCCGGTCAATCGTCGCCCGTCGCCCGTCGCCCGTCGCCCGTCGCCCGTCGCCCGGGACCCGCACCCCGTCCCGCCCGCTCGCTCAGTGACAGAGCCGTGCCTCGTGCCGCGCGTGTCCGTCCGGCTCCAGCTGGAAGGTGCAGTGCTCCAGATCGAAGTGGTGGCCCAGGCAGTCCCGGAGTTCGAGGAGCACCTTCTCGTGCCGGCGGGCGTCGAGCACGTCCTCGGCGACGACCACGTGGGCGGAGAGGACCGGCAGACCGGAGGTGATCGTCCAGGCGTGCAGATCGTGGACGTCCTCGACGCCGGGCAGCGCCACGATGTGGGCGCGCACCTCCGCCATGTCGACATGCTGGGGCGCCGCCTCCAGGAGCACGTTCAGCGTCTCCCGGAGCAGCTTGCAGGTACGCGGGACGATCATCAGCCCGATGAGGATCGAGGCGATCGGGTCGGCGGCCTGCCGGCCGGTGGCCATGATCACCACCGCGGAGACGACGACGGCCACCGAACCCAGCGCGTCCGCCGCGACCTCCAGGAAGGCGCCGCGCACGTTCAGGCTGTCGCGGCGGCCGCCCATCAGCAGCGCGAGCGAGACCGTGTTCGCGGCCAGGCCGAACAGGCCGATGACGACGGTCGGGCCGCCCGCGGTCGCCGTGGGCGTCACGAAGCGCTGGACCGCCTCGAACAGGACGTAGCCCCCGACACCGAGGAGCAGCAGGCAGTTGGCGAGCGCGGCGAGGATCTCGGCCCGCGCGTACCCGAAGGTGCGGTTGTGGCCGGCCGGGCGGTTGGCGAAGTGGATCGCGAGCAGGGCCATGCCCAGGCCCAGCGCGTCCGTCGCCATGTGCGCCGCGTCCGCGACGAGCGCGAGCGAGTCGGCGAGGACGGCGCCCGCGATCTCCACCGCCGTGACGGCCAGGGTGATCGACAGCGCGACCCGCAGCCTCCCGCGGTACGCCGCCGCGGCGGTGCCGGTCGTCTGCCCGCCGTGCGCGTGCCCGTGATCGTGTCCAGCCCCCATGGAAAGCCGCCTCCCGTCCGCCGCCGCCCGGAGGAACAGTGAACTACGGGTGGGGGGTATCGGGCCAAGGCCGCGCTGAAGACCGTTGTCATCTGCTCTGACCTGCGTGGACGAGACGCAGGTCAGAGCAGGTGAAGATCGTTAATCCTGGGTCGGGGGGTGATGAAGTCGCCATCCGTCCCAGGCCGACGCGACCATCTCGCGCACCCCGCGCCGCGCGCTCCAGTCCAGCTCGCGGGCGGCCAGCGCGGCCGAGGCGACCGCGCGCGGCGCGTCACCGGGACGGCGCGGCTCGACGACCGGCTCCGTGGCGTCACCGCTGACCTCCGCGACGAGCGTGATCAGCTCACGTACCGAGACACCCTCGCCCCGGCCGATGTTCACGGTCAGATCGCCCGTCGCGTCACCCGCGAGCCGGCGGGCCGCCGCGAGATGGGCCTCGGCGAGGTCGGCGACATGGATGTAGTCGCGGACGCACGTGCCGTCCGGCGTCGGATAGTCGCCGCCGAAGATCCGCGGGGCCTCGCCCCGGGTGAGGCGGTCGAAGACCATCGGGATGACGTTGAACACCCCGGTGTCGGCCAGCTCGGGCGCGGCCGCGCCCGCCACGTTGAAGTAGCGCAGGCAGACCGTCGCGATGCCGTGCGCCCGGCCCGCCGCGCGCACCAGCCACTCCCCGGCGAGCTTCGTCTCGCCGTACGGGCTCATCGGCGCGCAGGGGGTGTCCTCCGTGATGAGGTCCACGTCCGGATTGCCGTACACGGCCGCGGACGAGGAGAAGAGGAACCGCCGCACACCCGCCTCGGCCACCGCCTCCAGGAGCGTCGCGAGCCCGCCCACGTTCTCCTGGTAGTAGCGCGTGGGCTGCTCCACGGACTCGCCGACCTGCTTGCGCGCCGCGAGATGCACCACACCGGTCACTTCGTGCTCCGCCAGGACCCGCTTGAGCAGGTCCCCGTCCAGGGACGAGCCCCGGACCAGCGGGATGCCCTCCGGGAGCCGCCGCGCCACCCCGGCCGAGAGGTCGTCCAGGGCGACCACGCGCTCCCCGGCCTCCGCCATCGCCCGCGCCACGTGTGCCCCGATGTATCCGGCCCCGCCGGTGATCAGCCATGTCATGGACGACCACCCTATGCCGGACCCGGCGCCCCGTCCGTCCTGCCGTGATCCGGACCGGTGCGCCGGTTCTCGTACGCAATGCCCCCGATGGTCCGGTCTGGGGCCGCGGTTTGTCGCGCGGACCCCGGATCACCGATGATGATCGCGGCGGAGGCGGCCGCTCAGACCAGGTTGATCGGACCGTGAACGGGTGGTGAACACCCGCTTCCCATCATCCGATAGCCTCTGCCGACATGCCGCCCCGGCGGCCACAGGCGCTCTCCGCGCGCTCCCGCCCGCCCCGGGTCGGACGGCGGGAGGACGAGGAGAGGGCCCGGCCCGGGCCGTCCCACCACGCACATGCCGGCGCCAGGCCGCCCGGCACCCAGGGAGTGAGTTCGCTGTCGACCGCCATCCTCACCGGCCAGCCGGTCCCCGGATCGTCGCTCGAGGGCGATCTGCGGTCGCTCGGGTTCGACGTCCACTCCGCCGCGGAGGCCGGTGACGCCGAGACCCTGCTGGCAGCCGTGCCCGCGGGGGAGCGGGTCGCCCTCGTCGACGCCCGCTTCGTCGGGCACCCGCACGCCCTGCGCCTCGGCCTCACCGACCCCCGCTTCCCGGCCTCCGCCGTCCCCGGCGCCGTCGCCGTGCAGCCGGAGGCCCGCCGGGCGCTGACCCGCGCCCTGGCCCGCGAGAGCTCCGCCGCCGGCGGCCTGGCCGTCGCGACCGACAACCTCGCCGAGCGTCTCACCGCGGCCCTCGACGCGGACGGCGTCGCCGTCCACCGCCCGGAACTGGGGTCCCTGGTCGCCGCGGTCCCCGGTGACCCGCAGGAGCGCAACGAGATCCGGCAGGCCGTCGCCTCCGTGGACGACGAGGCGGTCCGGCTGCGCAGCGCCGTGAAGGCCCGCGACGGCTTCTTCACCACGTACTGCATCAGCCCGTACTCCCGCTACCTCGCCCGCTGGTGCGCCCGCCGCGGCCTGACCCCGAACCAGGTCACCACCGCCTCGCTGCTGACCGCGCTGATCGCCGCGGGCTGTGCCGCCACCGGCACCCGCGCCGGGTTCGTCGCGGCCGGCCTGCTGCTCCTCTTCTCCTTCGTCCTGGACTGCACCGACGGGCAGCTCGCCCGCTACTCCCTGCAGTACTCGACACTCGGCGCCTGGCTGGACGCGACCTTCGACCGCGCCAAGGAGTACGCCTACTACGCCGGACTCGCCCTCGGCGCGGCCCGCGGCGGCGACGACGTGTGGGCGCTCGCCCTGGGCGCGATGATCCTGCAGACCTGCCGGCACGTCGTCGACTTCTCCTTCAACGAGGCGAACCACGACGCCACGGCCAACACCAGCCCCACCGCGGCCCTCTCCGGCAAGCTCGACAGCGTCGGCTGGACGGTCTGGGTGCGCCGGATGATAGTCCTGCCCATCGGCGAACGATGGGCGATGATCGCCGTTCTCACGGCTCTGACCACACCCCGCATCACCTTCTACGCGCTGCTCGCCGGCTGCGCCTTCGCGGCCACGTACACCACGGCCGGCCGCGTGCTGCGCTCGCTCACCCGCAAGGCCCGGCGCACGGACCGGGCCGCGCAGGCGCTGGCCGACCTCGCGGACAGCGGACCGCTCGTCGAACTGCTGGTCCGCCGCGTCCGCGGCACCGTCCGGCACGCCGCGCCCGTCAGCGCCTTCGTCGGCGGCTTCCTCGTGGTCGCCTCGGCCGTGCTGTGGGGCCCCGGCTGGCAGACCGTCGTGTTCGCCGTCGTCCACACGCTCATGTCCGCCGTCGCCGTCGCCCGCCCCCTCAAGGGCGCCCTCGACTGGCTCGTCCCCCCGGTCTTCCGGGCCGCCGAGTACCTCACCGTTCTGGTACTGGCAGTCGAAGCCGACGTGAACGGAGCGCTTCCGGCGGCTTTCGGCCTGGTGGCCGCGGTCGCCTACCATCACTACGACACGGTGTACCGCATCCGCGGCAACGCGGGCGCGCCGCCGCAGTGGCTGGTGCGGGCGACCGGCGGCCACGAGGGCAGGACGCTGCTGGTCACCGTCCTGGCCGCGGTGCTCACCGCCGCACAGTTCGAGGTCGCGCTCACGGTGCTCGCCGTGGCCGTGGCCGTGCTGGTGCTCTTCGAGAGCATCCGCTTCTGGGCGTCCTCCGGGGCGCCCGCCGTACACGATGAAGGAGAACCCGCATGATCGGCCTCGTGCTGGCGGCCGGCGCCGGACGGCGTCTGCGCCCCTACACCGACAGCCTCCCCAAGGCTCTCGTGCCGGTTGGTCCCGCGGGCATAGAGGACAGCATCACGGTCCTGGACCTGACCCTCGGCAACTTCGCGGAGATCGGTCTCACCGAGGTCGGCATCATCGTCGGCTACCGCAAGGAGGCCGTCTACGACCGCAAGGCGGCCCTGGAGGAGAAGTACGGCCTGCGGATCACCCTCATCGACAACGACAAGGCCGAGGAGTGGAACAACGCCTACTCCCTGTGGTGCGGCCGTGACGCCCTCACGGACGGTGTGATCCTCGCCAACGGCGACACCGTGCACCCGGTCTCCGTCGAGCGGACCCTGCTCGCCGCCCGTGGCGAGGGCAAGCGGATCATCCTGGCCCTGGACACGGTCAAGAAGCTCGCCGACGAGGAGATGAAGGTGGTCGTGGACCCCGCCAAGGGTGTCCGCAGGATCACCAAGCTCATGGACCCCGCGGAGGCCACCGGCGAGTACATCGGCGTCACCCTCATCGAGGGCGCGGCCGCCGCCGATCTCGCCGACGCCCTGAAGACGGTGTGGGAGACGGACCCGCAGCAGTTCTACGAGCACGGCTACCAGGAGCTCGTGAACCGGGGCTTCCGGATCGACGTGGCACCGATCGGCGACGTCAAGTGGGTCGAGATCGACAACCACGAGGACCTCGCCAAGGGACGTGAGATCGCGTGCCAGTACTGACGAGGCTCATTCCCTCGCCGGTCGTCGTCGACATCCGTCCGGGTGCCCTGGACGACCTGGCGAGCGTGCTCTCCGACGAGCGGATCTCCCACTCGGGCAAGCTGGCCGTGGCGGTCAGCGGCGGCTCGGGAGCCGGGCTGCGCGAGCGGCTCGCCCCCGCCCTGCCCGGCGCCACCTGGTACGAGGTCGGCGGCGGCACCCTCGACGACGCGATCCGGCTCGCCGGCGCCATAAGGGCCGGCCACTACGACGCCGTCGTGGGACTGGGCGGCGGCAAGATCATCGACTGTGCGAAGTTCGCCGCCGCGCGGGTCGGCCTGCCCCTGGTCGCCGTGCCGACGAACCTCGCTCACGACGGCCTGTGCTCCCCGGTCGCCACGCTCGACAACGACGCGGGCCGCGGGTCCTACGGCGTGCCGAACCCGATCGCGGTCGTCATCGACCTCGACGTGATCCGCGAGGCCCCCGTGCGCTTCGTCCGGGCCGGCATCGGCGACGCCGTCTCCAACATCTCCGCGATCGCGGACTGGGAACTGGCCAACCGCGTCAAGGGGGAGAAGATCGACGGCCTGGCCGCCGCGATGGCACGGCAGGCCGGCGAGGCCGTGCTGCGTCACCCCGGCGGCGTCGGGGACAACGACTTCCTCCAGGTGCTCGCCGAGGCACTGGTCCTCAGCGGCATCGCCATGTCCGTGTCGGGCGACTCAAGGCCCTCCTCGGGCGCCTGCCACGAGATCAACCACGCCTTCGACCTCCTCTTCCCCAAGCGCGCCGCGAGCCACGGCGAGCAGTGCGGCCTGGGGGCGGCCTTCGCGATGTACCTGCGGGGGGCGCACGAGGAGTCGGTGTACATGGCCGAGGTACTGCACCGCCACGGGCTGCCGGTGCTGCCCGAGGAGATCGGCTTCACGGTGGACGAGTTCGTCCAGGTCGTGGAGTTCGCCCCCCAGACCCGGCCGGGCCGCTACACGATCCTCGAACACCTCGACCTGAAAACCCACCAGATCAAGGACATCTACTCCGACTATGCCAAGGCCATCAGTAGCTGAACTCCGCCCCGTCGTTCATCCCGCAGGGGTGAAGGACCGGCGCAGCGGTGAGCATTGGGCGGGACGCCTGTACATGCGAGAGATCTCGCTGCGCTGCGACCGCTACCTGGTGAACACCAGGGTCACGCCCAACCAGCTCACCTACCTGATGACCGTCTGCGGCGTGCTCGCGGCCCCGGCCCTGCTGGTGCCGGGGATCGCGGGCGCCGTGCTCGGCGTGGTCGCGGTCCAGCTGTACCTGCTGCTTGACTGCGTCGACGGCGAGATCGCGCGCTGGAAGAAGCAGTACTCGCTCGGCGGGGTCTACCTGGACCGCGTCGGCGCCTACCTGACCGACGCGGCCGTCCTCGTCGGCCTCGGGCTGCGCGCCGCCGACCTGTGGGGCACCGGGCGCGTCGACTGGCTGTGGGCCTTCCTCGGCACCCTGGCGGCCCTCGGCGCGATCCTGGTCAAGGCCGAGACCGACCTCGTCGGCGTCGCCCGCCACCAGGGCGGGCTGCCGCCGGTCAAGGAGGCGGCGTCCGAGCCCCGCTCGTCCGGCATGGCCCTCGCGCGCCGGGCCGCCGGCGCGCTCAGGTTCCACCGGCTGATCCTCGGCATCGAGGCGTCGCTGCTGATCCTGGTCCTCGCCATCGCCGACCAGGTCAGGGGCGACCTGTTCTTCACCCGCCTCGGCACCGCGGTGCTCGCCGGCATCGCGCTCGTGCAGACCCTGCTGCACCTCGTGTCCATCCTCGCGTCCAGCAGGCTCAAGTGAGCGCGGCGATGAAGGTCGGCGCAGTCGTCATCACCATGGGCAACCGTCCCGACGAGCTCCGGGCCCTGCTGGACTCCGTGGCGAAGCAGGACGGCGACCGTGTCGAGGTGGTCGTGGTCGGCAACGGTTCGCCCGTCCCGGACGTCCCCGAGGGCATACGCACCGTCGAGCTGCCCGAGAACCTCGGCATACCCGGCGGCCGCAACGTCGGTATCGAGGCCTTCGGGCCCGGCGGCGCCGACATGGACATCCTGCTCTTCCTCGACGACGACGGACTCCTGGCCACCCACGACACCGCCGAGCTGTGCCGCCGGGCCTTCGCCGACGACCCGGAGCTCGGGATCATCAGCTTCCGGATCGCCGACCCGGAGACCGGCGAGACCCAGCGCCGGCACGTGCCGCGGCTGCGTGCCTCGGACCCCATGCGCTCCTCCCGGGTCACGACCTTCCTCGGCGGCGCCAACGCGGTCCGCACAAAGGTCTTCGGCCAGGTCGGAGGGCTCCCCGACGAGTTCTTCTACGCCCACGAGGAGACCGACCTGGCCTGGCGGGCGCTCGACGCGGGCTGGATGATCGACTACCGGTCCGACATGGTGCTGAACCACCCGACCACGGCGCCCTCGCGGCACGCGGTCTACCACCGGATGGTGGCCCGCAACCGCGTCTGGCTCGCCCGCCGGAACCTTCCCGCACCGCTCGTCCCCGTGTATCTGGGGGTGTGGATGCTCCTGACCCTGGCCCGCCGCCCCTCCGCACCCGCGCTGAAGGCCTGGTTCGGCGGGTTCAAGGAGGGCTGGACCAGCCCGTGCGGACGCAGGCGGCCCATGAAGTGGCGTACGGTGTGGCGGCTGACCAGACTGGGCCGTCCTCCCGTCATCTGACAAGCTCGTTCCTGTGAGCACGTGGTCCCGACCCCGGTCCCGTGCCATGGCCCTGCCCCACCCGGCCGTGCGCATCCGAAGACGAAAGTTTCCCCTTGTGAGTGACACAACGCAGGACGGAGCGGTCGCGGTGAGCGACCGCCCGTCGCCCGATGACGGGCTCTCCGCCGCCGAGCTGGCCGGAAAGTACGGGCTCGCCGTCAGCGGCGCCCGGCCCGGTCTCGTCGAGTACGTGCGTCAGCTGTGGGGGCGCCGGCACTTCATCCTCGCCTTCTCGCAGGCGAAGCTGACCGCCCAGTACAGCCAGGCCAAGCTGGGCCAGCTGTGGCAGGTGGCGACGCCGCTGCTGAACGCCGCCGTGTACTACTTCATCTTCGGTCTGATCCTCAAGGCCAGCCGAGGGATGTCGCACGACACCTACATCCCCTTCCTGGTGACCGGGGTCTTCGTCTTCACCTTCACCCAGAGCTCGATCATGGCCGGCGTCCGCGCGATCTCGGGGAACCTCGGCCTGGTCCGCGCCCTGCACTTCCCGCGCGCCTCGCTGCCCATCTCCTTCGCGCTCCAGCAGCTCCAGCAGCTGCTGTTCTCGATGCTCGTGCTGTTCGTCGTGGCGATCGCCTTCGGCAGCTACCCGGGTCTGTCCTGGCTGCTGATCGTGCCGGTGCTCGTGCTGCAGTTCCTCTTCAACACCGGCCTCGCACTCATCGTGGCCAGGCTGGGCGCGAAGACGCCGGACCTCGCCCAGCTGATGCCGTTCATCCTGCGCACCTGGATGTACACCTCGGGTGTCATGTTCTCCATCAGCAACATGCTCGTGGGCCGCCCGGAGTGGGTCATCCGCGCGCTCCAGGTGAACCCGGCCGCGGTCTACATGGACCTGATGCGCTTCGCGCTCATCGACGGATACGGTGCCTCGCACCTGCCCCCGCACGTGTGGGCGATCGCCACCTTCTGGGCCGTGCTCCTCGCCGGGGGCGGGTTCGTGTACTTCTGGAAGGCGGAAGAGAGGTACGGCCGTGGCTGACCAGGTGTCCCACATCCCCACCGTCATCGCGGACGAGCTGCACATCGTCTACCGCGTGAACGGCGCCAAGACCGGCAAGGGCAGCGCCACCGCCGCGCTCAGCCGCATCGTCAAGCGCGGCGAGGAGCGGGGCGTGCGCAAGGTGCACGCCGTCAGGGGCGTCTCCTTCACCGCCTACCGCGGTGAGGCGATCGGCCTGATCGGCTCCAACGGCTCCGGCAAGTCGACCCTGCTGCGGGCCATCGCCGGACTGCTGCCCGCCGAGAAGGGCAAGGTCTACACCGACGGCCAGCCCTCGCTGCTGGGCGTGAACGCGGCCCTGATGAACGACCTCACGGGCGAGCGGAACGTCATCCTGGGCGGCCTCGCGATGGGCATGTCCCGCGAGCAGATCAAGGAGCGCTACCAGGAGATCGTCGACTTCTCGGGCATCAACGAGAAGGGCGACTTCATCACCCTGCCGATGCGGACCTACTCCTCCGGCATGGCGGCGCGGCTGCGCTTCTCCATCGCGGCGGCCAAGGACCACGACGTGCTGATGATCGACGAGGCGCTGGCCACCGGCGACCGCTCCTTCCAGAAGCGCTCCGAGCAGCGCATCCGCGAGCTGCGCAAGAGCGCGGGCACGGTGTTCCTGGTCAGCCACAACAACAAGTCGATCCGCGACACCTGCGACCGCGTCCTGTGGCTGGAACGCGGTGAGCTGCGGATGGACGGCCCGACCGAAGAGGTCCTCAAGGAGTACGAGAAGTTCACGGGCAAATGACCCGTCTCGACCAGGGCCCCGCCGGAACGGTTCGGCGGGGCCCTGCGTCTGCAAAGGAAACGCCAACTCCGGCTGCCCTTAGGAATCTTGACGCCAATCGGTGTGTTGTTGTGATGTGCAGGACACCCCGACGGACCGTGCAGCGTTGTACAACGTAAGCTGTACCGGTGCTGAATCGCGGCAAGTGGGGCGATATTGCGCGACGCCCGGTACCTGCGCGCTGCGCGGACCTCCGGGCGGCGTGTCCGAAATGGGCAGTATTGGGTCGGCAGTGTAGAACGGGAGATGTGACGGCAATGGCTACGGAAACTCTCCAGCTCCGCGATGCGTGTGCCGTCCCCGCGCCGGGCGGCGAGCGGTGACCGAAGCCGGGACGGCCCGCTCCGGAGACCCGGAGCGCGGCACCCTCGACAAGGCCGCGGACGAGAACTTCCCCGTCGCGCCCTTCTTCCTGCCCCGGGCGTGGCGCGACGACCTGATGGCGGTCTACGGCTTCGCCCGCCTCGTCGACGACATCGGTGACGGCGACCTCGCCCCCGGCGGCGCCGACGCCCGGCTGCTCGGCGTGTCGCCGGAGGGGGCCGAGGACCGGCTCCTCCTGCTCGACGCCCTCGAGGCGGACCTCCACCGGGTGTTCGATTCGACCCCGCGCCACCCGCTGCTGCTGCGCCTGCGGCCCACGGTCCGCCGCGCCGGCCTCACCCCCGAGCCCTTCCTCGGCCTGATCGGGGCCAACCGCCAGGACCAGGTCGTCACGCGCTACGAGACGTACGACGACCTGTTGGCCTACTGCGAACTGTCCGCCAACCCGGTGGGCCGCCTGGTCCTCTCGGTCACCGGTACCTCGACGCCCGAGCGGATCCGCCGCTCCGACGCGGTGTGCACGGCGCTGCAGATCGTCGAGCACCTCCAGGACGTCGCCGAGGACCTCGGCCGCGACCGCATCTACCTTCCCGCCGAGGACATGAAGCGTTTCCATGTCCAGGAGGCGGATCTCGCCACGGCCACAGCAGGCGCATCGGCGCGCGCGCTGGTTGCATACGAAGCAGAACGCGCGCTCCACCTCCTGAATGAAGGCACCCCCCTCGTGGGTAGCGTCCACGGCAGGCTCAAGCTGCTGCTCGCGGGGTTCGTGGCAGGGGGAAGGGCGGCGATCCGTGCGATCGCCGCCGCTGAATACGACGTACTTCCCGGCCCGCCCAAGCCCGGCAAGCTCCAGTTGCTGCGCGAGGTGGGAGTGACTCTGCGAGGAAAGGGGTGATCCGGACCGTGGAGTCGGAACAACACGTGTCCGCACCGGTACTCGCCGCTTACAGCTACTGCGAAGCAGTGACCGGTCAGCAGGCGCGCAATTTCGCGTACGGCATCCGACTTCTCCCGACGCCCAAGCGTCGTGCGATGTCGGCGCTCTACGCGTTCTCACGGCGTGTCGACGACATCGGCGACGGCACGCTCGCACCGGACGTGAAGGCGGCCCGTCTGCAGGACACCAGGGCGCTGCTCACCCGGGTCCGCGAGGGCCGGGTCGACGAGGACGACACCGACCCGGTCGCGGTCGCCCTCAGTCACACCGCGGCGTCCTTCCCGGTGCCGCTCGGCGGCCTCGACGAGCTCATCGACGGCGTCCTCATGGACGTACGCGGTGAGACGTACGAGACCTGGGACGACCTCAAGGTGTACTGCCGCTGCGTGGCCGGGGCGATCGGGCGGCTCTCGCTCGGTGTGTTCGGCACGGAACCGGGGGCGCGAGGCGCCGAACGCGCGCCGGAGTACGCCGACACGCTCGGGCTCGCGCTCCAGCTCACCAACATCCTGCGGGACGTCCGCGAGGACGCCGGCGACGGGCGCACCTACCTGCCCGCCGACGACCTCGCGAAGTTCGGCTGCTCGGCCGGTTTCGACGGGCCGACGCCGCCGGAGGGCTCCGACTTCGCGGGCCTGGTGCACTTCGAGGTGAGACGGGCCCGGACCCTCTTCGCGGAGGGTTACCGGCTGCTGCCCATGCTGGACCGGCGCAGCGGCGCCTGCGTCGCGGCGATGGCCGGCATCTACCGGCGGCTGCTGGACCGTATCGAGCGGGACCCGGAGGCGGTGCTGCGCGGACGCGTCTCGCTGCCGGGCCGGGAGAAGGCGTACGTCGCCGTGCGCGGCCTGTCCGGTCTGGACGCGCGGCACGTGTCCCGCCGCACCGTCAGGAGGCGCACCTGATGGACAATCCGGTCCAAGGTGATTCCGCCGGAGGAAAGCGGCAGGCAACCCTCCGGTGGTCCGCGGCGTCCCTGACTGCGACGGCCGGTCGTACACCGTTCGAGTACCGCGGCGGGCCGCAGGGGGAGGGCGCACGATGAGCGAGGCCACGCAGCCGGGGGAGCCGGGCGCGGACGGTCCGGTCGGCCCGGACCGTGCCGGCACGTCCGCGGGCACGGCCGGGACGGGCACGTCCGCCGTGGTGGTCGGTGGCGGGCTCGCCGGGATCACCGCCGCGCTCTCGCTCGCCGACGCCGGGGTGCGCGTGACGCTGCTGGAGGGCAGACCGCGGCTCGGCGGGCTGGCCTTCTCCTTCCGGCGCGGCGAGCTCACCGTCGACAACGGCCAGCACGTGTTCCTGCGCTGCTGCACCGCCTACCGGTGGTTCCTCGACCGCATCGACGCGACCTCGCTGGCACCGCTGCAGGATCGTCTCGACGTGCCCGTTCTCGACGCGGACGGCACCCCGGGACGGCGGCTCGGGAGAATCGGCCGCACCGCGCTGCCGGTGCCCCTGCATCTCGCGCGCAGCCTGGCGACCTATCAGCATCTCTCGCTCACCGAGCGCGCCAAGGTCGGCCGTGCCGCTCTGGCGCTCAAGGCGCTCGACCTGGACGACCCGGCGCTCGACGACCAGGACTTCGGCAGCTGGCTCGCCGCGCACGGTCAGTCGGAGCGTGCCGTCGAGGCACTGTGGGACCTCGTGGGGGTCGCCACCCTCAACGCGGTGGCCGGAGACTCCTCGCTCGGGCTCGCCGCGATGGTGTTCAAGACCGGTCTGCTGTCCGACCCGGGCGCGGCCGACATCGGCTGGGCACGCGTCCCGCTGGGCGAACTGCACGACACGCTGGCCCGCAAGGCGCTCGGCTCCGCGGGCGTCCGTACCGAGGTCCGTACACGAGTCACCTCCATCTCCCGACACGAGAACGGGCGTTGGAGCGTTCAGGTTCCCGGCGAGACACTCGACGCGGACACCGTGGTGCTCGCCGTGCCCCAGCGCGAGGCGCACGATCTGCTGCCGGCGGGCGCCCTGGACGCCCCCGAGCGGCTCCTGGAGATCGGCGACGCGCCGATCCTCAACGTCCACGTGGTCTACGACCGCAAGGTGCTCACCCGTCCGTTCTTCGCCGCGCTCGGCTCGCCGGTGCAGTGGGTCTTCGACCGCACCGAGGCGTCGGGGCTGCGGGAGGGGCAGTACCTGGCCCTGTCCCAGTCGGCCGCGCAGCTGGAGATCGAGGAGCCCGTCGCCGTGCTGCGCGAGCGCTATCTGCCGGAGCTGGAGCGGCTGCTGCCCGCCGCCCGCGACGCGGAGGTGAAGGACTTCTTCGTGACCCGGGAGCGCACCGCGACGTTCGCCCCCGCCCCCGGCGTCGGGCGGCTGCGGCCCGGCGCCCGTACCAAGGCTCCCGGCCTGTATCTGGCCGGCGCGTGGACCGCCACCGGGTGGCCCGCGACCATGGAGAGCGCGGTCCGCAGCGGTGCCGTTGCGGCGGCAGCCGCACTGGGCGCCCTGGGCCGGCCGCGCGATCACCTCCTCCGGTTCGAGGAGACGGCCCGCACCCTGCCGGGGGACGCACCCCCGGCGTCCGGCCGGACACCGGCGGGAACCGGCGCTTCACCGCGAGGTGGACTCAGGTGAGGGTCGAGCAGCGCGCGGTGGACCCCCGCACCCCCGGTACCGCAACAAGAGGAGAGACTGTGCCCACTGTGCCCCCGGCCGAATCGGCTGCCGACGCGGTGGACGTGACCGCGCTCCTGGAGCGCGGCCGGACCCTGGCCACACCGGTGCTGAAAGCGGCCGTCGACCGTCTGGCGTCGCCCATGGACACGGTCGCCGCCTACCACTTCGGCTGGATCGACGCGGCGGGCAACCCCGCCGACGGCGACGGCGGCAAGGCGGTGCGCCCGGCGCTGGCCGTGCTGTCCGCGCAGGCCGCCGGGGCCGCTCCGGAGGTCGGCGTGCCCGGCGCGGTCGCGGTGGAGCTGGTGCACAACTTCTCGCTGCTGCACGACGACCTGATGGACGGCGACGAGCAGCGCCGTCACCGCGACACCGTCTGGAAGGTGCACGGCCCCGCCCAGGCGATCCTGGTCGGCGACGCCCTGTTCGCGCTGGCCAACGAGATCCTCCTCGAACTCGGCACCGCCGAGGCCGGCCGCGCCACCCGCCGCCTGACCACCGCCACCCGCGCCCTCATCGACGGCCAGGCACAGGACATCTCCTACGAGCACCGCGACCGGGTCAGCGTCGAGGAGTGCCTGGAGATGGAGGGCAACAAGACGGGCGCCCTGCTCGCCTGCGCCTGCTCGATCGGCGCGGTCCTCGGCGGCGCGGACGACCGCACCGCCGACACCCTGGAGCGGTACGGCTACCACCTCGGACTGGCCTTCCAGGCCGTCGACGACCTCCTCGGCATCTGGGGCGACCCGGAGGCCACCGGCAAGCAGACCTGGAGTGATCTGCGCCAGCGCAAGAAGTCCCTGCCGGTCGTGGCGGCGCTCGCCGCGGGCGGGCCCGCCTCGGAACGGCTCGGCCGGCTGCTGGCCGAGGACGCCAAGGCCAGCGACTTCGAGAACTTCTCCGAGGAGGAGTTCGCGGCCCGCGCCGCGCTCATCGAGGAGGCGGGCGGCCGCGAGTGGACCGCCCAGGAGGCACGCCGTCAGCACACCATCGCCATCGAGGCCCTGAACGCCGTCGAGATGCCCGACCGGGTGCGGGCCGAACTCGTGGCGCTCGCCGACTTCGTCGTCGTACGGAAGAGATGATCACTATCGGTCGAATAAACCTCGCGTAGTCGCCGGCCGGCGTCTTCCCCGGGTCCTTCGTTCCGTACCGGACCGGGGATCCACGAGAGCGACACACCGGCCGACGGCGGACCCACAGCAGAGACGTACCACTGCACGAAGGGGAAGCCATGACAGCGACGACCGACGGAAGCACCGGGGCCGTGCCGCCCCGGGCTGCCGCGGCCAGCGAAACCCATCCAGAGACGACTCCCGTGGCGGCCGGGACGGTCGAGACCCGAGACGTCGCCAAGATCGCCATAGAGCGTGCCGTCGACCACCTGCTCGCACGGCAGGACGCCGAGGGCTGGTGGAAGGGCGACCTCGAGACCAACGTCACCATGGACGCCGAGGACCTGCTGCTGCGTCAGTTCCTGGGCATCCGCGACGAGAAGACCACCCACGCCGCCGGCCTGTTCATCCGCGGAGAGCAGCGCGCGGACGGCGCCTGGGCCACGTTCTACAACGGTCCGGGCGACCTCTCCGCCACCGTCGAGGCGTATGTCGCCCTGCGGCTGACCGGGGACGCCCCCGAAGCGCCGCACATGACGAAGGCCGCCGCCTGGGTGCGGGAACGGGGCGGCATCGCCTCGGCCCGCGTCTTCACCCGCATCTGGCTCGCCCTGTTCGGCTGGTGGAAGTGGGACGACCTCCCCGAACTCCCGCCGGAACTCATCTACTTCCCGAAGTGGATGCCGCTCAACATCTACGACTTCGGGTGCTGGGCACGGCAGACGATCGTGCCGCTCACCATCGTCTCGGCGAAGCGCCCGGTGCGGCCCGCGCCGTTCCCGCTGGACGAGCTGCACACCGACCCGGACCACCCGAACCCGGTCGGGCCCATCGCCCCCATGGCGAGTTGGGACGGCGTCTTCCAGCGGCTGGACAAGGCGCTGCACCAGTACCGCAAGGTCGCGCCGGGACCGCTGCGCCGGGCCGCGATGAACGCGGCGGCACGCTGGATCATCGAACGGCAGGAGAACGACGGCTGCTGGGGCGGCATCCAGCCGCCCGCGGTGTACTCGGTCATCGCGCTGCACCTGCTCGGCTACGACCTCGAACACCCCGTGATGCGCGCCGGACTGGAGTCCCTGGAACGCTTCACGGTCTGGCGCGAGGACGGCGCCCGGATGATCGAGGCCTGCCAGTCGCCGGTCTGGGACACCTGCCTGGCCACCATCGCGCTCGCCGACGCGGGCCTGCCCGCCGATCACCCGCAACTGGTCAAGGCCGCGGACTGGATGCTCGGCGAGGAGATCGTCAGACCCGGCGACTGGTCGGTGAAGCGCCCCCATCTCCCGCCCGGCGGCTGGGCGTTCGAGTTCCACAACGACAACTACCCCGACATCGACGACACCGCCGAGGTGGTCCTCGCGCTGCGCCGCGTGCGCCATCACGACCCGGAACGCGTCGAGAAGGCGATCGGGCGCGGAGTGCGCTGGAACCTGGGCATGCAGTCGAAGGACGGCGGCTGGGGTGCGTTCGACGTCGACAACACCAGCTCCTTCCCCAACCGGCTGCCGTTCTGCGACTTCGGCGAGGTGATCGACCCGCCGTCGGCGGACGTCACCGCGCACGTGGTCGAGATGCTCGCGGTGGAGGGCCTCGCGCACGACCCGCGTACCCGCCGGGGCATCGAGTGGCTGCTCGCCGAACAGGAGCCGAACGGCTCCTGGTTCGGGCGCTGGGGCGTCAACTACATCTACGGCACGGGGTCGGTGGTGCCCGCACTGGCGGCCGCCGGTCTGCCCGCCTCGCACCCGGCGATCCGCCGGGCGGTCGGCTGGCTGGAGACCGTCCAGAACGAGGACGGCGGCTGGGGCGAGGACCTGCGCTCCTACGACGACGCCGCCGAATGGAGCGGCCGGGGCGCCTCGACCGCCTCCCAGACCGGGTGGGCGCTCCTCGCGCTGCTCGCGGCCGGGGAGCGCGACTCCAAGGCGGTGGAGCGCGGCGTCGCCTGGCTCGCGGAGACCCAGCTGGCGGACGGCTCCTGGGACGAGCCGTACTTCACCGGCACCGGGTTCCCGTGGGACTTCTCGATCAACTACCACCTCTACCGGCAGGTCTTCCCGCTCACCGCGCTCGGCCGCTATGTCAACGGCGAGCCGTTCATCGAGGTCAAGGGGGGTTGATGAGCACCAAGCCCGAAGCGGCGCCGCTGCTGATCGCCTGTGCGCTCGGCATCGAGCACCTCGCCCTGCGCACCGGCGACCGGAGCGGTTCCGACGGGCCCGTCACCGTCCTGCGCACCGGCATGGGACCCAGGGCCGCCGAGCTCGCGCTCACCCGGGCCCTCGCCGGACCGGATCTGCGCGGGGCGGCCGTCCTGGCCACCGGGTTCTGCGCGGGGCTCGCCCCGGGCATGCACCCCGGCGACCTGGTGGTCGCCGAGGAGACCCGCGACCCGCACGGCAGCACCCCGTGCGCGGGCACCGAACTGCTGGTCAAGGAGCTGGCGCGCGCCGCGCCCGGGCGCACCGTCCACACGGGGCCGCTCACCGGCTCCGATCACGTCGTCCGCGGTCACGAACGGTCGGACCTGTTCGCGACCGGCGCCATCGCGGTCGACATGGAGTCCGCGGCCACGCTGCACAGCGCCGTCCGCGCGGGTCCACGTCCGGTTGCGGCCGTCCGGGTGGTCGTGGACGCTCCAGAACATGAACTCGTCCGTATCGGCACGGTGCGCGGTGGAATATCAGCTTTCCGTGTTCTCCGTGCCATCCTTCCCGCTTTCTTTGAATGGCACCGTTCTTTGCTGCTCCCTCGGAGGTGAGCCAGATGGCCATGCCGCTTCGGCAGTCCATGAAGGTCGCTGCATACCTGTTTGAACAGAAACTCAGGAAGCGGGACAAGTTCGCGCTGATTGTCGAGTTGGAACCCCTCTTCGCGTGCAATCTCGCATGCGAGGGATGTGGCAAGATCCAGCACCCCGCGGGCGTGCTGAAGCAGCGGATGCCGGTGGCCCAGGCGGTGGGCGCGGTACTGGAGTCCGGCGCCCCGATGGTGTCCATCGCGGGCGGCGAACCTCTGATGCACCCGCAGATCGACGAGATCGTGCGGCAGTTGGTGGCCAAGAAGAAGTTCGTCTTCCTGTGCACCAACGCGATGTTGCTGCGCAAGAAGATGGACAAGTTCAAGCCCTCGCCGTACTTCGCGTGGGCCGTGCACATCGACGGGCTGCGTGAGCGGCACGACGAGTCCGTGGCCAAGGAAGGCGTCTTCGACGAGGCGGTCGAGGCCATCAAGGAGGCCAAGCGGCGCGGCTTCCGGGTCACCACCAACTCGACCTTCTTCAACACCGACACCCCGCAGACCGTCATCGAGGTCCTCAACTACCTCAACGACGACCTGAAGGTCGACGAGATGATGCTCTCGCCCGCCTACGCCTACGAGAAGGCTCCCGACCAGGAGCACTTCCTCGGCGTCCAGCAGACCCGGGAACTGTTCAAGAAGGCCTTCGCGGGCGGCAACCGGCGCCGCTGGCGGCTCAACCAGAGCCCGCTCTTCCTGGACTTCCTGGAGGGCAAGGTCGACTTCCCGTGCACCGCGTGGGCGATTCCGAGCTACTCGCTCTTCGGCTGGCAGAAGCCCTGCTACCTGATGAGCGACGGGTACGTGCAGACGTACAAGCAGCTCCTGGAGGAGACCGACTGGGACTCCTACGGCCGCGGCAAGGACGACCGGTGCGCCAACTGCATGGCGCACTGCGGCTACGAGCCGACCGCCGTCCTCGCCACCATGGGGTCCCTCAAGGAGTCCCTGCGCGCCGCCCGCGAGACGTTCACGGAAAGCCGCGGGTGACGTCATGACCGCCGTTTCCTTGGGCCTCCCCGAGGTGCCGGTCCGACCGATCGCGGAACGCCGTGTGTCACGGCGGATCCAGGTCGGACCGGTGGCGGTCGGGGGAGGAGCACCCGTCTCCGTGCAGTCGATGACGACGACGCGTACGTCGGACGTCGGCGCCACCTTGCAGCAGATCGCGGAACTCACCGCGTCCGGCTGCCAGATCGTCCGCGTCGCCTGCCCCACGCAGGACGACGCGGACGCCCTCGCGACGATCGCCCGCAAGTCGCAGATCCCGGTGATCGCGGACATCCACTTCCAGCCCAAGTACGTCTTCGCGGCCATCGACGCCGGCTGCGCCGCGGTCCGGGTGAACCCGGGCAACATCAAGCAGTTCGACGACAAGGTGAAGGAGATCGCGCGCGCCGCTTCCCAGGCGGGCATCCCCATCCGGATCGGCGTGAACGCGGGCTCGCTGGACCGGCGGCTGCTCCAGAAGTACGGGAAGGCGACGCCGGAGGCGCTCGTCGAGTCGGCGCTGTGGGAGGCGTCCCTCTTCGAGGAGCACGGGTTCCGGGACCTCAAGATCTCGGTGAAGCACAACGACCCGGTCGTCATGGTCAACGCCTACCGGCAACTGGCGGCGGCCTGTGACTACCCGCTCCACCTGGGCGTCACGGAGGCCGGACCGGCGTTCCAGGGGACCATCAAGTCCGCCGTGGCCTTCGGGGCGTTGCTGTCCGAGGGCATCGGGGACACCATCCGGGTCTCGCTGAGCGCGCCGCCGGCCGAGGAGTGCAAGGTCGGTATCCAGATCCTGGAGTCGCTGGGCCTGCGGCAGCGGCGACTGGAGATCGTCTCGTGCCCGTCCTGCGGGCGCGCCCAGGTGGACGTCTACAAGCTGGCCGACGAGGTCACCGCCGGTCTGGAGGGGATGGAGGTCCCTTTGCGCGTCGCGGTCATGGGCTGCGTCGTCAACGGCCCCGGGGAGGCGCGGGAGGCGGACCTGGGGGTCGCCTCCGGCAACGGCAAGGGGCAGATCTTCGTCAAGGGCGAGGTCATCAAGACCGTGCCCGAGTCGAAGATCGTCGAGACCCTCATCGAGGAAGCCATGAAGATCGCCGAGCAGATGGAGAACGACGGCGTCGGGTCCGGGGAACCGGCCGTCACCGTGAGTTGATCAGCACGGACCGAGAGGGGGCCCGAGCGTGACGATTCTGGAGAGCATCCGGGGACCACGCGACCTGAAGGCGCTGTCCGAGGCGGAGGTCGGTGAACTGGCCGATGAGATCCGGGAGTTCCTGGTGCACGCGGTCACCAGGACCGGTGGACATCTCGGGCCCAATCTGGGGGTGGTGGAACTCTCCATCGCACTCCACAGGGTCTTCGAGTCACCCGTCGACCGCATCCTGTGGGACACCGGTCACCAGAGTTATGTGCACAAGCTGCTGACGGGACGTCAGGACTTCTCCAAGCTGCGGGGCAAGGGCGGCCTGTCCGGCTACCCCTCGCGCGAGGAGTCCGAGCACGACATCATCGAGAACAGCCACGCCTCCACGGCGCTCGGCTGGGCGGACGGCCTGGCCAAGGCCCGTCAGGTGCAGGGGGAGAAGGGCCATGTCGTCGCGGTCATCGGCGACGGCGCGCTGACCGGCGGAATGGCGTGGGAGGCACTGAACAACATCGCCGCCGCGAAGGACCGCCCGCTGATCATCGTCGTCAACGACAACGAACGCTCCTACGCACCGACCATCGGCGGACTCGCCAACCACCTCGCCACCCTGCGCACGACGGACGGCTACGAGCGGGTGCTGGCCTGGGGCAAGGACGTACTGCTGCGCACCCCTGTGGTCGGGGCCACGCTCTACGAGTCCCTGCACGGCGCCAAGAAGGGCTTCAAGGACGCCTTCGCCCCGCAGGGCATGTTCGAGGACCTGGGACTGAAGTACGTCGGCCCCATCGACGGACACGACACGAGGGCCGTGGAGTCCGCGCTGCGGCGCGCGAAGCGCTTCCACGGGCCGGTGCTGGTCCACTGCCTGACGGAGAAGGGCCGCGGCTACGAACCGGCCCTCGCGCACGAGGAGGACCGCTTCCACACCGTGGGTGTGATGGACCCGCTGACCTGCGAGCCGCTCGCGCCCTCCAACGGACCATCCTGGACCTCGGTGTTCGGCGACGAGATCGCCCGGATCGGGGCCGAGCGCGAGGACGTCGTGGCGATAACCGCCGCGATGCTGCACCCGGTGGGGCTCGGCAGGTTCGCCGAGCGGTTCCCGGACCGTGTGTGGGACGTGGGGATCGCCGAGCAGCACGCCACGGTCTCCGCGGCCGGACTCGCCACCGGCGGCCTCCATCCGGTCGTCGCCGTCTACGCCACCTTCCTCAACCGAGCCTTCGACCAGCTCCTGATGGACGTCGCCCTGCACCGCTGCGGCGTCACCTTCGTCCTGGACCGGGCCGGTGTCACCGGAGTCGACGGCGCCTCGCACAACGGCATGTGGGACATGTCCGTCCTGCAGGTCGTGCCGGGTCTCAGGATCGCCGCGCCGCGCGACGCCGACCAGCTCCGCGCCCAGCTGCGGGAGGCGGTCGCCGTCGACGACGCGCCGACGCTGATCCGCTTCCCCAAGGAGTCGGTGGGCCCGGCGGTCCCGGCGACCGACCGGGTGGGCGGCCTCGACGTCCTGCACCGGTCCGCGGAGACCCCGCAGGTCCTCCTGGTGGCCGTCGGCGTGATGGCGCCGGTCTGCCTCCAGGCCGCCGACCTGCTGGAGGCCCGGGGGATCGCCTGCACCGTCGTCGATCCCCGCTGGGTCAAACCCGTCGACCCGGCGCTGCCCGGCCTCGCCGCCGAGCACCGGCTCGTGGCGGTCGTCGAGGACAACAGCCGGGCGGCCGGCGTCGGCTCGGCGGTCGCGCTGGCCCTCGGGGACGCCGACGTGGACGTACCGGTAAGGAGGTTCGGGATCCCGGAGCAGTTCCTTGCGCACGCCAAGCGCGCGGAGGTGCTGGCCGACATCGGGCTCACGCCCGTCGAGATCGCCGGGCGGATCGGGGCCTGCCTGGCCGTCAAGGACGAGTTGTCCAAGGAGAAACAGGAATGACGACCCCTTCCGGGAAGCGGGAGTTCGACCTCGGCGCGCTGCTGGCGGAGCGCGGGGCCGAGCGGTACGAGCTGCACACCAAGTACCTGAACCACCAACTCCCGCGCATGCTGCACACCATCGGCTTCGACAAGGTCTACGAGCGGGCCGAGGGCGCGCACTTCTGGGACGCGGACGGCAACGACTACCTGGACATGCTCGCCGGGTTCGGGGTGATGGGCCTGGGCCGCCATCACCCCGTCGTCCGGCAGGCGCTGCACGACGTCCTGGACGCCTCGCTCGCCGACCTGACGCGCTTCGACTGCCAGCCGCTGCCCGGGCTGCTGGCCGAGAAGCTGCTCACCCACAGCCCGCACCTGGACCGGGTGTTCTTCGCCAACAGCGGTACGGAGGCCGTGGAGACCGCCCTGAAGTTCGCCCGGTGCGCCACCGGCAGACCGAGGATCCTCTACTGCTCCCACGCCTTCCACGGCCTGACCACCGGGTCGCTCTCCGTGAACGGCGAGGACGGGTTCCGGGACGGCTTCGCCCCGCTGCTGCCGGACACCGCCGTCCCGCTCGGCGACCTCGACGCGCTCGGCCGCGAGCTGGCGCGGGGCGACGTCGCCGGGCTCATCGTCGAACCCATCCAGGGCAAGGGCGTGCACGAGGCCCCGCCGGGCTATCTGCGCGCCGCACAGGAGCTGCTGCACCGGCACAAGGCGCTGCTCATCGCGGACGAGGTGCAGACGGGCCTGGGACGGACCGGGGACTTCTACGCCTACCAGCACGAGGACGGCGTGGAACCCGACCTGGTGTGCGTGGCCAAGGCGCTCTCCGGGGGCTACGTCCCGGTCGGCGCCACCCTCGGCAAGGACTGGATCTTCAAGAAGGTCTACTCGTCGATGGACCGGGTCCTCGTCCACTCGGCGAGCTTCGGGGCCAACGCGCAGGCCATGGCGGCCGGGCTCGCCGTGCTCTCGGTGATGGAGAACGAGCAGATCGTCGCGAACGCGCGGGCCACGGGTGAACTGCTGAAGACCCGGCTCGCGGCGCTCGTCGACACGTACGAACTGCTCAGTGACGTCCGCGGCCGGGGGCTGATGATCGGCATCGAGTTCGGGCGGCCCAAGTCGCTGAAACTCCGCAGCCGCTGGACCATGCTGCAGGCCGCGCGCAAGGGGCTCTTCGCGCAGATGGTCGTGGTCCCGCTGTTGCAGCGGCACCGCATCCTCACCCAGGTCTCCGGGGACCATCTGGAGGTGATCAAGCTGATCCCGCCGCTGATCGTCGGCGAGCGGGACGTGGACCGCTTCATGGAGGCCTTCGTCGCCGTGATGGACGACGCGCACAGCGGCGGCGGGCTGATGTGGGACTTCGGGAAGACGCTGGTCAAGCAGGCAGTGGCGAACCGCTAGGCGAACCGCTCCTGTCCCGCCCTGTTTCGTCACACTTTTTGTATCCCGATCCGCCCCGTCCCGAGTGCCGTCCGGTCCTCGGGGTGGGGGCGGTCGTGAGTTCTTTGCCTCTGAGGCAATAAATTTGCCCGAGAGGCAAGTCTGCGGCTCAATGGAGGCATGAGCCCCATCGAGCCGGGGGCGGCGGACACGCCGCCCGAGCCCGGGGCAGCCGAGGTGCTGCCCGTCGTCGCGCCGCAACTGCGTGAACTGCGGCGGCGCGCCGCACTGACCCTGGAGGCCGCGGCCCGCGCCGCCGGCCTCTCGGCCGCGCATCTCTCCAGGCTGGAGACGGGACAGCGCCAGCCCTCGCTGCCGATGCTGCTCGCCCTCGCCCGCATCTACGGTACGACGGTCTCGGAGCTGCTGGGCGAGAGGGCCGCCGAACGTGACGCGATCGTCCGGGCGGCGGACATGGAGCCGACCGCGGCGGGCGGCTGGACCTACTGGCAGGCCGGTTCCCCGGGCCGCGGGATGCAGGCACTGCGTGTGCACGTCCCCCACGGGTCCCAGGGCGACATCGTGCGCGTCCATCCCGGCGAGGAGTGGCTCCACGTGCTCCAGGGACGGCTGCGGCTGCGCCTGGGCGACACCACGCAGGTCCTGGCGCCCGGGGACAGCGCGCACTTCGACTCGTTGACCCCGCACCGGATAGCCGCCGCCGACCAGGCGGGGGCCGATCTCCTCTTCGTACACACCCTGCTGCAGAGCCCCGCCGCCGCGCTGTGCCTCGGCCCGGCGGCGGCGCACCCGACCCTGGGAGAGACGTCATGACGGAACCCACGGAGCCCGGCCCCCGGCGGTCCATGGAGGACAAGTTCCCCCGTGCGCTGTGGGTGCGGCTGATCATCTACGTCGCTGTCGGCCACCTCTTCGCGGCCTTCATCTACCTGCTGTTCACGCTGGGAGCGCAGAACCAGTAGAGCCGGGACCGACCCGTGCCCGTACGGCCGTGTCCACATGGCTGTACGGGCGCGGCCGTACGTACGGGCGCCGACGTCAGTCGAGGAGGCGCTCGCGCAGCCGGTCGCGCAGCTCCGGGGTCAGGCGCAGGGCCTTCTCCAGATAGCCGTCGACACCGCCCCAGGTCTCCTCGATCGTCTCGAAGGCCGCCGTCAGATATTCGACCCGCGCGTCGAACAGCGGGCTGAGCAGCTCCATGACCTCGGGGGAGCGGGCCGCGTCGGAGGTGCCGTTGCGGTGGACCTTGTAGCGGCGGTGCCGGGCGTTCGACTCCAGGTAGTCGGCGACGATCGCGTCGCGCTCGACGCCCACGGCGAGGAGCGTCACGGCTATGGACAGGCCCGCGCGGTCCTTGCCCGCCGCGCAGTGCATCAGCGCGGGCACGCTGTCCTCGGCCAGGGCGTGCAGCACCTGGGTGTGCTCGGCGGTCCGCTCGGTGATGATCGCGCGGTACGAGCCGATCATCCGGGCCGCCGCTCCGCCGTTGCCGAGGTGGGCGCGGAGCTGGTCCAGCTCGCCGTCGCGGACCATCTTCCAGAACTCGCTGCCGTCGGCCGGGTCGGTCAGCGGCAGATTCACGTTCCGCACACCCGGAAGCTCGACGTCCGGCCCCTCCAGCTTCTGGTCCGAGGCGTTGCGGAAGTCGAAGACGGTGTGCAGCCCGAGGGAGGAGAGGAACGCGGTGTCCTCCGGCGTGGCGTGCGCGAGGTGACCGCTGCGGAACAGCCGCCCGGGCCGCACCCGCCGGCCGTCCACGGTGGGCAGGCCGCCCACGTCCCGGAAGTTGCGCACGCCGGTCAGTTCGGGCTCGGTCGACGGGACCTGCTGCGTCACGGGGGCTCCTCCCATAGGTCCGTCGGCACCGCTCGTCGTCGCCCGCCGACGGGAATCGCCTCTCGACGATACGACATGGGTTCCTGGGGCAATGAGTTGTCCACAGGGTTGATATCACCCATAGGTCCCATATGTGCAATCTGTCGGATGTGATGGAACTGGCCCTGGAATATGCACTCATGGGGTGACGTGCGTGAGCAGCGTCATACATGTGACGATGCGTTGCGGCATCCGATTTCCGGTGCGCCCGTGCGGCCGGGCGGGGACCCGGGTGGAGGGCTCTTCGTGCACGGAGGGTGACGGGCAATCAGGGCATCGATCAAGAAAGAGGTGCGTACCGGGTTCGCGGACGGTTGTCGCCGCGCCGGTCCCTCGCCTACGTTCGCCCTCAATCCGGACGGACGCCCAATCCTGCCGCCGCCCGGAATCCGCACTCACCCGTACACGGCAGGAGCGGGGGACCCACAGGTATCGCGCCTGTTCCGGTCTCCGGAACGGCTAGGGGTACAGCCGTGCCGTCGCGCGGCCGGACATCTCCAGTCCGCACCCGACAGCTCACCTCGCAGGCGCCGGAGAGGAAATGCGCCATGCCCGCGAAGGGTAAGCACCGTCGTCCCAAGTTCCTGCGTCTGCCCCGCTCGATCGCCGTGGCCGGCACCGGTGGTGCCGCGCTCGCACTGCCGTTGATGGGGGCCGTCTGCGCCCACGCCGCGGCCCCGGCGGCCGCCGTCCCGTCCGCCGCGCAGAAGATCGCGACGGTCTCCGTGTCCGCCGGAACCGCGGTGGAGAAGACCTATGTCGTGAAGGCCGGTGACACGCTCGCGAAGATCGCCGACCGTCAGCACGTCAGCGGCGGCTGGAAGAAGCTCTACGCCGACAACCGCGCGGTCGTGGGCGCCGATCCGGCGGCGATCCGGCCCGGTCTGAAGCTGACGATCGCGGGGCCGGACACCACGCACTCGTCCGTGTCCACCGCCACCCCGACCTCCGTCGGGCCCGCGGTCGAGGCCGCCGCCAAGGCTCCCCAGGCCGCCGCCGCGGCGTACACCCTCCCGGTCGAAGGGGCCACCATCGGCACCGGCTACAAGGTGCCCGGCAGCATGTGGTCGAGCGGCTATCACACCGGTGTGGACTTCGTGGTCCCGACCGGCACCACGGTCAGGTCCGTCGCCGCGGGCACGGTCGTCTCGGCCGGCTGGGGCGGCGCCTACGGCAACCAGGTCGTCATCCAGCACGCCGACGGCCGGTACTCGCAGTACGCCCACCTGTCCGCGCTCTCCGTCTCGGCGGGGCAGAGCGTGACCGTGGGGCAGCGCATCGGCCTCTCCGGCGCGACCGGCAACGTCACCGGTCCGCACCTGCACTTCGAGATCCGCACGACACCGGACTACGGCTCGGACCTGGACCCGGTCGCGTACCTGCGCGCGCACGGCGTCGTCGTCGGCTGACGCACCCCCACACGTCCCGCGGGCCGGACCCCTTGAAGCAAGGGGTCCGGCCCGCGGTGTGTCGGCTGTTCAACCACGCCTGGGGAAGCCCTATTCCGGATTTCGGCCATTCTTTATGAGTGGCTTATATCACCACCCGTCAACCCATTCCTACGGTCGCGTAGCTCACATCCCAAGGTGAATCATGGCTCGACGTGGCAGACGATTCGAAGAGTGACAACAGAGCGGTGATCGGGTCGTACGTGGCGGTGGGGGACAGCTTCACCGAAGGCGTCGGCGACCCCGGCCCCGAAGGAGCCTTCGTCGGCTGGGCGGACCGTTTCGCGGTCCTGCTCGCGGACCGGCAGCCGGAGGGCGACTTCACCTACACCAACCTCGCGGTCCGCGGGAAGCTGCTCGACCAGGTCGTCGAGGACCAGCTCGGGAGGGCCAAGGAACTCGCCCCGGACCTGGTCTCCTTCTGCGCGGGCGGCAACGACATCATCCGGCCCGGCACCGACCCCGACGAGGTGGCGGAGCGCTTCGAGCGCGCCGTCGCCGACCTCACCTCCGCCGTCGGCACCGTCATGGTGACGACCGGCTTCGACACCCGTGGCGTCCCGGTGCTCAAGCACCTGCGCGGCAAGATCGCCACGTACAACGGGCACGTCCGGGCCATCGCCGACCGGTACGGCTGTCCGGTCCTCGACCTGTGGTCCCTGAAGACGGTCCAGGACCGGCGCGCCTGGGACGGCGACCGGCTGCACCTGTCGCCGGAGGGCCACACGCGGGTCGCGCTGCGGGCCGGTCAGGTGCTCGGCCTCGACGTGCCCGCCGACCCGGACCAGCCGTGGCCTCCCCTTCCGCCCAGGGGCACGCTGGAGGTACGGCGGGACGACATCCACTGGGCGCGCGAGTACCTGGTGCCGTGGATCGGGCGGCGGTTGCGCGGGGAGTCCTCGGGCGACCACGTGGCGGCCAAGGGGAGCCTGTCGCCGGACGACATCAAGATGCGGATCGGGTCCGTCGCCTGAGCCGTATGAGTCGTATGGGCCGCGCGAGGCGGCGGGACGGACGGCGGACGGGTCCGCGGGGACGCCGGCCCTGACGGGGACGGTGCGCGGGGGCGGACTGCTCAGCGCACCGCCGCCGTCAGGGCCGCGCGGTCGAGTCCCAGCTCACGCGCCAGCGCGTCGTCCACCCACTCCTGGGCCCGCGTCCGTGACACGGCGCCCGTGTACGCGGTCATCTGCACCGCAAGCCCGTCGAGCAGGGCGGTCAGCCGCAGCGCGGCACCCGCGGGATCCGGGCACCGGAACTCCCCGCCGGCCACGCCTTCCGCGATCACCTCGGTGATCGCCGCCTTCCACTGGCTGTCGAGATGGCGGGTGACCTCCCGCAGCGCGGGCTCGCGCAGCGCCGCGCCCCAGCCCTCGATCCACAGCCGCCACCCCTTGGCCTGGCCGGTCGGGGCGTACCAGCGGACGGCCGAGCGGAGCCGCCGCAGCGCGGACGTGCGACGGCCGAGCAGCTTGCGCAGATGGGCGAGGTCGTCCTCGGCGGCATGGGTGAACGCGGCCGCGACCAGCTTCTCCTTGGTGGAGAAGTGGTACAGCACCAACGCGTTGCTCACCCCGAGGGAGGAGGCGACGTCGGCGATCCGCACCGCCGCGACGCCCCGTGCCTCGATCTGTCCGACGGCGGCCCGCAGCAACTCCTGACGCCGCTCCGCCACGCTCAACCGCACCCTTGCCACGCGGTAACCCTAGTGCCTCGCCGGGGCGGCACGGCGGGGCACCGCCCGATCCGGACGCGGGCCGCCCTTTCCGGCGCCCCCGAACTCCCGTATCGCTCAGGCGAGTTGGGTGAGGCGTGGGGTCCTCGGGCGAAGGGCGGTACGGAGGAGCGGCCCGGACCGCGGGACCCGGACGACTGGTGCGAGGGCCGGTGCGAAGGCCCGGCACGGGCGGCCGGCCCGGAGCCCCGGGACGGTCAGCGGTACCACCCGAAGCGTTCCGCGATCACCGGGAGCCGGTCGGCGACGATGGCGTGCGCGGCGGCCCGGGGCGTCGTGCCGTCGGCCTCCGCGCGGGCCAGCACCCGGTCGATCAGACCACGCATCGAACGCCGGGTGTACGCGAACGCCTCCTCGGCGTCCGCGCCGATGTCGCCGAAGAGGGTCCACCACCACCAGGCGTTCGTACCGGAGTTGACGACCACGTCCGGCAGCACGAGGACGCCGCGCGCGGCGAGCAGGTCCTCCGCCTCGGGCAGGACCGGCATGTTGGCCGCCTCCACGATCCAACGGGCCGTGACGCGACCCTGGTTCGTGGTGTCGATCGCGTACGAGACCGCCGCGGGCACCAGGACGTCCGCGTCGGCCGACAGCCAGGCGTCGGCGGGGAGTTCACGGTCGGCCGGGCGCAGCGCCGCGCGGTCCACCGTCCCGTAGGCGTCCCGCGCCGCGAGCAGCGCGTCGACGTCGAGCCCTCCGGGGTTCCCGATCGTGCCCCTGACGTCGGCGACGGCCACGACGGTGAGGCCGGCCCGCGCGAGGAAGCGCGCCGTGGCACCGCCCATGGTGCCGAAGCCCTGCACGGCGACGCGCGTTCCCCTGTACGCGGTCCCGGCCCGGTCGAGGGCCGCGAGCACCGACTCGGCGACACCGCAGCCGCCGACCAGTTCGTCGAGCCCGATCCCGTCCACCTCGACCGCGAAGGCGTCGGCGAGACGGCTCCGCGCGCTCTTCTCGTCGTCGAGCAGCGGGTACACGGCCTGGATGGACGAGACGAGTCCCGCTTCCGCGGCGGCCCGGTCGACGAGGTCCTGGGTGAGCCCGAGGTCCTCGCCCGTCGTCCAGAAGGCCTCGATGTACGGGCGCATGGCCCGCAGGTAGCGCACCAGGAGGCCGTACGCCGCCGGGTCCCGGGGGTCGCAGTCGATGCCGCCCTTCGCGCCGCCCAGCGGGATGTAGCGGCCCTCGGGGTTGTAGTGCAGGGCCTCCTTCATCGTCATGCCCCGCGCCAGTCCGGCGACCTCGTCCAGGGTGCAGCCCTCACGCATCCGCAGCCCGCCGCTGGAGACACCGCGGACCAGACGGTCGACCACCAGGAAACCCGGGCGGCCGGTGACGTGGTCGGTCCAGGTGAGGGTGATCAGTGGCGAGGCCGGGGGCACGGTCGACGGCGCGGTCATGGGGTCTCCTCGGGGGGCGGCGATCGGGGTGGGGCGGAGGGGCGTGCGTGGGTGCCGCTCGGGAACGGCACTCCTCCAGGAAGCGGCCGTCCTCGGCGGGAGCGTCGGCATCCTCTCGTACCTCCCGGCGCGGACGGTCCGGCGCGAACGCCCCCGACCGGAACCTTTACTGAATCGCGAGTCAGTATCGTAGGGCCGTGCCGACCGTGCCGACCGTGCCGACCGTGTTGACCCGCGGCCGATCCGCGGCCGATCCGCCGTTCGTCCGCCGTCGGTCCGCGGGACGGACGACCGTACGGGGGACGGCCGACGGGAGGTCGAGGGGCGGTCGGGGTGTGCGCGAGCGGCCGGACGCGCGGTGATGACGCGACGGTCCGGGCGGTCCGGGACGCGCCGGGGTCCGGTCCGTCCCCGTGTCGCGCCGGGCGGAGCCGCGAGCCCTGAATCCCCGCGCCCGGTGCGGGAGGAGTGCCGCCCGGAATTCCGTCGCCCGGTGCGGAAGAAGTGCGGACGCCCCGGGGTTGCGCGTTACGGGTGGACGGGCCTTCGCGGCGCGCCCGCCCGATACCGCGGGCGCGGGGAGGCCGCGCTCGCGGTGTGTGTGCCGGGGGACACCGCGCCGTGACACCGTCGACCCGGCGCTGTCAGAGGGGCCGACCATAATGGGAGGCCTGACCGACTCCATTGGAGGTACCGTGACCGGTTTCCGTACGTTGAGCTCCGGGCTCCGCGCGCTGCAGCCCGCCGCCTTCGGCGCGGAGCCGGGCGGTGAGCGCATGGAGCGCATCCGCAGATCCCCGAATTTCGCGGACGGGGTCTTCCAGAACCCGGTGAGCGCCCGGACCCGCCCCGACGGCTCCATGATCGAGTTCGCGAAGGTCTTCTTCCGCAGGGAGGAGCGTGTCCGCCGCGCCCCCGCGGGCGCGGTGCCGGTGCACCCCACGACGCTCGCCGACCTCGCCAGGCCCGCGGCGAGCGGGCTGCGGCTCACCTGGATGGGACATTCCAGTGTGCTGGCGGAGATCGACGGACACCGGGTGCTGTTCGACCCGGTCTGGGGCGAGCGCTGTTCCCCCTTCGCCTTCGCCGGTCCCAAGCGGCTGCACCCGGTACCGCTGCCGCTGGCCGCGCTGGGTCCGGTGGACGTCGTCGTGATCTCGCACGACCACTACGACCACCTGGACCTGCCGACCATCAAGGCCCTCGCCGGCACGGACACCGTGTTCGCGGTGCCGCTCGGCGTCGGCGCCCATCTGGAGCACTGGGGCGTCTCCCCGGACCGTCTGCGCGAGCTGGACTGGAACGAGTCCACGAAGGTCGGCGGCATCTCCCTCACGGCGACGCCCGCCCGGCACTTCTGCGGCCGGGGCCTGCGCAACACCCAGCACACCCTGTGGGCCTCCTGGGCGGTGGCGGGCGACGAGCACCGGATCTACCACAGCGGCGACACCGGCTATTTCGAGGGCTTCAAGGACATCGGCGCCGAGCACGGTCCGTTCGACGCCACGATGATCCAGATCGGCGCGTACAGCGAGTTCTGGCCCGAGATCCACATGACGCCCGAGGAGGGCATGCGCGCCCACCTGGACCTCCAGGGCGGCCCCGGTGGCGTGATGATGCCGATCCACTGGGCCACGTTCAACCTGGCGACGCACCCGTGGGTGGAGCCCGGCGAGGGGACCATAACGGCGGCGCACGCGGTCGGCGCGCGCATCGCGCTGCCCCACCCCGGCGAGCCTTTCGAGCCCACCTCCGAGACCGTTCCGTCCGAGCCCTGGTGGCGCGGTGTGGCGCTGCCGCCCGAGGGCGGCTGGCCCGTGGCGGAGGCGAGCGGTACCGCCGCTCCGGCCGCCGGCCGGGCCGGCTCCGGCGCGGACTCCGACACGCCGGGTGACGCCGGGGGCGGAGCCGCCGAGGACACCGGCGAGCCGGAGACGGTGCCCGCCGGCTGAGAACCCGGACACCACGACCTGCGGCGAGGGCCGGGGAGCTGCGCGCTCCCCGGCCCTCGCCGTCTGTTCTTGACCGCTTCTGACCAGCCCTGATCGGACCCCGCCCTCCGGGGAACGTGTGTCCGACGGTGATATCGGTCTGCCGTACGAGGCCTCATACCAGAGCGGGACGCCGACCGGGGGACTTTGTCAACTGCCCATCGCACCTGTCCCGTTGCCGACTACTGTCAGTTGCCGTCGGGCGACGCGGGGCCGATTTTTTCGGCTCTCTCGACCGGCACCGCGATGGCGCACGCCCGAGTCACGCAGACCCGCGGGAGCCCGAGTGCCCCCGACGCCGAGTACGAGGACGCAGATGTCTCACCTTCGCGCACCGGCCGCCCGCGCAGACCGCCGTGAGGGCGGGCGGCACGGACGGCCGGTCGCCCGTGTCGTCCCCTCGCAGCCCGAGACCCACCTCCGGCCCCAGCTGCTGCGGATGGCGGTCCTGCCGCCCACCGCGGTGGCGCTCAGCGCGTGCGCGGCCGTCCTGTTCACCGTGCGCTCCACCGGCGCACGCCCGGGCGCGTCCCTCTGGGCGGTCCTCGCGGGCGCCTTCGGGGTGGCCCTCGCCGGCATCCTCATCGCCGCCGTGGCCGCCGACCGGGCCGCACGGTCCGTCCGCGACCGCCTCGGCGCGTTACGCCGCACCAGCGCCCGTACGGAAGCGGACCTGCGCGCCGTCGTCGAAGGCCTGCGCCGCGGCGAGACGCCGACCCCGCGTGCGCCGAGCCGCCGGCCCGTCCCGGACGCCGACGACTTCGAGCTGCTCGCCGCCGACCTCTCCCGGGCGCACGACGGCGCCGTCACCGCCGTCGTCCAGGCCGCGCAGCTCTCCAGCCGGGCCGGCAGCGAACAGAAGGTCGAGGTCTTCGTCAACCTGGCACGGCGGCTTCAGTCCCTCGTGCACCGGGAGATCTCGATCCTCGACGAGCTGGAGAACGAGATCGAGGACCCGGACCTGCTCAAGGGCCTCTTCCACGTCGACCACCTCGCCACCCGCATCCGCCGGCACGCCGAGAACCTCGCCGTCCTCGGCGGCGCCGTCTCCCGGCGGCAGTGGAGCAACCCGGTCTCCATGACCGAGGTGCTGCGGTCGGCGATCGCCGAGGTCGAGCAGTACTCGCGGGTCAAGCTGGTACCTCCGATCGACGGCACCCTGCGCGGGCACGCGGTCGCCGACGTCATCCATCTGCTGGCCGAACTGGTCGAGAACGCCACGGTGTTCTCCGCCCCGCACACCCAGGTCCTGCTGCGCGTCAACCTCGTCACCTCCGGGCTCGCGGTCGAGGTCGAGGACCGTGGCCTCGGCATGCCGCCGGGCGAGCAGGACAAGATGAACGCGCTGCTCACCGACCCCGATCAGGTCAACGTCGCGAGCCTTCTCCAGGACGGCCGGATCGGCCTCTTCGTGGTGTCGCAGCTCGCCCGGCGACACGGCATCCACGTCCGGCTCCAGGGCAACATCTACGGCGGTGTCCAGGCCGTACTGGTCATGCCCCAGGAGCTGTTGGGCACCGGGCCGGGCGCACCGGGACAACGCGCGCAGGGACAGCCCCACTCGACGGCGGGCGGGGCGCTCCCTCCCGGGGCGCCGCCCGTACCGGCGGCCCCTCCGCCGCCCGCGGGCGGGCCGGCGGCACCCGTACCGCGCCAGTCGCGCCGGGACCAGGGAGCGCCCGCGCCGTCACGACGTGACGACGCGGGCGGCGGCGGGCCGTTGCCGCTCCCGGTGCGCGGCGCCCGCGCCGGACGCCCCAACCCGGCGGAGGCCGTGCCCGGCATCCGCCCCGACGACCGGCACATCGTGGCCGAGAACGCGGAGATGCCTCCCACCCCGCGCAACAGCGTGGTCCGGGGCACCATGACGAGGCCCCAACTGCCGCGCCGGCGCGCCCAGGAGCACATCGCCCCCCAACTGCGCGACGGGCCCCTGCCCCGCCAGGACACGGAGCACGTCGCCGGCCACGACCCCGGGCTGATGGCGGCGTTCCAGCGCGGAATCGGTATGGCGGAGTCCCAGCGGACGGAGGCCCCGGCCGACCGGCCGCACCCCGTGCACCCGGATTCCGGGCGCCCGGACCCCGGACGCCCGGCCCCCGAAAGCCCGGACGCGCTGCCGCCCCTGCGGGTGGTCCGGGTCGACCGGCCGTCCCCGCGCTCGCCCCACCTGGAAGGCCACCTGGACGTACCGCCGCTGGGGGCCGTCCGGACGAGCGGCGACCCCAGGGGCACGGCACGTCCGACCGCCCCGGACCCCGGGCAGGACCCCGCCCCGCACACCGAGCGGGCACCCGGCCCGGACACCGGACAGGCACCCGCCCCGCACACGGCGCACGCGTCCGCTCCGCCCGACGCACAGCCGACCCGGGACACCGGACCCCGGCCCGGACCCGACCGCACGGCCCGGCACGACGGGAGCGCACCGGCCGGATGACCCTCCCCAGCACGACCACCCCCACCTGCGCTCCCGCAGACCTTCGTACCCCAAGGAGTCGATCCACCATGGCGAGCGACGTGCCGACCGGCCATGCATCCGATCTCGACTGGCTGATGAGCGGCCTCGTGCAGCGTGTGCCGCACACCACCAGCGCGGTACTCCTGTCCTGCGACGGGCTGGTGAAGTCCGTCCACGGCCTCGACCCGGACAGCGCCGACCACATGGCGGCGCTGGCCTCCGGGCTGTACTCGCTCGGCCGCAGCGCGGGCGTCCGCTTCGGCGACGGCGGCGACGTGCGCCAGGTCGTCGTCGAACTCGACTCGACCCTGCTGTTCGTGTCCACCGCGGGCTCCGGCACCTGTCTCGCGGTGCTCGCCGGGCGCGAGGCGGACGCCGCGGTGCTCGGCTACGAGATGGCGATGCTCGTCAAGAGCGTCCGCCCGTATCTGATGACCGCGCCCAGGCAGACCACCGTCGGCCCCTCGGCGATGAGGCCTTGAGGGTGGCCGCGGCCGGCGACGGGCCCTGGCTCGACGACGCGGCCGGGCGGCTGGTGCGTCCCTACACGGTCAGCAACGGCCGGA
Organism: Streptomyces sp. NBC_01689; assembly: GCF_036250675.1. Classification (NCBI taxonomy): domain Bacteria; kingdom Bacillati; phylum Actinomycetota; class Actinomycetes; order Kitasatosporales; family Streptomycetaceae; genus Streptomyces; species Streptomyces sp. NBC_01689. The sequence goes on along the minus strand of NZ_CP109592.1, from coordinate 2,351,964 downwards.
CCCGTCCGACCACCGCGCTCGACCTGTTGTCGCAGGTCATGGTCACCGGAGCCACGCCCCTCGGCTACCTCGGCCCCGAGCACACCCAGGCGCTCGAACTCTGCCGGGCGCCCGTCTCGGTCGCGGAGATCGCCGCCCAGCTCACGCTGCCGGCGGCGGTCACCAAGGTACTGCTGTCCGACCTCGTCGACTGCGGAGCACTGACCACCAAACCACCCGAGTTCCACCACAACCCCACTGACCGGTCTCTTCTGGAGGCAGTGCTCGATGGACTACGACGACAGCTCTGACCCTTTCCCCACCGCGCTGAAGATCCTGGTGGCGGGGGGATTCGGGGTCGGCAAGACGACCTTCGTGGGCGCGGTGAGCGAGATCGCGCCGCTCAGCACGGAGGAGCTGCTCACCACGGTCAGTGCCGCGACCGACAGTCTCGACGGCGTCGAGAACAAGGTCGAGACCACGGTGGCGATGGACTTCGGCCGCATCACCCTGGATCCGGAACACGTGCTGTACCTCTTCGGCACACCCGGCCAGGAGCGGTTCTGGTTCATGTGGGACGAACTGTCCGAGGGGGCGCTCGGCGCGGTGATCCTCGCCGACACCCGTCGTCTGGAGGACTGCTTCGCCGCGGTCGACTTCTTCGAGCAGCGCGGTCTCGGCTTCATCGTCGCCGTCAACGAGTTCGACGGCGCCTTCCGCTACGACCCCGCCGAGGTGCGCACGGCCATCGACCTCGACCCCGCCATCCCCATCGTGCGGTGCGACGCCCGGATCTCCAGCTCGGGCGTGCAGACGCTGCTCACCCTGGTGCGCCACCTCCTCGCCCACGCACCCGCGCACGCCCCCTCCCACGGTGCCCACAGGTGACGTACCGACGTACGCCTCCCGCGAAGGAGCCCGCCCATGCCCCACGTCCCCGACCACGGAGCCCGCATATGACCCCCGCGCCCCGCCACGGAGTCCGCCCATGAGCTACGACCCACCGCGCCCGTCCGGCCGCCTCCTGCTGACCCCGGAGGACAAGGACGCCCCCGAACGGGTCCGGCGGCTGCGCCGGCTCGGGCTGGGGGAGTGCACCGAGCCCGCCTTCGACGCCTTCGCGGACCGGCTCGCCGATGTCGCCGCGGTGCCGTACGCGATGGTCAACTTCATCGACGAGAACCGGCAGTTCTTCGCGGGCCTGCACACCCCGGACGGCAACGTCGCCGCCACCCGGCCGGTCCCGGTCCCGGTGGACGGCACCCACCAGGGCGTGAGCCGCTACCTGACCCGCGACTACGGCTTCTGCCCCTACGTCGTGGTCCGCCGCAGAGCGCTGGTGCTGGAGGACGTCTGCGACTACCCGCGCTTCGCCGGCAACCCCGTCGTCGACGAACTCGGCGTCCGCTCCTACCTCGGCGCCCCGCTCATCGACCGCACGGGCATCGCCCTCGGCACCGTCTGCGTCGTCGACCTCGAACCGCGCCCCTGGGGAAGAGCCGGCCTGGAGACCATCAAGGCGATGGCGGCGGAACTGGTCGAGCAGCTCGGGAAGCGGGAGACCGGCCCGCGGATCTGAGCCCGCGCGCGGCGCCGCGCGCGAGGTGCCCGCGCCCGCCCCCGCACCGCTCGCCCGCTTCGCACGGGGGCAGGTGCCCGGGGAGCCGCGACCGGACCGGGAATCCGACGCGTGACGGGGCCGGGAATCCGACGCGTGAAGGAAAGCTGCGGCCGCGTTTAAGAAAACCTCGATGGACCCGGACTACGGTCGTACGGCAGATTCCTCAGGGAATACACCCCTCTCCCCGGTACGGGCTCCTTCGGCGTGCCCGGCCCCGGGGCCTCACCCACAGGAGCCGTTGCGTGAAGGCGCTGGTCAAGGAGAAGGCGGAGCCCGGGCTCTGGCTCGTGGACGTCCCGGAGCCGGAGATCGGCCCCGGCGACGTACTGATCAAGGTCCTCAGGACCGGGATCTGCGGCACCGACCTGCACATCCGCAACTGGGACGGCTGGGCGCGGCAGGCCATCAGCACACCCCTCGTGGTCGGCCACGAGTTCGTCGGCGAGGTCGTCGCGACCGGCCGTGACGTGGTGGACATCAAGGCCGGCGACCGGGTCAGCGGCGAGGGCCACCTGGTGTGCGGCAAGTGCCGCAACTGCCTGGCGGGCCGCCGCCACCTCTGCCGTGCCACGGTCGGCCTCGGTGTCGGCCGCGACGGCGCGTTCGCCGAGTACGTCGCCCTGCCGGCCGGGAACGTGTGGGTGCACCGGGTCCCCGTCGACCTCGACGTCGCCGCCATCTTCGACCCCTTCGGCAACGCCGTGCACACGGCGCTGTCCTTCCCGCTGGTCGGCGAGGACGTACTGATCACCGGGGCCGGACCGATCGGCCTGATGGCCGCCGCGGTGGCCCGGCACGCGGGTGCGCGCAACGTCGTCGTCACCGACGTCAGCGAGGAGCGCCTCGAACTCGCGCGCAAGATCGGCGTGAGCCTCGCCCTGAACGTCTCCTCCGCGACGATCGCCGACGGACAGCGTGAGCTGGGGCTGCGCGAGGGCTTCGACATCGGTCTGGAGATGTCCGGCCGCCCCGAGGCCCTGCGCGACATGATCGCCAACATGACCCACGGCGGCCGGATCGCGATGCTGGGCCTGCCCGCCGAGGAGTTCCCGGTCGACTGGTCCCGGATCGTGACGTCCATGATCACGATCAAGGGCATCTACGGCCGGGAGATGTTCGAGACCTGGTACGCGATGTCGGTGCTGCTCGAGGGCGGCCTCGACCTCGCGCCCGTGATCACCGGCCGCTACGGCTTCCGCGATCACGAGGCCGCCTTCGCCGAAGCGGCCGGCGGCCGCGGCGGCAAGGTCATTCTGGACTGGACCCTCTAAGGAACTGATGATGTTCGATTCCGTACGCGACGATCTGCGCACCACCCTCGACGAGATCCGCGCCGCCGGGCTGCACAAGCCCGAGCGCGTCATCGGCACCCCGCAGTCCGCGACCGTGAGCGTCACCTCGGGCGGCCGTCCCGGCGAGGTCCTCAACTTCTGCGCCAACAACTACCTGGGGCTCGCCGACCACCCCGAGGTCGTCGCCGCCGCCCACGAGGCCCTCGACCGCTGGGGCTACGGGATGGCGTCCGTGCGCTTCATCTGCGGCACCCAGGAGGTGCACAAGGAGCTGGAGGCGCGGCTGTCGGCGTTCCTCGGCCAGGAGGACACGATCCTCTACTCCTCCTGCTTCGACGCCAACGGAGGCGTCTTCGAGACCCTCCTCGGCGCCGAGGACGCGGTGATCTCCGACGCCCTCAACCACGCCTCGATCATCGACGGCATCCGCCTGTCCAAGGCGCGCCGCTTCCGGTACGCCAACCGGGACATGGCCGACCTGGAGGCCCAGCTCAAGGACGCGTCGGACGCCCGGCGCCGGCTGATCGTCACCGACGGCGTCTTCTCGATGGACGGCTACGTCGCCCCCCTCCAGGAGATCTGCGACCTCGCCGACCGGTACGACGCGATGGTCATGGTCGACGACTCGCACGCCGTCGGCTTCGTCGGCCCCGGCGGCCGGGGCACGCCCGAGCTGCACGGCGTCATGGACCGCGTCGACATCATCACCGGCACCCTCGGCAAGGCGCTCGGCGGTGCCTCGGGCGGCTATGTCGCGGCCCGCGCCGAGATCGTCGCCCTGCTGCGCCAGCGCTCGCGCCCCTACCTCTTCTCCAACACGCTCGCCCCCGTGATCGCGGCGGCCTCCCTCAAGGTCCTCGACCTCCTGGAGTCGGCGGGCGACCTGCGCGAGAGGCTGGCCGAGAACACCGCGCTGTTCCGCTCCCGGATGACCGCCGAGGGCTTCGACATCCTCCCCGGCGACCACGCGATCGCGCCGGTGATGATCGGTGACGCGTCCGTCGCCGGGCGCATGGCGGAACTGCTCCTGGAGCGCGGCGTGTACGTGATCGGCTTCTCGTACCCGGTGGTCCCGCAGGGCAAGGCCCGCATCCGGGTGCAGCTGTCCGCGGCGCACTCGACGGACGACGTGCACCGCGCGGTGGACGCGTTCGTGGCGGCGCGGGCGGAGCTCGACGGCTGAAAGTCGCCTGTGACCTGAGAGAATCGGTCACATGATCGAGGCGCGGCGGCTCCACATCCTCCGTGCGGTGGCCGACCACCGCACCGTGACGGCGGCTGCCGCCGCGCTCTATCTCACACCGTCGGCGGTCTCCCAGCAGCTGACCGCCCTGGAGCAGGAGACCGGGCACCGGCTCGTCGAGCGGGGGGCCAAGGGCGTACGACTGACGCCCGCCGGCGAGATCCTGCTCGGCCACACCCACGCGGTACTGGCCCAGCTGGAGCGGGCCGAGGCCGAGCTGGCGGCCTACAGCTCGGGTTCCGCGGGCACGGTCACCGTCGCCGCCTTCGCGACCGGCATCGGCCTCGTGGTGGCTCCCGCGCTCACCCGCCTCGCCGTCACCGCACCCGGGATCCAGGTCCGAGTGCAGGACGCCGAGGGTGACGCCAGCCTGCCGATGGTGCTCGACCGGCAGGTCGACATCGCGGTCGCCGTCGAGTACCGGGGCGCCCCGGCCGCGGACGACCCCCGGCTGACCCACGTGCCCCTCTACGCGGAGCCGTTCGACGCGGTGGTCCCGGTCACCCACCGCCTGGCCGACGCCGGGGAGGTGCCGCTCGCCGAGCTCGCAAAGGACCCCTGGATCGGCCAGTACCCCGGCAATCCCTGCCATGACGTGGTGGTCCTGGCCTGCGAGAACGCGGGATTCGAACCGCGTCTCGAACACTCCTCGGACGACTTCCGCGCCGTCGTCGCCCTCGCCTCCGCCGACGCGGGCGTGGCGCTGGTGCCCCGCTCGGCCCTGATCGGCATGGACCTCACGGGCGTGGTCGTGCGCCCGGTCGACGGGATCGCGCCCACCCGCCGGGTCTTCGCGGCCGTACGGCGCGGCGCGGAGGGGCATCCGCTGATCCGCCCGGTTCTGGACGCGCTGGCCCGGGCCGCCACCGTGGAGTGACGTCCGCGCCCCACCCGCCCGGCGTCGTTTCGCATCTGGGATAATATCTCGAATATGGGAAACGAGGTGCAGGAAGCCGTAGACGTCCGGCTGGGCGCGCGGCTCGCCGAGCTGCGGGCCGAACACGGCTGGTCGCTCGCGGAACTGGCGGAACACAGCGGTGTCAGCCGCTCCACGCTGTCCCGGGCCGAGCGCGCCGAGATCAGCCCCACGGCCTCCCTCCTGAACCGCCTGTGCGCCGTGTACGGCCGGACCATGTCGCAGCTGCTCAGCGAGGTCGAGGCGGAACCCGCCGGGCTGGTGCGGGCGGCCGACCAGACGGTCTGGACGGACGGTGCCTCCGGTTTCGTACGGCGGTCGGTGTCGCCCCCGCACCCGGGGCTGCGCGGCGAGCTGGTCGAGGGACGGCTCGCGGCCGGCGCCGACATCGCGTACGACCGGCCTCCGGTGCCGGGTCTGGAGCAGCACATCTGGGTGCTCGACGGGTCGTTGGAGGTGACGGCGCGGGACGTCGCACACCGCCTCGCCACCGGCGACTGCCTCCGGCTGCGGGTGTGGGGCCCGACCCGCTTCCGCTGCCCCGGCCCGCGGGATGTGCGGTACGCGCTGGTGGTGGTGGCCCCGTGACCGCCGTCTCCCGGCTCGACGCCACCGGACTCCTCTCCCACGTCGGGGAGTTGGCGGACCTGCTGACTGCCACCGTGGACGGCGGCGCCTCCGTCGGCTTCCTCGCGCCGCTCGGCCGTGCGGCGGCCGTGGCCTGGTGGGAGGAGCGTGCGGCCGGGGTGGCGGCCGGCCGTCTCGCGGTGTGGGTGGCGCGGAGCGCGGACCGGGTGCTCGGCACGGTCGGTCTCGCCTTCCCGGACAAGGCCAACAGCCGCCACCGCGCCGAACTGGTGAAGCTGATGGTGCACCCCGACGGGCGGGGCCGGGGACTCGGCCGCACCCTGCTCACCACCGCCGAGGGTGCCGCGGCGGAGGCCGGGATCACCCTCCTGCACCTGGACACGGAGACCGACAGCCCGGCCGAGACCCTCTACCTGTCCGCGGGCTGGACCCGGCTCGGTGCGATACCGGACTACGCGACCACTCCCGCGGGCGTGCTGTGCCCGACGACCGTCTTCTACAAACGGCTGGGTGCCGCGGCCGCGGCGGTGTGAGGCGGCGCGGTGCGACGTGGGGCGGCGGTGGTCCGCCCGTGCTTCCCGCGGCCGGGAGGGCGGAACCGACCTGCGCCGCCGGGACGCCCGCTGATCGCGCAGGTCAGCGCCCATCTGTCGGTGGCGTTGGCTACCGTTTCCGTCATGTCGCCGAACGCCGAAGACGTACGCCGGATCGCGCTGTCCCTGCCGGACACGACGGAGAAGACCGCCTGGAGCATGCCCACCTTCCGGGTCGCGGGGAAGATGTTCGCCACCCTGCCCGAGGAGGAGACGTCCATCGCCGTGCGCTGCCCCAAGGAGGAGCGGGACGAACTCGTCCTCGCCGAGCCCCGGAAGTTCTGGATCGCGGGCCATGAGGCGGGCTTCGCCTGGGTCCGGGTCCGGCTCGCCGCGCTGGAGGACGACGAGGAGCTGCGGGACATCCTCGCCGACTCCTGGCGGCAGGCGGCCCCGCCCCGACTGCTCGAATCCCACCCGGCGTTGGGGCTCCCCGCGGAGCGGTGAAAATCCCTCCGTGACCCGTCGTGGCGCGTGACATGATCCGGATGCCGGAGCGGAGGCAGGGCGCCCGGTTCGCGGAGGGGAGCCGCGGGGCGACCGCGGGTGAGGGGCACGGGCGGGATGTACGGGACGTCACCGAAGGGTGAGCCGACGCGGTCCGGATCGCGGGCCGACGAGGACGCGAAGGGCGCGCAGGACGCGACGGGGGGCGACGGCAGGGGGAGGGGCCCCGGCCCGCACCGTTCCGCCGTCACGACCGGCCTCGCACCGGTCTGGTCGCGGGACTTCGCGCTGTTCTTCGTCGCGCGGGCCCTCGCCCGGCTCGGGGACACCATGCTCCCGGTGGCGCTCGCCGCCGGACTGCTCCAGCACGGCTACGGAGCGGGGGCCATCGGCCTCGCGATGGCCGCGTCCGCCGCCCCGTTCGCCGGGCTGGTGATCTTCGGCGGGGTCATCGCCGACCGGTTCAGCACCCGCAGACTGATGATCGGGGCCGACCTCGTACGCCTGGTCACCCAGGCGCTCGCCGCCGGGCTCTTCTTCGCCGGCCACGTCGTCCTCTGGCAGATCTGCGCCATCGGCGCGGTCAACGGAGCGGCCGGAGCCGTCTTCCAGCCGGGCGTCGCCAGCACGGTGCCGCGCCTGGCGGCCGACGTACAGGGGGCGAACGGCGCGATCCGGATCGCCGAGTCCGCGGCGCAGCTCGCGGGTCCCGCCCTCGCCGGACTGCTGGTCGCGTTCTCCTCGGCCGGCGGGGTCTTCGCGGCGCACGCGGGGACCTACGCGCTGAGCGCGCTGTGCCTGCTCCTGCTCCGGCTCCCGGCGGCCGCGCCCGGAACCCGTCCGCACGGCGGCACCTTCCGTGGTGATCTCGTCGTGGGCTGGCGGGAGTTCAGGGCGAGGACCTGGTTGTGGGGCGTCATCCTCATCTGGTGCGCGTACATGCTCTTCATCTCGGGCCCCACCGCGCCCCTGGTGGCCACGGAGGTGGTCCGGCAGCACGGCGCGAGCGCCTACGGCCTGGTCAACTCCGCGCTCGGCGCCGGCACCGTCGTCGGCGGGCTGCTGGCCCTGCGGTTGCGTCCCCGCCACATGCTGCGGGCCGGCTCGGTGGCCCTGTTCGCCTTCGCGTGCTTCCCCGCCTGCGTCGGCGCGGGCCTCGGAGTCCCGGCCATGTCGGCCGGAGCGGTGGTCGCCGGCGCGGGCATGTCGTTCTGGGCCGTGATGTGGGCGACCAGCGTGCAGACCCAGGTCGCTCCGGACGTCCTCAACCGCATCCACGCCTATGACGTCGCGGGCTCCCTGGCGATGATGCCCTTCGGCCAGGCCCTGGCGGGTCCGGCCGCGACGGTCCTCGGTGCCGACCACGTCCTTCTGGTGGCCGGGGTGATGACCCTGGGCGTCTGCACGGCCTTGCTCCTGGTGCCCGCGATCCGCAACCTGCCGCGCGCCGACCTGACATCGCCCCCGCGTACGCCCCCGCGCGGCGCCCGCCGTTGAGTCCCGGCCCCGGGCCGCGTGGGCTGTGGTTGAGTCCGGACTCGTGGGGGGCGGGCTGCCGTTGAGTCCCGGCCTGGGCCGCGTGGGCTGTGGTTGAGCCCCGACTCGTAGGGGGCGGGCTGCCGTTGAGCCCCAGCCCTGGGCCGCGCGGGCTGTGGTTGAGCCCCGACTCGTGTGGCGCGGGTTGTCGTTGAGTACCGACCCGGCGCGCACGGGGCGCCCTGGCGTCCCGACTCGGGCCGTGCGGGCCGCCGTTGAGTCCCCATTCGAGCCGTGCGGGCCGCCGTCGGGGCCCTGCTCGGGCTGACGGTGGCACCCCTCGTGAGCGGTCCGGGCGCCCGGCCCCCGCGTCCCGCCCACCCCGGACCGCCGGTCACGCGTGGCCCGGGGCGTGGTGCCGGTCGCTCACGCGGCCCCGGCGCCGCGCAGGAACCCCCCGATCCGCTCCCGCAGGGACCCGCTGTCGAGTCCGTGCGCGGCCACGTGCTCGTCGACGGTTCCGTACTTGCGCAGTTCGCGGCGGCCGACACCGAGGGCGAGCACGCGGTGGGGCACGTCGGCGAGCGCGTCGGCCACCGTGGCCGTGGACGTGCCCGCGAGGCAGGGCTCGACGAGGACGACGTCGGTGCCCGCGGCCTCCGTCGCACGGCGCAGCCCCGCCGCGTCGAAAGGACGGACGGTGGTGGCGTAGAGCACGGTGACGTCGAGGCCCTCCGTCGCGTCGAGCACCGCGTCGAGCATCGGCCCGACCGCGACCACCACGCCGCCGCGCCCCTCGCGGACCGTGTGCAGCCGTGCCCCGTCGACCGGGCGGCCCTGCGCGTTGGACTGCGCCGACAGCCGTACGTACACCCTGTCGTCGCCGGCGGCGACCGCGTGCCGCAGCAGGGTCTCGGCCTCGTCCGGATGGCCCGGGACATGGACGGTCCAGCCGTCCAGCGTGTCGAGCAGGGCCACGTCGCCGGGTGCCATGTGGGTGAAGCCCCCGGCGGGCCAGTCGAAGGACGCGGCGGCGCTCACCAGCACCGCGCCCACGTCCTGATGGCCGAGGTCGAGCTTCACCTGTTCGAAGGGACGCTCGACGAGGAAGGCGGCGAAGGTGTGGAGGACGGGCCGCAGCCCGGTGAGCGCCAGACCGGCGCCGGCCCCGACGAGGAGCTGTTCGCGGATCCCGACGTTGATCACCCGCTCCGGATGCCTGGTCATGGCCTCCGTGAAGCCGTCCTTGCCGATCTCGGCCAGGACGACCGCGACCCGGGGGTCCTCGTCGAGGAGTCGGGACACGACGGGGGCGAAACGGTCGCGCATGGTGTCCATGGGGGTGGTCCTTTCGGTGACGTACGGACGGAGGGGCCGGCACGGTCCCCAGGGCGGGGGACCGCGGGCGGTGTGACCGGTGGCGGGGTGACCAGTGGCGGGGTCCGGGCCGGGACGGCCGCGTGCCGGGACGCCGTTCAGCCGAGCTTCGGCTCGACGCGGGCGACGACGACGTGCGGCCGGCCCGGATGGGACGCGGTGAAGGCGGCGTACAGCGCCTCGTGGTCCCGGCCGTCGACGGTCAGGGACGACCAGCCCGCGGCCTCGAACCGCGCGGCGATACCACCGGGCCGGGCATGACTGGCCGACGAGTTGTCGACCACGACGCTGTGCAGCCGGTCGAGCCCGGCCGGCCCGGCGTAGGCGATCGCCTCGTGATTGCTGCCCTCGTCCAGCTCCGCGTCGCCGGTCAGCACCCAGACCCGCGGCTCGTCGAGCCCCCGCGCGCGCAGGCCGAGCGCGGTGCCGACAGCGATCGGGAGCCCGTGCCCGAGCGAACCGCTGCCGATCTCGGCGCCCGGCACCAGCACCCGGTCCGGGTGGTGCCCGAGCGGCGAGTCGTACGAGCCGAAATCCGGCAGCCAATCGACGGGCAGGAACCCCTTGGCGGCCAGCACCGCGTAGTACGCCATCGGCCCGTGCCCCTTGGAGAGCAGGAACCGGTCGCGCGACGGATCGTCCCGCCGCTCGGGCGTGACCCGCAGCACGCGGTCGTAGAGCACCCACAGCACGTCGAGGGTGGAGGTCGCCGCCGGTCCGTGCTTCTCGTCGCCGGTCATCAGCCCCATCAGCCGGGGCAGGTCCTGGTAGCCGTGCTCGCGTTCCCTCGTGATCGTCATGAGGACGAGCGTGCAACCTCCACCAAGGTTGAGGTCAAGGGCGGGCCCGGGGGCGCGTCGGCTCCGAGGAAAGGGGTGCGCGACCACGGGTGCGAGTGCGGTATTGTTTCGGTGCACGTTCGGCCAGGGGGAAACCCCAGGTCAGGCGGGCAACGGGACGTGGCGCAGCTTGGTAGCGCACTTGACTGGGGGTCAAGGGGTCGCAGGTTCAAATCCTGTCGTCCCGACTTTTGAAGTCGTAGCTCGGAGGCCGTCTTCTCAGCGATGAGAAGACGGCCTCCGAGCTTTTTCGCGTCCACTCCGGGCACCCGTTGACGAAAGCGACAGAGCATCCTTTTCGGATATCACCCCTTGATGTGGGGCAGGGGGCTGATCGGGGAAGGAATCCCGCATGGCCGGAGGGTGTACGGGTAACTGATCGACCGTCAATGTTTGCAAGTGCTCCCCATATTGACGGTCCGTCATGACTTGCGGCGATGATACGATCGCCGCACTTGCCGAGCGGGCTACGGGCACAAAACGACTTTTCCGGCCAGCAGTGCGGCCCGGGCGGTAATCCCTGCGCAGTGGGCTCCGGGCCCGCCGTGCTGACGGGAATTCAGTAGCTGGCTGCCAGTCGCTTGAAGAGAGTCTTATGACGCAATACATACAGGACCCGGCTCTCTGGGCTCTAATCGCTGGGACTCCGCTTGCAGCTGCCGCCATTATCCGTGGACAGCGGGCGGCACGTGGTTTAAAGCAGGAGAATCAAGGGCTCAAGGATCACTACGCTGAGCTCGAGAATCAGTATTCCGCCTCGGTGAAAAAGGCTCAGGAACAAGCCGAAGAATCAACGAGAACGGCGCTCAAGTCGGCGATGCGTACCCTTCAGGGCCTCGCCGGCGAACAGCAGCTCGCGATTTCGAAGCTGCAGACGAAGTACGGCGAGTCGCTCATCCTCCAGGACCTCCTGGAAATCGACCACATGAACTCGCAGTTCGGTCGGCGCGCCCAGTCCATCGCCGTTCTCTGCGAAGGCTGGCTGGGACGGCAGCGCGATATCGCCTCCGTCTACGACGTGGTCCGCAGTGCACAGGGCAGGATCCGGCACTTCCAGCGGGTCGAGATTCTCTCGCAGGTCGATTTCGCGGTCACCAGCCGGGCGGTCGAACCGGTGGCACTCGCGCTCGCCGAACTCCTCGACAACGCCACCAGCTATTCCGCGCCGGAATCCACGGTCGAGATCAATGTCCGCGCCGTGCCCAAGGGCATCTGCATCGTCGTCGACGACGCCGGTGTCGGCATGAACGAGGAGGAGAAGACCAGGGCGGCGAAACTTCTTTCGAGTGAGCGGGCCTCGGGTGTGTCCGGGCTCGGCAATCCTCCGCAGTTCGGCTTCGCGGTGATCGGTGTGCTCTGCGAGCGCTACGGCTTCACGGTGTCCGTCGACTCCACCTCCCCCTACGGAGGTGTGCGGGCCGTGGTGCTGCTGCCGGACGAGCTGCTCACCAGCATGCCGCAACCGAAGGAGCGGGCGCAGACCGTGAGCACTGTTCCCTCGCTGAACCCGAGCAGTCCGGAACCCGTCGTCGCCGCGTCGACGACCGCCGACGGACTGCCCAAGCGCCGCCGCAGGCGGGCGATGGCCATCGTGCCGCAGAGTTCCGACACCGCGAGCGCGCCGGCCCGCTCCGAGGAGGAGACCGCGTCGATCATGGGTGCCTTCCAGCGAGGCACCCAGACCGGTCGCGCCGCGCACCCGGACCCCGCGGACCGGACGAGCAACGCACATGAGGCAAGCAGCGAAGGGCATGAGGTTTCGTGAACAACGATCTGTCATGGATGCTTGACGGCGTCCTGGAGATTCCCGGCGCTCTGCACGCGGTCCTGGTCTCCGCCGACGGGCTCCTGATGGCCTCCTCCAAGGGGGTCGGCAGGGACCACGCGGACACCGTGGCCGCCGCGATGAGCGGCGTGCAGTCGTTGAGCCGCTCGATCGGCTTCTTCTGCGACGGGACCGACCTGAAGTGGCGTCAGACGCTGGTCGAGTTCGACGGCGGCTGGGTTTTCCTCATCTCCGCCGGTGACGGCGCCTACCTCGCGGTCTCGGCCTCCACCGACATCGACATGGCGGACATCACCTTCCGCATGCAGCAGTTGGTCGGCCAGCTGGGCAAGGCGCTGACGACACCGCCGCGCGAGAACATCGGCGCACGCCCGTGACCGACTCCGACAAGCAGGAGCCCGAGGCCGCGGAGTTAGTGCGGCCGTACGTCATCACCAACGGCCGGGATCTCCCCGAGGGCGACCAGTTCTCGCTGATCACCCTGGTCACGGCCGCCGCCGACCACCCCCAGCGGCGGACCCGGCTCTCTCCCGAGGAACAGAGCCTGTTGGAGATGTGCTCCGGCGGTTACCTCTCGGTCGCCGAGATCGCCGGCCACATGCGCCTGCCCATGGGCGTGGTGAAGATCCTCCTCAACGCCCTGGCCGAGGGCGGTTACCTCATCACGCGCGCGCCGGTGGCGCGCGCCCGCCTGGTCGACGAGCAGATACTTCAGGAGGTGCTGGATGGTCTCCGGGCCCGTTTTGGATGAGAAGGCCTACGTCCGCGGCGGAGCGGCGCAGACCGCCGTGAAGATCCTGATCGTCGGGCACTTCGCGGTCGGCAAGACCACCTTCGTCGGGACGATGTCCGAGATCCCTCCGCTGTCGACGGAGGAGACGATGACGCAGGCCGGCGAGGAGATCGACGACCTCAAGGGCGTCCGCGGCAAGACCACCACCACGGTCGCCATGGACTTCGGGCGCCTGACGATCAGCGATCACGTCGTGCTGTACCTGTTCGGTACGCCGGGGCAGCAGCGGTTCGTGCAGATGTGGGAGGACATGGCGCGCGGCGCGCTCGGCGCGCTCGTGCTGGTCGACCCCGAGCGGCTGGCGGACTCCTTCGCCGTCATCGACCTGATCGAGCAGTACGGACTGGCCTACGCCATCGCCGTCAACCGCTTCGACGGCACTCCGGTGCGCGAGGAGCGCGCGCTGCGTGAGGCGCTGGACCTGCTGCCCGACACCCCGGTCGTCACCTGCGACGCGCGTGACGAGAACTCATCAGCCAGCGCTCTGATCACCCTCGTCCACTATCTGCAGGACCGTGCCCGCTAGGAGCAAGAATGAACACTGATTCGACCGTTCCCGTGCCGCCGCCCGGCTGCCCGGCGCACGCCACGGGTGAGCCGGTGCCGCTGCACGGACCGGAGTTCGCGGCCGATCCGGGGGCCTACTACGAGTACATGCGGCACTACGGGCCGACCGCGCCGGTCGAACTCGCCCCCGGTGTCGAGGCGACCCTGGTCACGGACTACTCGGCGGCGCTCCAACTGCTGCAGAACGCGGGCGCCTTCCGCAAGGACTCGCGCCGCTGGCGTGACCTCAACGACGGCGTGATCAGCCCGGACAGCCCGGTCCTCCCGCTCCTGGTGTACCGGCCCAACTGCATGTTCAGCGACGGCGCGGAGCACATGCGGCTGCGGCAGGCCGTCACGGACAGCTTCGCGCGGGTCGACTCGCACTGGCTGAGCCAGAGTGCCGAGCGGGTCTCGAACTACCTCATCGCGCAGTTCAGCACGCGCGGTTCGGCCGATCTGCTCAACGACTACGCCAAGCTGCTGCCGCTCTTCGTCTTCAACGAACTCTTCGGCTGCCCCGCGGAGATCGGCGACCGTGTCCTGTTCGGCATCTCCGGCATCTTCGACGGTGTGAACGCCGAGAAGGCGAACGAGGTCCTGTCCCAGGCGGTGGGCGAACTGGTCGCGCTCAAGCGGTCCCGCCCGGGCGACGACGTCACCTCCTGGCTGATGCAGCATCAGGCCGCGCTGACCAACGAGGAGATGGCACACCAGCTCGTCCTGCTGCTGGGAGCCGGCGCCGAACCGCTGCGCAACCTCATCTCGAACACCCTGCACCTGCTGCTCACCGACGACCGGTACGCGGCGGGCGGGCTGATCGAAGAGGCGATCGACACCACGCTGTGGAAGAACCCGCCCATGGCCAACTACGCACCGCACTACCCGGCGACCGACATGGAGTTCGCCGGACAGAAGCTGGCGGCGGGCGATCTGGTCCTGGTCAGCTTCGCGGCGGCCAACGCCGATCCCGCGCTCGCGGCGTCCCGCCATGCCGCCAGCAACCGGTCCCACCTCGCGTGGAGCGCCGGACCGCACGCCTGCCCGGCGAAGGACCCGGCGCGGCTCATCACCGTGACGGCCATCGAGAACCTCTTCAACCGGCTGCCCGATGTCGAACTGGCCGTCCCCGAGGACAGCCTGACCTGGCGGCCCGGCCCCTTCAACCGTGCCCTGGCCGCGCTCCCGGCCCGTTTCCACCCGGTCCGGGCGGCACGGCAGGCGGACGCGCAGCCCCAGCCGCAGACCGCGGCCCGCGGTGACCAGGGCGGCGCACCGGGCCGGCACGACCGCGGCGGCCTGTGGAGTTCGTTCCTTTCGTGGTGGAAGGCGTGAGCTACGCAACAGGCGGCGACATCCACGCACAGCATGAACGTTCAACCGTGGGGGTAGGGAAGAGCGCGGCCGTGTTGTACACAAGTTAAAGGAGGTGTCGTGGAGCCCTCGTCCACCGACGCCACTTCAGCTCAGCACCCCGCAGCATCCCATCGCCCCCGACGACCGGCCCCGCGGAGCAACTCCCGTCTCCGCCGGGCCATACGCAGCACCTCGCACAGTCCGGAAGGCGAGATACCCGCCCGCACAGGCGGGTATCTTTTTGCCCGCTCCGCGGAGCCCCGCTCCGGCCGGGCCTCCGTCCCGCCCCACCCGTGTCCCGCGAACTCCGTCGCGCCGCGGGAGGGTTGCCTGTGATCTCCTCCCGTCTCAGCGGTGGACAGATCCTGGCGACCCAGCCCCTGGGCACCTTCGTGTCGGACCAGTTACGGCGGCTGTGCCGAGTCGTGGGACTGGACCGGTCCGACGCCGAGATCTACGCGCGTGTCCTGACGGACTGTCTGGGCAGCGGTGCGGAGCGTCCGTTGGACCGGCCGCCGCCCCACCCGAGTTTCCTCTCCGACGACCACACGCCGGTCGAGTACTCCCTCGCCCTGGTCCCCGACGCACCCCCGACGCTGCGGGTGCTGCTGGAACCGGGATACGCGGCCGGGTCCCTGGAGCAGCAGGGACGTGCCGGACTGCGTGTCGTCCGTGCCATGGCCGAGCGATGGGGCTTCTCCACCGACCGGCTCGACGGGCTGGAGGACCTGTTCCTCCCTCCCGGCCCCCAGGGCCCGCTGGCGTTGTGGATCGCCCTGGAACTGCTTCCCGGCGGGGTCCCCAAGGTCAAGATCTATCTGAACCCCGCGGCGTCCGGGGCGGACCGGGCCGCCGGGACCCTCCGTACGGCTCTGGAGAGACTCGGCCACCCGCGGGCGTTCGACGCACTGCCCCCGGCCGACGGCTACCCCTTCCTCGCCCTCGACCTGGGCGACTGGGAGACACCCCGGGTGAAGGTCTACGTCACCCACCGGGACGCGTCGGCCGCCGACGTCGGCTCGCTGTCCCGAAGTGACGCCGGCCCGGGGCGGGAGACCGTCGAGGAGTTCTTCCGGACCGCGGCGGGCCTGGAGAGGACGGACCGGAACTCCGGTCCGGGGGAGGCCGTCCGGCTGACGGGACGGCCGGTGCTCTCCTGCCACTCCTTCACGGAGGCGGTGACCGGTCTGCCGAGCGGCTTCACCCTCCACGTACCCGTCCGGGACTACGTCCGGCACGACGGGGAGGCGCACGCCCGGGCCACCGCCGTGCTCCGCCGGCACGGCATGGACCCCACCGCGCTCGACCGGTCGCTGGCCGCCGTCGGCTCACGACCGCTGCACGACGGCGTCGGCCTCATCGCCTACCTGGCGCTGGTCCACGAACGGAACCGGCCGCCACGTGTCACCGCGTACCTCTCCGCCGAGGCGTACGCCGTGCGGCCGCCGCTGCCCGCCCGGCCGCGCCACCAGCCGTTCCCTCCCCCCGACGCGGCCCGGACCGGGCCGCGCGACACCCTCCACTCAGTAGGACACGGAAAGGCAGGAGCAGAAATCAGGATGGAGCCGTACCGGATCAAAGTCGTCGAACCCATTCCGCTCACCACGCCCCAGCAGCGCAAGGCGGCCATCGAACGGGTTCACTACAACCTCTTCGACCTGCGTGCCGACGAGGTGACCATCGATCTGCTGAGCGACTCGGGCACGGGCGCCCTGTCCTCGGCACAGCTCGCCGTCGGCATGGCCGGTGACGAGTCCTACGCGGGCTCGCGCTCCTTCTACCGCTTCCGGGAGACGGTCTCGGAACTGACCGGCTACGAGCACATACTCCCGGCCCACCAGGGGCGCGCGGCGGAACGCATCCTCTTCTCCAACCTCCTCGAACCCGGCGACACGGTCCTGTCCAACACGCACTTCGACACCACCCGGGCCAACGTGGAGCTGAACGGCTGCGTGGCCCGCGACCTGCCCTGCCCCGAGGCCCGGAACCTCGACAGCCGGGAGCCGTTCAAGGGGAACATCGATCTGCCGGCCCTGGAACAGGCGCTCGGCGAGTCGACCGGCTCCCGCGTCGCGGCGGTGGTCATGACGATCACCAACAACGGCGGCGGCGGTCAGCCGGTCTCCATGGACAACCTGCGGCGGACGTCGGAACTGTGCCGCCGGCACTCCGTCCCGCTGATCCTGGACGCGGCCCGGTTCGCCGAGAACGCCTGGCTGGTCACCCGGCACGAGGAGGCCTACCGCAACCACACGCCGCGGCAGGTCGCGGAAGAAGCTTTCCGCCTCGCCGACGGCTGTGTGATGAGCGCCAAGAAGGACGGCATCGTCCACATCGGCGGCTTCATCGGCCTGAACGACCCGGAGCTCGCCCAGAAGTGCGAACTCCTCCTGATCGCCACCGAGGGATTCCCCACCTACGGCGGTCTCGCCGGGCGTGACCTCGACATGATGGCCCAGGGCCTGCAGGAGGTGACCGAACCCTCGTACCTCGCGGAACGGGCCGAGAGCGCCGACCATCTCGCCCAGCGCGTCCGCGCCGCGGGCGTCGACATCCTCGAACCGCCCGGCCTGCACGCCCTGTACCTCAACGCGGGACGGCTGCTGCCCCACATACCGCCCCACCAGTACCCCGGACACGCCCTGGCCTGCCGGCTCTACCTGGAGGGCGGCATCCGCTCGGCCGAACTCGGCTCGCTCTACCTCGGCGAGGAGGACGAGGACGGGAACCCGGTCAAGAGCCCGCCGTACGAGCTGGTGAGGCTGGCGCTGCCGCGTCGCGTCTACACCCGCAGCCACTACGACCATGTCGGCAGGACCCTGGAACGGATCGCCAAGTCCGCGGAGTCCGTGCGCGGTTACCGGATCGTGGAGCAGTCCCCGATCCTGCGGCACTTCCGCGCCAAGCTCCAGCCGGTGACCGGCTAGCACGGAGTGCGGGGCGGCGCCCGACGAGCCCCGCGCGGGCCGGCGGGCGTCCGTGCCCGCCCCGGTCCACGGGACGGCGGGTGCGGGGAGGCCGTGGCGGTGCGCCGCCACGGCCGCTCCCGCGGTCCGGGGCCGCGGGCGACGCCGGTGCCGTCCGGCGCGACGAGGGTCCCGGGATCCACCGAACCCCGTGCTCCACGACGGAAATCCGCATGCGGACGCCGCCCGGTCAGCCCTAGGCTGCACACGCCGGGCGGGACGCGGCGTGACCGCCGTCAGTGGATCGGAGACGCACGGGATGACCAGTCGACTGTTCGCGATCTGCTTCGACGCGAGCCGGCCGTCGGACCTGGCCCGGTTCTGGTCCGGGGTCCTGGATCTGGAGTCCGTCGAGGGCCCGAACGGCGAGGCCGAGCTCCTGCCTCCCGACGCCACCGGGTTCCGTATCCGCTTCCTGCCGGTCCGGGATCCGAAGACCGGCCGGAACCGGGCGCACTTCGACCTGACGAGCGCCTCGCCGGAGGAGCAGCTGCGGACGGTGGCCAGGGCGCTGGAACTCGGCGGGGACCACTTCGACGTGGGTCAACTCCCCGACGAGGAGCACGTGGTGCTCGCCGACCCGGAGGGCAACGAGTTCTGTGTGATCGAGGCGGGCAACAGGTTCCTCGCCGACACCGGCCGTATCGGAGCGCTGGCCTGCGACGGGACGCAGCGGGTCGGACACTTCTGGAGCGAGGCGCTGCGCTGGCCTCTGGTCTGGGACCAGGACGAGGAGACGGCGATCCAGTCGCCGGACGGTGGCACGAAGATCACCTGGGGTGGTCCTCCGGTCGCGCCGAAGACGGGCCCGAACAGGATCTGCTTCGAACTGGCGCTGCCCGCCGGCCTCGGCCCGGAGACCGAGACCGACCGCCTGCTCTCGCTCGGCGCCACGCGCGACGGCACCGGGGAGGACGCCAGGGGCCGGGTGCCGATGCGCGACCCCGACGGGAACGAGTTCTTCCTGCGAAGGCCCCGGTGACCGGGCCTGCTCCGGCCGCGCGACCCCGGTCGTGCCGGGGCCGGCCGGGTCGGTGCCGACCCGGCCGGGGTGCCTCCGACGGGTTCAGGACAGGCGGCCCACATGGGCCAGGGCCTGTTTGAGGAGAGCGCCGTGACCGCCCGGCATCTCGTTGAGGACGACGGACGTCGACGCCTCCTCCGGGCTGAACCAGACCAGGTCGAGGGCGTCCTGCCGGGGACGGCAGTCACCGGTCACCGGCACGATGTAGGCCAGTGACACCGCGTGCTGGCGCGGGTCGTGGAAGGGCGTGATCCCCTGCGTCGGGAAGTACTCGGCGACGGTGAAGGGCTGCAGGGAGGTGGGGATGCGGGGCAGCGCCACCGGCCCGAGGTCCTTCTCCAGATGACGCAGCAGGGCGTCACGGACCCGCTCGTGGTGCAGCACGCGGCCGGAGACGAGCGTGCGGCTGACGGTCCCGTCCGGCCCGATGCGCAGCAGCAGTCCGATGCTGGTGACTTCGCCGTTGTCGTCGACGCGCACCGGAACGGCCTCGACGTACAGGATCGGCATACGGGCCCGCGCCATCTCGAGCTCGTCGGGGGACAGCCAGCCGGGCGTGGTCTCGGTCATGTCAGACATTGGCTGATCATACTTTCAACCCCTCCGGATGTGCGGGTGTCGCTCGACTCGACACGGGCGACGGCGTCCCGTCGGCCGAGGCGCGCCCGCCCGCGGAACCGAGGATGCGCTGGTCTTGTCCTGGGTGAATGCATCAACCACCATGGGCGCCGATGAGTAATGAATCGAACCAGGATCTCGTGGTCGGCCTGGACGCCGGAGGCACCCGCATCCGCGCCGTTCTGGCGTCCGCCGCGACCGGACGCACCCTGGGCGAGGCCGCCGCGGGACCCGGCAACGCCCTGACGGTTCCGCTGTCGCAGCTCACCGACCACCTGGCCGAGGCCATCGGCCGGGCGGTACCGGAGCGGGACCGTGACCGTGTCGTGGCCGTGGTGGGCGGATTCGCGGGCGCCGCGAGCGGCCCCCCGGCCGCGGGCTCCTCGGACGAGGGCTCCGCGGACCCCTCGGAGCTCTCCGGCCCTCCGGATCTCCCGGGCTTCTCCGACCGTGACCCGGGGCGGCTGAACGCCCTCGCCGCCCTGGCCGAGGCGCAGCGGCGGCTCGGCGTCGCACCACGGACGGTCGGGGTGAGCAGCGACATCGAGGCGGCCTTCGCGTCCGCGCCCGGAACGCCCGCCGACGGGCTGGCCCTGGTGGCCGGCACCGGAGCGGCCGCGACCCGGATCAGCGGCCGTCGCTGCACGGTCAGTGTGGACGGAGACGGCTGGCTGCTCGGTGACGAGGGCAGCGGGTTCTGGATCGGGCGCGGCGCGGTGCGCGCGGCCCTGCGCATGGCGGACGGGCGCGGCGACCCGACGACGCTGGCCCGGTCGGTCGGGCTGGCCCTGGGGCTGCCCGCCGATCTCCTGGAGGGTGCCGAGGGTGTCGATGGCGTCTATGAGGCCCATGAGACCGATGGGGTCGATGGGGGAGGAGCGGGAGCGGTGGAAGGAGCCGGGGGAGCCGGCGCGCCCCGGCGGTACGGGCCCGGGCGGGGGGCGGCCGGCGCATCGCGCTGGTCCCGGGCGCGGCGTGAGGCCTTCCGCACGAGGCTGCTGCCCACCGTGATGGCGCAGCCGCCCGTCGCGCTCGCCCGGCTCGCCCCGCTGGTGGCCGAGGCGGCGCGGCGGAAGGACCCGGTCGCGACGGCGATCCTGCGCGAGGCGGTGGACCATCTGACGGCGGCGGTGCGCGCGTTGGACCCCCGGCCGGGTGAACGGATCGTCGTCACCGGCGGGTTGCTCGGCCCGGACGGTCCGCTGGCCGCACCCCTGACGAGGCGGCTGGAGGGACTGGGACTGACGGTCGACCGGGTGGCGGACGGCTGCCGGGGAGCGGTGGCGCTGGCCCGGCTCGGCCACGGCTCCCCGTCGCACGCCGCCGGGACGTCCTGACCGGCTGTCCGGCTGTCCGGCGGAGCCTGCACGGTCCCCCGGCGAGGGGGCGGTCTGCGGTCCGGTGTGCGGTCGGCGTCCGGCGGCAGCCGTGGCGCCGGAGTGCTCAGCGGGTGCGACGGGACGGGACCGCGTGCTGCCCGGCGATGTGACCGGTCAGGGTCAGTGAGGCACTGGCCCGCGCGTACGACAGCTGCGCGACCCGTACGTACAGGCAGTCGATGAGCACCAGGACGGAGTGACGGGCGCCGATGCTTCCGGTGCGGAAGCTGGTCTCGGACGAGGCGGAGACCAGCCGGACATCGGCGGCGCGGGCGAGCGGCGAGCGCGGGTCCGCGGTGAGTGCCACGGTGGTGGCGCCGCGCTCCCTGGCGAGTTCGAAGGGCTCGATGGTCTCGCGGGTCGACCCGGAGTGGGAGATGCCGATGGCGACGTCGGCCGGGGTGAGCAGGGCCGCGGAGGTGGCCGCGGCGTGCACCTCGGTCCAGCCGCGCACCGCGCAGCCGATGCGGAAGAGCCGGACCTCGGTCTCCAGGGCCACCGCGCCGCTGCCGCCGACGCCGTACACGTCGACGCGGCGTGCGCGCGCCACGGCCTGGGCCGCGCGCTCCAGCGCGTCGAGGTCGATCCGGTCGATGGTCTGCTGGACCGCGCGCAGGTCCGCGCTGCCGACCACGGCGACGACCCGTTCGAGACCGTCGTCGGGGGAGATGTCCGAGCCGATCTCGGCGGTCCCCCAGTCCGAGACCTCGCCCCGGCCGCGCTCCTGGGCCAGCGCGATCAGCAGGTGCTGGTAGGAGTCGAGGCCCACGGCTCGGCAGAACCGGGTGACGGTCGCCTGCGAGGTGCCGGTGCGGCGGCCGAGTTCGGCGGCCGAGCAGTGGGTGACGGCGGCCGGGTCCGCGAGGACGAGCTCGCCGACCTTCCGCAGGGAGCCGGTCAGCCGCGGCAGTTCGGTGCGGATCAGCGCGGTGACATCCACCGGGGGAAGCCCGCTGCCGGCACCGGTCCGTTCCATGTCCTACCCGATCTCCTCGGCTCCGCGTACGTCCTGGCCGCCGGGGGGATGCCCGGGGCGCGAACGCACGTGAATGTATCAGCCATCGTCCGTCCGACAGCTTGAATCACGGGACCGGAGGAAGGGTATGGTTGAGTCATTCATGAAAGCACGCATGAAGTGGTGGTTCGATCCACCGGTGGGGAGTGTCACGTGTCCGCAGGATCCGTCAGCGCCGACAGCTTCGCGCGCGAGAGCCGTACCGTCCTCGACGGCATCACCACGTCCGCCCGTGACGACGTCCGGCGTGCCGCCGCGCTGATCGCGGACTGCGTGCGGGCGGGGGGTGTCGTCCAGGCTTTCGGTACCGGGCACTCCCAGGCCCTGGTGCTCGAAATCGCGGGCCGCGCCGGTGGGTTGGTGCCCACGAACCGGCTGAGCATCGCCGACCTGGTGCTGTACGGCGGGGAGCGGCCGGACGTCCTGGCCGACCCGCTGCTGGAGCGCAGGTCCGGGGTCGCCGCCCGGATCTACGGTCTCGTGGAGCCGCGGCCCGAGGACCTCTTCGTCATCGTCTCCAACTCGGGCGTCAACAACGTGGTCGTGGAGATGGCCCTGCACGCCAAGGAGCGGGGGCACCGTGTCCTGGCCGTCACCTCGCTGGCCCACACACGGGCGGTGCCCGCCGCGCATCCGGGCGGACACAAACTCGCCGATCTGGCCGACGTCGTCCTGGACAACGCCGCGCCGCGCGGCGACGCGCTGCTCGAACTGCCCGGCGGGGGAGCCGTCTGCGCTCTGTCCACGCTGACCGGGGTGATGCTCGTGCAGATGGCGGTCGCGGAGACCGCCGCGCTCCTGCTGGCCGAGGGTGTCACGCCGCCGGTCTATGTGTCGGCCAACGTGCCCGGAGGCTTCGAGGGCAACCTGGTGCTGGAGGAACGCTACGCGGGACGCATCCGCCGCACCGCGAGCTGACCCGCGCCGCCACGTTCCGCGTCCCGCGTCCGAACAGGCCCCTCGACAGGGGGAGTCGGCATCAGTAGGGGAGGATCCGCCCCGAAGGCGTCCGCCGGTCGATCTCCATCCTGACGTCACGTCCGGTGGTGGTGCGGCGGCTGGTACGAATACGGATCTGGCGGTTCATTGCGCCTCCTTGGACTCGTACGACCGGCTTCCACGCCGCCCGGCTCGGGCGCCGCGGAGTCATCTGCCCCAGCCCTGGAGGAACGGGCGTGTGCCTCAGGGGAACTGCCGGGAAAGGAGATCTCCCCCGGCCGGCACGGCCCGGTGCGTCGCCGTGCTCTTCGGAGTTACCCCGTTCCGCGTTCGCATATTCCGTCGTCATGCCTCGGGTGAATTCGGGTGCCGCGGAACGCCGGTGGCGGTGGCCCCCGGCAACGCGCGGCGGCGGACGGGCAGATGGGTGAAACGAGTGGGCGGGCGGGTGGCAGAGCGGACGGTGGAGTACCGGGCCGGTGAACGAGGGGTCGAAGGACCCGGCCCGCTCCCGGCGCCCTGATCCGCACGGGTGCGCGCCCCTGTCGGACGGCAGGCCCGGCGCGGTGGATTCCGGCGGCTCCGGGGCTCCCGGCTCCCGCGACCGGTTCGGGCGGGATCGGACCGGCGCGGGCCCGGTTCACGGGCTCCCACGGCCGGTTCACGGCCGGTGAGGTGGTCGGATACGGGCACACCCCGGGCGCGAACACATCGCTCGTCGGGCGGGCCGACCGTGACGACCTCCATCGTGGCGGTACCGGCCGGTCCGGCCGTGCGCCGCCCTTCGCGTCCATCCTCCGCCCGTCCGGGCCGCGCCGCCATCCGGGCCGCGCGGCCGTCCGAGCCGTGTGCTCGGCCGGGGCGTGTGGCCGTCCGGGCCGTGTGCCCGTCGGGGGTGTGCCGCCGTCCTGGCCGTGCGGCCGTCGGGGCCGTGCCGCCGTCAGGGCTGTGTGCCCGTCCGGGCCGTGCTCCTGTCCGGGCCGTGCCGCCTCATGGCCGTCGGGGCGATGTGCCCGTCTGGACCGTGTGACCGTCGGGGCCGTGCGGTCATCGGGGCCGTGTGCCCGTGCGGCCGTCGGGGCCGTGCCCCCGCCCCGGCCGCCCCGCTCGTCTCGTCCGGGTGCCGCAGGGCCGCGGGATCCGTTCCGTGCGGTCTCCGTGGCCGTTCCGCCCGGGCCGCGCGCGGCCCGGGCGCCCGCGTCGGACGGTCCCGCCGAGGGTTAACCCTCGAATGCCCCGGCGATGCATGACATGGATGCGTCAAGCTGCCATTCTTCCTCCACCTGCCGGACAGGCCCCCACGGCCTGCGCAGGGGCCCCGCACCGCACTGCTCAGCTCGTCCCGGGCAGCACATCCCGTCTGTCCGGGCTGTCACCGGTCGTCCCCGCGACCGCAGCAGTAGGAGTACGAGTGAGACGAATTCCCCGTCAGGCGGCCGCAGCCGGAGCACTCGCGGCCACCGCCGCGTTGCTGGCCGTCGGCATACAGACGGTTCCGGCGGTCGCCAAGCCCGCCGCCCCCCACCCCAGCCCGTTGCGCAGCGGAGGACTGGAGGCCCGGCTCACCCCGGCCCAGCACGCGGCTCTGCTGAAGAGCGCGGCGCAGAGGACCACGGCGACCGCCGGCACCCTCGGCCTCGGTGCCAAGGAGAAGCTGGTGGTCAGGGACGTCGTCAAGGACCAGGACGGCACGGTGCACACCCGTTACGAGCGCACCTACGCCGGCCTGCCGGTACTGGGCGGCGACGTGGTCGTGCACACCCCGCCGGCCTCGCTGGCGGCCGGCACGGTGAGCAGCACCTTCAACAACAAGCACGTCATCAAGGTCGCTTCGACCACGGCGGCCTTCAGCAAGTCGGCGGCCGCGGGCAAGGCCCTGAAGGCCGCGAAGTCCCTCACCGCCGAGAAGGCCACCACCGACAGCGCCCGCAAGGTGATCTGGGCCGGCAGCGGCACCCCCAAACTTGCCTGGGAGACCGTGATCGGCGGACTCCAGGACGACGGCACCCCGAGCCAGTTGCACGTCATCACCGACGCCACCACCGGCAAGGAGCTCTACCGCTACCAGGCCGTCAAGACCGGTACCGGCAACACCCAGTACAGCGGCACGGTCACCCTCAACACCACGCTGTCCGGGTCGACGTACCAGCTGTACGACACCACGCGCGGCGGTCACAAGACGTACAGCCTCAACAACGGCACGTCGGGTACGGGCACGCTGATGACCGACGCCGACGACGTGTGGGGCACCGGTGCCGGGTCCAACACCCAGACCGCCGGCGCCGACGCCGCCTACGGCGCCCAGATGACCTGGGACTTCTACAAGAACACGTTCAACCGCAGCGGCATCAAGAACAACGGTGTCGCCGCGTACTCCCGCGTCCACTACAGCACGGCGTACGTCAACGCGTTCTGGGACGACAGCTGCTTCTGCATGACGTACGGCGACGGTTCGGGCAGCACCCACGCGCTCACCTCGCTGGACGTGGCGGGCCACGAGATGAGCCACGGCGTCACCTCCAACACCGCGGGCCTCAACTACACCGGTGAGTCCGGCGGCCTGAACGAGGCGACCTCCGACATCTTCGGCACCGGCGTCGAGTTCTACGCCAACAACGCCTCCGACCCCGGTGACTACCTCATCGGCGAGAAGATCAACATCAACGGCGACGGCACGCCGCTGCGTTACATGGACAAGCCGAGCAAGGACGGCGGCTCCGCGGACAGTTGGTACTCCGGCGTCGGCAACCTGGACGTCCACTACTCCTCGGGTCCGGCGAACCACATGTTCTACCTGCTTTCCGAGGGCAGCGGCACCAAGGTGATCAACGGCGTCACCTACAACAGCCCCACGTCCGACGGTGTCGCCGTCGCGGGCATCGGCCGGGCCGCAGCCCTGCAGATCTGGTACAAGGCGCTGACGACGTACATGACGTCCAGCACCAACTACGCCGCCGCCCGTACCGCCGCGCTCAACGCCGCCACCGCGCTGTACGGCGCCAACTCCACCCAGTACGCGGGGGTGGCGAACGCCTTCGCGGGCATCAACGTCGGCAGCCACGTCACCCCGCCGTCGAACGGGGTGACCGTCACCAACCCGGGCAGCCAGTCCTCCACCGTCGGTACCGCGGTGAGTCTGCAGGTCTCCGCCAGCAGCACCAACGGCGGCTCGCTGAGCTACTCCGCGAGCGGGCTGCCGACCGGCCTGTCGATCAACAGCTCCACCGGCGCGATCACCGGCACCCCGACCACGGCGGGCACCTACAGCACCACGGTCACCGTCACGGACAGCACCGGAGCGACCGGCACCGCGTCCTTCTCCTGGACGGTGTCCTCGGGCGGCGGTGGCACCTGCTCCTCGGCGCAGCTGCTCGGCAACCCGGGCTTCGAGTCGGGCAACACCACCTGGACCGCCTCCACCGGTGTCATCACCACCGACAGCGGTGAAGCCGCCCACGGCGGCTCCTACAAGGCCTGGCTCGACGGCTACGGCGCCACCCACACCGACACGCTCTCCCAGTCCGTGACCATCCCCGCCGGCTGCAAGGCCAGCCTCACCTTCTACCTCCACATCGACACCGCGGAGACCACCACCAGCACCGCCTACGACAAGCTCACCGTCACCGCCGGATCCACCACCCTCGCCACCTACTCCAACCTCAACAAGGCCACCGGATACACCCAGAAGACCTTCGACCTCTCCTCCTTCGCCGGCACCACCGTCACCCTCAAGTTCAACGGCGTCGAGGACTCCTCCCTCCAAACCAGCTTCGTCCTCGACGACACCGCCCTCACCACCAGCTGACCGGCGCCGGCACCGTCCGGCCGAGTCGGAAGCGGTACTGACGTGGGCCACCCCCGGGGTGGCCCACGTTCGTCTACCCACCCCGTGTCCGGCGGTCTATAGTCAAAAACTAGCGGTGGTAATTAATGGCCGATCCCGTCGGCCCTGTGTCCGTCAGGAGTCCAGTCGTGCGTCCTGTCCACTTCGCGGCGGCCCGCCGCACCCCCATCGGCAAACTGCGCGGCGCCCTGTCCGGGGTGCGGCCCGACGACCTCGCCGCGACGGTGATCCGCGGTCTGCTCGCCGACGTGCCCGCGCTCGACCCCGCCAGGATCGACGACGTCTACTGGGGCGCGGCCAACCAGGCGGGCGAGGACAACCGCAACGTCGCCCGCATGGCCGTCCTCCTCGCGGGCCTGCCCGAGACCGTGCCCGGCGCGACCGTCAACCGGCTGTGCGCCTCGGGCCTCGAAGCCGTCACCACGGCCGCCCGGGCGATCGCCGCGGGCGAGGCCGACATCGTGCTCGCGGGCGGCTCCGAGTCGATGAGCCGGGCCCCCTTCGTCCTGCCCCGCCCCGACGAGGCACTGCCGCACCGCATCGAGACCGTCGACACCCGGCTCGGCTGGCGGCTGGTCAACCCGGCGATGAAGGATCTGCACGGACTCCTGTCGATGGGGGAGACGGCCGAGGAGGTCGCCGCCCGCCACGGCGTCTCCCGTGAGCGCCAGGACGCGTTCGCGCTGCGCAGCCACCAACGCGCCGCGGACGCCCGGAAGAACGGCCACTTCGACGCCGAACTGCTCCCCGTGGAGCGCCCCGACGGCGTGATCGTCGACACCGACGAATGCGTACGCGAGGACACCTCGCTGGAGAAACTGTCCCGGCTCAAGCCGGTGTTCCGCCCGGGCGGCACCGTCACCGCGGGCAACGCGTCGCCCATGAACGACGGGGCCGCCGGACTGCTCCTGGTCGGCGAGGACGCCCTGCGCGAACTCGGCCTGGAGTCGCTGGGCCGTTATGTCGCGGGCGCCTCGGCGGGAGTCGACCCGGACGTCATGGGCATCGGCCCGGTACCCGCCACGCAGAAGGCGCTGGCGCGGGTCGGCTGGAGCGTCGGCGACCTCGAGGAGGCCGAGTTCAACGAGGCGTTCGCGGCCCAGGCCCTGGCCTGCGTGGACCGGCTCGGCATCGACCCGGAGCGGGTCAACCCGACCGGCGGTGCCATCGCGGTGGGGCACCCCCTCGGATGCTCCGGTGCCCGTATCCTCACCACCCTGCTGCACCGGATGCGCCGCACCGGTGCCGGGCGCGGCCTGGCCACCATGTGCGTCGGAGTCGGCCAGGGCAGCGCGGTCCTGGTCGAGCGGTCCTGATCCCGTCCGGGCGGGAGGCCGGCGCCTGACGGGAGGCTCCGCACCGGGACGAGATGCGTGGGCATAGCATCGGTCCCCGCATGAACACGATGACGCTCTGGCACATATCCGGCTGGGAGTTCGCCGCCCTCGCCGCCGCGGCACTGCTCGTCGGCTTCTCGAAGACCGCCGTCAGCGGAGCCAACACGGTCAGTCTGGCGATCTTCGCCGCCGTGCTGCCCGCCCGCGCCTCGACCGGCGTGCTGCTCCCCCTCCTCATCGTCGGGGACGTACTGGCCGTGGCGACCTACCGGCGGCACGCGCACTGGCCCACGCTGTGGCGGCTGTTCCCGGCGGTCGCCGCGGGCGTCGTCCTCGGCACCCTGTTCCTGGTGTGGGCCGACGACGGGACGGTACGGACCTCGATCGGCGCGATCCTGCTGCTGATGGCGGCGGTGACCCTGTGGCGCCGGCGGTCGGCCGCCCAGGAGGAGGAGCCCGACGCGGTCGCGACCCGGTCCGGCCGGATCAAGGCACGCTCCTACGGCGTCCTCGGCGGGTTCACCACGATGGTCGCCAACGCGGGCGGTCCGGTGATGTCGATGTACCTGCTGTCCGCCGGCTTCCGCAAACTCGGCTTCCTGGGCACCTCGGCCTTCTTCTTCCTGATCGTCAACACCTCCAAGGTGCCCTTCAGCGTGGGCCTCGGACTCATCGACGGCCACTCGCTGCTCCTGGACGCGGTGCTCGCGGTCTTCGTCGTACCGGGCGCCTACCTCGGCCGGTGGGCCGTGCACCACATCGACCAGCTGCTCTTCGAACGGCTGGTGATCGCGGCGACCGTGGTGGGCGGGGTCCAGCTGCTGCTGCGCTGACCGCCTCGTAGGCTCGACCCCATGTCCCCCCACGTCCTGGTCCTCGGCGGCACCACCGAGGCACGCCGGCTCGCCGCCGAACTGGCCGGCCGCCCCGGGGTGCGGGTGACCACGTCCCTCGCGGGGCGGGTGTCCCGGCCCGGCGCGCTCGAAGGGGACGTCCGGGTGGGCGGGTTCGGAGGCGTGGACGGGCTGGCGCGATGGCTGCGCGAGCAGCGGGTGGACGCCGTCGTCGACGCCACCCACCCCTTCGCCTCCCGCATCACCGGGAACGCCGTACGGGCCGCCGCCGCGGCCGGCGTCCCGGCGGTCGTCCTGCGCCGCCCCGGCTGGCGGCCCGGCCCCGACGACCGGTGGCACCACGCCGACTCCCTCGCCGAGGCCGCCGCACTGCTTCCGCCGCTGGGCCGCCGGGTCTTCCTCACCACCGGCCGGCTGGGCCTCGCGGCCTTCGCGGATCTCGCGGAACTCCACTTCCTCGTACGGTCCGTGGAGGCGCCCGAGCCGCCGCTGCCAGCGGACACCGAGGTGCTCCTCGCCCGCGGCCCGTTCACGGTGGACGATGAGCGGACCCTGCTGCGCGCCCACCGCATCGAGGTGCTGGTGGCCAAGGACAGCGGGGGAGAGGCGACGGCCGCGAAGCTCACCGCCGCCCGCGCACTGGGCCTGCCCGTGGTCGTCGTACGCAGGCCGCCGCTGCCGGACGGGGTGACCGCCGTGCCCGACGTGACGTCGGCCCTGGCCCGCCTGGGCCTCCGCGGCCCCTGAGACGGGCGCGGACCGACGCGCCGGCCACGACGGCCGACGGTCCGGCGGCCCGCCACCCGCGTACCGTCCGGCGGGTCGGACGAGGGCCCCGGACAAGCGGCCGGGACCGACCGGCGAGCGACGGGTCGGCGCGGGCGCGCCCTAACCGCGCGGACGCCTGCGCAGCAGATACGTGTCCATGATCCAGCCCTTGCGCTCACGCGCCTCGGCCCGCAGCCGTTCGATCCGGGGCGCCGCCTCCGCTATCGGGCCGGACACGAGGATCTCGTCCGGCGTGCCGATGTACGCGCCCCAGTAGATGTCGATGTCCTCCCCGGCGTACCGCCGGAAGGCCTGGTGGGCGTCGAGCATGACGACCACGTCGTCCACCCCGTCGGGAAGGCCCTCCGCGAGACGCCTGCCCGTGGTGATCTGGACCGGCCCCGCCACCCTGTTGAGCCCCGTACGGTGCCGGGCGACGAGCGCGGAGACGCTGCTGATGCCGGGCACCACGTCGTACGTGAACGCCACCGCGCCGCGGTCCAGGATCTCCTCCAGGATCCCGAGCGTGCTGTCGTACAGCGCGGGATCGCCCCACACCAGGAACGCGCCGCTCTCGTCCTCGCCCAGCTCCTCGGTGATGAGCCGCTGGCAGATGTCGGCGCGGGCGCTGCGCCAGTCGCCCACGGCGGGGGAGTAGGCGGCGCCGTCGGCGGCCCGGTCGCGCTCCGGGTCGCGCGCCTCGACCAGGCGGTACGCCCCGTCGGGAAGGTGGGCGTCGAGGATGTCACGGCGCAGCCGGACGAGGTCCGCCTTCACCTCGCCCTTGCCCAGGACGAAGAACACGTCCGTGCTCCGCAGCGCCTTGACCGCCTGGAGGGTGAGCTGGTCGGGGTCGCCCGCGCCGATGCCGATGACATGTATCTTTCGCACCCCCCGAGTCTGCCGCACGGCCCGGACGGGGGACGCACCGCGTCCGTCCGGGATCCCCGCCCCGCCCGACCGGCGCGGGAACCGTCCGCTCAGCCCGTGCCGCCGCGCAGTCGGGGTGCCCGGTCCGCGGCTCCGACGGCGACCCCGTCACCCTCCACGGAGGCGGCCAACTCCCTTGCCCACGCCGCCAGTCCGGCAAGGTCGAGCCCGTAGGGAGGACGGGCCCCGGCGGCGGTGCCGGCCCGCCACTCGTCGACGGCTCCGGCCCCGCGCCGCAGCAGCCGGGCGCCGCCCGTCGCGTTGCCCCGGGCCGCGTGGGTGAGGCCCACCGCGAGCTGGGCCAGCCCCCGCCAGAGCGTGCGCTCCTCCTCCGGACCCGACTTCCAGGCGTCCTCGAAGACCTCGTGCGCGTGGAAGGGCCGCCCGGCGTCCAGCAGGGCCTGCGCCTCGGTCACCGTCCGGTCCGGATCGCGCACGACCCCTTCCGGCTGCCGTTCGACGCCCTCGGCCCCGTACGGCAGGGGACGGCCCAGCCCGTCCCGCGGCCGGGCGTTGCGCGCCCTGCCCTCGACGTCCCGATCCCGCCCGTCGTCACGCCGACTTCCGGATGTCCCGCTCATGCCCCGATTGTCGCCCGTCCCGCGCCCTCTTCGGAGCAGCCCCCGCTGTGGGGTAAAGTTCTGTACGCACGATCCCGCGGCACGTCGCGGGGGAGGCGCATCGGGACGTGGCGCAGCTTGGTAGCGCACTTGACTGGGGGTCAAGGGGTCGCAGGTTCAAATCCTGTCGTCCCGACGGTGCGAAGGGTCTTCACGGGTGACAGCCTGTGGGGGCCCTTTCTTCATGTGCGGCGGCCCCACGATTCGAGCGTGGTCGAAAGAAGTTCCCTGCCCGGCTCCGGCCTTGCAGGGTTGTCCCGAGGGGCCGGGCGGGACGCGCGGTCCCCTCCGGTGAGCACACCGGGACTCCACCACGGGGAAGGGCAGCATGACCATGAGGATGAGGACCAGGGCGTCGATCACTGCGGGTGCCGGGGCGTTCGCCGCCGGACTGCTCCTGGCCGGCGCCGCCGGCGCGCAGGCCGCGGCCGCGGGACTGCCGTACGCCGTCACGCCGTACGCGAACGTCAACGTCCGCTCCGGCCCGTCGAGCCAGACCGGCATCACCGGGCACGTCACCGCGGGGGATCCGCGCGGCGCGTCGTGCTGGACCCACGGCGAGACCATCCGCGACAACGGCTACGTCAACGACGTGTGGGTGCGGCTGGCCGAGGGCTATGTGAGCGCCGTGTACCTCAAGGGTGACCAGTACGGCGGACTGCCCGCGTCGGCCACCTGCTGAACGGACGCGGTGCCCGGTTCCGGACGGAGCCGGGCACCGCGCCATGTCCGGCCCCGGCCTGTTCCACCCCGCTCCGGCACGCACGGACAGCGGTGCCCGCCTCCGGGTCCGACCTGATCCGAGCCATTTCGCCACACGCCGTTCCACCTCGGGTCCGCCTCGGTCCGACCGGCCACGATGAGATCCGTCACCCACTCCGCGACCCCCTCCACCGACCGCGCACCGCGCGACCACATCCACATCCGCATCCACGCTCCGCGCACCGCGCACCGCGCACCAAGATCTTCTGGGCCCGGGTGTCGCTCCGTACCCGGACGTGGCCGGAACACGCATCGGCCGCGCGACGGCGGAACCAGGGCGTGCCAGGGTGGCGTGAGTGTGATGTGGGGCGGGGCGACCCTCCCGGGAGGGTTCCCGCGAGCGGCTCGAGGTGCCTGAGGATCTCTCACCGGGTAGAGATCGCCTCCGGGCCACGGGTGGGGAGTCGCGGATCAGCATGAGGGTGGGAGGCCACGGGGCGCGAGCCCTGCGAGCGAGGGCGTCGGGCCGCCGGAGCGCGGCGGCGCCCTCCGGGTCCCCGGTCGCCGCACCGGACCGGACGCCCGGTCGGCGCGCCCCGCACCTCCCCCCTGACTCGCCGGACCCGGCACGGACGCCGGACGCGCCCCGCGCGCCGCACTCGCGCCCGGTCCCCACGCGGCCGCACCCCGCGCCGCACACGCCCGCCCGCCCCCGGCCGCATCCGCGCCCGCCGCACCCCGTGCCGCACGCTCCGCGCACGGCGCCGCCGCGGGTGTCCGGCGCGTTCGGTACGTCCGGTGTGTCCGGCCTGTCCCGCGTCCCCCCGCTCCCCGTACCGCGCGCCGGCGGCCCGGTGATGCCGTCCGGCCGCGCGCCGCCCGTGTGACGTGCCGACGACATCCCGCGCCATACGACCCGGAGTGCCCCGATGATCACACCCCCGCGCGCGGTGCGCGACCGCATCCTTTCCCTCTCACCCACGGAACTGCCCGCCTTCGTCTACGACTTGGCGGGACTGCGCGTCCACGCCGCGTCCGTCAGAGCCGCCCTGCCCGACCGCGTCGAGCTGTACTACGCGGTCCGGGCCAACGGGGAACCGGAGATCCTGGCCGAGCTGGGCCCGTTCGTGGACGGCTACAAGGTCTCCTCCGACGTCGAACTGGCCCAGGTCGCCGAGGCGTCCGTCGCCCGGCCACGGGCCTTCGGCGGCACGGAGAAGTCACCCACCGAGCTGGCGGACGCGCTGGAGCGGGGCGTGACACGCTTCCAGGTCGAGAGCGAGTACGAGCTGTACATGCTGGCCGGACTGGCCCAGCGGCACGCGCCGGACCGCCGGGTGGCGGTGCTGCCCCGGTTCGGTCTCCCGGTTCCCCGGGGCCTTCTCGCGGCGGACGGCGCCGGGTACGCCACCGCCGCAGGCCTCGACCCGGCGCAGGCCGACACGATCGTCGGTCTGCTCACCGACGGCAGCTACCCGAACCTCGAACTCCGCGGTGTACACGCCCACTTGGCCGACGGGGTGCGGGCCGGGGAACATCTGGCACTGGCCGGGTCCGTCGTCGCCTGGACGGCGGAACTGGCCGCCCGGAACGGAGTTCGGCTCACCGAGGTGGACATCGGCGGCGGCATGGCGGTGGACTACGACCACCCCGAGCGCCGCTTCGACTGGCGCGCCTACGGCGAGGGCCTCGCCCGACTCACCGCGGCCCACCCGGAACTGACGCTGCGGATCGAGCCGGGCCGCGCGCTGACCGCGTACTGCGGCTGGTACGCGAGCGAGGTGCTGGACGTCGAGCACGGCGCCGGCGAGGACGTCGCCGTCGTCCGCGGCGGCGCCGTCCACCTGCGCACCCCGGCGGCCGGGCGGGGGGACCAGCCCTGGTCCGTCCTGGAGGTGGAACCGTGGCCGTACTCCTGGCCGCGCCCCGAGGTGCGGCGCGAGCACGCCACCCTCACCGGGCAGCTGAGCACCCCGAAGGACATCCTGGTCCGCGCCGCGCGGGCGCGGGGTCTGCGGGCCGGCGACCGGGTGGTGTTCGGCCTCGCGGGCGCCTACACCTCGTCGGCCCCGCACCGGGCCCACGCGCGCTATCCGGAACCCCGTTTCCACTTCCTGGGCGACGGCGCCCACGGAGACCGGTCCCGATGACCGTAACGGAGGACGTCAGGAGTTGCCGTCGCGGGCGCGGCGGCGCATCCTCGGGAACGCCTGGCAGGATCGTGCGCCGGACCAGGAGAGTGGCATGACCGTCGAACCGACCGACTTCGCGACAGACGCCCCGCTCGACTTCTCGTACGAGACGCGGCCCGGCCGGGTCGTCTTCCGGCCCGGCGCAGCCGTGTCCGCGACCCCCGGCGAGGCCGCCCGGCTCGGTCTGCACAGGGCCCTGGTGGTCTGCGGCAGCCGGGGCGAGGCCACCGCCCGCGCGGTCGCCGACGCGCTGGGCGGTCAGTGTGCGGGGGTGCATCCCGAGGCCCGGATGCACGTACCCGCCGAGGTCGCCGCCCGTGCCGTCGAGGTGGCCCGGGAGATGCGCGCCGACGGCTGCGTTGCGGTCGGCGGCGGCTCGGCGATCGGCCTGGGCAAGGCGATCGCGCTGCGCACCGGACTGCCGCTGATCGCCGTGCCCACCACCTACTCCGGCTCCGAGATGACCCCGGTGTGGGGCCTGACCGAGGACGGTGCCAAGCGGACCGGGCGCGACCTGGGCGTCCAGCCCCGGAGCGTCGTCTACGATCCCGAGCTCACCCTCGGTCTCCCGGTCCCCCTCTCCGTGACCAGCGGGATCAACGCCCTCGCGCACGCCGTGGAAGCCCTGTACGCGCCCGACGCCTCGCCGCTCGTGGCGCTCATGGCCACGGAGGGCGTCCGGGCGATGACGGCCGCCCTGCCGGCCGTGGCCGCCGCTCCCGGCGACCTCGACGCGCGCGGCCGCGCGCTGTACGGCGCGTGGCTGTGCGGTGCCTGTCTCGGCACCTCCACCATGGGCCTGCACCACAAGCTCTGCCACGTGCTCGGCGGCACGTTCGGGCTGCCGCACGCCGAGACGCACACGGTGGTCCTGCCCTACGTGCTCGCCTACAACGCGGCCGCCGCGCCCCGGGCGGTCGCCACCCTGTCCCGGGTCCTCGGCACGGACGACGTGCCACGCGCCCTCCGGGAGTTCGCCAGGAGCCTGGACGCGCCCAGCACCCTCGCCGAACTCGGCCTCAGGGAAGCCGACTTGGCGGTGGCCGCGGCGCAGGCCGCCGGTCAGGCACCCCCGAACCCCCGCGAGGTCACCGCACACGGCGTGCTGGGCCTGCTGACGGCGGCCTACGAGGGCTGGGAGCCGCGCTTCGGGTCCTGAGGGCCGTCCCCTGATCCCGGGCGGGCGCACGACGACGGCCACGGCACCTCACCGCGTCCGGTCCATCGGTTCAGGGTGCCGTCCCGAGCTGTCGGCGGCGCGCGGGTCCCGGTCCCACGCACCGGTCACGTGGTCCGCGCGGCCCCTGCCTGGGACGGACGCGCGGGCCGGGCTATCCTGACGCCGAACCGGACACGGGGTGCCCCGAACGAGGGCTGAGATCACACCCGTCGAACCTGAACCAGTTAGGACTGGCGGAGGGATGTCTCATGTCGTTGCCGTATGCCCGTGGTGAAGTGGCCGTCGGAGGCCCGCAGGGCGTCTTCGACGGGCGGATGCCCGAGGCCGCGGGCGATCTGCGCGTCGAGGCGCGCGGTATCGCCCCGGTCCCGGAGGACCACCGCTACGGCGGCCCCGGCCGCCTGTTCACCGTGTGGTTCGCCCCCAACCTGACGATGACCGGCGTCTTCACCGGCACCGTCGGCATCGCGCTCGGCCTGGACTTCCCCACCGCGCTGGCCGCCGTCGTGCTGGGCACCCTGCTGGGCGCGGTGCCGACGGCGTACCTCGGCACCTGGGGCAGCCAGACCGGCGCCGGACAGCTGCCGCTCGCCCGGCTCGCCTTCGGGAGGGCGGTGCTGGTGCCCGGTGCGCTGCAGTGGCTCTCCTCGATCGCCTGGGACGCGCTGATCGGCCTGTTCGGCGGGGACGCGCTGGCCCAGCTCTGCGGCTGGCCGTTCTGGCTGGGCGTGCTCGTCATGATGGGCGCGCAGGGAGCACTCGGCGTCCTCGGGTACGAGGTGATCCACCGGCTGCAGACCGTGATGACCTTCGCCCTCGCCGCCGCCTTCGTCGCGCTGACGGTGAAGCTCCTGAACGGCACCCACCCCGCTGCCGCCGCCTCCGCGCACGGGGCCGACCGCGCCGGGGCGTTCGTCCTGACCTGCACCATCGCCCTCAGCCTCGCGCTGTCCTGGGCCCCGTACGCCAGCGACTTCAGCCGCTATCTGCCGCGCACGGCGTCCCGGCCGCGGATGTTCTGGTGCACGCTCGCCGGTGTCGGCGTCTCCTTCGTGGCCGTCCAGGCGCTCGGCCTGTGGGGCGCCGCCGTCTTCACCGACCAGACCGCCCGCGGCGTCGACACCCTGCTCGGCGGCGGTGCCCTCGGCGCCTTCGGACTGCTCGCCGTCGCCCTGGCCGCACTGAGCAGCAACGCCA
Source organism: Streptomyces sp. NBC_01689 (assembly GCF_036250675.1). Classification (NCBI taxonomy): domain Bacteria; kingdom Bacillati; phylum Actinomycetota; class Actinomycetes; order Kitasatosporales; family Streptomycetaceae; genus Streptomyces; species Streptomyces sp. NBC_01689. The sequence continues at coordinate 2,315,547 of NZ_CP109592.1, read as the reverse complement.
TGAACGACTACAGCGGCTCGCTCGCCCTGCAGACCATGGGCGTCCGTCTGCCGCGCCCGGCCGCGGCCGCGCTCGCGGCCGTCCTGGGCTTCCCGCTCGTGCTGTGGATGCACGCCGCCGACACCACGACCCGGTTCCAGAACGTGCTGCTGCTGGTCGGCTACTGGATCCCCGGGTTCGTCGCGATCGTCGCCGTCGACTGGCTCGTCCGGGCCAGGGCACGGGCCGGCGCGCCGGTCGACCTGGCCGCCGAGAGCGCCCGTCCGCAGCCGTGGTGGCCCGCGCTGGTGGCGTTCGCCGGCGCCTTCGCCGCGGCGGTGCCCTTCATGAGCACCAGCCTGTACGTCGGCCCGGTCGCGCGGGCCCTGCACGGGGCGGACCTCGCCTACGGGGTGGCGTTCCTCGCGGCCCTCGCGGTGTACACGCCGCTGCGGCTGCGCCGCTGACCCGGTGCTCCGCCGCCCGCCTCGCCTCTCGCCCTTCTCCTCGTCTCCCACCCGTCTCGTCCCGTACGGAGCGAACCCGTCATGTCCTCGAAGACCCCCGCCGCCCCGCCCCGCGTCCTGACCGTCGCCGGATCGGACTCGGGCGGCGGCGCCGGTGTCCAGGCCGATCTGAAGACCATGCTGGCGCTCGGCGCGCACGGGATGAGTGTGCTGACCGCGGTCACCGCGCAGAACTCCCTCGGTGTGCAGGGCGCCTGGGAGCTTCCGGCGGAGGCGGTGCGCGCGCAGTACCGCAGTGTCGTGGACGACATCGGGGTGCAGGCGGTGAAGACCGGCATGCTCGGCTCCGCGCTGCTCGTCGAGACCGTCGCCGAGCTGCTGTCGGACGTCGCCGCGCCCGTCGTGGTGGATCCGGTGAGCGTGTCCAAGCACGGTGACCGGCTGCTGGCGGGCGACGCGCTGGACGCCGTACGGGGCGCGCTGCTGCCGGTCGCGACGGTGGCGACGCCGAACCTCGACGAGACCGCCGAGCTGACCGGGATCGAGGTGACGGGCGAGCGGGACATGTCCCGCGCCGCCGAACGGCTGCTGTCCTACGGCCCCCGCTGGGTCCTCGTGAAGGGCGGCCATCTGCCCGGCGAGGCCGTCGACCTGCTGACCGACGGCACCGAACGGCACTGGTTGCGGGCCCCGCGCCACGACAACCGGCACACCCACGGCACCGGCTGCACCCTGGCCTCCGCCGTCGCGGTGGGACTGGCACGGGGACACGCGGTGCCGGAGGCGGTCCGGCGGGCCAAGGAGTACGTCACGGGCGCCATCGCGGCGGGCTTCCCGCTCGGTGCCGGACTCGGACCGGTCGACCACGGCTGGCGGATGCGCGCGGGAGGCTGAACACCGGGGAGGAGCCCCCTGGGCCGTGCCCGCCCCGAGATCCGCCAGACCCGGGTCCTACAGGGTGCCCACCGTGCGCAGTGTCGCCAGGACCAGGGCCCGGGCGACGGCGACCGTCTCCGCGAGGGACACGCGCTCGTCGGGGCCGTGGGCCAGCCGCACGTCGCCGGGGCCGTACTGGAGCGTCGGTATGCCCGCCCCCGCGTAGAGCCGCAGGTCGCTCCCGTAGGGGGCGCCACGTTCCCGGGCGCCCGGCGCCCCGGTGACGTCGGCGTGCGCGCCGCCGACCGTCTCGCGCAGCGGATGGCCGGCCGGGAGCCTGCCGCTGGCGAACTGGCCGCCGGGCCACGAGACGACCGCGGGATGCCCGCGCAGCCACGGATCGGCCGCGCAGGCCTCCGCCACGCAGCGTTCGAACGCGGCGCGCGCCGCGGCAGGTTCCTCGTCGAGTCGCAGTCCGAGCCGTCCGTCGGCGACGAGCAGCCCCGGCACGCTGCTGGCCCAGTCCCCGGCCTGGAGCATCCCGACGGAGACGGTGTACGGGAAGGGGTACTCGGCCATGAGGGGGTCGGGCGTCTCGCCGCGGGCGGCCTCCAGGCGGGCCAGCGCGGCGGAGACGGGCGCGTAGGCGTCGATGGCGCTCACCCCGGCGTCCCGGGTGCTCGCGTGGGTCGACCGGCCCGGCACGGTGATACGGAAGGTCAGGGCGCCGGCGTTCGCGGTGACCAGCGTGCCGCCGGTCGGCTCGCTGATGACACAGGCGTCGCCGGTGTGGCCGCGGTGCAGGGTCCCGAAGGCCCCGACGCCGCCGTCCTCCTCGCCGACCACGAAGTGGCCCGCCACGCTGCCGCGCAGCCGTACCCCGGAGGCGCGGATCGCGGCGAGCGCGGCGACGTTGGCGACGACCCCGGCCTTCATGTCGCAGGCTCCCCGGCCGTGCACGACGTCCCCGCGGACGCTGGGTACGAACGGGGGCGCCCGCCCACTGCGCGAGGTCACCGGGCGGTACGACGTCCACATGCCCCTGGAGGATCATGGTCGGGCCGTCCTCGGCACCGGGCAGCGTCGCGACCAGTCCCCAGGCCTCGTCGCGCGGCACCTCCATGCCGGGGAAGCCGGGCTCGGCGCGCAGGGCGGCCAGGTCCATCGACCAGAGGTCGATGTCCAGACCGGACCGTCCGAGGTCCCGCGCCAGACGGTGCTGCAGCTCGGACTCGGCCGCGCTTCCCGTCATGCTCGGCACGGCCAGGGTGTCGAGCAGCATCGTGGCGACGGCCGTCTCGTCGACGGCCTCCAGGGCGGCGGATTCCTCGGCGCTGAGCACTGCGCGCATGCCACACGCTCCTTTCGCGGGTGGGATGACGAGGGGGGCGTGAGGATGTTACGAACAGCCCCGGTACGCAAACAATCGCCGTTCGTTTCCGTCTGGGCCCGATTTCTTGTGAAGATTGCGCCCGCGTGGTGATTTCTTGCGTGGAGCAGGGAGAGAGTGACATGGCCATGGACGCCATCGACGAGGCCATCGTCCGGTGCGTGCTGCGCGACGCGCGCAGCACGTACGCGGAGATCGGCCGCGCCGCCGGGCTCTCCGCACCGGCGGCGAAGCGGCGCCTGGACCGGCTCGTGGCCGACGGCACGATCCGGGGCTTCACCGCGCTCGTCGACACCCAGGCGCTGGGCTGGCGGACCGAAGCGTTCGCCGAGGTGTACTGCAAGGGCAATCCGGCCCCGGCCGAACTGCGGCGGGCCCTGGAGGACGTGCCCGAGGTGGTCGAGGCCTACACGGTCTCCGGGGCCGCGGACGCGATCGTGCATCTGATGGCCCTGGACATCCCGCATCTGGAACGTGCCATCCAGCAGGTGCGCGAGGCCAGGGTGATCGAGCGGACGGAGAGCGTGATCGTGCTGTCCGGGCTGATCAACCGGCCGCGGGTGTGACCGACGGCGGTCCCCGGGGCGTGGGTCGCGCGATAAATCGAACACGTGATTGAATTTGGCCATGACACACCCACACTTCCCCGGCGGCCCGTCGACGGCGCGCGACGGACGAGCGACAGGTCGGGCCGGGATGCACGCCGGGACCGGAGAGGCGAGGCTGGATTCATGTCCGAACCGCTGCCTGTGATCGTGTCCCCGCCGGCTCCGACGGGTGGCCGTCGGGTCCGTGTGCACGGAGAGAGTCTGGGCCTGGCCTACAACCTGGCCGACCTGTCCGAGTTCCTGCGGCGCGCGGGGCTCGATGTCGATCCGCTGACCCTCGCGGTGTCCCCGCTCATCGACTGGCGGGGGATCGGCCCGGAGTACTGGGGACCCGAGACCGGAAGGTGAGGGGGTCGGCCCCGGGGTGAGGGCGAAGGCCCCGGGGCCGCTGGCCGCCCCCTCCGGCGGGCGGAGCGCGGCCGGTTCGGGCGGGCTGTCCGACGCCGGGTCAAGGTGACTGCTGATCGGTCGAGCCGGGGAGTGTGCGACCGAGTGGGGGACTGCGCGACGCGACCGTCCCGAGGGGGGCGGCGTGGCGCACATCACCCTGGGTGGATACGGAAAGGCGAGGCGGACCTTCGCGGCCGCATGGCATGCTCACGCCTAGTTACTCGTCGGTAATTTCCTGCCACCCCCACCCCCCTCAGGACTGATCTTGCGTATCCGCAAGCGGCCTCCGCGCGCCCTCGTGCCCGCGCTCGCCGCATCCGCCCTCCTCCTCGTCACCGGCTGCTCCGCCGACCCCGGCGCGCACACCTCGTCCGCCGCCGGACCCGCCCCGGACGCCACCGCCTCCGTTTCTCCTTCCGGTTCCTCCGGCTCCTCAACCGGCACCACGGACCGCGTCGGTCGGCCGCTCGCCGTCGCCGCGGCGCCCGCGGCCACCTCCGCCGCCGTCGCACGGCCCGGCGCCGCCGGCGGCCGGGCCCACCGGACGGCGGTCGAGGTGACCTCGTACGACAGCCGCACCCGACGCGCCGTCATATCGCCCGCGCGGCACGGGAATCCGTCCGTGTCGCCGACGCCCGCGGGGACACCGGCGCCGGGCCGTACCGCCGTCGGTGACGTCATCGCCAGCGCCCCCGCCCCGGGCGCCCCCGACGGACTGCTCGCCGAGGTCACCGAGGTGATCGGGGAGAAGCCCGGCGGCACGGAGGTGCGGACCGCGCCGACGACCCTGGACGCCCTTCTCGGCGACGGCCGGGCGAAGGGCACGGTCCCCGTCGATCCCGCGTCCTTCGACGTCGAGAGGCTGCTGCCCGACGTCAAGGTCTCCTGGACACGGACCGGAGACGTGCACGCGGGCCCCGAGGGCGCGAAGGTCCCGCTCGGCGGCCTGCGGGTCGACCTCGCCACCCGGGTCGCCGCGGCCGAGGGCACGCCGGCCTCCGCGGCGGCGACCGTGTCCGGCTTCGTCCAGGTCGAACCGGAGGTCGACTTCTCCTACGGCGGCGGATCCACCGCGGGAGGCCCGGCGAGCGCCCGTCTCGGCGTCTCCGGCGAGTGGACCTCGCGCTGGGCGCTCAAGGGGCGCGCGGCGGCCTCCGCCCAGCCGCTCCGGCTGCCGTTCGCGAAGCTGCACGCCGATCCCGTCCTCCAGGTCGGCCCGGTCCCCGTCGTCGTCAACCTGGACCTGACCTGCTACCTCCGGATCAGCGGCGACGGCGGCGTCACCGTCGACATCGAGCAGGACCTCAAGGGCGACTTCGACGCGGGCGGCACCTACGACCCGGCCGGCGGCTGGACCCCGGTCAGCGCCTCGCACATGACGAGCACGCCGGTGCACGCCCGGGTCACGGCGGCCGGCGGGGTGAAGGCCGCCCTCGGCGCGGAGGCCACCGTCGGCCTGTACGGAGCCGTGGGCGTCACCGCCGACCTGGCCCCCTACCTGCGCGGTGAGGCCGCGGGCACGGTCGACGCCGCCTCACCGACCCGGTCCGGCACGAAGGCCGGTGTCGGGACGGCCGGCACCTGGGGTGTCTACGGCGGCCTCGACCTGAACGGGACGCTGCACGTCCAGCTGTCCGTCTTCGGCACCCCGGTCCTCCGGCGCGGCATTCCGCTGGGCGCGCTGCACCGGGAGTGGAGGCTCGCCGGCAGCCCGGGATAGCCGCCGCCCCGAAGCCCGTACGCTCCGGTGCCGCGCCGCGCGCCGCCGCGGGCGCACCGGACGCACCGCATCGCCGTCCGTCGCGGGGGCGGGCCGCCCCCGCACGTACGGTAGGGTTTACCTGCACGATCACGCGGGATCACCGCGGGTGAACCGCATCGGGACGTGGCGCAGCTTGGTAGCGCACTTGACTGGGGGTCAAGGGGTCGCAGGTTCAAATCCTGTCGTCCCGACGGTGCGAAGGGTCTTCACGGACATGGGTCCGTGAGGGCCCTTCTTCGTGCCGGCTTCGTGTCCGCGGGTCCTGCCCCGGGTGCCGGACGCGGCGCGCGTTCCGCGCCTCCGCGCCGCTGGGTAGGCTGCCGGGCATGCGGATCGCCGTCTCCTCGGACATGGACGAACCCGTGGCCCGCTCCCTCGTCGCGGAACTGCGCGGGCGCGGCCACGAGGTCACGACGCACGGGGCGCTCCACCCCGGCCGGGACCCACGGTGGGCGGTGTGCTCGGAGGCCGCGGCCCGCGAGGTGGCCGCGGGGACCGCGGAGCAGGCGGTGGTGTGCTGCTGGACCGGCACGGGCGCGTCCATCGCCGCGAACAAGGTGGCGGGCGTCCGGGCGGCCCTGTGCACGGACGCCTACTCGGCCGACGGCGCGCGCCGCTGGAACGACGCGAACGTGCTGGCGCTGAGCCTGCGGCTGACCTCCGAGCCCCTTCTCAAGGAGATCCTCGACGCCTGGTTCGGCGCCGACGCCGGCGAGGACCCCGGCGACCTGGCGAACCTGGCGCACCTCGGACGGCTCGACCTCGGCAGGGCGGCCCCGGGCCCCTGACCCGTCCGGGTGAGGCCCCCGCGCGCGCCCCGGCGCGGCGGATTCGTCAGCGCCGGTCCAGCAGCGTCACCAGCACCTCCCGCAGCGTCGCGCCGGGGTCGGGCGACGGGCCCGCGGACCGCCAGGCGACGAACCCGTCGGGCCGGACCAGCACCGCGCCGTCCCCGCCGACCCCGTGCGCCCCCGCCCAGTCCGTGCCGCCCTCGGGGGTCAGGTCCGCGCCGGTCCCGAAGCCGATCCGGTAGGAGTCCAGCGGCACCGACAGCCGCGTCGCGACCTCCCCGGCCGCCGCGTGCCATCCGGCGGTGCCGTCCGCCGAGCTCAGGAGCACCATGGACCGCTCGTACAGGTCGAGGGCGGAGATCCGGTCACCGGCCCGGTCCAGCCACAGGTGGGGCGCCCGGCTGCCCGGCTCGCCCGTCAGCCGCATGCCGTCCGGCACGATCGGCTGCGTCGGATCGGCGCCCAGGACCGCACCGCGCGGATAGCGGTAGCCCAGCGCCACACCGAGGAGGCCGCCGCCCTTGCCGCCCGGGCCGCCCGGGCCGCGGGGACGCCGGGGCCCGCCGGCCCCGGGAGCGGGCGTGTACCCGGGATGACTGTGCTCGACCGAACGCGAGGAGGCGCGGGCGCTCGTCGCCTCCGCGACCGGACGGCGCTCCGCGTCGTACGAGTCCAGCAGCCCGGGGCCGGCCCAGCCGCCGAGGACGGCGGCCAGCTTCCAGGCGAGGTTGTGCGCGTCCTGGATACCGGTGTTCGAACCGAACGCCCCGGTCGGGGACATCTCGTGGGCCGAGTCACCGGCGAGGAACACCCGGCCGTCCAGGTACCGCTCGGCGACCCGCTCCGCCGCGTGCCAGGCGGCCCGGCCGGTGATCTCCACGTCGAGAGCCCGGACACCCGTGGCCCGCCGGATGTGCTCCGCGCACCGCTCGTCCGTGAACTCCTCCAGCGTCTCCCCGCGTTCGGGGTGCCAGGGCGCGTGGAACACCCAGTGCTCCTTGTTGTCGACCGGCAGCAGCGCCCCGTCGGCCTCCGGGCCGGTCAGGTAGCAGACGATGAACCGCCGGTCGCCGACGGCCTCCGCGAGGCGCCGCGAGGTGAAGGTGACACTCACGTTGTGGAACAGGTCGCCCGGACCGTTCTGCCCGATGCCGAGCCGCTCACGGACGGGACTGCGCGGTCCGTCCGCGGCGACGAGATACTCCGCCGCGACCGTGCTGCACTCACCCGTCACCCGGTCCCTGAGCCGCGCCGTCACCCCCTCGGCGTCCTGCTCGAACGACACCAGCTCCGTGGAGTACCGCAGATCCCCGCCCAGCTCCCGAGCGCACTCCAGGAGCACCGGCTCCAGGTCGTTCTGGCTGCACAGACACCACTTGCCCGGGCTGAAGCGGGCCAGGCCGCCGCCGGGGTCCATGGTCGTGAACAGCCACTCGCCCGAGTCACCCACCAGATCCGGTGCCTGCAGGATGCCGTGGTTCTCCGCCAGGACGGACGCGGCCCGCTCGATGCGCCGCTGCGCCCCGGCCACCCGGAACAGCTCCATCGTGCGGACGTTGTTGCCGCGCCCCCGCGGGTGGACCGACGTACCCGAGTGACGCTCGACGAGCAGATGCGGCACACCGAGGCGTCCCAGGAACAGTGAGGTGGACAGCCCCACCAGAGAGCCGCCGACGACGAGGACCGGTGTGCGGTGAGTGACCTCGCCGGCCACTTCCGATCGGTTCATTGCATGCCTCCAGCGTCACCTGCGGGCCGAGTCGCGCATCGGATGCAGGTTCCATGCCCTGCGCCGGCCCGCTCGCGCGCCCGGGGCACCCGGATGGCACGCGGTTCACTCGTCCGCCCCGTGGGGCTCGCGCCTCCCCGGCCTCCCGTCAACGATCGGCTCATGACGACCCCGGCCTTTCGGCCACGGCGGTCGTTCCTGACCTTCCGTGAAGAATGAAGAGAGGTGTGCCGGATGACCAGCTCGGGACGTATCTCGCAGTCGGCGTTCGACGGCTCCAGGCTGCGGGTGATCCTGCTGCTCGATCTGTACGACGGAGCCCAGCAGAAGTTCCTCGACGCCTACGAACTCATGTGCAACCAGGTCGCGTCCGTCCCCGGTCACATCAGCGACCAGCTCTGCCAGTCGATCGAGAACCCCTCGCAGTGGCTCATCACCAGTGAGTGGGAGAGCGCCCCGCCCTTCCTCGCCTGGGTGAACAGCGAGGAGCACGTCGAGACGGTCAAGCCGATGCACAGCTGCGTCAAGGACACCCGCTCGATGCGCTACAGCATCCTGCGGGAGACCCACCGCAACCAGCAGCAGGCGGCGCCCGAGGCGGCCAAGGGCGCCACGGGCGGACAGCAGGTGCAGGCGCGCGTGGGGGACGGGGTGGCCCGCCACGCCCTCACCTTCACCGTCAAGCCGGGCTCCGAGTCGAAGGTCGCGGAGATCCTGGCCGGGTACGAGGCCCCCCAGGCCCAGGTCGACGACGTCACCCGCCTGCGCCGCACCTCGCTCTTCATGCACGGCAACCGCGTCGTGCGCGCGGTGGAGGTGGAGGGCGACCTTCCCGCCGCCCTGCGCCATGTCGCCCGCCAGCCCGAGGTAAGGGCGGTCGAGGAGGCCATCAACCCGTACCTGGAGCAGGAGCGGGACCTCCGCGACGAGGGATCGGCCCGGGTCTTCTTCACCCGCGCGGCCCTGCCGGCCGTGCACCACGTGGTGGCGGACCGGCCGGAACCCGCGAACCTGCGCCGGCACGCGCTGTACTACCCGGCCAAGCACGGTCAGGGCATGGAGCTCGCCCGGCTGCTCGCCCGTCAGGACGAGTCCGCCGCGGCCGATCCGAAGAGCGCGGTCCACGCGAGCACCGTCTTCCAGCGCGACGACATCGTGGTGCGCCTCATCGACATCACGGGCGAACTCGACGCCGACCCGGCCGCCTCGCTCGGCATCAGGGGCGCCGGCAGGGCCGCGGAACTGGAGCGGCTCCTCGACGGTCCCGCGATCGGCGTCGAGGGCTCCCTGGAGACGGAGCGCAACGCCAACCGTCTCCTGTCGCACGCCGACATGATGCCCGTCACCGACCGCACCTCGGCGCGGTCCTGACGGACGGCCGCGGTCCCCAGGCCCGCGGCCGCCCCACCGCACGCCACTTCCTCAGTCGGAGGTATGAAGAATGATCCAGAAGCATCCACGCATCGTGGACCTGAGCGAGACGGAACCCAACCGCAGGCGCGGAGGCGACATCCGGGCCATGCTCACCCCCGCCACCGCGGGTTCCACCAGCGGGTTCATGGGCCTGGCCATCATCCAGCCCGGCGAGCGCATCGGCGAGCACTACCACCCGTACTCCGAGGAGTTCGTGTACGTCGTCACCGGCGCGCTCGAGGTGGACCTGGACGGCGAGGCGCACGCGCTCCGGCCCGACCAGGGGCTCCTGATCCCGATCAACATGCGCCACCGCTTCCGCAACGTCGGTGACACCGAGGCCCGCATGGTCTTCCACCTGGGCCCGCTCGCCCCCCGTCCCAGCCTCGGGCACGTCGACACGGAGGTGACCGACGGCCACGGGCTCACCCCCGAGTTCGTCGCCGCCGGGACGGACCTGTCCGCGCCTGACCACGGACAGCCGTCCGAGCGAAGTGGGGCCATAAAGTGACCCGGCGGGTGGCCGTCACCGGTATCGGTGTGGTCGCTCCGGGCGGCACCGGAGCGACGGCGTTCTGGGACCTCCTCGCCAACGGCCGTACCGCGACCCGCGGCATCACCCTGTTCGATCCGGTCGGCCTGCGCTCGCGCATAGCCGCCGAATGCGACTTCGACCCCCTCGCGCACGGACTCGACCCGGAGCTGAGCCGGCACACGGACCGGTACATCCAGTTCGCCGCCGTCGCGGCCGGCGAGGCCGTACGCGACTCGGGCCTCGACACCGACAGGGAGGACCCCTGGCGGGTCGGTGTCTCGCTGGGCAGCGCGGTCGGCGGCACCACCCGCCTGGAACACGACTACGTCAAGGTCAGCGCGGGCGGGCGACGGTGGGACGTGGACCACCGCGAGGCCGATCCGCAACTGCACCTGGCGTTCTCGCCCAGCACGCTCGCGTCGGTGGTCGCCGAGCAGTTCGGCGCGCAGGGTCCGGTCCAGACCGTCTCCACGGGCTGCACCTCCGGACTCGACGCGGTCGGCTACGCCTTCCACACGATCGAGGAGGGCCGGGCGGACGTCTGCATCGCCGGGGCGTCCGACTCTCCCATATCCCCGATCACCATGGCCTGCTTCGACGCCATCAAGGCGACGTCGCCCGACAACGACGACCCGGAACACGCCTCCCGGCCCTTCGACGCCCACCGCAACGGCTTCGTCATGGGCGAGGGCGCGGCGGTGCTGGTCCTGGAGGAGTACGAGCACGCCCGGGCCCGCGGCGCGCACATCTACTGCGAGATCGGCGGCTACGCCACCTACGGCAACGCCTACCACATGACCGGTCTGACCAGCGAGGGACTGGAGATGGCCCGTGCCATCGACACCACCCTCGACCAGGCGCGGCTCGATCCGACACTGATCGACTACGTCAACGCGCACGGGTCGGGCACCCGGCAGAACGACCGCCACGAGACCGCCGCGGTCAAGCGGTCACTGGGCGACCACGCGTACAAGACCCCCATGAGCTCCATCAAATCCATGGTGGGGCACTCACTGGGCGCGATCGGCGCGATCGAGGTCGTGGCCTGCGTCCTCGCGCTGAAGCACCAGGTGGTACCGCCCACCGCGAACTACGAAACTCCCGACCCCGAGTGCGACCTGGACTACGTGCCGCGCACCGCACGCCCACGGAAGCTGAACAACGTGCTCTCCGTGGGCAGCGGATTCGGCGGTTTCCAGTCCGCGGTGCTCCTGACCGGGCCGGGTGGGAGGAACCGATGACCAGTCAGCGCACTCAGCGCCCACGGCGCGCGGCGATCACCGGAATCGGTGTGGTCGCGCCCAACGGCCAGCGGGCGGACGCCTACTGGAAGTCCGTCAGTGAGGGGCTCGGCGTTCTGGACCGGATCACCCGCGAGGGATGCGGGCACCTGCCCCTGCGTGTCGCGGGCGAGGTCCGTTCCTTCGACGCCGCGTCCCTCATCGAGGAGCGTTTCCTCGTCCAGACCGACCGCTTCAGCCACTTCGCGATGGCCGCGACCGTTCTCGCCCTGGACGACGCCGGCCTCGGCCACACGGATCCCGCGGAGCCGTACAACATCGGCGTGGTCACCGCGGCCGGTTCCGGAGGCGGTGAGTTCGGACAGCGGGAGCTCCAGAAACTGTGGGGCCAGGGGTCCCGGTACGTGGGCCCGTACCAGTCCATCGCCTGGTTCTACGCCGCCAGCACCGGCCAGATCTCCATCCGGGGCGGCTTCAAGGGGCCGTGCGGGGTGGTCGCGAGCGACGAGGCGGGCGGGCTGGACGCCCTCGCGCACGCCGCCCGCGGCGTACGGCGCGGCACCGGTGCGGTTCTCGCCGGGTCCGCCGAGGCACCCCTCGCCCCGTACTCGATGGTCTGCCAGCTCGGCTACCCCGAGATCAGTACCGCCGAGGACCCCGAGCGCGCCTACCGGCCCTTCACCCAGGGGGCCTGCGGGTTCGCGCCCGCGGAGGGCGGCGCGATGCTCGTCGTGGAGGAGGAGGCCCGCGCCCGCGACCGCGGCGCCGCGATCCGGGCCACCGTGGCCGGGCACGGAGCCACCTTCACCGGGGCGTCCCGCTGGGAACGGTCCCGGGAGGGACTCGCCCAGGCCATCCGGGTCGCCCTCGACGAGGCGGGCTGCGCCCCTGAGGAGATCGACGTCGTGTTCGCCGACGCCCTGGGCGTACCGGAGGCGGACCGCGCCGAGGCGCTGGCCATCGCCGACGCCCTGGGGGCACACGGCACCCGGGTGCCCGTCACGGCGCCCAAGACCGGGATCGGGCGTGCCTACTGCGCCGCACCCGTGCTGGACACCGCGGCCGCGGTGCTCGCCATGGAGAACGGACAGGTGCCCCCGACCCCCAACGTGTTCGACATCTGCCACGACCTGGACCTGGTGATGTCCAGCGCTCGCCCCGCCGAGCTGAACACGGCCCTGGTCCTCAGCAGGGGACTCATGGGATCCAACGCGGCGCTGGTCGTGCGCCGCGGCGGCGACTCCGCCCGATAGGACCGGGCGGGAAGGAGAACACAGATGATCATCGAAGTGACCGTCGACGAACTGGCCAAGCTGATGAAGCAGGCCGCCGGAGTCACCGTCGACCCCCAGCAGCTCCACCACGCGTCGGACTCCCCGTTCGGCACCCTCGGCCTCGACTCACTGGGCCTGCTCGGCATCGTCGGCGAGCTCGAGAACCGGTACAGCAAGCCGCTGCCGCCGGACGCGGAGCGCTGCAAGACGCCCCGCGAGTTCCTCGACCTCGTCAACAGCACCCTCAAGACTGGAGCCTGAAGTGTCAGGACACACCGAGAACAGCATCACCATCGACGCCCCTCTCGATCTGGTCTGGGACATGACCAACGACATCGAGAACTGGCCGCAGCTGTTCAGCGAGTACGCGTCCCTGGAGGTGCTCTCCCGTGACGGCGACACCACGAGCTTCCGTCTGACCATGCACCCGGACGAGAACGGGAAGGTCTGGAGCTGGGTCTCGGAGCGGACCGTGGACCGTGCCGCCCGCACAGTTCGCGCCCGTCGCGTCGAGACCGGCCCCTTCGCCCACATGAACATCCGGTGGGAGTACAAGGAGACCCCGGCCGGCACCCACATGCACTGGGTGCAGGACTTCGCGATGAAGCCCGAGGCCCCGGTCGACGACGCCTGGATGACGGACAACATCAACACCAACTCCCGCGTCCAGATGGCCCTGATCCGGGACCGCATCGAGCAGGTCGCCCGCGACCGCCGCAACGCGCCCGCCGTACCGGGCTGATCACCGACCGAGGAAGGACCCCCGATGCACCACGCCCTGATCGTCGCGAGGATGGCGCCCGACTCCGCGCCCGCGATCGCCGACGTGTTCGCCGCCTCCGACCGCGGTGAACTGCCCCACCTGATCGGCGTCAACCGGCGCAGCCTCTTCCAGTTCGGCGATGTGTACATGCACCTCATCGAATCCGACAAGGACCCCGCGCCCGCCATCGCGAAGGTGGCCGGGCACCCGGAGTTCCGCAGTGTCAGCGAGGAACTGTCGGCGTACGTCAGCGCGTACGACCCGCAGACGTGGCGCAGCCCCAAGGACGCCATGGCGCACTGCTTCTACCGCTGGGAGCGCGCCGACGCCTCCTGACCGGGCGCCGTGACACCACCCGAGGCCGCCGGATCCGCGAACGCGGATCCGGCGGCCTCGGGTGGTGCGGGGCCGGCCCGCGTGGGCCGGCCGGTACGCCGTGCCGGTTCAGGCCGGGACGGTGCACTCGAACGCGTGGAGGTACGCGTTGACCGGGCGGACCTCGCCGATGACCAGGCCCGCGGCCGTCAGCCGGTCGGTCATGCTCCGCCGGGTGTGCTTCGCGCCACCGACGTTGAGGAGCAGCAGCAGGTCCATCGAGGTCGTGAACCTCATCGACGGGGTGTCGTCCACGAGGTTCTCGATGACGACGACGCGGGCGCCGGGCCGCGCCGCCTTCCGGACGTTCGCCAGCGCACGCCGGGTGCTGTCGTCGTCCCACTCCAGGATGTTCTTGATGATGTACACGTCCGCCTGTACGGGGATGTCCTCGCGGCAGTCGCCGGCCACGACGCGTACCCGGTCCGACAGCGAACCGCCCTCGCGCAGCCGCTCGTCGGCGTTCTCCACCACGCCCGGCAGGTCGAGCAGGGTGCCGTGCATCCCGGGGTGCTTCTCCAGCAGGCTGGCCACGACCTGCCCCTGACCGCCACCGATGTCGGCGACCGAGGACACCCCGCGGAGGTCGAGCAGCGCCGCCACGTCCCGCGCCGACTGCTCGCTGGACGTCGTCATGGCCCGGTTGAAGACGTACGCGGACTCCGGCGCCTCCTCGTTGAGGTACTCGAAGAACTCCCTCTCGTACACGTCCTCGAAGACGTTGCGGCCGGAGCGCACCGCCTCGTCGAGCTTGGGCCAGACGTTCCACGTCCAGGGCTCGGTGCACCACAGGGCGATGTACCGCAGGCTGTGCGGGTCGTCCTCGCGCAGCAGCCGGGACATCTCCGTGTGGCCGAAGGTGCCGTCGGGGTGCTCGGCGAAGACGCCCTGGCAGGACAGGGCGCGCAGCAGCCGGCGCAGGGTCCCCGGCTGGGTCTTGACCGCCGCCGCCAGGTCCTCGACGCTCATCGGCGTCTCTTCCAGGGCGTCGGCCACACCCAGGCGGGCGGCGGCGCGTACGGCGGCGGCGCACGCCGCTCCGAAGACGAGCTCGCGCAGCCGCATGGGCGGCGGCGGAGCCTGTTCGGCAGTCGTCATCTGGTGCCTCGCTTCTTCCTGTCGTGCGATGGGGGGGGACGTGGGGGTGGTGGGGGAGGACGGCTGGGTCAGCACTTGCCGGCCGGCTCGGAGACCCGGCAGATGTTGTTGCGGAACACGTTGTCCGTGCCGGCGGCGTCCCGGTCGGCCAGATCGGCCGGGACGTTGCGCAGCGCGAGGTTGTCGCGGATCTCGTTGCCCCGGTCGGCCGCGCCGACGAAGCTCTTGAAGAGCACGATGCCGCCCGAGAGGGGAGAGGCGCCCACGTTGCCGACTACCTGATTCCGTGTCACCAGGGTGTCCTCGGCGCCGGTGAGGACGATGCCCGAGCCCTGCAGGGCGGGCAGCCGGGGGGTCTTGGGGCAGGACTTGTTGTTGGCGTGGACGTAGTTCCGGCGCACCGTCAGTGCCCCGGCGGACGGCTTGTTCTCGTCGCCCACGACGAACACACCGGCGCAGTTGCCCGTCGCCTCGTTGTGGTCGACATCGAGGTCGCGCAGCCGGCGCACGGTGATCCCGATGCGGTTGCCGACCAGGAGGTTGTCGCTGAGGACCGTTCCCCGGGTGTCCCGGGCGCCCTCCTCGGTGGAGACGGTGTTGGCGACGAACAGACCGGCGTCGCCGTTGCCCCGGGCGATGTTGTTGCGGAACACCCCGCGGACGGACCGCTCCTGGGCGATGCCCCACTGGCCGTTGTTCTCGGCGGTCACCCCTTGGACGGTCAGCCCGTCGGTCCCCGACGCCCACAGGCCCTGCTTGGCGAAGCCCCGGACGGTCAGCGCGCCCACGGTGACGCCGGTGAGCGGACTGCTGTCGGTCCCGGTCACGCAGATGCCGTTGCCGGACTTGGCACAGGCGTCGCGGGCCGGGGCCGGACCCGGCACGAGGACGGTCCGGCGGGCGCCGTAGCCGCGTACCGTCAGTTCCGGCACGGTGATACGGACGCTCTCGTGATAGGTGCCGGGGGAGACGAGGACGACGTCCCCCGGTTTCGCGGTGTCCACGGCTTTCTGGATGGACTCGCCGGGCCGCACCCGGTGCACCGTGCGGTGGTCGGCCGACGGGGCGGCGCCGAGCCCCGACACCATGACGGCCGCGGTGCACGCGAGGTAGGCCATCTGTCGTTTGGTCATGGGGCGAAGCTAAGAGCGGGGGTCCGGGGCCGCCACCGCTGCTCACCCAGGTGGGCAGGGCTTGTCGTCCCTTGGGTGTGTGCCGGTGTGTCAGTCCGCCGCGCGGACCCCTTGACGCGGTATCAGGCCGCCGGACCGCACCGCTTCCCCGGCCCTCTCCTCCGGCACGCCGTGCCGCGGTACGGGGCGCCCGGTCCCGGCATCCCGTCGCCGGGGCACCGGTCCGGCGGAACACGGCCGCCCCGGCCGGAGGATCCGGCCGGGGCGGCGCAGTCGGGACCCGTCGGGGCCGCGACGGTGTGTCAGGCGAGGGTCGCGAGCGACTCGTTCCAGGTGGCGGAGGGACGCATGACCTTCGCGGCCTTGGCGGGGTCGGGCTGGTAGTAGCCGCCGATGTCGGCGGGCCGGCCCTGGACGGCCAGCAGCTCGTCGACGATCGTCCCCTCCTGCGCGGTGAGCGTCTCGGCGAGCGGGGCGAACACCTTCGCGAGGTCCGCGTCGTCGGTCTGGGCGGCCAGCTCCTGCGCCCAGTAGAGGCCCAGGTAGAAGTGGCTGCCGCGGTTGTCGATGCCGCCGACGCGACGGGTCGGCGACTTGTCCTCGTTGAGGAAGGTCGCCGTGGCGCGGTCGAGGGTGTCGGCGAGGACCTGGGCGCGGGCGTTGCCCGTGGTGGTCGCGAGGTGCTCGAAGCTGGCCGCGAGCGCGAAGAACTCGCCCAGGCTGTCCCAGCGCAGGTAGTCCTCCTTGACCAGCTGCTGGACGTGCTTCGGGGCGGAGCCGCCGGCGCCCGTCTCGAAGAGGCCGCCGCCCGCCATCAGCGGGACGACCGACAGCATCTTGGCGCTGGTGCCCAGCTCCAGGATCGGGAAGAGGTCGGTGAGGTAGTCGCGCAGCACGTTGCCGGTGACCGAGATGGTGTTCTCGCCGCGGCGGATGCGCTCGACGGACAGCTTGGTCGCCTCGACGGGGGACATGACACGGATGTCGAGGCCCTCGGTGTCGTGCTCCGGGAGGTACCGCTCGACCTTCTCGATGAGCACGGCGTCGTGCGCGCGGGTCTCGTCCAGCCAGAAGACGGCCGGGTCGCCGGTGGCGCGGGCGCGGGTGACGGCCAGCTTCACCCAGTCCTTGATCGGGGCGTCCTTGGTCTGGCAGGCGCGGAAGATGTCGCCGGCCGAGACCGTCTGCTCCAGGACGGCGTTCCCGGCCTGGTCGACGAGGCGGACCGTACCGGTGGCCGGGACCTCGAAGGTCTTGTCGTGGCTGCCGTACTCCTCGGCCTTCTGCGCCATCAGGCCGACGTTCGGCACCGAGCCCATGGTGGAGGGGTCGAAGGCGCCGTTGGCGCGGCAGTCGTCGATGACGACCTGGTAGACGCCGGAGTAGCTGCTGTCGGGCAGAACCGCGAGGGTGTCGGCTTCCTGGCCGTCCGGGCCCCACATGTGGCCGGAGGTGCGGATCATGGCCGGCATCGAGGCGTCGACGATGACGTCGGACGGCACGTGCAGGTTGGTGATGCCCTTGTCGGAGTCGACCATCGCGAGCTCCGGTCCCTCGGCGAGCTCGGCGTCGAAGGAGGCCTTGATCTCGGCACCCTCGGGCAGCGCCTCCAGGCCCTTGTAGATCCCGCCGAGACCGTCGTTCGGGGTCAGACCGGCGGCGGCGAACGTCTCGGCGTACCGCGCGAACGTCTTCGGGAAGAAGGCGCGCACCACGTGACCGAAGACGATCGGGTCGGAGACCTTCATCATCGTGGCCTTGAGGTGCACCGAGAACAGAACGCCCTCGGCCTTGGCGCGGGCGATCTGCTCGGTGAGGAACT
Organism: Streptomyces sp. NBC_01689; assembly: GCF_036250675.1. Classification (NCBI taxonomy): domain Bacteria; kingdom Bacillati; phylum Actinomycetota; class Actinomycetes; order Kitasatosporales; family Streptomycetaceae; genus Streptomyces; species Streptomyces sp. NBC_01689. The sequence goes on along the minus strand of NZ_CP109592.1, from coordinate 2,297,901 downwards.
CACGCAGCGGCGCGACGTGCATGACGGAGGCGTCCACGACCTCGCCGGCCTGCACGGGTACCGACTCGCGGAGCACGGTGATGGAGCCGTCGTCGCCGACCAGCTCGATCCGCAGCGCGCCGGCCTCGGTGATCACCGTGGACTTCTCGGTGGAGCGGAAGTCGTCGACGCCCATGGTGGCGACGTTCGTCTTCGAGTCGGACGTCCACTTGCCCATGCGGTGCGGGTGCGTCTTGGCGTAGTTCTTGACCGACGCGGGGGCGCGGCGGTCGGAGTTGCCCTCGCGCAGCACCGGGTTCACGGCGCTGCCCTTGACCTTGTCGTAACGGGCGCGGATGTCGCGCTCCTCGTCCGACTTCGGGTCGTCCGGGTAGGCCGGCAGCGCGTAGCCCTGCTCCTGCAGCTCGGCGATCGCCGCCTTGAGCTGCGGGATGGAGGCCGAGATGTTCGGCAGCTTGATGATGTTGGCGCCGGGCGTCTTGGCCAGGTCACCGAGCTCGGCGAGGGCGTCGGGGATGCGCTGCCCCTCCTCCAGGAACTCGGGGAAGAGCGCGAGGATGCGCCCGGCCAGCGAGATGTCACGGGTCTCCACAGTGACACCCGCCTGCGAGGCGTACGCCTGGACCACCGGCAGGAACGAATACGTCGCCAGGGCCGGGGCCTCGTCAGTGTGCGTGTAGATGATGGTCGAGTCAGTCACCGGGTGCTCCGCTCCACGTCTGCAACATTGCTCGACATCAAGATATCTCGTGAGCGACCCGGTCTCGACAGGGGTCCGTGCCGGGCCCCGAAAAGTGGTCACGCCTCACACCGGGCGCGGCTCGGGCGTCCGCGCGGTCTTCGTGCGCGGAGAGGCACGGCTGCTTGTCGCGGACGTCGGAGGCTTCGGGGCACGGTGTGCGGGACCGGCCCGGGAGCCGTCCCGGTGCGGCCCCTGGAGGATTCACCGGTCACCGCGGGGCGCCGGGGCGGGAGAGGTGACGGAGCCCTCGGGGCGCGCTCACGGCCGCCGTCGGAGGCGCCCGGGGCCCGTACCGCACCGTCACGGTGACTGCGGGTTCCGGTGTGGGAGGCGGGGAGTCCGTCCGTCGCGCCGCGCTCCCTCCGCGTCCGCAGGGCTCGCGCGGGGCGTACGGGCGCCGCAGGCGGGCGGGACCGCGCGGGGGCTGCGCGGACACCGGGTGGCGCGCGATGGCGGCTTCCCGGGACGTGACGGCGGCGACCAGGGACCGGTACTCGTCGGGCGGATGGGTCCCGGACGAGTCCGTGGAGTGGTCGGCCGGTGCCGAGGGGCCGGCCGGTGGACCGCCGGGTGGGCGCTCCGGCAGGCCGCTGACGCCCCGGTTTCCCGGGGCCCCGGGAAACCGGGGCGTCAGGGATGCGTCCGCCACCGCGGAGTCGGGGGCGCGGAACTGGGGGCCCGGGGGTCGGCCCCTCGACGCGGTCGGTCCGCGGGCCCGGCCCCTCGCCAGGGCCGGTTCGGCCCCGGCCGGCCCTCGTCATCGCCGTGACGACGTCACGGCCGACCCGCGTCATGGCCGCGGCAGCCGCACGGCGACCGCGTCACGCCGACGAAGGCTCCACGGCGAGTCCTTCTCGGTGCCGCGACGGCCTCGCGGCCCGTTCCCCTCGCGGCGGCGAGGGAGTCACGGTCGCGACGGGGTCTCGCGCTGGTGGCGTGACGGGGCCTCGCGCTGGTGCGGGATGGCCGGATCCAGGAGTTCCGCGCCGCCCGGCTGGAGGGCGACCGTGCGGGCCGGCGACGGGATGCGGATGCCCTCGTCGCGGTAACGCCTGTGCAGGCGCTTGATGAACTCGTGCTTGATCCGGTACTGGTCGCTGAACTCGCCGACGCCGAGGATCACGGTGAGTCCGATGCGGGAGTCGCCGAAGGTGTGGAAGCGGACCGCGGGCTCGTGGTCCGGGACGGCGCCCGTGATCCCGGTCATCACCTCGGTGACGACCTCGTTCGTCACCCGCTCGACGTGGTCCAGATCGCTGTCGTAGCCGACACCCACCTGCACGGTCAGCGTCATCTGCTGCTCGGGCCGGGTGAAGTTGGTCATGTTGGTGCCCGACAGCTGGGCGTTGGGGATGATCACCAGGTTGTTGGAGAGCTGACGGACCGTGGTGTTCCGCCAGTTGATGTCGACGACGTACCCCTCCTCGCCGCTGCTCAGCCGGATGTAGTCGCCCGGCTGGATCGTCTTCGACGCGAGGATGTGCACGCCCGCGAAGAGGTTCGCGAGGGTGTCCTGCAGTGCCAGGGCGACGGCGAGACCGCCCACGCCCAGGGCCGTGAGCAGGGGCGCTATGGAGATCCCCAGGGTCTGCAGGACGACCAGGAAACCGATCGCCAGGACCACGACCCGGGTGATGTTGACGAAGATGGTGGCCGATCCGGCCACACCCGAGCGGGACTGGGTCACCGACCGGACCAGTCCCGCGATGAGCCGGGCCGCGGTGACCGTGCTCACCAGGATGAGCAGCACCGTCAGCGAGCGGTTGACCGTACGTCCGACCGGTGCGGCCAGCGGCAGCACCGCGGCGGCGGACGCCAGCCCGCCCGCGATCGCCGCCCAGGGCACCAGCGTGCGCAACGCGTCCACGATGACGTCGTCGCCGCTCCAGCGGGTGCGCTCGGCGTGCTTGCCGAGCCACCGCAGCACCATCCGCAGCAGGAACGCCGCCAGCAGCCCCGCGGCCACGGCGATACCGGCGATCATCAGGTCGTCCAGGGTGACCGGACGCTTCATCGACGACCTCCTCGAAGTCCGGGACCGGCGTGAGGGCCCACGGGCCGTATGTGCTGTGTCGTCACTTGCCACCTGCTCGAATCCGGGAACGCACGATCACGCCCCGACGGCCGTTCGGCGACCGGGGCGACCGCTCATCCTGCCGTACCCGGGGGTATGTCCGTCACCGGGCCCGCACACCTCCGCCACCCCCGCTCCCACCGTCCGTCCGGCCGTCACCGGGCCCGCGTACGGCGGCTCTTGGGGGAGCCGGACCGGTGGACGCGGCCCGTCCGGCTCTCATGTCCGGCTGAACGAACCGTGTCGCCCGGCTCCCGCCGCGAAACGGGCCGCCCCTTCCACGCCTTCGGCCAACACGCCCATGCCGTGCCGGAGTTCACCGCGCATCGCGGCCTTCTCGACCAGGCCCTCCTGATCGAGGACCGAGGCGCGGTCGCCGCGCAGACAGGTCTGGGGGAAGTCGGCGATGTCGGCGGCCAGTCGCTCGGCCGCAGCACGTGCCTCGCCGGTCGGCACGAGGCGGTTGGCGAGCCCCATGCCGTAGGCCTCGGAGGCGGTGACCGGGCGGCCGGTGAGGATCATGTCCATCGCCCGGCTGGTCCCGATGAGACGGGGCAGCCGCACCGTGCCGCCGTCGATGAGCGGGACGCCCCACCGGCGGCAGAACACACCGAAGACCGCGTCCTCCTCGGCGACCCGCAGATCGCACCAGAGCGCCAGTTCGAGACCGCCCGCCACCGCGTGCCCCGCGACCGCCGCGACGACCGGCTTGGACAGCCGCAGCCGGGTCGGCCCCATCGGCCCGTCACCGTCCTCGGCGACCCGGTTGCCCCGCTCGGTACCGATCGCCTTGAGGTCCGCGCCCGCGCAGAACGTGCCGCCCTCACCCCAGAGCACCGCCACCCGGGCCGTGGAGTCCGCCTCGAACTCCCGGAAGGCGTCGGCGAGTTCGAGAGCCGTCGGGCCGTCCACCGCGTTGCGGGCTTCGGGACGGGAGAGGACGACCGTGGTGACGTACCCCTGGCGTTCGATCCGGACCGGCATGCTGCTGACCCCTTCTCCCGGCTGACGTGGGTCCGAGGCTACTCCGCGCCCTCCGGGGACGGCTCAGATCACCTTCAGACGGACCAGCGCCCCGAGCGTCAGCGCCCCGGGCAGCAGCGGCAGCCACACGGTGATGATGCGGAAGGCCAGGACCACGGCCGTGGCCACCGCCACCGGACCGCCGGCCGCCACCAGCGCGACGACCAGCGCCGCCTCCACCGAGCCGATCCCGCCCGGCGTGGGCACCACCGCCACCGCGGCCGTCGCCGCCAGATACGCGAGAGCCATGTGCAGCGGCGGCACCGGCAGGTTCATCGCCTGTCCCACCGCGGTCAGACCGGCGGCCTGCAGCAGCGGGAACGCGAGCGAACCGCCCCACAGGGCGCACGCGCGCGCCGGACGGGAGTGCACCGAGCGCGCCTCGCCGAGCGCGGTGCGCAGGAACGACAGCACCGCCGCGCGCAGCCGCCGGACCAGCAGCAGCACCGTCACCGCGACACACAGCACCGCGACCGCGCCGAGCAGCAGCGGACCCGTGGCCCCGTCCGGGACGAGACCGCCGAGCCGCAGCGCCCCGGGGAACGCGAGCAGCAGCCCCGCAAGCAGAGCGAGACGGGCGACCGACTCGGCGAGCATGTACAGCGCGAGCGCCGCCGAGGAGCGGGCCAGCGGAACGCCGCACACCGTCATGAAACGCAGATTGACCGCGCTCGCGCCCAGCCCCGTGGGCAGCAGATGGTTGGCGGCGCCCGCCGCGAACTGGGTGGCGAGCAGCCGGCGCGCGGGCAGCCGTTCGACGACCGCGCCCTGCCGGGTGACCGCCGCGGCGACCCAGGTCAGACAGGTCGCGGCCACCGCCGCCAGCAGCCACGGCCACTCGGCCGCGCGCAGATGGCCGAAACCCTCCACGAGCACGGAGCGGTGGCGCACGCCGACCACCAGCACGAGGGCGAGCGGGATCAGGCACAGGGCCGACCGGAGGGGGAGGCGCCGGGAGAGTCCCTTGAGGGGACCTCGCGGGGGCGTCTGGGGAAAACGGACCGCTGTCACATCCGGAGAGGTTTTCCACACCGCACCAACAGGAGGTTGCGGGCGCGGGTCCGACGGCTGACACGCCGGGCAAGGTGCGGGAGGGACCGGGGTCCGCGAGGCGGGCGAGGCGGGCGGGGACGTGGTGGATACCGTGATCGATGCCGTCATGAGTTCCCTGGGTCGTTCCTTCGTACGCGTGGACTTCTTCCGCGGGACATTGACCTCAACGAAGCTTGAGGTCCTACGGTCACTTGCATGAGCATGGAGACCACAGCCTGGACGCAGCTGCACAGCGTGATGACCGCGCAGCAGGAACGCCGCCCCTTCGCCCGCGCGACGCTGCGCCGCATCGCCGCCTTCGCCCGCCCGCACCGCCGCAGGATCGGCCAGTTCGTGATACTCAGCGTGGTCACCGCGCTGCTGGCCGTCGCGACGCCGGTGCTCGCGGGGCGCGTCGTGGACGCCATCGTGTCCCACGGCGACGAGGGCACCGTCGTCCGCCTGGCCGTGCTCATCGCGATCATCGCGTTCGCCGAGGCGGGGCTCGGGATTCTCAGCCGCTGGCTGTCGGCGACACTGGGCGAGGGGCTCATCCTGGATCTGCGGGCCGCTGTGTTCGATCATGTACAGCGCATGCCGGTCGCGTTCTTCACACGTACCCGTACGGGCGCGCTCGTCAGTCGACTCAACAACGACGTGATCGGCGCCCAGCGCGCCTTCAGCAACACCCTCTCCGGGGTGGTCGGCAACGTCGTCACCCTGCTGCTCACCCTCGCCGTCATGCTGACCCTGTCCTGGCAGATCACGCTGCTCGCCCTGGTCCTGCTGCCCGTGTTCGTGGTCCCCGCGCGCCGCATGGGCAGCCGGATGGCCAGGATGCAGCGCGAGGCCGCGCACCTGAACGCGGCCATGGGCACCCGGATGACCGAGCGGTTCTCCGCACCCGGGGCCACCCTCGTCAAGCTCTTCGGGCGGCCCGAGGACGAGTCCGCCGAGTTCGCCGCGCGGGCCGCCCGGGTGCGGGACATCGGCGTGCGCACGGCGATGGCGCAGTCGGCCTTCATCACGGCCCTGACCCTGGTCTCCGCGCTGGCGCTGGCGCTCGTGTACGGGCTCGGCGGCTGGTACGCGCTGCGCGGCAGCCTGGAACCGGGCGCCGTCGTCTCCCTGGCGCTGCTGCTGACCCGCCTGTACGCCCCCCTCACCTCGCTCGCGGGTGCGCGTGTCGAGGTCATGAGCGCCCTGGTGAGTTTCGAACGCGTCTTCGAGGTTCTCGATCTCAAGCCGCTCATCGAGGAGAAGCCGGACGCCCGGGAGGTCCCGGAGGGTCCCGCGTCCGTGGAGTTCGACGACGTCCGCTTCGCCTATCCGGCCGCCGACAAGGTCTCCCTCGCCTCCCTGGAGGAGGTCGCCGCCCTCGACACCCGGGCCGGCGCCGAGGTCCTGCGCGGCGTCTCCTTCCGCGCCGAACCCGGCCAGACCGTCGCACTCGTCGGCTCCTCCGGAGCGGGCAAGTCGACCATCGCCCAGCTGCTGCCGCGTCTCTACGACACAGACGGGGGCACCGTCCGCATCGGCGGCGTCGACGTCCGCGACCTGAGCGCCGCCTCGATGCGCCGGACCCTCGGCATGGTCACCCAGGACGGACACCTCTTCCACGAGTCCGTGCGTGACAACCTGCTGCTCGCCCGCCCCTCCGCGACCGAGGGGGAACTCTGGGACGTCCTGCGCCGGGCCCGTCTGGAGGAGCTCGTCCGCTCTTTGCCCGACGGCCTCGACACCGTCGTCGGCGAGCGCGGCTACCGGCTCTCCGGCGGCGAACGCCAGCGCATGACCATCGCCCGGCTGCTGCTCGCCCGGCAGCGCGTCGTCGTCCTCGACGAGGCCACCGCCCACCTGGACAACACCTCGGAGGCGGCCGTGCAGGAGGCGCTCACCGAGGCGCTGGCGGGGCGCACGGCCCTGGTGATCGCCCACCGGCTGTCCACGGTCCGCGCCGCCGACGTCATCCTGGTCGTCGAGGCGGGACAGATCCTGGAGCGGGGCACCCACGAGGAGCTGCTGGCGGCGGAGGGACGGTACGCGGAGCTGTACCGGACGCAGTTCGCCGAGCCGGGGACGGAAAACGCACGGGAACGGAGCCTCGGGCTGATGATGGACTGAAGGGCCACCGGCATCGGCGCGGACAGCGAGCCCCGTCCGTTCCGTACCGGCGCGAGAGCCGCACCGCGGGACGATGATGGAGCACTCGGGACCGTCGCATCGACGTAAGGGGAATCCTCATGGGTCAGATCGGATCGATCGGCCTGATTCTGCACCCCCGGCGCAACCCGGGGCCGGTCATCGAATCCGTCGTCGACTGGGCCCGTACGCACCGGACCGAGGTGCTGGGACTGCCGGACGAGGTGGGACGCATCGCGTGCAGCGCGGTGTCCGTGCCGCCCGAGGACCTGGTGGCGCGGGCCGGTCTGATCGTCAGCCTCGGCGGCGACGGGACCATGCTGCGCGCCATGCGGCTGCTCTCCGGCTCCGCCACCCCGGTGCTCGGTGTCAACCTCGGCCGGCTGGGCTTCCTCGCCGAGATCGACGTGGACGACATCAGGCCCGCACTGGACCACATCGACAGCGGCCGCTTCACCACCGAGGCCCGGATGGCCGTACGGACCAAGCTGCCGGACGGCCGCGAGTTCCGCGCGTTCAACGACATCGCCCTCGTGCGGGTACCGGGCCACGGGATGGCGGCCGTCTCCATCAGCCTCCAGGGGGACGAGTTCATCCGGTACGCCGCCGACGCGCTCGTGGTCGCCACCTCGACCGGATCGACGGCGTACAGCTTCGCGGCGGGCGGCCCGATCCTCTCGCCGCGGGTGGAGGCCATCCTCGTCGTCCCGGCGAGCGCGCACTCGTCGTTCGACCGGGCGCTCGTCCTGCCGGCGGACGAGGAGGTGGTGCTCGAACTGCTGCCCACGACCGGGCGGCTGGCGGTCGAGGTCGACGGCGAGGTGGTCGAGTACCTCGACGCGGGCGACCGCATCACCGTGACGGCCTGCCCCGCGGTGGCCCATGTGGTCCGCCTCGGCGGCACCACGTTCTACCAGCGGGCCCGCAGGAAGCTCGGCATCAGGGGCAGCCTGGAGGCGGGCCGCAGCCACCCCGACGAGCACGTCGACTTCGCGCTCCACGCGGACATCCCGGAGGGGTGACCCGGCGGACACCCGGCCGGGCGGCGGCGATCACCTGAGGCCGTCGTCGACGCCGACCGGTACCGGTCGGGCCGCTGACAGGCCGGCGCGTGTCAGGCCGGCCGCCCGGCGCCGGTGAGCGCCGCCCTCTCCCGCGCGGCACGCACGGCCGCCGACAGTGAGGCGATGTCGTAGGCGCCGTGGTGCCGGCGGCCGTTGACGAAGAACGTCGGGGTGCCCGAGACGCCGCTGAGATCCGCGGACTCCAGGTCCGCGGCGATGTGGGCGGTACCCGCGCCGGCCCGGAGGTCGGCGCGGAAGCGGTCGGTGTCGAGGCCGATCTCCCTGGCGTAGCGGAGCAGGTCCTTGGGCAGCAGGTCCCCCTGGTGCTCCAGCAGCAGGTCGTGCATCTCCCAGTAACCGTCCTGGAGGGCCGCGGCCTCGGCGGCCTCGGCGGCCAGCTGGGCGTTGGGGTGCACGTCGTGCAGCGGCAGGTGCCGCCATACGTACCGCACGTCCCCGAAGTCGGCGAGCAGCTCGCGCACCACGGGTTCGGCCAGTCCGCAGTAGGGGCACTCGAAGTCCCCGTACTCGACCAGTGTCACGGGCGCGTCCAGGGGCCCCCGTACGTGGTCGCGCCGCACGTCGACGGAGTCGCTGAGATCCACGATGCCCTGGGACGTACCGAGCAGGGCCCGCGAGCGGGAACGCTGCGGCAGGGCGCCGATCACCCGGGTGACCAGCCAGGTGAGGAGGAACGAGCCGGCGACGGCGGTCAGGATGCCGATCTTCGCCTGTCCCAGTTCGTCGCCGTGGAAGGCGAGCGTCGCGATCAGCAGGGAGACGGTGAACCCGACGCCGGCCAGCGTGCCGCCCGCGGTGACGGCACCCCAGCCGGCGGGCGGCTTGAGGCGTCCGCGGCTCAGGCGGGTGGTGAGCAGGGAGGCCCCGAGGATGCCGAGCGGTTTGCCGAGGACGTAGCCGAAGACGATGCCGAGCGTGATCGGTGAGGTGAAGGCGTGCGCCAGCTGGTCCCCGGTGACGGTGATACCGGCGTTGGCGAGGGCGAACAGCGGCACGATCACATAACTCGTCCACGGGTGGAACATCCGCTGGAGGCGCTCGTTGGGGGAGAGCGTCGAGGCCAGCCCCCGGCGCACCGTGCGCTCCAGCTCCGGCGTCGGCTGCTCGCGGAAGCGCCGGAACAGGTTGCTCGCGTGCTCCAGGTCACTGCGTTCGGCCGGGCGGGCGTAGGTCAGCAGGCCCATCGCGAGCCCGGTCACGACCGGGTCCACCCCCGACTTCAGGAGCGCCACCCAGATGGCGACACCCAGCACGGCGTACAGGACGGGGATCCGCATGCCGAGGGTGCGCCGTACCACCAGCAGCACCGCGAACACGCCCAGCGCCGTCAGCAGCGCGGGTACCGAGATCGCCCCGCTGTAGGCGAAGGCGATGACGGCCAGCGCCACGAAGTCGTCCACGACCGAGACACTGAGGATGAAGACCCGCAGGCTGCCGGGCAGCCGTGTGCCGAAGACGGCCAGCATGCCGAGCGCGAAGGCCGTGTCCGTCGACATGGCGGTGCCCCACCCCTGTGCGGAGGCGTGGCCCGCGTTGACGGCCAGGTAGATCGCGACGGGCACCGCCATCCCGCTGAGTCCCGCGAGGACGGGGAGGGTGACCCGCCGGCGCTCCCGCAGCTCGCCCATGTCGAACTCGCGGCGGGCCTCCAGCCCCACGACGAAGAAGAACAGCGTCATCAGGCCGCTGTTCACCCACTCGCGCAAGCCCAGGGACACCTGGCCCGATCCGACGCGGACCGACAGCCCGGTGTGCCAGAAGGACGTGTAGGAGCCGGGCGCGATGTTCGCCCAGGCGAGTGCCAGGAGCGCCGCGGTGAGCAGTACGGCGGCGCTGCCGGTCTCGGTGCGCAGGAAGTCCCGCAGCGGACCGTGGGCGCTCTGGCCGCACTCGGTCTGCCCCGACAGGAGGGAACCCTCAGGTGGCTCGGATGGCACAGTCACTCCGTGATTCTCGCTCCGTACACCGACACGCACCCGGCGAGGCGACGCGAGGACGGCGCCCCGGCCGCGCTCCGGCGCCCGGTGCATCCCTGGTAACCCCCGGGAGACGCATCCTCTTCCTGCCGGGTCCGGTGAGACGCCTTCCGAGTGCTTCCGGGGCGTCCTTCCTACCCCGTCTCTCCCGTCCGCCCGGCCCGCCCGGTCCGTGCCGCCCCGGCCGTGAGGGGCGGCGGGTCCTGCGGACGGGTGTCCTGGGCGGAAGGGCGGCCGCCGCGCAGGGCCGAGGCGAGCGCGGAGACGAGCGCCATGCCCGCGGCCACCCCGAAGACGATGGCGAGACCGTGGTGGAAGGGTCCCGAGACGAGCCGGGGGAAGAAGGTGTGACCGGTCAGCGCCGCGTGCTGGGCCGGCGAGAGGTGGGCGAGTGCCCCACCGGACGCGAGCAGGTGTTCGACGGGGTTGTTGCCCAGGAACGTGGCGAACAGGGTGCTCACCGGCGGCAGCGACGCGGCGTGCTCGGCGGCGCCGGCCGGCACACCGTGCGCCCGGAGCCCGCCGCCGAGCGCCGCGGGCAGCGAGGAGGCCAGGCCGGAGACCATCAGGGAGAAGAAGACACCGATGGACAGGGCGGTGCCCGAGTTCTGGAACGTGGAGCGCATGCCCGAGGCGACGCCCCGGTACTCGGGCGGCACGCTGCCCATGATCGAGGACGTGTTGGGGGAGGAGAACATGCCCTGGCCCAGGCCGTTGAGCAGCAGCAGCGCCGCGAAGGTGCCGTAGTGGAAGTCGATGGGGAGGGCGAGCAGTCCGAGGAAGGAGACCGCGACGACGATCAGACCGGCCGTCGAGAACATGCGGGCCCCGAAGCGGTCCGACAGGTACCCGGAGAGGGGCCCCGCGATCAGGAAGCCCAGGGTCAGGGGCAGCATGAAGATGCCCGCCCACAGCGGGGTGTCCTCGAACGCGTAGCCGTGCAGGGGCAGCCAGATGCCCTGCAGCCAGATGATGAGCATGAACTGCAGCCCGCCGCGCGCGATCGCGGTCAGCAGTGCCGCCAGGTTGCCCGCGGCGAAGGCCCGGATCCTGAACAGGGCCAGGGTGAACATGGGGTCGGCGACGCGCGACTCGACGTAGCAGAAGAGCAGCAGCAGGACGACGCCACCGGTCAGACCGGCGAGCACCCACGGGTTGCCCCAGCCGGTGGCGTGCGCGCCGTAGGGCTGGATGCCGTAGGTGATGCCGACCAGCAGGGTTCCGGCGCCCGCGGCGAAGGTGACGTTGCCCAGCCAGTCGATGCGGCCGGGCCGCCCGGCCGAGGTCTCCCGCAGGCTCAGGTACGACCAGACGGTGCCGGTGATGCTGACCGGCACGCTCACCCAGAACACCGCGCCAGTCGACGGCGGCCAGCAGTCCGCCGGCGAGGAGGCCGAGGAACTGGCCGGCGAGCGCGGTGATCTGGTTGATGCCGAGGGCCATGCCGCGCTGCCGGGTGGGGAAGGCGTCGGTGAGGATGGCGGCGGAGTTGGCGGTGAGCATGGAGCCGCCGAACGCCTGCACGACCCGCCACAGGATCAGCCACAACGCGCCGGCGGCGGCCCCGAACGGGTCGAGGGAGAGCGCGACGGAGGCGCAGGCGAAGACGAGGAAGCCGAGGTTGTAGATCTTGACCCGGCCGTACATGTCGCCGAGCCGGCCGAGGACGACGACGAGCACCGCCGACACCAGCAGATAGCCGAGGATCATCCAGAGCAGGTAGCCGATGTTGCCGGGGGCGAGCGGGTCGAGCCCGATCCCGCGGAAGATCGCGGGCAGCGAGATGATCACGATGGAGGCGTCCATCGTGGCGATCAGCACGCCGAGCGTGGTGTTGGACAGGGCGACCCACTTGTAGCCGGGGCCCGGCGGCAGGTCCTTGCGCCGGACCGGGCGCGGGGCGGTCGGGCCCGCTCCGCGCGGACGGTCCGGGCCGCGGTCGCCGGGCGTGCGCACGGTCACAGTCGCTCCGCCAGCCGGTCGAGCAGGGGCAGCGCGGAGGCGAGGGTCTCGCGCTCCCGCTCGGTGAACTCGTCGAGAGCGGCCGACAGGCGGTGCACGGACTCGGAGCGCCGCTCGGCGAGCACGGCGCGGCCCTCCTCGGTGATCGCCACGATGATCCGCCGTCCGTCCGCCGTGTCGGGAGCGCGGCCGACCAGTCCGCGTTCGCCGAGCGCGGCGAGGGTGCCGGCCATCGCCTGGGGCCGTACGCGCTCCGACTCGGCGAGGGACCCCGGGGAGCCGGGACCGTCGGCGGCGAGCCGCGCGAGCACCGAGACACCGGAGAGCGACACGTCGCCGACGGCGTGGGCCTGACGCAGCCGCCGGGTCAACCGCCCCACCGCGAGACGCAGGGAGGAGGCGAGCCGAGCGGTGTCCCCGGGTTCCGGGACCTGTTCGTGACCGTGACCTGCTTCTGTACGCACCTTCACAGATACTTACATTAGGTTTATCAGGCAAGGCTGATCAATCAAATGTAAGTAATTATCACCACCCCTGCCGGAGGTGGTAGGTAGTAAGGTGTGCAAACAGCCCTTGACCTGCGAGAACGCGGGCAGGGAGCCTACGTCCGGGGAGTTTCCTCATGCTGCGCACCATGTTCAAATCCAAGATCCACCGTGCCACGGTCACCCAGGCCGACCTGCACTACGTGGGGTCCGTGACCATCGACGCCGATCTGCTCGACGCCGCGGATCTGCTGCCCGGTGAGCTCGTGCACATCGTCGACATCACCAACGGCGCGCGTCTGGAGACGTACGTCATCGAGGGGGAGCGCGGCTCGGGGGTGGTGGGGATCAACGGTGCGGCGGCCCATCTCGTCCACCCCGGTGATCTGGTGATCATCATCAGTTACGCTCAGGTCTCCGACGCCGAGGCGCGGGCACTGCGGCCGCGGGTCGTGCACGTGGACCGCGACAACCGGATCGTGGCCCTGGGGGCCGACCCGTCCGAACCGGTGCCGGGCTCGGACCAGGAGCGCAGCCCGCAGGCGGTCACCGTCTGAGCCACGGCCGAGGAGGTCCGGGGCGTCCGGGGCGGTCCGCCACGGGCGCGGATCCCCGGGCCGGGGCCGAGGAACCAGGACCCGAGGGAGTACCCATGAGCGACACAGAGATCCGCGACGACCGGGCGGCCGGCCGCCTGGAGGCCCTCGCCGGGGACGAGGTGGTGGGGCACATCGAGTACTTCGTCCTCGAGGCTCCCGCGCGCGCCCTCGTCCCGGTGCACACCATCGTGGAGCCCGCGCACGAGGGGAAGGGCATCGCGGGCTCGCTCGCCCGTGAGCTGTACGCCCTCGCCGCCCGCGAGGGCGTCGTGGTCGCGCCGCTGTGCCCGTACGTCGTGAAGTGGGCGGCGCGTCACCCCGAGGAGGCCCCGGCGGCCGACCCGCGCCTGGTGGACGCGGCACTGGAATGGCTCCAGGCGCACCCCGGACGCTTCTGATGGCGCACGTGGCGCACGTGGCGCACGTGGCGCACACCGCGCACCCGGGACGCCGCTGATGCCTCCCCCGCGTCCCCGGCCCCCCGCGGCTCCGACACCGTCCCCGAGTCCGGGACCTGAGCGTCCGGGCCCGGCCGGGGCCGGTGTCCTGGCCCTGCTGCACACCTCGCCCGTGCACATCCCCGTGTTCGAAGCGCTGCGCGACGAGGACCATCCGGGGCTGGAACTGCGGCACCGGGTGGAGGAGACGCTGCTGGCCCGGGCCCGTGCGGAGGGTCCGGCCGCGGTCGCGGGCGCGGTGCGGGCGGCGCTCGTCCGGGCCGCCGCGGCCGGCGCCGACGCCGTGCTGTGCACGTGCTCGACCATCGGCGGGATCGCCGAGCGGGCGCAGACCACGGTGCCCGTGCTGCGGGTGGACCGTCCGATGGCCACCGCCGCGGTGGCCGCCGGTCCGCGGATCGCGGTACTGGCCGCGCTGGAGAGCACGCTGGCGCCGACGGCCGCCCTCGTCGAGGACGAGGCGCGTGCCGCGGGACGGCCCGTGACGGTCCGCACCCTGCTGGCCGACGGCGCCTGGGCCCGTTTCGAGGCCGGGGACCAGGACGGCTTCGCCGCCGCGGTCGCCGCGTCCGCGGACGCGGTCACCGGCGCCGACGTGATCGTCCTCGCCCAGGCCTCCATGGCGCCCGCCCGGCGGCTGGCCACGACCACGGTTCCGGTGCTGGCCAGCCCCCGCCCGGGACTGGCCGCGGGAGCGGACGCCGTACGCCGCGCACGGACCGGGCCGGTCCGTACGCGCGGCTGACAGGACTCGCGTACCTCGCGCGACGGGGTGAGTGGGCGCGCGAGGGCCGGGTACGCGTGGGACAAGTCCAGAGCCGACGTACCGACAGGGACGTACCGACCGGCACGTACCGACTGGCTGGAGGACACGATGACGCAACCGCACCCCGAACCGGTGAAGCCGGGTCCCACCCCCGGGCCGGGGCCCGACCGCCCGCAGCCCTTCCCCGACCCGAACCCCTTCCCCGACCCGACGCCGGACCCGGGCCCCGGCCCCACCCCGGAACCCTCTCCGCCGCCGTCCCCCGGTCCGCGGCCAGGTCCGGAGCCGGTGCCGCCGGGGCCTCAGCCGGTGCCGCAGCCCGAGCCGGTCCCGCAGCCGGAACCCGGACCGCCGCTTTCCTGAGCAGGGCCGCCGCGACGGGTGGTCCGGCGGGCCCGGGCACCCTACCGACGCGAGGAGGCCGCCCCACCCCGAGCTCGGGGTGGGGCGGCCTCCTCGCGTCGGATTCCTAGGCACCGACCTCCGAGCGGTCGTCACCCCACAGCGTGTGGAACGAGCCCTCACGGTCCGTACGCCGGTAGGTGTGCGCCCCGAAGAAGTCGCGCTGTCCCTGGGTCAGCGCGGCGGGCAGCCGCTCGGCCCGCAGCGCGTCGTAGTAGGCGAGGGCTGCGGCGAAACCGGGCGTCGGCACCCCCTGGCGGGTGGCCGCGACCAGCACCTCGCGCCAGTCGTCCTGGGCCGCCGCGATCTCCTGCGCGAACGTGTCGTCGGACAGCAGGCTCGGCAGGTCCGGCCGGGCGTCGTACGCGGCGCGGATACGGTCCAGGAACGCCGCCCGGATGATGCAGCCGCCGCGCCAGATCGAGGCGACCGCGCCGAGGTCGATGTTCCAGTCGTACTCGTCGCTGCCCGCGGTGATCTCGTGGAAGCCCTGCGTGTACGACACGATCTTCGACGCGTACAGCGCCTGCTCCACCCGGTCGGCGAAGGCCGCGGCGTCGACCTCGTCGAGCTGCTCGGCCCGGGGGCCCGCGAGCCCGCGCGAGGCCGCCCGCAGGTCGGCGTGCCCGGACAGCGAGCGCGCGAAGACCGCCTCCGCGATGCCGGAGACCGGGACACCCAGGTCGAGCGCGATCTGCACGGTCCAGCGGCCGGTGCCCTTCTGCTCGGCGCGGTCCTCGACCACGTCCACGAAGGGCTTGCCCGTCGCCGCGTCCACGTGCGACAGGACCTCCGCCGTGATCTCGATCAGGTAGGAGTCGAGGCGGCCGGTGTTCCAGGTGCGGAAGATGTCCGCGATCTGCGCGGGGGTGTATCCGGCGACGTCGCGCAGCAACTGGTACGCCTCGCCGATCAGCTGCATGTCGGCGTACTCGATGCCGTTGTGGACCATCTTGACGAAGTGGCCGGCGCCGTCGGGGCCGACGTGCGTCACGCACGGGGCGCCGTCCTCGGCCTTCGCGGAGATCTTCTCCAGCATCGGACCGAGCGACTGGTACGACTCGGGTGAGCCGCCGGGCATGATGCTCGGCCCGTTCAGCGCGCCCTCCTCGCCGCCGGAGACACCGGTGCCGACGAAGTGGATGCCCTGGCCGCGCAGCTCGCGCTCCCGGCGCCGGGTGTCCGCGAAGTGCGCGTTCCCACCGTCGATGATCATGTCGCCGGGCTCCAGGAGCGGGGCGAACTCCTGGATCACCGCGTCGGTCGGCTCGCCCGCCTTCACCATGATCACCAGGCGGCGCGGACGCTCCAGCGCGGCCACGAACTCCTTCGCGGTCTCCGCGGCCACGAAGTCGCCCTCGTGACCGAACTCCTCCACCAGCGCGTTCGTCTTGGCCACGGTGCGGTTGTGCACGGCGACCGTGTAGCCGTTGCGTGCGAAGTTGCGGGCGAGGTTGCGCCCCATGACCGCGAGACCCGTGACGCCGATCTGGGCTGAAGTGCTCATACGGTTGGCTCCTAAGAGGTCCTGTAAGAGGTCCTGTATTCGGTAGTGCCGGTCGTGCTCGTCAGTATCGCCTCAGGCGGCCGTCGCCTCCGGCCATCCTGACGCGTCGGGGATGTGTACGCACAACGACCCCCCGACGCCTCAGCCGTCGACGAGCCGAGGCGAGGAAGATCTCCACACGAGAGATATCACCCGCCGTTTCCGATCGACGCGCACGCCGCTCTCTCCACCGCGAGTTGATCACCAGGAGTCACCTCGGCCTCCTGAGCCCCCTGGACCTCTCGGGTCTCCCGCCCCGCCCCCGCCTCCGTCCCCGCGCGCAGCACGGCCGATTGCCGTCTTGTCCTGGCCTGTTCGGAGCGTTTACTTTTGCCGCTCCTGACGCATGTCGAGGGGGCTCCCACATGGCCGTACGCGG
Organism: Streptomyces sp. NBC_01689; assembly: GCF_036250675.1. Taxonomy (NCBI): domain Bacteria; kingdom Bacillati; phylum Actinomycetota; class Actinomycetes; order Kitasatosporales; family Streptomycetaceae; genus Streptomyces; species Streptomyces sp. NBC_01689. The sequence continues at coordinate 2,281,230 of NZ_CP109592.1, read as the reverse complement.
CCGGCACCGCCGGTATCAGCCGAACAGGATCAACCGCGCCTCACTCACCGTCACGGCGGGCGGTGCAGGAATGGCCCTCCCGCTCATCACCAGCGGCGTGGCGCACGCGGCCGACGTGGACACCTGGAACAAGGTCGCCGCCTGCGAGTCCAGCGGCAACTGGAGCATCAACACGGGCAACGGCTACTACGGGGGACTGCAGTTCACCCAGTCCACGTGGGAGGCGTACGGCGGCACCGTCTACGCGCACCGCGCGGATCAGGCCGGCCGGGACCAGCAGATCGCCATAGCCGAGAAGGTGCTGAAGGGGCAGGGGCCCGGAGCATGGCCGGTCTGTTCGGTGCGCGCGGGACTCACGCGCGGCGGCGCCGCGCCCGCGGTCGACCCGTCGGGCGGCTCCACGCGGACGGCGTCCGCGAGTGCCTCGCCGCAGACGGTCAAGCGGTCCGTCCGTGACGTGAAGCCGCAGACCACACCCCAGTCGCACGCGGGCACGGCCGAGATGTACACCGTCGTGCACGGGGACACGCTCTCCGGCATCGCCGGCTCCCGGCACGTCGAGGGCGGCTGGCAGCGGCTGTACGAGACGAACCGCAGGACCGTCGGCTCCGACCCCGACCTGATCCTCCCCGGCCAGCGCCTGGACCTGCACGGCAAGGCCCAGCCACCCACCCGCAGCCGGACCGCGCCCGCGCGCCCCGAGAAGCCCGCCGCGGACCGGAGCACCCCGCACAGGGCGAGAGCGACCCCGCACAAGACGGCCCCGGAGCACTCCACCAGGAGCCACACGCTGGTCGCCCCCGTGAACGCGGCGACGGGGACGCAGTACCACGCCGCCGGGGCGTCCTGGTCGAAGGGCTATCACACGGGCGTCGACTTCCCGGTGCCCACCGGCACCTCGGTCAAGGCGGTCGCCGCGGGCCATGTCGTCAGCGCGGGCTGGGGCGGCTCGTTCGGCTACCAGGTGGTCATCCGGCACGCCGACGGCCGCTACACGCAGTACGGCCATCTCTCGGCGATCTCCGTCAAGGACGGGCAGAGCGTGGCGGAGGGGCAACGCATCGGCCGCTCCGGCTCGACGGGCAACAGCACGGGCCCGCATCTGCACTTCGAGGTGCGGACGGGGCCCGGCTTCGGTACCGACATCGACCCGCTGGCCTACCTGCGGGCGGGCGGCGTCAGGATCTGACGCGGGCCCGTTCGGGCCTCGGGAGCGGCGTGGCCGGGATGTACGGCCCGTACAGGGGGCCGAATCCAGCCAGTTCCCCGGAGGACGCGTCCCGCGGTGACGCGCTCTCCGGGGGCGCCGCCGTCACCGACGAGGGGCCGGGTCCGAGGGTGTCCTCGTCCCGCCCCGCGGCGCTCCCGGTCCCGCGGAGCCCGGCGGCGCCCGCGCGGGCCGGCGGGACGGGCTGGTCGGGAAGGACGGGAACGACGGCGAGCAGCAGCTCCTCGACGGCGTCCGGTGCCGCGGCGACGGCGAGGGCCGTACCGTCCTCACCGGCCCCGGTCCCCTTGTCCTCGGCCGGGGTGTCCCCGGCAGGAGGGCGGGTGCTGCCGATCTGCTCCGTCGTGAGCAGGATCAGACCGCCCGCGGCGACGACCCCGCAGGCCAGGGCGAGCAGGGTGCCCGTCTCCCCGTAGCGGAACGTCTCACCGAACATCGTGATGCCGACGGCGGCGGCGACGACGGGGTTGACGACCGTCAGCGTGGCCAGCGGCGCGGCGAGGCCGCCACCGCGGTAGGAGGCCTGCGACAGCAGCATCCCGGCCGTCGCGAAGACGGCTATGAGCACGAGGCTCGGCAGGTCGGCGAGCGAGACGTGGTGCGACCAGTCCACCGCGACCGTCTTGGTGAAGACCGAGGACATGCTGAAGGCCGTGCCGGCTCCCACCGCGAGCAGCACGCTGCGCACGGCCGGGTGCCGGTGTGCGGCGCGGCCCGCGACCATGAACGCGACCACCGCGCCGCCGGCCACCACGGCCAGCACCGTGCGCTGGGTGGTGTTCAGGGACTGCGCGTCGGCCGGGCCGACCAGCGCGAGCAGCACCGCGAGTCCCACCGTGGCCATGATCGCGCCGCGCCAGGCGGTCGCTCCGGCCCGGCGGCCGACGAAGACCGCCGCCATGGGCAGGGCGAACACGATGGTCAGCGCGCCGAGCGGCTGCACCAGGCTCAGCGGCCCGTAGGCGAGCGCCACCACGTGCAGCACACCGCCGGTGCCGGTCAGCGCGACGGCCGCCCACCAGCCGGGACGGCGCAGCGGGGCGTACGTCTGCTCGAGAGAGGTCAGCGCGACCTGCTCCTGCACGATCGCGCCGCCCGCGTACGCGACGGCGGAGACGAAGGAGAGCAGGACGGACAGCGCGAGCGCGCTCATGAGTCTCTCCTCGGCGTGCGGCGTGGGCGCGGTGCCCGGTGCGGCGAACGGTCGGCCTTCATGATGACTACGATCCCTCGTCCGGCCCTTCGCGTCGTCGTCCCTGAGCAGGCAATGGGTCCTACTGCCGATGGAGTACGACGCGCCCCGTGTCCTCCCCTGGGTGGGCGGCACGAGGGGGAGCCCCGCCGGTGGAATCCCCTAGGGGACTTGGTACTACTGCTGTTCGTGGACCTCGACCCGGATCTCGCCGCGCTGGACGCGCTCGGCGGATTCTTCGTACTACGGACCGGTGTACCGCCGCGCGGTCCGCTGCCGACCCTGGCGCGCGCGTACGCGGAGCCTGAAGTCGATCACCCTGGAGAGGTTTACGGAGATCCGATGATTTTCCGTGTGCGGAAGGTCGCGGAGGGTCTCGGGGCTCCGGAGCCCCGTATCGCGGTGTCGGTGGCGCAGCAGGCGCTGGCGGCCCGGCTGTGGTCGGTCGCGCTGGGTGCCGCCGCGCTCTACGGCCGGCTGCCCGACCTCGATCCGGAACTCCTGCACTGGGACCCGGACGGCAGCGCTCCGGACGACCTGTGGCTGTCCGAGGTGCGCGCCCTGCCCGTGCGCGCGATCGGGACGGTCGTCCACGGCCACCTCGGCCCGCTGGAGGCCGCCCTGCGGTCGCGGTACCGCGTCTCGCGGGGTCTGCTGCGGGGGAACGCGGGCTCGGCCCTGGCGGGCGCCTGGCGCCAGCTGGACCGCTGGGCGCGTGACCACCACCGCACGGACGTGGCCGACCGGGCCCGCGATCTGGCGGTGGGTCTCCTCGCGGAGCCCGGTCTCGCCGGCACTCTGGATCCCCGCACGCTCCGCCGCCGCAGCTGCTGCCTCTACTACCGCCTCCCCGGCGGCGGGCTGTGCGGCGACTGCTGCTTCGACCGCCCGCCGGAGCTCCCCGCCGGACGCCGGGGAACGACCCCTCGTTCCTGACGACCGTGGTCTTCCCCGCGCGCTCCTTGTGGGTGACCATGAGGGACACCGACCGGAACGACGGGGGGTTCTGTGTGCGAGTGGGACTGCTGACCCGGGAGTATCCGCCGGACGTGTACGGCGGCGCCGGCGTCCATGTCGAGTTCCTCGCCCGGGAGTTGCGGGCCCTCACGGAACTGGACGTGCACTGCTGGGGCGAGGGCGCCGCGGGCGGCGTCGCGCGCCACCGGCCCTGGCCCGCGCTCGACGGCGCCAACGACGCCCTGCGCACCTTCTCGGTGGACCTCGCCATCGCCGCCGCGCTCGAAGGCCGCGAACTCGTCCACTCGCACACCTGGTACGCGAACCTCGCCGGCCATCTCGGCAAGCTGCTGCACGGCATCCCGCACGTCATGACCGCACACTCGCTGGAGCCGCTGCGCCCCTGGAAGGCCGAGCAACTGGGCGGCGGCTACGCCCTCTCCAGCTGGGCCGAGCGCACCGCCATCGAGTCGGCCGACGCCGTCATCGCCGTCTCCGGCGCGATGCGCGAGGACATCCTGAGCTGCTATCCGGCCCTGGACCCGGCGAGGGTGCGGGTCGTGCACAACGGCATCGACACCTCCCTCTACCGGCCCGACCACGGCACGGACGTCCTGGACCGCATCGGCGTCGACACCGGCCGCCCCTACGCGCTGTTCGTCGGCCGCATCACCCGGCAGAAGGGGGTTCCCCAACTCCTGCGCGCGGTGCGGGACATCGACCCGGCGGTGCAGGTGGTGCTGTGCGCGGGCGCCCCCGACACCCCTGAGATCGGACGGGAGTTCCGCGAGCTCTTCCAGGAACTGAGCGGTGTGCGCGAGGGGGTGCACTGGATCCCGCAGATGCTGCCGCGCCCGGACGTCATCCAACTCCTCACGCACGCGGCCGTGTTCGTCTGTCCCTCGGTCTACGAGCCGCTCGGCATCGTCAACCTGGAGGCGATGGCCTGTGGCACGGCCGTGGTCGCGTCCCGGGTCGGCGGCATCCCCGAGGTGGTCGAGGACGGGGTGACGGGTGTCCTGGTGACGGTCGACGAGGACTTCGAGGCCGGTCTGGCGCGCGCTCTCGACGCGACGCTCGCCGATCCCGCGGCCGCCCGGCGGATGGGCGCGGCCGGACAGGAGCGCGCGGTGAGGGAGTTCGGCTGGGACGCGGTGGCCCGAAGGACCGTCCAGTTGTACGAGGAAGTCCTCAAAGCGGGGTAACCATCGGAGAGGCGTACTTCGGCAACAGGGCCCTGTCCGGCGACCGGGCACGGCCCGAGCGGGCGTAGAGGGGCGGCGGCATGCGGCGAACGGGACACCCCCTGGGCGAGTGGAGCCGGGACCTGGGGGAGGGGCCTTCGGTACTGGGAATCGTCCTCGCGGGCGGAGAGGGCAAGCGTCTGATGCCCCTCACCGCGGACCGCGCGAAACCCGCGGTCACCTTCGGCGGTACGTACCGCCTGGTGGACTTCGTGCTCTCCAACCTCGTCAACGCGGACATCCTGCGCATCTGCGTCCTGACGCAGTACAAGTCGCACTCGTTGGACCGGCATGTCACGACGACCTGGCGGATGTCGAGCCTGCTCGGCAACTACGTCACCCCGGTCCCGGCACAGCAGCGGCTCGGCCCGCGCTGGTATCTGGGCAGCGCGGACGCGATCCTGCAGTCCCTCAACCTGGTGTACGACGAACGGCCCGACTACATCGCGGTGTTCGGCGCCGACCACGTCTACCGCATGGACCCGCGGCAGATGCTCGCCCAGCACATCGAGAGCGGCGCGGGTGTGACGGTGGCGGGGATACGGGTGCCGCGGACCGAGTCCTCCTCGTTCGGGGTCATCACCCCCGGGTCCGACGGCCAGACCGTGCGGGGGTTCCTGGAGAAGCCCGCCGACCCGCCGGGGCTGCCCGACGACCCCGGGTGCGTCTTCGCCTCGATGGGCAACTACATCTTCACCACCAAGGCCCTGGTGGAGGCGCTCCAGCGGGACGCCGAGGACGAGCACTCGGTGCACGACATGGGCGGCTCGATCCTGCCGATGCTCACCGACCGCGGCGAGGCGGGGCTCTACGACTTCAGCGAGAACCATGTGCCGGGCGAGACCACCCGGGACCAGGGGTACTGGCGCGACGTCGGGACGCTCGACGCGTACTACGACGCCCACATGGACCTGATCGCCGAACGGCCCGCCTTCAACCTGTACAACCGCAGATGGCCCATCTACACGCACTCCGGGCAGCTCTCGCCCGCGAGATTCAGCACCGGGGGCATCGCGAGCGAGTCGATCGTCAGCGCCGGCTGCCTGATCCGGGGCCAGGTCACGGGGTCGGTGCTCTCGCCGGGCGTCCTCGTCGACCCGGGAGCCGTCGTGCAGGGTTCGGTCCTGCACGACAACGTCCGCATCGGGCGTGGCGCGGTGGTGCGCGGCGCGGTCCTCGACAAGAACGTCGAGGTGCCGCCGGGCGCGACGATCGGCGTCAACCCCGAGCGGGACGGTGAGCTCTACACGGTCTCCAGGAACGGGGTGATCGCGCTCGGGAAGGGCCGGGTGGTGTCGTAGCCCGGCGGGCCCGCGCCGATGCGGCTCCGGCCCGCCGCGCCGTTGCGCGCGGGCCGCCCGGACCCGGACGGTTCCCGTGCGGTCGTGCCGCCCGGACCCGGACGGTTCCCGTGCGGTCGTGCCGCCCGGACCCGGACGGTTCCCGTGCGGTCGTGCCGCCCGGACCCGGACGGTTCCCGTGCGGCCGCGCGGTCCGGAACCCGGACGGTTCCCGTGCGGTCGTGCGGTCCGGAACCCGTCGGTTCCCGTGCGGCTGCGCGGTCCGGAAGACCGGTCGAGTCTCGTACGGCCGTACGGTTCTGATGCCCCGTACGGCCGCGCCGGTCGACCGCTTCGCATGGGTGTGCGGTTCGGTTCCGTGCCGCCGCGCGGGCGCGGCGCGCGACGCGTTCACTCTCGGCGCTGAGCCGTCCGGCTGGGGTTCCGGGGCCTCTTCGGGGCCCTCAGGTCCGAACTGAACTCAAGTGCCCCTTGCGTCCCGCCCGTCTCGCAGGGGCCGGGCTTAATCTGCTGTTAACTGTGCGTAGCTTGATCGTACTTGACCGTAATCGCCTCTCGGGGTTTGACTGCTTGCTCAACCGTCGTCGACGCGAGAGCAAGCCCTTGACCTCCGATCTCCTCGCACCACTCGACCTGGCGTTCTGGAACATCGAGTCCGAGCAGCACCCGATGCACCTCGGTGCCCTCGGGGTCTTCACGGCGCACTCGCCCACCGCGGGCGCGCACGCCGCCGACCTGCTCGCGGCCCGCGCGGCCGGGGTTCCCGGACTGCGCATGCGGATCCGCGACGTCTGGCAGCCTCTCGTCTACCCGCCGACCTTCGGAAGCGCCGCCCGGGAACCCGCGCCGCACTTCGACCCGCTCGACCACGTCCGGCTGCAGGCGCCGACCGCCGACTTCCACACGGCGGCGGGCCGGCTGATGGAGCGCCCGCTGATGCGGGGCCGGCCGCCCTGGGAGGCGCACGTCCTGCCCGGCGAGGACGGCACCTCGTTCGCGGTGTTCTTCAAGTTCCACCACGCCCTGGCCGACGGACTGCGGGCCCTGATGCTCGCCGCCGCGCTGATGGACCCGGTGGACATGCCGGAACCCCGTCCGCGGCCCGCGGAGCCGCCACGCCCGCTCTTCCCGGACGTCCGCAAGCTGCCGGGGCTCGTCCGCGGCACCCTCTCCGACATGGGCCGCGCCCTGGACATCGGCACCTCGGTCGCCCGTGCCACCCTGGGCGTCCGCTCCTCGCCCGCCCTGACCTCGCGGCCCACCGGCACCCGTCGTATCGCGGGCGTCTCCCTGGACCTGGACGACGTGCACCGCGTCCGCAAGAGCGTCGGCGGCACCGTCAACGACGTCCTGATCGCCGTCGTCGCGGGCGCCCTGCGCACCTGGCTCGACGAACGCGGCGACGGCAGCGAGGGCGTGGCACCCCGCGCCCTGATCCCCGTCTCCAGGCGCCGCCCGCGCACCGCGCACCCACAGGGGAACCGGCTCTCCGGCTACCTGATACGGCTTCCGGTGGACGACCCGGACCCGGTCGGCAGACTGCGCGCGGTCCGTACGGCCATGGACCGCAACAAGGACGCGGGCCCCAACCGGGGAGCGGGCGCCGTGGCGCTCCTCGCGGACCACGTGCCGCCGCTCGGCCACCGGCTCGGCGGCCCCGTCGTCGGCCAGGCGGCCCGGCTGCTCTTCGACATCCTCGTCACCAGCGTGCCGCTGCCCAGCCTCGGCCTGAAGCTCGGCGGCTGCCCGCTCGCCGAGGTCTATCCGCTCGCGCCGCTGGCCCGCGGTCAGGCACTGGCGGTGGCGGTGTCGACGTTCCGCGGACGGGTCCACTACGGGCTCGTCGCCGACGCGGAGGCCGTGCCGGACCTGCACCGGCTGGCCCGCGCGCTGACCGAGGAGGTGGAGACCCTGACCATCGCCTGCGGCGTCTGAGCGGCCGGTGATCACCGCGCGTTTGGCGCCTTGCCCCCTTGCTCCGTAAAATTCCGCCTTCGAAAGCGAGCGCGGTTCGAGCGCGGCGCGAGAACCAGGGAAGCGGCAACGGCGATGACGGTGACAGAGGACGGCCAGGCGACTCTCGCCGTGGACACGGCAGGGGACGACCGGGCGGGTTCCGCCGCCGACGCGGCACCCGAGGCGTACGGACCCGGCATCGACCCGGAGCGGCTGGCCGTCTGCCTCAGCGTGCTCGACGAGCTGGACGGGATCGATGTCGACCACCCCGACGCGATCGCCGTGCGCCGCGCCACCGCGGGCGTCTACCGCACGGTGAAGCAGCGCAGGCGTCAGGACCGCCGGGCCGCCAAGACCGCCCACGACAAGGCCGTCACCGAGGCCACCGCGACCGGTTCCGCCCAGCGCATCGACGACGAGACCGAGGGCATCCTGCCCTCGTCCGTCACCGGCGCCGGCGAGATCGCCGGAATACTCCAGCGCCCGCGCTCCTGCTACATCTGCAAGAAGCGGTACGTCGAGGTCGACTACTTCTACCACCAGCTCTGCCAGGACTGCGCGGCCGAGAACCGTGCCCGCCGCGACGCCCGCACCGACCTCACCGGCAAGCGCGCCCTGCTCACCGGCGGCCGCGCCAAGATCGGCATGTACATCGCGCTGCGGCTGCTGCGTGACGGTGCCCACACCACCATCACCACCCGTTTCCCGAACGACGCGATCCGCCGCTTCAAGGCCATGCCGGACAGCGACGAGTGGATCGGCCGGCTGAAGATCGTCGGCATCGACCTGCGCGACCCGGCCCAGGTCGTCGCGCTCGCCGACTCCGTCGCCGCCGCGGGCCCCCTCGACATCCTGATCAACAACGCGGCCCAGACCGTACGCCGCTCGCCCCAGGCGTACGGCGAACTGCTCGCGGCCGAGTCCGGTCCGCTGCCCGCCGGTGAGCTGCCGCCCGCCGAGGTCATCGGCACCTTCGGCTCCGGCGCGGTGGCGGCGCTCCCGGTGCCCGGCGGCGGCGCGCTGAGCGCGCAGGACGTGACGGACCTCGCGCTGGTCTCCGGCTCCGCCTCGCCGGAGCGGATCGCGGCCGGTACGGCCATCGACGCGGGCGGGCTGGTGCCCGACCTGCACGACACCAACAGCTGGATCCAGTCCGTCGATGAGGTCACGCCGGTCGAGCTGCTGGAGGTCCAGCTCTGCAACTCCACCGCGCCGTTCATCCTCATCAGCCGTCTGCGCGCGGCGATGGCGGCGGCACGGTCCGAGCGGACGTACATCGTGAACGTCTCCGCGATGGAGGGCGTCTTCAACCGCGGCTACAAGGGCGCGGGCCACCCGCACACCAACATGGCCAAGGCCGCACTGAACATGCTCACGCGCACCAGCGCCCAGGAGATGTTCGAGAAGGACCGCATCCTGATGACCGCGGTCGACACGGGCTGGATCACCGACGAGCGCCCGCATCCCGACAAGATGCGCCTCGCCGACGCGGGCTTCCACGCCCCCCTCGACCTCGTCGACGGCGCGGCCCGCGTCTACGACCCGATCGTGCGCGGCGAGGGGGGCGAGGACCTGTACGGGGTCTTCCTGAAGGACTACGCCCCCGGCAAGTGGTAGCCGGATCCGGGCGGCGGGCGTTCCCGAGCCCGGGGTGACACGGCCCCCGGCCCGCTCGTCACCCGGAGGCGCGGCCGCCGACGCGTGACGGAAGGGCCTCGGGCGGCGCGCCCGTGTCCGGCGTCAGGGCGCGCCGCGTGGGCCACGGAGGCCCGCTCGCGGCGACGGTGCCGGTGGCGGTCCGGACCGGGGCGGGACGGCCCCTTGCCGGTGACGCCCCGCCGGGGGCGCCGTGGTGGGCGCCGGCGCCGGCGTCGGCGTCCCGCGAGGCCGCCCCGGTCACCGCCGTGCGGGCGTGGTCATCGTCCGGCGTCGGGTGCGCGGGTGCGCAGCCGGTCGTGCAGGGCGGAGCCGGCGCCGTGCGCGGCCCGGACGCGGGTCCCTCCGTCGACCAGCAGATCGGCGCCGGTGATCCACTCGGCGGCGTCGGAGGCCAGCCACACCACGGCTCGCGCCACGTCCACGGGTCTGCCGATCCGGCCCAGCGGGAGCCCGGCGCCGAGTTCGTCCTCGGAACCCTCCCAGACGAAGCGGGCCATCTCGGTGCGGACCAGGCCGGGGGAGACGGAGTTGACCCGGACCCGCGGGGCCAGCTCACCCGCGAGCTGCCGGGTGAGGTGCAGCAGCGCCGCCTTGCTGGTGCCGTACGCGCCCACCCGCGGCCCCACGTGGTCCGCGCCCTCCGTGCAGACGTTCACGATCGCGCCGCCGTGCTCGCCCATCCAGCCGTGCCAGGCGTACTGCGCCAGCCGCAGCGCGGCCTCGACGTTGACGGTGAACGCCGTCCGCCAGCGGTCCGGGTCGACGTCCATGAGCGGGCCGTACGGCTGGTTGGTCGCCGCGTTGTTCACCACGAGGTCGATGCGCCCGAACTCGCGCAGCGCCAGCTCGGTCACGGCCCTCAGATGCGCCGGATCGGCGACCGAACCGGCCAGCGCGACCCCGCCGAGCCGCTCGGCCGTCCGGCCCACCGCGTCCGCGTCCCGGGCGGTCACGCACACCCGCGCCCCCGCCCCGGCCAGCTCCTCGGCGACGGCCAGCCCGATCCCGCGCGAGGCTCCGGTGACGATGGCGGCCCTGCCCCGCAGTCCGTACGGCGACGTCATCCGCGTACCGTCTCATGACGGTCCGTCAGTCGACAGCCCCCAGCCGGGAGTTGTGCGCCACCACCAGTTCCACCACCGTGCGCCAGTCCTCCAGCACCCCGGCGTGGAGTCCCGCGACCCGGCCCGCCTCGCAGGCCTGACGCAGACTCAGTACGTCGTCGGCGTCCCAGGGTTCGGGTACGTCGCCGGAGAGGAGGCGGCCCAGACGGGAGACCCGGTCGCCGAGCAGCGGCCCCACCAGGTCGGGTAGCGGCGCGGCGTGCGCGGTGACGTCGCCGGGGCGCAGCAGCCGGCCGATGCCGTGCACCAGCCCGGCCACCTGGAGCTCTTTGTCGGCGGGGCGGCCGCGGCGCAGCAGGGCGGCGGTCTGCAGCGCGTGGTCGTGCACGTCGACCGGGCCCCCGCCGCCGTCCGCGGGGTGGCGGGTGCCCCGGCAGGCGTGCAGCAGATCCATCAGCTCCTCGACGCTGCGCAGCTCCATGCGTCGGTCCTTCCGCGAGAAAAGCCGTTGCCGGGCGCCAGCACAGCATGGCCGGCTTGCGAACCGGCCAACGGGACCTGAACTGCGCCCGGTGTTCAGCGCGCGCCGTGCGGGTGGTCGTGCCCCCCGTGGCCGGTCCGGTCCGCCGCTTCCGGTGATCCGCCCATGGTCCGCAGCATCGCCGGGCCACCGGTGCGCAGGAAGCGCCACACCAGTGCCGCCGCGAGCAGCAGGAAGGCGATGTTGAGCCAGGTCGTGTAGTCCCACGAGACCCCTTCCACGGGAATCCGGGCGTCGGCCTGGTCGGGGACGAGCCCGAGGCCGCCGAAGAGGATCTCCACGACGTAACCGGCGACCACCATGGCCGCGTAGAAGGTGACCAGCAGGAAGACCGTCGTCCGGGGGCCGTAGTACTTCCGGTAGATGTTCAGGATCGGCAGGATCAGCAGGTCGGCGAAGACGAACGCGACCACACCGCCGAAGCTGATGCCGCCCTTCCACAGCACGACGGCCAGCGGCACGTTCCCGATCGAGCACACGAAGGAGGCGATCGCCACAAGCGGTCCGATCAGGGGTCCGACCAGTTTCGCGGCGAGCGGATGTCCGTCCAGGAAGAAGGAGCGCCAGAAGGAGTCCGGCACCCAGGCGGCGATGGCCCCCGCGATCAGCAGCCCGGCCACCAGGTCGCGCAGGATCGCCGCCCACTCCATGACGAACACGTGTGCGACAGAGGTGAAGCCCGCGCGGGAGAACAGCCGGCGTCCGAACGAGCCCTCGCCCCGCACCGACATGTCCATCGCGGCATGGCCCTCCATGGCCCCGGAGAGCCCCAGGTCGGCCTGTTCGCGGGCCTGGTGCAGCAGCCGCTCGCGCAGCAGGAGCCGGAAGAGCACGGCCAGTACCACGATCATGACCGGCCCGCCGACGAACTCGGCGACGGTGAACTGCCAGCCCATCAACAGGGCCAGGATCACGCCGAGTTCGACCACGAGATTGGTGGAGGCGATCTCGAACGCCATCGCGGCGGTGAAGTTCGCGCCCTTGCGGAACAGGGAGCGGGCGAGCGCCACGGCCGCGTACGAGCAGGACGAGGACGCCGCGCCGAGCCCGGCGGCCAGGACGAGGGTCCGGGGCCGGTCGTCACCGAGCAGCCGCGCGACCGTCGCCCTGCGCACCACCGCCTGGACCACGGCGGACAGGCCGAACCCCAGGATCAGGGCCCAGGTGATCTCCCAGGTCATCGACCCGGTGATGGACAGCGCGTGCAGGATCGCGTGCATCGGCTCCGCTCTCTCCCGGGGTGGCGTACGGGCCGTTCGCGACGGTACCCCCTGAGGGTATGAATCACGGAGCGTCGCGGCGGGTCGGCGGGCGGTCGGCGTCAAGCCGTCGGCCGCCGGGCGGGTGGCCATGGGTGCGGCGGCCGCGTCGAACGGGTGGCGCGAAAGAGGGATATATCATCGAATAGACGCAGATCAGGTCTCCGCGGACACCGATCGACGCGAGACGGTTACCTCTTGTTTTCAGCCCCATAGAGCGGGCGCCCGCTCATTTGGTTACCCTGTACCGACGGACAGCCTGAAGGGGTCCCACCCACACCCATGGTCCGTCCCGGGACAAGCCGGTCACCACGGCCTGCTCTCACACGAGTTACCGGCGCCACCGCGTCCCTAACTGCCTTCGACTCAGACCCGAGCGGGCGTCAGGCGGCCGGAGGAAGACTGGCTCCTGTACGTCCCGAGGGTGACCCGACACATAAGGAGTGCGCGGTGACACCGGAGAAGACGAATCACGATCAGCGTCCCAAGGACCGCATGGACCGTGTGGGCGGCCGGCCCGAGAAGAAGCTGGGCAGCCTCGACGTGTGGGCCAGGTCCGCGCCCATCCGCCTCGCGGGTTACGAGGACGACCTCGCCGAGCCCCACATCCTGCCCAGCGTCGACTGACCGGTCCGGCGCGAAACCCCCTCGCGGCAGCTGACGGCATGGGCGTGCCAGACTCACGTCCATGCTGATCAGAGAAGCCGTGGCCGACGACTGGCCACGGATCTGGCCGTTCTGGCACCGCATCGTCGCCGCGGGCGAGACCTACACCTGGGACCCCGACACCCCGGCCGACGCCGCACGGGCCCTGTGGATGGCACCGGGCAAGCGCGTGTACGTCGCCGAGGACGCCGCCGGCACGGTCGTCGGCTCGGCCTACGTCGCCCCGAACTACGGCGGCCCCGCCGACCGCATCGCGAACGCCGGGTTCATGGTCGACCCCGACCACGCGGGACGCGGCATCGGCCGCGCGCTCGCCGAGCACGTCCTGACCGCCGCCCGGGCGGACGGCTACCGCGGCATGGTCTTCAACGCCGTCGTCGCGACCAACCCCGCCGTCGGGCTGTGGACTTCCCTCGGTTTCACCGTGCTCGCCACCGTGCCCGACGCCTACGAGCACCCCAGGCACGGCCGGGTCGGACTGCACATCATGCACCGGGCGCTCTGAGGGACGACGCTTTCCGGCACCGGCCTCCGCCCCGGCCCTCTCGCGGCGGACGCGCCCGGTTCCGCCTCAGTCCAGCGGCGCCGTCCGTTTCCACGGACGCAGCTCCTCCAGCTGCCCCGCGAGCTCCAGCAGTTCCGCCTCCGATCCGGGCCGCCCGACCAACTGCACGGCGCACGGGGCGCCGCCCGGCAGGGTCCCGAACGGCACCGCCATCGCGGGCCAGCCGGTGAGGTTCCAGGGCGGGGTCAGTGGCGAGTAGTTCGTGTTCGCCAGGAGGTTGCGCAGCCAGCCCCGCTCGTGCCAGGCCGCGGCGGCCGGACCCCGCCGGGCCAGCGCGGGGGTCAGCAGCACGTCGTGCTCCTCGAAGAACGGCGTCAGACGCGCACGCAACTGCTCACGACGCTCGCCGGTGCGCACACCGGTCACGAAGCGGCGCCCCACGGCGGCGTGCGCGCGCGTGCGGCGGGTGAGCCGCCGCGGGTCGAGGTCCGCGGCGTCCACCGCGGTCCCCGCCGTCCAGTGCGCGAGCGACGTCGTGCCCAGCCACAGCGGGTACGGGGGGTCGGAGCGCCGCACCCGGTGACCGGCCCCGGCGAGCAGCGCCGCCGCCTCCCGGGCCGCCGTCGCGTACGGCCGGCCGACGGTCACCCCGGCCAGGGGGCTGCGCACGGAGACCGCGATCCTCCGGGCGGGGTTCCCGGAGGGCCGTACCGCCTCGGTGTCCGAGAGGACCGCCAGCATCAGCCGCGCGTCGGCCACGGTGGTCGTGAGCGGCCCGTTCTCCGCCATGCCGAACCAGTCGCCGTGACCGATGCCGGCCGGGACCGTCCCGTGCCCCGGCTTCAGCCCGACCAGCCCGCAGTTGGCCGCCGGGATGCGCAGCGACCCCATCCCGTCGTTGCCCAGCGCGACGGGCACCATTCCGGCCGCGACGGCGGCCGCGCTGCCGCCCGAGGAGCCGCCGGCCGTGCGCGAGGGGTCCCAGGGATTGCGGACGATGCCGTACACACCGTCCGAGGTGCCGAAGACGCAGAGCTCGGGCACGTTCGTCAGGCCCACCACCACGGCGCCCGCCGCACGCAGCCGTGCCACGGTGACATGGTCCTCCTCGGCGGCGGCGTCGGAGGTCGCGGCGGAGCCCTGGCGGCAGGACTCACCCCGCACCGGCAGGTTGTCCTTGACGGCCACGGGCACCCCGGCGAGGGGGAGTCCGGCCAGGTCCGGTCGGGCGGCCAGCGCGTCGGCCTCCGCCATGGCCGCCTCGGACCGTACGAGCCGGAAGGCGCCGATCCCGGCGTCCAGCCGTTCGATCCGGGCGAGGTGCTCGGCCACCACCTCGCGCGGGCTGATCCGCTTCTCACGGACGGCCGCGGCGATCTCGGTGGCCGTCCGGCCGGCCCAACTGGTCACGGGTGCTCCTCGGGGCAGGGAACTACTGGTCGGTACGAGGAGCACTGTGCCCGGGTGCGAGAGCCGCGTCGAGGGCTGCCGCGCCGGGACGTCCACCCCGGTTCTCCTGGGCTTTTCACCGGGAGACCGGACGACGGCCCCCGTATGCCTCCCGATCCTCCGACCACTGGGTCAAATTACAAGCCCTCAGGCCTCGTTGACAGCCATCGGAAGCCGTCTCATCATCAGACATCCGATGAATTGGAGCCGCTCATGGGTACGTATCCAAGACGTCAGGTTCTGGGAGCCACCGCGGCCGTCGCCGCCGCGACGGCTCTTCCGCTCACCGCGGCGACCGCGGCGCGGGCCGCCGCACCGGCCGAAGGGCCGGCGCGGCAGTGGGTTCCCGTTCCCGGCCCGATCCCCGTACCGCTCGACGCCCACTTCGACAACGACGGCGTCGACCGCACGGGTGTCCCCGGCGGCGACTTCGACGGCTCGGGCTACACCTTCCCCGGTGAGGAACTCCCCGCGGGCCCGGTCGAGGTGGACGGCATCGCCTTCCTGTTCCCGTCCTCCGACGCGGGGGCCAGGAACAACGTGGTCGCCCTCGGCCAGCGCATCGGCCTTCCCCAGGGCCGCTATCTCTCGGCGCTCTTCCTCACGTCCGCCAGCTACGGCGACGCCTCGGGCACCGCCACCGTCCACTACGCCGACGGTTCGACGACCACCGCTGGACTCGGCGGTTCGGACTGGTACGCGACGGGCGGCCCGCTCTCCGCGCCCTACCGCTACCGGCCGGACGGCGGCAAAGACGAGCACAGCGTCGGGATCGGCACGGCGGAGGTCTGGATCGACCCGGCGCGCGAGGCGGTCGCCCTCACCCTGCCGACCACCCGGGCCGCAGAGGAGAACCAGGCCTCCCTGCACATCTTCGCCCTCTCGCTGCAACCGGTCGCCCAGGGACGGGCGTTGGCACTGCGGGACGTCCACAGCACCTTCTCGCTGCTGGAGTCGAGCGGCGCGCAGAGCGTGGAGGCCACCGTCGTCAACGCGGGAACGGTCCCCGTCCTCGCCGGTGACCGGGTGACGGTCGGCGTCGAAGTGCCCGGAGCCCGCACCGTCGAGCCCGCGCGCGTGACCCGCCTCGACCCCGGTGAGCAGGCGCGGGTCCGCGTCGGCATCCGCAACCGGGTGGGCACGGCGCCGGGCACCGCCCGCGAGGGGACGGTGGCCGTCGAGAGCCGCGGCCGGCAGGCGGCCGCCGCCCGCCGCACCCTGACCCTGGGCGTGCCCGACTACCTCCCGACCGAGGAGTCCCTCGCCGGGCACCAGGCCCCGTACTGGTTCCACCGCGCCAAGTTCGGCATCTTCATCCACTGGGGCGTCTACTCGGTGCCCGCCTGGTCACCGGTGGGCGAGCAGTACGCCGAGTGGTACTGGAACAACCTCCAGGACCCGGGGAACGCGGTGTACGCCTACCACCGGCAGAAGTACGGCGAGGACTTCGCCTACGACGACTTCATCCCGATGTTCACGGCCCGCCGGTTCGATCCGCGGGCCTGGGTGGAGCTGTTCCGGGACGCGGGCGCCCAGTACCACGTCCTCACCTCCAAGCACCACGAGGGCTTCGCCCTGTGGGACACCCGGGTCTCCGGCCGCAACTCCGTGAAGATGGGCCCGAAGCGCGACCTCGTCCGTGAACTCTTCGACGCCTCCCGGCGGTTCACGCCCGAGCTCCACCGCGGGCTGTACTTCTCCATGCCCGAGTGGTTCAACCCCGACAACCCCTGGTCGGGGCACGCCCCGCGCAATCCGTACACGCGGGAACCGGTCCCGTACACCGGATACTCCGCAGGCAAGGACTATGTGAAGGACTATCAGGCAGCGCAGATGCTGGAACTGGTCCACGGCTACGACCCGTCCGTCATCTGGTGCGACATCGGGGGCGCCAACGACAGTGCGCGCGTGCTCGCCGAGTACTTCAACCACGGCAAGAACCGCGCGAAGCCGTACGAGGTGACGGTCAACAACCGCTCGGGCATCGGCTTCCACGACTTCACGACGCCCGAGTACACGACCTACGCGAACACCGTGGTCGCCAAGTGGGAGTCCAGCAGGGGACTCGACCCGTTCAGCTACGGCTACAACCGGGCCACGCCCGACGCCGCTTACATGACCGCCGAGGAAGTGGTCCGCAGTCTGGTCGACATCGTCTCCAAGAACGGCAACCTCCTGCTCGACATCGGGCCGCGCGCCGACGGCACCATCCCGGAGATCATGCAGACCCGGCTGCGCGAGACCGGCCGGTGGCTGAAGGTCAACGGGGAGGCGGTCTACGACACGACGTACTGGTCGCGGATGGCGCAGCTCGGGGAGGACCTGCGGTTCACGGTGAAGCAGAACGAGGCCTTCTACATCCATTCGCTGGCCGCGCCCGGCGCCACGCTCACCGTAGAGGCGCCGGTGCCGGTCCGCGGCGGCGACCGGGTGACCCTGCTCGGCCACGACCGACCGCTCAACTGGACCATCCGGAAAGGGGCGTTGGTGATCGACGTGCCCGAGGCGGCCCGCAGGTCCGGCGAGTACGTCTGGGTGTTCAAGGTGGAGTGGCACGACTGACGCCGGTGCGGTTCGGCGGCCACCGCCGAGCACGGCCGTGGCGGGCGCCGGTACCGCCGGGATCGGGGCGCTCGCGCACCGGCGGGACGCCTCTCGTCGAGGACGGCCGGAGCCGGTCCTCGACGAGGGGCACCCTGGCCGGCGCGGCCCACCGTCAGGCGCCGGCCCGGCCGACCGGGCCGGCGGCCGGGGTCGCGCCGGCCGCCGGCGGCCTCACCTCAGATGCCGGGTGAAGAACCGGGCCGCCGCGTCGCCCGCGGACTCCGGGACGCCCGCGTGCCCGCCCATGTTGGCGTTCAGGGTCTTCTCCTTGGAGCCGAAGGCGTCGAAGAGGTCCAGGGCCGACTGCCGGTCGTTCCCCTCGTCGTCCCACTGCAGCAGGACGTGCAGCGGGATGGTGACCTTCCGGGCCTCCTCGAACATGGCGCGGGGCACGAAGCTCCCGGCGAACAGGGCGGCGGCCGCGATGCGCGGTTCGAGCACCGCCAGCCGGGTCCCGATGGAGATCACTCCGCCCGAGTACCCGACCGGGCCGCCGAGCCCCGGCAGCGACAGGACGGCGTCCAGGGTGGCCCGCCATTCCGGCACCGCCTTCTCGACCAGCGGGAGGACCAGCGCGTCGATGATCTCGTCGCCGACCGGCTCTCCGGCCTTCAGTGTCCGGTGCAGGTCGGCGCGGGCCTGTTCGAGGGCGGGCAGGCGGGGCCGGTCACCGCTCCCGGGGAGCTCGACGGTGACCGCGGCGAAGCCGTCCGCGGCCGACCGCCGGGCCCGGGCCGCCAGCCGGGGGTACATCCTCCGCAGTCCGCCGGGGTGACCCAGCAGGATCAGCGGCGCGGGCACGGGCGCGGGTGCGGACGAGGGTGCGGGTGTCCACAGGACGCCGGGGATCTCGCCGAGGGTGAATTCGCGTTCGAGGACGCCGTCGTCGAAACGCCGTTCAGAGGTGAATCGCATGGTCGTGCCTTTCGGGAGTGCGCGTCAGCGGCGCTCCCGGACGACCTGTCGCCCGACCGTGACCCCGGAGGGGAGCACCCATGTCGATACTGTGTCCACGGGTACCACCTCCTCGTTCTCTCGCACGGCCTCCGGAAAGGTAGCAGGCGGCCCCGAGGGCCGCCAACAGGTTTTCTGCGCAGGCACGCCCCTGCCGGAGACCGGGCACCCTGCCGTCAGACGCCGGGGACAGCCCCGGTGCTCTCGCGTCCGATCAGCCGGGGCACCGGTACCTGGACGGTCCGTGCCGGGCCGCCGTCCAGCAGCGCGGTCAGTTCCCGCGCGGCCGTGCGCCCGAACTCCAGGGTGTCGCGGGAGAGCGCGGACAGCCACGGTCTGACCATGCGGCACAGCGCGGAATCCTCCCAGGCCACGACGGACACGTCGCGCGGCACCAGGAAGCCGAGTTCCGTCGCGGCGGCTGCCCCGGCGACGGCCATCACGTCGTTGTCGTAGATCAGCGCCGTGGGCGGCGCGCCGCTCTCCAGGACCCGTCGGGTGACGGCGGCGCCCTCGGAGTCCGAGTAGTCGGTGGTCAGTGACCGCACCTCGGACAGACCCCGTCGCTCCGCCTCCGCGCGCAGGGCGCGGATGCGCCGCTCGGTGTGCGCGAGCCCCGGCAGGCCCGCGATGTGCGCGATCCGCCGGTGCCCGAGCGCGTACAACTCGCCCACCACCGAGGCCATCGCACCGGCGTCGTCCGCCCAGACGGTGGACATCCCGGGGTGTTCCGCGTCCGGCACACCGCCGATCACCACCGCGGGCAGGCCCAGCTCCTCCAACAGGTCGGGGCGTGGATCGTCGGTGCGCGGATCGACGACCAGGACGCCGTCCACGCGGTGCTCGGCCCACCAGCGCCGGTAGACCGCGCACTCGTCGTCCACGTCCTCCACCACCTGGAAGAGCAGCCCCAGATGCCGCTCGGCCAGCACCTCCTGGATACCCGAGATCAGCTGCAGGAAGAACGAGTCCACGCCCAGGGTGTCGGCGGGACGGGCGACGACGAGCCCGACCGTGGCCGCGCCCTCGCCGGAGAGCGCGCGGGCCGCCGTGCTCGGCCGCCAGCCCAGCTGTTCGGCGACCCGGCGCACCCGGTCGCGGGTGATCTCGGAGACCCCGGGGCGGTCGTTGAGAGCGAAGGAGACCGCGCTCTCCGAGACCCCGGCGCGGCGCGCGATGTCCTTCATCGTCGGCCGTCGCGCCGGTGACCGTTTCGCTGGCACCCCTGCTCCCCGTTCTCCCGAGACCGCGTACTAATGCGCTTGAGCCGAACCAACCTAAAGCGCATTAGTGATCTGTGGCAAGAGGCCGGAGACACCTCTCTGACCAGCAATGTTCGGCCACTAATGAGTTTAGCTGGGTCAAATGCATTGACTGTTACGGCGAGTTGCATGCAAGGTCTGCCCCGGCACCGTTCGCCCCCCCCACCGCAGAGGAGCCCCGTCCGTGCGCATCTCCCGCAGAGCTCTCGCCGCCGCTGCCGTCGCCGTCGTCCTGCCGCTGAGTTCCTGCGGCTCCGGGGACGGCGGGGGCGGCTCGACGGACGCCTCCGGCAAGGTCGAGGGCGACATCACCTTCCAGACGTGGAACCTGCGAGCCAACTTCAAGGACTACTTCGAGGGCGTGATCGCGGACTTCGAGAAGAAGTACCCGGACACCCATGTGAAGTGGGTCGACCAGCCCGCCGAGGGCTACGCCGACAAGATCAGCGCGGACGCGGCCGGCGGCACCCTGCCCGACGTCGTGAACGTCTCCCCGGACCTCGTCGCCCCGCTCGCCAAGGCGGGCCTCGCGCTGGACCTCGACAAGTCGGCGGGCCAGTACAAGAAGGAGTACCTGGGCGGGGCGTGGGCCGGTCACCAGGTACCGGGCATGACCGGTACGTACGCCTTCCCCTGGTACCTCAACACCGGGCCGCTCTTCTACAACAAGTCGCTGTTCAAGGAGGCCGGACTCGACGCCTCCGAGCCGCCGACGACCTACGACGACCTCTTCGCCGACGCGCTGCGGCTGGCGGAGAAGACCCACGGCAAGGTGGCCACGCTCGCCAACGTCCCCACCGTCGAGGACTTCGGCCGCTACGGCGTCGAGCTGATGAACAAGGAAGGCACCGCCTTCGCCTTCAACGACGCCAAGGGAGTCGAACTCCTCACCAAGTACAAGGAGTTGTACGACGCCAAGGCGCTCGACCCGCAGGCGCTCACCGCGACCCCGGAGTCGTCCGGCAAGAAGTTCCTCACCGGCGCCGTCGCCATGAACCCGGGCAGCGCCCTGGACCTCGGCAACTTCAAGAAGCAGGCGCCGAACCTGTACAAGAACATCGGCATCACGGACCAGATCACCAGCACCGGCAAGGTGAACATGTACGTCATGGGCGTGATGGTCAACACGCGCACCAAGCACACCCCGGCGTCGGTCGCCTTCGCCCACTTCGTCACCGACGCGCGGAACCAGATGTCGTTCGCCAAGAAGGTCGCGATCTTCCCGAGCACCGCCGGCTCGCTCGACGACCCGTACTTCACCCAGGAGGACGGCAGCGACGAGACCCGGGTACGGATCGCCGCCGCCAAGTCGCTGAAGAACGCGGTCAATTACACCCCGGTCCTCTTCAGCGAGCAGATGAAGACCGAGCTGCGCAACGAGGTCGCCAAGGCGCTCCAGGGCAAGGAGAGCCCCAAGGCGGCATTGGACAACGCTGTCAAGGCCTGCGACCGGCTGCTCCAGCAGCAGGGCTGATCAGGCATGGCGAGCTCCTCGACCGTATCCGGCGGCGTGCGGCGCGGTATGCGGACACCCCGCGGGGTGTCCCGGGTCCGACGCCAGCTCCCGTCCAGCCCCTGGCTGTTCGCCGCGCCGGGACTGCTGATCACGGGTGCCTTCATCCTCTACCCGTTCGTCTCGACGGTGGTCAACTCCTTCACCGACCGCCGCACCCTGATCCCCGGCACGTTCGTGGGCCTCGCCAACTTCCGGGAGCTGCTGCACGACGACATGTTCTGGATCGGCCTGCGCAACAGCGCGCTCTACGTGGTCGGGGTCGTCCCCGCGCTCGTCCTGCTGCCGCTGCTGCTCGCTCTGCTGGTCCAGAAGAACATCCCCGGCATCACCTTCTTCCGGTCCGCGTTCTACACCCCGGTGGTCGCCTCCATCGTCGTGGTCGGCCTGATCTGGGTGTGGCTGCTGGACGAACGCGGCCTGGTGAACTCGCTGCTGGAGACGGTCGGCATCGGCGGGGTCGGCTTCCTCAGCGACCAGTGGCTGCTCCTGGTGAGCGCCATGGCCGTCACGGTCTGGAAGGGCCTCGGCTACTACATGATCATTTATCTGGCGGCGCTCGCGAACGTCCCGCGCGAGCTGCACGAGGCGGCGTCGGTCGACGGCGCGGGCGCGGTACGGCGCTTCCTCACCGTCACCGTGCCCGCCGTCCGCTCCACCATGGTGCTGGTCGGCGCGCTCTCCTCGGTCGCCGCCTTCAAGGTGTTCTCCGAGGTGTATCTGATGGCGGGCCCGGACGGCGGACCGGCGGGCGAGGACACCACCCTCGTCATGCTGGTCCAGCGCACCGGCACCGGACTGACCGGCCGGGTGGGCTACGCCTCCGCGCTCTCCGTCGTCGTCTTCGTCGTCACCGTCGCGCTGATGCTGCTCGTGCTGCGCGCCGACCGGAAGGAGGACGCGTGAGCGTGCTGGAGAAGGTCCGGCCGGCGGTACGCCCGGAGCCGGAGCGGCGGCCCCGCGCCCGCGTCACCGACGAGCACGGCCGTCGCGTCCGGGTGTGGGAACTGGTCCTGCGCTACCTGCTGCTGCTCGCCGTCCTCGCCCTGACCGTCGGCCCCTTCCTGTGGCAGCTGTCCACCTCGCTGAAGGGCCCGACCGAGGACATCTTCGGGTCGCCCCCCGCGTTCCTGCCCGGCCACCCGACGCTGCACAACTACCAGCGGGTCGCCGACACCATCCCCGTCTGGGACTACGCCCTCAACTCGCTCAAGGTGGCCGGCGCCAACGTGGTGACGAACTGCGTCGGTTCGGCCCTGGCCGGGTACGCCCTGGCCCGGCTGCGCTACCGCGGCCGCCGGGTGGCGACGCTCGTCTTCATCCTCGCGATGCTGGTCCCCGTCGAGGGGATCATCATCGCCCAGTTCACGACCATGCGTGAACTCGGCCTGAACAACACGCTCATCGGCGTGGTCCTGCCCGGCTGTGTCGGTGCCATGAACGTCCTGCTGATGCGCAACGCCTTCCTCAACCTGCCGCACGAGATCGAGGAGGCGGCCTTCGTCGACGGCGCGAACGTCTGGCAGCGGTTCCTGTGGATCGCGCTGCCCGCGGTGAAGGGCACCCTCGCCGTCGTCGCCATCTTCGCCTTCATGGGGGCCTGGGACGACTTCCTGTGGCCGCTCATCGTGCTCAGCGACCCCTCCCGATTCACCCTGACCATCGGCCTCAACTACCTGCACGGCACGTTCGCCAACGACGAACGGCTCGTCGCCGCGGGCACGATCATCGCCGTGGCACCGCTGATCGCCCTCTTCGCCTGCCTCCAGCGGTACTTCTTCCGCGGGGTCGGCGAGGGAGCGGTCAAGGGCTGAACCCGTCCGCCCGCCCGTCCGTCTTCCGATTCGCAAGGATCCCGCATGACCTCAGCCGTGCGCTTCGGCGTCAACTACACCCCGAGCGAGGGGTGGTTCCACCACTGGCTCGACTTCGACGCCGACTCCGTGCGCGCCGACCTCGATTCGATCGCCGCGCTCGGCCTCGACCACATCCGGGTCTTCCCGCTGTGGCCCTACTTCCAGCCCAACCGCACCCTGATCCGCCCGCGCGCCGTCGAGCAGCTCGTCGCGCTCGCCGACGCGGCCGCCGAACGCGGGCTCGACGTCAACGTGGACGGGCTGCAGGGGCATCTGTCGAGCTTCGACTTCCTGCCCGCGTGGACGCAGACCTGGCACCGGCGGAACATCTTCACCGACCCGGACGTGGTCGAGGCCGAGGCCGATTACCTGCGCACCCTGGCCGCCGCCCTCGCCGACCGGCCGAACTTCATCGGCATGACCATCGGCAACGAGGTCAACCAGTTCGCCGCCGGTCCACACCCCGACCCGGACCGCATCACGCCCGAGCAGGCCGGGGCGTGGCTGACCCGGCTCCTCGCGGCCTGCGAGGAGGGCGCTCCCGGCAAGCCGCACCTGCACGCCTCGTACGACGCCGCCTGGTACCAGGACGACCAGCCGTTCACCCCCGAGCACTCGGCCCGGCTCGGCGCCCTCACCGCCGTCCACTCCTGGGTGTTCAACGGGACCGCCCAGCGGCACGGCCGCCGGGGCGTCGCCACCGAACACCACGCCGCCTACCTCGTGGAGCTCTCCAAGGCCTGGGCCGACGATGCGGGCCGCCCGGTCTGGCTCCAGGAGGTCGGCGCACCCGCCCCACTCGTCCCGGCCGAGCACGCCGCGGCCTTCACCGAGGCGACCGTCACCAACGTGCTGGACTGCCCCGACCTGTGGGGCGTCACCTGGTGGTGCTCGCACGACGTCAGCCGGGACCTGGCCGACTTCCCCGAACTCGAGTACGGCCTCGGCCTGTTGACGAACGACCGGCGGCCCAAGCCGGCCGCCCGCACGCTCGCCCGGATCGCGGGCGAGCGACGGGACCACCGGCCCGCCCCGCGCACCACCGCGCTCGTGGTCGACACCGCTCCCGGCCGCTCCGTCTGCGCCCCCGGCGGCGCCGTCTTCGAGGCCTTCGCCCGGCTCACCGCCGACGGCGCCCGTCCCACCACCGTGCTCGCGAGCCGCGCCGACGACAAGGACCACCTCGCGGCCCGTGGCATCACCGAAGTCGTCACACCCGATCAGGTCACCGAGTAGCCCGTCCCCACCCGTCCCACGACGACGCGGAGCACACAGTGAACCTCAGCAGACGCGCACTCCTGCTCGCCGGAGCCGCGGCGGCGCTCACCCCCACCCTGCCGGGCGTCCCCGGCCGGGCCGCCGCGGCCGCCCGCGACCTCCAGCCGTACGCCTCCTACTGGTACCCGGACTCGCTGCCCTCCGGCACTCCGGGCGCCGGCATCACCTGGCGCAGCCTGAAGGCGTGGAGCGCCGCCGGTGACACGGACCTGGCGTTCAACGCGGCCTCCGTACCGCTCGCCGCGCGCTTCACCCCGACGCCCGCGAACAGCACGGCCCGCGCGGGCCAGGCGCGTGTCCAGTCCCTCGTCTCGTTCGGCCCCACGTCGCTCAATCCCTCCCAGGGCGCCGCCGACGCCGACTACTACGCCCTCACCCACTGGGCTTACGTCGACGAACTCGTCTTCTGGGGAGGCTCGTCCGGCGAGGGGCTGATCCTCGCGCCGAACGCCCCGATCGTGGACGCGGCCCACCGGCACGGCGTACCCGTCCTCGGCAACGTCTTCCTGCCACCCGTCGCCTACGGCGGCCGCCTCCAGTGGACCCGTGACCTGGTGCAGAAGGACGTCGCCGGGCACTACCCGCTCGCCGCCCAACTGGTGGCGGTGGCGGCGGCGTACGGCTTCGACGGCTGGTTCGTGAACGCCGAGACCGGCGGCGGAGACACCGCGCTCGCCTCCGCCATGCTTGGCTTCCTGAAGGAACTCAAGGCGCTCGGAGCGGCCCAGGGGCAGCGCGTCACCTGGTACGACGCGATGACGGTCAGCGGCTCGGTCGGCTGGCAGGGCGCGCTCGACAACCAGAACAAGACGTTCTTCCAGGCCGCCGACTCGCTGTTCGTCGACTTCCGCTGGTCGGCGAGCAGTCTGGCCTCCTCCGCCACCGCCGCGCAGCAACTCGGGCGCAGTCCCTACGAGTTGTGGGCGGGCGTCGATGTGGAGGCGAACGGCACGGCCGCGTCGGTCGACTGGGAGGCCATCGTGCCGGCGGACAAGGCGCACGTCACCTCGGTCGGCTTCTACCGGCCCGAGTGGACCCGCAACCATCTGCCCGCGGGCCGCACCCCCGGCGACTTCCACGCCGCCGACGACCTGTTCTGGACCGGCGCCTCATTGGACCCCTCCCGGCCGGCCGCGAACGCGAGCTGGCGGGCCCCGGCGCTCTCCGTCGCCGACCGGTCGACCGTCGACGCGCTGCCGTTCGCGACCGTCTTCAACACCGGCCACGGCCTGAGGTGGTACGAGGACGGTGAGGTCGCCTCGGACACCGCGTGGAACCACCTGGGCCTCCAGGACCGGCTGCCCTCCCGCCGCTGGGCCGTGCGCACCACCGGCCGTCGACCGGCCGTCACCCTCGACTTCGCGGACGCCTGGCGGGGCGGCAGCAGCCTCCTGGTCTCCGGCACGCTCGACGAGCCGACGACGCTCGACCTCTACGCGACCCGGCTGCCGCTCGGTGCGGACACGGTGGTCGAGCTGACCCACCGTACGGACGCGGGCAGCGCCTCCCTGGAGCTGGCCGTCGCCACGGAGGAACCGGGCACGGCGGGCGAGGCACCCCCGTACACCTTCCTCACCGTGCCCGCGGGCGGCGGTGGCGGATGGCAGACGTCCACCGTGCGGCTGACCGGACTGTCGGGGACCGTGCACGCGCTCGGCGTGCGGCTGGCGGCGAGCGGCCCTCCGGTGAGCTGGCGACTGGGCGGGCTCGCGGTCCGCGACGCGACCGTGACCCCGGGCACCCCCACCGAGCTGCGGATCACCGACGCCGACGGCGGCGACCTGCGCTTCGCGTGGCAGCGCCCCACGGGTCACGTACGCCACTACGAGCTCCACCGGATTCTCCCCGACGGCACCCGCCGCTTCCTCGGCGGCACCTGCCAGTCGGCCTTCTACGTGGGTGGTCTCACCGCCGAGCAGGGCGAGGCCGCCGCAGGATTCGAACTGCGCGCGGTGGGGGAGCTGTTCACCGTCTCGACCCCGGCCACGACCACCCACACCTGGTAACCCGCACCCCTCACCCCACGGAGCTCACCCATGCATGACGACCGCACCCTGGTCGAAGCCCGCCTCAAGCGTGTCCTCGACGAACGCATCCGACCGGCCGTGTACCCCGAGTCCGTCCCGCTGGACGTGGCGGTGTGGAACGCGCCCGGCGAGCCGGTCCCGGTCGCCGAGGGACTCGCGGCCGAACCGGAGCCGATCGAGGTGGGCGCGCGCTGGGGCGCTCCGTGGGGCACCAGCTGGTTCCGGGTCACCGGGACGGTCCCCGAGTCCTGGGCCGGCCGGACCGTGGAAGCCCTCCTCGACCTCGGATTCGACGAGAACATGCCCGGGTTCCAGTGCGAAGGGCTCGTCTACCGGCCCGACGGAACACCGGTGAAGGGGCTCAACCCGCGCAACCAGTGGGTACGCGTCGGCGCGCCCGCGGAGGGCGGCGAGGAGGTCCGCCTGCACATCGAGGCCGCCTCCAATCCGGTGATCCTCGACTACCACCCCTTCCTGCCCACCCGGCTCGGCGACAAGGAGACGGCGGGCAGTGAGCCGCAGTACACACTCGCCCGGATGGACCTCGCGGTCCGCGACGAGACGGTGTGGGAGCTGGTCCTCGACCTGGAGGTGCTCGGTGAGCTGATGGCCGAGCTGCCGGTGGAGTCCGCGCGGCGCTGGGACATCCTGCGCGCGGTGGAGCGGGCACTGGACGCCGTCGACCTCCAGGACGTGGGCGGCACCGCCGCGGCGGCCCGGGCCCGGCTGGCGGGCGTGCTCGCGGAACCGGCGGTGCCCTCGGCGCACCGGATCAGCGCGGTCGGACACGCGCACATCGACTCGGCCTGGCTGTGGCCGCTGCGGGAGACGGTCCGCAAGGTGGCGCGCACGACCTCCAACATGACGGCGCTCGTCGAGGACGAGCCCGAGTTCGTCTTCGCCATGTCCCAGGCCCAGCAGTGGGCCTGGGTGAAGGAGCACCGGCCCGAGGTGTGGGCCCGGGTGAAGAAGGCCGTGGCGGAGGGCCGGTTCGTGCCGGCCGGGGGCATGTGGGTCGAGTCGGACACCAACATGCCCGGTTCAGAGGCGATGGCCCGTCAGTTCGTGCACGGAAAGCGGTTCTTCCTCGACGAGTTCGGCATCGAGAACGACGAGGCCTGGCTGCCCGACACCTTCGGCTTCGCCGCCGGACTCCCGCAGATCATCAAGGCGGCGGGCTCCAAGTGGCTGCTCACCCAGAAGATCTCGTGGTCGCAGACCAACAAGTTCCCGCACCACACGTTCCGCTGGGAGGGCATCGACGGAACCCGCATCTTCACCCACTTCCCGCCCGTCGACACCTACAACTGCTCCATGCGGGGCGGCGAGATCGCCCACGCGGCCAGGAACTTCAAGGACAAGGGCGTCGCCCGGCACTCCCTCGCGCCCACCGGCTGGGGCGACGGAGGCGGCGGCACCACCCGGGAGATGGTCGGCAAGGCCGCCCGGCTCAAGAACCTCGAAGGGTCCGCCACCGTGGTGTGGGAGACGCCCGCCGAGTTCTTCGCGAAGGCCGAGGCCGAACACCCCGAAGCGCCCGTCTGGGTCGGTGAGCTGTACCTCGAACTGCACCGCGCGACCCTCACCAGCCAGGCGCTGACCAAGCAGGGCAACCGCCGCAGCGAGCACCTGCTGCGCGAGGCCGAGCTGTGGGCGGCGACCGCGGCGGTGCGGACCGGATTCCCCTACCCGTACGCGGAACTGGACCGCATCTGGAAGACGGTGCTGCTCCACCAGTTCCACGACATCCTGCCCGGGTCGTCCATCGCGTGGGTGCACCGGGAGGCCCGGCGGACGTACGAGCGGGTCGCCGGGGAACTCGACGGCATCATCGGCGCGGCACAGCGCGCGCTGGCCGGCGAGGGCACCACCCGGCTGCTGTTCAACTCGGCTCCGCACCCCCGCGGCGGGGTCCCGGCAGGCGCCGCCGGTCCGGCCGTCGACCTCGGCGGGGTCTCCCTCACCCCGCGGGCCGACGGCGGACACGTCCTCGACAACGGCCTGCTGCGGGTCGAGGTCGACGCCCGGGGACTGGTCGTCTCGGCGTACGACATCGAGGCCGGCCGCGAGACGGTCGCACCGGACCGGGCCGCCAACCTGCTCCAGATCCACCCCGACTTCCCCAACATGTGGGACGCCTGGGACGTCGACGAGTTCTACCGCAACACGGTCACCGACCTGGTGGACGCCGACGAGGTCGCGCCGGGCCACGACGGCGTCTCGGTCCGGATCGTCCGGTCCTTCGGCGCGTCGCGGGTCACCCAGGTGCTGTCGCTGGCTCCGGGCGAGCGCCGGCTCGGCATCGACACCGAGGTGGACTGGCACGAGACCGAGAAGTTCCTGAAGCTCGCCTTCCCGCTCGACGTGCACGCCGAACGGTACGCGTCCGAGACCCAGTTCGGGCACTTCCACCGGCCCACCCACACCAACACCTCATGGGAGGCGGCCAAGTTCGAGGCGTGCAATCACCGGTTCGTGCACGTCGAGGAACCTGGCTGGGGTGTCGCGGTCGTCAACGACTCCACGTACGGACACGACGTGACCCGGACCGTGCGCGACAGCGACTCCGGTACGACCACCACCGTGCGGGTGTCCCTGCTGCGCGCCCCGCGCTTCCCGGACCCGGAGACCGACCAGGGCGTCCACCGCTTCCGGCACGCGCTGGTGCCGGGAGCCGGGATCGGGGACGCGGTGCGCGAGGGCTGGCGGATCAACCTGCCCGAGCGGCACCTGACGGGCGCCGGCGACGTCGCCCCGCTGGTGGACGTCGAGCAGGACGCGGTCGTGGTGACCGCGGTCAAGCTCGCCGACGACGGCAGCGGTGACGTGGTCGTACGCTTCCACGAGTCCCGCGGCGGCCGGACCCGGGCCACGCTCACCACGGGCTTCGCGGCCGGGGACGTCACGGTGACCGATCTGCTGGAGCGGCCTCTCGCGGACGCCGTGCCGCCGGAGCGCGACGGCGACCGGATCAGCCTGTCGCTGCGCCCCTTCCAGCTGGTGACGCTGCGGCTGACGCGGGCCTGAGCGCCGTACGGGCCGCGGACCCGGCTACTGCGTGAGCTGGGTCCGCAGCCACTGCTCCACCTCGCCCACATGCGCGGCGGCGGCCGCTCTGGCCGCCTCCGGGTCGTGGGCCAGCAGCGCGCGGTGGATCGCCGCGTGCTCGCGGCGGGTGCGCTCGAAGGCGCCCTCCTCCTGGTAGCCGCGCCAGACCCGGGCGCGGAACGTGCGCGAGGACAGCCCCTCCAGGATCGCCGCCATCGTCTCGTTTCCCGCGGCGGCGGCGATCTCCCGGTGGAAGGCCAGGTCGTGGGCGAGGATCTCCTCCGGGTCGTCGGTCGCGTTCATCGCCGTCAGATGCTTCTCCACCTCGGCGAGCTGGTCGGGGGTGATCCGCGCGGCGGCCAGCGCCGTCGCCGTCGACTCCAGGATGCGGCGCACCTCCAGGAGTTCCACCAGCCGGGGTCCGCGCGAGAGGTCGGCCACCACGCCGAAGGTCTCCAGGAGATCCCCGGCCTCCAGCTGGGTGACGTAGATGCCCGAGCCGTGCCGGGCCTCCAGCACGCCGAGGACCGTGAGCGCGCGGATGGCCTCGCGCATCGAGCTGCGGGACATGCCCAGCTGCGCGGCGAGATCGCGTTCCGTCGGCAGCCGCTGACCGGGTTCGAGACGGCCTTCCTTGATCATCGCCTTGATCCGCTCGATGGCGCGCTCGGTCACGGTGCCCTTCTGGGGCGCGCCCTCCGTTTCCTCGGACAGGGTCTCGTCCACGCCGCTTCCTCCTGTTGCCGGGTGCGCCGCAGTCTAACCACCGATGTGGTCGGACCACTACGGCCGGAAAACGGGAAAACATGGCTCCGCGGGGTGTTGCGGACCCAAAGTGGTCTGATAAATATTCGTCCCGGCCGGAAGAGGGACTCCGGCCACGCGTCCTGCTCGATCTCGCTCAATGAGGAGCCGTCAGATGGCCGGCAGAACAGTGCGGAACAGGCGAATCTCGTCGCGGGCGGTGAGCGCGGCGGCGGTGGCCGCCTGCGCGACCCTGGTGCTCGCGGCGTGCGGCAGCACCAAGGACGACGTCGCCTCCGGCGGCGGGGGAGGCGACGGCAGCGGCAAGGTCGGAGTGATCCTGCCGCTGCTGACCTCGCCGTTCTGGCAGTCCTACAACGACTACGTGCCGAAGATGGCGAAGTCCGAGGGCGTCGACGCCCTGAAGACCGTCAACTCCAACAGTGATCCCTCTCAGCAGATCACCGACATCAACAACCAGCTCAACCAGGGCGTGAAGGGTCTCGTGGTGGCCCCGCTGGACAGCGCCGCGATCGTCGCCGGTCTCGACCAGGCCGAGCGCAAGGGCGTCCCCGTGGTCGCCGTCGACGTGGCCCCCGACAAGGGGAAGGTCGCCATGGTCGTCCGCGCGGACAACGTCGCGTACGGGGAGAAGGCCTGCGAGTACCTGGGCAAGCAGGTCGGTTCGGGCAAGGTCGTGCAGATCATGGGCGACCTGGCCTCCGTCAACGGCCGTGACCGCTCCGAGGCGTTCCGCTCCTGCGTGAAGAAGAACTACCCGAAGCTGAAGGTCCTGGAGATCCCCGCCAAGTGGGAGTCCGACACGGCGGCCTCCAAGCTGGACACGCTGCTGAACGCCAACCCCGACATCAAGGGCATCTACATGCAGGCGGGTGGCGTCTACCTGGCACCCACCCTGCAGACCCTGAAGTCCAAGGGGATGCTGAAGAAGGCGGGTCAGGCCGGCCACATCGCGATCGTCTCGAACGACGGCATCCCGCAGGAGTTCGACGCCATCCGCAAGGGCGAGATCGACGCCACCGTCTCGCAGCCCGCCGACGCCTACGCCAAGTACGGCATGTATTACATCAAGGCGGCCATGCAGGGCAAGAAGTTCAAGACCGGCCCGACCGACCACGACTCCAAGATCGTCGAGCTGCCCGGCGGCATCCTGGAGGACCAGCTGCCCGCGCCGCTGGTCACCAAGGACAACGTCGACGACCCCCAGCTCTGGGGCAACACGGTCAAATGAGTACCCCACTGGTGGAGGCGCGCGGGGTGGCCAAGCGGTACGGCCCCACCGTCGCGCTCCGAGACGGCCGGCTCACCGTCCTGCCGGGGGAGTCCCACGCCCTGGTGGGACGCAACGGTGCGGGCAAGTCCACCCTCGTCACGATCCTCACCGGTCTGCAGGCCCCCGACGAGGGCACGGTCCGCTTCGACGGCGAACCCGCGCCCCCGCTCACCGACCGCGACGCCTGGCGCCGCAAGGTGGCGTGCGTCTACCAGAAACCCACCGTCGTACCGGAGTTGACGGTCGCCGAGAACCTCTTCATCAACCGGCAGCCGACGGGACGCGGCGGACTGATCAGCTGGCGCAGACTGCGGTCCGAGGCGGCCGAGGTCCTGGCGACCTGGGACGTGCGGGTCGACCCCGAGGCCCGCACCGCCGACCTCAAGGTCGAGGACCGGCAAATGGTGGAGATCGCCCGGGCGTTGAGCTTCGGCGCCCGGTTCATCGTTCTCGACGAACCCACCGCGCAGCTCGACAACCGGGAGATCGAGCGGCTCTTCACCCGGATGCGCGCGCTCCAGGAGTCCGGTGTCACCTTCCTGTTCATCTCGCACCACCTCCAGGAGGTGTACGAGGTGTGCCAGACGGTCACCGTGCTGCGCGACGCCCGCTGGATCACCACCGCGCCGGTCGCCGAACTCCCGCGGCCGGCGCTGGTGGAGGCCATGGCGGGCGAGGCGATCGCCGAACGGACGGCCGTCCGCGACGCCACGCCCGCGGACGCTCCCGTCGTGCTGAGCACCGAGGGCCTCACCTCGGACGCGTACGAGGCCATCGACCTCACCGTGCGCCGCGGCGAGGTCGTCGGGCTCGCCGGCTCCAGCGCGAGCGGCAAGATCGAACTGGCCGAGTCGTTCGCCGGACTGCACCGGCCGACCGGCGGCACGGCCAGACTCGACGGCGAGCCGCTCCCGTTCGGCGATGTGCAGGCCGCGCTCAGGGCGGGCGTCGGCTGTGTGCCGCGCGACCGGCACGAGCAGGGGCTGGTCTCCGGCATGACCATCGGTGACAACACCACCATGAGCGTCCTGAACCGGCTCGGCCGCTACGGCTTCATCGCCACGGACCGCAGGCGGGGGTTCGCCGAGGAGCTGATCGACCGCCTCGACATCCACGCCGAAGGTCCCGACCAGCCGGTCTCCGACCTCTCCGGCGGCAACGCGCAGAAGGTCGTGATGGCCCGCGCCCTCGCCTCCGACCCCCGGCTGCTCATCCTCATCAACCCCACCGCGGGCGTCGACGTGAAGTCCAAGCAGTCGCTGCTGTCCCGCGTGGACAGCGCCCGTGACGACGGCACCGCCGTGCTCGTCGTCTCCGACGAACTCGACGACCTGCGCCGCTGCGACCGCGTCCTCGTCCTCTTCCACGGCCGTGTCGTCGCCGAGCACCCGGCCGGCTGGCACGACCACGAGCTGATCGCCTCCATCGAAGGAGTGGACCATGGCCACGGCATCTCCCCGGGGGGTCACCCCCGGACCCCCGGCCGAGGGGAGCGGGGCCCCGATGACTGAGACGAAGGCCTCCCCGCTCGCCGCCGCGGCAGTGCGCGACGGGCATGCCACCAAGGCCGTTCTGCTCCGCAGGGCCCGCGAACTCGCGCTCGTACCAGCCCTGTTGCTGCTGATGGTGCTCGGTGCGATCGTCAACGACTCCTTCCTCACCGAGCGCAACCTCATCTCCATCCTCGGTGCCTCCGCGGCCCTCGCGATGGTGGTCCTCGCCGAGTCGCTGATCCTGATCACAGGCAAGATCGACCTGTCGCTGGAGTCGGTCGTCGGCATCGCGCCCGCCGTCGGCGCCCTCCTGGTCCTGCCCGCCGCGCAGTCCGGCTGGGGCACGGAGTGGCCGGCCGGGCTCGCGCTCCTGGCGGTCCTCGTCGTGGGCGGTTTCATCGGCGCCTTCAACGGCGTCCTCGTGGTCAAGTTCAAGCTCAACGCCTTCATCGTCACCCTCGCGATGCTGATCGTCCTGCGCGGGCTGCTGGTCGGCGCCACCAAGGGCAAGACGCTGTTCGGCATGCCCGACGCGTTCTTCTCCCTGGCCACCTCCACCTTCCTGCGCGTTCCGCTCTCGGTGTGGCTGGCCGCGGTCGCCTTCGGCGTCGCCGGGCTGATCCTCAAGTACCACCGCATCGGGCGCGCCCTGTACGCGATCGGCGGCAACACCGACGCCGCCCGCGCGGCCGGCATCCGCGTCGACCGGGTGCTGCTCGGGGTGTCCGTCGTCGCGGGCGTCCTCGCCTCGGTCGGCGGGATCATGCAGACCGGGTACGTCGGCGCGATCAGCGCCAACCAGGGCAACAACATGATCTTCACGGTGATGGCCGCCGCGGTCATCGGCGGCATCAGCCTCGACGGCGGCAGGGGCACCATGTTCGGCGCCCTCACCGGCGTCCTGCTCCTCGGCGTCGTGCAGAACCTGCTCACCCTCGCCCAGGTGCCGTCCTTCTGGATCCAGGCGATCTACGGCGGGATCATCCTCGTCGCCCTGATGATCGCCCGGGTGACCACCGGACGTGCCCAGGACTGACCGCCCCTCCGCTCCCGTACGGACCCCTCCGTACCCCCTGTTCCGGACCGAAAGGCCTCCTGTGTCCCCAACTGCCGCTCGCATCACCGCGGTCGACACCTACGACGTCCGTTTCCCCACTTCGCGCGAGCTCGACGGCTCGGACGCGATGAACCCGGACCCCGACTACTCGGCGGCCTACGTCGTGCTGCGCGGCGACACGGCCGACTGTCCCGAGGGGCACGGATTCACCTTCACCATCGGACGGGGCAACGACGTCCAGGTCGCGGCGATCGAGGCGCTGCGGGGGCATGTGCTGGGACGGTCCGTCGAGGAGCTGTGCGCCGACCCCGGCTCCCTCGCCCGTGATCTGATCGGGGACAGCCAACTGCGCTGGCTGGGGCCCGAGAAGGGCGTTATGCACATGGCGATCGGCGCCGTCGTCAACGCCGTGTGGGACCTGGCCGCCAAGCGGGCCGGCAAGCCGTTGTGGCAGCTCCTCGCCGACGCCGAACCGGAGTGGCTGGTCAGCCAGATCGACTTCCGCTACCTCACGGACGCCCTCACCCCGGACGAGGCGCTGGACATGCTGCGGCGCGGCAGACAGGGCGCCGCCGGACGCGCCGCAGCCCTCCGGCAGAACGGGTTCCCCGCCTACACCACCTCGCCCGGCTGGCTCGGCTACAGCGACGAGAAGCTCACCCGGCTGGCCGCCGAGGCGGTCGCCGACGGCTTCACCCAGATCAAGCTGAAGGTCGGCGCCGACCTGACGGACGACGTACGGCGCTGCCGGGTCGCCCGCTCGGTCGTCGGCCCCGGCATCCGCATCGCGATCGACGCCAACCAGCGCTGGAACGTGGACGAGGCCATCGACTGGACCAGGGCCCTGGCCGAGTTCGAACCGTACTGGATCGAGGAGCCCACCAGCCCCGACGACGTCCTCGGGCACGCCGCCGTGCGCAAGGCGGTCGCCCCCGTCAAGGTCGCCACCGGCGAGCACGTCCACAACCGCATCGTCTTCAAACAGCTCCTCCAGGCCGGTGCCATCGACGTCCTGCAGATCGACGCGGCCCGGGTCGCCGGCGTCAACGAGAACCTGGCGATCCTGCTGCTCGCGGCCAAGTTCGGGGTGCCCGTCTGCCCGCACGCCGGCGGCGTCGGCCTGTGCGAACTCGTCCAGCACCTCTCCATGTTCGACTTCGTGGCGCTCTCCGGCACCACCGACGACCGGGTCATCGAATACGTCGATCATCTGCACGACCACTTCCTGGACCCGGTGGTGATCAGGCAGGGTCACTACACGGCACCCACCGCGCCGGGCTTCTCCGCCACCATGCGTCCGGAGTCCATCGCGGAGTTCACCTATCCAGGCGGCACCTTCTGGGCCGCCGACCTCGCCCGGCAGGAACCCGACAGTCAGAAGGGGGAAGCGGCATGACCGCGGACTTCGAAGGTCTCAAGGCGCTGGTGACCGGAGGCGCCTCGGGCATCGGCCGGGCCACCGCCGAGCTGCTCGCGGCCCGCGGCGCCCGGGTCGCCGTCCTCGACCGCGATCTCTCCGGGGTCGACAAGCCGCTGCTCGGCCACCTCGCCGACGTCACCGACGACACCTCCGTCCGTGCGGCGGTGGCCGCCGCGGTCGTGGATCTCGGCGGACTCGACGTGCTGGTCAACAATGCGGGGATCGGCGCCCAGGGCACCGTCGAGGACAACGACGACACCGAGTGGCACCGGGTGCTGGACGTCAACGTCCTGGGCATGGTGCGGACCACCCGCGCCGCGCTGCCGCATCTGCGGGAGTCCGCGCACGCGGCGATCGTGAACACCTGCTCCATCGCCGCGACCGCCGGACTGCCGCAGCGCGCGGTGTACTCCGCGTCGAAGGGCGCCGTCCTCTCCCTCACCCTCGCCATGGCGGCCGACCACCTCCGCGAGGGCATCCGCGTCAACTGCGTCAACCCCGGTACGGCCGACACCCCTTGGGTCGGCAGGCTGCTGGACGCCGCGACCGATCCGGCCGCGGAGCGGGCCGCCCTCGAAGCCCGCCAGCCCTCCGGCCGTCTCGTCTCGGCCGACGAGGTCGCGGGTGCGATCGCCTACCTGGCCAGTCCGCTGTCCGGCGCCACCACCGGTACCGCGCTCGCCGTGGACGGCGGTATGCAGGGACTGCGGCTGCGACCGGCGGGCCGGTGAGAACGCTCGGCCGGAGCGGCGTCGGGGTCAGCGCCCTGTCCTTCGGCGCCGCGGGCATCGGCAACCTGTACACCCCGGTGACCGAGGAGGCGGCGTACGACGCCGTGACCGCGGCCTGGGAGGCCGGCATCCGCTCCTTCGACACCGCGGCGCACTACGGCCTCGGCCTCTCCGAACGGCGGCTCGGAGCGGCCCTGCGCGAGCGGCCGCGCGACGCGTACACCCTCTCCACCAAGGTGGGCCGCCTCCTGGAGCCCACCGGCACGGGCGGCGACGACCTGGCGAACGGATTCGCCGTGCCGGCCACCCACCGCCGGGTCTGGGACTTCAGCGCCGACGGGGTACGGCGCGCCCTGGAGGCAGGACTCGAACGGCTCGGTCTGGACCGGGTGGACGTCGTCTACCTCCACGACCCGGACGACCACGGCGAGCAGGCCTTCCACGAGGGCTATCCGGCGCTGGAGAAGCTCCGTTCGGAGGGCGTGGTCGGTGCGATCGGCGCGGGCATGAACCAGACCGGGATGCTCACCCGCTTCGTGCGCGAGACGGACGTCGACGTGGTGCTGTGCGCGGGCCGCTACACCCTGCTCGACCACGGCGCCCTGGCCGAACTGTTGCCCGCCGCGCAGGCCCGCGGCACCTCGGTCGTCGTCGGCGGCGCCTTCAACTCCGGTCTGCTGGCCGACCCGAGGCCGGGAGCGACGTACGACTACGCGGCGGCGCCGCCGGAACTGCTGGAGCGGGCCCTGCGGCTCCAGGAGACCGCACGACGGCACGGCACCACCCTGCGCGCCGCCGCCCTCGCCTTCCCCGCCGCGCACCCGGCCGTCGTGAGCGTGCTCGTCGGAGCCCGCTCGGCACACGAAGTCCACGACTGCGCCGAGCAGTTCGCCACACCGGTGCCCGCCGCGTTCTGGCGGGAACTGCGGGAGGCGGGAC
The DNA here is from genome assembly GCF_036250675.1 of Streptomyces sp. NBC_01689. Taxonomy (NCBI): domain Bacteria; kingdom Bacillati; phylum Actinomycetota; class Actinomycetes; order Kitasatosporales; family Streptomycetaceae; genus Streptomyces; species Streptomyces sp. NBC_01689. Next base: position 2,243,989 of record NZ_CP109592.1, on the reverse strand, counting down.
TGCTGCCCGAGGAAGCCCCCGTACCCGTACAGGACCCGTCATGAGAATCGCCCTGCACACCAAGGTGCGTGCCGACCGCGTCGACGCGTACGAGGCCGCCCACCGCAAGGTGCCCGCGGAGCTCACGGCGGCCATCCGGGCCGCCGGAGCCACCTCGTGGACGATCTGGCGCAGCGGCACCGACCTCTTCCACGTCCTGGAGTGTGAGGACTACGCCAGGATGCTCGCCGAGCTGGAGCGACTGCCGGTCAACATCGCCTGGCAGGCGCGGATGGCCGAACTCCTCGACGTCGTGCACGACTACTCCGGCGAGGGCGCGGGCGCGGGCCTGCCCGTCGTGTGGGAGCTGCCGTGAGGGTCGACGCGCACCACCACGTGTGGGACCTCTCCGTCCGGGACCAGGACTGGATCACCGGCCCCGGACTCCGGCCGCTGCGCCGGGACTTCACCGTCGACGACCTCCTGCCCGAGGCGGCCGCCGCTGGGATCGGACGGACCGTCCTGGTGCAGACCGTCACCGTGGCGGAGGAGACCCCGGAGTTCCTCGCCCTCGCCGGGAGCAGCGAGCTGATCGCCGGAGTGGTGGGCTGGACCGACCTGACCCGGCCGGACGTCGCCGACGAGCTGGCCCGGCTGCGGGAACTGCCCGGCGGCCACCGCCTCAAGGGCATCCGTCATCAGGTGCAGGGGGAACCGGAGCCCGACTGGCTGCTCCGGCCCGATGTACGGCGTGGGCTGGCGGCCGTCGCGGCGGCCGGTCTCGTCTACGACCTGGTCGTGCGGCCGCACCAACTTCCCTCCTGTGTCCGCGCGGCCATGGACCATCCCGAACTCACCTTCGTCCTCGACCACTTGGGGAAACCGCCGATCGCGTCCGGCGCCCTCGGGCCGTGGGCAGGCCGGCTGCGGACGCTGGCCGCGCTCCCCAACACGGTGGGAAAGCTCTCCGGGCTGGTCACCGAGGCGGACCTCGCGCGGTGGAAGGCCGACGACCTCCGCCCGTACGCCGAGACCGCCCTCGCGGCCTTCGGGCCGGACCGTCTCATGTTCGGCTCCGACTGGCCGGTCTGTACGCTGGCCGCCTCCTACGCCCAAGTCGTCGCGACGACCGATGAGTTGACCGAGCGGCTGGACGAAGGGGAGCGCGCCGAGGTGTTCGGCGGTACGGCCCTGCGGGTCTACGGGCTCTGATCGCCTCCCTCCAGCCGGGTCGGCGGCAGGAACTCCCGTACCGGGGTCCGGTGCCAGCACGCACCGGTCTCCCGCAGTTCACGCCAGGTGGTGAAGCGGTACCGGTACAGGCGGGCCCGGACGTACCGGGGAGGCGCGTCCGCCGGGAACGGGGACCGGCGCAGCAGCCGCAGGGTGTCGCGGTCGTTCTCCAGCAGCCGTTCGACCAGACCGGTGAACCACGGACCCGCGTAGGCGGGGGAGAGCGCCGCGAACCACATCAGCCAGTCGAGCCGCAGGTGGTACGGGGCGAACTGGCGCGGCCAGCGCCGCGGATCACCGGGCTTGCCCCTGAACTCGTACTCCCGCCAGTCCGAGTCCTCGCGGGGGACCTCGTCCGAGGTGCCCTCGACGACCACCTCGTGACGCACCCGGCTGACGCTGCCGAACGCGCCGTAGGTGTTGACCAGCCGCAGCGGGTCGAAGGAGCGGTTCATGACCTGGCGCGGGGAGATCATGTTGCGGACGGGACGGTAGCCGAGGACCAGCAGACCGGCGGCGACGGCGAGGACCACGATCTCGTACCAGAGCGGCGGCCCCGGCACCGGCGGAGGGCTCGCCGGGAACGCGACGGCGGACAGGGCCAGCACGATCGTGATCCAGTTCAGCCAGGAGAAGTTGCCGGACAGCACCAGCCAGAGCTGGGTCAGCACCATCAGCGAGGCGGCGGCGGTCGCGACCGGCTGCGGGGTGAACAGCAGGACGGGGACGACGAGCTGGGTGACGTGGTTCGCGGCCACCTCCACCCGGTGCAGGGGCTTGGGGAGACGGTGGAAGAACCAGCTCAGCGGACCGGGCATCGGCTGGGTCTCGTGGTGGTGGTCCAGGCAGGTGAGCCTGCGCCAGCAGACGTCGCCGCGCATCTTGATCAGACCGGCGCCGAACTCCACCCTGAACAGCACCCAGCGCAGCAGGAAGAGGACCACGACCGGGGGAGCGGTCTCGTCGTTGCCCAGGAGGACGGCGAGGAAGCCGACCTCCAGGAGCAGCGACTCCCAGCCGAACGCGTACCAGGTCTGACCGACATTGACGATCGACAGGTACATCACCCAGGGGACGAGCCACAGCAGCATGCCGCCCCAGAGCGGGAGACACCCGTCCACGCCCGCGACCAGAGCGGCGGACACCGCGCAGCCCGCCCAGGACCAGAGGGCGAAGAAGCGGTCCGAGTAGTGCAGGTGGAAGACGCTCGGCGCGTGACGGAACGGCACCCGCTCCACGAACCGCGGCACGGGCAGCATCCCGCGCTCCCCGAGCAGCGCGCGGAACTGCCGCGCCGCGCAGAGGAACGCGACGAGGTACACCACGGCCAGCGCCCGCTGGAAGACCAGCCGGCTCAGCCAGTACTCGGGGGCGGTGAACCACTCCACGGCGAGTCGCTCCTCTCCCTCCCAGTGTGACTCCGGGTGATCGTCTCCGCTTGCGTGCGCCAACCGGGCGACGCAGACAATGGTCATCGACCTGTCCGGGATGAACGGGAGAACGCGGTGCGCATACCCACCCGAACCTTCGTCACGGCCTGCGCCCTCTCGGCGGCCCTCCTCGTCGCCGGGTGCGGCGGCAACGGCGGCGGGACCGGCGAGAACACGGTGTCCGGCGCCTCCGACGGCGAGATCCTCCTCCAGCCGGCGGCCACCCGCGGACCCGACCCGTTCACCGACTCGACGGTCTCCACCGCCGCCACGACCACGCCGCACGTCACCCGAACACCGCAATCGACGGCGCGGACCTCCCCGGCATCCGGTGACACCACGGACACGGCGCATCCCGCGCGGTTCGCGGGCGGCACACCGGGCCTGTACGGCGGCACCCGGTCGGCCGGCAGCTGCGACGTCGCCCGGCAGGCCGGACTGCTCGCCGCCGACCCCCGCAGAGCCCAGGCCTTCGCCCGGGCCGCGGGCATCGCCCAGGACGCCCTGCCGGACTTCCTGGGCGGACTGACCCCGGTCGTCCTGCGCGCCGACACCCGGGTCACCGGCCACGGATACCGGGACGGCGGGGTGACCGGATTCCAGTCCGTGCTGCAGGCGGGCACGGCCGTCCTCGTCGACGACCGGGGTGTGCCCCGGCTCCGGTGCGCCTGCGGCAATCCGCTGACTCCGCCGGTCGCGCCGCGCGGCGCCGCGGCCACCAGCGGGCGGTCCTGGTCCTCGTTCCGGCCCGACCGGGTCGTGGAGGTGACCTCCGCGCCGGCACCGCTCGGCAGCGTCACGATCATCGCTCCCGACGGCCGCACCTGGATCCAGCGGCGGATCGGCGACGACGGGCACCGCGACGCCGTCGTCCCGCCGCCCGAGGGCGGAGCACCCGACATCGGGCCGCCCGACGGGTCCCGGACCGGCCCGGACAGCCCGCAGGCCTCGCCGTCCGCCTCCGCGGCCGACCCCGGCGACCCACCGGACGGAACGGGCCGCCCGCCCGACGGCGCCACGCCCGACTGCGCGACGGCGACCGTGACCGTACCGCCCGGCCCGACCGACGTCCTCCCGGACGAGGACACGCCCGCGCAGACCCCGGTGGCGGCGCCCCCGGACTGCCCCACGGCCACCGTCACCGTTCCGCCCCCGGCGGCTCCGTCGGACGAGGGCACCGTTCCCTGGCCGGACGAGCCGAGCGAGGAGACCGGCCCCGACACCCTGCCGGACCTCCCCGGCCTGCCCGACGGCGGCGGTCCGGTGCCCGACGAGTCACCCGGAAGCGGCACCGTGTTCGACGCCCCGACCGACATCTTCGACAGCTGAGCGGCCGGCCGGCCGCCGGGACGGCGGTCCCCGCGCCCCTGCGCGGAGGGCCCCGGAGCGGGTCCTCAGAAGTCGAAGATTCCGGCAAATGCTGACAAGGTGGCCCCATGGTTGATCGGGGAGCGAGCGCCCTGCCTCTCCCGGACGACTGGCCCGCCCACCCGGATCCGATCCTGGCGCTCAACCGTATGGGCAGCTTCGACTGGGACCTGGACGGCGGCCTGTTCCACATGGACGCCCGGGCCCACGAGATCTTCGACCTGCGCCCCGACGAGTTCGACGGGTCCCCCGAGGGCCTGTCGGTACGGATGCCCCCGGCGGAGGGTATCCGCCTCGACACCGTGGTGTCCCAGGCCATCAAGGACGGCAGCGAGAACTACGGCGCCTACTTCCGCGTGCGCCGCCGCGACGGGTCCCTGCGCTGGACGCACACCCAGGGGCACATCCGGCGCGACGGGACCGGCCGACCGCGCCGGATCATCGGCATCGTGCGCGACGCCACGCAGGAACTGAGCGAGGGCGCGGCGCGGAACGAACTCGCCGCCCAGGACGAGGCCCGCCGCCAGCAGACCAACGTCGTGCAGATCACCACGGCCGCGCTGGCGCACGCCCGCACCGTGCAGGACGTCATCGACATCCTCAAGGACACGCACGGCCTCACCCATCTGGGGGCGACGAGCCTGGTGATGGGTCTCGTCGAGGCCGGCCGCATCCGGCTCGTCGCCGAGGGCCCCGCGGGCAGCTTCGTCCCGGGCACCCTGATCACCCGGATCGACGAGGAGTACCCGATGAGCGAGGTCGTGCGCACCCTCGCCCCGCGCTTCATCGAGTCGCCCGAGGACTTCGCCGCGTCGTACCCGTTGCTGTGGCCGCACATCACCGACCTGGAGATCACCTCGGCCGCCTATCTCCCGCTGATCGCCCAGGCGCGCCCCATCGGTGCCCTCGGCCTCCTCTACAACGACCGGTACGGCTTCTCCGCCGAGGAGCGCAACGTCCTCGTCGCGCTCGGCAGCAGCATCGCCCAGAGCCTGCAGCGGGCCATGTTCTACGAGCAGGAGAAGGACCTCGCCCAGGGGCTCCAGCAGGCCATGCTGCCGCGCTGCATCCCGAGCGTGCCCGGCGCGGACACCGCCGTCCGCTACCGCTCCGCCTCCCTCGGCCGGGACATCGGCGGCGACTGGTACGACCTGATACCGCTGCCGGGCGGCCGGGTCGGCGCCGTCATCGGTGACGTCCAGGGCCACGACACGCACGCCGCCGCCGTCATGGGCCAGCTGCGCATCGTGCTGCGCGCCTACGCCGCCGAGGGGCACACCCCCGCCACCGTGATGGCCCGCGCCTCCGTCTTCCTGCACGAACTCGACACCGAACGCTTCGCGACCTGCCTGTACGCGGAGGCCGACCTGTCCACCGGAGTCGTCCAGCTGGTGCGGGCCGGGCACATCGACCCGGTCGTGCGGCGGACCGACGGCACCTGCCGCCGGCTGTCCGTCGAGGGTGGTCTGCCGCTCGGCCTGTCCGCCCTGTTCGGACGCCTCGAATATCCGGTCGAGACGATCGAACTCGACCCGGGCCAGACCCTGTTGCTGTGCACCGACGGGCTCGTGGAACAGCCAGGGGTCGACCTCGACGAGGGGATGCACACCCTCATGGAGCTGATCCGGTCGGGACCGCAGGACGTGCGCGACCTCGCCGACCGGCTCATCGACGTGGCCGAGGAACGCGGCGGCGAGGACGACGTGGCCCTGCTGCTCCTGCGCCGCCGGGGGCCCGGACCCCGGCAGTCCGGTGGCCGGCTCCAGCAGCGGGTCGCGCCGGGCGACTCCGAGGCCCTCACCGAGGCCCGCCACATGATCAGGGCGGCGGTCCGCGCCTGGGGCGCCGTCGAGCGCGCCGACGAGATCGAACTCGTCGCCGACGAACTGATCACCAACGCGCTCATGCACACCGAGGGGCCCGCGATCGTCACCCTGCGGGTTCTCAGCGGCTCCGACCGCAGGGTCCGTGTCGAGGTCGAGGACTCCTCCAGTGCCCTGCCGAGGCGCCGGGAGGCGGGCGTGACGGGTGTCTCCGGACGCGGTCTGCTGCTGGTCGACCGGCTCGCCGACGTGTGGGGCGTGGAGGCCCGGGGCGGCGGCAAGTGCGTGTGGTGCGAGTTCCTCGTACCGGGGCGGGACTGAACGGGGGCCGGGCGCCGCGGCCGGGCGCGGGGCGGGGCCGACCGGAGCCCCGGATGGTGGTGTCGGTGGCGGATGGCACTCTGGATGCATGCCGGAACTGCCAGAGGTCGAAGCGCTCAGGGACTTCCTGGCCGACCATCTCGTCGGCCGCCGGGTCGTGCGTGTGCTGCCCGTCGCCATCAGTGTCCTGAAGACCTACGACCCGCCCCTCACCGCCTTCGAGGGCCGCGAGGTCACCGCCGTGCGCCGGCGGGGCAAGTTCCTCGACATCGAGGCCGACGGCCTGCATCTGGTGACCCATCTGGCCCGCGCGGGCTGGCTGCAGTGGCGGAACCCGCTGCCGGACGGCCCGCCCAAGCCGGGCAAGGGCCCGCTGGCGCTGCGGGTCGCCCTGGAGAGCGGCGAGGGCTTCGACCTGACCGAGGCGGGCACCCAGAAGAGACTCGCGGTCCATGTGGTCCAGGACCCGGAGGAGATCCCGGGGGTGGCGCGCCTCGGCCCCGACCCGCTCGCCGCCGATTTCGACGAGGCACGGTTCGCACGGCTGCTGGAGGGGGAGCGGCGCCGCCTCAAGGGCGCTCTGCGGGACCAGAGCCTGATCGCGGGAGTGGGGAACGCGTACAGCGACGAGATCCTGCACGCCGCCAGGATGTCCCCCTTCAAGCTCGCCTCCTCGCTGACGCCCGAGGAGACCGGCCGGCTGTACGAGGCGCTGCGGGGGACGCTCTCCGAGGCGGTGGAGCGCTCCCACGGGCTGGCCGCGGGCCGTCTCAAACGGGAGAAGAAGACCGGGCTCCGGGTGCACGGCCGGACGGGTGAGCCCTGTCCGGTGTGCGGTGACACCATTCGCGAGGTCTCCTTCAGCGACTCCTCGCTGCAGTACTGCCCGACCTGTCAGACGGGCGGCAGGCCACTGGCCGACCGCCGGCTCTCCCGTCTGCTCAAGTAGTCCCGTCCCCGGGGGACTTGACCGTCACCAGGTGTTTGCCGTCCGCCGTGCGCACCTCGAACCTGCTGATGTCCGAGGCGGACATCGAGGCGCCGCCCTGCATGCTGGTGGCCGCGCCGTCGTGGTCGGGCACCATCCAGCTGGTGACCGTCTGCTCCGACCCGTCCTTGCCGACGGCGACGAGCTGGCAGGGGCGCGGGCCCCCGGAGTCCTTGACCTCGACGTCGACCTCGCTGCCCCAGGCCCGGTCCTGAGTGGTGATCCGGGCCCAGACGCCGGTGTCCGCGTCCGTCGCGGCGGCCTGGGCGGTCGCGCCGGCCCGGTCGGAGGAGGAGCCGCCGGACGCCGGGCCGTGCGAGGACACCATGGCGAGCGAGGGACCGCCCACCGCGAAGACCACGGCGGCGGCCACCGCGTACAGCCAGCGTCTGCGGCCGGCCCGGCGGCGGCCCGCGACCTCGCCGAGCAGGGTGTCCAGCAGCCGGGGTCCGGGTGCCGCGAAGGGGTGCACGGTGCGCGGTGTGGCCAGCCGGTACAGCATCATCTGCCGTGCGGCGGGTTTGAACTCACTCACGTGCGCCGCGCACTGGGGGCACTCCATGAGGTGATCCTCGAAGCGGAAGGCATCCGCCTCGTCCAGCACGCCGAGCGCGTAGGCGCCGACGTCACGATGCCGTTCCAGGGACCTCATACCGAATACCGAATCCTCGTGGCGATCGAGCGGGGTGGGGGTGGTGTTGCTGTTGCCCACCGGTACGGACCAGACCGCCGAATCACTCAAGCTCGTCCGGAATCGCGGCGAAGACGTGGCGAAGACGTTCGGAGCGGACGCTCCCCCGGATTGGTGCGCGTCGGGAAAAGTTGCCCGGGACGCGTCCGCGGGGTGGCGGCCGGAGGATCGCGGGGAGGCCCCCGGTCCGAGGTGACGGCTGTGCGCGGGGTGTGTGCGGGGGTCGGAGGAGGCGTCCGGTCGAAGGGGCGCGGGGCGGAGGAGGTGGTGGGGAAAGGGGTCGCGGGGCCGGGAGGGTGGTGATCGGAAGGCGGCCGGGGCCGGGACGCGTTCGGAGGACCGGTCACGGGTTCGAGGGTGTGTCCGTGCGGACAACCGTGAGGCGGAGGGCGCGCGGTCGGTGGAGTGAGGAGCGCGGTCGGCAGGAGGAGAAGGAAACGCGGTCGGTCGGAGGAGCCTGGAGCGTGCTCGGTCGGGGGAGGCGGGAGCGCGGCCGGTCAGCGGGTCAGAAGAGGTGGATCGCCAGGTGCCCCAGGGGCAGGCCCAGTTGCCACGCCGGCGTCCACACCTTGGGGCCGTCGTCCTCGCCGGGGATCGGCCCGCCGCCGGGTACGGCGTCCAGGTCGGGGGCGAGCAGTTCGGTCTCCTCCAGCCAGCGCCAGGCCGCCGCGGCCAGTTCCAGGTCCGGGGCGGGCCCGCCCCGGTCGGCGGCCTCGGCCGTGCGCCGGGCCATGTGCTCACGCACCCAGTCCTGCCACGGCTGGTCGTAGGCGGTCAGCGAGAGCCAGGTCTCCAGTTGCGAGACGACCCGGATGCCCGAGAGTTCGCCGTCGCTGTCGGAGAGGAAGATGGTGAGGGCCAGGGCGTCACGCCCGGCGCGGAACTCGAAGGACGTGGGCGGCATCAGGTCGCCGGTCCGCAACAGCTCGTCGGCGATGTACTCGGCGTACAACCAGGCCATGGGGACCGTGAGTTCCCCGCCGCCGGTGCCGTCCGTGCTCTCTTGACCTCTGTGCAGCATCCCTTCCTGCCTTCCTCCGGTGCGTGCGCGTCGCCCGACCCGGGCTCTCGGTCGGAACACGGATGAGGACAAGCGGAATACTCAACCATGGTCCTTGGCAGGCGCTTTACGGAGGCTTGACCCGGCGCTCGGTTTCACCGCAGGTCGGCCGCGTATCCCGGAAGGACCCGACGCAGGGCGCGCAACGCGTAGTAGGCCCGCGACTTCACCGTACCGGGCGGGATTCCGAGCGCGGCGGCGGCCTCCGCCACACTCGCCCCCTGGAAGTACACCAGCACCAGGACTTCACGGTGCTCGGGAGTGAGAGTCTTCACAGCCTCCCGCACATCGAGCGTCGCCGCCGACCTTTCGGCGTGATCCGCGCAGACCCGCGCGTTGTCCAGCACCGCGTCGCCCACCTCGGGGGGCCGCGCCTGACGGGCCCGGCGCGCGTCGATCGCGAGCCGTCGTCCCACGGTGAGCAGCCAGGGACGTACGGAGGTGAAGTCGTCGGCGCGCAGCGCCTCGGGGTGCTGCCAGGCCCGTACGAACGTCTCCTGCAGCAGATCCTCGGCGCGCTGCCGGTCGCCGTCGGACAGGCGCAGCAGCAGGGCGAAGAGGGGCCGTCCGTGCTCGCGCTGCAGCGCGGCCAACTCGTGCTCGGCGGTCGTCTTGGTGGTGGTTCCGGCCGTCATGGCCTGTATGCCAGCGGCTGTCGCCCCGCGCGCACAGGGGCGGGGCAAGGGTCTGCGGTGGGCGGTCGATGCGGTCGGTGAACGGCACGGTGAACGGTCCAGCGGGCCGGCGCGTGCCGTTCGGCGCGTCCGCGCGTCCGCGCGTCCGCGTGCCCGCGTGCCCGCCGTGCGGTCCGCGTGCCCGGCGCGGCGCCCGTCTTCCGGATCGTGCCGGGGGATCGGGGTCCCGCACGACCGGCCGGGGCGTCGGTGTCGGTTGCCGACGCTCGGCGTCGACGCCCTTCTCCGCCGTGCGGGCGCAGGCGGCGGACCCCGCCCGCGCCGGCGGGAAGGTGTCGGCGGCCCGATCCGGCCCGATCCGGAGGAAAGGCCCTACGGGACGACGGTGACCGGCCAGCGCCCGGCCTTCACCAGCCGGATCGCCACCGAACCGACGATGCGGTGGCCCGCCTGCTCGGAGGCGCCGACCACCACGGCGTCCGCGGTGAGTTCGTCCGCCGCCTTCACCAGACCGTTGTACGGGTCGCCGCGGAAGGTGTGGAACTCCCAGCGCACGTCGAATATGTCCTTGACCCGTCCGGCGGCCTCACGGATCTGTGCGATGAGGTCCTCGGCGATCCGGTCCGTCGTCTCCGCGACCGGGGCTCCGAAGGCCGCTCCGGCGGCCATGACGGGCTGGATGTAGACCACGGCCAGCAGCGCGTGCTGCCGCCTGGCCAGGCCGCCCGCGTACGCCGCGGCGCGCAGCGACGAGTCGGAGCCGTCGACGCCGACGACGATGACCTTGGGACCGTCCGTGCCGCGCTCGAACTGGTGCGAGGGTTGCTGTTCCGCCACAGCGCCGAGGCTATCGGAACCCGCAGGTCCGGGAGGCGGGCGGGGCGTGTGGATACCAGGGGGACGGCGTGTCGGCCGTATCGGTGTACGCCGGAGGCGACTCCGGCGACCACTGCACCCCGCGCACGACCCGCCCCGCACACGACTCACCCCGCGCCCGGCACTCCCTCGTGCACGACCTGTCCCGTGCCCCGGCACTCCCTCCCGCACCACATGCCCCGCGCCCGGCACGCCCTCCCGCACGACACGCCCCCGTGCCCGGCGTGCCCGGCGCGCGTGGGCCGCGGCCGGATCGCTCGACGGGCGGCGGCGCCCGGCCCTTCCTAGAGTCGGAACCATGAGTGCCACCGTCGAGGCCCGCGGACCGAAGGGCGCCGGGGGTGCCGTACGGCGGTCCCGGGACGGGTTCCTCAGCAAGGTGCCCGAGGGGTACGGGGCGTTCTTCGGCATCCTCGGCGCGCTCTGCGCCGTACTGGCCTTCGTCGAGCCCCTGCGCCGGCTGCTGCGCCCGGTGGTGGACCTCCTCGACCGGCTGATCGTCCCGGTGAGCGCGAACCTCGCGTACGCGGCCTTCCTCTTCCTGCTCGCCGCGGCGACCGCCGCCCGCAAGAAGGTGGCGTGGTGGCTGGTCGTCGTCTACCTCGGCCTGTTGGTCCTGTCCGACGTCGTCGGCCTCGCGATGGGTCTGTACGCCGACTCGCTGCCGTCGTTCGCCGTCTGCGGGATCGCCCTGGTGCTCCTGGTCGTGGCGCGCCGCGAGTTCTACGCCGACTCCCGGCGCGGCGCCGTGTGGCGGGCCCTGGCCGTCCTGGCCGCCGGGCTCGTCGTGGCGATCCTGCTCGGCTGGGGCGTGGTCGAACTGTTCCCCGGCACCCTGCCGCGCGGCGACCGGCTGACGTGGGCGGCCGGCCGGGTGTGCGGCGGGCTCGTCTCCGCCGACTCGTTCGGCGGACGGCCACCCCATCCGGTGTACTTCCTCCTCGGTCTCTTCGGTGCCGTCGCCCTGCTCAACGCGGCCGCCACGCTCTTCCGATCCCAGCGGCTGGAGGCGGCGCTGCACGGCGACGAGGAGTCCCGGATCCGCGCGCTGCTGCGCACCTACGGCGCCGACGACTCCCTCGGCTACTTCGCCACCCGCCGCGACAAGGCCGTCGTCTTCTCGCCCAGCGGCAAGGCCGCCGTCACCTACCGCGTCGAGGCCGGGGTCTGCCTCGCCAGCGGCGACCCGGTGGGCGACCGCGAGGCGTGGCCGCACGCCATCGGCGCGTGGCTGGACCTGGCCCGCCGCTACGCCTGGGTGCCCGCCGTCATGGGTGCCTCCGAGGACGGGGCCAGGGCCTTCGTCCGGGCGGGTCTCGGGGCGCTCGAACTCGGTGACGAGGCGATCCTGCACGTCGCCGGGTTCGACCTGGGCGGCCGCGACATGCGCGTCACCCGGCAGGCCGTCAACCGCGTCCGCCGTACCGGGGCCACCTGCCGGGTCCGCCGCCACTCCACCCTCACCGACGAGGAGATGGAGGAGGTCGTCGACCGGGCCGACGCCTGGCGCGACACGGAGACGGAGCGGGGCTTCTCCATGGCCCTGGACCGGCTCGGCGACCCCGCGGACGGAGACTGCCTCCTCGTCGAGGCGATGGACCGGGACGGCCGGCTCCTGGCGCTGCTCTCCTTCGTGCCCTGGGGCGACGACGGCATCTCGCTCGACCTGATGCGCCGTGACCGCGGAGCCCCCAACGGAGTCGTGGAGTACATGGTCGCCGAGGTGTGCGCGGCGGCCGGGAGGTTCGGCGTACGCCGTGTCTCCCTCAACTTCGCCGTGTTCCGGTCGGTCTTCGAGGAGGGCGCCCGGATCGGCGCGGGCCCGGTGCTGCGGCTCTGGCGCAGGCTGCTGCTGTTCTTCTCCCGGTGGTGGCAGCTGGAGGCCCTCTACCGGTCCAACGCCAAGTACCACCCCGAGTGGTACCCCCGTTTCCTCTGCTACGGCGACGCCGGCTCCCTCGCCAGGATCGGCATGGCGTCCGGCATCGCCGAGGGCTTCGTCTCCGTGCCCTCGCTGCGCACCTTGTGGGGGAGGGGACGGAGGAAGGCCAGGACCTCCCCCGTGGTGCCCGGGGGGCCGCACGCACCGCCCGCCGCGGGCCCCGGCGGAGGCGGGCCGGACGAGCCGCCCGATCCGGCGGCGGGCCTGCCCGAGCAGGTCCGCGTCCGGCACCGCACCCTCGAACGGCTCCGTGCCGAGGGCACCGATCCGTACCCGGTGGACGTCGCGCCGCGCACCCACACGCTCGCCGAGGTCCGGGCGGGCGTGCCGGTGACCGTCGCCGGACGTGTCGTCCGCGTACGTGACTTCGGCGGTCTGGTCTTCGCCGTCCTGCGCGACTGGTCCGGCGACCTGCAGATCGCCCTCACCCGCTCCGGATCGGGGCCCGCCCTCGAGCGGTTCCGCACGGACGTCGACATCGGCGACCACCTCCTCGCCGAGGGCGTCTCCGGCGCCGCCGACCGGGGCACCCTCACCGTCTTCGTGACCGACTGGCGGCTCACCGGCAAGTGCCTGCGCCCGCTGCCCGACAAACACCGCGGGCTCACCGATCCCGAGGCGAAGGTGCGCCGCCGTCATGTCGACCTGATGTCGAGCCCCGGGGCCCGCCAGGTCGTCCGGCTGCGGTCCGCCGCCGTGCAGGCGCTGCGCCAGGGGCTGCTGGACCGCGGCTACCTGGAGGTCGAGACGCCGATCCTTCAGCGGATCCACGGCGGCGCCAACGCCCGCCCCTTCACGACCCACATCAACGCCTACGACCTCGACCTCCATCTGCGCATCGCCCCCGAGCTGTACCTCAAGCGGCTGTGCGTCGGGGGCCTGGAGAAGGTCTTCGAGATGGGCCGCGCCTTCCGCAACGAGGGCGTCTCCCACAAGCACAACCCCGAGTTCACCATGCTGGAGGCCTATCAGGCGTTCGCCGACTACGACGTCATGCTCGACCTCGCCCGCGAACTGATCCAGGGCGCGGCGACGGCCGCCTTCGGGTCACCCGTCGCCCGCCGGGACGGCACCGAGTACGACATCTCCGGTCCGTGGCCCGTCCGTACGGTGTACGGCGCCCTGTCCGAGGCGCTGGGGGAGGAGATCGACGCCGGCACCCCGACGGAGGCGCTGCACGGGCTGTGCGACCGCGCCGGCGTGCCGTACCGGGCGGACGGCGGCCGCGGTGACGTCGTCCTGGAGATGTACGAACGGCTGGTGGAGGCGGAGACCCGACTGCCCACGTTCTACAAGGACTTCCCGACCGACGTCTCCCCGCTCACCCGTCAGCACCGCACCGACCCACGCCTCGCCGAACGCTGGGACCTTGTCGCCTTCGGTACCGAACTGGGCACGGCCTACTCCGAGTTGACCGATCCGGTGGAGCAGCGCCGACGGCTGACCGCGCAGTCGCTGCGGGCGGCCGGGGGCGATCCCGAGGCGATGGAACTCGACGAGGACTTCCTCGACGCGCTCGAATACGCCATGCCGCCCACCGGCGGGCTCGGCATCGGCGTCGACCGCACGGTCATGTTCCTCACCGGGCTCTCGATCCGCGAGACGCTGCCGTTCCCCCTGGTGCGCCGTCGCTGAACTGGTCCCATCGGGTGCAATCCCGGGTGCGCCCCGGTGTTGCTCAGCCCCGCCACCCGATCGCTGGGCGACTGATGGGGCATGGAAAAGGACCAGTCGCTCACGCGACGCCGGGCGTTGATCGGCGGCGCGGCCGTCCTGGGGGCGGCGGGGGTCGCGGGCACGGCCCGTGTCCGCACCGCCGCACCCGGGAGCCCGGCGCCGCTCCCGGCCGCCGGCCCGCAGGCCCCCGCGGTCCGCGAGCCGTCCGCCTTCCGCCTGCTGCCCATGACCGGGGACGGGCCGCCGAGCGGCGGGCCGCTGCGCCCGCCGGTCCGCAGCGAGCCGCTCCTGCACGTGCCGGGACACGGCCGCACCATGGTGCTGTCCTTCGACGACGGTCCCGATCCGCGCTACACCCCGGCCGTCCTGAAGACCCTGCGCAAGTACGACGTCCGGGCGATGTTCTTCGTCTGCGGGGGCATGGCCGCGGTGAACAAGGGTCTGCTGGCCGAGATGGCCGACGACGGGCACGTGGTCGGCAACCACACCTGGACGCACCCCCTGCTGACCCGATTGCGGCGCTCACAGATCCACTCCGAGATCGCGCGCACCAGCGACGTCGTCGAGGACGCCTGCGGTGAGCGCCCCCTGTGGTTCCGCGCGCCCTACGGTGCCTGGAACCGCGCGGCCTTCCAGATCGGGGCCGACCTGGGCATGGAGCCCCTGGCGTGGACGGTCGACTCCCGCGACTGGACCACGCCCGGCACGCGCAGCATCGTCCGCCGGGTGGAGCACGGTGCCGCCCCGGGCGTCGTCGTGCTCTCCCACGACGCGGGCGGCGACCGCTCGCAGACCGTGCGGGCGCTGCGCCGCTATCTGCCCCGGCTGCTGGACGAGGGCTACCACCTCACGGTGCCGCGACGGCGCTACTCCTGAGTCCGGGGACCTGTTCCGGGGCCCGCCTCCGCCGACGGGTTCCGGGGCGTGCCGTCCCGTCCCGTCCCGTCCCGGCACCGGGCAGGACGAGGCGGCGCGCCCCGTGGACGGGCCCGGTGCCGGACGGCCGGAGGGCGCCCGGCGTTCAGCGGACGCCGGTGAGGCGGGCGAACACGACGACGTTGCCGTCGTAGCCGTGCTCCTTGGAGAAACCTCCTCCGCAGGTGATGACGCGCAGTTCAGGGGTCCCCCTGTCGCCGTACACGCGGTCGCCGGGGAAGGCGCTCTTCCGGAACACCTGGATGTCGTAGACCTCGAAGACGGCGGTCCTGCCGTCCTTGCGCAGGACCTCGACGCTGTTGCCCTTCCTGAGGGCCCCGAGTCCGTAGAAGACGGCCGGGCCCCGCGCGTTGTCCACGTGGCCCACGACGACGGAGGTGCCCTTCTCGCCGGGCGAGACCGCGCCCGTGAACCACCCCGTGAGATTCGGGTCCTCGGGGGGCGGCGCGCCGACCCAGCCGTTCGTGTCGAGACCGACCGGCACGGCCGGCGCGTCGACCCGGATCGCCGGGATCCGTACCCGGTCCACCACGGCGTACGGCAGCGGGGCGGGCGCCTTGGCGCGCACGGCCGCGGGGGTCCGCGCGTCCGCCGCCGCGGCCGACGCGGGCTGCGGAGGACCCGCGTCGAACTCGCCGGATCCGTTGCGGATCAGTGCGAGACCGGTCAGCAGGACCAGTGCCATCACGCCCCAGGGAACCCGCCTCCTCTGCCGCTCCTCCTCTTCGGACCACGCGGACGAAGACATTCGCCATCCCTTCTCGACACGGCCGTCACCGCGTCCGTCGCGCATTCGAGAAAGCCTGGTGGAGCATGCCCGGCGGCCGACGGGCACGGGCGGGCGGACGGCGGTGCGCCCGTGCGGTGCGCCGTCCGAGGTGCCGGGTGCAGGATATTTCCGTCAGATCATGACCTGCGGCAATATCTGATTATGTGCAAGTCGGTTGGCGTGTCTTCCTGCCGGGACGGACCATGCGCGCAATGCGCCGCCGATCGCGATCGGCGGCGGAGGCACGCGCGCGGCCGGGGGACGGGCACGTGTGTCGCCCGTCCCCCGGCCGCGCGGTCGCTATCGGGGTCCCTCGTGCGGTCCCGTCACCCGGGGAGGTGCGGGAACAGCGTCGTGAACGGCTCGGCCGAGGCCGCGATGCCCCGGCTGTAGGGCGCGTCGAAGTCCCAGATCAGGAAGAGCAGGAAGGCGATCAGGGCCGAGAAGAGCCCGGCCAGGATCAACTCCCTCCGGGTGCGCCGGATCTGCAGCGCGAAGACCATCCCGATCGTGACGACGGCACCGGTGATCAGACCGAACCACACCACGCCCGGCATGGTCGCGCCGGTCGACTCCGCCCGTGAGTTGCGCGCGGTGTCCGCCGCGGTCACCTGGTCGACGAGCGGCTGGTAGGCCTGGGCCTCGAAGTCCGTCTTCGGCTGGTAGTCGGTGACGTCCTGACGGATGCGGTCGAAGAGCCGCCCGCCCTCGGCCGTCACACGACCGTGTTCCGCCATCGTCTTCCACTCGGTGGTGACGACATGTCCGACGTACGCGTTGACGTCGCCGCGGATGCGGTCCCGTGCCTCCGGCGGGTAGACCCGGACCCGCTCCGAGATCTCGTGCAGGGCCTGGGCCTCGGTCTGCACATGGTCCTGGGCGGCACTGCGGGCCTCCCAGACGCCGGCGATGGCCAGCCCCAGGACGATGGCGTAGACCACGCCGATCATCATGGTCATGTACTCGATCACGTCCGGGGTCTCGGACGGATCCTCGTCCTCCGGGGCACGCCGGTTGCGCAGCAGCGCCACGACGAGGACCACGAGGCACGCGGCCGCCATCGCGAGGACGAGAACAAGCCAATCCGACAAAGTTGCCTCCAAGGGTCAGCGCGGACGCAGCGCCGCGACGGCGAGCACCGCGGGCACGGTGACGAGCAGGGTGAGCGAGACCAGGGACGGTCCGCTGCGGACCGCGTGCTTGTGCGCCGGGGCGCGGTACACCGGGTAGCTCACCGGGGTGGGCGACGGCTGGGGACGGGCCCGGTGCGTCGGCGTGGGCGTGGGTGTCGGAGCGGGCGGTGGCGGTGGTGGCGGCGTCGGCCTCGGCGGCGGTGCCACGACGACGGGCCGCGGGGCCGGCGCGGGGGGCGGTGGGGGAGGAGGCGGTGGTGTCGGCCGCGGCCTCGGCGGTGGGGGCGGGGGCGGAGGGGGCGGCGGGGGTGTCGGCTTCGGCGGAGGTGTCGGGGTGGGCGTGGGGGTGGGTGGCGCCGGGCTGACGGTGCAGAGCCCGTCGCCGGCGATCGCCACCGCCTCCGTGCCGTCCGGCCCGACGGAGGCGTACGCGCAGGCGTCCGCGACCGCGGACGGGACCGGCGCACCGCCGAGGACCCAGGCCAGCGTCAGCAGCGCCAGAACCCGTATGACGAGGGCGGACGAGGTCCGCTGTGGTGCATGCACGTCGGAGATCATGAGGCGTGCCGGCGCCACGCACGCCGGAGTGGCGGGGTATTGCCCCGAACGGAGGACTTGTGGACCGGGGCGGTTTGACGGCGGCGCCGGGCAGGCAGGCCGGCCGGGCGCAGATGTACGAGAAGAAGCGAACGGATGGGCGAGCGATCAGGTGTGCGGGGGCCGGGTGGACGGCCGTCCGGGGCTCCGGTGCCGGAGGGTGTCACAGCGTTCCGAAAGTTTTTTGTGAGCCGGTTGAACACAACGCCCGCCCCCGGCCGTACCTAGGGCCATGCGCGGTGCTGCACGGCGCCGCAACCCTTATGTGAACGGTGGGAGTTACCCAATGAAGACCTCCTGGCGGAGCGCCTCACTCGTAGCGACAGCTGCGGCCGTGCTGGCGCTCACGACGGCGTGCGGTCAGGATTCGGGCACCCAGTCGACGGGCAGCCAGAACGTGGGCGCCGCCGCGGCTGCCAACGGATACGGCCAGACCGGCAGCACCGCGAGCCCGAACGGCTACGGCGCCGACCAGCAGGGTGCGGCGGCCCAGGCGGAGTCCGCGGGGCAGCTCGCCGTCGCGGAGAGCGCGACGCTCGGCAAGGTGCTGACCGACAGCGCCGGATTCACCCTCTACCGCTTCGAGAAGGACACCGCCCAGCCGCCGAAGTCGAACTGTGACGGCGACTGCGCGAAGGCCTGGCCCGCCGTTCCCGCCGACGGCGCCACGGCCGCCACCGGGGTGGACAAGGCACTGCTCGGCGAGGTCACCCGTGCGGACGGCACCAAGCAGCTGACCATCGCCGGCTGGCCGATGTACCGGTACGCCAAGGACACCAAGGCCGGCGACGTCAACGGCCAGGGCGTCGGCGGCATCTGGTACGCCTCCGCCCCCGACGGCAAGAAGGCCACGCTGGCCGCCCTGCCGGGCCTGTCGACCCGCAAGGACCCCAAGCTCGGTGAGATCGTCGTCGACAAGAACGGCATGACGGTCTACCGCTTCATGAAGGACCAGGCCTGGCCGGTCTCGAAGTCCGCCTGTGTCGGCGCCTGCCTGGAGAAGTGGCCCGTCGTCGCGCCGGTCAAGGCCGCCGACACCAAGGGCGTCCAGAAGAAGGGCCTGATGGGCTTCACCCGCCCGGACGGCGCCAAGCAGATGACCGTCAACTGCTGGCCCATCTACACCTTCTCCGGTGACACCAAGGCCGGGGACACCAACGGCCAGGGCGTGGGCGGCACGTGGTACGCCGTCGCCCCCGACGGGAAGCCGGTCGGCGCGCCGAAGTAGCCGATCGCCTCCCCTCGGCCCGGTCGTCCCGTCGCGGAGGGACGAACGCGGAACGGCGAACGGGTCGGAACCGGCGGGAACGCCGGACGAACAGAACAACGCGCGCGACCACGGTCCGCCCCCTCCGCACGGAGGGGGCGGACCGTTCGCTGTGCGCGCCCGCATCGGCCGCGGCCCGGACGGGGGAAATTTTCCACACCGGGGACAGTCGCCGCCGGGCCGGGCATGACGACGCTTCGTGACTCCCGGGAACTTTTTGGAACGCTTCGCATCGGTTTCGCGGTGACACGCGTCGGCGTGTCCGAAGGCTCCGCACCGCGGTGGATTCGGCACATGCCGTAGGCAGTCCCGGTGAACGGACGGTCAATTTCCGTTTTGACTCGCCCGTTTGGCGGGCGATCAGTAGCCTCAGCTCGAACACCGGATCGCCTGAGCCGTCGACTACGCCTTGGAGAGATAGATGGAGCGTCCCGCCTGGGCCCCACGCAGCATTGACATCTCGGTGCCGAGCGTGTCCCGCATCTACGACTACTACCTGGGCGGTTCGCACAACTTCGAGGTCGACCGGGAAGCGGCCCGCAAGGCGATGGAGTTCCTGCCCGGACTGCCCAAGATCATGCAGGCGAACCGGGCGTTCATGCGCCGTGCCGTGCGCTTCGCGGCGGACGAGGGCATCTCGCAGTTCCTCGACATCGGCTCCGGCATCCCGACCTTCGGCAACGTCCACGAGGTCGCGCGGGCGGCCCGCCCCGGAGCCCATGTCGTGTACGTCGACCACGACCCGGTCGCCGTCGCGCACAGCCAGGCCGTCCTGCGGGACGTCGACGACACCGACGTGGTCGCCGCCGATCTGCTCAAGCCCCAGGAGATCCTGGCCAGCGCCGAGGTCCAGCGGCTGATCGACCTGAACCGGCCGGTCGCCCTGCTGCTCGTTGCCATACTTCACTTCGTGGAGGACGCGGACGACCCGTACGCTGCGGTGGCCGAACTGCGCGACGCGCTCGCGCCGGGAAGCCTGCTCGTCGTCACGCACGCCTCGTACGAGGGAATCCCGCTCCCGGCCGAGCGGACCGAGGGCGCGGTCGACGTGTACAAGAACATTCGCAACCCGCTGATCATGCGTTCGCGCGAGGAGATCGCGCGGTTCTTCGAGGGGTACGACATGGTGGAACCCGGACTGGTGCCGATGCCGATCTGGCGGCCCGACACCGCGCCCGAGGACGAGGATCCCTATTCCTTCTCCGGGTTCGCGGGCGTGGGGCGCACGGCGTGACCGCGGAACCGGACGGGCCGGAGGACAGACTCCGCAGGTTCGCGACGATCTGGAGCCGCGCGGTCTTCCCGGTCACCTCGACGTCACTGACCCGTCCCGAGTTCGAGCAGCAACTCATCCCGCTCGCACGGCGGTTGAGCGAGGCGCTGCGAGCCAGGACCTTCCAGGCGGCCGAGGGGCAGGCGGTGGGGGCCGCGATCGTCTCCGCGCACTGCACCGATCCCGAGGCGCTGAGCCGCACCCTCGACTGCGTGGACGCCTATCTGGTGCTCTACTGCGGCGAGGACGGACCGCAGGAGGCCCTGCGCACCCGCTCGGCACGGCTGCAGCACGCCATGGCCGCCGGATTCGCGCAGGCGCTGCGGGAGCGGACCCTCAGCGAGCAGGAGGCCATCTACCAGGCCGCGTTGAACGCACGCAGCACGGTGGCCGAGGCACTGCACGCCAGTGAGGCACGCTTCCGCGCGGTCTTCGAGGGCGCGGCCATAGGCATCGCCATCGCCGACCTCGAAGGCAACATCCTGCAGGCCAACGGAGCCCTGCTTCGGATGTTCGGCGGCTCCGAACAGACCATGCGCGGCCGTCGCGTCCCCGAGTGGACCCACCCCGACGACGCGCCCCAAGTCTGGAAGCTCTACGAGGAGTTGGTCAGCGGCGAGCGGGAGCACTACCACGTCGAAAAGGCCTTCTACCGGCCCGACGGCACCGCCCTGTGGACCAACCTGACGGTGTCCCTGCTGCGCGACGCGGACGGTGAACCGCAGTACCAGCTCGCCCTCATGGAGGACACCACCGAGCGCCGGCTGCTCAATCTGCGGCTGCGCTACGAGGCCACCCACGACGCCCTCACCGGACTGCCCAACCGGACCCTCTTCTTCGAACGCCTGGAGAAGGCGCTCTCCGCGGGCGACGACCAGCGGTTCGGTCTGTGCTACCTCGACCTCGACGGCTTCAAGACCATCAACGACAGCCTCGGACACGCGGCAGGCGACCGGCTCCTCGTCGAGGTCGCCGACCGGCTCCAGTCCTGCGCGACCGCACCGGGCGAGATGGTCGCCCGGCTCGGCGGCGACGAGTTCGTGGCCCTCACCATCGGCCCCGACACCGAGCGCGAGGTCGACGAGCTGGCCGGACGCATCATGAACGCCCTGGTCACCCCGATCAGCATCGACGGACGTGAACTGGCCGTACGCGGGAGCATCGGCATCGTCGAGGGACCGGCGGGCGAACGCGGCCCCGCGGAGGTGCTGCGCAGCGCCGACATCACGATGTACCGCGCCAAGTCCGCGGGCGGCAACCGCTTCGAGCTCGCCGACCCCGAGGCAGACGCCCGCGCCATCACCCGGCACGGGCTCACCACGGCGCTCCCGGCGGCCCTCGACCGGGGCGAGTTCTTCATCGAGTACCAGCCGCTGGTGCACCTCGCCGACGGCAGCGTGCACGGCGCGGAGGCGCTGGTGCGCTGGCTGCATCCGCAGCACGGCGTCCTCGGACCCGACCAGTTCATCCCGCTCGCCGAGCACACCGGACTGATCGTGCCGCTCGGCCGCTGGGTCCTGGAACAGTCGGTGCGGCAGGCCCGCAGGTGGCAGGCGCGGCACGCCGGGGCCGGCCCCCTGCGGATCAACGTCAACCTGTCGCCGTGCCAGCTCACCCACCCGGGCCTCGTCCAGGACACCGTGGACATCCTGGAGCGCGAGGGGCTCGACGCCGGCGCCCTGTGCCTCGAGGTCACGGAGTCCGCGCTGATCGGCGCCGACGACGACCTCCTCAAGCCGCTGCGCCGGCTCGCCGAGATGGGAGTGGACATCGCCCTCGACGACTTCGGCACCGGCTACTCGAACCTCGCCAACCTGCGCCGACTGCCCGTGAGCATCCTCAAGCTGGACCGCTCGTTCACCCAGGGCATGCAGCAGTTCCCCGCGGACCCCGTCGATCTCAAGATCGTCGAGGGCATCGTCTCGCTCGCCCACAGCCTCGATCTCGCGGTCACGGTCGAGGGCGTCGAGACCGGCGCGCAGGCCGAACAGCTGCGGATACTGGGCTGCGACACCGCCCAGGGCTGGTACTACGCCCGCCCCGGCCCGCCGGAGCGCCTGCATGACCTGGCCCTGGTCGACGCCACCGGCTGAGGCTTCGTACGCGGGGTGGTCTCCTGGACAGGAGACCACCGGGCGGCCCGGCGCGAGAGCGGGAGGCAGGGCATGGCGGACGAACAGCCGATCGTCGGCCGGGAGACGGAGCTGGCCGAGCTGTCCGCGCTGGCCGCGTCCCCCGACGGACGGGCCCTGCTGCTGCGGGGCGAGGCCGGCGTCGGCAAGAGCGTCCTGCTGGACGCGGCCGCGGCGCGCTCCCTCGCCCTCGGACACCGGGTCGTCCGCGCGGCCGGCGTCGAGGCCGAGTCGGAGCTTCCCTTCGCGGGCCTGCACCAGCTCCTGCACCCGCTGCTCCCGCAGGCCGCCGGCCTCGACCGGGTCACCCGAGCGGCCTTCGACACCGTCTTCGGGCGTACGACGGGTGAGGCGCCCTCGGTGATGACGCTGGGCGTCGCCGTACTCGACCTGTTCGCCCTGGTGTCCGGCGACAGCCCGCTGCTGGTCGTCGTGGACGACGCCCACTGGTTCGACGCGCAGAGCGCCGAGGTGGGCCGGTTCATCGCCCGCCGGCTGTCCGCGCATGCCGTATCCATGGCCGTCGGGGTACGGGCGGACCTCCCGTCGGCGTGGGACGCGGCGGGGCTGCCCGAGCTGACGGTCCCGGCCCTGGACCCCCGGGCGGCCGCCCGGCTGCTCGACGCGCACGCCCCGGACCTCTCGACGGCCGCCCGCCACCAGGTCCTCGAACAGGCCCGGGGCAACCCGCTCGCCCTGCTGGAGCTCCCGCGCGCCCTGCGCGAGGGCACCGCCCACGGCGCCGGGCCCAGTGAGCTGCCCCTGTCCCGGCGCCTCGAACAGCTCTACGGCGACCGGATCAGGACGCTCGCCGCCGCCGAGCGCACCGAACTGCTGCGCGCGGCCCTCGACGGCACCGGCGCGGCACCGTCATCGGCCGACCGCGCCCGCCACCGGCTCAGGGCGGTGGACGGCGCCCTGGCCGCCGGACTGCTGACCGTGGACGCCGTCACCGGCGACCCCGTCTTCCGCCACCCGCTGGTCCGCTCGGCCCTGCTGCAGTCCGCCACCCCGAACGAGCGGCGCGCCGCCCACGCGGAACTCGCCCGGCTGCACCACGCGGACATCGAACGCCACGCCGCCCATCTCGCGGCCGCCACCGTCGACCCCGACGAGGCCGTCGCCGCCGTCCTGGAGCGCGCCGCCCGCTCGGCCACGGCCCGCGGCGCGGCGGCGTCCGCCGTCGCCCTGCTGACCCGCGCCGCCGAACTGAGCCCCGCCGCCGGACCGCGCTCTCGCCGCCTCGGTGACGCGGCCTACGTGGCCGCCCAGTCCGCGCTGCTCGACCAGGCACAGGAACTGCGGGAGGTCTCCGACCGGCTGGCCGGAACCCACCGGTCGCCCACCGCCGTGATCACCTCGGCGTACGCGTCGCTCTACCGGGACGGCGACGTCCGCTCCGCGCACCGCCGGGTCGCCGCCGCGCTCGGGTCGCTGCCCCCGGACGGCGACCCGGAGACCCGTACCCGGCTGCTCAACCTGCTGCTCGCCATCAGCCTGTTCGCCGCCGACCCCGCCCTGTGGACGGTGACCGACGCCCTGGCGGACGAGGTCCCCGGCACGTCGTCCACCGCCCTCTACCGTGACGCGTTCGGGGACCTCGCGCGGCGCGGCGCGGGCGCGCGCGAACGGGTCCAGGACGCGTTCGCCCGGCTGGGCGAGGAACAGCCCTGGGACGTCATGCGGCTGGGCGTCGCGGCGTACTACCTCGACGCGCTCGGTGACCAGCGTCCGCTGGTCCGCCGGGTCGCCGACCGGGAGGCGGACAGCGGGGCGGTCACCAACGCGATGACCCTGCTGCAACTGGTCATGCTGGACCAGATCAACAGCGGCGACTGGGACGCCGCCGAGCGCACCGGCCTGCGCGGCCTGGACCTCACCGCCGTCCACGGCTACGCGCTGTTTGCGCAGCAGTACCACGGCTTCCTCGGACTCGTCGCGGCCTGGCGGGGCGACCTGGAGGCGGCCACGGCGGCACTGAACCGCCTCGACCGGTGGGCCCGGCCGCGCGGCGTCGGCTACCTCACCCAGCTCGCCGAGGCCATCGGCACCGCCGCGCACCTCACCGCGGGCGACTTCGAGGGCGCGTACTCCTACGCGAGCGGTCTCGCCGCGCCCGGCACGTTCACGCCGTACTCGCAGCAGGCCCTGCGCACCCTGCTGGACCTGGTCGAGTCGGCCGTGCACACCGGCCGCACCGCACAGGCCCGTGCGCACGCCGTGGCCGCCCGCGACCAGGGGCTGCCCGCGATCTCGCCGCACCTCGGCTTCCTCACCGCCGCCGCCCTGGCGATGACCGAGGACGACACGCGGGCCAGGGAGGCGTTCGAGCGGGCGGTGGCGCACCCCGCCGGGGCGGAGTACCCCTTCGAGCTGGCCAGGGTGCGGCTCGCCCAGGGCATGTGGCTGCGCAGGGCCCGGGAACGGGCGGCCGCGCGGACGGTCCTCGCGCAGGCGGCCGAGGCCTTCGACCGGCTCGGCGCGGTGCCCTGGGCCCAGCGGGCCCGGGCCGAACTGCGGGCCGCCGGCGCCGCGGCGGCACGGGGCGCCGACGGTCCGGCCGCGGCGCTCACCGCGCAGGAGCGGCAGATCGCCGAACTCGCGGCGAGCGGTCTGAGCAACAAGGAGATCGGCGCCCGGCTCTTCCTCTCGCCGCGCACGGTCGGGGCGCACCTCTACCGGGTGTTCCCGAAGCTCGGGATCTCCTCCCGGGCCTCGCTGCGCGACGCGCTGGCGGGGAACTCCACCGAGGGCGGATGACCTTCGGCCGGGACATCCGTCCGGGGACTCCGTCACCGGTTCACCGGCGATCCGGTCCACTGCCGATCCGTTCCACCGACGATCCTGTCCCCCGACGGGGCACGGAGCCGGCCGGTCACGGCGTGTGTCGGACGCCGGCGCGTGTCGGAGCGGGCGGGGTGGCGCCTGTCGGAGGGAGGCAGCGGTTGTCGGGGAGGTGGGGTGGCGCGTGTCGGAGGCCGGCGGCGCGTGTCGCAGGGAGTGGCGCGTGTCCGAGGAGGGCGGTGGAGGCCGCCGGTTTCGTCACCCGGTCCCGGGGCCGGCGGACGATCGCGGCGGACGGCCGGTGACGACGGCGGCCGGTGACGACGGCCGCCGGCGGCGCGCTGTCCGCGCCCGGCGACGGGGGCGGTGGCCGGCGGCCGCGGCTGTCGGTCGCCCACCACAGTCATTCGACCGATGCGGCGCCCCCGACCGCCGGGGGAGTGTGGACCCG
The DNA here is from genome assembly GCF_036250675.1 of Streptomyces sp. NBC_01689. Classification (NCBI taxonomy): domain Bacteria; kingdom Bacillati; phylum Actinomycetota; class Actinomycetes; order Kitasatosporales; family Streptomycetaceae; genus Streptomyces; species Streptomyces sp. NBC_01689. The sequence goes on along the minus strand of NZ_CP109592.1, from coordinate 2,218,624 downwards.
TCGCGCCGCCCCCGGAGGCGGCCCCGAGGAGTCCAGGAGAAGGCCATGCCCGACCCGCGCACCCCCGTCGTTCTCATCCACGGCCTCTGGCTGCACGCCACCTCGTGGCAGCCCTGGGCCGACCTGGCCGACGAGCACGGATACGAGCCGCTGGCCCCCGGCTGGCCCGGCGAGGCCGCCACCGTCGCCGAGGCCCGCCGTCGCCCCGAGGCCGTCGCGGGACTGGGGATCGACGAGGTCACCGAGCACTACGCGGGAATCATCCGCGGCCTGGACCGTCCGCCGGTGCTCATCGGGCACTCCTTCGGGGGCCTGATCGCGCAGAAGCTGCTCGGCGCGGGTCTCGGCCGGGCCGCGGTCGCCATCGATCCCGCCCAGATCAAGGGCGTCAAGGCGCTGCCCCCGGTGCAGCTGCGCGCGGGGCTCCCCGTCCTGGGCAACCCCGCGAACCGCGGCCGCGCGGTCTCCCTGACCGCCGCGCAGTTCCGCTACGGCTTCGGCAACGCGCTGGAGCGGGGCGAGTCCGACGACCTGTACGAGCGGCTCACCATCCCCTCGCCGGGACGGCCGCTGTTCCAGGCGGCGTTCGCCAACTTCGCGCGACGCTCCCCGGCGGCGGTGGCCACCGGCAACGCGGACCGCGGGCCGCTGCTGCTGATCTCCGGCCAGGCCGACCGCACCGTCCCCGACGTGGTGACCCGCTCCGCGTACAAGCTGTACGGCGACTCACCGGCGGTCACCGAGCTCAAGCAGTTCCCCGACCGCGGCCACTCCCTGGTCGTCGACCACGGCTGGCGCGTGGTGGCCGACCACGTCCTGCGGTGGCTGGCCTGCCAGGGGATACCGGGCCGGGACACCCGTCACCCCTGACCACACCGGAGCGGCGGGCGGGCCGCCTCCGCACGAGTCCCCCCATCCACCCACCGACTTACCCACGCCATCCCAGAAGCCCCTCGAACCGGGCCTCACAGCACAGGAGTTGAAAAGAATGAGCACGGAACTTCAGGGCCGGACCGCCGTCGTCACCGGTGCCAGCAAGGGCATCGGACTGGCCGTCGTCCAGGCGCTGGCCGGCGCGGGCGCGACGGTCGTCGCCGGGTCCCGCACCACGACGGAGGCGCTGGACGCGCTGGTCAAGGAGGGGTCGGTCACCTGGGTGCCCGTCGACCTCGCCGAACCCGGGGCCGCCGAGCGGCTGGTCGCGGCGGCCGGTGAGCGCCTCGACATCCTCGTCAACAACGTCGGTGCCGCCCCGGCCCGCACCGGCGGATTCCTCTCGGTCACCGACGAGGACTGGCAGCGCACCGTCGATCTGAACCTGCTGACCGCGGTACGGGTGACCCGGGCCGCCCTGCCGGTGATGCTGGCCGCCGGCCAGGGCTCCGTGGTGACGGTCGCGTCCGTCAACGCCACCCTGCCCGATCCCCTGGTGATCGACTACAGCGCGGGCAAGGCGGCGCTGGTCGCCTTCTCCAAGGCGCTGTCGAAGGAGGTGGGGCCCAAGGGCATCCGGGTCAACACCGTCAGCCCGGGCCCGGTGGAGACCGAGCTGTGGCTCGGCGGCGGGGGAGTCGCCGAGACCGTCTCGGCCGCCGCCGGGGTCACCCCGGACGACGTGATCGCCCAGGTGTCCGGTGCCACCGTCACCGGCCGCTTCTCCCAGTCGTCCGAGGTCGCCGAAGTCGTGCTCTTCCTCGCCGGTGACCGGGCGCCCAACGTCACGGGAAGCGACTTCGTGATCGACGGTGGCTTCATCCCCACCCGCTGACACCCCGTACCTCTGTCCCCACCCGGCACGACCCCACGCGCCCCGGCCCTCCGGTCGGGGCGCCCGCCGGTCCGGAAGGACCGGCGCACCCACCGGCGGGGGCCGGCTCAGCGCTCCAGCAGCATCCGCTGGAGTTCCCGGGCGGCCCGCGGCGGCGCCACGTCACTGCGGTGCGCGAGGGCGATCGTCCGGTGCAGTCCGGGCGGGGCCAGTGGGGTGACCCGCAGGCCCCGCCCCGACCGCGTCGCGACCATGCGCGGGACGACGGCGACACCCAGACCCGAGCGGACGAAGCCGAGGACGGCGTCCATCTCGCCGCCCTCCACCGCGAAGTCCGGCTCGAAGCCCTCGGCGCGGCAGGCGGCCACGGTCAGTTCCCGCAGGTCGTAGCCGTGCCGGAACATGACCATGCGTTCGCCCTCCAGATCGGGGATCCGGACCGTACGGCCCCCGCCGGGCGCGGGCCGCTCCGGCGAGGACACCACCACCAGGTCCTCGCGCAGCAGCTCCACCGTGGTCAGCGCCGGTGAGGGGGTGGGCAGCGGGAGCACGACCAGGGCGAGGTCGAGAGCACCGCGGGCGAGCTCCCGGACGAGGTCGTGGGAGCCGCCCTCCTCGATCAGCAGCCGGATGCCGGGGTAGCGGTCGTGGAAGGCGCGCAGCACGTCGGGCAGCAGGCCCGTGCACACGCTCGGCGTGGCGCCGAGACGGATCCGGCCGCTGCGCAGCTGGGCCAGCTCCTGCACCTCGTGCCGGGCCGTGTCCGCGTCGGCGAGGATACGGCGGGCCAGCGGCAGCAGCGCCTCGCCCGCGTCGGTCAGCGTGATGTTGCCGCGCGCCCGCAGGAAGAGATCCGCCCCCAACTCCCGCTCCAGCGACTTGATCTGCTGGGAGAGGGACGGCTGCGCGACATGGACCAGCTCGGCGGCCCGGGTGAAGTGGCGGGTCTCGGCGACCGCCACGAAGTACTGGAGTTGCTGGAACTGCACCCCACCACGATAGGTCACCCCTATCGAAACGAGCCACACCATGTCTTGGACCGATCGGCTCCGGGCGGCCTAGCGTGCTGAGTCATGGCACTGGCAACGCGGACGGACCGACGACCGTCCATCACCCGCACCGTGTGGGACAGCTCGCTCGGGAAGAAGACCGTGATGGCGGTGAGCGGCCTGATCATGCTGCTCTACCTGGTCGTCCACATGCTCGGCAACCTGAAGATCTTCTTCGGGGCGGGCGACTTCAACCACTACGCGCACTGGCTCCGCACCATCGGAGAACCGTTCCTGCACTACGAGTGGGCCCTCTGGATCATCCGCGTGGTCCTGGTCCTCGCCGTGGTCGCGCACGCCACCGCCGCCTACCAGCTCAGCCGCCGCGACATCCGGGCGCGCCCCAGCCGGTACGTCCACACGAAGCCCCGGTCGAGCTACGCCACCCGCACCATGCGCTGGGGCGGCGTCATCCTCGGCCTCTTCATCGTCTGGCACCTCCTCGACCTGACGACCGGCACCGTGCACTCCGGCGGTTTCCAGTCCGGACACCCCTACCAGAACGTCGTCGACACCTTCTCGACCTGGTACGGCGACGTGATCTACATCGTCGCCATGCTCGCGCTCGGCCTGCACATCCGGCACGGCTTCTGGAGCGCGGCACAGACCCTGGGCGCCGGCAGCCGCACCCGCGACCGCGCCCTCAAGACCGTCGCCAACGTCCTCGCGCTGGTGCTGACCGCGGGCTTCATCGCCGTACCCGTGGCCGTGATGACCGGAGTGGTGAGCTGAACATGACCGCATCGTCCGCATACACCGACTACACGACCGGTGAGCCCGTCGTCGACGGCAAGGCACCGCAGGGCCCGGTCAACGAGCGCTGGGACACCCGCCGTTTCGAGGCCAGACTGGTCAACCCCGCCAACCGCCGCAAACACCGGGTGATCGTCGTCGGCACCGGCCTGGCGGGCGGCTCCGCCGGCGCCACGCTCGCCGAACAGGGCTACCACGTCGTCCAGTTCTGCTACCAGGACTCGCCCCGCCGGGCCCACTCGATCGCCGCCCAGGGCGGCATCAACGCGGCCAAGAACTACCGCAACGACGGCGACTCCGTGCACCGGCTGTTCTACGACACCGTCAAGGGCGGCGACTTCAGGGCCCGGGAGTCCAACGTCCACCGGCTCGCGCAGATCTCCGTCGAGATCATCGACCAGTGCGTCGCCCAGGGCGTGCCCTTCGCCCGTGAGTACGGCGGCCTGCTCGACACCCGCTCCTTCGGCGGCGTCCAGGTCTCCCGCACGTTCTACGCGCGTGGCCAGACGGGCCAGCAACTGCTGCTCGGCGCCTACCAGGCACTGTCCCGGCAGATCGCCGCCGGCACCGTCGAGATGCACCCCCGCACCGAGATGCTCGACCTGATCGTGGTCGACGGCCGCGCTCGCGGGATCGTGGCCCGCGACCTGGTCACCGGCCGCGTCGAGACGTACTACGCCGACGCGGTGGTCCTGGCCAGCGGCGGCTACGGCAACGTCTTCTACCTCTCGACGAACGCCATGAACTCCAACGCCACCGCGGTCTGGCGGGCCCACCGGCGCGGCGCCTACTTCGCCAACCCCTGCTTCACCCAGATCCACCCCACCTGCATCCCGCGCACCGGCGACCACCAGTCCAAGCTGACGCTGATGAGCGAGTCGCTCCGCAACGACGGCCGCATCTGGGTCCCGAAGGCCGCCGGCGACACCCGCCCGCCGAACGAGATCCCCGAGGACGAGCGCGACTACTACCTGGAGCGCATCTACCCGTCCTTCGGCAACCTGGTCCCCCGCGACATCGCCTCCCGCGCCGCGAAGAACGTCTGCGACGAGGGCAGGGGAGTGGGCCCCGGCGGGCAGGGCGTCTACCTTGACTTCGCCGACGCCATCGGGCGCATGGGCAAGGCGAAGGTCGAGGAGAAGTACGGCAACCTCTTCGACATGTACGCCCGGATCACCGCCGAGGACCCGTACACCGTCCCGATGCGGATCTACCCGGCCGTGCATTACACGATGGGCGGACTCTGGGTCGACTACGACCTCCAGACCACCGTCCCCGGCCTGTTCGCGATCGGCGAGGCCAACTTCTCCGACCACGGGGCCAACCGCCTCGGTGCCTCGGCCCTGATGCAGGGCCTCGCCGACGGCTACTTCGTCCTGCCGTCCACCATCAACGACTACCTCGCGCGCAACCCGCACCACGAGGAGGTCACCGACGAACACCCCGCCGTCCAGGAGGTGCTGGCGGAGACCGAGGACCGGCTGCGGCTGCTCCTCGCCGTCGACGGCGACCGCACCCCCGACTCCTTCCACCGCGAAGTCGGCGAACTCATGTGGGAGTTCTGCGGCATGGCCCGCACCGAGACGGGACTGCGCAAGGCGCTGGAGCGGATCCCGCAGATCCGCGAGGAGTTCTGGCGGCGCGTCAAGGTCCCCGGTACGGGCGAGGAGTTCAACCAGTCGCTGGAGAAGGCCAACCGTGTCGTCGACTACCTGGAGCTCGCCGAGCTCATGTGTCTCGACGCGCTGCACCGGGCCGAGTCCTGCGGCGGCCACTTCCGCGAGGAGTCCCAGACCCCGGACGGCGAGGCGGAGCGCCGGGACGAGGAGTTCTCGTACGCGGCCGCCTGGGAGTTCACCGACACCGGTGCCGCACCCGTCCTGCACAAAGAAGACCTGGTCTTCGAGTACGTCCACCCCACCCAGCGGAGCTACGCATGAAGCTCACCCTGCGCGTCTGGCGCCAGAAGAACGCCGACGCCGACGGAGCGATGTCCACGTACGAAGTGGACGGCATCTCGGCCGACATGTCCTTCCTGGAGATGCTCGACACCCTCAACGAGGAACTCATCCTCAGGGGCGAGGACCCGGTCGCCTTCGACCACGACTGCCGCGAGGGCATCTGCGGCGCGTGCTCGCTCGTCATCAACGGCGACGCCCACGGCCCGGAACGCACCACCTCCTGCCAGCTGCACATGCGTTCCTTCCAGGACGGCGACACCATCGACGTCGAGCCCTGGCGCGCCGCCGCCTTCCCCGTCGTGAAGGACCTCGTGGTCGACCGGTCGGCCTTCGACCGGATCATCCAGGCCGGCGGCTACATCACCGCGCCGACCGGTGCCGCGCCCGAGGCCCATGCCACGCCGGTGCCGAAACCGGACGCCGACCTCGCCTTCGAGCACGCCGAGTGCATCGGCTGCGGGGCGTGCGTCGCGGCCTGCCCGAACGGCGCGGCGATGCTCTTCACCTCAGCGAAGATCAACCACCTGAACGTGCTGCCGCAGGGAGCGCCCGAGCGCGAGACCCGGGTGCTCGACATGGTGGCCCAGATGGACGAGGAGGGCTTCGGCGGCTGCACCCTGGCCGGCGAGTGCGCCACGGCCTGCCCCAAGGGCATCCCGTTGGTCTCCATCACCAGCATGAACAAGGAGTGGCTGCGCGCCACCCGCAAGGCCGGACGGCGCTGACGCCGGGGGCACTTGTTCACAGAGCGTTCGCCGGACGGGTGCGGACGGGCGGGGCCGGGAGTGGTGCTCATCCCCGGCCCCGTCTCGCACAGGGGGGGGCAGCCCCTGGCATTCAACATCCCCACATCCCGGCTCCGGGCACAGGTCACGCGCACGCCAACCGGTATCGGAAGAACAGGAGCGCGCGGACCGCACCGAAACGGTCCGCCGCCGCACCGCCGACCCGGCCCGTGACCAGGAGAGTGCCATGACCGGCGTTTCCACCCTCGACAGCCCCCCGCAGCCGCTGGCCCCCACCCGCTACACCGTCTCCCTCGCCCGCTCGGAGGAGGACGTCCGCGCCGCCCAGCGGCTGCGCCACGACGTCTTCGCGGGAGAGATGGGCGCCCTGCTCACCACTCCGCAGCCGGGCCTCGACATCGACTCCTTCGACGCGTACTGCGACCACCTGCTGGTCCGCGACACGCAGACGGACCAGGTGGTCGGCACCTACCGGCTGCTGCCGCCGGACCGCGCGGCGGTCGCCGGCCGGCTCTACTCGGAGAGCGAGTTCGACCTCGGCCCGCTCGACGCGATCCGCCCCGGGCTCGTCGAGGTCGGCCGTTCCTGTGTGCACCCCGACCACCGCGACGGCGCGGTCATCGGCCTCATCTGGGCCGGCATCGCCCGCTACATGGTCGACGGCGGCCACGAGTGGCTCGCGGGCTGCTGCTCGATCCCCCTCGCCGACGGCGGCACGCTCGCCGCGGGCACCTGGGACCGGGTCCGGGCCAAGTACCTCGCGCCCGACGAGTACCGGGTACGGCCGCGGCTGCCCTGGTCCGCGGAGGGCGTCGCCCGCCCCTCCCGCACCGAGCTGCCCCCGCTGCTGCGCGGCTACCTCCGGCTCGGCGCGTGGGTCTGCGCCGAGCCCGCGCACGACCCGGACTTCGGGGTCGCCGACCTGTACGTGCTGCTGTCGATGCGCCGGGTCGACCCGCGCTATCTGCGGCACTTCCTCTCGCTCGTCCCGGCCTGATGGCGCTCACCGGCGCCGGGGTGGGGAGCGTCTGGCTGCCCGGCGCGCCCTGCACCCCGGGGATCTGCGTGGAAGGCACGGGGTCGGTCACGGCCGTACCCCGGGCCGTGCTGCGGCTCACCGCGGTCCTCGCCCTGCTCGTCGTCGGTGTCGCGCTCTGCCCGGTCGGCGGACGGATCCCGTCCCGGGCGGTGCGGGTCTGGGCGCGCTGCGTCGCCAGGGCGGCGGGCGTCCGGGTCCGGATCACCGGTGCCGCGGCACCCGGCGGCGGTCTGCTGATGGTCGCCAACCACATCTCGTGGCTGGACATCCCGCTGCTCGCCGCGGTCCGGCCGGCGAGGATGCTCGCCAAGTCCGAGATCCGGCAGTGGCCGGTCGCGGGGCCGCTTGCGGCGCGCGGCGGAGTCCTGTTCATCGAACGCGACCGGCTCCGGGCCCTGCCGGACACGGTCGCGCGGATCGCCGGTCTGCTGCGCGACGGTGCCGCCGTCGTCGCCTTCCCTGAGGGCAGCACCTGGTGCGGCAGGGCGCAGGGGCCCTTCCGGCGGGCCGTCTTCCAGGCCGCGCTGGACGCGCGGGTGCCGGTCCAGCCGGTGCGCCTGCACTACCGGTTCGCCCGGGGAGCGGCGAGCACCGCGCCCGCCTTCGTCGGCGACGACTCCCTGCTCGCGTCGCTGTGGCGGGTGGTCTCGGCGCGCGGGCTGGTCGCGGAGGTCGAGGTACGTCCCGCGCTCGCCCCGGGCAGCCACGCCGACCGTCGGGAACTGGCCAGGGCGGCACAGGGGGACCCGCGCCCCGGAGCGGCCCTCGCCCCGACGCCGCTCCATGTCTGACGCACCGTCATGGACCAGGGTGAGCGCCCCGGCAGGCACCAGGGGGCGTGCGGTCCGGCGAGGAACCCCGGGGACGGGCCCCTGAGCGAAGCGCCCGTCCCCCGCGAGGCGGTCGCCCCCCGCCGGCTGAGCCGTCCGGGGCCGCCGCCGTCCCAAACGGCCGGAAGGGGCGGGAGCTTCGCGCGGTGCCCGGCCGCGGGCCGGGCGGGCGGCGGGTCAGGGGATCCGCACGGTCACGGACTTCCCGGGTTCCAGGGCGATCTGCCGACGGAACCGGCCGGCCCGCAGCTCCGTGCGGGTGCCGCCGACGCTGCGGACGGTGGCCGTGGTCGCCTTGCCGTCGCGCCAGGAGAAGTCCACCTCGAAGCCGCCCCGGGCGCCGATTCCGGTGACGGAACCCTTCTTCGCCCAGGCCCGCGGCAACGCGGGCAGCAGTTCGACGACCCCCGGCCGTGAATAGAGGATCATCTCCAGGGCGGCGGTCGGGCCGCCGAGGTTCGCGTCGATCTGGAAGATGGTGTAACTGCCCTGGCTGTACATGTCGAACCAGTTGGCCGAGGTGCCGTTGCCGTTGTTCATCGACGGCCGCAGGACGGTGAGATACAGCTGGTAGGCCTTCTCGGCGTCCTTCAGCCGTGACCAGCACAGCGACCGCCAGGCGCAGGCCCAGCCGAAGCTGTCCATGCCACGCGCGGTGAGCAGCTTGCGTACGCCGTCGACGAGTTCGGGAGGGCTGGTGTCGGCGGCGATCCGGTCGCCGGGATAGAACCCGATGAGGGGCGACAGATGGCGATGGGTGGTCTCCCCGAGGTTGTCCGGGCTCATCCACTCCTCGAGCCAGCCGCTCTTCGGGCTGACCCGGGGGAGATAGAGCCGGTCCCGCATTCCGTCGAGCTCCGAGGCCAGCTTCTCGTCGCGGTCCAGGACGCGGGCCGCGGTCGTGAACTCGCCGAAGAGCTCCCAGGCCAGTTCCTGCGCGTACGTGTTGCCCTTGCCGTCCGGTCCGTGCTCCGGCGACCAGGAGGTGTCGTCGACGAGGACCTCGCGCGAGGATCCGTCCGGGTCGGTGACCGTGGTCGTGAGGAGCCGCGCCTGCCAGAACTCCGCGGCTCCCTTGAGGACGGGGTAGATGGTCTGCAGGTAGCCGCGGTCCTGGGTGTACTCGTAGTGGCGCCACAGGGAGTTGCAGAGCCAGGCGTTGCCCGAGGGGTGCCAGGCCCAGCCGCTGCCGCCGTGGATGTTGGTCGAGAAGGCGACGGCCCAGCCCGCGATCTTCCCGGTGGTGTTGCGGAACCGGTTGTCGGGGCTGTTGAAGAGCCGGCGGGTGACGTCCGTCCAGACGGGCAGTTGGGACAGGCAGTACCGGGCCAGGGCCTCCGCGTTCTCGCCGAGTCCGGCCGGGTCGGCCAGCCAGTAGTTCATCTGGACGTTGATGTCCGTGTGGTAATCGGCGTACCAGTCCGGGTTGTTGTTGTGGATCCACAGACCCTGGAGGTTCATGGGCAGCCAGTCCCTGGAACCCGTGATGGTCAGGTAACGGCCGTACTGCACGTAGGCCGCCTCCAGTTCCGGGTCGGGGGTGGAGGCGTCGGTGTGCCGGACGGCGATGCGTGACCAGGAGTCCAGCGACCTTTGCACCGTGGAGGAGGTGCCCAGGTCGAGGGAGAAGCGGTCGTAGAGGCGCCGGTAGTCGGTCACGTGCGTGGCGAGCAGAGCGGCGCCGGGGACCGCGGCCGCCGCGGAGACCTTGGCACGGGCGACGGCGAGCGGGTCGGTGCCCGGCTCGCGGAAGTCCTTGCCCGCGTCGGCCGAGTAGTCGGTGCCCGCGCACACGACGATCAGCAGTTCCCGGCACCCCGAGAAGGACAGCTTGTCGCCGTCCGCGCGGACGGTGCCCGTGTCACTCACCGCGCGCACCGAGGCCGCGTACCGCAGGCCGTTCTTGAGGGTGCCGGCGAACGAGAGCCGGTGGTCGGCGTACGAGGTGGACTCGCCGTGGGTGCCCTCCAGGGAGACGGTGCCGGTGTGGCGCCCGCCTCCGGTGAGTCTGATGACCACGACGTCGTCCGGATGGCTGGCGTAGACCTCCCGGCGGAAAGTGGCTCCCTTGTGCCGGTAGGCCGCGGAGACGACGCCGTTGCTCAGGTCGAGGCTGCGTCGGTAGTCGCTGATGGTGTCGGGCGTGTGGTCGGGCAGCGTGACGCGGAGCTTGGCCAGCAGACCGAAGCTGCCGAAGTCGTCCGCTCCATAGGGTAGTTGGCCGTCATCGGTGGGAGTGTCGTTGCGCCCACCGGTCCAGAACGAGCCGTCGGTGAGGTACAGGAAGTCGTCCGCCGGGTCGCAGCCGACCAGGGCGCCCAGCCGGCCGTTGCCCAGGGGCAGGGCCTCCTGGATGACGCGTGACTCATCGGCGGGCGTCCGGTACCAGAGGGTGGTCGCCTCGGCCTGCGGAACGAGGGGCGCGTGGTCCGGACGCGCGGGGGCGGCGTGCGCGGCGAACGGCGGCAGGCCGCCGAAGACGGCGAGACCGCCACCGGCGGCCCCGGTGAAGCGGAGGAAGTCACGACGAGAGGAAAAGGGCACGGCACAGGGTCCCTTCAGCGGGAGGCGCGCAAGATTAATTCATAAAATATGAGCCACCTCTTCGGCGCGTCAACGGGTGTGCTCGTCATTGCTCCTACCTATCCGGGCCTCTTCCGGGCGCAAAGTAGGGCCGGTGCCCGTGAAACGCCCGTAATTCCTCCGATGAAAACGGTCCGGGCGGAGCACCGGGCCGCCCTGGGCGATGAGTGGCCAGGCGAGCGACGGACGGACCCGTGAACCCCTATCCGTCCCGGCCGGGGCGGCCCCGCCGGTGTGCGTCCCGGCCCGCCGCCGTGGCGAGAGCCCGGGCGAGATAGGGGGCCGTCGCGCTTCCCGTCGCTCTCGCGACCTCGGCGGGCGGCCCCGCGGCCACGATCCGGCCGCCGGCCTCTCCGCCGCCCGGACCGAGGTCGATCACCCAGTCGGCGGCCGCGACCACCGCCATGGTGTGCTCGACGACCACGACCGTGTGACCCGCGCCGACCAGTCCGTGCAACTGGCGCGTCAGCACCTCGACATCGGCCGGATGGAGCCCGGCCGTCGGCTCGTCGAGGAGGTAGAGCGTGTGCCCCCGGCGAAGCCGCTGCAGTTCGCCGGCGAGCTTGATGCGCTGGGCCTCACCGCCGGACAGCTCGGTCGCGGGCTGGCCGAGCCGCAGATAGCCGAGGCCCACGTCGAGAAGCGTGCCGAGGCTGCGGACCGCGGCCGGGGTGCCGTCGAAGAACTCCGCCGCGGTCTCCACGGTCATGTCCAGCACCTGCGCGATGTTCCGCCCGCGGTGGGTCACTTCGAGCGTCTCGGGGTTGTAGCGGGCCCCGCCGCAGTCCGGGCACGGCGCGTACGTGCTCGGCAGGAAGAGCAGTTCCACGCTCACGAACCCCTCGCCCTGGCAGGTCTCGCAACGGCCACCGGGGACGTTGAAGGAGAAGCGCCCGACGCCGTACTTCCGCTCGCGGGCCGCCCCGGTCCCGGCGAACACCTTGCGCACCACGTCGAAGAGCCCCGTGTACGTGGCGAGATTGGAGCGTGGGGTGCGGCCGATGGGCCGTTGATCGACCGAGACGAGCCTGCCGACGCCCTCCAGTTCCTCCGTCACCTCGCCGATGAGCGTCGACTTGCCGGATCCGGATACGCCCGTCACGGCGGTGAACACGCCGAGCGGGATCTCCGCGGTCACCCCTCGCAGGTTGTGCCGGTGCACCGGGCCCACCTTCAACCAGCCTCGCGGGGAACGGACTTCCCGTGCCCGGACGGGTGGCGGGCCGAAGAGGAAGCGGGCCGTGGCCGACTCCTCGACCCCCGCCAGCTCCGCCACCGGACCGCTGTGCAGCACCCGGCCGCCGTGCTCGCCCGCCCGCGGACCGACATCGACGAGCCAGTCCGCGGCGCGCACGACGTCGAGGTGGTGCTCCACCACGAACACCGAGTTGCCCGCCGACTTGAGCCGGTCCAGGACGGTGAGCAGGGCCTCCGTGTCGGCCGGGTGCAGACCGGCGGACGGCTCGTCGAGGACGTAGACCACTCCGAACAGACCGGACCGCAACTGGGTGGCCAGCCGCAGCCGTTGCAGTTCCCCCGCGGAGAGGGTCGGAGTGGCGCGGTCGAGGCTGAGATACCCGAGGCCGAGTTCGACGACGGGGGCGATGCGCGCCCTCAGGTCGTCCGTGAGCACCCGGGCGGTCTCCCCCTCGGGGCGCAGCGTCCCCGCCAGCTCGGTCAGCGGCAGCGCGGCCAGCTCGGCGATCGTCCGCCCGGCGAAGGTCACCGCCAGCGCCTCGGGACGCAGCCTGCCGCCACCGCACACGGGGCACGGGGCGCTGGTGAGGAACCGCTCGGCGCGAGCCCGCAGCGGCGCGCTCTTCGAGTCCGAGAAGGTCTTCATGACATAGCGCCGGGCACTCATGTAGGTGCCCTGATAGGGGCGTTGGATCCGCTTCGCGTCCCGCACCGGATGCACGGTGACGACCGGCTGCTCGTCCGTGAACAGGATCCACTCCCGTTCCCCGGCGGGCAGTTCGCGCCAGGGACGGTCCACGTCGTGGCCCAGCGCGTCGAGCACGTCTCGCAGGTTCTTGCCCTGCCAGGCGCCCGGCCAGGCGGCGATCGCGCCCTCGCGGACGGAGAGCGCGGGATCGGGGACCAGCAACTCCTCGCTCGTGGTGTGGACCCGGCCGAGGCCGTGGCACTCCGGGCAGGCTCCGGCCGCCGTGTTCGGCGAGAAGGCGTCCGAGTCGAGGCGTTCGGCGCCGGCCGGGTAGTCGCCGGCGCGGGAGAACAGCATCCGCAGGGAGTTGGAGAGGTGGGTGACCGTGCCGACGGACGAGCGCGAGGTCGGCGCCGAACGGCGCTGCTGGAGCGAGACGGCGGGCGGCAGCCCGGTGATGTCCCCGACCTTCGGCGCCCCGACCTGGTGGATCAGTCGCCGCGCGTACGGTGCGACCGACTCGAAGTAGCGCCGCTGGGCCTCCGCGTAGATCGTCCCGAACGCCAGCGAGGACTTGCCCGAGCCCGAGACGCCGCTGAAGACGGCCAGGACGTCCCGCGGGATGTCGACGTCCACGCCGCGCAGGTTGTGCTCACGGGCGTTCCGCACCCGGACGTAGGGGTCGTGGGGGGTCTGCGGATCGGACATCGACGGGACTCCAGAGGCGGTCTGCGAGGTGAGGGGCGGACGAGGAAGGGGTGAATCATGTCATTCCCGTACCAGGGTTCTCGGGTGCGGTGAGTCCCGCGACCCGGGCGAGCCCGCGGAAGGAGTCCAGCAGGGCCTCGCGGTCGTAGGTGCTCGTCGTGACGAGCACCTCCTGCGCACCCGTCTCCCGGAGCACCGCCGTGAGTTCCTCGGCGACCCGCTCCTCGGTTCCCGCGAGCCGGCCGGTGAGTCCGGACTCGTAGAGCTCCCGCTCCTTGCCGGTCATCACCCGGCCCTCGACGCGCTCGGCGGGCGGCAGCGGCGGGAAGGTGCCGTGGGTGCGCGCGTACGCCATCGACCAGGCCTCCGGGATCAGCAGCCGGCGCGCCTCCCTCGGCGTCGCGGCGACCGCGACCGTGCCGGAGACGACGACGTACGGCTCGCGCGCCCACTCGGACGGGCGGAACGCCGCGCGGTAGCGGTCGATCCCCCGCCGCATCCTCTCCCGGTCGGCGAGGTCACCGATGACGAGCGGGAGGCCCGCACGCGCGGCGATGTCCGCGCCCTCGCCCAGCGCGAGCACGAAGGGCGGCACCGTCAGCCCCTCGGTGGGACGCGCGTGCACCCCGGTCGGGGACGTGCCGCGGAACCAGCCCAGCAGTTCGTCGAGCTGGGCCGCGAAGTCGGCGGTATCCGCCGCGTCCTTGTCCCGGCCCAGCGCCCTGCGCACCCCGGTCGTGAACCCGACGGAGCGGCCGAGGCCCATGTCGATCCGGCCGGGAAAGAGCGCCTCCAGGACGCCGAACTGCTCCGCCACGACCAGTGGTCGGTGGTTCGGCAGCATCACTCCACCGGTGCCGACCCGGATCGTCCGGGTGGCGGCGGCGACCGCGGCGGCCAGCACCGTGGGGGCGGACCCGGCGACACCGGGCACCCCGTGGTGTTCCGAGACCCAGAACCGGTGGTAGCCGAGCCGCTCCAGCTCCTGCGCCAGGCCCACGCTGTCGCGCAGCGCCTCGGCGTCGTCATGGCCCTCGCGGGTGCGGGAGCGGTCGAGGACGGAGAAGCGCACGCCCGCCCCGGCCGGCCCCTCCTGCCGCGGGGAACCCGCCCGCTCCCGGCCGTGCGGCGGTGTCCCGGAGGCGACAGCCTCCGCGCCGGTCCCGGTCCCGCTCTTCTCCGTCGTCACCGTGCTCACTCTCCACCGCCGTTTCCATGGTCCGCCCGCGCCGCGGGGCGGGCAAGGCAAGGCCCGTCCCCGCACGGCACGTGAGGTCGGCGCACCACCGCGCCCCTCGTTCCAACACCGGGGCCGCCGCGGTGTTTCCCAGGGTGCTACCGACGGTAACAACACGGATGTCGCGGCAACACCGGCGGCGTCTCCCGCACCTCACGTACCTCCTACGGAAGGCAGCCCATGGAGAATTCAGTGTCCCCCACCGTGATCAGCAGACGCCGGGCCCTGACGGCGGCGGGCGGTGTCCTGGCCGGCGCCGCCCTCGCGGCCCACGCGGCGCCCGCCTTCGCGGCCGGGTCGTCGGACGCGGACGCGATCGTCGTCGGCGGCGGGCTGGCCGGTCTCGTCGCGACGGCCGAACTGGCCGCCGCCGGCCGCAAGGTGCTGCTCCTGGACCAGGAACCCGAGACCAACCTGGGCGGCCAGGCCTTCTGGTCCTTCGGCGGCCTCTTCCTCATCGACTCGGACGAGCAGCGTCTGATGGGCATCAAGGACTCCAGGGAACTGGCCTGGCAGGACTGGCTGGGGGCGGCCGGCTTCGACCGCGGCGTCGGCGACCCGACCGGACAGGACCACTGGGGCCGCAAGTGGGCCGAGGCGTACGTGGACTTCGCCGCGGGGGAGAAGCGGTCCTGGCTCTACGGGCTGGGTGTGCGGTGGTTCCCGATCGTGGGCTGGGCCGAGCGCGGCGGCGGACTCGCGGACGGCCACGGGAACTCGGTGCCGCGCTTCCACGTCACCTGGGGTACGGGTCCCGCCGTGGTCGAGCCGTTCGAGAAGCGGGTACGGGCCGCGGTCGCGGACGGCAAGGTGACCTTCCGCTTCCGGCACCGCGTCGACGAGATCGTGCGCACCGGCGGCGTCGTGACCGGGGTCAGGGGCGCTGTCCTCGAACCGAGCAACGCCGCGCGCGGAAAGGCCAGTTCGCGCACCGTCGTCGGGGACTTCGAACTCCGCGCGCCGGTCGTGATCGTCACCTCGGGCGGTATCGGCGCCAATCACGACCTCGTACGGCGGAACTGGCCGGCCCGGCTCGGCACCCCGCCCAAGTTCATGGTCACCGGTGTGCCCGCCCATGTGGACGGCCGGATGCTCGGGATCACCGAGGCGGCGGGCGGGCGCATCGTCAACCCCGACCGGATGTGGCACTACACCGAGGGCCTCAGGAACTACGACCCGATCTGGGCCGACCACGGCATCCGCATCCTGCCGGGACCGTCCTCGATGTGGTTCGACGCCACCGGCAGACGCTTCTCCGCCCCCGACCTCCCCGGCTACGACACCCTCCACACACTGAAGTCGATCACCGACACGGGCTACGACTACTCGTGGTTCGTGACGACTCAGAAGATCATCGCGAAGGAGTTCGCGCTCTCTGGCTCGGAGCAGAACCCGGACCTCACCAACAAGGACATCTGGATGCTGCTCTCGCGCATCTGGCAGACCCCCGAGCCCATCGAGCGGTTCAAGAAGAACGGGGCCGACTTCGTCGTCGCCCCGACGCTGTCCGAACTGGTCACCGGCATGAACAGGCTGACCGGCGACGGACTGATCGATCTCGCCGACCTCAAGCGGCAGATCGACGCGCGGGACCGGGAGATCGACAACCCGTACACCAAGGACGTCCAGGTGATGGGGATCCGCAACGCGCTGGCCTACACCGGGGACTCGCTCAGCCGCACCGCTCCGATCCACAAGATCCTGGACCCCGGCGCCGGACCGCTGATCGCCGTACGGCTGAACATCCTCACCCGCAAGACCCTGGGCGGTCTGCAGACCGACCTCTCCGGACGCGTCCTGGACACCACCGGCACCCCGGTCCCCGGCCTGTACGCGGCCGGGGAGGTGGCGGGATTCGGCGGCGGGGGAGTGCACGGATACCGCTCGCTGGAGGGTACGTTCCTCGGCGGCTGCCTGTTCTCCGGCCGACAGGCGGGACGGGCGGCGGCGGCCGCGATCTGACCCCGGGCGTACGGACCGCCGAGGGCACCGGCCGGCGGTCCGTACGCGCGGTCCACCGGCGGTCCGTGTGTCGACCGCCGGTGTCCGTACACCGACCGCCGGCGGCCGGAGCGGTGCCCGCCGGTTCTGCGCCGACCGCCGACCGCCGGCGGACAGTGGGCCGTGGTGGTCCGTGCGGGGCGTGTCGGTGGTCCGTACGACGTCCGCGGTGGGTCCGTACGGTGGTCCGCGGCGGGTTCCGTCCGGCCCGCGGCGGCCCGTCCGCCGAGCGGTGCCGGGTCGCTCGTGGGTGGTTCCCGTGGTGTCTTGCGGGTGGTCCGTGCACCGGATCGACCGCGCACCGACCGGCCGCGGGCCGCGTTCCGCGGGGCGGCGTTCCGCGGCACGGTCGCCGCTCCGGCCCGGTTCGGCCGGTACGCCCAGCGGCGGTGGGTCCACCACCGGGCCGAGGTCGGCCTGCCGCCTCGCCTAGGCGGACCGGTGGTTGAGCCGCGCGGAGCCGCCTTCGAGCCGCGGTGGAGCCACCGGGGAGCCGGGGTCCGCCCGTCGCCGCCCGGTGGTCCGGTCCGGGGGGTCCGGTCCGGTCGGGGCCGGTCCCGCGGAACCCGGTCGCCGCGGCGGCCCCACCGGCGGCTCGTCCGGTGGTCCGTGCGTGGTCCGTGCGTTGCGATGAGGCGTCACCCGTTCGGGCGCGTCCCGGCGGGGGGTGCCGTGGACCGGGGCGCGCGGGCACCGGGTGGCCGCGCGGGACGCGAGCCGCCGCGTCCGTGCGGACGATCGGCGGTGGCCGTGCGACTAAGCCGACCGCGATCGGGAAATGGCATTCCCGGAGCCTTCGCCGCGGGAACGACTGGTCGGCGGGACCGGCCCCACCCCCATGAGACGCAGGAGTGCGCATGCAGTACGTGAAGCTCGGTTCGACGGGCCTGGACGTGTCCCGGATCTGCCTCGGCTGCATGAGCTTCGGTGTGCCGGGCCGCGGGACCCACGAGTGGACCCTCGACGACGAGGCCTCCCGCCCGTTGATCCGCCGGGCGCTGGAAGCGGGCATCACCTTCTTCGACACGGCGAACGTCTACTCCGACGGCACCAGCGAGGAGATCGTCGGGCGCGCGCTCGCGGAGTTCGCCCGCCGCGACGAGATCGTCATCGCCACCAAGGTCAACGGCGCGATGCACGACGGCCCCAACGGACGCGGGCTGTCCCGCAAGGCCGTCATGACGGAGATCGACAACAGCCTGCGCAGGCTGGGCACCGACTACGTGGACCTCTACCAGATCCACCGGTTCGACTCCGCCACGCCCGTCGAGGAGACGATGGAAGCCCTGCACGATGTTGTGAAGGCGGGCAAGGCCCGCTACATCGGGGCCAGTTCGATGTACGCCTGGGAATTCTCCAAGGCGCAGTACACGGCTCTGCTGCACGGCTGGACCCGGTTCGTGTCCATGCAGAACCACTACAACCTGCTCTACCGCGAGGAGGAGCGCGAGATGCTGCCGCTCTGCGCGGACCAGGGTGTCGGCGTCCTGCCCTGGAGTCCGCTCGCACGGGGCCGTCTCACCCGCGCCTGGGACGTCACCACCGAACGCAGCAGGACCGACGAGTTCGGCAGGAAGCTCTACCAGGAGGGCGACCGGGACATCGTCGACGCGGTCGGCAGGATCGCCGCCGAACGTGACGTCCCCCGCGCCCGGATCGCCCTCGCCTGGCTGCTGCGCCGCAGCACCGTCACCGCACCGGTCATCGGCGCCACCCGGGCGGGGCACGTCGACGACGCGGTGGCCGCCCTCGACGTGGAACTCACCGAGAAGGAGGCCGAGGAACTGGAGCGGTCGTACACGCCCCGCGCGGTCAGCGGTCACTGATCGCCAAGATCCCCGCTCTCGTTCCGTCCGCCGTGCGCAATCCGCCGTCGGACGAAAACAATGCGCAGATGAGCGGGGAACCCCCGGCCGGAAAATCCGGTGCCGCCCGCGCAACGGGCGGCACCGGATATTGGGAGCGCTCCCAATTCGAGAGGGCGCCTCGACCTGCCATGTCGTCGACGGCCGGGTGGACGCGCCTGCCGTCCGGGGGTCCTGCCGTGGCGGGCGCGGCTCCCGGAGGTCCGGCGGAACGCCGGGGGATTTCCGTTTTCATTTGCCGGCGCTTCTATTGACGTTTCGTCAATCGCGGTCGCCCGTGGCGGAATGGGGAGAACGGGGGCATCACTTGTTTCCGTGAGGTCCGCTGTGCAAAGGTGTGCCTTGTTGGCGTGCAGACAATATTGACTTCCTTCTGCGCGTGCACAGTGTCGTCGCCCGCCCCCTTCGCGAGAGCCGCCGAGGTGGGTGTTCGCGGCGGTGCGGTCCCTCATGAGTGGCCCCTTCGTCCCGCCGGACGTGTCGTCCGCTCATTGGTGCGGACCAATTCATGCGTTGCCTTCGGGAGGAAAGCGGACGTGAACGACCCCGCCCTGTCTCAGTCCGCGGAGCCTGCTCGCCTGTTCGGCATATCGGATGAACGGCTGGCGGCCGAACTGAAGAAGGGCTCGGGGAACACGCCCGCGCAATACCCCGTCGGGGAACTCCTCGACCGCCACTGGGAAGCGGTCTTCGGCTACGCCCGGCTGTGCACCAACGGGGTGCGCCCGGCCGGAATGCTCACCACCGCGGCATTCACCCGGCTGTTCGGCGAATCACTGCGGCAGACCGGACCGACGGCGGCCTGGCGCCCGCAGTTGCTGGTCACCGTGCGCCGTATGACCGCCGAATGGCTCGGCGACCAGCGGCGGGAATCGCTCCACCCGGAACTCCTGGCCGGTCCGGACGGTGAGGAGGGGGTCGCGGCACGGCTCCTTCCGCCGGAGAACCGACGGCTGCTGGCGCGCGCGTTCCAGCGGCTTCCGGAGCCCGCCCGCTGTCTGCTCTGGCACGTGGAGATCGAGGCCGAGCAACTGGCCGTTCCGGCCGGTCTGCTGGGGATCCGTGAGGACGCCGCCGCCATCGAGGTGCCACGGGCCCGGGAACGCCTGCGCGAGGGCTGCCTGGAGATCCACCGCGAACTGGCTCCCGAGGACGAGTGCCGTCAGTACCACCGCATGCTGGACGTGTCGCTCCGCCGGGGCGGGGACGCCCTCGATCCCGATCTGCGCCGCCACATGGGCCGCTGTCGGCACTGCCATTACACAGCCGAGCAGTTGGACCACTTCAACGGCGAACTCGCCCTGCCCCTGGCCGAGTCGGTACTCGGCTGGGGTGCGGACGCGTATCTCGCCTCCCGTCCCGGACGCGGCAGCGCGATCGTGGAAGTGATGGGCGAGGGTCCCGGAGACCTCTACGGAACAGGCGTCCAGGCGGCGCCGCCGCTGCCCGAGGGTGTTCCCCTCCCGCCCACCCGCCCGCCGCGGGTGGGCGGGCGCGCCCAGTCCTCCGGCGGCTCCCGGCAGGCGACGCACAAGGCGCCCCGGCGCTCGCCCGGCCGCCGCAACATCGCGCTGGCCGCGCTGACCGCGAGCGGCCTGATCCTGGTCCCGCTGGCCCTGTGGGCGGCGGCGCAGGGATCGGACGGCACCACCGAGGCCGCCGGTCCGTCGGGCAGGCCGAGTTCGGGCCCCGCCAAGGCACCCGGTGCGAAGCCGTCCTGGATAGGCGAGGCGCCGAACGGCACCGTCCGCGGCCGGCTGCGCAACGTCAAGACCGGGCTCTGTGTCGGCATCGTGGGCGGGAAACTCGTGAAGGGGGCCGAGACGGCGCTCACGTCCTGTTCCTCGGCCGGCGTTCAGGAGTGGTCGTACGAGCCGGACGGAGTGCTGCGCGACGTCGCCGACCCGGGCCTGTGCCTGGACTCCCACCTCGGCTACTCGGTCCAACTGGCTTTCTGCGCACCCGAGTCGAGCCCGGCCGGCAAGAACGTGCGCTACGACTTCACCCTCCAGGGGGAGTTGGTGCCCCGCGGCAGCCAGGACCTGGCGCTCACGCCCGCCGCCACCGACGGCGGGGGAGCGCTGGTCCTCAAGCTCCGCAAGGACCAGGCCGTCCAGCACTGGACGCTGGACACCTCGTCGCCCTCGCTCCAGATGGCGTCGGTGGACTGGGACGCCGACGGATCGGGCGGCCCTGCGACCCGGCGGCCCTCCGGCTCCCCGCGGCCGGGTTCGCCGGGCGACGCGTCCGAGGCGTCGCCCGAGCCCTCGGCCGGGCCGTCGTCACTCGCGGGTGACGACGCCGCCGCGAACCCCGCGCCCTCCTGCTCCCCGTACGACTGCCCGCCGGTGGACGGCGGGTACGGCACCTGGGGACAGGGCGACGGCGGGTCGTGGGGGTACGGCGGCCACGGATACGGCGATCACGGCGGCCACGACGGCGGCGGCCGTCGCTGACTCCGTTCCCTCAGGTCCTGCCTCCGGGGGACCGTACCGCCGTCGCCGCTTCGCCGCGGACCGGTCCCGCGGGGAGCCGGGACCCGCGGGACCGACGCTCACGGACCGAGCGGGTCACGACGCCGTGGTGGCCGCTCCGGCGGTGGCCGACGCGGAGGCGGCCGTCCCGAGGAACTCGGCCCAGCCGCCCAGCGGGGACTGCCCGGGACCGAGCGTGCGCAGCTTGCGCAGCACCGCGGGGTCCTGGGCCTCCAGCCACTCCACGAGCTGGCGGAACGAGACCAGACGCACCTCGTCGTGCCCCGCTATGCGTTCGACCGCCTCCTCGACGGCGTCCATGTATATGCCGCCGTTCCACCGTTCGAAGTGGTTGCCGATGAAGAAGGGCGCCCGGTTGCTCTCGTAGGCCCGGTCGAAGCCGGCGAGGTAGCTGTCGTGGGCCTGCGCGCGCCAGGCGTCGTACTGGGAGCGGTCCCCGAGCGGATCGGCGTTCGACTGGTTGGCCATCAGGTTGTAGTCCATGGACAGGACCTGGAAGGTGTGGCCGGGGAACGGGATGGACTGCAGCGGGAAGTCCCAGATCCGGCCGCCCTGGACCTTGCCCGGCCACATCTGGAGGCCGCCGGGAGAACTGGCGTCGTACTTCCAGCCGAGCGCGGCGGCCGTCGGCAGCAGGTTGGCCTGGCCCTCCAGACACGGGGTGCGGCCGCCGATCAGCTCCTTGTCGTAGTCGAAGGGGAGCGGTTCGAGATCGGTGAAGCCGGTGTTGGTCTTCCACCCGGTGACGAACTTCTTGGCCTGGTCTATCTCGCTGCGCCACTCGGCGGGCGACCACCGGCGCACCCCGTCCGAGCCGCAGAAGTGACCGTTGAAGTGGGTGCCGATCTCGTGCCCCTCCAGCCAGGCGCCCCGGATCTGCTGGAGCGTCGCGTGGATGTGCCGGTCGGAGAGGTAGCCGATCGCGGAGGCGCCCACCGGGTGCTGCGGCGGGCTGTAGAGGTGCTTCTTCGACTCGGGCAGGGTGTAGATCCCACTGAGGAAGAACGTCATCGACGCGCCGTGGTCCGCGGCGACCTTGCGGAACCGTGAGAACAGCTTGTTGCTGAGCTCGCCCGCGCCGTCCCAGGAGAAGACCACGAACTGCGGCGGACGCTCGCCCGGCCTCAGCCGCTCGGCCTTCGGCTGCCTGGGCTGGGCCCCCGTGTCGGCGGTGGAGCCGTCCCCGATGAGCCGGGGCCGCGGGGGCGCGTCCTTCTTCACCTCCCCCTGGTCGTCGCCGCCCACGGTCCAGTCACGCGCCGAGCAGGCGGAGAGCGCGCCGAGCGCTCCCGTGGCGGCCGTCGCGGTCAGCAGACGCCTGCGTGAGATGCCGGTCATGGTGAACCCCCGATGTCCTCGATACCGCTCCCGCGCGGGGCCGGAGCTTCCGTTCCTGTGCCGCGCCGCCTCGCGGAGGACGCGTCGAAGGATGTGATGCGCGGGGGTCCGGGAAAGGTCGCGGGCGGGGGTTCGTGTTGCCGTTCCGTGACAAACCCCGCCGTCCGCGGGGCGATCGGCGGGGTGTCGGGGTGCGGGACGGACGGCGGGTGTCGGCGGGGCGGGCGGGGTCAGGCGCCGGTACCGGCCCGGACGACCGTCAGGGAGACCGAGGAGGAGTTCCCGGACACCGGGACCTTGCCGCCCTTCCAGACCGCCGTGAGCGGGTCCCGCTCGTCGGGCGGGGTGACGACCAGCGACGCCGGTGCGGCCGTGCCTGCCCCGCTGATCTCCGGGTTCGAGAACGTCAGACCGGCCCACGCGCTCTGCCCGGGTGCCAGCATGACCGTGACCGGCGACCCGGGCGCGCGCTTCGGGTCGGGGCCGAGCTGCTTGCCGGACGCGTCGACGAAGGCCGCGCCGGGATAGCCGCGCAGGGTGCAGGCACGGTGGGAGGTGTTGGTGAGGACGACCGGGAAGTTCTCCTGGCCCGCCCCCGGGTCCTCGGCGCCGACCGTCGCGCGCAGCTCGGAGGTGTGGCAGCGCGTGCTCGACGCGCCGCTTCCCGCGGAGGCCGGGGCCGAGGCCTTCGCCGACGCGGAGGCCGAACCCGACGCCGGTGCCGGGGTCCGCCCGCCGCCGGCCGACGCGGTGTCGCTGCCGGAGCCGTCCGGGGTCGTGTCGCCGGAGGCAGGCCGCGCCGTGCCCGGGAGCTTCCGCGGGGTGCCGCCCGTGCCGTCGCCGGTGCCGCACGCCGAGAGCGTGCCCAGCAGCGCGACGCCCGCGGCCACCGCCGCCCAGGACGCCCGGGAGGACGTGCGGTGTACGCGAACCCTGTCGCCGTGCCGGAAGGCCGCCATGTCAACACTCCTTCGAATCAGCGCACACCGTGACCCCCGTGGGTACGGCGAGCGCTCCGTGCTCCGTCACCAGTGTCCGATGCGCGCCGGCCGGAGAAAGTTCGCGGAAGGGTCCGCGAGCCCGGCACGCGTGCTCCTCACGTGCCCACCCGTACGGACCCGAGCACCCGGTCGGTGGCGTCGCCGCCGGTCTTCTGGCGGATCTGCACGTACACCTGCGGCTGCGCGGCCCCGCCCGCCGGGGTGAGCCCCGCCTCCGTGAGCGAGCCGTGCCGGCCCGGGCAGTCGCTCCAGGTCCGCACCAGACCGTGCCAGCGCGCACCGGTGTAGGCGCGGCCGCCGTCGTAGTGGCATCCTCTGTGCGCGAGCGAGTCCACCCGCGCCCGTATCTCCCCGTGCTCGCTCAGCCCGACGAACACCCCGTCGACACCGGTTCGCAGGTCCTGCCAGCGGCCCAGGTCGTCCGCGACCACCAGCCCCGGTTCCTGGGTGTCCGACAGGCCCATGGTCCGCGGATTCCATCCGGAGTCGCGCAGCTGGCGGCCCCAGGCGCGCGGCACCTCGACCGAGAGCCGTCCCGAGGCGTCCGAGACCCGTACGGGTCCACCGGGGGTCTGCCGGCTCACCAGGGCGGCGGTGACGCCGCCGGCGGCGACCACGGCCGCGGCGGTCACCGCGGCGACCAGGGTGCGCCGTCGGCGCCCGGGCGCGCGGACGCCCGGACCCGGCGCCGCCTCGGCCAGCCGCTCCAGCTCCTCGGCCAGGCCCAGCGCCGTGGGCCAGCGCCGCTCCCGGTCCGGTTCCATGGCCCGCAGCAGCGCCCGCTGGACACCGGGGGCCAGGTCGGTACGGAACCGGTCGGGGCGTACGACCTTTCCGGGCGCCCCCGGGACGGTCCCCGTGACCAGGTGGTAGCCGAGGGCTCCCAGGCTGTAGACGTCGGCGCGGGCGTCGATGCCCGAACCGGGCTGGGCCGCCTCCGGCGAGGAGTAGCCCGCCGAACCGGCGGCCATCGTCAGCCCGGAGGCGTGCGCCAGGCTCTTGGCGAGACCGAGGTCCGCCAGCAGGACCCGGTCGTCCGCGCCGGGTGCCGTGCGCAGCAGCACGTTGGACGGCTTGATGTCGCGGTGCACGATCCCGGCCCGGTGCAGCGCGGCGGCGCCGCGGGCCGCCAGCGCGGTCAGCCGCAGGGCCTCGGAGACCGGGAGCGGTCCGTCGCCGGTCCTGTCCGCGAGGGTGCCTCCGTCCGCGTACTCCATGACGAAGTAG
The DNA here is from genome assembly GCF_036250675.1 of Streptomyces sp. NBC_01689. NCBI lineage: Bacteria > Bacillati > Actinomycetota > Actinomycetes > Kitasatosporales > Streptomycetaceae > Streptomyces > Streptomyces sp. NBC_01689. The sequence goes on along the minus strand of NZ_CP109592.1, from coordinate 2,194,138 downwards.
GGCCTGCCGTCCGGGAGCTCGCCGATGTCGTAGACCTGGACGACCCGGTTCGAGTCGGCCCGGCGCAGCAGCCGGGCCTCGGAGAGGAAACGTTCCCGGACGTCCAGCCGGTCGGTCCAGTTGTCGGACAGCACCTTCACGGCGACGACCGCGTCCAGCACCTCGTCGTGGGCGAGCCAGACCACGCCGAAGCCGCCGGCGCCCAGGCGCCGGTCCAGACGGTAGCGGCCGATCCGCTGCGGAGGGTGCATGCGACTATCATGCCTGGCCTCTGATCGACACCGAGGGGAGCACCCAGTGCAGGACGCCGCGGGGACCGAGGAGCTCGCGCTGCGCGCGGCCGCGGGCGAACCGGGCGCCCTGGACCTGCTGCTCCAGCGGCTGGAGCCGGAGGTCATGCGGCGCTGCGGACGCTTCCTGCCGTGCCGCGAGGACGCCGAGGAGGCGACGCAGGACGTCCTCCTCCAGGTGGCGCGGAAGATCACCGGCTTCGAGGGCCGCAGCCGCTTCAGCACCTGGCTCTACACGGTCGTGGCCAACTGCTCCCGGCAGAAGTACCGGGAGCTGAAGCGGCGGTCCGCCGAGCAGCCGGACGTCATCGACGCCGCCCAGCACGTCGACCCCCGCACCACGAGCGTCATCGCCGGTTCCCGTGTCGACCTCCTGGAGGCGCTGGAGCGGCTGGAGCGTGAACACCCGCACCTGGTGGCGCCGTTGGTCTACCGGGACATCTGCCAGCTGGAGTACGCCGAGGTGGCCGAGCGGGTCGGTGTTCCCCTCGGCACGCTCAAGTCCCGTCTGCACGAGGCCCGTAAACAGGTCAGGCCCTGGCTGTCCGACGCCTCGTGACGCCGTCGCGCGTACGCGGCGCCCCCAACGCCCCTTCTCCTCCGGGGGAGTCGGGCCGGACCCGGGCCGGAACCGCTCGCGCGTCGCAGCTGGCCGGCCCGCCCGCCCGTCGACCCCTCCTTCGTACCGTCCGGCCGGGGTCCCCGGCTCCCGGCGCGTGCGGAGCCCAGGGCCCTTAGGGTGGTCGGCGTGACGCAGAGGAACAGCAGACCGCTCGCCGTGTTCGACCTGGACGGCACGCTCGCGGACAGCGCGCACCGGCAGCGGTTCCTGGAGCGCAGGCCGCGCGACTGGGACGCGTTCTTCGCGGCCGCGCCGCAGGATCCGCCGCTGGCCGAGGGGGTGGCGCTGGCGACGGAGAGCGCGCGGGAGTGCGACGTCGTCTATCTGACCGGCCGTCCCGAGCGCTGCCGTCGGGACACCGTCGCGTGGCTGGCCGCCCTGGGGCTGCCCGAGGGGCCGGTCTGGATGCGGCGCGACGACGACCGCAGGCCCGCCCGCCGTACCAAGTCGGAGATCCTCCGCCGGCTCGCCCGCGACCGTGAGATCCGTGTCCTCGTGGACGACGACGAACTCGTCTGCGACGAGGCGGAGCGGGCCGGGTTCCGGGTCGTACGGGCCCGCTGGGCGTCGACGTCGGCGGCTCTCAGGAGTGCGCAGGAGCGTGAGGGACGGACCTGACCCGCCGCGCCCGGCCCGGCGGGCCCTGACCCGGCCCGGCGTCACCCGGCCGGACGGGCCTGGACGCCGTGCGCGGGCCCGAGGGACGGACCGGCGGGCGCCGTGGCTCGCTGCCCTGTCGGTCCGGCGAGCCGGGCTCCGTGCGCGAGTGCGCGGGCGGGGCGTGGGCGGCCGTCCGGACCGCCCCGAGGTGACCCGCGCGTTCGGCGGAGCCGGTCCCGGCCGGTGGGCGCCGGGGCGTGCGTATCGGCGCACGGCTCCGCCGCGGACCGGCCCGGCGCGCGGCGCCAGACTCCGTCCGCCGTACCGCCGTCCGCCGCACCGCAGGGCGCGGCCGCGGCAGGTGGTCCCGGCCCGGGGCCACCTGCCGCGGCCGTCCGGTGCGTGGTCGCGTCAGGCGCCGTCCTCCAGGCGGAAGCCGACCTTCAGACCCACCTGGTAGTGCTCGACCTGCCCGTCCACGATCTGACCCCTGACCTGGGTGATCTCGAACCAGTCCAGGTTGCGCAGGGTCTGCGAGGCGCGGGCGATCCCGTTGCGGACGGCCTGGTCGATCCCCTCGGGCGAGGTGCCGACGATCTCGGTGACCCGGTACGTGTGGTCGGTCATGCGGGTGCTCCTCTCCGCCGTGGCGGGTGTGCCACGCGTCATTCCACGGTGCCTCACGGCGTCGCGGTGCGCGAGACGGCGACGGCGTCCTGACCGGTCGCCCTTGACGGGTCTGATTGGTCCATACCAAAATCAGAACACCCGTACGAGCATTGAGCTCGTCCCCCACGTCGGGTTCCCATGCCGCTGTCCGCAAGACAGAACAGGACCCTCCTTCGTGACGCGTCGTCTGCTCGCTCTCGCCTGTGTGACCGCCTCTCTGCTGACCGCCTGCGGAGCTCTCCCGGGGGAGGGCGGCGGACGTCGCACCGTGACGGTGTGGCTGATGAAGGACAGCGCGTCCGCGGACTTCCTCAAGGGGTTCACCGAGGACTTCGAACGGACCCACCGCGACATGGCCCTGGACATCCGCATCCAGCAGTGGACCGGGATCGTGCAGAAGGTGCAGGGGGCGTTGGAGCAGCGGCAGGACGACGGTCCGGACGTCATCGAGGTGGGCAACACCCAGGTGGCGCAGTACGTGGACCGGGGCGGCCTGAGCGACCTGACGCTGGAGTCCGTGCGCGACTGGGGCATGGACGACTGGCTGCCGGGGCTCGCCCAGCCGGGCCGGTTCAGCACCCGCCAGTACGGCATCCCCTGGTACGCGGCCAATCGGGTCGTCATCTACCGCAAGGACCTCTTCGGCCGGGCCGGGATCAAGAAGCCGCCGACGACCCGCGACCGGTGGATCGAGGACACCCGGCGGCTCAACTCGGCGGGCAACCAGGGGATCTATCTGGCCGGCCAGGACTGGTACACCTTCGCCGGGTTCGTCTGGGACGACGGCGGAGAACTCGCGACGGAGGCGGCCGGGACCTGGCAGGGCTCCCTCCAGACGCCCGCGGCCCTGCGCGGCATGGACTTCTACCGAAGGCTCCAGGCGCTCGGCTCCGGGCCCGTCGACGCCGACGAGGAACACCCGCCGCAGGCCGGGGTGTTCGCCGGCGGGCAGGTGGCGCAGATCGTGGCGGTGCCGGGGCTCGCCCAGGCGATCGTGGAGCGGAACCCCGCGCTGAAGAAGAAACTGGGGTTCTTCCCCGTCCCCGGCAGGACGGCCGCCGAGCCCGGTGCCGTCTTCACCGGCGGCTCCGACCTGGTGGTGCCCAAGAACACCGACGACCGGCGGGCCGCCACGGCCGTCGTCTCGGCGCTCGTCGGCGCCAAGTGGCAGACCCGGCTGGCCCGGACGATGAACTACGTGCCCAACAAGACCACCCTCGCGGGCGCGGTGGCCGGTGAGGAGGGTGCCGCCGCCATGGCGGCGGGCGCCGCGCACGGCCGGGCCACCCCCGCCTCGCCCCGGTGGGCGGCCGTCGAGGCCGACAACCCGATCAAGTCGTACATGACCAAGGTGCTCGCCGGCGGTGACCCCGCGACCGAGGCCGAGCGTGCCTCCCGGCTCCTCACGGAACGGCTGGCGGAGAACGGCGGATGAGCCCCGGCGGGACGTCCGCCCGGGGTGTCAGCGCAGGAAGCCCGCGTAGTTGTGCTGCTCGATCTGGCTGCTGATCTGTTTCACGGTCTCCAGACCCACGCTCACGATGATCAGAATGCTCGTGCCGGTGAGCTGGTTGGCGCCGCCGAAGCTCGCGAACGCCACCGTGGGGACCAGGGCGATCAGACCCAGATAGAGGGCGCCCGGCCAGGTGAGCCGGTTGAGGACGTACCCCAGGTACTCGGCCGTGGGCCGGCCCGCGCGCAGGCCGGGGATGAACCCGCCGCTCTGTTTGATGTTCCCCGCCACCTCCTCCGGATTGAAGGTGATCGCCACATAGAAGAACGCGAAGAACACGATCAGCAGGAAATAGGCGACGACGTAATAGGGGTGGTCACCCCGGACGAAGTTCTGGGTGACCCAGGTGGCCCATGCCGCATGCGAGTTGGAGAACTGTGCGATAAGGGCGGGGATATAGAGGAGCGAGGACGCGAAGATGACCGGGACCACGCCCGCCTGATTGACCTTGAGCGGGATGTAGGTCGCCGTTCCGCCGTACGACCTGCGGCCGATCATCCGTTTCGCGTACTGCACCGGAATGCGGCGCTGCGCCTGTTCCACGAAGACGACGAGGGCCACCATCGCGAATCCGACGAGGAGGACGACGCCGAAGCCGAGCCATCCGTCGGCGATGGTGCCCTCCTGTTTGACGGTCCACAGGGCGCCGGGGAACGTGGAGGCGATGGAGATGAAGATGAGCATCGACATCCCGTTGCCGACACCGCGTTCGGTGATCAGCTCGCCGAGCCACATCACGCTGGCGGTCCCCGCGGTGATCGTGAGCACCATGATCACCGTGGTCAGGAGGGAGCGGTCCGGGACGATGCCCGAGGCCGTCGGGCAGCTGGGGAACAGCGCGCCGCTGCGGGCGGTCGCGACCAGGCCCGTGCCCTGCAGCACGGCGAGGGCCACCGTCAGGTAGCGGGTGTACTGGGTGATCCTCCCCTGGCCGGCGGCGCCCTCCTTCTTCAGCTCCTCCAGTTTCGGGATGACCACCGTCAACAGCTGGAGAATGATGCTCGCCGTGATGTACGGCAGAATTCCCAGCGCGAACACCGTGATCTGGAGCAGCGCCCCGCCGCTGAACAGGTTGACCAGGCCCAGCAGACCGCCGTTGGTCTGCGCCGCGTCCACGCACGTCTGGACATTCCGGTAACTCACGCCGGGGAGTGGGACATGCGATCCCACGCGGTACAGCACGATGATGCCGAGCGTGAACAACAGTTTCTTGCGCAGGTCCGGGGTTTTGAAGACCTTGGCGAATGCGCTCAGCAAGGGTTCCTCCTTCGCCCCTGCGTCAGCACGTCAGAGGTGAACAGAAGCAGATGTTCCGAGCCCGGGAACACGCTCAGGAGAGCAACGCGAGGAAATACCCCGCGCCTGGGGGAATTCACGCACCATCATCGAATGGGACAGGAGGGTCGGCAACCGGAAAGCGGCGCGCGGACGCCGGTGAAGGGTCCCGGAACGCGCACGGGCGACGGGCGCCGGCGATGTGCATCGCCGGCGCCCGTCGCCCGATGGTGCCCGGGAGTGTCCCCGGACGGTTCCCGCCTGGCCGGTTACGTCACCGGACCACGCTCAGGGACAGCGCGAAGCGGCCCTCCCGGTCCGTCCACCAGTGGGTCAGGTCGAACCCCGCGGCGGCGACTTCGCGCCGCACCCCGTCCTCGCGGAACTTCGCCGAGATCTCGGTGCGCAGGTCCTCGCCGGCCGCGAAGTCGACGGCGAGGTCGAGGGCGGGGATCTTCACGGTCTGCTCGGTCCGTGAACGCAGCCGCATCTCGATCCACTCGTGCTCGGCGTCCCAGAGGGCGACATGGGTGAACGCCTCCGGGTCGAAGTCGGCGCCGAGCTCGCGGTTGACGACCGTCAGGACGTTCTTGTCGAACTCGGCCGTGACTCCGGCCGCGTCGTCGTACGCGGCGACGAGCACCGACTCGTCCTTGACCAGGTCCGTGCCGAGCAGCAGCGCGTCACCGGGGGAGAGCAGGGCCCGTACGGATGCCAGGAACGCGGCGCGTTCGGCGGGCAGCAGATTGCCGATGGTGCCGCCGAGGAACGCCACCAGCCGCGGTCCGGGCGTGCCCGGCAGCGCCAGACCGCCGGTGAAGTCGGCGATCAGCGCGTGCACACCGAGCTCCGGGCGCTCGGCGATCAGCGCGTGCCCGGCCTGGGTGAGGGCGCTCTCACTGACGTCGACCGGCACGTAGGTGTGCAGTCCGGGCAGCGCGTCGAGCAGATGACGGGTCTTCTCGGAGGAGCCCGAGCCGAGCTCGACGAGGGTGCGCGCGCCGGTCGCCCGGGCGATCTCGGGGGCCCGGGCGGCCAGGATCTCGCGCTCCGCCCGGGTGGGGTAGTAGTCGGGCAGTTCGGTGATCTTGTCGAAGAGCTCACTGCCGCGCGCGTCGTAGAACCACTTGGGCGGCAGCGTCTTGGGTGTGTGGGACAGGCCGTGCAGGACGTCGGCGCGCAGCGCGGCCTCGGTGGCGTCCTCCGGCAGGGTGCGGGTGAGAAGGAACGGACTCACGTGCTGGGCTCCTTCGGACGTGCGGATGCCATGGAGTGGTGGGGGTCCTCGTGAGGGGGCACGCCCTGGCGGTCGTGCGGGTGGTCGATCCGGGTGAGCAGGACCTCGGTGCGGGTCGCCACGAGCAGCGTGCGGTCCGGCACCTCCTGCCACCGTGGGTCGTCGTCGTACGGCTCGGAGGCCACGACGGTGCCGTGCCCGGGGTCGGCCAGGTACCAGAGGGTGTCGCCCCAGGCCGTCGCGGTGATGGTGGCGCCGTCGGTGAGCAGCAGGTTGAGCCGGGAGCCGGGGGCGGCCTCGGCGACCTCGAGGACGGTGTCGGCCAGCGCGCGGCCCTGGTCGTCCCCGGTCCGCAGCCGCCGCAGGACCAGCGCCCAGAGGAGCGCCGAGTCGCAGCGGGCCTCCAGGGACAGCAGCTCCGCGGCGGGCAGCCCGTGGGTCAGCGGGGCGAGCGAGTGGGGCCAGCCGAGGACGGCGCCGTTGTGGCTGAACAGCCAGGTGCCGGCGGCGAACGGCGCCGCCGCGGCCTCCCCGTCCGCTCCCGCCCGGGTGGCGTCCCGCACGGCGCCGAGCAGCGCTCCGGTCCGTACGACACGGGCCAGGTCCGTGAAGGACTGGTCGCCCCAGATGGGCCCGGCGCGCCGGTACCTGGCGGGCACCGGGTCGCCTTCGGCGTACCAGCCGATCCCGAAACCGTCGGCGTTGACCGTCCCGTACCGCTGCCGTCTCGGCGCCCAGGACTGCCGGAACAGACTGTGCGGCGGTTCCGTCAGCAGCCGGCCGATCGGCGTGTCGGGCCCCAGGTAGGCCAGATGACGGCACATCAGACGCCTCCGTCGCGGGCCGTCCGGAAACCGGAGAAGATCTGCCGCCGGATCGGGTAGTCCCAGTTGCGGAAGGTGCCCCGGCAGGCGACCTTGTCCACGGCGAACGAGCCGCCGCGCAGCACCTTGTGCTCCGGCCCGAAGAACACCTCCGAGTACTCCTTGTACGGGAAGGCCGCGAAGCCGGGGTAGGGCCGCAGGTCGCTCGACGTCCACTCCCACACGTCCCCGATCAGCTGCCGTACGCCGAGCGCCGATTCGCCCGCCGGGTAGCTGCCCGCCGGGGCCGGGCGCAGATGGCGCTGGCCGAGGTTGGCGTGCTCGGGGGTGGGATCGGCGTCGCCCCAGGGGTAGCGGGTGGAACGGCCGGTGGCCGGGTCGTGGCGGGCCGCCTTCTCCCACTCGGCCTCGGTGGGCAGCCGGCGTCCCGCCCAGCGGGCGTAGGCGTCGGCCTCGTACCAGCAGACGTGCAGCACGGGCTCGTCCGGCGGTACCGGCTCGGTGACGCCGAACCGGCGCCGCAGCCACTGCCCGCCCTCCCGGTGCCAGAACAGCGGCGCCTCGATGCCGTGGGTCCGGATGTGGGTCCAGCCCTCGGGGCTCCACCAGCGTTCCGTGGTGTAGCCGCCGTCCTCGATGAACGCCCGGTAGGCGGAGTTGGTCACCGGCGTGGTGTCGATGAAGAACGCCGGGACCTCGCGCCGGTGCGCGGGCCGCTCGTTGTCCAGGGCCCATGGCTCGGTGGACGTGCCCATCGTGAACGGCCCGCCGGGGACGAGGACTTCGGCCGGTCCCGTGAACCGCGGGACGGGATCGGGGTCGGGCGCGGTGAGAGCGGCGGGACCTCTGCGTAGCTGGTGGGTGATGAGCATCGTCTCGTCGTGCTGCTGCTCGTGCTGCGCGATCATGCCGAAGGCGAAGCCCGACTCGGTCAGCGGAGTACCCCGGAAGGCGGTGCCCTCCAGGACGTCCAGCGCGCGGCCGCGGACCTCGGCGGCGTACTGCCGGGCCTCCGCGGGCGGAAGGAGCGGCAGGGTGGGCCGCTCGGCGCGCGGATGCTCGAACGCGTCGTAGAGCCCGTCTATCTCCGGCCGCATGGCGTCACGCCCCGCTACCGCGCGCAGCAGCCACAGCTCCTCCTGGTTGCCTATGTGCGCGAGGTCCCAGACCAGCGGGGACATCAACGGCGAGTGCTGGGCGGTCAGCTCGGGCTCCTCCACGCAGGACGTGAGGAGCGCGGTGCGGTCACGGGCCGTGGTCAGTGCTTCGAGCGCGCGCTCCCTGAGCGACTCGGGGTCCGTCGGTGAGGTGGGGGCGGTCATGTGCGGATGTCCTTCCCGTGGGACCGGTCCGGTGAGCGGTCGTCGGACCGGCCGCCGGACAGGTCGTGGGACCGGTCGTGGAGCCGACCGTGGAATTGGCTGTGGAAGCTGCTCAGCAGGTCGTCGGCGGGGCAGCGGCCGCGGGCCACATAACGGTCCGTGAACTCCGCGACGGCCTGCAGCACCTCGGCGCCGGCGCCGAGGCGGGGCAGCGCCTCGGCGGCCGCCGCGAAGCAGGTGACGGCGGCCTCGCGCAGTTCGGGATCGGTCAGACCGTGCCGGGCGGCGTCGATCCACAGCGGATTGCACGGAGCCGGCAGTCCGCCCGCCCGCTCCGCGAGGGGTTTGACGGTCCGGTAGGCGATCTCCGCCGCCTCCGGGTCGTCGAACAGGGCCGCCGTCACCGCCAACGGCACGATCCACCCGTCCTCGCCCGGCTGCGCGTCGATCATGCGCAGTTCCAGATGGCCGCGAGGGCGGACCGGCGGGAACAGGGTCGTGAGGTGGTAGTCCAGATCCGCCCGGGTCGGCGGGTTGCCGGACCGGGTCCACTCCCGGAAGGTCAGGCCCTCGGGAACCTCCCAGGGGCCCTCGTCCGCCCGGACGCACATCACCGGCGCGTCCAGGACGTGCCGGGCCCAGGCGGCGCGCGGGTCGCCGCCCAGCGCGGGCGCGGCGGACCGCCCCGGGTCCATGGCCGTCCACAGGGACTGCCGCGTGGAGCGCCAGCCCGTGGCGCGGCCCCGGGCGAACGGGGAGTGCGCGAACGCGGCCACCAGCACCGCGCCCAGCTGGTTCGCCATCCACCAGCGGCGCCCGTGACCGAGCGGGCCGGGCTCCTCGTACCCGGCGTCCAGGCACACCTGGACCGAGGCGGACGAACACATCATGGCCCGGCCCTCGGGGCCGGTGCGGTCCAGACAGCGCTCCATGGCTTCGTAGCGCGGCTCACGGAGGTAGCGGCTCGGGGGGTTCCAGGGTTCGTGGCCGTGGCCACTGAGACCGAGGCCGGACTCGCGCAGTACCGCGCGCACCGCGTGAAGGTCGGCCGAGACGGACCCGATGCACTCCGTCAGGGAGCCGGCGGGTGCGGAGCTGAGCTCCAGCTGGCCGCCGGGTTCGACGGTGAGCGCCGAACGCAGGGTCAGGGTCCGCAGAGCGGCGTACGCCGCTTCGAGCTGTTCGGATGTTGCCGGGAGCTGCGGCCGCCGCAGCTCGTGGACGAGCCATTCCACTTCGACACCGAGGGTGCGGGGCGGCCCGGTCTTGAAGCATATGCCCCGGACCAGCGCTTCCACCTCGGCCTCGGTGACGGCGGAGCGTCGCTCCGTACAGTCACTCACCGAATCGGACATGTAGGGATCCTCCTGAGATTCCACCATGCCGCCGGCCCGACGTCTGTGGTGCCGGACCGGCATTGCTCGTCCCACCCAAGACCCTCGCGCCGATTCGCACAAGGGTGCAAATCGGCGTGCCCGGGATCCGGTGCACCGCCGCGGCGGTGCACCCGAATCACCGCGCGCGGTGGAGCGAAACTCTGTTGCGCCGCACGACCAGCATCGCTCACGATGCGTTCATGGGCACGACGGGGGAGATCGCGCGGGGCGTTCGCGTGGCGTGTACGGGGGTGACGCCATGAGCGCACGCCTGCGCGCGATCGCACGGCAGACCGAGGAGGCCGTGGCCGGGGGTTCGTACCGCGGGCCGCGCGGGCGGCTGGTGCCGATCGCCGCGGCGGTCGAGGCCGCGCGGGCCGGCACATGGATGTTCGGACCGGGGCCGATCGGGTTACCGGCCGGTGGTCCCGCCGCCCCGGCCGCGGGGTTCGCGGGCACGTCGTTCGAGGTCACCGGCGAGAGCAGCACGGGGGCCGCGAGACGGCTGACGGCCGCGGGGGCGGACGGATCCGCCCAGGGCCCGCGGGGTCCGGTGGCCGTCCTGAACTTCGCCTCCGCGCGAAACCCCGGCGGGGGCTATCTGAGGGGCGCGCAGGCCCAGGAGGAGGACCTGTGCCGGGCCTCGGCGCTCTACGCCTGCCTGTTGGAGGTCCGTGAGTTCTACGACCACCACCGCGCCCACCCGGACCCCTTCTACAGCGACCGGGTCATCCACTCGCCCGCCGTGCCGGTCATCCGGGACGGCCGGGGTGAGCTCCTGGACGAGCCGTACACCGCGGGTTTCCTGACCGCCGCGGCCCCGAACGCCGGAGTCGTGCTCCGCACGGCCCCCGAGCGCGCGGACGAGCTGCCGGGCGCCCTCGCCGTCCGGGCCGAGCGGGTCCTGGAGACCGCCGCGGCCCAGGGGTACCGGCGCCTGGTCCTGGGCGCCTGGGGCTGCGGGGTCTTCCGCAACGACCCGGCGCAGGTCGCCGGAGCCTTCCGCGGCCTGCTGGTCGGGGGCCGCTTCCAGGGGTACTTCGACCAGGTGGTGTTCGGGATCCTGGACCGCACTCCGGGCGCCGTGACACGCACGGCGTTCGAGCGTGCGTTCTCATCCGTGGCGCAGGGGCATCCGGAGGCGGACTCGCCCGATCGGGTGAGTGACCTGCTCCGGGCGCCCGACCCCACGACCTAGTTCCAGCCGTAGCGCTCCCGCAGGCGGTGCACCACGAGGTTGAAGCGCATCCGGTCCAGCGCGCACGCCTCGCGCCGCATGCCGTCCTCGTGCAGCCGCAGCACGCGGTCCACGGCCACCCACGAGTCCCGGCCCGTCCGGTCCCACGGACCGCTGCCTATCGGTACCCACTCGCGGTCGCCGTCGTGCCGCTTGCTCGACAACTGGACGGCGAGCAGGGTGCCGGCCGCCTCGCGCGCGACGACGAGCACCGGGCGGTCCTTGCCCCGCCCGTCGTTCTCCTCGAAGGGGACCCAGGTCCAGACGATCTCGCCGGGATCGGGGTCGCCGTCGTGTGCGGGCGAGTACTCCGTCCGCACCCGGCCCACCTCACGGGGCTCGGCCTCCGTGGTGGCCGAAGGGCCGTGGCGGCCGGGGACGTGTTCGTCGGTCTCATCGGAAAAGGCGTTCACACGGGCCACCGTAGAACGCCCGCGGACCCGGCCCGCCGACGGGTCCCGCGCAACGGGTCCGGAGAGCAACCCGCACCGTCCCGTATCGCCTCGTAACGTCCCGCACCCCCACGCAGAGCTGCGCGGACGGCACTTCGGGCGTACGGGAGCCGGCTCCTGTACGCCGGTCCCGTACGCCCGAAGCCTCAGCGGGTCACTTGGCGTCCCCCTCCACCGGGACCTTCTCCGCGCGCGGCGGCACGAATCCGTTGACCGCGGTGCCGTTGCCGGCGGCGGCCCCTTCCTGGTTCATCGACGAGAGCAACTGCCGGGCCAGACCCAGGCCCGTGCCGCCCATGGTGAGTGCCTTGGCGAACAGGTCCGACATGCCGTCGGCGCCGTTGAGCAGCACCATGTGGTCGACGTTGCCGAACGCGCTCGCGCCCGCCTGGACGATCTCCGGCCAGTTCTCGGCGAGTTGCTGGGCGACCACGGCCTCCTGGTTCTCGGCCAGGGCGGCGGCCCTGGCCTTGATGGCCTCCGCCTCGGCGAGACCCTGCGCGCGGGTCGCCTCGGCGTTCGCGAGTCCCTTGGCCTGGGCCGCGGCGGCCTCGGCCTCACCGGTCGCCTTGGTCGCCAGGGCGGCCGCGGCCCCTCGCGCCTTGGTCGCCTCGGCCTCGGCGTTCGCGGCGGTCTTCACCCGGTTCGCCTCGGCCGCGGCCGCGAGTTCGGTCTCCTTCGCCTTGGCCTGCGCGGCGGAGATCCGGGCGTCGCGCTCCGCCTCGGCCCGCGCGCGGGTCTCGTAGGCCTGGGCGTCCGCCGGCTTGCGGACGTCCGCCTGGAGCTGCTGCTCGCGGCGCAGGGCGTCGAGCTCGGCGATCCGGGTCTCCTGTACGACGACGTCCTGCCGGGCCGCGGCGTCGGCGAGCGGTCCGGCCTGCCGTGCCTTCGCCGCCGCCTTGTCCCGCTCGGCCTGGTAACCGGCCTGCAGGATCTCGCTGTCCCGGGTCGCCTCCGACATCCGGGCCGCCGCCTTCTGTTCGGCCTCGGTGGCGAGCCGGTTCGCCTCCGCCTGCGCGATGCGCGCGTCCCGCTGCACGGCGGCGGCGTGCGGCATCGCGAGGTTCTTGATGTAACCGGTCGGGTCCTCGATCTCGTGGATCTGCAGCGAGTCGACGATCAGACCCAGTTTCTCCATCTCGGTACCGCACGCGGCCCGTGTCTGACCGGTCAGCTTCTCCCGGTCGCGGATCATGTCCTCGACGGTCAACCCGCCGACGATGGAACGGAGATGACCGGCGAACACGTTGTGCACCCGCTCCGACATCATCTTCTGCTGGTCGAGGAACCGCCGCCCCGCGTTGGCGATCGACACGAAGTCGTCGCCCACCTTGAAGATGACCACGCCCCGCACCTTCAGCGGGATTCCCTGGGTGGTCACGCAGTCCACGTGCAGTTCGGTCTCGTTGAGGTCCAGCGAGATCTTCCGCACCGCCTGCACACCCGGTATCACCAGCGTGCCGCGTCCCGTGACGATACGGAAACCCATACCCTCCTCGAGGCCCTCGGTCCGATGCTTCGAACCGGAGATGATGAGTGCCTCGTTGGGCTCCGCCACCCGCCACATGAGCTTGAAGACCACGACCACGAAGATCAGCGCGAGGACAGCAGCCCCCGCAACGACGCCGACAACCATCGGCATACGCCCCCTTTTGATGGTGCCCTATCGGCACCGAACGAAGGGAGTGTGCTCCTGTGCGGGAGCGGGGTGAAGACGCTGACGATTCCTTGTTGCAATCTTGACGCACACCGCTCTCACCTGGGACGGAACGCGCACAGACGAGCCCCGGCCGTGCCGCGCGGTTGTCCCGCGGAGTCAACTGTCGTACGCCGCCGAGACATAGACGGTGCGTGGCGCCAGGTACTCGACGACCATCACCACGGTCCCGCGCTCGATCCGCTCCTGGGCGACGGCGGGGTACGCGAGGAAGTGCTCGGCGCCGCCCCGCACGCGGACGATCACCTCGCCGACGAGTCCGGGCCCGACCGTGCCGGTCACGCGCCCCATCAACCCGACCATCGACGCATCGCCCATGGCCACAGCGTACGGCGTGAAGTCCCCTACACGGCAGGGGAGTCCGCCGCCGCCGCGCGTGGCGGCCACCGTTCGTGCCAGCGCTGGTCGTCCTCCAGCCGCGCGGCGAGCGAGACGAGCAACGGCTCGCTGTGCGCCGGGCCGAGGAGTTGCGCACCGACTGGCAGCCCGTCACCCACGAACCCCGCGGGCACGTTCACCCCCGGCCATCCCAGGATGTTCCACGGCCAGGCGTACGGGCAGGCGGCGATCATGGCCCGGTCGGTGTCCAGCCCGCTCAGGTTCGCCATCGACCCGACGCGCGGCGGGGGCGCGGCCGTGGTGGGTGCGAGCAGCACGTCGTACGTGTCGAAGAGCGCGCCGATCCGGCGGTGCAGGGTCGCCTCGGCGCGCCGTGCCACCCGCAGCGGCGCGCCGCCGAGCAGCCGGCCGAGTCGGGCGGCCTCACGGGTGCGCGGGTCCAGGAGGTGCGGGTGGGGCGCGTCGCGCACCCGCTCGGCGATGCCCGCCGTCGCGCGGGGGACGAACGTGAGACCGATCCGCCCGTAGCGCGGCTCGGCCTCCTCCACCGTGTGGCCGAGTGCCGCGATCCGCTCCGCGAGCGCCACCACCTTCGCCCGTACGGCCGGGTCGAGCCGCGCCGGCACCGCGGTGAACGGCGGCTTCAGCGACAGCGCGATCCGCAGCCGCCCCGGCTCGCGGCCCACCGCGTCGGAGACCCGCAGCACGGGCGGCCGGTGCAGATCGTCGTCGTGGTTGCCGCTCGCCGCGTCCAGGAGCAGCGCGGCGTCCGCGACCGAGCGGGCGAGGGTGCCGTTGACCGTGATGCCCTGGAAGGACTCGGGGCGGGGCCAGGTGGAGATCCGGCCGCGCTGCGGCTTGATCCCGATGAGATGGGTCCACGAGGCCGGGATGCGCACGGAACCCGCGCCGTCCGAACCCAGCGCCGCCGGGACCAGACCCGCCGCGACCGCCGCCGCGGACCCGCCGGAGGACCCGCCGGGAGTGTGGCCGGGGTGCCAGGGGTTGCGGGTGGCGCCGAAGGCCGGGCCCTCGGTGAACGGCCACTGGCCGAGTTCGCAGGTGTTGGTCTTGCCGACGACGATCGCCCCCGCCGCGCGCAGCCGGCGTACCGCCTCCCCGTCCCGGGCCTCGGGCGGGAAGACTCCCCGGCAGCCGAACGCGGTCGGCTCCCCGGCCACGTCCATGTCGTCCTTCACCGCCACCGGCACCCCGAGCAGCGGCCGCCGGTGGCCCGCCGCGAGCTCGCGGTCCGCCGCGTCCGCCTCGGCGAGCGCGGCCTCGGCGCGGACCAGCCGGAAGGCGTTCAGCGAGGACTGCGTCGCCTCGATCCTGGCCAGCGCCCCCTCGACCAGTTCACGCGAGCTCACCTCGCCCGCGGCGAGGGCCCGGGCACACTCCGCCAGACCTGCGGCACGGTCGTCAGCCATACGGGACACCTCCGAAGGCGGGCACATCGTCCACCGCACGGTAACCGTAACCGTCCGTACGGGCCTCCCGCACGAGGGGCGGAAGTTCCCTCCTGCAAGCGGGTGTTCCGGGGTACGCGGGCCCGGGTGTTCCCCCGGCGCCGAGGGGCGCGCGGGGCTTCTGCAAGGATGCGGGGCGTCATGGTGCAGATACCGAACCAGCCCGTCCCGACGTCGCCCGCACAACGCCCCGTGCCGACGAGCGCCGATGTGGCCCGCCTGGCGGGCGTCTCCCGGGCCACCGTCTCGTACGTCCTGAACAACACCAGCGCCGTCCGGATCAGCGAACCCACCCGGCGCCGTGTCCACGAGGCGGCCAGGGACCTCGGGTACGTCCCGCACGCGGCGGCCCGCAGTCTGCGCGCCGGCCACAGCAGGATGGTCCTGATGCCCGCCCCGACCGTGCCGGTGGGCCCGCTCCACAGCCAGTTCTTCAACGAACTGCAGGGGGCGCTGGGCCGTCTGGAGTACACCGTCGTCCAGTACGGCAGTGTCGGTCTGCGCGGGGACGAGGCCGCCCGCGCCTGGGCCGAGCTGCGGCCCGTCGCCGTGCTGGTGCCCGGCAGCGGCCTCGGCCCGCAGGGGGTGGCCGTCCTCAAGCGTTCCGGGGCCCGCGCCGTGGTCACGCTGGGTCCCGAGCGGGTCGAGGGCGCGCACGCGCTCCTCATGGACCACGACCGGGTCGGCCACAGCGCGGGGACCCATCTGGCGGCCCGCGGGCGGCGCCGTGTCGGTGTCGTGGTGCCCCAGGAGCCCGGTCTGGAGATCTTCTCCCGGCCCCGTCTCGCGGGCGTCCGCCGTGCCCTGCGCGGCACCGGAGCCACGACGACCGAGTTACCCCTCGCCTACGAGGAGGAGGCCGCGGCCCGGCTCGCGGCCCGCTGGCGGGCCCTCGGCCTGGACGGTGTGTTCGCCTACAACGACGAGTACGCCATGCTGCTGATGAGGGCGCTGCAGGACGCGGGCGTCGCCGTCCCGGAGGAGACGGCGGTGATCGGCGCCGACGACCTGATGCTCGGACGGCTGCTGCGGCCCCGGCTCAGCACCGTCCACATCGAACTGCCGTCCGGCCGGGACCTCGCGGAGCTCGTCGACCGCGCGGTGCGCGAACCCGGCGCGCCGCCCGAGACGCACGAGGTGCTCGGAGCCCGGATCGTGCAGCGGGACTCCAGCTGAGGGCGGCCGGAGCCCGTCGCCGCCGGGCGGACCGGACCGGACCGGAGGCGGGAGGCGTGCCGTGCGGACCACGATCGGCATCGTGGGCCGCGGTTCCGCCGGACCCCTGCTCGCCCGGCCGCCGCGCCGCGCGGGCGTCGACCGCGTCGTCCCGGAGAGCGGAACCCGCGCCTGCGCCGAACGCCGCCTGCGTGGCGGGACGTTGGAGCCGGGCACGGTCGAGGCGCCGCGGGAGTGCGACACCCGGCCGGCTCGGCACCGGCGGCATGCCGCGCCGCGGATCGGGCCGCGCCGCGGGCGCGAACGCCATCGCATCGACCTCCGCACGCGCACCGGCGGCAGCGGCGTCATGATCTGCCCGCGGACGGAGATCGTGCAGGACCTGATCGCACGCCAACCGGCCCACGGAACACCGCTGTTGTCCGAGGCCGAGGTGCTCGCCGCGGAGAGTCCGCGCGGCGACGCCCCGTCGCGTGGTCCCAATACGAGGGCCGGGCACGGACCCTGCGCCGTGCCCGCGCGGCCGGCCGCGACGGCGGCCACGACGTCTCCCGCGAGGCGCTCCCGGCCGGTGCGTCCCGCGCCCGCGCCCACGCCCGCCCGCACTCCTGGCCCCGGATCCTCGCCGAAGTCCCGCCGTCCGGTCTCGAGTTGGCCCGGCAGGACTAGAATGTTGCACGCTCAACCGGATGGGGACGCCTTCGACCACCGGATCCAGCGCGCCCGGCTCCGCCGGCTCCCGACATCCCGCACCGCGGCCGCCGAGCCGGCCGCGCACCCCACGGGACTGCCGCCCGGACGGTGAGCCCCGCCCGCTGGTCAGCGAACGATCGGAGCCCCGACATGACGCTGCTCGACCCCAGGTCCTGGCAGTCCCGCACCCTGGCGGGGGGCGAGCACGCCGTCACCGAGCCCGCCACCGGCGAGACGCTCGCCACCGTCACCCTCGCCGCCCCCGAGGACGTCACCACGGCCGCCCGGGAGGCCCACGCGGCCCGCTCCGCCTGGTCCGGTGCACCGCACTTCGTCCGCGCCGCCGTCCTGCGCAGGGCCGGCGACCTGTTCACCGAGCACGCCGACGAACTGCGCGAATGGATCGTGCGCGAGTCCGGATCCGTTCCCGGCAAGGCCGACTTCGAGCTCCACGTCGCCGCACAGGAGTGCTACGAGGCCGCCGCCCTCGCCTCCCGCCCCACGGGACAGATCCTGCCCTCGGAAGCCCCCCGCCTGTCGTACACCCGGCGCGTCCCGGTCGGCGTCGTGGGGGTGATCGCCCCCTTCAACGCCCCGCTCATCCTCTCCATCCGCTCGGTGGCCCCGGCGCTCGCCCTCGGCAACGCCGTGGTGCTGAAACCGGATCCGCGCACCGCGGTCTGCGGAGGCCTCGCGCTCGCCGCCGTCCTCGCGGAGGCGGGCCTGCCCGAAGGACTGCTGCACATCCTGCCCGGCGGTGCCGGGACCGGCCGGGCGCTGGTGGCCGACCCCCTGGTCCCGGTGATCTCCTTCACCGGATCGACGGCCGCCGGACGCGCGGTCGGCGAGGCGGCCGGCCGGCTCCTCAAACGCGCCCACCTCGAACTGGGCGGCAACTCGGCCCTGGTCGTGCTGGAGGACGCAGACCTCGACGCCGTCGTCTCGACGGCGGCCTGGGGCTCGTTCTTCCACCAGGGCCAGATCTGTATGACGACGGGCCGCCACCTCGTCCACGCCTCCCTGTACGAGGAGTACGTCGAACGGCTCGCGGCCAAGGCCGAATCGCTGGCCGTGGGCGACCCGTACCGCGAACAGGTGCACCTCGGACCCGTCATCGACGGCGCCCAACTCACCAAGATCCAGGGGCTGGTGGAAGCCAGCACCGCACGCGGCGCGAAGCTGGCGGCGGGCGGCACGCACGAGGGACTGTTCTACCGGCCCACCGTGCTCGCCGGAGTCGACGACACGACCCCCGCGTACGCCGAGGAGGTCTTCGGCCCCGTCGCGCCCGTACGGGCCTTCGCGGACACCGACGAGGCCGTGGCCCTCGCCTCGGCCGGCCCGTACGGCCTCTCGCTGGGCATCGTCACCCGGGACACCGCGCGCGGTCTGGACCTCGCCGAGCGCATCCCGACCGGCATCGCCCACATCAACGACCAGACCGTCAACGACGAGGCGGTCGCCCCGTTCGGCGGTACGGGCGCCTCCGGCACCGGCGCCCGCTTCGGCGGTGAATCCAACCTGGAGGCCTTCACCGAGCTGCGTTGGACGACCGTGCGCGGGGACGTGGCACCGTACCCGTTCTGACACGCGCGTGGGCCCCGGCCGGAACGGTACCGGCCGGGGCCCACGGGACGTTCCCCGAGATCACTCGCCCTGCTGAGCCTGCTGCGCCTGCTGCTGTTCAGCGATGGACTTGCGCACCTCGTCCATGTCCAGCTTGCGGGCCTGCCCGATGACGTCGTCGAGGGCGGCCTCGGGCAGCGCTCCGGGCTGCGCGAAGATCGCGACCTGGTCGCGGACGATCATCAGGGTCGGGATGGACTGGATGTCGAAGGCCGCGGCGAGCTCCGGCTGCGCCTCGGTGTCCACCTTGGCGAAGACCAGGTCGGGGTTGGCCTCGGAGGCCTTCTCGTAGACCGGGGCGAACTGGCGGCACGGACCGCACCACGAGGCCCAGAAGTCGATCAGGACGAACTTGTTGTCCGTGACCGTCTGGTCGAAGTTCTCCTTGGTCAGCTCCATCGTCCTGCTCATGGCGTGACTACCTCTTCCTGCTCTCGGGCCTCGGGGCGAAGCCGGTGTGCACAACACCGTCTCCCGGCGCCGTATTCCGCGCGCGTACCCGTGTGGCCACGGCGCACACCAACAACCAGACTGGGCCCATGACGGAAACGGAATCCATCGCCTACGACGTAGTGGTGCTCGGCGCCGGACCCGTGGGGGAGAACGTCGCCGACCGCGCCCGCGCGGCCGGCCTCTCCACCGCGATCGTGGAGAACGAGCTGGTCGGAGGCGAGTGCTCGTACTGGGCCTGCATGCCCAGCAAGGCCCTCCTGCGCCCTGCCATCGCCCGCGCCGACGCCCGCCGCGTGCCCGGCCTGAGCGGGGCCGTGCAGGGCCCGCTCGACGCCGCCGCGGTCCTCGCCCACCGCGACTACTACACCTCGAACTGGAAGGACGACGGACAGGTCGACTGGATCAACGGCATCGGAGCCGATCTCCACCGCGGACACGGGCGTCTCGCCGGGCCGCGCCGGGTGAGCGTCGAGGGCCCGGACGGTGAGCTGCGCATCCTCACGGCGCGGCACGCGGTCGCCGTGTGCACCGGCACCCGCGCGCTGCTGCCGAACCTGCCCGGACTCGCCGAGGTCAAGCCCTGGACCAGCCGCGAGGCCACCAGCGCCCACGAGGTCCCGGACCGGCTCATCGTGGTCGGCGGCGGTGTCGTCGCCGTCGAGATGGCGACGGCCTGGCAGGCGCTCGGCTCCCAGGTCACCCTCCTGTGCCGCGGCCACGGTCTGCTGCCCAGGATGGAACCCTTCGCCGGGGAACTGGTCGCCGACGCGCTCAAGGAGGCGGGCGCCGACGTCCGCACCGGCACCTCGGTGACGGGGGTGACGCGCGAGGGCCCGACGGTGGTGGCCGTCACGGACACCGGCGAGCGCATCGAGGCGGACGAGATCCTCTTCGCCACCGGGCGGGTGCCCCACACCGGCGACATCGGTCTCGACACGGTCGGGCTGGAACCGGGCTCGTGGCTCGACGTCGACGACAGCCTGCGGGTGACCGGCAGCGACTGGCTGTACGCCGTCGGGGACGTCAACCACCGCGCGCTCCTCACCCATCAGGGCAAGTACCAGGCGCGGATCGCGGGCGCCGCCATCGCCGCCCGCGCGGCGGGCGTCCCGCTCCTGGAGACCGACCCCTGGGGCGCGCACGCCGCGACCGCCGACCACGGCGCGGTCCCGCAGGTCGTCTTCACCGATCCGGAGGCCGCGGCCGTCGGCCTCTCACTGGCCGAGGCCGAGAACGCGGGCCACCGGGTCCGCGCCGTCGACGTCGACATGTCCTCCGTGGCGGGCGCGGGCCTGTACGCCGACGGCTACCGCGGCAAGGCCCGCATGGTCGTCGACCTCGACCGCGAGACCGTGGTCGGCCTCACCCTCGTCGGCCCCGGCGTGGGTGAACTCATCCACTCGGCGACGATCGCGATCGCCGGCGAGGTCCCGGTCAGCCGCCTGTGGCACGCCGTGCCCTCGTACCCGACGGTGAGCGAGGTCTGGCTGCGCCTGCTGGAGGCGTACCGGGACGCGTAGGACCGGCCTTCCGGACGGCCCGGCACCTACCTCGGGCGACCCGGCCCGGCCCGTCCGGGCGGCGGGTCGGTCGGAGCGCCCGGTCGGTCCGGGCCCCGGTCCGTCCGGTACCCAGGTCGCCCGGGCCGTCCGGATCGGGCGGGTGGTCCGGGCCGAAGCGGCACGACGGCGGGGTGGGGGCCCGCTGTCCGGGCCGGACGGCCCGCCACCCCGGGCGTCCGGGTGCCGAAGTGGCCCGGACGTCCAGGCCCCGCGTGTGTCGACCACTGGGGCCTACGCGCCCCCCCGCGACCCTCAAGTGTCCGGCCCGGGCGGCCGATCCCCGGCGTCACGGCCCCGGCGCGTACGCCCCCGGAGCCGTTCGGACGCGGAGGGCACCCGGGCCCCGGCAGCCCCGACCGGGTGGGACCCGCGGAGCCGCCGACCATCAGTCTGGCAGCGCGAAGCCCAGTGCCTCCGCGGCCTCCGCCGGAGTCGGCCGGGTCCAGCGGTCCGTCATCGCCTGGTTCGAGGACAGCGAACGCAGCTCCGCGCGGTCGAGGTAGAGCACGCCGTCCAGATGGTCCGTCTCGTGCTGCACGATCCGTGCCGGCCAGCCCGTGAACACCTCGTCGACACCGCGGCCCAGCTCGTCCAGCGCCGTCAGCCGGATCTCGGCGTGCCGGGCCACCACGGCCTGCCAGCCCGGCACGCTCAGGCATCCCTCGAAGAACGCCGCCCGGCCCGCGCCGACCCCCTCGTACACCGGGTTCACCAGCACCCGGAACGGCTGCGGGACCCGCCCGCGCGCCTCCCGTACCTCCTCGGACACCGGCGCGGGGTCCTCGATGACCGCGAGCCTCAGCCCCACGCCGACCTGCGGCGCCGCGAGGCCCACCCCCGGCGCGGCGTGCATGGTCGTGCGCAGCGCGGCGACGAACCGGCCCAGCAGCGCCGGGTCCAGCTGACCGTCGAACGGTTCGGCCGGGCGGCGCAGCACCGGGTCCCCGGCGGCGACGATGGGCAACGGGCCGTCCTGGGCGAGCAGTTCCTCGACCAGGTCGTGCAGCGGGCGGGCGGCGTGGTGACGTTCGGATGCCATCGGGCCAGCATGCCAAGCGGGACCGTGCCGGGCGAGGCGGCGCAAGCCGCACCCCGGAGATGTCCCCCTGTGACCCACGCCACGTCATCGCCCGGGAACTCGGCGCCCTCCCCTCCCGACTTCTGGACCACACCGGCCGGAGAGCCCGACTCACCGGCCGACGGCCCGAGTCCGTCCCCAGCCCCACCGGAGATGCCCGCCGATGCCCACCGCGCCCACGATCACGACGGACGACACTCCGCGCCCCGTCACCCCGACCGCCTCCAGCAGAGCCCCCCTGCGTCAGCTGGTCCTGCGCCTGCACTTCTACGCCGGAGTGCTCGTCGCCCCGTTCCTCCTGGTCGCCGCCGTGACCGGACTGCTCTACGCCGCCTCGTTCCAGGCCGAGAAGATCGTGTACGCGCACGAGCTGACCGCCCCGGTCGGCGACCGCGAACTGCCGCTCTCCGCACAGGTGGCCGCCGCCCGCAAGGCCCATCCGCAGGGCACGGTCTCCTCCGTGCTTCCCTCGCCCGCGGACGGCGCGACGACGCGGGTGCTGCTCTCCGGTGTGCCGGGCGTCGACGCGGACCACACCCTCGCGGTCTTCGTCGACCCGTACACCGCCGAAGTGCGCGGCGCGCTCGAACAGTACGGCTCCACCGGCGCGCTCCCGCTGCGCACCTGGATCGACGGACTCCACGCCAACCTCCGGCTCGGCGAGACCGGCCGCCTCTACAGCGAACTCGCGGCCGGCTGGCTGTGGGTGATCTCGGGCGGTGGCCTCGTGCTCTGGTTCGGCCGCGGACGAGCCCGGCGCAGGGTCCGCGGCACGTCGGGACGCCGCCGCACCCTGGGCCTGCACGGCACGGTCGGCCTCTGGGCGGCCGCCGGGTTCTTCTTCCTCTCCGCTACCGGACTGACCTGGTCGACCTACGCCGGGGCGCACATCGACGAGCTGCGGACCTCCCTGGGACAGGCGACACCCTCCGTGTCGGCGGCGATCGGCGGCGCACACGCGGGCCACGGCGGCGCCGGGACGGGGACCGGCACCGGGACCGTGACGAGCACGCCCGCCGACCTCGACAGGATCCTCGGGGCGGCCCGTGCCGAAGGACTCGGGAACCCCGTCGAGATCGTGCCGCCCGCCGACACCTCCTCGGCCTACGTGGTCAGGCAGGTGCAGCGCAGCTGGCCCGAGAAGCAGGACGCGGTCGCGGTGGACCCGGCCACCGGGAAGGTCACCGACGTGCTGCGGTTCGCCGACCATCCGGTGCTCGCCAAGCTGACCCGCTGGGGCATCGACGCCCACACCGGTGTCCTCTTCGGCCTCGCCAACCAGATCGCCCTGATGCTGCTCGCGCTCTGTCTGATCCTGCTGATCGTGTGGGGCTACCGCATGTGGTGGCGGCGCGGCCGCGGCTCCGCGTTCGGCCGTCCCGTCCCGCGGGGCGCCTGGCAGCAGGTGCCGCCGCTGGTCCTCGTCCCCTCGATGGCGGCCGTCGCCGTCCTCGGCTACTTCGTCCCCCTGTTCGGCATCCCGCTCGCGGCGTTCGTCGCCGTCGACGTCCTGCTCGGCGAGATCGCCCACCGGCGGGGCCGGGGCACGCCCGCGGCCAGGTAGCGTGATCGTGCACGCGAACGCCGGAGGGAGACGGACATGGCGCAGCGCGACCGCAAGGTCCCCGACCGGCCTTCGAGGCGCCGCGGGCAGGGCGAACTGGAGGGCCAGGTCCTCGGCGCGCTGCGCGAGGCGGACGCCCCCGTGACCGCCGCCTGGGTGCAGGAGAGCCTCGGCGGCGACCTCGCCTACACGACCGTCGTCACCATCCTGACCCGCCTGCTCGCCAAGGACGCGGTCGCCCGTGAACGGCGCGGACGCTCCTTCGTATGGCGTCCCACCGCCGACGTCGCGAGCCTGGCCGCGCTCAAGATGCGCCGGCTCCTCGACGGCGAGAGCGACCGCGAGGCCGTCCTCGCCAGCTTCGTCACCGCGCTGCCGCCCGACGACGAACAGGTGCTGCGCGCACTCCTGGACCCGGCGCACGCGACCGGGGCGACGGGAGCGGCCGGCGGTGCGGAGGACTGACGTCTCATGGGGGTCTTCGTCTTTCTGCCGCTGGTCCTGCCGCTCAGCGCCTGGCCGGTCGCCCGCCTCGCCGAACTCCATCTGCACCCGCGCACGGCCACCCGCCTGCTGACCGCGTTCGCCACCGTCATGGCCGTGTGCAGCACGCTCTGCCTGGCCCTGCTGATGGTCGTCGGCACCGCGCAACTGCCCGGCAACCCGCTGCCGGACGGCTGGTCGGACCCCGAGGTGCGCGCGGCCGTGCCCTACGACGAGATCGCGGGCAAGGCGGCGATCCCGGCCCTGGTGCTCGTCCTCGCGGTCTGCGGGCGGACCCTCTGGCGGCACCACCGCGTCGCCCGTGCCGCCCGCCGCGCGCTCGCCGGACTGCCCGCCTCCCCGGTGGTGGTGCTCCCGGAGGAGAGGCCCTACGCGTACGCCCTGCCCGGCGGCCCCCGCGACCGGGTGGTGGTCACCACCGCCCTGCTGCGGGGCCTGACGCCGCCCGAGCGCCGGGCCCTCTTCGCGCACGAGCGGGCCCATCTGACCGCCCGCCACCACCGGTACCTGCTCGCCGTACGCCTCGCGGCGCGCGCCAACCCCTTCCTGCGCCCGTCGCGTACGGCCGTCACCTACACCACGGAGCGGTGGGCGGACGAGGACGCGGCACGGTCGGTGGGAAGCCGCACGGTCGTGGCACGGGCGATCGGCAGGGCCGCCCTGCTGTCCGCCGCGGGGGCCGCGCCAGCCGGGGCCCCGGGGTTCGCGGGGTTCGCGTCCGCGGGTCCCGTGCCGCGCAGGGTCGCCGCCCTGCTGCGGCCCGCGCCCGTGGCCCGGAGCTGGCCGTCGGCGTTCACCTCGGTGGGCCTGGCCGCCTGGGGCGCCGCCGTCGGCACGCTGGTCTCCGCGATGTCCTCCGCGAACTCGGCCGTGACGATGTTCCTGATCCTGTACGCGGCCACGCCGCTCTGAGGGCCGCCCGGAGAACCCTGACTCCTACACCCGTGTAGAAACAAGGGAGTCGTGGGGGAACTCCTCCGAGGGCGGCGCGCGGCGGGGTGGTGTCCGGTGAGCGCCGCACTCGGTCTCCTGGCCGTGCTCGTCCTGACCGCGGGCACCGGCTACTTCGTGGCCCAGGAATTCGCGTACGTGGCCGCCGACCGCCTGGCGCTGGCTCGGGAGGCGGCGGCGGGCGACCGGCGGGCCGCCCGCGCCCTCCGGGTGCTGGAGCGGCTGTCGTTCATGCTCTCGGGTGCCCAGCTCGGCATCACCGTGACCGGCCTGGTCGTGGGCTTCCTCGCCGAGCCGTCCGTGTCGGCCCTGCTCGCACCCTTGCTCCAGGGTTCCGGCCTCCCGGACGGCGCGGTCACCGGCGTCTCCGTCGTGCTGGCCTTCGTCCTGGCGACCGTGCTGCAGATGGTCCTCGGCGAGCTGGCACCCAAGAACCTCGCCCTGGCGGTCCCGGAGCGCCTCGCGAAGGCCCTGGCGAACTCGACGCTCACCTATCTCAGGATCGTCGGCCCGGTCGTACGGCTCTTCGACGGCGCGGCGGACCGGCTGCTGCGCGGGGCCGGCATCGAACCCGTGGACGAGCTGCACCACGGCGCCACCCTCGAGGAACTCGGCCATCTCATCGGCGAGTCCCACGAGCACGGACAGCTGCCCCGGGAGACCGCGGACCTCCTCGACCACGCCCTGGAGTTCTCCGACCGCACCCTCGACGAGGTCATGGTGCCCCGCGCCGACGTCGTCTTCGTCCGCGGCGACGCGACGGCGGCGGAGGCCGTCCGGCTGATCGCCGCACACGGACACTCGAACCACCCCGTCCTGGGAGACCACCCGGACGACATCAGTGCCGTCCTCGGCGTACGCGAACTGATGCGGGTGCCGGCCGACCGGCTCGCGCGGACCACGGCGGGCGCGGTCGGCCGGCGCCCGCTGCTGCTGCCGGACACCCTGCCGTTGCCGGACGCGGTGACTCAGATGCGCGCGCACGACGACGAGTTCGCCGTGGTCCTCGACGAACACGGCGGCGTGGCGGGCATCGTCACGTACGAGGACATCGCGGAGGAGCTCGTCGGAGACATCGCGGACGAGACCGACACCGTCGAGGAGATCGCGGTCGCCGACGGCACCGGCTGGCTCGTGGACGCGGGACGACGCCTGGACGAGGTGGCCGGGGTCACCGGTCTCGGCCTGCCCGAGGAGGACGACTACGACACCGTGGCGGGCCTGGTCGTGGACCGGCTCGGCCGCCTCCCCGCGGTCGGGGACCGGCTGACGCTCGAACTGTCCGACGGACGCCGCGTGTCGGTCGACGTACAGGCCCTGGACCGGCATGTCCCGCGGCGCGTGCGCCTGGAGCGGCTGCCGGCCATGAGCACCGGGAAGGAGCGGGCATGACCATCGGGACGGCTCTCCTCGTCACCGTGCTGCTGCTCGTCGGCAGCGGATTCTTCGTGGCCGCCGAATTCGCGCTGGTCGCCGCCCGCCGCCACCGGATGGAACAGGCCGCGGCGGCCGGACGGCGCGGTGCCGCGGCGGCGCTCGCCGGCATGCGGGAGCTGTCGCTGATGCTCGCGGGCGCCCAACTCGGCTCCACCGTCTGCACCCTGGGGCTGGGCTCCGTCTCCAAGCCCGCGATCTCCCACGAACTCGACCCGCTGCTGCACCGGTTGGGCCTGCCCGCCGCACTGAGCTACGGCGTGTCCTTCGCGCTGGCGATGTTCGTGGTCGTCTTCCTGCACATGGTGGTCGGTGAGATGGCCCCCAAGTCCTGGGCCATCGCGTACCCCGAACGCTCCGCGATGCTGCTGGCGCCGCCCTTCCGGGCGATCGTCCGGACGCTCCGGCCCCTGATCGTGGCGCTCGACAGGGTGAGCAACGCGCTGGTCCGGCTCTGCCGGGTCACCCCGCGCGGCGAACTGGCCTCGGTCCACAACCGCGAGCAACTGGCCCAGCTCGTCGAGGAGTCGGAGCGGGTCGGTCTGATCAGCAGGAAGGACTCCGTGCTGATCACCCGCTCCCTGACCGAACCGCAGCAGCCGGTCGGCGTGTTGCAGACCCCGGCCGACCGCATCGCCTCGGTCCCCGCGGACGCCTCCGTCGACACCGTGCTCGGTGTGGCGGCGGGCAGCGACCGCACCCGCCTGCTCGTCCGAGCCGACGACGGTGTCACCGTCGTCGGCTCGGTGCACGCCCGCGACGCCCTGGTCGCGCGCGCCCAGGGCCGCGCCGCGACCGCGCGCGAGCTGGCCCGCCCCGTACCGGAACTGGCCGCGCACGACACGGTCGCCCACGCCGTCGAACAGCTCCGCCTGCGCCGCGCCTCCCTCGCCGTCGTCCGCGACGCGTCGGGCGAACTGACCGGCCTGGTGAGTCTGGACGACCTGCTGGGGCGGTTGATGGAACCGGGGGCCGTGTGACGAGGGCGGTGCGGTGTGGCCACGTACGCGGCAGGAGTGGGGTGAGGACAGCGGCGTGAGGAGGGCGCGGGTCCGCCACCCGGCGCACGTCCAGCGCCGTGGGGGAGTCCTCGACGTCGGCGGCGGGCGGGCCCGCGAGACGCGGGCCCGGACAGCGCGACGCGGGCCGGACACCCTCCCGTGTCCGGCCCGCGTGCGGAGCACCACGGCGAGAACCCCGCGGTGCTCCGTTCCTCCGAGCGGCGATCACCTCCGGGCGGTGGTCACACCTGCTCGAACTCGCCCGCGAGCGCCGAGGCGATCCGCAGGTGCGACGCGGCCTCGTCCTCGCGCCCCTGGCGCTGGAGCGTGCGGCCCAGCATCAGCCGGGCGTAGTGCTCCACCGGGTCGAGCTCGACGAGCGCGCGCAACTCCGTCTCGGCGCGACCCAGTTGGGCCGAGTGGTAGTACGAACGTGCCAGCAGCAGCCGGGGACCGACCTGCTCCGGCACCTCCTCCACCAGCCCGCCCAGGACCCGCGCCGCCGCGGTGTAGTCCTTGGCGTCGAAGAACATCCGCGCCCGCTCCCAACGGTCCGCGGCCGTCCCGTGGTCGTAGTACTCCATGTCCACTGCTGACCTCCTTCGAGCGCCTCAACGGAGCGGGTTGGTTGAATATTCCACGAACTCGCCCCGCCGTCTGTCCGCCGGGGCCCGGCTCCCGTACCGTCCCCGTCCCCGGCGTCCGCGGCCGGTGCCGGTGCCGGACCCGAGGTCCTCCGCCGATCTCCGCGCCTGATCCCCGGGCCGGTACCCCTACGCGCCCGCGAGCTCCGCTTCGGCCCGTTCCGTGACCAGGGTCAGCACGCGGCCCACGGTCGCCAGGTCCTCCGCCGGGATTCCCGCGTAGAGCCGGGCCGCGATCTGGTTCCCCGCGGTGCGGATCCGCTCGAACACTTCGCCGCCGGTGTCGGTCAGCGACACCTGGCCGGCGGCCGGCTTCGCCAGCAGCCCGAGGTCGGTCATCTCGTCGACGGTCCCTTCGGCCGCCCGCTCCTGGATCTTCAGTGCGCCGGTCAGGCGGGCGACGAGCCGTGCGCGCTCGACGGTTCCGCCCTGGTCGGAGACGGCGCGCAGGGCCACCGACTGGTTGAAGGTGACACCGGCGCGGGCGAGCTCGGTCTCCAGGACCGCGCGGCTCGCGTAGTGGGCCAGGCCGATGACCTGCCCGTTGACAGGGGGAGTGCTGACGGTCATGACTGCTCCTCGTCGACATGGTGCTGATCGGAATGCTGCTGGGTGGAATGTGCCTGTCCGTGGGGTGGTGTGGGGTCGGAAGGTGGTGTGGGGCCGGCGGCCCGGCCGTCGCGCGGTTCGAGCGAAACCCCGAGCAGGACGGCCAGTTCGCCGCTGAACGCCCGTGTGCGCGGGCTGTCCAGCCCGCCGAGGGGGTCGAGGAGCTGATCGAGCACTCCGTGGACCACCCCGATGGCACGTCGGGCGACCTCCCGGCCGTCCTCGGTGAGTGACAGGCGGACTGCCCGGGGATCGGCCGGATCCCTGGTGCGGTCGACGGTGCCGGCCGTCTCCAGGGCACGGGCCAGCTTCGAGACGTAGAGCGGTTCGAGTCCGGTGTGGTCGGCGAGCTGCCGCTGACTGGGCCGCAGCCCGGCGTGGTGCATCCCGTACAGCGACGCGACCAGCGAGTACTGGGCGTGGGTCAGCCCCAGCGGCGCGACCGCCCGGTCGACGGCCACCCGCCATTTCATGGACAGGCGCCAGACGAGGAAACCGGGGGTCGCGTGGTCTGCTTCCGAACTCATGCGAAAAACAGTACATGGCTACTATGTACATGGCTACTGTTTTGGAGACGTCGGACCAAGGGCGCGGCTCCTCTCCGGCGGTGGTCCCAGGTCCTCCCCGGAACCCGGTCGGTTCTGAGCCAGGCACCCGCCCCTCCGGTGGAAGGGCGACCTGACGGACGGTCCTCGACGGGTCTAGGTTGGGCGCCATGAGCAATCTTGATCGCGACGCCGTTCCCGCGTTGTGCGGTGGCCGCGGGTTCGTGGTGGCCGAGCCGGTGCGTGAACTCCTCAGTCCCCGCCGGGTCAAGCTCGGCGAGTCCACCGAAGTCCGGCGCCTGCTGCCCAACCTGGGCCGACGCATGATCGGCGCCTGGTGCTTCGTCGATCACTACGGCCCCGACGACATCGCCGACGAGCCCGGCATGCAGGTCCCGCCGCACCCGCACATGGGTCTGCAGACCGTCAGCTGGCTGCACGAGGGCGAGGTGCTGCACCGCGACTCCACGGGCAGTCTGCAGACCATCCGCCCGCGCGAACTGGGCCTCATGACCTCGGGCCGCGCCATCAGCCACTCCGAGGAGAGCCCCAAGCCGCACGCCCGCCTCCTGCACGGAGCGCAGCTGTGGGTCGCCCTCCCCGACGCCCACCGGCACACGGACCCGCACTTCGAGCACCACGCCGATCTGCCCCTCGTCACGGCGCCTGGCGTCACGGCCACGCTCATCCTGGGCACCGTCGACGGCACGACCTCGCCCGGTACGACGTACAGCCCGATCGTCGGCGCCGATCTGGCCCTGTTGGAGGGCGCGGACGTACGCCTGCCGCTGGAGCCCGACTTCGAGTACGCCGTGCTGTCCATGGCGGGCGAGGCCCACGTCGACGGCGTGCCGGTCCTGCCCGGTTCGATGCTCTACCTCGGCTGCGGCCGCACCGAGCTTCCGCTGCGCGCCGCGTCGGACGCGTCCCTCATGCTCCTCGGCGGCGAACCGTTCGAGGAGGAGCTGATCATGTGGTGGAACTTCATCGGGCGCTCCCAGCGGGAGATCGAGGAGGGACGGAAGGACTGGATGGAGGGCTCCCGCTTCGGCGAGGTGCACGGCTACGACGGCGACCGGCTCTCCGCGCCGGCGCTCCCGCCGGTTCCGCTGAAGCCGCGGGGACGGGTGCGCTGACCTCTCGTCAGCTCTTCCGGGCGGGCGTCGTCCGCCACGCCCGCCGGAGGCTCTCACCGCACCGCGGAGCCGACCCTCCGTCACCGCCCGCCTGTACCTGCGCCTGTCCTGCCTGTGCCCGCCCGGTGTCCGGGCGGGTTCCCCTCTTGGACCCTGTGCCCTTCCCTGTCCCTGTCCCTGCCCCCGTCGTGCTTCACGTTCCCGAGGGGTGCCGTCGTCGGGAACCACTTTCGGGTGAGGGGTGGGTGGGTGGTGGGGTGGCGTGGTGCGGCGTTTTGGGGGTGGGGGGTATGGGGTGTGGTGTGGGTGGTTCGTCAACTTGGTGCGTTCGGGCGATGAATGGTCCTTGCATGTGAGTGTTACGGGGGTATGGATGATCCGTAACGCGTGTCCGTGTATGGCGCACATCGGTGGGGTGTGGGGGCATGGTGTGGGTGTCGGCGGGCAAGGGCCGGCCGTATTACTCGCACTCGCAGTCCTGCCTTGTGCGGTCCGGTGGTTCCGGGTCGTGGGGGGTGGGGGTGCCCGCACCATGTTGGGGGACTTCATGTCCGCATCTGTGTCTGTCCGTCGTGTTGCTGCTGCCGCGTTGACGGTGGTGGCGGTGGCCGGGGTGTCGGCGGTGCCGGCTTCGGCGGCCGATCATGGTCCGCGTCCGCGGGCCGCGGTGCAGATCAGTAATGTGCATTACGACTCTCCGGGTCGTCACCACCGTTCGAATCTGAACAACGAGTGGGTGGATGTCACGAACACGACGCGTCGGCCGGTGGATCTGGACCGGTGGACGTTGTCGGACCGGGACGGGCGGACGTACACGTTCCATCACTACCGTCTGGCGGGTCGGGCGACGGTGCGGGTGCACACGGGGATCGGTCGTGACACCTTCCGTGATCTGTTCCAGGACCGTCGTTCGTCGGTGTGGGACCGGCGTGGGGACACCGCGACCCTGCGCAACGACCACCGTCGCCTCGTCGACACCCTCAGCTGGGGCGGCCACCACGGCGGCCACCACTGACCCCGTGACCGGACCCCGTCACCCCATCGACCGACGGCGCTCCCGGCCCACCCGGCCGGGAGCGCCGTCGGCGTGTTCCGGAAGCGGACCCTGGCGGCCCGTCCACGGGCCCGCGCGCGACGGCTCCGGGCGCGGGCGCGGCCGTCCGGCCGTCCTCAACTCCCGTGTCACGGCGGGACGGAGCGGCCGGGCGGTGGACACCTCGTACCCGGCCGGGAAGCGGTCGTCCCGGCCCGGGACGGAAGGGGGGCGCGCTCCCGGACCCCGGTCGCGGCGCGGAGGGCACGTACGAGTGGTGATGGTCCGTGCGAGTGGTGGATCTCCCGGCCGGGTCGTAGCGTCGGTGGGAGGAGGCATCCTCCGTGTGGGAAGGCAGTCGGCCGCCGTCCGCCGCCGCGGGCGGAGGCGCACGGGCCGGACGCGGGGGCCGGTGAATCCAAGAAGCACGCGGCCGGGAGCGGACATGCGAAAACTCACCGTCAGGGCGGCAGTCACGTTCTGTGTCGCGGTATCGCTGGCGACGGTCATGGGGACGGCGGGGGCCGCTCCCACGACGTCGCCGCGGTCCGCGCACACTCTCGCGCAGGAGCCGACGCAGCCCCCGGTGCCCACGCAGCCCGTCGTCGTCGACTGCTTCTGGCATCCGCGGGTGGAGCCCCGCGCGTTCGTCCTGGCCTGTGGTGACGGCAACAGCCGCCTCACCTCGCTGCGGTGGTCGCGGTGGGACGCCCGTTCCGC
The DNA here is from genome assembly GCF_036250675.1 of Streptomyces sp. NBC_01689. Lineage (NCBI taxonomy): Bacteria > Bacillati > Actinomycetota > Actinomycetes > Kitasatosporales > Streptomycetaceae > Streptomyces > Streptomyces sp. NBC_01689. The sequence continues at coordinate 2,162,467 of NZ_CP109592.1, read as the reverse complement.
AGTCGCCACGGGCGTCAACGCGGTCAACGACTGCAAGCCGTACTGCGCCGCGGGAACCTTCCGGAAATACCCCGTCACCGTACGGCTCGACCGCCCCCGGACGTGGAAGAAGACCCCCCGGCTCACGCAGTACGGCCGCCTGACGCTCACCTACACCGACACCAAACCCGCCGGATACGGCCGGACGATGACCTATCCCCTGTGGAACTGACGGCGTCACGGCGCCGGGACGCCGCTGCGGCCTCTCACCGGGGCGCGGACGGCCCGACCATGGTCGTCGGGTCGACGATGCGGTCGAACTCGGCCGCGCTGACATACCCACTGGCCACGGCGGCCTCGCGCAGCGTCGTGCCCTCGTCGTCGGCCTTGTGCGCGATCGCGGAGGCCTTGTCGTAGCCGATCTCCGGCGACAGCGCGGTGACCAGCATCAGGGACCGGTCGACGTAGTCGGCGACCCGCTCGCCTTGGAGTTCGGCGCCCTCGACGCAGTACTCACGCAGCTTCTCGCAGGCGTCGGCGAGGATCGTCGCGGCGTGCAGGAAGTTGTTGATGATCACCGGACGCATCGCGTTGAGCTCGAAGTTGCCCTGGGAACCCGCGAAGGCGATCGCGGAGTCCTCCGACAGGACCTGGATGCAGACCATCACCATGGCCTCGCACTGGGTCGGGTTGACCTTCCCGGGCATGATCGAACTGCCGGGCTCGTTGGCGGGAAGGACCAGTTCGCCCAGCCCGCAGCGCGGCCCCGAGGCCAGCCACCGGATGTCGTTCGCGATCTTCATCAGGGGGACCGCGAGGGCGCGCAGGCCCGCCGACGCGTTGACCATGGCGTCCAGACCGCCCTGTGCGGCGAACTTGTTCGGCGCCGTGACGAACGGGTATCCGGTCGCCTGCGCGATCTCGTGGGCGATCTCCTCGGCGAAGCCCTCCGGCGCGTTCAGGCCGGTACCCACCGCCGTGCCGCCGGCGGCGAGTTCGAACAGTCCCCGGGTGGACGCGGTCGCCACGGACATCGCCTGCCGGAGCTGATGGGCGTACCCGGACCATTCCTGTCCGACGGTCAGCGGGACCGCGTCCTCCAGGTGGGTCCGGCCGATCTTCACCACGTCCCGCCATCGCTCGGCCTTGGCGTCGATGGAGCGCTGCAGCGCCTGCACCGACGGCAGCAGGTGTTCGTGGACCTCCTTGACGGCCGCGATGTGCATCGCGGTGGGGAAGGTGTCGTTGGAGGACTGCCCCATGTTCACATGGTCGTTGGGGTGTACCGGGGTCTTGCTGCCGAGCCGGCCACCGGTCAGCTGGACGGCACGGTTGCTGATCACCTCGTTGGTGTTCATGTTGGACTGCGTGCCCGAACCGGTCTGCCAGACGTAGAGCGGGAAGTTCTCGTCGAGCGCCCCGCCGATCACCTCGTCGCAGACCCGCTCGATCAGGTCCGCCATCCAGCCCGGCAGCCGTCCGGCCCGCCCGTTCACGATCGCGGCGGCCTTCTTGACCTGACCGTAGGCGTGGTAGACCGCCTTGGGCATCCGGTCGTCACCGATGGAGAAGTGGATCAGCGACCGCTGGGTCTGCGCACCCCAGTACCGGTCGGCGGGCACCTCCACGGCGCCCAGGGAGTCGGTCTCGCGCCGTGTCCCGGTCGCCGACAGGCCGATCGGCAGATCCAGGATCACCGGCGCGGGTTCCCCGCCCGCGCCGGTCATGCCGCGCCGCCGTCGGAGTACGCGGGCTGCCACATGGCGTCCTGCACCGCCTGCACCACGTTGTCGATCTTCGCGGTGGCGACGCCCTCGGCCTGGGCGGCCCGTACGACGGCGACCGCGGTGGTGGCGGTGGAGGCCCGCAGATTCTCGACCTCGGGCAGCAGTGAGGCACCCGGCGCGCTGACGTCCACCTGGCCGGCCACCGCCTCGGCGGCCGCGATCAGCATGCCCGCGGTCACCCTGTCGGCGCCGGAGACGAGGGTGCCCAGCCCGAGCCCGGGATAGACGAGCGCGTTGTTGGCCTGGCCGAAGTGGTAGTCGACGCCCTCGTACCGCATCGGTCCGAACGGCAGCCCGGTCGCGACCAGCGCTTTGCCGTCCGTCCACGCGATCACGTCCCGCGGATCGGCCTCGATCCTGGAAGTGGGGTTGGAGATCGGCAGGACGATCGGACGGTCCACCCCCCGCGCCATGGACTTGACGACCTCCTCGGTGAACGCGCCGTGCGCGGTGGAGGTCCCGAGCAGGATGGTCGGCGCCGCGTGAGTGACGGTCTCCAGCAGCGACGCCGCTCCGTCACCGCCCCAGCCCTCGACCTCCTCGGGCCCGCGGGCGTACGGCTTCTGGAATTCCCGCAGATCGGTCATGTCACTGGTCAGCAGGCCCTGTTTGTCCACCAGCCAGATCCGCGAGGTGGCCTCCTCCTCCGTGGCGCCGTCGCGCACCATCGCGGCGTGGATCTGGTCGGCGATGCCCACGCCCGCGGTCCCGGCGCCGAACACCACGAGCCGCTGGCTCCGCATCGGCACGCCGGTCACCTTCACCGCGGACAGCACGGAGGCCAGGGTGATCGCCCCGGTCCCCTGCAGGTCGTCGTTGAAGATGCGATACCGGTGTCCGTAACTCTCCAGGATCCGCCGGGCGTTGTCGGGTCCGAAGTCCTCGAAGTGCAGCAGCGCGTTCGGGAACAGCGTGGACGCGGTCTCCAAGTACCTCTCGATGAACGCGTCGTAGGCGGCGCCGCGGACCCGCGCGTGCCGGTTGCCCAGGTAGAGCGGATCGTTGAGCAGGACCTCGTTGTCGGTCCCGACGTCCAGGGACACCGGGATCACCCGGCGCGGGTCGATCCCCGCGGCCGCCGTGTAGATGGCGAGCTTGCCGATCGCGATCTCGATCCCGCCCACGCCCCAGTCGCCGATCCCCAGGATCTCCTCGGCGTCGGTGCACACCAGCAGTTCGACGTCCTCGGACCTGAGCCCCAGGGTGCGGAAGGCCGTCTCGATGTCGTCCGGCGCGTCGATCGACAGGAAGATCCCCCGCGGACTGCGGAACTCCTCGGAGTACTGCTCGATGGCATCGCCGACCGTCGGGTCGTAGACGACCGGGAGCAGTTCGGCGAGATGGTCGGCGAGCACCCGGTAGTACAGGGTCTCGTTGCGGTCGTGCAGCTGTTCCAGGTACACGTACTTGGCCAGGTCGTCGCGCTGGCGCTGGAGTTGGCGGTAGGCCCGCTGCGCCTGCTGTCCCAACGTCAGTACGCTGGCGGGCAGTCGGCCGGTCAGCCCGTAGGTGTCCCGTTCGGCGGCGCTGAACGCGACGCCGTGGTTGCTCATCGGGTCCTGGAGGACGTCCGGCGTCGCCGGCGTCCGGACCGAGTGCGTGGTGCTCATACCGTTCCCCTCGCCATGACTGGTTCACGAACCGTCGGAGGCCGAACGCCGCGGTCGCGCCCCACGTGTGGCGCGCGGGCCGGAGATCGCGGGCGCGCCGGACCTCCCGATCGCGCCGGGCGACGCGGCCGCGTCGGGTGCCGTACGCACGCGGAACGCCGCGACGTGGCGGGGCCGTGCGCCGTACTCACGCCGAGCCCACGGTCAGCCGGACGCCACGGTCGCGGGCGCCCGGCGACGCTCGTGGCGCACCGGTCTCACGGCCCGTCGCCCTGCGCGTACGGAGCACGTGGACGGGCGCGCGTTCAGGGCCTCGCTCGTGATTTCAGGCTACGCCCGGCCGACGTTCCCGACATCTGCGGCGCGGTCGGTCCCGCAGCGTGGCGCGGCCGTCACGGACCGGCGGTGACGGCCGGGGACGTACGGGGCCGCCGGGCGTGGCACGGGGATGCCGCCGACGCGGGGGAACGGCTCGCGCCGGGCAGCACCGTGTGCGCCACGTCCTCCCGGGCGGTGGCGCACACAGGAGCCCCGTGGGCCGGGTCACCGACGTGACGCGCGGACCCTCCGCGGGCAGTCCACCGCGGCACCGGAGGGGATGCGCGAACGGCTGCCCGCCGGTCCGTCGGGGGGCGGGGTCAGCGCGTGGTGAGCATGCCCGCGCGGAGCTTTCCGAGGGTGCGGTTGAGCAGACGGGAGACATGCATCTGGGAGACGCCGAGGTCTTCGCCGATCTGGGCCTGGGTGCGCTCCTCGACGAACCGCATGTGGATGATGCGCCGTTCACGGTCGTCGAGTCCGGCGATCAGGGGGGCCAGGGCGTTGAAGTCCTCGACGAGTTCGAGGGCGCCGTCGTCGGCGCCGATGAAGTCGGCCAGCGCGGCTTCGCCGTCCTCACCGGAGTGGATCGCGGCGTCGAGGGACGACGAGGCGTAGCCGTTCGAGGCGAGGCGGGCCTCGTCGACCTCCTCCTCGCTCAGGCACATCAGCTGGGCGAGTTCCTTGACGGTGGGGGTACGGCCGAGCCGGCTGCTCAGTTCCTCGGTGGCCTTCGCGAGCTGGATGCGGGCCTCCTGCAGACGCCGGGGCACGTGGACGGCCCAACTGGTGTCGCGGAAGAAGCGCTTGATCTCACCGACGATGTAGGGCACGGCGAAGGAGGTGAACTCGACCTCGCGGGTCAGCTCGAACCGGTCGATGGCCTTGATGAGGCCGATCGTGCCGACCTGGACGATGTCCTCCATCTCGTCCTGGTCGCGGCTGCGGAAGCGCGCGGCCGCGAAGCGGACGAGGGAGACGTTCATCTCGATGAGCGTGTTGCGCGCGTACTGGTACTCGGGCGTGCCCTCTTCCAGGACGCCGAGCTGGTCGAAGAACAGCCGGGAAAGCTGACGGGCGTCCCTGGGGGCGACGCGTGACGGGTCGGCGATCTCCGGCAGCGCCGTAGGTCGCGCCTCCGTCGTCTCGGTCACTGTCATGCCAGGCCCCTCCCATGTGATCCGGCCCCCGTGCCGTCGGCCGATGGAGGCCGACGAACGTCCGGGTACCCGCCACGGGGGAATGCATACCCGTCGATCCGAAAGCGATTCATCACCCCCTGAGGGAGGGGCGGGAGAGGCGGAAAGGATGGAAGTGATGAAAGGGGTGGAAGCGGCGGGACGGGTGGAAAAGGTGGGCGGGGCGGGAGCGGTGGCGTGGGCCATGCGCCCGGCGCCCGCTGCAGATCGTCCGGGTGCCCGCACGCGGGTGGCGAGGCCGAGGGTGTCCGGACGCGGCTGCCAGGACGGCGGTCAGAGCGGGGGATGTCCCGCGACGGCCCGCCGGTAGGCCACGTGTCCGCCGAGCGCACCGCTCACGGCGACCGCCGCCAGCCCGCCGAGCGACCACAGCCACCCCTTCGCGTTGCGGCCGCGCAGACGCGCCGTCAGGGACGCGCCGTAGCAGGCCACCGCCGCGACGTTCGAGACGGCGTGGACCAGGCCGACCCGGGCCTGCTCGGGCGGCAGGTCGGCCCAGTCGGCCCAGCCGGCGACCGCCGCGGGCGTGGCTCCGGCCAGTCCGACGGCCAGGAGCGTGGCGGGCGCGCGCCGTCCGGTCGGCGTGATGTCCAGTACGGCGGCCGACAGCCAGCAGCCGATCGGCACCTGGACCAGGACGGGATGCACGGGATGGCCCAGCGGCCCGCCGCGCAGCAGGGCGCGTACGTCGCCCAGCGGGAGCGAGCGGATCCCGCGCTGGAGCACGCGGATGGCGGGGTCCGCCGCCCCGGACCGTTCGATCCGGTCCAGCGCCGTCAGCCACCAGGCCGACGCGGTGTCCAGGGCTGAGGGCGTCAGGGTCCGGGTGGAGGTGCCGGGGACGTGAGTGCTCATGCACCACGACTACCCGACACCACGCCGCCGTCCCGCCGCGGCCGCGACTGCACCCGAACGGTCCGCTCGGCGACGGCGATCCGCCGCGGGTGCGTCCACCGGAAACGCGGGCGGCATGGGTGGCCGGGGGCGGGGCACACGGACGGTGCACGACAGGGATCCCGGACCGCCGATCGGGCGGCCGGATCCCCTCTGTCCCGGGTTACGCAGCGGGCGGTAAGAGGGTGCTGTGAGGCCGAGGAGACGAGGACCCGCACGCACCGAAGAGACTGGAAGATCGGAATCGACATGATTGTCCTTGGCGCCATACTGCTCGTCATCGGCCTGCTGGTCGGTGTGTCCCTGCTGACGACCGTGGGCGGTGTGCTCGTCGTGGTCGGCGCGGTCCTGTGGATCCTGGGTGCGAGCGGCCGCACGGTGGGCGGGCGCAAACACTACTTCTAGGCCGGTCCCTCCCAGCCGGCCCCCGCTGATCCTTGTCGGGGGACGGCGCTTCACTCCTGGACCGGCGCCTCCGGCGCCGCCTCCCGAGCGGGCGCGGCGACGCGGTGCCACGGCGGGGGAGTCCGCGGCGGGCGTACCGCGGCCGGGCCGAAACCCCGTCCCGCCGAACGGCGTTCCCCCTGCACGACCCCCGGGGCCCGCGGAGAAGTTTCTTCCGCGGGCCCCGTCGGCATGTCCGGTACCGGCTCCGGCACGGGTGCGGGTGCGGAACAGCGCGCGGATTTTCCGTCCGGGGTCCGGCCCACCCGTGTTCCAGGGCGGGCGGTGGTCCGCGCCGGGGCCGTGCCGGACGTGCCCGGAGCGTCGTGGGCGCGCGACACCGCCGCGGCCGGCGGGCCCGGCGTGCCGGAAGGTGTGGCGTGCCGCAGCCTGGAGACGCGGGCCGCGAGGCACGTATCCGTCCCGGAGGTCACACACACCATGGACAGTCAGGACAACGAGGAAGTCATGGGCGACGAAGAAGTCATGGGCGACGAGGTCTACCAGCCCGAGGGGGCGGACGGGCGCGAGGACGAGGGCATCCTCGACGCGGAGGACACGCTCACCGACCGTGGATCGGATCCGTACGACGAGGGCTGGTCGCCGCCCGAGCGCCCGCTCGGGGTGGAGCACCGGGGCACGACCGCGCGGGAGCAGCACGACGGCGAGACCCTGGACGAGCGGTTGTCGGAGGAGCTGGTTGATCCGGCGCTGGAGGAACTGGAGACCGGCGACGATCTCGGTGACCTTCGGGACGGTGACGGCGAACTGCTGGACGACGAGGTGGGCCGGGACCGCGCGGGCCGCCTGGTCGCGTCGGACGAGGGGGCTCACGAGGACGCCGAGAAGGACATGTTCGCCGAGGACGTCGGCATCGACGGCGGCGCGGCCTCGGCGGAGGAGGCCGCGGTCCACCTCGTGCGGGACGAGGACGACGGCGCCCTCTGACCCGGTACGGCACCGCGGCGCAGGGGTCCCCGCCTGTCCGCCGCCTGTCCCTCCGCCCGCCCGCCCGTCCGTCCGCCCGTTCGCGCCTGCGGCCGTCCGGCGGTGGCCGCGCCCGGTCGGCGTTCCCGGGTCGCGGGCGGGGCGGTCCTCGGCTGGAGTGGTGGGTACGGTCCGCCCTCGCGTGTCTCCCACGGCAGCGGGAAGGCGTTGGACGGAACGGCCGTGCGGCCGTTCCGTCCGCACGTCCGCGGCAGAGGACGACAAGGAGAGATGTCATGCCGGCAGGTTCCAGCCCCAAGCGGGAGCGTCAGTACGAGCACATCAAGGAGGGCGCCGAGAAGCGCGGTGTCCCCACCGGCCGGGCGAAGGAGATCGCCGCGCGGACCGTGAACAAGGAGCGGGCCAGGGCCGGCGAGGCGAAGACGGCCGGGCGGGTCTCCCTGCGCGACAAGAAGTCCGCGCCCCAGCGCGGCGGCGAGCGTTCCCACAGCGGTGCCCAGGGGCCCACGAGGGATCAGCTCTACGAAGAGGCCAGGAGGAAGGGCGTCGAGGGACGCTCCACCATGAACAAGCAGCAGCTGCGCGACGCGCTGGGCCGCTGACCGGAACGGTCCAACAGGACCACCCGGCGGGGCTGCCCGGCGGGGCTGCCCGGCGGGGCCGGCGGGCTCGCGCGGTCCGGGCGGCAGCGGGGCTGCCGCGTGCCCCGGTGCTCATGGCCCCGGTGGACCTGGTGGACCGGGGCACCGGCCGACGGCGGGCTGCCCGGTCGGCCGCCGGGCCGACCGGCCGGCGGATCTTCACAGAAGGAGCAAGGGTGGCGTGCCCTGAGCCGGGGCCGGCCGCATCGCATCGTGATCCACTTTCGGGTGAGGGGTGGGTGGGTGGTGGGGTGGCGTGGTGTGGCGTTTTGGGGGTGGGGGGCTTGGGGGGTATGGGGTGTGGTGTGGGTGGTTCGTCAACTTGGTGCGTTCGGGCGATGAATGGTCCTTGCATGTGAGTGTTACGGGGGTATGGATGATCCGTAACGCGTGTCCGTGTATGGCGCACATCGGTGGGGTGTGGGGGCATGGTGTGGGTGTCGGCGGGCAAGGGCCGGCCGTATTACTCGCACTCGCAGTCCTGCCTTGTGCGGTCCGGTGGTTCCGGGTCGTGGGGGGTGGGGGTGCCCGCACCATGTTGGGGGACTTCATGTCCGCATCTGTGTCTGTCCGTCGTGTTGCTGCTGCCGCGTTGACGGTGGTGGCGGTGGCCGGGGTGTCGGCGGTGCCGGCTTCGGCGGCCGATCATGGTCCGCGTCCGCGGGCCGCGGTGCAGATCAGTAATGTGCATTACGACTCTCCGGGTCGTCACCACCGTTCGAATCTGAACAACGAGTGGGTGGATGTCACGAACACGACGCGTCGGCCGGTGGATCTGGACCGGTGGACGTTGTCGGACCGGGACGGGCGGACGTACACGTTCCATCACTACCGTCTGGCGGGTCGGGCGACGGTGCGGGTGCACACGGGGATCGGTCGTGACACCTTCCGTGATCTGTTCCAGGACCGTCGTTCGTCGGTGTGGGACCGGCGTGGGGACACCGCGACCCTGCGCAACGACCACCGTCGCCTCGTCGACACCCTCAGCTGGGGCGGCCACCACGGCGGCCACCACTGACCCGGTCCCGCCTCTGACGGCATGACCTGGACACCCTCGCACCACCACCCGACGGCGCGTCACCGGCCCACCCGGCCCGGCGCGCCGTCGGCGTGTCCCCGCGCATCGGCCCACCCCGGTCACTCAGGACCACCGGGGTGGGCCTTCCGCCGTCCGCGCGGGGACGGACCGCGCCGGCGGGCATGCGGGAGAGGGGACCGACCGCTGCCTCAAGTGGAGCGGTGCGAAGGCGACTTCCGCCCTCCTCCAGGTGATGTCCTGACGTCGACGGGCGCGTCCGTGATACCTTCGGCCCCGCCGTGCGCCATCACGAACCAGGGAGGTGAGACCGATCAACGCTGTGACAGGTCGGGCCTCCTCCTCTCGTATGGCCTGAGGAGTGCCCGTTCAAGGCACCCCGAAAGGCTTGACCCACCATGCGGTTCATCTCCCGGACGTCGTCCGACGGCGTCATCGAGCAGCTCTTCACCCTTGACGGCATTCCCGGTGTGCTCTGGACGCCGGAAGGAGCCACCGGTACGCGACCGCTCGTCCTGTTGGGACACGGCGGCGGGCAGCACAAGAAGGCTCCCGACATCCTGGCCCTCGCGCGCCGCGTGGTGGCCGAGTGCGGATTCTCAGCCGTGGCGGTCGACGTGCCCGGCCACGGCGACCGGCCGGTGGACGAGGAGTTCGACCGGATCGTCACCGAGAACCGGGCCCGTGTGGCCGCCGGAGCGCAACTGGCCCCGCTGATCGCGGACTTCCAGGCGCTCGTGGCCCGCCGGACCGTCCCGGAATGGCGGGCGGTGCTGGACGCGGTCCAGCGGACGGAGCACGTCGGCCCGGGTCCGGTGGGCTACTGGGGCGTCTCCCTCGGATGCGGACTCGGCGTCCCGTTCGTCGCCGCCGAACCCCGAGTCCGTGCCGCCGTACTGGGGTTGGGCGGGGCGTCCGCGTCCGCGTCCGCCGCCGCGCGGGTGACCGTACCGGTGGAGTTCCTGCTGCAGTGGGACGACGAGCGGGTGCCACGGGCCCAAGGCCTGGCGCTGTTCGACGCGTTGGGATCGTCGGAGAAGACGCTCCACGCCAACACCGGCGGACACGGAGAGGTCCCGGCCTTCGAACTGGACAGCGCACTGCGGTTCTTCGGGCGGCATCTCGCCTGACAACCGCCGTCCCGTCGGACGTCCGGCTCACGACGGTCGTCGTCCGGCGCACGACGGGTGCCGGACGACGACCGGTGCACGACGTGCGGCGTCCGGTACGGGCACCGGACGCCACACGCCCTGTCCCGTCCGGCCCGTCCGTCCGGGGTGCCGCGCGGGGAAGCAGGCGCGGAGGCGGCGCCACCGGTCGCCCCTGTCGCCGTTGCGACATGTCACATCCGTGACAGCCGAGAGCAGTGACACGCCCTGTGACACCAGCGGATTCTGTCGAACAGCGCATGACCTCGGGCTGTATGAAGGGTGCTTGACTGATGGCATGGATGCGCCTGTCGGCGGCTGTATCGACCGTTCTGGTGGCGACCATCGGGGGTGTGTCACCCGTCTCGGCCGGTACGAGCGCGGACGGAACGTCGCGTATCACCCCCGGCGACAGGACGGTCACCGCCACCGTGCGGCTGCTCACCGGCGACCGGGTGACCGTGACCACGCTGCCCGGCGGACGCCACACCGCGTCGGTGCGGCCCGGACCGGGGCGCGAGGACATCGCCTTCCGCACCCTCGAAGGAGACGACAAGGCGCTCACGGTGGTGCCGTCCGACGCCCAGGCACTGGTGAACGCGGGCACGCTCGACCGTCGGCTCTTCGACGTGACGGCCCTCATCGCCCAGGGCTACGACGAGTCCCACGCCTCCGCCCTCCCGCTGATCGTCTCCTCCGGGCCGACGGCGGACGGAGCCAGGAGCACCGCTCGCGCGACCCGCGCCGCCGCCGGCACCGCCGACCGGCTGGCCGCCCTCGGCACCTCCGCGTCGCCGGTCCGTGACCTCGCGAGCATCGGCGCGCGCTCGCTGAGCATCGCCGACGACGACCTGGCCACCTTCTGGAAGACCCTGAACACCGGCGCCACGTCCGACGCCGCTCGTGCCGCGGTCACCCCGAAGGTCTCCCTGGACGGCAGGGTCGAGGCCGTGCTGGACCGCAGCACCGCGCAGATCAACGCCCCGACCGCCTGGAAGGCGGGCTACGAGGGCCAGGGCGTCAAGGTCGCGATCCTCGACACCGGCGTCGACGCGAACCACCCGGACCTGGCGGGTCGCGTCGCGGACGCCAAGGACTTCTCCGGCAGCACGAGCACGAACGACGCCTTCGGGCACGGCACGCACGTCGCCTCGATCGTCGGCGGTACGGGCGCCGCGTCCGGCGGGACCCGGCGCGGGGTCGCGCCCCGCGCCGACCTGCTGATCGGCAAAGTGCTGGGCGACGACGGCTACGGCAGCGAGTCGTCCGTCATCGACGGCATGGAATGGGCCGCCGCCCAGCACGCCAAGGTCGTCAACATGAGCCTCGGTTCGGGCACGCCCACCGACGGCACCGACTCGATGAGCGAGGCCGTCGACGCCCTGACCGCGTCGACCGGCACCCTCTTCGTCGTCGCCGCGGGCAACGAGGGGCCCAACCCCACCACGGTCAGCTCGCCGGGCGCGGCCGACGCCGCGCTGACCGTCGGCGCCGTCGACCGCGACGACTCCCTCGCCTCCTTCTCCAGCCGCGGCCCGCGCCTGGGCGACGCGGCCGTCAAGCCCGACGTGACCGCCCCCGGCGTCGGCATCGTCGCCGCCCGCGCCGCCGGCACCACGATGGGCACCCCGGTCGACGCCGACTACACGTCCGCGTCCGGTACGTCGATGGCCACCCCGCACGTCGCCGGAGCCGTCGCGCTGCTGGCCCAGCAGCACCCCGGCTGGGGCGCGCAGCAGCTCAAGGACGCCCTGATCAGCACCGCGCACGAGGTGCCCGGCACCAAGGTGACCGAACAGGGCGGCGGCCGTATCGACCTGGCCACCGCCATGGGCCCGGTCACGGCCACCGGTTCCCTCACCCTCCCCCCGGTCCAGGTCGGCGCCACCAAGAAGCTCCAGCAGGCCGCCACCGTCCGCTACACCAACACCGGTGACCACGCGGTCACGCTCACGCTGGCCGCCTCCCTCGCCACCACCACGGGACGCGTCCTGCCGGCCGGCGTGGTCGGTGTCGGCAGCGGCACGGTGCAGGTGGCGGCGGGCGCCACGGCCGACGTGCCGCTGAGCCTCGACGGCGCCAAGGCCACCCGGGGCAAGTACTACGGTCACGTCACCGCCACCTCCGCCGACGGCACCGTGCTCACCCACACCACCGTGTCCCTGAACGCGCACGGCGCGCTGCACAAGCTCACCGTGATCGCCCGCGACCGCGACGGCAAGATCATGGAGGGAGCCGCCCCGACGATCTGGGGCGCCGACGGGTTCGTGGACTACACGAGCCTGGAGCCGGCCGTCGCCGAGGTCGAGGAAGGCACCTACCAGGTCAGCTTCAACACCATCGACAAGGCGGCCGACGGTGAGGAACTGCGCGAGGTCGTCGACCCGGAGGTGAAGGTCACCAAGGACACGTCGGTGACCCTCAGCGCCGCCGACACCGTCCAGGTGCAGATCCGCACCCCCCGCCCCGCCGAACAACGCGGTGTCCTCAGCTACCAGACCTACCGGAAGATCGACGGCAACGGCCTGATCCAGGGCGTCATGTACTTCGACGTCGCCCGGCGGATCTACGTCAGCCCCACCGCGCGCGTCACCGACGGCGACTTCGAGTTCGCCTCGCGCTGGCAGATGGTGGCTCCGCAACTGCGGGCGAAGGTCCCCGGCTCCTCACTCGGTTTCACCCCGTACTACGTGGACGCCTCCCCGGCCTTCGACGACAAGGGCGCGCGGCTGACCGCCGTGGACGCCGGTGCCGGTACCGCCGCCGACCTGCGCGCCGCCCATGTGCGCGGCAAACTGGCCGTCGTCCGCTGGGACTTCTCCGACGACCGGGCACTCGCCCGGGCGGCCGCGGACGCCGGGGCCAAGGCCCTGATGCTCGTCATGGAGGACGGCTTCTACCCCTGGACGCGGTGGAGCCCGACCGGCGACCGGATGGCGCTGCCGACCATGCGTGCCGGCGCGGCCGAGGGCACCGCGCTGCTGAAGCGGGCCAAGTCGCGCTCCACCACGGTGGAGTTCACCGGCACGGTCCACAGCCCGTACCTCTACGACGTGATGCAGGTGTCCAAGGGCTCCGTGCCCAAGTCGCTGGTGCACACCGTCTCCGAGCGCGAGAGCGCCGTGGTCCGCAGCACCTACACGCGCACGGGGGCCACCTCCTGGGCGGGCGAACAGCGCTTCGGCTGGCGGCCCTACCAGGACACCGCCTGGAACCAGTACACCCGCTACGTCCCCACCGGTGGGGAGCGCGTCGAGTACGTGACCGGCGGCGACACCCAGTGGCGCCAGACGGTCCGGCACAACGTCGTCGGCGACCCCGACATGCCGCTCCTGGCCGGCATGAGCGACCTGCCGCGCACCTACCGGCCCGGCGAGCACGTCACGGAGCGGTGGTTCGGAGCGGTGGTCCGTCCCGCCATCCCGCGGGGCGCGGCCTGGCAGTCGGTGCGTAACGGCGACACCCTGTCCGTGTACGTCCCGGAGTTCTCCGACTCGGGCACCGGCCACTGGGCGTTCGGCGAGATCCCCAGCGGCGGTGTCGGCAGCGGCATACGCGCCGGTTCACCGTCCGCCGCGGCGGACGACCTGCCCGACACGGCCACGGCGGAGCTGTACCGGAACGGGAAGCGGATCGCCGCGTCCGACAACGGCGCGTGGGGCGACATCGAGGTGCCCGCCGGCGACGCCGCGTACCGGCTGGACCTGGCCACCGCCCGCGTCTCGGACGACTGGGACTTCGCCACCGGCACGCGCACCTCGTGGGCGTTCCGCTCGGGCACCGCGGCCACGACGGCCATGCTGCCGCTGCTCCAGGTGGACTACTCCGTCCCCGTGGACGCGCGGAACGCGGTGGGCCGGGGACGCACGCACCGCCTGGGGCTGACCGTCCGGATGCAGGACGGCATGAAGGCACCGAGCGGGGTGACGCTGAAGGCCGAGACGTCGTACGACGGCGGACGGACCTGGACCACGGCGTCCACCACCCGCGAGGGCGGCGGCTTCAGCGCCACCGTGACGCGCCCGGCCCGCGTGCACGGCGACGCGTACGTGACGCTGCGGGTCACCGCGCGGGACGCGGCGGGCGACACCGTCCGGCAGACGGTGGACCGTGCCTACCTGCACCCCGGCGACCGGTGACGGTGACCGGGGGCCGTCCGTCCTGACAACGGGGTGGGTGCCGGGGGTTCGTCCCCGGCACCCACCCCGTCTCAGTGCGACACCTCACGGCCGGCCGGACCCGGTTCCGGGTGGGCGCCGGTGAGTTCCGGCTCCAGACCGCCCCTCAGCCCGGTGTGTCCGCGGCCCGCGTCGACCCGCCAGGCCTCGAAGGCCCAGGCCGTCAGGGCGACGACCGCGAGCCCCAGCAGCCAGCCGCCCACCACGTCACTGAACCAGTGCACGCCGAGCGCGACACGGGTGAAGCCGACACCGAGCACCGAGACGACGGCCAGGCACCAGACCGGGGGCCGCCAGGCGCGCGGGACCAGGGGGAGGAGGACGAGCAGCAGCACCGCGAACGAGGTGGTGGCCGTCATCGCGTGCCCGGACGGGAAGGAGAACCCCGGGGCGTGCGCGACCGGGTCCGCCAGGGACGGCCTGGCCCGCTCGACCACCGTCTTGACGAGCAGTCCGATCAGGCCGCCGGCCACGGCCGTCACGGCGGACCAGGCCGCCAGCCGCCACGCCCTGCGGTACAGCAGCCAGAGCGTGAGCAGCGCGACGGCCGAGCGCAGGGTGACGGGATCCCACACCCGGTCGGAGAGGAAGCGCAGGGTGCCCGTCCAGGCGGGATGCTCCAGCGCCGTCCCGTGCAGCCGCCGCGCCGTGCCGGAGTCCAGCCGGCGCAGCGGCTCCCACCGGCCCTCCAGGAGGACGAGCAGGATCCCGAAGGGGACGGCGGCGACCGCGGCGACGGCCGCCGATCCGAGCAGCCGGACCCCGAATCTCCGGTCTGCCGCCCGGCGCCGCCGGTCACGCAGGCGAAGGGCGACGGTGCGCACCGGCATTCACACTCCAGGGTCGGGATGGATCGGACCGGGCCGCAGCGCCCGGGACGCCTCCAGCTGCGCGGCGAACGCCAGTCCGAGGAACAGGGCGATGGAGGTCAGATAGGCCCAGAGCAGCAGCGACATGAACGCGCTGAGCGGCCCGTAGATCGTGTCGAAGGACCCGCTGATCCCGAGGTAGAGGCTCAGCAGCCAGGTCAGCAGGGTCCACAGCACGAGGTAGACGGTGGCGCCGAAGGCCAGCCAGGTGTACCCGGGCTGCTGTCTGCGCGGCGAGCGGCGGAAGATCGCGCTGGCGGAGATGAGCGCGAGCAGGAAGCCGACCGGCCACCGGATGATCTCCCAGGCGGTTCTGGCCGCGCCGTCCAGTCCGTACACCGTCACCGCGGCGGAGGCCAGGTCGCCGCCGGCCACCATGACGACGAACCCGAGCCCCAGCGGGATCCCGGCGCTGAGCGACATCACCAGGCCGCGCAGGTACTTGCGGTGGAAGGGGCGGTCCCGCTCGTTCCCGTAGATCCGGTTGGCGCCGCGCTCGATCTGGCACATCGCCGTCGTGACGTTGACCAGGGAGAAGACCAGACCGAACCAGAGGGCGACCTCCGCGCCGTCGCCCGCCGTGTGCCGGCTGCGCCGCAGCGCGTCGTCCACCACCTCGGCGCTCGGACCCGCGGCGATCCGGTGGATCGTCAGCTCGGCGAATCTGCCGATGTCCTCCGAGTGCAGCGCCGTGGAGAGTCCGACGAACGCGATCGCCAGCGGGATCACGGCCAGCACCGTCTGCAGGGCGAGCGCCCGGGAGTGGCTGAAGCCGTCCGCGTAGCGGAACCGGACGAAGGAGTCACGCAGCAGCGGCCAGCGGCCGTACCGGCGCAGCGACGCGAGCGCCTCGTCCGCGGACAGCTCCTCACCGGTCATGTCACGGGTCTCGGGGACCCTGGTGGCGGTACCCATTCACTTCTCCCGGGACGGCAGCAGCACGGTCAGGGCGCCGGGCCTGACCTCGGCGGTCAGCCGGCGGCCACGGCCGACCGGGTCTCCGTCGAGTTCGCGGGACTGCGGTGCGTCGAAGGCGAGTTCGGCCCGCCGGAAGGTGAAGAACTCCACCGGTACGCCCTTCCGGTCGCCGTCCGGGGTGGCGAGGGTGTGGACGGTGCCGGGCCGGTGCGTCCGGGACCGGCCGCGCAGCAGCGTGCCGATCGCGCGCAGCCAGCCGCCGGGACCCCGTGGGTCGAGGACCAGGAGATCGAGGTGACCGTCGTCGGGGCGGGCGGACGGCAGGAGGGTCAACCCGCCCTGGACCGTGCCGACATTGGCGACGAGGACCATGCGGGCGGTACGGCGCAGGGCGGGCGCGTCGTCGAGCCGGAGGGTCAGACCCATGCGGGGGGTGCGCAGGGTGCTGACACCCGCCAGCAGGTAGGCGGGCCAGCCCACGGCCGACTTGGCGCGGTCGTCGGTGTGCTCGATCATCGCGGCGTCCAGCCCGGCCCCGGACATCGCGGCGAAGTGGGTGGCGGGGAGGCCGTCGCCCTCGATGTGCCCGAGGTCCAGCCGGTGCGACGTGCCGCGCAGCGCGGCCTCCAGGGCCTCGGCGGGGGAGAGCGGCAGGCCGAGGTTGCGGGCCAGCAGGTTGCCGGTGCCGCAGGGTACGACGGCGAGCGGGACCCCGCTGCCGGCCAGGGCGTCGGCCACCGTCCGCACGGTGCCGTCCCCGCCGCAGACCACGACCAGCGTCGCGCCGTCGCGGACCGCGCGGGCCGCCTGTCCGCCGCCCGGGTCGTCGCGGGTGGTCTCGATGAACACCGGCGCGCGGTGGCCGTGGTGGTCGAGGACCCGGCGCAGGGACACCCGGGTGGCCTCGTCGGTCACCGTCGGGTTGAAGATCACGGCCGTGGTGCCGTGGTGCCGTTCGGCGCCGGTGGCCTCGGTCGCGGGCGGCGGATCCTCCCTGGGCGGCGCCGTCACGGTCCGGTCGGTCAGCAGGGCGCGTCCGACGATCAGCAGGGACAGGCCGCCGTTGACGAGTCCGCCCACGACGTCCGAGGGGTGGTGCATGCCGCGGTAGAGGCGGGCGACGCCCACCAGCAGCGGTACGAGGAGCAGCAGCACGCCCACGACGCGGCGCCAGGGGCCACGGCCGCGGGAGAGCACCACCACGGCGAGGCCCGCGTACAGGGCGGTGGCGGCGCCGGTGTGGCCGGAGGTGTAACTGGACGTGGGCGGGGAGGCGTCGAGGCGGTCCACGTCCGGCCGGTGGCGGTCCACCGACAGGGTGATGGTCAGGAAGACCAGCGCCTGGAGGGAGACGGCGACGGCGAGGAAGGCCGCCTGCCGCCACATCGGCAGACGGGGCATCAGGACCAGTACCAGGCATGCCGCCAGGGTGAGGGTGATGACCGTCAGCGTGTTGCCGGCCTCCGAACCGATGAAGGACAGGGTGGTGAGCGTGCCGGTGCGGCCCCGCTCGAAGGCCTCGTCGAGGCGGTCCTCGACCGTCAACGGCCACAGGTGGCGCGCCGGGCCGGTGATCAGGAGCCCGAGGCCCACCAGCAACCCGGCCTGGCACAGCGTCAGTACGGCGATCCGCGCGCCGGTCCGTCCGAGGCCCCGGGGCAGGGTCGCCGGCCTGCCGGAGCCGGCCTCCACCGACGGGGCACGGGACAGTCCGGCAGGTCTTTCCGGCACGGCGGTCGGCATCGGGGCTCCTACGGATCGGCGCCTTGCGGCGGCGTTCGGCCGGGGGCGACTCCCCCGACCCCACGCCGTCTGCCCCGGGACCCGCCGGGCAGACCTCCCGGACGCGGAATCGCCCCGCGGACCGTCACACCGGGTGTCCACCGTGACGTGTGCCGACGGCCGTGGCCTGCGGGCGTCCGCGTCCGGGGACCGGCCGCCGGGCCGCCGGGCCGCCGGGCCGCCGGGCCGCCGGGCCGCCGGGCCGCCGGCCGGGGGAGGGGACGCGTCCGGCGCGTCGGGAACCGCTGCCTCGTGCCGGGGCCGTCGTGTACGGCCGCTCCGAGGGACCGGAAACATCTCAACTCCCGGTGCATGAACGGGTGCCGGGAGGGCACCCGGAGTGGCGGAGGTTGATGACGATGATTCCCCTGCTGCTCGTACTTCTGCTCGCCCTGGTCCTCTTCGGTGCCGGGTTCGCCCTGAAGGCCCTGTGGATCGTGGCCGTGATCGTGCTCGCCGTATGGCTGCTCGGCTTCGTCATGCGCTCCGCCGGGACCGGTGGCGGACGTGGCCGCTGGTACCGCTGGTAGAGATCCCCTGTACCCACGTGGTGGTGGTGCGGGGCGGCCCCGGACGATCTCGTCCGGGGCCGCCCCCTGTCCGGATGTTCCCCGGCGGGGTGCTCCCGGTCCTGGTGCTCCCTGACCCGGTGACGGCCGCGGCCGAAGGTCCGGTGCGATTCTTCCCGTGTCCGGGTCAGCCCGCGGCGGACGTCAGGGTGCGGTGCAGCGCGGCCAGGCCGTCCGTGTAGATGCCGTGGAACAGGGCGACCGCCTCGGCGTCGCCCGTGCCGTCGGGCGTGAAGCTGCCGGACCACTCCACGCGGGCGCTGTCCCGGCGGCCGGTCTCGTGCACCGTGAGCGTCGAGACGTAGCCGGTGACGGGGAAGGGCGCCCGCAGGATGGAGTAGCTGTAGGTGCGGGCCCGCTGGTCGAAGGCTTCGAGGCGTTCGACTATCACGCCGCCCTCCTCGCTCGTCAGCGTACGGACGCGGCCGCCCTCGCCGAGTTCGCTGGTCGGGATGTACGGCAACCAGTCGGGCAGTGAGCCGAAGCCGCCGATGAGCTGCCAGACGCGGTCGGGTGAGGCGGGGACGTCGAGGGACGCGGTGGTCGTGGCCACGGGATTCTCCGTCGGGCTGAGGGTGAACGGGTCGGGCTGGGGGTGAACGGGCCGGCCGGGGTGCACGATCCGGCAAGAGGGGAACTGCCCCTGCGTGGGCCGCTGTCGGCCGGTTCGTGCGGCGGCCGGTGCTGGGGCCGGGGCGGGGGCCGGTCAGGAGGCGGCGGGCACCGGAGCGTCCTCGGCCACCAGCCGCTCCGCACGCAGATCCGCCCAGAACGCGGCGGGAATCCGTTCGGTGAGCGCGGCGATGTCCTCCGCGATGCGCTCGGGCCGCGTCGCGCCGGGGATCGCGGCCACGGCCGCCGGGTGGGCGAGGGCGAACTGCAGCGCGGCGGCCTTGACGCCCACGCCGTGCCGCTCGGCCAGCGCCTTGATGCGCTCCACCTTCTCGACGATGTGCGCGGGCGCCTTCTGGTACTCGAAGTGCGTGCCTCCGGCGAGGATGCCCGAGCTGTACGGGCCGCCGACCACGATGTCGACGTCCTGGGCCGCGGCGGCGGGCAGCAGCCGCTGCAGGGCCCGCTCGTGGTCGAGCAGGGTGTACCGGCCCGCGAGAAGGAAGGCGTCGGGCTTCGGCTCGTCCAGGTCGAGGGTGAGCTCCAGGGGTTCCACCCGGTTCACGCCCAGCCCCCACGCCTTGATGACGCCTTCGTCGCGCAGCCTCTGCAGCACACGGAAGGCACCCGTGCGCGCGCTCTCGTAGGCCGCCAGCCACTCGTCCCCGTAGAAGTCCTGCGCGACGTCGTGCACCCACACGATGTCGAGGCGGTCCGTCCGCAGCCGCTTCAGGCTGTCCTCGACGGAGCGGAGCGTGGCGTCGGCCGAGTAGTCGTTGACCATCTTGTTCGGACGGCCGTGTGCGAAGAGGCCGCCCTTCTCGCCGAGGTCGCGGGCGGACGGGTCCTCGGCCTCGTCCAGGATGACCCGGCCGACCTTGGTGCTCAGCACGAACTCGTCGCGGGGGTGCCCGGCCAGCACGTCACCGAGCCGGATCTCCGAGAGCCCGGCGCCGTAGAAGGGCGCGGTGTCGAAGTAGCGGACGCCCTGGGCCCAGGCGGCCTCCACGGTGGCCGCCGCTTCCTCTTCCGGGATGGCGCGGAACATGTTGCCGAGCGGCGCGGTGCCGAAGCCGAGCGAGCCGGGCAGGAGGGACTTGATGCTCATGGAAGATCCTCGGAACTGGGGAAAATGACGGATTCGTCACGTTGTGGGCGATCCGTCGGCGTGATGTGTTCGAGGTTAGGATCTGCATATAAGACTGTCCAAGACTTGCTCGGACACAGTTGAGTCCTTTGAGGTCCTACATGCTTGACCTGCGACAACTCCGCTATTTCGTCGCCGTCGCCGAGGCCGAACACGTCGGTCGCGCCGCCGAGCGGCTCCACATCTCCCAGTCGCCCCTCAGCCGCCAGATCGCCCAGCTGGAGAAGAACCTGGGACTCACGCTCTTCGAGCGCAGTCAGCAGCGCATCCGGCTGACCTCCGACGGCCGCGTCTTCCTGACCGAGGCGCGGGCCCTGCTGCGCCACGCGGACCGGCTGGAGAACCTGGGCCGACGGCTCGGCCGCGGGGAGGAGGGCGGCCTCTGCATCGGCTACGTCGCCGACGCGATGCACACCGGCATCCTGCCCTCCGCGCTGCGCACCCTGCGTGACAGGCGCCCGGGTATCCACGTCGCTCTGTACGACCAGGAGTCGGCCGAGCAGTTCGAGGGGCTCCGGCAGCGCAGTCTGGACATCGCGCTGGTGCGCACTCCGCCCTCCGACGACGACCCGGACCTGAACTCGGCCCCGTTGCTGCGGGATCCGCTGCTGCTCGTGCTGCCCACCGGACATCCCCTCGCTGAACAGCGGGAGTTGACGCCGGACGTGCTCGACGGGCAGCCGTGGATCGCGGTGGGCGACTCTCCGGACCCCGCGTGGCGCGACACGTTCGTCGCGTCCTGTGTGGCCTCCGGCTTCACGCCCGACATCCGTCTCGACGCGGCGGATCCTCTCACCGCACTGGGCCTGGTCGCCTCCGGCCTCGGTCTCGCGCTCATCCAGAAGAGCATGGTGCGCGGCACGTCCGACGGGGTCGCGATCCGTGAACTGCCCTGGTACGGAAGGTCCGTCCGGCTGTGGGCGGCCTGGCATCGGGTCGATCTCCGGCCCGTCGTCGCCGAGTTCCGCGAGACGGTCCTCGCGGAACGGGACCCTGACTGAGGGGCTGAGGGGCTGAGGGACTGAGGGACTGAGGGGGTTGAGGCGATGGTCGGGTGCCGCGGGGCCGTGCCGGTGCGGCACGGCCCCGCGGTGCCGGGCCCGGTCCAGGCGTCAGCGGTCCTGGGACAGGGCGTGGAGTTCGCCGAGGAGACTGCCCTCGGTGGCGACGAGGTCCTCGAAACGGCCCTCTTCGCGGATGCGGCCCTGGTCGAGCACGATGACCCGGTCGGCCATCCGCACGTTGTCGAGGCGGTGGGTGACCACGATCGTGATCCGGTCCCGGGCCGTCTCGCGCAGCTCGCGGAAGATCGTGTGTTCGCCGCGCGCGTCCATCTCGCTGGTCGGCTCGTCCAGCACGAGCACGGCCGGCTCCCGGTACATCGCCCGTGCGCAGGCCAGTCGCTGCCACTGACCGCCGGACAGCTCGTGCCCGCCCCACACGGAGCGGGCCAGCAGGGTGTCGAGCCGGCGGGGGAGTCCGCGCAGGGCCTCCGCCATGCCGACCCGGTCGGCGGCCGCCCAGATCCGGTCGTCGCCGTCCTCGCGGGGCCGGCCGAGGGTGATGTTCTCCCGGGCGGCGAGTGGCCAGCGTCCGGTCCGCTGCGGGACGAGGCCGACGTGCCGCCACACCGATTCCGCGTCGGCGGTGGCCAGGTCGGTGTCGTCCCAGCGTACGGCGCCCTCGCCGGCCGTGGTCAGTCCGGTGAGCAGCCTGATCAGGGTGGACTTGCCGGCACCGTTCTCGCCGACCAGGGCGACGACCTCCCCGCGATGGAGGGTGAGGTCGACCGGATGCAGGGCCGGTGTCTCCTTGGCCGGGTAGGTGTACCCGGCGCCCTCGAACCGGATCCGCCGCGGCGCCTCGACCCGCGTCGTGCCACGGGACGTCACCATGGACGCGACCTCGTCGACGAAGGCGTGGTAGTCGTTGAGGTAGAGGCCGTGGTGGAACATCACCGCGCCGTACCGCACGATCGAGTGGAGCGCGCGCCCCGCCGTCTGCGCGGCGACGACGGCCGTGCCCGCGAGCGCCGCCGACATCGCGCCCGCCAGCACCAGGGCCGCCAGCGAGGCCCACATGCCCAGGGTGAAGACGCCCGCCAGCGACGCGGCCAGCAGGGTCACGAGCAAGTAAGGCCGGGCGCCCTCCAGTTCGCGGTCCTCGACCCGGTCGCACATCGTCCGGTACCAGAACTGCAGGTACGGGCGCATGGTGTTGGCGCGCAGCTCGTCGGCGAGGTCCGCCGTGGTCAGCCACCAGCGCATCATGCCGCGCAGGTTGCGGGCGGAGAGGGTGCGGTCGTGGACGCGGTAGTCGATACGGGCCGCGATCACCCCGCCCAGTCCACGCGGGATCACGGACAGCAGGAGCACGCCCAGCAGCAGTGGGTGCAGCGAGGTGAGGACGGTCGCCGCGGAGACCAGTTGGACGAGCCCGTTGGTGAGGCTCTTCGCGTCGTCGGCGAGATCGACGGCCCGGAGCGCCCCGATCTCGGCGGCCTGGCTGCGTTCGCTGAACCCCTCCGTGTCGTAGGCGGAGAGCTCGGCGCGCATATGGAGGTCGACCAGGGTGAGATCGGCGGCCGAGGCGATCTTCGGATTGAGGCGCCGGGTCGCCCAGTCGGCGAGGATCCACAGGGCCGAGCCACCGGCCATCGCGGCGACCGCGACGGTCAGGGCGGGCCACGCCTGCGCCGGCCCCTCCCGGGGGTCGGAGGCGGTGAGCCGCGGCAGGGCCCGGGCGACGGCGCCGAGCATCAGGGCCGTCGCCGCACCGGAGAGCAGCTGGCACACGACGACCGTGGCGGCCATGCGCCGGTCGGCGGACCAGGCGAGCCGTGCCGTCTGCGCGAGGGCCCTGGGGATCCGGCGGGCCATGTCCCGGAGCGTCGCGTCGTCCATGGCGCGCCGGTGTCTGCGTCCGTTGTAGTCGAGTTCGGGCGGTGCGGCCGGCCGCGGGGCCCCGTCGCGTGCCGCGGGGACGGACGTCGCGCCGCCGGGGTCGCTCGCCGCCTTCGCGACGGGAGTGGCCCGCCGGCCGTGAGGCGTCGTCATGCGGGCACCCCCGCGGCGAGCCGGTCCGGGGTGTGCCGGAGGTGCGAGGGGCCGGCCGCCGGGGAGAACCGCGGCCGAGGTTTCGCGCCGGCCCGGGTGAGCGGGGCCGGCGCGGGCGTCGTCGAGTCGGTCACGCACCCCACCTCGACGACGGTCGTGACGCGGAGACGAACAGGGCTCGGCGCACATCGACGGGACGGCGGAGCGCGGTCGGGGAGACGGTCCGGGCGGGAGGGTTTTCGAACGCGGACCGGAGGGCGGCGAGGACGAGTACGGGATGCACGGGATGCTCCTTGGTGGGAGGTTCGGTGGCGGCATCCCGGACAACTGCGCTGATCACAGGACCGATACGGGGTGGAAGGAGCGAATGATCGGGCGAAAGTCCGAATCCCGGCGGTCCGGGCAAGTGCGGCCGGGCCGAGCGCCCGGCATCGACCCGTTCGATTCACTCGTCAAGGCGACGGCGCCGTCGCTGTGGCTCGAACGGGGGATTGCGGCGGCGGCGAGGACGGCTCGGACGGTGCCGGCCGTGACCCCTGGTCCGGGTTCCCCCACAGGGTGGCCCGGGACCGCACGCGCGACGCCGGCCTCCTCTCGGTGACGAGGTGGTGCGTCGTCACGTCGGGGAGACCGGCGTCGGGGCACGTGGGGTCAGGAGGCCGGGACCTCGTCCACGAACTTCGTTCCGGCCGTGCGGTAGGCGGCCACCTTCGCGGCCACCTGGGCCGGCGTCAGGACCTGGTCCTTGACGTGCAGCACGTAGTCGACCTGCTCGTCGTAGGCGCGGGCCGTGGTCGAGGTCTGCCCGGCGAGGTCGATCAGCCACTGGTTGAAGTTGATCGACATCGGGCGTTCGGGCAGGTACTGGGCGTCATGCGTGCCGAAGAGCTGCCCGTCGACGTAGTACTTGATGCTGCTGTTGTCGATGGTGAGCACCAGGTCGTGCCACCCGTTGTAGCTCTGCCTGCCCTCGGTGTGCTGGTTGACCGCCTGCCAGGGATCCGGGTTGTACGTCTCCCAGGACGTGGTGTAGAGGATGTTGCCGCTCTCGCCCCAGCCGCCGTTGGGCAGGTACTCGAAGTCGTACTCCGAGTAGTCGTCGGCCATCGGGGCCTTGAGGTCGTTGATGGTGAAGAAGGTCTGCACGAGGTGATCGCCGTCCGGCCCGGACTTGGGGGTGTCGGAGAACTTCACCCGGGCCGCGTAGGTGCCGTTCTTGAACTTGGTGCTCCTGGAGACGACTTCGGTCTGTCTGGTGGATTCCGCGGTGCCCGCGGTGGAGGTCTCCAGGTTCATCACCGTGTTGCCGGAGACGGTGGGGAAGGTGACCTTGGACGGGTCCCAGGTGGCGCCGGGCACACCGGGACCGCCGGAGTTGGAGCGGACGTTCCAGCCGTGGGCGGCGATGGCGGGGTCGGTGTACGAGGTGTAGGAGAAGTCGTCGAACAGGCTCTGGCCCCCGCCGGGCGGGTCGGTCGGATCGGTGGGGTCGGTGGGATCCGTCGGGTCGTTCCCGTCGGGCGCCGTACCCCACACGGTGCTGCCGCCGAGCTGCGCGGTGACCTTGCTCCAGTCCGCGTACGAGGTCCGGGCGGCGCTGAAGGAGTAGTCGTCCGCCTGGTTCAGGGTCTGCCAGGTGGACTGGTAGAAGCGGAGCTGCATGTCGCTGGTGTCGGTGCCCGGTGCCAGTGATCCGGCCCCCGAGGTGAAGCCGATCTCCAGATAGCGGTCCGCGGTGGCGGTGGGGTGAGCCAGCGTGCCGAAGGTGCCGGTGATGTTGGCGCACCCCTTGACCGCCCAGGAACAGGCGAAGCGGTACGAGGCGCTCGCGGAGTCGGCCTTGAAGTAGTAGCGGACCTTCACCTGGCTCAACTGCACGGTCGAGGAACCGGTGTTGCGCACCTTGAGCCAGGGCTCGCTCTGATCGGCGGTGGCCCCGGTCGCGCTGGTGCGGTACTGGACGGCGACGCCGTCGGCCGCGGCGGAGGCGGTCCCGGTCAGGGGAACAGCCGCCAGGACGGTACTGCCCAGCAGGGCCGAGAGGGCCAGGGCCACACGGCCGCGGCCGGCGGGGGGACGGGTTCTCATCGGGGTTCCTTTCAGGGGGGACTCCCGCTGCGCGCGGGAGGGCCGGGGGGAGGGCGGCCGTCAGAATCGCCACGACGATGGGGGGTGGGGTGGGCCCGGCGCCGAGGGCGGGGCGCCGAGCGGGGGAACGGGTGGTACCTCGCGATTCGCCTCCGGGAGACCTGACAGCGGACGGCACATCGTGCTTGACCAGTTGACCGACCGGGTTTACCAGTTGGTGTCGGTTGAAGGTGGCATAGACCAATGCGTGCGTCAACCCCCTTATCCTGTACGGGATTTGGGGAAGGAAGGCGCGAGCGGGCCAGTCGTGTCGCCGGCACCGAACTACTCGGAACCCTTTACCAGTGGACCAGTTATGGTCAGGGTCCCTACCAGTACCCCGTCCCGACGACGATCGAGAGTCCCGCATGGAGATCGATCCGGCCGCCTCCCGTGCGCTGCTCAAGCGCGAGAAGGTGCGCGACGCCATCCTCGAACTGATCGAGGAGCGCCGCCCGGGTGACGCGATTCCCTCCGAGCGCGTCCTGAGCGCCGAACTCGGCGTCTCCCGGCCCACGTTGCGGGCCGCTGTGGACCAACTCGTCGTGGCCGGACTCCTGGTGCGTGAACACGGCCGCGGCATGTTCGTGGCGGGCGCGAAGATCACTCAGGAACTGGTCCCGGACCGGCGGACCTTCAGCCTTCCCCAGGCCGCGGGCAACTGGACCAGCCGGCTCCTCGAGTTCAGCACCCAGCGGGCCGGCGCGCGGGTGGGCCGCAAGCTGCGCATCTCACCCGCGGCGGAGATCCGCTATGTGGCGCGCCTGCGGCTCGTCGACGGTTCTCCCATGGCCATCGAGTACCTCCACGTCCCCGCGGACCTGGCGCCGGACCTCACCCAGGACGAGCTGGAGAGCGGCGACCTCTACCAGCACCTGAAGGAACGCCACGGTGTGCAGGTCAGCGAGGCGGTGCAGGCGATCGAGCCCACGGTGGTGACGCGCGGCGAGGCGGACCTGCTGGACGTGCCGGAACTGTCCCCGGCCCTCCTCTTCGAACGGCTCACCTCGGACACCCGCGGCCGGCCGGTGGAGTACGTGCACTCGATCTACCGGGGCGACCGGTACCGCATCGTGTCCCGGCTGACGCTCGGTCCGCGGGCCGAACGGCCCACGCCGCCCGACGGCCACCATCCCGGTATCCCGCCGGGGGACTTCATGCCGGGCGAACCCGTCACGTTCTCCACTCGGGGTGTGGTGCAGAACGACCTGTGACGGACGGCGGCGCACCGTCCGCGGCGGGTCTCGTCCGGTGGAACGAGACCACCTCACCGGCCTCGCCGCCCTGGATCCTGCGCAGCAGCGATCCGCCGATCCGCTCGGCCTGGACCTTGGCCAGCTCGGCCTTCGGGCCGCTGAACAGGTCGTCCACGGTGTCCGTCCACAGGGCCAGCCAGCGCGCGAAGTGCGCGGCTTCGAGAGGGGCGAGCCGGTGCAGCCGTACATGGACCCGCAGGGCGTTGCGGCGGTAGAGGCCCGCCCGGAAGAGCACCGTCTCCCAGAAGTCGCACATCACCGGCAGGTGGGCGGCCAGGTCCATGCGGGCGATGTCGGTGAACACCGGCCCGATCAGCGGGTCCGCGAAAGCCCGCCGGTAGAACTCGGTGACCAGGCCGGACACGTCGGCGCGGTCCGCGAGGTCCTGTTCGGGCGCCATGGTCACAGCCTTTCCGGGGGTGCGGTGCCGAGCACGGTCCGAGTCTATCAAAACTGGAATGTGAGATGCATATTTTTGCCATCGCGCCTCCGGATCCGCGCCGCGCGTCCGTCCGGATCCGGGCCGGGCGTCCGTCCGTATCCGGGCCGGGCACCCGTCGGGCCCGGGTTCCCGCCGCTGCCCCTTCCCGGGGCGGTGTCTCCGACCGAGCGGTGGACGGCGCGCGTGCCTACCCTGGGGGAGGGGCCGTGGCGCGGACCGGAGGGGCGGCGCCGCGGAGACCGGGGCGCCCGGATCACACACGGTGCTTCTCCGTGGCGTTGCGCACGCGGTCCGTATCGGTCCCGGCGGCGGGTGCGCGCGCTCGGGACGCGGTCCGCACCGACGTGGACGCGTCGTCCGTGCCGGTCGGGGGCGTGCGGCCCGTGACGTCCGAGGGGGCGCGGGCGGACCGGGCGATGGCTCAGCGACCGAGGTGGGTGCGTCGATCATGAACCAGGTGGAAGAGGTCGTCGAGGACGTCGATCTCCTTGTCGTCGGTGGCGGCAAGGGAGGCAAGACCCTGGCGATGGATCTGGCGCGCTCGGGGCGCGACGTGGCCATGGTCGAGCGCGGAATGATCGGTGGCACCTGTATCAACGTGGCCTGCATCCCGACCAAGTCGCTGGTCACCAGCGCGCGTTTGCTCGACCGGCTCGCCCGGTCCGAGGAACTCGGTCTGGCCGGCGTGAAGGGCCGCGTGGACCTTGATCTGCTCCGCGCCCACAAGAGCGGCGTCGTCGAGGGAATGGTGGAGCTGAATTACCGTCAGTTCATCGACAGCGGGATGGACTTCGTGCTGGGAACCGCCCGGTTCGTGGCCGGACGCACGGTCGTCGTGGAACTGGCCGACGGCGACCGGCGCGTGCTGCGCGGCGCCGACGTGGTGATCGACACCGGTACGGTGCCTCAGATTCCGCCGGTCCCGGGGCTGGCCGCGGCCGATCCGCTCACCAGCGAGAGCATCCTGAGGCTGCCCCGCATCCCGGAACGGCTGGTGGTGCTCGGCGGCGGCTATGTGGGCCTGGAGTTCGCCCAGATGTTCACCAGCTTCGGGAGCGAGGTCACGGTCGTGGACCGGGCCCCGGGCCTGCTGCCGGGGGAGGACCCGGACATCGCCGAGGCGCTGGTGGCGATCCTGCGCGAGGACGGCGTGGCGCTGCGCACCGGCGCCGTGGTCGAGTCGGCCGGGCGCCGGGGACAGGACGTCGTCGTCCGGCTGGCGGGCGGCGAGGAGGTGTCCGGCAGCGACGTGCTCCTCGCCGTCGGACGGGAACCGGTCACGGCCGGACTGGACCTGGACCGCGCGGGCGTGGCCGTGGACGCGCGCGGCTTCGTCGACGTCGACGACCGCCTCGCCACCACGGCCCCGCACACCTGGGCGGTGGGGGACGTGGCGGGGAGCCCGCAGTTCACCCACGCCTCCCTCGACGACTACCGCGTCGTCAAGGAGAACCTCGCGGGCGGCGACCGGCGCACCACCGGGCGACTGGTGCCGTGGACCCTCTTCACCGATCCCGAACTCGCCCGGGTGGGCCTGACCGAACGGCAGGCCCGGG
The DNA here is from genome assembly GCF_036250675.1 of Streptomyces sp. NBC_01689. Taxonomy (NCBI): domain Bacteria; kingdom Bacillati; phylum Actinomycetota; class Actinomycetes; order Kitasatosporales; family Streptomycetaceae; genus Streptomyces; species Streptomyces sp. NBC_01689. The sequence goes on along the minus strand of NZ_CP109592.1, from coordinate 2,133,951 downwards.
AGGCCGGACACGACATCCGCGTGGCCCGCATGCCGGTGGCGGCCGTTCCGCGCGCCCGCACCCTGCGGGAGACCCGCGGCGTGTGGAAGGCGGTCGTCGAACGCGGGTCGGGGCACATCCTGGGCGCGGCCCTGCTGGGGCCGGAATCCTCCGAGGTGGTGGCCACCGTCCAGACGGCCATGCTCGCGGGCCTGCCCCACCAGGCGCTCAGGGACATGATCCTCACCCACCCCACCATGGCGGAGGGCCTGAACCTCCTGTTCACGAAGTGGACGGACACGACCTAGGGAGCGGGCGTCCACACGCGCTCGGCGTAGTCGAGGAAGTTCGTGCCGAGGATCTTCTCGACGCGCCGTGACCCGTACCCGCGGGCCTCCAGCAGACGGATCAGCTCGCGGAACTGGTCCACGCCCCGCAGATCGACGACGAAGGGCAGGGTGTCGTCGCGCTCGCCCGCCGCGCTGACACCGGCCTCGCGGCGCAGGGCCACATGTTCGGCGAGGTGGGCACGGTAGGTGTCGAGGTCGTCGATCGAGGTGACCGGGCCGTCGGTGCCGATGCCGACGTGGTCCTCGCCGCACACGTTCACGGCGTGCACGATGTGGTCGACGACGTCCTCGGCGCGGGCGTGGCCGGACAGCGAGAGGAAGGGCATGAAGTAGATGCCCACGAACCCGCCGCGGTCGGCGACCAGACGCAGTTCCTCGTCGGTCTTGTTGCGGGGCAGGTCGGCGAGGGCACGGCACCCCGTGTGGTTGATGGAGACGGGCTGCCGCGAGTACGCGGCGGCGTCCAGGCAGGTGCGCTCCCCGCTGTGGGAGAGGTCGACCATGAGGTGACGCTCGTTCAGCGCGTCGACGACGCGGTGGCCGAAGTCGCTCAGACCGCGGTTCTCCGGCGCCATCGAACCGTCGCCGATGTGGTTGGCCTGGTTGTACGTGAGCTGCACGACCCGCACCCCCAGGTCGGCGAAGGTCGCGATCCGCCCGGTGTCCTCGCCCACGGCCACGGCGTTCTGGAAGCCGTAGACGATGCCGATCCGGCCCTCGGCGCGGGCGCGGCGGATGTCGTCGGCGGTGAGCACCTTGACGAGGTCGGCGGAGTGGTCGCGGACGAGCGCGTCCCACACGGCGATCTCGTGGAGGGTGTGTTCGTACGGGGGCAGATCGCCCATCGTGTAGCCGAGGGTGATGTTGACCGCGGTCAGGCCCGAGGCGTGCGCGTCGGCCAAGGTCCTGCTGTCGATGGTGAGTTGCTCGCTGGACTGATTCAACTGGGCTGCGGCGTCCGCGGAGGCCGGGGCGTTCGGGTTGTCCAGCTGCCCGAGCGCGTTGATGATCATAGGGGTGTCGGTCATCGGGATCCCTCGGGGTCGGTGCGGTCGAACTCGGCGCGCTCGAAGCGGCGTCCGCGCTTGACGGTGAGCGCGACGGTCCGCAGATTTCCGATGTCCTGGAGCGGATTCTCGTCCAGGACGGCGAAGTTGGCCAGCTTGCCGGCCTCGACGCTGCCCATGACGTCCTCGGCGCCCGCGGCCCGGGCGCCCACCAGCGTCGCGGAGCGGAGCACCTGGTCGGCCGGGATGCCGCAGCGACGGACGAGGAAGTCGAGTTCCTCGTAGAGGGCGGGGAACGGGTCCCCGGGGTCGGTCTCGTAGTCCGTCCCGGTCGAGATCGCGACGCCCGCCCGATGGGCCTGGGCGGTGAGGACCGCGGCGAGTTCCGCGTTGGCCCGCGCGCGGGCGGCGGACTCGGGCGTCTCACCGGACAGGAGATCGGTCAGCCACATTCCGGCGGTCGCGTCCAGGACCGTACCGCGCTCCTTCATCCGCGCGAAGAGCGCGGCCAGTCGCGGCTCGTCCCCCGAGGCGAACCTGGCGTGGTCGACGGCCGGTTTGTCGTGGTAGCTGATCAGCCGGTCCTCGGCCGCCTCGAAGGGGAGCAGGGTGACATGCGAGAGGCTGTCGGCGCCGGCCGCGACGAGATCGCCCGGCGTCGCGGGGAAGACCGTGGCGTGCGCCCACACGTGGATGCCCTGGCGGTGCGCCTCGGCGGTGATGGCCGCGACGGTGTCACGGTCCAGGTCCGCGTAGATCTTGACGGCGGTCGCGTGGGTGCCGCGCGCCGTCGCCACGGCCAGCGGAAGGTCCGTGTCGGCGGTGATCGCCTGCATCCACGGCACCTCACCGGGCGTCGCGCCCCGGGTGACCTGATGGGTGCGCGGGTCGTCGAAGAAGCCCGGCCCCGCCATCAGGGCGGCGTACCGGATGTCCGGGCCGGGGATCTCGCCGACCAGGGTGGCCCGGGCCAGATCGCCCACTTGGCGCAGGTCGTCGGCCATGTCGCGGACGGCCGTGACGCCGCCGAAGGCGAGCCGGCGCAGCACCGCCTCGGCGGCGGGCCGGTCGGGCGGGGTGGCGAGGTGCTGGTGGGAGTCGATCAGCCCCGGGACGACGAAACGTCCGTCGAGATCGAAGACCTCGGCGCCGGCGGGCAGCACGGCGCCGATCGCGCGGTCGTCGCCGACGGCACGGACGACCGGCCCGTCGAGGACGATCGTCGTCGAGGGCCGGAGGGGGCCGCCGGTGCCGTCGAACAGGGTGGCGCCGCGGTAGACCGCGACCGTGCCCGGCGCCGCCGGGGCGTACGGGGTCGGCGCGCCCGCGTTGTCGTCCGCCATCTTCACCTCTCCGCAGGACTGTTACGCTCAGCGCAACAGTCGTATCGTCACTGGAAACATTCGGCACTGTACCCCCGCTCTGCCCCGCTTCCACAAGGACCCCCGGGGCGCCGCGACCCGATGCCGCACCGCGACCGGACGCCCCAAGGAGTGCTCCCATGCCCGAATCCCCCCGCACGGCGGTGGACAAGGCGCTGGACCTGGTCGAGGCCGTGGCCCGCTCGCCCCGGGCGCCGCGCCTCACCGACCTGGCCGAGGCCGTGGACCTGCACCGGGCGACCGCGTACCGGATCCTGCTCGACCTCGTCCGGCGGGGCTGGGTGCTGCGCGCCGGCGACCGCTACCTCCCGGGCACGGCGGTCCTGCAGCTGTCCTCCGCCGCGGCCCGGCACTCCCTCGTCGCACTGGCCCGGCCGGTCCTGGTCGGCCTGTCGGAGACCACGGAGATGATGGTCAACCTCCAGGTCCTGGAGGAGGACCGCTCCCGGGTGATCGACGTCGTACGGCCAGAACGCCTCGGCATGATCACGCGCCTGCTCGGCGAGGCACTGCCCGTCCACCGGTTCGCCGGTCCCCTGGCCCTGGTCGCCGCCCTCGAACCGGAGGCGCGTGCGCCCTATCTCCGTCCGGCCGAGGAGGCGGGGCGCTCTCTCGACGGCCCCGAAGGACTGCTGGCGGAGATCGCGCACACCCGGCGGTCGGGATTCGCCGTCGAGCACGGCCGCAACGAGAAGCCCGTCGCCTCGCTGAGCCGCGCGGTGGTCGTGGACCGCGGAACCCCCCTCTGCGCCCTCACCGTGGTGGGCCTCGACGCGGAGATCGACGCGGCGCGGCTCCTGCGCCTGAAGGAGCGACTGCGCGAGGCCACCGAGGAGTTGGGGCGGCTGCTGTCCTCGACCGGGACCGCGACCGCGACGACGGAGGTACCGGCGTGGACGGAGGTGCCGGCATGACCGGGGTCCTCGTCCTCGACCGGTCCCAGACCCGCGCCGCACTCGACCCGCGGCGCGTGGTGGAGGCGGTCGCGACCGCGCTCGTCGCCATCGGACGCGGGCAGGTGTCGGCGCCGCCCAGGATCGCCGCGCGCACCGCGACCGGACTGCTGGGCGCCATGCCCGGACACGTTCCGGGGCTCGGGCTCGCGGCCAAGCTCGTCTCCGTGTTCGACGATCCCCGGAGTCCCGGCCGCAGCGCGCACCGCGGCATGGTGGCCCTCTTCGACGCCGACGACGGCCGGCCCCTCGCCCTCATGGACGCCGAGTCCCTGACCGGCATCCGGACGGCCGCCGCGGCCACGCTCAGCGCCCGCGCCCTGGCCGCCGCGGAACCGGCCGGCCCGGTGACCGTGATCGGCACGGGTGCCCAGGCCCGGGCGCAGGTCGCCCTGCTCGCGGCGCTCGATCCCACCGCGCCGGTCGTCGTGGCCGGGCGCGACCCGCGGCGCGCCCGGCTCACCGCCGACCTGCACCCCGAGGGACGGACGGCCGCGGGGATCGAGACCGCCGTCCGCGCGGCGGGTGTCGTCTTCTGCTGCACCGGTGCCGCCCGGCCCGTGGTGCACCGCGACTGGCTCGCGGCCGGCACCCACATCAGCTCGGTCGGCGGTTCGCACGGTCCCGAACTGGACACCGCCACCCTGCGGGACGCGGCGCTCTTCGCCGAGTGGGCGGGCGCGGCCACGGCCGCGCCCCCGGCCGGAGCCCACGAGCTGCAGGGTCTGCCCGCCGGGCGCACGGTCACCCTGCTGGGTCAGGTTCTCGCGGGGGAGCGTCCCGGACGGCGGAGCGCGGACGAACTGACCGTGTTCAAGTCCACCGGGCACGCGGCCCTGGACGTGGCCGCCGCCCATGTCGTCCACGCCGTCGCCTCGGCCGCCGGGTGGGGGACGAGGGTCGACCTCTGACGCACCCGGAAGCGGGTCACCGGCCGGCGCGGAGCCGTGGGCCTCCGGCGTCCACGGATCACTGGGCACTGGGTCACTGGGTTACCGGGCCAAGGATCACCGGGCCCCGTATCGCGGGGCACCGGATCACCGAGCTCCCTGAGCACCGGCTCGCGGGGATCCGGATGCGTCCTGCCGAGGCCGGCCGGCCCTCGGTCGCACGAGCGCGGGCACGGGCACGAGCGGGCGGCGCGGGCACCAGCGCATGCGGGTGTGGGGGCCACCGCGCGGGGGTGCAGGTCCCGCCGGGCGGGGGCACCAGCGCATGCGGGTGCGGGTGCGGCAGGGCGGGGATGCGGGTCCGGCCGGGGTGCGGGCACGGAGGCCCCGCACCGGTACGTCTACGGAGGCCCACCGGTACGGCCACGGGTGAGGGGGCTCGTCGCCCGGAGCCGCGGTCCGGCCCTCTCCGTGGCCCGGTCCGGCCGTCGTCAGTCGGTCACCGCGGCACCGCCCCGCCCGGAGGCCTCGCAGCGGACCGTCGTGAGCAGGGTCCCGACCAGACCCCGGGCCCACTCCCCGGACGCGGGCTCCCCGCTGAAGATCGCGCGGTAGTACAGCGGGCCGAGCAGTGTGTCCACGGCCTTGCCCACGCTCGGCACCTCGCCGCCGCGGGCCTGCTCCCGCTCGATGATCGCGCTGAGCTGCGCGTGCCGGTCGGCCGTGCAGGCGCACCCGCCGTCCGGGCCCGAGCCGATGGTGGCGCGCATCAGCGCGAGGACGTCCGGGTCGGCGAGGTCGGTGGCCACGTCACCCACCCACCGCTCCAGGTCGCCCGCGAGGGAACCGCTGTCCGGGACCACCACGTCGCCGCTGAACCGGCTCGTGGCGACATCGTTCAGCAGCTGTGCCACCGAGCCCCAGCGCCGGTACACGGTGGTCGCGTGCACACCGGCGCGCGCCGCGATGACGGGAATGGTCAGTGCCTCGACGGGCTCTTCGGTGACCAGTTCCTCCACCGCGCGGTGGACAGCCGCCCGCACCTTCGCGGAACGGCCGCCGGGACGGGCTTGGGCAGTTGCTTCGGTCATACGGAAATTATCGCACTCATCGCTGCGTTAGGGCTACGGTAGTTAACGCAACGATCACTGCATTCTGAGAGGGCGCAGCATGTCCGACGCACCCACGCGCTACAAGAACACCCCGGCCACCCCCGTCCTGGCCGAGCCGCCGGGCGACCCTGCGCGACGCGGGCTGAGCCGTCCCGTGGCCTTCGCCTCCATCGCGGCCGTCTTCATCCTGTTCATGGCCGCGTCGAGCGCGCCGTCCCCGCTCTACGTCATCTACCAGCACGAATGGAGCTTCTCGGCCACCACGCTCACCACCGTGTTCGCGGTCTACGTGGTCGGCATGATCGCCGCGCTCCTCGTCCTCGGGGCGCTGTCCGACCACATCGGCCGCCGGCCCGTGCTCGCCGCGGCCGTCGTCCTCGAAGCCGTGGCGATGGTCCTCTTCATCGTGGCGGGCGACGTCTCGATACTTCTGACCGCCCGCTTCGTGCAGGGCATCGCCACCGGCGCGGCCATGACGACGCTCGGTGCCACGCTCGTCGACCTCAACCCGCCCCACGCGCCGCACCGCGCCGGTGTCATCACCGGGGCGGCCCCGACGTTCGGGCTCGGCCTGGGCGCGCTGGGCTGTGGCGTCCTCGCGGAGTACGGGCCGCACCCGACCCGGCTGGTCTACGTGCTGCTGCTCGCCGGAGTGGTCCTCGCCGGTCTGCTCGTCGCCCTGCTGCCCGAGACGGCACAGCGCCGGCCCGGTGCCGCGCGGTCGCTGCGGCCCCGCCTGGGTGTCGCTCCGCGTCTGCGCGCCGACCTGATCGCCCTCGTGCCGATCCTGGTGGCGAGCTGGGCCCTCGGCGGGCTGTACCTCTCGCTCGGCCCGTCCGTCGCCGCCAACCTGTTCGGTCTCTCCAGCCATGTCATCGGCGGTCTGGTGGTCACCCTGCTCTGCGGACCCGCCTCGGTCACCGTCTTCGCGCTGCGTGGCTGGCCCACCGAGCGCACCCTCGCCCTCGCGGCCGCTCTGCTGCTCGCCGGGACGGCGGTGGGCCTCGCCGGAGTCCAGGAGCACTCGCTCACGATGGCCGCCCTCGGTACCGCCATCGCCGGCGTGGGCTTCGGCGGGTCGGCCCTGGCCGGCTTCGGAACGCTGGCCCGGATCGCCGAACCGGCCGAGCGCGGCGAGCTGTTCGCGGTCGCGTTCGTCATCTCCTACCTGGCCTTCAGCATCCCCGCCGTGGTCGCCGGGTTCGCCGCCTCGAACGTGGGCCTGCACGAGACCTCGGTCGTCTACAGCTCGGCCGTCATCGCCTTCAGCGCCCTCGCCCTCGCGGCCCAGTGGCTGCGCACCGCCCGCGCCAGGAACGCCGACCGCCGCGCCGGGATCGCCGGCGTCGAGGACTGGTGACGGCGGGCCCGCACCGGATCGCGGCTTCCGTGGGCCGGTGCGGGGCCGTATACCTTTCCCCGGATGGGCAGGACCCGCCCAATTCCTGGAACGCCCCGATATGGTGATGTGCCGGATGACCGCTCCCCGGGTGAAATCGGCGTCCCTGTGGCCGATTTCGGAGAATCGCGGGCCGCCGCGCCTTCTCCGCCGACAGGTTTCCTCCGCCCGGATACGCGTGGATACGTCCTCGCGTGTCCGGGCGGCGGCGTCCCTCCGGCCGGTCCGTCGCCCGGCCTCGTGAACTCACGTCCGGCAGAGGGGAGTTGGGTTCTCCGGCGTATGCGGCAGGTTTCCCCCGACGGCCCCGTGGAAAAGGACCTGCCGTAAAGACGCCGTTTCCGAATGCTCTTGAAAACTTGGCCTGTACATTACAGATTACTCGTCTGCGGTCCATGGGGATCACCTCTTATTGGGGGCAGGAGTGATCTTGCTGTGAGGCGACACCGCAGCGAACGGTTACCGAGTCCGAGTTCTTCGAGAGGGCGGAAATGAGAAACCTGTCATCATCCGGAGTGCGTCAGCCGGCTCCCGGACGCCTGAAGCGGAAGGCGTCCTGGCTCGGGATGCTCTTCGGCGCCACCGTCCTGACCGTCGCGCTCCCCTCGGCGGTGGCCCAGGCGGACAACCTGCCGAACCTGCCGCAGAACGCCGGGGGTTACGAGTCGTCCTTCTCGCCCGCGTACGACTACGACGGCGACGGCTGCTACCCCGTCGCCGCCATCGCCCCCGACGGGACGCTCAATCCCGGCCTGAACACCACGGGCGCCGTCAACGGCAACTGCCGTGACCAGTCCGACCTCGACCGGACGCAGACCTACGCCCGCTCGAAGTGCAACAACGGCTGGTGTGCCGTCGTGTACGCCAGCTACTTCGAGAAGGACCAGGCGGTGGCCGGCAGCGGCCTCGGCGGACACCGTCACGACTTCGAGCACGTCATCTCCTGGATCAACCAGGCGTCCAACCAGGTGGAGTACGTCTCGACCACGCAGCACTCCAGCCAGAAGACGTACGCGCGTTCGGAGGTGCGGTTCGACGGCACGCACCCCAAGATCGTCTACCACAAGGACGGCCTGGGCACGCACTTCTTCCGCCTCGCCAACAACAACGACGAGCCGCCGGAGAACCACTACCACAACTGGCGTTACCCTCCGCTCGTGGACTGGAACGGCTGGCCGAGCGTCGAGCTGCGCGACCGGCTGATGAACGCGGACTTCGGGTCGGCCACCATCAAGACCACGGACAAGGACGACCGCTTCCGCAATCTCCTGAACGCCTCCAAGCCCGCCGGGATCCCGTTCGACCCGTGGAACTGACCCAGGGGCCGAAGCGCCGGCCGGGTGCCCGGCGCGGCGGTCGGGCGGCGGTCGCGCGCTGACGGCCTGAGCGGTCTCCGGCCGCCGGGCGCGGCTGCCGCCACGGCCGCTCGCGCTTCCATCGGACGCCGTGGAGTACGACCCGAACCCGGGCCGGACTCCACGGCGTCCTGCCGTCCGGGCGGGGCGGCCCGGATTCCGGATGGGGACAGGCTCAAACCATGTGAACACCGGAGCCACAGAAGGCGGTTGGCGAGAACTTCGCACGAAGGGCCGGAGCGCCGGTTGGCGACCGGCGCTACCCCTTCCTAGGCTGACGGGGCGTCGGACACCTCGGACGCCAGCGGACGCCTCGGACAGGTCGCACGCGCCGTGCGCCGTGCCGAGCGGGTGCGTGGCGTCGGCAGCGAGTGCTGCCGGTGCTCTCGTCGGGGTGCCCGCGTGTCTTGTCCTGCCGGGGAGGGGGAGCCGGGATGCGGGATGGGGTGGGCCGATGGCCGTTGGTGGGTCGTGGTCCGGAACTCGACGCCTTCGCGGCCGCGTTGTCGGATCCGGCGCGCCGCGGGTTCGTGGTGGGCGGTCCGGCCGGGGTGGGCAGGTCGCGGCTCGCGGAGGAGTGCCTGGACCGGGCCGCGGCGGCGGGATTCCGGACGGGGCGGGCCACGGCGAGCGCCGCGGCGGGCGCGGTGCCGCTCGGCGCGATTGCGCATCTGCTGCCCGCCGGGGTCGACCTCTCCGACCCGGTGGCCGGGTTCGCCGCCGTGGTGAAGGCACTGGCGGCCGGTCCGGGACAGCGGCGACGGGTGCTGCTGGTCGACGACCTGCATCTGCTGGACGCGGCTTCGGCGGTGCTGTTGCGGCAGTTGATGGACGCCGCCGCGATCCTGCTGATCGGCACCGTCCGCACCGGTGAACCGCACGGCAAGGCGGTCACCGCGCTGCGCGGCGGTGACGAGGTCTCCAGGGTCGATCTGACCGTGCTGCCCCCGGAGCGGACGGAATCCCTGCTGCACACCGTGCTGGGCGGCCCGGTCGACCGGCGCACGGTGCACGAACTCGCCCTCGCCGGCGGCGGCAACGTGCTCTACCTGCGCGAACTGGTCCTCGGGGCGCTGGCCGCCCGGGACCTGACCGAGGACGGGGAGATCTGGCACCTGCGCGAGGGACGGCTGCCGGGCACCGCGCGGCTGACCGAGGTGATCGATGCCCGGCTGGCCGCCGCGGCCACCGCCGGACACCCCGTCCTGGAACTCCTCGCGCTGTGAGAGCCGTTGGCGCCGGCCGATGCCGAGGCCCTCGCTCCGCCGGGGGTGCTGGCGGCTCTGGAGCGGGCGGGACTGGTCCGCGTCGTCCAGGACCGGCGGCGCGTCGGAGTGACACTGGCCCCCCCTGTTAGGCGAGGTGCTGCGGGCCGGTCTGCCGGTCCTGCGCCGCCGGACGCTGCTGCTGGACCAGGCCGCCCGCGTCGAGGCCCGCGGCGCCCGCCGCCGCGGCGATCTGCTGCGCGTCGCCACCTGGCGGCTGGCCGCCACCGGAACGGCCGACCCCGCTCTCCTCGTCCAGGCCGCGGCCCTGGCCCGTCATGCCCACGACTATCAGCAGACCGTCGCCCTGCTGACGGCGCTGCCGGAGAAGCACCACACCACCGCCACCGGCCTGATGCTCGGCAACGCCTTGTTCGAGATGGCCCGCTTCGACGAGGCCGAGGAGGCGCTCGCGCAGGCCGGGGCCCGTGCCGTCGACGCACGGGAGAGACTGGCGGTCACCCTCGTCCGGACGACGAATCTGCTGTGGAGCAACGCCCCGCTCGGTGAGGCACTCGCGGTCAACGACACCGCCCTGGCCGGGATCACGGGTCCGGCCGAACGCCGCAAGCTGGAGATCAACGAGGGGTTCATGCGGATCGCGGCGGGCGAGCCGGTCCGGGGCTGGCCCTGCTGGAGGACCTGGAGACCGATGTCGGCGACGCCGCCGACGTCGACGTCTGGCTGCGCGGCGCCTGGATGAAGCCCTTCGGCCTGGCGCTGGTGGGCCGCACCGGCGAGGCCGCCGTCTGGGCGGAGCGGGCCCACGCGGGTCATCGGCGGGTCGACGAACACGCCCTGGTGTCCCATCCCGCCGTGCAGCGCATCCCGCTCGTCCTCACCCTTTGCGAGGCCGGCCGCCCGGCCGAGGCCCTGCGGGAGGGGGAGCGCGCCTACGCCGAACTGGTGGCCGCCGATTCCGTGGTGCGGGTCTGGCTGGCCGTGTTCCTGGCCGCGTCGAGTGGCTGGCCGGGCATCCCGTCACCGCCCGCGGCTGGTGGGCCGAGGCCGCCGTGCCGGCCCGCGGGATCGACCACGTCATGGCCCTGCGTCCGGTACTGGGCGGCCTCGCCGCCTGTGCCGCCGTACTGGGGGACCTGGACGCGGCCGAGACCGCGCTCGCCGAGTACCGGGGCCTGCCGGCGCTGGCACCGGGCCTGTTGTCCGCGGGCGAGGAACGACTGGGCGACGCATGGCTGCTGGCCGCCCGCGGGCACCTCGGGGAGGCCCGGTCCCTGCTGACCGCCGCCGCCGACCTCGCCCGTACCACCGGCCATGTCACCGGAGAGGCGCTGCTGCTGACCGGCGTCGCCCGTCTCGGCGGAGCCAGGGACGTGGCGGACCGGCTGGCCGGACTCGCCCACGAGTGCGACGGGGCGCTCGCCCGGGCCCGGGCCCGGCTGGCGGCGGCGCTCGCCGAGGACGAACCGGGCCCGCTCGGTCAGGCCGCGGATGCGTGCCAGGCCGTCGGCGCGGACCTGCTGGCCGCCGAGGCGGCCACGGCGGCCGCGGCCGCCTGGCGCCGGGCACACGCTTCCCGCCGCGCCGCGGCGGTCACCCACCGGGCGGGCGCGGCGCCGGCCCGCTGCGAGGGCGCACGCACACCGCTGCTGGCCACCGCCCGCGCCGCCGAGCCGCTCACCGCCCGGGAGCACGAGATCGCCCTGCTCGCCTCGGCGGGCAACGCCAGCAAGGACATCGCGGGCATCCTGGCCCTGTCCGTGCGCACCGTCGACAACCATCTCCAGCGCGCGTACGCCAAACTCGGCGTCACCACCCGGCGCGAACTGGCCCGGACACTGCGTGCGGTGCCCGCGGGCGAGTCCCCGCACCCCCCGCGCCGTCGGACGTGAAACCCGACCACCACGGGCGGAACGGTCACGCGCCGCCGGGGTCACGCCGGGCCCGCCGGTCGCACGGGAGGCCTCCGGTACGTCATCTCGGCGTGCCCGCGGAGTCCATGGCGACCACGGCGTTCCCACCGCCCCGTCGCATCCACCACACCACTCACCACGTCCCACCGTGTCGCCGGACGGGGGACGCCTGCCCCGCACGGGAGACCCTCGGCCGGAAGCGTCACCGTGCGCCGCCCCCGACCCCGCCCGCTGATCGAGCCTGAACGGGGTGGACGACATCCGAGGGCGAGGGACGAGGGGCGAAGGACGAAGCGCGAGCGAGGCGACGACGGGCTCGGACGCCGCGTGGGCGAAGGCGCGGCGAGGCGAGCGGAGGCGCGGGGCGTCGCGAAGGTGTGGGCGTGACGTCGTGAGATCGGGGTGAGAGCGAGGGACGCCGCCCGGCACGGACGTGAGCCGGCCGCCCGGCCCGTGTCGCGGCAGCGTGCCGACGGGGGCGGCGCCCCCTCCGTGGGCGCACCCGGCGCCGCCGAGGGGCGCGCCGAGCCGGATCTCCGGCCTCCGTACGCGGGCGGTCAGGACTCCACGGGTGTGCCCTTGAGCCGCGCGGCGACCGTCCGCAGCAGCTGGTCGGAGAGCTCCGGGTCGGCGACCGCCCTCGACATCAGCAGCGCGCCGACCATCGCGCTCAGCGTGAGCATGGCGTCCGCCTGCGCCTCGTCCGAGTCGTCGCCGTCCGCCGTCCCGCTGATCAGCTCCAGATAGCTCCGTACCTGCTTCTCGTACGCCTCCTTCATCTCGGCCTCGCCGCGGCCCGCCGCGGCGCCGAGCGTCACGACGGCGCAGCCCGTGCCCGGAGCGTCACGGTGGCGCGCGCTGAGATAGGAGTCGATCAGCCCGGTGCGGGGCTCCTCGCTGTTGCGGCGGGCGGCCCGCGCCATCTTGCTCTCCCCGTCGACCAGGGCGAGGGCGGCGGCCTGGCGCATCAGGTCGTCCCGCGAGGAGAAGTGCTTGTAGAACCCGCCATGGGTCAGGCCGGCCTCGCTCATAAGCTCCGCGACGCCGGGGCGGGTCAGTCCCTCCTCACGGATACGGCGGGCGGTGATCCGCAGGACCCGGTCGCGCGACTCCGCCTTGGCTGCCTGGGAGTGACCCATGACAAGACCTCCCGCTCTACGGCGACACGCTGCGCCGGCCACATGTGGATGACGGACATCATATCCCCTGTCCGGAACGGGCCCCCCGGGCGGCGGGACGGATGTGACCCACGTGACGGACAAGACGGGCGCGGAGGGGTGGAGAGGGGGGCGCGTCCACGTCAGACGCGTTCCCAGACGAGGACGCCCGTGCGGAGGGTGCCCCAGATCAGGGCGGGTTCGCGCAGGGACAGCCGGAGTGTGCCGCCGTCCCGGGCGGCGACCCTGGTCAGGGCGGTGCCCACCCAGTTGGGGAACAGGCTGACCTCCACGTGGTGGACCACGAGGTCGTCCTCGGGAACCTCGTAGGTCCCGCCGTAGGCCAGGTAGCCGACGGCCGCCGCGGCCAGTTCCTCGGGCAGTCCCTCCTCCAGGCGTCCCCGACGGAAACGGGGGCGCAGCGGCCGCATGATCTGGGCCGACATGTGACCGCTCGGCGTGTACGTGATGAGGCCCTGGGGCCGCGGGCCGAAGGGCTCGACGACCTCGCCGTCGTCGACGGCGGTGGCCCGGTACGACACCAGGCGCCAGGCGCCGACGAGGTTCTCGCGCAGTTCATCGGGGTTCATGGGGTTCCTTCCGGGGGCGGAGCCCTCCGTGCGGTCCCGGCAGGGGAGGTCGCGAGGGTCCGGTGTGGCGAAATGTGGATGATGTCCATCATACAGAAAGGGCTGTGCGGGGTACCTCGCCTTGACATTCTGGATGACGCTTACCATCCTGAATGAGGATGAGGTTAGTCATCCAGAAGAGATCGGGAACCACCGAGAAGGACGCATCATGACGGACATCTACGACCCCACCCGCACCGCGGTCCTGCTGGTCGACCCGTACAACGACTTCCTGTCGGAGGGCGGCAAGATCTGGCCCGCCGTCCGGGAGGTGGCCACCGGCGTCGGCCTGCTGGACAACCTGCGCGCCGTCGTCGCCGCCGGCCGCCGCGCCGAGCTGCGGACCGTCTTCGTCCCCCACCGCCGCTGGCAGGAGGGCGACTACGAGGACTGGGACCACCCCAACCCGACCCAGCGACTGGTGCAGGAACGCCACAGCTTCGCGCGGGGCACCTGGGGCGGCGAGTTCCACCAGGATCTCCAGCCCGCCGACGGCGACGTGATCGTGCAGGAGCACTGGGCGCAGAGCGGTTTCGCCAACACCGACCTGGACTTCCGGCTCAAGCAGCACGGCATCACCCACGTGATCGTCATCGGCCTGCTGGCCAACACGTGCATCGAGTCCACCAGCCGCTACGCGATGGAACTGGGCTACCACGTGACCCTCGTCCGCGACGCCACCGCCGCGTTCCGGCCCGAGATGATGCACGCCGCCCACGAACTCAACGGACCCACCTACGCCCACGCCCTCACCACCACCGCTGAACTCCTGCGCACGCTGGAGCCGAAGAACGGAGAGCACTGAGATGACCCTGACCGGACACCTGCTGATCGGTTCGTCGGACGTCGCCGCGACGGAAGGCACGATGAGGGCGCTCGACCCCGCGACGGGGGAGCACATCGCACCGGAGTTCGCGTTCGGCGGCCCGGCCGAGGTCGACCGCGCCGCACGCCTGGCAGACGAGGCCTTCGACAGCTTCAACCGCACCGGGCCGAAGGAACGCGGCGCGTTCCTCGACCTCGTCGCGGACCGGCTGGACGAGGTCGAGGAGGAACTGGCCGAACGAGCCGCCCTGGAGACCGGCCTGCCCGTGGCGCAGCTCCGGGGCGAGGCGGCCAAGGCGGCCTCCCAGTTCCGGCAGTTCGCCGACGTGGTCCGCGCGGGCCGCTTCCGTGACGCCGCCGTCGACCCGGCGCAGCCCGAGCGGCAGCCGCGGCCGCGGATGGACCACCGCCTGCAGAAGATCGCCATCGGGCCGGTCGCCGTCTTCGGCGCGAGCAACTTCCCCATCTCGTACTCCGTCGCCGGCGGCGACACCGCCTCCGCGCTGGCCGCGGGCGCCCCGGTCGTCCTGAAGGCCCACAACGCCCACCCGGGCGCCTCCGAACTCCAGGCGCGCGCCATCCGCGGCGCGGTCGCCGACTCGGGACTGCACGAGGGCGTGTTCTCCATGGTGCGGGGCGCGGGCAACGGGATCGGCGAGGCGCTGGTGGACCACCCGCTGATCAAGGCGGTGACCTTCACCGGCTCCGAGGGTGGTGGCATGGCGCTCTACCGGCGGGCCCAGTTGCGCCCGGACCCGATCCCGGTCTTCGCCGAGATGACCAGCGTCAACCCCACCTTCGTGCTGCCCGCGGCGCTCGCGGCGCGCGGTGCCGAGACCGGTGACGGATTCGCCGAGCGCATGCTCGTCAACGTCGGCCAGGCCTGCCTGAAGCCCGCCCTCCTGCTCGCCGTGGACGGTCCGGGCTACGCGGAAATGCGTGAGGCGGCCGTGGCGCGGGTGAGCGCCATGGGCGCGCGCACCATGCTGACCCCGGGCATCCACGACGCCTACGACCGGGGCACGCGGCGACTGCGCGCGTCCGGTGCCGAGATCCTCGTCGAGGGTCCGGAGGAACAGGGTCCCTGGGAGGGCCGCGCGCGACTGCTGGAGGTCGACGGGGAGCGGTTCCTGGCCGACCCCGGTCTGGCCGAGGAGGTCTTCGGACCGGCGGCGCTCCTGGTCCGCCTGACCGGCATGGCCCAGCTCCTCGAAGTGGCACGGACGTTCCGGGGTCAGCTGTCGGCGACGATGCACCTCGACGAGGCCGACCACGGTGACGCGGCACGGCTGCTCCCGATCCTGGAGCGGCGCACGGGACGGATCGTGGTGAACGCCTTCGCCCACCCGCAGGAGGTCGGCCACGCGACCATCCACGGCGGCCCGTTCCCGGCCACCACCGACAGCCGTTTCACCTCGGTCGGGATGACGTCCATCGACCGGTTCCTGCGGCCCGTCACCTACCAGGGGTTCCCCGACGCGCTGCTGCCGGACGCACTCGCCGACGGCAACCCGCTGGGACTGTGGCGTCTGGTCGACGGCCGCCTCACCCAGGACTGACGCCGCCTCACCCAGGATTGGCGGCCGGCTCACGCAGGTGTGACGTGCCAACTCGCCGTGCCGGTCGCTCCCCGTTCGGCGCTCTCTGAGCAACCGGCCCTGTTCCAGGGCCGGTTGACGGCGGTGTTCGCTGCACCCGGACCCGTCCCGTACGCACGGCCCGTCCCGGCCGTACCGCCCCGCCCCGCCCCGCCCCGCCTCGCCGGCCCGGTGGGGCCGGTCCATGTCCGGGGGCGGGGGCGCCACCGCTCGGGGCGCACCGGTGCACCGGCGCCCCGTGGTGCTTACGGCGACGGCGCCTCCCGGCGGGCCGCAACTCCCCTTCGTACCGCGTGGCGCGGCCGCCCTCGTCGCGGATTCCGTCCCGGAGGCACCGTTCCGCGGGCGGGTCCGTGTCGGGACGGGGTCCCGATCTCCCGGCCGGCTGCGGGCTTTCCCACAGCTCATGGGCCCTGTGCCGGTATGTCCGGCGTGCTCCGGACCACGTTCGGGGCGCGCCGGACCGCGGCGCGTACGCCAATCGGATTCCCGACTTCGGATCTTCCGCGTGTCGAATACGACGGATAAAGGGATTATCGGTAATTTCGACCACAGATCGGCTGCTTGGCCGACGTCTCAGAGATAGGGAAGAGTGACATGACCACGCGCAACATTGCCGTGACTGCCGCCGTTGCGGCCGCTACGGCCCTCGTCGCCACGGGCGTCACCTACGCCTCGGCCACTGCAGCCCCTTCGGCTACGCCCACCGTCAACCAGATCGCCCCGTCGGGCGGCGACAACGGGCAGTCGAAGGGCAAGGAAGGGAACATCCAGTCGAAGGGCAACGAAGGAGGAGGAGGCGGCGGCGACCGTGGTGGCCGTCGTCACTACGAGGGCCGGATCGACTTCAACGAGCGTTCGTACTCGGCTCGCTCGTGGGGCTGCATCACCGTGGTGAGCGGTCTCGGCTCCAAGAGCTTCAACGTCCGTAACGACAGCCACAAGACCGTCGAGGTCTTCCGTGGCGCGACCTGCGACAACGGTTCGCCGATCGCCACGGTCGGTCCCTGGAGCACCAGCAACGGTGTCGTGCCCTTCCGCGTCCACGGTGGCGTGAAGGTCCGCGACGGCGTCGTCGGCAGCTTCCGTGTCGTCGAGGACCACCACGGTGGTTACGGCGGCGGCTACGGCGGCGGTGGCCGTGGCGGCTTCGGTGGCGGTGGCCGTGGTGGCGACGGTGGCTACGGCGGTGGCTACGGCGGCGGCGACGACGATGGCGGCTACGGTGGCGGCTTCGGCGGCGACGACGACCGCGACTGAGTCCTGACGGACGACGTCCGCACCGCATGGAGAACCCGGCCCGCTGCAATCGGGCCGGGTTCTCCGGCATGTCCGCCGGGACACCGGTGACCGCCTCACGCCGGACCCGGGATCGTGGCGGCGGGGGCGTCGAGCACGGCCAGGCAGGCGATGTCGTCGTCGAGGTTGCCGTCGCTGTGCCGTACCAGGTCCTGGTGAAGGTTCTGGAGAAGCGCCGAGGGGGAGGCGGCCGTGGTGTGCGCGGTCCATGCGGCGAGGGGGAAGAAGGCGCCGTCCGCGTCACGGGTCTCGGTGACCCCGTCGGTGTAGAGCAGGAGCAGGTCGCCGCGGGTGAAGGGGATCCGTTCGACGTGGTACTCGGAGCCGATGAGTCCGGCGAGATTGACCGGCGGTGAGGGGCTCGCGGGTTCGACGGCGCGGGTGGCGCCGTCGCGGACGAGCAGCGGCGGCGGGTGCCCGCAGCTGAGAACAGAGACGTGGGTGCCGTCCGGGGGGAACTCGACGATGACGGCGGTGGCGAAGCGCTCCGAGGTGTCCTCGGCGGGGAAGGCGTGGTCGTACCGGGTGAACGTGGTGTCCAGGCAGTGTGCCAGCCGCGGCAGGTCGGCGGCTTCGTAGGCGGCCTCGTGGAAGCAGCCGAGGATGGCGGCCGCGGCGCCCACCGCGCGCAGGCCCTTGCCGCGCACGTCTCCGAGGATGAGCCGCAGGCCGTGGGGGGTGTCCGCGGCGGCGTAGAAGTCTCCTCCGATACGGGCCTGGGGTGCCGCGGCGAGATAGAGGGTCGCGATCTCCAGGTTCCTGACCCGGTCGGGAACCGGCCGGAGCAGGACCTCCTGGGTGGCGTCGGCCACCGCGCGGACCTGCGCCAGGGTGTGTTCGCGCTGCAGCCGCAGATGGCTGGCGTAGACGGCGGCCAGCGTGACGGCGCCGATCGCGCCCGCCGTGTACAGGGTCGTCATGTCGGAGAGGACCAGGGCGTACCCGATGACGGGAAGCAGGCAGATCAGGCCCAGCGCGAGGGTCGCCCGGACCGACCAGACCGACGCGGCCAGCGCGGGCGCCGCCGGAAGCAGCCGGCTGAAGGGGACGTCATGCGGGGTGAGGACGGTCAGGAAACCGATCACCGCGGTCAGCGCGAGGGGGGACAGCAGCACGGGATCGCGACGTCTCACGTCGAGCCATACCGCTTGATATCTGCTCAGATCACCCATGGCTGGATGGTAGGCGATGGTTGATCGTCTTCCGGGGGAGCCCTTCGACACCTTCTCGCCTCACGTGTCCGCGCGCGGACCGGCGGCCCGCGGCGGCGTGGTGCGGCGGCGAGGCGGCGGGGGGAGTGGCCGCGAAGCGGCAGGGGAGCGGCAGGGGAGCGGCAGGGGAGCGGCAGGGGAGCGGCGGCGGGTGGCAGGGGGCGCCGCCGTCCGCCCGCGCGCTTCCCCGGCCGGGCTCGGCCGGATGGAGAACACCGCCGGCGGCCCACCGGGTCGGCGGACGAGGAGGGCGGCCGCCCCGGGTCAGTGGGCGGTTCCGTCCGGGAACCCGACAGCCGGGGAACGTGGTTCACGGTGGGCGCGAGGGAGACCGGTGGCCCGGAGAAGGGCGGGTTGCAGGGCCGCGAGCACCAGACACGCGAGTGCCGTCGCGCTCCACAGGCCCACCGTCCCCGCGTGTTCCAGCAGTTGGGTTCCCGTCAGGGGGGCCGCGACCCCCGCGATGCCCCAACTGGTCCCGTAGACCGCCAGATAGCGGCCCGTTCCGCCGGGTGGCGCGAGGCTCGCCACCACCGACTGGGCCCGGCCGACGAGGAGCAGGTCACCCGCGCTCCACACCACCGTCGAGGCCACGTGGACGGCCAGGCCGTCGGCGGCCGCGTAGCCGGCCAGGCCCACGGCCAGGAGCAGGTGACCGGCCACGAAGGCGACCGGCGCGGAGAGGGTGCGCAGCCGCCTCCACCGCATCAGCGGCTGCCCCGCGGCGACGGTGAGCGCGGAGACGGTGAACAGCAGACCGGCGTCGGCGGGGCGCAACCCCTCGTGGTCCAGGGCGAGCGGGAGCGTGATCATGATCTGGAGATAGACCACGGCGAACAGCGTCCCGGCCGCGAGCATGCGGAGCAGCGCCCGATCACGCCACGGGGAGGCGGAGGGGGTCCGGGCCGCGGCCGCCGACGCGACCCGGCCGTCCGCGGGGAGGAGCAGGCGCACGGTGAGGGCGCAGAGCAGGCAGGTGAGGGCGTCGACGGCGAACAGCCACCGCAGGTCCCAGCGGCCCACGGCGGCCGCCAGCAGCCCCGCGCCCATGCCTGCCGCGGCCAGTGCCGCGTTCAGCAGACCGTACGCGCGGACCTGCTCGTCCGGAGCAACGACATCGGCGATCACCGCCTGGCTCGGTGGTTCGTAGATCTCGAAGACGAGGCCCAGCAGCACGGCCCAGCAGACCGCCGTCACCAGGCCGCCGGCCGTGGCGAGCCCCGACTGCGCCACCGCGCAGCCGGTCAGGCCCAGCACGATCGTGCGGCGCCGGCCGATCCGGTCGGCCAGCCGGCCGCCCACCAGCCGGGAGGGGATGGTGGCGACACCGAAGGCGGCGCTCACGCCCCCCGCGACGGTGGCACTCGCCCCGAACCTCGTGGTGATGAGCACGGTGAGAAAGGACAGGGAGAACGCTCCCAGCCGGTTCACGGCCCGCGCCACGACCAACAGCCGTACCGCGCGCGGCAACCGCGTCCCTCCCCGCATCCGATCCCACCCCACCGTAGTGACCGACGAACCGGCTATCGTCGGTGATTCCTGGACGCTAGAAGGGAAAGGAGTGACCAGTCAAGTGATGTTCGATGGTCACGTGGCGACGCTGCTCGAGGTGGCCGTCTCGCTGGTGAACGGTCTCACCGACGGCGACCGGCGGGGCCGTCCCTTCACCGCCCCGCGCGGTGACCTGCTCCCCGGGGCCGTGCACGACGCGCTGCCGCCCGCCGCCGACCGCGCCGCGGTCGAGCCGCGCCACGCGCTCCACCTCGCGGAAACGGCCCGTCGGATGCGGGCCGTGTTCGACGCCGTCGACTGCGACCGCACCGACCGGGCGGCGGAGCTCGTCAACGGCCTCCTGCGCGACAGCGGGGCGCGCCCCCAGCTCGACCGCGTCGACGGCGAACCCTGGCAGGTCCACTTCCACGGCGCCGACGACAGCCTCTCCGTGGGGTGGAGCGCGGGATGCGCCACCGCCCTCGCCCTGGCCGTCGGGAGCGACCTCGCCGGCCGTCTCGGCGTCTGCGCGGCACCACGGTGCGACCGGGTGTACGTCGACAACTCCCGTAACGCCGCTCGTCATTTCTGCTCGGACGCGTGCCGCGGACGGGTGAAGGCGGCGGCCTTCCGCTCCCGAAGGTCGGTCCAGGACTGACCGTCTGACGTGCGGTCAGTCGCTCGGCGGTGGAGCGGGACCGCCTCGTCGGCAGCGGCGCAGGGCGTACGGCGGCCCGGCCGGGAGTGGTGACCTGACCGCCGTGCACCCGGTCCTCGCGGTCCTCCTCAGGAACTCGTGAGCACGACGAGTTGCCGGGTCGCCCTGGTCATCGCGACATAGCGGTCGACCGCGCCCCCGACCCCCTCGCCGAACGCCGCCGGGTCGACGAGCACCACCAGGTCGAACTCGAGTCCCTTCGACAGCTCCGGCGTCAGTGACCGGACGCGGGGTGTCGCCCGGAACGTGGGATCACCGATGACACAGGCGGTCCCTTCGGCATGGGCCGCGAGCCAGCTGTCGAGCAGCGGGCCCAGGTCCGCGACCGGTCCGTGGACGACGGACAGGCCGCCGCGGCGGACGGACGTCGGCACGTTGGCGTCCGGGAGCGCGGCGCGGACGACGGGTTCGGCCTCTGCCATGATCTCCTCCGGCGTCCGGTAGTTGACGCTCAGGGAGGCCACCTCGATCCGGTCGAGACCGACCCGTTCGAGCCGTTCCCGCCACGACTCGGGGAACCCGTGCCGGGCCTGGGCGCGGTCCCCGACGACGGTGAAGCTCCGCGACGGGCAGCGGAGCAGCAGCATCTGCCACTCGGCGTCCGTCAGTTCCTGTGCCTCGTCCACCACGATGTGCGCGAACGGGCCCGCGAGGAGGTCCGGTTCGGTACCGGGTCGGGCGGCCTCGTCGATCAGGGCCTCCCGCAGGTCGCGTCCGTGCAGCAGCCCCATCGCGCCCTCGCTCTCGTCGATCACGACGTTCTGCAGCAGGCTGTCGATGACGTCGGCCCGCTCCGCGCGTTCGGCGGCGACGGACTCCTCGTGCCGGCGTCGGCGCAGGGACGCCCCGGGGTCACCCAGCCGTTGCCGCGCCGCGTCCAGGAGCGGCAGGTCGGACACCGTCCAGGCCCGGGGGTCGGCGCGCCGCAGCCGCCGTACGTCGTCGGGCCCGAGCCAGGGAGCGCACCACCGCAGATAGGCGGGTACGGACCACAGGTCGCCGACCAGGTCGGCAGCTTCGAGCAGGGGCCAGGCGCGGTCGAGCGTCCCGTTCAGTTCCCCGTCGTGCAGCAGCGCCCTGCGGAGCAGGTCCGGCGGGACCTCGTCGTCGTGCCTGTCGGCCAGGATCGTGAACAGTTCCTCCCTGATCAGGTCGCGCGCCTCGTTGTGCGGGGTGCCCGGCCCCGGCGCGTCGAAGGCGTCGGCCCAGTCGTCGGCGCTCAGCCGGACCTCCGACCAGGGGGTCGTCACGGTCATCCCCTGCGCGGGCGGGGTCTCGTAGAACCTGACGGCCGTCTCGATCGCCCGCACCATCTCCGCGGACGACTTCAGACGGGCCGTCTCCGGGTCCGCCTCGGCCCGCGCCCCGGCGCCCTCGGGCACGAGGTCGCGCAGCGTGCAGATCCGTACGCCCTCTTCCCCGAGGCCGGGAAGGACATCGGCGACGTAGGCCAGGTAGGGCTGGTGCGGACCGACGAACAGCACACCGCCGCGGCGGTGCCCGAGACGGGGGTCGGAGTAGAGGAGGTAGGCGGAGCGGTGCAGGGCGACGACGGTCTTCCCCGTACCGGGGCCGCCGTCCACGACCAGGGTGCCCCGGGATCCCGCCCGGATGACGGCGTCCTGGTCGGCCTGGATGGTGGCGAGCACGTCCCGCATCCGGGGTGACCGGTCGGCTCCCAGGCCGGCGATGAACGCGGACTGGTCGTCCAGCGCGGCGTGCCGCTCGAGCCCGTCCGCGGTGAACACCTCGTCCCAGTAGTCGCTGATACGGCCGTGGGTCCAGCGGTACCTGCGGCGGCTCGCCAGACCCATGGGACGGGCGTGGGTCGCGGCGAAGAACGGCTCGGCCGCGGGGGAGCGCCAGTCCACCAGCAGACGGCGCCCGGCGCCGTCGGTGAGACCGAGCCGTCCGATGTACAGACGTCCGGTGCCGTCCGCGGCGACGACGTGTCCGAGGCACAGGTCGAGACCGAAGCGGCGCAGGGTGCGCAGCCGGGCGGTCAGCCGGTGGATCTCCAGATCCCGTTCCATCGCCTCCCGGCCGATGCCGCCGGGCGCCCTGCGCAGGGCGTCGAGCCGGTCGGACAGATCCGAGACGGCCCGGTCGAGGCTTTCGGCGAGTTCCGCGAAGTGCCGCTCGTCGTCGGCGATCAGCGCCGGGTCGGCCTTGGCGGAGAGGTGGTCGGGCAGGTCGAACGCGCTTGCGGTCAGCGAGGTCATGCCGTCGGCTCCGATCCGGCGCCGCGCCCGTCGCGCACGACGACGTCGGTGTCCAGGCCCCGGACGCCTCGCCCGCCCGGGCACCGGGAGTCCCCGGTCGTGCCCCCGGCGCGCGCCGCACCCGCCGGCCCGGCGTCGTCATGGCGCCCGTGGCCTGACAAAAACGCATGCACTTGGTGAATCTCCCATGTCCGCGGTTTCCGGCTTCGGCCAGTGATTGTGCGGCTCGAAGGGGACCTTGCCGCAAGCCCCCCGGTGCGCTATACCTTGAGAGTGGCAAGGGAAGCGGACGCTCCCTTGCTTTTTTTGTTTGCCGCCGACGGACGGGCCCTCGCGAGAGGGGGCGTCCCTTTCGGCGTCGCCCCGTCACCCGCCGGCCCCGTATGGCGGCCCGTCAGCCGGTCGGCCCCGCGCGGCGGCCCCTCGGCACCCGGCTTCGTCCGGTGTCCCGTCGGGGTGCGTCCCGCCTGGCCCCCCGTCACTTCCCGGCCCCGTGTGCCGCTCCGTCAGCTCTTCTCCGGCCCGATGAAGCGTCAAGTGCGTCCGTTCGAGGCGGCCTTGCCCGCTCGGCGGGCAGGCCCTGAGCTGCGGAAACGAGGGCGGTACCCCCAATTGGCCGCCTTCTGCCGCGTCTCCGGCGTGCCGGACATTGCATATAAAGAGATTATCGGTTCATTCAGTCACATAGTGGCTGATTGATCGACGACTCAGAGATTGGGATGAGCCTCATGATCACGCGCAAAATTGCCATGACGGCGGGAGCGGCGGCTGCCGCGGCCCTCGTCGCGACGGGCGTCACGTACGCCTCGGCCCCTGAGGTCCCCTCGGCCTCCGCGTCCACCCCCGCCGTCAACCAGGCCGCCCCCTCGGGCGGTGACAACGGACAGGCGAAGGGCAACGGAGCCGCCCCGGGGACCGGAGCGGGCGGAGCCGTCGCCGGCAACGGTGGCGACAACGGCGGCCGTGGCGGCGACAACGGCGGCCGTGACAACGGTGGCCGTGGCGGCGACGAGGGTGGCCGCGGCGGCGACAACGGCGGCCGTGGCGGCGACGACTTCGGCGGCGGCGGCGGTGGCCGTGGCGACGACGACTTCGGCGGCGGCGGCGGTGGCCGTGACGGCGGTGGCCGTGGTGGCCGCGGCTACGAAGGACGGATCGACTTCAACGAGCGGTCCTACTCCGCCCAGAGCTGGGGCTGCATCACCGTGGTGAGCGGTCTCGGTTCGCGTAGCTTCAACGTCCGCAACGACAGCCGCCGGACCGTCGAGGTGTTCCGTGGCGCGACCTGCGACAACGGTTCCCCCGTTGCCACGGTCGGCCCCTGGAGCACCTCCAACGGCGTCGTGTCCCACTTCGTCCACGGTGGCGTGAAGGTCAAGGACGGCGTCGTGGGCAGCTTCCGGGTCGTCCGGGACCGTCACGGCTGGTAAGTGAGACAACCGCACCACGGAGGACCCGGCCCACTGCAATAGTGCCGGGTCCTCCGGCGTGGGCGGTGCGCGCACCGGTCCGGGCCGCCGTCCGCGCCGTTGATGCGACGGCCGGAGTTCGTGGATGCTTGCGGGGTGGACGAGGCGAGCGCATTCCTGCTGGGACAGCTGCGGGCTCTGGAGCCCGCCGTGCGCGCGGACGTCCTGCGCGTCCTGGACGGCGTGGTCCGGGATCTGCCCGCCCACTGGCGGCGCCGCGCGGGGGTGCCGCGGCTCCTCGTGTTCCTGGACGGCCCGCAGGCCGTGCGGACCGAGAGGATCACTTTCCAGGAGATGTCCCGGTACGGCTACCTCGACGAGTTCAGCCGCTGGGCGTCCGCCGTCCCGGCGGCACGGGCCGAGGACCACGGCTGTGCCGCCCTGGTGTACGGCGACCGCATTCACGCGAGGATCAACCGGATCGGGCCCTTCGGCTCGCCCCTGCATCTGCCGGACACCCGCGTCGACGTCCGCACCGTCCACCGGGACCTGCGCACGAGCCCCACCTTCTCGCTGCCCTTCGAGGTCGAGGGCCGCTTCCGCCCGCGACTCGTCTTCCCCGCGTGGGTGGGCGACACCCTCGTCCGCGCGCGGCGGGGCTGACCGGACCGCCGGTCACACCGCGAGGCCCTCGCGGGCGACGGGCCCGGAGACGAGCAGCCTCCGGTACCGCTCGGTGTGCTCGGCCAGCTCCTCGTCGCCCACGCCGCGCGCGTCGTGGAGGACGAACGGCCGGGCGAAGGCCATGCCCATGCGATGGGCGGTCTGCTCCAGGGGCCGCAGCAGTTCGGCCATGGTGAAGCGGTGGAAGGCGCCGGGCCGGTAGGCGTCGGCGACCCCGCCGGTCGACGTGACGACCAGCAGCGTCCTGCCGGTGAGCAGCCCCCCGGTGTCGTAGGCGAAACCGCGGGTCATGACCTCGTCCAGCCACTGCTTGAGGAAGCCCGGCACGGAGTACCAGTGCAGCGGGAACTGCAGCACGATCACCTCGTTCCCGCCGACCAGACGCTGTTCGGCGGGGACGTCGATACGCCGGTCGGGATAGGCGGCGTGCAGGTCGTGCAGGGTGACGTGGGACAGGCCGCGGACCGCGCCCGCCATGGCCCGGTTGATCCGGGACCGGGCGAGGTCCGGGTGGCCGAGCAGGACGAGGGTGCGGGGGGAGACATCGGTGGTGCCGGTCATGTTCTTCTCTCTCGGTGTGTGCTTCGTCGGGTGGTCGGGCCGGGGTGCCCGGCCGGCCATGGCCGTCCTGGCGGTCGGCACCGGGGCGCCTAGCCTTGGGGTGGGGTGGGGTGACGTGGGGCGGTGGGATCTTCGTGGAGAGGCTGGAGCCGATGCCGCAGCAGCAGGACACCGGGCGCCGGGTCGTGATCCTGGCCTTCGACGGCGTCACGTCGATCGACGTGGCGGGCCCCGCCGACGTCTTCAGTCACGCGGGCCGGTACGGGCCGGGCTACCGGGTGAGCGTGGTGTCACCGGACGGCGCGGACGTCCGCACCTCGACCGGGCTCACGCTGCACCCCGAGTCCGCCGCGGCCGACACCGCTCCCGCGCACACCGTGCTGGTGCCGGGGGCGTACGGCATGGTGGACCGCCCGTTCGACGCCGACCTGGTGGAGGCGGTCCGGCGGCTGACGTCCGGGGCGGAGCGGATCGCGTCGGTGTGTACGGGGTCGTTCCTGCTGGCCGAGGTCGGACTGCTCGACGGACGCAGGGCCACGACGCACTGGCGGCAGGCGGAGGAGTTCGCCCGCCGTTACGAGCGGGTCGTTGTGGAGGCGGACGCCCTCTACGTGCGTGACGGCTCCGTCGTGACCTCGGCGGGCGTGAGCTCCGGCATCGACCTGGCCCTCGCCCTGGTGGAGGAGGACCACGGTCCGCGGGTGGCACGCGACGTGGCCGAGGCGATGGTCGTGTTCATGCAGCGCCCCGGCGGACTGTCGCAGTTCTCCGCGCCCTCGCGCCGGCACGTCGGCCGTGACCACCCCCTGCGCGCGCCGCTGGACGCCGTCGCGGCCGACCCCGGCGGGGACCACAGCGTCCCTGCCATGGCGTCCCGGGCGGCGGTCAGTGTCCGGCAGCTGGCCCGGCTCTTCCACGACGAGATCGGCACCACCCCGGCCCGCTACGTCGAGATGGTCCGGCTGGAGAGCGCCCAGGCCCAGCTCCAGGCGGGGCACACCGTCGCGGTCGCGGCGGCCCGGAGCGGGTTCGGCAGCGCCGAGACCCTCCGGCGCGTGTTCACCAGCCGCCTCGGCATCACCCCCGCCGCCTACCGTGATCACCTCGGCGTACCGTGACCGGCGCCCGCGCCGCCGACGCGCGGGTTCCCGCCGCTCGCTCTCCCCGGGCCGGCCCCGCTCGACGGGGTGCGCGGTGACGTGGGGCATGACGTGTCTCCTGGCTCACTGACCTCGGTCCGCCCGGTCGGGCGGCATGTCCGAGCCTGCCCGCCACCCGCCTCGGCGGGAACGCGTCTTTCTGCCGGGGACACCACGGATCCGGCCCCGGGACACCTCGTCCCGGGGCCGGCACCCGCGCCCGTGGGCGCCGCAGCGGCCCGTCAGGCGGCCGCCAGCGACTGTTCGGCCCAGATGGTCTTGCCGCCCTCCTCGTACCGGGTGCCCCAGTGCCGTGTCATCGAGGCGACCAGGAACAGACCGCGCCCGTTCTCGTCCTGCAGTCGGGCGTGGCGCAGGTGGGGCACGGTGTCGGAGTCGTCGCTCACCTCCACCGTCAGCGTCCGGTCGAGGATCAGACGCAGCCGGATGGCTCCCTCGGCGTGGCGGATCACGTTGGTGGCGAGTTCGCTGACGACCAGGTCGGTGACGAACACGTGGTCCTCCAGGCCCCAGTGCTCCAGACGGTCGCGCGTCGCCCGCCGGGCCTCGCGGACCGACACCGGCTCGGGCGGGAAGGTCCAGGTGGCCACGTGGTCCGGCGCGAGGCTCCGGGTCCGGGCCACCAGCAGCGCGGCGCCGTCCTCCGGGGCCGTCCCCCGCAGCACCTTGTACGCGACGGCGTCGCAGATCTCCGCCGGGTCGGCCGACGCGTCGGCCACCGCCTCCCGCAGCCGGCCGGCCCGCTCGTCCGCCTCGGCCGGATAGCGGTACGCGCTGCCGTCGGAGTAGAGGGACAGCAGGCTCCCGGCCGCCAGTTGCGTGGTGTGGAGCTGGTACGGCAGACCGCGGCCCAGCGGCGCGCCGCTCGGTATGCCGAGTCCGGCGACCACGCCCCGGGGACTGGTGACCAGCGGACTCTCATGACCCGCGGAGGCCGCCGCGCACCGGCGGGTGACCGGGTCGTACGTGAGATACAGGCACGAGGCGGTGAACGGGGGCCGCGCGTGCAGCACGGTCAGCGGGTCGGAGTCCTGTTCGCGGGCGAGCCGCTGAGCGACGTCGTCGAGATGGACCAGCAGCTCGTCGGGCGGCAGGTCCATCGCGGCCAGCGTGGAGACCGCGGTGCGCAGGCGTCCCATCACGACGGAGGCCGGCAGGTCCTCTCCCGGCACGTATCCGATGACCAGGCCGATCCGGCAGCTGGAGAGACTGAGGACGTCGAACCAGTGGGCGCCGTAGCGTCCCGGCAGGTAGCAGTGCGACGAATCCACCGCCGCCGTCAGCGGGGCGGTCCGCGGCAGCAGGCTGCGCTGCAGCGTGGTCGCGACCGTGTGCTCGCGCGTGAAGCGGCGGGCGTTGTCGACACAGAGGGCGGTGCGGGCGGCGAGCTGTGTCGCCAGCGACAGGTCCTCCTCGTCGAAGGGTTCGGGGTGGGAGCCGGCCCGGTAGAAACTGGCCAGCCCGAGCACGAGCCCGTGCACGGTCAGCGGGGTCACGATGAGCGAGTGCACCCCGGCCCGGCGGATGAAATCGGCGCGCAGCCGGTCGTTGGCCAGCCACTGGCGGGCCGAGCAGACCGATGCGACCAGCCGCGGCCGGAGGTCGGCCAGGGCCTGGGTGTACGGGGTGGGGATCGCGAAGTGACTGGTACTGCCGATCGGATAGGCGCCGTACTGTCCCTCTTCGCGGGCCTTGAACCCGGAGCGCTTCATCGACGGCCGGCCGGTGACCGGGCCCACCGGCGCCTCGCCCGCGAAGACCGACTCCAGCAGGTCGACGGCGACGGCGTCCGCGAAGGACGGGACCGCGATCTCGGTGAGTTCCTGCGCGGTGCGCACCGCGTCGAGGGAGGACCCGATCCTGGCGCGCGCGATGCTCAGGAGGTCCAGTTCCTCCTGCCGGCGGACCTGGTCGGTGACGTCGTGGATCATCGCGGCGGCGCCGATGGACCGCCCGCGCTCCTGCAGGGGATAGCCGGTGACGGAGTAGTCGTGCCGGTTCCCCGGATCGGCCGGCGGGTACGTCGACACCGGCCGGTCGAACACGGCGCGCGCGCTCGCCATCACCTCGCGGATGATCGGTGACAGCAGAAGGTGGGGGTCGAGGTCCTGGAGGCCGAACCCGATCACCTGGCTCGCGGGCAGACCTCGCATGGCCAGCACCGCCGGGTTGGCGCGCAGGACGCGAAGGTCCGTGTCGTAGACCTCCAGCCCGGCCCTGGCCTGCTCGAACAGGGCCTTCTCGAAGCCTCTCGCTCCGTTCGACGCGGCGGTGGCGCCACTCGCGTGACCGTGTCGTTGTCCACGAGGCATGATCGACCTCATCTCTCACCGACAAGCCCAGTAAACCCATGCCTGCACCCGCGCCGCCACCGAGAGCGCGGACCGCCCGGACCGCGCCCCGGGCGATCAGCGGCCGGTCCCGGGAGGGACGGACGGAGCGCCGGCGTCACCGAGGCCGCGGGGCCCGGGGAGACCGGGCAGGTCGCGGCGACAGGTCAGGCCGGGGCGGCCGGAGAGCCGTGTCCGGCCGACGACGGCGAACCCCGAGCGGGCCAGGACGGCGCGGGACGCCGTGTTGTCGAGCGTGGTCGCGGCACGCAGGACGCTCAGCCCGTAGCTGCGCGCGGCAAGGTCGCACACCTCGCCCACGGCCCTGGTGGCCAGCCCCCGGCCCGCGGCACGTTCCGCGATCCGGTACCCGAGGTCGGCAGCGCCGTCCGCCAGGTCCACGAGGTTGACCCGGCCCAGCACCTCGCCCGCGTCGCCGACCAGGACGTGGAAGCGGCAGACACCGGCCGCCTGCTCGGCGAGCAGCGCACGGAGCCGTTCGTCGAACCGGGCGAAGTAGTCGTCGCCGCGGTCGGGGACGGACGCGGCGAAGTACGCGCGGTTCTCCCGCTCGAAGGCGAGCAGCGCGGGGGCGTGGTCCGGACGGAGCGGCTGCAGCTCGGGCATGGACAGGAATATAGGCAACCCGGCCGCCGCCCGTCCCGTTCGTTCCGGGGCGGGACGCACCCGGCCGGCCTCTTCGTCACGGGCCTCCGCCGGACACCGGCCGTCACCCGTGACGACGTGGCCGCACACCTCCGACCGGGCCTGCCCGGCGGCAGGTTCGGCACCGCGCGAGACGGCCGGATCTGTGCGGTACGTCCTCCGTCACGGCCGGTGCGGTCGCGCGCCCGCCCCCGCGTCTCCGGCCCGCGCGCACGGGATGCCCCGGCCGGCCGGGCCGGCGGGGAGGGCCTGCCCGCGTGCGGGGGAAGGAGGCCCGATCCGGCACGAATCACGCCTCCTGTCAGGGATGTCGGGAGAAGGACGTGTCCGGCCCAAGGGGCGGGGCGACGGTGCCGCCGCCCGGGAGGACGCTGCCGAACACTGCCCGGACACGTTCGCCCTGTCAAGGTTTCCGGCAGATGACAGAACCCGGCTTCTATTAAATTAGGAATTAATATTGACAAGATTTCGGCCTCGGGCCAGAGTCGTCGCCGTGACGCCGAGGTCTCCGGCCCCGTGCGGCCCGCGTCACGCTCCTACTGCTTCCCAACCCACGGGAGTGGCACGTGACTTCGCAAGCACCCGTACCGAGGCCCGGGCCCCGCCGCCTCGCCCGCCGTAGTGTCGCCACCGCCGCCATGGTGGTCGCCGCGGCGACCACGGCCCCCACCGCCTCCGCGTCCGCCGCCGCGCCCGTCCCGCGGGACCCCGGCGCGGCGGCCTCGTACGACAGCGGACTCGCCCCGACGCCCTACATGGGCTGGAACACCTACTACGGCCTGGGCGCGCCCACCGAGAAGGAGGTCCGCTCCGTCGCCGACAAGCTGGTCGGCAGCGGTCTCCGGGACAGCGGCTACGACATCGTCTGGCTCGACGGCGGCTGGCAGGCCGACAACCCCCGTGACGCGCAGGGCCGGCTGGTCGCCAACCCCGAGCGTTTCCCCTCCGGCATCCCCGCCCTCGTCTCGTACCTGCACCAGCGGGGCCTGCGCGCGGGCATCTACACCGACGCCGGCACCTACGACGGCGGGAAGAGCTGCGGCCTGGGCAGCCGCGGCCACTACGACGACGACGCACGGCAGTTCGCCGGCTGGAAGATCGACGCCATCAAGGTCGACTTCCTCTGCGGCATCGGCGCGAAGCTCGATCCGGGCCCCGCGTACAAGGAACTCAGCGACGCGGTCGCGAAGTCCGGCCGCCGGATGCTGCTGAACCTGTGCAACCCGCTCACCGACGACTGGGGCCTGCCGCACACCCCCGAGCAGGACGCCCACAACACGTTCGTCTACGCCCCGGCCATCGCCGACTCCTGGCGGACCGGCACGGACATCGCCTGGGGCACGCCGACCGCGGGGGAGTGGCCCAACATCCTGCGCAACATGGACGCCAACGCCTGGCACCCCGAGGCGCAGGGCTCCGGCCACTGGAACGACCCCGACTACCTCATCCCCATGCGCCCGATGTCCGACGGGACACCGGAACTGACCGAGGAGGAGTCCACCACCCAGTTCGTGATGTGGGCCGAGATGGCATCCCCGCTCGTCCTCGGCTCCGACCCGCGCACCCTGAACTCCTCGATGCTGGCCACCCTCCGCAACCCGGAGATCATCCGCGTCGACCAGGACCGCCTGGGCGTCCAGGGTGTGCGGGTCGCCTCCGACGACACCGGTGACGTGTACAGCAAGGTCCTCTCGGGACGTGGCCGGCGCGCGGTCGTCCTCCTCAACCGCTCCGACAAGGCGGCCCGCCGCACCGTACGCTTCGCCGACACCGCCCTCGGCGGTCCCGTCGCCGTGCGCGACCTGCGCGCCCGCGCCGACCGCGGCGTCCACACCGACTCCTACACGGTCGAAGTGCCCGCCCACGGAACCGCGTTCCTCAAGCTCACCGGCGCCGACGCGCTGCCCGGCACCGGCCTGGGCGAGCGGACCACCTCCGACCCCGCCGTCGCCCGCTCCGGCGACACCGTGCAGACCTTCCTGCGCGGGCCCCACGGCACGCTGGTCCAGCACACGGACACCGGCCACGGCACCCCGCGCAGCCGGGACCTCGGCGGTCCGGTGAAGGGCGGCATCCTCGGACAGCCCGCCGTCCACGCCTCCGCCGACGGCCGCGTCGACGTCTTCGTGCGCGGCGCCGACTCCCGTGCCTACCGGCGCGTCTCCACGGGCGGACACTGGGGTGACTGGCAGAGCCTGGGCGGACAGCTCGCGGACGCGCCGTCGGTGGCGTTCACCGACCCCGGCCACTGGACGCTCGTCGCCCGCGACGGCGAAGGCCGCATCACGCAGCGCGGCCCGGCCACCGGCTGGACCTCGCTCGGCACCCCCGACGGCCGCGTGACGTACGGCAGGCCCTCCGCGGCCGTCGACTCCGCCGGCCGGGTGCACATCGCCGTACGGACCGCGTCGGACGACATCTGGACCCGCTCGCGGGACGCCCAGGGCCGGTGGACGGACTGGAGCGCACTCGGCGGCACGGTCAGCGGCAGCCCCACCCTCGTCACCGTCGGCGACCAGGTGCTCCTGTACGCGCGCGCCGGTGACTACACCCTCTGGCAGCAGCGGTACCGGGCGGGCTCCTGGCAGGGCTGGTCGAAGCGGCAGGAGTTCCCCAGCGCCGCGTTCGACGGAGCCCTCGGAGCCGCCGCGGGCGCCGACGGGACGGTCGACGCGGTGTACCGCGGAGTCGACGGCACCGTGCACCGCACCGCGTTCGAACAGTAGACCAGCCAACCGTCGTGACCTCGCAGGAGCCTTCCATGAACCACTCACAGACCAGTCGCCGGCGCTTCCTCGCCGGAGCCGGCGCCGCCGGAACCGCGGCCCTGCTCAGCGGCTGCGTGACCTCCACGTCCTCGTCCAAGACCTCCTCCAAGGGCGCGGTCTCCCTCCAGTCCAACCTCTCCGCCCCCCAGGCCAAGGCCGCGATGCAGGACCTGGTCGCCGCCTACAAGAAGAAGGGGAGCGTCGACCTCAACACGGTCGCCGCCGAGACGTTCCGGACCCAGCTGCCGACCTACCTGACCTCCGCCAACCCGCCGGACGTCTACACCTGGTACCCCGGCTCGGTCGCGGACGCCTACGCCCGCAAGAACCTCCTGCTCGGGCTCGACGAGGTGTGGGACTCGCCCGACCTGAAGCGCTACTCCAAGGCCCTGCACACGCTGTGCACCTCCAGCAGCGGCAAGAAGGTCTTCGTGCCGACCACCTACTACTGGTGGGGCATGTTCTACCGCAAGTCCAACTTCGCGAAGTGGGGCGTGACCCCGCCCACCGACTGGGACGGCTTCCTCGACCTGTGCGACAAGCTCAAGTCCAAGGGCGTCGCGCCGATCGGCCTCGGCGCGGGCGGCAACACCGCCTGGGTCGCCTCCGCCTGGTTCGACTACCTCGACATCCGCATCAACGGCGCCCAGTACCACCGTGAACTCCTCGCCGGCAAGCACCGCTTCGACGACCCCGAGGTCCACAAGGTCTTCGACCGCTGGAAGGAGGTCCTCCCGTACTTCGACCCCAGCGGCACCGCCGTCGCCTTCCAGGACGCCACCACCGCGCTGCTCAACGGCCGTTCGGGCATGATGCTGATCGGCACGTTCTTCGCCGACGCCGCACCCAAGGACGCCCTGGACGACATCGACTTCTTCCGCTTCCCCGTCATCGACCCCAAGATCCCGCTCGCCGAAGAGGCGCCCACCGACGGGTACTTCGCCAGCGCCCGCTCCGGCCACCGCGACCAGGTCTTCGACCTGCTGCGGTTCCTGGCCGGCGCCGAGGCCCAGGAGATCTACCTCAAGGGCTCCTCCGGTACCGCGCTGCCCTGTCACCCCGACGCCAAGGACACCGGCACCCCGCTGGTGATCAAGGGCCGCAAGCACGTCGCGGAGGCCGCCGAGGTCACCCAGTTCTTCAACCGCGACTCCAGCGACGCCCTGCAGCCCACCGCCGACACCGCCCTGACCAAGTTCATCGCCAAGCCCAAGGAGATCAACAGCATCCTGACGGACTGGCAGCGTGACGCCCAGAAGATCTGGGGAGCGTGACGTGGCCGTCCTCACCACGGACGCCCGCAGGACGACCCCGGTCCCGACGCCGCCCCGCGGCCGAAGGGCCGGGGGCCCGCGCCGCACCCCTCCGCTCGTCCTGGCGTTCGTCCTCGTCCCGCTGCTCGCCGAGGCCGTCTGGGTCTTCTGGCCCGCCCTGCAGGGCTTCTATCTCGCGCTCACCAGCTGGGACGGCGTCTCCGCACCGCGCTTCGTCGGCCTCGCCAACTTCCGCGAGATGGCGCACGACGACGTGTTCCGCACCGCGGCCGTCGACACCGTGCTGTGGCTCGTGCTCTTCGGCGGACTGTCCGCGCTGCTCGGCCTCGCCACCGCGCTGCTGCTCCAGCAGGAACGCCGCGGCGTGGGCTTCTACCGCGCCGCCCTGTTCCTGCCGGTGGTGTTCTCGCTGGTCGCCACCGCCCTCGTCTGGCAGGCGATCTACCAGCCCGACGGCGTCCTCAACCAGCTCCTCCAGTCGGTCGGCCTCGGCAGTCTGCGCCATGCCTGGCTCGCCGATCAGGACACCGCCCTGTACGCCGTCATCGTGCCCGCCCTGTGGCGCCAGATCGGCTACGTCATGGTGCTCTACCTGGCCGGCCTCAAGGGCATCGACCCCGCCCTCTACGAGGCGGCCAAGGTCGACGGCGCCGGACGCTGGCAGGCCTTCCGTCATGTGACGCTCCCTCAGCTCCGCAGCGTCAACGCGGTGGTCCTGTCCGTCATCGTCATCGACTCGCTGCGCTCCTTCGACGTGGTGTGGTCCCTCACCCGCGGTGGCCCCTACCACTCCTCGGAACTGCTGAGCACCTACATGTACTCCACCGCCTTCCAGTCGCTGCGTCTCGGTTACGGCTCCGCCCTGGCCGTCGTCATCTTCGTGCTGGCCTTCGGTGTGATCGCCTCCTACCTCGTGCGCGCCTTCCGGGAGGCGGACTGATGACGACTCCGCAGACCTCCGATGCGGCCCTGCGCAGGCGCCGCCTGTCCACCGCCGGATTCCACGCCGGCGCCGGGGCGCTGTCCCTGCTCTGGCTGCTGCCGATCGTCCTGGTCCTGGTCACCAGCCTGCGGTCCTTCGACGACATCGCCGCCCACGGACTGGGCAGTTGGCCCCGGTCCTTCACCCTCGGCAACTTCCGGCAGGCCTGGGTCGACGGCGGCCAGCAGCGCGCCCTCGTCAACAGCCTGCTCGTGACGGTCCCCTGCGTCGTGGTGACCCTCGCGCTCGCCGCGATGGCCGCGTTCGGGCTCAGCCGCTACGAGATGCCCTTCCGCCGCACCCTGCTCCTGCTCATGCTGGGCGGCAACCTGCTGCCCCCGCAGATCCTGCTCATCCCGGTCTCCAAACTCAGCGAGATCCTGGGGGTGTACGACACCCTGCCCGCGCTGATCGGCGTGCAGATCGGCTTCGGCGTCGGCTTCTACGTCTTCGTGCTGCACGGCTTCATGCGGTCCATCCCCGTCGAGATCCAGCAGGCGGCGGTCGTGGACGGCGCCGGCCCCTGGCAGATCTTCTGGCGCATCATCCTCCCCCTCACCCGCCCCGCCCTCGCCGCGCTCAGCGCCCTGTCCTTCACCTGGATCTTCAACGACCTGCTGTGGGCGATCACCGTCCTGCGCACCGACACACGGATGCCCATCACCGCGGCCCTCATCGGACTTCAGGGACAGTACGTGTCCATGTGGAACGTGATCGCCGCCGGCTCCGTCATCGCCGCCGCCCCGACGGTGGCCGTCTTCCTCCGTTTCCAGCGGCACTTCGTGGCCGGACTCAACCTCGGAGCCGTGAAGTGACGTCGTACCAGCGCTGGACACTGCGCACCGAGAACACCGGCTACACCGTGCGGCTGTCGCCGGACGGCCCCTGGGCCGAACTGGACGCCTGGGGCCCGCACGGCGCCGAGGACGGACCCTCCGCCCTCGACTGGTCGCACCGCACCCACTTCGTCACCCCGGCCGACGCCGCCCCCGCCGAGTACCTGCCGCACGGACAACGGCCCTTCACCGGCGCGGACCTGATCGCCGGCCGCCCGGGACAGGAACGCGGCGTCCGCTGGGAGTTCACCGGAGCCGAGCAGGGCGCCGGCACCCTCCGGCTCACCTTCACCGACGAACTCCTCGGCCTGCGCACCACCCTGTGCTACGCCGTCGTACCGGGCACCGACGTCCTGCACCGCTGGACCGAACACACCTGCACCGGCCCGGAGGAACTGCGCCTGGAGCGCTTCGACTCCGGCGCCGTCAACGTGCCGGTGACCTCCGGCGCCCGGCTCACCTATCTCACCGGACAGTGGTCGCAGGAGTTCCAGCACACCCGACTCGCCCTCACCCGGGGCACGTTCACCATGGGCAGCACCCAGGGCACCCCCGGGCACGCGTACGCGCCCTGGCTCGCCGTCCAGGACCTCGCCGCCGACGACGCCCCCGCCTACGGCCTCGCCCTGGAGTGGGCCGGAAACTGGCACATCACCACGGAGGCCGAACCCGGCGGCGCCGTCCGGGTCCGCGCCGGACGCGTACCCCACGAGGGCGCCGTCCTCCTCGCCCCCGGCACCACCCTCACCACCCCCCGCCTCGCCTGCGCGTTCAGCGCGGACGGCCTCGACGGCCTCTCCCGCGTCTGGCACCGCTACGAGCGCCGGCTCGCCGGAGAGCGGCTCCACCGCCCCCGCAAGGTCCTCTACAACTCGTGGGAGGCGACCGGCTTCGACGTCGACGCGGCCGGACAGCTCGAACTCGCCAAGTCCGCGGCCGACATGGGCGTCGAGCTGTTCGTCGTCGACGACGGCTGGTTCACCGGCCGCGCCGACGACACCGCGGGCCTCGGTGACTGGTACCCCGACCCGGCCGCCTTCCCGGACGGCTTCGACCGGTTCGTCGACGACGTCCGCGCGCTCGGCATGGACTTCGGCCTGTGGATCGAACCCGAGGCCGTCAGCCCCGGCAGCCGGCTGCTGGCCGAACACCCCGACTGGGCCTACCGGATCGACGGCCGGCCCGCCCGCCTGGTCCGCAACCAGCTCCTGCTGGACCTCGGGCGCGTGGACGTCCAGGACTTCGTCATCGCCACTCTCGACCGGCTGCTCACCGACCACCGGGTCGACTACCTCAAGTGGGACATGAACCGCCCGCCCACCGAACGCGGCCGGCCCGGCCCCACGCCCGCGGAACGCCTCGACCTGGACGCCGAACACGTCCACGGATACCTGCGCGTCCTCGATCACCTGCGCACCGTCCACCCCCACGTGACCGTCGAGGGCTGCGCGGGCGGCGGCGGCCGCGTCGACCACACGACCCTCGCCCGCACCGACGTCGTCTGGCCCAGCGACAACACCGCGCCCCTGGACCGGCTCGCGATCCAGTACGGCTTCCTGCACGCCCACGCCCCGCACGTGATGAGCTCCTGGGTCACCGACGCCCCCGGCGTCTTCGACCCCCGCCCGCGCAGCCTCGCCTTCCGCTTCGTCACCGCGATGTGCGGTGTCCTCGGCATCGGCGCCGACCTGCGCACCTGGTCCCCGGAGCAACGCGCCGAGGCGGCCGGCTGGATCGCCCGGTACAAGGAGGTGCGCGACGTGATCCACCACGGCGAGGCCCGCCTGCTCGGCAGCCCGGACGACGCCACCTGCGGGGTCCAGTACGACGGCGCGGACGGGCGGACCGTCGTCGCCGCCCTCAGCACCGGACGCCTCGACGGCGCCCCCCTGGTGCCGGGCCGCCCCGCCCGGCTGCGCGCCCGCGGCCTCGACCCGGACGCCCGCTACCACGACGAGGCCTCCGGTACGACCTACGGCGGCGCCCACCTCCTGCACTACGGGCTGCCGTTCGCCTGGACCGCCGGCCACGACGCCGAACTGGTCGTGCTGACCCGCCGTCCGGCCCGCACACCGGCGTAGGTTCGATCCACCCCGCCCCATGGGCACGCACTGTGTGCCCGACCCCGAAGGAGCCGTGACCCACGATGGACCAGCCCGTACGAGGCGGCGGTGCCCGCTACACCGGCCGCACGGCCGTGGTCACCGGGGCCGCCTCCGGCATCGGAGCCGCCACCGCCGCCCGCCTCGCCCAGGAGGGAGCCGCCGTCGTGCTCGCCGACATCGACGAGGAGCGCGGCCGCGCCGAGGCGGAACGGATCACCCGAGAGGGCGGCCGGGCCCGCTTCGTACGGACCGACGTCGCCGACGAGGGCGACTGGCGCCGCGTCGTCGACGCCGCCCACTCCTTCGGACCGGTCGACCTCCTGGTCAGCAACGCCTACACCGTCGACGTCCGCCCCGCCCACGAGCTCTCCCTCGACTCCTGGCGCCGCCAGCTCGACGTCAACCTCACGGGGGGCTTCCTCGGGTTCCGGGCCGTCCTGCCCGACCTGCGGGCCCGGGGCGGTGCGGTCGTCCTCACCTCGTCCGTCCACGCCCACAAGGGCATCCCCGGACACCCCGCCTACGCCGCGTCCAAGGGCGCTCTGCTCTCCCTGTGCGGCCAGCTCGCCGTCGAGTACGGGCCCGAGGTCCGCGTCAACGCCGTCCTGCCCGGCCCGATCCTCACCGCGGCCTGGGACCGGGTGCCGCCCGAGGACCGTGCGCGCAGCGTCGCCGAGACCGCGGCCCGCCGCTTCGGCACCCCCGCGGAGGTGGCCGCGGCCATCGCCTTCCTCGGCTCCGACGACGCCTCCTACGTCACCGGGTCCCACCTCCTCGTCGACGGCGGCTGGAGCGTCCTGAAGGCCTCCGCATGACCGAACCCCGACCATCGAAAGGCTGTACGACATGACGCCCTACGCCCGCCGCGGCGTGCACGGTCAGACCGTGGAGTTCCTCGCCCGCCGCATCCTCGGCGGCGAGATCCCCGAGGGGGCCACGCTCGACCTCGTGGCGCTGCAGCGTGAGCTGGACGTCAGCCTCACCGCGCTGCGTGAGTCCCTCAAGGTCCTCGCCGCCAAGGGCATGGTCGACGCCCGCCAGAAACGCGGCACGTTCGTGCGCGCCCGCTCCGACTGGAACCTGCTCGACGCCGACGTGCTGCGCTGGCAGATCCAGGGCGCCGGCTCCGCGGAGGCCGACCTCGGCCTGCTGCGCAACCTCGCCGAGGTCCGTGCCATCGTCGAACCGGCCGCCGTCCGGCTGGCCGCCGAACGCCGCACCGACGCCGACCTCGCCGCCCTGGAGGACGCCCTGACCGCGATGGGGGAGGACGGCACCGGAGCCGCCCACGCGGTCGAGTCCGACCTCGCCTTCCACCGAGCCCTGCTCGCCGCCACCCACAACGAACTCCTGGAGCGCATGGAGGTGGTGATCGAGTCGGGACTCGCCCACCGCGACCGCATCGTGCACAGCGCCCCGCACAGCGAGGACCCCGTACCCGCCCACCGCGCCGTCCTGGACGCCGTACGCGACCGGGACCCGCTGGCCGCCGAGGCGGCCATGCGCGCCCTGCTCGACCAGGCCGGACGCGACCTGGACCGGATCGGCGGACCCGACGACGAACCGAAAGGCACCGGTGCCCGGTGAAGATCACACGCGTCGAAACCTTCCTCGTACCGCCGCGCTGGCTGTTCTGCCGCGTGGAGACCGACGAGGGCGTCACCGGCTGGGGCGAACCCGTCGTCGAGGGCCGCGCCGAACTGGTGCGGACCGCCGTCGACGTCCTCGCCGAATACCTCCTCGGCCAGGACCCGCTCCGCATCCAGGACCACTGGCAGGTCCTGACCAAGGGCGGCTTCTACCGGGGCGGCCCGGTCCTGTCCAGCGCCGTCGCCGGACTCGACCAGGCGCTGTGGGACATCGCGGGCAAGACCTACGGCGCGCCCGTGCACGCCCTGCTCGGCGGGCCCGTGCGCGACCGGGTCCGGGTCTACGCCTGGGTCGGCGGTGACGAACCCGCCGAACTCACCGAACAGATCACCGAACAGGTGGAGGCGGGCTTCACCGCCGTCAAGATGAACGGCGCCGGACGGGTCGGACCGGCCGCCACCATGGCCGAGACCGCGGCCGTCGTCGCCCGGGTGGCGGCGGCCCGTGACGTCCTCGGGCCCGACCGGGACGTCGCCGTCGACTTCCACGGCCGTTTCACTGCCGCCAACGCCCGCCGCGTCCTCAACGAACTCGCGCCCCTGCACCCGCTGTTCGTCGAGGAACCCGTCGTCCCCGAACAGAACCACCTGCTGCCCCGGCTCGTCGAGGCGAGCCCGGTGCCCCTGGCCACCGGCGAACGCCTCTACTCCCGGGCCGAGTTCCTCACCCCGCTCACTGCCGGGGTCGCCGTCGCCCAGCCCGACCTCTCGCACGCCGGCGGCATCTCCGAGGTTCACCGCATCGCCTCCCTCGCCGAGACCTACGGCGCGCACCTCGCGCCGCACTGCCCCCTCGGCCCGATCGCCCTCGCCGCCAGCCTCCAGGTCGCCTTCGCCACCCCCAACTTCCTCATCCAGGAGCAGAGCAGGGGCATCCACTACAACAAGGACGCCGACCTGCTCTCCTACGTGGTCGACCCCGAACCCTTCCGGTTCGTCGACGGGCACGCGTCCCGCGTGGACGCACCGGGCCTCGGCGTCACCGTCGACGAGGCGGCCGTCCGGGCCGCCGACCGCGCCGGCCACGCCTGGCGCAACCCGGTCTGGCGGCACCCCGACGGCTCCTTCGCGGAGTGGTGAGCATGCCCCTGGACATCGTCACCGACCCGCTCCACGGCGGCCGTTGGACCTCCCTCGCGTCACCCGGCCGCGAATGGCTCTGGCACCGCCCCGACCCCGCGCGCCAACAGGCGGGGCCCGGCGCGGAGTTCGTGGACGCGGGCGGTCTGGAGGAGTGCTTCCCCACCGTCCGCGGCACCCCGGACCACGGGGACGTCTGGTCCCGGCCCTGGACCCGGGAGGGCGCCACCGACTCGGTGCAGGGCGCCGACTTCGCCCTCCGCCGTACGATCCGCGCGACCCCCGGCGGTGCCGAGGCCGACTACGTCCTCACCGCCGAGCCGGGCTACCGCTTCGTCTGGGCCGCGCACGCCCTGCTCGACCTGTCACCCGCCGCCGGACTGCACCTGCCCGACGGGGCGTCCACCCGGCTGTTCCCGGAGGCCGCCGCGCTGGTCGACCGTCCCTGGCCGGACGGCGCACCGTGGATCACCGGTACCTGGCCCGACCCGTGCGGAGTGCCGCTCCAGCGGATCGGCCCCGACGACGGCACCGCCGTGGGAGCCGTCGTCGACGCCGGGCAGATCTGCGTCCACGACGGGCCCGACCGGCTCCATCTCGCCCTGACCGCCGGGGAACAGCCGATGTCCGTCGCCCTGTGGCGCAACCTCGGCGGTTTCCCCGCGCACGCCCCCTACCGCAGCAACGGCGTCGAGCCGATGCTCGGCCGCGTCTTCGACCTCGCCGAGGCGGGACCGGACGACGCGGCCCGCGTCCCCGCCTCCGGCGAGGTGCGCTGGCGCCTCACCCTCGGCACCACCTGCCGCTGCCCCTGACCCCCCCCGCAGAGAAGAGGAGTTCTCCACCGTGGACCTGCAAGCCGCCCTGGCCGCCCGTCGACTGCTGGCCATCGTGCGCGGAGGCGACCCGGACGCAGCGCTGCGCACGGTACTGGCCCTCGCCGAGGAGGGCGTCGACCTCATCGAGGTGTCCCTGAGCGGAGCGGACGCCCTCACCGTCATCGAGCGCGCCCGGCACGCACTCGGGCCCGACGCCCTCCTGGGCGCCGGGACGGTCCTGAGCGCCGACGACGCCCACGCCGCACACCGGGCGGGAGCCGCCTTCGTGGTGACACCCGGCCTAGGCGACGGCGTCCGCGCCTCCCGGGACCTCGGCCTGCCCGTCCTCGCCGGGGTGCTGACCCCGACCGACGTGATCGCCGCCCGCGCGCTGGGCGCCGAGGCGCTGAAACTCTTCCCCGCCGCGCCCTTCGGCGGAGCGGACTACCTCAAGGCGCTGCGCGGTCCCTTCCCCGACGCGCCGTTCGTCCCCGTCGGCGGGATCGACGAGGCCGCCGCCCACGCCTGTCTCACCGCCGGGGCCACGGCCGTCGGCGTCGGCTCCCCCCTGGTCGGCGACGCCGCGGACGGCGGCAGCCTGACGGCGCTCCGCGACCGGGCCCGCGCCTTCCGCGTCATGGCGGAGGAGACCGGACGATGAACACACCCGCACCCGTCGCCCGTCCCGACCGGCTGGAACTCGGCGAAGGCATCCGCTGGACGGGGGAGGAGGTCGTCCTCGTCGACCTCCTCGCCGGCCGCCTCCTGAGGGCTCCGGCGGACCCGGCCCGAGCCCTGGAACCGCTCGCCCGACTCCCCTTCCCGGTGGGCGCGGTGGCGCCGGTGACCGGGCGCCCCGGTACCTGGATCGCCGCCGCGGACACCGGCGTCTGCCTGCTGACGCCCGGCGGCCGGGTCACCTGGCTGGACCGGCCCGAGGACGGCGCGGCGGTCCGGACGCGGATGAACGACGCCGTCGCCGACCCCGCCGGCCGTTTCTGGGCGGGCAGCATGGGCTACGACGCGGACGAGAACGCCGGCTCGCTGTACCGGGTCGACCACGACGGCACCGTGGTCCGGGTCCTGGACGGCATCACCGTCCCGAACGGGCCCGCCTTCACCCCGGACGGCACGGTCATGTACCTCGCCGACAGCGCCCGGGGCGTGATCCGCCGCCACCCGGTCGACCCGGACACCGGCGCTCTCGGCACACCCGAGGTCTTCGCCACGGTGGACGACGGCAGCCCGGACGGCATGACCGTCGACGCCGAGGGCGCCCTGTGGACCGCGGTCTGGGGGACCGGCACCGTACGCCGCTTCCTCGCCGACGGCACCCCCGACCGCGTCCTGGCCCTGCCCGCGAGGCAGCCCGCAGGAGTGTGCCTGGAGCACGACGTCCTGCACGTCACCACCGCCCGCGTGGGCCTCACCGATCCGCGTCCCGGGGACGGCGCCGTCTTCTCCGTACGCGTGGACGTGCCGGGCCCGCCGACGCCCGCGTTCCGACTCCACGCCGCCGCTCCGGTCCCCGCGGGAGGGCCCGCATGACCATGCCGTGGCGGCCCGACCCCGGACCCGTCGTCTGCGTCGGGGAGACGATGGCGGCCCTGGCCCCCGACCCGGTCGGCCCGTTGGAGGACGCCGAGCACCTGCGCCTGTCGGTGGCGGGCGCCGAGTCCAACGTCGCGATGTACCTCGCCGACCACGGCGTTCCGGTGGCGTGGCTCTCCGCCCTCGGTGACGACGCGCCCGGCCGGCGGGTACGGGCCACCGTCGCCGCCGCCGGAGTCGACGTCACCCACGTCCGCACCGACCCGGCCCGCCCCACCGGGCTCCTCCTCAAGTCCCCCCGTCCCGACGGGACCCGCGTCCATTACTACCGTTCCGGGTCCGCGGCCTCGGCCCTCGATCCCGGCCTGCTGGACACCGCACCCGTGCGCGCCGCGTCCCTCCTGCACGTCAGCGGGATCACCCCGGCGCTGTCCCCGTCCTGCCGGGACCTGGTGCGCCACGCGCTCGGCAAGCCGCCCGGCGAACGGCCGTACGCCGTCAGCTTCGACGTCAACCACCGCCCCGCGCTGTGGCACGACGGGACCGCGCCCTCCGTGCTGCGGGACCTGGCGGACCGCGCGGACATCGTGTTCGTCGGCCTGGACGAGGCCCAGGACCTGTGGGGCGCCGGCCTCACGGCAGACGGCGTACGGGAGTTGCTGCCGCAGCCGCGGATCGTCGTGGTCAAGGACGGCGGCGACTTCGCCACCGCTTTCTCCCGGGAGGCCGGCGCCGTCGTGGTACCGGCGCTGCGCACGCCGGT
Source organism: Streptomyces sp. NBC_01689 (assembly GCF_036250675.1). Lineage (NCBI taxonomy): Bacteria > Bacillati > Actinomycetota > Actinomycetes > Kitasatosporales > Streptomycetaceae > Streptomyces > Streptomyces sp. NBC_01689. The sequence goes on along the minus strand of NZ_CP109592.1, from coordinate 2,090,599 downwards.
GGTCGAAGCGGTCGGCGCGGGCGACGCGTTCGCCGCGGGGTTCCTGGCCGGGCTGCTCCACGACGAGACCCTGACGGGCGCGCTGCGCCTCGGCCACATCACGGCGGTCTCCGCCCTCAGGGTGACCGGCGACCACGGAACGTTGCCCGACGCCGGGGCCGTACGACGGCTCCTCGCGCTCTCCGCCGACGAGTGGCTGCGGACGGCCCGCGGGGAGGACGGAGACCCCGAAGGGGGATCACCGGCCGGGTGAGACGAGGGCGGTCGCTCCGAGTCAAGTGCCGCTTCCTACCCTGGTGTTGTTCTCGGGAGAGTCCCCCGGGGCCGGTCGGTCCGCACGCCGGCGGCCGCGCGGGGACGGCCCGGCGCGCAGGTGTCAGACGGCCGCGAGGAGGTGCGTGGTGCCGCTGCTGCTGGGGACCCAGGCGTCCGGCAGGGCGGCCGCGAGGGCGTGTTGCGCGCGCCAGCCGGTGCAGTGCCCGGGAGCCACCAGCTTCGGGGCCAGCGCGCCGAGCGCGGCGACGGTGGGGCCGATGACGGGTTCGAAGGCGGGCCCGCTCAGGTGGAGGCCGCCGAGCAGTGCGTGCACCGTGTCCACGCCGGTGAGGCGCCGCGCGTGGCGCACGATGTTGACGGCGCCCGCGTGGCCGCAGCCGGTCAGCACCACCAGACCCTGTCCTCTCAGGTGCATCACCAGGGCCTGGTCGTCGATGACGAGGGGATCGTGCCTCCAGCGCTTGCCGTCGCGCGCCTGGTGCGAGGCCGGCATGCCGTGCTCGAAGTCGGTGGTGCGGTCGACCTCACCGGTGATCAGCACGCTCCCGTCGACGAGGAGGGAGGGGTGGCGCCGCTCGACGACCTCGAACCCCTCGGCGTTCAGGGCCCTCTTGCTGAGGGTGGGCATCTCGAAGACGTCCCCCGGCGCCTTGATGCGGCGCGTGGTCCACACGGCGGGGTGCACGGTCATCGGCATCCGGCGGCTGCCCAGTTCGGCGGCCAGTCCGCTCAGACCACCCGCGTGGTCGAAGTGGCCGTGACTCAGGACGACGCCCTGCAGGGCGGTCAGATCGACTCCGAGCCGTTTCGCGTTGTCCACCGTACCGCCGGGTGAGAGCCCGGCGTCGAAGAGCAGGGTCGTTGTGCGTCCGGCGCGCCGGACGGTCACCAGGGCGGAGAAGCCGTGCTCGGCCAGCAGGCCGACGGACGTCCGGCCGGACTCGAACTGTCCCGCGGGTACGGCCGCGGGACCGAAACCGACCCTGCGCGTCCGGCTGTCGCCGACGAGCAGCGCGTCGTAGGTGTTGTCCATCAGGACCGTGATCCTGACCTCGTCGACCGGGGCGAGCCCGATCGGGTCGGACGCGCTCCCGGGCGCGGGACGCGGGGCGGTGCGCGCCGCGTCGGGCACGGAGGCGCGGGTGGAGTCGCACATGGCTGTCCGATCGTGGAGGGCGCGGCGCGTACGGTCCCTTCGCGACGCGTGTCCCCGGGGCGGGATGACACGAGTGACGGAATGTCAGGTAGGCCGCGTGACGAGCTGGTTGGGCGTACGGCGGCCGGACGGTGGCGCGCCGTGCGAGGGGCCGGCCCGCGAGCCGTCACCTGTCCCGCGTCCGGCGTCTCACGTCCGCGGTCCGGCGTCTGCCGTCTGCTGATCGCGGTCTGCCGTCTGCCGCCTGCCGGTGGGGGCGCGGCGGTCCGCCGGAGGCCGCCGTGGCGGTCAGCCGGCCGGGACGGGCGTCGGCGGGACGGCGACCTCGACGGCTCCCGTGGACACGTCGTAGACCAGCCCGGAGACCAGGAAGTCCGGCCCGCGGATCTCCCGCCGGACGAGGTCGGTGTCCACGCGGACCGAACCGTAGGGGTCGCTGACCGACTTGGCGGCGAGGTCCGCCTCCGGGATCTCGAAGTACTCGGCGAGGAGTTCGGGGAAGGAGGCCAGGTCCGTCATCCCGCAGTCGGTGTGATGGAGCAGCACGAGGTTCCAGTCGCCGCTCGCCCTGCCGTCCCGGTGCGCCGCGCCGACCTTGCCGAGCATGGTCATGGTGCGCAGCGTCGCGGGGTTGACGCGACCGCCGACGTTGCGGATCACGGCTGCCTCGCCCGGCTCCAGGCCGAGGACGCGCGTGGGATCCACTCGGGGGTCGACGCATCCGACGACCATCATGTTCCCTGAGGGGTTGATCGTGAGGGCGGGTCGCGTGCGGAACTCCGCGGCCATGAAGTCGGCGTTGCGGCGGACCAGTTCGTCCGTGTCGGTCATGACGGCTCCTGTCGGCACGTGCCGCGCGGTACGGGCGCGGTGGGGGTGCGTACGGTGGTGCGGGCGTCCGAGAGGACCGGCCGGTCTCCCCGCGCCGGGGCGGGAGGGCCCGGCCGGATTCCCTGCACGGGCCAGGTGCCTCTGTGCGGGCTACGGCGCGACGACGGTCTCGACGCGGCCGGTCGTCACGTCGTAGACCAGACCGGAGACCCGTGTGCCTTCGAGGCGGGACTCCGCGCGCAGCACGGCGACGTCGTGGGCGACGGCCGCGCGGGCGTCGCCGACCGCCCGGGCGGGCAGGCCGGCCGCGTCGGTCCCGAAGTAGTCGGCGAGCAGCTCCGGCCGGTCCTTGAGCAGGCCGATACCGCACTGCGTGTGATGCAGCACCACGAGCTCCCAGCCGGGTCCGAGGTCCGCCCCGGCGGCCTGTGTCACCGCGCGCAGCATGACCAGTTCCATCAGCGTGCGCGGGGTGACCCGGCCGCCCACGTTGCGGATGACGGCGATCTCCCCCTGCTCCGCGCCGAGGACCTCGGCCGGGTCCACCCGCGGATCGACACAGCCGATGACGATGGTCTTGAGCGCCGGCATCATACGCAGGCCCTCGGTGAAACGGCTCGTGGCGAACTCGGCGTTCCGGCCGGTAAGGGTCTCGACGACACCCATGGCGTACACCTGTCCCTAGTCAGTTCATTTTCTGGACTCAGTGGCGTGCACTCTAGCAACGCGCGTCCGGAATCGACATCAAGCCCGCGGGAATGTCCGCCGGGTGGGGCGGCGAGGCGCCTGGCGTCCGGTGTTCGGCGCGTCGTGCCGCCCACCCGGTCTCCGGCGCGCGGCGGCGTTCTCCCTTCCGGCGCAGTGCATTAGGTTAGGCTTACCTAAGTTGCCGAGTCGGATCTGTCGTCAGCCCCTTCCGCCCATCGCCATGGAGATTCCGCATGCGTCCCTACAGCGCCCGCGTCACGCGGCCGACCCCCGCCGAGCGTGTGCAGTCGATCCTGTACGCGGCCCGGTCCATGACCGTGGTGAGCGACGGGTGCCGTGCCGAGGTCCACCGCCTCGACGACGCCGGTACGACGGGTCGCATCCACCTGCACTCCCCGGCGGAGGGCGCCCTCGCCGGCACCGGCTCGCGTGTTCCGGTCCGCCTGGAGTTCACCGACATCGCGCCCACGGCCGTACGCGAACGGCTGCGCGCCCGCGTCACCCTCACCGGGCTGCTGGCCGCCCGGTACGGCGGCGAGTCGCCCCGGAGCGCCTGCATGGAGTTCGGCCAGGCGCTCGTCGAGGACTCCGACGGGCGCCGGTTCGTCACGCTGGACGAACTCCAGGACGCCGAACGGGATCCCCTGGCCACCAGCGAGGCGAGCATGCTGACGCACCTCGTGGACAGCCATGAGGAACTCGTCCCTCTCCTCGTGCGTCTCGTGCGGCCGCAGCCGGCGCGGGGCATGGTCCGCGCGGTGCCCCTGGCACTGGACCGGTACGGCGTGACCCTGCGCCTGGAGTACCCCGGCTCGCACCGTGACGTCCGGCTTCCGTTCGCCGCGCCGGTCAGCGACATCGACCAGGCGGCCCCCCGGATCCGCGCGCTCCTGGCCACCGCCCGTCGCGCCGCCCACCACGGCCGCCTGTTCGCCTGACGTCCGAGAGGCGGGGCGGCGGAGGTGCCCGGCGGGCCGGGGCGGTGTGCCGACGGGGAGCGGGCGGGGAGCGAGAGGGGCAGGACCCGATGTCAGTGGTGCCCTCTACGGTTCGAGAAGTGGGACCGGCGGAACAGGCCGTGGGTCCACCTGGGGGAGGGGTCTGCCATGTCTGCCGGGTCCGCGGTGTCGACGACGTATCTGGAGCTGTCTCAGGACGGCGGCGGCGCCCACAAGTTCTACGAGGTGGCCGTCGACGGCATGGTGGTGACGGTGCGGTACGGGCGGATAGGCGCCGGGGGACAGACCCAGACGACGACGTTCGCCACACCGGAGAAGGCGCGCTCGGCCGCCGCGAAGAAGGTCGGGGAGAAGGTCCGCAAGGGGTATGCCCCGGCCCTCGCGGGGCAGCGCGCGCCGCGCGCGGTGACCCGGCGTCAGGTCACCTCGGCCCCGTCCACGGCCCGCGCGGTGGCCCCCGTGCTGTGGCGGTTCCGCACCGGCTCCTCGGCGTTCGGCATCCATGTCGACGACGACCGCTGCTGGGTCGGCAACCAGGCGGGTGATGTCTACACACTGGACCACGAAGGCGGCGTCCTCGCCCGCTTCGGTCTGCCGGACGGCGTGAAGTGCCTGGTGGCCGACGACTTCTGGATCTACGCGGGCTGCGACGACGGCAGGGTCTACGACCTCTCCTCGAAGATCCCGTTCGCCGCGTACGACGTCGCGGCGGACGTCGACATCTTCTGGCTGGACATCCACGAGGGCGTGCTGAACGTCTCGGACCGCGACGGCCGGCTCACCGTCATCGACCACGAGGACGAGCATCAGTGGGCTCGCCGCGGTCAGGGGCAGCAGGGCTGGATGGTCCGGGCCGACGACAGGGCCGTGTACCACGGCCACCACCGGGGCGTCACGGCCTACGCGCCCGACGGCGGCGGCGAGTTGTGGCACACGGCCACGCGGGGCGGCGTCCTGTTCGGCTGGCAGGAGCGCGACTCCGTGTACGCGGGGACCGCGCACCGCGTGGTCCAGCGGCTGTCGAAGGCGACGGGCGCGATCGAGGCCACGTACACGTGCGACAGCGCGGTCTACTCGTGCGCCACCTCGCCGAGCGGACGGTTCGTCTTCGCCGGTGACGCGTCGTCGTCCGTCTACTGCTTCGACCAGGACGGGACACGCCTGTGGAAGCTCGGCACGGGCGGGGGCTCGGCGCTGTCGATGCAGTACCGCGACGGGCGCCTGTATCTGGTGACCACGGACGGCTCGCTGGTGTGCGTGGACGCGAGCGACGCGGCGGTCACCGCGGCCCAGCGGGGCACGGTGCCGGTGGCACGGGACGTCAAGCTCGCCGCGGCCCTGCCGGTCCGCGCTCCGGTCACGGCCGTGGACGCCGTGACCACCGTGGCGGACGCCCCGGCCGGGTCGGTCGTCGTCGAGTGCGTGCGGACGAACGGCCGCCTGCGCGTGCACGTGGTGTCCGAGGGCTACGACACGTCCTGGAACGTCCAGTTCCCGCGGACCATACGCGAGCCCGGCGCGCGCTACGTGGTGGACGCCCTGCACCAGGCCGCCGGCGGCTTCTACCGGGTCCGTGGCGACATCCGGCGGCTGCTGTGACCGGGACCCGTCGAGGGCCGCGCGCGAACCGGCGTTGTCAGTGGTGACTGGAATCCTGGGGCGTATGGACAGGGACGAGGAGTTGCTGCGCGGCCGGGTCTACGGCGGGGACCACGACGACCCCCGCCGGGGTCCCCAGCCGGGCCATGTCTACGGCGAGCTGGTCGGCGGTCCGCTGGACGGCCTGTTGCTCGACATCACCGGCTGGACACCGGAGGAGACGTCCACCGGCGTGGTCCTGGAGACGGAGCTGGGGCGGTTCGGTGCCGGCGGCCGGGCGATATACGACCCGCGCCCCGGCGGCGGAGCCTGCTGGGACTGGTCGGGCGACACCCCCTGACCGCGAGCGCCCTCCCGGCCCGGGCCGACGGGTGTCCCGGCGGGGTCCGGACCCCGGGCGGGCGAGCGGGGTGGCCGGAATCGCCTGTTAGGGTGAAGGGCAGCGAAGGGGAGTAGTCCCGAGAACCGCTGGTCGACACACTGGGCGCCCCAGGGCACCCCGGCCACCGGGCCACCGCACTCCGTGCGGGGCGGACGAGACCTTCGGCCAGGCATGACCAGGCTCGCACCGCCGTGTGGGCTGCTCCGTCGTGCCGGGCCGAGTGGTTCCTCCCGTCGCCCTGTGGGTGCCGCACGAGCCGACGGCCCGGCCCCCAGCAGAAAGCAAGGGAATGACCTTCGACCCCCTGGCGATCATCACCGCCTTCGGGCTGATCTTCCTCGCAGAGCTCCCTGACAAGACCATGTTCGCCTCACTGGCCATGGGCACCAGGATGCGGCCGCTGTACGTGTGGTTCGGCACCTCGACCGCCTTCATCGTGCACGTCGCCATCGCCGTCGGCGCGGGCAGCCTGCTCGGCATGCTTCCGGGCATGGCCGTCAAGCTCGTCTCCGCCGCCCTCTTCGCCTTCGGCGCGTTCGTCCTGCTGCGCGGGGGAGACGACGAGGACGAGAACGGCAACGCGAAGACCGTGACCGGCTTCTGGCCCGTCTACACCACGGCGTTCATGGCCGTCTTCATCAGCGAGTGGGGTGATCTCACCCAGATCACCACGGCCAACCTGGCCGCCACCAACGGCTGGCTGCCCACCGCCATCGGCTCGGCCCTCGCGCTGATGTCGGTCTCCGCGCTCGCCCTGCTCGTGGGCCGTTTCATCGCGCAGCGCGTCCCCCTGAAGAACGTCCAGCGCATCGGCGCCCTCTGCATGGCCGGACTCGCCGTCTGGACCCTGATCGAGGCGTTCACCGGCTGACGCTCCCGGGTCCCGGACACCGCCGGCGTTGGCGAGTCGCCCACCGGCCGTCCGCGGCTCGGGCGACCGGTGGCCGGGGAACGGTCGTACGGGTGGCGGGGGTACTGCCGGGAGAGGTGCCGGGACGCGCGTCCGGGCTGGCGCGTCCGGGCCCACTCCCACCGTCGGTCCCGATCGTCCGGCCGGGGCGGGTGGGGCGAGTCCCCGGCCCGGCGATGCGTGTCGGCTCAGGGAGAGTCCCTCGGGTGTGGGGAAGGCCGACGGCAGCGTGTGCGGACGGCATGCCGGGTACGGGTCCCGCATGCCGGGTGGCGGGCCGCATGCCCAGTACTGGGCCGCATGTCCGGTACGGACCCGTCACCGTGGCGGGCGTACGTCCCGGCGGCGGACCGCGGCGGCCCCGCCCAGCTCCTCCAGCAGTTCCGCCAGCACCCGGCGGCTCTCCGCCAGTGACTCCGGTCCGCACCGCAGGGCCAGACGTTCCTCCAGCCGGGCACGGGCCCGGCGTGCGGCCGCCACGGCGTCCCGGCCGCGCGGCGTGAGGCGGACCAGGCGGACCCGAGCATCGCCCGGCGCGGCCACGCGTTCGGTGTACCCGAGGCGCTCCAGCTCGGCGACCGCCTTGGAGGCGCCCTGCTGCGTCATGTCCAGCTTCGCCGCCAGATCACCGACGGTCGGTTCGGCGTCGACGAGGTGCTGGAACACATAGCCGTGGGAGAACCGCAGATCACCGAAGCCCTCGTCGGCCAGGGCGTCCTGGACGGCGGAGGCGGCCGCGAAGCCGGTGAAGAGCGCGAGGGAACCGGTGTCGAGGCCGAGAGGATCAGGCGTGGAGGACATGACACCATTCTGACTTTGACAACCATGGTTGTGCAAATTAGGTTGTTGGCTATGACCGAGAACGGCATGACCGTGACAGACACGACAGGGGCCGACGTGACCGGAACAGACATGACCGGAACAGACATGACCCGGAGGGAAGGGGACCGTGACCCGCTCGCGACCCACCCGAACACCGTCCTGGCTCTCGCGTACCACGAGGCGGTCTCACGCGGCGCCGTCGGCGACGAACTCGCCGGGTTCTTCCACGAGGACGTCGTTCATCAGGAGCTGCCGAACGTCCTTTTCCCCGCGGGCGCGGTGCGGGACCTCGGCGCGCTGCGCGAGGCGGCCGCGCGCGGACAGGAGCGACTGAGGCGGCAGAGCTTCGACGTCCTCAACGCCGTCGCCTCGGACGGTCAGGTCGCGTTGGAGGTCCTCTGGACGGGCACCCTCGCCGTGCCGCTCGGGAACCTGCCCGCGGGACACGTCATGCGCGCCCACATCGCGACGTTCCTCGAATTCCGTGACGGCCGGATCGTCGCCCAGCGCAACTACGACTGCTACGAGCCCCTGGACCCGGCCCGCACACCCTGACCCGCACCGCCGCCGGCGCCGACGGGGCCGGACCGATTCACAGCCCCGCGGCCGTGCGGACCAGCCCGGCGAGGGCGACGGAGCGGCTGTGCGGAGGCCAGGCGATGTGGGTGACGACGGGCGGCGCGTCACTCAGAGGGACGGCGGCGTGCTCGCTCCACAGCCAGGCCCGGGCGGATTCGGGGAAGACGGCCATGGTCCGCCCCAGGGCGATCAGTTGGGCCAGCTGCGTCTGGTCGTGGACCTCGGGACCCGGGCCGGGCCGGTAGACGCCGTCGCGGGGCCAGCGTGCGCGCGGAAGACCGGGGACGTCCTCCACGTCGGCCAGGCAGAGCGACTCGCGTGCGGCGAGGGGGTGCCGGGCGGGCAGGACGGCGATCTGCCCCTCCGTCAGCAGCGGCTCACTGTCGAACCCGGCGAGCGAGTTGAACGGCGCGTGCATGAGAGCCGCGTCGGCGCGGCCGTCCCGCAGCAGTTCCTCCTGCTCGCACATGCCGCACGGCATCACCTCGATCTCGGCGGCGCCGGGCTCGGTCGCGTAGGCGTCGAGGATCCGCTGCAGCAGCTCGTGGGACGCGGCGGCCTTCACCGCCAGGACCAGGCGGTTGCGGGAGCCGTCCGGCCGGCCGGCGCCACCGGCGCGACGGGTGCGGCGCGCGGCGGCCGTGGTCGCGTCGAGGGCCGCGCGGCCCTCGTGGAGCAGCACCTCACCCGCGCCGGTCAGGGAGACACCGCGGCGGTTGCGGGTCAACAGGCGGACGCCGAGCCGCCGTTCGAGCTGCTGGATCGCCCGGGACAGTGGCGGCTGGGCCATGCCGAGGCGCTCCGCGGCACGGCCGAAGTGCAACTCCTCGGCCACGGCCATGAAGTACGCCAGCTCGCGGGTCTCCAGGGTGTCCATGGCGGAAGCCTACCTCCGCTGTGATACCCGTCGGGTATCACAGGGCACCGTATCGGTGTTGGATGCGCCGCGTGTGCGCGGACGACGATCGACGGCATGAGCGAGACGAAGACCGCGCTGGTGACCGGCGCGAACAAGGGAATCGGATACGCGATCGCGGCCGGACTGGGCGCGCTCGGACACCGTGTGGGGGTGGGAGCCCGCGACGAAAGACGGCGCGAGACCGCCGTGCGGAAGCTGCGCGCCGCCGGCGTGGACGCGTTCGGGGTGGCACTGGACGTGACGTCCGACGCGAGCGTGGCCGAGGCCGTGGAACTGGTCGAGCGGCAGGCCGGGCGCCTCGACGTCTTGGTCAACAACGCCGGAATATCAGGGGAGATGGGGCCGGGCTGGGTGCAGGATCCGACCACGCTCGACCTCGGCGTGGTCCGTACGGTCGTGGAGACCAATGTCCTCGGTGTCATCCGGGTGACCAACGCGATGCTGCCCCTGCTGCGGCGCTCGGCGTCACCGCGCGTCGTGAACGTCTCCAGCGCCGTCGCCTCCCTGACCCGGCAGGCGGACCCGGACATCGAGATCGGCCCCGTCATGGCGGCGTACTCGCCGTCGAAGACGTTCCTCAACGCCGTCACCGTGCAGTACGCCCGGCAGTTCGCCGGTACGAACATCCTGGTCAATGCCGCCTGTCCGGGGCTGGTGGCGACCGACTTCACCGGTTTCCACGGCCCCCGCACCCCGGAGCAGGGCGCGGCCACGGCGATCCGGCTCGCCACGCTGCCCGACGACGGCCCCACCGGTTCGTTCGCCGAGGACGCCGGCGTCATCCCCTGGTGACCCCGGGGCCCGGCACCGGGCGTGAGCGGCAGGCCCGTGCGGAGGCGCGGGGCCTGCCGGACACCCGCGAGGCGCTCGACGGGCCGGTCCGTGCCTTGGGTGCCGCGCCTTGCGTGCCGTGCCCCGCGCGCCGCGACCTGCGTGCCGGCCCTGCGTGCCGGCCCTGCGTGCCGGCCCTGCGTGCCGGCCCTGCGCGCCCCTACGCTCCCTGGCGGCCCGCGTCCGGGTCCACGGGGTGTGCGGCGGCTCGTACGAGGTTCCGCTCCAGGCGCTCCAGCACGGCGAGGGTGTCGGCGCACTCGTCGTCGGAGAGCCCGGTGGTCGAGAGGCCCTCCAACTGGCTCCAGACCCGCTCCACCTCCCGGCGCAGGGCATGGCTGGCCGCCGTCGGTTCGATGAGCGAGGCGCGCTTGTCGGTGGGGGAGGGGCGGCGGCGCACGAAGCCCGCCTGTTCGAGGCGGCGGACGGTACGCGTCATCGTGGCGGCGTCGGAGTCCAGCAGCCGCACCAGGTCGATCTGGCGCTGGGGGCCGAGCTCCCAGAGATGCATCATGACCAGCTCCTGGCCCGGGTGCAGACCGATGCGGCGCAGCAGCTGGCCCGCGAACATGCGGTGCAGCCGGGCCAGCCGGAAGATCGCGTGACTGATCGGTCCGCTGCCGGCCGCGCCGGGGACCGGCACGGTGGCCTTCTCCTCCGGCACCCCGGAACTCTGTCCGGCTTCCGGCGTGGACTCGGTCATGACTTCCTCACTCTCCTGTTTGGACAGCAGAACTCTACCCTCCGCCGCCCTTTCCCCTGAGCTTGCGACTCGGCAAGTGCCACAACACCCCAGCCAGATGGCTGTTAGTTGCTTCACTTTCGCCCCTCCGGAGGCCCTCGATGGCATTTACTGTCCGGACAGGTGTTTTACTTGTCCAGACAGTAAACGGACGGGGCGAGCCACGGCGCGCCCGGCCCGAGGAGCACCACTTGTCCCGAGGGAGCGACGCATGACCACTGCTTTCGACCCGATCGTCCTGGGCGGTACCCGCCTCGCGAACCGCGTCGTGATGGCGCCGATGACCCGCAGCCGCGCCTACGGTCCAGGCGCCGAACCGACGGAACTGATGGCGACCTACTACGCGCAGCGCGCCGGTGCCGGGCTGATCGTCACCGAGGGCGTCCAGCCCTCACCCGTCGGCCAGGGCTACCCCGACACCCCCGGTCTGCACACGCCGGGCCAGGTGAGGGCATGGCGGACGGTCACCGACGCCGTGCACCGCGAGGGCGGGGTGATCTTCGCGCAGCTGATGCACACCGGCCGGATCGGTCACCCGAGTCTGCTGCCCGACGGCCTGACACCGGTCGGTGCCTCGGCGGTCGCCGCCCGGGGCCGCGTGCACACCCACGAGGGACCGCGGGACTTCGTCACACCGAAGGAGCTGAGCGAGGCGGAGATCCGGCAGACCGTCGCCGACTTCGTGACCGCGGCGCGCAACGCCGTCGAGGCCGGATTCGACGGCGTGGAGATCCACGGCGCCAACGGCTATCTGCTCCACCAGTTCCTCGCGGACAACACCAACCACCGCACGGACGCCTACGGCGGATCCACCGAGGGCCGGATCCGCTTCGCCGTCGGGGTCGTCACCGCTGTGGCCGGGGAGATCGGCGGCACGCGCGTCGGTCTGCGCATCTCGCCCGGCAACCCGTACAACGACATCGTCGAGGACGACCCGGCCGAGGTCTACGGGGCACTGCTGGACCGGCTCGCCGGCGCGGGTCTCGCCTATCTGCATCTCTCGGAGGGCCCCGACACCGCGCTGACCGCACGGCTGCGCAAGGAATGGCCCGGCACGTTCGTCCTCAACCCGTTCACCCACCCCGACGCCACCGGCCCCGCCGCGCTCGGCCTGATCGAGGACGGGAGCGCGGACATGGTCGCCTACGGAGCGCTGTTCCTCGCCAACCCCGATCTGCCCCGGCGCCTGGCCGCGGGCGGTCCGTTCAACGCGCCGGACCCGTCCGCCTTCTACGGCGGGGACCACCGCGGTTACACCGACTACCCCACCCTCACCGCCTGAGCGGCGCCCCTGTCGGGCCGCCCCGCCGCTCACCCCTACCCGGGAGTTCCTGATGTCCCAAGCGATCACCTTCTCCGAGTACGGCACGCCCGAGGTGCTCCGGCTGTCGGAGGTGACCCCGCCGGAGCCCGGACCCGGACAGGTCCGGATCCGGGTGCGCGCCGCCTCCGTGAACCCGTTCGACCTGAAGATCCGTTCCGGCCTGATGGCCGACGCCGTCCCGGTCCGTTTCCCCGTGGTGCCCGGCCTGGACGCGTCCGGTGTCGTCGACGCCGTCGGAGCGGGCGCGGACGCGGACGTGGGCGACGAGGTCCTCGGTGCCACCGTGGGGGGCGGCTACGGCGAGTACGCGCTGCTGGAGCGGCCGGTGGCCAGGCCCGCGGCGCTGTCGTGGGAGGTCGCCGCGTCCCTGGTGACGGTCGGTGCGACCGCGTTCCGCGTGCTCGGCCTGCTGGACCTGCGCGCGGGAGACACCTTGCTCGTCCACGGGGCAGGCGGCAGCGTGGGCACCGTCGCGGTGCAGCTGGCCCTCGCCCGGGGCGTCACCGTCGTGGGCACGGCCGGTGAGCACGACCTGGAGCGTCTCACCGCGCTCGGGGCCGTGGCGGTCGGCTACGGCGAGGGCTGGGCCCGGCGGGTGAGGACCGCGGCGCCCCAGGGGGTCGACCGTGTCCTCGACGCCGCGGGCGCCGGTGTCCTCGCCGACTCCGTCGGCCTGACCGGCGACCGCGCGCACGTCCTGACCGTCGCCGACCTCTCGGCCGCGCGGCACGGCGTCCGCTTCAGCGCCGGAAGCACCGACGACGGAACCTTCCTGCCGCAGGTCGTCCGGGCGGCCGCCGCGGGCGGACTCACCCTGCCCGTCTGGCGGACGTACCCGCTCGACGGGGCAGCCGCCGCGCACGCCGACCTGGAGGCGCGCCGCAACCGGGGCAAGGCCGTCCTGCTGACCTGACCTCCGGGTCCGCCGCCCCGCCCTCCGGAGCGGGCGGGGCGGCCCCGGGAGGCCGCGGCCGGTCGTCCTCGCCGGGCCGGCCGCGGCCTTCCCGCCAGCCATCACCCGCCCCACCCCATGCCCGCGCCCGCGGCGGCGGATGGCGGACGGCGGGCGGAGGGCCGGCCCTGCCCGCGGCCACCGGCCGGTCACCCCGTCCCTCAGCCCGTGGGGCGGCCGGGGAGACCGGTCCTCGTGTCTCACCTGGCGAGGTCAACGGGACAGGTGACCGTGTGTCATGCGGCCTTTCGGGGAGAGACACTGATGGTGCGTCACATTACGGAGCCGACGGGATCCGTCACCGTACGTCGCGCAGCCGGAGTAGGTACGTCGCGGTCAGGGCGACGGCGCGGTCCGCGTCCTGCGAGAGCTCTGCGAGGGCACGCGACGCCCTCGTGCCGGGGAGGTCCGCCAGCGCCTGGGTCAGCCGTCCGCGTGCGGGTGCTCCGGTGGCATTGTGGGCGAGCCGGTCCACGAGCCTGCCGGTGATCCGGTCCGCCGTCGCGGTGTCGACCGCCAGGGCGCTCAGCGCGTCGGCGGCGTCGGTGTCGTTCCTTCCCTCCACGATCATGTCGACGAGCACCGGCACCGCCTCGTCCACCCCCCGCGCTCCGAGCGCCAGAGCCGCGTACCCGCGGACCACGGCGTCGGAGTCGCCCAGCGCGTTCCGCAGGTGGGCGGTCGCCTCGGGACCGGGCATCTCGGCGAGGGACCGGACGGCACGTTCCCGCACCACGGCCCCGGGCGAACCGAGGCCCCGCGCCAGCAACTCCGTGCCGTCGCCACCCGATCGCGTCAGCGCCCAGCGCAGGGCACCGGCCACGTTCGGCTCCGTCTCGCTCAACACCGCCTCGACCAGGGCCTCCACCGGCACTGGCACCTCGCCGGCCGAGGAGAGGGCCGCGCGCTGCCGCGCGTCGGCGCTCGTCGACTCCAGTGCGCGCAGGAGCGCGACGATCTGGAGGACGTCCTCCCAGCCGCCCGGGTCCGCGGCGTGAATCCTGCCGAGCCGGGTGAGCAACTCGGTCTCCGCCGCGATGCGTTCACGGGTCCGGCCGACGAGTTCACCGACGAGGGCCGCGGGCGCGAAACCGGGATCGTCGAGCGCGCGCCCGATCTCCCGCAGCGACAGGCCCAGCGACCGCAGGCTCTCGACATGGAAGATCCGCCGGATGTCCTCCGTGGAGTACTCCCGATAGCCCGACCCGGTACGGCCCGAAGGACGGACCAGACCGAGCGACTCGTAATGCCGGAGCATGCGGGCACTGACCCCGGACCTGCGCGCCACCTCACCGATCAACACGCCTCATGGTCCCTCCTGTCCGGACACGCCGAGGGCCACGGCGCGCTTCGCCTCCTCGATCGCGGACTCGAATCCGGTGTCCGGGTCGCGCAACAGCTCCTGTGTCGCGAGCGCGTGCACGCGCACGCGGGGGTCGGCGGCCGCCTCGGCGGCACGCAGGGCGGGCAGTACGGCCTCACCCAGCGCGACCAGGGCCCGGCTGAGACTCAGCCGCGTCTCCCGTCCGCCGCGCCCGAGCCGGGTCGCCAACGCCTCGGCCAGTGCGGGTTCCCCGCCTTCCGGGACGAGCACGACCGCCGCCCGCCAGGCACTCCGCGCCACCTCGTGGTCGGCGTCGTGGAGGAGCGCCGGAGTGATCGCCGGCCACGCCCGGGGGTCCCCGATCTTGGACAGCGTGTGGAGTGCCTGGCTGCGCGCCTGAGGACGTTCCGAACCGAGTTCGCGCACCAGCGCGGGAAGTGTCAGGGACACCGGGTGCCGGGTCAGCGCCCAGGTCAGCATGTCGCGGACGAAGAAGTCGGGCTCGACCGCGCATCGCTCGACGAGCCCGTCGACGAACCGCGGGTCGGGCGCCGAGCCGGCCTCCAGAGCGGCCCGCAGCCGCACCGACGAACGGCCGTCCGCCGGCCCACGCACCGCACCCGCCCCCGTATCCCTGTCCGCACCCTTGTCGTTGCCCCTGCCCTGGACTTCGCCCAGGCCCGCGCCGTGCCCCGTGACCACCATCGAGACCACCTCCATGGCACGCAGTGAAGACCTTGTCACGGTGTCAAGGTCAAACAGGCGAGGGAGGGACCGTTCAGTACCATGACCCTGACGAGGAGCGCGGGGTAGCGGGAATATGTTGCTCCCTAATGGCATTCGCTCATTGTCAGGGCAGGTCACCGAAAGGACTCGGCATGGGGCAGGGCAAGGCGGAGCGCAGCCCACTGGAGCCGCCGGACGGAGTCGACCTGGTGCTGGAGTTCGTCAACACGCACGCGGACGCGGGAGGCCGTGTCGAACGGTTCGGGGACGCCGGGGCGCTGGCGCGGTGGCTGTCCGAGAACGACTTCCCCGTCGAGGATGAACAGGTGACGCCCGCCGACGCCGCCGCGGCGAGGGAGCTGAGAGACGCGCTGGTCACGCTGCTGCTGGCCCACTCCCGGGACGAGACCCTCGATGCCGGGGCCGTGCGGCTGGCCGAGGGGCATGTGCGGCAGGTGGCCACCCGCCATCCGCTCGTGCCCGTCATCAGGGCCGACGGCGCCTCGCTCCTGCCGCAGCAGACAGGGGTGCCCGGGGCGTTCGGGAGCGTGCTCGCGACCGTCACCCTGCTGGCCCAGAGCGGAGCCTGGACCCGCCTCAAGGCCTGCCGCAACCAGCCGTGCCACTTCGGTTTCTTCGACCGCACCCGCAACGGGTCCGCCGTCTACTGCGGCTCGGCCTGCGGTTCGCAGGTGTCCATGCGTGCCTACCGGCAGCGCAAGAAGGCCCAGGCCGGCTGAGTCCGGGCCACCTCGGTCGACCGGCCCGGTGATCCCCTCGTCGCTCCGCGCGGGCGGCGTTCCGGGAGAGTCGTCGACAGCTGACGCCCCTCCCACCCCGTGCGGTGACCAGGCCTCGTCCGAGACGTCTCGGACGAGGCCTGTGTGTGCCGCGGGCGCCGACCGCTGGGCGCCGGAGCATCGTCCTGCAGCGAAGTGCCCTCCGGACCATGTGTGCCCGATGTGCCGCCGCACGGGACCGTCCGCCGCCACGACGACTTCGCGGAGCTCGCCCGGCTGTGCGCTAAACGGATTACGTCACAACTCGGGTCCGACTGAGCTTGAGTCGTTGCGAGCTAAGTGCTTATGCTTATAACCATGACCCATGACACGCATGACAGCGGCGCCTCCCGGCAGCCTCGAACCTGGTTCATCACCGGAGCGTCGTCCGGCATCGGCCGTGCGTTGGCCAGAGCGGCCCTCGACCGCGGTGACCGCGTCGCGGGCGTCGCCCGTACCGCCGGGAGCCTGGACGGGCTCGCCGCGGACTTCCCCGCCACCTTCAGGGGCCTCGGTGCCGACGTCCGGGACGAGGACGCGGTGCGCGCCGCCGTCGACGCGGCCGTCTCGGCGTTCGGCCGCATCGACCTCGTGGCGAATAACGCCGGATACGGCCTGTTCGGCGCCGTCGAGGAGGCGTCGGACGCCCAGGCCCGCGCCGTCTTCGACACCAACGTCTTCGGAGTCCTGAACGTCCTGCGTGCGGTCCTGCCCGTACTCCGCCGCCAGCGCGGCGGCCACATCCTGCAGGGATCGTCGCTCTACGGACAGCTGGCGCACCCGGGCGTCGGACTGCTCGCGGCCACCAAGTACGCCGTCGAAGGACTGACCGACGCACTCGTGGGCGAGGTCTCCCCGCTCGGCATCAAGGTCACCCTCGTCGAACCCGGCCCGGTCGCCACGTCCTTCCTGGCCAACCTCGACTTCGCCGAGACCGAGGAGGACTACGACGGGACGGTCAGGGCCGTGCAGAAGGCCCTGGGGGACCTGCCGGCCGCCGCCCTCGCCGACCCCGCCAAGGCCGCCCGCGCCCTGCTCACCGTCGCCGACGCTCCCGAGCCGCCGCTGCGCATCGCTCTGGGAGCCCAGGCCGAGAACGACATGCGGGCCGCTCTCACCGCGAGGCTCGCCGACCTCGACGACTGGGCCGAGGTGAGCCGGGAGGTCACCGCCTGATCCGCCGCCCGCCGTCCGCTCCCGGGTCTGCGGATGTCCCGGCGGGAGCGGGGCGCGATACTGAAGACGCCGAAAGCCTCCCCCGCCGATCGGACCGCGTCGCACCGGGATCTGGAGTGGACATGACGGCTCCGCGCGAACACGTGGCCTGCGACCGCGACGAACTCCGTGCCCTGTTCCTCTTCGAGGACCTGACCGACGACCAGCTCGACGTGCTGTGCGGTAAGGGGCACGTCGAGGTGTTCGAGCCGGGGTTCGCCTACCGGGAGGGCGAGCCCGCGCGGTGCTTCTTCGTGCTGCTCGAAGGCTATGTCGCCCTGTACCGGCGCGTGGGCGACGAGGACGTGGAGCTCAGCCGGACCGACCAGCCGGGAGTCCACGCGGGCGCCTGGCGGGCGGTCCTCGGCGACCGTGTCCCGCAGATCTACGACAATTCACTGCGGGTGCTCGCCCCCACCCGCCTGTACCTGCTCGACGCCGAGCTGTACGGGCTGCTCATGCACGCGTGGTTCCCGATGGCGCTCCATCTGCTGGAGGGGCTCTTCTTCAACCTCAAGAACGTCCAGCTGGAGGCGGGCCGGCGTGAGCAGTTGCTCGCGCTCGGCTCGCTGGCGGCCGGGCTCACGCACGAGCTCAACAATCCGGCCGCGGCCGCCGTGCGCGCCAACGCCTCCCTGCGGAGGCGGATCGCCGACATGTACGACGCGCTCGAGGCGGTCGCGGCGGGCGACAAGGAGACCCTCGTACGTCTCGTCGCCCTGCAGAAGGAGATCTCGGTCCGGCCGGCCCGGCCGACGCTCCCCGGCCCGCTGGAGGCGACGGCCCGGGAGGACGAGCTGGCGGACTGGCTGGCGGCCCATGACGTCCCGGACGGCTGGGAGTTGGCGTCCACGTTCGCCCAGGCGGGACTCGGCACGGAGTGGCTCGAACGGGTGGCGCGGAGCGTGTCCGACCCCGGCACGCTGGCGGACGCCCTGCGGTGGCTGCACTCCTCGGCCGACACCCGGCTGCTGACCGCGGAAGTGGAGGAGGCCACCACCCGTGTCTCGGCGCTCGTCACCGCCGCCAAGGGGTACGCCCAGCTGGACAGGGCTCCGGACCGCGTCATGGACGTCCACGAACTGCTCGACAGCACGCTGCTGGTGCTGGGCGACACGATCGGCCGGGGCGTCCGTGTCGTCCGCGCGTACGACCCCGCGCTGCCCCGGGTGCCGGGTCGCCCCGCCGAACTCAACCAGGTGTGGACGAACCTGATCGGCAACGCGGTGGAGGCGATGGGCGGGCACGGCACCCTCACGATCCGCACCAGCCATGACGCCGACTGGGTCGGCGTCGACGTCTGCGACACCGGCACCGGTGTGCCGGAGGAACTCACGACCCGCATCTTCGAACCGTTCTTCACCACGAAGAAGGCCGGTGCCGGCGCGGGCCTCGGCCTGTACGTCGCGTGGCGGATCGTGGCCGGCAAACACCACGGGGACCTGTCCGTCACCTCCGAGCCGGGCGACACCCGCTTCCTGGTCCGGCTGCCACGCCACCCACCCGTGCCGTCCGGTCCGTGACCGCGCCGCGCCCACCTGAAGCCCCCGCCCGCGGCCGGCCGTGTCCGACGGCGCGGGTCCGTGTACGTCCGCCTCCGTCATGTCTCCGTCGGCCACCGGCCGGAGGGGTGACGGCCCGGCGGGACGACGTCACCGCCGGTCGTGCGGAGACCTGACCTCGCGCGTTCGTGGCAGGCACAGGCATACTCGGGGCCCTGCGGGCGCATCGGCGTCCGCTGGCAGCAGGAGGTGGGCGATGGTGTCCTCGTCGGTGTCGGGGGAGCCCCGGAAAGTCACGATCCATGACGTCGCCCGGTCCGCCGGGGTGTCCCGGCAGACCGTGTCGAGGGCGCTGAACGACAAGGACGAGATCGACGGCTCCACCAAACAACGGGTCCTCGACGCCGCCCGCGCGCTCGGATACCGGCCCAGCCGGTTCGCCCGCGGACTGGTCCGGCAGGACACCACCACCATCGGGCTGGTCATACCCGACCTTCTCAACCCCTTCTTCACCGAGGTCGCCGCGGCCGCGCTGGAGGCGGCGCGGGCGCGCGGCTGGCACGTCGTCGTGTACGACACCGCGGACCGGGCCGAAGAGGAACGCGGCACCCTCCAGGTGATCAGCTCGCAGGTGGACGCGGTCGTCGGATACTTCAGCTGCCCCGAGGACGAACTCCAGCTGTTCACCCGGGGCATGCCGGTGGTGCTCATCGGCCGTGAGCACCACACCGCCCGGTTCAGCTCGATCCGGATCGACGGGGAGGAAGGCGTGCACGCCGCGGTCGCGCACCTGGTCGCGGCGGGACACACGCGGATCGGCATGCTCGACCACCACGGCCGCGTCGACCCCAGCATCCGCCGCGAGTGGTTCACGGCCGCCGCCGAGTCCCACGGGATCGACGCCGACGTGGTGGTCGGCGCCGACCAGTCGGCCGACGGCGGCGGCGCGGCGCTCAGGGCCCTGCTCTACGCCCACCCCGACGTCACCGCGGTCTTCACCTTCAACGACATCATCGCGATGGGCGTCCTGCGCGAGGCACGCCGGCTCCGCCGGAGCGTCCCGCAGGACCTGGCCGTGATCGGCTTCGACGGGCTGCAGCTGGGCGCGCTCGTCGAGCCCCCGCTGGCCAGCGTCGCCCTGGACACGCGCAAGCTCGGCGCGCTCGCGATCGAGCAGGTCGCACGGCTGCTGACCGGGGCGAGTCCGCTCGCCGAGGACGACCTGGTGGTCCGCGCCGAGCTGCGGCTGGGCGGCTCCGCGTAACCTGCCGGACTCGTGCACGACTCGAAAGTCTTGACACTCGAACGCGCCGGAGCGCAGACTTCCGAACACTTCACCACGTTCCCGTGAGCGTTCCCGTGAACGTTCACGGGAACGCTCACGGGAACGCGCTCCAAGGTTCCCCAAGGTTGCTGAGTCCCATCACGGCGCCCGGCGTTCGAGCCGACACCGTGCCCGCCATTCCAACCAGAAGGCTTCACGCCTGAGGTGTCAACGTCGACCCGCCTAGCGTCGTCGCTAGTCGTTCTCTGGAACGGAAGATATGAGCAACACAGTCACGCGCATCCGCCTCGCCGCCGTCGCCGCGGCAGCCGGCGTCGTCGTACTCGCCGGGTGTTCGTCGCCCGCTCCGTCGAGTGATGCATCCGCGGCCTCCTGCGAGCCCGCGAAGGGCAAGGTCACCCTCCAGTACTGGAACACGGTTCCGGGCATGGACAAGGTCGTGGCCCTGTGGAACAAGAAGAACCCGGACATCCAGGTCCAGATGAAGAACATCTCCAACGACCAGTACGGCACCATCGGCAACGCCCTCAAGGCGGGCAAGGCGCCGGAGCTCGCCCAGGTCGGCTACGACGAACTCCCCTTCCTGCGCACCCAGAACGCCTTCGTGGACGCCTCGGCCTGCTCGGCGGCCACCGCCGCCAAGTCCGCGTTCGTGCCCTGGACCTGGTCCCAGGCCAGCTTCGGCGGCACCGGCGTCTTCGCCTTCCCGCAGGACACCGGCCCGATGGCGCTCTACGTGCGCAGCGACATCTTCAAGAAGCACGGTCTGGACATCCCCAAGACCTGGGACGACTACGCGGCGGACGCGCAGAAGCTGCACAAGGCCGACCCCGGACTGAGCATCACGTTCTTCGACCCGAACAACGCCGAGGCGTTCAACGGACTGCTCTGGCAGAACAGCGCCCAGATGTACCAGTACTCCGGTGACAAGTGGCACGTGTCGGTCGCCTCCGACCAGAGCAAGCAGGTCGCCGACTACTGGCAGAAGCTGATCGACGCCAAGCTCGTGCGCACCGACCTCGCCCACGGCTCGACCCAGATGTACACGGCGTACCAGAAGGACCAGATCGCCAGCTACGTCGGCGCCGCGTGGGGCTACAGCATGTTCCGCGACAACCTGCCCGACCAGGCCGGCAAGTGGTCCATCGTCCCCATGCCGACCTGGGGTTCGAACCCCGCGTCGGGCGACTGGGGCGGTTCCACCGTCGCGTTCATGAAGGGCAACAAGCACCTCTACGAGTCGGTCAAGTTCAACTCCTGGCTGAACACCGACCCCGAGGCGCTCGCGCTGGAGAACAAGCTGGGCGGCCTCTACCCGGCGGCCACCGCCGGCTCGAAGCTTCCCGCGCTCTCGCAGGGCGTCCCGTACTACAACAACGAGAAGATCTTCGACGTCTTCGCCGACTCGTCCAAGAACATCGACACCGACTTCTCCTGGGGCCCGACCCAGAAGACGGTGAACCTGTCGCTCCAGGACGCGATGGCCAAGGCGACGGCGGGCAAGGGCACGCTCGACGACGCGCTCTCGGCCGCCCAGGCGACCGCGCTGAAGTCGATGAAGGACCAGGCGATCCCGGCGACCGCGGGCAAGTGACCGAGGAATGACCGACATCGCACCCCGCGCGACCCGCGTGGTGGAGTCCACGGGGGGCCGCCGCCGTCACCGCGGCGGCGGCCCCCGGGCCCGCACCATCGCCGCGTTCCTCACCCCGTTCTTCCTCCCGTTCGTGCTCTTCTACCTGGTCCCCGTCGGCTACGCGCTCTGGCAGAGCTTCCTCGTCGTGCGCCGCACCGGCGGCCAGTACGGCACCTCGTACACGACCTTCGGCGGCTTCGAGCAGTACACGAAGGTGTTCCAGAACGACGAGTTCTGGTCCAGCATCGGACGCATCGGACTGTTCGGCGTCGTCCAGGTACCGGTCATGCTGTTCGTCGCGCTGATCATGGCGCTGCTGCTCGACACCCCGTTGCTGAAGGTCAAGTCGTTCTTCCGGATCACGGCGTTCATGCCGTACGCCGTGCCCGGTGTGATCGCGGCGATCATGTGGTCCTACCTGTACTCGCCGCAGATCAGCCCCCTGGTCGACGGTCTCAAGGGCGTCGGGCTCCACCCCGACTTCCTCGGTCCGGGCGCCGTGCTCTGGTCGGCGGCGAACGTCTCCACCTGGCTGTGGACCGGCTACAACATGCTGATCATGTTCTCGGCACTGCAGTCGATCCCGCAGGAGCTCTACGAAGCCGCGAAGCTCGACGGTGCGAGCAACTGGAAGATCGCGTGGCAGATCAAGGTCCCGATCATCGCCCCGTCGATCATCCTCACCACGGTGTTCTCGATCATCGGCACCCTGCAGCTCTACGCCGAGCCGGCCGTCCTGCGGCAGATCTCCTCGAACATCTCCAGCACCTACACACCGAACATGCTCGCGTACGCGGTGGCCTCCGGGAACAACTACCAGCAGGCAGCCGCGATCTCCGTGGTCATCGCCGTCATCACCTTCGTCCTGAGCTTCGGTTTCATGCGACTGACCTCGAAGAAGGCCGGACTGTGAGCAACCAGAACCTGATCCGCGAAAGCCGCGCCAGCCGCACCGCCGCGATGGCGCTGATGCTCCTCCTGGCGATCTACTTCCTGCTGCCGGTCTACTTCCTGGTGGTCGCGGCGACCAAGCCCCAGAGCGACCTCGCCTCCACCAACGGTCTGGCGCTCTCGCACTTCGACCTGTTCAGCAACCTGAGCACCCTCTTCAGCCGCAGCGACGGCATCTTCCTGAAGTGGGCGCTCAACAGCGTGATCTACGCGGTCCTGGGAGCCGCTGTCGGAACCCTGATCTCGGCGCTGTGCGGCTACGCGCTCGCCAAGTTCCGTTTCCGGGGCCGCGAGTTCCTGTTCTCCGTCATCCTCGGCGGCGTCCTCGTACCCACCACCGCGCTCGCGCTCCCGCTCTTCCTGCTGTTCTCCGCGACCGGGATCGTCAACACCTACCTCGCGGTCTTCCTGCCCAGCATCGTCAGCCCGTTCGGGGTCTACCTCGCCCGTATCTTCGCCTCCGCCTCCGTACCCGAGGAGATCCTCGAATCGGCGCGGCTGGACGGCGCCGGTGAGTTCCGCACCTTCTTCTCGGTGGCGATCAGGCTGATGGCGCCCTCGCTGGTGACCATCTTCCTGTTCCAGTTCGTGGCGATCTGGAACAACTTCTTCCTCCCGATGGTGATGCTGCAGAAGGAGTCGCTCTTCCCGATCACCCTCGGTCTCTTCGAGTGGAACGGCCAGACCGCCCGCGCCCCCCTCCTGCAGGAATCGGTGATCACCGGCTCACTGGTCTCGATCGTTCCCGTGATCATCCTCTTCCTGCTCCTCCAGCGGTTCTGGCGCACCGGACTCGCCTCCGGCGCCCTCAAGTGACCCGGACCCGCCTCCGACGCCCTCCGGCACCACGCACCCCGATCGCCTCCCCCCCCCGCCGCGTCACCCGTAAAGAGAAGGTCGCTCGCGCCATGCAGAACTCCGCCGACTCCGCCGTTTTCGTGCCCCATTTCCACTGGGACCGGGAATGGTACGAGCCTTTCCAGGTGTTCCGGCACCGCCTCGTCACCGCCCTCGACACCGTGCTGGAGACGGCCGAGGCGAACCCGGACTTCCGGTTCACCGTCGACGGGCAGATGGCCGCGATCGAGGACTACCTGGAGATGCGCCCGGAGAACCGCGACCGCGTCGTGGCCCTCGTCGCGGGCGGGCAGCTCGCCATCGGCCCGTGGCTCATCCTGCTCGACGAGTTCCTCTGCTCCGGCGAGACCATCGTGCGCAACCTGCAGATGGGCTGGGCGGCCGCGGCCGAGCTCGGCGGATCCATGCCCATCGGCTACCTGCCCGACATGTTCGGCCACGTCGCGCAGATGCCGCAGATCCTGGCCCGCGCCGGGATCGAGCACGCGGCGCTGTGGCGCGGTGTCCCCGGCTCCGTCGACGGCCACGCCTTCCGCTGGCGCGCCCCCGACGGCTCCGAGGTGCGCACCGAGTTCCTCTTCGACGGCTACGACAACGGCCTCGACGTCCTGCTGGTACCCGACCAGATCGGACGCGCCCTCGGCGAGTACGCCGAGATGACCGCCGGGCGCTGGGGCGGCGACCCGCTGCTCGCCATGGCCGGCACCGACCACAACGCGCCCGACCCGCGGCTCGCGGCCTGGCTGCGGCGCGCGTCCAGCGACGAGCGCGCCATCACCATCGCCACCCTCGACGAGTACATCCGTGAGCACGTGCGCGACGAGGTCTCCGCCGTCGTCACCGGCGAACTGCGCAGCCACGTACGCGGCAACATCCTACCCGGCGTGCTCTCCGTGCGGCTCGCGCTCAAGCAGCGGATGGCCGTCGCCGAGCGCACCGTCGACCACGCCGAGCGGATGAACGCCCTCTGGTCCCGGCGCGACGACTCGCCCTTCCTGTCCCTCGCCTGGCACAAGATCATCGAGTCCTCCGCGCACGACTCGGTCGTCGGCTCCGGCACCGACGAGACCTCCGACCAGGTCGAGGCGCGTCTCGCCGAGGCCGCGCAGACCGCGCGGGCGGTCCGCGACGCGGCCCTCGCCGAGCCCGCCGCCCGGGTACCGAGCGACGGCCACCTGGTCGCCAACCCGCTGCCGTTCCCGCGCACCGCCCTGGCCGAGGTGGACGTCGTCGCCCCGCCCGAGGGAACCGTGCTCGTCGCGACCTCCGACGACGGCTCGGTCCACCCCGTGCAGCTCGTCTCCCAGGCCCCGACCGTGCTCGCCGACGAACGCATGGACGCCTCGCAGCTCGAACGCGTCCTGCGCCGCATCCACCGCCGCGAGCTCTTCGGCCGCCTCATCGACCACTACGAACTCACCCCCGGTTCCCTGGTGTTCCACCTCGCCGAGGTGCCCAGCAGCGGACCGTTCGACCTGCTGATCCTGCGCCGCGAGGTCGCCGCCGCGGCCGCCGCGCACCCGGGGGAGTGGCGGGTGCTGACCCTGGAGGAGGCCCGCGCGACCGCGCTGGTACCCGTCGAGGTACCCGCATCCGGCCTCACCAGCTTCCGGGTCGCACCGGCGGGCACCGCCCCCGGGCTCCCCACCGCCCCCGCGACGGCGACGGACCGCACACTGGCCAACGGACTGGTCGAGGCCACGGTCGCCGCCGATGGCACCCTGGACGTGACCGGCACCGACGGCACCGTGCTGTACGGAGTCGGCCGCCTCGTCGAAGGCGGTGACCGCGGCGACAGCTACAACTACGCCCCGCCGGCCCGGGACGTGCTCGTGTCGGAGCCGGCCGAGGTCACCACAGAACTCCTGGAGAACGGCCCGCTGCGCTCCCGGATCCGGGTCACCCGGGTCTACGAGTGGCCCGCCGCCCTCTCCTCCGAGCGCGACGTACGCGCCACCCGCACCGTGCCGACCCCGGTGGAGACGCTCGTGGAGGTGCGCGCGGGCGAACCGTTCGTACGCGTCTCGACGTCGTTCCTGAACCAGTCCGCGGACCACCGGCTCCGCTTCCACGTCCCGCTGCCCGAACCGGTGGCCGGGTCCGCGTCCGCCGGACAGTTCGCCGTCACCGAACGCGGACTCACCGCGGAGGGCGGCTGGGGCGAATACCCCCTCCCGACCTTCCCCGCGAGCGCGTTCGTGTCGGCCGGCGCCGCCAACGTCCTGCTCGACCACGCCTCCGAGTACGAACTCGTGGGCGACGGCTCCGAACTGGCCGTCACCCTGCTGCGCGCGATCGGCTCGATCAGCGTCAACATCCACCCCCTGCGGGACGAGCCGGCGGCCAGCGAGATCGCCGCTCCGGGCGCGCAGGATCTCGGCGTGCGCGTCGAGAACCGGTTCGCCGTCCTGCCCTCGGCGACCGGCTGGCAGGGCGCGAACGCGGTCGCCCTCGCCGAGGACTTCCGCAACGACGTACTGGTCACCCGCGGGACCGCACCCGCGGACGGCCGACTGCCCCCCGCCGCCACCGGTGTCCGGGTCGACGGCACGGACGTCCTCGTGTCGAGCATCCGCCGTGTCACCGACGAGGACCGCGGCGCCGGTACCGAACTACGGCTGGTGGCCATGAGCGCCACCGGGTCGGCCGCCCGGGTGACCGGCCCGTTCACCGAAGCCACCACGGTCGACCTGCTCGGCCGCCCCCTGTCCACGACCCCGGTCGCCGACGGACTCGAACTCGCCCTCGGTCCCTGGGAGATCCGAACCGTCGTGGTCCGGTAGCCCGCCGCGACCACGTACGAAGAGGGCGCCCACGCCCCGATCGGCCGGGCCGGCGGACACAGCCGGCGCCCGGATCCCCGTAGTTCAGCAAGAAAGAGTTGTGACCCAGTGCCCTCCCAGTACTCCGCATACGTTTCGGACACCGCCCCGGGGCGGGGCGCGCTGCGCGCGGCGCGCTCATGGCTGCACTCCGACGCCCCCACCCGTTCGCTGAACGGGCCCTGGCGGTTCCGGCTGTCGCCGGCGGTTCCGGCGGCGGCGGACTTCGCGTCCGAAGGCTTCGACGACGGCGACTGGGACAGCATCCCGGTGCCGTCCCACTGGGTGCTCCAGGGCGACGGAGCCTACGGCCGCCCGATCTACACGAACGTGCAGTACCCGTTCCCGGTCGACCCGCCCCACGTCCCGGACGAGAACCCCACGGGTGACTACCGGCGCCACTTCGACCTGCCCGCCGACTGGGCGCAGGCCGAACGCGTCGTACTGCGCTTCGACGGGGTCGAGTCGCTCTTCAGGCTCTGGGTCAACGGCGAGGAGATAGGCGGCGCGAGCGGCAGCCGCCTCGCCCACGAATTCGACGTGACGTCGTCCGTGCGCCCGGGCGACAACGTCGTCGCCGTACGCGTGCACCAGTGGTCCGCGGCCAGCTACCTCGAGGACCAGGACCAGTGGTGGCTGCCGGGCATCTTCCGCGACGTCACCCTGATCGCCCGGCCGGCCGGGGGCATCGAGGACGTCTGGCTGCGCACCGGATACGAGGACGGGCGGGGCCGGTTCGAGCCGGAGATCACCGCCGACGTGACCGCGTTCCCCGTCACCCTCCGCGTCCCCGAACTGGGCGTCGAGCGCGTCTGGACCGCGCCGGACGAGGTGGTCCCGTTCGAGGCCGGCGCGGTGGAACCCTGGTCGGCCGAGCAGCCCCGCCTGTACGACGTCACCGTGTCCAGCGCGGCGGAGAGCGTCGCCCTGCGCGTGGGGTTCCGTACCGTCGAGATCCGCGGCGACCGGTTCCTGGTCAACGGCCGGCGCGTCGTGTTCCACGGGATGAACCGCCACGAGACCCACCCCGAGCGCGGCCGGGTCTTCGACGAGGAGCACGCCCGCGAGGACCTCGCCCGCATGAAGCGGTTCAACGTCAACGCGATCCGCACCAGCCACTACCCGCCGCACCCCCGGCTGCTCGACCTCGCGGACGAACTCGGGTTCTGGGTCGTCCTCGAATGCGACCTGGAGACGCACGGCTTCGACTCGGTCGGCTGGGTCGGCAATCCGAGCGACGACCCGGCGTGGCGCGAGGCCTACCTCGACCGTGTCCGGCGCACCGTCGAACGGGACAAGAACCACCCCAGCGTCGTGATCTGGTCCCTCGGCAACGAAGCGGGCACCGGCGGGAACCTCGCCGCGATGGCCGCGTGGGTCCACGCCCGCGACACCGGACGCCCCGTGCACTACGAGGGCGACCACACCGGCGAGTACACCGACGTCTACTCCCGGATGTACGCGTCGGTGCCGGAGACCGAGAGCATCGGAAGCGACACCTCACGTTCACCGCTGATGAACTGCACCCCCGCGCAGAGCGCCCGGCAGCGCACCAAGCCCTTCCTGCTCTGCGAGTACGCCCACGCGATGGGCAACGGACCGGGCGCGCTCGACCAGTACGAGGCGTTGGTGCACGCGTATCCCCGGCTGCACGGCGGCTTCGTCTGGGAGTGGCGCGACCACGGCATCCTGACCACCACGCCGGACGGCACCCCGTACTACGCGTACGGCGGTGACTTCGGGGAGACCGTGCACGACGGCAACTTCGTCATGGACGGAATGCTGCTGAGCGACGACGTCCCGACTCCGAGTCTCCATGAGTACAAGGCGGTCGCGCAGCCGGTCCGGTTCACCTTCGACAGCGGAACCGGCCACGTCGCGATCACCAGTCTGCGCCACTCGGCCGACACCTCCGACCTGCGGCTCCGCTGGCGGGTCGAGCACGACGGGACGGTCGTGGACTCCGGGGACCTGAAGTCCCCCGTCGTCGCGGCGGGCGAGTCGGCGCGGGTGCCGCTCCCGCAGGTGCCGGTGGCGCACGACGCGGAGACCTGGCTCACCGTCGACGCGGTCCTGGCGGCCGACACGGCCTGGGCGAGCGCCGGGCATGTGATCGCCACGGCCCAGCTGGACTGCTCGGCCCGCCGTCCCGTACCCGGTGTCCGCCGCCGTACCGGCTGGCGGCACAGCGACGGCACGCTGACGCTCGGGATCGCCGAATTCGCCGAGGGGTCCCTCGTACGGCTCGGCGGGCGGCCGGTGACGGGTCCGCGGCTGGAGCTGTTCCGGGCCCCGACCGACAACGACGAAGGCGTGTCCGACGAGGTGGAGGAGAGCGACGCCGCCGTGGCCGGGGTCTCCGCGGCCGCACTGTGGCGTCGCGACGGCCTCGACCGGCTCACCGCGCGGCGGGTGTCCGTGGAGCGCACCGACGAAGCCCTGCGCACGGTCTCCAAGGTCTCCGCCGCGAACTCCGGATCATCGGTGACGGTGGAGACGGTCTGGTCGGTCGAGGGTGACGAACTCGAACTGCGGGTCGAGATCGAGCCGTCGCGCGGCTGGCGGACGGTGTGGCCCCGGATCGGGATCCGCTTCGACCTGCCCGACGGCACGGCCCCCGTCGACGGCGCCGAGTGGTTCGGCCTCGGTCCGCTGGAGTCCTACCCCGACAGCCTGCGCGCGGCCCGCACCGGGCGCTTCTCCGCCGCCGTCCGCGATCTGTCCGTCGACTACGCGCGCCCCCAGGAGACCGGCCACCGCTCCCAGGTGCGCCAACTGACGCTGACGAGCGCCGGCTCCGAGGTGCTGCACCTGTCGGCCGTGCCGGACCTGCGCGGGCGCCGCCCCGGCTTCACGCTCAGCCGCCACACCCCGCAGCAGATCGCCCGCGCCGCGCACCCCTTCGAACTGCCGGACTCGACGACGACGCACCTGATCGTCGACGCGGCCCAGCACGGGCTCGGCTCACGCGCCTGCGGACCGGACGTCCGGCCCGAGTTCGCGCTGCGCCCCGAGTCCCGCACGATCAGGCTGCGCGTCTCCGCGGGCTGAGGGGGGCGCCGGGGCGGCACCCCCGTCCACGGCGCCCTGGCGCACGGAGCGGGTGGGCGATGTGGGCACGGTGACAGTCGGTGGGGCGGGCCGGAGACGAGCCCGCTCCGCCCGACCCCGCTCCGTCCCGCACGGCTCCGGCCCGGCCCGCCCTCGCTCTCTGCCGTGTCGGCGTGCGCGTCCGTGTCCGCGGCGGCGGCGGTGTCGGCGGTGTCGGTGTCGGCGGAGAGGTGTCCCGGCTCCCGGTCCTGCCGGGTGAACCCGAGGTGAAGGGAGGGCGTACAACCCTTCATGCCCCCTGGGGGTCAAGGTGGTTGCCGAGCGTGCGTGAAGCGCGGCCCACCGCCGATCTCCAGCCCAAGGGGTTCACCTTGTCGTCTCGAAGATTCCAGCTGTCCGCGGCCACGGTGGCCGCTGCCGCCGTTGTCGTCGCCGTGACCGGGGCGACCCCCGCGGTGTCCTACGGTGAGGGTGCCCCCGCGGCCGCCCTCGCCACCGGGGCCGCGGGCACCGTTCGGGCCGACTTCGACGGCGACGGATACCCCGACTTCGCGATCGGAGCCCCGGGCGGCACCGTGAACGGCCGGGCCGGCGCCGGCTACTTCACCGTCGTCTACGGCATGTCCGACGGCCCCAAGGGGGTCAAGCGGCAGGTGATCAGCCAGGACCGCTACGGGATACCCGGCACGGCGGAGACGGGCGACCGCTTCGGCGCCGACCTCACGGCGGCCGACCTGGACGGTGACGGCTTCACGGACCTCGTCGTCGGCTCCCCCGGCGAGGACCTCGGCAGCGTGCGGGACGCCGGGCGGCACACCGTCCTGTGGGGAAGCGTGGGCGGGCTCATCGACGCCTCCGTCATCGGCGAGGGCCGGTCGGAGACCAGGGCGGGCGACTTCGACGGGGACGGGCACCTCGATCTGGCGTCGGCCGACCGCATGCTCTACGGGCCCTTCGGCCGTACCGGTGCGGCGGCCCGCAGCGGTCCGCTCGTGGACCCCGGCCTCCGGCTGTACGCGATGGAGGCGGGCGACGTGGACGGCGACGGCAGGACGGACCTCGTGGTCAGCAGCGGTTCGAGGGACTCGGACGGCGGGTCGGTCCCGCCACCGCATCTGCGACTGTTCCGGGGCACCGCGAAGGGGCTGGTGGCGGGGCCGTCCATCGCCTACGCCGACACGGTCTCCGCGGATGGCATCGCCCTCGGTGACGTCGACGGCGACGGCCGCCAGGACGTCGTCTTCGGCCGCAGCACGGCGGCGGGCGGCGGCCTCGTCGGCGTGGTCCGGGGCACGGCGAGCGGCCTCGCGTCCCGGGCCGTGCTGATCGGGCAGAGCACGTCCGGCGTCCCCGGGACCGCGGAGAGCAGCGACGGTTTCGGCAGCGGTGTCTCGGTCGGCGACGTGAACGGCGACGGGTACGCGGACGTCGTCGCGGGAGTCCCCGGCGAGGACCTCGCCGACCGGACCGACGGGGGGACCTTCGTCGTCCTCAAGGGGAGCGCGGCGGGACTCACCGGGGCCGGGGCCCAGGTCTTCAGCCAGAACACGGCCGGGGTGCCCGGTGCCGTCGAGAACGGCGACCGGTTCGGCAGCCGCACCACCGTCGTCGGCCGGTACGTCGCCGTCTCGGCGCCGCGGGAGAACAGCGGCTCCGGGGCGGTGTGGGTCTTCCCCACCAGCGCCTCCGGCGTCACCGCCCCGGGTTCGGTGAGCTTCGGCCCGGGCACGCTCGCGGCCCCCGTCCCCGGCGCGCTCCTCGGCTCGGCCTTTCACCACTGACTCGCACGGCGAGACCCCGGGCAGCGGTCCGCCCCCGGCAGCAGTCTGTCCGGGGCGGATCGCGTTCGGGGCAGCGGCCCGTCCGTGGGAGGACCGGGGGGAGTCGGCCCGGCCCGGACGGGTGAAGGCGGCCTGGTCGCCCCCGTGGCGATCAGGCCGCCTTCGTCACGTCCTCGCGGGAGAGCACGGACCACAGGGAGAGCAGCCGTCGGTACTCCTCGGCACGTGCGGTGCCGACCGGCTCGGTCATGAGATGGCGGATGCGGTCGTTGACCTCGTCGAGGGCGTGCGGGACCTGGCCGTCAGGCCCGGGGGAGTGCGACATGCCCCCACCGTACGGGGAGGGTCTGACAACCGGCCCGAGCGTTCCTCTACTTGCCGCCGCCGTCGGCCGGCCCGTACAGGGCGTCGTGCAGTGCCGCGGTGGCCTGGGCGACGGCCTTCTCGGCGGCCTGTGTGTGCGCCAGCGCGTTGAGCATCATGAAGTCATGGGTGACACCCGCGTGGTGGAACGAGGTGACCGGCACGCCGGCCGAACGCAGCTTGGCCGCATAGGAGTTGGCCGCGTCGAGCAGCACGTCGGAGTCGGTGATCAGCAGCGCCGGCGGCAGCCCGCGCAGCTGGTCGACGGTGGCCCGCAGGGGTGAGGCCAGCGGGTTGGCCCGGTCCGCCGCGCGCGGCGCGTAGGCGTCCCAGAACCACTTCATGGCCGGTCGGGTGAGCCAGCAGTTCTCGGCGAAGCGCCGGTAGGAGGCCGTGTCGAAGTCGGCGTCCGTGACGGGGTAGAGCATGACCTGCTGCCGGAAGTGCGGGCCGCCGCGCTGCTTGGCCATCAGGGTGACGGCCGCGGTCATGTCCCCGCCGACCGAATCCCCGGCGACCGCCAGGCGAGTGCTGTCCACGCCGATCTCCCGGCCGTGAGCGGCCACCCACTGGGCGACGGCGTAGGCCTGCTCGACCGGAACCGGGAACCGGGCCTCGGGGGAGGGGGTGTAGTCGACGAAGACGACGGCCGCGCGGGCACCGGCCGCCAGCTGCCGGACCAGGCGTTCGTGGGTCGTGAAGTTGCCCAGGACCCAGCCGCCGCCGTGGATGTAGACGATGGCGGGCAGATCCCCCGTGACCCCGGCGGGGCGGACCACGTGGACGGAGACCGGGCCGGTCGGGCCGCCGGGTACGGCCCGCTCGCTGATCTGCGCGGGGAGCATGTCCACGGGTCCCGCCTGCAGCTTGTTCAGCACCTCGCGGGCCGCGTTGTACGACATCTCGTACAGCGGCGGACCGCCGGCCGCCGCGAGCCCGTCGAGGAAGTCCTGGTCGGTCTTCTCCAGCTTCACCGGTGGTGTGCCGCAGGCGACGTACTTCGCCTGCGTCCGGTCGCCCACGGCGGCCGTGACCGCCGTGCTCCTGTCGGAGGCGCGTTCGCTGCCGCAGGCGCTGAGGGTCGCGCCGATCGTGGCGAGGAGCGCGGCCAGGACGCGGTACCGGGTCCTGCGGGATATCGGCCGTCGTCGCGAGGCTGTCATGTGTGCGGATTCCCAACGTCGTCGTAGGTTCCCCCCGGTCAGCCTGTTCGTGCCGGGGGTCACCCACCAGCGGGGTTAGGCCGCCGGAGTGTCCCGCGGAGGCGGGGCGTCGCACGACGCCCCGGCCGGGCGCGCCCCCGGACAGGGGCTCCGCACCGTCGGCCTGCCCGGAGTCCGTCGACGAGTCCCGGACGGGGACCCGTGACGAGGGCCGACGGAGACCGCGCCGGACCACCACCCGTGGACGCACGGACGCACGGAACGGACGCCCTGGTGCGCGGACGCGCGCAGGTACGGCACGACGCACGGGCGTACGCAGGCGCGGCACGGAGGCGGGCCGCCGACCCGGCGGAACGAGGAGCGCAGGTCAACACCGTGTGCGCGGTGGGGGGTTGACCTCACGGTGTCCCGCTGGTTCAGTGGCTGATCCACTCAACGATCGACAACTCGCCAGAGGAGGACCCGTGGAGGCGCTGCCCCGCGAGACCATCGTGGACGTACTGGAAGGACGCCTGCGCACGGACATACTCGACGGCCGTCACCCGGCCGGGAGTTACCTGCCGCCGGAGCGCCAGCTCGCCGACGGCTACGGAGTCACCCGCACCACGCTCAAGCACGCCTTCGGACGGCTCGTCCAGGCCGGTCTGCTGGAGACCCGGCACGGGGTCGGGACCCGGGTGCGCGACTACGCCCGGCTGGGCGGCGCGGACCTGCTCCCCATGCTGGTCCGGCACGACGCGAAATGGGTCCGGGAGATCTTCGAAGTGCGGCGCAGCATCGGTGCGTTGATCGCCGAGCGGGCCGCCGCGCGGGTGACCGAAGCCCAGCGGACCGAACTGCGCACCCGGCTGGCGGCGGTACGGGAGGGCGAGGACGCCGACGCCGTACAGCTCGCCGACCTCGAAGTGCACCGGGCCCTCGCCAGGGCGACCGGAAACCGCGTCTACGTCCTGCTGACGAACACGCTGTTCAACGCCTACCTCCCGGTCCGTTCCCTGCTCAGGGGCCCCTTCACCGACCCGGCTGCGGCCCACGACCGGCTGTCCCCCGTCGTGGAGGCGGTCCTGGCCGCGGACGCCGCGCGGGCCCACTCGGCCGCCGACTCCTACCTCGCCGCCACCGAGCGCATCATGCTGGACGACCTCGCATGAGGGGCACCGTCTTCACGGAGACGATGCTCGGCACGGTACGGCTCGACGGTGACACCCGCGACCGGCGCATACGCCTCGACCTGCGCGCCGAGACCGACGAGGTGCTGCGCCCGCGCCGCACGACCCGGGCGCGCCTGACCGGCCGGGTGCGGATCGCGGGTCTCGCCGACGCGCCGTGCGAGGACGGCGAGTTGGAGATCTCGCCGGTCGCCCGGAGGCGTATCCGCTACCGGCTCACCTTCACCGCCGACGGCCGCACCCTTTCCCTGGACGGCTGGAAGTCCGTCACGGCACGCCGGCCGGTCGCGTCGATGACCGTCCTGCCGGTCACGCTGTACGAGGACGGGACACGCGCCGGTGAGGGCGTCCTGAGGTTCCCCCTCACGACCGCACTGGCACCGTTCCTGCTCAGCTTCCGCTTCCCCCGCCGCGAGGACCCCGCCGGGCACTTCGCACCGCGCTGGGACGGCACCCCGGGCCGCACCGAGGTCTGGTACACCACCCTGACCGACCCGGCGACCGGCACCGGCGTGTGGCTGCACCACGAGGTGACCGCGCCCGCCGACGGCTCCGAGCCTTTCGCCCATGGATGGGTCGCGGCCTTCCCCCGCCGGGGAGAGGTACGGCACGCCCGCTTCGGCCCCGTCCCCTGGACCCGGCCCGCGGACGGGTTCGAGGGCGACGCCGTCACCGCCGTCGCCGGCCGGCTCGTCGGCCGTGCGGCCGACTTCCGGTGGGAGATCAGCGAACGCCCGCGGGGCGAGAGCCTCTTCACCTTCCCGCGCTGGTCCTGGCGCCGCCCGCTCCTTCCCGCCGCCCAGATGCTGCCGGCCGCGCGGGCCACGTACGACGGCGTGTTCTCGTACGGACGGGACACCTTGACGCTGCGCGACGCGCCCGGCGCCTCGGCCCGCATCTACGGGCACGGCAACGCGCACCGGTGGACCTGGCTCCACGCGGACCTGGGCGGCGGCGACGTCCTGGAGATCGTCGCGGCGGTGTCCAACCGGCCCGGACTGCGACGGCTTCCTCCACTGGTCTTCCTGCGCCTGCGCGCCGGGAACCGGACCTGGCCCCGGCGGGCGGAGCGGTCCGCGATCGGCTGGCTGGGCCTCGGACGGTTCCGCGCCGCGTTCGGGCTGCCGCGGTGGACGGTGACGGGCCGCACCGCGCTGCGCCGCATCCGTGTCGAGGTCGACCAGCCGGCCGAGCGGACCCTCACCCTGGAGTACCGCGACCCGGACGGCGCCCGCGCGGTCTGCCGCAACAGCGAGTCCGCCGACGCCCGCGTCGTGCTGGAACGCTGGTGGGGCCGATGGCGCCCCGAGCGCTCCTGGGTCCTGGACGGCACCGCGCACGCCGAGGCGGGCGAACGATGACCGCGGAGGGGTTCGTCGCCGCGCTGCTGGCCGACGACGGCGAGCAGGCCTGGCCCGCCCGCGTGCCGCGCCGCCTCGACACGGTGCTCGCCGCACTGCCCGTCCCGGCCAGGGCCGGGGTGCACACCGCCGTCGCCGCCCTGGAGACGTACGCCCTGCTCCGCACCGGCAGGCGGCTGGCCGCACTCGGCCCCGACGAACGCGAGGGCGTGCTGCGCTCGCTCGCCGCGCACCCGCGTCTCGTCCCCCTGCTCGACGTCCTCAAGGTGCCGGTCCTGCTGGCGGCGGGCACCGAACGCCTGCCGACCGCGCCCGCTACCGGGACCGCCGCGCAGGACCCGCCCCTCGACTGCACCCCGGCGCACGCCTGGCCCGCACGTTCCACCGCCGACGTGGTGGTCATCGGGTCCGGGGCGGGCGGCGCCATGGCCGCGCGGACCTTCGCCCGCGCCGGGATGAGCGTCGTGGTCCTGGAGGAGGGCGAGCACCACTCGACGGCGTCCTTCGGGCGCCGGGCGCCGCTCGACCGCTTCACCGAGCTGTACCGGGACGGCGGCGCCACCGCGGCGCTGGGCAGCCCGCCGCTGCTGCTGCCGGTCGGCCGCGCGGTCGGCGGCACCACCGTGGTCAACTCCGGCACCTGCTACCGGACTCCGGACCACGTGCTGACCCGCTGGAGCGGCCGGTTCGGGTTCGGCCTCGCCGAGGGCCTCGGAGCCCGTCTCGACGAGGTCGAGCGCACCCTCAGGGTGGCCACCCAACCCCTCGACGTACTGGGCAACAACGGCCTGCTGGCCCTCGCCGGCGCCGAACGGCTCGGCTGGCGGGCCGGTCCGCTGCGGCGCAACGCCCCCGGCTGCAAGGGCTCGTGCCAGTGCGTGGTCGGCTGTCCCACCGGCGCCAAGCAGAGCGTGCAGCTCTCCGTGCTGCCCGACGCGTGCGCCGCGGGAGCCCGGATCGTCACCGGCGCACGGGTCCGTCGTGTCCTCCTCGACCCCGACGGGCCGGGAGCCCCGCGCGCCGCCGGTGTGCGGGCGCGCCGGCCGGACGGCAGCGAACTGGAGATCCTCAGCCCCCTCGTCGTGACGGCGGCCGGCGCGCTGGGGACCCCGCCCCTGCTGCGCCGCTCCGGACTCGGCGGACACCCGCGGCTCGGCCGCAACCTCAGCGTCCACCCGGCCACCAGCGTCGCGGGACGCTTCGCCGAGCCGGTGACCGCCTGGCGGGGCGTCCTGCAGAGCGCCGGGATCGAGGAACTGCACGACCAGGGCATCCTCATGGAGGCGACCGCGAGCCCGCCCGGCATGGGAAGCTTCGTCCTCCCCGGCCTGGGACGCGAGTTGCGCCGTGAACTGGAGGACGCGGAACGCCTCGCGACCCTCGGCGCCATGATCGCGGACCGCCCCTCCGGACGGGTCCGGGGCCGTGACCGTACCCTCGTCCGCTACGACCTGGACCCCCGTGACGGGACACGGCTGATGACGGCCGTACGCGCCATGGGCCGTGTGCTTCTCGCGGCCGGTGCCGAGGAGGTCCTCACCGGCATCCCCGCCGCCCCGCGCGCCGGTTCGCCGGCCGAACTCGACGAAGTCCTCACCCGGGTGAGCGCGCGGGACCTGCATCTCTCGGCCTTCCATCCGACCGGTACGGCCGCCGCGGGCGGTGATCCGCGGCGCGCCCCCGTCGACCCGGAGGGCCGGCTCCGCGGTGTCCGCGGTGTCCTCGTCGTGGACGGCTCGGTGCTGCCCGGCTGCCCGGAGGTCAATCCGCAGCTGAGTATCATGGCGGTGGCGCTGGCGATCGCGGAGACCTGGCTGGAGGGGCGGGCCTGACGACCCGTCACCCTGACCGGCGGGCAAGGCGGGTGGTCGCCGGATCCCGCGAGAGACAAGACCCGGTGCTGCCCCGGTGGTGCGCGTGCCCCGCGCGCCACCCGCCGGCCCGGCGCCCTTGACGTTTACGTGTACACGACGAAGAATGAGCGCGCTTCATGCTGTGACAACGTTGTCCAGACTGCGAGGAGGCGTCCCCGCCCATGAGATGGATCCAACGGCTGCGCGGTGCCGGGACGGCGGTGGCGACCGCCGTGCTCCTCGGCAGCTCCCTGGCGGTTCCGGCGGCGCAGGCGGCCGCCCCGCCCGGCTCCCCGCTCACCGATCTGGTCAATCCGTTCATCGGAACGGAGAACGAGGGCAACACCTACCCCGGCGCCGCCGTGCCCTTCGGCATGGTGCAGTTCTCGCCGGACACCGGCCACAACACCGGCTACGACCACTCCCAGAACCACATCCGGGGCTTCTCCCTGGTCCATCTCTCGGGCGTCGGCTGCGGCCTGGGCGGCGACCTGCCCGTGCTGCCGACGACCGGCGACGTCACGGAGACGGACTACGCCAAGTACGAGGCGGAGTTCGGCCACGACAGCGAGCGGGCCGGACCCGGCTTCTACCGGGTCGGCCTGAAGAACGGCATCGAGGCCGAACTCACCGCGACCGCCCGCACCGGAGTGCAGCGCTACACCTTCCCGGCCACCGGCAAGGCCAACGTGCTGCTCGACGCAGGGCAGTCCCTGCACCGGACGATCTCCACCAGGGTCGAGGTCCTCGACAGCCGTACGGTGCGCACCGCCATCACCGGCAGCGGCTTCTGCCAGGACACCGAGCCGTACACCGTCTACACGATCACCCGTTTCGACCGTCCGTTCACCACCTCGGGCACCTGGAACGGCGACACCGTCACCGAGGGCTCCAAGGAGTCCGTGGGCACGGGACGGAACGGCGCCTTCGTCCGCTTCGACACGACCCAGGACCGCACCGTCGAGGCGACCACCGCCCTGTCGTACGTGGACGCCCGCGGCGCTGCCCTCAACCTCCGCTCCGAGGGCGGCCGTTCGTACGACGCCGTGCGGGCCGCGGCACACCGCGCCTGGGAGGACCGGCTCGGCACCGTACGCGCCCGGGGCGGGAGCGACACCCTGCGCCGCACCTTCTACTCGTCGCTCTACCGGTCGTTCCTCGCTCCCAACATCGGCAGCGACGCCGACGGCCGCTACACGGGCTGGGACCAGCGGATCCACCGGGCGCAGGGCTTCACATACTACCAGAACTGGTCGTTGTGGGACACCTACCGCACCCAGTCGCAGCTCCTCTCCCTGCTCGCGCCCCGTGAGGCCCGCGACATGGCGATCTCCGTCATCAAGATCGACGAGGACAGCGGCTGGCTGCCCAAGTGGGGCTACGGCACGGTCGAGACGAACATCATGACCGGTGACCCGGTCACCCCGTTCCTGACCAACGCCTACCAGCAGGGCCTGCTCGGGGGACCCGGCGACTATGCCGAACGGGCCTATCGCGCCTTGCGCAAGAACGCCGACGGGGTGCCGCCGGCCGACTCGTCCGCGGTGGGCCGCGAGGCCGACGAGGAGTACCTGGCGAACGGCTTCGCGCCCTACGTCAAGGACCGCCCGCACGCGAAGCCCGGCGACTCGGACTACGACCACGGAGCCTCCGCGACCCTGGAGTACGCGCTGTCCGACGCCATGCTCGGCGCGATGGCACGGGACCTCGGCCATGACGCGGACGCGGCCCGCTACGCCGCGCGTGCCGGCAACTACCGGAAGATCTTCGACAGTTCGACCGGGTTCTTCCGTGCGCGGGACGCCTCCGGCGCCTTCACCGGGCCGGCGGACCCGGCCCTGAGCGAGGGCTTCCACGAGGGTACGGCCTGGCAGTACCAGTGGCTCGTGCCGCAGGACCTGCCCGGCATGGTGGACCTGATCGGCGGCACCCGGGCGGCCAACGACCGCCTCGACTCCTTCTTCGCCTACGACCAGTTGCTGCGGGACCCGGCGAGAACGGCCCGCGAGGTGTGGGTCAACGGCCCGTACGAGTACTACAACGCGGACAAGTACAACCCGCAGAACGAACCCGACCTCATCGCCCCGTACACGTATCTGTCGACCGGCCAGCCCTGGAAGACGACCGACGTGGTGCACGCCGCGCTGACGCTGTTCACGGACGCGCCGACCGGAATGACCGGCAACGACGACCTCGGCACGATGTCCGCGTGGAACGTGCTCTCGTCCATCGGCCTCTTCCCGGTGCAGCCGGGCTACGACACCTGGGGCCTGTCGACGCCCGTCTTCGAGCGGGTCGACCTGAAGCTCGACCGGCGTTACTACCCGCGTGGCGGGCTGACCGTCAGCGCGCCGGGCAGCTCGGACCACGACCGCTACATCCGCTCGGCCCGGGTGGACGGCTCACCCTACGACCGTACGTATCTGACGACCGGCTCGCTCCGGCACCTGCGGTCGCTCTCCTTCACGGTCGGCGCCGAACCGTCCGGGTGGGGGACGTCCGCCGACGCGGCCCCGCCGGCCCTGCGGCCGGCGGGGTGAGCGGGGCGCCGGCCGTCCGCTGAGGAGAGACGGTCGCGGCACCCGTCCACGCGCACCTGCCCCAGGGCGCGCGAGGGACGGGTGCCGCGACCGTGCGCACGTCACGGCCGGGGACCGGGACGCGTCGGACGTACGGGGTTGCCGTTGCCGGACATCCGCGCCGTCATTGGTCCTGACCTGCGGCGACGCGGGGCAGTGCGCCACGGGCAGTTGCCGTCCGGGCCATCCGGGACTCACGCGTCGTTCACCGGGGCGTATGAGAGTCCAGGACATCCCCCCGTATCCACCACGAAGAACATTGCTGAGGACACATGTGCCTTGACGGACACTGCGAGAGCCACGTGGACATCTTCGAGCCCGAGGCGCGAGGCGACGGCGAGGCCACCGGCACGCTGGGCCGGCGCCGGCTGCTCGCCGCGGGTGTCGCGGGCGCCGCGGCCCTCACCCTGGCCCCGGTCTCCTTCGCGGAGGCGGCCGACGGCACCACCGCGGGCGCGCCGCCGAAGACCGGCGAGGAGACCCGTGTCATCACCGGGCTGCTGCCCACCGGTGTCGCCGACTTCGTCTACCTCCCGGTCGAGGTCCCGCGCGGTGTGCAGAAGATCGCCGTCTCGTACTCCTACGACAAGCCGGCCGTCCCGTCCGGGACGCCCGGCAACTCCTGTGACATCGGTGTCTTCGACGAACGCGGCACCGAGCTGGGCGGCCGGGGCTTCCGCGGCTGGTCCGGCGGTTTCCGCACCTCGTTCGAGATCAGCAACAGCGAGGCCACCCCGGGCTACCTCCCCGGCCCGGTCGGCCGCGGCACCTGGCACATCGTCCTGGGCCCGTACCAGGTCGCGCCCCAGGGCCTGAACTACCGGGTCCAGGTGACCCTGACCTACGGTGAGCCCGGCCCGGCCGCCGTCAGGAACTTCCCGCCGCGACGCGCCAAGGGGCGTGGCCGCGCCTGGTACCGGGGCGACTGCCACCTGCACACCGTGCACTCCGACGGTAAGCGCCAGCCCGCCGAGGTGGCCGCCGGTGCGCGCGCGGCGGGGCTCGACTTCATGGTCTCCACCGACCACAACACCTCGTCCTCGCACGGTGTGTGGGGCGAGTACGCCGACTCCGAGCTGCTCATCATCACCGGTGAGGAGGTCACCACCCGCAACGGCCACTGGCTCGCGCTCGGCCTGGAGCCCGGCGAGTGGATCGACTGGCGTTACCGCAACCGCGACGACGCGTTCCCGCGCTTCGCCCGTCAGGTGCGCCGCAGCGGCGGCATCGTGGTGCCCGCGCACATGTACTGCGCCTATGTCGCGAGCCAGTGGAAGTTCGGCTTCGAGGACACGGACGCCACCGAGGTGTGGACCGGTCCCTGGACGTACGACGACGAGCACGCCATCAGCACCTGGGACCAGAAGATCGGTGAGGCGGTCCGCAGCGGCGGCGACTGGGTCCCCGCGATGGGCAACAGCGACGCGCACAGCGAGCCGCAGGTCATCGGCATGCCGCACAACGTCGTCCTCGCCGACGACCTGGCCACCGACGCGATCATGGACGGGATCCGGGCGGGCCGCAGCTACATCGCGGAGACCTCCGCCGTGCAGCTGACCTTCACCGCCTCCGGAGACGCCCGGCAGGCGGGTATCGGTGAGACCCTCAAGGCGGCCGCCGACGCGCCCGTCGACATCCGCCTCGACGTGAAGGGCGTGCCGAGCGGCACGGTCCGCTTCATCACCGACGAGGGCCAGATGCACCAGGAGTCGGTGGGCGCCTCCGGCGAGGGCACCGTCACCTGGCGGACGACCACGTCGCTCGCCGCGTACGTGCGCGCCGAGGTCCGCCACCCCATGGCGGACGGCACGCCCGGCCAGGGCAACACCATGGGCGCCGCGCTCATGTTCGGCCCGATGGCCGCCCTCACCAACCCCATCTTCCTGAAGAAGACCGGCCGGTGATCCCCGCCGCGGTCCGCCGTCCGGCCACCCCGCGGTGACCTGACGGCAGGACGCGGCCGAGCCGTGCCCGGGACGTCCCCGGGCACGGCTCGTTCCGTTCACGGCCGGTTCCGTCCCGGCCACCCCGTCCCGCCGGGAGCGCGGCGGCCGGGCGGGAGCGGACTCAGAACTCCTGCACGAAGTACGGCTCCACGGTCATCCAGCCATTGCCGCGCGCCCCGTAGCGGGTGCCGTTGTCACTCCGGGCGAGGGTGTACCAGGAGTCGACGTAGTCGGGATCGTCGGTCCACCAGTCGTCCGGGATGGCGTCCAGCACCGCGTTCACCAGCGGGATGTAGGTGCCCTGGTCGGTGATTGTCAGCAGCGCCGTGGCGATGGCCTTGGCGAGGTCGCGGTAGTTGGTGCTGCCGTCCTCCTCCATCATCACGGCGTCGGCCAGGTCGTACTTGTAGTTGGACCAGTTGACGAGGATCTGGTTGGGCCGGTACACGGTGCCGTCGTTGTCGAGATACGGCATGTCGACGGGGTCGACCCGCACCTGGCCGTCCTGCCCGAAGCCGGTGACCAGCGTGTAGATCTCGGCGTCGCCCTTCACCCAGGGTTCCTCGTCGTCCGAGAGCTCCACCGCGGTGACCCGGCTGGTCCAGAAGCCCGCGCCGGCCGCCCGCGCCCGGTCGGACGGTGCCGTCCGCGGGTGCGCGGCCGGGGCGGCTGAGTCGAGGCCGTACCGACGGAACTGCTCGTCGAGCACGTCGAGACCGGCGGCGAGGGCCTTGGAACCGTCGATGTCGACGACGTAGACGGGGTGGGCGGGCGCGTGGCGCGCGTCCAGGGTGTGCGCGCGTCCGTGGCTGTCGTAGGCGACGACGGTGGCGGCGTGGTCGTCGGAGGTGGCCGGGGCGACCCACGGAGCGGCGCCCGAGGTCAGCGCGGTACGCATGCTGCCGGCTCCGAGACGCAGCCGGAGCAGCGGACCCACCTTCGCGTCCAGGCCCTTGGCGGTGGCGATCCGCCGGTCGGCCGCGGCCAGCGTGGCCCGCAGCCCACCGTGGGCCCGTCCCGCGAGAGCGGTGACGGGAACCTCGTCCGAGGTGAGCGCGGCGTGCTGGACGCGGGCGCGCCAGCCGGAGTCCGCGAGGGAGCGGGCGATCGCGCGGGCGGCCTGGTCCTGCGCCGCGTCGACCGAGACGGCGGTGGTGGTGGCGGGGGCGGCAGCGGTGGCCCGCACGGCGCCGGCGGTCTGGCCGGCGGACAGGGCGAGCAGGGATCCCACGAGGGCGGCGACGGCGCCGCGCCGACGGGATTGACGGGGTCTCACTGGGGCGATCCTCCTGGAAACGGGGGGACGGATGGTCGCTGTCAGCGGAGCTGGTCGAGCTGGTCGGACAGAGGGAACAGGGCGAGCCGGGGAAGCCGGACATGCCGGTGGTCCCTGGGGAGCCGGTGAAGCGGGAAAGCGGAATGCGGCGAAGCGGGAGGAACGGGAGAAGCAGGTGTCTATGCGAGTAGATACCCGGCGGTAATGATGGCGTGCTCATGCCCAAGCAGGCAAGAGCCGGGGAGCTCGCGTCACATGAACAACTGGCTTTCGGGTGGCGGGTGTTGTCACCGAGAGCAGCGTGCGGCGACCTGGCGGACGGCTCGCGCAGGCACCGGCTGCCGACACCGAGCCCGAGCGCGGCCGGACGTGCGTGCCGGGGTTTTCCCTTTGCGTGTACCGCGCCGCGCATGGCGCCGCGCCGCGCACGCCGCCGCGTTCGGCGTTGCGCACGGCGCCGCGTTCGGCGTTGCGCACGGCGCCGCGTACCGCACGGCGCACGTCGTCGGGGCGGCCCGGAACCTCCCCCGTGGCACCGCCTTCCCGCTAGGATCCGGGCTGTGCCCGCGGGCGGAGGGAAGGCTCAAGTCCCCTCGGTGTCAACGTCGTTCCGGTGGCCGTTCCGGTCCGGCGCGCATCGCCGCGACCCGTGCCCCCCGAGGCGATGTCCGGCGCGCGCACCCCCGTCCGTGCACCACCACCCACTCGCGGAGGTCCCATGGCGACGCGCAGACTTGGCAAGTACCTGACATTAGCGACGGCGGCTCTCCTGCTGCTGGCCACGGCGCCCGGGGCCGTCGCCGCGACGAAGGAGTCTCCGGGTGGTCCGGCGGTCTCCGCCGACGCCCCGGCGGCCAGGACCTGGCAACCGCCGCTGTCGACCCGCGGGCGGTACATCGTCGACGCGGCGGGCAACCGTTTCCGGCTCGAGTCGGCCAACTGGGACGGAGCACAGGGCTCCTGGACCGGCAGCGGGAGCACCGCCGACCCGGCCGAACACCACGCGGGCCAGAACTCCTACGGCGTCCCTCTCGGCCTGGACCGCGTCCCCCTGGCGCAACTGCTCGGCGACTTCCACCGGCTCGGCATCAACAGCATCCGGCTGCCCTTCTCCAACGAGATGATCCACGCCACGGCGCCGGTACCGGACGCCGCGGTGACGGCCAATCCGCAACTGCGCGGCCGCACACCCCTCCAGGTGTACGACGCCGTCGTCGCCGCCCTCACCGGAGACGGGTTCGCGGTCATCCTCAACAACCACACCAACACCTCCCGCTGGTGCTGCGGCATCGACGGCAACGAGCGGTGGAACAGCGCCCAGTCCACCCAGCAGTGGGCGGACGACTGGGTCTTCATGGCCCGTCGCTACGCGGGTGACCCCGGCGTGGTGGGCGCGGACCTCTACAACGAGGTGCGCCGGGACGTGCTGGACGATCCCAACTGGGGTCAGGGCGACGCCCACGACTGGTACGCGGCGGCGCAACTCGCCGCCGACCGCATCCTGACCGAGGCCGACCCGGACCTGCTCATCGTCATCGAGGGCATCAACTGGACCGGCCTGCCGGTCGACGGACTGCCGCACGGCCGGCCCACCCTCGCTCCGGCCCGCACGCTCTCCCACACCCTCGTCGCCGCCCACAAGCTCGTGTACTCCGCCCACTTCTACGGATACACCGGCCCCAGCCACAGCGGCGCCACCGGGATCGG
This sequence comes from Streptomyces sp. NBC_01689, assembly GCF_036250675.1. Lineage (NCBI taxonomy): Bacteria > Bacillati > Actinomycetota > Actinomycetes > Kitasatosporales > Streptomycetaceae > Streptomyces > Streptomyces sp. NBC_01689. Next base: position 2,046,262 of record NZ_CP109592.1, on the reverse strand, counting down.
CGAGACCCATGACGCCCGCTACCAGGACCTCACCCGGGACCAGCTCTTCCAGACCCTCGACGACCAGGCCCTCTTCGTCGAGCAGGGGAACCAGCACTTCACCGCACCCGTCTGGGTCAGTGAGTTCGGCATCGGGGCGGGGGAGACCGGCACGGCCGCCCGCACCTGGTTCGGCAACATCACCGACTACTTCGCCGACCGCGACGCCGATTTCGCCTACTGGCCGCTCGTCGGGTGGGAAGGACACGACGACTGGTCCCTGCTGCGCTACGACACCGCGGGCAACCGCTACGGCATCCTCGACCGGTCCGACTGGCGCGCCACCGCGTGGGACCGGCTCATGAGCGCCCCGACCCGCACCGGGCCGGTCGTCACCGTCGCCGGCTGGCACATGCTCACCACCGACCACGGCGACCAGGTGGAGTCACTGCGGGTGCGTGCCGGCGGTGACTGGGACCCGGGCGCCTACAAGGCGGCCTGCCCCGACGGCGAGCGGCTGATCGGGCTCGGCCACACCGGCGGCCGCGGACTGTGCACCGACGTCACCACCGGGGACCTGCGCGCGGCGGGCGGCGGGCAGACGGTCGTCACCGACGAGCGCAACGTCCCCTCCGGCGGCGACTGGGCCTCGGGATACACCAAGTTCCAGTGTCCCCAGGGGAGTTACCTGATCGGCTACAGCCGTCGGGGTGGCCGCACCTCGGCGGCCCTGTGCGTGCCCGCCCGCGCGGCGCTGGGCGGCACCGGGCGCACCGTCTGGTTCGACCGGTCCGACAACCGTCCCGCCGGCGCCTCCGGCGGCGACTTCGCCTACGGCGACTACAAGGGCCAGTGCGCCGACGGCGAGTACGCCGCCGGGATCGCCTTCACCACCCGGCTGGGAGCCAACCCGGGCCCCGCGGCCCTGTTGTGCCGCGCGCTGAGCTGATCCGTCCGGCCGTCGCGCCGCATCGGCGCACCCGTGCGTGCCTCGTGGTCCGAGGCGCGCACGGGCGCGCCGGCCACGGCGGCCTTCCCGCCCGCACCCGGTCGGCCCGTTGAGATGTGGGCGCGCGGCGGGGAGAGTCCGGGGCATGGAGTTTCTCTGCTACCACCAGGACCGGGCCGGCTGCCTCCCGTTGCGCGGCCGACTGCTGGAAACGCACTGGTCCTACATGGACGGCTACGCCCGGGAGATGATCGCCCGCGGCCCGACCTTCGCCGAGGACGGCACCCTCACGGGCAGTGTGCACCTCGTCGATCTGCCGTCCGCGGCCGCCGCCCGCGCCTTCGCCTTCGACGAGCCCGGCTACCAGGCCGGTGCGTACCGGGACGTGCTGCTGCGCCGGTGGCGCAACACGCTCGGGCGCACCATGTGGGACTTTCCCGGTGGCCGTACCGGTGGGAACCGGTATCTGGTACTCGGGCTCGGCGAGGGGGAGGCCGCCGATCTCGTCGTACCGCCAGGCCGGGAGGAGGAGCTGATCGCGTACGGGCCGCTGCTGTCCGACGACGGGGCCGACTGGCTGGGAACGGCGGCGCTGCTCCGCGCGCCGGACGGGGACGCGGCGGGCGCCGTGCTGACGGCGGACCGGTACGCCTGCGTCGAGGTCCATGACTGGCGGTTCGGCGGGCGGCCGTCCTGAGCGGACGCCGCGCCGTCCCGTCGTCGAATAGCCCGGTCGGGTGAAGGCCGGCCGGCGTCAGTCCCGGCCCGGCCCAGGCGTCCTTCCCGAACGGCGTCCGCCGACCGCTGCCGGAGGGTGTGGCGGACGCCCGGACGTGGCAGATGGGGACGGGGCGGCACGGCGTGTCGGTCGTTCACGGCCGTGTCGGCGCGGCGTGGCGCACGGTTCCGCGCGCCGCGCGCCCGTGCTCGTTGGACATCAACTCCCTTTTGTGTGAGGCGAATTGGAGAGACGGTCGAGCACCCCCGAGAGTGCGCGCCCGAGCCTCGTGCGTCCATTCGGGTGCCTGTGATCGTAAATCCGCGTGTCCGATATTGAAGATAAAGGGATTATCGGTACGTTCACTCACAGATCGGCCGGTGCGGCCGACGTCTCAGAGATAGGGAAAACCGACATGACCACGCGCAACATTGCGGTGACTGCCACCGCTGCGGCCGCTGCGGCCCTTGTCGCCACGGGCGTCACCTACGCCTCGGCCTCCTCCGCTCCCGAAGCCGCGCCCGCCGTCCAGCAGGTTGCCCCCATGGGTGGCGACAGCGGACAGTCGAAGGGCAACGAAGGAGGAGGCGGCGGCAACCGTGGTGGCGGTCGCCACTACGAGGGCCGGATCGACTTCAACGAGCGTTCGTACTCCGCTCGCTCCTGGGGTTGCATCACCGTGGTCAGCGGTCTCGGTTCCCGCAGCTTCAACGTCCGTAACGACAGCCACAAGACCGTCGAGGTCTTCCGTGGCGCGACCTGTGACAACGGTTCGCCGCTCGCCACGGTCGGTCCCTGGAGCACCAGCAACGGTGTCGTGCCGTTCCGCGTGCACGGTGGCGTGAAGGTCCGCGACGGCGTCGTGGGCAGCTTCCGCGTCGTCGAGAACCACCACGGTGGTTACGGCGGCGGCTACGGCGGCGGCGACCGTGGTGGCTTCGGCGGCGGCGACCGCGACTAGTCCCCACGGGAGCGTCCGCACCACAGGGAGACTCCGGCCCGCTGCAATCGGGCCGGAGTCTCCGGCATGTGGGGAGGCTTCCAGGGGCGCCGCCCGCGTGAGCCCCGGGGCCCACGGGAAGGGTCGCGCCCGGTAAAACCTGTTACGCCATACTAAGTGTTCTTCGGCCGTTCCGCGTGTCGCTCCACGCGGACCCGGGCATCGGGGCTTTCGGCCCCGCTCGCCGGGCCGCCCGTGCTCTCACTCACCCACCAAGGGTCGCCGAAGAGGATGAATGTTTAGCAGACCATATGCGCGTCGATGTCCGGGGCGGCGATCTGGTGCTATCTCTGTCGGCTCAGTGTCCGTCAACCGTTGAGAGCGCTATGAAACTACTGTCCAAGGTATTCAGACAGCCGAAGAACTCGGCCGACGAGGTGATGCTGAGGCTCCTCGAGGAGAGCGCCGAGGACGCCGGTCACTGGGCCGGCCGCATGCCGCGGGAAGCCGCCGGACTGGTGCGGAGGGTCCGGATCTACACACTCGCCTCGGCGGGGCTCAGCCTCACGGCGGGGCTGCTCGTCTGGCCCGCGATCGCCGAGTCCTCGCAGTTCGGCGCCCAGGTGGTCGTCTCCGCGCTGTCGGGGCTCGCCGCGCTCGTGATCGTCGCCCCGCACGCCAGCGGTCTGAGCGATCGCGCCGACGAGGCCATCAAGCTGTGCAGCGCCTACAGTGCCGTCTACCGTGACCTGCTGGCCGCGAAGAGCCGCCTCGAATCGGGATCCACGGCCGACTTCTCGCACGCCGCGGACATCTTCCGCCGGTTCCAGCACATCCAGGAGCGCAAGGACGCCCTCGGGCTTTCCGCGGGTAACGGACGGGTGGCGGGGACGGTCGCCCGGATCAAGGGCCACGGGAGACCGGGACGGGTCATCACCGGCGTGGCCCGGCGGGCGGAACTGCCCCCGGGGACGTACGCCCTGGAGAGCGGCCCCATCGCGGACCGGGTGATTCCGGCCGTGCCGGCGCACACCTCGCCGAGCCGGTACCCGGAGGCCCTGGTGCCGTCCGACTCCGACACCCCGGACCGCCGGCCAGACATCCCCTCCCCACACGGGATCCGGAGCCGCGGGGCGGCGCTGGTGGCGAACCTGCACAGAAGATGACGCGCGGTGCGGGACCGTTCCGGCCGCGACGGTGACCCGTCGTCGCCGGACCCGGATCCGGACCGGCGGACCCGGCCCGTCGCACCGTACGGGAGAGCTGTGGCCGCGCCGGCCGTACGACCGGGTGCGGAACCGCTCGTCAGGGCCCCCGTTCCGGAGACGGGGGCCTTCGGTCGTGGAGCCTCGTACCCCGCTCCTCCGCCGGTCCCACGGTCCCGCCGTTACACCTGGTCGAGCCAGAGCACGATCCCCGTGAGCCCGTGGAGCACGGCCGCCACCCCGGCCCTGACGGCGGCCGAGCAGCGCCGGTCGGTGAACGAACGCGCGTCGTAGGTCGACGACATGCCGAGGCCCTCGCCGCGGAAGGACGCGCCGGACCAGTCGACGGCGGTCACGTTCGCGGTGGGCTCGGCCAACTCGGCGCCCACGACGAGGAACTGCTGCGCGAGATGGTTCGGGGTGACCATCGCCAGGGGGTCGACGAGATCGTTGCCGGCGCTGATGACGAGGTCCGGCCGCATGTCGAGGGCCCTGGTGATGCCCGGGACGAGGTCGGAGGCGTCCGAGGCGGTGACGGTGCGCAGCGAGAGGCCTTCGGCGTCGGCCCACGACCTGACCGCCGTGACGAGGGTATTCGTCGGGCCGTCGTGGCCGGCGGTGAGCAGGACGACCCGGTAGTCCTTCGGCGGGTGGACGCCGTTCCAGGAGCCGGGCCGTGGGGTGGTGGTCGCCTCGGGACGGGGCTGCCGGGCGGGGTCGACGAAGCCGGCGCCGAGGGCGCCTACCGGGGTGGGTCGGGGGTGTGGACCTGACCAGTCGTCGCCGGCACCGCATCCGGTGACCAGCGCGGCGACCGCGGCCAGTGCGGCCAGGACGCTGAGCGGGGGGCGCAAGGTGTTCGTCCTTCGGGTGGTGGCGGGCGGTACGCCACCATCCTGCGCTCCCGGCCGCGGAGTTCCCGCCCCGGAGAGCCGGTCCGCACGCTTGTTCTTGTGGCGTTCGCCGACCCGGCGGCGCGAGTTCACCGATGACATGGAGCGTGCACGGGCAACCCGAAGGAGCACCATGTCACGACTGTTCCGCCGCGGCCTCCTCGCCCTCGCCGCCGCGGTGTTCACCCTCCTGTGTGCCGGCGGCCCGGCCGTCGCGCACGGGTTCAGCTCGACCGTCTACGTCCATGTCAGCGAAGCGGACGGGGGCCGGCTGCGGACGGCCGTGGACGTCGAGTACGACCTCTTCGTGGTCTCCGCCGCCGACTCCGGACACGACGACCCGCTGTTCCGTGCCGGCACCGCCGCGTTCGACGCGGGGGACGCCGCCCAGCAGGGCGCGGCGCTCCGCGCGCACGCGGGCTCCGCCATGACGTACGTGACCGACCGGTTCTCGGTCACCTCGGGCGGGACGGCCTGCCGGGCCACGCGGACCGGCGACTTCACCATCGGACGCCACGAGGGCGTGCCGTACGCGGGACTGGTGCTCGACTGGACCTGTCCGGCCGAGGGCGCCGACCACACGGTACGCAGCGGACTCTTCCCGGACACGGAGGGCTACGTCCGCGACGCCAAGACGATCGTCACCTACGAGGTAGGCGGCCGTTCGGGCAGCGCGGCGCTCGACGGGAAGCATCCGTCCTTCTCGATCGGGCAGTCCTGGTACGAGCGGTTCTGGGAGTTCTTCCGCCTCGGCGCGGAACATCTGCTGACCGGCATCGACCACATCCTCTTCCTGCTGGCGCTGATCGCGGGTTCGCGGCGCCCGCGCGAAGTCGTGCTCGCCGCCACGAGTTTCACCCTGGCCCACTCGGTGACCTTCCTGCTCGCCGCCCTCGGCGTGGTGGACGTGCCCCCGGCGGTGGTGGAACCGGTCATCGCCCTGTCCATCGCCGTCGTCGCCGGCTGGTACCTGTGGCGGGTGTGGCGGCGCGGGAACACGGCGCCCGACCTCGGGTCGACAGGGGAGGGGCACTTCGGCCTGGACCGCGCGGGCTGGACCCGGCTGGGTGTCGTGTTCTGCTTCGGTCTCGTGCACGGGCTGGGCTTCGCGGGCGCCCTGGGTATCCACGACGCGTGGTCGTGGACCCTGCTCTGGTCGCTGCTGGTGTTCAACGTAGGTATCGAGGCGGTGCAGCTGGCCATCATCACGGTGGTCTTCCCGCTGCTGCTCCTGATCCGCCGTCAGGCACCGCGGACCGGCCTGTGGACCACCGGGACCATCTCCGCGGGCGTCGCGGCGATGGGCCTGGTGTGGTTCGTGCAACGTGTGTCCCTCGCGTGAACCTGTCCAGACATCTTGCGGTGTTCAGTCAATCCGGAGATCGCATTTAACTGTTCTTTACCTTCGGCCGCGAACTTGACGATCTCCACACCATGCACATCTCCCGTGCACAGAAGGAACACAGCAATGAGATCGAACCACTCCGCGCGGGCTTCCGAGCCCGCGCAGCGCCGCATGGCCCGAGGTGCCGCCGCGGCGTTCCTGGGTCTGACGGTGGCCCTCGGCTCCGGCCTGGCGGCCGCTCCGGCCGAGGCCGCCGGTACCGACTCGGTCACCGGCATCGTGCTGGGCGTCGGCGCCAACGAGTCGCAGCGCACGGTCACCTGGTACACCTCCGCCGACACCGCGCAGAAGGTCCAGATGGTCCCGACCGCGCAGCTCGCCGGCGGCGACTTCCCGGCGGACGCGGCGACCTTCGACGCGACCGGCGGGGCGAACATCGCGACCAGCGGCGGCTTCAACCGTCACGCGACGATCACCGGCCTCAAGGAGAACACCAGCTACTCCTACCGGGTCGGCACCGAGGGCAACTGGTCCCCGGCGTACTCCTTCAAGACGCAGGACTTCGAGGGCAACTACGACTTCCTGTTCTACGGCGACCCCCAGATCGGCTCCTCCGGCGACCTCGCCAAGGACCAGGCCGGCTGGCAGGACACCCTGGACGTGTCGCTGGCCGCCAACCCGAACGCCGAACTCCTGGTGTCCGGCGGCGACCAGGTCGAGACCGCGAACACCGAGTCCAACTGGAACTCGTTCCTCGCTCCCGACAAGCTGCGCCAGTACCCCTGGGCCGCCACCATCGGCAACCACGACGTCGGCGGCAAGGCGTACGAGCAGCACTTCACCACGCCGAACACCGACCGCTCGGCGCCGTACTACGCCAACGGCAACCCGGCGTCGAACACCTCGGGCGGTGACTACTGGTACATCTACAAGGATGTGCTGTTCATCGACCTGAACAGCAACAGCTACAACCCCTCCACCGGTGGTGGCGGCGACGCGGCGCACACCGCCTACGTCAGCGACGTCATCAACAAGCACGGCTCCGAGGCCAAGTGGAAGGTGCTCGTCTACCACCACTCGATCTACTCGCCGGCGTCCCACGCCAAGGACGGCGACAACAAGACGCGTCGCGTGGACTTCCCGACCACCTTCTCCAAGCTCGGTGTCGACCTGGTGCTCCAGGGTCACGACCACAGCTACTCCCGCAGCTACCTCATCAAGAACGGTGAGAAGGCGAACCCGGCCGAGCAGCCCGGTGCCGCCGACGTGTACCCCGGCCCCGGCGGCGTCCTCTATGTGACGGCCAACTCCGCCTCGGGCTCGAAGTACTACGACATCACGGCCCCGGACAGCAGCGGCACCAGCGGTGCGGGCAACGGCGCGGACCCGCTGAACCCGAAGAGCTACTGGTACAACTCGGTCCAGAACCAGGAACACGTCCGCAGCTACGTCAAGGTCCAGGTGCGCAACGACAAGCTCGTCGTCGAGAACCTGCGCAGCGGAACGTGCGCGGCCCCGAACTCCGAGGTCGAGCACGGTCTGTCGTGCAGCAACACCACCGCCGACCAGCCGGTGGGCTCGACGGTCGACAAGGTCACCGTCCACCCCTACCACGGCGACAAGCAGGACCTCCAGGTCAACGTGCCCAACCCGGCCCCGGGCGAGTTCGGCTGGACGATCGACGGCTACAACGGTCTGGTCGACCTCGGCACCGCCAAGGAGCAGAACGGCGACCACTTCACGGCGACGGGCAAGATCAACCCGCTCCTCGTCTCCGACAGCCGCCGTTCGCTCGCGCCCTGGTCGATCTCGGCCAACGTGAGCGAATTCCGGGACGCCGACAAGACGTTCTCGGGCTCCAACCTCGGCTGGACGCCGTTCGTCCTCGACGGCGGCGCGGGCGCCAAGCCCGGTGACCCGGTCGCCTCCGGCTACGACGACCACGGCCAGGGCCTCGCGCTCTCGCGTGCGCTCGGTTCGGCCGAGCAGGGCCACCCGCGCGGCCAGGCCCGGCTGGGCGCCGACCTGGATCTGAAGATCCCGGACAGCGTCGAGAAGGGCGGCTACCGCGCCACCCTGACGATCACCGCGCTCAGCAGCTGATCCGACCCGTTCCACCGGGCGGGGCGGTCATCCTCCGGGTGTCCGCCCCGCCCTCCCTCCCAGGAGATCCCCGACATGCACCCGCCCGTACCGCGCCGTACGACCACGGCACTCGTCCGCGTCGTCACCCTGACCCTGCTCCTGGCCTGCGCGTTCGCCGGCCTGCGGGCCGTCCCCGCCGCGGCGGCCGACGGCGACGTCACCTGGACGGTCAGGACGGCCGCGAACGGGTACGGCGACGACCGCTCCAGCTTCAGCTACGGGGTCAACCCCGGCGGCCGGATCAAGGACGCCATGGTCGTCGCCAACCACGGAAAGACACCCCTGACCCTCGCGGTCTACGCCGCCGACGGGTTCACCACCGACACCGGCCAACTCGACCTGGTCACCAAGGACAAGAAGTCGGTCGCCGTCGGCAGCTGGGTCCACGCCGACCACCCCACCGTGGTGGTCCGCCCCGGCAAGTCCGTCGAGGTGCCCTTCCAGATCGCCGTGCCCGGCAACGCCTCACCCGGTGACTACGTGGGCGGTGTCCTCACCTCGCTGCGGCAGTCCGACGACGCGCAGGGCATCAACGTGGACCGGCGCCTCGGCATCCGGGTCAAGCTGCGCGTCAGCGGCGAACTGAAGCCCGCTCTCGCCGTCGAGAACCTCCGCGTGGACTACAGCGGTTCGGCCGATCCCTTCGGCACCGGCGACGCCACCGTCACATACACCATCCACAACACCGGCAACGCCATTCTGTCGGCCCGTCAGACCGTGCGCACCGAGGGGCCCTTCGGCTGGTGGCGGACCGACGCGGGCCGTGTCCCCGCGCCTCCGGAGCTGCTGCCGGGCGAACACTGGAAGGTGAAGGTGCCCGTGCACGGGGTGACGCCCGGCGTCCGGCTGACCGCGACCGTCGACCTTGTCCCGCTGCTCACCGATGCCTCGGGCACCACCACCTCGCTCAAGCCGGTCCTGGCAACGGCGAGCGCCTGGACCGTCCCGTGGTCGCTGCTGCTGCTCGTCGTGCTGCTGGCCGCCGCGGCCGTCGGGGCCTTCCTCCTGATCCGCCGCGGCCGGATCCGGCGCAAGCGACGCGAGGACGCCCGCGTCCGCGACGCCGTCGCGCAGGCCCTCGACTCGAAGAAGGAAGAGGTCGGGTGAACCCGTGCGGGTCCGCGCCCACCGTTCTGGTGACGGGAGCGGACCCGGACGCGGTCCCGTCCGCCGGGCCGGTGACGGGGAACCGCCGCGACGCGGTCGACGCCCGGCCCGGTCGTCCGGTCAGCCGCAGGTCAACAGGCCCACCTTCTGCTTGGCGGCCAGGACGCGGTGGACGCTCTTGTCCACCTGGGTACGGAAGGCCGGACTCTGCGCCATCCGGGCCGTCACGGCCTTGGTCATGGCCGGGACCTGGTTCGGTTCGCCGGCCAGCACCAGATCTCCGCCCGCGGTCAGGAAGTTCAGCGCGCGGTCCGCGGGAGCCACGTCCTTCACCGCCACCGCGTTCCCGAGGTCGTCGGAGACGACCACACCGTTGAACCCCATCGTCTTGCGCAACAGCCCCTGGATCACCGTGGAGGAGAACGCGGCCCGGTGCTTCGGGTCGATCTTGCTGTACGTGGCCGACGAGATCATCACGAACGGCGCACCCGCCTTGATCCCCGAGCTGAACGGGGTGAGGCTCGCGCTCTTGGTGGTCGTCACCGTGTCCACCACGTTGGCCGTGGTGTCGGTGTTGCCGCGCACGTTGCCGAGTCCCGGGAAGTGCTTCAGCGTGGCCAGCACGCCGGACTGGGCGAAGCCCGCCGCGAACGCGTTGCTGTGCGGTGTCACGGCCGCGGCCGTGTGCCCGTACTCGCGGTCGTACCGGCCGATCGGCGCGTTGTTCCTGCCCAGGCTCGTGGGGACGACGTCCGCGACGGGCGCGAGGTTCAGGTTCACGCCGGCCGCCTTGAGCTGATTCGCCCAGGTGGCGGCCGAGGCGCGGAGCTTCGAGGTCGACCAACTGCCCTGCACCAGCCCGCTCGGGATGGTGGAGAAGCCGGGGCCGGACAGCACCTGCACCTGGCCGCCCTCCTGGTCCGTCGAGACCAGCAGGCCCACACGGTGCGACGACACCGTGTCGGCCTTCGCCTGCAGGCTGTCGACCAAGGACCTGGTCGCCTTCGTGCCGGCCTTGCTGCGCCCGGCCAGGAAGACCGAGCCGACGTGGTACTGCCGCAGCACCTGGATCCGCTGCTGGTCGGGCTTGGAGGCGGTGACACTGCCCATGAACAGCTGACCGACCCGCTGTGGACCGGTCATGGCCGAGTAGACCTTGTCGACGCAACTCGCGGCGTGGGCGGCCGCCGACGCGTCCGGCGCGTGGGTCGCGGCCGAAGGATGCGACGGATACGTCACACCCAGGCTCGCGGCCGCCAGGGACAGCGCGAGGAGCGGGACCGGCCACAGTGCCTTCCTGCCCCTGGGGCCGCGGGACGGCGCTCGCCGTGATCTGTGCGCCGGCGCCTGCTGCGATGTCATGCGGAGCCCCTTCCGGTACGCCGGACCGCGGACACGGGCGCGCCGGGCTCGGCCGTCGACGGCGGTCATGCGGCCGGCACAACTGAACCAGCACCACAAACGTACATCCATCCGATCGCGTCCGCCTCTGCGGTGGTGTATCGGGCGGATGAGGTGCGGGAACGCCGAGCCGTACGGGGGAGTGGGCGGACCGGAACGCATTGATATGTCCAACGTGGCCGCGAGCGGGCCGAATTGGGCCGCCGGCCGGTCGAGGTACGACCGCGGTGGCCGTGGTGGCCGCCCGGCGGTCCGGGGCTCGTCCTCCCCGGGTCGGGGGGTGTTGGCGTCGGCTCCCGGTGTGCGGCAGGCCGCACACCGGGAGCCGGGCTCCGTGCGCGGACGCTCCGCCTTGCCGGCTCGCGCTTCCCGGTCGTGTCTGAAACGGCTTTCAACTGAGCTTTTCTCAAAGCTTTTTGGCTGTGCGTCAGGCGCGCGGGCGCAGGGGTGGTCGAAGGGGTGTGCGGCCAATCGGGTGTCTGCCACGGGACTTCTGCGTGTCCGATATTCCGGATAAAGGGATTATCGGTACGTTCTCTCGCAGATCGGCTGCTTGGCCGACGTCTCAGAGATTGGGAAAGTGACATGACCACGCGCAACATTGCCGTGACTGCCGCGGTCGCGGCTGCTACGGCCCTCGTCGCCACGGGCGTCACCTACGCCTCGGCCGCCGCGGCTCCTGAGGCCGCCCCCGTCGTCAAGCAGGTTGCTCCCATGGGTGGCGACAGCGGGCAGTCCAAGGGCAACGAAGGAGGTGGCGGCGACCGTGGTGGCCGGGGCCACTACGAGGGCCACATCGACTTCAACGAGCGTACCTACTCCGCCCAGAGCTGGGGCTGCATCACCGTGATCAGCGGTCTCGGTTCGCGCAGCTTCAACGTCCGCAACGACAGCCACAAGACCGTCGAGGTGTTCCGCGGCGCGACCTGTGACAACGGCTCGCCCGTCGCGACGGTCGGCCCGTGGAGCAGCAGCAACGGTGTCATGCCGTTCCGCGTGCACGGTGGCGTGAAGGTCCGGAACGGCGTCGTGGGCAGCTTCCGCGTCGTCGAGGACCACCACCGCTGGTAGTGGAGGCGTCGCCGCACCAACCGCACCGCATGGAGAACCCGGCCCGCTGCAATCGGGCCGGGTTCTCCGGCGTGTGGGCGACGGGTCCGCGCGGAGGGCGTCCGCGGTGCTCAAGGCGCCCGGAGGTGGTGATGGCTGCGGGGGCTCACGGCCAAGTACGTGAACTCCGTTCACCCCAGGGACCGTTGACGGCGGGAATCGTGACGTGTTACTCAAGTGTGACGTCCTGTTGGACCAGACCTGGCGCGAGGGTTGTGGCGGGATCGCTCCGACGTGCCCTCGCCCGCTGTCGCGCGCCACCCCTTCATCGCTTCGACCGTCGAAGGACCCCCCACATGATTCGTTCCCGACTTCTCGCGGCCGCCGCCGCACTGGGCATGGCCGGCGCTCTCGCCCTGCTGGGCACCGGTGACGCCACCGCCGGAGCCCTCGCGGACCCGTCCAAGGCACCCGGCGGCAATTTCGACCTGTCCGTCTGGCAGTTGCAGGAACCGGTGGGTTCGCCCGGCTCACCCACCACGATCCCGTCGTCCCGGCTGCAAGGCGCGAACGGGTACCAGGACTCGTACTTCTACACCGACACCCGTGACGGCGCGATGACGTTCTGGGCTCCGGAGAAGGGCGTCACCACACCGAACTCCAACTACGCCCGTTCCGAGCTGCGGGAGATGAACCGCAGCGGCAGCGCGGCGGACTGGTCGCTGAGCGGGACCCACCGGATGAGCGCGACCCTGCGCGTGGTCTCGGTGACCCAGAACGTCTGCGTCGGGCAGATCCACCTGGGCACCGGCGGGAGCTCCACCAAGCCGTTGCTGGAGCTGTATTACCACTCGAACGGCGACATCGTCCTCGGCACGGAGAACTCGCCGTCGGGCGGCCAGACGCCGCACACGGTCGGCCATGTGGCGATCGGCAAGACATGGACCTACACCATCGGCGTCTCCGGCGGTCACACGATCGACCTGACCGTCAACGGCACCACCACGCACTACACCATCCCGTCGTCCTTCGACCCGTACAAGCAGTACTTCAAGGCGGGCTCGTACAACCAGTCGTCCTCCGACAGCACCACGAAGGGCGCGCGCGTCGCCTTCTACGGGCTGACGGTCTCCCACAGCTGATCGTCCGGCGGCCGGGGACGGCCACCGCCCGGCGGTCCGGCCGCACGGAACCAGGGCCCGGCCGGGAATCCCCGGCCGGGCCCTCGCGTGACCCCACGACCGGCCCCGGGGGTGCGTCGCCATCGCCGCCGCCTGATGTTCACGTACGTGGCCGAACGGGGGGTGACCTTGCCGGAACCGGGCGAGTGGGTCGAGCGGTTCCAGCGGGCGCCGGGCGCCGGGCGGTGTCGGCGCGGCCCCGGGTCACCGGCCGTGCGGGCTGATGAGGAGCAGGGCGATGTCGTCGTTCTGCGGTGCGTCGCGCCGGGTGTGCCGGACGAGGGTGTCGGCGAGGGCGTCCATGGTCTGGTGCCGTGCCCGCGCCAGCCGGCCGGCGAGCGCGGCGGTCGTCTCCTCGATGTCGGCCCCGGGCGCCTCGACGAGCCCGTCGGTGTACAGGGCGAGCACGGCGCCGGAGGGGAAGTCGAACCCGGTGGTCGGATAGTGGCAGGCCGGGTCGATGCCGAGGAGGAGCCCGGGTGACAGGCTCACCACTTCGGCCCGTCCGTCGGGATGGCGCAGGAGTGGTGGCGGGTGGCCGGCGGTGGCCACCTGGACGTGGTGGTGCGCCAGGTCCAGATGGGCGTAGAGGCAGCTGGTGAACAGACCGGGGTCGAGGTCGGTGAGCAGCCGGTTGACGCGCGCGAGGACGTCGCCGGGGGGCGCGCCGGCGGCCGCGTGGACGGCCGTGCGGACCTGTCCCATGAGGGCGGCGGCGTCGGCGTTGTGGCCCTGTACGTCGCCGATCGTCGCGGCGACGGTGGTGGGACCGAGGCGGATCAGGTCGTAGAAGTCGCCGCCGATGTCGATGCCGCGGGTGGAGGGCAGATAGCGGGAGGCCACGTCCAGGCCGGAGATGTCGGGCAGCGCCCGGGGCAGCAGCGCGGTCTGCAGACGGTGGACGAGGTGGTGCTCGTTGTCGTAGAGGGTGGCGCGGTCCAGGGCCTGGGCGAGCAGTCCGGCGGTGGAGGTGAGGATGGCCCGCTCCTCTGGGGTGAAGCGGTGGGGCTGGTCGTAGGAGAGCGTCCAGCAGCCGACGGGGCGGCCGGAGGCGATGAGGGGCAGGAAGGCCCAGGCGCGTTTGTTCGTCAGTCTCGGGACGCCGGGGTAGGCCCGGTCCATCTCGTCCGGAGAGCCGAAGAAGCTCGGCACTCCGGCGGTCAGGGCCAGCGCCGACGGGGTCGGTGGGCTCGGTACGGGCCCGGCGGGCTGCGCCGAGAGGGCGGCGCCGTCGAAGCGGGCGATGATCTCTTCGGGGTAGCCGCGGTGACCGATGATCCGCAGCCGGTCGTCGGACGCGACGAAAAGGACCAGTCCCTGGGCGTTGAAGGCGTCCAGGAGCTGGTCCGCGGCCTGGTCGACGACGTCCTGCACGCCCACGGCCTCGGTGAGGGTGGCGGCCAGGTGCAGCAGATGGTAGAGGCCGGCGGTCCGTCCCGGCGTGACGGGCGCCGTGGCCCGCGTCCCGGCGGGCGCCGTGACGGGCGCCGGTCGGTCGGTCTCCGTGAGCTCGCCGCCGTGGGACGGTGGGGCCGGGGTGACGCGGATGCTGAGGCCGGAGGTGTCCGGGTACAGGTGCAGGGACAGCTGCCGGTCCGGCGGGCACAGGGCGGTGAACGAGGTGGGCTGGCCGCTGACCACCGCGGCGCGGTAGCGGTCCTCGAAGAGCAGGTTGTCGAGCCAGGGCAGCGCGTCGCAGGGCCGGGACCCGAGCAGGACGGAGCGGTCGGCGCCGAAGAGGTCGGCGGCGGAGGCGGTGACGTAGGCGATCCGGCCGGTCAGGTCCAGCCCGCAACAGCCCTCGGGGAGCCGTTCGGCGAAGTCGGCCGCGGCCTGGGCCTCCGCCGCTCCCGCGGTACGGGTGAGGGGGCCGGGCAGCATCCGCGGCTCGGGTCCGGCCAGCACCGGCTGCCCGCGGTCGGACGCCTGTTTGAGCAGCAGGGCGAGGCGGCGGCACCAGACCTCGACCGCGTCGCGCTCCCGCAGGGCGAGCCGCGGGGGGTGGGAGCCGGGCCACAGGAGCACCAGGCCGCCCCAGGGGGTCGCGCCGGTGGCGATCGGGGCGGCGACCATCGCGAAGGGGTAGGGGAGCACCAGGGCGGCCCTCGGGTAGCGGATGGCCATCTCCTCCAGGCCGCCGACCCACACCAGGCACCCGTCGCGGACGGCGTCGGACACCGGGATCGGGGACGCCAGTCCGACCCGCGCCCACGGGGCGATGATGTCCCGCGAGATCCCGCTCGTCACCGCGAGCCGCAGTTCGCTCCCGTTCCGCGACAGCAGGTAGAGATGGCCGATGGAGGCCCCGGTCTCCAGCAGGATCTGGGAGAGAAAGGGGTCCAGCGTCTCCAGACCGGAACCGGTCACAGGGGGGATGTCGCCCGAATCGTACACATTTACATCTTCCCCCAGAAGGGATCGGTGTCCCGGTCGGCCGCGGAGACGCCCGCGCGGGACGGCGGGTAGAGGTGCCGATGGGGGAGAGGGATCGGCGGCCGCCGGTGGGGAAGGCGACGCGGGTGCCGGTGGGGAGCGCGCCGGGCAGGTGTCGGTGGGGAGCGCGCCGGGCGGGTGGCGGAGGCGGCAGGAAGGGCGGAGGTGAGGGCGGGGCGGGTGACGTGACGCAGGTCATGCCGTGGCCCGCCGCCCCGCGGAATGCACGGGGCTCCGGTCGCTGTTGCCGCGTTCAGGGCCTTGCCCTGTTCCGAGGGGGCGACGGGCAACGGTGCCCGCCAGGTGACGGGAGCTGGACACGATCCAGGCCCTTCCTGCTGCTCCCCGGTTCCTGGATCGCTGTCTTCGAAGGGTTCTCCTGCGCCATGCCACTTGCCCTGCTGGCCCTGGCTGTCGTCGCGTTCGGTATCGGCACCACCGAGTTCGCCACGATGGGGCTGCTGCCCCAGATCGCCGACGGCGTCGGCGTCTCGGTGCCGCACGCCGGCAACCTCGTGTCGGCCTACGCGCTCGGTGTCGTCGTGGGCGCGCCCGTACTGACGGGCCTCGGCGCGCGCGTCCCCCACAAACGGCTGCTGCTGCTCCTGTCGGGGCTGTTCGTGATCGGCAACCTCGCGTCCGCGTTCGCTCCCGGCTTCGGCCTCCTGTTCGCCGCACGCTTCCTGGCGGGCCTGCCGCACGGCGCGCTGTTCGGCGTGGGCGCCGTCGTGGCCTCACGCCTCGTGGCGCCCGAACGGGCCGCCCGCGCGGTCTCGAAGATGTTCCTCGGCCTCACCGTCGCGAACATCATCGGTGTCCCGGCCGGCACGGCCCTCGGACAGCAGCTGGGCTGGCGGTCCGCCTACGGCGCCGTCGCCGTCATCGGCCTGATCGCGCTGGCGTCGCTGGCCAGGTTCGTCCCGCACCAGCCGCGCGGACGGCAGTCCGGCATCGGGCACGAACTGCGTGCGATGGGGAACCGGCAGGTCGCGATCGGCCTGGCCACGGCGGTGGTCGGCTTCGGCGGGTTCTTCGCCGTCTACAGCTATCTGGTGCCCATGCTCACGCATCTGACCGGCATCTCGGACTCCTCGACCACGCTGGTCCTCGCGCTCTACGGCGTCGGTATGACGCTGGGCACGCTGGTCGCGGGTCCCCTCACGGACCGCGCGCTGCGTCCGACGCTGTACGCGGGACTCACCCTGCTCGCCGCGGGACTGGTGACGTTCTACTTCGCCGTGCACGCCCTCGTGCCCGCCCTGATGACGATCACCTTCATCGGCGCGGTGGGAGCCCTCATCACCACCCCCGTGCAGATGCTGCTCATGGCCAAGGCGAAGGACGCCCCGACCATGGCGGCGGCCTCCAACCACTCCGCCTTCAACCTGGCCAACGCGGGCGGCGCCTGGCTCGGCGGCCTCGCCGTGTCGGCCGGCTGGGGATGGGCCTCGCCGAGTCTCGTCGGCGCGGCTCTCGCGGTGGCGGGTCTCGGCCTGGCGTTCACCGGCGGCTTCATGGACCGCGGCAGCCCGCGCTCCGTGGTGATCACCTCGTCCGGCGGAGAAGCCCAGCAGGCCGCCGGACAGGACGTGGCGGCCCTGGGCGCGGACGACTGAACGGACCGGTACGGGCCGCGGGGCCGGACCTCGCCCGCGGCCCGTCCACCGGTTCGCACGCGCGCGACCGGTACGGGATCTCCGCGCGACCGGGACGCAGGTCCTGTGCGGGACCGTCAGAGCGCCTTCGCGAGCGACGGCACGGGACCTCCGCTCCCGACCGGTGCATCGGGGCGTTCCGTGCCGCCGGGACGGGAACCGCGCCGGGACGCGAGGCGGTGCGACGCGACGGTCGGGACGGAGCGCGCCGGGGCGGACCGCCGGGGCCGCGGGTGGCACTCGATCGGACAGGGCCGGCTTGCCGTTCGGGCGGGCTTCACTAGCGTCGGCTCCATGGACGCACCGAGGACGTTTGCCCTCACCGAGCAGTCGCCCGCGCTGTGGCGGGTGACCTTCGACAACCCTCCGGTCAACCTCGTCGACGCGGCGATGACCGAGGAGTTGGGCGCGCTGCTGACGCGGGCAGAGGAGAGCGACACGCTGGCGGTCATCGTCTTCGACAGTGCCGACCCGGACTACTACCTGGCCCACTTCGACCTCTCCGACGAGAACGCGCTGCGGCACGCGCTCGCCCACCCGGAGGAGATCCACCCCTGGACGACGGTGCTCACCCGTCTCATGACCCTGCCGGTGGTCACCATCGCCTCGGTCCGCGGCAGGGCACGCGGCGCGGGCAGCGAGTTCCTCCTCGCCACCGACATCCGGTTCGCGAGCCGCGAGAAGGCGATCATCGGTCAGTTCGAGATCGGCATGAGCGCCGTCCCGGGCGGCGGCCCCGCCACGGTCCTGCCCGGGCTGGTCGGCCGGGGCCGGACGTTCGAGATCCTCTTCGGCGGTCTCGACTACGACGGGGCGCTCGCCGAACGGTACGGCTACATGAACCGGGCCTTCCCCGACGCCGAACTCGACGCCTTCGTCGACGACTTCGCGTCCCGTGTCGCCCAGTTCGACCTGCACACGATCAGGGACATCAAGCACTTCGTCAACCTCGCCACGAAGCGTCCGGCCGGTGAACTCAAGGACCAGATGGACGCCTTCTGGGCCGCGGTGAACCGTCCCGCCCAACAGCACGTCGCCAAGCACCTCTTCGAAGCGGGCCTCCAGCAGCGGAGCGACCTCGAACGTGATCTCCCGCAGTGGGTGACGCGGTTCCAGTACCGTCCCGACGGCGACAGAGCGTAGCCGGCGCCTTCACCCGCCCGTGCCGGTCGGACTCCGGCGTCCCCGGCCCCCAGGGAGCCACGATGACGGTTCACGTTCACCCCCTGCTGCGCCCCTCCCGGTTCCGGCGCAGGGACGGACTGCCGGGCGAGTGCCTGGCGGAGTTCCTCGGGATGTTCGTCCTCGTGTCGTTCGGGTGCGGTGTCGCCGCCATGGCCGTGGCCGCGCTTCCCGGTTCGGGCCGTACCGCGGGAGCGACGACCATGTTCGCCGCCGCCGGTGACTGGCTCATGCCGGTGGCCGGCTGGGGCCTCGCCGTCACCTTCGGCGTCTACGTGGCGGGCGGTGTCAGCGGCGCGCACCTCAATCCGGCCGTCACCCTCGCCTTCGCGCTGCGCCGCAGATTCCCCTGGGCGAAGGTCGTGCCGTACGTGATCGCCCAGGTCGTCGGCGCGTTCGCCGGGGCCGCGCTGGTGTACGCGGTGTATCACGACGCCATCAGCGCCCTGGACCGGGCGATGACGGGACCGAAGACGAACGGGCACACCCTCGCCACCTTCTCGATCTTCGGCACCTTCCCCGCCGAGTACTTCCACGGCGGAGTCTGGGGGCCGCTCGTCGACCAGATCGTCGGCGCGGCGTTCATGCTCGTCTTCATCATGGCGGTCATCGACCTGCGCAACCCGGCGGTACGGATCTTCCTCGGACCGCTGGTGATCGGACTCGCGGTCGCCGCCATCGGCCTCTCGTACGGAGCGAACGCGGGGTACGCGATCAACCCGGCCAGGGATCTCGGCCCGCGCCTGTTCGCCTGGGCCGCGGGCTGGCGGGAGCTGGCCATGCCCGGCACGTCGCCGGGGGCGTTCCGCGACTACTTCTGGATTCCCCTCGTGGGTCCCCTGATCGGCGGTGTGATCGGCGTACTTGTCTATGACCTCTTCGTCGGCGACGTCCTGTACCTCCGCGCGCAGATGTCCAAGCCCCCGGAGGTCGGATGCACCCGGCCGGTGGCGGCACCGGACAAGGAATGACCGGCCCCTGCTCCTGGGCCCCCGGCGGACGGGCGCACGGGTGCACGGGCGGACGGGTGGGCGGGTAGGCGGGTGACCGGTCGGCCGCGGACGGGATCGGCCGGGGGCGGCCGCCAGGTGTCGGGCGCGACCGTCGGGCGTCGCCGCGCCCCGTCAGGCGTCGGGCGTGGCCGTCCGCTCGGACGGGCGCTCCAGGTGCCGGGTGTCCAGGCGCAGCCGCCACAGGTTGCGCCGGTGCACGCTGCTCAGATCGGCCTCCAGCGGGGACGGCGGGACCGCGAGGACCGGGCAGACCGCGTGGGCCAGGCAGTACCGGCTCACCGAGCATGAACAGAGCCGGTGCCAGCCACCGCGCCGGCCGGCGCCGACGACCAGGAGATCGGTCTCGCGGCCGGCACTTTCCACCAGCGTCCGGCCCGCGGTGCCGCGTGCGACGAGGGCGCGCATCGGCACTCCGGGGCCGGCCTCGCCGAAGACGCCGTCGAGCGCCGTGAGGAGGTTCCGCCGCGCCAGCCCCCGCCACTCGTCGAGCAGCACGTACGAGGCCGGGGTACGACGGGCGGCGAGTTCACCGCCGGGCGGTTCCCAGGCCAGGACGGGCCACAGCTCGGCTCCCCGCCGCCGGGCCTCGTCGGCGGCCCGGCACAGGGCGGTGAGACTGCCGAGGGAGCCACTGACCCCCACCACGACACGAGCGGCTGAGGGGGCGCCGGAATCAGACATGGCTCGACCGTTCTTCGCACACGCCCACGGGTCCCTCCCGCGGGCGGTCCGCGAGGGACCGCAGCCATTTGACTCCCGGCCAGGGGCGCTGCGACACCCCGTACGCCCCATTTTGGCGCGCTCCTGACGGCCGACCGCGGGCCGGCGGTCCCGCGCGTCAGTATCCCGTCAGCGTCGGCACGGTCACCGTCAGCGTCCCGTCATGACGGGTCGGAGAACCGGCGGACACGGGCATAGCTTCTGCGGTAGCGCCGGTCCGGGGCCCTCGTGACCGAGGTGCCGAGGCGCTCACCGAACCGTCCCGGATCCTCCAGGAGGCATCCCATGCACCACCCCTCGTGCGCTGAAGACCCCGAGCCCGCCGAACGATTCCCGGCCGGAGCGCTGTTCGTTCCGGTCCGGCCGGGGTCGGCAGGGTGTACCGCCCGGCTCTTCCGTACGCCACTGGGCGAGCGGACGGCCGTCGGCTTCACCTCGGAGCGCAGACTGACCGCCACACTCGGCCCCGGACACGCGTGGATCAGGCTCGCCGAGCCTGCCCTGCGCGCGCTGGCCGAGCCGCTCGGAGTCACCACGGTCACGGTGGATCCCTCCTTCTCCGCGCCGGCCCCGACCCCGAACCGGGCCGCGCCGACCCCGAACCGGGCCGTCCCGGCGCTCGATCGGGCTGCACCGGCCCCCGACCGGGCCGTACCGGCTCTCACCCGGACCGGGCCTTCCACCCCCGCGTCGTTCGGGGCCGCGGCCTCCGTCGAGCAGGAGCCGGCCGCACCCCGTGCCCGCAGGAGCGCATGGGATCCGCAGGCCGTCGGCGTGCTGCGGGTGACCGGCGCCGCCGCGGTCGTCTCGGCACTGGCGCTGTGGATCGGTTGAGAGGGAACGCGCGATGACCACTGTTCACGAATCCGCCGTCAGCACCACCGGCGACGGACTGTCGGTGTGGCCCGCCTCGGCCACCGAGTCCCACCAGGGCGAACTGGCCGTGGGCGGCGTCCCGCTCGCCGAGATCGCCGACCGCTTCGGCACCCCCGCCTACGTGCTCGACGAGGGCGAGGTGCGCGAGCGGTGCCGTACCTACCGCCACGCCTTCCCCGACGCGGACGTCCTGTACGCGGCCAAGGCGTTCCTCTGCCGGGGCATGGCCCACTGGGTGGAGGAGGAGGGCCTCGGCCTCGACGTCTGCTCCGCCGGTGAGCTGGAACTCGCGGTGACCACCGGGTTCCCGCCCGAGCGGATCGTGCTGCACGGCAACGCCAAGTCCCCGCAGGACCTGGAATCCGCGCTGCGGCTGGGAGTCGGGCGCATCGTGATCGACAGCCCTTCGGAGATCGCCCGGCTGGCCGCCGCCGTCGGGCCCGGCGGCCATCAGAAGGTCATGGTGCGGGTGGTGCCGGCCATCAGCGCGGGCGGTCACGAGAAGATCCGGACGGGCACCGACGACCAGAAGTTCGGCCTGTCCATGGCCGACGGCTACGCGCAGCACGCCATCACCCGGATCCTCGACCAGCCGCAGCTCGAACTCACCGGACTGCACTGCCACTTGGGGTCGCAGATCACCAGCGTGAAGCCGTATCTCCTCGCCGTGCGCCGCATGGTGGGACTCATGGCGCGCCTGCGTGAACAGCACGGCGTCGTCCTGCCCGAACTCGATCTCGGCGGCGGCCACGGCATCGCCTACCGGCCGGGCGAACAGGCCCTGGATCTCACGGCCCTGGCGCGCCGGGTCCGCGGCGAACTCGCCGACGCGTGCGCGGCCGCCGGGCTGGCCGTGCCCCGTCTGATGATCGAGCCGGGCCGCGCTGTCGTGGGACCGGCGGGGATCGCCCTGTACCACGTCCTCGCCGTCAAACGGACCGGCGACCACGTGTACGTCGCCGTCGACGGCGGGATGAGCGACAACCCCCGTCCCGCGCTCTACGGAGTGCGCTACGCGCCCCGGCTGATCGGCCGTCACAGTGCCGCGGAGCGGGCCGCGGTGACGGTCGTGGGCCGCCACTGCGAGGCCGGTGACGTCCTGGCCACCGATGTCGAACTCCCCGCCGACGTGCGCCCTGGCGACCTGCTGGCGGTCCCGGTCGCGGGCGCCTACCACCTCTCCATGGCGTCCGGCTACAACATGGTCGGCCGCCCACCGGTGATCGCCGTCCGCGGTGGCCACGCCCGACTCCTCGTCCGCCGCGAGTCGCTGGACGACATCCGCAGCCGCGACGTGGGCCTGTAGCGGGCACCGTCTTCCCCTGCGGCCTCCGGGCGGGTGACGGCCCGGCCCCTCGCCCGGAGGCACCCCCTTCGGCTCCGCCCGTCCGCGCACGGACACGCATACGGGCGGCGGACCCGCGGATCACAGGGCGCGGTCGCGGCCGTGCCGTGGCCCCGCCCGCGACCGCCCGGCGGCACCGTCGCCGGGCGGTCCGGCCGCGCTGCCCGCGGCGGGCCGCCCGGCGCTCAGTCGGAGCGGTCCCGCGTGGTGGCACGCCACTCCTGGTACACGCGCCACAACCGCTCGGCGCGCGGGCAGCGCCCCGACTCCCGTTTGCAGACACGGCAGTTGCCCACGTGGCTGATGTACACGGCCTCGGGGCTGTGTTGCCCCGGTTGAGGATTCGGCATGGCCCCCGGCACCCTTCGGCGTGGTCCTCACGCGCGCGTTGTCGCTTCTCTCGCCGTACTTCCGGGGCGGGGGTGGATTCGGATGCGGCGGGCGGACGCCAATTCCCGTACGGGGCCGATCAGTCGGCGGGCGTGGCCGGCCGGCCGGGAAGGCGCCGGCGGTCGTGGGGCGGGTCAGGCGGCGATGACGGCGGCGGTGGTGCGGCCGCCGTCGACGTCGAGCACGATGCCGTGCACGAACGAGGACTCGTCGGCCGCCAGGTACACGGCCGCGTGCGCGATGGCGTCGGGCGTGCCCATCCGGCCCGCGGGGGTGCCCTTCATCATGACCGCGGAGGCGCGCTCCTCGCCCGAGCCGGGCGGCAGCACCACGCCGGGGGAGATCGCGTTCACGCGCACGCCCCGCGGCCCGAACTCCGCGGCCCAGGCCCGGGTCAGCGTCTCGACGGCTCCCTTGGTGGAGCTGTAGAGGGCGCCGACGGGGATGCCCAGGCGGGCGATCCAGGAACCGAGGTTGATGATCGCGCCGCCGCCGGCCTCCACCATCGCGGGGGCGACGGCCGCGGTCAGGAAGAAGGGGGCCTTCACGTTCACGGCGTAGACCTGGTCGAAGGTCTTCTCGTCGGTGGCGGCCGTGGTGTCGCCCGGGTAGATGCCGGCGTTGTTGACCAGGACGTCGATCCGGCCGCCGAGCACCCGCGTCGCCTCCTTGGCCAGCGCCTGCGAGGCGGCGGCGCTGCCGTCCAGGTCGGCCCGTACGAAGTCGGCGCGGCCGCCGCGGGCGCGGATGCCGTCCACGACCTCCCGGCCACGCTCGGCACTGCGGCCGGAGACGGCGACGTGCGCCCCCTCGGCGGCGAAGGCCTCCGCGATCGCCTGCCCGATGTTGCTGGTCGCTCCGGTCACCAGGGCGGTCCTGCCCTCAAGACGCGTCGACATGATCCACTCCGTTGCTTCGTTCTCCACGGTGATCCCGGCCGGCCGGGCCACGCACTGCCCTCGGCCGAACGGGGCCCTGGTCGGCCAGGGCTGCGGGGTCCACTGTGCGAGGGAAAAAATGGACCCGCAAGTCCAAAAGTTGCGGGACCCCTGCGGGGCTGAGCCGGGCGAGTCGACCTGGGCGAGGTCGATCCGGGCCGCTCGCCGGCGGAACCGGGCCGACCCGAGACCGGACCTGGCCGGACCGGACCTGGCCGGACCGGACCTGGCCGGACCGGGCTTGCGCAGGACCGGGCCCCGCCCGGACCAGGCCGCCCGGACCGTGCGCACCCGAGACGAGACCGGGCCCCCGCGGGACCGGGCCCCCGCGGGACCGGGCCGCCCCGAGACCGGGTGCGGCCGAGGCCGGGCCCGGCAGGACCAGGCCGACCTGAGACCGGACCAGGCCGCCCGGACCGTGCGCACCCGAGACGAGACCGGGCCCCCGCGGGACCGGGCCGCCCCGAGACCGGGTGCGGCCGAGGCCGGGCCCGGCAGGACCAGGCCGACCTGAGACCGGGCGCACCCGAGGCAGGGCCCCCGTGGGACGGGGCTCAGGCTGGACTGGGTCCCGCGCCGGACCGGGCCGCCTCAGACCGGCTGCCCCGAGGCCGGACCCCGGCACGACGGGGCGCAGGGCTGGACAGGGCTGACCCGGGGGCAGGAGCACCCGAGGCAAGTCCGGGCCCCGCGAGACGGCCCCCGACCCGGAACCGGCCCCCGCAGGACCGATCCCGCGCAGGACCGGGCCTTTGCGGAACGGAACCGAACCCCGCACCGGCCGCCCAGTCGAG
The DNA here is from genome assembly GCF_036250675.1 of Streptomyces sp. NBC_01689. NCBI lineage: Bacteria > Bacillati > Actinomycetota > Actinomycetes > Kitasatosporales > Streptomycetaceae > Streptomyces > Streptomyces sp. NBC_01689. The sequence continues at coordinate 2,022,003 of NZ_CP109592.1, read as the reverse complement.
GCCCTTCCTGACCTGAACTCGGCCCGGTCCGCCCGGGTCCCGGCAGGGCCCGTCGCCCCCGGACTGTGGTGTGCGCGACGGTCCTCAACACGGCACCCCCGGGTCCCGGCAAGGCACACGTCGAGCCCGGACCGTGGTGCGCGCGACGGTCCTCGGGCACGGGCCACCCGGGTGCCGGCAGAGCCCCTCACACCCGGACCGTGGTGCGCGCGACGGTCCTCAGCGCGGCGGCACCCCCGGGTCTCGGCAGAGCCCCTCGTACCCGGACCGTCCTGCCGTGGCAGTCCCGCTCGGCCGCCCTCAGTGCGGCAGGGCCGGTGAACGGCTGAGGGACGGTCGCGGCGGGGTCGCCGCGGCCCGCCTCCGCTGCAGCCGGGCCGAGATCGCCTCCGCGGCCCGCTGGGCGATGTCCGCGAGCGGCCCCAGGCGCTCGGAGACCGTGGTCAGGACGCACAGCGCTCCGACCGCGGTCCCTCCCGCGCCCAGCAGCGGCACCGCCGCGCAGCAGACCCCGTCCACGACCTCCCCGCGGTCGAAGGCCACGCTGCGTTCCCGGACGGCCGCGGCCTCACGGTGCCAGGAGGCGGGCGCGTCGAGGACAGGATCCGGACGCCCGGCGGCCTGGACCTTGCCGGCCGCCGTGAACCACGGCCAGGAGGCCACGTCCAGCAGCGGGGCGAGCGCCGTGTCCTGGCCGGCCGCCCAGTCCAGGACGAGAGTCCGTCCCTCCCTGAGCACGGTCACCCCCACGGTCGCCCCGGTGGCCGACACGAGCCGCCGCACCGGCTCCCGGGCCGCCGTCCGCAGCCCCGGATACGGCTGCCCCCCTGTCCGAGCCGGAACAGCCGCGGCCCCAACCGGTAGACGTCGGCCTGCCGTTCCACCGCGCCCAGTTCGGCGTTGCCCCAGCAGCCGGTACCCCGTCGACCTCGGCAGCCCGCTCTGCGCCGCGAGGCTGGTCAACCCGGCCTGGCCCGCCCGGTCCAGCACCGTCATCACCTGGAACGCCCCTTCCAGCACACCCCGTCCGCCCGGCACGCCCCCCTCTTCCCGAAGCGCCTCACCCGTCCCGCGTATCTGCTCGAAACCCTGACCGAATCCCTGTTCCATGTGTCGACCCCCGTTGTCGTCGCACGAGCACTGTGGCCGAGGGACGGCGGTCCGCGGATCGGTAACCGTTACTCAATCCGGTCCGCGCCCCCTCCGCGCACGGCGCCCGGGCAGGTCCGGCGCACCCGGCACGCCGCACCCGTCCGGGGCGCGGGGCGGGGCTACTGTCGGCGGCATGGACGGTGTTCGCCGCGGGTGGAGCCAGTGTGTGCTCGGCGGGGCGGTGTTCGCGGTGTGCATGGCCGGCACCACGCTGCCCACCCCCCTCTACAACCTGTACCAGCAGAAGTTCGGGTTCTCCGAGCTGATGGTCACGGTCGTGTACGCCGTGTACGCCTTCGGAGTCATCGGTGTGCTGCTGCTGGCGGGCAATGTCTCGGACACCGTGGGCAGGCGGCCGGTGCTGCTGTGGGGCCTGGGTTTCGCGGCGGCGGCCGCCGTCTGCTTCCTGTTCGCCACCGGGCTGGGCCGGCTGTGCGCGGGACGGTTGCTCTCCGGGCTGTCCGCGGGTCTGTTCACCGGCGCCGCCACGGCCTACGTGATCGATCTGGCACCGCCGGGCAGGGGTTCCCGGGCCACCCTCGTGGCGACGGCCGCCAACATGGGCGGGCTGGGCTGCGGTCCGCTGCTCGCCGGACTGCTTGCGCAGTACGCCCCCTGGCCGCTGTATCTGCCCTTCGCCGTCCATCTGGTCCTCGTGGCCTGCTCGGTCGCCGTGCTGCTGCGGCTGCCGGAGACCGTGGCGGAGCGGCGGCCGTTGCGCACGGTACGGCCGCGGCGGCCGGGCCTGCCCGCACGGGTACGGCCGGTCTTCGGACCGGCCGGGATCGCCGCGTTCGTGGGGTTCGCGCTCTTCGGGGTGTTCACGGCGGTGGGCCCGGCGTTCCTCGAACAATCCCTGGGCGTCCACAGCCGCGCCGTGAGCGGACTGGTCGTCGCGCTGGCCTTCTTCGCCTCGACGGTGGGTCAACTGGCCGTCGGTGCCATCGGACCGGAGCGGTCGCTGCCGGTGGGCTGCGCCGCGCTCCTCGCGGGGCTGGCACTGCTCGCGGGGGCGCTCGCGTGGGACCTGCTGGCGCTGCTGGTGCTGAGCGCGGCCGTCGGCGGCGCGGGTCAGGGGGTCGCGTTCCGCGGGGCGCTGTCCGCGGTGGCCCAGGCGTCCCCCGACGACCAGCGCGCGGCGGTCATCTCCCTGCTGTTCCTGGTGGCGTACGTGGGCATCTCGCTGCCGGTGATCGGTGCCGGGGTACTGGCGGACCGGATCGGGCTGGAGGGCGCCGGGCTGGTGTTCATCGCGTGCATGGCCGTGCTGGTCTCGGTGGCGGTCCTCTACCTGTTCCGCAGGCCCGCGCCCGCCAGATCGTAGGACTCCGGCGGCCGACGAAGGCCGGGGCCGGGCCGTGCCGGGACGCGGCGGCGGTGTTCCGCCGAGCACCGGAGGCGGGCCCCGAGCCGGTCGCGGCGGCCGGACAGGCCGCGGTGCCGTCGCGCACGCGGCGGACGAAGAGGGCTTCGGGGCACGGCGGTTCGCCGGTCACCGCAGGAACGCGACCGTCCTGGCGGGCCCGTCGCGGGAGGCATGCACGGAGCCCGCGCGGCACGGTTCCCTGCTCGCCGTCCGGTCAGGCGGTGCTGTTGGGGCGGGCGAGCCCCAGGTCGTAGGCGAAGATGACGGCCTGGATCCGGTCGCGCGCGCCGATCTTCGCGAGGACCCGGCCGACGTGGGTCTTGACGGTGGACTCCGACAGGACGAGACGCGCGGCGATCTCGCCGTTGCTCCAGCCCTGGCCGATGGCCACCAGGATCTCCCGTTCACGATCGGTGAGGGCGCGCAGTCTCGGGTCGGTCTCGGCGTCCGCCGTGCTCCGGTGCGGCAGATGCCGGGCGTAGGTGTCGAGGAGACGCCGGGTCAGGGCCGGGGCGATGACGGCGTCCCCCGCGGCGACGGCGCGGATGCCCGCGAGGAGCTCCTCCGGCCGGGCGTCCTTGAGGAGGAAGCCGCTCGCCCCGGCGCGCAGGGCCGCGTGGGCGTACTCGTCCAGGTCGAAGGTCGTCAGGACGAGGATCCGTGAGCGGCCGCCCGTCGCGATGATCCGGCGGGTGGCCTCGATGCCGTCCATGCCCGGCATCCGTACGTCCATGAGGACGACGTCGGGGCGGAGTTCCGCCGCCTTGCGCACGGCCTCGGCGCCGTGCGCGGCCTCGCCCGCCACCTCGGTGCCGGGGACCGACTCCAGCAGCATGCGGAAACCGAAGCGCTGCAGGGGCTGGTCGTCCACGATGAGTACGGTGGTCACGGGGTACCGCCTTCGGAGCCGGGGAGCGGGGTGAGGTCGAGGATCGCCTGTACGGTCCATCCTCCGCCGGGGTGCGGGGCCGGCCCCGCGTGAACCATGCCGCCGTACAACGCCGCCCGTTCGCGCATGCCGGCGAGGCCGTGCCCCTCCTCGTTCGGCGGACCGGCCGGCCGCGAGCCGCCCGGTGGCCCGGTGTCCTCGACCCGGATGCGCAGCCGCGAGCCCTCCACGCCGATCGCGAGGTGGATCCGGGTGTCGGTGCCCGCGTGCTTGAGACTGTTGGTCAGCGCTTCCTGGACTATCCGGTAGACCGTCAGCTGCACACCGCCGTCCAGCGCGTCCGTGTCACCGGCCGTCCGGTAGGTGATCCGGGGGCCGGCGGAGCGGATGCGCGCGCAGAGCGCGTCGATGTCGGCGACGCCCGGCTGGGGACTGAGCGCGGGGGTCTCGGCCTCCTCGCGCAGCACTCCGAGCATGCGGCGCAGCTCGCCCAGGGCCTGGCGGCCGGTGTCGCCGATGAGCAGCAGCGCCTGCTTGCCCCGTTCGGGCGTGACGTCGCTGGCGTAGGCACCGGCGTCGGCGAGAGTGATCATGACGGCGAGGTTGTGGCCGACGATGTCGTGCATCTCGCGGGCCACCCGGGCGCGTTCGGTGGCCGCCGCCAGCCTGCTGCGCTGGTCGCGTTCGATCTCCAGCCGGGCCGCCCGCTCCCGCAGCCCGGCGAGCTGGGCCCGCCGGATACGCACCGCCATCCCCACGGCGACGGCCGCGATCGCGGCGCTGAACAGGAAGAACAGCGCGTCTCCGACGGACACCACGACGGAGACCCGCACGGCCACCAGGACCAGACCGCCCGCCGTGACCGCGCACGCCCACGCCAGCTGCCGCAGCGTGCCGTGCAGCGTCAGGCTGTACAGGGCGATCAGCAGGGCGACGTCCGCGCGCAGCAGCGCCCCGAGCGACCACTGCAGCAGGAAGACCGCCGTCACGACGGCGAAGGCCGCGGCGGGATTCCTGCGCCGCCACAGCAGCGGCACCACCAGTCCGGCCTGCAGGGCCAGCATCCCGGCGAGGGGCGGGCGGGTGAACCGCGCGGCGAGCTCGCGCCGGGCGTCGTGCCCGTGCACCAGGTCCGGCAGGCAGAACATCAGGAAGACCAGGACGACCACGGCCGTGTCCAGCACCCACGGCCGCGCCCGGTCCGCCTGGCGCAGCCACTGACCGCCCCGGGTCAGCCGGGCGAACAGCGGGCTCATACCGGCGGTGTCGTCGGCCGTCACGGTGTCACCTGTCCATCGGGGGCGGGGCCGGGTCGTGCGGGGCTGGGTGGCGCGGGCTGGGCTCTGTGCGGCTGGGTGGTGCGGTGCCGGGTCGTGCCGGGCTGGACCGTGCGGAGCGGTCGGCGCGGCGCCCGGACGGGCCGGACACCGCGTCGACCGCCGACGACACGCGGGGCGAGCGGGCCGTCAGGCGTCGCTGCGCACCAGCCGGAAGGCCGCCCCCGCCGAGGCCAGCACGGTCCAGCCGAGGAAGACGACGAGCCCGGCGGTGGGCGACAGGGTGGAGCCGTCGTGGGTGAGGGCGAACATCGACTCGCCCGCGTTGCTCGGCAGATACGGACTGATGTCGTCCTGCCAGGAGGTGGGCAGCAGCGAGATCAGGCCGGGGACCAGCATCAGCGCGCCGACCAGTACCGAGATTCCGCCCGCGACCGAGCGCAGCAGTGCGCCGAGGGCGGTGCCGATCACCCCGACCAGGCCGAGGTAGAGGCCCGCGCCGAGCAGACTGCGCACCACGCCCGGGTGCGAGAACGTCATGGCCGCGCTCGTACCGGACACGATGTGGCTCGCGAATAGGAAGGTGACGAACGCGCCGGCCGTGCCCACGGCGAGCGAGACCAGACCGAACACGGCCGACTTGGACCAGAGCACCGGCAGCCGGCGCGGCACCGCGGCCAGCGTCGAGCGGATCATCCCGGTGGAGTACTCGCCCGCCGTCACGAGCACGCCCAGGACACCCAGGGCGAGCTGCGCGAAGTTCGTACCGAACAACGACAGGCTGACGGCGGTGGAGCTGGCGAAGTCCGGGTCCATGTGGTGGCCGGAGCCGATTCTCGACCTGAACTGGGCCGCGGCGATCAGCCCGAAGGCCACCAGGAAGACCAGGCCGAGGCCGAGCGTGATCCAGGTCGAGCGCAGGGACCACAGTTTGGCCCACTCCGAGCGCACCACCCGGCGTCCGGTCACCCGGTAGTCCGGACGCGTGGCCGGCGCGGGCGGCGGGGCGGAGGTCTCGGTCGCGGTGATGGTGCTCATGCGGCCCTCCCGTGGGTCTCGTCGCCGGCGCCGGTGGAACCGTGGTACTCGACGGCGTCCCTGGTGAGGTCCATGAACGCCTCCTCCAGGGACACGGACCTGGCGCTGAGTTCGAACAGCGCGATGCCGTGCTCGGCCGCCGTCAGACCGATCTGGCGTGCCGTCACCCCCGTCACGTGCAGCTCCTCGGAGCCCGCGCTGCCGGTGATGTCGACGCCGGGCCCGGCCAGCACCTCCCGGAGCCGGGCCGGGTCGGCGGTGGCCACCTTCACGGTGTCGCCGCCCACGTCGCGGATCAGGTCCCGCACGGTGGTGTCGGCCAGCAGCCGGCCCCGCCCGACGATGATCAGGTGATCGGCCACCAGCGCGACCTCGGTCATGAGGTGCGAGGAGACGAAGACGGTACGGCCCTCGGCGGCGAGTCCGGTGAGCAGGTTGCGGATCCACAGCACGCCCTCGGGGTCGAGCCCGTTGACCGGCTCGTCCAGCATGACCGTCTGCGGATCACCCAGCAGGGCCGCCGCGATGCCGAGGCGCTGGCCCATGCCGAGCGAGAACGCGCCCGCCCGCTTCCTGGCCACGCTGCCGAGCCCGGCCAGCTCGATGACCTCGTCGACCCGGCGGCGCGGGATGCCGTGGGTGAGCGCGAGCGCGTGGAGGTGGTTGTACGCGGAGCGGCCGGGGTGGATCGACCGGGCCTCCAGCAGCGCGCCGACCTCCTGCAGCGGGGCGGCGTGCTGGGCGTAGCGGCGGCCGCCGACCCGTACGGAGCCCGCGCTCGGGGCGTCCAGCCCGACGATCAGGCGCATCGTGGTCGACTTCCCCGCGCCGTTGGGTCCCAGGAAGCCGGTGACGGTGCCGGGGCGGACGACGAAGTCGAGACCGTCGACCGCCGTCTTCTCCCCGTACCGTTTGGTCAGCTGCTGTGCCTCGATCATCGCCCATCCCTCGGGTCCGGGCGCCACACCGGTTCAGGAGCGCCTCACCTGCGACGTTAGACTCCGCCGAGCCGGTGAGCCGTGGTACCGGGGGGTGAACTACGGCCATCGGGTGGTACCGCGGTACCACCCGCGGCGCCGCGAGGGTGATCGAGGACGGTGACCGTGCGTCGGCCGCGCCCGACTCCCGGCGCCGGTGGATCCGGACCGGGACCGGACGGGGACCGGCTGGGGACCGGCCGGGCGCCGGGCCGGGACCGGGCCTGGGACCGAGCGGGGGTGTTCCCGCCCGGTGGAGCGGGCTCCGGCGTCCCGGGCCCCGACGCGGGGCCGGTCCGTCCGGGTCAGCCGAACTGGCCGGGCTGGTAGTCGCCCGCGGGCTGCCGGACGATGACGTTCATGCGGTTGTACGCGTTGATGAGCGCGACGAGGGACACCAGCGCGGCGAGCTGCTCCTCGTCGTAGTGCTTGGCGGCGTTCGCCCAGACCTCGTCGGACACGCCTCCGGCGGCGTCGGCGATCCGGGTGCCCTCCTCGGTCAGCTCCAGGGCGGCGCGCTCCGCGTCGGTGAACACCGTCGCCTCGCGCCAGACCGCCACCAGGTTGAGCCGGAGGGCGGACTCACCGGCGTGGGCGGCGTCCTTGGCGTGCATGTCCGTGCAGAAGCCGCAGCCGTTGATCTGGCTCGCCCGCAGCTTCACCAGTTCCTGGGTCGCGTGGGGCAGCGTCGAGTCCGTGACGGCCTTGCCCGCCGAGTTGATGTGCCGGGCGAACTTGGTCGCGAGGGGGCTGCCGTAGAAGTTGAGACGGGCATCGGCGTTCATGGTGGTCTCCTCTTTCGCGTCGGTGGATACACACCCTTGACGGACCGGCCCGGCGGGACGTGACGTCGGAGCGGACACGTTCGGATGTGACCTGCGTCTCTCCGGCCGGACGGGCGCAGCGGATGCGGCGGAGGCCGCGCGGTCGCAGCATGAGAGCCAGAGGTCTCGCCTCAGCGCCGAGCCGGGGGACACCTCGCGCCCTCGGCCCGACACGGCGGCTCAGGCCGCGGAGGTGCCCGATGGCTCCACCCGATACGACGCGTGGCCCCGCACCTGCATCCGGCTCCGGCCCCCGGCCCGGGCCGGGACCGGGCCCGCGGCGTCCGGCCGGGCCGACGCGTCCGGTCGTGAACCGCCGCACGGCCGGGGCGTCTTCCTGGGCTTCGCGCCCTGGATCGTCTTCGACGTCGTGGCGAGTCCCCGTACGGGGAAGTACGCCGCCCTGGCCGCGCTCGTCACCGCGCTGGCGCTCGACGTTCCCGAACTGCGGCGCGGGAGCCTCAAGGTGAGTACGCGGCGGCACCGGGAGACGCACCGGGACCTGGTCCGGGGGACCTCCGGGAGACCTCCGGGAGACCCAGAGGGTGACCGCGTTCCCGGAGAGCGGCCTCGCACGCTAGGGTGAGCGGCCATTCGTGCAGGTGAGGGGTAGGGGAGTCGCATGCTGGATCACTCGGAGGACAGGCTCCTGGAAGAGGCCCTCGGCGCGATCGCCGGGCAGGGGCGTCTCGGCGCGAAGTTCGCGGCCAGGTTCCTCAAGCACGACGTCCACGAGATCGAACTGCGGCTGCCGCTCGGCTTCGACCTCGCGCTCGAACGCGTCCGGGGGAGCCTGGCCGAGTCGACCGGCGCCACGGATCCGTCCCTGCTGCGGGACGGGGCCGACCTGGTGGCGCTGCGCGTGCTGGCGGGGGCCGGATTCGCCGCGATGAACCCGGTCGTGGTCACGGTCACCGTCACCCGTGCGGAGCCGGACAGCACCGGGATACGGGTGCGGGCGGTGGCCAAGGAGGGCCTGATCAAGCAGCACGCGGGGGAACGGACCGCGCAGCGGGTGGCGTCGGCGCTGGAGGACGGACACGGGTGACCCGGACGGGCCCCGCGTCCCGTACGCGGGGGTCACCGCCGCGGCGGAGGTAAAGAATTCGCATGGTCTAGTCCAAAGGGGAATCTGGTCTAGGCCAATCCATTGACATGGCCGCAACAGTCTCACGAAGCTGAGCGAACCCCCTCTCCCCTGGAGGCACGCAGTGAGACGTCTTCGCGCCTGTCTGGGCGCAGTCGCCGCCGTAGGAATCGCCGCGGCGGGCACGACCGCACTGATCGCGGGCAGCGCCTCCGGCGCGACCTCCGCCCTCAGCAACCGCTGGTACGCCGCGGCTCCCTATCTGATGCCACTCGACAACGACCCGCCGGACGCGGCCGCCATCATGGACGCCACCGGTCTGAAGGCGTTCCAGCTGGCCTTCGTCCTCGCCCCCAACGGCGGTGGCTGCAGCCCCACATGGGGCGGCACAGCCGCCGTCTCCTCCGACACGGCCGTCCAGTCGGTCGTCAACACCATCCGGGCCAGGGGCGGCGACGTCTCCGTCTCCATCGGCGGGTACGGCGGGACGAAGCTCGGCCAGGTGTGCTCGGACGCCTCCTCCACAGCCGCGGCCTACCAGCAGGTCATCACCAAGTACGGCCTGCACGCCATCGACTTCGACCTGGAGGAGCCGGAGTACGAGAACACCGCGGCCGTCAGGAACGAGATCGGCGCCGCCAAGATCCTCCAGCAGAACAACCCGGGCCTCTACGTCTCCGTCACCACCGCGGGCACGGCGGACGGCACCGGCTGGTTCGGCAAGCAGATGCTGCTGGAGGCCAAGTCGCAGGGGTTCACCCCGAACAACTTCTCCATCATGCCGTTCGACGGCGGCTTCAACGGCGCGGCCTCGCAGACCGGGGCGCTCACCAACTTCAACCAGATCCTGCAGTCCACCTTCGGCTGGGACCAGGCGACCGCCTACGCCCACGAGGGCTTCTCCGGGATGAACGGGCGCAGCGACGCCGGCGAGTACTTCTCGCAGGCCGACTTCCAGACCGTGCTGGACTACGCGACCGGTCACCACATGGACCGCTTCACGTTCTGGTCCCTCAACCGCGACCGCCAGTGCACCCCGGCGGACAACGGCGGCCGTACGTCCGGCACTTGCTCCAGCGTGGCACAGAACGCCTGGGACTTCGCGAAGTACTCGGTGAAGTTCGCCGGGGCGACGCCGCCCACCTCGACCCCCACTCCCACCCCGACCTCTACGCCCCCGGGTACGGGGTGCAAGACGGCCTGGAGCTCGGCCGCCGTCTACACCGCCGGCAACGAGGTGTCGTACAACCAGCACAACTGGAAGGCCAAGTGGTGGACCCAGAACGAGACTCCGGTCGCCTCGGACTGGGGTGTCTGGCAGGACGAGGGCGCCTGTTGAGGCCCTGACGCGAACGGGGGCGGGGATCTCCGGGGTCAGGCCCCGGGGACCCCGCCCCCTTGTGCGCCGGTGCCGGTGCCGGTGCCGGTACCGGTGCCCGGGCGGCCGGACGGATCCGGCGGGCCGGGGGCCAGTCGCGCGTCCAGCCAGTCGAAGATCCGCTGTTCGAACACCGCGCGGCCCATCGGCTCGCCGTGCAGCTGGGCTCCCTCGGCCTCGGTGAAACAGACCAGCGCCTTCGGACCGGGCAGCGCGTCGTAGAGCCGTCTCGAGGCACCGGGCCAGAGGCGTTCCCCTTCCGGCATGGTGATCAGCAGCGGGGTGGTGATCCGCGCGGCCACCGGGGTCACGTCGTACCGGCCGATCTCGGCCAGCAGGTCGTACGGCGAGTAGACCCCGTACGGCCGGGCCCGCCCGCGCCACCGCGCGGCGAGCGCCGGGTCCGCGGCCAGTGCCTCGCGGACCACGTGGTCGAACGCGTCCCGGTCACCGGAGTCCCACAGGCCCCGCACCTCCGGGCCGAGGCTGTGCCACCAGCTCTCCACGACGGCGACGACACCCGGATCGGCGACCGCGGCCGCGATCCGGTGCTCGAACGCGAGCGCGCGCGGCACCCAGTATCCGGCCTGGCCGACCCCGGCGAGCGCGATACGCCCGGCGTCGACGTCGGACCGCGCGGACAGGAGGTCCACGACCGGTGTGACGACCTTCTCCCAGTCCGGACGGAACGTCACCCCGCGGTCGAACAGCATGGACTGCTGGCCGGGCCCGTCGAACAGCAGCGCACGGTACCCCCGGGCGACGGCCGGCGCGCCGAGCAGCGTCCAGGCGGAACTGACCGCACCGGCAGCGCCGTTGTTGACGATCACCGTCGGCAGCCGGCCGGGCGGGCCGGGCGGGCCGAGCAGGTAGCCCGGCAGTGTTGTGTCCTCGTACGGGACGGCCACGCGCTCGGCGGGCGGGTCCCACGCCCGTGCGAACCGGTCGAAGCACGCGCGGTGCTCCGCGAACACCTCGCGCAGACGCGTCTGCGGGTCCTCGCACGACTCGGCGCCCGCCAGGGCCAGGGCGAAATACCCCGCGGCCCGCAGGAACGCGTCCCGGGCGGTGACCCGCCTGCCACGGGACGCGCTCCGCTCAGCCTGCTCCCGGACGCGCCGGCCGAGCGCGGCCCAGGTCCAGAACCAGGTCTCGCCTCCGGCGCCCGCCACGGTGGCCGACGTCGCCAGCACCTCGCCCACGTCCGCGCCGTGCCACCAGACGGAACCCAGCGCCATCCGTATCTCGTGGTCGAACTGGTCGTTCTCGTGGAACCGGTACGCCATGGCGACTCCCGTTGCCCGGCCCGGCGGACGCCCCCGGGCCGTGACCGCACCGTCCCAGGCTACGAGTCTCCCCACCCGCCCGCACCCGGCGACCACGGCCGCCACCGGCACCGCGTGCGCGGCACCTCCGCCGGGTCGAAAATGAGCGGGGGTCCGGTCGCCGGCGAGCCCGCGCGGCGTCTGCCGAGAGGATCGTCCGCATGTGCCCCACCCGACGCAGGAGCGCACCGCAGCCGTCTCCGTCACGGACCGGCCGGGCCGGGCGGCCCCGCGCGGGCGGCGAGCGGGTATGAGACCCGGGCCCGCCCGTTCCGCGGTCCTGCGGCGCTCCGTACAGGTCACCTGCTCGGCGGCCGCGGGCTTCTACGTCTTCCTCTACGGCCTCCACGAACCCGTGACGGCGCTGTACGCGCTGTTCACGCCGATCGCGCTCGGTCTGCTGTCCGCCATCCCCGGCACCGGCCGCCGGCAGGCGTGGATCACGCTGCGGACCCTGCCGTTCGGGCTGGCCCTCGTCGCGCTGGGCACCATGCTGGCGCAGTCCACGGCGGCCGCCGTGGCCGGCATGCTGGTCGCCGGGTTCCTGCTGAGCTTCAGCGTCGTGGCCGGACCGCGCGCGGCGGGACCCGCCACCGGTCTGCAACTCCTCTACATCCTCGCCTGCTTCCCGCCCTACGCCCCCGAAACGCTGGGCGGCCGGCTGACCGGGGTGGCCGTCGGCGTCGCCCTCCTCGCGCTGTGCCAGGCCTACCTGTTGCGCGGCCCGCCCGCCCGGAGCTTCCGGGCTCTGCTCGCCGACGCCCTGGAGACGGGCGCGGTGGCGGCGGCCGAGCCGGACCGCGTCCCCGTCGCGACCCTGCGGGAACGGAGCGAGGGGATGCGGTTGTCCCGGGTCGCGCCCGGCGAGCGGCCCACCGGCCCGGGACGCGGGGACCGGGCGCTCGGACAGGCGGGCGCCGCGGCCCGCAGGATCCTGGACCAACTGGCCTCCCAGTCCGAACTCTCCGCATCCGAGGGTGTGCCCCTGGGCAGGGACCCGGCCTCCGCGGCGCTGCGCGCCCGCGTCGCGGACGCGTGCGCCGGCACCGCGGCGTCCCTGCGCACCGGCCGGCCGCCGCCGACGGCCGGCCCGCTGCGGGAGGAGATCCAGGGGTTCCAGGCGGACCGGATCCGCCGCTCGGCCGATCCCGCCGAACGGGCCGTGGACGGCCGGGTGCTGCGCGGGCAGGCCGCGGTGCTGACGCTGGCGGAGTCCGCGTGGATCGCGGTGACCGCCGTCGAGGTCGCCGCCGCCGGACGCCGCCGCACACCGCTCTCGCCCCGCGACCTCTTCTGGTACGTGGACCTGCCCACGTCACGGCTGTGGGTGCGCCGGATCGCGGGCAACGCGACCCATCGCTCCGTGTGGTTCCAGAACGCGGTACGGGTCGCGTGCGGCCTCGCCGTCGCCCGGCTCGTCGCGGGCACGCTCGACCTCGCGCACGGATTCTGGGTCCTGCTGACGGTCCTGACCCTCGCGCGCACCACGGTCGGCGCCACCTGGCGCGCGGTCCGCGAGGCGGTGACCGGCAATCTGGTGGGAGCCGTCGCGGCGGGCGCGCTGCTCATCGCCGTAGGCCGGCACCTGGACGCCTACGCGATCCTCCTCGTGCCGGGCATGCTCGTGGCCTTCGCCCTGGGACCCCTGCTGGGAGTCGCCTGGGCCCAGGGGCTGTTCACCCTGGTCGTCTCGCTCGCCTTCGCCCAGATCACCCCGACCACCTGGCGGCTGTCGGAGGCACGTCTCGTGGATGTCGTCACCGGCAGCGTCATCGGCCTGCTGTGCGGACTGCTGGCCTGGCCGGCGGGGGCGCGCAAGGAGGTCCGCCGCACCATGGCGGGTCTGCTGCGCTCCTGCGGGGCCCTGGTCCCCGCCACGGTCGAGGCGCTGCTGGACGCGCCGGACGCCGATCCCTGCGCGCCCTCCACCTATCCCGCCCTGCACCACCTGCGGCTGGCGGAGGCCGCCTACGCCCAGTTCCGCAGCGAGCCGCCCGTCGCGGGGGAAGGGGTCCAGGCCGACTGGCACGGGGTGCTCGTGGTGGCCTACCACACCGTGCTGGGTGCCCAGCGGCTCCCCTGCTTCGAGGTGCCGTCCGCCGACGTGCCGCCGGATGCCTGCGCCTGGGCACGCAGGACCGCCGCGGAACTGACGACGGACGTGGAACGCGTCGCCGTGCACCTGACGAAGGACCGGGGACCCGCTCCCGGGCGGCGGCCCTGCGCTCCACCGCTGCCCCGGCACCATCCGGGGCTGCCCACTCTGGTCGATCTCGAGGTGTGGCTGACGGCGATGGATCACCAGCTCCGCCGCATCGAGGCCTCCCTCGCCGGACCACCGGCCGACCATGAGGGCGGCGGACCGTCTGGGGAGACGGGGTGAAGGGGTGAAGGGGTGACGGCGTGACGGCGTGACGGGGAAGCCGACCGTGACACCGTCCCAGCCCGCGCCGGGGCCTTCCGTCCGTCGTCCGTCTTCATCCGCCAGTCTTCTGCCGTCTGCCGTCTGCCGTCTGCCGTCTGCCGTCTGCCGTCTGCCGTCAGTCGTGGGGCGGGGCCGCCTGTCCCGCCGTGGGCTCGGACCCCTGGGACTCGATCACGTCCACGTCGCTCGCCCGGACGAAGGCGATCCGGTGCCCGAGCTGGATCTCGTACCACTGCTCACGCCCCGTCACGACCGGGCTCGGCACGTCACGGAACTCCGACCTGTCGATGTGGGACCCGACGAGACGGGCCTCGGTCGCGTACCGCTGACCCGCGAGGAAGTGGTACGGCAGCGGCGACTCGGCCTCCTCCTCCACGCCGTCGGGGTAGGCGTCCTTCTCCGGGAGGGCACGCCCGTAGACCGGGACCTCGCTCAGGCCCGGCCTCGGAGTCACCATCCGGCCACGCGCGCCGACGGCGGTCGGGTGGTCCGGCGCGTTCTTGAACCACGCCCGCTGACCCTGGTACCAGATCGCCGTCCAGTCGCCCTCGTACCCCGCCACCGCGAAGGTCTGCCCCGTGGAGACCCGTGCTCCCAGATCGTCGACGTCCACCGTGGAGGCCTCGCCCTTCGGGCGCCGGCCGGGGTCCTGGACCAGCGGAGCGCTCTCGTCCGGCGCGGTGCGCAGGCGCACCGCGCCGGAACCGTGCGCCGCGCAGGGCGTGCCGGCCCCGGCGCAGCCCGTGAACGTCGGCTGGTGGCCGGCGTAGTCCGGCAGCACGGTCACCAGGTCGCTGTCGGGCCCGGCGGTGGCACGCAGCGGGGCGCCGAGGAGGTCGAAATAGTGCCGCCAGTCCCAGAAGGGCCCCGGGTCGTCGTGCATCCCGGGAATCGACGAGGCGGTCGGACCCGGCACGTTGTCATGCCCGAGGATGTGCTGACGGTCGAGCGGGATGTCGTACTTCTTCGCGAGGTAGCGCACCAGCCGGGCCGACGCCCGGTACATCTGTTCCGTGTACCAGGTGTCGGGCTGTTTGAGGAATCCCTCGTGCTCGATGCCGATCGAACGGGCGTTCACCAACTGGTTTCCGGCGTGCCAGGCGATGTCCTTGGTCCTGACGTGCTGGGTCACCTGGCCGTCGCTGGAACGGATCGAGTAGTGCCACGACGGCTGCTTCGGGTTCCGGACGGTGTGCAGCATCGACGACATGTCCGCCTCGGTGTCGTGGATGACGATGTACTCGATCTTCTGGTCCCTCGGCCGGTCGGCCACGTCGTGGTTGCCGTAGCTGCCGTCGTCCGTCCGCTCGTACGGCGCCCCGATCCAGTCGCAGTCCAGCTCCGGCGGGCACTCGACCTCCTGCGCCCGGCGCGCCTTCTGCACGTCGGCGGCGCGCGGGCGCACCCGCGGGCTCGCGGGAAGGGTGACGAGCTCTCCGTCGTCGGTGGTGCGGTGCGCGCCCTGGCGGATCAGGGCGAACACGTCGTTCGCGTACGTCGCGGCCGACGCGGCGTCACCCGTGCCCGAGAAGCGTGCGACGGCGTCCCACCAGTCCTCGGGGTCGGAGCTGAGCGGCTTGCCGAGCCGGCGCTGCACGGCGGCCAGGAGCGCGGCGCCGCCGCGCACGTTGGCGGCGGCGTCCGTCCGCAGCCGTACCGCCGGGGTTCCGATCAGACGGGCGGCGTGGCGCAGGTCCGCCGGCTGGTCGGCGCGGTCGCCCGGGGGGCCCGCGGCGATCGCGGGTCCTCCGGCCCGCCCCTCCTGGGACGTCGACGGGTCCTGGGCCCGGCGGGTGTCCACCAGGTGCATCGGACCGTAGCCGCCGGCGACGCTCGGGGTGCCGGGCCGGGTGTCCCAGCGCGACTGCAGGTACGAGACGCCCATGAGCACGCTGCGCGGTACGTGGTACTCGTCCGCCGCGTCGGTGAAGACGTTCTGCAGCTTCCGGTCGTCCGTCGGGCTCCCGCAGGCCGGGGTGCCGGTCAGCAGGGGAACCAGGAGAGCGGCGGACGCGGTCATGCGGACGGTCCGGCGGTGCCCTCGTCCGGCGCCGGGGACTCGGCGGGTGGAACGTCTCTTCATCGCGGAAGGTCTCCAACCATGCTCGTCGCGGCCGGGACAAGGAGTTGCCCCTTGCACCACCCCCTGTACGTTTCCGTGCCCGACACGCGACGGCGCGCCGAGCGTCACCGATGTGGACCAGCGGCCGGACGGAGGCCACCCGGTCGGCGGCAGGATCATCAGATCTGATGGACGGTCAGCGACTTTTCCGTCCCGTGCGTGAGTGATCGTGACGGGGGTGCCGCGGCGCCGCGTGGTGGCCGGGCGGGGCCGGGTGACGAGCCGTTACGGAATGCTGACGGTCCGGGTGCCGGGTGCGGGGGAGCGTGGCCGGACGCTGACCGCGCGGCGGCTCAGCCCCGGACCGGTTCCTGGTGCCAGTCGGGGTGTCCCGGCATGGGCGGGGTGTGCCCCCCGTACAGCCACGGGGTCAGAAAGGCGCTCAGATCCCGGCCGGCGACCTCCGACGCGAGCGCGACGAAGTCGTGGGTGTCGGCGGCCCGTCCCTGATAAGTCGTCACCCAGGACCGTTCGATCTTTTCGAAGGTCTTCTCGCCGACCTTCTCCCACAGGGCGTAGAGGACCAGCGCCGAACCGTCGTAGCGCATCTGCTTGAACAGGTGCCCGTCCGCCTTGGGTTCGGCGGGCGCGCCGTCGTCACGACGCCACTGGTCGTGCTGTTCGTACGCCGTCCGCATCACGCTCTCGAAGCTCTCGCCGCCGTGGCCGGCGGAGTACAGGCGTTCGTAGAAACGCGCGTGACCCTCGCTCAGCCACAGGTCGGACCAGCGGCGCACGGCGACGCTGTCGCCGGTCCACTGATGGACCAGCTCGTGGACGAGGTTGCGCTCGGCGCCGATCCGGTCGCCGAGCAGGTCGGCCCTCGGCAGCACGGACAGGGACTGCGTCTCCAGGGCCACCGGCAGGTCGGTGTCCGCGACCAGGATCCCGTAGCGGCGGAAGGGGTACGGGCCGAGCCGCTGTTCCAGCCAGGTCAGATGCGCGGGGGTGAGCGAGCGGTAGGCCTTGGTGCCGGCGATCAGCCGGTCCGGGACCACGTCGCGGAGGGGCAGCCCGTGCGGGCCGGTGCTCTCGACGGACGTGAACTTCCCGATCGCCAGCTGGACCAGCTGGGCGGCGACCGGGTGCTCGGAGTCGTACGTCCAGCGGACGCGCCCGTCGGGCCGCCGGACGCGTTCGACGAGCCTGCCGTTGGCCACCGCCCCGAGACCCGGGGGTGTGGTGATGTGGAAGGTGTACGGCGCTCGCAGACTCGGATGGTCGTTCACCGGAAAGACCATTTTGGCGCCGTCCGGCTGCGGGTAGAGCACGGTTCCGTCGGGGGTCGGCACCCAGCCGTAGTCCGCGATGGCGTCGCCGCGGTGCCGTTGCCGGGCCGGGTCGGCGGTGTAGCCGACCCGCACGGTGAAGGCGGTCCCGCGGGGGATGGGCCGGGCGGGGGTGACGACGAGTTCGTCGCCGGCGCGGACGGCGCGCGCCCGGACGCCGTCCACGGTGACCTCGCGCAGCGTGTTGCCGGCGAAGTCGAGGTCGAAGCGGGAGAGCGCCTGGGTGGCGGTGGCGTCGACGGTGGTGCTCGCGCCGAACGGGGTCTTCGGGGCCACCCAGTCGAAGTCGAGGGTGTAGCGCCGGACCGTGTAGCCGCCGTTGCCGTCGAGGGGCATGAGCGGGTCGCCGAGCCCCGCGGCGCCGGGGGAGGGGGCCGCGGCGGGCCGGGTCGGCTCGGCGGGCGGCGCGGGGGAGGGGCCGGGGGCCTGGATGTCGAGGTGGACGGAACGGGGGTCGGAGCGGCGGTCGGACTCCTCGGAGGGGAGGGCGCCGACGAGGGCGACCGCCCCGGCGATCCCGACGGCGCCTCCGAGGGTGAGGAGGACGGCCGTGCGTCGGGAGCGGGGGCCCCTGCGGGGTCGTTCCCGCGGGCCCGCCTCGTCCGGGGGTGGCGTGAGCGACGCGCTCATCGCGGGAACCGGTCCTCGCCCCGGCACGCGCGCACCGGCGGGCCCCCGGCCCGGGATGACCGGACCGGCACGCGTGCGCCCCGGAGGGAGGGGGTTTCCGCGGCCGGGTGTGTGGGCCGGGGCGAGGCGGCATGGGCGGTGGGGTGCGGCGCGCTGGAGGGGAGGGGTCGCGCGGCCGGGTGGATGGGACGGGCCGGCCTGGCTCGCGTGGTGGGGTGTACGGCTCGGGGCGAGGCGGCATGTGCCGTGGGGTGCGGCGCGCTGGAGGGGAGGGGTCGCGCGGCCGGGTGGATGGGACGGGCCGACCCGGCTCGTGCGGTGGGGCGGCCGGTCCGGGACGAACGGGATCGCGTGTGCGGACATGCGGGCGTGCGCGCATCGGTCCAAGGCCGCGCGGGCCCGACGCCGGCCCCCGCCCGGCGCAGCCCGTCGCCGGTCCGCGGGCGCAGGCGGCTCGCGGCCCCGCCGGGGACCTGACCGAGGACGGTCGCGATCTTCATGGCCGCACTATGGCACCCAGGGACACGAGAGTCGCTCATCACCTCATATCAACCGCCCGCATGGACTACCCGGACGCGGGAAACCGTGGCTGAGAGGTCTCCGTCCATGACGCGGAAGCGCGGACCCGGACGGTCGGCCCTCGATGTCGCCCTCCCCGGTCGTCGCTCCGCCCGTCGGGGCCGGTGACGACCGACCGTGCGGGTGGCCCGCCCCGCGGGGTGAGCCGGAGGGGTGAAGCGCCCGGCCCGGCGGGGCCGTTCCACGGGTGGCCCATGGCCGCCAGGGATCACCAGTGCTAGAAAGGTCACATGGCGAATCGTTTCGCCGGATTTGGACGGTTTTCACTCAGGCCGCTGGTCAGCAAGAGCCCGCGCAGCGTAGCCGGGCAGGTGTTGGTTCTCCAGGTGGCTCTGGTCGTGCTGCTCGTGGCCTTCGGCGTGCTCGGGCTCGCCCTGCAGTCGAAGCGCGACACCGACGCCGAGGCCAGACGCCGATCCCTCGCGGTCGCCCAGACCTTCGCGCACTCGCCCGGTGTCGTCGCCGCGTTGGACAGCCCTCAGCCGAGCAAGATCCTCCAGCCGCTCACCGAAGCCGCGCGCAAGGCGGCCGGAGTCGACTTCATCGTGGTCCTGAACACCAAGGGGATCCGCTACACCCACCCCCTGCCGGGCCTGATCGGAAAGCGGTTCGTGGGCAACATCGCGCCCTCGCTGGCGGGGAAGATCTACACGGAGAGTGTCAACGGCCCGCTCGGCCGCGAGGTGCAGGCCACCGTCCCCGTGAAGAACGACGCGGACAAGGTGGTGGGCCTCGTCTCCGCCGGGATGAAGGTCAAGAACGTGAGCAACCAGGTGGCCCGGCAGCTGCCGATCATCCTGGGCGCCGGGGCGGGAGCGCTGCTGGTCGCCACCGGCGGCACGGCACTGGTGGGCAGGCGGCTGCGACGGCAGACCCACAGCCTGGCTCCGGCGGAGATGACCCGGATGTACGACCACCACGACACGGTGCTGCACTCCGTACGTGAGGGCGTGCTGATCATCGGCGGGGACGGGCGGCTGCTGCTGGCGAACGACGAGGCCAGACGGTTGCTGGCGCTGCCCCCGGAGGCCGAGGGGCGGTTCGTGTCGGAGCTGTCGAGCCTCGACGACGAGACGGTGGCACTGCTCGTGTCGGGACGCGAGGCGACCGACGAGGTGCACTTCGCCGGAGAGCGGCTGCTCGCGGTCAACCAGCGGCCCACGGACCGCGGCGGTGGCCCCAAGGGCACGGTGGTGACGCTGCGGGACTCGACCGAACTCCAGGCGGTGACCGGCAGGGCCGAGACCGCGCGCGAACGCCTGAAGCTGCTGTACGACGCCGGAGTCCGGATCGGCACCACCCTGGACGTCCTGCGCACCGCCGACGAACTGGCCAGGGTCGCCGTGCCGCGCTTCGCCGACTTCGTCACCGTGGACCTGGCCGACGCGGTGCTGCGCGGGGAGGAACCCGGCCTCACCGCCACCGGCATGCGGCGCACTGCCGTGTGCGGCATCCGGAAGAACCACCCGCTCTACGAGAAGGGGCGGCTGATCGACTTCGTGCCCTCCACGCCCCAGGCGCGTGGCTACGGAACCGGTCACTCCGAGCTGGTGACCGACCTGTCCACCGCCACCGGCTGGCACGCACAGGACCCGGCACGCACCCGGCGGATCATCGACTACGGCATCCACTCCCTCATCGCCGCCCCGATCCAGGCTCGTGGCGTCGTGCTGGGCATGGCCAACTTCTGGCGTTGCGAGCACCACGAACCCTTCGACGAGGAGGAGCTGTCGCTCGCGGAGGAGCTGGTGGCCAGGGCGGCGGTCAGCATCGACAACGCCCGCCGTTACACCCGTGAGCACGCGCTGGCGGTCACCCTCCAGCGCAGTCTGCTGCCGCGGGCGCTGCCCGAGCTGAGCGCGCTGGAGGTCGGCTACCGCTATCTCCCGGCGCAGTCGGGTGTCAGCGGGGACTGGTTCGACGTGATCCCGTTGCCGGGAAGCCGGGTGGCGCTGGCGGTCGGCGACGTCGTCGGACACGGCCTGCACGCGGCCGCCACGATGGGACGGCTGCGGACCGCGGTGCACAACTTCTCCACCCTCGATCTGCCGCCCGACGAACTGCTCAGCCATGTGGACGACCTGGTGGGTCTCATCGACCAGGACGAGGCGGGTACGGACAGCGCCGTGGGCGTCGTGGGCGCCACCTGTCTCTACGCGATCTACGACCCCGTCACGCGGCGCTGTGTCATGGCGAGCGCGGGGCACCTGGCACCCGCGCTCGTCCACCCCGACGGGACGGTCACCTTCCCGGACCTGCCGGCCGGACCTCCTCTCGGTCTCGGCGGCATGCCGTTCCTGACCACCGAGCTGGAGCTCGCGGAGGGGACCCAGCTGGTGCTGTACACCGACGGTCTGATCGAGGACCGCCGGCGTGACCTGGACGTGGGGATGGACCTGCTCGGCGCCGCCCTCGCGGGTCACCCGGACCGTACGCCCGAGGAGAGCTGCGGGGCCGTGCTGGAGGAGCTGCTGCCGGGACGCCCCAAGGACGACGTCGCCCTGCTCATCGCCCGCACCCGCGGGCTGCCCCGGGACCGGATCGCCGACTGGGACGTGCCGCTCGACCCGGCCGCCGTCGCGGGCATGCGCGACGCCCTGTCCCAGAAGCTCGACGAGTGGGACCTGGCCGAGCTCGGCTTCGGCATGGAGCTGGTCCTGAGCGAGCTCATCACCAACGCCATCCGCTACGGCTCCGAGCCGATCCACGTACGGCTGATCCGCGACCGCACGCTGATCTGCGAGGTGTCCGACGGCAGCAGCACCTCGCCGCATCTGCGGTACGCGGCCACGACGGACGAGGGCGGTCGCGGCCTGTTCCTGGTGTCCCAGGTGACCGAGCGCTGGGGTACCCGGTACACGCCTCAGGGCAAGGTGATCTGGGCCGAGCAGGCGCTGCCGCCGACCACCGCGGAGCCCGGCCAGGAGCCCGCCGAGCAGGCGGAGCAGGCGGACCCGGTCTGACACCGTCACCCCCGAGACGGCCGGCCCCGGCCCCCACGCCCAGGCTCTCCCGTCCCACCCGCTCGCCCCTGCCCCCGCTGTCGCCCCGGGATGCCTCGGCCCGCTGTCCACGGCATCGGCACCGGCACCGGTCCCGGTCCACGGCACCGGTCCCGGCCCGGAGCACCCGTCCCGGCCCGCGGTCCTAGTCCCGGTCCGGGGGCTCTCCCGGGATGCGGTACGCGGCCAGGGCGGCGGTGTCGTCGTCGAGGTTCCCGCCGCTGTGCGCCAGCAGGTCCTGGTGGAGGCTGTCGAGGAGTTCGCGGGGCGGCAGGCGGCACCAGGACCGGGCCCGTTCGGCGAGCGGGTAGAACCCCCCGGCGCGGTCCCGCGCCTCGGTGACCCCGTCGGTGTACAGCAGCAGCTGGTCCCCGGGGTGGAAGGGCACCACGTCCACGTGGTAGTCGTCCCCGGTCAGGACGCCGAGGTTGAGCGGCAGTGAGGGGTCCGCCGAGTCCAGCTCGGTGACGGTGTCACGGTCGATGAGCAGCGGCGGCGGGTGGCCGCAGTTCACGATGCGGACGACGGGTTCGTCGTCGGGAATCTCGGCGAACACGGCGGTGACGAAGCGTTCCGCGCCCTCGCTGCCCGGCAGCAGCGCGGCCCTGCGGTTCATGCTCTTCTCGACCCGGCGCGCCACCCCGGCCAGATCGGGTTCGTCATGGGCGGCCTCACGGAAGGCGCCGAGCATCGAGGCGGCCGTCTCCACCGCGACCAGGCCCTTGCCGCGGACGTCGCCGATGAGCAGGCGGACCCCGTACGCGGTGGGCACCGCCTCGTACAGATCGCCCCCGATGCGGGCCTCCGCGGCGGCCGACAGATAGAGGGTCTCCACCGAGATCGTGCCGAGCCGGCGGGGCACCGGGCGCAGCAGCACGCGCTGGGCGGTCTCGGCCACGGAGCGCACCGTGGCCAGGGTCCGTTCCCGGCGGATCCGGTGGGCGGCCAGAATCGTGCCGAGGACACCGACCAGCGCGGTGGAGATGTACGAGGCCACGTAGTGGCGTTCCCACAGATAGCCCACCGAGCGGCCCGCGCAGCAGGGGGTGCCGGCCAGGACGCCTTCGAACACCACGGCGAACACGGTGACGGCGGCGACGACCGCGGGCCCGTGCGCGTAGGCGGCGACCAGGGGGAGAGCGATGAGCAGGAAGCTGATCGGCCACTGCACCGGGGTGACGGGTTCGAGCAGCAGGAGGAAGGCGACGTAGAGGGCCGGCAGCCACCGCATCCACACGGGCGTCGCGGGTCCCTGCAGACCCGAGGCGCCCGCCCGCTCCGCACGGCGCCGCTCGGCTCCCCGGCTGCCGGGCCACCTCACTGCGCGCTCCGGGGGTGGCCCGGCGTCGGCGGAAGGGGGCGGGGAGAACGGGACGGGCGCACCGGGGAGGAGCCAGGGCCCGGACGGAGGTCCTGGCGGATCCACTCAAGCGGCCTGTGCACGAGAACTCCCGGCGGGCTCGGTCAAGACAACCGCCCTGATGCGGCTCGACAGCTCGACCCGATCATGGCTCCGGCAAGGGCATGTCAGGATCTTCGGGGCAATCCTACGACGAGGAGATCCCCATAAGGGCGTGAACCGCATCGGACCGGGGGAATCGCCGTGAATCGGTGCAAGCGGCACGGGGTCCCGCGTCCGGGGTCCTGACGATGCTGGTCCTGGACGTCACCGAGCGCTGGAACGCCCGCCGGCTCCCGTCACTGATCGACGACACCCGGGACCAGCATCGGCAGGACCCCGGACGCGGTGCGGACGGCCGGAGGCAGCCGGTGCCCGACTCCGGCGTCAGCGGAGGATGTTGACCGCGCGGGCGACCACCAGCACCACGGTCACCAAGGAGATCGAGGACTGCAGCATCATCAGCATCTTGGCCCAGCGCGAGAGGGGCATCACGTCCGTCGGGCTGAAGGCCGTGGAGTTGGTGAACGACAGGTACAGGTAGTCCAGGAACGCCGGTTCCCAGTCGGCCGGCGCGGTCTCCGGGCTCTGCATCTGCACGAAGAGGAAGTCGGCGAA
Source organism: Streptomyces sp. NBC_01689 (assembly GCF_036250675.1). Lineage (NCBI taxonomy): Bacteria > Bacillati > Actinomycetota > Actinomycetes > Kitasatosporales > Streptomycetaceae > Streptomyces > Streptomyces sp. NBC_01689. Next base: position 1,998,626 of record NZ_CP109592.1, on the reverse strand, counting down.
CTGGTGATGGCCGCGGGCCCGTGCCATCGGCCCGCCGCGGTCCCACTCCCAGTACCACAGGGCGAACACGATGACGTTCGTGAGCCAGATCCCGCCGCCGGTCAGCAGCAGCGGCCCGGCATCCTCACCCTCGGTGCCGTTCACCAGCCCCGCCACGAGCCTGACCGCCGCCCAGCCGTTGGCCAGGCTGATCACGGAGATCAGTGCCAGGCCCAGCCACCGCAGCCACCGGCCGCGCGGCTCCACCCGCCGGGGATTCGCCGCGACCAGACCGGCCAGCAGTACCGCCTCCAGGGCGGGCAGCGCCCAGTACGGCTGGAGGGCGAGCCCGTGCGGCACCGCCAGCTGGAGGGCGACCGCCACCAGGATCACCGCGGTCACCGCCCAGCGGGGCTCGCCACGCGTCGCCCGACGCCAGGCCGGTGCCACCTCCCGCTCCCGGTTCTCCAGGAGCCGCTCGATCCTGGCCAGCCGGCTCTCGGCGTCGTTCGTCCCGTCGGTCATGGCGAGCATTCTCCCGGGTGCCCCGCCGCCCAGGAGACCGCCCTGCCCGCTGCCCGCCGGCTGACCGCCGCACCGGCCGTCTCCGTGCCGCGGACGGTGCCCGGCCCACCCGCCCGGACGGTCTCCGGAACTCAGTCCGTCAGGCCCCCGATCGCCACGGGAAGATGACGCGGGCCGCGCAGCACCGCGTTCGCCCGGTACGGCGGCGGGTCCTCGAGCAGGCTGAAGTGCGCAACCCGGCGGAACAGTTCGGGCACGGCCGCGTGGAGTTCCATACGGGCGAGCGGGGCGCCGAAGCAGTAGTGGATGCCGGTGTAGAAGCCCAGGTGCTCGTTGTCCTCGCGGTCAGGATCGAACCGGTCCGGGTCCTTGAAACGCCTCGGGTCGCGATTGGCCGCGGCCAGCATCAGCCAGACCGGCGAGCCCTTGGGGATCGTGGTGCCGGCGACGTCGATGTCGGCCAGCGCGGTGGTCCACGGGACGAACTGGACCGGAGGCTCGTACCGCAGCACCTCCTCGATGAGGGGGACGGCCAGACCCGGATCGTTCTGGAACCGATCGAGGACGTCGGGGTGGCGCAGCAGCGTGAGGGTCGTATTGGTGATCGCGTTGACGGTGGTCTCGTGACCGGCGACCAGCAGCAGCACCGCGGTGGCCTCCAGGTCCTCCGGCGTCATGTCGGGGGCGAGCGCGCTGAGCATCCCGGGGCCGGGGCGGCGGCGCCTGGCCTCGATCAGACCGGCCAGATAGGCGCCCAGGTCCGCGCGCGCCCGCTGTGCCTCCTCCCGGCCGTCCTCGCCGGACCGTGGATCGAGCGACGACGCCAGCGCGTCCGCCCAGCCGTGGAAGCGAGGTTCGTCCTCGCGCGGTATGCCCAGGACCCTGCAGATGGCCGTGACGGGCAGGGGGTAGGCGAAGTCCTCGACGATGTCGACCCGCTCCTTGCCGTCGAAGGCGTCCAGCAGCTCCGTGACGACCCCGGCCAGGTCACCGCGCAGACCGTCGAGGAACCTGGGGCTGTGCGGCGGTCCGAACGGCCGGTTGATGGTGTCGCGCAGCCGGTCGTGCACCGGCGGGTCGGTGAAGATGAAACTCGGCGGCAGACCGGTCTCCTCCGCCGGCTGCCCGACGCGGGCGTAGCCCGGCGGACGGTTCCGCGTGTCGTTGCTCAGCCGTGGGTCGTTGGCCAGGCTCCGCACCTCGTAGTAGGTGCTGACCAGGTAGGTGCCGTCGTCCTCCCGCCTGACCGGTGTCTCGCGCAGCTTCGCGTAGAGCGGGTACGGATCGGCGCGATGGGCGTAGTCGGCGATCTGCGCGGAGAGGGGGCCGGACGTCATGGCGTCTCCTCGGGGCTCGGGCCGGTAGTCAGGCACGCGACGGAACGAACTCGACACGCCGCTCGCTCGGTGAGTGCCCCGTCAGCGTGACGGTGGGCCCGTGGGTGGGCAGGTGCGGGTCGGGGAACGCCGGGTCGGCCGCCTGGAGCGTCTCGGTGCGGCGGTCGACCGTGCGGTACTCGGGCGGGAAGGGCGCGCCGGCCGCGATCTGCTGCTCGTAGAACCCCAGCCACTTGGCGCCGTCGAAGGACACCGCGGCGATGACCCGGCCCCGGTACCCGTACACCGCCACGAACCGCTGCTCGTCGAGCGCTCCCTGCGGGACGACCAGACGATCTCCGAGCGAGGGAACCCCCACCGACTTGATGTTGACGCCGAACTGGGAGGACCAGAACATCGGCAGCCACAGGTGCGGACGGCGGTCGGGCCCCGCGCAGATCATGTTGTGGGCGGCGATCTCGGCCTGCTCGACCGCGTTGCCCCAGTGCTCCAGCGACAGGAACTGGTAGTCGAAGAGCGGGTGGGGGCTGCGCGCGACATCACCGGCGGCGTAGATGTCGTCGGTGACGATGCCGTTGACGTCGAGCACCCGGCACCCGGCGTCGCAGGCGATCCCGCGAGGACCGGCGGCCAGTCCCGAGCCGGCGAGCCACTCGGTGTTCCGCACCGCGCCGAGCGAGACGACCGCCACGTCCACGTCGATCGCCGAGCCGTCGGACAGATGGGCGCGCCTGAGGTGCCCGACGTAGTCGCCCTCCAGGGCGGTGACACTGATGCCGCAGCGCAGGTCCACGCCGTGCGCGCGCTGCAGCCGGTCCGCGACCGCGCCGATCACGCCGCCGAGGGCACCCACCAGCGGCGCCGGACCCCGTTCCGTCACCGTGACGTCGAGACCCAACTCCCGGCAGGCCGAGGCCACTTCCGAGCCCGTGAAGCCGGCGCCGATCACCAGGACCCTGGACACGCCCCCGGTCAGCGTCCGGCGCAGGCGCGCGGAGTCGTCGCGCGTGCGGAGCACGAACACCCCGTCCAGCGCGGCCTCTTCCGGGTTGAACCAGGGGCGCGCCCGGGTCCCGGTGGTGATCAGCAGGCGGTCGTAGGCCACGGTGTCGCCGTTCGCCAGGCGAACCTGCTGGGCGTCCCGGTCCAGGCTCTCGGCCGCGACGCCCAGCCGCCATTCGGCGGCGATGTCCCGTCTCCGCGGCAGTGCCGTGTCCTCGGGCCGTGACCGCCCGAGCAGCGCCTGCTTGGACAGCGGCGGCCGGTCGTAGGGCTCGTACGGCTCGTCACCGATCATGGTCAGTGATCCGGTGAAGCCCTGGTCGCGCAAGGTCTCCGCGGCGCGCAGACCCGCCAGCGAGGCACCGACGACGACGATCCGGCCCCGGTGGCGCAGGACCTCGACGTCCGTGTCAGCCGGCATCGGGCTCCGCCCCCTTCGTCGGCTCCTCGGAGCGGTCGACGAGGATGGCCTGCACGGGGCAGGCCGCGGCGGCCTTCTCCACCCGCTCACGCTGGGTCTCGTCGAAGCGGGAGGAGAAGAGCAGCGACTCCTCGCCGTGCAGGGCGAAGACGTCCGGCGCGAGGAAGACGCACTGCGCGAATCCCTGGCACCGGTTGAGATCGACGACAAGCCTCATCGGGAACACGCTCCCTGCGCAGGGCCGCGGTCCCGGCGGGTCCCGCGTGCCTCCGCGCTCGGTCCGGACGGTGGCCGGCATGCCTCTCCCCAAGGATGGGCCTCGGGACGGGGCGCCCGCAACGCGAGGACCGCCGGGCCGGCCGATCCGGCCCGGGGCTGCCGGGGACCGATCGTGGCGGCGGGTCGTTGTCGGTCGTTGTTCCGCACGTCGAACACTATGAACACAACGCCAGAAGCATGGTTCTGGCGCGGTCCCGCTCCCTAGCATCGCCGCCGACGGCGCGCGGAAGCGCCGACGACGACAGGGAGCCGCCCCTTGGACAGGTCGAGAACGCCCGCCCCCGCCCGCCGGACGAGCCGCCGCCGGCGCGCCGGAACACTCACCTCACTGGCGGCGGCCGTCACGGCCGCCTTCACCGCGGCACCGCCCGGGCACGCGGACACCCCGTCGCCCGCCGCCGTCTCCTGCCCGGCGGACCTGGCGGGCCGGGCCACCTGCTACACCGGCACGGACGCCGACGGCGCCGCCTACGCGATCGCCGTCCCCGAGCACTGGAACGGATCGCTGGTCGTGCACGCCCACGGCGGGCCCGACCTCGGCGCGGGCTCGGACCCGCAGCGCAGCGTCGACGACCTGGCCCGCTGGTCGGTGATGGTGGACCAGGGATACGCCTGGGCGGGTTCGTCGTACCGCAGGGGCGGCTACGGCACCCGCATGGCCGCCGAGGACACCGAGAACGTCCGCCGCGTGTTCGTCGCCAACTTCGGCGAACCCGGGCGGACTTACGTGCACGGTCAGTCCTGGGGCGGGAACGTCGCCGCCAAGGTCGCCGAGGTGTACGGCACCCGCGGCGGACCGTACGACGGCGTGCTGCTCACCAGCGGCGTCCTCGGCGGCGGGTCCCGTGGCTACGACTACCGCGTCGACCTCCGGGTGGTCTACCAGTACTACTGCCGCAACCTGCCTCGGCCGACCGAGCCGCAGTACCCGTTGTGGCAGGGGCTGCGCGCGGACTCCACGCTGACGACGGCCGGGCTGCGCGCCCGCCTCCAGGAGTGCACGGGCAACGCCTCGCCGCCGCAGGAGCGCACCGCCCTCCAGCAGCGCAACCTGGACGACATCCTGGCCGTCACCGGTGTCCCGGAACGCACCCTGGAGTCGCATCTGCGGTTCGCGGTCTTCACGTTCCGGGATGTCGTGCACGAACGGCTCGGCGGCCGCAACCCGTTCTCCGACCGGGGCGTGCGGTACTCGGGTTCGCACGACGACAAGGCGCTGAACGCCGGTGTCGAGCGGTTCACCGCCGATCCGACCGCGGTGCGCGACCTGTCGTACGACAGTGACCTCACCGGCAAGGTGGCGATCCCGGTGCTCACCCTGCACGCGATCGACGACCCGACGGCGTTCGTCGAGCACGAGTCGGCCTACCGGGCCACGCTCAAGGGCGCGGGGCGGGACTCCCGTCTGGTGCAGACGTTCACCCACGAGTCCGAGCACAGCGAACTGAGCGACGCCGAGTACGCCAACTCCATCGCGGCGCTGGACGGTTGGGTGCGCACGGGCCGCAAGCCCACACCCCGGACGGTCGCGGCCTCCTGCCCCGCGTTCGACCGGACGTATGCCACGGGCTGCTTCTACGACCCCGGCTTCCACCCGGTCTCCTACGCCTCCCGGGTCCACCCACGACCGGGCGGCCTGCACTGGCCCGCGATGACGGCGGCGCAGGAGAAGCGCTGGAGCAGGATCGACGGAATCGGCATCGCCCCCTGAACGCCCCGGCCGCACGCGCCCTGAACGCCCCGGCCGCACACCTCCGGGCCCCGGCCGCGGACGTCTCCGCGGAGACCGTCACCGGGCCCGGCGGTCGTGGGGGCCGTCCGTGGGGGTCGTCCGGCCCTCCGGCGGCCGGGGCACGTGCCGGCCGGGTCCTCCCGACGGGGTGCCGGCCGCGCCCCGGACCGCGGGCCTGCACGTGGTTCCGGGGGAGCGGGGGGCTCAGGCCTCGGGGCCGGCCTCGGCGCGCAGGACCGAGTAGATGACCATGTCGCGCCAGGCTCCGGCGCGGAAACAGGCGCCGCGCAGCACGCCCTCGCGAGTGAACCCGGCCCCTTCCAGCGCACGTTGCTCGGCGATGTTCACCACCTCGGTGCTCGCCTCGATCCGGTTGACCTTGGTGTGCGCGAACAGATATTCCACGAGCCGTCGCTGGGCCTGCTTGCCGTAGCCCTTGCCGCGTTCGGTGACGAGCAGGGAGATGCCGATGTTCCAGCAAGGTGACGCCGGGCCCTGAAGGACCTCGTGCCACTGCACCTCGCCGACGAACCGGTCGTCGTTCCCGGCGATCGTCAAGCGGCCGCCCCGCGGGGTGAGGAAACCGGACTCGGCCCACTGCCGGCGGAGCAGGCCGGGATTGCGGTAGCCGAAGAAACCGAGCTCGCCGTTCTCGTCGGGGTCCTCGTGAAGACGCTCGAGCGGGTCGAGGTCCTTCTCCGAGACGGGGCGCAGTCGGACATGATCACGATGAGGCATGAGGTCCAGCGTAGGGGCGACGTGCCCGGCCCGTCGGACGGGCCCGCGCGGGAGGCCCGAGTCACCTCCCGGCGACGCCCGGAGGGCTGGTCCCGGAGATCGTGACCGGAACCAGCCCTCTGTCGTCAGTGCCTGGGGCGCGTCACTGCCCGAAGCCGTAGGCGAACAGGTGGACGGTGCCGGTGGAGCCCGTCACCGGAAGGGTGACCGACGCCACCTGCTTGGACACGTCGAGGGGGACCTTCGTCGCGAAGACGTACGTCTTCACGCTGTCCCGGCCTCCGCTCGCCGTGTTCCGGTAGGCCGTCGAGACGGCCGTCGTGTCTCCCGGAATCGGCTTGCTGCCGCCTCCGTTGAGCGTCCAGTCCGAGAAGCCGACCGTCGCCCGGGAAGTGGTGCCGTCGGTGTACGTCACCGTCAGCGTGCCCGAGACCCCGCTGCCGTCGGTCGGCGCGTTGACCGCGGCGCCCAGCAGACCGAAGGACGAACCCGAGGTGCCGGCCGGCATGGGGATGGTCTGGCCGGCCATCTCCAGGTTGTCCGGCTGACCGGAGGTCACCGTGGGCCAGGTGTAGGAGATGCCGTCGGCCGTGACGGCCGAGCCGTTGGTGACCCCGGCCGCCGACAGCGCGTTCTGCGAGAACGCCCAGCCACCGCCGTCGAATCCGGCCGAGAAGGTGGCGCCGTCGGGGAAGACGCCCTCGTTGGTGTCGTAGGGCCACAGCGCGCCCGCCTCGGCGACGGCCACGCGGAGGGCCGCACTGCCCACCGCCGCGCCGGTGGTGTGGTCGGTCAGCGCGAAGGCGACCGGGAAGGTCCCTTCGCCGGAGCCCGCCGTCACATGGACCTTGGCCTCGGCGCTGCCGGACGGGGCCACCGTCAGTGAGCCGGAGGCCGTGTCCAGGGTGACTCCCGAGGGTGCCGTGGCCTTCCAGTCGACCGTGACGGCCTTGCCGCCGAGGTTGGTCAGCTTCAGCGTCCCGTCACCGGACGCGCCCGGCTGGAGGACGAGGCCGTCACTGGTGGGTCCGGTCGCGGCCAGCACCCGGTCACCGCCCGTGGTGTCCGAGGGCGGTGCCGCGGACCGGTCGGACGCCCACGACTTGTCGGGCTGGGTGCCGAGCGTGAAGTCGAGCGTGCCCGCTCCCGCGAACTGCTGGTAGGTCAGCCAGGAGGTCTTCCACGGCTTGCCCTTGACGCCGAGCGACTGCACGTACGGCGCGTCGGGCGCGGCCTGGGGCGCCTTGATCTGGACCGGCTTGCCGCTCCCCGGGGTCACCTCGGCCACCGGGAAGGCCGGACTGCCGAGCACCAGGGTGTCGGCGCCCGGGGTCTCGGGATACACGCCGAGCGCGGACCAGACGTACCAGGAACTCATCGCGCCGAGGTCGTCGTTGCCGAACGAACCGACCGGGGCGTTGAAGTACAGCTTCTGCTGGGCGTCGCGGACGGCCGCCTGGGTCTTCCACGGCTCACCCGTGTACGCGTACTCCCACGGGATCTCGACACTGGGCTCATTGCTCAGATCGGCGTCGGTGCCGCCGGGGTGGGCAACGTTGTCCAACAGGCTGTCCAGGTACGACGAGTACGCCTGTGTGCCGCCCCGCGCCTGGATGAGCTGCTTCAGGTTGAACGGGACCATCGGCGTGTACTGCGCCGACGTGCCCTCGACGAAGCCGTTGGAGGTGCCCGGGGTGAATCCGCCCGCGAACTGGCCGTCCTTGTTCCTGCCCTGCATGTAACCGGTCTGCGGGTTGAAGACGTTCATCCAGTCCTGCGCGCGGGTGGCGAACTTCGTGTAGACGGACGTCTTGCCGAGGGACTTCGCGAAGGCGGCGACGGCGTAGTCCGCGGAGTCGTACTCCAGCTGCGTGGAGACCGGCCCGTAGAAGTTGCAGCAGCCGTAGTCGTTCTCGTCCAGCGGGAGGTAGCCCTTCGCGTCCCGCACCGACTCGCCGGGGCGGTCGTTGTTCGGGGCCGTGCCCTCGTGCTGCAGGGCGGCGAGCGCCTTGTCCGTGTCGAAGCCGCGGGCGCCGAAGGCGTAGGCGTCGGCGATGATGCCGGCGGCCGGGTCACCGACCATGACGTAGCTCTCGCCGTTGTTCGACGCCCACTTGGGGAGCAGACCCGTCTGGTCGTACCCGTTGAGCATCGAGGTGACGACGTCACTGGTGACCTTGGGCTCGACCATCGCCATCAGCTGGGTCTGGGAGCGATAGGTGTCCCAGCCCGAGTAGTTGGCGTACTGGGCCTGTTGTCCCTCGGCCAGCTTGTGGACCTGGTTGTCCATGCCCATGTACTGACCGTCGGCGTCCGAGAGGACGTTCGGGTGCAGCAGGGCGTGGTAGAGCGCGGTGTAGAACTGCGTCTGCTGGTCCGCGGACCCGCCGCCGATCCGGACCTTGTCGAACACCGCGTTCCAGGCGTCGTGGTTGGCCTTCTCGACGGCGCCGAGGTTCCAGTCCTTGATCTCACGGGAGAGGTTGGCCGCCGCGCCGGTGTCACTCGTGTACGAGATACCGACCTTCGCGCGCACGGTGGGGTCGGCGGAGGTGTCGAAGGTGAGGTACATGCCGTTCGCGCCGGTGGTCGGCGGCTCGGCGCTCGACCCGGCCCCGCGCGCGGCCGACCCGGCGGCCGCGCTCGCCGCCGGGGACGGTGCGACGGAACGCGCCGCACCGCGGGTGCCGTGCACCGTCGGTGACGGGGCGGCCGGAACGGTGAAGTGCTTCTCCTTGAGCGCCTTCGACGGCTTCGTCGTCAGGTCCTGCCGGACCTTGCCCGCCTTGAGCGACTTCGCGCTCGGGTTGATCGTGCCGCCGACCCAGGTGCCGCTCGCGGTGAACGGCTGGTCGAACTTGATGTCGAAGTGCAGCGTGTACCTGTTGCCGGCGCCGCAGAAGTGACCGCTGTCGATCGCTCCGCTGATCTCCTTCTTGTTCACCACCTGGACGCGGGTCCCGTCCACCTGCGTGGCGCCGCCGCTGAGCTTGAAGAGCAGGTTGGCCTGCCGGCCGGCGGGGAACGTGAAGGAGCCGAGACCGGCGCGGGTGGTGTCGGTCAGCCGGGTGGTGACCCCGTTGGCGTCGGTCACCTGGTAGGAGCCGATGCCGGTCTTCTCGTCGTCGTGGCTGAAGCCGACGGACGTGCCGCCGAGGCTGCCGGAGAGCGCTCCGGTGACCGGCAGGACGGGCAGGTCACCGGCGACGCCGCAGCCGGGTCCGGAGACATGGGTGAGGCTGAAGCCGGAGATCTTGCTGTCGTCGTACTCGTAGCCGCCGCCCGAGGGCCGGTCGGGCGTGGTGTCGGGGCCCCACTGCATCATGCCGGCGGGCATGTCGGGCCCGGGGAAGGTGTCCACCGCACCGGAGGTGCCGATGAGGGGGTTGACCAGGGACGCGGGGTCCTTGACGAAGCCCGGTGCCGCGGCGCTCGCTGCCTGGGCGCTCCCGATCGCGGGGAGCGGAAGCACGGCGAGGCCCATGACGGACATCACGGCCAGGCGTTGACGGAATCTCTTGCGGTTACGTGGAGCGGCTGAACGTCGGGGTCGTGCCATCTGTTGCCTCCACAGCGGTTCCCACTTCGCACATGAGGAGTCGGCGTGCCGAGGAGCGCACGCCGACGAGAGGCGACGATGCCGGTCGATCCGATCGGCCTGACAACGTTGCCATGCACGAGAGACGAGTGAACGCGCGTGCCTGCGGGGTGTCAACGAGACCAACAGAACTTTCTGGTGGGGCAGTTCACGGTGAGCGACCCCGGGGTCGTCCGAGGTGCCGGCCGGTCGAGCCGCCCGTGGACGGGAGCCGGCCCCGAAGGCGGGCCCCACCTGCCCGGCTTCGGCCGCCGGTCGCCTCGGGCCGGACGACCCGCCCGGCCGCACGGGGCCGGCGGACTCACGCGCAGTCACCGCGGACGCGTCAAAGGTTCTGCAAAGTTGACCGGTGAACCAGGTGGTGGGTGAGGCGCGTGGCGGCACCGTGACAGGAAATCGGTCCCGCTTGTGTCGATTTGGGTCTCAGGTTCGCCGACGCACCTGGTTCCAGGCGGCGTTCATGGCTGGAGCTGGAGCTGGAGCTGGAGCTGGAGCTGGGGCTGGGGCTGGGGCTGGGGCTGGAGCTGGAGCTGGAGCTGGAGCTGGGGCTGGGGCTGGGGCTGGGGCCGGGACGGGGCCTTGGGCCGGGGGACGCGCCCCGGGGGCGCTCGGCTCGTCGGCGGTGCCGCGTTCCACGGTGCCGCGTCCCCGAACCGGTGCCGCGTCCACGGCCGGCCGTCTTCCCGCCCGACGGGTGAGGACGGTGCCGGTCCTCGGGCTCAACGCGCCCGCGGCCGACGGCCGGCAGGCTCGCGGACCCGTGCGCCCGCCCGCCGCCGCTCGTCGCGCAGCTCCCTGAGATAGGAGCGGGCGTCCACCTGGATCGTGTGCCGCGTGGACGCCACGTACCGGCGCGCCAGCGCCGCCCGGTAGGCCCGTGCCTCGGCGCGCATCCCCGCATGCCCGGGCAGGGCGCCGCGGCCGTCGAGGAGGTCCGCCACCCAGTGCGACTGGGCCTCGGCGAGCGGCATGATCGCGCCGAGCGGCTGCACGAGGCCGATGAAGTACAGGCCGGGGTGGTCGGGGGAGACCACCCGGTGGTAGAGGCTGACGGCGTTCTCCACGGGATCCGCCAACTCGCTGCCGAGGAACGGGAAGGAGATGTCGTACCCGGTGCAGTAGACGATGTCGTCGATCTCCTCGGAGGTGCCGTCCGTGAAGACGACGCGGTCCACCTCCAGGCGCTCGGGGCCCGGTTTCACCGTGATGTCTCCGTGGCCCAGGCGGGAGAGCAGGTCGTCGGAGACGGTCGGGTGGGCGCCGAGCACGCGGTGGCGGGGCGTCGGGAGCCCGTAGTCGCTCAGTCTGCCGCGGCTCAGCCGCAGGAGCAGCTGCAGCCCCCGGTCCTGAACCGCCAGCGGTGCCCTGGCCAGCACCGAGCCGGTGAGGTGGTCGGTGGGGATGCCGAACAGGTACTTCGGCAGGATGTGGGCGCCGCGCCGCATCGCGAGGAACGTGCGCCGGGAGACCCGGGAGGTCTCCACCGCGATGTCGCAGGCCGAGTTGCCGATCCCGACGACGAGGACCCGCCGGCCGGTGAAGGGGTCCGGGGTGCGGTAGTGGTGCGAGTGGGTCTGCCGGCCGGTGAACCGTCCGGCTCCGGGCAGCGGGGGCCGCGGCATGCGGGGTTTCCAGTGGTGTCCGGTCGCGACCAGGACCGCGCCGTACGTCCGTTCGCGGAAGTCCTGCGTGCCGACCTGACGAACCGTCACCCGCCATGCAGAGTCGGGTGCTTGCACCACCCGCGTCACCTCGGTACGGAACGTGATCGACGGGCGCAGCCCGAAGTGGTCCACGAAGGCGTCGAAGTAGCGGGCGATCTGGAAGTGGCTCGGGTAGACCGGGTAGTCGTCCGCCATGGGGAAACAGGCGTACTCCATGATCTGCCGCGAGGTGTTGATGTGCAGCGAGCGGTAGGCCGACGACATGCCGTTGTCGTTGAGGTACCGCCAGTTCCCTCCCACCTCCGACCCGGTCTCGTAGCAGTCGTACGGGATTCCGCGGGCCGCGAGCACCTGGCAGGCGGCGATTCCGGACGAGCCGGCGCCGATCACACACACCCGCTCCATGGCGGACCCCTCCTGCTGGAACCCGGCCCTGTGACCGGGTGGTCACAGGCTGGATCCGGCCTCCGTCCGTTGTCAATGACCGTGCGGTGCCGAGGGCGGGCTTCGGACTCCAACAGTCCTTTGTGTCGCACTCGTTGACAGCGCGTGGCGATGCCTCCACGATGACCGGGCGGTCACATGACCGCCCGGTCATCCGCGGGAGCGCCTCATGCCCACCACCACCTGGACAGGCCTGTCACCGGTCCGACGCGAGCGTGTCCTGGTCGCCGCGATGGACGAGTTCGGCACGCACGGATACTCCACCGGGAGCCTCAACGTCATCGCCCGCGAGGCGGGTGTCGCCAAGGGTTCGCTCTTCCAGTACTTCGCCGGGAAGCTCGACCTGTTCGCCTACGTGGCCGAGCAGACCTCGCTGCGCATCTACGCCGAGATGCGTCCCTGGCTCGAGGGATACGACGGTTCCACCGAGTTCTCCGCCTACTTGACGGACGCCCTGGGAGCCTGGCTCGACTACTTCACCACGCACCCCCTGGAACGCGGGGTGACCGCCGCGACCAACATGGAGATGAATCCGTCGGTCCGTGACGCGGTGCGCGCCCCCGTCCAGGAGATCTACCTCGTCGGCCTGCGGCCCCTGGTCGAGCGGGCGGTGGAGACCGGCGACCTGCGCAAGGACGCGGACGTGGACGCCCTGCTGTCGCTCCTGCTGGTCCTCCTGCCGCATCTGGCCCTCGCCCCGCACGCCCCCGGAGGCGAGGGCCCGGTGCCTCTCGTGGGGGAGAACCCCGAGGTGCGCCGGGAGAACATCGCCCGGCTGGTCACGCCCCTGCTCGCCGACTTCTCGGCCCGGAGCGGGCGATGAGCGCCTTCGACTACGACGTGCTCGTCGTCGGCTCCGGATTCGGCGGCAGTGTCACCGCGCTGCGCCTCACGGAGAAGGGTTACCGGGTCGGCGTGCTGGAGGCCGGCCGACGTTTCACCGACGCGGACTTCCCCCGTACCTCCTGGCACGTGCGCGACTACCTCTTCGCGCCCCGCCTCGGCTGCCGGGGCATCCTGCGCATGACCCTGCTCGGCAACATCCTGGTCCTGACCGGAGCCGGTGTCGGCGGCGGCTCGCTGGGTTACGCCAACACCCTCTACGAACCCCCCGATGCCTTCTACCGGGAATCGGCCTGGGCCGGGCTCACCGACTGGCGGGGCGAACTCGCCCCCCACTTCGCGCAGGCCCGCCGCATGCTCGGGGTGACCCCCAACCCCCTCTTCACCGAGGCCGACCGGCTGCTCAAGGACACCGCCCGCCGTCTCGGCCGTGAGCACACCTTCCGTCCCACCCCCGTGGGCGTCCACTTCGGCCCGCCCGGTACCCCGCCGGGGACCCGTGCCGCCGACCCGTTCTTCGGCGGCGCGGGTCCCGAACGGGACGCCTGCCTGCAGTGCGGTGCGTGCATGACGGGCTGCCGGCACAACGCCAAGAACACCCTCCCGAAGAACTACCTGGGCCTCGCCGAACAGGCGGGTGCCGTGGTCCTCCCGGACCGCACCGTCACGGACGTCAGCCCATGCGGCGAGGGATGGTCCGTCACCTCGGTACGGACCGGCGCCCTGCCGATGCGCCGCGGACGGACCCTCACGGCCCGGGACGTGGTCTTCGCCGCGGGCGCCCTGGGGACCCAGAGGCTGCTGCACCGGCTGCGTGACCGCGGCTCACTGCCCCGGCTGTCACCCCGCCTGGGAAGGCTCACCCGTACCAACTCCGAAGCGGTGCTGGCCGTCCGCTCGAAGGACAGGGACGCCGACTACACCAGGGGCGTCGCCATCACCTCCTCCGTGCGCCTGGACGACGTCACACAGGTCGAACCCGTTCGCTACGGCCGGGGCAGCAATCTGCTGGGACTGCTCGGCGCGACACTCGTCGACCCCGTACCCGGCCGGTCACGGCTGCTGCTCGGACTGGCGGCGATGGCCCGCGACGCGCGCGGCCTGCCGCGACTGCACAGTCCGCGCCGCTGGTCCCAGCAGTCCGTGGTCCTGCTGGTGATGCAGTCCGTCGACAACTCCCTGACCACGTACACCCGCAGGACCCCGCTCGGCCGTCGCAGGCTGACCAGCCGTCAGGGTGAGGGCGCGCCCAGCCCGGTGTGGATACCCGCGGCCCACGCCGCGGCGCGCGAGGCCGCCGCGCTGAGCGGCGGGCAGGCCTGCGGAACCTGGGGTGACCTCTTCGACATTCCGACCACCGGCCACCTCATCGGCGGCTGCGCCGTCGGCGACAGCGCGCGCGACGGCGTCGTCGACCCCTACCACCGGCTGCACGGCCACCCAGGTCTGCACGTCATCGACGGGTCCACCATCTCCGCGAACCCCGGTGTCAACCCGTCGCTCACGATCACCGCCCTCGCCGAGCGGGCCACCGCCCTGTGGCCCAACAAGGGAGAGCCCGATCCGCGCCCCGGCCCGGGAGAGCCCTACCGCACCGTCGTCCCGATCCCGCCACGGCACCCCGCGGTGCCCGCCGGAGCCCCGGCCGCCCTCCGTCCGCACCCTCCCGGAAAGGACGCCAGGTGACCGGCTATCCGAAGGAACCGTGGCGGCTGGCCGGGCAGATGTACCTGTCGCTGTGGCTGGTGACACGGCACGCACTGCCCCAAGTCCCCCTCGGGACACGGCCCGTCACCGTCGCCGGCCGTGGTGTGGTGGGAGCGGCCTGGGTCGTCTACGAGAACGACAGCGTCCTGTCGTACAACGAACTGCTCCGGGCGGTCCTGGTCCGGGTCGGGACCCGCCCCCGCGTGTGCATCACCGACATCTGGGTCGACAGCGAGATCTCGAAGGCCGGCGGCCGCGAACTGTGGGGCGTTCCGAAGGAGATGGCGACCTTCCGCCTGGACCGGGCCGACGGGCTGCGGGCCTCCGCAAGCTCCGGCGACGGGCTTGTGGCCGGCGCCGCCTTCCGTCCCGGCAGGGGACTGCCCGGCCGCTGGCCCCTGTCCTACCGCGTGGCACAGACGCTGTCCGGACGGCTGAAGACCAGCCCGGTGCGGTCGCGTACCGACCTCTCCCTCGCGCGGGCCGACTGGACCGTGGCGGACAGCGGCCCCCTGCGGGCGCTGGGCCTCAGCCGTCCCGTCATCAGCCTCGAACTGAGCGACTTCCGGATCCGGTTCGGCGACACCACCACAGGACCCCCCACGGGCGGGGAGTGAGCGGCCGGTCCCCTGAACCGGCCGCTCACTCCGATGTCCCTCCCGGTGCCCGGGCCGCGTGCGCGGCGGGCCGTACACCGACCCGCCGGGCTCCGGCCCGTTCTCCGCCCATGCCCGCTGCAGGCCCGGCGAGTTCACCGAGGGGCCCGACCGACAGAGAGCGTTCTCATCCCCCACATCGAGAAGGTGATCCCGTGTTCCGTCGACTCCTGCGGACCGTGTCCGTGCCGGCGATCCCGCTGACGCTCGCGGTCGCGTTCGCCGTCCCCTCCGCCGCGACCGCGGCCACTCCCGCACCGTCCACCGCCGCGGCGGTGGATCCCTCGAGCGCCGGGCCGTTCGCCGTGGCCCACACCGATCTGACGGTGTCCGCGGCGGGCCGTTCGTTCGCCGCCCGCGTCTGGTACCCCGGGACGACCGCCGGAGCCGATGCGCCCGT
Source organism: Streptomyces sp. NBC_01689 (assembly GCF_036250675.1). Classification (NCBI taxonomy): domain Bacteria; kingdom Bacillati; phylum Actinomycetota; class Actinomycetes; order Kitasatosporales; family Streptomycetaceae; genus Streptomyces; species Streptomyces sp. NBC_01689. The sequence goes on along the minus strand of NZ_CP109592.1, from coordinate 1,983,301 downwards.
GGCCGCCGGACCGCACCCCGGACTCGCGTTCGGCCACGGGTTCTTCCAGGACATCTCCAAGTACGAGAGCCTGCTCACGCACTACGCCTCCTGGGGCGTCATCACGGTCGCCCCGAAGTCCCAAGCCGGCCTCTTCCCCAGCCACTCGGGTTTCGCCGACGACCTCAACGCCTCGCTCACCTGGCTGACCGCGCAGAACTCCACCGGCGGTTCGCGCTTCGCGGGTGCCGTGGACACGGCACGACTCGGTCTGTCGGGCCACTCGATGGGCGGTGGCGCCGCCCTGCTGGCGGCCGGTCGCAACAGCGCCGTCAAAGCCGTCTCCACCCTGGCGGCCGCCGAGACCGACCCCTCCGCCGTCACCGCGTCCGGCACCCTGAGCATGCCCGCCCAGTACGTGGGAGGAAGCGCGGACAGCATCGCCGGCGTCGCCGGGAACCAGCAGAAGATGTACGACGCGAAGCCCTCGCCCACCCAACTCCGCGTCATCACCGGGGGCTTCCACTGCGGGTTCGTCGACAGCTCGGGCATCGGCTGCGACAGCGGCTCCCTCAGCCGCGCCGTCCAGCAGAGGCTCACCCGGGGAATCACCACCGCCTACCTGCTGTACACATGGGGAGTCGACGACTCGCTCTACAACCAGGTCTGGGGCTCCGCGGCCCGGAACCTGGCCGGGGTCGTGTACTCGGCCAAGCCCTGACCACCCGCGAAGCCGTACCGGTACCGCACGGCGCGGTCGGGGGTGCACCCGGTAGGGCCACATCGCCTTGAGGCACGGCACACCATGAGGGCGCGGCAACATGCCGCGCCCTCATGGTCGTTGTCGCTTGTCGCCCGGTGGCGCCGGGGACTGCCCGTCAGTACCGGGCGCCGACGGGAGCCTGGATGGCGTCGAGATCGGCGAGGTCGGCCGGGGAGAGCCGGACGTCCGCGGCGCCCGCGTTGTCGGCGAGGTACTTCGGGGTCTTGGTACCGGGGATGGGGACGACGTAGGGGCCCTGAGCGGCGAGCCACGCGAGGGCCACCTGCGCGGGAGTGGCGCCGATCCGGTCGGCGACCTCGCGGACCTTCGCCGCGATGTCCAGGTTGGCCCGCAGGTTGTCCTGCTGGAAGCGGGGCAGGCGACGCCGCTGGTCGTTCTCGGGCAGGTCGCCGAAGGAGGTGAACCGGCCGACGAGGAAGCCGCGGCCCAGCGGGGAGTACGGCAGGAAGCCGATGCCGTGCTCCTCGCAGTACGGCAGGACCGCGGCCTGGACGTCGCGGGTCCACAGGGAGAACTCGGACTGCACGATTGTGACCGCGTGTACGGCCTGGGCGCGCCGGATCTGCTCGACGGTGACCTCGGACAGGCCCAGGCGGAGCGCCTTGCCGGCCGTGACCGACTCGGCCATCGCACCCCAGGTCTCCTCGATCGGGACCTCGGGGTCGACACGGTGGAGTTGGTAGAGATCGATGTGGTCGGTGCCCAGGCGGCGCAGGCTGCCGTCGATGGCGGCGCGGACGTGCTCGGGCCGGCCGTTGGGCCTGACCAGCGGGGAACCGCCGGGACCGCCGGTGGGGTCCATGGACTCCAGGCCGACCTTGGTGGCGATCACCGCTCCGTCGCGTCGGCCGGTCAGGGCCCGGCCGAGGAGTTCCTCGTTGGTGTACGGGCCGTAGACGTCGGAGGTGTCGATCAGGGTCGTGCCCAGGTCGAGGGCCTGGTGGATGACGGAGACGGAGGTCGCTTCGTCACGCGGGGTGACCATGTCGTAGGCGAAACTCATTCCCATCGCGCCCAGACCGATGACGCCGATCCGTGGTCCGTGGGTGCCCAGAGTGGTGGTGCGCATGCCGGGTTCTGCTTTCGTGTCGGAGCCGAGGGACGTCGCGGCCGAGCGACACTGACCGACCGGTCGACTAGAAGGAACCTAGGTCGCTCGGAGGGGGAGAGTCAAAGGTCCGGAGGCTTTGGTCCGGGACCTGCTTCCTCGCACCGGACAGGCGCGGACTTGCAGTGGGCGCGGCCTGGGCCTCGGAGGCGGCGGGAGATCCATCCCCACGGGGCGGCCGTGGGCTGTGTCCACGCGTCGGTCCACGCCCAGGCGGACGGCGCGCCCGGCGCGGTGGTCATCGCGCCCGGCGACGCACGGCACACCGTGCCGACGGAGGTCCGCCGGGCACCCGGTCACGGACGGTCTCCGCCGGGTCTGAGAGGAAGCGGGTCGCGTTGCGTATATCCGGTTGGACGGTGAAGAACGGGCCGAGGTGCCGGACGGAGCCGCGCTTCGCGGGTGGGGTGCGGGACGACGGCGCCGCGTCGGGGAAGGGCGGAGCGGGACGGCACGCACGGTCCGGGGACTGGATCGGTACGGCAACCTGCAGCAGCGTCATCAGCTCGCTCGGCCGTGGGAGGGACGTCATGACGAGTACGAAGACCGACTGGAGAGAGAGCTCCGCCTGCGGCAGCTCCGATGCGGACGATCTGTTCGCGGACAGTCCGCGCCAGAAGCGGGCGAAAATGATCTGCATGCAGTGTCCGGTGCGCACCGAGTGTCTGGCCGAAGCGCTGGACGAGCGGATCGAGTTCGGGGTGTGGGGCGGCATGACCGAGCGTGAGCGCAGGCTTCTGCTGCGGCGCAGACCGAACGTCGCCTCCTGGCTCTCCGTACTGGAAGAAGCCCGGGACAGCTCGATGTCCAGGGCCGGTTGAGGACTCAGGGGACTCGACGACCGACCGGAGGGCCGCCGGGACCGAGGGGCCGACGGGATCGGTGTCCTGGAACGCGAGCGGGGGGTGCGCCGTCGCGTGGCCGCCCCCCCCGCGATGTCAACTACGGTTTGTGACAGGTCCGTCGAGCCGTGGCTGAGGCTCGGCGGCAAGCTCCCGCAGGAGCCCGACCACGAGATCGGGCTGTCCGACGAACGGGGAGTGGCCTGTCCGCCACTCGCGTACGTCCGTGCAGCGCGAGGCCAGCTTCCGCTGGAGGAGCGGGTCGACGGCCCGGTCCCGCGTGCAGACGACGTAGGTGGAGGGAGTGTGTTTCCAGCCGTGGCGGTCCGGGACGCCCCGCCCGCAGCCGGGGGCCTGTGCACGGAGCAGGCCGACCGCCCAGGCGGCGCGAGCTTCGGAGCAGTCGCCGTAGAGGACGTCGGCGGCCCGGCCGGGGTGCAGGCTGGTCCAGCCGTCGGGCTCGGTGTCGATCGCGTCCTGGAGCTGCGCGGTCGCACCGCCCAGGCCGGCCGCGCTCTCACCGGCATCGGGTGTGAAGGCCGCCAGATAGACCAGGTGCCGCGCCCCGCGCAGGCCGGTGATCACTGATCCGCCGTAGGAGTGGCCGAGCACGATCGCGGGCTCCGGCAGCGAGTCGACGACAGCCTGGACCGCGGCGGTGTCGGCGGACAACGAGCCCTGGTGGAGTTCGGGTACGGCCACCTCGATTCCCGCGCTCCGCAAGGGTTCCGCCACCAGGGCGAAGTGCCCGGGGCGGTGATACAGGCCATGAACGAGCACCACGGCGGCCAATGGGTACGCCTCCTTCGGGCGATGTCGGTCGATTGATCCGCCGGACCGGGACGCGCGTGGGTGACCGGACGTCCGTCGCCGAGCCGTTCGGCCACCTACGCGTGCGTCGCCGACCGGCCGTGGTCGTCGAGGCCGGTCAGCACCGCCGCCACGAACGCCCGCCGGTCGTCACCGTGATCGCGCAGCCACAGCCAAACTGGTGCTGCGCGTGCGGAAGATCGAACCGCGTGTACCGCGCGCACATGGTGAGCGCGTCCTCCACGGCCTCGGTCACCCCCGAAGGGATCACCGCGTCGGTGCCGGGCACGGCCAGTACCGCCCGGCCCTCGAACGCCCGCAGCACCTGAAGCGCGGGCGCCGCACGCCAGCTGTCCGGCCGCCGGAGGATCCCGCTGAACCGGCCTTCACCCTGCCCGAAAGGCACGTCCCACGCGGCGGCCGCGTACACGGCGGGCGCGCACAGGCCCAGCGCCGTCACCCGGGCCCCGTAGTGCCGCACGAGATCGGCGACCGTCTGCCCGCTCATGCTGAACCCCACCAGGACCAACGGCCCGTCGGCCCCCGCGTACGCGTCGATCACCGAGACGGCCTGTCCGCACCGCCGCCGCAGGCTCGACTCGGCAAGGCTTCCGGTGCTGTCGCCCTGCCCGGAGAAGTCGAAGGCGATCCCTCGGCAGCCCTGGGTCACGAACTCCTCCACCACCGGCAGCAGTCGCTCCGTGCTGCCGGCACCCGCGCCGTGCAGTACCACGGCGGTCACCCGGGAAGGATCACCGCCGTACACACCGCGGAGCCGCTCACCGTCGTGGTCGTGTGCGAAGTCGGAAAGCATGCCGCCTATTCACTCACGGGCGCCGAACCCCCGTACCCGCACCCCCGCGGCCGCCTCCCCGGGCCCGTGGACGGGCCGTCCCGACGGGGAGTGGCGGTAGCCGGCGCTGTGGTGAGGGGAGTTCGGCTCCTGGTCCCGTCCGCGCTTCGAGAGCGGTGCGTCACCACCACACCGCGGCAAGCCAGATGGTCACCGCGGAGGTGGCGACGAGGACCAGGTTGAGCGCCGTCCGGCGGTCCTCGCCGGTCAGGTGGACGACGATCGCCCCGGCTTGCAGGAGCAGGAACCCGATGGCCGCTGCCGGTGCCAACCAAGGGGCGATGCCGGTCAGGGGCGGCAGGACGAGTCCGGTCGCGCCGAGCATCTCGATCGCCCCCAGCGCTCGGACGGCGGGCAGGGGCATGCGATCGACCCAGGCCATCATCGGGCGGAGCCGGTCCCGGCTGCGGACCGCCTTGAGCGCGCCCGCGTAGAGGTAGAAGAGAGCGAGGGTGCCGGCGACGATCCAGTACGCGATGATCATGATTTCCGTTCGTGGTCTGCGGCGGGTGCGGCGCAGCGGCCCATCACCCGGGCGCCGGCCTCGGGACCGGCCACCGGTACGGCGGGGTCGGCGTGTGCTGCGCCGGTCTCGGCTGCTTCCGGCATGACCTCAGTGCACCGCCGGGGGCACGCGACTGTCCAAGACCTGTTCCGCGAGGCCGATACCTTCTGGGTATGGTCGCCGCGTGGAGCTACGTACCCTGCGCTACTTCGTGGCGGTCGCCGAGGAACTCCACTTCGGCCGGGCCGCCACTCGGCTGCACATGAGCCAGCCGCCGCTGAGCCGGGCGATCAAGCAGTTGGAGGCCGAGTTCGGCGCCCGGCTGCTGGACCGCTCTCCTCTCGGCGTCACGCTCACCCCGGTGGGCGCGGTCCTGCTCGACGAGGCGCGGGCCCTGCTCGATCAGGCCGACCACGTCCTCGCCCGCGTGACCGCGAGGGCCGACGTCGCGACTCTCACCGTCGGCATCCTGGGCGACGGTACCGACCCGGGAGCGGCCAGGCTGGCGGCCGCCTACCGCCGGAGCCACCCCGATACCGACGTCCGCATCCGCGACACCGACCTGACCGATCCGACCTGCGGGCTGCGCGCCGGACTGGTCGATGTCGCCCTGACCCGGGCGCCGTTCGACGAGACCGCCCTGACGGTACGTGAGTTGCGCTCCGATCCGGTGGGCGTGGTCCTGCGCGCCGACGACCCGCTGGCCCGCCGCGGCCTGTTGCGGCGGGCCGACCTGGGCGACCGCCGCTGGTTCCAGTTCCCGCGGGGGACCGACCCGATCTGGCAGTCGTACTGGAACGGCGGTGAGCCGCGGGAGGGCCCGGTGGTGCGTGTCGTCCAGGAGTGCCTGCAGGCCGTGTTGTGGAACGGCACGATCGGTGTGGCGCCGCTCGGACACGACCTGCCCCCGGAGTTGGCGGTGGTGCCGTTGGCCGACATGGCGCCGAGCAGGGTGGTGGCGGTGTGGAACGAGGGTGACTCCAACCCGTTGATCCGGTCGTTCGTCGAGATCGCGACAGCGGCGTACCGTCCCTGAGACGGTCCTGACGATCCCGTCGCCGGGCGCACCCTCGCGGGACCCGGTCTCAGGCGCGGCGCCCGCCCTCCGCGAGAGCGTCCTTGACCTGGCGCGCCACGCGGGCCGCGTCCTCGGGGCTGTTCACCACATCCGTGTTGTTCATGTCGATGACGAGGACCTCGCTGGCCGAGTAGTGCTTGTGCACCCACTCGTCGTAGCCGGCCCACAGCGTTCGGTAGTACTCGACGAGGGTCTCGTCCTGTTCGAAATCACGGCCCCGCAGCCCGATGCGGTTCAGCACCGTCTCGAAGTCCGCCTTGAGGTAGACCATGAGGTCGGGCGCCTTGCGGTAGGGCAGGCCCTCGATCTCGTGCATCATCTCGTCGAGCAGTCCCTCGTAGACCTGCATCTCCAGGGCGCTGATCCTGCCCAGGTCGTGATTGACCTTGGCGAAGTACCAGTCCTCGTAGATGGACCGGTCGAGCACGTTGTCGCCCTGCTTGTACGCCTCCTTGATCGAGGCGAACCGGGTCCGCAGGAAGTAGAGCTGGAGCAGGAAGGGGTAGCGCTTGGCCTGGATCTCCTCGGGGCTCGCCGTGTAGAACAGCGGAAGGATCGGATTGTCGTCCACGCTCTCGTAGAAGACCTTGCTGCCCAGTTCCTCGGCAAGCAGTTCGGCAACGCTCGTCTTGCCGATCCCGATCATGCCTCCGACGACGATCACCGACATACCTCACTTCCCCTGCGGGTCTCCTGTCCGTGGGCGGGGTCCGCCGACGGCCCTCAACAAAACCATGGGCCGCCACCGGGCCGCGAAGGCACCCCCATTATCAGCCGGTACCGTTCGCCGAGTCCGGGACGCCCACTGTGTCCGACTGATCGCCCAGCGTGACCCGGCGCTTCCCGCGGACGGACTCGTGACCGGCGTCGTCGACCCGGCGTCGTGGGGAGCCATGAGGTGAGGCCACCGGTGTGCGCGGCGGCCCTCACCCGATCCCCCGTCCTCACCGGCGGGTCGGCTCACCGCTGCGCGACGCTGGCAGGTGACGGCTTCGCCACCACTTGCCGATGACCCCCTCGGCCCGGCGCGGACCGCGGCGGCGCCCCCGCACCGGGCCCGACCGGCCGTGTCCCCGCACCCGCTCCACCCTGCGCGCCCCGGGAGTTCCGGAGCGGGGGCGGCGGCCGGAGTGATTCCGTACCACCAGGCGGTCGGTGCCGGTCCGTTCAGGATCCGGCGCCGCCTCTGTCGCCGAAGTCCCACGCGTCGATGTCGCGGTAGTGGATCGGCCCGTGGCCGCGTCCGGCGTTGCTGCCGACCAGGTGCAGACGCCCGGCGGGCCATCCACGGCCGCTGAACCCGGCCAGCCCTCCGGCGATCTCCTCTGCCGAGGACCGGTCGCCCCGGGGGGCACGGGCCAGCGTCAGATGAGGGCGCAGGGGCCGTTCCTCGAAGGTGATCCCGCAGTTCCTGACGGTGGTGCGCACATCGGCGGCGAGTGTGTGCAGTGCGTCGAGGTCTCCGTCGATCCCGCTCCACAGCACGCGGTCGTCGAAGGTCCCGCTGCCGCGCACGGCCAGACACAGGGGCCGCCGGCCGGCCGCGAGACCGGCGAGCGGGGGCCGCAGCAGCGGCACGTGCCCGGTCGGCAGCTCTCCGAGGAACGCCAGGGTGATGTGCCAGTCCTCGATCCGGTTCCACCGCATCCGGGGATGGGTGCCGTAGGCGGGACGCAGCTCCCGGGCGAGTTCCTCCTTCGCGTGGTCGGGCGGGGCGAGGGCGATGAACACACGAACGGTCGCGGGTCGGGTCTGGTCGTTCACACCGGACTTCTTACCGCACCCGCGTGGCGGGGCGAGGGCCCGGGTCACCCGAGCGGCACGAGCCACGACGGACGCGCCGCGGCCCCTGCCGCCGGAGCCGGTCACGGGGCGTGGCCCGGTGACCGGCACCGCCCGGACCCTCGCCGAGCGGTGCGGGGGCGCGTCGTGCCGTCGGGTCAGCGGCGGGTGTAGTAGACCCTGCCGTCGTTGACCGAGGTGACGTCGCACAGACCGTCGCCGTCGACGTCGCGGAACCGGAGGTCGGCGATGCGTTCGTGCGACTGGTTGAGGTACACCCAGTGCTGGTCCCCGGCGCTGGTGGCGTACCACCAGGTCACGCCGGTGGTCATGAAGGGGTCGTCGACGCCGTCGCCGTCGAAGTCACACGTGCGCTGGTTGTCCCGGTTGGCCCCGAGGACGTTCCCGCCGTTGTCGTGCAGCCCGGTCTCGGTCTGGTCCAGCGCACCGTTGGTGAACGTGGTGGACCACCGGACGGTGTGGGCGAAGACGTTGTTCTCGACGTCGAACCCGACCGAGGGTGTACCGCGCAGTTTGATCTCGGTCGAGCTGGTGGACGGGAAGGAGTTGTAGGCGATGTCGGCGTACTCGCCCGCCGGTCCGCACTGGTAGTTGGAGCAGTCCCCGCGGCCGTGCATGTCGATGAGGTGCTCGTAGTGGTCCCAGCCCAGCAGCGAGAAGCCGAGCCCGGGGGACTCCATGAGGTTCCGGTACACGAGGTACCCGGTGCCGGGCCGGCCGTCTCCGGTGACCGAGTGACGGTTGGCCTGGAACTCGTTCCTCTCGATGAGAGCGTAGGCGCCGTTGTTCAGGGACACCCCGTATCCGGCACCGTGGTGGCTGCCGAACGCGTCCTCGATGCCGTTCATGGTGGGGTGCTGGTTGTCATGGATGTAGTTGTCGTGCACCCACACGGTGCCGGCGTCGGCCCGGTCGATCCGGTTGCCGGGATCCTGCACGGCGATCGCGGCGCCGCGCCATCGGGCGAACTCGTCGTGGTCGATCTCCACGTTCTGGCTGGACCAGATGTCGATCCCGTCGGCGTCCGTGGTGCCCACGGACGCCCCGGGGTCCATCGGCTCCCCGCCGTCGAACCTGATCCCGCTGATCCGTACATGGTCCGCGGTGCCGCCGTTGCCGTCCCCGACGGTGAGCAGGGTGCGCGGGAACGTCGTCGTGAAGATCCGCGGCCCCCTCGCGACGACCGTGCGGTCACCGATGATCCGGACCCCCGGTGCCACGGGTATCGCCGACCAGCCGCTCAGGTCGAGATTCACCGTCCCCGCGATCAGCACCGTCGCGCCGGGGGTCCCGACCGCCTGGACGAACTGGTTCTGCTGGTCGTCGGCCGTGATGCTGAAACTCTGCGCGTCGGCCGCGCGGTCGAAGGCTCCCGCGGGCACACGGGCCGACGCGGTGCCCCCGGACACGGCCAGCGAGGCCACCAGGGCCCCGGCCACCGCGAACAGCCGGCTCATTCTCGAAATGTTCATCCCTGTCCCGGTTCTCGACTCGACTGCTGAATCGGTGGAGCCGGCCCGGTCGAGGCCGCGCGCCCTCAAGAGCGCGCGGCCCGTGCCGTTCCGCGTCACCACCCGGGGAGTTGGGCGTTCCATTCCGTTCCGGGCCGTTCCACGGGGTGGACAGGGTCTCGCGGTCCGATCGACGTGCCGCCTCGTCTCAGCGGATGCTCCACACCTGGTTCGGCTGGGTGCCGCCCCCGCCGTAGCAGTCCCAGATCTGGACGCGGGTACCCGGACTCCTTCGGGATGCGTCAAGGTGAGGAGGGCGTCGCGTCCCGCCCGGCCGCGGGCCACCCCACGGCGAGGCGCCGTGCGGCGTGCCGCGGTCCGGACGGGACGGATCCGGGCGACCTAGGCGGCCCGGCAGCTCAGGGCCGGGGTACCGGCCCCGCCCGGTGCCGCCCCGAAGCCGAAGCCCGTCGAGGCGCCCGCCGCGATGGCGCCGTTGTGGTCGGCGTTGCTCGCGGTCACCGTTCGGCCGACCTGGCTGTAGGAGGCGTTCCACATCCCGGAGACGGTCTGGCCGCCCGGCCACTCCCAGGTGACCTGCCACGACCTGGTCGTCGAGGAGCCCGTGTTGACGACCGTGATGTCGGCGTTGAACCCGCTGCCCCAGTCGCTGCTCACCTTGTAGGCGGCCCTGCATCCGCTGGAGCCGCCCCCGGTGCCGGTGGTCGTCGCGGTGACCGGCACCGACGCCGGAGAGACGTTCCCGGCCGCGTCGACCGCCCGCACCGTGTAGTCGTAGCGGGTCCCCGCGGTGAGGCCCGTGTCGGTGAACGAGGTGCCGGTGGTCCGGCCGGCCTTCGCCGTGCCGCGGTAGACGTCGTAGCCGGTGACCCCGGTGTCGTCGGTCGACGCACTCCACGACAGGGACACACTCGACGCGCTGGTACCGGTCACGGCCAGTCCGGCCGGTGTCGACGGCGCGTTCGTGTCTCCGCCGCCGCCTCCTCCTCCGGTGAAGCCGGGTGCCTTGACGGCGGCGAGGTAGCCGTCCTTGACGGTGTCCACGGTCTGCCAGTCGTCCTTGAGGATGCCTCCCGTGTCGCCGGAGTTCGGATTCCACGACCAGAAGGTCCAGTTGAAGCTGTCGGCGCCGTATGCACCGGTGGGCCGCAGATAGTCGACGAGCGCGGCGAGCCACTTCTGGTCGACCGTCGACTGCAGAGTGGTGCCGAACTCCCCGAGCCAGACGGGGGCGATGTTCTGCTTGAAGAGGTAACCCCAGTTCTTGTCCCAGACGGCCGGCATGTTCGCCGGGAACGACGGGTCGCTGAACCAGGGTTGCTGCGCGACGCTGGTGGCGTAGTCGTGGGCCGAGTAGACGAGACGACCGGCGACGTCCAGTCGCACCGGCGCGGTGGCGGCCCCGGCGAGATTGCCGCCCCACCAGTTGCTCTGGCCGTTCACCGTCTGGACGCCCTCGACGAAGATCAGCAGGCTGGGGTTGACGGACAGGACCGCGTTGCCCGCCCGCTCGGCGGCGAGCCGCCAGTCGGTGTTCGGGTCACCACATCCCCAACAGGCCGGATCGTGCGGCTCGTTGTGCAGATCGATCCCGATCACCGCGGTGTTGCCCAGGTAACGCGCCGCCAAGGCCTTGAGGTCGGCGATCCACGTCGTCTCGGGGACGGCGGAGGTGTACCAGAGAGCCGACTGGGCCGAGGAGTCCGGCCGGTGGCGGTCGAGGACGACCTTGAGGCCGACCGAGCCCGCGTAGTCGACGATCCTGTCCATCACGTGAAGCGAGTCGAGGCCCTGCAGGTCGGTGTTCAGGCCGCCCGCGTAGGAGATGCCGTTGGGCTGGACGCCCTTGAAGATGTCGTCGCTGTAGGGCAGTCGGACGGTGTTGTAACCCAGGGCCCTCATCTGGTCGATCATCGACTTGTAGTCGCGTGACCAGAGGCCGTGCGCCACGTAGTCGGCCGTCTCGAACCCGAACCAGTTGACGCCGGCCATGCGCACCGGCTGGTTCTGCGCGTCGAGGATGCGACGGCCTTCGGTGTGCCAGTATCCGGCGCCGGCCGCGGCCCCCTGACGTGACGGGGACGAGGGTCCGGCGGCGGCTCGCGCGGGGACCGTGGCGGTCAACGGGACGAGAGCGGCGAGGGCCGCGGTGAGAAGCCCGATCAGGGCACGCCTGACGCGGATGGGGGGTGGATGACGCATGGTGGGGGGTCCTCTCCGGGTGGGAGCGCTCCCATTCTCGGGCGCACGTCTCCGGGCGGGCAGGCGGGTGGGCATCCGGCGTGACGGCTCCCGCGGACCGTCGGGAGTGTCCCGCTCCCGACGGCCGGCTCGTCGACGCCGGACTGCGCACATGGAAGCCACTAAGCGTGTCCGCGTCAATACCTCACGCAACGATCGGCTCCCCGTGCGGAGTTGTCGGCCACCGGTGCGCCCCGTTTCGGCCAGGCTCGCTCCGGCCGGGCCGCGCGGGGCGCTCGCGCCGGCCGTACGGATCCCCCTGTCGCGAGGGTTCCGGGTCCCCCGTGGCTCGCGCAGGTCGCGACCAGGCATCCGCCCGCGCGGTCGGTGACTGGGTCCGGCGCTGTGCACCAGATGGGCGATGGGCTGTCAGTGGCCGTGTTTCGACAGGGGTGTTGACATCCACGCTCCGGGCCCCGCACCTTGGGAGCGCTCCCACATGCGGTGCCCCCGTCCCCGCCGTCCACTCAGCGACCGGGCACCGTCCGCGCGCGACGACGAGAACGCCGGGCCCCCGCCCGGACGACGCCGCGGCGCGCTCCTGTTCGGCGGCCTCTCAGTTCCACCTCGTGCGACGCGCACGGTCGCACCTTCGTCGTGCCCGCACGGAGCACCCGTCCGGCGGACTGCCGCCCGGCGTGCCCGGACGCGGCACACCGGCCGACCGCCGGCGAGCCCGCACACCGACCGCACCCGCCCGCTCTCCCCAGGAGATGACCGATGCCTTCCCGTAGACCCGACTCCACGTCGCGCCGAAGCGGACCGAAGCGGACCGCCGCTCTCGCCGTCGGCGCCCTCATCGGGGCGCTGTCCGTCACCGCCCTCCCGACCACCGCGACCGGAGCCGCCAAACTCGACAACCCCTATGTCGGAGCGAAGGCGTACGTGAACCCCGACTGGTCGGCCAGGGCGGCGGCCGAGCCGGGCGGTTCGGCCGTCTCCGACCAGCCCACGTTCGTCTGGCTGGACCGGATGGCCGCGATCCAGGGCACCGCCGACGCCCGAGGTCTGAAGGCGCACCTCGACGCGGCGAAGGCCCAGGGCGCCAACCTCGTCCAGCTGGTCATCTACGACCTGCCGGGCAGGGACTGCGCGGCCCTCGCCTCCAACGGCGAACTCGGCCCCGACGATCTGGCCACCTACCAGAGCGACTACATCGACCCGATCGCCGCGATCCTCGCCGACCCCGCCTACGCGAGCCTGCGGATCGTCAACCTCATCGAGCCCGACTCGCTGCCCAACCTCGTGACCAACGCGGGCGGCACCGCGGGGTCCACGCCCCAGTGCGCCACGATGAAGGCGAACGGCAACTACGAGAAGGGCGTCGGCTACGCCCTGCACAAGCTCGGCGCACTGCCCAACGCGTACAACTACATCGACGCGGGCCACCACGGCTGGCTCGGCTGGGACAGCAATCTCACCCCGGCCGCACAGGAGTTCAAGAAGGCCGCCACCACGGGTGGCGCCACCGTGAACGACGTGACGGGCTTCATCGTCAACACCGCCAACTACTCCGCCACCAAAGAGCCGTACGTCAAGGTGACGGACACGGTGAACGGTCAGACGGTGCGCCAGTCCAAGTGGATCGACTGGAACCAGTACGACGACGAGAGCTCGTACGCGCAAGGGCTGCGCACCGCACTCGTCGCGCAGGGCTTCGACGCCGGTATCGGCATGCTGGTCGACACCTCGCGCAATGGCTGGGGCGGTTCGGCGAGGCCGACCGGACCCGGTCCGACGACGAGCGTCGACGCCTATGTGGACGGCGGCCGCATCGACCGGCGCATCCACGCGGGCAACTGGTGCAACCAGAGCGGGGCGGGCCTCGGTGAACGCCCGGCGACCGCACCCGACACGGGCATCGACGCCTATGTGTGGGCCAAGCCGCCGGGGGAGTCGGACGGGGCCAGCCAGGCCGTCGACAACGACGAGGGCAAGGGCTTCGACAGGATGTGCGACCCCACGTACACGGGGAACGCGCGGAACGGGAACAACCTCACCGGCGCACTGCCCAACTCCCCGCTCGCCGGGCACTGGTTCTCCGCCCAGTTCCGCCAACTGCTCGCCAACGCCAACCCGCCGCTGAGCGGTTCGGGCGGCGGTGGCGGTGACACGCAGGCCCCGACCGTTCCCGGTGGCCTCGCGGTCGGCTCCACGACGAGCAGCAGCGCCACCCTGAGCTGGAGCGCGTCCACGGACAACACCGCCGTCACCGGGTACGACGTCTACCGCAACGGCACCAAGGTCGGCACCGCCACCACCACGTCGTACACCGACAGCGGTCTCGCCGCGTCCACCACCTACACGTACACCGTCAGGGCCAAGGACGCGGCCGGCAACGTCTCGGCCGCGTCCACGGCGGTGTCCGCCACCACCAAGGCCTCGGGCGGCGGAGGAGGCACGCCGGGCCTCAAGGCCCAGTACAAGAACAACGACTCCGCCACGGGTGACAACGGGATCAGGCCGGGCCTCAAGCTCGTCAACGGCGGTTCCGCCGCGGCCGATCTGTCCAAGGTGACCATCCGTTACTGGTTCACCGGGGAGTCCTCGGCCGCCGGTTACCAGACCTTCTGCGATTGGGCACAGCTCGGCTGCTCCACGGTGAAGACCTCGGTCGGCACCGTGTCTCCGGGCCGCACGGGCGCGGACCACTATCTGGAGGTGGGCTTCACCTCCGGTTCGCTGGCCGCCGGAGCCGACAGCGGAGAGCTGCAGTTGCGCATGGCCAAGTCGGACTGGTCGAACTTCGACGAGTCGGACGACTACAGCCGGGGCGCCAACAGCTCCTACGCGGACGCTCCCAAGGTGACCGTGTACGTGGCGGGCACCCTCGTCTGGGGCACCGAGCCGTAGAGAGGGCGGAACGGACGGAGGGCCGGGGCGTCGCCGCCCCGGCCCTCACGCCGTTCATGGCGGACGGACCGGGTCCCGTCATGACGTGTCGCGGCGCACGGCCGAGACGGGGGAATCGCGGGGGCGGCGGTCGCCCGCAGGGCGCCGGATCCGGCCCTCGGGGCGCGTCGGGGCCCGGCCGACGGCCGTGTTCAGCGGTTCACCGGCCCGCGAGGACATAACGGGCACGCAGGGTCCTGACAGCTCAGCGGCCTTCACTTTTTGAAGGCATACCCGGACCGGGGAAAGCCGGCCGCCCGATTCCGTTCACAGCCTTGACGTGTCAGCAACAAGGCCGTAACCATCAGTCATCCGGAGAGCGCTCTCTCGTTCGGCGACCAACCACAGGAGACGCCGTGAGTGGAAGACCCCCGTACCGCTTATTCCGCCGCACCACACCACGTTCGCCCCGAACCGTGCTGTTCGCCGTCGTCACCGCCCTGCTGGCGACCTGCCTGCTGGCCCTGGTGCAGGCGCCCGCCCAGGCGGCCGGAACGCTGCTGTCGCAGGGCAAGCCCGTCACCGCCTCGTCCACCGAGAACGCGGGCACGCCCGCCTCCGCCGCGGTGGACGGCGACGCCGGTACGCGCTGGTCCAGCGCCGCCGCCGACCCCCAGTGGCTGCAGGTCGACCTGGGCTCGACCGCCACGGTCGACCAGATCGTCCTGAACTGGGAAAGCGCCTACGCCACGGCATACAGGATCCAGACGTCCGCGAACGGCACCTCGTGGACCGACATCTACTCCACCACCACGGCCACCGGCGGCACCCAGACCCTGACCGTCAACGGCACCGGCCGCTACGTCCGTATGTACGGCACGGCCCGTGCCACCGCCTACGGCTTCTCCCTCTGGGAGTTCCAGGTCTACGGCAGCGGCGGCAGCGGCGGCACCGGATGCTCCACCACCGACGCGGCGCTGAACAAGCCCGCCACCGCCTCGTCCACCGAGAACGCCGGCACCCCCGCCTCGGCCGCCGTCGACGGCCGGAACGACACCCGCTGGTCGAGCGCCGCCGCCGAACCGCAGTGGATCCAGGTCGACCTGGGCGCCACGCAGAGCATCTGCGGCGTTCAGCTCAGCTGGGAGGCCGCGTACGGGAAGGCCTACCAGATCCAGGTCTCCGACAACGGCACCACCTGGACGACCGTGTACCAGACCTCCACCGGTGTCGGCGCCACCGAACTGCTCACCCTGACCGGCTCGGGCCGCTACGTCCGCATGAACGGGACGACCAGGGCGACCCAGTACGGCTTCTCGCTCTGGGAGTTCCAGGTGTTCACCACCGGGACCACCCCGCCACCGGGCGGCGGCAACGCCGTGCTGCTCTCCTACAAGAAGCCCGCCACCGCCTCCAGCGCCCAGGACGACGCGCAGTGCGGCGGCTGCACCCCCGCCAAGGCCTTCGATCACGACCCGGCCACCCGCTGGGCCACGGCCGCGGGCAGCGGCTGGACCGACCCGCAGTGGATCAGCGTCGACCTCGGCGCGAGCGCGCACGTCACCCAGGTCGTCCTGCAGTGGGACCCGGCCTACGCCAGCGCCTACCGGGTCCAGGTCTCGGCCGACAACACGAACTGGACCGACGTCTACTCGACGACCACCGGCACGGGCTTCAAGCAGACCCTGAACGTCGACGGCACCGGCCGGTACGTGCGGATGTACGGCACGGCGCGCGGCACGGCGTACGGCTACTCCCTGTGGACCTTCGACGTGTTCGGCACCGGGGGCAGCCCGACCGCCCCGCCACCGAACCCGCCCGACCCGGGCAACCCCCAACACGTCGTCTTCCAGGACGACTTCAACACCGCCGCCGGCACCACGCCGGACGCCTCGAAGTGGACCCAGGACACCGGACCCGGTGTCAACGGTGAGCTGGAGTACTACACCAACGGCAGGAACACCACGATGGACGGCGCCGGGAACCTCGTCATAGAGGCCCGCAAGGAGGTGACTCCGGGCTCCAGTTGCCCCACCGACCCCCTGACCGGTTCCACGACCTGCCAGTACACCTCGGGCCGGATCAACACCTCCGACCACTTCAACTTCACCTACGGACACGTCGAGTCACGGATCAAGGTGACCGGCACACAGGGACTGTGGCCCGCGTTCTGGCTTCTGGGCTCCAACTTCAAGACCGGTACCCCGTGGCCGGCCTGCGGTGAGATCGACATCATGGAGCACATCGGCAAGGTGCCGGACACCGTCTACTCGACCCTCCACGCGCCCGCCTACAACGGCGGCGGTGGCTTCGGCTCGCCCTACCAGGTGGCCGGCAGCGACTTCTCGTCCGCCTTCCACACCTACGCGCTGGACTGGGACTCCAGCCACATGACCTTCAGTGTCGACAACAACGCGTTCTTCACCGTCGCCCGGTCGACCCTGGAGACGACGAAGGGCCCGTGGGTCTACGACCACCCCTTCTACATGATCCTCAACAACGCGGTGGGCGGCGACTGGCCGGGAGCCCCGAACGCCACCACGGTCTTCCCGCAGAAGATGCTGGTGGACTACGTGCGCGTCTCCCAGTAGCGGAGCGGTCCCGGTCCGACCGGCCGCCGGGCCCTGGGGCGAGATGCGCAGGACATCCCGCCCCAGGTACGGTCCGGTTTCCGGGACCTGCCACCGCCTGCCCGCCGCGGGGGAGAGCGGGTCGGCGGCCGGGCGCTCGGGTCACATGTTGATCATGTGGCCCGCCAGGCCGTGGACGGCCTCCTTGACCGCCTCGCCGAGCGTCGGGTGGCCGTGCACGTTGCGGGCGACCTCATGGACGGTCAGATCCCACTGCTGGGCGAGTGTCAGCTCCGGCAGGAGTTCGGTGACCTCGGGGCCGATCAGATGGGCGCCGAGGAGTTCACCGTGCCGGGCGTCACTGAGGATCTTCACGAAGCCCGCGGTGTCGCCCAGGCCGTGCGACTTGCCGTTGGCGGTGAACGGGAACTTCGCGACCCGCACGTCGAAGCCCCTCTCGCGGGCCTGCGCCTCGGTCCAGCCGAAGCTGGCGATCTGCGGCTGACAGTAGGTCGCGCGCGGGATCATGACGTAGTCGAGTTCCATGGTCTCCGCGTCGGCGATCGTCTCGGCCGCCACGATGCCCATCGCCTCGGCCGCGTGCGCGAGCATCAGCTTCGCCGTCACGTCACCGATGGCGTAGATGTGCGGGACGCTCGTGCGGCACCGCCCGTCGATGTCGATCGCCCCGCGGTCGGTGAGCCGGACCCCGGTGTTCTCCAGCCCGTAGCCCGCCACGCGCGGCTGGAAGCCGATCGCCTGCATCACCTTGTCGGCCTGGAGCGTCTGACGCTGACCGCCCGTGGTCACCATCACCTTGACCGAGTCACCCGAATCGTTGATCGCCTCGACGCGGGTGGAGGTCAGCACGTTGATGCCGAGCCGCTTGTAGCGGCGGGTCAGCTCCGCGGAGACCTCCTCGTCCTCCAACGGGACGATACGGTCGAGGAACTCGACGAGGGTGACCTCGACACCGTAGTTGTGCAGGACGTACGCGAACTCGACCCCGATGGCACCCGCGCCCGCGATGATGATGCTCCGCGGCAGCGTGTCGGCCAGGATCTGCTCCTCGTACGTCACCACCCGCTCGCTGAGCGAGGTGTTCGGCAGCAGTTTCGTGGTGGCGCCGGCGGCGATGACGCAGTGGTCGAACGTGAGGGTCTCCGTGCCGCCGTCGGCGAGGTCGACCCGCAGGGTGTGGTCGTCGCTGAAGACGCCGCGGCCGGTGTACTGGGTGATCTCGTTCTTCTTCATCAGGTAGTGGACGCCCTTGACGCGCCCGTCCGCCACCTTGCGGCTGCGGGTGAAGGCCGCGCCGTAGTCGAAGGTGACCTCCCCGTTCACCCGGATGCCGAAGGTCCTGGCCTCCTGGGTGAAGATGTGGGCGAGCTCCGCGTTGCGCAGCAGCGCCTTGGACGGGATGCAGCCCACGTTGAGGCACACTCCGCCCCAGTACTTCTCCTCGACGATCGCCGTGCGGAGCCCGAGCTGGGCGGCCCTGATCGCCGCGACATATCCACCCGGGCCGGCGCCCAGGACCACCACGTCAAAGTGTGCGCTCATGGCGGCCAGCCTAGGGCCGTTCACTGGATCACGCGTCGGGACGGGGCCGTCGAGGGCCGCGTCGGGGTGTGTCCGGGCGGACGACGGGGACGCCGGGGCCGCCCCGGTCCGCTGACCGGACCGCGAGGCGACAGGGCCGTGCCGCCGCACAAGGCTGTCCGGCGGTCGAGGCCGACCGAAGGCCGTGCGAACGCACGGCCGGGAGCGGCACCCGGCGGAAGATTCCGGAGACGGTCGGATGAGGGCACAACCAGTACTGCCGGGCCGCCGACGGCCCGCCGGGCGAGCGTCCCTGCCGCGGGCCGCCGCCGCACGGCTGAGGCGCTCCCCCAGGGCGGCCCTGCTGACGGCGATCGCCGTCCTGGCGACCGCCTTCGCGGTGACACCCGCGTACGCCGACGATCCGGGCCTGCAGTGCGCGGTGGGCGCGACGGGCCAGATCTCCGTCACGCCGTCACCCGTGGTCTACGGACAGAACGCCGTGGTGCGGTGGGGCGCCGACGGCATCGCCTGCGGTGCCGAGGACGCACTCGTGATCAGCGGGCCCGGATTCGACCCGGGCACCACCGACTTCCCCGACGGGGGCGGGGCCAGGTCGGTGCTCATCGGGTCGACCGGCAGCGTCACCTGAGACATGACCGTGGTCGACCTGTCCTCGGACACCGGTTACAGCCGGCACCTGGCGTCCGTCACCGCTTCGGTGACCGGCGTGACCGTGGTCCCGGACGTGCGGGGTGACACCCGGGCACAGGCGAGCCTGGCCGTCACCGCGGCGGGCTACGCGCTGGGCACGGTGAGCACCACGGTGGACTGCGACAGCGTCGACCGGGTGCGGAGCCAGAACCCCGGGGCCGGCACCCCGGGCCCGCCGGGTTCCACGGTATCGATCACCCTCGGCAAGAAGCCGGCCCCGCCGCGGATCTGCGAGTGACGGCGAGTCCGGCAGCACCCCCCCGCCCGGCGCCGCCGCACCGCTCCTGACCCGGGCGGGAACGCGCTCCCGTCCGGGTCAGGAATCCGTGGGCGGGGTGTCCCGGGCGTCCCCGAAGTCCCAGAGGCAGACGACGGTCCTGTCACCTCCGGGAGACCGCACCGGTACGTTCACCTCCGAGAGGAACGAGGTCAGATGAGGCCGGCGCCCCGCCCAGCGGGCGGCGAACCAGTCCCCGGCCTCGGGGTGCGCCAGCAGTTCCGCGAGGGAGGAACTGCACAGGGCCAGCAGGTCGCCCGGGCGGGTGGTCAGACGGGCGCAGCGCACCCGCCGGGCGGCGGCGGGCAGCAGTGATCCGCGCTCGGCGGCCGTGTCGCCGGGCGTGAACACACTGCTCCAGACCCCGTCCCGCAGCATCATCAGCGCACCGTCGCCGATCCCGAAGGCCAGGTGTTCCCGCTGCCGGCTGTCGCCCAGACGCGAGAGCAGCCCCGTCAGCGCCACCCCGATCGCGGCGTCGTCCGGCTCGCCGCCCGGCCCCTCCCCGCGCGTGACCAGCCGCATGGAGTGCGCCACCCCCTGCAACGCCGTCCGCAGCAGCCCGGTCGGATCGTCGTCCGGGCCGGACGGCCGGTAGAGCTGATGGCCCAGCGTGTCCCCGTAACGGGCCATCTGCGCGGCGAGGTTGCGGCATGCCCGGTCGGCCGCGGACTGCGACCACCGTCCGTGCGGGACCCCGGCCGCCACCGCGCTGAGCAGCGTCGGTGTCCGGATCTCCTCGACGAACCTCAGCAGGAACGCCTCGCGCCGGTGCTCCCCCTCGCGCCGGGCCCGGTCGCCGCGCACCGACGCGGCCCGGACGACGAGCGGTCCGAGGTCCGCGCCGTCGACACTGCTGTCCGACGTCGCGTCCCGGCCGAGCGGCAGCCGCCGGGGGACCGCCGGGGACAGCGCGTCCGGACCGAGCGGCGTACCGCCCTCGGCCTCCGCCTCGGCGAGGCGCCGTTTCAGACCGTCCGCGTCGGACCGCGCGTCGTCCCGCTCCCGCGCCAGATCACGCACCTCACCCTCCAGGGCCCGCAACCGCTGCCGCGCGGCGTGCAGTTCCTGCCGCACTCCCGCGGGCTGCAGGGCGGCGGTCGCGGACTTCTCCTGTGTGTCCTTCAACAGTGCTCTCACCCGCGACAGTTCGAGGTCGCGGCCGCGCAGCAGTTCGTGTGCCGCCGTCACTTCCCGGCGCACGGCATCCCACGCCGACGTCGAGTGCCGGTGTCCGTCGTCCGTCCCGGACGACTCCGCCGACGCGGTGACGACGGGTGCCGACGGCGGCGTGGTGCGGCCTGTCCGCGACGCCCGGAGGGCGAGTACGGCGTTCCCCGCCAGCGACAGGACGAGAAGGGTGATCAGCCAGGTGGTGGAGGTCATGGTGCGCCGTCTCCTCGTGAACGCGCGTCCTGTGGGTGGTCGTCCGGTCCGGGGGCCGGGAACGGCCGTCGTACGGTTCGCCGCGCCAGCGGCACCGCGGCGAACCGGTCCAGCTCGTCCCAGAGTTGCCGGGCCGGCACCTCGGAGGCGAGCACCCCGGCCGCCGACGACGCACGGCCCGTGCCGGGCCGGACGTCGGACCCGTCGAGCCGGATGTCGTGCAGGGCCGCCCGGAGACGCCGGGCGGCGAGCCGCGCCACGGTGGTCGGCGCGTCCCGCAGCGCGGGCTCGAGGACCCGGGCGCACAGGGTGCGCAGCCCGCTCGCGGCCCACTGCTCCTCGGCCCGAGCCCGGGCGGGCGCGGCACGGTCCACCGGGAGCAGCAGGACACGCAGGGCCTCCTCGGCCCGCGGTACGGAGACCGCGTGCACGGGCAGACCACGAGTGAACGGCCCGACGGTGTGCGGCAGGACGCCGCGCAGCCAGCCGGCCAGACCGGGCAGGAAGTCGGCGCCGTCGTGTTCCGGTACGCAGGACACGAGAACCATGGGCGCTCGGCACGGACCACCCGTCGAACCCGCGAGCAGTTCACGAAAACCGGCGGACAGCGGTTCCCGGCCCGCGAGTCCGGCATGCGGCGCGGCGGCCAGCACCAGGTGCGCGGACTCCAGGACCTCATGGGCGTACGGAGCGGGGGCGCCCGTCGCCGGTACGGGAACGTCCGTGACCGTCACGCGCAGCCCGTCACGCACACGGTCGCCGGCCGGGGGCCAGGGAAGGGGGGCGCCCGCGAAGGCGGCGGACAGCGTCGCCGGTCCGTCCGCTCCGTCGGCCGAATCCGGCGTGGTGGTGCGGGGCGTGAACCCGGTGCCCGACGCCGTCACGTCCTGGACACGCCGCCAGGCCCGGGCGACGGTGTCCCGGCCCGTCCAGCGCGTCGCGAAGAAACGGTCCCGCCCCTGCTCGGCGCGGATCCGCAGCCAGGTGACCGTCCCGTGCCGGTCCGCCCCGGGGCCGGGTGGCGTGCCCCGCGCGGAGGTGTCCCGCAGGAGCTGCCGGGCCAGCCGGTCGAGAGCCCGCCGACATCCCTCGGTGATCCGCAACTCGGTCACCGCCGTGGGCTCATGGGCGTAGAGAAGCGGTACGAGGTCCGTCGCCGCCGGGGGTTCGGGCAGCCGGACCCCGGTGAGCAGGGGAACGAGACCTGCGGCGGCCGTCCCGGTGCGCAGGACGGCCACCCGGAACACCGGCGGCTCCGGACGAGCGCTGCCGTCGGCCGCGGCGCAGGACGCGGCGAGGTCCGCCACCACCTGCGGGGAGAGGCCGTTCGCACGCCCGGTCCAACAGGCACCGAGCAGCCGGGCCGCCGACACGGCGCCCGGAGCACGGGCGGACGGACCCGAGGCGGCGGGCCGTGCCACGGGCGCGCGGGGTGTGCCACCCTGCGGGGCCATCGTTCACCGCCGGGTGGGTTCGGCGGGGCGTACGACGACCCGCCCCTTGTGCCTGTTGGGTCCGTAGGCGGCGTTCTTCTTCCGTCGCAACGCCGTCCACACCACCCACTGCACCTCGGGTTCGCCGGCCCCGGCGACCCCCTTCACGGTCTCGGCGATCGTGTACTCCGCGGCGAAGTCCCGGCGCAGATCCTCCAACGGCCGGAAGATCACCTCGTAGTTGGCGTCCTCGGCGAGCGGGATCAGGATCCGGGAGACCCGGGTGCGCCACTGGTACCACCAACTCTCCGGTGCGGCGGGGCGTTTGTGGACCAGACCGCCCAGCACCATGTCCAGGTTGTGGGCGGCACCCAGCCGGTTCTCCCGCGTCCACGCCATCTTCGCGTCCAGTCCCTGTCCCGCGGTGCGCAGCAGCGAGGCCAGCCGGCGCTCGTACTTGTCCCGGTGCTCCTGCTCGGCGAGGCTGCCCGGCTGGTGGTCGTGCAGGAGCGCGACGTGGAGTTCGGGGTCGAGCGCGGCCAGCCGTTCGGCCTGGGCCGCGCGCACCGCCCAGGCGGGGCGGGGATCGCCGGGCGGAAGGGCCCCGATCTCCGCGGCCCCGAGTCCCAGGTACCGGTGGAACTTGGCGTCGACGGCCGCGGCGGCGGCCGGCAGGTCGGCGAGGTCCAGCGGCAGCCGCTCCGCGCCGTGCAGGCCGTCCGGCAGCCCGGGGACGATCACGTCGGGGTCGCCGACCTCCTCGTCGGGTGCCGCGAGCCCCGCGAGGGAGGCCTGGGCCGCCGTCGTCGTACGCCACTCCGCCGCCACGTCGTGGGGCAGCCGCAGCAGGGCCATGTGGACACGCCGCCAGATCCGCCCGACGAGCTCGGCGGCGTCCGCGTCGCGGTCGTCCCGGCGCGGCGGCGCCGGCGGGGGGAGGTAGCGGATCTGTTCGCTCCTGAGCTCCGACTCCAGCCGTTCCAGCGCGGTCGCGAAGTCGGCCAGCGGCTCCACAGGCGCCGCGCTGGAGCCGGGCGGGGAACCGGGCGACGTGCCCGGCGCCGACCGACGGCCCCCTGACTCCGCGGGGGCGAGGACCGCTTGCGTGGAGTCGGGTCGGCGCGGCGGCACCGACGGCTTCGGGGGAATCACCGGCGCGTCCGGAACTCCCGGCACCTCAGGAATTCCCCGCACCTCAGGAATTCCCCGCGTCCCAGGAGTTTCCGGCGCCTCAGGAACCCCGTCGCCTGTCGGAGCTCCTGGATTTCCCTGATCCACCTCGTCCGCTGTTCCTGGTGTCCTGGACGGCTCCGCCACCTCCGGCGCCTCGGGGGTCACCGACGCCACCGGGGTCTCCGGAACCTTCGACGGCCCGGGACTCCCCACCCCGTCCGCGGCTGATGACGGGAAGCCGGCGGCCTGATCCCTTCCGGGCGGTTCCGTCCCGGCGTCCGTGCCGTTGTCCTCGGCGGACTGGCCCTCGTCGGTCCCGCCGGCTCGCCCGCCCGAGCCCGAGCCCGTTCCCTGTCCGTCGACCTCGGCCCCGTCCCCGGCCCTGTCCTCGTCCCGCGCCGGGCGACGGGCTTCGTTCCCGATTTCGGGTCCGTCCCCACCGTCCTCGGGATCGGTCCCGACCTCGGGTCCGTGCGGGGCCGGTGTGCCGTCCTCCTCGGGACGGCGGCCGTGCGGGGCCGCCGCGAGCGCCGACGCCTCGCTCAGGGCCCACCCCAGTTGGGTGCGCGCCTCCACGAAGCGTTCGACGACCTCGCGCCGATCGTCCCGGTAGGGAGGCAGATGGCCGGGGACGTTCTGGAGAGCCTGCCAGAACTCGTGGAGTGCATCGAACAGCGCCTGTCCGCACCGGGAGGGCGAATCCAGTACGGCGGTTGCGGCCTCGGCGAAGGCACCGAGCCGGAGCGCGAGCGCGTCTCCCGGCTCCCGGTCGTGGGCGTCGGTCATCAGTGCCTCCCGCTGTTGGGATCCCAGTGGTGGTTCAGCTTGTTGGTGGGCGGGTCCATCCGCAGACGCAGCACCCGGCCGGGAACCTCCTCCACCTGGCGCAGCTTCTCGGCGGGCAGGTACGGCACGAGGCCGCGGTGCACGCGGAGTTGGCCGTGGGCGTCCAGCGTGGCGTGGTGCCGGCCGTCCTGGACGGCGGGGAGATACCCGAGGAAGACCGGCGCCCCGTCGCCGCGGTCCAGGAAGAACTCGTAGGTGAAGGTGTTGTTCACGTCCGTGGGCGGCACCGGGATCGCGGCGACGCGCCCGGGTACCGGCGGGTCGTGCAGGTCGAGAGTGGGGTGGAAGGACTCCGGCAGATAGCCCTCTGCGGACACGACCGCGTCGCCGGCCAGGTCGGGTGAGGTCGGAGGGAACACCTCCACCAGTCGCCGTACGCCGTGCTCGTCCGTGCCCGCGTCGACGCAGACGCGGCCGGGCACCGAACAGCCCGGCAGGTCGGCGTCGAAGACCAGCCCGGGTGCCGCCCCGTGCAGCGGGACCGAGGGTCCGTCGACGAGCAGATGGGCGGGGCCGTTGCAGAGCAGGATGTACGGCACGAGCCGGTTGTCCATCTCGATCTGGTACCGCACACCGCGCCGGCTGCCGCTGGGCGGCCGCCACACCGACCGGGCCGGTGCGAAGCCCTCCGCGCTCGCGGCCAGGGCGAGATCGAAGGCACCCCACTGCAGGGAGTCGCCGGAGCCGAGGTAGCGGTGGATCGACAGGGTGCGGCTGAGCGCGTTCCAGCCGGTACGGACCCCGAGCCGTCCGGAGGTGTCGAGTTCGACGTAGGGGTCGCCGGCCCGCAGCAGCGGTGTGACCCGGTCCATGTGACCGCGTGGCCCGAAGTCGCACGGCAGGCTGGAGAACAGCCCCTGGAGCCTGATGTCCAGATCGCTGAGCCGGATGGTGGCACCGGCGCGCCCGCCGTCGACGCGGTCGTGCTCGACCTGTCCCGCGACGTTGCGCACCGAATGGGCCCAGGCCGCGCCCAGCGAGGTGACCTGCTTGGCGTACTTCACCTCGGCCGACAACTCGGTGTTCTTGTGCCATCCGAGACCGTCGCCGCCGTCCGCGCCCTTCTGCCGCAGCACCGCCCGGACCTCACCCTCGAGTTGGGCCATGCGGCTGGTACGTCCCGACAGCACCACCTGGTCGAGCAGCGGTTCGGGCAGCTCAGGGAGACCCTTCGCGCGCCGTTCCTCGTTCTCCTCATGGGCCCGGCGGAACGAGCCGCGCACGAGGTCGGCGCCGAGCGAGGCGGCCCGTCGCAGCACCGGCTGCACGAGCTTGGCGAACTGCCCGGCGTCCAGGGTGATCTGACCCTGCACCGTGCCCAGCCGGTGGTTCGGCCCCGCGTTCAGGATGTCGGCCACCCGCTCCGGCTCCAGCACGGCGTCCCCGGCGCCACGCGCGCTGAGTTCACGCTTCTTGAGCTCGGCGAGCCTCCACAGCAGCTCGAACCGGGTTCTGCGCGCGTCCCGTTCGGCCGGGTCGGTGATCCCCGCCCAGTCCGTGGGCAGCGCCTCCGAGAGAACCGCACGGACCTCGGGCGAGACGATCGTGTCCAGTTCGTCGGCCGCGCGCTCGGCCACCGCGTCGGCGTACGCGCGCCGCGGTACGTCCCCGCGCCGGCCCGGTGCGTCGAGCCCGCCGCCTTCGCCGTCGTCGGCCGACTCCTCGCCGAACGACGGTTCCTGCAGGCTCAGTTCATCCACCAGCCGGGCCTTGATCCAGTAGAGGACCTGGAGGGTCAGCAGGTCGCCGCCGAGCCGTTCGTGCCCGGTGGAGCCCAGCAGTTCGGGCTCCAGCCGGTAGTCCCGGCCCGCCACGAACTCCTGGTCGTCGCCGAGGTCGGGTGTCTGGTCGACGAGGGTCAGCCGCAGCAGCGCGATGTCGGTGGTGCCGCCCCCGATGTCGATCACCAGCATGATCCGCTGCCATGTCGGCGGCTTGTCACCGACCCGTCGGCAGCGGGCGCGCAGCGACTCCAGGCCCGCGTTGAGGTTGTCGGTGAGATCGCCCATGAGGAAGTACAGCCCGGCCGCGAGACCCTCGTCGAAGTCCATGACGACGCGCGGGCCGCCGAGCGCCGTGCGTACCAGCTTCTCCAGCTTCTCCTTGACCTCGGGCAGGATCGTCGTCGGATACGTGACGACGACCGTCGCCATCCGGCTGATCGTGTTCAGCGCCGGGTTGTAGGTGGTCTGTTCGGCGCCGTCCACCAGCAACAGGTACATGTGCTGCGCCAGATGGTCGGCTGACATGTCGGAGTCCGCCACCGGCTCCGGGGTGAGCTGCAGGGCCGCCCGCTTGATGCCCGTCAGCCCCTCGACACCGGGCACCCCCTCGGGCCCGTTGCCGCACAGCACGAAGCCACGGTCGCGGGGATGCTCGGGCACCGTGCCCTCCGCGTACTCGACCTCGCGCAGCGCGCTGGCCGGGGCCGTGGTGAGGCGGCCCGAGTCGTCCGGGTACTCGACGGCCCGCAGGGCGTGGCGGTTCAGCGGCGGGGTGCCGATGACCTCTGCGTAGCCCGCGTGGAGCCGCCGGTTGAGCCAGCGCCGCAGTTCTGGGCCGGCCTGCTCGCGGAGGGCCTCGACACGGAGCATCAGCGCGTCGGCGACATCGGGGTCGCCGAGCCGGGCCAGTGCCTCGGCGCCCGTCACCTCGACGTTCCTGCGGGGCAGCGCGACCGGGCCGGTCAGCAGCGCGTCGACCTCCTTGCGCCATTCCGCCGGGGCGTCGGCGGGCGGCGCGAGCAGGTCCGTCAACAGGCCGGTCAGGGAACGGGCCTGGGCCGGATCGACCAGCTGTGCCCTGATCCGGGTCGGGTCGTGCAGGGTGGCGGTGGAGGCCGTCGTCCCGAAGTCGACCACGATGAACTCGTGTTCGTGCGTGCTGCCGGTGATGTCGCGCAGTGTCAGGAACTCGTCGTCGTCCTCCGGCCGCGGTGCCACCGAGGGCTCCTCGCCCAGCGGCGCGAACTCCAGCATGACGCTGCCGTGGGCGGTGCCCGCGTGCTCGACCGACGCGTAGTCGACGCTCCAGTGCACGTCCAGCCGCAGCGGTTCGTCGCCGGCGGCGGCCGGTGGAGCGGACGGGGGGTGCACCAGCGCCGTGGGCAGCAGGGTGTCCTGGGACAGGGTGCGCGGTCCCTCCACGGTGATCGACGTGTACTGCTGCGGCACCCAGCAGTCGGCCAGCGCCTGCGCCAGCTGCGCCGGTACGAGGCCGCCGCTGGGGGTGATGACCTCGATCCGGGCGGGCAGGTGCACAGTCACCATGCGGCTGCCGCCGGTGCCCTCCTGCTCCAGGACGACCTCGGGCAGCGCCGTGCCCTCGGGACCCGTGTGGAGGCGGAAGTGCCGGCGGCCCAACGGCACGACACCCGAGGCCGGATCGGCGTGCGGGGCGCGGAAGGAGATGGTCAGCTCGGTGCTCATGTCAGTCTTCGCTCCAGGCTCGGATCAGGATGTCGATGGGCTCTTCGACCGGCACCTCCGTGGCACCGGCGCCCTCTTCGCCGGAGTGCGGGTCCGCTCCGAGAGGCTTGCGCGGCGCGCGCACCTCGTTCTCCCGGGGCAGGTACTCCACGGTCTTCGAGTACAGGGCGACCAGGTCCTTCTCGATCAGGGCGAGGGTGCGGCCGAGGTGTTCGGTGACGAGCCGGGCCGCGGCGTCCGCGGTGTGCTGGCGCATCTGCACCACCAGGAGCGGGTGCCGTTCGCGTTCCTCGGAGCGCTGGTCCTCCAGCCGGGGCATGCGGTGGTCCCAGGGCAGCGCGTGCGGAGAGCGCATCGGGAAGCGGTTCTCCTGGTCGGCGGGTGTAGGACCGGGCACCGACGCCAGTTCCCCGACCCGTTGTCGCGCGTGCGTCGGGTTCAGTGCCGTCCACAGGTGGTTCAGCTGGATGTCGGCCCGGTGCGCGCTGCCGCGCAGCCGGGTGAACAGGTCGTTGAGCAGAGCGTCGGTGGCCGGGTCCGCCATCCACTCCCGCAGCGGTCCGAACTCGCCCTGCCAGTAGGCCGCCCACTGGTCGAACCAGACGCGCAGCTGATCGTGTTCCTCGCCCGCGCGCCGGTCGACGAGCGTGCGGAACTTGTCCAGGAAGGTCATCGTGACATCGGCCGACTCCTCACCACCGGGCGCCTCCGCCGCGACGGCGGAGGTCCGGCCGGGCCGCACCAGCTGGTCGATTCCGCCCTGGGCGGGCGGTTCGCTGCGCGGGACGAGGTGGTTGCGGTCCCGCTCGGCGCGGCCCAGCAGTTCCTGCCACTCCCGCCAGTCGAAGACGTCGTCGCGCACCGAGTCCGCGATCTCCTCCCGGCGGGGCGGCCGTCCGCCGAGTTCGGCTGCGTACGAGGCGTCGTCGGACCCGGTGCCTCGCGGCACGGGGCTGCTGAGCCGGTACAGCGTGGGCAGCATCAGATCGAGCAGAGCGCGGAACTCGCCCAGTCTCTGCGCCAGTTCGCGGTACTCCTCGGGCTGGTCGCCGCCCGCCGCCCGGTGGACCTGGCGCTGCAGCAGGCTCAGTTCCCGCCACAGCCTGCGGTGCGAGCCGCGCGCCCGCTCCAGCTTCTGGTCCAGTCCGTGACGGCGTACGTGGTGGTCGATCAGCAGGCGCAGCCGCTGGATCCCGCCGTCGTTGTCGTAGGCGCGCAGCCGGTCCGTCCAGGGGTTGGTCTCGTCGGCACGGCGCAGCCGGTCGGCGATCTTCTCCCAGCGTTCGGCGCCCGGCGGGTCGAGGTCCGCCAGTGCCTTGTGGATGCGTTCCCTGGTCTCCGGGGAGGCCTCCGTGTAGGGGAGTTGATGCGCGCGGATGCCGGCGATCGAGGAGACGGCCACGATGCCGTCCTCGCGATGGTGCACGAACTTGTTCCCGTACACGTGCACGCCGTTGACCTCGGCGGAGTGCGACAGCAACTGCCTCAGGGGCAGGGGGCCTTCGGGTACGTCGTGCAGCGCGGGCGGCTTGGCGAGGTCGAAGGCGTTCGCCGCGACGAGGGCCGCGCTGGCCAGGGCCTGCGGCTCCCGGCCGTCCTCGGTGAGCATGTCCCAGAACGTCGAGGCGCCCTTCGACTCGGCGCGTACGGCGCTGATGACCAGCAGGATGGTGTGCACGGACACCAGTTCGCGGCGGCTGAGGAAGGTGTCGCGGCCGTACGAGCCGGCCGCGTTGATGCCCGGGAAGTCCAGCAGCCGTACCGCGGTGTCCTGCGAGATCAGCCCGGACAGGTCCCAGTGGTCGGGGGAGACCTCCACCCGCAGTGTCACCTTCTCGACCAGCGGGAACGCGCGGCGCAGCGCCTCCGCGGCGGCCTCGGTGTCGGTGTTCTTCAACTGACCGGTGTCGAAGGGCCGCACGACCCGTTTGGGCGGGGTCTCGGGGGTGCGCTGGGCGGCGCCGAGGACCAGCGCCGCGCCGACGGCTTCGCGGGACACCCCGACCGAGGTGCCGAGCAGGTCGCGCTGGCTGAGCGCCGCGTCGCGGATCCGGCACAGCTCGGTGACGGCGTCCCGGTGCCCGGCGCCGATCGCCTCGTAGGAGACCGGTCCGCCGGCCGCGGGCCACAGCTTCGGGTACCACGCCTCGAAGGGGGCCCAACCCCGTGGATCGGTCACCGGGTTGTAGCCGGCGAGCGCGGCGCCCGCGCCGAGCTGGGGGTGCCGTTCGTCCAGCACGCGGACCAGGTCGTCGAGGACCGCGCCCACACAGGCGGCGAGCTGCTTCTCGGTGAGGAAGGCGACGTCCGTGTTCTCGGCGGCGGTGGTCGGCCGGCCAGGTTCGCCGCGCGACAGTTCCAGGACGGTGATGTTGCCGGTGCTCGGTCCCGCCTCCACCGGCAGCAGGTCGGGCTTGCCCAGCACGGTGCCGAGGAGCAGGGACTTGCCGACGGAGTACTCGCCGACCACCCCGATGGTGACCGGTGCGTTCAGCCGGGCGTCGAGCTCGGCCGCGAGCGACTGGATCCGGTCGCGGGACTCGTACGCCTCGGGTGTGTCCGGGAGGGTCTGCTCACTGAGCATGGTCAGGGTCTGCTGGGTGAACTCACGCAGCTCCGAGAGGCTCGGGTTCTTCTTGAAGACGGTCACGATGCTCCACGCTCCGTTGGGCTGTGGGTGGGTGCGCTGCGAACCGCGCGCGCCGTACGGGTGGCTCGGCGCGGGCCGGTCGGGCGGGCCGGGTCGCCGGTCCGGGTGCTCGGATCAGGGACGGGGGAGGAAACCGGGTCGGGGGGAGGAGTTCACCGCAGGAGGAAGAAGAGCTCGATCCGGGCCGTGCCCGAGCCGATGTCGCCGCTGCTGTCGTGGTAGCCGCGGATGATCTTCTCCGAGTACGGCGGGAAGAAGGCGGGGGCGGTTCTCGGCAGCAGCCGGGCCACCGCGGTGGCGTACGCGTCGCTGCGCCCGCTGTCGACGGCTCCCCCCACGCCGTGGACCGTCCCGAAGACCATGACGAAGGCCGCGGTCCGCCCCTTGAACCGTCCGATCCCGTCGGAGACCTGGCGCTCCAGATCCGCCTTCGCGGCCTTCGAGCCCGCGACCAGGGCGTCCGCGTCCGTGTGCACGGTGATCGACCGGGTCGCCGGGTCGAGCCCGGCCGTCCCGGCCCGTCGCGTCGAGGTGGGGCTCGGGGCCGGTTCCGGCGTCGCCGTCGGCCGTGCGGTGCGGGTCGGCGCCGCCGCGGGCGACGGGTCCCGCGCCGCCGTCCGGTCGTGCGGGGTCTGTTCGCCTCCCAGCACCACCAGCACGATCACCAGCAGCACGTCCGCGAACAGCCACCCCGCGAGGTACGGCACCGTGGCGCGTCCCGGCCGGCGGGTCACCGCGTTCCCTCCCGCCGCTGGTCCCCGGCATCGCTCGGCACGGGTCGGCGCAGCCGGTGCGTCGACGGGCTCTCCAGGGTGTCGGCCGGTTCGGGGGCGGTCGCGGGTTCGGGATCCACGGGCAGGGTGGCGGGCACGGTGGCGGACGCGGAGGGAGGGGCGGGTGCGGGGACGGGTCCGGGCACACGGGTGCGCGTGGCGTCGTGCGGGTCGCCGAGCGGGGGCCGGGGCCGGGCATCCGGACCCGGAGCGCCGAACGGATGGGTTCCGTAGGCCGGGGGCATGGGATGCGCGGGCCTGCGGTGCGGCACTTCGGAGCCCGGGCCGACGCCGGCCTCCGGACCGGGCTCGGGAGCTGGATCGGACATCGGGCCCGCGGAGGCCCGGAAGCCGTCCGTCGTACGTCGCAACTTCTCAGTGGCCGCGTCGAGTTCGGCCGTTCCGTGGATGACGGAGCGTCCCGCCTCGTCGAGGCCGTCCGTGACGCGGCGCAGCGCCCGCTCGAACTCGGCCGTGGCGGCGTGGAGCAGTTCACTCATCCGCTCCTGACCGCCGCCGAGGTCCCGTTGGACGGCTCGCTGTCCTTCGACGACGGTGTGCAACTGGTCGATGCGGTCGGCGAGTTCGGCGGAGACCTCGCGCACCTCCTGGCGCAGCGAGGCGGCGAGGGCGGTGACCGCCATGTCGTACGCCATGCCGATACGGTCTGCTCCCTCGGCGGCCGAACCCTCCAGGGCGGTGGGCAGCGTGGTGAGCGTGCGGTCCAGTCCCTGCACGGTGGTGGCGAGGAGCCGGGCCGACTCGTCCAGGGACGCCCGCGTTCTCTCCAGGGTCTCCCTGGCCTCGTCCCGGATCCGCTCCATGGATTCGGTGGCGTGGTCGGCCACGGCGGACCCGCGCAGTTCGGCGGCCGAGGTGACCGCGTCGAAGCGGTCGGCGACGGCCGTGCCGGCCGCGCCGATGTGTTCGGCGGCGACCTTTCCCGCCTCGCCGACCGTCTCGCGCAGCGCCGCCACGGACGCGGCCACCCCGCTCGCGAGCATCTCCGCGCCCTGGGCGACCTGTCCCGCGGCGGTGGACGCGCCCCGGGTGGCCTCGCGCGCCTCGGAGGCTCCGGCGCGCAGGACGACGAGTGCCGAGTCGAGCGAGGCCAGGGCCGTCACGGTGCGGTCGGTCGCTCCGTCCGCCTGGGCCACGGCCCGGCGCGCGCCCTCCTGGACGTCGGCGGCGCGGCCGAGGAGCGTGTGCAACTCCTCGGCCGCGCCCTGCAGTTCCTCGGTGAACCGGCGGGGCGAGGTGGCGGCCGCACGGATCGCGAGGGCCTCGGTCTGGGCGAGCGCTCCGGACAGCCGCTGGGAGAGCACCAGACGTTCGCGCTCGTCCCGCTCCTCCCAGCGGTGGCGCAGCATGGTGGTGGTGGCCAGCGCGGCGAGTGCCAGCACCGTCCAGACCGCCATCATGTCGAAACGGAGGAACGGCCACAGATGTCCGTCGAAGCCCTGTTGCCACAGGGTCAGGAAGGAACCCTCGGACCGTCCGCCGGAGTCGTCCATGCGCTGGTTGGCCCAGGCGGCCGCGCCCAGTCCGAACCAGGTGATCAGCAGGGGCACGAAGACGAGCGCGGTGGGCAGCAGCCCGAGGCGGCGTGCCCGGTCGCCCGTCTCGGCGGGGCCGTCGCCGAGCGCGTCGGGCCCTCCGTAGGCGGCGACGAGGCTGCCGCCCGCCCACACCTCCAGGCCGCGGCCACTGCTGACCGCGTCCGCCAGATCGCGTAACGCCGCGCTGTGCCTGGCCAGTCTCGGATGCCCCGCCAGATCGGCCAACTCCGACGACAAAGAGGCCGGTTCGCGATGAGTGGGACCCGGTGCCGGAGGCTGCGCGGGTGCGCGTCCTCGCCTCCGGTGCGGAACGAGCCGGAACAGCCTCACAGCACACCACCCCCCGTAAGTGGCCGGTTGTCACCGGGCCACTGTCGGCGCGTCGCTGCGGCGAGATTCGGTCAGGTGACGTATTCCGCTGACGTATTCACCTTCAGGCGCGGTCCGCCGGGCCGGAGACCCGGGCCGGCGACCCGGTCCGCTCCCGGCATCAGGCCCGGCGGACCGGGTGGATCAGCCGGCCTCGGACAGCGGTGTGCCGCCGGCCGGCGCGGCGAGACGGGTGGCCGACTCCACGTGCGGCGCGGGCGGTTCGAGCGGTGCCCGCTTGGGACGGGGCGGCCGGGGCGCGCGGGGGGTGGGGACGCCCGGCAGCGCACCGGGGTCGGCCGCGGGCCAGCCGCTCTGGGAGGCGATGGCCCGCAGGATGTCCGGCTCACGGATGACGACCCCGCGGTACTTGGTCGTCACCGCCCCGGCGGCCCGCAGACTGCGCAGCGCCCGCTGCACGCTCGCGTCGGAGATCCCGGCGAGCGCCGCGAGGTCCGTGTGGCTGAGCGGTACGTCGATCCGCAGCCCCTCGGGCACGGCGCGCGCGTAGCTGCGGACGAGGTTGTCCAGGGTGCGGGCCAGCCGGACGGTGGCCGTGCCGCCGCTGGTGTCGATGCGGTGGCGGGTGGCGCCGCGCAGTTTGCCCGCCACGGATCTCTGCACGACCTCCGCCGCGTCCCGGCTCTCCCGGAGGAAGGCGAGGAAGACGGTACTGGTGAGGGTGCGGGTGACGGTGGGGCGGGCGGCGATCACGGTGGCCGAGCGCGGCTGCCCGTCCAAAGCCGAGACCTCACCGACCAGTTCGCCCCGCACCCGGAGGGCGAGCAGTACCGTGCCCCCGTCCTCGACGGCACCGACGACCTTGACGCAGCCGTCGGTGAGCAGCAGCACGGTGGTTTCCGGCCCGCCTTCGCGGATGAGTACGTCGCCGGTCTCGTACCGCACGACACGGCCCTGCCGCAGCAGCGCGTCCCGGTCGTCGGGCGACAGATTGGCCATGAGTGTCCCCTGCGGCCAGCGACTCGAGGGCGTCGAGTGGCTCGTGGGGCCGGGATGAATGTGGTCGCGCATATGGTCCCCCCTCGGTCGACACCGTCCGCCTCGTGCACGGACCGGTGAGCCGGTGCGAGGAACTTAGCGCACAAAAGAGTTGTCGGTGAATCAGATGGACAGAACACTCTTGAGGTCGAAAGAGTGTACGTATTCCCCTCGTGGTGTCGCGACTCGTCATGCCTTGTCCAGGCAACCGGTCACCTGACCGGTTCTTGCCCGGTTCGCTCCGCGACCATGGCCCGGCCGCCCGCGTGCCAGCCGAAGGAGCCTTATGGATATCGTGATGCTCGGACCCGGCGGGGTCGGGAAGGACAGCTACCTGGCGCTGATGTACGCGGCGATGCGTGACGGCATCCAGGGCTTCGGGCTCTGTGCGCGGGAGGCGTCCCTGCACGAGGAACTCACCTCGGCGGCCGAGGAGGTGCTGCGGGGGCGCAGCCCGGGCGCGGGGCGGCGGCGGGAGGTCCTGGAGCTGGTGCTCCATCACCGGGGGCGCGCCGTGCTGCCGGTGCGCTGGCGGGACCACCGGTACGGCGCGGGAGAGACCGGTGTGGGGCTGCTCCCCGGTCTGGCCCGCGCGGACGGGATCATGCTGTTCGCCGACGCGCCCCGCCTGCTCGGTGACGACCGGTACCGCGCCGACCTGCATCGCATGGCCGCCGTGGCGCAGGGGGCCCTCGCCGGGCGCGACGGGCGGCTGACCCCGCTCGTGCTGGTCTTCACCAAGTGCGACCGCCTCGCGTCCGGGGCGGGTGCGCCCTCCCCGCTCGACTCGCTGCTCGCACCCTTCCAGGACGTGATCGCGAAGGTCGCGGTGACCGAGAACCTGCGCGGTGCGGTCGCCCTGGTCGCCTGCGGGCGCGAGCCCGCGGGCGTGACCGTCCCGGTCCTGTGGATCCTGCACCACGCCATCGTCGGGCGCGGCCTCGCCCTCCACGCCGCGCTCACCCCCGGACGCGCTCTCGCCCCGGCGGACAAGGCCGCCGAGTACGAACGCCTGGAACCGCTGTTCGCCCCCGCCGAGCGGCTGGTGACCCTGCTGTCCCACGTCCCCAGCTTCTGAGCCGCCTCCGCCCCTGGTCCCCGGCCCGTGGCCGACCCCGGCTTCACGGTGCTGTCCGTCCCCGTCCCCGTCCCCGGTCCCGCCCTGCCCGGCCCCCGGCCCTCCGCCCCAGCCCCCTCCGCCCCCGGCCCTCCCCTCCGTTTCCAGCCGTCGGGCGCCCCCGTGCCGCCCGCCCGCGCCCGCCCCCGCCGCACCCGTAGACCTCCTGCCCCGCCGCACCCGTAGCCCCCGCCCCACCCGTCCGCCCGCCGCCGGGTGGCCGTGAGGCCCCCGCTTTCGGGTGACCCCGCCGCCTGTCGCCCGGGGTGCGCCGGGCGCCGTGTCCGACCATCGCAGTCGACCCGGCAGGGGTGCCGGCCCCGGACGCCGGGACGGGCCCGAACACCGTGTCCGGCACGGCTCGCGGGCGCCTTCGCCGCCCGCCCCGTCCGGACCGGTCCGGACGGGGCCCGTCACCGGAACGGACGGTCATCGCATCCCATCGCGGCCGAAGGGGTGGTACCAAGAGATCTGATGGTCGAATTGAACGCTTTCATCCCCGAAAGGGCTTTCGTCCGCCCGGGGGATGCCATTCCTCACCTCCCCGAGGAGGCGGTCCCATGACAGCGACGACGCCGAGCACGGCCGGCGCCACGGACGCCGGTGGTGCGCCTGCCGACGAGACCCCCACGATCCACATCCTCTGGATCAACGCGGGGCTGAGCTGCGACGGAGACTCGGTCGCGCTGACGGCCGCGATGCAGCCGAGCATCGAGCAGATCGCCCTCAGCGATCTGCCGGGGCTGCCGAAGATCGCCGTCCACTGGCCCCTCATCGACTTCGAGTGCGGTCCGGTCGGCGGCGCGGACACGTTCATCGAGTGGTTCTTCAAGGGGGAGCGGGGCGAGATCGACCCGTTCGTGCTGGTCGTCGAGGGATCCATCCCCAACGAGTCGATCAAGCCCGAGGGCTACTGGTCGGGCTTCGGCGACGACCCGGCGACCGGTCAGCCCATCACGACCAGCGAGTGGATCGACCGGCTCGCGCCCAAGGCGCTGGCCGTCGTCGCCATCGGCACCTGCGCCACCTACGGCGGCATCCACGCCATGGCCGGCAACCCGACCGGCGCGATGGGCCTGCCCGACTACCTCGGCTGGGACTGGACGTCGCACGCCGGCATCCCCATCGTGTGCGTCCCCGGCTGCCCCATCCAGCCGGACAACTTCGCCGAGACGCTCACCTACCTGCTGTACCAGGCGGCCGGTTCCGCCCCGATGATCCCCCTCGACGACAAGCTGCGCCCCGCGTGGCTGTTCGGTGCCACCGTGCACGAGGGCTGCGACCGGGCGGGCTACTACGAGCAGGGCGAGTTCGCGACCACCTACGACTCGCCCAAGTGCCTGGTGAAGCTCGGCTGTTGGGGCCCGGTCGTGAAGTGCAACGTGCCCAAGCGTGGCTGGATGAACGGCATCGGCGGCTGCCCGAACGTCGGCGGCATCTGCATCGCCTGCACCATGCCCGGGTTCCCGGACAAGTTCATGCCGTTCATGGACGAACCCCCCGGCGCGAAGCTGTCCACCAAGGCCAGCGGCGCCTACGGCGCGGTGGTCCGCAGGCTGCGGACCCTCACGACCCAGACCGTCGACAAGGAGCCGAAGTGGCGCCACACCGGGGACAAGATCACCACCGGATACCGGCCGCCGTGGTGACCGACCGCTCCACCTGACACGTACCCCCACCCCGGCCACCCCTCCCGGACCACCCGCGCGAAGAAGGGCACGACACAGACGATGGCACCGAAGACGAAGGCGGCCGGCGACGGTAGCGGCCTGATGGAGATGGCCTGGGACCCGATCACCCGGATCGTGGGCAGCCTGGGCATCCACACGAAGATCGACTTCAAGCAGAAGCGCGTCGCGGAGTGCTACAGCACCTCGTCCGTCTTCCGCGGGTACAGCGTCTTCATGCGGGGCAAGGACCCCCGCGACGCGCACTTCATCACCAGCCGCATCTGCGGGATCTGCGGCGACAACCACGCGACCTGTTCGGTGTACGCGCAGAACATGGCGTACGGCGTGAAGCCCCCGCACCTCGGGGAGTGGATCATCAACCTCGGCGAGTCCGCCGAGTACATGTTCGACCACAACATCTTCCAGGAGAACCTGGTCGGGGTCGACTACTGCGAGAAGATGGTCAAGGAGACCAACCCCGGTGTCCTCGAACTCGCCGAGCGCACCGAGGCACCGCACGCCGGGGAGCACGGCTACCGCACCATCGCCGACATCATGCGGTCCCTGAACCCCCTCGAGGGCGAGTTCTACCGCGAGGCCCTCCAGGTGAGCCGGTACACCCGCGAGATGTTCTGCCTGATGGAGGGGCGCCATGTGCACCCCTCCACGCTCTACCCGGGCGGCGTCGGCACCATCGCCTCCGTGCAGCTCTTCACCGACTACCTCAGCCGGCTGACGCGCTACGTGGAGTTCATGAAGCGCGTCGTCCCCCTGCACGACGACCTCTTCGACT
Source organism: Streptomyces sp. NBC_01689 (assembly GCF_036250675.1). Taxonomy (NCBI): domain Bacteria; kingdom Bacillati; phylum Actinomycetota; class Actinomycetes; order Kitasatosporales; family Streptomycetaceae; genus Streptomyces; species Streptomyces sp. NBC_01689. The sequence continues at coordinate 1,945,695 of NZ_CP109592.1, read as the reverse complement.
TCTTCTACGAGGCCCTGCCCGGCTACGAGGAAGTGGGGCGCCGGCGCGTCCTGCTCGGCTGCTGGGGCGCGCTCAACGACCCCGAGTACTGCGACTTCACCTACGCCAACATGACGGACTGGGGCCGGCGGATGTTCGTCACCCCCGGCATCGTCGTCGACGGCAAACTCGTCACCAACGACCTCACCGAGATCAACCTCGGCCTGCGCATCCTGCTGGGCAGTTCCTACTACGAGGACTGGCAGGGCCAGGAGCAGTTCGTCACCCACGACCCGCTCGGCAACCCGGTCGACCCGCGGCACCCGTGGAACCAGCACACCATCCCGGCCCCGCAGAAGCGGAACTTCGACGACAAGTACAGCTGGGTCATGTCCCCCCGCTGGTTCGACGGCAAGGACCACCTCGCCCTGGACACCGGCGGCGGCCCCATCGCCCGCCTGTGGTCCACCGCCCTGTCCGGTCTCGTCGACACCGGCTACGTCAAGGCCACCGGACACAGCGTCGTCATCAACCTGCCCCGCACGATGACGAAGCCCGAGACCACCTTCGAGTGGAAGATCCCGCGCTGGAGCAACGCGCTGGAGCGCAACCGCGCCCGCACCTACTTCCAGGCCTACACCGCCGCCGTCGCGCTGCACTTCGCGGAGAAGGCCCTGGAGGAGGTCCGCGCCGGACGCACCCAGACCTGGGAGAAGTTCGAGGTGCCCGACGAGGCCATCGGCGTCGGCTTCACCGAGGCGGTCCGCGGTGTCCTCTCCCACCACATGGTGATCCGCGACGGCAAGATCGCCAACTACCACCCGTACCCGCCCACCCCCTGGAACGCCAGCACCCGGGACACCTTCGGCACCCCCGGCCCGTACGAGGACGCCGTGCAGAACACCCCGATCTTCGAGGAGAACTCCCCGGAGAACTTCAAGGGCATCGACATCATGCGCGCGGTCCGCAGCTTCGACCCCTGCCTGCCCTGCGGTGTCCACATGTACGTGGGCGGCGGCAAGACCGTGCAGAAGATGCACATGCCCACCGGCCTGAGCGGACTGGGCGGATGACCGGGGCACCGGCGGCCGGGGCGACGCACCCGGCGAACGCCGTACAGACCGGGCTGCGGATCGAGGACGTCCTCGACCGGCTCGCCGCCACCGGCGACCCGGCCGTCCGCGCCGCCGCCGAGGAACTGGTGCAGGCCCTGATGGACTTCTACGGGGCCGGACTGGCCCGGGTGCTCCAGCTGCTCTCCGCGCCGGGGAACCGCCGCGCGCAGAGCGACCCGGTCGCGCCGCTGCTCGGCGACGAACTGGTCGCGAGCCTTCTCGTCCTGCACGACCTGCACCCCGAGGACCGGGCGACCCGGATCGCCCGCGCCCTCGACACCGTGCGCGAACACGAGCTGGACGCCGTGGACTTCGACGAGACGACCGGAACCCTCACCCTCCGGTCCGCCGCGGCGGCGGGCGGCGGCTGCGGCTGCGCCGCGAACGGGACCACCGCGCGACAGGCCGCCGAGGACGCGCTCGCCTGCTTCGCACCCGAGGTCACCGCCGTCGAGGTGCGGTCCGACGGCGCACCGGGGGAGCCCCCGCTGCTCCAGATCGGTCTCGGCCCGGACCGCCGGACCGCCGGCCGCCCGGCACCGGCGAAGTCCGCGTGAGCACCCCCACCGGCGCGCGCCCGGCCACCCGGGGGCCGGGCCTGCGCAGGTTCCTGACCGGTCGTGAACCGCGGCCGGAGCGGTGCGGACTGTGCGCGACGGCGGTCGACGAGGCACACCACCGCCACCTCGTCGACACCGAGCAGCGGGCCATCGTCTGCGCCTGCCTCCCCTGCGCCCTGCTCATGCAGCAGCCGGGCGCCGCCGCCGCGGGCCGCTTCCGCGCGGTACCGGACCGGTACCTCACCGACCCGGACCACGCGCTCGACGACGGCGCCTGGGAAGCCCTGCAGATCCCGGTCGGCGTCGCCTTCTTCTTCCGCAACGCGGCGCTCGACCGGCTCGTGGCCCTCTACCCGAGCCCGGCCGGGGCGACCGAGAGCGAACTCGACCCGGCCGTCTGGAAGACCGTCCTGGGCGGCAGCCGGCTCGCCGCGCTGCTCGAACCCGACGTGGAGGCACTCCTGCTGCGCCGCGTCGACGGCCGCGTCGAGTGCGTCCTCGTACCCGTCGACATCTGCTACGAACTCGTCGGCCGGATGCGCCTGTTGTGGCAGGGCTTCGACGGGGGAGCGGAGGCCCGCGCGGCCCTGGACACCTTCTTCGCACGGGTGCGGGAACGCGCCCGGGACGTGGGGGAGGAGAGCCGCCCGTGACGGAGTTCTCCTTCACCTGCACCGGCGTGCGCGCCGACCGGTTCGCCGCCGGACCGACCCTCGTCCTGCGGCTGCGGATCACCGCCTCCGGCGACGAACCGGTGCACGCCGTCGCACTGCGCTGCCAGATCCGCATCGAACCCGCCCGGCGCGGCTACGGGCCCGAGGAGGCCGACGCGCTCGCCGACCTCTTCGGAGAGCGGTCCCGCTGGGGCACCACCCTCCAGCCGCTGCAGTTCGCACAGGTGCCGCTCATGGTCCCCGCCTTCACCGGGGAGACCGAGGCGGACCTCGTCGTGCCCTGCACCTACGACATGGACATCGCCGCGACCCGCTACTTCGACGCGCTCACCGACGGCGAGGTGCCCCTCCTGCTGCTCTTCTCCGGCACTGCGTTCACCGGAGCGGGCGGCTTCCGCGTCGAGCCCGTCCCCTGGGACCGCGAGGCCGTCTGCCGGATGCCCGTCGCGACCTGGCGGGAGATGGTCGAACAGCACTTCCCCGGCTGCGGCTGGATCAGGCTGCCCCGCCACACCATGGACGACCTGCTCGCCTTCCGCTCCCGCAGGGCGCTGCCGTCCTGGGACGCGACCGTACGGGCCCTGCTCGACGGGGACACCGACGCGGCCGCCGGCGCACCCCCGGCGGTTTCCACCCTCACCCGCATCACCGGAAGGACCGCTCCGTGAGCGTGACCGCGTTCGCCCCGGAGACCGAGGCACGTCTCGCCCTCGCCCGGCAGGTCGCCGACGCCGTCCTCTTCGAGGGCTATGTGCTCTATCCGTACCGGGCCTCCGCCGCCAAGAACCGGCTGCGCTGGCAGTTCGGCGTGCTCGTGCCGCCCGGCTGGGGCGCCGCGACCGAGGAGCACGACTTCCAGCACACCGAATGCCTGATGGAACCCAGGGCGGACGCCACCCTCGCGGTCGAGCTGCGCTTCCTGCGCGCCCGGCGGCGGACGGTCCAGCGGGCACGCCCCGACGGGGGTTTCGACACGGTCCCCGAACTCCGGCTGGAGGACCGGATCCTGGTCCCCTGGGACGAGGGCACGGAGGAACGCGTCGAGGCCGTCGTGCGGGTCGGCGACCTCCTCGGTGACGGCGTCACGGTCCCCTTCGGCCGCGCCGCCGCCGAGGACACCGAGCCCGTGCTCGACGAGACCGGGCGCCCGGTGGGCCGCGTGGTCCGCCGCTACGAGGAGACCGCCGGCGCCCTGCGGCTGTCGGCCCGCGAACTCGACGGTCCCTACCGGGTGCTGCGCCTGACCGCCGTCGTGGAGAACACCAGCACCTGGACCCCCACGGACGGCGCGGCCGCCGACCGGGACGCGGCGCTGCCGCGCTCCCTGGTCGCCGCCCACCTCCTCATGGGGCTGAGCGCCGGGTCGTTCCTCTCGATGACGGATCCCCCCGAGTGGGCGAAGGGCGCGGTCGCGGCCTGCCGCAACCTGCACACCTGGCCGGTACTGGCGGGCGAACCCGGCCGCGCCGACGTGGTGCTCTCCTCACCGATCATCCTGGAGGACCACCCGGCCATCGCCCCGGAGAGCCCCGGAGCGCTGTACGACGCCACCGAGATCGACGAGATCCTCGCCTTGCGCACCGCCGCCCTCACCGACGAGGAGAAACGCGAGGCACGTGGAACCGACGAGCGGGCCGCCGCGGTGATCGACCTCGCGGACTCGATGCCCCCCGAGGTCCTGGAACGCCTGCACGGTGCCGTGCGCGGTCTGCGCGAGGTGACCGGAGAGGCCCCGTCCCCCGCGGGGGACGGTTTCCCCGACGAGTTCGGCGTACCGCGACCGGACACCCCGTGGTGGGACCCGGCGAGCGACGCCGGATTCGACCCGGCACAGGACCGGGTCGTCGTCGACGGACACCCGCTGGGCGCGGGCAGCCGGGTGGTGCTGCGGCCCGGCCTGCGACGCACCGACGCCCAGGACCTGTTCCTGGCCGGACGCGCCGCCCGGGTCGAGGCCGTGCTGCACGACGTGGACGGCGGGGTGCACCTCGCGGTGACGGTCGAGGACGATCCGGGCGCCGACATCCGCCGCGAACAGGGCCGTTTCCTGTACTTCCAGCCGGACGAGGTCACCCCGCTGGAGGCCGGCTCATGAGTGCCGTCCCCGACCGGTCCCGCGCGCCGCGCGGCAAGGTCCTCGTCGCCGGCATCGGGAACGTCTTCCTCGGCGACGACGGATTCGGCGTCGAGACCGTACGCGCCCTGACCGGGGTGGATCTGCCCGCGCACGTCGAGGTCGTGGACATCGGCGTACGCGGAGTCCATCTCGCGTACCAGGTCCTGGACGGCTACGACACCCTGATCCTGGTCGACGCCACCGCGCGCGGCGAGGCCCCCGGCACCCTCTACGTCATCGAACCCGACGGACCGGGACCGGACGCGCCGCCGGGCGCGGTCCTGGACGGGCACCGTATGACCCCCGACACCGTGCTCGCGCTGCTCGGGACCCTCTGCGCCGGGACGGGCGGAGAGCCGCCCCGGCGCACGCTGGTGCTCGGCTGCGAACCGGCCTCGGTGGAGGAGGGGATCGGCCTCAGCCCGCCGGTCGCCGCCGCCGTACCCGAGGCCGTCCGGCTGATCGAAGAGTTGCTGCGGACCGACGAGCCGGGAGAGTCCGCGCCGCGGGCCACGGCCGGCGAAGCCGCGAAGTGAAGTGAGGAGAGAACGATGATCAAGACCCTCGTCGGCGGCGTCGTGGCCGCCGCCCTCGCCGCCGTCCTCGTGCAGTCCCTGCCCGACATCAGGCGCTACCTGAGGATGCGCAGCATGTGAGCCGGCGCCCTCCCGGCCGGGCGAGCGCCGGGCGGCCGACGGCGCGCGCCGGAGCACGCCGGACCGTTGCGGCGAACGGCTTACCCGGCCGGGCGGCGACGGCGCGGCGGGCCGCCGCCCCCGGGCGCCTCCCCTGTAATGAGGGCGGTGGACGCCCCGCCCTCAAGGGCCCTGCACGGGCGGACGACCGGCGGCGACCGGCGCGGACCGGCCCCTGCCAGGACGGAGACCGATGCACGAGATGTCCATCGCGCTGGCCGTGATCGGCCAGGTGGAAGAGGCGGCGGAACGGGCCGGCGACGTCACGGCCGTACGCTCGGTACGGCTCCAGGTGGGCGAACTCGCCGGTGTCGTACCCGACTCCCTCTCCTTCTGCTTCGAACTGGCCTGCGCCGGCACCCTGCTCGAAGGCGCCGAACTGGTCACCGAGACGGTGCCCGGACGGGCCCGCTGCGCGCCCTGCGCCCACGAATGGGCCGTCGGCATGCCGCCCCTGCTGACCTGCCCGCGCTGCGGCGGAGCCGGTACCGACCTGCCGGCGGGCCGCGAACTGCAGATTCTCAGCGTGCAGTGGGAGGACGGCCCCACGCACGCGCACCTCCGCGAACCGATCCCCGAGGAGCGCTGAACCATGTGCCGTGTGGTCGACCTGCAGCAAGCCGTACTCGCCAAGAACGACGAGAGCGCGCGCACCCTGCGCGCGGAACTGGCCGCCCGCGGCACCACCGTCGTCAATCTGCTCTCCAGCCCCGGCAGCGGCAAGACGGCCCTGCTGGAACGTGAACTGGAGCTGGCCCGGCGGCGGTCCGTGCCGGTCGCGGCGCTCACCGCCGACCTCGCCACCGAGAACGACGCGCGACGGCTCGCGCGCGCGGGCGTCCCGGTCAAGCAGGTCCTCACCGACGGGCTGTGCCACCTGGAGGCCGGGATGCTCCGCCGTCACGTGGAGGGCTGGCTGCCCGACCGCACCCGGCTGCTGTTCGTCGAGAACGTCGGCAACCTCGTCTGTCCGGCCTCCTACGACCTGGGGGAGACCCTCCGCGTCGTCCTCGCCTCCGTCACGGAGGGCGAGGACAAGCCCCTCAAGTACCCCACCGCCTTCGGTCTCGCGCACCTGGTCGTCGTCACCAAGACCGACATCGCCGAGGCCGTGGAGTTCGACGAGGCGGCGTTCCGCGCCCACGTCGAACGCGTCAACCCGGGCGTCGAGGTGGTCCTGACCTCGGTCCGCCGGGACACCGGGATCGGGACCCTGCTCGACCGGGCGCTCGCGGCCGCGGACGGCGCCCCCGCGCACAACCCCGTGATGGCCCACCGGACGGACACCCCCGCGCACGCCGGAGCCGCGGCCCGCCCGCACGTCCACGAGCACCCCGACGGCACCGGCGCCATGGCGCACTCCCCCTCGTGAGCGAACCACGTTCCCCCGCCGCCGCCCTCGACCGGACGCCGTCACGCCGACGGGTCCTCGTACGGGGCGTGGTGCAGGGCGTCGGATTCCGTCCCTACGTCTACACCCTCGCCACCGGCCTGGACCTGCGCGGACACGTGACCAACACCCCGGAAGGCGTCATCGCCGAGGTCGAGGGCGCGCCCGAGGCCGTCGCCCGGTTCTGCGACGGTGTCGCCGTACACGCACCGCCACTGGCCCGGGTGGACTCCGTCGACCACGAGGAGATGCCCGCCACCGGCGACACCACGTTCAGCATCCTCGCCTCCCGCACGGACGGCCCGGCCCGGACGCTGATCCCGCCGGACACCGCCACCTGCGCGGCGTGCCTGCGGGAGCTCGCCGACCCCGCCGACCGGCGCCACCGCCACCCCTTCGTCAACTGCACCCACTGCGGACCCCGGTTCACCATCGTCACCGGTCTGCCCTACGACCGCGCCCACACCACGATGGCCGGCTTCCCGATGTGCCCCGACTGCGCGCGGGAGTACGCCGACCCCGCCGACCGGCGCTTCCACGCACAGCCCGTCGCGTGCCCGGCCTGCGGTCCCCGGCTGCGGCTGCTCGTGCCGCGGCCGGGCGACACCGGCCCGCCCCGGCCGGTCACGGGGAACGATCCGGTCGCCGAGGCCCGCAGGCTGCTGACGGACGGCGCGGTCCTCGCGGTCAAGGGACTGGGCGGCTACCACCTGGCCTGCGACGCCACGAACCACGGCGCCGTCGCCCTGCTGCGCCGCCGGAAGGCCCGGGGCGACAAGCCGTTCGCGGTCATGGCCCGCGGCCTCGACGACCTCGCGCACCTCGTGCGCCTCGGCACCGAGGAACGCGGTCTGCTCACCGGCCCCACCCGTCCCATCGTGCTGCTGCGCCGCGCCGGGACCGCGCCCGTCGCGCACGCCCCCTGGCCGTCCGACTCCGTCGCCCCCGGCAGCCCCGACCTCGGGGTGATGCTTCCGTACACCTCCCTGCACCACCTCCTCCTCGGTCTGCCCGGCGACGCCGACGGGCCCCGACTGCTGGTCATGACCAGCGGCAACGTCTCGGGCGAGCCGATCGTCACCGACGACGGGGAGGCGCTGCGGCGGCTCGCGCACCTGGCTGACGCCTGGCTCACCCACGACCGGCCGATCCACGTGCCCTGCGACGACTCGGTGCTGAGGGTGTGCGACGGCGAGCCGCTCATGGTGCGCCGAGCCCGCGGCTACGCGCCGCTGCCGCTGACCCTGCCGGTGCCGGTACGTCCGGCCCTCGCCGTCGGCGGCGACCTCAAGAACACGTTCTGTCTCGGCGAGGGCCGGCGCGCCTGGCTGTCCGCCCACATCGGCGACATGGACGACCTGGCCACCCAGCACGCATTCGAGCGGGCGGTCGGCCAACTGGAGTCGATCACGCCGGTGCGGGCCGGACTGCTGGCCGCGGACCGGCATCCCGGATACCGCTCCGCCCGCTGGGCCGCGCGGAACGCGGCGGGACGGCCCGTCGTACGGGTCCAGCACCACCACGCCCATGTCGCCGCCGCGATGGCCGAGGCGGGACTCGACGGCTCCGTACCGGTGCTCGGCGTCGCCTTCGACGGCACGGGGTACGGCGACGACGGAGCGGTGTGGGGCGGCGAGTTCCTGCTCGCGGACTACGACGGCTTCGTACGGTTCGGGCACCTGGCCTATGTCCAACTGCCCGGCGGGGACGCCGCCGTGCACCGGCCGTACCGGATGGCGCTCGCGCATCTGCGGGCGGCCGGGATCGACTGGTCCGGGGACCTGGCCTGCACGTCCGCCTGCCCTCCCGACGAACGCCGGGTACTGGCACGGCAGTTGGAGCGTGACCTGAACTGCGCGCTCACCTCCAGCATGGGCCGGCTCTTCGACGCCGTCGCCTCCCTGACCGGCGTCTGCCACCGCTCCGGCTACGAGGCCCAGGCCGCGGCCGAGTTGGAGGCCGCCGCGCTGACGGCGCCCGCGGGGGACACCGGAGCGTACGGGTTCGCCGTGCGAAGCGCGCCGTCGGAGCGGACCGTCGGGCCGGGCGGCGGCGCCCCGCGCCAGGCCACCGTGTCCGTCCCGGCGCCCCTGCTGGCCGACCCGGCACCCCTGTTCACGGCGATCGTCGGCGATCTGCGCGCGGGCGTGGCCCCGGGCATGGTCGCGGCCCGCTTCCACCGGGCCGTCGCCGGACTCGTCCACCGGATCTGCGGGCTGGCACGGGAGCGGCACGGCGTGGACACGGTCGCTCTGACCGGCGGTGTCTTCGCCAACTCCCTGCTCTCCGCGGCCTGCGCGGCGGCCCTGCGCCCGGACGGCTTCACGGTGCTGCGCCACCACCTGGTGCCGCCGGGGGACGGCGGCCTGGCCCTGGGCCAGCTGATGGTGGCCGCCCGTGCCGAGGAACGGAGCGGGGCCACCGACTGACGACCCGGCCCGGCCCGGGCCGGCCCGGGCGACGACGTACGACCCACAGCGAGGAGAGGCCCATGTGCCTGGCGGTACCCGGCAGAGTGCTGGACATCGAGGAACGCGACGGTACCCGGATGGCCAACGTCGACTTCGGCGGCGTGGTCAAGGAGGTCTGCCTGGAGTACCTGCCCGACCTCCAGGTCGGCGAGTACGCCATCGTCCACGTCGGATTCGCGCTGCAGCGGCTGGACGAGGAGTCGGCGAAGCAGACGCTGGAACTGTTCGCCACCCTCGGCATGCTGCAGGAGGAGTTCGGCGATCCCTGGGACCTGGCCGCGGAGGCGGCCGGGACCCTGCCGCCCGAGGGAGAGGGGGCCCGGCGGTGAAGTACATCGACGAGTTCCAGGACCCGGAGCTGGCGCGCCGGCTGCTCGACGACATCCACTCCACAGTGACGAGGCCCTGGGCGCTGATGGAGGTCTGCGGCGGCCAGACGCACACCATCATCCGGCACGGCATCGATCAACTCCTGCCGGAAAAGGTGGAGTTGATCCACGGCCCCGGCTGTCCGGTGTGCGTCACGCCGCTGGAGGTGATCGACAAGGCGCTGGAGATCGCCTCCCGCCCCGGGGTGATCTTCTGTTCCTTCGGCGACATGCTCCGGGTGCCCGGCACCGGACGCGACCTGTTCCAGGTACGGGGAGCGGGCGGGGATGTGCGGGTCGTCTACTCGCCCCTCGACGCCCTGCGGATCGCCCAGCGGAACCCGGACCGCGAGGTGGTCTTCTTCGGCATCGGGTTCGAGACGACCGCGCCGCCCAACGCCATGACGGTGTACCAGGCCCGCAGGCTCGGCATCAGGAACTTCAGCCTGCTGGTCTCGCACGTGCGGGTGCCTCCGGCCATCGAGGCGATCATGCGGTCCCCGAGCTGCCGGGTCCAGGGCTTCCTGGCGGCCGGGCACGTGTGCAGCGTCATGGGCGTGGAGGAGTACCCGGAACTCGCGGAGCGCTTCCGGGTGCCGATCGTGGTCACCGGATTCGAGCCGCTGGACATCCTCGAAGGCGTCCGGCGGACCGTGACCCAGCTGGAGCGCGGCGAGCACACGGTCGACAACGCCTACCCCCGTGCCGTACGCCCGGAGGGGAACACGGCGGCACGGGCCATGCTGGAGGACGTCTTCGAGGTCACCGACCGGGCGTGGCGCGGGATCGGCGTGATTCCCGACAGCGGGTGGCGGCTGTCCGCCAAGTACCGTGACCACGACGCCGAGCACCGCTTCTCGGTCGACGGCATCCAGACCCGGGAACCGGCCGAATGCCGCAGCGGCGAGGTCCTCCAGGGCCTGCTCAAGCCGCACGAGTGCGAGGCGTTCGGAACCCTCTGCACCCCCCGCACCCCGCTCGGAGCCACCATGGTCTCCAGCGAGGGCGCCTGCGCCGCGTACTACCTCTACCGGCGGCTGGACCTCACCCCCGCCGCCCGGGAGGCGACCCCCGTTGTCTGACACCACGGAGACCACCGACGTGCGGATGCCCGTCCTCGACCCGGCGGCCTGGACCTGCCCGGCCCCGCTGCGCGACCAGCCCCGTGTCGTCATGGGGCACGGCGGGGGCGGGGCGCTCTCCGCCGAACTCGTCCAGCACGTCTTCGCGCCCGCGTTCGGCGGCAGCGTCCTCGCCCAGATGGGTGATTCCGCGGCCGTGACGCTCGGCGGTGTGCGGATGGCCTTCTCCACCGACTCGTTCGTGGTGCGGCCGCTGTTCTTCCCCGGCGGCAGCATCGGTGACCTCGCGGTCAACGGCACCGTCAACGACCTCGCCATGAGCGGTGCCCGGGCCGCCTATCTCTCCTGTGGCTTCATCCTGGAGGAGGGGGTCGAGATGGAGACCGTCGCCCGGGTGGCCGAGGCGCTCGGTGCCGCGGCGCGCACCGCGGGCGTGGAGATCGCGACCGGTGACACCAAGGTGGTGGAGTCAGGCCATGGAGACGGGATCTACATCAACACGGCCGGGATCGGGCTCGTCCCGTCGGGCGTGGACCTGCGGGCGCAGCGGGTGGTGCCCGGCGACGTCGTGATGGTCAGCGGTGCGATCGGTGTGCACGGCGTGGCCGTCATGAGCGTCCGGGAGGGCCTGGAGTTCGGGGTGGAGATCGAGAGCGACTGCGCGGCGCTCGGCGGTCTGGTGGACGCCATGCTCGCGGTCACCCCGGACCTGCACGTGCTGCGCGACCCCACCAGGGGTGGACTCGCGGCCTCCCTGAACGAGATCGCCTCGGCCTCGGGCACCGGGGTCGTCGTCCGGGAGCGCGAGGTCCCGGTCCCGCCCGCGGTCGCCAACGCGTGCGCGGTACTGGGGCTCGACCCCCTGTATGTCGCGAACGAGGGCAAGTTGGTGGCCTTCGTGCCCCGCGAGCACGCCGACGCCGTGCTCGACGCGATGCGGGCGCACCCGCTGGGCGCCGGATCGGCGGTCATCGGCGAGGTGGTGGCCGACCACCCCGGCATGGTGGTGGCGCGCACGGGACTGGGCGGCACAAGGGTGGTCGACCTGCCGATCGGGGAGCAGCTGCCGCGGATCTGCTGACACCCGTCGGCCGGAGCACGGCACGGGAGGCGGCGGGCGGGTCCCGCCGCCTCCCGCCGTGTTCCGGCGGGTTTCCCGAGCCGGCTTTCCGCCCGTCCACGGGAATACGCGACCGTGAAATTCCGGAGGGAGAAGTGCCGGAGTGCGACCGGCGCGGGCGGCGGACGAAGGGGCCGGACGGAAATCCGCGGGCGAATTCGGCGGCCGATTCCCTACGCTCCAGCGTCGCCCGGCTGCCCGGCGTCACTTTAAGGAATCCAGAGGTTCCGGATGACCGAAATAGGGTAATTTAAGTCACAGTGCTTCGGACAGGAGGCACGTCCGTGGGAGCTGGTCCGCCAGATCGCGGGTGTGCCCCGTCCGCCGGTGTGCGCCCACTCCCATGGACTGCCGTCAGTAGCCCTGAGGGAGCGGTGAGCGCCATGCACACCACGGTCAGCACGAGGCATCATCCGCACGACGACGCCCCCGACACCGGCGAGGCCTTCGTCCGGCTCGCCCGGCTGCCCGACGGGCCCGAGCGGGAGGCGCTGCGCGACGAGATCGTCCGGGCGTGGCTGCCCATGGCGCAGCGGGTCGCCGGCCGGTACCGCGGCAGGGGAGAGGCCGTCGAGGACCTCGTGCAGGTCGCGGCGCTGGGCCTGGTCAAAGCCGTCGACCGCTACGACCCCGCCCGGGGCAACGCTTTCGAGAGCTACGCCGTCCCGACCGTCACCGGCGAGATCAAGCGGCACTTCCGCGACCATATGTGGATGTTGCACGTTCCGCGCCGCGTCCAGGAAGTGCGGGCCAGGGTGCGTACCGCGCTCAGGGAGCTCTCCCAGACCACCCCGGGCCGACAGCCCACCGTGGCCGAGATCGGCGCGTGCGCCCACCTGGACGAGGACGACGTACGCCTGGGGCTCGAAGCGCTGGACTGCTTCGCGACCCTCTCGCTGGACGCCGAGCTGCCCGGCGAGGACGACGGCTGCACACTGGCGGACACGCTGGGCGCGCCGGAGACCGGATTCGACCTGGTCATCGACCGCGAGGCGGTCAAACCCGCGCTGCGCGGCCTGCCGGAACGCGAGCGCACCATCCTCTATCTGCGCTACTTCCGCGGCATGACCCAGCTCGGCATCGCGGAGCAGCTCGGGATCTCGCAGATGCACGTCTCGCGGCTGCTCAGCACCTGCTGCAGCACCCTGCGCGAGCAGCTGCTCGCCGAGGCGGCGTAGACGTGGCCGGAGCCCGTTGGCGCGGGGCCGCCGGATCGGCACGGTCCTGCCCGGCCGTCCGGGGGGTCGCCCCGTCCGGGCGGCCGGGGGGCGGGCTCACTGCCGAACCCTCCCGGGAATGGTTGGCCAGCGGGCCGCCTCTCTTCGAACTACCTGGGTGGGCTCGATCCAAACACATTCGGGCCGACCGGCCGGACGGGCCGCCGTCCGGAATTCTCGCGCGTCCGCGGCCATTCCGGGGAGCCATTCCGGCGGCCCCCGCATATCCACCGGAAGACCGGTCACGCGGACGGAAAGGGCCTTACCGCGCATCGGGCCGCCGCATTCCGCCCGATACCGGCCGGCCCCGGCGCCGGGCCCGGAACCGTCGTCCGCGCGTCCGTCCGGCGGCACCCCGTACGGGTCACCAGAACGCGCCGCCCCCCTGCCCGCCCGCTGCAATGGACAGATGACGGCGCCTCCGGACGACTGCCTCGCGCGCAACGAGTGGATCTGCGGCGCGTATCTGAGCACCCGCCGCCAGATCCTCCTGGACGCCGTCGTCCAGCACCTGCAGCTCACGGTGGTCGCCGTCCTGCTGGGACTCGTCGTCGCGGTGCCGCTGGCCGTTCTCGCCCGGCGCTGGGGCTGGGCCGCGGGACCGGTCCTGGCGGTGACCACCGTCCTCTACACCGTCCCGTCCCTGGCGATGTTCTCGCTGCTCCTGCCCGTGTACGGACTCTCCGCGGCACTCGTCGTCGCCGGCCTCGTCCTGTACTCGCTGACCCTTCTCGTACGGAACGTCCTCGCCGGTCTGCGCGCCGTCCCCGAGGAGACCCGGCAGGCCGCGCGCGGTCTGGGCTACGGGCCCGTCCGGCTGCTGCTCACCGTGGAACTGCCGCTCGCCGTGCCCGCCGCGATGGCCGGACTGCGGATCGCCACGGTGTCGGCGGTCTCGCTGGTGACGGTCGGCGCGATCGTCGGCTTCGGAGGCCTCGGAAACCTCATCTACGCGGGCATGAACACGTACTTCAAGGCACAGGTCCTCACCGCGTCCGTACTGTGCGTCGTCATCGCCGTCGCCGCCGACCTCCTGCTGCTCGGACTGCAGTGGCTCATCACCCCCTGGACCCGGGGGTCCCGCGGATGAACACCCTGGCCGAGGCCTGGCACTGGCTCACCGACCCGGCGCACTGGACGGGCGACGACGGCGTCTGGCACCGCCTCGCCCAGCATCTCGTCCTCACCGCCGTCTGTCTGGTCGTCAGCTGCCTGATCGCGCTGCCCGTCGCCCTCGTCCTCGGCCATCTCGGCAAGGGCGGCGCGCTCGCGGTCAACATCTCCAACGTCGGCCGGGCCGTCCCCACCTTCGCCGTCCTCGTCCTCCTGCTGCTCACCCCGCTCGGCCGGTACGGCGAGGGGCCCACGGTCGTGGCGCTGGTCCTGTTCGCCGTCCCGCCGCTGCTCACCAACGCGTACGTCGGCATGCGCGAGGTCGACCGCAGCGTGGTGCGGGCGGCCCGCGGGATGGGGATGACCGGGCGGCAGACGCTGTTCCGGGTCGAACTGCCCCTCGCGCTCCCGATGGTGATGAACGGCGTGCGGATCGCCGCCGTCCAGCTGGTCGCGACGGCCACCATCGCCGCGCTCGCCGGCGGCGGCGGGCTCGGCCGGATCATCACCGCGGGATTCAACCTGGCGAGCACCCCGCAGGTCGTCGCCGGCGCCGTCCTGGTCGCCGGGTTCGCGCTGATCGTCGAGGGGATCTTCGAGACCGCCGAGCGGCTCGCGCCACGCCTGGCCAGAGGCCGCCGATGAAGGGGTGCACCGCCCTCGCGGGGATGCTCCTGCTCGCCGGGTGCGCCACCGGCCCCTCGCTGGAGAACCGCGACGCCGTCACCGCGCCTCCCGGTGACAGCAGACATCTGACCGTCGGCTCGGCCGGTTTCACCGAGAGCGACCTGCTGGCCCAGATGTATTCCCTGCTGCTGAGGCAGGCCGGGTACAGGACCTCCATGCTCACGGTCGCCAACCGGGAACTCTACGAACCCGCCCTGGAGTCCGGTCAGATCGACGTCGTCCCGGAGTACGCGGCGACCTTCGCGGACTGGCTCGACGCCAAGGCCCACGGGCCCGACGCGCCACCGGTCGGCTCGCCCGACCTCACCGCCACCATGAAGGCGCTGCGGTCGCTCGCCGCGCCCCGCGGCCTCACCGTCCTCGCCCCCGGCAGGGCCGTCGACCAGAACGCCTTCGCCGTGACCGGGGCGTACGCCCGGCAGCACCGGCTGAAGACCCTCAGCGATCTCGGCGCGTCCGGACTGAAGGTGCGGCTCGCCGCGGGCGACGAGTGCGTCAAGCGGCCGTACTGCGAACCGGGGCTGCGCAAGACGTACGGCATCGACGTCACCGCGGTCGATCCGAAGGGCGTCGGCACCACCCAGGCGAAGAAGGCGGTGCAGAGCGGCCGGGACCAGATGGTCCTCACCACGACGACGGACGCGACCCTGGGCGAGTTCGGGCTCGTGCTGCTCGCCGACGACAAGCACCTGCAGAACGCCGACTACATCGTGCCGGTCGTCAACCGCTCGCGCGCGGGCAGCGAGCGCGTCACCAAGGCACTCGGCGCGCTCAACGGCGTGCTCACGACGGCGGACCTGGCCGCGATGAACCAGCAGGTGGACAGCTGGCGACGGCTCCCGGAGGACGTCGCGCGCACCTACCTGAAGGAGAAGGGCCTGCTGAAACGACCGACGTGAGCGATCCACGGTACGACGGGCGAACTCCACCGGATGCGCCCACGCCGTACCACCGCCGCCCGCAGACGCCCCGTAAGGGGCGCGGGGAACGGCGCGCGCAACCCCCACCTACCGGCAGTGGAATCCCGCCGGGGATGCGCACACCTCTCACCACCGCCGCCCGCAGACGCCCCGTAAGGGGCGCGGGGAACGGCGCGCGCAACCCCCACCCACCCGCACCCGACCCCACCCCCTCACCCCACCCCCTCACCCCCCAACCCAGCGGAGCGACACCGCTCAGCTGTCGGGGACGGAGTCCAACGTCACCTCCCCGCGCCCCACCCCCCGCGCATCCGCGTCCACCGAGCGCCGCAGGGCCTCGTGCAGCTTCGCCGGGGTCAGGACGCCGAGGAACCGCGCGCCCTCCAGTACCGCGACCCACCCCGCGTCGTGCTGGAGCATGACGCCGAACGCCTGTTTGAGCGGTGCGCCCACCGGGACCCACGAGTTCATCCGGTGGACGTGGTCCCCGACGGACCCGCCCCCGGCCAGCTCGTCGACACCCACCCACCCGTGCAGATCGTCCTCGGCGTCGAGCACCACGGCCCAGCGGGCGTTCCCCGGACGCAGCCGCGCGGCGGCCTCCGCGGCGGGCTCGTCCATGCGGGCGACGGGCGGCTGTTCCAGGTCGTCGGGCTCGATCTCGGTGACCGACAGCCGCTTCAGTCCGCGGTCCGCCCCGACGAACTCGGCGACGTACGGCGTGGCCGGCGTGCCCAGGACGGCCCCCGGCGTGTCGAACTGCTCGATGCGGCCCTGCCCGTACACCGCGATGCGGTCGCCGAGCCGGACCGCCTCCTCGATGTCGTGCGTGACGAGCAGCACCGTCTTGCGCACCGACGCCTGCATCCGCAGGAACTCGTCCTGCAACTGCTCGCGGACCACGGGGTCGACCGCCCCGAAGGGTTCGTCCATCAGCAGGACGGGCGGGTCCGCCGCGAGCGCCCGCGCCACTCCGACCCGCTGGCGCTGACCGCCGGACAGCTGGTCCGGATAGCGGGACCCGTACGTCGTGGGGTCCAGACCCACCAGGTCGAGCAGCTCGGCGGCGCGGGCCCGGGCCTTCGCCCGCTTCCAGCCGACCAGCGTCGGGACCGTCGCCGTGTTGTCGAGGACGGTCCGGTGCGGGAACAGCCCGACCTGCTGGATGACGTACCCGATCCGGCGGCGCAGCCGGACCGGGTCGACCGCGGCGACGTCCTCGCCGTCCACGAGGATCCGGCCCGCGGTCGGTTCGATCAGACGGTTCACCATCATCATGGTCGTCGTCTTGCCGCAGCCCGACGGGCCCACGAGCGTCACGAGTTCACCCTCCGCGACCTCGAACGAGAGGCCGTCCACGGCCGTGGTGCCGTCCGGATAGCGCTTGGTGACCTGTTCGAACCGGATCATCTCCTCACGCTAACCGCGTGGGTCACTCCTCGCTCACCAGCACCACCTCCAGGGTGCGGGGCCCGTGCACCCCCTCGACCCGGTCGAGTTCGATGTCGCTGGTCGCCGACGGGCCGGAGATCCAGGTCAGCGGGCGGGCCGGGTCGAGGCGTTCCAGGGCCTGCGGCACGGAGGCGACGACCTGTCCAGGGACCCGGACGACACAGATGTGGTGGTCGGGGACGAGCGTGATCCGGCGGCGGCCCTGGTCGGGCCCGCCGTCCAGCACCAGGGTGCCCGTCTCGGCGATCGCCAGCGCGCACCCGGTGACCACGCTGTCGACCCGGTCCAGCGCGGCCGTGGTGTCCTCGGCGCGGTCCGGCACACGCGTCACCTCGGTCTCGGCGAGCCATGTCCCGTCCAGGCCGGCCGGTACCACGACCGAGGCCGAGCCGTGCGCGTCGAGCAGTCCGGCGACGGTCCTCGCCAGGTCGCCGGCCGCGCAGCGGTGCACGAGGGCCCGGTAGTCCGCCAGGTTCTCCGCCAGCAGGTCCACCGTCCGCGCCGTGCTCCGGTCGCCGTGCTCGCGCCGGTACTCCCGCTGCACGGCCTGCTCGTACGGCGTGTCGTTCCGGGGGACGTCGGCGAGCGCGCGTCGCACCCGCCCCAGGATCAGGTCCCTGCTGCTCACTTCGGTACGTCCTTTCCGCCTCGGGTCCGCTGCCACCAGTCGCGGAACGGTTCCGCGGGCACCGCCGGGAGGTCCCGGGTGGCGCTCCACGCCCGGCCGGGTCCGGGCAGGGTGCGCGGATGGAAACGGCGTGTCCGGGACGCCAGCCGCTGGCCGGTGCGCAGCGCGCCGGGGTGACCGAACGCCCAGCGCGCCGCGCGCATGGCGGCCCGCTCGGCGGCATGTCCCTTGGCGGGCTTGAGGACCGCCTTGTTGCCCTGCCGCGTCACCTGGCCCCCCTCGGCGATCCGTTCGCGCAGGTGCACGAGGACCTCCGGGATGTCGATGGCGACCGGGCAGACCTCGTAGCAGGCACCGCACAAGGAGGAGGCGTACGGAAGGGAGGCGTCGATCTCGCTCCCGGTGCCCCGGAGCTGGGGGCTGAGGATCGCGCCGATCGGGCCGGGGTAGACCGAGCCGTACGCGTGGCCGCCGGCCCGCTCGTACACCGGGCAGACGTTGAGACAGGCCGAGCAGCGGATGCAGCGCAGCGCCTGGCGGCCGACCTCGTCGGCGAGCGTGTCGGTGCGGCCGTTGTCGACCAGGACCAGGTGGAAGGTCCGCGGGCCGTCCGCCGCGCCGGAGTCCGTGGTGCCCGTCCACATCGAGGTGTACGGGTTCATGCGCTCGGCGGTCGAGGAGCGGGGCAGGGTCTGCAGGAAGACCTCCAGGTCCCGCCAGGTCGGCACGGTCTTCTCGATGCCGACGACCGAGATCAGCGTCTCGGGCAGGGTCAGGCACATCCGGCCGTTGCCCTCGGACTCCACCACCATCAGCGTGCCGGTCTCGGCGACCATGAAATTGGCGCCGGAGATGCCGACCTTGGCGCGCAGGAACTTCTCGCGCAGATGCAGCCGGGCGGCCTCGGCCAGTTCGGCGGGTGTGTCGGTGAGGTTCTCGGGCGCCGGGCGACCCCACTCGCTCATCTCACGGGCGAAGATCTCGCGGATCTCGCCACGGTTGCGGTGGATGGCGGGGACCAGGATGTGCGAGGGACGGTCCTTGCCCAACTGCACGATGAGCTCGGCGAGATCGGTCTCGTAGGCGTGGATGCCCGCGGCCTCCAGGGCTTCGTTGAGACCGATCTCCTGGGTGGCCATCGACTTGACCTTGACGACCTCGCTCTCCCCGGTCGCCCTGACGAGCCCGACGACGATCCGGTTGGCCTCGTCCGCGTCGGCCGCCCAGTGCACGACGCCGCCGGCGGCGGTGACGGACTCCTCCAACTGCACGAGGTAGCGGTCGAGATGACGGAGTGTGTGGTCCTTGATCTGCTTGCCGGCCTCGCGCAGGGCCGCCCAGTCGTCGAGTTCGGACACGGCGACGGCGCGCTTGGCGCGGATCGTGTGGGTGGCGTGGCGGAGGTTGCCCCGCAGGGTGGGGTTGCCGACCGCCTCACGGGCGGCCTCGGGGAAGGCCGGCATGCCGACGAAGGTGCCGCTCATGCGCGCGGGTCTCCTTCCGTGCTCGCGAGGATCTCCGCGATGTGGACCGGCCGCAGGTCCGTGCGCAGCCGGGTCATCGTGCCGCCGATGTGCATCAGACAGGAGTTGTCGGCGGCGCACAGGACGTCCGCGCCGGTCGACTCGGCGTTGCGCACCTTGTCGGCGCCCATCGCCGCGGAGACGTCGGGGTTCTTGACGGCGAAGGTGCCGCCGAAGCCGCAGCACTCGTCGGCGCCGGGCAGTTCACGCAGTTCGAGACCCCTGACGGCCTGGAGCAGCCGCCGCGGCCGGTCCCCGAGCCCCAGACCGCGCAGTCCGTGACAGGTGGGGTGGTACGTCACGGTGTGCGGGTAGTACGCGCCGACGTCCGTCACGCCCAGCACGTCCACCAGGAACTCGGTCAGTTCGTACGTCTTCGGCACGACCGGGGCGAGGGTGGCCGTGAGGGTGTCCCCGCGGCCTTCGGCCCTGGCCCGCTCGCCCATCCGGGGATAGAGCTCCCGCACCATCGTGGCGCAGGAGCCGGAGGGCGTCACGATGGCCTCGTACTCGCCGAAGACATCGGAGAAATGACGGGCCAGGGGCTCTGCCTGATGCCGGTACCCGGTGTTGTAGTGCGCCTGGCCACAGCAGGTCTGGGCCATCGGGAAGTCGACCTCGACGCCCAGCCTGGTCAGGAGTTTCACCACAGCGCGGCCGGTGTCCGGATAGAGCGTGTCGTTGACACAGGTCAGGAACAGAGCGACACGCATCGCGGCTCCTAGGAATCGATCATCGGATGAAAGCAGAGTACGCGGCGGGCGGGCGTCAGGGGAGTCCTTGCTCAGGGAGTCGGGTGAGCCGCTGCTCACGGACGGACGAGCCGGTCCTGCGCGGCGCGCCAGACGGCCGTGCCGCCCCGGGGCTCGTACCGCCGCAGGGGCTGGGTCCGGGCGACGAGCCGGCGCATCGACGTACGGTCGCCGACCAGTCCGGCGGCCCGCGCCTGGACCAGGACGTTGCCGAGCGCCGCGGCCTCCGCCGGGCCCGCGACCACCGGCAACCCACAGGCGTCGGCTGTCAGTTGGCAGAGCAGTTCGTTCCGGGTGCCGCCGCCGACGATGTGCACGACGTCGACCGGGTGGTCGGCGAGTTCCTGCGCGTCGGCGACCGCCCGGCGGTGGGCGAGCGCGAGGGAGTCGAGGATGCAGCGGGTGATCTCGGCGGGCGACGCGGGCACCGGCTGCCCCGACGCGCGGCAGGCGTCGGCGATCCGGGCCGGCATCCGGCCGGGAGCGAGGAAGGCGGCGTCGCCCGCGTCCACGACGGACCGCAGCGAGGGGATCTCGGCGGCGGCGCGCAGCAGTTCGCCGAGATCGGGGTGGTCCCACTCGCGCAGGCACTCCTGGAGCAGCCACAGTCCCATGATGTTGCGCAGATGGCGCACCGTGCCGTCCAGGCCCAGTTCGTTGGTGAAGTTGGCCGTACGGCTCGCCTCCGTGAGGACCGGCGCGGTGAGTTCCAGGCCCGCCAGGGACCAGGTGCCGGTGCAGATGTAGGCGAAGTGTTCGCCGGTGGCGGGTACGGCGGCGACCGCGGAGGCGGTGTCGTGCGAGCCGACGGTCGTGACCGGGACCGGGCCGGTCAGCCCGGTCTCCTCCAGCACCCGGGGCGTCAGGAGGCCGGCCGGGTCGCCCGGCCGGCGCAGCGGCGCGAACAGTCTCAGGTCGATGCCGAGCCGCTCCGCGAGGCCATACGCCCAGGTGCGCGTCCGCGGGTCGATCAGCTGGGTGGTGGAGGCGTTGGTCAGCTCGGTGCCCGCCTCACCCGTCAGCCAGTAGACCAGCAGGTCGGGGATGAGCAACAGCCGTTCGGCGTGGGCGAACTGGGCCGTCGAGCGGGCGGCCATGAGCTGGTAGAGCGTGTTGAACGGCGCGTACTGGAGCCCGGTCGCCGCGTACAGCTCGGCGGCGGGCACCGTGTCCCACACCTGCTCCGCGACACCCTCGGTACGGTCGTCGCGGTAGTGCACGGGGTTGCCGAGCAGTGCCCCGTCGGCGTCCAGCAGCCCGTAGTCCACGGCCCAGCTGTCGATGCCGACGGAGTCGACCGGTCCGGCGGCGCGCAGTCCGTCGAGGACCCCCGCGTACAGCGACAGGATGTCCCAGCGGAGCCCCTCGGGGAGCCGCACCGGCCGGTTGGGGAAGCGGTGGGCCTCGGTCAGGCCGAGTGCCTCGGGACCGACGCGGCCGACCATGACGCGCCCGCTGGACGCGCCGAGGTCGACCGCGGCGAAGGTCCGGTGGTGCTCGCTCATCGCAGGAACGCCGCCGCGACACCGGCGTCGACCGGGACGTGCAGACCGGTGGTGTGGGTGAGGTCCCCGCCGGTCAGCGCGAAGACCGCGTTCGCGACGTGCTCGGGCAGCACCTCCCGCTTGAGGATGGTCCGCTGGGCGTAGAACTCGCCGAGCTTCTCCTCCTCGATCCCGTAGGTGGCCGCGCGCTGGGCGCCCCAGCCGCCCGCGAAGATGCCCGAACCGCGCACCACCCCGTCCGGGTTGACCCCGTTGACCCGGATGCCGTGCTCGCCCAGCTCGGCCGCCAGCAGCCGGACCTGGTGGGCCTGGTCGGCCTTGGTCGCGGAGTAGGCGATGTTGTTCGGGCCGGCGAAGACCGAGTTCTTGGAGGCGATGTAGACGATGTCGCCGCCCAGTTCCTGACGGATCATCACCCGGGCCGCCTCGCGGGAGACCAGGAAGGAGCCGCGGGCCATGATGTCGTGCTGGAGGTCCCAGTCCTTCGCGGTGGTCTCCAGCAGCGGCTTGGAGATCGAGATGCCCGCGTTGTTGACCACCAGGTCGACCCCGCCGAAGGCGAGCACCGCTGCCCGGAAGGCCTCGGCGATCTGCTCCTCGGAGGTCACGTCGACGGTGACGGCGACGGCCTTGTCGGGACCGCCCAGCGCCGTGGCGACGGCGACGGCGTTCTCCGTGTTCAGGTCGGCGACGACCACGCAGGCGCCCTCGGCCACCAGCCGCTCGGCGATCGCCCTGCCGATCCCGCTGCCCGCGCCCGTCACCAGCGCCACCCGGGTGGCGAGCGGCTTGGGCCGGGGCAGCCGCTGGAGCTTGGCCTCCTCCAGCGCCCAGTACTCGATGCGGAACTTCTCCGACTCCTCGATCGGCGCGTACGTGGAGACGGCCTCGGCTCCCCGCATCACGTTGATCGCGTTGACGTAGAACTCACCGGCGACGCGAGCGGTCTGCTTGTCCTTGCCGAAGGAGAACATGCCGACCCCGGGGACGAGCACGATCGCGGGGTCCGCGCCGCGCATCGCGGGGGAGTCGGCGTCGGCGTGGCGGTGGTAATAGGCCGCGTACTCCTCGCGGTACGCGCCGTGCAATTCCTTCAGCCGGGCGATCGCCTCGGCCGGCCCGGTGGCCGGCGGGAGGTCGAGGACGAGCGGCCTGACCTTGGTGCGCAGGAAGTGGTCGGGGCAGGAGGTGCCGAGAGCGGCGAGCCGCGGGTGCTCGGCGCGCGCGAGGAAGTCGAGGACGACGTCGGTGTCGGTGAAGTGCCCGACCTGCGCGCGGTCCTGGGAGGCCAGCGCCCGGACGTACGGCGCGAGGGCCGCCGCGCGTTCGCGGCGCTCGGCCGCCGGGAGGGCCGTCCAGCCCTCGAGGACCGGTCCGAAGGGTTCCGGCCTGCCGCGGTCGGCGAGGAACGTCTCGGCGGTCCTGATGATGTGCAGCGAGTTGCGCTCGCACTCCTCGGCGGTGTCCCCCCAGGCGGTGATGCCGTGGCCGCCCAGCACACAGCCGATCGCCCGCGGGTTGGCCCGCTTGACGGCCGCGATGTCGAGGCCGAGCTGGAAGCCCGGACGGCGCCAGGGCACCCAGACCACGGTGTCGCCGAAGCAGTCGGCGGTCAGCTTCTCGCCGTCGGCCGCGCAGGCCAGCGCGATGCCGGAGTCGGGGTGCAGGTGGTCGACGTGGGCGGCGTCCACCAGGCCGTGCATCGCGGTGTCGATGGACGGGGCCGCGCCGCCCTTGCCGTGCAGGCAGTAGTCGAACGCGGCGACCATCTCGTCCTCGCGCTCCACACCGGGGTAGATCTCCGTCATGGCCCGCAGCCGGTCCAGCCGCAGGACGGCGAGCCCGGCCCCGGTCAGCGTGCCGAGGTCGCCGCCCGACCCCTTCACCCACATCAGCTCGACGTCGCCACCGGTCACGGGATCGGTTCCGGTGCCCTTCGCGGACGTGTTGCCGCCCGCGTAGTTGGTGTTGCGGGGGTCGGCGCCGAGCCGGTGCGACCGGGCCAGCAGTGCGGCGGCTTCGGGATGGGGTGCCATGGTCCTGGTCCTTAGAGAAAGAGGAGCGGAGGAAGAGGAAGGAGAGGAGGGAGAGGAGGGAGAGGAGACGCGAGTGCTGCGGCGCGCCCGGCGGGGACCGGGCGGCGGTACGGCCGGGCCTCGGGGCCCGCGGTCCGCCGGGGCCGACCGCCGGACCCGGGAGTGCCGTCAGGCCCCCCAGCCGGCCTGCTGTCCGCCCACCCGCTCGGCGGCGGTCTTCCCCGCCCATCCGGAACGGTGGTACGCGGCCACCGGGTCGCCGTCCAGACCCAGCTCCTCGCGGACCTCGCGCAGCAGCGGCCGTACGTCGGTGTTGTACGCGTCCATGATCACGGCGTTCGCGGCGAGCACGTCACCCTCGCGCTGGGCGGTGGCCAGCGCGTCCCGGTCGACGAGCAGCGCCTTGGCGGTCGCCTCCTGCACGTTCATCACGGAGCGGATGATCGCCGGGATCTTCGCCTCGATGTTGTGGCACTGGTCCAGCATGAACGCGATGTCCGGGGTGAAGCCCCCGCCGCGGATCACCTCGTACATGATCCGGAAGAGCTGGAAGGGGTCGGCGGCGCCCACCATCAGGTCGTCGTCCGCGTAGAAGCGCGAGTTGAAGTCGAAGCCGCCGAGCTTCCGCTCCCGCAGCAGCGTGGCGACGATGAACTCGATGTTGGTGCCGGGCGCGTGGTGCCCGGTGTCCACGACGACCTGTGCCTTGGGGCCGAGCTTGAGGCAGTGGGCGTACGCGGTGCCCCAGTCCGGCACGTCCGTCGCGTAGAAGGCGGGCTCGAAGAACTTGTACTCCAGGAGCATCCGCTGGTCGTCCCCGAGCCGCTCGTAGACCTGGGCCAGGCTCTCGGCCAGCCGGTCCTGACGCTCCCGGAGGTCGTCCTGGCCCGGGTAGTTCGTGCCGTCGGCGAACCAGAGCTTCAGGTCCTTCGAGCCCGTCGCGTCCATGATGTCGACGCATTCGAGCAGGTGGTCGAGGGCCTTGCGGCGCACCGCCGCGTCCGGGTGGCAGACGCTGCCCAGCCTGTAGTCGTCGTCCTGGAAGGTGTTGGTGTTGATCGTGCCCAGCCGCAGACCGCGCTCCTCGGCGTATCCGGCCAGGGCCGCGTAGTCCTCGACCCGGTCCCAGGGGATGTGCAGGGCGACGGACGGCGCGGCGCCGGTGTGGGCGTGCACCTGGGCGGCGTCGTCCAGTTTCTCCCGCGGAGTGCGCGGCACCCCTGGCTGGGTGAACACCTTGAAGCGGGTTCCCGAGTTCCCGTACGCCCACGACGGCGTCTCTACTGCCTGGGTCTTGAGTGCGGCCTTCACCGTGGCGAGCTCGGTCACTTCGGGGCTCCTGTGACTTCGGGTGGGACGTCGGGTCCGATCGACGGCGACCGGTCCCGACGGCTTCGATCTGAAGAGAGATGGTCTGAAACGATTCAGAACGTTGAAGCTATGAGCACCCCGAAGGGCTGTCAACCCCCTGGGAGAAGACCGCTCTTCGTGACTCGGTTGTGACCTTTGGGTATCGAGAATTTCGACCCGAACCCATTGACGTGACCTGGGCTACCTGCCTAACGTCCCGGCAACCTAGTTGAAACCTTTCACGACGTCGTGAGGCCTCTCCGCCCGCGTCGTTGAGGAGCTCCCATGACCCACCGGTACGACACGGGTCCGGCCCCCGTACTGGCGCTGGAGGACATCTCGAAGTCCTTCGGCGCGGTGCGCGCCCTGCGGGACGTGTCCCTGGAACTGTTCCCCGGCGAAGTGCACGCACTCGCCGGTGAGAACGGGGCGGGCAAGTCGACCCTCATCAAGACGCTCGCCGGAGTGCACCGACCGGACGCCGGCCGGGTGCTGCTGGACGGCGAGCCCACCGTCTTCCACGGTCCCGCCGATGCCCGCGACGCGGGGATCGCGGTGATCTACCAGGAGCCCACGCTCTTCCCCGATCTGTCGATCGCCGAGAACATCTTCATGGGCCGTCAGCCGCGGCGCGCGCTCGGCCGCATCGACCACAAGGCCACCCACGCCGCGACCGCCGGTCTGATGAAGCGCCTCGGCGTCGAACTCGACCCCGAGCGGCCGGCGCGCGGACTGTCCATCGCCGACCAGCAGATCGTGGAGATCGCCAAGGCGCTCTCCTTCGACGCCCGGGTCCTGATCATGGACGAGCCGACCGCGGCCCTGACCGGCAGCGAGGTCGCCCGTCTCTTCGGTGTCGTGCGCACCCTGCGCGAGCACGGGTCGGCGGTCCTGTTCATCTCGCACCGGCTGGAGGAGATCTTCCGGATCTGCTCGCGGGTCACGACCCTGCGCGACGGCGCGCTGATCTCCAGCGAGCCGCTGGAGGGCATGACGGAGGACGACCTGGTACGCCGGATGGTCGGCCGCGACCTCGACGAGCTCTACCCCAAGCAGGACGTCGAGGCGGGCGAGGTCGCCCTCAGCGTGCGCCGGCTGACCCGCGAGGGCGTCTTCACCGACGTCTCCTTCGACGTCCGGCGCGGTGAGATCGTCGGTCTCGCCGGGCTCGTCGGCGCGGGCCGTACCGAGGTGGCGCGGGCCGTCTTCGGCGTCGACCGCCGTGACGCCGGGGAGGTGGTGGTCGACGGCCGCGCGCTCGTGGGCGGCGCGCCCTCGGCGGCCATGTCCGCGGGCCTCGCCCTCGTCCCCGAGGACCGGCGCGCCCAGGGCCTGGTGATGGACATGTCCATCGAACGCAACATCGGTCTGACCGGGCTGCGGAAGACGGTCAGGGCGGGCCTGATGGACCGGGGCGCCGAGCGCAGCCGTTCCCTCGACTGGGCGGTGAAGCTCCAGGTCAAGTACGCCCGGATCGCCGACACCGTGGCCACGCTCTCCGGCGGCAACCAGCAGAAGGTCGTCCTGGCGAAGTGGCTGGCCACCGGCCCCAAGGTCCTGATCGTGGACGAGCCGACCCGTGGCATCGACGTCGGCACCAAGGCCGAAGTGCACCGGCTGCTCAGCGAGTTGGCCGCGGACGGTGTCGCCGTCCTGATGATCTCGTCCGACCTGCCCGAGATCCTCGGCATGGCCGACCGGGTGCTCGTGATGCACGAGGGCCGGATCACCGCCGAGATCCCGCGCTCCGAAGCCACCGAGGAATCCGTGATGGCCGCAGCGACCGGGAGGGCCGCCGCATGACGACGACCGACACGGGGAGGGCCGCCGCATGACGGTGACCGCGCCCAACCCCGCCCCCGCCGCCGAGGTCCCCCGGTCGAGCGGAACCCGGCTGGTGGACCGCGTCTTCAAGATGCGCGAACTCGCCATCCTGGTCGTCTTCCTGGTGATGATCGTCATCACCCAGCTGGGCAACAGCCAGTTCCTGTCCGAACAGGGCATCAAGGACCTGCTGCTGAACGCGACCATCCTGGTGCTGGTCGCCACCGGCCAGTCGCTGGTCGTGATCACCCGCAACGTCGACCTGTCGGTCGGCTCCACGCTCGGCATCACCGCCTTCGCGGCCGGCACCTATCTGCAGGGCGGCGGGAACCCCGTCCTCGCCGTGGTCCTCGCGGTGCTGCTCGGCGTCGGCTGCGGACTCGTCAACGGACTGCTGGTCAGCCTCGGTCAGGTGCCCGCGCTCGTCGTCACCCTCGGCACGCTCTACATCATCCGCGGCGTCGACTCCATCTGGGTCGGCTCCCGGCAGATCACCGCGGCCGATCTCCCGGGCGGCTTCGTCGACTTCGGCTCCGGCGGCATCTCGGCGGTGCCCTACCTCGCCCTGATCGCCCTGGCCGTGCTGCTCGTCACCGCCTACTACCTCAAGCACTTCGGCAGCGGACGGGAGTTGTACGCGCTCGGCTCCAACCCCGAGGCCGCGCGCCTGGCCGGCATCCCGGTCCGGAGGCGCATCCTGACCGCGTACGTGGTCTGCGGAGGCCTCGCCGGTCTCGCCGGCGCCCTGTACCTCGCCCGGTTCGGCAACGTCGACTCCGGCACCAGCACCGGCTACGAACTCACCGTCGTCAGCGCCGTGGTGGTCGGCGGCGTCGTCTTCACCGGCGGTTCCGGCAGTGTCTACGGCGCCGCGCTCGGCGCGCTGCTGCTCACCTCCGTCAACAGCGTGCTGCCCGCGCTCGGCGTCAGTTCCGTCTGGGTGCTCGCCATCAACGGCGTCCTGCTCATCCTCGCCATCGCGGTCGACCGGATCGTCGCGCTGCGCGTGGCCTCCGCACTGAAGAAGAGGAACGCCCGCCATGGCTGACTCGCCCCTCGCGCGCGCCGTCCGCTGGGACACGGTCGTCGGCGCCCTCCTGCTGGTCCTGCTGCTGTTCTCCTTCGGCTTCGTCGACGGCTTCGGCAACGCCCTCAACCTGTCGTTCCTGATCGGCAACACCCTGCCCATCGCCCTGATCGCGCTGCCGATGACGCTGCTCGTGGTGGCCGGGGAGATCGACCTCTCGGTCGCCTCCACGGCCGGTCTGTCCGGCTCGGTGATGGGCGCCCTGTGGAACGAGGGCATGTCGATCGAGACGATCATCCCGCTGTGCCTGCTGCTCGGCGTGGTGTGCGGACTGGTCAACGGCCTGCTGGTGACCCGTCTCGGACTGCCCTCCCTCGCCGTCACCATCGGCACGCTCGCCGCCTACCGGGGCATCGCGCAGATCGTGCTCGGCTCGGACGCGGTGACCGACTTCCCCTCCCAGTACCAGGACTTCGCGTCCGGACGCATCGGGAACACCTTCGTCCCGCAGGCGCTCCCGCCCTTCCTGGTGCTCCTCGCCGTCGCGGTGGTCGTGCTGCACGCCACCCCCTTCGGACGCTCGGCCTTCGCCGTCGGCGCCAACGAGGAGGCCGCGCGGTTCGCCGGCATCCGGGTCCGGCGGCAGAAGCTGATCCTGTTCGTCGCCACCGGCTTCATGGCCTCGCTGACCGGCGTCTTCTGGGCGCTGCACTACGCCAGCGCCCGCTACGACAACGCCACCGGCCTCGAACTCTCCGTCGTCGCCGCCGTCCTGCTCGGCGGCATCGACTTCGACGGCGGCAAGGGCACCCTCGGCGGCGCGATCGCGGGCGTCTTCCTGCTCGGCGCGCTGCAGAACGTGATGAGCCTGTCCAACGTCTCCGCGCAGTCGCAGATCGTCGTCACCGGCGTTCTGCTGGTCGTCTCCGTGCTCGGCCCCCGGGTCGCGCGGCAGATCTCCGTAGCGAGGGCGGGCCGCAGAGCCGCCTCGACTCCGACCTCGTAACCGCCCACCCTCGTAAAGGAACTTCTGCCATGCGCAAGTCAACGATCCGCCGTACCTGCGTGGCGCTCGCCGCCGTCACCTCGCTCGCCCTGGCCGCCACGGCCTGCGGCGGCACCACCAAGAAGGACGTGAACAGCGGTGGCGGCGGCGGTTCGAACGCCACGGCCGGCAAGGCCGACCCGAACGCGGCGACCAAGAAGGGCCTGACGGTCGGGTTCCTGCCCAAGCAGGTGAACAACCCGTACTTCACCTCCTCCGACAAGGGCGGCGAGAAGGCGCTCA
Source organism: Streptomyces sp. NBC_01689 (assembly GCF_036250675.1). Taxonomy (NCBI): domain Bacteria; kingdom Bacillati; phylum Actinomycetota; class Actinomycetes; order Kitasatosporales; family Streptomycetaceae; genus Streptomyces; species Streptomyces sp. NBC_01689. The sequence continues at coordinate 1,916,803 of NZ_CP109592.1, read as the reverse complement.
CGGAGCTGGGCTCCACGTACAAGGAGGTCGGCCCGAGCAGCGCCACCGACACCTCCGGCCAGGTGAGCTACGTCAACACGCTCACCCAGCAGCAGGTCGACGCGATGGCCGTGTCCGCGCAGGACCCGGGGGCGCTGTGCACCGCTCTCAAGCAGGCCATGAGCAACAAGATCAAGGTCGTCACCTACGACTCCGACACCAAGCCCGAGTGCCGCAACGCCTTCGTCTCGCAGGCCAGCGCCGAGGACCTGGGCCGCACCGAGGTGCAGCTGCTCGCCGAACAGATCGGCTACAAGGGCGAGATCGCGATCCTGTCCGCCGCGCAGACCGCCACGAACCAGAACACCTGGATCGACTTCATGAAGGACGAGCTGAAGGACCCCAAGTACAAGGACGTCAAGCTGGTCAAGGTCGCCTACGGCAACGACGACGCCCAGCAGTCCTTCCAGCAGACCCAGGGTCTCCTGCAGGAGCACCCGGACCTCAAGGGGATCATCTCCCCGACCACGGTCGGCATCAAGGCGGCCGCCCAGTACCTGTCCGGCTCCAAGTACAAGGGCAAGGTCAAGCTGACCGGCCTCGGCACGCCCAACGACATGCGCAAGTACGTCAAGAACGGCACCGTCGACGGCTTCGAGCTGTGGGACCCGGCGAAGCTCGGCGAACTCGCCGCCCGTACCGCCGTCGCGCTGGTGTCGGGACAGATCAGCGGCAAGGAGGGCGAGACCTTCAAGGCCGGCGACATGGGGAGCTTCACCATCGGCAAGGACGGCGTGATCAACCTGGGCAAGCCGACCGTCTTCGACGCGAAGAACATCGACCAGTTCAACTTCTAGGTCCCGGAGGGTCCTTGATGCAGCGTGTGTGCTTCCTGCTGAAGGTCCGGGCGGACCGCCTCGACGAGTACCGCGAGCGGCACGCCGCCGTGTGGCCCGAGATGCTCCGGGCACTCTCGGCCACCGGCTGGCACAACTACTCGCTGTTCCTGCGCGAGGACGGGCTGCTGGTCGGTTATCTGGAGACCGAGGACTTCGCGGCCGCCCGGGCCGGCATGGAGGCCACCGACGTCAACGCCCGCTGGCAGGCGGAGATGGCGCCGTTCTTCGAGTCACCGGACGGCGCCAGACCCGACGAGGCGATGACCCCGCTCGCCGAGGTTTTCCATCTCGCCTGACCAGGAGTTCCGTACATGAGACGACGCACGCCCCCGACGGCCCCGCGGTCGGACCCCGCCGCCGATGCCCGGCGCGCCGGAACGGCCCCGGCCGCCGACCGGGGTACCGGCCGGGGCCGTCGCGGCCCCGCCGGGTCTTCGGCGCGCACGTGCCGGGCACCGGACCAGGGGGCCGGCGGCGCCGAGACACATGTTCCGAAGGGCGGGACGGCGGCCGCCCCGCCCACCCGAGGGCCTCGGCGGCACGACGCCCCGGACACGTTCCCCCGCCCGTCTCCGGACGCCCGCATGAGCGCCGGTCCCCGGACACGCGCGGGTAATGTGAAGGCCCTCCCGCCGCTTCTCGTCTACCTGGAGGTTCCTGCCTGATGGCTCAGTCGGTGGGTATCAAGGACGTCGCCCGCGCCGCCGGAGTCTCCGTGGGCACGGTCTCCAACGTGATCAACCGCCCGGACACGGTGGCCTCCGAGACCCGCGCGCGGGTCCAGTCGGCCATAGACCGCCTCGGCTACGTCCGCAGCGAGTCGGCGCGCCAGCTGCGGGCCGGGCGCAGCCGGATCATGGGCCTGCTCGTCCTCGACATGGGCAACCCGTTCTTCGTCGACGTGGCGCGCGGCGCCGAGCGGGCCGCGCGGAAGGCCGGGCTCGGCGTGATGGTCTGCAACAGCGCGCAGAGCGCGAGCGAGGAGGCCGACTACCTGTCGCTCTTCGCCGAGCAGCGGGTCCGCGGGGTGCTGCTCACCCCAGCCGACGCGACGGGACGCAACATCGAGACCTTCCGCCGCAACGGCATCCCCTTCGTCCTGGTCGACCGGGTCGCCGAGGGCACCACCGAGTGCTCGGTCTCGGTCGACGACGTGGCGGGCGGCGCGCTGGCCGTACGGCACCTCGTCGACGCGGGTCACCGCTCGATCGCGTACGTCAGCGGCCCCCCGGGGCTGAACCAGGTCACCGACCGGCGCACCGGCGCGCTGAGCGCGCTGGCCGAGGCGGGGCTGCCGCCCACCGCGCTCAGGGAGCTGCCGACGGAGCGCCTGGACGTGGCCGCGGGGCGGGACGCCGGAGCCCGGCTCCTCGGCCTGGCCGTGCGCCCGACCGCGGTCTTCTGCGCCAACGACCTGCTCGCCCTCGGTGTGCTGCAGGCCATGTACGCGGCGGGCGTCGGTGTCCCCGACGACCTCGCGATCGTCGGCTACGACGACATCGAGTTCGCCGCCGCGGCGGCCGTCCCGCTCACCTCGGTGCGCCAGCCGGCCATGACCATGGGCGCCCTCGCCGCCGAGCTGCTGCTGGAGGAGACGGAGGCCGAGACGGCTCCGGTGCCGCACGAGCACCGGCGCGTGGTGCTCCAGCCCGAGCTGGTGGTACGCCGCTCCAGCCTGTCGGCACGCTGATCCACCCTCGCCCGGTGCTGAGCGGCGGTTCAGTACGTTTCTTGATCCCCGGCCTCGGCCGGGCGCGGACCATGTGGTCAACTGGGACGCAGCCTGGAATCCGTACGTCTGGGGAGTTCCGTTGACCGTCAGCTACCGTCAGCCCGGTGTCGTCCTCACGGACCACCGCTTCACCGTGCCTCTCGACCACGACGAGCCGGCCGGGGAGAGCATCCAGCTGTTCGCCCGCGCGGTCGTCGCGAGCGAGAAGGCGCACCAGGACCTCCCCTGGCTGCTCTACCTCCAGGGCGGCCCCGGCTTCGGCGCCAACCGTTTCGTGGGCAAGCAGGCCTGGCTCGGCCGCGCGCTCAAGGAGTTCCGCGTGCTGCTGCTCGACCAGCGCGGCACCGGCCACTCCACGCCCGCCAACCGCCAGACGCTTCCGCTGCGCGGCGGCCCCCGCGAGCAGGCGGACTACCTCACGCACTTCCGCACCGACTCGATCGTCCGCGACTGCGAGGCCATCCGCCCGCGCCTCACCGGCGGCGCGCCCTGGACCGTGCTGGGCCAGAGCTTCGGCGGCTTCTGCACGGTGAACTACCTCTCGACGGCCCCCGAAGGCCTGCGCGCGGCCCTGGTCACCGGCGGACTGCCCGGACTGGACGCGCACGCGGACGACGTCTACCGGGCCGCGTACCCCCGTATCGAACGCAAAGTGGCCGCGCACTACGCGCGTTACCCCCAGGACGTGGAGCGGGCCCGGCAGATCGCCGAGTACCTCCTGCGGCACGAACCGGTGCTGAGCGGTGGCTACCGCCTCACCGTCGAGGCCTTCCAGTCGCTCGGCATCCTCCTCGGCGGCAGCGAGGGCAGCCACCGTCTCCACTACCTCCTGGAGGAGGCCTTCGTCCGCACCCCGCAGGGGCTCGCCCTCTCCGACGCCTTCCAGGAGGAGGTGCAGGGGCTGCTCTCCTACGCGGGCCACCCGCTGTACGCCCTGGTCCACGAGGCGATCTACGGGCAGGACGACCGGCCCACCGCCTGGTCGGCCGAGCGGGTGCGCGCCGAGTTCCCGCAGTTCGACGCGGCCAAGACGCTCGCGGACGACGGACCGCTGCTGTTCACCGGCGAGTCCGTGCACCCCTGGATGTTCGAGACCGATCCCGCGCTGCGCCCGCTGCGCGAGACGGCCGAGGAGCTGGCCGCCCGCACCGACTGGCGGCCGCTGTACGACCCGGCCCGGCTCGCCGTCAACGAGGTCCCGGTGGCCGCGGCCGTCTACCACGACGACATGTACGTCGACACCGGGCACGCGCTGCGCACGGCCCGCGCCATCGGTGGTCTGCGCACCTGGGTGACCGACGAGTTCGAGCACGACGGCGTACGGGCCGGCGGACCGCGGGTCCTGGACCGGCTGCTGGCGTTGGCGCGCGACGAGGTCTGAGGTCCCCTGCCTTCCTGACGCATTGTCAGAGTTGCGTGGGGGCGCGGATGTTCGGCACCTCGCGGACCGACGTCCCGCCCGGGTGCGGCGGTCGGTTCGGGTGCGCGGTGGCCGGTTCGGGTGCGCGCGGTGGCCGGTTCGGTGGCACGTCGGGATCGGCGGGCCGGCGCCCCGGACCTGCGGCCCGGACGGACGCCCCGGACCGGCGGCCTGGAACGATGGTCCGGTTCGGCGGCTCGGCACGCGGCTCGGCACGGCCGCCCGGCACGGCGGACGATTCCGCGCGGTGGGGCGTGCGGTGGGGAGGGGGACCGGTGGAACGGGCGGGACGAGTAGGACCGGTGGAACGGGCGGGCGACGACGAAAGGCTTCTCGCCGAACGGTTCGAGGAGCACAGGGGCCGGCTGCGAGCGGTGGCCTACCGGATGCTCGGCTCGCTCAGCGAGGCCGAGGACGCGGTGCAGGAGACCTGGCTGAAGCTGAGCCGGACCGACGCGGGCGACATCAGGAACCTGCCGGCCTGGCTGACCACCGTGACGGGCCGGGTCTGTCTGGACCTGCTGCGCTCCCGCGTCGCGCGCCGCGAGGAGCCGATGGACACCCACGTCCCCGATCCGGTCGTGAGCCCCCTGGACCGGGTCGATCCCGAGCGGGAGGCGCTGCTGGCCGACTCGGTCGGGCTCGCGCTGCTCGTGGTGCTGGAGACACTGGAGCCAGCCGAGCGGCTCGCGTTCGTGCTGCACGACATGTTCGCGGTGCCCTTCGACGACATCGCGCCCGTCGTGGGCCGCTCCTCGGCCGCGACCAGGCAGCTCGCCAGCCGCGCCCGGCGTCGCGTCCGGGGTGCCTCCCCTGAGCCCGAACCCGATCTCGCTCGGCAGAAGGAGGTCCTCGACGCCTTCCTCGCGGCCTCACGCGCGGGAGACTTCGAGGCGCTGCTCGCCGTGCTCGACCCCGAGGTCGTGCTCCGCGCCGACTCCGGTGGACTGGTCGGCGGCGCGGCCGCGTCCAAGCTGGTGCGCGGCGCCGCGTCCGTCGCCCGGCAGGCGCTCATGTTCCGGCAGTTCGCGGACTCCTCGCGGCTCGCGCTCGTGGGCGGTGCGCTCGGCGTCGTCACGGCGCCCGGGGGAGTGCCGCTGGCGGTGATGGGCGTCACCGTCACGGACGGCAGGATCGCCGGGATGTACATCCTGTCCGACCCCGAACGGCTGGCCCGGCTGGACCTCTCGCCGTTCACCGGCTGACCCTCAGCCGGTGAAGGGACCGCGGCGGACATCGGGCCGGTCCAGACCCTTCTCCGCCGGTCAGTAGGCTGGTGGGCATGCGGGAAGAGAGCGGAACAGCGACGGACCGGCTCCGGGAGCTGCGGGCCGACTGCGGTGAGTGCTTCGGGCTGTGCTGCGTCGCGCTGCCCTTCGCCCGCTCGGCCGACTTCGCGATCGACAAGGACGCCGGGAAGCCGTGCCCCAACCTGGCGGAGGACTCCCGGTGCGGGATCCACACGCGGCTGCGCCGGAAGGGCTTCACGGGCTGCACGGTCTACGACTGCTTCGGCGCCGGGCAGAAGGTCTCCCAGGTGACCTTCGGCGGGCAGGACTGGCGCTCCCTCCCGAAGGAGCACGCCCGGCGCGTGTTCGACGTGTTCCCGGTCGTCCGCGGACTCCACGAACTGCTCTGGTACCTGAACGAGACGCTCACGCTGCCCGCGGCCGGCCCGGTGCACGCCGACGTCCGCCGGGCGCTCGCCACGACCGAGCGGTTGACCCGCCTGACGCCCGGGGAACTGGGGGAGCTGGACGTCGGCGCACACCGGCAGGAGGTCAACGTCCTGCTGCTGCGGACCAGCGAACTGGTGCGGGCGGGGGCCGGACGCGGGAAGAACGGCCGGAAGAGGGACCGCCGTGGCGCCGACCTGATGGGTGCCCGTCTCCGGGGCGCGGATCTGCGGGGCGCGGACCTGCGCGGTGCGTACCTGATCGCCGCCGACCTCACGGGCGCGGATCTGCGCGGCGCGGACCTGATCGGCGCCGACCTGCGGGACACCGATCTCACGGACGCCGATCTGACCGGGGCGTTCTTCCTGACCCAGCCCCAGGTGAACGCGGCCCGGGGCGGCCCCGGCACCAGGCTGCCGAGGTCAGTCCGCCGACCGGATCACTGGACGGTCGCGGGTTGAGTCCGGCGCGGGCACTCGCTCGTCGAGGTGCAGCCGCAGCCCCTCCGGCATCAGCGTGAGCCGCTCGGCGATCCGCAGCCGGTAGTCCGGCTCGGGGCGCAGTTCGTAGCGCCGCAGCAGCAGCCCGAGGACCAGGGTCGCCTCGTGCAGCGCGAACTGACGGCCGATGCAGGCGCGCGCGCCGGTCCCGAACGGCTTGAAGGTGTGGCCGGGCCGGGAGCGTACCGCCCGTGCGTCGAACCGGTCCGGGTCGAAGGCCTCGGCGTCGGCTCCCCAGACATCCGGATCGCGGTGCAGCATCGTCGTCAGGACCAGGGTCCACGCCCCCCGCCGCATCGGGTGGACCCCGCCCAGCACCGTGTCCTCCCGGGCCTCGCGCGCGAAGGCGGGCGCCGTCGGCCACAGCCGCAGCGACTCGTCGAGGATCCGGCGTACGTACCGCAGCTTGGCGACCTGGTCGTAGCCCGGCCTGGGTGTGTCGCCCCAGACCCGGTCCACCTCGGCCCGGGCGCGGGCGGCGATGCCCGGGTGCCGGGAGAGGTAGTGCAGGGCGAAGGAGAGCGCGCCCGAGGTCGTCTCGTGTCCCGCCACCAGGAACGTGATGACCTGACGGCGGATGTTCTCGGGCGTCAGCCGTTCCCCGGTCTCCGGGTGGGCGGTCTCCAGCATGCGGTCGAGCAGGTCCCCTTCGCCGGTGCTTCCCCGGCGGGCCGCCACCAGCGCGTCGACGGTGCGGTTGAGGTAGGCCATGTCCGCCGCGTTGCGCCGGGTGGCACCGCGCAGCACCACGGGTGCGAGCGGCGCCGGGAGCACGTTGAGCCGCTGGGCGTAGGTCAGGGTGCCGACCATCGCGGTCACGAAGGGATGCGGCCGGGAGCGCTCGAAGGAGCCGAAGTCGTGGCCGAAACCGGTGCGGGCGATCGTCTCCAGGGTCAGCTTCGTCATGTCGGCGGGCACGTCGACCGCGCGTCCGGCGGCACGCTCGGCGTCCCAGCGGTCGGTCAGCCGCTCGGCGACGGCCAGCATCATCGGGTGGTAGCCCTCCATGGCCTCGCGGCTGAACCCGGGGGCCAGCACGTCGTGCGCCAGCTGCCAGTTCGGCTCGTGGTTGTAGGCCGTGAACAGCCCGTCCCCGGCGACCGGCCGGAGGTTGGCGACGCCGAGTCCCACGTGCTTGGCGAACCGGGCCTCGTCGGCGAGTTCGGCCGCGAGGTCCGCGCCCCACACGAAGACGATCTCCTTGCCGAAGGCCCGGCGCCGGAAGATCGGCCCGAGTTGTCGTCCGAAGCGCATCGAATCCTGCAGCGGCGAGCGGACGTTGGAGCCGATCACATCGCCGAGGACCGGGACGCGGTGCGGCGGATGGGGGATGCGGCGCAGTTCGGGCCAGCCCAGCTCGGCACTGCGGAACCCCTTGGGCAGCGTGGCCCCCGTCGTCTCCGCCATCACGCGATCTCCCTTGTGCCTGCGGCCGTTCGGCTCTGTTGTACGCGGGTTCAACAACGGATTCCAGTCTGTTCCCGTTGTTGAACCGACGTCAAGTAAGGTGCGGGCATGACCGGGAATCGGGGGGAGCGGGAGGAGCGTCCGCGCCGTCGGCTCAGCACCGGGGAGCGTCGGGAGCAGCTTCTGTCGGTGGGCGCGCGGCTGTTCTCGGAGAGCCCGTACGACGAGGTGTGGATCGAGCAGGTCGCCGAGATCGCGGGGGTGTCGCGTGGTCTCCTCTATCACTACTTCCCGACCAAACGGGACTTCTTCGGGGCGGTCGTGGAGCGCGAGAGCGAGCGCATGCTGCGCATGACGGCGGCGGTGCCCGGGGTCGCCGTGCGGGAGCAGCTCGGGGCCGGTCTGGACACCTTCCTGGCGTACGTCGAGACGCACGCCCACGGCTTCCGCGCCTTCCACCGGGCCGACGCGGCGGGTGACCAGGCGGTGCGCGCGGTCTACCGGCGGGTGCTGGCCGAGCAGGAGCGGCAGATCCTGGAGGCGCTCGCGGCGGACCCCGACTTCGGCCGCGCGGCGGTGGAGCGGCCCGACCTGCGGATCGCGGTGCGCGGCTGGCTCGCGTTCACCACGGCCGTGTGTCTGGAGTGGCTGCGGGGGGCGGAGCTGACGCGGGAACAGCTGCGCGACCTCTGTGCGCGGGCGCTGTTGGGAGCGATCGCCGGCTAGTTCCCCGGCGTGCCGTGGACGCGGCACGGTTGGCGTACACCCGGATCTTCGGTAGGTTAGGCAAGGCTTACCTAATGGAGGTTGGGATGGGTGACCGAATGGGTGACCGTCATGTCTGGACGGCCGCGCCCGCCGTGGCCGAGCGCGCCCGCTCGGTGCTCGCCGCGGCTTGGTCCTGCGCCGTGACCGCCGAGGGCGGCCGGGAGGAACTCGTCGGCGCGCACTCCGTCACCACGGACGGCAGGGTCCTGCTGCAGGTACCGGACGACAGCGCGCTGCTCGCCGCCGCCGTCTGCGCTCCCCGCGGTGAGCCGCAGGCGGTCCTGGAGTTCGCGGACGTCGCGCCCGTTCCGGTACGCCGCCGGATCCGCACCCGCCTCTGGATGGCCGGCTGGTTCGCGGTGCGGGCGGGGCGCCCCGAGTTCCGGGCCTCGCGTGTCGTGCTGCGCGACGCGTCCGGCGCCGTCGTGGTCGGTCTCGACGAGTTCGCCGCCGCCTCCTCCGATCCGCTGGCCACGGCCGAGGCCGCCCTGCTCACCCACCTCGCCGACGCGCACCCCGACGCCGTCGAGCGGCTGACCCGTCTCGTCGAGCCCGAGAGCCTGCACGGCGCGGTCCGTGTCCAGCCGCTCGCCGTCGACCGGCACGGACTGACCCTGCGCATCGAGCGGGTACGTGGCGACGGCGACGTGCGCCTGCCCTTCCGCGCGCCCGCCGACGACGTCTCCCAGCTCACCGAACGGATGCACGTACTGCTCACGCAGGCGAGCACGGCCGCCCGCCCGCGCGCCCTACAGCGGCAGCGCGCAGACGGCGACGGGTGACGCGAACGGCTTGCCCGCGAGCTTGAGATCACCGTTCGCGCCGTCGACATGGAAGACGCTGACCGTGCCGGAGCGCTGGTTCGCCGCGAACAGCAGCCGCTCGTCCGGGGAGAAGGCGATCTGGCGCGGGAAGTCGCCGCCGGCCGGCACCGTGTCGAGGAGCCTCAGCCGCGCGCCGTCCGCCTCGACCGCGTACCGCGTCAGACAGTCGGCACCGCGATTGGCCAGATAGGCGTACGCGCCGTCCGACGTCACCAGGAACTGCGCCGGGTAGTTGGTGCCGGTTCCCGTGCCCGTCGACTGCGGCTTCCCCGGGGTGAGCCGCCCGCTCTTCCCGTCGTACCCGCAGACCACGACCGTGTTGTCCACCTCGTTGGCGAGATAGGCGAAGCGGCCGCCGGGATGGAAGGTGAGGTGGCGCGGGCCCGCGCCCGGACGGGTGTGCGCCTGGGAGACCTCGGCGAGTGTCCCCTCGGAGGTGTCCAGGCGGTAGGTGTAGACGGTGTCGGTGCCGAGGTCGACGGCGAGGACATGGCTGCCGTCCGGGCCGGTGAGGAACTGGTGGGCGTGCGGCCCCTGTTGGCCGGGGCCGGGAGCCGGGCGGGTGTGCGTGACCAGGGCCGTGCGCTCGCCGAGCGCGCCGGAGGCGCCGATGGGGTGCACGGCGACACTGCCCGAGCCGTAGTTGGCGCTCAGAAGCCAGCGTCCGCTCGGGTGCACGGACAGATGGCAGGGGCCCGAGCCTCCGGTGCTGCGGGTGCCGAGCACCTTGTGGTCCGCGAGCCGCACGGCGGTCACCCGGCCCGCGGGCCGCTCGTCGACGGCGTACAGGGTGCGGCCGTCCGGGTGCACGGCGAGGTACGAGGGGTCGGCGACGCCGGTCACCGTGCCGGTCCCCTCGACGGCGCCCGTCGCGGGGTCGTACGTGGCCAGTCCGATGCCCTTCCCGCCGCCCTCGACCGAGGTGTACGTGCCGATGAACAGCGGGCGGGCGGCGGGGGCCGGCGTGCGGCGCGCGGATTCCTCCCCGGCGGGGGAGGCCGGCCCGCCGGTCGGGGGCGAGCCGACGGACGGCGCCGTCGCGGCGTCCGCGGGCTCGGCGCGCGGCGCCGCCGGAGCGGGCAGCGCCGTCGCCGCGACGGCTCCCGCCAGCGCCCCGACGAACCGGCGCCTGCTCCAGCCGCCGCCCGTGCCGCGTGCCGCTTCTGCACCACTGTTCATGCCTGCACCTCGGGTGTCGGTCGCCTCAGCCGTGACACCCACCATGGCCCGCCGCCCCCGCGCGGCGCAAAGACAGAGCCGGACGGGATGCGGGACCCGACACGCGCCGATTCCTACCAGTCACCGTCCGTGACCGGTTTGCCCGGTGCGTCCCCGAGCTGGACCACCTGGTCCGGCGAGGGTGTCTGCCAGGGCTCGTGGTCGGCGCCGAGCCACTCGCCGACGGGCTGCACCGCGCCGAGTGTGCCGGTGGGGGCCACGTCCACGGCGTCCTGGTCGTAGTACTCGAACCAGGGCAGCCCGGCGCGGGTGTAGGCCGCGCGGTCCACCGGTGACGGCGGCGGATCCTCGCCCGTGACGCGCCGCCACTCGGGAGGCGTCACGAGGTGGACGAACACCCGTCCGGCCGGGTGTTCGGCCCAGGCGCCGAGGGGCCGGTCCGAGCGGTAGATCTCCTGGCGCATCGAGCCGCCGACCCCGAGCCCCATGGCCGGCGCGTTTCCCGACCGGGGCGCGGCGGCGGGAGCGGCCATGGGGGCCGGCAGGGCGCCGGGCGCCGGGGGAGGAGCCCCGTAGCCGGCCAGGGTCCCCGCCGACCGGGCGGCCTCGGCCCTTCGACGCTCCTGTTCGCGCCACCGCGCGAGCTCCGGCGCACGGAGCGGGAACGACTGCAGCTGGATGCCACCCCACACCTCCTCGCCGGTCACCTGCCCCTCGACCGTGGCCCCCAGCCCGAGGGGCACGGCCACGAACTGGCGGACCTTCCCCTTGCCGGAATTGATGCCGTCCAGCCAGGGCTGCCGCGGCAGCACCACGTGATTCTGCGGGCTCAGGGACAGCCGCGGGCTCCACGGCTCGCCCGAGATCGCGCACACCTTGCCCACCCCGACCTGCAGCGCGGCCGGTTCCGCCGAACCCGCGAAGCTGAGCCACATGGCCTCGCGCAGATAGACCGGCAGCATCACCCCGCCGCGCGCACGCCACTCGGCGGGCACCGTGTCCGCATGGTCCTCGACGCGGCGCAGCGGGAACTCCCCGAGGCCGGGCGGCAGTCCGTGCGTCCCCGTCTCGGGCAGCCGCAGCGTCCGCATGAAACGGATCCGCACCCCGCCCGGCAGCAGCAGCGAGTTCTCCTCGATCCGCACGGTGTCCTCGGTCATCCGAGCTCCCCCTCGTCGTCGGCGCCGCGTCCCCCGGAGTGGCGCGGGCTTCTCAGGGAGAACGCCGCGAGCCCGCCGGACGGTTCCGGCTCCGGCTCCGGCGCGGCAGCGGGACGCGCAGGCGCGCGCGGAGCCGGGTGAGCTGCGGGCGGCGCTCGCGCTGTTCACGCGCCCCGCGGTCGAGTTCCTCCATCAGACGCCGCGAGCGGTGCTCCGTGTCGAGCTCGTCCAGGATGCGGTTGACCTCGGTGAGGACGGCACCGTGCAGCTGCCACTGACGGGCGTCGCGCTGGACCCCTTCGAGCAGCAGCTGGGCGAGTTTGTCGCGGGTCGCCGACGCCGTGGCCAGCTCCGCGGCGAGCCGGGTCTCGGCCGACTCGGCGTTCTGGCTGACGTCCGTGGTCACCAGGACGGCGAAGCTGACCACGGCGTCGGCGACCTCGCTCAGCAGCTGCTCAAGTACGGCGCCGACCTGCGGCTCGAACAGGGGCTCGGGATCGCGCTCCTTGGCGAGGTCGGTGAGGGTGCGGGCGAGCACCCGCAGCACCACCGTGCAGATCTCCAGCGTGTCGAGTCCGGTGCGCAGCACGATCCGGTGCAGCAGGCCTTCGCGGACGCGCGGATTGAGCTTCAGACTGTCCTCGGCCTGCCGGAGCGCCGCGTCCACCCCGACGATGTCGTGGTCCAGGCGCCGTGCCTCGTGCAGCCGGGCGGTGGCGTGCGCCACGGGGGTGCGGCCCGCCGCCTCCTCTCCCATGCGCAGCATCAACTGGCGTACGCGCCGCGCCAGGTCCTCGATGGACTGGCCCGCCGCCCCGACCCAGACCGGCGGAGCGAACAGCAGATTGCAGCCGAGGCCGACCACCGCGCCGATCACCGTCTCCAGGACCCTGGCCCAGGCCGTGTCCCCGACCCTGGTCACGCCGAGGACGAGCATGGCGCTGATCGCCACCTCGGGCACGAACTCGCTGACCCGGACCAGATGGCCGACGGCCAGTGAGGCGAGGATGAGGAGCGCCAGGCTCCACCAGGTCAGGCCCACGAGCAGACTGAAGCCGATGGCGACGACGACACCGGCCACCACGGAGTTCACCCGGCGGATGCCGGTGGTGAGGGTGGAGTAGAGCGTGACCTGTACGACGAGGAGCGCGGTGAGCGGGGCCGTGAGCGGCGCGGGCTCGGGGCTGAGCCGGACCGCGATCACATACGCGATGCTCGCCGCCGCGGCCGACCGCACGGACTGGACGACCACGGGTTCCTGGTGCCACTTCCGGAACTGTGGTCCCACCAGGTCCCACACACCACGTACGTCTCGCATCCTTGGCCTTTTCCCCTTTCGCTGCTGTACCGAACGTGCGGATCGAGGACCATAACTGTCCGCAACGAAGCGAAATTTGTCGTGGTCGGGTCCCTGCCCTGATCTGCCCGGACGTACCCCCGGCGGCGCGCCGTCCCCGGCGCGCGGGTGTCAGGGGCGTGCCGGTCCGTGGGTCCGCCGCCACGGAGGTCTCACGGGGGTCTCTCCTTCGCGGGGGCGCCCCTTCACCGTACGGGGACGGGCCGCCGTCCGGCGGGTGGGCGCGGATGCGGTGAGACGTGGATGAGGTGGGACGTGGACGCTCAGCGGGTGGACGCGGTGCGGCCGCGCGCACGGTAGCCCGCCACCTTGGCGAGGTTGCCGCAGCGGTCCATGGAACACCAGCGGCGCCGGCGGGCCTGTGAGTCGTCGAGGAAGAGCAGGGAGCAGGTGGGGTTCTCGCACTCCTTGACCCTCCCGAGCAGAGGGCCGCTGATCAGGAGGACGGCGTCCCTCGCCACGGTGGCCAGTGCCGCGGGGCCGGGACGGGCGGCCGTCCAGCGCAGGGCCGGGCCGGAGGCGCCGTCGTGGGGCTCGGCGAACTGGGGCGCGAGGTCGGGCAGGGCCGCGGCCTCGTTCACCCGCGCGACGTCGGCGGGGTCAGGGGCGGCCTCGCGCAGCGCGGCGTGGACGAGGCGGTGGACGGCCTCGCGCAGCGCGCGGGCGCGGACGAGGTCGGCCTCGCCGATCCGTACCGGCCCGTCGTCCGCTCCCGTGCCCAGGCCCGCCTCGGTGATCCAGCGGGCGAGTGATTCGGGGTCCGGGAGCCGCTCGAGCGGCTCGGTGTGCCGTTTGCCGAGCGTGGCGACGAAGTTCAGGGCGGGGCGGCCGCCGATGAAGGGGAACGCCGTCTGCGGATCGGGGGCGGGGGCTGCGGGCATGGTCCCGAGTCTAGCGCCTTGACACCTGTTCATGAGGTGTCGCAAAGTGACACCACTTCAACCGGTGTCAGTGAACGCGCCCGTCCGGCGCGAGGTGCTCCGGTGCGTCTTCGAGGGAGCGGATGCGGTATGCGCGCGGTGCGGATCGACGAGTTCGGCGGGCCCGAGGTGCTGGTTCCGGTGGAGGTGCCGGACCCGGTGGCGGGCCCCGGTCAGGTGCTGGTACGGGTCGCGGCCGCCGGCGTGAACCGGGCGGACGCGCTCGTACGGGCCGGGGTCTACCACCGGGCGGGCCGTCCGCCGCTGATTCCGGGTGTCGAGGCGTCCGGCGTCGTGGTGGCCGTGGGGGAGGGGGTGACCGGGGTCGGCGTCGGGCAGCGGGTCATGGCCCTGGACGGGGTGAACGCCCCGGGTTTCTATGCCGAGTTGGTCGTCGTCCCGGCCGAGCGGGTGACCGTGCTGCCGGCGGGCGTCGAGCTGACGCAGGCCGCGACACTGCCCGTGGCCTGGCTGTCCGCCTGGTACTGCCTGCTCCGGCTGGCGAAGGTGACCGAGGGGGAGACGGTGCTGGTGAAGGCCGCGGCGAGCGGGGTGGGGACCGCGGCGGTGCAGATCGCGGCCGGTGCGGGTGCCCGTGTCATCGCGTCGGCCGGTTCACCGGAGAAGACCGCCTGGGCGGCGGGGTTCGGCGCCCAGGAGATCCTGGACACCTCCGCGCACCCCGACGACGCCGAGGTCGACGAGGTGCTGCGGCTGACCGGGGGGCGCGGTGCGGACATCGTCCTCGACGCCGTGGGCGGCCCCGCCTTCGGGCGGAGCCTGCGCGAGGTCGGCCACGGCGGACGGGTGGTCGCCCTCGCCAACGTGGCGCTGGAGCCGAGCGTCGTCGACACCCGTGACTTCTACCCGAAGAACGCGTCCGTCCTCGGCTTCCAGCTCACCAACCTGCAGATCCACGGCTACGACCCCCGCGCGGACCTGCGGGAACTCGCTGAGCGGGTCGCGGCGGGCCGGTACCGGGTGCCGGTGGAGGCGGTGTTCCCCCTGGAGCGGGCACGGGACGCGCACGAGCGCCTGGAGCGCCGGGAGCACCGCGGCAAGATCGTGCTCACCGTGCGGGACGGGATGTGAGTGCGGGCGGAAGCGGGTGAGGGGCGGAGGGGACCCGTCGTCCGGTGAGGGTCAGGGAGTCTCCGCCGGGCGGCTGCGGAGCCCGTCGGCCACGAGGTCGAGGATCCGCGCCGCCCGTGCCTGGCTGCCCTCCCCCGGCGGGATCCGCCACAACACGCTGAGCTGCAGGAGCACGTCCTCCGGGTCGGTCCCCGGCTTCAGAGTGCCCTCGGCGGCGCCCGCGTCGAGCAGGGCGGTGATGGCTCCGAGGAAGGGTTCGTAGTGCTCGTCGTCGAGACCGCCGTTCGTCGCCGCGTGGATGACCTCGGCCACGCCGTACTTGAGCTGCCCGTAGCGGGCGACCTCGTCGAACCAGCCGCGCAGGGCCACGAGCGGGGGGCGCGAGCCCGCCAGGGTGTGGGCGAGGTCGATGAGCTTCTGGATCTCCTGGTGGTAGAGCTCGACGACGAGGGCCTCCCGGGTCGGGAAGTGCCGGTACAGGGTGCCGACCCCCACCCCGGCCTGCTTGGCGATGGACGTCATGGAGGCGCTGGTGGACGCCGAGAGCGCCTCGGTGGCGGCGGCCAGGATGCGCGCCCGGTTGCCGAGGGCGTCGGAACGTGTCGGCTTCGGTGGCAGCGAGTTCACGGGTGTCGGTGGTCCGTTCAGTGCGGATTGCGAAACGGAAGGGCTTCCGGTACGTTCGTGACCGTAACGGAGGGGCTTCCGTTTCATTTTCCCACACCCGTCCGACGAAGGGGAGAACGGCCATGGCCGAAGTGGTTCTGGTGACCGGCGGCAGCGGCTACATCGCGGGCTGGTGCATCGCCGAGCTGCTGCGCGGCGGCTACGAGGTGCGCACCACCGTCCGGGACGAGGCGAAGAAGCGGGCCGTCCTCGACGCGGTGTCGAGCGTCGTCGACCCGGCGGGACGGCTGCGCTTCGCGACGGCCGACCTGACGGCGGACGAGGGCTGGGACGCCGCCGTCAAGGGCGTCGACCGGGTACTGCACGTGGCGTCCCCGCTCGGCGCCGCCGCCCCCGGCGACCCGGACGCGGTCATCGCCCCGGCCCGCGACGGCGCGCTGCGGGTGCTGCGGGCGGCGACCGGGGCCGGGGTCCGGCGTGTCGTGATGACCTCCGCGGCCAACGCCGCGAGCCCGTCGTCCTACGCCACGGAGGGCGTGACCGACGAGACGCTGTGGACCGACCCCGACGACCCCACGCTGATCCCCTACCGCCGCGCGAAGACGCTCGCGGAGCGGGCCGCGTGGGACTTCATGGCCGGTCACACCGGCCCGACCGAACTGACCACCGTGCTCCCCGGCGCCGTGTTCGGGCCCGTCCTCACGGCGGCCACCACCGGTTCCGTCGGCATCGTCGCGCGCATGGTCTCCGGCGCCATGGCGGGCATCCCGCGGATCGGGCTGGAGGAGTACGGGGCCGGGGAGCGCCCGGGCGCCGGTGGGCGCGAGTCCGTGGGCGCGGGACCGAGGTCCCCGGTCCGTGACCGGTGCACCGGGGCGGGTGCCCGGTGGTCCGAGGCGGGTGAGCGGTCGTGGCTCATCCCGCCGTGCCGTGCGGCCGATCGGGCTCGGGGGCCGGTGCCTCGTCGACGAGGCGGTCGTAGAGCCATTCGCACGCCCGGGTCTCGTCGGTGAACCGTTCGAAGACATCCCGCCGTCCCCGCTCGTGGACGCCGACCAGCCACTCGCCGTCGTGTTCCTCCAGGAAGTAGCGGTCCGCCGCGCGGTGTTCACCGGGGCAGTCCGGGATCTCGTAGTAGCCGGACGGAACTCCGGCGGCCCGCAGGGCCCGGCACAGCATGAACCGGTCCATGACGTCGGTCCTTTCTCAGGGCCGAAGCCGGGCCCGGAGATGACCGGGCCCGGCTTCAGCGGGATCCTGCGTGGTCGCGGAGAGCGGGACTACCTGTTGATCCGCACCAGGGTGCCGTTCCGCACCAGGTCACCCACGGTGGTGCGCGGGATGTCCGGGCAGAACTGACTGGACGTCACGAACTGGGTGCCCAGGCCCGGCTGCTCGAACCCGGGGGCCGTCTTTCCGGCGCACACCGTGACCGGCTTGGCCACCTTGTACACGTGGTAGTCGTACGGGTAGCGCGGGTCCATGGTGTTGAGGCTCGACGGCGGGATCGAGCGCTTGCCGTACGTGGTGCCCAGCGGGGCGAGGAACCGGCCCGCCTCGCCGCCGAACCGGTCCAGCTTCAGTCCCTTGCGGAGCGTGTAGGGAGCGGCGAGCACCGTCTGGTTCCGGTGCGTGTAGCCGTCGTCCGGCGGGTAACGCCAGTCGCCCTGGCCCGAGTCGGCGGCCGGGTCCCACCAACGGTCCAGGAACCGCACGGCCGTGAGACCGCCGAGCCGGTCGTAACGGTGGAGGATCCTCCCCAGCTCTCCCCGCGTCGGCAGCCGCTTGGGGCCGAGCCGCCAGTCACCGCAGAAGAAGTACGGGCGCAGCGCCGGCGCGATGGGCGCGGGCACCAGCCCCCTGCACGCCCGCGGCTGGACGGGCCCGCCGAGCCCGGACAGCAGTCGCGCGGACGAATCCGCCGCCGACGACGCCGGGTCGACGGGCCAGGCGTGCGCCGCGGCACCCGGACGGCCACCGTCCCTGTCCGCGGGGGCCGCGGACGACGAGACGGAAGCGCCCAGAACCAGGGAGCCGGCCAGGCCTCCCACCGCCGCCAGGCTCGCACACCGATGTGACGATCTCACCAAACCTCCTGCGGGAACGTGTGTCCGGAGCATGCCGCCGCGCACCCTGCCAGGGCGTCGTGGGGCGACCGGAATGTCGGGACTCACACAAGCCAAAGGGGACCGACCGAGCGAGAGGACGTGCCGGAACGCGTCCGAACGGGTCCGGGCTTCATCCCGTTGCCTCACCTGGGCGGTCCCGGGCGGTCCCGGGCGGGGACAGGACGGGACCGGCCGATGCCCCGCGCCGCGGCTCAGGGCGCGGGGACGGCGGTGGGCGGCCACACTCCCGGCGCCCAGCACGCCCAGCACGCCGAGCGCGTAGGCGCGGGCGACCGGTTCCGTACGGGTCGGCCGCTCCCCACCGCTCGGACAGGCGCCGGAGACGGTAGGTGACGCCGTCAGGCCCGTCTCCCGGGCGGCGCGCGCGGTGGCGGCACCCCGGCGAGCAGCTGCAGCACCCGTGTCTCGGCCGTGGAGGCGCGTTGCTCGGGCGGCCGGCACGTCCCCGCGCGCGCCCGGCACCCGTACGGCCACCACCGCACGGTGCTCCCCGTCGACGACCCGGCCCTCGTGGCACGGATCGTCACCGCCCTCGGTCTCGACCCCGACGCGCTCCTCGACATCGGGGCCGGCCGTGCCCGCCGCGACGGCTCGGCAGTGGACCGGCCGGTGACGGCGCGTCATCTGCTGTCCCATCAGGTCGAGTTGCAGACCCGCCCGACCGCCCGCCAGCTCTCCGCGCTCGCCGCCGCCGACCCGTGTCCACCGGAGAGCGCGGCCCTCGCCGCCGCGGCGGCCGTCGACGGGACCCCGGCGGCCGACCCGCGCACCCTGGTCGAGACGATCGAGGGGCACCCCGCGCTGCCCGGCGCGCTCGACCGGCCCGCGCTGCTCGACCTGTTCACCCCGCCGCGCCCCCGCTCGTACTCGATCTCCTCCTATCTGCACGCCGACGAACTCCGGGCCGCCGAGGCCGCCGGAGCGGTGTCCCTGCGCCCGGCCTTCAGCGCGGTCGCCGCCGCGGGCACCGGATTCGTGCAGCACCGGATCGCCGCCGAGGCGGACGAGGTGTGGGGCCCGCTGGAGTCCGGAGCCCGGGTGTACGTGTGCGGCGACGGTTCGCGCACTGCCCCCGGCGTACGGAGCGCCTTCCGCACGCTGCACGCGGACCGGGTCCCCGGCGGGGACCCGCTACGGTGGCTCGACCGCCTGATCGCCGACGGGCGGTACGTCGAGGACGTGTACGCGGCCGGGTAGACGGGTCGCCCGGTGGGCCCGCGCCCACACCCGCGCCCGGTTCGCCGGACGGTGCGGTGAGCGGCCGACAGGGGGCCGTACGGGCCGTGGTGCGCGGCCCGGGCCGGCGGTCAGCGCGGTCCCGCCTCCCACACCCGGGCGGGGACGACGAGCGGGCCGCCGGTGACCGGGTCGGGGACGACGACACAGGAGAGACCGAAGACGTCCTGGACCAGTTCGGCGGTGACGACCTCGGCCGGCGGGCCCTGCGCGACGATCCGGCCCGCCTTCATGGCGACGAGGTGATCGGCGTACCGGGCGGCCTGGTTGAGGTCGTGGAGGACGGCGACGACGGTACGGCCGCGCTCGTGGTTGAGCCGGCGGACGAGATCGAGGACCTCCACCTGGTGCGCGATGTCCAGGTACGTCGTGGGCTCGTCGAGGAGCAGCAGGTCCGTGTCCTGGGCCAGGGCCAGGGCGATCCACACCCGTTGCCGCTGGCCGCCGGAGAGTTCGTCGACCGGCCGGTCGCGGAGGTCGGCCGTGTCGGTACGCTCCAGCGCGTCCGTGACGACGCGTTCGTCGGCCTCGGACCACTGCTGCCACCACTTCTGGTGCGGCTGGCGCCCCCGGGCGACGAGGTCGGCGACGGTGATGCCGTCCGGCGGGGTCGGGGACTGCGGCAGGACCCCGATGGTCCGGGCGATCTGCCGGGCGGGGACCCGGGCGAGCTCGGCCCCGTCCAGCAGGACGGAGCCCCCACGCGGTTTCAGGAGACGGCCCAACGCCCGCAGGACCGTGGACTTGCCGCAGGCGTTCGGACCGACGACGACCGTGACCTCGCCGTCGGGTATCTCCAGGTCCAGCCCCTCGACGACGGTGCGTTGCTCGTAGGCGAGCGTCAGGTCGTGTGCCGACAGGCGGCTGACGGGCGGGCTGCTCATGAGGAGATGCCTCCGGTACGGCTGCGGGTGCGGACGATGAGCCACATCAGGTACGGGGCGCCCACCGCGGCGGTGAGAACGCCGACCGGCAGCTCGATCGGGGAGAACAGGCGGCGGGCCAGCAGGTCCGCGACCACGACGACCAGCGCGCCGGTCAACGCCGAGGAGAGCAGCGGGGTCTGCGCGGTGCGGGTCAGCCGGCGCGCGATCTGCGGGGCGAGCAGGGCGACGAAGTCGACCGGTCCCGCGGCGCCGGTCGCCACCGACGCGAGGACGACACCGAGCGCGGTCAGACCGAGACGTACCCGGTCCGGACGCATGCCGAGCGCGGTGGCGGTGTCGTCGTCGAAGGCCGCGCCGCGCTGGGCGCGCGCCGCCCACAACGCCACCGGGACCGCGGCCAGCAGGACGAGCGCGAGGGGGCGTGCCTCCTCGTACCCACGGCCGTTGAGGGAGCCGGTCAGCCACACCTTGGCCTGCTGGGCCACCAGATAGTCGCCCTTGGTGAGGAACAGCTGCGTCAGCGAGCCGAGTGCGACGGACACACCGATGCCGACCAGCACGAAGCGTGCGGAGTTCAGCCCGCTCCGCCACGCGAAGGCGTACACCAGCACGGCCGCCGCGAGGCCGCCGGTGACGGAGACGTACGGCAGGAATCCGTGGCCGACCGCGTCGAAGCTCATCGCGGCGACCGTCGCCGCGCCCGCGCCGTGCGTGACACCGATGACGTCGGGGCTGGCCAGCGGATTGCGCGCGACGGTCTGCACCAGCGCCCCGGCGACGCCGAACGCGGCCCCCGCCAGCAGCCCGACGACCAGTCGGGGCAGGCGCAGCGTGCCCACCACGAGTTCGTCGGGGCTCGGGCGGCCGGACAGCACGCGGACGACCTCCCCGGGTGCGACGAAGGACTCGCCGACGCACAGAGAGGCCACCACCGCGCAGGCGAGCAGTGCCGCGAGCGCCGTCGCGACGACGACCGCTCTGCGGTGCACGAGGAAGCTGGCGCGTCCCACGCGCAGGACCGTGTGCCCGGCCGGACGCACGGCGGCCCGCCGGACGGCCGCCCCGGCTCCGCCGGTGCTGCCGGTGGTGCTCGTGCCGGGGGTGGTGTTCGTGTCGTTCGTGTCGTTCGTACGGCTCAGGGAGGTCATGCGGGCACCACCGCGCGGCGCCGTACGAGCGCGATCAGGAACGGCACGCCGATCAGGGCGGTCATGACGGCCACCGGTACCTCCGAGGGCGGGAAGACGATGCGGCCGATCACGTCCGAGCCGAGGATCATCACCGGACCGAGGAGCGCGGCCACCGGCAGCACCCAGCGGTGGGCGGTGCCGACCAGTGCGCGCGCGAGGTGCGGAACGGCGAGGCCGGTGAAGGCGATCGGGCCGACGGCGGCCACCGCCGCGCCCGTCAGCACGGTCGCCCCCAGCGCGCCGAGCGCGCGCAGCAGACCGACGTTGTGGCCAAGTCCCTTGGCGGCGTCGTCGCCGAGCGCGAGGGCGTCGAGGCCCCGCGCCGTGGCCGCGACCAGCACCAGACCGCCCAGCAGGAACGGCCAGATCTGGCCGATGACCTCGGTGCCGCGACCGCTGAGCGAACCGACCTGCCAGAAGCGGAACTCGTCCAGGGCGCGGGCGTCGGTGGTGGCGATCCCGGAGACGAGCGAGGCGAGGAAGGCGTTCATGGCGGCGCCCGCGAGCGCGAGTTTGACGGGCGTGGCGCCGCCCCGGCCGCCGCCGGCGACGGCGTGGACGCCCACGGCCGCCAGGGCCGCGCCCGCGAAGGCGAACCACACATAGCCGTCGAGCGTGTGGACGCCGCAGAACGCGATCGCGCACACCACGCCCACCGACGCGCCCTGGCTGACACCGAGGATGCCCGGTTCGGCGATGGGGTTGCGGGTGACGCCCTGCATCACGGTTCCGGCGAGCGCGAGCGCGGCGCCGGCCAGTACACCGATGACCGTGCGGGGCACCCGCAACGACCGCACCACCTGGGCGTCGTCGCCGGTGCCGCCGTGCAGCAGGGCCTGGATCACCTCGCCCGGTGCGATCTGCCGGCTGCCCACGGCGAGGCTCAGCAGGACGGCGGCCAGCAGCATCGCCGTGCAGGCCAGCAGCACGCCGGCCCGGCGACGGGTGGGGTCGGGTGGCGACATGCGCCGCGCTCGCTCTCTGTTCTCGGGCTCTGTGCTCAGGCCGTCAGGTACTTCTGGAGGTCGTCGAGCACCGCGTTCGCGGCGGTGACGCCGAGCCCCAGGTACCAGGTCTCGTCCGGTACGTCGTGGGCGTGGCCGTCCTTGACCGCCTTGAGGTTCTTCCACAGCGGGTTGGCCTGGGCCTTGCTCTTGTCGGTGGCCTTGGCGTCGCCGTAGACACCGGTGAAGATCCAGTCCGCGTCGGCCTGGTCGATGTTCTCAGGGCTGATCTCGGCGGCCAGGTCCTCGATGTCCTGGTTCTTCGGGCGCGGGATGCCGACGTCCTTCAGGATCGTGCCGATGAACGAGTCGTTGGCGTAGAGCCGGATGACGCCGTCGGGCAGGTAACGGACCATCGACACGGTCGGCTTGTGGGCGCCGAGCTTCTCGCCGAGGGCCTTCGCGCGCTGCTCGTAGGCGGCGAGGTTCGCCTTGGCCCGCGCGGTCCGGTCCAGCGCGGCGGCGTTGAGGAGGTAGTTCTCCTTCCACGTGAAGCCGGGGCGGATCGAGAAGACGGTCGGCGCGATCTTCGACAGCTCGTCGTAGGAGTTGGCCGCGCGCAGCCGGCTGCCGAGGATCAGGTCCGGCTTGAGCGCCGCGATCGCCTCCAGGTTGAGGCTGTTGATGGTGCCGATGTTCTTCGGCCGGCCGGCGTTCTTCAGGTACGACGGCAGCTCGGGCGAGCCCTCGGTCGGGGCCAGGCCGACCGGCTTCACACCGAGGGAGACAACGTTATCGAGCTCGCCGACGTCCAGCACGACCACCCGCTTGGGCTGCGCCGGGATCTCGGTGCTGCCCATCGCGTGCTTGATGGTGCGCGGCCACTGGCCGGCCGCGGCGTCGGTGCCGAGCGCGGCCGTCTTCTCCGCGGCGTCCGCGAAGTCCTTGCCGCCCTTCGCCACCGACTTCGAGTCCTTCGCGCCCGACCCGGCCTGCGTGGCGGAGCCGCCCTCCTTCCCGTTCGCGGAGGAATCGCTGCCGCACGCCGCGAGCGACAGTGCGGCGGCGACGGCGAGAGCGACGGCGGCTGTGCCGCGGCGCCGAAGAGACATGGGACGGGCTCCTAGCTGTGGTTCACCTTTGAAGTATTAGGCGAGCCTAACCTTATGAGAAACCTGTGCGCGAGACGCAAGCGGGGTCGGCGAGCCGGGTCGGCGGCCCCGGGGCGGCCACCGGCCGGCGCGCCCCACCGCGCTGCACGCGAGAGCGGATTGGTTCCGTCCGCGACCCGTGAATTGGCCCCCGCGCCCGGTGTGCGCGGTGCGTAGGGTCGGGATCATGACCGCCACTGCCGCCACGATGAACGTCTGTGTCTTCCTCTCCGCCGCGGATCTCGACGAGCGCTACACCCGCCCGGCCCGCGAACTCGCGGAACTGCTCGGCAAGGGCGGTCACACCCTGGTGTGGGGCGGATCGGACACCGGTCTGATGAAGGTCGTCGCCGACGGGGTGCGGCAGGCCGGAGGACGCCTGGTGGGGGTCTCGGTCGCCTTTCTGCGTGAGTGGGCCCGGCGGGACGCCGACGAGATGGTCTTCGCCGACGACCTCGCGGAGCGCAAGGCCCTGCTGCTCGCCCGCGCGGACGCGGTGGTCGTGATGGCGGGCGGCCTGGGCACGCTGGACGAGGTGACCGAGATCCTGGAACTGAGGAAGCACGGCCTGCACGACAAGCCGGTGGTGCTGCTGAACACGGCCGGGTTCTACGAAGGCCTGACCCTCCAGCTCCGCCGGATGGAGGCGGAGGGGTTCCTGCCGGTGCCCCTGAGCGGGCTGTACTTCGTCGCCGACGAGGCCGCGGACGCCTTCGCCCGCCTGGAGGAGTGTTTCGCCGCACCGCGCTGAGCGGGCGGGGCGCTCCCGCCCCGTGCCTACGGCATCACCTCGCACAGGATGTCCAGTGCGCGCTTCCACGCACTGTCCGAGGGGGCGGCGTAGTTCACCACGAGCGCGTCCTGCCGGGGGAGTCGCCGGCCGGATTCCGGTGTCTCGTACCGGAATTCCGCGAGGCCGCTGACCGCGAGGCCCCGTCGCGCCGCCTCCTGGGTCACCGACTGCTCGGTCCCGTCGGGGAGTTCGAGGACGGCCTGCAGTCCGGCGGCCATGCCCTTCACACGGACGTGGGGCGCACGGTGGGCCAGGGCCGTGACCAGCTGCTCGCGGCGACGCCGGTAGTGCAGGCGCATCGCGCGCACATGACGGTCGTACGCGCCCGAGGTCAGGAAGTCCGCGAGGGTCAGCTGTTCGAGCGCGCTCGACATGTAGTCGCCGTATCCCTTGGCCGCGACGATCTCCGGGACCAGCTCCTCGGGCAGGACCATCCAGCCCAGCCGCACCCCGGGCGCGAGCGACTTGCTCGCCGAGCCGAAGTACACCACCCGCTCGGGGTCGAGCCCCTGTACGGCGCCCACCGGCTGGCGGTCGTACCTGAACTCCCCGTCGTAGTCGTCCTCCAGGATCAGACCGCCGGTGCGCCGTGCCCATGCGACGGCCGCCGTCCGTCGGTCCGGGCGCAGCGCGACCCCGGTCGGGTACTGGTGGGCGGGGGTCATCAGCACCGCGCCGACGTCCGCCAGCCGCTCCAGGCCGTCGGTGCGTGCGCCGTGCTCGTCGACGTGGACGGGCAGGGTGCGCAGACCGGCCTCGGTCAGCAGGTCCCGGTAGAGATCGAGTCCGTACGACTCGACGGCCACGGTGCGCACCTGACGCTCCCTCAGTACCGTCGCCATCAGGGCGAGTCCGTGATGGAAGCCGGAGCAGACGGCGATCCGCTCCGGCTCGGCGTACACCCCGCGCGCCCGCGCCAGATAGTCCGCCAGGGCGGTGCGCAGGGGCATCTGGCCGAGGGGGTCGCCGTAGCCGAAGGCGTCGTTCGGTGCCGCCGTCAGGGCTCGGCGGGCGGCGGTGAGCCACTGGGCGCGGGGGAAGTTCGCGAGGTCCGGCGAACCCGGCCGCATGACGTAGGCCGGACGCTCGGAGGCCCGCCGTGCACGGGCGGCGGGCGACCGCCCGCCGCCGGCCCGGGCCCGCTCCGCCACCCGGGTTCCCGAGCCCTGCCGCGCGGTGAGCCAGCCCTCCGCGACGAGTTCGGCGTAGGCGTCGGTGACGGTGTTGCGGGAGACGCCGAGATCGGTGGCGAGCGAGCGGGACGGGGGCAGCCGGGTGCCGGGTGCCAGCCGCCCCGTCCGCACGGCGTCCCGGAGAGCGCTCGTGAGCCCGGCGCGCAGCCCGGGGCCGCGCAGTTCCAGATGGAGGTCGGCGCCGGCGGCCGCAGGTGGGTCGCTCCCTGGATTGGTCTGGGAATCTGTCACAGAAGTGGACCCTACGTCAGAGCCACTGGATGCATAGCGTGGTAGTCATGAAACACGATGAAGCGCATGAGAAGCATGGCAATGGCAGTGAAAGCGGCATCTTTCACAAACGGGACGGTTGCCGTCCTTCTCGCGAGCCGGTGCCGGTGCCGGTGCCGGAGT
The DNA here is from genome assembly GCF_036250675.1 of Streptomyces sp. NBC_01689. Lineage (NCBI taxonomy): Bacteria > Bacillati > Actinomycetota > Actinomycetes > Kitasatosporales > Streptomycetaceae > Streptomyces > Streptomyces sp. NBC_01689. The sequence goes on along the minus strand of NZ_CP109592.1, from coordinate 1,891,347 downwards.
CGGAGTCGGAGTCGGCGTTCGGGTCCGTGGCCGGGGCGGAGGCGTGGACGGACCGGGCGGACCTCCTGCCACGCGCGCTGCGGAGACCATGATGCGTTCCGTCCGTGTTCTCACGGTTCTCACGCGCCGGCTGTGGCCGTCCCGTGCCGTCGACGAGTTCGTGCTCTCCACCGTCCTGCTGTTCCTCGCGGTGACGGTCGTACGGTGGCTGCGCGACCCGGGTTCCGCACTCCGTGTCGCGGACCCCGACGTCGCGATCGTCGTGATCGCCGCCCTCGGCGGAACCGTCCTCACCGCGCTCATCCTCAGCCCGCCGGGCAGGCGCAGCGGGGGACACATGAACCCGGCCGTGACGGTCTCCCTGTGGCTGATGGGCGTCTTCCCGGGACGCGGCGTCCTGCCCTACGTGCTCGCCCAACTCGCGGGCTCCGCCGCGGGGACGGGGCTGGCGCGACTGGTGTGGGGACGCCCGGTGAGCGGCCCTGGCGTCGGCTGGGCCGCGCTCGGGCCCGGACCCGGCTGGCAGCCCCCGGCCGTCCTGCTCGCCGAGGTGGGCGGTATGGCGGCCATCGTCCTGGCCGTGGGATTCGTCCTGGCGCACGACCGCCTCGCCCGCCTGCTGCCCTACGCCGTCGGACTCTCCGTCGCGCTGGTGATCGCGCTGCTCGGTACCCGCAGCGGGGGCTCGGTCAATCCGGCCCGGCAACTCGGTCCCGCGCTGCTGGCCGGGCACACCGAGGACCTGTGGATCTACTTGCTGGCGCCGATCCTGGGGGCCGCGCTCGGCGCCGGACTGGACCGCATCCTCGGCCGCCTGCCGGGCCGGCGCCGGCTTCCGGCGGCCGCGCCGCGGACGGCGGGTGTGCCGAGGACGGCGGGTGTGCCGAGGACGGCGGGTGTGCCGAGGACGGCGGGTGTGCCGAGGACGGCGGGTGTGCCGAGGACGGCGGGTGTGCCGAGGACGGTGAGCGCGCCGCGGACGGCGGAGGGTGCGGACGGGTCGTACGAGAGCAATGGCCCCGTCCTCGTCGCGGCGGCACCCGCCGTTCTTCGCGTGTCGTCCGGGGAGGCCGCGCCGCTGTCGTCGGTCCCCTGCCCGCCTTCCTCCTGCGCGGGCGTGGCTCCCTCGAACGCCCCCCTCGTCCCCCGTGTCCTCGCCGTCCCCGGCTCGCCCGTCCCCGTGACATCCGTGCGGACGGCAACCTCCACGACCGAAAGGACTGATCTTCCATGAACATCCTCATCGCCGGTGCGACCGGCGCGGTGGGCCGCCTCCTCGTGCCCCTGCTGCTGAAGGAAGGACACCAGGTCACCGGTGTCTCCCGTACTCCCGAAGGTGCCGAGCGCGTACGACGGCAGGGCGCGTCGGCCGTCCAGGCGGACGCGTTCGACAGGGAGGGGCTGCGACGGGTGATGGCCGCGACCGCTCCGGACGCGGTGATCCACCAGCTCACCGCCCTCTCGGACGCCGACGGGGAGACGACCGACCGGTTGCGCCGTGAGGGCACCCGCAATCTCGTCGACGCCGCCAGGTCCGCGGGAGTGGAGCGGTTCGTGGCGCAGTCGATCGCCTGGGCGTACGTGCCGGGGGAGACCCCGGCGGAGGAGAGCGAACCGCTGGACCTCGGGGCGCCCGGACCGCGCGGAGGGATGGTGGACGGGGCCCGGGTCCTGGAGGAGACGGTGGCGGAGATGAAGTCGGGTGTGTCCCTGCGCTACGGCATCCTCTACGGCCCGGGCACCTGGTACGCACCGGGCGGCGCCGTGGCCGCGGCCTTGGCCGGCGACCCGGACGCGCGTCTTCTCGCCCACCTGGAGGCGGATCGCTCGGTGACCTCCTTCGTCCACGTCGCCGATGCGGCCAGAGCCGCCGTCGCCGCCCTCGGCTGGCCGTCGGGGCCGGTGAACATCGTGGACGACGAGCCGGCGGAGGGCCGTGAGTGGCTACCGGTCCTGGCCGACGCCCTCGGCGTCCCCGCACCCGAGGCGCGCACCGGACGGCAGCGTGGAGCCCGGGGCGCCTCCAACGGACGGGCCCGCGCCCGGGGATGGGAGCCCGAGCACACGACGTGGCGGCAGGGCTTCGCCACGCAGGACGTCTGACGCGCGGGAGGCGGGGGGCTGGTTCGACCCGGCCGGCGGCCGGGTCGAACCAGCCCCTAAGCGGTCTCCCGCACAGCGCGGCCGGTCGTGCGCAGCTGCCGCAGGTAGGCGGCGGGTCCGGGGTGTGCCGCGTCCTCGGTGCAGTTCCGTACGGCCGTCCGGGTGCAGGCGGAGCGTGGTGGTCGCGGCCCGGGGCGGGGAGCCCGGCGGGTCCGGGACGGTGCCGGGGAGCGCGGCGGGGTCGAGGACGGGAACGTGGCCGGGGAACAGGGCGCGTGCCCGGGTCGCGGTCGGCGCCGGGGGCAGCCCGGTGCGGTTGGCGCTGCTCACGTACAGGACGGGGTGCTCGTCCAGGACGGGCCGCAGAGGGCTCCAGCGGGCGCCGAACAGCAGGGTCCACCCGTCGTGGGTCGCCGGGGCCGGCCAGTCGGGCGGTGTGTGGTCGTGGCGCAGCGGGGCCAGTACGGTGACGCGCTCCTCGGCCAGCAGCAGACGGGCGGATTCGGCGGCCCGCGGTGCCAGCCGGAGTGACCTCAGGACGAGCTCCGTGGTGCGTGGATGGTGGGTCCACAGGGCAACGGGTCGGTCGGCGGGGCGCCCCTTGGCCCGGTTGACCGCGTGCGCCGTGGTCGCGGTGATGACGAAGGTCAGGGGCGCGGGGTCGGGCAGTACGACGGCCCGGCCCAGGGACAGGCACGCGCGCACGGCGTCGACGCCGTCGGTGCGCGGCGCGGTCATCGCGGAGTCCGGCGCGGTGGGGACGGCCGGCCCGGCGGGGTGGTCAGCGCGGTCCGTCTCGTGGTCGCGGCGAGAGCCACGGCGGCGCCTCCTCGGGTCACGTCCGGACGCGGACGGTGAGCGGACCCGCCGGACCTGTCGAGCCGGCGGCCGCGTCCGTGAGCGAAAGGTACCCCTCCACACGAGACGCGTCGCCCACCGGGTTTTGAGACACGCTTTACGTGAAACCCGCAACTAGGACCCGCCCGTCGTTGTCTGACAGGGGGTGGGGCCCGGCAGGGTCATGGGGCGAGAGAGCGGAGCAGGTCGTGGGACGGCGCAAGAGTGGCATAGGGATCGCACTCCTGACGAGTGTGGTGCTGCTGGGCGCGAGCGCCTGCGGCGGGGGCGGGAGCGACAAGGCGGGCGGGGACGACGCGAAGGCGCCGGGCAAGGCGAGCACCAGTGCCTCGCCGTCACCGTCGCCGACGAAGCCCGCGGGCCCGCCGATGCTGCTGGACACCATCACACCGCAGACCGGCACCACGGTCGGTGTGGCCATGCCGATCTCGGTGGTCTTCACGAACCCGGTGGGGGCCAAGGCGCGGGCCACGGTCGAGAAGCACCTCAAGGTCAGCGCGTCGCAGCCGGTGGCCGGCGCCTGGCACTGGTTCGGCGACAGGCGCGCCGACTGGCGCCCGAAGGCGTACTGGCCCTCCGGGACGACGGTGCGGATCGACGCCGACATGAAGGGCGTCGCCAACGGCAACGGGCGTTACGGCGTGCGCAGTTACACGCACACCTTCAAGATCGGTGACGATGTGCGCGCCGATGTCTCGGTGACCGGCCACACCATGAAGGTGACCCGGAACGGCGCGGCGGTGCGCACCCTCTCGATCAACGCGGGCAGCGCCCAGTATCCGACGTGGAACGGCACGATGGCCGTCATCGACAAGCAGGAGAAGGTCCACATGACCTCCTGCAGCGTCGGCATCAGCTGCGACAAGGGCAGCCCCAACTACTACGACCTGACGCTGCCCTGGGACGTGCACCTCACCCAGTCCGGCACCTATGTGCACTATTCGACCGGCGACCCGAACCCGGGCAGCGGCAGTGCCCGCGGTTCGCACGGCTGCGTCCACCTGTCCCTCTCGGACGCCAAGTGGTTCTACGGCCAGGTGAAGCAGGGCGACCCCGTCACCATCACCGGCTCGCCGCGTGCCAAGGCGTCGGCCGACAACGGCTACGCCGGATTCAACCTGGGCTGGGACCAGTGGCTCGCGGGCAGCGCCTCCGGGGAGGGGACGACCGCGACGCTGTGACGCGCAGCGGAGGTACGACACCGGGTCCGCAGGGGAGACCGGCGGGCGGCACGGTGAAGCGGAAGGTGGGGCGGCGCGCCCGCGGGTGACGCGGAACGCGGGCGGCGCCGCCCGCGGGTGACGCGACGCGGGCGGCGCCGCACCCGCCCGGGGCGGGCCCCACCGGGGCGTCACCCGAGATCGGGAGACCAACTGCCCCAGCGCCTGGCTCAGTTGGCGGAAAATTTTTTGGAGGTTCAGTGGCTCAGTCACTGACCCACCTCTTGTACTGACCGGTAGGTCTGCCTCATCCTCGGTGTGCCGGCCGGGCCGCCGCGCGATGTGGCGGTGGCCGGTCCTGCGTGACGTCCACCGTGCTCCGCCTACGGGAGGTCTCGTGATTCCCCTGCGCCTTCGTGTCTCCGCAGCCGGCTGTGCGCTGCTGCTGGGAGCATCCGCGGTGCTGCTCGCGAGCGGCACCGCGTCAGCGGCACCGCCGAAACACACCGTCCGCGAGAGCCCGGTCCGGGAGGCCGCCCCCTCCGCGGGGGCCGCCGCATCGTCCACGGGCCCGTTCACCGAGCCGGGATTCGCCGCCGGCTGCACCTGGCACGCGTTCGGAGAGGGCGAACAGCCGCCGTGGTGGCTGATGTTCGCCGACCCGCTGTGCGTCGAGTACAGCAAGCGGGACATCACCGTCGACGACGGCGGAGCCCTGCGGTTCCTGCTGGCCGAACCCTCCCGGTTCGCCCTCGCCATGGTGACCTGCCACTACTACCAGAAGGACCACTGGAGCGTGCAGTCCACCCACGGCGCGACGCCGTGGGTCGCGTGGGACGGTCAGTACTGGTGGGACAAGGCCGCGGGCCGGGCCGGAGCCCGCCTGACGAACTTCCGCGTCGACGGACACACCGTGGGCGTCGGAGACGCGGTCACCGCCCTCGAACCGGTCTTCCCCGACGTCGCCCGCGCACTGAGCGACTACGGCCGGGCCGCCGGCGAGACCGGCCTGACCGTGTCCCTGCCCTACGACCTGCGCTGCGCACTGGGCGGGTGACCGCCATGGACGAGCCCGAGCGGAGAACCGTCCTCAAGGCGCTGGTCGCCACCCTCGCGGGACTGTCCACCGGCGCTCTGGAGACACCCGAGGCCGCCGCGTCCACCGCCTCCGAGAGCTGGACGACACAGACGCTCGAAGCGTTCGCCGACACCCTGATCCCCGGCGAGCGACGCTTCCCCGGCGACATGGTGGTCGCGGGGGCGGTCACCGGGCCCGGAGCGGTACAGGCCGGGGTGGTCGGCCTCCTCCAGTCGCCCCGGCTCCCGGTGGCGCCGCTGCTGCCGGCCATCGCCGCGCTGCTCGACGCCCGCGCCGTCGCCTACGCGGCCGTCCGCCTGATCTGGCTGTCGCCGGCGCGCCCGCCGTTCGTGGGCCTGCCGTTCTCCGACCGCACCGCCCTGGTCGCGGGCCTCTTCGACCCCGACGACCTGGACCGGCCCGTCTGGCAGGTGATGAGCCTGCTGGTGGGGCTGGCGTTCGACACCGCCGCACCGCAGGACACCGCCGAGGCACTCGCGCAGGGCCATCCCGGACTGACGTGGCTGCGCTTCCCCGAGCCCGGCCCGGACGGCCTCTGGCGCTTCCCAGACTTCTCGTACGGCCGCCCGCTGGCGGTCCTCCATCCGGACACGACCGCCTCCGGGAGCCCGGCATGACGGCGCAGACCACGGACGTCCTGGTGATCGGCAGCGGCTTCGGCGGCGCGATCCCGGCCTACTACCTCGCCGCGGGCGGGGCGCGTGTCACCGTGCTGGAGCGCGGACCGCGCGCCTCCGCCGCCGACTTCACCCAGTCGATGCGCCTGGGCACGTACAACAAGATCGTGGACGTGGTCCAGGGCGACGGCGTCGCGGTGGTCGCCGGCAACTGCGTCGGCGGCGGCAGCGTCGTCTACTTCGCCGCCTCGCTGCGCGCACCGTCGTTCGTCTTCGAACGGCACGGCGGCCTCGGTCGCCGGCTGTGGCCGGCCGCCCTGACCCGGGCCGCCCTCGACCCCTGGTACGACCGGGTCGAGGAGGCCCTGCCGGTCACCCGGACCGACTGGCCGGACGTGTCCTACGCGGGCGGGGTCCTGGCCGCCGCCTGCCACCGGGCCGGACACACCTGCAACCCCGTGCCGGTGGCGGTCGACACCAGCACCTGCACCAACTGCAACTGGATGCTCTCCGGCTGCCGTTTCGACGCCAAACGCTCCCTGCTGCTCAACTACCTGCCCGCGGCGGAGGCCCACGGCGCGGACATCCGCCCCCTGCACGAGGTCCAGACGGTCGTCCCGTCGCCGCTGTCCGGGTTCCGTTACGCCGTCGGCTACACCGTCCTGGATCCCGATGATTATGGCTGCACCGCACAGGCCGGCGTCATCCACGCCAAGGTCGTCGTTCTCGCCGCCGGCGCCGTGGGCACGCCCGTGATCCTCCGGCGGTCCGCGCCCTTCCTCGGGGGTGTCCCGGCCGCCGTGGGGCGTTACTTCTCGGGCAACGGGGACCGCGTCAGCGTCGCCGACGTCGACGAGCGCAAGGCGCGTTCACTGCTGGGGCTGTCCCGTCCGGACGGGACCGCGTACGAAGGACTGCCCGTGGGCCGGCCCATCACCGCCGCCACCTACGACCACCTCGACCCGGCCGCCCCGGAGTACAGCCGCTTCACCCTCCAGCAGATCTACTTCCCTCCCCTGACCAACCTGCTGGCCCAGTCCGGCGGTTCACCCGCCTGGTTCGGCGTCGGGAAGCGGGACATGCGGGCGCGGTGGCGGTCGTGGCTCACCCTGCTGGCGATGACCGAGGACGACAACGAAGGCACCTTCGGGGCGGTCCCGCCCACCGGCGGCTTCATCCGGCTGGCGCCGGGACTCGGACAGGGCACGATGACCTACCACCCGACGTCCCGCACCCGCCGGGCATGGGACCGGGCGGACACCGCGCTGCGGGACATCATGGAGAAGGACGGCCTGTCCCGGGTCCTCCCGTGGAGCGAGGACGTCGCCGACACCGTCACCGCCCATCCGCTCGGCTCGGCGCGGATCGGCGACGACCCCGCCACCAGCGCGCTCACCGACGGCAATGAACTGCGCGGCCACAGCGGTCTGTTCGTCACCGACGGCGCCGCCGTCCCGACCTCTCTCACCGTCAATCCGTCACTGACCATCGCGGCCCTCGCCGAGCGCGCGGTCGCCGGCATCGCGGGCCGTGCCGCCGACGCCGGGGTCGCTCTCCGCCGCGACGTTCCGCTCCCCGGCCGATGAGGGAGGCCTGGAACGCGACGGAGTGGAACGAGACGGAACGGAATGGAACGCCGGACGAGGAGACGGGTTCGACCTTTCCTGGGAGACATGGCGTGGGTATCTCGCGAAGAAGGCTACTGACGACGACCGGTGTGGGCGTGGTGGCCGCGGCCATCGACGCGGGTGGTCTCGGCGCCGCCGCCGAAGCCGCGACGCGGACGGCCGGCCACCGGACGGCCGCCGCCCGGAAGACCGTGGCGGCGGAGTCCGCCTCGGACGCACCGGGGGCGACCACATGGGACCGGACGGTGCAGCGGGAGAGTTACGCCCAGGGCGCCGGCTACCAGCGGCTCGTCGCCGGGCCGGGCGAGGCGCACACCATACGGACCGACCTCTGGTCCCGCTTCGGCCCGCCGACGACGGCGCTGGCGGCGTTCGCCCAGATGACCGATCTGCACATCGTGGACGACCAGTCACCGGCGCGCCTGGAGTTCATGGACCGGTACGCGGACGCCGGCCCACCGCACCACGCCTCGTACCCCACCGATTCCGCCTACCGGGGCCACGAGTTCCTGTCGACGCAGGTCGTCGACGCGATGTGCCAGGCCATCGCCGATGTCGGCAAGGGCCCACGGAGCGGGAAGCCGCTGCAGTTCACCATCGTCACCGGCGACGCGATCGACAACTGCCAGCACAACGAGAACCGTTGGTACATCGATCTGCTCGACGGCGGCCGCACCATCGTCCCGGACTCCGGCCGGACCGGCCTCGACCAGAGCTTCTCCGGCGGCGCCCTGACCGGCGGCGGCCCCGCGGACGACCACTACTACTACCCGTCGGTGCCCCCGCAACAGGTGCCGGGCAACCGGTACACGGGCACGTCGGGGCTCGGATTTCCCTATGTCCCGGGCTTGTTGGACGCGAGCGGCGCGGTGGGCGCGGCCCGGCGGCCGTTCGTCTCGCACGGCCTCGGCATGCCCTGGTACGCGGCGTACGGCAACCACGACGGCCTCTGGCAGGGCAACGAGCCCATCGACAACAACCTCGTCGACGTGCAGGGCATGACGGTCGGTTCGTCCAAGACGACCGGGACCTCCGCCGACCTGCCGGACGACTACAGCGATCTCGGCACCTTCGGCAAGCTGATGGTCGCCTGGGACCTGGAGGGCACGAGGGTGGTCGCGGACCCCGAGCGGCGGCTGCTCACCCGCAAGGCCTTCATCCAGGACCACTTCAACACCGCGGGCCTGCCCGTCGGCCACGGATTCCAGGGCGTCGGGATCGACAAGGCCTACTACGCGATCCCGTCCGGCTCCGGCGACCTGATCCGCTACCTCACCCTCGACTCCACCAACACCAACACCGACGGATTCGGCTCCGGCGCCGCGGGCGGCTCGATCGACAGCGACCAGCTCGGCTGGCTCGAACAGCAGCTCAGGGCCAACAGCTCGCGCTACATCGACACCGGCAACCGCGTCGTCACGCAGAGCGGTGTGCAGGACAAGATGTACGTGCTGTTCTGCCACCACACGCTGGCCACCATGGACAACCTCGACGACGGCATCTTCGGCGGGATCTTCGGCGACCGGCACACCGGGGACGAACTCAAGGCGCTGCTGCTGCGCTACCCGAACGTGATCGCCCTGGTCAACGGACACACGCACGCCAACCGGATCACGCCCCATCCGACGCCCGCGGGCAGCCCGATATCCGGCGGCTTCTGGGAGATCTCCACCGCCTCGCACATCGACTGGCCGATCCAGAGCCGCATCATCGAGATCATGGCGAGCCCCGACGCCCAGAACGCGGGCGAGTTCGGATCCGCCGCGGGGCCGGCCACCCTCTCGATCTTCACCACCATGGTCGATCCCGCCGCACCCCTCTCCTACGGGGGCGACACCAGCACCCCCGCGCAACTGGCCTCCCTGGCACGGGAGCTGGCCACCAACGACCCGCAGGAGGTGAACCACGGCATCACCAACCGGATGGGCGTCCCGCAGGACCGCAACACACAACTGCTCCTGCCGGCCCCCTTCCCGCTGCACGCCCCGCACCCCCTCGGCTCACCGATAGCCGCCGCCCGCAACAAGGACGGACGCCTGGAGCTGTTCGGCACGGACGCGCAGGGCAATCTGTGGAACACCAGCCGCCAGGCGACCACCGGCGGCGGCCTGCAGCCCTGGACGAAGCTCGCCGCCGGTCCGGGGTGGCAGTCCGTCACCGCCGCCGGCCACCAGGACGGCCGGGTCGAGGTGTTCGCCATCGACCAGAACGGTTCCGTCACCCGCCGCGCACAGACCAGCGCGGGCAGCGCCACCTACACGGCAGCCCAGCAGTTCGACTCCGCTTTCACCTCGGCGACCGCGGTCCAGGACCAGTGGGGCGGCATGCAGGTCTACGCGACCCGTGGCGACAACACCATCCGTCACCGCTGGCAGGACTTCCTGAACGACGACACCGCCTCGAACGGCTGGTTCACCCCGTGGACCCAGCTCGGCGGCACCGCGATCCAGCTCGCCGTCGAGACCGGCTCGGACGGGCGCGCCGTCCTGGTCGCCATCAAGGAGGACGGCCTCCTCATCCAGCGCAGGATGAACGTCGCCAACGCGCAGACCGAGAGCGAGTGGGGCGGCGTGCTGCCGCTGGACGGCATCCTCGACTCCGTCGACCTGGCCCGCAACCTCGACGGACGCCTGGCGCTCTTCGGCACCAACCCCGACGGGATGCTGTGGCGCCGCTTCGAGACCGCCCCCGCCGCGGGCACCTGGCAGGGCTGGTCCCAGATGCCGACCCGACTCGGCACCACCACCCTGCGGATGCGTCACGTGTGCGCCGAGCGGAACGGCTCCGGCAGGATCGAACTGTTCGCCGTCGACAGCACCGGCACCCTGTACCACTCCACGCAGAACGACCCCAGCGGCACCACGTGGTCGGCCTGGGAGTCCTGCCAGTTCCAGCTGCGCGCCACGCACACCTCCACCGGCCTGTGACCGGCCGGCCGACACCCGGCCCGTCCCGCTCTCCGGCCTGAACCGCGGGGGCCGGCCACGCCCTCCCACGGCGTGGCCGGGCCCCGCGCGCACCCGCACCGCCTCCCCGTGGCCGTCCCGTCACCCGTTCCCCGCCCCCACCGGCCCCGACGTGGTGCGGGACGCGCGCGGGGCGGCCCACGACATGTCCGCCCCCACACCGAAGGAATCGACATGGCCGTCTCCCGTCGCAGCATCCTGACCGCCGCCGCAGCCGCCGTGGTGGCCGCGGCCGTCGACGTCGGCGGTCCGCGGGCCGTCGCCGCGTCCCCGCCTCCCGGCACCGGTGCCGCGTTCGGGCTCACCACGCTGGACGGGACCGTACAGATCGGTCCCGACCTGGGCAGTGGGTACCGCGGTGTGGTCGCCGGACCCGGCGAACCCCACCTCGTCCGCGACGACCTCACCCCCGCCGGCGCGCCCCGGATCACCCGGTCGCTCGTCGCCTTCGCCCAGATGACCGACCTGCACATCGTCGACGACCAGTCACCGCTGCGCGTCGAATGCCTGGACCGGCTCGCGGACTACGGGCCCCCGCACTACCACTCGTACCCGACCGAATCGGCCTACCGCGCCCACGAGTTCCTCTCGACCCAGACGACCGACGCCATGTGCCGGGCCGTCCGTCAGGTCGTGCGCGGCCCGCGCACCGGCGCACCGCTGGCCTTCACCGTCGTCACCGGCGACGCGGTCGACAACTGCCAGTACAACGAGACGCGGTGGTACATCGACCTGCTCGACGGCAACCCCGTGCACCCCGACTCCGGTGACCCCACCAAGGACGAGAGCGTCGCGGGCGGGCAGTTCGGCACGGAGACCCACTACTGGCATCCGGAGGCCCGGCAGACCCCTCCCGACGACAACGCCCTGCACGGCTTTCCGGTCGTGGGCGGCCTGCTCCGGGCCGCCCGCAGCCCCTTCACCGCGACCGGTCTCGGCATGCCCTGGTACGCCGCGTACGGCAACCACGACGCACTCGTCCAGGGCAACGTCCCGATCGACATCCTCCCCTTCGACCCGCTCAAGGCCGTCGCCACCGGCTCCACCAAACTGACGGAGGTCGAAGGAGTCCCGGACGTCTTCGACAACACCGCGACGTACTACCTGGACCTGCTGAAGGACGTGCTGACGGGGGAGTTCACCCTGCGGACCGCGCACGTCACGGCGGACCCGTCCCGACGGCTCCTCGCACGGGCCGACTTCATCGCCGAGCACTTCGACACCACCGGCACCCCTCGCGGACACGGCTTCACCGCCGGTAGCGACAAGGGCTACTACGCGATCCCCGCGATGCCGGACGACACGGTCCGGTTCCTGGTGCTGGACACGACCAACACCGGCGGCGGTGCCGACGGAGCCCTCGACAAGGACCAGTGGAACTGGCTCAACACCCAGCTCAGGGCGAACAGTTCACGGTACGAACTCGACGACTCCGACGGCGGCGGAGCCAGAACGGTCGTCGAGCAGCCCGGCGTGACCGACCGGCTCATCGTCGTCTGCTGCCATCACACGCTGGACTCCATGGGCAACACCGACAGCGCGTCCCCGTACGGCGGGACGGAACTCCGCGATCTGCTGCTGCGCTTCCCGAACGTGATCCTGATGGTCGACGGCCACACCCACACCAACAACATCACCGCCCACAAGCCCACCTGGCCGTCCGCCCTCGGTCACGGCTTCTGGGAGGTGAACACGGCCTCGCACATCGACTGGCCCGTCCAGAGCCGGATCTTCGAGATCGCCGAGGGAGGCGGTGTCCTGTCCGTCTTCACCACCATGGTCGACTCTGACGCACCGCTGTCGAGCGGTGGGGACACCGGAAGCCCCGCCGCACTCGCCTCACTGGGACGCGAACTGGCCGCCAACGACCTCCAGTCGGTCGCGGCCGGCATCGGCCGACGCCGGGGAACGGCCGACGCCCGCAACACCCGACTGCTGCTTCCCGCGCCGTTCGCCCTGCCCGCCGGACGCGGCACCCCGCTCCCGGGCACCGACTGGCCGGTGATCCAGCAGGGGGCCACCGGTGAGCGGGTCAGGACCGCGCAGTACCTGCTCAACGCCCGGGGAGCCGCGCTCGGCGTGGACGGCTCCTTCGGCACATCCACCGGCGGCGCGGTGCGGGCCTTCCAGACCGGCCGCGGGCTGTCCGCCGACGGGATCGTCGGACCCGCGACCTGGCAGGCCCTCGCCGTCGTCCTGCAGCGGGGCGGCAGCGGGCCCGCGGTGACGGCCCTGCAGCGTCAACTCAACGCCCACGGGGCCTCGTTGAACATCGACGGATCGTACGGTTCGGCCACCGACAGCGCGGTGCGGGCGTTCCAGTCCGCCCATGGCCTGCCGTCCGACGGTGTCGTCGGCTCCACGACCTGGCAGACCATGACGGGTCTGTGACACGGACGGTCCGTGCGGGCCGGGCGGCCCGGTGCCGGTCAAGCGGGCCAGTACGAGCAGCGCACCCCGGTGTGCACCGCGTGCCGCAGGTGTTCTCCGATCACAGGGTCGGCCGCCGCGATCCGGTCCAGCGCGCGGCGGACGGCCTTGCTCACCGCGACCCGGGAACGTTCCCCGCCGTCGGGGAAGCGGCGGGCGCGCCCGGCCAGCCCGGTGGCGCTCGCCAACTGGCCCACCAGCCAGTCGTGTTCGGCCTGGGCGACGGCCGCGCGCTCATGGTCGCCCGCCGCCTGGAACTCGTCGAGTTCGACGCGCAGCCGGGCCAGGCGGCCGCGGTACTCCCGCATCGCCACCCGGTCCAGCGCCCGTTGTCCGGAAGGGACCGAGCGCTCGGCGGCCCCGTCGAGCGCGGTCAGCCCCGCCACGAGGTCGACGGCCCGGATCTCCTGGCGTGGGTTGGCGATCAGCACCACCAGATGGAGCATGCCCACGCTGTGGTCCACCAGGACGCTGCGCCCGCCGAACCCGACGCGCCACTTACGGCCCAGCCGGGTGCACGAAGCCGGTGGCAGCTCCTGCCCGTCCTGCTCCTGTCCCTCCTGCTCCGGGCCGCCCTCGTCCTTTCCGCCCTCGTCCCGCCCGTTCCGGTTGCGGCCGTCGCGATCCTTCGGGGCGGGGTCCCCGCGGCCGGGATACTTCCGGTCCCCGTTCGCCCGGTCGTGATCCTGTCCGCGTCGGTCCCGTCCGTCCTGCCCCGGCGGGTCCTGGTCCCGTCCTCGCGGCCCTGAGGCCCCGTCCGTCCCGGGCGGCGGTCCCGCGCTCCCGGCGGCCACGGCCATCTCCCGCCGGACGGCGTCGGCTTCGTCCGGGCGACCGGCCCGTACGAGCGCCATCGCGAGCCGCTCCCAGGAGGCCGTGACCGCGGGCCAGTGTCCGAGGGCGAGGTTCTGCCGTACCGCGTCCCGCAGATGCGCCACGGCCCGGTCGATGTCGCCCACGGTCAGCGCGGCGACCCCCAGCGCGTGATGGGCCGAGCCGAAGCAGGCGACGGCGAGGCTGCCCACGATCGGCAGATGGGCGTACGGGCTCAGCAGTTCGTGGACCCGCGCGGCCGTGGCGGTGTCGTCGAGGAGGAAGGCGGCCTCCGCGACACCGTGCATCGTGACCATCCAGCTGCTCGACCGGGGCAGGTCGCCGAGGTCGTGGCCGCACAGCGTGGCAAGCGCCGAGACGGCCTTCCGCCGGTCGCCGGCCGTCACCGCGGCCACCGCCAGCGCGGCCAGGGCGTGATCGTCCACGGCGCTCAGCGTGGGGGAGTTGACCATTTCGCTGAGCAGCGGCACGAGTTCGACGATCCTGCCCTGGTACCAGCGGATGGTGACCAGTTGTGCGGCCCGCCACACCGTGGCGTTGACATCACCGGCGGCGATCCCGCGCTCGGTACAGGCGCGGGCCAGGGTCTCGGCCTCGTCGAGGCGGCCCGCGCGGACGGCGAGCATGACCTCCATCGCGCTCACCACGAAGCCCACCGCGAGATGGTCCTGTTCGGCCAGCAGGCCGCGCAGCTCCGAGAGACAGCGTTCCGCGTGCGGGTCGCCGTCCAGGAACATGTCGACGGTCTGCCACAGCAGGCCCATCAGCAGATCGCTGCGACGGGCGGTGCGGAAGCTCTCCGCGACCAGCTCGGCGGCCAGTTCACGTCGCAGCGCGCCGTGTTCGGGGCCGATCAGGCAGTGGTGGGCCAGGCTCAGCGCCTCCGCGCGCGCCATCGGGTTCTGCCCCGCACGGGCCTGCTCCAGCAGCTCCAGCACGGCCGTGGTGTCGCTGTTGCGGTAGTCGCCCTCGCCGGCCAGCCGGATCCGCAGCCGCAGCGCGAGTGAGGACCGGGGGTCCAGTGTCTCCAGGGCCCGGCGTATCCGCGACTCCAGGAGCACGGAGCCCGCGACCGTGCGGTGTTCATGCGCCCACAGGCCGCCGAACCCGAGCGCGGCCACCGCCATCGCCCGGTCCTCGCCCGCCGACTCGGCGACACGGAAGGCGCGTTCGAAGCGGTCGCGGCCGGTGCGCAGGTCGCCGCGGTCCACGACGGCGCGGGTGCCCTCGTCGAGCAGTGTCCGGAGGTCACCGGGGCCCGGGCCACCCGGCCCGGCCGGACCGGGCGCGTCCCGGACGGGTGCGTCCACTTCGTTCACGGCTGTCTTTCTCTCCTGGGTGCACTCGACAACGCCAGGTGAAGCCGGCCGGACCGCCGCGTCGGTCGTGATCGATGGCCTTGCCACAGGCGGGGGACGGCCAGTGAGCCTATCGCAGAGCCCTCGACGGGGGAACAGCCCCGAGCCGTACGGGAGATGGACACAACAGACCGGACGGATGGACCGCCTGAGCCGGTGCGGTGCGGTGCGGTGCGGTGCCGGGGCGTGCCGTGCGGTGTGGTGCGGTCGGCTGACGGCTGACGGCTGACGGCTGACGGCTGACGGCCGACCCGGTCCAGGGCGGCGCGTCGGGCCGAGCGTGGTTCAGAACTGCCGTGGTCCGGTCGGCCGGACCGCTCAGGCGTCCGCGAGCGCCGTGCCCAGCGGCGTGCGCTCGTAGAGCACCTGATGGCCGTAGCGCCGCGAGACGAGCAGGCCCGCGTCGCGGAGCACCGACAGATGGGCCGAGACGGACGACAGGGCGAGCCCGTGCCGGTGGGCGAGCGCGCTGGTGGTCGCCGGTTCACCGAGACCGCCCAGGATCGCGGCCCGGTTGGCTCCCAGCAGCCGTACGAGGGCGTCGGAACCGGACCTCGGGGCCTGCCACAGATCACCGATGCCACGTGCCGGATAGACGACGGTGCCCTGCCAGGGCGGGTCGAAGCCCGCCGCCACGTCCGGCCACACGAAGACGCTGGGGGCGAGGACCAGACCGTCGCCGCCGAGTTCCCGGTCGTGCTCGGTCCGCCGGTGCAGCGTCAGGGTGCCGTTCGCCCAGCTCAGCGCGGGATGGAGATCGGCGAAGAGCCCGGACAGCCCGTCGTCCGCGAGCCTGCGGGCCCGGAAGGCGATGTCGGCCTCCAGCACGGCGCGCAGCCGTGGCCAGTGGGGGGCGACCAGCGCGTGCCAGACCCGCTCGCAGAGATCCGCCAACTCCCGTACCGCGCGCGCCGGATCGGCGAGCATGGCACGGCCGTGCGGGGTCTCCGCCGCGCCGGGGGTGTCGGCGAGGGAGCGCGCGAGGTCGTCGCGGGCGACGGCGGGGTCGGTGGCGCGCAGGCGGCCCAGATCCTCCTCGATGGAGGTCAACGGCCCGGCGGGCGGCGGACAGAGGAAGTCCGGGGTGTGCCCCGGAGACGGCATCAGCAGCCACAGCGGGGTGAGGTCGAGCTCACGGGCCGCCGCCTCCGTCTGCCGCAGCCAGGGCAGATGGTAGCCCTGCAGCCGCACCCGTCCGAGGACACGCGCCGCACCCTGGGTCTCCCACAGCGGGGAGATGCCGAACCGGCAGCGCAGCAGGTCGTCGGGCCCGAAGCGCATGTGGACGGGCATCGGTGCTCCTCCTCCCCACGGAACTTTCGGCCACGGCCGAAACACTACGGCGACGGGCGCCGGGCCGCCAGGCTGCGGTCATGACGCTCAACGCCGACGCCGACGCCGACGCCGACGCCGACCCGGGCACCGGACCCGCCCTCACCGGCACCGGACCCGAACCCACCAGCGCCGGACCAGCCCTCACCGGCACCGGACCCGCCCCCATGACCGGCCCGTCCGCACCCCCCGCCGGACCGGCGCGCCCTGTCGCCGCCCAGTCCGGGGGCTACCGGGCCGTTTTCGCCGTACGGGAGTTCCGGGCCGTCTTCGCCGCGCACGTACTGTCGCTGCAGGGCACGGTGGTGGCCCAGATCGCGCTGGCGGTACTGGTGTTCCGGCTCACCGCCTCGCCGCTGCTGTCGGCGCTCACCTTCGCGCTGGGCTTCGTGCCGTACGCGATCAGCGGGACGCTGCTGGCCGGGATCGCGGACCGCTTCCCACCGCGCCGGATCCTGGTGGTCTGCGACCTGCTGTGCGCGGCCTGCGCGGTCGGGATGGTGCTGCCGGGGACGCCGATCGCCGTCCTGCTCGTCCTGCGTGGCCTGATGGCGACGGTCGGTCCGGTCTTCTCGGGGACGCGGGCGGCGAGTCTGGCCGACATCCTCCCCGGCGACTCCTTCGTGCTCGGACGGTCCCTGATCCGGATCGTGGCGCAGGGCGCGCAGGTCGTCGGATTCGGGGTCGGCGGACTGCTGCTGATCGTCGTGTCGCCGCGCGGCGCACTGCTGCTCACCGCGGCCGCCTTCCTCGGCTCGGCGCTGCTGCTGCGCCTGGGTACCCGGCGGCGCCCCGCGCGCGGTGACCGGGGCCGTGCGGACGGTGGCGGCACCGGCCGCCTGCTGGCGGACCGGCGGGTGCGTTCGCTCCTGCTGCTCGGGTGGGTGCCGCCGTTCTTCGCCGTCGTCCCCGAGGCGCTGGCGGCGCCGTACGCGGACGCGGCGGGCGCCGGGACGACGGGACTCGGCCTGTTCATGGCGGCGATGCCGGTCGGCATGATCCTCGGGGAGTCCCTGGCCGGCGGGCGTCTGAGCCCGGCGGGCCGCGGCCGGATCGCCGTTCCGCTGGCGGCCTGCACCCTGCTGCCCTACGTGGTCTTCCTGCTCCGGCCCTCGCTGCCCTGGTCCCTCGCCGCGATGTTCGTGGCCGGCCTCACCTGCGCCTACACCCTGGGCGTGGACCAGTGGTTCGTCGACGCCGTGCCGGAGGAGCTGCGCGGGCGGGCGATGACCGTGCAGTCGGCGGGTCTGATGACGATCCAGGGCGCCGGCATGGTGGCGGCCGGTGCCGCCGCGGAGTTCCTGCCCGTCCACCTGGTGAACGGCTGGACCGGCGTGCTCGGCACCCTGTGCGTCCTCGTGGTGCTGCGGCCCGTACGGGGAGAGCCGCGGCGCCACCCGTGATCAGCCCGAGGGGCCGGGACAGCCGTCGGCCGACTGCGTGACCGTCCAGCCGTCGCCGACCACCTGGACGCTCCTCGCCCCGAGCGCGCGCCGCGCCGTGGCGGAGGGAGCCGGGACGGCGCCCTCCTGCCCCGCGTCCGCGGGCGCCACGGCGGACGCCAGCGGCACGTGGGCCATCGTGCAGGCCAACTGCCGCATGGCGAGGTGGCTCAGGGGAGGGACCTTTTCGCGGAGCCGGACCGAGAGCGAGGTGCCGTCGTCGATCACCACGTCCGGTGCGGCCGTCAGCCGGGGCAGCTCGGTGGTGGCCGTCACCGCCTCGGTCGCGGTGGGTCCGTCGAACAGCAGACGGACCACGGCTCCGAGATCCCCGGGGTCGTAGACCTTGCGGAGGTACGGGGACGGGGAACCGTCGCGTACGAAGTAGAAGGGGACCGCGGCGGGCACCGGGGGCGTCGCACGGGGAGAGGACAGGCCGCTCGCGGGCACGCCGGCCTGGATGACGCCGGACGGCGGGACCCCGCAGCCAGCGAGCGTGAGCGCGGCCGTGAGGCCTGCCAGCAGCGCGGCTGCGCGCGCCCCCTTCACCGGGCACCCGCGTCGTCGTCGGCGCGGGCCGCCGCCGAGTCGCGGCGCAGCGGCAGTTCGACGGTGAACACCGATCCGCCCTCCGGCCGGTTCGCCGCACCGATGCGGCCTCCGTGCAGGTGCACGTTCTCGGCCGTGATGGCGAGGCCCAGCCCGCTGCTCTCGCTCCTGGTCCGCGCGGTGTTCGCCTTGTAGAAGCGTTCGAAGATGTGCGGCATGGCGTCCTCGGCGATCCCCGGTCCGTTGTCGTCGACCTCGATGACCGCCCACGCCACGCCGGTCCGTTCCTCCCGCACCCGCAGGGTCACGCGCACCGGCGGGGCCCCGTGCCGCAGCGCGTTGCCGATCAGGTTGGCGGTCACCACGTCGAGCCGGCGCGGATCGACGCGGGTCCTGAGCGTGCCCGGCCGCGGCAGCCGGGTCTCCACCCGGCCCTGCCACCCCCGGGAGGCGAGGGTGCGCAGGACGGACTCGGCGAGGTCGACCTCGTCCAGGTGGAGCCGGACGGCGCCCGCGTCGAAGCGGGAGATCTCCATCAGGTCCTCCACCAGACCGCTCAGCCGGCTGGTTCCCTCACTGACGAGCCGCAGCGCGTCGCCGGTCTCCCGGTCGAGCTGCGCCGCGTTCTCGTCCAGTACGTCGGTGACCGCCGACATCGCCGCCAGCGGCGTCCGCAGTTCGTGGGAGACGTCCGCGGCGAAGCGGCGGGCGCGGGCCTCCAGCCGGCGCAACTCCGCGACCGACCGCTCCAGCGCGGCGGCCGTCTCGTTGAACGACCTCGAGAGATCGGCCAGTTCGTCGGAACCGTCGACGGCGAGCCGGATGTCGAGGTGCCCCTCGGCCATCCGGCGGGTCGCCCGGCGCAACGCGCGCACGGGACGGAGCACGCCCCTGGCGGCCAGCAGCGCCAGGACGACGGCGAGGCACAGCGCCACCAGCGTGGCGCGTTCGATGCCGCTGACCATCGCCTGCACATAGGCCTGTTCGGTGTTCTGCGGCACCACCAGGTACATCACGAGCCCCGAGAGCGCTGTCTCCGTGCCGGGTCCGGAGTCGTAGGTCACCGGCATCCCGACGACGAGACAGGGGCGTCCGTCGGCGTTCACCCGCTGGAACACCGCCGCGCGCCGGGCGGCCACGGAGCGGCGCAGCTCCGGGCTCAGCCGGTCGGAGACGTCCTCCGGCGTGAAGGCGCTGAGACCGCCGTACGTCGCCATGACCTGCCAGCCCTGCGACTGGTTGGCGTGCAGCACCCGGGTCACCGCGCTCTGCAGGTCCGAGCGGCTCGGCGGCAGGGGAGTGGTGAGGGCCACGGCGTCGACGCTGGTCCGGAACTGGCGGATGACGGAGTCCTGGCTCTGCTGCAGCACCCCCGTGCGGGCCTCCCGGAAGGCGAGTGCCCCGGTGCTCAGGGCGCTGACCACGGCCACCAGGGCGAAGGCCACGACCAGCCGCGGGCGCAGTCCCCGCAGCGGCAGCGGGGTCCTCGCCAGGACCGCCCGGAGGAACCGGACCGGGCCGCGTCCCTTCCCGGCCGCGCCGCCTTCGCGATTCCGTGAGGTGCGGCCGTCCCGCGCCGCGCCGTCCCCCTGGTTCCGCGGACCCCCGCCGCCGGATGCGGTCTCGCCTCTCCGTGCGCCCTTCCGAGCCCGTGGGGCTCCCGGGACGTTCACGCGCCACCGAAGCGGTAACCGAAGCCGCGTACGGTCTGGATGTACCGCGGGTCGCCGCCCAGTTCGCCGAGTTTGCCCCGCAGCCGCTTCACACAGGCGTCGACCAGTCGTATGTCGCCGTGGTAGCTGTGCTCCCAGACCGCTTCCAGCAGCTGCTGGCGGCTGAACACCTGGCCGGGCGAGGCCGACAGGGTCAGCAGGAGCCGGAGCTCCGAGGGAGCGAGCGCGACGGGTTCACCCCGGTGGGACACGAGGAGTCCGGCGCGGTCGATGACCAGTTCGCCGTGCGCCTCCGCCCTGGGCCGGACCGCGCCGGAGGCCGGCGCGTCCTGCCGGCGCAGCACGGCCCGTATGCGCGCGTCGAGGACCCGGGCCTGTACGGGCTTGACCACGTAGTCGTCCGCGCCGGCCTCCAGCCCCACGACCACGTCGATGTCGTCCCCCTTGGCGGTCACCATGATGATCGGCACCTGGTCGCGGTCCCTGATCCGCCGGCACACGTCGAGGCCGGAGATGCCGGGCAGCATGAGATCGAGGACGACGACGTCCGGGCGGAAGGGGCGGAGCTGGTCCAGTCCCTCCTCACCCGTTCCGGCGGCGAGGACGTCGTGCCGCTGATGTCTCAACGCCAGCTGGACGGCCATACGGACATCTGGGTCGTCTTCGACAAGGAGGACTCGTGGCACCTCGACAGTATGCACAGAACGTGTTCGGTCACTGTTCGAGAGAGGGGCCTCCCCCGGGAGCTGTTACAGAAGGATCACATGGGGCCGGGGCGGGCCGGTCGCCTTTGATCGGCCCGGCGTCCCGCGGCGGTATCCATCGGATCGGGCGGTCGAGGCAGCCGATTTCCGCCGGTCCGGCCCGAATGAGGCACCTCCACCGCAAACCACTCGTTATCCTTTCGTTATGATCCGGGCCAATGGCGATCATCTGGCCTGACCAGTCTCGGCTGCCATGCATTCGGCACCAGAGCGGGCATCCGCACCACCCACCGGCAGCGCCGTGGTCTCCCACCGTGGCGGCGGTGACCGGCCGTACCGGACCTCCCACCGCCGGGACCGGCCGCGCCGCCGGGGCCGCCTCCTGGCGGCCGGTGCGGTGGTGATCGCCGGTCTGCTCGGCTGCGCGGCGTACGGCCTGGTCGGCGCGGACGGCGAGGCGTCGGACGGCACGTCGGCCGGTACCCCGCGCCCACGGGACACGGCGCGCGTCGCTCCGGCACCCACCCCGACCCGCCGCGCCTCCCCGAGTCCGGCACCGAGCCCCACGAAGATCGACGTCCCCGCGACGGGCACCGGCACGTTCGTCGCCGCGCACGCCACCGGCGCCAAGGTCGGCCGGGGCGCGCGTCCGCTCCGCTACGTGGTGGAGGTCGAGACCGGGATCGACCTCCCGCCGGCCCGGGCGGCCGACGAGATCGCGGGCATCCTCGGCGCGCCCCGCGGCTGGACCCACGACGCGTCCCACGCCTTCCGGCTGGTGAGCGCGGGGGAGCCTCACGACCTCACGGTGAAGATCGCGACGCCCGGAACGGCGGACGCCCTGTGCTGGGCGGGCATCCACCAGGACACCGGCGGCGAGTACAACTGCGAGACCCCCGGCGGGGTGGTGGTGAACCTCAGACGCTGGGTCGAGGGTTCCCCCACCTTCGACGGCCCGATCCACGAGTACCGGGCGCTGATCGTCAACCACGAGATGGGGCACTTCCTGGGATACACGCACACGACCTGCGCCGGTCCCGGACAGCCGGCCCCTGTCATGATGCAGCAGATCAAGGGGCTGCACGGATGCGTCGCCAACGCCTGGCCCTACGACAGGAACGGCCGCTTCGTCACCGGGCCGCCCGTACGGTGAACGTCAGGTCCGGCCGCCCTCGCCCGGGCCGGAGGCCGGAGCGTCCCGCTCCGGCTCGGTCGTGGCGGCCCAGGTCGCGAGCAGTCTCAGAGCGTCCTCGGCCACGCTGCCGGGCGGCGGGCTGTAGACGACCACGCTCAGCCCGCTCTCGTCCGGCAGGCTCATGGTCTCCTGGTCGAGTTCCAGGTCACCGACCGCCGGATGGTTGAGGCGCTTCGTGCTGTCACGGAAGACATGCACGTCGTGCGACGCCCACAGCACACGGAAGGCGTCGCTGCGGGTGGACAGTTCACCGATCAGGTTCGACAGTTCGCGGTCGTGGGGCTTCCTGCCCGCCTCGACGCGCAGCGATCCCACGGCGAAGCGGGCCATGCGCTCCCAGTCGACGTAGAACCGCCGGGCGGCGGGGCTGAGGAACGCGAACCGGGCGACATTGCCCCCGCACGCCGGGTCCGCGTACATCTCCGCGTACAGGGCCCGGCCGATCGGGTTGGCGGTCAGTGTGTCGAGGCGGTTGTTCATCACGTACGCCGGCAGGTGCGGCATTCCCTCGACGATCCGTGCCACGCTCGGCCGCACCGCCGGGCGGCCCGTCCGTCGGCGTACCCGGGCCCCTGGCGTCGGGTCGGCGGCGCGGGCGAGGTCGTAGAGGTACATGCGCTCGGTGTCGTCGAGCCGCAGGGCGTGGGCGAGGGCGTCCAGCACGCCGTCCGAGACCCCTCTGAGGCTGCCGCGTTCCAGGCGCGTGTAGTACTCGACGCTCACCCCGGCGAGCGCGGCGATCTCGCCCCTGCGCAGTCCGGGCACCCGCCGCTGTCCGTACACCGGCAGACCGGCCTGCTCGGGGGTGATCCTGTCGCGTCGGGAGCGGAGGAAGGCGCTGACTGCGTCCCGGTTGTCCATGGGGACAGAGTAGGCAGGATGCCCGCTGGGTGGGGGTCCCTGCCGGTACCCCTCACGGCAGGGGCTCCCCCGGCCCGACGGGGTGCCGTTGCATGGTGTCCGTCCCGATCGGTTCGGGGCACGGCCGGAGCGCGGAGGTACGGGTCCGGCCGGACGAACTCCGCGGTAGGGGAACCCTGTTGAGGATCCACCTACCCGGACAGGACTGAAGGGGAACTGAGATGAGCGAGCGGAACGAGACGGTCCCGGAGAGCCCCGCGGACGTCGTGCGCGGCCTGTACGACGCGCTGGCCAAGGGTGACGTGCCGGGACTCCTGGCCAGGCTCGCCCCCGAGGTGATCGTCGACGAGCCGGGCCAACTCCCTTACGGCGGCGTGCACCGGGGCCGGGAGACGTTCGTGCGGTCGGTCCTCGGCGCGATGACGGGCCACGCCGCCGTCGCCGTCACCGCCGCCGATGTGTTCGAGGGCCCGACCGGCGTGGTCGGGGTCCTCACCGGAACGCTCACGGCCCACACCACCGGCGAGGAGTACCCGTTGACCATGGTCGAGATCCACCAGGTCGAGGACGGCACCGTGCGCAAGATCGACGTGTACACCAAGAACCCGCACGAGCTCGCCGCGTTCTACGCACGCGCCGAGGCGGGAATCCGCTGACGGCGCCGCGGCTCCGTGACCGGCCGGCCGGCCGGCCGAGCGACCGGCTGACCGACCGGCCGGGACGCGTGGCGGGAGCGGGAGCGGGAGCGCGGTACGAGCGACCGTGGTGCCCGCACGCCGGGCCGGACGTCCGGGGCGCCCGTCCACCGCCGCAGCTCCCGACCGGCCCCGGCGGGCGCCCGTGCGTTCACCGCGGCCCCGAAAAGCCTTTGACGAGCCGCCGGCCGATCCCCGAGGGTGAGCCGACGATCGGACCGGCCGGGGCCGGACCACTGGGCCGGTACGGCCGCACCGCGGTGAGGGAGTTCTCGGATGATTGTGGTGACGGCCGCCTCGGGGGCCCTGGGCCGGCTGGTCGTCGGCCGGCTGCTCGGGCGGTGCCCCGCCGACCGGATCGTGGCCGCGGTGCGCGATCCCGGCGGATGCGCGGACCTGGCCGCACGCGGGATCACCGTCCGGCTCGGTGACTACGACGACCCGTCGACGTTGCGCACCGCGTTCCGGGGAGCCGACCGGCTGCTGCTGATCTCGTCCCCGGAGCTGGACCCCGACCGCCGCGTCGGCCAGCACCGGAACGCGGTCGACGCGGCCCGCGCCGCCGGAGTGGGCTCGGTCATTTACACCAGTTTCCTGGGCGCCGACACGCAGGCCGACGGATTCACCGCGGCCCACCACGCGACCGAACGCCTGCTCGCCGCCTGCGGGTTGCCCCACACGGTGCTGCGGCACCCCTTCTACAGCGAGGCGTTCCTCAACCCGGGTCTGCGCGCCGCCGTCCTCTCGGGCGAGCTGCTCGACGGCACCGGCGGGCGCGGGATCAACACCGCCCTCCGCGGAGATCTCGCCGAGGCCGCCGTCCGAGTACTCACCGAGGACGGCCATCTCGGCCGTGCCTACGACTTCACCGGCGAGCCGTGGACCTACGGCCGGCTCGCCCGGGTTCTCGGCGACCTCTCGGGGAAGCCCGTCGTGCGCCGGGACCGGCAGGATCGCGCGCCCGGTGCCCAGGGCTGGCTGGAGGACCAGGTGCGGGCCGGCGCCCTGGAGCGGCGGACCGGCGATCTGCGACACGTCCTGGGCCACCCGCCGACGACCCTGGACCGAGCGGTCACCGCGATCCTCTCCTCGCCCGAGGGCGCCGCGCACACGTCGTAGTCGCTGCGCCGCCGGCACGGCCGGGCGAGGACGGCCGCCCGGGTTCGCGGGCCCCGGCGAGGGCCGTACGGCGGATCACCGCCGCCCCGGCGAGGGCCGTACGACGAGTCACCGCCCGCGCTCCCGGACACGGCCGCAGGAGGGGGCAGCGGTGTCCGGCGGCCGGAGGGGAACACTCTCCGGCCGCCGGCGCCGTGTCACGCGGCGTCGCGGCCGCGTTCCCCGTACTGGCGGATGATGTCCGCGTACCGGTGTCCGCTGCCCTTCACCGTGCGCTTCTGGGTCTTGTAGTCGACGTGGACGAGTCCGAAGCGCTTGTCGTAGCCGTAGGCCCACTCGAAGTTGTCGAGGAGGGACCAGGCGAAGTAGCCCGCGAGGGGGACGCCCTTGCGGGCCGCCGACGCGCAGGCGGCGAGGTGGCGCTCCAGGTAGTCCGTGCGCTCCGGGTCGTGGACCGTTCCGTCGGGGCGGACCACGTCGGGGTAGGCGGAGCCGTTCTCCGTGATGTACAGCTTGCGGGCGCCGTAGTCGTCCGTCAGCCGGTGCAGGAGACGCTCGATGCCGGCTTCCTCGACCTCCCAGTCCATGGCCGTGCGCGGCACCCCGGGCCGGCGCAGCGCGCGGACCTGGGGGATCGGCCCGGTGGGGTCGTCGACGACGCTGGACGGGAAGTAGTAGTTGAGGCCCAGCCAGTCCAGCGGTTCGGCCATCGTCTCCAGATCGCCCGGCTGCTCCGGGAGTTCGACGCCGTACAGCTCGCGCATGTCCGCGGGGAAGCCGCGGCCGTGCACCGGGTCGAGCCACCAGCGGTTGGTGTGCCCGTCGAGGCGGTGGGCCGCCGCGACGTCCTCGGGGCGGTCGCTCGCGGCCTCCACGGCGGCCAGGTTGTTCACGATGCCGACCTGGGCGTCCGGGACCGCCGCGCGGATCGCCTGGGTGGCCAGGCCGTGCCCGAGGAGCAGGTGGTACGACGCGGGCACCGCGACCGCGATGTCCTCCAGGCCGGGCGCCATCCGCCCCTCCAGGTGACCGATCCACGCCGAGCACAGCGGCTCGTTGAGGGTGGTCCAGTGCTTGACCCGGTCACCGAGGCGCTCCGCGACGACCGACGCGTACGAGGCGAAGTGCAGCGCCGTGTCGCGGGCGGGCCAGCCGCCGCGGTCCTGGAGCACCTGCGGCAGGTCCCAGTGGTAGAGGGTGACCGAGGGGGTGATGCCCGCCTCCAGCAGGCCGTCGATCAGCGAGTCGTAGAAGTCGAGGCCCTTGGCGTTGACCGGGCCGTCGCCGCCCGGCACGACGCGCGGCCAGGCGACGGACAACCGGTAGGCGTTGGTGCCCAGTTGACGCATCAGCGCGATGTCCTCGCGCCAGCGGTGGTAGTGGTCGCAGGCGAGGTCGCCGTCGTCGCCGTTGTCGATCTTGCCGGGGGTGTGCGAGAAGGTGTCCCAGATGGAGGGGGAACGGCCGTCCTCGGTGACGGCGCCCTCGATCTGGTAGGCCGACGTGGCCGTGCCCCACAGGAAGTCCTCGGGAAGTGCGGCGAGGTCGATGGTCACGGAAGTCCCTTCGGGGGTGGTGGGGTCGGTCACTTGACGGCTCCGGCGGTGAGCCCGGCGACCAGGTAGCGCTGGAGCAGCAGGAACCCGGCGACCACCGGGACGCTCACGACGAGCGACGCGGCCATGATCTGGTTCCAGTAGACGTTGTTGAGCGTGGAGTAGCCCTGGAGCCCGACGGCGAGGGTGCGTGTGGTGTCGTTGGTCATCACCGACGCGAACAGCACCTCGCCCCAGGCCGTCATGAAGGCGTACACGGCCACCGCGACGATGCCGGGGATCGCGGCAGGCACGACGACCCGGAACAGCGCGCCCAGCGGACCGCAGCCGTCCACCAGCGCGGCCTCGTCCAGATCGCGCGGCACCGAGTCGAAGTACCCGATCAGCATCCAGATCGAGAACGGCAGCGAGAAGGTGAGGTACGTCAGGATCAGCCCGCCGCGGGACCCGAACAGGGCGATGCCCGTCGCGTTGCCGATGTTGACGTAGATGAGGAACAGCGGCAGCAGGAAGAGGATGCCCGGGAACATCTGCGTGGACAGCACGGTGACCGTGAAGGTCCGCTTGCCCCGGAACTCGTAGCGGCTGACGGCGTACGCGGCGAAGACCGCGATCACCACCGAGCAGACCGTCGCGGCACCGGCCACGATCAGCGAGTTGACGAAGTACCGCGCCAGCGGGACCGTCGACCAGATGTCGATGTACGGGCGGATGGTCAGACCGCTCGGTATCCAGCGGAACTTCCCCGAGACGTCCGCGAGCGGCTTGAGGGAGCTAGAGACCATCACGTAGACGGGCACCAGGACGAAGCCGGTGAGCAGCGTCAGGAAGATCCGCCGGGACCAGAGGAAGGAGTTCGGCGGAGCCATCGGCGAGCGGTGTGCCTGCGAGGTGCTAGACATCGGCGGTCTTCCTTCCCCGGGAGGTCAGCAGCAGGTAGGCGCCCGTCACCACGAGCAGGAAGAGCAGCAGCAGGACCGACATGGCGGACCCGGTGCCGAAGTTCCAGGTGACGAAGGACGCCTGGTAGATGTGGACCGAGATGAGGTCCGCGGACTCCGGGGCGGTTCTGCCGAACAGGACGAACGGTGTGTTGAAGTCGTTGAACGTCCACAGGAAGAGCACCAGGATCAGGACCTGGTTGACCGCCCGCAGCGACGGCAGGGTGATCCGGCGCAACTGCTGCCACAGGCCCGCGCCGTCGAGGGCGGCCGCCTCGTACAGCTCGCCGGGGATGTTCTGCAGGCCGGCCATGATGATCAGGAAGGCGAACGGCCAGCCCTTCCACACCGAGACGACGAGCAGCGCGTAGAAGCTGTTGTCGCCGATGAGCCAGAAGGACGGCTTGTCGGTGAGGTGCAGCTGGTCGTGCAGCACATGGTTCACCAGGCCGTTGTCGTGCTGGAACATGAACACCCAGGTGATCACCGCCGCGTACACCGGAAGGGCGTACGGGACGAGGAACAGCGCGCGCAGCAGGCCGCGCCCGCGGAAGGTGTCCTGCATGTAGATCGCGGCCGCGGTGCCGATCAGCCAGCACAGGCCGACCGAGAGCAGGGTGAAGCCGACGGTGACCAGGAACGAGTGGAGCAGTGCCTCGCCGACGGGCGCGCTGAAGTCCACCGAGATCTTGTAGTTGTCGAAACCGGACCAGGGCGCGGTGCCCCAGTCGCGGATGTAGAACTGGGTGAGCTCCTTGAAGCTCATGACGATGCCGATCACCATCGGCACCAGGTGGACCAGGAGTTCGAGGAGCAGGGCCGGCAGGAGCAGCAGGTAGGGCAGTCCGATGCGGCGGATCCGCCCGGCGCGGCGCGGGCCGCGCGCCGCGCCGGGGGAGTCCTTGCGCACCGTCCGCTCGCCGGAGTCGGCGGAGGCGGCGGTCGTGGTGGTCATGACGGTGTCCGCACTCACTTCTTCGGCATCTGCTGCTGGGCCTTCTCCAGCTCGGCCTTCACCGAGGCCGTGGTGACCGGGTGACCCGCGGCCGCGGCGGCGAAGAGGTTCTTGACGGCGGTGCCGACCGCCGTCTCGAACTGGGACTCGTCGGCGACCTGCGGAAGCGCGGCGGCGCTCTTGGCCAGGGTGTCCTTGAGGACCGCGTTCGAGGGTGTGTTGAAGGCGCTGTCCTCCTGGGCGGTCTTGACCGGCGGAATGGAGCTGTACGCGGTGTTGAGGATCTTCTGCTCCGCGTCGCTGGTCATGAACTTCACGAACTTGGTCGCGCCGTCCAGGTTCTTCGAGTTCTTGAAGACGGCGAGGTTGATGCCCGCGACCATCGAGTTGACGTTGGCGCCCGTGCCCGGGGTGCCGGACTGGACCGGGACCGGCGCGATGCCGTACGCGTCCTCGCTCATGCCCTGCGACTTGAGGTTGGCGGACGCCGACTGCCACAGCAGCATGGCGTTCTTGCCCTTGGCGAAGTCGCTGACGGACTGGTTCTGCGCGTACTCGGCGTTGCCCGGCGCGATGATCTTGTCCTTCGACATCAGGCCGACGTACTGCTGGACCGCAGCGACCACACCGTCGTTGGTGAAGTCGGCCTTGCCGTCCGAGGTGAAGAAGTCGGCTCCGTGCTGCTTGGCGAAGACGAAGACGTGGTGGATGTTCTCCGACACGTTCGAGCCCTCGGCGCCCAGGCCCCACTTGCCGCCCTTGGACAGCTTCTTGCCGTCGGCGACCAGCTCGTCCCAGGTGGCCGGCGGCGCCGCGATGCCCGCGTCGGCGAACGACTTCTTGTTGTAGTACAGCGCGTACGCCATCGAGTACAGCGGCACCGCGGCCGGGTCCTTGCCCTCGGCCCCCGTGGAGCCGAGCGCGGAGTCGACGAAGCGGTCCCGGCCGCCGATCTTGGCGAAGTTCTTCGCGTCCCACGGCAGCAGCGCACCGGTGGCCTGCAGGGAGGCGCTCCAGGTGTTGCCGATGTTGAGGACGTCCGGTCCCTGCCCCGAGGTGGTGGCGGTGAGAATCCGGTTCAGCAGGTCGGACCAGGGTACGACCTCGACCTTGACCTTGATCCCGCTCTGCTTCTCGAACTTGTCCAGCTCGGGCTGGAGGACCTTCTTGTCGATCTCGATGCTGGCACCCTGGTTGGAGGCCCAGTACGTGAGCGTTTTCGGCGAGTCGTTGGACCCGCCGTTCGACGAGCCGCCGCCACAGGCGGTCGCGGCGGTCAGCAGGGAGATGGTGACCGCACCGGCGGCCGCGGCTCGGATTCTGCGCATGGCTGCGTATGTCCCTTTCCCGGAGGGAGCCAGGAGGGTGGAGTCCGTTCACTTCCCGAACGACCCTCATGGCTTAATTTAGGACGTGAGTTAAGACCCGGAAGAAAGTCGCGTCAAGGGATCGCGCAGTTGTATCTTGCAGGTCGGGCAGGCCGGAAGGGATTCACATGGCGGGGCGCAACGGTCGGACAGTGCGTGACCTGCGGCGGGGCAATCGCACCGCCGTACTGCAACGTTTGTATTTCGAAGGCCCCATGAGCCGCTACGAACTGGGCCCGGCCACCGGACTGAGTTCCGGTTCCATCAGCAACGTGGTCGCCGAGCTGGTCGCCGACGGACTGGTCGAGGAGGCCGGCAGCGTCGAGTCCGACGGCGGACGGCCCCGCACCCTGCTGCGGGTGGCGCCCGACAGCGGTCACATGATCGGCGTCGACGTCGGCGAGACCCGGGTCCGCGTCGAGCTCTTCGACCTCACCCTCACCGAACTCGCCCGCGCCGAGAAGCCGTTGGAGCGCCAGGGGTTCGAGGTCGACCGTCCTTCGCAGCGCCGGGAGTACGACGTCGACGTCATCGTCGGGCACATCCGCGACGGCATCGCCGAAGTGCTCACGGAGGCGGGCGTCGATCCGGAGCGACTCCTCGGCGTCGGTATCGGCGTCCCCGGCATCGTGGCCCGCACGCCCGAACGCGGCGCGGTGGTGCACGGCCAGACGATCGGCTGGGACGCCGTCCCGCTGGAGTCCCTGCTCCGCTCGGCCTGCCGACTCCCCGACACCGTCCCGTACTTCGCCGACAACGGCGCCCGTACCCTCGGCCAGGCCGAGATGTGGTTCGGCGCCGGCCGCGGCGCGCGCAACGCGGTCGTCGTGCTCTTCGGCTCCGGCGTCGGCGCCTGCCTGGTCACCGAGGACGTCGAGAACGGCCGCTCCGTCGAGTGGGGGCACCTGACCGTACGGGTCAGGGGGCGCCGCTGCCGCTGCGGCTCCCTGGGCTGCCTGGAGGCCTACGCGGGCGCCGAGGCACTGCTCGACCGCTGGCGCGAGGAGGGCGGACGCCCGCCGGAGGGCACCGACGAGGAGACCGCGCTCACCGCCATGCTCGCCGCCGCCTATCCCGAAGGGGACGCCGAGCACGACCCGGTGGCCCTCTCCGTGCTGGAGGAGACCGCCGAGTACCTGGGCGCGGGCCTGTCCGACCTGATCAACCTGTTCCAGCCCGAGCGCATCCTCATCGGCGGCTGGGCGGGCCTCCAGCTCGGCACCCGCTTCCTGCCCGCCGTCCGCCGGTACGCGACCTCGTACGCCCTGCGTTACCCCGCCCAGCGCGTCTCCATCGACCTCGGCCGGCTCGGACCGGACGCGGTGACGGTCGGCGCCGCGATCCTTCCTCTGGCCGACTTCTTCGCCCGGGGCGGCAGACGCGCGTCGCCCGTGAACGAGGGGCCCTCCCCGGCCTGGCGCACCGCCCTGGAGGAGCGGGCGCCGCACTGACCCGCCGGTCCGCGCGCCGCACCGGCGTACGGGAAACCGGCGTACGGGTCCCGGGGTACGGATACCGGCGTACGGTCCCGGGCGACCGTCGGCCCGCCGTCCGGCGCTGTCCTCATGACGTCCGGGGTAATCGACCCGGCGGCCCGCTCCCCGGAACCATGAGGGACGAACCCGGGCGCGCCCACGCGCCGTCACCGGACCCCGGAGGATTTCCATGCCGTACTTCGAGAGCCCTGTCGATGGCACCCGGCTGCACTTCGTGGACCACGGTCCCGCCGAGGGCCCGGTGATCGTGTTCGTCAACGGCTCGTACTTCGACACCGGGATGTGGGAGTTCCAGACGCTCCCGCTCGCCGGTGAGGGCTTCCGCTGCGTCGGTCTCGACCGGCGGGGCCACGGCCGGTCGGACGACGTGTGGGGCGGCTTCGACCTCGACAGCCTCGCCGACGACGTCGCCGGACTGCTGCGCCATCTCGATCTGCGCGACGTGACCCTCGTCGGGCACTCGGTCGGGGCCGCGGAGGCCGTGCGCTGCCTCAGCCGGCACCGCGACGCCGGGGTGGCCCGGGCCGTGCTGGTGGCCGGTGTGGTGCCGGGCGTCGTCCGCACCGCCGACCATCCGACGGGCATCGAACCGGCGGTCGTCCGGACCGGCAACGAGACCGTCCGCCGCGACCCGGCCGCCTTCTTCGCCGGGGGAGCCGACGCCTTCTTCGCCCTCGGCCTGCCCGGCAACGACCTCTCCCCTGAGTACGTCCGCGGGGCGGTCGCCCGATGCCACGGCGCGACCGCGAGGGCCGGGGCGGCTCTCCGGGAGCTCGTCGCCACGTTGGACCTCACCCTCGAACTGCCGAAGATCGATGTCCCCGTGCTCGTCGTGCACGGCACCCACGACACGTCCGCGCCGCTCGGGCCGACCGGCCGCCGCGCCGCGGACCTGCTGCCCGGCGGCACACTCAAGGTGTACGAGAACGCGGGCCACGGTCTCTACGCGACCCACGCGGACCTGCTCACGGCGGATCTCCGGGAGTTCGCGGCCGGTGCCCGGGACGTGCTCCGGCCGCCGTCCGGGCGGGCCGGTACCCGGGGCCCCGCCCGGCCGGGGCGGACCTGAACCCGGGCTTCCCCGCGGCGCGTTGGCCGTGCCCCGCTTCCCGGCGCCCTGCCGGGCCGGTCTCGGGGCCGCCCGCTTCGTGGTGGCCCCGGACTCGCGTCCACCTACGGCGCGGTGGGCCCGACCCCCTGTCCCGTCGGTCGCGGTGGACCGGAGTCCGGGCCCCTCGTCCCGGACGGGCCCGGCTCGGCGCAGCCGGCGTCGCGGGGAGCCGGTGGCCCACGTCGATCCGGTGGATGAGGGAGCCGAGGGACCCGGTGGGGCCCGAACCCCCAGGCTGTCCCGCTGTGGTGAGCCGGGCCCGGGCCGCGGTGCAGGGGAGCCGGGTCAGGCGAACGCGTTCACCCCGGTCAGCTCCGCGGACAGCGTCCACAGCCGGGCCGCCTGCTCCGGATCGATCGCGTACTCCCGTACGCCGGTCCGCTCGCCGCCCTCGGGGGTGACCTCGGCGATGTCGCAGTCCTCGCAGTACACCCCGCCCAGACCGTCGAGTTGAGGCGAGGTCGCGGCCCACACCTGGGTCGCGGCGCCCTGGGCGGGCGACTTGAAGGCGTCGGGGTTCAGCGGGACGCCGTTCTCGTCGATCCATCCGCGCTCCATCATCTCCTCCTTGGGGAGGTGACGCTGGAGCGGTGTGAGGATGCCGCCGGGGTGGAGGGCGAACGCGCGCACGCCGAAGTCCCGGCCGAGCCGGTCGAGGTGGACGGCGAACAGCACGTTCGCGGTCTTCGCCTGCCCGTACGCCCCCCACTTGTCGTAGCCGTCGCGCCAGTGCGGGTCGTCCCAGCGGATGCCGGAGTTGTGGTGGCCGGTCGACGACACGGAGACGACCCGCGCGCCACCGGGTTCGATCGCGGGCCAGAGCCGGTTGACGAGCGCGAAGTGTCCGAGGTGGTTGGTGGCGAACTGGGCCTCCCAGCCGGGCCCGACCCGGGTCTCCGGGCAGGCCATGATCCCGGCGTTGTCGATCATGATGTCGACGGTCCGGCCCGAGGCGAGGAAGCGCTCGGCGAAGCCGCGGACGCTGTCGAGGTCGCCGAGGTCGAGTTCGTCCACCTCGGCACCGGCGATGGCCGCCACCGCCTCCCGGGCGACGTCCGGGCGCCGTGCGGGGACGACGACGTGGGCGCCGGCCGCGGTGAGCGCGCGCGTCGTCTCCAGGCCGAGCCCCGAGTATCCACCGGTGACGATCGCGAGCTTCCCGGAGAGGTCGATCCCCTGGAGGACGTCGTCGGCGGTGCTGCGGGCGCCGAACCCCGAGCCGATCTTGTGCTGTGCAGTGGTCATACGACGACGTTACGGATTGGAGAGCACTCGAAGTCAACCGCGCGCCGCCGCCCCGGGACCGGGGTCCGTCACGACGGCCCCGGGGCCGTACGGCGCCCGCGGGCAGGAGAAAGGCCCCGACCGGACGGGGGAATCGCGGTCGGGGCCGACTGTGGTGGGCACGGACGGCGGTCGCCTCTCGGCGGGGGGCTCCACAGGGCTTCAGCCGAACGATCGTCCCTGTGGGCTACAGGTGAGGCCCGGGGACACTGTCCCGTCCATACCCACGGCTGGTTCAACGGGGAACTACCCGCCGGTGTTCCCTCCGGACCAGGGCGGGAGCGGTGATGTGGGTCACCCGGAACGGAGGGCGACGGTGGCCGTGGGTGCGGGGCGCCGGAGGCCGTGCGGGGCGCCCCGCACCCACGGTCACCGTCGTCAGGGGGCTGCCGCGCGGGAGGGAGGGGTCCGGTCCCGGGTCCAGGTCAGCAGTTCGTCCGCCGTCCAGGTGGTGATCACCCGTCCGGCGGGCACCCCGCACTCCTCGGCCCGCGCGCAGCCGTGGATCTGCCAGTCGAGCTGACCGGGGGCGTGCGCGTCGGTGTCCACGGAGAACAGCACGCCCGCGTCGACCGCCCGCCGCAGCAGCCGGCGCGGCGGGTCGAGCCGCTCCGGGCGGCTGTTGATCTCCACGGCCGTGCCCGATTCCGCGCACGCGGCGAAGACGGCGTCCGCGTCGAACTCCGACTCGGGCCGGCGGCGCCCGGTGAGCAGGCGGCCCGTGCAGTGCCCGAGCACGTCCGCGCGCGGATCGCGTACGGCGGCGATCATGCGGCGGGTCATCGACCGCGCGTCCATGCGCAGTTTGGAGTGCACCGACACCACCACGACGTCCAGCCGTTCCAGCAGCCCGGGCTCCTGGTCCAGCGATCCGTCGTCGAGGATGTCGCACTCGATCCCCGTGAGCAGCCGGAACGGGGCCCACCGGCGATTGAGTTCCGCGACCACGGCCAGCTGTTCCCGCAGACGGTCGGGGGACAGGCCGCGGGCCACGGTGAGCCGCGGAGAATGGTCGGTGAGCACCGCCCACTCGTGCCCGAGCCGGGCGGCGGTCCGGCCCATCGCCTCGACCGGGCTGCCGCCGTCCGACCAGTCGGAGTGCAGATGACAGTCGCCGCGCAGCAGCGCCCGCAGCGCCTCGCCGCCCCGGGCGAGCGGCTCCCCGGCCGTCCGTTCCAGGTCCTCCAGATAGCCGGGTGTCCGGTCGTCGAGCGCCTCCCGTACGACCTGCGCCGTCTTCGGGCCGATGCCCTTCAGTGACTCCAGGGTCCGGTCGGCCACGCGCCGCTCGACCTCTCCGCCGGGGAGTCCGGCCACCAGGGAGGCGGCGGTGCGGAAGGCCCGTACGCGATAGGTGGGGGCCTGGGACCGCTCCAGCAGGAACGCGATCCGGTCCAGGGCCTCGACGGGGTCCATCGGCGCCCCCTTTCACCAGCTCCGCGGGCCCTTCCAGCCTCACCCGGCCGTCGCGCCTCCGCACGGCGGGACGGCTCACCCGGCTGGACGCGCGCCCCCGCCCACGTGCGCGAATCGATCTACGCTCTATTCATGACCGAAATCGCGAGCCCCCACATCTCCCAACCACGGATCCTGGTGCTCGGGGTACAGCCGGGCACGCCGCCGTTCCGGATCATGGAGATCGACGGCGAAGTGGTCTGCGAGGCGAGGGCCATCACCGACGTTCTCGTGACGGCGGCCGCCTACGGGATCACCGTGCACGATCTCGACGACCCGGACGTGGTGCGCTGGGTGGGCGGCGACAAGTTCACCTGGCTGCCGCGCCACTGACCGCCGGGCCACTGACCGTCGCGTCACGGCCCCCGCGGCCGTGCCGGTTCTCGCGGGGGCGTCGGCCGGGGCGCGTGCTTCCCGGTTCGTGCCGGAACCGTCACGCTCCGTACGGGCGAGTGTCCCGCCGTCGTTAGGCGCGCCCGGCACGGGACCACGGGAACCCGGAGCCCCGGATCGGTACCCGGGCGGACATGTACGGGGGGTCCGGCGGGGGCGCGAACCCCCACCGGACCCCCCGTCCCCCCGTCCCCCGAGGTGGAATCTCAGCTCACGGACCACTTCTGGTTGGCGCCGCCCGAGCACGTCCAGATCTGCAGCCGTGTGCCGTTGGCCGAGTTGTTGCCCGTCACGTCCAGGCACTTGTTCGCCTGTGGGTTCACGATGTCGCGGGCCCCGCTGACGGCCCACTTCTGGTTGGGCCCGCCGGTGCAGTCCCACAGCTGGACGGTCGAACCGTCCGCCGTGCCGTTCCCGGTGACGTCGAGGCACTTGCCCAGCGCACGGATCGTCCCGTCGGACGAGACCGTCCACTGCTGGGCCGCGGTGCCGTTGCAGTCGTAGAGCTGTACGGGCGTGCCGTTGGCCGAGCTCGCCCCGGCCACGTCCGCGCACTTGCCGGCCAGACCGGTGATCGGGTGCCCGGTGGACCCCGAGCTGTCGCCCGTCGTCACCTTCACCTCGTCCACCACCAACTGCTGCGGGAAGGAGGTGGAGCCGTCGGGGTCGCCCGGCCAGTAGCCGCCGACCGCGAGGTTGAGGATCATGAAGAAGGGTTTGTTGAACACCCAGGTCCTGCCGCCCAGATCGGCGGGCGTGCGCCGCTGGTAGACGTTGCCGTCCACCGACCAGGTGATCGAGTCGGGGGCCCAGTCGATGGCGAAGGTGTGGAAGGCGTCCGCGAACGCCTGGCCGCCCGGCAGTGAGTACCCGGCGCCGATGCCCCCGGAACCCGAGTATCCGGGCCCGTGGATCGTGCCGTGCACGGTCGAGGGCTCGAAGCCGACGTTCTCCATGATGTCGA
Organism: Streptomyces sp. NBC_01689; assembly: GCF_036250675.1. Classification (NCBI taxonomy): domain Bacteria; kingdom Bacillati; phylum Actinomycetota; class Actinomycetes; order Kitasatosporales; family Streptomycetaceae; genus Streptomyces; species Streptomyces sp. NBC_01689. The sequence goes on along the minus strand of NZ_CP109592.1, from coordinate 1,855,202 downwards.
TCTCGCCCGAGTCCGGCCAGTTGACCGGCGTACCGAGCATCCAGAAGGCGGGCCACATGCCCTGCCCGCGCGGGATCTTCATCCGGGCCTCGACATGGCCGTAGGTGCCGGTGAACTTCCCGGAGGTGTTCAGCCGCGCCGAGGTGTACTCGCAACGCCCGTACCAGCACTGATAGTTGCCCGGGTTCTCGCGACGGGCGGTGATCACCAGGTGGCCCTGGCCGTCCAGCTGCGCGTTGCTGTTGCCGGACGTGTAGTACTGACGCTCGTGGTTGTTGACGTTGTCGCCGGTCTCGACCTGCCATTTGGAGGTGTCGACACCGGCTCCCGAGGCACCGTCGAAGGTGTCGGAGAAGGTGGTCACGGCCGCGGCCGCCGTCGGGGGACCCGCCTGGGCGGGAACGACAGCGGCCGCGGTGACGAGCGCTGCGGACAGCACGGCCAAGAGGCATCTGCGGAGCAGGCGTGGGGAGTTCAAGACTCTCCCTTCCGTACGGTGCCCCGGGGAAGGAGGCGCCGACTGAGGTGGGGGGTGCGTGCTTCGCCTCTTGATTTAAGAAGTGAGGTAAGGGGGTGTCAATACTTTGGTCCGGACCAGCGCATCGGGTTCTGCTCAGGCCTCCCGGGAGTCGCGCCGGTTGCGGAAGCGGCGGCGCGGGTGCACCGCCCGGCCCATCCGCCGCCCCAGCAGCAGATAACCCAGCAGGGCGCCGCCGGTGTTGAGGATGACGTCGTCGATGTCGAAGGCGCGCCCGGTGATGAACGCACCCTGGGCCAGCTCCACGAGCAGCATCACCGCGGCGGTGAGCACCACCACGCGCAGGATCCCGCGGGTGCGGGGGACCAGGACCGGCAGGAGCACACCGAAGGGCACGCCGAGCAGGATGTTCCCGCCGATCTGCTTCACGGCGTCACGCAGGGCCGGCTGGTCGAGGTAGGCGCGCAGCGACCGGCCGGGGTGCAGATTGGTGTGGATGAGCGCCTTCGACGCGGGAGACGGCTCCAGGGTCAGCCGCGCCAGCACGACCGCGAACCCCACCATGGCCACGAAGGCCACCAGCATGACCAGCAGCCGGACCAGCAGCGGGAGCGATTTGCGCTGGTCCTTGGCGGGTGCCGGGCGCGCGTCCCGGGCAGGTTTCCCCGAACGGCCCCGGAGGATCTTGGTCCTGCCCTCGGACGATGTCTTGCGCTTGTCCTGTCCGGACGCCTTTCCCTTGCCCTGCGACGGTACGGTTGTCCGGCGCCCGGATTTCCCGGCACGCGTGCCCAACGCCGTACGGATCACTCGATCCTCCCGGTCTTTTCCACATGTCTCTGGTCGAGGCCTGTTACCCGCATTGCTGTCCAGCACTCCCGTGTCAGGTGCCGTAGGTGACGGTCACGTCGGTGAAGCCGAGCGAGCGCAGCAGGCCGTCGAGCATGCTGGTGGTGTTCTGCTCGGCGCGTGCGGTCAGACGACTGTCCTTGGCCGCGTCGCCGATGTGCTTCGCGGCGAGTTTCTGCACGGAGGCCTCGCTGTTCGGGTTGTCGGAGAAGAAGTCGCCGAGCCGGTCCAGCAGACCGCGCTGCTTGGAGACGGCGTACGAACGGTCGGGATCCAGGGCGGGTTTGCCGAGCACCGCGTGCGGCAGCCGCAGGGTGGCCGAGGTGCGGTCCGAGTTGACCGTCACGTCGTTCTTCGCGAGGGTGCCGAGGTCGACGTACGCGTCGACCGTGCCGGCGCCCACGTACAGCGTGCGGGAGCCGCGGATGGCGTCGGGCAGGAACTTCGCGTCCTTCTCCAGGTCCACCACCACCTGGAAGTTGCCCGAGGCGGCGTCGTAGCGGCTCATGTCCTGGATCGACTGCAGAAGAGCCGGCCCGGAGCGGTCGTGCGTCTCCGTGCCGAACAGGTCGCGCAGCCCCGGGAGAACGGCCAGCCGCAGCCCGGCGAACAACACCACGAGCACCAGCACCACGGCGGTGATCACCTTGGCCCACACGGGCATGCGTTTGATGGACGTCGTCATGTCGACGGCCCTCCTTCCTGCTCCCCGGATGCCCGCCAATTCCGTTGCTAGACCCTTCCGTTCGCCTCCCGCTGTCCGTGCATGGGACACCCGTCCGGGTCGGGCGCGGACCCCGCGAGCCGATCGCCCGACGGGCGCGGTCACCAGACACCGGCGATGAAGTCGGAGGGCCCGAGGGTGTCGATCAGGTGACCTGGACGCCCCCGGCGGTGAAGGCGGCGGCCGAGTGGATGGTGATGCCGCGCCGGCGCTCGATCCCGCCGTCGTCGGTGCGGGTGTCGCCCGCGTCGACGCTGCCGAGCCGGTCCAGGGCGTCGCCGTCGAACAGCAGCCGTTCGGTGAGGCCGGTCCTACCCGCGTCGACGTGGGCCAGAACGCCGATGTCCAGGGTGTGCATGCGTGGTCGAGTCCTCGGGAGTGGTCGTCCGGCAGGGGTACTGAGACGTTCCGAGGAATCGGCGCATGTCGTTCTCCCGAGGATGAGAGGACGGGCCGGGTCATCACGGCGTGCGGACGGTGACCTCGCGCAACCGGATTTCCCCCGGTGGGGTGGGGTGCCCCTTCCCAGTACGATGAAGCACGCATCCGGGGTCGATCATGCCGACCGGCGGCGCACCCGGTTCGATCTCGCGAGGAGCGGTCGTGCGTGACATCGCCGTGTTCAGCGGTAGTGCCCATCCCGAGCTGGCTGCGGAGGTCTGCGCGCATCTCGGTGTGCCCCTCAGTCCGACCCGGGTCAGCCGGTTCGCCAACGACTGCCTGGAGGTGCAGCTCCAGGCCAACTGCCGTGAGCGTGACGTGTTCCTGGTCCAGCCGCTCGTCACCCCGGTGCAGGAGCACCTGGTGGAGCTGCTGATGATGTGCGACGCGGCCCGGGGGGCGTCGGCCGGGCGGATCACGGTGGTCATGCCGCACTACTCGTACGCACGTTCGGACAAGAAGGACATGCCGCGGATCTCCATGGGCGGGCGGCTGGTGGCCGACCTGCTGGTGGCGGCCGGAGCGAGCCGGGTGCTGGCGATGACGCTGCACGCCCCGCAGGTCCACGGGTTCTTCTCGGTGCCGGTCGACCATCTGCACGCCCTGCGTGAGCTGGCCGCCCACTTCCGCAGGCACGACCTCTCCCGTACGACGGTGGTCTCACCCGACCTGGGCAACGCCAAGGAGGCGGCGGCCTTCGCGCGGCTGATCGGAGCCCGGGTGGCGGCCGGCGCCAAGCAGCGGTTCGCCGACGACCGGGTGAGCATCAGCTCCGTCATCGGCGAGATCACCGGGCGTGATGTGATCGTGCTCGACGACGAGATCGCCAAGGGCAGCACGGTCCTCGAACTGCTCGAGCGGCTGCGTGAGTTGGGGCCGCGCTCGATCCGGGTCGCCTGTACGCACGGCCTGTTCGCGGCGGGCGCGCTCAAACGCCTGAGCGAGCAGGAGGACGTCCTGGAGATCGTGTGCACCAACACGGTGCCCGTGCCCCGTGAGGAGTACACCGAGAAGCTGAGCATCCTGTCGATCGCCCCGGCGCTCGCGGAGGCCGTGCGGCGCATCCACAACGGTGAGTCGGTGAGCGCCCTGTTCGACGCGCCCCCGAGCGAATAGGCGGGGCCGGGCCTCCCGGCTTCCTCGAGGGCGGTGCGGGCACCCTCCCGTGCCGTGGGCGCGGTCGCTTCCCGTGCCCGGGTGACGTGTCACATCGCCGCGGTGGCGCGTCCCTCCCGCCGCGGCGACCTCGCTTCCCCGTCCGTGCCGGCGGCGGTGCACCGGGCCAGACACCGGGTACGGGACAGCGCGAAGACTCCGTAGAAGACGAGGGCGGCTCCCAGGAGCGCGGGCACGAGCCACAGCCCGAGACGCGGCGCCTCGGCGTAGAGCGTTCCCCCGAGGCAGAAGCCGACCGCGGCGTCACCCAGGGTGAGCGCGGGCTGCGAGGCGATGAGGGGACCTCCCTGCATGGCGTAGCCGAGCAGCAGGATGGACGACGAACCGGCGACGGCGAAGGCGTAGGTCTGCCAGGCGAGGAAGAACCCCGTCGCCCCCTCGCGCGACATGACGTCCATGGCGGACTTCACCAGGGCGGCCGTGAGCGCGTTGCCGACGGCCGCCGCGGCCGCCAGGCAGGCCGCGCGTGTGGGGCCGTGGGGGCGCCGCAGACCGGTCAGCACGAGCGCGGTCGCCACGGCGCCCACGACGGCGAGCGCGGGTATCCACCACATCCCCGGCACCTGGGACCGCCCGCCGGAGGGCGCGGCGGCGAAGAGGCCGACCGCCAGGCCGACGAAGATGCACGCGACGCCCGCCCAGGCCCGGCGCGACATGCGGATCCGGAAGACGGCGCTGCCTATCAGGAGGGCCAGCGGAAGTTCGAGTACGAAGATCGGTTGCACCGTGGCCAGCGATCCTGACCTCAGGGCGAGCGCCTGGAAGAGCGCGGCGAAGACGACTCCGAGGATCCCTGTCAGCCAGGCGGGGTTGCGCAGCAGGTCCCGGACGAGGAGCAGTCCCTGTGCCCGGGCGTCGGGCACGTTCAGTACCGCTCGCCGTTGCAGCACCGTGCCGAGCGCGTTGCCGGCGGCGGCGAGTACGGCAAAGATGATCGCCAGAGCCATTCCTGTAGCACCGCTTCTGCGTTGTGCGCTGTCGTCACCGCACAGCGCTCCGTCTCATTGCTCTTCCGGGAACCCCTGCGCCGGTCCGTCCGAAGTCACCCGCGTGCACGTGTCCGCGTGCGCACGCGGACCGACGGCACCCGGCCGCATCCGCGCCGTTCGACACCGGCATCCGGCATCGCCTACGGGCGCTCATTCAATGATGACCAGAACATCGTACATTTCAGGAGAATTCCCCGGCAGGGGCGGCTGCTGGGGTAGATGCGGTGGCCGGCGGCAGGCGGAGGGGTGAGGGCGGTGGGGGGTGCCCGCGACGGGCGGCGGTGTGACGCGGGGGGAGGAGGGCCGGGACGTGCGCCGGGTGTGGCGAGCGGTGGCGGGGTGCGGGGCGTCCTGACGGGACGCGCCGGGTGCGCGTGTCGTGAGGGGTGGTTGCGGCTACCGCTCGGAGGCGGGGCTCTGCCGGGCGTCGACGAGGTCCAGCAGGCCGGGGAAGCGGCTTTCCAGCTCCGCTCTGCGCAGGGTCACCTTGCGGCTGTTGCCGTAGTTGACCTGCCGGAGGAGGCCCGCCTCGCGCAGCACGCGGAAGTGATGGGTCAGCGTCGACTTGGAGATGTCCAGCCCGAAGGACGCGCACGTCCGCTCGACGCCGTCCTTCTCGCAGCAGAGTTCCTCGACGACCTTGCGCCGCTGGGGATCCGCGAGAGCGGCGAACACCGCTCCGATCTCCATCTCCTCGAGGGTCGGGTGGCCTTCCGGGTCCGGCATGGCGGCTCCTCCCTTCGGCGGGGCGCGATTCCATCAAGGTACGAAGAAAATCGTACCATGGGTGCTTTTGCCCGGGCCGCCGCCGTATCGGAGCGGGCGGAGCGTGGAGGACGAACGGGGCTGCACGGGGGTGCGGGGACGTACGGGCGAGGCGGAGGTCAGATGAGGGCGGGGCGGCCGCCGCCGACTTCGAGGAGGGCGCCGGTGATGTAGCCGGCCCGGTCGGAGGCGAGGAAGGTGACCGCCTCGGCGACCTCCTCGGGCTCGCCGACGCGGCCCATCGCGGTCATGCCGTCGGCGACGGCCTTGAGCATGGCCTCGTGCTCAGCCATCCCCGGGGTACGGATCGGGCCGGGGGCGACGGTGTTGACCCGGACGCCCTCCCGCGCGTACTCGGTCGCCCAGATGCGCGTCAGCTGCTCCAGTGCGGCCTTGGAGGCGGCGTAGATGCCGGTGCCGGTGGTGGCGAGGGTCGCGGCGACGCTGCTGATGTTCACGATGGAGCCGTGGCCGCGGGCGGCCATCCGGGGTGCCAGTTCCCGCACCAGGAGGTAGGGGGCCCTGGTGTTGAGGTTCATCTGGAGGTCGAAGAGGTCGGTGGTCATCTCGGGGGTCGAGTGGAACCTGTAGACGCCGGCGTTGTTGACGAGGACGTCGACATCACCCGCCTCCTCGGTCAGGCGCTGTGCGTCCCGCGGGTCGCCGAGGTCGGCCTGGACGAAGCGTGCGGTGCCGCCGGCCGCGGTGATCTCCGTGACCACCTCGTCGCCGCGTGCGGTGTCCCTGCCGTGGACGACGACATCGGCGCCCTCTCGTGCCAGTTGCGCGGCCACGGCACGGCCGATGCCCGCGGTGGCTCCGGTGACGAGGGCCGTACGTCCGGAAAACTCCATGATCCTCAGCTCCTCCGTAGCGGCCGGACCGGCCGGGTGCCCCGCGGGCCGCGGGTGCGGGGTGCACCCGCGGCCGCTGTCGGCCGGCTCATGGCGTCCGGGGTGACGCGGGAGCGGGGCGGCGGACGCGCCGCCGTCGGGTCGTGACGCGCGGCTCGCGATGCGTCCCTCGTGGCGAGCGCCCGCGAGAGGCGCTGCGTGTCGCGCGACCCGGCGGGAGCGGCGGCGATGGGGCCGCGCTCGCCGAGGCCGGGGGCAGGCGTCGCGCGCGCCGTCCAGGGCGGCAGGAAATCCCTGACGGGACCGCGTCCTCGGTCACCTTCGGTGGTGTCGGCGACACCCCTCACATTGTAGTCGCGGCGTCACGGCCCGGCGCTGCGGAACGGGCTTCCGGACGCTCGCGGCAGCGGTGCTCCGCGGGGTCCGCAGGGAAGGTCGACCGGAACCAACAGAACTGACGGCTCGTCAGGTGGTGCCGTGCGGAACCCCTTTCGGTGCGGCCGGGGCGGTCGGACCGGGTCGGGGACTCGCTCGGCGCTCCGGCCGCCCGGATCGCTGCCCAGCTAGAGGGAGGAGTCCTGGGTCGCGGCCGAGGTCTGCGGACAGGTGCGGGGGGCCTGGGGTGCCGGCCGGTCGCTCCGTGTCGCGGGGGAGGCGGCGCGCAGGGCGGACACGGTGCCGGGGAGGCGGATCCGACGCAGCCGGGCGGCGGGAACCATCGTGCAGGTGATCGGCATGGAGGCGTCCTTCGGTGTCGTTCCGCCGGGGGGCGTGGGTTCGTCGCCGTCGCGGTGCCGGGCAGGCGTGTGGGCCGTGACGGGCGACCGAGCTGCGGCCCGTCCGGCAGAAACCGGTACGGAACCTTCCGCTCTAGGTACGGCTTTGATAGTACCTAGGGGTCCCCCGGCGTGGAGGGCTGTCAGGTATGACGCGCGTCATACCTTCCGCTCTCCCGCGGATGACGGGACGTCGGTCCCGGGCCAGGTCGCGCCTGAGCGTTGCGTACCGTCAGCCGGCGATGGACGGATCCGGGGGTCCGATGTCGCACGCGCCGCGAGGCCCGGCCGGGCCGTCGTCACAGGGTGCCGGGCGCCGTCTCCGGCTGCTCCAGGACCTCGTCGAGGGTCGCCGAGGGCGGCAGGACGCTATCCAGGCCGGTCACCGTCAGCATGCGCAGGGTCAGCGGACGGTCGCAGACGAGGTGCAGGCTTCCGCCCCGGGCGAGGACCCGGCTTCTCGCCCGGTACAGCAGACGCAGCCCCGAACAGTCGAAGAACTCGACGGGCCGCAGATCGATCACGACCCGCGGCTCGGGCGGGCGGGTGGCCGAGTCCAGATACGGGGCGATCGCCAGAGCGGTGAGGATGTCGATCTCCCCGTGCAGCTCCAGCACGGTATGGCCGCGGTCCTGGTGGACGCGCAGATTCCGGTGCGGCGGCGCGGGGGCGTGGTTCACGACGACATCGCCTCCAACCGGCCGCTGGTCCGCCCGTGAGGGCAGGGGGCGGCTCACAACTCCGGCCCCCGCACTGCAAGTTACCCTCGTTGGAGTGAATTTCAGCATGTTCGATTGACATATGTCTTCGATTTGAGCGGCGAGTCTTTCAGCAGTCCGCCGCTCGGCTCGGCCGGCGCGGTGTGCTCGTCCGCACGGCGCGCTCGGCGCGCGCTGGAGGGTAGGGCGATCACCGGGGAGGCGATCATCACGGAGGCGCGCGCCGCGCGGGCACGGGCGCCGAGCGCGCCCGTGCCCCCCGGTGTGCGTCAGTCGACCACCAGCACCAGCTTGCCCACGGTCCGGCCGGTCTCTCCGAGTGCGTGCGCCTCGGCGGCGTCGGCCAGGGGGAACGTGCCGGCGATCGTCGGGCGCAGCAGGCCCTCGTCGACGAGGTCCGCGACCGCCCGCATGCTCGCCTGATCGGCCTCCACGAGCATCCGCGCCGCCCGTACGCCCAGCCGCGCGGCTTCCTCGTACAGCTCCTCGGGGCCCATCGGCAGGATCGACACCACGATCCCGCCCTTGCGCAGTACGCGCAGCGACCGGAAGGTGTTGTCGTCGCCGATCGTGTCGAGGACCACGTCGACGTCGCGGACAGCCTCGGTGAAGTCGGTCTCCCGGTAGTCGATCAGCTCGTCCGCGCCCAGCTTGCGCAGGTAGTCGTGCTTGCCCGCGCTCGCGGTGCCGATCACGTACGCGCCGCGTGCCTTGGCGATCTGTACCGCCACGTGCCCGACCCCGCCGGCCGCCGCGTGGATCAGAACGCGCTGACCCGGCTGTACGTCGGCCGTGTCGACCAGTGCCTGCCATGCGGTGAGCGAGACCAGCGGCAGGGCGCCGGCCTCCGTGTGGTCGAGGCCGGCCGGCTTGCGCGCGAAGGAACGCGCCGGAGCGGTCACGTACTCGGCGTGCGAGCCGTGGCCGAACGGATAGGGCAGCATGCCGAAGACCTCGTCGCCCGGCGCGTGAACGGTCACGCCGATACCGACGGCCTCGACCACGCCGGACACGTCCCAGCCCAGGACGAAAGGCGGCCGGCCGAGGAACGCGCCCGTCGCCCGGTGCTTCCAGTCGGTCGGGTTGACCCCGGCCGCCCGCACCCTCACCAACACCTCGCTGGGCCCGGGAACCGGGCGCTCCATCTCCACTTCCTTGAGGACCCCGGGGTCGCCGAGAACGTCCTGACTGATCGCGCGCATCGTGTTCTTGTCACTCATGGCTTCCACCCTGCCCGGATCGGAAGCTCCGTGAAATGGCACGATTGCCAATCTCCGATAGGATCGTGCCATGCGGCGTGCGGAGAGAGTGGTCGTGCTGGCGCTCGACGGTGTCTACCCCTTCGAGCTCGGCATCCCCAGCCGGATCCTCGGTGCGGCCGACGACCGGTACGAGGTGCTGACCTGCACCGTCGACGGCGGGCCGGTCCGCAGCAACGCGGACTTCTCGATCACCGTCGAGCACGGTCCCGAGGTCCTGCGCACCGCGGACACGGTGGTGATCCCGGCCATCACGCCGTCGAGCGTGACCGAGGAGCTGCCCGACGAGGTCGCCGCGGCACTCGCGCTCATCCGGCCGGGCACCCGGCTCGTCTCCATCTGCACCGGCGCGTTCGTGCTGGCCGCGGCCGGGCTGCTGGAGGGACGGCGGGCCACCACGCACTGGCAGCTCGCCGACGAGTTCCGCCGTGCGTACCCCGGCGTGGACCTGGACCCGGACGTGCTCTTCGTGGACGACGGCACGGTCCTCACCTCCGCCGGTGCCGCCTCCGGGGTCGACATCTGCCTGCACATCCTGCGCAAGGACCACGGCAGCGAACTGGCCAACAGCGTGGCGCGGCGCTGTGTGGTGCCGCCCTGGCGTGACGGCGGTCAGGCCCAGTACATCGAGCGGCCCGTTCCCGATCCCGTGGCGACCAGTACGGCCGCGACCCGGGTGTGGGCACTGGCCCGTCTGGGTGACCCGCTGACCCTGGCCGACCTCGCGGGCCACGCCCGGATGAGCCTGCGGACCTTCGCCCGGCGGTTCCACGACGAGGTGGGACTGAGCCCCGGCCGCTGGCTCATCCAGCAGCGCGTCACCCGCGCCCGCCACCTTCTGGAGTCCAGCGAACTCTCGGTCGACCAGATCGCGGGCGAGGTCGGCTTCGCGACGGGCACGTCCCTGCGCCAGCATCTGCACGCGGCGATCGGCGTCTCGCCGCAGGCCTACCGGCGTACGTTCCACGCGGCCCGCTGACGTTCCCCGCCGGCTCTCCCCGCTGACCCGGGCCGCCTGAGCGGCCCGGCTGAGCGGCCCGGCTGAGTGGCCGGACCGAGCGGCCGGGCTGAGCGGCCGGGCTGAGCGGCCGGGCGACGTGACGCGCCCCCCCGACCGTCGTACGCGTTCCGGCCGTCGCGCGCGCTCCCGCTGTCGTGCGCAACCCCCACCGTCGCGCGCGTTCCGTCCGCCGGCCGTCATCGCCCCGGTCCGAAGCCGCGGAGGGGACCGTTTCGCATGTCCCGGACCTCGCTGCGCCGCCAAGTGCCTTTCTCCGGGCGGGTGTTCCGTGCCCTCTCGCGCCCGCGGTGCTCTTTCCCGTGCCCTGGTGCGACACCGTGGCGTACCGGTGGCCACGTTCCGGCGTGACGGGCTCGTGCGGCCGCCCGGCCGCGTGAGGGGAAGCGTTCGCGAGTGCCCGCCGAGTGCGCGTCCGGCTCCGTAATCGACCGACCGGCGGTCCTGTCCATGGCAGGAGCTTCCCGACGGGCCTCCCGAGAGGCCCGCGGTTGACTTTCAGGATGACTGAGGTAATCCTGATTTGTGGATGTCTTACATCATCCACAATGACGTGGAGACCGAGTCGCTCGCATCCCGCACCTGAGGACCGATCCCATGACCAGCGCAGTCACCCGTCCGGGCGTGAAGCGGGGCACCATCCCCGTCTTCGCGACGGCGACGGCCATCACCGTGTCCAACATCTATTTCACCCAGCCGCTCCTGGACGAGATCGCCCGCGGCTTCCACACCTCGGCCTCGACCGCCGCACTGGTGGCCACGACCGGGCAGATCGGCTAAGCGTTGGGCATCATCGCCATCGTGCCGCTCGCCGACGGCGTACGGCTGCGCCGTCTGTCGACCGTGCTGCTGGCCGTCACCGCCGTGGCTCTCCTCGCCGGTGCCGCGGCCCCCTCGGTGGCCCTGCTGAGCATGGCCACCCTGGTGCTCTCCGCCAGTACCGTGCTCCCGCAGGTCATCATGCCGACCATCGTCTCCATGGCGACTCCGGGCCACGCCGGCCGCGTCCTCGGAGCCGTGGGGACCGGCCTGACGATGGGAGCCCTGCTCTCCCGTACGGCCGCCGGGCTGATCGCCGAAGCCACCGGAACCTGGCGGGCCGGCTTCGTCGTGGCCGCCGTGGCCACCGGCGCCCTGCTCCTGGTCCTCCCGCGCTACATGCCCGCCGACCCGCCCGTCCGGCGCGGACCGCGACAGAGCTATCCCCGCCTGCTGGCCTCGCTCCCCGGGCTGATCGCCGAACACGCGCCGCTGCGCCTCTCGGCCGCGCTGGGGGCGACGGTCTTCGCCGCCTTCTCCGCGTTCTGGTCGTCGCTCGCCTTCCATCTCACCGCCGCCCCGATCGCACTCGGACCCGCGGTGATCGGCCTCTTCGGGCTGTTCAGCGTCCCCGGAGCGCTGGCCGCCCGCTACTCGGGACGCCTGGCCGACCGCTGGGGCGCGCGCAGGGTCAACGCCCTGTCCCTCGCGTCGGTCCTGCTCGCCTTCGCCCTGTTCGGAGCCACCGGCCAGTCGCTGATCGCCCTCGCCGTCGGCTGCAACCTGCTCGGTTACGGGACCACCAGCGGTCAGATCGCCAACCAGGCACGCATCTTCGCCGCACCGCCGGAGATCAGGGCCCGCCTCAACACCGTCTACATCTTCGCGGTGTTCGCGGGCGGCGCCGTCGGGTCGGCCGTCGCCGGAGTGATGTTCTCCGCGTTCGGGTGGACCGGCGTGGTGGTTGGCGGAGCCGGCTTCGTACTGCTCGCGGGAGTCGTCCTCGTCGCGCAGGCCGCGCACGTCCGCGGCCGGGGCGAGAGCGGGCCCGCGGTCGCCGGCGCGGTGCACCCGCGGGCGTCAACGGAACAGCAGGGCAAGCGAGTTGGGAATGAACGCGGGCCCGCCGTACGTTGAGCACCGCCGTCCGGCTCTCCTACCCAGGGAAGAAGGCAGGCCCGTGACGTCCTCGCCGACCACCATGCGCGCCGTGCGGCTCTCCGCTCCCGGCCCCGTGTCCAACCTGCGGCTGACCACCCTCCCGCTGCCACCGAGGAAGGACGGCTGGGTACGCATCCGGGTCGAGGCGTTCGGTCTCAACCGCTCGGAGCTGAAGCTCCGGCTGGGCCTGAGCGTGGGCGTCGGATTTCCCCGGGTCCCGGGCATCGAGGCGGTCGGCACCGTCGACGCCGCCCCGGACGGCAGCGGGCCGGCCGTGGGGCAGAAGGTCGTCGCGATGATGGGAGACATGGGACGCACCTACGACGGCGGCTACGCCGAGTACACGTCCGTACCGCTGTCCCAGGTCATCCCCGTCGACACCACCCTGGACTGGGAGGTGTTGGGTGCCCTGCCGGAGATGGTGCAGACCGCCCACGGCTCGCTCACCGTCGGCCTCGACCTGAGGGCCGGTCAGACGGTGCTCATCCGCGGCGGGACCTCCTCGGTGGGCCTGGCGGCCGCCTCGCTGGCCCGATGGCGTGGCGCCACGGTGCTGTCCACCACCCGGCGGGCCGACCGCCTGGACTCACTGAAGCGGCACGGTGTCGACCACCCGGTGCTCGACACCGGTGAGATCGCCCCCGCCGTACGCGAGCTGTACCCGGACGGGGTCGACGCCGCCCTCGATCTCGTCGGCACACCGACCCTGCCCGACACCCTGCGCGCGGTGCGCGTGCACGGCACGGCCTGCTTCGGCGGCAGCCTCTCCAACCAGTGGACGGTGAAGGACTTCTCACCGAACGAGTACCTGCCGAGGGGGGTGCGGCTGGCGGGCTACTTCGGCGACGCCGCCGACCTGCCCCGGGAGGTGCTCCAGGAGATCCTCGACGCGGTCGCGGCCGGGCGGCTCTCCTTCCCCGTGGACCGTGTCTACGACGGGCTGGAGCAGGTGCGGCAGGCCCACGACGACATGGAGAACGACCGCGCCACCGGCAAACTCGTCGTCCGCGTCCGGCACCGGGCCGGGTGAGGGACCGAGCGGGCCCTCCCCCTCAGGACGCGTCGGAGGGAGCGGCCAGGACTCCCCGGAGCAGACCGGTGGACTGGCCGACCTCGATGAGATGGCCGTCGGGGTCGCGCAGGTAGCAGCGGACCTCGGACGCCCGGTCGAGGGGCTCGGTCAGGAAACGCGCGCCCTTCGCGACGGCGTGCGCGTGGAACGCCGCCATGTCGGCCACGCGCACGTTCAGGAAGCTGGACACGCGCTCCGTCGTCCGCGGCACCTCCAGGGTGACGTCCGGCTTGTCCGGCGTGGGTCCGCCGCCGGGATTCATGATGAGCCAGCTGTTGGCCACCTTGACGATCGCCGGATTCTCCTCCATCACGACCTCGCCGCCGAAGACGTCGGCGTAGAAGCGTCGCGAGACCGCTACGTCGGTCACCGTCAGGAAGTACGTGAGGAGAAGGCCGTGTTCGGGCACGGGGAGATCGCCGTGAGCGGTCGTCGGTCCCGCGTCCCCGGGCCGCGGAGCCGTGCCGTGCCCGGCGGTCCCTTCACCGCTCCCCGCCCGCCGCTCCGTCCCCGCACCGCCGCCGTTCCCGTCCGTGTGCGCTGAATCCCTGTCCGACACCGTCTCGTACCTTCCCGTAGGTCCCTCACGTCACGGGGCGATCGCGCCACCACGTCGGTGCGGTCGCGCGTCGCGGCCCGTCTCCCCACGATGACCGGGTGCACCGGCGAGCTGTGACAGGTGCGCCGCCCGGTCGGGGGAAGGGCCCGTCCCACCGGACGACCGCGCCGGAACGGGACCCGTCCGGCCGGATCTCCGAACGGGTCCCGCTCCGACACGACTGCCTCTAGAGCCCGTCGGGGCGAGGCAGCCGGGTGCCGTCGACGAACAGGTCGACGTGTTCGTTGTAGAACGCCGTCATGCCCGCGATGCGGTTGGCCTGAATGGTGGGGAAGTCGTACATCCAGGCGATGTCGTCGTGGGTGGACACGTCGCTGTCGAACGACCAGTAACTGCTGGTCGTTCCCTTGTACGGGCAGTGCGTCACCGTGTCGGAGCGGCGCAGCAGGGTCCAGTCGACGTGTTCGCGGTCGAGGTAGTACCGGGTCGGCAGACCGGTCTCGAACAGCTTCACGCAGTTCGGCGCGTCCGCCAGCACGACGCCGTCCAGCTCCACGCGAACCCCGCTCGACGAACGCAGGGCGTCCACCCGGGAGTAGGGGCTTCGCGGGTGGACGAAGACCGGTTCGTCCTCCTCGAACCAGGAGTCCAGCGCCTTCCATTCGAAGCGGACGGTGCCGCGCAGGGGCTCCGGGGCGTCCTTGTCCCAGACCCACGCCGCGCCGTGGCGGACCTCGGACCCCACGCGCAGGGAATGGCGGCGCGCGGGCCCGGCGCCGAGCACCTCGACATGGCCGTCGTCCGTCAGCACCCCCTCGGCCAGGTCCTCGACGGGGATGCTGAACTGCGGGTAGGCGAGCCACTCCCACACGTACAGCGCGCGCCGGGTGTCGAAGACGGTGCGGCCGCCGATCAGCCCGCGGATACGCCGTGGTACGGGCTCCACGTGTCCGACCGGCGCGATCAGCCGTGGGTGCAACACGCTCTCTTCGGTCATCGGGTTCTCCTCGGTTCGGTCGTGACACGAGCTCTCGGTGCCGGGCGGAGCACCACTACCGCTGCCGGGCGGCCCAGTCGGCGAACCGCACCGCCCCGACGCGGACGTCGGGGCCGGGGAGCAGGGTGGTCTCCCGCAACTGGGCACCGAAGTAAGGGGCCTTCGGGTCCGCCACGACCGTGCGCGGGTCGTTCCCGGCGGCGAGACTCCCGGCGATCAGCTCGTCGAGCTGGAACGTGTCGGGCCCCGCGACCTCGACCACGCCGTGGACGGGGGCGCCGACGGCGGTGACACCCACGGCGGCGGCGACGTCGTCGGAGTACACCGGCCGGATCCCGACGGGGGCGAGACGCACGGTGTCACCCTGGGTGGCCGACTCCGCGATGCCCTTCATGAACTCGAAGAACTGCGTGGCGTGCACGAGGGAGTAGGGAATCCCCGACGCCTTGATCAGATCCTCCTGCACCTGCTTGGCGCGGAAGTAGCCGCTCTCCTGCAGGCGTTCGGTACCGACCACGGAGAGCGCGACATGGTGGGTCACACCCGCCTCCTGCCCGGCCCTGAGGAGGTTCGTGGTCGAGGTGCGGAAGAACGCCATGACGTCGTCGTCCGCGAACGAGGGGGAGTTGGAGACGTCCACGACCACCTGGGCCCCCCGCAGGACCTCGGCCACGCCCTCGCCCGTCAGTGTGTTCACCCCGCTGCCGGGGGAAGCGGGCACCGCCTCGTGGCCGTGCCCGGCGAGCTTGCTCACCAGTTTCGATCCGATGAGTCCGGTTCCGCCGATGACTACAACCTTCATGATGGGGTCCTCTCGGATGGGTGCCGCTGTGCGGTGCGCGGCGGAAGCCGACGTGGTCCCCCGTCGAGGGGGCTCTCGTCCGCACGGTGCGGCCGGGTCTGTACTTGCACAGACAGGGCAGCGGCGGGCCGTGTGACACCGCCCCCGTGGCGAGGGCCGCGGGCGTGACGTGGGGATCGGCGCGGGGATGCCATGGCGCCGCCGGACGGGACGCGGCCCCGCGGGCCCGGGAACGACGAGACGTCCTCCGTGTCACAGATCCATGGGTTCCCCGGTCATCACGGGCAGACGGCCATGGGAGCCGGGGACGTGACCTCGGGTCCGTCGGACGTGGGGCGCCCATGGCCACCCGGATGATCTACGGAAGGTGCGGCACAGTGTCGGACAAGGACTCAGCGCACGGTCACGGTCATGGGCACGGCGGCCACGGGAACGGCGAGGACGGGCCGAGCTGGACGCGGGCGGCGAAGATGCTTCAGGACGCCTCGCCGATCACCGTCCCCGAGGGTGCCTCGGCGATGACGATCCACGTCGCATGGGAGCCCGGCGACCCGGGAACCCCTCCGCACCGTCACTCGGGCCCCGCGTTCGGGTACGTCGTGGAGGGCGCGGTCCGCTTCGAGCTCGAAGGCGAGCCCGAGCGCGTGATCGAGGCCGGCGGTACGTTCTGGGAACCGGGCGGCGACGTCATCCACTACCAGGACGGCAACGCGCTGGCCGACGCCCGCACGCGCTTCGTGGTGACGATGCTCTGCGCACCGGGCAGGCCCATGCTCGAACTCGTCGACGAGGAGGAACTCGCCCAGCGCGCCCCTCTGCGCGCGCCGCGCCCCGGCGTCTGACCCGGCGGGCCGCCTCCGAGCGGCTTCCGCACGCGGCCGGCATGATCGCGAGGGGCTGGATGACTCGCCGTGCTGCCGCTCATGGCCTCCTGACCTGCGCCCGCCTGGCCATGGGCCGCAGGATGCCGACCGCCCGCCGGAACGGGTCCGAGCCGGCGGGCGGACGGTCGCTGCCGCTTCTCGGGCCGGGGGCCGACTCCTGGGCCGGGGGTGCCGTGTCCGGTCCCACCGTGGACCGGTCCCGCGCCGCGAGGGCCGCGGTCGGTGGTTTCCCCGGCCGGGCCCGTGCAGATGCGAACGCGGCGTGGGGCGGTGCCTCCCGTGCTCGGCGGGGATCCGTTGCTCGCTCGCGAGCGTCGGATCACCGGTCGAGCGAGGCGGCGTAGGGGCCCAGCTTGGCGGGGTTCATGACCCACATGACGCGTTCGATGCCGCGTTCCGACACGTCCACGGAGAGCAGGGCCACGGGGGTGCCGTCGACCGAGACGAGGACGGCGGGGCGGCCGTTGGCCTCGACCCAGCGCACCTCGGCCGGGGGCCAGAAGCGCGGGGCGAAGGCGGCGAGGTACTTGGACACACGGAGCCGCCCGACGACCGGGATCCTGGACGCGCCGCGGATGCCTCCGCCGTCGGCGTAACTGACCACGTCGGCGCTGAGCACGTCCTCCAGCGCCGACAGGCGGCCGGTCCGCGCCGCCGCGAGGAAGACCTCCAGCAGCCGGCGGTGAACCGCGGGGCTGACCGGTTCCCTGCGCTCCGCCGCGAGATGCTTGCGGGCCCGGCTGACCAGCTGACGTGCGTTGACGTGACTGGTCTCCAGGATGTCCGCGATCCTCGCGTACGGGTAGTCGAAGGCCTCCCGCAGGACGTACGCGGCCCGCTCCACCGGGTTGAGCTTCTCCAGCAGGAAGAGGACGGCGAGGTCCAGGGCCTCGGCCCGTTCCGCGCCCAGCTGCGGGTCCACACCGGTGTCGACGGGCTCGGGCAGCCAGGGCCCGATGTACCTCTCGCGCCGCACCCGGGCGGACTGGGCGAGATTGATCGCCAGCCGGGCGGTGACCGTCGCGAGGAACGCCGCGGGCTCGCGGATGCCGGTGCGGTCGGTGCTCTGCCAGCGCAGCCAGGTCTCCTGCACGACGTCCTCGGCCTCCGTCGAGCTGCCGAGCACGCGGTAGGCGATGCCGAAGAGCTGGGGACGGGCCGCGACGAAATCCCTCGTCGCCCGGTCGAGGGTGTCGATGTCATTGCCGGCGTGCATAGGAGCCTCCAAGTTCGCTACCGCCACGGCGCAAATATTGCCACGGACAAAAATTGTCCGAGTAAGCGGGGTGGGGTCCGTGCGGGCCCGGGAGCCCGTCGCGCCGGTTCCCGGGATGCGGCGGCCCCGGGGGTGGGCCGGGCGCGCGGGCCGGGCGCAACGCGGGGCGGCATCCGACGGCGGGGTGCGCACCGGCACCGATCGTGGAGCCGCTGTCACAGTTCCGGCGGCGGTCCTGTCTTGGTTGAGGGGCGAACGGTGGCGGGTGTCCCGGCGGACCGGGAACGGCCTGAAGGCCGCACCGGTCGGAGGCGTCGACCGTCCTGGACGCGGCTCCCGCCGACCGTACGGAACCCGTCCGGCCGGCGAGGTCCGCGTCCGCCGGACACTGCTCGGCCGCCCCGGCGTACGGCCCGAACCGCCGTCGCCACCCGCGTACTCACCCGTCCTCAGCAGTCGAAGCGAGAAGACCTGTGCCCCGTCAAGAACAGTCCGACGTCACCGAGACACGTTCACCGGCAGCAATCACGACCCTGGAGAGCCTCCGAGAACATCTGCAATGGGCGATCGAACTGGAACACGCCACTCTGCCGCCCTATCTCTGCGCCCTCTACTCGCTGGACCCGACGAGGAACCCGGACGCCGCCCAGGTCGTGAGCGGCGTCTTCGTCGAGGAGATGATCCACCTGGCACTGGCGGCGAACCTCCTCAACGCGGTGGGCGGCAGGCCCCGCCTCGACATGCCGGAGATGCTGCCTCAGCATCCCAGGCGTCTGCCGCACGGAGATCGCTCGCTGGAGATGTCGCTGGTGCCCTTCGGGCCGCAGGCGCTGGAGATGTTCCTCCGTCTGGAGCGGCCCGCGCGACCCGGTGCGCCCGCGGAGGGCGACGACTACGAGACGATCGGACAGTTCTACGACGCCATCGAGCGAGGACTGCGCCACCTGTGTGCCGAACTCGGCGAGGCCGCGGTCTTCTGCGGCGATCCGGCCCGTCAGGCCGCCGCGGGCCCCTTCGCGCACACGGGCGCGAAGATGACCGCGGTCACCGGCCTCGACTCGGCGCTGGCGGCACTGAAGGAGATCGTGGAACAGGGCGAGGGCGCGTCCCGCGGTGAGGTCTGGGACGGCGACGCGGACATCTTCCACTCCGAGCGCGACGAGGTCGCCCATTACTTCCGGTTCCAGGAACTCAAGGCGGGGCGGCGCTACCGGCGGGGTGACACGCCGCGATCCGGGCCCACGGGCGAAGCGGTCGCGGTCGACCTCGAAGGCGTGTACCCGATGCGCCCCGATCCGCGGATGGCGGACCACCCCGTGGGCAGTCCGATCCGGACCGCCCAGGAACAGTTCAACAAGACGTACTGCGTCCTGCTGAACCAGTTGGAGGAGGCCTTCAACGGCAGCCCGAAGACGCTGGGGGCCGCGACAGGCACGATGTACGCCCTCAAGGCGCAGGCGCAGAGCCTGATGCAGACACCTGACGGGGACGACACGTCCGCCGGTCCGACCTTCGAGTACATCGCACCCGAACTGCGCGGCTGAGCGACGCCGTCACGGACCGCCGGCGTACTGGTGACCCGGGAGGGACCCGACTTCCGTCGCACGGGTCACCAGTACGCGTCCGGGGCGACGGCGGTCCTTTCAACTTCTCCTCGGAGACGATGAGTTGGGCGAGCGGTGCCGCCTGGTGTCCGCCGACGGGACGGACACGCGAAGGGTCCGGCCCTGGCGGGGCGGCGGCTGTGGGGTGAGGGGTCTGGCCCGGTGGTGTGCCACCGGGCCAGACCCCTCACTGTGCCGACCGGGTTGTCAGTTGCCGCCGTCTTCCCAGTGGTGGGTCGCGGTGGTCGCGGTGACGTCGTCGGCGTAGAGGAGCGCCACGCGGTGGTTGTACTGGACGGTGTACATCTTCTTGGCGCCGATGACGACCGCTCCGGAGGTGAAGTAGTCGTCGGTGGCCGCGGGGGCCTGGGTGGCCACGTAGGCCTGGCCCGCGGGGACGGTGTACATGCTCAGGGGTGCCTGGGTGGAGGCGCCGAGGCCGGTGGGGTACTCGGACTTGTCCGGGTAGCTGGAACCGTAGACGGCCACGGGGCTGGTGCCGGACGGCTTGATGATCTTGACGCCGTAGGCGGTGCGGGTGTTCTCGCCGTCGGGGTTGTGGAACCAGACCTTGGCGCCGCTGTACCAGATCGCGGTCCAGTCGTCCTGGACGTCGGCGACGACGAACTGCTGTCCGGACTGTGCGGTGCTGCCCCAGTCGTTGATCCGGTCGGTGCCCGTGCCGGTCGGGTGGATGGCCTGGTCGGCGAAGAGCGGCGCGGTGGCGTCGGGCGCGGTCCGCAGGTAGACGAAGTTGGACGCCTGCTCCTTGTCGGTGCAGGCGGGGGTGGCGCCGGTGGGGTCGTCGGCGGGGCAGACGTTGACGGTCTGCACGTTGTCGGCGAAGGGCGGGTCGATGGTGACGACGGAGCCGATGGACGGGGTGGCGTGCGGACCGCCGAGGGGGCGGCCGAGCAGGCGCATGAAGTGGTCCCAGTCCCAGCCGTTGCCCGGGTCCCAGTGCATGCCCGAGACCAGGGAGGAATTCGGTCCGGCAACGTTGTCGTGACCGATGATGTGCTGGCGGTCCAGGGGTATCCCGAACCGGCCGGCGAGGTATTTGACCAGGTCGGCGGTGGCCTCGTACTGGGCCTCGGTGTACCAGGTCGCGCCCTGTGCGGCGTATCCCTCGTGCTCGATACCGATGGAGTGCAGGTTGGAGGAGTAGTTCCCGGCCTGGAACGCGATGTCCTTGGTGGGGACCATCTGGGTCACCGCGCCGTCGGAGGAGCGCATCACGTAGTGCGTGGAGGCGGCGTTCTTCGGGTCGGCGAGGGTGTTGATGCCGGCCTGGTAGGTGGACTCCAGGTCGTGGATGACGATGGTGTCGATGCGGATGCCGTTGGCGGGCCGGTTGGAGACCTGGCCGCCGGCCGCGGAACCCGGCACGAACGAACAGTCCACGGAGGCGGGGCACTCGATGTCGGCGGCGGTGGCGGCCGCGGCCTTCAGATGCAGCCGGTCGACCTGGGCGGTCGCGGGCCGCACCGAGGGAGCGGCGGCCAGCCGGACCCGCCCGCCGTCGTCCGTCCCGCCGGTCGCACCGGCACGGATCGTGGCGAAGACACGGTCGGCGAACCGGACGGCGGCCTGCTTCTGGGTGGACTGGCTGTAGCGGGCGACGGCTCCGTACCACTGGGCGGCGTCGGCCGGCGTGCCGCCGGTCAACTCCTTCTGGTACGAGGCGAGCAGAGCGGCTCCACCGCGGATGTTCGCGGCCGGGTCGCTGCGCAGCGTCTCGGGGGACAGGCCGGTGAGTTCGGCGGCCGCCTGCAGGGTGTGCAGGGCCGGGTTCGCGGCGAGGGTGGCGAGGTCGCTGCGTCCGGCGGCGCCGGCGTCGTTGCCGGCCATCATGGCGGGGGTGACGTCGGTGAGATGCATGGGGCCGAAGCCACCGTCGGTGCTGGGCAGTTCACCGTGCGACTGCCAGCCCGACTCCTGGTAGGCGAGGCCGAGCAGGATGTCGAGGGGGATGTGGTACCGCGCGGCGGCTGCACTGAAGTCCTGCTGCCGGGAGGCGTCCGGCCCGTTCCGGGCGGTGTCGGCCAGCGCGGTGAAGGGCAGGGTGGCCAGGCCTCCCGCGGTCAGGGCGCTGACCGCGAGCGCGGCCGAGAGCCGCAGCCGTTTCTTCCTCTTGTGCAAGATGCTGATCCTTACGGAAATGTCGCGTGAATGGCCGTCAACTGGCCCATGACCAGGCGGCCGAGCAGGGTGACCGGTGTCGGCGACCCGAAGTGCCAACGAGTGTATGACCGGTTGAGTGGATCAGTTGTGACGTCGGTGGCTGCTCGATCCGGAGGTTCAGGACGTGCCGGGGAGGCCGCCGGTTCCCTCCGGGCGGCGGGAGTGCCGGCACGGTGTCCTGGACGGCCCGGAGTCGCCGGGGGTTCCGGGGCACACGTGCGCCGTGCGTACCGGTCCATGGCCCCCTCGTCCGTCCGGCCGCCCTCGCCGCGCCCGGTCGTCGATGTGACGGCTGTCACAAACCGGCGTGCCGTCCAGTCATTCAGGTAGACGGAGAAAATCAGTCAGGCCGGTGCGAGACCGCAGCCTGGACCGAACGCCGTGGCACCCGAGGTGCCGCGAGAGCCCCAGGACGGGAGGCGAGACGTCATGTTGCTCGAGGCCGACACATGCATCTGTCGGGGTGTGTACGTGACCGATTTTTCCGCATCGCGGAATCCGTGGGGCGTCGACGACTCCCTCGCGCACGCGGAGTTCCCCTCCGACGGCCTGGCCACCGAGGAGTGGCCGCCGCCCCCTCCCCAGGAGATGTGGCTGGTGGGTCTGGAGACGCGCGACACGGACCGGCCGCCCGTGTGGCGGTACTACGTCGTGGATCACGCCCACAGCTCCTGTCAGGCGTCCCTGGCGGCACTCCGGCGTGCCGACAGCGCCCCGGAGCGGGCCGCTTGGGGGGAGGCCGACGGCGTCGACCGGGTCGAGAGCGTGGAAGTCCAGCGGATACTGCGGGACGTGCTGGGGAACGTCACCCTCGCACCGCGGTCCTGACAGCGACGGCTTCCTCGCCGGGAGTCCCCCGCGAGGAGGCGCCGCCCGCGGCGGACTCCGGCAGCCCGCCCGGGGGCCCGAGTTCGGCGGCCCGCGACCGTGCGACGTCCCGATGGCCCGATCCGTGGTATCGATGTCCTTCCCGCTCCGGGCGCGTCCTGGGTGCCGCCCGGCATGATGAACCTGAGAGGGACCGGGTGACCGCGGCGGAGCGGGACCGAGCGGCTGTCCCTTGAGGACGGCCACCGCGGCCTACTTGGCCGACGGGGTGGATACGGCGGATACGGCCGGCGCGGTGGCTGCCGCCTGTGCGGGGGGTGCGCCGAGAGGGCGAGTACGGCCGGTGCGGCGGGCGACGGTAGGTACCGTCGCCCGCCGCACCGGCGCGCTTCGGGGAGTCGGGGTGGCCGGTCCCACTCCGCCGGAGCCGGGCCGCCCGCGGTCACCGCCACGCGGACGGGTCTCGCACCGCCACGCGGACGGTCCCGCCCACCGCCGGGCGGATGGTCCCGCACGTCCCACGTTCGACGCGCGGGGGAGGGGCGGGTGACCGGCCCGGCGGAGCGGGGTGTGCGCGGACCGGACGGTGTGCGGTCGTCGCACTCGCCCGCCGCGCAAGGGCGGAGGCCCGCGGTCACCGCCGACGGAGCCGGCCGTTGCGCGGTACCGAACGGGTGCGGGACGGCCCGCGGGTCACGAGGGGTCCGCGGTCGTGGACGCGGCTCGTGAGGGGTCCGCGGTCGTGGACGCGGGTCACGAAGGGTCTGCGGTCCTGGAGGGCACCGGGCGGCCGGACGGGGCCGCGGGACCCGGGAAGGCCGCCCGTCCATCGCGGCTCGGGACCGTCGCCGCCGTGGTGCGGAAGCGGTCCCGGTAGGTGCCGGGGCTCACCCCGAGCCGGCCGCGGAAGGCCCGCCGCATGGTCTCCTCCGTACCGAATCCGCTGCGTCGCGCGACGGTCCCGAGCGGTTCGTCCCCGCCTTCGAGAAGCGCTTGTGCCGCCTCCAGGCGGACGCGCTTCACGTACTCGCCGGCCGTGGTGCCGACCTCCGTACGGAACAGCCGCGTCAGGTGCCGTGAGCTCAGGGCGGCCCGGTCGGCCAGTGCCTGCAGGCTGTGGTCCCCCCGCGGGTCGGCGGCCACGCGGTCCAGGACGGCGCGCAACGGCGAGTTCTCGGGCCGTGGGGACTGCTGGCGCACGCTGAACTGGGACTGTCCGCCGGGGCGGGCCATGAAGACCACCAGGTACTTGGCCACCGCGCGGGCGACCTCCGGGCCCAGATCGGATTCGACGAGCGACAGCGCCAGATCGATGCCCGCGGTGACCCCGGCCGAGGTGACGAACCTGCCGTCCCTGACGAAGATCGCCTCGGCATCCACCCGGACGCGGGGACGGCGGGCGGCGAGATCCGCGGCGAGCTTCCAGTGGGTGGCGGCCCGGCGCCCGTCCAGGAGACCGGTCTCGGCCAGCGGGAACGTTCCGGCGCAGACGGCCGCGACCGTCGCGGTGGGGGACTCTTCGGCGAGCCGCGCGATCCCCTCGATCAGCGGAGGGTCGGCGACCGCCTCCCACCACCGGGGGCCGCCGGGGACCACGAGGGTGTCGACGCCCGGACCGACGTCGCCGAGCGCCGCGTCCGGCACGAGCCGGAGTCCGGAGGTGGTGCGCACCGGCCGCCCGTCCGGGGACGCGGTGGTCAGGCGGTAGTCGCCGCCGGACTCGTTGGCCGCGGCGTACACGTCCAGAGGTCCGGTGACGTCGAGCGCCTGCACGCCGTCGAACATCAGCATGAGGACGTGATGAGGTCCGGCGTTCCGGTCGCCCGCCGTGGAGCGGACCCGGGACGGGCCGGGGGGCACGGTGTGTTCCTTCCCCGTGCGCCGCTGTTCCGGTCCCGCAGGCGCAGGCGCAGGCGCAGGCGCGGGTGCGGGCACGGTCCGCGGCGAGCGCGGAGCGGCGCTGCCGTGGTGATCCGTAGGGTCCTGGGCCGACGGCCCGGCCGTTCCGGCTCCGGGCACCCGGGGCGGCGCGGGATCGGTGGTGCGCTGCAGGGCGATCATGGCGGCGTCGTCCCCGAGGGGGCCGCTGATGTGCCGGGAGAGGTCGTCCTGGACGTACCGGAGGAGTGGGCCGGGGCCGGTGCCCGTCCAGGAGGCGACGCGGTCCTTCAGGGGGTAGAAGGCGCCGGCCTCGTCGCGGGCCTCGGTGATGCCGTCGGTGTAGAGCATCAGCACGTCCTCGGCGGTGAAGGGGAAGGTGTCCTGGTGGTGGTCGCGGGCGGAGACGCTGCCCAGGCCCAGGGGCGGGCTGCACCGGCGGGGCTTGAGGTGGACGGTCCGGCCTCCGCCCGACAGCAGGGGCGCGGGATGGCCGCAGCTGACCGTGTGGACCACGCGGTGGTCGTCGGGGATCTCCAGCAGCAGAGCGGTGACGAAGCGTTCACCGGCCTCGTGATCGGTCTCGACGGCCTCGTCCAGATGACTGCGGATGCTGGCCTCCAGATGAGCGGCGACCTCGGGGAGGCTGGGGTGGCAGCGGGCCGCCTCCCGGAACGCGCCGAGCGCGGCCGCGACCTCGTGGATCCCCTGCAGGCCCTTGCCGCGGACGTCACCGATGAGGACCCGGGTGGCACCGGGGACGCGGACGGCCCCGTACAGATCGCTGCCGACCGTGGCGTGCGCGTCGGACGCCTGATAGGTCGCGGCGACGCGCAGCGGTCCGAGCCGGTCGGGAAGAGGGCGCAGGACGACCCCCTGCGCGATCTCCGAGACGGCGCGCAAGGTGCTCACCTCCGTGCGGTGACGCCGGCGCAGGCCGCAGAAGGCGGTGACGACCGCGGGGACGAGCAGCATGGTGACGGAATGCGAGGCGGTGGCGGACAGGAGCCGGGAACAACTCAGGTCGAGGCCGATCCTGGCCGCGCCCGAGACGAGGACGACTCCTCCGGTGAGCGTGGGGCCCGCGAACGTGGCCGCCACCGCAGAGACGGCCGCGAGCAGGGTCGCCCAGCCCATGGCGGGAACGAACGCCCCGTCGAGGGCGATGGCGCTCACCAGGGCCAGGAGGGCGACGGCCGGCAGCAGACGCGACCACGGGGAGCCGCCGCGGACGCCGGTCCGGTCGGCGGCGGCGGGGCCGTCGTTCCACCAGGGGGTCACGGCGGGGTCGGGGAGGGTGGGAGAGGTGATCACGCACTGTTCCTAACGGGGTCGGGGACCACTGCCCGGCCGGTCGAACGCGGCGGACGGTCGACGGGCCTGTTCTGTGGAGGCGCGCTTCGAGCGGGGCCACAGTCGCGGGCTTTCCCTGTATGACCGCCGATGTGGCCGATATGTGACATCGGAGAGTTCTGTCATGGTTCGCGGCCGGGGGTTCGGGCCGCGGTGGCCGTCCGCTCGGCGGCCGTCGGGTGACGCCCCCGGCCGGGAGTCCCGATGTCACACTTTCCGGGTCTCCGCCGTCATGTACCCGTACAGCGTCTAGTGGGACAGGAGCAGTCATGAAGATCGCGGTGGCCGGCGGTACGGGAACCGCCGGGCGGCTGGTCGTGGAGGTGCTGCGGAGTCGCGGGCACGCGCCGGTGGTGTTGTCCCGCCGGCAGGGTGTCGACCTGCTGAGCGGGTCCGGACTGGATGCGGCGCTGGCCGGCGCCGAGGCGGTCGTCGACGTCAGCAACGTGACGACGATGCGCAGATCCGTCGCGGTGGACTTCTTCGACCGGGCGGGCCGGCAGCTCCTCGGCGCGGCGGAGCGGGCAGGCGTGGGCCATCTCGTGACGCTGTCGATCGTGGGGATCGACAGGGTCAAGAATCCGTACTACGCGGGGAAACTCCGGCAGGAGGAGATCGTCCGCGGCGGCCCGGTGCCGTGGACCGTGCTGCGGGCCACGCAGTTCCACGAATTCGCGGAGCAAATGCTGGACACCCTGCCCGGGCCGATCGCGACGGTTCCCATGGGGCGGGTCCAGCCCGTCGCCGTCCGGGAGGTGGCCGAAGCCCTCGCCGACCTCGTCGTCGCGGCGCCGCAGGGCATGGCACCCGAGATCGCCGGTCCGCGGGTGGAGTCGCTGGTCGACATGGCCCGGCGCCGGATCGCCGCGGGAGGCGTACGACGGCGCCCGGTCCTGCCCCTGTACCTCCCCGGCGGGATGAACAGCGGCGGCCTGCTGCCGACCGGCCCGGGACTCCGGGGCACCCAGACCTTCACCGACTGGCTCGTCGAGCAGCGGGCCGCGGGTACGCACGCCTGAGGGCGGCCGGACCGGCCGCCGCCGCGCGGAGGTGCGGGCGAGGCCGGGCCGCGGGGCGGGCCGGCTCGTGCGGTGTCACCGGCTCATGTGGAGGGACACCAGCAACTGCCAGACCTGGTGGGCGACTTCCTCCGGAGTGCCGTCCAGCAGGCCGTGCAGCCAGTCCGCGAGCACGCCCGCGAAGGTCGCCGCGACCGCGGACGCGACGAGGGCGGCGTCCGGGGCGCCCACGAGAGTCCGCTCGGCCAGGCTGCGCGCGCGCAGGTCCCGGTGCAGGACGTGCCCGAGCGGGCCGCCCCCGCCGGGGCTCAGCAGCGCCCGGTAGAGACCGGCGTGCGGGGCGAGGCCGGTGAAGAACGCGAGGAGCGCGGGCGGCGCCGACACGGGGTCGGGCCGGCCGCGCCACGCGTGCAGCGCGTCCACGGCCTCGCGTACGACATCCGCGCAGGCGTCGACCGCGAGCGCCTCCAGATCGGCGTAGTGCACATAGAACGTGGCCCGGCCCACCCCGGCGCGCCGCACCAGCGCGGCGACGCCGACCTCCTCCAGCGGGCGTTCCGCGCACTCCGCGAGCAGCGCCTGCCGCAGCCGCTCCCGGGTGCGGGCCGCCCGAGGGTCCTCCGCGGTCACCGGGCGGCGAGGACGGCGGCCAGCGCGAGCGCGCCGGGCAGTGCCTGCGCGAAGAGGATGCGCCGGTTCGCGGTGACGGCTCCGTACACCCCGGCGATCACGACGCACACCAGGAAGAAGACCCGTACCCGGAAGCCCGTCGGGTCGTCGGCGATCAGCCCCCACACCAGACCCGCGGCGAGAAAGCCGTTGTAGAGCCCCTGGTTGGCGGCCATCGGCGCGGTCGCCCGGGCCATCTCCGGATCGAAGCCGTGCAGCCCCCGCCCCGGCTTCCTCTCCCAGAGGAACATCTCCATCACCAGGATGTACACGTGCAGGGCGGCCACCAGGCCCACCAGCACGTCCGCGACCGTCTCCATCGTCGGCGAGCTCCTTCGTATCACCAGAAATCATGGACAGGTGTCCACTATAGCTGGACACCTGTCTTGAAAATCTCCAGCTGGCGGCCACCTACCGCCGGCACGGCCACGATCGGGACGCCCGTACGGTCCTGCTCGCCCAGCAACGCAGGCTGCGCGGCACACTGCCGTGGACGGGACGGGTGTGGAGCGGCTTGCAGGACCTCACCGTGGGCTATGGATACCGGCCGATGCGCGCCGTGTGGTGGCTGTGCGTCATCATGCTCAGCGGCGTCCTGCTCTTCACCCGCCGGCCGTCGCGGCCGGTCGACCCGGGCAAGCCGCCCCACTTCCAGGCGGCCATCTACGCCTTCGACCTGGTGCTGCCCCTCGTCGACTTCGGACAGGAGCAGGCGTTCAGTCCACGGGGCGGTCTCCAGTGGGCGGCCGTGGTCCTCGTCTGCCTGGGCTGGCTGCTCGCCACGACGGCCGCCGCGGGCGCCGACCGCGTCCTCCGCAGGACCTGGCTCCCGCCCGGACACGGCCGCCGGAGGATGATCGAATACGCTCCCGTCCGCGGCGCTCGGTTGATCCTTTTGATCCAGGACCCGATAAGCTCCCCTGGAACAAGGCGAGTTGAGACGGACACACTCGATCGTCCGGTGCCGCGCGGGTGACGCGTACGGCGCCCGCACACCCCCTGTGTCCGAGCGTGCTGGTCGTGAAGGATGCAGATGGAACAGGCCACTTCGCCCCCGGCGGCGCGGTTACCCGTCGCCTGGTACAGCTGGTGGCTGATGCCGGTCGCGCTCGGGGCCGGCACCGCCGCCACCGCGGTCGCCGGACCCGACCCGGTCCGGATCCCCGCGGCCCTCGCGGGTACCGCGGCGACCGCGGCCGGTGCGATCTGCGTGCGGCTCCTGCTGAGCACCCGGTCCCGACTGCTGCGCGCCACCCAGGAGATGCGTGGCGCGCGCGCCGAGCAGACCCGTACATTCGAGGCGCGCCTCGCCGAGCAGGCCCGGGCCCACGACGCGCGGATCGCCGAGCAGGCCGCGGCCCACGAGACCGGGATCGCCGCGCGGACCCAGGCCTGGCAGGAACAGCTCGCCGTACAGGTGGCGGTCGTCGGCAGGCTCGGTGACACGTATCTCCCCGGCGCCCTCGAACGCCTGCGGGACGGCGAGGCGATCGACGACATCCTGCCGGACGTGGCCCGTGAGACGGACGCGAGCCCCGAACTCCGCGCCGGACTGCGGAAGATCCTGCGCACCGCGCTGATCGGTGTCGAGGCGGAGTTCGACCGCTCCACCTCGGCCGAGCAGGCCGTGATCAGCATCGGCAGCCGTATGCAGGTGCTGACCAGCAAACTGCGCGGCCGACTCCACGAGATGCAGGGCGAGCACGGCCGGCTGCCCGCGGTGGCCCGGGGACTGATGGAGCTGGACCAGGAGATCGGCCCCGCCGACCGGCTCGCCGCCAGCATCGGTGTCCTCGGCGGCTCGGACCGGCCCGGCCGTCAGTGGCAGGAACCGCAGCGACTGCTCAGCGTGGTCCGCGGAGGTATCGGCCGGATCAAGGACTTCGAGCGCGTACGGGTCCGCCGGCTGCCCGAACTCGGCGTCGACGGCACGCTGGTGGACCACCTGACGCTGATCTTCGCCCACCTCCTCGACAACGCGGCACGCTATTCACCCCCCACCGAAGCGGTGCTCGTCTCCGGTCGCGAGGTGCCCAACGGAGTCGGCGTCGAGATCCAGGACGCGGGCAAGGGACTGAGCGAGGAGAAGAAGCAGGAGGCCGCGCGCGTCCTCGCGGGCGAAGCGCCCGGCCCGGGGCTCGGCGGCATCGCGGAGGACGCCAACCTCGGCCTGCGCGTGGTGGGGACGCTGGCGCGCCGCTACGGCATCCGGGTCACCTTCGCCGACTCGCCCTGGCTCGGCACCTCGGTGGTGGTCGTCGTGCCGCACAAGTACTTCAGCCCGCTGCCCGCCACGGTCACCGACCCGGTCCCCGGCCCCGGGTCCGAGGCGGCCCCGGGAGCAACGGACCCGAAGGGCGCCGAAGAGCCGGACACCACCCCCGGCGGACTCCCGCGCCGGCGCGGTGGCCGGACCGGAACCGCGCCGGCCCGCTCCGGCAGCGGAGCACCCTCCGCCACCGGTGCCTCGGCGGGGCCGCGCGCGGAAGACACGAGCCGCGCCGCGGCGTCCCGCCCCGGAGCCGCGTCCGGTACCGAGGAGTCCATGGCCGCCGTACCCCCCGCCGCGTCCTTCGCCGGTCTCGCCGCCTTCGCCACGGCCGGACGGGAGAGCGGGCCGGCGCACGGCACGGCCGCGGGACACGAGTCCGACGAGCACCGCACTGAAGAGAGCGACTAGTTCACATGACGCATCAAGGAACCGACGTGAGCTGGGCGCTCCGGGACCTGACGGAGAGCATCAAGGAGATCCGCTTCGCCCTCGTCGCCTCCAGCGACGGCAAGGCCATCACCTCCTACGGTGCCGACGACCCCGACGACGTCGACCGGTTCGCCGCCGTCGTCGCGGGTCTGCAGGCGCTGGCCCAGCCGGTGGCCGAGCAGTTCCCCCGCTCTGCCGGAGGGCTGCGGCTGGCGATGATCGAGGTCGACGGCGGCCACCTGTTCGTGGTGCGGGCGGGGGTGGAGACCTACCTCGGCGTGCTGGCCAAGGAGGGCCTCGACCAGGGTCTCCTCGGTCACCAGATGCGGGATCTGGCCCGCAGGATGGGTGAACTCCTGGGCACCGAGCCGCGTTCGGAGGAGCACTCTGGATGAGCGCCGCCCGCCGGCCCACGGACCCGTCCGGCCTCGAGCGGTACTACGTCCTCACCGGCGGCCGCAGTGGCCCGGGCGGCGGTCCGGCGGCGGGCCTGGACGTCGCGACCCTCGTCGTCTCCCGCGCCGTCCCCGAACCGGGCATGCAGCGTGAGCACGAGGAGATCCTCCGGCGCTGCCGCGAGCCGCTCTCGGTGGCCGAACTCGGCGCCCATCTCGAACTGCCCTTCAACATCGTCGCGGTGCTCCTGGCCGATCTGCTGGAAGCGGGCCGTGTCGAGGCCCGTCATCCCCTGCCGGTGCCGGACACCGGTCGCGGGCCCGGCCGCGCGCTCCTCGAGGAGGTACTCCGTGGACTCCACAGGCTTTGACCGTCCCGACCGGCCGGACGGCGGCCCCCGCTCGGTGAAGGTGATGATCGCCGGTGGCTTCGGCACCGGCAAGACCACCCTGGTGGGCTCGGTCAGCGACATCAGACCGCTCACCACCGAGGAGACGCTGACGGAGGCCGGCGCCGACGCGGACGACCTGATCGGGGTGGCGGGCAAGACGCGCACCACCGTCAGCATGGACTTCGGCAAGATCTCCCTCAACGAGCGACTGGTGCTGTACCTGTTCGGGACGCCGGGCCAGGAGCGGTTCTGGTTCCTGTGGAACGGCCTCTTCAAGGGCGCGCTCGGCGCCGTCGTCCTGGTGGACACACGGCGGCTGGCCTCCAGCTTCCGGGCGATCGAGGAGATGGAACGCCAGGACGTGCCCTTCGTCATCGCCCTGAACGTCTTCCCGGACTCGCCACGCCATCCGGTCGAGGAGGTCCGCGACGCCCTCGACCTGCCTCCGGACACCCCGATCGTCTCCTGCGACGCCCGGGACCGGTCCTCCAGCCGGGACGTCCTCATCGCCCTCGTGCGCCACCTGCAGGGACGCTCCGCCGCGGCCCGGGAGGTGCGATGACCGAGGGACCGCCCCGCCGTCCCGAGGACACCCGAGGCTGCCCGGTCGCGCACGGCGCCCGCCGCGACGGCGCGCCCGGCCGCGCCGAGAACGGTGCGCCCGGGGGTCTCACCCGGCTCTACGGGCCAGGGGCGGCGACCGATCCACAGGGGATCCACGAACGGCTGCGCGAGGAGTACGGGGCGGTGGCCCCGGTCCTCCTGGAGGGCGACGTGCCCGCCTGGCTGGTCCTCGGCTACCGGGAGAACCGACGCGTCCTCGACAACGCCCACCAGTTCAGCCGGGACGCCCGCCTCTGGCGGGACCGGACGGAGGGCCGGGTCGACGACATGTCCCCGCTGATCCCGATGCTGGGCTGGCGGCCCGACTGCGTGTCGCAGGACGGCGCGCCGCACCGCAGACTGCGCGGCGCGGTCACCGACAGTCTGCGGACCGTCGAGGGACGCGGCATCCGGCGCCATGCCGCGCACTTCGCGCACCGGCAGATCGACGCCTTCGCGGGCACGGGCAGCGCCGATCTGGTGGCGGAGTTCGCCGAGTACCTGCCGATGCTCGTGCTGACCCGGCTGTTCGGACTCCCGGCGGCCGAGGGGCGCAGCCTCGCCGTGTCCTGTTCCCGGGTCATCAGGGGCGGCGAGGACGGCCTCACCCACAATGCCCTGATCATGCGTGTCCTCGCGGACCTCGCGGAGCGCAAACGGGCCGAGCCTGCCGCCGACTTCACCAGCGGACTGATCGACCACGAGGCGGACCTCGACGAGGACGAGATCCTCAGCCATCTGCGCCTGGTGCTCATCACCGCGCACACCACCACCAGCAACCTGCTGGCCCGCGTGCTCCAGCTGGTCCTGACCGACACCTCCCGCCTCGCCGGGCTGGTCGGCGGGGAGCTGGACGTCGCCGCCGTCGTCGAGGAGGTGCTGTGGAACACCCCGCCGCTGGCCGTCCTGCCGGGTCGCTTCGCCGCCGTGGACCTCGAACTCGCCGGACGGAGCGTCAAGAGGGGCGACCTGCTGGTGCTCGGGCTCGGCGCCGGCAACCTGGACCCGGAGATCCGGCCCGACGCCGGGGTCTCCGTGCGCGGCAACCGGTCCCATCTCGCGTTCAGCGGCGGACCGCACGAATGCCCGGGCCAGGGCATCGGCCAGGCCATCATCGGGACGGCCGTCGACGTGCTGCTGCACCGGCTGCCCGGTCTGCGGCTGGCGGTACCGGCCGCGGAGCTCACCTCGACGGCCTCCACCTGGGAGGCCCGACTGGACCGGCTCCCGGTCGAGTTCACGGCGCGGACCGCGGAGGAGTGACGGCCCGCCCGTCCGCCGTCCGGGCCGCCGGCCCCGGACGGAAGGGCGGGCCACGGAGGCGATCCGCCGGGCACCGGCGCGGACCGCACGGCCCGGCGCGAGCGTGCCGGGCGGCCACCGCTGACGGCCTCGGGCCGGGGGCGTCATACCACGAGCAGGTCGTCCAGTGATCCCCTGCCGGCCAGTTCGGCCGCCGCGGCCGGACCGTCCTTCGCCGCGGCGTACCGCCCGGAGGCCAGCGCCCACTCCTGGTTCCCGCTGATCCAGTGCCGGATGGCCTCACCCCCATCCGAACCCGGACCCGCTGCTCGGCGTCGAGGCCGAGCTCGGCGCACATCCCCGGGACGCGCGCCTCCAGTTCCAGGTACGCGTCGAGGATCTCCCTGGTCATCCGGTACGCCTCCGCCGAGGCCTCCTCTCAGGTACCGCCGCGCTCCCGGTGCAGCACGGCGATCAGGTTGTGGCCGTCGCCCCGACGCCGCTCACGCTCGAAGGAGTGGATGTCGTTCATGAACCCGATGGTGTCCGCGGCCAGATCCCGCATGACGAGGAACCGCCCCCAGGAGGCGGCGAAACGGGTCCGCCAGGTCAGGGACGTGCCCTGCGCGAGCCGGGCCCAGACCTCGGCCCAGGCCAGGGTGAGGGGGCAGACCACCCGGGGCGCGGTGGCCGCCGGACGCAGCGGGGTGGCGATCATCTCCCGGGCGACCTCCGCTATCCGGTCCGCGCGGTCCGGACTCGCCGTGTCGAACTGGTCGTCGAAGAGGAAGGCCAGGGAGAACCAGTTCATCAGGACGACCAGGTCGTCGGCCGGGGCGTGCGGGTAGGTCCGGGCCGCCGCCTGGGGGAGGTCCCAGGACCGGTACTCCTCGAACCCGGCCCGGGAGCGCACGAGGCCGCGCTCCCGGACCCAGCGCAGATGGTGCTCCCGGGCGGACGGACTCCAGATGCGGACTGACCGGAGTGGTGAAGGGGAGGTCGAACCTGACGTCCTGCGGCATCGGCGGCGCCCTTTCCGGAGACGTTGCACAGGCCCCCGCCCCTGCGGACGGGCGATCGCCATCGACGCCCGCCGGTCCGGGCTGCGCCTGATGACACCGGAGTTGGCGATGCAGTGCGCTTCGGATCGCCCAGATCCTGAACGATCTTCCATGGGCCCCCGGCACCGCCCCGGGCCGCCGTCCGTCCGCCGTCGTCCTCACGCGTCCGGTGCCTCGTGGACGCGTTCACCTCCCACATAGGTGAGCGCGACCCCCGTCGCGCCGATCTCTCCGGGCGGCCCGGCGTACGGATCGCGGTCCAGCACCACGAGATCGGCCAGCGACCCGGCCCGTACGGTCCCGGTGTCGTCGAGATGGTTGGCGTACGCGGATCCCGCGGTGTACGCCGTGAACGCGGCCGTCAGCCCCAGGCGTTCGGCCGGAAGGAACACCGGTCCGGTCCCGCCCGGGGTGACACGGTTGACCGCGACATGGATGCCCTGGAGCGGGTCGGGGCTGCTCACCGGCCAGTCGCTGCCCGCCGCGAGTCGCGCCCCGGACCGCAGCAGCGAGCCGAACGGATACTGCCGGCCGGCCCGTTCGGAGCCGAGGAAGGGAATGGTCAGCTCGTCCATCTGCGGTTCGTGGGCGGCCCACAGCGGCTGGATGTTGGCCGTGGCCCCGAGCCGCGCGAAGCGGGGGACGTCGTCGGGGTGCACGACCTGGAGGTGGGCGAGGTGCGGACGCGTGTCGCTCGGTCCGTTCGCCTTCCGTGCCGCCTCGACCGCGTCCAGCGCGTCCCGTACCGCCCGGTCGCCCAGCGCGTGGAAGTGGCACTGGAAGCCGAGGGCGTCCAACTTGGTCACGTACGACGGGAGTCGGGCCGGATCGATGAAGCTCGTGCCCCGGTTCGCGGTGGCGCAGCCGCAGGTGTCGAGGTAGGGGTCCAGCAGCGCCGCAGTGCCGTTCTCGGCGACTCCGTCCAGCATCAGTTTCACGCTGGTGGCACGGAACCGGCCGTGGCTCGACGCGGCCCGGCGCGCCACGAGTTCGGGGATCTGCTCGGCCCCGCGTTCGCGGTTCCACCACAGCGCCCCGACGACCCGCGCGGTCAGTGATCCCTCCCGGGCCGCCGTCACGTACGCGTCCGAGGGGTCCTCCATCCCCAGGAAGGCACCGACCAGCGCGTCCTGCCAGGCGGTGATGCCGAGGGCGTGCAGATGCCGCTGGGCGTACAGCAGGGCGGCGAGGCGGTCCGCCGGGGTGGCCGGGGGAGCGAGCCGGCCGACGTACCGCATGGCCCCTTCCTGGAGCATCCCGGTGGGCTCGCCCGTGGCGTCCCGCTCGAAGCGTCCGTCGGCCGGGTCCGGGGTCGCGCGGGTGACACCCGCCAGCTCCAGGGCACGGCTGTTGGCCCAGGCGCCGTGGTGGTCCCGGTTCGGCAGGTACACCGGGCGGTCGGGCACGACCGCGTCCAGCGCCTCCTTCGTCGGCGTACCGCCCTCGAACGCCTCCATGGACCAGCCACCGCCCGTGATCCACTCCCGGTCGGGATGGGCGTCGGCGTAGGCCCGGACGGCCCGCACGGTCTCCTCGGCGGTCCGCGCTCCCGTCAGGTCGCACTGGGTCAGTTCCAGTCCCGCCGGGACCGGGTGGAGGTGCGCGTCCTGGAAGCCGGGCAGCAGCAGCCGTCCGGCGAGGTCGACGACCTCGGTCCGGGGGCCGGTCAGCTCGCGCGCCGGGGCTCCGACGGCGGTGATCCGGTCGCCGGTGACGGCGACCGAGGTGACGGTGGGGCCCTCGGGGGTGAGGACCGGTCCACCGGTGAACAGGAGGTCAGCGTGCATGGTTCCGTTCCCGGTTCTGGTGTCGGCGGTGCGGGGGAGGGGGTCAGCGGGGCGCTGTCAGCAGCCTGGGCGCGTCGGCGTCGGTGCCGCGGCCGGTGCGGAAGTAGGGGGATCTGCGCACCCACTTGGCCCAGGCGGCGGCCACGCACCCGGAGGCGATCATGAGGGCGGGGACGAGCAGCAGGAACCACCCGTTGTCCGCGCTGACTTCGAGATGGTCGGTGGAGGTGTAGAACGACCAGGCGAGGTAGCCGCCGAGGCCGAGCAGGGCGGCGGCGCTCAGGGAGGGGAGCACCACGGCCCGTATCCCCTGGCGCCGGTCCTCGCGCAACAGGCCGCGGAAGCGCGCGGCGGCCGCCAGAGCGGTGAGCGCGTAGGACAGGGCGACGACGATCCCGACCGCGTTCACCGTGGCCATGATCATGTCGGCGAGCCGGGGGATGACCAGGGCGAGCGCCGCCACCGCCGCCGCCAGCGCGCCGATCAGCAGGGTCCCGGCCGCCGGAGTCTCGTACCGGGAGCTGACCTTCGACCACACCGGACCCAGCGTGCGGTCCCGGCTCATCGCGAACATCCCGCGCGCGGTGGGGATCACCCCCGACTGCAGCGAGGCGACGGCCGAGAACATCAACGCCACCAGGGGCAGCGCGGCGAGCGGCCGGGAAGCCAGACGGTCGCCGAAGTACGCGAGCCCCTGGGCGCCGTGGCCGACCAACTCGTCCTCGGAGAGCACGCGTTGGAAGGCGACCGAACCGAGGAGGAACAGGACGAGCATGGTGACCAGCGTGATGATCCCGGCCCTGGAGGCGTCCTTGGGGTCGCGCACCTCCTCGTTCACCGTGAACGCCGCCTCGAACCCCCAGTAGCAGAACACCGACAGCAGCATGCCCTGCGCCACGGCCGTGGCCGAGGGGATCTGGAACGGGTCGAACCAGCTCAGCCGGAACGCGTGCGGACCGGTGACGATGCCGTATCCGCAGAAGCCCAGCAGGACGACGTACTCGAAGACCAGCAGCCCGCTCTGCAACCGGGCCGCGGTCCTCACCCCGGTGACCGCGGTGAGGGTGACCGCGACGAGGACGACGACGCCCACCGCGGTCGTCTGGGCGGTGGAACCAGGGTCCAGCGCGAGACCGGCCACCTCGTGCAGCCCCGCCTCGCCCGCGAGTTGGAGCAGGGCCGAACCGGTCACGGCGGTGGTGTAGGCGAGAAAGGCCACGGTGGCCACGATGTTGACCCAGCCGACCAGGAAACCGAGCCAGGGAGTCAGTGAACGGCCCACCCACACATAGCCGTTGCCCGCGTTCGGCTCCACCCGGTTCAGCCGGGTGTAGGCACCCGCGATCCCCAGGACCGGGAGGAAGGCCAGCAGCATGATGGCGGGCAGATGCAGGCCGACCACCCCCGCCGTCACGCCCAGCCCGATACCGATGCTGGTGGTCGCCGCCGTACTGGAAGCGGCGATCGCGACGCCGTCCACGACACCGAGGGACTTGCGCAGGGACGGGGGATCCACACCGTACGGCTTCTGCGTCATGGCCTGCTCCGATCGCACCCGGGGCCTGGTTCCGGCCCGATGACCGGAAATGAAACTGCTCGGGCCCTTAACAGGTCAACGCCGTTGACATAAGGTGCCCGCACCGGAGGGAGAGCCCATGGCCGAACGAGTCGTCCCACCCGCCGCCCGGCGGCGCAGACGTCCCACCAAGACGGGTGTCGTCCTCTCCGAGGAGCTGATCGTCGAGACGGCGCTGCGGCTGCTCAGGGAGCACGGTGCCGACGCCCTCACCGTCCGCCGTCTCGGCCTCGCCCTCGGCGCCGATCCCACGGCCCTGTACCGGTACTTCCGCGACACCGACGACCTGCTGCTCGCCATCGCCGACGAGCTCATCGGCCGGACGCTGCGGACCTGGCGCCCCACCGGGGACTGGCGGGCCGACCTGCGCGACCTCGGCCTGCGGATGCACTCCGGATCACTCGCCCATCCCCAGGCCGCGGTGCTCAGCGCGTACCGCGTCACGGGCCGGGTCCACGAGATCGCGGCGGTCGAGACGATCCTCGGAGTGCTGCGCGGCGCCGGTTTCCCCGACCCCGAGGCCGTACGGATCTACCACGCCTTCGTCGACCAGGCGCTGGCCTTCGCGGCCCTCGACGCCGCGAGCGTGGCCCTTCCCCCGGCCGCCCGGGAGGCCGAGGCCGGCGTGTGGCGGGCCACGTACGCGCGCCTGTCCCCCGACACGCACCCGCACATCGCGGCGACGGCGCGCCACCTCGTGGCGGACATGCGCCGCAGCGCCTACCCGGCGGCGCTCGACCTGCTGCTGGACGCGGCGGCGGCCCGGCTGGCGGAGGCCGGGCCGCCGCCGGTGCTCCGGCGGGCGCAGACGCGGCCGGCGGGCCCCGCCTGTCACACCGGCGGGCTCCAGGCCGTCGTACCACCGGACCCGTCCGCACCGTGACCCAGGAGGCCGACCGCGCATGACCGAGCCCGCCCGCACCGTGAAGCAGCGCACGCAGGACACCCTCAGGAGGCTGGAACAGGACGTCGACGTCTGGTGTCCACCGCGGCCCCGACGGGACGCCACCCCACCTGATCCCGCTGTCCTGTCTCTGGGACGGCACGACCGTGCCGCTGGCCACGCCCGGCGTCGGTCCGACGGGCCGCAACCTGCGCGCCACCGGCACGGTACGGCTCGACTTCGGGCCGACCCGTGACGTGATGATGGTCGAGGGCACCGTCGAGACCCTCGACTCCGCCGCGCTGCCCGCCGGAGTCGGCGACGCCTTGGCCGCCCGGACGGGCTTCGACCCACGCGCCCTCACCACCGTGTATCTCTACTTCCGGGTCACTCCGCGGCGGGCGCAGGCGTGGCGCGAGGCCGACGAGCTCGTCGGCCGGGACCTCATGCGGGACGGCGAGTGGCTCGTGGACGACTGATTCCGTGGGACGGGGTATCCGGGAGGCGCGGGGCAGCGACGGCCGGGCCGGCCGCGCCCCCGATCCCCTAACGGAGGAAGCATGGCACTGGTCATGGCAGGCGTGGTGGTGCTGGACTGCGCCGAGCCCGAGAAGCTCGCCGCGTTCTACCGGGAACTCCTCGACGGAGAGGAGACGGACACGAGCGCCAACCGCATCGACATCAGGGGCGCGGACGGGACGCGGATGGGTTTCCGCAGGGACCTCACGGCGACGCCGCCGAGCTGGCCGCGCCCCGAGAACTCCCTCCAGGCCCACCTGGACTTCCAGGTGACGGACCTCGACGAGGCGGAACGCCGGATCGTCGGTCTCGGCGGCCGTCCCATCGAGACCAAGGACGCGGCGGGACCCTTCGAGGAGCGGGGCTACGCCGACCCGGCGGGGCACTCGTTCACCCTCTGCCGTACGCCCGCCATGGCGCCGAAGCTGGGCTGAACCCGCCGTCGCCCCCCCCGCCCCGCCCCGCCCCGCCGTCAGGCCTTGCCGCCCCGGGCGCCCCCGCTCCTTTTCCCCTTCTTGTCCGGGGACGGCCAGACCCCTGTCGAGCGTTCGACGGCCTTCGCGCCGGTGCGGTCCGCCGCGCTGCGGGCGACGGCGAACAGCGCGCCCTGGAGGGCCGCGGCGAGCAGCACCTCACCCCAGCCGCGGTCCTTGTCCAGCGCGTCGGGCGCGTCCTCCTCGTGACGGACCGCCTTCCAGGCCGCCTCGAAGGCCAGCCCGGCCAGGGCACCGCTCGCCCAGCCCAGCGCGAACCCCAGCGGCTTGTAGGCGAGGGGGAGTTTGAGTTTCTTCCGCTTCTTGGGCATGCGGGTCTCCTTCCGTGGTCCGGGCCGACGGTGCCACCGAATCCCGCCGCCCGGTAGAGGGCAGGACCGTCCTCCGAAGTGTGAGGAGCCCGGCCCTGGGCAACCGGACGGGGTGAATCGGACATCGCAGGACCGGTCGGACCGGTCGAAGCCGTCGGCGGCACCCGCGGAACGGACGGAACGGAAGGAACCGAAGGAACCGAGGGAACCGGCGCGGTCGGAACCGTCACCGAAGCCGAAGGAGCAGGACCACGGGACGCGCCTGACCGTCCTCGTGGCCCTCGGG
This sequence comes from Streptomyces sp. NBC_01689, assembly GCF_036250675.1. Classification (NCBI taxonomy): domain Bacteria; kingdom Bacillati; phylum Actinomycetota; class Actinomycetes; order Kitasatosporales; family Streptomycetaceae; genus Streptomyces; species Streptomyces sp. NBC_01689. Next base: position 1,815,919 of record NZ_CP109592.1, on the reverse strand, counting down.
GCCAACCTCCTGATCGCCGTGGCCAAGGCCGTCGGCGGACTGTTCACGGGCTCTCCCGCGCTGCTCTCCGAGGCGGCGCACTCCGTGGCCGACAGCCTGAACGAGGTCTTCCTGCTCGCCGCCCTGCGCCGCAGCCGCCGGCCCGCCGACAGCCGGCACCCGTTCGGCTACGGAAAGGAGCGGTTCTTCTGGTCGCTGCTCGCGGCGGTCGGCATCTTCGTGATGGGCGGCTGCTTCTCGTTCTTCCAGGGCTTCGAGGCGCTGCGGAACGGCGGCGAGGAGTCGTCCGGCGGCTATGTGGCGGGGCTGGCCGTCCTGGTCGTCTCCCTGCTCGCCGAGGGAGCGTCCCTGTTCCGCGCGGTGCACCAGGTGCGCGGACAGGGCGGCGCCGGAGGGCTGCGCGACCCCGCCCTGCGCACGGTGGTCGCCGAGGACGGCACCGCGGTGCTGGGCGTGACGCTCGCGATCGTCGGCATGGCGCTGCACATGATCACCGGGCAGATCGTGTGGGAGGCCTCGGCGTCCTTCGCCATCGGGGCGCTCCTGGTGGGTGTCGCCTACTGGCTGGGCCGCGACGCGCGGGAACAGCTCATCGGCCGGGCCGCCGACCCCGAGTCGAGCGGCCGGATACGGGCCCTGCTGCAGGCGCAGCCCGAGATCGACAGCGTGGAGTCACTGCTCACCATGGAGATCGGCCTGGACTCGACCCTGGTCGCCGCCCGCATCGACCTCGTACCGGGGCTCGACAGCGAGGAGGTCGAGGAGGTCGCCGTCCGCATCAAACGTTCCGTCGCGCACATGGTCCCCGAGGCGGACCAGATCTTCCTGGACGTGACCGACGCGGCTGCGGCCCGGGCTCCCTCCCGCGAGGACGGGGCACGCGAAGACGGGGCGCGTGCGGACGGGGCACGCGGGGACGGGGCGCGTGCGGAAGGGGCACGTGCGGACGGCGCGAGTACGGAGGCGGCGGGTACGGAGGCGGCGCACCGGGCCGGGACAGCGGAGGGCCCCGCCGCGACGGGGGAGCGCGGCGGGGCCTGAGGAGCGGGTGCCCGGCGGGCTGTGGCGCACGCACGGGCCGCCCCCGGGGATCGGGGGCGGCCCGGCACCCTCCGAGGGCTTCGGCGCGGACCCGGCCTGGCAGGTCAGTCCGTCGGCTCCAGCACGAAGACGGGGATCTCGCGGTCCGTCTTCTCCTGGTAGTCGGCGTACGAGGGGTACGCCGCGACCGCGCGCTCCCACCATTCGGCCTTCTCCGCGCCGGTGACCTCACGCGCCCGCAGGTCCTGGCGCCGGGCGCCGTCCTGCAGTTCGACGTGCGGATCGGACTTCACGTTGTAGTACCAGACCGGATGCTTGGGGGCTCCACCGAGCGAGGCGACGGCCGCGTACCGGCCGTCGTGCTCGACGCGCATCAGCGGGGTCTTGCGGATCTTCCCGCTCTTGGCACCGCGGGTCGTGAGAATGATGACCGGCAGTCCCGTGTCCTGCAGCGTGGTGCCCTCCGTACCGCCGGAGCCCTCGTACAACTCCACCTGGTCGCGCACCCACTTCGTCGGGCTGGGTTCGTACTCACCCTCAAGAGGCATGACTTGCGTCCCATCTCGCGTCGTACTGGTCCTGTCTCGGCATGATTCAACACCAGCACGGACGCGATTCATCCGCATCATGACGCCCGGCATCGATCTCCGGCCCGCGACCCCGTGCCGTGACCGGGAAGCCTCCGCGCACGATCGGCGCGCGCCCGCCCGAACGGATCGCCGAGCTCTACGCCGAACGGAGCGACGCGTCGAGCACGAACACGTCGGCCGCCGCGGGGACGCCGCCGCCGCGGCGGCGCGCGCGGTCACGGCGGGGCGACGAGCATCCGCAGGGCGAGCACCATGATCACGGCACTGGACAGGAGCGTGGTGGCCAGACGCCCCCGGTGGCCCGTCAGGACCCGGCCCAGCAGCGCGCCACCCCCGGCGAGCAGCAGTTGCCAGCTCGCCGACGCGACGAACGCCGCGAGCACGAACACCCCCTGCTCCAGCGGCCGTACCGCCTCGGCGGAGCGGCTGCCCAGGACCAGCGCGGCGAAGTAGACGATGGTGGTGGGGTTCAGGAGGGTGATCCCCAGCAGCGTCACATAGGCCCGCGCCGGATGAGCCGGATCCTTCGTGGAGCGGGCGGTGAGGCTCCGCTCGCGGTACTGGCGCAGCCCGGTGACGGTACCCCGTACCGCCAGGACGACCAGGACCAGCCCGGACACCCAGCGCAACGGTGCAAGCACCGGCTGGAGCGTGGCGGCGAGCGCGGCACCCCCGAGCGCGGCGACCAGGGCGTACACCCCGTCCGCGGTGGCGATGCCGAGGGCGGCGGAGCCGCCGATCCGCAGTGACGTGCGAGCGGTGAGGGACACTAGATACGTCGCGACCGCACCGACGGGGATGGCGATGCCATAGCCCGCGAGCAGCCCCGCGACGAGCGCGGCGGTCACGATCGGGGAAGCGAGAGCCTCCGTGGCCGGCCGGGCTGCTGCTGGACCCGCACCGGACGAGTGGCGGCGGAGGTCGGCGGCAGGAAGGCTTCGAACATGGACATGCGCAGATCCTCGGGCCTCCGCGGTGACCCGTGCAACCGGATTTCGGGGGTCGCCGCACCTGTCGAGAGGAACGATGCCGAGCCACGCGGGACGGGTGCCGCCGGGGGCGGGGCGGGCGGTTCGAGCCATGGACACTCCCGCGGGCCGGTCCGCAGGCCCGTGAGCGCACGGCCGGCGTCCGGCCGGGCGACGGCGTTCGGCCAGACCGCCCGACCGGAGCATCTGGCCGGACTTCGAGTGGCTCTGTAGATGCCTGGGGCATCTAATGAGGAGCGGCAAGATCGGCAAGAGGGAACCATCGCATGCGAGGTCACTCATGACAGAACCCGTTGCCTTCCCCCAGGACCGCACGTGTCCTTACCACCCGCCCACCGCCTACGCCCCCCTGCGCGAGGCGCGTCCGCTGTCGCGGGTCTCCCTGTACGACGGCCGCAGCGTGTGGGTCGTCACCGGTCACGGCACCGCCCGTGACCTTCTCACCGATCCACGGCTGTCGTCCGACCGCACCCGCCCGGCGTTCCCGATGCCCACGGAGCGGTTCGCCTCCGCCCGGGACCGCCGGGTGGCACTCCTCGGGCTCGACGACCCCGCGCACCACACCCAGCGCCGCATGCTGGTCCCCAGCTTCACGCTCAGGCGGATCGGATCCCTGCGCCCGCGCATCCAGGAGACCGTGGACCGGCTGCTCGACGCCATGGAGGAGAAGGGGGCGCCCGCCGAACTGGTCGGCGACTTCGCGCTGCCGGTGCCGTCGATGGTGATCTGCGCGCTGCTCGGTGTCCCGTACGCCGATCACGAGTTCTTCGAGGAGCAGTCCCGCAGGCTCCTGCGCGGCCCCACCGCCGCCGACACCCAGGACGCCCGCGACCGGCTGGACGCGTACTTCGGGACGCTCATCGACCGCAAGCAGAAGGAACCGGGCGACGGGCTCCTCGACGAGCTCATCCAGGACCGGCTGCGCGAGGGCGAGGTGGACCGCGAGGAGCTGATCAGCCTGGCGACGATCCTGCTGGTGGCCGGTCACGAGACGACCGCGAACATGATCTCGCTCGGTACGTTCACCCTGCTCCGGCACCCGGAACAGCTGGCGGAGCTGCGGGCGGAGCCGACGCTGATGCCGGCCGCCGTCGAGGAGCTGCTGCGCTTCCTCTCCATCGCCGACGGGCTGCTGAGGGTGGCGATCGAGGACATCGAGGTGGCCGGGGCGACGATCCGCGCGGACGACGGCGTCGTCTTCTCGACCTCCGTCATCAACCGTGACGATCACACCTTCGCCGAGCCGGACGCCCTGGACTGGCACCGTCCGGCCCGCCACCACGTCGCGTTCGGCTTCGGCATCCACCAGTGCCTCGGCCAGAACCTCGCGCGGGCCGAGATGGAGATCGCCCTGCTGTCGCTGTTCGACCGGTTCCCCGGGCTGCGCCTGGACGCGCCGGCGGACGACATTCCCTTCAAACCCGGAGACACGATCCAGGGGATGCTGGAACTCCCCGTGACCTGGTAAGAGGCTTACCGGCATGACCATCCGTATCGCCATCGACAAGGACGTCTGCATCGGCGCGGGACAGTGCGCGCTGACGGCACCGAACGTCTTCACCCAGGACGACGAGGGGTTCAGCCAGCTGCTCCCCGGCCGCGAGGACGGCGGCGGCGACCCACTGGTCCGGGAGGCCGCGAGGTCCTGCCCGGTGGGCGCCATCACCGTCTCCGAGAACGCGGGCCCGCAAGGAGGTGAGGACACTCCCACGGACCTGAGGACACTTCCCCGGACCTGACCCGTCCACGGACCGGGAACACTCCACCGAGGTCAGTCCACCGAGATCACTTCCCGCACCCGAGGACGTCCCGTCCGGGTCCCTCCTCCGCGGCATCCCGCCGCCCCGGCCGCCGTGGCGTCCGGGGCGGGCCGCCCGACGCCCCGCCGGCCGTCACCGACCGTCGGCGGGGCGTCCGGCCGACCGGACGGCTACCCGGCGTGCCGGGCCGACGAGACGAGTGTCGAGACCGCGGTCGCGGCGTGCTCGGCGGCCACCGTCCCGCGGGTGACGCCCGCGGTGACCATGGCTCCCTCGGCGAGCAGGTACACCTGGTCGGCGACGGCGTCCGGCAGCCCCGCGTCGTGCACGAGTCCGCCCAGAAAGTCCCTGAACGCCTTCTTGTGCGCCCGGACCTGTGCGCCCACCCGGGGTGAGGTGGCTCCGAGTTCGCCGTAGGCGTTGATCCAGGCGCACCCGCGGAAGTCCGGCTCCCCGAACCACAGCCGCAGCCAGTCGAAGACGGCCAGGATGCGCCGCTCGGGCTCCCCGTACCGGTCGACGTGCTCGGACAGCCGGCGCCGCCAGCGCACGTCACGCCGCTCCAGATAGGCCTCGACCAGCAGTTCCTTCGAGGGGAAGAGCTGGTAGAGCCGCTTCAGGGAGACGCCCGAGGCGCCCCGGACGTCGTCCATCCCCACGGCTTGGACGCCGCGGGCGTAGAACAGCTGCTCGGCGGCGTCCAGCGCCTGTTCGCGGGCCTGCGCGAGGGCCTGCTCGCGAGGGCTGGTGATGTCCATGAACAAGGGCTCCTTGACGCGAGAACGGACGTTCTCTACGTTAGCAGCCGACCCAGAGAACGCTCGTTCTCCACTTCGCCGCACCGGGCACCCGGAGCCGCACCGCGCGCCCGGAAAGGAAGCCGCTCATGTCCGCACGACCGCCCCTGCCGCCCTTCACCCGCGAGACCGCCCTCCAGAAGGTCCGGGCCGCGGAGGACGCCTGGAACACCCGCGACCCCCACCGGGTCTCCCTCGCCTACTCCGAGGACTCCGTCTGGCGCAACCGGGACACCTTCGTCACCGGCCGCGCCGCGATCGTCGAACTGCTCACCGCGAAGTGGGCGCGCGAGCGGGAGTACGCCCTCCGCAAGGACCTCTGGTCCTTCGACGGCAACCGCATCGCCGTCCGCTTCCAGTACGAGTCCCGCGACGCCGACGGCCGGTGGTGGAGGTCGTACGGCAACGAACTCTGGGAGTTCGACGAGCGCGGGCTGATGACCCGCCGCGAAGCGAGCATCGACGACGTGCCGATCGAGGAGCGGGACCGCCGGCTCTTCGGCCCGCGCTCCGAGGCCGAGCGGGAAGCCGCCCTCCCGCTGCGATAGGGGCTCCGGCCCCGCGCGGGAGACGCGAGCACCGGCGCCCACGGGAGAGCCCTTAGGGTTCCCGGGTGACCGGACACAACGACACGCCCTCCGCCGAACGGCCCTTCCTCTACGTCGTGGTCTGCGCCGCGGGCGTGGCACGGGACGTCGGTACGCTGATCGCCGCCGCGCGGGCGAGCGGCTGGGAGGTCGGCGTCATCGCCACCCCGCAGGCGCTCGGGTTCTTCGACACGGCGGACGTCGAGGCGCGGACCGGCCGTCCGGTCCGGTCCGCCTGGCGGGCCCCGGGCGACCCGCGCCCGTTCCCGGCCCCCGACGCGGTGGCCGTCGCCCCGGCCACCTTCAACACCGTGAACAAGTGGGCGGCCGGCATAGCGGACACCCTCGCCCTGGGCACCCTGTGCGAGGTGTACGGCCTCGGCGTCCCGACCGCCGTACTGCCCTGTGTGAGCGACGCGTTGGCGGCCCACCCCGCCTACCGGGCGAGCCTCGACCGGCTGCGCGGGATGGGCGTCCGCTTCGGGGAGCGGTACTCGGGGGAGCCGGTTGTGGACGGACGCCGTGCCGCGTTCCGCTGGGAGGAAGCGCTGGACCTGCTCACCGCCCGCGCCTGACGGCGGGCGGGGCGAGCGGTGGGGCCGACGGCGGTGCGAGCGGTGGGCGACGGCCGGACCCCTCGCCCCCGGCTCACGGTCTGCGGAAGATCGTGATCGAGTGGCCGACGTCGTCCACGGGCGTACTGCCGTCCAGCAGTGCGGCCAGGCGGCCGTCGGCCTTCGCGACCGACGAGTCCGAGACCGCGAGCAGACCGTGCACCTCGGCCGGCGGCGCCTTGCGCGGATCGGCGGCGTCGATCCCGTAGGCGGAGGGCACACCGCTGCCCTTGTAGACGAGCCAGACCCGCTCGCGCGGATAGTGCTCGGACAGCCGGTCGGCGAGCCGCCCGAGGTCCTGCCCCCAGTCGACGTTCGAGTCGTGCAGCCGCAGCCGGGTCTTCGACGGTCCGCCGAACGCCTCGTTCGAGTACGGCAGGTAGTAGGGGAACGCGCGCGCCGAACTGACCGCGACGAACAGCACCAGAGCCACCGCCGGGAGACGGACCCCGCGGAGGCGCAGCCCCACGACCCCGCCCGCCGCTACCGCGAGGAAGACGGGCACGAACAAGGCGTACCGGACCCCCAGATCACGGGATCCCGTCATGGCCACCGCGAGCAGCACGGCCGGAGGGACGAGGACGTAGGGAGCGGCGGCACGCAGCCGGGGCACACGGAGCATCGCGGCCGCGCCGGCCGGCCAGAGCGCGAGCGCGCCGAGCGGTGTCTTCACCAGCAGCGCGGCCGGCAGGTAGTACCAGAGCGAACCCCGGTACACCCTGCCGAAGAGGAATCCGCTCCATGTCGCGTTCTCGAAGCCGAACTGGATGCGCATCCCGTCGCGGTACGGCTCGGGTACGGGCAGCAGGCGCAGGGCGAGTCCGCGCGGTCCGTGCACGGCCGGGACGCCCCCGGGCGTGCTCCACCGCAGCCGCGGGTCGACGGCCAGGTAGCAGGCCCACACCACGGCGAGGGCCAGCACCGCCATGCCGGCCGCGACCACCAGGGCCCGTGCGGCGAACCGCCACGGCGCGTCAGGGCCGGTCCCGGGGACGCGCCGCGCGTGCCACAGGGAGAGCACCGCCAGGAGCAGCAGCACCGGGACCGCGGGCAGGGTGCTCATCTTGGTGGCGAGCGCCGCGCCGAGCGCGACCGAAGCGAGCGCGAGCCGCCGCAGCGGCCGCGCGCGCCGTGCCCGCCACACCAGCCACGCCGACGTCAGCACGAAGCCGACCGCCGGTACGTCGAGGGTGGCCAGCGACCCGTTCGCGACGACGTCCGGAGACAGCGTGTACAGGGCGAGCGCCACCAACCCGCCCACGGCGCCGAAGAGTTCGCGGGCGAACGACAGAACGACCAGACCGAACAGCAGCGTCAGCACGATCACCGGCAGCCGCGCCCAGAACATCACCCGCCAGGGGTCGTTCCCCGACTCGTACAGCAGGCGCCGGCCGAGCGCCGTCTGATCGTCGCTCGCGTGCGCGTCGAGATGCGGGTGGGCGAACACCAGCCCGGCAGCGATGATCAGTTTGCCCAGCGGCGGATGCTCCGGGTTGTAGCGCAGGCTGTGTTGCTGTGTGTAGACCTCCGCCGTGCCGACGTACACGGGCTCGTCGATGGTCGGCGTCTGCCGCGCCGCGGCCGTGACCATCGCCACCGCCATCTGGGCCAGCAGGGCGGCCACGGCGAGCGCGAGCAGCCACCGCCGGTGCCGCCGGAGCCATGCGCAGCGTCGCGGCGGGGCGGTGGTGCTCGTGGGCAGGCGGCTCTCCCGCCTGTCCGCCATGGAGGTCGACATACCTCTTGATACGTCCGCCCGGTGGCCCGCAGTTCATCCGACACGGGCCGGTTTCGGCACGGGCCCGTGCCGGCACGCGCGCTCCGCGCGCTCCGTCCGGCACCGGCAGCGCGGCGGAGCGGCAGGGCGGAGCGGCAGGACGTGGGTGCCCGGCGGGGGTCCGGGCACCGGCTCAGTGGCCCAGCTCGGCCCGCAGTTCCGGCTGGAGCAGGGTGCCGTGGGCACGGACGAGGTCGTCGCACAGATCCCAGATCCGTTCGACGGGAAGCGCGGCGGCGGTGGCCGGGTCGGCCATGGCGGCGTGCCGGATGTGGCGCGGGTCGTGGTCGGTGGCGGCCCGTACGACCAGGTCGCCCACGGCGACGTAGGCGCTGTTGAGGGCCGCGCACTGCGGCGGGAGCGCGCCGACCCGGGTCGGCCGGACCCCCAGCGCGTCGACCAGGCAGGGGACTTCGACCACGGAGTCGGCGGGCAGGTTGTCGATCAGGCCGCGGTTGGGGACGTTCCCGTAGACCGTGCGGGGGGTGCCGGTGAGAACGCTGTGGATGATCTGCGGGGCATATTCCTCGGTGCCCTCGACGGGCAGCGGCGCGTCCGCCGCCAAGGCCTCGCGGGTCTGTTCGTAGCTCGCCCTGTTCTCTTTGATGATCTCCAGATAGGCGCCCACCGGCAGCCGGAGACGTTCGATCTCGCTGTCGTGGTGCAGGTACCAGGGCACGTACTCCGAGGAGTGTTCGCTGGTCTCGGTGGGGTAGTGCCCCAGCCTGCGGTACATGTCGACACGGACCCGGCGCAGCAGCCCGGGATCTCTGGCGATCGCCTCGTCCAGCAGCGGGTGGAGGTCCTGCCCGGCGCGTTCGAAACGCAGCACCCAGGCCTGGTGGTTGACTCCGGCCGCCAGATAGGACACCTCCTCGAAGGGCACGCCGACCAGCGCGGCGAGGTCGTGCATCGTCCAGTGCACCGAGTGGCACAGGCCCGTCACCCGCAGGTCCGGGGCGATGCGGCTGAGGTAGAGGACGTTCATTGCCATGGGGTTGGTGTAGTTCAGCAGCTGGGCACCCGGGCACAGTTCGGCCATGTCCTCGGCCAGCGCCCGCAGGACGGGGAAGGTGCGCAGGGCGCGGAAGATCCCGCCGATGCCGAGCGTGTCGCCGATGGTCTGGCGCAGACCGTGACGTGCCGGGATCTCGAAGTCGACGCGCGTCGCCTCGTCCATGCCGACCTGGATGATGTTGATGACGAAGTCCGCGTCGGCCAGGGCCGCCCGCCGGTCCAGGTGCGCGGTGATCACCGGCTCGACCCCGCGGGCGGCGGCGATGCGCCGGGCCGCGCCCTCCGCCGTGGCGAGCCGCTCGAGGTCGATGTCGTGCAACGCGATCCGCAGGCGGGCCAGTTCGGGGAAGGCGAACAGGTCCGCGAGCAGCCCTTGGGTGAACACCACGCTCCCGGCCCCGATGAAGGCGATCTTCGCGGTGGTGACGTCGTGCATCAGTGACTCCCTGTGTGCGAGTTGTCCGAGGCGGCGGCGCGGGCCTCGTCCCACGTGGGCCGCGCCGCCGTACCGCCGTGGCCGCGCGTGGAGGACGGACCGCGGGCCACGGCGAGGGCCGACGCGGGGTCCGTGCCCGGCGGGGTCGCCGCGCCGGACCTGACGCCGGAACCGTCCCCGGCGCCCACGGTGCCGACGGGATCGACCGGCACCACGGGCGCGTGCGGCAGCCGGGTCCCCGACGCGGTGCGGACGGCACGGTCCCCGTCCCCGGGGGTGACCACGACCCTGAGCGCCGAGGCCGGTTCGGGGCCGGTGACCGGGAAGCCCGCGTCGACGCCTCGCGCCGGCGCGTCCCCGACGAGCGCGTCCGCGGGACCGGTGCCGGCCCGGCCCGTGGGGGCGTCCCGCGGTCCCGGCCGGGCGGCCCCGCGCACCATGACGGCGGCGGATCCGCCGCTCACCGGTCCCGCGTACGGGGCGGGCCGGTCACGCTGCCCGGAGGTGGGAGGACAGGACGGCGGCCCGGCCACCCCGTCCGGGTTCGCGTCGCCGGTCACACCGGGGTCGAAGGCCCGCACGGCGGTCACCCCTTCAGGCCGCTCGACGTGAGCGACTGCACGAACGTCTTCTGCGCCAGCAGGAACGCCACCAGCACCGGCAGCACGCTGATCATGTTCCCCGCCATCACCGCCGACCACCGGGTGTGGTGCTGTCCCTGGAAGGTGGTCAGCCCCAACTGGAGCGTGTACTGCGTGTCGTGGTTGAGCGCGATCAGCGGCCACGACAGGTCGTTCCAGGTCGACAGGAACGTCAGCACGGCGACCGTCGCCAACGCGGGCCTGGCCAGCGGCAGCACGATGGAGAAGAGGACCCGCAGCCGCGAACACCCGTCGATCCAGGCGGCCTCCTCCATCTCGCGCGGCAGCGAGAGGAAGAACTGCCGGAACAGGAAGACCGCGAACGGGGTGACCAGGGACGGCACGATCAGCGCGCCGAGCGTGTCGATCAGACCCAGCTCCTTCATCACCAGGAACGTGGGGATCATGGTGAGCTGGAACGGGATCACCATCGTCGCCAGCATCAGCCCGAGCAACAGCCGCGACCCGGCGAACCGCATCCGCGCGAACGCGTGACCGGCCAGCGCCCCGAACAGCAGATTCGACCCCACCGCGACCGAGGCGACCAGGAAGGAGTTGGCGAACCAGCGCGGGAACAGCGCGTTCCCGAGCACATAGCGGTACCCGCCCAGGTCGATGCCCTTCGGCCACAGCGCGGGCGGGAACCTGTTGATCTCCGCGTCGCTCATCACCGAACTCAGCAGCAGCCACACCAGGGGCAGCGCGAAGCCCAGGGACAACGGTGCCAGCAGCAGATGCCAGCCGTTCACCCTCCGCGTCCTCATCGGACGCCTCCTTCCGTACGGTCCTGGCGGCGCCGCACCACCCGCAGCGCCGCGCCCGCCACCATCAGCGCCGCGGCCAGCACGTACGCCGCCGCGGCCCCGTACCCGGCGGTGAACGTCTGGAAGGCCTGCTGCCAGACGAAGTAGACGACGACCGTGGTCGAGCCGAGGGGGCCGCCCTTGGTCGTCACATAGATCAGGTCGAAGACCTGGAGCGCCGTGATCACCTGCCACAGCAGCAGGAACACGGTGACCGGTGTGAGGGTCGGCAGCACGATGTGACGCAGGATCAGCGTCCGGCCCGCCCCGTCGATGCGGGCGGACTCGACGAGTTCGGGCGGCACGTCCTGGAGCGCGGCCAGGTAGACGACCACGCAGAAGCCGACGCCGCTCCACAACGAGATGAGGACCAGCAGGTAGATCGCCTGGTCCGGGTCCGAGAGGAAACCCTGGGGCGAGACGCCGAGTTGGTGCAACAGCGAGTTGGCGACCCCGAACTCCGGGTCGAGGATGAACGAGAACAGCACGCCCTGAGCCGTCGCCGACACCACGAACGGGATGAAGACGAGCGTCCGGTACAGGCCGACGAACCGCAGACGGCGGTTCAGGGCCAGCGCGAGGGCCAGCCCGCCGAGCAGACTGAGCGGCACGTACAGGGCGGTGTACAGCAGCGTGTTGCTCACCGCCGTGTGGAAGGCGGGGTCCTGGGTCAGCGCCCGGTAGTTGTCGAGGCCGACCCAGCGGCCCGGCGTGACCAGGTCGTCGGCCCGGAAGGACAGCAGCAGCGACCAGAGGACGGGGACGATGCCGAGACCGAGGATCACGACGACCGCGGGGCCGACGAACCCCCAGGCGGTGGCCGTCTCACGGCGGGCGCGACGGCGTGCGGCACGCCGGGCGGCGGCCGGGGGCACCGAGGTCTGCGGGGCGAGCGTGATGGCGCGGGGCAGAGTGGACAAGACGGCCTCCCTCACCTGGAAGTCACCTGAGAGTCACCAGTGCACGGACGACGGAACGCGGGTGACGCGGGGAACGCGTCGACGGAAGCGGAAGCGGAAGCGGAAGCGGGAGCCGGCCGGGGCCCGGGTCACCGGGGGATGAGCAGGGCGGCGTCGGACCGGTCCGCGCACCGGCGCAGGGCGCCCGCGGGGGAGTCCTTGCCGAGGAGCACGGAGACGATGGCCTCGCCGAGTGCCTGGGAGATCTGGGGATAGGCCGCGTGCACCGGTCGCACCCGGGCGGAGGCCAGCGCTTCGGTGAACACGTCGAGGCCCCGGGTCCGCCGGGAGTGCCGGCGCCACTCCGGCCGGTCGGCGGTGGCCGAACTCAGCGGAAGACTGCCCGCCGAGAGATCCCAGCGGGCGTCCTGGGCGGGCCGCATCATCCAGCGCACGAACTCGACCGCCGCCCGTGAACGGGCCGAGCCGTTGTCGAACACCGTCCAGGTGTCCGGGCCCGAGATGGTGACCGGCCGACCGCTGTAGGTCGGCAGCGGCACGACGCCGTAGTCGACCCCGGCGGCGACGATGTCCGGGAGCTGCCAGGGCCCGGTCCCCACCATGGCCATCCGGCCGGCCATGAAGACCTGGTACATCTGCTCGCCGCCGGGCTTCGGGTCGACGTACACGCTCTTGTCGCGGCTCAGCCGGGCGAGGGTCTCCAGCGCCCGTACGCCCTGCTCGGCGAAGCCGATGTGCCTGCCGTCGGGAGCCACCACGTCACCGCCCAGGTCCCAGACCATCGGCCACAGCCGCCACACCGTGTCCTCGTCGCCGGTCCCCGGCCAGCCCGTCCCGAAGACCCCGCGGCTGGGGTCCGTCAGCCTGCGTGCCGTGTCGGTGAACTCGTCCCAGGTCCAGCCGGCCCGCGGGAAGTCCACCCCGGCCTGCCGGAAGAGTTTCCTGTTGTAGACGACGGCCAGCGAGTCGAGCAGCGCGGGAGCGGCCCGGACCCTGCCGTTGACGGTGATCCCCTCCCGCACCGGGGTCCACAGCGACCGCCACGGAGGGGGGCCCGCGTGCAGCGCGGACGTCAGATCGACGACCCGGGGACTGCGCGCGACACTGGCCAGGTCCGAGCCGAAGATGTAGGCGATGTCGGGATAGGAACCCGAGGCCAGCGCGGCCGTCACCTTCTGGAGCATCGCGTCGGACAGGACCCCGCCGCCCGCGCTGTCCACCCGGATGCGCGGATGGGTGCGGTTGAACTCGGCGACCAGCGCCTCCACGGCCTTCCTGCCAGTGTCGCTCTGCCCGTGCCACAGCTCGACGGTCACCGTGCCGTCGGCACCGACGCCGTCGGCGGCGCCGGCACCGCAGGCGGCGAGGAACGGGGCGGCGGCCGCGCCGGCGAGCAGCCGGCGACGTGCGATCGAGGAGGTCATCACGGCCCCCCGTCAGTGGGTCCGGCGGACATAGTCCGCGCTGCCCGGCGTCGAGACGTCCACGTCCCGGCGCACGATGCTCAGCCGCTTCCCGTAGCGCGCGCGGGCCTTGTGCAGTCCGCTGTCGGTGTACTCGATGACGACGACCCGGTCGTGGAACGCCTTCGCGTACGTCCCGCACTCGTCGAACTCGCCGCACTCCTCCGCCACCGCGAAGTCGAGACCGGTCCGCTTTCTCAGCCCGGCCAGCTCCGCGGTGTTCTTCTGCCCGATGGCCAGGTGACGGGCGTGCGCCCGGGCGGAGAGCAGCGTGATGAACGCGGTGGCGTCGTCGGCGCTCAGCAGATTCCGGGAACGGGTGTAGCTGTCGTAGTTGTCCGGCTCCACCGCGTCGAAACCCTCGTCGGCGCAGCCGTCGATCCACCGTCCGACCCGCGCGGCCACCCGCTCGCGCTTCGCCGGCGTGCCGATGTCGAGCAGCACCTCGTCCCAGTCACGGTCGACCACGGGCCTGCCCCGCGTGTCCCGCAGCAGCAGGTCGGCGGGCCACTGCCGCTGCTCGCCCGGCTGCACCTGGAAGGCGTTGACGTAACAGATGTTGTAGAGGCCGGGCGCGGGCTTCGCCGTACGGTCACGGCTGACGATGCGGACACCCGACGGCGGCCGGTAGGCGCCGCCGATCTGGTAGTCGAAGCCCGCGTGGAGCGGGGGGAGCCGTACGGCCCGCGGGCTCGGACCCGAGCCCGCGGGCCGCGCGGACGGCGTGCCGCGCGCCGGTCCCGGGGCGCAGCTCACCAGTGTCATGAACGCCATCAGGGCAGCGGCCGTCACCGGACCGGCGGCGCGGAGAACACGTTTGACGGGCATGTCCGCTCCATCAATCGCGAGTACGACCCCGCCTCGGACGCTCCCGCGATCCTGGCGACTTTGGCCGGACTTGAACCGTGTCCGTTACCGGCTGGGCGCACCTCTGGGTGCCCGGCTGCACGCCTCGGCACGCCAGGATCAAATCGCCTCCACGCCGCCCGCGTCAAGGCCGCGCCCCGCCGGAGGTCCCCGGAGTGATCACCGACACGCGATGTCCCCGGGGAGCCCCGACCCGGGCCCTATGGTCAGGACATGACCGGAGACCGCATCGCACTGGCCGTCCACGACCACGGGGGCGACGGGCCGCCGCTGATCCTGTTGCACGGAGCCGGCCGCACGCTGGCCGACTGGGCCGCCGTCGCCCCGCGCCTCACCGGACGGCACCGGGTGCTCGCCGTCGACCTGCGCGGACACGGTCTGTCGCCCGCCGGACCCTGGAGCCTGGCCCGGGTGGTCGAGGACATCGAGGGGGTCCTCGACGAGTACGGTCTCCCCGACGCGCTGCCGGTCGGACACTCGCTCGGCGGCATGATCGCGGTGCGCTACGCGCTGGACCACCCGGAGGTCACACCCGGCGCGGCGAACCTCGACGGATTCGGCTGGGGCCGGCCCGACCAGTACGTGGGCCTCGACCCGGCGGTGGTCGCCGAACGGCTCGTCCGGGTGAGGGAGTCGGTGCGGGACGGGCTGCGGGGCGGCCCGCTGCCCGTCGACGGGCTGCAGAACCTGCTCGCGCGGGAGCGCGCCCTGTCCGGGGAACTCGGCATCCCGTACGAGCTGTTGGAGAAGGCGCTGCTCCGTTCCGTGCGCCACACCCCGGACGGGCGGCTGGAGTCGAGGCCGCTGCGGGACGACATGCTCGCGGTGCTGGCGGAGATCGACTCGCTCGACCTGTTCGATCTCTTCGCGCGCATGGACCGCCCGCTGCTGCTCGGACGCGCGCTCCGCCCGACACCCCCGGCCCCGGGCAGGGAGTGGTTCGACGAGCTGACGAGGGCCTACGGGATGGGGCTCGCCAGGGATCTCACGGCACTGGCCGCACGGCGGACCCATGTGCGGGTCGTCGGGATCGACGGCACGCACGCGATGCTCCTGGAGAACCCCGGCGCGGTCGCGGCGGCGGTCCTCGCGTTCGCGGCCGAGGCGCTCACCGATCCCGCCTCGGTCCCCTTCCGGTACGCGCTGCCCGAACCGGAGGAGTGAGGTCAGTGCGGTGGCACGGCGGCGAACTCGTCACCGCACGGGCCGGCGCCCTCGCTCTCCGGAAGGGCGACCGGCTCGCCGTTCATCGTGAGGGTGCGGTAGTGGCCGCCGATGCGGGCCGTGGACCGTCCGACGTAGTGGCCGATGAAGCTCCGGCGGAAACGGCCGGCGCTGCGGTTGGGACCCGAACCGTGCATCAGACTGCCGTTGAGGAACAGCACGTCACCCGGTGCCATGTCGACCGGCACGGCCGCGAGGCCGGGCGGCGGCGGGACGTACTCCCGGACGAACGAGAGCCTCTCGTCCGCCTCCTGCGGGCAGAACAGTTCCATCCGGTGGGTACCCGGCACGATCTCCAGCCCGCCGTTGTCCCGGTCGATCGTGTCGCAGGCGATCCAGGCGGCCACACAGGTGCCGGGCTCCACCCGCAGATAGAAGTTGTCCTGATGCAGCGCCTGGCCCCGGGCGCCGGGCGGCTTGAAGTAGAACATGCTCTGCGCGGCCAGGACCTCCTCGCCCAGCAGGGCTTCGAGGATCATCCGCAGCCGCGGATCGAGCAGCGTGCGCCGGGACAGCGCGTTGATCCGGTGCGGATGCATCACCCGGGGGTGGCTGTGCAGCGGATCGGCCGGCCGGCCGGTCCCCGTGGCGCGGGGCTCGAAGTGCCCCGGCACCGGCCCGGCGGCGTGCAGCGCCGTGAACTCCGCGCACAGTGCGTCGATCTCGGCACCGGCGAACAGCCCGCGGACCACCACGAAGCCGTTGTCCTCGAACTCGTGCTCCCACCCGTACGGGCGCCGCCCGCTCCTGTCCGTGACCGTCATCCGACCGTCCCTTCCGCTCGGGATCCGAGATGTCCCACGCCAGGCGGACGCCCCGCCCCGGAGGATGCCCGTGCGTGCTGACGTCCTGCCCGAGCCTGCTGTCCCGTCCCCGCCGCCGGGCCTGGTGACCGTCGGACGCCACGACCGGCGGCCGGGATACCGCGTCCACCGGCCGCACGGCAGCGACAGCTGGCTGTTCACCTGGACCACGGCCGGACGGGGGAGCCTCCGGCAGGGGACGACCCGGACCACGGCCGGCCCCGGCGACCTGGTGGTCCTGCGACCCGGCGTACCGCACCGCTACGGCGTCGAACCGGGCGCCGACCACTGGGCGTTCTGGTGGACCCACTGCCGGGCCAGGCCGTCCTGGGACCGGTGGCTGCGGCCGTACGCCCTCGACGACGGGGTGTACGCCGTGCGGCCGGCGCGGAGCCGGGACCGTATCGCGTCGGCGTTCCGGCGGATGCTCGCCGACGCCCGCTGGACGGGTGACGGCGAACCGCCCGGTGACGCGGACCCGGCCGCCGGCGCGGTGGCGGTCGCGCACGGCACGGCGGCCAGGGAACTGGCCCTGTGCTCCCTGGAGGAGATCGTGCTGCTGGGCACCGCCCGCACGGAGGCCGGCCGGGCGGGCGCGGACGCCCGGGTGCTGCGGGCGGAGGCCCTGATCGCCGCCGACCCGGGCGCGGCGCACACCGTCGACTCGCTGGCCGGGGCGGTCGCTCTCTCGCCGTCGCGGTTCGCGCACCTCTTCACCGAGCAGGTCGGCCGCTCCCCGATGCGGGTGCTGCGCGAGGCCCGGCTGCTGCACGCGGCCCGGCTCCTGGAGACCACCGGGCTGCCGGTGGAACGGGTGGCCGCGCTCTCCGGATTCGCCGGCGCCCCCCACTTCCACCGGGCCTTCCGGCGGCACTACGGAACCCCGCCGGGCGCCTACCGCCGTGACGTCCGCGGGTCCGTGTCCGGCCGTTCCGCTACGGGTGGTGGTGCGGGGGAGGCGGCGGCAGGGTCGTGACGTCCGGGGCCGGTTCCGGCCAGACGAGCAGCACCGGACAGGGCGCGTGGTCGACGACGAACCGTCCGGCCGGGCCCAGACTGTGCGGGCCCAGCCGGGCCCGGTCGCCGTCACGGGCGAGTACGAGCAGATCGGCGCCGTCGGCGGCGGCGACCACCTCCCGCTCGGCCCGGCCGGCCCGCTCCAGCCGTTCGCACGGGCGGTCCAGGCGCTCGGCCGCCGCGTCCAGCAGCTGTACGGCCGAGGAGGCGCCGAGATCCTCCAGCAGGGCCTCGGGGTCGCGTTCCCGGTGGCCCCGGCCGAGCAGCCCGGCGAACGCGCCGTGCGCCAGACCGGCCACCCCGGGCTCGCTGACGTGCAGCAGCACGATCTCGGTAGCGTGCGGCGCGTGCTCGCGCACCGCGTCCACACAAGCCGGCCAGGTCCCTTCGACGAGCCAGGCGATCACCCGCATGCGCAGCGTCCTCCGTTCAGCCTCCGATGACGTGGAGCGAGGTCCACAGTGCCAGTACGGCGGGGACCAGCGCGGCCGGCACGGCGATCAGGCCGAGCCGGGTGAACTCCTTGAGGTCGACGCCGTGTTCGTGCTGGTGGACGATACGCCGCCACAGCAGGGTCGCCAGGGATCCGGCGTAGGTGAGGTTGGGGCCGATGTTGACGCCCAGCAGGACGGCCAGGACCGCGCCGGAGCCGGACGACGCGGCCAGCGGCAGCAGCACCAGGACCGCCGGCAGGTTGTTGATCAGATTGGCGAGCACGGCGGCGAGCGCCGCGATCCCGAGGAGCGCGAGGAGCCCGCCGCCGTCCGGCAGGATCCGGCCGAGGGCGTCGGAGAGCCCGTTGTCGACCACCGCGCGGACGACGACCCCCAGGGCCAGGACGAAGGCCAGGAAGGCGGGCGCGGTGGCCCGGGCCACGGTGAGCACGGTGGCGCGCCCGCGCAGCACCGCCCGGACGGCGAGCACCAGCGCGCCGGCCGCGGCCGACCACGCCGGATCGATCCCGACGGCGGAGGCGACGACGAACCCGGCGAGGGTGCAGCCCACCGTGACCAGCGCGAACAGCGGCAGCTCCGGCGGCTCGTCGAGGGCGGGCCGGGGGGCCGCGGCGGCCAGGTCGCGGGCGAAGAAGCGCCGGAAGACCACGTACTCGGCGCCGATCGCGACCAGCCACGGAAGGACCATCAGCGCGGCGAACCGGGTGAAGCTCAGCCCGCTCGCGGTGAACGCCAGCAGGTTGGTGAGGTTGGAGACCGGGAGCAGCAGCGAGGCCGTGTTCGACAGGTGCGTGCAGGCGTACACGTGCGGTTTGGGGCGGGCGCCCATCCGGGCCGCGGTGGCGAAGACGACGGGCGTGAGCAGCACGATGGTGGCGTCGAGGCTGAGCACCGCGGTGATCGCGGAGGCGAGCGCGAAGACCGCGGTGAGCAGGCGCCGTGGCCGTCCCGCGGCCCAGCGCGCCATCCAGGCTCCGCACGCGTGGAAGAGGCCCTCGTCGTCGCAGAACCGGGCGAGCACCAGTACGGCCGCGAGGAAGCCGATCACCGGCCCCAGATGCGCGGCCTCCTCGCGGGCGTGTTCCCAGGAGATCGCGCCGGTGGCCATCACCAGCAGGGCGGCCGGGACCGCGACGACCGCCTCGGGCCAGCCGAACGGCCGCACCACCGCGCAGACGAGCACGGCGGCGAGCAGCACGACGGACAGTGTTTCGGCGAACGGGGTGTTCAGGGTTCGGTCCTCCAGGGCACGAGCGGGTGCCCGTCCATCACATCAGATGCCGCACCACCTGCCCCGACGGGACGCGGTCAGACCTCCGGGGACACGTCGGGCCCCGGTCGCCGACGCGGATCGCCGGTGCGGCTCGCGCCTCAGGCAGCGGCGTCGCGTCCGCGCGGACCGCTCCGCAGCCGACCGTGGGTCCGCTGCCCCGGCCGGATGACCGGCGGCGCGCCGACGAGGTTCTCGGCCGTTCGGGTGACGACGGCCGAGGCGCCGACGGGTACGCCGGCCCTGTCGCCCTGTCGCCCTGTCGCCCTGTCGCCCTGTCGCCCTGTCGCCCTGTCGCCCTGTCGCCCTGTCAGGCGCTTCCCGGCGCGTCGCCCCCTCGGACGCGTTCCGGCACCGCGTCGCCGTCCGTCCGGGGCGGGGCGGGGTCGGTCAGCCGGAGTCCTGCCCGGCCGGACCGGCGGCACCCCGCCGAGCCTCTGCCGGGGTCCGCGTCCGAGACGCCGGAGGTCGGCGACCGGACCCTCGGGAGCCCGGCGGCGCGCCGTGTTCCGGCCGATGTGACGTCGGGGGCGGAAGTGGGCGCCCGCCCCTTGACGTCCGTACGCATCATCCCGTCAGAATCTGTTTGTTCACGATCAGTTGTGATGAGTTCTGGGCCCTTGATGAGGGAGAGCCGCCTTGACAGTCACTCGGAGATCGGTATTGATCGCGGGAACCGCCGCACCCACGGCCGGAGCGTTCGCGGGTGCGGCCGACGCCCGGGCGGACTCGTCCGGGTCCACGACGGGCCGCAGCACCGTCGAACTCCACGACGGCTGGCGCTTCGCCCTGGTCGATCCGGGCGGGATCACCGACCCGACCGGGGCCTACGAGGGCGCGGCACAGCCCGGCTACGACGACTCGGCCTGGCGCGAGGTGACCGTCCCGCACGACTGGAGCATCGAGCAGAGCCCCACCACCGAGCACGGCACCACCAGCGGGACCGGCTTCTTCCCGGGCGGCCTCGGCTGGTACCGGATCGCCTTCACCCTGCCGCCCGCCCTCGCGGGCAAGCGCGTCTCGGTGGAGTTCGACGGCGTCTACATGGACTCGTACGTCTACTGCAACGGCACCGAGGTCGGCCATCACCCCTACGGCTACACGGGGTTCGCCCTCGACCTCACCGGTCTGCTGCACACGGACGGCCGCACCCCCAACGTCATCGCGGTCAAGGTGCAGAACCAACTCCCCAGCAGCCGCTGGTACTCGGGCAGCGGCATCCACCGCGAGGCCCGACTCGTGGTCACCGGACCGGTGCACGTCGAGCGCTGGGGCACCTACGTCACGACGCCCGAGGTCACCGCGGGGCGGGCGGTCGTCCGGGCCCGGACGAGTGTGGTCAACGGGACCGGGGCGGCGGCGAAGGTGCAGGTGGTCTCGCGGATCGTCGGCCCCGACGGCCGGACGGTGGCCCGTGCCTCCAGCACCGCGACGGTCGGCGACCGCGCCGACGAGACCCATGAACTCGTCGTGGAGAAACCGAAGACGTGGGACTTCGCGACCCCCGGCCACCGCTACGTCCTGGAGACCGAACTGCGCGTCGGCGGGTCGACCGTCGACACCTTCCGCACGTCCTTCGGCATCCGCTCCTTCCGCTTCGACCCGGACGAGGGTTTCCACCTCAACGGCACCCACGCCAAGATCAAGGGCGTCGACCTCCACCACGACCAGGGAGCCCTCGGCGCCGCCGTCAGCCTCGACGCGGTGCGCCGGCAGATGACCGTCATGAAGTCGATGGGCGTCAACGCCTTCCGCACCTCCCACAACCCGCCCTCCCCGCAGATGATCCAAGTCTGCGAGGAGCTGGGCATCGTGATGATGGTGGAGGCCTTCGACTGCTGGCGGACCGGCAAGACGAGGTACGACTACGGCCGCTTCTTCGACGAGTGGTGCGAGCGGGACGCCACCGAGATGGTCCTCGCGGCCCGCAACTCGCCCGCCGTGGTGCTGTGGTCCATCGGCAACGAGATCCCCGACTCCACCTCGACCGCCGGGCTGGCCATGGCCGACCGCGTCATCGGCGCCATCAGGGCCGCGGACGACACCCGCCCGCTGGTCATCGGCTCCGACAAGTACCGCCGTCTGCCCGCCAAGGACTCCGCGGCCGACCTCATGCTCGCCAAACTGGACGGACTCGGCCTCAACTACAACACCGCGCAGTCGGTGGACGCGCTGCACGCCGCCTACCCCCACCTCTTTCTCTTCGAGTCGGAGTCGTCCTCCGAGACCTCGACCCGCGGCACCTACCAGGAGCCGGAACACCTCAACACCGGCGAGAACCACACCCCCGGCCGGCGGGCCACCTCCTCGTACGACAACAACCTCGCCTCCTGGACCATGAGCGGCGAGTACGGACACAAGAAGGACCGGGACCGGAAGTGGTTCGCGGGCCAGTTCCTCTGGTCGGGCATCGACTACATCGGTGAACCCACGCCCTACGACGTCTTCCCCGTCAAGGCGTCCTTCTTCGGCGCGGTCGACACCGCGGGCTTCCCGAAGGACATGTACCACCTGTTCCGGAGCCAGTGGGTGAGCGAGCCCATGGTCCATCTGGTGCCCATGACCTGGAACCACGAGCAGGGCGACACGGTCGAGGTGTGGGCGTACGCGAACGTCGACACGGTGGAGCTCTTCCTCAACGGAAAGTCCCTCGGCACACGGAAGTTCGACACGAAGAGGACCGTCGACGGCCGTACCTACCTGGAGACCACCGAGGCGACCGGTGACGACAAGACGTTCACCTCGGGCCCCTACCCGGGCAGTTACACCAGTCCGAACGGCAGCGCGGGCAGACTCCACCTCACCTGGAAAGTGCCCTACGCGCCGGGCGAGTTGAAGGCGGTCGCGCGCCGCGACGGCCGTACCGTCGCCACCGATGTGCTGCGCACCGCCGGCCCGCCGCACGGGATCCGCCTCACCGCGGACCGCGCGTCCCTGCCCGCGGACGGCCGTTCGCTGGTGTTCGTGACGGCGGAGGTCGTCGACGCCCGGGGTGTGGTTGTGCCGGACGCCGAGCACCTGATCGCGTTCGAGGCCCACGGCGGCTCGCTCGCCGGGCTGGACAACGGGCGGCAGGAGAGCGCCGAGCGCTATCAGGCGAGCACCCGGACGGCCTTCCACGGCAAGGCCCTCGCCATCGTCCGCGGCGGCACGCGCCCGGGGGGCCTGCGCGTGACGGCCCGCGCTGCGGGACTGCGCGGCGCCACCGTCTCGGTGGCCACCACCACGGCGCGCGTCCGGGCGGTCACCCCGGCCACCCCCTTCGCGCCCGACCCCGGACCCGGCGCCCCCGCCCACCCGTTGGCGGACGCGAGCTACTCGGGGCGCCCGGACTCCCTGCCGGCCGCCATGCTCGACGGCGATCCGGCCACCGGCTGGTCCAACGCCTTCCACAAGTCGGCCACCGCCCTGCTGCCCGCGTTCGACGGAGCCCGCGCGCAGGACTGGGTCTCGGTCACCTGGGCGCGGACCCGGGCCGTCGACCGGGTGGAGGTCTCCTTCACCGTCGACGCCGAGCACACCCTGCCCGCGTCGGTTCGGGTCTCGCTCTGGGACGGCGAGCGCCATGTGCCGGTGCGGGGCACGGCCGTCGACTGGGCCACCGCCTCCGACACGCCGACCGTGATCACCTTCGACCGGGCCCGCGGGTCACGGCTGCGGATCCTCCTGACCAGCGGGCGCCCCGGAGCCGCCGACGGCGCGGTGCGCGTCAGCCGGCTGGAGGTCCCGGTGGTCTGAGCGCCCGCGGTGCTGGTGCTCGGTCAGCGTGTGGAGTTCGGCCGGCCCGAGCGGGCGGTGCGCCTCGACGTACTCGCCGTGCGGCAGGCGTGTGATCACGCCGGTCGCACGGCCGTGCGCCACCAGCTCGCGGTCCCGCTGCTGCAGCCCCAGACAGAGACGGCGCGTCACGACGAGGACGAGGACCGGCACGACGAACAGGGAGATCCGCACGGCCCAGGTGACGCTGTTGATGGACAGATGCAGACGGGTGGCCACGATGTCGTTGCCGCCGCCTGCCAGCAGGATCGCGTACACACTGATCCACGCGGCCCCGATCGCCGTACGGACCGGCCGGTTGCGCGGACGGTCCAGGAGGTGGTGCTCGCCCCGGTCACCGGTGAACCTCGCCTCCACGAACGGATAGACGCCGATGGCGACCAGGAGCAGCGGGAAGACCACGACCGGGACGAGCACACCGAGCACCAGCGTGTGCCCGGCGACATGGACCTCCCAGCCCGGCATCACCCGGACCAGGCCCTCGGCGAAGCCGAGGTACCAGTCCGGCTGGGCGCCCGTCGACACCTGGTCGGCGCGGTAGGGGCCGTATGCCCAGACCGGGTTGACGGTCGCGACCGCCGCGACCAGCGCGAGGACTCCGAAGACCAGGAAGAAGAAGCCACCGGCCTTCGCGAGGTACACCGGCATGAACGGCGTCCCCACGACGTTGCGTTCGGTCCTTCCCGGTCCTCCGAACTGGGTGTGCTTGTGGTACACGACGAGGACCAGGTGCGCGACCACGAGCGCCGCCATGATCCCCGGGATCAGCAGGACGTGCAGCGAGTAGAAACGGGCCACGATGTCGTGACCCGGGAACTCCCCGCCGAACAGGAAGAACGACAGATACGTGCCGACGACCGGCACCGACAGCAACGCGCCGTCCACGAACCGCAGTCCCGTCCCGGACAGGAGGTCGTCCGGCAGCGAGTAGCCGAACAGGCCCTCGAACATGCCGAGCAGCAACAGCGTCCAGCCGAACACCCAGTTCACCTCACGGGGCCTGCGGAACGAACCCGTGAAGAAGTGCCGCATCATGTGCGTCAGCATCGCCGCCAGGAAGACCAGCGCGGACCAGTGGTGGATCTGCCGGATCAGCAGTCCGCCGCGCACCTCGAAACTGATGTCGAGCGTGGACGCGTACGCCTCCGACATGCGGATGCCGTTCAGCGGGAGGTAACCGCCGTGGTACGTCACCTCGTTCATGGACGGATGGAAGAACAGCGTCAGGTACACCCCGGTGAGGACCAGCACCACGAAGCTGTACAGGCAGATCTCGCCGAGCAGGAAGGACCAGTGGTCCGGGAAGACCTTGCGCAGATAGCGCCTGCCGAGGGTGTGGAGGCCGAGCCGGCCGTCGAACCAGTCGGCGAGACGTTCGCCGGAAGACGTCCGTCCCCGCGTGTGCCCGGTGTCCGTCACGCGTGCTCCTCCTCGGTCTCCCCGACTTCCCCGGTCTCCCCGACTTCCCCGGTCTCCTCGTCCCGTCGTACGCGCGCGAGCTTCTCGGGGTTGGTGACGATGTAGACGTCCGACACCCGCTCGCCGTCCGGGGTGAGGTCCATGACCATCACCGCGTACGGCGACTCGCCCGCGAAGAGCACCGCGGAGTCGTCGCCGTTGACCCGCCGGTAGCGGATGTCGAGGCCGCTGCCACGCCGGGCCGCGTAACCGGCGAACAGCCGGGCCGCCTTGTCCCGGCCGCGCACCGGCCGCAGCCCCGCCGGTCCCTTGCCGCCGCCGTCCGTCCACACGGTCACGTCCGGCGCGAGGATCTCCATCAGCGCGCCGATGTCCCCGCCGAGGGCCGCCTCGACGAACCGCTCGGTCGCCTGCCGGCGGACCCGGGGACGCGCGCGGTAGAGCGGCCGCCGGGCGTGCACGTGCTCCCGCGCCCGGTGCGCGAGCTGACGGACCGCCGCCGGGCTGCGGTCGATGACCTCCGCGATCTCGGTGTGCGCGTAGCCGAACACCTCGTTGAGGACGAAGACCGCCCGCTCCAGCGGGGTGAGCGACTCCAGGACCACGAGCAGGGCCAGGGACACCGACTCGGTGCGCAGGGTGCGGTCGGCCGAGTCCTCGGGCGACGCCTCGTCGAGCAGCGGCTCCGGCAGCCAGGGCCCCACGTACGTCTCGCGCCGCCGGATGATCGCGGCGCGGCGCGCGAGCGCGTGGTTCACCCCGATCCGCACCAGGTAGGCACGCGGGTTGGTGATCGCCTCCGGCGGAGTGCGCCGGGCACGCCCCGTCCACGACAGCCAGGTCTCCTGAAGGACGTCCTCGGTGTCGGCGACGCTGCCGAGGATGTTGTAGACGATTGCGAAGAGCAGTTCGCGATGATCGACGAACACCTGCGTGGCGCCTTCGGTCCTCTCGGCCATGCCATTCCTCCCTGGGTGCGCTCACCACTGCGAGCCCCGGAGGGGGCCGGAGTGTGACACCCGGAGGCGGAAGAGTGACGTACGTCTCACGGCGTCACGCGGTCCCGGCGCGGTGCCCTCTTGGACGCGAGTCCGATGCCCCGGCACCCGCCGGAGCACAACTCGCTTCTAGGAGACGGACATCGTGTTCAAGAAATGGCACGGCAATCCCTGGGCGATCCTCGTCACGCTCTCCCTGGGCTTCTTCATGACCCTGCTCGACCTGACCATCGTCAACATCGCGATCCCCGACATGGGACAGGACCTCGACGCCTCGCTGGACGAGATCCTCTGGGTCGTCAACGCCTACACGCTCGCACTGGCCGTGCTGCTCATCACCGCCGGCCGCCTCGGCGACCTGCGGGGCAAACGCGCCCTCTTCCTCGGCGGTGTCGCCCTGTTCACCCTCGCCAGCCTCGCGTGCGGCCTCGCGCGGGACCCGGCCCAGCTGATCGCGTTCCGCGCGGTCCAGGGCCTGGGCGCGGCCCTGCTCATGCCGCAGACCCTCTCGATCGTCGCCGAGGTGTTCCCGGCCGACCGGCGCGGTGCCGCGATGGGTGTCTGGGGTGCGGTCGCGGGCGTCTCCGGCGCGCTCGGCCCGATCATCGGCGGCGCGCTGATCACCCACCTGGACTGGCGGTGGATCTTCTTCGTGAACCTGCCGCTGGGGGCACTGGTGCTGGTCCTCGCCGTGGCGATCATCCCGGCCTCGCACCGCACGGTGCGCCACCGCTTCGACACCCCCGGCGTCCTGCTCGCGTCGAGTGCCCTGTTCTGCCTGGCCTTCGGACTGACGGAAGGGCAGCGGTACGACTGGAACGGCTGGATCCTGGCGTTGTTCGGCGCCGCGGCGCTGCTCTTCGCGGCGTTCCTCGGCCATGAGCGCGGACGCCAGAACGCCGATCCGCTGGTCCCCCTCTCCCTCTTCAGGGACCGCAACTTCACGCTCGTCAACGTCGTCGGCGTCACCGTGTCCTTCGGCGTGATCGGGATGTTCCTGCCGCTGACGATCTACCTGCAGTCCGTGCTCGGCTTCAGCGCTCTCAAGTCCGGTCTCGTCCTGCTGCCGCTCGCGCTCGGCTCGTTCGTGACGGCGGGACCCGCGGGAGTCCTCGCGGACAAGGTCGGCGGGCGGTTCGTGCTGATGACCGGACTGCTGGCCTGGGCCGGGGCCCTGGTGTGGATCGTGGCCGCGGCGGACGTGGGGTCGGGCTGGACGGCGGTGGCCCTGCCCCTGCTGCTCGCGGGCCTGGGCGCCGGGTTCACCTTCGCGCCGATGGCCACCGAGGTCATGCGTCAGGTGCCGGCGAAGCTCTCGGGCGCCGCGTCCGGCCTCAACAACGCGCTCCGCCAGGTCGGTTCGGTGCTCGCGGGTGCCGTCGTCGGCGCGGTGCTCCAGGCCCGGCTGGCGTCCTCGCTCCCCGAACAGGCCCGGGAGCGGGCCGGCGGCCTGCCCGCCGCCTACCGCGACGGTTTCGTCGGAGCCTTCTCCCAGGGGGAGTCCGACCTGAGCGCGGGGCAGTCGGCGCGGCTCCCGGACGGCGTCCCGCGCGACGTCGCCGACCGCATGCGCGCACTCGGCGGCCAGGTCTTCGGCCACGGTTTCGTGCACGCGATGGGGCCCGCCGTCCTGGTCGCCGCCGCCGTGCTGCTGACCGGCGCGCTCGCCTGTCTCGGCCTGCGCCGTCACCACGGCCCGTCGGCCAACCCGCACGCCCTGCCCCTGTACGGACCCGAACTGGAGGAAGCGGCCTCATGAGCACCGACACCATCGACCTCACCGTCATGTACGCGGCCCACGACGCCTTCCGGCGCGACCTGGAACGCCTCGCCACCGCCGTCTCGGACGGCACCGCGGGATCTCCCCGAGTCCGCGCGGGCTGGGACAACTTCACGCGTCAGCTGCACATCCACCACACCGCCGAGGACAGTGACCTGTGGCCGCGTGTGGAACGCGCGGCCGCGGGCCGGCCGAGGGACGTCGCCCTGCTGGCGACGATGGAGGCGGAGCACGCGGGCCTCGGCGCGCTGCTGACGGCCGTCGACACCGCCCTTGGTGAACGGCCGGACGAACTCCCGGCATGCGTGGACGCGTTGGCGGCGGCTCTCGACGACCATCTCAAGCACGAGGAGGACGGCGCCCTGCCGCTCGTCCAGGAGGTTCTGACGCCGGCGGACTGGAGCGCCTTCACCGGGAGGATCCGCCGGGTCCAGGGACTGCGCGGGGCCGCGGTCTTCGTGCCCTGGATCGTCGACGGCGCGCCCGCCGCCGACCGGGCGCGGTTCCTCGGCGCGCTGCCGCCGCCCGTGCGGGTCCTCAACCGGTTCTTCTGGGAGCCGGGTCACCGCAGGCGCGGGTTGTGGCGGGCCTGAACCGGAGAGAGCCCGGACGGGGTCCCTGCTCCGTCCGGGCCGTACCGGCCGCGCGGGCCGCGCAGGCCGTGTCCGGGGCCGCCGGCCGAGGGCGGGAGGAGCGGGGCCGGCGGCCGGTTTCGCGCGGGAGAGCCGCCGTTCCGCGCGGGGCCTCCGAGAAGGGCCGGGTTCCAGTGGACCAGCGGGTTCCGTGCGCCGGGAGCGTGCGACGGGCTCCGGCGCGAGCGCGCGATTCACACGGGGCGCACGGAATTTCGAAAACCGGTGCGAGTGAGGCGAGTTGTCGGGGCAATTGACCATCTTTCAAAAATACGGATGTCGCCCGGGCTCCCTGTCGGTCACGAGCGGGTTGTGCGAGGGTTGACTCACTGCGCGTGGTCAATGGCCGGGTGTGAAATCCGAGTTCGTCATTTCGGATCGCCGGTGGACTCGAAAGGCTCCGGGGAATGGCCGTCACCGGCCTTCCCGCCCGGCTGTTCTCCCGGCGCGCCGCCGAAAAGGGAACGCGCCGGGAAGAGCTGCTTCCCGGCGGCCGGAAACGGCCTGTGCGTCGCCTCGCACCCGGAAGGAACCCGCTCCGTGCCCACCCCCCACCCCCCACGTCCCGCCCATCCTCCCGGCGGCGCCTCCGGTGAATGCGACGAGAGTCTGGCCGCCCGGCTGCGAGGACGGCCGGCAGGCGGTGCCACCCGGTCCGTCGCCCTGCTGATGGCGCGGCACTGGCAGGCGACGTACGACTACTCGGTCATCTGTCTGGCCTCTTCGGCGCATGTCGCCCCGATGGTCGCCGCGACCTCCTTCCACTACGCGCTCGACTCGCTGACGCACGGCGAGTCCGGAGCGGCCCTGCGGCCCCGCCTCCTGGTGACCGTGCGGGACACCGTGCGGGAATGGGCCGCGGAGGACCGGATATCCTGTGTTCTGCCGGAGTTGGGGAAACCCGCCGGTGGTCGTGGTATGCGGGTGGCGGGATCCATGACGGCCGAAAATCGGAGGCTCGCCGAGCGTTCCTTCCACGCGCTCCCGGGTTCCGCGCAGTGCCTGCTCTGGCACACCGAGGTGGAGGCGGAACCTCTATCCGTACCGGCCGGTCTGTCGGGCATGACTCTCGACACCGCGACGGTCGCTCTGGAACAGGCCCGTGAGCAATTCCGCGCGGGATGTGTACGCGCCCACCGGGAACTCGCGCCGGCCCGGGAATGCGGCCTCTACGGCCGGCGCCTGGACGTCCCGGCGCGTCGCGGTGGCGCGCCGTCCCCGGAGGAGCGGCACCATCGCGCGGGGTGCGCCCCCTGCCGCCGTGCCGAGGAACACATCGCCCGGTGCGACGGCGCGTTGGGAATCGTGCTGGCCGAAGCGGTACTCGGCTGGGGTGCACGGCGCTACCTCGACAGCCGCTCCGGGGGCGTGCGGACAGCCGTGCGCCCCTCTGGTGGCCCGGTGTTCGGAGGCACGCGGGGAATCCCCGGTCCACCGGACGGCGCCGGTACGGGTGACCGCGCCGACGCGCGGGGGCCGCGTGGCGCCGGAGGGCTGGAGGGCAACGGAGCCGCGAAAGGCCCAGGAGGGGCGGCGGAGGACTTCGGCGCCGCGCAGGGCGGGCGCCACGGCAGCGGCGGACGCCGACGACCACCCGCGGAGATCAGCACCCCGGGCCGCGGCGTCCCGACCGGACGGGCACGGTCCAAGGCCCTGCTCACAGGGGCGGGTACCGTCTCGGCCGTGCTGCTCGTGACCGTGCTCGCCGTGGGCACGGGGTCCTCCGGGGGCGGCGCCGACCCCGGAGCCTCCACGGGCGTCGGCAGCGGCCGCACCGTGCCGGCGTCCCCGGGTGCCTCGCCGCCGACGCCGGCCGGACCGCCCGCGGGCGTCGAGCGGACCCGGCTGCGCAACCTCGCCGCCGACCTGTGCCTCGACGTCCGGGGCGGCAGAGCGAGGTCCGGCGCGGAGGCCGAACTCGCCGGGTGCTCCCTGGCCCGCACCCAGCAGTGGTCGTACGAGAACGACGGTCTGCTGCGCAGTGCCGCCGACCCCGGGCTGTGCCTGGACTCAGGAGCGGCCGACGGGGTCGTCGCGCTGGACCGCTGCGCCGCTCCGGGGGACGCGCACGGCGACGACGTACGGTACGACCTCACCGTGCGGGGCGAGTTGCTGCCTCGCGCGCGCGGCCGGCTCGCGGTCACCCCCGGCTCCGTCGACCAGGACAGCGACATCGTCGTGAAGGACCGCGGCGGCTCCCTCGCACAACGCTGGCGGACCGAACCGCCGCCGGTCCCGCGGTCGCTGTCGATCGGGGGTGTGACCGGTGCAGGGGGTGCGGGGGCTGAGGTGAGTACGGAGGGTGCGCCGACGTCACCCGCCACCGAGTCGCCGTCACCTGTCACCGAGTCGCCGTCACCTGTCACGGAGTCGGCGTCACCCGTCACCGAGCCTGCGTCCGCCGTCGGCACGCCGGACGGACGGCGCACCGACCCGTCCGCCGTTCCGGGGCCGGTACCGCGTGGCACGGCCCGCCAGCTGTGAGACGGGCGCGTCATCGGCCCACGGGGCGCGCACGGTTCGGCCGTCCGGTGTGCCGAGCCGACTCGCCCCGCCCCGATCCGGTCACCCGCCGAGGTGGGCTCGCCGGGCGTGGCCCCCGGTGCGGGGTGGTGCCTAGGACACCACGTCCCGCGGCGGCCTGCCGGCCACGAAGTCCCCCGCGTTCTGGACCGCCGCCAGGGCGATCCGTACGAGCGTCTCGCGGGTGACGCCCGCGACGTGCGGCGAGAGCACCACGTTCGGCGCCTTGAGCAACCGCAGGGCCGCCGTGGGCGGTTCGGGGTCGAAGACGTCGAGGCCCGCGCCGGCCAGGGCGCCCGCGTCGAGGGCGTCCGCCAGGGCGTCCTGGTCGATCAGGGCGCCCCGTGAGGTGTTGACGACGAACGCGGTGGGCTTCAGGAGCGCGAGCCGTTCGGCGTCGAGCAGATGCCGGGTCGTCTCCGTGAGCGGGGCGTGCAGCGTGACGTAGTCCGACGTCCGCAGCAGCTCGTCGAGTGGGACGTGACGGGCGCCGCCGAGCCGCGCCTCCGCCTCCGCGCCGACGGACTGGGGCCCGGCGTACACGATCGACATGTCGAACGCCACTGCGCGCCGGGCCACCTCCTCACCGATGTGACCGAGCCCGACGATGCCGAGGGTCTTGCCGGACAGTTCGGTGATGGACCGCTGCAGCCGCGGCAGCGCCCAGTCGGCGTCGACGAGCGCGGTGTGGGCCGGGATCAACTGCTTGGCGAGGGCGAGCATCAGGGCGAAGGTCTGCTCGGCCACGTTCTGTTTCTCGGCGCCGCTGGAGCCGATGTTGCACACCGGGACGCCCTTGGCGCGGGCGGCGTCCAGGTCCACGTAGTCGAAGCCGTGGCTGGCGCACTGCACCAGTTCCAGGTCCGGTGCGGCGGCCAGGTGCTCGGCGGTCACCGGGGCGAGGCCGGTGACGATGACATGGGCCTCGCGCAGCGCCGCGGGGTCCTCGTCGGTCGCCTCGACGACCGTGACGCGGGCGTCGCCGGGGAACACCCCGGCGAGAGCGGCTCCGGCGGCGCGACCGCCCACATGCGCGGAGACGACGGCCAGTACGTTCTTCACGGCGTTTCCTCGATCAGGTCGTCGGGGCCGAGGCCCGTGGGGCGGGAGTGCCCGGACAGGGCGAGAGTGAGGTCGAACTCCGCGAGCAGACAGCGGATCACGTGCTCGACCCCGGCCTGTCCGTCGAGGCCGAGACCGTAGGCGTAAGGCCGTCCGACGAGCACGGCCCGGGCGCCGAGGGCGAGCGCCTTGAAGATGTCGTCACCGGTGCGGACCCCGCTGTCGAACAGGACGGTCAGCCGGTCGCCGACCGCCTCTGCCACACGGGGCAGCGCGTCGGCCGCCCCCACCGCCCCCGCCACCTGCCGGCCGCCGTGGTTGGAGACCACCACGCCGTCCATCCCCGCGTGGGCCGCGCGCCGGGCGTCGTCGGGGTGCAGGATGCCCTTCAGGACGAGGGGACCGTCCCAGTTCTCCCGCAGGAAGGCCAGGTCCGGCCAGGTCTTGCCGGGATCGGCGAACATGCCGACGAAGTGCATCACGGCCGCGTTCGGGTCCTCGTGGACCGGCTTGGCGAGGCCCGCGAGGAACGCCGGGTCGGAGAAGTAGTTCGCGGTGCCGACGCCGTGCAGGAACGGCAGGTACGCCTGGTCGAGATCGCGAGGCCGCCAGGCCAGCAGGGGAGTGTCCAGCGTGACGAGCAGAGCCGTGAATCCGGCGGCCTTCGCCCGGTCGAGGAAGCTCCGGGTGACCTCGCGGTCCTTCGCCCAGTACAGCTGGAACCAGCGTTCCGCGTCGCCCATCGCCTCGGCGACCTGCTCCATCGGCGTGCTGGAGGCCGAGGACAGGATGTACGGGACACCCTGTGCCGCGGCGGCCCGTGCGGCGGCGGACTCCGCGTCCGGGTGCATGATCGACAGTACGCCCACGGGCGCCAGGGCCAAGGGCGCGGGCAGGGCACGCCCCAGCACCTCGACGGACAGGTCGCGTTCGTGCACGTCCCGCAGCATCCGCGGCACGATCCGGCGGCGGTCGAGAGCCTCCCGGTTCGCCCGCGCGGTGCTGCCGTTCCCGGCGCTGCCCGCCACATAACCGACCGGACCGGGGCCGAGCCGTTGCTCGGTGAGTTCCTCCAGCCGGGTCAGATCGGTGGGCAGCCGCGGCACGGCGCCCGTCATTCCGTTCAGATAGATCTCGTACTGGAAGTCGGCCCAGTGCTTCGCCATCCGTACGTCCCGCCTCTCGTCCCTGAGATCGCGCTGTACGCCGTCGATCCTGGCGAGTGTGACAAGGCCCGTCCACCGTGGTGCGCACATCGCGCGGCTGGAATCATCACTCTGTGACAAAAACGCCCGTGGACGTCAGGGAACGCGTACGGCAGGAGATGGTCGCGGACCCGCGTGTCGTGGAGGCGGTCGTGGCCGCCGTGCACGCACAGGTGCCGGCCTACGCCGCGCTCGACGGCAGCCGGCTGCCGGAGGTACGGGCCATCGCGGCCTGGGGGCTGGAGCGCCTGCTCCACCTGTGGGCGACCGACTCCGGCCTGGGCCCGTCGGACCTGCGGCGCTTCCGGGGCATCGCGGCGGCCCGCGCGGCCGACGGCC
Source organism: Streptomyces sp. NBC_01689 (assembly GCF_036250675.1). NCBI lineage: Bacteria > Bacillati > Actinomycetota > Actinomycetes > Kitasatosporales > Streptomycetaceae > Streptomyces > Streptomyces sp. NBC_01689. The sequence continues at coordinate 1,783,113 of NZ_CP109592.1, read as the reverse complement.
GTCCGGTGCGGGCGGTGCTGCGCGCCTACCGGGTGGCGGCGACCGTTCTCACGGACGAGATCGCCGCCCGCGCGCCCGGACTGACCGCGTCGGATGCCCTGGCACTCACCAGGATGCTGCTGACCGCGCTCGACATCCTCTCCGAGGAGATGGCCACCGCGTACGCCGCGACCAGCGAGGACCTCGCGGCCGACCGCGACCGGGCGCTGCGCCTGCTCCTGGACGACCTGATCGCCGGGCGGCACGCCTCGGCGGGGGCACCGGCCGACCGCGCGGCCCGGCTGGGTGTCCAACTTCCCGACCCCGCCGTCCTGTTGGTGGCGGAGCCGGCCGGTCCGGACCGGCCCGACATGACGCACGACGCGGTGACGGCCCTGCTGGACGCGCTCGACGCGACCGGCGCTCCCGACGTCACCTGGGCGACGACGGTACGGGGCCCCCGCGCCGTCCTGCTGGTGCCCGCCGCCGTCACCTCGGCGGCCGGGGAGGTGCTCCGCGCACGGGACCTGCGCGGCTGTGCGGTCACGGCGGGGAGCCTGGACCGGATCGCCGTGGCGCACCGGCTGGCCGCCGACGCGCTGGACACGGCACCCGCCCACGCGTACCGGGGAGGCCGTCTCCTCACCGACGCCGACGCCCATGTCCTGGCGCTGCTGGCCGGGCATCCGGCCCTGCCACCGGACGCCGTCGCCCGTCTGGTGCTCGGGCCGCTCATCGATCCCGGGCAGGGGCACCTGCTGGCGGCGCTCACCGCGTACCTCGACACGGGGTCGGCGAACGCCGCCGCACGGGAACTCCACCTGCACGCCCAGTCCCTGCGCTACCGCCTGCGCCGCGTCCGCGAACTGACGGACCGCGACCCGCGCGACGCCTGGCAACGGCTCACCTTGGACATCGCCCGCACGATCAGGTCCTGAGCGGGGGCTCTCCGAGGGATTCGCGGCCGGGTCCGTGCGCCGGTAGCGGCTCATCCGGCGCATCGCACGGCGCGACGAGGTCCTGATCCGGGGAGTTCCGGGGGATCCCGGGCCGGGTTCCGGCCGGGTCCCTCCGTCAAGTGCCGGGCCAGGTCCCGCCGTCCGTTCCCGCGCAGGTTCTCCCCACCGGGTTCTGGACCGGAGCCCCCGCGCGGACTCCGGGCCGGATGCCCCGCGCCGGCCTCGGCCCGGGAGCCGCGCGAGGGCTCCGCGCGACGGCTCCGGGCGAGGGTCCGGGCGCGGGCCCCGCCGTCCCCTCCGCTCAGACCCTCTCGCCCGGCGCCGGAGAAGGTCCGCGCCGCGGGCGGGTGTCCGGATCCACGTCCGGGACTGCCACGTCCTCGACTGCCACGTCCCCGACGCGGGCCGTGGCCCGGACCGGCGCGCCGTCCGCTCCCGGCAGGCGCAGCGGGAACAGGAAGACCTCGACCGGCCTGCCCGCGGCCTGCGCCTCCGCGAGCCGGTCGAGTCCGGTCAGGTTCTCGGCGATGACCCCTCCCGCGCCGCACAGCACGCGGTGGGCCGGCAGCTCCGCCCCACCGGTCGGGTCCACGCTCAGCGCGTCGACGGCCACGGTGCGCACGCCCGCGGTGACGAGGGCCCGGGCGGCCTCCGGCGTGAGCCAGGGGTGCTCCGCGTAGTGGTCCGTGCCCCAGTGCGCCGACCAGCCGGTGGCCAGCAGGAGGATCCCGGCCGCACGCGGCCCGAGGAGGCCGAGCGCGGGCGCGAGATGTTCCGGCGTGATCGGCGCGCGCGGCGCCAGTCGCCGGACGTCGGCCACCACGGCCGCTCCGGCGAACCGTGCCAGCGGCAGATCGTCCAGCGTGGGCCAGGACTCGTCCACGTGGTACGGCGCGTCGACGTGGGTGCCCGACTGCGAACCCATGTGCAGCCGCAGGACGTTGACACCGTGCTCGGCGACCGTCAGCGCCCTGGTCACCTCGACCGGCGGGTCACCGGGATAGACGGGCATCCCGGTGGCCACGGGGACCGACAGGTCGAACCAGGAGTCCATCAGCTGCCTCCGGCGGCGACGACCGGCGCCGAGCCGTCCGTGTGCGAGCCGTCGGTCTCCGTGCCCGGCCCGGTGATCGCCGGCACCGGGACGTCGACCGTGCGGGCCAGCCGCGCGCCCTCGGGCCCGTACACGGCCCGGGGTTCGGGGAAGACCCGCAGCAGTGTCAGGAACAGCACCGCCGCGACGGCGAGCGACAGCGGCAGACTGATGTCGACACCGCCCGCCAGGTCGCCCAGCGGTCCGACGAACTGCCCGGGGATGTCGGTGAAGAGCACACCGACCACCGCGGAGACCCACCACGCCGTCATGCCCCGCCAGTTCCATCCGTGCGAGAACCAGTAACGTCCGCCGCGCTGGCGGCGGTTGAAGACCTGCAGGGCGTCGGGGTCGTACCAGCCCCGCCGGGTGTAGAAGCCCAGCATCATCACGACCATCCACGGAGTGGTGCAGGTGATGATCATCGTGGCGAACGTGGAGATGGACTGGACGAGGTTCAGACCGAAGCGGCCGATGAAGATGAAGGCGATCGACAGCACCCCCACCACCAGCGTGGCCTGGACCCGCGAGAGCCGGGGGAACACCGACGAGAAGTCGAGCCCGGTCCCGTACAGCGAGGTCGTGCCCGTCGACATGCCGCCGATCAGCGCGAGCAGACACACCGGCAGGAAGAACCAGCTCGGGGAGATCGCCAGCAGCCCGCCCACGAAGTCGGGGGCGGACGGATCGACGTACTTGGGAGCCTTCGTCGCGATGATGCTCGCGGTGGCCAGACCGAAGACGAACGGCAGCAGCGTCGCGATCTGTGAGAGGAACGCGGCACCGACGACCCTGCGGCGCGGCGCGTCCGCCGGGATGTAGCGCGACCAGTCGCCGAGGAACGCGCCGAAGGACACCGGGTTCGACAGCACGATCAGCGCCGAGCCGATGAACGACGGCCAGAACATCGACTGGGTGGCCGCGTCCGCCGAGGCGGTGAAGACACCCGCGTACGAGGGGTCGAAGTCACCGGCGAAGGCGACCGCGCCGAGCAGGAACAGCACGGTCGCCGAGGTCACCGCGATCTTGTTGACGAAGAGCATGAACCGGAAGCCGTAGACGCACACGGCGAGCACCAGACCGGCGAACAGCGCGTACGCGACGACGTACGACAGATTGCTGCGCTCCAGGCCGAAGAGCCGGTGCGCGCCGCCGACCAGGGCGTCGCCGGAGCTCCACACGGAGATGGAGAAGAAGGCGATCGCGGTGAGCAGGGAGAGGAAGGAACCGACCACCCGGCCGTGCACCCCGAGGTGCGCGGAGGAGGAGACGGCGTTGTTCGTGCCGTTGACCGGGCCGAACACCGCCATCGGGCAGAGGATCAGCGCACCCGCCACCACGCCGAGGAGGGTGGCCATGAGGCCCTGCCAGAAGGACAGGCCGAAGAGGATGGGGAAGGCTCCGAGAACACAGGTGGAGAAGGTGTTCGCGCCGCCGAAGGCGACCCGGAACAGGTCGAGCGGCGACGCGCTGCGGTCCGCGTCGGGGATCCGCTCGACGCCGTAGGTCTCGACCTCGGTGAGGGACGGGGACGTGGTCGGGGAGTTGTCGGACAAGAGTGCTCCAGCGAAGTGGCTCTACCCTGACGGGCGGTGGAGCGCGTGGTGGCGCCCGGGGGAGGGGTGGCCGGTTGTCGTCGCCGGGGTGTGCGACGTGAGCGGAGGCCGTCCCCGTGGGGTGTGCCGACGGTAAGGCGTCGTGGAACAGGGACACCAGTGGACGGATCATCCGTCTTCAGGGTCACCGCAGTACGAACCCTCCATGGAGGCGAGCGGTCCGCCGTCCGGGCGTCACCCGCCGTTCACCCCTTCCCTTCCTGCTCCTCCCCGCCCTGATCGCCCTGCTCGGCTCCGTTGTCGGCGGCGGATTCCCGCGGTCCGGCGTCCGGTCCCTGGGCCCGGACCCGCTCCACGTGCGCGAGGGAGTCGCGCAGTTCTGTCAGCCAGTCGTCGGTGTGGCGCTGCACGAGACGGACGCACCAGGCGAGCGCGTCGCTGCGGCTGCGGGCCACGCCCGCGGCGACGAGGGTGTCGAGGACCTGGCGTTCGGGCTGGCGCAGGCGGGTCATGACAGGTGCCGCGACGTGCGTGAACAGCGCGCGTTCGCCCCCGCACTCCACCCCCCAGGACACCTTCCTGCGGAACCGGTGCTCCGCCTCGCGCGCGACGGCGACCCGGTCGTCACGGGTGCGCTCGCGGAACTCCTGGACGCGGGCCCGGACGGCCGCCTCCTGCTCGGGGGCCGAGGCGCCCTCGGCGAGCCGGGGCTCCGGGATGCGGCCGACGACGGTGATCTCCTCGCGGTCGACGGTCACCTCCGCCAGGCTCTCGAAGAGATCGTCGGGGAGACGGCCGGCGAACCAGCCGCGCATCTGGTCGCGTTGCTCTGCTGTAATCATGTAATCACCATTACTCCGCCGCATCGGCCGCGCAAGGGGCGTGAGGCGCTGTCCGCCATGAGCGGAAGAAGGCTGCGCGGGGCCAGGAGGCGCGCCGAGCGGAATGTTTCAGGCCTATTGCGGAGCCGGGGAAATCCGGCCAGGAAGATGCCCCGGGCGATCAACGCCCGTGCGGTTGTGGGGCTCACACGTTCGGTCTTCGTTACTTCGCGCCAGTGATTCAATACTCAAAGTTACCGAAACGTGTGGGGTCGATGTGTGTTTCCCGTGTGGACTCGGCAGACTCGCGCTCGCCGCACCGACACACACCGAGCCGGTGCCGCATTCAACCGAGCGGAAGGATGCACACAATGCCGAACACCGCGCGCTGGGCAGCGACTCTCACCCTCGCGGCCACCGCCGTCTGCGGGCCCCTCGGAGGGTCCGCGCTCGCCGCCCCCGCCACTGCCCCCGCCCTCGCCCCCTCCGGGCTCTACGCCCCGTCGGCCCTGGTGCTCACCACGGGTCACGGACAGGACGCCGACACCGCCACCCCGGAACGAGCGGTCACGCTGAACTGCGCGCCGACCGCCTCCGGCACCCACCCCGCCGCCGTCCAGGCCTGTGCCGAACTCCGCGGAGCCGGCGGGAACTTCGACGCCCTCTCGGTCAGAGACGGCGCCCTGTGTACCAAGCAGTTCGACCCTGTGGTGGTCACGGTGGCCGGCGTCTGGCAGGGCAAGCGGGTCGCGTACGAACGGACCTTCGCCAACGAGTGCGTGAAGAACTCCTACGGGACGACCGTCTTCACGTTCTGAGAGACCGGGATCGCGCGCTTTTCGTGAGCATCGATCGGGGAGCGTAGCTGGGGAGTGCGAGCCCCGTCGCGGAGCGCAGCGCGATCTCGCACCGAGGGTCGGCCGGGCGGAGTGGGGCCTCCGGCCGGCCTTCGGCATGTTCCGGGCCGGTCCGGTTCCGTCCGGGCCGGCCCAGGCCTGTCCGGGGCCGCGACGGTGTGAGAGGACGGCGGCGCGGTGCGCGGGCTCGTCCGGACGCGGCGCCGCGCGGGGAGCCGCCGGGTGACAGGAGGAGGGGCCGCCGTCTCCCTGCAGACGGCGGCCCCTCGGTTCCGGGGTGATTGCACGGGTACTACATGTGGACGGCGCGCACGGCGTCCGGGTCCTGCTCCTGGGTGCCACGTCGGTAGAGCAGGAAGGCGATCACCGCGCCCGCGGCGAAGAAGCCGGCCGACCACCAGAAGGCGGTGGTGTAGCTCTCGATCGTCGACTGCGCGCGGACCAGCTTGTCCGTCGCGTCCTTGCCGGCCAGGTAGCTGGTCGCGGCGCTCGCGGCGAGGGTGTTCAGCAGCGCGGTGCCGATCGAACCGCCCACCTGCTGCATCGTGTTGACGGTCGCGGAGGCGACGCCCGCGTCCTCGGCGGCGATCCCGCTGGTGGCCAGCGACATGGCGGGCGGCATCACGATGCCGAGGCCCGCGCCGATCAGGAGCAACTGCGGCAGCACGGCGGTGGAGAAGTCCGAGGCGACCCCGATGCCGGTCAGCCAGGCCATGCCGCCGACGGCGATCGCGAAGCCCGCCGGGATGACGATCTTCGGGCCGATGCGCGGCACCAGGACGGTGGTGGACACCTGGGCCATGACCATCAGGGTGGCCATCATCGGCAGGAAGGCGACACCGGTCTTCGTCGGGCTGAAGCCCAGGTTCAGCTGCAGGTAGTAGGTGAGGAAGAGGAAGACGCCGAACATGCCCGCACCGGTGATCAGCACGGTGACGAACGAGGCGGCGCGGTCGCGGTCGAGCAGGACGCGCATCGGCAGCAGCGGGTGCTCGGCGCGGGTCTGCCAGCCGGCGAAGGCGCTGAGCAGGATGCCGCCCGCGATCAGGAAGCCCCAGGTCAGCGGCGAACTCCAGTCGTGGGTCTCGGCGTTGGAGAATCCGTAGACCAGCGCGAAGAGACCGGAGGAGACCAGCAGGGTGCCCGGCAGGTCGAGCCGGGAGTTCGCGGCGTCCCGGTGGTTGCTCAGCAGGACCCAGCCGCCGGCGAAGGCGACGACCGCGAAGACGAGGTTGACGAACAGCGTCCAGCGCCAGTCGAGCGCGTCGGTCAGTACACCGCCGAGCAGCAGACCGACCGCGCCGCCCGCACCGGCGATCGCGCCGTAGACGCTGAAGGCCTTGGCGCGTTCCTTCGCGTCGGTGAAGGTCGTGTTCAGCAGCGAGAGCGCGGCGGGGGCGAGCAGCGCGCCGAAGACGCCCTGGAGGGCCCGTGCGGTGACCAGCATGCCGAAGCTGGTGGAGGCGCCGCCGAGGACCGAGGCGCCGGCGAATCCGGCGACGCCGATGAGGAAGGCGGGCTTGCGCCCGAAGAGGTCGGCGATGCGTCCGCCGAGCAGCAGCAGGGAGGCGAAGGCCAGCGAGTAGGCCGTGACGATCCACTGCCGGTTGCCGTCGGAGAAGCCGAGGTCGGCCTGCGCGGACGGCAGGGCGATGTTCACGATGGTCGCGTCGAGGACCACCATCAGCTGCGCGATGCCGATGATCGCGAGAATCCACCACCGCCGCGGCGACGGCGCGGACGCGGAGTCCACGGAGCCCTTGCGGGCACCTTCGGTCAGGGTCTGGGACATGGGAGAGCCGCTCCAGGGAGGTCGCTCGGGATGACAGGTCGTAAACGAAACTGTTTCGTACACATCGACAGTAGGACACCGCCTGCGAAACGGCAACGTTTCGCTAGGGGAGTCGAGTGAGGCGACCGTCACATCATGGGGCGCGGGGCGGGACTCCCGGAACCCCTCTATGCCTTGACTGGCATATAACCGAAGCGGCATATTGAACTCCGTGCCCGACCCCACTCCCTGGACCGCGCTCGCCGACCCGCACCGCCGCGCCATCGTCGCGCTGCTGCGGGAGCGCCCGCGCCCCGTCGGAGAGATCGTCGCGGCGTGCGGACTGAGCCAGCCGAGCACCTCGAAGCATCTGCGGGTGCTGCGGGACGCGGGTCTGGTCCGGGTCAGCCAGGACGCGCAGCGCCGCGTCTACGCGCTGGACCCGGCCCCGATCGCGGCGCTCGACGCCTGGCTCGCCCCGTACCGCTCGCTGTGGAACGACCGCCTCGACACTCTCGGCCGCCGCCTGGACGAGGCGGCGGGGGAGCCGTCGGACGCCCCCGAAGCCCCCACCGCGAAGGACTGAGTCACCATGTCGGCCGAACGCCCCGCCCTCACCGGCACCTACCTCACCCTCGACGACGGCCGCCCCGCCGTCCGCTTCAGCCGTACCTACGACCATCCGGTCGACCGCGTCTGGCAGTTCGTGACCGACCCGGAGGAGCTGGCGGGCTGGTTCCCCTCCCGCGCGGAGATCGAGCTGAGCCCGGGCGGGACCATCAGGTTCAGCGGCGACCCGAACATGCCCGACTCCACCGGCCGCGTCCTCGCCGTCGACCCGCCCCGCCACCTCTCCTTCGCCTGGGGCGGCGACGAACTCCACTTCGACCTCGAAGCCCTCGACGAGAAGCGCACCCATCTGACCCTCACCGACGTGCTCGCGGCCGAGGACACCGCCGCCCGCAACGGCGCGGGATGGGAGGTGTGCCTCGCCGGCCTCGACGCCAAGGCCCGCGGAGAGCACTCCCCGGGCCCGCACGCCGGCGGCGCGGCACCCTGGCGGGAGGTCTACGGCGCCTACCTGGCCGCCGGTGTCCCCTCCGGGGCTCCGGTGCCGGGGATCGACTGACCTCTCACGCCAACTGCCTGTGCACCAGCTCGTGCAGCCGTCCGCCGGTGTCCGCGAGCAGCCGCTCGGGCGGTCCCTGTTCGGCGACCCGGCCGCCCTCCATCACGATCACGCGGTCGGCGTCCATGACCGTGGACAGCCGGTGCGCGATCACGACCCGGGTGGCGTTGAGCGCGCGGGTGCTCTCGATGACCGTGCGCTGGGTCTCGTTGTCCAGGGCGCTGGTGGCCTCGTCGAAGAAGAGGATCCGGGGACGGCGGATCAGCGCCTGGGCGATCATCAGCCGCTGGCGCTGGCCGCCCGAGACCGCCCCGCTGCCGGAGACGATCGTGTGCAGGCCCATCGGCATCCGCCGGATGTCCTCGGCCAGCCCCGCCATCTCGGCCGCCGCCATGGCCTCCTCGGGGGTGTACGGCTCGGTGCCGCAGATGCAGTCGAGCACGGACCCGGTGAACGGCTCGGCGTGCTGCAGCACGACACCGCACTGACGGCGCACCGCCGACTGGTCGAGGGCCGCCAGGTCCTGCCCGTCGTACAGGACACTGCCCGAGACCGGTCTGTCGAAGCCGATCAGCAGCCTCAGCAGGGTGGACTTCCCGCAGCCGCTGGGGCCGACGATCGCCACGAACTCACCCGCCCGGACGTCGAACGACACGTCGTCCAGGACGAGTGGACCGTCGTCGGCGTACCGGAAGGAGAGCCCCCGGGCCTCGACGGCACCGGACAGCACGCCGGGGCGGGTGCTCGCGACCCGGACCTCCGGGGTGGCGTCGAGCACCGGCCTGATCTCCTCGAACATCGGCAGCGCGGCGGCCGCCGAGACGAAGGCGCCGGTCAGTTGGGTGACCGAGGTCAGCAGCATCGTCACCGAGGTGTTGAAGGTGAGGAAGTCCGCCGCCGACAGCGACCCGCTCGCCGGGCCGGCGAGCAGCATGAACATCAGCAGGGAACAGAGCGGCAGGTACACCGCTCCCAGCACCGTCGTGAGGTTCTTGATACGGCCGACCTTGCGCTGGAGTTCGCGGCTGCGCGCGAACTCGCCCGCCCAGGCCGCGTACGCGTAGTTCTCCGCCGCGGCGACCCGCAGTTTCGGCAGCCCGCGCAGGGTCTGGAAGGCCTGGTTGTTCAGCTTGTTGCCGAGCACGACGAGCCGGCGCTGCCACCGCACCTGCCACAGACCGAGGCCCAGGAACACCCCCGCGACGACCACGAGCATGGCGACCGCGGCCAGCGCCAGGGGCACGCTGTACCAGAGCAGCAGTCCCAGGTTCATCACCCCGACCGTGCCGGCCTGCGCGAGGGTGGGTCCGACACCGGCGAGCAGCCGGCGGATCGCGCTGATCCCCATGGCGGCGCTCGCCAGTTCACCGGTCGAGCGGGAGGTGAAGAACTTCGTCGGCAGCCGCAACAGCCGGTCCCACACGGCCGGTTGCAGCGTCGCCTCGATCCGTCCCTCCATCCGCAGCAGCGTGAGGTTCTGCAGCAGCATGAACGCCGCCGACACCACACTGGTGATCATGATCGCCAGGCAGACCTGCACGATGAGCCCGTGCTGGGCCTTCGGCACGTACTCACCGAGCACCTTGCCGGTGGCGATCGGCACCAGGGCGCCGATCGCCACGGTGACGAGACCGCTGACCGCGAGGTTGCGCAGATCGCCGCCCGTGCCTCGGAGACAGAACCGCGCGAGCCCGAGCGGACTCAGCCGGCGTTCGGGCAGCGGCCGGTAGAACATCACCCCCCGCGGCTCGAACTCGGCCGCGTTCGCCTTCTCGACCGGTGTCTCCCGCTCCGACGACGGATGTACGGCCACATAGCCGCCGCGCCGCCACAGCAGCGCGACCGGGCTGCCGGACACCGCGCGCCGGCCCACCAGCGGACCGATGTCGTCCCGCCACCAGGCCCCGTCCAGGCGCACCGTGCGACTGCGGACGCGCGAGGCCAGCGCGATCCGCTCCACCGGGTCGAGCCGGTCGCTCTCGGTGCCGCTCCGCGCGGGCTCGGCGAGGGTGATCCCCGAGACGCGGGCGACCAGTACGCAGGCCGCGTACGTGGCGTCCGTGTCGGCCGCCGTAGGGCGCTTGGACGACTTGCCGATGGACGCCAGCAGGGTCCGGTCGGCCTGGGCGCGGACGGCCTCACCCGCCTTGATGCCGGCGGCGGTCCGGTCCTCGTGACGGGCCTCCATCTGCTCGATCCAGCGGTCCAGGGTGGCCAGCAGCCGGAACTGCTGGTCGACCATGCCCTGCCAGACCCCCGGGTCCATCAGCAGGTCCGCCGCGGCCTCCGCCCCGTACAGCGAGCCGTACTGCACGCTTCCCGGTGGCACCTGCATCCAGAAGACGTCGTCGTCCGTGAGCGCGGCCGCGTTCTCCGTGGCGGTGGGGGCCTGGAAGAGGATGGACAGGCTGCGGCCGACGCCGAGCGCGAGCGCGTACTCCAGCGGGCTCGAAGTCGGCGGCACGTACTGGGGGTTGCCGTAACCGTCGTAGGACCAGGTCTCGGTGGGCACCGGCTGGTACAGCTCCCGCAGCACGATCCGGCGCACCGCGCAGTCCCGCAACGGGCGTCCTACCAGCGTGTGCTGGGGGCCCGCGACCGGGCCGAGCAGCAGCGACCCCGCTTCGAGACGGCCGAGATGGTGCCAGTGGCCCTGCTGCGCCGCGTCCACGGCGAACAGGTCCAGGGCGCCCGCGGCGACCAGCCACAGCACCTGCGGACCCTCCAGGTCGAGGCGGTTGAGTCCGGCGCAGTCGACCGGCGTCCCCATCGTGCCGAGCGCGCCGAGGACGACGTCGCCCTCGTGAACCGTCGTCATCTCATCGCTCCCTGACCAGCTCGGCGTACGGACCGCCGGCCGCCACCAGGGCGTCGTGCCGCCCGCGTTCCACGATCGTGCCGTGCTGGAGCACGACGATCTCGTCGCTGTCGCGCACCGTGCTGAGCCGGTGCGCGATCACCACACAGGCGCAACCGCGCTTGCGCAGGTTGTCGATGACGGTCTGCTCCGTCTCGGCGTCCAGCGCGCTGGTCACCTCGTCGAGGACCAGGATGCTCGGCCTGCGCACCAACGCCCTGGCGATCTCCAGCCGTTGACGCTGGCCGCCGGAGAAGTTGCGGCCGTCCTGCTCGACCCGGCTGTGGATGCCGCCGGGACGGCGCACCACGATGTCGTACAGGGCCGCGTCCTGCAGAGCGGTGACGACGGCCTCGTCCGGGATGGACGGATCCCAGAGCGCCACGTTGTCGCGGACCGTGCCCTCGAAGAGGAAGACGTCCTGGTCGACGAAGGAGACGGAGGCCGCGAGCGCGCCGCGCGGAATGTCCTCCAGCCGCTGCCCGTCGATGCGGATCGTGCCCTCCCAAGGGGTGTACAGGCCGGAGATCAGCCGGGAGACCGTGGACTTGCCGCTGCCCGAGCCGCCCACCAGCGCCACCTGCCGGCCCGGTCCCACGGTCAGCGAGAAACCGGTGAGCAGCGGCTTGTCGAGCGGGCTGTAGCCGAACGTGATGTTCTCCAGCTCGACATGACCGTGCAGTCTGCGGGTGGAGTCGCCGGTGCCGGAGCGCGCGTACAGCGGGTCGGCCCGGAAGCTCTCGACGTCCTTGAGACGCGCCACGTCGGCGGCGAAGTCCTGGATGCGGCCCGCGACGCCGTTGAGCCGGGTGAGCGGGGCGGTGAAACGGGTGACGAGGGCCTGGAAGGCCACGAGCAGACCGACCGAGATGTGCCCCTCCATCGCCCGCAGGCCGCCGATCCACAGGATCAGCGCGCTGTTGAGCGTGGCGAGCGTCGGCGCGACCACGCCCAGCCAGGCGCTCGGCACACCGAGGCGCTGCTGCTCCTCCAGCGTCGTGGCGTGCTGCCCGGCCCACTTGCGGAAGTAGCCGTCCTCACCACCGGTCGCCTTCATGGTCTCGATCAACTGCAGCCCCGTGTACGCCGTGTTGGTGAGCCGGGCGCTGTCGGCGCGGAGTTTCGCCGTACGGGTCGCGCGCAGCCGGATCACCACCCGCATCGCGACCACGTTGAGCAGTGCCACACCGATACCGACCGCGGTGAGCTGCGGGTCGTAGGTGTAGAGGAGCACGGCGTAGAGCACCACGACCACCGCGTCCACGCCCGCCGCCGCGAGGTCGCGGGCCAGGGTCTCGGCCACCGCGTCGTTCGACTGCAGCCGCTGCACCAGGTCGGCCGGGCTGCGCTGGGAGAAGAAGGTGACCGGGAGCCGCAGCAGATGACGCAGGAAGCGGGCGCTGCTCAGCGTCGAGGAGACGATCCGGCCGTGCAGCAGGTTCGCCTGCTGGAGCCAGGTCAGCAGCACGGTCAGCACGACACACGCGCCCATCGACGCGAAGAGCACGCCGAGCAGCGAGGTCTGACCGCCGATCAGATACGTGTCGATGTACGTCCTGCTGAGCGCGGGCACCGCCGCGCCGACCGCGACCAGGAGCAGACTGGCCAGCACCGCCGCGGGCATCGTGCCCGACGTCCCGCGCAGCCGGGCCGGCATGGCGCCCAGGACCCCGGGTCTGCGGCCGCCCGCGCGGAAGTCGGGACCCGGCTCCATGACCAGTACCACGCCGGTGAAGCTCGTGTCGAAGTCCTCCATGGGCACGAAACGGCGGCCCTTGCCCGGGTCGTTGATGTACACCCCGCGCCGTCCGAGACGGCGGCCCATGCCGTCGTAGACGACATAGTGGTTGAACTCCCAGAACAGGATCGCGGGCGCCTGCACGTCGGCGAGCGCGGCCGTGTCCATCTGCATGCCCTTGGCCGTGAGGCCGTAACTGCGCGCCGCCTTCAAGAGGTTGCTGGCGCGCGAGCCGTCCCGGGAGACACCGCAGGCGATCCGGAGCTCTTCCAGGGGGATGTACCGGCCGTGGTGGCCGAGCACCATGGCGAGGGAGGCCGCGCCGCACTCCACGGCCTCCATCTGGAGCACCGTCGGCGTGCGGACGGTCCTTCGGCTGCTCCTGGGGACGGTGCGTTTCGGCGCCGCGGCGCGACGTCTGCCCCGGGTGTCCTGCGTGGTGGTCACGGCAGCAGCCAATCGACGGGACGCTGATCGGCCAGGCGGATCGAGCCCGTGGCCAGGGTCATCGAGGTCAGCGGGTAGGGAGGCCCGTCCGCCGAGGACCACGTGAGACCGCTCCTGGTACGGGACGAACGGTCGAGGGAGACCAGGACGGCCACCGGCCTGCCCTTCTTGGTGAACTGCTCGCCGAGCTGGCTGTCGCCGAGGTAGGAGGTGATCTGCTGCCGGGTCTGCACGCTCCGGCCGACCGCCTTCACCCGGCCGCGCAGCACTCCGTACTGCTGGGTCGGCACCGACTGGACGGTGAGGTCGACGGCGGCGTCCGCGGGGATCGTGGAGGCGCTCTCGGCGGGCACGTACACCGTCGCGTAGAGCGGGTCGCCCGCGTGCGCGACCTTCTCCACGGCGGCGACGTCCGCGCCGGTGGAGATGATGGCCCCGATGGTGGCGGCGAGGGCGGTGACGCGGCCCGCGGCGACGGTACGGACGACGGACGTCCCGCCCTGTGCGGTACGGACCTTCAGCACCGGGGCGTCGGCGGCGAGCCGTTCACCCTCCTTGGCGAGGACCGCGGTGACCTGCCCCGCGACGGGACTCTGCAGGACGTAACTGCCCTGCGCGTGCGTGAGGACGGCGGGGGCGCCGACCGTCGAGGCCACGGTGCCCGTCACGGCCCAGACCGACGCGGCCGCCATCACGGCCACCGTGACGGACAGGACGAGCCAGCCCTGGGGGCGCGCGAACCGCACCGGCAGGTCGAGCTCTTCGGCCGACTGCAGCTTGGCGAGGGCCTGTTGGCGGAACTGCACGGGACTTCCCTCACCTGTCAAGGAGACCTACGGCATCCGAGAGCCCCGGAACCGGGGAGTGGTTCCGGGACTCAGCGGGATGGGACGCGATCAGAGACCGGCGACCAGACCGGTGACCGGAGCGGTGTTCAGGCCGGTCACACCCTCGACGGTGCCGACGGCCGTACCCACGAGGCCGGACACCGGGGCAACGCCGTCGACCAGGCCGGTGACGGTGCCGACGGCGTTCAGCGACAGGCCGCCGGAGACGTTGTCGAGGTCCGCGTCCGAGATCTCGGCGGTGGCAACCTGGGGGGTGGAGTTCATGGGGGAACTTCCCTTCGTATGGATATTCATAAGGGGGGAGCGGCCCCCTCTGGGGACAGATGACGGCCGCCACCGCGGGGGTGCGGACTCCGGTTCGAGGAGCCGTGCGGCTCCCGTCTCCGGAAGCTTGCCGCGACCTCCGCGGTGCACGGATCAAAGCACGGCCGCGGTCCGCGTATCCAATCAACCAGGGCTCCCACCTGGGAACTTGAGCACGACTTCGGCTCAACCGTGCAGGGTCGCGCACGCCTTTACGGCGACTTCTTCACATGCTGCACGGCATTGTTTCGGCGTCACCCTTGCCGCTCGGCGCACCGAGGGGGGTTCCCGTCCCGAGGGTGCGCGAGGGGCGCGCGACTGTGCAGATCCGTCCCGCGCCGTGACGCGCCTGCGCATGCGATGTGCAGATTCGCTGAAGCAAGGATTCCGGTGCCGTTCGTGGACGGAGCGTCACCGGAACACCGCGGACCGTGGCGCTCAGCCCAGCAGGGCGTACACCGCGGCGGCGTGGGCCACGAGATCCCGGGAGACGCCGGCCGTCATCGTGATGTCGGCGAAGGCCATGCGCCGGCCGAGCTTGGTCAGGACCGCCTCGACCCGTACGTCCGCGTCCGTGACCGCGCGCTGGAAGCTGGTCGACAGCTGGACCGTCGTCATCGGGACGAAGCCGCCGCGCGCCGCCGAGACGGCGATCACGGTCGCCGTGTCCGCGGCGGCCATCAGGGCCTGTCCGGACATCGAACCGCCCTCGCGCGCGAGACGGGTGGACCAGGGCAGCCGCAGGACCGCGCGGTCCTCACCCGACTCCGTGACGGACAGGCCCAGTTCCCGCACCCAGGGCGCGAAGCGGGTGGAGAGGATCTCGTCGGCTTCCGCGAGGCTCAGTGTCATACGGGGCATCGTTCCCCGGTCGGCCGGAGAAGAGGCGCGGTCACCTCGCAATCCATGCTTTTCTCCGGGCCGACTCCTCCGTTTCTCAGAGGGAGTTGAACACGTCCCGCGGCTCACACGTATCAACAGGCATCCGGGCGCCCCCCAGTGTCAGCCGCCGGACGGTGGCATCGACGCCGTCCCCAGGAGGTCAAGAGTTGAGTCACAAAAGGATTCCCAAGCGCAAGGCCGCCATCGCGGCGGGAAGTGTCGCGGCGCTCGGAGCCGCGGCGCTGCTGCTGCCCAACGCCAACGCCTCGCAGACGGACGGGAAGGACGCCGCTCCCAAGACGCTGAGGGCCGCCGACGCCTCGGACCTCGCCTCACTCCTCGCCACCCAGCTCGGTGAAGCCTACGGGGGTGCCTACTACGACGCCGCCAAGAAGCAGGTCGTCGTCAACGTCGTCGGCGGCGACGGCAAGGCGGCCGACGCGGTCGAGAAGGCCGGCGCCGTTCCCCGCAGCGTCGACAACAGCCTGGCCGCCCTCAAGTCCGCCGCCCGGACGCTGCGGACGGACGCGACCATCCCCGGCACCGCCTGGTCGGTCGACCCCAGGACCAACCAGCTCCGGGTCACGGCCGACAGCACGGTCACGGGTGCGAACTGGAACAAGCTGACGTCGACCGTCGACTCGCTGGGTTCCGGCATGGCCACCGTGAAGAAGTCCGCGGGCACCTTCAAGACGTTCGTGGACGGCGGCGACGCCATCTTCGGCGGTGGAGCCCGCTGTTCGCTGGGATTCAACGTCACCGCGAGCGACGGCAGCCCCGCCTTCCTGACCGCCGGACACTGCGGGGTCGCGGCCAAGGAGTGGTCGGACACGCAGAACGGCGCGCCGATCGCCACCGTCGACCAGGCCACCTTCCCCGGTGACGGCGACTTCTCGCTCGTCAAGTACGACGACCCCAACACCCAGGCCGCCAGTGTGGTCGACGTGGGCAACGGCCAGACCGTCGCCATCAACCAGGCCGCCGACGCCGCCGTGGGCCAGCAGGTCTTCCGGATGGGCAGCACCACCGGTCTCAACGACGGCAACGTCACCGGACTCGACGCCACGGTGAACTATCCCGAGGGCACGGTCACCGGACTCATCCAGACCGACGTGTGCGCCGAGCCCGGCGACAGCGGCGGTTCGCTCTTCACCCAGGACGGCAGTGCGATAGGCCTGACCTCGGGCGGCAGCGGCGACTGCACGGTCGGCGGTGAGACCTTCTTCCAGCCGGTGACGACCGCGCTCACGGCGACCGGCGCGACGCTCGGGACGGGGGCAGGCGCGGGTGCCGGCGACGCGGGCGCCACGGCCGGTGCCGAGCCCAGCGACCCCGCGGAGAGCGACCCGGCCGCCGGCGACCAGTCGGGGGCGGCCGACCAGTCCGGCACCGGTGACCAGTCGGGGACGGGCGACCACTCCGGGGCCGGCGGTGACCGGTCGGGGACGGGCGACCAGTCCGGCACCGGCGTGGACGACGGCTCCGGAATGGTGAGCTCGAACGGGTGACACCACCGGCGCAGAGCCACTGACCCGGCCACGGATCGCCGTCCCGGCCGGAGGTGGGAGGTCCGGCCCTCCGGCGGGAGGGCCGGACCGCACCGCGTTCGGGAGCGGCGCGGGCCGGTGTGCGCGAGGCGCCGCCGGGCCGGGGCGCCGGGTGAAGCCGGGCCGGCCCGACGGGTGACGCCGGATCGGTCCCCCCGGGTGACGCCAGCGTTCGCGCTTTCGCGTGCCTCGTGGCGCGGGAGCCGTTCCCGTCGTGACGGACCGGTCCGCCGTGCTCCGTGCGACGCCGCGTGGCGCGGCCGTTCGCGTCGCGCGGGAGCCGCCCGGTGCGCGCCGCGTGCCATGCCGGGCCCGGGACGGCGTCATCCGTGCGCCCGTGTCCGCAGCAGCAGGAGTGCCACGTCGTCGGGCCGCTCCTGCGCGAGCGCCCCGCTCTGCCGCACCAGACTGTCGGCCAGCTCGTCGAGCGGCTGCTCGGGGGCCTCGCCGAGCCGCCGCCCGAGCCCGGCCAGGGCGTCCTCGATGTCCACACCCGGGGATTCGATCAGTCCGTCGGTGTAGAGGGCGAGCACCGAACCGGGCGGCAGGGGCACCTCGGTGGCCTGGTACGTGGCGTCCACGTCGATCCCGAGCAGCGGGCCGCCCGCCAGGTCGAGTACCCGCACCCGCCCGTCCGGTCGCCGCAGCAGCGGGGGCGGGTGACCCGCGCGCGCCATGACGGCGACCTCGCGCGCGGGATCCAGGCGCAGATAGAGACAGCTCGCGAACAGGTCCGCGCCCAGGTCGATCAGCAGCCGGTTGGTGCTGCGCATCACCTCCTCCGGCGGCTGGCCGACGGTGGTGTACGCGCGGACGGCGGTGCGGACCTGGCCCATCAGGGCCGCCGCGGTCACGTTGTGCCCCTGGACGTCGCCGATGACCGCGGCGGCCAGGCCGTGCGAGGGCACCAGGTCGTAGAAGTCCCCGCCGATCTCCATGCCCTGAGTGGCCGGCAGATAGCGCGCGGCCGCCTCGACGGAGGGCAGCGACGGCAGGGTGTGGGGCAGCAGCGCGGCCTGCAGACCGTGCGCCAGCTGGAGCTTGGTGTCGTAGCGCAGCGCCCGTTCCAGCGCCTGCGCGACGAGCCCGCTCAGACTCGTCAGCACGGCTCGTTCGTCGGTGGGGAAGGTGCGCGGTTCCGCGTAGGCGAGGACACAGGTGCCCAGCGGCCGTCCGGAGGCGATCAGCGGCAGGAAGGCCCACGCGGCCATGCCGTCGGAGGTCGCCTTCCGTGACGGATACAGGTGTTCCAGCTGCGCGCGCGAGTCGAAGAAGGCGGGCACCCCGCTGTTCAGGGCGGTGGTGCAGGGGGACCGCGCGCTCAGCGACAGCCCGTCGAGGTGTTCCGCGACGTGCGTGTCCGCGTACCCGCGGTGGCCGAGCACGTGCAGTCGGCCGGCCCGCGAGCCGAGCAGGATCAGGGCCCGGCTGCCGACGGCGGGAGCGATCTCGTCCGCGACCAGCCGCAGGACGTCCTGCACTCCGGCCGCCTGGGTGAGGGCGCCGGCCAGGCTGAGCACCTGCGACATGGTCACCAGGCGGGGGGCGTCCCCGGGCCGCGGCCCGGAGCGGTTCATCTGCGCGACGGCCCTGGCCCGTGAGATGCGGACGCTCAGCCCGGTCGTACTGGGATGGAAACGGAACGACAGCCAGTCACCGGGAGGCCGCAGCGCGACGAACGACGTCATGTGCTGGCCGATCAGCGCGGCGCGGTAACGGTCCTCGTACACCGGGTCGTTGAGCCAGGGCACCGAGGCCCACAGCTGGGTGCCCAGCAGGGCGCTGACCGGCACTCCGAGCAGTTCGGCCGCCGCCGGGTTGGCGTAGCCGACCCGGCCGTACAGATCGAGCGCGCACAGCCCGTACGGCAGTCGCGCCACCATCCGCGCCGCCTCCGCCGTGCCGAGCGTGCCCGGGGCCGGGGCGGCGGACGCCGTGAGCAGATCGGGCTCCGGCCGCACCGGCCGGTGCTCGGCCGCCGCCCGTTCCAGACGCTGCGCGAGCCGGTCGCAGGCCGCGGTGAGGTGGTCGCGCTCCCGGTCGGCGAGTTCCGCCGGGTGGGAGCCCGGCCAGGTGACGAAGACGGCTCCGTAGACGGCCCGCGCGGTCGCCACCGGAAGCGCGGCGAGCGCGAAGGGGTAGGGGAGGACCACGGCGATCCGGGGGAAGCGGCGGGCCATCTCCTCGCCGCCGCCGACCCAGACCAGCCGCCGCTCGCGCACCGCCTCGGCGACCGGGATCGGAGCGTTGAGGCCCACCCGTTCCCAGGGCGCCGCGAACGCCCGGGGCATCCCCGCCATCACGGCCATCTCCAGCACGGGTTCGCCGCTCGCGAGCAGGTACACCGCGCCCGAGTGGGCGTGCACCTCCTCCACCAGGGAGGCCAGCGTCAGGGAGAGCAGGGGCCGTCCGGCCCGGGTCGTACGGCCGGCCGGTGCCTGCACGGACCCCCGCCAGTCGGACACGGCGACCACCTCCTCGCAGGGCCGCGCCGTGGCTCCCCGGGCCGGGGCGAGTCCGGCCCTGATTCCACCGGGCGCCCGACGCCGTGTTCCGGCACAGAACCGGCACGCCGGGCCGCCCCCCGTACCCGGGAGACGCTCTCCGTCCCCCGGAGACCTTCCGGGTACCCGGAAGAGCGTCCGCGTACCGGGACGGGTACACCCGCCTGCCCGGACACCGTCCGCCGGGGGACGCCCCGCCGTCGCGGCGCACCGCCCGCCGTCCGCACCGGAGCGGGCGGACATGATCCAAGGCTCGCGCCTGCGGGCTTCCGCCGCACGGCGAGCGCCACGCGCGGCATCCGGGACGGCTTCGGGGCTCCACCGCAGGCCCGCCGGTGCCGGAACGGTCACAGGGGCTGCGCGGGGGCTCCGGAAGCGCTGTAATGACGGACGTGGTCAGTGAGCGCGCTGCGGAACGCGGAACGCGGACGTTGCGTGCCGAAATCTCCCTGAAGACCCCTACACCGGACGTCGATCCGCGCGAACGGCTGCGACGCGTCCTCGAACAGGCGCTCGTTTTCGCCGGCGCGACCGTCGTCGCCGTGTACTCGCCGGCGACGAAGGGCGGCGAACTGCACCTGGTCGAGTCGGCGGGCGTGCCCAGGACGCTCTACGGGCTGCGCGAGAGCTATCTCCTCACCGGCAGCTCGCCCACGGTGGACGCGCACCGCTCGGGGCGCCCGGTGTGGCTCGGTCCGGAGGAGATCGGCCGCGGCGCCGAGGCACGCCGGCTGCCGTCGCAGGACTTCTGGCTGGCCGTGCTGCCCCTGAAGGGCGCCGGGTGCCTGGTCGCGGTCAGCGAGCACCCCGGCGGCTTCGACACCGAGGACAGGGAGTGTCTCGCCCTGGTCGCCGAGGCCGCCGTCTGCCCGGCCCCCGGTTCGACGACCCCGCCCGGCGCCCCGGCCGCGACCTCCTTCGACCTGGCCATGGACACCGGGCATGTCGAGGTCGGCGACGAGATGCTGGAGCTGTTCGGCCTCGATCCGGCCGAGTTCGACGGCAAGGTCGAGACCCTGCTGGCCCTGACCGTTCCCGAGGACCTGCCCACCCTGATGTCCGTGGTGGAGGCGGACCACATGTCCATCGGGGAACGCGAGCTGGAGTTCCGTATCACCCAGCCCTCCGGCAGACCGAAGTGGCTGCGGCTGCGCGGCCGCATGGTGCCGGGCGGGGACGGCCGACCGGCACGCCTGGTCGGTACGGTCGCCGACGCCTCCAAGCTCCGCTCGGGCGTCAGCGACGTGGCCCGCGTCCAACGGCTGGCCGCGGCCCTCGCCACCGCCGGCACCGTCCGGGACGTGGGCCGGGCCGTCGTGGCGGCGCTGCGGCGGCCCCTGCGGGCGGACCGGATCGCGCTGGCCGAGGTGGAGGGCGACCGCCTCGTCGTCACCGTCCTGGACCCGCCCGAACCGTCCGCCTGGCCGGATCTGTGGCGCTCCGAATGGCGCTCGGAGTGGCCCGACGCGCCCGTGCGCGCGATGCCGACCCTGGCGGCGGCCCTGAACGAGGGACGCCCCGCCGTCTGGCCCGCCGGCTCCCCGCTGGAACCCGCGCTGGCCGGCGTCGGACCCGGCGGCCTCGCCATCCTGCCGCTGCCCGCCGGCGGGCACATGGCCGGCGCGTGCCTGATCGGCTGGGACGCCCCGCACGACTTCGGCCCCGACGAGCGCGCCCTGCTCACCGCGTCCGCGGGCCTCGCGGGCCAGGCACTCACCCGCGCCCGCTCCTTCGACGCCGAGCACGAGCTGGTCACCACGCTCCAGCGCTCCCTGCTCCCGCGCCGGCTGCCCAGGCTTCCCGGGGCGGTCGCCGTCGCCCGCTATCTGCCCACCACGGCCGGACTGGAGGTCGGCGGCGACTGGTACGACGTGATCCCGCTGGCCGACAACCACGTCGCCCTCGTCATCGGCGACGTCCAGGGGCACAACGCCCAGGCCGCCACCCTCATGGGCCAGATGCGTACCGCCCTGCGCGCCTACGCCGTCGAGGGCCACCCGCCCGACGTGGTCGTCTCACGCGCCAACCGGCTCCTCATGGACCTGGAGACCGACCTCTTCGTCACCTGCTGCTACGTGGACCTGGACATGGAGGAGGGCTCCGCCTGGTGCGTACGCGCCGGACACCATCCGCCGGTGCTGCGTCACCCGGACGGCAGCACGGAGGTCCCCTACTCCGACGGCGGCCCCCCGCTCGGCGTCGTCACCCAGGCCGAGTTCCCGATGACCCCGCTGCCGGTGCGGCTCGGCACGGTCGTCGCCCTCACCACGGACGGACTCGTCGAGTCGGCCGAGGTCGACATCGAGGACGGCCTGAACCGGCTTGCCGGGGAACTGGCCGCCTCCGACCCCGCGCACCTCGGCGTGGTCGCCGACGGACTGCTCGCGGGCGCCAACCGGAGTGACGACGTCGCCCTGCTCCTGATGCGCTACGACGGCATGTCGCTGCGTCCGCTCCGGGAGAGCTGGACGATCTGGCGCGTCCCCGAGGCCGTCCGGCACGCCCGCCGCTTCACCCGGCGCACGCTGCGGTCCTGGGGTGTGACCGACGACAGCATGGACACCGCCCTGCTGGTCGTCTCCGAACTCGTCACCAACGCCCTCGTGCACACCGGCGGCCAGGTCAGGCTCGACCTCACCCTCATCAACCGGGTGCTGCGGATCGCCGTCGCGGACTCCTCGCCCCGTACGCCCATCAAGCCCACCAGCATCGGCTGGGAGGCCACCGGGGGCCGCGGCATCCTTCTCGTCGAGGCCATGTCGACGGCCTGGGGGAGCCTTCCGGTCAGCGGCGGCAAACAGGTTTGGAGCGAGGTCCTCCTGGACTGAGCGGCCGAGGGCCGGACCCGCGCCGGGGGCCGTCCCGGGACGGCCCCCGGCGCGGGTCCGGACCATAGGGTGGACACCGTGCGCCTGCTGCTGATGTCCGACACGCATCTCCCCACGCGGGCCAGGGAACTCCCCCCACGGCTGATGGCCGAACTCCCGCTCGCCGACGTCGTCGTCCACGCCGGGGACTGGGTCGACACCGCCACCCTCGACCTGCTGGAGGAACGGGCGCGGAGGCTCGTCGCGGTGCATGGCAACAACGACGGCCCGGAGCTGCGCGCCCGCCTGCCCGAGGTCGCCCGTGCGGAGCTGGACGGCCTGCGCCTCGGGGTCGTGCACGAGACGGGCGCCGCCCGGGGCCGGGAGCCGCGCTGCGCCGAGCGCTTCCCCGACCTCGACGTCCTGGTCTTCGGACACAGTCACATCCCCTGGGACACCACCACCGGCACCGGCCTGCGTCTGCTGAACCCGGGCTCCCCGACGGACCGCCGCCGTCAGCCGCACTGCACGTACATGACCGCGACCGTGGCCGACGGCCGGCTCACCGGCTTGACGCTGCACCGGCTGCCGCCCCGCGCGGCGCACCGGGGGGACGTGGACGGAACCGGCTGAGGGGTTCGGGGCGGGACGGGTGGCACCGGTGGGGGCGTGACGTCGGAACGGGTGCGCTCAGGGGGCGGCCGCCCCTCTCCCGGTGGGTGTTCCCGTGGCGGCCGCGCCCGGCGAGCGTGCCGGCGCTCCTTCGGGCGGGGCCGCCGGCACTCCTCCCGGCACCCCTTCCGGTGGGGCCGCCCGCACTCCTCCCCGCACCGCTTCCGGCGTTCCCGCGCCCGGCGGACCGAGCCCCCTCGGATGGATCTCGCCGTCCGTCAGCGTCAGCGGTGCCCCGGTGCCGCCCCAGCGCAGTGCCACGATCTCCGCGGCGACGGACACGGCCACCTCCTCCGGGGTCCGCGCCCCGAGGTCGAGACCGACCGGTGAGCGGAGCCGGGACAGCTCGTCCGGCCGGACACCCGCCTCGACGAGCCGTTTCGTCCGGTCGTCATGGGTGCGGCGGCTGCCCATCGCGCCGATGTACGCGGCCGGGCGGCGCAGCGCCTCCTCCAGCAGGGGCACGTCGAACTTCGGGTCGTGGGTGAGGACGCAGATCACCGTGCGGGCGTCGGTCGTCGTCCCCCGCAGATAGCGGTGCGGCCAGTCGACGACCACCTCCACGCCCGCCGGGAACCGCTTCGGCGTCGCGAAGACGGGCCGGGCGTCGCACACCGTGACGCGGTACCCCAGGAAGTCCCCGACACGGGCCACCGCGGCGGCGTAGTCGATCGCCCCGAAGACGAGCATGCGCGGCGGCGGGGCGAAGGACTGCAGGAAGACGGTCACCTCGTCCTCACGACGCTCGCCGTGCCGTCCGTAGTGCCGCCGCACGGTGGCACCCTGGGCGAGCTCACCACGGGCGTCCGCGGTGACGGCCGCGTCCAGGCCCGGCGAGCCCAGTGACCCGGCCGCCTCGTCCGGCCACACGGCGCGGACGGCGCCGAGCGGCGCGGGCCCCGCCAGCACCGTCGCCACGGTCACCGCGCGCCCGGCGGCCACCGACTCGGCCACCGCCCCGAAGGAGGGGTCCTCGCCGGGCGTCACCCTGCGCACCAGCAGGCTGATCTCGCCTCCACAGGTGAGGCCGACGGCGAACGCGTCCTCGTCGCTGTACCCGAACGTCTCCACGCGTGCCTCGCCGGACGCCACCACCTCCCGGGCCAGCTCGAAGACGGCGCCCTCGACACAGCCGCCGGACACGCTGCCCACGACCTCGTCGCCCGGCCCCACCGCCATCGCCGCTCCGGGGTCGCGGGGCGCGCTCCGGCTGACCGAGACCACCGTGGCGAGGCCGAAGGGCGAGCCCGCCCTGTACCACCGGTTCAGCGCCGGGAGGATCTCACGCATCGCTCGCCCCGCTCTCCGCTCACCCGCTCGTCGCGGACCACGGCCCGTCCGAGGGGCCCGTTTCCCCTCAAGGGTCCGCTCCTCCCCCCGAGCCCGCCAGCCGTTCCGGCACGGCCCCGCCGCGCCGGGCACTGGTTGACCGTTAATCCGTTGCCACCGGGACGGGGCGGCTGCTGCACTGCACGGGACACATCCACCGGGATCAAGGAGCAGCGATGCGCACACCGTTCATGTCCGCCCCAGGAAGGAATCACCCCCACTTCGAAGGACATGACACCCGGTGCACCTGCTCAACCTCGGAATCCTGGCACACGTGGACGCCGGTAAGACAAGCCTGACCGAGCGTCTCCTCCACACGGTCGGCGTCATCGACGAGATCGGCAGCGTCGACGACGGAAGCACGCAGACCGATTCCCTCGCGCTCGAACGGCAGCGCGGTATCACCATCAAGTCCGCCGTCGTCTCCTTCACGATCGGCGACGACTTCACCGTCAACCTCATCGACACCCCCGGACACCCCGACTTCATCGCCGAGGTGGAGCGGGCCCTGAGCGTGCTCGACGGGGCCGTGCTCGTGATCTCGGCCGTGGAGGGCGTCCAGGCGCAGACCCGCGTGCTGATGCGGACGTTGCGGAGGCTGCTGATCCCCACCCTCGTCTTCGTGAACAAGATCGACCGCGCCGGCGCCCGCTACGCGTCCCTGCTGCGGAACATCGCCGAGCGGCTCACCCCGGCGATCGTCCCGATGGGCGAGGTACGCGGGCCGGGCACCCGCGACGCCCTCTTCACCCGGTTCACCGCGGACCGGCTCCGTGCGGCACGGACGGATCTGCTCGCCGAGCACGACGACGCGCTGCTGGCCGCGTATGTCGAGGGACGGGTCTCCCGCGCTCTCTTCCACGACGCCCTGGCGCGTCAGACCGGGCGGGCGCTGGTGCACCCGGTGTTCTTCGGGTCGGCCATGACGGGCGCGGGGGTCGAGGACCTGATCGCGGGGATCAGGGAACTGCTGCCCCCGGCCGGGGGCGCGGCCGACGGACCGGTCTCGGGCACCGTCTTCAAGGTGGAACGCGGCCCGGCCGGGGAGAAGTCCGCCTACGTCCGGCTGTTCTCCGGGACGTTGCGGACCCGCGACCGGGTCCTCCTGCGCGACGGCCAGGAGGCCAAGGTCACCGCGATCAGCGTGTTCGACCGCGGTGAGGCGGTGCCGGAACCGGCCGTGACCGCTGGGCGGATCGGCAAGCTCCGGGGACTCGGGGACATCCGCGTCGGGGACAGCGTCGGCGTACCGCGGAGGACGCCGGGCGACGCGGGTCACTTCTCGCCCCCGACCCTGGAGACCGTCGTCGTTCCCCGCAGCCCTGCCGACCGGCGCGCACTCCACCTCGCGCTCACCCGGCTGGCCGAACAGGACCCGCTGATCGGCCTGCGCCAGGACGAGCTGCGCGGACAGGTCTCCGTGTCGCTCTACGGCGAGGTGCAGAAGGAGGTCCTGCAGGCCACGCTCGCCGACGAGTTCGGTGTCGACGTCCTGTTCCGGGAGACGACACCGCTGTGCGTCGAGCGGCTGGTGGGCAGCGGCACGGCGGTCGAGTTCAACGGGAAGGACCCCAACCCCTTTCTCGCGACCGTCGGGCTGCGCGTCGATCCGGCGCCGCCCGGCGCGGGCGTGGAGTTCCGGCTGGAGGTCGAACTCGGAGCGATGCCGTACGCGTTCTTCAAGGCGGTCGAGGACAGTGTGCGCGAGACCCTGGCCCAGGGCATCCACGGCTGGCAGGTAATCGACTGCACGGTCACGATGACCCACTGCGGCTACTCGCCCCGTCAGAGCCACGCCCATCAGGGCTTCGACAAGAGCATGTCCAGCACCGGCGCCGACTTCCGGGGCGTGACCCCGCTGGTGGTGATGGATGCGCTGCGCGCGGCGGGCACCCGGGTCCACGAGCCGATGGACCGCTTCCGGCTGGAGGTACCCTCCGACACGCTGGGGGCGGTGCTCCCGCTCCTGGTGCGGGAGCAGGCCGTGCCCGCCACCACCGAGACGCGCGGAACGGCGTGCGTGCTGGAGGGCAGTGTCCCGGTCGCCCGGGTGCACGGGCTGCAGCAGCGGCTGCCTGGCCTGACCCGTGGCGAGGGCGAGTGGGAATGCGCCTTCGACCACTACGCGCCGGCCGCCGGGGGAACGGTCCCCGAGCGACCGCGGACCGATCTCAACCCGCTCGACCGCAAGGAGTACCTGCTGAACGTGACCCGGAGGGTCGGACCGTAAGACCGCGACCCGGAGGGCCGGACCGTGACACGGAGGGCCGGACCGTGACCGTGACACGGAGGGCCGGACCGTGACCGTGACACGGAGGGCCGGACCCGGGCGAGACCGGGTACACCCCCGCCCGTCCCCCGGGTCACCACCTGTCACGCCCGATATCTGCCTGTAAGTGCGGGTATCTGATGATCGCCCTATGCTGAGGTCGGACAAGCTCGGGCAGTCGACGGCCGGTCCCGAGCCGGCGGGAAAGCGGGCTTCCATGAAGGAGCGGTTCGACAGGCTGGGCCTGGTGGGTGAGATGGCCGCCGAATTCGTCGGCACCATGGTGCTCATCCTCTTCGGGTGCGCGGTGGTGGCCCAGGTGGTCGCCGGCGGCGCCCTCACGACCCCGCCGGGTGGACTCGGTGACCACGACAGCATCTCCTGGGCCTGGGGCATCGGCGTCACCATGGGTGTCTATGTCGCGGCACGCCTCAGCGGCGCCCATCTCAACCCCGCGGTGACGGTGACGCTGGCCGCGTTCAAGGGATTCCCCTGGAGCAAGGTGGCGCCGTACGCGCTGGCTCAGACGGCGGGGGCTTTCGTGGCGGCGCTGCTCGTGCGCTGGAACTACACCGAGGCCCTCGCGAAGGCGGACCCCGGTCACACCGTGAAGACCCAGACGGTGTTCTCCACCCTGCCCGCCAACGGCAACCCGAACCTGCCGGTCCACGAGTGGGGCGCCTTCCGCGACCAGGTCATCGGTACCGCTCTGCTGCTGCTCCTGATCCTCGCCATCACGGACCTGCTCAACACCCCGCCCGGCGCCAACCTGGGCGCGTTCATCACCGGTCTGGTCGTGGTGGGCATCGGGATGGCGTGGGGCACCAACGCGGGTTACGCCATCAACCCGGCGCGCGACTTCGGTCCCCGGCTCGCCAGTTTCCTCACCGGCTACCGCGGAGCCTGGCGGGACCAGTACGGAAACCTCTACTTCTGGGTGCCGATCATCGGTCCGCTGGTCGGCGGTCTGCTCGGCGGGGCGCTGTACAAGGGCGTCGTCGGCAGGTTCCTGCCCGCGGCGGAGCCCGAGCCTCCCGGCCGAGTCCCTGCCTCCAAGGCCTGACACCTCAC
The DNA here is from genome assembly GCF_036250675.1 of Streptomyces sp. NBC_01689. Classification (NCBI taxonomy): domain Bacteria; kingdom Bacillati; phylum Actinomycetota; class Actinomycetes; order Kitasatosporales; family Streptomycetaceae; genus Streptomyces; species Streptomyces sp. NBC_01689. The sequence goes on along the minus strand of NZ_CP109592.1, from coordinate 1,755,674 downwards.
GGCCTGACACCACGGCAGAAGGCGGCACCCCATGGCTGATTTCGTCGGCGCTGGACCAGGGGACCACCAGCACCCGGTTCATGGTCTTCGACCAGGCGGGCGGCGAGGTGGCGAAACACCAGCTGGAACACACCCAGATCCTGCCGCGCTCCGGCCGGGTCGAGCACGACCCCGTGGAGATCTGGGAACGCACCGAGGCGGTGATCCAGCACGCGCTGCGGCACGGGGACCTGTCCGGGGCCGACCTGGCGGCGATCGGCATCACCAACCAGCGCGAGACCACCGTCGTCTGGGACCCCCCCCGACGGCCGTCCCTACGGCAACGCGATCGTGTGGCAGGACACCCGCACCGACTCCATCGCCGCGGCCCTGGAACGCTCGGGCCGCGGCGACGTGATCCGCCGCAAGTCCGGCCTGCCGCCGGCCACCTACTTCTCCGGCGGCAAGATCAGTGGATCCTGGAGAACGTGAACGGCGTCCGCGAGGCGGCGGAGAAGGGCCACGCCGTCTTCGGCACCACGGACTGCTGGGTCCTGTGGAACCTCACCGGCGGCCCGCACGGAGGGGTCCACGCCACCGACGTGACCAACGCGAGCCGCACCATGCTGATGGACCTGGAGACCCCCGACTGGGACGACGAACTGCTGGGCTTCTTCGGCATCCCGCGTGCGATGCTCCCCACCCATCGCGGTCACCGGCTCCGCGGTCCAGTGGCTGCGTGACCAGATGAAGATCATCAAGAACGCGGCCGAGAGCGAGACGCTGGCCCGTACGGTCGAGGACAACGGCGGTGTGTACTTCGTCCCGGCGTTCTCGGGTCTGTTCGCCCCCTACTGGCGCTCCGACGCCCGCGGCGCGATCGTCGGCCTCGCCCGGTACAACGACGGCGGACATCTGGCCCGGGCCACCCTGGAAGCCATCTGCTACCAGAGCCGTGACGTCGTCGAGGCGATGGAACAGGACTCCGGGGTCCACCTCGACGTGCTCAAGGTCGACGGCGGTGTGACCGCCAACGACCTTTGCATGCAGATCCAGGCCGATGTCCTCGGCGTCCCCGTCAGCCGCCCGGCCGTCACCGAGACCACCGCGCTGGGCGCCGCCTACGCGGCCGGACTGGCCACCGGTTTCTGGCGGGACCCCGATGAACTGCGCACCCACTGGCGGGAGTCCAGGCGCTGGGAGCCCCGGTGGTCCGAGGACCGGCGTGAGGAGGGGTACGCGGGATGGAAGAAGGCGGTGCGACGGACGCTCGACTGGGCCGCGGTGGAATAGGCCGCGGCGCCGCCGGACGGCCCGCGCACCGGTCCGCCTCCTCTGTCGTCCGTACCCCGCCGGTCAGCGCGCGCCCGCCGAGGTGAGTGCCACCAGGACCGTGACCAGGGCGGCGGCGCCGAGCAGGGAGGCGGCGCACAGCCGGTGCCGCAGCGCGCGGTAGGCCGCCTCGTACTCGGCCCGCAACTCTCGGCCGCGCAGCGCCGTCCGCTCCCAGGAGCGGCGGGTGAGCGTCAGGTAGTCGTCCGCATAGGACGCCTCCACCTCCTCCCGCTGGGTGTCCGTCAGCCAGACCAGGGACCGGGCGAAGCGGGCCGCCGCCACGCGCCCCTCGGCACGGGTGGCCTCGATCAGCAGATGACCCTCCAACTCGCCGATGAGGACGCGTGGATCGAGCGGGCGGTCGTCCATGGCGGTCATCGCGACCCTCCGCGCGCCGTCTCCGGAAGAGGGCGCACGGCGCCGGTCTCCGGGTGGTGGAGGTCGAAGGCGGGGGACTCGCTGCGGATCCGCGGCAGGGTGTGGAAGTTGTGGCGCGGCGGCGGGCAGGAGGTGGCCCACTCCAGTGAACGGCCGTACCCCCAAGGGTCGTCGGCCTCGACCCTCTCGCCGTACTTGGCGGTCTTCCAGACGTTGTAGAGGAACGGCAGGAGGGAACTGCCCAGCAGGAACGAGAAGATGGTCGACACCGTGTTGAGAGTGGTCAGGCCCTCCACCGCGAGGTAGTCGGGGATGCGGCGCTGCATGCCGTTCGCACCCAGCCAGTGCTGGACGAGGAACGTGCCGTGGAAGCCCACGAACAGCGTCCAGAAGGTGATCTTGCCGAGCCGCTCGTCGAGCATCTTGCCCGTCATCTTCGGCCACCAGAAGTGGAAGCCGGAGAACATCGCGAAGACCACGGTGCCGAACACCACGTAGTGGAAGTGCGCCACCACGAAGTACGAGTCGGAGACGTGGAAGTCGATCGGCGGCGACGCGAGCATCACGCCGGTCAGACCGCCGAAGACGAAGGTGATGAGGAAGCCGGTCGCCCAGAGCATCGGTGTCTCGAAGGACAGCGAGCCCTTCCACATCGTTCCGATCCAGTTGAAGAACTTCACGCCGGTCGGTACGGCGATGAGGAACGTCATGAAGGAGAAGAACGGCAGCAGTACACCGCCGGTGACGTACATGTGGTGCGCCCACACGGTCACGGACAGGCCCGCGATCGCGATGGTCGCGCCGATCAGGCCCATGTAGCCGAACATCGGCTTGCGCGAGAAGACGGGGATGACCTCGGAGATGATGCCGAAGAACGGCAGCGCGATGATGTACACCTCCGGATGCCCGAAGAACCAGAACAGGTGCTGCCACAACAGCACCCCGCCGTTGGCCGCGTCGAAGACGTGCGCCCCGAACTTCCGGTCCGCCTCCAGGGCGAACAGGGCCGCCGCCAGGACGGGGAAGGCCAGCAGGACGAGGACACCGGTCAGCAGCACGTTCCACACGAAGATCGGCATACGGAACATCGTCATGCCGGGAGCGCGCATGCAGATGATCGTGGTGATGAAGTTGACCGCGCCGAGGATGGTGCCGAAGCCGGACAGCGCCAGACCCATGATCCACATGTCGGCGCCCGCGCCCGGTGAGTGGACCGCGTCGGACAGGGGCGCGTAGGCGAACCAGCCGAAGTCGGCCGCGCCCTGCGGGGTGAGGAAGCCCCCGACCGCGATGAGCGAGCCGAGGAGGTAGAGCCAGTAGGCCAACATGTTCAGCCGCGGGAACGCCACGTCGGGCGCGCCGATCTGCAGCGGCATGATCCAGTTCGCGAAGCCCGCGAACAGCGGCGTCGCGAACATCAGCAGCATGATCGTGCCGTGCATCGTGAACGCCTGGTTGAACTGCTCGTTCGACATGATCTGCAGTCCGGGCCGCGCGAGCTCGGCGCGCATCAGCAGCGCCATCACCCCGCCGACGCAGAAGAAACCGAACGCCGTGACCAGGTACAGCGTCCCGATCGTCTTGTGGTCCGTGGTGGTCAGCCATCTCACCGCGGCCGATCCGGGACGACGCGGACGCCCGGCAACGGCCGCGGGCGGCGTCGTGACAATGGTGCTCTCCATGCCCCGCCTGTGTCCGGCCCCGGGGCCGGCGTCACACTTGAGGCAAGCGACGAGCGTCACACCGACGCCTGTGACGTTCGAAGGACTGCCGGACACATACCGATCATGAGCAACGACGAGATCTTCGCCGCTGCCTATCGCGAGCACTACTGGGCGGTCAGCCGCTACGTGGCGAGGCGACTGGACGGCCGGAGCGGTGATGTGGAGGAGGTGGTGGCGGAGGTCTTCACCGTCGCCTGGCGGCGCCGGTCGGACCTGCCGCCGTCCCCGCTGCCCTGGCTGTACGGAGTGGCACGCCACTGCCTGGCCAACGCCGTACGCGGCTACGGACGGCGCCGCAGACTCCTGGACCGGCTCGGCAACGACGAGAGCGCGCACGGCAGACAGGTGGTCGAGAGCCCCGACTCCGGCTCGCCGGGCGACTGGGTCCACGAGGCACTGGCCCGGCTCTCACCGGGGGACCAGGAAATACTGCGCCTCACGGCCTGGGAGGAACTCGGCGTCGACGAGGTCGCCGTCGCTCTCGGCTGCGGCACCCGCGCCGCGGCGATGCGCCTGCACCGCGCGCGCCGCCGGCTCAGGGCCGAGATCGACCGTTCGCACCTCACCGCGGTCTCCGCCCCCGCGACGCATTCCCACGACACCCCGAAGGAGCACGGCCGTGGCTGATGAACTCGACCTCCTGCGCCGCGCCAACCCGGTGCCGTCCGACGACGCACGCTTCCACGACCGCCCGCTCGACCAGCACGCCGAGCGCCGCCTCAACCGGCTCCTGCACGGCGGGCGCCCCCGCCGGCTGCGCCGCTGGGTCCTGAGCGTCGGGACGGCCGCCGCCGTCGGGGTGACCGTCCTGACCCTCCTGCTGTCGGGGTCGGCCACCGCCCCCGCGGTCGCCGCACCCCGGCCCCTGCGGATCGAGTCCGGTTCCACCCCCGTCCCGCTCGGCCGGATCGCCGCCCGGGCGGCCGCCGACCGCTCCCAGCGGCTGCGCCAGGGCACCCACGTGCAGACCTGGAGCCTGAGCATGACCTCGGGCCCCGACGCCCGCCGCGCGGTCACGGTGCCCGAGGAGCGGGTGATCCGCTGGCAGCCGGACGGAAGCCACACGGAACTCGTCGTGGCCACCGACCCGCGCAGGCCGGGCCGTCCCGTCATCACCGGAGCGGACCCCGTCCCGCGCAGCGTCGAGGACGGCCACGTCCTCAGCAGGCGGACCTTCCCGCCCAGCTGGAGCGACGCCCCGCCTCAGGCCGCTCCGCCGCACGACACCGCACGGCTGCGCGCCTACCTCGACGAACTCGACCGCACCGGACCGCTGGGTACGTCCGAACTCCTCGACGCGGTGAGCGAGTTGCTGGACAACTGGACCCTCGGTTCGCGGGAGAACGCGGCCCTGGCGCGGCTCCTCGCCGACGCGAAGGGGCTGCGTCCGGCCGGCGCGGTCACCGACCGGCTGGGCCGCCCGGGACAGGCGTACGTGTACGAGGACACCGCGCACGCCGTGCGCCGGATGCTGATCCTGAACCCGGTGACCGGCGCCGTACTCGGCCTGGAGGACACCGTCACGAAGGACGACCCGCAGGACGGCGTCCGGTCCGGGGACGTGATGTCGTACCGCGCGTGGATGCGCTGAGCGCGCACCCCGGTGGAGCCGGTGGGTCAGGCCACCGGACCAGGAGCGGGCCCGCCCCGCCGTCCGCACCGCGCCGGCTCCCCGCCCCGTGCCGGTCCCCGCACGCACGGGTCCACGGCCGTCGGCGGCCGGAGGTACGGCTCACCGGCGCCGGGCACCCCGTGTTCGGACGGGACACGGGGTGGGGGGACGAGGGCGGGAGCGCGCCGCCCGCAGGGCGGACCTCAGCAGCGAGGCCGACACGCGCAGTCCCGTCGCGGTGACCGGCCGGGTCCGCGGGGACCGGGACCGCCCCATGGCCACCTTGGCCGAGAAGGTCCAGGTCAGACGGGACGACACCTGGACCTTCAGCCAGTTCCTCCTTATTCGTCCCATGCCTGCAGCAATGTCTGTTCGACGATCTTGCCGTCCCGCAGCGACATCATCGAGCTGGCCAGTACCCGCACGCCGTCCGGATAGGTGCAGGACTCGGTGAAGGCGACGTGGTCGCCCTGGACCACACACTCGTCGAGCGTGTGGGTCATGTCCCGGCCGCAGACGTCGTTCAGCAGGTCGGCGATCTCGCCACGACCGTGTTTCACCATCGGGTGGCTGGGCCGCGTGTTGCTGTCGACGATCCGCATCTCCGCGTCGTCCGCGTACAGCGCGAGCAGTTTTGCCGCGTCGTGTCCTTCGATGCCGCGGCGCAGCGCCTCGGTGTCGAAGGCGGGGCCTGCCGTGGTGCCCATGGATGAACCTCCTCGAAAGGCCGCGGCCCGGTGAGGAGCGGGCCGTGAGGGGCCTCTCCTCCGAGAGTCCTCCGCCGCACAGCTCACGGCAAGCCCAGCCCCCGCCGTGAGCCTCACGGGTGAGCGGCGCGGCCCGGCCGTGACCGGGCGGGGCCGGGTGCCGTTGCTGGGACATGATCTCAACACGACGTATCGTCGCCGCCGTCGGTCTCGCCGTCGGTGTCACGGGCCTCGCCGCGCCGATGGCCTCGGCGGCCGCCCCCCAGGCCCCGGACGCCGGACGGCTGAACCCGATCACCGAACTGGACACGCTCGCGACGAGTGGTCTCCCGGCCGAGCACCGCGGCGACATCCCGCGCATCTCCAACCAGCTGGCCGGGCTCAACCACCTCAACGACGTCAACCAGCTGCACCAGCTCACCGACCTCGCGGCCCCCGTCACCGGGCTGCTCCCCGGCATCGAGGCCTGAACCGCCGACCGGTCCGCCCGCACCGCCCGCCCGCACCCTCCTGCCCCCGGCACCCGTGCCGGGGGCAGGACCGCGTCCGGGCGCCGTTCGCCCGGTGAAGAGGTCCGCGGCGGGTGGTCCCGGTGCGGCGCCGCGGAGACTCAGCCGGCCGTGGCGAGGAACTGCGTGGCGGCCAACTCGGCGTAGAGCGGGTCCCCCGCCACGAGCTCCCGGTGGGTTCCCACCGCGCGCACCCGGCCCGCGTCCATGACGACGATGCGGTCGGCCATCGTGACGGTGGACAGCCGGTGCGCCACGACCAGGACCGTCGTCGTACGCGCCACGTCGGCCACGGTGTCCCGCAGCGCCGCCTCGTTCACCGCGTCCAGCTGCGAGGTCGCCTCGTCGAGGAGCAGCAGGCGGGGGCGGCGCAACAGGGCGCGGCCGATCGCGACGCGCTGGCGCTCACCGCCCGAGAGCTTGGTGCCGCGGTGCCCGACCAGCGTGTCCAGACCACGCGGCAGCCGGTCCACCAGCGTGTCCAGCCGCGTCGTCCCGACCACCCGGGTCAGCTCCGCCTCGTCGGCCTCCGGGTTGCCGAGCAGCAGATTGTCCCGCAGCGAACCCGACAGGACCGGGGCGTCCTGCTCCACGTACCCGATGGCGGACCTCAGCTGAGACAGGTTCCAGTCCTCCAGCGGACGCCCGTCCACCGTGATGACACCGGACTCGGGGTCGTAGAACCGCTCGATGAGGGAGAACACGGTGGTCTTGCCCGCGCCCGAGGGGCCCACGAAGGCCGTCATGCCGCGGGCCGGCACGGCGAAGGTCACGCCGTGATGGACGTACTGCAGATCGTCGGCGTACCGGAAACGGACGTCGTCGAAGGCGAGCGAGGCGGGCGCCGAGCCGGTCGTGGGCAGCGGCGCGGGGAGCGATGCCGGTTCCGCGGGCAGGCGCAGCGCCTCCTGGATCCGGGCGAGCGCCGCGGCACCGGTCTGGTACTGGGTGACCGCGCCGACGACCTGCTGGATCGGCGACATGAGGTAGAACACGTAGAGGAGGAACGCGACCAGGGTGCCGACGCCGATGGCGCCGGTCGCCACCCGCGCGCCGCCCACCGCCAGCACCGTGATGAAGGCGATCTGCATCGCCAGCCCCGCCGTGTTGCCCGCCGCCGCCGACCACTTGGCGGCCCGCACGCTCTGCCGCCAGGACTCCTCGGCCGCCGCGTGGATGGCCCGCTCCTCACGGTGCTCGGCGCCGGACGCCTTGATCGTGCGCAGTGCCCCGAGGATCCGCTCCAGCGCGGCGCCCATCAGACCGACGGCGTCCTGCGCCTGCTTGCTGGCCCGGTTGATGCGCGGCACGATCAGGCCGAGCACCGTCCCCGCGCACAGGATCACCCCGAGGGTGACCGCGAGCAGCACCGGGTCGACCAGCCCCATCATCACCACCGTCGCGACGAGCGTGAGACCCCCGGTCCCGATGCCCACGAGCGAGTCGGTGGTGACCTCCCGCAGCAGCGTCGTGTCGGAGGTGATGCGGGCCATCAGGTCACCCGGCTCACTGCGGTCCACGGCCGGTATCCGCAGCCGCAGCAGATAGGAGGACAGGGCGCGCCGCGCACCGAGGACGACCGACTCCGCCGTACGCCGCAGCACGTACGAACCCAGCGCGCCCACCGCCGTGTTGGTGACCACGAGGGCCGCCATGCCGAGCAGTGCCCGGCCGATCGGCCGGTCGTGCGACAGGTCTTCGATGAGCCCGCGCGCCACCAGCGGCAGCAGGAGACCGGTGCCGCCGGTCGCCAGCGCCAGCAGAGCGCCCGCGAACAGCGCCCACCGGTAGGGGCGTACGTATGCGAGAAGCAGGCGCCAGGCGGGTGGTTCGGCTTGCGTCCCTGCGATGGTCACGGCGCTCCTTGCGGGAAGGGATGAGGATGCCTCAGGCTACGTCGGCGGCGGTGCCGCGGGAGCACCGGTCGGGCCCTTGCGAAAGGTGGACCGGCCACGGATCGGCGCGGGGCCGCGAAGGGCCGCGCGCCCTTGGCCGGACAGCCGCCGGACGGCCGCCGGACGTGGGGAACGGGGCGTCCGCCGGGCGGTGTTCGGCGTGCGGCGCGAGGCGCCCCGGGGGCCGGCTGACGGTGGCCCCGCCCACGTCGGCCGGGGCCACCGCGGACCACCTGGCCTGCTACCGGCCGGTCACACCGTAGGGTCGGTCGACGAACGTCGATCTACGGAAGGGTTCACCACCATGGCGCAGGAAGTACGTGGCGTGATCGCCCCGGGCAAGAACGAACCGGTGCGTGTGGAGACGGTCGTCGTGCCTGATCCGGGGCCCGGAGAGGCCGTGGTGAAAATCCAGGCGTGCGGGGTCTGCCACACCGACCTGCACTACAAGCAGGGCGGCATCAACGACGACTTCCCGTTCCTGCTCGGCCACGAGGCCGCGGGCGTCGTGGAGTCGGTCGGCGACGGCGTCACGGAGGTCGCTCCCGGCGACTTCGTGATCCTCAACTGGCGAGCCGTGTGCGGGCAGTGCCGGGCGTGTCTGCGCGGGCGGCCCTGGTACTGCTTCAACACCCACAACGCGAAGCAGAAGATGACCCTCACGGACGGCACCGAGCTGTCCCCGGCCCTCGGTATCGGCGCCTTCGCGGAGAAGACCCTCGTCGCCGCCGGACAGTGCACCAAGGTCGACCCGGCCGTCTCCCCGGCGGTCGCCGGACTGCTCGGCTGCGGCGTGATGGCGGGCATCGGCGCCGCCCTCAACACCGGCAACGTCGGCCGGGGCGACTCCGTGGCCGTCATCGGCTGCGGAGGCGTCGGCGACGCGGCGATCGCGGGGGCCCGGCTGGCCGGCGCCGCGAAGATCATCGCCGTCGACATCGACGACCGGAAGCTGACCACCGCCTCCAAGCTCGGCGCCACGCACACCGTCAACTCCACCTCGACCGACCCCGTCGCGGCGATCCAGGAGCTGACCGGGGGCTTCGGCGCCGACGTCGTCATCGACGCGGTCGGCCGCCCCGAGACGTACAAGCAGGCCTTCTACGCCCGTGACCTCGCGGGTACGGTCGTCCTGGTCGGCGTCCCGACCCCGGAGATGAAGCTGGAGCTGCCGCTGCTCGACGTCTTCGGCCGCGGTGGAGCCCTCAAGTCGTCCTGGTACGGCGACTGTCTGCCGTCCCGCGACTTCCCCATGCTCATCGACCTCCACCTCCAGGGACGACTGGACCTGGGGGCGTTCGTGAGCGAGACGATCGCCCTGGACGACATCGAGGCGGCCTTCGAGCGGATGCACCACGGCGACGTGCTGCGCTCGGTGGTGGTCTTCTGATGACCACACGCGTCGAACACCTCGTCACCTCGGGCACCTTCTCGCTCGACGGCGGCACCTGGGACGTGGACAACAACGTGTGGATCGTCGGGGACGACCACGAGGCGATCGTCATCGACGCCGCGCACGACGCCGACGCCATCGCCGAGGCCGTGGGCGACCGGCGACTCCTCGCCATCGTGTGCACCCACGCCCACAACGACCACATCGACGCCGCGCCCGCCCTCGCCGAACGCACCGGCGCCACGATCTGGCTCCACCCGGACGACCTCCCGCTGTGGAAGCAGACCCACCCCGACCGGCTGCCCGACGCCTGGCTGCAGGACGGGCAGGTGATCGAGGCGGCCGGCGCCGACCTCACCGTCCTGCACACCCCGGGCCACGCCCCCGGCGCGGTCTGTCTGTACGACGCGGGGCTCGGCACCGTGTTCACCGGAGACACCCTCTTCCAGGGCGGCCCCGGAGCCACCGGCCGCTCCTACTCGCACTTCCCGACGATCGTCACGTCGATCCGTGAGCGTCTGCTCGGCCTGCCGGGCGACACCGTGGTGCGTACCGGGCACGGCGACTCCACCACCATCGGCGCCGAGGCCCCGCACCTGGAGGAGTGGATCGCGCGCGGCCACTGAACGACCCCGGCGGACGGACGTCGGCCGAGCTCTCCGGCGTTCGAGAGGACCTGACATCGGGGACACCTGACATCCGGGGCACCAGACGTCCGGGATACCTGACAGAAGATGTCCGGCTTCCACGTCACGCTCGTAGCGACCCATCGGTGACACCACCGCATGAGCACCACGAACACGTACGAACGCGAGAACGTACGGACAGGGAGGCCGGACATGGCAGGGCCGTTGGCGGGCAAGGTCGCACTGGTCGCGGGGGCCACCCGGGGAGCGGGGCGGGGGATCGCCGTGGAACTCGGCGCGGCGGGCGCCACCGTCTACGTGACCGGGCGCAGCACCCGCGAACGCCGCTCCGAGTACGACCGTCCCGAGACCATCGAGGACACCGCGGAACTGGTGGACGCGGCCGGCGGCGTCGGAATCGCCGTACCCACCGACCATCTCGACCCCGGACAGGTCGAGGCACTGGTCGCCCGGATCGACGGGGAACGGGGACGGCTCGACGTCCTGGTCAACGACATCTGGGGCGGCGAGAAGCTCTTCGCGTGGGACGCCCCGGTCTGGGAGCACGACCTCGACGACGGACTGCGGCTGCTCCGGCTGGCCGTCGAGACGCACGCCGTCACCAGCCACCACGCCCTCCCCCTGCTGCTGCGTCACCCCGGCGGACTGGTCGTCGAGATGACCGACGGCACCGCGGAGTACAACCGGGACACCTACCGGGTCTCCTTCTTCTACGACCTGGCCAAGGCGTCGGTCCTGCGCATGGCCTTCGCGCTGGGCCACGAACTGGGCCCGCGTGGCGCCACCGCGGTCGCGCTCACCCCGGGGTGGATGCGCTCGGAGATCATGCTGGAGGCCTTCGGGGTCAGCGAGGAGAACTGGCGCGACGCGACCGGGGACCAGCCGCACTTCGGGATCTCCGAGACCCCTTTCTACGTCGGCCGTGCCGTGGCCGCGCTGGCCGCGGACCCGGACGTCGCGCGGTGGAACGGGCAGTCGCTCTCCAGCGGGGGGCTCGCCCGGGTCTACGGCTTCACCGACCTCGACGGCAGCCGCCCGGACGCCTGGCGCTACATGGTCGAGGTCCAGGACGCGGACGGATCGACGGCCGGACCGGCCGACGGGACGAGCGGCGACGGCCCCGACCCGCGGGCGGTCGTCGCGGCCTATCGCTGACCGGGCCCCGCCCCGGCCGGTTCGGTCCGGGCCCGCCGACGGACCCTGGCCCGTTCTCCACCACGGCCGGGGCGCCGAGGAGCAGCAGCGGCTCGCCGGCCGGGTCCCCGGCCTCGGCGGCCTCGGCGAGCAGGGGGGCCGCCTCCTCGTGCGACGGGGAGTGCGGGTGGGGGTCGTTCCCGAGGTGGGCGGCCACCCGTTAGGTCAGGGTGACCGTCCGCTTGAGGCAGCGCGCGTAGTCGGCGTACACGGACAGCCGCCGCTCCTCCCAGCGCGCTGTCTGCTCCCGGCGGAAGCGGTCGCGGTCGCCCCGCACGATCGCGAGATACGAGCCGAGGGCACCGATGACCACGCCTATCAGCGCCGGGAGTTGTCGTATGAACGCGGACATGGGCGCACGGTATCTGTCCGCGCGACGATCACGGCAGTACCTTCGCTGCCATGACTGACACGGCCGCCATGAGGCGCTTCGAGGGACACGGGGTTGTGATCACGGGTGCGGCCCGCGGCATCGGGGCGGCCACCGCACGCCGGTTCGCCGACGAGGGCGCCCGGGTGCTGGTCACCGACGTGGACCTGCCCGAGGCCGAGAAGACGGCCGCGTCGATCCGTGGGGCCGGCGGCCTGGCCGAGGCGTACGTCTGCGACGTGCGGGACCGCGCGTCGGTCGAGCGGGCCGTCGCGCACGCCGTCGAGGCGCTCGGCTCGCTGGACGTGCTGGTCAACAACGCCTACGGGTGCACTCCGGACGAGCCGCTGTTCGAGGACGAGCCGGACGAGGTGTGGGCCCACGACCTCGACCTGACCCTGACCGGCGCCTACCGGTGCTCGCGGGCCGCGCTCCCGCACCTGGTGGCCTCCGGCCGGGGCGCGATCGTCCACATCGGCTCCGTGAACGGCATCCAGGACTTCGGCAACCACGCCTACAGCGCCGCCAAGGCGGGTCTCATGTCGCTGACCCGGACGCTCGCCGGCCATGCCGCGAGCCGGGGCGTGCGCGTGAACCTGGTCGCGCCGGGCACGGTCCGCACCACCGCCTGGGAGGGGCGCGAGGAGGACCTCGCCGTGGCCGCGGAGCTCTACCCGCTGGGGCGGGTCGGAGAACCGGACGACATCGCGGCCGCGGTCGCCTTCCTCGCCTCCCGTGACGCGTCCTGGATCACCGGGACGACGCTGCCCGTCGACGGGGGACTGCTGTCGGTCAACACCGGATTCCGCACCGCGGTGAGCCGGACCGCGGAGGAGCGGGAGGGGCGGAGTGCGGAGGAGCGGGAGCGGCGGAGTGCGGAGGAGCGGCCGTAACGGAGCGCGGACGGTCGGCGGTGGGCGTACGCGGGCGGAGCCGTGCGGGGAGGGGTGAGGTCCGCCGGGTGCCCCGAGCGGGCACTCCGCCTGCCTCACGCGTCGCGCGCGCCCCGTACGTCCGCGCGGGAACGCCGCGTCAGGGCGTCTTGTGTCCCCACCGCGGGCCCACCTGCTCCCACGCCCGGGCCCACTCGTCGTAGCGGCGGCGGTCCAGCCGCCAGCGGGCGAGTCGGCCGCCGGCGAACACCAGGCTGCCGAACGCGATCGCGGCGCCGGTGCCGAGGGCTCCCGCCTCGGCGGACGCCGTGCCCGGGTCGGGCGGACGGGTGGTGAGCCGGCCCTTGCGGTCCAGCCAGACCATGACCTTCGAACCGGCCGGATGCCCGGCGTTCACCAGCGTCCGGCCGGTGTGCGTGGCGCCGTCCGGCCCCTTCCAGCGGACCGTCGCGCGGACACCGTCGTAGACCGGACCGTCACCCGTCGGCAGGGTCCGCGCGGTGCTGTCGACCAGGACGGCCGGGACCGGATGCCGTTCGCTCCGCAACCGGGCGAAGGACGCGTCGGCGGTACGGGCCGCCACCAGACCGACGAGGGCGCCTCCCACCAGGATGACCACCCAGACGACCAGCACGATCCAGGCCTCCACGACATCGTCGTGCCGGCGCAGCGGATTGCTCCGCCATCGCCAGCACCACTGCTTCGTACCCCGCGTCCTGTGCATCGCCGCACCTCCTCGTCGTGCCTACGGCCGGTGACGCCCGGGGAGCGAGGGGTGGCGGGGCCTTCCGGACGGATCGCGGGCCGTCCGGCCCTCGTTCGCACGCGGGGGCCGTTCCGTCCCGCCGGCTGAGGCCTCGCGAGGGCCGCCCGGTCAGGGGACGGGGACCGATCGGCCCGTGCGCACCATGGGCGCGAGGGGCCGGTGAAGGGATGTCAGGGTCTCGGCGCCCGGGCGGGAAGGGCCCCACCCGCTTCTCGCGGGTCCTGATTGTGCGGTGCGCGGTCGCCGACCGCTTCTCCGCGTCCTTCCCGGGTCCTTCCCGTCCTCTCCAGGACAGCACGTGCGGCCCGGAACCGCCAGGGCCGATCGGCCCCGGCGAGCCGCTCCGGGACCTCGCGCACCCCTCCTGAGCTGGGAGGGCACCGCCCGGACCGACGACGATTCCCGGTCCGGGAGGGCCGGAGCGTCGGTCGGTCGCGGGGGCGTACCCCCGGGCGGTGCCCCGCGTGATCCCGGTGTCAGCCGTCGTCCTCCACGCCCTCCTCGCGCCGGTGCGCCGCCACGAGCGCCTCCACCATGTCGACGGCGCTGCCCTCGTGGTCGCTGCCCGCGGTTCCGCTGCCCTGCTGGACGTTCGCGGCCCGGTCCACCTCGAGGATCGAGTCGGCGTGCGAGTTGTCGAGCACGGTGATGAAACCGTCGCCCGCGACGGCCGGGGCCGCCGTGCCGCCCAGCAGGGCCACCGTCAGTGCGGCGGCCGCGCGCAGGCGCGGCGGCGGGACGCGCCGCGGTGTCACGCGCCCACGCTCTCGGGCTCCGGCCGCAGCCGGGCGATGTTGCGCTCCAGCAGCTGGGTGGCGGTCGCGACACCGACCCCGGTCGTCGTGTCCAACACCGGGAGCCGGCCGTCCGCCGCCCTGAGGTCGGCGAGTGCGGAGTGCATCGCCTGGTGGGCCGCGAACAGACACGGCGTGCTGTAGATGGCGACGTCCACGCCGAGCTCGGACAGTTCGGTCAGGGAGAGCCGGGGCGACTTGCCGCCCGCGATCTGGTTGAACAGCAGCGGCTTGTCGCCGACGACCTTCCGGATCCGCCGGATCCACTCCACGCTCCGCACCCCGTCGACGAGCACCACGTCCGCGCCGGTCGCCGCGAGCGTCTCGGCCCGGTGCAGGATGTCGTGCTCGTCGGTGGCGTCGGTGCGGGCCACCACGACCATGTCCTGCCGGGTGGCGAGGACCATCTCCAGCTTGGCCAGGTACTCGGACAGCGGCAGCACCTGCTTGCCGTCGGCGTGCCCGCAGCGGCGCGGCCGCTTCTGGTCCTCCAGGATCACCCCCGACGCCCCGATCCGTTCCAGTCCCTCCACGACGTGACAGGCGACCTCGGGGTCCACGTACCCGTCGTCGATGTCGACCAGCAGGTGGTGCCGCGGGAACGCGCCCCGCAGGCGCTGGACGAACGCCACCATGTCGGGCCAGGCGATGAATCCGATGTCCGGCAGCCCGTAGTAGGAGGCCGCGAAGCCGAAGCCGGAGACGAACATCCCGTCGTAGTGCTCGGCCGCGATCGACGCGGAGTACATGTCGTAGACGCCGATCAGCGGAGTGGTCTCCGGTCCGGCGATCTGCTCCCTCAGCTTCTTCCCGTAGGTCAACGTCCTTTTCCTTCCTCGGGGTTCGACAGGACGGGCGGAAGGGGGCGTGGCGACACGACACCCCTTTGCCAAGACAAAAGGATCTCTATATCGATACGGGAAGATCGTCTTGGACGGGCTTTGCTCACCCCAATGGCGCAGGCGGTTCACCGGAGAAACGTCACTCGTCCGTCGTCCGTCGTCCGCCGACCGCCGCCTGACTCGCGTGCGGCCTCCCGCCGGTGCGCGGGACTCGCGCGGCCTCCCGTCCGCGCGCGGGAGTCCCGCGCCGGCTCGTTCATCCACGCGCAAGCGGCGCGTCACCCCTCGCTCACCCGCGGCTGAGACCTTCACGGCATCGATAAAGTTGGCTATACAACTTGAGGAGAGAGTGATGAGTGCGTCACCATCGGTCACGAACCCGTCGGCCGGGAAGACCTCCGCGGAGGAACCCTCCGCGGCCGAACCCTCCGTGGAGGGCATCCCGCTCATGTGGCTGCGGGACAACTGCGCCTGCGCCCGGTGCCGGGACCCGCGCAACGGGCAGAAGCTGTTCCAGATCACCGAGCTGCCCACCCCTCTCGCGCTCGGCGCGGTCCGGCGGACCCCCGACGGCGTCGAGGTCGACTGGGCGCCCGACGGCCACCGGTCGGAGTACTCCACACGCTGGCTCACCGCCAACCGGCCGGGCCCGGGCGCCGACGCCGCCCCCGGGGACCGGCGCGGCGAGACGGGCAAGACCCTGTGGACCGCCGCCGACCTGGACGGCCGGCTGCCCGAGGCGGCCTGGGCGGACTACGTGGGCGACCCGGTCGTCAAGGCCCGCGTGCTGGACTCGGTCCTCGGGCTCGGCTTCGCCCTGCTGCGGGACGTGCCGTGCCGCGCGGGCCAGGTGCTCGACGTGGCGGAGACCTTCGGCTACGTCCGCGAGACCAACTACGGGCGGCTGTTCGACGTGCGGGTCGAACCCGACCCCAACAACCTGGCGTTCACCGGCGCGCGCATCGCCCCGCACACCGACAACCCGTACCGCGACCCGGTGCCCACCCTCCAACTGCTGCACTGCCTCACCAACTCGGCGAGCGGCGGCGACTCGGGTCTGGTGGACGGATTCCAGGCCGCGGCGCTGCTGCGTGCCGAGGACTCGGAGGCGTTCGCGGTGCTGACCCGCACACCGGTGCCGTTCCGCTTCGCCGACGCCCGCACGGTACTGGAGGCCGAGCGGCCGCTGATCGACGTCGACGGCCGCGGCCGGATCCGCGAAGTGCGCTTCAACAACCGCTCGATGGCCACCCTGCGGCTGCCCGCCGACGAACTGGAGGCGTTCTACCGGGCCTACCGGACCTTCGCCGAGATCACCCTGCGCCCCGAACTCCAGCTGGACTTCCGGCTCTCGCCCGGCGACTGCCTGGTCTTCGACAACGTCCGTCTGCTGCACGCCCGTACGGCGTTCGAGGAGACCGGCGCCCGCCATCTGCAGGGCGCCTACGCCGACATCGACGCGCTGGCCGGCACCCTGGCCGTCCTGCGCCGCCAACGGCACGCCGCGGGCGAGGAGTTCCTGGACGAGCTGGCCGGACTCTTCGAGGGCGAGGGCGCGGGCGCCTACCTGGGAGAGCCGGTGACGATGGCCCAGCACATGCTGCAGGCAGCGGCGCGCGCCCAGGAGGCCGGGGCCGCCGACGCCCTGGTGGCGGCCGCGTTGCTGCACGACGTCGGCCACTTCCACGGTCCGGTCACCGGCGAGGACCTCATGGCCGGCACCGACAACCGGCACAGTCACACCGGGGCGGACCGGCTGGCCGACTGGTTCGGCCCCGAGGTCACCGAGCCGATCCGGCTGCACGTGGCGGCGAAGCGGTACCTGTGCGCGGTCGAGCCCGAGTACCTCGGCCTGCTCACCGAGGCCTCCGTGTACACGCTCCAGGTGCAGGGCGGTCCGATGTCCCCGCCCGAGGTGGCCGAGTACGAGGCGAACCCCTACGCGGCGGACGGCGTCGCGGTGCGTCGCTGGGACGACCAGGGCAAGGACCCCGAGGCGTCCGCCCCGGACTTCGCGCACTTCCGGCCGCTGCTCGCGGCCCTGCTGCGGACCGCCTGACCCCCTGTCCGTCCGTCAGGGAGGACTCCGGGCGGCCGCCCGGCGGGGAGTTCGAGGCCGCCCGGCAGGGGAACACCGGCCGGGTGGGCCGTCAGGTGTCCCCGGCCGGACGGCGGGCGAGCGAGCCGGACGCGGCCGAGCTGTGCACGGTGAAGGCCACGGTGTCCGGCAGGTACCGGTCGTCGGACCACTCGATGGGGGTGCCCGCCGGATCCGTGCTGCACCGCCGCTCCCGCAGCAGCGGGTCACCGGGCCGGCACCCGAGCAGCCGTGCGTCCTCCGCGTCGGCCGGGCACAGGTCGATGGTGTGCTGGGCGTCCGCGAACAGCACACCCTGTTCCTCCAGGGCCACCGTGTACGACACGGTGTCCGGCGGCAGCTCGGCGACCAGCTCGCCGACGGCCGGCGGGAAGACGGTGCGCTCCACCATCGCGGGCCGGCCCGACAGCGTACGGAGCCGCCGTAGGTGGTGGACCTCGGTTCCCTCGGACAGGCGCAGTTGTGCGCACTCGGTCGCGTCGGCCGGCCGGGTCTCCACGGCGATCAGCAGCCCGCCCGGCTCCTCGCCCGCCGAGCGCGCCCACCGGGTGAAACTGAGCAGTTCGCCGAAGCTCTGGGGCCGCGGGGTCCCGATCACCACCCGTCGGGTACCGCGCCGCGAGGCGACCAGGCCCTCGGTCCGCAGCAGGGCCATGGCCTGGCGGATCGTGCCCCGGGACACGCCGTACCGTTCGGCGAGTTCGCCCTCGGCGGGCAGCCGTCCGCCGGAGCCGTAGCCGCCCTCGCCGATCTCCCTGCCCAGGTCCGCCGCCACCTTCCGGTACAGCGCCTGTTCCTTGCCGCCCGGTGCCGTGAGTCTCCCGGCCCCGGCCGCGCCGTCCGTCACCGTGTCTCTCCGTCCTGCCCTGCCGCCGCCCGGTCCGACCGGGCGGCGGGTGTGCTCCGACCAGGGAGCCTAGCCGGGGCCGGGCCCGCGCACGGCCGACCCCGGCCGGCGTCGGTTGTCCCGAGGCCTGGGCCGAACGCGGGGCGACGGGGTCAGACGAGGCCCGTGACCGTGACGCTGATCCGCGCCGGTGCCGACTCCCGCGGGAGGGCCGAGGCCAGACAGGCCTCGACGGCGGTACGCGTCGCCCGGGCCACGTCGAGCGCCCGGGAGTCGCGCCGGGCGACGATCCGCACCTCGACGTTCCAGGGATCCGCCAGTTCGTGGCCCCCGGTGATCCGCACTCCGGTGGGACGCGTCCCCGCGGGCCGTCCCACCGGGGTGACGACGCTCCGGAGCGACTGGGCCACCCCCGGCCTCAGGAAGGCCACCCCGGCGACCTTCCGTACGGCCTTCGCGACCTCTTCGGTGAGCACGGTGGGACCCGGGTGCGCGGCGTGCTGCGTCATCGGGCAGGGCCTTCCTCTGCGTCGGCGGGTACGTCGGTCAGGTCGGTGACGCGGATGTCGATGCGGGCCGTGTCGAGCCCGAGCCGTCCGTACGCGGCCTCCCGCACCCGGCGGCGGACCTCCTCGGCCACATCCGGCAGCCCGGCACCGGCCGGCGCGTGGATGTCGACCCGTACGTCGACCCGGCCCGGCGGCCCCGGCCGTTCAGCGTCGTGCGCCTGACGGGGACTGTCGGGTCGTCCCGTGCCCGGCGGCCGTCCCGCCGGGTCCGTCCCCCGTGCGCCGGGAGCGACCGGGCTCCCGGGCGGTACGGGAGTGATCCGGCAGGAGCCTGCCCGTACCCCCGAGACCGTCTCGGCGGCCGCGCGGAGCGTCCGGGCCGCGACCGCCTCCATGATCCACAGATCCTCGGCGGGTCCGCCGAGCGGAAGCGGGAGCCCGGGGCGCAGTTCGAGGCGGACGACGTCCATGACCCGGCGCGCCAGCGGAGCGGCGTCGTAGGGCTCCGCGACGGGCGACTCGTCACGCAGCCGCCGCACCGCCGACTCCAGATCCTCCAGCTCCCGCACGGCGGGCCGGCAGTACGGGCACTCCCGCAGATGCGGATCGTCGGCTCCCGCGTTCTCCCAGGCCTCCCAGACCTGGGACAGGAACCGGCCGCAGGGCAGCAGCTCGTCGTCCGGGTCCGGGGGCCTCGGGAGGTCGGGCGGATCGGTGTGGGTGGTCATCGCCAGGCCCCCATTTCGTGGGTGAGACGGCGTCGGGCGCGGAAGACACGGGCACGGACGGCCTCCGGGCTGATGCCGACGGCCTCCGCGATGAACTCGTAGGACCGGCCGTCCCATTCCCTCAGCACCCAGCAGGCGCGCTGTTCGGCCGAGAGCGTGGACAGGGCCGCGCGCAGATCCCGTACCGCCGCGCGCGCCTCGGTGATCCTGGCGGGCGAGACGGCGTGCTCGGGCGCGGGCAGCTCACCGACCGTGTCCAGGGGCGCGAGCGGTCTGCGGGCCCGCAGGACGTTCAGGCAACGGTTGGTGACGATCCGGTAGATCCAGGTGCCGAATGCGGACCTCCCGTGGAACTCGGGCAGCTTGCGCCACGCACTGATGAACGCCTCCTGCACCGCGTCCTCGGCCTCCGGCCGGCTGCCCAGCAGCCCGGTCGCGACCCGGACCAGCGCCGGGGCGTGCCGGACCACGAGCGCGGCGAACGCCTCCTCGTCCCCTTCGGCCGCCCGCACGGCGAGCAGATCGTCGCCGGCACCAGGCCCGTCCTCGGCATCGCGCCGGTCCTCGGGTTCGTGCCCGTTGTCGGCACCGGGCACGGACGTGCCACCGGGCCCGGCACCGATGCCGCGCCCGACGTCGTGGTCGGACCGGTCGGCGGCGGCGTGCTCGTCCGGTGCCGCCGCCGGCACGGTCGGTCTGCGAGGCCCGGGCACTCGACGGCCCCCCTTCCTTCGGTTCCGCCTGTTGGACACCGGCGGGCGTGACTTGTTACGCGGGAAGAGCGCCGGCGGATGCGGTGATCGCTTCCCGGGTTTTGCGGGCACACGGAAAGACGGGTTCCGCGGGCACACGGAAAGAACGGAAGGAACCGGAGCGGGCACACGGACGGAACCGGGGAACGGCCGCACGGCACACCACGGAAAAAGATCGCGAATCCGCGTCACGGATCCCGCGGGGTGGGGTCTGACGAAGCGAGAGCACGACACGAGGCCCCCGGAACGGGGCCCGAGGAGAGGACATCCCATGACCACGCACCCCGCCCCCACGGCCGGGACGACCGCCCCCGGCTCCACGACCGGCCCGGCGCCCGCGGCCGTCACCGGCCTGTCGGGTACGAAGCCGCCGCAGGGCACGACCGCGCTGCAGGGCGGTGCCCCGGGCGCCGACGAGCCCGCCGCCACCCGGGGGCGCACCTCGATCGCCGACGTGGTCGTGGTCAAGATCGCGGGCACGGCCGCGCGGGAGATCCCCGGTGTGTACGCCATGGGCGGCGGACTGTCGCGCACCATCGGCGCGGTCCGCGACCGGGTGCCCGGCGGGCGTCCGAACGTGGGCCGCGGCGTCAAGGTCGAGGTCGGGGAACGGCAGACCGCGATCGACCTGGACCTGGTCGTCGAGTACGGGGTGCCCATCACCGACGTGGCCCGCGACGTGCGCGAGAACGTCATCTCGGCGGTGGAACGTGTCACCGGCCTGGAGGTGGTCGAGGTCAACGTGACCGTCAACGACGTCCACCTGCTCGACGACGAGACCGACGACGTGCCCGCCGGCTCCCGGGTGGAGTGAACGGCCGTACGGCCCCGGAGCGCACGTACCGGTGGATGACCGGGTGAGAGGTGGAGAAGGATGAGTACAGCGTTCGTCGGAATGATCGCGGGCATGGCGCTGGCGTTCGCCGGCTACTTCGGCGGGTTCGGTGCGTTCCTGCTGGTGGCCGCGCTGGGCGCGATCGGCTACGCCGTGGGCCTCTGGATCGAGGGCGGCGGCCGGGCACAGGATCTCCGGGACCTGTACGGGCGGGGCCGTCGATGAGCGTCCCCGCCGCCCGACCGGGTACCACCACCGTCTCCGACAAGGCCGTCCGCAGGATCGCGGAGCGGGCCGCGAGCGAGGCCCTGCCCGGCCGCCCGGTGACCGCCTCCCGTGTGTCGGCCGCGGTCCACGGACGGCGGGCGGACGTGGCACTCGGCGTGTCCCTGCCCTATCCGCTGCCCGTGGCCGAGACCGCGCGCGAGGTCCGGCGGCACGTGTCCGAGCGCACGCGGGAGCTGACCGGACTCGACGTGTCCCTCCGGCGGATCAGCGTCGACACCCTGACGGTTCCGTCCGGGACGACCGCTCCGGACGGCATGCCGCCGCTTCCCACGCCGTCCGTTTCCGCGCCGTTCTCGCCCGCGTTGTCCGCTTCCACGCCGTCCGTTTCCGCGTCGTCCGTTTCCGCGCCGCGCTCCGAGGGCGGCGACCGCCGGGCCCCGCGCCGCCGATGGTCGCGGCGCCGCGTCCCGATGACCGCCGTCATGCTCATGGGCGCGGTGTCCTTCGGCGCGGTGGCCCTCGACATGATCCGGGTCCGGGTCGCGCACCGTCCGGCCGCGGCCTGGCGCACCGGAACGCTGAACTGGCTGACCGGACACGGCCCAGGCGACACCCAGGTCGTCCTCGCCGGGGGCGGCCTTGCCCTGCTCGGCCTGTGGCTCACCGTCCTCGCCGTCACCCCCGGACGGCGCCGGCTGCTCACCCTCTCCGCGCCCGGCACGTCTCTGGACGCGGCGGCGGACCGCTCGGCCGTCGCCGCGTCGGTCCGTGACGCCGTCGCCGACGTCCCGGGCATCGGTCCCGTGGCGGTGCGGGTACGACGCTGCCGTGTCGTCGTACGGGCGGGCCTCGTGTTCGGCGACCGGGGCACCGCGCACGACGAGGTCGCCGCCGCGACCCGCCGGGTTCTCGGCGGCTGGCGGCCGCGGCTCGCCCCACGGGTGAGGATCATGGTGCGCACGGAACCGCTGTGGCGGCCGCCGCGGCCCGAGGCCGAAGGACCGCCGACCGCCCCGGTGACACCGGCGCACACACCCGGAGAAGAGGACGAAGGCTGATGCGACAGCCCCGCGCGGCGGTCAACCGGATCGTGCCGGCCGTCGTCGGTGCGAGCGCCCTGCTCGCCGGCACCCTGCTCGTCGCGACCGGCGGACCGGTCGCCGCCCACCTGCCCGCCTGGTGGCCCACCGTACGACCCGACGGCGCGCTGCTCGATCCGGCCACCCTGTCCGGCCTGCGCGAACGGGGCGTCGGCGTCCTGGCCGGCTCGGTCCTCGCGAGTGGTCTGTGCGCGCTCTGGTGCGTCGGCCGGTTCCGGGCCGGCGTCCGCACCCGACTGCCACTGCCGGTGCCGGACGGCGCCCTGCGCATCCGGGCCCTCGTGGACGTCCTGAACAGCCGCGTGGAGGCGGTCACCGGCATCGCAGGCTCCCATGTCCGGGTGCGGTCGGCCCGTCGCCGACGCCTCGACGTCCTGCTGCGCGTCCGGCTGGACGCGGACACCACCCCCGCCGCCGTACTGCCCGCCGTCGACGCCCTGGTGGCGGAGGCGCAGGCGGCCATGACCCCCTACCGTCTCGTCACCAGGGTGCGCTTCAGCGCCCGCGCGCACCGGAGCCCCCATGTCCGTTGACCCCCGTACGGACGGCCTCGCCGACGCCCGGCCCCTGCGCGCGACCCGCCCGGCCGCGCTCCGGCCGCCCGCCGCCTGGTGGCCCGCGCTGCGCCGCACACCGGTGTCGATGTGGAACGACGACGTCTCCGACTGGGCGGCGGCGCTGACCTACTACGCGATCCTGACCGTGCTGCCCGCCCTGCTGGTCATGG
This sequence comes from Streptomyces sp. NBC_01689, assembly GCF_036250675.1. NCBI lineage: Bacteria > Bacillati > Actinomycetota > Actinomycetes > Kitasatosporales > Streptomycetaceae > Streptomyces > Streptomyces sp. NBC_01689. The sequence continues at coordinate 1,732,812 of NZ_CP109592.1, read as the reverse complement.
TCATCGCGTTCGGTCTGATCAGCCCGGACACCGCGGAACAGTTCACCGAGCACGTCACCTCCCACGCGCCCGCGCAGTCGGGGGCCGAACTGCACAGGGTGCTCGCCGGGACGCTGCGCGAACGCTCGGCCGCCTGGACCCTGCTCGTCACGGGGTCCGCGAGCGCGCTGTGGTCGGCCATCAGCTACCTCGCCGTGTTCCGCCGCGCCCTGCACCGCATGCACCGGGTCAAGGACTCGCGGTCCGCCTGGCGCACGGCGCACCGCATCGTGCTGACGGCCCTGACGCTGCTCGGCCTGCTGGTGGTCAGTGCCCTCCTGCTGCTGCTGACCGGACCCGTCGCCGAGGGGCTGGGGCACGCCCTCGGACTCGACGCCACCGCGGCCCTGGCATGGAACCTGCTGCGCTGGCCGATGCTGCTGTGTCTCGTGGTCCTTCTGGTGGTCGTGGTCTTCCACGCCGGCCCCCCTCCCGCCCGCCGCCGCGCTCTCAGCCTGCCCGGCGGCGTCCTGGCCGCCGCCCTGTGGCTCACGGTCTCCGCGGGTTTCGCCCTGTACGCCTCGGCGCTGAGCAACTACAGCAGGCTGTACGGCTCGCTGGCCGGGGCCGTCGTCTTCCTCGTCTGGCTGTGGCTGTCCAATCTCGCCCTGCTCGCCGGAGCGCAGTTCACCGCCGAACTCGCCAAGGCCGCACCGGTAAGGAACCGCTGACCCTATGTGACTTTCGTGTGTAGATATCGTTGTATCCCCGTGACTATCCGACAGGACTCCGCTCCGCAGCAGTTGGTTCTCGCCGCTCTCCTCGGCGCCTACTGGCTGGACTCGCCACCGCATTACCACGGCCGGCCCACGCCCCGAGCCGACGGCCCGCGATCCGCCCCCCGGCCGGAGACGACCGCGCCGCCGCGACAGGAACGCGACGGCCCGTCCGGGGGAGGCCCCGGCCGACAGCCGGGCCGGAGGGTCGTTTCCCCGGACTCCGGGGCGGCCCGGGTCAGAGACCGAGGGTGAACCAGGTCGTCTTGCCCTCGTCGGTGGGCCGCACGCCCCAGTCGTCGGCGAGGGCGCGGACCAGGAGCAGACCGCGGCCCGACTCCGCGTCCTCGGCCGCCGGCCGTGGCTGGGGCAGCTGCGGGCTGCGGTCGGCGACCTCCACGGTGAGTTCGGTCGTGGTCCGGCTCACGTGCAGGCGGAGGGGGCCCTGGGCGTGCTGCACCGCGTTGGTCAGCACCTCGGAGAGCAGCAGCCGCGCGTCGTCCGCGGGGCCGGGGCAGTCCCAGGCGGTGAGGGCCTTGACCAGGAAGGCGCGTCCCTCGGGCACGGACTCCGGGACGGCGGGCAGGCCGGTGGTGACCGAGGCCAGCGGGGCGGCGGGCAGCCGAGCCAGCAGCAGGGTGACGTCGTCGTTGTGGCTCTCCGGGTCGGGCAGGAGGGCGGCCAGGACATGGTCGGCCGCCGCCTCCAGGTCCGGGCCGGTCGTGAACAACCGGCTCAACGTACCGGTGAGCTTGGCGAGCTGGTCCTCGATGTCACTGCCGGGGGTCTCGATCAGCCCGTCGGTGTAGAGCACGAGCGTGGCGCCGGGCGGGATGACCACGCTGGACTGCTGGTACAGGACGCCGCCGACGCCGAGCGGCGCGTTCACCGGGACCGGGAGCGGGCGGGCGCCGTCGCCGGGGGTGGCGACGAGGGTGGGCAGGTGTCCGGCCGAGCAGATCGTCACCTCGCCCGCGTCCGAGGCGATCACCAGATAGCAGCAGGTGACCAGTTGGTCCGGCACGCCGAGGTCGGCGACACAGGCGTCGAGGGCCTGCATGAGCTGACGCGGCTGCATGCCGGTCTTGGCCAGGGCGTGGGCGGCGGAGCGCAGCTGGCCCATGACGGCCGCCGCCTCCAGACCGCGCCCCATCACGTCGCCGATCAGGACTCCGACCCGGCCGGCCCCCAGGGGGATGAGGTCGAACCAGTCGCCGCCCACGCCCGCCCCCTGGGTGGCGGGCCGGTACCGGCTGGCCGTGGCGAGACCGGGAATCGCCGGTGGCGTGCCCATCAGGCTGCGCTGCAGGGTCAGCGCGATGTGCCGCTGCTGTTCGTAGAGGGCGGTCAGCTCGGCCTCGGCACGCTTGCGGTCGGCGATGTCCCGCACGATCGCGCACGCGCCGACGACCGTGCCGTCCGCCGTCCGGGTCGGCCACAGCGTGATGTCGACGTCGATCAGCTGACCGGAGCGGGTGAGCCGCAGCGTCTCGAAGTGCTCCACCCTCTCCCCGGTGCCCAGCCGTTCGAGGAGGGCGTCGATCTCGTCCTGGTGCTCGGACGGAGCGAGCATGGAGACATGGCGGCCCATCACCTCCGACGGGACGTAGCCGTACAGCCGTTGCGCCGCCGCGTTCCAGTAGGTGATCTCGCCGTCGAGGGTCTTGGCCAGGATCGCGTCCTGGGACGACTCCACGAGCCCGGCCAGCTCGTTGATCCGCTCCTCGGCGGCTTTGCGGTCGCTGACGTCGCGGACGGCGGCGGAGAGGAGGAGGCCGTCGGTGGTTTCGAGGGGGGAGAGGCTGATTTCTACGGGGAATTCGGTGCCGTTTTTGCGGAGGCCGTTGAGTTCGAGTCCGGCGCCCATGGGGCGTACTTGGCGGTTGTTGGCGTAGTTGTCGCGGTGTTGGGTGTGGTGGGTGCGGAAGCGGCCGGGGACGAGGATTTCGACGGGGTGGCCGAGGAGTTCTTCGCGTCGGTAGCCGAAGAGGGATTCGGTTTGTGCGTTGACGAGTCTGATGGTGCCGGTGTCGTCGACGATGACCATGGCGTCGGGTGCGGCTTCGAGGAGTGCGCGGAAGCGTTCTTCGGCGGCTTTGCGGTCGCTGACGTCGCGGACGGCGGCGGAGAGGAGGAGGCCGTCGGTGGTTTCGAGGGGGGAGAGGCTGATTTCTACGGGGAATTCGGTGCCGTTTTTGCGGAGGCCGTTGAGTTCGAGTCCGGCGCCCATGGGGCGTACTTGGCGGTTGTTGGCGTAGTTGTCGCGGTGTTGGGTGTGGTGGGTGCGGAAGCGGCCGGGGACGAGGATTTCGACGGGGTGGCCGAGGAGTTCTTCGCGTCGGTAGCCGAAGAGGGATTCGGTTTGTGCGTTGACGAGTCTGATGGTGCCGGTGTCGTCGACGATGACCATGGCGTCGGGTGCGGCTTCGAGGAGTGCGCGGAAGCGTTCTTCGGCGGCTTTGCGGTCGCTGACGTCGCGGACGGCGGCGGAGAGGAGGAGGCCGTCGGTGGTTTCGAGGGGGGAGAGGCTGATTTCTACGGGGAATTCGGTGCCGTTTTTGCGGAGGCCGTTGAGTTCGAGTCCGGCGCCCATGGGGCGTACTTGGCGGTTGTTGGCGTAGTTGTCGCGGTGTTGGGTGTGGTGGGTGCGGAAGCGGCCGGGGACGAGGATTTCGACGGGGTGGCCGAGGAGTTCTTCGCGTCGGTAGCCGAAGAGGGATTCGGTTTGTGCGTTGACGAGTCTGATGGTGCCGGTGTCGTCGACGATGACCATGGCGTCGGGTGCGGCCTCGAGGAGCGCGCGAAAGCGTTCCTCCGCAGTTCTGGGTGCCGCCGCGCCGAGCCGGCTCCCGCACCGGCACGACTGCTGGAGGGCGTTACCCGCGGGTCGAGTTGAATGCGATCCGACGAAGTCGCCCATGTCCGCCCCAGGTGTCCTGTTCGCTCTGAATCGGGCCATCCCAGCGGAATGGGGCGGAGCCCGCCCCGCCATGTCGCTTACTGGCTTCACAACGGCCGAATCTGTCCGCGGGCGTGACGTCCGCTGACCGTCCGCGGGCGAAGTCGTCCCGCGGTCCGCGGGGCGGCCACCCGGCCGGCGACGCCCGCCCCACCGCCGTCCTCCCCGCCCCCCGGCCGGTGTCCCGCCCGTGTGCTCCGGTGGTGCGGGGTCCCCCGACCGCTCCATGACGCCGGGGCCCTCACGTTCTGGACGGGTGTTCGGGGCTTCCCTCGGTTGGCCGCGTGGGCGCCGTGGCGGCTGTTACTCACTTTCGGGTGAAGGGAGGGGTGAGGCGCGAGTGCCGTTCCGGTCGATTCCCCGCAGAGCAAGGGTAATTGGCTCTTATACGGGCATATCGGGTGATAGATGTAGATTACAGTCGAGAGTCATGGTCGTGTTGTCGGTCGGTAATGCCGTGCGGGTGGTGGGCTCCGACGGCGTGGTGGAGGGCGAGAGTGTACTTCTCGGCCAGCGGGCCGGGGTTCGAATCCGCGGATCCTCACGAGTGGTCCGCCCGTTCCCTCTAGGGGGCGTTCGTGTCTGTTTCGCAGTCTGTGATGGTTCGTCGTGCTGCTGCGGTCGCGGTGGCTGCCGGTGTGGTGGTGGGTGTGGCGGCGCTGCCGGCGTCCGCGGACCAGGGGCGGCTCCCGTTCCGTGCGCAGGTGCAGATCAGTGATGTCCAGTACGACTCTCCGGGCTGGGACTCGGGGAGCAACTGGTCGCTGAACAAGGAGTGGGTGGACGTGACGAACACGGGCCGCTACGGCGTGAACCTGAACGGGTGGACGCTGGAGGGCCGTGACGGTCGCGCGTACGAGTTCCACCTGCGTCTGGGCGGCCGTGAAACGGTGCGGGTCCACACGGGTGTGGGGCGTGACACCGTCCGCGACGTCTACCAGGACCGCCGTACCTACGCGTGGGACAACCGCTCCGACACCGCGACGCTGCGCAACGACAGGGACCGTGTCATCGACGTCGTGAGCTGGGGCCGCGGGCTCGGGCGCGGTCACGTCCTTCCCGGTCGCCACTTCGGCCGTGGGCACATCCTGCCCGGTCGCCACCACAACCGCGGCCCGGTGCTTCCCGGCCGTCACCACGGCCGTGGCCACGTGCTGCCGATCGGCCCCATCGGTCGTGGTCCGGTTCTCCCGGGCCGTCACAACGGCCGCGTCAACGAGCTGCCGGTCGGTCGCGGCACCGGACTGCCGGTCGGTCACGTCGGCCGGACCAACGAGCTGCCGGTCGGTCACGTCGGCCGGACCAACGAGCTGCCGGTCGGTCACGTCGGCCGGACCAACGAGCTGCCGGTCGGTCACGTCGGCCGGACCAACGAGCTGCCCGTCGGTCACGTCGGTCGCGGCAACGAGCTGCCGGTCGGTCAGCTCGGTCGCGGCCAGATGCTTCCCGGCAGCCACCAGGGCACCTTCGGCCGCGGCTCGGACCGTCACTGACATCACCGCCGGACGGGCGCGGTAGCGAATCCGTCCGGCAGCTTCCCTGAGGGCGTGCCACCGACCGACGGTCGGTGGCACGCCCCTTCTGTGTGCCGTCGCCAGCGAAAAAATGCATGAAAAGCCGCAAAAGCGACTTGTTGATTCATGTCGACTCTTGAGGCGACGGAGGCCGGATTCGCCCCTGTCGGACGGCCCGAGGCATACTTCATCGACGACTGGAGCGGGTCCGCTCCTGCGCCCCCGGGGTTCAACGCCGCACCGCGAGGGGGCGATCGATTCCCACGGTCAATGTCACCGTTTCGTCGCAGCCCGGTCCGCCGCGCAACGTAAGCGCGCCGACGCGTGTCTAGCAGACGGAAACCGCAGGAATCACCACGAAGACATGCAGAGGGAAGGGCCCGCCATGGGTGACGTACGCAGACGGGGAGCCGTCGCGCTGGGGATCACCGGACTTGTCGCACCGCTGGCGCTCGCGATGGGCACGGCGCCCGCGCAGGCCGCGAGCTGTACGACACAGACCGGGCCGTATCAGAAGCAGGTGGAGAAGTTCCTCGGCCGTCCGGTCGACGGCAGGCAGTCCACCGCCGACTGCAAGGCGATCCAGGCCTTCCAGACCAAGCACGGCATCACCCCGAACGCGGGGTACGCGGGATCCGTCACCTGGGGCGTGATGGACCTCATGAACAAGCAGAAGGCCGTCGGCACCAAGCCCAACAAGGACGGCAAGTGCCCCGTCAACAAGGGCCGCATAGCCTGCGTCAACCTCACGCTCCAGCTCAGCTGGATCCAGGACGGCAGCAGGCTCGTCTACGGTCCGGTGCCGGTCCGTACCGGTCGCGACGGGTACGAGACCCGCACCGGTCTGAAGAAGATCTACTGGCGTGACATCGACCACGTGTCGAGCATCTACAACGTGTCGATGCCGTACAGCCAGTTCTTCGACGGCGGCCAGGCCTTCCACTCGGTCGGTCTGTCCATGTGGAACCCGCCCGGCTCGCACGGCTGCGTCAACATGACCCCGGCGACCGCGAAGAAGTACTGGTCGCTCCTGAAGAACGGCGACGACGTCTACGTGTACGGCCGCAAGCCGGGCACCTGACCGGGACGGCCGGCACACCCCCGAGCCGGGCACCGTGTCGTGCCCGGCTCGCCGCGGACCGGGGCCTCACGCCTCGGGCGCATCCCCGAAGTCCGGGATCTCCAGCCTGACCCCGCCCTGCCGCGCGGACTCGTGCGCGACGATGCCCGGCAGGGTGTAGCGGGCGGCCACCCAGGCGTTCACCGACGGCAGGGTGCGGGTGTTGACCGCGGTCACGAAGTCGTCCGCGAGGAAGTGGTGGCTGCCCTCGTGGCCGTTGGGGAGCCGGTCGAAGACCCGGGGCAGCCGGGCCCGGTCGTGGACGGGCGCCGACCCGGAGGTGAACGCCGCCCGCAGGGCCGGAGCGATGTGCTGGAGCGACGGATCGTCGTGCGCCAGCGTCGGCTTGGGCTCCAGCAGCTCGGTGATGTCCCGCACGCCCTTCTTGTCCTGCCAGAAGCTCACCGTGGCGAGCTGCTCCATGCTCGCGTCGGTACCGAAGAACCGGAAACGCGACTCCCGGATGTGCGAGGGATAGCCGACCCGCCGGAACTCGTTGGTACGGAACGAGCCGCCGCCCGCCACCTCGAACAGCGCGGTCGCGTTCGAGAAGTCGTTGCCGAACCGACTGACCTCCTTGTCGAAGACGCCGTCCCCGCGCTCGTCGCGCACACCGATCGCGGACACGCTCACCGCGTGCGTCCGCCAGGCGCCGAGCACCCCGCCCACCGAGTGCGTCGGGTAGAGGAGCGGGGGATAGCTGGCGGTCGCCTTCCAGTTCTCGCCGCCGCTGTACCGGTACGCGTCGTAGAACCCGAGGTCCATGTCGTGGACGTAGTCGCCCTCCGCGTAGAACAGCCGGCCGAAGGCACCCTCGGCGATCTGGTTGCGGGCGTGCACGGTGGCCGGGTTGTACTGACTGGTCTCGCCCATCATGTACGTCAGCCCGGTGTCCCGTACGGCGGCGATGATCGCCGCGATCTCCTCCGTGGTGACCGCCATCGGCACCGCCGAGTACACGTGCTTGCCGGCGTTCAGGCCCTGCAGCACCAGCGGGCCGTGGGTCCAGCGCTGGGTGAAGACCGCGACCGCGTCCACGGCCTTCGACTCCAGCATCGCCTCGTACGAGGGGAAGGTGCCGGACAGCCCTTCGGCGGCGGCCAGCCGCTCGGCGCGCTCGGGCAGGAGGTCGGTGACGTGGACCTCATGGACGCCGGGGTGGGCGAGGAACAGCCGGGCGAACTGCCCGGAGAACTGCCCGGCGCCGACGATGCCGAGGGAGAACGTCATGGATGCGTGTCCTTCACTGGTCGGAGACCGGGCGGTCCGGCGGTGGGTGACGGTCGTCGGGGGCGCACGTTGCCGCGCTTCACCCGGCCGCTTACTTTCGTCGTGGAAGAATCTTTTCGTCAAGGGTGCCGCGCGCCCTGCCCGGAGCGAGACTGAAGGGCCCGGAGTGCGATGAATACTTCCGGGGCAAAAGGAAATCCTGAGGGAGTCCGACACGTATGACCCCACCCACCGCCGCCAGTTGGCTGCCGCTGAGCCCGGGGGAACGGGCCGTGGCGATCGAGGTGCTCGCGCACGGACCGCTGTCGCGCAGCGAGCTCGCGCGCCGGCTCCACCTCTCGGCGGGCAGCCTCACCCGGCTGACCAAGCCGCTGACCGAGTCGGGCCTGCTGATCGAGGCCGCCGGTGCGGGGGAGGGGCCCGTCGTGCGCCAGGGGCGTCCGTCGCAGCCCCTCGACATCGACACCGGGTCCCGCGCGTTCATCGGGATCAAGATCACCGAGGACCGGGTCTACGGCGTCGTCACCACGCTGCGCAGCGAGGTGGTGGCCCGTCACGACCGCCCGCTCACCACCCACGATCCCGCCGAAGTCGCCGACCTCGTGCGGGAGATGACCGAGGAGTTCGGGCGCGCCTTCCCGGAGCCGGCCGGTATCGGCATCGGTGTCGGAGGCCGGGTCGAGAAGCGGGCGGTCGTCGTCGAGTCCGCCTTCCTCGGCTGGAGCGACGTCCCGCTGGCCGGACTCGTCGAGGAGCGCACCGGGCTGCCCGTGGTCGTGGAGAACGACGTCGCCGCGCTCGTCGAGGCGGAGACCTGGTTCGGCGCGGGCCGTGGGCTCGACCGCTTCGCGGTCCTCACCATCGGTGCCGGGATCGGCTACGGCCTCGTCCTGGGCGGCCGGCGGGTGCCCTCGCCCGAGGACGGCCGCGATGTCGGCCGCCGGTGGATGGTGAGTCCGCAGGGCCCCCTCGGTCCCGACGGGGAGCGCGGCAGCGCCGTCTCGTTCCTCACCGTCCCCAGCATCCGCTACCAGGTCCGGGCGGCCACCGGGCGGGACGCGACGTACGAGGAGATCCTCGCCCGTGCCGCCGCGGGCGATCCCGTCTGCGCCCGTGTCGTCGACGAGGCGGCCCGCGCGCTGGGCGTTTTGGTCGCGCAGATCGCCAACTTCGCCATGCCCCGGAAGATCCTGCTCGCCGGGGAGGGGGTCGGCCTCGTCGACGTGGCGGGCCGGGTCGTCGAGGAGACCGTCCTCACCCACCGGCATCCACTGGCCGACCCCGTCGATCTGGAGACGAAGGTCTCCGACTTCCACGACTGGGCGCGCGGAGCGGCCGTGTTGGCGATCCAGGTGCTCGTCCTGGGGCCGGCCGACGAATGAGTGATCAGGTTCACGGTCCGTAATGTCGCCACGTGTACCTTTACTCACATCGCCTTCACTACGGGGCCCGTATGCTTCACACCATGTCCACCACTCCTGAAAGCGACTCCGTGCGCTCCGCCACCGATGTCAACGAGGAGATCCGGGCCCTTTGGTTCCGTGCCGGTGGGACGCTGAGCGGGGACGAGCGCCGGGAGTACCAGCGGCTCGTCCTGGAGTGGGCCGAGGCCGCTCCCACGTCGCCGACCCAGGCGGCCTGACCCCGCTCGGCCGCCCCGCGCGCCGGTGACGGACGGGGACCCGGGTCCTCTCCCGGCTCCCCCGAGTCCTCCGGCTGCTCCGTTGTGGTCCTGCCTCAGCCCCAGCTCTGCGAGTACTGCCGCCGGTAGCGATTGCGGTCCTGTTCCGTCCGGATGTACCGCGTGGCGACCAGCGCGATGACGCTTCCGGCGATCACCAGCAGGCCCGGGCCGATGTTCTGAGGGTCGGTCAGCCGGTCGAGGAGCGACACGGGGTTCCCGGACCCCACGGCCTGCACCGACCCCGGTGCCACGGCGGTTCCCTGGGAGGCCGCGGGGGCGGGGGAGTTCTGGGCGGGGGCCGCTGCCGCCCCCCGGCCCTGGGCGCCCGGTCCGGTCAGTTTCACGGCGAGCGCCGTCATCGCCCTGGTGAGGGGCTGGAAGAACGTCGTACCACCCGTTGAGCAGTCGCCGTTCCCCCCGGACGTCACGCCGAGCGCGATCCCCTCGGAGAACAACGGCCCGCCGCTGTCGCCCGGTTCGGCGCACACGTCGGTCTCGATCAGACCGGTCACGGTGCCCTCGGGGTAGTTGACCGTCGCGTCGAGCCCCTTCACCCGTCCGTCGTGGAGCCCGCTCGTGCTGCCGCTGCGGAAGACCCGTTGCCCGACGGTCGCGTCGGCCGCCCCGAGGATCTCGACGCCCTTGCCGCCACCGATCGAGACGACGTTGTTGCCGGTGTCGTTCTCGCCGTTGTTGTACTGGATGAGCGAGAAGTCGTTGCCGGGGAACGCCGTGGTGATCGTCTGCCCGAGCTGCTTGGTGCCCTGGTTGTCGGAGAACCAGACCGAACCGGCCGGCCCGCAGTGTCCGGCGGTCAGGATGAACTCGTTCCTCCCGTTCGTCACGTTGAACCCCGCCGAGCAGCGCCCGCCGGTCGAGAACATCGGCTGCGCCGCGTTCAACCGCGTGGTGAACGTGCCCTGGGTTCGCTCCATACGGACCGAACTCCCCATGCTCTGGGCCAGCTTCGTCATCCGCGACCAGTCGGAGGCGGAGACGCTGCTGTCGGCCTGCACCACCACTTCGTTGTTCACGTAGTCCATCGCCCAGGCGGTGCCGGCCACCCGCGGCGCCGACTTGAGCGCCTGCGTCACGGACTTCAGGTCCCGCATGCTGTGCCGCACGACCTTCGGGCGGGCTCCTGCTCTCTTCACCTCGGCGGCCGCCGTCGAGTCGGTCACCGCGACGACGGGACGGCCGTCGCCGGCGATCCAGCTGCCCGCCGAACGTGAGGTGCCGAGACGTGACACCAGTCCGGCGCCCTTGGCCGCGGCGAGCTGTGCGGCGCTCTCCGGCGCACGCGACGCGGCGGACGGCTCGCTCGCCATGGCGTGCGTCACCATCAGCCCGCCGCAGAGGAGCCCGCCGACGGCGGCGAAGCGCGCCCCCCGTCGGACGATCCGTCGTCGTGCGTGCCTCATGCATGGGCTCCCGAAGCCGTACGGCACGGTGTCACCACCGCCGGGGCCCCGGTCGTGGGCCCTCCTTCCATACGTGCGTCCGTGCCGCCGCGTTCACCGCCGGACCGGTCTCCGGTTCACATCGTGCGCGCCGCCCCGTCCACCACGGCGACCACGCAGCTCACCGGCCCCCGCCCCACCGCGTGATGCCGTCCGTACAGCGGGAGTTCGGCGGCCGGGACCGGCCCCGGGAAGGGCTCCCGCCGCCTGGCATGATGACCGCATGCGCGTGCTGATGCCGGTCCCCGACCGCGATGCCGACGTCACGGAAGTGGCCGTGCCCTGGCGGATCCTCACCGAGGCGGGACACGAGGTCGTGTTCGCCACCGAGCGGGCGGGCACCCGTCCGGCGGCCGACCCGCTGCTGCTCACGGGCGTGCTGTTCGGGCGGCTGGGCGCCGAGGAGGTACCCCGGCGCCACTACCGACAGCTCACCGGCGCACCGGAGTTCACCGCGACCGTGTCCTGGGAGGACGTGGCCGTCGGCGACTTCGACGGTCTGCTCCTGCCGGGGGGACACGCGCCCGGCATGCGGCAGTACCTCGGATCCGACGCGCTCCAGCGACAGGTCGCCCGCTTCTGGGCGCTGGGACGGCCCGTCGGCGCGATCTGCCACGGAGTCCTGGTGCTCGCCCGCTCGCTCGACCCGGCCACGGGCAGCAGCGTCCTGGCCGGGCGGCGCACGACCTGCCTGCCCAAGTACATGGAACGCAGCGCCTACTTCACCACCGCCTGGCGCCGCGGCCGCTACTACCGCACCTATCCGGCCTACGTGGAGGACGAGGTCAGGGCGGCGCTCGCCGACCCGGCCGCGCAGTTCTCCCGCGGCCCCCGGACCCTCACCCGCCGTGGCACCGCGGCCGACGACACCCACGCATTCGTCGTCCAGGACGGCGCCTACCTGTCGGCCCGCTGGCCGGGCGACGCCTACCTCTTCGGCCGCCGCTACCTCGCACTGCTGGAGGGCGGCGCCGAAGACCGACCCGGGAGCCCTGCGGGCACCGGGGCACCGGGCTAGGAGCCCGTGCGGGCCGCCACCGCCTCGGGGGTCAGATACGTGTCGGTGTGTTCGAAGTCCCGCAGCGTTCCCTTGCGTTCGGCGAGGAAGCCCGTGCGGACGAAGTCGTCGCCGGCGACCGCGTTGAGGAGCCAGTTGGCACTCGTACGGAACCGGGCGGCGCCCGTGCGCAGCGCGTACAGGTGATACCCGCGGGCCACCACCTGCGCGGGCACTCCCCGCAGATCGATGCCGAGAGGCTTCGACACCGCGTCGTGCCCGCCCAGATCGACCACCAGGCCGAGGTCCTTGTGCACGTACGGCGTGGTCGGCCGCCCCTCGAGCAACGCCGTCAGGTTCTTCGCCGTGTGGCGGCCCTGACGGGCGGCGTGCTGCGCGGTGGGCACACAGTACGAGCCGTCACCCTTGGCGAGGTCGGGCACGGCGGCCGCGTCGCCCAGCGCGAACACCCCGTCCATGCCGGGCACCGTGCAGTCCGGGGCGGCCAGGATGCGGCCGCGTACCGTCTCCGCGCCCAGCGAGTCGACCAGCGGGCTCGCCGCGACACCGGCGGTCCACACCAGCGTCCTCGACGGCAGCACCCGGCCGTCCGTCAGGGTCACCTTGTCCTCGGTGACCGAGGCCACGGACGTCTTCAACGAGATCTGCACCCCGCGCTCGGTGAGCATGCGCAGCGCGCTCGCCCCGAGCTTGTCGCCCAGCTCCGGCAGCAACTTGGGGGCGACGTCGAGCAGATGCCACTGGATGAGGCCCGGATCGAGGCGCGGGTGGTAGCGCTTCGACGCGGCGGTGGTCAGGCGCTGCAGGCAGGCCGCGGTCTCGGTGCCCGCGTAACCGCCGCCGACCACCACGAACTGCAGCCGCGCCGCGCGCTCGGCCTCGTCCGACGTGGCCGCCGCCAGGTCGAGTTGGGCGATCACATGGTCGCGCAGATAGACGGCCTGGGCGAGCGTCTTCATGCCGCGCGCCTCGTCGAGCAGGCCGGGAATGTCGAAGGTGCGGGTCACGCTGCCCGGGGTGAGGACGAGGTAGTCGTAGGGCAGGTCGGTGAGTTCGCCGGTGATCTTGCGGACGACACACACCTTGGAGGCGGGATCGACGCCGGCCACCGTCCCGGGCAGCAGCTCCGTGCGGCGCAGGATGCGGCGCAGCGAGGGTGCCACGGACTGCGGGGTGACGACCCCCGCGGCGACCTGTGGCAGCAGCGGCAGGTAGAGCTGGTAGTCGGTGGGGCTGACCAGGGTGATCCGGGCGGCGCCCGGTCCGAGCGCGCGCTCCAGGCCCCGAGCGCACTCGACTCCGGCGAAGCCTCCGCCGACGATCACGATGTTCGGTGCGTCCATCCGTGATGCCTCTCTCCGTGTGCCGACACCGTGGTCCGCCGCCCGCGAGCCAAGGCTCACACGGGTCGTCCCGGTCTGCCACCGCAGGACGGTGGTGCGGACGAGGGCCACGATTTTCTCTACCGATCAGTAATTCCGCCTTCCCCTTTCGTCCATCCTTAGGCACGATCATCGGTCGCGCGGTGTCGGCCGAGGCGCCTGCACCGCTCCGACCGGATGAGCTGTGAAAAGGGGACGAGTATGACTGGACGTGGTGTGGGCCGCCGGATCGGCGCGCTCTCTGCGGTCGTCGCGCTGGGTGTCGGAGGGACGGTCACGGCCGCCGGGGCCGCCGCCGCGGCTCCGGCCCGGACGGCGGTGGCCGCGACGCAGGCGGCCGACGTCGACTACGCCACCTGGCAGCAGGACGTCAGGACCGCGCTCGACCAGGCGGTGCCCTACGTCCGCCAGCGCACCGCCGACGCGGCCGGGCAGAAGCTGGCCGTCGTCTTCGACATCGACAACACCTCGCTGGAGACGGACTTCCACCCCTGGTACCAGCTGCCCACGCCGGCCATCGCGCCGTCGCTCGACCTCGCCCGCTACGCGCGCTCCCGCGGTGTCGACGTCTTCTTCATCAGCGCGCGGCCGGGCATCATCGGCGCCGAGACCAAGTGGAACCTGACGTCCGTCGGCTATCCCGTCTCCGGCCTGTACACGCGTGATCTGCCCGACCTGTTCGACGAGGTCAGCGCCTACAAGACCGCCAAGCGGGCACAGATCGAGTCCCTCGGCTACACGATCATCGCCAATGTCGGCAACAACGACTCCGACCTCGTCGGGGGCCACGCCGAGCGCACCTTCAAGCTGCCCGACTACGATGGACAGCTGTCCTGAGTTCGGATTGCCTAGACTCCCGTCATGGACGAGACAAGGCTCGACACGCTCGCTTCGGGCAAGTTCCTTCTGATCACGAGCTACCGGAAGAACGGCACGGGCGTCCCGACGCCGGTGTGGGTGGTGAGGGACGGTGACGCGCTCTGCGCCTGGACCGTCGCGGACTCCTGGAAGGTGAAGCGGATCCGCAACCGGTCGGACGTGCTCGTGGGCCCCTGCGACGTGCGCGGCAATCCGACGGGCGAGCAGGTTCCCGCCACGGCGGAGATCGTCGACCCGACCACGACGGCGCGCTACCGCGGGATGATCGCACGCAAGTACGGCATCCTCGGCCGCCTCACCCTCTTCGGCAGCCGGCTGCGCCGCGGCCCGGAAGGGACGGTCGGACTGCGGATCACCCCGGCCCCGTGAGGGACGGACGGGGGCCCGGCCGGTGCCGGGCCCCCGTCCGTACCGGCCGTCCCGCAGGGGGCGCCCGGAGCGGGGAGGCGTGATCCCGACCCGACGGCGACGTCCGCGGTGACCCGTCGCCCCGATGAACCGCCGCGCGGTCCTGCTCCACCCGGGTGGGGTACGGCGTTCGCCGGACGTGACCGGAGGCGGTGGCGACGGCACGCGGTGCCGTGACGCCGGGTCTGGCCTTACGCGCGTCCGGCCCGCGAGCGGTTCGGGCGGACCGGTCGCGCACGGCGGCCCGTCCGGTCTCCCGGGGTACGGAGTGTCAGCTCCGGCTCCGGTAGGGCCCGTCGACGAGCTGGAACACCGGCTGTCCGCGCACCGGGTCCTGGGCGGTGGTGAGTTGGACCCGGTCGCCGCTGTGCACATCGGTGGCGAGGCCCGTGACCCTGCCACGGACGGTGAAGCCCTCGGCCATCTCGACGAGGGAGACGTTCCGTGCCGCCGGGGTGTTGCGGTGGACGACGGTCGCGTGACGGACGACACCGGTTCCCGTGCTCGCCTCCGTCCGCAGGTCGCTGCCGGCGCAGACCGGGCACAGCAGGCGCTGGTACATCGCGCTGCCGCACCAGCGGCAGCGTTGGAAGAGCAGCGCGTCCGCATCCGAAGTGCCGTTCTCCGACGGGTCGTTGGCGAACACGGCGGCACCCGGCGCGAGGTGTCCGGGGTCGGCGTCGAGCACGTCCGCCGAAGCCCCGGGGCCCGGATGAAGGGCGAGTCCTGGATGGTGCATGATGTCATCTCCCTGCGCTCGGCCGGAGTGGGGGTGCGTGGATCGCCACGCACGAGCCACAGGGTATGGCACTCAGTGCCACTCGTAAAGGCACTCGGTACCCTCGGGTCGGAGCGAGGATCTCCACCGTCCGCGTGACACGCCGCTCGCCGGGGTCCGGCGGGGCGGGTCCGGTCGACCCTGTCCGGCGGGCCGTGCCCGCTCGGCCGTGCCCGTTCAACCGTGCCGCTTCGTTCGCGCCGGTTCGTTCGCGTCCGCCGGGGTCGCGTCCGCCCTCGTCCCGTCCCGCTCAGTCCCGTCCGAGCGTGGCCTCGATCTCCCGTACGACCCGCCACATGGGCGCCCCGCGCCGGGAGATGACGACGACCACGTCCTCCTGGTCCTCGGCCGGAGCGCCGGCGGGAGGAGTGCCGAAGACGGCCTGGACGTGGCCGAGGGCGTGGTCGACCGCGCTGTCCGCGTCGCCCTGCCCGGCCGAACGCAGCCAGGAACGCAGCGCGTTGTTGTGCGCGGCGACCACGGCGGCGGCGATCACGTCCGCCCGCAGGGCGCCGTCGGGGCGGCCGTCGAAGCGCCCGCGCAGATACTCCGCGAGGGCCCGCTCGTAGCGCCAGACCACCGACAGCTCGTACGCCCGCAGACCGGGCACCTTCTTGGTGAGGCGGTAGCGCTGCACGGAGAAGGTCGGGTTCTCCGCGTACATGCGCAGCACGAGCCGGGCGGCGTCGCAGACCCGTCGTACCGGTTCGTCCTCGTCGGTGCCGGCCGCCAGGAAGGCGGTCATGTCGGCCAGGCAGCGCTCGTGGTCCGGGAAGACCACGTCCTCCTTCGACGGGAAGTAGCGGAAGAAGGACCGCCGGCCGACCCCGGCGAGCGTCACGATGTCGTCGACCGTGGTCTGCTCGTAGCCGCGCTCCGGGAACAGCTGGAAAGCCGCCGCGACCAGCGCGTCCCGCATGGGGGGCTTCACCGTCGTCGTGTCGGCGGTGTCGCTGCGCCGGGGTCCCTCGTTCATGGACGGGAACCTAGCATCGCGCGGAGGCGGGGGCACTCGGTGCGCAGGCGCGGGGGTACCGAGTGCCGCCGACCGGGCGAGGGGCGGCGCGGACCGGGGGAGAGGCGGCGCCGGCAGGTCTCCCGAGTGCTTCCTCGGTCGTCAGGGGGCGGGCGTGGTCCTCGGCCGGAGAGCGTCGGCGGGTCCGTCGCGCCGCGTGGGTAGCGAGCAGGTGAGAACCGGGGCCCGTCGTGCCGTCGTGCCGTCGTGCCGGAGAGAGTCCTGCCTCCGCCGGGCACGGCCCGGTTGGCTCAGGCCTCGACCGCCAGCTGCTGCTCACGGGCGTCGGTGGTGGCCTCCTTGTCGCCGCCGCCCGTCGCGGCACGGACGGCCGGGATGGTGGCCGCGATCACCGCCGCGACGACCGCGACCCCGCCGCCGATGATCAGGCTGGTGCGGAAACCGTCCTCGGAGGCGAAGGTGAATCCGCCCAGCGTGGTGGTCATCTGGGCCAGGACGACCCCGATCACGGCCGCGCCGACCGAGGTGCCGAGGGAGCGCATGAGCGTGTTGAAGCCGTTGGCGGCGGCGGTCTCGGAGAGCGGCACCGAGCTCATGATCAGGGCGGGCATCGCTCCGTACGCGAGGCCGACGCCGCTGTTGACCACGATGCCGACCAGCATCAGGCCCCAGGCGGTCCCCATCAGCGCCAGGGCCAGACCGTAGCCGGCGGCGATGACCAGGACACCGGAGATGAGGGTGAACTTCGGTCCCCGGGCGTCGGTGAGCTTGCCGCCGAGCGGGGAGACGAACATCATCATGATGCCGCCGGGTGCCATCCAGAGGCCGGCGGCGAGCATCGACTGCCCCAGTCCGTATCCGGTGGCCTCGGGGAACTGCAGCAGCTGGGGCAGGACCAGCATGCTCGCGTACATCGCGCAGCCGACGAAGACCGAGGCGAGGTTGGTGAGCAGCACCCGCGGCCGGGCGGTGGTGCGCAGGTCGACCAGGGGGTCGCGGGTCCGCAGCTCCCACGCTCCCCAGCCGAGCAGCACCACGACGGCCGCGGCGAACAGCCCGACGGTGGTGGCCGAGCCCCAGCCCCAGTCGGCACCCTTGGAGACCGCGAGCAGCAGGCAGACGAGTCCGGCGCCGAGACCCAGCGCGCCGGGCAGGTCGAAGCGCTGACCCTCGGCGCGGGCGGGGATGTCGGGGATCAGGAACCAGACGAGCGTCGCCACGACCGCGGCCATGACGGCGGCACCCCAGAAGAGCACCCGCCAGTTCGCGTACTGGGCGACCGCGGCGGCGATGGGCAGCCCGAGGCCGCCGCCGATACCCATGGACGCGCTGACCAGCGCGATGGAGGAGCTCAGCTTCTCCGTGGGGACCACGTCGCGCAGCAGGGCGATGCCGAGCGGGACCATGCCCATGCCCATGCCCTGCAGACCCCGTCCGACGATCATGGGGACGACCGAGGACGACAGCGCGCACACCACCGAGCCCACGATCAGCGGTACCGAACAGGCGAGGAGCATCCTGCGCTTGCCCAGGAGGTCGCCCAGCCGCCCGGAGACCGGCACGAAGACGGCGGCCACCAGGAGGGTGGCGGTGATCACCCAGGCCGCGTTCGACGAGGTGGTGTCCAAGAGCTGCGGCAACTCCGCGATCAGCGGCGTCACCAGGGTCTGCATGATCGCTGCCGTGATGCCTGCGAAGGCCAGGGTGGCGACCACGCCGCCTGAGCGGCTCGATGCCTGGGTGGCATCCATAGGGGGCTCCTCGTACGTGTCTGTGGGGCCTGGGTGCGGAGAAATGATATGCATCATACATGAGGTGTGTATGACACATATTAGATGTAGGTTGCACGTCTCTGGGGAGGACCGGGTTCGCCGCTTGCCCGCCGCGCTCCAGCGCCGACACCGAACGGCTGGACGGCCGTCCGTGGCCCCGTCCCTGAAGCCCGTCACCACCCGTCGGACGAGACTGCGTCCGATGAAGATGATGAGATGACAAAAAAGTCTCACGCTCGGATGAATGGCTTGTTCCGCGTATAGGTGGATATGACATCGGCACACGACGGCCGGTGAACACAGCGGGGGGCGGGCAACTGTGTGGACGACGCGGTGGTGCGTGCCCTGGGCACGGTGGCGAACTGGTTCCTGCTGGCCGTCGCCGCCCTGATCGCCCTCGGGGTCGTACGGAACGCGTCAGCGCTTCTGTACCGGGTACGCGCCCGTGGCCGGATCCTGCCGCTCATCCTGCTGCCCGAAGACCCGGCCGAGGAACCCGCCTCCGCGGCGCCGGGCGCGCACCTGACCGCCCATCTCGCCGCCCACCTCACCGAGCACCAGAAGGACAGCATCCTCGCTCCCGGCAGTCCGTCCGCCGCCACGGCGGTGAGCAGGCCGCAGACCTCCACGCCCGCGCAGGGCTGGGTCGAGTCCCTGATCCGCATGGCCCTGGCCAGTCCGCCCGGCTACGCCGTCCATCTCCACGAACTGGAACCCGACGGTGCCGTCCGCCGTGTGTCGGTCCGCATTCTGCGGGTGCCGAAGAACCGCATCGTCGCCGCCCGCGTCGTCGCCGAGGTCGACGAGGAGAGCCTCGTCGAGAAGATCGCCGTCTACTGCATCGTGCAGGTCCGCAACCAGCCGGAGATGCTGCGCCGGATCCCGCGCTGGGAGCGCTGGGGCGAGGACGAACGGGCCTTCACCCACTACCGCAAGGGCGTTCACGAGCAGCGTCTGCACACGCAGGCCCGTGCCGACGACGCGAGCGCCGGCGTCGACTACGGCACGGCGCTGCGGTCCGACAGCCAGGCCGTCAAGTTCGCGCCGGGGAACCTGCTCCTCCGGCACGGTGAGGCGGCGCTCATCGAGCTGATGCACGCCCACCACCCGGACAGCTACCAACGGGCGATCGCCACCTACCAGCGCTGTACCGAGCTGTGGCCGGAACACATAGAGACCGCCTACCGCATGGCCATCGCGTATTCCCGCGCCGCCCGGCCCCTCCTGCACGACCGTGACCTCCCGCCCGAACGGAGGGCACAGCTGGAGGGGATGGCACACCTGGCCCGGGAACACCTCGCCGACATCTGCGCGCGCCTGCGGCTGCGTTCGCTGCTGCGCCGCTGGCTGCGCAACAGCATTCCCGGCGGCCGGTCCAACAGCGGGGAGCGCCGCTACTGGGGCTCGTGGCTCATGCCCCTGCCGCTGCCCGCGCGGCGTTCCCAGCGCCGTACGTTCCTGGGGGCGATCCGGATCGCCCCGGCGGCGCACGACCTCACCCAGCTCCATCTCAACGGCCACCCCGGCCGTACGAGCGTGGCGGCCGACCGGCAGCAGCGCGCGGTGGCCCGCGCGTTCGACCATGTCGCCAGGGAGGTGCTCGTCCGCACCCGGGTCCCGGCGCGCGGCACCGGAATCCGCCGCCTGCTCTTCGACGACCACACCACGAGGGGTTCCGCCCACGACCCCGACACCCACAGCACCATCACCCATCCGCGGGCGACCTCGCAGCACTGGGGGCCGGTACGCAAGGGGTCGACCGGCTGGATGACCCACTACAACGCGGCCTGTTTCCTGGCCCTCGCGATGACCCTGCCGGACGAGTGCCTGCCGACGGGATACGCGCGCGCCCAGTGGCAGCAGGACTGCAACCGGTCCGCCCTCAACCGGCTCGACCGGAGCCTGCGGACGCCCGACAGCACCCTGACAGGAGACTGGATCGCCCACGACCCCGACCTCGACCAGCTCTGGTCCACCGAGACCGGCGCGGCCTGGGCCGAGTTCATGAACATCGACATCCCCGCCCCGCCGCCGCCGCCCCGGCCGTCCGCCGCACCGTCACCCGTCGGCCGGCCCCGCGTCCCCGGCCGCTGACCGCCGCCATCGGGTCCCCGGGAGACAGCCCACGACCGCCGTGGGGGCACCGGTCCGTACCGGCGCCCCCACCGCGGTGTCGCTCAGTCCGCCTTCGACCGGCGCGACCGGCTGAACCGCCGCATGAGCGGGGCCTCGACCGTGGAGTAGAGCACCCACGACAGCAGGACCGTGACGGCCGCGGTACCGAGGATCATCGCGAAGCCGGCCGTGTCCGAGTACATCCGCTCGGTGCCGAGCGCCTTGCGGAGGGTGGACAGCGCCGTGTAATGCAGCAGATAGAAGGCGAAGGAGATCTCCCCCAGCCAGACCATCGTGCGATTGCGGAACAGGGTGAAGCGGCCCTCGATGTCCGCAGTGGCGGTGGCCGCGATCAGCAGCACGATCGGCAGGATCATCGTGGCGCGCTGGCCGTAGAGGTACGGGACGTGGAAGGTCAGCCAGTATCCGGCCGCCAGCAGCAGGGCCGACCGGACCATGCCGATGTCGCGCCAACGGCCGTGCCGCACCGCGAGCGCCACCAGGATGCCCAGGGCGAAGTCGACCATCCGGACCGGGGGCAGGACGTAGGCGAACCAGTACTGCGACACCGACAGGACCTGGCCGCTGGGGACCCGCGGGGTCTTCGGGAACAGCGCGTACGCCAGCGCGGGGGTGGCCACGACCGCGGCGATCGCCCCGGCGATCCAGTACTTCAGACGGCTGGGGTCGATACGCCGGAACACGTGCAGCAGCAGCGGGAAGCACAGGTAGAAGACCGCCTCGACCGCCAGCGACCAACTCGGCGAATCGACACTGAAGTTGGTGAAGTAGCTGGGGACCCACACCTGGAGCATGAAGAGGTTCGCCACGGAGACGCGGGTGGAGGTGTACGAACCGGCGAACAGCAGCAGCGCGAGGGCCCAGGCGACCACGTAGATCGGGTAGATCTTGACGAACCGGCGCCGCCAGAACGCCGTCGTGGTGTCGCTGTCCCGCGCCGACCAGGTCAGGACGAATCCGCTGAGGACGAAGAAGAACGCCACGCCGAGTCCGCCGCACTGCCCGAACCAGTCGGCCATCCGGAACTCGGTGCGGTCGTCGGCCAGCAGCCGCAGCGGAGGTATCGGGAGGAAGGCGTGGTGGGCGAAGACCGCGAGCGCGGCGGGGAACCGCAGGCCGGTGAGGGACGGCAGCCGCGCGGGGCGGGGACGTCTCGGCTCCGCGGCTGCGCCGCTCTCACCGGCCGGCGCGGAGCCGGTCAGAACTTGATCAGTGGCCATGGGATCTCCGTTGTCGGGCCGTTCTCGGGGAGTCCGGCGATGTCCGGTCCGCCAAGGGGGAGGAGACCGGACCCGTACGGCGCGCGGTGGCGGGGGCTCGACCGGTCGGGTCGCGCACGTCGTGGCGCGGCGGCCGGTGCCGTGCGTCACCTCGCCCCGACCGCCTTGCTCCGGCGGGGAGTACACCGCTTTTTGTACCGGCGCGGGCTAGTGGGTCACTCAAGAACGGGAGGCGGGCCGAGCGGGCCGCGATGGCGGCGCGCTCGACCCGCGGCTCCCCGTCCGGCCCGCGCCACCGTCCCATGAACCGGTGCGCGGCCGGTCCCCGCGGCCCGGGCGTTCCGTGGCCCGGTGCCGGAGGTCAGTAGCGGACGTCGCTCTGGACGAGGGGCGGATACACGGTGGACGGTTGGCCGTCGACGGTGGTGCCCGCGAACTGCAGCATCGACCGCAGGGCGCCGTGCAGCGGCGCCGGGTAGTCCAGGTCCGGTGCCGACACCTCGTCGAGCCGCCGGAGCTGTTCAGGGGTGAGCGTCACCTCCAGACCCGCGAGGTTGTTCTCCAGATGGCCGAGGCGCCGGGCGCCCAGAATCGGTACGACGGTGCCCTCGCGGGCCCGCAGCCAGGCCAGGGACACCGCCGCCGAGGTGGTGCCGAGCTCGTCGGCGACCGCGGCCACGGCGTCGATGACGAGGTACTCGTCCTCGCCGGGTCCGCCGACGAAGGCCGTCCGCGCGGAGTCCGTGACCTGGGCGTCCCGCCGGTACTTGCCCGACAGGAAGCCGTTCCTGAGCGGGCTCCACGGCACCAGCGCCATGCCCTGGTCGCGCGCGAGCGGCGCGAGTTCGCCCTCGACGGTGCGGGCCAGCAGCGAGTACTCCACCTGGAGCGCGATCAGCGGTGTCCAGCCCTTCAGCAGCGCCGTCGTCTGGGCCTGGGCGGTGACCCAGGCGGGTGTGTTGGAGAAACCGACGTAGCGGATCTTGCCGGCCGTGACCAGGTCGTCGAGGGCGCGCAGAGTCTCCTCGATCGGCGTGTGCCGGTCCCAGTTGTGCAGCCAGTACAGGTCGAGATGGTCGGTGCGCAGACGGCGAAGGCTCTCGTCGAGCTGCGCGATGATCGACCTGCGGCCCGCCCCGCCGCCGTTGGGGTCGCCGGGGAAGAGGTTGGTGAAGAACTTCGACGCCAGTACGACGCGGTCGCGCTGCCCCGGGCGCGCGGCGAAGAAATCGCCGAGGATGCTCTCGGAGTGGCCGTTGGTGTAGAAGTTCGCCGTGTCGATGAAGTTCCCGCCCCGGTCGAGGTAGGCCGCCAGGATCTTCTCGGACTCCTCGACGCTGCATCCGGCACCCCCCGGGTCCTCTCCGAAGGTCATCGCGCCGAGGGCGAACGGGCTGACCCGCAGCCCCGACCGGCCGAGGGTGACGTAGTGGTCGAGCGGCATGACGGTACTCCTGGAGGTGTCGCGACGGATTCGGAACTGCTCACCTCCATCGAAACGCGAGGAGAGGGGGCCGGAGTAGGCCGATCCGCGCGGGTGCTTGCACGATCCTCCCCGCTCCGCCCGGACCGGGCACGCCCGGTGGTGTCCGGGGGCCCGCGTCCGGTGCGCGCGTCGTCACCGCCGGCCCCGCGGCCGGCGGGTTCGCGCCGTCAGCTGCCGCTGAGGATGGTGCGCGGCAGTGCCGCGCCGCGGTGGTCGTTGCAGTCGGCCGGTACGGAGTCGTCGGGGACCGGCCACGCCTGGTGGGACTGGAGGGCGACGCTCACCAGGGTCAGGAGCAGATGGATGTCGGCGTCGACCTCGAGCCGTACGGTCACCCATCGCGAACCGGGGACCATCCGGACCGCGCCGGTGCCCTTGAGGTGGTCCTCGTAGCGGCGGATGGCCCGGGCCGTCAGATGCAGGTCGACCTCGTGATCGGAGTGGAAGTGCAGGATCTCGGCGCGGTCCGAGCGCAGTGCCCGTCCCGTGCCGCAGCCGGGCCGGGCCTCCGAGAGGTCCGGCCAGGCCGCCAGTTGCGTCATGGCACGCAAGGCCAACGTCATGCCCCCATCATGACCAGCTCACCGTCCGGCCACCAGGACTTGGGGACGCCGTAACCGAGCGGTGGTCGACGCATATATGTACATATCGGTGCGTAACGACAGGGAGATTCCGACCCGGATGCGGCGCGCCGGGGATCGGCCGGCGGAACGGCCGCGCCACGAGCGCGGACGCACGCGGAGCGCCGGGGGGAGGGGTGAGGGAGGAGGGGAGAGGGGGAGCGGCACGCCGTCCGGCGGCGGTGCGAGGCCCGGCGGCGCGTCATGCCGTCCGGCGGCGGGTCACGCCATCCAGAAGAACACCGCGGTCATCCGCTTGTCCTCCAGGGTGGTGCCCGCGTACCCGGTGGCGCTGTGCATCAGATGGGCGTTGTACAGCAGCAGCCGGTTGCAGCGATGCGGGACGCGGACGTCCTCGACGAACGAGTCCGGCGGTACGAAGCGCGTGCCGAGCGCCTCGACGAGGTTGTTGTGCGGCGCCGTCACCACGTTGCCGCCGAGGCGGCCGCCGGGCAGGTTCTGCCGGTAGAAGCTCGTGCCGCAGTCCTTGGGCACGGCCGGGTTGAGATACAGCACCGCGGCGTACCGGCACAGCGCCCGGGAGTCCGTGTGCGGGCGCGGCTCGCCCTCGTCCGCGCCGACCACCTGGATGCAGTTGTGGTTGAGGGTGGCCCCCGAGGCCGTGGCCTCCTGCCACAGCGTCCGCGCTCCGGTGGCCTTCTTCACCAGCCGCTCCACGCGGGCGAGTTCGTCCGGTTCGAGGCCCGGCATCGTACGCAGCCCCGGCCAGCTCTCCGAGGTGTACGGGTACCCCTTCACCCAGTCGTCGCGGGCGAGACACCGGGCCCGGACGGCCTCCACGTCGGGCAGGACGTCGTCGAGAACCCAGTAGTCCCGGTCGCGGGTCGGCTTCCGGTAGGGGAGGACGGGAAGAGCGGGAGTCCGTGGGGGGTGTGGGGACATGCGGCCGACCATAGTGGCGGCGCCGGTCACCACTGGCCAAGGAGTTGGTCAACAGTCTGTCAACTTCCCTTGGTGGCAAGGGGGTAGGGCGGCCCCGCGACGGGGCACGGTCACACCGGTGGCTCCGTCAGGGACTGCTCGGCCCAGATGATCTTGCCGTCCGGGGTGTAGCGGGTGCCCCACCGCTGCGTGAACTGGGAGATCAGGAACAGCCCTCGGCCGCCCTCGTCGGTCGTCTTCGGGTGGCGCAGATGCGGAGCGGTGGCACCCGCGTCGGAGACCTCGCAGATCAGCGCGTGTTCGCAGATCAGCCGCAGCCGGACCGGACCCGGGGCGTGCCGGATGGCGTTGGTGACGAGTTCGCTCACCACCAGCTCGGTGGTGAAGGCCAGGGCGTCGAGACCCCAGACCCTCAGCTGCTCGGTGGCGGCCTTGCGGGCCCGGGCGACGATCGCGGGATCGTCGGACAGGTCCCAGCTGGCGACCTGGTCGGCACCGAGCCGGCGGGTGCGCGCCATCAGCAGCGCCACGTCGTCGTACGGGCGCGTCGGTACGAGATCGTCGACGATGGTCCGGCACAGCGCGTTCAGCGACCCGTGGTACCCCTCCAGCGCGCGTCGCAGTCGCTCCTGACCCGCCTCCGGGTCCCGGCCCGTCCGGGGTGTGGCGATCAGTCCGTCCGTGTGGAGACCGAGCAGGCTGCCCTCCGCCAGGGTGAACTCGGCGGATTCGAAGGGCAGTCCGCCCACGCCCAGGGCGGGACCGCGGGGCAGGTCGGCGAACGAGACCGTGCCGTCGGGAGCGACGAGGGCGGGGGCCGGATGACCCGCGCCCGCCATGGTGCACCGCCCGCTCACCGGGTCGTACACGGCGTAGAGGCAGCTGGCGCCCACGGCCTGCATGCCGCTGGTGAGGGTGTCCGCCCCGCTGCCCTCCTCCCGGGCGGCCCGGCTGACCAGGTCGTCCAGATGCGCGAGCACCTCCTCGGGCGGCAGATCCAGATCCGCGAGCGTCTGCACGGCGGCCCGCAGCCGTCCCATGGCGGCGGCACCGTCGATGCCGTGACCGGTCACCTCGCCCACGACCAGCGCCACCCGGGCCCCGGACAGCGGGATCACGTCGAACCAGTCGCCGGCCAGGCCCGTCAGCTCGTCCGCGGGCCGGTAGCAGGCGGACACCTCCACGGCGTTCTGGTCGGGAAAGCGGTGCGGAAGAAGATTGCGCTGCAGGACGAGTGCCGCGTCGCGTTCCCGGGTGTAGCGGCGGGCGTTGTCGACGCACAGGGCGGCCCGGCCCACGAACTCCTCCGCCAGGCTCAGATCCTCCTCGTCGAAGGGGTCCTGGCGACGGCGCCGGAAGAACGTGGTGATGCCCAGGGTGACGCCCCGTGCCCGGATGGGCACGATCATGACGCTGCTCAGCCCGAGGTCGAAGAAGTGGGGTACCCCCCGCCCCTCGTCCGCCGTGGCCCACCCCTCGGCGGACGGATCCAGCCACTGTTCGCGCCAGGACCGTCCCTCGGCCAGGCAGCGGACCGGCGGAGAGCCCGCCTGGTACGTCGCCACCGCGCCGACCGCCACGGTGGTCTCGGGTACCCCGGCCCGGGTCGACTGCTGACCGGCGCGCCGCAGCGGCACCGCGTCCGTGTCGCCCTGCGGGCCGGAGGCCGGCTCGGCCCCCTGGAGCACGGAGTCCAGCAGGTCCACGGTGGCGAAGTCGGCCAGACCCGGCACGGCCACGTCGGCCAGTTCCTGCGCGGTCCGCAGGACGTCGAGGCTGCGGCCGATGTGCTCCCCGGCCCGGTCCAGCAGCGCCAGGCGGCGCCGGGCACGGTAACGCTCGGTGACGTCGACGACCGTGTAGTACACACCGATGGGATCGCCGTGGTCGTCGTCGAGCCGGACGAACGACAGGGAGTGCGCGGTCTCGCGATGCGGCGCGGACCGTACCCGGCCCACATGCTCGAACCCGACCACCGGTTCACCGCTCCGCAGCACCTGGCGCATCCTCGCCTCCAGGGCCTCGGCGTCCAGCCCCGGCTGCACATCGGCGAGTCTCCGCCCGAGCCTCCGCTGCGGCGGGCCGCCCCCGAACTGCTCCAGCGCGGTGTTCGACCACACGAACCTCAGGTCCGTGTCGACGATCGCGATGCCCACCGGCGAGCCCGCGTTCATCCGCTCCAGCACGCTCCTGCTCATGTTCCATCCGAGGCCGTCGGCGATGTCGGAGAGGAGTACGACCCAGTGCGTCGGCGTGCCGTCGTCCCGCACGGGGATCGCCCGGACCATCATCCGGACCGCGTGGCCGTCCCGGTGCAGTACCGACAGCAGCCCGGACCAGCCGCCGGCGCCGTGACACCGCTCGGCCCGCTCCGGGACGCGCGCCGCGTCGTCCGGGGACAGCAGCTCCACGACGCGGTGCCCCACCACGTCGGCGGCCCGGTACCCCAGCAGGCGCTCGGCGTCCGCGGTCCAGCCGATCACCGTCAAATGGGCGTCGAGCAGAAGTGGCGCGGCATCCGCCACGTCGAAGTGCCGCCGGGACGGCACCTCTGGTTCCTCGCTCACGGTCACGGTGACCCTCTCCGCTCCCCGAAGGTGGTCCTACCCCGTATGTGCCCATTCTTCACGTTGTCCGACCCGCCCTCGGGCCGCGGTCCCGGCACCGGGTGCCCGGCGACGGCCGCCCGGGGCCCCGGCGCAGGCGCCTCGCGCTGAACTCCCGGGCCGGCCGTCGCGTATCACTCCACGGGGACGGCGTGAGCGCGCGCACGGAAGGAGAGCAGTGTGTCGACACCGCCCGAACCGGGGCAGCCACCGAGGCGGCGGGCGATCGAGCCCACCCATGTACAGCGGCGCCGCCGGACGGAAGCACTGGCGCAGCTCCTGAGGGAGGTGCGGGAGGAGCAGTACGGGGCCGATCGGGACGGCGACTACGAGATGGTCGCGGTGCCCGCCGTCCCGGCGAGGGCCGCCCCGCCGGCGGCCGAGGGGGAGACGGCGGAGGAGGAGACGGCCGAGCTGCCGCCGTTACCGGGGGGCGAGGACTACACCCGCGACGATGCCCGCGACGCCCCGGCCACGGGCGGTTCATCCCGGCCCGCGGCCGTCGCACCAGGGCCGGCGGGCGCCGCGCCCGCGGGCAGCGCGCCGCCCTCCGCGCGCAGCGCATCCGACGCCGCGCGCGGGACCGTGCGAGACCCCGTCGACATGTCCGGGAACGAGGGCGGGGCCCCGTGGGGACACCGGCCCGGACCGGGAGGACGCCCCGAGCCCGGACGGCAGGCGACGCCGGGGGGACGACCTGAGCCGGGACGGCAGGCCCCGCCCGGAGGACGACCAGGGCCCGAACCGCGACCTGAGCCCGGACGGCAGCCCGCGCCCGGAAGGCGACCGGGGCCCGGACGACGGTCGGTCCCCGGGTGGCGACAGCCCGCGCCCGGACGGGAACACCGACCCCGCCGGGGCCACGCGGACCACGCCCGCGCCGTCGACGGTGCCGGCCGGCGCCGGGCCGCCGTCGCCCTGGGGGTGACCGCGGCGGCCCTGGCGGGCTTCGCCCTCGCGCTGCTGCTGCCCCGCGACCAGGAGGCCCCCGCCCGGGCGGGGGCGCCCCGTACCACCCCCTCCGCGCCGGCCGCCGCCCCGGCGCCGCCCGGTGGCGCCGACCCGGACGGCGCGGGCACCCTCCGCGAGGGGGACAGCGGTCCCGACGTGGTGGCGCTGCAGCGGCGGCTGCTCCGTGTACCGGACGTGTACACGGGCGGCTCCGCCGACGGCAGTTACGACGCCACGCTCACCGCCGCCGTCGCCCGCTTCCAGCTCTGGTACGGCATCCGCGGCGACGAGACCGGCGTCTACGGCGACGACACCCGTGCGGCCCTGGAGTCCCGTACGGCTCCCGCGCCGTAGACGGCGTCAGGCGGGGAGGGCGGCGAGCCAGTCGATCAGGATGCGGCTGACGTCCTCGCGGCGCTCCTGCTGGATCCAGTGACCGCAGCCCTCCAGGATGTGGGAGGAGACCAGACCGGGCAGGGTCGTGGGGAACGCCGCGATCGCGTCGGCCAGCCAGGTCGTGGACGCGTCGAGGGCGCCGCCGATGAACAGGGAGGGCTGGGTGACGGGAGCCCCGTCGTGGGCGGCCAGGTCCTCCCAGTCACGGTCCATGTTCCGGTACCGGTTGAGCGCTCCGCGCGTCCCGGTCCGCTCGAACTCCTCCGCGTAGACGTCGAGGGTGGACTCGTCGAGCCAGTGCGGGAGAGGTCCGGCGGGGAACCGCTCCCGCAGCGTTCCGCCGGGGCTCACGAAGTGCGGGTCCGGCGCGCCGGGGCCGGGCATGGTGTCGCCGGACAGTGCCGCGTAGAAGCCGGCGAGCCAGCCGCGCACGTCGGGCTCGATCTCGGCCTCCGCCCGGCCGGGCTGCTGGAAGTAGGAGACGTAGAACTCCTCGGGGCCGCCCATCCCCGCGAAGACGTCGCTGGGACGCGGGCCGCCGCGCGGGGTGTACGGCACGCTGAGCAGTCCGACCGCGCGGAACACGTCGGGGCGGACCAGCGCGGAGGTGGCGGCGACGGTGGAACCCCAGTCGTGCCCGACGACGGTGGCGGTCCGCTCACCGAGCGCGTGCACGACGGCGACGCAGTCCTCCACGAGGTCCAGCATCCGGTACTCGGCCACGCCGTCGGGCCTGGACGAGCGGCCGTAGCCGCGGACGTCGAGGGCGACCGCGCGGTGGCCGGCCGCGGCGAGCGCCGTCAGCTGGTGGCGCCAGGAGTACCAGGACTCCGGGAACCCGTGCACCAGCAGGACCAGCGGGCCCGTCCCCTGTTCCACCAGATGGATCCGGCCGGCCGGTGAGGACACCAGACGGTGGGTGCGGTCTGCTGCGGACGACTTCGGCATGGATCCTCCCAGGACACTCCGCCTACGGTGGGGGCGACGAACGGGTTCCCCGAAGGCCCGGTCTCCCCGTGCCGGCACCACGGCTGATCATGGCGTCGGCCTACGAGCGATCATGCGGGGGCCCGCCGGGCGTGGCCCAGCGCTGTTGCCGAACCGGCAAAACCGGGGACGTCGCCCGGTCACCGCTCACCCCGGGCGCCGGGTGTTCTCCAGGTCCAGCAGCCGCTGCTTGCGTTCGAGGCCCGCCGCGTACCCGGCGAGCGCGCCACCGGCGCCGATCACCCGGTGGCAGGGGCGCACCACGAGTACGGGGTTGGCGCCGATCGCGGTGCCCACCGCGCGCACGGCCGCGCGTGACGCCCCGATCCGGGAGGCGATCTCGCCGTAGCTGACCGTCGTGCCGTACGGGACGCCCTCGACGGCCTTCCACACCCGCCGCTGGAAGTCGGTGCCCGCCGCCCCCTCGGCGTACTCGACCGAGAAGTCGGTGAGCGCGCCGTCGAAGTAGGAGGTCAGCTGCGCGACGATGTCCGTGAACGCGCCGTCGTCGCGCGTCCAGCCGTCCCGCACGACCGCGCCGGACTTCTGGCCGGGCATGGAGAGCGACACGAGCGCTGTGCCGCCCCTGGCGGTGGCCGACTCCTCGCCCACGAGAAGCAGCTCGCCCAAGGGGCTGTCGATGGTCGTCCAGACCGTCATCGGAGGTGTCCTTTCACCGGTGGTCCCAGCGGTGCGAGCACCGCTTCACCTGCCATGTTGCCGTGTTCCCCGCACGGCGTCCGGCGGGAATCGGACACCGAGTGCGGCCCCCGCCCCCTCGGCCCTCAGCCCTCGGCCCGATGTTCGCCGGGCCGACACGCGCCCTGCGGCCCGCGCTCATCCGCCCTCTGCCACGTCCGGAAGAGACTGACCCGGGAACAGGCGACCTCCGGGACGAAGGGACGGTCAGATGCATCTCCCGTACCAGCGCGGCCGGTTGCACGGTCTCGCGGACGATCCGGCCGCCTACGACAGCGTTCTCGTCTCCGTCACCGAGGAGGCCCTGGGCCGCCTCACCCCGGACGGCAGCCTCGAACACCCCGCGGCCGTCCTCGACGTCGGCGACACCTCGCTCGGTGTCACCTCACTGCCGGCGCTCGCCTGGCACCGCACGGGGGACGCGCGTCTGCCGGAGGCCGTCCGCCGCGGCCTCGCCTTCCATCTGCGGGAACGCGTCTTCACGTGCGACAACCCCGGGTCCGCCCACCTGAGAATCCGTGACTCCGGCCTGCCGTACGCCCGTTACGCGCTGGAGGAGGGCGCCCGTCCTGTCGGCGACTGGCCGAGCACGGTGTGGGCGCTGCTCCGGGCGGCCGACCTCCTGGATCTGGCCGAAGGACTCGTCGAGCCACTCCGCGCGCCGAACTGCGGGACCTGGCCCACGGACACTGGCGATGGCTGACCGAGGCGACCTTCTTCAACCCGCAGGAGGCCGGCGGCCAGGCCATCGGCTGCGTCGTCGGCGGGCTCATGCTCGCCCGCCATCTCCCGGCCGCGCAGGGGGAGTCGGTGCGGTCGCGGGCGCTGCGTCTGTACAGCGACGGGATACGGGCCCGGAGCGTCCGGGACCGGGGAGCCCTCCTGCCTCCCGAGCACGGCGGAGCCTACGACAACGACTACGGACCGATCTCCCTGTCCTTCCTCGCGCAGGCCCACCGGGTCAGCGGCGAGCCGGTGTTCGCGCAGGACGGCGACGTGCTCGCCCGCTATCTCGACGCGCGGCTGACGGCGGGCGGCTTCGACGTCGGCGGTCCGCGCTGCAGCGAACAGCACTGCGGCTTCGAGGCGGTTCTGGGCCTGCGCCGCTTCGGCGCCCGGATCGGCTCCGACCTCGGCCGCTACCGGGGCGACTCCCGCTGGGGACGGCACGCGACCGGACTGGACGGCGCCCTCGACGGCCACTTCGCCGTCATGCTGGTCCGGCAGATCCAGGACACGGTCCGGTGGCACCGCACGCCGGGGACGACGCCGGTACGTCACCGACTGCGCGCGGGCACCGTCTCGGTGGCGTTCGACGACCGGATGACGCCGTCCCCGGTCGAGGCGGCGGGCACCCGGCTGCTGCCCGCCGTCGTGAACCGGCAGCACGGCTTCGGCCCGGTCGTCGACGGCTTCCTGCTGAGCCGCCCGCTGGGCGAGGTCCGCGTGCGCGACGTGGAGAGCGAGGGGCCGACGGCGAAACTCGTCAGCAAGCCGGTCGTCACCCCCGACCACGTCCTGCGCCACGTCAGGTCGCTGTACGTCACGGACGGCACCGCCCTGTGGACGACGGTCGCCGTCGAACGGCTGGACGGGAACCCGTACTTTCTCGCCGGTATGCCGTACGCCGCCGCCGACGGCGACCGGGTCCGCCGGGTCGCCGAGGCCGAGGTGGCGTCCGCCGGCACCCTCCGGCTGACACATCCGGGGACTGGGGCCGCGGACCGCTTCGACGCCCGCTCGCGCACCACCCAGGAGGAGGCCGCCTTCGCCCTCGCCGCCGACCCCCGGGGCTACGGCAACCCCGACGAGGGCTGGCGCCACCTGGTCGCCACCTCGGCGTACGAGGCGGGTCCGGCGCCGGGAGCCCCCCAGGAGCCGCACGTCCTCGCCGTCCGGCACGGCACCCCGGGTCCCTTCGCCCCGGTGCCGGAGCGCGCGCCCGAGGGGCTGACCGTCCGCGCCGAGGTGTTCACCGCGCTGATCGGGAACCCGGCGGGCGATGCGCGGGGGGAACCCGAGGCATGGATCCGGAGGCGGTGACCGCGGGTCCCACGACCAGGTCGGCACGGGCCCGCGTCGCGGCGACCAGGTCGGCGTTGCGCCGGTCCGTGCCGAGCACCCAGGCCACCGCCGTCTCGTGGTCCTTGCCGAACTCCTCGTGGCGGGCCACGAGCCGGCTCACGCGTTCACTCTCGTCGAGCTCGCAGAACCAGACCTCGTCCAGCTGCGCCCGCACGCGCTCCCACACCGCGTCGCGCAGGAGGAGGTAGTTGCCCTCGGTGATGATCAGGCGGGCGGTGCGGGGGACCGGGACGGCGCCCGCGATCGGCTGCTCCAGGGTCCGTTCGAAGCCCGGCGCGTAGACGATGCCGTCGCCCTCGTCCTCGCCCTCGTCCTGCTCGCGCAGCCGGCGCAGCAGCGCCGCGTACCCCGCCGCGTCGAAGGTGTCGGGAGCGCCCTTGCGGTCCCGGCGGCCCAGGCGCTCCAGCTCGACGTCCGCGAGGTGGAAGCCGTCCATCGGCACCTGGGCGACCCAGTGGCCGCCGTCGCCGTTCAGCTCCCCGACCAGACGCTCGGCCAGCGTGGTCTTGCCCGCTCCGGGGCTTCCGGCGACGCCGAGGATCGCGCGCCGGTCCGGACGGACCAGGGAGGCGGCCCGCTCCAGGAGGTCGTCGAAGGTCATGAGCGGCGCCCCGGGCGCACGACCGCCGTGCCGGCGTTCAGATCGACGGTCGTACGGTACGCGGGCGCCCCGTCCTCCTCGTCGTCCCGCATCACCAGGGACGACCGCCGTTCCTCGAGCTCGTGCTGCTTGCCCGGCGAGAGGCTCGCGTGCAGCAGCTCGAAGCCGGTGGCGGATATCTGTCCCTGGCGCGCTCCGTTGCGCCACGGCAGGAGGCCGGCCCGTCCGGCGCGCAGCAGCGCCTGGTCGGCGAAGGCCGTGAGGGTCAGGACGACGACGAGTCCCGGCAAGGTCATGAAGACGGCGAATCCCATGCGCCCAGTATCGGGCGCGGACGGGGAGAGCGGCGGGACGGGAGATCAGCGCAACGAAATCAGCGCAAGGAAGTAAGCGCAAGGAAGTAGGCGCAAGGAAGTCAGCAGCGCGAGGACATCGCGGTGGGGTGCGGTCGGCGCCGGTCCGGCCGCACCCCGGCACGTCAGTCGCGGGCGACGCCCGGCGCGATGTCCTCGTACCGCTCACCGGGCGTGGCCGGCACCGTGGCGTTCCTGGCCGCCCTGGAGGGTGTCGACGGCTTGCCGCAGAACGCGGACTCCAGGGTGCCCGCCATGGTGGTGAGCACCGCGGAGTTGTTCGAGGTGTTGGCGAGCGCGGTGACGCTGCGCCGGCCGTCCTTCGAGGTGAAGGCGTACGTGTAGTACCCCTGGACGGTGCCGGTGTGCCCGTACACGGAGACACCGCAGGACAGGTCGCGACGGCGCAGCCCGAGACCGTAGCCCTGGGTCGCGTTGACGAAGGTCCACCGCTGCATCTGGGCGAGCCGCGCGGCGGACATCAGCCGTCCGGACATCAGCGCGGAGAAGAAGGTGTTGAGGTCGCGTGTGCTGGAGATGATCGCGCCCGCGCTCTGCGCCCAGGACACCGTCTGCGCGGTCGAGTCGACGAGGGCCGCGCCGGGCTCGTCCGGGCGGAGATAGCCGTCGGCGTGCGTGCCGGGGATGGCGGTTCCGGGGTGCACGTAGAAGGTGTCGGTGAGCCCGAGCGGCCGGAAGATGCGGTTCCGGTACTCCGTGGCCACCGGGTTCCCGGTGAGCTTCTCGATGAGCAGGCCCGCGACGACGAAGTTGGTGTTGGAGTACGAGTAGGCCGCTCCCGGCTTGTTGGTGGGCGCGTGCTTCAGCGACAGGCGCACCAGGTCCCGGTATCCGAAGACCTTGTCCCGGACGGCCTCGAACCCCGGGACCGTCCGGGCGAACATGGTGTTGGTGTAGTCGTAGAGCCCGCTGCGGTGGCTGAGCACGTGGCGCACGGTGATCCTGGCGTCGGGGAGCAGACCCGGCAGGTACGTGTCCACCGAGGCGTCCAGGTCCAGTCGGCCCTGGTCGGCCAGTTGCAGCAGGACCACGGCGGAGAAGGTCTTGGTGACGCTGCCGACGCGGAACCGGTCGGCCGTGGTGAGGGCTCGGCGGGTGGCCCGGTCGGCGAGCCCCTCGGACAGCCTGTGGACGGTGCCCGCGTCGTCGACCCGTACCGTCGCGCCCGGCGCCCCCTTGGCCAGCGCCGAGCGCAGCACGCTCCGCAGCCCGGCGTCGTCGGGCGCGCCCGGACCCACCGCCGCGACGGTCGCGACCCGCCCGGTGTCCGGGCCTCCCGGCGCTCCGGGGACCGCCTGCGCGGGGACCGCGACGAGGGAGAGCAGCACCGCGCCCAGCGCCGTACCCGTACCGGTGCCCACCGATCCTGAGACCATCTGATTCTTCTCCCGACTCTCTGCGCGGGGCCGCCCACCGGTGCGGACGTCCGGCGTGAACCGTGCCGCGGACGCGGCGCCGGTCTCCTCTCTACGCGCCGGAGGGGCCGGTGGGCCGCACGGCACGGAGGGGAATCGGAAGGTACGTCAGAAAGAGGACGCTCAGCCGCCGAAGAGCTGGGTCCAGTACATGCCGGCCTCGCCGCCGCCCGCGAGGCCGACCCCCAGGTGGGTGAAGTCGGGCTTGAGGATGTTGGCGCGGTGTCCGGGGCTGTTCATCCAGCCGCGGACCACCTCGGCGGGGGAGCGCTGGCCGCAGGCGATGTTCTCGCCGATCGTCCGGCGCGTCGAGCCCGCGGCGGCGGCCCGGTCCCAAGGACGGCCGCCGTCGGGCGAGGTGTGGGAGTAGAAGGCGCGGGCCACCATGTCGTCGCTGTGCGCCTGGGCCGCGGCGGCGAGCGGGGCGTCGGCGAGGAGCGGCGGCAGCCCCTCGCCCGCCCGCTCCGCGTTGGTCAGCTCGACCACCTCGCGCGTCGTGCGGGCCAGGCCGTCGGCGCTGAACGGCCGAGCCCACAGCGCCGTCCAGTACAGGTCGCCGGACCGGGGGTGGGCGACGGAGGCGAGGCCCGTCTGTGTGTACGCGCGCTCGTACAGCGTGGCGCGGGACTGCTCGCCGGTGAGGCAGCACTCGACGAACTCGCCGGGTGTGCGGGGTCCCGAGACGAGATGCTCGCCCACGGTGAGGTACGCGTATCCCGCGGCCGTGACGCGTTGGTGGACCGAGAGCCCGTCCGTGCCCCGGGAGGCGAGCAGCCCGTGCGCCGCCATGTCCGCGGCGTGCGCCCGGGCCGCTCCCGCGAGCCGCGCGTCGAGCGACACGGGCGGGGAACCGGCCGCGGCGCGCACGGAGTTCACCAGCTCCAGGAAGCCGTCCGGGCCGGGCGCCGCGGCCGGCGGGGCGTCGTCCTCGGTGACGTCGACGCCGAAGTCCCGGGCGATGCCGGCCAGTCCCTCCGCGTACCCCTGGCCGAGCGCCCGCAGCTTCCACTCCGTGCCGCGCCGGTAGATCTCCGCGAGCAGCAGCGCGGTCTCCCGCTGCGGGCGCGGGGGAGTGAAACGGGCCAGGGCGCGCCCGCCGGGGCCGCTGACGAGCAGGGTGGGGGCGGGCAGCCGGCCCAGCGGGGTGCCGGGATCGGCCGGGGTGACGAGCACGGTGACGCGGCTCGCCCCGGAGCGCAGGCCCCGCGGGTCGACCGTGAGGCTCTCCTCGGTGAGGCGTGCCCCCGGCACCACGGGCTGGTTGTAGAAGACGAAGTCGGCGTCGCCGCTCACCTTGCCGGTGTCGTCGGTGACGAGTGCCGACACGTCGAAGGGGCCCGGCACCCGGATCGTCAGGGTGCCGCCCGGCAGGGGCAGGTTGCCCCCGGGAACCAGCTCGCTCATGGTGCCGCCCGTCGCTGTGGTGATCCCCGCGGACCTCCGGCGCGGGCGCCCGGCCGACCGCGGCCCGCTCGGTCCGTCAACGTCCGGTGCGCGCGGGAGGGTTCCCGGGTTCGTCGGCGTCGAGCAGTTCCGGCCGGCGCAACGAGCGCAGGGCCAGCAGGAGTACCCCGATGTCGTCCAGGTAGATCGGGTCGGGAAGCAGGTCGGTGGGGAGCAGCAGATAGGCGACGGCGCCCCAGAAAACCCAGCGGGAGCCGGTCGGGAGTCCGGCACGCCGGAGGTCGCGGCGCGTCCGTACGAGCCGGGTGAGGAGCCGGATCGCGACCGCGAGGGCGACGGCACCCAGGATCGCGGCGACGACGACCACCGTCCATGTCGTGGAATCCATGCGTCCGTCCAGAGGTCTCGGCGGGAGGTTCGGGCTTTCCTGCCTGTCGTCTTCCCCTTCGCGGCGTTCGTACCGCCCCGGTTCGGCCGGCCGCGGGCCGAGGACCCCTACGCGTCCTCGGGGACGCCTCCGGGCAGGTCGCGGCGGCAGAGGACGAAGTCGTCGAAGACGTGCCTGCCGGGCCGGTCGCCCACGGTGTCGATGGCCGCCCGGACGGCGCGCAACTGAGCCGTCGTCATCTCCAGGGGCGGTTCGTCCGGCTGGTAGGTGGTGCGCACGGGGTAGTCCTGGCCCGGTTCCCGGGTCATCTCGATGTGGCAGCCGAGCACATGGGTGACCTGCCGGCCGGCGCAGAAACCGATCAGCCGCTCGACGGTGCGGGTGAAGGCGGCCCAGTCCTCGATGTAGAGCCGGCCGGGGTAGACGGTGTCACCGGTCAGGAGGAAACCGGTCCAGGGGTCGAAGTACGTCACCGCGGCGGCGTGATGCCCGGGGGTGGCCAGGCACTCCAGGACCCGGCCGCCGAGGTCGACGCGGGCGACGCCGTCCGGGTCCCGGTCGAATCCGAAGAACGTCCACGCCTCGTCGAGGGACGCGTCGACCACCCGGGTGCCGGGCCGGTCCGTGAACTGGCCGTCCCCGGCGACGTGGTCGCCGTGCGGATGGGTGTGCAGCACCAGCAGTTCGTAGTCGTCCCGGGGGCGGGCGGCGAGCCGGTCCCGCATCAGCTCGTCCACCACCCGCCGCAGCGGGAAGTGCGCGGGCGAGGCCGTGGCCCCCGTGTCGACGAGCACGGCCCGTTCCTCGCCGAACAGCAGGAACAGGAAGGGCGCCTCGTAGTGGACGGCCATGTTCTGGCGCAGGATCACGGTGTCGGCGTCATGGACGTACACCTGGAGTTCGGGGTCCGTGTCGTGGCGCGCGGACGGCGATCCGTGGATCCACCGCACGTCGAGCGGCCGTGCCGCGGCGATCCGCTCCCGCGCGGCCAGGTCCACGGTCTCGGGCTCCTGTGCGTCCACGACGTCTCCCGGTGGGTCGGTGCACCCGGCCGTCGCCCGGACCCAGGGCCTCAGGCGCGTGCGGCGGCGCTGTCCGTGAGCGCGTGGGTGACCGCGCGGACGCTGCGGGCGATATGACTGAGCTGCAGAACCTCGGCAGCGTACATCTTGATGGTGTGCTCGATCACCGACTCGTGCAGACCGAGGGCGGGCAGCTCGGAGCGGGCGGTCTGCAGGGCGGTACGGGCGACGCGGATCTCGTGCTGCACCTGGATCTGCGCGTGGCGGGCGAGCAGCACGGGGTGCTTCATCAGGGTCGGGTAGCTCGCGTAGCGGGCCGGCACCAGTTCGCGCAGCCACTTGATGGCCGAGCGCTCCCAGTCGAAGCTGCCGGGGGTCTTGACCTGGCACGGCCAGTCCGAGGTGATCGGTGAATACGTCAGGGCCATGTTCATCGCTTCCGGGTCACGTCGGCGGCAAGGGCGGTCGGCCTTCTGGGGCGGCCCCGGCCAGGGGAAGGCCGGGGCCACCACCGCGGACCCCGCTCGCACGGAGTCCGTCCGAACACCCGGGACCCGTTGCGGGTAGGAGCGGACGGCCCCGGGTGGTCGTAGGACGCGACCCGGAGGCCTCCGGTCGCGATCCGCGAGCAGTATTTATATATACCGGCAGTTACGCAAGAACATGAAAAAATTCATGCGGGATATGGGGTGATAGGTCCCGTGATGCCGTGCTGGGAGGCGGGACGAAAGGGGCGCGGGGGAGGCGGGCGCGACCGTCGTGAACCCGGGATCCCGGGGGATCTCCGGCAGGTCCGGTCCTGGGGCTCCGGGCCCGGGAGGTCAGTCCTTCAGGAAGAACTGGTGCTGTTCGGCGATCTGCTCGTACTCCTCCAGACGGGCCTGCGTGCGCTCCGGATCCGCGTCCGTCATGGCCTGGAGCAGCGCCGCCGACATCACGACGGGCGCGGCGTACGAGTCGAAGACGAGCCGGGAGCCGGTGCCCACGGTGAAGGTCACGTCGGCCTCGTCGGCCAGCGGTCCGAGCGCCAGGTCGGTGATCAGGGCCACCTTCAGCCCGGCACTGCGTGCCACCCGCACCGCGGTGAGCGTCTCCTGCGCGTGCCGGGGCATGCCGAACGCCAGCAGCCAGGTACCGCCCGCCTCACGCGACTGGAGCAGTGCGTCGTACGCGACGCTGCCGCCCCTGGTCACCATCCGCACGTCGGGGTGGACGCGGCGCGCCGCGTAGGTGAAGTACTCGGCCAGCGACACCGAGATGCGCAGCCCGAGAACCGTCAGCGGGGTCGACCGCGAGAGCGCGCGGCCGAGTTCGATCACCCGGTCGGGGTCGGCGAAGTCGCGCCGCAGGTTCTCCAGGTTCTCCATCTCCACGTCCACCGCCGCCTGCAGCTCGTTGCCGCGGTCCTCGGCGGGCGCGCTCGGGGCGCCGCCGCCCAGTGTCTTGAGCGCGATGGCCTGGAGCCGCTCCCGCAGCGCGGGGTAACCGCTGAACCCGACCGCCGCGGCGAAGCGGGTCACGGACGGCTGACTCACCCCGACACGCTCCGCGAGGTCGGTGATCGACAGGAAGGCGGCCTCGGTGATGTGCTCGATCAGGTACTGGGCGATGCGGCGCTGCCCCGGCGACAGCCGCGGCCCGTCGAACAGTTCCCGGAGCTGGGACGCGGGCGCCGCGCCCGCCTCCGGGGCCGACTTTCCCGACGTGATCGCGGACGCCTGCGCGCGTGCCTGCTGCGGCGATGGCACCGATGTGCCTCCTTCATGTCCCACGAGGACTCAACATAGCTCACGGACCGTGCTCGCCAGAGCGCGGATGACCACTCGCAGTAGCTC
Organism: Streptomyces sp. NBC_01689; assembly: GCF_036250675.1. Classification (NCBI taxonomy): domain Bacteria; kingdom Bacillati; phylum Actinomycetota; class Actinomycetes; order Kitasatosporales; family Streptomycetaceae; genus Streptomyces; species Streptomyces sp. NBC_01689. Next base: position 1,693,749 of record NZ_CP109592.1, on the reverse strand, counting down.
ACCGCGGGCCCGGAGGGGTGCGGCGCGGACGGGCGGCCGGGCCGTGAGGCGCCGCCCGGCACGGACGGCGGACAGCGGGGCGGTGGACCGCTGCACCGACCGAGTGCGGAGCGCCGGTTCCTCCGCGCGCCGATCGTACGTGTACATGAACTCGGCCTGGTTCACGTCAAGTTGACGACCGACCATGGACAGTGCGGGAGAGGGGAGTTGAGGATGAGAATCCCCATCCGTAGGAGTTGTTCATATGCGTAGACGACGCCTGCTGGCGGGCGGTACCGCCCTCGCGGCCGCCGCCTCCCTCCACCCCGCCCTCACGGCACCCGCGCGGGCCGCTCGACCGGCGGGGCCGCCCGCACCGCGGGACGCGTCGGCGCTCCCCCCGAGGAGCGAGGTCGTCGCCGTACTGCGGCGGGTGGCCGATCACTGGATCGCCGCGCACGCGGACTCCGGCGACAACGGCTGGGCCAACGCCACCTTCTTCAGCGGACTGCTCGCCCTCCACCGGCCGGCCGGCGACGCCCGCCACCTCGCGTACGCCCGCTCCTGGGCGGAGCGGCACGCCTACGGGCTCAACGGCGGTGTGACCACCCGCCACGCCGACAACCACTGCGCCGGGCAGGCCTACCTCGACCTCTACGAGGCCGAGCCCGAGGAGCGGAAGCTCACCGCCATCGAGACCTCGCTGCACCGCATGGTCCACACGGACCAGCCGGACAAGAACGACGACTGGTGGTGGGACGACGCCCTCCACATGGCGATGCCGCCGTTCGCCCGCCTGGGCGCCCTCCGTCGTGACCCGCAGTACTGGCGGAAGCTCTACTCCCTCTACGACCACACCAAGCGGGCCGAGGGCGGTCCCGGTCTGTACGACGCCGCCACGGGCCTGTGGTACCGCGACGCGCGCTTCCTCCCCGGCGGCATCGTCTCTCCCTCGGGCCGCGCCGTCGTCTGGTCGCGCGGCAACGGATGGGTGGCGGGCGGCCATGTGAAGACCCTCAAGGCGCTGCCCTCCACGGAGCGCCACACCGCCGAGTACCGCGACGCCCTGACCCGCCTGGTGCGGGCCGCCGCGGCGGTGCAGCGCGGCGACGGTTTCTGGAACGTCAACCTCGCCGACGCGAGCCATCTGCCCGGCCCCGAGACCAGCGGCACGTCCTTCCTGCTGTACGGCACGGCGTACGCGGTCGGCGCCCGGCTGGTCGACCGGGCCGCCTTCCTCCCGGTGGCGGCCCGCGCCTGGAACGGACTCGTCGCCACGGCCGTGCACCCCGACGGCTTCCTCGGCTACGTCCAGAACGTCGGGGACCGTCCCGAATCCAGCCAGCCGGTCACCTACGACAGCACCGCCGAGTTCGGCGTGGGCGCCTTCCTGCTGGCCGGCACCGAACTGGCCCGGCTCACCACGGGCTGACCGCCGCGGGAGCGGCCCCTCGGAACGGCCGCCCGGGGAATCACGCGTCCGGGCGCGGCCGAGGGCGCAGCCGGACGGCGTCCGAGCACCCCGGCGGCGGCCGTCGGCGGGCCCGGGGTGCCGCCCCTGTCGGTGCGGGATGACAGACTGATCACATGGACGAGCGTGAATTCGGCAGGTCAGGTCAGAAGGCGTCGGTCATCGGTCTCGGCACGTGGCAGCTCGGTGCCGACTGGGGCGACGTGAGCGAGGCGGACGCCAAGGCGGTGCTGGAGACGGCCGCCGAGTCCGGGGTGACCTTCTTCGACACCGCGGACGTGTACGGCGACGGACGCAGCGAGCAGACGATCGCGTCCTTCATGAGCGGCCGCCCCGACCTCCATGTGATGGTCGCGACGAAGATGGGCCGCCGGGTCGAGCAGATCCCCCAGAACTACGTGCTCGACAACTTCCGCGCGTGGAACGACCGCTCGCGGCGCAATCTGGGGGTCGACCGCCTCGACCTGGTGCAGCTGCACTGCCCGCCGACCCCGGTCTACTCGTCGGACGAGGTGTTCGACGCGCTGGACACCCTGGTCGAGGAGGAGCGGATCACCGCGTACGGAGTCAGCGTCGAGACCTGCGACGAGGCGCTGACGGCGATCGCCCGCCCGAACGTGGCGAGCGTCCAGATCATCCTCAACCCGTTCCGGATGAAGCCCCTGCGGCAGGTTCTTCCCGCGGCCCGGGAAGCGGGGGTCGGCATCATCGTCCGCGTTCCGCTGGCCTCCGGTCTGCTCTCCGGCAAGTACACGAAGGACACGGTGTTCGCGGCCGACGACCACCGTACGTACAACCGCCACGGCGAGGCCTTCGACCAGGGCGAGACCTTCTCCGGCGTCGACTTCGTGACCGGTGTGGAGGCGGCGGCCGAGTTCTCCGCCCTCGCCCATGAAAGCTGCACCCCGGCCCAGCTGGCGCTGCGCTGGATCATCCAGCAGCCGGGCGTCACGACGGTCATCCCGGGCGCGCGTTCACCCGAACAGGCCCACGCCAACGCGGAGGCCGCGAAGTTCCCGCCGCTGTCCCAGCAGACGCTGGACGCGATCGACGAGCTCTACGACCGCCGGATCAAGGAGCAGGTGGAGAGCCGCTGGTAGCCGGCCGCGGAGAGCCGCCGGCTACCGGCTCCCGGAACCCCGGCCAGGACGCCGGCCGTCACCCGGCGGTCGGCGTCGCGGGTCCCGGGCCGCGGACACGCGACGCGGTGGTGTCATGTCCGTCACCGGGACGCCTTAGCGAGCCCCCGGCTCCGCAACGCGTCGAGCCGGCGGTCGTGGACCCGGCCGAGCAGGAGTACGGACAGGGTGGCGCCGATCAGCGCGCAGAACATGTCCCACTGGGTGTCCCACACATCACCCTGGGTGGCCAGGAAGGCGTCGGCGGAGTGGCCGCCGATCACCGCGGCCGCCCATTCGAACATCTCGAAGAGCGCGCTGAAGGCCAGGCACGCGCACACGGTCAGTGGCGCGAGCCAGCGGCTGCCGCGCAGCGGTGAGGTCCGGCTCAGCAGCTCGCGCACCAGGACGGCGGGCACGAATCCCTGCATGAGGTGACCGAACCGGTCGTACGGATTGCGGGAGAGCCCCAGCCCGTCCCGTACCCAGTCGCCCACCGGTACCTCCGCGTAGGTGTAGTGACCGCCCGTCGCGAGGACCAGCGCGTGCGCCGCGAGCAGGCAGCAGAGCAGGTCCGTGAGGGGGAAGCGGCGCCGGGTCAGGACGACGAGGGGCAGCCCGAGCAGCACCCACACCGTCTCCAGCAGCCAGGTGGTCCGGTCGTGCGGGTTCCAGGCGGAGACGGCCAGGCCCGCGACGACGAGCGCGACGAGCGCCGTGGGCAGGACCCGCCGCCCGGAACCCTCCCGCGCTGATTCCTCGGAGGCGGCGCGGCGGGCGATCGGGGAGACGCGAAGTCCGTTCATGGTGAGGCTCCTTGGTCCGGGTCGCCCCATCGTGCTGGAGCGGGGGAGCGGGGACATGAGTACGCCTACTCACCCGGGGGCGCGAGAACGGAGACGAACGTCAGCCCGTGCCCCGGCCGGTCCGGACGCGCCGCCCCCTGCCGGCCGACCGCATGAACCACCGCCTCGAAGAACGCGCCCCCGGGTCCTTGTCCGGGGGCCGATCCCGGCGCCGACGGTGACACCGGCGCCGGCGTGGGCGGGGTTCACTCCCGCGGTGCCGCGCTCCGGAGTGCCGTGATGCAGGAGCCGATCGCCTGCTGGAGCTCCTCGAGGCGCTGCACCATGTCGTCCTCGTAGATGTCGTCGGCGTCGTCGAAGGTCAGCTCCTCGAAGACCTTCGTGGCCCGCTGCAGGCTGTTGTAGAACTTCGTACGGCGTTCCTGGACCCGGAGTTCGGGGTCCGCCTCGACCGTCTCGACGACCAGGCCCTTCATCGTGTCGTAGGCCTCGGTCACCCACTCGCCGGTGTCCTCGCCCTCGTCGAGCTCGTCGAGGAGCGACAGGTGCCGCTCGGCCTCCGAGCGGAGCTCCGCCGGGGCGTCGAGGGTCTGTCCCGCCGGGGTCCGGATCTGCCCCTTCTCGGCGATCTGACGGACGTAGCCGATCCGGTCGGCCGCCCGGGTCTCGGTGGCCACCGCCTTCTTCAGTTCGTCGGTACGCGCGATGTCGCGGGCCAACTCCGCCTGCAGCGCCGGGTCTTCCTTCACCCGGTCCAGGAGCGCGGTCCGGGCCGCCTGGGCCGTGGAGGGGTCCGCGAGGATCGCGGCCCGCAGCGCGGTGGGATTCTCGGCGACCTCCAGCGCCTTGGTGGGGCGGATGCCCTCGGCCTGGGCCGCCTCGGCGATGGCGGTGCCCCGCTCGGACGACGCGCTGGAGCGGGAGGCGTAGTACGCCGCCCACGCGTCCGCGCCCGGCAGTTCGACCTCCTCACCCGGGACGAGAACCTCGAAGTGCGGCACGAGACCGTCGTCGGCCGCCCGGTCCCACGCCTTGTAGTGACGCATCACACGTTCGGGTGAGCACGCGGCCAGTGCGGCGAACTCCTTGGCGGACACCTTGGGGGTCTCGTCGGCCGCCTGCCCGCCGGGACGCACACTGCGCGCGACCTTCAAGGCGAAGGCCCAGCCACCGGTCCGCGCGTAGGCCCCGAAGTCCCGCGCGTCGCGCGAGACGGCGGCGTGCACGTCACGGGGGATGACGTCCCGCGCGTCGGAGGTGAGGGCGTCGTCCGCGTCGGAGGAGAGCACATCGTCCGGGCCGGACGCGAGGGAGTCCTCGCCGTCAGGCGAGACGGCGTCCCGCGCGTCACACGAAAGGGTGTCCTCCGCGTCGGGCCGTGCGACGGATTCTTCGGTCGGGACGAAGGTTGCGGTCACCGGGAACTCTCCTAGGTAAGTGCGGAGTTAAGATCACAGAGAATGAAGCTTTGGCCGTAGGTTGGGCCGGATCAAGCAGACACACAAGCAACAACGGAATCAAGTAAGCCTGAAACGACGCGATGTGACGCTGTTCACCCCGATGTGGCGCAAAGTGATGAATTCCTTACAGGAATCACACGTAGGGGAGGGGGCAGTGCATCGTGAGACCGGCGGGAGGATCCATCGTGCGACCGTTCACCCTCAACTACGCCTTGCCCACAGGGCATTCGGCCGCTGTACCCCCGTACCACTTCGACGTGTCCCTGCAACTGAACGTGCTGCCGGACGGCCGGCCGGCCGTCAGTGACCGAGCGCTCCTGATGGCGACCGGTACGACGACCTCCACCGCCGGCTCCCAGACGCACTTCGACGACTGACGGCCACTCACCCCGATGACGGTACTGATTCTCACGGCGGAGCAGGACGTCACCGCCGACATGGTCGTGGCCAGACTGCACGAACAGGGTGTGCCGATGGTGCGCCTCGACCCCGCCGACGTCCCGGGCAGGGCGGTCCTGTCCGCGGACTACGCGCACGGCGACTTCGACGGCTACCTCTCGGTCAACGGCCATGTGCTCAGCATGGGCGGCCTGCGGTCGGTGTGGGTGCGCCGTCCGGGCGAGCCCGCGGCGCACGCCCCGGAGCCCTCGCCGTGGCTGACCGCGGAGACCCGGCAGGCGCTGTTCGGCATGCTCTACTCCGCCTCGACCCGCTGGATGAACCACCCGCGCCGGGCCGAGCAGGCCCGGCACAAGCCCTGGCAGCTGAGGGTGGCGCACAGCAGCGGGTTCGCCGTGCCACCGACCGTCATCACGACCGCGCCGCGCGTGGCCCAGCAGTTCGTCGAGGAGTACCGGCAGGTGGTGGTCAAGTCCGCCTCCGGGCCACCGCCCGGCGAACCCAGGGTGGCGCTGCCCACCACCCTGATCGGCCCCGACGCGGACTTCTCCGGTGTGGCGGCCGGACCCGCGCTGCTCCAGCAGTACATCCCCAAGCGCGCCGACATCAGGCTCACCTGCATCGGGGACCGGCTCTTCGGTGCCCGGAAGACCGCGGTGGCGGGGCAGGTCGACGGGCGCTTCGGCGAGACCGGTCACGCCTGGGAGCCCGTCGCGGTGCCGGGACGCATCGCCCGGTCGGTGCAGGAGTACACGGCCTTCACCGAACTCGCCTACGCGGCCTTCGACTTCGCCGAGGACGAGGAGGGGGTGTGGTGGTTCCTGGAAGGCAACCAGGGTGGCCAGTTCGGCTTCATCGAGCTGGAGACCGGCCAGCCCATCTCCGAGGCGGTCGCCCTGTGGCTCGCCCGGCGAAGACCCGGCGACCGCCGCTGACCCCGGCCGGTCCTCGTCCGCGCACCCGGCCCGGACGGCATCCGGCCCGGACGGCACTCGGCCTGGACGGCATCCGGCCTGGACGGCATCCGGCCCGGACGGCATCCGGCCCGGACGGCATCCGGCCCGGACGGCATCCGGCCCGGACTGAGGAACGGGCGCGGGCCCGTGGGACGGCCGTCACGACCGGGAGTCACCCCGACGTGAAAGCGAACGTCCGCAGGAACGTGTCCAGCGCCTGCCGGTCCGCGGACGAGTCCCGGGCGTCCGCCGGGGTCGTCCACCGCAGCGAGAACCCCCTCCGGTCGCCGACGAGGAAGCCGCGGCCGAACGTCCGCTCCCGGACCCCGTCGGACGTGGAGAGCCACTCCATGTCCGCGCCCCGGTAGCCGCGATAGTCGACGGCACGGATGTCACCCGCCCGCGCGTAGTCGATCGGATCGCTCCGCAGCGAGCTGTCCACCTCGCTCCAGACCGCGACGGGGTCCGGAGCCAGTCGCGTGCTGTACGTGACGGTCAGTGTGCGCGGGTCGCCGCCGGCGCCGAGCAGGACACGGTAGGACCCGTCGGCGGACCGCTCGGTCCGCAGCGCCGCCCACCCCCGGGGGAGATCGACGGCGAAGCCCTGGGGCGAGGAGAAGCGGAAGAACCCGGCCGGCGGATCCTGCCGGACCGTACGGGACGGGGAGGGGGAATCCGACGGAGACGCGGACGCGGACGCGGAACGGGATGCCGGGGCCGGCGGCGTTCCCCGCGGGTCCGCGCCGCGGGCGGTGGCGGCGGCCGAGCCGCTCGGCCGGGCAGGGGCGGACGGGGACGGCGTGGAGCCCGCCGCGGTCGTGTCACGTCCGGACAGCCCGCCCGCCGCGGCGAGCCCGGCGAAGCAGAGCGCCGTCACGGCCAGCGCCGCCCCCAGCAGCACCGGCCGGCCGACGGGCAGCCCCCCGCGCGGCCGCCCCGGGCGTGGGCCCTCGCGCCCGGACTCCTCGAACAACGGCAGCGTTCCGGTCGGCTCCGAGTCGTCGAGCGCGGCCCGGAGGACGCGCGTGAGCGCCTCTCGTACGACCGACTCGGGCACCCGCTCCACGGGGTCCCTGCGCAGCAGCCCCTGGATGGCCGGACCGAGCGGCCCGGCGTTCGACGGAGCCCGGACGGGCAGCCGTTCGACGGCGCGGAACGTCGCCTCCCGACCGCCCCGGTCCCGGATGACGGGACGGCCCTCGACCATCTCGTACATGATCGCGCCCAGCGCCCACAGATCCGCGGCCGGTCCGCCGCCCTCACCGCGGGCCTGCTCGGGGGAGGCGTACGACGGAACCGTGACGCGGGGCGATCCGGAGGCGCCCGTCACCCCGAATCCGCTCACGGTCACCCCACCGAACTCCTCCACCCACACCTGGCCGGGACTGAGATCGCCGTGCGTGAAACCCTCCCGATGCGCGGCGCCCAGCACATCGAGCAGATCGAGCCCGACACGCGCGGTCCTGACCTGGTCCAGCGGGCCCTGCCCGAGGAGCGCGCCCAGCGGCACGCCCGCGGGCCGCGCGGTCACCGTCCACAGGAACTCGCCGTCCACGACGACGTCCACGACGACCGCCACCCGACCGGGACACACCAGACCCAGCGCCTCGGACTCCCGCGTGATCCGTACCGCGGTGCGCAGGTCGGCCTCCTCGCGCGGACGGTCCGGGCGCCGGGACCTGGTCAGGGTGACGAGCCGCAGGGACTCCACGTCCTGGCCGTTCCAGGTGTCGCGCCCCTCCTCCCGATGGACGGCCTCCAGGAGCCGGTATCTTCCCGCGACAGACTCGTCCGTGGAGACTTGCACCTTGACCATGGTCATCCCTCGCTGCGCACCGGGCACTTTCCCGTTGGTACGGAGGGCGTGGCGGCGGGTGTTCAAAGCCGGGCGATTCCGGGGCCCTGTTTTTCCTGACTTTCATTCATCTGGCACCCATGTGCGCACAGTTCGGTCCCGAGTCGGCTCGCGTCGTCGCGTCGTCGGGCTGTCGGGCTGTCGGGCTGTCGGGCTGTCGGGCCGTCACGTCGCGGGGCGCCCCGTACGTGATCGGCCGTTCAGCCCACGGCGGTTCGGCCCGCGGCGGCCTTCCCAATGTACGACGCGGCGAAGGCGGCCGCCGCCGCGGGGGAGTCCAGCACGCGCCGCAGCCGGGCGCGCGCGGCACCCGCACGGAAGGGGTCACCCGAGGACGGCCCGTGCAGCAACTCGGCCAGCCATACGGAGAATTCCTGGTACTCCCAGACCCGCCGCAGACAGGCGTCCGAGTAGTCCCGCAGCCCGCCGCCGTCCCCCGTACCGAAGTACCCGACCAGGGCGTCCGCCAGAAGCAGGGCGTCGTGCAGGGCGAGGTTCATGCCCTTCGCGGCGATCGGTGCCACGAGGTGGGCGGCGTCGCCCGCCAGGAACAGCCGCCCGTAGGCCATCGGTTCCACGACATAGCTGTGCATGTCGAGGACGCGCTTCTCGATCAGCGGCCCCTCGGTCAGCGCGGGCGCCCCGGCCACCGCCAGCCGGGCGTGCAGCTCCGACCACACCCGGTCGTGCGACCAGCGTTCGGGATCCTCGCCGGGCGCCACCTCCAGGTAGTAACGGGTGACTTCCGGGCCGCGGGCCATGTGGGCGGCGAAACCCCGGGGGTGGACCCCGAAGACGACACAGTCGCTGGACGGCGGCGCCTCGGCCAGCAGCGCCAGCCATCCGACGCCGTAGTCGTGACGCGCCACGGTGCCCCGCCCGGGCACCGCGTGGGGCCGGGTCACCCCGCGAGCACCGTCGCAGCCGGCCACGAACTCGCAGTCGAGGCGGCGCCGTTCGCCCGTGGCGGGATCCGTGTACAGCACCGAGGGCCGGTCGTCGTCGAGGCCGTGCAGAGCCACGTCCCGTACCCCGAACCGGATGTCGCCGCCCTTCACGTCGGCGTACGCACGCACCAGATCGGTCACCAGCAGCGGCTGGGGATAGACGAAGTGCCGCTCGCCGGTCAGCTCGGTGTACCGGAAGCGGTGGCGTTCGCCGTCGATGCGGAACTCGCACGCGGTGTGCGCCTGCGCCCGCTCCACCAGCCGGCCGGCGAGCCCCCGCTCGCGCAGCGCCCGCACCGCCCACTCCTCGATGAACCCCGCGCGTGGCCGCTGTTCGACGAACTCCCTGCTCTCGGTCTCCAGAACCACGCAGTCGACGCCCGCCGTGTGCAGGATGTTCGCGACGGTGAGCCCGGCGGGCCCCGCGCCGATGACGACGACGGGGACGCGACGCGTCGGCTCCGCGGTGGGGGAGGGCTTGATCATCCGTGCATTATGTCGGTGGCCCGACAACCCCTGGCGGGTCTGCACAACCCCCTGACACTTCCTTCGCCGACGTGCCGCGAGCAGCCCCGACGCTGCTCGGCCGCGCGCCATGAAGTCCCGACTCCCGTGCTCCACCGTGTACACGGTGAACCTCGGCTCCGCCCGCCGGACACCGGCCCGTTCTGCAGCCGCGCGGGTCCTGCCCGCACGTCATGGACAGGTGACGGCGGGCCGGGGAAGGATGGTGGATGCACCGAGTGTCACCCGTGATCCGCCACCACCCGTCGCCGCCGGCCACGGTCCGTCGCCACCCGTCACGCCACCACTGTTCCCGTCCAACGGCGTTGGCCCCGTCCACCACCACTGGCCCCGTCCGTCACCACTGGCGCCGTCCGTCACCACTGGTCGTCGTCCCCCGTTCGTTGTCGTCCTCGGCAGTCCCTGTCGTTCCCCCGAACCGCCCCGGAGGCCCGCGTATGAGTGCCCGTCCCCTGCCCGTCAGCAGCCCCGCAGCCCAGGGCGTCGACTCCGCCGGCATCCTCGCGTTCCTGGACGCCGTCGAGGCCGCGCCGGACATCGAACCGCACAGTCTGATGATCCTGCGCCACGGTCATGTGGTGGCCTCCGGCTGGTGGGCGCCGTACACGCCCGACCGCGTCCACCTGCTGTACTCGCTCAGCAAGAGCTTCACGTCCACGGCCGCCGGGTTCGCCGTCGCGGAGGGGCTGGTGCGTCTCGACGACCCCGTGATCTCGTACTTCCCCGAGTTCGAGGCCGAGATCACCGACCCGCGCAGCCGCGCCATGCTCGTCCGGCACGTGGCGTCCATGGCGAGCGGTCACCTCGGTGACACCTTGGAGGAGGCCGCCCGCCTCGACCGGAAGGAGTTCGTACGGGGTTTCCTGCTCGTGCCGCCGGACCGGGAGCCGGGCACCGTCTTCGCCTACAACCAGCCCGCGACGTACACCCTCGCCTCGATCGTCCAGCGGGTGACAGGACAGTCGCTCACCGAGTACCTGCGGCCCCGGCTGCTGGACCCGCTGGGCATCGGGGAGACCGCCTGGCTGCAGCGTCCGCCGGGCCGTGACCTGGGGTTCAGCGGTCTGCACGCGGCGACGGACGCGATCGCCCGGCTCGGCCAGTTCTACCTCCAGGACGGCGTCTGGAACGGCGAACGCCTGCTGCCCTCCTCCTGGATCGCGGAGGCGACGCGCGAGCAGATCCCTACCGTGGACGCATCGGCCGGGGACTCGGGGTCCGACTGGGAGCGGGGGTACGGGTTCCAGTTCTGGATGGGACGGCACGGCTACCGCGGCGACGGCGCCTTCGGGCAGTTCTGCGTGGTGCTTCCCGAACACGACGTGGTGATCGCGACGACGGCGGCGACGGTGCAGATGCAGGACCTGCTGGGCCTGATGTGGCGGCACCTGCTCCCGGCGATCGGACCCGAGCCGCTCGCGGGCACCGCGGACGAGGGGCTGCTGCGGCGGCTGGCGGCGCTGACCCTGCCACCGGTCGTGGCGAGCGCGGGACCGCCGGCGCTGGACGCCGGTCCGTCGGCCGGGGAGCCCGCACCGCCGGGCGGGGAGGCCGACCGGTCCGACCGCGGCGCCGGTTCGTCGGCCTCCGCCGACGCCTGGGCGGGTGCGGTGTTCGTGCCGCGGGACGGCGTCTGCGCGGAACAGCGGACCCTGACGCGTGTCGAGGTGGCGGCCCCGGCGGACGGTGACGGGCGGCCGGACGGCGACGGCTGGACGGTGTCGCTCGCCGAGGCCGACGAGCGCTACGAGCTGCGGCTGTCCGCGACGGGGTGGACGGTCGCGGAGGGCCCGCTCCCCATGGCGGTCAGCGGAGGATGGGCGGACCGGGACACCCTCCGCTTCGACGTGTTGTTCCTGGAGACCCCGCATCGGATGACCGTGAGCTGTGTGCTGCCGGACGGCACGTTCGACGTGCGCTGGCACACGACTCCGATGCACCGGGGGCCCCTGCGCTCGCTGGCCGCGCCCGGACGGTGACGGGTGCCGCAGTGGCCCGGGGGGCCGGTGGACTCGCCGCCCCCCTGGAGCTGCTGTAGCGTGAAATGACCCGCCGCCGTGCCCGTCAGCGGGCCCGTCGAGGCGCGGGGGCGAACCCCCGCCCGGCCGCTGACCGGACGCACATCACAGAGGCGATGCCCGTCGGCCGGTCCGTGTGCGACACGCGTCGGGTTCGCGGGACCGAAGCGGCCACCTGCGGGACGAGAGCCTCGAGAACGGTCCGACTCTCCAAGGCAGGTGCGCAGATGACTACCTATCGAGTCGCTCAGGTGGACACCGCCGGTGGTTCGTTCGAGATCGCCGAGCGCGAGACGACTCCGCCGGGCCCCGGGCACGTGCGGGTCTCCGTCGACGCGTGCGGGGTGTGCCACAGCGACTCCGCCTTCGTGAACGCGGCGGTTCCCGGCGTGACGTTCCCGGTGGTCCCGGGGCACGAGATCGCCGGGCGCGTGGCGGTGCTCGGCGAGGGTACGGAGGGCCGCGGCTGGGAGGTCGGCGACCGGGTGGCGGTCGGCTGGTTCGGCGGCGCCTGCGGCTACTGCACGCCGTGCCGGGAGGGCGACTTCATCGTCTGCGAGAACCTGAAGGTTCCCGGTTGGGCGTACGAGGGGGGATACGCGGAGTCGGTCGTCGTCCCCGTGGACACCCTGGCCCGCGTCCCCGACGCGCTGGCGGCGACGGACGCCGCGCCGCTGGCCTGCGCGGGAGTGACCGTGTTCAACGGGCTGCGGCGCAGCTCGGCCCGGCCGGGCGACCTGGTGGCCGTCCTCGGGGTCGGCGGGCTCGGTCATCTCGCGGTGCAGTACGCGGTCGCGATGGGCTGCGAGACGGTCGCCATCGCCCGCGGCGCGGGCAAAGCAGACTTCGCCAAACGGCTCGGCGCCCATCACTATGTCGACAGCACCGCCGACACGCCGGTCAGCGAGGCGCTGCGGTCGCTCGGCGGCGCCCAGGTCGTCCTCGCCACCGCCGCGAACTCCGAGGCGATCACCGCGACCGTGGACGGACTGCGCCACCGCGGCGAACTGGTCGTCATCGGCCTGGACGGCACACCGCTGGGGATCAGCCCGACCCAGCTGATCACGAGCGCGAAGATCGTCCGCGGCCACCCGAGCGGCACGTCCCAGGACACGCAGGACACCATGGCGTTCAGCGCCCTGCACGGCATCCGCCCGATGACGGAGGTCGTACCGCTGGACCAGACGGAAGACGCCTACCGCAAGATGCTCGCCGGCTCGGCCCGGTTCCGGATGGTGCTCAGCAACGGGTGAGCGGGTGGGCAACGGGTGGAGGGGTGCGGGTGGTTGGTCGGGGGTCGTGGGCTACGGGTGTTCTCCGCCGCGACGAACCCGACGGACAACACGCCGGACAACACCGGACGCCCGAGCCGCAGGCCCCGTACGCCCGAACGCGCCACGCCGGCCGGTCCCGGTCGGCGTGGCACGGCGGCCTCAGCGGAGCGTCTCCGCCCAGTTGGCCGGGACGCGGCCCGCGGGGCCCGGCGTGGGCTGGTCCAGGGGGTGGGACTCCGGGGGGAGGAGTTCGGGGCCCGACTCGTACATCTCCGACGTCTCGAAGTTCCAGAACCACGTCTCGCCGGGCTCGTAGCTGCGGATGACGGGATGGCCGGTGCTCTGGGCGTGGGCGGTGGCGTGCTTGGACGGGGAGTCGTCGCAGCAGCCGATGTGACCGCACTGGGCGCACCGGCGCAGGTGGAACCACCAGCCGTCGACGGCGTCGCAGTCACCGCAGCCCGCGCCGCTGGGCGGGACGGTCGGGTCGATTCCGGCGGGCAGCGTCATGACGCCTCCTCGGGTGTCTCGGTGTCCGCCGCGGTCAGCGGCAGTCGGACCTGGAAACGGGTGTCACCCGGGACGGACTGCACCTGCAGGCTCCCGTGGTGCTTGTTGACGACGATCCGCCAGGAGATGTCCAGCCCGAGACCGGTGCCCTCACCCACCGGCTTTGTGGTGAAGAACGGATCGAAGATGCGGTCGCGGATCTCGGCCGGCACCCCGGGCCCGGTGTCCCGGAACTCGACGAGCAACTGGTCGTGGTCGTGCGCGGTGCGCACCGTCAGCGTGCCCTCGCCGTCCATCGCCGAGGCGGCGTTGTCGATGAGGTTCGTCCACACCTGGTTCAACTCGCCCGGATAGGCGGGGATCCGCGGCGCCGAGAGGTCGTACTCCTTGGTCACCTTGATGCCGGAGCCCATCTTCCCGGCGAGCATCATCAGGGTGCTGTCGAGGAGTTCGTGCACGTCGACGACCTGGTAGGGCGCGCGGTCGAGCTGCGAGTACTGCTTGGCCGCGTTCACCAGGTGCGAGATACGGGTCGTGGAGTCCTCGATCTCGTTCATGAGGAGCTCGGTCTCCACCGTGTAGTTCAGCCACCGCACGGCGCCTTCGAGGGTCTCGTCGTCCACGGCGGCCGCGACCTGGTCCAGCCAGTCCGTGTCGAGCCCCGCCTGCACGAACGTCGGCGCGAGCTGCCAGCCACCGGCGATGTCGTGGTCCTCCAGCCAGTCACCGAGCGCGTCCTCCCGGTCGGACGCCTCCAGCGGGCTCAACGGCGTGGCCTTGGCGACCCGTTCGGCGGTGCGCTCCTGGATCTCGATGAGGGTCTCCAGGGTGTCGCGGGCGTACGGGCCCGCGGCGATGGCGCCGAGCTTGTGCCGCATGTGGGCCACCCGGTCGCGCAGGGTGGAGGTGGCCCGTACCGCCGCCGCGGCCGGGTTGTTCAGCTCGTGCGTCAGACCGGCCGACAGCGAGCCGAGCGCGAGCAGCCGCTCGCGCTGGCCGATGGTCCGCTGGGTGTTCTGACTGCCGAAGAACAGCCCCTCCAGCAGATGGACGGCCATCGGGAACCAGTCCCGCAGGACCGCCGCGAAGACCTCGGCGGGCAGGACGAAGAAGCGGGAGGGCTCGGTGACCCTCATCGACCCCTTGTAGAACGACTGGTCCGGACCGTTGAGATAGGCCTGCATGGCGCCCGCGTACACCCCGCGCTGGGAGCTGCGGCTGATCTCCACGTCGTCGCCGGCGACCCGGCGCGACATCACGACGGTGCCCTGGAGCAGCACGAAGAAGCAGGTGGCCGCGTCACCCTCGGTGTAGACCGGACCGGGGTCGAACAGCTCCACCCTGCCCTCCTGGCAGAGCCGCTCCAACTGGTCCTGGTCCAGCTTCTCGAAGAGGAACAGCGAGCCGAGCTCGCTCTTGTCGCACGGCAGCGGCCGCCCGCTCACGACTGCTCCAGATAACGGTGGACGAGCATGACGGCCATGGCTCCCTCTCCGACCGCGGAAGCGACCCGCTTCGCGGACTCGGCACGCGCGTCCCCGGCCACGAACACGCCGGGCACATTGGTCTCCAGGTGGTACGGCGGGCGGTCCAGCTCCCAGCCCTCGGGCGGCTGCCCGTCGACGGTCATGTCGGGTCCCGCCATGATGAATCCGCGTGTGTCCCTCTGCACCGTACCCTCCAGCCAGTCCGTGAGGGGGGCCGCGCCGATGAACACGAACATCCACTGGGCGTCGACGAGTTCGGTGTGCCCGCTCGCCACGTCCCGCAGGGTGAGCTGCTCCAGGTGGTCCGAGCCGTGCGCGGCCTCGACGACCGTGCCGGTGCGCACCGAGATGTTGGGGGCCTCCTCGATCTGCTGCACCAGGTAGTGCGACATCGAGGCGGTCAGCGAGGGTCCCCGGACGAGGAGGGTGACCGACTTGGCGCCACGTGACAGATACATGGCGGCCTGTCCGGCCGAGTTCGCGCCGCCCACGATGTACACGTCGTGGCCCTGGCAGGACGCCGCCTCGGTCAGCGCCGAGCCGTAGAAGACACCGCAGCCCGTCAGGTCGGCCAGACCGGGCGCCTCCAGCTGCCGGTACGAGACACCGGTCGCGAGGATCACCGCGTGCGTGGCGATCGCCGATCCGTCGGAGAACCGGATGATGCGCGAGGCGCCGGTGACCTCCAGCCCCGTCACCTCCCGCGCGGTCAGGATCTCCGCGCCGAACTTCGCCGCCTGCCGGCGGGCCCGCCCGGTCAGCTGGGAGCCGGAGACCCCGTCGGGGAAGCCGAGGTAGTTCTCGATGCGGGAGCTCTGGCCGGCCTGCCCGCCGGTCGCCGACCGTTCCACGAGCACGGTCCGCAGCCCCTCGGACGCGCCGTACACGGCGGCCCCGAGGCCGGCCGGGCCACCGCCGATGACGACCAGGTCGTAGAACTCCTCCGTCGGGGTCGTGGCCAGACCGACCCGGGCCGCGAGGTCCGGGTCGTCCGGCTCGACGAGCGGGGTGCCGTCCGGCGTGATCACCAGGGGCAGCCGGTCGCCGTCCTGGCCGGCCGCGGACAGCAGCCGCTGTCCCTCCGGCGTGTCCGACGAGTACCAGCGGTACGGCACCTGGTTGCGGGCCAGGAACTCCCGTACGTCCGAGGAGCGCGCCGACCACCGGTGCCCGACCACCTTGCAGGTCGGCACGGGCCGGAAGTCGCTGGCCCGCCAGGCGTCCAGCAGATCGTCCAGCACCGGGTAGAGCTTCTCCTCCGGCGGGTCCCACGGCTTGAGGAGATAGTGGTCGAGATCGATCACGTTGATCGCGTCGATCGCCGCGTTCGTGTCCGCGTAGGCGGTCAGCAGCACCCGGCGGGCGCCGGGATACACGTCGAGCGCCTGTTCCAGGAACTCGATGCCGTTCATCTGCGGCATCCGGTAGTCGGCGAGGATCACCGCCACCTGGTCGCCGCGCAGCTTCAGCTCCCGCAGTGCCTCCAGGGCGGTGTCCCCGGACTCCGCGCGCACGATGCGGTGCGACTCGCCGTAGCGGCGCCTGAGGTCACGCGCCACGGCGCGCGACACCCCGGGATCGTCATCCACGGTCAGAATGACGGTCCGCGCTGTACCGGCGGCCTGTGCCATACGTCTCCCACCCCGAGCAGGTCGATGTCGTCCCGGCCGTGCCCGCACCGTGCGGCGCCGAACGGCCGGTCCTCGCTCAATCGTATGTATGAACGGTCACCTTCGCTCTGCAACCGCCTCACGCGGGCTCCGCGGGGCCCTCCGGCGGTGGCAGCAGGGACTCCCGTACCTTGGGGAGGACGGTGGTGACGTAGTCCCGGACGGCCGTGTCCAGCCCGATGTCGTGCTGAGCGCGCTCGGACAGGTACCACCGGTGTTCGAGCAGCTCGTGGTAGATCTCCGCGGGGTCCATGGAGCCGCGCAGCTCCGGCGGCACGGCGCGGACGGTCGGCCGGAAGACGTCGCGCACCCACCGGTGGGCGAGGACCTCGGGGCGCGCGGCCCGCGGATACGCGTCGTCCGCCGGGGGCGACGAGCTCGCGGAGGCACCGCCGGGGGCGTAGTCGTCCTGGGTGGCCATCCAGCTCTCCAGGTCGTTCAGCAGCCGGCGGGCCTGGTTCTCCTCCGTGTCGAGCCCGGTCAGTCGCAGCAGCTGGCGCTGGTGGTGGCCCGCGTCGACGACCTTGGGGACGAAGGTGACCGTGTCCCCGTTCGAGGAGTGCGCGATCTGCATCTCGGCGACGTCGAACCCGAGGTCGTTGAGGCGCCGGATGCGGCGGTCGATGTAGTGGTGCTTGCCCGCCGGATAGACGGAGGTGCGGGTCAGCTCCTCCCACAGACTCCGGTAGCGGGCGCAGATCTCCGCGCCGAACTCGATCGGGTCGACGGAGGGGTGCAGCGCCCCGGCCGCCTCCAGGTCCAGCAGCTCGCCGCTGATGTTGACGCGGGCGAGGTCGAGGTCGTACTCCCGCTGCCCGTCGCTCAGCCGGGGCTGCAGCTCCCCGGTCTCGGCGTCCACCAGATAGGCCGCGTACGCTCCGGCGTCGCGGCGGAAGAGCGTGTTGGAGAGCGAGCAGTCGCCCCAGGCGAAGCCGGCGAGATGCAGCCGGACCAGGAGCACCGCCAGCGCGTCCATCAGCCGGTGCATGGTGGCCGGCCGCATGGTCGTCTCGAACATCGACCGGTAGGGCATCGAGCCGCCCAGATGGCGGGTGATGAGGACGGACTCCAGGGGTCCGCCGTCGGCGTCGGTGCGCCCGGTGACCACGGCGAGCGGGTCCACCGCCGGGATGGAGAGCCGGTCCAGGCCGCGCAGCATCTCGTACTCGCGCAGGGCGGGCCGTTCGGCGAGCTCCTTGACCGCCACCACTTCACTCCCGGCGCGCGCGTAGCGCACCACGTGCCGTGAGATGCCGCGCGGCAGCGGGACCAGGTGATGCTCGGGCCACTCCTCCAGCGGCAGGTGCCAGGGCAGGTCGAGCAGGAGCGTGGGGTGCTCCGGGTTGGTGGCGCTGATCTGCAAGGCCATCGGCGGGCTGCCCTCACCTCGGGGTCGGACGGGTACCTGCCCCCAGCATCTACGAATGATCGTCGAGGTGGAAGACGCGCCTGGCGTTGCCGGAGAGGAACAGCTCGGTGGTCTCCTCGTCGAGGCCCAGCTCGGGGAGGTGCTCCAGCGCCCGACTCGGCGTGATCATGGGGTAGTTGCTGCCGAAGAGGATCTTCCGCCGCCCCCGGCCGCGGAGATGAGCGACCAGTTCGGGCGGGTAGCGGCTGACGGTGTAGGCGCTCGTGTCGATGTACACGTTGGCGTGCTTGTCGGCGACCGCGATCATCTCGGTGGTCCACGGATGGCCGATGTGCCCGCAGACGACGATGAGTTCGGGGAAGTCCAGCGCGACCTGGTGGATGTACGGGATGGGCCGGCCGGTCTCCGAGGGGCGCAGCGGCCCGGTGGGGCGAACATCTCGTGGTTGGCGTGGCGCACGGTGGGGTGCTGCATCCACGCGTCGACGACCGGCATGATCCCTTGCCCTCCGGAGTCCGAGGCGGAGCGACTGCTCGCCCCGACCCCAGGCGGCGGCCCCGCCGCGCGGCCACCCCCATATGACCGACTCCCCGCGCACGTCCGTACGGCCACCCCGATACGGCCACCCCGACAGGGCCACCGTGGTGCGACCACCCCGTCACGGCTGCTCCGACAGGGCGTCGACCAGGGTCCCGAGCGCGCTCGCCAGACGCGCGAGCCCCGGACCGGCCGGGCCGCCGGGCTCGCTCATGTACGTGTCCCGCCTGATCTCCACCATCAGGGAGGTGACCCGTGGATCCTCGCCGTGGAAGCGCAGCGGCACATAGGCGCCGGAGAACGGGCTGTCGATCCCCACGGTCCCGACGCCCTCGAACGCCTTCCTCGCCCGGTCCACCAGTGCGGCGGGGGTGTGGAAGGCGTCGGTGCCCAGACAGACCGCCGGACGTGGGCCCTCGCCGTGCAGCTCGTACGGCAGCCGGGCCGTCGGATACGAGTGGACGTCGATCACCACGGCCCGCCCGGTGGCGGCCAGCCGGTCGGCCACGGCGGCGGTCATCGCCCGCGCGTACGGGCGGAAGAAGTGTTCGATCAGCGGTTCCGGGTCGGTGTCGGCCGGACGCAGCACGGCGCCGTGGGTCGTGCGCGTGTAGACCGCGCCCATGCCGACGGCGCGCATCTCCTCCCGCTCGTCCGGAAACCGCTCGGGATCGACCACGAGACGGGAGAGGCGGTTCACGCATCGCCACGGAGCGACGCGGGCCGCGCGTGACGCCCGTTCCGCGAGTTCGGCGGTGTGCGCGTCCGTGATGTGGTCCAACTCGGCTTCCAGGGCCCGGTCGTCGAGAGCGATCCCGGCGCGCACGGACGCCGGGACGTGCCGCGAGGAGTGCGGGACGTGCAGGACGACGGGGGAGGTGTCGGCGCCGGGCAGCAGCGCGAAGGAGGCGGGGTTCTCGGTCACCCCTGATTCCTACCGCAGACCGGAGGGAGCCCGTGAGCCCCAGGAGCGGGGGGGCCCATGGGTGGGCGGACCGGAGAGGGCCCGTGCGCGTCGCTTCCTAGCGCAGGCCCCCGCCTCCGTGCCGCGCGTAGTGCTCGATCAGGGCCGCCCGGGTCGTTTCCAGCCGGTGGGCGAGGATCGCCGCGATCGTCCGGGTCAGCGACAGCTCCAGCGCCGGATCCTTCGCGCAGAGCCCGAGCACCTCGCCGGCGTCGAACTCGTAGGCGCGTACCGGGCTGAACGCCTCGGCGCCGAAGTCCCAGTGGTGCGGTGGGAACAGCCAGGACCAGCCCAGCAGATCCCCCGGCCCCAGCGTGGCCACGGAGATGCGCCGTTCCCCGACGACCTGTTGGTACAGCGAAACGGTGCCCGAGCGGACCACCCAGAAGCGGTCCGCGGTTCCCCCCGCCTCGAAGATCTTTCCGTCCGCGGGGAAGGAGACCTCCCGTGCCACGGTCATCAGCCGGTCGCGGTGTTCGGCGGAGAGGGCGGGCAGCAGCCGCAGGGCAGTGGGCATCGCGGACCTCCATCGCACCGCCGCGGGACCACGCGGGCTCGGCGGCGCTGTCGTGCCGGTGGAATACCGTCACCCTCCATTGGAGCCGGATCCGCCCGATTCGTCTCGTCGGGGGACCCCGCTGTCCTCCGGGCCGCGCCGGAACCTTCGGACCACGGGCCGCATCCCACCCCGTCCGGCCGCTGCGCCGAGCTCAGGGCAGGGGCAGCTCCGCCCAGATCACCTTGCCGGCGAGCGTATAGCGCGTACCCCAGCGTTCCGCCAGCTGAGCCACCAGGAACAGGCCGCGGCCGCCCTCGTCGGTGCCGGCCGCGTAGCGCAACCGCGGCGAGGTGCTGCTCCCGTCGAAGACCTCGCAGATCAGACTGTGGTCGCGCAGCACACGGACCTGGATGGGGCCGGTGCCGTAGCGGAGCGCGTTGGTGACCAGCTCGCTGAGGATCAGCTCGGCGCTGAACACCAGTTCGTCCAGTCCCCACGCGGCGAGCTGACGGGTGACCGCGGCGCGCACCTCGCCGACGGCCACCGGATCGGACGGAATGTCCCATTCCGCGATGTGGTCGGCGTCGAGCACCCGCGTGTCGGCGACGATCAGGGCGATGTCGTCGCCGGGCCGGGCGGGCAGCAGGGCGTCGAGGACGGCCCGGCAGGTGTCGTCCGGGGAACGGCGGCCGGTCCCGGCGAGCGTGCTGCGCAGCAGTTCCAGGCCGACGTCGATGTCCCGGTCCCGTTCCTCGACCAGCCCGTCCGTGTACAGCACCAGGCGGCTGCCCTCCTCCAGCTTCAGTTCGGCCGTGTCGAACGGCAGGCCGCCCAGTCCCAGCGGGGGACCGGCCGGCACGTCGGGGAACTCGACGCTGCCGTCGGGCCGCACCAGCGCGGGCGGCGGGTGCCCCGCCCGGGCGACGGTGCAGAGCCGGGACGCCGGGTCGTAGATGGCGTACAGGCAGGTGGCGCCCGTGATCGCGGCGCTGCTCTCCTCCGTCGCCTCGTCCAGGTCGATGCGGGCGACCAGCTCGTCGAGGAGCCCGAGGATCTCGTCGGGCGGCAGGTCCAGGGAGGAGAAGTTGTGCACCGCGGTACGCAGCCGCCCCATCGTGGCCGCCGCGTGCAGCCCGTGGCCCACGACGTCACCCACGACGACTGCGACCCGCGCGCCGGACAGCGGCAGGACGTCGAACCAGTCGCCGCCCACCCCGGCCTGCGCCGGGAGATAGCGGTAGGCGATGTCCAGGGCGTTCTGCGCGGGCAGGCTGCGCGGCAGCAGGCTGCGCTGGAGGGTCACGGCCATGTTGTGCTCGCGGGTGTAGCGGCGCGCGTTGTCGATGGAGACGGCGGCCCGCGCGACCAGCTCCTCGGCGAGGGCGAGCTCCTCGTCGTCGAACGGCTCCGGCTTCTCGGAGCGCCAGAAGTTGACCACGCCCATCGCGAGCGGGCCCACCCGCAGCGGCACCGTGATCAGCGAGTGGATGCCGTACTCCACGACCTGGCCGGTGCGCCGGAGGTCCTGGGCGAGCCAGCCCGGGGCCTCGTCCAGCTCGGGCTCGACGATGGCCTCACCGGTACGGAGGCTGCGGGCCTGCGGCGTCGTGGCGAGGAACCGGATGTGCTCGCCCACCGGGTAGAGCGGGGCGTTGTCGCGGATGCCGCTGAACGCCGTACGGCGCACGTCGGTGCCCGCCTCGGGATCGTCGCCGTTCAGCACCGAGTCGGCCAGGTCCACCGTCACGAAGTCCGCGAACCGCGGCACGGCCACCTCGGCCAGCGCCTCGGCGGTGCGGGTCACGTCCAGGCTCGTGCCGATGCCCACCCCGATGTCGTACAGGAGCTTCAGCCGCTCCCGCGCCACCTCGGCCCTGCCGGACAGCGCGCGCAGCTCGGTCGAGTCGCGCAGGGTCGCGACGCTGCCGGGCGGGCCGCCCTGGAGGTCCGTGGGCCGCTGGTTGACGGCCAGCAGCCGGTCACCGACCAGGTGCACCTCGTCGGTGACGACGCGGCCCGAGCAGAGCAGCGCGGCGGTGTCCGGGTCCAGCCCCAGTTCGAGGACGTGCCGTCCCTCCGCGTCCGGCGGCAGGTCCAGCAGCCGCTGCGCCTCGTCGTTGGCGAGCAGCAGCCGCCCCTCCCCGCCGGCGATGATCACCCCCTCCCGGACGGCGTGCAGCACCGCGTCGTGGTGCTCGTACATCCGGGTCATCTCGTACGGACCGAGGCCACGGGTCTGGCGCAGCAGCCGTCTGCTCACCAGGGCCGTCCCCGCCGTGGCCAGGGCGAGGGCCGCGGCCGCGGCGGCCAGGACGAGGGGCAGCTGCCGGTTGGCGACACCGCCCACGTTCGCGGTGGTGATGCCCGCCGACACCAGTCCCACGACCTTGTCGCCGGGTTCCTTGACGGGGACCACGGCCTGCACGAGCTGCCCTATGGTGCCGTGGACCTCCTCGACGCTGGTGCGGCCCTCCTGGGCGGCGGCGATGTTCCCGACGAACTTCTTGCCGATCCGGTCCGGCTTGGGGTGCGTGTAGCGGATGCCGTCGGTGTTCATCACGACGATGAAGTCGACGCCGGACGCCTTGCGGGCGGCCTCGGCCCGCGGCTGCAGGGCCGCCGTGGGGTCGGAGCTGTGCAGCGCCTCACGGGTGCCGGGCGAGTTGGCGAAGGTCTCGGCGACGGCCAGGGAACGATTGCGGGCCTCCTGCGTGCTGTCGTGCCGTACCTGCAGCACCAGCGCCACCACCGCGGAGACGACCAGCACCAGCACGATCACCACTTGCAGGACGAACACCTGGCCCGCGACGCTGCGTCCGCCCAGCGCCGACCTCAGGATCGCCGCGCGCCCGGCCCGCTCGCGCGGCCCTCCCGGGCGAGCGGTCGACCGAGTCCGGGAGCGACCCAAAAGTCGGACCATGTGCCCATGTCTACACTGCCCGGCGCCCTGAGGCGAGAGGCCTCGCACGGTGCGGATGAGGCCGGAATACGGGCGTCCCCGCCGTGACCTCCGGCGCGTGGTGCCGGTGGGGCCATCTGGCCGCATCATGGAGGGAAGTCATTTGCCCGTATTTGTATCTCGGGCGCGGGAGGTCACGATGCACACCCCTGACCGCTACCGGTTGAGCTTCACCCACCAGGAATCGGGCGTCGGCGTCATCACGGACGAGGTGGTCGTCGAACGCACCGCCACCCTCGGGCCGGGCGGAAACCCGGTGTACTCCGATCCCACGGGCATACTCCGCGCCGAGATCAGCTCGGCGGGCGAGGTGCGGATGCTCGCCAGCGGCGGCTACCAGTCGCCGGTGTCACCCACCGCCGAACCGCTTTCCTGAGTCGAGTTCCCGGGCCGCCCCGCCCCGTCCCCGACGGGCGCGGGGCGTGTGGTGTGCCCCGGCACGCGGTGCCCCGGCCCCGATCCGGCCCGGGACGCAGGTGAGGGAACGGCGGGCGGGCGTGGGGTGAAGGGGTAGGGGGACGACGGACGGCAGGAGCCGGGGGGCGGGGGAGGCCCGCGGACGTCTATTTCGCGTCGTGGCAGCTCACGCTGAAGTGCGCCCCGTCGGGGTCACTGAGGATCGCCTCCGTGGAGCCGGCCCCCTGCTGGTGGGCCGTGCCCCCGTGGGCACGCGCGGCGCGGGCGCAGGCCTCCACGTCGTCGACCGTGAAGTGGACCCGCCAGTGCGGTCTGATCGTGGGGTCGGGGGCGGCCCCGACCGCCCCCGAGTGGATACGCGCCACGACGTCGCCCTGGCTGCGCAGCACGACCTCGTTGTCCTCGTAGTCGACCTGGCAGGAGGCGGGATCGGCGGAGGCCCACTGCAGGACCTCCGCGTAGAAGATGGCGGCGTCGAAGGCGTCACGGGTGTGCAGGCGTACGAAGACCGGCGCCGCCCGGCGCCAGGCCTCCCAGCCGGCCACCAGCCGGCCCTCCCAGATACCGAAGACCGCGCCGTCCCGGTCGGCCAGCAGCGCGGCCCGCCCCGGGGGGAAGGAGATGGGACCCACCGCCGTCGTGCCGCCGCGCTCCTGGCTGCGTGCCACGGTCTCGTCGGCCGAGGACACGGCGAAGTAGGCGGTCCAGGTGGCCATCTTCGGCCCGATCCCGGACATCCCCGACACTCCGGCGACCGGCACCCCGTTGACGCGTGCGAACCGGTACTGGTCGCCCAGGGTGCCGGAATGCCATTCCCAGCCCAGGACGGCGTGGTAGAAATCCTCGGTGGCGCGCAGATTGTGTGTGGTCAGACTGACCCAGCACGGCGCGCCGAACACCGTGTGGCTGGAGACGACCCCACGGTCGAGTGTCCTGTCGCTCATCATCGCCGCACCGTCCTGACATCACTGGCCGGCTGCGGTCGGGCAACGGGTGCCCGTGGGGATGTCCGCGGCCTGCAGCTCGCCTCCGGTATCCGCACAGCCGACAGGGGCCCTCCGGTCCGGAAGGCCTCCGGCGGCATCAGTTCACTCGCGGATCCGCTGTCCCATCAGTAACAGCATCCCCCGGCTCGGCGTCCGGCGCACTCCAACGAGGTCACAAGCGGGCATAAAGAAACGTAAACGGACTTATCCGCGCGGTCGCTCGAAGGTCAGGAGAAGCCCCTCGACGGCGCCCGGACCTATCCGGCCCTTGACGTCCGCGGACGTGATCGCCTTGAGCGCCCAGCCGTCCTCGGCGTGCTTGTTCAGCACCTTCTCCAGCTTGTCGCTGTCCAGCGCGTCGCCGATGAGCGACTCGCGGAAGGTGACGACCTTGTATTCGTACGTGTAGGCGCTGCTCATGGTGGCGAGGTTCTCCTGCGGATCGAAGGGCGGGGATCGCACGGTGTGGATCTCGAAGACGTGGATCCCGGGTGGGGCGGTGTCCACCCAATCACCCTTCGCCGCCGTGGCACAGGGGCGAACCCGCCGGTGGGGATACCTTTGTTGAAGCTTCATGAAGGACCGGTCCACTGAAGGACCCGTCCGGGGGTTCGGGGGAGGACCGGCCGTGCGGAGGGGACTCATGGACGTGACACGGAGCTACGGACGCGGGGGCGACGGCGCGGAGGACGCGGGCTGCGGGAACGAGGACGCCGGGGACGGAGTCCGAAGGGCCGGGGACGCCGGGGACGGGAGCCACCGGGCCGAGGACGCCGGGGACGCGGGCCACCGCGAGGAGGTCGCGGCCGGCAGGGCCGGGGCGGGGGAGGACGACGGCTTCGCCGGTCTGCGGACGCGCGAGTTCGGCTACCTCGACGAAGGCGGCCACACCTATCTCGACCACACGGGCGCGGGGCTTCCGCCGAGGTCGCTCGTCACCGCGAGCGCGGCGCGCATCACCGGCGGGGTGTTCGGCAACCCGCACTCCGAGAGCCCGGCCTCCCGCGCCTCGGGGCAGCTGCTGGCCGAGGCCCGCCGGGCCGTCCTCGCGCACTTCGGCGCCGATCCCGCCGAGTACGCCGTGATCTTCACGCCCAACGCGACGGGTGCCCTCCGTCTGGTCGGAGAGGCCTACCCGTTCCGGCGCGGCGGCAGGCTCGTCATGTCGCTCGACAACCACAACTCGGTGAACGGACTGCGCGAGTACGCGCGGGCGGGCGGCGCCGCGACCGCCTACGTACCGGTGAGCGGACCCGGTCTGCGCATCGACGAGGAGGAGCTGCGGCAGGCGCTCTCGGGCCGGCGCCGACGGCCAGGTCCGGCGCGCGGGCGGCGCGCGCCGGGGGCACGCGGGCTGCTGGCCTACCCGGCGCAGAGCAACTTCACCGGGGTCCGGCATCCGCTCGAATGGATAGCGCGGGCCCAGGAACACGGCTACGACGTCCTGCTCGACGCCGCCGCGTTCGTCCCGGCCAGCCCCCTCGACCTCGGCCGGTTCCACCCGGACTTCACCGTCGTCAGCTGGTACAAGGTCTTCGGCCATCCCACCGGCATCGGCAGTCTCATAGCCCGCCGCGCGGCCCTCGCCAAGCTGCGCCGCCCCTGGTTCTCCGGCGGCACCATCTACGCGGTCAGCGCCCAGGCCCAGTGGCACGTCCTCGCGGAGGACGAGGCGGCCTTCGAGGACGGCACGGTGAACTTCCTGTCCATCCCGGACGTCACCGCGGGCCTCCGCTGGATCGGCGGCCTCGGCATGGACCGGGTGCGGGCCCACGTCGCCGGCCTCACCGGGCGGCTGCTCGACGGGCTGCGCGCGGCACGCCACAGCGACGGCTCCCCGATGGTCAGGATCTACGGTCCCGAACAGGCCGGGGCAGCCCGCGGCGGCACCGTCGCGCTGAACCTGCTCGGAGCCGACGGCCGGATCGTCGACGAGCGGATCGTCATCCGTGACAGCGCCGACCACGGCATCTCCCTGCGCACCGGATGCTTCTGCAACCCCGGCGCCGGCGAAGCGGCGTTCTCCCTCCCGCCGCGCCTGCTGCGCTCGGCGGCACGCCGCAAGGTCGGTTCGCTGGAGGAGTACCTGGAACTGCTGCGACTGCCGTCGGCGGGCGCCGTGCGGGTCTCGCTGGGCATCTCGTCACAGCCCAGGGACATCGACACGTTCCTGGCGTTCGTGACCCGGACCTACCGCGACCGCGTCCCCGGCGCCGGGGGCCTGGCGGCCCGGGCGGGCTGCTGAGCGAGGACCCGGGACCGGGGAGCCGGCCGCGCGGGAGAAACCGGACCGACCCCGCAGGGGCCCAGGGCCCGGGGCCGGTCGTGCCCTCGGTGACGGCGGGCGGAGGGTCATGTCACCGTCCCGCGCGGCTGCGCACCGCACCCTCCCGGCACTTGCGGACCAGAACCGCCCATGTCACCGCCAGGAACACCGCCGTGAACCCGGCCAGGACGAGCCAGCCCCGACCCGCGGGACGACCGAACGAGTCCCCGTACGAATCCAGCAGGGGCCGGCCCAGCGGCGAGGCGCCCGCGCGCCACAGCGACTCCAGGCCGACCCCGCTGCCCAGCGCCTCGAACGCCCACCGGTTCGTCATCGCCCAGCTGATCGCCTCCCCGGCACCCGTCATCCGCGGTACCGGCACGAACGCCCCCGAGAACAGCACCTGCGGGAAACAGAGCAGCGGCAGCATCAGGGTCGCCTGTGCCGGTTCCGCCACCGCGGCCGAGGCGAGCAGTCCCAGCGCGAGTGCGGCGGCCGAGGCCAGCACGCTCGACACGAACAGGGACCCGTACGCGGGCCACCCGGCGGCGGGCAGCCGGTCCAGCGCGCGCAGCACCACCAGCAGCAGGGCGTCCGCGACCGCGAGCACCGGCAATGTAGTGGCCAGCTTCGACGCGAGATACGGCCCGATCCGCAGACCGGCGAGCCACTCGCGGCGCACCACCGGCAGCTCGGCGCAGATCTGGAGCAGTCCGTATGTCAGCCCGAAGAAGAACGCGCCGAAGGCGATCCAGAACATGATCATCGCGCTCGACCCCGGATCGGGCGCCGCGGGATCGAACGCGCCCGGGCGGAACAGCACCGCGAACATCGCCACGATCATCAGCGGCGAACCGGCCAGGACCGCGACCGAGAGACGGTTGCGCACCAGCAGCGCGACACCGCGGCGGGTGAGCAGCGACCACTGCCGCACGGCGCCGATCCGCCGCGTGTGCGGGGGAGACGGCGCGGCCCCGGTCCGTCCGGCGGCGGGCGGAACGGGCGCCCCGGCGTCCTCCGGCCCCCTCCGCGCCCCGGCCGCCACCGCCTCGTAGACCTCCTCGACCGTGCCGACCCCGAACGCGCCGCACAGCGCCCCCGGTTCACCGGTGTACGCGACCTCGCCGCCGGGCGAGAGGAACACCACCTGGTCACCGCGGAGCAGATCGGCGAGGGTGTGGGTGGTGAGGACGACGGTGGTGCCCTCCTCGGCCAGCGCGCGCAGGGTCCGCAGCAGAGCGGCCCCGGTCACCGGGTCGAGCCCGGAGGTGGGCTCGTCGAGGAACAGCATCCGTGGCCGGGTGAGCAACTCGGCCGCGACACAGGCCCGTTTGCGCTCCCCGCCGCTGAGCGCGCGCACGGGCGTCGCGGCCCGCGGGGACAGCCCGAGCGTCTCCAGGACCCGGTCCACGCGCGCGGCGACCGACCCGGCGGGGGTGTCCGCGGGCATCCGCAGTCCCGCCGCGTACACCAGCGTCCGGCGCAGCGGCAGTTCCCGGTGGAGGATGTCCTCCTGCGGTACGAACCCGAACTCCGTTCCGGGCGGCCCCGGTTCGGCTCCGTCGTGCAGGACCGATCCCTCCGTCGGGGTGCGCAGTCCGGCCAGGGTCTGGAGCAGGACCGTCTTGCCCGCGCCGCTGCTGCCCGCGATCACGGTGAGCCGTCCGGGGGCGAGGTCGAGGGAGACGCCGGCGAGGACCCGGCCCGCCCCGCGGACCCGCTGACTCACCGAACGCGCCTGTACGTGTGTGCCGTTGAGCGGGGGTGCGGGGGCTTCGGCGGACGAGCGCGGCTGCATGGGCGTCGACATGGGTGCAGCATGCCAGGGCCGGCCGCGCCCATGGGCCGGGCCGATCGGGCGCCGGGAATCCCCGCGGGGGACAGGTCCGGTCGACGGACCTCAGGAGGCCGACGTCCCGGTACCCCAGCACCCGGCCCGGTCGGCGGGGTCGGCCACTGGCCGCACCGGACACCGCTCGGGCGCCCCGGCCCACCCACCCACCGCGTGGTCGGTCGCCGCGGTGGCCGTGTCCGGGCCGGGCATCGGCCGGGGGAGCCGTACGGTGGGGCACCGTAGAGCTGGAAGACCGTGACGGCCGACCCCCGGGTGACGCGATGTGTTGGAGTGCGACGGCCGACCTGGCGGCCGGTGCCGCTGTCGCCGCTGTCGGCGTGGCCTGTGTGACGCGTGCGCGGCGGCCCGGGGACCTGCCGCTGGCCGTGCTGCCGCTGCTGCTGGGAGCCCACCAGATCGTGGAGTCCCTGGTCTGGCGCTCCGGCGGGGGCACCGGCCCCGCCACCGTCGCCTGGGCCGCCATCGCCCTTCCGCTGCTGCCCCTGTGGGTGTCGGCCGGTGTGCTGTGCGCGGCTCCCCGGCACGCCCGCCGCGTCCTCGCCGTTCCCCTCGTGGTCGGCGTGGCCACCGCCGCCGCCCTCGCCCACGCACTCGTGACCCGCCCGGTGCGGGCCGAGATCCGCGGCCGCACCCTCGGCTACGTGGTCGATCTGGCCCACCCGGGGCTGCTGATCGCCGGCTATCTGCTGGCCACCGTCGGCGCGCTGCTGCTCTCCGCCGACCGTGTGCTGCGGCTGCTCGGGGTGCTCGTCGCCGCGGGCGCGCTGGTCTGCTGGGCGCTGTGGGAGCTGGAGTTCGTGTCGACCTGGTGCGCGTTCGCGGCGGTCTGCTCCGTGGTGCTGTACGGGTGGGTGCGGCGGCGCCCGTCGGCCGCCGGGGAGCGGAGGACCTGATCCCCTTCCGGCACCGCGACGGCGCCGGACGCCGCCGCGCGTCCCCTTCCGTGGCGCCGGCGCCACGCGTCGTTTTCCGTTTCCGTCCGCGGCGGACACGCGAACCGCCGTGCCCCGGACGGGGACACGGCGGCGGTGCGGTGCGTGGGGTGTCAGCCGGCGGGCCGCCGGAGCACGGCGACGCCCCTCGGGGGGAGGACGACGGTGCCGTCGTCGTCCGCCCGGCCGACCAGCGGCTCCCCCGTGATCCCGGGGAGCGCCACCGTCTCGTCGGTCCGGTTGACCAGGAAGAGATAGCGGCTGCCGCCACCGCGGCGCACGATCAGCTCGACGCTCCCGCGCGCCGCGTCCGGCAGTTCACTGCCGACCCCGGCGGGCAGCAGCAGCTCCGGGAGCAGGCCGGTGAGCCCCCCGGCGCCGAGCCGGGTGGACACGTACGCGGCCGAACCCTGGCCCACCGTGCGGCGGGTGACCGCGGGCCGGTCGGCGTACGTGCCGCTGCGGTAGTGGGCCAGCACCTCCACCGAGGGGTCGGTGACGGTGATCCGGTCGGTCCAGACCGAACCGGTCGCCCCGTCGGCCACGCCCTTCACGCCGACGTCGACGGTGTCCGTGCCGAGCAGCGGGCCGAACTCCTCGATGCGGATGCCGAGCAGGTCACGCAGGGCGCCCGGGTAGCCGCCGAGCCAGATGTGGTCGTTCTCGTCGACGACGCCGGAGAAGTACGTCGTGACCAGATGGCCGCCGTTCTCCACGTACCGGGTGAGTTCCTTGGCCAGCGGGGCCGGGACCACGTGCAGCACCGGCGCGATCAGGACCTGGTACCGGTCCAGTTCGGTGTGCGGGGTGACGACGTCGGCGCGGACACCTAGGGCGAGGAGCGCCGAGTACCAGTTCAGCGCCTCCTGCCGGTAGTCGAGCAGGGAGCTCGGGTGGGAGTCCTGCTCGCTCGCCCACCAGGAGTCCCAGTCGAAGACGATGCCGACCCGGGCCGGCTCGCGCTCGGTCCCGGCGACCGGGGCCAGCGCCTCCAGGGTCTGCCCGAGACCGGCCACGGCACGGAAGACCTCGCTGTCCGCGCCGGCGTGCGGGACCATCGCCGAGTGGTACTTCTCCGCGCCGGCCGCCGACTGGCGCCACTGGAAGAAGCACACCGCGTCCGCGCCGTGCGCCACGTGGACCAGCGAGTCGCGGGCGAGGTCGCCCGGCCGCTTGGCCACGTTGACGGGCTGCCAGTTGACGGCGCTGGTGGAGTGCTCCATGAGGAACCACGGCCGGCCGCCCGCGATCCCGCTGACGAGGTTGGCGGAGAAGGACAGTTCGTCCCGGTCCTGCGGTCCCGGCACCACGTAGTGGTCGTTGGAGACGAAGTCGATCTCGGCCGCCCAGTCCGTGTAGTTCATGCCCTTCGTCCCGCCCATCACCATGAAGTTGGTGGTGACCGGCACCGCGGGGGTCAGCTCGCGCAGCACGTCCCGCTCCGCGCGCAGGTACCCCTTGAGCGCGTCGGACGAGAAGCGCTTGAAGTCCAGCTGCTGGGTGGGGTTCGGGTGGGAGGCGGCCAGCCGCGGCGGCAGGATCTGCTCCCAGTCGCTGTACCGCTGCGACCAGAACGCGGTGCCCCAGGCGTGGTTGAGGGCGTCGAGCGTCGTGTAGCGCACGCGCAGCCAGTCGCGGAAGGAACGGGCGGCGTCGTCGGAGTAGTCGTAGACGTTGTGGCAGCCCAGCTCGTTGGAGACGTGCCAGGCCACCAGCGCCGGGTGGTCCGCGTACCGTTCGGCCATCGTCCGCACCAGGCGCAGCGCGTGCTCGCGGAACACGGGCGAGGTGGGACGCCAGTGCTGCCGCGCCCCGGGCCACAGCGTCTCGCCGGAGGCGGTCACCGGGAGGATCTCCGGGTGCGCCGTGGTGAGCCAGGGCGGCGGGGACGCGGTGGCGGTGGCCAGGTCGACGCCGATGCCGCCCGCGTGCAGCAGGTCCATGACCTCGTCGAGCCAGGCGAAGTCCCACTCGTTCTCGGCCGGCTGGATGCGCGCCCAGGAGAAGATGCCGACGGAGACGATGTTGACGCCGGCCTCGCGCATCAGCCGGATGTCCTCCTCCCACACCTCGCGCGGCCACTGCTCCGGGTTGTAGTCGGCGCCGTAGGCGAGCCGGGGAGCGGGGTCACCGTCCGGCCCGTGCCGCAACGGGGACAGGAGGGTGGAGATCATGGCGGTCCTTCCGATGTGCTGCACGGGGTGGCGCATGGTGCGTGGTGGGTACCGGGGGCTGCCGCCGAGCGTCCGCTTCTCGGCGGCAGCCCCCGTGTGCTTACTTCTCGACGGTGAAGCCCTGCTCGTTGCCGTACTTGATCGAGGCGTCCTGCCAGGACTTCAGGCCCGCGGCCAGCTTGGTGCCGGAGATGTAGGCCTTGCCGACGGTGTCGTTGAAGATCGAGTTGGCGTACTGCTGGAAGGGCAGGTACGACCAGTCGCTGCCGACGTTCGCGGCGGACTCGGCGAAGATCTTGTTGGCCTGCTGGCCACCGAAGTAGTCGAACTTGATGTTCTGGAAGTCGGCGGACTGGAGTTCGGCCTTGGTCGCCGGGAACGCGCCCTCCTTGATGCGGCTCTGCACGCCGGCACCGGAGTCGGCGTACTCCACGAACGCGTAGGCGAGTTCCTTGTTCTTGCCCAGCGCGGGCAGGGCGAGGGAGCTGCCGCCGTTCTCCGCGGTCGTCTTGTCGCCCTCGGTCCACTGCGGCATCGGGGCCGCGCGCCAGTCACCTGAGGCGTTCGGCACTCCGGAGACGAAGTTGGCGGGCATCCAGGCGCCGGTCGTCAGGGTGGCGATGGTGCCGTCGCCGAGGCCCTTGTACCAGTCGTCGGTCCAGCCGTTGATGGGCGCGAGAAGCTTCTCGTCGATGAGCTTCTGCCAGGTGTCCGTGTACTTCTTGGCGCCCGCGTCCTCGAAGTTGACCGCCACCTTGGTGCCGTCGACCTTGTAGGGGCGCGAACCGGCCTGCCACAGCATGCTGGTGGTGAAGCCCGCGTCGCCGGCGTCGTTGGCGATGTACGCCTTGGGGTCGGCCTTGTGCAGCTTGCGGGCCGCGTCGACGTACTCGTCCCAGGTGGTCGGGACGGCGATCTTGTACTTGTCGAAGACCTTCTTGTTGTAGAACATCGCCATCGGGCCGGAGTCCATCGGCAGGCCGTAGACCTTGTCACCGTCGCTCACGGCGTTCCAGGGGCCCGGGGTGTACTTGGCGGCGAGCTTGCCGGCGCCGTACGGGGCCAGGTCGCTGAGGCCCTTGGTGAGGGAGTACTGGCTCAGCGCGAAGTACTCGACCTGGGCGACGTCGGGGACGCCCTTGCCGGCCGCGATCGCGTTCGACAGGGCGGTGTAGTGCTTGTCGCCGGACCGGTCGCCGACCAGGTTGATCTTGACCTTGGGGTACTTCTTCTCGAAGTCGGCGACGACCGTCTTCAGCGTGGGCTCCCAGGCCCAGACCGTGACCGACCCGCCCTTCTTGAGGGCCGCCTGGATGTCCGTGGCGGAGACCGCCTTCTGACCGGAGCTGCTGTCGTCGGAGCCGCCGCAGGCGGTCGCCCCCAGGGCGAGGACGGAGAGGACGGTGAAGCCGCGCAGCAGGCGGCCGGTGGTTCTACGCATGGAGGTGCTTCCACTTCTTCGTGGGCGGGACTTCTTCATGGGTGGGACACGGGGAGAAGGAAGGAGGCCGGGCCACGGGGGTCCGGCCCCGGGTCATTCCTTGACGCTTCCGGCGGCGAGGCCCGACTGCCAGTACTTCTGCAGCAGCAGGAACGCGGCGATCAGCGGCACGATGGTGAGCAGCGAACCGGTGATCACCAGATTGAAGATCACGTCGCCGCCGATGGTCTGGGCCTGGGAGTTCCACGCGTCCAGACCGAGGGTCAGCGGATACCACTTCGGATCCTTGAGCATGATCAACGGCAGGAAGTAGTTGTTCCAGGTCGCGACGGTGGTGAACAGCAGGACGGTCACCGTGCCGGGGGCGAGCAGGGGCAGGGCCACCTGGAAGAAGGTGCGGATCTCGCCCGCTCCGTCGATGCGGGCGGCCTCCAGCAGTTCGGTGGGGATGGCCTCACTGGCGAAGACCCACATCAGATACAGACCGAAGGGCGACACGAGCGAGGGGATGATCACCGCCCAGGGCGTGTCGGTCAGCCCCATCTTGCTGAACATCAGGAAGGTCGGGACCGCGAGGGCCGTGCCGGGGACGGCCACGGCGCCGATGACCACGGCGAAGACGGCGCGTTTCCCCGGGAACCGGAACTTCGCCAGCGCGTAGCCGCCGAGGATCGCGAGGAGGGTGGCACCGCCGGCCCCCAGCACCACGTACAGCAGGGTGTTCAGCAACCACCGGACGAAGATGCCGTCGTGGTACGTGAACGTGTCGTGGACGTTGCTCCAGAGGGCGAACTTGTGGCTGAACCACAGTCCGGACGAGTGGGCGAGCCCTTCCTGGGTCTTGGTGGCGCTGATGACGAGCCACAGCAGGGGGACCACCGTGTAGACCAGGATCAGGCCCGTGAGCACGGTCAGCAGGATGCTGCGTCTCGGGCGCCTGGACACCTGCTTGTTCTTGCGGGAGGAACGCAGTCGGGGCGTGGCGATCGCGCCCGGCCCGGCGGGGGTGGAGAGGGAGCCGTCCGTGACGGGGCCGCTCGTGCTGCTCATCGGGTCACGCTCCCTTGCGCATGCCGCGGAGCTGCACGACATAGGCGATGACCATGGTGATCAGCCCCATGATGATGGCGACCGCCGCGGAGTAGTTGTGCTGCTGTCCGTTGAAGGACAGTGAGTACGTATAGAAGTTCGGGGTGTAGTCCGTGGTGATCGCGTTGCGCGCGAGCGGGCGCAGGATGCTGGGCTCGTTGAACAGCTGGAAGCTGCCGATGATCGAGAAGATCGTCGCGATGACCAGGGCGCCGCGGATCGCGGGGAGTTTGATGGCCGTGATGACGCGGAGCTGCCCGGCGCCGTCGATCTCCGCCGCCTCGTACAGGGACTGCGGGATCACCCGCAGCGCGGAGTAGAAGATCAGCATGTTGTAGCCGACGAACTCCCAGGTGACGATGTTGCCGATCGACGCCAGGATCAGGTCGGAGGAGAGCGGGTCGGGAAGGGTGACGCCGAAGGCGCTGTTGATGTCGCCCACCAGTCCGAACCGCGTGCCGTACATGAAGCCCCACATCAGGGTGGCGACCACGGCGGGCACCGCGTACGGCAGGAAGATCGAGATCCGGAAGAAGTCCCGGCCGTACAGGCGGCCGCTGTCCAGGGCGAGTGCCACGAACAGCGCGATGCCGAGCATGATCGGCACCTGGATCACCAGGAACAGGGAGACGCGGGTCAGGGAGTCCCAGAACTGCTGGTCCTGGAGCGCCTGTCGGTAGTTGTCGAGGCCGACGAACGACGTCCCGCCGATGAGCTTGTCGCGGAAGAGGCTGAGATAGATCGAATACGCGATCGGAGCCAGGAAGACGAAGGCGAAGACCACCGCGAAGGGGCCGATGAACCCCCAGCCTGTCCAGGAGCGGCGGTCCCGTTTCCCCGGAGGCCTGTCCGGGCGCCGGGTCACGGCCGCGGAGGGTTGAAGCGTCGTCATGTCGTTCCTCGCTCGTCCATCTCGGAACCGGCGTCTCACGCCGTCGCGATGTTTGCGTAAACATCAGCCGCGGGAAGGGGCTTGGCCTGTTATGTTTACGTAAACATCTGATGGCGGCATGTCTACACTGCGCCAATGTCGGTGGTCAAGAGTCGCCGGAGGAAACGGTTACTCGCGGAGCAGGGGAGACCGGTGGGCACTGCGGACAGCGGGGCGACGGACCTGGATCGGGCCCGTACGCGCACGGGAAAACGGGCGGGGCGTCGTACGCAGGGAGCGTCCATGGCGGACGTCGCGCGACTGGCCGGCGTCTCCTCGCAGACGGTGTCCCGGGTGTCCAACGGCTACGACGGTGTCAACGAGGAGACCCGGCAGCAGGTGCTGGCGGCCATGAAGGAGCTGGGGTACCGGCCCAACAGCGCGGCCCGGGCCCTGAAGCGCGGTGAGTTCCGCACCATCGGCGTCATCACCTTCAACCTCTCCACCACGGGCAACATGCGCACCCTGGAGGCGATCGCCACCTCCGCGGCGCAGGACGGTTACGCCGTCACGCTCCTGCCCGTCGCCGTCCCGACCCAGGACGAGGTGCGGGGCGCCTTCTCCCGGCTGGGTGAGCTGGCCGTCGACGCCGTCATCGCCATCATGGAGGTGCACCTGCTCGACGCGGCGACCATCTCCCTCCCTCCCCATGTGCAGGTCGTGGTGGCCGACTCCGACGCCGGTGACCGCTACGCCGTGGTCGACACCGACCAGGCCGGGGGCGCCCGTGCCGCCGTACGGCATCTGCTGGACCTCGGCCATCGCACGGTCTGGCACCTGGCGGGGCCGGAGGAGTCGTTCGCGGCGCAGCGCCGCGCCGACGCCTGGAGCGCCGCGCTGGCGGAGGAGGGCCGCGTCGCGCCTCCCCTCGTACGGGGCGACTGGTCGGCGGAGTCCGGGTACCGCGCGGGGCTGAGCCTCGCGGACGAGCCGGAGTGCACGGCGGTGTTCGCCGCCAACGACCAGATGGCGCTCGGGCTGTTGCGGGCCCTGCACGAGCGGGGCCTGAGGATTCCCGAGGACGTCAGTGTCATCGGCTTCGACGACATCCCCGAGGCCGGGTCCTTCCTCCCGCCGCTGACCACGGTGCACCAGGACTTCGCCGAGGTGGGACGCCTCTGCGTCGAGGGTGTCCTGCGGCGGATGCATCTGGAGGGGACGGAGCACGGGACCACCCTCGTCCCGACCAAGCTCGTGGTGCGCGCCAGCACCGCGGCGCCGCGCGAGGGAGGACGGCACGACGGCGGACCGGGGGTGCCACTCGGCGTGAGGTGAGGGCCCGCGGGGATCCTGGCCGGTGGCCGGTGGCCGGTGGCCGGTGGCCGGTGGCCGGTGGCGGGTGGCCGGTGGCCGGTGACTGATGGCCGGTGGCGGGGCGGGGCGGGTCACTCCATCGGCTCAGCTGTGGATGCTCCGCCGGTGGGGGTGGAGTCGACTGGGTGGACCGCAGGGCCCTCCGTCGAAGGGGACAGATCGTGCCCATATCCGGTTCCACAGCGGGCCGTCGGCGCGGGGCCATGGTCATCGCGTCGGCGGTGTTCTGTGCCACGGGCCTCGTCGCGGCGGGCCCGGCTCCGGGCGGCGGGCCGTTCCCCCCGGCTCCCGTCCCGCGACTGGACTGGCAACCGTGCGCCGACGGACCGGAGTTCGACTGCGCGGTCGCCCGGGTACCGCTGGACCATCTCGACCCCGGTGGCCGGACCATCGAACTGGCCGTCGTCCGGCACCGGGCGACCGGTCCCGGACGACGCGCGGGCACCCTGTTCTTCAACCCCGGCGGTCCGGGCGGCCCGGGGACGGTGCAGATGCCGCAGAACTACGAGTCCTTCCCCCGCGAGGTGAGGGAGCGCTTCGACATCGTCAGCTGGGATCCCCGCGGCGTCGGGAACAGTACGGCGGTGAACTGCTTCGCGACCACGGCGGAGGCGGTCGCCTGGCGCACGAGCAAACCGGTCGGTCTCCCGGTGGGCGAGAAGCAGCGGCGGGACTGGATCGACGCGTTCGCGGATCTGGGCCGGCGCTGTGAGCTGCGGGACCCCGACCTCCTGCGTCATGTGTCGACCGCCGACACCGCCCGCGATCTCGACCAGCTCCGGCAGGCGGTGGGCGACCCGCAGCTGACCTACCTCGGCGTCTCCTACGGCACGTTCCTCGGCGCCACCTACGCCAATCTCTTCCCCGGCAAGGTCCGCGCCATGGTCCTCGACAGCAACGTCGACCCGCAGGCCTGGACGAACCACGCCTCCGACGCGGAGCCCCGACTGACGCCCTTCCTCCGCCTCGGCTCGGACCTCGGCGCCGCGGCGACCCTGGACCAGTTCCTCTCCCTGTGCGGGGCCGCCTCCACGGGCGGGTGCGCCTTCTCGGCGGGCGGGGCGCGGGCGACCCGGGACAAGTTCGACGAGCTGATGCGGCGCCTGCGGCAGCGGCCGGTGGGCGACTGGACGTACGGCCGGACGGTCGGTGACGTGGTGAGCGGCCTCTACGTCGTCCACCCGGGCTGGACGGACCTCGCGGGCAGGCTGCAGGACCTCTGGCAAGGACGCGTCCCGCCGCCCGCCGCCCCGTCGCCGGAGCCGCCGGTGCCCGTCCCCTACACGGGAGACGAACAGGCCGGCTCCATCCTGTGCTCCGAGAGTCCCACTCCGCGTGACCCCGGTGTGTACCACGCGCTGGAGGAGGCCGCAGCCCTGCGCGCGGGCGACTCCGGACGCTTCTGGGCCTGGGCGGCGGAGGCCTGTGCCACCTGGCCGGTCGTCGCCGCGAACCGCTACCGCGGGCCGTGGGACAGGCCGACGGCCCATCCGCTCCTGGTGGTCGGTACCACCTACGACCCGGCCACGCCCTACGCGGGCGCGCGGGCGATGGCGGCGGAGCTGGCCTCCGCCCGGCTCCTCACCGCTCAGGGGTACGGGCACACGGCGTTGCTCAATCCCAGCGCGTGCGTCGGACGGTACGAGAGCCGCTACCTGGTCGACGGTGCCCTCCCGCCCGCCGGAGCGACGTGCCGGCAGGACACCAGGCCCTTCCCCGCCCCCAAACCGCGGGGCGGCGTCGCCACCGGCGGCGGCGGAGAAGCGGCCTCCGTCTCCTGAACCGACACCGTCGACCGGCCCCGGACCCGCCTCACCCGGGCGCCTCGTCCCTGCTTCTCCGCCTGCCTGCTCGTCCGCCCTCCGAGGGCCCGCGCCGACCCCGCGAGCGGGACTCCGCGCGGCGGCGGCGACGGGACCGCGGGCACCCGCCGGGCACCCTCGCACCCGGATATCAGGAAGTTGTCAGCGTGTGGGAAGCGTCTCCCACCTGCACCGTTCCGATCCGCCGGCGCCTACCATCGGCCGGGTGTGCGCACATGTGCTGGTCGCGGAGGACGACGAGAAGCAGGCGGAGCTGATACGCCGCTCCCTGCTGCAGGAGGGACACACCGCGACCGTGGTCCACGACGGCGGGGCCGCTCTCGACGAGGTCCGGCGCCTCAGGCCGGACCTCGTGGTCCTGGACCTGATGCTCCCGGTGATCGACGGCTTCGGGGTGTGCCGGGTGCTGCGCAGGGACGGCGACATCCCGGTCCTCATGCTCACCGCCCGCTCCACCGAGGACGACGTCCTGCTCGGCCTGGAACTCGGCGCGGACGACTACATGACCAAGCCGTACAGCCCCCGTGAGCTGATGGCCCGGATCCGCACGGTCCTGCGGCGCAGCGGGCGTACGTCCACCGGGAAGGACCGCGTCGTACGCGCCGCGGGCATCGCCGTGGATCCGGTACGGCACGAGGTGTACTGCGACGGCTCGCGCGTGGAGTGCACGCCGGGCGAGTACGAGATCCTGCGCGCCATGACCGCCGAGCCCGAACGGGTCTTCTCCCGGAGGCAGTTGCTGGACCGCACCCGCGGCAGCGACCGGGCCTCCACCGAGCGGGCCATCGACGTGCACATCATGAACCTGCGCCGGAAGATCGAACCGGATCCGCGCCGGCCCGTACGGCTGCTGACGGTGTTCGGCGTCGGGTACAAGCTCAGCGGTGACCGGGGATGAGGTCCGGCATACCGCTCCGCAAGAGCCTGCTCGTACGACTGATGATCACCTCGGTGCTGATCGCCCTGTGCTCGGTGGCGGCGACCGCGTGGCTCGCGGTGCAGACCACGACGCGCGCCATCCAGGAGGAGCAGGGGCAGGCGCTCGCCGACGACACGGAGATCCTCCGGCAGCTCAGCGGGTACGCGGCGACGCACCCCGACTGGTCCGGGGTCGGGCCCACGGTGCGCGCCCTGTCA
Source organism: Streptomyces sp. NBC_01689 (assembly GCF_036250675.1). NCBI lineage: Bacteria > Bacillati > Actinomycetota > Actinomycetes > Kitasatosporales > Streptomycetaceae > Streptomyces > Streptomyces sp. NBC_01689. The sequence goes on along the minus strand of NZ_CP109592.1, from coordinate 1,654,581 downwards.
GAGCGGACGGGACGGCGCGTCGCGCTGACCGCGCCGGACCGCACACCCGTCGCCGACTCCGCGGCCCGTGGCACCGCCCTGCCGCCCGGGGCCGCGGCCACCGTCGACCCCCTGCACACCGACACCTACACCGAACCCGGGGCACAGCTCAGCGGCATCGACCCCCGCGCGGTCGGTCCCTACCGCCTGCCCTCGCCGGAACGGGCGCGGCTGAGCGTCCTGGCGGCGGAACGCCAGAAGTGCTTCCGGCGCAACGGCATCGAGACCACCGTCGTGAAGACGCCGAGCGGCCGGCCCGTCCTGATCGACGGGAACGGCGTGGACGGCAACGCGAACGTGCCGAACGAGTGCGCCGACGGACTGCTCAACACCCCCACGCGCACCGAGCAGAAGGCGCTGGACGACCTGACGAGGATCGCCCGGCCGTGCCTGGACCGGGAGCGCGTCGGCCCCAGCGGGTTCGTCGACTTCGGTGTCACCGGCCGGATGATGCTGCCGGGCTTCGCCCTCGGCAAGGCGGCGCCCGGCGGCCAGGACGCGGCGCGCGAGCGCAAGGGCAACGAGTGCGTCACCGAGGCACGCCGCGAACAGCTCGACCCCACGGTCGCCCCGGTCGCCGAGCTGTTCCTCGGCACGGGCGACACGGCCGTACCCCACTTCGACATGTCACCCGCCAACAAGGCCAAGGTCGTCGCCGTCGCAGGTCTCGTCCTCGCTCTCACCGTGGCCGTGACCGCGCTGGTCGCCACCCGGCTCGTCCGTCCGCTGCGCGCGCTCACCCAGGCCGCCCAGCAACCGCCCGAGGCGCACGTACGGGTACCGGTCACCACCCGGGACGAGACGGGCATCCTGGCCATGGCGTTCAACGAGCTGACCGAGCGCCGCGAACGGCTGGAGGCCCAGCGCAAGGCGATGGTCAGCGACATCGCCCACGAGCTGCGCACCCCGCTGACCAACATCCGGGGCTGGCTGGAGGTGACCCGGGACGGCATCGTCGCCCCCGACCCCGAGCTGCTCGCGTCCCTGCACGAGGAGGCGATGCTCCTCCAGCGGGTCATCGACGACCTCCAGGATCTCGCGGCGGCCGACGCGGGCGCCCTCACCCTGCACGCGGAGGCGGTCCGCGCCGACGAGCTCGTCGAGCAGGTGGCGGCCGTCCACCGGGTGGGCGCCGAGGCGGCGGGTATCGCTCTGCGGACGGCGGTGGACGGGACACCGTGGTTCGACGCCGATCCGGTGCGGATGCGGCAGGCGCTCGGGAATCTGGTGTCCAACGCGGTCCGCCACACCCCGCGGGGCGGCACGGTCACCCTTTCGGCCCGACGGGTGGATTCCGAGGTGGTCCTCGACGTGTCCGACACCGGCAGCGGCATCGCGCCGGAGGACCTGTCCAGCGTCTTCGACCGTTTCTGGCGGGCGGAGAAGTCACGCAGCCGGCGCACGGGCGGCAGCGGACTCGGCCTGTCCATCGTCCGTCAGCTCGTCGTGGCGCACGGGGGTACCGTCACCGTGGCGAGCGAGCTCGGGACGGGCTCGGTGTTCACCCTGCGGCTCCCCGGAGGCGTCCCGCCGACCGGCGCGGAGAACGACCGCTGACCGTCCGTGGGGCGTGCGGGACCGCGCCCGGCGGCCGTCCGGGAGCCGTGTCGCGGCGGCCACCGACCGTGCGGGGGACCGCGCGGGACCACGACCGCTGACCTCCGCAGAGTGGTGCCGCGGGTACCAGGATCCGCGTTCCCTCGCACAGCGGTGATCTGGCTGCCCCGGCTCCCTGGGAGCACTGTGGTCCCATGAACACCACCAGGATGTCGGGGGCCGGAGTCCGGGTCACGCCCCTGAGGTCGCTCGTGGGACGCACGTACGTCCCACGCGACGGACGCGCGGGACACGGCGCCCGGAGCACGGGCCCGAACACCGGAACCGGCGGCGGAGGCGGAAACACCGGCGGGAGTACCGGCACCGTGGGGAACGGCACCGGCGGTACGGGTGCCGGAGGGATCAGCATCGGAAGGACGGGCGCCGGAGGGACCGGCACCGGGAACACGGGCGCCGACCGCGTCGACGCCGGCGACATGGGCGCCGGCATCGCGGGGACAGGCGTCGTGAGCGGCGGTGCCGAAGGTACCGGGGCCGGAAGACGGAGACAGAGGGTCGGCGGCTCGACGGGCGGTGCAGGCGATGTGACCATCGACGGGAGCCGTCCGTGCCGGTGAGATCCGGGACGCCGCCGGGCGGTCGGCCTCGGCCGCGGGACTGAGGACCTGGCCGGGCGCCGGCGCCTCCAGGCGGCGGCGTGCGGTCGGCGGACCGGTGCCGGCCCGGCCGGACGCCTCCCGGCAGGACGGTACGACACAACCGGGTCGAGAGGGGTGAGCACGGTGACGGCTGCCGAGGACCGCGTCGCGGAGACGGACCGGGGCCGGGTCGAGGGGGCCGCGCGAGGTGAGGTGATCTCCTTCCGGGGCATCCCCTACGCCGCCTCGCCGGTCGGTGACCTGCGGTTCGCCCCGCCCCGGCCGCACCCGGGATGGACCGGGACGCGGGAGGCGGTTCACGCCGGGGTCGCGGTCCCCCAGGCGGCGTCCCGGCTGGAGCGGGTGATGGGGCGCCGTGTGCCGGACTGGCGGGAGGACGGCAGTCTGACCGTCAACGTCCACACTCCGTCGGCAGCCTTCGGGAACGGCGCGTCCCGGCCGGTCCTGGTGTGGTGGCACGGAGGCGGCTTCACCAGTGGCTCCGGCGGATGGGACTGGTACGACGGGAGCGGACTGGCCGCACTCGGAGACATCGTGGTGGTGACCGCGAACTACCGCGTGGGTCCGCTCGGTTACCTGTACCTGCCGGAGATCGGCGCCGCCAACCTCGGAGGCCGGGACCAGGCCGCCGTGCTGCGCTGGGTGCGGGACAACATCGCCTCCTTCGGAGGTGATCCGCGCGTGGTGACGGTCGGCGGGCAGTCCGCCGGGGCGTACTCGGCACTGTCGCTGGCGCTCGATCCGCGGACGTCGGAACTCGTGACCGGGCTGCTGCTGCAGAGCGGCCCCTTCGGCCTGACGCCTCAGGACCCGCAGGACGCGGCCGAGCACGCCGAGGCCTACCTGCGGCTGCTCGGTGTGCCGGACGGCGCGGACGTCGCGAAGGCGTTGCGCGCGCTGCCCGTCGAGCGGCTGCTGTCCGCCTACGGCCGGCTCGCCGGCCACCTCTCGGTGCCGGGCGACGCCGCCCCTCCGATGTATCCGGTGCTCGGGGGTCCAGGCGTACCGCGCGGCTTCCAGCGGGCGATCGAGGACGGCGCGCTGGAGGGCAAGGCCGTGCTGATCGGCACCACCCGGGACGAGGCCACGGCCTTCACCGCCTTCGACCCCCGGATCCAGAACCTCACCTCCGCCGGCGTGCTGGACCTCCTGACCGCCCGGTTCGGCGAACAGGCCCACGACATCCACCGGCGCTACGCCGTCAGGCTCCCGGGGGCCACTCCGGCGCAGCTCTTCACCGCGGTGCAGACCGACCGGCTGTTCCGCGACGACTCGCTGCGGATCGCCGACCACCACGCGGCCGGAGGCGACGCGACCTACGTCTACCGGTTCGACCGCCGGCCGGCCGGGGACGAGTTCGCCCTGGGCGCCACGCACTGCGCCGAACTGCCCTTCCTCTTCAACACCTTCGACGCTTACCCGGACAGCCCGATGCTGGGCACGACCGGCGACGCCGACCGGGCCCTGGGGGAGAGCTTCGCGACCGCGGTCGCCGCGTTCGTCACGACCGGCGCGGCGACCGACTGGCCGCCCTACGCACCCGCGACGGCCGCCCGTGTCCGGCACTTCGGCTGAATCCTGAGTTCCCCCGGCCCGGACCGGCCGGCGGGGTCCGGCTGGATCGGCGTACGTCAGCCGGGCGTTGCGCCGCTCCGCCGGGTCACCGGGCACGGCGCGGGATGTCGTAGGCGGGTGAGAGCCTGGGCCGGTGCTGACAGAGGGATTCGTGAACGCCCCCATCGTCGCGGGGGAGGAACTGCAGGGGTTGCCGGGGTTCTGGGCGGCTCATCTGATGTGGCTGAGCGAGACGGCGGAGTACGACCCTGTGCCGGAGTGGTTCGGTGTCGACGGGGCCGACGCCGACGCGGCCCTGGACGCGCTGACCGACGAGGACCGGTGGCCGCTCTTCCGTATCCCGTTCGGGGGCGGCCACACCGCGAACGTCCTCGGCGTCAACTTCCCCGACGACCCGGGAACGGAGTACTTCATCACCCACCCGGACTGGGGACGCCACGGGCGCCTGGCCGGCCTCGGCGGTCACCACGCGGGTCCGGGACTCTCCTGGCGGGAGCTCCACCACATCGCCCGCACGCCCGACCTCACCGCCCCCGGGATCCACGCCGAACACGCGCGCCTGCTCCTGCTGTTGCCGGTGCTCGGCGACCGGGACCTGCCCGAGGACGCCACGGACACGGTCGGGGACGCGCTGACGAGCACCGGTCTTCCGGCGGTGGAGGCACGTTCCCTCGCGGAGGCGCTCCTCGCGGACCACCCTCTCTGGGAGCCGGCCGAGTGGGAGCTCGCCTCAGCGTCTCCGCTCTCGGGCGGCCGGGAACCCTTCCAGGGAATCCTGCACTGCGACGAGCCCCTGAGCCCCCGGTTCGGCACTCACCTCGCCCGGGGCATCACCCGGGAGCAGAGCGACCGGCTGGCCCACGCGCTCGGCACCTGGCCCACCACCTGACGGCGCGGCGAAGGCCGCACGGCACCAACACCGGGCAGGAGGGCTTCCGGCGTACCGGCCGACACGCGTCGCGAGCGGGTTCTTCCAAGTCCCGCGGCATCAGGACGAGTTCGCTGCCAGCACCCGGAGGACCGGGGGCCGGGGGACGGGAGGACCGAAGAACCGGACGGTTTCCGCCGTCCGGGGCGCGGCTGCGGATCCGTGACCGGCTACTGTCGCGCAGCATGGTCGAACACGATGCTTTCAGTGCCACCCGCGAGGCCTATGACGCGGCGGCTTCCACGTACGCGCGGCTCTTCGGTGACAGCCTGCGGGACAGTCCCCTGGACCGCGGCATCCTCGGCGTCTTCGCCGAACTCGTCGGTGCGGACGGGGGCGGGCGGGTCGCCGACGTGGGCTGTGGGCCCGGGCATGTCACCGCTCATCTGGACGGACTGGGGCTGGCGGCGTTCGGTGTCGACGCCTCTCCCGCGATGATCGAGCTGGCTCGGCAGGCCTACCCGGGACTGCGCTTCGACGTCGGCGCGATGACCGCGCTGGACCTCGCGGACGGCACGTTGGACGGCGTCCTGTCCCGCTGGTCCGTCATCCACACGCCCCCGAGGGAACTCCCCGCCGTCCTCGCCGAGTTCCATCGCGTGCTGGCACCCGGCGGGCACCTGCTGGCGGGCTTCTCGGCGACCGACGGTCCGTCCCACCCGACGCAGGTCTTCGATCACGCGGTCGCGCCGGCCTATCGGTGGTGGCCCGACCATCTCGCCGCGCTGCTGCGCGAGTCGGGGCTGACCGAGGTGGCCCGCCTGGTGCGCGAGCCCCTGCCCACCGACCGACGGCAGTTCCAGGAGGTCCACCTGCTCGCCCGCAAGGTCTAGCGAGGGCCTGCGGGCAGGTGAAGCCGAGGGCGGTGAGGAAGGCGCGGTCCGGCCGCAGGCACTCGGCCACCGACGCGACCGCCTCCGTGAGGCCGCGTGCGGCGAGTTCGCCGTCGCCGGGGGGGCGACCGCGCGTGCCGGCGACGGCCGTTCCCGGCTCTCGGACCTCGCCGGATGTGAAACGGCCGCCAGGTCTAGGTGTTGTCCGCGATGCGCCGCTCGTGTTGATCGTCGACGCGTGGGACCTGCGATGCTGGGGTCATGCTGAGAGGTCAACTGCCTCCCCTGGCGACCGTGGTGGGGCGGGTGGTCGTGTGCGAGGTGGACCTGCGCGCCTTTCCCCCGCACACCCACGTCTACGTGGCCGTCGTCACCGAACCCGAACCGCACTACGGAGGTGGGCGGCTGGCGATGATCGTCATCGTCAACGATCCGAGGGAGGCGCCACGGGAACTGCGGGAGAATCCACTGCCGGACGCGGTGTGGCTGCGTGATCCCCCCGAGCCCACCGTCACGAACCTCTACGCCCGCCCTGCCTTCCGGAGGAGGGACATCCCGGCCAGACGGCCCGCCGTGCAGGTCGGGAGGCAACTCCGGGAGCGGGAACTGCTGTTGCGGCACTCGACCATCCGCTCCGCTGACGGCGACGGGTGGGCCGAGGCCGTCGGCGGGACCATCCCGTCCCTCGAGGAGGAGACCGTCGGCTCGGGCTTCGGCTCCTGGGCCGAGCGTGAACTGGACCGGATGGAGCGCCAGTCGTGGTGGCACCACCTGGAGGCCCGGAGGCCCGGACCGGGCAGGTGAGACGGCCGCCCGGTCCGCCGGGCGGCGGACCCCAGGGCGGCAGACCGTGGGGCGACGGCCGGGCGACCGGACCGGGGTAACGGGTCGGGCGAACGGGTCAGGAACCGGACGGGCCCCCGCTCAGCGGAACACGTTGTCCGAGTCTTCCCAGACCGAGGGCTCGTTCGGCGTGTACTCGCGCGGCAGGCGCGAGGACGTCTGGTACATGGCGTCGATCTCGGCGGCGAACCGCTGCGAGATGGCGTCCCGTCGCAGTTTCATCGAAGGCGTCAACAACCCGTTGGCCAGGTCGAAGGGTTCCGGCAGGACGCGGAACACCCTGATGGACTCCGTGGGGGAGACGGTGCTGTTGGCCGCGGCCACCGCCCGCCTGACCTCCTCCCGCAGCTCGTTCTCCTCCCGGGCGTCCCGGGGAGCCGCCGCCTCGCCCTTGGTCCACGTCCCGCGCCAGTGCGCGAGGAAGTCGGGGTCCAGCGTGATGAGGGCGCCCACGCACGGCCGGTTGTCGCCCACGATCACCGCCTGGTGGATCAACGGATGGACCCGCAGCCGCTCTTCGAGGGCGGCCGGTGCCACGCTCTTGCCGCCGCTCGTGATGATGATGTCCTTCTTGCGGCCGGTGATGGTCAGATACCGCTCCGTGTCGAGGTGGCCGATGTCGCCCGTCGCGAGCCAGCCGTCCTGGAACGAAGCCTGGGTGGCGGCGTCGTCGTTGATGTACCCCTGGAAGACCGACGGCCCCCAGACCAGGATCTCCCCGTCGTCGGCCACCCGGATGTCGGTGCCCGGCAGCGCCTGCCCGACGGTTCCGAACTTCGCCCGGCCCACCGGCTGCGCGGTGATGCCGCCGCTCGTCTCGGTCAGCCCGTAGCCGTCGTGGACGAGGATCCCGATGCCCGCGTAGAAGAGCGCGAGATCCCGGTTGAGCGGCGAACCGCCCGACACCGCGCCGCACACCCTGCCGCCCAGGGTGGCCCGCAGCTTCCGGTAGACGGTCTTCTCGTAGAGGGCGTGCTGCAGTTTCAGGTCGAAGCCGGGGCCGGACCCGGTGCCCAGCCGCTGGCGCTCCCCGGCCGCGGCGAAATCCTTGGCGGTCTGCACGGCGCGCTCGAACAGGGCGCCACGCCCGCTCTGGTGCGCCGCCCGCACGAAGTTCTTGTAGATCTTCTCGAAGAGCGACGGGACGGCGTAGAGGAAGGTGGGACGGAAGGAGAGGAGCGCCGCGGAGAGCGCCTCCTCGCCCAGGTCGGGCTCGTGACCCAGCAGGATGCCGCCCCGCAGACACAGACCCTGGATCATCAGCCCGTACACGTGGGAGAACGGCAGGAACGCGAGGATGGCGGGCTGTTCGCCGGGGGGCGCGGCCGTGTGTCTCCAGCCCGAGAGCAGCGTGTCGACGGGGCCGGCCAGGCTGCGGTGGGTCAGGGCGCAGCCGCGCGGGGTCCCCGTCGTGCCGGAGGTGTACGCGATGACCGCGGTCGAGTCGGGCAGCACGATACGGCGGAGCGAGTCGACCGTCGTCGGTGGGATCACCCGGCCGCGTTCGGCGAGCTGTGTGAGGGCCCCGGCGTCCAACTGCCAGACGTGGCGCAGCGCGGGGAGTGACGCGCAGGCCGAGCCGACGGTCATGATGCCCTGTTCGTCCTCGACGACCACGGCGACGCAGGACGCGTCCCGCAGGATCCACGCGACCTGCTCGTGCGAGGAGGTCGGGTAGATCGGGACCAGCTCGGCGCCCACCGTCCACAGCGCGTAGCTGAGCACGGTCCATTCGTAGCGTGTGCGGGCCATGATGGCGACACGGTTGCCCGGGCGTATCCCGGAGGCGACCAACCCCCTGGCGACGTCCTGGACCTCGTCCCACAGCTCGGCCGCGGTGATCGGTGCCCAGATGCCGGAGGCCCCGTCGAGACGGCGCGCCACCTGGGCGAGTGCCGGCTCACGCCGTGCCGTCTCGAAGAGACTGTCGGCGAGTCCCCCCTGCATGACGCCGGTGGCCGGTGGAGGAAGTTCGAACGCGTGCATCCCCGCTCCAGAATTCTCCTCGCCATGGCCCCGCGGAGAGGCGCCTGTGCCGAGGATTCACGAATCTAGCCCAGTCCGACGACGACTGTGCAGGAATCGCGAAGCAGTTCGTACCGATGCGGTTACGGTCCGCGGGCGAGGCTCCCGCGCAGGTGAGCGGAGCACCCGACGCACTCGGCGACGGCGCCGGACGGAGGCGGTCGGTACCGGTCCGCACCGGCCCGCGTCCGACAGGGGAACCGGTCCGCCCACGGTCCACTGCGGGTCCGTCCGGGACCGCCGACGGCACCGCACACCGGGACGCCGACGCCGGACACCCAGCACAGCGCCGGCCGCGGCGACGCACAGGGTGATGCCGGTGGCCGTGATCCCGGCCGCCGCCGTCGTGGCTGCCGTGTCACCGGACACCGCGGCGCGTCACCCGCCGCCGGTCACGGCTCACCGTCGCCTCCGCCCCGGACACGGCCCGGACGCGGTTCGGCGCCCGAGCAGGTCGCCGGGCCCGCGGGGTTGTCCATCCGGCCCCGCCGTGGCCGGATGGAAGCCGCACATCTTCTGAGCTTCGGGAGGCCATGATGATCGTCCCGTTCGGGGCCCGTGATTTTCTGGACCGCGCCACGACCGTGTACGCCGACCGGATCGGCGTCGTAGACGAACCGGAGCAGCCGGCCGATCCCTGGGACGGGCTGACGTACCGGCGGATCGGCGAGCTGGCGCGCGCCCAGGCCGCAGGTCTCGACGCGCTCGGCGTGCCGCACGGCGCGCGGGTGGCGGTGGTCTCCCCCAACAGCGCGCGGCTGCTCACCGCCTTCTTCGGCGTCAGCGGTCACGGGCGGGTCCTGGTACCGGTCAACTTCCGGCTGACCGCGGGCGAGGTGAACTACATCGTCGACCACTCGGGGGCGAGCGTCGTCCTCGTCGACCCCGAACTGACCGACCGGCTGGCCGGGATCACGGCCAAGCACCGGTTCACGATGGGGGCGGCCAGCGACGCGGAGCTGTACCGGTTCGGCACCGAACCGGCGCCCTGGCGGCCCGACGAGAACGCCACCGCGACCATCAACTACACCAGCGGCACGACCGCCCGCCCCAAGGGCGTCCAGATCACCCATCGCAACATCTGGGTGAACGCGGTGACCTTCGCCCTGCACGCGGGGGTCACGGACCGCGACGTCTACCTGCACACGCTTCCGATGTTCCATGCCAACGGCTGGGGCATGCCGTTCGCGATGTCGGCCCTCGGCGTACGGCAGGTCGTCCTGCGCAAGGTCGACGGCGCCGAGATCCTGCGCCGGGTCGCGGAGCACGGCGTGACGGTCATGTGCGCGGCCCCCGCGGTCGTCAACGCGGTGCTCGACGCGGCCCGTTCCTGGGAGGGCGCGATCCCCGGCCGGGACCGGGTACGGATCATCGTCGCCGGTGCCCCGCCGCCCACCCGGACCGTCGCCCGCGTCGAGTCCGAACTGGGCTGGGAGTTCATCCAGATCTACGGCCTCACCGAGACCTCGCCCCTGCTCACGGTCAACCGCGCCCGCGCCGAGTGGGACGGACTGGACACGCAGGCGCGCGCGGAGCACCTGGTCCGGGCCGGCGCCCCCGCGCTCGGCGTCACCCTGCGCACCGACGAGGAGGGAGAGATCCTCGCCCGCTCGAACGTGGTGCTGGAGGGCTACTGGGATCAGCCCGAGGAGACCGCCCGCGCGCTGTCCGACGGCTGGTTCCACACCGGGGACGGCGGATCGCTCGGCGAGTACGGCCACCTGACCATCAGCGACCGCAAGAAGGACGTGATCATCACCGGTGGTGAGAACGTGTCCTCGATCGAGGTGGAGGACGTGCTCTTCAGCCACCCGGCGGTCGCCGAGGTCGCCGTGATCGGCGTGCCGCACGAGAAGTGGGGCGAGACGGTGAAGGCACTGGTGGTCCTCGCGCCCGGGGCCGAGGTGACGGAGGACGAACTGGTCCGGTACAGCAAGGAGCGCCTCGCCGGGTTCAAGGCGCCGACCTCCGTCGAGTTCCGGGACCGGCTGGCCCGGACGGCGACCGGCAAACTCCAGAAGTACAGACTCCGTGAGCGCTACTGGGAAGGTCACGGCCGGGGAGTCGACTGACCGGTCTCCCTCAGAGCCATCCCCGGCGTGCCGCCTGCCAGGCGAGCTGCATCCGGGTGGCCGCGCCGGCGAGTTCCATCATGTGCTGGATGTGACGCTGCACGGTACGGCGGCTCAGACCCATCTGCGTGGCGATCGCCTTGTCGGCGACACCGGCCACGAGGAGGGACAACAGCCGCCGGTCCGTGGCCGAGAGCGGGTCGGCCGCGCCGACACCGTCCGTGCCGGCCACCGCGCCCGCGTCGTCGACGTCCAGCGGGACGGCGTCCTCCCAGTAGCGTTCGAACAGCGCGATGAGAGCGGCCAGCAGATTGCTGTCCCGTACCAGCGCGGCGGTCGGCTCGTCGGGGCTGCCCTGCGGGCCGCCCGGCACGAGCGGGCAGACCGCGATCGCGCGGTCCGCGACGGCCAGGCGCAGCGGCAGATGGGGGACCGCGCGTGCGACCTCCCCGGCCCGCACCCCGGCCACCACGTTGTCCACGGCGCCCGCGTCGTCGAAGAAGGCCTTCTCGTACAGGACCCGGTAGCGCACCCCTCGCGCCAGTGCCTCGAACTCCGAGCTGTTGCTGCCCGACGGCATCGCCACGTACTGGGCCTTGCAGAACCAGAGCATCTCGTCCTGCACGCTCGCCTGGATGTGGCGCAGATGCTGGCGCAGCGCCTCGGCCCCGATGATGACCTCGATCAGTTCGCTGGCGTCCTGCCTGCGCATCGTGTCGCGGTAGGCCTGCAGCAGACTGGTGGCCTCCGCCCTGGCGAGGTCCAGCGCGTCGGCGTTCCGCTTGAGCCGTGGCATCAGCGCGACGTCGGGCGGGGTGGCCTGGAAGGTGCGGGGGAGCACGTCCGTGTGGCTGGCCATGCCCTTGGCCGAGAGCGCTTCGAGCGCCTGCTCGGCCTCCGCGTGGCTCAGACCGGTGCGTTCGGCGACGTCCCGCGCCGAGGCCCGGCCCGTCGTCACCAGGTGGCGGTAGACGAACTCCTCGGTCACCGACACCCCTGCCGCCTCAAGCGACACAGCGCCCTCCCCGAGACCGACCGCCTTGACGGTTTAACACCGTACTGCATGCCGTGCGGAGCCGTGTTCGATCTCCCCCGCACACCGTACCGAGGCCGGGACCGCGCGCCGGTACGGTGTGCGGGGGGACGAACGGTCCCGGTCAGGCGGTGTGCAGCGTCAGCCCGTACCGGCCGAGGATCTCGTTGACCGGCTGGTACCAGGTCTCACCGCCGCTGCCGCAGTTGCCCCAGCCGCCCGAGGTGACACCCTGGGCCTGGTCGCCGCTGATGAACGAGCCGCCGGAGTCGCCCGGTTCGGCGCAGACACTGGTCTTCGTCATCTGGTGCACCGCGCCCTGGCTGTAGTTGACGGTCTCGTTCTTCGCGAGCACGGTCCCGCAGTGCCAGTGCGACGTGGACCCCGACCGGCAGATGGAGGCGCCGACGGGAGCCTCCGCGGACCCACGGACGAGCTGGTCGGAGACGGTTCCCCAGCCCAGCACGACCGGGACGGTCCACCATCCGCTGCCCACGTTGACCCAGGCGTAGTCGTTGTCGGGGAAGGACGACCCCTGGAAGTTGCCGATGTAGCTGCCGTCCCAGCCGCTGACACCGGCTCCCGGCTGTGCGCAGTGGCCCGCGGTGACGAAACCGCCGTACACCGAGAAGCCGATGGAACAACGGACGTTGCCCGTGTAGTACGGGTCGCCGCCCACCGTTCCCGCGGCGAAGGTACGCGGTCTCTGCCGCGTCTCCTCGACGGTCACCGGACCACTCCTGCGGGCCCGGTCCAGGAAGGCGCGGACATCGTTGTCGTCGCGGTGCGCGGAGACCACGTCGACGACGACCGAGTTGTTCTTCGCGTCGACGTGCCAACTGCTCACGCCGGCCGGTGCGTCGAGGGCGTCGATCCGCTTCAGGGCGGCGTCGAGCTGCCGCTCGTCGTGCCGGACGAGGGTGACCTCGGCCCCCGTCGCGGCGACGGCGTTCCGTACGGATCTGTCGGCGACGGCCACGGTGAGCTTCCCGGTCTTCGCCTCGAACCAGGAGCCGCCGTACGCGTGACCCGCGGCCCGCCTGGCCGCGCGGTCCACCGCCCGCGCGGCCGTCTCGGCCTTCAGCCGTGCGGTGGCCTGGTCCTGGGACAGGCCCAAGTCCCGCTGCATGGCGGTGATCAGAGCCGACGACGCCTGGGCCGTGGGCGCGGAGGGGGGCGCGCCCACGGAGGTGTCGGAGGCCGAAGCCTGGGTGCCGAGACCCGCGGCCACGGTGCTCAGGAGCAGCGCAGCGGACAGGCCGGCGCGCAGAACTGTAGTGCGTCTCAAGGGAGTTGCCTTTCGTCGTTCCGTCATGGGGGAGTGGAGCGGAAGGGCAGGCTGAGAGCGCTCTCAGAGATGTGCGACGCCGAGGCTAGCGACCGATCGCGCGGAGGTCCATACCAAATCCGCCCTCGCGTGGACGGCCTCCGCCCGGCGGGGCGGACAGGCCTGATCCACGGTCCGCGGCGCGGTCGGGGTGTTACTCACTTTCGGGTGAAGGGTGGGGTGGCGTAAAGGGTGGCGTTTACGATGAAGTCCCGTGTTTTAAGGGCTTGTAGCGTCAATGTGGAGAACTGGGCGATACATGCAGAATGCAGCCGAGGGTCACGGTGATGTCGTCGGTCGGTAATGCTGTGCGGTTGCTGTGCACGGGTGATGCGAGAGGGCGGGAGGGTGTGGTTCTCGGCCAACGGGCCGGGACTTGTACTCGCGGATCCTCTGGTGCGGTCCGCCTGTTCCCTGTAGGGGGCGTTCGTGTCTGTTTCGCGGTCTGTGATGGTTCGTCGCGTTGCTGCGGCTGCGGTGGCTGCCGGTGTGGTGGTGGGTGTGGCGGCGCTGCCGGCCTCGGCGGACCAGGGGCGTTTTCCGTCTCGTGCGCAGGTGCAGATCAGCCAGGTGCAGTACGACTCTCCGGGCTGGGACTCGGGGAGCAACTGGTCGCTGAACAAGGAGTGGGTGGAGGTGACGAACACGGGGCGGCACGGCGTGAACCTGAACGGGTGGACGCTGGCGGGGCGTGACGGTCGCGCGTACGTGTTCCACCTGCGTCTGGGTGGCCGCGAGACGGTGCGGGTCCACACGGGTGTGGGGCGTGACGCCGGCCGGGACGTGTACCAGGACCGCCGTAGCTACGCGTGGGACAACCGCTCCGACACCGCGACGCTGCGCAACGACCACCGTCGTGTCGTCGACGTCGTGAGCTGGGGCCGTGGGCACGGCGGCCGTGGGCACGAGGTGCCCGGACACCACGGTCACGGACACGGTGTCCCCAGTGGTCACCACGGTCACGGACACCAGGCTCCGGGCGGTCACCACGGTCACGGTCAGCAGGGTCCCGGTGGTCACATCGGTCACGGTCAGCAGGGTCCCGGTGGTCACATCGGTCACGGTCAGCAGGGTCCCGGTGGCCACAACGGCCACGGTCACCAGGGGCCGCACCGGCGTGCCTGACGCCCTTCGGGCAGGGCATGATGCCGGGCGTCGCCCGGTGTGCGTCGGGCCGGTGCGTGCGTGGGCGCGCACCGGCCTTCGGCCTGTCCTGGGCCGGGCCGTGCTCCGACGCGGGTGAGCACGATCGTGATCGGGGGCCGCGCCGGGCCCGCGGCACCGCAGGGGAACGCGGGGCCGATGGTGTCAGCCCGGGTGATGTCCGCGCCGGCGGCGCGCGGCGGCGCCTCTCTTCGAGTCGTCGAGAACGAAGGGCGGACCCGGCCCGCCCCCGGGGTGTCCGTGGTCCCGGTGGGCGGTCCGGTCGCCGGGATCCGGTGGGCTATTCGGCCCAGGGCTGGAAACCGGTGTCGAGAACGGCCTTGAGCGATCTGCGCAGACCGGCCGCCTCGTCGCTGCCGAACTTCTCCTCGAACCGGTCCTGCACGGCCTTCCACAGCGGGATCGCGGCCTTCAGCCGGGCGCGGCCCTCCGGGGTGATGGAGGCGATCCGGGCGCGGCGGTCGGTCGCCGACGTCTCGACGGTCACCAGGCCCTCCCGCGCGAGTGGTTTGAGGTTCGACGCCATCGTCGTACGGTCCATGGCGATCGTGTCGGCGAGGCTGGTGATGGTCATCTCGCCGAGCGTGCCCAGTCGCTGGAGGATGCTGAACTGCGTGGAGCGCAGACCGACGGGGGCCAGCGCCCTGTCGTACGTCGCCCCGAGATAGCGGGCCGCCTTGCGCAGGGCCAGGTTGTTGCACTGGTCGGCGGCGCTCGTCGACGTACCGGTCATCGTCTCCTCCTGGGCTCCCGCCCATCGTACGAGCAGGTGCTGCCGGTCATGCCGGTCATGCTGCTCATGCCGGTCATACTGCTCATGCCTGTCGGGCGGCCCGCGGGGGCCGGGGGCGGGGTGGCCCCCGCCGCGCGGACTTGCCGTCCCCACATTAGGAGTATATGCTCCTAACGATCGATGGGGCGTGCCTGTCCGCCTGCTCCGTTCCCGCGCCCTCTCCCCAGAAAGCCCCGCCATGGAATCCCCCGTCGGAGCCGCGCCCGAGCGTGAGCAGACCCGTCCGGCAGTGACCGAGCCGTCCCGGCCGCCGCGCCCTGTCCGTCCTCCGGTGCGGACGTGGCTGCAGCCGGCCGTGATCTCCCTGGTCGTCGTCGCGGCCTTCATCTCCTGCTACGTCGGCCTGCAGCGCGATCCTCGGCCCCACCGGTTGCCCGTCGCCGTCGCCGCGCCTGTCCCGCCCGGGGCGATACGCGCGGCCCTCGGCGACACCGTCGAGGTGCGTCCGGCGGCGGACGCCCGCGTCGCACGCCAGACGGTGGAGGGCCATGACGCCGTCGCCGCGCTGAGCGCGGACGGCCCGGACGGCCTGCGTCTGGAGATCGCCGGCGCCGACGGCACGTCCACCACGTCGGCCGTGAAGACGCTCGTGAGCGCGTACGCCCAGGGAGCGGGCAAGCACGTCACCACCGAGGACGTGGTACCGCTCGCCCACTTCGACACCAGGGGCCTGGCCGGTTTCTACATGGCCTTCGGAGTGACCCTGGCCGGGTTCGTCCTCGGCTCGAACGCGCTCGGACTGGCGAACCTCCTGCACCTGCGCCACCGGTTCTGGCTGCTGGCCGGCGCCTCGGTGGCCATCGGCACGCTCGCCGCGATCATCGCGGGCCCCCTCATGGGAGCGGTCCCCGCCCCGGTCGCCCCTCTGATCCTCACCCTCACCCTGCTGGCCGCCGCGGCGTCCTTCACCACCAAACTGCTGGGCACCTACCTCGGCCCCGTGGGGGTCCCCGTCGCGACCCTTCTGCTCCTCACCGTCGGCAACGCCACCAGCGGTGCCACCATCGGGCCGGATCTGCTGCCCGCCGCGGCCCGGGCCGTCTCGGCCCTCCTGCCGCCGGGCGCCGCCGTCCGCGCCGTCACCGATCTGAGCTATTTCGAGGGCGCGCACGTGGCGGGTCCGGTGATCACGCTCGCCCTGTGGGCCTGCGTCGCCGCGTTCCTGCTGGCCCTGCGACCCCGTCTGACGCGGCGGCGCGCCCGGGGCACCGCCTGAGCGCCGTCGCTCCGGCCACGCTCCGTTCCTCCGTCGCCGCGCCCGGAACGCGTCACGGACGCGGGCGTGTGAGGGGGCAGGAGCGCGGACGGCCCGGCAAGCGGGGGCGCTCGGGCCTCCATAGATTGGGAGGGGCGGAGGCGCGGGCCCTCGGACCCGGAGACGCGGTGGCACGGGACCGTCGCCGTGGACCGGCCCGGAAGCCCGCCTCGACCGCCCGCCCAGGGCCGCCGGCCGGACCCGGCACCCCTGCGCCGACCCCGCCCCCGCCAGGCAGCGCGTTCGCCCCGGGCCCGTCACCCGGCTGACCCCTCGCTCACCCAGTCCACCGACACCCCCTCCCACCGACTCAGCAGGAGGCCCACCGATGCCCGCCAACGACCTTGTTCTCCTCTCCAGCGCCGGTGACGTGGGCCGCGCGGTTCTCGACCGGCTGCGCGCCGAGGACGTCCCCGTCCGCGTGCTGGTCCGCCGTGACGACGAGCGCGCGGCCGGGCTGCGCGCGCTCGGGGCCGAGGTCGTCGTCGGCGACCTGACCCGGCCGGAGACCGTCGCCGCCGCGCTGGAAGGCGTCGGGAGGATGTACTTCGCGATGCCTGTGTCGCCGGACCACCTGCTGGCGACGACCGTGGTGGCCACCGTGGCCCGTGACTGCGCGGAGCTGGACGCGCTGGTCGACATGTCGCAGATGACGGTGTCGCAGATGACCGCCACCAGCACCGGCGAGTCGAACCAGCAGCGACTGCACTGGCTGGGCGAGCAGGTGCTGAACTGGTCGGGCCTGCCCGTGGTGCACATCCGTCCCACCTCGTTCCTGGACAACCCCCTCTTCACCGCGCTGCCGGCACGGACCATCCGCGAGAACGGCACCATCGTGCTGCCCTTCGGTACCGGTCGCACCTCGCCCATCGCCGTCGAGGACGTCGCCCGGGTGGTCGCCACGGTCCTCCTCGACCCGGCGCCGCACATCGGCCACGTCTACGAGCTCACCGGTCCCCGCTCGATCGACATGGCCGAGATGGCCGAGGAGTTCGCCCGGGCCCTCGGGCGTCCCGTGTCCTACGTGGACGTCCCGCTGGACCAGTGGCGGTCCCAGGTGCTCTCCCGGGCCGGCCTGCCGCCGCACACCGAACAGCACATCGCCACCATGGCCCGGCTGCACCACGAGAACCGCTACGACCGGACCTCCGGCGACGTCGAACGCCTGACGGGGGTCCCGCCCCGGTCGGTCGAGGAGTTCGTGGCCGCGCACAAGGACCTCTACCTGGGCTGACCAGGGACACCCCGACGCCGGCCGGAGGCGGCCGACGTGAGGCGTACGGCGGAACCCATGGGACGCGGCGTCACTCCGGCAGCTAGTGCGAGGCAATATGTGCGCATCGGCTCGCAAGTACGGTGTAATCACCGCGATCCGGGTCGTATCTGCTGACTGATGGGGGCGAGGCTGTGGGTGTTCTGGTGGTGCAGCACGTGCGGGAGGAAGGCCCGTACGCGGTGGGCGAGGCGCTGGCCGCCGCGGGGCTCCGGATGCGCCCCTGCCGGGTGTCGGCGGGGGATCCGCTGCCGGAGAACCTGGCCGGGGTCGAGGCGCTGGTCGTGATGGGGGGCCCGATGGCCGCGTACAGCGATGCCGGATTTCCCACCCGGGAAGCCGAACTCGCCCTGCTGCGCGCGGCCTTGGCCGCCGAGGTGCCGGTGCTCGGGGTGTGCCTGGGCGCGCAGCTGCTGGCGGTCGCGGCGGGCGGCACGGCGCGTACGGGATCCGGCGCACAGGTGGGCTGGGGCGAGGTACGGACGCGTCCGGCGGCGGCCCGCGACCCCCTGTTCGCGGGAGCGCCCGAGCGGCTGCGGGTGCTCCACTGGCATGCCGACACCATGGAACTGCCGCCCGGGTCGGTGCCGTTGGCGTCCTGCGAGCGGTATCCGGCGCAGGCCTTCCGGGTGGGCGGGGCCGCCTGGGGCCTCCAGTTCCACCTGGAGGCCGACGAGGCGGCCGTGGACGCGTTCGCGGCCGCGTTCCCGGAGGAGGCCGCGACCGCTCCCGGCCTGCTGGAGGACGCGCCCGCCGAGCTGGCCGCGCTGGCTCCGCACCGGGACCGGGTGTTCGGCCGGTTCGCGGAGCTGGTCGCCGCACGGGCCGAACACACCGCGACCCGGGCCTTCTTCACCCCGAAGGCGGCCGCCTGGGAGGCACGCTTCGCCGCCGACGGCCCGCGCTACGAGGCGGCCGTCGCCCGTATGGGTCTGAGCCCCGGCCAGACGGCTCTCGACCTCGGCTGCGGCACCGGACGCGCCCTGCCGGCGCTGCGCGCCGAGGTGGGTGACAAGGGGACGGTGCTGGGCGTGGACGTCACGTCGGCCATGCTGGTGACCGCGGCCCGCGAGGGCCGGGCCGGCCAGGCCGGTCTGCTGCTCGCCGACTGCCACCGCCTGCCTCTCCCGGCCGGCGCGGTGGACGGGATCTTCACCGCCGGGCTGCTCGACCACCTCCCCGACCCGATCACCGCCCTGCGCGAATGGGCGCGGGTCACCGCGCCGGGCGGAGCGCTGCTCCTCTTCCATCCCTCGGGCCGCGTCGAACGCGCCCGCCGTCACGGCCGCCCGCTGAGCCCCGACGACCCGCTGGGCGAGCCGAACCTCCGTCCCCTGCTCGACGGCAGCGGCTGGCAGCTGGACCGCTACGAGGACGCCGCCGCGCACTTCCTGGCCCGTGCCGTCCGCACCTGCTGAGCGGCCCGTGCCGGCTGGGTCGCCGCGGCCTGTCGGGTGTCCGGTGGCCACGGCGCCCTTTCCGGAGGCCCGACCGCGGCATGCGCCGGGTACCGTCATGATCGGTCCTGGTGGAGTCCGAGGCCACGACGACAGGACGCACGTCTCCGGGACGCACGTCCACGGGACGCACGTCTGTGGGAAACAAGACGACGGGACGCACGACGATGGGGGAGACGTGACCGACGAGACCACCCGTGCCGCACGACTGCTGGACGCCCAGGCCAAGGCGGCCGCGCTCTTCGCCGAGATCGAGGCCAGGGGTCTCGTCGCGCCGGGCGAGGGGGAGCGGGCCGTCAGCGACCGGATCCGCGACCTGGCGAACGACCTGTTCGGCCCGACGCGCCACTGGCACAAGCGCATCGTCCGCTCGGGACCGAACACCCTCCACCCGTACCGGGAGAATCCCCCGGACCGGGTCATCGGCCGGGACGACATCGCCTTCGCCGACTTCGGGCCGATCTTCGAGGAGTGGGAGGCCGACTTCGGCCGCACCTTCGTCCTCGGTGACGACCCCGTCAAGCACCGGCTGCGCGACGACCTCGCCGAGGTCTTCGCCGCAGGCCGGCGCGCCTTCGAGGCCGACCCGGACATCACCGGCGCCCGCCTGCACAACGAGATCGGGCGCCTGGCCGCGGGACGCGGATGGGACCTGGGCGGGTGGCACGCCGGACATCCGGTGGGTGAGTTCCCGCACGAGAAGATCGACGGCGCGGACATCGAGTCGTACATCGCCCCGGGGAACGACACCCGGCTCCGGCGTCCCGACCGCGCGGGACGTGTCTGCCACTGGATCCTGGAGATCCACCTCGTCGACCGCGAGCGCGGCTTCGGCGGCTTCTACGAGGAGCTCCTCGACCTGGGGTGACCCTGGGCCGCTCCGTCGCCCCCGCATCCCGGTGCCCCGGATGCCCCTGGCAGCTCCGGCCGCCCGGGCTGCCTCAGTCCGCCCGAGGCCCGGGCGGGCCTCGAACAGCCGATACCCGCCCCGCCCGGTCCGGCGAGGCGGGTCTCGGTCTTACCGGTGCGTCGGGCGGGACTGATCCTGCGGGTACGGCGACCGGTGCCGATCCTGTCGGTCCTGGGCGCACCCCTGTGCGGGACGCCCCCACGGCCAGTCACCGGGTCGAGTCCGGCCGGCCTGGGGGAAACGTCACACCGGGGTCGTCTCACCATGTGACTCTGGCATTTGACATTAGATCCTCTTATGGATGATAAAGAAGTTGCTTTGGCCATACATGTGCGTGGCGGGACCCCCGCGGCGCGAGGCCGCCACCCCGCCCGAGTGAATGAGTCCGCCGTGCCCCACCCCATCGCCGAACAGCCCGCAGCCGACGCCGTCGGGCAGTGGCACGCCTGGCGCGCCGAACGTCATCGGGCCCTCACCTCGGCGTCCGGGAACCTCGCCCTCGTCGAGACCCGCTGGCTCCCCGCCGGCACCCGGCCGGACGCCGAGCAGGCGCGGGCCGGTCAGCCGGACACCGTCACGGTCACCACGCTGAGCCGGACGGACCTCGTCACCGGCGGGATCGAGGACGGCCTGCGTTTCTGGGACGCCGACGCGCCCGCCATCCGCGCCTTCGACCGGGTGGACGCCTTCGCCTACGACCCGTCCTGGGTGCTCCACGCGACGTACACGCCCGTCTCCGGCGCCCGGCGGGTCTCCTTCGAGCACCTGAGGGACAACGGGGGCACCCGCGATCTGGTCGTGCCCGGCGACATCACCCTCACCGTCGACGGCCGCGACTACACCCTCAGCGCCTTCGACGACGACGGCACCCTGCTCCTCGTCTTCGGCGACCCCACCAACGGGGACACCACGTACGGAGCCGGCCGCTTCCTCTTCGTCCGGCGCACGGAGGACGAGCACCGCGTCCTGCTCGACTTCAACCGGGCCTTCGTACCGCCCTGCGGGTTCTCGGATCAGTACAACTGTCCGATGCCGCCGCGGCAGAACCGCTTCCACCTGCCCGTCGAGGCGGGCGAGAAGCTTCCCGTCCTCCGCGCCGGCTCCTCCGCGCAGCACTGATCGCCCCCAGCCTCCCGCACCGCAGCACGAAAGCGCACCCTCACCATGAGCATCAAGAAGACGTCCCTGTACGGCACCGCGACGGCGGCCACTCTCGTCCTGGCCCTGACCGCCTGCGGCGGCTCCGGCACGGGCGGCGGTGCCACGGCCGGCGGGTCCTACGACAAGAACGCCACCGTCAACATCGGCTCCCTCTACGAGCCGCAGAACCTCGACAACACCGCGGGCGGCGGACAGGGCGTCACCGAAGCCCTCAACGGCAACGTCTACGAAGGTCTGTTCAAGCTCACCGACGACGGCAAGGTGGAGAAGCTCCTCGCCCGGGACTACAAGGTCAGCGGCGACGGGCTCACGTACACGTTCACGCTGCGCGACGGCGTGAAGTTCCACAGCGGCAAGGCGTTCACCAGCCAGGACGTCAAGTACAGCCTGCAGAAGGTGCTCGCCGACGACTCCCAGTCCGCGCGCAAGAGCAACCTCGAGGTCGTCAAGGACATCGCCACTCCGGACGCGCGGACCGTCAAGGTCACGCTGTCCAAGAAGTCGATCTCCTTCGTCTACAACCTCTCCTACGTCTGGATCATCAACTCCCAGGCCAAGAACCTGAAGACGACCGAGGACGGCACCGGCCCCTACAAGCTGGACAAGTGGACCCGCGGCTCCGCCCTCGGTCTCGACCGCTACGCCGGATACTGGGGCCGCGCCGCCGGCAACCAGAAAGTCGTCTTCCACTACTACAAGGACGCCACGGCACTGAACAACGCGCTGCTGACCAACGCCGTCGACGTGGTCACCAGCGAGCAGTCGCCCGACGCCCTGGACCAGTTCAAGAGCAACCAGAACTACAAGGTCAACGACGGCAACTCCACCACCAAGCTGCTGCTGGCCTTCAACGACAAGGCCAAGCCCTTCACCGACGTCAAGGTGCGCCAGGCCGTGTCCGCCGCCATCGACGACAAGAAGCTGCTGGAGTCGGTCTGGGCCGGCTACGGAAAGCTCATCGGATCGATGGTGCCGCCCACCGACCCCTGGTACGAGGACCTCACCAAGGTCAACGCCTACGACCCGGCGCACGCCAAGCAGCTGCTCGCCGACGCCGGGTACGCCAAGGGCTTCACCTTCACCCTCGACACCCCGAACTACGACCCGCACCCCACCGCCGCGACCTTCATCAAGTCCCAGCTCGCCAAGGTCGGCATCACCGTCAAGATCAACACGATCACGCCCGACGAGTGGTACACGAAGGTCTACAAGAACCACGACTTCACGGCCACGCTCCAGGAGCACGTCAACGACCGTGACCTCGTCTGGTACGGCAACCCCGACTTCTACTGGGGCTACGACGACAAGCAGGTCACCCAGTGGGTCGAGCAGGCCGAAGAGGCCTCCACCACCGCCGAGCAGACCGCACTGCTGAAGAAGGTCAACGAGAAGACCGCCCAGGACGCGGCCAGCGACTGGCTGTACCTCTACCCGCAGATCGTCGTCGCGAGCAGCAAGCTCTCGGACTACCCGCTCAACGGCCTCAACTCGCAGTTCTACGCCTACGACATCAAGAAGAAGGGCTGATGGCGCGCTATCTCCTGCGCCGACTGGCCTTCCTCGTCGTGTCGTTGGCCCTGGCGAGTGTCGTGCTGTTCGTCCTGCTGCGGCTGCTCCCGGGCGACCCGGCCAACGCGCTGACCTCGGTGGGCGCCAGCCCCGAACAGATCGCCGCGGCACGGCACTCCATCGGGTCCGACCGGCCGCTGCCCGAGCAGTTCACCCACTGGCTCGGGCAGTTGGCCCACGGCGACCTCGGCACGTCCTTCGTCAGCTCACTGCCCGTCGGCCCCGAGGTCACCTCCCGGCTCGACGTCACCGTCCCGCTGACCCTGGCCGCCTTCGTGCTCGCCGTACTCATCGCCGTGCCCGCCGGGTTCGTCGCCGCGTACAAGCGACGCACCTGGTACGGCGCGCTCCTCAGCGGTGTGTCCCAACTGGGCATCGCCATACCGGTGTTCTGGCTCGGCATGATCCTCATCGCCGTGTTCGCGCTGAACGCGGGCTGGCTCCCGGCAGGCGGCTTCCCGCCCGACGGCTGGTCCCAGCCCGCCGAGGCGGTCCGCTCCCTGGTGCTGCCCGTCGTCACCATCGCCCTGGTGATGAGCGCCTCGCTGATCCGCTACGTCCGCTCCGCCACCCTCGACGTCCTCGACAGCGACTACCTGCGCACCGCCCGCGCCCTGGGATCGTCGTTCGGACGGGCCATGTGGCGGCACGGACTGCGCAACAGCTCCGTGCCGGTGATCTCCGTCCTCGCCATCGAACTCGCCTCCACCCTGCTCGGCGCCGTCGTCGTGGAGTCCGTGTACGCGCTGCCGGGTCTCGGCTCGATGCTCGCCACCGGCATCGCCCAGCACGACTACCCCGTCATCCAGGCCGTCCTGTTCGTCTCCACCCTCGCCGTCCTGCTCATCGGCTTCGCCGCCGACCTCGTCCAGCGGATCGTGGACCCGCGGCTGCGCGGACGGCTCTCCGGAGGTGCCCGATGACCCCGTCCGACGTGCTCGGACCGGTGCTGTCCCAGGACGCGCCGCCGAGCCGCAAGCGCCTCGGCCGCTCCGTCACGCTCGTCGTCGGCTGCGTCCTCGCCGGACTCATCGCGCTGCTCGCCCTCGTCTCCCTCTTCTGGCTGCCCTACTCGGCGGACGACACCTCCGGCGGACGGCTCGCCGGACCCGGCGGGGGACATCTCCTGGGCACCGACAAACTCGGCCGCGACCTGTTCACCCAGGTCATGACCGGCTCACGGATCGCCGTCGAGGCCGGCCTCGGATCGGTGCTGCTCGCCGCCGCCATCGGCGTCACCCTCGGTGTGCTCGCGGCGTTCGCGCAGGGCTGGATCGACGACACGCTCTCCGCTTTCCTCGACATCCTGATCGCCTTCCCCACGCTGCTGCTCGCGATGCTCATCGTCGCCGCGCGCTCGGCGACCCTCGGCTCCGCGATCCTCGCGATCGGGCTGGCGCAGAGCGCCGTCGTCGCCCGCCTCGTACGCATCCTGGTCAAGCGGGTCCTGGCCCAGGACTACATCACCGCCGCCCGTACCTCCGGGACCTCCTGGCCGCGTACGGTGCTCGGACACGTCCTGCCCAACATCTGGCCCACCCTCGTGGTCAACCTGGCCCTGCAGTTCGGGCTCGCCGTGCTGGCCGAGGCCGGCCTGTCGTACCTGGGCCTGGGCGCGCCCCCGCCCAACGCCTCGTGGGGCCGCATGCTCCAGGAGGCGCAGGCCACCTTCACCACGGCCCCCGCCGGAGCCCTCGCTCCCGGCATCCTGCTCGTCCTGCTCGTCATCGGTGTCAATCTCATCGCCGACGGCGTGCGGGACGCCCTCGACCCCGCGACCCGCCGGAGGCGCACATGACCCTCCTCGACGTACGCGGCCTCACCGTCACCGCCGCCGACGGCCGGACCCTGGTCGACGACCTCTCCTTCACCGTGGCGAGCGGCGAACGGCTCGGTCTCATCGGCGAGTCGGGCTCCGGCAAGTCGCTCACCACCCTCGCCGTGCTCGGCCTGCTGCCCGACGGCATGACCGTCACCGGCGGTATCGAACTCGCGGGCACCCAGATCGTGGGCGCCGGCGAGAAGAGACTCACCGCCGTACGCGGCCGGGACGCCGCCGTCGTCTTCCAGGAACCGCTCACCGCGCTCGACCCGCTGATGCGGGTGGGCCGGCAGATCGCCGAACCCCTCCGCAGGCACACCGGACTGCGGGGAGCCGGTCTGCGGGACGCCGTACGGGACGCCCTCGCACAGGTCCGGCTGCCGGAACCCGAACGGATCGCCCGCGCGTTTCCGCACGAGATGTCCGGCGGACAGCGGCAACGTGTCGCCCTGGCCATGGCCCTGGCGTGCTCACCCGCACTGCTGATCGCCGACGAGCCGACCACCGCGCTGGACGTGTCCGTACAGGCCGAGATGCTCGACCTCCTGGACACTCTCGTGCGGGAACGGGAGATGGCGGTGCTCTTCGTCAGCCACGACCTCGCCGTCGTGGCCAGGGTGACCGACCGTGCCCTGGTGATGAAGGACGGCCGGGCCGTCGAGCAAGGACCCGTGCACACCCTCATCCGCTCGCCGCGCGAGGAGTACACCCAAGCGCTCGTGGCCAGCGCCCGCAGACTGCAGTCGGCCCTGGACCTGAGGAGCGCGCGGTGACGCCCGTACTGGAACTGAAGGATGTGGCACTGCGCCACCGCGGGAGCGCGGCCAACGTGGTCGAGGACGTCTCGCTCACCGTCGAGACCGGGCACAGCCTCGCCCTCGTCGGCGAGTCCGGCGCGGGCAAGACGACGCTGCTGCGTCTGCTGCTCGGTCTCTCCCGCCCCACCGCGGGCAGTGTCCGCTTCGACGGCGCCGACCTGTCCCCGCGCGACCGGCGGCAGCTGCGCAGCTTCCGCAGCAGTGTCCAGTGCGTCTTCCAGGACCCCTACTCTTCACTCGACCCCCGCCGCCGGGTCGG
Organism: Streptomyces sp. NBC_01689; assembly: GCF_036250675.1. Classification (NCBI taxonomy): domain Bacteria; kingdom Bacillati; phylum Actinomycetota; class Actinomycetes; order Kitasatosporales; family Streptomycetaceae; genus Streptomyces; species Streptomyces sp. NBC_01689. Next base: position 1,629,209 of record NZ_CP109592.1, on the reverse strand, counting down.
CGCCATCGTGGCGGAGCCGCTGCGCTCCCTGGGGATCGACAGCCGGGCCGGCGCGGCGCCGAAGGCGGCGGCCGCCCTCGAACGCGTCGGTCTGCCGGCCGACGCGGCGGACCGCTACCCGCACGAGTTCTCCGGCGGGCAGCGGCAACGGATCGCCATCGCCCGCGCCACGGTGTGCCATCCGCGGGTGCTGCTGGCCGACGAGCCCGTCAGCGCGCTCGACGTCACCACCCGCGTCAAGGTCGTCGACCTGCTCGCCGACCTCAAGCAGGAACAAGGACTCACGATCGTCATGGTCTCCCACGACCTCTCGGTCGTCGCGGCCCTGTGTGAACGGACCGCCGTACTGGAACGCGGCCACATCGTCGAACAGGGCGACACCGAGCAGGTGTTGGGCGACCCCGCGCACCCCTACACCCGCCGCCTGCTCGACAGCGTGCCGAGACTTCCCGTCTGAACCGCCCCCGGAGCGGGGCGGGTCGGGGCGAGGGTGACTCAACCCGCGCCGGTGGCCCGGTGTCCGGAGCCGGTACCCGCCCGCGCCTCGGCGACGGTGTCCCGGGGTGCGGCCGGTGCCGGGGCGCCGGAGGCGAGGAGCGCCAGCCTGTCGGCGCTGTCGGTACCGGCGTCCGGGTGGTAGACGACGAGTGTCTGACCCGCCGTCCCCGCGATGCCGAGCCTCTCCCGGTTCAGCGACAGACCACCGACCTGCGGGTGGTCGATGTGTTTGGACGCGCCCTCGCACGTCGCTACGTCATGACGGGCCCAGAGCCGGCTGAAACGCGGGCTGGCCAGGCTGAGTTCACCCACGAGCTCGATGAACCGGGGGTCGTCGGTGTCGGTCCCGACGGACTCGCGGAACCCGGCGACCATGCCCGCACCGGCGCCGTCCCAGTCCGCGTACAGGGCCTGCTCGGCGGGGTCGAGGAAAGTGTCCCGCAGCCGGTTGGCCCCCGCGACGAGGCGCGGGGACAGCGCGGTGGCCAGGGAGTTCGCGGCGAGCACGTCGAAGTAGCGGCCCTCCACCAGTGCGGGCAGCGGGAGCGTGGCGACGAGCTTGACGATGCCCGGCGGAACCGTCTCCTTCGGGCGTCGGCGTCGCCGCCGGGGTGGACCGGCGCCGAGGCGCAGCAGATGGGCCGTCGCGTCGTCGTCGAGCCGCAGCACCCGCGCGAGGGACTCCAGGACCTGCGCGGACGGATTGCGGTCACGTCCCTGCTCCAGGCGCAGGTAGTAGTCGGCACTGATGCCGGCCAGCATCGCGACCTCCTCCCGGCGCAGGCCCGGCACGCGCCGGATCCCCACGACCGGGATGCCGGCCTGGTCGGGAGTGACGAGCTCGCGCCGGGCGCGCACGTAGTCGCCCAGCGGGTTCGGTCCGTCGGTCATCGCTCCACTGTAGGTCGGCCCCCGCCGAGGGTGCCTGGCCCTGTCACCCCCAGGATCGCGGGGGCCCTGGCCCGGCCCGAGCCGGGACGCCAGCGTGGTCGACGACCCGCGGAACGCGGACCGGCACAGCGAGGAGCACGACCATGTCGACCTATCTGTTGGTACACGGAGCCTGGCACAGCGGGGAGTGCTGGAAGCGGGTGGTACCCCTGCTCGAGGCCGCCGGCCACCGGGTGCTCGCCCCGTCGCTCACCGGCTACGGGGACAAGGCGCATCTGCTCGGCCCCGAGGTGGGACTCGACACCCACGTCGACGACATCGTCGCGCTGATCCTCGACGAGGACCTCACCGACGTGATCCTCGTGGGGCACAGCTACGCGGGGCTGGTCGTCTCGTCCGCCGCCAACAGGGTGCCGGACCGGATCGCGCACCTGGTCCACCTCGACGCGATGGTCCCGCGGGACGGCGAGAGCGCGGCCGACGTCATGCCCGTGACCCAGGCGCTGATCGACCTCGCCCTGGCGTCGGACAGTGGCTGGCGGGTTCCGCCGCTCCCCGAACTTCCGCCGCCCGCAGGGCTGTTCGGGGTCACCGACCCGGAGGACGTGGCCTGGCTGCGCACCATGCTGTCGGACCAGCCCGTGCGGTGCCTCCAGCAGCCGGTCACACTGGACGACCCCGCCCTGGACGCCGTCCCGCGGACGCACATCCACTGCACCGCCGGTCTGCCGGACGGCTTCGCCCGCCGCCCCGTACCCGCGACACAGCCCGATGGCACCCCCGCACAGGTGTGGGAACTGGCGACCGGCCACGACTGCATGATCACGATGCCGGCGGAGCTCACCGGACTGCTGCTCAGGCTCGGCTGATCCGCTGCCCTTCCCCGTCGTCACCGACCGGGGACGCGGCACGCGGCGAGCCGGGCACCGTCAGGCCGGGGGCCCGGCCTCATCCAGCGTGCGGAGCCATGCGTCCGCCTGCCGGGGCGAGCGGAAGCGCACGACGCGGAGCGGCGCGAAGCGGGGGTCCTGAGCGCGTCGGCCGATCTCGGACCGCCGCGCGCCGTGCTGGGACCAGGCCCACCACGCCGGGTGATCGCGCGTGAACCAGTCGGACAGGGTCTCCACGTTCCCGCCGAAGATGCGTTCGCGCAGCAGGGTCCGGCGCAGCGACCTGCGCAGGATGCGCGGCATGATGACGGATCGCGGGTAGTCGAGCCAGACCACGGTGTCGGCCCGCGTCCACAGCAGATCGCGGACCTCCGGATAGCCGAAGGAGTCGAAGACCCAGCCCGGGCCGTCCGTGATGGTGGCCACCTGGCTCTCCAGCTCCGGGTTGGACGTCCACCGCGGGCCGGTGAACTTCAGGGCGTCCATCTCGTGGAAGGGCAGCCCCAGCCGCGCGGCGAGGGCCTGGGCCATGGTGGTCTTTCCGGCCCCGGTGATGCCGGCCACGAGGATGCGTTTCACCGGGGAAGGGTACCCGCCGTGCCGGTGCGCGGTCGGCGGGGGAGGTCCCGGGGCCGCGCACCGTGGCGTACTTCGGCGAGGTCACCGGGGTTCCTGCCGCCGGTCGGAGGGGGACCGGGGCGCGGGGAGCGGCTCCCCGGTCGGCACGGCGAGCCCGTACTGGGCGGCCTGGGCGGCGTACATCCGCCGGTAGAGGCCGCCGTCGAGGGCCATGAGCTGGGCGTGGGTGCCCTCCTCGGCGACGCGGCCCCGGTCGAGTACGTAGATGTGGTCGGCCCTCGCGGTCGCGGCGAGGCGGTGCGTGACCAGGACGACCGCGTGACCGCGCTGGGACAGCGACCACAGACTCTCGAACGCCGCTATCTCCGCGTGCGGGTCGAGTGCCGAGGTGGGCTCGTCGACGAGGTGGAACGGCGCCTCACGGTAGCGGGTGCGGGCGGTGCCGAGCTTCTGCCACTGCCCGCCCGAGAGCTGGACACCACGCTCATAGCCCTTGAACACGATCGAGTCCCAGCCGTGCGGGAGTTCCTCGACGAGGGCGCGGACGTCGGCGGCCTGCGCGGCCGCCCTGACCTCGTCCATGTTCCGCGGCCGGTCGCCGGCACCGATGGCCACGTTCGTCGCCGCGGTCATCTCCCAGTGCGGGAAGTCCTGTGCGAGCAGCCCCACTTGGGCGAAGACCTGGGCGCGGGCGGCGGCCCTGAGCTCGACCCGCTCACCGGACGCGCCCGTCCACCACACGTTCCCGTCGTCGGGCAGCAGCAGTCCCGCGAGGATGCGGGTCAGGGTGGTCTTGCCCGAGCCGTTCGCGCCCACCAGGGCGGTCACCTCGCCGCGACGCACCGACAGGCTCACGCCCCTCAGCGAGGGCGCTGCCGCACCGGGGTAGCAGAAGGACACGTCCTCCAGGTGCACGACGGACACGTCGGACGGCAGGGGAACGCCGGTGAGCGGGATGGCGTGCTCGGCGGCGAGTTCGGTGGCCCGCTCGGTATCGGTGAGGAAGAGCATCTCCTCGTAGAGCCGGTTGACCTGCTGGACCAAGGAGGTGAGCCGGGCGGTGGAGTTGCGGATGGCGATGACCGCCGTTCCGCCGACGGCCAGCGGGAGGCCGCCGCCGCTCAGCAGCCACCACAGCAGCCCGTAGCAGGCGAACGAGGCCAGACCCGAGAATCCTCCCGCGACCAGGTCGGTGGTTGCCTGGGCCCGGGCCAGACGACGCTGCTCCGCCTCCGTCTGCCGGGACATCTCCTCGTAGCCGGACAGCAGTTTCGCTCCGGCCGCGTGCACGCGGATCTCCCCGGCGGCGTGCGGCCGCGTCAGGTACGCCAGCAGGGAGGCGATCGCGCGCCGGTGATCGACCCAGGCCAGGCGCGAGCCGTAGTCGCGGCGGGCGGAGCGGACCGCGCCCCACCCCTTGGGCAGGGCGATCGCCAGCAGCATCGGCAGCAGGACCCAGTGCAGGGAGGCCAGCACGACGGCGGCGGCCACCATGCCGATCACCACGTTCCCGACCCCTACCGAGAGACGCAGCATGCTCCGGGCCGAGTCGGTGCCGAACTTGCCCGCCTCCAGCACCCGTTGGACCTCCGGTCGTTCCGTCACCGCCACCTCGACCCGGGTGACGGCCTCGTAGTAGCGGGCGGAGACCGCGCGTTCCACCTGGGGTTCCAGACGACCGGACATCGCCGTCGACCAGGCGCTCAGGAGGGCCGTGCCCACGGACAGCGCCGCCAGCACGACCAGCGACGGAAGCGCCTCACGCAGCTTGTCCCCGGTCGGACCGTTCGCGAACAGCCGCGTCAGGACACTGTTGACCGCGACCAGACCCCAGCCGGCGGTCACCCCCTGCCCGACCTGGGCCGCAATCACCCCGGCCAGTGCCCGCCGGTCGACCTGCCAGCCGGTGCGCAGCACCATTCCCGCCATACGCGGCAGGGCCGCCGCCATCTGTCCGAATCCCATTCTGGTCAGGGCGCCTGCATAGTGCACGAAGGTCTGGTCCCACCGGAGTCGGCCGCCGTACAGCTCCTGCTCGGCGTCGGAGATCCCACTCGCCGCCGGGGCGCGTTTCGTCCGGATCCTCACCGTCGGCGCCTCCGATCGGGTGACGGCCCCCGGCCGGCTCCGAGCCCTGCCGCCCGGGACCCGGGGTATCGCGCTGTACGTCCCTGCCGTGCCGTGCGTGGACGGTGGACGTCGTGCTCGAATTCGGTGGCGACGCACACGGAATGCAAGGTGGTCCTCCCTCTGGGCGCGTGTGGAGCACTGGTGTTCCAGGAAGCGCCCCCGAGGAGGTGGGTGCGTGGGTGCCGGGCCCCGGAGGCAGGTGTCGGGCGGATGGTCTCGGTACGCCGGGCGAGCGGTCAAGGGTCCGCGACGGCCGGGGCCGCTCGCTCCGGATGCGGGAGCCGGTGACCGCCCCTAGCGTGGCAGGCGTAACCCCCCAACCAAGGAGTGATCATGGGCAAGAGTTCCATGGACAAGGCCAAGGGCAAGGCCAAGGAGATGGCCGGCAAGGCCACCGGCAACGAGCGCATGGAAGCCGAGGGCAAGACCGACCAGGCCAAGGCCAACGTCCGCGAGGCCGCGGAGAAGGCCCGCGGCAAGGCGGCGGGTGCCCGCGACTCACTCCGCGACAAGCACTGACCGGCTTCGCCCCGCACGCGCGACGCCCCCCGGCCCTCTGGGCCGGGGGGCGTCCCGCTGCCCCGGTGGTGTGCCCCCGTCCCGGCCATGAAGCGTTCACCAAGGGTGTCGCGGCGGGTGGCGAGCCCGGTGAGCGGCGGGCGCGGGACGCTCGGGACGCCTGTCGCCTGATCCGGTCCGAGCGTGCCTGATCCGAGCGGGCCCGATCCGCGTGGGCCCGAGGATTCACCTGAACGGCTGTGGACGGTGCACCTCCGGCAGCGACGGGAGCCGTCGACGCCGGAGCGGGTGACCAGGACGGAGGGCCGCGACAGGCCGGAGTCGGCGGAACGCCCGGCCGGGGCCGTGGCCTACCGCGTACCGGGGCCCGAGGGGCGTTCAACGGCTCTTATATTCTCGGGCGATGGTGAATCGAACCGCTGCTCCCGGGGTCGGCCTCGCCCGGGTGATGGCGCACTGCGGAGGCGACCTCAAGGCGGCCGTTCATTACGGGGTGAGGGCCATTGCCTCGGCGCCCGAGGCCCCGGAGCCGTACGAGATCCTCGCCGAGCTGTGGCGGGACCGGCGGCAGGACCTGGCCGAGGTGCTTCAGGGCAGCGACTCCCTGCCGGCGGTGCTGGCGCAGGCGTATGTCGGTTTCCTGGAGAACGACATGGATTTCGCCGTGATGTCCCTCGGCTCGGTGACCGGCGCGCAGCCCTCCGTCGCCTGGGCGAAGGCCCCTTGGTTCAGCGACGCGCGCTTCCTCGCCGGGGTGGGGCCCGAGGCCGTGGCCGAGGCGGTCATGCGGACCATGGACCACGGCAGGGACCTGGAGGCACCCGCGGTACGGGAAGCGCTCCGCCCCTGGTTCGACCTCCTCCCCGTGGTCTGCGACCGTGAGCCCCTGCCGGAGGCGATGGCCAGGATGGCGATCTTCCTGCGGGCGAGCGGACTTGTCGAAGAGTCGCTGGCCCTCTGTGACCGCGCCGACTCGATCGAGCGGGTCATGCTGACGGAGGTCGTACGGGCGGGGACCTGGCGCAAGTCGGGCGATCCGGCACGCGCGGCGGCGGCGTTCCGTCGTGCCCTCGCCCTGGAGCCGGACAACTGGTCGCTCCATCTCGACCTGGCCGACCTGCACGCCGAGCAGGGCAGTTTCGCCGACGCGGCGCGATGTGCGGCGGAGGGGCTGGAGCACGGGCCGGAAGAGATCACGCTCCGCGCGGCCGAGGCCGCCTACCGCGCCCGGCACTCGGGCGAGCCGGACGCCTTGCGCGAGTTGATCGGACTGTTCCCCCGGCTGCCCCACGACTCGTACCGGGACCTGCTGGTCGACCACGCGTGCGCGGGCCCTTCCCTGCCCGCGGAACTCATCGCCGAGGCGCGCGGCATCCAGCGAGGCTGAGGGTGTCCGGGCTTCCGTCGTAGGCCTCGCGATGACCCGGGGTTTCCGCAGGTGTGCATCCCTGATCCGACGCCGGTGGTGAACGGGCGCTCTCCGCACCGGTGTTGCGGCAGAACCGAGGTCACCTTCCTCCCCTCCCCGCCAGGAGGTGGGTGAGTCCGGTCGGGACCACATGATGTTGAATGGCACCGGTCAAGACAAAGGGACGATTGCGGCGGAGTGGAGAGCGTATGAACAGGCTGAGGGGCGCGCTGACGGTGATTCCCGCGGCGGCGGCACTCATCGCCGTCGGGACGGCGACAGCGGCGTCCGCGGCGGACGGCACCGCGAGCGGCGCGCCTCCGTCGGGCGCCACGTGTGTGTCGACGACCGGCGCCAAGGCATGCTTCGTCGCCTACGGGGACCGGGTCTATGTCAAGGACACGAAGGCGAACGGGGAGTCCGTCGCGGGCACGATCAAGTCGAAGCTCCCGGCGCACTGGGGCCGTGAGTGCTTCAACGACCGTGGTGAGGCCGGTGGTTGGGTGATGTGCAACTTCGACGTGCCGGAGAACCAGAAGGGTGAGCTCTGGGCCGTCAGCAACCCCTTCATCGGCAGCCAGGCCTACACGGACATCTGGACCAGCGACACCATCTGAGCCGCCGACCGCCGACCGCCGACCGCCGACCGCCGACCGCCGAGACGGACGGCCACCCGCTGACACCCGGGTCCCCGGCCGCCAAGTCCTCACGTACCCGAGGGACATCTTCCGCGCGCCGGGGGTGACGCTCCCCCTGGCCGGGTTCTCACTCTCCTCGCCGGGACGGCACGAAGCCCCCGCCCGTCGCACCGTGCGGGCGGGCGGGGGCCTGCCGGGATCGCTTCCCGGCGGTGGGTGGATCAGCGGGCGAACGGTCCGCCCAGTCGGTTGTACGACATCTTCAACGACGTCACGGAGTAGGACTTCGAGCCCGTCGCCGTGATGCCCGAGGCGGAGCCCTTCAGCTGGTGGACGAGGCCCCAGCGGTTGTCGGAGCCCAGCTGCTCATTGGTGTCGATCAGGAGGTCCGAGCGGCCGTCCCGGGTGAAGTCGGTGAGCTTGAGGTGGGCGCCGAACAGATCGTCGGCCTCGGCGGTGCCGGTGATGCCCGAGGTGTCCTGGGTGAAGGACTTGGCACCGGTGCCGGACAGGCCTCCGGCGCGGCCGAGGAGGACGGTGACCGTGCCGGCGTCGCGCGTGGTGCCGAGGTCCTCGCCCGGGATGCCGACGGCGAGGTCCGCGTAGCCGTCACCGTTGACGTCACCGGCGGCGACGGCCGCGCCGAAGCGGTCCCCGTTCTCGGAGGAGCCCGGCACGCCGGCCGTGTCCTGGGTGAACTTGACCGGTTTGCGCGCGGAGTTGGGCCCGTTCGAGCCCCCGTACTGGACCGTCACGTAACCGCGTTCACGGTCGCCCGGTTCGTAGCCGCGGCCGATGGCGAGGTCGCCGTAGCCGTCCTTGTCGAAGTCACCGACGGAGAGGAGGTCGCCGCTCTGGTGGCCCCCGTCGTCGGGCACCCGCACCTCGGCCGCGCGCTGGGTGAAGGTGCTGCCGCCGCGGTGGAAGTAGGCCCGCAGGTCCACATCGCTGTTGCGCTGGAGGTCGGCGCCGAGGATGTACAGGTCGGTGGCGGCGTCGGCGGTGACCCGCCCGGCGACCAGGTCGGCGCCCCACAGGAGGCCGTAGGAGTCGCCCAGGGAGCTCCAGCCGCTCTTGCCGCCGGCGCGGGTGAAGGGGCCCTTCAGGAGGACCACACCCGCCCGGCTGTTGCTGGTGACGGCCAGGTCCTGGTCGCCGTCGCCGTCGAAGTCACCGGACACCACGTCCTCACCGAACGCGTCACCCGCGTTCTCGTACTCCTGCGGGACCGGCGAGTTGAAGACCGTGCCCGAGCCGAGGCCCTGGGCGCCACCCCACACGACGGTCAGCCCGCCGCGCATCTTTATGTCGCCGACGTTCTCGCCGGGCGAGGAGACGACCAGGTCGGCGTAGCCGTCGCGGTCGAGGTCGGCCGTGGTGGCGGCGGTTGCCCACCCGTCCCCCGCCTCCACCGAGCCCGGGATGCCCGGCGAGTCCTGGTGGATGGTCTGGACGCGGGTACCGGGACCGGACGAGGTGCCGTAGACGACGGTGATGCGGCCGTCCTTGCCGTGGGTGCCGCCCTGCATGACGAGGTCACGGTAGCCGTCGCCGTTGAAGTCGTCGGGCAGCTTGGCGGGAGCCGCCGAGGCCACGGGGGCGGTCAGGAACGGTGTGCAGACCGCTGCCACGAGGGCCACGGCGGCAGCGAGCGCGGTACGTCTGGCGTGCATGGGACTCCGTTGTCGAGAACGTGCTGTGAGTGACCTGTGAAGAAGATCAGATCGACTGCGCTCTACGACATACGGGGTGGCCGGATGGTTGTACGGATTCGGACCGCGATCGTTCGGAAGGGTGAGGCCGGGACGGCGGCCGCTCCTGCCCGGGCCGGGCGCACTGCCGCCGGGTGCCGGCCCGCTGCGGCACGGGCGGCACCCTCCTGGACGGCGGCCCCGTCACGGAGTGAAGGTCTGCGCCCGTTCGGGGATTCGGGTTGCGGACCCCTTCGGAAGGGGAAAGATGGGGCACTGGTCGGCAGCGTCAGCGGAGGTGTCAGGTGCGGAGTGGTCTGCGAGCCGGCAAGGTGGTCTCCTTCGATGTCGCGAACGGGCTAGGCCTCATCGCGCCCTACGGCGGTGACGAGCACGTTCCCTTCCAGGCACAGGCCATCAGGTTCGTGGACCGGGTCACGGAGGGACAGCCCGTCATCTACGCGACCGAAGGGGCGGTCGCGGCGGTACGAGCCGTGGAGGTCCGGCCCGCCTGACCCTCCGGGGCGGGGTGCGGAGTGCCGGAGCTCCGAGGAGACCGCCCGGTGCGGGCGAGACCTCCCGGGAACCCCGGCACGGCCGCTCAGCGGACCCGGATGAAGACCACGTCGTAACCGCTGTTCGTGGAACGCGACTTGACGTACACACCGTCACTGCCGCCGTTGGGGTTACCCGTGTTGCCCTCGACCGTGGTGAAGGACGACCCGGACACCGTCCGCACGAAACCTATGTGTTCGTTCCCGCCGGTGAAGTCGCTTCCGCCGTCCCAGTCGAAGGCCACGATGTCACCCGGCTGCGGGCTGGTCGTCACCGACAGGTGGTAGTTGCCGGCCCGCGCCTGCTTGACCCAGCCCGAGACATAGGAGTTGCGGTAGGAGGTGGCCCCGGTCTGCTTGGCCACCCAGCTCACGAAGGTCGCGCACCAGGCGTAGTCGCTGGTGGACAGCGAGAGCCCCACCGCGGAGCCGTAGCTGTTCGCGCGGGCGCTGCCCTCGACCGTACCGACCTCGGCCGCGGCCACGTCGAGCATCTTGGCGTAGCCACCGCCGGGCGGGGGCGACGACGGCGGGGTGACCGCGCCGTACAGTGCGGACTTGGTGTTCGGACCGACATGGCCGTCGACCGAGAGACCCTTCTCGGCCTGGAAGTCCCGGACGGCGCTGTCGGTGAGCGAACCGAAGTCGCCGTCGACGGCTAGGTCGGCACCGTGGTGGTTGAGCAGGCTCTGCAGCTCGGTGACGCAGCCGCTCCGCTGCCCCTGGACGATCTCGCCGGGGCAGGAGGCGGAGTTCAGGTTGATCGGCGCGGGCGCGCCGTTGCCGCCGCCACCGCCGATGTTCGCGTACAGGGCGGCCTTGGTGTTCGGACCGACCTCGCCGTCGGCGCTGAGGCCGCTCGCGGACTGGAACGCCTTCACGGCCGCCAGGGTCTGGGGGCCGAAACTGCCGTCGACGTCGAGGCTCTGGCCCTTGCCGTTCAGCAGCGACTGCAGCGTGGCGATGCAACCGCCGCTCTGGCCCTCCACGATGTTCTCCGGGCAGGATGACGACCGCAGGTCCAGGCCCGTCGAGGGTGACTCGTCGGTGTCGTACAGCGCACGCTTGGTGTTGGTGCCGACCTGGCCGTCGGCCGTCAGGCCGTAGGAGGTCTGGAAGCTGCGCACGGCACTCGCGGTCCCGGCGCCGAAGTCGCCGTCGACGTCCACCGCGTAACCGTGGTGGCGCAGCAGCCGCTGGAGCTCGGTGACACAACCGCCCTTGTCGCCCTGGACGATGTTCGCGGGGCACGAGGAGGACTGGAGGTTGATCGGGGCCGGCGCCGAGCCTCCGGTCGCGTACAGCTTGCTCTTGGTCGCGGGGCCCACCCGCCCGTCCACGGCGATCGCGGTGGACGCCTGGTACTCACGGACCGCGTAGAGCGTACTCGGCCCGAACTGGCCGTCCACCACCAGACCGGCACCGTGCGCGTTGAGCAGGTTCTGCAACTCCGTCACACAGCCGCTGAGTTGACCCTGCACGATCTCGACGGGGCAGGACGCGGAGGTCAGCTTGATCGCGGCGGGCGCGGCCGCCATCGCGGGGCCGGCACCGAGCACGAGGCCGGCCGAGATCATCGCCGCGGTTGCGGCGAAGGTCCCGACGCGGATCCGCCACCCGGTCCCGGTGCGGCGCGCCTCCCGGCGCCGTGAGCTTGCGTCTTCGGTGCGCACTGGGGGCGCGAGTCTTCCCATGGCGGCGAGGTTCTCCTTCGTTCGCTGGAACACGGCCTGACGCATGGTCATGTGACGGCCGTCGGGTGTGTCCGGTGCTTTCCGGCCTGCGCCGCGTGGTCACGGGGCCGGACCCGGTCCGGACGAGGAGCGGGAACACGCGTCCCCGGCCCGCCCTCGCTCCGCGAGGACGGGCCGGGACCCGGTGTCGGTCGGCGGGGCCGCCGTTCGGACCGGTCCGAACGGCGGCCCCGCCGGGTGAGCCGGGCTGATCAGGCGGCGAAGCGCTTGAACGCCGCCCGGGTGCCCGCCCCGGCGACGCCGTCGATCGCGCCCGTGTAGCCGTAGTCGTCCGCCAGCAGACGCTGCAGCGCCTTGATGGTGTTGGTGCCCGGGTCCCCGTCGATGGCGCCCGTGTATCCCCAGTACCTCGCGAGGCAGCGCTGGAATGCCTTCCAGCTGTTGGTGCCCAGCTGGCCGTCGATGGAGTCGGTGTAACCCCAGTAGTCCGCGAGGAACTCCTGGACGTTCTTGGCCTCGGCCGTGGTCAGGCCGAAGTTCTGCGTCGCGGCCGCGGCTGCGGGCTGTACGGCCACGGCGGACCGCGCGGTGGTCGCGGTCGCCGCGAAGCTGGTCCCCGCGGTCGCCACACTTCCGGCGGCGAGGCCGGCAACGGCGATGAGGCCGGCGATGGTCCTGCCCAGAGCGTTCGGTCGCATGCGTTCCTCTTTCGGTCGTGGGTCGGCACCTGTCCCGCCCGGCGGGCAGGTGGCGAGATCCAAGGTGCGGGCGACCCGGGCGCGACGGCTACCTCCGCGGCGCAGGTGGCGGCTTTTCGGGACGACCACCCCGCTGACCTGGGACGCCACCGTCCCGCAGGACGGTGGCGTGAGACACCTGTGACAGATGTGGTGGGCTCATGCAGAATGCGCAACAGCGGAGGGGGCCGCTGTTGACACCGATGAACGCATTGGGGGGAAACATGCCGCGCTCCAAGGTGCTGCCCGCCGAACTAGATCCCTGCGCCCGGCAGTTGATCGAGCAGTTACGTCGACTCAAGGACCACAGCGAGTTGACGATGCGGCAACTCGCGGCCAAGACCGGCTACAGCGCCAGGTCGTGGGAGCGCTACCTGGGAGGTACGACGCTGCCGCCCGGGGAAGCGGTCGAGGCGCTGGCCCGGATCACCGGCGCCGACCCCGTCCCTCTCTTCGCGTTGCACGAGGTCGCCGCCGCCACCTGGGGCAGCCGCCGTGCCGGCCCGGCCGCACCACCCCGGCCCACCGCGCCCGTGCGGGAGCGGCGACACCAGGAGGGACAACAGCCGGAACGGCAGCAGGAGAAAGAGCACGAAAAAGAGCAGGAGCAGGAACAACAGCGCGAGCGCCCGCGGGAGGGGAGAGGGGATCAGGGCGAGGAGCGGGAGGAGAAGCAGGGACAGCCGATACCACCGATACAGCAGACGGAGCCGCAGGTCGCGGCACCGGCCTCGTCGATCGACCGCACGCCGTCACCCGCCCCCGCCCCCGGCCGGTTCCCGCACATCGCCCTCACGGCGGGCGTCGTCGCCCTGACCGTCGCCGTACTGGCGGCGGTGCTGCTCATGCTGCGCCTCGACGAGGACGGTGCTCCGGCGCCTGTCGTGGTCTCGCCCCGCACCACCACGGCCTCGCCACCGCCCACCTACACCTGCCGCATCACTCGCGTCGACGGTCACTGGTCGGCCGGCATCAACGACGGCCGGAACACCGAGATCTTCTACGGCGCCACCGGTGCCGATGTCGCCGAGGCGCAGTGCCTGCTGCGCCGGGCAGGCATCTCACCCGGTGGGATCGACGGCATGTTCGGCCCGTTGACCCTGCGGGCGGTCAAGGCGTTTCAACAACGCGCCGGCCTGGTCGCCGACGGCATGCTGGGGCCGCGCTCCTGGAAGGCGCTGCGCGGATGACTCCGAGCGCACCCTCGCCGTCGGGTGCCCGACTGGCCATCGCGCTGAGGCAGTTGAAGCAGCGCACCGGGCTGAGCCTGGCGCAGCTCGCGAACGCGACCACCTTCAGCAAGTCGTCCTGGGAGCGCTATCTCAACGGCAAGAGCCTGCCGTCCCGCAGTGCGGTCAAGGAGCTGTGCCGTCTCGCCGGTGAGCCCGCGGACCATCTGCTGGCGCTCTTGGACATCGCCCGAACGGACCGAACGGACCGAACGGACCGAACGGACCGAACGGAGCGGACCAACCCAGCGGATCAGGTGGGTCAGTCGGACCGGACGGACCCGACGGAGGACATCCAGTCGACGCGGGAGCCACCCGCGCGGCAGCTCACCGCCACCCGAAGCGACCCTCCGGCTGCGGCCCCCGCGACCGACGCCCCCGCGACCGACGCCCCCGCGACCGACGCCCCCGCGACCGGCGCGTCCGCGACCGACCCGTCCCCGACCGACTCGTCCATCACCGCTCGGCCCGTCAGCTCTCCGCCCGCCACGGGCCGGAGCGAGACAGCCGCGAGCGAATCAGCACCGCGCGCCCCTGACCACGCCCGCTTCGGCCCGGCCACCCACCGGCGCGCAACCGTCCTCGCCGCCCTCGCGTCCGCGCTCGGCGCCGTGGTCCTGGGAACACTGGTGCTGACGCACCTTCCCGCCGCCCCGCGCAGGCAGGTGTCACCGTCCCCCACATCCCCTCCGGTCACGGGGGCACTGTGCCGGCACACCGCCTGCGAGAACAAGGACCCGATCTCGACGCGGTGCGCCGCATCCCCGTTGACCCTCGCCGAGCACGAGACCACCACGGGAGCCTGGATCCAAGTCCGCTACAGCGAGGAATGCGGGACGAGTTGGGTGCGGATGTGGGGCGCGGCCGTGGACGACCGTGTCGAGATCCGTGTGGGCGGCCGGGACGACTCCCTCCGCGCCGCCCGGGTCACCAGCCGCAACGAGGCGGACACCTATGTCCACACCACCATGAGCGTGATCAGCCTCGGGACGTCCGTGCGATCCTGTTTCCTTCCCGCGGCGGGCGGCCGGAAGGAATGCTTCGAGGCGCGTACGCAACGCGAGAAATCCGCACCCTGAGTTCGGCGACGGCGCGTGGAGACGTGAGCTCGGACTTGAGTCTCCCGCAGGGGGAGACCGGAAGATGAGCCCATGGACGGCGACATCCTCTACTCGATCGGTGAACTGGCCCGGCGCACCGGGCTGGCGGTCAAGACGATCAGGTTCTACTCCGACCGCGGCATCGTGGCGCCCGTCGCCCGCACACACGCGGGCTACCGGCGCTACGCCCCGGAGGCCGTCACCCGCCTCGCCCTCGTGCGGACCCTCCGAGAACTGGGGCTCGGCCTCGATGTGGTCCGCCAAGTCGTGGATCGGGAACGCACCCTCGATGAGGTCGCCGCGGAGCACGCCGCCGCACTGGACGTGCAGATCAGCATCCTGCGTCTGCGGCGGGCGGTGCTGACGGCCGCCGCGGAACGCGCGCCCACCCCCGAGGAGATGGAACTCATGCACCGGCTGGCCACCCTCTCGGAAGCCGAACGCCGACATCTGATCGACGACTTCCTCGACAACGTATTCGACGGTCCGCTCGGTGGCTCCCGCCTCGCGGGGGTCCGGCGCTCCATGACACCCGAGCTGCCCGACAGGCCGACGGACGAGCAGGTCAGGGCTTGGGTGGAGCTGGCCGAACTGTCCCTGGACGCGGACTTCCGCGCCATGGTGCGCGGTCTGGCCGCCGATCACCTGGACGAGCCGCCCCGGGGCGCCCCCGTACGACCGCGCCCGGGCGTGGTCGCCGTCGCCCGTGATCTCGTCGGACCCGCTGTGGCGTCCGGCGTCAGTCCGTACGCGCCCCAGGCCGACGAGATCGTCGCGGTGCTCACCGCCCGGTGCGCGCGCATCCACCACCGTCCCGACGACGGCGCCCTGCGCCGGTGGCTGCTGCACCGTCTGGAGGCCGTGAACGACCCCCGCAGGGAGCGGTACTTCCGTCTGCTCGCGCTGGTCAACGGCTGGCCGGAGCCCGACCGGCTCGCCCCGGTGCTCGACTGGTCCCTCACCGCCCTGCGCAACCGGGCGGCTCGATGACCCGGCGGTCCCACCGGCCCGCACCAGCGACGGGGACCGGAGACGGGGGAGCGCTTCTCCGCCCGGTGGACGACGCGGCGCCGTGCCGGGTGCCGCGAAAGTGGGGGTACGAACCGGGCACGCCGCCGCGGCGGTGCCGTCTCCCGTTCCGGTCTCCCGGTGGGGGACGTGGCACCGCCGCGGCGGGGGAGGGGTCCGTCACTTGATGCCTGTCGTGGCGATTCCCTGGACGATCTGCCGCTGGAAGACCAGGAAGACCGCGATGAGCGGGATGAAGCCGAGGACCGAGGAGGCCATGACCTCGGCGTACTGGGGACTGCTCGGGTCCACCAGCGAGGCCAGGCCCACCGGGATGGTCTGGGACTTGGTCTGGCTGAGGACCAGCAGCGGCCACAGGAACGAGTTCCAGGAGCTGATGAAGGTGAGGATCGCGACCGTGGACACCGCCGGGCGGCAGATCGGCATGCAGACGTTGGCGTAGATGCGCCACCAGCTCGCCCCGTCGATGCGGGCCGCCTCGATCAGCGCCGTGGGGATGCCGCGGAAGAAGGAGTGGAAGACGAACACCGAGATCGGTGCCGCGACCGACGGCAGGACCAGTGCCCAGAACGTGCCGAGCAGGTGGAACGACCGGTACTCGATGAACTGGGGCAGCACCAGCGCTTCGGTCGGCAGCATCAGGCCGGCCGTGGCGACGGCCATGACCACGCCCCGGCCGCGGAACCGCAGGAAGGCCAGCGCGAACCCGGCCATGGAGCAGAAGGCCACCGTGAAGATCACGGCGAGCACCGAGATCACCAGGCTGTTGAGGTACCAGGTGCCGATCGGATGGTTGTCCCAGGAGGTCGAGTACGCGTCCAGTGACCAGCCGCCGGCGAAGATCGACGTGGGACTCTGGGTGATGGACGCGTCGTCGCGCAGCGAGGTGATCAGTGCCCAGACGAAGGGCACCAGCCAGATCAGGGCGAACAGGGTCAGGCACACGGCGCAGAGCCGGTTGAAGAGCTTGGCGCCGTTGACCGCGCCCTTCGGGTCGGCGGGCCGCGGCTGGGTGATGGTGGTCATGAGTCCTCCGCTCAGGCCGCGCTGCTGGTCGCACGACGGCGCCGCAGCCCGTACCAGGCCGCCGAGATCGCGACGATGATGACGAAATACACCATGGTGGCGGCAGCGCCGTAGCCACCCCGGTAGGCGGTGAAGCCGGTGTCGTAGATGTACTCGATGACCGGTCGGGTGGACTGGTTGGGTCCGCCGCCGAGCAGCTGGTAGATCTGGTCGAACACCTTGAGCGAGGCGAGGATCTGAAGGATCAGCACCAGGCTGGTGGTCCGGCCGAGCAGGGGCACCGTGATGTGGCGGATCTGCTGCCAGGGGCTCGCGCCGTCGATCGCCGCCGCCTCGTAGACGTCCGCGGGGACGTCCTGGATCGCGGCGGTGAAGAGGACGAAGTTGAAGCCGAAGGTCCACCACACGGTCATCAGCACGACGGCGGTCCAGCCGCCCGAAGTGCTGCCGATGAAGTCCGGCACCGGCAGCCCGACGGCGTCGAAGACCTTCGGTATGAGGCCGATCTGCGGGGTGTACATCCACAGGAAGACCAGGGTGACCACGGAGGACGGCACGACGTACGGCAGGAAGAAGGCGATGCGGTAGAAGAGCCGGCCGCGGCGCATGCGCGAGGCCAGGATGGCGACGCCCAGGGCGAGGATCACCAGCGGGGGAGTGGTCAGCAGCGTGAACAGCACCGAGTGCCACAGGCTCTCCCAGAAGAGGGAGTCGCCCAGTACCTCGCGGTAGTTGGACAGGCCGACGAAGTCCCCGAGGCCGCTCTTGACGGTGGTGGTGTTGAAGAAGCTCAGCACCACGCCGACGAGCAGCGGGCCGACCAGGAAGAGCAGGTAGACCACGAGGAAGGGGGCGGTGAGCAGTCTGCCCGCCCTGCGTTCGGAACGGGTGGGCCGGTCGGCGGTCAGGCCCGTGGGGGCAGCCGCGGCGGGTGCCGGTCGCGTCGGGGCGACGGTCGTCATGGTGACTGCCTCCTACTTCATCGTGACCGGCGGTCGGGACGTGGTGTACCGCTTCAGGGCGGAGCGCATCGCGGACGCCATGCCCTTGGGCGTGATGCGCCCGTTGAGCGCCTCGATGACCGTGCCGCCGATCACGCCCTGGAAGTCCGAGCCGGCGCCGGTGTACCAGGCCACCGGGTCGTACTGGGCGTTGAACGCGGCCTCGACGTAGTTGCGCTGCGGCGACTGGTCGAGGAACGCCTTGCTGTGCTGTGTCGGCAGCCAGGCCGGGATGTGCCCGCCCTCGGCCCACACCGCGCTGCTGTCGAGGAGACTCTTGACGAACTTCGAGGCGTTGCGGGTACGGGTCTCGTCGCCGCGGTCGTTGCGCGGCAGGACCAGCGCGTGCGAATCGGCGTACGCCACTGGCTTCGAGCCGAGCAGCGCCGGGAACGGCACCACGTTGAACTTCAGGTTCTTGACCGCCCGGTACGTCGGGATCTGCCACTCGCCGTCGAAGAGGAAGCCCGACTTGCCCGTGGAGAACAGGGCGTTGGCGCCGGCTCCGGTGAGGTTCTTCGGCATCAGGTCCGGGCCGGTCAGGCTCTGCATGAAGGCGACCGTCTCCTGCATCGCCTCCTCGTCGATGGCGATCTTCGTCCCCGAGTCGGTGACGATCGGGCCGGCGAGGCCGGAGTAGACCATGCTGAAGAAGCGCCAGGCGGTGGACGGGTCGGCGGTGATCGACATGACCGCGCCGAACCGGGCGCCGCCGGCGTCCTTCATCGCCTTCACCGCGCCGACGAAGTCCTCCTTGCCCTTGAGGGGCACGAGGCCGTCACCGGCGGAGTTCAGCAGTCCCGCCCTGCGGGCGATGTCGACGTTGTAATAGAGCACGAAGGGGTGCGTGTCCAGCGGGACCGCGTACACCGTGCCGTCCACGGTGGCCTTCTTCCAGGCCGCCGGAGTGAACTTGTCCTGGGTGACACCCAGTTCCCCGAGGGGGGTCCGCTCGATCGGCTCCAGCAGGCCGGACGCGGCCAGCAGCGGAAGCCGCGAGAGGTGGGTGATGCCGACGTCCGGTGGCGTGCCGCTCGCGGTGGCCAGTGCCAGCTTGGTGTAGTACGGATTGCCCCAGCCCAGGATGGTCGCCTCGACCGTCGTTCCCGGGTCGGCCTTCCGGAACGCCTTCTCCATCAGCACCATGTTGGCGCCGTCACCACCGGTGAAGAGGTTCCAGAAGATGACATCCGCCGTGTTCGGCTGCGAGCCCGTCAGGCCGGACGCGAGCGGGGAGGAGCACGCCGCGAGCCCTCCGGTCAGGGCAAGGCCACCGCTGAGGGCAAGAAACCGTCGGCGAGCCATCGCTCCGCTCATAGGGGTATTCACCTCGTTAATTCGATGTGAACTCGATGGCGCAGACCCTCGCACACGTTTTGCAACGATGCAATAGATCGATGGAAAGGAGTCCGCGGAGCCGCTGTCGTGCCCCTGCCACCCTTCTCTCGCGACCTGGCCGGGCAGGGTTCCGCGGCCTTTCCGGGGTCGGCCGCGCAACGGCGCGGGGGGAGGATCGGCGGCGGCGTGTCCGCCTCGCCATGCCGGTCAGGGCTGGGATCACACTGACTCACACCCTCATAAATCGGGCACCTCGGGGGCGCGCGTGCGCGCCGCGCCCGACGTGCCGGACCCAGCCTGCACCTGCCGGGCCGTCGTCCACCGCGACGGGGATCACACAGCGACAGGCGTCACATCGCGGGGGTCGGCCCCCGCACCGGCTCACCCCTGGGCGGGCTCGCGACGCGAGGACTCCCGGACGACGAGGCGGTACGGGGTGGTCTCCTGGGGGGCCGCGGGCACCGCTCCGGCCTGCGCGTCCTCGGCGGAGTCGGTGCCGGCGGGCTCGGCAGGGGCCCGCATCTGCTCCTCCAGCAGGGTCAGCGAGCGCTCGGCGATGGCGTCGAGGTCGGGGGCGACGGAGGTGAGCGGCGGGTGGGTGTAGGCCGACTCCTGGATGGCGTCGATGCCCACCACGGCGATGTCCTCGGGCACGCGTACCCCGGAGGCGTCCAGGGCTCGCAGCGCGCCGACCGCGAGCGCGTCGTTGAAGGCGAAGATGGCGTCGGGCAGCGGGCCGTCGCCCTCCAGCAGCTCCCGTACGGCCGCGTAGCCCTGCTCCCTGGTCCAGTCCTCGACCGGTACCACCAGCCAGTTCACCCGTCGCACCCGGGCCGCCGACATCGCCTGCTCGTACCCCTCGGTGCGCTGGCGGCCGTTCTCGCTGCCGTTGCGGCCGAGCGCGACGATCCAGCGGCAGCCCTGCTCCAGGAGGTGTTCGACCGCGGTGCGGGCGGCCTCCACGTTGTCGATGCCGACCCGCGGGAACTGGTCACCGACGGTGTGCTCACCCAGCATGACCAGCGGAAAGTCCGGCTTCTTGGCCGCGATGCCGTCGGCCGGGAGGGTCAGGGCGCTCAGCAGCACGCCGTCGGCGACATTGGTCAGGCCGCCCTCCAGGATCCGCCGTTCCACCTCGCTGTCGCCCGCGGTCGACTCCACCAGCACCGTGATGTCGCGCCGGGCTGCGGCCCGGATGACGGCCTGGGCCAGCTCGGCGAAGTAGGGCTCGGCGACGAACGGCACCGCCAGGGCGATGAAACCCGTCCGGCCCGAGCGCAGGCCCCGGGCCAGGTAGTCCATGCGGTAACCCAGCTCGTCGAGTGAGCGCTGCACCTTGGCGCGGGTGTCGGGGCTCACGTGCGAGAAGCCGTTGACCACGTTCGACACCGTCCGCACCGACACCCCGGCGTGCTCGGCCACGTCCCGCATCCGCACTCTGGCCACTGGGGCCTCCTTCCCGTCGTGCCGGCACCCGGAGCCTGCCGGGTCCCCCCCCGGCCCGGCGTCCGGCAGGCTCTCAGAGTCTGCCGCACCGGGGAGCTCCGACTCACTCTCGCACCTCGGTAGGCCTTGCATCGATGCAAACGATCACTCATGATGGCAGGGCTTCGATCGTAGAAACGCCTATGCCGGGAATTCCGGATACGGCAGGAGGAGGATCCGTGAGCGCGAGCGAGCAGGACGGGACGTATCCGAGGCCGATCCTGCGGCGGGAGCGGTGGCACAGCCTCGACGGCGTCTGGGAGTTCGGGTACGACGACGCCCGCGAAGGCGAGCGTGACGCGTGGTTCTCGGAGGAGGCGACGGGTGCCTTCGACCGGGAGATCACCGTCCCCTTCCCGCCGGAGGCCCCGGCCTCCGGCATCGGCGAGACCGCACCCCACCCGGTGGTCTGGTACCGCCGCCGCGTACCCCACGAGGCACTCGCCGTCAGCGGCGGCGACCGCGCGCTGGTGCACTTCGGAGCCGTGGACCACCGGGCCAAGGTCTGGCTGGACGGCCGGCCGGTGGCTGAGCACGTGGGCGGCCAGACGCCGTTCACCGCCGACGTGACCGACGCGCTGCGCCCCGGCGCCGACGAGCACGTGCTCGTCGTGCGGGCCGAGGACGACCCGGCGGACCTGGCACAGCCGCGCGGCAAGCAGGACTGGCAGGACCGGCCGCACGCGGTCTGGTACGAGCGGACCACCGGCATCTGGCAGTCCGTGTGGACCGAGACCGTCTCGGCACGGCACATCGCCGACCTGGCCTGGATCCCCGACCCGGCCCGCGGCGTCGAGGCCGAGATCACCCTCGCCTCGGTGCCGGCCGCTCCCGTCAGCGTGGAGATCGTGCTGACCCACGACGGCGAGGTGCTCGCCGAGTCCACCACCGCCGTCCGCACCCCGCGCAGCCGCGTGGACCTCGTCGTCCCCGCCCTGCGCAACGGCATCGACCGCGAGGATCTGCTGTGGAGCCCCGAACGGCCCACGCTGATCGACGCACGGGTCACCGTCCGCGACGCCGCCACCTCCGAGGTCCTCGACACCGTCGACAGCTACGTCGGACTGCGCAGCGCCGGTGTCGGCCGGGGCGCCTTCCTGCTCAACAACCGCCCCTACTACGTGCGTTCGGTGCTCAACCAGGGATACCGCCCCGACACCCTGATCGCGAACTCCGGCACCGCCGAACTGCGCCGCGAGGTCGAGCTGATCAAGGCGATGGGCTTCAACGCGGTCCGTATCCACCAGAAGGCCGAGGACCCGCGCTTCCTGTACTGGGCCGACCGGCTGGGCCTGCTGGTGTGGGGCGAGACCGGAGCCGCGTACGAGTACGGCACCGAGGCCGTGGAACTGCTCACCCGTGAGTGGCTGGACATGGTGCGGCGGGACCGCAGCCACCCCTCGATCGTCACCTGGGTGCCGGTCAACGAGAGCTGGGGCTGCTCGGACATCGCCGACGACCCGGCGCAGCAGGCCTACACGATCGCCCTCGCGAACCTCACCCGCGCCCTGGACCCGACCCGCCCGGTCATGTCCAACGAGGGCTGGGAGCACACCGACAGCGACATCATGGGTGTGCACGACTACTCCTCCGACCCCGAACTGCTCACCCGCCGCTACGGCGACGCCGCCGGGTTCGAGGAACTGCTGGCCTCGCCGGGCCCGGCCGGGCGGACCCTCTCGCTCGACGGCCGGCAGACGGAGCGTTATCGCGCCGGTGAAGCGCCGCTGATGGTCACCGAGTTCGGCGGTCTGTCCGTCGGTGCCGAGGAGGACGAGTTCTCCTACACGCGGACCAGCACCGGCGCCCAGTACGCCGCCCTGCTCGGCGACATCTTCGGGGTGCTGCACAGGAGCCCGATCGTCGCGGGCTTCTGCTACACGCAGTTCATGGACACCGCCCAGGAGACCAACGGCCTGTTGTACACGGATGGTTCGCCGAAACTGCCGATGGAGACGATCCGCCGCATCGTCACCGGCACCGAGCCCGCCGCGGAGGAGAAGCCCGAGCCGCCGTTCCCGTCCGTCCAGTAGGACCGCGCCGCCTTCGCCCGCGGGTGGGCCGGGCGGCGGCCCGACGGGTGCGGGCACGTCGGAGGACGTGCCCGCACCCGTCCCGTCGTGGGCGGTGGCGCGTCGGTCAGACGCGGTCGGCCGCGATCAGGAGGTACTGGAAGGAGCCGTCCTTGTACGAGTTGATGAACGCCGTCTCGATGCCGGTGACCAGAGAGGACGTGGCACGCAGCTCCCAGTAGGGGAGCGTCTGCGGCGTCAGGTCGATGACGGCCTGCGGTACGAGTCGGTTGTTGGCCATCGCGCGAAGGTACTCACGGCGGGAGTGGATGTTGCACTCGAAGTGCGTGTTGATCTCGGAGACCCACTTCGACGGCTGGCCGTAACGCGGGTTCCAGCAGCCGGTGATGGTCACATAGCGGCCGCCGACCGACAGGACGCGGGAGTGCTCGGCGAAGAGGTCCTCCAGGTCGACGTACATGCTCGACTCGTTGTTCCAGGAGGCGGCGACCTGCCCCTTGTCGAGCGGGGTGTCGAGCATGTTGCACACGCGGGCACGGACGCGGTCCTCGATGCCGAGCTCCAGGGCACGGCGGTTGGCGAACTCCGCCTGTTTGGCGGACAGGGTGACGCCTTCGACGTTGCACCCGAACCGCTGGTGGGCCATGACCATGGAACCACCGCGACCGCAGCCGGCGTCCAGCAGCGTGTCCTCGCGCCCGACGGGACCGAGGTGGTCCAGGAGGACTTCCGCCTGGGCCGACTCCAGGCGGTGCAGTTCGGAGATCAGCCTGCTCTCGTAACCGTCGTCTCCGGCGTCCCCGAGAGCCGCGTGGTCGATGTCGCCGATGCCGTAGTGGTGGTGGTAGAGCCCGTCCACGTCACCGAGACGCAGATTGACGGGCCTGGCCTCGCCGTCCCAGTAGCGGGCGATGTCCCCTTGGTAGGGCGAGGCAGGACCGGGAATGAACGGGACGGTGTCGGTGGTCAGTTCGGCGCTGGTCATGGTGGGATCCGTTCCTTACCAAAAGTCGGGCAGGCTGTAGCGGTAGGTGTTGGTCTGGTGCCAGTAGTGGTTGCCGTCGACCCACACGGCCACGCCGCGCAGGAAGCGCAGCACGCTCGGCACGGGGCAGTCGGCCGCGAGGGAGGCGGCTTCGGACTCGAAGGTGTGCATGAGGTCGTTGTGGATCTCGACCGCTTTCAGATAGCCGTCCCGGTCCGAGACGCCCTCACGTTCGGCGAGCACCACGGGCAGGTTCAGATGCGTGCCCGGGCTGTCGAGTTCCTTGGTGTACGAGTAGAGGTCGTTCACGATGGTGGTGGCGTTCGAGGCGAGCGCGATGACGCGTTGCATCTCCGGCCGGGCGTGCAGGTCCGCCGGCAGTTCGTAGCCGCCGATGGTGTCCGTGATCGTCGGGCAGGGACGGAAGTTGTTGAACTGACGCATCGCCAGGTACTCCCAGACCTCCGGCACGTGGTCCGCCTCGGCCCAGGCGGCCTCGGCGAGGTAGCCCAGGTGCAGGCGGGCCATGTCGTGCCGGTACCGGTCGGCCTGCGAAGGAGTGGCCTGCTCGACGAAGTACGCCATGGCGGAGCGGTAGGCGCGCCGGGGCGCGTCCGACCGGAGCGACTGCGCCCACGGCTTCTCGTACTCCCCGGTCGTGAGCAGGGGGTCGAGAGCCGTGTGGGCCAGCAGCAGGCGGCTGCCGAGCCCGACCGGCGAACCGCCGTGGTCCTCGCAGTAACAGTCGTCGAGCACGTTCTCCGCGACCATCAGCCGGGTGGCGACCATGAGGTGATCGACCGTCGGTGCGTCGGGATGGCAGGCCACCATGTAGCGGCCGACGGAGAAGCCGTCGAACTGGTCCTCCCACTCAGGGGGGTAGGCCTGGACCTCGTCGACGGCCCACCGTTTGATCCTGCGACCGACCTCCTCCACCCGCACCGGGTCGGGCGGTGTGACCGGGTGGTGGTAGAGGCCGGGGACCGGCGTGCCGTCCTCCGGCGTACCAGCCTCCCGCGGCGCCGGTGGCGCCGGGGGTTCCTCCGGCCGGGTGAGGAACAGACCGGTCGTGCCCAGCCCGCTGGGCCCCCGCAGGATGCGTTCCAGGGAAGGGGCCGCGGGTGGATCCAGCGAGGCGTCGCTCGCCGCATCGCTCTCCAGCACGTGGTGTGCCACCGAGTCGCCGGCGACGGCGTGGCCGGATCCGGAGGGGGGGAGGCGGACACGCGCCCCCACGAGGGCCATGGCGTCAGCCAGGCGCGACCGCACGGGGGAAGGCCCGGGCTCGGGCATCCTTGGCTCCTTGGTGAGAGGGGGAGGGCCTCGCCGGGCCGGGAGACCTGGGTGTGGACCTGAGCGGGACCCCGGGCATGGACCTGGCGGGGGCGGGGCGGCCGAACGCGCGCCCGCCGGGGATCACGGGACGACAGCCCTCAGGGGCGACTGCGGGCGATCTGCACGTTCTCCAGCACGCCCAGCGCGTCGGGCAGCAGCACGGCGGCCGAGTGGTAGGTGGTGACCAGGTACGAGAGGATCGCCTGCTCGTTGATGCCCATGAAGCGCACCGACAGCCCCGGCTCGTACTCGTCCACCAGGCCGGTCTGACGCAGGCCGATGACGCCCTGGTTGTCCTCCCCGGTGCGCAGGGCGAGGATCGAGCTGGTGTTCTCCTTGCTGATGGGGATCTTGTTGCAGGGCAGGATCGGGACTCCTCGCCACCCGGGGACCTGCCGGCCGTCGAGGTCGACCTGTTCCGGGTAGAGCCCGTAGGCGTTGAACTCGCGGCCGATCGCCGCGATCGTCCGGGGGTGGGCGAGGAAGAACTTGGTGCCCCGGCGTCGGCAGAGCAGATCGTCCAGGTCGTCCGGTGTGGGTGTACCGGAGTGGCTCTGGATCCGCTGCTTGAAGGCGACGTTGTGGAGCAGGCCGAACTCCCGGTTGTTGACGAGCTCGTGCTCCTGGCGTTCCCGCAACGCCTCGACGGTGAGCCGGAGTTGTTCCTTCGTCTGGTTCATCGGAGCGTTGTACAGATCGGAGACCCTGGAGTGGACGCGCAGGATCGTCTGCACGACGGAGAGTTCGTACTCCCGCGGGTGGAGTTCGTAGTCCACGAAGGTGCTCGGCAGATCGGCTTCGCCGGTGTGACCCGCCGACATGGCGATCTCGGCCTCGCCGTGGTGGGTCTGCGGCCGGAGTGCCCGGGCGCCGAACTGCTGCAGATGGGTCCGCAGGCCGGGGGCCGAGGACAGTACGGCGGCGAAGTCGGAGCGGGAGAGCGTCAGCAGGGTGCCCGCCGTCTGGGCGGTCAGGGTGCAGTCCCAGACGGCGTCGGTGTCGAGGAGGGCGTTCTCGCCGACGTGGCCGCCGTCGGCGAGCAGGGCGTCGGTCACCTCGTCCCCGTACCTGCCCACGGAGGTCCGACGGACCCGGCCGTGGGCGATCAGGTGGATCTGCTCGGCGGGGGTGCCACGGCGTGCCAGGACTTCGCCCGCCCGGAAGTCGCGCTGGACGCACCGGTCGGCGATCGCCGTCAGCACCTCGACGTCCTCGAAGCCGCGCAACAGGGCCAGCTCACCGAGTTGTCGGGGAATCACACGGACCGCGGCGCCGTCCTGGACGAACTCGATGTGTCCGTCGCCGACACTGTGGTTCAGGCGGCGGTTCACCCGGTAGGTGCCGCCCTTGGTCTCCACCCAGGGGAGCATCCGCAACAGCCACCGGGAGGTGATCTCCTGCATCTGCGGGGCGGACTTGGTGGTGGTGGCGAGGTTGCGGGCGGCCGCAGTGCCCAGGCTGGACTGCCGACGCGGCTCCAGCCCCGCTTCCGGGCTGGTCTCAACGGTCATCGAGCGGGGTCTCCTTTGCGACGGCGTCGATCGGCGTACGGACGCCGGTCACTGCGTGCGGAAACGGGTGGGTGAAACGCGGGGAATCCGTCCAGATCCACCGGAACCGTAACGGCCGCCGCGCCCGACCTGCCCGCTGTGCCAACCGAGTTACCTCGATGCAGCGATCTTGCTTCGAGTCGGGTTTATCGGATAACCGACGATATTCGGACAGCGGGATCACGGTCCGGCTGCTGTCCGGAAGCGGCCCGCGCCCTTGTCGTCGCCGCTGCCCGACGGCCGCTCGTGGCGCGGAGTTCGGGGTCGGGGGCGCAGGGATTCGGCCAGGAGGGACGGCGAGGCCGACCGGATCGCGGGCCGGAACCATCGGCTGTCGCGGGACACCCAGGGCCGTCGGTGTCCCGCGCGGCCGGGCCGAGCCGGGTCGGGCTGATCCGAGCCGGGCCGGTCCGAGCCGGGTCGGTTCGGGCCGAGGCAGGCGGACGCGGGCCGAGCGTGAGGCTGCGGCGAGCCGCGTCGATGTGCCGGGTGGCTCTTCGGCTCGGCCCGCCGCGCCGAACAGCCCTCTGTCCGAGGCCGCCAGGAACGCGTCGGAAGAGGGGACGTTTGTTCGCGCGTATTCGGTGCACACGATGAGCTGACACGATTCTTATCCGAGGAAGCGGAGCAGCCTCATGGGCATCATCGCGTGGATCATCATCGGTTTGCTCGCCGGCGCCATCGCCAAGGCCCTGATGCCGGGCAAGGACCCCGGCGGCATCATCATCACCATGCTCATCGGCATCGCCGGTGGTCTGCTGGGCGGCTGGCTCGGCAAGGTGATCTTCGGCGTCGACTCCATCGACGGGTTCTTCGACGTGTCGACCTGGATCGCCGCGATCGTCGGCTCCTTCATCCTGCTCGCCGTCTACCGCCTCATCACCGGTAACCGACGCTCGCACCGTCACGCCTGACCCGCTCGCGGCACACGCGCCCGGAACGCCGAACGGTCCTCGCGGGTCGGCGGGGACCCGGGCACGGTCGCTCGTCCACGGCCACCGGGGTGGCGGGCCACGGCCCGCCACCCCGGCCCGCGTACGGCACCCCGCCGGGCGCGGACGCGAGACCGAGGCCGGGGCCTTCGCCGCCGCCGAGCCGTGCTGCCGGTTGGCGGAGATCGGCTTCCTGTGCCCCTGGGGATGGCGCCGATCCTGACGGCGTCACGGATGCGGTCGGTCGCATCGACCGCGGAGGCATCGACCGCGAAGGCGTGTCACCGGCACGGCGGCCGGGTGGTGCGCCGGTTCAGAGGAGGGTGACGCCCATCCAGCCCGCGACGAGGATGCCGAGCACCGTGGCGTGCCGGGACCAAGGGTGGGGCGGGATTCATTTCCTCACCGCGGTCCGAAGGCGTCCTCGCCCGGCGCGATCGTGCGGGAACAGCCGAACACCCCCGCCGGGGCGGGGGTGAGGCCAGGAAGAGCCGCTGTTCGGGGGTGCGTTCAGTCGGCCATCCGCTCCGGGTCGAGGACCACGGGCAGTTCGGTGAGTCCGCGGAACGCGGGGAAGGGCACGGTCAGCCAGCGCACCTCGTGCGGCGGCACGGCCAGCGTGATCTCGGGATACCGGCGGAACAGCGTGGTGAGCGCGACCTGCATCTCCAGGCGGGCGAGCGGCGCTCCGATGCAGTAGTGGGGCCCGTGTCCGAAGGACAGGTGGGTCTGGTCACCGGTGCGCGTGACGTCGAGCCGGTCGGGGTCGGCGTACACCTCCGGGTCCCGGTTCGCGGAGGTGATCGCGATCTGGACGAGCGCGCCCTTGGGGATCACCACACCACGCATCGGGATGTCCTCGGTGGCGTGGCGGAAGGTGGAGCTCTCCACCGACCCCTCGAACCGCAGCATCTCCTCGATGGCGAGCTTCAGGGATTCGGGGCTCGCGAGGGCCGCCTGCCGCTGGTCCTGCTTCGCCAGCAGGTGGTACACGGCGTTGCCGATGAGGTACGCGCTGGTCTTGTGACCCGCGAAGAACAGCACCCACGCCGTCGAGACCAGCTCATGGTCCGTCAGCGCGCCGTCCTTGTCCTGGGCCGTGACGAGCGCGCTCATCAGGTCGTCGCCGGGCTCGCTGCGCTTGCGCGCCACGAGGTCGACCAGGAAATCGCGCAGCTTCCCCTCGGCCTCCGCCAGCGCCTTCTTCCCCTCCGGTCCGAATCCGGTCCTCGCCACGGTCGTCGCCCACTGGTGGGCGCGCTCGCGCTCACCCTCCGGCACACCGAGCAGTTCACAGATGACCTGGAGCGGCAGCGGGAACGCGAAGTTCGTGAGCAGGTCGATGGACGCGTCGGTCGCGCAGCGGTCCAGCAGCTCATCGGCGACCTGCTGCAGCCGAGGGCGCAGCAACTCCACACGGCGCGTGGTGAAGGCACCCTGCACGATCCTCCGGAGCCGGGTGTGCTTGGGCGGGTCGGAGAACAGCATGTTGTCGTCGAGCGCGATGGAGGAGTCGCCGAAGATGCGGTGGTACGCGTCGAGGGCGCCGTACATGTCCTTGCTCAGCCGGGGATCGGCCAGCGCGGCGCGCGCGTCGTCGTGACGGGTGATCAGATACGTCTCCACGCCGTGCGGCGGCTGCAACGGGCACACCGGCGCGCTTTTCCTCAACTCCGTGTACACGGGGTGTGGATCGGCGCGGAACTCGGGGGTGCATCGGGAGGCGGCGGCCACCGGGTCCGCGGATCCGGCTTCGGTCTGCAGGGGTGTTTGGGTCATGGCCTCGACGGTTCCCGGCGGGCAGTCGCCAGCAAACGTCCTTAGCCCATCCGGGGCGGACCCGGGACGCGGCGTCGCGATCGGAGCAACAGGAGGTGCGCGGTGCGGGAAGCGGGCGAAGAGTTGATGCCGAATGGACAGGCCCCGAGTCGCCGTTTCCGACGGTTGGGGCGCACGTCGGACGACAGACGATAGGGGAACAGCCGATGAGCAGACGAGCCGTGGAATCCGTACCGGTACTGGTGGTAGGCGGCTCCCTGGTGGGCCTGTCCACCTCGGTCTTTCTCGGTCGCCTCGGCGTCGAGCACCTCCTCGTCGAGCGCCACGCCGCGACCTCCACCCACCCCCGCGGCCGTGGGAACAACCTGCGCACCATGGAGCTGTTCCGCACCGCGGGTGTCGAGCCGGACATCCGGGCCGCGGCGGGCGCCCTGACCGGGAACGACGGTGTCCTCCAGGTGAGCTCGCTCGCCGGCGGCGAGGAACGGTGGATCGTCAAGG
Organism: Streptomyces sp. NBC_01689; assembly: GCF_036250675.1. Taxonomy (NCBI): domain Bacteria; kingdom Bacillati; phylum Actinomycetota; class Actinomycetes; order Kitasatosporales; family Streptomycetaceae; genus Streptomyces; species Streptomyces sp. NBC_01689. The sequence goes on along the minus strand of NZ_CP109592.1, from coordinate 1,599,657 downwards.
CCATCGACACGGGTCCGTCCCTGTCGCGGATCACGTCGTCCGGCTGGTGCCTGTGCAGCCAGAACGACCTCGAACCCGTCCTCCTGCGCTACGCCCGCTCCCTCGGTGGCGACATCCGCTTCGGCACCGAGCTGGTCTCCTTTACCCAGGACGCCGAAGGCGTGCACGCGGAGGTGAGGGACCGTGACAGCGGCGAGACCCGCATCGTGCACTCCCGTTATCTCGTGGCCGCCGACGGGCCCCGCAGCCCGGTGCGCGAGCGGCTGGGCATCTCCCAGTCGGGTCCGGGCGCCCTGTTCCACAACGTGAGCGTCACCTTCCGCAGCAAGAAGCTCCAGGATGTCGTCGGCGGCAGGCGCTTCGTCGTCTGCTACATCACGAACCCCGCCGGAGAGGGTGCCCTGCTGCCGGTGGACAACGGCGAGCAGTGGGTGTTCCACACGCCCTGGGCCCCGGACCGGGGCGAGACGCTGGACGACTTCACCGACGAGCGCATCATCGCCCACATCCGCGCCGCGGCCGGCGTCCCGGACCTCGACGTCGAGGTCACCGGCAAGGCCCCCTGGCACGCGGCGGACCGCGTGGCGGACAGCTACGGCGAGGGCCGGGTCTTCCTGGCCGGCGACTCGGCGCACGAGATGCCGCCCACCGGGGCGTTCGGCTCCAACACCGGTATCCAGGACGCCCACAACCTCTCCTGGAAGATCGCCGCCGCCCTACGCGGGTGGGCCGGACCGGGGCTGCTCGACACGTACAAGGCGGAACGGCGGCCGGTCGCCGTCGCGACGACCGCCCGCGCCCTGTTCCAGGCGCGCGAGGAACAGCACCCGGGCTACACCCCGGAGAGGAAGCGCAAGGACGAGCCGGCCGACGCCCTGACGGTGGCCCTGTGCTACCGCTATCCGACCGGAGCCGTCGTCGGCGCCGAACCGGACGCCGCGATCGTGCCCGAGGACTTCCAGCTGGGCGGCGCCCCCGGCAGCCGCGCCCCCCACATGTGGCTGACCACCCGGGAGGGCCGGCGGATCTCCACCCTCGACCTCTACGAACGGTCGTTCGTCGTCCTCACCGGCCCCGGTGGCGAGGCCTGGCTCACCGCGGCCCGTGCCGTCAACGAGCGTCTGGGCATCCCGGTGGAGGGCTACGTCGTCGGCGCGGACCGTGATCTGGTCCCCGAGGACGGATTCGACTGGGCGGGGCTGCACGGCACCACGGAGTCCGGTGCCGTCCTGGTCCGCCCCGACGGTTTCGTGGCCTGGCGGTCGCCCAGGCTCGCCCCGGACCCGGAACGGGCGCTGACGGACACGCTGATGACGGTGCTCCACCGCGAGGCGCCGTCGAACACCGAGACCGAAGCCGTGGCGGAGCAGCCGCTGGCGACGGCGTCCGACGTACGCGTCTGAGTGCCTTCACCCGAACGCCGTTTTCGAACGAGGAAAGAGCCCCCGATGATATCTTCCGACCGCTCGTCGTCCGCCCCGGCCGATGACGACGCCCGCACCTCCCGTGTGGACGTCCACCACCACTTCACCGCCCCGGCCTGGCTCGACTGGGCCGAGGCGCAGGGCCTGGTCCGACGCGACAAGCTGCCCTGGTGGACCCGCTGGGACCTCGACACCGCGCTCGCGCTCATGGACCGTACGGGCATCCGCACCTCCGTCATGACCGTGGCCATGCTCGGCCGCATCCAGGAGCGCGCCACGCGTGAGGAGAGCGCGCGGGTCGCGCTGCAGGCGGCGGCGAAGATCGTCGCGGACCACCCCAGCCGTTTCGCCTTCTTCACGCCGGTCTTCCTCGACGATCTGGACCTGTCGAGCTGGTCGCTCAGGTACGGCCTCGACGACCTGGGCGCCGTCGGGGTGAGCACCCGTACCAGCGCGGGCGGTGTCTATCTCGGCGACCCCTCGCACGACCGTCTCCTCGGCGAGCTGAACGACCGTTCCGCGGTCATCAGCACGCACCCGATGGACGTACCCGGTGGCAACGCCGACGGGGCGGGTGTCCCGGGCCTGCCGCCGTTCATGTGCGACTTCCTCATGGACACGACCCGCGCGGCGATCAACCTCATCCTGAACGGCACGCTGGACCGCTACCCGAACCTCACCTTCGTCCTCCCGCACGGCGGTGGCTTCCTGCCGTACATGGCGACCCGCCTGGAGCTCTTCGGCAGTCACCTCACCCCCGAGATCGAACCGTCCCGGGTACGCGACTACCTGCACCGCTTCTACTACGACACGGCGGGACCCATGTCCCCGTCCTCGACCCCCACCCTCATGGCCACCGTCGATCCCGCCCGGATCCTCTTCGGCACCGACTGGCCGCCGACCTCCGCCGACATCGTCTCCGACGTCGCGGCTCCGGCCCTGGACAGCGACCCGGCCATCGCCGGTCACCAGCTCCGCGGCATCAACCGGGACAACGCGCTCCGGCTGATGCCGAGGCTCGGCTGAGCCTGGTGCTGGTGCTGGTGCTGGTGCTGGTGCTGGTGCTGGTGCCGGTGCCGGTGCTTGGGCTGGGCCTGGGCCTGGTGCTTGGCCCGGGCCGGCCGGGCTCCGGTCCTCGTCACATCCGGCGTGATCCTCCCGCTCACGCCGGCGCTCGCCTCGACGGCGGCGCCGGCTGATCGCGATCCGCCGTACGACCGCGGCGTGACCGCCGCGCGTCCGAGCCGCCGCCACGGAACGAGCACCCGTGGCGGCGGCTTCCGGCGCTGCTCCCCCCTGCGTGCCGCCCCGCCACCGTCCGTGCTCGCGGGGCAGGCCGGGCGAGTGCGTCGCGGCCCCGAGCCGGCGACCCGCTCGGCGGTCCCGGCGGTCCCGGCGGTCCTGTCTCACGAGGACGAGCGGGGACTGCGGGGGCCGTCGGCGAGCGCCCCTCCGCCAGGACCGCGGGACGCCACTCGTCCAGGTCCGCCGAGCCGGCGGGTGCTCGACACCGTGACGGGGTCCCCTGGTTGCTGGCGTCACTCGAAGGGATCAACCCCGGCCGGGCCGGACGCGGGCCGTCGGTGCCGGGAAAGCACGCTGCCGACCGACTTCGCCGGCGCGCGCCGGGTGGGCGGTGTCCCTACGGTGGTGCCATGGCGGTGAGGGCGAGTACGAGGAGCGGGCGGGGGCAGGGCCGCCGCGGCAGATCCTGGGACGTGGCGGTGGCGTTGGGACTGTTCGTGCTGTCCGTCGTCGCCGCCTCCGTCATTCCGCGCGAGCACCGCTTCGACCTGCGCTGGACCGCTGCCCTGCTCGCCGGCGTGGGCTGCTTCGCGCTCCCGTGGCGCCGCCGGTACCCCTTCGCCGTGGCCGCTCTCGCGGTCGGCTGCGGAGCGGCGTTCCAGGTGCTCGGGTTCCGCGAGAGTCCGCTGGTGACGAGCCCGGTCATCGTGTCGGTCTACTCGGTGGCCGCGTCCACCGACCGCCGTACCGCCTGGGGCGTCGCGGCGGCTTCGGCCGCGGTGCTGGTCGGGGCGGAGGTGGTGTACGAGCCGGGCTCCTGGCTGCAGCCGGGCAACGTCGCGATGCTGGCGTGGACGGCGCTGCCCGCGGCGGTGGGGGACGGCGTGCGCTCGCGCCGCGCCCACATCGCGGCCGTGGAGGAACGTGCGGAGCACGCGGAGCGGACCCGTGAACAGGAGGCACGGCAGCGGGTGGCGGCCGAACGGGTCCGGATCGCCCGTGAGCTGCACGACATCGTCGCCCACAACATCGCCCTGATCAACGCCCAGGCCGGTGTCGCGGTCCATGTGGGCAAGGAGCGGCCCGAGCAGATCCTCGCCGCTCTCACGGACATCCAGAAGGCGAGCCGGTCCGCGCTGGACGAGTTGCGCGCGACCGTGAGCCTGCTGCGCCAGTGCGACGACGGCGACGCGCCGCGCGATCCGATCCCGGGCCTCGCACAGCTGCCCGCGCTCCTGGCGTCGTTCGAACGTGTCGGTCTCTCCGTGGTGTGCACCCGGCACGGATCCGCCCCTCCGCTGACACCCGCGGTGGATCTGGCCGCCTACCGCATCGTCCAGGAGGCTCTGACCAATGTCCGCAAGCACGGCAGCGCGGACAAGGCCCGGCTGCAGCTGAGCTTCGGACGGCACTGCCTGACCGTCACCGTCGAGGACGACGGCTGCGCGGTCCCGCGCGGGCCGCAGCAGGGGACCGGCCATGGACTGATCGGGATGCGCGAGCGGACGGCCAGCGTGGGCGGGAGCCTCACCGCCCGACCGCGGCCCGAGGGAGGTTTCGTCGTGATCGCCGAACTTCCCCTGCGTCCGGCCACGGGGGACGACCCCTGAGGCTCGTCGCCCGTCGCGGATGCCGACGCCCGGGTCCTGCGGACCGGTTGGCGGTCGGGCCCGCGCTCAGACGGCCGGTGCCTGTGCCGGGGCGGGGCCGGGACGCGGGGTGAGCGCCTCCAGCCGCTTGATCCTTCTCCGTACGACGTACAGGGGGATCACGCCGAGGAATCCGAAGGACATGTCGATGACCGTCCACCAGAAGGGAATTCCCCGGAGCGGCCCGCAGATGAGCGCGAGCGGGACGATGCCGGCACAGGCGATCATGCCGAACTCGACGACCCAGATGTTGCGGACGGGATCGCGGTAGGGACCGTAGAAGGCCACCGCGATCATGAGGTGGGCGAAGGCCAGCCAGTCCGTGCCGTACAGGAGGAAGGGGTACTCGGCGTCCGCGGTGTCGAGTCCGCGGCGTACGCGCTCGATCCAGTCCGTCAGGGCGGGCAGGTGCTCGGGCACGGACAGGGTGCGCAACAGGTCCTCGGTCCAGCGCAGTTCGTGCACCAGGGGGAAGGCCGTGGCGCCGCTGAGCACCAGACAGACGACGAAGAAGACCAGCCATGCGCGAATGCCCTTGACCAGGGCGGCTCTGTCGCTCATGGCATGAGCGTACGCCTGAACTTGAACATGTTCAAAACTGTGGGCCCGTCCGGTACGTGAGATCCGGATCACCGCCGGGGCGGCCCCCGCCGCCCGGCGCTCAGGGCCGTGCGACGGCCGGGCCCGTCCTCCGCGGAAGACGGACTCCCATCCTCCGCGGACGGCGAACTCCGGTACGGAGAGGCCGCTTCAGGCCGAGCCCGTGCGCGCTTCAGGCGACCCAGGTGCCGGTCAGGCCGAGCACCTTCGCCCCGTCGGGGTCGGCGAGCTTGGTGCCGACGAAGGCGCGGGCCCCGTCCGAGGTCTGGACCCGCAGCGCCGGACGCTCGGAGGTGAGCACCGCGACCACGACGGCGGCGGCGTCGTAGGAGGACTGGGCGGCGGCGAAGGCGCCCGCGGTGCGGGTCAGGTAGGCGTCCATCGCGGCCGCGTACGGTCCCAGGCGCTCCGTCATCTCGGTCCGGTCGTCGGGGATGCCCACGTTCGCGACGAATTCGCTGGCCACCGCTCCCGGTTCGACGAGGGTGACGTCCACCCCGACCGTCGCCGCGACGGGCGCGAGTGACTCCAGGTAGCCCTCGACGGCGAACTTCGCCGCGCAGTATGCCTCGTTGAACGGCTGTCCGACGACACCGCCGACGCTGGAGACGGCGATCACCCGGCCTCCGGACGCGCGCAGGTGGGGCAGGGCGGCGGCGGTGGTGTTCAGGACGCCGAAGAAGTTGACCTCCATGACACGGCGGACGGCCTCCACACCGTCCACTTCGAGGGTGCCGACATGGCCGGCCCCGGCATTGTTGATCACGGCGTGCAGGGCGCCGTGGTCGGTGACGACGCCGGAGACGCAGTCCCGTGCGGAGGCGGCGTCCGTCACGTCCAGCCGCCGGACCTCGATCAGCCCGGCGACTCCCGCCGCGGTCGCCGCCTCGTTCAGCGCGCCGGCCTTGCCGGGATCACGCATGGTGGCGACCACGCGCCATCCGGCGCGGGCGGCACCGAGGGCCGTCTCCAGGCCGATGCCGGTGGAAGTGCCGGTGATCAGAACGGTCTTGTCGGTCATGGGGACTCGCATTCGTCGGAAGGGCCACGATCGGGGGCACGGAGCCGGAACCGGGCGTCCAGGTCCTGTGCGGACCCCGCCGCGGCGATCATCTCCCCTGGAGGGCACTCCAGGGCAAGCGTCGGCCGCGGCCTCACGGGGACGGTCGAGGGGGTTCATCCGGATGCCGGAAGCGGATTTCCCCGTGCTCACGCTCGACGACGCGGGCCGCCGGGCCGACGCGTCGGCCCGCGACGCCCGCCATCTCCCGTGGTCAGGAACACGGGAGGCCGACCACGGTCGTCGCCTAGGACAGCGCCGCGTGGCACCCGACTCCTTCTCGGGCCGGGCGATCCGGATCCTCGGGCCGGGCGATCCGGATCCGGTGGGGCCGACGACGGATCATCCGGCGACAACTCCGCACCCCGGCGCGGGACTTCCCGCCGACCTGGGCGGTGATGCGCAGGGGGAGTCGAGAGGACCCCGCGAGGTCCCGGGGGATCAGCGCGCCGCCCAGGCCTCCGCAGCCGTCGTCACGGGCGCTCCCGTGCGCGCCGACTCCTCGACGGCCAGTGCCAGCAGATGGTCCTGGCAGCCCTCGGCCAGCGGATACGGTTCCGGGCCGGCGTCCCGGACCCATGCCCCCGTGCGGCACAGCAGGTCCACGACGGCGAGGTCGTCCTCGGAGAGACTCGCGCCCAGGTAGTCGTTGCGCCACACCACCCGTCCGTCGAACGAGATGTGGTGCACCTCCGCCCCTTCGAGGTTGAGATCCGTCCCTGTGCGCCGACGCGTCAGCGGGGACTCGACGGCGGTGCGCGGATCGGTCATGCGGACCACGGTGTCGTCCACCATCTCGCCGAGCGAACCGCGTACCACGATCCGGCGGGCGCGCAACGGATTCCACCACTGGTTGTCCGTGAAGTCGTACAGGCCCGTGCGGGCCCCGCCGAAGTCCAGCAGGGCGAGGGTGGTGACGGCGTCCTTGGGCGTCAGGTCGTCCGACCAGCCGGCGGGGGACAGCGGATCGGCGAGCGGGGCGGTGAAGGCGCGCGCGGTCACCGTCACGGGCCCGTGGCCGACACCCAGCGTGTGCCGGATCAGCGACATCGCGTGATACATGTGCGTCGAGGACACCTGGACGGACGTGACCTCGCCGATCACACCCTCGCGTACGAGGGCCAGGCGGGCGGCATGGCCGGGCATGAGCGTGTACTGCTCCGCGACCTGGACGAGTGCGCCGCCCCCGGCACGGGTCACGCCTCCCACCGCCTCCCACAGGTCCCGCAGGCCAGGCACGTCGGGCGCCGGCGGAGTCTCCGCGAGGACCGGCACCTCGTGCTCGACCAGTTCCCGCACGACCTGCGGCGTGATCTCCCAGGGCACCGAAGGGATCACGAACTCCGGTTCGGCGGCGCACAGTTCACCGACCGTGCGGAAGGTGGGCACACCCCATTCCGCCTCCACCCGGACAGCGCGTCCGGCCGAACGCGTCACCACGCCGACCACCGCCAGCCGCTCGGGGAGCAGCCTCGCCAGCCGGGCGAAGAATTCGGCCCGCCAGCCACTGCCCACGATGCCGAACCGAATGGGTGCCGTCTTCACGTGTCCGTCCCTCCCCGCGACCGCCGCGAGTCTAGCCCGGCGACCTGGGCCGGGGGCCAGGGCGGTAGTGCCGCGGCTCATCGGCCCGCCACGGCGTCGGGTCACCGCATGAGGTCGTGGATCTTCCGCAGCCAGGGTTCCCGGACGGCGGGCGTCCGGGCCAGGGTGTGGCGGAACGCTTTGCCGGACGGCCGGAACCGGGTCGGTGGGTGGGGCGGCAGCGGATCGTCGCGCTCCACGCCCGTCGGCAGGCCGCCGGCAGCCGGCAGCCGGGTGCGATGGGGCGGGAAGGCCGACTCGGCCCACAGGGCCGCTTCGAGGGGCACGGCCACCGCCCCGCAGCTCGACCGCCACATCTCGCCGGTCTGTGGGTGGACGGGCACCAGCACCAGTTCGGAGGCGGGCTCGCCCAGCCCCGGTCCGGCGAGGTCCCGCCGCATCGCGCCCGCCCCCGAAGGCAGGAGCCCGCGCCGCCGACGTGTCCGACAGCGACGCCGGCTTCGTGACCGCTGGACATCAGCGGACAGGACGGGCGGGTACGGTCCGGCCTCGACACCACGGCGAGACCTCTGATCGGACGGACGCCCCCGCGCACGACCTTTGTCGGGGACCCGGCCTCTCGGTGTCCCCGCTGCGGCTACGCTCTGTGGGTGTTCGAGGCGACGGCGTCACCCTTCCTGGGCAGGGCGCGGGTGGGTGTGGCGCGCTGGAGTGCGCTGAGCGTGGTGGAACGGGACGCGGTCTGCACGTTGCTGCTCGCGCCGGTGGTGTTCGCACCCGTGACAGCACGGATCGGCGCGGAGTTCGGTGATCTGCCGCAGCGCCCCTACGACCTGGCCGGAGTCCTGCTCGCGCTCGCCCTGTGGCTGCCACTGGTGCTGCGGCGGCGGTGGCCGGGGATCTGCCTGGGCCTGGTGGCGGGCGCGTTCGCCGTGCACGAACTGCTCGGCTGTCCACAGACGTTGGCGAGCTGGGGACTCTACATCGCTCTCTACAGCTTCGGTGCCCACGGGACCCGTGCCGACGGCGCCCGCCTCGGTCCGGTGGCGGCGGTCGCGACCGGACTGTACGTGATGTTCGCGCTGGGGCTGTACGGAAGAGGTTCCCCGCAGCGGACGACCGATTACGTCCTCATCTACCTGGTGCTGATCGGCTGCTGGGGCACCGGCCGGGCCGTACGGGCGCGACGGGCGGCCGAGACCGAGCAGCGGCGGCTGGGTGTGGAGGCGGCCATGGCGCGGGAACGGGCCCGTATCGCACGGGAGTTGCACGACGTCGTGACCCATCACGTCACCGCGATGGTGGTGCAGGCCGACGCCGCCCAGTACCTGCTCGCCGACGCTCCTGACCGGGTGGCCGTGGGTCTGGAAGCGATCAGTGACTCCGGCCGCCACGCCCTGACGGATCTTCAGGATCTGCTCGGCGTCCTCAAGGCGTCCGGCGGTGCGCCCGCCGACGGCGGCGCCACGGACGGTGGCGCCACGGACGGTGGCGCCACGGACGGTGGCGCCACGGACGGTGGCGCCACGGACGGTGGTTCCGCGAACGGCGGCGCCGCGGACGGTGGGCCCGCGGGACGCCGGACGCCGGCCCTCGGAAGGCTGGGCGATCTGGTGGAGCAGACCCGAGCGGCGGGACAGCCCGTGCGGCTGACCGAGTCGGGGGAGCGGCGTCCCCTGGCCACCGCCGTGGAACTGGCCGCCTACCGCGTGGTGCAGGAGACCCTGACCAACGCGCTCAAGCACGCCCCCGGCCACCGCACGGACGTCCAAGTCCGTTACGGACGGGCGGAGATAGAGGTCGAGGTCACCACCGAGGGAACGCCCGCCGCGCCTGCCGGGCCCGCCGCGTCCGGCTCACCCCGGTCCGGACCGCTCGTCCGGGGTGGCGGGCACGGGCTGCTCGGGCTGCGTGAACGGGTCGGGGTGTTCGGCGGCGAGCTGCTGTCGGGTACCCGCCCGGACGGCGGATTCCGTGTCCACGCCCGCATTCCCTCGAAAGAGCCCGTATGACAGCCGTCGACGCTCCGATCCGTGTCCTCGTCTGCGAGGACCAGGAACTGGTCCGCACCGGATACGTCACCATCTTCGGCGCGCAGCCGGACCTGGACGTCGTCGGGGAGGCCGCGGACGGCCGCACTGCGGTGGACTCCGCACGCCGGCTGCGCCCGGACGTGGCGGTCATGGACATCCGGATGCCGGTCCTCGACGGCATCGAGGCGACCAGGCTCCTCGCGGGGCCCGACGTCGTCGCCCCCGTGAAGGTCCTGGTGGTCACCACCTTCAACCTCGACGAGTACGTGTACGAGGCGCTGCGCGCCGGGGCCAGCGGCTTTCTGCTCAAGGACGCGCCCCCGCGCGATCTGGTGCACGGGATCCGCACGATCGCAGCGGGGGAGTCGCTGCTGGCGCCCGCCGTCACCAGACAGCTCGTCGGCAGGTTCGCCGACCGTATCCGTAGCCCGCGCCGGACCACCGCCGCGGCCGAGGCGCTGTCGGTCCTCGCGCCCCGCGAGACGGAGGTGCTGCGGCTCATCGCGGAGGGACTGTCGAACGCCGAGATCGCCGACCGGATGGTCATCAGCCGCGAGACGGTCAAGACGTACGTGTCGCGCATCCTGACCAAGCTCGACCTGCGCGACCGCGTCCAGGCGGTCGTCCTCGCCCACCGGGTTGGCCTGGTCACCGCCGACGGCTGACCTCCAGCCTGTCGGCGGCGGACGCGAGTGTCCCCCGAGCGAGCCACACGCGACTGTCCACCCCGGGGCGACGCCCCACGCCGGTACCCACTCGTAGCGTTCCTGACCTCGACACCGCGGCGGCCGGGCCGCGGTGAAGCAGATGAGGAAACGCCATGACGCAGAGTCCGCTCAGGTCGCGCACGCCGTTCAGGAACATCCGGCCGCCGAGGTCCACGGGCGGACGGCTCGCGGTGATGGTGGTGCTGTTCCTGATGGTGACGGCCCTGGCCGCCGGAGTGCGGGCCGTCGCCGGGACCAACCCGTTCCTGTCGCTGATCGCGGGCGCCGTCGTGGCGGTGGGGGCGCTGAAGGCGTACGCCGTGGCCGTACGGGCGGTGGAGAGACGCGGCCTGCCCGAACTGGACCCGACGACCACCGTCTCCGGACTGCGGACCGGCACCCTCGCGGGACTGCTCCTGTTCAGCGCGACGATCGCGCTGATCGCCCTGTTCGGCGGATACGGCACGAAGGGCGGCGTCTCGGTCGGCGGAGCGATCGCCGTGCTCGGGACGATGGCGGGGGTCGCGGTCGTCGAGGAACTGCTCTTCCGCGCGATCGTCTTCCGCCTGGTCGAACAACTCGTCGGCACAAGAGGGGTGCTGGCCATCACCGCTCTGCTCTTCGGCGGCCTGCACCTGGTCAACTCCGGGGCCACGGTCTGGGGTGCGCTGGCCATCGCGGTGGAGGCCGGCCTGATGCTCGGCGCGGCCTACGCGGCCACCCGTACCCTCTGGCTGCCGATCGGCCTCCACTTCGGCTGGAACTTCGCCGAGAGCGGCCTCTTCGGGACCACGGTCTCGGGCAACGACGGAGCCCCGGCGGGCCTCGTCCACGGAGTGCTGTCGGGTCCGACGGCCGTCACGGGCGGCACCTTCGGCCCCGAGGCGAGCATCTTCGCCATCCTCGTCTGCGCCGTCCCCACCCTCGTGTTCCTGCGCACGGCGAAGCGCCGGGGCCACCTGCACACCCGCGCGGAACTGAAGGCGGCCACGGGTACGGCCACGGGCACGGACACCGAGGCCACGACGGGCCCCTGAGCACGGGCCGAGCACCGGCGGACGGACCCGCAGGTCACGACGGACGGCGGCCTGAGCACGAGGGACGGCTGCGGACCCGCGCCTCTCCCGGCCCTGAATCCAAGGGACTTGGCCTCGCGGGTCACGCGCGCGACCGGAACGGTGCGAGCGCGCCGGGAGCGGAGCCGGAGCCGGTCTCCGACGAAGCATCGGGGCGGATGCCCGCCCCGATGGGCGCGCGCACGGGCGAGCCGCGGTCCTCACCGCCTCGGCCCCGCGACGGCGTAGGCCGCCGTGCCGACGACCGCGAGGACCGTGGCCGTCCAGGTGGCCGCCGCCGTGCCGGGCTGCAGCAGCAGCCGGCTCGCCACCCGGGCCGGCGCACTCGCCGGGGGCGGATCGAAGAACGCGAGCGAGAGCCAGGACAACGCCGTGGCCGCGAGGCTGTACGCCTCCGTGGGATTCCGGCCGACGGAGGACTCCCCGGGCGATGAGGTCGTCGCCAGTCTGCCTGTGGTCGAGGGCCGGTTGAAGCCCTGAACCTCGACTACCCCGAAACCTCAACTCCCCCGAGTCAGCGCTCCGAGGGCCGGCGAGGGCCGCCCTGCCGTCTTCCCGCACGGCCGGGCGCCTCACGCGCTGCGCCCCTTCCGGCGGTGGGCGGCTCCGGGCGGTGGCGTTCGCCGAGCACGCCGGTCGCCGACCTGGGACCGACGCGAACTCGGCCGCGAAGAGCGCCACTTGACCATGTGGGCTCACCGGCGGCGGGGCGGCCCCGGCGCGTCAGGTACAGGGCCGAGGCGAGATCCCGGGACGGTGCTCCCGCGGAATCCCGGTGGTGCGGTGCGCCACGTGCGGGGTCCGACACAGTTGAACACGTTCAAAAGTGGCGGCTATGCTGGTGCGGAGCGAAGCCGAGGGGGTTCGATGAAGGTGGTGCTGCCGGGGGGAACCGGGCAGGTGGGCACGATTCTCGACCGGGCGCTGACGGCAGCCGGCCACGAGGTCACGGTGGTGACGCGGCATCCCGTGCGCGCGCACCACATCGGCTGGGACGGGACGTCGCTCGGCCCCTGGGCCGCGGCGATCGACGGCTGCGACGTCGTCGTCAACCTGGCCGGACGCAGCGTTTCCTGCCGCTACACGGCGGACAACCTGCGCGCGATGATGGACTCGCGGGTGGATTCGGCGCGGGTGGTCGGCGAGGCGATCGCCGCCGCCGCGCGGCCACCGCGTGTGTGGCTGCAGATGAGCACCGCGACGGTCTACGCCCACCGCTTCGACGCCCCGAACGACGAGGCGACCGGAGTGATCGGCGGTACGGAGACCGGAGTGCCGGACCACTGGGCGTACAGCGTGAGGATCGCGGAGAACTGGGAGCGGGCACAGGCCGAGGCCCCGGCCCCCGCGACCCGAAAGGTCGCGCTGCGCTCGGCGATGGTCATGAGTCCGGACCGGGGTGGCGTCTTCGACGTGCTGTCGCGGCTCGTACGCCTCGGGTTGGGCGGTGCGGTGGCCGGTGGTGCTCAGTACGTGTCCTGGATCCATGACGAGGACTTCGTGCGAGCGGTGGAGTTCCTGATCGCCCGTGACGACATCGAGGGACCGGTGAACCTCGCCTCGCCCGGCCCCCTTCCGCACCGCGACTTCATGCGGGCGCTGCGCACGGCCTGGGGCGTCCCGGTGGGCCTGCCGGCGACCCGCTGGATGGTCGAGCTGGGGGCCTTCGCGCTGCGCTCGGACACGGAACTTCTGCTGAAGAGCCGTCGAGTGGTGCCCGGCCGGTTGGACGCGGCCGGGTTCGCCTTCACGCATCCCGGATGGGAGAGGGCCGCAGACTCCCTCGTGCGGCGGGCCAGGCGGGTACGTGGGGCATCGGGACCGGGGGCCGGTACGCCGATCGAGCGGCAGGCCGGGTAGCCGGCCGGGCGCAGATGCCGACCGGTCGCCCTGGCAGCCGGATTCATGGGTGGATCGCCTGTCGACGGGATGCACCGGACGTCCCCGGTCCGGACGGCGGCCACGGGCCCCGGCACCGGCGAACCGCCGTCGCCCCGGCGTCTCGCGGGAGCACGGGGCCGGTCGGCGTACCGCGCCGAGCGCCGTGTCTCCGATGCCGCCCGCAGTCGACCTCCCGGCGGCCCGCCGGGCGAGTCACACTGGCAAGGGGGAGTGACGGCCCGGCCTCGCGGTCGCGCCGCACGCGGGGGAGGCGAAGCCCTGTCCGCCCGGGGGTGAGACGCAGACGTGCCGCGCCTGTCGGCACAGGGTTCTGGAACAGATGGCCCAGGAGGGCATCGTCACACGGCGTGATCACCGATGGGCGATCGCGTCCGGCTTCGGAGAGCTGATGCGGGCGGGAGCGCGGTTCTCGCCGTTGGAGGCCGTCGCGCGTCCTCGGATGAACGCCCTGGCGCGGGCCACGGGGGCGACCGTGGTCCTTCACCGCGTGTCGGAGGGGGTGGTGGACACCGTGTACTGCGCTTACGGGCCACTGCTGGCTCCCCTCGTGCCCGCGGCGGAACAGCGACTGGCCGCGGTGCACCCGGCGGCCTCCCTCTGGCGCGCCCTCGCCTCCGGGCAGGTGGCGGCCGAGTACCAGGAGGTCCACCCGGGATGCGTCTGCATCGCCGCCCCCGCGGCTCTGCCGTCGGGCGGAACCCTCGTCGCGTCCCTCGCCCGGACGGAGAACCGCGAGGTGGAGTCCCTCAAGCATCCCTTGGAGAAGGTCGTGTCCCTGATCGTCTCGGACGAGCGGCGCTTCCGGCGCTGAGTCCTCCACTCCGGGACCGGACCGACGGGCCGGCTGTTCGCGGGGGTCGTTCAGCGTGTCCCGTCGGACGGTCGACCGAGGCCCGTCCCTGTCCGGCGAGCGCCGAGCGGTACGCGTTCCCAAGCAGACCGGCCATCGTCTCGATCTCCTCGGCGGTACTGATCAGCGGCGGTGCGACGACGACGGTGTCCCCGACGGCCCGCACCAGAAGCCCCTGCCCGACCGCCTCGGCCATCACCCGGGAGCCCCACTCGCCCTCCTGCCGGCCGCCGGTCCCCGTGCGGAAGGTGACCGCGGCCAGGAAGCCGTACCCCCTGACGTCCCGCACGGACTCCCTGCCTCGGAAGGCGTCGGTGAGACTCTTCATGAATACGGGAGCCGTCTCGCGCACGTGACCGGGAATGTCCTCCTCCACGACGATGGCGAGTGCCTCGCGGGCGACGGCCGCGGCGACCGGATGTCCCGAGTAGGTGAACCCGTGGCCGAACGCGCCGATGGTTCTCGATCCGTCGGCGATGGTGTTCATGACCCGCCGTCCCACCAGCACGGCGGAGATCGGCGCGTAGGCCGAGGACAGCCCCTTCGCCACAGTGATCAGGTCGGGACTCAGGCCGAACTCCTCGGTGGCGAACATCGCTCCGGTGCGGCCGAAGCCGGTGACGACCTCGTCGACGATGAAGAGGATGTCGTGACGTGCGAGGATCTCCCGCACCCGGGGGTAGTAGCGCGACGGCGGGATGATCACGCCACCCGCGCCGAGGATCGGCTCCGCGATGAACGCGGCGATCGAGTCCGGGCCCTCCGCGGTGATGAGCCGTTCCAGATGGCCGACGAGCCGGTCCCCGAAGTCGTCCTCCGACAGACCCTGCCGCAGGGCGCTGTCCGGATCGGGGCAGGGGACCTGGATGTAGGCCGGCAGCGGGAGGCCGAATCCCCGGTGGACGAAGTCCAGACCGGTCGCCGAACCGGCGGCCACGGTCGTGCCGTGATATCCCCTCTCCTGGGAGAGGATCTTGAACCTGCCGTGACGGCCGAGACACTGGTGGTAGTACCACGCCAGCTTGAAGGCGCTGTCGTTCGCCTCGGCACCGGAGTTCGCGAAGAAGGTACGGCCCATGGGGATGGGCGAGAGCCGCGCCAGGTCCTCGGCCAGGGCCAGCGTGACGTCGGTGGTGCGGTGGGCGAAGGAGGCGAAGAACGGGAGCTCCGCCATCTGCCGGGCCGCCGCCCGCACCAGTCGCGGCTGGCTGTATCCGAGGTTGGTGCAGAGCATTCCCGAGGTGGCGTCGAGATAGGAACGCGGGCGGTCGTGGTGGGTAGGACGGCCGGGAAGATGAGTACGACAGCTCAGGCTCCGGCGGTGACCGGCACCGACGATGGGGGCGACCATCGCCGCCGAGCCGGGAGTCCGTTCATGCTCAGTCGTACCGCCGGCATCGTGATACCCGTCGTCGGACGGCTGTCCGTGACCCGCGACCCCGGCGCGGAGTTCGCGCCGGGCAGCATCGTCGCCGCGAACCACACCTCCCTCGTCGACCCCGCCGTAGTGATCGCCGCGCTGCACCGCCTCGGTGTCACGCCGGTCATCATGGCCACGGCAGGGCTGTGGCGCATCCCCCTGCTCGGCCGCGCCCTCACCCGCGAGGGACACATCCCCGTCCACCGGCGTGACCGGCGAGCCGCCGGCGCACTCGACCTCGCGGCACAGGCCCTGCGGCAGGGACGCGTGGTCCTCATCTACGCCGAAGGCGGCCTGCCCCGGCGCAAGGACGCCATGGAGGCGGCCCCCGGCGACTTCCGCACCGGACTGGCCCGCCTCGCCGAACGCACCGGCGCCCCCGTCGTACCCGTCGGCCAGGCCGGCGCCCGCCGTGTGACCTCGGGCGGCACGATCAAGCAGATCGCGGGCGCCGTCACGGCACCGCTGCGCCGACCGGCCCTGCACGTGCACGTGGGCGCGCCCCTCCTCTTGACCGGCGACAGCACCGTACGCACGGCGCAGGCCCGTACCGCGGTGACCACCGCGTGGAGGACGGCGGCCACGCACCTCGGTGAGGGTGCCGCGCCGGCCGCATGACCTGGGCGACGGACCCCGTGACCCGGGACCTCGGCCCGCACGCGATGGTCCGCCGGTGCGCGCGCGGCGCCCGATGCGCGGTCCACGGCGGGCGGCCGGCGGTCGGGGGAGCCGGACGGCCCTCGGCCGCACCCGGGGTGAAGGGGCGGCCGCCGAGGGCCGGATTCCCGTCGGGCGTGCGGAGGCCCGGTACGGTGCCGGGCCGCCGGCCTGGGGCGACGACCCGTGCGGAGACGGTCAGGCGTCGAGGCCGAGCAGTCCGGGCAACTGCTCCATGTCACCGAAGTAGCCGGTCGCCCCGGGGAGTCCGTCGGCCGTCACCATGCCGGTGAACGCGAAGGCGTCCATCCCGGCGGCGACGGCGGCCCGCACCCCGATGGGGCTGGCCTCGACCGCAACGCATCGCGAGGGTGCGACGTCCATCTGCTGCGCGGCGTGCAGATAGAGGTCCGGGGCGGGTTTCTCCTTCGCGACGTCCTCGGCGCTGCACATCCACTCCTCCTCGAAGAAGTCGTCGATTCCGGCGGCGCGGAGCGCGACGCGGATCTGGTCGTGACTTGCGGAGGAGGCCAGACAGTAGGAGATGCCGTGCGCGGTCAACGCGCCGAGCACCTCTTCCATGCCCCGCACCGGGCTGAGCTTGCGTTCGAGCGCGGCCGACGTCCTGGCCCGGAGGGTCTCGTCGAACTCGGCGGGCAGCGGCTCGCCTGTCCGTTCGAGGACGACATCGTGCACCCGGCGCGAGGAGGCCCCCAGGTAGTCGCGGAGCACGTCGTCGTACGAGGTGGCATGCCCCAGTTCGCTGAGGTACTCAGCGAGGACCGTGCCGGCAATCGGCTCGCTGCCCACCAGTACGCCGTCGTGGTCGAAGATGACGAGGTCATAGCGCATACGTTCACGGTACGAGCGGACGGTCCCCGACTCCCCTGAGCCATGCCAGCCATCCGGGTCCTTCCGCACCGGAAGCCGCGCCGCGGCTTCCGGTGGACGTCTCCGGGGTGGTGGGGGACCTATTTGGGTTCGCGGTTGAACTGGGTGGTGGACCAGTGGTGGCCGAGGAGGGTGAGGGTGAGGGTCCAGGCGAGGGTGATCCAGCCGTTGTTGCCGATGGGGGTGTCCAGGAGGAGTCCGCGGAGGGTTTCGATGGCGGGGGTGAAGGGCTGGTAGTGGGCGATGGGCTGGAACCAGCCGGGCATGGAGTGGAGGGGGACGAAGGCGCTGGAGATGAGGGGCAGGAGGATCAGGGGCATGGCGTTGTTGCTGGCGGCTTCGGCGTGGGGGCTGCTCATGCCCATGCCGACGGCGATCCAGGTGAGGGCGAGGGCGAAGAGGGTCAGGAGTGCGAGTGCGGCGAGCCATTCCAGGGGGGTGGTGTGGGTGGTGCGGAAGCCCATGGCGGTGCCGACGGCGGCGACGAGGAGGGTGCTGGTGAGGGCTTGGAGGACGCTGCCGGCGACGTGGCCGAAGAGGACGGATCCGCGGTGGATGGGCAGGGTGCGGAAGCGGGCGATGATTCCTTCGTTCATGTCGGTGGCGACGGCGACGGCGGTGCCGACGACGGTGGAGCCGATGGTCATGAGGAGGATGCCGGGCAGGAGGTAGTCGATGTAGGCGGTGCGGCCGGCGCCGGCGCTCATGGTGGTGCCGAAGATGTAGACGAACAGGAGCAGGAGCATGACGGGGGTCAGGAGGAGGTTGAGGGTCATGGAGGGGTAGCGGCGGGCGTGGAGGAGGTTGCGGCGCAGCATGGTGGAGGAGTCGCGCAGGGCGAGGGACAGGGAGCTCATCGCACGGTGTCCTTGGTGTGGTGGGTGTGGGTGGTGTGCCGGGCGGTGTCCGGGTCGGTGTGGGTGTGGGTGTGGGGGGTGAGGGCGAAGAAGACGTCGTCGAGGTCGGGGGTGTGGATGGTGAGTTCGTCGGCTTGGATGCCGGCGGTGTCGAGTCGGTCGAGGAGGGTGCGCAGGGTGTGCTGGCTGCCGTCGCCGGGGATCTGGAGGGTGAGGGTGTGGTCGTGGGGGGTGGCGTCGGTGAGGGTGTGGGTGGCGGTGCGGTAGGTGGTGGGGTCGGTGAAGCGCAGGCGGATGTGTCCGCCGGGGACGAGTCGTTTGAGTTCGTCGGGGGTGCCTTCGGCGGCGATCTTTCCGTGGTGCAGGACGGCGATGCGGTCGGCGAGTCGGTCGGCTTCCTCGAGGTATTGGGTGGTGAGGAAGACGGTGGTGCCGGTGGTGAGGAGTTCGCGGATGATCTGCCACATGGTGTGGCGGGAGCGGGGGTCGAGGCCGGTGGTGGGTTCGTCGAGGAAGATGATGCGTGGGTTGCCGACCAGGGTCATGGCGAGGTCGAGTCGGCGTTTCATGCCGCCGGAGTAGGTGGCGGCGGGTTTCCCGGCCGCGTCGAGGAGGTCGAAGCGGGCGAGGAGGTCGGTGGCGGTGCGGTGTCTTTGGGTGCGGGGCAGGTGGTGCAGGTCGGCCATGAGGAGCATGTTCTCCTCGCCGGTGATCAGGCCGTCGACGGCGGAGAACTGGCCGGTCACCCCGATCGTGGCGCGTACGGCCCGGGCGTCGGTGGTCAGGTGGTGGCCCCCGACGTGGGCCACTCCGTCGTCGGCGGGGATCAGCGTGGAGAGGATCTTGACGGCCGTGGTCTTCCCGGCACCGTTCGCACCCAGCAGAGCGAACACCGAGCCGGCCGGGATGTGCAGGTCGATGCCGTCGAGAACGGTCTTGTCCCCGTAGGACTTGCGGAGCCCGACGGCGGAGATCGCCGCCGGTGTCGGCCGACCGTCGTTCCGGATGGATGTGGGCATGACAGACGAAGGCATGGGACCCTCCCCTTCGAAGGCGTGGCGAGCGGTGCGGCGGTCGTGCTTCAAGGGCGATGAGGCAGTGGGGCAGTGCAGTGAGGCGGTGGGGCGGTGGTGCGGTCCGGGCTGGGGCCTGCGCTCAGGCCCGGGGGCGGCGGATGTCGATGTTGCCGAAGCGGGTACGTGCCTTGACCTCGACGGTTTCCTCGGACTCGGCGGGGCTGTCGGACGGGGTGAGGGCGTTGTGCACCTGTCCGTTGCCCGAGCTGACGTCCAGCCAGGCGGCCGTGCCCTCGCGGATGCCGATCTCGATGGCGCCGTAGGAGGTCTCCAGCTGGACGGTGCCGCGCGCCACGTCACCGACGCGCAGGGTGCCGTGGGCCGTGGTGGCGGTGACCGAGCTCTCCGCGCGCTGGATGTCGATGTCGCCATTGGCACCGCTCACGCGCAGCTCGCCGATCGCGGTGCCGACGCTCGTGGTGCCGTGCGAGTTCTTGAGCACGGCGGGACCGTGGAGGGTACCGACGCGCAGGCTGCCGGAGCTGGTGGTGATCTCGGCCAGGCCCTCGACCTGATCCACGGTGATCGAGCCGTGGGAGGCGGTCAGCTGCAGGGGGCCCGTCGAGTCCAGGCGAACGTCACCGGCCGACGTCTTCACCCGGACCTCGCCGAGCCGGCCCTCGCCCAGCACCTGGGTCCAGGAACCGGTCGTCTCCACGTGTGAGCCGGTGGGCAGTTCGACCGTGACGTCGATGCTGCCGGTGGGTCCGACGAGGTAGCGACCCTTGGGTGTCCTGATGGTGAGCACGCCGCCGGTGCAGGTGACCTCGGTCTGTTCGGCGACGCGTACGTCCTTGTCCTTCTTCGGGTCGCGGGGCCGTACCTCGACGACCGTGTCGGTGCGGTCGCTCGCGGAGAACTGGATGGAGCCGGCGGCCACGTGAGCGGTGACCGAGATCGGCTGGGGGGTGTCGAAAGCAGGCATGGCTGTCCCGTCCTCATGGGTCTTGGTGGCGTCCCCGCTGGTGGGACGTGATGGGGTGGTGTGCGGTGGCCGGTGGGGTCAGCGGACCCAGCCGGTGAAGTTCTGTCCGACGGTGCGGGTGGTGCGGGTCTTCTCCGTGGTCGCCCGTGACGGGATGCCGCCGTCGACCGCGGCCGACACCGCCCGTACCAGCCACGCGTTGACCGACAGGCCCTCACGGCTCGCGGCTTCCTCGGCGCGCGCCTTGAGATGGGCGGGCAGGCGCAGGTTGACGCGTGCGGTGCCGCTCTCGTCGCCCTCCGCGGGAGCGGAGGTCCTGAGGGCTTCCACGGGCGGCGGGACCGGCTCCGAGGGGCCGGCGTCGGCGGGGGGCCGGGTCACGACGAAGTCGGGGTCCAGCCCGCGCAGTCGTACGTCGACCGAGCCGGGGGCGAGTTCGAGGGTGACCTCGTCCATCGCGGCGGAGAGCACGTTGAGCATCGTCAGCCGGGTCGCCGACTCCAGGGGGGCGGTCAGTCTCTCGGCCAGCTCGCGCGCCTCCTCGCCGCCGGCCTCGGCGGCCACCGCGAGTTCGCGGCGGAGGGTGTCGACATACGGGGTGAGGTCCATGAAGCTATGGTGGCACCATTATGGCGCCAAACGCAAGCCTAAATGGCACCACGCTGTGTGACCGACTTCTGGAATCGCCCCTGAACTGCGGGAATGCGGGCATGGTTGCCAAGCGATTGTGGTGCCATGGTTCTTCGAGGTGGTGTCGTCGGGAGTGAAGTGGCACCACCTGGCACCACCTGGCACTCTATGGCGCCATGTGGTGCCACATGGGTGTCGCCCGGTGGCCGTATGGGGTCGAGCGCGGAAGGATCGGGCGCTCCCTCCCGGGGGAGCGCCGTGTGTCGGCCCGTGCGGCGCTGCGCCCGGCCCGCGGGGCGCCCGACGGCGGGTCGGGGACCCCGGACGGTGGCCGGCGCGCCCGCTGATATCGGTGCCCGGGGCCCCGCCCGAGGGTGAAGGCCGCCGCCCACGGCCTGTCGGGCCGAATGTCCGTGACCGCGGACCCGGATGCCGTCGGGGCCGAAATGCGGGTCGACGCGCTCCCGTGGCGGGTCTGCCGCCTCCCATGGGATCTAATGGGGTCGATACGCGGGGGAGTTGGACGCCGATCATCGCCGGTCGCGCCGCTTCGGATCCGTGCAACTTTCAACTCTGGATGGTTGTGTATGGCTGCTGTCTCGCCCAGGCCCGATTCTGCCCGTCCCGCGCAGGAGGCATCCGACGTGCCGGCTGCGCCGCAGCACAGTGATCTGTTTCTGCAGCCGCAGTACACGGTCGATCTGCCGCCGCTGGATGAGGACGAGGACACCTACGCGCCGCCCGCGGAGCGGCGGGGCGGAGCGATCCGGAATCGCTGAGCGACCCGTGTTCCGCCGGGGTCGGGGACTGCCCCGCCTCGTCACTCGGCGGTCGGATGTCTCGGGCGGGTGGCGCGGGGCCGCAAGCGGAGCCGAGGCCGTCCCTGTCGCGGGTCGGACGGCCCGCAGGCCTTGCGCCGCCCCGCGAACGGAGCCGGCCGGCGGTACCGTTCGAAGCTGGTGCGGACACGGCGGAACTGTGGGAACGTAGATATATCTGGCTCGCCGCGATCCCCCCTCGCGACGAGCCAGGTGTACGAAACGGGCCGCCCGGCAAGGGCGATGGGGGCCGCGGAGCGGAACCGCGCGGGGTCCCCGTACCGTCGTGGCCCCTTCCCGGGGGCAGGGCGAGGACCCGGCGCCGTGGTCGGACGGTACCCTCGCCCATGGCTGTTGACGGATTGATCGCCGGAGCTGTGGTCGTACGCGCCGGGCGGGTGCTGATGATCCGCCGAGCCGTCCCGGTGGGAGGGCTGGTGTGGCAGTTCCCGGCGGGCAGGGTCGAGGCGGGGGAGTCTGTCGCGGAGGCCGCCGCGCGCGAAGCGTCGGAGGAGACCGGCGTACGGGTCGAGCCGGTCTCGGTGATCGGTGAACGGGTGCATCCGGAGACGGGGCGGCGCGTGGTCTATGTGGCCTGTCGGTGGGTGTCCGGAGAACCGTGGGCGGCCTCGCCGCGGGAGGTGGCCGAAGCGGTGTGGGTGCCGTCGGCGGAGGTGGCGGAGCGGATTCCCGGCGGGGTGTTCGGGCCGGTGCGGCGGCATCTAGACGAGGTCTCGCCTCGCTGAGGAGTGCGGGCGCTCCTCGCGGAGGGCCCTGGCCCCTCCCCGTTGCGGGGAAGGCGCGAAGGAGGGTCAACTCCTCTGTTCTGTAGGGGTGTTCTGTACGGGGTTCCGTGCGCGTATCTCATCGGCGCTCGGGGTGCCGGGGCGTGACGCGTATCGGTGCGGAGGTCCGCGCGGGTGGTCGTGTCCGTGTGCCGCTGATCCCGCCGACCGCGGACTCACGGGCGGGCCGTTCGTCGGCCGCGGGCCGGAACGCGGTCCGGGTACTGGCCCGTCGCCCGGAGCGACGCGGCCGGCCCAGGAGGACTCCGATCAGGACCAGGGCCAGCCCGCACGACTGCCGGACCGTCAGCACCTCGCCGGCGACCGCGGTGCCGAGCAGCACGCCGGTGACCGGGTTGAGTAGTCCCACCAGGCCCACGGTCCCCGCGGCCAGGTGTCGCAGCCCCGTGAACCACGCGGCGAAGGCCAGCGCGGTGGCGATGAGGGTGACGTAGCCGAACGCGAGCAGCGCCGATGGGGAGAGCGCGGGCGGAGCGCCCTCCACGGCCGCGGCGACCGGCAGCAGTATCAGCCCGCCGGCGGTGAGCTGCCAGGCCGTCGACGCGAGCACATCGGTACCGGCGCTCCACCGCTTGGTGAGGATGTGACCGAAGGACGAGACGAGCATGGCGGTGGCCGAGGCGAGGACTCCCGGGACGCTCACTCCCGCCGTGCCCGTGAACAGCATGAGACAGACCCCGCTCAGCCCGACCGCGGCACCGGCCAGGTGCGCGCGGCCGGGGCGCTCGGACACCAGAGCCCAGGCCATGAGCATCATCGCCAGCGGGGACACGGCCATGACGGTCGACGCGGTGCTGGTCGGGAGGAGCTGGGAGGCGGCGTAGACGAGTACGAAGAACACGCTCACGTTGAGCAGTCCGAGCACCGCGGACCGCCACCACCAGGAGCCGTGGGGTCGTCTCCCGCACAGGGCCAGCAGGACGAGTCCGGCCGGCAGTGCCCGCAGGGCCGCTCCGTACAGCGGACTGCCGGCCGGCAGGAACTCGTGGGTGACGAAGTAGTTGGTGCCCCAGGCCACCGGGGCAATGGCCGTCAGTGCCGTCCACCGCATATTGGCTTCCACGGAAGCCAATATAGCTTCCCGAGAAGCTATATTGGTGGGCATGGATGATCCGCAAGCTCTGGACCGCGTGGCCCGCATTCAGGCCGACTGGCGCCGCGAGCGGCCTGACCTGGACATCTCCCCGCAGGGAGTGATCGGCAGGCTGCACCGCCTGGCCGACCGTCTCGCCGAGGAGCTCTGCCTCGTCTACGGGCGTTACGGGCTCAGCGAGGGGGAGTTCGACGTCTTGTGCGCGCTGCGCCGCGCAGGCGAGCCCTACGAGCGCGCGCCCGGTGAACTCGCCGCTCACACCATGGTCACCACCGGCGCGATGACGAAGAGGATCGACCGCCTGGAGCGTGCCGGACTCGTCACCCGCCGCCGTTCCGACGACGACCAGCGCGGCCGGATCGTCGCCCTCACCCGGCCCGGGCGCGAGCTCATCGACCAGGCGTTCACCGACCACATGCACAATGAGCGCCACCTGCTGGACCTGCTGACGCCCACCGAGGCCACGGCGCTCGAAGGACTGCTCACCACCTGGCTCTCCCGCGTGGAGCGTCCGGGTCCGTCCGACGTCGGCTGACCCGCCGACTCCGGTGCCGGGTCCGCTCGACGAGCGGTGCTCCGGACCGCGGGGCGCCGTGGCCGAGCCCGCGACCACGGTCGCGCGGGCCGCGGCGCGGACGAGGGGCCGGCCGCTCTCCGCGGTTCAGGGCGTGAGTACGACCCTGCCGAACACCTCGCCCGCGTCCATCGCGTGATGGGCCAGTGCCGCCCGCTCCAACGGCAGCACCTCGTGCACCACCGTGCGCAGCTCCCCGCGCGCGGCCTCGGTGAACTGGGACGACCGTACGGCCTGCCGGTCGGAGCCGGGCACGGTGTCGGAGCTGAAGGTGGCGAACGACAGCGATCGGCGGAAGGCCTCCATCAGCCGCGCGCCGAAGTCCGCCGGAGGCGGTCCACCGACCACGCCGACCGCCACGTACCGCCCGTTGGCATTCAACCTGTCGAGGAACAGGGGGAGTTGTGGGCCTCCCACGACATCGATCACCACGTCGAAGCCCGGCAGCGCTTCCCGGCCGGAGTCGCCGGCGCGGCCGAGGACATGGGTCGCGCCCAAGTCCCGCAGGCGGACGCCGCGTTCGGCCGACGAGGTGGTGACGGCCACCGCGCCCGCACCCCTCCCGGCGGCGAGCTGGACGGCCGTGATCCCGATGCTGCCCGCCGCACCGCGCACGAGCACCGTCTCGCCGGGCGCGAGACGAGCGCGGTCCAGGGCGAAGTGGGCGACCACACCGGAGCCACCGAGCGTCACCGCGTCCGCGCCGCTCAGACCGTCGGGCAGGGCAAGGACGTCCTCGACCGGGGCGACGGCCTGCTCGGCGTACCCGCCCGACAGGCCGGTGAACGCCCACACCCGCCGCCCGACCCAGGAGGCGTCCACGCCCTCTCCGACCGCGGTGACGACGCCCGCGACCTCGCTGCCCAGGAGGTGGCCCTCCCGGAAGCCGTACGCGGCGAGCGTGCCGCGCCGGATGACGGCGTCCACGCCGCCGACCCCGATCGCCTCCGTGGCGATCCGCACCTGTCCCGCCGCGGGGACCGGCACCGGCAGGTCGACGACCTCCAGACCGCCGGGGTCTCCGAACTTCCTGATCACGACGGCTCTCATCTCTGCTCCTCGGGTCGGTGAACGGACGGGGCGCGGCCGCCGCGCCCGTGCGACGGCCCGGTTCCGCGGCGCGTGCGGCGGCCAGGTACCGCGGCGCGTGCGGCGGCCAGGCGCGGCGCGTGCGGCACCGGCGAGGCGCCGGGACCGGGGCGCGTGACTACCATCGGAACGTAACGGACGCCCCCGTCCGCTCGGCCGAAGTGAGAGGTCATGACCGACCGTTTGCCTCACCCCGTGCGCTCCGACGCCCGTGACAACCGCGCAGGCATCCTGGAAGCCGCCCGCACGGTCTTCGGCGAGGAGGGC
Source organism: Streptomyces sp. NBC_01689 (assembly GCF_036250675.1). Classification (NCBI taxonomy): domain Bacteria; kingdom Bacillati; phylum Actinomycetota; class Actinomycetes; order Kitasatosporales; family Streptomycetaceae; genus Streptomyces; species Streptomyces sp. NBC_01689. The sequence continues at coordinate 1,574,463 of NZ_CP109592.1, read as the reverse complement.
CTGGGCGCGCCCATGCGCGAGGTCGCCCGGCGGGCTGGCGTCGGTCCCGCCACGCTGTACCGGCACTTCCCGACCAAGCAACTGCTCATCGTGGAGACCTTCGCCGAACAGCGGCGAACCTGCCGTGCCGCCGTCCGCGGCGCCCTGGCGGACCCGGACCCGTGGCACGGATTCCAGACCCTGGTGGAGCGGATCTGCGAACTCCACGCGCACAGCCGGGGATTCGCCGACGCCTTCATGACAGCCTTCCCCGAGGCCATGGACTTCGCCGCCGACCGCGAGGGGACCGTCCGCGCGGTGGCCGAACTGGCCCGCCGCGCCCAGGAGTCGGGCCGGCTCCGCCCCGGGTTCGTCGTCGACGACCTGATCCTCATGCTCATGGCCCACCGGGGCCTCCAGGACGCACCGGCCGCCGCGCGGATCACGGCCTCCCGCCGCTTCGCCGCCTACGTCATCGAGGCGTTCCGCGCCACGCCGGAGACGGGAGCGCCCACCTCGCTGCCACCGGCACCCCGCCTGCGGCTCGCGCACGCGCCCGCGTCGCCGTGAGTTCGCCCCGCGTGCAGCCCGTGCCGCACGGGTGTCGGCTCCGGGGCGCCGGTGATCTGCCCGTCCGCCGTGCCGCCCCGCCGCCGAACGCCACGACGGCCTGGCGGTCTGGCGGCCTGACGACCCCTGTGACGACCTGACGACCTGACGACCTGCGGCTCCGCCCCCTCCGCGGCCCCGCCGTCACCGTGGCCCACTGACCGGGGCCGACCACCATCAGGCCAGTTCGGAGAGGTGACGACAGGGCGTCGCAGGTAGATTGGGGACATGGTGTGGCCGGGGCATCCCGGGGTTCTGCTGGGGCGGCGCGCCGAATGTGCCTGGTTCGACCGCTGGCAGGATGCCGTCAAGGCCGGCCGAGGAGGCGCGCTCGTGGTCCTCGGTGAGCCCGGTATCGGCAAGTCCGCGTTGCTCGATCACATGGCTTCGGCCGCGGTCGGCTTCCGCGTGGTGCGGGCCGTAGGGGTGGAAACGGAGGCGGAGCTGCCCTTCGGGGCGTTGCACCAGGTCTGCGCGCCGTTCCTGACCGCACTGGACCATCTGCCCGGACCGCAGCAGGACGCCTTGTCCGCGGCTTTCGGGCTGCGGACGGGAGCGGTTCCCGACCGGCTCATGCTGAGCCTGGCCGTACTGGGGCTGCTGTCGGAGGCAGCGGTCCGCCAACCGCTGATCTGCGTGATCGACGACGCGCAATGGCTCGACCCCGGTTCGGCCCAGGCCCTCGCGTTCGTCGCACACCGCGTCGGCGCGGAGCCCCTCGGCCTGGTGTTCGCCACCCGCCACGCCCTCGGTGGTCTGCGCGGGCTGCAGCAGATGGTGCTGACCGGACTCGGCCCCAGGGACGCGCGTGACCTGCTGCACTCGGCGCTGCACGTGCCGTTGGACGAGGGAGTCGTGGACCGGATCGCCGCGGAGGCCCGGGGCAGTCCGCTCGCCCTCCTCGAACTGCCCCGGTCGATGACGGCCGCGGGATTCACGGGCGGTTTCGGCCCGACGGACACCGCGGCCGCCGTGCCGGGGCGCATCGAGGACGGTTTCCGCCGCAGGGTCCTCAGCCTTCCGCCGGCCACCCGCATGCTGCTTCTGGTGGCCGCCGCGGAGCCGACCGGCGACTCCGCGTTACTGTGGCGCGCGGCCGCACGCCTGGGAATCGGTGTCTCGGCCGCGACGGCGGCCGAGACCGACGGGCTTCTCTCCATCGGCACGAAGGTCGTCTTCCGCCATCCCTTGGTGCGCTCGGCCGTGTATCAGGCGATGCCTCCGTCGCAACGGCGAGCCGCGCACCGGGCCCTCGCCGAGGTCACCGCCCCTGCGGAACCCGACCGGCGGGCCTGGCACCGCGCGCTGGCAGCCGTCGGCTTCGACGAGCGGGCCGCGGCGGAACTCGAAGGGTCGGCCGACCGGGCCCTGGCACGCGGAGGGATCGCCGCCGCCGGGGCTTTCCTGGAGCGGTCGGCCGCGCTGACCGCCGAACCCGCCGCCCGCGCGGAACGGGCACTGCGTGCGGCACGCGCCAAACTGCAGGCGGGCGCGTACGACAGGGCTCTGGACCTTCTCGCCCTGGCCGATCGAGGTCCCGAGAACGAGCTGCGGGCCGCCGACAGTGAGCTGCTGCGGGGGCAGATCGCCTTCGCCCGGTGTTTCGGCGGCGGGGCCACCCCTGTGCTGCTGAGCGCGGCACGCCGCTTCGAGTCGATCGACACCTCCCGCGCGAGGGACGTCTATCTGCAGGCGCTGGCAGCGGCGATGCTCGCCGGGCGACTGGGCGACGAGTGCCTGATCGGGGAGGTCGCGCACAGCGCTCGCCGGCTGCCCGCGGCATCCGTACCCGGCGCCCCCGACCTCCTGCTGGACGGGCTGACGCTCCTCGTGGCCGAAGGCCGCGACGCCGCTCTCCCGGTCCTGCGCAAGGCGGTCTCGGCGTTCACCACGGCGGAACTCGCACCGGACGAGGAACTGTACTGGCTGTGGCTGGCCGGCCACGGCGCCGGCCTGCTGTGGGACGACGAGGCATGGCGCGTGCTGGCCACGCGGCTGCTGCGATCGTGCGAGGTACGAGGAGCGATCAGCATTCTCCCGGTCGCCGCCGCGACGCGCGCGGGACTGCACCTGCTGAGCGGGGAGCTCCTGCAGGCCGCATCGCTGGCCGAGACGGCGGCCGACGTCACGTTCATGACCGGAGCCGGACCGGTCGCGTACGCGGAGGTGGGGCTCGCCGTCTTCCGCGGACGGGACGCCGAGGCCGTCGCCGCCATCCGCACCGCGACCCGGGACTCGAAGACGCGGGGCGAGGGCATGGCGCTGACCTATCTGCAGTGGGCAACCGCCGTGCTCCACAACGGCGCGTGCCGGTACGAGCAGGCGCGGGACTCCGCGCGCCGGGCCGGTGCCGATTCCAGTGTCCAGCGGATCCGCAACTGGGCGCTGGCCGAGCTCGTCGAAGCGGCCGTGCGTACCGGAGACCGGGAGGTGGCGGACGAGGCGCTCCGGGAACTGCGCCGCACGACCGGGCCCTGTTCCAGCCACTGGGCCGCGGGTGTCGAGGCCCAGTGCCGGGCCCTCCTGGCCGACGGCCCGGATGCGGAGGACCTGTACCGCACGGCGCTGGAGCGGTTCGAGCGCACCCGGCTGCGAGCCGCGGTGGCCCGCGTTCATCTTCTCTACGGGGAGTGGCTGCGCCGCGGACGCCGCCACCTCGAGGCACGCGAGCAGCTACGACAGGCACACGAGATGTTCGTGCGGTTCGGCATGGAGGGTTTCGCCGAACGCGCCCGCAACGAACTGTCGGCCGCCGGTGAGCCCACCGACCGGCGCCGGTCCTGGTTCGGGGACCAGCTCACCCCTCAGGAAAGACGCGTCGCGATGCTGGCGGCCGAGGGAGCCACCAACCCCGAGATCGCCGTGAGACTGTTCATCAGCGCCAGCACGGTCGACTACCACCTGCGCAAGGTCTTCCGGAAGCTCAGGGTCACCACGCGTACTCAGCTAGCCCGGCTGCTCCAAGGTGACCAGCCGATGTCCGCGGACGAAGCCGGTCGCTGACACCGCGACCGGGCAGGACTACGCATTCACGTGATGCCCCCGGGCGGTCGGTCGTGCCTACGGTTACCGGTGATGCGGCACCGGCGTGGACCCGCGGGCCGCCGCCGGGCCCGCCTGGCGCGACGCACCGCGGAACCGACGCGACGCACCGCGGAACCGAGGGGACCGGCAAGGGGCGCACCTGATCGTTTTCCCCGTGCCGCCACCGCGCCACTGTCGCGCGGACACGAGACTCAAGAAGGGCGGCGGGCGCATGTCCATCCCACTCATCGGCGCGGCCCAACGCGTGGTGGAGACCCTCTCGCAGTACGGCGTGCCGTACGTCTTCGGTGTCCCCGGAGCGGGGACCGACGCCGTTCAGGACGCCCTGGCCGTCGCGGGCCCCGAGCTCGTCCTGTGCCGCCACGAGAACAGCGCCGCCGTGATGGCCGCCGCCGTCGGGCTGCTGACCGGCACTCCCGGAGCGGTTCTGGCCGGCTCGGGGGCGGCCACCACCGATCTGCTGACCGCTCTGCTGAGGGCGACGACGGAACAGCACCCCGTGATCGCCGTCTGTGGCACCGCGGCCTGCCGGGACCGGTCGGAGCGAGCCCGGCGGTCGCCGGACGTCGTCGCCGCGCTACGGCTGCTCACCACGTACACCTGCGAGGTCCACGATCCCGACCAGGTCCCCGAAGCCGTCGCCAACGCCCTGCGCGCGGCGGTCACCCCACCCCGCGGCGCCGCGGCGGTGGTCCTGCCCGCCGACATCGCGGGCGCACCCACCGCGGCCACCGTCGTCCAGCCGCACAGGCACCCTTCGTACGGGCCCGCGCCCGCCGAATGCATCCACCGCGCGGCGCAGATCGTCCGCGCCGCGCGGCAGCCCGTCCTCCTGGTCGGCCTGCGGGGTGCGGATGCCGAGGCGTGCACCGCGCTGCGTGAGCTGATCGGTGTCAGCGGGCTTCCCGTGGTGGAGACCTTCCAGGCGGCCGGCATCGTTCCACGCCTGCTGGAGGAGCAGTACGCCGGTCGCGTCGGCCTCTTCCGGGATCAGCCCGGGGACGTCATGGTCGGGCACGCCGACGTCCTGATCACCGTCGGCTACGACCCGGTGGAGTACGACCCGGCCCTGTGGAACGCCGACCCGACCCGGACGATCGTCCACATCGACGCGGTGCCCGCCGTCGTCGGCAGCCACTACCAGCCCGCGCTGGAACTGCGGGGCGATGTGGCCGCGACGGTCGGTGAGCTGTCCGGGAGGCTCGCCGGACACCCGGTCGGTGACCTCACCCGCGCCGCCCTGGCGGAGCAGCGCGCCGCCCGGGCCGTCCTCGTCGAGCAGGCCAGAGCGGCACCGGCCAGTGCGGCCGGCCTCGATCCGGCCGCGCTGGCCCAGAAGATCGCGGACATCGTGGAGGACGACGCCACCGTGGTGTCGGACACCGGCTCGCATCTCCACATGGCCCGTCATCTGCGGGGACATCAGCCGCACCGACTGCTGCTCTCCTGCGGTTCGGAGACACCGGGAGCGGCCCTGCCCCGCGCGATGACCGCCGCGTTGCTGCGGCCGGGACGACAGGTGGTGTCGATCACCGGGGAAGCCGGCTTCCTGTCCAGCGCGGCGGAGATCGAGACCGCCACGCGTCTGGGCCTTCACGCCACGCATGTGGTCATGCGGGACAACGCCTGCCACATGGCGACGTGCGGGGAGCACCGCGGATACGGCGGAGCCTCCGCCGTCCGGTCCCGGGCCTGCGACATCGCCCTGTACGCCCGCGCGTTCGGCGCCAGAGGAATCCGGACCGGGACGATGGACGCCTTCGAGACCGAACTGCGCGCTTCCCTTGATCCGGCCGGACGCCGCGACCCCGGCATCACGGTCATCGACGTCCCGGTCGACCACGCGCACAACGCCGCACTCGTCGCGGAACTTCACGACGGCATACCGAGATGACGGCCCGACGACCGGGCCTCCGGCTCCGTCCCTCACCCGAGATCGACCGCGATCCAGCGCTCAAGTCGGCCCGCTCGACGGTCCGTCGGCCGCGTCGGGACGACCGGAACGACATGAGGTACGACCGTGGCTCCACGTCGGTCCCGGCAGCCCCGTCCGGAGGCCGGACCGGTCCCACGGCGCACCTGACAGGAGGTTCTCGTGATCAAGCAGACAGGCACGCTGACAAGCGCGCACGCCACCGCGACCGCAGCGGCACCCGCGGTCGACCTCCCGGCGATACGGATCCGCGCGTTCATCGCGGTCGCGGTGGCCTCGGTCGTACTGCTGGGGGTCACCCTGTGGGGCGTGATCGTCCCCGCTGACGTGCACCTGGAAGTGCTGTTGGTGGCGGTGCCGGCGCTCACGGCCGCGGTGGACAACGCATGGACGACCGTCAGCATGACGGTCCTGGCCTGTCTGGGCGTCGTCGCGGTCGACCTCGACGACGGTCTGCCCCGCTCGCCGATTCTCCCGATCGACGTCCTGGGCCTGCTGGTCGTCTGCGCCCTGGTCCTGGTGTTCCGGCGCCTGCGGGACGGGGACCACCGGACACTCTGCGCGGTCCGCCGCGTCTCGGAGACGGCGCAGAAGGCGCTGCTGCCCCCGTTGCCCTGTCGCCTGGCGGGGCTGGAGATCGCCACGGCCTACCGTTCGGCCGCCGCCCACGCGCACATCGGCGGAGACGTGTACGCGGCGGAACGGGTCGGTCACACGGTCCGCATGTTGATCGGTGACGTGAGGGGCAACGGTCTGGCGGCCGTCGACGACGCGGCGGCCGTCATCGGCGCGTTCCGCGAAGTCGCCCACCGCGAGGTGCGGTTGGAGCACGTCGCGGTGTCCCTGGACGCCGGAGTGCGCCGCAGGGTCGAGCAGGTCGCCGAGACGGACGCGAACGCGTCGGAGCGGTTCATCACGGCTCTCGTCCTGGAGGTACCCGACGACTTCCCCGTCGTCCGGGTGATCAGCTGCGGACACCCGGACTCGATGCGTTCGCACGGCGAGGACGTGGACCTCCTGGAAGTGCCGGAGCCGGCGCCGCCGCTCGGCCTGGGCGGAGAGCGGACGGCCTATCAGGTCAACACCTTCCGTTTCGAGCCGGACGACACACTGCTCCTGCACACCGACGGCCTTCTCGAGACCCGGGACGGGGAGGGCGTGTTCTACCCCGCGCTCGACCGATTCGCGCTCGTCGCCGAGGACGAACCACACCACCTGATCGAGCACCTCATGAGTGATCTGACGGTCCACGCGGGCGGAGAGGTACAGGACGACGTCGCCGTGGTCGCGGTCCGCCGCCGGGCCACGAAGGCCGTCGAGCGTGCCGGTCAGGACGGCCGCCACGCCGGTCCTCCCGCGGCGCAGCCCGGATCGGTCACCTGCGGGCGCGGAACCAGGTCGTCCGGTCACTCACCCGGATCCGGCGAGCCGCCTCGTCGCTGACCCGTGCCGTGTACCGGACGCTCGCGTTGTCATGGGTGCCGAGGAGCCGCGCAGGGCGGGTCACGACGGTCGTGCGGCCGTCGGCCGGACGGGCCGGTGTCGATTCGGGTACGTCTCGTTCGACGTACTGATGTGAGGCACCCCGCCACACCGAGTTGCGACAAGAGCCGAAGAGGAAACGCGTGGATCAGCTGCTGAGAGTCATGAACTTCAACGTCTCGCGGGACGGAATCGGTGCCGGTGAGCACCAGAGTCTGGAGAGGCCGTTCGGCGACGCCGAACATCCCGAGAGGCTGTTCGCCTGGGCCGGAGCCACGGCGAGCTGGCCCATGCGCACCGACCCCGGCGGGAGCCGCGGCCTCGACGACTACTTCACGCGGGACTTCGCTCGCAACATCGGCGCCGAGATCATGGGCCGCAACAAGTTCGGTCCGCAGCGCGGGCCCTGGCGCGACCACGACTGGCAGGGCTGGTGGGGTGACGAACCCCCGTTCCGCACCCCGGTGTTCGTCATGACCCACCACGCACGTCCGTCGATCACGCTCTCCGACACGACGTTCCACTTCGTCGACGGCGACCCGCTCAGTGTTCTCGAACGCGCACGAGAGGCGGCCCAGGGCAAGGACGTCCGACTCGGCGGCGGGGTCAGTACCGTCCGGCAGTTCCTCGACGCCGACCTCGTCGACACCCTGCACGTGGCCGTGGCGCCGGTGGAACTGGGTTCCGGGATCCGGCTGTGGAGGTCGCCCGACGAACTGCTCGACCGGTTCCGGCTGGAGGTCGTGCCCAGCGCCAGCGGGGTCACGCACCACCTGTTCTGGCGGAGGTGACACGAGGTACGGACCCGTCCACCGGCCCGGCGGACCGCGGCGGGAGGGTCCTGGGGCGTCGCGGCGCCGGCGAACGCCGTCCGCCGGGGCAGTACCATCCCGTCGTATGACGAAGCGGGGGCGGCGGCTGGGTGCCGTGGCGGGGGCGGCACTGCTGACGGCGATCTGCGCCTCCGGTCCGGAACGTCCGCAGGCCGTCAGCACGGCGTCGGACCTCGGCCCCCTCCCCGCCGACCGCTACAGGTACACGCCGCGGGACTATCAACGGTCGCAGCGGGCAAAGGCGTTGCTGATCCGGCAGTGCATGGCGGAACACGGGCATCGAGACTTCCCGCTCGACCCCCGCTTCCCCAGCGATCCCGTCGTCGCCACCGCGGTCGGCACCGACTACGGTGTCCTCGATCTCGCCTCCGCCCGTCGATGGGGCTATGGCTGGGACCCGGCGGAGCAGGAGGTCTCCCGGCCGAAGGGGCGCCGGATGACCACCGTCGAGTACGCGGCCCTGCCCGCCTGCGACACCGAGGCGAACCGGCGGCTGATGCGTGACATCGACATCGGGCGGGACTGGCTGTACGCGACCACGCGTGCGGCCGAGGTGGACAGGGCGGTCAAGCGCGACCCGCGTCTCCGCGCGGCGTGGAAGGCGTGGTCCCGCTGTGTGACGGAACAGGGATTCACCCGCTACTCCGACCCCGTCGCCGCGTACACGGACGGCGTGTGGGCCCGTGGCAGTGACGGCAACACCCGGCACACGCGACGGGAGCGCGCCACCGCGGTCGCGGACGTCACCTGCAAGCGTCGCCATCACACGGCCGAACTGTGGCACGCCGTCCGGGCGCGCGAGCAGGCCGCGGACATCGCGCGGCACCGCGACCGTTACACCGCGGGCCTGCGGGCGCTGCGGACGTACCGGGCCAACATCGCCGAGGTGCTGCGGAGCCTCGGCCGGCGCGGCGCCGACACGCCACGGTGAGGACACGCCCATGGAGCGGAGGCCCGCCGGAAGCCGTCGGGCGCGGTGTCATTTCCCCCAGGCCGCCGAGACGTGCGCGGTGAGGGCCTCGAAGACGAGAAGGCCCCTGGTCCACCAGCTCCTCCCGCGAGAGGTCCAGAACTCCGTTGGACCAGCTCGTCAGCATCTCGCCGACGGCGCCACGACCGCGACCGACAGCGGCGCGGTGTCGATCCGCGGGTCGTGAAGCCCTTCCTTGAGGAGGGATTCCACCAGGCCGCTCATGCGCTGCGTGCGCAGACGTCGTTCGTGTGCCGTGAGCGGGCCCGCGGCCAGGGACTCCGTCACCTGCTGCCCCCCACCCCGCGGACCCGCGGCACCGTCCGTCTCGCGGCGGCCGATCCGCTGACCCCGCCGCGGATCGATCCCCGCTACGTCGACGTACCGAGGGACATGCCGGTCATGCTCGCCGGACTCAGAGCGGTCATGGACATCGCCCGCCGCGCATCGTTCGCCGACCGTCTCACCGGGCCGTACCTGCCGGTCGGCGCCGACCCGGACCGGCCGGACGGCGTCACCGACGCGGCCCTTGAAGAGCACGTCCGCACACGGAGCGCCACGGCCTACCATCGATGGGAACCTGTGCCATGGGTACCGGGGACGACTCGGCGTCGGTCCGGACCTGGAGGTCCACGCAGTGCAGCGACTGCGCGTCGTCGACGCCTCGGTCATGCCGACCCTCGTCAGCGGAAACACCGACGTACCCACGGTCATGATCGCCGAGATGGCGGCCGAACGCATCGGGGGACGGTGAGCGCCCGGCCTAGAGTCGGACGCATGGCACTCTCACGTGAAGAACGCGAAGCCTTCCTGGCGCAGCCGCGCGTCGCCGCGCTGGGTGTCGACGCCGGGCCCGGCCGCGGACCGCTGCTGGTACCGATCTGGTACGGCTACCGCCCCGGTGGCATGCCGTGGATCCTCACCGGCGCGCACTCGCGCAAACTGCGTCTGATCAGGGCGAGCGGCCGGTTCAGCCTCCTGGTGGAGCGGAGTGAACCCACGCCTCGGTACGTGTCCGTCGAAGGTCCCGTCACGGACGTCACCGAGCCCGGCCCCACCGCTCACCGCGACCTGGCCGCGCGATACCTGAGCGGCGAAGTCCTCGACCGCTACACGGCATGGGCCGAGGCCGAACTCGCCGACCATGTGGTGGTCCGGATGCGGCCGGAGCACTGGACGGGCACCGATCTGGGCACGATCACCTGACGGCCGGGCGACGGTCACCGGCCGGAGAGGTTCCGGGCCGCCACCCGCCCGGCCGGCCCCGGGCGCCTGCGGGCCGGTGTCCTGGAGTCGTGACACCAGAAGTCCTCGGCCCTGGAGCGGAGTCGGCGGCTCGACCGAGTCCCTCGCCCGCCCCGCCGGAAGAGTCGGACAGGGCGGCACGAGGAGGACGTCATCCGGCGGCGGGGTCCTCGGTCTCCCAGCGCAGCAGGTCGCCCGGCTGGCATGCGAGCACCTCGCACAGAGCGGCGAGCGTGGCGAAGCGCACCGCCTTGGCGCGGCCGTTCTTGAGTACGGCGAGGTTGGCCGGCGTGATCCCCACGCGGTCCGCGAGTTCCCCCACGGACATCTTCCGCCTGGCCAGCATGACGTCGATGTCGACGGCGATCGGCATCAGATCACCTCGTCGAGCTCGGCCTGCATCCGCGTGGCCTCGACGTCGCGCGCCACGGCCTGGGTGAGCAGCATCCGCAGGACGAGCACGATGAGCGCGACCCCCAGGATGGCCAGGCCGATGCCGCCCATGATGAGGGTGACTCCCGGGTCGTCCCGTTGGCCCGGGGCGTTGACGGCCGTGACGGCGAACCACAAGAGGGCGGCCGCCACGATCGCTCCGATCACGGCGTCCACGTACCGGAAGGCGCGGAGGGAGAACACGGTTCCGCTCCGCACCATCGTCACCAGTCGCCATACGCAGACCAGAGCGACCTGAGCCGACACCATGCCCAGGATCGTGATCACGCGCAGCGAGGTCAGCGGGAGTGACCCGTCTTCCGAGTCCTTCCCGCTGGCCAACGCCCACACCATCCCCGCCTGTACGAACACGGTGCCGGTGAGCACCACCACGAGCACGGCGCGCAACGCACGCACGGTCAGCTTTCCCACGACTCTTCCTTCCATCGAATGGCGATGGAAATCTATCGATATTCGATAGCTCAGGCAAGGGGTCGGTTCATCCCTGGGCAGGGCGGCGCCACAAGGAATCCCTCTAAACACGCACATCGTGATGGATCGACTATTTTGTGTGGTCATGAGGATTCGGTCGGTGCACCGTGAGCGCCGTCCCGCGCGACGGGCCGGGGCGCTGCCGGCGATGATCCTGACCGTCCTGGTGCACCTGCTGGCCTGTGCCCACGGCTCCACGCCCGAGGGTGCCCACCGGGCGGACGCGCTCCTCGTCGTCTCGGGTTCCTCCTGCGCGCCGAGCGGACAGCACGAAGCCGCCGAGTCGCGCGTGCCGGGGCTGAACCCCACGCGGGACCACGGAGGCCACTGCCAGGGACTGGACCAGCCGACCGTGCAGCCGCCGCGAGCCGTCACCCTCGCCGCGGCCCTCCACACTCTCGTGCCGGCCGACAGCGTCGAGCGGCGGCCGGCCCCGCCGGGGGAGCGTCCGTGCCGGCATCCGGCACCACCCCTCGCCTCCGCCCAGCGGGAGTGCGCGCGACTGGGCGTGTGGCGGACCTGAGCGGCCCCGGCCGCCCCCGCGGACAGCACGTGTCCGCGGCGGCGACGGCCGCCGAGCTGTCCGCCTCCTTCCCCTACTCAACGGCCGGCGCCCCTTCGAGGCCGTCCGCCGCGGGAGAACCACGCCATGAATCCGACGACACCGCCCCTCAACCCACCCGCCCGGCTCCGGGCCGACGCCAAGCCCCCGCTGCACACGCCGGCCGGACTGGTCGGTGACACCCCGGTCCTGTGGATCGGCGCCCCCTTCACCAGCGGCGAACGCGGCTTCTGGGTCAAGCTGGAGGGCCGGAACCCCGGCGGCATCAAGGACCGCGCGGCCCTGCACATGGTCCGTGCGGCACGCGAACGCGGCCTGCTGGTCCCGGGCGCCGGGATCATCGAGTCCACCTCCGGCACCCTCGGGCTGGGTCTCGCGCTGGCGGGTGCGACCTACGGCCACCCGGTCACCGTCGTCACCGACCCCGGTATGGAACCGCTCATGACGGGGCTGCTCGCGGCGTACGGTGCCGCGGTGGACCTCGTCACCACGCCCCACCCCGTCGGAGGCTGGCAGGAGGCACGCCGTCACCGGGTCGAGGAACTCCTGGCCGAGCGCCCCGCCGCGTGGTGCCCCGACCAGTACAACAACCCGGACAACGTGGCCGCCTACGCGCCCTTGGCCCGTGAACTCGTCGCACAGCTCGGCCGCGTCGACACCCTGGTCGTCTCCGTCGGCACCGGCGGCCACTCCGCGGGCATCGCGTCCGTCCTGCGCGGCTTCCACCCCGGGTTGCGGGTGGTCGGGGTCGACACCACGGGATCGACGATCTTCGGCCAGCCCCCGGCGACCCGGCTGATGCGCGGCCTCGGCAGCAGCATCCATCCCCGCAACGTGGCTTACGAGCTGTTCGACGAGGTCCACTGGGTCGCGGCCCCCGAGGCCGTGTGGGCCTGCCGGCGCCTGGCCCGCGACCACTACGCCACCGGCGGCTGGAGCGCGGGCGCCGTCGCGCTCGTCGCCCGCTGGCTGGCCCGCACCCGGCCCGCCGGCAACCGGATCGTCGCGGTCTTCCCCGACGGCCCCCAGCGGTACGTGGGGACCGTCTTCGACGACGCCTACTGCCGGTCCCACGATCTGCTCGGGCACCCGCCGGCCGACGATCCCGACGAGATCGGCCGTCCCGGCGACCGGGTCGTGACCCGCTGGACACGCTGCACCCACGTCACCGACCCGCTGGCCGCCGCGTCCGGTCGGGCGGACACCACCGAAGCCCTCGCGGGAGCCGCACGATGAAGACCCTCTGGCAGCAGACGCTCTCCTTCGGCCCCGCCGCACGACTGCTGATGTTCAATCAGTTCGCCATCAACCTCGCCTTCTACATGCTCATGCCCTACCTGGCGGCCCACCTCGCCGACGGCCTGGGCCTCGCCGCCTGGGCGGTCGGTCTCGTCCTGGGCGTGCGCAACTTCTCCCAGCAGGGGATGTTCCTCATCGGCGGGACCATCGCCGACCGCTTCGGCCACAAGGTCCCGATCATGGCGGGCTGTCTGCTGCGCACCGTGGGCTTCGGCCTGCTCGGCTGGGTCGACAGCCTTCCCGCCCTGATCGCGGCGTCGGCGGCCACCGGCTTCGCGGGCGCCCTCTTCAACCCGGCGGTCCGGTCCTACCTCGCCCAGGAGGCCGGTGACCGCCGCGTGGACGCGTTCGCCACGTTCAACGTCTACTACCAGGCGGGCATGCTGCTCGGCCCGCTCGTCGGACTCGCCCTGCTGGCCGCCGACTTCCGTCTCGTCTGCACGGTCGCGGCCGCCGTATTCGCCGTGCTCACCGCCCTGCAGGCCCACGCGCTGCCCGCCCGCGGCCGGACCACCACCGCCGCACGGGAACCGGTCCTCACCCAGTGGCGCACGGTCGTGACCAACCGGCCCTTCCTGCTCTTCTCCATCGCGATGATCGGCGCCTACGTCCTGACCTTCCAGGTCTATCTGGCCCTGCCGCTCGCCGCGGCCGACGCTCTCGGCGGCCGGGGCGCATGGATCACGAGCGGCCTCTTCGTCGTGTCCGCGGCCGTAGCCGTCGTCGGTCAGCTCAGACTCACCGCCTGGGCCGAGCGACGCTGGAGCCCCGCCCAGGCACTGGTGCGCGGACTGGCCGTCATGGGCCTCGCCTTTCTCCCCCTCGCCCTCACGCCCCCGGACGCCGCCGTCGCCGTACTCGCCTGCCTGGTGGCGGCGGTCGCGCTGCTCGCGGCCGGCAGCGCGGTGGTCTACCCCCTGGAGATGGACACGGTCGTCGCGCTCTCCGGGAACCGGCTGGTCGCCACCCACTACGGCCTGTACAACACCGTCTCCGGTCTCGGGATCACCCTGGGCAATCTCGCCACCGGAGCCCTGTGGGACTACGCCGAGGACCACGCGGCCCTCCGGCTGGTCTGGTTCGTCCTGGCGGCCACCGGGCTGACGTGCGCGGCCTCGGTCGCGGCGCTCGCGCGCACCGGGCGCCTCGCCGTCCGCACGGAGCCACAGCTCGCCGCCGCCTGAGAACACCGGCGCCGCGAAGCGGTCCGGCGCCGAGGGAGGTTCCGGCCGCCATGGGAGCCGCCGGCGTCCGGCCGGTCCCTGGCCGCTCATGACCAGGGACCGGCCGCCCGGGGGCTGTCCTCCCGGGTTCGAGCGCGCCGCCTACTCGGGTGGGTCCCCGATGACCCGGCTGCGCCCGCGGAACTCGGCGATGACGGTGTCGCCGCGCGTGACGGTCACGTCGTAGATCCCGCTCCGGCCGTACCGGGCGCATTCGCGGGCGGTCGCGGTCAGAACGTCGCCCTCTCTGGCGGGGGCCGTGAAGGAGCTGTCGGCGCCCGAGGCGACGGTCACCGGCCCGTAGCTGTTGCAGGCGCACGCGAACGCCGTGTCGGCGAGGGTGAAGACGAAACCGCCGTGGGCGATGCCGTGCCCGTTGACCATCCCCGCGGTCACCGTCATCCGCACCGCCGCCGCCCCGCCTCCCGTCTCCAGCAACTCGATGCCGAGCCCGCGCGAGGCGGAGTCGGCTTCGAACATCGCGCGTGCCGGGTCGGTCCGCGGGCCAGGAGTATCCGTCACGGGGTGCACCTCCAGGGTGTCGCCGGCGTTCCGCCGGAGGCCGATGCGGCGCGGTCCGCCCGGCCGCGCACGTGGGCCGGGGCGGGGACGGGTCGCGGCCCTCGACGCGCGCGGCGACCTGGCGGTCCGGGCTCCCGCACCCGCGACACCCTATTCCCTCGGCGCGGAACGCCGACGTCGAGGTGGTCGCCTCCGGAGTCGGCCGGATTTCAACCTTGTCGGCCCGTGTCGCCCGCGCGTCAATGGGACGGTAAGTTCTGACACTCTGTCAGATCGACCTCGCGGTGTGTCCGCACCCACCCGGTCCGGGGTCGCCGTCCCTCCATGGCATTCCCACGTAACGGGAAGGGAGCCCGATCTCCATGAAGCGATTAGCCACTGGTGCGGCACTGACGACGGGGGTCCTCGCCGCCACGGCGTTGGCCCTCGCACCTGCCGCGAACGCGGCCGTCACCCCGAGTTCCGCCACCATCACCGCCACCTGCGGCATCTTCGGCGGCGGCACGGCCACGCTGACCGCCACCCAGGTCAGCGGTACCTCGGCGACCGTCACCCTCAGTTCCACGGCCATCACGACCCCGCTCGCGCTGTCCGCGAACTCCATCAACTCCACGCTCACGATGACCAACTCGACCGGCGCCGACCGGGTCTTCAGCGGCACCGCGAACCCGGCCATCCCCGCGGGCGGCGCGGTCAGTGTCGGCCCGCTGCCGGGCACCGTGGCCGTCGGTGACAGCCTGGACTTCTACAAGGGCTCGCTGAAGATGGTCATCTTCGGCATCACCGTCACCTGCACGTCGACCGCCGCGCAGGCACCGGGACCCTTCGTCTTCAGCTGAGCCGCACGCGTGAGTGAGTCGTTGTGATGCCGCGGGAACCCGGGGGAACTGCCGGTCGGGTCCGTCCGGTTTCCGTGGCATCCGCCCCCGCGCACCGGCGGGCGCGCGACCCGCGCGCGTCAGCAGCCGTCGTCCTGCGATGAGGGGAGACGGCGGACGGCTCCAACATGGGACGGTTCCAACAGCGGACGGCTCCAACTGCTTGGCGGACAGCGGTCGAACGCGTACGGGCACAGGCCGAAGCGGAGTTCCGCACCGTCGTCGGGCCGAGACGCGGGCAGGGCCCGCGCCAGTACCGGGAACAGGACAACTGCCGGAAGCCCGGCCCCGAGCCGGGGCACCGGGTCGGGGCCGGGCGAGCGCCGTCGCCGGCTGCCGCGGTGTTTCCGTCGACGCTGGTCGGAGCCGGTGTACCGGGTCCGGAGCGACAGCCGGACGGCCACTCGCCTTTCGGCCTGGCACGCCCGTTCGGCCCTTCTGGGTGTGACAGCCTGGGCCGCCCCGAGCCCGGAGGAACCGACCGACGTGACCGGCACTCGTGAGCCCATGCGGTACAAGGCGCGACAACTCTGGAAGGCCGGTTGCGCGCTCGTGGCGGAACCCGCCCCAGGCCATGGGGTTTTCCGGTTGACGGTCACCGACGAATCGGACAGGGCGGCGCGGTGTCGGGCGGTGTCGTTCAGCCTGCCGGCCGGCACCCACGCCCACCGGGAAGGGACCGAGTTCGACATCCGTCCGGAGGCTTCCAAGGCGCACGGCCTGCCGGAACTCTTCGAGCTGGACCTCCTCGGGGACGTCTGTCTCTGCTCGGCGACCTGGAGCCTTCCTCCTGGTGAACAGGCCGCGATCACGGTCACCGTCCACGGCGGGAACGCGCTCGAACGGTCGGACGTGCCACAGGGGTTCGGCGTGTTCGCGTAGCACGCGTCGGGCGCCACCGGAACCCGACCGATGACCCCGCTCGCCGGACACCGGGGTCGTCCTCCGCGAGTCGCGTGGTGCTCGCTGCTCCCGTCACGTCCCGCTCCTCACCTGAGGGCGCACGCCCCGGTCCGTACGTCGCTCGACTCCCGCCTGTCCCTGCGCCGTTCGGACCTGGCCGCGGAGGGCAGGTGCCGGGCCGTGCGCCGGTGCGTGGGCGGGGCGGGGCGGGGTGCAGGCGGGTGTCGCGCCGTGCAGATCGGGCCAGGTCGCCGGTTGTTCCCTCGCCGGCTCCGCACGGTTCACCCTTGAATCTGGCGCGAACGAGTCACGTACCGCTACCCCTCGCTCCAGATCGTCTCCGGGGCTCGGGCAGGGCTTTGGGCAGGGTCTTGGGCAGGGCATGGACGCTTCGGAGGACCTGGCCGTCGTGGGGTTGTCGGCCGGCTGCCGTGCCGCCCCGGCCGAGTGACGACGGTCGACGAGGCCGCCGCCTTCGCCCTGTCGGACGGGGTTGTGTGGCTGTCGGGTACGGCACGGGAGCGCAGCTCCGCAACGACTCCGGCCCCCGGCGACATCGTGTCGCCGAAGGCCGGATCCTCGTAGCGGGGGCGGGATTTGAACCACGCGACCTCTGGGTTATGAGCCCAGCGAGCTACCGAGCTGCTCCACCCCGCGTCGGTTCGTCCAGAGTACGGGATGCGGGCGCCCCGCGCGGCGGAATTTTTGGACCCGGGTTGGAAGGGCTCGGCGAGCGGGTGGCGGCCCTGCCGGTTCGGCACGGGTGTCGATCGCGCCCGGGCCGCCGATAACGTGGTCGCCGTGATGGTGGGAACCGAAGAGACCCGGCTGGTCGTGCTGCGTGGCAACAGCGCCTCGGGGAAGTCGTCCGTCGCGGCCGGGTTGCGCGAGCGGTTCGGGCGCGGCCTGGCCGTGGTCGGCCAGGACAACCTCCGCCGCATCGTGCTGCGCGAACGGGACCGGCCCGGCGCGGCGAACATCGGACTGATCGGGCTGACCGCCCGTTACGCCCTGGACGCGGGTTTCCATGTCGTCGTCGAAGGAATCCTCTACGCCGACCACTACGGCGCCATGCTCACGGCGCTGCGCGCCGACCACCGCGGCCCCACCCACGGCTACTACCTGGACGTCCCGTTCGAGGAATCACTTGCGCGGCACACCACCAAGCCGATCGCGGACGACGTCAGCGAGGCGCAGCTGCGCGAGTGGTTCCGGCCGCGTGACCTGCTGCCCGGCGGCACCGAGACCGTGATCGGTGCCGACAGCACCCTGCACGAGACCGTCGACCGCATCCTGCACGACACCGGCCTGGCCCACCTGCCCGAGGTGGACCGCTGACCGGAGCGTTGAAGGAATTGGGGTCACGACGAGGTTGCCCGTCCGGTCAGTTGTCCTTCCGCTGCTGGTAGGCGGCGAGCAGGAAGAGCCAGATCTCGCTGATGGTCGGAAAGCAGGCGACGGCGTGCCGCAGCCGTTTGAGGGGGACCTCACCGACGACCGCGACGGTCGCCGAGTGCAGCAGTTCGCTCACTCCCTGGCCGACGAAGGTCGCCCCGAGCAGCACTTCCCTGTCGAGATCGACGACGATCCGGGCGTGGCCCTGGTAGCCGTCCGCGTACAGGTTCGCTCCCTGGGCGGCGGTCATGTCGAGATCGATCGTGGTGCAGCGGTGGCCGGCGTCGGTCGCCTGCTCGGCGGTGAGTCCGACCGAGCCCGCCTCCGGGTCGGTGAAGAAGACCTGGGGGACGGCGTGTTGGTCCGCGGTGGTGGCGTGGTCGCCCCAGGCGCTGTCGTCCAACGGCTCTCCGGCGGCCCGGGCACCGATCGCGTCGCCGGCGGTGCGGCCCTGGTATTTGCCCTGATGTGTGAGCAGGGCACGGTGGTTGACGTCGCCCAGCGCGTACAGCCAGTCGCCGTCGACTCCTTCGACCAGGCACGTCGTATCGACGTCCAGCCACGCGCCAGGGGTGAGGCCGACGGTGTCCAGGCCGATGTCGCCGGTGGCCGGAGTCCGTCCGGTCGCGCACAGGATCTCGTCGGCTTCGATCTCGCTGCCGTCATCGAGTGTGAGGGTGACGGTTCCACCGGTGTCGGGACGGCGCAGGCCCGTGACCTGGACGCCGTCGCGGACGTCCACGCCCGTCTCGGTGAGTCCCCGGGTGACGAGGTCTCCGACGAAGGGTTCCATACGGGGGAGCAGGCGGCGTCGCGCGAGGAGGGTGACCTGCGAGCCGAGCCCCTGCCAGAGGGTGGACATCTCGACCGCGACGCCGCCTCCGCCGACGATGGCGAGCCGGGCCGGCACGGTACTGGAGTCGGTGCCGTGCCGGTTGGTCCAGGGCCGGGCCTCCGCGATACCCGGGATGTCAGGCAGTGCCTGAAGGCTTCCGGTGGCGATGGCCACGGCGTGCCGGGCGCCGAGGATCTCGCGTGTGCCGTCCTGCCTGGTGACCGAGACGCGACGGGGGCCGTCGAGACGGCCGTGGCCGCGGAACAGGTCGACGCCGGTGGATCTGACCCTCCGGGCCTGGCCCGAGTCGTCCCAGTCGGCCACGTACCGGTCGCGGCGGGCGAAGACGCCGCCCGTGTCGATCGGACCGGTGACGGCCTGCTTGGCGCCGTCGACGCGCCGGGCGTCCGCCACGGCGAGGACGGGCCGGAGCAGGGCCTTGCTGGGGACACAGGCCCAGTAGGAGCATTCCCCGCCGACGAGTTCACGCTCCACGACCGCCACGGACAGGCCCGCGGCGTGGGCGCGGTCGGCGACGTTCTGTCCGACCGGCCCCGCCCCGAGCACGATCACGTCGTAGGTGCTTCGCTCATCAGCGGGTGTCGCGGTCATGGTTCCTCGCAGACGGTTCGGGCCGATCATCAACTCGCGTTGCTGCCCCCCGCGTTGCCCCGGTCAGCGATCAGCCGCCTGGAGGAGACCGTCGATCGGGTGACCAGTGGTGACAGAGCGTGTCCGAAGGGTGGTCCGGCGGTCGGGACCCGCGGGAGATCGCGCTCGTCCACTCTCCAGTGGAAGACGATTCTCGCGGAAGAGCATGTCGATCTTGTGGAGTTCGGGCGGCGTCAGGGTCCACCCAGGCGGCGGAGACCACGACGACCGGGCCGTCCGGCTGGCGCGGCCCTCGACCCGCGGCGGCAGCGGTTCACCGGTGGCGGCGAGATACGCGGTGCCCGCCAGGCCGCCCCGCTCCGGCCGCATCGCGACGACCGGCCGCCCGGTCACGCGGGACTCGGCTCCCTTCGTGAGGGCGAGGCGCTGCCGCTCCAGGACGGAGAAGCGCATGGGGCGGGCCGCGGCGGCCTGTTGGGCCGGCGTTCCGGCGAGCCCTCAACCGCCCCCGCCGTATGTGCCGTTGACCCTGGTCAGGTGGTGAGAGGGGTCCAGCCGTCGTGTGCGAACCAGTAGCGCGGTAGGCCCTTGATTCCGCTGGTGCGGAACGCGAGTCCGTGGTCGTCGATCCGCTCGGTGCCGGTGCGGCCCTGCGAGGACCAGTCGAGCTCCAGATACCAGCGGCAGTCGCAGCGGACGGTTCGGGCGTCGACCAGCAGCACCTCGGGGTCCTTCGAGGACACCCGGTAGGGCATGCGGATCGCCGGGGTGTTCGTTCCGTTGTCGCTGCCCTTCACCGAACGGGCGATCGGCCGGTCCTTGTCCAGATCCACGGCGAACGAGCGGGGGTTCATGTCACTGCCGCAGCCCTGCCCTGTGGAGTACACGGTGCCCTTCATCGGGGCGGTCCGGCCCACCACACGTACCCGCAGCGCTTCCAGGACGACAGCCGCGTCCGTCCGCCCCTGCACGGAGACGGAGACGAGCGTCTGGCCGCCGTGAACCGCGCGCTGGGTGCGTGCCCATGGGGCGGCGTCCTGCGGAGCCGGGGGCGGCGGTACCCGCTCCGGTGCCTTGCCGATGACGTAGTCGTGGTTGCAACCAAGCTCCCAGACCTGGGAGTTCGCGGTCCAGGTGAGGGGCGGGGCGGTGGGCACTGCCGTGGCGGAGTGCTTCGTGGAAGGGCTCGACGAACGGCCGCCCGTGCCCGGTTTCTTCGCCGGGGGAGTGCCGGCCGGCCGGTGGTGCGTGCCGGAGTGAGGTGGGGACGGTGTCGGGAAGCCGTGCCGTGCGCCCGCGGAGGCCGTGGCGGCCGCCCGGTGGTCGTCGCCGATGGTCCACGAGTGCCCGGGCAGCAGGGCGGACAGGGTGCCCAGGGTGACCACCAGCGCGGTCACGACAGCGGAGGTGACCGCAACGCGGCGTCTGTACCAGGGTTTTCGTGAGAGGGGGTGCGACGCCGCGTCGGGCTCGCGCGACGAACCGGCAAGGCTTTCCGAGGAACCGGCAAGGCTTTCCGAGAGGGGCTGCCGGGGATCGGGCGAGGGGCCGGGCGCTGCCCCGGTCACGGAGGGGAGGGCCGTCGCCGCCACAGACTCCGTCGCGGTCCGGGACCGTCGGCGTGCCGCCACTGCCAGAATCCACCGCCGGTGCAGCTCGATCCGTTCGGCCGGCCCGGCCTCGCACATCGCGGCGAACCGTTCCACGGGGGCGAAGTCGAGCGGTACGGCTTCCCCCGCGCAGTACCGGTGCAGCGTCGAGGCGTTCATGTTCAGGCGGCGCGCGAGTGCCGCGTAACTGCGGTCCGTACGGGCCTTCAGGCGCCGCAGCAGTGCCGCGAACTCCTCCACCTCTTCCTGGGACGGCACCGGTTCCCCCTGCCTCGCGTCCCAGGACGGCATCCCAGGCACTCCCTGTAAGGAGAGGTCGAAAGGCCTGGGACGGTTCCACCGTTGCGGATGGGGCGCCGTCCGTTGTGCCCGGACCGCGGGGCCGCCGATGCTCCTGGTGTCGCCGGAGCCGCCCCGCACCACGAGAGGTGAGGAGGCCGCCCCGCACCCAGCGACACCATTCCGGATCCGACGAAATCGGGGAAACACTGATGAACAGCAACACGGCTGCCCGCACGCCCCTCCGCCGCACCGCTCTGATCGCCGGCGTGGTCGCCGCCCTGGCCCTGCCACTGGGGCTCACCGTCTCGGCGGAGGCGTCGGCCCCCACCCCGGCGAAGGTGTCCGCCGTCGCGCCGCGGTCGACCGTCGGCACGGTCGGCGAAGCGGTGACCCGGGTCGCCGACTTCTACGGCGCGTACATCGACGCCAAGGGCGACTACGAGGACTCGGACGCCACGCTGGCCACGGCGCTTCGCGAGCACTACCTGACGCCCGACTTCGCCCGGCGGCTGGCGGCCTGGGAGGACGAGAACGGCGCCGACGGCGTCCTGCGGGCCCAGAACGTCCCGGCACAGTGGAAGGTGACCGACAACGGCGCCGTGGGCAACGGTCACGAGGTCGTCGTCACCCTGACGTTCGGCAGCGGGGGAACCACGCAGAAGACCAGGCTCTTCGTGCTGGTGGAGCGGTACGACCACATCGCCGACATCGGCACCACGAGCAACCGCTGACGGCGGAGCGGCACCGCCCGGTCCCTCCGGCCCGGCCATCGGAGGGACCGGGCGGGCCGCGGGCAAGGGGGCGTCACGGGCGCGGCGGGCGGCGTGGTTTCCCGGTCGCCGGGGCGGGGAGGCGGCGCGCGCTGGGGTGCGGGGATCCCCGCGCCTCGGGGCGCGCGGTGCGTGAGGCCCGCGGTCACCGCTCGGAACGGGTGCACCCCGCCGCGCGCCTCCGCAGGAGAAAGGGGCCGACAGCGGTGATGCGGGACCGGCGGATCGATGTGCCGCGGCGACAGGGAATCGGGGAATAGGCAATTTCCCGGGGCGGCCAATACGTGCGGAACGGGCGCCAGTTCATCGCCGGCGGAATGGGTCAGCCGGCTGAAGCCTACCCGCATGTTAGAGTAACACGAATGTTCGTTTTTCTATGAGGATGGATCCATGCCCAAGGTCACGCAGGAATACATGGACGCCCGCCGCGCGCAGATCCTGGACGCGGCGCGTCGCTGCTTTCTGCGGGACGGATTCCATCAGACCTCCATGCAGGATCTCTTCGCGGAATCGGGCCTCTCGGCGGGTGTGGTGTACCGCCATTTCGCCAGCAAGAACGAGATGATCACGGCGATCGTCGAAGAGAACATGCAGGACGTGCTCGCGATGGTCAACAGCGTCGCGAGGGACCGGCCCGGCAGTTCCATCGGGGACCTGATGGCCGACGTTCTGGAGATCTTGAGGACGAAGACCGCGGAGCAGAACATCGCTGGACTGTCCGTGCTGGCGTGGTCCGAATCACTGCGGAATCCGTCGCTGGCCGAACAGTTCGACGTTCTCATGACGCGACTGCGTTCCGCCCTGACGGATGTCGTGCGGGAGAACCAGCAGAGGGGAAGCCTCGCGCGCACGGTGTCCCCGGAATCGGTGGCCGCCACCTTGGTGTGCGTACTGCCCGGCTACATTCTCCAGTTGGCCATGGGGGACGCGAAGACGATCGAGGGCGTTTCCGACGCCTTGCGCGCGCTCTGGCCGGACACGACGGGGTCCTGAAACGGGGGAGGGGGAGAGGTCGTGTCCGATCCCCCGGAGCGATCCACCCGGCTGACCTTCCAGCGGGGCTGTCGGGAACCCAGGTGGTCGGCCCTCGTCGCGTGACACGTTGCTCCGCCACCGGATGCCCGTGGCGCTGCTCCGCCGGCCGGGCGCCGCACCGGATGCTCGCGGGCCCGGCGGGCGGACGTCCGCCCGCCGGGGCTCGCTTCCGCTTCTCCGGGGTCCTTGGTGCCCGCCGGGGCCCGGCGCGGCACACGGAGGCGCGTGTCTGCCTCAGGCGTGCGCGGCGTGCGCGGTGTGTCGGCCGTGCGGTCGGCCGGCCGGTGACGGTGGCGGAGTCGTCGCGGGCGCGCCCGTGACCGGGGACTCCTGGGGCGTTCCTTCGGTGGTGGGCACGTCCTCGGGCGTCGCGCCGGTGGTGGTGGGAGCCCGGCGGCCGAAGACGGCTGCCGTGAGTCCCAGCGCGCTCCACAGGACGAGAACGGCGAGGTGGCCTTCGGACCCGTTGCCGTCGAAGTAGGCGGTACTGCGCAGTAGATTCATGCCGGCACCCGGCGGCAGCCACTGACCGATGTCGTTCACCACCTTGGGCAGGAGTTCCGGTGCGGACGTGCCGCCGGAGAACGGGTTTCCCACGAAGACCATGAGTGCCGCACCGAGTCCCAGCCCTGCGGGGCCTATGAGGCTGATCAGGCCGACACTCGTGGAGCTGATGGCGAGCATGGTGAGGGACAGCACCCCCCAGGTGGCGGCGTGCTCGTGCGGCAGGGCGCCCAGGACGCCTTGGGTGATCAGGTAGGCGGCCAGACCCGCGGCGGCGCACGCGGCGAGCAGGTCCAGGAGTCGACGCCGTACCGACGTCCGCACGCCCGTCATCGCGACGAGCGCGGCGATCAGAACGCTGCAGATGGTGAGCGGGAGCAGCGCCGAGCTGAAGACCACACCGCGTGGGTCGTCGGCAGAGGTGGGCACGACATCCACCGTCTGGAAACCGACCTTCGGCGCCGACCGGGCCGGGCTGCCGCCCGGAGTGGCCCTGCGGGACGCGCCGGTGGCCGGTGTGGCGACCTTGGCGTGCAACTGATCCGCTCGGGCGGCGAGTTGCCGGCCCGTCGTGGTCAGGATCTGGGCCACCGAGGGGCTCGCGGCGCCGGCCTCCAGCACTGTGACCTTGCCTGCGGTGACGACGAAGGCGCCGTAGACCTCCCGATTCCTGATGGCGGAGCGAGCCGACTCCTGGTTCGGGTAGAGACGCAGGTCGAACGCGTCCGGTTTGCTGTCCGTCAGGCCTTCGACCGCCTTCTGGACGGCCGGGTTCGTGCCTACGACACCCACGGGCAGATCACGGGGCGCGATCCTTGACGCGGGCCATGCGTACGCCAGCACCGCCAGGGAGATCACGAGCGGCAACGCCACGGTCGCGACCACCGTCCGGCGCCATGAGCGTGATCCCGTCTGCAGGATCCTCACCATCTTGCACCTCATCATACGAACGATCATTTTGTTGACGGTCCCGTTCCTGTCGTGTCGTCGTGCGCGCACATCCGTGCGAACAGTGGTTGCTCCGGAAGGAGTTCGGCGGGGTAGAGGACCGCGTGGCCGCGCTGTGCGTGTCGTCCAGCGGTCCGCGGCGGCCCCCGACCGGAACTGCGGTCCGGCCTGGGTCCGGGCCGGGCGAGCCTGTCCTATGTCTTGCGGGTGAACGGGCTCGGTCCCGCGACGCCCCCGGTGTGATCGCCGGCTTCGGGGGTTCCGCCGGTTTCACGTGGGTGCCGGGGGCGGTCGGGTCGTCGGCGCTGCTGGAGCAGCAAGGCCCATCCGGCAACGCTGACCAGCCCGGGGGTGATGGACCGGTAGAGGAGGTCGGCCGCCGTGGCGGCGCCGACGGGAACCCCACCGTGATGCAGGGTGAGAACCAGGGCCGCGTCGAGAACACCGATCCCCGCAGGCAGCAGCGGCACCGCTGAAGCGGCCGTCATCCCGGCGAGGTAGGCGAACAGCGCCGTGCTCAACGGAGGCGACACACCCACCGCGTGGCACACGGCCAGCAGGCACAGGAAGTCGCCGCAGCAGTTGAACACGGCCAGGCCGAGCCCCCACAGCCAGAACCGGGCCGGGGGACGCAGGGCGGCCAGTTCGTCGAGCAGCCGGTCGACGGACGCCCGCGCCGCGGTCCTGCGGCGCAGCCTGGGCACCAGGCGAAGAAGGGCATGCGCAGGCCGGCGCAACAGGACGGGGTGGTGGACCAGGGCGAGCGCGGCACAGGTGATCACGCAGATCACCCCGACCTGGACGGCGACCGAGATGAGCTGGGAGCCGTCTCCCGCCACGATGTGACCGGCGCCGGCGAACGAGGCGAGCGCGATCGTGCTCAGAACTCCGGTGGCCGCGTGGACGAAGCCGATCTGCGACGCGCTCGCTCCCCACGCGCGCATCCGACGTGTCCGGTAGGCGATCGAGAGCAGGCTGCCGCCGGGCAGGGTCGCGCCCACGGCGTTACCCGCGAACACGGTGGCCACGGCCGAGCCGAGCCGGACGCGCAGGACGCCGGTGCCGAGCGCGTGCCGCTGCAGGCGGGCGAACATCACCATCGAGACCGTCTCGCAGGCCATGGCCGCCAGTAGCCAGGTCCATCGGGCGTGGGTCAGTTGCCCTGCCGCCCGGTGCGCGTAGGGCGCGATCAGGACCAGTTCGAAGCCCAGCACACCGACGATGCAGCCGGTCATCAAGGCGGCGCGCCGGCGCGAGGGCATCGACCGGATGAACCCGCCCGTCCGGCGAAGCCGCTCCGGCCGGCCCACGGCCCGTGTGTGCCGGCCGAGTCGGGGATCGGCCGCGGCCTCGGGCGAGCCGCTCATCGCTCCGACGGCCAGTGCCACAGGACCCGGAACGAGCCCTCCAGGTGCACCTGGCACCGCGTGCGTTCCGGGACGGCCATGTTCCACAGGCGTGCGAGGAAATGGACGTCAAGGCGCGTGGCCGCCGCATGACCCTGTTCGTCGCCGACGGGACAGGGGAAAGGGTCGGCGATGTCGAGACGCGCCAGGGACGCGACGTCGGTGATGCCGTTGATCGTGAGGACGGCAAGGGAGGACCGGGGGGCGGTGCCCCGAGCGGCCGATCGGCCTCCGACGAGCCTCAGCTGCCCGGTGGATCCGGCGAGTTGACGCCCTACGTCGGCCCGGTGCGAGCGGGAGCGTCCGGGACGACGTTCCTCGGCGAGGTCCGGTATCCGGAAGCGCACCACGCCCTCTCTCGGCCTTCTGCCGCAGTGGCTGATGAGGAAGGCCTCTTCGAGGTGCAGTGGCAGAGGTGAGGAGGTCCGGCCGCGCCGCCGGCTGTACAGCCGGCTGTCGGTACCGCCGCCGATGTCCGGTGACCCGTGCCCGAGACTCAGTCGGTCCCCGTCATCCGGAGGCAGGGGGAGAGGAAGGGGAGGATAGATCATGGCGAACCACCTAGGAGAGGCGTCGGATGGGACCGGGGTGGTCCGCCCGGTCCCGTTCTGGAGCGTTCCGGGTGACGGGCACCTGTGTCGGGCCTCATGCCGGCACGCGTGAGTGCCCGCAGCGCGCAGACCTGTGACGCGCACAGACTGCCGCCGCCCTGCAGTACGAACGCCACCACGTCCGGCGCCGCCGGGTCGGCGGTCGAGGGCGTGGGCGGAGCGCCGTCGTCCCGGGGAGCCTGAGACGGGTGATCGCCGGTCCTTCGCTTCGCAGGGTGGACATGCCGCCTCTCTCTTCCCGGAACAACCGTTCCGTTTTGTGGGGTCCATCCTGCGGCACGTGCGCGAGAAGCGTCAAGACGAACATTCGTTTTTCTTCATTCGCGGAGGGCGGCGCGGCCGCCGCGGTGTGTTCCGTCGACCGGGCCGCTCCGGTGCTGTCGCCGGGCTCCGGTCGTCAGGAGGGGTGAAGGGAGTGGCGCGCACGCGCGGTCCTGGAGTGAGTGCGACTCTCCCGCGGCGCTGTGACGGCCTTCTCGCGGACCTCCCGCGGCACTGCGGCGGCCCTCCCGCGGGCCGCCGCGGCGACTGCCGCCCGGAGCCCCTCGCGTGTGTCGAGTCGCCGCTCAACTCGTCTCGCGAAACGGCGTGTTGCGCCGGCCCGGCCCCTCGTGACGATCCTTCTCAGGCGCTGTTGCGGCCGATGCTCGCGCCGCCGTCGACGCGGAGGATCTGACCCGTGATGAATCCCGCCTTGTCGGAGAGCAGGAAGGCGATCGCGGCCGCGAGCTCGTCCGGCCGTCCGAACCTTCCCATGGGAACGGTCGCCAGATAGCGGGCGGCTGAGGCCGATCCCGGCGGGTTGGTCTCGCGGAACAGTTCGGTCTCGGTCGGGCCCGGTGCGACGGCGTTCACGGTGATCCCGTGGGCGGCGAGCTCTCCGGCCCAGCCGCGCGTCAAGAACTCATTGGCCCCTTTGGCGGCGCCGTAGGACGTTCGGTCGGGCAGCCCCAGGGTGACCAGGCTGGTGACGTTGACCACCCGGCCCCAGGACTGTTCGAGCATGCCGGGCAGGGCGGCCTGGGTGATCTGGACGGCGGTGCGCACGTTCATGTCGAGAACGGCGTCGAGGTCGGACAGGATCACCTCCCCGACGGGCGCGGGTCGCACCATGCCCACGTTGTTGACCACGGCGTCGACCGTCCCCGCTCCCGTCACCTCCCTGAGCATCTGACCGGTGGCCGTCCGGTCGGCGAGGTCGACCTCGTGGAACTCGCCGGGAAAGGAGTGCGGTGCGGTGCGGGCGATGCCCACGGGGGTGTGCCCTTCCTCCGCCAGTTGCTCGGCGAGGGCGCGGCCGATGCCTTTGGACGCGCCCGTGATGAGTACTCGCCTGCGGGCCATGGGCTCGCTCCTTCTGTGCGCTGATGCCTGCGTGGATTGCGTGTCAGGTGGTCGGGTGTCGTGCGGCCGGGGGCGTGCGCCGACGGCGGAGCCGCCATCTTTGACAGCCCTGTCATCTTTGCCAGCTTCACAAACTTTGACGAGGGTGTCAAAGATTGATTAGGCTGTGGACATGGCAGGACGACGTCAGTTCGACGAGAGGCAGGCGCTGGAGCAGGTCCTGGACGTCTTCTGGCGTCAGGGGTACGGCGCCACGTCGATGGCGGACCTGGCGAGCGCGACCGGCGTCCAGCGCGGCTCGCTCTACAACGCGTACCGCGACAAGGAGACGCTGTTCCTGCGCGTCTTCGAGGACTACAGGGACGCCTTCCTCGCCGACGCCGCGGCGCGGCTCGCGTGCCCCGGCCCGCGACGGGCGCTGCTGGACTTCTTCGACTTCACCATCGACTCCCTCACCGCGGGGACCCCGGCCCGCGGCTGTCTGTCGACCAGGACCGCCACCGACGTCCGGGCCGCCGCACCACCCATCCGGGCCGCGCTGCGCGGCCTGCTGGACGGTCTGGAAGGCCTCCTCACGGAGCGGCTCTCGCAGGACGACGCCGCCGGCCTGCTGACGGTACCGCCGGCCGAAGCGGCACGGATCCTGGTCACGGTGACGCGTGGCAACGTCGTCATGGAAAGCGTGTACGAGGACCCGTCCCGGCTGCGGGCCACGGTCAAGTCCTTGATCGACGTGCTCGTCCGCACGGGCTGAGGCCGGGACCGGGCCGGAGCCCCGGCCGGCCGGGGTCCGAGGGAAGGGAACGGGAGGCCACATGCACACCGGAGCCCTGAACGAGCAGTCCGCGGTCCGGTCGGTCGTGCTGGGCGACGTGCGGCTCACGTACGTCGTGGACGGCGGGATGGCCGTGCTGCCGTCGGTGTTCTTCCCGGGCATCCCCGCCGCCCACTGGGAGGCGCACCCGGAGGCACTCGACGAGCACGGGTGCCTGACCATGTCCGCGGGCGGGTTGCTGGTCGAGCGCGACGGCCGGTGCCTGCTGATCGACGCCGGTCTGGGGCCGGTGACCGGGCCGTTCAGCGTCGCCGGTGAGCCGCTGGGCCACGTCGACTCCGGCGCGTTGCCGGAAACGCTCGCCGCGCTCGGCCACCGGCCTGAGGGCATCGAGACCGTCGCCTTCACCCACCTGCACGTCGACCACACCGGCTGGGCGTTCACACCCGAGAAGTACTTTCCGCGGGCCCGGTATCTCCTCGCCGCGCGGGAGTGGGCTCCGTACGGCCGTGGCGCGAGCGTGCCCGGCGCCCCCTCGGCCGAGGTCATCCGGCTCATGGGCGCGGGGCACACCCCTGTCGGGGACGGGGAGGAGATCTTTCCCGGCGTGCGCACGCTGGTCACTCCGGGCCACTCTCCCGGGCACACCTCGTACGTCATCTCCGTCGGGAGCGAACGGGTCATCGTGTTCGGAGACGTCTTCCACATCCCGGCGCAGCTCGCGCGGCCCGAGTGGCCGTCCCTGCCCGACGTGGACCGCGACGGGGTGCTGTCCGCCCGCAGACGCATCACCGCGGAACTCGCCGGGCCGGGAACGATCGGATTCGCGTTCCACTTCGGTGACCGGGCGTTCGGACGTCTGGTCGGCGCCGACTGGATCCCGGTGCGGGCTCCCGCGCTCCACCCGGCTCCGAGAACGCTGACGCGATGACACCACCCCCGTCGGCGCGGCCGCCCCGGTGTTCCGCCCGAACCCGTCCGTGTGATGAGGACCGGACCGCGTTCGAGATCCACACGTGTCGCGGGTGGAGGGGGCGATCGGTCCGTCCCGCGCACGCGGCCACCACCCGACGCGGCCCGCGACAGCGTCCGCGTCCGCGAGCGAATGCGGCGGTCACGCCCCCGGAATGATCTCCCGGGGATACAGTCGACGCCGGCGTAGTCGCGGTCGGCTGGGGGGAGGACTTGGCGGTGGTTGCAGGGGCCCGCAAGGATGACGATCGGCTTCCGGCGCTGTCCGCGCCGCGGTTCGTCGGCCGGGACCGCGAGCTGGACACGCTCGGCTCCGCGCTCGAACGCACCCCTGTGGTCGTGCTGATCGACGGCGAAGCGGGCATCGGCAAGACCCGTCTGCTGCGCGAGTTCCTGGCGTCCGCGGCGGAGCGGGGGCGGCGCGCCCTGGTAGGGGCCTGCCTCGAACTCCGCGTGCCGTACACCCTCGGGGCCGTGGTGGACGCCGTGCGCGACGGCGTTGACAACGTTGCCGGACTGCGCCTGAGCGGTCTGGGCGGCGCCCTGCGACCGCTGTTCCCCGAGTGGGCCGACGAGTTGCCCCCGGCTCCGGAGGCACTGGACGACGCCACCGCCGCCCGGCACCGGCTCTTCCGCGCCTTCGTCGAGATCCTCGGCCGGCTCGACGTGCCCCTTCTCGCCCTGGAAGACGTCCACTGGGCCGACGAGGCGACCCTCGAGTTCCTGTTGTTCCTCGTCTCCCGTCGGCCGCAACCGGTGAGCCTGGTGCTCACCTTCCGACGGGACGAAGTGCCGTCGGCGTCCCTGCTGTTGCGGCTCGCCTCCCGGCTGCCTTCGGGCACCCGTCTGGTCCGGCTGACGCCGGAGCCGTTGGATGTCGCCGAGACCGTCTCGTTCGTCTCCTCGATGCTGGGCGGCGGGTATGTGTCCCACGAGTTCGCGAGCTTTCTGCACGCACGCACCGAGGGCGTACCGCTGGCGGTCGAGGAATCCGTACGGCTGATGCACGACCGGGCCGATCTGGTCCGCCGGGACGGTGGTTGGGCGCGACGGCGGCTGGAGCGCATCGAGGTTCCGCCGACGATCCGGGACGCCATGCTCGAACGCGTCCAGCGGCTCGGCCCCGACACGCGCACCGTCCTCTACGCCGCCGCCGTGCTCTCCGGTCCGGTCGACATCGCGACCCTGCGCGCGGTCACCGGTCTGTCGGAGGAGCGGTTCGCGGCGCAGGCGGCCGAGGCGCTCGGCAACGGCCTGCTGCGTGAGGACAGGCAGGACAGGCACGGACAGTGGTCGTTCCGGCATTCGCTGGCGTGTGACGCCGTCTACGACGCCATCCCGGCCGGCGAGCGACGTGCCATGCACCTGCGGGCGGGGCGGACTCTGGAGCGGTGCTTCCCGGCCCCCGTGGCGCAGTTGGCGCGGCACTTCCGGCTGGCCGGTGATGTCGAGGCCGCGTGCCGGTACACCGAGCAGGCGTCCGACCTCTGCGTCCAGTCCGGAGACGTCGCCACCTCGGCTCTGCTGCTGCACAGCCTGGTCGCCACCGTCCCGCTCCCCGCGAGGGCACTGGTGGGTCTGGTGACGAGGATCCAGTTCCAGGCGCTCTCCGGTGCCGATCCGTACTCGGCGGTCATCGAAGCACTGCGCTCGGCTCTCGCCGGACAGGTCCTGACGCCGGTCGAGCGGGCGTCCGTGCGCTTCCAGGTCGGCCGGGTCCTCATGGTGGCGGGCGAGATCGAGGCGGGCCGCCGCGAGATCCTCACGGCGATGCCCGATCTGTCGCCGGGGTCGGCGGAGACGGCGCGCGCCCGCGTCCTGCTCGCTCTCCCCCTGGGCAACGCGCGGCCGGTCTCGGAGCACCTGAAGTGGCTCCAGGAAGCCCCGCCGTTGACGCAGCCCATGGCCTCCCTGGACCGGCTGCGCCTGTCCGTGGAGCGTGCGTTCGCGCTGCTCATGCTAGGTGAGGAGGCCGGATGGTCGGCGGCCCTGGAGATCCCGGACGAGGTCCAGGATCCGCAGGAGGCGTCCGTCGTCGCGATAGGGCACACCAACGTCGGTGAGGAGGCGACGCGTTGGGGGCGGTACGACGAGGCCCGCATACGGCTGGGCAAGGCGCGGACCCTCGCCGAGCGCCATCAGCTCCTGGACTACCTCGACAGCGTCGCCTCCTCACGCGCCCACCTCGACTGGTTCACCGGTGCCTGGTCGGGACTGGCGGAGCGGGCGGCGCGGCTGGTCGACGACGACGGTGGGGTACGGCTCAAGGACCGGTGCGAGGCGGCGCTCGTGGTGGGGTTGCTGCAGGCCGCGACGGGCGACCGGGAGGCGGCGAAGGAGAGACTGCGCTTCGCCGGGGGTGACGACCAGCAGCGCATCGAGGCGGCGGCCGCGCTCGCCCAGTTGTACCTGGGCGACGGCGAGGTCGACGAGGCACTGCGCCTGACGGACCAGCTCGCCGAGGTGGTCGTCGGAGGCGGACTGTGGTCCCGTGCCGTCGAGTTCGCCCCGGCGCGCACCGCGGCGCTGGCCGCCGCGGGCCGGATCGGGCCCGCCACGGACGTGGTGAACGCTCTCGAAGGCGCGTTGGGCGACAGGGACGCACCCGCGCCGCAGGCGTCCTTGGTGCTCTGCCGGGCGATCCTCGCGGAGGCCGACGGCCGTCTCACCGACGCCGCCGCGCTGTTCGCCCGTGCGGCCGACGCGTGGGAGGCACTGCCGCGCCCGTACGACGCACTGCTCGCCCGTGAGCGCTCCGCTCGCTGTCTGCTCGCGAAGGGCCGGGAGGAGGACGGGCTGTCACTCCTGTCGGGCGTCGCGCGAGGCCTGTCGGAACTCGGTGCCCACAACGACGCCGGGCGGATCGGCCGGTCCCTCACCGCCGGGGGAGGGGGAGTCCTCGCGGTGACGCGCGGCCGGGGACGTCCCGGCTACGGCAACCGGCTCTCACCACGTGAGTCGGAAGTGGTCCGGCTGCTGGTCGAAGGGCTGACCAACCGGCAGATCGCCGACGCCCTGGTGGTGTCGGCGCAGACGGTCGCCAGCCAGGTGAAGTCGGCGATGCGCAAGCTGGACGTGACCTCGCGCACGGCACTCGCGGTCAGGGTCGTCGAGTCGGGCCTCGTCCTCGCCCCGGAATCCGTCGCTGCTCCGGACCCTGTCGCCGCTCCGGGCCTCGTCATCGAGCCGGGCCTTGCCGTCCGGCCGGACCGGCCGCCTTCCGGCGACGAGTGAATTCCGTCCGCCGGTCGAGGGACGAAGAAAAGCCGGGAACCGGGCGGCGGGATTAAATCCCGCATCTGACCGATCGTGCCGGCGGACGGCCCGGTCGCACACTCGTCGCCATGCTGCCCGCTGACCCGATGCCCGCGTCCGAAGTCGACCCGCCCGATTCCGAACTCCGTCCCCAGGACGGACCGGTGCCGGTCGGACCGTCGCCCGAACCGGCGGGCACCGCCATCGCCCACCGCGGGGCGGCCGGCGGCGACGAGGTCGCCGAGTACGAACCGCTCTAGGCCGGCTCCGGGCCGTGTTCCCGAAGATCCCGTCGTCCGCCCGAAGGGCGGGTCCCGCGGCGAGCCCGCGTACCCGGCGTCGCGGGGCGGGCGGGACCTTCGGGACACGCCCTGGCACGGAAGGCCATGGCGCCAGGGGCCGATCGGCCGTCCGACGGAGGGGACGGCGTCCTCGTACGTACGAGGAGCCCGCTCACCGACGCACCGGCGGGCCGGTGCGGCCCGTGCGCCGACCCCCTCCCCGAGTTTCCCGTCCTTCCTCTCACAGGAGACCCATAGATGAGTTCCAGCGCACGAAGGCGCACCGGTGGACGCTGGGGTGCGGTGACCGTCGGTCTGACCGTCCTCGGCATGCTCGTGTCGACGACGGCGGCCCAGGCCGCCGAGCCGGTCCGACGGACTCCGCCGTCCGGTGTCACCCAGAAGAAGAGCCCGCAACCGGTCGACGGCGACCTGGCGCGGATCGTCGCCCGGTCCGGCGGGTCCGTCTCCGTCACCCTGATCACCGGCGACAAGGTGCACGTCGGTGTCGACAAGGACGGCAAGCCGGTCGTCCGTGACACCGAGGGCGCGCCACGGTCCGACGGACTGCCGGTCGTCTTCCACACCCTCACCCGCCAGGGCAAGTCCTACGTCGTGCCGGACGACGCGCTCGCGTTGGTCGGCAAGGGACTTCTGGACTGGAGTCTCTTCGACCTGAGCCAGCTGGTGACGCTCGTCGCGGCGGGCAGGGGCGAGACCGTGCCGGTGCTCGTCACCTACACCGACACGGCCGCCATGTCACGGAAGGCCGCCGGTGCCTCCGGCGGCCGGGCCCTTCCGAGCATCAACGGCCGCTCGATGAAAATCACCGACGGCGGACGGTGGTGGCAGGAGGTGCGCGGCAAGACCGCGTCGACGCCGGCCGCCGCCCGTTCCGCCGGTTCGCTGGCCGGGGTCAAGAAGGTCTGGCTCAACGGCCTGGCCCATGTGGACCTCGAACAGTCGGTACCCCAGATCGGCGCGCCCGTCGCCTGGGAGCGCGGCTACGACGGCAGCGGCGTGACGGTGGCGGTCCTGGACACCGGTATCGACGCCACGCATCCGGACGTGTCCGGGAGCATCGTCGGACAGGTCGACTTCACCGGCAGTCCCACCGGCACCAAGGACGGGCACGGCCACGGCACCCACGTGGCATCCACGGTCCTCGGCAGCGGCGCGGCGTCCAAGGGGCTGCGCAAGGGCGTCGCACCGGGCGCCAAACTGCTGGTGGGCAAGGTCTGCGACGACCAGGGGCAGTGCCCCGACGACGGGATCATCGCGGCCATGGACTGGGCCGCGCACTCGGGCGCGAAGATCGTCAACATGAGCCTGGGCGGCGACCCCACCGACGGCACCGACCCGATGAGCCAGGCGCTCAACCAGCTGAGCCGCGACACCGGCACCCTGTTCGTGGTCGCGGCCGGCAACTCCGGCTTCGTCGCCCAGAAGGTCGTCGCCCCGGGCTCGGCCGACGACGCCCTGACCGTGGCGGCCGTCGACAAGAGCGACGACATGGCCTCCTTCTCCAACCGCGGACCCCGTATCGGGGACGGCGCCGCCAAGCCCGACATCGCGGCGCCGGGCGTCGACATCGTCGCGGCCCGCGCCGCCGGCACGACCATGGGCACGCCGGTCGACCAGTACTACACGGCGGCAGACGGTACCTCGATGGCGACGCCCCACGTGGCGGGCGCCGCGGCCATCGTCGCCCAGCAGCATCCCGAGCTGACCGGTCAGCAGATCAAGACGCTGCTGATGGACACCGCCACCGACCTGGGGCACGATCTGTACGCCCAGGGCGCCGGCCGGGTGGATCTCGCGACGGCGACCAATCCGCAGGTCGTCCCGAAGGGGAACCTGAACTTCGGCCGCCTGGCCTACCCGCACGCGCCGGTGACGAAGAAAATCACGTACACCAATCACGGTGACAAGGCGGTCACGCTCCATCTCTCGGCGCCGGTCTCCTTCGCCGACGGCCGGCCCGCCGCGGCAGGCATGATCACCCTCGACCGGGACGAGGTCGTCGTTCCCGCCGACGGATCCGCCGAGGTGGCGGTGACACTCGACGGCGGTGTGCTCGGGACCGACGGAGCCTACGGCGGCTACAACGGGCTGCTCAGTGCCCGGGACGACTCCGGGGCGATACGGCTGAGTTCGGGTATCCACACCTTCCTCGAAGCGCAGAAGTTCCCGCTGACCCTGAAGGTCGTCCTCCCGGCCGGAGCCACCGACGCGCGGTACGGCACCGCCACGTTCACCCCGGTCGACGACCAGGTGCACCTGCACGCGGGCCCGACCCTGGAGGCCGGCGCCGCCACCTTGACCGAACAGCTCTTCCGCGGAACGTACGCGGCGCAGATACCGGTCACCTGGCGCGACGCGGCCGGCGAATGGCAGCAAGCACAGCCGCTGGCACCGGAGATCGGCCTCACCAAGGCCACGACGGTCACGCTGGACCTGCGCAAGGCCACACCGCTGAGCGTCCGGTACCCGGAGTCCACCGAAACCTACATGACGTCCGATTCCGTCAACCGGGTCTCGGCGACCGGGCAGTGGACCATGGGCACGGTGGTCTCGCTCGGCTACGGAGCCGGCGAATCCCACTGGTGGACGCTGCCGACGGGCAAGGTGAGCGTCGGCACCCTCACCCACGACTTCTACAGCTCCCGGACGACTCCGGTCGTCACCATGCGGCCCACCGGCCACGGCGTGCCCACCAGCCTGTCCGCCCGCTACGGGACCCCGGACGCCGCGCTGAGCCAGACACAGATGTGGCTGAACGAGGACGGTGACCCGAGCTTCCGGGAAGCCTCGATTCCGATTCCCCGGCTGCCGGTCAAGGGACACCTCCCGGTGGTCGACGCGGGCACCGGTACCCCCGCCGAACTCGCGAAAGCCCACGTCAAGGGCGGACTCGTACTCCTGACACCGACCGACATCTGCCAGACCTCCTGCGACTTCGCGCGGCTCCGGGACGAGCGGGTGAAGGCCGCCGCCGACGCCGGCGCCGTCGGTGTGCTGGTCGCGGCACCGGATCTCACCACGCTGGGCCGGCCCACCGAGCTCGACCAGTGCGCGGACGGGCCGAAGAGCTGCCCGGCCGTCCAGTCCTACGGCCCGCTGCCGATCGTGACGGTGCCCTACGCCCAGGCCGAGAGCCTGATCAAACGGATCAAGTCCGACCGGTCGCCCGTCGGGATCAGCGTCGGCGGGAGCGTCGTGCCGAGGGTGTACGCCGCCCGGTACCACGACGAGGGACAGATCAAGGGGGACGCCTACCGGCCCGCGAAGGGCGACCTCGACCGCGTCGACCTCCACTTCCACGCGGCACGGCCCGGGGTGGTCCACCAACTGGCCTGGATGCAGTTCCTGCAGAACACTCCCACCGCGTCACAGGTCACCCTGCCGACCCTGGCCACGCGTCAGACCCTCACCGTCCTCGTCGAGCGGCACAGCGACGCGATCAGCCGGTTCACCGCGTCCTGGGCCGACCACGGAGCGGACTCCTTCCTGACGCACAACCGCTCCGAGGCGAACGACCTGGTCCTCACCGGCAAGGACGACATCCACTGGAACGCGGGACCCTCCGTGCCGGGCGCCGTACCCGACGTACGGACGAAGTCCGGCTTCTCGGTCGGGGCCGGCCCCTGCTCGGGCTGCCGGCAGGGGGACACCTTCTACCCCACCGTCTACCTGACGGACAGCGGCGGCGGCCGCCAGGCCCTGATCGGCATCGTCGACGACGAACTGATCACGCACGACTTCACCGACATGCCGGCGTGCGGGCCCACTCCGTCGGCCACGCTGCCGAACCTCGACTACACCTGCGACTTCGATCTGCTGAACGCGTCAGGTCACGAGATCGAGCGCCAGACGGAGCACCTCCCCGACGAGAGCTACCTCACCCCGTGACGGCACTCGGACCCGCTAAGGAGACCCACACGATGAACACCGCAGTGCCCTCGGCACGGCGCCGCAGAGGACTCGTCACGGCGCTCGCCTCCGCGGCGATGCTGGCGCTGGCCGGCTGCAACGGAGGGGACCTCGTCTCCTACGACCTGCCGGCGAAGCCGGCCCGGTACACGTTCGAGACGAAGACCGACGACGTCAAGACGGTCTGGGAGTACACCTCGTCCGAAGCCACCAAGGACGACGCCCCCGAACTGAGCCCGTGCATGGGCGACGTGACCGGGAGCAACAAGGCGGCCTGCCGCCCGGAACCGCTGATCTTCCT
The DNA here is from genome assembly GCF_036250675.1 of Streptomyces sp. NBC_01689. Taxonomy (NCBI): domain Bacteria; kingdom Bacillati; phylum Actinomycetota; class Actinomycetes; order Kitasatosporales; family Streptomycetaceae; genus Streptomyces; species Streptomyces sp. NBC_01689. Next base: position 1,537,187 of record NZ_CP109592.1, on the reverse strand, counting down.
GCGCTACGACTTCGGCCTGTCCCTCGACAACACCGCCGAGGCAGGTGAGGACCACGACATCACCGTCGTCGGCTACTACCAGCCACGCCTGACCGCCCTCCCCAAGGTGACCTCCCTGAAGGCGGAGACCACCTTCGACGGGGGCAGCACCTGGCACCGGGCGACCACGAGGGCGACCGGCAGGAACACCTTCACCACGACGATCGAGAACCCCCGGCGGGACCAGGCCGCCAAGGGCATCGGACTGAGGATCAGCGCGACCGACAGCCAGGGCGACACCGTCCGGCAGACCATCCCCACGGCGTACACACTGCGCTGACGCCCCCGCCGAACCGCCGGACAGGACGGGGCGGGACACGATCCCGCCCCGTCCACTCGTTCGGCACCCGCCGGTCGCGCCGAACGTGGCCGAACGGCCCACTACGCTTGGGTGCTCCGACGGGCGGTCGACGCCGTCCGGCGGGGTACGGCGCTCAGACTGCCGCCCCGGACCACCACCCTCAAGGACGGCAACCGAGTGTCTTTCTTCACCATTGGCCACCGCGGTGTCATGGCTGCCGAGCCGGAGAACACCTTGCGCTCCTTCCTCCGGGCTGAGCGGGAGGGGTTGGACGGCATCGAACTGGACCTGCACCTGAGCAAGGACGGCGAGCTGGTCGTCCTGCACGACGAGACCCTGGACCGTACGACGGACGGCTTCGGTCCGGTCGCCGTCCAGGAGCTGTGGCAGCTCAAGAAGCTCGACGCGGGACTCGGTGAACGCATCCCCACGCTGGAGGAGGTCCTGGACGCCGTCGGGCCGACGCTGCCGATCCAGGCGGAGATCAAGGACGTGGCCGCCGCCCGGTCGCTGGCCTCGGTGCTCACCGAACGCGACCTGCTGGACCGGGTCTCGGTGCTGTCGTTCCACGACGAGGCGCTGATCGAGATCCACAGCCTGCTGCCGCTGGCCCGCACCGTGCTGGTGGCCGGGCACAGCGCGCACGGCGACACCTTCGTCGCCCGGGCCCAGGAGGTCGGTGCCACCCTGGTCAGCGTGGAGCTGCGCGAGCTGAACCGGGCCATCGTGGCGAAGTGCGGCGCCGCCGGCATCGACGTGATGGCCTGGACCGTCAACGACGAGCGCGACCTGACGCTCGCCCGGACGCTCGGTCTGGTGGGCTGTGTGACCGACCAGCCCGACATGAAGCGGCTGGTCGAGGCCACGGCCCGCGCCTGAGGTCCATCACGCCCGGGCGTCGGCGCCCTCGCCCCACGGGGGACCTGGCTCTGACAGGGGCGCTGCGGGACAGCTTTCAGGAGCCGCCGCGCGACGTGGTGCGTGCGAAGGTCCGGCGAGCTTGCCGAGTGCGCGGCGGGCCAACGAGCGGGGAGCGTGTTCACGGTAGCCGTGAAAGGCGCGGGCCTCGGAGGGCTCGGCCCGGTAGACCGCGTCCGGGATGCCGGCCGCCCGGTCACGGAAGTGCGGATAGGCCAAGTACACCTGGGACCCGTCGTGTTCCAGGACGGCCGCCGCCTGCTTCTTCGACCGCGCGAACGCGGCCACGTCCAGGAGCAGGTCGGCGCGCTCCTCCGCCACGAGGTGGAGGCGCAGCCGCTCCCCGACCTTGAGCCGACGGGCGACTCCCTCGTGCCAGTACCTGCGAGCACGGAGACCCCGTCGGCCCGCAGATAGGCCTCCATCGTGAACAGGGCGTCCTCGCCGGTCCACAAGGACTCGTCGAAACGCATGGCATGCCGTTCGAGGAACGCTCGGCGGAACAGTTTCTGCGCGCTGAGCGCGAACTTGATACTGGACGTGAAGACGTCCGTGCGGCCCAGCGTCGCGTCCCACATCGTCCGGGGTGCCGTGCGGTTGACTCCTTCGACGCGCCCGAGGACCACGTCGGTGCCATGGCGGTCGGCCATCGCGACCATGCGCTCCAGCGCCTCGTGACCGAGCCTGTCGTCCGCGTCGAGGAAGAAGACGTAGCGGCCCGCGGCCTTGGAGAGTCCGATGTTCCGCGGGCCGCTGGGGCCACCGGAGTTGTCCTGCCGGACCACCGTGACCGGGAAGGCCGCGCGCTCCGCGAACTCCTCCAGATACTCGCCCGTTCCGTCGGTGGACCCGTCGTCCACCGCGACGACCTCGACACGGTCGGGCCCGATGGTCTGCCCCTCCACGGACGCCAGGCACTCGACCAGGTAGGGCATCGCCTCGTACGCCCCGATGACGACGGTCACATCAGGCTGGGACACGGTCACAACTCCCCCTGCTCGCAAGGTGGGTATCTCCGAGGTGGCCGACCTGACCGGCGGTCCACGGTGTGAATCAACCACGTTCGAACGCGGGAGAGGATTTAGGGCGCATGCGCACCCGAAAGGCTTTCCCGGACAGGTGCAAAGGTTGGGGCGTGTCGGTAAGAAGCCGAGTGAGCACAGGTGGGATGCCGAGGTTCCATGGCGTGATGTCCGGTCGGGGGAAGCGAAGTCGACCGTCGGCGATGAGCACGGGACATCCTTTCCGGACCGGCGGGGCCGCCCCGCCTCGGAACGGTCAGAAGGCGGAGCCGATTTCGTGCCGCGCGTGCGGGACGTTTCTCGACCCCGCTTTCTTCGCATCCGCCGGAATGCGGTACTGAAAGAGCGTGATGCGACCCTTTTCGGCGGCAACGGTCCGCGGCGCGATCGGCCTCTCGGGCAGGAACGGGGCCTTACACACGGTCTCCGGTCCGGCGCGCCTGGCGTGAGCGGAGCAGTTCGAGACCGACCGGGACGAGCGAGACGACGACGATCACCACGATGATCGGCAGGAGGTAGCGGTCGACATCGGGTACCGACGCGCCCAGGCCGTAGCCGCCGAGGACCAGGCAGATCGTCCACACCAGCCCTCCGACGGTCTGCCACAGGACGAAGGTGCGCGCCGGAACGTCGAGGACTCCGGCGAGCGGGTTCAGTACGGTGCGCACGATCGGCAGGAAGCGTGCCAGCACGATGGCCTTGGCGTGACCGTAGCGGTGGAGGATGTCCCCGGCACGGTCGGCGCCCTCTCGGATCTTGCGGGACTTCGTCCGGGCCAGGAACGCCGGACCCGCCTTGCGTCCCAGCAGGTATCCGGTCTGCGCGCCGGCGAGAGCCCCGGCCGCGGCGGCGACGAGGACCCATGGCAGCGACAGGCGGCCCGGCGCGGTCGCCGAACCGGCGCACAGCAGTCCGGCGGTGAACAGGAGGGAGTCGCCCGGCAGGAAGAAGCCGATGAGGAGTCCGGTCTCGGCGAAGAGGACGACGGCGATACCCAGGGTGCCGAAGGCGGCGAGCAGCGACTGCGCGTCGAGAAGGTTCACGGCGAGGTGCACCTGTGACGGGTCCGGGTGCGCGAAGGTCATGGACGGGCCTCTTCGTTGCGGGGGCGGCGGGGTGCGGGCGGCGGCCGTGCGGAGCCGGGCGCTCGAAGAGAGGAACGGTCCGCGGGCCTCTGATCCGTCTACAAGAGAGTAGTCGGTCTACAATACTGTAGACGACGCCGGAGTGTCGACCGGTTGGGGAGTGTTCAGCTTCCAGCCCGACCCCACCGTCCTGCAGGCCGTCGTGTGGGCCGTGTACGTCGTACCGGTGATGGCCTTCTTCCTGGCGCCCGCACGCCCCAAGCGGCCCGCGCCGGCCCCCGTGGGCAACCAGCCGGCCGCGCGGTAGCACCGCCGGGGTCACCGGCACGAGCGCCCACACGGAGGAAGGGTCGGGGTACGGAATGCGGGAGGCCGACCGGTGGCGGACGAGGAGCCGCCGTGGTCCGCGGGCATCGAAGGACGCCACGCGGGACCACACGGCCATCGCCGTCACAGACGACGCCCCGGACGGTCAGGATGTGACGGTCAGGATGTGTTCAGGTGTGCGGTGGCAGGGTCGGGTCCCATGACATCCGAGATATCCCATTCCTCCGCACTGTCCGGGGGCGGCGGCCCGGTGGCACCGTCCGCCGGGTCCCGCCCACGCTGGAACAAGGTGCCCGAGGTCACCGTCTACTTCTGGGTCATCAAGGTGCTGTGCACCACGGTCGGGGAGACCGCGGCGGACCTGCTGGCCGAGAAGGCCGGACTGGGCCTGACCGGGGTGTCGGTGCTGATGAGCGCGTTGCTGGCGCTGGTCCTGGTCGTCCAGTTCCGCACGCGGGCGTACCGGGCCGGCGTCTACTGGACGGCCGTGGCGCTGATCAGCGTCGTCGGCACCCTGATCAGTGACAACCTCACCGACAACATGGGCGTACCCCTGGAGACGAGCACCACCGTCTTCGCGGTGCTCCTCGCGGTGGTGTTCGCGGTCTGGTACCGGCGTGAGCGGACACTGTCCATCCACCACATCGACACCACCGGCCGCGAGGCCTTCTACTGGCTCGCCGTCCTGTTCACCTTCGCACTGGGCACGGCGGCGGGGGACCTGGTCTCCGAACGGATGAACCTCGGCTACTGGCTGTCCGCGGTGCTCTTCGCCCTGGCGATCGGCGCTGTCGCCGTCGCGCATCTCGCCCTCGGCCTCAACGCCGTGTGGAGCTTCTGGATCGCCTACGTCCTGACCCGTCCGCTCGGCGCCTCGATCGGCGACTACCTGTCCCAGCCGACCGGGGACGGCGGCCTGGGCCTGGGCACGGTGGTGACCAGCGTGCTCTTCCTGGCGGTGATCCTCGCGATGGTGGTGTATCTGGGCGTCACCCGAAAGGACATCCGCGAGCCACGACAGGCGCGGCAGACCGTCTGATCCTTCATCTGACAGACATTCAGGATGTGTTCAGACATTCTGTGCGAGAGTCGACCGGGCCGGCCGTCGTCTGCGGCCGGCTCAGCTCGGCAGAGCGCCCGCCGCGCATCGGGGCGGGCGCTCTGCCGTTCGGCCCGACAGGAGCACCACGATGGAGAAACCGGAGATTCTCACCGACGCCGAAGTGCCGGGCGCGTCGACGACGGTCATGACGGTGGCGAGAAAGCTGCCCGAGGTCACCCTGGCCTTCTGGATCATGAAGATCGCGGCGACGACCCTGGGGGAGACGGCGGGCGACCTGTTCGCGCAGACCCTGGGACTCGGCTACTTCCTCACCACCGTCGCACTGTTCGCGATCTTCGTGGCGACGCTGGTCGTCCAGCTGCGGTCCCACCGCTACAACCCGTTCTTCTACTGGACCGTGATCCTGTCGACCAGCATGGCCGGCACGACGATGTCCGACTTCATGAACCGCGACGCCAGCGCGAAGTACCTCTCGGGCGGCGCCACGTCCCTCGGCTGGGGACCCCAGGGCCTCGGCCTGGGCTACCCGGCCGGAGCCGCGATCCTGATCTCGATCCTCCTGGCGATCTTCCTCGTCTGGAAGGTGAGCGGACTGACGTTCCAGATCCGTGAGATCGTCAGCTTCCGCGCCGAGGCGCTGTTCTGGTCCGCGATCCTGGTGTCCAACACGCTCGGGACGTCCATGGGGGACTTCCTGTCGGACAGCTCAGGTCTCGGTTACGCGGGGGGCGCGCTGCTCGTGACCGGGCTGCTCCTGCTGCTTCTCGCGCTGATGAAGGCGCCCGCCGTCTCGAACGTGCTGCTGTTCTGGATCGCCTTCGTGCTCACCCGCCCCCTCGGCGCGACCGCGGGAGACTTCCTCACCAAGCCGGCGGCCAAGGGCGGTCTCGACCTCGGTACCGGGGGGTCGTCCGCGGTCCTCCTCGCCCTCCTCTTCGCCCTGATGGCCTGGGCCCAGGTGCGGGAGCGCAGGACCGTTCCCGCGCGACCGGCCGCCGGCCAGGAGCGGGAGCGGGTCAGCCGGCAGGCAGGGTGACCGTGAACCTGGCGCCGGGCGCGTGCCCGGGGTCGTGGACGACGTCACCGCCGACCGCACGCGCCAGCCGGCGTGCGAGCGGAAGTCCCAGGCCGGCGCCGTCGTGCCCGTCGGCACCGTCGGCGCGCCGCCCGGGACGGAACAACTCGCCGACGAATCCGGCCGGTACGCCGGGACCGTCGTCGACGACGTCGATGCCCACCGCGCCGGACATGCGCCGGGCGGACACGGTCACCTCGGACCGCGCGTAGCGGGCGGCGTTGGCGAGCAGGGGACTGAGGATGCGTTCGAGGAGGGCGGGCGCGACCCCGGCCCGCAGCTCCGGCGTGCCGTTCTCCAGCACGGTCGTGGTGTGCTCCGGCGACTCCATGTGCCGGAGCAGGCGTCTGAGGACGGGCAGGACGTCGGTGGTGCCGGGGACGGTCGCCGGGTTCAGGGTGCCCTCGCGTGCCTCGTCGAGGAGGGTGTCGCAGATCGTGCGCATGGACTGCGCCGCGTCGGCCACCACCGTGTGGGACGCGCGCGTCTCGTGGGCCGAACGGGACCGGGCCCGAAGCCAGTCGAGCTCGATGACGATCCGGGTGAGCGGGGTGCGCAGTTCGTGGGACAGCTCGCCGGTCAGCTGCTGCTCGTGCCGCAGCACCGTGCGTATGCGGTCCAGGAGGGCGTCCAGCGAGGCGCCCAGGCGCGCCAGTTCGGCCGGGTGGTCCTCGGCGCCGAAACGGTCGTCGGAGCCGACGGCGCTCCACTGGGTGGCCTGGTCGGTCATGGTCCGTACGGGACGCAGGGCCCGGCCGACGGCCAGCCGGGTGAGGACGTAGGTGCACCCGAGCATGACGGCGTCCAGCACCAGGGACCCCACCAGCAGGGCGTCGGCGGAACTCCGGTACGGACCGAGGGCCAGAGCGGCGACGACTCCGGCGCTGCGGCGGCCGGGGACGGCCAGGGAGCACAGCAGGACCGGCTGGTGCTTCTGGACGGTGGTGGTGCACGCGTTCTCGTGGTGTGCCGCCAGCCGGTCGGCGGCCCGGGTCGTCGCGTCGCCGGCCGCGGCGGAGGGCGGCTTCTCCAGCCGCCGTCCACCTGCGTAGATCCACACATTCGTGTCGAGGAGCTGGTCGTCGGAGGCCTCCCGGACGCGCACCCGGGAGCCGCTGGTGTCGACCGTGGTGGCGACCGCCGCCGCCCGGCTGCGCAGTTCGCTGTCCGCCTGGTGCTGCAGATGCCGGTCCGTCACCACGTTGAACGCGACGGTCAGGACCGTCATCAGCAGCGCGGCGGTGGTCAGCGCCACCAGCGAGAGCCGTCCGCGCAGCGTGCGCGGGACCAGACGGCGCAGGGGGCCGGTCATGACAGACGGTGTCCGATCCCGCGGACCGTGCCGAGGCTCAGGCCGCTGCCCGCCTCGCGGAGCTTGCGGCGCAGCCGGGTCAGGTACTGGTCCAGGGTGTTGTCGCTGACCTGTGCGCCGTCGGGCCAGCCGGCCCGGACCAGGTCGATGCGTCGTACGAGTGCGCCGTCCGCCGCCACCAGCGTGGCCAGGATGCGGAACTCCGTCGGCGACAGGGCGACCGGGGTGCCGAGGACCGTCACGGTGTGGCCCACCGCATCCAGGACCAGGTCTCCACGGGAGGTCGCGGACCGTGGCGCGGCCCTCTTCAGGGCGGCTCTCAGGCGGGCGGCGAGTTCGGCGAGATGGAAGGGCTTGGGAAGATAGTCGTCCCCGCCGGCGGAGAACCCGGACAGCCGGTCGGAGAGTTGATGGCGGGCGGTCAGGAAGATCACCGGACCCGGGAAGCCGTTGGCCCGCATCGCCTGGCACACGTCCCGGCCGTCGGCGTCCGGCAGCCCGATGTCCAGGACGGCGGCCGAGACGGCCGGGGTGGCCAGCCGCAGCGCCATGGCACCGTCGGTGGCGAGCACGGGCTCGAAGTCGTCGGACAGCCCGCGGCGCAGCGCGTCCCGCAGCACGTGGTCGTCCTCGACGATCAGGATCTTGGAACGGATGGGGTCCTCCCTGGACCGGGCGGGGTGTCGTGTCCGCGATCGACGATCCGGGCCGCGACCGCGCCGACGCGCGCGGGCACCCGCGGGCCCCGGCCGACGACGGGCACCCACGGAGCCCGGCCGGTGGCGGTCGGCCGGCCCGGGACGGCGTCCGGGCTCCGGAGCGCTTCCGGGAAGGCGGGGGCCGGGTTCGCCGGCGCGCGTCCCGGCCGAGCGGGCGGAGCCGCGGCGCGGACGCACGGAACGCCGAGGACGTCCGCCCGCCGCACGGGAGCCGCGGACCCGCGGAGGGCGGGGGAGGAGGCCGGGTGCGTCGAGGCGGCCGTAGGGATCGATGGGGCCATGCGGTCGGAAACCCTCTCTGCGGACCGGCTGAGCCGCGTGCACGACACGGTGACGGCCGATCGCACACACGTAGACCGTCTACTGCACTGTAGACGATACGGGGGCCGGAAACCTTCCTGACCGAGTGCGCTCCGGCACTTGCCGACGCGCGTCACCGGTGATCGCTCGGCCGCCTCAGGGGGCGGGCCTTGAGGCCGGCGCCGACGACCCCCTGGTCAAACCCTTCTCGTTGACCGTGCTCCTCGCCCGCCTCCGTGCTCATCTGCGCCGCCGGGTTCCCGGCTGCGGCCCGCACCCGAGGAGGGCGCGGGCCGCAGCCGTGAGGCCCGCGGACTGTGGGCCTGCGCCGTCGGCACCGGGATCGCCGCCGCCCACGACGGCCCGGACGTGATCCAGGCCGTCGGTCACAGCCTCGACCTGGACGACGACCACCCCGACCCCACGCCCGCCCAGGAAGGCCACCACTCGTGACCGCCGCCCTCGCCGCCGTGCCCGCCCTCGCCGCCGTGCCCGCCCTTGCGGCCGCTCACGCCGCACCCGTCGTCTCCACCTTCGGCCCGCTGCGCAACCGCGCCGTGCCCCGCCTCTCGGGCCGGGGCCGCCGGGACCACATCGCCCTCACCTTCGACGACGGACCCGACCCGCTGTCCACCCCGCACTTCCTGCGCCTCCTGGCCGAGCGCCAAGTCCGGGCGACCTTCCTCCTGTTGGGTGGCGAGGCACACCGCTCGCCCGGTCTGGTCCGCTAGATCGCGGCGGCAGGACACGAGATCGGCGTGCACGGCCGGCTGCACCGGCCGTTGCTGCTCCGCGGCCCCCGCGCCACGTACGAGGACTTCGCCCGCGCCGGTGACACCGTCGCCGACATCACCGGGCGCCGGCCCGCGCTCTTCCGGCCCCCGTACGGCGTGATGTCCACCGCCGCCCATGTCGCCGCCCGCCGCCTCGGTCTCACGCCCGTGCTGTGGACCTGCTGGGGCGAGGCCGGGACCGCCCGCGCCACACCAGAGTCCGTGCACCGCACCGTGACCTCCGGCCTGGACGGAGGCGGCACGGTCCTGCTCCACGACTCCGACCGCACCTCCGCTCCGGGTGCCTGGCGCTCGGCCTTGGGCGCTCTGCCCCGCATCCTCGACACGTGCGGGCAACGAGGCTACGAGGTAGGCCGGTTGTGTGACCACGACTGGCCCCGGCGGGCCTGACACCTCGCGGGACCACCGCCCGCGTCCACCGGACGGCGCTCCGAACCCGACTGCTCCGCGAACTCGTCGGTCGGCCGGACGCGGCAGCTCTTCGAGCCCGGCCGATGCGCCGGTCCCGGCGGCGAGCGGGCCGGAGTGGTCCCCGGCTGCCGCCGCCACCCGCGCCCACTTCGTCCGCGGATGACGACCCATCAGGAGCTCGCGTCCGGGCCCTGCTTCGTGGCCGGTGTGTCCGCCGGCCCGCCGGTCCGGTGACGGCGGATCCGCCCGGCGCCGCCGGATCACGCCAGGCCGTCGTGCTGGATGTCCTTGCGGGAGACGGCCAGATAGCCGACGAAGCCGAGAATGGTCACCGTCCAGGACAGCGTGACCGGTCCCAGGCCGAGGGCGAGCCCGCCCCGGTCCCGGCCGACCGCCATCCAGTCGGCGACGGAGGCGCCGAGCGGCCGGGTGATGACGTAGGCGGCCCAGAAGGCTCCCACCGCGTTCAGGCCGCCCCAGCGGTGAGCGATCGCGGGAACGGCGATGGCGAAGCCGTACACGACGGCGGACCCCAGGTATCCGAGGCCGATCGTGGCGGTCAGATCCCCCGCGGCGGTGCCCAGCGCGAACGTGGCGAGCACGGCCGCCCAGTAGAAGGCCTCCCGGCGCCGCGTGTGGATGCTGTGGATGGACAGCGTGCCTTCGCGGCGGTACCAGAGGAGGAAGACGGCGGCCAGCGCGGCCATGAAGAACGGTGTCGAGAGCGCGTACGGCACTCCGAGACCCACGTGCAGGACATCGGCGGCCATCGTGCCGAACACGCTGACCATGACGATCGCCGTCCAGTAGATCCAGGCCATGTACCGCCTGACCGTGAACTGCACCGCCAGGGCCGCCACCAGGGCGACACCGCCGAGGCCGACGGACGGGACGGGGCCGAGCAGATGGGCCAGGAAGTCCGAGGCCGTCTCTCCCATGCCGGTCGTCAGCACCTTGATGATCCAGAAATAGACGGTCACCTCCGGCACCTTGCTCGCCGCGTCACGGATGTGGCCCGCGGGCCGGTCGTGTGTGAGGTGATCAGTCGTCATGGCAGGGACGATGACACGGCACCCGGCAGGTGTCCCAGACCCCTTTGCCAGAGTTTTGGCGCTTCCGGTGGAGGAGTTGTCCAAGGACTCCCCGAGCCTGAACACAACCTGAACGCGGGGGCGGATGCGCTGGTCAGCGGCGTGCGACCGGTGGTATCAGGGGTCCTCCGGCACCATCGCGAACGGCGGTCGCGGCCGTCCTTCCCGGGGTGACGACCGTGACGACGGCGCTCTGGATGTCCCGCAGCGCCTTGCCGGGCTCGACGCCCGGCTCCCGGGCCGGTCGGCCGCGGGTGCGGTGGTAGTGGTCGAGGGGTTCGGCGGAACGGCCGCAGCGGTGCAGGGCGAGCATCAACTGGCCCGCCAGACGCTCGTCCAGGGGGTGGGCCTCCGCGCGGGCCGACGGTTCCGCCGGGAGAGTGGCGTGCCGCCCCAGACGTAATCGCAGATCGACCAGGCCCAGACTTGCCGCATGCCGTTCCTGGACGAGGGTGTCGCGCAGGGCTTTTGACCAGGGGGTGTCGAGGGTGGCGATGGGTCCCGCGCGCCACAGCCGCGGCGTCTGCTCGAACAGGGCGGCGGCCTGGATGTCGTCGTCGGTGGCACGGGCCCGCGTCAGGAGGCGGCGGAACCCGTGCAGGTCCACGGATACGGTGTCGGCGGTGGTCAGGGCGTATCCGCCGGCTGTCGTGCGATGGCAGCCTTACGGGTGCCGGTGAGGGCCTGCCTCAGGCGGGAGGGGTGACCGCGCAAGGCGGAGACCGCCTGCGGCGCGTCCCGGTACGGCCCGACCGTGAGAGGGCCGCTGCCCTGAGCCCCGGCCGCGGACATCGTGGTGCCGAGGCCGTGGTGACCCCCGGCGCCTCGGTCACCGCCGACCCAGGGGGCCGCCAACCTGACCGTACGGCGGGAGTTCACGGGGTGACGCTCAGCGCCGTTCGCGCCAGCCCGCGCAGCCAGGTGTGGGCGGTGTCGGTGTCGTAGCGCTGATGCCACGACAAGTACACGGGCGCCGAAGGGAGTTCGACGGGGAGAGGGAGCAGGGTCAGGCCGAGTTCGGCGACCGAGGACCGTGTGGTGGCCTCGGGGACGCTGACGACGAGATCGGAGCCGCGCGCGAACTCCAGCGCGGCTGCCTCCGTGGGCGCGCTCGCCACCACCCGGCGGGTGAGACCGAGCCGCGCGAGGGCCTCGTCGACGGCGTTGCCGAGGTTGCCGCGTCGCGAGACGGTGACGTGCTCGGCGGCGGCGTACCGCTTCGCGTCGACGGTCCGGACACGGGTGAGCGGGTGCCCCTGCCGCACGACGACGACGAGCCGGGTGTCGCCCACGTTCTCGGCGCGGATGTCCGGCGCGCTCGGACGGTTGGCGTTCGCCTCCAGGTCGACCTCGCCGCGCCGCAACTCGGCTGTGTCGGTGCTCGATTCGGCGAGGAAGCGCAACCGTACGCCCGGCGCCTGCTCACGCACGGCCGCGAGGAGAGCGGGACCGCTCAGCGCGACCAGGGAATCGTGCCAGCGGAGGGTGAAGGTGCGCTCCAACGTCGCCAGGTCGAGTTCACGGCTCGGCGCCAGCACCGCCTGGACCTGGTGCAGCAGCTCGTGCACCTGGCCGCGGACGGCGATGGCGTACGGCGTCGGGGTCATCGTGTGTCCGGTGCGCACCAGGATCTGGTCCCCCGTCGTACGCCGGATCCGGCCCAGACTCCGGCTCATCGCGGGGGCGGTGACATGCAGGCGTGCGGCGGCACCGGCCACACTGCCCTCCTCCAGCAGCGCGTCGAGCGCGGAGAGCAGATTCAAATCCAATTGCATGGGAGTAATCCTAGGCGTGCCTGACATGCATTTGAAGTTAATTGAGGGGCTGTATAGCTTCGAGACCAGAGCAGAGCACGGCGCACGACGGAACGCGCGGCTCGGCCCGACCGGCCTCATCCCCCTCCTCACTCGGGAGCACCGCCATGTCCGAACCGTTTCAGACCCCAGCCCCAGCCACACCCGCCGCGGACGCCTTCGCGGCAGCCGCTTCCGGCGCGGTCACCCCCGCCGCATCCGACGCCGACCTGCTCGACGGGACCGCGAGCGCCGTACGCGCCGCGGGTTCGGCGCTGCGGGAGCGCTTCGGCGAGGTGGTCCGCTACCGGACGCGCGAGGAGCTGATGCGCGCGCTCGCGGCCAACGACGACACGGCCCTCGACATCCTGCGTCCCCGTCTCGCACGGCTGCGTCCGGACGCCGGCTGGGTGGAGGACGAGCTGGACGGCGGCGCGCTGCCGCCCGGCGAATGGTGGGTCGTGGATCCGGCCGAAGGCAACGTGAACCACCTGCACGCCCTGCCGGAGTGGGCGGTGACCGCCACTCTCGTGCGCGAGAACCGGCCGGTGCTCACCGTGGTCCACCTGCCGCTGACCGGCGAGACCTACACGGCGCTCGCCGGTGGGGGCGCCCACCTCGACGGCCGCCCGTTGAGCGTCTCCGGGACCATGGATCTCGGCCTGGGCATCGTGGCCACCAGCCAGGCCCGGCCCGACGAGGACGAGAAGGTCGTGCGGCGCGTCGGCTCCTCGATCACCGCGATGCTCTTCGACGCGCTCGTCGTCCGCACCGCGGTCCCGGCGACCCTGCACCTGCTGAACGTCGCCGCAGGACGGATCGACGCCTTCTGGCAGTTCGCCGGCGCCCGCGCCGACCTGCTGCCCGGGGCCCTGCTCGTCACCGAGGCGGGCGGACGGATCTCGGACGCCGAGGGCCGCCCCTGGACCCCGGAGAGCGAGAGCTTCCTGGCCGCCGCACCCGGCGTCCACGCCGACGCCGTCGCCACCCTCTCGCGCTGACCGCGCACCCCGACCCGCGCCCACGGAAGGACCTGATCACCATGACCACGATCGCAGTTCTCGGAAACGGCCGCGTCGGCGGCAACCTGGCCACGGCCCTCACCCGGGCGGGACATGAGGTGACGGTGGCGGACCGCACGCCGGGTGCCGCCGCCGACGCCGCCCGGACGGCCCGGGTGGTCGTCAACGCCACCCCGGGCGCCGGCTCACTGGACCGGCTCGTCGCCCTGCGCGAGGAACTGCGCGACAAGATCCTCGTCGACGTCTCCAACGCCACCGTCGACGGACCGGACGGGCTGCCCGCCGAGCTGATCCACCCCGGCTCGAGCCTCGCCGAGCAACTCCAGGAAGCGCTGCCCGGCACGCGCGTCGTCAAGACGCTCAACACCATGCTCTTCCCGGTGATGACCGCACCGGCCATGCTCACCCAGGCGCCCGACGTGTTCCTCTCCGGCGACGACGCCGAGGCCAAGCAGACCGTCCGCGAACTGCTCGGCGACCTCGGCTGGCGCACGGAGTGGATCACTGATCTCGGCGGGATCCGGACGGCTCGCGCCACGGAGGCCGCGATCCTGTTCGTACCGCACGTGATCAGGTCCAGCGGATTCACCCCCTTCGCGATCTCGATCGCCCGCTGATCCGGCCGGGGAAGTCATCCCCTTCCAACGCGCTCGCGAGGTGGGAGTTGGAGTGAGGCAACTGCACCACGACCGCTGAGGAACGGCACCGCCCGGCTCCGTACGGAGCGAGGCGCCGACGACGTGGAGACCCGGCTGCGAAGCAGTGCGTACGTACGTGCCGCGTGCGCTCACCCTCCGCCGGCCAGAGTGACCCGTCGCGACGCGGCGGAGGTGAAACCACTCGACGGGGGTAAGCGAGCGTCACGACGCGGGGCGGGCCGACGCGCTGCTTGAGGGAGAGTCAGCGGATGGAATTCGACGACGACGCCGCCCTGGACACGTCCGAGGTGCAGGACAACCGGGGCGGAACGCTGGGCGGCATACCCGGCGGCGGGAAGACCGTCGGCGGGGGAGTGGTCGGGCTCCTGGTGCTGGTCGCCTCGCTGCTCTTCGGCGTGGACCCGGGCCTGTTCGGCTCGGACGGGACTGATTCCTCGCCGGGCACCGGTACCGGAACGGGAAGGTCCGCCGCCGACCTGGAGGCCGACTGCCGCACCGGGGCGGACGCCAACCGCAAGGAGGAATGCCGGATCGTCGCCGTGGTCGACAGCGTCCAGGAGTTCTGGAAGCAGACGGAGACAGCAGCCGGCACCTCGTACGAGCAGGCCCCGACGTTCCTGTTCACCGGCAGCGTGAACACAGGCTGCGGCAACGCCACTTCCGACGTCGGTCCCTTCTACTGCTCCGCCGATGACAAGGTCTATCTCGACCTCGGCTTCTTCGACGACCTGAGCAGCAAGTTCGGTGCCCGGGGCGGCCCCTTCGCCGAGGCCTACGTCATCGCGCACGAATACGGGCACCACATACAGGACCTCAGCGGCACCCTTTCCCGTGGCAGCGGCCAGGGCCGGAACAGCGGCTCGGTGAAACTGGAACTCCAGGCGGACTGCTATGCGGGGGTGTGGGCCCACCACGCCACGACCACACCTGACCCCGGCAGCGGAAAGCCACTGATCACCAAGTTGACCCGGGACGACATCGACCGCGGGCTGGACGCGGCCGCGGCCGTCGGCGACGACCGTATCCAGCAGCGGTACCAGGGCAGGGTCACGCCCGACACCTGGACCCATGGCTCCGCGAGCCAGCGCCGCCAGTGGTTCTCCACCGGCTACGGCTCGGGCGGCGTCGACCGGTGCGACACGTTCGGCTGAGGACCGTACGCCCTGCTTCTCGACCCTGCGCGCACGCCGGCGAAGACCACCGCCCCGCTCCGGCCCCGGCGCGCGGGGGACCGGGCGGTCGTCGACAGGTCGGTCGCGTGCCCGCCCCGGGATCAGCGGCTGCCGCGCGCCGTGTTCGGTGCGGGCCACCAGGGCGCGTCGGAGATCGGGGTCGCCGGTGAACCGGTGAGCCGGGGGACGACGTCGGTGACCGCGGAGATCTCCCCCTTCTCGATCGCCTGGTACCACGAGATCCAGGTCTCGATCTGTTCCCCGCTCATGCCCTGTCTCCATCGCCGTGCGAAGGCTTCCTCCAGACTCTCGGGCTCGTAGCGGTAGGGCCGGCCGGTGGCCGCGGCGATGCGCGTGACCGCCTCCTCGAGGGTGACGGCCTCGGGCCCGGTGATGTCGAGGGTGGCTCCGTCGTGTTCGGCGGCGGGAGCCTGGTCGAGGACGACTTCCGTGATCACGTCGGCGATGTCCTCGTGGGTGACGAAGGCCGCCCGGCCGGTGCTCGCGGGGCCGCTCACGACGAGTTCCTCGTCCGCGAGCGCGGCCGGTGTCGCCGTGTAGAAGCCCGCCCGGAGCACCGTGTGGCGGATCCCGGCTCCCGCCAGGAACTGTTCGGTCAGCCACTGGTCGCGGGCATTGGTGTACGTGGCGACGGGCGACGCGCCGACGAGGGACACGTACAGGACCCGGGTCACGCCGACCGTGATGGCGGCCTCGACCACCGAGGCGTGTTCCTCCAGACGCCGCCCCGTGCGGTGTCCGGACACCAGGACCAGGGTCGACGCGCCCTCCAGCGCCTCGCGCATGGCGGACGCGTCGCCGTACGCGGCCGGACCCCGTCGCTCGGCGCCCGGAAGTTCGGGCATGCGGTCGGGGCTGCGCCCGACGAGGAGTTGGGGGACGCCACGGTCGGCGAGCCGGGCCGCGACCCGGCTGCCCAGTGCTCCGGTCACTCCGGTGACCGCCACAGGGGCGTCACGCCGGTCAGCCATGGTTTTCCCTCCAGCCAGGCCGCGCTCTGTCGCGGCATCCCTGTTCGCCGTCCCTTCCGGAGACGACGTGAACGGGTCCGGTCGCCGTCCTCCGGCGTGTCCCACGCATGCCCCGCGGTCCGTCGGTGCGGTCCGCTCAGGAGCCGGATCACCGCCTCGGTGTGGCGGTCCGGCGGCGCGGCGAGTCGTGGGAGCGAGGTGCCGCGCCGAAAGCGCCGGCCGGTCGGACCCGGACCGCTGGGATGCGGGTGCGGGTGGTGGGCCGCCGTGGTTGTCCCGGGCCAGGGGCAGGCTTCCTGCGGCTTCTCACGCACCTCCGCGCGGCGGCCGCGACGGGTCCGCGATCGGCCTCCGTTCCTGCCCGATCTACGGACCGACGTCGTGCGCGTCGTCGCGGGCCACCGGGACGACCGCCCGACGTCCGTCCGCGTGGACGCCGTCTTCTCGCGCCGGACGGATCGCCCCGTAGAGAACGGTGTCCACGGTCGCGCGCAGCAGATCGGCCGCGCTCCAGTCGAGCTCGCGCGGCAGCTGCGAGGTGACGAGACGCTCCAGCGCGCCGCGGGTGATCTCACTCAGCAGCTCTGGCGGTGCCGGCAGCACACCCCGCCGGTGCCCCTCGCGGAACAGTTCGTCGAGCCGCCGGTAGACCACCGCGTCCATACGCTGCTCCACGTACTGGCGGAGCATCGCGTCGCCTCGTCCCGTCGCGAGCTGAGCCGCGCCGATGCGGCCGAGTTCGCCGCCCGCCGCGATCAGCAGCCGCTCGACTCGCACTTCGAACGGCTGCCCCTCGGCCTCCTCGGCCGCCATCAGCGTGCGTTCCACCGCCGCGAACTGCCGGTCCAGTACCGCGGTCAAGAGACTGCGCTTGTCCGGGAAATGACGGTAGATCGTCTTCTTGCTCATCCCGAGTTCGCGGGCGAGTTCGTCCATGCTCACCCGTGCGAAACCCGACGCGAAGAACAGCCGTCCCGCCGCTTCCACGATCACGTCGGTACGCTGACGGTCCTTGTCGGAAACTTCCAAAACCGGGTTGGTTTCCATGGTTTCTAGGTTGGGCCCCCGCCTGGGCGCTGTCAAGGCGTCCCTCCTGATGAGGAGGCGGAGGGGCGCCACGGGGCGAGCCGCGGACGCGCAGGGTGGAGGGCCGGCGGGTGTCGATCTCCACCCCTGGTTCCACCCACGGGTCCAGGCGTGGGAGGCCGGGAGTCAGCAGTCTTGAGGGCATGACAACGACCGACTGGATCACCGACATCGCCCTCGTCCTCGTCGTCTTCCGGCAGCTGCGGGAAGGCCGACTGGACCTCAAGTCATTCCTGATCCCGCTGGGGATCGTGGCCTTCGTGGCCCACACGTACCTGGACAGCGTGCCCACGGCGGGCAACGACCTGGTGCTGATCGGCACACTGGCGGGCGTGGGCGCGGTGCTCGGCGTCGCGGGCGGCGTCTACACCCGCATCCGGGTCGCGAGCGGGCACCTGCTGATCAAGGCGGGTGCGGTCTCGGCGATCCTGTGGGTGGTCGGCATGGGCGCGCGGATGGGCTTCCAGCTCTGGGTCCAGCACGGGGGGTCGGACGACGTGGCCCGGTTCAGCGTCGCCCACCAGATCACCACGAGCCAGGCATGGGTCGCGGCGTTCGTCCTGATGGCGCTCACCGAGGTCGTCACGCGGCTCGCCACCATATTCGTACGGAGCCGACTGGTCGCCGGGGAACCGACGCCGGCGACGACGCGCCCCGCCCCGGCCCTCGACCGCACGGCCTGACGCGACCGTACGGCCTGACGGTGGGCCACGGTCACGCCGAACGACCGCGGCGACAACGGCCCCTTCAGGTGGCGACGCCGAGACGCAGGATCAGGCCGGCGTTTTCCCACCCGGCCCGGATCCCCGCCGAACGACCGCTCGCCACGCTCCAGGGCGACGCGGCCCCCGTTCCTCGTCAGCGGGCCGGGATGTCTCCCCGCGAATCTTGCGGCCCGGTGGCGGGTCCCGGTTCGCCGAGGGCGCCCTACGGCTGCCGGGGCGAGGCGAAGGCCGCGCCCGTCGGGTGGGCGGCGGTGAAGAGCGCGCTCACGGCGGCGCGGACCTGATCGCCGACGATCTCGAGGGTGGAGGCGTCGAGCTTGCCGTCCAGGTGCAGGAAGGCCAGGCCATGGACGAGGGCCCACACCGCGGTCGCCAGGGCGCCCGCGTCCGAGTCCGGGAACGTGGAGCGGACGATGCTCCGGACGTACTCCGAGATGACCGCGGTCGCGGCGACGCGTTCCTCGCTGGCCGGGTCGCAGGGCTCGGCGAACATCGCCCGGAACAGCGCGGGATGGTCGAGCGCGAACCGCACGTAGGCGACGGCGACGGCGGCCAGTTCGCCGGGCGTCGAGGGGTGGGGGTGGGCCGCGGCCAGGTCCGTCGCGAGTTCGCGGTATCCCTCGGCGGCGACCGCCGAGACCAGGGCGTCGCGGTCGGCGAAGTGGCGGTAAGGGGCGGTCGCCGACACTCCGGCCCGGCGGGCCACCGCTCTCAGTGACAGGCCGGCGCTGCCGTCCTCCTCCAGCAGTTCCCGCGCGGCGCGCAGGCAGGCGGCCCGGAGATCTCCGTGGTGGTACGCGGTCGCTTGCGGCACAGCTCACACTCCCTCATGTTTACGCCGCTTACATTCTCGTCTAATGTGAACGGTGCACACATTGTATGGGATGGAGAGGGAAGAAGGTGACTCGGATGTCCGGCGAGCTGTTCACGCCGCTGCCCCTGCGCTCGGGGCAGGTCCTGCGCAACCGGATCGCGAAGGCGGCGATGGAGGAGAACATGGCCGGTGACGGCCAGCTTCCCGACGAGGAGCTGCTGACGTTGTACCGGCGGTGGGCCGCCGGGGGAGCGGGCCTGCTGATCACCGGAAACGTCATGGTCCACGCCGAG
This sequence comes from Streptomyces sp. NBC_01689, assembly GCF_036250675.1. Taxonomy (NCBI): domain Bacteria; kingdom Bacillati; phylum Actinomycetota; class Actinomycetes; order Kitasatosporales; family Streptomycetaceae; genus Streptomyces; species Streptomyces sp. NBC_01689. The sequence continues at coordinate 1,518,174 of NZ_CP109592.1, read as the reverse complement.
GCGCTGACCGGTCCCGCGGGCGTCGTGCTGGATGAGGCCGCGCCACTGAAACCGTTCAGTGAGTGGGCCAGGGCCGGGAAGAGCGGTGGCGGGGCGGTCTGGATGCAGATCAACCACCCCGGCCGGCAAGTCGGGTCGGACATGCCGGGGGTCGTGTGGGGGCCTTCGGACGTGGGTGTCGACCTGGGCAGGCACAGCCGTCGCTTCGGCCGTCCCACCGCGATGACCGCGGAGCAGATCAAGGCCACCGTGACCCGCTACGCGATCACCGCGCACCGGGCCGAGACGGCGGGCTTCGACGGCGTGGAGATCCATGCCGCACACGGATACCTGCTGTCGCAGTTCCTGTCCCCCCTGGTCAACAAGCGCACCGACCGGTGGGGCGGACCGCTGGAGAACCGGGCGCGGATGCTTCTGGACGTCGTCCGCGCGGTGCGGGACGCCGTGTCGCCTTCCTTCGCGGTCGCGGTCAAGCTGAATTCCGCGGACTTCCAGCGCGGCGGATTCGACGCCGACGACGCCCGCCAGGTGATCGGCATGCTCGAACCGCTCGGCGTCGACCTGGTCGAACTGTCCGGCGGCAGCTATGAGAGCCCGGCGATGTCCGGCCGTGCCGCCGACTCCCGCACGCAGGCCCGCGAGGCCTACTTCCTCGACCTGGCCAAGGACCTCGTGCGCACCAGCCCGCTGCCGCTGATGCTCACCGGCGGTATCACCCGCCGCGAGACGGCCGAGACGGTCCTCGCCGGCGGTGTGGCGATCGTCGGGATGGGGACCGCGCTCGCCGTCACCCCCGACCTTCCCGACCGCTGGCGCCGCGGCCGGGAAGCCGACCGCGGGCTGCGGCCGGTGACGTGGTCGGACAAGGCCCTCGCCTCCGCCGCGAGCATGGCCCAGGTCCGCCACCAGATGCGCCGGATCGCCCGCGGCAGCAGGCCCACGCCCAGCACCCATCCCGCCCTGGCCCTGCTCGCCGAGCGGCGCAGGCAGCGACGCGCCCTGCGCCGCTACCGACTCTGGCTGACCGGGCCGCGCACGACGCCGCCCGGCGGGGCGACCACGAGAAGTTCCGCCGCTACGCCCTGAACGGCGTCTTTACAGGCCGAGCAACGTCCGTCTCCAGGCCCTTCAGCGTCCGACGACCGGCCGCGGATAGCGGGTGCAGACCGTCTGTCATGGTCCGTAGCGTTCTGGCAGGTCTCGCCAGGAGATCCCGGTCCGGATCTTGTCAACCATCCCGTTGACAACCTGACGGTCCTCCACCGCGGACGACCTGTCGCGGCCCTCGGTATCAGTGGAGCGAGTAACTCCCACTCCTGATCAGTAAGTTCAGGACGGCGTATCTCGCCACTGTGATCGATCACCCGATGATCTTTGAAGACGGACCCTAGCTGACCCGCGACGGGATGAAGTGGTTCTGGGACGCCTGCACCAGCGACGACGCGCGGCGTGTGGAGGTGTGCGCCTCCCCGCTGCGGGCCTCCCTGGAGCAGTTGCGGGGGTTGCCCACGACGCCGGTGATCACCGACGAGGCCGACGTGCCGCGTGACGAGGGTGAGAAGGACGCGAACAGGCTGCGTGAGGCCGGTATGGACGTCACCTCGGTCCGGGTGGCCGGCCTGGTCCACGACTTCCTGCTCCTGGACAGCCTGCGCGACACCCGCGCCGCGAACGTCGCCCGCAAACCGGCCGTCGACGCGCTCAGGACAGCGCTGCACGACTGGGTGACGTCCTGGCACGGCTGAGTCCAGCCACTCAAGGTCCGGGCCCCGAGGCGCAGTTGCGCCCGCGGGCCCGGACCTTCGCGGTGTGCGCGGTACACGTCGCACGAGGCGTCCGGGTGGAGTGTTGACGGTGCATACATCGAGGGTTAGGGTCATGTATACGCCGTAAACATCGAGATGAGGAAACACGCCATGCCCACACCCACGCAGGACACGGTCACGGTCGACGTGGGCGGCCGCACCGTCACCGTCCCCAAGGGCGGCCTGTACGACCGGTACCGGATGGACACCGACCTGGACGACGTCGCCCGGGACCCCCGCGTCAGCGATGTGGACTTCTTCCGCAGGCTCCCCAAGGTCAAGGTCGATTCACCGATCGGCACCACCCTGACGCCGAACTTCTACTACCCCGTCTCGACCGCGCGGCTCACCATGCTCGCCCCCTCCCGCGCCATCCGTTCCCGCCTGCCCGGGGAACTGGCGCCGCTGGAGATCGTCCCCGGCCTCGGTCTCGTGTCGGTGATGTTCTTCCGCTACGACGTGTGTGACATCGACTTCTACACCGAGGCCGCCGTCGGTATCGCCGTCAAGCCGGCCCGGCACGGCGGGCTCGGCTTCTTCGACCTGGTCGCAGGCCTGAAGAACGAGCACCTCGACTCCTATGTGCTGTCCCTCCCGGTGAGCACCGAGATCGCCCAGGTGCGCGGCCACGACGGCTACGGCTTCCCCAAGTGGGTCGCCGGTCTCGACGTCGACATCGACCCCCGGCGGACCGAGGCGCGGGTCGCCAACGACGCGGGCGGGACCGACCTCTCCCTCCACGCGGTCACGCCCGGGCAGACCGCCTTTCGAAGCGGCGAGCGCGTCGGTTCGCTCACCTCCTACACCTCCATGGACGGCGCGTGGCATTCGACGCTGAGTCAGACCAACGTGCTGTCGGCCGGTACGACGCGTCTTCCGCGCGACCTCCGGCTCCAGGTCGGCGAAGGCCGCATGGCGGACGACCTGCGCTCGCTCAGGCCGACACGCCCCCTCCAGCTCGACGTCATGACACAGGGTCAGCTCGCGCTGCACATGCCGGTGCCCAGCTCCGTCCCGGCCCGGAACAAGTAGCGAGGGAACTGGTCATGGTCACCGAACACACGATCCGCCCCACGTACGGCCGCGGGCCGGGTCTGCCCCCCTCGCTCTCCCCGGGCCGCATCGAGCACCTCGCGCGGCGAGTGGCCGCCGCCCCCGACGCGGCCCGCACCACGACCACCGCCCCCTGCACGGGCTTGCCCCTGGCCGACCTGCCGGTCTCGTCACCCGGCGATGTCGAGGACGCCTTCGCGCGCGCCCGGCCCGCCCAGAAGCTCTGGGCCGCCCTTCCGCTGCGTCAGCGCAAGAAGATCCTGCTCCGGTTCCACGATCTCGTGCTCGCCCGCCAGGACGAGGCGCTGGACCTGATGCAGGCCGAGAGCGGCAAGACGCGTCGCGACGCGTTCCTGGAGGTGACCGACATCGCGATCACCTCCCGCTACTACGCGCGCAACGCCGGCACGTACCTGAAGCCCAAACGACGGCGCGGTGCGATCCCGGTACTGACCCACACCACCGAACTCCGTCATCCCAAGGGAGTCGTCACGGTGATCTCGCCGTGGAACTACCCGCTGAGCATGGCTGCGGGCGACGCCATCCCCGCGCTTCTGGCGGGCAATGCCGTCGTGCAGAAGCCTGACACCCAGACCGCCCTCACCGCACTGTGGGCGCTCGACCTGATGCACGAGGCCGGCCTGCCTGCCGATGTGTGGCAGATGGTGGTGGGCCGGGGCAGTTCCCTCGGCGGCGCCCTGATGGAGAACGCCGACTACATGATGTTCACCGGCTCCACCGCAAGCGGCCGCCGGATCGCCCGGGACGCCGGACATCGCCTCATCGGCGCGTCCCTGGAACTCGGTGGCAAGAACGCCATGATCGTCCTCGACGACGCTGACATCGGCAAAGCCGCCGACGGCGCCGTGGCCGCGTGCTTTCCCTCGGCCGGACAACTGTGTGTCTCCATCGAGCGCCTCTACGTCGCCGAGTCCATCCACGACCGGTTCGTCGCCGCGTTCGTCGCCCGCACGAAGCGGCTCAGGATCGGCGCCGCCTACGACTACAGCGTCGACGTCGGCAGCCTCACCAACCCCTCCCAGCTGGAGACCGTCACCAGTCACGTCGACGACGCCGTGGCCAAGGGCGCGACCGTGCTGGCCGGCGGCCGAGGACGGCCCGATCTCGGCCCGCTCTTCTACGAGCCGACCATCCTCACCCACGTCACACCCGACATGACGCTCCACGACCACGAAACCTTCGGCCCCGTCGTCTCCGTGCACTCCTTCCGCACCGTCGACGAAGCGGTCGCGCGGGCCAACGCCACGCCGTACGGCCTCAACGCGGCCGTCTGGACCGGCAACGGCAGCCGCGGGCGGGCCGTTGCCGCCCGTGTCCATGCCGGCACCGTCAACGTCAACGAGGCGTTCGCCGCCGCGTGGGGGAGCGTCGACGCGCCCATGGGAGGCGTGGGCGACTCCGGACTGGGCCGCCGCCACGGCGCCGACGGAATCCTCAAGTACACCGAGCCACAGACCGTCGCCCACCAGCGCGTTCTGGGCTTCACCCCGCCCGCCCGCGTCTCGCACGGGACTTGTGCGGCTCTGCTGACCCGCGCGTTGAAGATGATGAAGGCGGCCGGTGTGCGCTGACATGCCGGACGGGCCGGCATCCGCCCGCGAACCGTGGGCCGCGCCTTCCCCGGGACCGGCGGCTCCGGGGGCCGGAGATCCCGGCCCCGCGAGGCCGACCGGCGCTCCGACCGGCACGGCGACCGGAACGCCGCTCGGCATGTCGATGGAACGGTCACCTCGGTGTGGTCCGCCGTTTTCCCGACGGCTCATCGGCGGCTCCGCGAAGCGCACGACCGCGGTCCGGCCTCCCGGGACGTACGACGTGACGGCCCGGGTGCGGCGGCCGGCAGTCCCGACACCGGTGGCTCGGCGCGATCCCCCGACCACCCTCAGGGCGCCGAACGCCAACCCCGGCACCGGCCCGTCGCCGAGCCGGACCCCGCCGGACATGACCCGAGTCGCCCATCGTGCCCGGTTGCCGCGATCCTCGGTCGCCACCGGTCAGCCCCTGCGCGTCGAACGGGGCAGACGGAGCGCCGAGACGAGGAAGAAGATCCCGCCGAGGGTGGCGTATCCGGCGAGGGTGGTCAGTGAGGGGGCGTCCTGTGAGGCGCCCCGGATGAAGGAGGCACCGGCCAGCACCGAGATGCCACCGCTGGCGATCATGGCCCATTGGCCGCCCATCGGCCGTCGAGCGACGCCCACGAGGAGCTGGACCAGGCCGGAGACGATAGCCCAGGCGCCCCAGACGCGCAGCACGTCGGCGACGCCCGAGGCGCCGGCGACCGCGACGCCGACGGCGGCGAGCGCGCTGATGGCCATGTTGGCGTACAGGCCCTTGGCCGGCCCGGCGGCGCCCGCCGACCGGAAGTCGACGACGGCCGCGACCACGTCGAAGGCGGGATAGAGGAACAGCAGCACCCTTGTCGCGGTGGTGAGGTCGGAGCCGGACACCAGCAGGAGCGCCGCCCAGGCGGCGGCGAAGAAGAAGCGGGTGACATACAGCCGGCGCAGGGCGGGCGCGGTGTCGACGTGCTGAGCGGGTGCGGCGGACGCCATGGGGTTCTCCAGGTGAGTGCGAATAGAGAGAACGATCTCTCTTGTTTGGAGCCTGGCACATCCCCTCCCCGAAAACAAGAGAGAGCGTTCTACCCGCTATCATGGAGGTATGACACGGACGGCGGACGGTACAGGCACCGGCAGGAGAGTCTCGGAAGCCCGGGAGCGGCTCCTGAGGACCGCCGGGCAGCTCTTCTACGCGGAAGGCATCCACACGGTGGGCGTCGACCGTCTGGTCGCCGAATCGAAGATCACCAACGCCACCTTCTACCGTCACTTCCGCAGCAAGGAAGACCTTGCCGTCGCCTACATCGAAGGCGTCGACCACGCGGTGCGCACCCAGATCGGCGCCCTGATGGCCGCGGACGTGCCGACCGACGGCATCCTGCGGGGCATCGGCACGTCCCTGGTCGAGCAGATCCGCTCGCCCGGCTACCGCGGATGCGCCTTCCTCAACGCGGCAGCGGAGTTCCCCGATCCCGGACACCCGGTTCACCGTGCCGTCGTGCAACACCGCGAGTGGTTCCTTCGGACGGTCACCGGACTGTTCGCCGAGATCACGGCCGCGCAGGCCGATCACGCCGGGCGGCACTTCGTCATGCTCCGCGACGGCGCGATGAGCGCCGGCTACCTCGGCGACCCCGTCCTGGCCGGCGAGACCCTGCTGCGCGGCATCGAAGGGCTGCTGAGGATCCACACCGCCCGTGGGCGAGACGAGCCCACGGCCTCCACGTCCGGCCGGACGTCCTCGTCGGCGGCGACGGCCACGACGGCCACGGAGGTCCCCGGCATCGAGTGCTCGCCGCCCGGCGCGTGACCGCGTAGGGGGCATGACCGGCCCCGTCGGGCGCGGAACGGGCTCCCGCGTCGCCCGCCCGTCACCGCGCCCTCGAGGAGCTGACCCGGACGCCCGCCACGACCGCCGCCGACGGCACCGACACGCGGCCCGCACCGACTGCACCGACGGCCCGGACGTCACGGTCGACGCGACTCACGACGTCTGACCGCCGTCGAGGTGTGCGGGCCGTGGCTCCGGCACTTGTCACCCTGGCCGGCGACCGACAAATGCCGTTGCCGCGCAGCCCTGACTCACGTTGGCTGGGCGGCAGGTCGGACCTGCGTACCGACCGGCTCCTCCTGCGCCGATGGCGTGACTCCGACCTCGCGCCCTGGGCGGAGATGAACGCCGATCCCGAGGTGCGCGAGCACTTGGGAGACCTGCTGACCCGAGAACAGAGCGATGCCTCCGTGGCGTCGTTCGGGGAGGAGTTCGACCGGCGCGGCTACGGCTGGTGGGCGCTGGAGGTGTGGGCCACGGGCGAGTTCATCGGCTTCGCCGGCCTGGACCAGGTCGAGGAGGACATGCCGTTCACGGGGGTGGAGATCGGATGGCGGCTCGCCCGCCGGGCCTGGGGCCACGGCTACGCCTACGAGGCCGCCCGGACCGTCCTGGCCCACGGCTTCGGGGGTCTCGCACTGAGCGAGGACCTCGCCGTGACGACGGCCGCCGATCGCCGCTCGCAGGCGGTGATGCGCCGCATCGGTATGACCAGGGATCCGGCCGAAGACTTCGAGGATCCCACCGCGCCCGAAGGGCCTTTGCGGCCAAGCGTGTTGTACCGCATCGCGCGCGGCGCGGGGCACTGACGGCCGCCGCGGCGGCTCCCGGACGCCGCGCCGGGCGGGGCGCTCGCCTCGTGGGGAGTCGTGAGCGACGCCCGCGGGTGCGTGCCGGTCGGCGGCCGGCGGGTCGTCAGCGGCGGGTCGGCTGGAGTCGTTCGACGCGGTCGAGGTCGCCGGTGAGCAGGTCGTGGTGGCTGATGCTGAAGTCTCCGTTGGGCAGCGCCCGGCCTGGGGCGAAATGCCGGCCCACGACGGCGGCGGGGAGGAAGGAGCGCAGGTTATGGCGCATGTCCTTGGGGTGGTCGACGGGCGCGCCCCAGCCCGAGGGGGCCTGGTCGGTGGAGAACAGGACCCAGTGGTCCACGGGCACGGGGGAGTCGAGGTCCGGCGCCCCGCCGGTGTGACCGTCCAGCGCGGGCACGGTCAGCCGGTCGGGGTCGAGGGGGGTGTACCAGAGCAGCAGGGGCTTGGCCCGTCGCGCGTCGGCGTTGTCGAAGCAGCACACGGCGACGGTGTGGTCGGGGAAGTGGTCGGCGTAGAAGCGGAGGAGCTCCGGGTCGAGAGCGGGACGTCGCTGCGGTGGCACCCGCAGCAGCGCGGCCGGCACCGCCGTGGGGTCGTCCGCCAGGATCACCGTGTACACGTCGTGGTCGAAGACCTGGACGGACCGGGGTGCCGCGCTCATCCACGCGATTCCCTCCTCGGCGACAGCGGCGGATTCGACGGTGTCGACCATGCGCTGCAGAACGTCCCCGGCGCGGCCGGCGGAGAGGAAATGGCGTGGGGTGAGCTGCCGGGTGGGCAGGTGCAGGAGCATGGCGTTCGGGCCGTCCGCCAGGTTGGCGGCGGTGTTCTGATAGCCCAGGACGTGAAGGAGTCCGTGGTCGGGGTGGTGGTGCCGCCCGCAGTACACGATCGTGCCGGAGAACGCGGCCTCGCCCGCTGAGATGCACATGGCGGCAAGGTACCGGCCCGGCCCGGACTCGCGTACGCGGGGGAACCGCTGAATGAGCAGTTGGCCGCGATCAAGGAGACCTGGACCGGCGAACAGGCCGAATTCCACGGCGAGTACGCCGATGCGGGGGTCGAGACGGCAGTGCGTGGAACGGGGTCTGGTCGATGAGTTCCGTGTGCATCTGGCGCCGGTGATGCTCGGTTCCGGGGTGAGGCTGTTCGACTGTCCGGGCATCGAGCCGGTCCGGTGGGCCCGCATCCACGACGGCGATCCCGCGCAGGCCGTGGATCCGCGCTACCGGCCGGCTTGATCGCCTCGCCGGGGGGCGCCGCAGCAATGGACGAACGATGCGGTGGTCCGGGAACGAAGCGGTGAGGGGGCAGTGGGTCCTGCTGCCGGACGGGCCTTCAACGAAGTGCGTCACGGCCGAGGTTCAACCGTCCGGACCCCATGCTCCGCGCGGGCACGCCACGTTGGTCAGCCGAGCAGGGTGAGGCCCTCGGGCACGACGATCCCGAACTCCTCCTCCACCACGCGCCGTGCCTCTGCCTCGTCGGTGAGGTCACGCCTGCTCACCGTGCCGTCGGCGCGGGTCTCGACGAGCACGGCGCCGTCGAGGGCCAGTTGCCGCTCGGCCGTGGTCCGCTGGAGGTAGGGACGCCGGGTGAAGGGCGAACGAGGGTTGGTGGCGACGTGCCAGTTGAACACCTCGAAGTCGGAGGCGGCGAACGGCTCCAGAGTGAACGCGTACTGGCTCACCCAGCCCCGTACGGCGCCGTCGTACGCCTGGAGCGCCCACAGTTCCAGGGGACCGGCGTGCGGAAGGGGTACGAACCGATGCCGCCGCCCCGCTCCCTCGAACTCCTCACCGGTGACCAGCGGGACCGGCTCCAGCAGTGCCCCGGCCGCGCCGAAGCCCACGTCCGCGAGATACGGCCGCGGATCACCGGGCACCGTCACCCGCAGCATCATGTGCGTACGTGGCCTGCTCTCCACGCTGGACGCTCCGAGCACCACGCGGCCCGCCAGCCCGGTCACCGTCAGACCGAGCCCCTCCAGGGCCAGCCGCAGCAGGGTGTTGTGCTCGTAGCAGTAGCCACCGCGAGGGCTGCGGACCAGCTTCGCCATCAGATCGGCGGGAGCGAGGGAGGGAGCGGCGCCGGAGAGCGGCTCCAGGTTCTCGAAGGGCAGGGACAGCGCGTGGGCCCGATGCACTCCTCGCAGGGTCGGGAGGCCGGCGCGCCGGTCTCCCTCCCATCCGATGCGTTCCAGATAGGCGTCGAGGTCGAACCGGTCCGTGGCGTCCATGCTCCGACCCTATGCGAAATCGCGGCGCCGTCACCTCGGCCGATGGACGGGGCGGCCTCCTCCCGTGGTCGTAGATCTTGGGCCGGTCGCACGGCACCGCGGGTGCCGTGCGAGGGTCAGGACCGGCCGGGGGTCCGGGAGAGGACGCGCTGGACGGCCTGGTCGACGAGGTCGGGGCGGGCGACATGGATGTAGTGGTCGCTGCCGGTGGCGACGCTCGGCCCGCTGGGGGCCGGGTCTGCTCCTACGACCGGCTCGGTGAGGACCGGCCCTTGAGCACGCCTGGGCCGAGGGCGAGCGCGCGTGGCTCGCCGTCTCCCCGCTCGCGCCCAGGATCTGCTGGATGCCGCTCAGGCTGTCCGGTCCGTCGCCCAGTCCCGCCATCAGCACCACGACCGGCCGGCGCGGCGCCGACTCGCCCGAGCACGACACGCGCACCGACCGGTCGCCGACCTTGATCTTCTCGATGCCGGTGAACGGGTGGCCGCCGCGCTCGACGACCATGGCGGCAGTGACCGGTTCTGTGCTCCAGGAACGGTCCCGCTGGGCCTTGGCCGCCGTGGCGGAGAGGTGGTGAGAGCCGGTGAGCGTGGCCGCGGTCGCGGCGCAGAGCAGGGCGGTCGTTGCGGCGACGGCGGTCCTGGTGGAACGGACCACGGTGCTCTCCACAGGGTGGAGGACGGCATCGGATGTCGGCAGCCGCGCCGTACCTGAGGCGGCGGCGGATCTGTCGGCGTGTCAGAGACCAGGTTCGGCGCCCGCGGCCTCCCCAGCAGGCTGACTCCCCTCTTGACCGGGGGAGAGCCCCATCCGCCGACGGGGTGCCGGCCCGAACGGAGCCCGCGTGGAGCGGATTCGCGGCACCGGCCGGACGGGAGGCCGGCCGGTGCCGGCGCATGTCGCTCCCGCCCGTCGGCATCGGCGCGGGCGGTACCGGTCCGAACTCGACCGGCCCGGACGGTCCAGGCTGCCGCGCGCGGGAGGACTGGCCGGACAGACGGCTAGCCGTGCGGTCGGCTGCGGACCTCAGCGCTCGGGGGCGTCGTCGCCGAAATTTCGTGCTGGAGGTGCCCGTCCTCGCGCAGGGGCAGAAGGACCACCGGGCAGCGGTCGAGGAAGTCTTCGACATCCTCGAAGGCGGCTGGCGGCCTCCGGATGGAGCGGCCGCACGGTCGAGAGCGTAGAAGTTGAGAGCGTAAGAGGGGCGCATCTTCCCGCGCCTTGAGTCGGCCGTGAGCGGTGGGCTGTGAGCGCGGGACTGCGGCCCCCCCCCCGTCACGGCTGGAGGAGTCACCGGCTCGGTTCCCGACACCCCGGCCGTCGACACGTCCGGCGCCGCCGCCCACGCGCATGCTGCCGATCGCGGGGACCCGCCTCTGTTCGCCGGGGGAGCGCCGGGCCCGTCGGCGCCGCGGGGCGTGACCTGGCCGTCGCTCGGTCCGTGCCCGCGCTCCGGTGACCGCCGGTCACGTCGCCGAGAGACCTCGACCCCTGCGGTCAACGGCGCCCGAGCGGGCCCGGTGTCCCGTGTGCCGTCGGCGTCACCGGCCGTCGGGCTCGGCGGTCGGGCGCAGGGCGTCGACGATGAGGTCGAGGAGTTGGTCGGCCTTGTCCGGTACGTCGATCGCCCCGGTCGCGAGGAACACGCCGAGGAGCATCAGGGTGACGTTCTCGGGGTCGACGTCGGAGCGCAGCGAACCGGCCTCCGCCCCCCTGCGCAGCATCGCGGCGATGACGGCTGTGACGCGTTCCCGCGTCGCGGGTGTGGCGATGCTGCCCGACGCCCAGCCCGCGCGCAGCGTGTCGGACATGCCGCGCTTGATCTTGAAGAACGCCGCGTACCGGGTCATCCAGGCGCGCAGCGCGACGGCGGGATCGAGCTCGTCGAGGAGGGTCTCCGCGCTGGACACGACCTCGTTGAGTTCCGCGGCGTAGACAGCCTCCACGAGTGCCTCGCGTGTGGGGAAGTGCCGGTACAGCGTGCCGATCCCGACGCCGGCCGCGCGGGCGATGGCGTCCAGCGTCACGGTGTCCGTCGTCGCCGCGAAGGCGTCCCGGGCGGTGGCGAGGAGTCTGTCGCGGTTCCGCCGTGCGTCCGCGCGGGCCGGCCGGTCCGAGGCCTCCGCACTCGGTTCGGTGGGCGTGGGCTCACTCTCAGGCAAAACGGAGGACCTCCGGTTAGTGTTACGGTGGGAAAACGGAGTTACTCCGTTTCGTCTATGGTCCCACTGAAGGAGAACACCCATGGCCGTCCCCGCCCGATCTCCTCAGGTCACCGCATCCGGCGCGCCGCGCGCCGGGGGCGCCGGACGGCTCGCCGGCCGTCCCGTGTCGCGGATCGGATTCGGCGCGATGCAACTGGAGCGCCTGCGGACCGATCGCAAGGCGGCGATCGCACTGCTGCGCCGCTGCATCGAGCTGGGAACGGACCACATCGACACCGCCCAGTTCTACGGCCACGGCTTCGTCAACGAGGCGATCCGTGAAGCCGTCCGTCCCGAGGACGACGTGATCGTGGTCAGCAAGGTCGGCGCCGAGCCCGCCTCCGAGGGCCCGCTCCCGCTCCGCCTCGCGCAACGCCCCGAACAACTGCGCGCCGGTGTCGAGGACAACCTGGCGACCCTCGGACTGGAACAGATTCCCCTGGTCAACCTCCGCCGTACGGACACCGGTCCGGGGCTGCGTGCCACAGGGGATCAGCTGGTGGCCCTCGACGACCAGCTCGCCGTCATGACCGCCCTGCGGGACGAGGGCAAGATCGGCGCGATCGGCCTCAGCAGCGTCTCCCTCGACGTTCTGCGCAGGGCCCTGCCCGCGGGCATCGCGTGTGTGCAGAACGCGTACAGCCTCGTGGCCCGCGACGACGAGGACATGCTCCGGCTGTGCCTGGACGAGGACATCGCCTGGGTTCCCTACTTCCCCCTCGGCAGCGCCTTCGCCGGGATGCCGAAGGTGACCGACGAGCCGGCCGTCATCGCCGCCGCGCGGGAGTCGAACGTGACGCCCGCACAGGTGGGACTGGCCTGGCTGCTGCACCACGCCCCGAACGTCCTGCTCATCCCCGGCACGGCGGACCCGGAGCACCTGGAGGCGAACGTGCGGGCCGGAGCGGTCACGCTCGACGAGGCGACGCTCTCCGCCCTGGACGCGGTCCGGACCCGTCCCGGGGACATCGCGCTGGACGAGTGACGGGCCGTTCCGGACGGGTCTCGCGCGGGTGGGACCGCGGCGCTCGTGATGCGGTTCCTGTGGCCGGTCAGCAGGACCCGTTGTTCCTGGCCCCGGCTGCCGCGGGATGCAAGGGACCGCGACCGAGGAAGCGCGGTGCGCCGCACGCCTGATCGCCTCGGCCGGGACGGAACTGCCTGGCTTCCGCGACCCGAACGGCCGGACGGACCGGGCAGAGCTCGGAGGCCGGGCCGGCCGGGAGGCACGGACGGCCCGGGTGGCGCGTGACAGGTCAGAACCTGGCCGTGGCACCGGGCCCGTCCGGCCGCCGGTTCAGCGCGAGAAGAGCCCGATGCCCTCCGGGACCGGGCGTTCGGCGCCACCGGTCGGATGGTTGCGCACGACGGGGGTACCGGTCTCCGGGTCGCGGGTCACCAGGGTGGACGAACCGCCACCGTCCAGGTTCACGCCGGCGTCGGCGCCCACGGTGTCGAGTACGTCGGCGACCTCGGCGACCGTCAGGCCCGCACCGCTCTCCGCACTTCCGTCCAGCACCAGCAAGTAGAGACGCCTGCCGTGGTCACCGACCCCCGCGCCGGTCCGGGTCGCCGCGGTCTTCGTGTCCAGACCGGGCAGGGGCTCGCCGTCCCGGAGCACCGGGAAGCCGCCCACGGCGCATCGCAACCGCTTGCCGCTCGCGGACTCGAGCCGGTGCGAGACCTTGACCCGGTCGCCGGTCCGCAGCGCGCGCAGCCGGTCCGCGCCCGCTTCCCGCCCGACCAGTACCTCGGTGTCCTCGGCGATCGCGCCGGCCCCGATCGTCGAGGATCCCGAGACCACCCGGCCGTCGCGGACGGTGACCTCGTAGGTGTCCGTCGAACAGGCCGCGGCCCGTACGGTGTCGGTCCCGCAGACCGAGCGCTGCCGGGAGACGTCGCCCCACTTCGGCGTGAACGCACCCACCCCGCCGACGGGGATGGCGTACTGATTGAAGCCGCCGAGGTCGAACGAACCGGACTTGGTACGGACGCTTCCCGCGAGCGTCAACTCGTCCAGCCGGGCCCGCTTGTCGGAGCCGACCCCGATCACCTCGCGCGTGGAGGTGCCCGGCGGCAGGCCGGGACCGAACCGCTGGCCGTCCGGCACGGCAGCCTTGAGCGCCTCACCGTGGGAGACGGCCGGGCCGACCGCCGAGTTGGTCGGCGCCACCCCCGCGTGCTGCGACTCCTCGATGTTGAAGAAGTCCGCGTTGACACCCGCCACCGCGCCCTGGGCGGCGGCCATCTGGGACAGCTTGACGCGGCTGGAGACCGTTCCGGGGGTGAGCAGGTCCACGGAGACATGCCGGTTGGTGAGGTCGGCGGTGACGAGATGCCCGGAGACCACCCCGTGCGAGCCCGTCACCGAGAACGCCCGGTAGGTGATGCCCGGTGCCACCGACAGGTCGTCGGCCAGCCGGACCTTGTCCAGCGCGGTCGCCTGCCCGACACCTGAACCGGCGACCACCGCGCCCACGGTCGCCGCCGCGACGACGACGTTACGAACCCGAACAGCAGATCTCATCACGTGATGTCCCGTCATGTCCCTTTACCCACACGATCTTCGACAGACGGCATGACACAGGACAGGACGCAACATCGGACGACGGCGCACCGACGGGACGGAGAACTCTGATGCTGTGGCCCGTCGTGGCGGTCGGGGCGAAGTGGCCGGCGAACCGTGCGGCGAGGTCATGGACCACGCGCGTGTCCGCGACGGTTCCCCGTCAAGTTCCTCCGGCCGCTGGGCGATGGGCCGCTCGTCGGCGTTCCCGCCGGTAGGTTCCGCGCGGCCGAGAGCGACAGCGGACAGGGGGGACCCACGGACTCACGAAGGAGTGGGCCGACGCGAAGGCCCAACTGCCAAGCCGGTGTACGGATATGACCTATACGGTGGCGGCCAGCCACAGCAGAAGCAGCAGCGTCGACCGCAGAACCGAGACCGCCCTGCCGCCCCTGACCGTGTGCGGATCACTCGTGCGCGCCAGCATCGCGTGCCCGGTGCCGACGAGCGTCACGAGCAAGAAGACGGCCGAACCGATGAGCCATCCGTCGGACGGCTGAGGCAGGGCCGGGCCGGGATCGGCCGGATCGATCTGGTTCCGTGTCGACCACGCGACGAGCAGGGCGACGGAGGAGCAGGTCACCAGCGCGTCCAGTACCAGCACTGCCGACCAGATCCGGCCCGGATCGATCCTTCGCGTCGTGCCCGCGGTCTCCACGGGGCGGATGGTAGCGGTATCACCCGGCGACTTCGCACCAGGTTTTTTCCCGGGCCCCGCGGGCGAGAGCACCCGCGATGCTCCGGCCGGCCGAGCGGCGTTCCGTGCCCGGGACGGACGGCGGCGCCGGCACCGGGAGCGTCGCCCAGGCGTACTCGCCGTGGCCGTTGTCGCTATCGGGGCCCGTAGCCGTAGCCGTAACGGGACGGTAGGCGGCGGCTGTTCGGTACCGGCCCTGGGCTGTCGCCGGGCCGGCCCGTGCCGCCTTCCCTACGTGTCGCCTCCGTCCCGGTCGTCGTCGAGGACGAGGAGCGGTTTGGCGCCGTGCGCGGGTGCTTCGGCGGACGCGACGGCGTCGGCGAAGCGTTCGAGCGGGAACGGCTCACCCCGAGGAATGCTCAGGACGTCGTCGGCGACGAGATCGCGGACCTCGGACAGCGCGCTGAGCGCATCCGCGGGAGAGGCGGTGCCGAACCAGCGGTTGAGCCAGAAGCCCCGCACCGTCTTGGTCTCGTAGATGAGGGAGCGTGCCGACAGCGGGATCGTCAGTGCCGCCGGGTCGGTCTGCCGATGGGTGGAGAGGGCGCCGTAGACCACCAGCTCTCCTCCGGGTGCCAGCGCCTGGGAGACCTGGGCGCCCACCTGGCCGGCGACACAGTCGACGGCTTTGCGCACGCCGGCCGGTCCGGCGATCTCGGCGACACGCCGCACCAGGTCCTCGTCCTGGGTGCAGATGACCTCGTCGCCGCCGAGCGCCTTGATCTCCTCGACCGCGTCGCGCCTGCGGACGACATTGATCGTGGGCACACCCAGATGCCTGGCCAACTGGACGACCAGCCTGCCGACGGTGGAACCGGCGGCCGTCTGCAGCAGCCATTCGCCGGGCCGCACGTCGAGTTCACGGCTCACCAGCAGCAGCGCCGTCAAGGGGTTGACGGCGAGTTGGGAGGCACTGGAGTCGCTCAGCCCGTCGGGGACCGGCAGGAGCCTGGAGGTATCGGCCACCAGGTACTCCTGCCAGGTGCCGGCCACCCGCGGCCCTGGTACCGCCGGGATCGCGACGACCACCACGCGCTCGCCGATCTCCAGCCCCTCGACACCCGGGCCAAGGGCCTCGATCCGGCCCACGCATTCCATGTGCCCCCCGACCGTGGGAAATTCGGGAGCGAAACCGTAGCGGCCGCGCAGCACGTGCAGATCACTGGCGTGAACCGGGGTCGCCCGCACCCGGACCAACGCCTGACCGGCCTCCGGCACGGGAACGGGCCGGGACTCCAGCCGCAGGACATCGAGCGGCTCACCGACCCCTCCGGCCACGAGGGCGCGCATGGATTCTGACATGAGTGACCTTTCGTCCTCCGGAGAGCCCGACCGACCCCGGCGGCTTTCCGGACAGGAAACAGTTTCGGCGCCGGCGCCTTCGGCGGCGACCGGGCCCGGATTTTCTTCTTCTCATCCCTCAATCGGAATGCGGAGCGCGGAATGCGACATCTTGTGGACGACGGCGATGTTCGCGATCGGCCCGCCGGCCACCGTCACCGCGCAGTCCTCGACGATGCCGCTCTCGCCATACGGTCCGATGTGAAGGAATTCCTGGAATTCGTGGAGCGCGCGCGTAGGACGGTGTCGCGCGAACGTCCTCGGCCCCTGGACGGTCCCGTTGAAGACTCCGGCCCCGAGTGTCACGTCGTCGGCGAGATTGTCCAGCCGAGGCGGCTGATGTTCCCTGCGCTGTCGCGTCGGATCGCTGCTTCCCAGAAAGGTCGGTGGCGTCTTGTACGTCATTCTCGATCGAGCCTCCTGATTCGGTTGGACTTCCCACAGCATCGCGAGGTGCGACCTGTGGTGTCCAACGAAAGTCGGAGACCGTGGCCATCTCTCCTGGAGATACCTCGGGGATCGCGGAGGGATACTCGAAGAGTGGAACTGCGTCAGCTCGAATATTTCGTCGCCGTCGCCGAGGAAGCGAACTTCACCCGCGCCGCCGCACGGCTGCACGTCGTCCAGTCCGCGGTCTCCAGCGGCATCAAGAACCTGGAGCGAGAACTCCGCTCGCCGCTGCTGGAGCGCACTCCCAAGGGCGTGCTGCTCACCGATGCCGGCGCCGCGCTGCTGCCGCGTGCGCACACCGCTCTCGACGCCGCTCAGGAAGCGGCGGACGCGGTGGGCGAGATACGGGGCGGACTGACCGGCACCCTGCGCCTCGGAGCGATATCCACGGTCGGACTCATCGACCTTCCCGTGTTCCTCGGTGCGTTCCACCGACGTCATCCCGGAGTGTTCCTGCAGACCAGCGTGACCCCCTCCGGCTCCCAGGGACTGGTCGAAGCCCTCCTCGAACGGCGGCTCGATCTCGCCTTCGTCTCAGGGGCCGGACCGCCCCCGAAAGGCGTCACACTGACGGCTCTCGCCACCTCGGTGCTCGACCTCGTCGTGCCGGCCACCCATGCTCTGGCGGCACGCGGTGCCGTGTCGATGACCGAGCTGGCGGGTCTGGACTTCGTCGACTTCCCCGCGGGCTACAGCAACCGGACCGTCGCCGACCGGGCCTTCGCCGCCGCAGGCGTCCCCCATCGCGTCACCATCGAGATCACCGACCTCTCCACCGGCGTGGCCTACGTCCGCAACGGGCTGGGTGTCGCGCTGCTGCCGCGGGTGGCTCTCGGCGAGGGACAGGACGTCGTCACCCTGACCGTCGACGACGCTGACCTGGAATGGCGGTTCTCGCTGGCCGCTCCGTCCGGGCGCAGGCCCGGTGCCGCGGCCCGCGCCATGATCGCGATGGCGCACGAGTACCTCTGGCAGGAGTGATCATCGCCTGCCTCCGCTGGAGTTCATCGCTCGCCCCGGCCGTCCATGGGCCGCGGCTCCCGCAGACCGGACCGCACCGGCGGGACCTGACCCGCCGTCGAAGGGCCGCGACCGCTCACGAGTGCGCCCGCTGTCGCGCCAGCTCCTTCAGCGCCATCCGGGCCGCGGGCGTTCCGTGAGGAGTCTGCCAGTAGGGGTGCGCGGCGATGAGGCGGGACAGCTCCTGCAGGCGTCGTCGGTGCGCCGCGGTGCCGTGGGTGGCCGGGGTGTAGGCGAGTTCTCGGTACGTGGCGTACCAGGCGGTCTGGGCCTGGACGAGGTCACGGGGGAAGGGGGAGGCGTCCATGCTCAGAATTAGATCGCATGTTCGATTTTGAGGGCAAGCCGGACCTCCGGACCGGGAGGCTGGATCTCGGAGCCCGGAGCCCGGAGCCCGGAGCCCGGAGCCCGGAGCGCGCCGCCTCTTCCGTCCGCGGTCGTGCCGTTGCCCTCTCATCGCAGCAGGGTCGTCACGGGCGCCGCCGACCCCTCCGCGGTGCCCACAACTCGGCGCGGGCGGCGTCAGCGGCGGGGGAAGGCGCGGGCGTACTGCGGTGGCGCCGGCAGGGTGGCGCCGAGGGAATGCGCGGCGCGCCGCGGCCAGTACGGGTCGCGCAGCAGTTCACGCCCGAGGAAGACGGCGTCGGCCTCACCGAGACCGATGATCCTCTCGGCCTGTTCGGGCTCGGTGATGAGGCCGACCGCGGCCGTGGGGATGCCGGTCCGTGCGCGTACCTGGGCCGAGAAGGTCACCTGGTAGCCGGGACTGACGGGGATGGTGGCGTCGGGCACGATGCCACCCGTGGAGACGTCCAGCAGGTCCACTCCGTGGGCCATGAGTTCGCGGGCGAGGTGTGTGGTGTCGTCGACGGTCCAGCCGGGCCGCGTCTCGGAGCCGTGGCCCGCGAGCCAGTCGGTCGCCGAGGTGCGGAAGAACAACGGGAGTTCCCGCGGCCATTGGGCGCGGACGGCGTCCACCACCTCCAGCGCGAAACGCATCCGCCGTTCCAGGGTGCCGCCGTACGCGTCGGTGCGCTGGTTGGTCTGCGGGGAGAGGAAGGAGTGGACGAGGTAGCCGTGCGCGCCGTGGATCTCCAGGGCGTGGAACCCGGCGAGGTGCGCGCGTCGCGCGGCCCGGGCGAACTCCTCGACGATGTCGGTGATGGCATGGGTGGTGAGTTCGTGGGGGGCGGGGATCGCCCCGAACGCGACGGGACTCGGACCCACGCGCCGCAGGTCGGACCGCGGGGGATGGGCGTCGGCCCAGGGACGTCCGACGCCCGCCTTGCGGCCGGGGTGGTTGAGCTGGATCGCCGGCACCGCACCGGAGTCGCACAGCGCGCGGACGACGCGGGCGAAGGCCGCTGGCTGGTGGTCGTTCCACAGCCCGAGGTCGTAGGCGCTGCTACGGCCTTCCGCGCTGACGGAGGTGGCCTCCACCATGACCAGACCGGCGCCGCCCACCGCGCGGGACACCAGATGCTGGAGATGCCAGTCGGTGGGTGTGCCGGTCTCCGGTCCCTCGGCGGGGGCGGAGTACTGCATCATCGGCGACATCCAGATCCGGTTGGGGATCGTCACACCACGCAACGTCAGCGGCTGGAACAGCTGGCTCACGGAATCTCCAGGGGTGGACGGGGCGGCCATGGGACCGGCCTGGCCGGTGAGGCACCCTGCGCGTGGGCGAACAGGCCGGTGTCGTGGGTGCGGTCGACGTGCGCTTCGATGGTCGTCAGGCCCGACTCGTCCAGGGACCCGTGCGCTCCAAAGCCCGCGCTCGGACTCCCGCACGGAGGGAACGCGGTCCCCTTCGGGCTTCCCGCCCGCTTCCTGGAGCGCCCCGGGCGCCGGTCAGGCCCTACCAGTGTCGCCGTGCGGTGTCCCGGGCGCACCTTCGAGAGCCCGCGCGTGACGGACGAGCACGCACGGGGTGCCGTCTGCAGTGCCCGTTCGATCACGGTGGTCCCAAGCTCGCGGCCGTCCGAGCGGTGCGTGCGTGTCTCCCTCGATCCGCTCCGCGCCCGTCGTTAGGCTCGCGCCACCAGGCAGGTTCCGACCTTCACGGAGGGGCAGGACGGCGAGGATCAACCGCGAACGCCTCACCAGAACACTGACGTTCTGGCTGCGTCCCGTATTCGCCCTGCGCGTCGTCAGCCGCTTTCAGAAGATCGCCGGGTTCGACCGCTCGATGGCGCTGGCGTCCAGCGCCTTGACGACGCTGGTCCCGCTGTCCGTGCTCGTCGGCGCCGTACTGGGCCACTTCGTGCACTACGACGCCGCGGAACGGATCATCAAGCGCTACGGCCTCACCGGGGCCGGCGCCACGGCGGTACGGTCCCTCTTCTCCCCGGCCGAGGGCGCGACCGTCAGTGTCGGCGTCTTCGGGGTCGTGTTTCTGACGATCTCCGTGCTGAGCTTCGCGCGCGCCGCGCAGCGGCTCTTCGAACAGGCGTGGGAACTCAAGCCCCTCGGCGTGCGCAATACGCGTAACGGCCTGTGGTGGATCCTCAGCCTCGGCGGCTACGCGGCCGTCACCGGGTTGCTCTCCGCGGTCGACGTCGGGGGCCTGCTGGACCTGGCGGCCGCGGGGTGCGGGCTCCTGGTGACCGCCGCATTCCTGGTGTGGAGCGGGTGGATCCTGTCGGCGAAGCGGATCAGCCGGCCCGACCTGCTCCCTTTCGGTGTCACCGGGGCGGTCACGAGTGCCGCCTGTTCGGTGGGCGCGAGCGTCTACCTGCCGCGCCTGTTCAACTCGTACACCTCGCGCTACGGAGTGGTCGGCGCCGTCTTCGCGATGATCTCGGCCGTCTTCGCGGTCATGCTCGTCATCGTCGCGTCCTCGGCACTGGGACGCGAGGTGCGCGACGAACTCGAACGGATCCGTCAGGGTCACCGCCCCTCGGACCACGCGGTCCGCCAGGAATGGGACGGCGTCGTCGAACAGACCCGGTCCCGTTGGCGTGCCGTGCGGGAACAGGTCTCCCGTCGGCGGACCAAGGACGCGGACCACTGACGGAGTGATCACGGCCTACGAGCGAGCGTCCGGTCGGGGCCGGCCGCCCGCGAGCGTGGCCTTCCACCGCCGGGCACCGCCCTACCCGGGCGCCGCGCGCCGCGCATGGAACGCGTCAAGGCGGGCCGGTACGGCGCGAGGAACGCGCCAAGAGGGTGCGGGCACGGCCGCAGCAGGGCCCAACCTTGGTGGACCCGCGCGGCTCGCGTGGGGCTCACGCAGTACGAAGGAGCCGGCCACCCATGTCCGTTCTGACCACCGAGCCGGGTGCCACCCCGACGGGGGAGGAGCCGCCCGACGGCGGCGAGCGCCACCGGCTGACCGCCATCACCGGTCTGTCCGCCCTGTCACTGGACGCGATGGCCTCCGTGGCCTACGGCCCCGAGGCCATCGTCCTGGTGCTGGCCGCCGCGGGCGCGCACGGGCTCGGCTTCACCGTTCCGGTGACCCTCGCCATCGCCGCCCTGCTCGCCGTCCTGGTCGCTTCCTACCGGCAGGTCATCGCCGCGTTTCCGGACGGCGGCGGCTCCTACGCCGTCGCCAGGGTTCATCTGGGCGCGCGTACCAGCCTGGTGGCGGCCGCCTCGCTGGTGCTGGACTACGTACTGAACGTCGCGGTCGCCGTGACCGCCGGCGTCGCCGCCCTCACCTCGGCCTTCCCCGGGCTGTACGGCCAGCGGCTCTGGTGGTGCCTGCTGGTGCTCCTACTCATCACCGGGGTCAATCTGCGGGGCATCGTCGAGTCGGCCCGCGCCTTCATCGTGCCGACGGCCGTGTTCGTCGTCTCGATCCTCGTGCTGATCGGAGTCGGTCTGTTCCGGTCCGTGCCGGTGAGCACCGCCGCCGCGCAGGGGCATGCGTCGGTCCTCGCGGACAACGCGACGACGGTCGGGGCGCTGCTGCTGCTGAGGGCCTTCGCCTCCGGTTGTGCGGCGCTCACCGGGGTCGAGGCCATCGCCAACGCCGTCCCCTCCTTCCGCGCTCCGCGTGCCCGGCGGGCCCAGCGGGCCGAGGTCGCGCTGGGCGCCGTGCTCGGTGTGATGCTGATCGGCCTGTCCGTGCTGATCTCCCGTTTCCATCTTCAGCCGGTCGAGGGCGTCACCGTCCTCGCGCAGCTCGCGGACGCCTCCCTGGGCCACAACTGGGCTTTCTACGTGGTGCAGTTCGCCACCATGATCCTGCTGGCGCTCTCCGCGAACACCTCCTTCGGCGGGCTGCCCGTCCTGCTCAAACTGCTCGCCCGCGACAACTACCTGCCGCATGTCTTCGCGTTGAAGGCCGACCGGCAGGTCCATCGCCATGGAGTCCTCGCTCTCGCGGCGGTCTCCGCCGCGCTGCTGGTCTTCTCCGGTGGCGACACCAACACCCTCGTCCCGTTGTTCGCCATCGGTGTCTTCGTCGGCTTCACCATCGCCCAGGTCGGCATGGTCATCCACTGGTACGGCGAGCGGAGCAGGGGATGGCAGGGCAAGGCCGTCCTCAACGGCTTCGGCGGGCTCCTCACCGGGGTGGCGGCGATCGTCGTGACCGCGACGAAGTTCGCGGAGGGCGCCTGGCTGATCGTGATCGCGCTGCCGCTGCTGGTCGTGGCGTTCGAGGCGGTGCACCGCGCGTACGGGCGGATCGGCGAGCGGCTGGGCCTCGGCCGCATCCCCGAGCCGCCGCACCGCGAGCGTTCGGTCGTGATCGTCCCGGTCTCGTCCCTGTCCCGCCTCACTTCCGAGGCCCTCACCGCCGCCGCGTCACTCGGTGACGAGGTCCGGGCGGTGACCGTCTGCTACCCCGACCCCGAGGACCGCGCCCACCTGCACACGCTGGAACGCGACTGGGCCCGGTGGAGCCCCGGGGTGCCGCTGGTCCGGCTCGCCTCGGAGCGGCGCACCCTCGGCCGGCCGATCGCCGCGTACGTACGCGAGGTCACCGCGGCGGAGCCGGCCACCCGCGTCACCGTCCTGATCGCGGAGACCGAGCCGGAGCGGTTGTGGCAACGGCTGCTGCAGAACCAGCGCGGTGCCGTCGTCGCGCACGCGGTGCGGCGTGAGACCGACGCGGTCATCTGCCGGCTGCGGTTCCGGCTGCTCTGACGCAACGGCCTACCGACCGTGAACGACGGTTCATGAGTCATCCGCCCAGGCAGGGGAGCCGGGGGAAGCAGCGCCTTCCCCGGGCGCCCTCCTCCCCCTCCGACCGTTGTCGCCCGTCGTCCACGTCGGGATCCGGGCGGTGTCAGCCGGTGTGGACGGGATGCGTCGGGGCGGCGGCGCTCGCCCAGCGGTGGGTGATCTCGCTCATGGCGGTGGCCGCGCGCTCCGCGGCCGATGACTTCAAACGGACCTCGGGGGCCAACTCGACGTGCAGGAACGGTACGTCCGCGGTGTCGGCGGCCCGCCCCTCCATGTTCGTGCTGCCCTCCACCGGGCACTTCCGCGCCCACGCGCGGCACACATGGAAGCCGTGTGTGCCGAGGGCGTCGGCCAGCCTGCGGGCGTCCGAGCGTGCGGCCGATCCGGCGCCGGTGGAGGCGACCGCGTCGTAGCCGGGGGCGGTGGAGGAGGCGAAGCCGTGCAGTTGGAGTCCGGGCATGCCACGGCGGACCAGTTCGGCGCAGATGGCGTAGAAGACGGTGTCCCGGCGATGGGCCACGTCCGCGGAGTTCCCGGCTCCGGCTTTGCGGTGTGCTCCCGCGATCACCAGGACGCCGCCGGGGGAGTCCCGCAGGACCCGCACGCCCAACTGCTCGGTGCTCTCGTCGAAGACCGGGTGTGGGATCTGCACCGAGAAGCGCGGCGCGTGGTCCAGATCGATGTAGACCCGGCCCCAGCCCCGCGGCGTCACGGCTTCGTCGGTGCGGTCGGCCACTTCGGCGTAGCGGTGTCCGGAGACCCGGTCGAGGACCGTGCGTACGGTGAAGTCCCGTTCGGAGAGCAACCGTTCCGCTTGGGCGCGGTGGCCGTCGACGAGCAGGCCGACCCCTTGGGCGACGGCCGTACGGTCCGCCCGGCCGGGCCGTCGGTAGCCGCCGTCCGGAGCGAAGCGGCCGGTGTAGTCCGCGACCTCCTGGGCGAGGTTCACCGGCGGGGCGTCCTGGCCGGGACGGGCGTCGGAGGACCCTGATCCGCCCCCTCGGGTGGCGTGGATCACGGCGGTCAGTCCACCGGCGAGACCAGCGACGACCAGGAGAATTGTCGTGATCGTTATGATGCGCGAGCGATTGGCACTCATGGTCGTATCAAGATATCCCGGTGAACATACGCCGTAGCCGCACCCCGCTCAGCCTGCTGGCCCCGCTCTCCCTCGTCGCAGCCGTCACCGGCTGCGGGCTCGTCTCGGACGACGGAGGCGGCGGGCCCGCCGGCCGTTCCTTCACCGTGGCGGCGGCCGGCGACATCCTGATGCACCCCGCGCTGGTGGATCAGGCACGCAAGGACGCCAAGAGCACCGGCGAGGGCGTCGCCGGGCTGGACTTCGGGCCGATGATGGCCGGCATCAAGCCGCTGATCAGCAAGGCGGACCTGGGCATCTGCCACTTCGAGCCGGTGGTGGGCACCGTGAACGGCCCGTTCGAGGGCTTTCCGGACTTCCAGGTTCCCCCGCAGACCGCCAAGACGATCAAGGATCTCGGCTACGACACCTGTTCCACGGCCTCGAACCACACGCTCGACCACGGCTACGAGGGTGTCCGGCGCACCCTGGACGCGCTGGACGACGCCGGTCTGAAGCACACCGGCTCCTTCCGCACGCAGAAGGAGGCGCTCACCCCGCTGGTCATGGACGTGAGGGGGGTCAAGGTCGCGCAGATTTCGTTCGCGTACGGCTTCAACGAGCCGCACAAGTACCCCAAGGGCAAGCCCTGGGTCGCCAACGAGATGAGCCTGAAAGCGATCAAGGCAGCCGAGCGGCAGGCCCGCAAGGCCGGCGCCGAGGTGGTGATCCTCTCCATCCACTGGGGCCTGGAACACCACCCGGAGCCCTCGGGCCAGCAGCTCTCCTTCGCCCGGGAGATCGCCCGCCAGACCGGGATCAACCTGGTCATCGGGTGTCACGCGCACGTCGTGCAGCCCATGGAGAAGGTCGACGGCACCTGGGTCGCGTACGGCATGGGCAATCAGATCGCCCGGCACGAGGTGCCGACCGGACTCACCGAGGAGGGCGTGATCGCCTGGTTCACGTTCACCGAGCACGGCAAGGGCCACTGGGACGTCCAGCCGCGGTTCGAGCCGACGCTGCTGGAGATCCCGCCGGACGCCGAGAACGCCACGGACGGGGGCAAGACCGAGTACACCGAGGACGACGCTCGGGACTACCGCCTGCTGGACGTGCCGGCCGCGCTCCGCGACGACAAGGACCTCACCGACCGGCAGCGGGCCCGGCTGCGGCTCGCCTTCGAGCGGACCGAAGGCACCCTGTACAACCGCGGCGCGGCCGAGGACGGCCTGAAGCCGCTGAACGAGATGCCCTGACGGGGGCCTGAGGGTCGGGACGCGGATGCCCTGACCGGGCTCCGCGGCCCTGGGCGCGGATACCCCGACAGGACCCCGAGACCGTGGGCGTGGACGCATGGACGGGGGCCCCGAAGCCGTCTGTCCGGACGCCCTGCGAGTATGGCGCCGCGGGGCGTCCCAGGATGCCCCGAGGGCCGCCGTCACCAGGCAGGCAACCCAGTCGAGTGCCCGAATCTGACCGCCTAAACGCCGATGTTGCGCAGATCACAACGGTACGTGTGCAACTTCATGAGTTTCCAGGTGGTCAGAGTGCTGCGGACACACTCGCGTAACAGGTGTGTCCGTAGCGCACACACAACCGAAACGCCGTCCCCGCTCCCCGCGGGGACTGATCACCTGTACACCCTGAGAGGACCCTCCCTTGGCGTCACCGCCCCCGGCACGGCAGCACCGAGCCCGCCGCCGAGCCGACATGTCGCTGATCGGAGGCATCCGCCCGCCGATCGCGGTGCTGTCGGTGCTCCTGCTGTCACTCGCCGGTATCACCGCGCTCGTGCTGGGACGCGTCGACAACGCCGGGGTACCCAAAGCGGTGCTGACGTCGCAGCAGCACTTCGCGGAGGACGGCGCCATCGCGCTGCGTGCCTCCATCGACGAGTCCGTCACCGACCTCACCCGGTCCGCCGCGCTGTTCAGCGCCGGCGAGCCGGTCTCCGGTGACGCCGCCCTCGACAAACTCGGCAGCACTTACCAGAAGTGGACCGGCACCGCCATCGTCGAGATCCGCTCCGGCAAGCTGGTCGCCGCCCGGGGCGAGACCGTACCGCTGACCTCGGTGAACACCGCCGGTCTCGGCGACGAGGGCGGCCTCGCGCCCCGCATGGTCCGGCTGAAGAACGGCGAGACGCGCCTGCTGTCCCTCGCCCTGCTGTCCTGGCCGGGCAAACCGCAGTTGCTCCTGGTGGCCTCCAGCAACCTGACGTTCCCGGGCATCAGCCTCGGCCAGTTCCGGTCCATCGCCGTGGCCGACCAGAACGGCGCGATCCTCAGCAGCGACGGCATCGCCGAGCCGGAGCAGGTGCGCAACGGCACCGACCGCGCGGACATCAAGGCGTCCAACAAGCAGCTGAAGTCCTTCGCCCAGCTCGCCGCCCGCAAGGCCCGACAGGACCCGCGCAGCAGCAAGGAACCCGGCACGGGCGGCTACCAGGGCGTCAGCGGCAGCGTGGTCGGCGGACACGTCCTCAGTAACCGGTCCGTCGCCGGATACGCCACCCTGGCCGCGCCCGCGCCCGGGGAGACCACCACCGCCTCCGGCCTCGGCCTGTCCGTCGTCGCCATGGCCAAGGTCAGCGAGGACCCCACCCGCACCCAGTCCGTGGTGTTCGGCCTGCTGGCGGGCGGCGCGCTCCTGGTCGTCGGCGCCGTGGCCGTGGCCGTTCTGCTGGGTACCGTGCAGCGCCCGCTGATCCGGCTGTTCCTGGAATCCCGCCGGCTCACCCGCGGGGATCTGACCCGGCCCGTCAGCGTCCCCGGCTACGGCGAGGCGCGCCGCATCGGCAGCGCCCTGGAACGCCTGCGTCGCCAATTGCTCGGCGAGAGCGCCGACACGACCGGCGCCGCGGCACGCCCGCGCGGGCTGCGCCGGGTCGGCACCCGGGCCCTGCTGAGTGTCTGCGCCGTCCTGCTGCTGGCCTGGTCGGTACCGCTGATGCTGCTCGTCAACCGCGCCGACGGCAAGGCCGTCGTGCCCCAGCAGCTCGTGAGCGACCAGCGGGAACGCACCGACACCCTCAGCGACCGGGTACGCCGCGCGCTCAACGAGGGCAGCGCCGACCTGGACTCGGTCGCCTCCCTCATCGGCAACCGCACCGATCCCGAGACCATGGGCACGGTACTGGAACGCACCCTCGACGAGAACCGGCGCTACCGCTCCCTGTACGTCGTCGACTCCTCCGGCCAGATCCTGGCCCGCAAGGGCAACAGCCCCAAGGTGATCCGCTCCCACCGGGTCTCGGACACCTCGATCAGGCTGCTGGGCCAGGGCGGCAAGGAGCCCGTCGTGGTCGCCGACGCCGAGATCCCCGGACGGAACGGTGCCCGGCTCGTCGGTGAGTTCCGCGTCGAGTTCATCAACGCGCTGCTGACCCGGCCGGGACTGGGCGTGGTCCGTCTCGTCGACGACCACGGCAGGATCATCGCCGGCAACACCGGTTTCCTCGCCTTCCAGGCACTGCCCGACGACCACCTCAAGGACCTGGCGGCGGCCAGCGCCCAGCGGCTCGGCAAGAAGGCCCGCGCGAACGGCGTGCTCTACCGCGAGCACGGCGTGCAGATCGCCGCGGCCGCCCCGTTCGCCGGCAGCGGTCCCGCCGAGTCCCTCGGCTGGAGCGTGGTCAGCTGGCAGGCCGCCAACCGCCTCGCCATCCCCGAGTACGACAGCCAGAACCGGACCGTGCTCGCCGGACTGCTCGGCGCCGCCGCGGCCGCCGCCTGCCTGGGCTGGATGCACATCGTGGTGGTCCGGCCGCTGCGCTCACTGGCCCAGCGGGCCGAGGCGCTGGCCGACGGCGACCGCAAGACCGTGCTGTTCCCGCAGCACCACGACGAGGTCGGCGCGGTCACCCGTTCCTTCGAACTCATCCGGCAGAAGCTGCAGGACCTGAGCCGGCAGCAACCCCGCCGCACCCCGCCCCAGGCGTCCGCGCCGCAGCAGTACACAAGGAACTGATCGCCCGTGCTCTTCCTCTACTCCGTACTGCTGGTGTGCTGCACGATCATGCTCGTCGCGGGCATCGTGGAGCAGCGTCGGCACTACACCAACCTGGACCACATACCCACCCGGGTGTTGATCAACGGCATCCGCGGCAAGTCGTCCATCACCCGGCTCTGCGCCGGCGCGCTGCGCGGCGGCGGTCTGACCACCGTCGCCAAGACGACCGGCACCGCGGCCCGGTTCATCCACCCCGACGCCACCGAGGAGCCGGTCTACCGCAAGTTCGGCATCGCCAACGTCGTCGAGCAGATCGGCATCGTGCGGCGCGCCGCCGCCTACGAGCCGGACGCGCTCGTCATCGAGTGCATGGCCGTCATGCCGGCCCTGCAGGAGATCAACCAGTCCAAGCTGATCCGCTCCACGATCGGCGTGCTGTGCAACGTCCGTGAGGACCACCTCGCCGAGATGGGCCCCACCCTGGACGACGTGGCGCGTTCCCTGTGCCGGTCGATGCCGGAGGACGGCATCTGCGTCACGGCCGAGAAGGACCGCTTCCACATCCTCCAGGAGGAGGCCGACGCCCGGAACTGCGAACTCATCTACGCCGATCCGGAGATCGTCAGCGACGAGGAGCTGCGCGGCTTCAGCTGGTTCACCTTCAAGGAGAACGTGGCCATCGCGCTGAAGGTGGCCGAACTCCTCGGTGTCGAACGGGAGACGGCCCTGCAGGGCATGTACGAGGCGCCGCCGGACCCGGGTGTCCTCTCCGTCGAGCGCTACGTCACGCCCGAGGGGAAGAAGCTGCGCTTCGCCAACGTCTTCGCGGCCAACGACCCCGAGTCGACGCTGATGAACATCAACCAGCTGCTCGACCTCGGCGCCATCCACCGCCCGGTCAACGTGGTCATCAACTGCCGCCCCGACCGCGTCGAACGCAACGGGCAGATGGGCGAGATCATCCCCGACCTCGACCCCGAGCGCGTCTTCGTCATCGGCCACCCGGCCAAGTCCGCCATCGACGCCATCCCCGCGGAGTTCCGCTCACGCGCCGTCGACCTCGGCGGCGACAAGCGCGACGCGCAGGAGTTCATGGCCCGGATGCTGGAGCAGCTCGGCCCGGACTCCTCACTGGTCGCGATCGGCAACATCCACGGCCAGGGCGAGATCCTGCTGGAGCACCTCGCCGAACTCCCGCCGGACGACAGCCCCGACGAGGTCGTGGACGCCGCCCCGGCCGGCAAGGCCGAGACGGCGCCCGCCGTGGTCGAACACGTCGAGACCATGCAGCTGTACGTGCCCCGTATCGACCCCTACCAGCGGTACTCGGAGGCGTACGAGTCGCGCTACGGACAGCAGCCGCACGTCGCCCCGCAGGTTCCCGTGCAGCGCGACGCCGCACATCCGTACCCGGACCAGGAACAGCGGGCGAACCGCGCCGGACACGGCCGGCCCTACCCGGACGACGCCCGGACCCAGCAGCACCACGGTGCCCAGTCCGCTCCGCACGCGCCGCAGGCGCGCCCGGAAAGCGGTACCGCACCCGGACAGGCCGCGCCCCGCGGGCTGTTCGAACCCCGTATCCCCCCTCAGCCTTCCGCCGACGAGAGCCAGCAGTGGCACAGCCCAGGAGAGCAGCGTTGATCCCCTCCGTCCTCACCCCCGAGATCGCCGCGATCGGCATCGGCCTGGGCCTGATGTTCTCGTTGATGTGCTACCTGGCGACCAACCTGTCGCCGGGCGGCATGATCACTCCCGGCTGGCTCGCCCTCACCCTCATCGAGGACCTGCAGCGGGCCGCCCTGGTGGTCGGCGTGACCGTACTGACGTACCTCGCCACGCTGTTGATGCAGCGCTTCGTGATCCTCTACGGCAAGCGGCTCTTCGCGGCCGTGGTGCTCAGCGGCGTGCTCATCCAGGCGACCGTGATCATCGTGCTGCAGATGGAGTTCCCGCTGCTGTACGCCAACCAGACACTCGGGTTCATCGTTCCCGGCCTGGTCGGCTACCAGCTGGTCCGCCAGCCCAAGGGCGCGACGCTGTTGTCCGTCGGCTCGGTCACCCTCGCCACCTATGTGGTGCTGACCGCCGGCATCCTGCTCGGCGCCATGCCCTCCACCTGAGTCCGCTGTCCCCGACGCAATCCTGGAGCCCCTCACCATGCCGAAGCGCAAAGGCCGCCCCGTCGTCCACACGGCGACGGTGCTGGCGCTGCTCGCGGGCAGCGCGTACTTCACCTACGAACTACGCAAGGACGAACAGGCGAAGGTCCCGGCCGCCCAGACGGTCACCGACAACGCCCTGCAGAACTCGGGCAAGGCCACCGGCAAGCAGACCTGGGAGCGCCTGAACGACCCGGCGCGATCGGTGCTGCGCGACGGCAAGGGCGCGATCATCGCCACCTTCACCGACGGCGCCCGAACCGCCACCCTCAAGGGCCCGTCCCGCACGTTCACCGAACCGGCGAACACCAGCACCAAGGTGATCACCGACGACTGGGTCCGGCTCATGTCGGAGCCCTGGACCAAGGGCGCCGAGAACCAGCAGTGGTTCAAGGACTGGTTCAAGCAGAACTACGGAAGCCAGGAAGACGACATCTTCGCGATCGCCTTCCAATACGTGCAGGGCGTGCCGGTCAAGAAGGACTCCGCGGGCGTACCGTACGCGGGCGACGCGGTGTTCGGCCCGTACAAGGCGGACGGCGTGGACCGCCTGGAACAGAACGACTTCTACGACTACCTCGGCATCCCGTACACCTTCCGCAGCGGGACCACGATGAGCCCGCGCCAGGAGCGTTACCGCGCGCTGGACTGCTCGGGGTTCATGCGGATGGTGTGGGGCTACCGGTCCCGCTACCCGCTGATGGCCAGCGACACCCTCGGCGACGGACTGCCGCGTTCGGCCAACGGCATGGCCCGGTCCAAGACCGGCGTCGACATCATCAAGCTCCAGGGCCCGTCCCCCTGGTACACCCGCCCGAAGAACACCGACATGCTGCAGCCCGGGGACCTGCTGTTCTTCAAGATGGACCACCGCACCGCCGACCACATCGACCACGTCGCCCTCTACCTGGGGCTGGACACCGAGGGCCACAAGGTCTTCATCTCCAGCCGCAAGGAGCAGAACGGCCCCACGATCGGCGACGCGGGTGGTGTCTCCCGCATCGACGGCAACGGCTTCTACGCCAAGCTGTTCCGCAGCGCGAAGAGGCTGTGATTCCCGGCGTCCCCTTTCGACGGCTTGCCACCACCACGGTGGCAAGCCGTTCCGGTTTTCCGGGCGCCGCGGGCCCGGCCCCACGGCTGCTTCAGGTTCACCGGCCGGGGTGCTCCGTCTGCCGCAGCCACGAGTCGAGCGCCGCGTAGTCGCTGTCCACCAGTCCCTGGCGGGGATCGACACGGTGCAGGAGGGCGCGCCCCGGGTGATGGTCGGCGACCCAGGACCGATCGGTGTCGGTGACCTCGTCGTCGACCCAGGCGAACGGGCGTCCGGCGGCCCATGCGACCAGGGCGCGCGTCTTCCAGTGCAGTCCGGCGCGTTCGTCCTGGTCGTCGATGCCGGACGGCTCCGGCCAGACCACCACCGACAGCCGTGGCAGACCGATGCGAGGGGCGATGCACTCGTTGGCGTCCGCCATCCAGGTCGTCGCCCAGACCAGCTCGCACGGGAGCGCGGCCAGCCGGATCCCGTGCCCGGGATCGATCCGGTCGAGGAGTGGATTCGCGTCGGCATCGGGTGGTTCCTGAGCCGTCGTCCAGGTTGGATACGGCCCGGACACCGCCCCGAACGGGATGAGCGGCCCGTCGACATCGAGAAAGAGCAGCGGACGACCCACGGAACCCATCACGGGAGCACGATAACGGCGGATCCCGACGCCGGGGGTTCAGAGTCCGGAGTGGTGCCAGGACACGGCTTTCCGGCGTAACACGGTTCGGGCGGGGGCTGCTGGCCTCAGGCGCCGAGCGTCTTGGCCAGAGCGTCCAGGCCGTCGCGGTAGATGCCGGTGAAGAGGTCGACCACTTCCTCGTCCGTGGCCCCCACGGGGACGAAGCGGCCGGACCACTGGACCTCCGCGGCGTTCTCGTCGCCGCTGATCCCGTGGACCCGCACCGTCGCCAGGTAGTCGACGACGGGGAAGGGCGCCTGCAGGATGTGGTAGCTGTAGTAGCGCTGTTCCTCGTCGAACGACATCAGCCGCTCGACGATGACCTCCCCGTCGGGATTCTTCAGGTGCCGTACGCGACCGCCCTCCGTGAAGGTGCTATCGGGGATGTACGGCAGCCAGTCGGGCAGTGACCCGAACCCGCCGATGACTTCCCACACGCGTGCGGGAGAGGCCGGGACGACCCGGCTCACCGATGTGGACGCCATGTCGCTCCTCCAGAACTCGTTCGGACGCCGGTGGACGGGCGACCGGGCTCATGCCCCGTCCGGCAGGGGCGCCAGGGGGCTGACCAGGCCGGAGTCGCGCAGATCGGCCCAGAATCCGGCGGGCACCTTCTCGTTGAACGCGGCATGGTCCTCGATGGTGTGGGCGGGCCGGGTCGCGCCCGGGATCACCGCCTCGGCGACGGGGTGCGCGAGGGAGAAGTGGAGGGCGGCGGCCTTGACGCTCACGCCGTGGCTGTCGGTGAGTTCCTTCAGCCGTGCGACCTTCGCCACGATCGCGGGCGGAGCGGTGACGTACTCGAAGTGGGTGCCGCCGGCGAGGATGCCGGAGCTGTAGGGCCCTCCGACGACCATGCCGACGCCCTGCTCCTCCGCCATGGGCAACAGCCGTTGCAGGGCGTGCGCGTGGTCGAGCAGGGAGTACCGGCCGGCCAGCAGGAACCCGTCGGGCTGCGGCTCGTCCAGCGCCAGGGTGATTTCGATGGGTTCGGTGCGGTTGACGCCGAGTCCCCAGGCCTTGATGACACCCTGGTCCCGCAACGCGGTGAGCACGCGGAACGCACCCGTGCGAGCCTCCTCGAATTTCTCCAGCCACAGGTCGCCGTGGAAGTCCTGGGCGATGTCGTGCACCCACACGATGTCCAGGCGGTCGGTCCGCAGGCGCTTCAAGCTGTCTTCGATGGAGCGTTTCGTCGCGTCGGCCGTCCACACGTGAACCATCTTGTTCGGGCGACCGTGAGCGAAGAGGTTGCCCTTCTCGCCGAGATCACGTGCGGCCGGGTCCTCCTCCTCGTCCAGGATGACCCGGCCGACCTTGGTGCTGAGGACGTACTCGTCGCGCGGACGGCCGGAGAGCGCGTTCCCGAGACGGATCTCCGCCAGTCCGGAGCCGTAGAAGGGCGCGGTGTCGAAATAGCGCGTGCCCTGTTCCCAGGCGGCGTCGACCGTGGCCGCGGCCTCTTCCTCGGGAACCGAGCGGAACATGTTTCCGAGCGGTGCGCTGCCGAACCCTATGTGTGCCGGGAGGATCTGATCGAGTTTCACCACATGCCCTTCCTGACTGAACCACCGCCCCATGCCCAAGTGCCGTGCGGTCCGCGGCCGAAGCCCGATCGGACGCGACCTGGGTGGGACGCCTCGCCATCGCCTCGGGCGCGTCATGTGTGCGCTCGGGCGTGGCAGGTGTGCGAGCGGGGAGCCCGGGACTCGCCGTCCTCCGGGCACGGGCCGTCGCTCGCCCTCGTCGATGCACGGACCCGTGGCGAGCGGTGCGGCGCCGACCGCGCGCCCGTGACGGGCCGGTCGTGGAGGTGCGCTGACGAGACCGGCGCCGCTGCCGCGATCTCCCGGAAGAGTCCTCCCCCGGACAGCACCGCACGGCGTCCCCGCGGCGGCCAGGAGAATCGGCATCGAACCTGGTCGGAGACCCTCACATGCCTCCTGTCAGCCTAGGCGCGGACACACCTCACGCGCATCTCGAAGGCAGGGCGCGAACGCCGCGGTGAAGCATCCGCCGCGTGCCGCGCAGCAGTTGCCCGACCGCCGCACGCGGCTGTCGCTCGCGCGGGCGGGGGCTCCGTGACCGGAAACCCCCGCCCCGGCGTCATGCCGGTGTCACGCCGTTCGCACGCGGGAGCCCGTGGCCTCGGGCGGCGCGGACGTGTCGTCGGTGGACTGGAGCCGCAGTTCGGGGGCCGGCCGGCGGAAGCCCCGGGTGATCACCGCCAGCCAGACGATGCCGAGGATCAGCCAGCCGAGGCCGAGTCGCACGGCGGTTCCGCCGAGTTGGGTGATCAGGTAGACGTCCACCGCGGCACCGGCGGCGGGCAGGAGGACGTAGCGGACGCGTGAGTGCCGGGTTCCGGAACGCCACTGCCGCACGGCGTAGGCGATCACGCAGAGGTTGACGACGGCGAAGCCGAGGAACGCGCCGAAGTTGATGAAGGAGGTGGCGTCGGCGAGGGACAGGTTCAGCGCGAGCAGGCCGATCCCGCCGATGACCAGCACGTTGGTGACGGGGGTGAGCAGTTTCCGGTGCAGGCGCCCGAAGATCCGCCGCGGCAGGGCGCCGTCCCGGCCCATGACGAACATCAGGCGGCTGGTGCTGGCCTGGATGGCGACGCAGGAGGCGAACCCGCCGAGCATGCC
Source organism: Streptomyces sp. NBC_01689 (assembly GCF_036250675.1). Taxonomy (NCBI): domain Bacteria; kingdom Bacillati; phylum Actinomycetota; class Actinomycetes; order Kitasatosporales; family Streptomycetaceae; genus Streptomyces; species Streptomyces sp. NBC_01689. Next base: position 1,483,874 of record NZ_CP109592.1, on the reverse strand, counting down.
GACGATGTTGGCGACGTCCGCGAAGGTGTGTCCGCCGACGGTGGTGGACACCAGGTAGCCGGCGGAGTTCTCGTCGGTGAAGGAGCCGCCGGGGTGCGCCCACTGCATGAGGAAGGAGATGGCGATGAAGATGCCGCCGCCGGTCAGCACGGTCAGGATGATGCTGCGCGGGATGGTGCGGCGCGGGTCACGCACCTCCTCGCTGAGCGTGCTCACCGCGTCGAAGCCGAGGAAGGCGTAGGCGGCCACCGCGGCGGCGGCCGTCACGGACGACAGGCTGGTCGCGTGGTTCCAGAAGGCGTGGCCCGCGGCGGGGGCGCCCCCGTGACCGAGGCCGTGGCGGGCGCACAGCACCGCGAGGACGACGAGGACGGTGGTCACGCCGACCAGCAGGATCCGGTTGACACGGTCGGCGGCCTTCAGGCCGACGACGTTGACGACGGTGGCCAGGACCACGTTGATGACGAGCCAGGCCCACTCAGGGACGGCCGGGAACTGGGCGTGGAGGTAGATGGCCTGGAGCAGCCAGGCGACCATCGGCAGGAACAGGTAGTCGAGCAGCAGCGCCCACCCGGCGAGAAAACCGATGCGCGCGTCGAGTTCCTTGCGGGCGTAGGTGTAGACGGACCCGGAGCTCGGGTGGACCTTGGCCATCTTCGCGTAGCTGAGTCCCGTGAGCAGCATCGCGCCCGTGGCGATCATGTACGCGGTGGGCGCGGCGCCCTTGCTGGTGGCGGCGATCACTCCGAAGATCGAGGTGACGACGGCGGGGGCCATGTAGGCCACGCCGAAGGCGACCACGGAGAGGAGCCCGAGGTCTCCACGCATACGGGCCGGCTGTTCTGTCACGGCATTCTCTCTTCCGTCCGGGGACCACCGGTCTCGGTGGGGTGGCTGGGCAGAGGGGCCGGGGCGGTGGCGCCGGTCCACGTCGCGGGGTCGATCCGCCCCTGGTAGAGCGGCAGTTCGAGCGGGCGGTCGTCGGCCCGGAACTGCTGCCAGGGCCGGTTGAGGGCGGCGGTTCCCAGACGCCGGACGTTGGTGACCTCGTCCAGGTCGATCACGTCGGTGAGGGTGGTGTCGCTGTCGCCCGCGGCTTCGGACCGGACGGTGCCCTGCGGGTCGACGAGCAGGGTCCGGCCGGTGCCCACGGGCGCCGCGCAGTTGACGCTGGCGACGAAGAGCTGGTTGACGATGGCGTTGGCGCGGGCCAGGACGAGTTCCTGGGACCGGTCGCTGCCGGAGGTCTGCACGAAGTTCAGCACCAGCTCGGCGCCCATCCAGGCGAGGTGGCGGGTGGTCTCGGGGAACCACGCGTCGTAGCAGATCGACAGCCCTACGCGACCGATGCCGTCCAGCTCGAAGACGGTGAACTCGGCGCCGGGGGAGACCGTCTCGTAGGGCCGCCAGGGGAAGATCTTCCGGTAGGCCGCGACCCGCTCGCCGCGCGGGGAGTACACGGGAGCGGTGTTGTGGATCCGTCCGTCCGGCGCACGCTCGTAGACGCTGCCCGGGGCGAGCCAGACGCCGAGGTCACCGGCGATCTCCGCGAGAGCGCGGTCCCGCGGGCCGCCCATGGGCTCGGCGAGGAGTTCCGGCAGCTCGGAGGGGGTGGGGTGCGCGGCTCCGGCGGCCGGCCCGCCCAGGTGGAGCTCGGGGTAGACGACCAGCGGCGTGGCGGGCAGCCCTGCCGTGCGCCTGCGTACGTCGGTGGCCAGGCCGTCCAGGTCGTCGGCGCCGCGCTGGGCGGCCTGGGCCAGGACGAGGGGGAGAGCGCGGGACATAGTTCACCAGGTCCGACTCGGGAATTCGTTAAATGAAATTTAATTAACGAACGGAGTCAGGTCAATGGCCGGCACCGGTCGTCTTCCGGGGGTGTGCGAGCATGTCAGCCATGGCCCGACCAAGAAACCAGGTGGAGCGCCGCGCCCAGCTGATCGACGCGACCGCCAGGACCGTGGTGGACCTCGGGGCCACAGCCACCAAGCTGCGGGATGTCGCGAAGGCCGCGGGCGTCACTCCCGCCTCGGTGCTCTACTACTACACCGACATCCATGAACTGTTCGCGGCCGTGTTCGAGCGCAGTGCGGCCACGTACTTCGTCAGTCGCGAGGACGCCATCGCGCGGGCTGAGGGCCCGGTGGAGCGGCTGCGGGCCTGCATCCGCACGGGCGTGCCGTGGCCCGGAGAGGCCGAGGAGAGCACCCGGCTGCTCTTCGAACTCTTTCCGGTGGCGTTGCGCAACGAGAGTGCCGCCCAACGGCAGCGCGCCTTCGTCGATCAGCAGAGCGAGCTCTACCGGCAGGTACTGGAACTGGGCCGGGAGAGCGGCGAGTTCACACTCTCCGGGGATGCGCGGATCCTCGGGCGCTCCTTCGTGGCGCTGGAGGACGGCTACGCGATGGACCTGCTGGTCGGCAGCGCGACCGCGCAGGAGATCGAGGGTCGCCTGCTCGACCACGCGGCGGCCGTCACGGGTCATCCGGCCTTCGGTCGAAGCGCTCAGTCGCGGCCTTGAGGGGCAGGCCGGGGGTGCGCCTTCGCGGTGGCGCGTGTCCGTAGTCCGTCCCGGAGGCGTACCCCGAGCACCAGCGACCCCGCCCCCAGGGCGAACGCGGCGGCCAGGCCGTTCAGCCAGGGGTAGTCGCCCTTGCCCGCGACCACGCTCCCGTCGTCCAGGACGCAGGTGAAGCCCAGCGGGAAATACGACGGTTCGTGCCCGGCGAGATGGTCGAGCTCGTCGGCGCTCAGGGACCGGCAGGGTTCGGCCGGGGACGAACTCGCCCCGGACTCCGCCGCGTTGGCGTACCAGTCGACGGAGCCGAGCCCGATCGAGTAGACGATCACGGCGGCCGCGGCCGCCATGGCCGCGCACCAGAGCGCCAAGTCCCTGGCCCAGTCCGGCCGGCGTCCCGGAAGGGCGACGGAGATCCCCTTCACCAGGACCGCGACGGTCCAGAGTGGCACGGCGAGGAGAGCGCCGTACATCAGCACGATGAACAAACTCCAGCCGCCTCCCGGACACCGCACGACCCGACGGCGACCTCGCCGTCCAGTGCGAGACGCGCGGCGGGACCGGTCGGTTCCCCGCCGTACGACCGGGGGGTCACACGCTGTAGCCGCCGTCCACCCCGAGGGCCTGCCCGGTGATGAAACCGGCGCGGTCCGAGGCCAGGAACGCCACCGCCTCGGCGATGTCCGTCGCCTCGCCGAAGCGGCGGAGCGGGATGTTGTGGCGGGTGATCCGCAGGGCCGTCTCGTCGAGCTCGCCGGAGGCGATCAGCCGGGCGGCGATGCCGTCGGTCAGCATGCCCGGGGCGACGCAGTTCACCCGGACTCCGTACCGGCCCTCCTCGGCCGCCAGCGCCCGCGCGACGGCCTCGACCGCCCCCTTCGTGCCCGAGGAGAGCCCGTCGCGGACCGGGAAACGGCGGGTGGCCACGGTGGTCACGGCGACGATGTTGCCCCGGCTCTCCCGCAGTCGTGGCAGCGCGGGATGGACGAGATGGAAGAAGGCCAGAGCGTCCGCCTCGAGCTGGGCACGGAACTGACGTGGTGTCACCTGGCTGAGGTGGACCATCGGCACGTGCGGGCCGGCCGCGTACACCACCGTGTGGAGGCCGCCGAAGGTGTCCGCGGCCTCGGAGACCGCCTCCGCGGTGGCCGTCTCGTCGGTCAGGTCGAGGGCCAGCGCGAGGACTTGGCGTCCGTGTTCGCGCACCTGGGTGACGAGCGCGTCGGCCCCGGCCCGGCCGGTGCGGTAGGTGAAGGCCACGTCGCTGCCGCGCTCGGCCAGCGTACGGACGACGGCCGCGCCGATCCCGCCGGTGCCGCCCGCGACGAACGCGGCGCCGGGCCTGCTGGAGAAGTCCGCCATGGTCCTCGCGATCCCTGGGAGTCGTGGACGCCGACCTGCCGCACCGCGTCGACTCGCAGGTCCCGGGGCGGGGTTCGCCGCGCGTCGCGTCGCCGGGTCGTCCGATGGCGCGCCGTGGGGCGGGAGTTGCCGGAGCGTGCGGTGCCCGCGCCCACCGTACCGGCCGCGAGGTCCCTGTTTCGGGCGGATGGTCCGACCCGGTTCAGGTCGTGGCCGCGAAGTCGCGTCGTGCGCCCGGAGGCCGGGCCGGGCGTCGCCGGGCGGACGAGACCTTGCGGACCCGGCCTAAGGGCTGTCCCGTCATCCCCGGCGGGCGCACGACGACAGCTACGGCACCTCGCCTCGTTGTCGGATCGCCCGAATACGCCCGGTATGAGGACGACCCTCCGCCTTGCGATGCACCGCATCTGACGCCGCGCGCTGATCCACCGGGGATGACGGGACAGCCCTTAGCGGTCAGCGGCCGGGTTTCCCTCGACCCACTGGATCAGCAGGTTGCGTACGTAGGGATTGCCCTCCTGCGCCGCGTGCGCCAGCCGCTCGGCGCTCGCGCGTGCCGCTCGCCAGGCCACCGGGGTGTCCTCGGTGTGTGCCGCGTCGGCGGCGGCGAGCGCGTCGGCCGCGAGGCCCCGGAGTTCCTCGCTGAGGTCGTCGTGCGCCGCGGCCCGGTAGGCCTCCAGGCGCAGTGCCGCCAGGTCGGGGACTCCAGCGGAGGGGGATGTGTGCGCGGGGGGCTGGGCGTAGCCGCTGACCGCTATCACCACGCAGAACGTCGCCACGTCCCGGCGGCTCTCCTGCTGCCCTCGTGCCACGGCGGGCCCGAGCCACGAGGAGGCCTTCCAGTGCGAGACCGAGGTGGCCGCGACGAGCGCCACGAACAGGGCGGCCACGGGGATCCAGCCGCCGAGGACGTAGCCGACCGGGCCGAGCACGACGAAGCAGGCTCCGCTGAGCATCCATATGCGCCGGCGGCCGATTCGCAGGTGTCGGGACTCCATGACGTTCAGTGTCGCAGGAGCGATGGCGCAGCCGTGCGGCGGCGGGGGGATTCGGGGAGAGTCCCAGGACATGTCCGCCGGAACCGTGGCCCGCGAGCGGCCGTGCGGCGCCGTACGCACCGCTCCGGTTGGACTTGCCGCGGTGTCTCGGGGATCCGGCGTCCTAGGACGGCGGTCACGGACGTGAACGGACATGCGTCGTGAACGGCGCGCGGTGTGAATGGCCGGAGATCGCCCTGACCCTCGGGCATCGGGCTACATACGATGCGGTCGATCCCGGACTTCACGGCTCCTTCACATTTCCGGGTCGCCCATGCACATGGTTTTGTCATGTCCATGGTTCAACTGTTCACGCTTGATCCAACGCACTGGTCTGCGACGGTGCCTCCCGTACGCGGAAGGCACCGCACCCCCCAATTCGCGGCGGCACACGATCCGTGCCGCCGGAAACGCCAACGCAACGGATGGGAGCACCATGGCTGGTGGGCTGCTTCTGGGTGGCGCGATAGCCGCCCTGTTCGCCACCGCACTGCCCGGACCCGACCCCTCCTCCGGGATCGTCGACCCGCCTCCGGACAAGATCGTCATCAAGGTGGCCACCGTGAACGGCTCCGGCTGCCCGCAGGGCACCGCCGCCGTCGCGGTGTCCCCCGACAACACTGCCTTCACCGTCACGTACAGTGACTACCTCGCGCAGGTGGGGGGCTCCTCCGAACCCACCGCGTTCCGCAAGAACTGCCAGCTCAATCTGATCGTCCACGTGCCGCAGGGCTTCACGTACGCCATCGCCAGCGCCGACTACCGCGGCTTCGCCTCGCTCCAGCGCGGCGCCAGCAGCACCGAGAAGGCCTCGTACTACTTCCAGGGCTCCTCGAACACGGCGTCCATCACCCACCCCTTCGGCGGCCCGTACAACGACAACTGGCAGGCCACCGACGTCACGGACTGGGCCCAACTGGTCTGGGCGCCCTGTGGTGTCCAGCGCAACTTCAACATCAACACCGAGCTGCGCGTCAACGCGGGCACGTCTGCGCCGGGCAGTACCAGCTTCATGACCATGGACTCCACGGACGGCGACATCAGCACCGTCTACCACCTGGCCTGGAGGGAGTGCCCCTGACCGTGTCCCGGGGCCGCCGATCCGGCGACCCCGGGTCTCCGCGGGTTCTTGACCGGCTCTGCCGCATCGGAGCCGGTCAAGTCGATGGCTGTCGTCGTGCGCCCGCCGGGGATACCGGGACAGCCCTCAGGGCAGCAGCTTGTCGAGGGCGGCGGGCCCCTCCTGCGCCAGCTTGCGTTCGGCCCAGGCGAGGCTCTCCGGGGTGATGTCCCGGCCCGCGGCGAGCACCAGGTCCTCCGCGCTCACCTCGCCGTCGGCGCCGGTGTGCAGCAGTGCGTCGGGGGTCGTCCTCTCGTCGGACGGCACGGGCGAATCCGATTGGCTCGTAGACATGATCTCTCCCTGTTCCACCTGACCTGTTCTCACGCTACGGGCAAACCGGACGCCCCGCGCGACGCGTCCGGTACGGGTGCCGCGCGTGCGCGGTGCCCGTCCTGGGCGGTCCGCCGGCGCCCGGTCGCGGGTCGGGAGACGGTTCACGGGGGCCGCCGACCCGTTCGGACGTACAACGATGTCGGTCGGCTGAAGCGCAGGTGATGGTGGAGGCACCGCACTCCTGCGACTGAACGGAGCTTGTAATGCGTATTCGTCTGATGGCTGCCGCCGGGCTGGCGAGCGTGGCCCTCGCCGCCACCGCCGGGACCGCCTCCGCCGCCGACCCGACCCCGGTCGGTGCCGCCGTGGGCAGCCCCGGTGTCCTGTCCGGCAACGTCATTCAGATCCCCGTCGACCTGGGCCTCAACCTGTGTGGCAACTCGCTCGACGTGGTGGGCCTGCTGAACCCGGCGTTCGGAAACGCCTGCGCGAACAACTGACCCGCCAGGGCCGCCGGGCAGGGAGCCTGCCCGGCGGTGCGCGTCCGGTCACCGGACTCCGCCCGGCCGCCGATTCTCTCTCTTCCCGGCCCCACCCCGCCTCGTCCCTCCCAGGCCCTCCCCGCCCCGCCGTTCGCGGAGCCCGCCGTCCTGCGGGCGCGACGGCCCACCCCGCACGGGCGCGGCCGCCCGCAGGAGGGCGCGGAGCCCGGAGTGCCCGTCCCTCCCCGCGCCGGACCGTATGCGCGCCATGGGCCGGTGAGTGCCCCGGAGACCGGTCGTCGCCTTCCTGTGTCGGCGCCGGAACCGACACCTGACCTGCCGACCGTGACCTCCGCGTCGGCTCCCGCCCGCCTCCGCGAGGGCGCCGACCGTGACGGTGCCGGCTCCGAGGTGCCGGCGCGGCCGGACCGCACGACGCCGGCGTCAATTCCGCCTGAAAGCGCGTCCGTTCGGGACCGGAACAACCGTGGTGGTGCGGCCCGCCGCGCGCCGTCACCAGCGCCGTCGGCGGACCGTTCGCCGGCGGCGCCGACGCGTGCGGCCGGAGTCATTCCGGGGAGATGCCCCTCCTGTACGAACCTTGCCCCGGACGCCCATGCGGTCCTTCCGGCCCTTCGTGGTGGCCGTCGGCCGAGAGCACGCCGCAGACATCGCTGACGCTCACCGGGGGGCGGTCGCGCACCTCGTCGCCCATGTACAGCCGACTGGTCCGCCGACGCATACGTGACCCGGATCGCCGTGCCGATCGGTCCGCCCTCCGCCTTCGCACCGGCGACGGTCGGGCCGACGACGGCCGCGCGGACGCGTGGCGCGGGCTCGGCACGCGCCACGGTCCGCCCGCCGCGCCTGGAACGTGCCTGATCGAAGCCGGCGGTGTGCCTGCCTGCCTACGTGGCTACGTGCCCGATTGCTTGTGCCGCTGTGCCGCTGTGCCGCTGTGTTTCTGGGCGGTCTTGGGACCGCCGTGCGCCGTGCCGTGGAGCCGTCGTGTGCCGTGTGGGGCGTGGCCGCCCGATGCCAGGCGGATGCCGGGGCAACTGCCGTGGTCCGGAGGGTGAGTGGACGGCCAATGATTCCGCAGGAGACCCGCATTGGCCTGTACATGCCCAATTTCACCGGCCAGACTGTGCGCCGAAACCAGCACCCCCCACCCGAGGAGCACCCCTCATGCGCCTGCCTTCCCGGCATCGTTGTCACGCCGTTCTGGCCGGTCTCGTCACCCTCGCCACAGCGGCCGCCCTCTCGGTCGCCGCCACCGCGCCCGCCGCGGCCGCGGACACCTGGACCGAGGTCGGCTCCGACCGTGCCGACCCGCTGACCGAGAGCCAGGGCCTGGCCTCGGTCGAGGTCCCGGCCGGCAGCCCCAACCGGTACACGGGGATCGGCACGATCCCGTTCGGTCTCACCGTCCGCGGCTGGAACCACGTCGGCGACCCCGACGCCTCGTACAACGGCTACTACATCGAGCCGTACCAGGCCGACTCCGGCAACGCCAAGATGTACCGGGTGCAGGCACCGGGCGGCGCCTGGTCGGAGTACGTCCACACGCTGAGTCCCGGGGAGGCGCTGAACAACTCCTTCGACACCATCTCGCCGAACGGCTCCTGGATGGTGTCCGGCGAGTGGGGCACGATGAACCGGCTGCTGGTCTTCCCGACCCCCGGGGTGAACCCCTCCACCTCCCCCTCCGCGAACCTCCCGCAGGCCTCCAGCATCAACCTCGACCACGCCGTGCGGGACGTCCAGGGCTGCGACTTCGTCACGTCGACACAGCTGCTGTGTGCCTCCGACGACCCGGAGGGTTCGCTCTTCGGCATCACCAAGCCGCTGTTGCAGATCGACCTGTCCGCCGAGACCGGCACCTCCGACGTGACCGGCCACGTCACGGCTCTGCGCCAGCTCCCGCTGCGCAGCTCCTGCTCGGGCGGCTTCGAGGCGGAGGGCATCGACTACGACCGGCGCACCGGCACCCTGCGGGTGATCGTGGTGTCGCCCGGCTTCTGCGTGCTCACCGACAGCAAGACCTACCGGTTCACCAGGAGCTGAGCACACCCCGGTCACGACACGGGGGACCGACCGGAGCGTATGCGTCCGACGCGGGGAGGTCTAAGGTCGGAAGGAGGACCAGAATGATTGGGGGCGGCGGGCAGTGGTGCAGGACGAGGCCGTGATCGGCTGTATCGGGGAGCTCCTCGTCGGCACACGGGGAACCGCCGGCCCCGGCGAGATCCTGGTGCGGGTGAGAGGCGGATCCGAGACCTTCCTCGCCTGGTCGCTGGAGCCCCTCCCGATCGGGGCGACCGTGCTCGTGATCGAATCCCGGGGATGCCGTGAGGTCGACGTCATCGAGTGGACCGATCCGTTGGACGCGTTGGGCGGGGACCCCGCCGACGCCGGTTAAGGAGAAGAGCGATGTTCGGTTACCGCGTTCCCGCACCCGACGAGGCGATGCTGATCTCGGGCGGCAGGCGGGGACTGGGGGGCGCGCCGTTCCGCGTGGTGACGGGGCACGGCAAGTTCGTGCTCCCGGTTTTCCGCAAGACCCGTTTTCTCACCCTGTCGATGTGCGAGGCCGAGGTCACCGAGACCTGTGTGACCAAGCAGGGCATCGCGCTGCACGTCCGCGCCGTGATCGCCTTCAAGGTCGGCAACGACCACGAGAGCATCATCAACGCGGGCCAGCGGTTCCTGTCCGACCAGGACCAGATGTCGGTACTGACCGGGCGGATCTTCGCGGGCCATCTGCGGGCCATCATCGGCTCGATGACGGTCGAGGAGATCGTCACCGAACGGCAGAAGCTCGCCGCGGAGGTCCTGGACACCTCCAAGATCGAGATGGCCAAGATCGGTCTGATCGTGGACTCGCTGCAGATCCAGTCGATCGACGACGGCGACACCGGTTACATCGAGGCCATGTCGGCGCCGCACAAGGCCGCCATCCAGCGCCAGGCGCAGATCGCCCAGGCCCAGGCCACCCAGGCGTCGGTCGAGGCGGAGCAGGTGGCCGCGCGCAACCAGGCCGAGTACGCCCGCCAGACCGCGATAGTGAAGGCGGAGTACTCGGCCGAGGTGGACCGCGCTCAGGCCCAGGCGGCCCAGGCCGGACCGCTGGCGCAGGCCCACGCGCAGCAGGAGGTGCTGCTGGCGCAGACCGAACTGGCGCAGAGGGCGGCCCAGTTGCGTCAGCAGCAACTGGTGGCCGAGATCGTGAAGCCCGCCGAGGCGGAGGCCGAGCGGATCAAGGTGCTCGCCATCGCCGACGCGGAGCGCATGAAGATCCAGGCCGAGGCCGCGGCCTCGCACGACCGGGTGGCGCTGGACCGGATGCTGATCGACCAGCTCCCGCTGATCGTGAAGGAGGCCGCGGGCGGTCTCGCGGGTGCCAACGTCAACGTCCTGAACGGCGCGGACGGCCTCGGTGAGATCGCCGCCGGCCTGGTCGCCCAGGGTCTGACGATCCTGGACTCGGTCCGTCAGAACCTGAACGGCAACAACTCCGACGGCCGTTCCGAGAAGTCGGAAGCGCTCCTGGAGCTGCCGGGTTACCTGCGGACGCCGGAGAAGGGTGCCGACGGGAACGAGTCGCAGGACGGTTCGTCGGCGAAGGGCTGATCCTGAAGTGCCGCTCCGGGACCATGACTTCGGCGGCGTCACCTCGCCGGCGGGACGCGCTCTCCGCGTCCCGCGCCGAGGACTGCCTGCCCGTGGCGCGGCTCCCGGAGCGTCCACTTCCGTCGGCTTCCGGGAGGCCGGCCGGCGTCGCCCGGCCCGCGGCGGTGGCCATGGGTGACCTGGGCGGCGGAACACCGCCCGCGCCGCGGAGGGCGGCGCGGGCCGGCGTGTGAGGTGGCGGGGCGTCAGCTGAGCCATCCGGTCGCGCTGTTGCCCGACGGGAGCGAGGGCGGGAGTGCGGGAGGCAGCGGGCGCGGGCTCGGGACCGACGTACCCGAGGGCCTCTGGAGGAGACCGCCCGATGAGGGATCCGTGTTGAGGATCCATTCGAGTTCGCGTTGGATCCTGCGGGCCTCATTGCGGACCTGAAGCGGTATGTCCCCGCGTTCGGAGATCAGTTGGGCGTAGATCGGTGCTTCGTGCACGGGTGACGCTTCTCCTCGTGTCTGGTGCCGTGCCTCTACGGTAAGGCCGCGGCGACTTCACGGGAGTCATCCTCCCAGTTCGGCCAGAACCGGAAGAACTCGACCACGGAGTGGCACGTTCAGGGGGACGGTCCCGGCCCGAGACGTGGCGAAGTGTCCCAAGTGGTGTGACCGCAAGGCGCACCGGGTTGTCGGTGGCTTTCCGGGGGTATGGCGGGCTTGGACGTCCGAGGACGTGCAGGCGCGGTGCCGGGAGGCCGCCGGCCGACGTCGTGAGCACGCGCATCCGCAGCGAGAAAGGCATCCGATGAGGAGGACACCCCCTCGCCGAAGCGGCATGACCCCGGCGATCAGGCGGGACACCCCGGGAGCTCCGCCATGGCAGTAGAGATCATCTACGAGACCCACTCCACCACCACGGACAATGAGGCGGGCACCGCCACCGGCTGGTTCCCGGGCCGGCTGTCGCAGCAAGGACGTCGGCAGGCCCGTGAACTCGGCGAACGGCGACGCACCGGCGACATCGCGGCGGTGTTCACCTCCGACCTGCAGCGCGCCGTGGAGACCGCCCGCATCGCCTTCCCCGACGGCCGACCCCCCATCCACCAGGACAGCCGACTGCGGGAGTGCAACTACGGTGAACTCAATGGCGGCCCGGTCCACCTCATCGCCGCCCAGCGGGTACGACGCATCGACGACCCCTTCCCCGGCGGCCAGAGCTACCGGCAGGTCGTCGCGGCCACCGACGCCTTCCTCCACGACCTGGCCCGGCACTGGGACGGCAGACGAATCCTGCTGATCGCCCACTCGGCGAACCGATGGGCACTCGACTGCCTGCTCACCGGCGCCCGGCTGCACGACCTGCTCCAAGATCCCCCCAGCTGGCGAGCAGGATGGAACTACACGCTGCCCGCCGACCGGCCCGCTCAGCCCGGTGAGCACTAGGAGGAGATCCCCCGCGTCAGCTTCCTCTCCCAGAACACCTCGTCGTGCCACCCGCCGTCGGCGTAGAAGTGGTCGTGGGCGATGCCCCACGAGCTGAATCCGTGCTTGCGCAGGACCGCCTGGGACGCGAGGTTCTCCAGTTGCGTGTGCGCTTCCAGCCGGTGCAGGTCCAGCTCGTCCTCGGCGATCCGCAGCGCCAGACCGACCGCACGGCTCGTGTGCCCGAGTCCCTGATGGGAGGAGGAGACCCAGTAGCCGAGAAAGCCCTTCTGGAACGGGCCGCGCAGGATCGAGCTGATGCTGACCTGCCCGATGACGGCACCGTCGCCGACCACGACACCGGGCCAGGCGAGCCCCTGGCCGTGGGAGGCCAGCAGGGATTCGACGACGGAAGCCAGCGCGCGTACGTCTGTCTGTCCCGGGACAGCAGGGCGGCGAGAGCGGGGCCGTCGGAGGGCTCGATCAAGCGGATCGACGTGGCGCTCACGGGTGTTCGGCCCTTCTGCCGACTGCGGCGGGGTGTCGGTCCGCGGAAGTCCTGCGGAGACGGCCCTTCACGATCGCGTCGACGATACGCCGTGCCGGCCCGGTGGCTGTCCCACCGGGCCGGGACCGCGGGGCTACGAGCCGTTGGAGTTCGACGGGCCGAAGAACTCGATCTCCGCTATGGAGACCTGCTTGGAGGCGGCGGCGCCGTAGGCCGAGCGAATGATGAAGCGGACCGCGGTGACGTCACCGGCGCGGAACTTGCGGCTCTGGCCGCCCGCGCCCTGGTCGAGGGTGAGGAAGCGGGAACGGGTCTTGCCGTCGGCCGTGGTGACGAGGGCCTCGACGCGGTGCGGAAGGGCCGACTGCGAGAGCTGGTCCGCGCGCGTGGAGACACCCGGCGTGATGACCAGGTCGAGGAGCCGGGTCGGCTGCGCGAAGCGGGCCTCCAGCCACTCGCCGTCCCCGGACTGCGAGACGCCCGGTCCCCACCAGGTGTTGTTGAGTTTGTCGAAGGCGAGCGCGGGGCCGTGGCCGGGGAAGGAACGGGACGCCTTGTAGCTGTCGGGGCCGATCGGGGCCCGCTTGGCGAAGTGGTCCTTCACGGCCTGTACCGCCGTACCGGTGTTCATGGCGGCGACCACCACCAGGGTGAGGACGACCGCTCCGACCACCCAGTTCATGACGCGGCCGAATCCGTGCCGCAGTCGGGGCCGGTCGCCGGCCCACGGGGGCTGTCCGTCACGGGAGTTGAGCACCCGTCGCCACCAGGGCAGCCGCCCGGGGGTCTGCCGCTCGCCGGCCATCGGCAGGGCGCACCGGCCGCAGAAGTGCCGGTCCGGCCGGTTGGGCGTGGCGCACCAGGGGCAGGGTGTACCCCCCTCCGTCCCGGGTTCGGCACCCGGGGCGCGGACTTGCGGGCGGTTCGCGACGGGCAGGCCCGGCAGCACGGGTGCGACCGACGACGCCGCCGGCCGCTCCTCGGGGTCGGCCACCGGAACCAGCAGCGACCTGGCGCGTTCGGCCGCGACGTCCCGGGAGACGTCGGGGGCCGCCGACGGCAGGGGCTCGGTGTCCGCGGCGGCGTCGTGCGTCGGGGCGTCCGAGGGTGCGTCGGGGAGCGTCGGGTGGGCGCGCGGGACGTCCTCGACGGTTGCGTCCGGGCCGCCGTGGACCGGGTTTGCCGCACCCCGTGGACCGGCCGTGACGTCTGGGCCCGCGTCGCTGTGGCCCACGGTCCCGCTGGTGCTGGTGCTGGTGCTGGTGCTGGTGCCGGTGCCGGTGCTTTCGGCGTCGGCCGCCCCGGCCCCGTCCGTGTGCCCGTCCGTGTCCGTGGAGTCCGGGCCGGCCGTGCCCGTCCGCCGCCGCGCGACTCCGGCGCCGGGGTCATGGGCGGTACGCGCCGTCGCCGTACCCGCGGCCGGTACGGCGAACCCGTCCCGCCCCGGCTCACCAGCGGTGGACCCGGCCGTCGAGCCGCCGGCCCCGGACGCGTCGGCGTCCGTGGACCGTTCGTCCCGGGCGTCCGCGGCCGGTGGTGCCCCGTCGACGGCGACGGCGCCGGGGCTCCGGGACCCGGCCGCCTCCCCAGCCCGCGAACCGACCGCCCGGGCACCGGCCGGCACGGCCGGGCTCCCGGCCCAGTCGAGCACCGCGCCACAGGCGTCGCAGAAGGACTGCCCGGGCTCCGCCCGCGTGCCGCATTCGGCACAGGCGGGGGCACGCCCGGGTTCGGTGCCTGGGGTCTGGGTGGTCATCTCTCGGAAGTCCTTTCGGCGGCGGTCACCTGGACCGTGTAGGGCATGTGGGCGGGACGGGCGGCCGCCACGAGGCTCTCCAGCCGGTACTCGTCCGCCGGCGTCGGATCGGGCAGCCGCAGGGTGACGTGCAGCCGGGGACGGCGGTCGCCGGGGACCGGGCCGAGCGGGCGGGGGTCCCAGGCGGCGGCGCCGCTCTCGGTGATCTCCGGCTCGGCGCCGAAGGCGAGCCGTACCGCTTCGGCCAGACCGCGACGGGTGCCGCGCACCCGGTGCAGATACGCGGCGGCCGCGACGGCCGCGCGCAGCCGGTCGTCCGGCTCGGAGCCGTCGAGCTCGGCACCGACCCAGGTGCCGAGCCAGCGGGCGAAGTCGGCGGGCGCGAGCGCCGGGTCGAAGTAACTGTGCAGACAGTCGAGGGCGAGCAGGATCGGCGCCACGACCTCGTCGAGGCCCGCGACGAACCGCAGCGCGAGGTCGTCGTCGGCGAAGACCGCGGGGAGCATGGCGCCGATCGGCGCCGAGGACTCCAGGCCGTCGACGGAGCCCCTCATGAACCGTCTCCGATGACGCGCACCCGGTGGTCGAACGAGAAGACCAGCGAGGGGGCTTCGAGGTCGATCCGGTCGGTGGGGTCGCCCCGCTTGCCCGTCAGGGGGTCGGCGGGGTGGAGTTGCACCGCGTCGACGAGTTCGACGCCGGGGACACGCTGCAGCACCGCGAAGACCTCACCCGACTGCACGGGGCGGCCGAAGGGCCAGCCGGTTCCGTTCGCGCCGCCGGTGAGCGGGTCGAGATGGCGGTAGAGGGCGTCGTGCGCCTGACGGCGCACCCGGTCGGTGTCGACCCCGCGGAAGGCGTGCACGGTGGCGACGACGGTGACGCCCTGGTAGAAGGGCGGCCCGACCGCGAGCCGGGTGCCGATCAGCCGCCGCTCGTCGAGATAGCGGGTGATGCGCCGCAACAGGCTGTCACCCGGCACGAGTTGCTCGAAGCGCAGCCGCCCGCCCGGGTCCGGCACCGCCTGCGGGACGACCAGCACACGGACCGCGTACGCGCCGTGCTCGCCCTCGTCGCCCTCCAGACAGGTGATCCGGGCGGTCTCGGGGGCGGCGCGCCGGGCGAGTTCCTCGTAGTCGCGCAGGGTCACGGCCCGCTCCTGGGCGCGCAGGGTGATCGGGGCCCGGGTCTTGGCCTCCGCGACGGTCTCGCCGTCGACACCGCCACGCGCGGCCTCCCGGTTGACGACCTCGGCGACGTACGGCACCGAACTGCGCAGCACCTGCACGGCGCCCCGGGCCACGTTGCCGGCCCGGCCGCCGCCGGTCCGGTATCGGCGCGCGCGGATCACGGCGCCCTTGGGCGCCACCGAGCCGAACTGGCGCAATGTGCCGTCGGGTTCGCGGACGGCGGGCCCGAAGGAGATCTCGCCGGTCGCCGCGTCCAGGGCGATGTGCCGGTCGCCGGGGCCGGACGCGGCGAAGTGCGGGACGACGTCCCAGTCGGTCCAGCCGTCCCGCTCGGCCGTCTGCAGCAGGACCGGCGGGGTGTCCCCGACGACGGGGAAGCGGGTGAGCCGCAGCCGCTGCCCCGGCAGCCCGGTGGACTCGCCGAGCGCCTCGTCGTGGACCGTCTCCGCGTGGATCGCCGAGGCGGTGCCGCCGAGGGTGAACGCCGCGGCGGCCTGGACGGTCGGCGAGGTGGTGTAGAAGGGCTGGTCGGGCAACGGGTCGGTGACGCGGCAGCGCAGCCAGCCCGCCTCCTGGCCGCCGGTGCGGGACAGGGTGTGCCCGCCGGGGACGTGCAGGACGACGTCGCCGGGCCGGTTCAGTCCGCCGGTGCCGTCCCGGTCGACCTCGCAGGCGGTCCAGCCGTCCTCGGACCAGGCCTCCCAGACCAGCGGTGGCTGGCGCGGGTCGACACCGACACCGTCGACGCGGCTGTCGAGCTCCAGGGCGACCGCGCAGTGCGGCACGGCCGTGGTGAGGCCGAACAGCACGCAGTCACCGGGGGCGGGCGCCTCCGCGAAGCACAGCACGTCCTTGCCCTCGGCGAGGTCGGCGGTCCTGTCGGTGACCGGAAGCCCGTGGTGCTGCACCACGAGATGACGCAACGCGGTGGGGACGACGGTCAGTTGACGCTCGGTCGCGAAGACGACCGCCTCCTCGCTCTCCGTGCGCAGTGTCGCCGCCTCGGTGCCGACCGGCAGCACGATCGGCTCCTCCTGCGGCGCGGACAGCCAGAACGTGACGTCGGTGCGGGCGGCCGAGGGCGGGAAGAGGGTGATGCCCACGAGATCCAGGAAGGCCAGGTGGTTCTTCTCCGGGACCCGGTTGAGCCGGTAGACGATCTGGTCGGCCATGTGGGCGACCGTCTCCACGAGGGTGACGCCCGGGTCCGACACGTTGTGGTCGGTCCACTCGGGGGCGCGCTGCTGGATGTAGCGCTTGGCGTCGTCGACGAACTGCTGGAAGCGGCGGTCGTCGAGATTCGGGGAAGGCAGTGCCATCAGCGGTCGCTTTCAAGGGAGTTGCCCGCGCCGGAGGCGTCGGGATCCTCGTGGGAGGGAATGACGTAGAACGGAAAGACCAGGCTGCGGGGGTTGTTGGTGCCCCGGATCGAGTAGCGCACGTCGATGAAGAGCACGCCCTGGTCCGCGCCGGCCGTCACCTCGACGTCGTTGACCTCGATCCGTGGCTCCCAGCGGTCCAGGGTGGTGTACACCTCGTGCTGGATGCGCCCCGCCGTCGCCTCGTTGACCGGGGAGAACACGAGGTCGTGGATGGCGCAGCCGAACTCGGGCCGCATCGGCCGCTCGCCCGGCGCGGTGGCCAGCACCAGCCGGATGGCCTCCTCGATCTCCCGCTCCCCGCTGACCAGCGCGATGCCCCCGGTGGGGCCGATGCGCATGGGGAACGCCCAGCCGGATCCGACGAACTGCTCGGCCATCAGTGGGACACCCGCCTGTTCCTGACGTTCTTCTCGGTCATCACGGCAGTGGATAGGGCTTGTTGTTGACCATCACCAGGCCCTGCAGCGGGATGGTGACGGCCCGGATCCCGACCGCGGCGACGGAGTTGACCTGGACGGTGCCGCCCGCGGTGAGCATCGCGGCACCGAGCGCCTTGAGGTTGAGGGCACCCATCGCGTCGACGGTGACCGCCCCGCCCAGGGACTTCAGGTTGACCAGCCCGCGGCCCTCGATGTCGAGCAGTCCACCGCTCTTGATCGTCAGCTTCCGGCGCGCGCTCAGGGTGAGGTCCGTGCCCGCCTCCACCGACACCGACCTGCTGCCCTTGATGGTGACGGAGCCCTTGCTGTCCACCGTGATCTCGGTCTTCGTACGGTCGAGGTTGATGGTCAGCTTGTCGTTGCCGGAGGCGATGCGGACACCCTGTCTGCGCGCCCCGGTCTGCTGGCTGAGCAGGTCGACGCGGTTGCCCCTGCGGTCGGACAGGGTGTGCCGGATCGCCTGCTTCCTGACCCCGTCGTGCAGCGGCACGTCACTGACGACGGTCGGGGTGTCCCTGCCGTTGTAGAGGCCGCCGACCACGAACGGGTGGTCCAGGGCGCCCCGGTCGAAGGCGACCAGCACCTCGTCACCGACGTCGTACGGGAACACCCCGCCACCGCCCTTGCCGCCGAGTTGCACGGTTCGCGTCCAGTCGCTCTCGTAGAGGTCGTCCAGCCAGGGGAACTGCAGCTTGACCCGGCCCTGCTTGAGCGGGTCCTGGACGTTCGTGACCAGGGCGTTGGCCACGCTCGGCAGCTTCGGCGTGCCGGCCGTGCCGCCACCGGAGGCCAGGCCGTACAGCGAGCGCCACTGCCTCCCGCTGACGGTCACCCAGGTCCGGTACGGCTCGTCGTTGCCGAACTCGTGCCGGACGGAGGTGACCGTGTACTGGCCCTCGAAGGGTTTGCCCACGTCGGTGAGGGCGATCGGCACGCCGGGGCGCAGCTTGGGGTTCCCCCAGACCACCACCTCCAGCTCCGCGAAGGACGAGGTGACGTCGTCGGCCAGGGACTCGGCGGCGAACTTGACCTCGGGCTGGCGGTCGTAGGGCGTGTCGGTCTCCACCAGTTTCGCGGTCCTGAACTTCTTCGCCGTGTCCTCGGGAGTGACGCCGATGGCGAAGCCGGCGTTGGCCGTGGCGGGAGCCGTCGCGACGAGCTTCTTCTTGGTCACCACGTCCCAGCCGCGGGCCTCGGTCTTGGCGACCTGGTCGGCGGAGGTCACCGCGGCCCGGCAGCGCAGCACGTCCACGCCGCCCTGGAGCACGAACGGGCTCTTCTCGCCGGGGGTGCTCGTGGAGGGCGCTCCGGACGCCGGGTCCGGCTCGGCGAACTGGAACCTCCCGCGGGAGTCCAGTGACATCACCATCTCGTTCTCGTCGGCGAGCCGGGCCAGGAAGTCCCAGTCGGTGACGTTGGCCTGGCTGATGAACTCGTACACGGTCCGGGTGGAGCCGACCTTGGGGCCGACCGGGACGCCGTTCAGGGCGACGAGTTTGCGCACGATGTCCGACGCGGTCTGGTTGCGGTAGGCCGCCACCCTGCGCCGGCGCAGCAGACGGTGCCCGAGGTCGTAACCGCGTACGACCGTGAAGGTCCCGGTGCCGTCGTAGTCGGTCTCCATGCCGGTGACCTCGCCGGTCAGCAGCGGGGACGAGGCGCCCTGGCCGTCGGCCACCGGCGCGAGGACCACCTCGGTGCCGCACCGGACGCCGAGATCGCCGAGCACCAGCCGGTCCGGGTCGCGGAAGGTGAGCCGGAACGCGCCGGGTACGCCTGCTCCGAGATCGACCCAGCAGCCGACCAGATCGGAGGCGATCTTGTCCGGGAGCGGGCTGCCGCCGACCGTGACGTGGACGACGCTGGAGTACGAGGCCTGCACCATCAGAGACCGACCTCCTCGGCGGCCGGGAGCACGAGCTCCGTACCGTTCGACAGCCGGGACGGATCGTCGATGCCGTTGGCCTCGGCGATCGCACGCCACGCGGACGCGTTCCCGTACTCCCGCCAGGCCAGTGACTGCAGCGAGTCGCCCGCCACGACCCGGTGCACACGCTGCGCCGTGAGCGCGCCCGACGTGGGGTTCTGGCCCTTGGTCCTGCTGGGGATCTCGTGCAGATGCACCTGACAGGTGGCCCGGATCGGCACGCCCGTCGTGCCGAAGAGCGAGTAACTCGCCTCCACGGAACCGACGTACGCCGTGAACCGCGCGGTCGAGAACGACCCCCACTGGAAGACCACCCACGGTGTGGACGGCTGCTTGGCGGCGATGCTCTTCGTCGTCACCTCGCAGCAGGAGAAGAGCGACTCGACCTTCTTCAGCACGGTGTTGCTGGTCGGGTCGTCGGAGGAGTCGAGGAAGATCTCGACGGTCAGCTCGCGCGGTTCGGGACCCATGAACTCAGGGAGGGAGCCGTCCCGCACGGCCGCGGTCGGAGTGGTCTTCCAGCGGGCGCGGCGGCTCAGGGAGAGCGTGGACGGATTGAAGTCGAAGTTGAACGTCTTGATCAACGCGCCCGGTGTCGTGCTGTGCCCGATGGGCGGCTCGTGGATGGCCAGCGTGGCGCGCACGAGACTCTTGCCCGCACCGCCCTTGCCGCCCTTTCCTGCCTTGCCTGCCATGTTCTTCGCCGTCCCTAGTCCCTGAAGTCCCCGAGTTCCCGACCGCTCCCCGTCCGTGCCTAGTCCGTGAAGCCGTGGTGGGTGATCTCCAGGACCTCCGTGGCCACACCCGGACTGGACGGATCGAGGGACGGCCCCTGCCAGCTCACCGGCAGCACGTCGATCAGCCCCCAGCGCGCCACCTCCGAACCGTCCGCGCGCAAGGCCGCGATCTGCGCGGTCGGCCGCTCGACCCCCGTCGTCACCGACGAGATCCAGGCCGCGACCTTGGCGGTGTCCGGGGTGAGCGGGCGGGTCAGCCGGATGTTGGAGAAGGTCACGCGGGACGGGAGCTGCCACACGAACCCGTTGTTGCCGCCTTCCTGGCGCTGCTCGATCTCCACCTGCGACGACAGTCCCTCACACCCGTTGAAGTAGCCGAGGCTCTCGCCGTCGATCGTCAGGGTGAAGAAGATGGTGGATCCCGGGTCGAGATCGGTGGGCATCGGAGGTGGGCCTTTCTCGGAACGGGCAGGCGGGTCGGGGGAGATCAGCGACGGGGATCGCGCAGCTTGCCGATCCGCTCGCGTTCGAGACGGAGTTCGGTCCGCAGCAGGCGGGTGATCGGACCGGCCAGCTTGTGCGTCAGCTCGTCGACCTGTCCCGGGGTCAACGCCCGGGGATCGAAGTCGACGGGGGTGTACGCGGGAGGAGCCTGCTGGCTGCCGGCAACCCGGTGTCCCGAGTGCGCGGAGGGGGGCGGGGGTTCACTCGCGGAGTACGCGGGTGGGGGGCCGGACGGAGGGGGAGGCGGTGGGGGCGCCGTCGGGTTGACGACCCGTTGTACGGGCGGGGGTGCCGCGGGTGTGACCGGCTTCGGGGCGACCGGCGCGGGGGGCGTCACCACGGCCCGCTGCACCGGGAGGGCGAGGGGCGGTGCGGCCGGAACCGCGTTGAGCGGCACGCCCGTTCGGGGCAAAGGAGGCGAAGGAGGCGAAGGAGTCGCTGGGGGCGTCGGGTGGATCGGGCGCGCTGAGCGCGCGGAGGCAGGCGAACTTGCCATACCGGATGGGCTGTTCGGGTTCGCCGGAGGCAGCGGTGCGGAGCGGTGGGCGCCGTGCTGGGCCGCGGCGATCGGCGCGCTCGGCGTCGACCGTGCCGACGGCCCGGCCGGGGCGTACGGCACCACGGATACGGGACGCCGGACGCTCGCCGGCAGGGTGGGTGTGCCCGGAGCGGTGAGGCGCTGCACGACCGGGTCGTCGCCGCGCCGTGTCCGACCGGTGACTTCCGCGGCGCCGCTGTCGCCCGTGGACACGGACGGTGAAGAGATCAGAGCCACCGCAGGCTGAACCTCGGGGGAGATCACGGTGGTTGCGCCGGTGGACGCCGTGGGACCCGGTGTGGCCGCGTTCGGTGACGGCTTTCCGCCGTGCCGTGTTCCGGAGAGCGGGCGAGACAGCACGCCCCCGGAAGCCTCGGACGCGGTGGCGGCCCGCTGTACGACGGGGGCACCGAGGCCGAGCCGTTGAACGGGTGTACCGGGCCGACGAGAACCGGCACCGGGACGGGAGACGGCGGGCTGGTGTGCCGCCGCACCCGAGGGAACGGGGACCGACGGGCCGGGCTGCAGGACCGGTGACTGCTTGTCAGTCGCGACCGATGCGGCGTCCGACGGCGTGACAGGGACGGCCTGTTGGGCACCCGGCGGCGGGCGGTCGCCGGACCCCGGGGAGCTGTCGTCGGCCGACCGTTGTACGGCGGGCAGGTCGGCGCCACCGGAACGGCCCGGGGCGGGCCGGGCGACAGGGTGCGGGCCGACCGGCGCGACGGACGGTACGCGGTCGGCCGGGACGGTACCGGAAGGACCCGTCGCGGGGACACGGAGGCCGGGCAAGGGGACGCCCGGAACAGACCTGGTCGGCGCACCCGTTGCCGGGCTACCCGCCGTGTGCGCCGCGGTCGTGCGTGGCGACGACGAGGTGATCGAAGGGGAGCCGGGAGCGGGCGCCGCTGCGGCAAGGCGTTGGACGACGGGGGCACCGGCCGTCACCGGGCCGGCCACCACCCCACCGGTGCCGGACGCGGGGGAGCGGCCGTCCGGACGCGGGCCGGTCACCGGGCGACCACCGGTCGGGTGCGCGGCCGGGGGAAGGGTGCCCGAGTCAGTCGGGCCGGGGTTCGCCGCGCCAACGACGGCGCGAGACACGGGAGTTCCGGCCGTCGACCAGCCCCGCGCCGAAGGATCACGGGTACGCGACCGGTCCGCGGGGGGAGCCGGCGCGGGAGTATGCGTGGCGAACCGCTGGACGACAGGAGCGCCGGGAGCCGCCGCGGCACCCGGTGCCGCAGGGGAGTCGATCCCCGCGGCGGCCGGACCACGGTCGCCGCCCGTTCCCCGTACCGGCACGGCCCGCCGGACCAGGGCTCCCACGGCACCGGACAGCCCGCCACGGGGTGTCGAAGGCGCTGATGACGACGGGCCGGGACGACGGATCACCGATGGGTCACCAGGTGCGCCCGCGCCCGCGTCCAAGCCGGTTCCGGTGCCGGTGCCGGTCGCCGGGACGCGCTGGACGGGCGGGGCCGCCGTCACGGCGTCGACGGGTGGCGGTACGGCCCCGGTGACGCCGTCGCGCGGGCCCGGCACGGCGCTCCCGGACCGTTCGGCACTCGGGGCGGGACGGCGGCCCAGGGAACCGCCGGTACGGGCAGGCCCCTCGGCGGGCGCGACGCGCCGCAGCGGAACGGCCGCGGGGGCGGTCCGGCGCTGGACCGCGGTGGCCGGGGGCACGGCGGGCAGGGCCGAGGTGAGGGCACGGGCGGGGGTGAGCGCACGTACCCGTGGGCGCGACGGCACGGCCGCCCCGGCGGACTGACCGGAATCCTTCCGTGCCGGGGGTTCGTGCGGGTCACGACGCGTTCCGGTGGTGCCGGACGAGGCCGGGGCCGTGGCGGAGGCGGCGCGCTGCACCGGCGGCCCCGCGGCCGGGGGCACGGACCGGGATTCCCCTCCGACGGACGGAGTGGCCGGGGACGTCCCGCCGACCGGCGCTCCCGATCGCTCCGCCGGGACTCCCGTTCCGCGCACGGCACCGGGGATTCCGGGACCGGGACCCACCCCGGGCGGGTCGAGCCGTACGGAAGGCGCCGTGGCCGGGGGTGGGGAGGACAGCGGCGCGCCCAGTGCGGAGCGCCGGCGGGGTCGGCCCGGGGCCGGGACGTCGGCGGACGGGTTCGGGGACGCCGTCGCCGGGGCCGGACCACCGGACCCGGTCGCACCGGGCACCATGGGCCCGGCACCGCCGGACGTACGGCGTTGGGCCGGCAGGCCGGGGTCCGTGGCATCGCCGCGGACCGGGGACCGCTGGACGGAGACGGAAGGGGCCGGCCCGGTGTTCGCCGCGGACCCGCCCGCGTGACCAGGAGACGCCACATCCGGTCCGGCGGGGGCGGCGGTCGGGCCGTGGGAAGCGGCCGGGGCGGCGCCGGTGGCGTCCGTGGCCGAGGAGAAGGCACGTGGAGCGGGGGAGCCGGACCCGGCCTCGCCGGTGACCGGCGGAGCGGGCGCCGTGGGTGCCGAAGGGCCGGCCGTGGTACGACGTGACGCGGACGGTGTCACCACCGGCAGCGCGCGCCGCTGTACCGCGGGTGCGGCCGACGCCCTGGTGAGCCCGGCCGGGGCCGCGGGTCGGGTGGCCGCGGACGGGACCGCTGTCACGCTCGGGCCGGTCGGCACGACCGGGACCCCCGCGCGCCCCGCGGGAACGGGGCCGGCCGTGTCCACCGGTGGCGCCACCGGCAGGGAGAGCGAGGGGAGTTCGAGGCCGGAGGCGGGCAGCGCGGACGTGGTCGCCGTGCCTCGCACCAGGCCGCCGGGCGCACCGTCCAGCACGGCGTGCGAGAGGGTGCCCGTGAAGGAGGGGTTCTGCCAGGTCGTCAGCCGGCCGCCGAACCCGGAGTCGGCGACGGAGCCAGGGCCGGCCAGGGCGCGCTGGATGGGCGGCATCGAGGACCAGGCGGCGGACCGCACCACCCGGTCTCCCGTTCCCCCGCCGGAATCGCTCGCCCCCGGGGACGCACTCGCCGCCGGGGCGACACCGGCGGACGGAGCCGTGCCGTCGCCCGTGACGGGACCGTCGGCCGGGCCGGTGACCGGCAGGCCGCCCGTCGTCCGGTCCCGTCCGCCGTTCCGCAGCCGGTCAAAGACGCCCACGCCGCGTCACCTCTCCCCGGAGCCGCGGTGGACGAGCGCCGCGATCTGCTCCGTGCAGCGGCGCCGGTCACGGTGTTCGAGGTCCAGGATGGTCTCCAGGCTCCAGTGGAAGTGGTAGGCGATGTACGCGATCTCCTCGTGGATACGGTCGGTCGCGTACGTCACGATTCCCCCAGGCGGCTCCCGCCGAGTTCGACCTCGAACGGCTCCTCGCAGTGCGGGCAGGTGACGGCGGCACGGGTGTGCCCCTCGGCGTTGACCTGGCGGTAGAAGTCCTGCAGGAACGCGAGGTCGGAGGCGAACATGTTCTCCACCACCCCGTCGTGGACCAGGGGCAGTGTGCCGAGCCGGGTGATGACCCGGCCGAGGAGCACCACGGACAGGTAGGCCGGGTTCTCCTGGACGCGCATGTCCCGGAGCGGGATCAACTCGTCCCGTGCGGTGGCGAGTCGCATCACGCCGAGGCGGTGCACGGTGCCGGAGTCGTCGACGTACCCGCGCGGCAGCTCGAACTCGAACTCGGTGCGCAGGGGTTCCGGTGACGCGGCCGGGGCCGGGGCCGGAGCAGCGGACTGCTCCGGCCCCGGCCGGGCTTCCGCCTCCGCCACCGGTTCGGCGACGGCCGCGGCCCCGGCGGCCCTGGGAGCCGTACGGCGCATTACTCGATGACCAGTTCTTCGAAGGTGATCGTGACGGTCTCGGTGAGCGCGGAGGCCTCGCCCGCCTTGACGGTGCTGGTGTCGATCTTGCTGCACCAGGCGTTGCGCATGTTGTACCGCTTGACCGGGTTGTTCTGATAGTCCATCACCATGATGGTGGCGTTCTTGCGCGCGGTGCTCATCTGACCGGCGACCGACTCGGTGATCCACTGGTTGAAGGCGGCCGACTGCGTCATGCCGCGCACCACCGTGCAGGTGCCGGCCTTCTTCACACCCGGCAGCTTCTTGGTGACCGGGATGCCTTGCGAGGAGACCTGCTGGTACTCGATGACGTCCTGCTCGATGCTGAGGCCGCTGACCTCCGCGAGGTACTCGACCATGACACCGTCGATCTGCAGGCCGAAATTGTGTGAGGTGAGGGCGTCACCGGGCTGGAGACTCATCTGATCTCTGTCCTTCTGAGGGTTCTGACACGTACGAAGTGCGGCCGGTGACCGCCGGGGCGGTCACCTCGACGCGGACCGCCGGCGCGCGGACTACTCCTCCAACTCGCCGTTCCCGCTGGAGAACTGGGCCAGCCGGAAGATCACGAACTCGGCGGGCTTCACGGGCGCGATGCCGATCTCGCAGATGACCCGGCCGAGGTCGACCGACTCCGGCGGGTTGGTCTCCTCGTCACACTTGACGTAGTAAGCCTCCTCCGGCCGTGAGCCGAAGAGAGCGCCGTTGCGCCACTCGTTGACCAGGAACGCGGACACGTTGCGCCGGATCCGGGCCCACAACGCGTGGTCGTTCGGCTCGAACACCACCCACTGGGTGCCGATCAGGATCGACTCCTCCAGGTAGTTGAAGTACCGGCGGATGTTGAGATAGCGCCAGGCCGGGTCGGAGGACATGGTGCGGGCACCCCAGACGCGGATGCCGCGGCCGGGGAAGGCACGGATGCAGTTGACGCCGATGGGGTTGAGCAGGTCCTGCTCGCCCCGGGTGATCTGCAGCTCCAGGTCCACCGCACCGCGGACGACCTCGTTGGCGGGGGCCTTGTGCACCCCGCGCTCGGAGTCGTTGCGGGCCCAGATGCCGGCGACGTGGCCGCTCGGCGGAATCGTCCTGGTCTGGCCCGTCGCCGGGTCGAACGCCTTGATCCAGGGGTAGTAGAGAGCCGCGTACTTGGAGTCGTAACCCGCCGTCTCCTGGCGCCAGACACGGATCTGACGGGCGTTGAGGCTCGGCGGCGGGTCGATGACGGCGACCCGGTCACCCATCAGCTCGCAGTGCGCGATCAGACCGAGCTGGACGGCCTTGACCGCCTCCAGGTCGATCGCGCCGCGCTGGTAGGCGGCCATCAGGTCGGGCACCGCGACCATCGAGACCTCGTCCACGGCCTCCAGGCCGCCGAAGCCGGTGCGGTCGGCCGAGTCGCCGAGGTACTGCGCCGGGCCGGGGTGACCGTCCCGCTCCTCGTCCCGCACGGCCGGTGCCGAGGGCGCGGGGGCGGCCAGCGCCACCGTCTGGTTGTCGGGGCGGACCAACTGCGCGGCGGGCGCGGCCTCCTGCACGGTGATGAGCTTCGAGCGCTCCTTCACCTGCGTGACCACGTAGGTGCGGCCGCCCTTCTTCGCGGTCACGTCGAAGGTCTCGACGGCCTTCTCGCCGTCCTTGACGATCAGCCTGAACCGCTCCGCGGGGCCCTCGCCGTCGGGGTCGGCGACCTCGACGCTGAGCGAGCCGCCCGCGACGGCGCTGACCGTGAACGTGCCGAGCTGCTGCGGTTCCCCGGGCATCAGCGCGGCCTGTGCCGCGGAACCCGCCACCGCGGCCGGAGCCGCCGCGTCGCCGTTCACGCCGCCCGGCACCCCGCCGACCCGCACGACATAGGCGGCGGAGCCACCGTTGTTGAAGAACCCGTAGACGGAGTGCGCGAGGTAGTACCCGTCGGTGAACTCACCGAAGGCCGCGACGTACTGCGTCCAGTTGGTCACCAGCGTCGGCTCGTTGAGCGGTCCCGACGGGGCGAGCCCGACGAAGGCCGCCACCGAGGTGCCCACCCCCTCGATCGGACGAGAGCCGCTGGCCACCTCCTCGACGTAGACGCCCGGCGACAGGTAGGACGGCATGCTCTGCTCTCCTCGGGGTACGAGATGGGACGTCATTCAGCCTCACGCGCGAAGCGCGTGCGCCGAAACGTCCTGCGGTACCTGCCCGGGGGCAGAGATGGTGCCCGCAGGGGCAGCCCGGCGTGCCGCCCGTACCGCCGCCCCTCGGCCCTGCCCCCGCCGTTGCCCCCGAGTACGTTCCCTCCGGGCCGCTCCGTCCGGTAGGCCTTGGAGGCTGCTGCACCCGCGTTCGAGGGGAGTCCCAGTGCACGCACAGGACAAGGACACCGACAAGACCCGTGGCCGGGCGGGTGCGGCCGGCCCGGCCGCACGGGCCGCCGCGCCGGGACCCGCCGGCCGGCTCCAGGTGCTGCAGCGCGCCGCGGGCAACGCGGCGGTGGCCCGCGCCGTCGAGGAGCAGCGCCACGAGCACGGCGCGGACTGCGGACACGGCCCGTCCGTGCAGCGCTCCGCGGTGCACGAGGTGCTGCGCTCTCCCGGGCGGCCGCTGGACGCACCGCTGCGGACGGAGATGGAAGGCCGTTACGGCGGTGAGGACTTCAGCGGCGTACGCGTCCACACCGACGCGGCGGCCCGGCAGGCGGCGGCCGCGATCGGCGCGAAGGCCTTCACCTCCGGTGCCGACGTGGTCTGGGACGGCCAGGACAAGCACGTCCTCGCCCACGAGCTGGACCACTACCGCCAGCAGAGCCGGGGTCCCGTCCCCGGCACCGACAACGGTTCCGGACTGATGGTGTCCGACACCGGGGACTGGGCCGAGGTCCAGGCCGAGGAGAACGCCCGGCGGGTGATGAGCGGGGCGCCCCCGGTGCAGCGCGCGGTCGCCGACGGCACGGGGACGACCGGCCCCGGGCAGGCGTCGGGGGCACCGGCGATCCAGCGCACCGTCTGGACCTACAACGCCAGCACCCGGACGCACGGCGTCACGGGCGGGCAGCAGGAGGGTGTCTGGCAGGACGAGGCGAATCCCCACCGCACCGCCACCTCGGCCCAGTTGGGCGCCCCCGGTGCCCATCACGGGGACACGTTCGACGACGCCACCGGACGTCACTTCGGCAGCGGCAACATCGCCTTCTCGCAGCGCGGCACCATCCCCGACACGCCCCAGGCGCACCGGGACGGCACCGCCTACAAGGAGCGCGAGGCCAACGTACGCAGAGCGCTGGTGGAGACCAAGCAGCGTCTCGCCACGGCCCTCACCATGGTGAGCGCGAGCGGCGCCCCCGGCGGACCGGTGCTCGACGCGCTCCGCTCCGGCTTCCCGGCCTTCCAACGGGCCACGCCCCAGGAGATCCAGCCGCTCCTGCCCCACGTCGCCGAGGTGCTCCGCCGCGTCCAGCGGGGGCTGGACGCGGCGGGCGCGCAGATAGCGCTGGCCGGCGAGACCTCCTGGTACGACCTCGGGGCGCTCGGATCCAACCAGGTCAACGTGGCCGGGTGGGTCGCCCCCACCGTCGGCGAACGCCTCAGTCCGCACGACATGAAGAGCGAGGAACTGCCGACCATGGACGCCGGGCGCGGCGGCCCGATCAACCTGCGCGCCCTCGGCGAGAACGTCTGGTACATCATCCACGAGGCCACGCACCGGTTCGCGGGCACGCTCGACTACCAGTACAGCCCCTACGAGCACGAACTCAACGAGGACCGGGCCGACACGGGAACGGCGCAGACGCTGGGATGGAGTCAGCAGGAGCTCGCCGACTACTCGGCGGACCGGCTGGGCAAGCGGGTCGCCCGGGACGCGGACCAGTACACCGGCAAGGACGAGTCGGCCCACCCCGCGAAGCAGCTGAACTGGTACGCGATGGGCCGCCGGGCCCTGATGAACGCCGACTCCTACGCGCAGTTCGTCCTCGTGGCGACCGGAGGGACGCTGCCCCGGCGCTGACCGGCGGCCGACTGGACTCCACCGGTGCCGCGGGCGGTTCGGGTCGTCCGGCAAGGGCAGCGGGCCGCGGTCCTTCGGGCACCCCACCGTGCCCCGACGCCTGCTGACGGGAGCGCGCCCGCGGTCATAGCGTCGACAGGTGAGCCTATGGACTTCGCTGGAGCCCGCCTCCAGCACTGTGGATCCCGGTGGCAGTACCAAGGTGCGGCTGCGTCTGCGCAATACCGGTGATGTGGTGGACGAGTACCGTTTCGAGCCGGTGGGTGAGGTGGCTCCGTGGACGTCGGTGGAGCCGCGGAGTCTGCGGCTGTTTCCGGGGACGACGGGGACGGTGGAGCTGACGTTCGCGCCGCCGCGCAGTCCTGACGCGAGCGCGGGTCCTCATCCGTACGCCGTGCGGATCACGCCGACCGAGCATCCTGAGGCGACGACGGTCCCTGAGGGCAACCTGACGATCACGCCTTTCACCGAGGTGCGGGCGGAGCTGGTGCCGCCGACGGTCAAGGGGCGGTTCAGGGGGCGTTCGAGGCTGGCGATCGACAACCTCGGCAATACGCGGTTGACGGCGTCGGTGGGTGGGGGCGATACCGGGGATCATCTGTCGTACGACATCCATCCGGGGAATGTGCAGATCGAACCGGGGCGGGCGGCGTTCGTCAAGGCGACGTTGAGGCCGCGGCAGATCATCTGGTTCGGGTCGAAGGAGCAGCGGCCTTACGCGCTGAGTGTGCAGCGGTCCGGGGTCAAGGCCCAGCCGGTGGAGGGGACGTATGTCCAGCGTGGTTTCCTGCCGCGCTGGCTGGCGACGTTCCTGGGGGTGTTCATGGCGCTCGCGATCACCTTCGTGATGCTGTGGCTGGCCTACAAGCCGCAGGTCCGCAGCGCCGCCACGGAGAAACTCCAGGAAGCCGGCGTCAGCACCCTGCCGCCCAGTCCCTCGCCGTCCCTGCCGCTCCCGCCGCCCTCGATCCCCGCCCAGGCCCCGACCCAGGAGGCCGCACCGACCCCGACCGGGAAGCCGGCCGGCGGAGGCGGCGGGGGCGGCGGTCAGGAGAAGAAGAAGGAGGAGACCAAGGCCCCCGTGGTGACGGCGGCGACCGCGGTCACCCGGCTCGCCGCCGACGACCCGGGCGTCCGGCACATCTGCTACCGGGCCTACGAGACGGGCGAGGGCTGGCAGAAGCCGGTCTGCGACGGCGCGCTGGCGGGCACGGTGGGACAGAACCGGCCGATCAAGTCCCTCAACCTCGCCGTGTCCGGCACCAAGGGCGTGAACGGCAACGAGTTCGTCCACGTCAAGGAGTGGCTGAACCCCTGGACGAGCGTGGCCGACGGCGTCGACCTGTATCTCGGATCCACCAAGGCCGACGACCCGTACATGCTGGCCTTCGGCATCAACGTGGGTGAGGGGACCATCTGCCAGAACGCCCACGTCCACGACCGGGCCTGGCTCGGCCTGCAGTGCAACAAGCCGCCCTCGTACATCTTCGGCGGCACCCTGGACCAGTCGCTCTGGCTCGAAGCCGTCAAGTTCACCGTGTGACGGGACGCGTCCGCCACCTGACGCGTCGGTGCCCGGCTGGTCCATGAGGAACCGGCCGGGCACCGTTACGTCTCGGCGCGGGCCGGGGGAGCGGGGCCGGGCCCGGTGTGCGGGACCGCGGTCCGTGGCGCGGGAGTCACCAGCTCCCCTCGCCCGGCACCAGCCGCCCCGCCTTGCGGTACTCGCGCCGCGCGCCCTCCAGCAGATCCGCCGTGGTGACCTCCGCGTCACGGCCCGCTGCCGTGTAGGCCGCGGTGACGACGGCGCTGCGGATCGAACCCCCCGCGAGCTCGAAGTCCCGGGCGACAGCCCGCGGGTCGATGCCGTCGGCACGCGGTACATGGGTCAGGGCGTGCCACCACAGGGCCAGCCGCTGGTCCGCGTCCGGGAACGGGAAGTCCACCACGAGGTCGAGCCGGCGGGTGAACGCCTCGTCGATGTTGGCGCGCAGGTTGGTGGTCAGCAGCGCGATGCCTTCGAAGGACTCGAGACGCTGGAGCAGATAGGAACTCTCCATGTTGGCGTACCGGTCGTGCGCGTCCTTGACCTCGGACCGCTTGCCGAACACCGAGTCCGCCTCGTCGAAGAGGAGGACGGCATCGGTGCGGTCGGCCTCGGTGAAGATGCGTTCCAGGTTTTTCTCGGTCTCGCCGACGTACTTGTCGACGACGGAGGAGAGCTGCACCACGTAGAGGTCGAGGCCGAGTTCGGCGGCGACGACCTCGGCGGACAGGGTCTTGCCGGTTCCCGAGTCGCCGGCGAACAGGCCGAGGACACCCCGGCCCCGTCCGCCGCCCGCGCTCAGCCGCCACTCGCCGAGGACACGGTCGCGGTGCCGGGCGCGCAGGGCCAGTTCACGCAGTTGCCCGAGCGGTCCGTCGGGCAGGACGAGGTCGTCCCAGCCGACGTCGGGACGGACCCGGCGGGCGTGCTGTTCGAGGCCCGAGGCCGACTGCTGCCGGGCGGCGAGGCGCAGATGGGCCGGGGTGAGCGGGCCGCCGTCGAACGCGGCGAGGTCCCGCGCGGCACGGGCGGCACGTACGATGCGGTCGCCGCCGAGCCGGTAGGGCGCGACGACCGGCGCGAGGTCGAAGCCGGTTCCGGCTCCGGGCGCGGTCTCCTCGCCGAGTGCCGTCGCCCACGCCTCCACGGCAGCTGACCGCAGCCGGGGCGCGTCGAGGACGAGCGGATCACGGTGATCGCACCAGTGCGGGTCGTAGGGTCGGCCGTCGCTGAACAGGACGGGCACGTCCTCCACCGCCAGGGCCCGCATCAGCGGCGCGGGGTCCTCCGGCAGCGGGGACACGACGATCGCGCAGTTCCGCAGCCGCGCCTCGCGCAGGAGTTCGGCGATCGGCTCCTGAGCGTCGGTGCCGCCGGGGGTGAGGTGGAGCGCCTCCCGTCCGGAGCGGCCCAGGGCGGCCGCGGCGCAGGCGAGACCGTCTCCGGCCCGGTGCTCGCGCAGGTACACGGGGAGCCGTCCCCGGGCCAGCCGGTCGGCGAGCCGGAGCAGGAAGTCCTCGTCGTACCGCTCGCCCCGCCCCGGCGCGCGCACTCCGCGGACCCGGCCACTCAGCGCCGCGTCGAGTGTCTCGTCCCCGAGCAGATGCGCCACCAGCCGGTCCGGAACACGCAACGACCGGCTGAGGAAAGGGCGTTCGGGCTCCTCGACCACCACGAGGCCCAGTGCGGACAGCGGTGCCGAAGGGTGGAAGCGCGCCCGGGAGGCGGCCTGATGGGCGGGAAGTCCGCACAGGTCGAGCGCGAGTCCCGTGGTGGCCCGGCGGCGGCCCACGTCGTCGTTGAGGTAGCCGTACAGCGGCTCGAAGGTGCGCTCCAGGTCCGGAGCGAGGGCGATGAGCAGGATGCGGACGTCGAGTTCGGTCAGTCCGAGACGTCCGGCGAGCAGGTCCAGGCGGTCGCCCCGTTCGGGGTTCCAGTCCTCGGACACCGGGTCCTGCCCGGCCGGTTCCAGCAGGTGCCGGACCGCTTCCTCGGACAGGTACAGGCCGCGCAGCGGATCGGTCGCGGTGGGGTCGGTGGCACTGCGCCGTTCCACCAGCAGGGCCACCCGCTCGCGCAGCAGGGACAGCCGGGAGAGGAGGGGGTCCGCCGGGTCCCCGTACGCTTCACCGGGCGTGGAGGAGGCGGCGACGGCCCCCGGGTCGTACGGACTCACTCGGGGCGCTTCTCTCCGTCGGGGCGACCGGTGGCGCCGTGATCCTCGGCGGGCCCGCTGCCGGACGGGACGGGGCGGGACGCCGTGCCGGACGAGGGGGTGCCGGACGAGGAAGCGGCGGACGAGGCCGGGCCGGCAACTGCCGGGGTCCGCGCCAAGTGCCGTGTCTGGTGGTGCCGTTCGGGCGATCCCTCCAGCGTGCCGTCCATGCCGCGCACGCGGACCGCGGCGCCCTCGGTGACCGGCGGGCCCGCGTCGTACTCCGGGTACGCGGGGAACGGCGCGGTCACCACCAGGTCCAGCGAGGGCTTCAGTTCGCCCCCGAGCGCGGACCAGATCTCGGCCAGGGACCTGGACTCGGTGTGCAGCCCCGCCACGGTCAGCGGCACGGACAGGCCCAGCGCGCCGAGCGCGCCCGGGAGTTGCTCGGGGGGCAGGACCTCGTGGGGGAGCAGGGTGGCCAGTACGGCGGACAGCAACCGGTGTTCGTCCTGCGGTTGTTTGGTCCAGGCCGTCACGAGATAGGACAGCCGGAACCAGCGGGGCGGCTGGCGGCGGCGCAGCACGACACCGCGCTCGTCGCGCACGGCCATGGCACCGCGTTCACGGCGTCTGACGTCCTCGCGGATGTCGTACAGATACGTGTTGACGGCGGGTCCGTTGCGCCGGGCCGCCCACTCGCGGGTCGGCGCGTCGAAGGAGACGTCGATACCGGACCCGGCGAGCGCACCGCTGCCGAGCAGTCGCTTGAGGACCTCGTCGACCTCGTGAATCACCGTCGTGCTCCCCCGCGCCGTGCTGTGTCGTGCTGTGCCGTGTGGTGCCGGGTTCTCGCCGCGCACCGCCCTGTCCCGTGCGACGGGCCGCGTGCGAGGGGCCGTCGGGCTCAGATGTAGCCTTCCCGGAGGGCGTAGGCCACGGCGTGTGCGCGATTGCGCAGATGGAGCCGGGTGGTCAGTCCGTGCATGACGTTCTTGACGGTCCGTTCGGAGTAGGAGAGTTTGCTCGCTATCTCTCCGGTGTCCAACCCCTCGGCGATGAGCCTCAGGACGTCGATCTCACGCGGTACCAGGCCGGCCAGCGGTGCTCCGGGCCGTCCGGCCGCGGTCCGCTGGAGCGAGCCCACCTGAGTGATGAGGCGTCCCAACAGGTCCGCGGGCAGGTCGCCGTCGCCCCGCGAGGCGGCGAGCACGGCCTGCACCAGGCGGTGTGCGCTGGCCTCGTGCCGCCAGACGATGGCGCCGACCCCGCACTCGATGACGTCCAGGAGCTCGGCCTCGCGGATCGTGCCCACGACCAGGACGGCGCGTGCGCCTTCGCTGCGCACCAGCCGGCGCAGCCGGGCGAGCGTCGTCTCGTCCGGGCTCTCGTTGACCAGGACGGCCACCGCGCCGGGGCCCGCCTCCGTGCCGTCGAGGAGGTCGATGACCGGGTGCCTGTCCAACTGGCTGCGGACACCGGCCTGGGAGATCGGATCGGGTGCCTGGACCACCACGGGGATGCGGTTTCCCGAGTCCACGGACCGGGATTCGGCCTGTCGGTGTGACACGTCTGCGTCAGTGGTCCGTAATGAACTGCGCAACCGTTTCTCCCAAATCCACGTACTCGTCGCCCCGTGTGCTGCCTGTGGCCGAAGGGCTTGTCCCAGACTTCTGGGCCTGGTGTGCCTCGCGCAATCGTGGACGACCACGAGACGTACCACGAGATCGATCATGAAGAAGTCCACGACAGGAGGCAGCGATGGGTGACGGACTCGAAACGCTGCGGGAACGCCGGGAGGCACTGGAGCTGGTGGCGGCCGAGGCGGACCGGGCACGTGCCGGGTCCGGCCGACTGGTGCTGCTCAGAGGCGCCACCGGAACGGGACGTACCGCCCTCCTGGCAGCGGTCGCCGGACAGGCGGCGGCCCGTGGCACCCGCGTACTGCGCGCCCGCTGCTCGCCCGACGGGGACACCGCCCCCTTCGCTCCGGTCCGTCAACTGCTGGCCTCCGGCGGCGCGTTCGAGAGCGGGGTCGAACCCTGCCCGGATCCCGCCGACACCCCGCACCGTTGGACCCGCGCGGAACACCTGTGGGACCAACTGCGCGCTTACGCCGTGGAGTCACCGGTGCTGGTGGCCGTCGACGACGTGCACTGCGCCGACGAATCCTCACGCCGCTGGTTCGTCGAGGCCGCCCGCCGGATCGACCGGCTCCCCGTCCTGCTCGTGGCCACCGAGCGGAGTCAGTACGACCTCGACCCGCCCCCGGCAGGTCTGGCGCACGCGCTCTCGCCCACCCTCGTCCGCACCCACACCCTCGCCCCGCTCGGCGCCGGCGCCGCCGTGCAACTGGTGCGCGCGGAGTTCGCCGACGCCCCGCCGTGCTGGGTGGACGACTGCGTACGGGCCGCCGCCGGCAGCCCGTTGCTGCTGCGGGCCCTGCTCGACGACCTCCGCGCGCGCGATCCCGACGGTGCCCGGCCCACCACCCTGCCCGAGTCCTGCGCGGCGCTCTACCCGGGCGCGTTCCCGGCCGCCGTGACCTGGTGGCTGGACAGCGCCGGACCGGCCACGGCGGGAGTGGCCCGCGCCCTCGCGACGCTCGATGACGACGCGCTGGAGGACGAACACCCCCGGGAGACGGCCGAACTGCTCGCCCGGATGGCGGGCGCGGACCCCGCCCGGGTGCCCGGCTGGCTCACCGCCATGACCCACCTCGGCCTGCTGCGTCCCGGAGCCCGGGGACGACCGGGGTACGCCCACCCCCTCTTACGCGACGCGGTGCTGAGCGGCTGGCCGAGCGCTCGGCGGGGAACCGCCCACCGTACGGCGGCCGAGGTGATGCTCCGCCGGGGCGATCGCGCCGAGACGGTCGCCGGCCAGCTCCTGCGGGCACCGGTCGTCGGAGCTCCCTGGGCCGCGACCACCCTCCTGGACGCCGCCGACCTGGCGGTGCGCGACGCCCGGCCCGACGACGCCGTGGCCTTCTTGCGCCGGGTGCTCGACGAACCCCTCACGGCGTCCCGCCGCACCACGGCACTCACCGAACTGGGCTCCCTGGAGTTCGCCGTCGCCCGCTCGTCCGCCGGGATCCCGCGGCTGACCGAGGCGACCCGGCTGCCGGGCATGCCCCAGGACCGGGTACGCGCGGCGGTGGCCCTCGGCACGGTACTGGCCCGGCGCGGCAAGGCACACGCGGCGATGGACGTGCTGCGCGGCCTCGACGAGCAACTGGCGGACCACCCCGACCTGATCCGGCTGCTGCAGACCGCTTCCGCGCTCCTCTCGGACCACGACCACGGAATCCGTGAGGAGGCCTACCGCTGGCTGTACGGCGCCGCCGAACGCTCCCCCGACCTGGTCGGCACGGCCGGCCGGGCGCTCCTCGTCCGCCATGACGCGACGGCCGGGCTGATCTCCGCCGCCACGGCCATGGAACGGATCCGCGCCCTGCTCGGCGAACCGGTCGACGCGCTCGCGGAGCCCTTCCTGCTGGGCACGGCGGCAGCCGTCGCGCAGTGGGCCGACGAACTGGAGGAGGCCGAGGCGCTGGTGCGCCGGGGGCTGGCCCGGCAGCGGCTCTCGCTGCTCCACCCGATGCACGACGCGCTGCTCAGCGTACGGGCGGACATCGCCGCGGCCCGCGGAAGGTACGCGGAGCTGCTCGATGGTCCCGAGGTCCGGCGGAGCGGCGAGCGGGCCCGCCGGGGTCCGTCCAACGCGCATGCCCACGCCCTGATGGCGCTCGTCGAGGCCGGCCGCGCCGAGGAGGCGTCCCGGCTCGCCGACGGCTTCGATCTCCGGGACGCCCACGACTCCTGGGAACTCAACCGGTTCCTGTACGCGCGAGGAGTCCTGCGGTCGGCGACGGGCGATCGGGCGGGTGCCCTCGACGACTTCCTGGAATGCGGGCGGCGGCAGACGGCGCGGGACGTGCTGAGCCCCGTGGTCACGCCCTGGCGCACGGCGGCCGCCGTCTGCCACACCGCGCTCGGCAGGCCGCAGGACGCACTCGCGCTGGCCCGGGAGGAGTTGCGGCTCGCCCAGGTGTGGGACACCCCGCGGCTGGTGGGCCGGGCCCTGTCCGGACTGGCGACCGCCACCGGGGGCCGACGCGGCCTCGAACTCGCCGACCGGTGCGTGCGCATGCTGCGGGACGCGGCCGTCGAGACCGAGCTGATCCCCGCCCTGATCGCGCAGGGGCGCCAGTACGTCGCGGCGGGGGACCGGGCGCGGGCCCGGGACGCCCTGCGCGAGGCGGCCGGACGGGCCGAACGGCTGGGCGCCGCGCGGCTGCGGGCGCGGGCCGAGGAGGCCCTGCCGGAGGGCCGTTCCCGCGGCGCGGCGACGGCGCTCACCGGATGGGAGGCCCTGACCGGCAGCGAACGCCGGATCGCCGCGCTGGCGGCCGGCGGCCGGACGAACGCCGAGATCGCCGCACTGCTGCACCTCGCCCGGCGCACCGTCGAGACCCATCTGACCAGTGCCTACCGCAAGCTCGGCATCCGTCGCAGGGCGGAGCTCACCGCCGTGATCAAAGGACGGGCCGCGGACCCCGGGCAACCGGCCGAGGTGCCGGGCGCCTGAGACGGCGGCCCCGCGGCCCGCACCGGGCCGGGCTGTTCGCGTCCCCCTCGGTGGGGCCGTTGCGTGTGACGGCGCGGCCCCACGGGTCAGGAGGAGGTGAGCCGTCCGTCCGGGTCGTGGAGCCGGCCCCGCAGGGCGGGGTCCCGGAGCAGGTGGCGCACCTGCGGCGCGGGCATCCGCACCACCACGGGGACCGGCAGGGTGAGATCCCGCACGGCGACGGACGGGGCGCCGGACCGCCCCCGGTCGCTCACCCGGGCCACCACCCGTACGTCCAGGGTGAACTGGACGAGCGTCGACTCGGCCTTCGGCTTGTGCAGAGGCATGGACCCGGAGCCGTGGGCGGCCGCTTCGATGGCACCGCCCGCGCGGTCGGCGTGGCCGAGGAACTGGTTCATCCGGAACTCGTCCGCGTTCAGCACCCCCGCGCCCCCCAGCCCCCGTACCGCCGTGCCGTGCTCCGTCGCCTGCTGATGGTCCGTGCCGGTGGGACGGGGAGCGTCCAGCGTGCTCTGCGCCACCGTCTCGAAGGTCATCTTGTCGCCCACCCCCAGCACCCGTCCGTCGTGCAGCCTGGCGTGCAGCGAGGTGCGCAGGTCCTGACCACGGGCGCCGGAGGCGTGGACGGGCGGCAGGTCGGCGCCGGCCGCCGTCAGCAGCGGCAGGGCGGAGATCAGCCACTCGGTGGAGACCGCCTCGCGCTGGGTGTACGCCGCCGCGTCTCCCGTCCGCCGGAAACGCTCACCCCCGTGCGCCGCCCGTACCGTGTCCTCGATCACCCGCCGGATCTCGGGCGCCCCGCGGAACCCGTTGACCTGTGCCTCCATCGGCAGGCTCACCCCGCGCGCGTGCCAGGCCCCCAGCCGGTCCGCCGCGGCGTCGTCCGGCCGCAGGAACGCCTGTCCCGTCCGGGCGCGCGGCACCGGCCGCAACCGGGACAGCGCTTCGAGGTCGTGCGCCAGGACACGGTGGACCAGCGACTGGCCGCCGAGCCTGGCGAGGCCCACCCGCCCCTTGGACGAGTGCAGTTCGAGGGTCGCCTCGATCGGGACACGCATCCTGACCGAACGTGCGGAGGCCTCGGCCACGGTCTTCACGCCCAGCCGACCGCGTCCGACGGCGGCGGACCTGGTCACGTCCGAGACACCGACACCGAGCCCGCCGGAGGCGCCGACGCTCCGGAGCGGGCCCCCGCCGCCCTCCGGTTTCCCCGCTCCGGCCACGACTCCTTCGAGGGTGCGTACGTCGCCGGCGTCGGCGCTGTGCGCCTTCTGCACGGCGGCCGAGGTGATGTACTCCATGTCGCGGCCGTCGGCCGCGTCGCCCTCGCCCGTGCCGGGCCGGGTGCGCCGTACGCGGAACACCGCCCAGTACGGCGTGCCGCGACCGTGGAACAGCTCCACGGGGACACCGCCGTCCATGGCCCCGGAGAGCAGTCCGGCGGATCCGTCCCGGTCCAGGACGCGGAGCAGCCGCTGCATGTTGTCGTTCGGATCGGCCAGTTGCAGCCGGGGGAGCAGGGCGTCCGCGAGACCCCGGTCGCGGCGCCCGACGTCGGTCCGCAGCCGTTCGAGCAGCGGGACGAAATCGGGCAGTTCCTCGATCATGCCGAAGCCGAGGGGCAGTTCCCGGGCCAGGGTGGGCGCGGTCGCCGCGGGCGTCGTCGATCCGTCCGCCCGGCGGTCGGTCCGGGACGAGCCGGCCGGCTCCGGACCGGTCCGGTCACCCGGTGCGGAGCGCCCGTCGACGGCCGAGGTCCCCGCGACGGCCGCGGAGCCGGGCGCGTCCACCGCGGGCGGGGGTTTCCGCGCGGCCGCCCCCGGCAGCCGCAGACCCGCGGCCCGTACCTGCTCCTCGGTGAGCCATACCGCCGCCGCGGCGGGCAGGGTCCGCTCGCCCTTCGCCACGTACGGGCCGCCTCCGGTGACCTTGACCTCGGCGACCATACGGACCACCAGGTCGCAGTGGACCAGGTGGAGGGGGCGGCTGCGCGGGGTGTGGGCGTTGCGCTCGACGCTGCCGCTCAGCGTCGTCGCCACGGCGCCGCCCCTGCTCACGCTCCGGCCCGCCGACACCCCCTCGCCGATCCGCCACTCGGCGCCGTTCTCCGCGCCGAGGAGCCCTCCCTGCACCGTGGTCGTGGTGCCGCGGCCCTCCTGTCCGCCGGCCTGGTGGCCGCCGAGGACGAACGTCTCGGTCCCCGGTCCGGTGCCCCGCGCCACGATCTCCGGGTTGACGAGGGCGAACCGGGTGCCCACCGCGCCGTCGAGGGCCGTGAGCCTCCGCGGGTGGCGCAGGCCCTTGACCACCCAGCCGGAGGAGACGGCCTGGCGCAGTGCCGAGGTGATCGCCTGCGGGCTGAAGCGCTCCTCGACCGCCAGCCGCGGTGCGAGCCCCTCCGTCTCCAGCGCCCGGTCCGCACGCGTCTCCCGGCCGCGGGCCGCGGCCCGCGCCAGCAACTGGAAGGCGAGCTCCCGGACCGGACCCCCGTCGCCCAGGGTTTCCACCAGCGCCCAGTCCCTGACCGACCGGCCCGCGATCGACCGGGGCGTCATCGTGGACAGGTCGCCGATGCCGGACGCGGTGAACTGCCGCTGGGGCGTCCCCGGTCCGGCCGTGCGGGTCCTGGTACGGGCCGTCAGCCGGTCCTTCGTCTCCGTGTCCAGGGTGAACGCGGTCGGCGTGAGCAGGCGGACGTCCTGTTCCGCCGACGCCAGCGCTTCCGTGTCCGCGCTGGACGCGAGGAGTTCGGCCCCGGGGACGTCCCGGCCCGGGGCACCTGGGGTGAGGGCGCGCCGGGCGGTCCGCTCGCGGGTGGTCAGGGTGACATCGACGTCGAGGCGCAGCGCTCCGCCGAAGGAACTGGTGCTTTCACCGCCGTTGGTCAGCACGTCGGTACGCGTCGCCGGGCCCGCCTGGTTGCGCCGGGAGCTCTGCCGGGTCCGCTCGCCGCGCACCGAGGCGGACAGCACTCCCGGAACGAGCCGGAACTGGCCGAGCGCGAGGCCCCCGACCGAGCGTGAACTGGAACGGCCGCTCTGGGAGGTGCTGCTGACCCCGGAGTGGCTGCGCACCAGCCAGTCCGCGGTGTCGCCCAGATGTCCCGTCTCGCGGAGCGCGCCGACGACCCGGACCTGCACGTCGTGCGCGTGCCACCGGCTCTTGCGCCGCATCCGCACACGGATCCCGGAGGAGAGCAACTGGTCCTTGTTCACCCGCAGGTTGGTCTCCGAGAGCACGGTGACGAGCTCGCGGTAGTTGCGGCGCTGCGCCTCGGCCTCCTCGCGGCTCACCTCCGCCGCGGGCCCCGGGCCGAAGGAGGGCAGATACCCCGCGAGCCGCGGATCGGTGGTGAAGAGGCGTTCTATGCCGGACAGCAGGGGCGCGGTGTCGAGTCGGCTGATCGTGACGCTCGATCCCATGGCCCCGAAGGGCAGATGACGTCGGGTGCCCCGGACCGCGTGCGAGCCGCCCGGCTCCGCTTCCGTCTCCGCCCCGGCCGGGCCGCCGGGGGCCGCGGTGTTCCCACCGCGCTTCCTCACCCCGGTGTGCCGGCCGGCCGGTGCGGTGTCCGTGGCGGCGGAGCCGGAGTCCACCCCGGTGTCGGCCCCGGCGGGCGCCGCGACCATCGGGCTCGCGGTGACACCGTCCGGCAACGGGAGCCCGAGCGCCTGGGCCTCGTCGGCCCGCAAGCCGACCCAGACGTCCATCGAGTGCTGCGCGCCGCGCGTTCCCGCGCGCACCCTCATCGCGGGGGAGAGCGGCCCGGTGCCCTCGGCACGGAACCGCACCCGGCCGAAGTAGAGCACCTTCTCACCCCGGACCTCGGCCCCCTGACGGCTCGTCACCGTCTGTTCGGCCACGGTGAACCGCGCCTTGCGTGCGGCCGCCGTGGGCATGACCGTCCCGCGCACCGCCGCCGCGCCGCCGAGGACGCCGAACCCGGCCGCCGGACCCGCGCCGAAGGCGCCGCCGCGCCCCTTGCCCGCCGAGTGGGACACCGTGTGCTGTGTCTGCTGGTGTGTACGCAGTTGCGTCCCGCCGATCGACCAGGCCGGTGCGAGGCCGGTGAGATCGGCCCGCATCCGGTAACTGCCGGTGGCGCTGCCGTCCTTGGCCACCAGGTCCTCGCCCATCACCCAGCCGGCCAGCAGCCGGGGCAGGTCCTCCAGCACGGTCGTGGTGGACGTGGCGTCGTGCAACCGGGCCCGCCCCGGCGCGCCCGGAGAGGTCAGCGAAGGGTGCAGCACGGAGCGGACGGTGTCGAACAGCCCGCCGCCGCCCGGTTCCGGCGCCGCCGCGTCGTCCAGCGCGACCGGGGCCAGGGAGTCCGCGAGCCGCACCCGGTTCGCCGACACGGCGTCCAGGGGCCGCAGCCGGTCCGGCGCGGGCGCCTCGGCGGTGACGGGCACCAGGTGTTCGGTGGGCACCCGCATCGTCAGCGCCCCGCCGCTGCCGAAGGTCTGCGCGGGCTCGCCCTGCCGCCTGATCCGGACGCCGTAACGCACCCGTCTCGGGATCTCGACCGAGCCCTTGTCGCTGCGCAGCACACGCGGTTCGGACACGGCCTTCTGCACCCGGGTGTCCCTGCTGGACAGGAACGGCTGCGCGTTCGCCGAAACGGCTCCGCCGGCCCACACACCGGGGACCACCGGCGCCAGCCCGAACGCCATGAAGTTGGCCCCCTGCGCGGCCGAGCGTCCCGAACTGTGGCTCACCGCACCCGAGGTGTCGTGCTGGGCGTCCACCTTGACGGCGGCCCCCTCGGCCTCGCGCGCCGCCTGTGCCGCCTGCCGGGGGTCGGTCCCGGCCCGGGGCGCGGAGGTGCCGTCGCCGTCGCGCCCGTCGTCGGCGCGGGCCCTGCCCTTGCCCTTGCCCGCGGAGGTCTCCGCCGCGGCCGGGAGGGCGGCCACGGCCCGGTCCTGGTCGGCCGCCGCGGCCCGTGCCCCCGCCGCCTCGGGTGGGACGAAGGTCTCGGGCAGG
Organism: Streptomyces sp. NBC_01689; assembly: GCF_036250675.1. Classification (NCBI taxonomy): domain Bacteria; kingdom Bacillati; phylum Actinomycetota; class Actinomycetes; order Kitasatosporales; family Streptomycetaceae; genus Streptomyces; species Streptomyces sp. NBC_01689. The sequence continues at coordinate 1,442,009 of NZ_CP109592.1, read as the reverse complement.
TCGGCACTGTCCCGGGACACGGTGACGGTGACGTCGTACCAGCCCTTCCCCTCGGGCCCTTCGACGGTGAAGGAGCGCCCCTGGCCGTAGAAGCTCTCGGGGCGACCGGCCAGTTCCTCGCGGATCTCGGCCACCGCCCCGTCGGAGCGGCCGACGACCGTGGCGAGAGTGGTGGAGACGAACTCGTGCCCGGTCAGCCGGTACGCCGTGGAGAGGCCGGCGGCCCGTAACTCCCGGAGGTAGGGCGGCAGTCCGAGGGGCACATGGGGTGCGGCCGGGGCGGTGGCGGCCGCCGGGGTGCCGGGCCGCCGCCGGCCGCCGCGGCCCGCGCGAGCGGCGGTGGCGCGCGGGGGAACGGTCCGCGTCTCCAGCCCGCTCTCGTCCTCCTCCTGGAGGGCCGGAAGCACCGTGGGCAGCTTGACGGCGGCCCCGCTCTCCGGGAGTTCCTCGACGGTGGCCGGCACGGCGGGCCCGGGGCGCGGAGCGAGCCCGGTCCCGGCCGGGCCCTCGACCGCCGGGGAGCGCCCGCGCAGCGCGCGGGCCGTCGCCGCGTTCCCGGCGGACCGCTGCAGGGCCGGCAGCACCTGAGGAGTCATGCCGGGGGCCGTCGCCGCGGACGCCGGCCGCACCGCCTGGATCCTGTTGGTCCCGCCTGCCGTGTCCGTACCTGCGGGCCCCCGGCCGCGGTCACCCGCCCCGCCGTCGCCGCCCGACGTCTGCCGCTGCCTACGCACAGTGAGCCGTCCCCGTCGCGGGGCGGCACACCCGGCCCCATCGGATCCATCCGCTCGGGAGCGTATCCACTGCGACGGCCGGCCAGGGAACAAGATCACGGACTCGGACGGATGGACGTCCAGCGACCACCGGGACGTCGACGGCAGTACATCCGAACGTCAACTCCGCTGCCCACGCGGTCACTTCGACGAGGGTGGAAAGCCGTTGCCGCCCGGTGGCCGCGGCGCCCACTGTGGCGGTGTCCGACAACGGACCATCACTCACAGGGGGAACCACTCATGCGCCGTATCACGGCCGCCGTCGCCACCTGCGTGGCGACGATCGCGCTCCTCGTCCCCGCGGGCCTGGCCGCCGCCGCGCCGGCCGCGCCCGCCGAGCAGTCGTACACCGTCGTGCCGTACGAGAACGTCAACGTCCGCCAACTGCCGACCAAGGACAGCGCCTATCTGGCCACCTTGACCGCGGGCCACTCCTACCAGGCGTACTGCTGGACGCACGGCCAGACCGTGACGGACCACGGCTACACGAACGACATCTGGATCGGGTTCGCCGACGGCTACAGCAGCGCGGTCTACTTCAAGGGCGACCAGTACGCCGGCCTGCCCGCCTCCGCCCAGTGCTGAGCCGGGAGATCCTCATGCCGAACAGCCGGCCCATGGCCCGCGCCGCCCTCGCCGCAGCAGCCCTCGCGCTCGGACTGCTGACCGCTCCCGCCGCGTCGGCGGCACCGGCCGGGACCGGCACCGCCGTTCCCACCGCCGCTTACACCGTCACGGCCCGCACGGACACGTACGTCCACGCGGGTCCCTCCGGCTCGTCCCCGCGCCGGGGCCTGCTGCGCGCCGGACACGCGTACGCCGCGGACTGCTGGCTCATGGGCGAGGCCGTGACCGCCGACGGGCGGACGAGCGCCGTGTGGGTCCATGTGCTGGGCGACAGGGACACCGCCGCAGGCTTCGTCGACGTGGTGTTCCTTCTGGGGGACGACCGCGCGGGGCTGCCCGCCTCGGCCGGGTGCTGACCTCACGCGCACGGGCCGGGACGAACGGCCCCTGAAGCGGGGTGCCCGCGCGGCTCAGCCCTTGTCGGCGCGGAGTGCGGCGAGGGCCCGGTCGGCGTGGGCGCTCATGCGCAGTTCGCTGCGGACGACCTCCACGACCGTGCGGTCCCGGCCGATGACGAAGGTGACGCGTTTCGTGGGGGCCAGCGAGAAGCCGCGCTTGACGCCGAACCGTTCGCGGACCGCCCCGTCGACGTCGGACAGCAGGGGGAAGCCCAGGCTGTTGCGCCCGGCGAACTCCTGCTGCCGGTCGACGGGGTCACCGCTGATGCCCACCGGCCGGGCCCCGGCGGCGGCGAACTCGGCGGCCAGGTCGCGGAAGTGGCATGCCTCGGCGGTGCAGCCGGCGGTGAGGGCGGCGGGGTAGAAGAACACCACCACCGGTCCGTCGTCGAGCAGTTCGGACAGACTCCGCTCCGTGCCCGTCTCGTCCGGGAGGACGAAGTCCTCCACTTTGTCGCCCACTTCCACCGCACGGCTCATGACCGGCCCTTCCCACTCCTGGCGACGCCGCGTGCCCACAGCACCAGCGGTACCTGCAACGGAAGCCGGGCGAGCGCCGCGGCCTTGAGCGGCGCGGGACGGTGACGCCAGTCCACGGCCATCTGCACATTGGCGGGGAACACCCCGACGAAGAATGCCGCCGTGGCCAGCGCGGCGGCGCGCCGGGTACGGGGCAGCGCCACCCCCGCGGCCAGCGCCAGTTCGGCGGCCCCGCTGACGTAGGTCCAGGCGCGGGGAGCTCCCGGCAGCACGCGGGGAACCGTCGCGTCGAACCGCTCGGGCGCCGCGAAGTGACCGACCCCCGCGGTCGCCAGCAGACCGGCGAGCAACAGGGCTGAGCGTTCCGACCGTGGCACGGTTCCTCCTCCTGGAGTCTCCGCGAGATATTACTGGACGGTAGGCGGAAGCGTGACGGGTGGTTCCGTATCCGTCGTCGAGGAGGAGGGCACGGCCGGCGCTCCGGGGAATCGCTCGCATCGCTCGACGTGGGCCGGTGCGACCCCCGGTCGAGGTGCGGGGTTGGAGTGCGCGGTCGAGGTGTGCGGTCGAGGGGCGTCGCGGGACCCGCGGCGGTGGCGCTCAGAGGAGGCTGCCGCTGCCGTGGGGGGCGTAGAGGTCGAGCAGGCGGGTGCGGGCGCAGCGCAGACGGTGGGCGAGGATGCCGCCCACCCATTCGGCGACCGCGAGACCCAGGGCGGGGTCGTCGTGGCACATCGCCCGCACGGCGGTGGCGTCGAACTCGTGGGCGCGGACCGGCGTCGTCGCCTCGGCGCCCAGGTGGTACGCGTGCGGCGCGAACAGCCAGGACCAGCCGACGAGTTCGTTGTGGCGGAGGGACTCGATGACGGCGGCCCGGCGGCCGGGCACACGCATGTCCAGGTCGACCGTGCCGGTGCGGACGATCCAGAACCGGTCGGCGGTTCCGCCCTCCTCGAAGAGGCGGGCGCCCTGGGGGAAGGACACCTCGCGGGCGATGCGCATCAGCCGCTGCCGGTGCTCGGCGGGCAGGGCCCGCAGCATGCTGGACGTGGGGGAAGCGTTCATGCCGGCCTCCAGGACGGGCGGACGGACCTGTCGCCTCCAGCATGTGCCTCTGTCCCGTTCCCCACCAAGGGCCTGTCGGCCCCGGCTTCGGGACGTCCGGAACCGTGCCGTCAACGGCCCCGCCCCGAAGCCGAATCGGCCGGGGCGCCGATCGGTCGGTGCGCCGCCCGGACGCCGTCGAGCGCGACGGTGAGGACGCGGTCGCGCTGGGCGTCGTCGAGGAAATTGGTCGAGGTGATCCCGGCGACCATGCGCAGGAGATCGTCGAAGTCCATGTCCGTGCGTGCCTCGCCGGCTTTCTGGGCCCGCTCGAACAGCGGGCCGCCCGCCTGGTACATCGAGTCCCGGCAGGCGAGGAAGATCTCCGACTCGTTGTTGAGCGCCTCGCGGATGGCCCGCTTCGTCACGGTGTAGTCCACGAACCGGCGCAGCCACGAGGTCAGCGCCGCCCAGGGCTCCTCGCCGGCGACGTCCTGGGCCACCCGGCACAGGGCGTCCACCTCGTCCGCGTAGACGCTCTCGAAGAGATGGCGGCGGGTGGGGAAGTTCCGGTAGAGCGTGCCGATGCCGACCCCCGCACGGCGGGCGATGTCCTCCAGTGAGGCCTCCGCGCCGTTCTCCGCGAACGCCTCGCGCGCGGCCGCCAGCAGGGCGTCGTAGTTGCGCGCGGCGTCCTTCCGGTGCGGGCGCTGGGACGCCACGATTCCGCTGATGGAGAGCGGCTGGGCCGTCACGAGTGCCTCCCGGCAGCGAAGTGGTTGAACCGGAGGTTGGCCTCCGGTACAGTGGAGGTATACCTCCACTTTAGCAGTCGGGGCTAGCTTCCCGTCGATGCGTGCGGCCGCGCGCACCGACGACCTGTCCGCGCCCTCCCTGCCGACGAGCGGCGGGCCCTGTCCCGTGCCGCCCGTCCCGGATGCCCTGTTCCGTCCTCTTCCCCCTGGCGACCGCTCCGTGCGGACGCGCCTTGTCCACGGCCGCCCGTCGGCCCTCCCCGTCGTACGACCGCGGCCGGCCGATCCGGCCGCATCCCGTTCCGAGAGGCCTTTCCATGCCCAGGAAGTCCACCCGCCTCACCTTCGCGGTCCTTGCGACCGGCGCGGGGGTGTTCTCCATGCTCCAGTCGCTGATCGCGCCGGCCCTGCCGACCGTGCAGCACGCGATGCACACCTCGCAGTCCACCGTGACCTGGGTGATGACGGCGTACCTGCTCTCCGCGTCGGTCTTCACCCCGATCCTCGGCCGGGTCGGCGACCTCGTCGGCAAGAAGCGCACGCTCGTCGCCGTCCTCGTGACCGTGACGCTCGGGTGCCTCCTCGCCGCGCTCGCGCCCTCCATCGGCGTACTGATCGTCGCCCGGGTCGTCCAGGGCATAGGCGGCGCGCTGTTCCCCCTGTCCTTCGGGATCATCCGCGACGAGTTCGCCGCGGCCGAGGTCGGCCCGAGCATCAGCAACCTGTCCGCCGTGATCGCGGCGGGCGGCGGTGTCGGCCTGGTGGCGGCCGGGCCCATCGTGTCGGCCCTCGACTACAAGTGGCTGTTCTGGCTGCCGGTGGGCGTCGTCGCGGTGACCACCGTGATCGCGCTGCGCTGTGTCCCCGAGTCCCCGAAGCGCGCCGAGGGGCGGGTCAGCTGGCTCGGTGCCGTACTGCTCTCGGGCTGGCTGGTCGCGCTGCTGCTCCCGCTCAGCCAGGCGACCCGGTGGGGCTGGGGATCGGGCCGGGTGATCGGCCTGTTCGTCGCCGCCGTGGCGCTCTTCGCGCTGTGGCTGTACGCCGAGGCCCGCTCCACCAGCCCGCTGATCGACCTGAACGTCATGCGTCTGCCCGCGGTGTGGACCACCAACGCCGCCGCCCTCCTGTTCGGCGCGGGCATGTACGCGATCTGGTCCTTCCTCCCCGGCTTCGTGCAGACCCCCCGCTCCGCGGGATACGGCTTCGGGGCCAGTGTCACCGGGGCCGGGCTGCTCATGCTGCCCATGCTGATCGCGATGTTCTGCTCGGGAGTGCTCAGCGGCCGGCTGGAGCCGGTGCTGGGGGCCAAGAGGCTGCTCACGACCGGTGCCGCGCTCGGCGCCGTGGCCTGCGGCTCCCTCGCGCTCTGGCACGACCGCCAGTGGCAGGTGGCCTTCGCCGCGGGTGTCTTCGGCCTCGGCATCGGACTGGCCTTCGCCTCGATGGCCAACCTGATCGTCGGCAGCGTCCCGGCCGAGCAGACCGGCGCCGCGACCGGCATGAACGCCAACATCCGCACGATCGGGGGCTCGATCGGCGCGGCCGTCACCAGCGTCCTGGTGACCGGCCGACTGCAGCCCTCGGGCCTGCCCTACGGGTCCGGCTACACCCACGGGTTCAGCCTGCTCGCGTTGCTCTGCCTCGGCGCGGCGCTGGCCGCACTCCTCGTACCGGCCCGCCGGACGGGCCGTATCCCCGCCGCCCGTGCCGCCTCCGACCTGCCGAGCCCGGAGACCGAGGCCGTCGCCTCCGGCGCGCGGAACTGAGACGCGGGGACCCGTGGAACGCCGTGGGACGACGAGCGGTGACCGCGCGGGGCGGCGGAATGCTTGTCCTACGGTGATACCGGGCCATGACTCCGAACGGGCGGCGCCCTCACCCGACCCGGTGAGTGGCCGCACCGGCGCGTACCACCGGCGTACGCGTCGCCGTTGCTCCGTCATGGACAGCACACACACGGCCCGGCGGCGCCGTCCGGAGGAGGGCAGCGCGGGCCGGCCTCACGCGGAGCCGGCGGCCGCCCACCAGGCGCAGCCGCCGATCTACGCCCAACTGGTCGCGGAATGGCGGGCGAAGGGCCGTACGGTCCCGGGGAACCGCGAGGTCTTCGAGGTGCTGTGGGCCACCTTCGCCGCCCCCGACCCGCTGGGGAGCGAGCCGTGGCCGGCCGTCTCCCGGGCGGACCGCCGGCCGGCGGGACCGCAGCCCCGGCCGTCGGCCATCCGGACGGAGCGGACTTCGCGTGAGACGGAGTCGCGCGAGACGGATCCGGCGCCGGGCAGCGGCGCGGGTGATGCCGGGGGTGAGGCGGAGGCCGCCGTCGAGGGCAAGGCCGAGCACGTGCCCGCCGTGCCCGTACCGCGTGGCCTGCCGGGCGACTGACCCCCTGCCCGGGACGGCCCCGTCGAGATCGTCCGGGTGGTCGCCCGCGCTGTTCGGCGCCGTGCCCCAGGGGGTGTTCCCTCCGGTGTCCCCGATGCCTCAGCACTCCTCCGAGGGAGCCAGGACGGCGAGAGTCCCGTTGGCCTGCTGCAGGGCCAGTTCCAGTCTGGTGGCGGAGTGGAGGTCGCCGGTCCCGTCGGGCGGGATGAGCCACTCCAGGGCCCGCGCGGAGCGGTAGGGCGGTGGGACGGCGACCCACGACCCCCTGCCGACGTACCGGATGCCGGATCCGACCCAGCGGCTCTCGGGGTCCGGTGCCAGGAAGAAGCCGACGCGACGGGCGGCGGTGTCCACCAGGGTCGGGCCCGGGGAGTCCAGGGGGTCGTGCCACAGGATGTCCAGGGCGAGCAGCCCGAGTTGCTCGGGAACGCTCAGGACGTCCCAGAAACGGCCGGCCTCCATCAGTGCCGTCCCCGGCTCCTGGTCCCACGCCCGCTTGCAGGCCCTGGGGTCCGAGGCCGCGGCCGCGAGCCACTCGACGGCTTGCCTCCATGCTGCATCCGGCATGACCAACTCCCGTGTCTTCACAGGCTGTTCGAGCGTGTGCGAAGTGCCGCCCGGCTGCGGGCCCGCACCCGGGCGGCGACCCGGCGTGCTCATGCTGGTAGATATTTCTATTCTTCGGAAGGGGTGGCGCGCGCCGGCGTTCACCGTGGGTCGGCCTGGACGTCGTTCAGGCGCCCCGGCCCCGGCCCTGCGACCTGCGCGAACGGGGTCCGCGACGCCCCGCGCAACAGCCGTGCCGGGAAGCCGGGTTCGGGGCCGGCGAGCCCCGCGGTCCGGCGAAGTCTGTTCGGCTCGGCGACGTCTGTTCGGTGCCCCGCCCCGGCGCGTCCACGGTCCCGCGACACGGAGATGACGCGTCCCCGGTTCCGTCCGAGCGAAGTCGACGCGTCCTCAGTCCCGCGCCACGGCGATGCTGAGCGCGTTGGCGGCGACGACGGCGCCGATGCCCGCCCATTCCGCCGGGCCCAGCCCCTGGCCGAGCACGAGCCACCCGACCAGTCCGGCGAGCACGGGATTGACACTCATGAAGAGACCGAAGGCCGGAGCCGCCACCCGGCGCAGGGTGAACAGGTCGGCGAGGCAGGGCACCGCCGAGGACAGCACCCCTGCGGCGACCGCGTAACCGACCGCGGCGGGCGTCGGCGGATGCCGCAGTGCCACGGTGAGCCCGACGGGCAGGAACACCAGGGCCGACGCCGCCGCGGCGGCAGCGGGCCCACCGGCTCCGGGGACGCGGCGCCCGACCGTACGGTTCAGCAGGATGTACGCCGCCCAGCACCCGGCGGCGAGCAGCGCCAGACCCATCCCCGGGAAATCGGCGGAAGGCCGCGGGCGCATCAGCGTGACGACGCCCGCCACCGCGACCGCCGCACAGCACGCGTCCACCCGGCGGCGCGAGGCGGCCAGCGCGATCCCCAGCGGGCCCAGGAACTCGAGGGTCACCGCGAGGCCCAGCCCGATGCGGTCGACGGCGGTGTACAAGGACAGGTTCATCGTCCCGAACACCAGCGCCAGCAGCAGGACCGGCCACCACTGCCGCCGGGTGAAGGTCCGCAGCCCGGGCCGGCCGACGGCGAGGAGGACGACCGCCGCGACGTACTGCCGTACGGCGACCACACCGACAGAACCGAGCACGGGGAACGCCAGCGAGCCGATGGCGGCACCCGTCTGGTTGGACAGGGCGCTGCCGACCATGGTGGCGACGCCGGACAGCCGCGTGCCGCCGTACGGCCGGACGACGGGGGACACGGGCCCGGGGTGAGTGCGCCGGGCGACGGCTTCCGGGTGTGCGGAGGGTACGCGCATGCCCCGATCGTCGGACCGGGCCTCCCATGCGCACAATGCATCCGCCCGCACCTGCATACGCTGGACTCATGGATGTCGAACTGCGGCAGCTGCGCTGTCTCGTCGCGATCGTCGACGAGGGCACCTTCACCGATGCCGCCATCGCGCTCGGTGTCTCCCAGGCGGCGGTCTCCCGCACCCTGGCTTCGCTCGAACGGGCCCTGGGCGTAAGGCTGCTGAGGCGCACCTCGCGCGAGGTCACGCCGACGGCGACCGGACTGCGCGTGCTGGCGCACGCCCGGCGGGTCCTGGGCGAGGTGGCCGATCTTGTCCAGGAGGCCACCACGGGACGTGCCTCGCTGCGGATCGGGTACGCGTGGTCGGCGCTGGGCCGTCACACGCTCGCCTTCCAGCGCGAGTGGGCGCGTGCGCACCCCGGGACGGAACTGCGGCTCGTACGGGTCAACTCCCCGACCGCCGGGCTCGCTGAGGGGGCCTGTGACATGGCCGTGCTGCGCAGGGTGCCGGACGACCGCCGTCTCGACACGGTCATCGTGGGACTGGAACGGAGGCTGTGCGCCCTGGCCGCGGACGATCCGCTCGCCCGGCGCCGTTCGGTGCGGCTCGCCGACCTCGCCGGCCGGGTCCTGCTCGTCGACCGCAGGACGGGCACGACCACGACGGATCTGTTCCCTCCGGACGCCCGCCCCGCCACCAAGGAGACCCACGACGTCGACGAATGGCTGACCGCGATCTCCACGGGCCGGTGCGTGGGCATGACCGCCGAGTCGACCGCGCACCAGTATCCGCGCCCCGGCGTCGTCTACCGTCCGGTGCGCGACGCCGAACCCCTCGCCGTACGCCTCGCCTGGTGGCGCGACGACCCGCACCCCTCGGCCCGGACGGCCGTCGAACTGGTCTCGGAGCTGTATCGCGCCGGCTGAGCCCGCTCGGGACGTCCCGGAGCCGGGCGGCGACAAATCTGTTGAGAGCGCCGCTCCTGCCGGAGATGATCTCCGGCATGTTCTCTCGCAAGCTCCGCCGACCGAAGTCCGCCGACCCGCTGAAGGCATGGGAGTGCCTGGACGCCGGAGACATACCCGGCGCCCTGCGGCTGCTGAAACCGGGCGCCGGGACCCAGCCGCTCGCGGAGACGGCACTCGTGGTCGGCCGCGCCGCGGAGATGGCCGGGTTCGACGACCTCCGCGAGGCCGCGGCCGCGCTGGTCGCCGATCCCGGGAGGGGACAGGCGCTCTACGACTTCGGATACGCCTGCGTCGAACGGGGACTCCCCGCGCTCGCGATCCCCGCGCTGCGCGAGGCGCTGCTCGGAAACCCGGGCGCGCTGACGGTGATGCGTGAGCTCGTGTCCGCGTACGAGCGCGAGGGCCGGCACGGCGACGCCGTCGAGGTGCTGACCCGGCACGAGAACGACTTCGCGGCGTGGCCGGACCGCTACCTCCTGGTCCACAACGCGATCATGTCGGGTGACCTCCCGCTGGCCCGGAGCCGGCACGGGCTGCTGCCCGACCCGGCGGACGCCCTGTGGGAGCCCCCGCGCGACCGGCAGAACCGCATGCTGGAGCGAGCCGCGAGCGCGGAGCCGGTGAGCGGGCTCGGCCCGACGGACCTGCGCGGCTGGCAGTTCGTGCTGGGCGGCACGGTCCTCGGCACCCTGTCGCCGTTCGGCTTCGGCGCCGGGATGACCGGCCGGTACGCATGGCTGCAGGACTCCTACGCACTGTGCCTGGAGGGTCTGCTGCGGCTGAGGGCGCTGCTGGACGCCGCGGAGGTGTGCCCCCGGTCGGTGTCGCTGCTGCCCGACCGCGACAGCCGGATCCTCGGACTGGCCGCCGCCGAGGTGCTCGGCCTCCCCGCGGAGGCGTTCGCCCCCGGCCGGGAGGACACCGTGGTGGTCGCGTACGACCTGAACGGGGTGGCCGAGACCGATGAGGGCCCGCAGATCCTGAAACAGCTTTTCGCCCGCGTACCGGGACAGGTGCTCCATGAACACGCGAGCAACTGGACCGACGCCCCGGTGATCACCGCCGACAGCGTGACGCTGCTGCACCAGTCGGCCGTGACGCCCTGGGGCGAGCAGATGCGGGTGGGCGACGACGGCGACGTGGAGCGCGGGCCCGCCGACGGCCGGCCGGCCGAGCGGATCGCCGCCGGGATCGTGGGCGCCGATCCGTCGCCGGAGGCGGGGGACGGCGGGACGCCCGCGGACCCGCTCTCGTCCCTCACCGACTTCGCCGCCGCGGTCCGCGGCTCCTGGCTCCGCGGCGACCGGGCCCGGCTGACCTCCACCGGACCCGTTCCGAGCGCACGTTTCGCCTGACCGCGACCGGTTCCCGGTACGCCCGGCACGGCGGGAATGCGACGCGGGGGTCCGCTGTTACACCCCACGTAGCTGACATGCGCGAGTCAAGATCCTCGCGGTGTGGGCGGAAGGAGGACCTCATGGCACGCAGCAGCGCGCGTCCCGTCGTCACGCTCAGGTCGACCGCCGGGACCGGCGTCACCTACGTGACGCGCAAGAACCGTCTCAGCGACCCCGACCGGCTCGTCCTGCGCAAGTACGACCCGGTGGTCGGCGAGCACGTTCCGTTCCGCGAGGAGCGCTGAATCGACCCCGGCCCGGCCGGGAGGACAGTGGCAAGGAGGGAACACGCATGAGGCCCCGTATTCATCCCGAGTCCAGGCCGGTCGTCTTCCGCGACCGGTCGGCGGACGTCGCGTTCCTGACGCGTTCGACGGCGAACTCGTCGAGGACGATCGAGTGGGAGGACGGCAACACCTACCCGCTGATCGACGTCGAGATCTCGTCGGCCAGTCATCCGTTCCACACCGGGAAGTCGCGGGTCGTGGACAGTGCGGGCCGGGTGGAGCGCTTCGAGCGCCGCTACGGCCGCGCGGCCTCGCCGCGCCACTGAACGCGGCGTGTCCGGCAGAAGGAGAGCAGAGCTGTGAAGGTACGTAATTCCCTGCGTTCGATGAAGTCGAAGCCCGGCGCCCAGGTGGTGCGCCGGCGTGGTGTGACCTTCGTCGTCAACAAGAAGAACCCGCGCTTCAAGGCCCGCCAGGGCTGACGGAGCGCACGGGGGCGGACATCGAGTCAGGCGGCCGGCCCGGTCCTCGCGCGAGGACCGGGCCGGCCGTTCGCGTACGGCCGCGGCGACCGCGCGGCACGGAACCCGCCCGCCCGTCGGGAGCCCGCAGTCCCGTCGGGAGCCCGCGGCCCTCTCGGGAGCCCGCTGCCGCGGACGGGAGCCCGCCGGATTCCCGGGAGCCGCCGGGTACTCACCGGAGCCGTACCGAGGCGGGTTGAGTAGGGGTACTCATGTCCGGCGGTCGCGGCGGGCCACACCATGGACGTCACACGGCACGACAAGCATCCACTGACTGATGGACCGTCAGCCACCTTTCGGTCACGAGGATTTGTCGTGCTCCGTGCCGAACCGACGCCGCGTGTGCGGTGGTCGGGCCGCGACCGACTCCTCCTGGGGGAACCACATGTCCAAGCGCCTCGCCGTCTCCGTGCTCGCCGGTGCCGTCGTCCTGGGTGGCGGCGCCGCTGCCACCGTCGCCCTCGTCGGGACCGCCGACGCGGCCGGCCCGACGGGGAAGCCGGTGATCGGGAAGTCCTCCTCGGACCCGGTGGTCCTGGGAGACGGCGGGAGCGACGCCCTCACGTTCACCACGACCGTGTCCGACGACTCGGGCATCAGGAGCGTGAAGGTGCTGGCCTGGCCGAAGAGTTCGCACCTGGCCCCCAGGGCGTCGGAGATGGTGTCCGTGGAGAGCGCCACCTGCGAGGCGTCCTCGGCGACCACGTCGGTGTGCGCCTACCGGACCCCGGTCGCCGGCCGGAAGGACGTCGCCGACATCCCCACCGGCACCTGGTACATGGCGGTCCTCGTCACCGCCGAGGACCACGGCGCGACCTTCTCCGCCAAGGCGTCGACCTTCACCGTCACGCGTCACGCGGGTTGAACGCCCCGGGGGCGCCCGGCGACGGGTCCTGAGCGGGGAACGGGCCCTCCTCCCCTTCGAGTTGTGAACCGCGGCGCCTCTCGGCTATGGTCGATCTTGAGCACGCCGCCGGATCTCCGGCAGCGGGCCCGGCGTTGGTGGTCCAAGGAAAGACGCCCCGCTTCCTGCGGGGAAATGCAGGTGCAAGGCCTGCCCGGCGCTCCACACAGCCCCGTCCTCCCATCCCGAGGGCGGGGCTCAGTCGTTTTCCGCAGCCTTCGCGGATTCCCGTGCCCGGCGCATTCCCGCCACATCGATCGTGCCAGTCCGGTGCGAATCCGCACGAACACCCGTGGGACGCTTGGCCGGTTCGGCACCCTCGTCACCGACGCCGTCCTGCCGGCGCGCATGTCGGCAACATACCGGACAAAATTGTTGACAATCTTCGCGGCCTGGTTCTACGTTCGACAGGCACTCACATCAGGGAGGGCACGATGCCGAAGGAAGCCCGTCCGGGCACCGGCGAGCAGGCCAGGAAGCACGCACTGGCCCAGCTGCGGCAGGCGATCCTGCTGGGCGAGATGGTGCCGGCCCAACGGCTGGTGGAGAACGAACTCGCCGAGCGGTTCGATGTCACCCGTGCCAGCGTCCGGGCGGCCCTGATCGAGCTGGAATCGGAGGGGCTGGTCGAGCGGATCCGCAACCGCGGCTCGCGGGTGCGGGTGGTGACCGTCGAGGAGGCGGTGGCCATCACCGAATGCCGTATGGCTCTCGAAGGCCTGTGCGCGGCCAAGGCCGCCGTCGCCGCCACCGAGGACCAGCTCACCGAACTGGCCGAGCTGGGAGCCGCGATGTCGAAGGCGGTCGCCGAGGGCGAGCCGCTGGTCTACTCCGGGCTCAACCACGAACTGCACGGCCGGATCCGGGAGTTCTCCGGCCAGCAGGTCGCGGTCGAACTGCTGGAGCGGCTCAACGGACAACTCGTGCGTCATCGTTTCCAGCTCGCGCTGAGGCCCGGACGTCCCCAGCAGTCCCTGAGTGAGCACCTGGCCATGATCGACGCGATCAGGGCCCGGGACCCGCAGGCGGCCGAGGCGGCCGTCCGCGGCCACCTCGCGGGGGTCATCGACGCACTGCGCCGATGACCCCCGCGAGGTGGGCCGACCGGTCCGTCCACCAAGGAGCTGTGAGCCATGACGCACGGCAAGGCGCCCATCGCACGATCGACTCTCGTCATCACCGCACACGCGGGGGACTTCGTCTGGCGGGCCGGAGGGGCCGTCGCCCTGGCCGCCTCCCGCGGAGAGAAGGTGACCATCGCCTGCCTCACCTACGGGGAGCGGGGTGAGTCCGCCCGAGCCTGGCGCGAGGGACGGAAGCTGGCGGAGATCAAGGAGATACGCCGGGCCGAGGCCGAGGCGGCGGCACAGGTCCTCGGGGCCGAGGTCCGTTTCCTCGACGCGGGCGACTACCCCCTGCCCGTGACACCGGAGTTGACCGACCGTCTCGTCCGGATCTACCGCGACACCCGGCCCGACGTGGTGCTGACCCACCCCCCGGACGACCCGTACAACGGCGACCACCCCGCCGCCGCACGGATGGCGCTCGACGCGCGCGTCCTCGCCCAGGCCGTCGGCTATCCGTCCGACGGCGAGGTCATCGGCGCCCCTCCCGTGTTCCTCTTCGAACCGCACCAGCCGGAGATGTGCGGCTTCAGGCCGGAGGTCCTCCTCGACATCACCCCGGTGTGGGACACCAAACGCGCGGCCATGGAACGCCTGACCACCCAGCAGCACCTGTGGGAGTACTACACGGACCTGGGAAAACGGCGCGGCGTCCAGCTCAGGCGGAACGCGGGCCCCAACCTCGGTCTGCCCCACACCGCTTACGCCGAGGCCTACATGCGCCCCTACCCGCAGGTCACGGAGGTACTGGCGTGAGCGGTCTCATCATCACCGACCCGCCCCGCGCGCACGCCGAGGACGTCGAGGCGCTGGCCGGCCACGGGGTGGCCACCGTGCACGAGGGCATGGGCCGCCGGGGCAGCCTCGGCCCCGGGTTCCGGCCCGTCCAGCAGGACGTACGCGTCGCGGGCACCGCGGTGACCGCGCTCTGCGCCCCCGGCGACAACCTCATGATCCACGCGGCGGTCGAGCAGTGCGCGCCGGGGGACATCCTCGTCGTCGCCACCTCCTCGCCCTCCACCGACGGGATGTTCGGCGACCTGTTCGCCACCGCGCTCAGCCATCGCGGGGTGCGCGGTCTGGTCATCGACGCGGGCGTACGCGACACGGCCGGGCTGCGCGCGATGGGCTTCCCCGTGTGGTCGACGGCGGTCTGCGCGCGAGGCACCGTCAAGGCCACGGCGGGCTCGGTGAACCTGCCCGTGGTGCTCGGCGGCCAGATCGTGCGGCCCGGGGACGTGATCGTCGCCGACGACGACGGAGTGGTGTGCGTGCCCCGCGAACGGTCCGGTGCGGCGGTCAGAGCGGCCGAGGCACGCGCCGCCAAGGAGGAAGCCACCCGGATCGCCTTCGCCGGGGGACAGTTGGGCCTGGACCGCTACGGCCTGCGGGAGACCCTCGAACGGCTCGGCGTGCGGTACCGCTCCTACGAGGAGTGCGCCCCCGACGTCCGCGACGGCACCGTGTCATGAGCGCCGGCGAGGAAGTGCGCTGCATGCTCATGCGCGGAGGCACCTCGAAGGGCGCCTACTTCCTGGCGGACGACCTCCCGGCCGCCCCCGGCGCACGCGACGACCTGCTGCTACGGGTCATGGGCAGCCCCGACCCGCGCCAGCTCGACGGCCTCGGCGGAGCGCACCCGCTGACCAGCAAGGTGGCCGTGATCTCCGCGTCGGCCGCCCCCGGGACGGACGTCGACTACCTGTTCCTCCAGGTCGGAGTCGACCGGCCCGAGGTCTCCGGCAGGCAGAACTGCGGCAACCTGCTCGCCGGGGTCGGCCCGTTCGCCGTCGAACGCGGACTGGTGGGAGCGGGGCCGGAGCGGACCTCCGTACGGATCCGGATGGTCAACTCCGACGACCTGGCCGTCGCCACCTTCGCCACGCCGGGCGGGCGCGTCGACTACGGCGGTACGGCCGAGATCTCCGGTGTACCCGGGACGGCCGCGCCCGTGCTCATCGAGTTCCCGCCGGGCCCCCGTCCGCTGCTGCCCACCGGTCACGCCCGCGACACCGTGGCGGGCACCCCGGTGACCTGCGTGGACAACGGGATGCCGACCGTACTGATCGCCGCGTCCGCCCTTCAGGTCACCGGCTACGAGGAACCCGGGGACCTGGAGGAGGACCGCGCGCTCGCCGACCGGCTGCGCGCGATCCGGGGTGAGGCGGGGAAGCTGATGGGCCTCGGTGACACGACGGCGGCCACCGTGCCCAAACTCAGCCTGCTCGCCCCGCCGTTGCACGGAGGCGCCGTGATGACCCGTACCTTCATCCCGGTGCGCTGCCACCCCTCGATCGGTGTGCTCGGCGCGGCCGGCGTCGCCGCGGGCCTGCGCGTCGCGGGCGGCGTCGGTGAGGGACTCGCCCGGCTTCCCGCGCACGGGGACCTGCTGCGCATCGAACACCCCACGGGATTCCTCGACATCGAGGCCGCCATCGATCAACGACCGGACGGAGCAGGCCCGGTGGCCCGGCGCACCACCGTCGTCCGCACGGCACGAAAGATCTTCGACGGCACGGTCTTCCCCCGGCCCGCCGCGACCGCAGCCCACCCGTGAGGAGTCCTGGATGGCCCCGCCCCTCGGCGACATCGCCCACCTCGGGCACGTCGAACTGCTCACCCCGGAACCGGACGCGAGTCTGCGGTTCTTCACCGACTTCCTCGGCCTGACGGTCAACGGCAGCCGCGGCGACTCGGTCTACCTGCGGACCTGGGACGACTACGAGCACCACAGCCTGGTCCTCACCGCGCACGGGACCTCGGGCCTGCGCCGCACGGCACTGCGGGCCTCCAGCGAGGAGGCACTGCGACGCAGGATCGAGGAGTTGACTTCGGCGGGCCACGAGGGTCGCTGGACCGACGACGAACCGGGCCTCGGCCCCGTGTACGTCACCGCCGATCCCGACGGCCACGAGACCGCGCTGTACTGGGAGTCGGAGTGGTACCGCGCCCCGGACACACTCAGGCCCGGCCTGAAGAACCAGCCCCAGGCCAAGCCGGCCCACGGCGTGGGCGTACGCCGTCTGGACCACGTCAACTACCTCGCGGCCGATGTCGCCGCCAACGCCGACTTCCACGAACATCTGCTCGGCGCCCGGCCGACCGAACAGATCCGGCTCGACGTCGGCAGGATCGCCGCGAAGTGGCTGACGTTCACGAACAAGTCGTACGACGTCGTCTATACCGAGGACCGGACGGGGTCGCACGGGCGCCTGCACCACATCGCGTTCGCCACCGACACCCGCGAGGACATCCTGCGCGCCGCCGATCTGGCCCTCGACACCGGGGTGTTCATCGAGACCGGCCCGCACAAGCACGCCATCCAGCAGACGTTCTTCCTGTACGTCTACGAGCCCGGCGGCAACCGCGTCGAACTGTGCAACCCGCTCACCCGCCTCGTCCTGGCCCCCGACTGGCCACTGATCACCTGGACGGAGGCCGAACGGGCCAAGGGCCAGGCATGGGGCCTCAAGACCATCGAGTCCTTCCACACGCACGGCACTCCGCCGGTGGATCAGTCCGGGAACACATGACACCTCGATCGGGTCCGATCGGAGCGGGGTGGATCCTGATCGTTTGTCGTTGAAGTGTGATCACGGGCCCGGCGTTGCGGGTGAGACGGTCCGCGGGTGGGGAGACTGGGGGCGCCGGCGCCTCGCAGGGCTCCGGCCGGCACCGCTCGGTGCCGTGGCACGTCAAGAAGGATCAGGATCGATGGCAACTGGCACCGTGAAGTGGTTCAACGCCGAGAAGGGCTTCGGCTTCATCGAGCAGGAGGGTGGCGGACCGGACGTGTTCGTCCACTACTCGGCGATCAACGCCAATGGCTTCAGGTCGCTGGAGGAGAACCAGGCGGTCGCGTTCGATGTCACCCAGGGGCCCAAGGGGCCGCAGGCGGAGAACGTCACACCGAGGTGACCACCGGTTGAACACCCGTCCCGCCGGCCGCGTCCGGCGGGACGCTCCGCTCCGGTGATCGCGAGTGGGCGCCAGGTGGACGGTGGCGGCGGACGCAGTGGGACGACGACAGCCGCTCCGGGCCCGCGACACCCGCCGACGGCACGGGGCGCCCGCTGTCCGCCGCGCCGGACCAGGAGTTCCGGAGCGCGCCGGACCAGGAGTTCCGGAGCGCTTCCCGTCGTCCGCTCGCGGTCAGACGGTCCTGCGCGGGACGACCAGCCCGCAGTCGTAGGCCAGGATGACGGCCTGGACCCGGTCGCGCAGTCCGTACTTCTCCAGGATGTGGGCGACGTGCGTCTTGACGGTGGTCTCTCCCACGCCGAGTTCGAGCGCGATCTCCGCGTTGGACAGCCCCCGGGTCAGGGCGCGGAGCACGTCGAGCTCGCGGCCGGTCAAGGCCTCCAGCCCCGACGGCACCTGAGGTGTCTCCGGCGCGGCGAGTCGGGCGAAGCGGTCCAGCAGCCGGTGGGTGACGCGAGGCGAGAGGACGGCCTCACCGGAGGCCACCGTGCGGATCGCCCCGACCAGGGAGTCGGCGGGACCGTCCTTCACCAGGAATCCGCTGGCCCCGGCCCGCAGGGCGTCGACCACGTGCGCGTCCAGGTCGAACGTGGTGAGGATGACGACACGGCTCGGTGACCCCGGACGCGCGATGAGACGGGTGGCCTCCACACCGTCCCGGTGCGGCATCCGGATGTCCATGAGGACCACGTCGGGTCTGAGGGCCTCGGCGCTCTCGACGGCGCCGATGCCGTCCGAGGCCTCGCCGACGACGGTGATGTCCGGTTCGGCCTCCAGGATGAGCCGGAATCCGGTCCGGATCATGGGCTGGTCATCGACCAGCAGGACGCGGATGGGTGTCATGCGGGGAGTGCCCTTCGTGCGGATGGGGATCGGGGGAGGGGACGGGGACGACGGCGTGGACGCAGTAGCCGCCTCCGGGCCGGCCGCCGGTGTGCAGGGAGCCGCCGACGGCGCCGACGCGCTCCCGCATGCCGACCAGCCCGTGCCCCGTGCCCCGCGCCGGGGCGGGCGGACGCGTGGACGTGCCTCCCGGCGGCGGACCGTCGTCGCAGAGCCGGACGGTGAGCCGGTGCCGGTCGGGCTCCCAGGCCACGCTGAGGGCGGTGCGGGTGCGGCCGGCGTGCTTGAGCGTGTTGGTGAACGCCTCCTGCACGACGCGGTACACGGCGAGTTGTGATCCGGCCGGGAGGTCGGCGGGGGTACCCGTGGTGCTGAACTCGACCCGCAGGCCGGCGGCGCGCACCGAGTCGACCAGTGTGGGCAGGGCGCCGATGGTGGGCTGCGGCGGTTCCTTGTTCGGGTCGGTCTCCGCGTCCTCGTCGGTGCGCAGCACGTCGAGAAGCCGGCGCAGCTCGGTCACGGTGGCCCGGCCGGTCTCCTCGATGGTGCCGTGCAGTTCGTGGGCCTTGTGCCCGTCACGGTCCTGGACCCGGTCGGCGGCGATGGTCTGCACGACCATGAGACTGACGTTGTGGGCGACGATGTCGTGCAGCTCCCGGGCGATCCGGGCGCGCTCCGCCATGACGGCGGCCCGCGCGTCGGCGGCCTGTTCGCGTTCGAGCGCCGCGGCCCGCTCCAGAGCCTCGTCCCGGATCGCGGTACGGGCCCGTGCGAGCCGTCCCAGCGCCCACGCCGCGACCAGCAGCACGGCGTCGGTGAGCAGCGTGGTGATGCGGTGCCCGTCCGGCGCGAGGACCGCTTCGGCGACGGCCGCCGCCGGGACGAACCCCGTCACGACCCAGGTGCCCGTCCGCGGAGCGCACCGCACCGCGGTGAGGAAGACCCCCGTGGCCACGGCCGTGTAGGTCGGGCCGATGGACATCCCGCCGTCCCCGGAGAGCGGTGGCACGTAGTGGCGGCCCTGAAGCGTGGCGGCCGCCGCGGACATCACCAGCAGCGCGGGCACCGGGAACCGGCGGTGGACGGCGAACGGCACCGCGGACACCAGGACGAGCGGCAGCCACCAGCCGTCCGGCGCGCGCAGCTCGGGCCCGTCGGGCGGTATCGCCAGGGGCAGTACGACGCACGCGGCGGTGAACAGCAGGGCCAGACCCGCGTCGACGACGGCCGGCGGCACGCGACGCCCGGCGAACGAGTCCATCAGGTCCATGGCCCCCACGGTAGACGCCCGCCCGACGACGTCGCCCTGCCCAGGGGTTGAGACCGTGCGGCCGGTCTCCTCCCTGACGGCATCGTCCGGAAGGAGGAGACGCCCCACGGGACCGGCGGTACCGGGG
Source organism: Streptomyces sp. NBC_01689 (assembly GCF_036250675.1). NCBI lineage: Bacteria > Bacillati > Actinomycetota > Actinomycetes > Kitasatosporales > Streptomycetaceae > Streptomyces > Streptomyces sp. NBC_01689. The sequence goes on along the minus strand of NZ_CP109592.1, from coordinate 1,422,319 downwards.
GCCGCGGTCTCCTTCGTACGGCGGAGCCCGGACCGCGACCTCACCCGGCCGGCGGAGCCAAGGGTTCGACGGTCCGGCGGAGGCCCTGCCCGGTCGCCGCCGATGCACTGGAGACAGCACACGAGGGCAACGGAAGAACTCGTACGAGGAGTCACAGTGCGGTCTTGGGACCAACAACCGGCGGACCCCGCCGACGGGCGGTACGCGGTGCGACTGAAGGACGTGACCAAACGGTTCGGACAGGGACCGACGGCCGTACTCGCGCTGGACCGGGTCGGCGCGGACATCGCGCCGGGTACGTTCACCGCGGTGATGGGACCCTCGGGCTCCGGCAAGAGCACGTTCCTGCACTGCGCGGCGGGCCTGGACCGCCCCACCTCGGGAGTGGTCCGCCTCGGCCCGCACGATCTGTCACTGCTCAGGGAGCGGCGGCTGACCGAGCTGCGGCGCACCCGCGTCGGCTTCGTGTTCCAGGCTTTCAACCTCCTTCCCTCGCTGACCGTCGAACAGAACATCAGGCTGCCGCTCGGACTGGCCGGGCGGCAGGCGGAGGCCGACTGGTTCGACCACATCGTCACGGCCGTCGGCCTGGCCGGACGGCTGACCCGGCGGCCCGCCCAGCTGTCCGGCGGCCAGCAGCAGCGGGTGGCGATCGCCCGCGCCCTGGTCACCCGCCCGGAGGTGGTCTTCGCCGACGAGCCGACCGGCGCACTCGACCCGGAGACCGCGCGGGACATCCTGGACCTGCTGCGGCAGGCGGTCACCGACCTGCACCAGACGGTGGTGATGGTCACCCACGACCCGACGGCCGCCGCGCACACCGACCACGCCGTCTTCCTCAGCGGCGGACGGATCGTCGACGGTATGGACGCGCCCAGCGCGGACCGCGTCGCCCACGTCATGTCCGGCCTGCGGAGGGCCGCCTGATGCTGCGTCTCGCCCTGCTCACGCTCAAGGCCCGCAAGGGCGGCTTCGCCGGCACCTTCGTCGCCCTGCTCCTGGGAGCCGCCGTCCTCAGCGCCTGCGGCATCCTGCTGGAGTCCGGCATCCGGGCCGGTTCCTCCCCCGAGCGGTACGCGGCCGCGGACGTCGTCGTCGCGGGACGTCAGGAGGTCGAACTCACCCTCCAGGACATCGACGGGACGACCGTCAGGGAGACGCAGCCACTGCCCGAGCGGGTCCCGCTGCGCCCCGCGACCGCCGACCGGCTCACCGCCGTCGACGGAGTGCGGTCCGTGATCACGGACCGGGCCGCCACCGTACGGCTGGTGACCGCCGCGGGCCGGCCGGTACCGGGACGCCACGGCGCGCCGGTCGAGGCGCACAACTGGTCGACGCTGCGCCTGGGAGACCTCCGGCTGACCGCCGGTCACGCGCCGCGGAGGGCCGGGCAGATCGTCCTGGACACCGACACCGCGGCCCGGGCCGGCGTCCGCCCCGGCGACGGAATCCGCCTGATGAGCGCCTCGGTGCCGCGCGCCTTCGAGGTGAGCGGACTCGTCGCGCCGCGGGGCGGGCGGTCACCGCGCCGGTCGGTGGTCCTCCTGGGCGACGACGACCTGCTCCGCTCCCTCCCCGGTGCCTCCGTCGAGGCCTTCGGCGTCCTCGCCTCCCCGGGCACCCCGCCACAACGGCTCGCCGACGCCGTCACGACCGCGCTGCACGACGACACCCTCGCGGTGCACACGGGCCGGGACCGCGGGAGGGCGGAGTTCCTCGACGTCACCCTCGGCGGCTCCGACCTCGTCGTGCTGGCCGCCGCGGTCGGCGGCAACGTCCTGCTCGTCGCCGTCTTCGTGCTGTACGCCACGACCTCGCTGTCGATCCGGCACCGCCGCCGGGAGATCGCCCTGCTGCGCGCGATCGGCACCACACCCGGCCAGATCCGGCGCATGGTCGCCGCCGAGGCCGCGGCCACGGGCCTGGCCGCCGGTGTGCTGGGCTGCCCGGCGGGGCTGCTCCTCGTCCACTGGCTCCGTGACCGGTTCGCCGGACACGGCATCGTGCCGCCCGACTTCGGTCTCGTCGTCAGCCCGCTGCCGTTTCTCGCGGCGGCGCTCGTGACCGTCCTGACCGCCCTGGTCGCGGTGGTGTCCGCGTCCCACCGGGCGACCCGGATCCGGCCCACGGAGGCGTTGGGCGAGGCCGCCGTGGAGACACCCGGTCTCGGCCGCGGACGCCTGATCACCGGCTTCGTGCTGCTGGCGCTGTCGGCGAGCCTCTTCGTCACCGGCACCGTCCAGGACACCGACTTCTTCACCCTCGTGGGCCTTGCCAACTCGCTCGTGCTCCTCCTCGTGATCACCGTCGCGGTCCTCGGGCCGCTGGTCGCCCGTACCGCCGTACGCCTGCTCGGTCCGCTGGTCGCAAGGACCGGTGTCACCGGCCGTCTCGCCGCTGCCAACACCCGGGCCAACGCCGTCAGGCTGGCCGGGGCGATCACCCCGCTGGTGCTGGCCGTGTCCTTCGCGTCGACCGTCGTCTTCGCGCAGACCACCGGACTCCGGGAGTCCGCCGAGCAGGTGCGGTCGGGGCTCCTCGCCGACCACGTCCTGACCGCGCCCGCCGGGGTGTCGCCCGAACTGGCCCGCAAGGTGCGCGGTATGAAGGGAGTGGCGTCGGCCACCGGGCTGGTGACCTCGAAGGCCGTCGGCGCGGGCAGTCTGATGGGCGCCGACGAGGCCGTCTCGTTCAGCGTGCAGGGCGTCGAACCCGGGGCACTCGGCACGGTCCTCGACCTGCGGCGGGAGAAGGGGGACATCGGGGCCCTGTCCCGCGACACCGTGGCGATCAGCACCACCGCGGCCTCCTGGCTCGGTCTCGGGGTCGGGGACACCGCCCGTCTCCATCTGGGGGACGGCACCCCGTTCCGTGGGAAGGTCGTCGCCGTCTACGCACGGGGCTTCGGGTTCGCCGACCTGACGATGGACCACGATCTGCTGCTCGCCCACACCACCGGGAAGGCCGACGGGTCGGTACTGGTCCGCTCGGCCCCCTCGGCGCCCGGGCTGACGCGGGAGCTGTCGCACGCGGCGAAGGAGTATCCCGGCACCGTGGTCGAGGACGGTCTCGCCGTCGACGACCAGCTGGCCGGGCAACGGGCGAACGCCTGGGTCAACTACCTGGTCGTCGGCGTGATCATCGCGTACACGGCGATCACCGTGGTGAACACGCTGGCGATGAGCACCGCCGCGCGCCGGCGCGAGTTCGCCCTGCTGCGGCTGTCCGGCACGACCCACCGACAGGTCCTGGGCATGATGCGACGGGAGGGCGTCGTCGTCATCGGGACCGGAGTGGGCGTCGGGCTACTGGTTGCCGTGTTCCCGCTGGTCCTCGTCGCCCTGGCGATGACCGGCTCGCCGTTCCCGGCCGTGCCGGCGCTCGGCCTCCTGGCGATCTCCGGCACGGTGGCCGTCCTCGCGGCGGCCGGCACGATGGTCCCCACCCGACTGCTGCTGAGGATCAGACCGGTGGAGGCGATCAGCGCGAGGGAGTGACGGGGGAGCGCGGCCGTGGACGCCGACGACGGGAGGGGCGAGGCCCGCTGGGGCTGGGGCTGGGCGTGACGTCGCCGTCGCGCCCCAGCCCAGCCCAGCCCAGCCCCGCCGGTCAGTCCTTGAGCCGGTCGATCTGGCGGATCTTGTTGGTCGCGTCCAGGGCGGCGACCTTGTAGGACTCCGCGAGCGTCGGGTAGTTGAACACCGCGTCGACCAGGTAGTCGACCGTGCCGCCGCAGCCCATCACCGACTGGCCGATGTGGATCAGCTCGGTGGCACCGGTGCCGAAGCAGTGCACGCCGAGCAGCTTGCGGTCGTCGGGGGAGACGAGGAGCTTGAGCATGCCGTGCGAGTCGCCGATGATCTGGCCCCGGGCCAGTTCCCGGTAGCGCGAGACGCCGACCTCGAAGGGCACGCAGTCCTCGGTGAGCTGGTCCTCGGTGCGCCCGATGAAACTGATCTCCGGGATGGTGTAGATGCCGATCGGCTGGAGGTCGTGCATCGGGTGCACCGGTTCGCCGAACGCGTGGTACGCCGCCGTACGTCCCTGCTCCATCGAGGTCGCGGCCAGGGCCGGGAAGCCGATGACGTCGCCCACGGCGTAGATGTGCGGGACCTCGGTGCGGTAGTTCTCGTCAACCTTGATCCGGCCGCGCGGGTCGGCGGACAACCCCGCCTTGTCCAGGTCGAGTTCGTCGGTGAGACCCTGTCGGCCCGCGGAGTACATCACGGTGTCCGCGGGGATCTTCTTGCCGCTCTCCAGGACGGTGAGCGTGCCCCGGGGGTGACGCTCGACCGCGGCGACCGTCTCACCGAAGCGGAAGGTGACGGCCAGGTCGCGCAGGTGGTACTTCAGCGACTCGATGACCTCGACGTCGCAGAAGTCGAGCATGGAGGCCCGCTTCTCGACCACCGTGATCTTGCTGCCGAGGGCGGCGAACATGGAGGCGTACTCCATGCCGATCACACCGGCGCCGACGATGACCATGGAGCGCGGCACCCGCTCCAGGTTGAGAACGTTGTCCGAGTCCATGATCGTGCGTCCGTCGAACTCGACGGAGGCGGGCCGGGCCGGCCGGGTGCCGGTGGCGATCACGATGTGCTCGGCGGTCAGCAGTTGTTCGTTGCCGTTGGCCTCGGTCAGGGCGACGGTGTGGTCGTCCACGAAGCGCCCGGTGCCGGCGAAGAGGGAGACGTGGTTGCGGGAGAGCTGGCTGCGGATGACGTCGACCTCGCGGCTGACCACGTGCTGGGTGCGCGCGGTCAGGTCGGCGACGGTGATGTCCTCCTTGAGCCGGTAGCTCTGCCCGTACATGTCGCGCTGGGTGAGGCCGGTGAGGTAGAGGACCGCCTCGCGCAGGGTCTTGGAGGGGATGGTCCCGGTGTGGATGGACACCCCGCCGACCATGTCGGGCCGGTCGACGACGGCGACCCGGCGGCCGAGCTTCGCCGCGGCGATGGCGGCCTTCTGCCCACCGGGGCCGGATCCTATGACAAGCATGTCGAAGTCGCGCACTCTCCGGAGTCTGTCAGGCCGACGTCCTTCCCCGGAAGGGCGCAGGGGCAACGGACCACGTCGCGCGGGGAAAAATACGGTGGTCAACGCCGCCCACGGCGGCGGACGCCGGACGCGCGACGCCCGCCCCGCCGAACGCCGACACCCCGACGATCGCCCCCCGACGGCCGACCGCCGGAGGTCACCGCACCAGACACGGACGCTTGCCGTCGAACTCCCAGCCAGGGATGAGGAACTGCATTCCGGCGGCGTCGTCGCGCGCCCCGAGTGCCTTCTCCCGGTAGAGCTCGTGGGCCGCGAGGAGCCGGTCCATGTCGACGCGGACCCCGAGCCCGGGGGCGTCCGGGACGGCGATCTCCCCGTCGACGATGCGCGGCGGCTCGACGGTGAGCCGCTCCAGCCCCTCCTGCCAGATCCAGTGCGTGTCCAGGGCGTTGTACGCACCCGGTGCCGCCGCGCCGCAGTGGGTCACCATGGCGAGCGAGATGTCGAAGTGGTTGTTGGAGTGGCAGCCCCAGGTCAGTCCCGTCGCGTGGCAGAGCTGGGCGACCCGTACGGAGCCGCGCATCGTCCAGAAGTGCGGGTCGGCCAGCGGGATGGAGACCGACTGCAGGGCCAGGGCGTGGGTCAACTGCCGCCAGTCGGTGGCGATCATGTTGGTCGCCGTCGGCAGACCGGTGGCGCGCCGGAACTCCGCCAGGATCTCCCGCCCCGAGTAGCCGTCCTCGGCCCCGCAGGGATCCTCGGCGTAGGCGAGGGTGCCGACCAGGGGCGCGCACAGCTCGACGGCCTCGCGCAGCGACCACGCTCCGTTCGGGTCGAGGGTGATCCGCGCCTCGGGAAAGCGGTCCTTCAGCGCGCGAACGGCCTCGACCTCCTCGGTGCCCGCCAGCACACCGCCCTTGAGCTTGAAGTCCCGGAAGCCGTAGAGGTCGTACGCGGCCTCCGCCTGGCGCACGATCGCCCCGGGGGAGAGGGCCTCCTCGTGGCGGATCCGGTACCAGTCCACGGAGGCGTCCGGTTCGCGGACGTACTCCAGGCCGGTGCGGTCGGGGTCACCGACGTAGAACAGATAGCCGAGGACCCGTACGGAAGCGCGCTGTTGGCCGTCGCCGAGGAGGGCCGCCACGGGTACGTCGAGGTGCTGTCCGAGGAGGTCGAGCAGCGCCGACTCGACGGCGGTGACGGCGTGGACGGTGGTCCGCAGGTCGAAGGTCTGGGCGCCGCGTCCGCCGGAGTCCCGGTCGGCGAACTCGGCCCCGATCTCCCGCAGCACGCGCTGGTAGTCGCCCACCTTCGCGCCGACGACCAGTGGCCCGGCGTCCCGCAGGGTCCGGGTGATCCTCTCCCCGCCCGGGACCTCGCCGAGCCCCGTGCGGCCCTCCGAGTCCGTCAGGACGACCACGTTGCGGGTGAAGTAGGGGCCGTGCGCGCCGGAGAGGTTCAGTTCCATGGAGTCCCGCCCCGCGACCGGATAGACGTCGAAGGCGGTGACGGTCGGCTGGCTGATGCCCATGTCTTCGGGGTCCTTGTGTACGCGGTGGGTGGGGGCGCGGGGAGGAGGGGAGGCGGAGAGGAGGGGAGCGCCGGGGGTCAGCGTCGGCCGGGCGCGGCTTCGGTCAGGAGCTGTCCGGCGTCGAGGATCTTCGCGAGGAGGGCGAGGTCGTCCGGGCCGGGGTCGGTGAGCGGTGCCCGGACCGGGCCGACGGGCAGGCCGCGCAGCCGGGCGGCTGCCTTGACCAGCGAGACGGCGTAGCCCGGCACCCGGTCGCGCAGTTCGACGAGCGGGACGTAGAAGTCCCGCAGCAGAGCGGTCGTGCGCTCCTGGTCGTCGTCGCGCAGCGCGGTGAAGAAGGCGTTCGCGATGTCCGGTGCGAAGGCGTGGACCGCGGAGGAGTAGGCGGGCACGCCCACGGTGGCGTAGGCGCGGGCCTGGACCTCCGCGGTCGAGGCGCCGTTGAAGAACAGGAAGCCGTCGGGGGCGGCGAGCGTGAGCCGCTGGAGCCGGTCGAGGTCGCTGTGGCCGTCCTTGAGGCCGACGACCGTGGGGATGTCCGCGATCCTGCGCAGACTGTCTGCGCTGAAGGCGACCTGTCCGCGCTGGTAGGCGATGAGGGGCAGGGAGGTGCCGGCCGCGATCCGGCGCAGCTGCTCCACCAGGCCGTCCTGCGGGGCGGCGACCAGGTAGTGCGGCATCACCAGGAGGGCGTCCGCGCCGGCCTCCTCGGCGATCCGGGCGAACCGCAGCGCCTGTGCCCAGCCGTAGCCGATGCCCGCGACCACCGGCAGCCGCCCGTCGGCGATCTCGGCCGTGGCCGTGACGACCGCGCGGTACTCGTCCTCGTCCAGGGAGAAGAACTCACCGGTTCCGCAGGCGGGGAAGACCGCGCCCGGCGCGGTCGCGAGCTGGGCGGTCAGATAGGCGCGGTACGAGTCCAGGTCGAGGCCGCCGTCGTCCCGGAAGCTCGTGAGAGGGAAGGACAGCACGCCGCCCGCCATGCCGTCCCGCAGTCGCCGTGCCACGTCCTCGGCCTCCGTGCTGAACCGCTCCATGATGCGCATCCCCATATGCAGATGGTGTTTATGTATGCAGATGAAGGTTAGGTGGGTGAACCATCGCGGGTCAATGGGGGGAGGCTCGGCGGTTTTACGATGGGGCCCATGTCCGAGAGCAGAGGCGTGCGCGCCGTGAAGTCGGCGTCCCGCACCGTCGCCCTGCTGGAACTGCTCGCCGGGCGCGGCGACCGGCCGGCCCGTCTGGACGAGCTCGCGGCGGAGCTGGAGGTGCCGCGCAGCAGCATGTACCAACTGCTGCGGACCCTCGTCGACTGCGGCTGGGTCCGCACCGACACCACCGGCTCGCTCTACGGGATCGGGATCCGCGCCCTGCTCACGGGCACCGGCTATCTCGACGCGGACGCCCATGTCCGCGCGGTGCGCCCCCGCCTCGACGAGGTCTCGGACACGCTCGGCGAGACGATCCACCTCGCGCGGCTCGACGGGCCGGACGTCGTCTACCTCGCGACCCGGGAGTCCCACGAGTACCCGCGTACCCTCAGCCGGGTCGGCCGCCGGGTCCCGGCCCATGCGGGCGCCCTCGGCAAGGCGCTGCTCGCCGAACGCCCCGACGACGGACTCCCGCTCCCCGCCGGCCCGTTGGCGGCCCTCACCGGGAACACCCACACCGACCGGGCCGCGCTGCTCGCGGACCTCGCCGGGGTGCGCGAGCGCGGCTACTCCGTCGACCGGGAGGAGACGGTGCCCGGCATCGCGGGATTCGGCTTCGCCCTGCGCTACGACACACCGGCCGTCGACGCCGTCAGCTGCTCGGTGCCCGTCGCCCGGCTCACGGACGAGCACGAGGCGCGGATCGTCTCCGTCATGCGGGAACTGCGGACGACGATCGAGACCCTCGCCGCCCCGGCGCCGGGCGCCCCCGACTGGCGCTGACCGGGGAACTCCGGCCCGGCGCCCGCGCACCTCAGACCAGGGCCTGGTCGAGATAGCACCAGCGCCAGTCCTCACCCGGTTCGAACGACTGCACGATGGGGTGACCCGCCGTGGCGGCGTGCGCCCGCGCGTGCTGGAGCTTCGAGGAGTCACAGCACCCGATGTGTCCGCAGGTCAGGCACATTCTCAGATGCAGCCACTCGGACCCGATGTGCAGGCACTCGTCGCACCCGTCCGGGGTGCGCGGTGTCACGGAGCGGATGTACGGCAGATGCGGGTCGGGCAGCGCCTCGGCCATGGCGGGTCTCCTTCCTCCCCCTTCACGGGGGCCGGGCTTCACGGGGCCCGGTTCATCGGCGGACGGCCAGGCTCTCCTCGACCCACCCCCTCAGCGCCGGCGCGGGAGCCGCCCCGGTCCTGCGGGAGATCACCTCACCCCCGTCGAGCAGCAACAGGGTCGGCACGGCCTGCACCTGGAACCGCTGGGCGAGCCGCGGGCTCCGGTCGATGTCCACCTTGACCAGCTTCACCCGTCCGGCGAGTTCGTGGGCGACCCGCTCCAGCGCGGGGCTGACCGTCCGGCAGGGCCCGCACCAGGTGGCCCACAGGTCGACGAGGACGAACGGCTTCGCCTGTTCGGCGACCTCGGCGAAGTCCGCGTCACCGGCCTCGGTGATCCACGCCAGGGGGGAGTGGCAGTTCCCGCACCGCGGGGTGCCCGCGGCGGCCGCCGGCACCCGGTTGCCGCGGCCGCAGTGGTCGCAGGTGACCGTCCCGGCCGATGTCGCGCCCATCGCGCTCACGCCGCCTTCCGGACGTCCGGCACCGCCGGTTCGCCGTAGGTGACGACCAGTTCGCCGTGCTGCGCGTCGACCCGGATCGTCGACCCGTCCTGCACGTCACCACGGATCAGGGCCCGGCCCACGAGGGTCTCGACCTCGTGCGAGATGTACCGGCGCAGCGGGCGCGCCCCGTACACCGGATCGAAGCCCTGCCGGGCGATGAGTTCGAGCGCCGCGGGCGTCAGCTCGACGCTGATCTGCCGCTCGGCCAGACGCCTGCGCAGGTCGCTGAACTGAAGCTCCACGATGCGCTCGATCTGCGGCAGCCCCAGCGGCTTGAACAGCACGATGTCGTCGATCCGGTTGAGGAACTCGGGCCGGAAGTGGCTCTGCAGCTCGCCCAGCACCAGGGCCCGCGCCTCCGGCTCGATCTCGCCGTCGGCGGTCACCCCGTCCAGCAGGTGCGCCGATCCGATGTTCGACGTCATGATCACCACGGTGTTGCGGAAGTCGACCGTGCGGCCCTGCGAGTCGGTGATCCGGCCGTCGTCGAGGACCTGCAGCAACGTGTTGAACACATCGGCGTGAGCCTTCTCCACCTCGTCGAACAGGACCACGGAGTACGGCTTGCGGCGCACCGCCTCGGTGAGCTGGCCGCCCTCCTCGTACCCGACGTAGCCGGGAGGGGCTCCGACCAGTCTGCTGACGGTGTGCCGCTCCTGGTACTCGCTCATGTCCAGCCGGACGATGTTCTCCTCGGAGTCGAAGAGCGCCGCGGCGAGCGTCTTGGCGAGTTCGGTCTTCCCGACGCCGGTGGGGCCGAGGAAGAGGAACGAGCCGATGGGCCGGCGCGGGTCACGGATGCCGGAACGGGCGCGGATGATGGCGTCGGCGACCAGTTTGACCGCCTCGTCCTGGCCGATCACCCGCTCGGTGAGGATCTCGTCGAGCCGCAGCAGCTTCTCGCGCTCGCCCTCCTGGAGCCGGGTGACCGGGATGCCCGTCCAGGCCGCCACGATCTCCGCGATCTCGTCCTCCGTCACCACCTCGCGCAGCAACCGGTTGTCGCCCTGCTTGGAGTCGAGCCGCTCCTCCTCGGAGGCCAGCCGGCGTTCCAGCTCGGTGAGCCTGCCGTAGCGCAGTTCGGCGGCGCGGTCGAGGTCGTAACTGCGTTCGGCCTCCTCGGCCTCCTGCCGCACCTGTTCCAGTTCCTGGCGCAGTTCCTGCACCCGGCGGATGGCCTGGCGCTCCGCGTCCCACTGGGCGTGCATCGCGTCGGACTCGGCGCGCAGATCGGACAGTTCGCGGCGCAGCTCCTCCAGACGCTTCGCGCTGGCCGGATCGCTCTCCTTCGCGAGCGCCGCGTCCTCGATCTCCAGACGGGTCACCCGGCGGGTGATCCCGTCCAGCTCGGCGGGCATGGAGTCGATCTCCGTCCGCAGCCGGGCACAGGCCTCGTCGACCAGGTCGATGGCCTTGTCCGGCAGGAACCGGTCGGTGATGTACCGATGGCTGAGGGTGGCCGCCGCGACCAGGGCCGTGTCCTGGATCTTCACCCCGTGGAAGACCTCCAGCCGCTCGCGCAGCCCGCGCAGGATGGAGACCGTGTCCTCGACGCTCGGCTCGTCCACCAGCACCTGCTGGAAGCGGCGTTCGAGAGCCGCGTCGGACTCGACGTACTTGCGGTACTCCTCCAGGGTCGTCGCCCCGATCATGTGGAGTTCGCCGCGGGCCAGCATCGGCTTGAGCATGTTCCCGGCGTCCATGGCCCCTTCGGCACCGCCGCCCGCGCCGACGACCGTGTGCAGTTCGTCGACGAAGAGCAGGATGCGCCCCTCGGCCGCCTTGACCTCGCTCAGCACGGCCTGCAGCCGTTCCTCGAACTCGCCGCGGTACTTGGCGCCCGCCACGAGGGCGCTCATGTCGAGCGAGAAGATCGTCCGGTCGCGCAGCCCGTCCGGCACGTCACCGCGCACGATGCGCTGCGCCAGACCCTCCACGATGGCCGTCTTGCCCACGCCCGGGTCGCCGATGAGCACCGGGTTGTTCTTGGTCTTGCGGCTCAGGATCTGGATCACCCGGCGGATCTCCGCGTCCCGGCCGATCACCGGGTCCATCCGGCCGCCGCGCGCCTCGGCCACCAGATCACGGCCGTACTTCTCCAGGGCCTCGTACGACGCCTCGGGGGTCGCCGAGGTGACGCGCTGGTTGCCGCGGATCCGGGTCAGCGCGGCCAGGAACGCGTCCTCGGTGACGCCGAACTTCTTGAGCAGGCGCCCCGCGGCCGTCCGGGACCCCTCCTCCGCCAGCGCCAGCAGAAGGTGCTCGACCGACACGTACTCGTCCTTCAGTCGCTTGGCCTCCTGCTCGGCGGCGTCCAGCACCCGGGCCAGCCGCTGGGTGACGTACACCTGTCCGGGCGTGGCGCCGGGCCCGGTCACCTTCGGCCGGCGGGCCAGTTCCTCGGAGACGGCGGCGCGCAGGGCCTGGGTGTCCGCACCGGTCTGGTCCGCCAGCCGCGCGATCAGACCGTCCGGCTGGTCGAGCAGGGCGAGCAGCAGATGTTCACCGTCGACCTCGGACTGGTTCAGCCGGCCGGCGATCGTCTGCGCCTCCTGCACCGCTTGCTGGGACTTCTGGGTGAGCCGGTTCATATCCACGATTCATCACTCCTGGAGCCGGCGTCGCTGCGCCTCAGCGCGTCCTCCAGCTCACTGATCCGGTCGAGCAGGTCGACCACCAGACCCAGGGAGGCGTAGTTGAGGGGGAGCGCGGCCCGTAGACGTTGGATGCGGGCGAGGGCGGCGGGGGCGGACGGCGCGAACCACAGCCGGCCCGTCGCGTCCCGGGTGGCCTCGACCAGGCCGAGGGCGACGAACCGCCGGACGAGATCCGGGTGGATGCCGGAGCGGAGGGCCACGGCGTCCAGACCGAGCCGCAGCGGTGGACCGAGGCCGGCGGCGCGCACCCGGACGGTGAGAACCGGCGGCGCGTCCGGTGCGGCGGTGCGGCGGGCCGCGCCGCCGGGACGGGGGGCGGTGGTCATCGGGGCCTCCTCGGGTCGAACGAGGACACGGCGGCCAGCTCCTCGAAGAGCTCGCGCTCGCGGGCGGTGGGCTCGGGCGGCACCATGATGCGGATCTCCGCGTAGAGGTCGCCGTCCTGGCCGCGCGGGTTGGGCATGCCCTCGCCGCGCAGCCGCAGCCGGCGGCCGCTGGAGGAGTTCGCGGGGACGGTGACCTTTACCGTGCCGCCGGGGGTCGGCACCGGCACGGTCGCGCCGAGGGCCGCCTCCCACGGCGTCACCGGGACGACCACATGGATGTCCCGCCCCTCCAGTCGGAACCGTCCGTCGGGCTTGATGCGCACCCGCAGGTACAGGTCGCCCGGTGGGCCGTCACCACTGCCGTGGCCACCCTCTCCCGCCAGCCGGATGCGCTGGCCGTCCACCACACCCCGGGGGACGGTGACGTCGTAGCCGCGCTGTCCGGCCGGGCCGCCCAGCGTGATGCTGCGCCTGCCGCCCCGGTACGCCTCCTCGACGCCGAGCTGGATCTCCGCCTCCTGGTCGGCGCCGGGCACCGGACCCCAGCCGCCGCCTCCTCCGCCCCGTCCGAACATCCCGCCGAACAGGTCTTCGAAGTCGACACCGGAGCCGTCGAAGCCGGCGCCGTCGGCGGTCCGGAAACGGACACCGCCGCCTCCGCCGCCGCCCGCCCAGGCAGCCCGTCCGCCCCGGGCCCCGGCCGCCGCGGCCACCCGCTCGTCGTAGTCCTCCGGGATCTGCCGGAAGTCCTCGCCGAAGCGGTCGTAGCGCTGCCGGGTCTTGGGGTCGGAGAGCACGCTGTAGGCGTCGTTGAGCTCCTTGAAGCGCTCCTCGGCGCCCGGATCCTTGTTGACGTCGGGGTGGTGCTTGCGCGCCAGCGTGCGGAAGGCCTGCTGGATCTCCTCGGCGCTCGCGGAGCGCGGCACCCCGAGCACGTCGTAGTAGTCGCGTGCCATGTGGCGTCACTCCTGCCGCTTGCTGACCATGACGAACGCGGGGCGCAACTGGCTGCCGTCCGACCCGTAGCCCGGACTCACCACCTGGGCCACGGTGTTGGGCTCGGCGCCGGGATCGTCGACGACCCCGACGACCTCGTGTCTGGTCGGGTCGAAGGGCACCCCGGTCTCCTCGTGGCGCGGGTAGCCGAGGCCGCGCAGCACCTCGACCGCCTGGTCGCGCACGGTCTCGACGCCCTTCAGCACGGCCGACGGGTCGGCGTCGGCGTGCGCCAGGGCCCGTTCCAGGTTGTCGAGGACCGGCAGCCAGGCCGCCGCGGTGCGGGCGCGCTCCTCGCCGCGCACGCGCTCCAGCTCCTTCGCGTGACGCTTGCGCAGGTTGTCCAGATCGGCGAGGGCGCGCCGCCAGCTGTCCCGCAGCTCGTCGAGCTCCGCGGACCGGTCGGCCGCCTCCGGCCGCGCCGCGGCGGCCGGAGGGGGCGGTCCGTCGGCAGCCGGGTCCTCGACGCGCCGCTCCTGTTCGGGAGGCGTCACAGGCTCCTGTCCGGTGGCCATGACCGCACCTCAGCTCTTGTCGAATTCGGCGTCTATCACGTCGTCGGAACCGGTCGGGGCGCCCGTGGTGCCCGGTGCGCCGGGCGCGGCCTCGGAGGTCGTGCCCGCGCCCGCCTGGTGGGTGGCGAGCGAGGCCAGCATCTGCTGCAGCTCGGAGGTCATGGGCCGGACCTTGTCCGGCGGCGCGTCCTGCCGCACGGCCTCGCGGGCGTCGGAGACGAGCATGTCCGCACGGGCCCGCTCGTGTTCCGGCGCGGCCTCGCCCAGCTCGCTCAGACGGCGCTCGACCTGGTAGGCGACCGCGTCCAGCTCGTTGCGGGCGTCGACGGCGTCGCGCAGTGCCTGGTCCTCGCCGCGGTGCTGCTCGGCCTCCTGGACCATCCGCTCGACCTCGCCCTGGTCGAGGTTGGAGCCCTCGCTGATGGTGATGCTCTGTTCCTTGCTGGTGTCCTTGTCCCGCGCGGTCACGTTCAGGATGCCGTTCGCGTCGATGTCGAAGGTGACCTCCACCTGCGGCTCGCCGCGCGGTGCCGGACGGATGTCCTTGAGCTGGAAGCGGCCCAGCACCCGGTTGTCCGCGGCGAGTTCGCGCTCACCCTGCAGCACGACGACGTCGACGGCCTCCTGCCTGTCCTCGGCCGTGGAGAACGTCTCGGAGCGGCGCACCGGGATCGTGGTGTTCCGCTCGATGAGCTTCGTCATGACCCCGCCGCGGGTCTCCACGCCCAGCGACAGCGGGGTGACATCGAGCAGCAGTACGTCCTTGACCTCACCCTTGAGCACGCCCGCCTGGATCGCCGCGCCCAGCGCCACGACCTCGTCGGGGTTCACGCTCATGTTCGGGTCCTTGCCGCCGGTCAGCCGCCGGACCAGGCTCTGCACCGCCGGGATGCGCGTCGAGCCGCCCACGAGAATGACCTCGTCGATGTCGTTCTCGCTGACCTTGGCGTCGCTCATCGCCTGCTTGACCGGCTCCAGGGTCCGTTCCACCAGGTCGGCGGTGATCTGGTCGAACTTGGACCGCATGATCGTCTCGGTCAGGTGCTTGGGCCCGGACGCGTCCGCCGTGATGAACGGCAGGCTCACCTGGGTCTGGGTCACCGAACTCAGCTCGGTCTTGGCCTTCTCCGCGGCCTCGAACAGCCGCTGCAGGGCCTGCGGGTCCTTGCGCAGATCGATGCCGTTCTCCTGCTGGAAGGTGTCGGCGAGCAGGTCGACGATCCGGCGGTCGAAGTCGTCACCGCCGAGGTGGCTGTCGCCCGCGGTCGAACGGACCTCCACCACGCCGTCGCCGACGTCCAGGATGCTCACGTCGAAGGTGCCGCCGCCCAGGTCGAAGACGAGCACCGTCTCGTGCTGCTTCTTCTCCATGCCGTACGCCAGCGCCGCCGCCGTCGGCTCGTTGATGATGCGCAGCACCTCCAGGCCCGCGATCCGGCCGGCGTCCTTGGTCGCCTGGCGCTGCGCGTCGTTGAAGTACGCCGGTACGGTGATGACCGCTTCGGTGACCCGCTCGCCCAGCTGCTTCCCCGCGTCGTCGGCGAGCTTGCGCAGCACCTGTGCGCTGATCTCCTCGGGCGAGTACAGCTTGTCGCGCACCTTGAAACGGGCGACGCCGCCCTCGCCCTCGACGACGTCGTAGGCCACCGCCTTGGCCTCGGCGGACACCTCGTCGTAGTGCCGGCCGATGAACCGCTTCGCCGAATAGATGGTGCCCTTGGGATTGAGGATCGCCTGCCGCCTGGCGAGCTGGCCCACCAGGCGTTCGCCCCCTTCGGCGAAGGCGACGATGGAGGGCGTCGTCCGCGAGCCCTCGGCGTTCGGTATGACAGTGGGTTCACCGCCCTCCCACACGGCGATCACCGAGTTGGTGGTGCCCAGATCGATTCCGACTGCCTTGCCCATGAGGAACTCCTTCGCCTGCCGCCCCGGCGTCCGCCCCTGTCCGGTGACGGCGGTCGTGTTCAGGTCGGGTCCGCCCGGCCGTGGGCGCCCCGACGCGCGTCGGGCGCCCGGAGCGCACCCACGTCGTGGCTTCCGTCCCTGCCAGACTGTTACGGGGCGCGGGGCGGCGCCTGCGCCCGGCGGGGTGAAATTCGGGCTCCGGCCTCGACCTGTCAGGACAGGGTTGGCCGGCCCGCACGGCAGGCGGCCGAAAGGTGCGAACGGTACGATTGACGCATGCCTGGCATGGCCGACGACGCCTCCGGTGCGGGGCACCAGCGCCTCGGACCGCGCGGCTCACCCAGCCAGGTGCCCTCCACCGCTCCGGCCTCCTGGGGCCGCAGACAGCTGGCGAGCCTGTACGACGTGTTCGTGCTGGTCGTGACGATGCTGGACGCCCCCGAAGCACAGGAGATCCTGCGGCTGGCCATGGACGCGGTGCCGCGCCTCACCGGATGCCGGCCCGAGGGCTGCTACCTCCTCAGGGACGGACGCTTCGAGCTCGACGCCACACCGGGCGCCTCCGCGCTCGACGGCCGCGCCACCAAGGAGCTGCCCGCGGCGATCCGCCAGCTGAGCGCGCTGGACGGGGAGGACGGCACCCTCCGGTTCCGGGAGGGCGGCTGGGGATGGGCGGCGGGGCTGCGCAGCTCCCGCGGACTCCTCGGCTATCTCGTCGTCAGCGCCCCCGAGCCACCGTCCGACGACGAACGCTTCCTGCTGTACGCCCTCGCGCGGCCGACCGCAGCCGCGCTCTACAACGCCGACGCACGCAGCCGTGACCGTGAGTACGCCCGGCAGCTGTTCCGGGCGATCGAGGAACGGGACACGGTCAACGAACGGCTGACCGCGCTGGTCGCGGAGCTGGAGGCGCAGCACACCGTGCACGACGTCCTCGCCCGCGCCCACGACGGCGACGCGGGGGAGCGCGGTATCGCCGAGGCGGTGTACGAGCTGACCGGGCTCGCCACCTGCATCGAGGACCGCTTCGGCAACCCGCTGGCCCGGGCGGGACCCTGTGTGGACACCAGCCACGAAAAACCGGACCCGACGCTGCGCGAACAGCTCCTGCACCGCGCGATGCGGACCCCGGACCCGGTCCGCCACGAGGGACGCCTCATCGGGGTGGCGCGCCACCACGGCGAGATCCTCGGCACGATCGAACTCGTCGACCCGGCCTGCGCGGCGGGCGACGCGGAGGCGTTCGCGCTCGGCCACGCGTGCACCGCGCTGGCCCTGGAGCTGGCCCACCGCCGCAGCCTTGCGGAGGCCGAACTGCGCATGAGCCGCGATCTCGTGGAGGACCTGCTCACCGGAGCGGACGAGGGCGGCGCGTACGCCCGGGCCGAGGCGGTCGGGCACGACCTGCACGGACCGCACCATGTCGTGGTCGCGCAGTGGCAGGCGACGGCCGCCGACGACCGGTTCCTGGCCGTGGTCGACCGCTCCGCACGGGGACTGGGGATGCGGTCACTGCTCGCCCGCCGCTCGGACCTGGCGGTGCTGGTCGTCCAGGGGGAACCGCGCGACCCCGGGCTGTACGGCGCGGTCGCCGGCGAGCTGGGCTCGTGGCGGGGCGTGGTGGGCGTCGGGAGCCTGTGCGAGACGACGGCGGGCCTCCCGCACTCCTACGAACAGGCCGTCAGCGCGCTGCACGTGCGCCGGCAGTCGCAACCGCCGTACGGCACCGCGGTCTACGAGGAACTCGGCCTCTACCGCATCCTGGCCAGGGGAACCGACGCCCGGGACGTCACCTTCTTCGTCCGGGAGTGGCTCGGCCCGCTCCTCGACTACGACGCCACCCACGGTACTGACCTGGTACACACCCTCACCCGGTACTTCGACCACGGCGGCAACTACGACGAGACGGCGCGGGCCCTCGCCGTCCACCGCAGCACCCTGCGGTACCGGTTGCAGCGTATCCGGGAGGTCGGCGGACGGCGGCTGGACGACGTCGACAGCCGCTTCAACCTCCAAGTGGCCACGCGGATCTGGAAGGTGAGCGGTCCGGCGTCCGGGGGAGGCGCGCGCTCCGACTCCCTTCCCGGCGGGGAGACCCGGTGACGACCGTGCGTACGGGCGGACGTTCGACGCCAACGGCTTCGTCCGGCAAGAAGGTTCACCCTCGTCGCTCGTGACGGGGCGACACCTGCGACACCGGAGTGCCCCTAACGCCGAGGCCTCTACGGGGAGTTCGGCCGGGTGCCAGGCTCGCGGAGGCTACTCGAACCGTGCCGGATCGCCCGCACCGCGGCGTACGATCTCGGGCTCTCCCTGCGAGAAGTCGATGACCGTCGTCGGCTCGACGCCGCAGTCACCGGAGTCGAGGACCGCGTCCACCACGTGATCGAGCTCGTCCTTGATCTCCCATCCCTGGGTGAGCGGCTTCTCCTGGTCGGGCAGGAGGAGCGTGCTCGACAGCAGTGGCTCACCGAGTTCGGCGAGGAGCGCCTGGGCGACGGCGTGGTCGGGAATCCGGACGCCTACCGTCTTCTTCTTCGGGTGCAGCAGTCTGCGCGGGGCCTCCTTCGTCGCCGGGAGGATGAAGGTGTAACTGCCCGGGGTCGAGGCCTTGACCGTGCGGAACACCGAGTTGTCGATGTGCACGAAGTGGCCCAGCTGCGCGAAGTCCTGGCACATGAGGGTGAAGTGATGCCGGTCGTCGAGCCGGCGGATCGAGCGGATGCGGTCGAGTCCCTCCCGGTTGCCGAGCTGGCATCCCAGCGCGAAGCAGGAGTCGGTCGGGTAGATGACGAGACCGCCGCCGCGGATGATCTCGGCCACCTGGCTGATGATCCGCGGCTGGGGGTTCTCCGGATGAACGTCGAAGTACTTGGCCATGGACCGAGCTTAGATCGCCGGGGCGAGGCGCTCAGGCCCGCCGGGCGGACGGTCGCGGCTCTCCCGGCCGCTCCCTCCCGCGGTGGCGCCTCCTGGCAGCCGTCGACACGGCTCTCGCGGACAGTCGCCCGGGAGGCGAGCGGCGAGGGGCTGTCGGCGTGCGCGGTCGCCCCCCATGGCTGTCCCGTGATCCCCGGCGGGCGCACGACCACAGCCACGCCACCGCGCCGCGTCGTCGCACCGCCCGCATACGCCCGGTACGAGGACGGCCCGCCGGTGTGCGGCGCACCGTGTCCGACGCCGCGCGCCGATCCGCCGGGGATCACGGGACAGCCCCCAGTCCGTCCGGCGGCGGCCGAAAAGAGCCCCGGGCAGCGGTGAACGTCCAGCAAGCAATGGTCAATTTCAGCCTTAGCTTTGTCATCGCCATGACAAAGACCGGGTCGTGATGCCAATCTCTTCATGAACGTTCACCGTTCCTTCACCTCCCCCCACCTCTCGCGCGCCGCCGAGTTCGAGAACGCCTCCGTGCGTCACCTCGTGCGGCGCCCTTTCCTGCTCAGCGCGCTGCCCGCCGGCCCCACCCCGCCGGCCCGCTCCGTCGGCCCCGACCACAGGCCGATCGTCGCCAGAAGGAGAAGCCCTTGTCACGGCCACGCCACCCCTCGAACCGCCGCAGATACACCGCGGTCCTGGCGCTCACCACCGCGAGCGCCCTGCTCGCGGCCGGTTTCCAGGCCGGCGCCGCGTCCGCCGCCCCCCGGGGCAACGGTCACGCGAAGATCACCGCCACCCCCCGGGCCGGTGCGGCACCGGCGAAGCTGTCCCCCGCCCAGCACGCCTCGCTGCTGAAGAGCGCGACCGCCGCGGTCGGCGACACCGCGAAGACCCTCGGCCTCGGCGCCAAGGAGAAGCTGATCGTCAAGGACGTCGCGAAGGACGCGGACGGCACCACGCACACCCGCTACGAGCGCACCTACGCGGGACTTCCGGTCCTCGGCGGCGACCTCGTGGTGCACACCAGGAGCGGCCGCAGCACCATGTCGGAGGCCACCAGGGCCACCATCAAGGTGCCCACGCTCACCGCCGGGGTCGCGTCGGGCACCGCCGCGCGGCAGGCGCTCGCGGTCGCCAAGAAGGCCGACGCCACCCGTCCCGAGGTCGACGGCACCCCCCGGCTGGTCGTCTGGGCCGCCGGGGCCGAACCGACGCTGGCCTGGGAGTCACTGGTCGAGGGCACCCAGGACGACGGCACCCCGAGCGAACTGCACGTCATCACCGACGCCGCCTCGGGCAAGGCCCTCTCCCACTACGAGGGCGTGCACACCGGGACGGGCACGGGCCAGTTCAGCGGGACGGTGCCGGTCGGCTCCACGCTCTCCGGCTCCACCTACCAGCTGGTCGACGGCGACCGCGCGGGTCACCGCACGTACGACCTGAACCAGGGCACCTCGGGCACCGGGACCCTGTTCACGGATGACAACGATGTCTGGGGCGACGGCACCCAGAGCAACCGCCAGACGGCCGGAGTGGACGTGGCCTTCGGAGCCGCGGCCACCTGGGACTACTACAAGGACGTCTTCGGCCGCAACGGCATCCGCAACGACGGGGTGGCCGCCTACAGCCGGGCCCACTACGGCAACGGGTACGTCAACGCCTTCTGGTCCGACACCTGCTTCTGCATGACGTACGGGGACGGCGCCGGCAACACCCACCCGCTGACCGCCCTCGACGTCGCCGCGCACGAGATGAGTCACGGCGTCACCGCCGCCACCGCCAATCTCACCTACTCGGGGGAGTCGGGCGGCCTCAACGAAGCCACTTCGGACATCTTCGCCGCGGCGGTGGAGTTCCACGCGAACCTGGCCGCGGACGTCCCCGACTACCTCGTCGGCGAGAAGATCGACATCAACGGTAACGGCACCCCGCTGCGCTACATGGACAAGCCCTCCAAGGACGGGGCGTCCCGCGACTACTGGGACTCCTCGCTGGGCGGCGTCGACGTCCACTACTCCTCGGGACCGGCCAACCACTTCTTCTACCTGCTCTCCGAGGGCAGCGGCGCCAAGACCGTCAACGGGGTCTCGTACAACAGCCCGACCTACGACGGTGTACCCGTGACCGGCATCGGCATCGAGAACGCGCAGCGGATCTGGTACCGGGCCCTCAGCACCTACATGACCTCCAGCACCAACTACGCCGGCGCCCGCGTCGCGACGCTGCAGGCCGCCGCCGACCTCTTCGGCGCCTACAGCGACACCTACCTCGCGGTGGCGGCCGCCTGGGCAGGCATCCACGTCGGTGACCGGATCGCCCTCGGCGTCAACGTCTCCCCGATCGGCGACCAGATCAGCGGCGTCGGCCAGCAGGTCTCGCTGCAGACCAGCGCCTACACCACCAACTCCGGCGCCGGTCTCTCGTACGAGGCCACCGGGCTGCCGGACGGCCTCTCCATCAGCGACACCGGACTGATCTCGGGCGTCCCGACCACGACCGGGACCAGCGCCGTCACCGTCACGGTCACCGACAGCACGGGGGCGTCCGTCTCCACCGACTTCTCCTGGCGGATCGCGAACATCTACGTCAACGGGGCCCGCGTCGACATCCCCGACAACGGGCCCGCGGTCGAGTCGCCGATCACCGTCACCGGCCGCGACGGCAACGCCTCGGCCACCACTCAGGTCTATGTCAAGATCATCCACACCTACCGTGGTGACCTGACGGTGGACCTCGTCGGTCCGAACGGCACCGTCTACTCGCTGCTGAACCACAGCGGCGGATCCGCCGACAACGTCGACCAGACCTTCACGGTCGACGCCTCCGCCCAGCCCGTCGACGGCACCTGGATCCTCAGGGTCCGGGACACCGCCTCCATCGACGTCGGCTACATCCAGCAGTGGCAGCTCACCCCCTGACCCCGGCCGGCCCGCACCGGGCCCGCTCCCGCTGACCCGACCCGCCCGTCCGGACCCGCCCTGCGCGGACCGGTCGGGCGGGCTCGTCGGCCCCCGCGCCGGTTCAGCCGGTGACGTGCTCGGTCCGGGGGGTGAGGACCAGCATCGTGACGTCGTCACGCACCGCCCCGCAGAACCCCAGAAGGTCCTCCCAGAGGTGGGTGGTGAGCTCGGACGGCGACTCCTGCGCGAACCGGGTCAGCCGTTCGGCCAGGGGATAGAACGCACCGGAGGCGTCCCTGCTCTCGGACATGCCGTCGGACCCCAGGAAGAGCCGGTCGCCGGGTTCGAGCAGGACCGTGCGGACCCGGGGCGGCGAGAGCCCGAAGAACCCGAGGCCCAGCGGGGCACCGGGTTCGAGGTCCAGTTCGAACGCCTTCCCGCCGCGCAGCAGATACGGATGCGGGTGCCCGCACGAGGTCATGCGTACGGTCTCCGCGGCCGCGGAGAACTCCAAAACCAGCGCGGTGGCGAACAACTCGGCGTGCTCGGTCCGCGACGAGTCGACGATGAGCCGGCGGTCCAGACGGGCCGCCACCTCGGTCAGATCGCGCTGGTCGAGCACCGACTCGTGGAACGCGCCGAGGAGCGAGGCGACCGTACCGACGGCCGACAGACCGTGCCCCTGCACGTCCCCCATCACGGCCCGCACCCCGAAGGGGCCGTCCCGCACGTCGAAGAAATCGCCGCCGACCAGGGTCTCGCGTTGCGCCGCGCGGTACAGCCCCACGCAGCGCACCAGACCCACGGACTCGGGAAGCGGTGGCAGCACGGCGAGCTGGGCCGCCTCGGCGACGGTGCGCACCGTGACCAGGTCGGCGTCGCGACGACTGCGTACCAGGGACAGGATCACGCTGAGTCCCGCGATGAACACGATGGTCAGCAGGTCGGTGTTGCCCGGATGGTTCAGCTGGAACACCGGAACGACCAGCAGGGCGACGACGACGACGCCGTACAGCGCCGTCACCAGCGGCCCGTAGGAGAGCACCGCCAGGGACGGGATGACGCCCAGCAGGAATCCGATGTCCACCGGACGCTTGCTCGCCAGTTCCGTGCCGCAGACCACCACCAGCAGGACCGGCGGCAGCACCCGCACCCAGCGCGGCGGTGGTGCTCCGCGCAGCCAGCCTCGCTTCCCGTTCTCGCGTAGCCGCGGGACGGCCGCGCCCATAGGCACTCCTCCCTCCTCCACCACGCTCCTACGTCATGCGCCCGGGCGCATCACGGTGGCCGATTTCATGAGGCCGAACGGAGTGGGTGAGGCCGAACGGAGTGGGCCCAGGAGGTGGTTGACATGCAGAATTTCCCGTCCGCGTTCCGTCCGCGCCGAAAGTGCGGCGGGGACGGAGGTGTCGCGGCCGGATCAGCGGACACCCGGTTCCCCGAAAGCGCACTAGCACCGACGCGGACCGCCACGGGACGCGTACCCGCGCAGAACGTGGTTCCACGGAGAACGGGACCCGCGGGGACCAAGGGAAGGAATGCTGCGTGAACGAGAACCTGTGGGCCTACGCGCCGACCGCCGGTCACACCCCGGACGCCGATCTGACCGGGTACCGGGTGGACGCGAGCGACGGCCACATCGGCAAGGTCGACAAGCACTCGGGAGAGGTCGGTTCTCAGTACGTCGTCGTCGACACCGGCGTCTGGATCTTCGGGAAGCGGGTCCTGCTCCCCGCCGGGACGATCACCGCCATCAGCCACGACGAACGGACCGTGCACGTCTCCCGGACCAAGGAGGAGATCAAGGCGGCGCCCGAGTTCGACGAGGAGAAGCACCTCGGCGACCCGCGCTACCGCGACCAGCTGGGCGGACACTACGGGTCCGGTCACTGACACCGCCCCAGGAGGCCGCCTCCCCGACGCGGACGCCGGTGCCACCCCCGGGACGGCACCGGCGTCCGTGCGGTCGCGGAGTCCCCCGGTCGGCCGCGCGAAAGGGTGATCCACGCGCCGGCGCATCCGGGCGGCCGGTACGACGGGTAGACCGGTTCAGGAGAGTGACGTGCGGCCCGGTCCGGGAGCGTGCGGGCTCGTGCCGTCAGGGCCGAGTGCCCCGGCGCCCCGTGCCGACGGAGCCGCCCAGCGAAGGAGAGCCCCATGGCCGCCACCCGCGGTGAACCCGATGTGCTGGTGGTCGGCGCCGGTCTCGCCGGCCTCGCCTGCGCCCACGACCTCGTACGGGCCGGACTCGGCGTCCGCGTCCTGGAGGCGTCGGACGGCGTCGGCGGGCGCATGCGGACGGACCGCCACGAGGGGTTCCTGCTCGACCGCGGCTTCCAGGTGTTCAACACCTCCTACCCCCAGGTCCGGCGCCGCCTTCCGCTGCGGGAGCTGCGGCTGCGGCCCTTCACCCCCGGCATCCTCGTCCACACCGACGAGGGTGTGCTGCGCTTCGGCGACCCGACCCGGAAGCCGCACCGGCTCGGTGATCTGCGCCCCGGCCGGTTCGCCGGCGGCCGGGACCTGCTCGCCCTGGGAGTCCTGTCGGCCCGCGACCTGCTCGCCCCGGTCCGCTCACCGGCGACCGGCGACGACCGCACGACGCGCACCGCCCTGGCGGAGGCCGGATTCTCCGAGGAGTTCGTCGAGAACTTCTTCCGTCCGTTCCTCTCCGGGGTCTTCCTGGAGGACGAGCTGGAGACCTCCAGCAGGGTCTTCCACCTGGTCTGGCGCAGCATGCTGCGGGGCACCCTCTGTCTGCCGTCCGCGGGCATCGGGGCGGTGCCGGAGCTCCTGGCCGCCGCGCTGCCGCCGGGAACGGTGAGCCTCGGCGCCCCGGTGGCCCGGCTCACGGACACCGGGGTCGCGCCGGCCGACGGCGGTGAACTGCCCGCGCGGGCCGTGGTGGTGGCGACCGGACCGGTCCCGGCCGCCGCTCTGCTGCCGGGGCTGGACGTACCGGAGTACCGAGTGGTGACGACGTACTATCACGCCGCCGAGCGCTCTCCCCTGGCCGAACCCACCCTCCTGACGGACGTGCGCCGGAGGTTCCTCAACACCTGCGTCCTGAGCGAGGTGGTGCCCGGCTACGCTCCGGCCGGCCGCGCGCTGATCGCCACGTCCGTGCTGGGCGACGACCACGGGGACCGCGAGAAGGAGACGCGCGCGGCACTCACCGAGGTGTACGGGACCGATGCCGGCGCGTGGCAGCTCCTGCGCGCCACCACCGTGCCCGACGCGCTGCCCGCCATGCCGCCGCCGCACCCGCTGAGCCGCACCACCCGGTTCGCTCCCGGCCGGTACGTGTGCGGTGACCACCGGGCCACCGGCTCCGTGCAGGGGGCGCTGGCCTCGGGGGCCCGTGCGGCCCGCGCGGTGGCGCGGGACCTCGCGTCGTGACCGTGCGGCAGGACCCGGGGCGGGGCCGCTCATGAGAGAGCCCCGGCTGGACGGGGGAGACCAGCCGGGGCCGTACGAGGTGGCCGGCGGAGGGCGGTCGCCTCTCGGCGGGGGGCTCCATGGGGCTTCAGCCGGACGATCGTCCCCATGGCCTTCGGTCGGGCCCGGGGACACTGTCCCCTCCGCAGCCACACCTCTTCCAACGGCCGGGCGGCGGCGGTTGTTCCCGTCCCGCGCCCGCCGCCGGTGTGAGGTGCGGAACAGGCCCGGACGGGCCCGCTCAGCCGAGGAAGTCGGCGACGAGCGCGGCGAACTCCTCGGGGCCGGCGAGCCGGATGCCGAGGTCCTCGGCCTTGGCGCGCTTGGATCCCGCGTTGGCTCCTGCGACGACCAGGGTGGTCTTCCTGGAGACGCTGGAGGAGGAGCGGCCGCCCGCGCGCTCGATGAGCTCGTTCATCTGGTTGCGGCTGAGCTTCTCCAGGGCGCCGGTCATGGCGCCGGTGACGACGACCGTCATCCCGGCCAGGGGACCGCCGCCCGCGGCGCCCTCGCCCGCGGCGTCCGCGTCGCCGTCGGTCGCGTCCCCGGTGGCGGCCACGGGGGAGGGCGGGGTGGCGCCCGGTTCGGTCATGTTGACCCCGGCGTCCACGAGTCTGTCGATGAGCGGTGCCAGCTCGGCCAGCTCGGCGACGATGGAGGGGGCCTTCTCGGTACCGATCCCCTCGACCCGCTGCAGCTCTTCGGCGTCGGCGGCGCGGATGAGGTCCATGGTGGCGAAGTACCGGGCGATACGACGGGACATGGAGCGCCCGGTGCCGCGCACACCCAGCGCGCACAGCACCCGTGACAGCGGCTGAGCCCTGGCCGCGGCGATCGCGGCCAGCAGGTTGTCGGTGCTGGTCTCGCCCATCCGCTCCAGGCCCAGGAGCTGCTCGCGGGTGAGGGCGAACAGATCGGCGAGGTCGGCGACCAGGCCTGCCTCGACGAGCTGCACGACACGCGTGGAGCCGAGGCCCTCGATGTCGAGCTGGTCGCGTCCGGCGGCGTACGAGAGGGCCGCCACCAGGTGGCAGTTGCGGCCGTTGGCGCAACGCCAGCGCTGCTCACCGGTGTCGATGGCCGATCCGCACCGCGGGCACACCTCGGGGAAGACGATCGGCTCCTCCTCACCGGTGCGCAGGTGGGCGACCGGCGCCTCGACACGGGGGATGACGTCACCGGCGCGGTGCACCATGACGTGGTCGCCCAGGCGCAGGTCCCGGCGGGTGATGTCCGCCGGGTTGTGAAGCGTGGCGTAGGTGATGGTGGAGCCGTCGATCTCGACCGGCTCCAGGACGGCGCGCGGGGCGATGATGCCGGTACGGCCCACGTTCCACTCGACGCCCACCAGCCGGGTGATCTTCTCGACCGCGGGCAGTTTGTAGGCGATGGCCCAGCGCGGGGCACGCGAGCCCGATCCGGCGGCCCGCTGGTCGTCGGCCAGGTCGGCCTTGACCACGATTCCGTCGATCCCGAAGGGCAGTTCGGCCCGCAGCGCCGCGATCTCCTTGACGCGGGCCAGGACCTGCTCGGTGGTCTCGGCGGTGATGCCGGGCACGGCGGTGGTCGCGGTGGTGCTCACCCCGTACGCTCCGGCAAGCGCCATGAGGTCGCTGTGCGCCGGCCCGGCCAGGCGCTCGGCGAGCGCGCTGTCCGTGTCGGGCAGCGGCAGCAGTCCGTACCCGAAGAAGGTCATCGGCACGGTGTAGGCGCGGTCCTTGGCCCGCAGGGTGCCCGCCGCGGCGTTGCGCGGGTTCGCGAACGGCTGCCCGCCGTGCTCGGTACGCACCTCGTTGGCGTACTCGAACTGCGCGGTGGACATCAGGACCTCACCGCGCACCTCCAGCGTGACCGGCTCCGCGAGCCTGAGCGGGAGTCCCTCGATGGTCCCGATGGCGTGCGAGACGTCCTCCCCGGCCGTCCCGTCGCCCCGGGTGACGAGTCTCTCCAGACGGCCGCGGGTGTACCGGGCGGCGATCGCGAGGCCGTCGAGCTTCGGCTCGACGCTGAACCGGGTCGCCTCGTGGCCGATCCGGCGGGCCAGGGACGCGGTCCACGCGGTGAACTCCTCGGCGGAGAAGACGTTGTCCAGGCTCAGCATCGCCACCGTGTGCGGGACGTCGCCCTCCACGGCGCCGCCGGCGACCTTGCCCGACGGCGAGTCGGGCAGCACCTCCTCGGGGTGCTCCGCCTCCCATGCCGCGATACCGCGCACCAACCGGTCGTAGGCGTCGTCGTCCAGGACGGATGTGCCGCCTGTGTAGTAGGCCGCCGACGCCCGCACCGCGTCCTCGACCGCCTGTGCGTAGGCGACGGCATCCACGATCACTGCAGCTGGTGTTGTCATACCCGTCATCCTGCACGCCACCACTGACAACGCCCTGGTGCGGGCGCCGTCGACCGGGCAGGGCACGGGGCCCGTGGCCGGGAGAGGGGGCGTCAGGCAGCCGGGGCGACGGGTGTCACGAGGGCCGGGGGCGGGCGTCACCGACGCCGGACGGCGGGCGTCACGAGGTCGGCGGGCAATTCTCACCGGGCCCCGGGGTCAGGAGGTCACGTCGGCTTCGAGATGCGCGGTGAGTTCCTCCACGACGGCGGGGATCTCGCGGCGGAACGCTGCGAGATCGAGTCCCTCGTCGGCCACGACGACGAGCAGCGCGCGACTGCCGACCGCCGTGACGATGACGTGCCCGGTGCCGCAGCGGGCGCTCATCTCGCGCAGGGCGCCGGTGCCGCCCTGTTCGGCGAGACGGTGTCCCAGCGAGAGGGCCGCCGCGGCGACGGCCGCCATCGACTCCGGGTGCGTCTTCTCGGCGTCGGCCGCGACGAGCAGTCCGTCCGCCGTCGCCAGGACGCTCTCGGTGACGCCCATCACGGTGTCCCGCAGGGCGGCCAGGACGCCGTGGACCGGGTCTGCTGTGGCTTCACTCATGGCTTGACCTGTTTCCTTCTGCATGGAGGACCCGTCGCCCGCCCTCATGTGGCCGAGGGCGGAGTGACGGTCGTACGAGGCGTGGCTCAGTGTGCTGCCGACGGAGGTTCCGACGACGGTTGGAGGGAGTTGCCGCCGGGGACACGCCGGGGAAGCGCGCCCGTCGCGGGAGTCTCCGGGAAGGGCGTGCGCGCGGGCAGCGAACGCGGCGCGGTGCTGGGGCGCCTGGGGACGGGCACGCGGATCTCCCGCTCGACGAGCCCGTCGTCCTCCAGTCGCCTCAGGTCGAGCAGGACGGGATACAGGCCGCGGCCGAGCGCGAACGCGATGTCGCGGGAGGTGCGCCGCCCGTCCGCCGCGTCCAGGACCGCCCGCACGCGCGCCGGGAGACGGCGCGGAACGACCGTGCCCTCCGTACCGTGCTCGGCGGCCGAGGTGCGGCGGACCCGGGAGCGCGCCCGTTCACCGGCCGAACCCCGCGCGTCGGAGAGCACGGCGAGACGGTTCGAGGACTCGCGTATCAGCCGCTCGGGCCGGACGGTCCGTCCGGACCGGACGACGGGCGTGGCCTCCGCCACCTCCCAACTTCCCGGCGTGGTGAGGGAGAGGGCGAAGGCCCCGTCGAACACCGCCGCGGTGCAGACGACTTCGAACTCTCCCGCGCCGACGAGTCCGCGACCGGCCAGTTCCGCGGCCGTCCGCTCGTGGTGGGGGTCGGCCGCGCAGACGGCGGCCCACGCCTCCTCCGTGACACGGCCGGAGCGCAGGAGCAGGCCCTCCACCGTGGGCGCACCCGGCGTCTCCACGGCGACCACCAGGCCGTCACGCAGATGGATCGCCCCACCGGGCGAACCCGCGACCAGGACGGTGCAGTTACGTTTCTGCTCCCCCAGGGAGTTCAGCAGGGACGAGACGTTGCGGGGAGCGGCCGACTGTCCGGTGTGCAGATCGGTCATGTCAGAAGAGCGTCGGCGCGCTGGGTCAGGTCCTGCAGCGCCCAGGCCACACTCGTACGGGAGCGGTCGACCGTCGCCGTCAGCAGCAGGGGGTCGCCCTGCCGCCCGAGACGCAGGACCACTTGGTGTTCCCGTTGCGTGGACACGATCACGCTCTCCACTTCACCTTCGAAACCCGCCCTGTTGAGACGGTCGCCGGCCAGAACGGCGAGGTCGTGCGAGTCCTCGCCCGTGTGCGTGTCACCGGCCGCCGCGTAGACGAGACCCGTCACCGCGTCCACGAGTGCGGCACCCGTGACGCCGGGCGCCGCGAGGAGACCGCTGAGTCCTTCTTCGAGCGTCGGCATCGGCTCCCCCCTTCACTGATCGCTCCATGCGCAGTACTTTAAGGGATAACTAGCGCACCAGTGAACGAATGTGACGTTCCTTGGCCTCTTGCGCAACTCCCCCAGATCGACGTCTTCGACGGTTCTGACACCCCGAAGGCCAGGAAACGAGGGCAACCAGGTGAACATCGAGACCACTCTCAAGGAAGCCATGGCCATCGACGGGGCTCTCGGAGTCGCACTGGTGGACTACGACAGCGGTATGGCCCTCGGAGTGCTCGGCGGCGGCCCCGGTCTCGACCTGGAGCTCGCCGCCGCGGGCAACACCGAGGTCGTCCGGGCGAAGCAGCGCACCCTCGCCTCCCTGAACATGACGGACTCGATCGAGGACATCCTGATCACCCTCGGTGAGCAGTACCATCTCATCAGGCCGCTGACCAGCGCGAACGGCACCCTCTTCCTGTATCTGGCGCTCGACAGGGGCCGCAGCAACCTGGCCCTGGCCCGACACAACCTCAAGCGACTGGAAGCGGACCTCGACGTCTGATCCCACGCCCCCCTTCCTCATCTCGCGCCTGCCCACGGAACGTCGGCAGGCCCCACACCCGGCCCGGACCCCCGCCGCAGGACCGGCGGGCGGTCCCGCGGGGCGACCAATCCGTACGGCGCGCGGCGACGGATGACGTGGGGGCGGCGGGACACGGCGTCCCCACGACCGAGCCGGGCCCGAGGAAGAGGTGCGATGGACAGCCGTACGCGCAGGACTCCCCAGACCACGCCGGGTCACCGGCCGGCCGGAGACCGACCGGCCCTGGTGCCGCTGAGGCCCCGGGGGCCGGCGAGCGCGGCCGTGCTCTTCCTGCACGGAGGCAGGGCCGACGGCCTGGAGCCTTCACGGCCCTGGCACGTCGCGGCACTGCGCATGCGGCCGGTCGCCCGAGCCGTCGCCGCGGCGGTGCCGGACGGAGGGGTCTTCCTCGGCAAGGTCCGCTACCGGCACCGGGGATGGAACGGTTCCCGGGCCGATCCGGTCCAGGACGCCCGGCGGGCTCTCGCGGAACTCACCCGGCTGATCGGCGAGGTGCCCGTGATCCTCGTCGGGCACTCGATGGGAGGCCGCACGGCGCTGCGCGTCGCCGACGCACCACAGGTCGGGGGAGTGGTGGCGCTCGCCCCGTGGTGCCCGGACAGCGAACCCGTGACCCAACTGCGGGACCGCCGTGTGCTCGTGCTCCACGGCGACCGGGACCGGATCACCGACCCCCGGGCCTCCGTCGCGTTCGTCGACCGTGCGCGGGAGGCCGGTGCGCACGCCGGGGTCCTGCTGGTGAAGACCGGCGGCCACGCCATGCTCCGCCGGGCCGGCACCTGGCATCGGTCCACTGCCGTGGCGGTCGCGGAACTCCTGACGTCCGGCGCCCCGACGGGACCGCCCGGCGGCCTGCTCGCCACGGCTCTGGCGACGCGCGGGGCCGGCGTGCTGTGACGTTCGCGGGGGATCGGGCCACCCGGGTGCGTGAACTATGACGAAGGACGAGCGTCCGCGGGGGCAACGACCCGCATGCCCCCGGCCCGGCGTCAGCGCCTCGTTCGGTCCGTATCCGTGCACGGCCACGAAAGCAGCGGCCTCACCACGCGCAGGGTTCGAGGCCTGCTGGAGTCCCACGGACGAACCGAACGGGCGAGCGGCCGGTCCCACCGGCCTCACGTCGGGCGGGCTCTGTTCATTCGTGTGCAGGGAGGATCTCGGCAAGGTAGCGGGAGGTGAGGTGACCCGCAGCGAACATCCCGGAGGACGCTTTTATCCTGCCCGCCCCTGGCGACGGGATGAATGGGAGGGGGCGTGGACTCTGCCCGCCCCTGGTCGGGCCTGCCAGCTCTGTGGTGGGGAGCGACCCGGCCATGGACGGAGTCTCACTGCCGGGTATCGAGTCTGCCATGGCTCTTTCCTGAGGTGACATGTGTCCTGCTGCTGTTTTCTCTCGTGCGCCGGCGGGCCTGTCGGATCGGGCCTCTACCGCTGTGCCGCCCATGACCGGTGCCGACGGCGCCGCGTGGTACAGCATGGCGGCGATTTGAGCCCGTCAGGGGCGTTACCGCATGGAGCGCCGCAGGGCGATCACCCGAGAGGGCAGACGACATGAGTCCGGCTAGTATGCAGCATCCTGGCAGCCGTTCAATCTGCAACCTAGCTCAAGTCCCTTGTAACGTAGCCAAATTGACGTGCGGTTCCTTTCGCGACGCTGTCTCGGCGTCGAGGCTGGGTCGGGGACCTTGCGGTGGACGTCGTTGACGCCGACGTGGTGGCGTCCGGCAACCGCACTGCGGCCACGATCTCGCGACACGCTGGCGGCGGTCGGACTGCGAAAGGACAGAACCCGGCACGCCGGACTCGGTGGACCAGGAGTGGTGCGTGCTCCACGGTTTGGTGGAGGACGACACCCGGGCAAGAAGACACACTCAAGGTAGTGACAGGGCGGCATGACATCGTTCCGCCACGGCCCGTGCGGAAGAGAGCACACCGTGGAACAGCAACTCGCCCCCGGAGCAATCGTGTTCGATCAGCCGCGGGTCACCGTCGGGTGCGGGCGTCGGCGGCCGCCAGCAGTTCGTGGGCGGCCGCGTTGACCGGCTCGGGAGAGCCCTGGTAGTCGAAGCGGAACAGCACGGTCCCGCTGGTCTCCGCCCAGGTGCGGGCCTGCGAGGTGTAGCCGGCGAGGGAGAAGAAGACACCGGTCTTGCCCTCGTGGACACAGACGCCGTGAAGCTGTTGCACGACGGGTCTGCCCGTGGGCCTGGCCTCCATCTTGACCTGTGCCACGGCGCGCGAGCTGGTCACGTCGATGCCGCCGTCCGCGCCGACCGGGGTGGCCACCGCGTCCTCGAAGCCGAGGTAGCGCATCCACTCCACGGCCACCAGCTCGGCGTCCCGGGCCTCGCGGATCAGACGCCCCGGCGGCCGCGCCGCCGACACCGCCTTCCTGGAGCGGGAGGAGGAACGCGAGGAGGCGGCGAGCGCACGGGCGGCCACAGCCACCTCCAGACCGTTGTGGTCCTTGAAGAAGAACAGACGCGGGCCGGAGGCGAGGTACCCGTACCCGCCGGGTCCGAGGCGCGGCTCCTCGTCCCGGTAGGCGACGCCGCCCTCCTTCACCACGAGCGCGCGGTCGGTGAGGATCGCCAGCAGCGGGACACCGCGAGCAGTGGAGCCCTCCGCGACGACCAGCGCGAGGATCCGCTCGTCGGCGGCGACGTGAGCACGGGCCAGCTTGGTGAACCGCACGGACAGGGCCTGCGGGTCCGCGTGGCCGAGCCGCACCATGCACGCCGCGATCGCGTCCTCGGTCGTCGAACCCAGCGCGGGCAGCTCTTCGAGAAGCCTCCGCGCCTCCTGCCCGACGTCCCGCGCGACAGGCTCCACCACGGGGTCGGGCGTGGTTTCGGACTCCCGCTGGACGGCCTCGATCGCGCGCCGGTCGGCGACGGCCACCCGGGCGGCGGGAGTGCTGGCCCTGACGGCGTAGACGGCCACCGCGACGAGCAGACACAGCCAGAACACCGGCCAGGAACTGAAGGTGACGCCCGCCACCGCACCCACGGCCAGCGCCGCACAGCCGAACGCGCCCGGCTTCAGCTCACTGCGCTCCTCGGGCAGACACCGACCGCCACCCGCCCGCTCGTGCTGGGCCAGACCCTGCCGCGTCGCCGATACCTGCTGCCCGCACAGCGGACAGGCCAGCCTGGCCATCCGTCCCCCCGATGACATGGTGCCCGTAACCCGTCTTCTCCCCGGTCCGGAGGCTAACAGCGGACAGCACACCGAAAAAGCCGAGATGAGCGAACCGACAGCAAGACGACACCGGGCCGGGGTTCATGCCCCGTCGCGGACACGGGGCCTGTACAGAGCCCCGGGAGCGGCCAGGTACGTTCGCCGCATCACCCGATCCGGTGTTCAGCGAAGTGGGGAGTTCCAGGAAGCGCCGGGCGTGCTGTCGACTGGGGCCGGCCCCTTGTGGAGTGCGCGAGACGAAACCTCCGGCAGGTTCCGCGTGCCGTGCTGACTCGTGAGGAATCGTCCAGAGCGCTGGTCAGGCTTCAGTACGGCCGATCGGCCGTGCCCAGGGCAACGAGGTCGGTGCTGTCCAGAACCTCCGCGAGCGTCCGCGGTGCGCCGCGCATGTGGCAGTAGTCCCACTGTGCGCGGCGGATCACCTGGTCCGGGTGGTTGAGAGCAGCCAGCACGTCCCAGTGCAGCGCTTGGGCCCAGACGTACCCCGGCTCGCCGTCGACGTCCATGTCTTCCGCGTCGATCGGGGTGTCCGCGAGCGCGGAGGCCAAGCGGTGGCTGTCCACCGGCCCGGTGGCGAAGTCCAGGAAGGCAGTGGGATCCGCGCCCACGGGTGCCCGGTTGGGGTTCTCCTCGTCACGGTCCGGCCAGGAGTCGTACCGGTGAGCGCGGACTCCGTCCCGCCAGACCTCCAACTCCAGTCGGTCGCCGTCGTACTGGAAGGCAGCCAGCGCCGGCACGCCCAACTCGGCACTGACCGGCCCGGCGAGCGCGAAGGCACCATTGCCGTCGACGAACCGGTCCGGATGGGCGAGGCAGAATCCCGGCCCGGCAGGGGTGGCATAGCCGGCCTTGCAGACCTTGCGCAGGACGGCGGCCGCCTGTCCGAGCGGCACGGGAATCAAGATTGTGCCGTACGTGGTCACGGCCTCACCTCCTGGGACGCAGTGACCGTATGAGGCGGCCACGCCGCACGGCAAACGAAATTCGCCCACTTCAGTAGTGCGCCTCACGCCCGTCCGACGGCCTTTCCAGGCGGGGAGATCCATCGCGCCGGTCGGGGGATCCTCGTTCAGGAAGTGGCCGCCTTCAAGGCTCTGTCCGCAGTTTCGTGGCGGCGAAGAGCCGACACATACCCCACGCTGGGCAGGCTTTGTCGGACCGGTTGGGAGGCATGGGGAGAGCCCCGCAGCTTTCTCCGCACAGGTACGTACCGCGACGGCGGCAGCAGCGAAGACTGGTAGGAGCGATCCCACCATGCACGGGAGCGGCCGGGCCCCCGAGAGGGGCTGCTCCCCGCCTCCGCGAGGATGACACCACGGAGGCGATGAAACCGACGCAAGCCGGATCTGCCCCACGCGTCCGCAGAGACAGTCCCGACGTGCTCCGCGGGGGCCGCGGTCGCGCTGGCCCGTAGTGCTTCGTAATTCTGCGGGCCGGCCGGACCGGATGGGGGCGGCGTACGGTCCCTGGCGCCTCGGGCACGGCCGCAACGTGGTCTGACGTTGCCTCTGGGGAGCCGGACACTGTGGTGAACGGGCTTTGCCGGTCGCCATCGGGTCCCACTGCCGCACCGGGGCCTACTGCGCCAGAGGCGTCGGCATCGAACCGCCTCGGCCGGCTGGCGGGGGTGAAGTCCAGAGGTGGCCGACGATCTTCCCGCAGGTGCGCCTGAGCCTGCGGCGCCCGCAGGGAGCGCCATGTTCCACGTGCTCCCACTCCGCTCCCAAAGGTGTGCGGCGTCGTGCATCCCGGCGGCGCGACCGAGGTGGCCGCGCGTGTGGGTGGCACCCACCGGCGGTTATCGCCCCCTATGCCCTGTGTTCAACCCATCGTGGAGTTTGGGCGGTTATCGCTTTTGCTGGCTGTTCGCCGCCGTGACCGTAGCCAACCGAGAGGCTCCGCTTCGCCGGAGCTCACGGAACGAGAGGACATGCGTATGCGAGGCAAGCAGGCGATCGGCGCGGGCGCTCTGGCACTGGCCCTGGTGTCGGGACTCGGCTGGGCCGCCCAGGCGACCACCAGCGAAACCGCCACCGGTCAGGCCGTTGCGGCCCAGGCGCCGGCACGGGCCGCGGCCGTGGACGGCTATCAGATCGTCCAGCTCCCCAACGCCGGCGTGCCCAACTTCCAGCGCCGCACGGTGTACTGCCCGGCGGGCAAGAAGGTCATCGGGGGCGGCGCCGAGGCCCAGGGCAACGGGGCGGTCCTGGTCGGCAGCTTCCCCACCCCGGACGGCACCGGCTGGATCGCGCTGGGCCGCCAGGACGGCTACTCCACCGTCGGCATCAGCGTGTACGCCATCTGCGCCACACCCTGACCGGCCAACAGGCCCTGACCCGGGGGTGCTTCCTGTCGGCCGGCAGGAAGCGCCCCCGCGTCCTGACGATCCGCCGTCCTCGTCGGCTGCCGGCCGCAGTGCACGGCCCGGACACCGGCGCCCTCGTGACAAGACGGTCCCGCCCGCTCCGGACCTGGTGATGCGTGACTCAACGGCGGACACGCTCAACACCGGGGGGTGCCGCAGCATCACGTACGCCACCGTCGGACCGGACTGGCTGCATCCCGCCACGATCATCGACATCCGCCCGTGGCGCGTGATCGGCCCCCGTGATCGTGATCCTCGCGCTGCGGACCGCGACCCCGAGCCCTTCGAGCGGCGCGACGCGCTCGATCTCGCGCGACGTGATCTTCGGCACTCGGGCTACCGCCGCAGCGTCCGTCGGCGCCTGGGCGTGCCGCTCACCGGCTGGAGGGGCGAACTGTGCTCGGTGCGCTCTTCAGCTGCCTTCCCGGCCCTCAAGTAGCCCGGAAATCGGCTGATTTGAGCTAGTATGCAGGGCCAATAATGTATGGAGTACGTCCACTTCCAGTGGAGTTCGCCCCGGTCAAACGGGGCACGATCGGCGCATTGGTGACCCTTCGGCGGTCGCGCCGAAGCGGTGATTCCGTGTACCGGAAGGGCGCCCTTGGGACGACAGCGAGGTGACGCTCCGTCAGGTCTGTGATCTTCGCGTGATCGGTACTGCATCGACTTGTAACCAGCGTTCGTGTGTGACTACCTTCACCCATCAGCACGGCACCTGCGCACTCACTCGGCAGGAGCCGCGGTGCTCCCTGCTGTCGCTCGAAAGGCTCCTGAATGCTCTCCGGGAACGGCCGTCACCGTCGCCCTCGCCAGGCTCCGGCTCTCATCGTCGCCGCAGGAGTGACCGGATCGGCGATCGTCATCCCGCTGCTCGCCGCCG
This sequence comes from Streptomyces sp. NBC_01689, assembly GCF_036250675.1. Taxonomy (NCBI): domain Bacteria; kingdom Bacillati; phylum Actinomycetota; class Actinomycetes; order Kitasatosporales; family Streptomycetaceae; genus Streptomyces; species Streptomyces sp. NBC_01689. Next base: position 1,386,148 of record NZ_CP109592.1, on the reverse strand, counting down.
CAAGCGCGAACGCGGCCGACGGGACCACCTGGGACCGGGTGGCACAGTGCGAGAGCGGTGGCGCCTGGAGCGCCAACGAAGGCAATGGGTACTACGGCGGCCTCCAGCTCGACCAGGACAACTGGGAGGCGCACGGCGGCCTTGAATACGCTCCGACGGCCGACCAGGCCAGCCGCTCGCAGCAAATAGCCGTCGCCGAGAAGGTGCTCGCCGACAAGGGCCTCGCGGCCTGGCCGGCGTGCGGGCCGCTCTCGGGGCTCACCAAGGACTCCGGCGGGGTCAGTGTCGATACGGGCCTGGCCGGCGACTCGTCGAGCGCCGGCGGCGACTCCGATCCGTACATCCCGTCCGGCCTGGCGACCTCGCCCAGCGCATCTCCTGATTCGTCCGGCTCGAGCGACTCGTCCGACGCAGCCGGGAGTTCCGGCACGTCCAGCGGTTCGCAGGGCTCCGACGGCTCGGGCACAGCGACCGACAACGAGTCACCCAAGTCGGGTCAGGAGAAGGCCACTTCGACGCCCTCCGAATCGCCGAGTTCTGGGGTCGGGCGACACCGCGGTGGGAGCGTGGTGGAGGGTACGGCCGACAGTCGGACCGGCAACTCCACCGGGCGTCATGCCGCGAGCCCCGAGGCTGACGCCTCCGACGACCAGTACGTCGCACAGGTCAGAGGGAACGATGCCTTTGGCTTCGGAAGTGGATGGGGTGACCTGCCCCAGGTGGACACGGGCTCGGTCGACACTGGTTTCGGCCTCCTCATTCCGGGTCGGAGTATCGCAGACACGGCCGAAATGGCCCAACAGTAGGAGAAGTTCGGTTCGTCACCGCGCCCGCAGGACACCGTCACTGTCGGGCAGGACCGCGGTGAACAGAGGGAGACGTTCGCCAAGAGCCAGGGACAAGGCTATGCGGCACGGACGCCGGCTACTCGATGGCAGGGCCGGCCGGGGCGGGCGAGAGCCGGTACGCGCCCTCGTGAGCGACGCCTGGCCGGCTGTGGGCAGTGCGAAGTGGGTACCCAGGACGAGGGAATCTGTGTCAGCGAGTGAGCCGAGCAGAGTTCGGCGTCAGACTTCCGACTGGCGAGGGTCGATGCAGGTGTCGGAGCCGGGTAGGCGAACTGAGCGGGACGGTGGACGCAGTCGCCGTTGATCACCAGGTCGGCCGACTCTGGGGAGAAGCCGGCGGCAGTATGGTCCCGGTGGTGAACACGCCGGGCGCGAAGGGTCTCTGGAGTGGGCGAGGGCCGATACGCCCGCCTCCTGTCAGGATGGAAGGGCGGTCGGTGAAGGTTTCACCGGGGGTGGCCGCACGCACCGCCGTCACCCCGTCTCGTCGATGCGGTGCACGACGACGTTCCGGAGGGCCCGAGATGCTGGATCATGGCCGGCAGTCGGGGGGCAGGGCTTTCGAGAATGCACTGCCGCCGTGCGTCGTCAGGGCGCGAGCTGGGTGTCGAGCCAGTCGAAGGTGCGCTGGTGGAAGAGGGAAATGGCGCCTTCGTGGCAGTGTTCGCCTGCGCCTTCGTCCTCGCGGAAGAGGATCAGTTCCTTCTGGCAGGTCATCTCGTCGAACAGGCGCTGTGGCTGGCCCTTGAAGAACTGGTCATTCTCAGCGTCGAGGACGAGGGTCGGGCAGGTGATCCGGTCGGCGATGCCGGCCATGGTGTAACCCTCGACGGCCTCGACCATCTCCTCGAGGCCGGAGAAGCCCAGGGTCCACTCGCCATTGCGCACCACCCAGCGCACCTGGGTGTCCCGCGCCATCATCTCTTCGATGCCGCCGGGCGTCTCAGCGGCGCGGTCGGCCAGCTCCGCGACGACTTCGTGGAAGTCGTAGACACCGTCGTGCAGCACACACGCCGCGATGCGGTGTTCGAAGGCGGCCGCTCTGGCGGCCAGGTACCCCCCGAGACTCGTGCCGATCAGAACGAGCTTATTGGCGTCGAGTTCGGACACGGTGAGCGCGAAGTCGACGGCCGGGGTGACCACGGCTTCCCAGTCGGGCCGGAAGTGCAGGCCTTGCTCCCGGACATTGCTGCCCTGGCCGGGTCCGTCGAAGGTGAGGACGTTGTAACCCCGCCGCAGGGCGCCTGCGGCCAGGGCCAGGTAGTTCTCCTCCAGGGTGGAGTCGTACCCGCCGTGGTGGACCACGGTCGGACGGGAGGCACCTGAGTCGTCGACGAAGAACAGGTAGCCGGGCAGCGTGGTGTCCTCGTACGGAATGCGCACGGCGCGGGCCGGGGTGTCGAGCAAGGCGGCCGCATCGGCGAACGCCTGCTGCGAGGCCTTGGCCAGCCGCGCGGACTCGGTGTCGGCGGCAGGGTTCTCGCGGCGGTAGAAGTCGGCACACCGGTAGTAGTTGGATGCGCGCAGCAGCGCCTCGCGCGCGCTGATCCTGTGGCCTGCGGTCAGCGCGTCCCGGCCGATGTGCTCGACGCGCGAGGCGGTCGCACTCCATCTGGCCGACCAGGCTTCCTCGTCGCCCTCGGGGATCTCCCGGCAGGTGACCAGGACCTCGCCCAGGTCGGCGCCGCCGTAGGCGGCATAGCCCGCAGCCCGCAGGGCCTCGAAGGAGAAGGACTCGTCGTCGTAGAGAAACTTCATCACGGCTCCCTTCGATGTTTGGAACGGAACGAGACCGTTCCGTTCCAATATAACATGCGGAACGGTACCGTTCCGTTCGATATGCTCGGGGGCATGACAGGGCAGCAGAAGAAGGGCCGGGCGGCGACCGGTGGGGCGGTCCTGCGGGAGCGGGTGACCGAGGCGATCACGGAGGCGGCCTTCGCCGAACTCGCGGAGGCCGGTTACGCACGGTTGTCGATGGAGGCGGTGGCCCGGCGTGCCGGGGTGGGCAAGGCCGCGCTCTACCGGCGCTGGGCCTCCAAGCCGGAGATGATCATGGATCTGGTCCGCGGCAGAGTCGCCGACTCGCTACCCTGCATACCGGCCACCGGTGACCTGCACGCCGATCTGCGTGCGCTCCTCGCCTCCTACCGCAGCCAGCTGGCCAACCCACTGCTCGCCCTGATCGGGGCTGAACTGCTTGCGGAGTCCCGCCGGGACAGCACCCTCGCACAGATGCTGCACACGGAAGTGGCCGCGCCACGGCGGCTCGCGGCACTTGCGATTCTGCAGGTCGCGATCGATCAGGGCGAACTACCTCCCACGTTGGACGTGGAACTCGCCACCGATCTCCTTATCGCGCCGCTCGCCTTCCGCATGGTGATCCTGGACGAGCACGGTGACAACGACTACCTGGAGACACTGACCACCGCGACACTCGCGGCACTGAAGGCGGCCGTCCGACGGCCCTGATCACGGGGAGGGTGGGCGACGGGCCCGCAAGCGGCGTTTACGAGCGGAATTGACCGTCACCGGACTCAGCGCCGGGCCGCGGCGCAGCACGGGCAACCGCCCGGGACAAACGCCAGTCAAGGAGCCTCGTGGTGCCCGTACCAAGGGCCGGGGGACCTGGACGCCGGAAGCCGCTGGGACATGGCCGGCCGCCAAGCCCATCGAGGCTAGGGTTTCCGCGGCATCACCACCAGACACGACTGACCGCCATCTCCTACGAGGCGGCGGTCAGTCTCGTGTCATTCCTGCTCAGGGCGAGATCAGCTTGAAGACGAACCCTGGTGCGAGGTCACCTTGAAGGTGCCATGGCGGTTCACCTTCAGATAGACATAGCCCGATGCAAAATGTCCTTGGGTGACTCCCGCCGCCGCGGCGAAGGACCCGTGGCGCCAGATCAGCTGACCGTTGACCCTCACGGTGCCGGTCCGGCCGGACACCGGGACGGCGATGGTGCCGGTGGTCCCCTTGGGGGCGTTGACGGTCAGGCTGAACTGGTTCTTGTCCCTGTTCGCGGTCCAGTTGACGCTGAGGTCTCCGTGCGGGGTGGGAACACTTCCGCGGGTCCAGGTGAGGTCTCCGGGGTGGGGCTGCACCGTCCAGGTGCTGTAGCCCGCCGTGTCCGGACGTACGCCCAGGACGTAGCTGGACAGGGCGGACGTCGGGGCCGTGGACCAACCGTGGGACAGGCTCGCTCCCGACCCGAGGCCGGGTGTGCCATCGTGGCCGGAGATGTTCTCCCACATGGTCCCGGTCTGATTCGGGCCGGGAGCGATCATATGACCCCACACGTTGTGCAGGAGCTCTTGTGCGTTGGCGGTATCCCCGGTAGCCAGACGCGCCTGGAGTTCGAACCCGCTGATGAAGGGGCTGACCAGTTCCCTGTTGCCGGCGTCGGAGGAGAAGGGAAGCGGTCCGTAAGGGGTGCTCCACAGCGACGACTTGAGCTTGGACAGGATCTCCGCCTGCTTCGCGGCCGGGGCAACTCCGTACAGGACCGCCAGTGCGTTGGCGTCCTGCGCGACTCCGGACCGGGTGTCGCTGATCTTGTAGAGGCCGCTCGTCGGGTCGTAGAGACGCTCGTTGATCCGCTTCCGCAGCGCTTCGGCGTCGGCCCGGTAGGCAGCGGCTTGTGAGGCGTCTCCGGCCGCTGTGGCCAGTGCCGCACCGTCCAACAGCGCCTTGTAGTAGAGGATGTTGTAGGCCGAGACCTCGCCGCCCTTGTCGCCGTCGTAGAAGTCCCAGTCCGCTCCGTCGACCCCGGCGCGGGTCGAGAACAGGCCGTTCCCGTCCACCCTGGTCGCGTTCCATGCGAGTTCACGCTTGACGACGGGCCATTCCTTGGTGACGAATTCCTTGTCGCCGGTGTGGAGGTAGTAACTTGCCAGATCCGCAACGAAGTACATGGAATACGTGGCGGAGTAGCTGGCCGTCTCGCCCGGGGTGAGCGGGCCGAGGTGCGTCACGCTTGCCGGGTGGAGAGCGCCGGGTACGAATCCGCTGGAAAGCTGCCGGCTGCCGAGCAGGTCCAGCGACTGTTTGATGTACTCCGGATTGTTCACGGAGTAGTAGTCGGTGAGGCCCTCCACCAGGATGTCGCCGCTCCAGATCGCGCGATCGCGCCGGGCGCCGTCGAGAACCGATGCCACCGCATTGGATCCCGGCGGAGTGAAGGCGGCGAGGGAGGCGGACGCGGTCAGCGGATTGCTGTAGAGCGCCTTGCCTTGACTGCTGACGACGGTGAGGTCCTTGAAGGACGCCTCTTCGTCGCCGAATTCACGAAAGCCGATGGTTCCGGTCGGATAGGCCACTGCGTCGGAAGGCAGCGACGAGGTGTCGACATGATCGATCGGCTGGCCGTCCAGCAGGATTGTGATGCTGGTTCCGGACACCGTGGTGGCCACGGTATGCCAGGTGCCCTCGGTCAGGGGCGACGGCAGAGCCACGGACCCGAGGTTCGTGTAGGCGCCGTCGTGGACGTCGAGTTTCTGCAGGGTGTTCGGGGCGCCGCCTGTGTCAGTGCTGTCATCGAGGATGAACAGGTAGCCGTTCTGCGAGTTCTGCGCGCGTACCATCCACCCGGCCTGGTTGTGGAGAATCCTGGTCCGGAAGGTCGTCGTGTAGTCGCTCCAGGACGAGCCGCGATTCAGGACGCCGGCTCCGTCATTCACCCTCGAACCGCCGGCACTCAAAACACCGTCCTGGATCGACCAGCTCCCGGGAAGCGAGTTGGCCGGGACGAGATCGGTCTGCAAGGTGTAGGCACCGGCGTACCAGATCTTGTTCAGCTCGTCCGAACTCGACAGGAAGTGACCCTGGTATCCGCTCGCCTGAGTACGGTCGGCGATGTACTTGATTCCGACCTTGCTGAGCGTGACCCGACCCGGGTCGGAGAGCGTTATCTGCTCGTACCGCTCGCCTCCTTGCGCGGCGCGGTTGGTGATCGTGCCCGGACCGGAGACCTGGTAGGTGTCGAACCGTGAACTGTCACCGTCCGCCCAGGGTGCGGCCCCGTCACCGGACGGGCTCATGTACTCCAGGCCCTCGCTGTACGCGGCCTTCAGAGTGGGGGACCCGGACTTGGTGGAGACGGTGAAGTAGGGCTGGCCGCCCGTCTCTTGGCCGTAGTCGAGAAGAATGGTGGGCGCTTCTCCGCCGACGGTGTAGGTCAGTGTCGTGCTGCCGGTGCCGCCGCACAAAAGGTTCCGGGCGCCTTCAACCGACCCTGTCGTGCTGACCACGGAAACGGGGCAGACGTCGGAGCGCTTCGGGGCCTGGACATACTGCCGCCAGTCACTCGAGGTCCGGGGTGTTTCGGTCTGTGTGGCGTGTCCCGTGGCGGACACGGCCACAGGCTGGGTGAGCATGGCCACGATGAGGGCAAGGCCCAGAGTGAATGTCGCGCCGGCCCACCTGCGTGTGCGTGACGGACGCCTTCTGCCGGAAATGATCATAGGAACTCCGAGGGTGCGAGTGCTGCTTTGACGGCTCTCAGGTCAGCGGCGATCACCGAAGAACGCGCAGGCCAGGGGTGGCGATGACGGCCCGAACTTGTTTGAAACGTTTCAATTCCCTTCCGCAGAAGGCAAGGTATGCAGTAGCCATGAGCGCGTCAACCCATGGCGCACAACTTGGCATTCGCCCTACGCATGCGCTCCTCGCGGCATGGCACGTTCGCGGCGGCCCCACTCGCCGTCACCACCACCATCGCCCACGCCTCCGACACCGCGAGCAGGGCGACCCCGGCCGCAGTGAAACTTCAGACCGGCCAAGGCCGGCGCGGGCAGCGGCAGTGGGACTTCCGCCCGGGCGACTCGTGACCCATGAGTTCACGGTGTGGGCCGACCCGGTCGTCCCCGACGCGAGCGGTAGCGTGCGAGCGGTGGAGAACCCCAGGTACCCGACGACGCCGTGGCGAACGCTCGGCGGTCGCGGTGCGGGGCACCGGCTCGCCGACGTCCAGCCCGTCCGGCTCCGGGGCGTGAACCAGCAGCGGGGCGACGACTGGAGGCGGGCTCGCCGCCACGGGCGCGGACAGGGTCCTGCCGAGGGCGGCCACCGCCGTCCTGCCGGTGGCAGGCGGTGCGTTGGTGTTCCTGACGGCGCGGAGGCTGCGGCCTCGCCGTGGCCGATGAGGCATGCCGGCACCCCGCGAACCGCATTCCGTCCGTGACCCGTCCATGCCGCCGGGCGCCAGGGTCACACGGCCGGGTCGGGCAACTGGCCGGGAGAGAGGTGCGCGCTCCGCGGTGTGGGCAGCTCGCTCCGCGGTGGACACGCCTGCGTTGGTGCACGGTCGGGGCATCTGGTGCCTCACGCTTGACGGGTCCGCGAATATGACATTTCAGATGGCGTGATCTCGCGGCAGTCTGGGGTGATGACTGCTGTGCCTGTCGAGCGAGTGGCGCCGGAAGAGCTGTGGACGTCGTTCCAGCGGGTGGTGCCGCCGGCACCGGTTCGTCCGCAGGGTGGAGGGCACCGTCGGCGAGGGGACCGTGAGGTGCTGGCCGCGATCGTGTTCGTGGCCACCTCGGGCTGCTCGTGGAACCAACTCCCGCCGGGGTTCGGGCTGTCGGGGGTCACTGCTTTCCGGCGGTTCACCGAGTGGACCGAGGTCATGGTGTCGGCCAAGCTCCACCGTCTGGTCCTGGACGAACTCGGCGCCCGGGGCGAGCTCGACTGGTCCCGGTGCGCGATCGACTCCGTCAGAGTCCGGGCTCTCAAGAGGAGCAGCTGACAGGACCGAATTCGAGCGACCCTGGCAAGAAGGGCTCGAAAATCCACCTCATCGTGGACCGCAAGCAGGTCAGGAGCCAGACAGCGGCCGAGCGGAGTGAGGTGCGGCATGACGTTGCGCCACAGGTATGAGGAGGTCGGGTTGCCGTGGAGAAAGACGATCGGATCGCCCTGCCCCGCCTCGACGTACGCGATCTCGGCGCGCCCGACTTCGATGTACCGCTGTCGCCGGTCTCGGTGGTCATCTCGACTCCGTCCCGGCGACCTGTCAGTGGCACATATTCAATCTGCCGTTATGTCAATATGAGGCACTTGTGTGGCATAACGCCGGACCCTCTGACCTTCTCTGCTGGGGTGGCGGGTTGCGGTCCTCAGGCCCCGCAGGTCTATCCGCCTGCCGGGTCGCTCGAAGCCATTTGAGTCACGTTGCGGTTGAGGGAGGCGTGAGGGCGTCTCGGGTCGCCGCTCAGCCGTAGGCGGAGATGGTCGGCGCGTCGTCGGGTTCCTGACGGGACCATTCGTGAGGGCCGTGTCTGTGTGCGGATGCGGGGAACAAACCCGCCTCTCTGGCCGCATAGCGCTTCTATCATCACTTATGGTTGCTTTTCGCGTACCGGCGCGCGGTGCGGCGATTCTCGGGATGCCAGGCGGGACGGGTGGGACTGTGGTCGTGAGTGGTGGGCCGAGTGGGCTTCCCCGGTTGCTGACGGCCGCGGAGACGGCGGCGCCGGTGGACGCGGTTGATGTGATCGCGGAGGACCTACGGCGGCGTTTCGAGGCCACGAAGGTCTGTTTCCTCATCGTGGACCTGACGGGGAGGGCGGTGGCGCGGCTGTCGACCGCCCCTGCGGAGGAGGGGCGGGGGGTGGAGCGGATTCCTTTGTTCGGCAGTGTCTACGAGGAGGTGATCCGTACGCAGCGGTTGTACCGGGAGGCGGCCGGACAGAGTCAGCGGGTGATCGTGCCGGTCACCAACCGGGGGGACGCGATCGGGCTGCTGGAACTGCTCGTGCCGGACGATCCCGGCGAGGACGTCCTCGACGAGGTCCGGGAGGCGGCCCATGTCCTGGCCTACATCGTGATCGCCAACGGGCGTTTCACCGACTTCTACACCTGGGGCAAACGCTCCAGACCACCCACCCTGGCAGCGGAGATCCAGTATCAGCTGCTTCCTTCGTCGCTGTCGTGCGAGGCCGCGCAGTTCACGCTGTGCGGCAGCCTGGAGCCCTCCGAAGACCTCAGCGGCGACACTTTCGACTACACCCTGGACCGGGACACACTGCACGTGTCGGTGACCGATCCGATGGGTCACAACCTCAATGCCGCACTCGCTGCCACGGTCCTGGTCAGCGCCCTGCGCGGCGCCCGTCGTGCAGGAGCAGGCCTGGCCGAACAAGCCCACCGCGCCGACCAGGCACTCGTCCAACACGACCACGGACACGCCACTGGGCAACTGCTGCGCATCGATCTCCACACCGGCCGGGCCCATCTCGTCAACGCCGGACACCCCTGGCCACTGCGCATGCGCGAGGGAGCTGTGGAGGTGATCACCTGCGAAGTGGATCACCCCTTCGGACTGTCCGAGTTCGCCACCCTTCCCTACCGTGTTCAGGAGATCGACCTGCGCCCTGGCGACCGTCTGCTCATGTTCACCGACGGCATGGTCGAACGGCATGGGGAGAGGGTCGACGTTCCCGCCCTGCTGGAGCGCACTCGGGGGCTGCATCCACGGGAGACGGCGTTGATGCTGACATCCGCGGTCCGGGAGGCTGCAGAGGGTCGGCTCGACGACGATGCCACCGTCATGTGCCTGGACTGGCACGGCCCTCAGGTGACCCAACGGCGCGTCAGCTCCGGCGCGGACACCCAGCAGGCCTCGGCAGGCCGCGCGAAGGAACAGCCGTGAGCAGAGTGGCTTCCTTGGGCGCAACCCGCCGGGCCGCCGCTGGCTCCCCCTGGTCTCGTGCCTCTTCGGTATCACCATGATCCCGCGCTGGACAGATGACGGATAGCAGAGGCTGGCAGAGTTCAGGAGGACGGTTCCGATCCGGACAGCGAGGCGGCCCGCGGCCGGCTCCTCGGCTGTGGCCCGCCCGCTCGATCTGCTGGAGTGCGGCCCGAACCGCGGTGCCGAACGCATCCGAGCGGGTCGGCGGCTCAGAGGTTCAGCGCATCCTTGAAGGCTAACGAAGGGGAGAGCGAGAGGAAGGGCGGAGACTGGGATGGAGCGTCTCGGGAAATGAGCGCAGGTGGGCGTGATGGTGCGTCCGGCGTCAGTGCGGTGCACGGCGACCGCGAGGATTCCCGATCCGGGCGAGGCGACTGACGACCCCGTGCGTGAGTTCATCCCGCCGGCAGTCCAGGCCCGGTCTCAGGGGAGGGGAGAAGCGAGTGACGTGCAGTCGCGTGCGTCGCGCGCTTCGCTGGGTGCATTCTCCGTGCCAGCATCCTGGCAGACACCCTGCCACGCACTGCACTGCAGGGCATGTCCAGCCACGCGCGGTCTCAACTCGCTCTAGTGGGCCGCGCACGGCGCCTGTCACGGGACCGCCTGCTCGCTGGAGGGTGCGTGCGGTGCGTGCCGGGTGAGCTGTTGTTCGAGCTCGGTGCGGATGCCGGAGCACAGCTGCCCAGTGCGGGCCCACTCGATGGTCAGTTCTGACACTGCCGGATTTTGATGTTGGTCGCCATGGAGACGCTTCCCAGCACCCCCCACCGCTGGTCGGGTGTCAGGCCCCGACGGCGAGGATGACGCCCGATGGCCCGGTCCACCACAGCGGGGGAACGCACCGCGTCTTGAAGCTGCGCGCTTTCGCCCTGCAACTCATCCACGCGGTGCTCCGCGCGTCCCGGGCTGCCGACTCCGATACACGTGGGACCGTCACCGTGCCTCCCCAGTCCGCTTTCCGGCTGACCACCAACTGTGTCACCCCTGCTGCTCCGGTGGGCGGGTTGGACCGCCTGCGCCGCAGTGTCCAGAGCTCTGGATCATCACTTCGGAGCAGAGGGGCGAAGGGAAACGGAAGGTGCCTGACCGTTGTTTCTCATCCCGTGCGGGGATCAGGTTCCGGCCGATGGCGACTTGAGGCTTCCGGTCGTGGGCCGGACCTGCGCGGGTACCGATCCGGCCCGGGCCGCCGGAGAGGGTTCCGGCTGGCCTACCCCTGCCCGCAGGGCCACGCGTTGCCACAGGTACGGCAGGGAGGTGTAGAAGCGGTCGGGGAGGAACGCGGCGTCCGCGATGATCATCGCGCCGGAGAAGAGGGGCAGTCCCATGAGCACCGCGATGCCGAGGTGCATGCCCAGCAGCATGGCGAGAACGGGGTACTTCAGCCTGCCGAACAGCACGAACGGGAAGGCCACTTGCAGGAGCACCGTCATGTAGCCGGCGACCGCGATCAGGATCGTGTGCTGGTCCACGAGGTGGGACAGCGCGGGCCAGGGCTGGAAGAGCCGGAGGTTCAGGACGAAGTGGAGAGCCGTGCCGGCGCCCCAGGAAGCGCCCTGGACCTTGAACAGGCCGGCTGACCCGTAGAGGAAGCAGACCTGGACCGCGATGACGAACATCCCGCAGTTGTGGACCACCGTGGTCAAGGTCGCCCGGGACTCGCGGAGTTGCCGGAGAACGGGGCGCTTCACCAGCTGCGCCGGGGCCTCGGTACGAGCCGCTCTCAGCCGGACCCTCCGTGCGTCCAGGGACCAGCGCCGGCCGCACGCGGTGAAGGCGAGGTAGATGGCCATCAGCAGGACGAGGTTGTCGCCCCCGTCCGTCATGAAGATCGCCCGGGCGTGGAAGGAGATCACCACGACGGCGAAGAGCACGGACAGGACGCGGGTCCGCCACCCCAGCGCGAACAGCGCGGACGTGGCGAGGGCGAGCGCGTAGCAGAGCTCGAAGTAGGCGCGGCTGTCGGACAGGGTCAGGATGCTGTTCCACCCTGTCTGGTCGAAAAGCTCTCGCGCCAGCGCGGGCGTCCACGGGGAGCCGGGGCCCCAGATCTCGTCACGGTGCGGGAACTCGCGCAGCAGAAAGACCAGGTAGAGCAGTCCGTAGCCGATGCGCAGCATCGACGCCGCGTACAGGGACACAGGCCGGCCGGTCAGCAGCTCCCCCGCGGCCACGGCCCGGTCGACGAGCCATCCGACGGGGCCGCAGCCCTCGGTCTGCTGGTCTCCCGAGCGGCCGGGTGCGGGTGCTTGGGGGGCGATCCGGGGGATCTGCTCAGTTCCCATGGGGGGTCACCTTCCACCAGGGCAGGAGCCGGTTCTCGGTCGGTGCCGGCGGCCGGCTCCCGACCGGGGTCCCGGGCGCGGCGATGGGCCGTGTGACGACCCGGAGCTGAATGAAGTCGAACGTGCCGCCGTTGTGGGCCGCGACGCGGTCCGCGGCGATGTTGCTCAGATACTTCTGCATCATCACGGCGCGCTCCGTGTGGGCCCTGTCGTCGCCACCGTGTGTCTCGACGTAAGAGGTCCAGGAGCGCCGCAACAGGTTCTGCGCCGTGTGACTCGGGAACGGGTCGCGCTCGACGGCAGAGTTGTCCACGGCTGTCAGATCGAACCAGGAACTCACATGAGCCGACTTTCCGGTCCCGCCCGCGGTGCGCACAAGGATCTGCCGGTTCACCGCGTCGGGGTCCGGGGCGAACAACCGCCAGTTCTGCTCGAAGAACGGGTACACCCACGAGTTGATCACTGGGCTGTACCGCTTGGAGACGGTGTTGGCCGGAGCGACCTGAAGGAACACCAGAATGACATGGACGAGAGCCGTCGCCACACACAGGATCACTGCCGTGGACAGCACTGTTCTCAGTGCCCGAGCGCCCTTCGGCAGCTCGACGGGCGTCGGCACGTCGTCGGCACAGTCCTGTGCGGCCGGACCGGAACCGGGGTGCGGGACTTCCTTCACGCCCGCTGAATCACTTCCGCTCGACACCGCCCACCCTGTCTTTCTCATATCAGCTACTCATGTCTGGCCGTATTCTCGGACTGCCACCGGCTGGGCGCGGCGGAATCGGTGAGGATTCCGCCGCGCGCTGTCAGCCGACGAGCCGAGTCACTGCGGGTGCTGTTCAGCCCTGGTAGTTCTTGGCGTATTCGAGGGCGGCGTCGCGGCTGCGGGGGACGTCGGCGTAGCCGTAGTTCTCCTCGGGCTTCTCGCCGTAGGAGGGCTTGCCGTGGTCCACGTCGTGCCCGTGATGGGGCTTCTCGCCGTGGTGAGGCTTCTGACCGTGGTGGGGCTTGTGGCCGTGGTGGTGGCCCGGCTTGTTGTCGTGGTGGTGCGGCTTTCCGGGCTTCCCGCCGTGTCCGGAGCCACCGGTGGTCCCGCCGACGGTGTTCCCGCCGACCGTGTTTCCGGCGGTGCCGTTCCCGGCCGTGTTGCCCTGCGTGTTCCCGGACGTGCTGTTGCCGGCGGTGTTGCCCACGGTGTTCCCGGACGTGTTGCCGGCGACGTTGCCCGAGGTGTCACCACTGGTGACGCTGACGATGGGGCCGCCCAGGAGGCCGCCACTGACCAGGCCACCCGTGACCAGACCACCGGTGAGCAGTCCCCCGCTGGTGGTCGTTCCGGTGGTCGTTCCGGTGGTCGTCCCGGTGGTTGTGCCTGACGTCGTCCCACCGGTGGTGGTCGTCGAGCAGCTGTTGAGGAAGATCCTGTTGTTGTCGAGCGTGACGGAGCCGTTACGGGCCAGGGCGCGGCCCTCGATGTTCGTGCCCGTGGTCACGCTGATCGAGGTCAGGGCCATGATGGTGCCGACGAAGGTGGAGTTGGTGCCGAGGGTGGCCGAACTTCCGACCTGCCAGTACACGTTGCACGCCGAAGCGCCGTTCGTCAGCAGCACCCGGCTGGACGACGCCGTCGTCAGGGCCTCGGGGATCTGGAAGACCCAGACGGCGTTCGGGTTTCCTCCGGCGTCCAGGATCAGGTCGCCGGTGAGTCCGACGCCGGCCGTAGCGGTGTACACGCCCGGGTTCAGCGTGGTGCCCGTGGTGATACCCGCGGGCAGCGCGAAGTCGGTGGCCTGGCCGGCCGCCTGGTTGTAGGCCGTCACCAGGTCGGACTTGGCCTGCAGCGCGACGGCGTCGGCGGCGTGCACGGTGCCGAGCACCTGACCGGGCGGGAACCCGGAGATGGCCGGGTTCGGGCTCGTCCCGAGGTCATGGCTGATCACCGACGGGCCGGTGTTCGTTACTCCCTGACCGGACAGAACCGAGAAACTCGCGGCAGTGGCCAGAGGCACGGGCGTGGCGATGGCGAGCGCCTGCGTCGGGGTCAGGGCGACCATCGTGGTGGCGACCGTGGCGGCAAGAGCCGAGGCCATCAGGCCGGACAAACCGCGGCCGCGAGCCGCGTGGGGGAACTTCAGCTTCATCTAGAGGCCAATTTCTGTGGGGGCCGGGGCATACCCTTACCGATTACCCGGGTAGCCCTGTTGCTGTTTCGGCATATTACGCACGAAAAAACACCCCCAAGCAAGTGCGGGAGAGAGAAACTGAATTATCCCTCTGTATGGCGCAACGGGCATTAGAAGAACCTATTTTTCATTCCCGGTCATCTGATATTTTTGCCGAGTGAGTCAGGTGAGAGCAGGAATTCGTTGCTGAATCCATTCTGCGCCCAGCCGCGGAGGTTCCCCTCAGTCGCCGCGGCGGGCGCCGGGGACACGGAAGGGGGTGTACACGTGGACACTGCGGCCTAATCCTCAGGCTCAAATCCAAGTGCATGCAGGTAATTTGATGAGTGCATAGCATGCACTTGTTGTTAATGGTGAGGCGGCCTACCTTCGGAGTGCGGGCGCAAGACAGCCGCTCGCAGTCGGCCTAACCCCAGGGAGTCTTCGTGAGTGCAGCCATGCCCTTCGAGGGCGGCAAGCTGCTCACCACCTGCTTAGGCATAACCCCTTTGAACGGGCAGGGAACACCTCGCATGAGTTCCATCAGTATCGACGGCGTCCGGATGAAGTACCACGTGGCGGGAAGCGGACCTGTGCTCGTCGCCCATCCGGGAGGCCCCGGCTTCGGCTACGCCTACCTGCGCTCTCCCGAGCTGGAGAAGCACTTCACCGTGGTCTACCCGGAGCCCGTCGGCACGGGATCGTCAGACAGCCCGACGGCCTACGGCCTGGACACCTACGTTCACTTCCTGGCCGCCCTCATCGACCACCTCGGCGAGCCGCGGGTGCACCTGCTTGGCCACTCGCACGGGGGCTTTATCGCCCAGCAATACGCCCTGGATCACCCGGACCGGCTGGCCGGCCTGGTTCTGTACCACACCTCACCGGTCGCGGGCCCAGACTGGTGGACGGCCGCGATGGCAGGGCTGAACGCCTATCCGGATCTCTACCCCGACCAGCCCGAGGCGGCCGGCGTTCCCCGAGCCTTCCAGAGCGCGCTCGACGCAGCCGACGACGAGCAGGTCAGCAGGAGACTGCGCGAAGCACTGCCGGTCTACTTCGCCGACTTCTGGGCCCGACGGGAGGAGTTCGCCGACTTCGTGTCTGGCATACGTATTGCCGCCGAGCCGGCCACCGCGCCCAGCTCGGAGCCGTTCGACGTCCGCGACCGGCTGGGCGCGGTCACCACGCCGACCGTCGTGATCGCCGGACGGCGGGACTTCATCTGCGGCCCGCGCTGGGCCGTGATGCTCCGGGACGCCATTCCCGGGGCTCGGTTGACAGTGCTCGAACACAGTGGCCACTTCGGCCACGTCGAGCAGCCGGCCGAGTTCACCCGCGCGATCACCAGCATGCTTCAGAACCGGTCCTGAGGCAGAGGGCCCGTTGCGGGCCGGCGTTCTGAACATGCCGCGTGGCGTGTGGCACCCGGTGTACACCGGCCGGAAACCCTCTCCCCGTAAGTTGCTCTCGGAGCGCAGGCCCACCTCGCCACCGACCAGGCGCAGTACCCGAGCAGCTTTCGCGGACTCTGGCAGGCGCGATATGCCCCTCAAGCACAAGCCGCGGGAGACATTGAACGAGGTGACCTCCGCGCGTCGCCCAAGCACCCGCCGCCCGCGCTCTTCACGGTCACTGGACGAATTCCCGCAGACCGCGCCCTCGCCGCCACCCGGCCCGGGGCGGCGGAGCGGCAAGCACCGGGAGCGTCGGTGTGCACAAGCGCGGCGCGCTTCGACTGGTGCGCCCTTCGCATCAGCATCCTGCTACGTACGCATTGCAGGGGTGCCCAGCCGTGCGCGGCCGCCAAGTCGGCCTGGCGGTCCGCGCATGGCGCCTCGCTGAGCGACGGGTCGGTTACACGCTGGCGGACTGCTGAGTGAGCTGGTGCCGAGCAGATGGGGGAGCAGCGACCGAGTCGGGGAGCCAGGCCCTTCTCCCACACGACGAGCTCGCCGTCGAGCGCGGTGGCGTCCCGTGGCTGCGCCGCGGCCGCCGCGATGTCCGGGAACACCGGCCTCACTGCGGTGCCGCGGCGGGAACGCAGCACCGCCCGGCCTGCTTTGGTGTGGAGCAGCGCGCGAATGCCGTCCCATTTCGGTTCGCCGACCCGTCCCGGCGGCAGGTCCGGTGTGGGTATGGGTGGTGAGCATCATGAGCAGCCTGCACCTGACCGAGGAACAGGCATTCGCTGCACTGCGCCGCTACTCGCAGGACAACGACGTCAAGCTTCGGGAGGTGGCCCGGCAGGTGTGCGAGAAGGGCAACCTGCCCTGACCTGGCACTGCCCGGCCGTGGCGGGGGCGGTTCCCCTGGCACGTGGCCGGACCATGGGCACCTGGACCGGGGCAGGCCGTCGCGGGGAGCGCTGCACACAGATGGCCCTGCTCTACGAAAGTCCCCTGTCCCGGAGCGTTCACACGCTGTGCCGGACCACGACGCGGGTCGGCGACGCCTGAGCCTGCGGGCCCCTGTCATGGCGCACGGTGTGGCCTGTCCGCCGCCCACACGGTGCGGTCGCTCCGCCGGCTGCGCAGGGGAGAGCATTTCGTGCGGCTGGTGGGGGCGGTGGTGTGGACCCAGCACCGCCCCCACCAGTGCGGTCCTTCCGCCTGCGTCCGGTCGTTACGCAGTCTCACCGGTCGGGCTGTGCGTGGTGCGCACCGGCGGTGCAACGCTGCTGCCTGCTGCAGTCGGGCCTGTGGTCGGGCCTCGGCGGCGCCGGGCTGTTGCGCAACGGGGCGGTTCACGAGCAGGGTTGCAGGTGGGCGGCCGACTGCGTAGCTGGTCCTCGCTCACCGGCTGCTCCGCGTCTACAGGAGCTTCATCCCCTTCGGCGCTCTCCTTTGCCGTCTCTCCCGGATGGTCAGGACGGGAAAGGAGAGCGCCTCGGGGGATCGAGGGCCTGACGAGGTGAGGCTGCGTGTCGGCCGGCGGCCTCCGCGCTGCGGCGGGTCGGTGCCCGGGCTCGTGTACGGGCGGCAGACTCCCGCCATAAGCACCAAGCGACGCCGACTCGGCACGGGCCCGACGACCATCAGGAGCACGCCGATCCCGGGGCGGGCCCCACGGCTTTTGCCTGTCGGCACCGCTGGCCGCCTTCCCCTGCAGGTTGGGGCAGCTTCGGCGCCGGCCGGGGCCATCTGGCCCCTTCGAGCCCCAGGACCGAACAGGTCCCTGGAAGGGCATCCGCCGACTCGGCACCTGGCAACAGCTCCCCCGAGGGGTCCCGCAGCTCCAGAAGGTGTTCGTCTCCGGGCCGGATATCGTGATCCGCCCGGCGCCCAGGGCGGAGAGAGGGAGTCACTTCAGCCGGGGAAGCGCCCCGTGGAGCGTAGGAGCCAGCGACGTTCGGCGTACGCGAGGTCATCGCGCCACAGCCTGCCGGCCGCGGCTCGCATGAGCGGCCTCAGGACGGTGGCCACCGAGCGCGCCGCGGCGAACCCGCAGCGGTCCGAGGTCGCCACGATCGCCTCGA
Source organism: Streptomyces sp. NBC_01689 (assembly GCF_036250675.1). NCBI lineage: Bacteria > Bacillati > Actinomycetota > Actinomycetes > Kitasatosporales > Streptomycetaceae > Streptomyces > Streptomyces sp. NBC_01689. The sequence continues at coordinate 1,368,683 of NZ_CP109592.1, read as the reverse complement.
TGACAGCCGTCCGCGGCCTGTCCAGAGAGTCAGGGCCCAGCGGCGTTGCATGGGTCTCGACGACGGAGCCCTGCCCCTCGCCCCCCGTGATGCGCATGACGACCGTACGCGGCTCGGGGGCGGTGAACACAGCTCGTACGGGGACGACGAACCGTCCGGCGAGCTTGAAGGAGACATTGACGGTGAAACCGTCTTCGGCATGTCCTGGCCTGCTGGCGTCCGGCACTTCGGTGACGGTCAGATCCACGAAGGAGTAGGGGTGCAGCCAGGCGCCGTGCCAGGGATCCAGCCGGTTGGCGACGATGTCCTGGGGGTCGCAGGTCCCCACCCCCACATACACGGTTGACAGCGCATCCGGGACCTTCGGCCTGATGGGTACCACTGGTGTGTCGAGGGGCGGCTCGCCGCCGATGCTGTCGAGGCGCACCCACGTGAGGACGCCGTCGTCGTGCACGGGAAGGGGTTCCCAGCCCGCGAACGGTGCGCCTTCGAGGCTGAGTCCGTGCCATCGGCACACGAGTACTCCGCAGCGCACGGGGCTTTCTCGGAGGGGTGCGCCGAGATGAGGGCAGGCGCCGGGCCCGGCGACGAGCCGGCCGTCCGCCCCGCGCCACACGACCACCTCCAGGCCCGCGACGGTCCGAGCCAGGGGGCGATCGCCACGAACATCCTGGGTGGCCCCCACGACGTACCAGTTTCCCGAGGGGCGTGCTTGCGCCCGCTTCAGCGCTTGGGCGATGACGGCAGGTCGGGCTTCGCGCCAGGTCGGGCGCTGGCGGTCCCACGCCACCGGGCCCCTGCGGAAAGACAGCGGAAAGAATCTGCGTGGTGGGATGCGGTCGGAATTCATGCGACCACCTGAGGTGCCGGTTTGGACGAAGGCTGGGCAATTTCGGCGACGGGCAACCGCTGTCGATCCGAAGTCGTGGCCCGCCAGGCCCCCGTTCGGGCAGCCGCGAGGCGCACCAGCCCGTCCAGAGCCACAGCGGCTCGTCGTCGGCGAGGAACGACGGCGCGGTGGTGCACAACCGTGTAGCCGCTCTCGGCGATGGTGTCCAGAATTGCGCCGTAGAGAACGAAGGCAGTGCGGATGCACGGGCGGGACGCCGGGTCGAGCATTGTCAGTCCCGGCGCCGCCTCGCGGTAGACCTTGCGGGTAAGGTCTTCGGCTGCCCTCAGGGCCTGGGTGATGCGCTGGTCATGGCGGCCGGTTCTCCTGCTCCAGTACAGCAGTTCCCGGTCGGCGCCGTGCGCCTGCAGCAGATCTGCGGGCAGGTAGACCCGGCCTCGGTCGAGGTCCTCGCCCACGTCCCGCAGGAAGTTGGTCAATTGAAAGGCGATGCCGAGGGCGGCCGCGTGGGGTGCGGCCTCATCACGGGGGACCACGGTGCCGAGGACCGGCAGCATCTGTAGCCCGATGACCGCAGCGGAGCCGTGCATGTACTTTTGCAGGTCGTTGTATGTCGTGTAGTTGGTGACGGTCAGGTCGCTGCGCATGGAGGCCAGGAAGTCGCTGAAGTGCCGGTGATCGATGGCGTACCGGCGAGCTGTGTCGGCGAGCGCGAGGACGAGCCCCTGGGCACCGTCGGCATGCAGCAGTCCCTGCTCCAGGGCCGCTTGGAGACGGTCAAGCTCTGCCGGGCGGTCGTCCTTGGCGACCGGGGTGTCCGGGGAGTCGACGATGTCGTCGGCCCATCGGGCGAAGCCGTACAACGCGTGGACGGCTGGGCGGCGCGCGATCGGCAGGAGCCGGGTGGCGAGGAAGTACGTTTTGCCGTGCCGGGCGTTGAGCTGTCGGCAGTGGGAGTAGGCGTCGCGCAGAGCCTGGTCGGTGATGCCGGCCGCATCGAGTTCGCGGCCGGTCATGCGGGCATCCCTTCCGCTACGGGCTGTCGGCTGCGTCTGGTGCGGTTCGTCCGACCGGTGATGCGGGCCGCGGCGAGTTTGCCGGACAGCAGCACAGTCGGTACGCCGACACCTGGCGTGGTCCCGCAGCCCGCAAGTACGGCGTTCTCGGTGCCGTGGACCAGGTTGCGCGGGCGGAACGGGCCGGTCTGCGTAAAGGTGTGGGCCACTGAGAAGGGTGTGCCCGATGCATGTCCTTGGGCTTGCCAGTCGGCCGGGGTGACGAGGCATTGTTCCTTGATGGCGGAGCCGATGCCGTCCAGGCCGCGCTGTTCCAGTTCCTTGAGGATGCTGTCGCGATACCGCGGCGCCAGTGCTCCCCACTCGGTTGCGGCCGGCCCGATGTCCGTGTTGGGGCAGGGGGCGAGGATGTAGTGCAGGTGGTGGCCGGGCGGGGCGAGGCCGGGGTCCGTGGTGGTGGGGCGGGAGATGAGAAATGACGGATCGCTCATGAGTTCGCCGGTCTTGGTCAGTTCCTCGAACGTACGGTGCCAGGCCCCGCCGAACGAGAGGGTGTGGTGGGCCAGCTCAGGCCAGGTCCGGTCGGTACCGACGTGCAGGACGACGGCTGACGGAGAATGTTTGATCCGCAGCGGTCGGCGTGGTCGGCGGCCGAGGAGGAGGTAGGCGACGGGCAAGTCCGGTGTGAGGACGATGGCGTCGCACGGGATGCGGTCCTGGGCGGTCACGACCGCGGTGACCCGGCCGCCGGAGCGTTCCAGCCGCGTGACGTTCTGTCCGAAACGCAGGTCGGCGCCGGCTTCGGCGGCGGCATCAGCCATGGCCCGCGGTACGGCGTGCATGCCGCCCCGGGGGAAGTACACGCCGGCGACGGTGTCCATGTACGCGATGACGGCGTAGGCGGCAAGGGCTCGCGCCGGTGATACGCCCGCGTACAGGGCCTGGAAGGTGAAGACGCGCCGCAGACGCTCGTCGTGGAGGTAGCGGGCGACGTGGGCGTCCAGCCGGCCGAACCCGCCGAGAGCCGCGAGCCGGGTCAGGTCGGGGGTCAGCAGCCGGAGCGGGGAGTCGAAGTTGACGTCGATGAACTGGCGCATTTGCATCCGGTACATCTGCTCGAGCCAGTCGCGCAGGCGACGATAGCCGGCTGCCTCAGCTGCGCCGGCGAAGCGCTCGATCTCCTCTTCCATGGCGTCGGGACCGGTGTGTACGTCGAGGCTGCTTCCGTCGGCGAAGCGCGCCCGGTAGGCCGGGTGGAGGGGGATGAGGTCGACACGGTCACGCAGGCTCTCGCCGACCGCGGCGAACGCTTCCTCGGCGAGGTCGGGCATGGTCAGCACCGTGGGACCGGTGTCGATGTGATACCCACCGCGCACCAGGCGCCCGGCGCGCCCGCCGGGCAGCGGGTCGCGCTCGACCACGGTCACGCGGCGTCCGGCGCCGAGCAGGTGGAGGGCGGCCGAAAGCCCGGAGAGGCCGGCGCCGATGACCACGATGTGGTCCGTGCGTCCTCGGATCGTCCTGGTCATCGGGGGGCCCTCTCGGCTACGGCGGTGAGCAGGTGTGACACAGGCATGCCGACCTCGCTGCCGGGTGATCCGGACGGGTGCGGTGGGGTGGCCGACGTGACGACGGAATGCATGAGGTCGCGCAGGCGTCGGAGGCCGTCAGGGTGCAGTCCCGCCGTGTCGAGGTGGCGTATGGCCTGGGCGGCCAGCCGGTCGATTTTCGTCTCTACCCTGTCGCGCGCACCGGTCGACACCAGGACGTCCCGCACTGTGGAGAGGCCGGACTCGGACAGGTCGGTGCAGCCGAGCGAGTGCCGCAGGACCGCGAGCGCACGGTGGTCGTCTTCGGCCTCGGCCCGTGCTTGCGCGACGGCGACGAGGTAGGTGGGTTTGCCGAGGCGAATATCGCTGCCCGAGTGTTTGCCGGTCCGCTGCGGAGCGCCGAATACGTCGTGGAGGTCATCGCGCAGCTGGAAGGCGATCCCCACACACCGGCCGGCCGCGCACAGGCTCGCGGTCGTGGCCGTGTCCGCGCCCGCGAGGGCGGCCCCGAGCGCCAGCGGTCGCTCGACCGAGTACAGGGCGCTCTTGAGGCAGGCGGCGCGGATGGCCCGCGCCGAGGAGCGCGACGAGGTGGTCTGTCCATGGATGTCCATGTACTGCCCGGCGACCATCTCCATGCGCATGGAACTCCACAGGCCCCGCACCCGCCGCCCGGTGTCCGCCGTGAACTCCGTGTCGGCGAGCACGTCGTCCGCCCAGGCCAACGCCAGGTCCCCGGCGAGGATCGCTGACGCCTCGCCGAAGCGCGTGCCATGTGGGGGAGGGGTCGCGTCTGCGTACTGGGCTTCAACGTCCGCGTGCAGAGCGAGCCGCCCGCGGCGCAGCCGGGAGCCGTCCATCACATCGTCGTGGACCAGTGCACACGTCTGGATCAGTTCCAGGGCCGCGCCGATCCGCAGTGCGGCCTCCGTGTCGCGGGCCTCCCCGCCACCTGCGCGCAACGCCCACCACGCGAACTGGGACCGGATGCGCTTGCCGCCGTTCAGGGTGAAGCGTGCGACCCGTGCGGCCAGGTCATGGGCGAAGACCGGGTCGAGAAGGGTGGCCTGTGCGGTGCGCTGGGCCAGGAGGTGGCCGAGAAGGCGTCCTACAGCCCCAGGGACATCATCGTCGATGATGGAAACATCGTGCACGTCCGTGGGAGCGCGCACGTCGTCGTGTCGGCGGGCCGGAGTTTCCGCGGTACTTGCGAGGTACGTGTGTCCCGCGGTGGGGGACGCGGAGGAAGGGTGGCGCGCCGGCTCAGCCGCATGCTGCTTCTCCGCCCTGTTGGAGCGCATCCCGGTGCCTCTCGACGTGATCGGATCTGCCTTCTGTCTGAACGCATTCCGCGTCGGCGGCGGACTCTGATGCGCCATACGGGGGAAAGTGGGGCGACTCGATGCCGGGCGCAGGGGGACCGAGGTCGTGGGACTCCGGGAACGGGCACCACGGGGTCCCACGACCTCGGTCCTGGTGATTGCCGTGGCCGGGCGCGGGACTCCTCCGCTCGGTCTACTCGCCGGCGTGGCCTGCATCCGGAGGGTGACGTGAGGAGGGAAGCTTGCGACAGCGCCTGTGGGGACGCGCCGGAGGAGGGAGCACTCGTGCTCGAGGCGGACATCGCCATCGTGGGCGCAGGAGCCGCGGGTCTGTCCCTGGCGCACCGGCTGTCGTGTCCCGCGCCTGGATCACGTCGGCTGTCGGTGGTCCTGGTCAACGCTCCGCCGGGGCCACTGCGTCCGCCCAGCCGTACGTGGTGCTTCTGGGAGCCGGACCGTGGACTGTACGACGCGGCCGTGACCGCCTCGTGGCAGCAGCTGCGGGTGCGCACACCGAGTGGTCAGGCGATCGTGGGCGGCATCGCGCCCTTGCGGTACAAGATGATCCGCTCGGACGACTTCGAGGGCCTGATCGCTCGTGACCTCGCGGAGAGCGGCGATGTCCAGCGCATCGAGGCGTCCGTGGAGGCTGTGGAGGGTATCGCCGGCGGCGCGCACGTCCACGCCCGTACCGCTGACGGACGTCCACTCACCGTGCGCGCCAGCTGGGTCTTCGACTCCCGCCCACTCGGTAGCCTCCCGGCGGCCCGTACGACACTGCTGCAGCACTTCCATGGCTGCTTTGTCCGCTCCGACAGGCCGATCTTCGACGTCGGCACCGTGGAGCTCATGGACTTCCGGACGCCGCAGCCCCCGCGAGGCCTGTCGTTCGGCTACGTCCTGCCCACCTGCCGCCGCGAGGCCCTTGTGGAATACACGGAGTTCTCTTCCGCCGTTCTTTCGCAGCCTGCTTACCAGAGCGCGCTGCGGCACTACACCGAGGTGGTTCTCGGTCTGACCGGGCTCGAGGTCGTCTCGGCCGAGACGGGCGTCATCCCCATGACCGACGCGCCGTTCGCCCGGCAGACCGCGCCGACCGTCTTTCGTATCGGCACCGCTGGAGGCGCGACCCGGCCGTCGACCGGCTACACCTTCACGGCCGTGCAACGTCAGACCCAGGCTGTCGCCGGTGCTCTGCTGGCAGGACGGCATCCGCTGCCGCCGCCCGCCCATTCCGCGCGCTCCCGCGCCATGGACGCTGTCATGCTGCGTGCCCTGGCGAGCGGCCGGGTCGAGGGCGCCGCCTTCTTCGCGCGCTTGTTCTCGCAGGTGCCGATGGAGCGGCTACTGCGCTTCCTCGACGGTCGCACCCGCCTCCACGAGGACCTTCTTGTGGGGATGCGCACTCCCCTGCTGCCCATGCTCCGCTCTGCCGCAGAACTCCTCTACCTGCCCCGCCGCCCCTTTCCCGAGCCGTGAGCGCGCCGACCGGCCCGCCCGTGCACCCGTTCAGGGAGACCGCATGACCTTGCTGCGCGACGAGGATTTGGCCTCCGCGTTCAACCACGCCTCTCGCAGATACGACATGCTGGTGGCCTTCAACCCGGGATACCACCGTGACCTGCGCCGCTCCGCGCGCCGGCTCGCTCTGCCGGACTGTGGCCGGGGTATGCGCGTGCTGGATCTCGGCTGCGGTACCGGCGCCTCGACTGCGGCCCTCGCAACCGTGTTTCCCGCCGCGCAGATCACGGCGGTCGACGCTTCCGCCGGCATGCTGAAGCGGGCAGTCACGAAGCCGTGGACCGGCGGTGTCACCTTCGTGCACACGCCGGCGGAACGGCTGGCGGAGGCAGGGGTCGAGGGACCGTTCGACGCAGTGTTCGCCGCTTACCTCGTCCGTAACGCGGCCAACCCGGACGGTGTCCTCGCTACCGTGCACGACGTACTGGCACCACACGGGCGACTGGCGGTGCACGAATACATGCTCAGTGGCCGGGCTCCCCACCTGTGGGCGTGGACCCTGGTGTGCGGCGGCATCGTGCTGCCTGTGGCCACCGCCCTCGGAGACGGACAGCTGTACCGCCATCTCTGGCGCAGCGTGGTCGACTTCGACACGTCCGGCCAGTTCGCTGCCCGCGTCAGTTCGGCCGGCTTCGACCACGTCCGTGTCCTGCCCCTGCCGGGCTGGCAGACCGGCATCACGCACACCATCGTGGCCAGGCGTGCGGTCGACGGCACGGCCGGTGACCGGTGAGGACCCCGCAGCCCCAGGACGCGGAGCGTCCTGGCAAGGACCGACGGGCCCGGATGCTGGCTCCCCGGCCCGGGGCGCCGCGGGTCGACGGTGAACGACGGCCGACAACCGCTGTCGTGGGCGGCGGGATCGCCGGCCTGGCAGCCGCGACCGTCCTGGCCGAACGCGGTGTGGGCGTCACGCTCTACGAGCGTGAACCGGTCCTCGGGGGGCGCCTCGCCGGCTGGCCGGTCCGCCTCCGCGACGGCAGCACGGCGACGATGAGCCGCGGCTTTCATGCCTTCTTCCGCCAGTACTACAACCTGCGCGCATTGTTGCGGCGCACCGATCCCGGCCTGGAGCGCCTGACCCGCCTCACCGACTATCCGCTGCGCCACAGGGGAGGACTGGAGGAGAGCTTTCGCCGCGTGCCGAGGACCCCGCCCTGGAGCGCGCTCGGATTCGTTGCCCTCAGTCCCACTTTCGGTATCCGCGATCTCGCCCGCATGAACCCGGTCGCGGCACTTCCCCTGCTCGACGTCCGCGTCCCCGACGTGTACGAGCGCCTCGACGCCCTCAGCGCCCAGGAGTTCCTGGAATCAGTCCGTTTCCCGGAAGCTGCGCACCATTTGGCATTCGAGGTGTTCTCCCGCAGCTTCTTCGCCGATCCCCGGGAGCTGTCGGCGGCGGAGATGGTGCTGATGTTCCACATCTACTTCCTCGGTTCCGCCGAGGGACTCCTCTTCGACGTGCCCGACGAGCCCTTCCCCGAAGCCCTCTGGGGACCGCTTGGCGACTATCTGCGGAGCCATGGCGTAGACGTACGCACCTCCACAGCCGTTGACACCATCGAGCCCACACCAGACGGCTGCTTCGACGTCATCACCGGCGACGAAGAGCAACGTCACGACACAGTCGTGTTGGCCGTGGACACGGCCGGCCTGCGATCCGTCGTCAGTCGCTCCCCGCGCCTTGCCGATGCCCCGTGGCGCGACCGAGTGGCCCGACTGCGCAACGCGCCGCCGTTCCTGGTCTCTCGGCTCTGGCTCGACCGGCCCGTGGCCCGTGACCGGCCCGGCTTCCTGGGCACGAGCGGCTACGGGACACTGGACAACGTCAGCGTCATGGAGAGATGGGAGGGCGAGGCGTCCCGCTGGGCCGCCCGCACCGGAGGATCAGTGGTGGAGCTGCACGCCTATGCGCAGTCCAGGGGCGCGGCCCGGGATGTGGAGCAGAAGCGCCTGCTGGCGCAGTTGCACACCGTGTATCCGGAGACCAGTGCGGCAACGGTCGTCGACGAGCGGCACGAGTGGCGGGCCGACTGCCCGCTGTTTTCGGTCGCGGCGTACACCGACCGTCCGGCCGTCCGAACTTCCGACCCAGGCCTGATGGTTGCCGGTGACTTGGTCCGCACGGAATTGCCGGTGGCGCTGATGGAGCGCGCGGCGACGAGCGGCTTCATGGCTGCCAACGCCCTGTTGGAACGCTGGGGGGTGAGGGGCCAGACTCTGTGGACCGTCCCCGATCGAGGAAGCAACGCGGCTCTGCGAGGGCTGGCTCGATGGGGGCAGCACCGACGGACCCGTGCGCGTCGATCTTCACCACAAGACGGTGTTGTCCTTCCGCCGTGAACTGGCACCGGCTTCGAGGGGAGGGCACGACTTGCGTGCAGCGTCCGGCTGCGGATCCGGGAGAAGCCCAGGGCGTTCACACTACGGAGCTCGGCGAGGAGGTCCTCTCACACCCGACGCCTGACCCGGGCAACACGACAGCAGCTGCCTCAAGTTGACGCACCCGGGCAGCACCCGGCTTTCTCGGGAGCAGCCCTCGGTTCCGACTTGTGCGGGGCACCGCGGCCGACGGATTTGCGTGACCGCAGGCCGGCGGATAGCCGGTCGCCAGAGCTGAATCGAGGTCTTGGTGCTTTCGACGTCCGACTTCCGAAGGGGGGAACAACGTGCGGAGGGTTCCGTGCGCCGCCCGCCTCAGAATGCCCTTGGCCTGTCGTGACGGTCGCTGCTGCTCACCATGAAGTGCGTTGATCGTGACGATTCCCTCGGTCAGCGTCCACTTGTCCCAGCCGGAACTGGCGATCCCTGCCGTCGTGAGCTCGGTTGTGCCGTGGCCGCAACGGCGTCGCGCATCCTCCGCAGGTGTGCGCGGCTGCGCCGAAGCCGTCCAGCGGTGCGGACAGGGGCCACGGTACCGCTCATCCTGCCGCTACGCCGAGCACGGCTGCCGTAGCCGGGGGGCCCGAGCAGGCCGGCGGGTGGGTGGTGCGACCGTCTGCACACGGACGCGAGCCGCTGCGGGCCAGATGCCGGCCCATCCTTGCCCGTGTACACGGGACCACCGCTCGGCCGGTTTCGCCGCGACAGTGCAGGCGATGGCTTTCGTCTGGTTGACCACTTCCATCACGGGTAGTCGAAGGGGGCAAAATGCATAAGACAGGAGAAATTGCCATGGGTATCGAAGGCACCCCCCACTACACCGTCCCGGGCCTCGCGGCGCAGGACGCCGGCTCGGTGATCGAGCTGTTGCAGCAGCGCCTGCACGCGCTCAACGATCTCCACCTCACGCTGAAGCACGTCCACTGGAATGTAGTGGGCCCGCACTTCATCGCCGTGCACGAGATGCTTGACCCGCAGGTCGACCGCGTCCGTGACATGGCCGACGACGTCGCCGAACGGATGGCTGCACTCGGAGGCGTTGCCTATGGCACGCCGGGTGTACTGGTCGAACAGCGAACGTGGAAGGACTACAGCGTGGGCCGCGCCGATGCCATCGCACACCTCGGCGCGCTCAATCTCGTGTACACCGGCGTGCTCGAGGATCTGCGCGCACTGATCAAGACCGTGGCGGAGATCGACCCGGTCACTGAGGACTTGTTGATTGAACAACTCCGTGACCTGGAGCAGTTCCAGTGGTTCGTTCGTGCCCACCTGGAAACCGCGAGTGGCAATCTCACCACGGCCGGTGCCACCACCGAGACCGAAGCCGCCCGACAGTCCGTCCAGTGAGGCCTGAATCCCAAGCACCGGCCATGACCCCTGCAGCCGAGATCTCAGCGCTGTTCGCCACGCGAACACCACCCCACCGTCACCGCCGGTCCCGCACGCTCGTGAACGGCGACCGAGACGGCACGCGGCGCGGCCGGAGGATCAAGGAACGCTGAGCGCTCACCATGCGTCTGCGGCGGAGACTGCGCGTATCTCGCGGTCCATGGATGCGGTGAGTTCCGTCCACCCGGCCTCGAACTCGGCCAGCCCCTCGCGTCCAGAGCAGGCGCTGGTACCGGTCGTGGTCGTAGCCGGTCAGCGGGCAACGCGTCGGGGGGGCCTGCGCGGCCTGCCGACGCGGCCCGCGACGGGCGGGATCTTGCAGTAGCAGTAGCAGTAGCAGGTGCTGGGTGAGGTCGTTGCGGTTCCCGTCGGTCAGTGACACCGCGAGCGGGATGCCCTGCCCGTCGACGATGAGGTGGTGCTCGCTGCCCGGCCGCGCTCGGTCGACCGGGCTCGGCCTGCTTCGGGCCCCGGCCGGCGGCCCTGACACGGGAGGGACCGATCACCGCCCGGGACCAGTCCAACTGGTCCTTCGACCGCAGCTTCTCCAGCAGCAGCACGTGCAGTTGGTCCCGGACGCCGGCCTCGTTCCAGGCGGCCGGGCTCCGCCGGCACGTCATGCCCGACCCGAAGCCCAGCTCCTGACGCAAGTTCTCCCATTCGAGGTGTGAGGCGGCATCGGCAGGTAAGGAGAGAGGGAGGAGCAAAGACGGGACAGTGCCTTCAGCTGACCTGCGACAACAGAGGGGGTCCCGTGTTCGAGGCCGAAGACATCAGGGAATGGCGAGGCCACGACGTGATCGACCACGACCGGCACAAGATCGGCGTTCTGGAAGCGCTCTACGTCGACACGGCTACGGACCAGCCTGTTTTCGCGACTGTCACGGTCGGCCTGCCGACCCGGCACCGGCTGGTGTTCGTCCCACTGCGCGCCGCGGCGGTCGGTCCCGGGTATCTGAAGATTGCCTACGGCAAAAAGCAGGTCAAAGAAGCCCCCTCGATCGGCACGGACGGCGAACTGCTCGCAGAGGACGAAAAGGCGGTCTTCGCGCACTACGGGCTCGCCTACCAGATGGGTGCGGGCGGCGAACGTCGGCTCGCCCGCCGCTGATGCTCCGTCAACTTTTCCCGCCACGAGGTGACACGGATGGCGCTCTTTCTCCTGATGGTCATTGTGGCCATCGTGCTCGGCATCATTGGAGTGGTCGCGAAGGGCCTGTTCTACCTGTTGGTTCTCGGCGTGGTGGTCCTGGTCGCTGACTTGGTCATCCTCGGGCTGCGCCTCGGCCGCGGCCGAAAGCGCCTGCCCCGGTGAGGTGTTACGCGGGATATGGCGCCCGCTCCGTTCTCCCGATGACCGTTCAGAGGTGGATCGAGGCGGAGGACAGGAGCAGTCCTCGAGACGTCGCTCTTGGGTGGTCTGCTCGGTCAGCGACGATGTGAAGGCTTCGATAATGGTCGCGTCGGCCTCCAGGCGGCCGAACCGCAGGTGAAGTGGCCAAACGCGTCCGGAAAAGGACGAGGTGCCATGGAGATTCGCCCGCTTCGGACCCCTGCTCGCCGGTACCGATCGAGGGCACGCCTGCCGCGCAGGTCGTTGCGAGTTGCCTACCCGTGGCCTGTCCGGGTCCGGATCGGCCTCTTCACATGCAGATCACGATCTTTCCCCGGGTGCGCCCGTACTCGGCGTGTGCGTGGGCTCCGGTGATCCGCTCGATCTCCGGGCCGTGCTCGCCGAGGTGAGCGGGATCCGGGGCTCTGGCGGTCGGCGCTGCGGGGTTGCTTTCGTGCGTCGATGACGAATTCGCTGACGATCATCTGGACGATCTGTACGCCTACGCAGAATTCCAGGCCAAGGAAGACGTCAGGGTCAAAACACTGCTGCTCCGCCCGTGATCCGCATCGGCGAAGAGACGACGCCGAAGGAGGCGGTCCCGCCGCCGCTGAGTGGCATCCACCACCCGCCCTGGTCCGCCTCGCCCTCGGAAGCACCTCAATTGCTGGCGTTCCGCGCGCACGAAAGCGCGTCACCTACGAGTACGACGGCGTGCACGGGACAACCGCCGTATACCGCTATGCCCCACGGCTGAGCCCTGACGCGGTGGCCGAGCGGTCGCGCGAGCATGCCGCTCACCAGGCGGCGAAGAAAGGAGTTCCCGTGCGCCTGAACGTCATGATGATCGAGTGCCCGTACTGCCACGTGCAGTTGCCTGCCCGAATAACCACGGTGGCGGACGTCGACCTTGCCCGGGACGACCTGCCGAACGCGGTGCCCGTCACGCAGACCGTAGACCTGAGGCCCGCAAAGACGCACGCCGAGACCTGCAGGAGCAGGACGACCCGGTAGTGGAGAGCGAGTCCATCCGCGTCGAAGACAGGCAACAGCGAGTCGAGGGCAGGCGCCGGTGGCACGTTTTCGTTTCGCGACAGCGCAGTGAAGGGCCATCTGAGTGGGCGCACGGAAGGACGGAGCGGGCGCGAAACTCGTTCAGGCGGCGGCTGACGTTGAGCGCATCCTCCACGTTCATACCCGCCCACAAGCGACGTGGAGGCTCTCTGGCATGCCGTCGCCGTCACGCGGACGTGGAAGTGGATTTCCTGTCTTTGACGAAGGTGTACAGCGGCTTGCCGTCGTAGGCCCACTGCATGGTGCCGTCGTCCCGCGTGATGTGGATCCACTTCTTCATCAGCTCGCCGGGGTGTGGTCCGGCAGGGAACGACGCCCGTTGGAGGACGGCCTCGCCGGTGTACAGACTCCTGCCGTCGTGGTGCCTGCCGACCGTGTTCAGGTTCATCCCGTCATGGTCGCCCGACAGGCTCACCCTCTCCACCGTGATTGCGAACCCGTCCTGCAGTCTGCGCCGCATCGGGTGGGCCGACGGACGGGCCGGGCACGCCTCGTTTGCCGCTGGACGTGTGCGCCGAGACCCTGTGATCGGCTCGTGGAAGTTCCCGCTCGAGGGGAGTGGCCAGCACCTGGGGACAGGTTCTCATCAGGGCATCTTCAGCGAACGGGTGCACGCGCAGGCCCATCGGGCCAGTCAGGCGATCGGACGCGCTTCGACTCTCACGGCGCGCCCTGCCGCCAACGGCTGCAGAAACCGGGGTCGGGCGCCGTCCAGGTGACATTCCGTGCAAGGATGCCGAGACAGCCAGACGGGTGCCGCAGGATCGCTGTGGAGCAGATCGACCCTGGGGACGTGCGATTTCCGACCGGTGGTGAGCCGGGCCCCGGGGCCGGCCCAGGAGCCGGGGCCCGGGGTCGTGCGCCTCGAAAGGACGAAAATGGCGCTGCCGTCCCCAACGCGGTGACGGATCACCGCGTCACGGCCGGGCGAGGGTAATCCTGGACATGGAGTCCCCCTCTCACCCGGCTTGCTCCTCTACACGGCAGTGGGTCTGTCGGGTCTGTGCGTGACGGTGATGGATGCCGGCGCAGGCTTCTTACTGGATGCAGGGTGGGGCCTGGGCGCCGGGCTGACCTGGGCGTGGGCCTGTTCCTGGTGATCGTGAAGGCGACGGTCCTGCTGTGCAGCCTGCGGACTCGGAGACCCCGCGCAGCCTCACGCAGGACGACCCCGAGGGGGAGGCGGCCGCGCCCATCGTCCTCCACGCGGTCGCCCTCTACGAGGCCGCGGCGTTCCCGCCGGAGTTGACGGAGTTCTGCAGGTCATCAGAGGCGCCCCAGCCGGGCGGATGAGCGGATCCGCAACACCTCGGCCAGCGTGCTGGGACGCTGGCCACGGGCAGGGGATCGCCTAGTGGTGGATTCCGCAAATTCTGTAACCATATCGGCGTCGTAGTCATCGGGTCGGGGGTGTCGGTCTGCCCCAGATCCATGGCTTCGCGCGGGAGTTGAGTTGGCTGGTCGCGAGGGTGGTGGCGTATGCGATGTCGTCGGGGTTGGCGAAGGATCGGCCGGCGAGGGCGGCCTTGCGGAAGATGCGCCACCAGCCTTCCTGCAGGTTGAGCCAGCACGCTCCGACGGGGATGGATGCGTGGTGGATGCGGGGGTGGTCCTCGAGCGGTCCGGGTGGACAGGCTGTTGTGGCTGGACAGGTTGTCGGTGACGATCCAGATCTGGCCGGTCGGGTTGGCATCCTCGACCTGCTGCAGAGACCGCTGGTGGAAGTCGCTGTTGCGGGAGGACGCGGTCATGGTGAGGGCCTGGCCGTCGGCCGGTCGCAGGCCGCCTTAGACCCAGGTCTTCTCCGGTCCGCGGCTGTAGTCGAGCTCCGCTTTGATCCGGTGCCCCTCGGGTGACCAGGCGGGTGTAGGCGAGAACGTTCGTGGGATCACAGGCCCCAGCTCGTCGGCGCAGATCACCGTCACGTCGTCGGGCGGCTGGGTGCAGAGGCCGATGATCCTTGTCCTTTTGGGACGAAGTCCGGGTCCTTCGACCGCATCCACGACCTGGTGCGACGCCATCTCACCCCCTCGGCAGGCAAGATGCGGCGCACCTGCGAGCGACCCACCTCAATCCCTTCATCCTGTGCTGCCGCGGCCAGAGAGTCCAGCGTCCACTCGGCCGGCCCGGACTCGTCAAAGGCCCACAGTTCCCCGACGGGCTCCCACCGCAGCCGCCCCGGCGGCACGGTCTTGACCAGGGAAATGATCCGGGACCGCTCCTGCTCGGTGATCCGCCTCTTGCAGCCCTGCCCGCCCAGATCCTCCAGCCCCAGCAGGCCGGCGCCGTTGAAGCGGTGTAGCCCACAGCGAACTGTTTTCTGGCTACAGCCCAGCTCCGCAGCGATCGCCGGCACCCGCTGCCCCGACCAGCTCAACCCGATCATCCGGGCCCGCATCACCACATCCCGCGGCGCCTTCCGTGCCCGCGCCAGCCGGCGGACGACAGCCCGCTCATCCCCGTCACGTTCCGGCCGTGCCCACAAAACCATCGCCCAGCACCCGCCCCCGAGCACCCGCAACTACCCCGCCACCAGGACATATACCCAGCCAAAGAGGAATCCAGCACTAAAGCCTGTCCGGTGGATCACGAGAGTTCGGCCTGCCCTGCCGTGTAGTTGGTCATGGGTCGTGGTGATCTGACGAACGAGGAATGGCACCGGCGCAGGGGCAGGCCGAAGCGCTGGCTGTGCGGGCCGCCGCCCACGCGCCCCGCACGAACGGCTTTCTACAGCTCGTCGGCGAACGCCGCGGCAAGCTCACGCCATTCGGCCCGCGGCAGACCGGCTCCGCTCTCGTCGGCGGTCAGCACCTGGAGAGCGATGTGGTCGGCGCCTGCGTCGAAGTACTCCCGGGTCCGGGCGCGCACCCGCTCGGTGTCGCCCAGGGCGAAGAGGGCGTCCAGGAGACGTGCGCTGCCGCCGTCCTCGAAGTCGCTCTCCGTGAAGCCCAGGCGCAGCAGATTGTTGGTGTAGTTGGGCAGTTGGAGGTACCGGCTCAGCATGTTCCGCGCGGTGGTACGGCCCCGGTCGAGATCGGTGTCGAGTACGACGGACAGCTCGGGGGCGAGCAGTGCGTCCGGACCGAGTGCCTCGCGTGCCTCCGCCGTGTGCTCGGTGGTGACGAGGTAGGGGTGTGCGCCGAGCGCCCGGTCCGTCGCGAGCCTCAGCATCTTCGGGCCGAGCGCCGCCAGGACCCGACGACCCCGATCCGCGGACGGGGCGACGGCGTCGAGGGCGTCGAGGTAGGCCACCATCGCGCTGTACGGCTTCGCGTACCGCGGCGCCAACTGACCGTGGCTGACACCCAGGCCGAGGACGAATCGTCCATGCGCGCTCGCGTCGAGCCCCGCGAGCCGCGCCGTCACCTCCTCAGCCGTGTGCTCCCAGATGCTCAGGATGCCGGTGGCCACGGTGACGGTACGGGTGGCGTCGACGACCGCCGCGGCGTCGTCGGGTGAGGGGCTGCCCCCGAGCCAGAGCGTGCCGTATCCCAGATCTTCGAGCTCGGCGACCGCTTCCTCGATCGCTTCCCTGCCCGCGTCGTCGACCCGCGATCGGTGCAGCGCACCGCTCCAGATGCCGATCCGCCCGAATTCCTCGCGTGTCTCAGAAGCCATGGACCGATCAACCGCGATTCCGTCCCTGATGTTCCCGGCCGGCCGGCGGTTCGTTCGTATGGGCGCACCGTGCCCGGACGGCGTTTCGGATGCGCCGGCCCACCTTCCGTCGCTCGGTCGCCGGATGACCGGAGCAGGGGTGGCCCTTGAGCTGGATGGGCGCACCGTGCCCGGACGGCGTTTCGGATGCGCCGGCCCACCTTCCGTCGCTCGGTCGCCGGATGACCGGAGCAGGGGTGGCCCTTGAGCTGGATCGGGGTGTGGGCGTCAACCCCGTCGATCACGCGGTCGATCGTCGCACCCGTAGCGCTCCGCCGACACCGCACACCAAGGAGCCCCTGTTCGCGAGGGTGCGAACAGGGGCTCACAGGTCGAGCCGAGGCCCGACTCGCCTACTTGAGACCGAAGGCGCGGATCACGGTCTGGCTGACGCTGTTGCCATGGGTGTCCCGTGCGGTCGTCCGCAGGCTCGCGAACCTCGCCTTGGAGGGGGCGTCGAGCGACGTCTTCCAGTCCGTCCCCGAGTGGCGCAGGGTCGTCCGGTGCCAGGTGGCGCCGTCGTCGTAGGAAACCTCAAGGCCCACGGTGCGGACCGAGGCGGCACCCGTCGCGCCCTTGAAGTGCGAGGGAGTGACGGTCAGCGCGCCGTGCCGGCTCGCCCGGCCGGAGAGGTCGGTGTCCACCGCGTAGTCCAGCTGGATGAGCGGCAGAGGGCTGAGGACCCTGTAGTCCGTGGTGCCGGAGGTGAATCCCCATTCGGTACGGGTCCGGGTCGAGTACGGCCGGCCCGGCAGATCACGCTTACCCTCCACCACGATCCGGTACGGCAGCGGATCCGTCGGTAGGCCTTCGACGGTGACGATCCGTTCGTTGACTTCTTCGCCGAGCAGCTGGTCACCCTGGTAGAGGGAGATCGTCGAGGTGTCGCCGTCGGCGTAGGCGACACCCGCGTGGCTGTCGGAGTCCCCCCACGCGGAGATCGATGACGTGCTGATGATGTCGCCGATCCTGAAGGGGGCGCGGTGGGCGCTGTCGTCGAGGAGCCGCGGATGCTGGACGGGAGAGAACCAGACCTCGCCGGAAGTGCCGCGCCCCTTGTACGAGTGTGGAGAGCCCTGCTGGCTGAGGTCGCTGACGGCGGCCTGGGTCACCCATGAGACGCCGGGATCGGCTGTCACCCACGAGGTGAGGGTGCCCTGGGCCGGGACGGGGGTGGCGTTGCTGTTCAGCGGCCGACCGGAGTCGACGGTGAGGTCGTACCGTATCTGTACGGCCTTGCCCTGCTTGGTGTCGCGGAACGACTCGTCGATCCTGGCGAGATCGCCCGGACCGGGCCGGTACGTCAGGCTCCGGGGAACCGCGCCGTCGTAGTGCCGCACCAGGTCGTACAGATAATGCGGCTGGGGGTGCGAGACCACCTTCAGCAGTCCTGCTCCGGGCCAGTGAAGGCCGCTGCGCAGACGGACGCTGTCGTCGGTGCCGAGCGAGGCCACCGGCAGTGGTGCGGCGTCTGGCAGGTCGGCCCAGGGATCCAGCTTTCCGTAGCCGTCGTTGAGGATCAGGAGCAGCTTGGCGCCGGCCTTCGCCGCGGCCGTGGCCTGGTCAGGGGCGGACACGGAGTCGCTGCGGCGGACGACCGCCACCTGGCCACGGATCTTGAGCCTGCCGAAGTCCGCGGCCGAACCGTCCCCGGCCCAGACGGCCCGGTACCGGTTGCTGCCCTCGGGCAGCATGGGGGACAGGCTCTGCACGACGGCGCTCTCGTACGTCTGGGAGCCCAGTGAGAAGGTCAGTGGCCGCTCGATCTGCCGCCAGCGCGTCGCGAAGGTGTACGAGCCCCGTGTCACCTTGGGTGTCGCGGCCGCCCAGAGGCTGTCGTAGCGCCAGTACTCGGGCATGTAGCTGTCCAGGAACGGGAGCATGCCGCCGTTCGACCGGTACTGGTCCACCCGCATGAAGCTGTTGGCGGTCGGCTGCGGCGTGAGTGCCGCGGCCTGGTGGAGGTCGGCTGCGTCGAAGTGGAGCGCCCGGTCGTCGGCGAGGTCGACCTCCGGTGCGGAGAACAGGCCCAGGCCCAGGGTGTGCGTGCCGTCGATGCCGGGGACGTCGGCGTACATCCAGGCCGCGTAGGTGCTCGGCACCAGGCTGAGGTCGAGGGTGCCGGAGGAGTCGACGGTGTACACCTTGGGAACGGTGTTCCGGTCGATGTCCTTGAGCACGAGGGAGCCCGGCAGCCCCCCGCCCTTGCGGTCCTTCGCGGTGACCGACAGCTTGACGCGCCGGCCCTCCTTGTTCACACCGACCGGGGTACGGGCGCGAATCGTGCCGTCGGGGCCGGTGGCGGTGAGCTGACTGGTGTAGGCGGCGTTGTCCGCGGCCCGGTCGAGGTGGGTGATCACACCGACGGTCGCGGTGCCGTGGGCGGGGACGGTCGGACGGGGGTCGGTGAGGGTGAACAGCCCGTCGGGGATGTTGTCCGCGACGAGACCCAGGTCCAGGGTGACCGGCTCGGCCGCGAAGTTGCTGTAGGTGACGTCCTTGCGAACCGTCTGTCCGGGTGGATACGGGTAGTGGACCTGGGCGAACGCGGAACCGGAGGCGACCACGGTGGCCTTCACGGCCGCGGCGATGTCGAGCCGCCCGCTACCGCCCTGGTACGGGCTGGACTGCCGCGTACTGGCGGTGGTGCCGACCAGCGCGTCCTTGAGCTGCCGTCCGTTCCAGTCCGGATGCTTCTGCGCCAAGAGGGCTGCGGCGCCCGCGACATGGGGCGTCGCCATCGACGTGCCGCTCATGGTCTGGTACGCGCCCTCGCCCTCGGGCGCGTACTGCGACCGGGCAGCGAGAATGTCGACGCCGGGAGCGGTCAGGTCGGGCTTGACGGCGTTGTCGCCGACGCGCGGCCCGCGGCTGGAGAACTCCGCCAGCTGGTCCACGCCCTTGCCCGGACCGTTCACCGCGCCGACCGTCAGCGCGGCGTCCGCCGCACCCGGCGCGCCGATGCTGTACGCCTCCGGGCCGGAGTTGCCCGCGGCGATGACGAACAGCGCCCCGGTCTCCTCGCTGAGCCGGTTGACGGCCTGGCTCAGTGGGTCGGTGCCGTCGGTGGGGTCACCGCCCAGGCTCATGCTGACGATCTTCGCGTGCTGGTCGCGGGCGGCCCACTCCATGCCGGCCAGGATCCAGGAGTCCTGGCCGCTGCCATCGTTGTTCAGGACCTTGCCGATGTGCAGCGAAGCGCCCGGAGCCACCCCCTTCTCCTTGCCGTCGGACGCTGCGCCCGTGCCGGCGACGGTCGAGGCGACATGCGTGCCGTGGCCGTGCCGGTCGGTGACGTCCTGTCCCGGCACGAAGCTCTCCGACGCGGCGATCCGCCCCGCGAAGTCCGGGTGCGCCGCGTCGATTCCCGTGTCCAGCACGGCGACGTCCACGCCTTGGCCGGTGTCCCCGCCCGCCCAGACCTCAGGTGCGCCGATCTGCGCGGTGGTGTCGGACAGCGTCGCCTTGGCCTTGCCGTCCAGCCACACCTTGGCGATCCCGCCCGTCAGCCGCCCGGACGGGTGCGCGTTCGCGGTCGAGCGCGCTCCCGCCCCGGCCCCCGCGCTGCCGGTGAGGGAGGTCCAGAAGTCCGTCGTCCGCGCGTGTTCGGTGGATATCGCGGCGCCCTGGATGCTGCTGAGTGTCAGGGTCCTGCGCGCACCGTCCGGGGTCTTCGCGCTACGGGAACGGGCGGCGGCATCGGTGTAGGTGACGATCAGCGGCAGTCGGTCGCTGTGGCTGTCGTCGTAGCCGTCATCGAGCAGTTCGTTGACGTTGAACAGCCGCTCGTCGAGTGCTCCTGACGCGATGTAGGGCAGTGCCGCGTCCGGGTACACGTAGGTGTCGGGGCCGACCGTCATGACATGGGCGCCGCCGGGCCTGCCGTGCGGATCCGTGACGCTGGCGCTGGTACGGCCGTTGCTGACGGTCACCGCGACCTTGTCACCGGTGATCAGCGTGACGGTACCCGTGGCCTGCGGACGTCCGGCGGCGGATGTGGTGGAGGAGAGGGGAGTTCCGGCCGAAACGGCCGGTCCGGTGGTCGTCAGTGCCACGAGCACGGCGACCGCGACAGTCAGCCCGCGTCTGGGCGACGGAGGTATGCGCAAGGGAACCTCAAGAGCTAGGCGTGCGAAAGATGTCCGTAGTCAGTCAGTCTTTTGCTTCGCTGTAAAGAACTCGTCATGTCCCTTGAGTGCCATTGTCCTCAAGTGGACAAGTGGCGGTGGGATCACAGGAATTCCCTGGGTGGACACGTCGCGCCACCCGCTCCCACGTGGGCGGGAGTACCTCTCTTTCGCCCGAATTGATGTGACGTCAGTTCCCTTTGATTATGCGTCGGTTGAGTTATCACGCGGAGTGTCGCACCTGCGTTCGGTGCGAAGCCGGACGCGTGCTCAGACCCAGCCGCGGCGCGCCGCCGCGACGCCGGCGCCGAACCGACTGGTCGTCCCCAGTTCCGCGTAGAGGTCCTGGATGCGCCTACGCAGGGTCCGTGACGAAATCCCGAACTGGCGGGCGATCGCCTCATCCTTGACACCGGCCGCGAACAGGGCCAGGAGATTGCGTTCCTCGTCCGTGGGCTTGCGGTCTTCCTCCGGGAGAACGGCCGGCGGCGGCACCCGGGCATCGGGACCGGGGTCGCGTGCCAGCGGGGACGCGACCGCCCAATAGCGTTCGAAGAGTTCCGCGAGAGCCTCCAGCAGCGGCGGCGCCTCGGTGTAGAGGCACTCGGTGTTCCCGGCGGAAAGACTCAGGGACACCATCGCGGCCGAGCGGTCGGCCATGGAGAGCTTGACCGGCAGCGTCGGCGTGATCCTGGCCTCTTCCCCCCTCGACACCAGACTGCCCAGTTCCGGCCATCCGCCGTCGGCGACGAAGCTGGAGGCCGCGTAGACGGCGCGGACCCGGACACCACGGCCCACCACCGCCTCGTCGAGCGGCGCGTTCGGGGCCAGCAGGAACGGGGGACGGTCGAGGGAACAGATCTCGGCGCGCGCGGCCTGCTTCAACCGGTAGTAGCGGTCGCCGACCACCTCCGGCCCGCTGATCACGATGGTTCCGTGGCCACCGTTCCTGGCCCGTTTGGCGGTGTCGAAGATCGCCCCGAGAGAGCCCGCCGCATCACGCACGGAGGCGAGTTGGCGTTCGCGTGACTCCACCAGCGCCCGCAGCGCGTGCCGCGGATCCACGGTGAGGAACTCTCCCGAGGTACGCCGGGTGACCAGGCCGAAGCGGTGCAGCCGTTCGACCAGCGCCAGCCCTTCCTGGTACGTCACGTCGAGCGCCGCCATCACGTCGTCGACGGTCCCGCCACCGCGCGCCAGCAGATGGCGATAGGCCCTCTCCGCCTCGGCGTCCACCCCGACCAGCTCCAACGGCGCAGCATCCTCCATCGAAACCCTCCAACTCACCGACGACCGCATTCGAAAGCCGATCAAGAACGTAGCAAGCCTGTGTGTCGGCCAGTGACCGATTCCCGCTCCTCTGTCGCTCGTGCGTCGGACGCCGCCTCTCAGCGGCTAAGGACCGTCTCTCGCTGCATGTGCGACAGCTGCTCGGGATTGCGGACGACGTAGAGCCCGGTGATGAGGGCGCCTCGATGCCTACCGCCAAGACCGTGTCGATCGCGTCGTCGAGCCGGAGGATCAGCACCGGGCAGGCGTTGACCTGCGCGGGCCGCAGTGAGGCCGCGGTGGTCCTGCCGCCTGCGGCGGTCAGTAGGCGGGCCACCTTCTCGGCTCCGAGGCCGGGTCGCAGGAGGGCTTGCTTGAATCCGCCGCCGTCACCAAAGAAGAGGACCACGTGCTACCTGAATTCCCGCTTGAGCCGGCTGAGGGCGTTGGCAACCGCTTCCGGCGGGCGGTGCTGGGCCGCAACACGGTGTACCGCCGCCCGAGTTCGAGCCAGGACACCCGGTGTCGACGGGGCGGCCGCTGTGGCTCGGTGCAGGCGGCGGTGGGACGCTTACCCGGCATCGCCCTTTCGGACCAGAAGCCCGCAGTGAACGTGCCGGGTCCGCCGGGGGAGGCCGACGTTGCGGAAGACGCCCTCACACTGTGCCGTGTGGGGGGTGTGTGACGGCGCGGGTCAGGGCCGTTGTTCGCGGCAGTCCTCTTCGTTGCACTTGAGCGCGATGAGGGTCTCGTCAGCCTGCTCGCTGGTCAGAGGAGGTTCGGGAAGGGGGTGGGCGCCTTGGGCTCGGAAGCCGTCGAGCATCAGGTAGAGGTGACGGCGCCAGGCCCGGGGGGCGACGGTGCGGGTGGCCTGGATGATCCCGGCCTGGGACCAGATCACGAAGGCGATGTCCTGCGGAGTGACGTCGTCGCGCAGGACGCCCTGTTCCTGGGCGCTGCGCATGACCTGGGTGCAGATCTCCTTGGCGCGTTCGTGCATCTCGCGGCCGGCCGCGTGCAGGGGCAGCCGCGCCGAGACCAGGTCGTTGAAGGCGCGGTCGCAGGCCTGCAGCTGGCAGAGTTTCTCCATGTAGCGGCAGAACCCCTCCCAGGCGTCGTCCAGGACCGCGGCCTCTTCCGCAGTGGCGAGCAGTTCCGTGTACTTCGCGTTGAAGAGCGTCTCGACCAGGTCGAGCCGGGTGGGGAAGTGGCGGTAGAGGGTGCCGATCGCGACCCCGGCCTCGCGCGCGACGCCCTCCAGGGACGCCCCGAGGCCCTGCTCGGCGAAGGCTGTGCGGGCGGCGGCCACGATCGCCTCCCTGTTGCGCTGTGCGTCACGGCGCAGGGGTTTCGCCGGAGGCTCGCTCAGGGACGGGGCGTGGTGGTGGCTCATGTGCTCGACAGTAACATGAGGCACCCCTCCAATTGGAGCAATTTCGTGTTTCCGATCGCAATCTCACGCCGTTGACGTGCTGTGACGATGCTCACCGCAAACATGAGGCATCCCTCGGGTACGGTGGCGGAGTCAAACGTGAGGTACCCCTCCGGATGACCTTGAAGCCAGCCGACCGACCCGGGATTTCCGGATCTCGGTTCACATGCAAGCGGCGCCCGCCGGATCGGCGGAGCCGCGGCAGTTTGTAAGGGAAATGACCATGAGCAGCATGACGAAGCGCCTCTCGATCGCACTCGCCACCACGGCGCTGGCCGGCGGAGCGCTTCTCGGGGCCGGCTCGGCGTCGGCCACCACCGCTATGGTGCCCGCACAGCACATGCAGCACGTGTCCGTGCAGGCCGCGGACCACCAGGGCGAAGCGACCTCGTTCCACGGCGTCACCGCCGCCCGCTGGTACCAGGACCAGGTCGACGAAGCGACCTCGTCGGACAGCGTCATCACTCCCGCCCGCTGGTACCAGGACCAGGTCGACGAAGCGACCTCGTCGGACAGCGTCATCACTCCCGTCCGCTGGTACCAGGACCAGGTCGAGTGGTCCCTGAACCACAGCTGAAACGGCCCGGACCGCCGCAATACCGTTGTCCTGGCCGCGCAACGCGGTAACCGGCCTTCGGAGTTGGCCCGACTACCTCCCCTTGTCGAGTGCATGGCCCGGGAGGGGTGTCACCCAACTCCGAAGGCACACTGACAGACCGCATCGGGGGCATGACCGCAGGGCCGGGCTCACCCACCGTTCCTCGTGGCTCGAACCGCGACGGCGAACCACCCGCGGTGGAAAGGCCGTTGATCCGGCTGAAGGCAAGGCCGAGTGTCTGTCGCCGTACGAGCTCTTGTCAGGCGACGTTTCTCCGCTCATGCCAGGCCGTGGGGAGATGGGTCCGCCCGGCTGCTGAGTGAATGGTCGGCGGCCGGGCGGTGGGGTGGTGTGGGGGTCAGGCGCGGGTGCCCGTGGGGTGGTCACCGATCTTGTTCACGACGGCGCGGGAGAGGACTGCGCTGGTGCCGGTGAGCATGCCGGCCTTGCCTTCGGGGGTGTCCTTGATGAGGTAGCTGCGCTCGCCGAGGAACAGGTGGGTGTTGCGGTCGAAGATGTATTCGGTGCGTTCGCCGCCTGCGACGTGGGCGATGGCTTCGCCGTGGCGGCCGGCCGCGTCGGTGGCGTCCTTGACGAGGACGACGCCGGGGATCTTCGCGGCGGCCCGCCAGATGGAGGAGGCGACGTCACCGGGGACGATCGATTCGGACACGGTCTCGCCGACCCAGTTGAACGCGGCGGCGTCCTTGCCGGGGGCCTGGCCGCGGGTGGCGGTGTAGATCTGCTTCAGCAGTGTGTCGGGGTCGGTGGACAGTGACGCGATCTGGGGGACGGTGCCGGGCCTGGGGGGCTGGGACGCTTCGTCGGGGTTGACCACGCCCGGGCCGCTGTTGTGGATGGTGATGTTCTGGCCGCCCTCGTGGATGAGGCCGTTCTTGGAGGGGTCTGCTGCGAGCCATACTTCGCGCTGGTGGACGGCGTCGAGCTTGGCCGGGCCGCCGATGGTGCGCTGTTTGACCTGGTGGGTGAAGCCGACCTTGCTCTTGATGTAGATGAACTGGTGGGCGCCCACGGCGGGTGTCTTCTGCTTGCTCGCCGCGTCCGCGACCTGGCTCAGGAAAGCCGTGGCGCCGTGGGCCGAGGCGGGCTGCACCGTGATGACCGACGCCATGGCCACACTGTCGTCGGGGCTCATGCCGTCGCCGGAGCCGGTGACGCTGACCGCGACCGCCGCGGCGACGGCCAGGGCTGCGGCCGGTGCGGCGATCAGGCTCCAGCGCGGCATACCACGCTTCACAGCGGCGGCGGGGGCCGCCTGTGCCTGGG
Source organism: Streptomyces sp. NBC_01689 (assembly GCF_036250675.1). Classification (NCBI taxonomy): domain Bacteria; kingdom Bacillati; phylum Actinomycetota; class Actinomycetes; order Kitasatosporales; family Streptomycetaceae; genus Streptomyces; species Streptomyces sp. NBC_01689. The sequence goes on along the minus strand of NZ_CP109592.1, from coordinate 1,343,873 downwards.
TGCCGGCCTGGGTGACTTCCTGCATCAGATATTCCTCAAGACGTTGAGACCGGGCGGGAGAGAGACCTGGTGTGCCGGGGCGCGGCAGCAGGTGGGACAGCTCCTGGCGCTCGACCTCGTCACCGTGTTTCGGAGCGTTCATCGGGCTTTCTCCTGTATCGACCGGACCGCGGGTGTGCGGTCGCCCTGTATCTGTCGGACGGGCGCAGGGGGTTCCACTCTTTTTTTCGCGCGCTTCAGTTCCTGCTCGGTGAGTTTGAGCAGACGTCCTCGTGCGCGAGACAGGCGGGAGCGGACGGTACCGACCGGGATGCCCAGGGCCTGGGCGGCCGCGGGGTAGCTGAGGTCGGACCAGACGCACAGCATGAACACGTCGCGGTCCGCGCGGCGCAGTCTGCCCACCGCGGCTCTGGCGGCCGCGAGCCTTTCGGTGTCGTCGATGCGCTCGGCGACCTCGTCGGCGAAGTCCGGGACCGTCTCGGGTGCGGGGAAGCGGGTGAGGGTCTGCTGGTGTTTGCGCGCTGCGCGGCCGCGGTTGCGCAGGACGTTGGTGGCGATGCCGTAGACCCAGGGGCGGACGCTCTCGTCGCTGTCCTCCAGCCGTGCGCGCAGGCGCCACACTTCCAGGAAGGTCAGTGACACGGTGTCCTCGGCGGACGACCAGTCGCCCGTGGCGCGGTAGGCGTGCGCGTAGATCGCCTGGCCCAGTTCCTGGTACAGCTCGCGGAAGGCTTCTGGATCGCCGGCTCGCAGACGAGCTCGCAAGGATTGCTTCACGCAGGTACCTGTCGAATACACGGGGGCAGTTCCCGTGAGGTGGATCACAGCCGGATCGGGCGCAGCAGGACTCGGCAGCCACTGGTTCTTCCCGATCAGGGGCCCCTCGCGGGGTCAACCTTCCCGCGACGAGGTCCGGGCGCTCTCGTCGATGAAACGACAGTCCCGTTGCTGTCGACCGTGGTGGCACCGCCACAGTGTGTCGTTAAATTATAAACTGTCTTGCTGGATGCCTGATAGCGGCACCCTCGGCGCGACTGCACCCGGTAGCGACGTTGGCAGGCGCTACCAGCGACCCAGGGGTCAGGGAAGTGACCTGCGCAACGAGTAAGATCCCGATCTGCCCATGGTGCATCAGGCATGACTCTGAAGTCGGTACGTCTCGAGCAGGCGCAGCCAGACCTCGCTGGCGGTGGGGTAGCTGGGCACCACGTGCCACAGCACGGGAAGCGGGACCCTTGCGACAATGGCCGTCGTGGCGGAGTGGACGAGATCCGCGACGCCCGAACCGACGAACGTCGCGCCCACAACCGTGTCGGTTGCTCGATCAATGACGAGTTTGGCGCGCCCGAGGTAGTCATCACGCATGACATACGTGCCAGCGAGGGCAGCCATGTCGTACTCGGCCGTTGCCACGTCGAGTCCCGCTTCGCGGGCCCGCCGCTCGGTCATACCGGCTGATCCGACCTCCGGGTCGGTGAACGTCACCTGCGGGTTGCCGCGATGGCCGTCGGCAGCGCCCCGCACACCGCTCTGAGCCCCGGCCACGGAGTGGCCCGTGGCACGAGCAGCGATGACCTCGCCGGCGACCCGCGCCTGATACTTGCCCATGTGAGTCAGCAACGCGCGCCCGCAGACATCACCGACCGCGTACAGCCAATGCCCCCTCACCGCCCGTACGACTTGCTCGTCGTCCACCTCGAGGAAGCCGTCGTCGGGGCATCCGACGGACGACAGGCCGATGTCCTGAGTGTTGGGCGTACGACCGGTGGCGAGCACCAGTTCGTCGCAGACGAGTGTGCTGCCGTCGTCCAGCCAGACGGTTACCTCTCCGCCATGGGGCAGCCCGACCCCCATCTCCCGCGGGTCGTCGCGTCCCACCTTGGTGATCGACCGCCCGGGAAGCAGACGTACCCCTGCCTCCCTGAGCCGGTCGCCGACCATACGCCCGGCAAACGGTTCCTCTCGCGGCAGCAACTCGGTCCGCCGGTACACGACGCTCAATTCGGCCACGCCCAGCGCCCTCAGCCAGGTCGCCGCCTCGCACGCGACCACCCCGCCGCCCAGGACGACGACCCGGCGCGGTACCTCGTGCAGGTTGGTGACATCGCGGGAGGTCCACGGGCGGGCCTTTGCCATGCCCTCGATCGGCGGCACGGTGGTGCAGGACCCTGTGTCGATCACCACCGCGTGCCTCGCGGTGAGCACACGGGTGCCGCCCGCTGCCATGTCCACCGCCACTGAGCGCTCCCCGTCGAGACGCCCGTATCCCCGGACCACATCGATGCCGGCACCGAGCGCCCATCCGATCTGTGAGGAGTCGTCGAGGCCGTTCACGACAGTGTCCCGGCGAGCCAGCGCCGCCGGCACGTCCAGCACGTGACCAGTCAACAGCGACGCCACACCGGGCACATGCCGCGCGTTGCCCAGTACGTCAGCGGGGCGCAGCAGGACCTTGCTGGGCATGCAGGCCCAGTACGAGCACTCGCCACCCAGCAGTTCGGCTTCCACGAGCACCGCGTCCAAACCCGAGAACTGTGTGGCGTATTGAGCCGCGTTCTCGCCCGCTGCGGCGCCACCCAGCACGATGACGTCCCACTCGGAGCGATCAGGATCCACGCGTCCAGCCATAATCGCGCCTCTCTCTTTCGTTGCGAAGAAATCGGGAAGGACGAACTGCTGGAAGAATTGCCTTTCGCGGGAAATGTGTGAGGCACGGCATGTGCAAGCGTTCCGCACTGGGCGTTTTTGCGGGCAGACGCCTCCACATGTCATGGGAGGAAATCCTGGGCCTCCGGCCCGGTTCGGGAAACTGTTGGCGAATGGCCCCGGAGGCATCACCACCGCCCCGACCGCCTACCGCTTCCAGGAGATGACTCAGGTGTACGACACCACACTCAAGGCTCTGATCCATAAGCGGTTCCGACTGGGTGGGGCGGGATTCCGCTGCCCGAGGGTGCGATGTGCCCCCACGAAACCGACGGATACCTGCCCCCACAATGGCCGCCGTCGCGGTCCTGCACGGATTGAACTGCCAGCGGGAGAGCGAGGCGAGCCCTCGCCAAGCGCCGGAGAGATCACGGGCGAAAGACATCGGGCGACCGGATGCCCGCATGTCCCCGTTCAGGAGCTACTGGTCCGGCGAGAAATTGTAACGGCCGCCGTGCGTCAGATAGTGGAATCTGACGGGTGTTGAGGACTTGGCGGCGGCGGTCTTGAAGTCGTCGAGCCCGGAGCGGAACACCGAGAAGTCGTTGTAGTGGATCGGGATCGCGGTGTGCGGCCTGACGATCTCCGCACAGCGGACAGCCTGTGCCCCGGTCATAGTTACCGTAGTCAAGAAGAGCGTCGTCCCACCTGCGTGGAAGAGCCCCAGACTGATGTCGGGATAGTTCCGGGGGATGTCATGCAGGCGGTTGTGCAGCATGGTGTCACCGCTGATGTAGAGCCGGAAAAGCCGTTGTTCGCCGTTGTAGAAGTCCAGCAGACTGCCGTTGACGGGCATCAGCAGGTCCGCCATCTCGAAGTCGCTGGTGTGTTCGGCCGGCATGGCCGTCACTACGAGTCGGGCATCGCCCTTTCGGACGGTCTGGCTCTCCCACGTGTCCAGCGCGCTACCGTTGCTGAAGCCAAGCGATCGCAGCTCCTCGATTGCGTGCTTCGTGCTGACTACCGGTATCTCTCTGTTCAGGTCCCGAGCCGCGACGTGATCGAAGTGATCGGCATGGTAGTGGGACAAGACGATCAGATCCAGTGCGGGCAAGTCGGCTACCTGGCAATCTGGCTCCATCTCGCGCCGAGCATAGATACCGTGCCCGAGATGGACATGGTCCCCCTTATGCAGGAACGCAGGATCCGTCAGAATGGCGAACCCTGCAAAACGGATCAACGTTGTCGCGTTCCCAATGAAGTAGACCTCACCCGAGTGGAAGTCCGGCTCCTCCCCTCGCGGGAGCGTGAGCGTTGCGTTCATCAGAACCTCGCTTCCACAGGACACGCCGACCAGCATGAGCGCGCGGTATCAGGTGCGGTCATACGCATGGATGAAGGCCGCCCTCATGGTGGGCATATTTTTAGGCAGCCCGAGGACGCGTCTAGGAGCCGTACACCGAGAATGTCGATGCGACCTTTGGGCCGACGGACACCTCCCTGGCCAACTCCGCCGCGCCCGACGTGCCCCGTCTCTCAGTATCTCGCGGTCCTTCGGTTGATGCACCCCCTCTTCGGCGCAGGAGCATTTGCCGGGATCACGACGACTCAGCCGCCCGGCTCGTACAGCGCGGCCTGGTCGTCGAAGAGCAAGAGGAGGGCGGACGCCGCCGCCGAGCGCTGTCTCTCACGGAGGAAGGGCGCCAAGAGTTGCGCCAGTGGCTCACCGCCCCGACGCGGGCGATCACTGGGATCCACGACGAGGGCCTGCTGCGTCTGTACGTCCAGCCCGTCGGCCCCGGGGACGTGAGCGGCACCGGCGATGATGCGAACAGCACGATCGTCCGGCTTGCCGCGGAACAGTTTGAAGCCCACGAAACTCGTCTCGCCGAGTACAAGCGGCTGGTGGAGTCCGGAGAGCTGCTGCCCGGCTCTGCTGGTGGCCGGGTTGGCAACGGTTGGGGACCGGGGCGGCGAAGTCGCGTCCACCAGGTCCGGGGCACGTTCCGCGCTCGCGTCGGCCACGGTGGTGATCCATTTCCGGCCGCGGACCGCACCGTTGATCCCGAGGTCGCGCATGAGGCGCTCGACGGTGCAGCGGGCCACCGTGACGCCCTGACGGTTCAGATGCCGGCAGATCTTCCGGGCGCCGTAGCCGCGGTGGTTGGCTTCGAATGCCTGGGTGATCAGGGTCTTCAGCCCGGCGTCGCGCAGGGTGCGGGCCCCGGGCGGGCAGGCGCCTTTGGTGGGCGTAGTAGGTGGGTCGTCCCCGGACGCTGCCCGGAGTCGATGTCGTCCCGCCTGACCCAGCTCCGCAGCGTCCCGGCGGAACCGATGCCGAGCTTCTGAGCGACCGCCTTCAACGCTGCCGACTGGTTCGGATAGTCATCGCGGACCTCGGCGACCATACGGACCGCTCGTTTACGCAGCTCAGCAGGGTAGGAAGAGGGACGTGTCATGACTCGAACCTTTGATGGAATCGAGTCTCTACCGAACCCTACCGAACCCGGAACGGTTCAAGGGCCATGCCCAGGACGGGACGAGCTGGAGCAGGTTCTGCGCTGCCAGCGGCGAAGCGCTGCGTGTTCGGCTCACGCGGTCGAACCTGGGGAAATCCGCAGCTGACCTCAGTACGCTGCCAGTTGACCAGGCACGAACATTGGCCGAGTGCTGCAGAAGTTGGATCACGGTTGCGAGTTCTGCGGGCTGTCGGCGTGGACGCATTCCTGCCTGCCTGTCGGGGGTGTGAAACAGGCTCGCAGGCCGGTCAGGTCGCCGGCGTCGGTCATGGGCGTGAAGAGGGCATCCTCCGCGTCAAGGGTGTCGGCCACCCTGACCTGTTCCACTGCACCCCCGGGGACCGACAGCTCGAACGCGTCACCGGCGCGGGTGTTCCATCCCAGCGCCCACGCGGCGTGGCACCGTGAGCTGAAGACAACCACCAGGTGGGCCCCGGTGCTGGACCGGTACGGCGGGCCCAGGCGCCGGGTCTGCCCCGGTGCCGCGCAGCCCATTGTCTGCGGGTCCGCGCCCGTGCACGTCTGGGCGCGGCACGCCGGTGCGGGCGCACGGGAGGGTGCGGTTCGCTGTCCGGCGTCCTCGGCGTGCGTGCCGGGGGAAGTCGTCATCCAGATGGCAGCCACCACCGTGATCGCGGATGCCGCCGCGGCGAGCGCCCATCGTCGCCGCCGAGTGTTCCAGCGCACTGCGGGGCCGTCGGCGGGCGCTGCGCCACCCGCAGGCCGGCCGGGGGGCGGTGGCGGCGCGGCCGACGTTTGGTTGCGGCCGCTCCACTCCAGCTCGGCCAGTTCCCACAGCGCCTCCAGACGTCCCGGTGGCTGCCCTGCCATGGTGCACAGCGCCTCTACCGCCTCGCGGGGCGGGAGTTGCCTGCCGTTGAGGTATCGCGCCCAGGAGGACTTGCTGTACGTGGTGTGCTCGGCCAGAGCGGCCAGGCTCAGTCCGGTCCGGGACCTGAGGTCTTGAAGCGCCTGCGCCAGCCGCGTGCACGCGGGTCTGGCGGCCGGGGGTGCCGTGCCCGTCATTTCCGCAGTACCTGCCAGGTCTGTGGGCCCACGACTCCGTCGGGCGGCAGGTCGGCCTTCTGCTGCAGGCGCTTGACGGCCCGTGTGGTTTTGGGGCCGACGACGCCGTCGACGTCGCCCGGGTCGAAACCGTGATAGCCCAGCAGGCACTGTGCTTCCACGACGTCCCAGTCCGGACCGGACAGCAATGCAGTGCGGGTGTCGTTGTAGCCGGCGGACAGCCGGCCGTCCTCCCGGCGCACCGTGCAGGGATAGGTCTTCCCCGCCTTGTACGCGAAAGCGCCACGGGACGCCGGTGCCGAGTTGTACCGGGCCGCAGTGGAGCCGTTCTTGCCGTGTCCGCCGTCTTTCCACGGCGCCGCGAGCAGCGCGCCGACGAGGATCGCGCCGACAGCGACGACCGCGCAGACACCGATCAGTACCACTCGCCGCCGCGCGTTCGGCGGTTCCGGTGTGTCTGAGACCGGCGCCGCTGCGGTTTCCTGGCTCCACGCCTCCTCGGCGAGTTCGTGGAGCACCAGGAGCCGTTCAGGGTCCAGGCCGCTCACCCGCGCCAGTCCCTCCACCGCCTCGCGCGGCGGCAGGGCCCGCCCACTGAGGTAGCGCTCCCAGGACGAGCTGCTGTAACCGGTTTTGGTCTGGAGCGACGCCAGGCTCAGCCCGCTGCGGTCCTTCAGCCGGCGCATCTGGACGACCAGGTTCCGCACCCGTTCGTCGAGCGAACTCGGTAATTCCTTCCAGCGCGGCATGTTCCACCCCACACCCGTTGCGCCCCGCGGAGGCGTGCCTTTCGCCTCCTGGCCAGTTGTTATACGACTGTTCGCGCCGCGGCAGGTGATCGGCGCGCCCCGCAGAGCGCGTTTCGGCCAGCTCACCGCCGCCCGACGTGCGACGCCGCGTCCCACGGCTTCGTCATTCACCACGGCATTTGCACAGGTCAGGGAGTGGGACGGTCCACAAGTTCATCAACCGGCGGCAGATGCTGTGAGGGCCCGGGAATGTCCGGCAACGTCGGTGGTGCAAGCCGGGCGGCGCGGTCCACCCCGCGCCGCTCCCACCACAGGACAGCAAACCTCGGCAGGAGAAGAGGACATGACGACACTCAAGCACAGGGCCGCATGGGCGGCGATCGGCACTCTCGCCCTGGCGTGCGGGACGCTCATCATCGGCCCCGCGCAGAGCGCGTCCGCCGCGAACTGCAGGAGCTGGGGTACCACCGACACGGCCGCGGACATCGTAGGGGCCTACACACACGGGGAGGGATGCACCCTGGACAGCGGCAGGGTCCAGATCGATGTCACCATCGAGGACACCAGGGCCGACGGCAAGGGGGCCTGCGCGCAGCTCCACGCCACGTACGCCGATGGCGGCACCAGGGACGAGTGGGTGTACGTCGCGGGGGCCGGCAACACGCTGGACAGGTCCTTCAACTATGCCTCCAGCGTGCGCAACATCTGGGTTCGCGAGGGTCTGGGCAACAATGGTGTGTGCACCGAGATGGCCGGGGGCACTCACAAGGTCTGGCCTAAATAGCCGGGGCCTGTATCCCCGCGCGTGGCCTTCCGGCCGCCCGACGCCATCTCCCGGTGTCGGGCTCGGAGGTTCCCGAGCAGGTGGAGTTCGCCACCAAGCCCCGCCCGGCCCAGGGGAGGCAACGGCCAAATTCTTTCACCCGGTCGTGCGCGGTATCCCGCCGCCGAACGAGGGGAGATGCACCGCCACATCACCCTGTTCATGCTCGCGCAACCAGGTCAGGGACCGGCTCCGGGGGTTCGAGGACGGCTGCAGGTCAGTGACGGTCCTCTTGCCGCGCAGGGCATCCCCGCCGGCTGGCGAGAGGCCACTCCGGAAGAGTACGAGCAGGCGTCGAGGCCGTCCGCCAGGCCGCCGACGAGTAGGCCGCCGCGTTCATCGCCGGCGACGGGGATGTCCCCGCGCGGGAGAGCAGCGAGGGGCCTCCTCCCGCCACGATGCCGATCGCTGATGCACGCGCGGCTCTGGCCGCCGTGAACCCGAACCGGGAAGATGACAACGGCCTGATGGAAGGCCAGGCCGCACGCCGAGTTTCGCCTGGGGGAAGGTTCGATGAGCGAAGTGGACAAGACCAGGGCCGTCAGGTTCTATGTCATCGCCGGTATGGCCACCGTGGTCATAGGGCGGATAGCCCTGTTCAGCCACAGTGTCATCAACCGTGCCGGCGCCATCGTGATGCTGATCGTGGTGGCGCTGTGCACGGTGAACATGATCTCTCTCCACCGGCGCAGCAGGGGATAGAGCTTCTCCGACCGGTTGCGGGTCGAGCTCGTGGAACTGGCGCTGTGGCTGGCTGTGCTGGTCACAGCCGCTGGGAAGTGCTGCCGCCCGCCATCAGAAGTGCTGGGTTCACAAAATCCGGAACGTGATGAACGCACTGCCGACCGGTGTCGCGGGCGACGTCGGCGCTGACTTCTACCACGAGGTCGGGTTCGACAAGGGTGACGTCGACGGTTTCCCGGCCACCTCATCTCGTGGAGAACGAATCGCCTGTCCACGGGCGCCCGGGCCGCGCGAAGGTGAGGAGCTCGCTGACGTGGCTGCCGGCGCTGCGGGGCACAGTGCCCATGGAGCGTTCAGGCGCCGGGCGGTGATGACGGCCTCGAGCGCGCCTCTGCGCCGATGGTACGGCCAGCCGGTGGTGCCGGTACCGTTCGGGCGCGGGAGACCGAAGGCGACGAAGCGCGCCCGCCACGCGTCCTCTGCCGCCTGCCGGGTGCTGGTGCCGCGTCGCTGCACACGGCGCTGGCGCGCTGGAAGGCCGGCCGTCCTCCCACACGACTCTCTCGCCGTCGACCGCGGTGCCGTCGGACAGCTGCGCGGCTCCCGCCACGATCTCCGGGAACGCCGTCGGCTCACCCTCGGCGATCGACCGGCGGCCCGTCAAAGACTTCTCCGCGCGGCCCGGCCGGGCGGTCGAGGAACCGGCGCAGGCCCCTCTGTACCCCGTCGGTGGGCACGGTGGCCGCGAACCACGCCGCCTCGACCGCGAGTCCCTCGTCGATGGACAGGTTGACACCGCGGGTGACCGCGCGCAGGCAGGCCTCCACGGCAGTCGGCGCGTGCCGGGTGATGCGCCTCGCCAACTCCACTGCGGTGGGCAAGAGTTCGTCTGCGGGGACGACGGCGTTGACGAGGCCGGTGCGCTCGGCACACCGGGCGGAGACGGCGTCGCCCGTCAGGATCATCTCGAGGGCGCGCTTGCGGCCGACGTGCCTCGGCAGCCGCTGCGAGCCACCGAAGGGCGGCGGGAACCCGAGGGAGACCTCGGGTTTGGCGAAGGTGGCGTGCTCCGCGGCGATCGCCAGCGGGGCCGCCTCCGTGATCTCGCAACCCCCGCCGTAGGCAAGCCCGTTGACGGCGACGATCACCGGCTTGGGGAATTCCTCGATGCGTCGGGTCAGACCCTGACCCCGTCGTACGATCTCGCGCAGCGCGCGTTCGGGGCCGCCCGCGATGCTGTCCGCCAGGGCCGGGATGTCCGCGCCCGCGCTGAACGCCCGGTGTCCGGCGCCGGTCAGGACGACCGCGCGCACGGAGTCGTCGGCCTCGACGCGGTCGAGGGTCGCGAGCAGCGCGTCGATCGTGGGGTAGTCGAGCGCGTTGAGCTTGTGTTCCCGGTCGAGGGTGATCGTGACGACACTCTCGTCCCGGTCGATCCGCAGGGTCATCGTCCCGCTCCGTTCCGTCTGTGCCCGGACGGGTCGAGGCTAGGAGTCGTAACCTGTGACGATCCACTCATCGTCCTAGATACAGTTTGGTGCGGGTCACCGGTGCGGCCACCCTCCTACAAAGCCGTCGTCGACGAGTTCGCCGCGTCCATCCGGTCCGGAAGGCTCCCCGCGGGCACCCGCCTCCCGACGCACCGCGCGCTCGCGCGCGAGCGCCGGATAGCGCTGGCCACGGCCACCCGGGTCTATGCCGAACTCGCGGCCATGGGGCTGGTGGTGGGGGAACCCGGACGCGGGACGTTCGTGCGGGTGCGGGCGGACTACGACGGCCTGGAGCCCTCCCGTGCCCTGCCCGTGCCGAGGGTCGCCGACCTGTCGTTCAACCAGCCGCTGTCCGAGGGCCAGGCGGGTCTTCTGCGGCGGGCTCTGCGGGCGCTCTCCGTCGCGGGCGAGGCCGAGGCGCTGCTCCGGCAGGACCCGCCGGGCGGTCGCCCGCACGACCGGGCCGTCGTGGCCACCTATCTGCTGGACCGGGGAATCGACACGCCGCCGGCGAACGTCCTGCTCACCAGTGGCACCCAGCAGGCGCTCGACTGCGTGCTGCGTTCCCTCACCCGGCCCGGTGACGTCATCGCGGTCGACGCGGTCAGCTACCCAGGCATCAGGGTGCTCGCCTCGGCCCATGGTCTCGAACTGGCCCCGGTCCCGGTCACGGCGACCGGGCCCGACCTTGCCGCGCTCGACCGGCTGTGCCGCACGCGCCCCGTCCGGGCGGTCTACGCGATGCCCACCCTGCACAACCCGCTCGGATGGGTCCTCGACCGGGAACGGCGTGACCGGTTGGTCGCCGTCGCCCGCGCCCATGACGTCCTGATCGTCGAGGACGGCACCTACGCCTTCCTCGATCCGTCGGCGCCCCCGCCCCTCCAGTCCCTGGCCCCCGAGCGGACCTGCTACGTCGCCGGTCTGTCCAAGAACGCGGCTCCCGGACTGCGGTTCGGTTTCGCCGTCGTGCCGGGCGGTCGGGTGGAATCGGTAGCCAGGGGCCTTCGGGTGGCGGCCTGGGGCGCACCGGGTCTGATCACCGCGCTCGCCACGGGCTGGCTGGCCGACGGCACGGTCGCCCGGTGGGAGGAGGACCGGCGGGCCGACGCCGCCGCCCGGCAGCACGTGGCCCGCTCCGCGCTGGCGGGGATGTCCCTCACGGCGCATCCCGTCTCCTACATGGTGTGGCTCGGTCTGGAGCCGCACCAGCGTCCGGACGAGGTGGCGGCGCGACTCGCAGCGGCGGGCATCCTCGTGTCCACCGGCGACGCCTTCGCCACGGGTCCGTACCGCCCCCGCGCGCTCCGCCTGGCCCTCGCCACCCCTCCCCGGGACGCACTCGCGGGCGCGCTGCGGCGCCTGCGGGACGTGTTGGACGCCATTCCTCCGTGAGCGGCGCCGCGGGGGCCGGAGGGGGCACCCCCGGCGGTGGACGGACGCCTCGACCGCCGAGCCCGGCCCACTGGCACGGCGGTTGCTTGCGCTCCCGTGCCCGCTCGCGTGCTCTTCCTCCTCGCTCTCGCCGGACACCCGGACCGGGCTCCGGGAACCCGCCAGGAGCCCACCGTCCCCCGAACTCCTGCGATCCCACGGGCGATTCAGCAGCCGGTGGGCGTGAGCCGCGGCCGATTCCGACCATGCGGAGCTATCCCTCGGGTGGGATCCGGTAGACGGAGACGTGAGAACGCGAGTCGGCGGTGAATCGGGCACCGGCCCAGTCCGCATGCCTGGTTTCCAGTTCGAATCCGGCCAGCCGGGCCATGAGGTCGAGCTCGGCCGGCCAGACGTAGCGATGAGGGCTGCGGAACAACCGCGCCTGCTGGGTCTCGTCGAAACGGAAGTGGTGCGATACGACGTGCTGGTGGAGGACGTCGTAGGTGTCCAGCCCGATGTAGCCGGGTTCGGACTGCCAGACGGTGGCCGTCCGGCCCGGCGGGAGCTGGCGCAATTCGGGTACCCAGAGCTCGATGACGAACCGGCCGCCCGGTGCGAGGTGGCTGGCCGCGTTGCGGAAGCACTGCACCTGCTCATCCTGGGTGAGCAGGTTGGAGATCGTGTTGTACACGAGGTAGACGAGGGCGTACTTCCCAGGAGCGACGGTCCTCGCCATGTCACCGATGATCACAGGGATCGTTGCTTCATCGGCCTTGGTTCGCAGTTGCTCCACCATCGGGAGCGACAGCTCGATGCCGGTGACAGAGACTCCTCGCCCGGCGAGCGGGACGGCCACCCGGCCTGTCCCGATGGCGAACTCAAGCGCTTCTCCGCCACCTGCGAGCTGGGCGAGACGGTCCACGGCCGGTTCCAGGACCTCGGGCGCGAACATTCCGGAACCGGGCGTGTCATAGCGCTGGGCGGTATCGGCGTCCCAGATTTCCTGCTGCTGCATTCCGCCAACGCTTGCCGCCGGCCCATGCGATGTCCACCGAGTTTTTCAAAGCGCTTGTCATGAAGGCATCAGGAACAGGCACTGACCATGTCTCATATTGTCTGAGCCACGGGAGGATGCCCAGCCGGGCCGACGCACTGGGCGTCATCCTGCTCCGGCCGGAGATGAAACGCGGGCATCGACGTCACCACCGGACGTCAGTGCTCGGCGAAACGGAAGTGCCGTGAGCAGGACCAAGATGCCGAAGAGCGTGATCGAAACCAGGTCTGTCGGACGGAGAAACGCGGTGGGACGCGCCATGACCGCGCTCCAGGTAACGCTCCCGGTGCCGATCACGTCCGCGAGCACGACCGTGGCAGCCAACAGCGGCCCACCGGGGCGGGCACGGATGATCATTAGTGCGGCCAGAGGATCCAGCAGCAAGAGCACGTGGAAGAGCAGTCGGACGAGTATCGGCGCGTAGTTGTAGGCGTTCAGCCCGTCCGTCAGCAGAAAGTATCCGTGCGCTCCCGTTTTTTCGAGGAACCCGACCACGTACACCGTGGCCGTGCACCGGATCCAAGCCGGGCGGTTCCCCCATTACTGGTGGCGACGTACTGGCGCACGTACTTGACGTTGCGGCAGGTGGCGCCGTTGTTCGGAGTCTCGAAGCGTGCGGCGGACCGCATCCTCGATCACCTGGGCGCCCTTGTTGGCCCTCTCGCCGGCCCGTCGGCCGCGTAAGGACACCGTCGACATCGTCGACGGCGCTCTCGTGCCGACGCGTGATCGCGGCGTGAACCGCCTCCGGCAAGAACTGTCGGTACTCGACGAACTTGCAGGTCGTGATCGACGCCAACAGCCGCCTGGTGGTGGCGATCGGCCTGCCGCTGCCCTGCGGCCGCAACGACTGCCGGGCGTTCACGGAGTCCGGAGTGGACCGGGTCTGCCGCGGCGTCTCCACCATCGCCGACGGCGGACACCAAGGCACCGGCCTGCTTGTCCCGCACCGCAAACGACCAGGTCAGACGCGTCTCAGCCCAGACCGCGAAGCGGCGAACGCCGTCCACCGCCGGGCGCGAGTCCGGGTGGAACACGCCCTGTCGCGGTTGAAGAACTGGAGAATACTGCGTGACCGCCGACTCAAGGGCGATGACGTTCACCAGGCCATGCTCAGCATCGCCCGACTCGACAACCCTGGCCCTCACCCCGTAACTCACACCCCATACGGGACATCCTCCGGGGCCACGCTCCCGCCCGCCTGCCACTGGGCAAGTGACGTGAAGTCACCCGCCGCGCTTCCTGCGGAAACAGTCCGGCTAATGTGTCGCGACAATCGGCGACGCGAGGGGTGGTACGGCATTGTGGACAGAGGGCAACGGGAATACCGGAAACGCAGGAGCATGCCACGGGCAACCAAGGTGATCTTGGTCTGTTGGATGCTGTTGACGGCAGTCAAACTGATCGGACTCGACAGCGACCACCCTTGGCCGGCGTGGTTCGAGGCAGGCATGGTTTTCGCCCTGCTCGTGCTCTTCATCTGGCTGCTGGTACGTCTGCGGGTCGGGCGCACCCTCGTCGGGCCGGCCGGGGTGACCACTCGGGGAGCCGTGATCAGCCGCCACCGGGCCTGGCCCGACCTCTACGACATCAGGATCGAGCCGAACCCGGCCGGGCTGCGCAGTCCCGCTCACTTGACATCGGCCTACTGCATGGACGGGCGCCGCTTGCCGCTCTTCTTCCTGGACAGCCGGCAGTGTGACGACCTCCCCGCGGAGGTGGAAGCCATCCGCACCGGTGGTGCCGCGTGGCGCGGCATGCCCTGGACCCGCCTGCCGGAGGTGGAGGAGAGGATCCGCCGCCGAGCGATGCGGTGGATCATTTGGAACAGGGCCTTCATCTGCATGCTGTACTCATACTTGCCTGCGCTCTTCGTCGTCTTGTGGCGTGTCTCCCATGGAGAGGACAGCCATCCGGCCCTGTGCCTCGTATGGGGGCCGCTCGTGGTCCTGCTCGCTTGCCTGTCACTGTTCGTGGTGAGGGAGTCCCGGCGACCGTCCCGTCCGGAATGAAAGGCTCGTACGAAGAGTTGCCGAGGCCGGCGGGGCCAGTCGTCGTGGGTCCGGGGCCAGGAGAAGCCGATCACGGTCGCGGGAGTCGCTGTACTTCGTCGCTGTGGTGATTGCGAGCTCACTCGGCAGGTACTCGGTTCCCCGCCGAGGTGGAACGCTTGCCCGGATTGCGCCAGGCGATGGCGCCCGCAATCGGGAACAGGACCATGATGATCGACCGTCCGGCCTTCCGCATCATCTGCGCGATCACCGACAGCGTCATGCTCTTGTGAAACCTGCGACCCATCAGCGTCTTGATGCGCGCCAGTGTCCACGTCGGGTCCGGCCAGCCGTGCGCGACCGGCCCCTTGGCGAGCCTGCTCGAGCACCGTGAACGGGGCCTCACTCAGCTTGGGCCGTGAGACGGGCCCGGCAGACCGCAGCCCCTGGGTGCCGGCGTCCTGCCAGGCTCGGCGCCAGCGCCGCCCGGGCGCACGCTCACCCGTACGTCCTTGGCGACCTCGACGTTGGCGGCACCCGCAGCAAATCGCTCCGCGGCCTCCGGCCGGATCCGCTCGCGTAACGCCTGCCGTTCAGGGGTCAGTCCACCACCCTGCGGACATCTCGCACAACTGGCTCACCGCGACGATCACACATCATCAGCCCCCAACGGCATCACGTCGAAGAGCTCAGTAACGGTCGATCTTCCTCTTTTTTTAACAATCTCTCTCAAGTCCGGCTTGTTGTCACTACAGCCTCTTCGAGAGTAATGGGCGGAAAGTAAGATTTCCGCCTCATGTCCGCATTGGCTTCGCTACGCTCCACATCTCATCGCCCAGGAGTGGACGGGAGGGTCCGTTGGCGGCCCAAGTAACAATCAATGAGAGTGTGTTGTGGGTAGGTGGCGAGGCCTATCCGCTGCGCAACATCTCCCATGTCGGTCAGAGGAAACTGACGGTCGACAAGGGTGCCGCATGGAAGAAGTTCATCCTCCAGAGCCTGGGCTGGTTCATCCTGGGCGGCATATTTGCCTCTGCCGTCGGCACCGTGGGAACGATCCTCTTCCTCGCCGTCGAGGCACTTCTTGTCTGGAGACTGGTCTCGGCCCTGCAGAAGCCCCCGGTGTACGGCCTGATCCTCAACACCTCCGGCACCCAGCGTGAGGCCATCTGGTCCACGCGGCAGGAGGAGATCCAGCAGCTGGTCTACGAGATCACCAGGGCGATCGGCAACCCGGACATCGCACAGACGGTTATCAACGTCGCCCACGCGGTTCAGGGTGACGTCATCCACCAATACGGCCAGGGCAGCATCGGCAAGGCCCAGCACAGCGGCAGCGGGAACATCGGGGGATCATGAGCAGCGACCAGTTTCATCAGTACGGCTCGGGCAGCATCGGCAAGGCCGAGCACACCGGTTCCGGTGACATCGTGGCCGGTGGCAAGACCGTCGGCCTGACTGAAGGGGGGCCTGCGGTGGAGGCCCTCCTGCGGGAGATCGAGAAGCTGCGCCCGCACCTGGACGAGAAGGACCAGGCAGAGATGGATGGGGCGGCCGACTCGATCGCCGAGGAAACGTCTGCTGAGCGCCGGCGTGGCTTGGTACAGCGCATTTCCGGAATCGCGGCGCTGGTCGGCGAGGTGGGCGTGCCGGTGATCGCGGCCGCGAAGGCGCTGTTGGCGGGCTAACAGCGGCTGACACAATGACGTGGATCGGCGCTGCCGGCCGTGTCCGGTCGACGCGTTGGGCGTTGTCCGGGTCATGGGGGCTTCGCCGGGGATCGTGCCGGACGACTTGTGGGAGCGGATCGCGCCGCCCCAGGAGCTCGGATTCGGCTCGGGCATGACGTGTTGGAGACGGCCGCGGGACCGGAACGAGGCCGGCGTCCGGCAACAACTGCACGGGGTACTGCCGGCCGAGCTGACCTCAGCCTCCAGGGCAGGCCAACATTCGCCTCGCACCCTCGCGGACGATGCCGTCGATCAGCGAGCCGGTCTCGGTCGCTGCATCGGCATTGACTAGGCTCAGCACGGGGCGTGCCTTCCCGACCGACGGTGCAACGTCGGCCTACTCGATGACCAGAAGTCGATCATCTGGACGGTACGCCCTTCGCGTCCAGCCCGAGACCGGTCCACAGGTCGTGAGCATTACTCACGGCCCCACGGAGACTGGCACGCTGCCGCACAGAGGAACCCCTTCAACCGCATGCTCGGCCAGCTCTACCACTGCCTTCAGCACGGACACTTTTCGGGGAGGCCGTTCCCTTCCCCCTCGCAACCGAGGCTCTCGCAGCATGAGATACCTCAGCCACCGGTCGCGAGGGACCAGCGCTCTTGGATGACGGCCTGCTTCCGCTCAAGTTCCGCATCCATCACGCGATTGGTGAGGGTCCCCGGAATCGTGAGCGAGCGCCCATGGGTCCTGATGACATGAAGGTCCGACCTGGTTCTGCTCCGTGACACCCGCTGCCGCTCCTCGATGCGCGCGACCTCGCTCCAGGGAACCACTCGCCTGCTGACGAAAGCACTAGCGAGATCCACGCCCGCCCCGCTTCACATCGCCGCCCAGCGGCGGAACAGGTGGGCCCGCAGGTGAACGATGGATCCTCTGGACGCTGCCTACTACAGCGCTGGCAGCGTCCATCAGGTGCTCAGGTGCTCAGGTGCTCAGGTGCTCAGGTGCTCAGGTGGTCGGATGCTCAGTCGTTCAAGCAGGAACCGCCTGGTCCAGGAGGGTCTGGAGGTACAGGCCGCGGTGGGCGTCGAGTTCCGCGGGGACGCCGGTGCGGACCGCGGTGGCGAACTCGCGGCGCAGGATCGGCCAGCACTCCTCGTGGTCGATGCCGGTCGTGTCGTAGGACAACGGCTGTTGCGCGCCGAAGAGTTCGACCCGGGTGAGGGCCTTGGGGACCTGGACCGCGCCGGACAGGGACGCCTGGCTGACCGCGCCGTTGGCGTGCTCGCAGGTCAGTTCGATCCAGCGGCGGGGATCGCCGGTGCCGCGGATCGAGGTAATGGGGCCGACGGCGGCGTCCAGGAGGTCCAGCAGATGCGGGCCGAGGTCGAGCAGCGCGCCGTGTTCCAGGCGCCAGCCGGTGGCGAACTCCCCACCCAGGAAAGCACCGTGGAGGTAGTGAGAGCGGGCACCGGAGATGTCGAGCCCGCGGGCCGCGTCCAGGAAGGCCCGGGTGGTGGGGTGGTAGCGTTTGGTGAGGACGAGCTGTGAGACGACACCTGCCTCGGCGATCGCGTCGGCCACACGCCGGGCCGCGGTGATGGCGGGGCCGAGCGGTTTCTCCAGAAGCAGGGCCTTGCCTCGCTTCGCGGCCAGCGGGGCGAGTTCGGCCTGGACCGCCGGCGGGACGGCGAAGGCCACCGCCTCGCAGTGGTCGAGCAGTTCCTCGAACTCGGCGGCAGCGTACGCGCCGTAGGGGGCGGCGGTCTCGCGGGCCGCCTCGTGGCGGCGGGCCCATACGGCGGTCAGGCGGGTCTCGGGTCCGGCGGCCAGGACGCGGGCGTGCATGGCGCGGGCCCAGGGGCCGGCGCCGACGAGCCCGACGGCGACGGGTTCATCGCTCCAACTGGTTGCTGTGGCGGTCATGATGGGCGGCTTCCTGTCTGTGCGGAGTTCGGCGGGCGCCGGCGAGGACCGGTCGGCGAGGGCCGGTCGGCAGGTCCGGTCGGGGAGGACCCGCCGGGGTGGCGGTTCGGTCTCGGCGGGGACGTCACCGTGTCAGGTGGGCCAGCCGGGCGTCCGCGCTCGCCGGGGAGTAGAGGCATTCGACGACCATCGCTCCGGCCCCGAGCAGGCCGGCGTGGTCGCCGAGGTGGGAGGTGAGGACCTGGAGGTTGGCTGTGGCGCGGGGCATGGCGCGCTGGTAGAGCAGTTCGCGCACCCCGGTCATGAAGGGGACGCTGGACAGGTCGCCGGCGAGCATGAGTACGCCGGGGTTGAGCAGCGTGACGACGGTGACGAGTACCTCGCCGACCCGGCGTCCGGCCTCCCTGGTGAGGCGGATGGCGTCGGGGTGGCCCTCGCCGAGGAGTTGCCTGACGTCCTGGCCGGAGGTGGTGTCCAGGCCGAGCACGGACAGTTCATGGGCGATGGCCCGGCCGCTGGCCACGGCGGCGAGGCAGCCGTAGCCGCCGCACATGCACAGGGCGTCCGGGCGGTCGTGCAGCCGGATGTGCCCGATGTCGCCGGCACCGCCGTCGACGCCGCGGAACACCTCGCCGCCGATGACGACGCCTGCGCCGATGCCGGTGGACACCTTGACCAGGACGAAGGCCGAGCAGTCGCGGTGGCCGGCCTGCTGCTCGGAGAGTGCCATCAGGTTGGCGTCGTTGTCGACGAAGACGGGCACAGGCCCGCCGTCGGCGCGTTCGGCGTGCACGTGTTCGGCGTAGGCGTGCTGGAGCCGTTCCCGTACGGGGTAGCGGTCCCAGCCCGGCATGATGGGGGGTTCGATCACGCGGCCCGACTCCCAGTCGACCGGCCCCGGCACGGACAGGCCGATGCCGGCCACCCGGGCCGGGGTGGTTCCGGCCCGGGTGATCAGATCGGGGAGCCAGGTGGCGAGCCGGTCCAGGACCGGCTCGGGGCCGTCGGTGATGTCCAGTGGTGCGGTGGTCTCGGCCAGGACGGTGCCGGCCAGGTCGAGCACGGCGACGCGGGCGTGCCGGGTGTCGAGGTCGACGGCGATGACCGAGGCGTGCCCCGGGTCGAACTCGATCCGGCTGGAAGGCCTGCCTCCGGTGGAGGTTCCGGAGACATGCCGCAGCCAGCCGACGCCGCCCAGCAGGTCGAGCCGCGCTCCGATGGTCGAGCGGGACAGCCCGGTGACCCGTTGCAGGTCCGCACGGGTGTTGGCCCGGCCGCTGCGGATGATCTGGAGCAGTCCGCCCGCGCTGACCTGGCTCGGCGTGATCATGGTGTCTCCCCCTGAACTCAGCTTTTGTCCGCGCCGCTGGTCAGGCCCTCGGTGAGCATGCGTTCGGCGGCGAAGAACAGGACTACCACGGGGATGGTGAGGACCACCGATCCGGCCATGAGAATGGTCTTGGGTACCTCGACGCCGTTGGACAGCTGGGACAGTCCGAGGGACACGGTCCACCGGTCGGGGTTGGCTGCCAGGAACAGCAGAGCGAACAGGAACTCGTTCCAGGCGATCATGAAGACGTACAGTCCGGTCGCCATCAGGGACGGCAGGGCGAGCGGCAGGATGACCTTGCGGACGGTCTGGAGTCTGCTGGCTCCGTCGATGGCGGCCGCCTCCTCGATGGAGGCGGGGATGGTCACCAGGTAGTTGCGCAGCATGTAGATCGACACCGGTACGGTCTGCGCGATGTAGACGACGGCCAGGCCTATGAGGCTGGAGGACAGGCCGATCTTGGCGAAGATCACGAAGAGCGGGACGGCGAGCAGGGTCGAGGGGAAGAGGTAGACGGCGAGGAAGAGCGCGCTGATCTGGCGGTGGCCGAAGAACTTCAGCCGGCTGACGGCGTAGGCGCCGGGCACCGCGGCCAGCAGTGTCAGCACGACCGTGCCGAACGACACGAGCGCGGAGTTGATCAGGAACTTCAGGAAGCCCTGGCCGCCGTCGGAGGTGGGGCGCAGCACGTCCCGGTAGGTGGTGAGTGTGAAGTCCTTCGTCGAGACCCACAGCGAGCCCGGGTCGAGGAGCAGCGAGTCGATGGGCTTCAGGGACAGCAGCACCATGTAGTAGAAGGGCAGGATGGTGATCACCGCGAGGAACGCGATGACGACCCAGCGCAGGACCCCGAAGAACTTGTCCTCGAAGCGGGCCCGGGTCAGGGCGGGCCTTGCGGCCGCGGGCTTGGTGGTCACGATTCCTCCTGCACCTTGTTGCCGAAGAACTTGAAGTAGAGGCCGAGGAGGATCATGAGCGCGACGGCCAGCACCATGGCCTGGGCCGCGGCTGCTCCCACGTCGTAGCGGGCGGTGAGGAAGTCGTAGACGCGGACGGCGGCGACATCCGTGCCCGCTCCTCCACCGGTGAGCAGGTAGACGTCGTCGAACTTGTTGAACGTCAGGATGAAGCGGAGCACGCACAGCAGCGCGATGACCGGCATGAGCTGCGGCAGCAGGATGTGCCGGAAGCGCTGGGTGAGGGTGGCGCCGTCGACCAGCGCGGCCTCCTCCAGCCCGTCCGGGACCGCCTGGAGGCGGGCCAGGATGAACAGGAACGCGAAGGGGAAGTACCGCCAGCATTCGAAGGCGATGACGGTCAGCAGGGCGAGCGGTATGTCGAAGTGCATGCCGAGGAGGTGGACTTCGTACGCGCGGGTGGAGAGGAAGGCGATCGGGTCGTCCCAGCCGAACAGCTTGTGGCCCCAGTTGTTGACGATGCCGTACTGCGGGCTGAGCGCGACCTCCCAGACGAACGAGACGGCGACCACCGGCGCGACGTAGGGGAGCAGCATCGCGGCGCGCAGCAGGCCCCGGCCGCGGAACGGCCTGCGCAGGGCGAGCGCGGCGACGAGGCCGAGGGCGACGGAGCCCAGGGTCCCGCCCGCGGTGTAGAGGAGGGTGGTGCCGAGGCTGGACCAGAATCCGGCGGAGCCGAAGACCTGGTCGAAGTTGCGCAAGGACCAGTTGCCGAACAGGCCCATGCCCTGAATGTCGACGAGCCTGGCCTTCTGGAAGGCCAGCAGCACCGTCCACAGGATGGGCAGGATCACCACGACGAGGACGACGATGAAGGTGGGCGTGACGAAGGCGAGGCCCGCGCGGTTGGCGCGCCGGCTCGCGGTCATCGGGCGGCGGGTCCGTGCGGGGGAGCGGTGAGCGTCCCGGTCGCCGGTCCGCGGGCGCTCGGGCGCGCGGGTTGGAGCTGTAGTCATGAGGGACCTTCGGTACGTGCGGCGGGCGGCTACTGCAGGGACTTCTTCAGGGCGGCGACGTCGTCCTGGGCTTCGCTTGCCGCGTCGGCGGGGGAGATCTGGCCGCTGGTCATGGCGCTGATCGCCTTCGGCACCGGCAGTTCACCGTTGGTGGCGCCGACGAGGGCGCCCTCGCCCTGGGTGATGCCCCAGCGGCGCATGTTGCTGACGCCGGCGACGAGCTGGTCGAGGAGGCTTTCGGGGTACACCTGGTCGAAGGGCTTGCGGGTGTCCACGCCGATGTCGGCGTGGCGCCAGGCGTCGATGTACTCCTGAGGCGAGGCCGCGGTGCCGTCCCGGACGGGGATCTTGCCTTCGGGGGCCATGCCGATCCACGCCTTGTAGCCGGGACCCATCATGTACTCGATGAACTCGCGGGAGGCCGCGGTCTCGGCCGTCTTGGTGGTCACCCAGGAGGTGACCTCGCCGAACTGGGCGGGCTGTGCCGCGTCGGGGCCCTTCATCGCGGTGACGATGCCGGTGTGGGCCGCCAGCCAGGCGCGGTCCTTGTGGCACTGCGGGCAGCTGGGCAGCGCGTCCGACCGCAGTCCGGCCAGCTCGTCCAGGAGGAACGTCGACCAGATGATCTGCGAGGACTGCCCCGCGAAATAGGTGGCGCGGGTCGAGTCGACGGTCTGGGTGCCGGGTGCGCCGTAGAGGTGGGCGAGGGCGTCGTAGGCCCTGAACGTCTGCGCGCACTGCGGTGAGTCGAGGGCGACCCGGTGCTTGTCGTTCACGAGCTGGCAGTCGTTGGCCAGTGCCGTGCTCTCGAAGCTCTGCGAGGTGAAGGCGTCGTTGGGGTCGGTCGCGGCGGCCATGCCGTAATTGCCCCGGCCGGTGAGCGCCTTGGCGGCGTTCACGGCGTTCGCGTAGGTGTCCGGGACGGGCAGGTGCTTCGCGTCGAACTCGTCCTTGCGGTACAGAAGCAGCTGGAGCCAGGCGTCGGAGGGCACCCCTAGCGTGGTCTTCCCGTCCGCGGTCAGGCGCAGCGCGTTGGCGTTGAACGTCCCCGGGCCCAGCTCGGAGACGATCTGCCGGGGGATGCTCGTGTTGAGCATCCCGTTGGAGTACATCTGCCAGACCTGGCCCATCGGGGCCGCGCCTATCACGTCCGGCAGCGTGCCCGAGGCCGCCGCGGACATGATGAGCTGTGGCATCTGGCCTTCGTCCACGCCTACGAGGTGGACCTTGATCCCCGTCTTCTTCTCGAACCCGTTCACGACCTTCTGCGTCACGGCCATGCGGTCGGGCAGGTTCTCCTGCGACCAGACGGTGATCTCGCGGTCCGGCTTCCCGGGCCCGGTACTGCTCGCGCAGCCCGTGAGCAGCCCGAGCCCCAAAGCGGCCGAGACGCCCACCGCGGTCATCGTCGACCGCCGGCTCCTGGTGTGCATGCTGTGTCCTCGTGTCGGCTTACGTCTACTGGTCACGCATCTCAGCATCACTTTTGCTTGTTGACAAGACATAAGTTGCGGATATCGTCGTCACAACCCGATCGAACATCCCCCATCCGGAGTCATCCGTGGAACGCGTCGTCCAATTCACCGGCCCCCGCCAAGTAGAGGTCGCCGAGCACGTCAGGGCCGAACTGCCCGCGGGTCACCTGAGGGTCCGCACCCGCTACTCGGGCATCTCCGCCGGCACCGAGCTCACCGCCTACCGCGGCACCAACCCGTACCTCACCCGCACCTGGGACCCCGAGGCGCGCCTTTTCCGCGACGGCGCTCCCGGCATGGAGTACCCGGTCGCCGGCTGGGGCTACTCGGAGGTCGGAGAAGTCTCCGAGGTCTCTCCCGAACTGGCCGCGACCCCGGGCGTACCGGCCGTCGGCGACCTGGTGTGGGGCATCTGGGGCCACCGCAGCGAGGGCATCGTCCCCGTCGAGCGGATGATCGGCCACACCCTCCCTGCCGGACTGGAGCCGCTGGCCGGAGCCTTCGCCCGCGTCGGCGCCATCGCCTACAACGCCGTGCTCGCGGGAGACATCCACGTCGGCGAGGACGTCACCGTCTTCGGCCAGGGCGTCATCGGCCTGATCACCACGCGCCTCGCCCAGCTCAACGGCGCCCGCGTCACCGCGGTCGACGCACTCGACGGCCGCCTGAAGACCGCCAGGCAGTATGGCGCTTCTCACACCCTCAACGCCCGCACGGACTCCGTCGCCGAACGTGTCCGCGAGGCCACCCATGGTCTCGGTGCCGACCTCGCCATCGAGATCAGCGGCGCCTACCCGGCCCTGCACGAGGCGGTCCGCTCGGTCGCTGTCGGCGGCCGCGTTGTCGCCTCCGGCTTCTACCAGGGCGACGGCATCGGACTCCGCCTCGGCGACGAGTTCCACCACAACCGGGTGCAGCTCATCGTCTCCCAGATCGGCGGCGTCCCCCCGCAGCTGTCGAACCGCTGGACCGTCGAGCGCCTCCAGCAGACCTTCCTGCGGCTGGTCGCCGAGGGTCAGGTCGACGTCGCCTCCCTCGTGAGCCACGTCGTCCCCGTGGCCGACGCCGCCGACGCCTACACACTGCTGGACGAGCGCCCCGCCGACGCGCTCCAGGTTGTCCTGGAATTCTGAAAGGCTCCCGATGATGCTCAAGACCGCCGCCCAGGAGCAACTCCTGCCCGGAGAGACCCTGCAGGCCAAATGGGAGTTCGCACAGGACGCCGGCTACGACGCGATCGAGCTGCGCGCCAAGGGGGACTTCCACTTCGCCTCCCGCCTTGACGAGCTGAAGCAGGCGCAGAAGGACGGCGTCGTCATGCCGACCGTGTGCGTCGAGATGCTGCACTTCTTCGGCGCCTTCGACGACGACCTGCGCCGCGACGCCATCGCCCAGATGAAGTCCCAGCTCACCGTGATCGGCGAGTTGGGCGGGCTCGGCGCGCAGACGCCCGCGTCCTACGGCATGTTCTCGCGCCGCCTGCCTCCCTTCGAGCCGCCACGCACCGAGGAGGAGGACCGCCAGGTGCTCCTGGCGGGGCTCACCGAACTCGGCGAGCACGCCCGCAAGGAGGGCGTCACCCTTTTCCTCGAACCGCTCAACCGCTACGAGGACCACATGGTCAACCGGCTGGAACAGGCCGCTGACCTGATCCGCGAAGTCGGCCTCGACTCGGTCAGGATCGGCATCGACAGCTACCACATGAACATCGAGGAGAGCGACCCCGCCGCCGCCGTCGTCGCCCACGCCGACGTCATCGGGCACGCCCAGGTCTCGGACTCCAACCGCTTCCAGCCCGGCGCCGGACACCTCGACTGGGCCGCCTGGCTCGGCGCCCTGCACACCATCGGCTACGACGGCTACCTCGCCGCCGAATGCCGCCTCACCGGCGACCCCGTCGCCGCCGTCCGCTCGGTCCCCGCGTTCCTCAAGAGGTCCGGCGCGTGAAGACCCTTCTGGACCGGCCCGCGCCCACCGCTGCCGCCGACCTGACACTCCGGCGCGGTGCGGCGCGGGTCCTGCTGGACAACTGGACCGGCACCTCCACCGTCCCCTCCCGCACCCTCTACCCCCACCAGTGGAGCTGGGACTCCGCCTTCATCTCCATCGGGCTGCGCCACCTCTCCGTGCGCCGGGCCCAGCAGGAACTGGAGTCGCTCTTCGCGGCGCAGTGGGCGGACGGCCGCATCCCGCACATCGTCTTCAACCCCGCACTGCCGCACGACGCCTACTTCCCGAGCCCCGCATTCTGGCGCTCCTCCACGGCCGGCCGCACCGCCGGGGCACCGGCCGCCACCGAGACCTCCGGCATCGTGCAGCCACCGGTGCACGCCCTGGCCGCGCTGCTCGTCCACCGCGCCGACCCCGACGAGTCCCGCCGCCGCGGCTTCCTCGCCCGCGTCCACCCGCACCTGACCGCGTGGCACGACTACCTCCTCGTCCACCGCGACCTCGGCGGCGCGGGCCTGGCCGCCGTCGTCCACCCCTGGGAAGCGGGTACCGACAACAGTCCCTCCTGGGACACCGCGCTGACCCGTGTCGAACCCATCGCCCCGGACACCTTCCGGCGCGCGGACCTGAACCACGGGCAACCCACCGACCGTCCCACCGATCTCGACTACGGCCGCTACGTCCGACTCGCCACCGACTACCGCACGGCCGGCTACGACGACCGCGCCACGCGGTTCGCCTTCGCCGTCGAGGACCCCTGCTTCAACGCCCTCCTCATCGCCAGCGAGTACGCACTCGCCGAACTGACCGCGGAACTCGGCGGCGACGGCGGCCACCACCTGCACCGCGCCGCCACCCTCACCGAACAGCTGCTCACGCGGCTCTGGGACGAGAACGCCGGCCTGTTCAAGGCCCGCGACCTCACCAGCGGCGAACTCGTCGACGAGCGCACGATCAGCGGCCTGGTCCCGCTGATCGTGCCGCACCTCCCGCAGAACGCCGTACGGCACCTGGAACAGGCGCTGCGCGGACCGCACTTCGCCGCCCCCGGCACCTGTCTCGTCCCCAGCTACGACCTGACCGGCCACGCCTTCGACCCGCAGCGGTACTGGCGCGGACCGGCCTGGTTCAACACCGCCTGGCTCGTCCACCACGGCCTGCGCACCCACGGCCTGCACTCCACCGCCGCCCGCCTGCGCGAAGGCATCCTCACCGAGGCGGCGCGCTCGGGATTCGCCGAATACATCGATCCCGTCACCGGCGACGCGCGCGGCGCACGGAACTTCTCCTGGACCGCCGCCCTGGCCCTGGACCTGCTCAGCTCCACCGGGGCCGGGGCCGGGCTGGAAGAATCCGCCGCGCTGCGGGAAGCGGCCGTGCTGCCCGCTCTGCGGACCGTCGTCAAGGAGTCCCCGGCATGACCACCACAGGCACCCTGATCCAGCTCGTCCGCGACGCCACCTTCGCCCACCTCGGGCCGCAGGGCAGCATCAGCGGAACCCGCGGCACCACACCCGACGGGATGTTCGCCCGCGACGCCCGGCATCTCAGCCGCTGGCAGCTGGCCGTCGACGGCGACGCACCAGTCGTCCTCAGTCCCGCCGTGCAGGAGTCCGACGCCACCCTGACCTGCGTCCTCACCCCCCAGGGCACCCGGGACGAACCCCCCGCCTACACCGTCTTCCGACGCCAGAGCGTCAGCGCCGGCGCCTTCACCGAACACCTCCGGCTGGTCAACAACCGCCCAGGACCGGTCACCGCCCACGTGACGCTGACCGTCGACTGCGACTTCGCCGACCTCTTCGAACTCCGCTCCGACGGCCGCCACTACGACAAGGGCGACGCCCGCCACACCACCCACAGCACCCCCGCCGGCGTCCGCTTCACATACCGGCGTGCCGACTGGCACTCCACCACCGACCTCACCTGCCGGCCCGCACCCGACACTTCGGAGATTCCCGTCGGCACACAGGACGACCCGACCGGGCGCGTCCTCGGCTGGAGCCTGCGTCTGGACGGCCACGGCGAGGCCGAACTCCACCTGACCGCGCACGCCCGCCCCAACGGCCGGCCTCTCACGGAGACCGCCCGCCCCGCCCCCGGAACCGCCGACAGCCGAGTCGGCGACGACCTCGACCGGGCCTGCGCCCGGGGCCTCGCCGACATCGACCTGCTGACCGTCGCAGCCCCCGGCGTCGACGGCGATGACGTGTACGTCCCCGCGGCCGGCATCCCCTGGTTCCTCACCCTGTTCGGCCGGGATTCCCTGCTCACCTCCTACTTCCTGCTGCCCTACCGGCCAGAGGCAGCCGCCGCCACCCTCAGCGCGCTCGCCGCGGTGCAGGGACAGCACCACGACGCATTCAGCGGGGAACAGCCGGGCCGCATCGTCCACGAGACACGCCACGGCGAACTGGCCCACTTCCGCCAGATCCCCTACGGCCGCTACTACGGCTCCGTGGACGCCACCCCCCTCTTCCTCGTCCTGCTCCATGCCCACCACCAAGCGACCGGCGACCCGTCGTCCGCTCTCCGCCTCGAACACCATGCCCGGCGCGCGGTCGACTGGATGCTCACCGACGGCGGCATCGGCGAACACGGCTACCTCGTGTACCGGCCCGACCCCGGCGGCCTGGTCAACCAGAACTGGAAGGACTCCGCCGGAGCCGTCTGCTTCGCGGACGGCACCCAGGCCGAAGGCCCCATCGCCGTCTGCGAGGCCCAGGGATACGCCTACGACGCCCTCGTGCGCACCGCCGAGCTCGCCGAACTCGTCTGGCAGGACCGGGCGTACGCCCAGCAACTGCGCAAGCACGCCGACGCGTTGCGCTCGCGCTTCCTGACCGACTTCTGGATGGAGGAAGCCGGCTTCCCGGCGCTCGCCCTGGACGGCAGCGGCCGTCAGGCCGACGCCCTCGCCTCCGACGCCGGACACCTGCTCTGGTCCGGCATCCTCGACACCGAGCACGCACACCGGGTCGGGAAGCGCCTGCTGCGGCCGGACTTCTTCTCCGGCTGGGCCGTCCGCACCCTGGCCGCGGGCCAGAAGCCGTACCACCCGCTCTCGTACCACCGCGGCAGTGCCTGGCCGCACGACAACGCGCTCATCGTCCTCGGTCTCGCCCGCCACGGCCTGACCGAGCAGGCGGAAACCGTCACCGAGGGCCTGATCACGGCGGCGGCCCACCACGGCGACCGGCTGCCCGAGGTCATGGCCGGCTACGCCCGGACGGACACCGGGCGCCCCGTCCCGTACCCGCACTCCTGCTCACCGCAGGCATGGGCGGCGGCGACACCGCTGGCCCTGCGTTCGGCCCGAGAGGGCCGGATCCAGTGACGAACCGGTGACGGTCGCGCGGCAGGTGACGGCCGCCCCGGCGGCCCTGGCAGCCGTTTGGTTCCTTCACCCGTTCGGACGACGGGGGCTGTTACACACTTCCGCGGACCCGACCTCCGCCGTCCAGGCTGCTGGCGGCCTGGAGGGCGTCGATGCGGGTTTCGATGCCGGCGGGGCCGGTGTCGGCGAGGGCGAACAGCAGTGGGGGAAGACGGGGTAGCGCTTGTGCCACTCCTCGGGCGGGGGTTCCTGGCCGATTACATGAGCGCATCGGGGATGACGGCTTCTCCGCTGCCGAGGGAGTGGTGGACTTCGGGTATCCGGTCCAGCGGGCGGAAGAGGTCGCCGCGTGCACCTGCTCGGTCGTCGCCATCTGGTACGCCCGAAACGCCACCGCCGCGCCCCGAGTGGCCTGGCACCTGTGGGAGAGCCCCGGCCCGGGGGACCGGCCCTCGTGCGCGGGCTCATCGCCCGCCCGGACCCTGAACGCCGCAGCCGCAGGCGGCTTGCACCGCGACAGCTCCACCCCACACCGGTCCCTACACCGCCCTGCACCAGGGCCCCGACCACCACGGCGACCTGCGACAACGCGGAACAGGGTGGGGGAGGGCGGGGACCCTGAAAGCGGGGTTGGCGACCAGTGGTGACACCGGTCCGGGACGGAGTTGTCGGAACGTGACCGTGGTCGGCTCTTCGTGGTCGCCAAACCGGTCGGGGGCGGCTGCTGCCCTGTCCCGACGCGGCGGCGCCGCATCAGGTGCGGAGGCAGGCCGACGATGACGCACGTGAACCCCGACGCGGGCGTAGCAGACCGGCTCGCACTTGTGGTGCCGGCACGGGCGCGTTCCTCGTGTCAGCATCCTTCGGGGTGCTCTGTGCACGGGGTGCTCAGCCGTGCGCGGCCGCTTCAACTCGCTCTAGTAGGCCACGCACGGCGCCCGGCAGGGCAACCGGCTATTCATTCGTCCGCGGGTGCGGGTGGTGCGTGCTGGGTGAGCTGGTTCTCCAGGGCGGTGCGGATGTCGGAGCAGAGCTGTCCGGTGCGGGCCCAGTCGACGATCAGTTCCGACACGTGCCGCAGCTTGATACCGGTCGCCGTCGAGACGCCGTGGAGCACATCCCGGCCCTGCTGCGGGGTCAGACGACCCGTGGCAACGATGACTCCGATGGCCTGGTCGACGACGGCGTGGGAGCGCATGTCTTCTTCGAGCTGCGCGTTTTCGTTCTGGAGTTCTTCCGTATGACGCTTGGTGTGTGACGTCAGTGCGTCGCGTCGTGCTGGTTGCGCATGGTCGGCCTGGACCCTCACCGTGCCTCCACATCTGGTCCCTGGGCGTACACCTGTTCCATGATTTGTGCTGCCCTCAGGGGGCGGGAAGCACCCCTGTCGGGCAGCGTTCAGAGACCTAGATCACCACGTCGGAGCAAGGGCGGCGACCCGGACAACGGTGTGCCGCGGAGTGATGAGAAAGAGAAGGAGCGCTCACCGGGCCCTCGCCGATACCGGGCGTGGGGTGAGGGCCCGGAGTCAGGGCGGAGCCCGGGCCCTCAGTCCCGCCCAGCGGCAGTGGTGGTACCTGCGTGCGTTATCCGATCAACGACCGCCGCAGGCGCCAGACACGCCGCGCCCCTCCTTCCCCTGACGGCAGGAGGGGTATCCCCGCTCCGGACGGGGCCGACCACCGCGTCGACAACCCCGCCCGTAACGGTCCGCGCCCTCCAGCACTTTGCATTGCGTCGCTGCAGGGCACTGCCATGGTCGGGCTGGCCTGGCGAGCCCGACATCCCTCCCTGGACTCCCGACTGGCCCCACTGCCTGGGCCCGGAGCGGTGGTGAGCCTCCCTCATCTGCCGACGGGTACTCGCCAGGAGGTGAGGTGCCCACGGCCGACCACCGCATGCCACTACTCGGCGTGGCGTCCTGTCCAACCCGGGGCGCCCGCCCGTATGCAGCCCGTCGTCGTCCGCTCTGGAGCTGCGCGCGGCACCCGGGCAAAGCCTTGTGAGCCGGGCCCGGGGCAGGGTCCCGTGGCCCGGCTCGCCCGCCGCACGGC
Source organism: Streptomyces sp. NBC_01689 (assembly GCF_036250675.1). Taxonomy (NCBI): domain Bacteria; kingdom Bacillati; phylum Actinomycetota; class Actinomycetes; order Kitasatosporales; family Streptomycetaceae; genus Streptomyces; species Streptomyces sp. NBC_01689. The sequence goes on along the minus strand of NZ_CP109592.1, from coordinate 1,313,835 downwards.
GGGCGGTGGTCCGGAGCTGCCGTGGACAACCCGGCAATCAGGCTTTGAGCCACGGCCGACCAAGCCGTCATCCGGTCGCCGTGTTCACCGCGGCACGATCCGCGGACCGGTGCCACGATGCTGGCGGGAGCCCTGCCACGCACTGGACAGTCACCAGGGGCGCCCTTCACGCGCCGTGCGCGGCCGTCAACCCCTCGTGCGGCCGCGCACGGCGTTCCCGCTCTCCACCCTGCGCCCCTGCGACATCATCGTCAAGATCACCACTACCAATATCTGTGGTTCGGACCTGCACATGTACGAGGGCCGCACCTCGTTCGAGACTGGTCGCACCCTGGGACACGAGAACCTGGGGCAGGTCGTGGAGGTCGGCCCGGCCGTCCGCAAGGTCCAGGTCGGCCAGTACGTGGTCCTGCCCTTCAACATCGCCTGCGGCTTCTGCAAGCAGTGCGAGCGGGGTCTCACCAATTACTGTCTGACCATGCAGCCGGAACCGGCCCTCGCCGGAGCCGCCTACGGATTCGCCGACATGGGCCCCTACCAGGGCGGCCAGGCAGAACTGCTGCGCGTGCCCTACGGCGACTTCAACGCGCTGCGTCTGGGCGAGGACGCCGCCGAGCGGCAGACCGACTACGTGATGCTCGCCGACATCTTCCCCACCGGCTATCACGCCACCGAGATGGCCCACGTCAAACCGGGCGACCAGACCATCGTCTACGGGGCCGGTCCCGTCGGGCTCATGGCGGCCTACTCCGCCCTCCTCAAGGGCGCCGGCCGCGTCTGGGTGGCCGACCACCAGCCCGACCGGCTGGGCAAGGCGGAGGAGATCGGGGCCATCCCGATAAAACGAGGTCTGACCGATCATCCGCCCCCGCCACGGACAGACGGGCAGCGCACGGGACCGTTCCCCGCCCCGCGCGGTGGCGTTCGCAGCCGTACTGCGCGGCCGCGATGTCCGAGTTTGATGTTGGTGTTCTGACAGGCAGCTCCAACAGCTGAGGAGCGCAGCCCGGCCGCCCTGTGGGGCATGGGCGCCGCTGGCCCGACCACGCCTGCTTCCGGGCGCCAGCGCCTCTTTCAACGGGTACTCGCGTGCACCTCGTCACGTATGGCGACCCCAATAGAAGGTCAATACCAGGTCAAGTAGGGGGTGCACGAACGCAGAGATCGGGGGTACATGCCGACACGGACGACGACATCGGGAGGGGCCATGGCAGACGACAGAGTTGCGGAAGCGATACCAGGGGCAAGGCGCGCAGCAGGAGTTGAGCAGGCGCGACGGCAGGAGTCCGAGGCTGAGCGCGCCGACAGGCAGTGGAACGAACTGATGCAGGAGATTCGTGTAGCGCAGACAGGTGTCCAGATCCTCTTCGGATTCCTGTTGAGCGTGGCCTTCACTCCGGCTTTCGGGCACCTGTCCGACACGGACCGGATCATCTACATCACCACCGTCGTCCTCGGCTCGACCGCGACCGGCGCACTCATCGCACCGGTCCCGTTCCACCGGTGGGTGTCCGGCCGCAGTATCAAGGCGCAAGCGGTGCGGTGGGCCGCGCGGCTCACCTTCCTCGGCCTGACACTGCTGGTTGCCACGCTCACCTCGGCTCTGTTCCTGATCCTGCGGGTGGCCACGCATGACGCCTTCGTACCGTGGCTGGTGGGCGGGGTAGTGGCCTGGTACGGCGCGTGCTGGATGGTGCTGCCGCTGTGGGCGCGGCAGCGGTACACCTCCCGGACAGTGGATGCCAACTGACGACGTACTGCCGCTACAGGCACCCGCACAACAGGGCGGCCCTTCGCCGCCGACACGTGCCGAAACCCAGGCCTGTCAGACGACCCAGCCTCGCCGCATCGTCAGCGACCCAAGGCGAGGACGTGTCCAGATCGTCGGCGGACGGGGTGGCCGGTCAGTGACCACGGTGGGGCGCTTCCCGGGCCTCAGTCGAAGTCGGTGATGCAGCGATGGGTCGACGTGTTGCAGACCCTGGCCTCGCTCGGTATCTCCGGGCCGTAGTAGCCCCACTCAACGAACGTCACCGTGCGGTCCGGCACGAGTCGGGCCGCCGCCTGGTGGATGACGCCCCGGTGGTGGCCGGCCCCCGTGAGACGGAAGGGGCCGGCGTCGTCCACGATGACGGCGAGCGAGTAGTAGTACTGGTGGCGTGAGTTCGTCGACCGCAGCAGATCGTTGAACCCCTGGATCCGGCCGATCTGCGTCGCGGGCTCGTAGCCCGCCCGGGACACGGGCACGGTGGCGCTGCCCGTGTCCGGGCCACAGGTGAGGGACATCGCATTCTGGAGGGAGTGCCCCAGGCAGTAACGGTCGCCGGAGATCCATCCGAAGGCCCTGGCGCCCTCGCTGTTCCGCCGGACCACCACCACCGCCTCCTGGGGTGGTCGGAGGGCGTCGGCGGGGAGGGTCGCGGCGCTGAGAGCCCTGGCCAGGACCTCATCCGCCGGTCCGAGCCCCGCCGCCGCGTCCACCGGGCGAGCCGGGCCCGCGACGGCCGCCGGCTTCGCGGCAGCCGACGCACGGGCCGTGGTGGCGGGCGGGCGTGCGTCCTGTCGTCGGTGTCCGTCGCCGTCGGTGCATCCGGGGAGGGCGAGCAGGAGCACGCCGCACACCGCCGACCGTCTCATCGATCCAGCTCTCACTGGTGCCCCCTGGGTAGTTCTCCCCTGCGGGTAGTAGGGGGCATGTACATGCGTGGTTCGAGGGGGCGCGACGGCTCACGCCCCGACGTGGGTGTGCGAGGTGGCCGCCCTCGGAGTGGTCGCACGGGAACACCGACGACTGCACCCAGTTCACCGCCGTGATGGAGGCGATACGGGTGCCCCGCCTCGGCCCCGCGTGCGGCCCTCCCATGTCCTGGGCGGCAAGGGCTACAGCTCGGAGGGCCATCCGTACTTGGCAGCGACGCCGGGGTATCAGCCACACCATCCCCGAGCGGGCCGACCCCAGGTCCGCAACCGGCACCGACGCGGCAGCCGGGGCGGTCGCCCGCCCGCCGCTCTTCGACAGGCAGCTCGGCAAGCGGCGCAACGTGGTGGAACGGTGCTTCAACCGCCTAGAACAGGGGCGCGGTATCGCGACCCGCTACGACAAGACCGCCGAGTCCTACCAAGTAGCCGTCAGCCTCGCATCGCTGTTGATGTGGGCGTGACATTTGAAGAGAACTCCTAAGGGAGCTCGAAGCAGTAGACCCACCCTCCCGGCCTTCGCCTTGATCGGTGCCCCTTGGGCGGGGCACATGATCAGACGAAGGCCGGGCTCACGTCCCGGAAACCCCCGGCACGGCGATCATGTTCGATACACAGTTCGAGGCCAGCTGTACTCGGCGATCCCGGGGCAGAATGAGGTCGCTATGGATACGGATACCTTTCAACTCACCGCTCATGGCCTGGTACTTCGCCAATGGACGAGTGACGACCTCAATGTCATGCAAGAGCTGTTCGACGACCCCGATGTCGCTTATCGGACGCCCTTGGAGTCGCCGTTCGACCAGACCGCCGCGATGCGATACCTGCACAGCGCGCAACAAGCCCGACGTGGGAACGAGCGGATCCACCTGGCCATCACCACCGACGGGCAACAGGCCCTGGGGGAAGTCCTCCTCAACCAGGTCACCGGCAGCATCGGCTACATCGTGGGCGCCGCCCACCGGGGACAGCGGCTGGCAGTGCGCGCTGTCCAGGCGGTGACCGAGTACGCGCACACCAGCGCCGCCCTGCCGCGGGTGATCCTGGAGATCGAACCCGACAACCACCCCAGCATCGCGGTCGCGCGGTCCGTCGGCTTCCACCCCGCCAACTCGGCACCCGAGACCGTCACCGACAAGGGCCGGACCTACGAACTACTCGCCTGGGAACACCACCCGACAGCCAGCCGAGGTTGAAAGACATGCTGAGCGGCGGGACGTACTGGCCCGAGGTCGGCGACTTCAAGCGCGTTGCCGGCGATCTGGCGGCCCTCGCGCGGCGCGAGCTCTGCGACGGGCTGAGCCTGACGCCGCCGGAGCCCGACCGGGCCCTCCTTTGGATGGGACCTGCTGCCGGCCAGGATGTGCGGATCTTCGACACCGTCGTCGGAGACTTCGTCGCCTACGGGCAGGGCGATCGCGCCGCGGTCATCGCCGGAGTCCGCCGGATCCTCAGCTCCATCAAGGCAGAAGGGCCTCTGTGGCCCGATGATGACTTCCTGCCGCCCTTCGGCGGTCGTGCCTGAGGCTCCCAGCACATCTGCCGGCGACGGCGTCGACGTGTACGGAAATTCAGTGCGAGCGGGTACGCGGACACGGGCGCGGCAGCGGCTGCTCTCGTCAGGTCACCGCGAGACCTGTCGCCGTAGGCCCTGCGCCGGTCGGGGACGGCGAATCGATCACACGCCATCCGACCGTCGAGCAGGTCCCAGCGACGCGCACGTAACGTGTGAAACCCACCACTATCCACCCATCAAAACCGTCGAATAGGTAAAAGTGGCCTGTTGGAGACGATTGCCCCCTCTGTGAATCGGCTGTGGGCTTCAAATACCGACGGCATGGGAGAAGCGTTTGATCACCGCACGCAAGCGACGCATCGTACTGATGGCTTCGGCCGGGGCGCTGACGCTCACGGCCCTGGCCGGTACCAGCTACGCCGCCACCGGCGACACCGCGGCTCGCCCGGCAACGCGGGCACAGGCGGATCAGGCGGACACCCAGGACGCTTCCGATGCCCGAATAAAGATCACGCCTGGTGGGGCCTACGGCATCGGAATCAACTACCCCGTGAATGTCACCGTCAGTGACGGCGTGCTCACCAAGGTGACCATGACCGCCGTCGCGACCGGCACCGAGGTTCCGGGCACCCTGTCCGCGGACGGCACGTCCTGGAAGCCGAACGGCCTACTGAAACAGGCCACCCGGTATCAGGTCGCCGCGGAGGCCGAGGATGCAAAGGGCCGCTCTGCCAACGAAAACGCCGCGATCTCCACAGACTCCCCGGCCAACGACTTCCTCGGACACCTTTCACCCGAGAACGGCTCGACCGTCGGTGTGGGTATGCCCGTGACCTTCAACTTCGACAAGGCGATCGGCGACAAGGCCGCCGTCAAGTCGATGATCCAGGTCAGCTCCAGCAGCGGCGAGCAGATTGTCGGTCACTGGCTCAACAACAGCCGGCTGGACTTCCGTCCCGAGCACTACTGGAAGCCCGGCTCCACCGTCACCGTCAAGATGAACCTCGACGGTGTCCAGGAGACGGCCGCGTTCAAGATCGGCCGGAGCCAGATCAGCACCGTCGACGCCAAAACGAAGCATATGTCCGTCGTGCGGGACGGCAAGACGATCAAGACCATCCCTGTCTCGTCCGGCAGCGCCGAGCACCCGACGTACAACGGCCAGATGGTCATCTCCGAGAAGTACCGGCAGATCCACATGAACGGTGCGACTGTCGGCCTCACGGAGAAGAACGGCAAGCCCTCATACGACATCGAAGCCGTGCCACACGCCATGCGCCTGACCGCCTCGGGCACGTTCATCCACGGCAACTACTGGGGAGGCGACGCCGTCTTCGGCAAGGTCAACACCAGCCACGGCTGCGTCGGCCTGAAGGACGTCAGGAACACAGGCGAAGGAAAGCAGCCTGCCGCATGGTTCTTCGACAACTCGATGACCGGTGACGTCGTGATCGTCAAGAACTCCGCGGACAAGGCCACCCTGGCCCCGGACAACGGCCTCAGCGACTGGAACATGCCGTGGAGCACGTGGGTCTCGGGCAGCGCGTCGAACTGACGCCGCGTCGCTCACGCACGCGAACCTGAACCTCCCATCAGGAGGCGGCCGACACATCACCGCCTGCCTCGGTCCTGACGACGTCGCTTGTGAAGGGCACTTGCATGCGACGGGTGGAGCCCCGCCCGGTCTTCGGGCGGGGCTCCATGAGCGATGACCGGCCCGCGCTGGGTCAAAGTCCATTACGGGCGCGGCGGCGGACCGCGTCATACCGGCCATCGTGCAGTCTTCGGGCCCGAGGGGGCAACGAGCTCACGCAGTGCGCAGGGCGCCGACTGCTTCATCCGAGGGCCGGCGCGAAGCCGCCCAGAAGGAAACATGCGAGGGAAGCGACGGGCCCCAACCACTCCGGGAGTCCAAGCGCGCTGCGCTTTTCGAAGCCATGTCCGGCCCTTGGGACGGCGGCGTCGCGGCGGCGCAGCAACTCCTCTGCAACGGCGTCCCGCTTGGCCTTGCCCGTGAGAGGAGCGGCATCGAGTGCGGCCACCGGCAGGCGGCCGTATCCCGATACGACAAGGATGAGGGCAGTCCGTCCCTCCAGTGCCGTGATCGAGTGGTAGGGGACGAGGTAGCGCGTGAACAGGTTGTTCACGCGGAAGCGTTCCTGCCCGAACGATACGTATGGGGTCAGGAACAGCCGCCACGTCACGTACAGGCCGAGCAACGTGGGAGACAGCAGCATCAGCCGAGAAGGGCCGACAGTAGTGAAGGCCGCGGAAAGCGGCGTGATTCGGTTGTCGTCACCGAGACGGCCCGTCCGCTGTCTCCTCACGGGAGTGGCGCCGTGCCTGTCCCCATCCTGACGTCCGGTCCGGTCGTACGGCCACGGCATCGGATCGCCGGGAGAGCCAGGAACAGGACGGGCTCTTCATGGGGCAGGTGGTCGTGCACGACGTCGAGGACCGTCACCGCGGCGTCGAGCAGCCCGGCGCGACGCGCCGCCTCATCCGTGGGACGCCGCACCGTTGCGAGCCCCGCTGCCGGCTGTCGCGAGCGGATCATCGCGGGCGTCTTCGCCGGTGCGGACGGCGACTCCGGCCAGTAGGTCGAGTGCCGCGCCCAGTTGCCTGCTCGTCGGTCAGTGAGTCCAGGGCGTTGACGGCGGCCGACGCTTTCGCGGATCAGCCGTGCATGATAGCAAAAACAACGGCGAATCCCCGGTCTGCCGGAGCTGTCAGCCGCGACTTGGGTCGTGGGCAGTCTGGAGGGGTGAGACCGAGTCGACTCGGTCTCACCCCTCCAGACACTCGTGTGGCGCGCTGTAGGCGGCGGCCCATCGTCCTCCCGGTTGTTCCAGGCAATCTGAGCTCGGTGTCGCGGCGTGGGCGGGATTACCAGGCGCTGGCTCCGCCGTCGACAGGGTAGTTGGCGCCGGTGATGAAGGACGCCCGGTCGGAGGCGAGGAAGGCAGCGAGTTCGACGATCTCCTCGGGTTGCGCGAAGCGCTTGAGGAGCGTCTTGCTGGTGATGGCATCCCTCATGGCCTGGTTGTCGCCGAGGTCGCGGTCGCTCGCCGGGGTCAGAACGGGACCGGGGCTGATCGCGACCGCGCGGATTCCGTGAGGCGCGCCTTCGAGGGCGAGCTGTCGTGTCATTCCGATGACGCCTGCGTTGGCCGCCGTGTGGGCGACCATCGGGGGAGTGGAGCCAGCTATCAGGCCGGCCTCCGACGCGACGTTGATGATGACTCCGCCACCGCGTCGGACGAGGTGCGGCCATGTGTACTTCGACACGAAGAAGGGGATGTCGAGTTCGCCGGCTTCCGTCGCGCGCCAGTCTTCGACGGAGAAGTCGGGCATGGCCCCGAAGCGCTGCATGGCTGCGTTGTTGTAGACGACGTCGAGCCCGCCGTAGGCGTCGGCGGCCGCGTCGGCCATCTGATGGACCTGGTCCGGGTCGGTGAGGTCGACTGGTGCGATGCTTGTCATCTCGCCCCCGGCGCGACGTACGAGGTCGGCCGTTTCAGCGTTGCCGCGGGCCTGGATGTCCACGCCGACGATCCTCGCGCCTTCCCGGGCGAAGATCAGCGCGGCGACGCGCCCCATCCCTCCACCGGTGCCGGTGACGAGCACTACCTTCTCGTCGAGAGTTCCCATGGTCTTCTCCTGCTTTCGATACCTGTTCCGTCAGGTCTGTGCGGGTGGGATCAAGATGCGAACGCGCCGGGCGGGTCCGTCCTCGGCAGAGCCATCGCCGAGGACGGGCCGCCGCGGAGCGTTACCTGGTGCTGGTACTGGGGGTGGCGGAGCCGGGGTCGGACACGCCGCGGAGCGCGTCGAGGAACCGGCCGAAGTTGCCTTCGGACCAGTGCTCGACGGACTGGCCGTGTATCACGCGGTCGATGGAAATGCCGCTGAGCGTCACAGATCGCCCGGATGCGGGAATCCCGAAGACAGTGCCGGTGTGGACACCTTCGAAGCTCCAGCGGGTGACGACCTTGTCGCCTTCGACGATCTGGTCGAGGACGGTCATCTTGAAGCCCTTGAGTCCGGCCTTGATGTTGAGATCGCCCTTGATCCAGTCCTCGCGCTGCTCAGGTCCGTTGAACCCGTGCAGGACCAGGTCCTTGGAGATGTAGCGGTCGAAGCCGGCGGCCAGGTCGCCGTTGTAGCTGGCGTAGTAGGCCGAAGTGACCTGCAGTGGCGACAGGTAGTGATGCTGCGCCGAGTGTCCTGAAGAGGCCTTGTCCGAGTCCTGGCCCTGGGCCACGGCCGGAACGGCTGCGGCGGTCAGGGCGGCCGCGACGACGAGACCGGTGACCAGACCCGTCACCTTGCGCCGCCCGGTTGCTGCGGTGGAAAGGGCGGAGACTGCTCGGTCATTCTTGGTGGTCATGGCGCTCCCCTGAGAGATGAGTCGGCGGCTGTGAGCACCACCGAAACTTACTTGACGCGTCAAGCATGTTCCTCGATCTGACAACTGTCAAGCGGGTCGTCCGCGCTTTCCCGGCGGCCCGCGACGGGCACGTAGGATCTGCCTGACACGAGTCCATCGCCGGCCCGACTCGACACCCTTGTGTCGGGGCCGGAAACCAGGACGACAGGAAGCGAGAACAACCCGGACAGCGGGCTGCGGCTAGGAATGGCGGAATGACCGACAGGAACCGGAAGGCGGCGAAGCTGCCCACGCGGGGCAGATATGCCCCTACGCAACTGGACGAGAGTGAAATCCTTCGGCGGGGCCTGGAGACTTTCGCGGAGCTCGGATATGCCGCGACCACGGTGCGCGAGCTCGCACGGCGCCTAGAGGTCAGTCACAACTTCATCAATGACCGCTACGGGTCGAAAGGTGAGTTCTGGCGTGCGGTCGTGGACTTCGCGCTGCTGGATGACCAGAAGGAGTTCGATCACCGGCTGGCGGAGTCCCGCGATGACGGCGAACGCCTCAGCAGCGTGATCGTTCAGCTCTACCGGCGATCGGCTAGCGCCTCAGCCATGAACCGTCTGCTGGCTGATGAGTCGACCCGCGACTCCGAGCGCCTGGACTACCTGCACGAACGGTTCATCAAGCCGTTCTGGGACAGTATCGAGCCGGCCATCGACAGCCTCACGGCCGCCGGTCGCATCCCGCGGGTGCCGCCGCACGTCCTGTACACGGCCATCACCGGTCCAGCGCTGGCCCTCGCGCACGATCCGATCGCCGACCGACTGGATCCGGCTGCCGCACCAGCGGCAAAACAGGACAGAGACATCCTGGCTGATGCACTCTCCGGCCTCGTCCTCCACGGATTGCTCCGTCCACCTGCGAAGTGACTGGCGCACGTGGCCACGGAGCCGGACGGAGGGCACAGACGTCGGGCAAGCAGCCCAGCGTGTCACGGCCCGCTCCGGTACGCGGTGATGGCGGTCGGCGGCCGCGCCGGCTGCGGGTCACCCGCAGCGTCAGATGGGGGGGGACCCGCTGCGCGTTGTGCGCGGCGAGTTCTCGTGCGGGCCTGCAGCACTTGGACCTCTGCGTCCCCCCGTGCGGAGGCGATTCGCTTGCGGATGCAGGAGGGTGCCGACATCCCGAGGCGTTCCTCAGGTGGCGACGCTTCCCAGAGCGGCCGCGAGCTTCTTCAGGTCCACATCCTTCAGGTGGTCCAGGAAGTGTCGGCGCACCGCGGCCAAGTTGCTGGGCCAGGCCCCCTCCAGGCGGACAAGGCCCTCGTCGGTCAGGAAGGCGTGCCAGCTACGACCGTCCGTGCCGCACTGCCTTCGCTCGATGTACCCCTCACTCTCCAGTCGGTGCACGATGCGGGATGTGCCGCTGAGGGACAGCTCGATCGCGCGGGCGAGCTCGTGCATGCGCAGACGTCGGTCGGGTGCCTCGGACAGGTGCATCAGCGTCAGGTACTCCGTGTTCGACATCCTCTGCTCCCGCTCCATGTCGGCGTCGATGGCACGCGGCAGGGCGTAGAGGAGCAGAGGGAGAGCCCGGACGACGGCTTCCTCGTCGGGAGTGAGTGGCTGCGGCGCCTCGGTGGGCGGTGCGGGCTTCGGTGTCATGGGAAAACCTCGCCGTTGTGTGAGGGCCGGGGGTGCCGCCGGCGGGGGCGTGAAACGTCACACGCGGACCCGTCACGTGCGGTTACTTGCTTGACGTAACAACCTCTTGCTAACTTGCTTGATGCAGCAAGTGTATCTCTCGACCGACTGTCAGGTCCACATGCTGCCCAAAACGGGCACATGGCCACCTTCACGAAGGGTTCTTGACGTGACCAAGATCGGAATCATCCTCGGCAGCACCCGGCCCGGACGTAACGGCGAGGCTGTCGCCCACTGGGTGCACGACATCGCCTCGAAGCGGACCGACGCGGAGTTCGAGCTGGTCGACCTCCTCGACTACAAGCTCCCGCACCTCGACGAGGCACTCCCGCCGTCGCTGGGCCAGTACTCCCAGCCGCACACGCAGGAGTGGGCGAGCAAGATCGCCTCGTTCGACGGCTTCATCATGGTCACGCCCGAGTACAACCACTCGACGTCCGGCGCCCTGAAGAACGCCATCGACTACCTCTACGCGGAGTGGAACAACAAGGCGGTCGCCTTCGTCGGCTACGGCGGCCTGGGCGGCGCCCGCGCGGTCGAGCACCTTCGCCTGATCGCGGGTGAGCTGCAGATGGCGGACGTGCGTTCCCAGGTCTCGCTGTCGCTGTTCCATGACTTCGAGAACTTCAGCGTGTTCAAGCCCGGCGACTTCCAGCTCGAGGCCCTTAACGCCACCCTGGACCAGGTCCTGGCCTGGAGCAAGGCGCTCGCCCCGCTGCGCGCCGCGTAACGCACGCACCTCACGCGCCTCCTTCGGGCGGTGGCGAAGCCCATGGCGGGCGCACGCCGCGTCAGTGCGGCCAGGCGCCGCGACTGCCGCGCGGACAGCGCCCCAGGAGTCCGCCGGGCCGATCCGTCATCCTCGACAGGACTCGGCGGTGGCCCGGCGGGACGCCCCCACCCAGACGCCATCCTCGCCGGACACCGGCACGTGTCGGCACGTCCAAGGCGGTTACGGCGGAGGCACGTTAGGACAGTTCACGGCCCGCCGCCCCGGGGGTGAAAGCAACAACCGTGGCCGGAGCAGCCACATCCCGCACGGCGCAACCCCAAGCCGCCGCGGGAACGGGGGCCGCACCCGTTCGCGGGGGCCCGCACCACTTCCTGCCCCGCGGTCCCCGCAGGGCAGACAGGTGAGCCCTCCCCTACCCATCCATCTCCATCCAAGGAACCCTCGTGTACATCGCTGCAGTCATCCTCAGCGCTCTCCTTGCCCTCGTCTCCCTCGCTGCCGGCGCACCCAAGGCGCAGCTCAAGGGCGACGTCCCGGACGGTCTCGTCGCGAAGGGCCTCAGCTCCGCACAGGTCCGTCTCATCGGACTCGCCGAGGTGGCCGCCGCAGCGGGGCTCGTGGCGGGCATCTGGTGGCAACCGCTGGGTATCGCCGCTGCCGTCGGAATGGCCGTACTGTTCCTCGGCGCCATCGGCTACCACGTGAAGTGGGGCGACTACCGAGACAGTGCCGCGCGCGGCGGGGCCATGGCTCCCGTCGTGCTCGTCCTCGCGACGGTGGCGACGGCTGTCACACTCGCCGCGTCACAGTGACCGACGCCGTCGCTGCACTCCTTCATACCGACGTGCCGCATGCACTGTTGGCACAGCGCCGCCTCGCTGGGAGAGGACGTCAGAGCTAGAGGTTGTCCCGTAACCCGTGGGTCCGTTGGTGCGTTGGCTGGGCATGGGTGGGGTGATCTCAGCAGATGATCCGAAGTGGATCCCGCGCCGTGTTTGTGTCCCCAGTGCATCGCCGCGCACGACAGGGGCCGCCCCTAGCCCCGCCCGCGGTGCTGCGAGAGCACGCCGAAGAACTGCGGCAGGAGGCGGACCATCCCGGCAGCGTCGGACATGCTCTCCATCGGACCAATGGCGCCAGCCACTCGACCGGCACGCAGCACAGTGAGGGCCGGCCCGACCTTCCCGGCGCGCACCTGCGCGTTCAGGAAGGCGAACCCGTCTGCGAGTGGCACGTCGGCGAAGTCGCCGAACCCGGACCCGCCCCGGAGCAGGTGGTGCTCCCGGGCCGGGCCGGCGGCGAAGCCTTTGCGTTGCACGCGGATTCCGCCCTTGGCGACTACCTCGGGGCGGTCGGGCTCACAAGAGCTTCCTCAGACCTCCGCGACTTCCAGGTCATGGCATCGGTCAACTTCGACCACCGCGATCCTTCGCTTCTGACAGCACTCACCTCGACGACATCCACGCCGGGCCTGAACAATATCGACTTCTGCGCCGTGCCACCGGAGTGAGTCGTCACGGACGCCTTCCGCCCGCCCTACTACAACCGCAACGTGAGCGCCGACTTCGTCGGCGTGATCGAACAGGCCCAGCACGTCACCGCGGGTCTCGGTTGGCCCTCTGCCGCGGACGGCTACGTCCAGGGCATGGCTGCCATCGTCAACCTGATGAATCCCCACGGTCCTGGGGCGGATGCCTGGGACGCCGGGACCAACGGCGACCTCTCGCCGATGCAGACAGACGGACTGCTGTTCGTGGTCGAGACCCAGTGGCCGATGAGCGTCACCGCGCAGGCCAGTCAGACGACCGGGAGACCGCTGACGAGACACTGAGCGGCAATTCGACCCTCCGGTGTGGCGGTGAGGTCGGGTGCCCTGGACTGGTGACCGGCCGATGGCACAGCCGGCATCGGCCGAACCGGTCGCCGAAGACGGCCTGAAGCATGAACGCACCAGTGATCAGTAGGCGGGCGCTCCTTTCCCGCTCGAAACGAGCCACTGGCTGGGGGCGGGCTTGCTGCCGATGGTCGGCAGGCACACATCAGCTAGAAGCGGCCGTCCGTACACGGCTTCGCTCGTCGGTGCTGATTCGAGCGATGAACGGCATCACGCGGCGCCTCCAGGTCTCAGCGCAGCAGGCTTCGCCTCACGGCCTACTGTGCGACGTGAGGTGCGGCTGTGCGGCCGGGACTGCCAAGGGCACGGACCTCGGGTTCGTGCCCGCAGGCACAGAGGAAGGTAAAAAGGCCTTCTGGGGACACCGCAGTCGTCGCGTCGTTGCGCAGCGGATGGAAAAGCAGCAGGTTTTGCTCAGTCAACCTGGCGTCTATGACGACCCTGAGCATCCCTGGAGCGGCGTTCATCAAGGCGAACGGTGTCACCGCCCCGGGTGTCACGCCGAGAACATCCTTGAGAGCCTCCGGTCGGGCGAAAGACAGCCGGCCCACGCCCCAGTCCGCAGCCAGAGCCTTCAGATCTACGGGGGTGTCCTCGTCCGCGATGAGCAGAATGAAGCGTTTGCGGCGGTCCCGAAGAAAGAGGTTCTTCGTACCCCTGCCACCGAGTCCCGTCACCAGACTTCGCGCCTGCTCGACTGTGAACACAGGAGCGTGCCGCTCATTCGTCCAGGCAATCCCCAGTTCGTCCAACCGCGCCAAAAGTCCAACTTCGGCCTGGTCCAGGTCGCGCATCGTCATCCCGTCAGTGTCGTTCATGCCACTTCACTGACGCCAGCACGGCCTCTGCTCTTCGACCAGGCCGGCCCGTTCCCGGTTGTCAGCAGTCAGCTGCATGCAGAGCATCCATGCGTCAAGTCGCAGCGACCAGCCGCCCCCGTCAAACGGGCAGCGCAACAGGCGCAGGACGCACCTCTACAGCCTGTCCCGTGACCTTCGTACTGACTCGACGGGATGGGGCAGTTCGCACCCCCGCCCCGCTTGCTTCAGGGCAGTGACAGCGTTTCCGCGTCAACTTGGGCGAGCTGGGCGGCGAAGATCCGAGCGCCGCCCTGGGCGGGACGGCGTACTCGTATCGCTGCGACGCTGTTGCGGGCGAGGGCCCCTGGGCCTTGCGGCCGACTCCAACGATGGTCCTGATCTGGAAGGCGGCCGTCAGTGCGACGGCGATGGGCGTGCCGCCGCGATCTCGGCGGCACGCGGGGGGCGTTTGGTGGCAGGGCGGCCGGGCTCGTGCGGGTGATTCGGGTACACGGGCCAGAACATCGGCAGCGCGCCGCGCAGTGCGGCCACGGTGCGCCACACCACAGTCGAGGAGGCTTTCCACAGGGCCGGCGGGTAGGCGGGGATCTCGAAGCCGTCTCCGTCCGGGTCGCCGGTGATCAGCTCAACCTCGGGTCGCTGCCGCGCGGCCACCCGCCGGTCTCCCGGAACCACTCACGAAGGCGCTCCAGGAGTTTCTCAGGCTGCTCCTCGGCCATCCAGTGACCTGAATCCTCGACCGGTCGCACCGTGACGTTCTCAGCAACCTCCGACAACGCGAGCCGCCAGTCACTGTCGGCCCTCCTATCGCGTCGGGGCAGCCACCTGTGACCAGCCCTTGGCCGGACTTCGCGCCGGGGCCGGCTCTCGTGCGAGGTTGTGGGCGGGATGTCGACGGGGGTGAACCGGTGCGGGGGTGATGCCGGGGGCGCCGCCACGGGGCGTGGCGGGCGACATCGGCGTCGGCTTACGCCACCAGCCGACGTCGCGTGACGTCCAGGATCTCCCGGCCGCCCCTGCCGGTGGAGCGCGAGCAATGCGCCGGAGCAGCAGTCTGCGGGGAGCACCAGGGAGCCTGTGTTGGCACCGGCGGTCACCCTGGTCGTCTCACGGGACGTGTACTTGGATCAGTCCCTACAGCCGCCTGGCAGGGAGCGTCCACCCGTTGCGGGCGACGCATCCGGTACCTCGGACGCTCAGGTCAACCATTCGCGTGGGGGTGCCCGTGCTGGCGGCCGACGAGCGCGGTGTCCGTGACGCGGTCAGCGGAAGGGGGGGCTTGCGCTGTGCCCCGGCGAGGCATGCCGCGGAGAACGGCGTCGGGCCGGGCAGGATGTCCTGCCCGGCCCGACCGAACGGCGGTTCGGCACCATTCAGGCCTGCGCCCGGAAAGCGGTGGGGGCCAGCCTCGAAGCCTGATCCCCCTAGAGGCGGCGGATGGCGGTGGCCTCCTGGTGGCTCAGCCGGAGTTACCGCGGGCCTGAGACGAACGCTGTCGCGATGATGAGAAGCGTCATGCCGATGGCTACGAGTCTCGCGGATTTGCCCTGGCTCAAGGCCTGGGCTCGAGGTGGACTGAGAGGCACTCTGCCACTCCTTGATTTCGGGGACCGAGACGGCTTCCGCTTCATTCCCTCCTGCACAGAGGGGGCGACAAGACTTAAACGGTCGGTCGTCTTACGGTGCAAAATGAGCTTAACGGGCAATTTGACTAGTCAAGTGGATTTGTCTGGGGTCCTCAGGAGCGGGGGCAGCCCGGGGGCGGCCCTTGAGTACTGTCTGGCGCACGGGCCTGCCGGGGGATCACTCAGGCCTGACGTCACCCAGGAGTCAACATGTCTGAGGACCCCGGGCCCCTCAGCTGCCGGGAGCGCTCGGGCGGGGGTCCGGTGCGGTGTCGGTCGTGGAGGCGTTCCAGCTGCTGAGGATGCGAAGGGATTCGGCTGTGGCGGAGTCCGGCTCGGGCAGGTAGACGCACAGCGTCTGGTTGTCATCGCCGGGCAGGTGCATGAACTCGTAGGAGAAGTGCAGGTCGCCGACGAGGGGGTGCCAGTAGTGCGCGGCCCCGTGGGTGTGGCGCAGGACGCGGTGGTCGTTCCACCAGGTGCTGAACTCCGGCGAGTTGAGGGTCAGTTCGCCGATCAGGTCGGCGAGCCGGCGGTCTCCGGGACAGCGGCCCGCTTCCAGGCGCAGCATGGCCACGGTCTCGCACGCGACCTGCTCCCAGTCGCCGGTGCGCTCGCGGGCCTTGGGGTCGAGGAGGTAGTAGCGGGCGAGGTTGCGGCGGGGGACGGGCAGTGTGTCGAAGTCGGTGAGGACGGCGCGTGCGAGGCGGTTGGACGCAAGGACGTCGGTGCGGCGGCCGATGACGAAGGCGGGCACATGGTCGAGGGTCCGCAGCATCAGGTGCAGGCCCTGGCGGACCCGCTGTGGGTTGACCGGGGCGCGTCGCGAGCCGGGGCGGGCGAGGAGGTCGGTGAGGTGCTCGCGCTCGGCGGCGTCCAGGCGCAGGGCGCGGGCCAGGGCGTCGACCACCTCGGGTGAGGGGCGGGCGGCCCTGCCCTGCTCGAGGCGGGTGTAGTACTCGGTGCTCACGCCCGCGAGGCGGGCGGCTTCCTCGCGGCGCAGGCCGGGGACGCGGCGAGCGCGTCCGTCCGCGGGCAGTCCCGCCGACTCGGGGGTGATCCGCGCACGGCGGGTGCGCAGGAAGTCGGCGATCTCGCGGCTGCGGTCCATACCTCCAGTCTGGACCGGCCGCACACCGCCGACATCCTGCTGGGTGGTACTGGCGGTACCTGTCTGACCAGGGCCATCTCCAGGCCGTTCCAGCCCTTCCTCCGGTGGTCAGCTTGAAGCCGAGGAGCCGCCGCAGACGTCGGAGGCCCCGCTTGGAAACCCACTGATCTTCCGGAAGGTGTCATCCCATGACCATCGAGACTTCTGCCCAGGCCCCCACCAACCCCCTCGATGGCCGGGTGGCTGTGGTCACCGGCGCGTCGAGCGGTATCGGTGAGGCGTCGGCCGAGCACCTGGCATCGCTGGGCGCCAAGGTCGCCGTGCTGGCCCGCCGCGCGGACCGCCTCGACGACCTCGTCGCCCGCATCGTCAAGAACGGCGGCACCGCGCTCGCGATCACCGTCGACGTCACCGACGCCGCCGCCGTCCAGGCCGCCGCGGACCGCGTGGAGGCGGAGCTGGGCGGTGCGGACCTGCTCTTCAACAACGCCGGCGTCATGCTCCCCGCACCCGTCGAGGAACTGCGCGCCGACCAGTGGCAGCGCCAGATCGACCTGAACATCTCCGGCCTGATGCACGTCATCGGAGCCTTCACCCCGCAACTGGTGCGGGCCGCCGCGGAGCGCGGCGTCGCCGACCTGATCAACACGTCGTCGAGTGCTGCGCGGAACCTCTACCCCACCTTCGCCGTCTACGCCGCCACCAAGGCGTTCGTCTCGCACCTGTCGAAGCACCTGCGGGTCGAGCTGGGCCCGAAGAAGGTGCGGGTCTCGGCGATCGAGCCGGGCATCGTGGGCACGGAGCTGCAGTCCCATGTCACCGACGAGGGCGCGAGCGCGTGGCTCGAGGGGTCGAAGGAGACCATCGACTGGCTCCGGTCGGAGGACATCGCGCAGACGGTCGGCTTCATCGCCTCCCTGCCGCTGCGGGTCAACCTCCCGCAGGTCTTCATCATGCCGACCGCCCAGCCCAGCTGACCGGGCAGGTCGACGCCGCACAGGACACAGAAGCGGCAAATCTTTACAGATGCCCGTAAGCGCTCCCAGAAGGGGTGAGGGTGGTCGCGACTGTCCCTCACCCCTCACAGCAAATCACCTCACACGAATCCATGGGACGGCCTCGGCAGTGCCGTCGAAGCCGTCCCGAGGAGCACGGCCTGTCACAAGACCGGAAGACCATCGGCAAGGCCCCGCCCTCGAAAGGCAGTTGATCCGCACCACTCGCCCGCCCACGGACCAGTCGGAAACGGAGCATCACCGATGCGCGCAGCTCTCATGTACGGCGCCGGCGACGTCCGCGTCGAGAACGTCGCCGACTCCGTCATCAAGTACCCGACCGACGCCCTCGTGCGGATCACCGACTTCGTCTCCGCCCGCGGCGCGAACGGCGTCGAAGCCGTCCGCGACCTCACCGGCGGAGAGGGCACGCATGTGGTCGTGGAGGCCGTCGGCACCAAGCCCCCCTACGAGCAGGCCCTCGGCATCATCCGCCCGGGCGGAACCATCAGCCGGCTCGGGGCGCCGCAGTACGAGGAGGCACCCGTCGGCTTCGGCAGCCTCTTCCGCCACAACATCCGGCTCGCCGGCGGCCCTTCGCCGGTCCGCGCCTACATCGAGGAACTGATGCCCGACATCCTCGACGGCACGATCCAGCCCGGAAAGGTCCTCGACGCCACCACCGACCTCGACGGCGTCCCCGCCGGCTACCAGGACATGGCCGACCGCAAGAGCCTGAAGGTCCTCGTCAAGCCGTAACCGGAGAACTCAGGTGGGGGTGCGGCATAGGCCGCCGCACCCCCAACCTGACAGCCGACCTCGGGGACATACTGCCTCCCACCACAGGACACAACGTGAAGAACATCGGATTCCTCTCCTTCGGCCACTGGTCCCCCAACGCGCATTCCCGGGCCCGGTCGGCCGCGGACATGCTGCACCAGTCCATCGACCTCGCCGTCGCCGCCGAGGAACTCGGCGTGGACGGCGCGTACTTCCGGGTGCACCACTTCGCCCGGCAGGCGGCCAGCCCCTTCCCGCTGCTTGCAGCCGTCGCCGCACGGACCTCGAAGATCGAGATCGGCACCGGCGTGATCGACATGCGCTACGAGAACCCGCTCTACATGGCCGAGAACGCGGGCGCCGCGGACCTCATATCGGACGGCCGGCTGCAGCTGGGCATCAGCCGCGGCTCACCGGAGCAGGTGATCGACGGCTGGCGCCTGTTCGGCCACCACCCCGCACCGGGCGAGACGGACGCCGACATGGCCCGCCGCCACACCGAGGCGTTCCTCACGGTCCTCGCCGGCAAGGGCTTCGCCCGCCCCAACCCACGGCCGATGTTCCCCAACCCGCCCGGACTGCTGCGCCTCGAACCGCACTCCGAAGGACTGCGGGAGAGGATCTGGTGGGGCTCCGCGTCGAACGCGACCGCCGTCTGGGCCGCGGAACTGGGCCTGAACCTGCAGAGCTCGACACTGAAAGTCGACGAGAGCGGCGAGCCGCTCCACGTCCAGCAGCGCAAACAGATCGAGGCCTACCGCGAGGCCTACAAGAACGCCGGTCACACCCGCGAGCCGCGGGTCTCGGTCGCCCGCAGCGTCTTCGCCCTGACCAACGACCTCGACCGCGCCTACTTCGGCCACGACCGCAACTCCCGCGACCAGGTCGGCACCCACGACGACGTCACCCGGTCCGTCTTCGGACGCTCCTACGCCGCCGAGCCGGACAGACTGGTCGAACTGCTCCGGGACGACGAGGCGATCCAGGCCGCGGACACCCTGCTCCTCACCATTCCGAACCAGCTCGGAGTCGACTACAACACCCACGTACTGGAGAGCATCCTCACCCACGTGGCACCGGAACTCGGCCGGCGCTGACCATCCGTCGACTGACGACCTCAACCGGCGGGCCGGCGCGCTCCGCAGCCAGAGGGCCAGCCTGCCGCTGCCCCCTTTGAGTCGCCCGATCTCCACCGTCTCCATACCGGTGCGCAGGCGGGCGTAGAGATACCTGCAGCAGGCCGTCGCGCTTCAGGTGCTGGACTGGCTGTCATCCCGGAACAGGGAAGGAAGATTCACCACGACCGGCTCCTGGGTACTGCGCCAGGGCTTCGGCGTAGTCCAGTCTCGCCCTTTTTGATCATGTGAGGTCGAGAAGGGTGAGGGGTCGGGTTTGGTCCCGGGCTGCCTGGCGGAGGCCGGAGGCGATGTTGCGGACGCCGGCCGGGCGGAGAGCACCGATCGCGAGGTTGCTGCAGGCCGCCATCGCGCGACGAGCGTTCCCTATCTGCAGTTGGGAGGCGTCCTCGGCGAAGGTCACGTCTCTCACGTGTGGTGCAGGGCCTCCATGGTCCAGTGCCGCCGGATCAGTGTGGCGAGTTGAGCGGGGGTGGCCTGTTCGGCGGTGAGGCTGGTGACCGCGTAGACAGGCTTGAGGTTGATCTTCCCGGTCTTGCGGCTGACGCGGCGGCGGACGATCTGGATGGCCTGGCGGGCGCTGGGGAAGAGCAGGTTGCTCACCGTGCAGACCTTCAGCCGCCGGATCTCGTGGCGGCCGTGACCGGTGGTCCGAGTTCAGTCCTGAAGCGGGATCCGCTCCCAGGGAAGAGACCTGAGCTGCTTGCGAAGCTTTTTCCGGTTGCCCTTCGCGATCACGATGTAATGGGCGTCCCGCTTGAGCAGGTAGGTGGCGTGGTCGTCCTGGGTGTGCATCGCGTCGCTGGTCACGACCGTGCCCGCCAGGTCCGGGAGTGTGTCCAGCAACGGTTGGAAGCAGGTGATCTCGTTGGTCTTCTCGCCGACGTCCAGCTGGGCGAGGACCAGGCCGTTCCCGTGGTCGGACGCGGCCAGGAGGTGGATCTTCCGTCCCTTCGCGCGGGCCGCACCACGCGGCGACTTCCCGTCGACGGCCGGCCCGCGCAGCCCATCGCTCTTGGCCTGCCGGTCGGCGAGTCAGGCGCCGACCGCGTGGTCCAGGGTGTCCGCGTCGACCCTCGCGAGCAGGCGCCGGATCATGGATTCCGCGGGCCAGGCCCGTTTCGGAAACAGCGGGTCGACCCTGCCGCCGAGCCGCTCGAGCAGGGTGGGCGGCGCGTCGGCGACCCATTCGCCCACGGCCAGCAGGGATCTCGCCCCGGCGAGGACCGCGCACGCGGTCAGGGCGAGCACCGTCACCAGTGGGTGCCGCACTCCGCGTGGATCACGTGGGTCGGGGACCTGGGCGAGGCGTTCCAGCAGGCCCGGGACCTCGGTGTCGGTGGCTGCCGGGTGCGGGCCGAGCTGGTCAAGGGCAGGAATGATCAGGGATGATGCGTCGGCAGGCACGGGCCTTCCAGGGTCACAGAGCGTAGAGAACTCCATGATCACGGACGCCCGTGCCTGTCTTGCGTTCGGCCGAGTGAGCCCGCCCCTGCGCACGCCGGGGGCCGTCGCCGGCACACGACCCGGGCGCTTCGCTCTCCCGCACGACACCCACTCAGACGAGGAACTCGGCGAGCGGGAAGGAGCGGTGGCGGCGTGGTGGAACCAGATAGTTCTGCCGGTGGGTCGTGTACAGGACCGAGTTGATGCCGGCGTGGGGACTGCGCGGTTCCATGGGGAGTGTCCTGTCGGGATAGTAGCCGTCCATCGCGAGCCGAACGCGATTGAAGATTCCAATGGTCGGCTGGAACGCAATGAAGTGCAACCCGGCCGCTTTCTTGTTGCTGTAGTGGTCTCCCGCCGGATCAGATGTGTAGTGGAACGGATTGTCCAGCGTGTCGAAATCTCCGCGTACGGGGATGGTCGTCCCCGCGGGATATTTCTTCTTGTAATTGCTGGTCGTCGGTGATGTGGTGCTGTCCACCTGCGACATGCTCCCCGTGTGGCCGTAGGCGTGGTACCGCTTGACCCCTTGCTCCACTTCGGCCTCAGTTTGACCTGGTGGTTGGAAGGCATACGTCCCCGGCGCAGGCGAGAGGCCGGGCTGGAGCATCGCCTGGACGCGATCCGCGTACGTGGTGTACTTCTGTTCGTACCAGGCCACCAGGTCCTGAAACAGGTGCGAGAGATGCATGGTGGTCCCCTGTTTGAAGTAACCCTTGGGCCACTGATCGGTGAGGCCGGGCAGTGTCTCCAGGCTCACGATGTTGCCGGGTCCCATGTTCGAGTCCAGGGTCGTGGCGAAGCCGAGGAAGCCCTGCGCCTGTCGAGGGATATGGTGTGCGCCGGGGATATTGGCCCTCAGTGCCAGCTTGCTCGGCAGGCCCTGTTGCCCGTAGAAACCGCCCCCGGAGAATCCCTGGCGGATACTCGTGACCTTGAACAGGCTGCCGGCCTGGTTGCTTCCAAGCCCGAAGAGGGCCTTTTGGACATCCTTGATTCGGTCGATCGAGTCACTGCGGAGGAGCACGGCCACGTCGTTCTGTTCCAAGCGGACCGGCCCGAAGCCGGGCGGGGGCTGGTCGCTGGGAAACGTCCTTGCCTCCTGCAGCGCATATACGGTGCGGTGCTCCGTCTTGGAGGTCTGCAAATCGACCGGCAGATACGCTGGGTAACGTGTTCCCGCCTTGAAGAAGTCTGACGTCTTGCCCAGGACTGGGATGTAGTGGTGGAAGTAGGGGAGTCCCCAGGCTACCGTGATGGCCACTCCTGACGGAGTGGGTGGAAAATGGCGTTCCAGATCCAGGAGGGCGGACTCGAGGTGGTGCGCCGCCTCCTGCAACGCTTTGGCTTTCGCCGGTACATTCAGCTTTGCGGTGATGACATGATCGTGCAGGGCCGGCACCCGGGCCGCGATCGTGCCCTTGCTGCTCTTCACGCCCGAGCCGTCGATGTTGATCACTTGCTCGTTCTGCAGGATGTATTGTTCCTGGATGTTGTCGGCGGCAGTGGCCCGGTCCGGTGGTGTCACAATGCTGTCGATCATCTCGTAGATGCCGGCGGATGCCAGAGCGGCGCCGAAGGTGCCCGCTGTCCCTTGAAGAAGGAGTCGCCTGCTCAAGTTCCCGCGTGATCGTTCCGCGCGCGCATTTTCGTTGTCATCTGTCATGGAATGAATTCCTCTCACTCATGCGCATCGGGGGGCAGAGGAAATGGAAAGCGAGGACCCTTCGCTGTGGCGATATGATCACACGTGGCCTGGGTGCCTTGAAGTCAACACGCTCAGGGCTTCGGCGTAGTCCAGCCTCGCCCTTCGTGATCATGCGAGGCCGAGGAGTGCGAGGGGGCGGTGAGGGTCGCGGGCGTTGTGGCGGAGGCTGGCGGCGATGTTCTTGGTGCCGTGCGCTCGTAGGGCTCCGATGGCGAGGTTGCGCCAAGTGGCCATGACCCGGGGTGCGTTGCCGGTCCGGAGCTGGGAGGCGTCCTCGGCGAAGGTCGTGTCTCTCACGTGGTGCAGGGCCTCGACCTGCCAGTGGTCTTTGACCAGCTTCGCGAGTTGGGCGGGACCGGCCTGCTCGGCGGTCAGGCTGGTGACCGCGTAGATGGTCTTGATCGTGGTCTTGCCGGTCTTGCGGTCGGTGCGGCGGCGCTTGATCTGGACGGCCTGACGGGCTCCGGGGAAGAGCAGGTTGTTCACGGTCGCGACCTTGCTCCGGCGGATCTCGGAGCGTCCGTGTCCGACTCCCCTGGTGCCGCCCTGGAGTGGGATGTCCTTCAAGGGAGGGGACTTCAGCTGCCGGTGCAGCTTCTTCTGGTTGCCTTTTGCGATCACGACGTAGTGGGCCTGCCAGCCCCGGAGGTACTCGGCGTGCTCGCGCTGGGTGTGGAGCGCATCGACGGTGACCACCACTCCGGCGAGGTCTGTGACCGTGTCCAGCAGTGGCTGGAAGCGCGTGACCTCGTTTGTCTTCTCGCCCACGTCCAGCTGGGCCAGGACGGCGCCGGTGCCGTGCTCCAGCGCGGCCAGAAGGTGGATTTTCCGGCCCTTGGCTCTGGCGGCACCGCGCAGGCTCTTACCGTCCACGGCCAGCCCCCGGAGGCCGTGTGCCGGTGGGCGGCGGTCGGCGAGCCAGCTGCCGACCGCCCGGTCCAGCGCGTCGCCGTCGATGCGGGCCAGCAGCCGGCGGGCCGTGGTCTCCGAGGGAAGCGACCACCGGGGCTGGAGCGGATCGGGACGGACGCCGAGCCGGTCGAGCACGTGCGCGGGAGCGTCGGCGATCCACTCGCCGACCGCTAGGAGCGAGGTCGCCCCGGCCAGTACGGCGCACGCGGTGAGGGCCAGTACGACGGCGAGCGCATGACGCACGCCGCGCGGATCACGCGGGTCCGGCACCTCGGCCAGACGTTCCAGCAGGTCCGGAACCTCCTCGGAAGCGACCCCGGGCTGCTGCCGGAGCTGGTCAAGAGCAGGCGGGATCAGGGATGATGCGTCGGCAGGCACGGTCTTCCAGTCGGATCACGGGGCGTCGAGAACTCCATGATCTTGGAAGCCCGTGCCTGTCACGTTCCCCGGCCGCCACCGCGCCAGCGGATCACCACGAACCGGACATCACCCGACTACGCCGAAGCCTTGGGTACTGCGCGCGATCACCACGACGGCTTCCTCGTCCGAATCGGGGTTCTCCTCCCGGTGCGCAGCATGGAGTTCTATAGCGACCGTTTCGTTCATCGCGGCGGAAACAACGGGGCGATCACCGGCGGACTCACGCTGCATGTCGCATTC
Organism: Streptomyces sp. NBC_01689; assembly: GCF_036250675.1. Lineage (NCBI taxonomy): Bacteria > Bacillati > Actinomycetota > Actinomycetes > Kitasatosporales > Streptomycetaceae > Streptomyces > Streptomyces sp. NBC_01689. Next base: position 1,289,720 of record NZ_CP109592.1, on the reverse strand, counting down.
GGCGACCGTGCCGTCGAGCAAGGTGTACCGCGCGCCGGAGGTTCTCAAAAATCCGGTCAGCGGGCGCCCGGCCGGCTAGAAGTTTCACGCCGATGCTGACGTAGGCGTGGGAGAGTTGTTTGAGGTCGTGATAAATCTTGCCCTCGTTTCGCAGACGGCAACGCCCGGCGGGGTTTATGTCGCCTGAGGGGGAGTGGTGAACTCGGGACCGACCCGGCTTCCGTACGTGCCCCGCGAGGGATTGAACGAAGTATTCATGGTGGCGAGCAGTCGCAGGCGCTCCTCGGATTCGCTTCCGGGGTCCGCGTGATAGGTGATCAGCGCCTGCATGTCGGTCCCGGGAATCAGAAGTTTTTCGTAGTGCAATTCGAGGGAACCTACTTGCGGGTGGTTGAACGGGCTGGTTCCGGTGGTTTTGTGTGTGACGTCCTGGCGTGCCCAGAGCTTTCGGAATCGTTCGCTGCGCAAGGAAAGTTCCCCGACGAGTTCGACCAGACGGGACTCTTCCATATCCGCACCGACGATGGAGCGAAGGTAGGGCACGACACGTGCCGTCATCTCATCCCAGTCGCTGTGTAGCTCGCGCATCTCCGGTTCGAGGAAGGCGGCGAGAATACCGTTCTGGCCGGGAGCGTTATAGGGAGAGAGGGCGATGGCAAGACTATTGGCCGCGAGCACGTCCATGTACCTGCCGTGCACGTAGGCAGCGGTCAGAGGCCAGCTGTTGATCAGAGTGTGAATCCCGTCACTGACCCTTTCGGGCTTACGGGGCCGCTTACGCCCGGATGCTTTGGGTTTCGCGATTTTGATCAGGTACCGGGTGGCTTCCTCATCCAGTTGAAGAGCGCGCGCGATGCTGCGCAATACCTGCTCGGAGGGGTGACGGTCCCGGCCCTGTTCCAGCCGTACGTAATAGTCCGAACTGATCCCCGCGATGAAGGCGACCTCCTCGCGACGCAGACCCGGGACACGGCGGTTTCCCATGTCGGACAGTCCGACCGCGTCGGGCGTCACGAGGGACCTGCGGGTCCGCAAGTACCGCCCCAGGGGATTGGCGTCGTCAACGTTCGGCATAGGTCCAATTTAACTTCGTCCTCGGGGGTGTGGGTGGACCTGCCAGTCCCAGTCTCAAGGGAGCCTGGTCGGTCCGTGGCAGCCACCGCATGGTGGAGGCACGAGCGACATTGACGTATGACGGACATCGGAGAATTTCATGTCTCAGCTTTTCCAGAGCCCCTTCGACCGCAACTCCACCGCGAATGATGTGACCAAGGGCGTCGACCTGTCCGGCAAGCGTGTGATCGTCACCGGTGCCACCTCCGGAATCGGGGTGGAGACCGCGCGGGCACTGCTGGCCGCTGGGGCAGAGGTGACTCTGGCGGTGCGGCGTCCGGAGGCGGGCGAGCAGGTAGCGGCCGACCTGCGGGCACAGACCGGAAACGACGCGGTCCGGGTCGGCCGTCTCGACGTGGCGGATCTCGACTCGGTGAACGCCTTCACCGCCTCGTGGCGTGGCGCACTGCACATCCTGGTCAACAACGCCGGCATCATGATGCCGCCCGAGCTCGAGCGCGGCATCCGCGGCCACGAGCAGCAGTTCGCGACGAACTACCTGGGCCACTTCGCGCTCACCCTCGGCCTGCACTCCGCGCTCGCCGAGGCCCAGGGCGCGCGTGTGGTGTCCGTGTCCTCGGGCGGCCACCTCTTCTCGCCGGTCGTTTTCGACGACCTCGACTTCCGCTTCCGGCCCTACGACGCTCTGACCGCGTACGGGCAGTCCAAGACGGCGGAGGCGCTGCTCGCCGTCGAGGCCGACCGCCGCTGGGCCGGTGACGGCATCAGGGCCAATGCGCTGAACCCCGGCGCCATCGCAACAGGGCTGCAGAAGCACACCGGTGGCCTGCGGACCCCCGAGCGGTACCGCAAGACGATCGAGCAGGGCGCGGCGACCTCGGTGTTCCTTGGCGCTTCCCCGCTGGTTGACGGCATCGGCGGCCGCTACTTCGAAGACGTCAACGAAGCCCCCCAGGTCGATGCCCGGCCCACCGAGCTCGGCGTGACGGCGGTGGCCGCCTACGCCGTCGACCCGGCCAACGCCGAGCGCCTGTGGAACGTCGCCTCCGGCATTCTGCGCTGAAGGACCTCTAATCCGCCCTGTGAAGAAGGACAGCCCCATGCACAAGCAAATCAGTAAGGTCGGCTTCATCGGTCTCGGCGACCAGGGCGGTCCGATGGCGGAAGCGATCGGAGAACGCGGCTTCCAGCTCCACGTGTGGGCCCGCCGCCCCGCCTCGCTCGCCGCGGTGGAGAAGGTTCCCCACCAGGTCCACGAGAGCGTGGCCAGCCTCGCGGGATCGGTGGAACTCCTCGCACTGTGCCTACGCGACGACACCGATATCTGGGACGTCCTGGACAACCAGGGCCTCCTGGCGAACATCGCACCGGGCACGATCATCGTCAATCACGGCACCGGTGACCCCGTCGAAGCGGCCCGGATCGCAGCGCACATCGCCGAAGCGGGAGGCGTTTACCTCGACGCCCCGGTCAGCGGCGGCAGCCCTGGTGCCCGCACCCGTACGCTCACCACCTTCGTCAGCGGCACCCCGGACGTATTCGAGGCCGCTCGCGCCGTCTTCGAGACGTTCAGCGACACCGTGAAGCTGATGGGAGCCGTCGGTGCCGGACAGTTCACCAAGCTGTTCAACAACGCACTGACGATCACTAACATGAAGAACGTGGAGGACGTTCTCGGCCTGGCCCACCAGGTCGGTCTCGACGTCCCCGCTCTCATCGACGTCATCAGCACGAGCAGCGGCGGCAGCGCTGCACTGCGTGCCCTAGGCCATGACATTTCGCCGGAACTGGCTGAGCACGTCCACACCCTCATGCAGAAGGACATGCATCATTTCGCGGACGCCGTGCGCGCCCGCGGCGGGAACCCCGAGCAGCTCCTCGAGCGCGGCATCGCCGGTGCCCTCGGACTGGTCGCAGCCGCACAACTCGTCGCCGCCTCCCGCGACGACGCCGAATCCAGGGCCCGCTGATGTCAGCCATACCCGCAACCAGCCGCGCCGCCGCCCTCGTTCAGCCTGGCCAGCCGCTGGAAATCATCGACGCCCAGATACCTTCCGTGATCGAACCCTCCGCACTGCTCGTGCGTATGACGGCGGCCACCCTGTGCGGCACGGACATCCATGTCGCACAGGGCACCGCCGGTATCATCGGAACAGGCCTGCCCTTGATCCTCGGACACGAGATGGTCGGGCAGATCGTCGCCTTCGGGGACGGTCCACGCACCGACTCCGTCGGCCAACCCCTTGCCGAAGGGGACAGGATCATCTGGACCCATGGCATGTGTGGCCGCTGCCAGGCCTGCGTCATCAACCAGGAACCCAGCCTGTGTGAGAACAGGCGCCGCTACATGACGGAGAGCGCGAACTCCTACCCGTTCCTGCACGGAGGCTTCTCCGAGTACGGCTACGTCTATCCCACGGCAGGCCGTGTCCGCGTCCCCGAGGACGTACCGGACGCCCTGGCTTCGGCCGCAGCGTGTTCGCTGCGCACCGTCATGCACGGCTTCGAGCGACTGGGCAGGATCGCTGCCACCGACACGGTAGTAGTCCAGGGAGCTGGCCCCGTCGGCCTGTTCGCGGTTGCCAAGGCCGTAGCCGAGGGGGCCGGCCGCGTCATAGTGATCGGCGGCCCCGCGGACAGGCTGGAAGTGGCCAAGCGCTGGGGTGCAGACCTGTGCATCGACATAAACGATGTCACTACAAACCTAGAACGCCTCTCACTGGTGCGGGAGTTGACACGCGGCCACGGGGCGGAAGTCGTACTGGAGATGTCCGGGATACCGGCAGCCTTCTCCGAGGGCGTCGACATCCTGCGCCCCGGCGGGCGCTACCTCATCGTCGGCCAGGCCCATGAGCGCACGGTGCCGTTCAACCCAAGCGTGATCATGCACAAGCAGGTCATGTTCATCGGCTCCCGCTCAGCGGGAGTCGACCACTACTGGAAGGCGCTTGAGTTCCTGCGCGCTTACGCCGACCGGTTCACCTGGGACGACTTGATTTCCCGTCACTACGAGCTTGACGAGATCAACGAAGCGTTCGAGCAGATGCGTTCCTGGAACGAGATCAAGCCTGTCATCGATTTCACCCAGGACTGACCTTCGGAGGATTCTCATCGACACCGTGACACGACCGCGCACGGTGCCGGGCCCCGCCCTGGGCGGGGCCCGCCAGACTGCCGGTCTTTTGACCATCACCCTCGTGGGCGCCGTCGTCAGCAGCCTCGGCGCCCCCCTCATCCCGGCGATCGCCACCTCCACCTCCGTCTCCCTTGCCTCCGCGCAGTGGACACTCACGATCACCGTGCTCGTCGCGGTAGTAGCGACACCCCTCATGGGTGCGCTCGGCGACGGCCGCCACCGACGCCCTGCGGTACTGACGGCACTGGCTCTCGTCGCCGCAGGTTCCGTCATCGCAGCGCTGGGCACCACCAGTTTCCCAGCTCTCTTGCTGGGACGAGCCCTCCAAGGCGTCGGCCTGGGCCTGGCGCCCGTGACCATTGCGGTAGCCGGCGACGTCTTCAGCGGGGAACGTCGCACCCGGACCGTTGCCACGCTGTCCATCGTCAATGCCGCCGGCGTCGGGCTCGGCTACCCGCTCACCGGCGCACTCGCGCAACTCGCCGGCATCTCGGGGGCCTACTGGTTCGGTGCAGCGGCTGCTCTGATCGCCCTGGCCGCCGCCTGGATAGCAGTACCCTCCACCCGCAGCCGACCTCGGAAGCGCATCGACCTGCCCGGCGCCCTCCTGTTCGCCCTCTCCATCACCGCCCTCCTCGTCGCAACATCACAGGGTGCAACCTGGGGGTGGACCACGCAGCGCACCATAACCCTCACCGCCTTCGCGCTGATCATCGGAGCGTTCTGGATCTGGCTCGAGTCCCGCACCACGCACCCACTCGTCGATCTCAAACAGCTGCGCCTGCCGCCTGTACTCACTGCTCACGCCACCGTTCTTCTCGGCGGCATCGGCATGTACCTGCTGCTGTCTCTGAGCACTCGCCTCGTACAGGCTCCAGCAAGCAGCGGTGGCCTCGGCAAGACGGCGACAGTGGCCGGCCTCATGATGGTGCCGCAGTCCATCGGCAGTTTCACCGCCCCGTGGTTCAGCCGCCGGGCGAGCGGCTTCCTGCCTCGGCGCTTCCGGCTGCCGGCGGCCGGGTTCGTCATGATGCTCGCCATGGGACTGTTCACGCTGTGGAGTCACAGCATCCCCGGACTCGTCGCATCCATGCTGCTGGCAGGCACCGGCATCGGCATGGTTTTTTCCACCGTGCCGAGCCTGATCGTCGACAGCGTCAACAGCGACCAGCGTGGAAGCACACTCGGCTTCAACCAGATCTTCCGCTACGTCGGCTACAGCATCGGCAGCGTTCTGACCTCGATCATCCTGACTGCTCACACACCCGCCCGCTCGCCCTATCCCACCAGCAGCGGCTACGTCGTCGCCGCGCTGACCGGCGTCGCCATCTGGGGAGTCGTCGCCCTCACCAGCGCGGCCACCGGAAGCCTGCGCTCCGCCTCCAACTCCGAAGGGCAGAACTCAGCATGACTGCACAGCCCGCGGCCGCCGAACTGAAGCGGTTGGGATCCCTGACCATCGGCTACCTTCCCGACGGCGTCATCCACGCTCATCCCGGCCACGCCTACCCTCAGCACGCACACCTTGCCCAGGCACCCGAGCTGGATTTGCTCGACGACCGCGGTCAACTGCTGCTGAGTGTCGGTGCCCTTTTTGTGGAGAGCCCGGACTTCCGAGTCCTCATCGACGCAGGTATCGGTCCGCGGACGATCGCCACACCCTCGCCCGACCCCTCGACCCCTGCCGGTGCCATGACCGGTGGGCAACTGCTGGAAAGCCTCGCCACAGTCGGCATGGTCCCCAGCGACATCGATGCTGTTCTCCTCTCGCACTTGCACGCCGATCACGTCGGATGGATCACCCCTGGCGACGCACAGACGCAGGCGACCTTCCCGAACGCCGAATACCTTCTGGGGGAAAACGAGTTTGCTTTCTGGGGACGAACAGAGAACGCCTCTCGCCTGACGGCGCCCACAAGGCAGCAGTACGCCGTCATAGGCTCACGCAGGCGCGATCTTCGAAACGGCGACAGCCCCCTGCCGGGCATCACCGCCCTACTCACCCCCGGCCACACACCAGGACACACGAGCTTCATCCTGGACGGTGGCAACGGCGAGCGCGCCGTCGTCATCGGCGACGCCATGCACACAACAGCCGAGATGGCGCATCCGGAGATGTGTTGGACCGGAGACCTCGATCCCCAGACTGCCATCGCATCACGCCACGCCCTGGTCGCCGAGCTCGCCAAGCCGGGCACGTATGCCATCGGTCCGCACTTCACCGGAACTGTCTTCCCTGACGCATGACTCGTTGCCCGGCTCCAAGTGCTGGCCCATCCGACCACGTCGTCTTTCCGGCTCATCGTAGGGCCGCCCTTCATCGCCTGAACGACGTCCCGGCCGAGGATTGCTGCAGATGGCCACGCCGAAGGGGCGTCCAGCGGACAGGGGCGGATCACGATGGCGCAGTCGGTTGTTCGCGGCTACGGGAGGCGCCAGCGGATGAGCCGCAGAACCAGCCCGCGGTCGTCGTCCAGTGCAGCGAGGCTCCGGGTGTCAGGTGCGGCGCGGCCCGCAGCCACCGGCTGGGAGCAAGTGCGAAGCGGGCAGCTTCGGGCCTTGCGCTGGGTCTGCGGCCGCAGCTACAGCGCAGTCGAGGCCGATTCAGCCGAGGCATCGTCACGTAGGCGGGCTGGCGTTGATCAAGCCTGTACACGACCGAGAAAGCCGCGGATGTAGTCCGTGATCTCGGGTCCGTGTGTTTCCAGGGTGAAGTGGCCTCCGTCGAGGAGGTGTATTTCTGCCTCGGGCAGATCCCGGGCGTAGGCGTGTGCGTCTTCTGCGCCGAAGATCTCGTCGTTCTCGCCCCAGGTGATCAGTGTCGGCGGCTGACGCTGGCGGAATTACTCCTGGAATTCAGGGTGGGCGGGCAGGTTGAACTGGTAGTCCGGAAGGGCTGCAATTGCACTTCCTTGCTGCCCGGTCTATCCGTCAGGGTCTGGTCACGCGTCCATGTGCTCGGATCGACACGGTCGAGTCGATCGGCTCGGACGCCATGTGTGTACGGTCAGTGTGTCTTCTCTGGTGTCAGGTGGGCGCGCTTCTTCCTTGCAGCCGCAGCCCGGTCCTCGGCGTGAGCGAATCATATATCCCATAATGGGGCGAAACCCTCCATGTAGGCGTTGTCCGACTGTACAAGCAATGCGGTAACGCGGCCCGGGTGGCGGCTGGCTGTGCGCAATCCTATTGGCGCTCCGTAGTCGTGAATGTAAACAGCGAATGACCTGATCCCGAGTTTGTCGAGTAGCACGAGGGTGGCAGCGGTGAGGTTCTCGAACGAGTACTCGTATTCATTCACGGGTGGTCCATCGGAGAACCCGTAGCCGATATGGCCGGATGCTATGACGTGGCAGCGGTCAGCCAGCTCCGGAATGAGTTTGCGGACATGTGGGATGACGTGGGGAAGCCGTGAAGGAGTCAACGCGCGACGAGGGGCCGGGCTTGCCCAGGCCCTTGATGTTCGAGGCAGCCTTGAGGGAGATCACTGGCAGGATGCGACGCCTGGGCAGCTCGCGCCGATTGGGGTTGCTGTCATATCCCTTGTCGCCGAGCAGGCGTCGGGCCGGCGGCGGGGCCGACCGGGCTTCCCAGCGACCGGCGGGACGCCGTCGATCAGGGCTGGGTCAGCTGGGCATGGAGTGGTGCGCCCGGGCGAACTGTTCCACGATGGCGGCGCAGAAGGCGGGCAGGTCGGCCGGGCTGCGGCTGGTGACCAACTGTCCGTCGTCGACCACCTCCTGGTCGACGACCTCCGCGCCGGCGTTGCGCAGGTCGGTGCGGATGCTGGGCCAGGACGTCAGACGGCGGCCGCGCACGGCGTCGGCTTCCACCAGGGTCCACGGGCCGTGGCAGATCGATGCGACCGGTTTCCCGCTGGCCATGAAGTCCTTGACGAACTGCACCGCGTCGCGGTCCATGCGCAGTTGGTCGGGGTTCATGGTGCCGCCGGGCAGGAGAAGGGCGTGGTAGTCGTCGACGGAGGCGTCGGCGACCAGGCGGTCCACGGGGAAGGTTCCGGCCGCGTTGAGGTCGAACTGGCGGGCCTGGATCTCGCCGGGGTGGAGCGAGACGATCTCCGTCTTCGCGCCTGCGCCCTGCAGCGCACCGCGCGGTTGGTCGAGTTCCACGCGCTCGACGCCGTCGGTGGCCAGAATCCCCACCCGCATCCCCCGGAGTTCCTGTGTCATGGCAAAGTTCCCTTCACGAGTCGCTGATTGTGACGTTGCCGGTAGGGACACCCGGCAGGGCGAAGTCCCCACCTTCCGCCCCCGTCCGGCATCGCGGTGCAGTCCGGCGACACGCTCCGGATCGCGACTGCTACAGCAGCCGGTCGAACACCGCGGTCACGTGAGACCGCCGATGATCTCGGGGTAACGCTCTTCGGTCTCCTCGGTGGGTGTTCTGTCGAGGGGAGGATGCCCGGCGAGCTGTTCCAGGATCGGCTTCAGTTCGACCTCCTCGTCGAGCCGCCGGAACCGGTGGATGCTCTCCTGCAGGCCCTTGGTGATCGGTAGATCCCACGGTTCGACGGTATCCCTGCCGTTGGCCTTGGCCGACGCCTGGCCGGCGACCAGGAGGTCGTAGAGCTTGGCGTCGACGAAGTCGCCGTACCGCTTCAGGTCGTTCCTGTCCACGTCGAGGCTTGCGGCGGCGCGGAAGAACCTCTCGAATTTCGACACACCCGTCACGGTCATGCCTTCTCGCCTCCTCACCGGAACGGACGGCGTCTCTCCTGCCCGCGCCGCCATCGGCGGTTACCCGGTCGAGAATCGCAGAGCCCCCTGCTGAGTGCCTCGGCACCCCAGGCCGAAAAGGGGCGCCCCCTCTTCCTCCGGCAGAGCAGCATGAAGTGCGCGGCACTCGTCGGCCGGCCATGCGTCTGTCCGTCCCTCCGCAGGAGGCTGCACGGCGTTGCGATGCCTCGGACGAGAATTGCTGACCGGACGACACGACCAGCTCCGGGGAGCGGGTCTGTAGGGGGGCACCCAGCCGAGACGGGAACAGGGCTGGGCTCGGCGCAGGGGGTCGCTCTGAAGAGTAGGCAGCGGCAGCCGTTCCTTTCCGGACTGCGAGGTGTCTCCCGAGGCACCGGCGACTGAGCTGCCCCTCTTGCCGCCAGGCCATTGGCGTATGTCCGGTGAGGCGATCTACGCGAAGCTCGGTGAGCCACCCCTTGCATGAGCAGACAAGGTATGACGCCGGCCTCTTGGGGCCGAAAACTCCAGGACGGCCGGAACGAAGGCGTGACGACCGTGCGCGAGGCCCTGGTTATGCATGGCACACGAGGACCGGTCACGGTGCGTCGCGGCCGGTCAGCAAGAGGCGGCGGTGTTGCGGACGAGAGCCGGCGGGAGCGTGCGGGGGCGCGACATCCTGTCAACTTCTTCAGAGCATCTCCAGGGGCGTGGGCCCGCTGGGCGGCGGGAACGCCTCGTTGAGGGCGTCGAGCGCGTCGGTGGGAAGGTGGAGGTCCACCGCACCGCGGTTCTCCCGAACGTGGTCGGGTGATCCGGAACGCGGGATCGCGGCCGCCCCCTGTGCCAGCACCCAGGCGAGTGCCACCTGGGCCGGTGTGGCTCCGAGGGCCCGGGCCACAGCACTCAGAGCCTCGACGTTCAGCAGCCGCCCCTGCTCGATCGGGGAGTAGGCCATGACCGTCACCCCAGCCTCGCGGCACCAGGGAAGCAGATTCCACTCGACGCCGCGCCGGGAGAGGTTGTACAGCACCTGGTCGACTGCCCCCGCGTCGCCGCCGGGAAGGGCGGTCAGCTCGACCATGTCGGCGACGTCCAGATTGCTCACGCCCCAGTAACGGATCTTCTCCGCCTCCATCAGGTCGGTGAATCCCGCAAGGGTCTCCTCGAGTGGCCACCGTCCCCGCCAGTGAAGCAGGTAGAGGTCCAGCCGTTCCGTACGGAGCCGCCGCAGGCTGCCCTCGCAGGCCGCGACGGTACCCTTCCGGTCGGCGTGGCCGGGCAGCACCTTGCTGACGAGGAAGACATCCTCCCGGTGTCCCCTGAGGGCCTCCCCGACGAGTTCCTCGGCTGCGCCGTCGCCGTACATCTCCGCCGTGTCCACGACGGTCATGCCCAGGTCCACGCCCAGCCGCAGCGCGGCGATCTCCTGTTCACGCCGGGCCGGTTCCTCGCCCAGGTACCAGGTGCCCTGCCCGAGCGCCGCGATCTCCTCGCCGGAGGGGAGCGCGATCATTCTGGCCGATTCCGCAGACATCTCGGGCCTCCCGTCTGCCGCGGATCCGAGTCACGCGCGCCCGAGGCGAGTACCCGGGTCCGCGCCTCCCAGACAACCGGTGCCGCGTGCGCCGCAGGGAGGTCAGGAGGGGCGAGCGGACTGCGCCGAGAGCGTGCCGGGAGCAGGTGCGCGGTCGCGCAACGCGACGGCTCGTTCATCTTCCTCGGGCCCACCGGCGTCGGGAAGACCGAGCTGGCCAAGACCCTCGCCCGGACCCTGTTCGACACCGAGGAGAACATGGTCCGCCTCGACATGAGTGGGTACCAGGAGCGACACACCGTCAGCCGGCTCATGGGCGCACCGCCCGGATACGTGGGCTACGAGGAAGGCGGCCAGCTCACCGAGGCCGTACGCCGCAAGCCGTACTCGGTCGTGCTGTTCGATGAGATCGAGAAGGCGCACCCCGATGTCTTCAACACCCTGCTGCGGATCCTCGATGACGGCCGCATCACCGATGCGCAGGGCCGGACCGTCGACTTCCGCAACACCGTGATCATCATGACGTCCAACATCGGCTCCGAACACCTCCTCGACGGCGCCACCGCCGAGGGTGAGATCAAGCCCGACGCCCGAGCCCTGGTGATGGGCGAACTGCGCGGGCACTTCCGCCCGGAGTTCCTCAACCGCGTCGACGACATCGTGCTGTTCAAGCCGCTCGGTGAGCGGCAGATCGAGCGGATCGTCGAGCTGCAGTTCGACGAACTGCGGCAGCGGCTCGCCGAACGCCGCATCGCCGTCGAACTCACCGACGCGGCCCGGGAAGCGATCGCTCACCAGGGCTACGACCCGGTGTACGGGGCCCGGCCACTGCGCCGCTACATCTCCCACGAGGTCGAGACACTGGTCGGCCGCGCCCTGCTGCGTGGCGACGTCCAGGACGGCGCGACGGTCCGCGTCGACGCCGAACACGGGGAGCTGGTGGTCACCTACGACCAGTCCGAGGACGTGAAGGGAGCGCGGGTGGCATGAGCATGATGCAGGCGACGACCGTTAATTGTCCCAACTGCGGGGGCACCAATCGAGTGCCCGTGGCCGCGGAGGGCCGCCCCAAGTGCGGCCACTGCGAGCAACCCCTACCGTGGATGGTGGACGCGGGCGACGACGACTTCACCGAGGTCGCCGAGCGGGCCGACGTCCCCGTCGTGGTCGACCTGTGGGCCACCTGGTGCGGCCCCTGCCGCATGGTCAGCCCGGCGCTGGAGAAGGTCGCCACCGACCTCGCCGGCCGCATCAAACTCGTCAAGGTCGACATCGACAAGAACCCTCGGCTGTCGCAGCGTTTCAAGGTCCAGGCCGTACCGACACTGCTCGTCCTCGACCAGGGCGAGACGGTCGCCCGGCAGACGGGGGCCGCGCCCGCCCCCGCGCTGCGCCCGTGGGTGGAACAGTCGATCCCCGCCCGGGAAGGGTGATCCGGATGACCCTGCACGCTGACCCCCACCTCGCACTTGTCCGACCGGTCCAGCCGCTGACCCCAGAAGGGTGTCAGGAGTGCCTTCTGCTCGGCTCCCCGTGGGTCCACCTGAGGCTCTGCCTGACCTGCGGGCACGTCGGCTGTTGTGACTCCTCGCCGAACAAGCACGCGCGCATACACGCCGCTGCCGACGGCCATCCGATCGTGCAGTCGTTCCAGCCCGGCGAGGAATGGCGCTGGTGCTACGTTCACGAGGCGTTCGTCTGATGTCCGGCGACCAGTCGCTGCCGGCCGGAGAACCGGTGCGGGAGGAAGCGTCCCAGGCCGTCTTCCGGGAGACCCCGGACGCCTGCGGCGCGTATCCGCGCCTTACGGAGGACCAGATAGCACGTCTGGCGGAGCATGGGCAACGACGGAGCATGGCTCCGAACGACGTGCTGCTCCGGGAGGGGGAGCGCTGCGAGACGTTCTTTGTCGTCCTCAGCGGTACCGTCGCCGTCGTCGAGGACCACGGCACTCCGGAAGAGCGCCTGCTGCGCGTGCACGGCCCCGGTCGTTTCATCGGCGAACTCGGGCTGCTGCACGGCCAGGTGGCCTTCTACACCGCTGTCGCCAGGGAGCCGGGCGAGGTCCTCGTCGTCTCCCTGGACCAATTGCGGCACCTCGTGGCCCAGGACTCCTCCATCGGGGACGTCGTGCTGCGCGCCTGTCTGGGCCGTCGCGCGCTGCTCGTCGGACAGGGCGCCGGCTTCCGCATCATCGGCTCGCGCTACTCACCCGACACCCGGCGACTGCGCGAGTTCGCCATCCGCAACCGGCTGCCGCACCGATGGATCGACCTGGAGACCGACGAGGAGGCCGAGGAGTTGCTGCGCCGCTTCGGCGTCGGCCCGGAGGAGACACCGCTCGTCATCTGGCGGGACACCACCCTGTTGCGCAACCCCGGCAACGCGGAACTGGCCCGGCTCATCGGCCTGCCGTCACTGCCCGCCGGACACCGTCACGGCGACGTCCTCATCGTCGGCTCCGGACCCGCCGGCCTGGCTGCCGCGGTGTACGCCGCCTCCGAGGGCCTGAGCACCACCGTGGTGGAGGCGATGGCCACCGGCGGCCAGGCCGGCACGTCGTCCCGCATCGAGAATCTGCTCGGCTTCCCCGCCGGCATCTCCGGCGCCGAACTGACCGAACGCGCCGTGCTCCAGGCCGGCAAATTCGGCGCCGGGATCAGCATTCCGGTGGAGGCGACCGGTCTTCACCCCAAGGACGAGGACCACTACGTGGTGGCATTCGCCGATGGCAGCGAGATCGCCGCCCGCGCCGTCGTCCTGGCCACGGGGGCCCGCTACCGCCGGCTCCAGGTGCCCGGTATCGAACGTCTGGAGGGAACGAGCGTCCACTACTCGGCGACCTTCTACGAGGCCAAGCAGTGCCGCACCGACCCGGTGGCCGTCGTCGGCGGAGGCAACTCCGCGGGCCAGGCTGTGCTGTTCCTCGCCGGGTACGCGCCGAAGGTGCACCTGCTGGTCCGAGGCCCCAGCCTTGAGGCCAGCATGTCCCGCTACCTGATCGACCAGGTCGAGCGCCATCCGCGGGTGGAGGTCATGCTGCACACCGAGGTCGCCGAGGTCATCGGCCAGGAGGCGCTGGAGGAACTGGACCTGGTCGACAACCGCACGGGCGGACACCACCGACTCGCAGTAAGGGGCCTGTTCGTCTTCACCGGCGCCGACCCCCACACCGAGTGGCTGGCCGGCATCACCGCCCTCGACTCCCGCGGCTTCGTCCTCACTGGCCCGGAGGCCCGGGAAGCCGGCGCCCACCTCGAGGTGTGGCACAGCCGCGGGCGCTCGTGCATGCCCCTGGAGACCAGCCTGCCCGGGGTCTTCGCGGTAGGAGACGTCCGCAGCGGCTCGGTGAAGCGGGTGGCCTCGGCGGCCGGTGAGGGCGCGATGGCCATCCACTTCGTGCACCGGCACCTGGAACACTCGGCCGCAGCCGGGACCACGGGCACGTCCGCCGCCGCGGGCAGCTCGGACGTCTCCCCACACCTGCGCCACAAGGAGTCCGCATGGCTCGCATGACGAATGGCGGGCGCTGCGGGCCGGGGAACCCCTGGTACTTCCCGCTCAAGGAAGCGCGGCGCTCCCCGTCGCCGGCGCCGTCACTCACCCCGGGGCGCGGTTCCTGACCCGTCACCTTCCGCCGCAACGGCCGCCCGCACCCGCTGCTCCTCGCGAGCGCAGCCGACGTCCCGTTCCAGGGGTGTGCAGCTCACGGCTGTGGCGAGGTCCTCCAAGGCCCGCTTCTGCAGTTCCGCCCCGCGCACCACCGGGCTCCGGTCCCCGGCGGCGGCGCCCTCCCACGCGTGGAGCGCCTCCTCCACGCGCCCCCAGTCCGGATTTCTGCGCTCGCGCACGTCGACTGCCGCCTGCTCGGTGTCGGCCTCCAGGGCATCGGCGAAGCGCTCCGCCTCGGGGACGAAACGGCTGTCCGCCCGGGGGAAGCTCTCCATGAGCATCGCCGCCCGGCCGAACTTCTTGAGCGCCTCCTGTGCCTCCTGCGCCTCGCGCGACGTCAGGCCCCTGGGGCGGACCGGTTCCTGTCTTGCCCGGTCGTATGCCTCCTGCCAGGCTGCACGTGCCTCCCTGCTCGCCAGCAGTGCGCTGCGCAGGTCGGCGTGATGCTCCCGGGTCGGTTCGGCATGGCTGCGGAGCACCGCGGCCGCATAGCGGCCGTTCGCCGCGAGCCAGTCCGCGAGCCGGCCCGGCAGCCGGGGCGTCTCCCATGCGGGGAACACCACGTACGCCAGCATGGCCAGGGCCCCGCCGAGCACGGTGAGCACCACCCGCTCCGGGACCGTCTGCTCCCATGCCTGGCCGCCCATGCCGAGCAGGAAGACGACGTACGCGGCAGTGAAGCACTGGGAGTAGGCGTAGCCGGTACGGATCAGCGTGTACGACAGACCTGCCGAGACCACCGCCAGCGCGCCGGACACATGGGCGTCCGGGCCCAGGGCCCGCACCATCCCGGTGGCCAGCGCTACCCCCGCCAGGGTCCCGGCGAGACGGGCCACCGCACGCGCGTACGTCCGGTGGAAGTCCGGCCGCATCACCATCACGGAGGCGATGGGCGCCCAGTAGCCGTGGCCCAGGGGTAGCTGGGCGGCGATGACATAGCCGAGCGTGGCCACTGCCGCCAGACGGACGGCGTGCCGGAACACGGGCGAGTCCCGGCGGAGCTCAAGGCGGACCGCCCGGACGACGACCGGGACCAGCCGGAACATTGTCGGGCGCACCAGGAACTGGGCGTCCGCGGGGCCGGGCGGCGTGGGCGCCTTCCCGCGCGCGCCGCCGCTCCCGGCGATCTCCAACGCTTCGCCGAGCAGTTCCACGAGCCGCTCGGCGGCTTGCCGCGCGGGCTCCTCCAGCACCTCGTGCTCCTCGTCGACGCGCAGGACGTCCGTACTCCCGGGCGGCACCTCGGCCGGGGTGCCGCGGCGGATCGAACGTGCCGCCGCATCCAGGACACCGGCGGCCGCGTCGAGCAACTCCCGCGCGCGGTCCCGCCCGGGGCCTTCCTCCGGGGCGCCGACGTACGGGTCGGCGAGCGCGGCGACAACCGGCCGAATACGCTCGGCGAGCCCCCGGGGGCCGTGGAGGACGGGGGGCCGGGTGCGGGCCTGTGACGGCGTCACGGAGGCCGCGTCCCGGGCCGTCATCAACGGCTCCGGGTCAAACGGGGCGGTCGGGTCGTGCCGCAACCGGCGGGCGTAGTCCGCCACGGCGGCCAGGGCGTCGGCCAGCGCGTCACGATGCGCCCCCCAACGGCGGATCGGGAACAGCAAGATCAGCACGGCCTGCGCCACGCCCCCGAGTGCGATGACCCCTGCGTGTTCCAGGGCTCGCTCGACGCTCGTGGGAAGGGTGATGGTCACCAGCATGCTGCCGACCGTCGTTGCTGCGACGATGCCGGCGGTCGATCCGAGGGCCCACGCCATCCCCGCGGCAAAGGCCCATACGGCGAGCAGTGGGAGGAACGTCACGAGTCGCCCCGCCGCCAGGTAGCCCACGAAGGTGCTGATCGCCAGACCCGCGCCCGCGGCGAGCGCGATCACCTTGCGCGGACGCCAGGTGCGCTGGAAGGTGGCCCCGCCCGCGGAGAAGGCGCCTAGGGCGGCGGACGCGGCATACGCGGGGGAGACCAGCCACAGAGTAGGCCCGACGACGATCGCCACCCCAACTGCCGTGCGCAGCGCGAGCAGGGGTTCCAGCCGCGTCTCCTCGATCGTGAGCCCGGAGCGCACGACCTCCCTGAAGGCTCGCGGCCACGTCACGGGCGTGAGCCTGGTCGGAACACCCTGCCGGGTCGCGTCGGCCCGGTCGAGGTGCGGCAGCCGTCGGGCAAGGAAGCCTCCCACACGCCCCGGGACAGACTGACGGCCGCGGCCGGTGGACGGGGCGCGGCCACTGCGGACACTGCTGAGCGTCCGCCGTCCGTCCTCCTGGCCGGAGGACGGGCAAGCCGTTGGCTCAGGTCCGACCGGAGGGCGGGCGTTTGCCCCCAACCCCGGCCGGACGACGGGCAGATGGCCACCCGTCCCCGGACCGGTCCGGGTGAACCGGCGGGACGGCGGCCTCGGGTTTCTTACGGCTTGTGGCCGTTGCCGTGTCCGTTGGGATGCAGGACCACCTTGGTCCAGCCTTCGTCCCGGGCGTCGAAGTGCTCGTAGGCGGTGGGGGCCTCGTCCAGGCTGAGTTCGTGGGAGACGACGAAGCTCGGCTTCGCCTTCTCGCCGGCGATCAGGTCCCGCAGCGCCCGGTTGTACCTCTTCACCGGTGCCTGCCCGGTGCCCATGTGCTGTCCCTTGAACCACATCGTGCCGAAGTCGATCGGGACCTTGCCGTGTGCCTCCAGTTGTCCCTGGGCCTCCGCGCCGCCGGGGTCCTCGGGCAGGAACACGCCCACCACGCCGATGTCGCCCGTGAACCTGACCGAGTCGATCAGTCCGTTGAGCGTGAGACTGGCGTCCTCGTGGCCCGCGGGGTCGTGTGCCTGGTAGCCGACGCACTCGCAGCCGTTGTCGGCGCCCAGACCGAGGGTGGCCTCCTTGACGACCTCCGCGGGCTCCTGCTCGGCGCTGTTGATCGGGATGGCCCCGATCTCCTCCGCCTTGCGCAGCCGGTCGGGCTGGTGGTCGGCCACCCAGACGCGGCCGGCGCCCTTGAGGAGGGCGGAGTAGGCCGCCATGAGCCCGACGGGACCGGCCCCGTAGACGATGGTCTGGTCGCCCGGTTTGACGTGGGCCATCTCGGTGGCGTGATAGCCGGTGGGGAAGATGTCGGCGAGCATCACGTAGTCGGTCTGCCGCTCGGCGGCGTCCTCGCCCAGACGCAGCGCGTTGAAGTCGCCGTAGGGCACGCGCAGCAGTTCTGCCTGGCCGCCCTGGTAGGGGCCCATGTCGGCGAATCCGTAGGCGGCTCCGGCGAGGGCCGGTTCCGGCTGCATGGTCAGACAGTAATTGGTGAGACCCCGCTCGCACTGCTTGCAGAAGCCGCAGGCGATGTTGAAGGGCAGGACCACGTACTGGCCGACCTGGACCTTGCGGACGGCCGGGCCGACCTCCACGACCTGCCCCAGGTTCTCGTGTCCCAGGGTGCGGCCAGTCTCGAACGAGGTGCGGCCCTCGTACATGTGCAGGTCCGAACCACAGATATTGGTAGTGGTGATCTTGACGATGATGTCGCAGGGGTGTTCGATCTTCGCGTCCGGTACGTCCTGCACGGTGACCGTTCGCGGGCCTTCGTATACCGCTGCTTTCATGATGGCTTCCTTTGGCGCCGCGGCATGACCGCAGCACGGCAGGGGAATGGAGACGGCGCAAAGGACCTGACTCCAGGGAGTGGGTGCGACGGGCTCCGTGGCTCCGGCATGCCTCTGGGGGATTCACCCGGTTCAGGCGGAAAGGCGGTGCCACCGCCGGCAGGCGGAGTCCCGGCGCTCCGGTGGCGTACCGTCCGAGTCCCCGTGGGCCCTCGATGTGAGTCGGCTACGCACGCTTCGGGCTCGGACGACCACCAATCAACGACGCATCTCCAACTCACCTTACCAGCTAGTCATCGTGGTCGCCCTGGAGCATGTGGCGGCGTTCCTGTTCGCGCTTGGAGTAGGCGGCCGCCCGGATCGCCTCGTCGCTCTCCAGGCCCGATCCCAGCGCGCCGCCCACCGTGGCGACCGAAGCCACGAACCATGACAACGTCAAGTATTCCGCCGCGTGCAGCGGGGTTCGTGTCACGGAAGCGAACACTCGGCCGTTGATGATGAACAGAGCCCACACCAAATTGATGACGATCAGACCGCCGTAGCAGACGAGCACCCCGATACCCACCGTCACGACCGTCGAGGCGTTGTAGAGCCTCGCCCGCTGCCTCGCCTCCGGCGAGCCCTCTGCTGAGCGATGCCAGAGCTCCGCGTCGATGATCAGCCAGCCGACCATGAGCGCGACAGACCCGACCGTGGCGATCACGAGGCGTGGCGCGCTCAGGGTCTCGGCCAGGCTCCAGATGGTGGAGTTCACGGTGGCGACTGCTCCCGTGGCGAGCGCGGCCGCCAGGGCTTTCGACAAGCCCGGCACCAAGCGCCACGGCCGGTTGGCGCGGACCATGCCGACGAGCACCCTCAGGTGACCGCGCGGTCCGCTGACGACGTACCGAAGGTCAGCGGTCTCCTCCTCACCGACCTGGCCCGGGTGAACAGGCGCGAGACGACTGCCGAAAGGCCCCAAGAACGGCTGACTCCGCGGAGGTCCCTCGGCCCCGAAGGCCCGCAGGCCCGCCAAGCTGAGCACGGCTTCCTCCACGGCCCGCCGGGCCCTCGTCTGCAGACGCAAGCCCCCCAGGGGAGGAAGAGACAGCAGCGCCAAACCGTGCTCGTGACTCAGATCCACCACGAGCTTGCGCCCGTGTGAGTGCAGCGGAAGGTCGGTGAGGGCCACGACGATGTCCCAATTCTCCGCTCTTCCACGGTCCATGATCCGGCGCATCAGGGTGGGCGGGTCATCGGTCCCTGCGGTGAAGGGCTCACTGACCACCTCGACGTGGAACTTCCGCCTCTGGCCCGACTTGTCGGCGAGCCGAGTGGGAAGTATCCGGGCCATGCGCTGCGCGATCTCCGTGGGCGCGTCGGGATCCGCCAGGAGAGCCACGACCGTTACGCCCTGAGACGACACCCGCATGGCTCCTTCTCGTCGGCTGCCCCCAGACCGCCCGTGCCCACAGGATGCCCGCGAGGTATCGCCCACGCCGCGCGACACGCTGGCCCCAGCCGGCAGTGCGGGCGGTACGGCCAGATCTCCTCGTCCTCCCCGCGCAGGGCCTGCTCCACCACCGGACCACGGTTGTGTACGCCACCACGAACACCAGCTCCGCGCCACCCCGGGCACCGCGACGAGCGAGGCCCGGTGACGGCGCCTGTCGCGCGGTTCCCGGCGCGATCGGGTAGTCAGGAACGGTGGACAAGGACGCGACCGACCCCTTCGTGCATGTCCGGGGCGCCAGTGAGAACAACCTGCGGAACATCGATGTCGACGTTCCGCGGGACGCGATGGTCGCCTTCACCGGCGTCTCCGGTTCGGGCAAGTCCTCGCTCGCGTTCGGCACGCTCTACGCGGAGGCCCAGCGGCGCTACTTCGAGTCCGTGGCACCGTACGCCCGAAGGCTGTTGCAACAGGTCGGCGCACCACACGTGCAGGAAATCACCGGACTGCCACCGGCCGTGGCCCTGCAGCAGCGACGCGGGTCGCCCAGCTCGCGCTCGACGGTCGGCACCATCACCACGCTGTCCAATCTGCTGCGCATGCTGTACTCCCGCGCCGGCACCTATCCGCCCCGGGCAGTACGGCTGGAGGCCGAGTCGTTCTCACCCAACACCGCGGCCGGCGCCTGCCCGGAGTGCCACGGACTGGGCGTCGTGCACGACGTCGCCGAGGACCTGCTCGTCCCGGACCCCTCGCTGAGCATCCGCGAGGGGGCGATCGCCGCCTGGCCGGGCGCATGGCAGGGCGCCAACCTGCGCAGTGTCGTGAGCGGCCTGGGGATCGACATCGACCGGCCGTGGCGCAGGCTCAGAAAGAAGGACAGGGACTGGCTGCTGTACACGGACGAGCAGCCCTCCGTGTACATCGAGCCGGAGGAGGACCGCGTCGACTACGGCTACCAGGGAAAGTTCTGGAGCGCCCGCAAGCACGTCATGCACGTCCTCGCCGATTCCAAGAGCGAGAAGATGCGCGAACGGGCGCTCCGGTTCGTCAGGAGTGTGCCCTGCCCCGAGTGCCACGGCAGCGGACTGCGGCCTGAGGCGCTCGCCGTGACCTTCACGGGACGTTCCATCGCCGAGATCAACGCGATGCCGCTCACCGAGGTCGTGGCGCTGCTGCGGCCCGTCGCAGGGCGGTCCGAGGCCGACGCCACCACGTCGACCGCCCGATCCGGGGAGACGACCGAGGTCGCGGTCCGGATCTGCGGCGATCTGGTCGCGCGGGTCGACGTACTGCTCGACCTGGGCCTCGGCTATCTCAGCCTCGGGCGCCGCTCGACGACCCTGTCGCCCGGTGAGGCGCAGCGCCTGCGGATCGCCACACAGCTGCGCTCGGGGCTGTTCGGCGTCGTCTACGTCCTCGACGAACCCTCTGCGGGCCTGCACCCGGCTGACGCGGAACCGCTGCTGGACGTGCTGGACCGCCTCAAGGCGGCGGGCAACTCACTGTTCGTCGTGGAGCACGACATGGACGTCGTACGGCGGGCGGACTGGGTGGTCGACATCGGCCCCGGTGCGGGTGAGGGCGGCGGGCGTGTGCTGTACAGCGGCCCGGTCGCCGGTCTTGAGCGGGTCGGGGAGTCGGCTACGAGCCAGTATCTGTTCGGGCGTGCCCAGCCGCTCGATCACCGCCCGCGCACGCCGCACGGATGGCTGCACCTGAGCGGTGTTTCCCGGCACAATCTGCACGACGTGTCCGTCGACGTACCGCTCTGTGTACTGACGGCGGTGACGGGCGTGTCCGGTTCCGGGAAGTCGACGCTGGTGACGCAGGTGCTCGCCGAGGTCGTCCGCGGCCACCTCGGACTCGCACCCGAGGAGCCCGACGAGGCACAGTTGGAGGTCGACGTCCAGGACGCGTCGGGGGTCGAGTCGTTCGACCGGCTGGTCCTGGTCGACCAGCGGCCCATCGGCCGGACTCCCCGGTCCAACCTGGCCACGTACACGGGGATGTTCGACGCGGTGCGCAAGCTGTACGCGGCGACGGACGAGGCCAGGGCGCGCGGCTACTCGGCCGGGCGGTTCTCCTTCAACGTGCCCGAAGGGCGGTGCGAGACCTGCCAGGGCGAAGGATTCGTCGCGGTCGAACTGCTGTTCCTGCCCGGCACCTACGCGCCGTGCCCGACCTGCCAGGGCGCCCGGTACAACGCCGAAACGCTGGAAGTCACCTACCGCGGCAAGAACATCGCGGACGTGCTGGAGCTGTCCGTCGACGCCGCCGCCACGTTCCTGTCCACCGTCCCGGCCGCCTCCCGCAGTCTGGAGACGCTGCGCGAGGTGGGACTGGGATACCTGCGGCTGGGTCAGCCCGCGACGGAACTCAGCGGCGGTGAGGCGCAACGCATCAAACTGGCGACCGAACTCCAGCGTGCCCGCCGCGGGCACGCGCTCTACCTGCTCGACGAGCCGACGGCGGGGCTGCACCCCTCGGACATCGCGCTGCTCCTGCGACAGCTGCACCGGCTCGTCGACGCAGGCAACACGGTCGTCCTCGTCGAGCACGACCTGGACACGATCGCCACCGCCGACTGGGTCATCGACCTCGGGCCCGGCGGTGGCGACGCGGGCGGGCGGGTGGTCGCGGCGGGCCCGCCGGCCAAGGTGGCGAGGGCCCGCCGCAGCGCCACCGCGCCCTATCTCGCAGCCCGGCTCGCGCGCTCCTGACGACGGCGCGAGGGGCTGCCCCCAGTCAGCCGCGTTCGGGGCGCAGGGTCGTCACCTGCCCCTGCTGCGGCGAGGGTTGGGCCCGGGACAAGCTGCAAGACGCTCTGTGCATGCTTCCGCCAAGGGCCGCCGGCGAACTCCGGGAGCAGGTCGAGCGTCTGGACGCGGTGCTCCTCGGGCGAACGCATCACGAGCCGACGAAAGACCCGGGGCTAGCGTGGTGGCATCGCAGATGCTGACCGTACCCATGTCACTCACTGGTTCGTCGGCTCTTGCGTGACTGGTCGGGGGGATCTGACCGAGGCGGAGTGGCGACGTCTGGAGCCGCTCCTGCCCCCGGACAACAATCGCTGCGGGCGGTGGCGCGATCACCGTCAGGTGATCAACGGCATCCTGCACCGGGTGCGGACCGGTGTGCAGTGGCGTGACCTGCCTGAACGCTACGGGCCATGGAAGACCGTCTACGAGCGCCACCGACGCTGGTCAGCCGGCGGAACCTGGGGACCGCTACTCCAGCAGAGGTGCAAGCCCAGGCCGATGCCGCCGGTGAGATCGACTGGGACGTCTCGGTTGATTCCACCTCGATCCGTGCCCACCAGCATGCGGCCGGCGCGCGGAAAGCTCCGCCGCCCGCCGCGTCAAAAGGGGCGGCCGCGATGGCAAACCAGAGCGGAAGACCGTGGGCGAGAGTGTGCGCCCGCCTGGCGGAGGTGGTGCAGGAGGTGAGACGCTCGGCCGCTCCCGAGGAGGCTTCACCACCAAGACCCACCTGAGTGCCGACGGGCGTTGCCGTGAGCTCTCACTGTTGCTGACGGGCGGACTGCACACAGTTCGGGCCAGTCATGGAACGCATTCGAGTGCCTCGACTCGGGCCAGGCCGCCCGCGCACCACGCCAGACAGCGTGAGCGCCGATAAGGCATACAGCAATCGCCGGACCTGCCGCTACCTGGGGCGGCGCGGCATCCGCCACGTCATCCCCGAGAAAAGCGACCAGGCCGTGAACCGCGTACGCCGGGGCCGGGCAGGAGGTCGCCCACCCGGCTTCGACAAGGAGCGGTACAAGAAGCGCAACACCGTGGAACGGGCGATCAACAAGGTCAAGAACTACCGAGCCGTGTCCACCCGGTACGACAAGCGCGCATACGTCCAAGCGGCGCACGATGTCTCGCACGCCTGCCGGCCATGATCAGCGCCCTCCACGGGATGCGGAGTGAGATAGGACCGGCCGGACGAAGAATCAGGAGCGGCGGCTCCAGCGTCGCCGTGTTCCGATCGCAAGCCAGGCAAGAAATACTGCCAGCCCGGCGCCCTTCCCGCAGACGATCAGTACACGCCGGGCCTCTCCATGCACCATGCTGAAGATCAGAGCAGGACACGTCACCACCGCGAAGACGGTCCCGGCCATGCACAACGCACAGATAAGGGCGAACATGGCCTCGACGGTCGCGGCATCCCTCTGCTCCTGCGTCCGAGGTTCCCCCATGTGCGCTCTATACCCGGGCAGAAAGGCACTCAGTCGCGTCGTCGGCGAAACCCATACCCCGTTAAAACGTCAGAAGGTACTACTGGGGGGTCTATCAATCGAACGGCCCTGTCTCACATTCGGTGCTGACGGAGAGTTGTCAGGGTCGTTGACCTTCATGTGATGAGTGTCAACGAGCTTGTGCCGACGGTGTTTTCGGGTCTGTCCCCGCTGGTCATCGAGGACGTTGCCGACGAGGGTGAGCGGATCGTGGTGCGGGCCCGGACGCTGCTGGACACCGCGGTCTGCCCGGTGTGCGGGGCCTCGTCGGGACGGGTGCACGGCACTCGTCGGGACGGGTGCACGGCTATCACTGGCGGACGGTGGCCGACGTTCCGGTCGACGGACGACGGGTGGTGGTCCGTGTGCGGGTGCGGCGTCTGGTGTGCCCCACGCGAGGCTGCCGCCACACCTTCCGCGAACAGGTGCCCGGGGTGCTGGAGCGATACCAGCGACGCACCGCTCGTCTGACCAGGCAGGTCAAGGCCATGGTCAAAGAGTTAGCGGGCCGGGCGGGATCACGTTTGCTGGCGATACTCGCGGTGGTCCTGTCCCGTCACACGGCCCTGCGCACCCTGCTGCGCATCCCGTTGCCCACCGGGCGGGTGCCCCGCGTGATCGGCGTCGACGACTTCGCCCTGCGCCGGCGCGACCGCTATGCCACCGTGGTGATCGACGCCGAAACCCATGAACGGATCGACGTACTGCCCGACCGCACGGCCGACACGCTGGAAGCCTGGCTGCGCGAGCATCCGGGCATCGAGGTCGTGTGCCGCGACGGCTCAACCACCTACGCCGAGGCCATCCGCCGCGCTCTGCCTGACGCGGTGCAAGTCGGTGACCGCTGGCACTTATGGAAGAACCTGTGCGAAGCCGCCCTGAGCGAGGTGAAGGCACACAGCACCTGCTGGGCTACCGTACTGGACGCGCCGATCTACGACGGGCCCCGCGCCCAGACCACCCTCGAACGCTGGCACCAAGTCCATGGCCCGCTCGGGAAGGGCGTGGGCCTGCTCGAATGCGCCCGCCGCCTCCAACTGGCCCTGAACACCGTCAAACGCTACGCCCGAGCAGACCGGCCCGAGCGCATGCTCCGCGTCCCCAAGTACCGTGCCAGCCTGGTCGATCCCTACCGCGAGCACCTGCGCAAACGCGGAAGTGAAGAGCCCGGCGTCCCCGTCCAGCACCTCTTCGAAGAGATCAAGACCCTCGGCTTCACGGGCTGCCTGAACCTTCTGCACAAGTACATCAACCAAGGCCGCACGGGCGCCGACCGCAGCCATATCTCGCCACGCCGGCTCGCCCGGATGCTGCTGACCAGACCCGACAACCTCAAGCCCGAGCAGCACAAACTCCTGGCCAAGCTCACCGCCGCCTGCCCCGAGATGACCCAACTGGCCTCAGACATCGGAGAGTTCGCCCCGCTCCTTACCCCACACACCCACAACGCCCATGCGCTCACGCACTGGATCGCCCAAGTCCGAACAGCCGACCTCCCCCACCTACACGCCTTCACCCGGGGCCTGGACCGGGACATCGACGCCGTGATCGCCGGGCTCACGCTTCCGTACAGCAACGGCCCCACCGAGGGCGTCAACACCAAGACCAAACGGATCGCGCGCCAGATGCACGGACGAGCAGGCTTCACCCTGCTCCGGCACCGCATCCTCCTCGGATAACAGCACGCTCCGTCACCACCGAAGGCGAGACAGGGCCAATCGAACAGTGTAACCAGGGTGTTCAGGATTATTGGTGGGCTGCGGAGAGTCGTCCGTCGAAGGTGGTGTCGAAGGCGTTCAGGGCGCTTCCAGCGCAGGGTCCAGCGGGCCTGACCTCGGCCGGTGGGGTCGAGTGACGTGATCGCCATATAGACGCGCTTCAGTGCGGGCCTGCTCTTTGGGGGAGTTCCCGCGGGACTTGACCGCCCGTCGGATTCGCGCGTTCACGGACGCGATCGCATTGGTGGTGCAGACGATCCGGCGGATCTCGGTGTCGAACCGCAGGAACGGGGTGAACTCCTCCCAGGCGTTCTCCCGCAGCTTCACGATCGCCGGATACTTCCTGCCCCAGGCGTCGGCGAACTCGGCGAGCCGTTCCAGGGCGGCATCCTCGGTCGCAGCGGTGTAGACGGGCTTGAGAACCTTGGCGATCTTGTCCCAGTCCTGGCGGGCGGCATAGCGGAAAGAGTTCCGCAGCAGGTGGACCGGGCAGGTCTACACGACCGTCCTCGGCCAGACGGACTCGACCGCGTCGGGCAGGCCCTTCAGGCCGTCGCAGACCAGGATCAGCACGTCGCTCACGCCGCGGTTCTTGATCTCGGTGAGGATGTGCAGCCGGTGCCTGGCGCCCTCACCGCCGTCGTCGGCCCACAAACCGAGGATCTCGCGCCGGCCCTCAACGGTGACGGCCAGTGCCACGTAGACGGGCCGGTTGGCGACGGCGCCGTCGCGGATCTTCACGTGGATCGCGTCTCTGAAGACCACTGGATAGACGGCGTCCAGCGGCCGGTTCTGCCATTCGGCCATGCCGTCGAGGACCTTGTCGGTGATCGTGGAGATCGTCTGGCGCGAGACGTCGGCACCGTAGACCTCCGCGAGGTAGGCCTGGACCTCACCAGTCGTCAGTCCTTCGCGGACAGGGAGATGACCATCTCGTCCACGCCGGGCAGGCGCTTCTGCCGCTTCTTGACGAGCTTCGTCTCGAAGCTGCCGTCGCGGTCGCGGGGCACGGATATCTCCACTGGACCAACGTCGGTCAGCACGGTCTTCGCGCGGGCCCCGTTGCGGGAGTTGCCGCCGTTCTTCCCGGCCGGATCGTGCTTGTCATAACCGAGGTGGTCGGTGATCTCGCTCTCCAGGGCGGACTCCAGCAGCCGCTTCGTCAGCTGCTGCAGCAGCCCGCCCTCGCCGGTCAGTTGCAGGCCCTCGGCGGGAAGGGGGATGGGTGCTCACAGACTTCCGCCTCACGGCGCAGGCTGCGCAAGCCGCCCGTGCGGGTTGTCCACTGTCGTCACTCCGAAGCGGCCGGAGCCCGGTGTTGTCGGGCCTGGACTCCGGCCGCTTGCGGGGGCTACTTGAGGCCGAAGGCCCGGTGGACGGTCTGGCTGATGCCGCCGCCGTTGCGCTGCTCGACGGTGACCCGAAGGGATACGTAGTCCGCCCGGGCAGGCGCATGGAGCCGCGTCTGCCAGCTGCCCTTGTCCTCCTTCAGCGACTGCCTGTGCCAGGAGGCGCCGTCGTCGTAGGACACTTCCAGCTTGACCGAGCCGGCCGCGTCCCGAGCGGCATCGCTGCCGACGACGACGGGCTTGACCGAGAAGCCTGACGCGCGTTCTGCCCGCCCGGCGAGGTCCAGGTCGGTTCCGTAGTCGAGTTGGACCAGCGGTATGGCCTCGTCCTCGACGTTGCCGGAGCTGAATCTCCACTCGGTGTGTGTGGTGGTGGAGTAGGGGGTGAGGTCGGTGTTGCCCTTCGTGTCGGCGACGAGTCGGTAGGGGAGTTTCTGCGGGGCCAGGTCCCCGACACCGAAGTCGGGTCGCGGGCCGTTCTGCATCAGCAGTCGATCCCCCTGGTAGAGGGAGAAGCTCCGGGACATGAGGCCGGTGTCACCGCTGTGCGCGGATCCTCCGTCGCCGAACCCCGCGAGTATTCCGCCCATGGCGTTGCCGACACGGTGCGGGACCTCGAAGCTGACCATGCGCGGGCGGGTGATGGGGCCGAACCAGTGTTCGCTCTGCACGCTGCGCGGCGGGTGACTCGCGATGTCGGTGAAGGTCGACCATCCGTCGATGGTCGCGTACTGCTGCCACTTGATGCCGTTCCCGGCGGAGACCCAGTCGGTGCGGTGCCCAGGGGCGACGGGCTCTCTCGGGAACGGGGGGACGCGCGTCCCCCCGTACACGGAGTAGGGATAGGCGGCCGGCCAGTACTCGTACGACGGGCTGTCCTCCCGGCTTTCGAGGATCTGCTTGCCGGCGGGCGGGGCGAAGGTGTTGTCGATACGGGCGAGGCTTCCGGGACCGGTCGCGGCGGACGGGTCGTCCGGCACACCTCCCTGGTGGTAGTCGGCAAGGTCGTACAAGTACTCCGGCGCGGGATGGGCCTCGACCGTCAACTTGACCTTGGTCTTTCCCGCGGCTGCGAGGGTCTTGATCAGTGCCTCGCCGTCGTCCTTGGTGACCGTCGCGACCGGGAGGGGGCCGGTCGTCTTCTCGTCCGGGTCGCCGTACCAGTCGTTCTTGCGGCCGTCGCCGTCGTTGACGACCAGGAGCATGGCCGCCGACGCGGCGTGCGCCGCGGCCGCCTGGTCCGTCGGGGCCACGGCCGCAGTGCTACGGACGATCACGGCCTTGCCCCGTGCGTTCAGGCCCGCGTAGTCGGCCGGCGCGCCGCTTCCGGCGAATACTGCGTCGACGCGTGTGCTGCCGCCGTGGAACCGAGCAGATCCTGGTTGCACCAGCAGTGTGTCGTCGAGGACGTGCCCCCTGTAGGTGATCATCAGTGGGGTCTGCTTGGCACGGATCCGGGTGGTGAAGACGAAGCTGCCCTTGGTCACCTTGCCCCTGGTGGGAAGGGCCCAGAGGCTGTCGTAGGCGGCGGAGGGCATGAGGATCTCGTGCAGTGCCTGCCCGTCGGCGGGCGTGGGCTCGCTGGAGGTGAAGGAACGGAAGAGGTCGATCCTGCTGGTGGAGACGGACGTGGGCTTGGGCGTCGCCACCTTGACCTGGCGTATGCGCGAGGCGTCCAGATCGACATCCTTGTCGGACGTCAGTTTGAGCTCGGGGACGGTGAGGACGGCGAAGCCCAGGGAGTGCGGTCCGTGGCGGCCTTCCACGTCCAGCGTGGAGACGACGGTGTAAGAACCGGGTGCCCAGCGGCTGGTGAGTGTGCCGTCCGGGACCCACATCACGGTGGTCCTCCCGTCGGCACCGGTGATCTCGACCTCACCACTGACAGGCTTGCCCGCCCGGTCCTTCAGGTGGACTGTCAGAGAGTACTTCTCCGACTCCACGGACAGGCCCACGGCAGTGTGCACGGCGCCGGCTGCGGAGCGGGCGGTGACCTGAGCGGCGTACTGGCCCGGGGCCAGGCTCTTCGGGTCGGCTACGACTCCGATCGACGAGGTTCCGCGCGCGGGTACTGTGACGTGGTCGGCCGCAAGGGCGAACACTCCCGCGGGCGAGTTGCCGTGGTCCACCGTGAGGCGCAACGTGATCGGGTGGCCGGTCGTGTTGGTGTAGACGATCCGCCGGTCGACCGGTTTCGGCTTCTGACCGCTGGACCACGGGACGAGTCCCGCGTCCACGGATCCGCTCGCGACGACCTGGTCCTGAAGGTAGGCGGTGCCCACGTCCAGCCGGCCGGCTCCGGCCTGGTACGGACTGTAGTCAGGGGTCAGGGCGCTGGTGCTCATCAGGGCGTCCTTGATGCGCTGCCCGGTCCACGTCGGGTGCTTCTGCGCCAGGAGCACCGCCGCTCCCGCGACATGTGGCGCAGCCATCGAAGTACCGCTGTCCGAACGGTAGTAGCCCTCGCCCCAACTCATCTGCTGCGAGCGTGCGGCCAGTACGTCCACGCCCGGGGCGGTGAGGTCGGGCTTGAGGGCGTCGTCGTTCATCCGCGGCCCCGCGCTGGAGAAGTCGGCGAGACGGTCGGAGGCGTCCACCGCACCCACGGTGAGAGCGGCGTCCGCGGTTCCCGGCGCACTGACGCTGTACGGGTTGTTGCCCGAGTTGCCCGCGGCGATGACGAAGAGTGCGCCCGTCTCCGCACTCAGCTGGTTGACCGCCTGGCTCAGCGGATCGTCCTGAGTGTGCCAAGCCGGCGTACCCAGGCTCATGTTGATCACCTTGGCGTGCTCGGTCCGAGCCGCCCACTCCATGCCCGCGATGATCCCGGATATCGGACCGGACCCGTTGTCGCCGAGGACCTTGCCCACGAGCAGATCGGCGCCGGGGGCGACACCCCGTTCCTTTCCGTCGGAGGCGGCCCCGGTCCCGGCCACGGTGGAGGCGGTGTGCGTTCCATGTCCGTTGTGGTCGACGACGTCCTCACCCGCGACGAAGCTGCGGGTTCCCACAACGCGGTCGACCAGATCCGGATGAGTGGTGTCCGCTCCGGAATCGAGGACCGCGACCCGGACACCTGCGCCGGTGCCCCCTGCTTCCCAGGCTTTGGGGGCACCGATCTGCGCCGTGGTGTCGGCAAGGTCCGCCTGCGCCTTGGCGTCGAGCCAGACCTTGTCGACACCAGCGGCGAACGACGGTGCCTTCACCTCGTCCGGGCTCACGCCGGTGGCCCCGGTGGGCCGCAGTACGTCCTTCCCGCCGGTGCCGGTCAGGGCGGACCAGAAGGCGGAGGCCTTCGACCGCCGGGCTTCGACGGCTTCACCGTTGACGGACGGAAGACCCATCGTTGTCTTCGACCCCGGCAGCGGTACGTCGGGCAGTTGCCCCTCGCCGGAAGCGCCGCTCTTGAGAGCGGACGCGCCTTGTGAGCGAGTGATGATCAAAGGGAGCGCGCTCGCGTGGGTGTCGTCGTACCCCTGGGCCATCAACTGGGTGATGTTGAAGAGCTGTTTGTCGAGCCGGCCGGACGCGATGTAGGGCAGGGCGACATCGGGGTACACGAAAGTGTCCCTGCCCTCAGTGGCGACGCGTACCGATCCTTCGGCTCCCGGCGCGTGCACGACCTCGTCCACCGACACCGTTCCGCCCGGCTCCTGAGTTGCCGTCACCTTGTCGCCAGTGATCAGCGTCACCGGGACCGGCGAGCTCCGTGCACCGCTGTGTTCGCCCGAAGTGGCGTGCGGGGACGGGGAAAACGCGGTGGCATGGGCCGTTGCAGGGGCCGCCATGGTGCCAACAAGAACTGCGGCGACGGACGCCGCGGCTCTTCGGGCAAATGGGAGCAGCACATTCCCTCCAGAGTCAGTGATCGACTGATCCGACCACCTCTGCAGAAGAAATGTAAGTACTTGAATTCCTGACTATCTGCCTGTAGATGCGAACGGCTCCGCCGTCACTGCGTGGACCGCCTGCTGAACAACAGCCATGAAGCCGAACTTAAGGCTCTCGTCATGGAGTTGTCGGGTGGTGATGTCGGCCGTATGGGAGGCGGTTCGCGGCGGGGGCATGGTCGTACGAGGCTGCAATCACGAGACGCGGCCGTATCTCGGAGACTCTGCCGCGCAGTTACCCGGCGTGATGTCACCGTGCCGCCACGGCCCCCGAGCGCGCCGCAAAAGCGGCAGGCCGGGCGCGGCCGGGCCCTGGAGGTCCGGTGCGTGATGATCTGTTCGGCGCGGCACAACTGGCAGCAACGGCTCGATCCGCGCCCACAGCCCGCCGGCACGATCCACGGCGGATCGGCGTCTTCGTAGCCATGCCGTTGTGGAAGGAGAACCAGACCCGCTCGTACTGGGACCACCCGGAGTTGGTCGCGAGGCCGTTGTCGTCGCCGCATCCCCGCTCGGCCACAAGGGCCCGTACGTCCTTCTCGGCGAACTGCTTGTTCTTTCGCATCATCTCCAGAGCGGGACGGAGCAGACGCACGCTGGCCTCCCCTGCTGCCCGGTTGGCGGGGGCGGGTTCCCCGGCCAGGCGGTACGCGTGGTTCTCGTCGTAGTGCGGATTCTCCGGAAGTGCGCTGCTGCCCGGAGCCGTCGTCACGGCCTCCGACGATGATGATGCCGACGGCGCGCGCTGCTGGTGGTTCCCGTCTCCGGCACGAGCGCCTGAGGCGGCCGCTGGAACTGATGGCGAGGCGGGTCAGAGGAAAAGCGGATGCCGACTCATGGGTCGTGCGGGCAGCATGCCCGCATGTCCACCGAAGTCAGCGGGATGATCGAGTGTCGACCGGGTGCCCGCCTCTGGGGCCCCGACGACGAGGACTCCGTGTGGCACGCTGCCATCGACCTCTCCCTGCTCAACAACGGCAACGCCTACGACGCCCTCGCCTGCATCTTCGGCATCCGGAACTCCTTCGGCTTCCGCCCTCTGACCGAAGGCCGCGGCTTTCCGAGCGACGCGTCTGAGGATCTGCAGACCGGATACGCCGCGTACGGCGGACCTCCTGACGTCCACGGCACCACATGGATCACCTGGGCCGAGCTTGCCTCCACCGACTGGCAGGAGACGGAGAGTTCCGGCACGCGAAGCCGAGAATCGGTCGCCGGAGACACAACCCACTGGGGGCCGGTCCGGAGCGTGATGCGGACACTCAGCGAACTCCACGGAGCAGACAATGTGCGACTCGTTGCCTGGTTCCACTGACCCGGGCTCCGCGGCGAAGCGCCGCTTGACCGATGGGAGACAGCCGTGACCGAACGCGACGTCATACTCAACGAACTTGCCCAGGGGCTCCGCCCGATGTCACAGGGCATGGCATGGTTCGACGCACTCGATCCGGAGGGGCGATCCGCGGCGCTGCTGTTTCTGCGCCACCACTGTGTCCAGGCACGCGCCGTCGTCGAGGACGGAGCGGAGAGCATCCGCCGTGCCGGTCTGCGCCCCACGCACACACCGGCGGTCCTGATCACACGCGGTCGGATCGACGATCAACTGGGGAAGATCGCTTCCCTCACTCCGCGCGACGAACGCCGTAAGGCGTTCCGACTGCTGGTTGCGGTGCTCGCGATCGCCGACGGACGACGTCGCGAACGCACTTGCGCGAGCGGGTGCGGTCACTGGTGGCACAGGCTGACCACCGCTGACTGATCCCTCCGTCGGCACCTGTGCACGACGCCGCTCGTGCGATCAGGCTCGTACCTGGCCAGGTCGGCAGCGGCATCGAGACATTGCCGCGGTGGCACGGTGGGATGCCGGTTCACGTGAAGGTGGCCTGCATCCCGCCCTCGGTCAGGACTTCGAGCACCAGGGCGACCAGGTCGTACTGTTCGCCCTCCGGCGCCAGGAGGCAGGACAGGTGCCTGCGCGCGGTCGCGGCGTCCCGCCAGATCAGGGGTGCGGGGGCGGTATAGCCGAGTCGCCGGGCAGACAGTCCACAAGGGCGACCGGGCAGCGGCCGAAGTAGCCGCCCGGCCCGTTGGCGGCCTCGCCGAGTGCCAGGTAGAAACCCGGTCCGTCGGTGATGTGCCGGCCGCCCAGCTCGTACGCGCGTCCAACCGGCCGGCCGCTCCTGGTGCCTGAGCCGGCAGCCCCGCTCCCGGACGAGATCGAGCCAGGCTCCGTGCTGGCGGGTGCCGAGGCCCGCCCAGGCGCCGGCGGCAGCCGGCGGGCCAGCGTTCCCAGACAGGCCGGGCGTATCCCGGTACGGGTGCGAGGTAGCCGTCGAGTTCCGGATCTTCACCGGGCCCGGATCAGCCGACGGCTCCCTTGAACGTCTTCGTTACGGCCCGCACCAGCCGGTCCGCGTACTCTCGCTCGGCTTCCCTGAATTGCGGGTACTCGGTGACGAAGTGGTTCCACTCCACGTACCCGACTGCCTCCGCCACGTCCTCGAGCAGGATCTTTTCGCGGTACGGATACGGCCACTCGCCCGACAGCCGGAATACCTCGTGCAGCAGCTCGTAGCGGAGCGGATGGCGCTCGGCCAGCAGCACGGCGTCGTACAGATCCTTGCCCTGCGCGTGCGTGTCGTTGATCAGCCACATCAACTTCCAGGCCAGGGACAGTTCCGGCGTGGCCGCCTGCACGACCGTACTGCCCGGCAGCTGTGCCGGCTCGGGCCCTTCGGGCAACTGCTCGTTGAATACGAAGTCGAGCTGGACATGGCCGCCCGGCAGTCCGGGCGAGACCCACGGCAGCACCATGCGGCAGCCCGGTACCCGGTCGTAGGTCCAGATGTCCTCCACCACCGCGCCTCGCGCCGAGATTCCCACCTCGCCTCCGCGGGCGTCGGCCAGCGTCTGAGCCGCCGCGGCGATCCCGCGCAGCATCCGGTCCGTACGGCCGTCGTCGATCCGCCAGGTGTGAGGGACGACGACGAAGTCCAGGTCACCGGGCTCGCGGGCGGCGTCCGGGAACCACACCGACATCAGCACGCTGCCCCTCAGCACCAGCGCGTCCACCCACTGCGACGCGGCGATCGCGTCCAGCACCAGATGCAGGGCCCGGCGCCGGGCCGCCCGCCACGTCTCGCCGCGCGCCGGATCTCCGAACCGCGGGTCGGTCGCGCGGTAGGCGTTCTGGTGGTGCTTCAGCGACGGGTCGAAGACGGGACGCTGCACCACGTCGTCCCCCGGCACCCACTGCAGCGTCTTCGGCAGGTCCTCGGCCATGAGGGTGGCCTCGTCCAGCGGTTCCCGAGGCAGCTCGGTGCTCCGCCAGCAGAACCCGTCCCACGCCGTACCGCTCATGTCCGTACCCCCACAGGCTCCTCGATCCAACCGTCGTCCACGGACAGGTCACTGTCATAGAGCACGAACTCCCGCTCCACGCCCAGCACCACGAACCCGCCCAGCTCCGTCAGCAACCGCTCCAGTGCCCGCCCCGCGCCGCCGGCTCCCACCTCGCGGCACCGCTGCGTCACGACCCGCTCGTGCCGTGCGCTGCCCCGCACCCGCAAGGCGTTCGACGACAGATGGGCGCCGTGCGGCACCACCCGGGCAGCGAGCGCGGCCAGGTCCGTGTCCGCGTCGAGCAGCAGCTTCACATGGTGCTCGAAGTACCGTTCGTCGTCCCCGTCTAGCCGAGCTGGGGGAGGTGGACGAGTTCGCGGACGGCCTGCTCGGGTTCGGTGATCTCGGTGAGTGCGCGGTGGATGGCATGAGCCGGCACGACGGTCGACAGGCCGTCGGAGCAGAGCACGTACTCCCTGGACTTACCAGCGCCCGGTCCTGCTGACCGACATCGATGTCGGCGTCCTCCAACTCGACCTGGCCGAACCCCGCCTGGTCCGCGGCACCGACGGGGGCCTTGAAGGCAGGTGGTGTCGCCGCCCCGTGGACAGGCGGTCAACCGGATGTGTCGTGCTCGGTAGCCGGCGCTGGGGGCAGCCTGCGTACGGCGTTGTCGCGGAAGGACGCGTGGATTGGCACGAGGTCTGAGCTGCTGGTGTCGCCGAGGGTGGTGACGTTGATGGCAATCTCCGGGATGTCGCTGTCGATCGCCGCGAGGTGGCTGCCGCAGGTCGGGCAGAAGCCGCGCTTCGCCTCGCCCTCGAAGGTCTCGTGCAAGGTCAGCGTCTCGTACCAGGTCAGCTCGCCGCCCTCGCCGGTCCAGGTGACCGACCCGAATCCCGCCGCACAGGCAACCGCCGGTACGTTCGCGAGCTGTTCCGGCTCCTTGGGCGTCGGCGGCGGGGGAGTCGTTTTGGTGATCTCTCCTGCTTTATGGGCGAGTTGGACCTATGAGTGTGCATCGCTTCCATGATCGGCAGGACGTTGTTGGCGGCTCTGACGGTGCCGTGTCCTCGAACGATTACGAGTGGGTGCGGTTACCGTGCCGGGCGCGGGTCTGGGCAGCGGTCGGCCCCGGCGGCGCTCCACGGGGGAGGGCGGCGCGGGACCGAGCGCGGCCACCTTAACGTGGGGTCAGGTTAGGGGGATGACGTAGGCGCGGGCGAAGTGGGTGCCGATGTGTGCTTCGTGGAGGTGCCCGGCGACGGCACGGTCGACTTCGGTGCCCATGACGACGTGGATGTGGGCGAGGCCGTTGCGGATTTCGCCGGTGCCGGTCATCTCGCCGGGCAGGTCGTACTTGGTGATGTTGTCTTCGAGCGCGTCGCCTTCGGGCATGGTCGAGACGGTGAAGGAGTCGGCGGCCCCGATCAGGGAGACGATCGCCGCGTCGGTGATGCCGCCTGCGGCGGCCTGGCGGTTCAGCTCGTCGACGAGCTCGCCGGAGGGGACTTCAAAGACGATCATGCAGGACTCCGTCCGATCATGGGGCTCAGCTCCCGCAGCATGACCGAGGAGCACCAGCGGGCGCCGGGGTCTCGGGGGTTGAGGGCCTCTCTGGCGAAGCGGGTGGCGAGGAAGTGCGCGCGGTGGGCGTAGGCGGCGGGCTGGGAGGCGAGCCGGCCGGCGGTCGTCCAGTCCACTGCGCACACGCGGGAGGTGACGGCCGTCATGTGGAGGTTGCGGACTTCCTCGTCGTGGGACAGGCTCTTCAAAGCTGGACTGGCAGCGGCTACAGAAGCTCCCTCGTAGAACTGGTCCGCAAGGCCCGGATGACACGGCCCGATAGTCACAAGACGATAACTCGCCGCAACCCTCGACTAGTTGGCGTGTCTAGCAGATCATGAAAATATCTTTCCTGATTCATAACGCTTACGGGATAGGAGGTACGATCACCACCACCTTCAACCTCGCTCAGGCACTGGGAGAGCGACACTCAGTGGAGATCGTCTCTGTGCTACAGCACAGGGAGCAGCCCAATTCTGCATTAGACGGCCGAGTTTCACTGCGCCCGCTGGTGGACCTGAGAACTGAAAAGGAACACCCTCTA
Organism: Streptomyces sp. NBC_01689; assembly: GCF_036250675.1. Lineage (NCBI taxonomy): Bacteria > Bacillati > Actinomycetota > Actinomycetes > Kitasatosporales > Streptomycetaceae > Streptomyces > Streptomyces sp. NBC_01689. The sequence continues at coordinate 1,253,937 of NZ_CP109592.1, read as the reverse complement.
CACCTCAGACCAGCCCGGGTCTTCCCCTCCTACGAGTATCGCTATCACCAATACAGCGAGCTGACCGACCAGCGTATCGGCACGTATCTGGAGTCGACCGACGCCGACGTGGTCATCGGCACCCGCCCTGGACTGAATGTGCACCTGGCGCTCCAGGCCCCGGACGGTGTCGCCCGCATCGGACAAGAACACCTCACCCTCGACAACCATCCGCCGGGACTACGTAGAACTCTGCGCCGCGCCTACCGCCATCTCGACACAGTGACCACAGTCACGGATGCGGACGCCGCGTCCTACCGACGCAAGATGCGCCTGCCAGGAGTCCGGGTGGAGGCACTACCCAACTCCGTTCCAGATCCCGGCCTGCCGCCCGCGGACGGCAAAGCAAAAGTGGTGGTCGCCGCCGGCCGCCTGGTTACGGTGAAGCGCTACGACTTGCTCATCGAAGCGTTCGCCCAGGTCGCCGCCGCTTACCCCGACTGGCAGCTGCGCATCTACGGCAAGGGAGTCGAGCAGGAGCGGCTGCGGCAGATCATCATGGAGCTCGGCCTCAGCAACAATGTCTTCCTCATGGGAGCAGCAGCCCATATGGAGGCGGAGTGGGTGAAGGGATCGATCGGGGCGGCGGCGTCGAACTTCGAGCCGTTCGGCATGACCATCGTCGAGGCGATGCGGTGTGGGCTGCCGGTTGTGAGTACAGACTGCGCGTATGGCCCTGGAGAGATCATCCAGCACGGGGTCGACGGTAACCTCGTCCCGGTCGGAGACCGCGACGCACTGGCAACGGCCCTCATGGAACTCGTTCGTGACGACGAACGGCGTCGCCGTATGGGCCGTTCCGCTCTGCACAACGCCCGCCGGTTCGCTCCGGGTCCCGTGACAGAGCAGGCCGAGCGCCTTTTCGCCGAGGCGATCGAGGCCAGACGCTCCGGACACCGCACAAATCCGGGCCGCGCCAGGACGAACCAGAATCTACTCGATCGCAGCTTTGCCGCTCGCGACACCCTCTACACCGCGGGGAGCAGGGTTTTGCGCACCATACGGAGGGCGCGATGAGCTCGGCAAACCACACTGAGCCTCGTGCCGGCTGCACGGTGGATGCCGGCGGCCGGATCACCTTCGGTCTCCGACCAACCTCGGTTCCCCGCCCACAACTGCTCCTGCGGTTGCGCCCCAAGAAGGGGCAGCCGGAAGAGGTCACACACTTACTCGACGTGGAGGCCGGTGACGACGGCCGCCTGATAGCCGTTCTGCCGGCCGGGCTGACGCTCTGCGAAGGGCGATGGGACGCCTACGTACTTCGGGAGCCTGACGGTCAACGAGTCAGGGTACGCCCCGGGGCACGTGACCTTCGAGCCCTCGTTGACGGAAGCAGCCGTGACCGATCCTCGCCCATCGCCGTCCGGGTCCCGTATGTGACCAAAGACGGGTACCTCGCAGTGCGATCGTGGCTCCGGACCGTGCACGCAGAGGTCGAACGTATCCAGGCCGCCGACCACTCCATGACAGTCACCGCCCGACTACACGGTAGGTCACTCCGCCGAGGGGCCGCCGTACGTCTGCGTTTGCGCGGCACCAGCACGGCTCGGACCCTCGAGCCCGAGGTGGAGGACGACCGGAGGGGTTTCTCCTTCACCGTCGGCAGCAGTGAGCCGGTGGACGTGGGGCGAGACAGCGGCGTCTGGGATGTCTTCGTCCAAGCCGAGGAGAACGCACCTTTGGCTCGGATCGGCCGCCTGCTGGATGACGTGGCGGACCGCAAGGAGATCTTCGTCTACCCGTCGATCACCCTCGGCGCCACGCAGGTCAGGCCCTATTACACGGTGGACAACGACCTGTCCTTGGAGGTAGCCCGACAGAACTGACATTCCTACGAGCCATCACGTAATGAAGTGATGCCAGCCGGTGCCTTTACGGGGCCGGCATGCCTGGTTGGGGTACCAGCTCCGCGCAGCCGGCTGCTCCGATGGGGGCCTTGTGCCGCTCGTTCGCGGGTCGGGTCTCATTCGGGGTAAGTCAGGTAGCGGGTGGTGGGGCCTTGACCCTTGATCTTGTACACACGAGACACTGGATCCTGAGGATGAGGACGGACATCTCGTGGTCATGAGGAAAGGCCGTGGTCGAGAAGTTCCCGGGTGGATGGGCGGCGGTGAGGGGGGGCCGGAGCGTTCGCTGCAGCGGTCCACCGGAGCGTTCGCTGCAGCGGTCCAATGGACGCGAGGGGGATGAAGCCTGGGCCCGGCAACCGTCCCAAGGTCAATGTCGCCGAACGCGTGGCCCGCGTAGGCATCGACGTCAAATCGATTCCACCGCCGAAACGAAACGGGCCTCGGTGGACCGACTCGACGATGGCGTGGTCGGGTGGACGTACTCCTACGCGCGACGACCGCGCAGCATCTATTACCGGTGCTTCACCGATCCGGATGAGCGCGGCCTGTACCCGGCGGACGATACTGCGACGGACCGCCGGACGTCGTGATGCAGCAGATTCATTCCCGCACGGCCTTCGTACTGGTCAAGTGTCCCTTTCGTCGGAGCACAGGATCAGACGAAGGCCGTGTTCACGTCCCCGGAATCCTCGTACGAGCGAGCACGTTCGGCACCTCGTTCGAGGGCAGACCGTAAAGAACGGGATCAGCGGAAGGTGACTGTCAGTGGGGTGTGGACGGAGTGGTGGGGAAGGGTGATCGTCAGTGTGTCTGTGGCGGCATCCCAGGTGTAGGCGTGGGCGGACAGGGTGGTGCCGGCGGCCGTGACGCGGGTCGGTGCCTTCGTCCCGCGGACCGACACGGTCCAGGTGCGCTGTCGGGGCTGGCCGTGGAACGTTCCCTTGGCCCCGCCGATGGACAGGGTGCGGACACCACCGGACTCCTTGTAACGGATGGCGGTGGTGGCACTGCGGGCTCTGCCGACGGCCTTGCCATCGTCCTCGTAGAGGCTGGTGGAGCCCGAGGCCCCGGCGGCGACGGTGAGGGTGACGTCGGTCAGAGGGCTGAGATCGTCCGCGGCCACGTCGTGGGTCCGGGTGGGCAGGATGCCGCCGGCCTTGACGAAGACGGGCATCGAGTCGAGACCGCTCGTAACGTCCTGGGTCGTACCGCCGGTGTAGGTCTTGCCGGTGAAGTAGTCCGTCCACTGGCCCGGCGGGAACCACACCGAGGTGGTGGCCGAGGTACCGGCGGCGGTGACGGGAGCGACGAGGACGTCGGAGCCGTAGAGGTACTCGCTGTCGGCGGTCGTGTACGCCTTCGCCTCCTCCGGGTATTCCAGGTACATGGGGCGGACGATCGGCAGGCCTGTGCTGTTCGCCTGCTCGGCGAGTGTGTACGTGTACGGGACCAGCGCCTCACGCAGGTTGAGGAACTTGTCCGCTGACTTCCGGGCCGCCGTGCCGTACTGCCAGGGCAGCCGGTCGCTGTGGTTGCTGTGCAGGCGGTCGATCGGCTGGAAGGTGCCCAGCTGGACCCAGCGGGCGTAGAGGTCGTCGGGGAGCTTGTGCGTGGTGTAGGTCCTGCCGTCCGACGTGTAGGTCTCCGAGCCGGTCAGGCCCGTGGTGTCGTTGTGGCCGCCGATGTCGTGGGTGATGGCCGCCATGCCGGTCGCCGCCGATTCCCCCGGCGTGTAGCCGACTTCGAGCTTCAGCGTGCCCCAGGTGGACGACGTGTCGCCGGTGAAGTGGACCGTCGTGCGTTTGTCCGCCCACGGTCCGGTGGGCAGCCCCTGCTGACCGCTGTAGCCGCCTGCCTGGAGCGATCCGTAGGCCCGGGAGAGGACGAACCCGCGCCCGATCCGCTGCGCGGTGGCGGTGGCGTACTGCTGGTTGATCCACGCGTCCGGGGTGACACCGGGCAGGGACGAACGGGCAGCGTCGCAGCACCAGTCGAGCCACCAGAAGTCATTGCCCTGGTCGTCCATCGTGCGATGCAGGTCCATGTACGCCTTGAGCTGGTCGGGGTCGCCGAAGTCGAAGGTGTAGCAGTCGTCGCCGGCGCCCGAGGCGCAACCGCCCTTCGTCAGCTTGCCCTTGGCCGTGGCCTGCGCCTTGGCGAACTGCGGGTCGGACGCGAGGATACTGGGGTGCACGTTGAGCGTGTTGTGCAGGCCCTCGGCGGCGGACCAGTCGAAGAAGCCCTTGGGGTCCGGGAACTTCGCCGGATCCATCTCCCAGCCGCTCCAACTGTTGACCGCCTTGAAGTCCGTGTCGGTGACCAGTACGTCGAGTGGGACTCCCTCGGAGCGGAACGCCGGCAGGATCGTGTTCCGGTAGTCGGTCGCGGTGCGGTCGATGTACTCCGAGTACCAGACTCCGTAGGCCCATTGGGGAAGGAGGGCGGGGGGCCCGGTGAGCGTGGCCAGGTCGGCGAAGCCCTGCTTGTAGTCGTGCCCGTACGCGAAGAGGTAACCGTCCTGGTACGGGGCCCCACTGTGTCCGGGACGCGGGGTCACCTTCTGCGTGCTGGTGTCGTAGAGCGCCGAGGACGTGTCGTCGAGCAGGTACCAGCCGTCGCGGTTGAGCAGACCCGGTGTGGTGACGAGGGGGCCGCCGTTACCGGTCACGCCGTCGAGCCCGCGGCGGTAGCCGCCGAGGGCGATGTGTGGGGGCGGGGCGGCGCCGGTGGACGTGGTGACCGCGAGGGTGTCCGCGTTCACGTGGCAGCTCGTGGCCTCGGGGCAGCTGAGCGTGATGTCGTCGGCTCCGGCCTTCAGGGTGACGGGGACTGCGGCGGTGTCCCACGTGTCCCAGTCCGCGGTGGCGGGAAGCGACAGCGTGCGGCTCGCGCCGCTCGCGGAGACCGTGGCGGTACGTGTCCGGTGCGCGCCGTCGCCGCCGGTGCCGTTGGCATAGCGCACGTGCAGGGTGTAGTTGCCGTCGGCGGGGACGCCCACCACGTGGGTGGTCAGGGTCGATCCCTGGTTCAGCTCGGCGACGAAACCGCCGCCGGCGTACCCCTTGTGGTCGGTGGCGCTGACGGCGGTGCCGCCGGTACGAGCGGCCTCCGCCTCGCAGCTCACGGCGAACCGGCAGTCGGCCGCGGCCGTGTTGGATGCGGGCGGGTACGGGTCGCCGGGGCGTACGACGGCGACGCTGTCGACGTTGACGTTCCCGGAGTCCGTGGCGGTCCGGGTGAGGGCGAGCGTGTGATGTCCGGCCTCGAGGTGCAGGGACGCGGTTGCGAGCTTCCAGGTGTCCCAGTCCGCGGTGGCCGGCAGGCTGGCGGTCTGCGGGCTACCGCCGTCAACGGTGACGGACAGCGTGCGGGACTGCGTCTGCCCGTCGCCGCCGCGGGAGTTGGCGTAACGCAGGCCGAACTGGTAGTTCCCCGTGGTGCTGACATCGATGTCAGAAGTGATGGAGCCGCCGGTGCTCTGGAATCCCGCGGCGAAGCCCGTCCCCGTGTAGCCGGTGTGGTCGTTGGCGACGGAGACGCCGTCGAGCCGGAGGTTCTCCGCCTCGCACAACTCGCCGGTTCCGCAGGTGAGATGCTGCCAGGGACTAGCGGTCACCGGGACGCTGCCCGCTGTGGTCGCGACGGAGAGGTTTCCGGTGTCGAACTGCCCCGAGCCGAGCCGATAGCGCAGGGTCATTGCGCTGGTCCGGACGGTCAGCCAGCCGTCGGACCTGTCCGTCGTGTAGGCGGTAGGGGTGAATCCGGCGCGTCCGATGGCGTTGAAGGTCGGGGCGTCGGTGAACTTGCCGTCGCCCGCGTACTCGGTGCGGATCAGCGTCGGCGAGAGTATCTCGAAGCGCGCGTCCCCGGCGGTGACGGACGGGATCCGCAGATGGGGGCTGCCGGCCGTGCCCGTAGCGCCCTGGGCCGACGCGGCCGACGTACCGGAGAGGGTGACGACGGCGGCCGTGCCCAGAGCAGCGGTGATCCCGGTCCACCGACGTAGGGATCTCGGCCGCCGTCTTCTCTGAAGGGACCTCATGAGCGACTCCGTTCTCAGTGCGACCGGTGAAGGGCCCCCACAGCACCCGTACGGGTGCGTCCCCTTTGGTTACAACGATGCAAAAGTGCAGAGGCATCACAACACACCTCCCGTTGATACATCTAGTGCTGCGTCAGCCAACGCTCGCCCCGGGTTGTCCCCGTCTCCGCACCGTTCTGTGCGCCGGCAAGCTACCGGTGTCTGCTGGGAGTTGGAGGGAGGGCTCGGAAGGCTTCGGCTTAGATCCTGATCCCACATCTACCAGGTCAGGAAAGACGCTGGATCGTGGAGCACGTGAGTGATCACCCGGAAGCGGCTGTCCCGCCTGTCGAAGCCTATGAACCCCCTTACTACGTAGCTGTCTTCGCTACAGTGCGAGGTCATGGAAAGAGCGGCTCCAATGAGACCAACGCCCGCCTGGACGACCTGGTGAAGGCGGTTCCGGGGTCCTGGAGTTGGGCCCGCGCAGACTCCTGGTGGGCTGGGCATCACCGTCGGGGCGGGTGACGTCCGGGCTGGAACGGTCGGTGAATTCCTTGACCGAGAAGACCGGTAGGTTGCCGCGTGCGCTGTCGCGCTCGTTCTGCAGCCTGCAGCGGTTCCAGGACCTGGTCGAACGGTGACTTCTTGTTGTCGTCTGTCGCGCTGAGCAGCGTGTAAGGGGTGACTCCGCTGTGGCGGGCGAGGGTGGCGTACAAGACGCGTCCGAGGGTCTTCCCGGCGCCCCCGAGGGCGAGGGCCCAGGCGGCTCGGGAATTGGTGAAGCCGCGTTCGAGCAGGAGGGGGACCAGGTCGACGACGACCGCGTACACGGTGAATGCGGAGAGGGCCAGGGCGCAGGCCGGTGGTCGGTGAGGGCTGCGGTGGTGGGGGCGAAGCGGTGGAGGCGAGGCCGCCGGCGAGGGTGACGACGGTCAGGGCGCGGACGTGGTCAGGGGCGTACCAGCGGGTGAGGGCGGCGAAGGCGGGCGGGTGGAAGGTGGCGACCATCGCGGCTCCGGCGAGCAGCCAACCCGCAGTGAAGACGGGCAGGTCGGGTGCGGCGGCCACAAGGAGGAGGCTGAGTGCACCGAGGAGGGAGTCGGCTGTCATCACGGTGCGCGGTCCGTGGCGGTCGATGATCCGGCCGACCCGGATTCCGGCGAGGGCGGAGACCGGCAGCGCGGCGGAGAACGATGCGGTGGTGGCGCCGGTGGGCCAGCCGGTGGTGGCGGTGATCTGGGGGTTCAGTACGGGGAAAGCGTCGTAGAGGATGCCCCATGGTGATCTGGGTGGCGCACAGGGCAGGCGGCGCGGCGCGGGGCCGCGACCGGACCCCCGTTCCGGTCGCGGCCCCGCTGGTGTGGAGTTCGGTCATCGGCGGATCAGCAGCAGCCGCCCGCGGGGACCGCTGTCGTATCGGTTGCGGCGGGGGCCGCGCAGCGGGTGCTGCCGTGCTGTCTGGCGAGGGAGCCGGCGTCGGCCTTGACGACGTAGACCTCCCACGGTTCCTGGCCGGGGCCGTGGACCCAGACCTTGTCCTGCACGGCGTAGCAGCAGGTGGTGTCGTTCTCCACGTCCGTCGCGAGGCCCTGGTCTGCCAGGCGGGTGGTGGCCGCGTGGACGGCTTCGGTGGATTCGACTTCGACGCCGAGGTGGTCCATCCGTGTGGCCTCGCCCGCGGTGCCTTCGATCAGGACGAGCTTCAGTGGGGGTTCTGAGATAGCGAAGTTGGCGTAGCCGTCGCGGAGTTTGGCGGGCTCGGTACCGAACAGCTTGCTGTAGAAGGCGATGGACGCGGCGAGGTCGGGGACGCGGAGGGCGAGCTGTACGCGGGACATGACGATCCTCCTGCGGTAGGGGTGGTGGCGCCCCGGCCCGTGGAAGCCGGGGCGCCGGTGCGGGCGCGGTTCAGCAGCACCCGCCGGACGAGGACCCCTCGCCGGCGGCGGGGGTGGTGATGCCGATCTGGACGAGCTGGGGCGCCGGAGCGCAGCAGCCTCCCTCATGCGCTCCGGCGGCCGGGGCGCCCGTCAGGCCGCTGCCTCTGCATACTCCGGTCTCCGGCAGGATGAGTTCTACGCGGTCGGCGACATCGAGGTCGCCGGCGATGGCGGCGGTGACGGAGCGGACCTGCTCGTAGCCGGTCATGGCGAGGAAGGTGGGGGCACGGCCGTAGGACTTCATGCCGACCAGGTAGATGTCCTGTTCGGGGTGGGACAGTTCGCGGTGGCCGTGCGGGTAGACGGTGCCGCAGGAGTGCTGGTTGGGGTCGATGAGCGGGGCCAGCGCGAGAGGTGCCTGGAGACGTTCGTCCAGGCCGAGGCGGATCTCGGAGAGGAAGGACAGGTCGGGCCGAAGGCCGGTCAGCACGATCACCTCGTCGACCGGGTCGAGACGGCGGCCGTCCTCACCGGTCAGCACGAGGCGGCCGTCGGTGTCGCGGTCGATGGATTCGGTGCGGAACGCGGTGACCGCGTCCGCGTACCCGTTGTCCACGGTGGCCTTCGCGGCGAGCCCGAGGGCGCCGCGGGCGGGGAGTTCGTCGGCTGCACCTCCGCCGAAGGTCGAGGCGCTGATGCCGCGGCGCAGGATCCACACGGCATGCGTTCCGGGTTCGTCGCCTGCGAGGTCGGCGAGGCCGGCGAGCGTGGTGAAGGCGGAGGCGCCGGAGCCGATGACGGCGGTGCGCCTGCCCGCGTAGCGGGCCCGTACGGCGGGGTCCCCCAGGTCGGGCAGGCGGTAGGTGATGCGGTCGGCTGCTGCCCTCTCGCCGAGCGCGGGCAGGCCGCCGGCTCCGGCTGGGCTGGGCGTCGTCCAGGTGCCGGAGGCGTCGATGACCGAGCGGGCGATCACGCGCTGCTCGGCACCGTCGGCGGTGATGAAGTGCACGGCGAAGGGCTGCCTTTCCCGGTCGGCGTCGACGACTCGATCACGTCCGGCGCGCGAGACGCCGGTGACCCTCGCGCCGAAACGCACGCGGTCGCCCAGAACGTCGGCCAGGGGCTTGAGGTAGAGCGCGGCCCAGTCGGCGCCTGAGGGGTAGGTGGTCGCGTCGGGCTTGATCCAGCCGGTCGGCGCGAGGAGCTTTTCCGCAGCCGGGTCGGTGACCTCGCCCCAGGTGGAGAACAGCCGGACGTGGCCCCACTCCCGTACCGCGGCCGCCGCTGCCGGTCCGGCTTCCAGAACCAGGGGTTCGATACCGTGCTCGACGAGGTGTGCCGCGGCGGCCAGTCCGACCGGTCCCGCTCCGATGACAACGACGGGAAGCTGGTCGCTCATGGCGCAAGGTCTCCTCAGACGCAGAGTGTTGGCAGGTGGTGCAGGGGTATCGGCCGCGGGGCGCAGGCAGGAACGCTCGCCGGGACCGTTGCCGAGTGGTGGCACGTGAGACATGACCGGGGTCACGCAGGAGCGGATCACGGGGCTCGTTGTCCGCAAGCCGCCCTCTTGTATCGACGTTTATCGATGTCTTTCGATACGCGAAGCTTGCCACTGGTATCGATGAGTGTCAACATAGACGCATGTCGAATTCTCAGGTGGTGGAGCTCTCGGTGCTGCCGGCCGAGCCGGTCGTCCCGTGCTGCCCGCCGATCACGTCGGCCGAGCTGTCCCAGGCGGACGCGGAGAAGATGGCCGTCATGTTCAAGGCACTCTCCGACCCGGTGCGGCTGCGCCTGTTCTCCAAGGTCGCCTCGCATGAAGGCGGCGAGGCGTGCGTGTGCGACATCCAGGACGTCGGCGTCTCGCAGCCAACCGTCTCCCACCACCTGAAGAAGCTGCGCGAGGCTGGCCTGCTGACGTCCGAGCGGCGCGGCACCTGGGTCTATTACCAGGTAGCGCCGTCCGTGGTGGCGGCCATGTCCGCCATGCTCGACCTGCGCTCCTGACTTCCGCCTCACCGGGGCGTGCGGCGGTTCCGTTCGCGCTGGCCGGTGGCGACGGGCCCGCGGATGCTGCGCAGAGGGCTTATCCCGGATCATGTGCGGAGCCAGATCACGAGTGCTGCGAGGGTGACGGTGCCGAGGTAGATGTGTCTACCGGCGGCGGAACGTCGTCGAGCGCCGCTTCAACCGGGACCTCTTAACCGACGCGCGCGAGGGGTGCCACGGGCCCGTGGCACCCCTCGCGCGCGTCCAGCGCCCGGCAGGCCGGGCTTACTTGTGGATGCGCGTCACGTTGTGGCCGCTGACGTTGACCTCGTTGTGGATGTCCCCGACGTGGAAGTCGATGAGGCCGCACAGCAGGCAGCCCGGGTTGTTGGCCGGGGGAACCGGGGTTTGGGACACGGTGACGGTGGTGGTGTCACTCGAAGCGCCGCAACTGTCGTCGCCGTTGTAGGCGGCGGTGATGGTGTGTGTTCCGGTGGTCGTGAAACCGGTGGTCAGTGAGGAGTGTCCGTCGGCGGAGACGGGTGCGGTCGCGAGGAGGTCCGGGCCGTCGAAGAACGACACGCCGAGGCCGCCGCTCGGGTCCGAGCTGCAGGTCACTGTCGCGTCGAGGGTCACCAGTTGCCCGGTCGTCGCCGAGGAGGGCGTTGCCTGGACCGTGGTCGACGACGGATCGGCGGCGGCAGCCGACGGAGCGATGAACAGCACTGTGGCCGCTGCCGCTACAACGACCATGACTCCGGCTTTGCGCGCACGACACGCTTTCACTGAGGGGCCTCCTCGGTCTGATCGGCAGGCGGGGATTCGCCGTAACCGTTCGGTGCGTGACCTTAGGCCGCTTTTGATGGCATATGCGGGAGGCGCGGGTCCCGGCGGCCCCACCTGAGTCATCGGCTCGCTCGAATGGGCTGGAGCGGGCCGATGGCGCGGGGTAGGCGCGGGCCAGTGGCGCCGATGCCGAGGTACTGGCTAGATCGCGGGAGGCGCGACCCGTTGGTAGGCGAGCGAGTTGCTGGTGCCGCCCGACGTCGTGACGCTCACCAGCACCGGACCCGCCGGACCTGCCGGGGCGATCGCGATCGCTGTCGTGTCCGACACCACGGTAAAGGCCGCCGGTGCGGCGCCGAAGTGGACCGCGAAGGTCGTGGTCAGCCCGGTGCCTGTCAGGGTCACGGCGGCGCCCGCGCCCGTCGGCCCCTGCGCGGGCGACAGCGTGGTGAGTGCCGGCGCTGCGAGGTAGGCGTAGGTGACGGAGTTGCTGGTGCCGCCGGGACCGGTGACGGTGACCGCCACCGTGCCGGTGCCGGCCGGGGCGACTGCGGTGATCTGGGTGGCGGAGTTGACGGTGTAGGAGGTCGCGGGGGTGCTGCCGAAGGTGACGGCGGTGGTCCCGGTGAGGCCGGTTCCGGTGAGGACCACGCTCGTCCCGCCGGTCGCCGGGCCCTGGGCAGGCGAGACGGACAGCAGCGAGGGCGCGTTGAGGTAGTAGAAGAACACCGGCCCCGAGGTGCCGCCTACGGTGGTCGCGGTGACCGCCACCGCGCCGGTGCCGGCCGGGGCGACTGCGGTGATCTGGGTGGCGGAGTTGACGGTGTAGGAGGTCGCGGGGGTGCTGCCGAAGGTGACGGCGGTGGTCCCGGTGAGGCCGGTTCCGGTGAGGACCACGCTCGTCCCGCCGGACGTCGGGCCCTGGTTCGGCGCGATCGCGCTGAGGGTCGGCGTGGGCGCGTAGGTGTAGGCAACCGTATTGCTGAGCCCAGCGGGTGTGCGCACGGTGACGTTCACCGTGCCGGTTCCGGGCGGGACGGTCGCCGTGATCGTCGAGGGGGTGTTGACCGTGTACGAAAGTGCGGCCGCGGAGCCGAACATGACAGCGGTGGCGCCGGTGAACTGGCTTCCGTTCAGGGTCACGGGATTGGTGCCCGCCGCCGGACCCGTGTTGGGTACGACCGAGGTGAGGACGGGAGGGGCCACGGTGACTCCAAGGGGTGTGGTCGGCCTCGCTGGGCCGCGAGCTGGGCGGTCACGGAAGCGGTTCGGGCGGGCGTACGCGAGTTCGCACCGCTTCCGCTGGGCACGGGCCGGTGGACCGGAGCGGACCTGAACCGTGCGCAGCCGTGCGTCCGGGACACCGTCAGATGCCGGGACCGGACACGTAGGTGAATCCGCCGCTGGCGGTGGCGCTACCGCCCTCGGTGGTCACGACGACATCGACGGACCCAGCGGCGCCCGGCGGTGTGACGGCCACCAGCGTGGCGTTGTTCAGCACTGCGAAGGACGCGCTGGTACCGCCGAAGGTGACGGCCGTGGTGGACGCCAGGCCGGTGCCGGTGACGGTCACCGAGGTACCGCCGGACGTCGACCCCGAGGCGGGTGTGAGCGAGTCCAGCGTCGGCGTGTCGACGTAGGCGTAGGTGAGCGGAGCGGTCGTGCCCCCGGTGGTGGTGACGGTGACGTCGACCGAGCCGCTGAAACTGCCGGCCGGAACGACCACCGACAGCTGGCTGTCCGAGATGACCGTCGGCGTCGCGCTGTTGGAGCCGAAGGACACGGCGGTGGCCGTGGAGAGTCCGTAGCCGTTGACGGTGACCGTGTTGCCGCCCGCAGTGGGACCGGAGCCCGGGCCCACGGACACCGCGATCGGTGGGCTGATGTAGAAGAAGGAGATCGAGTTGCTGGTCCCTCCCGGGGTCGTCACGTTGACATCGACGACGCCGCAGCCCGCGGGGTCGATGACGGTGATCGAGGTCGGCGTGTTCGCGGTGATCGTGGCCGTCTGGGACCCGAAGTGGACGGCGGTGGCACCGGACAGGTTCACGCCGGTGATGGTGACGGTTGTTCCGCCGCTGGTGGAGCCTTGGTTGGGACTGATGGGCATGAGGGGGTTCCTCCTCACTCGGAAGTCTCTCCGAGCAGCGACTGGGTGTCCCGATCCACGGACGTCCCGAACCGGCCCAGGCCGACGCGTCCGGCCGCTGGCGGATGGGGATGTGCGGAGGCCCGTCCGGACGGGATGAGTTCAGTCCCGGGAGGGAGGCTTGTCCGCGGCGACTCGATGGACCATCGCCCATTGATGCAGACACCTGAATTAACCCATCCGAGTGATCGCCCCGCCAAGAGAATTGGCACGGTATCAACCGTTTGGCGGAGCGCGTTTGGCGTGCGACGGCGCGTTCCGGTGGTACACGGTGACCTGTCGGGCCATCACGACCACGGAGGATTCCACGACGTGCGCGCCACCCGCACCGGTGTGCGGGCATAGACGGTGTAGAGCAGGGCAACGGCGACGTCGACTCCGAAGACGGCCCGAATGTCGACGGCCGCGGCGGTCTTGGCGACCGCACGGCCCCGGCGACGGTGTTGCGGTTGGTCAGCGCGGGCGCGCCTTCATCCCACGTGCGCGCTGCCTGGCGGCGCCCTGCCCGTTCTTGGAACATCGAACATGCCCCCGGTGCACGGCGCCTGGAACAGGGACAAAGATCGTGTCGACCATGCGTCTGCAGCGATCCGCGCACCGAGGCCAGTGCGGTCCAGGCAGCGCGTCAGCTCGCCTGCGGTGCCCGTGTCAGCTGCTGTGCGGCGCTGAACTTCCGCCGCCAGGCCAGGGAGACGTAGACGAGCGCGACCAGGACCGGGACCTCGATGAGGGGGCCGACGACTCCGGAGAGAGCCTGGCCGCTGGTGACTCCGAAGGTGGCGATGGCGACCGCGATGGCCAGCTCGAAGTTGTTGCCCGCGGCGGTGAAGGCGAGGGTGGCGGTGCGGTCGTAGGCGAGGCCGATGACCTTGCCGAGGGTGAAAGTCCCGAACCACATGACCGCGAAGTACACCAGTAGCGGCAGGGCGATGCGGGCCACGTCCAGCGGCTGCGAGGTGATGGTCTCGCCCTGCAGGGCGAAGAGGATGACGATCGTGAAGAGCAGGCCGTACAGGGCCCACGGGCCGATCTTCGGAAGGAAGCCGGTCTCGTACTTCTCGCGGCCGAGCTTGCGTTCGCCGATGCGGCGGGTGAGGAAGCCGGCCAGCAGCGGGACGCCGAGGAAGATGACGACGTTCAGGGCGATCTTCCACATGGAGATGTCCAGGTGCTGGCCGTTGTCCAGGCCGAGCCAGTTCGGCAGCAGGGCGAGGTAGAACCAGCCGAGCAGGCCGAAGGCCAGGACCTGGAAGACCGAGTTGAGGGCGACGAGGACGGCGGCGGCCTCGCGGTCGCCGCAGGCCAGGTCGTTCCAGATGATGACCATGGCGATGCAGCGGGCCAGGCCGACGATGATCAGGCCGGTGCGGTACTCGGGCAGGTCCGGCAGGAAGATCCAGGCCAGCGCGAACATGACCGCCGGGCCGACGAGCCAGTTGATGACCAGCGAGGAGACCATGAGCTTGCGGTCGCCGGTGACTGCGTCGAGTTTGTCGTAGCGGACCTTGGCCAGGACCGGGTACATCATGATCAGCAGGCCGACGGCGATCGGCAGGGAGATACCGCCGATCTCCACCTTCGCCGTGGCGTCGTCGAGGCCGGGGATGAGCCGGCCGAGGCCGAGGCCGACGGCCATCGCGGCGAGGATCCACACGGCGAGGAACCGGTCGAGCGTCGACAGCTTCGCGACGACCGACGAGTCCTCGGTGGTCGCGGGTGCTTCGGAGGGGGTCACGGGCAGGCCCTCTTGTTGTCGGCGGCGTTGCGGGCGGACTCGGCCAGGTCGGCGAACTGTCCGGCGAGGCGGGCGATGACGTCGGCGCGCAGTTTGTAGTACGTGAAGCGGCCGCACGGCTCGGTCTCCACCACTCCGGCCTCGCGCAGCACTCTCATGTGGTTGGAGAGGTTGGTCTGCTTCGCCCCTGTCTCCTCGATGAGGTGCGTGGTGCAGAGCGTCTCCTCGGCCAGGAGGGAGACGATCTGGAGACGGAGCGGGTCGGCCAGAACCCGCATCAGATCAGTGTCGACTGACATCAGCATGGACTGATATTCTCACAGCATTCCCGACCGATACCAGTCCGGGGTGATCTTCGGGACCCGCATCCCCACACCCGTGGGAGACCCACACCCCGAAGGGGCGTCCCGTGACCCCATCCCCACCGCCCGTGCTGCCTGACGACCGGCCGGCCTCCGGCATCACCCGCCTCGCCCTGCGCTACCGCGGACGCTTCTCTCCCGAGACCATCCAGCGCCTGGTCACCGACTCCTACGAGCGCCTGGCCGAACACGCCCGCGTCCGCACCCACCTGGTGCTGCTGGCCGAGCACCTGGTCGTTGAACGCCTCGAGGCGCTTGCGCACATCGGGGGCGCCCCGGGCGTGGGCCTGCCCCGAGTGCTGTTCGTGTGCGGCCACAACGCCGGCCGCTCCCAGATGGCAGCCGCCCTACTCGCGCATCGCGCGGGCGGCCACGTGACCGTCTTCTCTGCCGGGACTCTCCCGGCCGCCGACGTCGAGCCGGTCGTCGTGCAGGTGCTGACCGAGGCCGGAGTGGACATAGCCGGCGCGTTCCCCAAGCCGCTGACGAACGAGGTCGTACAGGCGGCGGACATCGTCATCACGATGGGCTGCTGGGACGCCTGCCCCGTGCTGCCCTGCCGCCGCTACCTGGACTGGCCGGTCACCGACCCCGAGGGCGCCCCGATCGCGACCGTCCGTGGCATCCGCGACGAGATCGACGCGCACATCACCGAACTGCTCGACTCCCTGCCGGGCGCCTGAACTTCACCTCTGCACCACCCGTACCACCGCTCCATCACTGACGAAGGAAGAACCGATGTCCTCCAGCCCGCTCGCCTCCGTGCTGTTCGTCTGCGTCCACAACGCCGGACGCTCGCAGATGGCCTCCGGATTCCTCAACCACCTAGCGGGCGACCGGATCGAGGTCCGCTCCGCCGGCTCCATCCCGGGCGACCAGGTCAACCCCTCCGCCGTCGAGGCGATGAAGGAGGTCGGCATCGACATCTCCGGCCAGAAGCCGAAGATCCTCACCACCGAGGCCGTCCAGGCGTCCGACTACGTCATCACCATGGGCTGCGGCGACGCCTGCCCCATCTTCCCCGGCAAGGAGTACCTTGACTGGGACCTGGAGGACCCGGCCGGCAAGGGCGTCGAGGCCGTCCGCCCGATCCGCGACGAGATCAAGACTCACATCGAGGCCCTGATCGCCGAGATCGACGCCCGGCAGGAGGCGTGACCTCCGTGACCGACACCGGCATACGCGAGGTCATCGGCTCCGGCCCCGCCGGGTACACCGCCGCCCCCAACACCGCCCGCGCCGACCTCAAGCCGCTCGTCTTCGGCGGCGTCATCTTCGTCGGTGGCGCACTGACCACGACCTCCGATGTCGAGAACTTCCACGGCTTCCCCGACGGCATCGAAGACCCCGACCTGATGGCATATGCGGGCCCAGGCCGAGAAGTTCGGCGCCGAGACGGTCGACGACGACATCGTCGAGGTCGACCTCACCGGTGACATCGAGACCGTCACCGACACCGCGGGCACCGTGCACCGCGCGAAGACAGTGATCGTGGCCACCGGCTCCGCCGACGTCATCCTCACCCTCACCGCACACACCGACAGTGGCGAAGCCGACGTCACGGTCGCCGAACGCGACCTGGGCGTCATCGGCCACGCCCGCCTGCGCCCCGACCTCGCCCGCGCCCGATTCCTCGACACCGACACCCCGGCGCGTGCCACCACCTCGACGCCCAGCACCAGCTCGACCGTCGGTGCAGCGGCGGCTGATGGTCAGGTGGCCGGGGACGTCATTGGCGCTGGAGCCGACCACGTACTAGCCGCGGCCGCCTTGCCTCTCGCCTCCGGCGCCCTGCAGGGTCATCGAGCGCGGCGCGTTCATCCCGGAAGGTGACGACTGATGGCCGGCCCCACCGGGCACGGCGCCTCCCTCGACGACCTCCTGCGCGAGCAGGTCACGCCCCGCCACGCCTTGCCTCCTACAGCGCGAAGCACTGGCACGCCCAGCTCAGTCAGCTCACCGGCACCCGCCGCGGCTACGAAGCCCTCGACACTGCCGGCCTCGACGTCCGCCCCGACACCCTCATCAAGTGGCTGTCCGACCCTGAGTGCAACGTCCGCCGCAGCTACCGCGACCTCATCCACACCGCGTACGAGAACGTCGCCATCGTCCCCGCCGACCCCCTCCCCGACACCGTCAAGGACGGCCAGTTCGAGATCAGCGGCCTCGTCAAGACCGGCAACGACGAACGCGAACGCGGAACCCGCCGCGCCGCACCCCCCCTGCGCATCGACGCGAGCCGCGGCGACTGGAGCGACATCGAAGCCCTCTGGCAGGCAGGCGACCTGCGAGACGACGACTTCGAGGACCGCTTCATCGACGACATCATCGTCGCCGACATCGGCGAAGGCACCGACGGCTGGGAGTTCAGCGGAAGCTCGTATTCGGTCGAGCTCGGGTGACATACAACCCGGAAGCACGACATACACCGGCCATCAACGGATCTGGGCGCCGCCGTCAGTCTGTGGGACGGTCGCGATTGGCACCTTGATCTGTGGAGCGCCAAGTGGTTGCTCACCTGTACAGCTCACACCGATTGTTCCCGAAGGCGTCGAGACCGAACATGGCCTTCGCCGATCCCCGAACGGTGTGAGCTCGTGAAGCCCATGCGCGGCCTCGGCCTCATCGGTAGTCCTCCTGATGGCCCTGCATCCAGGTATTGATCTTGTCTCGCGTTCCGGTGAGCAGGTCCAGGTGTCTCCTGGGCTTCTCGAAGGAACTGTCGTCGCCCAGCACGGCCCGCAGATTCACGATCCAGGCGAGGGGTTCCTTGGAGAGCCCAGGGCCCTGGGGGTCCGCTTCCATCGCCTTGTCGAGACTGTTGAGCTCATCGAGCACCCGCCCAGGGTGTACTCGCAGTTACCCGGGGTAGTGCACGCGTCGTCGTAGGTGGCCTGTAAGGGCCGAATGCATCGCGGACCTTCTCGCTTCCGGTTCCGCCGCGCTCGGGGCGGCCGGCTCCTCGGTCGCGGGGGCCGATACTGCCTTGAGGCGCGTCGACTGGCCGTCTCTAGGAGGCGAGCAGCCTGACGAGCGTCAACGCTGTCGCACAGACGACCCGCGGCTTCCTCCAGCCCGGTCCCGAAGCCAGGCGGTTCAGCTTTCTCAAGCACACCAGGCCGCCGACAAGGCCCGCGCGCTCCGCAGCAGGAAGACGACGGTGTGCACTGGGTGCCTGCAGGCGCCTTCGAACGGAAGGGAAGGTTAGCCCTGGTAGAGGTCGCGTGGCCGGTCGGCCCTGCACCGCCCTCCTCGCTGACCACGGCCTCGACCCTTGGGTACTGGGGCACGGCACCTGCACGACATGCCCTCAGCACTCCCGTGGCACGGGATCCGTGCCGTGGTCGAACTGCCCTGGAACTGACAACTGCTCTGGAACTGCTACCCACCACCTCGTTGTCCGGCCGGAGGGTCTGTGCGGCTCGTCAGTCGAGAAAGCCCTGCCGACGTGCGGCATCGGTGAGGATGCGAATCAAGCGGTGTCGCCCGTAGAACAAGCGGAACGCCGCGATTTCATGGGGTATGTCGAGGATTTCCGCGACCTGGCTCGGGGAGAAGTCCTCGACGTCCGCGAGATGGACAACGATCGCCAGCCTTCGGGGAAGTCTCCCGAGCACCGTCCTCACCTCGCGGACGGACAGCCGTTCCAAGGCCTGGGATTGAGGCATCTGAGGGGCACTGAGCCTCGGAGGGCGTTCCACCGTCCACCAGCGGCAGGGACATTCTGCCGAGGATCTCGAACGTGTCGAGCGTTCCCGTCCACCAGGGGCGTGGAGCGCCGCGGTGTCGGCCAGCAGGTGGAACAGCCAGAGCTTCAGGCTCGTGCCGCCGGTGAACGCCCCGAACGCGCTGAAAGCTCGGACATACGTCTCTTGCACCCGTCTTCGGCGTGAGCGCGGTCGTGGGTCAAGTGCGTCGCGGCCGCGTACAAGCGGCTGAGGAACGGCATGGCCTCGCGTTCGAAACGTACGAGGAGCGGGTCTTGATCCGGCGCCGCTGCGTGAAGACCGTCCGAGGCGCGGGGGTCCCGTGGAGTCAGGATCCGCGTGCCGGGGTCACTGCCGGAAGGGATGGATCGCCGCTGGAGCGGATGAGGGCTGTTCATCGTCGCAATCTCGTAGACCAGCTGAGCACCCACTCGTGGAGCAGCAAAGTCCGTCTGGGGAAAGGGCCGGGGAAAGGGCCACAGAGACATGGGGCGGCCGAGTGGGCCTGGAGCCGGTTCGCTCGGCCGCCCCGTCGTGCCGGCGTCTGTTCAGGCGTCGGTCGCGGTCGGCTAGCGCATGGAGCGGAAGCCCGTGCGGAGCTCGTTCACGAGGAGCTCCGGCTGCTCCCAGGCGGCGAAGTGCCCGCCCTTGGGGAGCCGGTTGTAGTGGACGAGGTTCGGATAGGCCTGCCTGGTCCAGCTCTTGGGGGCCTCGTAGAGCTCGTCGGGGAAGACGCTCACGGCGACCGGGAGCTTGACCCCGTTGACCCCGAAGAACGGAGTCGTGTTCTCCGCGTAGAGACGGGCCGCGGAGACCGCGGTGTTCGTCAGCCAGAACAGCGTGACGTTGTCCAGGACGTCATCACGGGACAGACCCTCGCTCACACCGTGGAAAGCACGGGTGATCATGGCCAGGCTCTTCGCGTCGTGGTCGAGCAGGAAGGACGCCAGACCCACCGGGGAGTCCGCCAGCCCGGTCAGGGACTGCGGCCGCGAGCCCATCATGTACGCGTAGTAGACATGCCGGTACACGAAGTCCAGCTGGTCCACCGCGGTCCGTTCCTCGTCGGACAGCGTCAGGCCCTCGGGCAGCGGGTTGCCCTTGGCGAGCGCGGCGTCGATGTCGGTCGGAATCACCTTCGGCATGTTGGTGTGGATGCCGACGAGGCCCTCGGGCTCCTGTGAACCCATCAGGTCGGTGACGATCGCACCCCAGTCGCCGCCCTGCGCGACGTATTTGGTGTAGCCCAGGCGCTTCATCAGCTCGCCCCATGCGGCAGCGATGCGCTCCGGGCTCCAGCCCTTCTTCGCGGGCTTGCCGGAGAACCCGTAGCCGGGCATCGACGGAATCACCACATGGAAGGCGTCCGAGGCGTCGCCGCCATGAGCCGTCGGGTTGGTGAGCGGCTCGATGATCTTCAGCTGCTCGACGACCGAACCCGGCCACCCGTGCGTCACGATCACCGGCAGGGCGTTTGCGTGCTGGGAGCGGACGTGAAGGAAGTGGATGTCCAGCCCGTCGATCTCGGTGATGAACTGCGGGTAGGAGTTCAGTTTCGCCTCGACCTTGCGCCAGTCGTACTCCTTGGCCCAGTACCGGGCAAGTTCCTGAACAGTGGAGAGCTGTGTGCCCTGGGACTGGTCGGCGACGGTCTCCTTCTCGGGGAAACGTGTCGCCTCGATGCGCGCGCGAAGGTCCTGGAGCTCCGCCTCGGGGAATGCGAAGGTGAAGGGGCGGATGGCCGTCGATGCGGCAGTGTCAGACATGTGGGGAGGTTCTCCTTGCAGTGGTCAGCGGCTTCGCGCCGCGGGACTCGTCCACAGTGGATGCCGTTGGCGCGCGTCGCCCCAGGGGAACCCCCGGGGTCCACCCCCGGGTCCGGCCCCGGGGTCTTCCCTGCCCGGGGGCCGGTTCCGAGCCCCCCACGCCTTACTAAAATCAACAGAAGGGGAATAAGGTCATATGGCGGGGTAATCGGCGTATCAGGGAGCGATCCATGGGAGTGCCCGCCGTCGATTCACCGGTCACACTCCGTGGCCGGATCCAGGAGAAGGCCGCATTGGAGCGGGTGCTGGACAGGGCGCGCGCGGGGAGCAGCGCTGTCCTGGTGCTTCGCGGTGAGGCGGGGATCGGGAAGACCGCCTTGTTGGGCTATGCGGCCGGCCGGGCCGATGGGTTCCGTACCGCCGCCGTCGCGGGCGTCGAGTCGGAGATGGAGCTCCCGTTCGCGAGCCTTCAGCAGTTGTGTGCTCCCCATCTGGGCTGGCTCGAAGGGCTGCCCGGACCGCAGAGGGACGCGTTGTCCGTCGCGTTCGGGCTGCGGGAGGGGGAGGCGCCCAACCAGTTCCTGGTGGGCCTGGCCGTGCTTGGTCTGCTGGCCGGCGCCGCCGAGGACCGGCCACTGGCCTGCCTTGTCGATGACGCGCAATGGCTCGACGACGGTTCCCGGCAGGTGCTCGCATTCGTCGCTCGGCGATTGCTGGCCGAACCAGTGGCTTTGATTTTCGCCCTGCGGGATTCTGCCCATGCTCGTGAACTGGCGGGTCTGCCGGAAATGCTCGTCTTGGGCATGAGGGAGCCCGAGGCGCGAGCCCTGCTGGCATCGGCTGTAGGGGTACCGTTCGATCCCCTGGTACGGGAGCGGATCCTGGCTGAAGCACGTGGAAACCCGATGGCTCTGCTGCAGCTGCCGCGCGCGCTCGATCCCGTCGAGCTGGCGGGCGGCTTCGGATTCCCCGGCAATGGCCCCGTGGTCGGCAGCATCGAGACTGCACTCCGCCGGCGCTTCCGTACGCTGCCCGATGAGAGTCGACGGCTGTTGATGACTGGCGCGGCCGAGCCGACCGGCGATGTGGACCTCCTGTGGCGTGCGGCCGGCCTGCAGGGGATACCCGGGGACGCCGCCGCGGCGGCTGAAGCCACCGGTCTGGTCACATTCGGCGCCGGGGTCCGCTTCCAGCATCCCTTGGTGCGCTCGGCCGTGTACCAGACGACATCCGCCCCGGAGCGCAGGGCGGCCCACCAGGCACTGGCGGAAGCCACCGACCCGCACCACGACCCCGACCGCAGGGCCTGGCATCGCGGTCACGCCGCGGCCCGGCCGGACGAGGATGTCGCCTTCGATCTGGAACGCTCCGCCTGCCGGGCGGAGCGCAGAGGTGGCGTCGCCGCGGCAGCGGCCTTCCTACGGCGGGCCGCCGAGCTCACGCCCGACCCCGAGCGCCGCGTCAGCCGCGCGCTGGCCGCTGCCCAGGCCGCGATCGACGCCGGCGGAGGCGACCACGCCCACAACATGCTGGCGATGGCCGAGGCCGGCCCCCTCGACGACCTGCAGAGCGCCCGCTTGGAGCGACTGCGGGCGCGGCTGGTGTTCTCCGAAGTGCGCGGCAGCGAGGCGCCCGGGCTCCTGCTCGACGCCGCGAATCGGCTGGTGCCCCTGGATGGGGTCCTCGCCCGCGACACCCTGCTGGAGGCGACCGGCGCGGCGATCTTCGCGGGCCAGTTGAACGGGGGACCGGGACTGCGCGAGGTGGCGGAGGCGGCCCGCGCCGGACCACCGCCTTCGACACCGCCCAGGATGGTGGATGTCCTTCTGGACAGCTACACCAGCTTGATCATCGACGGGTACACGACTGGCGTCGGCGCTCTGAGGCGTGCACTGCACGTCGTGCTGCAGCAACAGAGATCCTGCGCGGCTGATGCCGACGGGCGATGGCTGTGGTTGGCCTTTCGGGTCTCGCCCGAGGCCCTCGCACCGGAGCTGTGGGACGACGAGGCGTGGTACGAGTTGGCGGGCGGCGCCGTTGCCGCCGCGCGCGGGACGGGAGCGCTCGGTGTCCTCCCGATGGCACTGAGCTACCAGGCATGCCTCAACGTGCACACCGGCCGGTTCGACACCGCGGCAGTCCTGATCGACGAAGGGACGGCCATCTCGGAGGCGATCGGCGGCGCGCCCATGATGTACTCGGAACTCGTGCTCGGCGCCTGGCGAGGCAGGGAAACCGAGGCGCTGGACGGCATCGAGAAGACCATCGAAGAAGTGCGCGCCCGAGGTGAGGGTCGCGTTCTCAGCCTGGCCGAGTACGCGACCGCCGTGCTCTACAACGGCCTCGGCCGTTACGAGGACGCGCTCGCGGCCGCGACACGTGCCTGCCGGTTCGAAGACCTGGGATTCTTCGGCTGGACTCTGACCGAACTCATCGAGGCAGGCGCCCGCAGCGGGCAGCCGGAGGCCGCCGTTCCCGCGCTGGCCAGGCTCAGCGAACGCACTCGTGCCTGCGGCACCGAATGGGCCTTGGGCGCGGAGGCCTGCTCGCGCGCGCTGCTGAGCGACGACCGGGCCGCCGAGGCGCTCTACCAGGAGGCGATCGAGCGTCTCGAGCGTTGCCGGGTCACCGTCCACCTGGCCCGCGCCCGGCTGCTGTACGGCGAATGGCTGCGCCGCCGGAACCGCCGCCATGACAGCCGCACTCAGCTCCGTACCGCCTACGAGACGTTCAGCCGGGTCGGCGCCGAAGGATTCGCCGAGCGCGCCCGCCGGGAACTCCTCGCCACCGGGGAGACTGCCCGTAAACGGACCTTCGGCACCGACTCCGAACTCACCGGCCAGGAAGCCCAGATCGCCGGGCTCGCCAGGGAGGGGCTCACCAACACCGAGATAGCCGCAGAGCTCTTCATCAGCTCACGCACAGTGGAATGGCACCTCGGCAACGTCTTCGCCAAGCTCGGGCTCAGCTCCCGCAGGCAACTGCGCTCCGCGTTGCCTGCGCCGTGTCGGGGGACATAGGCGCTGAGCCTTGAGCTGGCCTCCGAGGGGGCAGCCCTCGGAGGCCGGCTCAAGGTGAACACGGCGAAGGATCGAGGCCGATGCTGCGTGCGAGCTGTTTGGCCGTGGCTGCGTTTTTCAGCAGCCTGACAGGCAGCTGCCCGGTACGGAGGCTTACGGGGTGGAGGAGGTGTCTACTCGAAGGCGTCTTCGATGACGTGGGAGTAGAGCGCGGTGTTGTGGGTGTAGTCGACCATGACGTCCACGATGGAGGGGCCGGGTTCCGCGAGTGCTGCCTGCAGCGCGGGGGCGAACTCCGCGGGCGTGCGCACGCGGTGGCCGTGTGCTCCGAACGAGGCGGCGTACTGGACGATGTCCAGGTCGCCGAGTTCGCACCCGAAGTCCCGGCCGAACTTGAGGATCTGCTGGAACTTCACCATGTCGTAGGAGTTGTCGCGCATGATGACGTGGGTGAAGTTCGATCCGAGCCGTACGGCGGTGTCCAGTTCCATGGACGAGAAGAGGAAGCCGCCGTCACCGGAGATCGAGACGATCTGCTTGCCCGGGTGGGCCAGGCCCGCGGCGATCGCCCACGGCAGGCCGACGCCAAGGCTCTGCTGTCCGTTGCTGATCAGCAGGTGGCGTGGCTGCCAGACACGGAAGTGCCGGCACACGTAGATGTAGTTGGAGCCGACGTCGCTGGTGATCAGGGCGTCGTCGTCGAGAAGCTCTCGGAGCTGGAGGACGAGGGCTGCCGGATTCATGCCGGACGGCCCGTGCTCTCCCCTCTTGGCCACGTCGTCGATCTCTTCGAGCGCGTGGCGCTGGGTGGCGAGCTCCGAGGTGTACGCGGCCTGGAGGGTCAGGCCCTGGAGTGATCCGGCCAGCGCCTCGACCGTCGATGCGACGTCACCGCGCAGTTCGAGAGCCGGGTGGTAGTGGTTGTCGATCTGTGCCGGCAGGGCATCGATGTGCACGATCTTCGGGCTGTTCACGTTCCACAGCTGCGGGTCGTACTCCACCGGGTCGTAGCCGATGGTCACGACGACGTCGGCGCCACCGAGGACCTCGTCGCCGGGCTGGTTGCGGAACAGTCCCACCCTGCCCAGGTAGTGATCTTCGAGTTCCCGGGACACGATCCCCGCTGCCTGGAACGTCTCCACGACAGGGAGACCTTCCACCGCGGTCAGTAGCTTGCGCACAGCAGCGCACGCCGCGGGGTCGGCGCCGCGCACACCTGCCAGGATCACCGGCCGTCGCGCCGAGCGGATCAGCTCTGCGGCCCGCTCGACGGCAGCGGCCGGCGCCGCCCCCAGCTCACCGACGGTCAGCGCCTGGGTCGCCGTCTTCGCGGTCGGAGCCGCCATGACGTCGTTGGGCAGGACGATCGCGGCTGCTCCGCGAGGCTCCGTTGCGGCAGCGCGCAGAGCGTTGGCCACGACTTCCGGCACGTTGTCCGGATCGTTGACCATGCCGGTGAACTTGGTGACCGAGCCAAGGAGAGCTTCCGCATTCATGGACTGGTGAGTCCGCTTGAGGAGGTCAGCCCGGGGCACTGCGCCGCACAGGGCCACGACCGGGTCGCCCTCGGTGTTCGCGGTGACGAGGCCCGTGGCGAGGTTCGAGGTTCCGGGCCCTGAGGTGGCGAGCACAACGCCGGGAATTCCCGTCAGTCGCCCCATGGCTGCAGCCATGAAAGCGGCGTTCTGTTCGTGACGACACAGGACGACCTGGATACTGCTGTCGGCGAGGGCATTGTAGACCTGATCGATCTTGCCGCCGGGAACGGCGAAAATGTACTTCACGCCCGTCTCTTCGAGCGCCTCAATAACACGTTCGGCGCTGCGCACTGCCTCTTTTTCTGCTGTAGCCATTCCGTTGCCTCACTCGACGTGTGAACAGGTGGGGGTTCCCCAGACTTGACGAAACTGAGTCTCAGTGGGGGGATATCCGGTAGGTTCAGCGTAACCGTCTCGGTCATTGTCTCCGCTGCTGGACACTGCAGTTGGACACCATGTCGGATCAGAGCTGCCTGGAATTTCTTCTACCGCTGACGGATGTCGTATCCGACATAGACAGGGGGCATAGGGTTTGGTGTTAATCCGCTACACCGTCCGTGCATATGTAATCCTAGAGCTGGGCCGTGGTTGCTCCTCAGCCGCCTTCTGCCTGCCGGATTTGGCTCTCCAGATTGGTGGGCGTCAGATCGGAGTTCAGGAACTGGTCTGTCGTGGGAAGAATCAACTGCAGTTCCGCCCGCTCAGCGAGTTCGATCTTTCCGTGCTCGAGCGTGAAGTCCAGGTCGTGGCCTCCGCGGCTGTGGGATGAGTCGATGAAGTGCAGGTGGTATCCGGCTACGGAGATGCCCTGCTCGTAGTCGGGTGTGCGGTAGCCGACGAGGGTTCCCTCCACATCCGTGAACGTTGTCTCGGCCTGCCCCGCGGCTGCCTCGGTCAGGGGCGGGTACGGAGGCTTCTGCTCCTTGACGGTGCGCGTGGCGACATGGCTGAATCGGCCGGTGATCTTGACGGCGTAGACCAGGTTGCTGCTGCGGATCGCGCTGTCGATCAGTGCCGTGACCTCCGGGCGTGTCATCGGAGATGACACTTCCTTGGTGGTGTCGGCGCTGAAGCGCGTCAGTGCCGCGAACGGCGACAGATCGCCGGCAGAGGCGACCTCCACCGAGCCGTCGGCGTGCAGGTGGTAGCACACGCCGTCCAGGATCAGCATTTCTCCGTCGAGGTGGTTGAAGGTGCCCAGCCCGAAGTCGCCGTGCTTGAGCAGCTCCCCGATCGTGACGTCGCCGTCGTACACGCCTTGGAGGAGCGCGCCCATGGTGGAGCTCTGGTAGACCGCCCGGGCCCGCTCAGGGTCGTGCTGGTCACCCTGGCCGCCGTTCCAGTGCGCGAGGACGGTACGGACGAACCGCCTGAACCGTTCCACCGGGTGTTCTTCAGTAGCCATCTTCATCTCCCTTGCTGTGACGAGTGGTGGAGTGACCGGACAGGGCATCCGGCGCCGGGCCGGACAGCGTCCCGGCTGTGTGAGCCGCGGGCCGGCGGCATCACATGGGCTCGGCGTAGCCGTCCGGCCGGTGCGGAAATCACGGTCCGCGGGGGCCGTGGCCGGGCGGCGGACCACCGCCCGGCCACGGCCGAGAAGAGCGCGGGCAGTGCGTTCAGGTGGAGTAGAGCGTCTCGATGTTGTTGTGCAGTTGCTCGGCCATCGGGGGAGCTTCGTACGTGGCGGTGACGACCTCGATGTAGCAGCCGGAGTTGGCCTTCGCCGCGGCCTCCATGGCCTGGTCGAGTTCGGCGGTGGTGGTCACGCGAGCGGTGAACCAGCCGTCGCAGCCCAGGACTTCCGGCAGCTCGGAGTACCGCCAGTTGGCGAGGTCGTTGTAGGAGATGTCCGGGTGCGCGCACAGAAGGCGCTCGATCAGGTAGCCGTTGTTGTTGAGGACGAACACCACCGGCCGCAGGCCATTGCGGCCGAACTGGCTGATCTCCTGCGCGGTGAGCTGGTGAGATCCTTCGCCGGTGATCAGCACCACGCGCCGGCCGTCCTCTGCGGCGACAGCGGCGCCCACCGCTGCGGGGGTGGCCCAGCCGATCGATCCCCACAGGGTCTGATTCTGGAAGGTGGCGTTCCGGGGAAGCCGGGTGAACGCCATGCCCATGGAAACGGTGCCGGTTTCGGCGACCAAGATGTCGTTGGGCTTGAGGAAGCTCTCCCAGCGGGGGTACAGATTCTCCGCGGTGATGGGATTGTCGCCACTGCCGCCGGCCGCGGGCATGCGCACCACTTCTGCCGACGGACGGGGCCACTGCTTCCGGGGGAGCTTGTCGGCGAGAGCGTCGAGGAGGTCCTTCATCTCTACGCTCTGATAGGTCATGCCGTCGACCCGCACGTGGTGGTGCCGGATGTCGATCGTACGGCCGGGGTCGAGGTTCGAGGTGAACGCTCCGGTGTTGAAGTCGTTCATCAGCGTCCCGGCCATGATGACGACGTCACCGTCCTCGACGAAGCGGCGCACACCCTCGTTCATGAGCTTTCCGTCGTACATCCCGACGAACGAGGACTGCTCCTCGTCCAGGACCCCCTTGTCCGAGATCATCGTCGCGAAGGGCAGCCCCGTTGCGTCGAGGAACCGCTGGAGATCCTGATTGAGACCGGCGCGTGAGACCAGGATCCCGGGCAGGACACAGGCGCTCTTGGCCTTGCCGAGCATGTCACTGATGGCCTGCACGGCAGCGTTCACCTGCGCGGGGTCACTGGCCGGGGCGGGGATCGGCTGGGCCTCACCGACCACGGGCATGGTCGCCAGGTCGGAGGGAAAGGCCATGTAGACCGGGCGCCGGTGGTAGAGCGCCGCCGCGATGAGACGCTCGGTCTCAGCGGCCACATTCTGCGGAGTCATGATCGCGCTGGCGCAGACGGCCGGCTGCGCCATCTGATGGAACAGGTTGAACTCGCCGTTGCCCAGGGTGTGGTGAACGGTCGTGTGGTGCGCCTGGACCGGCATCGCGGGCATGCCGACGAGGTGGAACAGGGGGAGGTGCTCGGTGTAGGCGCCGGCGATACCGCACAGGGCGCTGAGCTCTCCGACACCGTAGGTGGTGCATACCGCCCCCACACCGTGAACGCGAGCGTAGCCGTCAGCGCTGTACGCCGCGTTGAGCTCGTTGCAGCTGCCGACCCACGCGACGTCCGGGTGCTCGGCGATGGCGTCATTGAGGGGGAAGGCGTAGTCGCCCGGAACCCCGAACACGTGTTGCACACCGATGTCCCTCAGCCGGTTCAAGACGTGCTGGACCACAGATGTCACGGGAAAGCTCCTTCTGTCGCGGGCAGCCACCGCTGGAGAACCCAACGCGGATGTCGTGGGACACGAACAGCAGGCGTCGACGGCCCTGTTCGAATGGTCGTCAGACGGGCCGCGCCGGGAAGACCACGGCAGTAGCCGGTCGCATCCACGCGCATCACTCTTGGCCGCGCGTGGCCGAGCACGCACCCGTCACTTTTCGCGCCCTTCCGGTTCGGCCTCGGGCTCTGCGCACATCACCTGACCCAGACAGCTGCACGAAAAGCTCCATAGCGGACATATCCGTGTATTACATCACAAGGTGGTTTCGCCAGAAACCCGTCCACCGAACACGCTGCGAAGCGCAACCCGAACGGTGCGGCCCACGGTCACGCATCAACCGTGTACGGCGACTCAGCGCTAGGGACTGAAGCACCGCACCACCACGTTGCGCCGCTTGTACAGCTCCCGATCGAATGTCGGTGGGCGTCCGCCGCCGCTTCCCCGTCGGTGGCGGTTTGCGACCTGCTCTGCCCGCTCAGGGATGGTGTGGGCGATGCCTTGTCTTTGCAGCCAGGCGCGGATCGCTTTCGAGCTGTAGCCCTTGTCACCCAGGACGTGATCGGACCGGACTCGGAGCCGTCCGGGGCCGATCCGGGGCACCCGGATCGCTTCCATGACAGCGGTGAACTGGGTGAAGCAGTTGGTGTTCCCGCTTGGATCATGTGAGAAGGGCGAGTCACCGAAAGCGGAACGAACCAATTCGCCTCGAGCTCCGTCATGTTCATGAATTGATCGGGGACGCCCCCGGGGGTCCGAACCTCCATGAGCTACGCGGCACCCGGTGAGACGGAGCGCGCACGCTCCGGAAGGAGCCCACTGATGCGAATCAGAACTTCACCCCGACGCGACGCCGACATGTCCAGGCGGTCACGGCGGCTGCCGTTGTACTCGGGCATGATCATGGCCGTGGCCGCGTTGACGACCGCCTGTTCAGCGCAGGGCAGTGGCGGGGAGGCCGAAGGGTCATGCGTGATCGCTGCCATGTACGGGGGCCGCACCTATAAGCAGGTGGCCAACGTCGGGTTCACCGTAGGCAGAGCACTCGGCCCCGCCGAGTTCCCGCCCTGTGGTGACACACCGGGCCACAACGACGATGCAGGGCCTGAACCGACGACGGCCTATGCCGTCGACGGCTTGAATCCACGCATCGCCATCGCGGTGCGGTACACCTCGGACGAGGTCATGCTCCTCGCCGTCCAACCGGGTGGCAGCCTCCCTCCGGAGGTCAAGGCCCTGGCACGAGGCTAGCGGCCATGACGCGATCACCGCAGCGGCGAGATGTGCCCGCTGGCCTTGCGCCGAGGGGCCGCGGGCAACGGGCTGACCGCGCAGGCACGGGTGACCACCGCGTTCCTCATCACCTCGACGATCGCCACCCCGATGTACGGCAAGCTGTCCGACCAGTACGGACGGAGAGCGTCGACGGTCTGGTAGAGGGTGGGGCTGGTTGTGGTGCTTTTGGGGCGAGGCGCTGTTCGGTGAGGAAGGCGTGGGCGGCGGTCACGAGGGTGACGTGGTGGTGCCAGCCGGGCCAGGATCGGCCTTCGAAGTGGTCCAGGCCCAGGCCGTGCTTGAGCTCTCGGTAGTCGTGCTCGATGCGCCAGCGGACCTTGGCCAGGCGGACCAGATCGGCGATCGGGGTGTCCGGCGGGAGGTTGGACAGCCAGTATTCGCTGGGAGCTTCGGCGTCGACGGGCCATCCGGCCAGGAGCCAGCAGTCGGGCAGGACCCCGTCCCACCAGCCCCGCTCGGCCGAGGCCTGCTTTGACCGGCCGTTCGACGGCTTTGCCGGCCGGCCGCACGCGCACGGCCGCGAAGCGGGAACGCAACTCCCCTTTCGAGCCTTGCCGCCATGTGAGCGTGGTGAACGCTTCCGGTCCGAAGCCTGTGGCGAGGACTGCCACTGATGGTGCCTTCTGGCGGTAGCGCGGCTGGGGCCAACAGCCCACATCTCCCTTGCGGACCGGAGCCACGGGCTGTGCGTCGAAGGGGTGGGCGCTCACGTCCGACCGGATGGGCAGGACATAGGTGAGTCCTCGCGCCGACAGACCGGCCCGCAGGTGCGCGTTGGTGCCATAAGCGGCGTCGGCCACCACCGCCGGCGGTGTCATCCCCCAGAACGCGAGAAACAGCGCCTGAGGTTTAACTGAGTTGACCCTTGGGATTGTTGTGCCTTGTGATGCGGGTGGGATTTCCTTACCTACGCTCGTCTACCGCGCGCGCTACCAACCGGCCGTGTTCTTCGAGCTCGCCGGGCGCGACTACGCGATCACCGTGGCGACCGCAGGGGGCAAGGATGCGGTCACCACGACCGCCGCACACCCCGCTGCACGAACTCCTGACGCAAGAGCCCTCGGAGGCCGCGCCAGCGCTGACCCTGACGGCCCGGCTGAGCCGATCCCATCCAGCACGATTCCCCTCACGATCGTTCGAAGGCGCTCGTCCGCAGGTCGTTGCGCATGCTGCGTCCTGCCCGTGCGCCGTCGACTACCTGTTGCATGTGCTGGGGGAGGCCGGAGCGGCGTCGGGGGAGGCCCCGACCACGAGCCCTGTTTGTGGCGCGCCGATGACCGTTCGGGCCACCGCTGCGCGCAGTCGGACCGCCTCGGCCGGTTCCTCCGGTCCGGCTGTCAGCTGCGGTGCGAGCGGCGGTGGCGCGCGTCGCGTAGTTTCCTGGTCACCAGTCCTACCTCGTCACGCATGTGCGGCGGGACCAGCGCTTTGGGCACGTTGAACCACGTGATCAGCAGCCCCAGCAGCACGGAGGTGAGCGTCAGGCCGACAGAGGCCATGAAGGCCCACAACAGGTTGGCGTCGTTGGCCGTTGTTTGCTGTTGCCACAGTGCGCCGCAGATCAGGCCGCCGCCGAGCAGGAACATGTTGGTGGTCATCAGGACGGTGCCTCTGACCAGCCCCCGGCGCACCTCCGGTCCGAAGGGAAAGCCCGTCAGGTTCTCCGTTATACGGCGGGCCTGCTCGGGATCCCGCCAGATCCGCGGGGTGCCCCGGAAGGCGTGGTATACGCCCGCGATCAGGAAAACCGCCCCGAGAATCAATGCAAGCATGTCTGAGCTCCTCGCGTGGGCCGTCTCACCGGGATCATCCGAACACCCTGTGCCATGCGTAGTCCAGCTCCGGGTGCGGTGTAGGTCCAAGACCGAGACCGCACCCGGCCGGCCGACAGCCCGCCGGGCCGACTCGTTCGGATAGTCATCGCGGACCTCGGCGACCACGGACCGCTCGTTTGCGCACCTCAGCGGGGTAGGAAGAGGGACGTGCCATGACTCGACCCCTTCATGGAATCAGGCGGGCCAACGAGATCCTGAAGGCTGCTGCGTCTTGCTTCGCGGCCGACGTCGACCGGCGGTCGAGGGAGCGGGCCAAGGAACCCTGACGTCGGGGGCGCCCTTCCCGATGTGGACGATCCCGCTGGTCGGCCACGTGCGCATGGCCGGCTTCGTTCCGCCCGCGCTACCCCGAGCCCTGAGCGCGTCAGTGACCAGTGAAGTCCGCAACTTCCTCACCCGGCGGGTGCTCGATCACCGCGCGGTCCCGGCCCTGCGACGCATGGCAGGGCTCGCAGTGCGATGCCAACTACCGCGGCTACGGCGCCCGGAAAATCTGGCGGCACATGAACCGTCAGGACGTCACGGTGGCTCGGTGAACCGTCGAGCGCCTCATGCGCGACCTCGGGATCAACGGTGCGGTCCGCGGCCGGAGAAGGATCACCACCGTGGCCGACGCGAGCGCGAAACGGGCCTCGGACCTGCTGGACCGCGACGTCGTCGCCCGGCCCCCAACCGTTGCTGGGTAGCCGACTTCACCGACGTCACCACGTTCGCCGGCGTCGTCTACGTCGCCTTCGTCGTGGACACCTCCCCCCGAGAGGGCCCTGTGGTAACGCGAACGCGACCAACACCCCCATGAGGAAGGCGAGTTACTACATCACGGTGATGCCGAGTCGCAGTCTGGAGGACGCTGTCCCAGGTCGCACTCGCGACGGCCGCGTGGGTCGACTGGTACTGCCACCGCAGACTCCACGGTGAAATAGGGCACATTTTACTCGCTGAATACGAGACCAACTATTACCTCACCAACGTGAAACCGCAGGTTACAAACACAATCTGAAGTCTCTACCGAACCCGGAACGGTACTGAGGTGCTGAACCGGGATCAGTGCCAGCTGACAGCAATCACTTCCCACCAAATCCCGCACAATAACAAGATCAAGAAAGACCCAACGGAGGCCCATTAGTATCACCTTGAACCGGCCAATGCGGTCCCGCGCATCGTTTATACGCCGCGCGGAACGTCGCACACATTTCCGGCCGGGGCGATCAGCGAACAGCGGGCCGACTCCACGCAAAAGGTGTCACTTGAATTCCAGCTCGGTGCCCCTGGGGACGATCTGGACGTTGAGTTCGATATTGATGTTGGAGCCAACGACTGCGATGCCGCGGGCCAGCATCGACTGCCAGTTGATCGTGTAGTCCTCGCGGTGCAGCTCGGTGGTGGCCCGGATTGCCGCACGGGTCTCACCTTCCATGCCGACGCGCAGACCGCCGTATGTAGCGTCAAGGGTTACCGTGCGCGTGACTCCGTGCAGCGTGAGTCCGCCGGTGATCGCCCAGTTGTTTCCGCCGCGATGAACGAAACGGTCGCTGTAGAAATCCATGGTCGGATACTGGTCCACGTCCAGGAAATCCGCGGACCGCAGGTGCTCGTCACGCATCTTTACATTGGTGTCGATCGAGGCGGCGTCGATAACGACATGCATGGCCGTCTCTTCCATCGACTCCCCGACCCGAATCGCCCCGGAGAAGTTGTTGAAATGGCCGAAGACGCGGCCCAGTCCGATGTGCCGGGCTGCGAAGGAAATTCGGGTATGAGCTCGTTCGATTTCCCATTCGCCGGGGGTTGGCAAGGGGATCGACGGTGCTGCCTGGAGCAGAATATCTTTCACCCCGGTGCACTTTCCCTCTTCTATGACAGACTCGTTTCCCCGGTACGGGCTGAAAGTTTCTGACGAGACAGCCAGCCGGTATTCCCCAACGGGAACCATCGCCAAGATCATGCCGAAGGGGTCGGTCTCCCCACCCACAACCCGATGACCGTTTCTGTCGCTCACAGTGAATTCGGCGTGCCTGACCGGCCGAGTCGCAGAATCGAGAACGCGGCACGCGAGAAGACCTGCACCGGACGGCACGGAAAGTCCAGATATGGAGTTTTGCGCGTTCGCGGTTATCGGGCGAACCAGAAAACGACGGATCATAGTGCATGTACCCCTGTGTAATGAAGTTTCGCGGCCCTTACGGTTCGACCAGTCGTCGAAGGGCCGCTGTTTGAGACGTTATTCGATCACTTGGCGCCGGTCGATGCAAACGGGTCGACAGAGAGAGGTGCTCATGCATGCAACCTGCACGCAGCCTGACGTTCGTGACACTCACACCTGGTGTCCGCAGCCCGAACAGACGTTACCGACCAATGCTCCGCGCAGCGACCCACATCTCGGTGCGTGGGTGCGCGTTGGCTGCTCTCCGGACGAGGTCCTCCGCGGCAGCGGTTGCTGACGCCGGCGAATCTGGACGGCGGCAAATGAACTAAATCCGTTTTGCCCTTGAAGTTTGAGGATCGGAGTGACTGACGCCATCCGGAACTCTTGACAATCCCTGCACATACTTCTCGATGACCGAGCGAAATGGCATTTCATGGAACCCCCCGCCTGCGGCTCGCGGAGAACTGGGCGCAGGCTGTCACCCCCCTCGGCGGCGAGCCCCGCAGGTGACAGTTATTCAGGGAGCCTTGGTACGCAGATGTCCGCTACGTGGGTGTCTGACCTGAGCCTGGCCGCCGTCGGCAAACAGTCGGCGCTGTTGACGAAGCTGGAAGCGTCGGAAGTGTCCCCGAGCCGAGCGAGGAGGTGATCCTTGCCTGGCCCACCATTGCGGGATTTCTGGCGAAAGGCTCTTCGGCTCCCCGGAGCATATTGCCCAGCCCGGCTCACTTCTGAGCTCGGAGATGCTTCTTCGCCCAGCTGCCCAGTTCCTTGAGCGCGGGCTCCAGGGCGGCGCCGGCCGGTGTCAGACCGTACGAGACCCGCAGCGGCGGTCCTTCGTCGACGTCGCGCACGACGAGTCCCGCGGCGCCGAGTTCCATGAGCCGGTCGGAGAGCATCCGTTCGCTGATGCCGGGGATCGCCCGGCGCAGGTCGGCGAAGTGGACGGGGTGCGGCAGCAGCACGGCCACGATCAGGCCCGTCCAGCGCTTTCCGAACAGCTCGAAGACCCGGGCCATGCCGTCGTCGACCTTCTGGCACGGCCCTGCGTCCTGTGCTCCCGGCTCTGGCATGTGCGTACTGCATTCCTTTCGCGGACAGAAAATCAGGTAGCCAAGCCAGCTGTCGGGCATGGACAAGGATCCTTTGCGCTAGCGCATCGGACATGTTGTTTGCGTCAAACTCCAGCCTGAGCCTGTGACATGGATTCTCATCCGCTTCTTCACTTCTCCTGGTCGGTGGTTCATCGTGCGCTCGCGAGTCCGGGGTGCATGGGTGTCTTCCTCTGCGCGCGCCGCGGTGCATATCAGTTGGTCCATGGCAGCGTGACTCAAAGGAACGGACAGTTCAGGCAGGGCGATCGTCACGGAGTCGTGGCTCGACGAGACCAGAGGATCGGCCGCCAGTCGAGGAAGCTCTGTGGAGACCCGGGCCGCTTCGTTTTCGGTCGGCCCAGCGAACAACAAGTCGACCGCAGTCTGTATGTTTGCTGCGATATCGACGAGTCGCGGCAGTGATGTCAGGTTCCCGCCGGACCAGAAGTAGACACGAATCTTCCGCAAATCCATCCCGGTCGCAGGCTCACCCACCTGAACCACACTGGTGGAGGGGATCCCACATGCCGATATCGCAAGAGAAATGAGCAGGGCAATGAGAGCCATCGGGTGAGAGTGGAGCTTTCGTGCCGGGGTTCCTCGGTATCGCATCAAGTGGTACTGGGGATGTTTCCGTTCGATCGGTGGACTCCTGCGGCGGTCAGGACGTCTTCGGCGAGACGGTAGGCGACGGCCAGGGAGGTTGTTTCCTCATTCGCGCTGTCCTCCAGTATCCGTGTGGTGGCTTCCTCGATCGAGGCGAGCCGCTGCAGGGACTGAGCCGGGGTGAGTTGGTGAAGCTCCAGGCCGGACGCATACATGACCCCGCCGGCGTTTGCCACGAAGTCCGGCGCCCAGGTGATCCGTGCCTTGGCCAGGTCCTGTGCCACCGTGTCGTGGGCCAGCTGGTTGTTGGCCGAGCCGACGATCGCCCGGCACCGCAGTGAGTCGACCAGCTCGGAGGTGAGAACGCCGCCCAGGGCGCAGGGCGCCAGAATGTCGGTCTGAAGGGTGTAGGCGCCGTCCAGTTCTACCCACTGCGCTCCGGACGTTTCTACGGCCGAGCGTCGCTCGGGGTCGACGTCGGCCGCCCGTACGTGGGCGCCCTGTGCGAGCAGGCGCTTGGTGAGCTCCTGTCCGACGCCGCCGAATCCGATCACCACTGCGTCACGCCCCCGCAGATGGGGCGCTCCCCACAGGTGTGCGGCGGTTGCGTTCATCGCGTGCTCGACGCCGGCGGCGGTTCCGAAGGTGGTGGCGCCGAGTCCGTCGGCTGTGGCGGAATAGCCGCCCACGTAGGGCGTACGGCGGCGCATGAGCTGGATGTCGGCGGAGCTGGTGCCGACATCGGGGGCCACGTAGTAGGCGCCGTTCAGCTCGTGGACAAGTTCGGCGACATCGAGCAGCAGGGCTTCCCGGAGTTGGCCGTCCAGTCGCTGAGGGCCCCCGGGCAGGAGCGGGACGACGGTCTTTCCTCCGCCCGTGCCGTTGCGGACCGCGGCGGCCTTGTAGGTCATCCCGCGGCTCAGTCGGAGACAGTCCACCAGTGCGTCGGCGGGGGAGTCGTATCGGGCGATCCGCATCCCACCGACGGCAGGACCGAGGCGGGTGGAGTGAATGGCGATGATCACTGGCAGCCCGGAGCGGCGTCCCTGCCTGACCAGGAACCCCTCATGATCGAGCGTGGTCTCCAGAGTGCGTGACGGCATGGCCAGTCCCTCCAGCTCAGATACGGGCTGACTTAGCAGTAGGTAAGTCAGGGCTGGCTTAAGCTAGCATAAGTCTGCTGCTGCGCTAGACGGGATGGTGTGATGTCGGCACTCATTGGCTCGCTGACAGACCGGGACAGCTGGAGCGAACACCGCTGCTCCGCGGCTCGGGCCCTGGAAGTACTCGGAACGCCCTCGAATCTGTTCGTGCTGCGCGAGGCCTTCTACGGCACGACCTACTTCAACGACTTCGTCCGCCACACCCCTCTGAGTGCACCCGCCACGGCTAAGCGGCTGAGAGAGCTCGTCGAGGTCGGACTGCTGCGACGGACCCCCTACCGGGCTCCGGGACAGCGAACACGCGACCGCTACGAACTGACCGGACCTGGCCAGGAGCTCCTGATCGCCTACTTCGCGCTGATGGAGTGGGGCGATCGCCACGCCACCCCGGGAACGGAGGGCGGGCCGGTTCGCTTGCGACACCGGGACTGCGATGCCCCCGTGCACGTGGAACTTTCCTGCTCCGACGGCCATACGCTCGTTCCCAGCGAACTCGAGGTCGTTCCAGCCCCCGGACTGTCGCAGAGTGAGACGGCAGACTGATCCCACCGCCGGACGGCCCCGGGTACGCAACTCATCCCGGCAGAGCCCTGGCGACGTTGATCGGCTCCAGTCGTAGCGGGATCAGCTCAGCTTCTGGACCGCCGCGGCCGGCCCTCGCGCGCCGCGGGACACTCCGATGACTTCACGCATGGATGCCTCAAGACCGGCCGCATCTCAGTCGAGGACGCGGCCCAGGAACCCGTGGATGTAGCCGCTGATGGCGTCGAGGCGCGTCTCCAAGGCGAAGTGCTCAGCCGGCAGCAGGTGAACTTCCCAGTCCGGCAGATCGCGGGTGAAAGCCCGGGCCCCGTCCGGTCCGAAGATCTCGTCGCCCGCACCCCAGACCGCAAGCAGCGGGACCTGACTGGGGGTCTGTCGAACGAGCAATGTAACCGGGGTTATTGGGGTTACTGACGTGCTGCGGAGAGCCGGCCGTGGAAGGTGATGTCGAAGGCGTTGAGTGCGGTCTTCCAGCGCATGGTCCAGCAGGCCTGGCCCTTGCCGGTGGGGTCCAGAGACATGATCGCCATGTAGACGCACTTCAACCCGGCCTGCTCGGTGGGGAAGTGACCGCGGGCTTTGACCGCCCGCCGGATCCTGGCGTTGACGGACTCGATCGCGTTGGTGGTGCAGACGACGCGGCGGATCTCGGTGTCGAAGCGGAGGAACGGGGTGAACTCCTCCCACGCGTTCTCCAGCAGGCGCACGATTGGCGGATACTTTCGGCCTCAGGAGTCGGCGCACTCGGCGAACCGCTCGAGTGAGCCGTCTTCGGTCGCCGCGGTGTAGACGGGCTTGAGTGCATTCGCGATCTTGTCCC
This sequence comes from Streptomyces sp. NBC_01689, assembly GCF_036250675.1. Taxonomy (NCBI): domain Bacteria; kingdom Bacillati; phylum Actinomycetota; class Actinomycetes; order Kitasatosporales; family Streptomycetaceae; genus Streptomyces; species Streptomyces sp. NBC_01689. The sequence continues at coordinate 1,216,284 of NZ_CP109592.1, read as the reverse complement.
AGTCCTGGCGGGCGGCATAGCGGAAGGAGTTCCGCAGCAGGTGGACCGCACAGGTCTGGACGGTGGTGCGGGGCCAGATGGCCTCGACCCCTTCGGGCAGACCCTTGAGCCCGTCGCAGACCAGCATCAGCACGTCGCCCACGCCACGATTCTTGATCTCGGTGAGGATGTACATCCAGTGCTCGGCGCCCGGCGGGTGTCAGCCCGGGAAGTCGAGGCTCTGGTAGCTGAACAGTTGGCCGTCGAGTGTGCCGGCGGTCCACCACTCCATGTGCCGGCGTTCGAGCACGGCCTGCGCCGTCTCCCGTGTAACTGCGGCGTCGCGGCGGTCCCGTAGGAGCTGCCTTGGTCGGGGGAGCTCGGGACGAAGAGGTGGCTGGACGCGGTCCGCATGGCCTCCTCCACGTGCGGCGTGCGCGCATGCCCTTCCGAGACCAGGTGGTTGGTCGGTTTGGAGCGTAGGCGGTCGGCGGAAGGGGCATCGGTGGTGTCACTGAGCATTTTCAGCGTCGCTTCTCCAGGGTGAGGACGGCTTTGGTGATGACGCTCATGCGGTTGGGGCTGACGCGGGATCTGCGGAAGATCTGCCCGGACTTCAGCCGTGCCATGCCTCGTTCGACGGGTGCCCGGCCCGCGGACACGGCCCGGTTCATGGCCCGCTCGGTGAGGGTGAGTTCGCCGCCTGGTGGGCGGCGCTCGGCGGTGGTGGCCCGGTCGCCCGCACCGATGTAAGCCATGTCGGCGAGGATCGGGACGCCTTGGCGCGCGCATATCCGGAGGATCTTGTGGGTGCGGGCGGCCGTCAGATCGTGGGTCCGGCCCGGCAGTCTCCAGGACCTTCCGGCGGCGTTGTCCAAGCGCCACACCTGAGCACCCTACGGATACCCCGACCACGGCCCCGACCACGATTTTCAGGCGGATGACAGCGGGCCCCGGAGGTCCGCTTAGGTGTCCCGGGCCCCGGTTCGGGGGGTGCACTATCCGATGATGCCCGGGGTGGGGCGCGCCCCTGGTGAGGGTCGTCACTCTGGATGATGATCATAATCTAGATGTGTACACTCGCTGCTGTGGGCCTGCGCAAGTCCGCGACGAGTCTCGTGGTGCCCTTCGAGGCGGCCATTTCTCTGACACGGACACGATCCATCAGGCGCCTGGAGAATTATCCGGAAGGAATCCATGGCACTGCCTCGCCTGGCTTACTTCCATCTGATGAAAAGGAGTAACATGCTAACCCAATCGCCACTCCCAGTGCTGGGTCACGGCAGAACCAACAGGCTGCTCACTTCGATTGTGGCCCTCATTTTGGCTGCAACAGCCTTTGCCTTTTCGGCGGGGCCGGCCAAAGCGGACACGCCAGGTGGTCAAATCTCTCACCTGTGGATAGATATTAGCGGAGGGCCCAGCAGCAACGCTGTCATCCAGTACTCTACGTTTCTGGCCAGCATTCGGAATGCTGCGGGTCATGGTCTGGGCTCGGTGTACACAACGCAGAATGCGTCGACCTCGCTCATCCGGGCGGACATCAACGTGAATGGGAACAGTCTGAGGCTTTGGATTTCCCCCCACAACCTGTATCTTCGCGGATTCACCAATGAGGCCAACGAAACGTACTACTTCAGGCCGGATTCCACGGAGCAGTACAACCTGGCAGAGGTCATGCAAAACCTGAGCCACACGGCAGGCTCGGGCACTGGTCTGCTCCCTCCTCTGGGTTCGATGCACCAACTTCCTTACGGTGGCGACTACAACGATCTGCTGTCGTACACCGGGAAGGTCAATAACAACCCGTACGACAGGTCGCAGATGGATGAGAGCTTCTATGGCTCATACGGACTGAATAACTCGGTCTGGAACCTCTTGTACGTGAATTCAGGAGACATCTACGGATCGACCATGGCTCGTTCACTGCTTTTCATGATCCAATACACTTCCGAAGCGTCCCGCTTCAACGATGTGGAAGGTGGCATGAGAGGCGTGATGGCTGGTACTCAAAATGTGGGAATCCCGGCGGCTCAGCAGGAACTTGAAAACCACTGGAGGGCGATTTCACAGTCCCTGAACCAGGCGTACGCCAACCAGGGGTTCTCACCGGTTTACGTCGGCCCCCACGTCGGCACCCTGAACAATGCCAGTGACGCGACACGCTATCTCAGGATGGGCCTGGGGAATGTTCTCTACGTCAATCCGACCGAGGACTGGTGGCACACAGAACTGTAACCCGGTTCCGTGCCCGCCCAGTAGCACTGAGCGTTTTCAGCGGGGCCACTGACGGGTGACGGGGCGGTGTGAGGTCGGGATGCGCAACGGATAGGGCTCCCGTGCCGTTGAGGGAGGTGTTCGACGTCTCAACTCAGCAGCACAGGAGTCCTGTTGGTTCCGTATCCTGCCGTACTCGACCTGCCTCACGCCCTGGTCGAGTGGGTCACGATGCTCATCGTCGCCCGTGAGGGTGACCGGCGGTGCAAACTCCCGCCGCACCGCCGTGCGCTGGTCGCACTCGTGTATCTGCGTCGCCACCACACACTCGCCCGTATCGCCGCGGCCTTCGGGATATCCGTCGGCACCGCCCACGCCTGCGTCACCGCGGTCACCGGTCTGCTCGCCGAGCAGGCGCCGGGCCTGCTGAAGACGCTGCGCGTGCACGAACCGGACTTCGTCCTCCCGGACGGCACACTCGCAGAGTGTGACCGCGTCGGCGACGGCAGGGCCGACTACTCCTCGAAACACAAGCGGCACGGGGTGAACGTGCAGTTCGTCACGGACCCGGCCGGCGAGATTCTGTGGCTGTCGCCGGCACTGCCGGGCCGGACCCACGATCTGACGGCCGCCCGCACCCACAAGATCCTCCGGATCTGCGCGCCAAGGCGTCCCGATCCTCGCCGACATGGCCTACATCGGTGCGGGCGAAAGCCGGGGCAGGTCTGGTACGACACGCTGACCGGCAGCCGCTTGTCGGCTCAGGCGCAGTTCGCCAATGTCGCGGCGGGCACCGTCGCCGCGGCGACGGTGTGCTAGGGGAAGGGCGAGAAGGGCCGCGCGGTACAGGCCGCCTGGCAGGAGGTCAGTGTGACGCGAGCGGGGGCCGCAGGCCTGCTCCGGCAGCAGTCGGGCCAGCCACAGGAGGTGTGAGCAGCAGCCATGTGTATCGAGGTGACTCGGTCCGGCAGCTTCGCGGGGCTGGCCCGGCAGGCCGTCCTGGACACCGCCACGCTGCCGGACGCGGAGCACCTGGAGGCGCTGGCCGAGGCCGGGCTGTGCGCCCCGCCGAGCGTCTCGGACCCCGTACGGGACGGCTACCCCGGCGCCGTGGACGGCCGCACGATCGAGTGCGTCGATCCGGTCCTGAGGCCTGCGCGGCGTGAGCTGGTCACGGAGTTGCTGAGCGAGGGGCGTAAGAGCAGGTCGGACGCGTGTCCCGCCCCGGTCTGCGGGGCGGGACACGCACCGCCGGGCGGACCGGGATCTTGGGTTTCCGGCTACTTGCGCGTCGGGTCCCGGACTCCTTCTGGCAGCAAAGCCGGATCACTGTCGGGATGGCCCCCGACACGAAGGAACCGAGAATGTCCGCTCTTTCCCGCAGAAAACTCCTGGGCGCCGCCGTCACCGTCACCGGTGCGGCCGCCCTGGGTGCCGCCACCCCCGGCGTCGCCGGTGCGGCGTCCGAGGAGGGCCTCAAGCCGGGCAAGGGCCACGAGCCCGAGCACGGCCACGGCGGCCACACGTACGGCGACCTCCGCGACATCAAACACGTCGTGGTGATCATGCAGGAGAACCGCAGCTTCGACCACTACTTCGGCTCCATGAAGGGCGTGCGCGGCTTCGGTGACCGCGCCACGATCCAGTTGCCCGGTGGCAAGTCCGTCTGGGAGCAGCCGAAGACGATCGCGGTGGGCGCGGAGACGCAGTTCCCGTGGCGGCTGAGCGGCGCCAAGTCCTGGAGCGGCAACACACCGCCGAGCGCAGAGCTCGGCGCGGCCAACTACCCCGGCACCAGCCACGGCTGGACCGACCAGCACGGCGCCTGGTACGGCGGCCTGATGAACGGCTGGTACTACGCCAAGGGCGGCCCGACCACTCTCGGTTACCTGGACCGCAAGGACCTGCCGTTCCACTCCGCCCTCGCCGACGCCTACACGGTCGGCGACGCCTACCACTGCTCCGTGCTCAGCGCGACGGGCCCGAACCGCACCTTCCTGTGGGGCGGCACGATCAACGCGGACAAGAAGCACGGCACGTTCACGGCCAACGACGGCGGTGACGAGCGCGGCAAGTTCCTGCCGTGGGAGTCCTACGCCGAGACGCTGCAGAAGGCGGGCGTCAGCTGGCGCGTCTACCAGTGCGACGACGACTACGGCGACAACGGCGCGGAGTACTTCGACACCTTCGCCAAGCTCGACCCGTCACAGGGCGGCACGGCAGCCCCGGGCAACGTCTACTACGACAACGGTGTCAAGAACGTCCCCGAGCCGGCCACCGGCCTCGCCGGCAACGCCGACAACATCAACGCCGCGATCCGCGCCGACGTACTGAACGGCACGCTGCCCGAGGTCAGCTGGGTCGTCAACAACCAGTTCTTCTCGGAGCACCCGGTCACCGCCCCGAGCAACGGCGCATACTTCCTGCGTGGCGTCCTGGAGGCCCTCAACGCCGACCCCGAGGTCTTCAACTCGACGCTGGTGATCCTCAACTACGACGAGAACGACGGCCAGTTCGACCACGTCGCCCCGCCGGTCCCGGCGCCGGGCGAGGGCGACGAGTTCGTCGCGGGCACCATGGCCGAGTACGGCGTGACCGAGCCGTTGCCGGTCGGCCTCGGCTTCCGGGTGCCCCTCATCCTCATCTCGCCCTGGACCCGCGGCGGCTGGGTGACCTCGGAGGTCTCCGACCATACGTCGGTCATCCAGTTCGTGGAGAAGTGGACCGGCGCGCTCGGCAAGCCCGCCGTCTCCCCCAACATCAGCGCGTGGCGCCGCAAGGTGTGCGGTGACCTCACCGGCGCCTTCGACTTCGCCAAGCCCGTCTACGGGATGCCCGAGCTGCCCAAGACCGGGGACCTGATCCCGGAGACCCGCTACACCCCGCTACCGGGCGACAACACGATGCCCGCCCAGGAGAAGGGAAGCAAGCCGGCCCGCCCGCTGCCCTACCAGCCCAACGCCAACCTGACCGGTTTCGCAGGCGGTGCGGCGATGCTGGAGTTCGCCAACGAGGCGCCGTTCGCCACCAAGGCGGCCCACTTCGCCGTCTACGACAACACGCTGACGGCCGTCCCGACGCTCGCCCAGTACCCGGCCGCCTTTCCGGGCCAGTACACCGTGGCCGCCAAGCACACGGGCACCGGCACCGGCCCCGTCGGCGCCGGCGCCGGCGACACCGCCTACGACCTGACGGTCACGGGCCCGAACCGTTTCCTGCGCCGCTTCGCCGGCGACACCGCCGCCGCGGGCAGGGACCTGGTCGTCGAGGCGGCCTACTACGCGGGTAAGGCCAACGGCCACCCGAAGTTGCTCCTCACCCTGCGCAACGACGGCAAGAAACCGGTGACCTTCACCGTCCGCCACAACCACTACATCTCCGGCGCCCCGCACCGGGCGCACGTCGCCCCGCACGACAAGGAGACCTGGACGGTCGACGCGGTGAAGCTCAGCGAGGGCTGGTACGACGTGACCGTCACGGTCGACAGCGACTCCTCGTGGTCCCAGCGCTTTACCGGCCACCTCGAGACTGGCAAGCCCAGCATCACCGGCTGACCCCCGAGCCGACGGCAGCTGAACCGCCCGCCGGGCCGTCGCGCCCTTGCGGGCTCAACTCCGAGGGGAGGGCCGTCCCTGCGCCCTGTTCAGGGCGCAGGGACGGCCACTCAGCCCGAAACCGGCGCTGCTACGAACCAGACCCCGCCGTGAACCACAGCAGCGGCTTCGTCGGATCGGCGAGGCGTGCAGCGAGGGTCGCCTGGGCAAGGCGTGGGCAGGGGGAGTTCAAATATACCGGTAGTTCGTTAATCCGGTGGTGAGGTGGGTTGACGGTAGTTCGGGTCGGTCGTAGGCCGGTCGGAGGAGTCAACTGTTCCGTCGGGGCTGAAGATGACTGCTCACTGTCCGTGTCCGCCCGCGCCGGTCCATTGGAGGGGTACGCGGCTGACGCAGTCACCACCGGACAGGGCATTGACCTCTACCTCCGGATTTAACGAACTACCGGTAACGAGCTGGCCTGGCGGACACGAGACGGCCGTGCTTCTTCGCTGTTCACGCCAAAGCCCGCGAAGATGCGGTGCCGTGGACATCTTGCTCGTAGCCAGCGCGTTCAACAGCCTTTCGCAGCGTCTGTACGTCGAATTGTCAGGGCACGGACACCGTGTGGAGGTCGTGCTCGCCACTCATGGCCCGGCCCCGGTCCGCGCTGCTCTACACGTTATGCGGCCCGGGCTGATCGTCGCGCCGATGCTGAAGACGGCGCTTCCCGAGGACGTATGGCAGGAGCACACGTGTTTGATCGTCCACCCGGGTCCGCCCGGCGACCGGGGTCCGTCCGCGCTGGACTGGGCCGTGGACGCGCGAACGCCGTACTCGGGTGTGACTGTGCTGCAGGCGGGAGCGGCGATGGATGCGGGCGCGATCTGGGCCGCCGAGCGCTTCCGAGTGCCACCCGTCGGCAAGAGCGACCTGTACCGGGGTGAGGTCACTGACGCTGCGGTAAGAGCCGTCCTTGTGGCGGTACGACGCTTCACAGAAGGCACTTACAAGCCCCTGCCGCAGACAGACGCCTCGGTGAACGTTGTCTGGCGCGATGCCTTCCGGCAGGAGCGGCGCCGTATCGACTGGCATCATGATGACACCGAGACGGTGGTGCACAAGCTTCGCGCCGCCGATTCGCAGCCGGGCGTGCTGGATCAACTCGTCGGCCGGGAGGTGTTCCTCCACGGAGGGTATCCGGAAGACCAGCTGCGCGGTCGCCCTGGTGCACTTCTCGCCCAGCGCGCCGGTGCCATCTGCCGGGCCACCAGGGACGGCGCGGTCTGGATCCCCGAGCTCCGGCCTCGCAAGAACTCGGGCGATCCCGCTCCCTTTCGCCGTCCGGCCACGTCTGTTCTGGCCAGCTTCACCGCAGGCACCCGGACCGCACTGCCGCAAGCCGTCCTTCCCTTCGACGTGCCGGCCAGCCGGCGCACATGGAGCGACATCCGTTACAACCAACACGGCGGTGTCGGCTTCCTGACCTTCTCCTTTCCCGGCGGCGCAATGAGCACCCAGCAGTGCCGGCGACTGCTCGCCGCTTACCGGTTTGCGCTCTCCCGCCCGACCCGCGTCCTCGTCCTCGGCGGCAAGCGAGACTTCTTCTCCAACGGCATCCATCTGAATGTCATCGAAGCCGCCCCCGATCCAGGCCGAGAGTCCTGGGCCAACCTCAACGCCATGGACGACCTCGTCGAACAGATCCTGCTCACCACCGACCGGCTCGTGGTTGCCGCCGTCGGCGGGAACGCTGCTGCCGGCGGCGCCATGCTCGCCCTCGCCGCAGACGAGGTCTGGTGCCGCACCGGCATCGTCCTGAACCCGCACTATCGACGCATGGGCCTGTACGGCTCCGAGTACTGGACGTACACACTGCCCCGGCGGGTCGGCCCCGGACACGCAGAGCGACTCACCGCCGAGGCCCTGCCGGTCAGCGCGGTCGACGCCGAACGGCTCGGCCTTGTGGACCGGCTTGTACCAGCCGCACCGCAGGAGTTCACTGCCGAGATCGAGCGACTCGCCGTCGAGATCGTCGCCGATCCTGGACTGGACCGGCGAATCGCCGCCAAGGCCGTCGCACACTGCGCGAGGGAACGCACACGTTCCCTCTCAGATCATCGAAATGCCGAACTTGCCCGTATGCACGCCATTTTCTTCAACCCCCGCGCGCCCTACCATGACTTGCGCTCCGCCTTCGTTCGCAAGACCCCAAGCCATTCGCCCTTCCCACTCACCAGGCCCGCCGATCTTGGATGACACCTCATCCGCCGACGACCACCGCCAGAAAACCTCTCCGCAACGTCCTCACCCGCGCGACCTCAATAGGACCGCCCGCCTCGACATCAGTATTGGACTCGTTCGTCGCCGTCGCAGAACGAGCCTCGATCGCCCGTCGTTCGCTCAGCAAATCCGAAGAGAACTGTCAGACTCCGTGCGGTCATTCCCGGCGCCTTGCAGTGTCGTCTTCTGCGACACCACCGTCGAAGCGGGCGAGACCGAGGTGAACGGAGAGCACGAACCAGTACAGCGGTTCTCCAGCCGCCTTCACAGACCGCCCCCTCCCGGCCCGGCACCGGCCGTGCAGGGCAGCTGCTGCACGTGTGTGCTGCCCGTCCAAGAGACTCTGCGGGCGCGCAGCACCCGTTCTCTGCGCCCTGCACCGCGGCGAGAGCCTGCCCTCGTCCGCCTGCAGGCGCCGGCACCGGCCCCACACGACGATCTCCAGGGATCCCGCGCTGCTAGTGCTCTGACCGCATAGGTTCACCGGGTCGGTGGTCGTGGCGGTTGGATGGGGGGTGATGTCCAATCCGACCGCTGGAGGCGCGGTGGCCGAGCCCGTCCGTGTGCGCAGACTGACCGGTCAGGAGGGGCAGAAGCTGCGGCAGATCGTGCGCCGGGGAAGCACCAACTCAGTGCGCTATCGGCGCGCGATGATGCTGCTGGCCTCGGCCGGTGGGAACCGGGTACCGGTGATCGCCCAGCTGGTGCAGGCCGACGAGGACACCGTCCGAGATGTGGTCCACTGCTTCAACGAGATCGGCCTGGCCTGCCTGGACCCTCGGTGGGCGGGAGGCCGTCCCCGCCGACTCAGCCCTGACGACGAGGACTTCGTCATCCGGACGGCCACCACCCGCCCCACCAAACTCGGCCAGCCCTTCACCCGCTGGTCACTGCGCAAACTCGTCGCCTACCTACGGAAAATCCACGGCCGGGTGATTTACATCGGCCGTGAGGCGTTACGCGGCCTGCTCGCCCGCCGCGGTGTCACCTTTCAGCGCACCAGGACATGGAAGGAATCCCCGGACCCCGAGCGCGAGGCGAAGCTGGACCGGATCGAGGAGGTCCTTGACCGCTTCCCGGACCGGGTCTTCGCCTTCGACGAGTCGGGCCCCCTCGGGATCCGACCCACCGGCGGCAGCTGCTGGGCCACGCAGACCAGGCCCGACCGGGTGCCGGCCACCTACCACCGCACCCACGGAGTGCGGTACTTCCACGGCTGCTACTCGGTCGGCGACGACACCCTGTGGGGCGTCAACCGCCGCAGGAAGGGCGCCGCCAACACGCTGGCCGCACTGAAGTCGATCCGCGCCGCCCGACCCGACGGCGCCCCGATCTACGTGATCCTGGACAACCTGTCCGCCCACAAAGGCGCCGACATCCGCCGCTGGGCCAGGAAACACAAGGCCGAACTGTGCTTCACCCCGACCTACGCCTCCTGGGCCAACCCGATCGAAGCCCACTTCGGACCACTGCGGCAGTTCACCCTCGCCAACTCCCACCACCCCAACCACACCGTGCAGACCCGGGCCCTGCACGCCTACCTGCGGTGGCGCAACGCCAACGCACGCCACCGCGACGTCCTGGCCGCAGAACGCAAGGAACGCGCCCGCGTCCGCAGCGAGAAGGGCGTCCGCTGGGGCGGACGCCCCCTCGCCGCCGCGGCCTGACACCGCCCAACGGCCAGTGACTCAGAAGCCCCGAAAGACGCCGTCCTCGTCGACGGCGCCGGCGAACTCCTCGAAGTCCATGTTCGCGCCCGAGAGGTTGTTCTCAATGCTCCACAGCTGGGCTGCCACAACGCGGACACCACACCCACGCTCACCCTGCAGGTCCAGCACGAGGAGCGGCCGTTCAGCCGAGGCGAGGGCTACACAGTCCGCTAAGACAAGAAGCGGATGCTGGTACTCCGCGGGGATCAGGTCGAGGGCCTGGTCGGACGTCAAACCCTCGTACCTCCGGTCATCGACGACTGCGACGTTGGCCAAGAAGCCGTCCTTGCTGGGCGAAAACAGCGCCACCCGCAGAGCGTCCCAGGCACCGTCTGCCGAGAAATCGGTGCGCACAACGAGGGCTTCCAGAGTGCAGGGGAGCTGATTCATGCGCGGACAGTACCGCCAACCCGGTGAACCAATCCGGTCACAGCACTAGCGTGACATCTCCGACAGCCCCCGCCGCCCGTCTCGCGGCCGCTCTGCTGGGCCTCTCCATAGTGATCGCCATGCCGAACGAATTGCAAACAGCGTGCCCGGGCCACGGGTCGATGTGGCCCGGGAATGGTTCGACGCATACCGCCAGGACTGGAAACAAGAGAAGGGCGGCCACTGGGCGATCACCCGCGACGGTGACGAGGTACTCGGCCGGATTGCACTACGCGGACTGGATTTAGACGACGGCGTAGCCGGCGCGGCCTACTGGGTGCTCCCGGCCGCCCGCGGGGCCAAAGTGGCCTCGTACGGCCTCGGGGCGCTCACGGCCTGGGCCCTGAACGAGATCGGCTTCCACCGGCTGGAGCTGGACCACTCCACCCGCAACCACGCCTCCTGCAGGGTCGCTACCAAGTCCGGCTACCTCCTGGAAGGCACCAAGCGAAGCGCCGCCGTGCATGACGACGGCCGACACGACATGCATCTGCACGCCCGCATCCGAAGCGACTGAGCCTTCCCAGTCTCGCGGCGAGCGCCGCCATTGAGCGCTCAGTTCTGATCAACCGCCTGCCGGGACACCCCACCGACACCGTCCTGCGGTCTCAGATCAAACCGCTCTGTGGAGCCACTTCACATCGCCTGATTTTCACGAATCAATCGTGCACTGATAACAGTTGGGGTCGGGACTCGCGCAGCTTGTGGCTCGGCACGGTCGCGGCGACGAGGCGATCGCCGTGATGCGCGCACAGACTGAGGCCCGGAACGATGACGAATTTGTGATCCACACTCTGTCCGAATTGTGCCCCGACCAGGATCGGCCTGCCGAAGGCCTGGCACACCTCGACGCCCTCGCCGCCCAGCGCGAGCGGAAAGAAGAATGGGAATTGTCGCGGATGCGGCTGCCGCTGACGGCAGCCTGCGGCGGGGTCGATGAGGCGGTCAGGCGGGCCCGAGCCCACCCCGAAGGCACCACCTGGCACGCGGCGGGGCACATCGCCCATCTCCTTGCTGGCGCCGGCCACACCGAGGAAGCCGTGGCCCGTCCTCCAGCAGTACGATGGTAAGAACCTTTACGACCTTGCTCGCTATCTCATCGACCTCGCACGCGTCTGGGAGGCCTTGGCCGTGTACCAACCTTCGAGCCTCCCGGCACCGCTGGTAGCGACGACACGCCTGCGGTCGGAGGATCCACTGTTCTGAGACCCTGACTCCGACCTATTTCGGAGAGCGACGTTCCGTCAGGTGAGACCAACGGTGCGCCGTGCTCGCTCGATCTCGACCCGCGTGAACGTAGCCACCATCTGCTGCGGGGCGACGCGGGCAAAGCTTTCGGCGTGGTAGTGGAACATACTCTCAACGATCTTCCATAGGTGTGTTGTTGAAGGTGCACCTGGTGGAAGCGCACCGAGTGGTCCCGGTGGCGGGCGTGGGTCGGCACGTTGACATTCTCCGAACCTGAGGGTGCGTGATGCGGAATGCTCTGGCCATGAGCGATGAATCCGAGCGGCTGGCGAAAGCTCTCATGGAGTTCCGGGAAGCCCGGGGCATTTCCGTGAGCGAGCTCGCACGTCGCACACAGTTGAGTCAGGCGACCATCAGGCTTCACGAGAGTGATCGCGGACGCCCGCCCGTTCCCTTCGCGGCCCGCCGTTTCGAGGAGGTTCTCGGCTGGGTACCGGGCAGCATCCCGAGCACTGCGCACGAGCCGACGGATCGCGAGCCGCCGCCGGACTCCAGTCCTGTCACTGGACAGGTCGAGCAGTCAGGACTGCTGGCGGCGCGCCGCTTGATCGACGAAGGCGAACAGTCCTTGCTCGGGTCTCGGCCAGGATTCCCCGCCACCGAGGCGGACGATCAGAGGGTATTGGACCGCCCGGCGATCTGACCGAAGGTGGGCAGGCCCAGGTGGACTACCGAGGGTTTGAGTGCGGCATCGAGCTGGGTCAGCTCTCCTCTGCGTCGGCCAGGCTGATCTCCAGGCCGTCGACCTCGCCATGCCGGCCTTCTCGCTGGGCTTCGGCGATCCGATCGAGCATGTGGTCGCGGATCTCGAGCTGGCGACCTCGCTGGGACGGCTCGGCGCGGAGGAGTGAGCATCGGACGCACGCTTCTCTGAACCATCGCTTGCTTCCCTCCGAATGAGCTGTCGGGGCTCAGCCATGCCGGTGGGCGCGGGCCTCACGACTTCAGCACATCTTCCCGATCCCCAAGGCCCGAGCTCGCTCTCCACACTTCTCCGGGCGGATCCGCTCGGCCAGGCAGTGCCGGTGGGAGATGTCGGTGTGATCAGGGTGTGCCGGGGGAACGGTGCGTTGATTCAGCCGGAGGGTCGGTGACATCCACTCGGACGGACAACTGACAACCGACAAAAACCGTCAGAGCCATCCTTGCGAAAACCATTGGTGCCCGGCTTGCTCCGCTGTTGGACTGACGTCCTACCGTGAGTCTGCCGCGTGACGGAGGTAGTGGATGTGACAGGTTATGACGTGCTCGCCGAGGTGTACGAATGGCTCATCTCGGATGCAAAGTTGCCTCCAGCCGAGTTCGCTGCGTCGTTCGACGACGTCCTCGATCTCCTGCCGTCGCACGCTCGCGTCCTCGACTGTTCGTGCGGAACCGGACAGTTGGCGGTTGGCCTTGCCGGTCGTGGCATGCAGGTTGTCGCAACTGACGCCAGCGAGGCGATGGTTCGTCGGACTGCGGAGTTGTCTGAGGAGTTCGGGGCGTCCGTGCGGGCCGTACGGGCGAACTGGGAAGAGTTGCCCGACCATTTCCAGGACAACACGTTCGACATGGTGTTCTGCGTTGGTAACTCGCTTCACCATGCCAGGGGCGCGACAGGCAGGGGTGTTGCTCTGGAGTCGATGTCACGGCTCCTGCGTCCCGGCGGGCGCTTGGTACTCACGTCCCGCACTTGGGAACTCGTGAGGGCCAGAGGTTCCCGGCTGGAGATCAGTGACCGACTCGTCCGCCGGAACGGTCGCGATGCCGTCGTGGTCTACCGCTGGGAGATTGCGCCGCATTGGGAGGAGGAGCACCACATCGAGATTGCGATCGCGCAAGTTGATGGGACCGGGTTGGTTCTTGTCCGCTCGGAACTGCTGTCCTGCTGGCCCTACCGGTACGAGGAACTCGAGGTCGAGTTGCACCGGGTCGGACTCCAGACGGAACTGAGCACGTTCGATCTTGAGGCCGAGAACTACATGGTGGTCGCGAGCAAGGTATGAGCACCGGACTCTCAGCCTCTGGCCGGACCGCGCGGTTGCTCGCAGGACGCCGGCGTTCTCTCATCGGTGCGGGTGGCATCGGTTCGGGCAGGGAATGGCGACGATGGCGCGTGATCTGCCGGCGCAGCCGTCGGTGGATGCGACGCTGGAGCACATCACGGGCAGCGCGGTGGAATTGGTGGCGGGCTGTGATGCCGCGGGGATCCTCATCGTCAGTGGTGGGGAGGTGGAGACGCTGGCTCCGACCGAGCACCTCGTGACGGGTCTGGACGGCCTCCAACAGCGACTGGGGCAGGGGCCTGTTTGGACGCGGCTCGTCATGGTGTGCGCGAACGGGTTTTCCGGATCGGGGACTTCACGGAGGAGGAGTCGCGGTGGCCGGCGTTCGTGCCGGAGGCGCTGGAGCGCGGGATGGGCAGCACGTTGGGGTTTCTGCTGCTCACCGATGATGAGGACTTCGGTGCGCGCCTGGCGTTGTAGACGATGGCGGTTTCCAGGCTGCAGGCCTCCTGGGCCAAGCGGAATGGTTTGGGTGCACCGGTCGGGGAACCGGTCTTCGCGTGCAGGTTGATCAACACTCTACGACGCGGGCGGGCGTGAGCTCGTTCGGTTCGGTGGGCGTCCCCAGAGCCTGCGAAGGTCGGTGGCCGGTGGTGGGGCAAGTCGGCACTGGGCGTTCTTGCCGACTCTTTTGGCATGGGCGGGCTAATGGCAGGCCAGGGCATGTCCGCCGGGCGGGGAACGTGGCGGATCCGGTGGCTGAGATACTCGATGATTCTGCGGGGTATGCATGGGTGAACGACGATTGCACGGATGTCTCGGCACGATGGCGGGGCTTGCTCTCGCCCTGCTCGCCGCACTGCTTCTCGGTAGAGCACTGGGCGCCTGTGGCGGTGGCATCAACTATGCGGCTAACAGTACCTTCCTCATCGTCCTCTTCGTTCCTCTCCTTTGGGTTCTGCTGGTCCTGAGTTGGGTGCTGCTGGGCGTTCTTCTGGGGAAACGGCCTCGTCTTCACGCACTCGCTCTCGCGGTGGTCCTTCTTGGCCTGTGCTGGTGTGCCGTCTCCCTTTTCTGGAGCGGTGACACGTATGAATGCCCCAGCGGCGTACCCCCGTGGTGGCCGGGGTTTCTCCCCGCTCCCGGATTCTGAGTGGAGCTCAATTCCGCACAGTGGAGGGCGCGCCGGCCTTCCTCCTCGCTCGGGACGGGGAAGGGCTGTTGCTCCCCGCGGGCGAGGGAGCAGTCGCTTCGCGCGGGCCGTACTCCGCCACGCGTTGTCAGAGCACATCTCAGCTTGTCGTTTTGCGTCCGGCTTCGAACGGGAGGGTCTGACGATCACGGGTCCGTCTTCTGCGCCAGAAGGGCAGGTCTTGTGCTCGCCACACGGTACGAGGGCAGTCCGTCGGTACAGCTGTCGGTCCGCTCGGGCGTGATCGGGTCAGTTCTGGCGCAGCGGTGAGGTGGTGTGTCGTGGGCGACTGGCGGACCGATCCGACCTCCGCGATGTGTCTGGCGCCGGTGGTCGGGGCGGGACCGGTCTCGTTCGCGGGCGGTCCGTTCTACGTGCGCGCGGTGGTGGCCGGGATCAGGCACGAGACCGAGTCGGCCGTCGCGGGTGCCGTCCCGCACGCGGCCGCGTAGGAAGGCAAACCACTGCGGGGCGTCGCCGAAGTCGTCGGAGACGCCTCGACGCACCGGTGGTTTTGCTCGGCGAGGAAGAGGCCGCGGCCACTGCTGATGGATCCTGCGATTCGCCCGCCGGGAGAACCCGGCTTCGAGGGCGTTGTTGTCGATCGGAAAACGGTGACCGAGCGGACCGGCACCACACCATCGCCCGCTTCACACCCCCCGTCTCAAACAGCTGTCGCGCCAGGCCGGGGGCCTGGTGGTGTGGGTGCTGTACTCCGGGCCCGGCACCGGCACCGGCGACGTCTTCGACCCGGCCCTCGGCCATCTCCGGCTCATGGAGGAGCTGAAGCGAGCGGACGGGGTGCAGATATACCACCACCCGGTCAGCCGGGGCCCGTACTGCACCGGTGCGTCACCCCGGCGGGAGCATTTGCGCAGGTCGTCGTCGCGCATCCGCACCGCCGCGCCACGAGCCGGTGCTCGACAACCCGGGAAGTTGCCCATCACGCTGCCGAGAGATGATCACCCGCCAGGCCGACACGGCACGGCCCCCCCCCGCCGCCAATGCGGTGTCAGGACAGGGGCCAGTGGCGCAAGGCTGCGTCGGCCAGCTCCTGCAAGTCGTCGCGGGCGACGCCGCTCGCGGCTTGGACGGCGATGCCGTAGGCGAGGGTGGTGAGGTAGCGGGCCAGGAGGCCGGGGTCGGTCTGCGGGGGCAGATCGCCGTCATCGACCGCGCGCCGGAACCGCTCGCGGATGCGGGCGTATCCGGCACTGCGCCAGTCGACGAGGAGGGCGCGGACATCCTGGCCGGAGTCGCTGGTGGTCAGGGCGCTCTGGACGCCCAGGCAGCCGTGGGGGTGGGCCGCGCGGGTGGTGGTGCGCACGGTGCCGGCCAGGATGGCGGTGGCGACGCCAAGGGCAGTCGGCTGCTCCAGGGCCTGGGTCAGGTAGGCGCTCGGGCCGTCGGTGTAGCGCTCCAGCACCTTGCGGAAGAGCTGCTCCTTGTTGCCGAACGCGGCGTACATGCTGGTGGTGGAGATCCCCATCGCATGCGTCAGGCCGGCGGTGCTGGCCCCCTCGTAGCCATGCTGCCAGAACACCAGCATGGCGCGCTCAAGGGCGGCGTCGGCGTCGAATCCTCGCGGTCGGCCGATCGGGCCGGTCGGTTTCGTCTCCACCCCCACACCCTACCCCTTCCGCAGTGTTCGCTGCGGAAGTGCTACGGTCCACTTCTGTAGTGACTGCTGCAGAAGTGGAAGGGGCGGCACACATGGGACTACTCGACGGAAAGAGCGCTCTCGTCACCGGGGGCAGCGCCGGCATCGGCCTGGCGAGTGCGGTCCGGCTGGCAGCTGAAGGCGCGCACGTCTTCATCACCGGCCGGCGCGCGACTGAACTCGACGCGGCCGTCGACCTGATCGGTCCTGCGGCCACTGCGGTGACCGGCGACATCGCGAACCTGGACGACCTGGATCGGCTCTACGCCACCATCCGCAGCCGGGGCGGGGGCCTGGACGTGCTGTTCGCGAATGCCGCCATCGCCGCGCTCGCTCCGCTGGAGCAGGTCACCGAGGAGCACTTCGACACCCTGTTCGGCATCAATGTGCGCGGTCTGCTGTTCACCGTCCAAAAGGCCCTGCCGCTGCTCAACGACGGCGCCTCGGTGATCGTGAACGGCTCGACCAACGGGGACGTCGGCGATGCGGAGCTCGGCGTGTACGCGGCGACCAAGGCCGCCACGCGCTCGTTCGCGCGGACCTGGGCAAACGAACTCAAGGGACGCGGTATCCGGGTCAACACCCTCACCCCCGGCCCGACCGACACCCCCGCCCTGGCGGGGCTGACCCCCGACCCGGAACGGTTCAAGCAGCACCTGATGACGCGGGTGCCGCTGGGCCGGCTCGGGCGCCCGGAGGAGGTGGCCGCCGCCGTGGCCTTCCTGGCATCCGAGCAGAGCAGCTTCATCACCGGTTCGAGCCTGTACGTCGACGGCGGCCTGAACCAGATCTGAGAGGCGGACCCCATGCCCACCATCGGGATCATCGGCGCCGGCGAGGTCGGCAGCCAGATCGCTCGGGCGGCCCTGGCCCACGGCTACAGCATCGTGATCGCCAACTCGCGAGGACCGGAAACCCTGCAGCATCTGGTCGCGGAACTCGGCCCGTCCGCGCGGGCCGCCCGCGCCGCGGACGCTGCAGCCGCCGGCGATTTCGCCGTCGTGGCCGTCCCGTTGAAAACGGTCAACAACCTGCCGGTCGACGCCCTCGCCGGCAAGATCGTATTGGATACGAACAACTACATGATCTGGCGCGACGGTCACTTCGCCCGCATCGACTCCGGCGAGACGACCGTACTCGAGCTGCGCCAGGAGCACCTGCCCGCCTCCCGGGTCGTCCAGGCGTTCACCCATATCCAAGCTCCCCGCATCACCACCGCCGGCCGCCCCGCGGGCGCCCCTGACCGGCTGGCACTTCCGACCTCCAGCAACTTCCCCGACGCCGCGGACCTCGTGACCCGGCTCTACGACCAGTTCGGCTTCGACACCGTCAACAACAGTCCATTGAGCGCCTCGTGGCGCACGGCCCCCGGTCAACCCGCCTGGACCGCGCTGGCGCACCAAACGCGCGACGAGCTCATCGCCAACCTGAGCCGAGCACAGCGCCTTGGTCCGACGTGACCATGACCGGCGGCCCCCCTCCGCAGTCGCGGTCGTCCGGCGCGGCCGCAGCGGCATTCCCGCTCCGACCCTCCACGCGCGGCCCCGATCCGGAGCCACCCCACAGAAAGGCCCCTCACATGTCCGACAGTGATCTGCGCACGTTCTACCGGCGCTACCTCGAAGCGCTCAACGCCCACCAATTCGATGGCATGGACGCATTCATCAACGACCGGACCACGTTGAACGGGGAGCCCGCCACCCGAGACGACCTCCTGGCCGTGCAACGGCAGGACGTGGACGCGGTACCGGACCTGCACTGGGAGTTGCAGGAGCTGCTCTTCGACGGTGACCGTCTGGCTGCGCGCCTGGTCAACACCGGCACCCCCGTGAAGCCCTGGCTCGGCGTGGCTCCCACCGGCGCCTCGTTCGAGATCACCGAGTACGCCATCTACCAGGTCCGCGACGGGCGGTTCGTGCACATGACAGCCCTGCACGACGCCGGTGAACTGCGCCGGCAGCTGACCGGCTGACCCGCAAGTTCGCGCCTGCCCCACTGAGACATGTCCGCATACCGAGAACGGCCCGCTCGGGCACTTCACTTGCGAGGATCTGCATGACCATCACACTGATCACCGGGGCCAACAAGGGCATCGGCTTCGAGACCGCCCGACAGTTGCTGGCGGTGGGCCACGTGGTCTACCTCGGCGCGCGGGACGTCGAGCGCGGACAGCAGGCCGCGGCGGCGTTGGACGCGAAATTCGTGCAGCTCGACGTGACCGATGACGCCTCCGTGCACAGCGCGCTGGCGGCCATCGACGCGGCCGAGGGCGGGCTCGACGTCCTGGTGAACAACGCAGGCATCTTGGGGGACGGAGCCCTCGACGGCCCCACCGCCCTGCGCGCCTTCGACACCAACGCGGTCGGCCTCGTGCGGGTCACGGAAGCGGCGCTGCCTCTGCTGCGCAAGTCCGCGAACCCCACCGTGGTGACCGTCTCCAGCAGCGCCGGATCCTTCTGGGCCGTGACCAACCCGGACCGCCCGGAGTACGCCTTGCCGCTGGCGCTGTACTCGGCGTCCAAGGCCGCCGCCACCATGCTCACCGTCCAGTACGCCAAGGCCCATCCGGGCATCAAGTTCAATGCAGTCGAACCCGGCACCACCGCGACGGACCTGACAGCGGCCTTCGGTGTCGGCAGGACGCCGGAGGAGAGTGCGAGGGTCGTCGTACGTCTCGCCACACTCGACGCGGACGGCCCGACCGGCACCTTCCAGGACGAAAACGGGAAGGTGCCCTGGTAGGCAGGCCAGCGCGGCTGGGAGGGCCCAGCCGCGCCCAGGCCGGCGGGTCACCGGCCAGATCCATGCGGTGTCCCGTCCCTGCGGGCGAGCAGCGCCGGACACATCCTCGACGTCGTGCACGCCGACCGCCTCGCCCCCGCGCATCCACGACAGCGCTCTTCGCCATGGACCTCATCGCCCGCCACGCACAGCGAGCTCTGCACGTGGTTCTGCTGACCCTGCCCGATGACACGGACGTCTGGGATGCGGCGCCCGCCCTCGTTGGGGGTCGACTCCTCAGACGACGCGTACCCGGGTAACTGGCAGCTGCCGGTCTGATCGAGACCGGTCCGTTTCGGCTGCCTGCGATCGCGGCGGCATGGCACGTGATCAGCAACCGCTGCCCCATGGCAACCTTCGGTCCAGCACAGTGACTTGGAACCGGAGGTACTCCGCGCGTGGCGTCGAAGACCAATCCCACCATCAAGAGGCGCCGTCTGGGGGCTGAGCTGCGTCGGCTGCGCATGGACAGCGGGCTGGAGAGCAGGGAAGTCGCCGAGAGGCTCATGGTCTCCCAGCCCAAGATCAGCCATCTGGAGAACGGCAACCGTGCCATCAGCCCCCGCGACGTGCGCGACCTGTGCGCGCTCTACGGAGTGACGGACCCCCAGGTCTCGACTCGCTGACCGAGATGGCCAGGGAATCCGGCCAGCGGGGCTGGTGGCACCCCTACGGCGACATCCCGAACAGCGTCTACATCGGCATGGAGACAGACGCCGCCTCCCTCCATGCCTACGAGCCCATGGTGATTCCCGGTCTGCTGCAAACCCCCGCCTACGCCCAAGCGGTCATCGAAGAAGCCATCCCCCAGATCACTGTCGAACAGGCCGCCGCACGCCTCAAGGTACGGCTGCGCCGCCAGCACCGGATCTACAACCCGGGCTGCCCATTGCGCCTGTGGGTCATCCTGGACGAATCAGCGCTGCACCGCGTTGTCGGCAGCCCCGACATCATGCGCGACCAACTGGAGCACCTGAAGGCCCTCAGCACTGAGCCGCACATCACCGTGCAGGTCATCCCCTACGCGGCAGGCGCCCACCCGGGCCTGTCCGGACAGTTCTCCATCCTGACGTTCGCCGACAGCGCCGAGACAGGAGTGGTGCACCTGGAACGGTTCACCAGCGACCTCTACCTGGAGAAACCCTCCGACGTGCAGTACTACAGCGTGATGCACGACAAGCTCCAGGCCCAGGCCCTCGACCCCGGCGCCAGCCGCGACTTCATCACCGACGCCATCAAGGCGTTCATCGACGCGGCGAGCCGCCCTCAGTGCTGGCCGCAGGAACTGGTGGCTGCCGGACCCCTCCTGTTGACGCGGGCCTGTCCGCCTTACTGATCGTTTCAGAATGAAGTTCTGAGTCTTCTCAAGCAGATGATGCTGCAGGCGAGTTGGAGTAGTCCGAGGTGGAGGTCGGCACGTATCTCGTAGCTGATTCGGAGTCGTTTGAACTGGTGGAGCCAGGCGAAGGTTCGCTCGACGACCCAGCGGGTTTTGCCCAGGCCGGAGCCGTGGGAAGTGTCTTTGCGAGCGATCTTCGGCGTGATGCCGCGGGCCCGGATCAGTCGGCGGTACTTGTCATAGTCGTAGCCGCGGTCGGCGAACAGCCGACGTGGCCGGTTGCGAGGCCGGCCTCGAACACCGCGGACGCGGGGTATCGCGTTCAGCAACGGCATCAACTGGGTCACGTCGTGACGGTTTCCGCCGGTCGGCGAGACAGCCAAGGGGGTGCCGTGCCGGTCGACGATCAGGTGGTGCTTGCTGCCGGGCCGGGCCCGGTCGACCGGCGAAGGTCCGGTGTGAGCCCCCCTTTGAGAGCCCTGACATGCGAGCCGTCGATCGCCGCGTCATCCATGTCCAGCAAGCCCGCCGCACGCAACTCTGCCAACAGCACCTCGTGCAGTTGCGGCCAGACACCCGCCTCGGTCCAGTCCCGCAGACGCCGCCAGGCCGTCACACCACTGCAGCCGACCTGATCAGCCGGCACGTCCCGCCGGCTCACACTCTTGCACAGCACATAAACGATGCCCCGCAGCGCAGCCCGGTCATCCGCCGGCAACCGCCCGGGGTACCGATACCGCCTCGCCGGACGAGCCGGCAGCAGCGGAGCCACACGCTCCCACAGATCATCGGGCACAAGATCAGCAGACACCCAACAGATCCTGCCGACATGACACCCAACTGCCAAGCCCCATAACGAACTTCATCCTGAAACGATCAGTTAGTCCGGTGCCTTTCGGACTTTCACCGGCTGGGCGCGGCGGAATCGGTGAGGATTCCGCCGCGCGCTGTCAGCCGACGAGCCGAGTCACTGCGGGTGCTGTTCAGCCCTGGTAGTTCTTGGCGTATTCGAGGGCGGCGTCGCGGCTGCGGGGGACGTCGGCGTAGCCGTAGTTCTCCTCGGGCTTCTCGCCGTAGGAGGGCTTGCCGTGGTCCACGTCGTGCCCGTGATGGGGCTTCTCGCCGTGGTGAGGCTTCTGACCGTGGTGGGGCTTGTGGCCGTGGTGGTGGCCCGGCTTGTTGTCGTGGTGGTGCGGCTTTCCGGGCTTCCCGCCGTGTCCGGAGCCACCGGTGGTCCCGCCGACGGTGTTCCCGCCGACCGTGTTTCCGGCGGTGCCGTTCCCGGCCGTGTTGCCCTGCGTGTTCCCGGACGTGCTGTTGCCGGCGGTGTTGCCCACGGTGTTCCCGGACGTGTTGCCGGCGACGTTGCCCGAGGTGTCACCACTGGTCACACCGCCCGTGACCAGACCACCGGTGACCAGGCCACCGCTAGTGGTCGTCCCACCGGTGGTGGTCGAGCAACTGTTGAGGAAGATCCTGTTGTTGTCGAGCGTCACGGCACCGTTACGGGCCAGGGCGCGGCCCTCGATGTTCGTGCCCGTGGTCACGCTGATCGAGGTCAGGGCCATGATGGTGCCGACGAAGGTGGAGTTGGTGCCGAGGGTGGCCGAACTCCCGATCTGCCAGTACACGTTGCAGGCCGAAGCGCCGTTCGTCAGCAGCACCCGGCTGGACGTCGCCGTCGTCAGGGCCTCGGGGATCTGGAACACCCAGACGGCGTTCGGGTTCCCTTGGGCGTCCAGGATCAGGTCGCCGGTGAGTCCGACGCCGGCCGTAGCGGTGTAGACACCCGGACTCAACGTGGTGCCCGTGGTGATGGCCGCCGGCAGCGCGAAGTCGGTGGCCTGGCCGGCCGCCTGGTTGTAGGCCGTCACCAGGTCGGACTTGGCCTGCAGTGCGACGGCGTCGGCGGCGTGCACGGCGCCGAGCACCTGACCGGGCGGGAATCCGGAGATCGCCGGGTTCGGGCTCGTCCCGAGGTCGTGACTGATCAGGGACGGGCCGGTGTTGGTGACTCCCTGACCGGACAGAACCGAGAAACTCGCGGCAGTGGCCAGAGGCACGGGCGTGGCGATGGCAAGCGCCTGCGTCGGGGTCAGGGCGACCATCGTGCCGGCAACCGTCGCGGCAAGAGCCGAGGCCAGCAAGCCGGACAAACCGCGGCCGCGAGCCGCGTGGGGGAACTTCAGCTTCATCTAGAGGCCATTTCCTGTGGGGGGCCGGGGCATACCCGGGCCCTACCGATCGCCCGGGAAGCCATGTTGCTGTTGCGGCATATTACGCACGGAAATGCACCCGTCGGCACACATAGCAGAAGGAAACTCAATTGTCCCTCTATGTGGCGCAATGGGCATCAGAGGAAACCAATCTATGATCCCGATCATCGGATTTTTCTGCTGGGCGGTCATTTGAAAATCGAATCCCCGGCGCCCCTCGCGTTGGAGGGCTGCGCAAGGCGCCTCGGCTCACTGGGCTGGTTGGTAGCGAGGGCTGTGCTCGCAAGCAGACCCTGAGGTGACAGCGCCTCTCACTCCGGACGAAGAGGTCGTCACCCGCTTCCTGTATCGCGCCCTCCACGCCCTGCCCCGCGCTCTGGAATTCGATCTGCTCAACGAACAGGGCTCCCGCTGACCGAGACCATCGCCTTGATGCGCCTGTCAGAGGCGCCCGGACATCCGAGCCACCGCCCTGAACAACGCCGTCCGCCTCCTCGGTCCCGCCGGCGAACCCGTTCTGATCCAGGCCGCAGACGACTCCCAGCCAGCTGTCCACGGACCCGCACGAAACACCCTCACCAACGGGAACGGACCAGACAGTCGGGAGAAGGCTGTTCCGGCAAAAAATCTTCGCCGATCCAATGTGACCTGCAACATCCTGATGTCGTATCGGCGCTGTGGGCCCTCGGCGTCCCAGCCAGAGGAGTTCCGGCATCGAAGCGGGCGAACCGAGTCTCCGCACGACCGTGCCCTGCAGTTTCCCCGCCGAGTACTGGATGCAGCTGCGGGCCACGAATCCGGTTCCTGCGACGGGATCGGGGCGACGTCGGCGCCGACCTCTACCGCCAGTTCGGCATCGTTCACGGTGTGACGTCCGAGGCGCCGGGTTGGCCGCCGCGGGAGGCCGTGTACAGGCAGCCGGTGGGGCGGTTGTCAGGGAGTGGGGTGCGCGGTGAGCCAGTCCTGGAGTTCCCGGTGGCGGAACTGGTAGGCCACGCCGGAGATCCGCAGGAGTCCTGCCTCGTAAGCCCAGTTCAGGAACGTGCCGAGACGCCAGGGCAATCGGCCCCGTATACAGAGCAGGAAGACCAGGTAACGACGGCCAGCCCCAGAGAGCCCGTACAGACCGATCGTAGGCCCGATCACAAGCCCGCCCAAGAGCCCGCCCAAGAGCCCGATCCCGATCACGAGCCCGCTCGTGAGCCCGACCACGAGCCCGCTCGTGAGCCCGATCATGAGCCCGAACGCGAGCCCGAGCACGAGCCCGACCGTGAGATCGTCCCGCACCGGATGACGCGGGTCTGTCGGCGGAGCATCTTTCAGGCGCTTGACGAGCCCGACCGCGAGCCCGACCGCGAGCCCGAACGCAGGCCCGACCACGAGCCCGATCACGAGCCCGATCACGAGCCCGATCACGAGCCCGAACGCGAGCCAGACCGCTACCCCGATCACGAGCCCGAACGCGAGCCCGACCTCTAGCCCGCCCACAAGCCCGAACGCGAGAGTTCCGGCGAGCTGGCGGAGGCGGGTTGGGCTGCGCAGCCGCTGGAGCTGGAACGTTTGAGGCTCGGGGACGAGAGGACGACTGGCCTGCCAGATAGATCCCAGGGACATGCCCACTGGAAGGGCGAACAGTTGGGGGGCGGGAAGCCCATGTAGACCAGGGACAGGAGCAGGGTGGTGAAGGCGAGAGGGAGGAGGACGCAGAGCAGGGTGTCGGCGGTGCGGACGCGACGGGGCCCGGCCATGGGCCAGAGCTGGTGGAGGACGATGTCGGTGCTGCTGGCGGTGGTCATGGGTGTGGTGGTGGCGAGGTGGGCGGCGAGCGCGGCGAGCCAGCGGTGGGCCTGATCGGGGCGGTAGTGGTTGGGGCGGGTGGGGTGCTGGTGGGCGGCTGCGGGGAGGTAGAGGGCGAGGAGGTGGTCGCGGACCGCGCTGGGGGAGGCCAGAGTGAGCAGGTGGTCCGGTTCACGGAGGTAGGCCAGGGTGTCGGTGTGGCGTTCTTCGTAGGTGGTGGCGGCCAGATTGAGGCGCCAGGGGGTGGCGAGCGAGCGGGCCAGAGTGCCGCCGGGCGCGGCCGTGAACGTGTCGATGACCGGCCTCCAACGGTCGGGGCTGGTGCTGCGGGCGGTGAGATACGCGGCGGCCTGGCCGGGGCTGACGTCGTCGAGCTGGATGCGGGCCGCCTCACGCATCCGCAAGTCCAGGCCGCCCAGATCCTCGTACTGGGTGGTACGGCAGGTCAGGACGACCGGGGCGATGCCGGTGGGGTCCTGGTAGGCGTTGAGCTCCTGCAGGGCGCGTGCGGCGCGGCGGCGGCCGGCCGGTGTGGCGTCGGTGTCCATCTCGTCCAGGCCGTCCAGGACCGGCACGACGCGGTATCCGTTCACCAGTGTGCTGGCGTCGGCGAGGGTGATGCCCTGGTCCCGGAACTGCTGGTGGACCTGGTGGGCGAGCCATTCCTGAAGAGGTTGCTCGGTGTTCCAGTCGGCCAGGGAGAAGCGGACCGGGACGGGGTCGGTGTCGATGCGACCGGGGTGGGTCAGCAGTCCGAGGATGAGGTCCAGGGCGAGCAGGGTCTTGCCGGCGCCCGGTTCACCGGTGATGGCCAGGCGGCCGGGGCGCAGGTTCAGGTAGTAGGACACGATGTCGGTGAGGCGGCCGTGAGCTGCGGGGCCGGTCGCGTTGTTGGCGGGCTCGGTGCGCTGGTGGAAGGTCACGTCGATGCGAGGGGCGCCGGACCCGATCAGCTGGGCGCGCTGCCGGGTCTCGGCCGCGGCCACGACGCCGGCCAGCGTCTTCACCTTCGCATCGGTGTCCGCCGCGGCCTCGCGGCGGTCGTCACGGAAGGCGGCCCAGGCCAGATAGGCGCCGGGCAGGGTGGGGGCCAGGGCGACGAGCGTGGCGGCCAGCCGCGCCACCTGGAAGTGCTTGGACAGCCACAGAGCCAGCAGCACGGTCACGGCCTGAAGGACGGCATAGATGGCGGCTGGCCGGCGGGTCCGTGATCGTGTCATGCGACGTATGGTCGCCAAGCCGCTCCGTAGCGGGCGGACGATCGCCACCTTCGATTCTTGACTGTGACACGGCATCACATATCGGCGCCGCACCGGACCTGAGTCAGTGACAGGGCATTTCAACGGCGCGGGAGCGCGAGAACTTGACGCACTGAGCTCCCGATCCCGCGTCCGAGGATCGAGTTCCACTACAGCTAGAGTGCCGCAATGAAGTTACGCGGAGTGTTCGTCACGCTATTCCTGGTCCCGCTGGTGTGGGGGGCGATCACCCTGCTGAGGGCCGGTGCGGCCCACGGCATCCCGGTCTGCCCGGGATACCAGCTGAACTCGGAGGGCGAGGACGAAACCGGCCCGATGCGGTCGAACTCTACCTGCGCGCTCGGTTACAGCACCCACGGCGGCGATTCGACCGGCACGGCCACGTACGAGCAGGTCAAGTACGGTCAGAAGGTAAAGCGCGGCGAACTCCTGGGCAGCGGCCTGCTGTACATGCTGTACGGAACAGCGGGCATGACCGCTACCGTGATGGCCACCCGGAACCGCGCCGCCGGACGCTAGGTCGGCTGCCGGCCAGGCGCTGCCCTGCACCACGCGGGTCTGTGAACGGGGAAGCCGTCCCCTGTAGGAGGGCATGTCGGTGCGGTGTGCGGCCCGTCTGCCCTCGTACGGACACGACCCTCGATTACGGTCGGCTCCGCCCCCGCGCCGATCCGACGCTCCCCGAACCGGGTGCCGTACGTCGGGTGGAACTCATCCTGGCCCGGATGACAACCCTGCACATTCCCTCGGCGAGGCGCTGCAGGAGAAGGCCGGCCGCCAGTCGCGCACTGCACAGGGTGTGGACGGGTCTGGGCAGAGGGAGTGATCGCGGCGTAGCCTCGAAGATCCGATCATCCGGAGGGCGCACGTGGACGACCTGTGGGCAGCGCTGATTGCGGGCGCGACCGGACTTTTCGGTGCTGCCATCGGCGGCTACTTCGCGAAGTCGGGTGCCATCAAGGGTGCCGAGACCGCAGCAGCAGCGCAGCAACGCCAGGTCGTCCAGCAGTAGGAGCACGAGAGAAGGCAGTGGACGCGGCAGGAGCGAAAGGCGGACTACGACGCCGTGATTCGGTCTTAGACCGTGTCCTACGTGGTGAGGCGAACGAGCTTTTTGTAGCAGCAGAGGGCGGCAGCAAGGCCGAGAAAGGCCAGGTAGTTGCGGGGGTGGCGTTCGTAACGGTGGTTGAGTCTGCGGTAGCCGGTCAGCCAGGACATGGTCCGTTCGATGACCCAGCGTCGGCGCCCCAATCGTTCGCTGGACTCGACTCCCTTGCGGGCGATACGGACACCGATGTGCTTTCCCCACAGCCATTTTCGCAGGTGGGGGATGTCGTAGGCCTTGTCTGCGTGGAGACGTCGGGACTTGAAGTACCGGCCACGGTGGGGGTCGTGTCTCGTTTGGTGACCCATGATCATGGGCTTGAGGGCGAGGCTGTCGTGGGTGTTGGCTGCCGAGAGGCCGACGACGGTGGGCAGTCCGTTCGCGTCCGACAGAACGTGCATCTTGGAACCCGGCTTGCCCCGGTCCACGGGACTCGGACCTGTGAGTTCGCCCCCTTTTTCGCCCGCACATGAGCTGAGTCGAGGACAGCTCGGGAGAGGTCGAGCAGGCCGGCATCGTCCAGGCGGTGCAGGATCTCCTCGTGCAGCCGGCCCCACACACCCGCCCGCGACCAGATCAGGAACCGACGGTGCGCGGTCGACTTCGATATCCCGAAGCACGGCGGCAGAGCCCGCCAGGCGCACCCGCTGACCAGCACATAGATGATCGCCGCGAACAGCGTCTCATCAGGCGTGTCCTGCGTACCGCCGCCCTGCGGCCGCACCTTCGACGGCGGGATCAGCGGCTCCGCGATCTCCCACAACCCGTCCGGAACAATCCAACTCCACGTACCCCGCCCCATAACCAAGCCCAACGACCCAACCCCACGTAGGACACGGGCTTACGACCAGTTCGCTGCCCTCCTGGCAAAGTTCCGCACGGCCCTGAAGACTGGTCAGGACCTGGTAGCTCTCAACGCGCAGTTGGACGACGCGTACATCGATCTCCCGCTCGCCGCTGACGGGGTGCACCTCCTTGGACCCGAGGAGGTGTGGGATGCGGCCAGACAGCTCGCAGCGAGGAGCCGGGAAACGCTGGTCGTCCACCGCGATTTCGCTGAAGCGTTGCGCACCAGGAACGACCACTCGCTGGGTATCCCGTGGCTCGATCTTCAGCCAGCACGGAACGCGAGCGGAGACGCGCTGGCCGAGTTCTCGACCGCCTGTCGATCAGTACTTGGGGGAGAGAGGTAGGGCAGTTCGTGGTGACGGCGCGAGCCGGGCGGCTGCCGGTGGGCTGACCTAGACGACCTGCGAAGCGTCGAGTTACCGTTGCAGTGGCCCGCGCCGGACCACGAGTGCAACGCGCTCTCGACGAAAGGTTCGGCCATGCCCATCACTCTCACCACTGCACGAACCGCGCGCCACTTCGCAGACATCGAAGCGCAGCAGCAGACCCTCCTCGCGACCTGCCAGCCGGCCCCGCTGCCGCACTGCCCGCAGTGCGCGCACCGGCTCTCCGCGATCGGCCTCGACCCGGACGGGACACGGATCGACTTCGACTCCTGCGGTCACCGGTTCATCCTCGGCCGCGCGGCGTCGACCGCCGGACTCGCGGCGCACCGCACGGCCCACGTGGGCCTCCCCCGTCCGATAGTGAACGATCAGCCTACTCGTCGCGGGCCGGCAGACCACGCCACGGAGCATCCCCCAGCAGCGGCACAGCTCGTAGAGGTCGTCCCACCATCGGCGTCTTCGATTGCCATCCGGTAGCCGCCCGGCACGCCTCAGGCTACAAACCGGCGTCTACTCATGGCTGCTCCCCCGGCCGTGGCAGCCGCAGGGTTTCGTCACGGCCTCCCTTGTCCTGGTCGGCGGTCAGTCCCCGTTTCCTGTGTGTCTGCGTTGTCGTGGCTGTCCCAAAGGAGCCGCTCAATAATTGGGCCGACCTCTTCATGCTCGACCCACGCCTGCGAGTTGCCGGCCGGCTGCGGCACTTCGAGACCACGACTCCGATTGCGAGCCACGAAGGCGCTGCCGCCCTTCGGTCCTAGAGCTCACAGACATACTGCCTGTGGTGAGGTCGTGCAGGAAGAGGTCAGATCACAGCTCGGGGGGAGACACAACAGCAACACCCGACAGGGGAGTTAAGTTTCACCTCCCAGGCCGCCGAAAAGTCCGGGAGGCGCGCAGCAGATGCCGCGTGCGCGTTCACCTCGGTCCCGTCAGCCTCGCAGACCCGTCCGCCTGAGCGCGACCTTCGACAGGTCAGCGATGACGTCCTGGTCCCCACGACGCCAGGCGTCGGCGAGTCCGCCGGGCGGAACAGGCACCGCGGACAGCGCGCGCTGCGGTCCGGCCAGGACGCGCAGGGCGAGCAGGTCGGCGCCGCCGGGGGCGTCGAGCAGACGGCGGGTGGCGGAGCTGCGCCGGACCCAGAGCAGGCGCGGGGGGAGCCACAGCAGCAGCACCAGGACCACGGAGAAGACGATCAGCGCGACTGTGGTCAGCGTGGCCACGTGGCCGACGGTGGATTGAAGGGACTGTCCCGCATCGGACAGACCGGTGCCGGCCTCGGCAGCGGACCGCAGTGGCTTGCGCAGGGAGTCCCCGACGAACGGCACCTTCGAGGCCGCGTCCCCGGCGTCACCGAGGCCACTGGCGAGAGTGTCGCCGGCGCTCTGCGCCTTGCGGCCCGGTTCGGCCAGCAACATGATCGCGTGATGGACGGCCAGGGCGAACTTCACCGCGGCCGCGATCACGACGACAGCGACCAGGTCCGCGACGATCTGACGGCTTCGGCGTCCAGGGGTCTGGGCGTATAGACGCATGAGCGTGCTCCTGTTCCAGCGATGCCATCGAAGCGGGACCGGCTCGGCCGCACGAGGCGCGCCACCCCCCGGCTCGGGGAGAATCCGCTCCCGCTGTTCCCGTCAGATCTCCGTACTTCCCCGAAGCCTTACCCCCGAAGACAGGGGTCACGGCAGAAAATCTCCTTGGGTCACGTCTCCCTGCCGCAGGGTCAGGCGAGTTGTGTCTCCGTGCGGCTTTCGTGAACGACTCGTCCGGCACCCGTGCGGGCCGCTCTACCCGATTATCTCTGACGGAACCGCCGAGGGCCGCTCACCGCCCATCGCGGTCGCTGCCGATCGCACGTATCGGGGGCGTATCGGAAAGCGCAAAGGTCACCGCAACGGACCCCCACTCCCACGGGGGCAGGAACCAGGATCAGTCCCCGATCGCCCCGCCGCAAGGTGACCTTCGGCCTCTGGGTCCTCGGCGCGGCGGGCGTCCGGGTCGTTCTGAGGCGGCCGCTCATAATGTCCGCCCCGATGTGCATGACCGGGCGCAGGCACCGTTGATCAAGCTAGCGTGCGGGCCGGCATCCCGGATCGTCGACGACGACGGCGTTCGACGGGATGACCACTGTGTCGTCGTCCTCCTGGTGTACGGACTTGGTGGTGACGTAGCCGCGCCGACCGGGGCCGATGCACTTGGTTGCGAGGTTGCCGAACCCGTCCGGGAAGTTGTAGACCTCGGCCGGAGTGTCCTCGCCCGCTCGCCCGGTCACCGGTGCGTCAGCCTTGCCCCGCTTGTCCTGGTACTCCCGTGAGCATCCGGCGACCATGGCGAGGAGCAGTACCGCGAGCAGAGCGGCCGTCGTCCCCCGTCTCAACTCGCGCATGTCTTGTCCGGCACGATCTCGACGTTGGACGGCCCGCTGGCGTTCGTCGTCACGTAGGCGCGGAATCCGTGGCCCACGCATTTCGTGGCCAAGTTGCCGAACCCGTCCGGCATGTTGAAAACCTCGGCAGCTGTGTTGTCTCCCATGCGCCCCTGCACGGGCGCGTCGCCCTTACCTCGCTTGTCGTTGTACTCCTTGGAGCACCCGCTAAGGATCCCCCCGACTATCAGCACAGCTACCAGTGACGCGACCGCGCGTCCTTTTCTTCCCGCCATCGAGACACCCTTTTCACGGAAACGGATGGACATCAGGGAGGACTGCCGGACCGCCGTCGCCGGTTCCACGCTCTGCGCTTCAGCGCGGACCGACTCGAACAGGGCTGCCTGCTCGGCCTGTAGCGGCAGCAGGGCACGCATTTCCGACAGTGTGCCGCCCTACTGAGATTTCTCATGGGAGACGGAGTCAACGTCATCGTGGTCCGCTGGTGCGGCGTACATGAGCTTTACCGGATCGGCTTGTCGGTCGGCGTCGACCTGGGCCCGCTGGAAGGGCCGAGGCAGGTTCTGGCCATGCTTCCCGGACTCCGTCAAGACGGCTGGTGCTTGGACGACACCATGGCCCAGGGCGGATACTGCTCGACCTCGGCCGGAAGGTACTCCTGTTCTGAGCTGCCCCGAGTACCGTAGCGGCCAGTTTGCATGGTTTCAGGCGGCTTTCAGTGCTGCCTGGGATCGGTAGTGCTGGGTCTCGAGTTCCTCGGGTGGGAGGTAACCGCGTGCTGAGTGCAGGCGCTCGCTGTCGTACCAGCCGACCCATCGAACGACAGCACGTTCGACCTGATCAGCGTCCCGCCAGGGCCCTTGATGCTCGACCAGCTCGGCCTTGAAGGAACCGTTGAGGGCCTCGGCCATCGCGTCTTCATAGCTGTCCGCAACGGAACGGACGGAGGCGGTCGCGTCGGCCTCAATGAGCCGCTCAACGCACCGAATTGATGCATATTACGGGCCTCGCAGTTGGCGGCCGCCCTGGCAGGGCGCGATCCACACGGAGGCTCCCTGGCCTGTGCGACGATGCTCCGGGTGCCCCACCCACCCGCGGGGCGCCTTCCTGTGCAGCCTGCAGACGCGCCAGAATCTCCGATCCCTGACAAGGGGCGATCCGGCGGGGGAGGCGGCCGCACACATGCTCCTGCACGCCGTCTCCTGTACCAGGCGGCGGTGTTCCCGCTGCGCCCTGGTGGAGTGAGCGCGGAGGAGCGTGATCTCAGGCGCCTGATCGCGTACCGGCTGCGGCCCGGGAGAGTCTGCCGCAGCAGGTGAGAGTGGCCGCAGCGGAGGCACTGGGAGTGATCGAACAGAGCCAGGACACCCAGCAGGCGCAGGCGACGGTGTGGACCGTGAACGAAGCAGTCCGCGACTGCCGCCCCGGCTACATCTCCCTCCACGACGACCACACCCCCTGAAACCACCCGTCATCCGGACGCCGTGTCCAACGCGGCACGAACCCACGGCCCCTGCCACGATGCCGGTGGGTGTCCTGCTACGCACTGCACAGCACGGGACGCCCCTTCTCTCCGTGCGCGGCCGCCACTGCCCCGAGCTGGCCGCGCACGGTGCCACCCGCACCCGGCGCGAGCCCCGCCGGCCGCGGAACCGGGCGTTGTTTGAGCGTGATGTTCAACCGCGGAGCCAGGCCCGCGGGTGCCGTGGAGTCTGCCGCTGGTCGCTGGCTGCCCCGCTTCGGGAAGCCGGCTTGGCTTTCCTGGCTTGTAGGGGGAGCCGGTGTTCGTCGGCTTCGTGGATGAGTTCTTGGGAGCGGATCTGGTGCAACTCGAAGTGCATGCCGCTCGCCTCTACTGCTGGAGTTCTGTGACGTCGGCGATCACGCAGCTGACGTTGTCGGGGCCGCCGGAGTCGTTGGCGAGGTGGACGAGTTCGCGGACGGCCTGCTCGGGTTCGGTGATCTCGGTGAGTGCGCGGTGGATGGCAAGGGCCGGCACGACGGTCGACAGGCCGTCGGAGCAGAGCAGGTATCGGTCTTCCCGCTGGGCGTCGTAGAGGCGTATGTCGGGGGTGGTGTCGGCTCCCTGGCCAAGGGCCCGGATCAGCAGGGATCGCTGAGGGTGGGATGCGGCTTCTTCCGGGCTGAGGCGTCCGTCGTCGATCATCGACTGGACCACGGTGTGGTCGTGGGTGATCTGGAACAGTTCTCCATCGCGCAGGAGGTAGATGCGGGAGTCGCCGATGTGGACGAGGGCGAGCTGTGATCCTGTCCAGAGCATCGCGGTGAGTGTCGTGCCGGTGTCCTCGGGCGAAGTGCCGTTTTCGGCGATGTCACGCACGGCTTGC
This sequence comes from Streptomyces sp. NBC_01689, assembly GCF_036250675.1. NCBI lineage: Bacteria > Bacillati > Actinomycetota > Actinomycetes > Kitasatosporales > Streptomycetaceae > Streptomyces > Streptomyces sp. NBC_01689. The sequence goes on along the minus strand of NZ_CP109592.1, from coordinate 1,183,580 downwards.
GTGGCCTGTTCGATGACGTCTTCGAGGACGTTGAGGAGATCGCCGGCAGGGATGCTGTCGGTTTCGAGGTGCTTGAGCGCGTCGACGGCGGCTGCGCCGGCGGGGGCTCCCAGGCTGCCGCAGCCGTCGGCGACGGCGAGCAGCCGGGGGCCGGCGTAAGCGGTGTCCTGGTTGCTCGCGCGGACGAGGCCGGTGTCGGAGAGAGCGGCGTAACGGATTCCCAGGGGTTTGGCGGTCGGGGACATGGCGGGGTCCTTCCGTGACAGGTGGTCGATGAGGAAGGTGGCCAGGTCCCGCCGTGCCGCGGTGTCGGCCTCGACCTGGGACCAGAACGTGCGGACTTCCTGGGCTGCCGCGGCCGCATCCATCCTGCGGACGTGCTGGATGCGGGCCAGGGGCATTCCCAGGCGGCGGAGCCAGGCGACAAGTCGGGCCTGTTCCAGCTGCTCTGTCGCGTAGAGGCGGTAGCCGGTCACCGGGTCGACGCGGGCGGGGGTCAGCAGGCCGAGCTCGTCGTAGAGACGCAGTGCCTTCGGCGACAGCCGGGACGCCTTCGCGAACGCCCCGATGGTCAGCAACCCCATACCCATCCGTTCCTCCTCATGCCGAGCGTGTCGCCCGGCCCCACTGATGCTGCGGGCTCACCCAGGGTGAAGGTCAACCACAGCGGGCTCAGAGCCCCGTGTGATGGTCTCCCAACAAGCCCAGGTCGGGTTCGGCCAGGGCCTTGGCGTGGACCACAGGAGGCAAAGCTCGGTGCGGGTCTGGCTGAGGACGAACCCTCCGACCGGTTGGGCGGAATCGTCGGCCCTGACGGAAAGCCAGTACGACCGCTGGCACCTGCGGCACAACCTCGCCGAGGCCGTCCGCAAAGAAGTCGCCGCGCACAGCACCTGCTGGGCGAAAGCAGGCCCGCCCCCGGCTGAAGGGAGACAGGCCGCCACCACCGGGGAGCGCTGGCACCAGGTCCACGCGCGCGAGCGTGGAGTCGGGCTTCTGGAGTGCGCGCGCCGCCTGAACCTGGCTCTCAACACCGTCAACCGCTACGACCGCGTCACCGAACCCGCGCGCCTCATCCGTGCCCCCAAGTACCGGCCCACTCTCGTGGATCCCTACCGCGATCACCTGCGCCGACGTCGGCTGGAGAACCCGGCCGTCCCTGTCACCCATCTCCTCGAGGAGATCAGGGAGCTGGGCTACACCGGCAGCTCGAACCTGCTGGTCCGCTTCATCAACCAGGGCCGTGTCGAGGCCGACCGGCCCGCCCTCTCGCCCCGCTACCTGCTCACCCGCCCCGGCCGCCTCAAGGACCACCAGCGAGAACGCATCGAGGCCGCCCGCACCGCCTGCCACGAGATGACCGCTCTGGCCGGCCTCATCCACCGCTTCGCCGTGCTGCTGGATCCCGCCGACAACAATGCCGCCCTGCTGAGCACCCGGATCACCTCGGTCCAGGCCGAGGACCTGCCCCACCTCCATGCCTTCACCCGGGGCCTCGAGAAGGACCGTGGATCAGGCCGCCCAGGCGCAGGAGGAACTCGCCCGCAAGGCTCACGTGGGAAACCTGGGCGTGCGCATCGCGGAGCCGATGACCTGTGCGTTGTGCAGGTCTCCCTGGCGGGCCAGGTGCATGAGGAGCTCGAAGTGAGATCGTCCTGCGCCCATAGAGCCTCCGGAGCTGCACCGCAGTGTCAGCTCCGGTGATGCGTATGCGTGCGCTCGACTCGTGGCCCCGACCTGCTTGCGCAGCGCCGCGATCCCCACCGGCAGCCTCCACCACGGCGTTCGAATCGGTCAGGCGGCCGGCTGCCCGGTGGATGGGGCCGAGAGACGGTACGTAGGGTCCGGGCGGTCGGCCTCGGTCGCGAGACGGCCGGGGTGAACACAACGGAGGCGGAGCTGATGCCGAGGGGCGGCCAGAGGCTTCGAGTGTGTCGTTGAGCACGGCAAGCTCGGTGCGCAGAGCGCCAGCCTGAAGGCCACGGTGATCTGCGCAGCCTGTAGACGCGAGAGACGGAGTGTTGCCCTGGCGGCTCACTTGTCCCCGACTGCACGCTTCAACCAGGCAGCGCTGTACCCTTTTCGGCCCGGCCGTTGAGGGAGGGCCAGGAACAATTGCGCCCAGGTCGGGGGAGATGTCGACATCTGCTGAGTGGCGATCCGGCGGGGGCGCCGTGAGTTGCGCCTGGCCGTATGCCGACGGCACAGCGGCGGGGGCGCGGTCTCATCCGGCCCTGTGCCATCGGGTCACACGTCGTCACCGGTCGGCGGAGCAGACGCGACGCCTGGCCAAGGGCCCCGCTCACCGTTGATGATAATGCGGGCGACACGGCCCGTGCCGCCAATATTCCGCGCCGGGACGGCACGACCGACCAGGGACGGCCGAAACCCCGTCGACACAATTCCGCGCGGTCCCGGACGCACAGCCCTGATCGCGTGGATGTGGTCCTCACCAAGGCTGAAGCTGTGCGCGGAAGCCCCGCGCATCTCAGCTCGACGAGGGGACTCCTGGTGACTGACCTACGGACACACGCGGCATGGCCCGGACCGGCACGGACCGGGGTGGCGTGCGCCGTCGCCGTGGTCGTGGCCGCCGCCGGAGGCTGGTTCGGCTCGTGGGGCGACGGCCCGGAGAGGCACGCGTACAAGAGGGCGACGGTCGTCGGCCGCCTGCACCTGCCGTGGCCCGACGAGGGCCAGGCGAGCATCGAGGCGGAGGGGCTCGGCACGCTGGGCTCCACCACCGGGCAGCGTCCTCTGCCGATCGCCAGTGTCACCAAGGTGATGACCGCGTATGTGATCCTCAAGGAGCACCCGCTGGCCCGTGGCGAGCAGGGCCCCGCCGTCGGGGTGGACGCGACCGCCGCGCAGGAGTCGCACTCGCTGACCGAGTCCACCGCACCGCTGCGCGAGGGGCAGCCGCTCTCCGAGCGCCGGATGCTGGAGCTCCTGCTGCTCCCGTCGGGCAACAACGTAGCCCGGCTGCTGGCTCGTTGGGACGCGGGCAGCCAAGCCGCGTTCGTGGCCAAGATGAACCGGGCCGCGCGCGACCTCGGGATGCACCACACCACGTACACGGGTGCGAGCGGGCTCGAGGCCACCACCGAGAGCACCGCCGACGACCAGCTCAAGCTGGCCCGGGAGGCCATGAAGGAGCCGACGCTGCGCGCCGTCGTCGCCATGCGGAGCGCGACCGTGCCAGGCGCGCCCGACCTCGTCGTCAACACCAACCGGCTCCTCGGCCGGCCCGGTGTCGTCGGCCTCAAGACGGGGTCGAGCACTCCGGCGGGCGGAGCTCTGATGTGGGCCGCCAAGACGGGTACTGGCGGCACGCGCCATCTCGTACTCGGTGTGGTGCTCGGCCAGCGGACAGGGACCACCCCCGCCGAGGGGCTCGAAGCGGCCTTCGAGAAGAGCGCCGCGTTGATAGAGGCCGTGCAGAAGGAACTTCCGGCGGCGCTCGGTGGACGGGCGGACCGGACGTGATTACGACCATGGGCCCCCAGGGGCCGGCAGACGCGACAGCCGACCGCACCGACGACTTCCCGGGCGGCAGTGGCTCCCGGCCACCCCGCACCAGGTCCCGGCTGTTCCGGCGCGGCCATCTCGTCGCGTCCGTGGCCGTGCTCTGCGGCATCGGCATGGTCGTGGCCGCACGGCTCCCCACCTCGGTGGGGGGCATCGGGAGCCTGCTGCAGACGTTCCTGCCCTGGTCGGGTGCGGGTACGCTCGCGCTCCTCACCGTGGCCGCCGTGCGACGGTCGGTGGTTGCCGCCGTCGCCGTACTGCTCCCGGCCGCGGTTTGGTGCTCCCTGTTCGGCGGGAAGCTCCTCGACAAGCGAGGCGGGGCCGGGGATCTCACCGTCGTCAGCCACAACGTGCACGACGGAAACCCCGACCCGACGGGCACCGCCCGCTCCCTCGCCGCCTCCGGCGCCCGGCTGATCGCGTTGGAGGAGCTGTCGCCGCGCACGGCCCCGGCCTACGAACGGGCGCTGGCCGACTCCTATCCCTACCACTCGGTGCAGGGCACGGTCGGACTGTGGAGCGTCTACCCCCTGCACGACGTGCGGCCCGTCGCGATCATGCCGTGGACCCGCGCCCTGCGGGCCAGGGTCGACACCCCGAAGGGTCCGCTCGCCGTGTACACCGCCCATCTCGCCTCGGTGCGGGCCGACCTCACCAAGGGCTTCGTCACCGCGCGCCGCAACGAGGCGGCCGCCCGGCTCGCCGACGCCGCACGGGCCGAGCCGCTGGACCGGGTCGTCGTGGTCGGCGACTTCAACGGCACCACCGACGACACCGCCCTCGACCCGGTCACCACGGGACTCCGCTCGGCGCAGGACGAGGCCGGGGCGGGTTTCGGCTTCAGCTGGCCCGCGTCGTTCCCTGTGGCCAGGATCGATCAGATCCTGGTGAAGGGCGTCACCCCGGTCTCCGCGTGGACGCTGCCCCGCACGGGGAGCGACCATCTGCCGGTCGCGGCCTCCCTGCGATTGTGAGGAAGGCGAACGGCGCGGGCGGGACGGGATGGTGGACGCGGCCCCGCCCGGTCAGCGGATACCGTTGGAAGCAGCAGCACGGCCCTCAGACGAACATCGACAGACACCTACAAACACTCACGAAACGACCTCAGGCGACCACATGCGTGACCAGCCCGCCCCGGTGCACATCCTCCTTGTCGAGGACGACGAAACGATCCGCAGATCCGTGGGCCTGTCCCTGGAGCGCTACGGCTACCGGGTCTCGGCCGCCCCCGACGGCCTGACCGGCCTGGAGATGTTCAGGGAGACGGAGTACGACCTGCTGCTCCTCGACATCATGCTGCCGCACCTCGACGGGATCGGACTGTGCCGCAGGGTCCGCGAGACCAGCCAGGCTCCGATCCTGATGATGTCGGCCCGCGGCGACTCCCCGGACGTGGTCGCGGGCCTGGAGGCGGGCGCCGACGACTACGTCGTCAAACCGGTCGACACCACTGTGCTGCTGGCCCGCATCCGCACCCTTTTGCGCCGCGCCACCTTCACCGCCCTCGCCGAGCCCGCCCCCGCGGACAGCACGGGTCTACTCGCCTTCCGCGGCCTGACCGTCGACACCCGCGGCCTCGAAGTCCGCAAGGACGGCAGGCCGCTCGCCCTTACCCCCACCGAACTGCGTCTGCTCCTGGAGTTCGTAGTCGCGCCCGGGATCGCCCTGCAGCGCGCGACCCTGCTGCGCAATGTGTGGGACTACGGCTGGGACGGAGACATCCGGGTCGTCGACCTGGCGGTGCAGCGGCTGCGCAAGAAGATCGGCGCCGACCACATCGAGACCGTGCGCGGCTTCGGTTACAAGTTCCGCCGCTGAATGCCCGGTGGGCCGAGAGAGACGTGAGCGAGTAATGGACCCCGCGATCCCGCCCGGAGACACCGGCCGGTCCCTTTGGCGTCTGGCCGACCCTAGATCCCTGCGGTGGAAGATTGCCTCGGGGGTCGCCGCCGCAGCGTGCGCGATGGCCCTGGGCATCGGCCTCCTGGTCCACCGCAGCACCGAGACCCGTTCGATGAACATCGGACGGGTCGACGCCCTGCGCGAACTGGATGTCGCCGAGGCCGAGTTCAGCGGTACCCGGCCCAGCAGCTCGCCGCCGTCCGGGTACCGCACCGGCGACGAGGTACCGGGCCATCTCCTCGCCCTGCTCGCTGCCGGACCGGCGCCGGTCACCTGGTACGACGTCAGCAAGCCGGCCCGCGGCCCGTCCATGTGGGCGGCCACGAAGGTCGACGGCACCCCGATCGCCGTCGACGTCAACATGATCTCCGACCTGCTCAGCCGCCAGGCCCTCGACCGGCACATGCGCTACGCGGCGATCGCCACCCTCGCCGTCGTCGTCCCCCTCACCCTGCTCGCCGCCGAACTGGTGGTGCGCCGGCTGCGCCGGGTTGCCGGCACTGCCCGTCGCATCCGCCACGGCGACCTCGACGCGCGGACCACCGGCCGGGGGCACGACGAGATCAGCGAGATCTCCTCGGCCGTCGACCACATGGCCGACGCGCTCCAGGGCCGCCTCCACGCGGAGCAGCGCTTCACCGCCGACGTCGCCCACGAATTGCGCACCCCGCTCGCGGGGTTGGTCACCTCCGCCGCGCTGCTCCCGGAGAGCGAGGCCAGCGATCTCGTGCGCGACCGGGTGAAGGTGCTGCGCGCCCTGGTCGACGATCTGCTGGAGATCTCCCGCCTCGACGCGGGCGCGGAACGGGCAGAGCTGCAGCCGGTACCGCTGGACGAACTAGTCGAGGAGTCCGTACGGCGCACAGGGCTCGATCCCCGCCTCAACGTCACCGGTCACTCGGTCGTCGTGACCGACCCCCGCCGCGTCGACCGCATCGTCAGCAACCTGGTCGTCAACGCGCATGTCCACGGCGGCCCGCCGGTCGAGATCACGGTCGAGGCCGCCACCGTCGTCGTCCGCGACCACGGCTCCGGCTTTCCTGCCGAGCTGCTCGCCGAAGGCCCGCAGCGTTTCCGCACCGGCACCGCTGAACGCGGCCGCGGGCACGGCCTGGGCCTGACCATCGCCGCTGGCCAGGCCCAGGTGATCGGCGCCCGGCTGACGCTCACGAACGACGGCACCGGCGCGGTCGCCACCCTCGACCTGCGGCCGGGGCAGCCGTGAAGAAGCAGCCGACACACGTGACACTCATGTGACGGGGGGTGCTCCTATGTCTTTGGTCAAGGTGGTCCGGTGTCACCCTGTCCGCCATGAGCGATGAAACGTGTGTGGAGGAGCAGGTCGGTGAGGGCATGCGGCCGTGCGTCTTTTGTCATCACCCTGTCGTGATGGACTCGCTCGACGAATGGGACTGCCCTGTGTGCGGCGACGCTGGTGGGGGTCAGACAGCTGTGGCTGGCCGGGATTCGTAGAAGGTTCCGTCGCGGAGTATCGCGAAGAGGACGTCGGCTCGTCGTCTGGCGAGGCAGAGGCGGGCCTGGACGTGGTGCTTTCCCTGGGCGATCTTTTTGTTGTAGTAGGCCCTCGATCGTGGATCGGTCAGAGCGGCGAACGCGGACAGGAAGAAGGCCCGCTTGAGCTGTTTGTTTCCTCGCCGGGAGTGCTGTTCGCCCCGGATCGAGGAGCCCGAGTTGCGGGTTGCCGGGGCGAGTCCCTGCGTAGGCGGCGAGGTGGGTGGCGGTGGGGAAGCTGCTGCCGTCGCCGACCTCGATGGTCGACAGATTACAGCCTCCAGGCCCCCTCGTACGACCCGGACGGCCTCGTCTGCGGCCGAGAGGGAAGCCCCGGACCCGGGCCCCACAGACTCGACTCCTCTGGCGCGTGCGCTCGGCCTGGACCGCAACGTCGCCATTACGCCCGACCTGCGAGTTGCCCCCGCCGTATTCGGGCGGCGGGTGCTCTTTCGTAGCCCTGCGGTCTCCTGGTATCAGTCGGTTCCTCCGGAGCGGTCCCCAGGGGCCGGATCGGCGATATCGTGGGAGCAGACGCCAGTTCTGCCTCTGGAGCCGTCGATGAGCGAACAGCCGGTCCCCGCCGACCACGGCCGGCAGCAGCTGGAGCCCGCGGCTGCCGACGCGGTCCGCGCGTACGCGGCCAGGACCCGCGAGAGCGCCGACCGGCTCGCCGCCGTCCTGGAGGACATCGCCGCCAACGGCCTGCCCGCAGCGGAGGACTGCACGCCCTGGGAGGAGCTGCGCGAGGCACACCTGGCCCGGCTCTCAGCCCAGCGCCCGGCCGTCGCCTGATGGCCCACGGACCAAGCCGCGTCGGCGCCGACGTCGCCCGCCATCCCGCCGCAGGAAACTCGAGAACCACAACCGGAACGGAAACGCCGTAGGACGGCGGGCGTCACTGCGTTGCCCCATCATGGGCTGGCACACTGGATGCCGTGATACACACCGGCTTCTTCGGTACCGGGCCGGACGGCAGCCCGATCCACTCCTTCCACCAAGAGCCCGCTGGTGGTGCTGCGCGAACCACGTCCTCGCCCTGACGTTGGAAGCAGACAGGCAAGGCGCCGCGGTGCACGAAGCCGGCCACCTGGTGACCGCCCTCCTCGTCGGTATCCACGTCATTGACGTCACCCTCACGCCCGAGAACGCTCAACACCCCTGCGGCCCGACCTCCGGTGTCTCAGGTGACACCCAGATCGGCCGCGTCGCCGTCCCGCCGCCCGACTACCTGACGATGCCGGCCGCCGGAGAACTCGCCCACCAGCGCTGGCTACGAGAAGCCGGCCTGTACACGCCGGCCAGAGCGTGGGCGGTGGAACGCGGCGCGCTGGACGACACGACCAAGGCCATCGGCGTTCTACGCACGTACTACCCCGGCGTCGAAGACAACGGCTACCGCCAGGTCTTCTGGCAGTACCGCCCCGGCGCCCAGGACCTCCTGGACGCCGACTGGCAGCGCGTGCTGGAAATGGCCGCACCCCTCGCGGCCCACGGGCACTTGAGCGGTGACGAGGCATCATTCAGCCTTGCAGAACCGGGCTTCACTCACCGCGGTGTCGCCGGTACGGGTGGCCTGTACATACATGTTCAGACCATCCAGCCCCAGATCGCCGCGACAGCCCACCACCGAGCCCCGGTCCTGCCTTTCCGCGAGGTGGATCAACGCCGTGTCAACGGTCGTGACGTTTGTGCCGATCAACGGGATGTTCTCGAATTCGACCTGGGGGCCGGTGCGGCCGTGGACGGTGACAGCACCGAGAGTGGGGGACCAGCTGTGGCTGCTGGAGTAGTGGGCGGTCACGCCCACGCGGTCGAAGCGCTCCTCCTCCGGGATCCACTGCCCCATGCCCTCCCATGACGTTCCGAAGGGGTAGCGGCCGTACCGGGTGGTGGGCTCTTCGCTCAGCGCGTCAGCCACCTCCTGCGGGCTCATGCCGAATCGGAGAGGACCCACCCCCGTACTCGAACAGCCCGCTGGAGCGACAACCGCTCTGTGTGGGGTGCTGAGAACGAATTAGGCTTCGTGGATGTCGTCGCGTATCTCCCAGCGGATCCGCAGGCGGCGGAACCAGTGCAGGTGGGCGAACGCACGCTCCACGACCCAGCGTTGAGCGCCGAGTCCCGATCCGTACTCGGTGCCGCGGCGGGCGATCTTCGGTTTCACGCCCAGCGCCCACACCAGGCGGCGGTACTTGTCGTGGTCGTAGCCGCGGTCGCCCAGCGCCACGTCCGGGCGGCGCCGGGGCCGGCCGCGCTTGCCCCGCACCGGCGGAACCGCTTGAAGGAGTGGGATGAGCTGGGTGACATCGTTGCGGTTTCCGCCGGTCAAAGTGGCCGCGAGCGGGATGACGGTGGCATCGGTGATCAGGTGATGCCTGCTGCCGGTTCTGGCCCGGTCGAGGGGGCCCCGTCCCGTCTTGGAGCCCCCTTATAACGCTCGGATATGGGAGCCGTCGACCGCCGCCCGGGAGAAGTCCAGGGCGTTCGCGCTGCGGAGCCTGGTGAGCAGGACCTCGTGCAGCCGGGGCCGGACACCAGCCTCGGCCCACCCGGCCAGACGACGCCAGCAGGTCATGCCCGAGCCGAAACCAAGCTCCTGCGGCAGGTGTTCGCAGGCAATCCCGGCACGCAGCACGAACAGGATGCCCTGGAACACCAGCCGGTCCGGATGCCGCTTGCGCCCCGGGTGCCGAACCCCACGCTCAACCTTCGGCACCAGCGGTTCGATCACCGCCCACAGATCGGCATCGACATCCCACGGCTTCGGCCGAGCCACCCCGCACCCCCAGATCAACAGCCCCGGGGTGATCCAACCACCTCGAAGATCATTTCCTTGGGGGTTGTAAAGGCTTGCCCCGGGATCGCCGTCTCAGGACTCGTCGGCGAGGAAGTGCTCAGCGAGGGGGGTGTTGGCGAACTTCTTGTTCATCTCGCGGGAGAAGAGCAGCAGCGTGTTGCGCGGCCGATGGAGCACCGCGAGTTCCTGGGCCTGTCCGGCGGCGTTGCGGGTGACTGTGACGACGACCTTCATGGGTTCGCCGAGGACCGAAGCGTCGTAGATCTCGAGGAAGCCGCTGTCGCCGAAGTCTCCGGTGAAGCTGAAGTCCTGGAACTCGTACAGTTCACGGGCCTTGACCACGATGGCGCGGACCGCCTCCGCGCCACGCGCGGTGCCGTTCATGGCGGCGCCTTCCAGAGTGACGTCGTCGGCCAGGCTGTCCAGCCACCATGGGTAGTAGCTGAGTCCCTGGCGACCGCTGTCGCTGTTTTCCGCGTTCGTCATGTCGTATCTCTTTCGGAGATCCGGCGCCGGCCGCTCACGTATGGACCGGCTGCCGGTGATTCCAGTGAATAAATATGAGCATATGCTCCTATGTTTCCGACGGCAAGTCTGCGAGTCGGCCGACGTGGCGCCACCAGGGCTGGCCGACCCCGGCACAGCCGCAAGCCGCGAGTACATGGGAGCAGGGGCTCCAGGACGGGCTGCCGGCTAGCCTGGCTTCGGTCGATGTGCGCCCATGTGCCCCCGGCCGGGTCGAGGTCGGGCACACGCCCGGGCCCGTCACCTGCAGTACCCACACTGTGTACGGCCTCACTGCATGAACACGTATGCAGCCCTCACACACCCGGAACCGTGAGCTCGCATCCGGGCGTCCACAACGCCCTCGGGCCTTGCTACTCACAGTCGGCACGCCGCGGACCAGCCGGACGACGCCGACCCGGCGACCGCCACCCCACCACCTGGCGCGCCGCCGGCCCCCCTAGGCAGTCAGGATCCATCCGGAAGGCCGCACGACCGCTCACCCCCGGTCGGCGGGGCCGGCACGGAAAGCCGCCGTCGTGTGCGTTGAGGACGGCTGCCCGGGATGGTGTTGACGAGCTTGAGCACGTGGGTATGGAGTGGGCTCTTCGCGCCATGCCGGTGCCGGTCCACGGGATCCACAACATGGTCATGGCGATGAACAGTTAAATGGGCTCGCATCACAGGACGCGGAAGTACCACTGCTCGAGAAGCAGCTATCCTCACGCACCGACCTCGCGACCGAACGCGGGCCGGATCCGGGGGCGACACGACCAGGCATGACAGTGGCGTCACGAGGTATGGACCTCCCCCCTTCACTCCGGTGTGACGCTGCTTCCGGGATCGGCGCTGTCAGGCGTGGTCTGCAAGGTTCTTTGCTGGCCTGGCCCGGACGAGCTCCTTGACGCGGCCTTCGCCGGATGGTGGTCCATGCCTGTGAAGGGGCCGAGACGGCGTTCGTTGAGCCCGCAGACCCTGAGTAGCGGGAGGCGCCGGTGCCGGTGCCGGCCTCTAGGCCTTCGCCGGCGGTCAGATGACCTGGGTAAAGCAGCTCAGGGTGACAGCTATCGAGAGCACTGCCAGCGAGACCGCCATGAGGGGCTTGGGCACGTGCATGGGAATCCTCCATTTCTGATGTAGCTCACAGGCAGTTCCGAACGAGCCACTCGTCGGCGTTGTATGTGCTCATCGCCGGGTTCGGCATCGTGGCCGCTCGTTCTTCGATCATCTCCTCGGGGAGGATTCGCTTCGGCAGCTTGCCAAACCGGGCGGGCGCATCGGGCGGGCGGCGGCTGGTGAGGTGGGGCTTCGGAGAGAGTGTCGGCTTACGTACGGGCGCGGATCTGATGGGGGTTTCCATGACAAGGCTTTCGGGTGGAGGCGTGCGAGACTCGCTGGAGGGGCCAGGAGGAGGCATCACTCGATAAGTGTGAGCCTTTGCTCGCATTTATCTTGATGGGGAGAGCGGGCGGTTCGGGGTGAATTCGGTGACCGTTGACGTCAGAGTGACTGGTCGCATTTGAGAGTACTGCTCATATCGCGGGTGGGTGAAGCTCCGGAGGAGACAATGACCATTGCGCCGACAGATCCAGGCGACTCGTGCAACAACCTCGCCCTGCGCAAGGCGGCCCGGTACCTTGGTGCGACCCTACGACAAAGCCCTGGCCCCGGTCGATCTTCCTGCGACGCAGCTCAGGACCCTGTGGGAGCTGAGTGTGCGCGGAGAAATAGCGATCACCGGCCGACGTGATCGCCATGGACCGCACGACGATGGCCTCAAACCGCAAGCGGCTTGTCCGCGAGGGTCTGGTGACCGTCGAGTCATCGGCGGCCGACTGCCGCGCACGGATCGCTGCCATCACGCCGGACGACCTGATCCGACTGAAGGCGGGCGCCACCACTGTGGAATGCCGTGCAGGCGCAGTTCGACGAGAACTTCGGCGCCGACGGGGCAGCCCATCTGCGCGCGTACCTCGAAGCCGTCCTTCACACCGGATTCGAGCCCTGTGTCGAGTAGGAGACGATGCTTCTGGCGCTGCTGAGGGCTGACGCCGGTCGCGCTGACGTCACCGAAGTGCCCGTGAACACGCCGGGCGTGATGGACCCCTGCCCTCTTGACGCGGCTGCTTCCCTGAGCGGGCGCATGGGGGCGGGGGTGTGTGAGATCGGGCGTCGACGGCAGGGGTTCGCTGTGCCGCCTGGACAGGCAAGGTCATCACGGACCGACTCTGTCGGCCGCGACGCAGGAACTGATGAAGATCCGGGCGGCCAGGTCAACGGCTGATGCTTCTGCACCGACATGCACACCAAGGGACGTCCCGCACGGCGGGGAGACCTGGGTGCGTCTCAACCTGATCGCGACTGAGGCCACGGTGTTCACCGAGGTCGAGCGGGCGCCCTTGGAGCTGGCGGAACAGGGCACGCGCATCGCCGACGCAGCCAGTGGCGTCACCGACAAGGCCTGGGTGAACGTGGCCAACCGCTACGACGAGGACCAGTTGGCCGGGTTGGTGTCTCTCATCGGCGTGATCAACGCTGCGACCGCACCGCATGAACGTCATCATCCAGCGGCCGGTCCAGCGTCGACGACGCCTCCACCGTCAATTTTCCAGCCGGCGGCAGCCACGGCATCACGCCCTGCATCGCGGCCTTCGCTTCCTTGTTCCCCAACCCCATCCACACCCGATTGCGGAATCGATCTGAACGCCGAGGGCAAGGTCCGCCGTTCCGCAGGTCACCCCCTCGGTACCCGGCGCCCCGGAACCGGCGTGTCACTACGAACAAGTATCCCGTGGCGTTCTACGACCACTCGCGCAACCAAGCGGGATCTGGTAGGACGCACACATCTGCGGCAATGCTGTCAATCTGCGGCCTCCCGGGTTCGTCGTAAGCAACTGCCTTGGCCGCCGACGGTCAGCCGCTCCTTGAGAAGGGGTTCGTCAGAGTCAGCTGACGGAGATGTCAGCGGGGGCGTCGAGGGGGGCCGGGGTGAGGCCGAGAGGGGACGCCTCGCTGTCCGGGCTTCCGCCTGGACCGCTGGTGCCGGTGCGCTGCCGGCGGCGGTCGTTGTACCAGGCGATCGCGCACGCCGCGAGGTACAGCAGGCTGATGGGGGTGGCGAGCAGCAGCATGCTGAGCGGGTCGGTGCTGGGGGTGGCGAGCGCCGCGAAGGCGGCGATGGCCATGAACATGCCGCGCCACCAGTCGGCCATTCGGCGTGCGCTGATCACGCCGCCGAGGTTCAGCAGCACGAGGAGGACGGGGAGTTCGAAGGAGAGTCCGAAGACGAGGACCATGCGGGTGGCCAGGTCGAGGAAGTCGTCGACGGGCAGGAGGCTGGTGGCGTTGTCCGGGGTGAAGGAGATAAGTACCCGCGCCGTGGTGGGCAGGGTCCAGTACGCCACGGCGGCACCGGTCGGGAACAGGGGGATGCCCGCCCCGAGAAAGGCCAGAGTGTATTTCCTCTCGTTGCGGTGCAGTCCTGGTGCGACGAAGGCCCACAGCTGATAAAGCCACAGCGGGCTCGCGGCGACCACCCCCGCGGTGATCGACACCTTCAGCGCGAGGGTGAAGGGTGACAGGAGGCCGTTGAGGGAGATCACGCCGCATCGGCCCGTGTCGTCCGCGGCGGCCGGTTGGCCAGGAGCGCAGCCGGGCAGGGGATCGATGAGGAATCCGATCAGCTGCTTGTAGAACAGAGCCGCAGCGACGGTGATGAGCAGGATCGCCCCGACGGCCTTGAGCAGGCGGTTGCGCAGCTCGCGCAAGTGCTCCCCCAGGGACATAGGTGCGGCGTCATGTGCTGGTTGGATCGGCATGGGCGGTCCCGGTCCCTTCAAGTGCAGCACCGGCTGGATGCTGGTCGGTGGCTTCGGCGGTTCAGCGCCGGTGGGAGGTGTCTGCCTCGGTCGCGTCCGGGGCCGTGTGTCGGCTCTCGGCCGCGAACTGGTGGGCTGCGGTGCCGTGAACGGTCGGGGGTTCGTCTGCGTCGTCCTTCTGCATGGCCTTGGTCTCGCTCTTGAGGATCCGCAGCGACTGCCCGAAGGCGCGGGCCATGTCGGGGAGCCGCTTGGCGCCGAACAGGAGCACGACGACGAGGATGATGAGGAGGATCTCGGGTGCTCCGAGCCTGCCGAACATGGGAGTTTCCTCTCCGAGGGTCTGAAAGCGCAGGGGCGGTGCTCCTGCGTTGTGGCCTGGCTGCGGACGGATGTTGCAGCCAGCCCCTGCGTGCCGGTCGGTGCGTTGACGGGCCGGGCCGACGGCGAGGCTCCCGTGGTCCTTTCCGGTTACAGGCCGTCCCTGTCGAGGCTGTATCGCCCCGCGCTGGTGGCTTCCCGAGGCCCGTGGCCGGTGCCCGCGGGGAGCGGGCCGGGTGCGGCGGCCTTTGCGAGGCCCTTTGAGGTGTTGGTTCCGGCGCTGTAAGGCGGTTCGTCCTCCAGGCCGAGGTCGGCGGTCAGGTCGCCCAGGCCCTGGCTCTGGTCGCCCAGCAGTTTCTTGGCCACAAAGGTCGTCGGGTTGAGGTCATCGAGATTCAGGTCCTTGAGTTCGGTGGGGAGTTCGTCTCGAATGCTCGCCTGAGCGCTCTGCGAGAACTCGCGGAGCTTGCGCAGGGTCCGCATGGTGTCGGACACCGTCTTGGGGAGCTTGTCGGGCCCGACAAGAATGACGGCCAGTACTATCAGCGTCACAACTTCGAGTGGGCCGATGTCGGAAAACATCCATGCCTCCCGTCGGGGATGGTGAAGGTTCCGCCGCTCCTGGAAGGAGGCGAAGCGTGGCGTGCCAGTCGTCCGAGGGGGCGCCTGCGAACGAAGGCAGGCCGCACGACGGCGTGCGGCTGTCGGGGGCTGACCATCTCGGGTACAACTACGCAAGAGCGTTCGCTCTGGTCCTGCCCGCCGGGACACCCGGCGGGCAGGACGACCTCGGTCGAAGGCCCCTGCGGTGGGATCAGCGCAGGAGCCGGGCGAACGTACGGGGCTCTTCGCCAGTGAGCTCGGGCTGCTCGATAGCGGTGACACTGCCGCCCGGTCGAGCGCGTGGCGTCATGCCCGGGGCATGCCCGGACGTCTGGCCGTCCGATAGCGGGATGGGTCGGCGCCGCGGTACGGGGTCAGGAAACGGGTCAGCTCCGTGAGCAGTTCCGTGGGGGCCTGCTCGGCGACCCAGTGGCCGGCGCCGGGGACGACCACGCCCTGCACGTCGTTCGCGAGGGGCTTCATCGCTCCCGCGACAAACTCGTGCCAGCTTTCCTTTCCGCCGATCGCCAGGACCGGCATGGTCAGTTTCGTCTGGGCGCGTTTGTCGTTCTGGTCGAGGGTGGCGTCCCACGCTCGGTAAAGGCCGAAGCTGCCGCGCAGAGTCTCAGGATCGGAGAACATGCGGTAGTAGTACTCACGGGTGCGGTCGGGGAGCCTCTTTCCTCCCTGGATGTCGAACTCGTATCCGAAGAAGACCTCTTCCCGGCCCCGGACCAGCTTCTCGGTCGCCGGGTGGTTTACCCGGTTGAAGGCGATGTGCCAAAGCCGGTCGTTGTCGGCGGCGGCGCTGAACAGCGACGGCGAGGGGTTGTGCATCGGCGGCCCGGGGACCTCCAGGAGGGCCACCCGAGCGACCCGCTCGGGGTGGTCCGCTGCCAGGGCGTAGCTGATGACCATGCCGGTGTCGTGGCCGACCACGGCGAACCGGTCGTGTCCCAGGGCATCCATGAGGGCCGCCAGGTCATTGGCGAGGGTAGCGGTGTCGTAGCCGCCCATGGGCTTGTCGGTCAGACCGATGCCGCGCTGGTCGACGGCGATGACCGTGTAGTGCCGGGCGAGCTCCGGCATCACCATGCGCCAGGCGTACCAGTTCTGCGGCCAGCCGTGTACCAGCAGCAGCGGCGGCCCGTCGCCTCCGATGACCGCGTGCTGGCGCAGTCCGCCGGCCTGGATGAACCGGCTGGTGAACGTTTTGGTGAACCCGGCCGGAAGTCCCGGAGCCGTGGAGACTGAACCGAAACCCCTCGGCCCGCGCACGGCGGGGGAGGCAATGGCGGACGGAGTCAATCCGCCTACCAGCGAGAGACCGGCTGCGGCAGCGGCAGAAGCAGCCGCG
Organism: Streptomyces sp. NBC_01689; assembly: GCF_036250675.1. Lineage (NCBI taxonomy): Bacteria > Bacillati > Actinomycetota > Actinomycetes > Kitasatosporales > Streptomycetaceae > Streptomyces > Streptomyces sp. NBC_01689. Next base: position 1,167,235 of record NZ_CP109592.1, on the reverse strand, counting down.
CCGCCGACGAAGCCGCGTCGGGACAACCCGCGCCGGGCACGGTGTGACACCGGCTTTGATCCGGGGCCTTCCTGCGCGGGCGGCTCCATGGGAGACATGGTCATGAAAATTTTTCCTTCGAACGTTGCTCGAGCGTCAGGGCGGAACCAGGACCTCAAGACTAAGGAGCATATACTCGTATATATGTCGGGTTCGGGATCCGACTGTTGGTGTGCAGGGGCTGTGTTCCCGGGCTGATCGGGGTCGGCCGCCCTGCGGGCCGGTCGGCGCCCGTCATTCCCGGGTGGCTGACGAGATGTCAGCGACCGGGGAACCGCTCCATGATCTCCTGGAGCACCCAGCCGTTGCCGTCCGGGTCGCTGAAGGTGGCGAAGGAGCCGTAGGAGGCGCGGTCGGGGTGCAGGCCAGCCAGGCGCGCCTGTCCCTCGACCCGGTGGGTGACCTCTCCGGCCTCATGGCCGTGGTAAAGCAGTCCTGCGGCGTCGTGGAAGACTTCGCCCACCTCGATGCCGCGACCGACGAGTTCCGTGCGGGCCTCCTCGATGTCGGAGACAGCGAGGTACAGGCCTTGGGCCGATCCGGGTGCGGCGGAGGTGATCCCCGTGCCGAACATGATCGAGCACTCGGAACCGGGCGGCGTGAAGTGCACCGCGCGCCAGTTCTCGCTGGCGGGCATGTCGATGTCCAGACGGAATCCCACCTGCTCATAGAAGGCCTTGGCTCGATCGACATCGGAAACAGGCAGCACGGTGACTTCGAGTTTCATGTACATGTAGGGAACTTTCTCTCTAGATGTCGGTGAATCTCACACCTGCGAGTCACCAGTTCATAGGGGTGGGGGCGGCGGAGCAGTGCGAGCTGCACACCGGCTCGGGGATTGCGATCCGGAGGGTGGACGATCGGGTTCCAGGTGGCGCACGCCTGCTCGAAGCCGCCGCTCTTGAGGTGCTCCCCGGCCAGGTCGAGCGCGACCCTCCGACCTGCAGAAGCGTCAGATGGGCGCGCTGTGGCGGCGAGGGCGTAGGACAGCCGACCGTCAGCGATTCAGGTGGACGGTGAAGTGCCTCTCGGCGTCACCGGCAGGAACAGTGCGAACAAAGCCCCGGGCGTTGCGGTAGTCGCCTGATCCGCCGGTGATGCCGACGTCAACGTAGGACGGGGCGGGCAGGTGGAGCAGCGCCTGCGCGGCGAACTGTCCTTCAGGCAGAGAGAAGGTGCCCAGGCACTGGAGCGCGGCCGGATTGACGCGGGTATAGGTGCAGACGACGCTGTGATCGCCGACCTTTTCACCGTCGCGGTAGAGGTTTTCGTGGATGACGCGCTGGTCACCCGGGCTGATTCCCGCCCGGCCCAGATCGAGGTCTTCGAGCGAGGTCTGTTTGCCGACCAGTTCGAAACTTTTCGCGCGCTGGTCAACGGCGTGCGCACTGGTGGAAGTTGTCATCTCGGCCGAGGCCATCGGGGCGATGGCGAGGCCACCGGCGACGACAGTGGCGATGCCGGCGGCTGCGTACAGGTAACGCCGCTTGTTGATCTTCGATGCAGTCGGCAACTTGCCGCTCCGTTCTGTGGTGTGTCGATTCGGTGGCGCCAGGACCTCGGCCTGGATGCGCGGGGCTGCCGCCTGCTCCGATCGACTTGTGAACTACCTATGTGGGGTGGCATTTCGGCACTCGCACGACCTATGTCACCTGTCAAAGAGGTGACGGATGGTCCGGTCGTGACTGCCCTGGATACCGAGCTGCACATCTTGCCGATGTGGACCGTGTGCGGCGCCGCGTTGTTTGCGCTTGTTGACGAGGTCCGCCCGTGTCGGGGCTATTTCGTCATGACAGGGCCTGTCGGTATGGACAGTAAGAGCATATGCTCCTACTTCTGGAATGGCAAGGGATGGGTCTTGAGTGACACCTGTCGTGACCCCCGGTCCATTGCCGGGGGTACGGGCGCGTGACGGTCGAGTCGCCCCCGTTATGTTTTCCGCGGTCCTGCAAGAGGGCCGCTGGCCTCCGGGTCCGGCATGACTGTGTCCCCCTGTCGAACGGATGACCTGGGGGTGTCACAGGGCTCGGGTGGTGCCGTCGGAGACGTTGATGAGAGGTCCGGCCACCACCCGGTCCGGCGCAACGCCGGACAGCTCGCGGGCGGCAGGTCTGCATAACGTGGATGCGCGCGTACGGCACCACTGCCGGGGCCGGCACGTTCAACTCTCCTGGAAGGGGGCGATGTTCGACACCGAAGATGTGGGCGTGTTCCTCGGCCTGGACGTCGGCAAGAGCTCTCATCACGGGCACGGGCTGACTCCGGCCGGCAAGAAGGTCTTCGACAAGCAGCTGCCCAACAGCGAGCCGAAAACTTCGGGCCGTCTTCGACAAACTGGCCGCAAAGTTCGGTGCTGTCCTGGTGATCGTGGACCAGCCCGCATCCATCGGAGCCCTCCCGCTCACGGTCGCCCGGGACGCGCGCTGCAAGGTTGCCTACCTGCCCGGACTCGCGATGCGGCGGATCGCCGACCTGTATCCGGGCGAGGCCAAGACCGATGCGAAGGACCTGCGGTCATCGCGGATGTGGCCCGCACCATGCCGCACACCCTGCGCTGGAACTCACCGACGCGATCACCGCCGAACTCGCGGTCCGCGTCGGCTTCGACCAGGACCTCGCGGCCGAGGCCACCCGCACTTCCGACCGGATACGCGGATTGCTACCCAGTTCCACCCGTCGCTGGGGCGCGTGCTGGGCCCCCGCCTGGACCGCCAGGCCGTCACCTGGCTGCTGGAGCGCTACGGATCCCCGGCCGCACTGCGTAAAGCCGGACGCCGCAAGCTCGTCGAGCTCATCCGGCCCAAGGCCCCGCGCATGGCCCACCGGCTGATCGACGATGTCTTCGAAGCGTTGGACGAGCAAACCGTCGTGGTCCCGGGGACCGGCACCCTCGACGTTGTCGTGCCCTGCCTGGCCTGCTCTCTCGCGCTGTCCACGTACAGCGCCGAGCCCTGGAAGCCTGGTCAACGCCCTGCTGGAGGCCCACCCTCCTTCCCGGGTCCTGACGTCGATGCCCGGCGTCGGCGTCAGGACCGCCGCCGTCCTGCTGGTCACCGTCGGCGACGGCACCAGCTTCCCCACCGCCGCCCACCTCACCTCCTACGCCGGACTCGCCCCGACCACGAAATCGTCGGGGACCTCGATCCACGGCGAACACGCGCCCGAGGCGGCAACCGCCGGCTCAAACGCGCCATGTTCCTGTCCGCCTTCGCTTGCATGAACGCCGATCCCGCCTCCCGCGCCTACTACGACAGGCAACCCGCCCGCGGCAAAACCCACACCCAGGCCTCCTCCGCCTCGCCCGCCAACGCACATCAGCGTCCTGTTCGCCATGCTCCGAGAAGGCACGTTCTACGAGTCACGCGTCTTCGAAGCAGCCATCGCATGACCGACCCCGGTCTTGAGATGGCTGAGCGTTCATTCGGCCGCAGAGCGTTGCACTGGTCGGCTGAGCCCATGGAGCCAAACGGCCTCACAGGCAGTCGCAGCCTGTGGCGTAGAGCAGCAGGAAGAGGGCCGTCATGGCGGCCACAGTGAAGCCGCCAGCGGTCAGGGCGGCGAGGCCCCGACGGGCGACCCTTCTAGGGAGTGCGGAAGGTCTGCAGGCACCGTGGGCGAGGAAGAAGCTGAGCAGCCCGACCCCCGCGACGGTGAAGCGTGGGCTGAAGGACCAGCTCAGGTAGGCGATCAGAGCCAGGCAGCCGAGCAGGGCGCACGCGAGCAGGCTGAGGATCACCTCGGCGACGGCTTCTCCCACCATCTCGATCAGGAAGTCGCCAACGTCTTTCGCTGCCCTGCGGACCCTCACGGCGCTCCTCCACCCTCCCGTCCCGTCCGATGGCCCCGAGCGGGGTCTGGTAAGGATGACTCCCGCCGAGCCGAAGTGGTTGCCGAGGTGCTCAGGAGCTGCCAGCTACGGCAGGGCGCCGCGATGTGCGCCCGGGCGACTCGGCGTCGCCGAGTCGCGAAAGGCTTCGGAAGGATCCGCTCCTTGCCGACTAGCCGATAGGAGCATATACTCCTATTGGTTGGCGGGTCGCCGCGGTTCGCGTTAGCCGCAAGTAATCACATAGCGGCAGCTGGAGTTGTCCGCTCGGCCGGGCCCCATCCCTCCTGGACCGCCCCTATATCGCGCGCCTGTACGGGCACGCGCGGCATCGCCAGGCCGTACCGACGGAACATTTGCAAGGAGTATCACCATGACTGTCGTAAAAGCCGCTGCAGTCCAGATCAGTCCCGTGCTCTACAGCCGCGCGGGCACCGTCCAGAAGGTCGTGAAGAAGATCCGCGACCTGGGTGAGCAGGGTGTCCAGTTCGCGGTCTTCCCTGAGACCGTCGTTCCCTACTACCCCTACTTCTCCTTCGTGCAGCCGCCCTACATGATGTCCAAGGAGCACCTGCGCCTACTTGATCAGGCGGTGACCATACCGTCCGCCGAGACCGACGCGATCGCCGAAGCTGCCCGGGAGGCCCACATGGCCGTCTCGATCGGCGTCAACGAGCGTGACGGCGGCACAATTTACAACACGCAGCTGCTATTCGATGCGGACGGTACGCTGATCCAGCGCCGCCGTAAGATCACACCGACCTATCACGAGCGGATGGTCTGGGGCCAGGGCGACGGATCGGGCCTGCGTGCGGTCGACAGCGCCGTCGGTCGCATCGGCCAGCTCGCATGCTGGGAGCACTACCTGCCGCTGGCGCGCTATGCCCTGATCGCCGATGGCGAGCAGATCCACGCCGCGATGTATCCCGGCGCCTTCGGCGGCCAGCAGTTCGCCGAGCAGATGGAGGTCAGCATCCGCCAGCATGCGCTGGAATCGGCGTGCTTCGTGGTCAACGCCACCGCCTGGCTCGATGCCGACCAGCAGGCGCAGATCGCCAAGGACACCGGCGGCCCCGTCAGTGCGGTCTCCGGTGGCTTCTTCACCGCCATCGTCGATCCCGAGGGCCGTATCGTCGGCGAGCCGCTGACATCCGGCGAAGGTGAAGTGATCGCCGATCTGGACTTCGCGCAGATCGACGTGCGCAAGCGCCTAATGGATGCGCGCGGTCACTACAGCCGCCCGGAACTGCTCAGCCTGCAGATCGCACGCACGCCGGCGCCTCACGTCCATGAGCGCAGCACTCGCGTGCCGGTGCAGACCGCCCGGGCGGCTGAAGAAGGCCGCCCCGTCGAGGCCCGGTAATCTGTTTGCTGAGCCTGGAGGTCCTGCACGGGGCTTGAACCAGACAGTGACTCATGTCGCCCATTGTCAATCTGAGACAAGAGGAGATGAGCGGCATAGACGCTGAGGCTTTCCATTAATGGCATATATTCCTAATGCGTCGCGATGTCGCGAATCCGTTTCCTGTTTTTCCTGCCGTACCTGGGAAGTGCCCGGATGAACGGCTGAGCGACAAGTGCCGGATCAGTGCCGAAGGGATATGGTCCCGGTCAACGACGCCGAGGCCAACCTCGGGCTCGCTGACTGCCAGGGCTGCTGGTCCATGGAGGAGTTCCACGTTTGACCGGATGCCCGAGGCCGGCCGAAGGCCGCCCCGCGCACAGGAGAGGACCGGGCGCCTGGTCGGCGCCGGACGGGAATAAATGTGCGGCGACAAGCTTTGGGTCGAAATTCCCATTGCGCATCACCGCCGCTCGTAACGATGGCACGGATCAAGCGAGGCTGAGGGCGGCCCTGTGATTCGTCCGGCCATGCGAAGAGGAGGAACCCATGACTGAGTCAGAAACTGAGAAGCAGCGCGTTGACATCGGAAAGCAGCACCCGGCCAATTACAAGGCTCTTGTCGTCCTGTCCTCGACAGTGGAAGGCACCGCCACCGCGGCAGGCCTTGACCCGCTTCTGGTCGAGCTTTTGAAGATCCGCACGTCCCAAATGAACGGCTGCGCGTTCTGTCTTAAAATGCACACCCGCGACGCGCTGAAGAAGGGCGAGAACCCGGACCGGATCGCAGTGCTGCCCGCGTGGGAAGAGACTGGTTACTTCTCCGAGACCGACCGCGCGGCCCTACGTCTGACAGAGGCGATCGCGCGCGTGTCCGAGGGGCACGTGAGCGACGACGACTACAACGCGGCAGCAGCCGTGCTCTCCGCGGACCAGGTCTCGGCGGTCGCCTGGCTGTCAACGCTGATGAACGCCTTCAACCGCGTCGCGATCACAAGCCGATACCCGGTCACAAGCGACTGAACCAGCTTGCAGTCCGTGCGGGCACATGGGTGCCGTCGCCCCAGGACGAGTCCTTCAAGTTCGGACAGTCCCATTCGCCACGTCAGCCCTCGCCCGTCGGCTCAGACTCCCGCGTCGTTTCAGTCACGCCGGCGCCGCCAGCGCCAGCCGGAGCCGAAGCCCAGCTCCTGGGGCAGGAACTCCCACGGAATGCCGGTGTACAGCACGAACAGGATGCCCGACAGCGCCTTCCGGTCGTCCAGACGCGCGCGCCCGGGATAATCCGTTCGGCGCGGCACAGTCGGCAGCAACGGCTGATCCGCGCCCACCGCCGATCCGGCACGATTCACGACGGTTGCTCACCCCTTCTCATGTGCAGAACACTAGGGACTTAGGGCCTGCCGGAAATTAACGTGTCGGTTTGATCTTTGTGGGGACGCCGTTCGCGAGGAACGCTGTGACGTCGGTGGGTGTGCGGAACCTGGCTGTTGAGGGTGAGATGGTGCGGCTGTGTTCGGCCAGGAGGGGCTGGACTTGGTGAATGGCCCTGGTGAGGGTGCTGCCGCTGACTTTGAAGAGTTGGGCCAGGAGGTCACGGGTGCCGATTTTGCGCAGGTAGAGCACGGTGGCCAGCACCCTGGCGGGGTTGGTCAGCTTGTCCTGGCCTCCTGCTCCTCGAGCACGCAGTCGCTCGCCTCCTCGTTGTTGGGATCGGGCTCGCTCACGTAACTCCTCGAGTGGCTGGGACAGTTGGTTGATGAGTTCGTCCAAGGCGGGTTCGGGCATGCCGGTGAGTTCTGGACTGCGCAGATATCCGGTGCAAGGCTGCGGGCAGGGGAGGCTGGTCGACTGTGGGGCTTGGACCGCGGTGGTGCTGTCGGGCCGAGGTTGCAGGGTGTAGTTCCAGTCGCCGTGGAAGCGGTGCCGGTGTATAGGCAGGGCGCCGATGTCACTGTCGGTGACCTTGATGCCGGTGTCGTAGGTGCGGGTGTCGAGCTCGGCGTGGACGGTCAGCCCGGTGCGGGTGGTGGTCGCTGCGATGCTGTCGATGATGACGTCGTGGCTGGTCAGAGGGCGTCCGCGCCAGTTCATGGAGATGTGTGAGAACAGCCGGTGCTCGATCTTGTTCCACTTCGAGGTGCCCGGCGGCATGTGGCAGACGGTGATCTCGAGGTTGGTCTGGGCGGCCAGGGCGGCGAGTTCGGTCTTCCAGGTGCGGGTGCGGTAGCCGTTGGAGCCACCCGCGTCCGCGGTGATCAGCAGGCGTGCGGCGGCCGGGTAGTCGTGCCGGCCTCGGGCCTGCCACCAGCGGCGGATGGAGGCGACGGCGAAGGCGGCGGTGTCGTGATCGGTGCCGACGCTGACCCAGCCGGTGTTCGCTGTGAGGTCGTAGATTCCATACGGGATCGCCTTTCCCGGTCCTTGCCGGTCCAGGAAATCGTGTGTCTTGACCCGCGCCGGCTCTCCGGCTGGCCGCCACTGGCGGCCTGTGTTCTTGTAGTCGCCGATCAGTTCCTTCTTCTTCGCATCCACGCTGATCACCGGCTGGCCGTCGGCCATGTGTTCTTTGGCCTGTTCGTTGATGTACCGGAACTGGGTGTCGCGGTCCGGGTGTTGCTTGCCCTCGAGGGTTTTTGCGCCGGCCTGCAGGCTGAAGCCCTCATCGCGCAGCAGGACCCCGACCGTGTCCGCACCGACTCGGTGTCCTTGCCGGGTGAGCTCCGCTGCCAGACTCCTGGTCGACTTCACCGTCCAGCGCAGCGGCGACATCGGATCACCGCGCTCGTCGGCCAGTGCCAGCAGCGCGTGCCGCAGCCCGGGGTCAAGATCCGCAGCCCTCTTGCGACCGCCGCCGGACTTGCGTACCCGGCCCAAAGGGCCTTCGCCGGATTCCAGCTCGGCCACACCTTTACGAACCGTTGTCTCGCTGACCTTGGCCGCCCGTGCCACCGCCCGAACGCCTCCGTGGCCCAGTATCCGGGCCTCGGCTCCCATCAGCAGCCGCCGCTGCCGCTCGTCCAGATGCGGAAACAACACCTCGAACTTCACGGCAAGTTGATCGCGAACTCCACCAGTCACACCCATACCAGGTCAACGACCTGAACGGCGCGAAGCAACATGTTAATTTCCGGCAGGCCCTTAGGGCTCGCAGAGAATCAAGGTGTTGCTTCCCGTGATGCGGCTCGTTGTTGTGGTATGAGCGTCTCCGATGAGGTCCGAAGTCAACTCGCTGTGAAGTTCGGGGTGTTGTTCCCGCACCTTGATGAGCGGCAGCGGCGGCTGCTGATGGGGGCCGAGGCCCGGGTCCTGGGGCACGGTGGTATCCGGGCGGTTGCCCGGGCGGCCGAGGTCAGTGAGACGACGGTCCGCAAGGGCGTGAGCGAGCTGGAGGCCGGCGACGAGCCTCTGGGCCGGGTACGCAGGCCCGGTGGTGGGCGCAAGAAGGCCGTGGACCTTGATCCGGGGTTGCGGCTCGCACTGCTGGCACTGGTGGAACCCGATGAACGAGGCGATCCGATGTCGCCGTTGCGTTGGACGGTGAAGTCGACCAGGAATCTCGCGGCTGAGCTCTCCCGCGAGGGGCACAGGGTGAGTGCGGACACGGTCGGGGACCTGCTGCGTGAGGAGGGCTTCAGCCTGCAGGCTGGTGCCAAGACCCTCGAGGGCAAGCAACACCCGGACCGGGACGCCCAGTTCCGCTACATCAACGAGCGGGCCAGGCAGCACATTGACGGCGGACAGCCGGTGATCAGCGTGGACACCAAGAAGAAGGAGCTGGTAGGCGACTACAAGAACGCGGGCCACCAATGGCGGCCTGCCGGTGAGCCGGTGCTGGTCAAGACGCACGATTTCCTGGACCGGCGGGGACCGGGAAAGGCGATCCCGTACGGGATCTACGACATCGCCGCGAACACCGGCTGGGTCAGTGTCGGCACCGATCATGACACCGCAGCGTTCGCTGTTGCCTCCATCCGCCGTTGGTGGCAGGCCCGCGGTCGGCACGACTACCCTGCCGCCACCCGTTTGCTGATCACCGCGGACGCCGGCGGGTCCAACGGATACCGCACCCGCGCTTGGAAGACCGAGCTCTCAGCCCTTGCCGCCGAGACGGGCCTGGACATCACGGTCTGCCACATGCCGCCGGGCACCTCGAAGTGGAACAAGATCGAGCACCGGCTGTTCTCCCACATCAGCATGAACTGGCGAGGCCGCCCGCTGACCAGCCACGACGTCATCGTGAACAGCATCGCGGCGACCACCACCCGCACCGGGCTGAGAGTCCACGCCGAACTCGACCCGGGCACCTACGACACTGGCATCAAGGTCACCGACAGCGATATCGATGCTCTGCCCTTGCACCGGCATCGCTTCCACGGCGACTGGAATTACACCCTCCACCCACAGCCTCGCGACAACGCCAACGCATCAGCCGGATGCTCGCCCCCGGGGCCCTGCAGGGGATGTCTGCGCAACCCGGAGCTGACCGGCATGCCCGAACCAGCGCTGGACGAGCTCGTCAACCAACTAGCCGAGAAGCTGGAGGAGTTACGTGAGCAGGCACGGCTCCAGCAAAGAGGAGGCGAACGCATCCGCGCTCGCGGTGCGGGGGCCCAGGACAGGCTGACCACCGCCGACAGGGTGCTGGCCACCGTGCTCTACCTGCGCAAACTTGGCACCCGAGACCTGCTCGCCCAGCTTTTCGGAGTCAACGGCAGCACCCTTACCAGGGCCGTGCGCCAAGTCCAGCCCCTCCTCTCCGAGCACGGTTACACCGTTCCATCCTCGACAGCCAGGTTCCGGACACCCGCTGACGTCACCGCGTTCCTCGCAAACAGCAGCCCCACGGAGACCAAATCAGCATGTTGATTCTCTGCGGGCCCTTAGAGGTCCTAACAAAGGCGTTGGACGTGGCGGTGGGTGATGAGGCAGGTGGCGAGGCCGAGGAAGGCTTCGTGGATGTCGTCTCGTCGTTCCCAGCGGACGCGTAGGCGGCGGAAGCCGTGCAGCCAGGCGATGGTCCTCTCGACGACCCAGCGGAAAACGCCCAGGCCGGAGCCGTGTTCCACACCTCGTTCGGCGATGACCGGGCGAATGCCGCGGTCCCATAGCAGGCGGCGGTACTTGTCGTGGTCGTAGCCGCGGTCGGCGAGTAGTGCGTCGGGGCGGCGTCTGGGCCGGCCGACGCGTCCGGCCACGGCCGGAACCTTGTCCACCAACGGGAGCAACTGCGTGACGTCGTTGCGGTTTCCGCCGGTCAGCGACACGGCGAGGGGGATGCCTTGGGCGTCGGTCAGGACGTGGTGCTTGCTGCCTGGTCGTGCGCGGTCGACCGGGCTGGGTCCGCTTTTGGGCCGCGTCGGGCTGCCCTGACATGGGAGGAGTCGATCACCGCCCGCGACCAGTCCAGCTTGTCCTTCGACCGCAGCTTCTTCAGCAGCACAAGATGCAGCGCGTCCCAGACTCCGGCCTCGTTCCAGGCGGCCAGACGCCGCCAGCAGGTCATGCCCGAGCCGAAGCCCAACTCCTGCGGCAGGTACTCCCATTGGATCCCGGTGTGCAGGACGAACAGGATCCCGCACAGGGCCTGCCGGTCCGGCACACGCGGTCTGCCCTCCGCCAGCTTCGGTGCCGGCACGGGCAACAACGGTTCGATGAGCGACCACAGTTCATCCGACACGATCCACGGTCGCGACTGACGCTTTCCCACGACCAGACCAACGACCATCCCAACCGAAAGTCACATGATCAACAGCTTCTGTTAGGGCCTCTTAGTGCGGCCAGATCGCCTACGAGCGTGGCGGTGTCGTAGCCGTCGCGGGGCTTGTCGGTCAGGCCGATATACGTTGGTCGACGGCGATGACCGTGTATTGCCGTGCGAGCACCGGAATGACCATGTGCTAGTAGGACTCCGTTAGGTCTTTCGGTTTGCGCTGATCAAGAGCATGTTGGGTGTGTGGACTTGCGTGAAGTGAGGCGTGTTCGGGCGACGTTGGCGTTGTTCGTGGCCGATGTGTTTGCTTCGGTGCCGCGGAAGGACCAGCGGGCCAAGGGTGACTGTTATCTGCGGGGACTGATGCTGGACGGCCGTCGCAAGTCGATCCAGGCGATGGCGGAGCGGCTGCCGGACGGCAATGAGCAGAATCTGCAGCAGTTTGTGAACCAGTCGACGTGGGATCCGGTGCCTGTGCAGCGGCGGATCAATGAACGGCTGCTGCCGCTGGTCGACCCGGTGGCGTGGGTGATCGACGATGTGTCGATGCCGAAGGACGGGCGGATGTCGGTCGGTGTGGCTCCGCAGTACTGCGGAGCTCTGGGCAAACGGGCGAACTGCCAGGTCGCCGTCCGTGTCCATGCCGCCAGTGACACTGCCTCGTGCCCCCTGCAGTGGAGGCTGTTCCTGCCCGAGGACTGGGCCGCGGACAGCCACCGCCGCACCAGGACCCAGATTCCGCCCGAGGTCACGCACCGGGAGAAATGGCGGCTGGCACTCGACATGCTCGACACTCTCGCGGACTGGGGAATGACACCGCCGGCGGTGGTGGCCGACGCCGCTTACGGCACCAACGCACACCTACGAGCCGCCCTCTCAGAACGAGGACTCACCTACGTCCTGTCCATCCGGTCGGACGTGAGCGCCCACCCGCTCGACGCGGAACCCATCGCCCCGGATCGCAAGGGAGATATCGGCTGCTGGCCCCAGCCGCGATACCGCCAGAAGGCGCCGTCAGTGGCGGCTCTTGCCACGGCTCTGGGGCAGGAGGCATTCACCCCGCTCACGTGGCGCAAGGGTACGAAAGGGGAGTTACGTTCCCGCTTCGCGGCGGTGCGCGTGCGTCCTGCCGGCAAGGCCGTCGAACGACCGATCAAAGCATCGGCCTCGGCCGGACAGGGCTGGTGGGACGGGGTCCTGCCCGACTGCTGGCTCCTGGCCGAATGGCCCGCCGGAGCCGAAGCCCCCAGCGAATACTGGCTGTCCAACCTCCCGCCCGACACCCCGATCGCCGATCTGGTCCGCCTGGCCAAGGTCCGCTGGCGCATCGAGCACGACTACCGAGAGCTCAAGCACGGCCTGGGCCTGGACCACTTCGAAGGCCGATCCTGGCCCGGCTGGCACCACCACGTCACCCTCGTGACCGCCGCCCAGGCCTTCCTCACCGAACAGCGCCTCGCCCCAAAAGCACCACAACCAGCCCCACCCTCTACCAGACCGTCGACGCTCTCCAAGACACCCTGAGGTGCTGGACCGGGATCTGCAGCAGCTGCCAACAACCCCTCCCCGCCAGAGCCCGCACGACAACAAGATCAAGAAGGACCTAACGGAGTCCTACTAGGCCGTACCAGTTCTGAGGCCAGGCGTTTATCAGGAGCAGGGGAGGCCCGTCACCGCCGATGATGGCGTGCTCACGTATTCCGCCGGCGTGCATGAGCTGGTTGGTGAATGTCTGCCGAAACCCTGCGGGGAGCCATGGGACGCCGGATACCGAGCCGAATAGCTTCGGTGTCTGCCGGGGAGTGGCCGCGGCGGGCAGCGCTGCAACTCCGGTGAGTGCGGCACCAGCGGCGACCGCGGCCGCGCCGCCGACAAACCCGCGGCGGGAGACCCGTGGTGAGGGCTGGCCCATGCGACGGCGGCGTCGCGCCAGTTCTGCCTGGTTGTGCGATTCGAATGTCGACGGGTTGATGCTGGTTCCTTTCACGGAGTTGCTCAGGTTCAGCAGCGCAGCGCTCAGGCTCAGCGCTCGGATCGGTGTTGCTGCGCGGAAGCCGCGTAGTGTTCCGACTCCGGTATAGGTGGACCACGCAGGTTGTCTTGCGCGCGTGACCTCCTGTGCACGTCTGGCGGCTCTTGGTACAGGCGTCGAGACGATGACGAAAATTAGGGATATATACTCGTATTGCGGAAGGGGTAAGAGCTGCGCGCCTGAGGCTCTCCGCCTCTGCGGTGCGCGGGGGCACCTTGCACTTAAGAGTAATTGCTCGTATAGTGCAGATGAGCTCTGGAGGAGACGATGAATGCTGTAGCGTCGAAGGCTGATGAGTGCAACAACCTCGCGCTGCGAAAGGCATCGAGATATCTCGGCGCGACCTACGACAAGGCGTTGGCGCCGCTAGGCCTGCGGGCCACGCAGTTCAGCATCCTGCAACAGCTCAGCGTGCGCGAAGAAATGACGATCAGCGGTCTCGCCGACGTGATCGCCATGGACCGTACGACGATGGCGTCCAACCTCAAGCCGCTCGCGCGTGAGGGGCTGGTCACCATCGAGACGGCGGCCGCCGATCGCCGAGCGCGGAGCGTGATGATCACGCCGGAGGGTCTGGCGCGGATGAAGGCGGCACTTCCCCATTGGGAGGGCGTGCAAGCCGAGTTCGAGGGAAAGTTCGGCGCTGAGCCGGCGGCTCAGATGCGCACTCTTCTCGAGAATGTCCTCGGCACTGGCTTCGATCCCTGGGCCGAGTGAGTGTTTGCGGCTGCCTGGGAACGCGCACTGCTGGCTGGGCGGCACCCTTGTGGAATGTGGACGCCCTGGGTGCGTAACGCCACCGGATCGTATCCATTGGCGGAGTGCCTCGTCCGTGCTGACGTCCGGGATCACGCACCGTGTTGCATGTATCCAGATAGCAGCATTGAATGACGGCCTGCGTAGGTGGCTGGGCACCCCGCGAGCGAGGAATAGACGGGGCCGTCGTTGCTGCTCGCGCTGAGACTTCCGCTCTGAGTGCCACGGAGAATGTGACGCAGATCGACTGGCTCAACCGGCTGTGGACGTGACCGGACCTGCTGAATCGTTCGGAGCTTGCAGCGGCGGTCACCCTCACGGGTGACGATCAGCATGGTGACCCACTCCACGAGGGGTCTGTAAAGCGAGCGGGTCTGGCCCGTAGTCGGCGGTGACGCCGAGTAGCCATCCGCGATCATGATCTTGTGATGGATGTCAACTGGGACGGGCCATCCCCCTGCTGGAAGCCACCCTCGCCCAATGCGAGCAGGTCCTGGGCGACACCCACCCGACACGCTGAACAGCCGCAACAACCTCGCTAGTGCTTATGAGTCGGCGGGGAATCCGGGACAGGCCATCCCCCTTTACGAAGCTACCCTCGCCCAGCGCGAGAAGGTCTTGGGTGACACCCACCCCCACACTCTGTCCAGCCGCAACAACCTCGCCCACGCCCGTCAGAAGGCCGAAGCAGTACAGCGCGGAATACAGCAACCTCAGCAACCGAAGCTGTACCTCTAAAGCCGTCCACGACTGATTGAGCAATCCGAGAACCACCAATGGCCTTCCCGCCGTTTTCGGGACGAAGAGGTCATCACTTATGTCTCGGCGTCGTGACTGGCCCGGGGTACGCGATGCTTGGGGTATGGCCCCTGAAGCTAGCGCTACTCCGTCGATGAACACTCGCGTGAGCGCGGCGACCGATGGAATCACCAGAGTTTCCACGTGGGAGGAAGGCGCGCGCATCGAGGTCCGCAACCTGGGTGGCGAGATCGTCATTGAGGCAAACGCTGCCGGGTTGAAGACTCTGGCCGGCCACCTCCTCACTCTCGCTCAGGACGGCACGCCGGACGGCACTCACCTCCACCTGGAGGAGAACAACGGGCTCGAACAAGGCTCCGTGGGAATGGTCTTGGAGAGATACGACGACGAATGACGCGTGCCAGATCGTGCGGGGAACCACGAGGAACAGCGGGCAACCGATCGACCGCCTACCGCGTGCTCCCGCCTCTCCGCCGCAGGTCAGGCCGGGAGTAAGCCCTAGATGCCCTTAGCTTCCCAAGTTGAGGACTCTGACCACCGGAGCCAAGGGGGTACGTTGCAGGGATGTCGACCGAGTCCGTACCGACCTGTCCCCAGTGCGGTGGCCCGTTGAAGGCCGGCGCGATGGCACTTTGTCACCGCGAGGAGGACGACCGCCGCACCTGCCGTCTGGTCTGGGGGTGCTCCAACCAACACGTCTGGTGGAAGTGGGCTGACCGTCCGACCGCCGAGCTGGAACTCTGCCCTTACCCGGATCTGATGGACAGCTGACATCCACGGCTGACATCAACGACGCCGAACGAGGGCGTACGCCAGCGACTCTGTCCGGCCGCCGCACCAGTCGTCGGCCGCATCCGGAGCGGGCTCGCATCGAACTTACAAGGCGGCGCTCACCGGTCCCAGGGCCGGCGTGCCAAGTAGGGTCCGCGCGTGACTACTTCTCCTGAGCACGTCGACACCAGAGAAGACCTGGCCGCCTTCGTTCGTTCGCTGCATCGCAGCCACGCCGAGGACGGAAGCGCGTGGGAGAACGCGGACCTCCCGAGCTTCCTGGAGGCCTTGGCGGCATGGATCGACGACGCGGACGGCTGGTACAGCACCACCGGCCGCGAGGTGCCGGCCAGCGGTGACTGGAGGTTCTTCGCACGAGCCCTGCAAGCGGCGACGATCTACGAGTGATCTGGGCCGCGTCGAATGCGTGTCGAAGTCGAGTGGCAGCCCGTCCTCGGCGCGCGTGATTGCCCAGGCGACGGGCCGATTCCAGGTGAACGCACCAAGCGCCTTCTAAGAGGTCGTTTTCATCTGTTTCGAATAGGTATGGGGCGAATCTTGGAGTGCGGGATGGTGGTGCGGAAGGGGCGGTGCGTGTGGTCGGGCCCTGTGTGCCCAGAGGGGTGACGGGCGGGGTGGGATGCGACTCGTTTCTGTCTCATCCCAGAACGCCCGGTTCTCGAGATTGTTTGCTTCGGGCGCCGATTCGGTGCGACTGGGCGCATTCACTTCGGGGCAGTACGCCGGAAGCATGGCCAGGCGACACCCTTACCCAAGTGATCTGTCCGATGCCCGCTGGGAGTTGGTCGAGCCGGTCCTGGCGGCGTGGCGTTTCGAGCGCCGCGGCAGGGCCCTCGACTTCGGCCGGCCGCCCGAGCACGACCTGCGCGACATCGTGGACGCGATCTTGTATGTGGACCGGACCGGCGTCCAGTGGCGCTACCTCCCGCACGACTTCCCGCACTGGAACACGGTCTACGGCTACTTTGCCCGCTGGCAGCAGGAAGGCGTGTTCGCCCAGCTCAACGGCCTGCTCAGGCAACTCTTACGACAGAAGGAAGGGCGGGAGGCCGAACCGTCGGCCTGCGTGATCGACGCGCAGAGCGTGAAAACCTCCACCAGCGTGCCCGCCTCATGCCAGGGCATCGACGCCGGGAAGAGGATCGTCGGGCGGAAGCGGAACATCGTCACCGACACCATCGGCCTCCTGCTCGCCGTGCTGGTGACCGCGGCGAGCGTGCAGGACTCCATCGCCGGCACCCAGCTCCTGGACCAGGTCGCCGCCGAACATCCCCGCGTCCGCAAAGTGTGGGTCGACGGCGGCTACCGCCAGCACCTCGTCGAGCACGCAGCCGCCCTCGGCATCGACATGGAAATCAGCCAACGCAAGCCCGGGACCAGAGGCTTCACTCCCATCCCGAAACGCTGGGCGTTTGAGCGGACCTACGGCTGGCTCATGCTCCACCGCCGCCTGGCCCGCGACTACGAAACCCACCCGCACCGCTCCGAAGCCATGATCCACATCGCCATGACCGACCTCATGGCCCGACGCCTCACCGACCATCTCCTGGCGCAACTCGACACCACTGAATCAAAGCCGCAATCCGGGATAAAACAACGGGAGAAAACGACCTCTCAGTCGTTCCATCGGCATTCACTACGCTCAGAACGGGGCGTGCTTTCCCGACCGACGGTGCAACCCCGGCGTACTCGATGAACAGAAGTCGATCAACCGGGGAGGGTACGCCCTCGCGTCCAGCCCGAGACCGATCCACAGGTCGTGAGCATTGCTCGCCATCGAGTCGTCTGTGGACGAAGCTGCCTGCCACGGAGGCTCGGCAAAGAGGCTCTTGTCGGTTCTCACGTGGGGTGATGTTCGCTATTTTGCGTGACGCCAGGGGGTGCAGCAAATTCCGGTTCCCGTCAGCTGGCCATTCACACGAGGGAGCATCTTGAGTTCCTCGGCGTGAATCGCTTCGCACGGGTTTGTAGTGAGGACAGTGACTGAGTAGTGGGCTCTACTCAGTCATGCGGAACTACTGCAACCGAGCACGATGCATGGTGAAGCACTGCGTGGGCGATGGCCCCGAGATGGTGCGGGCCGACGGCGCGTCGACGCCCCACAACGACAAGGTCTGCGCTCTGGGTGGCATCGACCAGTACCTCATCCGCATGTCCGACAGTGATGGCGGCGTCGACCCGAAGCTCCGGGAACTTCTCAGACCAGCCCTTGAGTATTCGTTCAAGCGCTGGGCGTTCGCGACTCTCCAACTGCACTCTCTCCTCGGGACTCACCGGTACGAAATGGTGCAGTGGGAAGACCGGCGGAGCTGCGGCGACAACGATGCGGAGGCTGGCCCCGGCCGCTTGCGCTGTACGGAAGGAGAAATCAACCAACTCGTCTGCCTGACTTTCCGGATCGAGGCCCAACACCACGGTGGAGGCACGCGCGGAGCCTCCCGCAGCGGTCTCCTCAGGTTTCCGAACGATGATCACAGGCCGGTCCGAGTGAGCAGCCAGGTACAGCCCCAGACTCCCTGGAAGGAAGCCTTTCGTACTAGTGAGGGGTCGTGAGCCGAGTACAAGCATCTCAGCATCAGCAGCCTCATGGAGAAGCACCCTGCGCGGATTTCCTGCCAACTGGACAGTCAAGACATCCAGATCGATGTGGATCATGTCTCGATGAGTCTTCTCCGAGATCAGCCGGGATACTTCGCCCTCAGGTGAAGAGGTTGAGACCGGTATCGCTTCTCGCGGTGGCTGTGCGCAACTCACGTGCACCAGGGACAAGGGCACCCTGCGGTACAAAGCTTGCCGCGCTGCCCAGTCCGCCGCTGCCAGGCCAGCCTGCGAACCGTCGATTGCTGCAATGATGCGCCGATTCATGTCACCTTCTCCTCTCAGCGGGAGGACCTGGGCGCCGACTGCGTCCGCACATCGAGGTGGGATCAAGTCGGACGACCGACATCGCGATGCCGACGCTCGCACCAACAGCAACAGCCTCCCTGCACCAGGCCTGCGACAACAGGGCCAACCGGACCTATCGTCGTGACAAGCGGCCAAACACTTCGGCAACGACGTCCAGCTGAATCCGTCGTAACGACCCGGCCGCGTAAGCCGTGGCGGACCAGCCGCGGCAGACAGCCGCAATGGTGGCACGCGTGATCGCGACGCCCTCGATGCCCCCCGCGTCGCAGGTCAGGCCGCGCCAGCTGCGTCGGCGAAGGTCGGCGAGGCCCTGGAAGAGGCCGCAGTCGATCAGGACCCGGGCATGGCCGCTCTCTGGATGTGGCCGGGGTTCCCCGGTCGGGTGCGCGCCGACTCCCGGACGACGGTCAGGCTGTGTGGTCCCAAAGCCGGATCAGCCGTCCCGGATCGAGGTCGCACTCCGCGAGTACGGTGCCCGGCGGGAAGGGCCTCTCCAGCGTCCGCTCGCGCAGGCGGGACAGCACCGCCCGGCCGACCCCTTCGTCGTGCCGGGACGGGTCACCGACCGCGATGACGGCGATGCGCGTGGAGACGCTCATGATCGTTCTCCCTCCACTGCGGGTGTGTCCAGCGTGCGTGGACCAGCGGGCGGGGCGCACGGGGCCGAAGACTCCCGACAAGGGGGCGGGGCGGCCCATTCGAGTGAGCGGCACCGGCTCGGGTCGGGTGTATGGGGGCCGACCCGGCGACGCACCGCGCGGTATGAGCCGAAGGGCCCACGGCCCGGTCCGGGCGGCCCGTGGCGTCGGCGGCCGAGGTCGCGCAGGCTGGGATCGACAGCCCAGGAAGGGAGCCGGTGCGATGACCTCCGCGACCACCATGAGCACGGCGCTCGAGCCCGTGCACCGCGAACGGCTGATGCGCCTCGCCCGCGAGGTCTCCTTCGAGGCCGGGACGCGCCTGTTCGAGGAGGGCCGGCACGCCGACCGCTTCTGGATCGTCCGCACCGGAACCGTCGCCCTCGATCTGCATGTGCCCGGTCGCCGCCCGGCCGTGGTCGAGTCACTCGGGCACGGCGAACTGGTCGGCTGGTCCTGGCACTTCCCGCCACATCTCTGGCACCTGGGCGCCGAGGCGATGACCCCGGTGCGGGCCTGGGAGTTCGACGCCGAGGCGGTGCGCGCGATGTGCACCGCGGATCCGGCGTTCGGGCGGGCCGTAGCGGTGTGGGTGGGACGCGTGGTCGCCCAGCGGCTGCACGCCACCCGGGTCCGGCTGCTCGACCTCTACGCGCCCTACGGCAGCGGTGACCTATCGTGACCGCGCGCACGCTCCGTCCGGCCAAACGGCCATGGGAGGACAGCATGGACAGCAGCCCCCACCGGGTGAGCGACGTGATGACTCATGCCGTCCTCGCGATCGGCCGCAAGGTTCTGTTCAAGGACATCGTCGAACGCATGGAGCAGTGGAGGGTCAGTGCCCTTCCAGTGCTGGTGGGTGACGGGCGGGTGATCGGGGTGGTCTCCGAGGCCGATCTGCTGCTCAAGGAGGAGTTCCGGGACAGCGATCCTGATTTCACTCAGCTGCGCCGGATGCCCGACCTGGCCAAGGCCGGGGCGGTGTCCGCCGAGGAGCTGATGAGCAGCCCGGCCGTCACCATTCATGGAGACGCCACACTCGCCGAAGCGGCACGGATCATGGCGCTGCGGCATGTCAAGCGGCTGCCCGTGGTGAATGCCGAGGGCGTCCTCGAAGGCGTGGTCAGTCGCGGGGATCTACTGAAGGTGTTCCTGCGTCCCGACAACGATCTGGCGGACGAGATCCGACGCGACATCGTCGATGTTCTCTTCCCGGCCCCGGTCGAGCCCGTCCACATCGTCGTCAGCGACGGCGTCGCGACCTTGACGGGACGCATCGGGGACGCCGCGCGGATTCCACTGGCCGAGCGCCTGGTTCGGGGCGTGGAAGGGGTCGTTGGCGTGGACTGCCGACTTACCGCCGCCGACTCCGACGCCGGGTGACGCCCTCGGCGAAGCCGATCGGCATGCGCCGATGCGTCCGGCCGTCCAGCTCAGTCGACCGTGGGGCTGAGCCTTCGCTGCGTCGGTACCGTGGGACTGCGCCTTGGGCCATGGTCCCGTGCCTGCTGATGCCGGGCGCGCCGCGGCCGGCGTTTCACGGTCATGGGAGAGGTCCGTGTCATCGGCGTGCCCCTCCTTCGGCTTGCGATCTGCCTCCGTCAGTCAGGTGCCGACCGTTGCGGGTCCGGCAGGTCCGGGTCGAGGTCCGGATGGCGGGGCGTGCCGCTGAGCGCACAGTGCACGTCCACCACGCCCGCGACGGATCGCGCAAGGGGGGCGGCGAGCGGAATCAGAGCGGTTTCGCGGACCCGGCCGGTGAGGGTCACGACACCGTTGCGCACCTCGATCCGGATCGCACCGGCGTGTGCACCGAAGAGCCGTGCGACGACCTCGTGCCGGACGTCCTCGGCGATTTCCGAGTCGTCCCGCAGGAAGACGCTCAGCAGGTCGGACCGGCTGACGATGCCCTGGAGAGTCCCGTCGGAGCCGACCACCGGTAGCCGCTTGACCCTTTTGCGAGCCATGACGCGCGCGGCGTGGGCGACGGTGGCGTCGAGTGTCACAGTGACAGCCGGAGCGGTCATCAGCTCGCCGGCGGTCACCGCGTCCGCCTTGCGGCCCTCCTGCCCGTACCGGCCCGTGGCGCCCTCGATGTACTCCTCCTTGGGCAGCAAATCGGCCTCGGAGACGACACCGACGACGTGTCCACGGTCGTCCAGCACGGGGAGGGCGCTGACCCTCCACTCCTGCATGGTCCGCACGATGTCTTTGAAGACCGCGCCCGTGCGCAGGGCGACGACCGTGCGGGTCATCACGTCACTCACGTCGGTGGGAGTGCCCTTCATGGCGTCCTCCAGGGAGCCGAGGTGCCGTCTCACGACGCCTTCAGGCTGCACCGGCGAGCGGTCGCGGAACATGGGCCGAGTGGGCCGTCCCTGGGCCCCTTGCCCGTGTGGTGCGCCAACACGGCCTGCCGGACTCCGCCCCCGCGCCAGGGAAGTGTCCGCTTCCTACGTGGGGGGCAGGGGCACCCGCCAGCGCAGTGTGGCACCTCCTCCGTCGGGGCCAGCCACGTCGAGGTGCCCGCCCAGTTGCTCGGCGCGCTCGGCCATGTTGCGCAGCCCGCTGCGCCGTCCGCCAGGCGGGATGCCCACACCGTTGTCAGCGACCGTGAGAGTGACCTCCCGGCCGTCGGTCGTCAGTACCACCTGTGCCCGCTCGGCGCGGGCGTGACGGGCGATGTTGGTGAGGGCCTCGGAGAGGACGACCACGAGGTGGTCGGCAATTTCCTGCGGGACATCGGTGTCGAGCAGACCCTCGATGCGAACGCTGGGTGTGAAACCCAGGAGCGGGATTTTCTCGCCGACGACGTCTACGACCCGGGCTCGCAACCCGGCGTCGACGGCGGCCGCACGGGCGCGCAGCCCGAAGATGGTCGAGCGGATGATCTTGATGGTCTCGTCCAGGTCGTCCACGGCCCGCAGCACCCGCTCGGCGGCCTCGGGATGCTCGATGAAGCGGCCCGCGCTCTGCAGCGTCATGCCCGTCGCGAAGAGCCGCTGGATGGCCAGGTCGTGCAGGTCCCGGGCGATCCGGTCGCGGTCCTGGAGAACCGCGATCTGTTCTGCGTCCTTGCGGCGCTCGGCCAGCTCCATCGCGATCGCGGCCTGCGCGGCGAAGCCCTGCAGCTTCTGGGTCTCCTCGCCATAGAAGACCGGCGCGCCGGTGTTGCGCGCCACCAGCACCACGCCGCGCACGCCCTCATCCCTGGTGCCGATGGGGACGGCCACAGCGGGGCCCAGCCCGTGGAAACGCGGCGGATCTGGGGAGATCCTCTCGTCCTGGTGCACGTCGTCGCTGGTGACGGACGCGGCAGCGGAGAAGGCAAGGCCCATCAATGTTCCGGACAGGGGTAGCACCAGCCCCCGGTGTGCCGCCGCGTCCACGCCCACGGCGATCTCCACGGTGAGGGACTCGGTGGCCGCCATAGGCATCGCCACCGCCGCCAGGGCCGACCCCATGATCTCTCGTGCCCGCTCTGCGATCAGTTTCAGGGTGGCGGCGTGTTCGCTGCCGGACATCAGACTGTGGGTGATCTCGGCGTTCGCCAGCAGCCAGCGCTCGCGCAGCCGGGACTCCTCGTACAGCCGGGCGTTGTCGATCGCCACACCGGCCGCCACGGCCAGCGTGGACAGCACCGACTCGTCCTCCTCGTCGAACTGCGCACCCCCGCGCTTCTCCGTCAGGTACAGATTGCCGAAGACCTGATCCCGGACCCGGATCGGCACACCCAGGAAGCTGTTCATCGGCGGGTGGTGGGCCGGGAGGCCGTACGAGGCCGGGTGCTGGGAGATCTTCTCCAGTCGGAGCGGCTCCGGGTGACGGATCACTTCTCCGAGGATGCCGTGGCCCTCCGGGAAGGGGCCGATCTCGGCGATCTGCTCCTCGGTCACCCCGACGGTGTGCAAGGCCGAGAGGGATTTGCCGTCGGGGCCGATGACGCCGAGGGCGGCGTATTCGGCGTCCACGAGCACGGCGGCTGCCTCCACGATGGAGTGCAGTGCCTGTTCGAGGTCCAGTTCGCGGCCGACGGAGAGCACCGCCTCCAACAAGCTGTGAACCCGGTCC
This sequence comes from Streptomyces sp. NBC_01689, assembly GCF_036250675.1. Classification (NCBI taxonomy): domain Bacteria; kingdom Bacillati; phylum Actinomycetota; class Actinomycetes; order Kitasatosporales; family Streptomycetaceae; genus Streptomyces; species Streptomyces sp. NBC_01689. The sequence continues at coordinate 1,144,360 of NZ_CP109592.1, read as the reverse complement.
CGGGTGCCGCGGGCCGCGTCGATCCGGGCCTCCAGTTCCTCCAGCAGCTCGTCCAGCTTAAGCTGGGGCAGTCGTACACCAGGCTCTTCTCCGCTTGCCACGCCGCTCCTCCAAGCCCCTCGCACACGAGTCCGGACTGTCGCGGTCACTGCCCACGCTACCCGTCCTCTGCCGATGCGAGCAGCACGGCCGTACCAGTGGCCGAGGACCGCCTCGCGGCGTCCGAACGGGCCGCGTCCCCGGCGCTCAGGGCCGGTCGGCCCACGCCATGGGACGGAGGGCACCTGCCCCGGCGCGGCACTTTCTTCCAGGCTGGAAAGCACAAGACCTCGGAGCCGAGGAGTGGCGTCATGGTCCGCTATGTGTACGACTTCCAGGACGGTGGCCGTGACCTGGCCGGCCTCCTCGGAGGCAAGGGCGCGAACCTGGCCGAGATGACCCGGCTGGGACTGCCCGTACCGCCGGGATTCATCGTCTCCACTGAGGCCTGCCGCGCGTTCCTGGCCAGCGGCGAGGAACCCGAGGGCATGTCGGCGGAGGTCTACCGACACCTTGCGGCGCTGGAGACGGGCGCCGGGCGGCAGCTCGGGCAGGGTGACGACCCGCTGCTGGTGTCCGTCCGCTCCGGGGCACGCTTCTCGATGCCCGGCATGATGGAGACGGTCCTCGACATCGGCCTCAACGACGACTCCGTGCTCGGCCTGGCCAAGGTGTCTGGCAGCGAGCGCTTCGCCTGGGACTCCTACCGCCGGCTCGTCCACATGTACGGCAGCACAGTGCTGGGAGTCGATCCGGTCCTGTTCGAGGAGGCCATGACCCTACTGAAAGACGCCCGCGAGGCCCCCGACGACCTCCATCTCGACGCGAGCGACCTCGCATGGCTCGTGGAGACGTACAAGAGCCTGATCCGGGACGAGACCGGCCGCGACTTCCCGCAGTCCCCCGCCCAGCAGCTCCAGCAGGCGATCCTCGCCGTCTTCCGGTCCTGGAACGTCGAACGCGCCGCGCTGTACCGACGGCGCGAGCGCATCCCGGACGACCTGGGAACGGCCGTCACCGTGCAGCGCATGGTGTTCGGCAACCTCGGCCCCGACTCGGGCAGCGGCGTCGCCTTCACCCGCGACCCGGCCACCGGGCGCCCCGGCCTGTACGGCGACTACCTGCCGGACGCCCAGGGCGAGGACGTCGTGTCGGGTGTACGGGACGCAGTACCGCTGGCCGAGCTGGAACGGTTGGACCGACGCTCGTACCGGCAACTGCGCGATCACGCACAGACGCTGGAACGGCACTACCGCGACCTGTGCGACATCGAGTTCACCATCGAGCGCGGAACGCTGTGGATGCTGCAGACCCGGGTGGGCAAGCGCACCGCCGAGGCCGCCTTCGCCATCGCCACCGAGCTGGTGCAGGAAGGTCTCATCAGTTCCGACGAGGGCCTGGCGCGGGTGAGCGGCGAAGGGCTGGCCCGGCTGATGTTCCCGCGCTTCGACACCACCGCCGCGGGCGAGACGCTCGCCCGCGGTGTGCCGGCCTCGCCGGGCGCTGCGGTGGGCGCGGCCGTGTTCGACTCCGCGGAGGCCGTACGACGTGCCGCGGCCGACGAGAAGGTGATCCTCGTCCGCGAGGAGACGACGCCCGACGACCTGCCCGGGATGGTGGCCGCGCAGGCGGTGCTGACCGGCCGCGGCGGCAAGACCAGCCACGCGGCCGTCATCGCCCGGGGCATGGGCAAGGTGTGCGTGTGCGGGGCGCAGGACATCACCGTCAACGCGGAGGCGCGGCGTTTCACCGCCCGTGGCGGCATGCTCGTCGAGGAGGGCACCGTCATCTCGGTCGACGGTTCCACCGGTGACGTGTACCTCGAGGCAGTCCCGTTGGTCGCGTCGGCGACCATGCGCTACTTGGAGAGCGGTGAGCAGGCCGACAGCGTGGTCTGCGCGGTGGCCCGAGCGCTGGACCACGCCGACTCGGTACGGCGGTTGGACGTGCGCGCCAACGCCGACACTCCTGAAGACGCTGCCCGGGCCCGGAGGTTCGGAGCCAGGGGCATCGGACTGTGCCGCACCGAGCACATGTTCCTCGGCGAGCGGCGCAAGCTGGTCGAGGAGATGATCCTCGCCCGTACGGATGCCGACCGCGCCCGCGCGCTGGAGGCTCTGCTGCCGCTCCAGCGGCGGGACTTCACGGGCATCCTGGAGGCGATGGACGGCCTCCCGGTCACCATCCGGCTGCTGGACCCGCCGCTGCACGAGTTTCTGCCCGACCGCACCGACCTGGCCGTCCGCATCGCCACCGCCATGGCCACGGAGCAGCAACCGGACGCGCACCATGTGGAGTTGCTGGCAGCGGTGAACCGGATGCACGAGGAGAATCCGATGCTCGGCCTGCGTGGCGTGCGGCTCGGCCTGGTGGTTCCGGGCCTGGTCGCGATGCAGGTCCGGGCGATCGCCGAAGCGGTCGTAGAGCGCACACGAGCGGGTGGATCTCCGCATGCGGAGATCATGGTGCCGCTCGTCGGCGCCGTCGAGGAACTGCGGCTCGCCCGCGAGGAGGTGGCCCGCGTTCTGACCGAGGTCGGCGAGCAGACCGGCACCCCTGTCCACTGCCCTGTCGGCACGATGATCGAACTGCCCCGGGCGGCGCTCACGGCCGGCCGGATCGCCGAGGAGGCGGCGTTCTTCTCCTTCGGCACCAACGACCTCACCCAGACCACCTGGGGCTTCTCCCGGGACGACGTGGAGGCCGCGTTCTTCTCGGCCTACCTGGACAAGGGCGTCTTCGCCGCATCTCCCTTCGAGACGCTCGACCGGGAGGGCGTGGGCCGACTGGTCCGGATCGCCGTCGAGGAGGGTCGTGCGGCCCGCCCGGACCTCGAGACCGGCGTCTGCGGTGAGCACGGCGGTGACCCGGAGTCGATCCACTTCTTCCATGAGGTGGGCCTGGACTACGTCTCCTGCTCGCCGTTCCGGGTCCCGGTGGCCCGTCTCGAGGCGGGCAGGGCAGCGCTGGCGGGCATGGACACGAGTGACAGCAGGTGAGGGCGACGCACGGTCGCTTCACCGGTGCGGGCCCGACTGGCAGCGGAAGGAGGCACGTCAGCGGATCAACCTCGACCGTGCCGAGGCGCTGCGGTTGCTGGGCAGCGTGTCCCTGGGCAGGATCGTCTTCACCCGGCGAGCCCCGCCCACCGTACGCCCGGGCAACCACGTCCTGGACAACGGGGACATCGTCATCCGTACCCACGAGGGCGCCGCGCTGACGTCTCACGCGCAGCCAGCCGACAGCACGGGCGTCGTCGTCGCGTATGAGGCCGATGCCATCGACCCGGACACCCACCGCGACGGGCGGAGCGGCGAACACAACCGGCTGACGGCTGACGTGCAGGTGTATACGCGGCGGCGGAGGAGGTAGGAGTGTCGAGCCACTCCTACCTCCTCCGCCATGCTGAAACAGCAGACGCTCACACGGTGATCCGGCGTCCCGTGACCACAAGAACCACATCTCACGGCCGCTGGCCAAACTGGGCGTGCAGCGCCGTGTCCAGGCTGCGGTCCTCGCCTCCCACTTGGATCAGCACGAATCCGGCCCGCAGCACTTCCAGTACTAAGTCAAGGATCGTTCCTCCTGCTGAGGGCGGCCGGAATCAGGCGGCTGTGAGCAGGTTCTTCACCTCGACGACATCGGTGAGCTCCTCCACCTCCGCCACGAGCCGGGCCAGTGTCGTCGAGGGCAGTCGCCCGGTCAGCTCCACGATGCCGTCGTGCACGGCCACCTCCACGTTCTCTCGGTCATCCGGTGGGCAGCACGCCGCGATCGTTGCGTCCACCTCCGTCCGGATACCGGCGTCGTCCCTGATGAGCGATTGCAGCAGCGTTTCGCGGCGCACGACGCCCACCAGGCGACCTTCGCGGTCGGCGACAGGCATCCGCTTCAGCCGGGACAGCGCGGCGAGCCAGGCCGCCTCGGCAACAGTCGCGTCCGGCAGCACCGTGATCGCGGGACTTGTCATCAGGTCGGCGGCCAGGTCACCACGGGCCTTGCCATGGATCCGGCGCTCACGCAGCCTGCCGATGGGGCCGGGCCGGTGACCGGATGCCTCGAAGGCGACCTTGGCCAGCAGGTCGGACTCCGAGACGACGCCGACCACATGGTCCTCGGCGTCCACGACGGGGAGCGCCCCCGCGTGCTCGCGCGTCAGCGAGCGGGCGATGTCGCGGTACGGCATGTCTTCGCGCAGGGAGGCTGCTGGCACGTCCATGACGTCCCGCACCAGGGGGAGTCCCGGTTCGGGCGGGGACGTGGACTGTGGCATGAGCGGGGCGGACGGAGTCGCTGGGCGTGCCGTAGCGCTCGGCAGAGTCGTCGGAGCCTGCGCTTCCGTACCCGCGTGCTTGGCGGCGGCGCTGGCCGCGGCACCCAGGTAGCGGAGCAGCGTGTCCTGCCGTGCTGTTTCGCCGGGGCTCCAGGGGCGAGAGGGCACATCCCGCCGGACTTCGGCCCCTGCGGAGAAGTTCTCGTGCTCGTTCACGGCCGCCTCCTGATTCCGTCGAGTTGCCTGTCGTCCCAGTCTTTCGCCCTCACTGCCCGTGCCTAGAGCCGAACGGCCCTGGTGGAAGGGCGTGACGGCACTATCCGGTGCGGGCCGGGGCGGCAACGGTGAGACTGAAGGGGCAGCCGATCGTCAGGAGGCCGGCGATGAGCTTGCGGGACTTCCTGGAGCGGTTCCGTCCGGCGGGCACGCCGGGAGCAGCCGCCACCGGCGTGCCCGCCGACCGTACGGCGGAACGCGCCGCGGAGCTGGAGCCCGCCCTCACCCGGCTGGCAGACGTTCAGCAGGAGGCGGCACGGATCCGGGCAGCCGCTGAGCAGGAGGCCGAGGCCTTGCGGCAGAACGCCGCGCGAGAGGCGGCACGCATGGTGGATGCCGCGCGCGAGCACGCCCCCGAGGTTCGCCGGCAGGCCGTGGAACCCCTCCTGCGGGAGGCGCGGCAAGAGGCGGACGCCCTCCGCGCCGCCGGAGACCGCACTGCTTCGGCGATCCGCGAGCGGGCCTTTCAACGTATGCCCCACCTGGTGGATCTCTCTGTGGCGGACGCCCTGCGCCTGACGGGCGGGAAGCGGGATGAGCCATGAGTGCCGGGTGGGTCGCCGGCGCGGTGCGGGCGAAGGCCCTTGTCGGCAGGTGCCCGGGAACCGTCGGGGCGCGGGAGGTCGCGGGTGGGCCGACGCTCGACGACGCCCTGCAACGCCTGGCGCCCACGCCCTACGCGAGATACACGCGGTCGGCGGGGGACCTGCGCCAGGCCCAGCGGGCGGTGTCCGCCACCCTGCTGTGGCATCTGCGGGTACTGGCCGGCTGGCTGCCCCGTGGCGGTGCCCGCCTGCTGGTTCCGCTCGCCGCCGGGTTCGAGATCGCCAACGTGGCCTCTCGGCTCACCGCATCTGATGGTCGCCGCGCGGAGGCGGCGCCGGAGCCTTATCGGCTCGGGGCGCTGGAGACCGCCTGGCGAAGCTTGGAACGCGCCGCGACACCCGCTGAGACACGGGCGGCGCTCACGGCGTCGCCTTGGGGCGACCCGGGCGGCGACACGCCGTGGGTCCTGGTCACCGGCATGCGGATGGCCGCCGCGCGCCGCACCGCCATCGCCGTACTGCCCGCGTGCCGCTGGGCACAGGGACGCGCTGTCCTGCTGGCGACTCGTGAACTGTTCGTACATCACCGCTCTCTTCCGGAGCCCGTACTGCGCGATGCGGCACGGCTGCTCGGGAGGCGGGCGACAGCCGCCGCCACGTACCAGGAGTTCCGCGAGCGTCTGCCCTCGTCCGCGGGTTGGGCGCTGGAGGGCATCGACGAACCGGGTGAGCTATGGCGGGCGGAGGCCCGCTGGTGGCGGACGGTGGAAGCGGACGGTGCGGCGCTGCTGCGTGTGGGCCGGTACGGGCCCCCAGTAGTCGTTGGTGCGGTGGCGCTGCTGTCCGTGGACGCCTGGCGGGTGCGGGCGGCCCTGGAGTCGGCGGCTCTCGGGGGACGGCTCAGGGAAGTGTTCGATGCCCTGGTCTGAAGCGGTGACGCCGGTCCGGATGCGCCGTGTGGCGGTGGTCGTCCCGCAGGCGGCCCTGCGGGACGCTCTGGTACGGATAGCCGAGCAGGGCTGCGTAGAGCTGGACCGCGCCGAGGAAGTGGCTCCCGGGGCAGCGGCCGTGCGACTGCAGCGGCTGCGGGGACGGGGCGCGAAAGCCGGGACCGAAAGCGCCGCGACAGCAGTCCTGGCCACCGCCGCGCCCGACCTCGACCTGCTCGAACGCGGTGGAAACGCCGCGCTGTTGGCGGGCGAGGCCCAGCTGGAGGAGCGCGCGGAGGGTGCGGTACGACAGGGAGAGGTGGCCGCGCTGGCCGGGTGGTGCCCGGCCGGCGAGGTATCCCGCGTCGCGGGACGCCTGGCCGCTGCGGGAGGCGCGCTGCTGCCGCTGCCGTCCCCGCGCGGAACCGATCCGCCGACGCTGCTGCGGCCGGGCCGGGCCGCCTCCTTCACGCCGCTGGTGACGACGTACGGGACACCCGCCTACGCAGACGTCGATCCCTCGTGGCCGGCGGGCCTTGCCTACGTCGCGATGTTCGGGATCATGTTCGGCGACGTCGGGCACGGGGCGCTGCTGGTACTCGGCGCGGTCGCGTTGCGCCTCGGGTGGCCGCGCCGGTTTGCCGGGCTGGGCCGGTTGTGGCCGTTCCTCGCGGGTGCGGGCGTCGCCTCCATGGCGGCGGGTGCCGCCTACGGCGAGTTCTTCGGGCCGACGGGCCTGCTGCCGGTGCTGTGGCTGAGCCCGCTGGAGAGTCCTGCCCGTCTGCTGGCCGCCGCCGTGGTGTTCGGTGCCGGTCTGCTGGCCCTCGCACACGCTGCCGGAGCGGTGAACCGGGTGCGTGAGGGCGGCTGGAGCTCGGGGCTGTACGCGGCAACGGGCTGTGCCGGGCTGTTGTTCTATTTGGGCCTCTCTCTGGCCGCGGCGGGCCCGGTGCTGCACCGGCAGGCTCCGGCCGTCACCGGAGCCGCTCTCGCCGTCACTGGGCTGGCGCTGGTGGGGTTCGGCCTGTTCCGGACCAGTGCGGGCGGCGGCGCGGGACTCGCCGAGACGGTGGTGCGGCTGTTCGACGTCGTCGTGCGGACCGGCACCAACACCCTGTCGTTCGCCCGGCTGGCCGCCTTCGGCCTGACCCATGCCGCTCTCGCGGATCTTGTGTGGCGCGGTACCACCGGCCTGGCCGGGCGTGGCGCCGCTGGGGTCGCGGGCGCCGCCCTGCTGTTCGTCGTGGGCACGGCCGTCTCCTTCGGCCTGGAAGCCCTGGTGGCCGGTGTGCAGGCGCTGCGGCTGGAGTTCTACGAACTCTTCTCCCGGCTCTTCGAGACGGAGGGCCGACCGTTCCGTCCCTGGCACGTTCCCCCGGCGGAGCCTGCCGATCCCGCTACGAAGGTGATCCCATGCTCACCTGGCTGATCGTCCTACCGGTCCTGGTCGCGATGCTCGGCGCCGTCCGGCTGCTGCGGCGGCGCCGCACCAGGCATGCCTTCCGCTGGCTCCTGGCCACGAACGTCGCCCTGCTGGGCGGCGCTGTCGTCGTCCTCGCCACGGCGTTGGCAGGTCCGGCGCAGGCCTCGGCGCAGGCCGCCGCGTCCGGTGGGGTCAACGGATCCGCCTTGATCGGGGCGGCCATCGCAGTGGCGGGCGCGTCGATAGGGGCCGCGATCGCCGTCGCCTACACGGGTGCCGCGGCGCTGGCCGCGCTGAGTGAACGGCCGGAGATGTTCGGCCGGGCCATGGTGATCGTCGGTCTGGCGGAGGGCATCGCGGTGTACGGGCTGGTGGTCGCGATCCTGCTGATCGGAAAGGCCTGACGATGGGCACCGTGGCCGCCATCGGCGCACGGACAAGGGTGTCCGGTCTGGCCCTGGCGGGGGTCGACGTCCTCGTCGCGGAGGATCCGGACGCCGTCCGCAGCGCCTGGCGGACGCTGCCCGGAACGGTCGGTCTGGTGATCCTCACGGCCGTGGCCGCCGAAGCGCTGGGCAGCGCGGCGACGGGGCCTGACCCGTCCCGGCCGCTGACGGTGGTGATGCCCGGATGACTGCGCCTGTGGACGCACTGAGCCCCGTCCGCACAGAGTTGCTGCGCGCGGCACGGGCCTCGGCCGACGCGGTCGGGGACCGTGCGCGCGCCGACGCGGAGGAATCCTTGCGCTCAGCCCGCGCCGCGGCCGAGGCAGTGCTCGCCCAGGCCCGGGACCTCGGCAGGGCCGACGGTGCCGCCGAGGCGGCTCGGGAACGGGCGCGGGCGGTCCAGGACGCCTGGGCGGCGGAACTCGCGGCCCGCGCCGAGGTCTACGCGGCCCTGAGGGCGTCGGTTCGCGCGGGTGTGCGAAAGGCGTTCTCGGAGGACGCGTCTCTGCAGTCGCGCTGCGCGGAGGCGGCGCGAGAGCTCGTCGGTCCGCAGGCGAGGGTCACTGCAGCCTCGGGGGGCGGGGTGACGGCCGAGGTGCCCGGCCGCCGCGTCGTCCTGGCGGCGGACGCCCTTGCCGATCGCGCCCTGGACCGGCTGGGTGTCCTGGCCGAGACGTTGTGGGAGCCGGCGTGACCACCGTCGGCCCTCCGTCGGACTCGTTGGAAGGGCCCACGCTTCCGCAGATCACGCCCGGCACTCCGCCGGACGGCGCGGACCGCCCACGGATCCTCCGTGTCGCCGGGCCCCTCGTGGAGATCACCTGCCCGCCCACGGTGGCCATGCACGACCTGGTCGTGCTGGGTGCTGCCCGGCTGCCGGGCGAGGTGGTCGCCATCCACGGCGACACCGCCACCATCGAGGCGTACGAGTACACCGGCGGACTCGCACCCGGGCACCCCGCAGAGCCCCAGGGGCGCCCCCTGTCGGTGCAGCTGGCACCGGATCTGCTCGGCGGCGTGTTCGACGGACTGCTGCGCCCTCTGGCCGGCATCGGCGACCTTCTCACGGCAGGCGGACCGACGACCGTTGAACCGGACCGGCGCACCTGGTCGTTCACACCACAGGTGGCTGAGGGAGCAACGGTCGCGGCCGGTGCCGTCCTCGGTGAGATCGGCGCGGGTGTGCAGCTGCGGGTCCTGGTGCCCCCGAACCTGTCGGGGGAGGTGACTTGGGTTGCGGCGGCCGGCGATCACCCCTCGGACATCGCGCTCGCCGTGGTGGACGGTCAGGAAGTGTGTATGGAGCAGTCCTGGCCGGTACGGAGACCGCGACCCGTCGCGCGGCGGTTGCCGGCGGACGTGCCCGTGAACACCGGGCAGCGTGCCGTCGACCTGCTCTTCCCGGTGGCACGTGGCAGCACCGTCGCCGTGCCCGGTGGCTTCGGCACCGGCAAGACCATGCTGCTGCAGCAGATCGCCAAGTGGTGCGACGCCGATGTCATCGTCTACGTCGGCTGCGGTGAGCGCGGCAACGAGATGGCAGACGTCATCGAGGAGTTGGCGGAGCTGACCGATCCGCGGACCGGGGGTCGTCTGGCGGAGCGGACTGTGACGATCGCGAACACTTCCAACATGCCGATGATGGCCCGCGAGGCCGGCGTGCACACGGGCGCGACGGTCGCCGAGTACTTCCGCGACATGGGCCTCGGCGTCGTTCTGATCGCCGACTCGACCTCCCGCTGGGCGGAAGCGCTGCGCGAGTTCGCCTCCCGCATGGGCGAACTCCCCGCCGAGGAGGGCTACCCGGCGGGGCTCGCCTCGCAACTGGCCGCGTTCTACGAGCGGGCCGCCGCCGTGCGCACCCTCGGCGGCGTGACCGGCTCGGTCACGGTGATCGGCGCGGTGTCTCCCCCGGGTGGTGACCGCACCGAGCCCGTCACCGCACACACCGAGCGCTTCGTGCGCTGCTTGTGGAGCCTGGACCGCGATCTCGCCTACGCGCGCCACTATCCCGCGGTGTCCTGGTCGGAGTCCTTCTCCCGGGACGCCGCCACACTGGCCACCGCCCATGCGCGGGCCGGTGACGTCGGGTGGGCCGAACGGCGTGGACGTGTCGCGCGGCAGCTCGCGGAGGCGGACCGGCTGGCCGACCTGGTCGAACTGGTCGGGATCACGGCTCTGCCACCCCGTGAACGGATCAGTGTGCTCGCCGGACGGCTGCTGCGCGAAGCCGCGATCCAGCAGAACGCGCTGTCTCCCGAGGACGCCTATTGCGCGCCCCAGAAGACGGCAGCCCTCGTGGAGGCCGTACTGGCGGTCATCGACCGGTGCCTGGAACTGGTGGATTCCGGAATCCCTGCGGACGTCGTCGAAGGGGTCGACTTCACCCCGCTGCTGCGGGCGCGCGAGACGGCGGGCCCCGCCGAGACCGCTCCGGTCGCCGTGGCCCGCGACACCGTGCTGGCCCGGCTCGAGGAGGCGGAATGACCGGCGCCGTGCGCATCGAGTACACGGGGGTGCGGGATCTGCGCGGTCCCCTCCTGTTCGTCGAGGGGGTGAGCGGGGTTGGGTGGGACGAGTTCGCCACGATCGTCCTCGACTCGGGTGAACGACGGCACGGCCTGGTCCTGGAAGTGGACCGGGACATCGCGGTGGTGCAGGTCCTTCAGGACACCGCCGGCATGAACCGCATCGGCACCCGCGTCGCCTTCTCCGGCACACCACTGCGGATCCCGGTCGGGACGGGCTGGCTGGGGCGGGTGTGCAACGGCCGGGGCGAACCGGCCGACGGTGGGCCACCGGTGCTGGGCGGGGCGTACGCGGAGGTCGTCGGCACACCGATCAACCCGGTACGCCGGGAACCGCCGAGCGAGGCGGTACTCACCGGCGTGGGCGCCGTGGACGTGCTCACCACACTGGTGCGGGGCCAGAAGCTGCCGGTGTTCTCGGCGGCCGGGCTACCACACTTGGAACTGGCCGTGCAGATCACCGCCCAGGCGACGTGCGGGGGTGAGCCGTTCGCCGTCGTGTTCGCCGGCATGGGGCTCACCCACGCCGACACGGCGTTCGTCCGCGAAGGGCTGGCGGCCCGCTCGGCCGCGAGGGAACTGGTCCTGTTCCTCAACACCGCCGACGACCCGGTGATCGAACGGTTGCTCACCCCGCGACTCGCCCTGACCGTCGCCGAGCATTTGGCCTTCATCGAGGGCCGTCACGTCCTGGCGGTCATGACGGACATGACGGCCTACTCGGAGGCGCTGCGCGAGGTGTCCGCCGCGCGTGGCGAGATTCCGGCCCGCCGGGCCTATCCCGGTTACCTCTACAGCGACCTCGCGTCCCTCTACGAACGCTGTGGCCGCATCAGGGGGCGGTCGGGGTCGGTGACCATCCTGCCCGTTCTCACCATGCCCGCCGGCGACATCACCCACCCCGTCCCGGACCTCACCGGCTACATCACGGAAGGTCAGATCGTGCTCTCCGGCGAGGTACAGGCGGCAGGTACGTATCCGCCCGTGGATCCGCTGGCTTCGCTGTCGCGACTGATGCGCAAGGGAACCGGAGCGGGACGCACCCGCGCGGACCATCCCGCCGTCGCGGCGCAGTTGATCGCCGCGCTGGCACGGTCCCGGCGGGTGCGAGAACTCGCCGACCTGATCGGACGCTCGGCGCTCAGCCCGACCGATCTGCACCATCTGGAGCTGGAGGACGCCTTCCGGCACCGGTTCCTGGCGCAGGGCACCGACGAGAACCGGTCGCTGGACGACGCCCTGGACCGGGCCTGGGAGGTGCTGCTGACCCTGCCGCGCAGCCAGCTCGGCATGCTTCCGGCCAACCTGCTCGACGCCCACGCTCCGCCGCAGGACCAGGAGGCACGATGAGTCCGCGGGCGCGCCGGGTCCCGGCGGGACGCGCCGGGCGCCTGCGACTGCGTCGCAGTCTCGCCACGGCGGTTCGCGGAGCGGACCTCCTGGAACGCAAACTCCGGCTCCTGCTGGACCGGGAGCGCACGGCACGGCAAGCGACCGAGGACGCGGACCGGGTGTGGCGACAGAGGCTGGCCGAGGCGGAATCATGGCTCGTGCGAGGAGTGCTGCTCGGCGGCGAAAGCGCACTGGCCGAGGCGGCACCGGCCGGGCGGGCGCGTGTCGACGTCCAGTGGGGCGCGCTGATGGGCGTGCGCCACCCGGCGGTGGTCACCTTAACGGACCCCGTCCGCTCTCTGGGAGAACAGACACCGCCCAACACCGCCCTCGCGCACGCCGAGACGGCCTATCGTGCAGCCGCCCGTGCCGCGGCGGAACTCGCCGCCCACCAGGCGGCCGCCGAGCTTCTGGCCGCCGAGGCAGTACGGACCCGACAGCGGGTCCGCGCCCTGCGCCGGCATTGGATCCCTCGGCTGCAGGACGAACTGGCCGAAGCAGAGTTGGCGTTGGAGGAGGCGGAGCACGAAGAAGCGGTACGGCGCCGCTGGGCCGCTGGGCACGGCGGCACCTGAGCATTCCTCGCGACCGGCCGCGGATGGCGGGCCCAAGGGCCCGCCGTCCGCGGCCGGTTCGGCATCAGTTCCCGTGCCGGATCTCCACGTGCTTCGCCTCCGCCTTCTCGGCGCCCAGACTCACGCTGACGGTCAGCATGCCGTCTGTGTAGTCGGCCTTGACGCCGTCCTCGTCGGCGCCCGGCGGCAACGTGACGCTGCGGCTCATCGCGCCGTACCGGATCTCGCCGTGGTTCTTCGTGACGTCCTTCTCAGTGCGTTCGGCCTGGACGGTGAGGATGCCGTCGCCGATGAAGACATCGATGTCCTCGGGCGACATCCCCGGCAGCTCCGCCCGCATCACATAGCGGCCGTCCTCCGTGTCGTCCTCGATCCGGACCGTGTATAGGTCACCCATCAGGGGCATCGCGAACCGGGCCGGAAGGTTCTCGCAGCAGTCCGACATCTCCGGGAACGCGAACCTCTGCTTACGTGCCACCGTGGTCATCGCCGTACCTCCTCGGCTGTTGTGCGGCCTGCCGACACCTCCGGTCCAGCGCGCACGAACCCGTACCGCCGAGGTCGAAGAACCCTTCCCTCGGGACCTGAGGTCTCTTTCGTGCTAGGGCGTGTGTCGGAAGTGCTCTAGGTTGGCTGACGTGAACGCGCGGGGGCGGAGTTACCGATATGTCGGACCGGCTGAGTTGAAGGCTGCGGTGCGGCCCGGTGACGGCGGCCGTCGGATCGGCTCGGCGGCTGACTTCGGTGGCTGGATCGTGGAGCAATCGGCGGCGGAACTGACCGAACCGTTCACCTTCGTGATCGATGTGGACGGTGTGCTCCGGCTGGCCCCGCGGCGAAGTGAGCACGTGGCCTGTGCCGGCGGAGACATGGTTCTGAGTGCCGGCGAGATCAGCTTCATGCGCGAGGCGGACCGATGGACCGTGAGCGAGGTCAGCAACCAGTCCACCGGGTACTGCCCGGACGTCAACTCCTGGGCGGAGGTCGCCCAGGCTCTGGACGCTGTAGAGCTCCGGCGGCCTTCCGGCTTCACTCACGAGGTTGTATTCCGGCGGTGCCCCGACTGCCAGGAGCACAGCATCGTGCGTGAGGACGACTTTATCTGCGTCTTCTGCGGCAGCGATCTGCCCGCGACGTGGAACGTGGATCCCACCGCGTGACGGCCGGGGGTCAGAGCCACTCGTTGATGGCAGCGACGAGCACGATCGCCTCGTAGCGGACGGCGAGCTTGTCGTAGCGTGTGGCGACAGCGCGGTGTCTCTTGAGCCGGTTGATCCCGCACTCGACCGCATGGCGCTCGCGGTAGTCGGCCGGGTCGAAGCGCGGAGGTCGGCCGCCGCGGGAGCCGAGCTTTTGGCGGTTGCGTGCCTGGTCAGCCTTGTCCGGGATGGTGCACCGGATCCCGCGGCGGCGCAGATAGGCACGGTTCTTGCGGGACGCGTACGCCTTGTCGGCCCGCACGCGATCGGGGCGGACGCGCGGCCGGCCCAGTCCGATGCGAGGCACACGAACCTTCTCCAGCACGGGTTCGAATTGCGGTGAGTCTCCGCGCTGTCCTGCCGTCACCACAATCGACATGGGCTTCTGACCTTGCTCGACGGCGAGGTGCAGCTTGGTGGTGAACCCGTCGCGTGACCTTCCTAGCCCGTGATCATGGGGCTCGGTGAACACGCCACCTGGTGGTTCCTTCTGCAGATCGCCCTGGTTGCGGGCCCCGGCCGCGTGCTGATGGGCGCGGCAGACCGTGGAGTCGACGTTCAGGTCCCACGTGATCTCGCCCTTCGCGTTGGCCAGAGACTGCAGCCGGGTGAGGATCCGGTGCCAAGTGCCGTTCCGCTGCCATCGGCGGAACAGGTCGTAGACCCGGCCCCACGGCCCGTACTCGACGGGCATGTCCCGCCACGGGACACCGGTACGGACCCGGAACCGTATGCCGTCGATCAACTGCCGCCGAGGCCAGACGGGCGGCCGCCCCGCCCTGCCCCCCTTCGACAACAACGGCTCCAGCACCGCCCACTGCTCGTCCGTGAGATCTCCCCGCCCCATGAACCGTGATCATTCACAGTCCAAGATCGAGTTTCGATACACGGCCTAGGCGGTCGCGGCCAGACTGGGAACCAAGGAACCAAGACACCCGGCGGCGATCACCATGTCCGACGTCACCACCACCGACCTCTACGAAGTGACCATGGCCATGTCCTACCTCCGGGAGGACATGCGGGCCCCAGCTACCTTCAGCCTCTTCGTCCGCGACCTCCCGTCCGGCCGGGGCATCCTGGTTGCCGCGGGTCTGTAGTCCGCCCTGGACTTCCTGGCCCGCTACCGCGTGGAGCAGGACGATATCGAGGAGTTCGCGGACGCCCTGCACCGGCCTGCCCAGGATCTCGAACCGCTCCTCGTACTCTCCTTCGAGGGTGTTGTGCTCGCCGTGCCGGAGGGCCGTGTGGTGTTCGCCGGAGAGCCGCTGCTGGAGGTGACCGCCCCGCTCCCACAGGCCTAGCTCGTCGAGGCGTACCTGCTGAACCAGCTGTGCCACCAGACGGTGGTCGCATCGAAGGCGGCGCGCTGTGTCCTGGCTGCGGCCGGACGACCGGTCGTGGACTTCTCCCTGCGCCGCGCGCACGGCCCGTGGGCGGGTCTGCAGGCCGCTCGTCTGGGCGCCCTGGTGGGGTTCGCGGGTCCGAGCAACGTGGCCGCGGCAGCGGCCCTCGTCATCCCGGCCTCGGGCACCATGGCGCATTCCTACATAGAGGCGTTCCCCGGCGAGGAGGAGGCGTTTCGTGCGTTCGCGTACGCCCACCCCGGCCCCGTCATCTTCCTCGTCGACACCTACGACACCGAGGAGGGCCGTACGCATCGCCACCCGGGTCCTGGCCGAGCCGCTGCGCGGGCCCGGCTGCGCGATCCGCCTGGACTGCGGTGACCTCGACGCACTCGCGCGCCGGTCACGCGCCATACCCGGGTCCTGGCCGAGCCGCTGCGCGGGCCCGGCTGCGCGATCCGCCTGGACTGCGGTGACCTCGACGCACTCGCGCGCCGGTCACGCGCCATCCTGGACGCCGCCGGACCGGCCGACGTGCGGATCGTGGCCAGCGGCGGGCTCGACGAGTACGGCGTGGACCGCCTGGTACGCGCCGGCGCCCCGATCGATGTCGCGGTGGGCACGACGGTGGGGGTGGCAGCGGACGCCCCCTCCCGGGACGCCGCCTACAAGCTCGTCGAGTACGACGGCGGGCCCGTGATGAAGCTGTCCTCGGCGAAGGTCACGGCCCCGGGCCGCAAGCAGGTCTTCCGCCGCACCGGGCGGCCCGACGTGATCGCCCTGGCCGGGGGAGAGCCTCCGGATTCCGCTCAGCCGGTGGTGTGCACGGTCATGCGCGGCGGGCGGCGGACCTGGTCGCCGGACCACTGGCACGACGCCCGCAAGCGATTCCGTGAGGACGTCGCCGCTCTGCCCGGCCCGGCACTCCGGATCAAGGACCCCGAACGGTCCTGCCGGTATGGTCCGACGCTCTTGCGCGGCTCACCGCCTCGGTGCGTGCCGACATCGAAGCCCGACTGGGCCCACAGGCGCACGTCGTACCCCCGGACACAGCGATCTCCCGCTCTGTCCCCCTGTCGGCGCACACACACTGACCGGTCCCCGCGCGAGGGGAGGGCCAGCAGGGCCGCCATCGGGACCATTGGCCCCTGGCAGGCCGACAGCGCCGAAGCCTTCCATGGAATCGGCGGCGGCATCGCTCCGCGCCACCGCAGGGAGGAGGCGAGGACGATGTCCGTTCCCCCACCACTGAAGAAGAACGACCAGGCCGTACCGGTGTCGGGCCCCGAGGCGACAGGCGCCTCGGCGCTCGCCCGCGTCGGCGACGAGGTCGTCGTACGGGGGACCACGGCCGGAGTCATCGCACGAGACGGCGAGATCGTCGGCCTCCATCACCCGGACGGCAGCCCGCCCTACGACGTGCGCTGGGCCGACAGCGGACGGGTGACCCTGTACTTCCCGGGCCCTGACTCCTACATCCGCCATCTGGTGACCGGGGGCGACCATGTCCCGACCCGTTGACCGTCGGCCGATCGTGGTGGGTCTCGATCCTGAGCCCGGCCATCGGATGGCACTGGCCTGGGCGGCCGACGAGGCCGCCCGGCGGCGGTTGCCGTTGCGCCTGGTCCACGTCGAGGGCGTACCCACCAGCGGCTACCGCGGGCAGGAGGTCCCACCGTCGTGGGAGGAGTGGAACGAGGCGCTGCACAAAGCCGGCCAGCGGGTGCTGGAGGAGGCAGCGGCCTTCGTCGCGGCCCGGCAACCGCAGCTCGAGGTGGACGTCCTGCTCGCGGAGGGCGACCCGGTGTGGGTGCTGCGCGAGCAGAGTCGCGGCGCCGCCGCCGTCGTGCTGGGATCACGGCACCTGAGCCGCAGGAAGGAGGTCTTCGGCGCGCACTCGGTGGCCCTGCCGGTCATGGCCCATACTCGCTGTCCCATGGTGGTCGTTCCCGAGCCGGAACACATCACCCAGGAGCCGGCGTACTTCGTCGTCGGCGTCGACGGCAGCGAACACTCCGCCGCGGCGGTCGACATGGCGTTCGAGGAGGCGGCCCTGCGTGGCGCCGAGCTGCGGGCCCTGCTGGTCTGGGAGCCCGGACCGCTCCGGATCTTCGACGAGCACGAGCCGCAGCAGGAGTGCCGCCGCCTGCTCTCCGAGATCGTGGCAGGCCGCCATGCCCGCTACCCCGAGGTCGACCTGCGGCACGAAGTGGCCCTCGGGCATCCCGTCAAAGTTCTCACCGATGCGTCGGCGCATGCGCTGGGCCTCGTGGTGGGAACCCGGGGCCGTGGGGGCTTCGCCGGCCTGTTGCTGGGGTCGGTCAGCCAAGGCGTGCTGCACCACGCCACTTGCCCTGTCATCGCCGTCCCGACACCTGGGTGAGTCCCAGGACCCTCACGAAGGGGAGCCGCCGTGACCGCAGAACCTCTCGACGTGAACGTCGTCACCGCACTCGTGGCGGACGCCGCCGCGGCGCCCTCGCTGCACAACGCGCAGCCCTGGACCTTCCGCTACATGCGAGACATCGGAGTCCTCCGTCTGTACGCCGACCTGGAGCGCACCCTGCCGCGAACCGACCCGGACAATCGGGGCCTGCACATCGGTTGCGGCGCCGCACTGCTGAATCTGCGCGTGGCCGCCGCTGCGGCGGGCCTGGCGCCACTCGTCCGCCTGCTGCCCGACCCGGCCTACCCGGAGTTCCTCGCCGAAGTGCATCTGTGCGGCATCGGACCACCTGACAGGGCGCTCGCCCAGCTGGGCCCTGCCATCCGGCGCCGCCACTCCAGCCGACTGCCCTTCCGCGACGAGGAAATCCCCGCCGCCGTGCGGCGGAGGCTTTACGACGCGGCCGGGGCCGAGGGCGCACAGTTGCTGTTCCCCGGCGGCTGGCACGTGCAGACCATCCTGGACCTGGTTCGGGACGCCGAGGGCAGGGAGGCCGTGGACCCTGATATACGGGGGGAAACACTACAGTGGACGCGCACGGAGCCGTCGGCTGTTGCCGGGGCGGCCGACGGCATCCCCGGCGATGCGTTCGGTCCTCGGCAACGCGGTACCTCGGTCCCCGTGCGTGACTTCGCCGTCGGCCGCCCGATGACCGAGCGCGGCTGCGCGCCCTTCGAGAAGCATCCGAACATCGCCCTGCTGGGTACGGCCCACGACGAACCCGCGGACTGGCTCTGCGCCGGTCAGGCGCTGGAACGGGTCCTGCTCCGGGCCACAGCGGACGGGCTCGCCGCCTCGGTCACCTCCCAGCCCCTGGAGTGGCCGGAAATCCGGTGGACCGTCCGTGACCCCGTCTCGTCCATGGCGCACGTCCAGATGGTGATCCGGCTGGGCTACGGCCCCGAGAGCCCGGCGAGTCCACGGCGGCCGGTGGCCGATGTGCTCGATGTCCTCTGACCGGACCCATCGGACAGCGAGGAGGGGACACGTGGAGGTCTCCGAGGTGATGACCGCTCCTCCGGTGTGCGTCGCACCAGACGCCTCCCTGGTCGAGGTGACCCGGCGGATGGCCGAATGCGCCGTCGGTTCGGTCCTCGTGGTCGATGACGGAACGCTGCACGGCATCGTCACCGACCGCGACCTCGCCGTACGCGGCATGGGCGGCGGCCTGGATCCGGAGGCCCGGGTGGACGCGGTCATGTCTCCCGGTGTCGTCCGGGTGGAAGCGACCGATGATGTGGAGGTGGCTTATCGGACGTTCCGCCGTACGGGGGTCCGCCGGCTTCCGGTTCTCGACGCAGGCCGGGTGGTGGGCGTGCTGACGATCGACGACCTCTTCCTCGAAGTCTTGCGGCGGCTTGCCGACCTGCTGGGCCCGGTCGCCTGGAGCATCATGCAGGAGCCGCCCGGCCCGCCTTCGCAGACCGGAGCCCCGCATGAGCCCTGAACCGGCTCGGCAGGCGACGGCCGCTCTCCGCGAGGGCGGACCACCGACCGGCGTCACGACGACGGCGCCACCGGATCGGCGAAACACCTCCGCCTCGTCGATCCCCGCAGTACCGGTCTCCGACGTCCTTGCCGCCCTGGAAAGTTCTCCGCGCGGTCTCACGTCGGCCGAGGCAGCTACACGCCGGGACTGTTATGGCCCCAACGAGCTGCCCGGCGTGCGGCGGGGCCAGGTGTGGCGTCGCCTGGTGGCGCAGTTCACCGACCTCTTCGCGGTGGTTCTGCTCGTCTCCTCGGCGATCACGTTTCTCGCGTACTGGCTGGGGCAGCCCCGGGATCCGTCCACCCTTCAACTTGCCCTGGCGATCCTCGGCGTGGTGCTGCTGAACGCCGGCATCGGTTTCGCGCAGGAGTACTCCGCCGAACGCACGGCCGAGTCCCTGCAGGCGATGGTGCCGCGCACCTGCCGCGTGCTGCGCGATCGCGAGCGGCGCGAGCTGCCCGCGCGGGACCTGGTGCCCGGCGATGTGGTGATCCTTGAGGCCGGGGACGCGGTGCCTGCCGACTGCCGGCTGGTCGAGGTCCAGGAAGCCGCCGTCAACAACGCTGCGCTCACCGGCGAGAGCGATCCGGTCGCGCGGGTCGCGGCACCCGTAGCGCCGGGACCGCCGCTGCAGGCCCGCAACTGCGTGTTCATGGGCACCGACCTGGTCGCGGGCACCGCGAAGGCCGTCGTGTTCGCCACGGGTACGGCCACCGAGTTCGGGCGGATCTTCCGGCTCACCGCCGCCGCCCCGAGGCAGCGGACCCCGCTGCAACGGCAGGTCGCCGTCATGGCCCGCCGGGTCGCGGGCGTGGCGCTCGCGACCGGCGCTGCCCTGTTCGCTGTGCGCCTGCCCAGCGGGCAGCCGTTCGTCGACACGTTCGTCTTCTCGCTCGGTGTGATGGTCGCTCTGGTGCCGGAGGGCTTGCCAGCCACGCTCTCCGTCTCACTGGCGATCGGTGTACGCCGCATGGCTCGCCGGCACGCGCTCGTCAAGCAACTGCTGGCCGTGGAGGCGCTGGGTTCGACAAGCGTGATCTGCACCGACAAGACGGGCACCCTCACGCAGGCCGAGATGACCGTCGTCCAGGTGTGGGCGGACGGTGCGTCGCACGCCGCGTCCGGAGTGGGGTACGCACCGGTCGGTGAGATCACCGACGCGGGGCCCGTACGGGAGCTGCTTCGAGCGGCTGCTCTGTGCAGCAACGCCCGGCTGGTGCCGCCGACCGGGCGGGACTCCTGGCGCGTGCTCGGAGACACCACCGAGGGGGCCCTGCTGGTGGCCGCCCGGAAAGCCGGCTTGGATCCGGCGCGGGAAGAGGCCGGTACACCCCGGGTGGCGGAGCATCCCTTCGACTCCGCGCGCAAGCTCATGAGCACCGTGCACCGCGACAGCGACGGCCGGTTCTTCGCTTACGTCAAAGGCGCCCCGTTCGAACTGCTCGCCCACTGCGATGCCATCGACCGCAGCGGCACGACGGCACCGCTGTCCGATGCGGCCCGCACCCAAGTGGCGGCGGCCGCGGACGGCATGGCCGGACAGGGCCTGCGCGTACTGGCGGTCGCCCGGCGGCCGGTCTCCGGTCCACGGCCCTCGCTCGGAGACGTCGAGTCGGAGCTGACGCTGCTGGGGCTGGCCGGGATGTACGACCCGCCCCGGCCGGAGGTGCGGGACGCGGTGGACGCGTGCCGGCGGGCCGGGATCCGCATCATCATGGTCACCGGAGACCATCCCCTCACCGCGGAGGCCGTCGCCCGCCGTGTCGGCATCGTGCGCGAGACGGGTCCGGCCGTGGCGACGGGCACCCAGCTCGACGCGCTGGACGACAGCGGCCTGGACGCCCTGCTGGCGAACTCCAGCGAACTGCTGCTGTGCCGGGTCAGCCCCGAGCACAAGATGCGGGTGGTCACGGCACTGCAGCGGCGTGGCGAGGTCGTCGCCGTCACTGGCGACGGGGCCAACGACGCCCCGGCCCTCAAGCACGCCGACATCGGCGTCGCCATGGGTGCCTCGGGCACCGACGTCGCCCGTGAGGCGGCGGTGATGGTGCTGCTCGACGACTCCTTCGCCTCGATCACCACCGCGGTGGGACTGGGTCGCTCGGTCTACCGCAACATCCGCAAGTTCCTGATCTACCTCTTCAGCCACAACATCGCCGAACTCGTACCGATCCTCGCCGCGACCTCCGCCGGCTTCCCGCTGGTGCCGATCACAGCGGTACAGATCCTGGCCATCGACCTCGGCTCGGACGTGCTGCCCGCCCTCGCGCTCGGTGCGGAGCCGATGGAGCCCGACGTCATGAGCATCCCGCCGAGGCCCCGACAGGAGCGACTCTTCTCGACTGCGGTCATGGGCCGCATCCTCTTCCTCGGCGGCATCCAGGCCCTCGGCGTGTGCGCCGTCTTCTTCTGGCACATCCACGCCTCCGGCATCCCCTACGCGGACTTCACCAAGGACAATCCCGTCTACCGCGAGGCGATCACCATGGTTCAGGCCGGCATCGTCGTCAGCCAGTTCTTCAACGCCCTCGCCGTGCGCACCGACCGGCAGAGCGTCTTCCGGGCTGGCCTGCTGACCAATCCCTGGCTGCTGGTCGCTGGCTGCTTCGGCATCGGGCTGATGGCCGCCATCAGCTACGCGCCACTGCTCCAGGCGGTCTTCCACACCGCGCCGCTGGCCCCCGCCGACTGGGCGGTTCTGGCCGCATTCGGAGCGCTGCTGCTGGCCGCCGAGGAACTCAGGAAATGGGCGCTGCGGCATCGGAGGACATCCTCGAAGGGAGGAAGGTGAATGAGAGTGATCATCGCGGGTTGTGGCCGGGTCGGGGCCACCCTGGGCGCACAGCTCGTCGCCGAGGGCCACGATGTTCGGCTCGTCGACCGGCAGCCGAAAGCGCAGAAGAGGCTGGCACCGGGCTTCCCCGGCACCTTCCACATCGGCAACGGCTTCAGCCGCTCCGCGCTGGAGACGGCCGGAATCGCCCACGCGGACGCCTTCGTCGCGGTCACGTCCGGGGACAACAGCAACATCGTCAGCGCGCGGACCGCCAAGGAGGCGTACCGGGTCCCGATCGTCCTCGCCCGCATCCATGATCCGCGCAGCGCCGACATTTACCGGGAACTGGGCATCCCGACCATCTCCAGCGTCCGCTGGGCTGTCAACCGCATCCACCAGATGCTGCTGCACCGGCACCTCACACCCGAGGTCTCCTTCGGCAACGGCGAGACACTCCTCGTCCGCTCCCAGCTGCCGTCTTACGTCTCCGGACGACAGATCACCGAGTTCGACATCGACGGCGAGATCCGCGTCGTGGAGATCACCCGTGCCGGTCGGTCACTGCTCCCCGCCCATGGTGTCCTCGCCGAGCCCGGTGACCTGGTCACCTTCAGTGTGGCCGCCACGGCGCTGGGCCGGCTGAGCGGCTTCCTCGACAAGGAGCTGGGAACGTGAAGGTCCTGATCGCGGGCGCGGGCCGACTCGGCACCCAGATCGCCCAGGTGCTGTCCGCCGCCCGCAACGATGTCACCCTCGTCGAGTACGACGACGACCGCGTGGCCGAACTCGAAGACCTTCCGCACGTGCGCGTCGTAGCCGGGGACGCCTGCGAGCCGGCGCTCCTCGAGCATGCGGGAGCCCTCGCCTGCGACCTGGTCATCGCCGCCACCGGCCGCGACGAGGACAACCTCGTCATCAGTCTGCTCTGCAAGAGGCAGCTCGGAGTGGGGCGGGTGGCCGCGCGCGTCAACGAGGAGGAGAACGCCTGGCTCTTCGACGGGCGGTGGGGCGTGGACGTGGCCGTGCCCGCTGCCACGCCCCTGATCTCCCTCATCGAGGAGGCCACCGGTGCCACGGACACGGTGGCGCTGCTGAGGCTGAGCAAGGCGGGCGTCGAGGTCATCGAGACCGCGATCACCGAGGAGTCCCGGGCAGCGGGACGCCGGCTGGCCGAGATCGAGCTGCCCGTCGGCACCGTGGTCGCCACCGTCGTACGCGAAGGCCGGCCCACGGTCCCGGGCCCCGAGGTGCGGCTGCTCCCGGGCGACGAGCTCCTGCTCGTGTCACACGAGGCGACCGAGCAGGAGATTCACGCGGCATTCCAGTGAAGTGGCCCCACACTGGCCCCGGCCTCGGGTCACTGCTTCTGGGAACGCACGATCACGACCGGGCAGCTCGCATGCTGCGACACATGCTGACTGACGGAGCCGAGAAGGGCACGAGCGAACCCGCCCCTGCCCCGGCTGCCCACCACTAGGACCTCGGCTCCCTCGGCGGCCCGCAGCAGGACGTCGGCGGCGTTGCCGTGCACCACGTGGCTCCGCACCGAGCCCGCGGCCTCCGCGCCGAGCACGTCGGCCAGCTCCTGGCTCATCTTCTGCAGGGTCTCTTCCTCGTCGACGTCCATGTCCACGGCGGGCCCCGACCAGCCGTACAGGCCCGGCAGCTCCCACACCGCGACCGCTTCCACGGTGCCGCCGACCAGCCCGGCGTAGCGCACGGCCCAGCGCAGGGCCTCGTACGAGGACTGCGACCCGTCGACGCCGACCACCACCCGCGGCTCCGAGACATCCGTGTCCATGCGTCCCACTCTCCTTCGGTGTCTGAGCCCACGGGGCCGGCCCGCCCCTGCTCTCCACGCTGCGGGACCCATCGCCGCACCGCTACAGATGAGCAGCCGGCGGCATGACGGGGCGACGGGGGCGGCGTGCCGTCAGCAACCGTGGCGCGTGACCCAGCCAGGGCTCCACGCGTTCCCACGGATGCTGGTGCCCGACGGCACGTGGCGACACGTCGAGACCATCAGGGTGCGCGATCTGTTCGGCTGAGAGCCTGGCGCAGATGGCGCCCCCCGACAACTGTGGACCGGCAGGCATGCCTAGGAGCACAGTCACTGCCGTTCGGGCACGACCGCGACCGGACACTGAGCATGGTGCAGCAGCGCATGGCTCACGCAGCCGAGCTGGAATCCGAAGTGACCCGTCCTACGGTGTGCCCCGACGATCACGAGATCCGCGGCCGCCGACCGGTCCACGAGGATCTTGCCGGCCGGTCCTTCGACGGCCGACGGGCGCGTCCGGACATGCGGATGCTCGGCGCTCGCCGCCTTGAGAAGAGCGTCGAGCACGACGGAGGCGTTCTCCTCGTACGTGTCCGCCTGTCCGCCGCGCTGCAACCGGTCACCGTGTCTGTCGTAGGCAGGCCTGCGCCAGGCCCGTACGACGTCGAGGACGCACCCTCGCACCTCGGCCTCGCGGAAGGCGAAACGCACAGCCTCCGCAGTCGTGTCCGATTCGCCCAGGCCGAGCAGGATCCGCTCGTGCTCACCCGCCAGGCCCACGCCATCACCCCGGACCACGAAGACCGGACAGTGCGCCCGGGCGGACACGCCGAGACCGACCGACCCGAGCAGCAGCCCCTCGAGCTCACCACGGCCACGCGAACCCGTCACCAGCGCGAACGCACGGTCGCCCGCGCTCACGAGAGCGGCCGCAGCGTCCTCCGGAACGATGTCGGTGGTGACCTTCACATCCGGGTTGCGCCGTTCGGCCCGATCGGCCGCAGCGGCCACGATGTGCTCGGCCAGCACCTGCTCGGAGGGTCGCCTCAGGTCCACCGAGGGAAGATCCGCCTCGTAGCGCGCCCACAAGGAGGCGTACACCAGCCTGAGCGAAACACCATGACGCGCGGCTTCGTCCACGGCCCAGTCGACCGCCAGCAGGGACGAGTCCGATCCGTCCACCCCCACCACCATGGGAAGTGTCATTGTCCCCACTGCCTTTCATGGAGCCGCCGACAGTGTGCGGCATTGGGGGTGAACTTCACCTTCCCACTCCGTGTCGGTAGTCGCGAGGGCGCTTCGGCTCGCGCAGAAGGACCATCGGCCCCCTACTGCTCGTGGTTCGCTCCGTGTCCCTGCCGAACGGACGCGGCGACCCGGTCGATCAGTTCAGGGAGCGCCGACCGCACTGCTTCACTCAGGGGCGCACCGAGTTCGACGTCCGCCACCTCCACGGCGTGCACCACGAGCCTCTGCGGCAGCTGCCCGAGTGCCTCCGCCAGGGCAAGGCACTCCCCGAGGCCGAGCGCATGGGTGCTCGCAGTAGCTGCTGTCTGGGAGGCCGCGTCCGCCGCCGTGAGGGTGTGCAACTCCCCGGGCCGGGCCGGCCGTGCGCGGAGGGCTTCCACCACGACCACCGTGTCCGCGCCGCGCCACACATCGAGCATGCGTGCAGGTTCGCCGTCACTGACCGTGAGGACGGTTCCGTCCGGGACACGGCCCCGCAACGCCTCCACCGCAGCCGGGCCGACGCCGTCGTCGCCGCGTAGGGGATTGCCCACGCCGATCACCACGACCCGGCGGCTCATGTGTGCTCCACGGTCACGTCGAGGAAGTGGGCGGCGCAGGAGATACAGGGGTCGTGGTTGCGGATGGCCCGTTCGCACAGATGGGTGAGCTCCTCGTCGTCAGCGGCGGGCCCGGCTGTCTCCAGGCGCGCCTGGACCGCCTTGCGCACGTCTTCCTCAATGGCCGTCTGGTTCTGGGCCGTGGGCGGGACGATACGGGCCTCGGTGATCGTGCCGTCCTCGGTGAGGGCATAGCGGTGGTACAGCAGGCCCCGGGGCGCCTCGGTGGCCCCGGTGCCGGAAGCCTGGCGCGGCGGCACCTCGACGGCCGGTCGGGGAGGTCGTTCGTATCCGCCGATGATCCGCAGGGCTTCCTCGATGGCCTGCACCACTTCCACGGCGCGTACGACGATGCTGCGGAAGGGGTTGTCGCAGACGGCACCGGTCAACGGGTCGCCCAGGCCGGCGTCGCGCGCCGCCTCGGCGGCCACGGGGTGGAGCCAACGGCCGTTGATCGCGTAGCGGGCCAGCGGCCCGGTCAGGTAGCGGCGGCCGTCGAGTGCGGCCGTGCGAGCCGTGGAGTGCGGTACCTGCCCTTCCTGGACGTGCTGTTCGAAGTCGGCCAGGGGGAACTCGCGCAGCGCCGGGTCTTGGCCTTGAGCGGCCATGACCGCCGGTGTTCCGGAGTCGATCGCGTAGCGGCCGGGGTCGCGCAGTGCTAACAGGTCGTGGTCGCACACGGCGTCGGGGAAGTCGAACGCGGCCGCCCAGCGGACGGATTCCAGCGCGTCCTCCCGGGCCTGCCGCAGCCGTTCGGCCAACGGACGCAGCTCCTCCCGCCCCGGAGTCCGGTAGAAGCCGCCCACCCTGACGTTGACCGGATGGACGGGGCGGCCGCCAAGCTGTTCGACGATCGCGTTGCCGGCCTGTTTGAGCCTCAGACCGCGTTCGACGGCGGCTCGCTGGTCGCGGGCGAGCTCCACGACGTCGGCACGCCCCAGGAAGTCCGGGGCATGCAGCAGGTAGATGTGCAGAGTGTGGCTCTCGATCCACTCGCCGCAGTACAGCAGGCGCCGGAGTTCCGCGAGGGGGCCGTCCACCGTGACCCCGCAGGCGTTCTCGATCGCCCGGCAGGCGCTCATCTGATAGGCGACCGGGCAGATACCGCAAATCCGGGCGGTGATGTCGGGAGGCTCGGTGTGGCCGCGGCCGGTCAGGAAAGCCTCGAAGAAGCGGGGCGGTTCATAGATGCGCAGCCGCGTCTCGGCGACCGTGTCACCCTTGACGCGAAGGTGGAGGGCGGCCTCGCCTTCCACCCTGGCCAGCGCGTCCAGTCGCAGGACGCGTGTTCCGCGATCGTTCATGCGCGCCTTCCGGGCGGGGGGCCTTCAGGCCGGAGGGCTCTGCTGCTCCTCGGCCGCGAGGTCGGGTACGGGGGCATATTCCGGCGACGCGGCGTTGAAGGTGCGGAAGACACGCTGGATGTCCCGCTCACTCATCCCGTCGTGGCGCAGTTGCGCGATCATGGAGCGCAGATTGGGCTTGCTCGACGGTCCGAAGCAGCCGTAGCAGCCTCGTCCGTAGGCGGGGCAGATGGCACCGCAGCCGGCGTGTGTGACCGGGCCGAGACAGGGGGTGCCGTGGGCCACGGTGATGCAGGTGGTGCCGCGCCTTTTGCACTCGAAGCAGACACTGTGGTTCGAGATCTGGGGTTTGCGACCGGCCAGGTAGGCGTTGATGACTTCGAGAAGCTGGCGGCGGTCGATGGGGCACCCCCGCAGTTCGAAGTCGACCGGCACGTGGGCCGAGATCGGTGTCGAGGTCTCCAGGGTGGCGATGTACTGCGGCTGGGCGTAGACGGCGGCGAGGAAGTCGTCGACGTCGGCGAAGTTGCGCAGTGCCTGAATGCCGCCCGCAGTGGCGCAGGCTCCGATCGTCACCAGGTACCGGGAGATGCGGCGGACGTGCTGGATCCGCACGGCGTCCTCGGCGGTGGTGATCGACCCCTCGACCAGGGACAGGTCGTAGGGCCCTCGGCCCGCCGGCCGGGCACGCTCCCGGTCTGCGCCCTCGGCCGGTGTCATCTCCACGAAGTGGTCGATCCGGACGCGTTCGGTGAGGCCGAGGAGTTCGTCCTCACAGTCCAGGAGGGTCAGCTGACAGCCGTCGCACGAAGCGAACTTCCACACCGCGAGTGTCGGCCGTGTACGAATGACCGGGCCGAGGTCGGTGACCATGTCACAACTCCCTCACGAGGAGCAGATCTACCACACGGACGTAGCCGACGACCGGGCCGTCCCGGCACAGCAGGAGCGGGCCGAGCTGGCAGTGGCCGCAGTGGCCGGTGGCGCAGTGCATGTTCCGTTCCAGGGACACCTGGACGCGGTGCGGGACCAGCCCGCGGGTCACGAGATCGCGTGCGGTGTGCCGCATCATCACCTCGGGTCCGCACACCAGTGCGCACGTCCGTTCGGGACGCAGGGCGAGACGGTCCAGAAGCGTGGTGACGACGCCCACCGCGCGCTGCCAGCCCGGACCGGGGCGGTCGACGGTCACCTCGACCTGGGCCGGGCCGCGCCAGCTCTCGATCTCGTCCTGGAAGACAATGTCGGCGGGGGTGCGGGCGCCCACCAGGACGGTGAGCCGGCCGTAGTCCGCCGGCCGATCCAGGACCGTGTGCACGACCGGCCGCAGCGGAGCCAGGCCGATGCCGCCGGCGACCACCAGAACGTCGTGTCCGGCTGCCGCTTCGAGGTCCCAGCCGGTGCCGTACGGCCCGCTGAGTCCGACGCTGTCACCCGGGCGCAGCCGGTACAGCGCGGTCGAGACCGCGCCCACCGCGCGCACGGTGTGCACAAGACCCCCGTGGCGGCCGCGCAGGGCACTGGCGGAGATGGGCACCTCGCCGACCCCGAACGCGTAGATCATCGCGAATTGTCCCGGTGCGAAGGGGGCGAGTGCCTCCCCGGTCGGTACCAGCTCGATCGACCGGGTGTCGGCGGTCTCGGCCCAGGTGGCGGCGACGCGATAGGGCAGCGGGGGCGGCACGGTGGTCATCCCCCCCGAGGCTCCGCTGCCGTCCATTCGTGCAGGGCAGCCGCTTCCTCTGTGATGTCGATACCGACCGGGCACCACACGATGCAGCGCCCGCAGCCCACGCAGCCCGACGAGCCGAACTGGTCGTACCAGGTACCGAGTTTGTGGGTCATCCACTGCCGATAGCGGCTGCGCGAGGAGGCGCGGACCGGACCGCCGTGCAGCTGGGAGAAGTCCAGGTCGAAGCAGGAGTCCCACAACCGCCACCGCTCGGCGTGGTCGCCGGTGAGGTCCGTGACGTCCTCGGTGGTGGTGCAGAAGCAGGTGGGGCACACCATGGTGCAGTTGCCGCACGTCAGGCACCGCCCGGCGACATCGTCCCAGCGGGGCGCGTCGAGCGTGCCGGCCATCAGCTCCCGCAGATCCGCCTCAGGCATGGTCCGTCCCATGCGGTCCGCGGCGGCTGTGACGGCTGCGCGAGCCGTCTCCCGGGTTTCCGGGTCGGCCGGACGGGCGGGCAGTTCGGCCAGGATCTCCGCGCCTTCCGGGCTGCCGCTGCGAATCCAGAAGCGGTGGCCGTCCTCGTCAACCACCTCGGTCATCACCAGGTCGTAGCCGGGACCGGCAGCGGGCCCGGTGCCCATGGAGACGCAGAAGCACGTGGCGCCGGGCTCCGTGCACTCGACCACGATCAGCAGGGCCCCGGAGCGCCGCCCCTGGTAGGTGGCGTCGCGGTACGCGCCGCCGGTCAGTACCTGGTCCTGGATGGCGATGGCCCGCAGATCGCAGGGGCGCACACCCAGGAAGGCGTACCGCGGGGGCGGGGCCTGGTCGGCGGTGAGGACCAGCTCCCCCTCCACCCGGTCGGCGCTCCACTCCCGTATGCGCGCCGGATGCAGGAAGGACTTCCAGGACTGGGGACCCGCCGCGTTCGCGAAGGCCGCGCCATCCGACCGCTCCCGCAGGCGGTACCGCCCGGCCTCCAGCTCCACGCCCCATCCGTACGGCAGCTCGTCGGCCGACAGCAGCTCCGCCAGCACGATCGCGCCGTCCCGCACAGTGGGTCCGACCACGGTGAATCCGCGCCGGACCAGCACGTCCACGAGCGCGCCCATGCCGTCCTTGCCCATGACGAGCTCGTCGGATGCGGGTGGCCGGGGGGTGTTCACCTCGGCGTCGGCGCTCATGACCGACCTCCTTTATCGCAGCGGACGGCACATCGAACCACGCCGTCCCCACAAGCCCACGATGTCAGCATTTCCGGCATGGTGCCGCGCCGACAGAGCCACCCGGGCCCGTACGCGGGATCCATTGGTTCCGTTGCCCCGAGCCACCGCAGCGCCGGGTGGCGGGAGGTGGATCACGGCCGACGGCCACACGACGTGCCGATCGGCTCGGGAGCGAGGCCGAATGGCCCGTGGTGACGCAGCCCGGCGGAGGCTCACCATGACCACAAGGGACGCTGTTCGAAATCACGCAGGGGAGGTGGCCCGGATGTACTGGTACGGCGGCTGGGCCTGGATGACGTTCATGCCTCTGCTGTGGATCGCACTGATCGTCCTCGCCGTGTGGGCCGTGATCCGTCTGACGCACGCCATGACCGATGGCGCCTCTCATCGCAGCCACAGCTTGGCGGACGACGAGCCCCGGGAGACCCCGGAGGAGATCCTCGACCGGCGCTATGCCTCGGGAGAGATCGACACGGACGCCTATACCGAAGCCCGCGAGCGCCTCGCTGCCCATAGGCCGAGGCCTCGCTGATCGGACTCTGCAGGTGCCGGCGGCCACTGGCTGTGCTGTGGTAGGAGCAGGCCCGAAGGAAGGAGGGCCGCCATGCCCTGGGAGACCATCCGTAAGGATGCCCCGCCGCGTGTCGCCCCCAATCTGCGCGACTACGACAAGGAGTGCGCGGACTTCTCGTGGCAGGCGGCGCGGAGCAGGCTGGAGGGGCTGCCCGGCGGGCGGGGACTGAATATCGCGCACGAAGCCGTTGACCGGCACGTGGCATCCGGCCATGCAACGGCGGTCGCGCTGCGCTGCGTCGGTCGGGACGACTCCGTCACCTCGGTGACTTATGGTGAGTTGGCCCGTTCGACGGCACGTTTCGCCAACGTGCTCCGCGGCCTCGGGGTCGGTCACGGCGACCGGGTGGTGACGCTGCTGGGGCGCTGTCTCCAGCTGTACACCGTGGTACTCGGCACCCTGAAGAACACCGGTGTGCTGTGCCCGCTGTTCTCGGCGTTCGGGCCGGACCCGGTGTTCCAGCGGATGACGCTGGGCGACGCGCAGGTGCTGGTGACCACGGCGGACCTGTTCCGCAGGAAGGTCGCCGCGCGACACCGCGGCCTCGCCACCCTGCGCTACGTGCTGATCGTCGGTGACGGGGCGGACGAGCTGCCTGGCACCCTGTCCCTCGACACGCTCATGGCCGACGCGGCCGACCACCTTCACCATCCCGCCGACATCGCCCCACGACATGGCCCTGTTGCACTTCACGAGCGGCACGACGGGGGTCCCCAAGGGCGCGGTGCACGTGCACGAGGCGGCCGTAGCCCACTACACGACCGCGCTGTACGCCCTCGACCTCCATGAGGACGACGTGTTCTGGTGCACGGCCGATCCGGGGTGGGTCACCGGAATGTCCTACGGGGTCATCGCCCCGCTCATGCACGGCGTGACGGTCGTGGTGGACGAAGGCGACTACGACGCCCGCCGCTGGTACCGGATCCTCGCCGAGCAGCGGGTGAGTGTCTGGTACGCGGCGCCGACGGCCCTGCGCATGCTGATGCGGACCACACCGAGGACCGGTCCGTACGACCTGTGGCTTTGTTCATGAGAACGGGTTCTTGTCCAACTTCTGTGGTGTGCCTACTCCCTGTGACTGTTGATCTTGCTGGTAGATCTCGCGGGATCGTCTGGAAACTGCTGGTGCCGACGACATCCGGGCTGATGGTTCTGGGCTGTGCGCGAGGTACTACTCCGGCTGGAAGAGCTGCTCTTCCTGGCGGATCCGGGGATCAGGGTGGAGTCGGTGCAGGACGATGGCGAGGTGATTCGGGTCGGTGTCAGATGTCGGACGGCTGGGGCTCGGTGCCCGGGTTGTGGGAGCTGGTCAGGGCAAGTGCACGGCTCTTACCTGCGGTTTCCTGCTGACCTCCCCGTAGCGGGACGGCGGGTGGTGCTGCGACTTCGTGTCCGGCGCTTCACGTGCAAGGACGTCTCCTGCGTGCGCCGGACGTTCGTCGAACAGGTCGCGGGCCTGACCCGGCGGTACAGCCAGCGGACCGAACGCATGCGGTCAGTCCTGGCCGAGATCGGCCTCGCATTAGCCGGCCGTGCCGGTGCCAGGCTGGCCGACATCTTCGGGGCGAAGATCAGCCGGAATACGGTCCTGCGGCTGGTCGATGCCCTCCCGGAACCCCAGCCACAGGTCCCACGGGTGGTCGGTGTCGACGAGTACGCGATGCGAAAGGGCCGTGTCTACGGGACTGTGCTGGTCGACGTCGAGACTCGCAGGCCGGTTGACCTGCTGCCGGATCGTGAGGCGGGCACTGTCGCGGCCTGGCTGGCCGAACGCCGGGGGATCGAGGTCGTCTGCCGTGACCGTGCTCCGTTCTTCGCCGAGGGGGCCAGGATCGGGGCGCCCACTGCGGTCCAGGTCGCCGACCGGTTCCACCTGTGGCGCAACCTCGGCGAAGCGGCCGAGCGGTGTGTCTCCCACCACCGCCGGTGCCTCCGTGTGACCTTCGTAGAGTCGGTGCCGGAGAAGGCGCCGGCCCCGGTCGAGAGCGGGTCGCCATGGCCAACCGGGCACCGTTTCGCCGATCGGACCCGGGCCAAGCACGCCACCGTCCACGCGCTGCTGGTTGCAGGCCACAGCCGACGCTCGATCCAGCGCCAGCTCGGCATGACCTACCGAACCGTCCAACGGCTGGCCGACGCCGCCAGGCCGGAAGACCTCTTCCAAGGGCAGTGGCAGAACCGCCCGACCAAGCTCGACGACTTCAAGCCCTACCTGCACGAGCGATGGGCCGAAGGCTGCACGAACGCCTGGACCCTCTGGGAAGAGCTCAAGGCTCACGGCTACACCGGCGGCTACGGAGCCGTCCGCGCGCACCTCCAACCGTTCCGCACAACCCCAACTGCACCAGCATCCCGCCCACCGTCCCCACGCACGGTCACCAGCTGGATCCTGACCCACCCCGATACCCTGCCGGAGAGCGAGCGCCTGAAGCTCAAAGCCGTCCTCGCCGGCTGCCCCGAACTGGATGCACTCACCTGGCACGTCCGCGCGTTCGGAAAGATGCTCACCCAGCTCCAGGGCGACCAGCTGCCTCAGTGGATCAAGGCGGTCCGCGCCGACGACCTACCCAGCCTCCACACCTTCGTCAACGGCCTCGAACGCGATCTCGCCGCCGTCACCGCC
Source organism: Streptomyces sp. NBC_01689 (assembly GCF_036250675.1). Classification (NCBI taxonomy): domain Bacteria; kingdom Bacillati; phylum Actinomycetota; class Actinomycetes; order Kitasatosporales; family Streptomycetaceae; genus Streptomyces; species Streptomyces sp. NBC_01689. Next base: position 1,111,652 of record NZ_CP109592.1, on the reverse strand, counting down.
GGCCTCACACTGCCGTGGAGCTCCGGCGTCGTCGAAGGCCACGTCAACCGGATCAAAATGATCAAGCGCCAGATGTACGGTCGGGCCGGGTTCGGCCTCTTGCGGAAACGAGTCTTGCTAGCGTCCTGACGGGCCTGTCACGAGCTCTGTTGGAGTCGCTCCGCGGCCTGAGCAGGGGTGTCGTAGTAGCCAGGCCGTGCCAGCAGGACCGAGCTGAAGTGGTAGCCCTGCTCTTCCTCGGGCTCATCGTCGGCTGCGAATGGACGCCAGAAGCTCAGCAGCAAGTCCGGGGCAATGAATGAAGCAACGTCGTCAGGGTCTTCCTCGATCGAGGTGAACTCGCCCATGCGCTGGACAACCTCACGGGCCGGAAGCGCGAACACGTCCACACCCTGAAACAACACTCGGTCCGTCTGGGATGACGGCCTTCCCAACTCGATGGCCTCAAGCATGTCTCGCATGCAGTCGATGCTGATCATCAGCCCGCTGGGACGGAAGACGTGCTGCCCCGGCCGATCAGACTCCGAGATCGCAGAGAGATCGCGGAGCGAGTCCAGCGCCGCGTTGGCCGCGTGCCGAGTCATACCGATCTGCAACGGGCCAACGCCAGTCGGTGGGGCGAGGTCGAAGTCCATGTGGGCATGATCCCAAACAGGTCTGTCAACGAGTCACGAAGGGCCATCCAGTCCCGGCAGGTTACAGAGCGTGAGAGCTCCACAGAAGTTGGACCAGAACCTGAGAACGGGCAGCAGATGTTCACCACTTTGGGAGGCACCGCTGTCCGGCGCTGTTCGATTGCGGAGCAAGTCAGAGACCGACTACCGGCACCTTGTGGGCAGTCCGCTAGAAGAGGCCAGCGTGCATGTGCTGCGTAAGGTTCTCGAGGATCTCCCGAAACCACGAGCTGCGGACGGCCGGTAGCCGGACCAGGGTGTGCTGAAACGCGCCAGGATCGGCCCGGAACAAGTACCGGGGACGCGGTGCGGGCGGGTCGTCGCGGAGGACGCCGTCGGGCATGCCGCCCGACGCGGGAACTGGCAGGTGCGGCTTGGGGAAGGCCAGCCACAGCCACACCCCGAACGGCACAGGCACCGGGTACGCCTTAGGGGCAGGGTCTGCCAGCTTCCAAGTCTCTCCGGTCTGCGGATGGGTCGGCACGAGGACGATGTCAGGGTCCGCGTGGGGGGTGGGCTGTCCTGGTCCGGCCAGGACAGCGCGCCGTGCCGGCGGACCCGCGGGCAACAAGGCGTCGAGGGCGCGTTGGAACACCTCCTTGCTCAGACCGTCCGGGACGGTTACCCGCCGGCCCTCCGAGGCCGCTAGCAGGTGAGCAAGTGCCCGACCGGCCGCGGCCTCCCACTGCGGACTCCACGACCAGAAGTGGTTCGGCCCGAGCCGCGACCCCCATGTGGCGACCGGCTCGAACGGAGGAGTGCACATCCCCTCCTCCAACAGCTCTGCCCGGGAGAGTGGTGCGGAGTCGCCGCCGTCGACGCGGATGCGGCGCACGGCTTTGGGGGCAAGCCATACCGCCTGCCAGAGTGAGCAGTCGTCGATTCGGCTCGCCACGGGCAGGCCGCACTTCTCACATGCCATGTTGGGACCGTCTGCCCCGTCGAGGCCGCAACAGTAGCCGCCGGCCCGCTCCGGGATCAGCAGGGTGCCGCAGGCGTCGCCAGGTGCGATGACGATCGAGCCGGGGGCGCCGTCGGAGAGGACGTGTACCGGCGCATAGATGCCGCGGGCCACCGCCTCGTCCGGATGGATCTCCTCCCATCTCCGCCACGGCGGTCCCCAAGGCTCCGGCTCCACGGCGAACGTGCCCGATTCCATCAGCACTGGGAGCTGAATTCCGTTCCCGTACTTCTGATGAGCGTGGGCCGGCAGGGCGACCCGGGACAGTGGGTTGGTCACCTCAGCGCCGCACCCCGCACACACGAAAACGAACAAATGCCCTCCGCGAGAAGCAGATGGCATCGTCGCAGCTTCGTGGCAGACAGGCCAAACTTCATCAGCTCCAGCAACCACGGGGTGGACGAAACGAGCGCTCGCACCGACTTCACTCCTCGCTCCACCCACTCCACGGTCACCCCCCACTGTGTCCACGGGCAACATGGCCGCCCGTGCACCTCAGTCCGGCTCCATGTACGGGCGACGGAAGACCGGGGCCTGAGCGTTGCGCCACGGGCGTACCGCCGTCAGAGCCCGGGCGACGGCAGATTCCAGCGCGCCACTCGTGTCGACCGGGACGGCTGCAGGCCACGGCGGTTCCTTCGCAGCCATGGCGCCGGCGATCCCGGCGTCGGCGTCGGAGGCGCCGGGAGCGCGCGTGCTCAGGCGGGCTGCGGACACGTCGGTCGGCACATGGCAGTGCAGGGCCACCAGGTCGGCGCTGGCGCGTTCGGCCACCTGCACCGCTGCCTCACGCTGGAGGGGATCGGACCAGGTGGCGTCGAGGACGACGGACTCGCCGGAGGACAGCAGCAGGGCTGCGCGGTCGAGCAGGGCGGCGTACGTCCTGGCCGTCCACTCGGGCCTGTACAGCCCTTCCCCATAGCTGGCTGCGGCGGACTGCTCCGCCGGGATGCCCGCGAGTTCTTTGCGGATGCGGTCGCTGCTGAGCAGGGTCACCCCCAGCCGGTCGGCCAGCGCTCCGGAGAGCGTGGACTTCCCGCTGCCCGGCAGTCCGCCGACGAGCGTGAGGCCGACGGTGGAGGTGCGCAGGTGGCACAGTGCCATGGCGGCAAGGCTCCGGGACGATGCGTCCGCGCCGGGCGCTCCCTGGCGGCCCTGGATCACCGAGACTTTGGCACGGACGAAGGCTCGGTAGGCGATGTAGTGGTGCCACAGGGAAGGGGGCGCGGGATCCGCGGAGTACTCGCCGTACCTGGCCAGGAAGTACGCCGCGGCGTCCGGGAAGCCGAGCCGTTCCAGGTCCATGGCCAGGAAGGCGGTGTCGTCCAGGCCGTCGACGTAGCGGAGACGGTCGTCGAACTCCAGGCAGTCCAGGACCCGGGGGCCGTCATCGAGGCAGAACACGTCCTCAGCGAGAAGGTCGCCGTGGCCGTCGACCACCCGCCCCTGCTCGATACGGCTGTCGAACAGCCGCTTACGGCCGCCGAGATAGCGGTGCACCAGCCGCTCGATCTCCGTCACGTGCTCCGGCACTGCTCCCTCCGCGGCCAGCGCGTGCAGCTGTGCGAAGCTCGCCTCCCATCGTGCCAACAGCGCGTCTCGCGTGCCCTGTTCGTCCACGTCGCGACCTCGGGGTGCGGCGGCATGCCACGCCGCCAGGTGCCGGGCGAGAGTCCGAAGGACGTCGTCCACGGGAACACCTGCTCGTACGAGACGGGAGAGGCGGCGGTCCTCCGGCATGCGGCGCATGACCACGACCGGTTCAGGCGCCTCCGCATCCGGGCCACGGAACTCGCCCAGGCCTACGTAGACGTCGGGAGCGAACCGGCGGTTGAGGGTTACTTCGCGCTCACACGCGGCCCGGCGCGCCTCGACCGTGGTGTAGTCCAGAAATCCCAGGTCAACCGGCTTCTTGGCCTTGTAGGCCCGATCGCCGACGAAGAACAACGTCGCGGTGTGGGTCTCGCACACCCCGGCGCGCCGGGGCGGCTCGCTGTCGTGCCTGGCGGCCGACTGCAGCGCCGACGCGTCGGCCGGAGACGCGCGGAGGCCGGACTCGGTCATGAGGAACGGCGGCGACTGGGAAGCGCCCGTGGTGTGCGGCGTCCTCGTCCGTGCGGTGGCGGCCCAGCGGGCATCGGCCAGGCTCGCCGACGTGCCATGAGGCCTGCGGTGACGACTGCTGGTGGCATGGCGACGGCCTCCGTCTCGTAAGAAGCTGGAGGGGGCGGCGGACGAGTCCGGCCAGATGCATGGATCGTGCGTCACCTGCATACCGGGCGCGAGGCCTCTCTCCCTTCGAGGATCCCTTGTGCTTCACCGTGGCGCATGCGGGGGCCGCGGTGGAGCGGCGAGATCGTGGAATCCGGCACGAGAGGAGACGGGCGGTGACGATTCCCCTGGTGGTGGGCGTCGACGGATCCGAGGCGAGTCTGGAGGCGGTCGAATGGGCCGCTGCCGAGGCGGCCCGGCACGGGGTCCCGCTCCATCTGCTGCACGCGGCGGCCGGAGAGCTGGAAGCGTCCCACGTGATCAGCGCCGCCTCCGCGCGCGCTCAGAAGTGCGCTCCAGTGGTCCGGTTGTCCAGCGAGGTCTCGAACGAGGACGCGGCTTCGGCTCTGGTCGGCAAAGGCCGCAATGCCTTCGCGCTGGTGCTGGGGTCCAGGGGACTCGGAGATCTCGACGGCATGCTCCTGGGTTCGGTCAGCCTCGCCGTCGCGGCATGTGCCGATTGTCCGGTCGTCGTGGTGCGCGGATCCCCGGAGCATCGAGCTGCCCGGTTCGGAAACGTGGTCGTGGGCATCGAGGACGGGGAAGGCAGCGGTACGGCCGTCGACTTCGCGTTGCGCGAGGCGCATGTACGAGGCTGCCCACTCGTCGCGGTGCATGCCTGGAGTGCACCGTCCGGTGCTTGTACGACCCCACAGGCCCCGTCGTGGTTCCTGGAGGCCCACCGGCGCCCGCCGGCGCAGGTCCTCGACGATGCTCTGCGCCACCCTGCTCAGCGTTACCGAGACTCGGCGGTGAGCAGGAGGCTCATCGAGAAACCGGCTCGCTCAGCGCTGCTGGAAGCCGCGTCGGCGGCGGATCTGTTGGTCGTCGGCGCCCGTCGACGACTTGGACACACAGGCCTGCAGCTCGGCCTGATCAACCACGCGCTACTGCATCACGCACCGTGTCCCGTCGCCGTCGTCCCTCAGCTGTGAACCCCCCTACCGCGGGGGGAACGGGACGCAGTCGGCTTCCGGAGTCGGTCGCCGGTTGGTTGGGGACTTTCGGCCCTGTGGCCGATGCGCGCTGGAGTCTGGTCGCGGAAAGACCGGGGGCCGCCCAGTGGCCGACTGGATGCCACCCACCCCCAGTTTCCAGACGTCCCACCCGTCCGTTGCGGTCGCCTGGAGCGCCGCTGCTCCACTCGAGCCGCTCGCGAACACGCAGGTAAAGGAGAGAACGATGTCGCACACCGGACAGTGGAGCGTGCGTCTCCACCTCTTCGAAGACGACCACGGACGACGAAGGCACAGATCACGCTGGCACCGGCACACGGCGCTCACCGGGCACGGAACCGCGCAATGCAGTCCGGCGGACACGAACGTGCCGGGGATCGGCGACGAATTGGCGGCAGGGAGGGCTGTGCACGACCTCTCGCCCACCAACTGCTGAACGCCACCGAACGCGACGTCCAAGGCATGACGGCGGCCCGTCCCAGCATTCCTCAGACCGTTGGGCGCCCCGCTTGAACTCGGGGACTGAAGGCGGCCCGACTCAAGTGTCGGTGGATGCCTTCCGGGAGTCGTCCTTCTTGTAGGAGAGATTCCCCGAGACCGACACCACGCCGTCGACGCCACGGCACAACTGGTCGACTACGGGGATCAGACTCCGGTAGCCGACGGTGCCGGCGAGGGTCACCCGCCCGTCGCGCACCTCCGCGCTCACGTCCCGTGGATCGAGTCCCAAGGTTCGCCGCAACAGGTCGCCGGTGATCTCCTCACGGATGGCCTCGTCACGGCGGAGGAAGACCCGCAGCAGATCGCCGCGGCTGACGATGCCGAGGAGCCGGTCCGTCTCGTCCACCACGGGCAGTCGTTTGACGTTCTGGGTCTCCATGAGGCGGGCGGCCTCGACCACGGTCCACTCCGGACGTGCGCACACCGGGGGAGCGGACATCAGTTCCTCGGCGCGGGAGCCCTCGGCCTTGGCCTGTTCCCAGGCCTCCAGGTGCGGGATGGGTGTCCTGCCCGAGGGGTCGGCCTGGTCGGCGCTCTTGCGCAGCAGGTCGGCCTCGGACACCACGCCCAGAGGACGGTCCAGCTCGTCCACCACGGGCACGGCGGTGACGCCGTTTTCCTCCAGCAGTCTGACGAGCTCCTTGAAGGGCGTGTCACGCCGCGCCCGGACGACGTCCCGGCTCATCAGCTCCTCGACCGTTCGGTGGTGCATGTCGCCTCCCGGAAACGGGCCCGCCCACCTCGCGGAGACGCGGCCGCCGCCGCCTCGTGCGGCGGTTTGGTCCGCGTGGCAGGTTGGATACAGCACCATTCTGAGGAGAGGGCGGCGATCATGCGAGCTCACCTTGGCGATCAACTCGTCGTCGAAAGTCCGGCGACCGGCGCAGCCAGCCGCGATGGCGAGATCGTCGGACTCCACCACGAGGACGGAACACCTCCCTACGATGTGCGTTGGTCGGACACGGATGAAGTGACGCTCGTGTTTCCCGGGCCCGACGCCCACATTCACCATCTCGGACATGAACACTCAGGGGCCGGGCCTGAGCCGCTGCCAGACACACACGAGACGGAGAGCGTGTTCACCGCCCCGTGGTCGGCCAGAGCGGCCAATCCCGGCGACATCGGACGGCGTGTGGGGGTCGAACGCCGACGGCAGGGGCTGAGCCTTGTAGAAGCGGCACGCCGTGCCATGATGTCGCCCGACTACCTCGCCTACCTGGAGGAGCAGCCCTCTGACCCGAGTCTGGCGACTCTCATCCGGCTGGCCGACGCGCTGGGCACGACGGTCGCCGCACTCCGTGGCGGAAGCATGGATCTTCCACCCGGTCAGGGACATGCATTGCTCCACCCCCGGCTGCGGAGCCTGGCCCCGGAGGAGTGCCGGACCCTGCTGTCCACGCACGGCGTGGGGCGCGTCGCGATGTCGGCATCCGACGGCCGCCCAGTGGTCGTCCCGGTCAACTACGAGATGGTCGACGACGCCATCGTCTTCCGGACCGCGCCCGACTCCGTGGCGGCCCCGGCAGCGGGGACGGAGGTCGCCTTCGAGGTCGACCACGTGGACGACGCCATGAGCCAGGGCTGGAGCGTGCTCGCCGTCGGCCCCGCGAGCGTGGTGACGAAGCCGGAGGCCGTGCGCAAGCTCACCCAGCATGCGCACACCACCCCCTGGGCCGGCGGTGAGCGCGAGACGTGGGTGTCGATCCGGCCCACGAGCATGACGGGCCGTCGCATCACGCCGGCTGATCAGTAGACAGCCACCCAGGTGAACCGGAGTGTGCCCCCCCGTGCCCGCGGGGCGGGGGGGGTGCCTCTATGTCTTTGGTCAAGCGAGGCGTGGGGTTCTGGGTTCGTAGAAGGTGCCGTCGCGGAGCATGGCGAAGAGCACGTTGATGCGTTGTCGGGCGAGCCGGAGGAGGGCTTGCGTGTGGGTCTTTCCTCTGGTGCGGCATTTGTCGTAGTAGGTGCGGGAGGCGGGATCGTGCAGAGCGGCGAACGCGGACAGGAACATCGCGCGTTTGAGCTGCCGGTTGCCGCCTCTGGGCGCGTGTTCGCCGTGGATCGAGGTCCCCGACGACTTTGTTGTCGGGGCGAGGCCGGCGTAGGAGGCCAGATGGGCGGCGGTGGGGAAGCTGGTTCCGTCGCCGACGGTGACCAGCAATGCAGCGGCGGTCCTGACGCCGACGCCGGGCAGCGACGTCAGGACCTTGGAAAGAGGGTGATCCTCCAGCAGGGCTGTGATCTGGGCTTGTGCCGCCCGTCTTTGTTCGTGAACGGCGCCGAGCGAGCGGGCCAGGGATGGGATCACGATGTCGAGGGTGCCGGTGCCCGGGACCACGACGGTCTGCTCGTCGAGTGCGTCGAAGACGTCGTCGATCAGGCGTGTCGCCATGCGCGGGGCCTTGGGCCGGATCACTTCAACAAGCTTGCGTCGCCCAGCTTTCCGCAGGGCCGCCGGAGATCCGTAGCGTTCCAGCAGCCAGGTCACGGCGCTGTGGTCCAGGCGTGGGCCGAGGACCCGCTCGAGGCTGGGGTGGAACTGGGTGAGCAGGCCGCGGATCCTGTTGGATGTGCGGGTGGCCTCGGCGGCGAGGTCCTGGTCGAAGCCGACGAGCACGGTCAGCTCGGCTGTGATCTCGTCGGTGAGTTCCAGCGAGCGCAGGGTGTGCGGCATGGTGCGGGCCGCGTCCGCAATCACCGCGGCGTCCTTCGCGTCGGTTTTCGCCTCGCCGGGGTAGAGGTCGGCGATCCGCCGCATGGCCAGGCCGGGCAGATAGGCGACCTTGCAGCCGGTGTCCCGGGCGACCGTCAGCGGGAGGGCGCCGATGGAGGCGGGCTGGTCGACGATCACCAGGACGGTGCCGAACTTGGTCTTCAGCTTCTCGAAGACGTCCCGCAGCTTCGGTTCGGTGTTGGGCAGCTGCTTGTCGAAGACCTTCTTGCCGGCCGGGGTGAGCCCGTGCCCGTGGTGGGTGGTCTTGCCGACGTCCAAACCGAGGAAGACGTCTGTCTCGTCGCTGTCGTTCAAGCCGTCCTCCCGAACGGATGTCGTGTGTGCTGGCCGGGGCGTTGGCGTCGTGCGCGCATCCACGTTATGCAGACCTGCCGCCCGCGAACTGCCCGGCATTGCGCCGGACCGGACGGTGGCCGGACCTCTGATCAGCGTCTCCAACGGCGCCTCTCGGGCCCGGTGGCACCACCCCCCAGGTCATCGGTTCGACAGGGGGGAACAGCCATGCCGGGCCCGGAGGCCAGCGGCCCTCTTGCAGGACCGCGGAAAACATAACGGGGGGGGGAGGGAGGGAGGGGGCACTCCGCCGGGCAGGGGCCGACCGGGCTCGGTTCCTCTCCACTCAGTAGCGGCTCGACACCCACCGCGCCCTCCAGCCCGCGGACGAGGCGCTCGGCGACCCAGATGAGCGAAGCGTCGTGGACGGGCCTGCGGAGCGTGACGATCCCGTCCCGCACGGACACGTGGATGGCTTGAGCGTGCAGGGGGAACAGGTGGGCACCACCGTGCGGCGGACCTCCTCGTCGCCGTGGCTGACGACCCCGCACAGCCTATCCGCGTCGTCGACCACCGGCAGGCGCTTGACGTGCTGCACGGCCATCAGGCGAGCCGCCTGGGCGAGGGTATCGTCCGGTCGGACCGTGACGGCGGGCGTGCTCATCACCTCCCGGCGGTCATGCCCTCCGTCTTGGTCAGGTCGGACCGGCGTCGGATCCGCTCGAAGCGGGTCGGCTCGCGGTTCCGGAATTCCTCCTTGGGCAGCAGATCGGCCTCGGACACCACACCGACGACCTTCCCTTCACCGCTGACGACCGGCACGGCACTCACGTGGCGCTCGTCCGTGACCTGCACGATCTCCTTGAAGTGCGCGTCGCGCCCGACGGCGACAGGCATGTCCTGAGTCCTCGGCGGGTTTCGGAGGTGGTTGGCTCGGCCACCCCTCCAGCATCACGGCCGGCGCACACGCCGCAAACCGGCCGGGGACCGACCAGTCCGCCTGGTGGCGTGTCGCGGCGCCGAGCAGGCAGTGCGACGGTATTCACAGGGGGCTCTCGGCTACCGGGCGGCGAAGGCGGTGACGGCGATGGACCTCCCACTGGTCGTGGGTGTCGACGGATCGGACTCCAGTCTGACGGCTGTCGACTGGGCCGTGGACGAGGCGGTACGGCACGGGCTGCCCCTTCACCTCGTCCATGCCTCCCTCTGGGAGATGTACGAGGGAGCCCAGCCGTCCTTCACTACGGACCGCCCGGCCGAGGAGGTCATGGCCGAGCACATCGTCGCCTCCTGCGTGGAACGGGCCCGCCGCCGCCACCCCGAGCTGAAGGTCTCGGGTGAGGCACTGGCCCAGGACGCCGTGTCCGTGCTGCTGCGGGCGGGCCCTGAGGCGTTCGCTCTGGTCACGGGCTCACGCGGGCGAGGCGGGATCGCCGGGATGCTCCTGGGGTCCGTAAGCCTTGCGGTTGCGGCACGCGCCGTCTGCCCGGTCGTCGTGGTCCGAGGCGCGGAACCCAACCGCCGGGGAGCCTTTGGCCGCGTCGTCGTGGGTGTCGGTGACGCGACCGGCAGCGCGGCGGCGGTACGGTTCGCCGTCCGTGAGGCGGAGGTGCGAGGCTGCGACCTGACGGCCGTACGGGCCTGGCGCAATCCGTCGCAGGAACCCGTGGACCACATGCTGATCGCCGACGACGCTGCCAGGCTGCGCGAGGAGCGGGCTGCCAACGTCCTCGACGACGCACTGCGTGAGGCCGTACGAGAGCACCCACGGGTCGATGTCCGACGTCAGCCGCTCGAAGGCCCCGCCCACCGGATTCTCCTGAAAGCGTCGGCAGAGGCCGACATGATCGTCGTCGGCGCCCAGCGGCGACACGGACACTTCGGTCTGCAGCTCGGGAGGGTGGCTCACACGCTCCTGCACCACTCGGACTGCCCGGTCGCCGTCGTTCCGCAACCGGTCTGAGACACGCCGCGCATACCTGAGCTTCCAGAGCCTCGGGAGGAGAGGGAAAGGTTCCTCGGCCGTGACGACCGTGCGCAGCGCTGCCAGATGCGGATCCCACATGTGCACCAAGTGGATTTGTTCGGCCCTGAGTACTGGGGATGTTCCCGTTCGATCGGTGGGCTCCCGGTCAGGCCTCCCTCGCGCTCGGCCCGCCAGCGGCGGACCCACTTGTGGGCCGTTGCTCTCGAGACGCCCGTTTCGGCGGCCACATGAGCGACCGGGCGGCCCGCGCAGACGCGTTCGACCAGCAGCCGCCTGCCCTGAACGGTCAGCCGGGCACTACGGTGGGACACGAAGACCTCCGTGCGTGGTGTGGAGCCTGGACACCTCCACCACACCGGAGGTCTTCGCCATACCGGCGAGTGCCAACAACGCTCGTGATCAATACAGCTAGGGCGTGTGGCCGGGGACCGTTCGCCTCCGCCTGCCCTGATAACGACCCGGGTCAGACCGCGATCCGGCGTCCCGTGACGGCGAACGGATCGATGCGTACCCACAGATCGCGTCGGCCGCCCGCCCATGGCGCGCTGTGGGCCTGGTCAGCGACCCGGAGCCGCTCACCGAGATCCGTCACCCGATGTGCGTGTCCGCGTACCAGAACGCTCCACCCCTGACTGAACGCGTCGTCGATTCGGTCGACCTCGAAGGCTACTAGGCAGCCGGAGGCCAACGAGGGTGTCGCTCCGCGGGCGGTCCGGAAGACTATCGTGCCGTCTACAACGCTGTAGTTGACCGGCACGATAACCGGCCCCGTGGCCGTGGGCAGCGCGAGCCTTCCCACCCCATGTGTCGAGAGCAGGTCGCCGCACTCGGTCCTGCTGAGTTCGGTGAACTTGGGAGCGTACCCAGCCTGCCCGAAACCGGGTGGCAAATCGACGTCGCCTCCGGCGAGCGCCGAGGCAGTGGTCTTCAGCGCAGCCGCCAGTTTGAGTAGCGCACCACGGCTCGGCGCGGCACCGGGATGCTGTTCAAGGTAGCGAAGATAGCCAGTGGCCATGTGGGCCCGGGCGGCGGTCTCCCCCCGAGACAGCCCGAGTTCGACACGGCGCGCGGCAATTCGGCGGCCCAGGTCGCCCGCTGGCGGGGCGTCTATCTCCTTCGTCTGTGCCTGTTTGGTCATAGCTCGTCATCTCCTCTGGTCAGGCCGCGCGAGCGGCGACAACGACGTGCAGCTTCTCGCTGAGCACCACCTCGAACACGCCAGGCCGGCGTCCCGGCCGAAGGCGTCGTACGCCCCCGCCAGCTTGGTCCCGCTGGAAGGTGGGGATCATCAACTGTGTGTGGGCAGCCGGCCAGTTGCTGGCAGGCGACAGCAGCAAGAGGGTGGAGTGGGTCTCCTCGAGACCGGCGGTGATGGTCACGTTCTTGATCCACAAATCTTTCAGGCGGAGCGTGACGGGCTTGGCCTGGACGCCGATGTCGGCTACATGGCCACCGAGTCGCACCACGCACCTGCCCAGCTCGGAGCTATCCGGCACGCCGACTGCTTCGACGACCACGTCCGCGCCGAGCCCGGCTGCGGGATCAGCGATCTGCTGTTCGGGATTCCTGCCCGCGTCGGTACCCACCCGCCGCGCCGCCCCCAACCGGGCCTCGAACAGATCTACGGCGACCATCCGCTCGGACGCGAACAGTCGCGCTGAGGCGATCGCCACGAGACCGATGAGCCCCGATCCGACGACTGCCGCGGTGTCGCCCGGGCGAGCGCACCCATTGGGCACGCCCACCCCATACGAGGACGGGAATATGTCCGCTAGCGGGATGACGTCCTTGCTCTCCACCACGCATGGCAGCGCGTACACGGACTGGTCAGCGAAGAAGACGGGGAGATACCCGACCTGGGTACCGTCGACCAGAAGGCCCAGGTTCCAGCCGCCACCGTCCATGCACCGGCGGCATGCGCCCTCGCGGCAGTAGCGGCAGCGGCCGCAAGCGCCAATGCGGGAGACCAGCACTCGGTCGCGCGGTCGTAGCGCCTGCACGTCACTGCCGACCCCGACGATCTCACCGACGGCCTCGTGGCCCCCGACGGTGCCCAGCTGCACCCCGGGCACATCGTCCTCAAGGGTATGCAGGACCGTTCCGTAGATCGTGACAAGGTCCACGCGTACGGCGGCTTCGGAGGGCTTCCCGACGGCGAGGTCCGGGACCTCCTCCCAGGCCGTCTGCCTGAGGTCGTGGACGACGTGGCCCTTCATGACGCTCCTGAGCCTCCTCAGACCGGGTGCCGTGCTGCCCCACAGAACCAGCTTGTCCAGCGATCGTCGGCATCGCTTGGGCCGTCCAGCCCCCGTCACCCCGCCGGACGGCCCTTACGCTGCGGCCGACGACGGAGCGGGCGCCGGGCATGTCGCGCCGACCAGTTTGAAGCCGTTGCGGCGTTCCGTCTCCGGGATCAGACGCAGCAGGCGGCGTCTTGGAGAAGCGCAGCGCGACGCCTTCCGTGCCGGCCGCTTCGCGCACCGCCAGAGTGAGCGGCCGAAGCGAGTACGGAAAGCAGCTGCTGTGCTGCGCCAGCAAGCGGCTGTGCGGCATCCTCACCGCTGAGGACCTGGTCAATCGCAAGTTCCATCGACTGCGCCCCGACGAGTTGTGGGTCACCGACATCACGCGGCATCGGGCCAGAGAGGGATAGGTCTACTGCGCGGCGGTTCCGGATGCGTTCAGCCGCAGGATTGTGGGCTGGTCCATCGACTCACGGCAGGACTCCACCCTCGTCGTCAACGCGCTGGACATGGCCATCCGCAACCGCCGCCCCGAGCCGGGCGGGATCGTTCACGCCGATCACGGCACCCAGTTCACCTCCTGGGTCTTCGGGGAACGGATCCGCTCCGCCGGCCTCCTGCCGTCGTTCGGCACCGTCGGGGGCTGGCCCTCGGCTGCCTCGCCGAGGTCCTCGCCCTGGACATCCTGTACGGGGTAATCGTGGTCGACGGCCTGTCGGTGGCCGAGCTGCTGACATGCAGGCAGAAGACAGTGCGCTGCTGGCTGCATCGCTTCGACCACTCGGGACTACAGGGGCTGGGTGATTGCATCGTGCCGCCGGGGGTCTGCGCTGGGAGCCCTTCAAAGAACTGTAGGCCTTCGACGATTCCGGACCGGCCAAGTGGACGCTGGACTCCCGCGCCGCGGCAGCGCGGGCGGAAGGGATCGAGGGGGGCCGCTCCCAAGTACCCGCACTCTGATCGCGGAAGGTATGTCCTGACGTCGCACTCCGTCGTGGATCTGGTCGAAAGAACCAGACTTGCCCCAAAAGGACAAGGACCGTCTCCTCTTTGACCACCCGTTAATCGGAGCGACGGCAATTTCGTGCACCGATACCAGAACTTTTCCTCTTCCAGCGGACATGCCCACAGACTCTCCGGCTGTAGACGAGCACCATCCTAAAAGATCAAGATAAAGCGCGTTGCAGAATGCCGTGGTTTTGCAGGTCAGGGTGCGACTCCGGCTGTTCTGATCATGCGGTCATGGCGAGGTTGTGCATGTGGGCGACGGCCTGGACCGCGTGGTGGAGGCCGTCTCCGTGCTGCCGGCAGTCACGGAGGATCTTGTAGTTCTTCAATCGGCCGATCGCGTGTTCGACCCGCGCACGGGCACGGCGATGCTCCTTGTTGTCGGCTTCTTCGCCGGGCAGCAGAGGCCGGCCTGGTCGTTTGCGGTGCGGGACGACCAGGCCGGTGTTGAGGTAGGCGCCGTCGCCGAGCATGGTGACGCCCTGACACTGCTCCGGCAGGCCGGAACCGCGCCAGACATGGGCATCGGCTTTGTTGCCCGGGGCCCGGCGGGCGGTGGCCACGACCAGACGGGTGTCGGCGTCGATGATGACCTGCACGTTCGCCGAGAACCGGCAGTTGCGGCTCGATGCGCCGACCTTGCGGTCCCGGACCGGGACCAGTCTGCCGTCCACGATCCACAGCCGGTCCGCAGCATCGACGGGGCGGGCGACCGGCCCGAGCGCGAGGAGCGGCCGCAGCCGCTGGATGACCCGGCACACCGTGGCCGGCGAGACACCGAACAGCGGCGCAAGCTGCCGCATGGTCAGGTTGGTCCGGTAGTAGACCGCCACCATCAGCACCCGATCGGCGAGCGGCAGCCACCATGGCCGCCCGATGCGCGGGCCATCGCCACCCCGCTCCCGCACCGCCTTCAACAGTCCCTCGAACTGCTTCATCCGCAGCCCCGTGAACGTCTCCACCCACAACGGCTCAACCTTCAACCCACGCATACAGAGAAAATGCCCAGATCACGGCATTCCGCAACGCGCTTTAGGCTCGTGGATCCGCTATCGGTTCAACCGCGCAGAGATCCGGGCACGGTTATCACTGGGCATTCCGCTCGGTGCAGGAGGCCATGCACCACCGATCCAATTCTCATTCCCGAGTATCCTCCGCTCCCGTGTCTGCCTACGACTACCGCAAAAGCCCCGAGCGAAGCGAGAGCGAGTTGTTCCACCGGGTTGCCCCGGATTACCTCGCAAGAGATCTCCACATCCGGGTATTTATTCGCCCACCCTGACACAGTCTCAGACAAGATCCCGCGCCGTTCCTCAAGCCCCACCGCTTCGTCACCGAGGGACACCACCGGCCGCCGCCACACCCATAGGGCGCGCAAGGCGACACCATGCAGTGCTGCCTCGTCTGCAGCGAACCCCACGGCGATCCTGGATGACTCGCTGCCATCAACGCCAACGACGAGATGTGGATCCCGCTCCCACGCATGCTCCGCCTCCCTGACCACAACGGCCGGGCAGTCCGTCCGGGCGCTGACTGGAACAGCCACTGAATCCCAGCGCACGAGCTCCTCCGGCCGACTGAGACGACGAGAACCGACAACGACCATCCTGGCCTGCCGCGCCCGCTGGCATAGCACCACTGGTGGCATGCCGTCTACCAGCTCAGTCATTACAGGTACTTCAGAGTGCAAGCTTCGGGCTGTGGCAGCCGCCTCGGCGAGCGCCGTCTCGCCCTCGACCCTCAGCATCGTGCGACGCCAGGGTGCGTCTACGTGCTGGCCGCCTGGTAGAGGCGGTACGGCCACGACCAGACGCAAGCACGCCCCCCTATAGGCCGCCTCCTCGACGGCCCATGCGAGTGCAGGAAGAGATTGCTGGCGCGGATCGATCCCGACCATCACCTCATTGCCTACTACGCCGTTCTTCATGGCTCCTCCTGCCGCCTCGTACCGTGTGGCGGGGTGGTGGATGCCCCGCCCGGTTCGGCATCGCAGTGAATGCCCTCGGTCATGTCCTATCCAGTCTCGCCTGGACGCGGCGTTCGTTCACGCTGTCACTACGACCACCGGAGAACCAGAGCCCTGGGGGCCACACCCATGGGGCCGAAAGTCCTGGGCTAGCCGGCCCTCTATCTTCTAGCGGTGGTTTGTTAGACCGGGCAGTAGAGATCAAGAGGTCTGCCGCTGCCGACGGTGTTGATCAGTTCCTGGAGTGCTGTGGGCGGGGGCTTCGTCGACCATGCCCGCCAGTAGCGTTGCAGCGTGGCCCAGGGCGTCAGCCAGCCACGGACGGCCCGCAGTGCCTGGGGCCAGCAGGCCGGCTGGGGCTGGTGGGACCCCGGTTCTCCCCCTCTCTAACGGGCCTGGCAGTGCGTCAGGCCCGGATGGCTGATCGGCTTGAACGGGCGGGGGCGGAGCGAACCAGGTGTTCCAGCAGAAGCTGAAAGCGCAGTTCACGAGGGTCTGGTGGCGCCGGATGGCGGCATCGGAGCGGACCTGGAAGTCGGCCCAGCCGAGTTCGTCCTTGACCTGTTTGTAGCTCTGTTCGACCCAGTGCCGCAGCCCGTAGATCCGCACGATTTCGGCGAGGGCGGCGGGCGGGTAGGGCGATTCGGTGACGCGTGGGGAGCCCGGGCGGGGCAGGTCGGTGGCCAGGTACCAGGTCGCCTTCGCCGGCAGGGTGGCCGGGTCGGCGGTGGCCACCACCAGGCGGACGTTCCCGTCCGGGCCCCACCAGCCCAGCCGGGCCTCGGCGGCCCACCACGTGGCGGTGTGCCCGTCGCGGAACGTGCGCTCGATGCGCGACCAGTCCCCGGGATGTTCGGGGTCCCGCCAGGCCAGGAGGCGGGCGGCGTCGACGGGTGTGTGGACGTCGGGGCCGTAGGCCCAGGTGCCGTGCCGGGGCTTGAGCGCCATCACGAACGGCAGGCCCGCGTCGTGCAGGCTTGAGCGGAAGCTGTCCTGGTCGCCGCAGGCGCAGTCGGCGGCCACCGCGCGGAAGACCAGCCCGGCCGCCTTGGCCTGAGCGGCCAGGTCGGCCGCGATCTGCAGTTTGGTGCGGAAGCCCGGGTCGTTCTTACCGCGGGGGAAGTGATGGGCCGGGGTATAGGGGCTGGCGTGCACCGGGTAGTAGACGCGCTCGTCCGCCCAGCAGGTGGTCACGGTGACCACACCGCGGTCGATCTTCCCGACCGAGCCGAGATACTGCTTGCCCACGTGTGCGGTCGCTGTCCCGTCCTTGCGGTCGCCGGAGTCATCGACCACCAGTACCCCGCCCGGGTGCGGGGCGGTGGCCGGGTCAGCCATGAGCAGTTCCAGGCGGCGGGCGTTGACCGCTTCCTGGCTCCAGGTCGACTCGGACAGGAAGAACTGCAGCCGCTGCACCGCTGCATGCTGGGCACCGGCCACCGGTTCAGCGCCGGCCAGACAGGTCAGCGTCTTGTTACGATCGCGGGGCAGCAGCAGCCCGGCCAGGTACTCACGAACCCCCCGCCGCTGGGCCAGCGTCCCGAAGAGATCATCAAACCGGACAGCGTACGCTTCCAGCGGACCTGGTGCGGGTGGACACGGCAGCCGCTTCGTCATCTCGGGCTCCCCAGACCGTAGTTGACGCCTTCACCTCACGGCCTACTCCCACACAGACCCGCCGTCAACAAACCACCGCTAGAGCCAATGCCGTTGCTTTTGCTGTCGGCGTAGGCTGGTTGGGAGTGGGTCCCGGGGGTGGGTGGGGTGGCTTCGAGCGCGTCGGATTTATCGGGTCTTGGTCTGCTGACGTGGGTGTATCCGCCGGGGTTGGTGGACCGGGTGGTGGCCGCGTGTGGTCGTGCGGAGCAACGCAGACGGCTGCTTCCTGCGCGGTTGGTGGTGTATTTCGTTCTCGGGCTGGCGCTGTTTTCGCCTGCTCCGTATCTCGAAGTCATGCGGCATCTGGTCGCGGGGCTGCGAGGGCTGGGACTGCTGGGCGACTGGCATGTCCCGGCGAAGTCTTCGCTGTTCAGAGCCCGGCAACCGCTCGGCTTTGAACCGCTTCAGGTGTTGTTCGCGGCGACTGCGAAGCCGATGGCTGACGAGGGGACGTCGGGCGCGTTCTGGCGGGGTCTGCGGGTGCTGGCGGTCGACGGAACCTGCTGGGACGTCGCCGACACGGAAGCCAACCAGGCCGCTTTCGGGCGTCCCGGCAGTGGCCGCGGGGCAATGCGCAGTGCGTTTGTCCAGGTGCGGATGGCGGCGCTGGTGGAAGTGGGCAGCCATGCCGTGCTGGATGCGGAACTC
Source organism: Streptomyces sp. NBC_01689 (assembly GCF_036250675.1). Lineage (NCBI taxonomy): Bacteria > Bacillati > Actinomycetota > Actinomycetes > Kitasatosporales > Streptomycetaceae > Streptomyces > Streptomyces sp. NBC_01689. Next base: position 1,093,771 of record NZ_CP109592.1, on the reverse strand, counting down.
GCCGGCTGCCCCAGGACTTTGAATCAGCCCTGCATCACGTACGGGAAGTCCAGCCCGAGACCGGTGACGGTGAGCGTGCGCACCGAACGGGTCTCGCGCCGCCCGTGTCCCGCCTCGCGGTCGTAGCGGCGTGCGGTCACCTCCTTCCACGGCAACGAGCGCAATGCGTCGTGCAGCGTCGGCTGGTTCCGCTTGACGACGAGCAGGTAGTGCGCCTTCTTCGCCTCCACCAGCCATCTGGCGTGGTCACGGTGGGTGTGCAGGGCGTCGGCGGTCACCACGACCCCGGCCAGGTCGAAGGGGGCCAGCAGCTTCGTGAAGCCGGTGACCTCGGTGGTTTTGTTCGGCACCCGTAGCTGGCTGACGGTGCGTCCGCCTTCCAGGACGGCGGAGAGCAGATGGGCGGCCGGGCCGGTGTCCGTGCGCGAGCCGCGGGCGGCCTTGCCGTCCACGGCCAGGTGCCGGGCGCCCGCGGGATCGCATCCGAGCAGGTCGGCAAGCCCGCCAGGACATACCAGGGTCAGGAGGCGGCGGATGGTCGAGCTCGACGGCGCGCGGCGCACGCCCAGCGGGCCGGCGGCGTGCACGCCGAGGCGGGCGAGTGCATCCAGGGGCGCGTGGCGGGCCCACTGGCCCACGGCCAGATAGGAGCGAGCCCCGGCGAGCACCGCGCAGCAGGCGGTGAGCAGGACCGATACCAGCGAATGGCGCCGTCCCCGCCGATCCCGCGGATCGCGAAGAACGGCCAGCCGTTCGGCGACACCGCTCAGGCCGCGCTGGGCGGCAGTGGGCGACTTGGTCAGGCAGACAGTGGCAGACTGGCGGCACATCGAAGCTCCGGACGGGCAGGGCGACTTGGCAAGGTCACCCCGTCAACCGGAGCTTCGTTGTGTCCGTGACGGTCTTCCGCCGGATCGTCACACCTCAGCCACCTGCACGTTTACATGATCCACAGGACTTTGAATCAGCCCTGGGCCTGGCGCAGACAGCTTCAAGCGACAGCCCGGCGAAGCCACTACCGAAGACGGCTCGCCGCATCCTTGAACACCTAGATCACAAAGTCGCACTGGAGTATTAGCCGCTCCGAACGCCCGCAAACAGTTCAGCTCGGCCGAGCGTGCTACTCAATTCAACAAGCTATATTCCGCAAGAAGGCGTCAGTAGTTCCGTATCATAAAAGCCGAGAAGTGCCCCAGTCCACCCGGCACGGTCGGACACACCAATAAGATTATCTCCACAGATGTCCCCGTGGCTAAACCAGAGGTAGCGTAGCGGCCGACTTTCAGAGATCGCATCAACTTCCGCTCAACGCAGACACTCGATGCGCTCCGCAGCGAACACGACGCTAGCCCTTACAATTTCACCGCTACATAACGTTAGGAACGGTGTGAGAAGCGTGATTAATCTGCCAGGCAGCCCACGGCGCCATCTTGCGCTCGGTGCAGTCCTAGCCGTCGCACTCGTCGCGCAGTCGATTGCACTGATTGCCCAGCAGATCCAGATCGAAGGCCTACAGACACAACCCATCGGCTTCAAGGAGCACCTCGAGCCCGGCCCCTCTGGGCCGTCTGGCCCGTCTGGCCCTCCTGGTCCGGACGGAGAAATCGGCCCACCAGGAAAGGACGGGGCCGACGGCCAGGACGGGCAGGACGGGCAGGACGGGCACGAGGGGAAGGACGGGACCGACGGCCAGGACGCGATGGCCCAGCCAGAACCAAGCTGCCCTTCCTCAGATTCCAAAAGATAGTCGATCCCCATATGGCGAGCCCAATCTAATCGTAACGACAGATAGTCCCCGCGGCGACCCGAATCCCGCAAGATGCAATACGACGCGCCAAACTTAAAGGCGGACGTGCTAGCCGAACACACCGGTTATGTCATCAGTTGACCATTCCGGGTTGCCCTTTTCTCGAATCAGGACGATGCATGCCGAGCGGAGCCCCTCCGCAGATCGAGACCAGCAAGCGCTCACCATCCTCCCATTGAACCGTCAATTAGGCAGGTCAATATCGCATTATTCACTCACCCGAATTCACGAATGCCAGAAAAAGCCTGCAAAATCGGGACTCTCGGCGCAAGCTTATGGTGAAAGTGAACGCCTATGATTTGCCGCCTATTGCAGCCCCATTGTCACACGGCGTGAGGAGTATTGTGAGAAGCGTAGGAGAAATGTGGCAAAGCCCGCGGTGCCGGTTGGTAATTAGCGCCCTATTGACCAGCATCGTCGTTGCGCAGTCAGCGGTAACCGTCGCCCACCAAGGGTAGATCGACGAACTCCGAGAGCGGCGCATCGAATTCCAGGGAAATGGCACTGAGCTTGGCCCTCCAGGACCACCGGGCCCATCAGGCCCGTCGGGTCCGCCTGGCGCAACCGGTCCGACTGGCAGAGCAGGACTACGCGGGAAGGATGGCCACCACGGCAAGAGGGGCCACCATGGAAGAAAAGGGAAAAATGGCAGGAACGGGCGTGTGATTTTTATTGAATCATAACCGTCTCCGTATGAGAAAAATTGTTCTCAGGAGGCATATACACGCGACCTGCCAATTGGTAGATCCCAACTCTAATACCCGGTAGGTTCCACGTCGAGTCGGCCTCTGACACCGAAGCGGCTATCCGGCCGCCCCAGGCCACTCGAACCAACCGCTGCTGCCGCGACCCGGCCCGCCCAAGTGACATCGAGCCCGAAACAACTGGGGCCATCCCACCAGGCTCCGCGACCGTGTGGGAAGAGGCAACGCAACTACCACCCGGTTATCTGCACACGGCAGTGTTTCGGTCTCCGTGTCCCCCATTACCTTCTTTAGACCGTGTCCTATGTGGGGTTGGGTCGTTGGGCTTGGTTATGGGGCGGGGTACGTGGAGTTGGATTGTTCCGGACGGGCTGTGGGAGATCGCGGAACCGCTGATCCCGCCGTCGAAGGTGCGGCCGCAGGGCGGCGGGACGCAGGACACGCCTGATGAGACGCTGTTCGCGGCGATCATCTATGTGCTGGTCAGTGGGTGCGCCTGGCGGGCTCTGCCGCCGTGCTTCGGGATATCGAAGTCGACCGCGCACCGCCGGTTCCTGATCTGGTCGCGGGCGGGTGTGTGGGGCCGGCTGCACGAGGAGATCCTGCACCGCCTGGACGACGCCGGCCTGCTCGACCTCTCCCGAGTCGTCCTCGACTCCGCCCACGTGCGGGCGAAAAAAGGGGCGAACTCACAGGTCCGAGCCCCGTGGACCGGGGTAAGCCGGGTTCCAAGATGCACGTTCTGTCGGACGCGAACGGACTGCCCACCGTCGTCGGACTCTCGGCAGCCAACACCCACGACAGCCTCGCCCTCAAGCCCATGATCATGGGTCACCAAACGAGACACGACCCCCACCGCGGCCGGTACTTCAAACCCCGACGTCTCCACGCAGACAAGGCCTACGACATTCCCCACCTGCGAAAATGGCTGTGGGGAAAGCACATCGGTGTCCGTATCGCCCGCAAAGGGATCGAGTCCAGCGAACGATTGGGGCGCCGACGATGGGTCATCGAACGGACCATGTCCTGGCTCACCGGCTACCGCAGACTCAACCACCGATACGAACGCCACCCCCGCAACTACCTGGCCTTCCTCGGCCTTGCTGCCGCCCTCTGCTGCTACAAAAAGCTCGTTCGCCTCACCACGTAGGACACGGTCTTAGTACTCATAGAACCGCAACTGTGGGCTGGTTGGCTCGGCTATGCATCCACGATACCTCCCACGACCCTGGCGAAAATGCGTAGCGCGCTGGACTGCACCGGTATAGAAACGGCAATAGGAAGATCCTACCGCGGCGTGCGGGGTTTTCGTCGTTCATACTTCGAGCATGCCGTGTGGAGAGGCTACGAGAAGCTCTAGCTGTTGGCTCTCCCAGCCTCTCTTACGGCGAAATGACTGCCGAGTCTCTTCTCCTTCAGAAGGTCGCCCACGGTAGTTCGTATGCCCACGATCAGCTCGCATACCTCGCTGAGGATACGCGTCGAGCAGCAGACATTCGAGAGACTCTTTATGTGGGGCTACTGACCGGGTCACAGATAAAAGCCTCTGTCGAGCTCGGCATTCACGAGAATACGGTCAGATTGTGCCTAACTGCTATAGCCGGAATTCTCGGCGAAGATTACCTCAACCGGCGCACCGAACTCCTAATGGCTCTTCGGATAATTCGCTCCCTAGGTGCTGCGAAGATCGATCAGCAGACCGCAAGCGGAGTGGATTCTTGGTGAAAGCAAGTGGAAGTATCCACTGTAAGTGCGGCAGGTCCCTGTCGATACGAGGGGATCGAAGTGAGGCGCACGCAGGGCAACGCCTGGGGCCAATCGCTCGCTCAGCGCCGGAGCCCATAAGCTGAGAGTGAAACGATGACGAGAACACCGCAGAAGCCGCGGTGCGTCTCCGCGCAAGCATCGTGCGCTGCAGCGAAAGACACTGCACGCGCGAAGCGAGAAGGTCGTCGTAATGGCAGCATGACTGTCAAAAGAAGCATTGTCTTTATGACGATCGCCAAGAATGCTCGCCGCGTGCAACCGCATGGGCGAGTCACACAGCTGGGAGCACCTAATGAAGCAACTCGAGGGCAAAGTAGCGGTCGTGACCGGCGGCTCGCTGGGGATCGGGCTGGCCAGTGCCCGCCGGTTCGGTGAGGAAGGCGCCCACGTCTATCTGATGGGACGGCGGCAAGCGGAGCTCGACGCGGCGGTCACCTCCATCGGGCCGAGTGCGACTGGTGTCTGTGGCGATGTCGCCGAGCCGTCCGATCTCGACCGTCTCTACAACCGAATCTCGACGGACGGACGCTGCGTGGACGTTCTCTTCGCAAACGCCGGAGTTGGGGAAGCGTCTCCTCTTGCGGACGTCACAGAGAGGCACCTGAACCTGCTCCTCGACGTGAACGTAAAGGGCACCGTGTACACAGTGCAGAAGGCACTGCCTCTGCTCAGTGAGGGCGCGTCCATCATCCTGTCGGCCTCGATCTGGACTGTGGAGGGGCCTGAGGGATTCGGAATTTACTCAGCCACGAAGGCGGTTGCGCGATCTTTCGCTCGCACCTGGGCAAACGAGCTCAGGGATCGGGGAATCCGGGTCAACGCCATCAGTCCGGGGACGATCGACACCCCTGGGCTCGACGGAGCGATCGGCGGTGGCGATACAGATCAGGGCCGACAGGTGAAGAGTTTTCTCATTTCCCGGATTCCCCTCGGCCGGATCGGTGTTCCTGAGGACGTGGCCGATGTAGCTCTCTTTCTCGCGTCCACTCAGAGCCGCTTCATCACTGGCTCTGAGATCTTCGTCGATGGTGGCACCGTTCAGGTCTGACAACCTGTCGTCACTTCGAGTAGTTGGGCTGGACCGGATCTCGGCCACTCTCCTGTCAGGCCCAGGACGTTGGGGCAGAGGCCAACGCGCCTTCTGCCCCGACGTATTCGTACTTGCCTCAGCGATGAGACATCGAGGGCGGGTGTTGATCACGGTCGTGGCGCGACGCACGATGTGTAGTAATAGGCAACCGCGGTCACACCCGGGCGGGAAAGGATCAGGAACTTACCGCGTCTACCCCCACGAGTTCTGCTGAGCGATTCCAGAGCTGGCGGGCGAGACTGGCGTCCCTGGCTTGCGGGTTGTTGCGCCGCGCGGGCTTTCCGTTCTCGTAGTAGGTGCCAGATTGCCAGTCAGTGCCGGGTGTGGTTGCGGCCAACCACACCAGCTGGCTGGCTCCCTTTTCGGGGCTAATCATGAAGAGCCTGCTGAGCGGATTGCCATAGATCCGGCGCATGAAACTCTTGCTGCCAGCGGCAAAATTGCTGGCAACAGCACCTGGGTGGAAGGCGGCTGCAGACACGCCGCGAGAGGCGTATCGGGCGTGAATTTCTTTGGTAAAGAGAATGTTCTCCAGCTTCGCTGTACCGTATGCCCGATGAGCAGTGAAACCGTTGTCGGTTTCGAGGTCGTCAATGTCGAGCTTACCGAAGAGGCGAGCTCCGACGCTAGAGGTCTGGATAACCGAAGCCTTGCTGGAGATGAGCTTGTCCATGAGCAAATTGGTCAGGAGGAACGGTGCCAGGTGGTTGACCTGAAGGGTTTTCTCGAAGCCGTCGCGAGTCTTATCACGATCGCCGAAGATGCCTCCAGCATTGTTGACCAGGACGTCGATTCGCGGGTATGTGGCATTGAGTTCCGCAGCAACTTTCCTGACGTCGGCCAAGGACGTGAAGTCGGCGAGGAAATGATCGGCATTGAGTTCCGCAGCAACATTAGAGGTCTTCTGTTGCGACCGGCCGACGATGACAACTTGATGCCCCTCTTGGTGCAGTAGACGGGCGCCGGCCGCGCCGATACCGTCGCTGGCGCCGGTAATAATGATCGTCTTCGGCATAGTGATGGATATCCGTTCTCTAGGGGGCACCACGGGGCGCCATATAGGGGTACTGCTTCCTGATCTGGCGTTTATGCGAGAGGGTCAGTCCCTTATCAGCGAAGACAGGGGAGACGCCGCGGCATGTGGCCCTCAGATGAAACCCGCATATAGAGGGGCCATTAGGTCCCCAGGTGCTGGAGCGAGCAGGGATGCCGTCCCGCCCCACTATGGTGGTGGTGGCCGCCCAGAGGGTCATGCCGGGCGGTGTCAGGGAGAAGTGTTGTCAGCCAAGGCGGGTAGATGCGGGACGAGTACCAGTGGACGTCGGCTACGGCGGTGCCATCCGTAACTGACTGGATTCATGCGTTCACTGCTTTGCATGGTGCGAGCGAGATCACGGTGCCGGATCGCACTACGCCGTGGACAGGGCAGCTTGACTCTCAGCAGTCTGCGAGGTACGCCATCGCCCTGTGCCGCGGCGGTCAGGAGACCGTTACCCGGAACGCTCGGCACATCTCTTCTGACCCTCGTGGCAACTGCGAGCTACTCATTCCCTTGGCGGGTGCCGCGTGGGTGGAGCAGGGGTCTTCGTCCGGAGAGATCAGTGCCGGCGCCATGGCGTTCTGCGACATGGACCGGCCGCTGACTTTTGCCCACGATGACGACTTTCTGTCGATCGCTCTGATCGTTCCTGCTCGAGAGGTGGCTCATCGCAGTCCTGTCGCCGTCCGTGAGCCTCAGATGCTCAGGGCAGACAGCGGTTTGGGACGGGTCATCCGAACCATGGTGACCACCCTGCAGGAGGAGCGTGAGTTGCTGTCCGAGGCGACCTTTGATCTCGCTTGCGAACGCCTCCTCGACCTCGTATGCCTGGCTGTGGAAGGTGCGAGCGATACCGCGCCGGCAGGGCAGCGGGCGACGGTCGAGGTCGAGATTCGTCGCTACATCCGACGTCATGCGTCTGATGAGGACCTCGACACCACCGTCATCGCACGCGCTCTCGGCTGGTCTGCCCGCTACATTCAGCACGTGTTGCAGGCTGCGGGCACGACTTCGCGCGAGCTCATCCGCCGTGAACGGTTGGAACTGGCCCGGGCGCGATTGGCGAGCGCTCATTGGGCAGGGCACTCGGTCGCTCACATCGCGTATTCCTGCGGATTCGGCAGTCATGCGTCCTTCAGCACCGCTTTCCGTCTCGAATTCGGCATGACTCCTCGGGAAGCCCGATCTAATGCGCTTCCTCAATCGGATTTAGGCTAAGATGCTTCGGCTCTAGCACGGATATTCATCCCGTGAATATCCGCTCCGCAGTGTCCCGCTCGGTGTGCAGGTCCCAATAAATGGGAGAGATCTGATCGGGCGTAGCTCGTGGCTGGCCGTAGAAGGTCGACTGGCCTATATTTACATCCAGGGCAACGTGGCCAGCGTAAACCCCTGTGCCTGTAAGCTCCTGATGCAGGCCCAGCACCCAGTTTCTCAACGCGGCTGCCGCGGCGCTGACGTCGGCGGCGGCCGGAGTCGCGAGGCGATCGGTACCCATTCCAGTGGTGTAGAGCAGGGTCCCCGTCTTCGCCGCGCGCATTGCGGGCAGCACCACCTTGGTGGCGGCGATGGCCCCGTAGAGCTGCATTCCCATCTGGTGGTGCACGTGGGACTCGTATATTTCTGAAGGCAACGGCGAGACGTGTGCGTCCGATACGGAATACTCCAGGACGTCGATGCCGCCCAGACTTGTGGCAGCGCTCTTGAGGGCTTGGGTGAGTCCAACACCATCGCGCACATCTGCGGGAAACGCAGCGGCGGCCATGCCCTCGCGAGTGAGTTCGATGACAAGATCGTCGAGCTGGTAACGATCAGAGTCGATCAAGGCCACGTCGAAGCCGCGGGCTCCGAAGTGGCGAGCGATAGCCAAGCCAAGTTCGGTGCTGGCTCCGATGACGGCAATGCTCGTCACAGCAGTTCCTTCATGGGTTGAGAGAAGAATTGGTGGTGGCTAAGCATCCGCGTGGGGCGGTGCATATCGTCGCATCGAAATGGGCTTTGGTTACCAACGACCGTGGTTGCAACTGCCGAAGACGACGCCTCGCGCCGCACCTGGCCTGCGTCATATCGACGGGACTCGGATGCCACGGCTTCCAGTCTCTGCCGAGGCGCACGCAATGTCTTTCGCCAAGGCGCGCGGTTCTTTGCCTGTAGGCGCAGCCCCCTTCATGCTGCGAAAGACATACTCGCCTCGATCAGACGTTTCGCCTGCGCTGCGGGCGCGCACTGTCGACCTTTGATCCGAAGCAGCCAGGACCAGGGGCGTACGGCGTGGCAGGAGGAGGCCTGCTGTGAGGCACGTCGCTCATAGCACCTGGCCGAACGAGGTCGCTGACAACGTGGAGGCGAGAGGGCAGGTGAGGTGTTCCATGAGGAAGACGGTGAACCGTCAATACGAGCCGGTGATAGCCGCCGGGCGGACCCGAGCTGTCCCCGCGGCACGGGATCTCGCGGCCGGGATTGAGGGGTATCCCGGTGATGAGCTTGGCCTGAGGCCCTGCCGGGACCAGACGTCCTGGGATTGCCTTGCGTAGGCCGGCCTGCCTACACGAGCACGAAGTCACAGCCTGCGTGGAGCTCGGCCGGCGCAATGAGGAGTCGACCCCAACGGACCATTCCGTTAGGTGTGTGCGTACCTGCAGCGTTCGTCCCGCGGAGCGGTGGGCGAACGCCGACATTAGACTGGCCCGAACAGGTCGCCTCGACCACGGGTCAGTTTGAAGACAAGCGTCAACTGTCGCCATTGTGGTCCAAGCCAGTGAATTCGACATACAGCAGTAGCCGTACGCATCTGCAAGAGCCGGTGCGGTGACGGAGAGGCTGTCGGCGTGAAGAAGCTTCTGGGCCCGAACGTCCCCGCTATCGGGCGCCCGCCGGGCCTCCCTCAGCCGGACGCCATCAGCGCGGCGCATGCGGGTGGTACGCCTGGAGAACTGAAGCGCGATCTTGTGGGGCTGCTCGGCGAAAGCCAGGTGCTCCACCGCATCTCGGACCTCGTCAGGTACGCCTCCGACGCCAGTCCATACCGCTACCTGCCTCAGGTCGTCGTCCAGCCACGCAACGTCTACGACCTGCAGAAGCTATTCGGATACTGCCGCCGGAGCGGCCGGCATGCCACTTTCCGTGCTGGAGGGACAAGCCTCAACGGCCAAGCTCAATCCGATGACATCCTGATCGACGTCCGCGAACACTGGAGCGGCATGGTCGTGGAGGGTGACGGCGCGCGCCTGCGGGTACGACCGGGTACGATCCTCGGGCACGCTGCGGCAGCACTTCGTCGGCACGGTCGGCGCCTTGGGCCGGATCCTGCCTCGTCAGACGTTGCCACGATCGGTGGGGTTCTTGCCAACAACGCTGGCGGCATGCGCTGCACACTGGAGCGCAACGCCTACCACACGGTGGCGTCGCTGACCTTTGTTCTGCCGTCCGGTACGGTCATTGACACTGCGGCACCTGATGCTGAGGCACGATTCGCTTCGGCGGAACCCGAACTGGCCTCCGGTCTTACCGAATTGCGCAATCAACTGCTTGCCGACTGCGAGCTCACCGGGCGCGTGCGCCACAAGTTCTCCATCCGCAACACCACTGGGTACACCCTGGCGGCCCTACTCGACAGCGACACACCGCTCGAGATCTTCCGACGGCTACTCATTGGCTCAGAGGGGACCCTTGCCTTTATCGCTGAGGCAGTGATCAACACCCTGCCAGCGCCCACTACGGCCACAGTCACCTGGATCTCGCTTCCCTCTGTGAATGAAGCTGTCGCCCTGGTGCCGGGGCTCGTGAACCTCGGCGCCGAAGCCGTCGAACTCATGGTGGCGCCTGCCCTTACCGCTGCGGCTCAGGCTTTCCCCCACACTCCCGAGTACTGGAAGACCCTTGACCCAGAGTCGGCGGCCTTGCTGGTCGAGTTCACCGGCAACAGCACCGCTGACCTTGACCAAGCGGAAGCACGCGTCGCGGAACTTGTCGATGGTGCCAATCTGCTCGCTCCGTTGGCCTTCACCCGAGACCAGGAGCTCATCGAGCTCGACTGGCGAATCCGCGAGGGCTTGCTCGGCCTAGTCAGTCAACTGCGCCCGAAAGGCACCGCCGTGGTTAACGAGGACGTTTGCTTTCCCCCTGCCCGCGTGGCCGAGGGCGCGAGCGACCTGCACGGCCTTCTGACCAAGCACGGCTTCCTGCCAGGAGTCGCCGGGCATGCCGCATACGGAAATCTTCATTTCACCCTCACTCCGAAGCTGGCCGACCCTGCCGACCGTGACAGATATGCCGCCTTCATGTCCGACCTCGTAGAGCTTGTTATCGACAAGTACGACGGATCACTCAAAGCCGAGCATGGAACCGGTATCAACATGGCCCCGTTCGTGCGTCACGAATGGGGCGACAAGGCGACCGAGATTATGTGGCGCATCAAAGAGCTCGCTGATCCAAAAGGAGTTCTTGCACCCAACGTCATCCTCACCGAAGATAATGATATTCATCTAAAGTCTTTCAAGTCGACGCCTGACATCGAAGACGTCGCGACGCATTGCATCGAATGCGGCTACTGTGAAGCCGTTTGTCCGAGTCGTAACGTCACCACCACTCCACGTCAGCGCATCGCGCTGCGCCGAGAAATGGCACGACAACCGGGGGGATCGGCGCTGCTCGTGCAACTGCTGGCCGAGTACCAGTACGACGGAATCGAGACCTGCGCCGTCGACGGCACTTGCGCCATCCCGTGCCCTGTCAACATCAACACCGGGGCGCTGATCAAGGAGTTCCGGTGCACTGAGGCGACAGAACAGCGCGAGAGGATCGCGCTGAGAATCGCCGAACTATGGAGAACAGTAGAGGAACTTGCCCGCGCAGCCATGAGCGCAGCCGACATTATCCAACGGACGGTCGGCTCGAAGGTACTCACGGAGCTGACAGCCGGGGTACGGCTCGCGATCAGCAATGACCTCATGCCGGCGGTGCCAGGCCCTATGCCACGTGCCGCGATGGGCAAACTGCCCAAGACGCAGCGTGAGGGGGCAGCAGCCGTATACTTCCCGGCCTGTGTCAATCGTATATTCGGTCGTGACCCTGGAATGCCTCGACATCCCCCTTTGCCGCAGGCCCTGATCGACGTCTCGGCACGAGCGGGCAAGCAGTTGTGGATTCCTGACGACGTGACCGGTAAATGCTGCTCCACGCCGTGGAGCAGCAAGGGCTACACCCGTGGGCACAAGTGGATGGCGGCTACTACCTGCGATGCTCTTTGGGCGTGGAGCGGACAGGGCACGCTGCCCGTGGTGATTGATGCCGCCTCATGCACCAATGGCCTGCTCGACGACGTGAAGAACTACCTTGACGACGAGCGTCGATGGCGACTGGACCAAATCCACCTTCTTGATTCGATTCAGTGGTGCTCCGACCTGCTCCCGCAATTGACTGTCGTCAGGCGCGTTAACCGGGCGGCTGTGCATCCGACCTGCTCGACGCAGCATCTGGGCCTCAATGAGGCCCTGGTGGCCATCGTCGAGCAACTTGCTGAGGAGGTCCTCGTGCCAATCGGCGCCACCTGCTGTGGCACAGCTGGCGACCGCGGACTCCTCCATCCTGAGCTCGTCGTGTCCGCAACACGGGACGAGAAGGTCGTACTAGACCAGTGTCCGGCGGATGCCTATCTCTCGGCGAACCGCACCTGCGAGATGGGAATGCGTCACGCTACCGGCCGTCCCTACGAGTCGTTCATCTTTCTTCTTGAAGAGCTCACCCGCCCATCAGTCAACCAGTAGAGCGCAATGTAATTGACTCAGGTCGACTGGCGTATTGTTTTGAGTTGTCCGAACGATCCACTGATAGGTAAAGCATGCAAACACAATTACTGCGGCGCCGGGCCGTGAGGCATCCCTGCTTCCTGAGAGGATATGTGCGACCTCGTACATGCAAGTTGCCCACTCCGCGCAGAGAAACACTATTCATGGCTCACTGAAACTGCTGTCCTGCACTGCTAAATTCTCAACGCGAGTACTGGGGTCAGTGCCGCATCGACCGCAGCCCTAGTGCCGGCGGCCGGCCAACTGGGTGCACAAACGTACCAGTCACTCGTCGGTACATGTATAGGCTCATCATGCGATGAAGGGATAATTCTGTGCCGACGGTACGTCAAGCTACCATCGATCTCCTCAGGCAGCACGGCTTGAACACATGGTTCGGCAATCCCGGTTCGTCAGAGCTGAGCCTATTGGAGGATTTTCCGAGCGACTTTCGTTATGTTCTCGGCCTGCAGGAAATGGTCCCTGTGGGTATGGCCGACGGGTTTGCACAGGTCACTGGGCGTCCCGCCTTGGCCAATGTGCACACCGCACCGGGTCTAGGTAATGCAATGGGCGCCCTCTACAACGCCTATTTGAACAAGACACCGCTCATCGTCACTGCTGGCAACCAACGTCGCATCATACAGAATCAGAAAAGCCTCCTGACTAACGAAGACGCCATTCTGGTTCCGCGTCCCTTCGTCAAATGGTCCGCCGAACCGGCCACGGCCAGTGAAGTGCCAGCAGTTCTCGCACATGCCATCCACGTGGCAGTGTCCCCGCCTACGGGGCCAGTCTTCGTCTCTCTGCCGATGGATGACATGGCTTACGAACTGAACGATGCCCAGGTCGCTGACATCGAGGTGATCCGGAAGCGCCAGGTCACTCAGGCCGGAGGGTTTCGGCGGGACCTGGCGAAGGAGATCGCCGGCCGTCTCACCGCCGCGAAATCGCCTGCCTTCGTCGTCGGCGGTGACCTGGAACATTCCGGCGCCTGGGACCAGGTAGTACAGCTGGCAGAGCGCAGCAGGGTAGCCGTGTGGACGACGCCGCTGCCCGGTCTGTCCGGCTTCCCTGAGAACCATCCGCTCTATCAGGGGCTACTCCCGCCCGGTGCTGGTTGGGTCTCCGAGGCTCTCAAAGGACATGACCTCGTCCTCGTCCTCGGGGGACCTGTTTTCCGCTACTACCCCTACATCCCTGGCCCGTACCTGGGTGCTGATACAGCTCTGATCCACATCACGAGCGATCCTGACGAGGCTGCTCGCGCCCCTGTCGGCGATGCCTACGTGGCGGACGTTCGGGCTGCCGTGGAGGCTCTCCTGGAGGAGGTCTCCGAAGACTCTCGCGAAAGCCCCGAAGCGCGCCCAGGGGTACCACGTCCGGAGCGCACCGCAGCACCGCTGCAGGCTTCCGACTTGTGGTCGGCCGTCGGTCACGCTGCACCGGAGAACTCGTTGTTCGTGAGCGAGGCGGGTTCCAACGAGGTTGCGATCACCAGGTACGTGCGTCCCAGCAAACCCCTCTCTCATATGTCCGCGGTCGGAGGCGGCCTGGGATTCGGACTGCCAGCTGCTATCGGCGCACAGCTCGCTGCTCCCCAGCGCCCAGTGATCGCTCTCATGGGCGACGGTTCGATGCAGTACGCGATTACCTCGCTGTGGAGCGCAGCACAGTACAAGGTTCCGCTGACGATCGTGGTTGCTTCCAATGGAGAATATGGCGTACTCAAGCAATTTGGTGACATCGAGGGCGCTAATGGCGTTCCGGGGCTGGATCTTCCGGGCCTAGACATCAAGGCGACGGCGGCAAGCTATGGCGTAAATACCTACGAGGCCACCGATACCGATCAGGTCGCCGAACTACTCCGCGCGGGAGTAGCGGACCGGGAGCGCCCCACACTTATCAATGTCGTCATGGAGAGGGTGAAGAAGGTGAGTTCTCGCCTGACATGACCGGCCTGATCACCATGACACCTGTCGGCCCACGTCGGCAGGTGTTTCCAGAGGCGACGCAATCCCCTCTCCTCGTCGATCGCTTCGGCATCCCTGCGTCTTCCGGGTCGGGCCGCAGAGGGATCTCAGCCGCGTCTGCTACGAAGGCCGAAGGCCGCGGGGAGCCTGGACGCCCGCGTGATCGCCGCCTCGTTCTATGCCAGTACCAACCTCCCCGGCAGCGGGTCGATCCGGCAGCGGTGTCCCAGAACTGCTCCCTCACCAGCGGTACGCCTGCCAGCTCCAGCGCGTAGGGAAGGTCGCGCGCGGTGCTCAGTTGCCCGGTGAATGGCCTGGAGGCAGTCTCTGGTTGCTCGGAGATCAGGCAGGAGGCAAGCTGAATGAGGTGAGCAGTGCGCCGATCGTCGTGCATCCGCCCTCCGTTGAAGGGGGCAGCCAATGGTGATGCGTGGATACGACCTCCACAAGATGCTCGGCACTGCACACAGCGAGCACGACTGGTAGTGGTCCTCGAAGGCGTCCGGCATTTCCGACTCGGGGCTCATTCTGATGATCAGCAGCAGGTCGAATGGCACGGCGGCCGCCCGCATAATTTTTCGGGACTGTCCGAAACGGCCTCAGCCCGGAGGTTATCGCTGCGTCGCAATCCGGTTCAAGTGGCCGAAGTGGAGGCGTGGTGCAAATGTCCAGCGACGATCTACTGATGCGAATTGATGGCGACGGTCGCATCGTCAGTTGGTCCCTCGCAGCCGCGAGACTATTCGGGCGGCCTCAATCACGGGTAATCGGATCTGACGTAACTCGACTACTGAGAGGGACGAATGATGAAGAGCCGGTGATTCCTCTTGCGGCCTGCGACTCGCTGACGGTAAGACCGGTTCTTTCCGGTGCAGCGCTTACCTGGGAGGTGAGAATAGCAGAGTCCGACCTTATATCCGCTGGCGATCTTTCCATCTTGCGAGCATTGTTCACCCACTCCCCGCTTGGTCTATATCTGCTTGACCAGGAGTTGCGCATCGTCCGGGTCAATGACGCCGTACGTCGATCTCCTGTCTATGAAAGCGGCTCTTCGATCGGTGAAACCTTCCCCACTATTGGACTAGAGGACCCGGCAGGGGAGCGGAAAATAGCACACCAGGTTCTCACCACAGGAGTGCCAGTGCTCAATCGCGTCGTGCGGACGGCACACAGGAATGGTGTCAGGAGAAGGTCCCTCGCTCTCTCGTATGTGCGTCTTGAAGGAGAGAATGGCGAGATCCTCGGCATCGTCGCTTCCGCCGTTGATGTGACGGCTCGTGAACGAGCGCTCCAGTCCATCTTTGTCCTCGAGCAGCTGAGGAGCGTTGCTGGCGAGCAACTCGAAGTCACAGCTGTTTGCAGGGAACTTGCCAACGCTGTAGTGCCTGCATTTGCGGGAATCGTGGTGATCGAGGTTATCGACGACGTCATACGCGGCGATGAGCCGCCTGTCGCCCCGGTAGATCAGGACGTGCCGCTGCGGCGTACCGCATTCCAAGGCTTGGTGTCGGCGTACTCAGTGGGCGACGTGCGCCAGTTGCCAGCGGGCACCCCTTTCTCGCTGGTTCTCATCGACTTGCGGGCGCGGCTAGTTCGCGTGGAGAAGGACAGCCCGTGGCTGCCTGCTGATCCGGCTCGCGCCAACGCCATCGCAAGGTCAAATGCTCATTCTCTGATTGTCGCTCCGCTAGCTATTCGAGGGCAGGCTCTGGGATTGGTCAGCTTCTACCGACACAGAGATGAAGAGCCTTTTGACGAGGAAGATATTGCAGTGGCGGAAGACATCTGTTGCCATGCGGCTGTTCACATCGACAATGCAAGGCGCTACACGCGGGAGCGGACTATTGCTGCTACTTTGAAGCGGCGACTGCTACCGCAGAGACCGGTAGCACCGTCCACCGCGGCTGTCTCTCACCTCCACGTTCCAGGCCAAGGAGGCGGCGGCGCCTGGTTTGATGTCATCGAGTTGGCAGGTGGTAGGACAGCTCTAATTCTCGGTGACGTAGCCGGGCGGGGTATTTCTACTGCCACGACTATGGGCCAGTTGCGTACAGTAATCCACTCACTAGCGGCGATGGATCTCGAACCAGACGAGCTTATGGCTCGGCTTAACGACACCGCCACTCGCTTGGCCACCGAGCGTGCAGCCCTTCCGGCCGGGGATCCGCAACACCGGGAACCGCTGACCGCAGGATGCCTTATTGCAGTCTACGACGCGGTCGATCAAACGTGCACGTTTGTCCGGGCTGGCCTGACGCAACCGTATCTAACGCTGCCGAACGGCGATTCGGGCGACATTGCGGTTCCAGCAGGACCGTTGCTCGCGGGAAACGATCATTCCCCTTTCCCTGCCGCCACAATCGAGCTTCCCGCCGGCAGCACCCTGGCAATAGGAAACGAAGATATACTAGAGACTTCAGACCAGATACGCGGGCTCGTCCGTACCAGCACAGATCGGCGCTTGGAGGAGGTGTGCGACGAGCTTTCCTACATTCTGGGAGACAAGGCCGACACCGAGAAGCTCCTGTTGCTGGCTCGAGCAAAAGGACTGCCTGCCGATCGAGTACTCACCCTGGGATTCGATGATGAATTTGCGGCTGCTCCGAAGGCGCGCGACGCGACGCGCAGAAAGCTCGAGGATTGGAACGTCGACCAGGATGCGGCTTTCACCACGGAACTCATCGTCAGTGAGCTCGTCGGGAATGCAGTCCGCTATGGGACGCCGCCCTATCGATTGCGCCTCATTCTGGACAACCGTCTGACGTGCGAGGTCCGTGACGCCGGCAACAATGCACCTCACCTCAAACACGCACGTACGATAGATGAGGGTGGTCGAGGTCTTTTCATTATTGCAACTATTGCTGACAGCTGGGGTACCAGGTATCACGAGGTAGGGAAAACAATCTGGGCGCAGCAGGACATCGGCTCGGCACTCGGACCCCCTGCTAGCTCCCCATGAAGATTCTCCGCACGGTCCGGCCTTCTGGCGGGAGTCGCGCACGCATGAGGGCACCGCGTCGTTTTGTGCATTTGTGAAGCGATCGGGAAAGTAGCCTCGATATTGCAGCCCAGGCGGCGTCTCGGACGTCGGCCTCGACAGCCGGTGTGCATGCCGTGAGCAGCGTTACGAGTACGCGCAAGGTGTTGGTGATAGTAATGCCGACGGAGCAGGAGAGCCATCGGCGAGCCAGCTCACGAAGCCGTGGGTGCCGTCGGCGCAGTCGTTGCCGATGCGCGTCCGGTTCGCGTTGGTAGGACCCGAGCAGTTGAGTCAGAGCCGGTTGGGTGGTGGTGATGTGGACGGCGGCCGTGTTGCTGCCTGCGTTGCCGGGCCCGAGCAGAGCGGAGACTGAGCCTTTTCCACCCTCACTCTGAGCTGGTCAGATGAAGGGTCAGGACGGCCTGGACGAGTTTGGTGATCCGGGTGGTCGAGCACCGGAGTTTGCGGAGGAGCCGCCAGGACTTGAGGGTGGCGACGGCCTGCTCGACGAGGGCCCGGATCTTTGCGTGGGACCGGTTCACCGCCTTCTGGCCTGCGGAGAGGGTCTCCCACCGTCCCCAGCACGGGATGCGGACCGCGCCGCCGGCACCTCGGTAACCCTTGTCGGCCCAGCATGGGATGTCGGCTTGGGCGAGGGCGTCGACGATGCCGTGTTCGCGAGCCGCGCGGATGTCGTGGACGGCGCCGGGCAGGGCCGGTGAGGCCCACCGCAGTCGGCCGAAAGGGTCGGCGATGACCTGCACGTTCATCCCATGCTTCTTGTGTTTGCCGGAGTAGAACGGCCGGTCTGCAGCCATGCGGTCGATCGGCAGGAGCGTGCCGTCCAGGATCAGATACGCCTTCACCGATGCGGTCCTCACCGCGTCGGCCAGGCCGGAGGCGAGAGCGGCCAGGAGCTCGACAGCCTCGGTGACATAGCGGTAGGCCGTCGTGGTGCCGACGCCGAACCCGGCCGCAAGCTGGGCATACGTGTGCCCCATCCGCAGGTGGGCGAGTGTGAGCAGAGCCTGGCGGCCGGCGCTCAGGCGCCGCCGGCGGGAGCCGATCGTACGGCGGTGCTGCCGGAACTGCTGCGTGAGGAAGCGGAGGGCGGAGCTGGACACGTCGACGCCCGACGGGTAGACAAGCACGTGAAGCCTCTGGTGGAGACGGTTCTCTTGGTCGAAAACCCATCTACCAGGGGCTTCACCACGTTGTCAGCCCAACTACCGGACCAGGGCGTCAGGTTGGAAAGGGCTCACTGACCAGCTTTACCGGGATGGTCACCAGGCCGAAGCTGATGGCACCGCTCCACAAGGGTCGGGGCATGACGGACCTCCATGACGGCCCCGAGCCCCACCAGCGTAGGAGCCGGGCCGCGAGTCTGCTTCCCGGAGCGCCCTGCGAGCAGCACGGCTGCGGTCGTCGCAGGCTGGACGGGTGGACTGGCCCGTGTCCGTTGCCCTCGCCCAGCCTGTTCCGGCACTGCCGACCGGGGCGGGGTGGGTGTTCGAGATGAAGGTCGACGGGCATCGCACGGTCATGTGGCGGACCGATGGCGGGGTGCGGCTGCAGGCCCGCTCGGGACGTGACGTCACCGCGGTGTGGGGCGACCTCGCCCTCGCCAGCCTGGCGCTCCCGCCCGGGACCGTCCTCGACGGGGAAGCCGTCATCGTCACCGAGGACGGCCGGATCAGCTTCGAGGCCGCGCAGGGCCGGGCCGCATCCTCACCATCCCGAGCCCGCCTCCTGGCCAGCCGGCGCCCCGCGCACTACATAGTCTGGGACGCCCTGCAGCTGCCCCTGCCCTTCGGAGACGTTCGTGCGCGCCCGTACCGCGAGAGGCGCGCCGCCCTCCTCGATGTCCTGTCCGCACTGCCCGCCAACTCGCCGATCCAGGCCGTGTCCGCCACCAACGACCGGCACATGGCGCTCACCTGGTACAACACCCTCCAGGGCCAGGGAGTCGACGGGCTTGTCGCGAAACGCGCCGCCTCCCCATACCGCGCCGGCCGCAGCAGCGCGTGGCAGAAGATCCGGCACGCGGAAACCGTCGACGCCGAGGTCGTCGGCTATACCGGCCCAGCCGCACGGCCCCGCGCCCTGGCCGTCCAACTCCCCGACGGACGAACCGCACTGACCCAGAGACTCGCCACGCCACTCGCCGCGCGGATCGGCCGGCTCCTGGCGGCCGCCGGGCCGGGACCGACAGGGCGCACCAGCGCCGGTCTGCCCTACACCGCCGTTCCCCACGGAACGGCGGTCGTCGAAATCGCGGCGGGAACCACCCGGCACGCCGTCGTGACCGCTACCCGGCTACGCGGCCCGTGACGCCGGGCTAGGGTGCCGGTTCGTACTCCACCGGCTGCTGGCCGCACCCTTCGGCCAGGGCCAGGGCGGCGCGTTCCCGGTCGTCGACGGTCAGCTGCCAGCGGAGCCTCGCCCGATACTCCGCACCAAGCCGACGAGCACGCGTGGGATGTGGTCCCCCTGCCCTCAGACGCTTCGAGGTGCACGCTCATCGACGACCCGTCCCCTTATAGGTCGCGGGTCTCCGGCTGCAAGCGCGCGAGAACGGGCTGGTCAGCTCACCGTGTCACGCGCATTATCATGGCCAGGAAGAGAGTGGGGCCAGTCAGTGCCGCACACACGCGGGCAGGCGCCCCAGGCACAGCAAGGCATCCAATGACCTCAGTACTGGTCTATGCAATCTACCTAATAGTTGCAGCGTTGTACGTTTACGCCCTAATTGATTGCTTCAGGACACCTACGGCGAACATCCGCTTGCTACCCAAGGCCGGATGGCTGATCATCATGGTCCTATTCCCGATTTTGGGCGCAATCACTTGGCGCAATCTGGGCACGCGCTCCGTCTCGGTGAGGAACTGAGTATCTACCGTGTGAGCCCGGGCTCACCGATCCCTGTGGCGTTTACTTCCATTGCTTTGTGGCGACAACTCCATTCCATTTAAAGCAATTCGGGTCCGTCTTCCAAGACCTTCAGCAGATGGCCATAGCCGGATCCTATGGCGTCATGAACTCCCCTAGAGGCCCCTATGGCGGCCGTGGTGGCTTATGCCGCGAGCGCGTGTTCGCGGTAGTGCTTGAGCTGACTGCGTGCGGTGGACCGCTCGGCCGGCTCGACCGTCGCCCAGAAGGCATGACAGACGATCAAGGCGGCCAATTCGACTTCCCTCGCCCGCAGTACGCCGTAATCCCGCTGGTCCGCAGCTACCCAGCCCGGCGAATCAGGGCGGGAAGACAGCCGCCACGAGTTCTCGTGCGAGCTCCAGGCCGGCAGCGGCTCGACAGACCACGGCTGCCGTTGCAACAGGCGCTGCAGGTCTCCGCCACCAGCTCGACGTCCCCGCCTCGTTCGGCGACGGTCTGATGTGCCTGATCGACCGCAACGGCTCCTTCCCCTCCGCCTGCTCCGCGGTCCCGCTCGCCCCGAACAGGCTCCTGCACACCGGTCCGCTGGAGGCGTTCGACAAGACCAAGGCCGGCATCTACCTCATCGAGATCCCCGCCTGGACGCGCACGGACATGCCGCACCCGTTGGGCCGGATCATCGAGCGGCCCGACAAGCAGGGACGGGTGTGGGTGACCACCCCCCACCTCAAGCAGCTCGAACGCCTCTACCGCGACGGCCACCTCGCCGAAGCGGTCGTCATCCACGACTCGTGGACGGGCAAGATCAACGAGTCGCTGTTCAAGCCGTTCTACGAAGCTGCCAGGTCCGCCCGCACCGACCTGATCAAAGTCGGCGGCGAACCGTACAAGAACTACAAGACCCGCCTGTCGATCGCACTGCGCCTGCTGTGGCCCAAACGGCCCGACTCGCGCTCCCCGTTCTGGCGGCCGGACTGGCGCATGAGCATGGTCGCCGAAGCCTCGGTCCGCCACTGGACCGTCGCCTTCAAGGCCGTTCAGGCAGGTAACCGGCTCATCGCCCTGCGCAATGTGGATGCCGCGATCTTCTGGGTCCCCGACGAGACGGCGCCCGACACGTACCGGATCGGGACCGGGTTCGGCGAGGTAAAGGCCAAGTTCATCCAGCCCGGCACGTTCATCCCGGAAGGTGACGACTGATGGCCGGACCCACCGGACACGGCGCCGCCCTCAACGACCTGCTACGCGCGCAGGTCACCCCCCGCCACCGCCTCGCCTCCTACAGCGCCAAGCACTGGCACGCCCAGCTGAGTCAGCTCACCGGTACTCGCCGCGGCTACGAAGCCCTCGACGCCGCCGGTCTCGACGTCCGGCCCGAGACCTTGTTCAAGTGGCTGTCGGACGCCGAGTACAACGTCCGCCGCTCCTACCGGGACCTCATCCATACTGCGTACGAGAACGTCGCCATCGTCCCCGCCGACCCCATCCCTGACGTGGTGAAGGACGGTCAGTTCGAGATCAGCGGCCTCGTCAAGACCGGCGCCGACGAACGCGAACGCGGCACCCGCCGAGCCGCACCCCTCCGCATCGACGCAAGCCGCGGAGACTGGAGCGACATCGAAGCCCTCTGGCTCGCAGGCGACCTGCGCGACGACGACTTCGAAGACCGCTTCATCGACGACATCATCGTCGCCGACATCGGCGAAGGCACCGACGGCTGGGAATTCTCCGGAAGCAACTACTCCGTCGAGCTCCGCTGACAGACGTGTGGTCTGAAGGCCTCTTGGGGTGGTCAGGCCACAGCGCGAACCGATCCGGCCGCGCCGCGCACTGCATGTTCAACTCTGCGGCCGAATCGTGCCTGGCTCAGCAAAGGTGTCAACCGCGCTGACGCAGTCGGTTCCGGGCCTGCGGAGCGGTGCAGGCCCTGCGTCGGGATTCAGGTTCGAGGCTGGACTGAACGCACTCATGGCGGCTTCTGGGTCCGAGACGTCAGTGCAGGGGCTTCGTCTGCGGTAGGGAACCGGCGTCGAGGCGATGTATCTCCAGTCCATGGCTGTGCTGGTCGGCATGACGACGATGCGAGCGGGCGAGGTGCCGAACAATTAAGTTGTGCGCAACTGAGTTGCACACGACGAACATCGTGGCTAGATTTCTCTCTGTGGGCAGCGCCCACGGCGAACCGGCAGAGAATCTCGACTTTCAGGGAGAACGACATGAACGACGTCACTGTCCGTCCCGCCGCGAACCGACCCACGATCGTGCTCGTGCACGGCGCGTTCGCGGACTCTTCCAGTTGGAACGGTGTCATAGGGCACCTGCGGAAGGCGGGGTATCCGGTGCTGGCACCGGCCAACCCACTGCGAGGCCTGGCCAGTGATGCCGCGTACATCGCCAGCGTGGTGGACAGCGTGGAAGGCCCCGTCGTGCTCGCTGGCCACTCCTACGGCGGCGCCGTGATCAGCGAGGCTGCTGCAGGGCAGACAAGGGTCAAGGCACTCGTGTTCATCGCTGCTTTCATTCCTGAGAGGGGCGAGAGCGCCCTGGAACTGTCGAACAGGTTCCCCGGGAGCACGCTCGCCTCGGCGCTCAACGCCGTTCCTTTCCCGACGCCTGACGGCGGAACCGGGACCGACCTCTACATCAAGACCGACAAGTTCCACGACCAGTTCGCCGCAGACGTGCCGCACACCGCCACCGACCTGATGGCGACCACGCAGCGGCCGATCGCCGCCGCAGCCCTGGAGGAGGGAGCCAACGCGACCGCCTGGCAATCGATCCCCACCTGGAGCCTGGTCGCCACCGCGGACTACAACATCCCGCCGGCCTCTCAGCGGTTCATGTCCGAGCGCGCCAACGCCAGCACCGTGGAACTCGATGCCTCCCACGCCGTCTCGGTCTCCAAGCCCTTGGCGGTCGCCCGCCTCATCGAGGACGCGGCCGAGAGCACCCGATAGCAGCTCCCCGCAGGCAACGCGACGCGGGCACGGCAGCCTGCGGCAGCCCGTGCCCGCGCCACACCAAAGCATCCGGTGCTCTATGCGGGTGAGGGGATCAGCCCGGGATGATCTCGTACATTCCCGCGCCGTCCAGGAAGCGCAGGGTGTTCAGGTCACGCCCCAGCACGGCGTCCACAGAGTGACGCAACGTCAGGGTGACGGGGTACTCCAGATCCCACGTGGTCGCAGTGATGACTTCCCCCGGTTTGACGATCACGGTCAGATCATCGAAGCTCTCAAGACGCCTGACCTCGTCGAGGGCGCAGTACCGCACCAGGCGACCGGAGACAGGGGAGGCCAGGGCCGCCCAGGCGAACGCGCTGCGCCGCTGATATGCCCTGCCGACGCGGGCCCGAAAGCGGTCGGGCCGGACGAAAGCATCGACCGACCACTCGAGTTGGCCCTCACCTATGACGTCCGCAACGAAGTAGGGGAGCCCGGAGGGGCGGGCGCCGGCTTCGACCAATCGCGGACCGTCGGGCGTCAACTTGATCTCAAGATGCGCCGCACCGTAGCGAATCCCCAGCGCGTCCAGCACCTGGTGGGCGAAGGGCACCAATTCGCCGGTCACGGAATCGTCGGCCGGGAGCAGGACCTGCGCGACCACCAGGTCTCTG
Source organism: Streptomyces sp. NBC_01689 (assembly GCF_036250675.1). Lineage (NCBI taxonomy): Bacteria > Bacillati > Actinomycetota > Actinomycetes > Kitasatosporales > Streptomycetaceae > Streptomyces > Streptomyces sp. NBC_01689. The sequence continues at coordinate 1,070,117 of NZ_CP109592.1, read as the reverse complement.
ACGCCGTTCGCGGTGATGCGGTCGGTACTCCACACGTCGGTGACCTGGTGCTGGCCTTCGCAGCTGACGGTGTTCACGATGTACTCCGCACCGACCAGGTACTCCTGGGCGACCACGTGGCTGATCGGTTCGCCGAGGGAGGATGTGCGGTTCCTGACCTGGGCCAGGGCGATAGCCGACTCCTCGGGAGAGTCGCAGAATCGCACCCCGTCGCCGCCGCCGCTACGGAGCGGCTTGACCACGACCGGACCCCCCACCTGCCGGTGCCATGCCTGTAGCTCGGTTTCGTCGTCGGTTCGGATCTGCCGCATGGCGGGAAGACCGCAGGATCTGATGCGTTCGATCTGCGTGAATTTGTCCCGCCGAGCCGTGCTGAGCTCGGTGCCGTTGGACGGCAGACCCAGCCGCTCGGAGAGCAGATCGGCGAGTTCCACCCCCGATTCGCGGCCTGCGAGCACAGCGCGCGGCCGCAGGGCCGCGATCTTCTCGGTAAGGGCATCGGTATCTCCGTCGTGGACGACGGTGTGGCTGAACTTCGCCGGGTCGACGGGAGTGACGCCGGGAAGCAGATCAACCGTGCTCTGCACCTGGATCACGCCTCCGCCGACTGCACCGAAGGCGGCCGCGAAGCCGGAGGTAGCCCCGAAAGCGTCAACGACAGCCACCTGGAACTCAGGCACGTCACTTCCTCCGCTCGTCAGCCGCGGCCTCCGCATGCGAAGCGATGCTCCGACGGGCTGCCAGCAACCTGTACACGGAGTTGGTGAGCACGTTGCGGACGCTGAACCCTGAGGTACCCAGGTTGTCCTCGTTGAGGATGTCGGCCTCGCCCGCCTGCTGGGCAATCCCCCGCCGCGTGACGGTGCTCCCCGGCGGAAACGCTTCCGGGATCGCCTTCCTGGTGACTCCGAGGTGAACCATGCGAAAGTCTGCGAACTTGTCGATCACCGCGAGCAGCGCAGAGATGCCTTCATGGTCGAGCTTCAAACGGCCGTCAAGAACAGACTGGACAACGTTGTCACCCCGCGTGGACGTCTCGCGCGCCTCCGCGATGAGCGAGCGGGACCACAGGGGGAAGTAGGGCATCGACTGATCGAGGTAGACGCCGTGCTCCGCGGTCGGTGACAGAAGGGCGAGCTCCAGCAGCTGGACACTGGGCATGAACGCGCCGCTGGCTCCGCGGGGACCTCCGGGATGCCCCATGTGGTACCGGCGGAAGGAGTTGAAAGCGTCGCTCGGGAGCCGGTTGTACTGCGCCATGTAGAGCCTGAAGTCGTCCAGGTCCCGCACGGCACCTTCGAGGACTTCGGTCTTGTCGACCGCGTCCGGCTCATGGATCAGCGTCAGTATGGAATCGGCAGCGGCCCTGATGGTCGGCTCGGCCAGATGGTGGCCGAGGTAAAAGTCTCTTTCAAGCAGGCCGAGCTCCCCCTCGGTGAAGACCCGCATATTTCCGCTGCGGTTCCATTCGGTGCTGTTGACGTCTATCAGGAGTTCATAGCTCATGTGTGGGTCAAGGCTCGGGAACCTCGCACACTGGGCGCGTATGGCATCCATCACGGCGCGGGGGGCTATGTGGGGCCCGGCCGGCAGGAAGCCCCCACGCATGAACAGGAGGTCGAGCTGGATCGCGCACGCTTGCGGCAGGTCGTCCACGACGAGGGCATCCGCACCAAGAGCGCTCAGAACCCCGTCGTGCTTCTCGGCTAGCTGTCCGTACGTCATGCGCCCGTCCTCAACGGCCGTCAGGTCTATCGGCAGGGTGTCGAGCACGTACGAGCCGAGCGGAGACGACCAGGCGAACTCAGCCACCTCCGTGACGCCCTTCGACGAAGCCTTCGAGCCGGTGAACAGCTGTTCCTTCTTCACTTCCACTCCAGAGTTGCGGGTGAAGCCCGCAGGGCGGGAGGAGGCCCTCAGCGCGTGGTCCCTCCGCGTTCAAGCGGCGTGAGCTCCTACTGCATCTGCTCCGCGCCGTGCGATGCGTCACTCGGGCAGGTAAGTCCTCGCTCCCGGGAGGGAGTTCGAGACAGACCCGGACATGTACTTGCTACAGCAAGTAGATGGAAAACTAATTGCCCAGTCAAGTTGGCGGATCGCCGTGCCGCCGATGTCACTGCATGATGCAACGGGTCCGATATGCCCTACCCTTGGGCATCTGGCAGGCGAGCTTCCTTGAATTCACAGAGTGCTGACAGGAAGATTCAGCCGCCGGCCAGGAGCCGCCGCGGGATGTACATCACGACCGGCCACCACCGATCACTGCGGACCGTTAGCACTAAGACCGTGTCCTACGTGGTGAGGCGAACGAGCTTTTTGTAGCAGCAGAGGGCGGCAGCAAGGCCGAGAAAGGCCAGGTAGTTGCGGGGGTGGCGTTCGTAACGGTGGTTGAGTCTGCGGTAGCCGGTCAGCCAGGACATGGTCCGTTCGATGACCCAGCGTCGGCGCCCCAATCGTTCGCTGGACTCGACTCCCTTGCGGGCGATACGGACACCGATGTGCTTTCCCCACAGCCATTTTCGCAGGTGGGGGATGTCGTAGGCCTTGTCTGCGTGGAGACGTCGGGGCTTGAAGTACCGGCCACGGTGGGGGTCGTGTCTCGTTTGGTGACCCATGATCATGGGCTTGAGGGCGAGGCTGTCGTGGGTGTTGGCTGCCGAGAGGCCGACGACGGTGGGCAGTCCGTTCGCGTCCGACAGAACGTGCATCTTGGAACCCGGCTTGCCCCGGTCCACGGGACTCGGACCTGTGAGTTCGCCCCTTTTTTCGCCCGCACATGAGCGGAGTCGAGGACGACTCGGGAGAGGTCGAGCAGACCGGCGTCGTCCAGGCGGTGCAGGATCTCCTCGTGCAGCCGGCCCCACACACCCGCCCGCGACCAGATCAGGAACCGACGGTGCGCGGTCGACTTCGATATCCCGAAGCACGGCGGCAGAGCCCGCCAGGCGCACCCGCTGACCAGCACATAGATGATCGCCGCGAACAGCGTCTCATCAGGCGTGTCCTGCGTACCGCCGCCCTGCGGCCGCACCTTCGACGGCGGGATCAGCGGCTCCGCGATCTCCCACAACCCGTCCGGAACAATCCAACTCCACGTACCCCGCCCCATAACCAAGCCCAACGACCCAACCCCACATAGGACACGGTCTAAGTAGTGAGCGTGCAGCGCATGCTCCGATCAGCTTGATGAGCGAGAGGCCACCCCAGGCCTGAAGTCATGCGCAGGAGAGGATGCGGCCGAGACCGGCATAACCGGACACGAGGGTGGACTGCCGACAGTGAAGGCTGAATGTCGCGAAAAGTAGGTCGCCTACCCCGGCACCCCGCGTTCAGTGCGTCCAACTGCTATAGAAGAGATGACTTCAGCACCCCGACTGGCCAAATCAAACGCACTCCTAGCGGATGGGCAAGAAAACTTAGTGAATGGCGCGTGAACAAATCAAGCTGACTACCAGCGTAGTAACTCTGACGTGGCACACGAGGAGCAAGCGCGCATAACGCACCGCACACCGCCTCAACTGCGCACAGTGGCACGTTGCGGTCAACTAAAACAAAAATGGATGATCTGAATAATGCCCAGGAATCCCGCCTTCTCAGGTCAAAAATTGACGGATCAAGTAGTGCTAGCATCCATTCAGTCGGCGGAGCAGGTGGCGCTTGACCGCGAACTGCTACGCGTAATGGGTAGACGCTGGCGACTCGCTATTTGATGCACCACGCGGTAGGTGTCGTCGGCGACGTAGTCGACGTCGAGACGAAAGCCCGCCTGCTCGTAGAAGGCCTTGGCCCGGTCGACGTCGGAGACGGGCAGCACCACAACTTCGAGTTTCAGATCCATGTTTGCTTCTTCTATTCGCGGGTGGGAGGTTTCGCGATGTGTGCGTCACCGGTTCAACCGGTGAGATCATGGCATCATCATGCGTAACCGGTCAAGCAGGTGACGCAGGAAGGTCGCCCGGCCGCCGACGAGGAGGGTGGCGGCGAAGGCCGGCGGGGGTCGTGCGGGAGGCGGCCGTCAGGGATGCGGCCGAGCGGCGGCATGTGACGAGAAGTCATCTCGGCGCCCACTGGGGCGAGTCCGCTCGGGGGGCTCGCCCCAAACGTATATGAATGCTTGACCATGCAATGGAATGTGTTGGCCAATTCACTTGCTGATCATTCTGTGCGAGGAGTATGGCACTCCCTGCCCGGCATTCCCATCGCTTGCGAGGTGTGTCGGCGGCCTCCGGGCCGATGCTCCTGGGTGACCGAGATCGCACCTGTGCGGGTTGCCGCGCTGTCGGCTCCTGGACCGCGCACGCAGCCGGAGGGCGCCGTCGCGGCCCTTGCGCACGGCCTTGGCGGACGGAACGGCCTGCCGCACAGGCCGCTCTCGCGGAATGCCGGGCGATCTGCGCCGACGTCCGCGGGGAGGCCGGGCCGGCGTTACCGGCAAGGGGTGAGACGGCACGGGCGGCCCGGCCTCCGCTTCCTGGCCACGAGGCACGGGCCGCGGAAGGTGCCGAGCGGTGTGCTCGCGCGGTGCGCGGCGAACGCCGGCGTAGCGGTCGCCGCTGATACGGGAACCGGCTCACGCCCCGCGAGTGCGAAGTGGTGCGACTGCTCGTACGGGGTATGTCGAATCGTCAGGCAGCCGGTGACCAGGCGAGGTCCTGCACCGTCGGCGCGCAGCCGAAGTCGGCGATGGGCGAGTACGGAGTGACCACGGGGACGGTGTGGGCCGTGATCGTCAGCCGGTCGGATCGCGACTGAGGTCTACCTGTCCCCGCCTGCGCCCTCGGCGCCGGGCGCAGGTAGGTCACGGAGTGCCCGCGGCCGGTTGTGCCGCGTCGATCAGGACGGCCGCCGCGGCGCGGGCGGTCGTGGCGGCGGACAGGTCGCGGTCCATCCGGGCCGACTGTCCCGCCCCGTCGTACAGCAAGTGCAGCTGCCGGCCCAGTACCTCGGGGGCGGCGTAGCCGGATGCCGCGGCGAGTTCGGTGAACAGGCCGCGGATCCAGAGGCGGTAGTCGTCCGCGACCCGGCGAATGAAACTGTCCTCGGCGGTCTCGGCGGTGGCCCGTACGAAGGCGCAGCCGTTGTATGAGGGGTCGTTGATCGCCTCGTCCAGGGCGTCGAAGACACCGAGCAACTGCTCGCGCGGGGTGCGGAAGCGGTTCAGGGCCGTGGTGATCCGGTCCCTCATCCGCGCGAAGCGCAGCTCGAGGTAGGCGCAGACCAGCCCTTCCTTGCTTCCGAAGGTGTTGTAGAGGGATGCCTTGGCCACCCCGGCGTGCTCGATGACGCGGTCGATGCCGACGGTCTGCACGCCTTCACCGTAGAAGAGCTCGTTGGCCGCTTCGAGGAGCCGCTCGCGTGCGGACGGCTTGGTCGCGGTTCTGGTCGCCATGGCCACACCTTTCAGACAGACCTGTTCATTGTAGTGCCGGAGGTTTCCGTCATACCTCTGAGGGCTGGGCCACCGGGGCCGCCTCGGACGGGATGTCCTGGGAACGCACCACCGTCACCCGCTGCACCGTGTCGACCTGGCAGCCGCGGGTCAGCAGTCCCGCCAGGGCAGCCAGAGCCAGCACGATGACGGCGATGCCGTACTCCCGGGAGGTCTGGACCAGTCCGCCGCCGTGCACGACCAGGACGCCGGCGATCACGGCCGGCACGCCCAGGCCCACGTAGCACACGACATACAGCAGGGACAGGACACCGGCGCGCTCATGCGGCTCCACCTGCGGAATGACCAGCCGGATGCCGCCCTGGAACCCGCTTCCGAAGCCGACGCCGGAGATCGCGCCGCCCACGAAGAAGCCGATCACGGAGAGCGAGCCGCCGGTGCCCGAGCCGATCGAAACGAGGGTGATCGTCACGCCGACGACCAGGGTGCCGATGCTGATGAGCATCATGGTCCGGGTCGCCGCGCTGCGCATCGCGATGACCGAAAGGCCGGCGCAGCCCGCGATGACGAACAGCGGCAGTCCGCCCCAGACGACGGAGTCGGAGTGCACCAGGGTCCGGGTGATGGCCGGGCCGAGTGCGCCGTACAGGCCGGCCAGAGCCCATACCGCGAAGATCACAGGTGCGGCGATGGCCACCGACGCGCGGGCGGACCTGGGCAGCTTGAACTCGGGAACCATGCTGGCCAGTGCGCCCGGCTTGCGGGTCACCGTCTCGTTCAGAGCGAGTACGCCCAGCCCCTGTACGACGAAGACACCGAGGAGCACCACGTAGACGAGATGGGTGGGGGCGGGCAGGTACTGCACGATCAGTCCCGAGGCGAAGGCTCCGCTCGCAGTTCCCATCGTGGGGGCGAAGGAGTTCAGGAAGCTGCCCTTGCGTGCGTCAATGTCCAGCATTCCGGCGCCGAGCGCGCCGACTGCCGCGCCGGTGCTCAGACCTTGCAGGACTCGGCCGACCAGCAACGTCGCCACGTCCCCGGCGGTGATGAACACGACCATCCCCAGGATCTGCACGAGGAGGGCCATCAGCAGCACCGGGCGCCGGCCCACCTGGTCGGAGACCCTGCCGAAGACCAGGAGGGCGGCCAGGACGGCCACCGCGTAGGTGCCGAAGACGATGGTGATGGTGATGGGGGAGAAGCCCCAGTGCTGCTGGTAGATCGCGTAGAGCGGGGTGGGGGCGCTGGACGACGCCAGCAGCGATATGAGGATCGATGCCAGCAGTCCGATGGAGGCCTTGGGCCCGAGACCGAGGACCCGGCGCCGCGGCGCCGCGTGCGCGCCGGACGCCTTGGCCGGAGTACTCGGCGAGGTGGGCGGACGCGTGGAGGATGCGTGGCTCATGGGTCTCTTTCCGGATACGGCTGAGCGGACGTCATCATGTTAGACAGACCTGTCTGTCTAATGCGGCCCGGGAAAGGGTGATGTGTGTCGCAGCGACCTCATGTGCGCGGTCCGTTGCCGTGTGTGCCGGGGAGCCGGCGCCGCCTCCCCGCTCCCCCCGCCCAGCAGTTGCTCGAACGGCACGGGATGGCGGCACGGGTCCACGAGTGCGGGCGGCTCCCTGCCGGCGGCCGCGACGGCGATTTCCCGGGCCGCTCGTGCCACGCGCTCGAGCAGCGCTCCCTCGGTGGTGGTCAGTGAGCGCGGTGCTTCGCGCGTCGCCGCAGGCGCGGTGATGATCAGTGATTTGAGCTGGTTGATGGTCTGGGTGCGGGCCTTGATGGCGCTGCCACATACCACGCGGAGTGTGCGGATTGCCTCGACCGTGCCGTCGCGGTCCTTCGGGGTGCCGTTGGCGCGGCCGGAGAGCACCGCGGTGGCGGCGGCGTAGGCGTCGACATAGGCGATGGGGCGGGGTGTCCCCGCTCACGTCCACGCCGAAGCGATCCTCAGCGCCCTGCAGGAGGCCCGCCCCGCCGGACTGACCGTCACCCAGCTGATGGCCGCCACCGAACGCACCCGCGCGCAGATCCACACCGGGCTCGCGCACCTGCGCCAGGTCGCCGCCGCGCGTGGTCTGCCGCCCGTGACCTGGGACAGGAAGTGGGGATATCGGCTGCTGGACGACGCGCCGGAGGTGTGGATCGGCTACGAGCGGGCTTTCTTCGGCACCGTGCACCACCGCGTCGCCAACTTCATCGCCGGGATCCTCCTACCGCACCAGACCAAGACCCCCGACGACCCCTATATCCGCACCGTCATGGCGCAGATGGGCGCGATCGAGTCCACCCTTCAGCTGCTGGCCAACCTGGAGTGAACCAGAGCAGGAAGGCAGGCAACAGGCCGCGACCGCACCGCAGTTGGCTCCTGACCCTCAGATCGCGGCCCCACCCTCGTGATGCTGCCGAACTACCGCTACCCCTCCGACACCAGTGACGTGGAATGGTTCCTGCTGGAGCCCCTTCTCCCCGTTCCCGCATGCCAGACCCCCAAGGGTGGCGCCCCGGAGAAGTGGCCCCGGCGCCGTGTGGTCGACGCGATGGGCTCCTGTGCTGCTGAGTTGAGACGTCGAACACCTCACTCAACGGCACGGGAGCCCTGCTCGTTGCGCACCTCGACCCCGCACCACCCCGTCACCCGATCAGGCACCACGCTGAAAACGCTCAGTGTTTTGTCCCGGCGAGGTTGTTTGGTTCGAGGTTCAGGTGTCGCGCCAGTTGGGGGTGGATTCGCGGGTGAGTCTGCGGCTCATCAGGTCGGTCATGGCGATGTGGATCATGGCTTCGGAGCGGTGCGGGTGGGTTTCGTAGTCGCGGGCCAGGCGGCGGTGATGCATGAGCCAGCCGAAGGTGCGCTCGACGATCCAGCGCCGCGGGATCACCTTGAAGCCTTTGACGCCCGGCTTGCGTTGGACAACTTCGACGTCGATGCCGAGTCGGACGCCGTGGTCGATGGCTTTGGTGCGGTAGCCGGTGTCGGCCCATGCTTTCGTCACGCGTGGATGAGTGGCGGCCATGTGGGACATCAGGTGTATGCCGCCGACGTTGTCGGAGACGCTCGCCGCGGTGACCCAGACCGCCAGCAGCAGGCCGAGGGTATCGACCCCGATGTGGCGCTTGCGGCCTGCGATTTTCTTGCCGGCGTCGGGCAACACCTCGACGTGCTCGAGGATCATGTATCCCGACAAGGAAGTCCCGGCAGCGGCGCACGAAGTCGTGCGGATCCGGGACGGCGCCGGACGCGGCGGTGACGAACACGGCCAGGCAGTCGCCCCCCCTCTGGATCCCTGGTGATAACGCGCACGGGGTCCGCGACGTCACTCCGACAGGCCAGGATCGCCTCGATCTCCCCGAGTTCGAAGCGGTGACCCTTGACCTTGAACGGCGCTGGCGCCTGTGTCTCAAGCCACACGCGGCGCACGACGATCCCAGGAAGATCCTGGTACGTGGTGCTCGCGGGCACCATCGGCCAGCACCGCCTTGCCGATGCCGGAATGTTGCGCGCCGACCGAGCCGCCTCGCTTCCCGCAGCCGCACCACCATGTGGTCCGTGTCAGCCATCGTCAATATGCCCCGACAGGGATCAGCTTCCGCTGGCAATCTTCTCCGCGTCCTTGTCCGCCTTCGCCAACGCCGCTCGCGCGTCGGCTGCGTCCTTCCGTGTCGTCGCGTCGGGGGCGGACGGGCTCGTGCCGTCCATGGCGTACTGCGTGATCTTCGCGTTGGCTTCCCCGTTATTCGAACGCCACTGTTCGAGGAGCTTGGTCGGTTCGTTGTCGGCGGTGAAGTAGGCATCCGCTTTGTCGAAAGCTGTCTGCTTCATGTCCAGACCGACGGTCGCCTTCTGGTACCAAACAGTGAACTCTGGTGTGCCGGTGACGTCTTCGCCCTTGGCGAGGAAGGTGCGGAAGTCCTGGTCCTCTTTCTCCAGGACAGCTGCGGCCTTCTTCCGGGCCTGCGTCGTGGGCAGCTTCTTGGCCGCAGGCTTGGCTGGTTGGCTGCTCGCAGCAACCGCGTGGGAAGCCGGGGCTTTCGGCTTGTCGTTGGTGATCGCGGGGCTGCTGCTGGAGCAGGCAGAGAGACAGGCGGTGAGTAGCAGGGCGGCGGCGCTGGCGGCGAGGTGTCGTTTCATGGTGTGCCTCAGCTCAGCCTGTTGGCGGCGGACTCGTACGCGCCGGCCTGCTTCGGCGTGAGGTAGTGCGACACGCGGACTACGACGGTGCCGTGGACGTAGTCGTACTCGGAGAGCGCAGGCATGCCCTTGGTCACGGCCTGGATGTACTTGGCCCGGGCCGCAGCATCGGCGGGCGAGTCGAAGGCCTCGATGGCGCCGCCGCGGCTCACGTCGCCCTTGTCGGTGCCCGTGACGTCGTCGGCGGAGATCTGGCTGTCAGTGAAGGTGATCTTCGACGTGTACTGGTTCGGGCGGCCGAGGAGTTCGTTCGGGTCGTTCTCCGCCGTCACTGTGCCGGACAGCTTCGCCGTGCTGATCTTGCTGGACAGCTGAGAGAAGGCACCGGCGGCGTCGAGGGGCTTCGTGTCGGCGCCGCCGCCCTTGTCGTCGGAGTCGTGGCCGGTGGCGATGCTGCACGCGGTGAGCGCACCAAGGAGGAGCGCGGAGGCCGCAGTGGCGATGAGCGTTCTGTTCATCGCGCGATCATGACTTATGTGAGGTCCGAGTGGTGATGATGTGACTGTTCTGTGACGGCATGTTCGGATCTGGAAGTCAACCGGCAGCCTGAACTGCCGCCGCAGGCACACCAGAAGGCGGTAGCATCCCGCACCGCATGCGACGTTTTCGGGTCACCTGGGTAGTTTGTGATGGGAGTTCGGCTGTCAGGCGGTCTCGGTCCATGGAGGCTGTCGGCGCCGCTGCTCCCGGCAACAGGCGGCCTCGTCAGCGGGATCTCGTCCCTGCTCAAGGGGCTGATCTACCTGATTTGGTTCGAAGTGATGCTCTGCTACTGGCTGTTCATCGGCGGCTGGTGGCTGCTGTGCACTGTGTACTGGGAGGCGCCGCGAGCCGGGTACCGGTGGTGGCAGAGGCGCCGGGCAGCCGCGCTGGGTGTGCATTGACCTGACACGGAGGAGCGCGCCCCGTGGATCCTTTCGGTGCGGCGGGTGGCCGTACGGTCAGGCGCTGGCCCGGTACGGTCCCCACCCGGCACACATCATGGGATTGGTCGGGCGGTCCTCCACTTCCACGGGCAGGTCGGACCAACGAGATGTGTGATGCCGAGGTCCAAGCGGCAGCGACGCGGTAGTGGCCGTCGCGGAACCGCGGCCGTCCGTTGCAAGTGCAGATTGTGGTGGGGAAGGGCGATGCGGTCACGGCGGATCTTTTCCAGCAGTGCCGCGCAGTACTTGGAGCGGCGCGCTTGTCGTCGAGGACGATGCGGATGGACCCGCCGTGCTGCCGGGTCTCGCCGGCAGAGCACGATGCAGTCGGCATCGTCATCGTTGACGTGGTGGAGTATGCCGGCGAAGGTCCTCGTTTTGAGATCTTCGAGCCTGTTAGGGCGGAGCGCTGGTGACCGAGGCCCTGTGACCGGGGTCCTGCCTGACCGTGGCGCCCCGTATGTCCTTGTTCGCCTGATGTGTGAGACGGGTCGGGTGCGAGAAGCTTCAACCCGACGCGACAGCCGGGCGCTCAACCTGCCCAGACTCCGCCCCCTCAAGGGGTCCGTCAGCAAGTTGACGGGCCCTCATGAACGATCGAGTCTAGAACCCGCAGGTGAGGACGAGCCTAGCGGAGTCCTATCAGGACTTCGCTAGGAATGCGTCGATGGCCGCCCAGGTCGCGTCCGGGGCCTCGAGGTGCGGGAGGTGTCCGGCTTCCGGGATCTCGACGAACTGCGCGCCGGGCACCGCATGCGCGACGGCCCGCCCGTATGCCGGGGTGACAATCCGGTCGCTCTCGCCCCACACCACCAGCGTCGGGACGTTCACCGCACCGAGCCGACCGAGTAGCGTCGGGTCGCTCATGCTCGTGCCGGCGACGGCGGCCATCGTGCGTCCGTTCGCCTGCTGGATCGCGCGCTGCTCATCGGTGAAGCCGCCTGGGTCGACGTATCCGCGCGCCGGGTCGTGCCAGGCGGCCTCGGCGAGCCCGCGGGCGTCGAGGGCGAAGAAGTCTGCGACGGGCTCGCCTTCCACTTCCGCTCCGACGCCGTCGATGTCGACCACGGCTCCGATCAGTCCTGCGTAGCGTTCGTCGTGGGCGGCCTGCGCCACCATCTCGAGTGCAATCCACCCGCCGATTGAGGATCCGATCAGGACGACGTCATGCTCTTTGTGCTCAAGCAAACGCGTGAGGTAGGCGGCCGCGAGCTGTGCAACCGAGGTGAGGGAGTCGGGGCGCGTTGTGCCGTCCCAGCCGGGATGTGTCGGCGCGAAGGCGTGCATTCTGGCGGCGAGGTGCCCCACGACGGGCGCGACGGTCCGGGGCCCGCCCCCGCCGTGCAGCACGAGTGCTGTGCGTGACTCGGGCGGGCCGGCCTGGATGACGGGAAGGTTCTCGGGCAGGGCGATGCGCATGATGCTCCTTGGTAAATAAGCATGTTGATATAAACCTGTTGATACAGTAGCAGGATGACGACCGACCTGGAAGCTCTCGGATTGGCGATCAAGCGGGCGCAGTACCGCAATCACCGCACGATGGATGCCGCGCTGAGCGAGATCGGGGTCAGCCTCGTCCAGTGGGATGCTCTGCGCGCCATCGAGCGGATGCCAGGGGCCTCCGGGCATGAACTCGCCGTCGCGACGTTCCAGAGCGATCAGGCGTTCGGCACCCTGGCGAGCCGACTGGTGGAGCGTGGATTCATCGTCCGCTCCGCAGGCCAAGGGCGACGCGTCGCGCACACCCTCACCGAGGCGGGGCACACCGCACTCGTCGAGGGCCGACAGTTGTCGATCGGCGTACTGCAGGACCTCTTCGCACCCCTCGACGACGCGCAACGCACCGAATTGCTTCGATCGCTGCGGAAACTCACCGAGGGCATGTGATCCGGCATCACGCGGCCCTAAAGCCAACGCCAATTTGCTTTCGGATCATGAGGGAGCGCCAGCATCAGCATGGCAGCAACCCAACCCGGTCCGCAGGTCGACAACCAACGCACTCGAACACAACCCGCACCTGCAAATCGGAGACCGGCAGTTGGAGAAGCGACTCAGCGGATGGTCGCGGGCAAGGATCGGTCCTGACAGCCCGCCCCAGTTCTTCGATGGCGTCCCGCTGTGTGGTGTAGGGGATCTCCGCGGTTGAGTGCGCGGGTTCTGGGCACCGCGAGAAGACGATGACCACGCAGGCTGGCGACCTGGAACTCGCCATCCCGAAACTGCGGGCCGGAGGCTTCTTCCCCAGCCTCCTCGAGCGTCGGCGGCGCATCGACCAGGCTCTCTACGCGGTCATCATGGAGGCATACGTCCACGGCGTCTCCACCCGCTCCGTCGACGACCTCGTCAAAGCCCTCGGCTCTGACACCGGGATATCCAAGAGCGAGGTCTCCCGGATCTGCGCGGACCTCGACGCTCTGGACCCGCCCGCTGGACCACATCCGGTTCCCCTACCTGTTTCTCGACGCCACCTACGTCAAGGCCCGCGTCGACCACCGCATCGTCTCCCAGGCGATCGTCATCGCCACCGGCGTGAGTGTCGGCAGTTGGCTCCGCTCCGAGGCATGGCGCAGATCCAGCGGACCCGGTACCCGGTGGAGCGAATTGCGCCGTAGACCCGCACGTGCTCGTGACGGGCGGCCCGCGTCGCCGCCGTCGCTCGGCATACTCCCCGGGGAGTACCAGGGCCCGTTCCGCACCCCTGGCAGTAACTCCGGGCTCCGCCCCGGGTCCGACGAAAAGCCGTGCCTGCCCCGGAAGTCTGGAAGTGATCAGACCGCCGGCCCGGAGGGAGGCCCACCATGGGGGCCCCGAGCACTGAGACCACATCTACCGCCGCGCCGCCGCCGACGCGAGGGCGGGGGAGGAGCCGGGGTGTCCGCGCGATCCCCTGGGCGGTGCTCGCGCTGTGGATCGCCGTACTGGCGCTGGCGGGCCCCCTGGCCGGCAAGCTCGCGGATGACCAGCAGAACCGGGCAGTGGACTACCTTCCGGCGAGCGCAGACTCCACACTGGTGGCCCGGCTCCAGGACGCGCTGCCTGGCGGCGAGGCCACCGAACTCGTGGTTGTCTACCACCGCGACGGCGGGCTGACCGCCGCAGACCGGGACAAGGCCGCCGCTCAGATCGCCGGTGTCGCGCGGGCGCACCAACTCACCGGCGGCGCGCCGCACGCCGCCCTGTTGCACGGGGACACGCTGACGTACTCCGTGGCGAGCACCGAGCCCGGCCAGGACGACGGGGCCAAGGACGCCTTCGTCGCCGACGTCCGCGACCGTGCCGAGGGCGGTGGCGGGCTGACCGTCCGTGTGGGCGGACCCGGCGCGCTCGGCACCGACATGCAGGAGGTCTACTCCTCGCTCGACGGGCCGTTGCTGTGGACCACGGTGGCCGTCGTCGCCGTCCTGTTGATCCTCATCTACCGCAGCCCCCTGCTGTGGCTGCTGCCTCTGCTCGTCGCGGGCGTCGCCGACGCCGCCGCGATGGCCGGCGTCCACGGACTCCACCAAACTCTCGGGATCACCGTCACCGGCCAGAGCCAGGGCGTGATGACCATCCTCGTCTTCGGCGCCGGCACCGACTACGCCCTGCTGCTTGTCTCCCGCTACCGCGAGGAACTCCGGCGCGTGCCGCGCCCGTACGACGCCATGCGCGCCGCCCTGCGCGGTTGCGGGCCCGCGGTCCTGGCCTCCTCCGGGACGGTGGCCGCGGGCCTGCTGTGCCTGCTTGCCGCCGACCTCAACAGCAGCCGGGGCATGGGCCCGATCGCCGCGGTCGGGGTGCTGTGCGCGCTGGTGGCGATGACCACCCTGCTGCCCGCGCTGCTGGTGCTGCTGGGACGCCGGGTCTTCTGGCCGCTGGTACCTGCCTACGGCAGCGAAGTGCCGCGTCCGCGCGGCCTGTTCGCGGCGATGGGCGGCTCGGCCGCACGCCGCCCGCTGGCCGTGCTCACAGGCGGCGCGGTGCTGCTCGGCGCGCTGGCGCTCGGGACCCTGGCGCTGCCCGGCAGCCTGAAGAACGACGACGCCTTCACGAGCGTGCCGGAGTCGGTCGCCGCCATGCGCACCCTCGCCGAGGCCGACCCCGCTCGCTCCGCCCAACCGATCACCGTCATGGCGCCCACCGGCCGGGCGACCGAGGTACTGGCCGCGGCCCGCGGCACCGAGGGCGTCGCCTCCGCCGAACGCGGGCGCAGCGGCGGCGGCTGGACGGAGGTGTCGGTGACCGCCGAGGCGCCGCCCGAGTCGCCTGGCGAGACCGCGACCATCCACGCCCTGCGCGCGGAACTTGATGGCCTCTACGGTGCCCACGTCGGCGGGCCGGGTGCCCAGCAGGCCGACCTGGCCGACACCAGTTCGCGCGACCGGTGGGTCGTCGTCCCGCTCGTCCTTGCGGCCGTGCTGCTGATCCTTGTCGTGCTGCTGCGCAGCCTCCTCGCGCCGCTGCTGCTCGTGGCGGCCGTGATCGCGGTGTGGGGTGCCGCCCTGGGGATCGGTGGGCTGGTCTTCGGGCCGCTGTTCGGCTTCGAGGGCACGGACCCGGGGCTGCCGTTGCTGTCGTTCGTCTTCCTCGTGGCGCTCGGCGTCGACTACGGCATCTTCCTCATGCACCGAATGCGCGAGGAGTCGCTGGCGGGAGCAGCGCCGACCGCCGCGGCCGTCACCGCACTGCGCACCACGGGAGGGGTGATCGCCTCGGCGGGGCTGGTACTGGCCGCCACCTTCTCGGTACTGGTCAACATGCCGTTGGTGTCGCTGGTCGAGATGGGCTTCGTCATCGCCGTGGGCGTCCTCCTGGACACCTTCCTCGTGCGCACCTACCTGGTCACCGCCGCGAGTGTCGCGCTGCGCGAGCGGGTCTGGTGGCCCGGGCGGCTGAGCCGGCCGCGCACGGGCCCGTGAACCTGTCTGTCCCGGTGCCGACCCCGTAACGGAAGATGGAGCCGTGTCGAAGCCGTCACCCCTTCCGCCCGCCGTCCACGCGCACAAGGACGCCGCCCTCGCCCTGGGCGTGCTCGTGCTGCAGAGCGCCATGGGCGCCCTCCTGCCGTCCGGACAGGGGCACCGCCCGGACGCGGCGGGATGGGCGCTGCTGGTGGTCACCGCGCTCGTACTGGCGGCCCGGCGGCGGTGGCCGATGACTGTGATGCTCGTGATGGTCGCGGCCGTCGCCCCCTACCACGCCATGGATAACCTCCACCTGGCCGTGGTTCCGGCCAGCATGGCGGCGGTCTACGCGCTGGCGGTCGCCGGGCCACCGCCGCGGACGTACCTCACCGTGGCAGCGGTCGTCGCGATCATGGCCGGGGTGATGTCGGCGACCCCTGACAGGCACGCGGCGACCGACATGCTGCGTAGCGGCGGCTGGGTGGTGGCGGTGGCACTGACCGGCGAGGCGGTCCGCATCCACCGTAAGTACGTGGCCGCCATCGTCGAGCGCGCCCAACGCGCCGAACGCACCCGCGAGGAGGAGGCAGCCCGGCGCGTCGCCGAGGAGCGGCTACGGATCGCCCGCGACCTGCACGACCTGCTGGCCCACAGCATCACCGTGATCGGCGTGCAGACCTCGGTCGCCGCCCACGTGCTGCTCGCCGACCCGGACCGACTGGACCGCACGGCCGTCGCCGGGGCCCTGGACAACATCGCTGGCACCTGCCGCGACGCCCGGGCGGAGCTGCGGGCCACCCTGCAGGTACTGCGCGGCGACGACGAGCGCGGCCCGCTGCCGGGCCTGGACGGGGTCGGCGACCTGGCCCGGTCGGCGGAGGCCGCCGGGGTGCGGGTGGAACTGGAGGTCGCGCCCGGTGCGGACGGGGTGCCCAAGGCCATCGGCGCGGCGGCATACCGAATCGTGCAGGAGGCCCTGACCAACGCGGTGCGGCACGCGGGCGGCGGCACCCGGGTCCGGGTCGGCCTCGCCCTCGACGCCGAAGCGGCGGCGTTGCACATCGCCGTGACCGACGACGGCCCCTGCACCGGGACACAGGCGCAGGCCCCGGAGCAGGACGGCAGGTGGCGGCCCTGGCGGGCCATGACCCCCGCCCTGCCGCGAGCGGAGGAGCCGGCCCCGGCCGGCTACGGCCTCATCGGGATGCGGGAGCGGGCCCGCAGCGTCGGCGGCACTCTGACCGTCGGACCCTGCCCGGAAGGCGGCTTCGCCGTCGCGGCCGTCCTCCCGCTCGCGGGCGACGGCGCGCTCGCGGGGAGCCCGGCGTGATCCGCGTCCTGCTCGCCGACGACCAGACCTTGGTCCGTGAGGCCTTCGCGATGCTGGTCGAGTCCGCCCCCGACATGCGGGTCGTCGGGCAGGCGGCCACCGGGCGGGAAGCCGTGGAGGCGACCCGCGCCGCCCGCCCCGACGTGGTGATCATGGACATTCGCATGCCTGACCTGGACGGCATCGAGGCCACCCGGCTCATCGCCGCCGACGACGACATGGCCGGGGTCCGGGTGCTGGTACTCACCACATACGACAGCGACGACCACGTCGTGCCCGCGCTGCAGGCCGGCGCCAGCGGCTTCCTCGTCAAGGACACCCGACCTGCCGACCTCCTCGACGCCGTACGCACGATCGCCACGGGCGAGGCACTCCTATCACCAGGGCCGACCGCACGGCTCATCGCCCGGGTCCTGCGCCTCCCGGAGGGCCCGCCGCCGGCCGGCCCGGCCCCGGAACGCCTCGCCACACTGTCCGCACGGGAGCGGCAGGTGCTCACCCTCGTCGCGCGAGGCCTGAACAACATGGAAGTTGCCGGGACGCTGGACCTCAGCCCGCTCACCGCCAAGACCCACGTCAGCCGGATCATGGGTAAGCTAGGAGCCCGTGACCGCGCCCAACTGGTGATCGCAGGGTACGAGTCGGGACTGGTCGCGCCCGGCGGGACGGCAGGGCGCAGCGGCTGACAGCCCAGACCAGGTCCGCGGCGACGGGCGAATGGTTCCGAGAGGCCGTCCGCCAAGTGCGTCAGAGGCCTCTCCCCGAGCACGCTGGATGGTCCCGGGTTCGTCGCTGTGTTCACCGCGGCACGGGCCGGCGAGCGGTGTCATGATGCTGCTGGGTGCCGGTCCTGCACTGCACACGGCACCCCGCGCCGTGCGCGGCTTCCCCCGAGGCTGCTATGTCGTGTCAAGCTGCTTGAGTAGGTTCCTCGATACTCCCCCTCTTGGTGCGGTCAGTTCGTTCGAGAGCCTTGAAGATCGAGCGGCAGATAACTCGCCTGAGGCCTCTCTGTGCGTCGCGAGGGGT
Source organism: Streptomyces sp. NBC_01689 (assembly GCF_036250675.1). NCBI lineage: Bacteria > Bacillati > Actinomycetota > Actinomycetes > Kitasatosporales > Streptomycetaceae > Streptomyces > Streptomyces sp. NBC_01689. Next base: position 1,052,365 of record NZ_CP109592.1, on the reverse strand, counting down.
CTTCCCCTCGGTGATTCTGCGGGCGATGTACGCCTTCGTGGCGGGGTCAAGCCGCATGCGGATCAAGGTGATCGTATGCATGGCACGGTTGAGTCTCCACTCCGGTTGAGGCGGTGTCGGTCGGTGAGCCCGGAGGAGGCAGGGATCGGCGAGACGCCGGCGAAGGACGCGAAGGCAGCTTCCGAGCGGAACCGGCCGTGGTGGGACCAGCTGACCAGGATCTGAGCTGCGGTGATCGGCCCGACGCCGAGCAGGCCGATGAGCTCTGGGGCGACCCCCGGACCAAGGTAAGGATCTCCTTCTCAAGGTCCTTGGCCTCAATCTGCAGGGCCTGGACTTGCTGGGCGGTGGATCGAAGGGCCCGTGCTGTCATCCGGTGCTCAAGGTCCTGGGCCGGGCGGTCCCGGAGCTGGGCACAGTGGGTGACCTGGGCCGAGCGTTTGAGTTTCCGCAGCTCGGCGCGGAGGTCGTCGGGCGCGGAGACGATCAGGGCCTTGTGAACCGTTCCGGGTTCGGTAGGGACTCGATCCTCTCAAATGATCGAGTCCCTACCGAACCCGGAACGGTTTAGTGCCGCTGGTCCGCAATCCACGCCCCCAGCGGATTCAACCGGGGTCAGGTTGGCTTGATCATGTCCGTGTGATCACAGACTTCGGGGGAACTATCCGGACTTTTATACGAATGCTGTGGCAACGTGCGGTGTTCCGGTGGTCGATGGGGCTGCCGTGATTTTCCTGTGGGGGGAATGTGCGCACGCGTGCTTCCGGCATGCCGATTCGGCGTGCCCGTAAAAAGTCCTCAGTTGTCGCTGTCGTGACGGCCGCTGCTCTTGCTACGGCTGCCCTGCCGGCAGCGACCGCTGTCGCCGCTGATGGCAAGGGCGGTTCGGTGTGGGGTAGGCACAGCCCGCGCTTCACGATGCCCGCGGTGAAGGTCGGTGCGAACCGGCCGGTGAAGTCGAAGCCGTCGAAGACTCCGACCGACGCGGCGTATCTGCCGTGGCTGCGCGAACAGCGCGCCCGCGCTGACGTCTTGGCCTCCGGCAAGGAGAAGACCGCGGCGTCGGCGGCCGGTGCGGCGGTCATGAACCTTGTGCCCGAGGGACAGGGCGATGTCCCCTGGCACCGCACCACCAGCTTTGCGATCACCGACGCGCTGGCAGCGAAGATCGACTACTCGACCGGTGACCTGATGCTGACCGGCACCGACTTCGACGTCGCCGGTGTGGGACAGCATCTGCGCCTGGCGCGGACTTACAACTCGCTGGACGCGCCCTATGGCAGCGTCTCGCAGCGCTGGTGGCAGCAGTACGAGCGCTACCTCTCGCTCTCCTCCAGTGAAGCGATCCTCTACGACGACTCGGGCGCGACCGTCCGCTTCAAAAAGAACAGCGACGGCACCTACACCACGCCGACCGGCTACTCGCAGGACCTGAAGAAGAACAGCGACAACACCTTCACGCTCACCCGATGGAAGTCGGGGTCCACGGAGACCTACGACACCAGCGGGAAGCTGACGAAGGTCACCGACCGCAACCACGGCACTATCACGGTCGCCCAGCACACCGGCGGCGGATTCAAGCTGACCGAGACCCGCTCGGGACGCTGGATCGACCTGACCAAGACCAGCGCCACGCTCTGGCAGGCCAAGGACAACACGGGGCGCGCCGCCTCCTACACCCTGGACGCGAGCGGCAACCTGACCGCCACCACGGACACTGAGGGCAAGACGGTCACCTTCGGCTACGACACCTCCAACCGGGTCACCAAGATCACCACAGCCGAGGGCCGCATCACCGCCTTCACCTACGACGACGTCAACCGCGTCACCTCCATGCTGCGCGCGACAACATTCAACGGTTCCGCCGATACCGGCCCGACGTGGACCTACAGCTACAGCTCGGCGTCCGCCACGGCCGCGGGCACGACGACGGCCAAGGACCCCGAGTTCCACTCCACCACGTACAAGCACGACGGCGACGGACAGGTCACTGACGTCACGGACGCCAAGGGCCACAAGCGGTCCACGAAGTTCGACGCCAACCACAACATCGACACCGCCACCGACGCGATGGGCTCGGGCACCACGCCGGGCAACGTCGTTGACTACGGCTTCAACTCCCGCAACAACCTCGACACCGTCACGATGCCCACCGGCGGCACCACCACCAACCACTGGCAGACCATCGCCGGCGGCGACGTCCCCAAGGACTCCACCAACCCGGACGGCGAGAAGACGGACTTCGGCTACGACACGGTCGGCAACACCACATCGGTGGCCCAGACCGGCACCGGCGGCGGCAGCGTCACCTACACCTACAACAAGTCGACCCCCACCTGCGGCGGCTTCGAGGGTCAGCGCTGCACCCAGCAGACGAAGATGTCGTCGACGAAGACGGTCACCACCGACTTCCACTACGACGCACAGGGCAATCTCGACACCGTCACCCCGCCCGCCCCGCTGGCCAAGACCACCTACACCTACGACGGCCTTGGCCGCACCAAGACCGTCACCGACGCCCGCGGCGAGACCGTCTCATACACCTACGACAACCGCGACCGCATCCGCATCGTCGACACCACCAACCACGCACGCGTCGAGTACTGGTACGACGGCGACGGCAACCTCCGCCAGCGCACCGATAGCACGGGCACGCTCTCCTACGAGTTCGACCCGCTGCAGCGTGAGACGGTCCGCCACCTTCAGGACGGTTCGCAGACTCTGCTCGCCTACACGCCAGCGGGCAACGTCGACTACTACACGGACCCGTCCGGCACGATCGACTACACCTGGAACGAAGTCAACAACCTCCGCCAGCTCAAGGACCAGCAGGGCCGGATCACAACGTACGACTACAACAACAACGACGTCCGTACCACCACCACCTACCCCGGCGGCACGGTGCAAACGGTCGACCCGGACAAGTCCAACCGGCCCACGAGCATCAAGGTGACCTCCGACCAGGGCACGCTGGTCGACCTCGCCTACACCTACGGGTATGGCACGAATGCGGCCACGGACGGCAGCAAGATCCGCACCTCCACCGACAACGTCTCCGGCCTCAAGCGCACCTACAGCTACGACAGCGCAGGACGCTTCTCCTACGCCAAGGAAGAGCAGAACGGCACGATCGCCGACTCCTGGCAGTACTGCTACGACCTCGCCGGCAACCTTACCTCCCAGGGCACCGACCCCGGCTGCCCGCGCGGCACCACGTACACGATTAATGACGCCCAGCAGATGACCGGCAAGTCCACCTCGACCGGCACCTGGTCCTACGACAAGATCGGCAACGAGACCGCCGCCGACTCGACCCCGGACTACACCCGCATTGGCGAGACACCGACCAGAGCGAACGCATCAAGCTCGGCGACACCGTCTTCCACAACGGCCCACTCGGCCTGTCCGCGAAGACCACCGCCGGGGCGGACATGGGATTCAACCGGGAACCCGGGGGCACCTTGAATTCCATGACGACCGGGGGCAAGACGTACTTCTACCTCACCGACGCGCTCGGCTCGGTCGTCGCCCTCGCCGACACTGACGGCAACAAGGTCGACTCCTACACCTACAGCCCCCGCGGCGTCCGCATCCTGGCCCAGTCCACCGAACCGGTCGCCCAGCCCTACCGCTTCGCCGGCAACTACCAGGACCCCACCGGCCTCTACCACGTCCAGGCCCGCTACTACGACGCCAACATCGGCCGCTTCACCCAGCCCGACCCCTCCGGCAAGGAACAGAACCCCTACCTCTACGCCGAAGGCGACCCCGTCAACCGCATCGACCCCAACGGCCTACTCAGCCTGGGCAGCATCGGGGACGGACTCGGCATCGCGACCATCCTCTACGAGGGATTCACCGGCGGAACAGGAGCGGCCGAGAAGGCAACCGCAGGCATGATCGCCGACATCGGCATCACAGGTCTCTGTGAAGCTGGAGCCGCGGTGTTTACCGGACCGGGTGCCGTCCCCGCCCTGCCCTACTGCATGACTATCGGCGCGGCCGCAGGCGGCTACATCGGTGCCACCTACAAAAGCTGACGGGTCAATCTCGGGTGCTGGAGCCTGTATTGCCCTGCGCCAGCACCCCGAGCTATCGAACGGAGAGAATGAGTGATCAGACCAGGAAGAGGGGCTCAGATCCTGCTCTTCGGCACGCTGGCTCTCGTCTGCGGTGCACTTCTTCTGGCCATCTCTTCCGGCGGCCCGGCAGGAGCGCTCGGGTGGCTGCTCATTGCGGGGGGTGCCCTCTGTCTGCCTGCGGGGCTGATCAGCAACAAGAAGGGGCGAGATTGATGTGGTCTCTTTCTGCCCCGCCGTTGCTGCAGGATGGACAATCAGCGCTCTTCTTCACCCTCGGATTCATCGTACTGGTAGGGGTCGCTCTGTTCCTCTTCGGCAAGAGGAACCGATGAGATCTCTCTGAGGCCATAGCGCAATCGCCGCCAGCGCGGCCAACCCAAAGGTACTCGCACACCAAGACACGTAACGCGGGAGCGAGCGATATATGCAGCGCTTCGGCTGGGAACTGCCAGCCGAAGCGCTGCTGCGAGTGGACCGCCTCCCATACGCCGAAGGCGACCCCGTCAACCGCATCGACCCCACTGGACTCTTCAGTTGGTCTGACGCGCTCGACATCGGTAGTGACATTTTCGGTGTGGTCACAGGATGCCTATCCGGAATTGCCGCAGCGTCCACGTCCGGAGTCACCGAATTTGCAAGCATTTTCGGACCAGCTGGCACTGTGGCGGCGGTTATAGGTAGCTGCGCTGTCGGAGGAGTCGCCGATCACTACGGGGCGGACATAATAGCCTACGGTTAACCGACGCCGCGATGGCTGGCGAGTCGGAAGTCATCTGAATCGTCGGCGGTTACGACCAGTGGCACGAAACTGCTTAGCAGCCTCCGCTGGAGATGAAAAGGAAAAGGATTGATCAATGCTGAGATTGAAGGTTGCAATCGCGGTGATGTTCCTGGTCGGGGCTGCTGCGATCGTACTGAGTGTGACCGGGAGTGGTGGTCACATACCGGTTATTCCACTCGTCCTGGGAATCGCTGCCGTGATCTGTGGAGCCATTCTGGCGGCGCTTATGATCCGCGGCCCCCGCAACTCATCGCCTAGATGAGATCAGGCAGTAGCCAGTCATGACGCCTAAGCGCTGTCCGGTAATCCCCAGTGGATCAGCGCGCGGCGTCAGATACTCGCCAACTACGACCTGGGCGAATTCCAGAAGTTGGCTGAGACGGCGGCAGCACACGGATCCGGTAGGCGCCGCCGGGTCGTGCTGGGAACCGCGGACCATGACCTCTCAAGATATCTTCCCGGAGACGAGACCTCGTCCTCGTGCCTTGCTGAACGGGGATTCGTAAATCGCCCAGCAGCGCTGCTTGCGGCCCGGGACCGCCTGCGGTTGCGGGATCCTGAACCGCGGAGTGTCCGCCAGCGGAGACCGGTCGGCAGGGGATCGCGGCTCGGGCCCTGCGATCTAGACAGTAACGCAATTTCGGGGTGACTCAGATCCGGGGTACGGCAGCAGTCGTACCCCGGACCCCCTATTCATTAGGGAGAAATCATGTCCGGCCTTGAGTCAAATGTAGGGCAAAAAGCCGCAATCCGACGCTACTTCCAATTCGCAACCGGACTGCTGCTCGTCGGAATCATTATCGGCATCGCGGCAACTTTCAGCGGTTTTCCGCGGGCATGGATCGGTGTTGCAATTATTTTTCTGATATGGGCGATGTTGGCTTCATGGTATAGGTCCCAAAAGAGCAAGTGAATGCGAGGGGCATCCCGGCGAGGCGGTCTACTTCGTCGGCAGGACACGAATGTCGCATAACTTCGACCGAGGAACTGGTAGCGGTGAGCTGAACCGGATCCTGTAGTGGCCCTGAAGCCCGGCATGTCCGCCTCGCTAGATCGGAGCGGACCCCGCGGCAGCTTGAGCTGAGCACGTCGGTTGGGCCTGTTGCACGCCACCCGCCCGTGCCGGGTGCGGGCCGCCACCGTGCGGGCCACGGGCGCCTCGCAGTTGGCCCTGGAGGCGGCAGGGAAGTTCGCGGAGTTCTGCCCTCGCCGGGTGGTCCTCACCAGGTGCGGGATCGACATGGTGTGGCTCGATGCGGCCGTGGCAGGGTGTGTGTCCACCTGGCTGAGCAGCGGTGGCTCGCCAGATGCGGGGAGCATGCAGATCCTGCGCGAGGGTGTCGCGGACCTGGACCACGTCGTGCGGGTGATCACCAGGGCAGAGGAACTGCGGTATACCCGGCGCTTGCGGGAGTTGGCCGTGCTCATCGTCGGCGACGAAGCTCCTCCGGCCGGCTGACGCGGGCCTGCGCAGGGGCCGCAAGCTCGTGCACGCTGCGCTGGATGCTTTTCCAGGGGTGGTGAATCGTCCCAGACACAGCACCAGGGCCCCTCTCACGCCGGCGCGATATGGGCACCCGGAGGCCGGCGGAGCAGGTGCAAACAGACGACCGAGGCGACGACGGTCCGCCGTTCGGAGGCGTCCAGGCGAGGGTCCATTTCGACAACGTACTGCTGCAACCCCATCCACGAGTCGATGGTGCTCACCGTGACCCGGCCGAGAATCTCCGGCGCTGGGCCCCCTTCCGGATCGGTCTCCGTGAGATGCCATTCGGCGAACAGGAGACCCGGCCGTGTGAGGAGTAGTTGGCGTCCCTGCTCCGACTGGAGGCCCAGCTGCCGGGTCTTGATGAGTCCAGAGGCACCGGCGGTGCCGACCTCCCGGTCCGCGGCGTCGGTGAAGCGGAATTCCACCGGCCCGAGCTGCTCGATGCCGACAATGAACTCACCGGACGTTTTCGTGAGGAGGGAGTACGTGTCGTCGGAGTACGTGACCCAGGCGAGCGGAGTCCCCTTCACGGTGGACACGGCCAAGGCGGGGCCCGCATACCTACGCCACCGTGAACGCTTCGGCTGCCGCACCACAACGGCTTCCAGCTCGAACAGACCGGGTTCCGTCATCGGTCCTCCTTCCCCCGCCACGGCTTCCCCTCGGTCGAGTACGTTCACTGTGACGGAGAACCTGCCCGACTCCCATCTCTCGGGCGGACATCGACGCCAACGGTTATGGCGCAGTCGACCTGGGGACTTGCACACACACTCTTCCCTGCCTGGGGCAGATCGCCCTGGGCTTGTGCCACCCGTCGTTGTGCGGTCTGAAGGGCTGTGCACGGCTCGGGGCGAAGCCGTCCGTCATCCGGCCGCTCTGTTCAGCGCGGCGCGCTCACATGGCCGGTGTCACGATGCTGATGGGTGTCCCGGTACGCACCGGACCGGGACACCCGATGCCGGGCGCGGCCTTCCCGCTCGAGCGCAAGCCCGCGCCCGCCCGACGCAGACCCCCGCCAGCGTCACGGATCGGGTCATCATCCCAAGCTCGTCGAGTTCCGCACACACGTTCCGCGGTGAGTTCGCTGGCCCTGCGGCGGGTGTTGTCGAGGGACGCTCCGAATTTGATCCGTTCGCCCGCGACGTCTTTCACCGTCTTCCTGGGAACTTTAGGTGGCCTTCGCGGGCGTGGAACTGGCGGGCGGCGGCGAGGTTGGCTGCCCACCGGTCGTCCTGGGTCCGCCGAACCGGGGCGAAGGCCGGTGTCAACGCCGTTCAGACTGGCAGCTTGGGCGAAGGGCTCCAGCACGTGTGACGCGCCGGAGCCTCTCGCGGACAGCAGCACGAGTCAGGTCAGTAAGCGATCGATCCCTTGGTGCTGAACTGGAATTGCACTATGAATCTGGTGCCGTCCTTGACGTCGGTGGCTGCCAGACTCCAGGTTCCGACCGTGATGTCGCGGTAGGCATTGCAGTAGGAGCTGCCGCTCGTGGGGTAGAAACAGGTGCGCACGGGCACGAAGTCGAACCCGCCGCCGGCTGCGATGGACGGCTTGACGTTGATGTCGTTGCAGTTGGACGTGGCGTAGGCATAACCGGATGCGGGCCACACGTATTCGTTCCCGTTGTCAACGGGATTGAAGCTCTTGGCAGTACCCAGGCATGTTGCTGCGCTGGCTGGCGTGGTGGTCATGGCAGTGAGCCCACCAGCCGCCAGAGTCGCGGCCGCCATGGTTGCGAGGATCCGACGTGCTGACATGTGCGTTCCCTTCTCGATTCGTGTCCGGCGCACCCGTTCCGCCGGCACCTCGAAGATCAGGCGGCATTATGTCGTGGACACGATCGTTTGGAGAAGAGTTAGATTCAGCCGCTGTCGACGGGTCGGCTCTCGGAAGTCGGCGCGACCTCCGGCGCTGCTCTTGCCACAGGTGCAAGGCGCTGACCTTGGGTTTCTTGTTCCTCCAGCTCGACTTTCGACGTTTTCGTCGATCGTCGTGTCGGTTGCTCGGGCGGGTGATGCAGCACCGACCTCGGGCCTCCCTGACCCGCTACGAAGCGTCCTCTGTGTTCCCGTCGCTCGGCGGCATCGGGACCAGTGGAGATCCCTTGCCCGCGGTGACGAAGGCAGTCGATCATGAGGTGTCCCCCGGAGTGTGGACACAGGGGTTCATGCGGCGAGTGTGAGTTTACGTCCTCGCTGGTGCTGCTGTTCGAACTCGGCTGGCGAGAGGTAGTTGAGGGCGCTGTGGCGCCGTCGGGCGTTGTAGTAGGTCAGCCACTGGAAGATCTCCAGCCTCGCCTGACGCACCGTCGAGAACATCCGCTGGTGCATCGTCTCCCTCTTGAGCCCCTGCCAGAACGACTTGGGTTCTAGGGTCCGTCTTCAAACTGATCTTGCCCAGAGCAGGAATGATGCGAGATTGACCGCTGCCTCGTAGGAGGTGGCGGTCTTGTCGTATCTGGTGGCGATGCCGCGGAAGCCTTTGAGGCGGTTGAAGCAGCGCTCAACTACGTTGCGGCGGCGATAGATCTGTCGGTCGAATGCCGGTGGCCGGCCGCCGCGACGGCCGCGGCCCAGCCGGTGTCGCTGCTGGTCGGCTTTCTCCGGGATGGTGCACGCGATGCCGCGTTTGCGCAGGTAGGCGCGGAATCCTCGTGAGCTGTAGGCCTTGTCGGCGATGACCTGGTCGGGTTTGGAGCGGGGCCGGCCAAGGCCGGTCCGCGGGACGCGGATGCGTTCCAGGAGGGGACGCGCGCAGATGCTGTCGTGGCGTTGGCCGGGTGTCAGCAGGATCGCGAGCGGGCGGCCCTTGCCGTCGCAGGCGAGATGGATTTTGGTGGTCAGGCCTCCTCGCGATCGGCCGAGGGCGTGATCGTCCGGTTCGTCCGGTGGGTGGTTCCCCCTTTTCGGCCGGTGGCGGCGGCGTGCTGGTGGGCGCGGACGATGGTGGAGTCGATCTGGACGAGCCAGTCGATGTCGCCGGCCGCGTCCGCGTGTGCCTGGATCTGCTGGAGGGCCCGGGTGAACACGCCGTCCAGCGCATAGCGGCGGAAGCGGGTGTAGACCGTCTTCCATGGCCCGTAGCGATCCGGCAGGTCACGCCAGGAGATCCCGGTCCGGATCTTGTAGACCATCCCGTTGATGACCTGTCGATCCTCCACACGCGGACGGCCCGTCGCGGCCCGCGGTATCAACGGAGCGAGTAACTCCCACTCCTGATCGGTGAGTTCATGGCGACGTATCACCCCACCATGATCCACTATCCGATGATCTTTGAAGACGGACCCTAGTAGTCGTTGCAACACCCCAGCTCAAGGGGTGCGATGGACTTCGAGATCCGTGAGGACAGAAGCCCGGGGCTACGGCAACGCGGAAGCGTGCAGAATCGTCGGGGTCAACCGTCGGACCGGCAAGAGATGGCGCAACGGGTACCACTCGCCGACCTTCGGCAAGCCGAGGCCACCGATCACGGCCGGCCCTCCGGCTACCGGCCCCTCCCGCTACCTCCGGGAAGCAGACCGCATCCACATCGCCGACCGGCTGCGGGAGAAGGCGTCCATCCGGCAGATAGCCGCCGAGCTGGGCCGCAGTCCCTCCACCATCAGCAGGGAGATACGCCGCAACGGTGCGCTCTGGCGCGGCAAGGACTGGGTCTACCGGCCGCACGCCGCACACCGACGGGCGGAGGAGCGCCGTCCACGGCCCAAGACAGGAAAGATCGGCCAGAACTCCGAGCTGCGGGAATTCATCCAGCACCACCTCTCCCTGCGCTGGAGCCCGGAACAGATCTGCCAGGCTCTGCGGACCGCCTTCCCCGACCGGCCGGAGATGCACGTGGTCCACGAGACGATCTACCAGGCCCTCTACGTCCAGGGCCGCGGAGAACTCCGCCGCGAGCTGGCCAAAGCCCTGCGGACAGGCCGCACGATGCGCCGGCCGCACCGCCAGTCCTACAAGCGCAGGCCCCGCAATATCCCGGACAAGGTGATGATCAGCGAACGGCCTGCCGAGGCCGCCGCCCGCGCCGTCCCCGGCCACTGGGAGGGCGACCTCATCATCGGCAAGGACCACAAGTCGGCCATCGCCACACTCGTCGAGCGCAGCACCCGCTACGTGATGCTCGCCCATCTCCCTGACGGCTACTCCGCCGCCAGCACGCGGGACGCGCTGGTCCAGACCGTGCAGACGCTCCCGCCGCATTTGCTCAGGTCCCTGACCTGGGACCAAGGGTCTGAGATGTCCCGGCACAAGGAGTTCACCATCGCCACGGACATCCCCGTCTTCTTCTGCGATCCCGGCAGTCCCTGGCAGCGCGGCTCGAACGAGAACACGAACGGCCTGTTGAGGCAGTACTTCCCCAAAGGCACTGACCTCTCCCGCCACAGCCGCGAGCACCTGGACGCCGTTGCCGCCGAGCTGAACAGCAGGCCACGCAAAACGCTCGGCTGGGAAACCCCAGCCGAGCGCCTCGCTAAGCTCCTGGCAACAGCCAGTTGATCACTCGTGTTGCAACGACTCCTGGAATGCGCCTTTCCGGGCGGGGGCGGCGTCCTGTGCGATGGGGCTGCGGGCACCTCGTGGTGCGGATCTGCGGATATGCGCAGGATCGGCTGGTGCTACGAGCCGTCGGGATCGTTGATGGGCGACCGGTTGATGTTTCTGCTCAGTTGTTTGAGGAAGACGTCGATCTCTTCTGAGAAGTCGATCCAGTTATCGGCGAGGGGGTATGGCCCGTTGAGCTGGCTATGGAGGGCTTGCTCGCATTCGCGCTTGTGGGTGGTGTAGAGCGGGGTCTGCTGCCGTGGCTCGTCTTTCACGCGGAGCTTGATTCGCCAGACGGCGAGGCCTTCGCCGACGATCTGCTCGCGGCACGTGTCGCAGATGACGGCGGGGGAGTAGGCTCCTGGCTCGCCGCTGTAGGGCACGTATTCGATCATGATCTATCCCAGGTAGTTGATCTGCGGCACGGTGATCGTCTCCGAGTGTGTTTCCGAGGAGCGGTACAGCGAAAGCCTGCTCCGTGACGATCATGCGCACCATGCCGTCACCCTCGCCGTAGGGCTCGGTGGCGCCACGCGGCTCGTGACAGGCGTGGGCTAACGCAAGGGTAAGGGTTTCACTGGCGGCTGGCGGCATCGCTTCGTGGACGGCTTCGGCGGCCGGGTCGTACTTGGGGCGGTAGGTCATGCGTCCTCTACGACGGGGCGCCAAAGGGCGCACAGGGCTGGTATCAACCCCAGAACGTGACGTCCGTGAGCAGGCCTGGCACGGAGCGGAGCAAGCATGAAGGCCTCGCCGGCGCGCGACCACAGACCAGACCGAGCCGATCCTCCGATGCACCGGTCCGGTGAAACCAGGCGCTGTGCCTCGACCCGCCCCCCGATCGTGGTCGAGGCACAGGAGTACCGGTGACGCTCAGGATTTTTCTGTCGACCACACGATCCAGGCGCGCCGGTTTCACCGCCGCCACGCTCCCGCAGCTCGCCGCGTTCGTCTGGGCTGCATGACCCGCGGCGGGGAAGTTGGTGGCCGCGTTCCGCGGCGACGGGCTCGCCCGGTGCGGGGCCGTGCGCGGCCTGTTCGGGGGCGTCGGCCGCGCACGGCGTGGGGCGCCGTGTGTAGTGCAGGGCGGCCGCCCCGTCAGCATCGTGACACCGGCCAGCGGACCGTGCTGTGGTGAACACGGCAACTGGATGACGCTTGCCCCGGGCGTTGACCAGCTTCGTTGCCAGGACGTACTTGACCCGGTAGCCGGCCACCGCGGCCTCCGTGCCGAGCGCGATCAGCAGGTGAGACTTGCCGGCACCGGTGCCGGTGCCGGTGTCGGTGCCGGACGGGCGCCGCAAGTCGATTCAGGCGATGGCTGCGCGACTGCCGGACGGCACGCGGAAGGCCCCGCCGGAGTGGGGCCTTCGCTGCGCCGTCAGGCCCGGTGACCGTAGTTCGGGTCCTCAGGTCACGTCGACGTAGTCACCGGAGGAGTTGCTGGCACCGGTGGTGGTGTTGCCTCCGTAACTCCAGCGCCAGGTGCCGTCCTGAGAGGCTGTCACGGTGGTTTTCAGGGAGCCCGTGCTGCCGGCGGTCACTGTCTTGACCGTCGCGTAGGTGCTGGAACCGGCGGGCTTGAACTGCAGCTTCACCAGGCGCCCGCCGTAGTTGTCGTAGCGGTGCTGACTCCAGTTGGCGTGCTGCACAGTACCGGTCACCGTGATCTGCTTACCCTTGGCGACGGGCTCCGGGGACGCGTTCGTGTTCTGGATGCGCGAGGCACGCAGGAGACGGGTCGTCGCAGACAGGAGGTCGGTGTCGTAACCGCCGTTCTTCTTGATGCCGGTGCCGAGGGTCTTCCATTCGGCGGCGTCACTGTTGACCAAGTGGTTGCCATTGCCGCCCGGCATGGCGTCCGGGTCGATCGACATCGTCTCGTCGCAGTCGCGGAAGGTGTAGCCCCCCGCCGAGGACGACTTGCAGGTCCACCGGGTCGTGGAGATCGCGAGCAGGTACTTGGTGGAGTTGTTGCTGCGGTACGCCTCGACCCACCAGTCGTCGAGCGACACACTGCTCTTCACCGTGTAGGTCATCGGGACCTCGACCTCGGCACTGATGCCGACGACGATGGGCTTGCCGTTGTTGATGACGACCTTCGAGAACGAGATGTCGCCCTCGGCCGCGTGGGCGGTCGGCGCCGTGAGCCCCACGCCCACCAGCGCCATACCCCCGGCCACCGCCGCGGCGGCGACGCGCCGCCCGGCCTGTCCACTCCGCTGCAGCGCAGCAGATCGTGCAGTGATCAATACCCACCCCTGAGTCGAGACCTGTGCGGCGGGTCGACTGCCCGCCCGCCGGAACTCTAGATCATCCAGGGGTGGCACCCGGCGCCGCTCCGCAACCACGGCGGGGCTGCACACGAACGGGGCCTTCGCAGCGCGAGGTGGGACATTCTGAAGTCGGCTGCCAGGCCTTTGCTGAAACGGCACTCGCAAAGGACTGCGGCACCGGTGGTCTGGTCACCCTGCACCACCTGGCTGTCGCAGCCGACTACGAATGGCTCACCATCATCCAACTCCTCTCCTGCAGCCCGGACCTGAACCCCGTCGAAGGCATCTGGTCCCTACTGCGGTGAGGGCGGATGGCCAACACCACCTTCACCGACCCCGACCACCTCACCCGGACCCTCCGCCGAAGACTCGCCCACACCCAGCGCCATCCCGAACTCATCGACGGCTGCCTCACCGAACCTGGGACTGACCCTCACCCCGCACCACCCGAAGGCAATCCGAAAGGGTCAGTAGGCTCCCGACCATGACTAACGATCACGGTTTCAGCTGCTCGTGCTGCGGGGCGCACCACACGGAGCTCCCGATGAACTACTCGGCAACCGCTCCCTACGTGTGGGACGAGAGTTTCTCTGATCGTTCGGCCAGCATGCTGTCCTCAGATCAGTGCGTCATCCAGGCCCAGCACTACTTCGTCAAGGGTCTGATCGAGATACCGGTCATCGGCAGCGACGACGAGTTCTCCTGGGGTGTCTGGGTCTCGCTGAGCCGCGAGAGCTTCACGCGCGCCGCGGACAGGTGGGACACCCCCGGCCGCGAGGCAGAGGAGCCGTCAGCGTCCGGACCTGCTACGACCGTGCCGTCAGCGAGTCGTACGGTGCCTTCCAGGCGCTGTCGGACGTACTCGCGCAGACGGTCGTTGGTGACGCGTTTCGCGACCTTGGGACGCTTGGCCGCCTGCTGAGCCTTCCACTGCGCGACCGTCGCGCGGTACTTTGCCCCCGCCCCCGGGCGGGCCTGCTGGCCGCTGCCGTCCAGCTTGGCCTGTGCGGCGTCGCTCTGGGCCCCGCCGCAGGCCGCAAGGGTTATGGCCGCCAAGCATGCGATCGCTACCGCTCCCGCCTCGCGCATGTTCCCCACCTGGGTTCTCGTAGATGTCAGGGCGGGTTCTGACACAGATTGATCACCGACCCGATCGAGTTGGCGGGCTATGGGGGGGCGAGGGCGGGAGGAGGGGGAGCGGCAGGCGGTGCGCGGGTCCTGACTTTCTGTCAGGCGGTTCGGGGAAGCCGGGACACGAGAGCGGAAGTCCGCGTAGGACAGAAGGGGTACGGGTTTCCTTGTCGGAGGCATCGGCTAACTTGCGGGACATGGGAAATTCAGGCGGATCATTGACAACCCGGTCCACGGGGGAACTGCACCAGTTCATGCGGGTAGCCGGGTTCACAGGCATCGACGCCACGAGCGCGATGGCGGAGGGTTGGCAGGTCGCGGACTTCGCTGACGCCGGACGACGCAGCCTGGCGAACCTCGTCCAGCGAACGGGGGAACCGGCCGTTATGGTGTCCTTCCTCGACAGCGATGTGGGCTTCATCGAGGCCCTCACGCCTGAGGGCAACAGCTGGGAGGGCCTGCTCAACCGGGAGATGGCGAAGAGCTACGAGATACCTCTGGAGCACTTCCCTATCGAACCCGCTGTAGCCGGCGCTCTCGCCTGGTCGGCCGCCGCGGGACTGACACCCGACGAGGAAGCCATCCGGCAGACACTCACCGTGTCGGCCCTCTTCGCGGAAGAGCTTTCCTCAGCCCTCATGGTCGCCTTGGGCTTGCCGGACGCAACCTAGGGTCCGTCTTCAAACTGATCTTGCCCAGAGCAGGAATGATGCGAGATTGACCGCTGCCTCGTAGGAGGTGGCGGTCTTGTCGTATCTGGTGGCGATGCCGCGGAAGCCTTTGAGGCGGTTGAAGCAGCGCTCAACTACGTTGCGGCGGCGATAGATCTGTCGGTCGAATGCCGGTGGCCGGCCGCCGCGACGGCCGCGGCCCAGCCGGTGTCGCTGCTGGTCGGCTTTCTCCGGGATGGTGCACGCGATGCCGCGTTTGCGCAGGTAGGCGCGGAATCCTCGTGAGCTGTAGGCCTTGTCGGCGATGACCTGGTCGGGTTTGGAGCGGGGCCGGCCAAGGCCGGTCCGCGGGACGCGGATGCGTTCCAGGAGGGGACGCGCGCAGATGCTGTCGTGGCGTTGGCCGGGTGTCAGCAGGATCGCGAGCGGGCGGCCCTTGCCGTCGCAGGCGAGATGGATTTTGGTGGTCAGGCCTCCTCGCGATCGGCCGAGGGCGTGATCGTCCGGTTCGTCCGGTGGGTGGTTCCCCCTTTTCGGCCGGTGGCGGCGGCGTGCTGGTGGGCGCGGACGATGGTGGAGTCGATCTGGACGAGCCAGTCGATGTCGCCGGCCGCGTCCGCGTGTGCCTGGATCTGCTGGAGGGCCCGGGTGAACACGCCGTCCAGCGCATAGCGGCGGAAGCGGGTGTAGACCGTCTTCCATGGCCCGTAGCGATCCGGCAGGTCACGCCAGGAGATCCCGGTCCGGATCTTGTAGACCATCCCGTTGATGACCTGTCGATCCTCCACACGCGGACGGCCCGTCGCGGCCCGCGGTATCAACGGAGCGAGTAACTCCCACTCCTGATCGGTGAGTTCATGGCGACGTATCACCCCACCATGATCCACCATCCGATGATCTTTGAAGACGGACCCTAATGTTCGGTGCCGGGTTCAGGTCCATGGCCTCACACACGCCCGCGCCCGTAGCGGGCCGTCTACCTGAGCGAAGACCGCCATGATCCTTTGGTGGGCCGCCCCGTCCGGCAGCTCTGGGGCGGAGTCGTCCGATGCGGGCCGGGGATCTATGCAAGGCACTCGACCTGCCGATCCTGCCGAAGAACACCGAAGGCATCCGGTCTAAGCCGAAACGCCTGGTCACAGGGGGCATTCCCACCGAATCCGAACCCGCCTGCCCGCTCAACCTCGCACCTGGGTACCAGTCCGCCCCGCCGGCCGGGACCCCTCGCCCAACCCCAACCGTCAAACCGACATCAGGCCACGTACCGCACTCTCACGCGAGCGCTGCACGGCGATCAGTGGTCAGGCCCCTGTCCGGACGCCTCAGTGACGCGGTGCGTCAGCTCGGACCGAGTCCGGCGTTCTCGAGTTTGGCCCATATGCGGATGAGGGCGGCGATGTCCTCGTTGTCGAGAGGATCGACGAAGTACTTCTTGACCGTTCCTTCGAAGGTTCGCTTGATCGTCTCGGCGTAGAGCCGTCCGCTCTCTGTGAAGCGGATGAGCGATACCCGCCCGTCGCCCTGATCGGCGCCGCGCTGGAGGTGCCCGGCGTCGATGAGGTCCTGGACCAGCCGTGATGCTCTGGTGGGGCTGACGCTGACGAGCTGGCCGGACAGGGCTCGGACCGACTGGGGCTCGGTCTCCAGGAGCCAGCACAGGATCTCGACGGTGCTGAAGGAGATCTTGTGCCGTTCCATCAGCGCCGCATGGATCCGCCCGGTAACCGTGGCATGGGTGAGCAGGAGGGCAAACCATCCCCTGACCTGGTCCGGGGAGATGACTTGCAGGTTCGATGCGGGAGCCTTCACATCCGTCAGCATACCGCTAGCAGAGCGCTCACAACTAAGTGCGAGCACATTTGCATGCGTGCGCACCTACATGTTAGCGTCGTTTCGTAGCTTGAAGAGTTCCTCTAGTGAAGTCCGACCTCATTGAGGAGTGCGCTTCCGGCCACTGGCGCTGTCCCGCCGGCCGTGCATGCCCCGGAGGCCCGCTTCAGCGGCTCCTGGCTTCGGGCTGAGGCGTCCTCGCGGACGGAGCCCGCATCCCCGATCGACCCCGGGTCGACAGAAAGGCAAGTTCACCATGTCCAAGTTGGATGGCAAGATCGCAGTGATCACCGGAGCCACGTCCGGGATGGCGCTGGCAACGGCCAAGCTGTTCGTGGCTGAAGGCGCCCACGTCTTCATCACCGGGCGGGACAAGGACCGACTGGACGAGGCGGTAGCCGCCATCGGCCACGACGTGACGGGCGTGCAGGCGGACTCAGGAAATCTGGACGACCTCGCCCGCTTGGCCCAGACCGTGCGAGAGCAGCACGGACGCGTCGATGTCCTGTTCGCCAGTGCTGGCCTCGGCTCGGTGTCCGACCCGCTGGGCAGCATCACCCCGGAGTCGTTCGACGCGATCGTGGGCGTCAACTTCCGGGGCACCGTGTTCACCGTTCAGTCCTTGCTGCCGCTGATGAGCGACGGTGCGTCGATCATCCTGAATGGCTCCACCAGCGCGACCAAGGGCGTCCCCGGCGCCGGCGTGTACTCAGCCAGCAAGGCGGCCGTTCGCTCACTCGCGCGCACCTGGGCGGCGGAGCTGAAGGACCGGGGCATCCGGGTGAACGTCGTCAGTCCCGGCTCGATCGACACCGCGCTCTTCAGCACCGTCACTCCCGAATTCCGGGAGCAGATCACTTCCCTCATCCCCCTGGGACGGCTGGGAACCAGCGAGGAGATCGCAGCTGCCGCGCTGTACTTCGCCTCCCCGGACGCCGGCTTCATCACCGGCGCAAACCTGGTCGTCGACGGCGGGTTCAGCCAGATCTGACGCCCAGCGGCTGGGCGATCGGCCCCGGCCCGCCCCGCCAACGGAAAGCAGAACCCAGACCACCGAAAGAGAAGGACTCTTCCATGAGCAACGTCAGCTTGATCGGACTCGGAGGCATGGCCCGCGCCATCGCCACCCGCGCGGTTGAGGGCGGCAACGCCGTCGAGGTCATCGGCCGCGACGCGGCCAAGGCCAAGGAACTGGCCGCCACGCTCGGCGGCGGCGCAACGGCCGGGACATTCGCAACGGCCCCGGCCGGCGACCTCGTCGTCCTCGCCGTGCCCTACGCCAGCGCCGCGCAGGTCGTCGCCCAGTACGGGGAGGCGCTGGCCGGTAAAGTCGTCATCGACATCTCGAACACCTTCAACGCCGATGCCACCGCGCTGGTCACCCCGGACGGCACGTCCGGTGCGCAGGAGATCGCCAAGGCCGCCCCGGCAGGCGTGCACATCGTGAAGGCGTTCAACACCGTCTTCGGCCACGTCCTGGCGAAGGGTGGACCGCTGGACGTGTTCATCGCCGGCGACGACCCGCACGCCAAGGCGAGCGTGTCGGCATTCATCGAGAGCCTTGGACTGCGCCCGCTGGATGCCGGCGGCCTCGCGATGGCGCACTGGCTGGAGGCCGCGGGTCCGCTCCTGATGGGCGTGGCCGGCCATGGCGCGGGATTCGACATCAGCCTCGGCATCAACGCCTCGGGCTGAAGGTACCCCGGCCTCCGGGGCAAGCTGCGCGCACCGGCGACCCTCTCGGGCAGGCGCGGGTTCGGCCTGCCCGAGACACCGGTCGGCCGATGCGCCATCCGACGTGCAGGCAAGCAATCGGCCCTGAACTGCTACGGCCCGCGTCCAGCAGCGGCGAAGGCGCCATCGTGCAGGTCGGCGACGCCTCTCATCGAACGGCTGGCCACATACGACTGGCGGAAGAAGACACCCATGCCTGACTACGGTCATCCTCTGCGTTTCGCAACGTTCATCGCACCCACCAACTCTCCGGCGCATCGCCCGGTCGAGTTGGCCCAGCTCAGTGAGCGGCTCGGTTTCGACTTCGTCACCTTCCAGGACCACCCCTACCAGTCGAGCTTCCTCGATACCTGGACTCTGCTGAGCTGGGTGGCAGCGCGGACCGAGCGCATCGGCGTGTCCGGCAACGTGCTGAACCTGCCGCTGCGCCAGCCCCCTGCCGTGCTCGCCCGCGCGGCTGCCAGCCTCGACCTGCTCTCCAATGGCCGGATGAACCTCGGGATCGGGGCCGGCTACTTCTGGGACGCCGTGCACGCGGTCGGCGGGCGCCGGCTGACGCCACTTCAGGGCTTGGCGGCGCTTGACGAGGCGATCGACGTGATCCGCGGAATCTGGGACGCCGACGCGTCCGGCCCCCTGACTGCCGACGGCGAGTTCTACAAGGTCGACGGCGCCGAGCGCGGACCCGCGCCCGCACACACAATTCCGATCTGGCTCGGCGCCCACAAGCCGAAGATGCAGGACCTCGTCGGACGCAAGGCCGACGGGTGGCTGGCGTCGCTGCCGGTCATGAAGCCCGGCGCCCTGCCGAGGGGAAACGCGATCATCGACGACGCCGCACGGGCAGCGGCACGTGACCCCCGCGAGATCACCCGTCTGCTCAACATCGTCCCGGGCCAGCAGACCCCCGAAGCACTGGCCCACATGGCCCTCGAGGATGGTGTCAGCGTCTTCCTCTTGATCAGCGACGACCCATACGTGCTCGAACGCTTCGCCGCCGAAACAGCACCCGCCGTACGCGAACACGTCGCCCGCGGTCGCACGTAGCGCGCGTACCTCTCCGTCCAGTAGAGGGCCCTGTCTCCCTCCAGACGGTGGCAGAGAGTGCCTGCTACCCAAGGAGTGCGGACGGACGAGGGCGAAGTCTGCTCCTCCGTCCGCCTGGCGGACGATCCGTTTGGTCTTGGTGCTGACGCACGCGGCGGCCGCAGAGCCCGCGGAGACGACGGGACGCGAACAAGAAAGTGCCCGGCCGCAAGCGGGGACTCGCCGTGGACGTGCTGGGCCAGGTGATCGCTGTGGTCGTGCTGGCCGCCTTCGGGACAGCACCATGGCCGCTAACTTCGCCCCGGCCGTCCTCGACGAAAAGCTGCACCTGCTCTACCCCGCGGGCCCCAGCTCCACCACCCTGCTCCACTCCAACTTCGACGGCACCTACTGGAGCGACCCCGCCCACCTCGGCGACAGCCACGCATCCCGCCGCAGCGCAGCCCTGGCCTCCTACGACGGCAAACTCCACGCCGTCTACCCCTCCAGCCAGGACGACACCCTGCGCCGACCGGCTCGACGCCGAATCCCGATTCCGGACCACGACCGGTCTGTCGTCGGATGGCAATGCGGGATGCGCGGGGACAGTGCCAACCAAACGGTCCACGTCCCTGACGTGCCTGCAAGCTTGGCTCCCCCCTACTTGGAGATTTGCTTGACAGGTGCAGATAAACCCGGTCTCGACGGTCCAGTTCGGGCTCTACGACGTCTCCGGCCGAGTGCACCAGCTCACCGGCGTTGCCGTGTTCGGCGTTCCAGTCAACACCGCCGTGCTGACCCGACCCTTCCCTGACCTGCGGCCTTTCACCGAGTCCGTCGAATGCCAGCGCTTCGTGCTCCTCGATGAGTGCCCCGGAAATTCCGAGAGCTGGTTCCTCGCGCGCTGCCACGCCGAACTGCACGCCCGCGGAGTGCGAGGGGTCGTCTCCTTCGCCGACCCGGTACCACGGCGCACCGCTTCCGGAACTCTGGTGATGCCCGGGCACGTCGGGACCATCTATGCCGCGACGAACGCCGTGTACGCCGGCCGGGCCACCCCCCGCACCGTGAAACTCCTTCCCGACGGCACCGTCTTCCACGAGCGGGCCGCACAGAAGATCCGCCGCCAGGAGCAGGGCTACCGGTACGCGGGGGAGCAGCTCATCGCGCTCGGGGCGCCGCGACCGCGGCCCGGCACCGATCCGGTTGTGTGGCTGCGCGAGGCCCTGGCCGCCGTCGGCGCCCGCAACGTCCGCCACCGCGGCACCCACCGCTGGCTTTTCCGTCTCGGCCGCACCCGCCGCGAACGCGACGAGATCCGCCTCGGCCTCCCCGCCGTGCACCCCTTCCCGAAACAGCCCGACCCCGTCCCCGCCTCTCTCTGACATCGGCCTCCGCGGCGACGGACCCCACGCGCCGCCGGTCACAGCTCAGGCCCTGCCTCTCTCACCCCCATCACCTTCTGGAGACGTCATGCCTTCCTCTACCGCCCACCGCCCCGCCTGCGAACCCGATCTGGCCTCCTACGACCTGCTCGCCCCACAGCTGTCCGGCGGGAAGGACTCCGCGGTCATGAACTGCGTGTTCATGGACGCCGCCGAGCGCGCAGGGGTCGCGGACCGGGTGATCTCCTACCACGCCAGTCTCGGCGTGCTGGAGTGGCCGGCCGTGGTCTTCGACGGCGTCCGCTACCCGGGAGTGTCCGAGCTCGCCGCCCTGCAGAGCACTGCGTTCGGCATACCCGCCAACCGGCACGTCGAGGTCACCCGCACCCTGCCCGCCCCCGACGGCACGCGGATGGTCCACAGCCTGCTCACCGAGATGGCCGCCTACGGCCGTTTCCCCCGCATGGGCAGCCCCTACTGCCGCAAGGCCGCCAAGGAGTCCGTCGTCTCCGCGGCCTGGACGCCGATAGTCACCCGCATGAAACGCGAACTCGGCCGCCCCGTACGGATCCTGAAGGTCATGGGCCTGCGCAGCGACGAAGGCCCCGACCGCAAGAACCGGGCCGCTTTCCGCAACATCCAGACCAACAGCGCCCGCATCGTCGACGAGTGGCTGCCCATCAAGGAATGGTCCACCGCGGACGTGAAAGCCTGGCACGCGACAGCACCGGTCCCCTACAGCTGGACGTACGACTCCGCGCCCGGCGCCGGCGACTGGGCCGGCACCTCCCGACACGTTGACCGGACTACGGGCCGACACAAGGGCGTGTTGCGGCGTGTCGTTCGTGCCGCGTCGGTAGGAAGTCACGCAACCCGAACGGAGGGATCTGCGTGGCAATACCGAATGAGGGGGAGCGTGACGTCGATGCGATTCGGCTCCCGCGGTGGGGCCGGGTCGTCGAGACCGGCGGCGTCGTGCCGTACGAGGTACAGGACAGCTTTGGGCGCCCCATCGAGCCGATCCGCCGGTACCTGCGTGACTTCGTCGCGCAAGGCCGGCGCACCGGAAGCGTCCGAAGCTACGCCCACGACCTGCTGCGGTGGTGGCGATGGCTCCTGGTCGTCAATGTCGAGTGGGACAAGGTGACTTCGGCTGAGGTGCGTGAGTTTGTGCTGTGGCTGCAACGCACGACGAAGCCGCGCAACACACCCAGGAGGAAGACAGCGTCCACCGTCGGCACGATCAACCCGATCACGCGCAAGCAGCACCCGGGAGACCAGTACGCCGTCCGCACAATCCGGCACAGCAACGCGGTGATCCGCAGCTTCTACGAGTTCTGGATCGAGCGGGGAGCCGGTCCGCTGGTCAACCCGGTGCCCCAAGAACGCCGCAGGGGACGACGCCCAAACGCGCACCACAACCCCCTGGAGCCGTTCAGGCCCGAAGGGCGACTGCGCTACAACCCGCCCCTGCCCAAACGCCGCCCGCGAGCAATGCCCGATGCGCAGTGGGACGCCTTGTTCGCGGCCCTGCGCTCGGACCGTGACCGGGCCCTGGCCTCGCTGGTCATCAGCAACGCCAGCCGCGCCGCCGAGGTCCTCGGCATCCGTTGCGGTGACCTCGACTGGGGTGACCAGCTCGTCCGGGTCCATCGCAAGGGAACCGATGCCGAACAGTGGTTGCCGGCGAGCAGCGACGCCTTCGTCTGGCTGCGGCTCTACCTTGACGGCGTCGGCCCTCTGTCTCCGAGTGATCCGGTCTGGTGGACCTTGCGGCGACGGCGCCACGGTGATGGACCACTGGCCCGTCAGCCGCTGAACTACGACGCCCTTCGGGCCGTCCTGCGCCGCGTCAACGATGTTCTCGGCACGAACTGGACGACGAATGACCTCCGGCACACCTGCGCCCGCAGGATGCTGCGGGATCGCAATCTCTCGCTTCGCGACATCCAGATCATCCTCGGCCACGCACACCTCTCCACCACACAGCTCTACCTCGAAGAGGAACCCGAGGAAGTCATCCGCCGGGTGCACCAACACCTGTTGGACCTCAAGCAGGCCGAACAGGCCGTCCCGCAAACCGTTCCATCCCCGGCCCGCGGTTACGACGCCGCGGACCTGGCCGTGCTCTTCGGAGGGGCACCGCGATGACTGCCACGACCAGCACGCCCGCCCAACCCGTGCGGGAAGAGCGTTTCCCAGCCTTTATCGGCGCCCAACAGGCAAGTCCAACTGTCCGTCGCGTCGGACCGATCGACACCCTTTCCAGCCGCGAGGTGATCCAGAAACTGCCCCAGCTGCGAACCTGGGCCGAGCTGCCCGCTGTTGAAGTGCGCGCAAGACTGCGCGCCGCCGAACGGATGCTGGAGTGGCTAACGCAGCGGCCCGGTGACGGGTGGCAGGAGCGATGGGAGTCCTGCGAAGCCGACCCAGGGCCGTTGAGCTGGGTCGCCAGCGCCGCCGAGGCCGAAGGACGCGCACCGAGGAACTTCCGCAATGAAGTCACCGACGGCTTGGCCGGCCTCTTACTCAGCCGCCTCGTGCTGCCCAGTTACGACTTCCTGGTCGGCTACGGCGCAGTCCGCCTGTTCGCCGACGTGCGCACCGAGTTGTCCGTCGAGACGTTCACCCGCGCAGAGGAAGCTGCTCGCGCACGTGGCATGGCCGGACGCCAGGTTGCGGAAGTCCTCACCATCCTGTCCAAGATCGTGCTCCATACCGGCAAAGAGCTCCCCCGCATCACCACGGAGGATGTGCTTGAGTTCCGCGCCTGGAACATCAGCCGCTACTCCCGCCACAAAAGCGGCCTGCACGGAGCCTGGGACGTACTGCGCGACATCGGCATCCTCGATACGGACAAGAGCCTTCGCGCCGCCATCCGGCTGGGCCAGCTCACGACCGAGGAACTGATCAGCCAGCACAAGATCCAGTCCGCTCCGGTCCGTGACATGCTGATTCGCTACCTCAACGAGCGGCGCCCCGGCATGGACTTCAGCAGCTTCCGTCAGCTCACCAGCACCCTGGCCGGCACCTTCTGGGCCGACATCGAGCAGCATCACCCCGGCATCGACACCCTCGACCTTCCTTCCGACGTTGCTGACGCCTGGAAAGCCCGGCTCGCCTTCACCTCCGGCAAGCGAGGACCGAAACGGCCCCGCAAGGGACGCCTGGAAATCCTCGGCCGCGTCCGGACTCTGTATCTCGACATCCAAGAGTGGGCGCACGAAGACCCCTCCTGGGCACCATGGGCAGTCCGCTGCCCGATCCGCCGCAGCGAACTCGAAGGCGTCTCCAAGCGCAACCGCGCGCGGAAAGCGGAAGTGCACCAACGGATCCGCGAGCGCCTGCCCCACCTGCCCGTGCTGGTCGACACCGCGGAGAAGCACCGCGACGACCAGACCGTCCTGCTCGCTGCCGCGCGCCAGACTCCCGTCGGCGAGACCTTCGAACACGCCGGGAGAACCTACCGCCGAGCCCAATACCGGTGGGACACCCGCAGCGAGACCCAGCACGGCCCGGACGCAGTCCTGGTCACCGATGAGGAAAGCGGCGAACGGATCGAGCTGCTCCGCAAAGAAGAGGACGCGTTCTGGGCTTGGGCGATCATCGAGACGCTGAGGCACACCGGCGTCCGCGTCGAGGAGCTGCTGGAACTTACCCACCTGGCATTGATCTCCTACCGTCTGCCCGACAACGGCGAGGTCGTTCCCCTGCTGCAGATCGTGCCGTCCAAGAGCAACGAGGAGCGACTGCTCCTGGTCACCCCCGAATTGGCCAGCGTCCTCGCCACCGTGGTCTGCCGGATCAGGAGTGACGACGGCCGCGTCCCTCTGGCTGCCCGCTATGACCCACACGAACGCGTCACCGGCCCGATGTTGCCGCACCTGTTCCAGCGCAAGATCGGATGGCGCCGAGAGATCATCAGCACCCGCGTCGTCCTCCGACTCCTCAACGAAACCCTGGAACGAGCCGGGCTTACCGACCGGGCCGGCCAGCCTCTGCGCTACACCCCGCACGACTTCCGCCGGATGTTCATCACGGACGCCGTCACCGGCGGCCTGCCCGTCCACATCGCAGCGAAGATTCTCGGCCACCACAGCCTCAACACCACCCAGGCATACCTCGCGGTCTTCCAGGAGGAGTTGATCAAGTCCTACCGGGCGTTCCTCGACACCCGGCGCGCTGACCGCCCAGCCGCGGAATACCGGGAACCCACCGAACAGGAGTGGGAGGAGTTCCAGAAGCACTTCGAGCTGCGCAAGGTCGAACTGGGCACCTGCGGGCGCCCCTACGGCACCCCCTGCGCACACGAGCATGCCTGCGTTCGATGTCCGATGCTCCGCGTCGACCCACATCAGCGGCGACGCCTAGAAGAGATCATCCGCAACCTCGGTGACCGCATCGAGGAAGCCCGCGCCAACGGCTGGCTCGGCGAGGTCCACGGACTCCAGATCAGCCTGGACGCCGCGCGAAACAAGCTCGCCTCGCTCGACCGCCTCACCCGGAACCGAACCGCACCCCGGTCACCCTGGGCATGCCGATCATCCCCGGAGAACCCTCATGAGCCCTGCTCTTCCCCAGAGAATGTCGGCGTCAAGCCGATGTGGAGTCGCCAGGGTCGACACCGAAGGCGCTGCCTGCAGTGAGGTTCTCGACGAACACCCTGAAGTCACTCGCAAGTGCGAGTTCGGTGCCGAGGTCGGTATCGAACCAGGTGACCGATGGCTCACCGTTCGGGCCGCAGTCTCGGTAGTCGAGACTGATCCAGCAGTGCCCGTCGCCAGAGAGAAGCACGATCGACGATGGCAGCTCCCATTCTTCGACCAAGTAGGGGGTGTCGAGCAACGATGTCATCCGCTCGCGTCGCCCGATGCCCATCAGATCTTCGAAAGGGACGTGGTCTTCACTCCACGAAGTGGGCCGGTTGGTCGGGAACGCGTTTAGACCAGGGGCAACGCTGCCACCGTTTTGGACACGGAGGAGGTCGAGCAGCACGGCGGGCAGCGTCACGCCGAGCACGCGCTCAGCCTCCCGCACTGCTTCCTCGGTGAGCGGTAGTTGGACGCCGTAGTCGCCGTCACTCCAGAATGCCGCCCTGACCTCGTCAAATCTCGCCATGTCAAGCAGCCTAGGCCCGGCCGATCTGGTTCGATCATTCGCTCCCTCACTAGTGCCGCATCAGGCAACGTTCGCCCTGTCGACCACCTCGCGGAGGCGTGCGTCGGCGGCGTGCTTGTTCCGCCAGAGGATGTAGCGGCGGATCATGCTGCCCTGCTCCTTGTGACTGGCGTGGTCCGTCCCGTCCAGTGCGAAGTAGCGCAGGGCGGTGAACTGGGCCTCGATACGGTTGAGCCAGGAACTGATGGTCGGCGTGCAGGCGAATTCGACGTTGTTGGCCGCGGCCCAATCGCCGACTCGGGTGTCCTTCTTCGTGGTCAGGTGCGGGGAGAAGTTGTCGAGCACGATCGCGATGCGGATTTCCGGCGGGTAGAGGCTGCGTAGGTAGCGGCAGAACTCCAGGAACCTCGTCCGGTTCTTCCTCGGCTTGATGTGGCCGTAAAGCTTGTCCTTGCCGAGGTCCAGAGCGGCGAACAGGTGCCGGACCCCGTGCGGGCGGGTGTAGGTTGCCCGCCTGCGGCGCCTCGGCTCCCGGTCGGGGTCCCTGTGCCGTCCGCCGCGCTCGGCCCACTGCCGCCCGGGGTGGGGTTGGAGGTTGAGCGGGCCGAACTCGTCGAGGCATAAGACGACCTCGGGTTCGCCGTCCTCGGGTATGACCTCGCCGTCGGCGATCGCGTAGAGATGCTCGACGCGGGCCTTTTTGGCGGCATAGTCGGGATCGCGGGAGGTCTTCCAGGTCTTTATGCGTTGAAAGGACACGCCCTCCTCACGGAGCAGGACCCGAAGGCCCTCGTGGCTGATGTCGTCGACCACCCCCTCGGCGACCAGGAAGTCGGCCAGCTTGGCCAGGCTCCAGGTCGAAAACGGCAGGTCGTGCTCGGCTGGCTGGGACTTGACGATCTTCTTGATCTCACGTCGTTCGGGCAGCGTGAACTTCTTGGGCCGGCCTCCCTTGTACTTCGGGTAAAGGGTGTCGAAGCCGTCAGCGTTGAAGTTGTGGATGACATCCCGGACCCGGTCTTCACTGGTGAACGTCACCTCAACGATCTTCGCCACGGTCATGCGCTGCGCGGACAGCAGCACCATCTGAGCCCGCCGCCAGGTCACCACCGACCCGGTGCCCCTGCGGACGATACGCAGCAAGCGCCGCCCCTCGCCGTCATCGAATCCGCGAACCTGTACCTGCTCTGCCATCCGCACATGATCTCGTTCAGCGCACGGTCATGCGGGTATTCCGGGCGGCGCGTAGTGGCGCAAGTAGTCACGCAACTGAGGCTCGAGCCCGGACAGGTCATTTCCGTTGAGGGCATGCCACAGACGGTTCTCGATCCAGAACCGATGGGCGAACTCCTCGAACGAAGGTGCACACCAGAGGATTGCGGCCCTTTGCTCCTCCGGATCGTCGAGATTGGTCTCCGTCTCTTCCCCATCGCGCCGTGCCTCGTACTCGTATTCGTAGTCGAGATAGGAGTGCACCACGAACGCCTCACCCGAAGAACGGAGGTAGAGGTACCAGATGACGCAGTCCTGTTGATCCCGCAGGAATCGCACGAGGAAGGCTCCAGGATCGACCGGACTAGGCAAGGGCTCTGAAATATCGGTCCAGCAGCCGGTCACCGAGACCTCGTCCAGCGAGTAGTGCAGCTTCGAGTCGGCCTGGAAGGTGGCGAAGTCCCGCGGCAGCGTCAAGCCTCTGGCCGACACGTCCTCTGCCAAGCGATTGAGCGCCGTGACCTGTTCGGGAACAGGTTCGCCGGTACCACCGAGCCATTGAAAGACGCCCGTGAACTGGGTGGAGTCGAGAGGTGGCAGACTCTCGTACGGGTAGTACTCGTAGGTGTAGCGGCAGGTCCTGTATGCACCCAGGTCCGTGGCACACCACTCAGAGTCGAAGCCGACCGAGGACAAGTCAGGCCCTGATCGTTCACCAGGCATCGGCCCCCCCTTTGATCATCGTGAGCGGAGTTGTCGGCGTCAGCATCGCACCGCCCACTGACACCCCTTGCAACGGGTGGGCGAAGCCAGCTCTCACTGGTGAGGGCGAACGTTGCCTGATGCGGCACTAGGGTCCGTCTTCAAAGATCATCGGATGGTGGATCATGGTGGGGTGATACGTCGCCATGAACTCACCGATCAGGAGTGGGAGTTACTCGCTCCGTTGATACCGCGGGCCGCGACGGGCCGTCCGCGTGTGGAGGATCGACAGGTCATCAACGGGATGGTCTACAAGATCCGGACCGGGATCTCCTGGCGTGACCTGCCGGATCGCTACGGGCCATGGAAGACGGTCTACACCCGCTTCCGCCGCTATGCGCTGGACGGCGTGTTCACCCGGGCCCTCCAGCAGATCCAGGCACACGCGGACGCGGCCGGCGACATCGACTGGCTCGTCCAGATCGACTCCACCATCGTCCGCGCCCACCAGCACGCCGCCGCCACCGGCCGAAAAGGGGGAACCACCCACCGGACGAACCGGACGATCACGCCCTCGGCCGATCGCGAGGAGGCCTGACCACCAAAATCCATCTCGCCTGCGACGGCAAGGGCCGCCCGCTCGCGATCCTGCTGACACCCGGCCAACGCCACGACAGCATCTGCGCGCGTCCCCTCCTGGAACGCATCCGCGTCCCGCGGACCGGCCTTGGCCGGCCCCGCTCCAAACCCGACCAGGTCATCGCCGACAAGGCCTACAGCTCACGAGGATTCCGCGCCTACCTGCGCAAACGCGGCATCGCGTGCACCATCCCGGAGAAAGCCGACCAGCAGCGACACCGGCTGGGCCGCGGCCGTCGCGGCGGCCGGCCACCGGCATTCGACCGACAGATCTATCGCCGCCGCAACGTAGTTGAGCGCTGCTTCAACCGCCTCAAAGGCTTCCGCGGCATCGCCACCAGATACGACAAGACCGCCACCTCCTACGAGGCAGCGGTCAATCTCGCATCATTCCTGCTCTGGGCAAGATCAGTTTGAAGACGGACCCTAGTACAGGGCCAGTGCTTACCCTGAGTATTGGGCAGACATCATGGACTGTGGCACCTCACCCAAGGGTCGATACGTGCGGCTGGTGATCCGTATGTGATCCGGTCCGGTCGGCTCAGCCGATAACAGCTGGCTTGCGCCCCGCCCCTGACCTCAGAATGCTCGGCGTGACAGACACGGGACCCACCGAAGAAGAGACGCCGGACGGACTCCTGGGCTGGTGTCTGGTGGCCAACGTGGCACGGGAGACCTCGCACGGCGAGAGCGGCCTCGACATCCAGCACGGCACGAAGCACTTCCGCGCCGGCACCCTGCTGTGGATCCCGCCCGCCATCTGGGACCCCGGCGACCCACGTCGACACGCGGTCGGCCGGCACCGGGGCAACAGCCGCCGGTACGTCAACATGGTCGTCCACCTGGAGGACCTGGAGAACTTCCGGGTCAAGGGTGTCTACGGCGAAGCCCTGGTGCGCAGCCTCAACAGCTACGGCCACGACCCGGCCGCCCCACGGACCCTGCAGAACCCGTGGACCCGCGAGCACGCCCAGAGCTGGGCGGACAGCTGGAACCGGCACCTGGAGCCCCTCTTCATCGAAGGCCACCCCTACGCCCACCCGCGGATCTCCGTCCCCAACCCCCCACCGGCCGAGATCCAGCTCGACGGCGAAACCCTCCACCTCGCCCGCTACGGCACCACAGGAGCCCACTACAGCCGCACCCCTCCACCCGCGGAATGGATCCCCGAGCCGTGATCCGCGTATTCGAACGACAGTGCGGGGAAGTTGGCGCCGCGGGTGGGTAATCACGTGACGCTCCCCACGGGGACGCGGACCACGTGCGCGGTGTGGTCCAGACGCTGCACCGCGAGGTCCGCGCGTGCCGCCCGGTGTACATCCACGTCTCCAGCGGCCAGACCTTCTAGAAGACCAGGTCCGCCGCCCGCCGTCGGGCTCACCGCGACGGGCCCGAGCCCGGGCCCTGACACTCCCGGGTAGGCGTTCTACGTAATCGGTCCAGGCCGCTCCGGTGCGGTCGATGCTGGACCAGGCATGGCACAGCAGGTCAGCGAAGCGGTCGCTTCTTCAGCATCTGCGAAGTCTCCTCAAGATCCGTGCGGGCAGGGATTCACGCTGACTGGATGAGTGCCGATCTGCAAGCGGACGGAACCTCCGCTCACAGCCCGCGCCAGAAACAACGGCACCTCTGTCGCGTCCATCGGTACTGGAATGCGCACGGCCAGCAAACCCCGCACCGTCCACAGCCGGCTCGGGCCGCTGCGCCTGGCGCCCATGGCTATCGTTCCAGCCGGGCCGCCTGGCGGGCGCCGGGCGGAGCCCACGGAGGACCAGCCCACTCGCCCAGCGGCGGCCGCCTTGTCGCCGGGCGTAGATGCCCTGCGAATACGGACCGCCACTGCGCCGCGTCCGTGAGCAGCGGAGCCGCCACCGAGGATCATTGCTCCGCCACAGGTAGTCAGCCGGTTCGGGCTTCGGCCCTCTGCTGCGCGGTCTGGCAGGTCATAATCGAGGCATGGCCTTGAGCTCGTCCCGTTTCCCGGTGCCGAACGCGTTTGAGCTGCTCCGCGAGCAGTACGCCAAGCGGCTGCCCGCCCGCCTTCAGGATCTGACGGGCCCCACTCGCGGCTCGGTCGACCTGCCGCTGCACGTGTCGTGGTCAGGACGCCGCTCCTACGAGGTGGAGCAGCCGCGCTCGCGGATGAGTCTCTACCGCACCGTCCTGGCCGAAGGGCAGCGCCAAGACCTGGTCGCCTTTTTGAACCGGGATCTGCTGCTCGAGCAGTGGCCGGTCCTGCGTACCCTGATCAGCAGGCCGCTGCGGGAGGCATGGGAGGCCGCCTTCCCTGAGCTGGCCGCCGTCCGGAGCATGCCGGCCGCGTGAATCTGACCGACCTGCACCGCCGGCTCCTTGCCGATGTACTCGCGATCGGCACCCCCTACCCCTTGGTGATCACAGGCGGCTATGCCGTCCAGGCCCACGGCCTGGTCGACCGCCTCAGCCAGGACCTCGATGTAGCCACCGACAACCCCGCCCCGATCGCCGAGATCGTCGCTGTGGTCAGCGACGGCCTAGCCACCCGCGGCTGGAGCATCCGCCAGATCGAGACCAGCGCCCTCTCCGGCCGTCTGATCGCAACCGACCCGAAATCCGGAGAGGAATGCGAGGTGGACGTCCTCAAAGAGGCATTCTGGAATCCGCCCACGCAAACCGAATACGGACCGGTCCTGGCCCTCGACGACGTGATCGGCACCAAGGTCCGCGCGCTCGCGGACCGCGGAGCAGTCCGCGACCTCATCGACGTCCACGCCGCCTCCCAGCACCGCACCACCGCCGACCTCGAAACGCTCGGCCGCCGCCACGCACGCTACGAGTTCAGCCTCGAAGACCTGCGCGACCGCCTCAACGGTGCCGAATGGTGGGACGACAAGGATTTCACCGACTACGGCCTCAATCCCGGCCAACTGACCGACCTGCGCGCCTGGGCCCTTGCCTGGGCAGCCGAGCTCGACGCCCGCCTATACGCCCAGGAGAACCCGGACGAGGTCTGAAGACCGGCGCTGCACCGAGGCTCGGCCCGGGGGCAGCACCACTGGAGGTCCCACGGACGCTCAGCCGGCTGCGGGTTCCTGGGTGGCCGGGGCGGTGTAGACGTTCTCGTGGGAGACCAGACCTCGAAGTTCCGCACGATCTAAGCGATCTCGGCCCCGACCACCGCATCATCGCCGTCGCCGCAGACACCGCACCAGTTCTCGGGAGGACCGACGAGAAGATCCTCGACAGCCCGCAGGTGGCGGCGGAAGGACACCGGCCCCCCGCAGGCAGGCGAGGAGGAGCCTCAGACGTCGTAGCGCTCTGACTTCGGCGTCCGGGACATCAACGCCGCGGCGGCGTCCGGGACAGACACGGCCCCTGCGATGACCGCGGAGACCACCTCGGTGATCGGCATCTCCACACGGTGTGCGGCCGCCAGGTCGAGGACCGCGCGGCAGGACATCACGCCCTCCGCGGTCTGCTTCGTCGCCACCGTCGCCTCGTCCACGGTCAACCCCCTGCCGAGGTGTTCGCCGAACGTCCGATTCCGGGAGAGCGGGGACGAGCAGGTCGCGATGAGGTCCCCGGCGCCGGCGAGCCCGGCGAACGTCAACGGGTCCGCGCCCATCGCCGCGCCCAGCCGCGCGGTCTCCGCGAGCCCCCGAGTGATGAGCAGCGCGCGGGCGTTGTCGCCGAGGCCGAGGCCGGTCGCGAGGCCGACCGCGAGCGCGATCACGTTCTTCACCGCGCCGCCGAGCTCGCACCCCACCACGTCCGTGCCCGTGTACGGACGGAAGTAGTGCGTGTGGCACGCCTGCTGCAACGCGGCCGCGGCGCTCTCGTCGGGGCACGCGATGACGGCCGCCGCCGGCTGCTGGGCGGCGACCTCCCGGGCGAGGTTCGGGCCGGACAGGATCGCGACCCGCTCCGGGCCGATGCCGGTGACATCGTGGATCACCTGCGTCATCCGCAGACCGCTGTGGGTCTCAACGCCCTTCATCAGGCTGACAACCACCGCGTCCGCACCGATGTGCGGAGTCCACGCGGCCAGGTTCGTCCGGAGCGTCTGCGCCGGGATCGACAGGACCACGTGCGCCGCACCCTCCAGGGCCTCCGGTGCGCTGGTCGTCGCGCGCAGCCGGTCCGGGAGCGTCACACCGGGCAGATAAGCGGGGTTCTCGCACTGATGGTTGATTGCGTCGGCGACTTCCGGCCGCCGCGCGTGGACCGTCACGTCGCTGCCGGCGTCCGCGAACACCTTGGCCATGGCCGTGCCCCACGACCCCGCGGAGAGCACCGCAACCCGAACCATTCCCAGAACCCCGCCTCATACCATCGCTGTTCTGCGGACCCTACCCGGGCCTGGCCGGTCAGGGCCTGCGGAGCGTCACCACCGGAGCGACGCGTCCCGGCAGACGCGACGTCATCCCCTCCGCCTGCTCCTTACCGACCTCGTGGCGGAGATCCGCGGCCCGGGCTTGCCACCACAGGCGTTACAGCCGCCCCCACAAGGCTGGTTCCTTCGGCCGGACCTCCACGTCCGGCGGACGCGGCCTGGCCTGCTACACGTTCACGCAGGCCGCCCCTCCCGGCCCGAGTCATCACAGCACGGCCACCAGGTTGCGGGCCGAGAGGGCGTCCGCGTCGGTGTAGGTCGACAGCCCAGGCCGCAGGCTCCCCGACAGCGGGCACCGCCAGGGCGGCACGTTCGGCCTGCCTGGGTCGCCATCAGGTCGCGGTTGACCACAGCCAGTGCAAGCTCCAGCTCCCACCGCATCCACCATCTTGATCATTTGGGGACCATCCTCGCCTGCGCGGAGAGCAGCTAGCGTTGTAGCTAGTTGTCCCCGTCCCCGCGTGCACGGGGAACAGAAGAACTCCAAGACCGAACCGTTGGCCTAGTAGAGACCATCCCCGCGTGCGCAGGGAGCAGGCCATCAGTGCGACGGCGTCGGCGGCGTTGTCGGGACCATCCCGGCGTGCGCGGGGAGCAGACCGGACGGCCGTTAGGCTGGAATACGTGCCCGGGACCATCCCCGCGTGCGCGGGGAGCAGCGCTTCTGGCCTCGAGACCGTGAAGTCCCTCTGGGACCATCCCCGCGTGCGCGGGGAGCAGGTCTCGTCCCATGTGGACAGGTGCAGAAGCCAGGGACCATCCGCGCGTACGCGGGAGCAGGGCTGGGCCGCATCGTTCATCGGCCTCCACAAGGGACTATCCCCGCGTGCGCGGGGAGCAGAAGGTGTCCGCGTTCCCGGCCGTGGGCACGCCGGGACCATCCCCGCGTGCGCGGGGAGCAGCGAGTGATCGACGGAACGGCGATCTCGTTGTTGGGATCATCCCTGCGTGCGCGGGAGGAGCCAATCAGCCGGATCGGTTTTCACTCCTTGGTGTTGGCTGGATTGTTAGGTGTGGCGGTCTACGGCTGAACCTTCCCCTTGATCGTGGACACCTGGAGACTGGGACCTGAGGTTCCAGAGGAAGTAGCGCCAGGTGGGAAGCAAATACACGAAGCGGTACACCGAGGAGTTCAAGCGGGACGCGATCGCGCTCGTCGACTCTTCGGGCAAGACGGTCACGGCGGTCGCCCGGGATCTCGGCATCAGCTCCGAGTCCCTGCGCGGCTGGTACCGCCAGGCCAAGGCAGACCAGGGCGAGGGAGCCCCGGGTGATCTCACCACGGCCGAGCGTGAGGAGCTCAGGCGACTGCGTCGGCAGAACATCGAACAGGCCAAGACGATCGAGGTGCTGCGAAAAGCCGCGGTCTTCTTCGCGAAGGAGAGCGATCGGTGAACGACACGTACGCGTTCATCGAGGCGGAGAAGACCACCCACGGCGTCGCTTTCCTCTGCAGGCTGCTGAAGGTTGCCCGCTCCTCCTTCTACGTCTGGCTCGCCGCGGCCAGGACCCGAACGGTCCGCAAGGCCGCCGACGAGGCCCTGGTACACGAGATCACCGTCATCCACGTCGGCTCACGCCAGACCTACAGCGTCCCGCGCATCCATGCCGAACTCCGGCGTTTGGGGCGGCGCGTGAACCGCAAGCGGGTCGCCCGCCTGATGCGCGAGCACGGTATCCAGGGAGCCCATCGCCGCAGGCAGCGGTCGCTGACCCGGCCGGACAAGAAGGCGAAGCCGGCGCCGGACCTGATCGGCCGCGATTTCCATGCCGAGATCCCCGGCACGAAGCTGGTCGGCGACATCACCTGCCTCCCAACCGCCGAGGGCTGGCTCTACCTCGCCTGCCGGCTGGACCTGGCCACCCGCGAGGTCGTCGGCTACTCGATGGCCGACCACCACCGCGCAGACCTGGTCGTGGATGCCCTGAAGATGGCCGCCGGCCGTGGGCGGCTCCGGCCCGGCTGCATAGCGCATTCGGACCGCGGCAGCGAATACACCAGCAGCCAATTCCGCAATGAAATAAGCGAGTTGAACCTCCGGCAAAGCTGCGGACGCACCGGATCATGCTTCGACAACGCCGCCGCGGAGAGTTTCTGGGCCCTGCTCAAGGAAGAGATCGGCACCAGAGTCTGGCCCGACCGGGCCACCGCCCGCGCCGACGTTTTCGACTTCATCGAGACGTTCTACAACCGCCGCCGACTGCGCAAGCACAAGGTCTTCGGCTACCTCACCCCAGCCGAGACCCGGCAACGGCACCAACACGGCCTCGCAGCATAGAGATCAAGTGTCCAAGAACACGGGGAAGCTTCAGTCCCGCACCCCGTCACCCGCTGGGCCTTTCCCGCCCCTACCGAACGGACACCATGCCGACGCCGCCGACTTCTCGCACGCACAAGCGCATTCCAGCCCTCAGCGCACCGGCTGCGGGGCTCGCCGCAGGCCTCGTCCTCGGCCTGCTCACCAACCTCGCTCAGGGCTGGCTGCCCGGCTCCTTCAACCAGATACCGAACTCGGGGGCTGTCTGGTCCGCCGCCGCTTTTGCCGCCGGCGTGATCCTGGCCCACCGGGCCACCCCCGTTCTCGCCGCAGGAACAGGGCTGCTCACCGAACTCGGACTGGTCATCGGCTACTACGGCTACGCAGCCTGCGGGCGAGACGGCATCGGCGCCCTCACCATGCCGCTCCTCTGGGCGGCCGCGGCCTGCGTCGCAGGTCCTCTTTTCGGTGTCGCAGGTTTTTTGTCCCGCAACGGGTCGAGCGCTGCGCGACGCATCGCCGGGACCGCGGCTCTCGCCGGCGTCTTCGGGGGAGAGGGCTTCTACTACGCGCGGGTGCTGCACCACTCGACCGAAGCGACGGCCTGCATCCTCGTTCTCGTGGTCCTCTCGCTGCTGCTGCCCCGCACCCTCAGGGACCGCACCCTGACCCTGGCGGCCGCGGTGGGGCTGTCCCTGCTGTCCTTCGTTGTCGTCGGTGCGGCCGGGACCGCGATCAGCAGCGCGCCGGCATTCGACCCTGCAGTCGTTCCAGACCGCGAGAGTGTCCTGCGGGTGGACGCGGCGGTGCAGCAGACAGAGATGTTCTCGGCGGAGACTCAGCTGTTCCGCGGCTCCCCGACGCTGCCGGGCGACATGCTGCCCGGTACCTCTGCGGGTGGCGGCCTGCACAGCAGAAATGCGGACAGAGCGTAAGCGGACGACTACCGTCCTCTTGTGCTAGTCTGCGGACGGGGAATTCCCACCCGCTTGCTCGAAGCAGGCGCTGTGCACGCACGAAAAGGCCACATGGTGAGTGATCGCAAGGAGATAGTCCGTCGATCCGGCCGGTTGAAGACCGAGATCCAGGTGCCACCCAGTCTGGGCGCTGCACCGGTCGCTCGGGCAGATGCGCAGCGTAACCGGTGTGCGCTGATCGTTGCGACGCGGGAGGCGATCGCCGCTCGCGGGCTCGAGGTTTCGGCCCTGGACATCGCGAAGGCGGCCGGCCTGGGTGTCGGCACCCTCTACCGGCGTTTCGGCACCAAGGAGGCGCTGCTGGGCGCCGTGGTACTCAGCTTCTACGACGAACTGTGCGTTCTCGCGCGGGAATGCATGGAACGAGAGGACCCGTGGGACGGGCTGGTCGAGTTCGTGATGCAGCTCGCAGGCGCGCACCGCGACAACATCGGCCTGGCCGAGGTCACCGCAGCATGCGAGGGGCCGCCCTCGCCCGAGCTCGCGGAGCGAACCGCCGCGGTACAGGAAGCCGTCATCCAGCTGACGGACCGGGTGCGTGCTACAGGTGTCCTGCGTGACGATGTGACCTGGCAGGACATCATGATCTGTTCACGCGCCTCGCTGGATACCGATCATTGCCTCGGTGTCGACGCAGGCCCTGACGGATGGCGCAGGGTCATCACACTACTGCTCGACGGGATGCGCGCCCCCGCACACACTCCGCTCACAGGGCCGGGCCCCCAGGTCCGCCCCTGACGCGCGCAAGAGCGCTGACGACGATTCTCGGTCTCGGACACGACTTCACACTGGCCGTCGGTGCATTGTTGTGAGCACCCCGTTCTCCAGGGGAGGACGGCGAGGAGTGACATGTCGGGGTGCATCGGCGGCCGCCCCCGTCGTCAGCGTGACGTTCCCGAGCGGTCACGGCTGCGGCGCGGGGTGTCGTGGCGCAGCGTGATCCGCACGAAGACCGTCGGCGACATGACGGCGTGCGGGGCGATGATGACGGGCTTGCCGTAGCGGAGGGCGCCCGGCCGTCCTGAACACAGGATTGCCATCGCCGCTACGCGCTTCGCCCGGCTGCACGGCCATCGCATCCCGTACTGCGCTCAGCGCACGGGGCCTGCGACCGAAGCGTGCCCCGAGGGCGGGGGAGCCGATGATCCCCCGGCGCGAGCCGTACAACGACACCCCACGCCGGCCACCGGCGACGGCGCAGCCAGGGCCATCGGACAGCAGGCTCATTCGTGCGCCGCGCATCAAGCTGGCCGCGCGGTGCCGGCTGCGCAGTCGCACCAGTGTCAGCGACAGCGCCATCCCGCAGCATTCGAGGCTGTCCCGGCGCCAGTCAAGGCTCGTATCACTGCGGGGCCACAGCGGCTTCCGTACCGGGTGGCCGAGGTTCTATGCGCCCCGTTTTTTCGGGGGGTCGCCAGCAGGCTGCCGGAGTGGCGGACGGATGCAGATCCGCTCGGCTGCAGTTCCGAATCGACGTCGTTGGCCATCGCCGGACATTAAACGGACGATGACTGTCCTCTTGTGGTACATTCGCAGAAGCGGATGGATATCGTCCGCTTGGCGGGTGGTCTTCTGCACAGAGGCGCGGTGCGTCCCCTGAGCGAGTCGGCCCCTGGTCATCCCCAATCTCATGACCGGCCCGACCGCCAGGCCACCGTCCGCCGGGGCCGAGGCCGTCTGCGGCTGCATCGTCTGGGAGCTCCGATCTCCCCCGTCCGTTTCCGAGGAGCCACCTTTCCCATGGCCGCAACCCCACACCCGCATCCCCGGCGCTGGGCCGCGCTTGCGTTCATCTCCATTGCCCAACTGA
The DNA here is from genome assembly GCF_036250675.1 of Streptomyces sp. NBC_01689. Lineage (NCBI taxonomy): Bacteria > Bacillati > Actinomycetota > Actinomycetes > Kitasatosporales > Streptomycetaceae > Streptomyces > Streptomyces sp. NBC_01689. The sequence goes on along the minus strand of NZ_CP109592.1, from coordinate 1,014,331 downwards.
TGGTCTTTTTGGACAGCGCGATCATGAACATCGCACTGCCGTCCGCCCAGCAGGCCCTGCACTTCTCCGACGGCGGCCGCCAATGGGTCATCACCGCTTACGGCCTGGCGTTCGGCGGGCTGCTGATCCTCGGCGGGCGCCTGGGCGACCTGCTCGGCCGCAAGAGGGCCTTCACCATCGGGCTGATCGGCTTCGCCCTGGCCTCCGCGCTCGGCGGAGCCGCGAGCAACCTAGGCGTTCTTCTGGTGGCCCGAGCCGGGCAGGGCGTCTTCGGAGCGCTCCTGGCTCCTGTCGCTCTCGCCCTGATCTCACTGACCTTCACCGACGCCAGGGAACGGGCCAAGGCCTTCGGCATCTACGGTGCCATCGCCACCGCCGGGGGCGTACTGGGCCTGCTGCTGGGCGGCCTGCTCACTGAATACCTGAACTGGCGCTGGTCGATGCTCGTCAACATCCCCATTGCCGTCATCGGGATCATCGGCGCGATGACTGTCGTGCAGGACATTCCCACCCAGGGCAAGCGCACCCGCATCGACATACCCGGCGCGATCCTGGCCACTTTCGGGCTGGTGGCTCTGGTCTTCGGCTTCTCCGAGGCCGAAAGCCGCGGCTGGGGCTCCAGCCTCACCATCACCCTGCTCGTCGCAGCCGTGGCTCTGATCCTGGCCTTCTTGATCACAGAGAAGAAGATCACGTCACCCCTGCTCCCGCTGCACGTTCTCACTGAACGCAACCGGGCCGGCGCCTACCTCTCGGTGGGACTCGCAGTGATGAGCATGTTCGGGATGTTCTTGTTCCTCAGCTACTACCTGCAGTTGGTCAAGGGCTACTCCCCAGTGATCACCGGCGTCGCGTTCGTACCTCTGGGCGCCGCGCAGGCCTTCGGTTCCATGGTGCTTGGCACCCGCCTGTCAGGCAGGGTGCGCCCCGGTCTGCTGATGGCCGGCGGCTACCTCGTGACAGCGGTCGGCGTCGTCCTGCTCGCCCTGCTGCGGGCTGACAGCTCCTACGCCCTGCTGGCCGTCGCCGAGATCATCACAGGCCTCGGCATCGGTACCGCTTTCATGCCCGCCATGAGCCTGGGCACCCACGGCGTCGACCCCCAGGACGCCGGTGTCGCCTCCGCGATGGTCGGCACCTCCCAGCAGGTCGGCGGCTCCGTCGGCACCGCCCTCCTCAACACCATCGCCGCCAGTTCCACCACCACCTACCTTGCCACTCACGGGCACAGCCAGGCAGTTGCCGACGTCGCACTGGTCCACGGATTCACCGCGGCGTACTGGTGGGCCTTCGGATTCCTGCTTCTGTCAGCGCTGATCTCCCTCTTCGCGGTCAACGCTCCACGCCCGGACCACAGCGTGGCTGCCAGTGGAGCGACAGCCGCGCAAGAGCCTGTCCTAGCGCACTGACCTTCCCCGAGCGACCGCATCAGGCTCTCAACCTCCCCTGCACACTCCCCAGTCACGCCCGAAAGCAGTACCAGCAACGCAGAACCGCAAGGGTCGGCACGGCCCTTCCGATCACCGAACACACGTTGATCGTCCCGGCGTAGTAGTCACTTCCACGCCGGGCAACGAAAGGAAATCCCATGTCCAACCGTCTGCAGTCCAAGGTCATCGTCGTCACCGGAGGTACCTCCGGAATGGGTTCGGCCTTCGCCAAGCGAGCCGTCTCCGAGGGAGCGACTGTGCTCATCGGCGCCCGCGACAAGGCACGGGGCGAGGCCACGGTGGCCGACATCACCGCAGAGGGCGGCACGGCCCTGTTCGTCCCCACCGACGTGACCGTCGAGGAAGAGGTCGCCCACCTGGTCGATGTCGCCGTCAAGGAGTTCGGAGGCCTGCACGGTGCCTTCAACAACGCCGGCGGCGGCAACAGCCAGGGAGCAATCCGTGACATCGACAAGGCCTTCTGGGACGGTGTCATCGCGCTCAACCTGACCAGCGTGTTCTACAGCCTCAAGCACCAGATCCCCGCGATCGTGGCCAGCGGCGGCGGCTCCATCGTCAACAATGCGTCCGTGGTCGGCGTGGTCGGCGATCCCGGTGCCGCCGCCTACGCGGCCGCCAAGCACGGCGTCGTGGGCCTCACCCGCTCCACGGCACTCGACGCAGCCAAGGAAGGCGTGCGCGTCAATGCCCTGGTGACGGGGCTGGTCAACACCCCCCTGTGGCAGGGCTTCACCGCCAGCAACCCGGAAGCCGCAAGCGCCCTCCTCAACCAGCAGCCGACCGGGCGGGCCGCCGACGAAGCGGAGATCGCCGCCTTCGCCACCTTCCTGCTCAGCGACGAAAGCCCGTTCATCACCGGTGCGGCTCTCGCCATCGACGGCGCACTCACCGCCGGCTACTAGGCCTTCCAGCGCCACGCAGTCGCGCTCGCACTGTGCCTTCGCCGCGCGACGGCCATGCGCCCCGCCCGCCACTGCACGGCGAAGGGACAGGCCCCGCCGAATCCGCAACCAACTGATCCTCACACCATGTGCACCGTTCGCCATCGCTCCAGCCCTGCGAGACACCCGCACCTGCGGCAACGAAAAGGAACCACATCATGAACGAGCAGAGGACCCGCACATCCGCCGTCTGGCGCTCGCGGATCACCGGATCCGCACTGGCGGCCGGACTCCTGATCGGCGGCGGCGCCGCCACCGTAGCGTTCACTTCCTCGTCCGCCAGCGCGACCGACCAGTCGCGGACCTCCTACCCGCAACTCGAGGCCAAGGTCCAGCGCCTGGACGACATCGAGGACATCCGTCAGCTCAAGTCCCGCTACTTCCGCTTCGTGGACGAGAAGAACACCGACCAGCTGGCATCGCTGTTCACCCCCCACGCAAAGATCGTCACAGATGGCACCGCGTTCAAGTCGCCGCGAGACTTCGCGAAGGTGATCCATGACATCATCGGTGCTGCACCGACGGCCCACTCGGGCTACATGCCAGAGATCACCATAGCGGGACCCCACACAGCGACCGGTATCTGGTCCATGCAGGACGTCATGAACATTCCGGCGGGCACCAAGGGCATCGAAGGCCACCACGGATACGGCCAATACCGAGAGACCTACGAGAAAGTCCACGGCACGTGGCTGATCAGCTCGGTGAAGCTGACCCGCTTCTGGATGGAACCGCTGCCCGCCTGGACCCCTCCCGCTGACCAGTCCGCCAAATAGCGACGAACTCCCGTTCATCGTCAAGGCCCCCTGCCCATGCGGCATGCACCTGCATGAACGCCTGCTCCGCGGACTGAAATGACACGGACGTCCGCACACAACGGGATCATGCCGGGCCGCCGGCTCGAGATCGGCGAAGCCGGGAAATCAAGGGCGTCCCCACCACCGCTCCTCGAGATCTCCGAGCGCCGCCCTCATCCGCCGCGGCTACCCGCAGACACGCTGGAGCGGGACGCCGAACGCTATGGCCGGCGGTGATGCCCCACCACACAATTCAGAGCGTCGCCGCCGGCGTAAAGCCAGCGCAGGCCTGCAGGCAGCGCCACGCTGCCACGTCGACCAGGCCATGCAGCCACAGTCCCGCAGCCAGCACAGCGGGGCCCTCGCAAAGCAGCGAGGCAGATCACAGCGGCATCCCGTGCCCAGCGGTACGGCTGACCGCGCGCATCCCTACAGAGACGAGAAGAAACAACAATGAAGGCTGTAGGAGTTTTCCGCTACGGCGGCCCCGAAGTACTCGAGGCCGTCGAGCTCCCGATCCCAGAGGTCGGACCGGGTCAGATCCGCATACGTGTACATGCAGCGGCCGTCAACCCCGCCGATGTACTGCTGCGCATGGGATACACCGACCAGATGCTTGCCGGCCGCCTGACCCCGCCCTACCGGCCGGGCATGGATGCAGCGGGCGTGGTGGACGCCATCGGCCCGGACACAATCACTGGTCTCAGGGTCGGCGACCGCGTGATGGCCATGGTCATCCCCATCGACTCCTCCGGCGGCGCATACGCGCAGTTCCTCGTCCTGGATCCCCGGCAGATCGTCCGGGCCCCCCGCGGATCCACCCACGCCGAGGCGGCCACGCTTCCGATGAACGGGCTCACCGCACGCCGCGCCCTCGACATCCTCGGCCTGGCCCCCGGCAGCTGGATAGCGGTCACGGGCGCTGCAGGCGCTCTGGGCGGATACACCGTCCAACTGGCCAAGGCCGATGGCCTGCGCGTCGTGGCTGACGCAGCTCCCACCGACGAGGAGCTGGTACGCACGCTGGGTGCCGATCTGCTCGTCGACCGAGGACCAGGGGTCGGCGAGTGCATCCGCCACGTCGTTCCCCACGGCGTGGATGCCGCCGTGGATGCCGCGATCATGGGCCCCGAGATACTGCCCGCTGTCCGGGCCGGCGGCCAGATCGCCCTGGTGCGCAGCGACGGGGAACCCGGAGTCACCCCTGTGGACGGCCAGGAGAACGTGATGACGCACAACATATTCGTACCGGAGTACCGCTATGCCCACGACAAGCTCGATGCTCTGCGCGCACTGGCGGAGGACGGCCAGATCTCGCTGCGGGTCGCGGAGGAGTTCCCGGCCCACCGGGCAGCCGAGGCGCATCGCCGATTCGAAGCGGGCGGCGTTCGCGGCCGGCTCGTTCTCACCTTCTGAGCCGTCCAGCCAGGGTGGTGGTCGCCCGTCCTTTGTCGGCGGCCCCACTTGTTCAATCAGCTTGTCGATTCCGCAGCGCCCCCGCGCTCGGACCCTCACGAGATCTGCCGGGCCGCAGCCGGAACAATGGCAATGAACACAGGCATCGGGGAGGGGCGCAAATCCCGTCCCAGGGCCGACGCGCTGCTCAACCGTGAACGCATCCGGGCCGCTGCCTGCGAGGCATTCGCCCAACAGGGCCCGGATGTCTCGCTGGACGAGATCGCACGCAGGGCGGGCATCGGCAATGCCACGCTCTACCGGCACTTCACGAACCGGCGCGAACTCGTCCGTACGACCGTGCTGTCGCTGCTCTCGCATACAGCAGATCGGGCAGAGGACGCACTCGCCACGGAGCTGCCCCCGATGACGGCCCTACGACACTTCGTACACCGCGCGCTGGACGAGCACTTCGGCGCGCTGTGTCCGATGCTCGCCGATTGTTTTGATGCCCGGGACCGGGAGCTCTGCCGGGCACGCTCACGGGTTGTGCGTGCGATATCGAACCTCGTCCAGGCTGCTCAGCACTCGGGCAGGCTTCGCCCCGATGTCACCGTGACAGATCTGACCACGGCCGTCGCCAGATTGGCACGGCCTCTGGCTGGTCCGGTTCCCGAGGGGAGCGACCACTGCGTTCATCGCCATGTAGAGGTGCTGCTGGACGGCTTCAGCACATGACGTCCCTCCGAGCCGTCGTACACCAGAGCCAGGGAGTAACGGCCGTTTCAAAGGGGCGCCACCATGCTGTCCGAGGCGTCGCCTGGGATGGTGCCCAGGCGATCGCGCTCGACATCCGGGTCGCCGACCACCAGCGGCAACGCGAGGTTTTCCACGTACTCGCCCGGCGCCGGTGGCACGGCGCCTACCGCGGCCCTCCGTGACCCGGCAGCGCACACAGCCGTCCGTTCAACTCCTCCTCAGCTTTTCAGGTCGCGACGAGCGAGGTTTGCGGTGCGGCCGACTGCATACGCATACGTAGCCAGTTGATCTGTGCGGTGGTTTGCGCGGAACACTCTTCGATGACGCGGATGAGTTCGCGATCACGGATAGCGCGGGCTGCCTGCCCGACGAGAGTCCACGTGATGTCGAGGAGATTCGCGAGTTGGTGGAGGTCCTGAGGCACTCGCCAAACAGGCAGACCCGAAAGTCGCGGCGCACGTGCACGACACCACGTCGTCGCTGGAAGATGCCCTCTGCGAAGTGATCGCCGAAGCGCAGGAGCAGGGGCAGCTCGCCGCGGAGCGCGATGCCCGCGACTTGGCCCGTTTTCTGATGATGTTCATGCAGGGGCTTCACGTCCCGGGCACCATCGACGGCGACTGCAGCGCCCTGATGGCCACAGTGGAGGCCGCGCTCGCCCTCGTCGGCAAACCCTGAGCCCTGCGGACGTCCCCGTCACTTCCAGGGAAACCCGCGCTTCAGGAGTGGAACCTGTCCTCCAAGGCCATCCGCGGGTAGTACTGACGCCGGGTTGCGGTGCGCAGCGGTCTCCGGCCGGCCGCGGCCCTTCCCAGGGCGCTCGGGTTCAGAACGCTGGATTGACGCCGCCATGGTGCGGGTCGGCGAGGTGTGCGGACAGGAGTACACCGGGCCAGCTGGCCGAAGGCGCCTTTCCGGGAGAGCGCATCGCCTGCTCCACCACGGCGTCGCCGAGCACGGTTTCGATGCTCAGGCGGGGAAGCTCGTCGAGTGACGCTAGCAGCTGCTCGCCGGCGGACTCGATCAGGTCGGAGCGGCCGAAGTCTGCCAATACGCCCAGGCGGACGAGCCTCGTCAGGCCTCCCATACGCTCCGCGATGCCGGGGGAGGTGTGCAGTGCGATGGCCTGCCATACGTCCTGCAGCAAAGGCTCTGGCCACGCCGCGCCGTGCTCGGCCAGGAACATGCGGGCCGCGTCGGCCCCTTCCACCTCGAACCGTTGCGGTCCGTCGTAGCGTTGTGCTGTGCCGGCGTCGTGGAACAGGCAGGCCACTGCCAGCGCTTCGCTTTCGAGCCCGTGGAGTCCCTCTCGGCGGGCGAGATGATCAGCCAGGAGCCAGACCCGGACGCTGTGATTGAAGATCGCCGGTTCGAGCGCGGACCGCACATGGCCGTACGCGCGCTCCACGAGCGGCCCACCTGGAACCATCACGTCACCACACCTCTCACCGCCGGCCGGCCACATTGGGTCTGGCCGGCGTTCTCCGTACGGCGGAAACAGAGCCGCGCGACAACCGGACATCGTGCGAACACCTCCGCGTCGAGCCCGTCAATCCCCCCGCTGAAACCGCCTGGTGAGCCGCAGCGACCGCCTTCTCCGACCGCGCGCATCGTCGGCGGCACCCCCATTAGACAGTACGTTGGACACTGTGTCCGGCAGGGTCTAATGTCGCAGACACGCCGGATCGGGCAGCGCTGGGGAGGCATGGGCAGTCGCGTGGGTGGCATCGCGGCCCTCGCCGCGTGCTTGATTCCGCGGCCCCGGCAGGACTGCTCGTCCCAGCCCCCCGGACCGGACACCGGCCAGGGCCATGCCCGGTCGCCCCGCACCTCCACCCAGCCGGAAGCCTTGTGCCCGGCGGCGGAGAGGGAGCGGCCACATCGTCCGCCGCTCCTACCGCGACCTCATCCACACCGCCTACGAGAACGTCGTCATCGTCCCCGCCGCCCCCCTCCCCGACACGATCAAGGACGGCCAGTTCGAGATCAGCGGCCTCGTCAAAACCGGCAACGAGAACGCGAACGCGGCACCCGCCGCGCCGCCCCCCTCCGCATCGACGCGAGCCGCGGCGACTGGAGCGACATCGAAGCCCTCTGGCTCGCCGGTGACCTGCGCGACGACGACTTCGAGGACCGCTTCATCGACGACATCATCGTCGCCGACATCGACGAAGGCACCGACGGCTGGGAATTCTCTGGCAGCTCCTACGCCGTCGAACTCAGGTGACACATGGTCCGTAAGGAGCCGTGCTGCTCACCTGAGTGATCGTGGGGAGGGAGGGGAAGCCGGCCGTTCTGTGGCGAGGCCTGCAGTTGACGAAGCGGCCGTGGTCAGGCGGATGCGCCGGGGCCTTGGCTGTTCTGCTTCTGCCACTGCGCGAGGTTGTCGCGGACGACGAGGGTATGGGGGTGGTCGGGGCCGAGCAGGCGCACCATGTCGTCCAGTACGTCTGCGAAGGTGGCCGCTTCTCCCTGCTGTGCGCGCCACCGTGCAAGGTTGCCGCGCGCGACGAGCGTCTGTGGGTGATCGGGTCCAAGTACTCGGGTCACATCGCCGAGGAGGTCGGCGAACGCGGATGCGGCTTCAGCCGCAGCCCCGGCTTCCCCGCGCCAGTGCGCGAGGTTGCTGCGAGTGGCGAGAGTGTCAGGGTGATCGGGCCCCAGGATCCGCAGATGGTCGTCCAGCACCGCGGCGCACGCCACTGCGGCGCCGTTCGCGTCGCCCGCCCGGCCATGCCATCCGGCAAGGCTGCTGCGCGTGGCGAGGGTGTTCGGGTGGTCGGACCCCAGCACTCGGATGGTGTCGTTCAGTAACTGGGCGAAGGCGGCTGCGGCACCGGGTGCGTCCCCGGCCGCTCCGCGGTTTTCGGCGAGGTTGCCTCGCACGGCCAGAGTGTTCGGGTGATCAGGGCCCAGCACCCGCACCATGTGGTCCAGCAGGCGCGCGAACTCGGACACTGCTCCGGCCGCGTCTCCTCCTTGCGCCCGCAAGTGAGCGAGGCTGCCGCGGGTAGCGAGGGTGTGGGGGTGGTTGGGACCCAGGACCCGCAAGCGATCCTCCAGCAGGTCGGCGCACGCTGGCGTGGCACTTGCCGCGTCGCCTGCCTTCCCGCGCCAGTAGACAGCGTCGTGACGGAGGGAGAGGACGTAGGGGTGGTCTGCTCCGAGATGCGTCGTGCTGGCGGCCCGCTGGCGCTGGAAGTAGTCGGCCGCCGCCGACGCCTGGCCGAAGTTGCCCAGGCTGTTGCCGGCCCGGAACAGAACGTGATGGGTGTGCGGCCGGTCGAGGCAGCCGGTGGACGAGGCGTGGGCGGCCAGGGCCGCGGTGTTGGCGCGCAACGCCTGGGCGAGATCGGTGTCGCGTTCGACCTTGGGCCAGACGCAGAGCAGGGCGTCGGCGGCCGCGTGGGCGCCCTCCTCGTAGTCGCAGGAGGCCAGAGATTCGCGGGTCGTTCGCTGGACCAAGGCGTGCACGCGAACGGACTGGTGAGGCGACTGGGGAGTGTGGTCGATCAGGTTGAGGCGGTGCAGGAGTCGTGCGGACTGGTGGACCTCCTGCCCGGTCACCGCTCTCGGAGGTGAGGCCCACCGCCACCACTTCCGGCGCGGCGGCGTGCGGGTGCTGTTGGCGGCGAGGTAGTCGCGGGCGGGCCGGGATGTCAGGACGGATTCGGGGATACCGTGGGCGTCGAGCATGGATGCGAGGGCGAGCAGGGGCCGAGCAACGCCTGCAGGGTCCTGTCGGTCTGCGAGGTCGACCGACAGTGTCCAGGTGGCCGTCAACGGACCGCGTTGGTCGTCCGGGAGCGCCCCGGGCCCGGGTAGGGAAGGCGCGAGCGCGCGGTCGGAGAGCAGGCTTCGGTACGCAGCGACATCCAGCGCCTGATCGGTGACGTAGGCCGCTGCCTGGGACAGAGCGAGCGGCAGGTGTCCGAGGTCCTCGGCCAGCCCGACCAACTCATCGACCGGCTCGCTGCGCCCGTGCGCGGCCAGTGTGGCCGCCAGATACCGGGTGGCATCGCCCGTCGTGAACAGCCCGACGTCGATCCGCTTCCGCCTGGTGCCGGTCAACACCGCATCACGGCGCCGGGTCGTCACCAGCGTGCGGCCCTCGGGTCTGTCCGGCGGCCACAGTCCCCTGAGATCCGCGGGGTCCGTAAGGTCGTCCAGCACGATCAGCCACCTGTGGTTCTTCGCCTGCAGCCACGCCAGGAACGCCTCCGCGGCCTGTTCCGGGTCGCCGAGGTCGGCACCGCACAGGTCCGCCGCGGCATGCGCGTAGGCATCCACGATCGCGGTACGGGCAGTCGCCGTGACCCACATCAGCACTTCCAGCCCACCCTCACTCCACGCGCGGAGCGCGTGGTCTGCGGCGAGCTGTGTCTTACCGGCCCCGCCCATCCCGGCCAGGACCTGACACGACACCGCGCTGCCACCGCTCGAGAACGCCTCCCTCAGCGCCCCCGCCTCCGCCCGCTCCAGAAAGGACTGCGCACGCGAGGGGACCACTCCCACCTGGTGCGGCAGCGACACCGGTGCCCGCGGCGCAGTGTGGAAGTGGCTGTGCTGCGTGTTGTGATCGCCGACCTGGAACGCCGTCGGGCCGTGGAAGGTGCCCCCAGCCACGGGTCACGACCCGAACGTGTTGGTCTGCGTGTTGTGGTCGCCGACCTGGAGCGCTGCTGGACCATGGAACACGGGCCCGTAGACCGCCCTCGCCCGGGCGCCCGCGGTCTGCGCAGCCTGCCCCACCTTCATCACCGCCTGCTCCACCGACCGGGCGAACACGACGTCCTGCCCGGCAGCCTCCTCCACAGCCAGCCGCAGCCGCGCCAAGGTAGGCTCCGATACCCCGTCCGGACCCGCGGCCGCCTCCACCGCGGCCTGCTCCAGCACCGGGTTCCCGCCCAACCGGGCCGCCACGACATCGTGCAGGCGGTCCATCCCGGCATCCAGCAGCGTGTCCACCTCGGCGTCCGCTCGGCCCGCCACCCGCCGCGCCTTGCCCACTGCCCACGCGATCAGATACCCGACCGCCAACTCCACACCCACCACGAAGCCCCCAGCGTCCGCAGCCAGTCATCCACCAACGACCGTACGCCCGATGCCCTGCCCGCGGGCACCGATCTCAGCCGCCGGCTTCATCCGGCCGCCAACCGCCGACTCCACGGATGGACAGAGAAGTACGCCACCGTCTGGTGCTCCTCCCGCGCGCTGGTCCCGGCCGTACGTGCAGAGACGGCTTCCGCCAGGCCGCCAAGCCAGCTGACTGTACGTTGAGATCCACCGGAGCGAGGGACGGAGAGGGGCGACTCGCTTCTTCTCGCTGAGTGCAATGGACCGTCGAGCCTCAGCACAACGAACAGGTCCGGGCACTCACCACCCTGCAAATCGGTACTGCAGGGGTCAGCCAAGGCTCCTGGGTTCAGGTGGGTTTCGCGTTCAGTGCGGACGGTGACCTTGCTGATTCGGGGAAAGCGTGGGACGTGAAGATCTAGGCAGGCCGGGGAAGCGTGAGGTTCGCTTTCTCACCGGCGCCTCATAGTTGGAGCGCCCGCAGGGGGAGAGGGAAGCCATGACGAGTGCCAGGGCCGAGTGGCGGGAGAACGCCGCGTGCGGCAGTTCCGACGCGGACGACCTGTTCGCGGACAGTGCACGTCAAAGGCAGGCCAAGGTGGTCTGCGCAGGGTGTCCCGTGCGCACTGAATGTCTCGCCGAAGCGCTTGATGAGCGGATCGAGTTCGGGGTGTGGGGAGGGATGACGGAGCGGGATCGCAGAGCTCTCCTTCGGCGTAAGCCGAACGTGGTCTCCTGGCTCTCCGTCCTGGAAACAGCCCAGGGCAGGATGGCGACCCGTGCCGGCTAAGACCGTGTCCTATGTGGGGTTGGGTCGTTGGGCTTGGTTATGGGGCGGGGTACGTGGAGTTGGATCGTTCCGGACGGGCTGTGGGAGATCGCGGAGCCGTTGATCCCGCCGTCGAAGGTGCGGCGGCAGGGTGGCGGGACGCAGGACACGCCTGATGAGACGCTGTTCGCGGCGATCATCTATGTGCTGGTCAGTGGATGTGCCTGGCGGGCTCTGCCGCCGTGCTTCGGGATATCGAAGTCGACCGCGCATCGCCGGTTCCTGATCTGGTCGCGGGCGGGTGTGTGGGGCCGGTTGCACGAGGAGATCCTGCACCGCTTGGACGATGCCGGCTTGCTCGACCTCTCCCGAGTCGTCCTCGACTCAGCTCATGTGCGGGCGAAAAAGGGGGCGAACTCACAGGTCCGAGTCCCGTGGACCGGGGCAAGCCGGGTTCCAAGATGCACGTTCTGTCGGACGCGAACGGACTGCCCACCGTCGTCGGCGTCTCCGCGGCCAACACCCACGACAGCCTCGCCCTGAAGCCCATGACCATGGGTCACCAAACGAGACACGACCCCCAGCGCGGCCGGTACTTCAAAACCCGACGTCTCCACGCAGACAAGGCCTACGACATCCCTCACCTGCGAAAATGGCTGTGGGGCAAGCACATCGGTGTCCGTATCGCCCGCAAAGGGATCGAGTCCGGTGAACGGCTGGGGCGCCGACGATGGGTCATCGAGCGGACCATGTCCTGGCTCACCGGCTACCGCAGACTCAACCACCGTTACGAACGCCACCCCCGCAACTACCTGGCCTTCCTCGGCCTTGCTGCCGCCCTCTGCTGCTACAAACGACTCATCCGCCTCACCACATAGGACACGGTCTAAGTCGGACCCGGGGCTGCCTGGTGAGCCGCAGCCGCAGGGTTCATCCCTCGGACAGGCGGTGCAAGGCGTGAGCGGTCGGTGTGTGGGGATCGGCAGTCATGAAAAGCACTTGCTGGTCGTCCTCGGGGAGGGTGAGCACGTCGCAGTTGATGCGGAGTTCCCCGAGTTCGGGATGGACCATGGTCTTCCTGCGATGCCCGGGGATGCGCAAAGCGGGCGAGGCCCAGATCTCGCGGAACTCCCCGCTGCCTGCTTCGAGGTCTGCCAGGAGGCCGGACAGATCCTTGTCATGGGGATAGCGGTCGGCAGCAGTGCGCAGACGGGAGACCGCGATCTCGGCGAAGTCCTCGTGGCCGGTGGTCAAGATCTGTTCGCGGAGCAGGAAACGGCGGCGTGCCAGGTTCGGACGGGAGTCGAGGTCGCCGAGCAGTGCCTGGGCCAGCGGGTTCCAGGCGAGGACATCGTAGTTCGCAGCGGTGACCAGGGCGGCCGTGTCCGGCAGTCGATGGATCAGGTCGGTGATGTGACTGCGTACCTGCCGCGGGGGTGTCGTGGGCGGACGGGGCGTCTGGCCGGCCAACTGGAACATGTGGTTGCGTTCGGCCGGAGCCAGGCGGAAGGCCATGGCAAGACCGTCCAGAATCCGCGGGGAGGGGCGTGGCCCGCGTGCCTGCTCAAGGCGCACGTAGTAGTCGACCGACATGTGCGCGAGGTCTGCGATCTCTTCCCGTCGCAGCCCGCCGGTTCGGCGGCGTGATCCCGGCGGCAGGGCCACGTCCTCGGGGCGCAGCCCCGCGCGGCGGACACGCAGGAAACGGGCCAGTTCCTCTCGGGCCACCTGTACCTCTACCTCCTCGGCTGTGTCTGGCTGGTATCGATTGTCCCTGGTTGCGTGCCGGGCCGGCCCGGACACTGACAGCATGGATATCTCGACAGCGCTTGTCACGGGCGCCAACAAGGGCATCGGCAAGGAAATTGCCCGGCAGCTGGTCCAGGCGGGACTGACCGTCTATGTGGGCTCGCGGGATGCGGAGCGCGCGGAACGTGCCGTCGCCGACATAGGCGGCGATGCGAAGCCACTGGTCATCGACGTCACCGATCCGGTGAGTGTCGGTGCGGCTGCGGAGCGCATCCAAACCTTGGACGCCCTGATCAACAACGCGGGCGTCTCCCCGTCGGAGGGCAAGGGAGCACAGGACGAGGACGTCGACACCTTCCGCCGTGTCTTTGAGACGAACGTGTTCGGCGTGGTCGCGGTGACCAACGCCTTTCTGCCGGTCCTCCGGCGCTCGGCTCACCCCCGGATCGTGAACATCTCCAGCGGGACCGGATCGCTGGACGCCGCGGTCACCGAGCACGCCGGCTATCGGGGTCGCTTCGCCTCCTACCGTTCGTCGAAAGTGACCCTGAACGCGCTGACCGTGTTCTACGCCCAGAGCCTCGCCGAGGACGGCTTCAAGATCAACGCCCTGGCACCCGGACTGCGGCGGACCTCTCTGAATGCCGCCGCGGCCGCCGCGGGCGGAGACCCGGCCGAGGCAGCCGCCGGCGCCGTCCGGCTCGCTTTGCTGTCCGACGACGGACCCACAGGCGCATTCTTCTCCTGGGACGGGACACCCGTCGCCTGGTAGCTTTCGGGCTCCGTGGCTGTCCGACCTGTGTTCTCAGGGTGGACCTGTCCCAGGCCAGCGTCGACTCCACCACCGCACGCGCTCACCACGACGCCGCCGGAATGCACCTGAGCCAGGACGTGCTCACCGCCCTGGAGAGCCGCCACCGAAGAGGACAAGGCTAGGTCAAAGAGGGCGGCCCGGAAGGACAAAACGGGCAGGATGGAAACGACCCCGGGCGATGGTGCGCGGCCACCAGTTCGGCGGGGCGGCCGACGGTTGCCACGCGGATCCGCCCACTATGCCCAGGTCAGTTCGCCCATGGTGGGGACGAGTGAGTCGAGCTCGTTGAAGACAGGATTGGCAGGTCGAAAGATGTGCTGGTGAGCGCAGCAAAGACTGAGACGCAGCAGCCGGTGCCGGGTCTGCAGAGTTCAGATATCGCACAACCATTCGATTGAGAATCCGCCAGTTGGATCGGCGCTTTGGCCAGGCACCAGGGAGTGGAGGTCAAGACGCTGCTGGGCGAGTTTCACCTGAACAAACTGGGCGGCCTGTCGATGGTCCAGACTCGGCTCTCGGATCCGGTGACCCGTTGGATCCACCGGATGACCGGGATCGACGAGCCTGCGCTGCATTCGATGACCTTCGCCCGATACGCAGGCAATGCCTTGCCGCACCTGCCGGTCCACCCGTGGACGGACACAGCTATGGACATCCCGCATCCGCGCCTGACCCGGCTCGCCCTCGTCGCGCTGGTGGACCTCTGCCGGCTCACTGTCCTTCTCACCAACCAGCGCCATCGTCGGGCACCTGGGCCCCGCCAAGCTCGCCGGGCTCGGCGCAGCCGGAGCCCCTGAACACGCTCGTCAACGTGTGCAGCTTCCTCGCCTACAACACCACCGCGGTGTGGGCTGCGGGCCGGCCAGGCACCGACGCGCTGGCCGCGAACATCATCGCCGCGAACCTGTGGATCACGCTCGCTCTCGCGCTCGACGTCCTCGCGATCGCCGCGCAGGCACTGGTCGGGCACGAGCTGGGCGCGCCCGGCGGATCGGGCAGACGAGGCGGGTGGTCGCACAGATGAACTGGTGGGGGCTCTGGTTCGGGGTGGTCACCGGCGTCGGATTGGCGGCGCTGGGCCCGGTGCTAGCCGGGGCATTCACCAGCGATCAGGCGGTGGCGCGCGTGCTGATGCTGGGTTCGATCGTCGCCGCGGTCTTCCAGCCGGCTGCCGGGGTCGTGTCCGTGCTCGACGGCGTGCTCATCGGCGCGGGCGACGCGGTGTTCCTGGCGTGGGCGTCGCTGGCGTGCACGGCCGTGTTCCTGGGACTGAGCGTTTTCAGTGTTGGCTCTCCGGGGTGAGGACGGTTTTGGCGATGGCGGTCATGTGGTTGGGGCTGATGCGGGATCTGTGGAAGATCTGCCAGGCCTTCAGTCGTGCCATGCCTCGCTCGACAGGTGCCCGTATTGCGGACAAGGCCCGGTTTCCGGTTCGCTCGGTGGGCGTGAGGTCGCCGCCTGGCGGGCGGCGCTTGGCGGTGGTGAGCCAGGCGCCAGCACCGATGGAGGCCATGTCGGCGAGGATGGGGACGCCCTGGCGGGCGCTGCCGGCGAGCCCCCGGATGTGACGCAGGGGTCGGCATTGATGCACACAGCGTGATGTTGACGCGCTTGGCTACTCCGATTAGCTTATGGCTAACGCTTCTAGCCATTGGAGAACGGCCATGACTGAGTACCTCACCATCGACGACGGCGAGATCGCCTACGAGGTCACCGGAGAGGGGCCGCTGGTCGTCCTCGTCCCGGGCATAGGGAACAGCCGCAACGCATACCGGTTCGTGACGCCGCGGCTGGTCGAGGCTGGCTACCGGGTCGCGGTCGTCGACCTGCGCGGTTGCGGTGAATCAAGCGCGCAGTGGCCCTCCTACACCCGCACCGACATCGCCGGCGACCTGATCGCGCTGATCCACCGGCTCGGCGGTCCGGCGGTGCTGGTGGGTCACTCGATCTCCGGCGGTGCCGCCACCATCGCGGCCGCCCAGGCACCCGATCTGGTCACCGGCATCATCGAACTGGCACCTTTCACTCGCAAGCAGACGTTCACGCTGGGCGATCTGCGGGTCAGCAGCTACCGCAAGGGCATGCTCCGGATGCTCGGCACCATGCTCGGCTCTCTGACGTCCTGGAAGAGCTACCTCGCCCTCGCCTACCCCGGGAGGAAGCCGGCCGACTGGACCGCCGACCTGGCCCGGACGGATGCCATGCTGCGCGAGCCCGGCCGGATGAAGGCACTGCAGAAGATGGCGCAGGCCGCACCGACCGACGCCGGCGCTCAGCTGGCGAACGTGCACTGCCCGGCTCTTATCGTCGAAGGCTCGCTCGACCCCGACTGGGCCGACCCGCGAGCCGAGGGCGAGGCGATCGTGGCCGCCATGCCGGCCGGAACGGCCCGCCTCGCGATGATCGAGGGAGCCGGTCACTACCCGCACGTGCAGCACCCCGACGAAGTGGTTTCCCTCGTGATCGACTTCCTGCAGGTCAGCGCCCGTGCCTAGGGCAGGACTCACTCCAGCCACGGTCATCGAGGCCGGGGCGGCGCTCGCCGACGAGGTCGGCTTCACCAACCTGACCATGGGCCTGGTGGCTGAGCGGCTCGGCGTGCGCACACCATCGCTCTACAAGCACGTCGATTCTCTCGACGCCCTTCGTCGCGGCATCGCCATCCAGGCCAAGCGCGAACTCACGCACGTCCTGGCCCGGGCGGCAGTCGGCAAGTTCGGCCCCGATGCGGTCCGCGCGTTCGCCGACGCCTACCGCCGTTGGGCCCTCGACCATCCGGGCCGCTACGCCGCGACCATTCGGGCCCCCGCAGCCGATGACGAGGAGGACAAGCACGTGAGCAACGAAGCGGTGCGGGTCCTGTACGACGTCCTTGCGGGCTTCAAGCTGCCCGACACCCGTTTCGTCGACGCCGCCCGATCACTGCGGGCAGCGATCCACGGCTTCGCCGCTCTTGAAACCGCCGACGGCTTCGGTCTGAATCGCGACGTCACCGGCAGCTACCACTTCCTCATCGACAGCCTGGTCGCCGGTCTGCAGGCCGACCAGCTCGGTCGCGCCGCACCCCCAGAGGACGACCAATACCCCTCCAAGCACCGCTATCACGAAACTGGGACGCCGCCCCCCAGCTGAGAGCGACCGCCCGGTGCCCACGGCGGGACCCTGCGGTCTCATCCGGTGACTTGCGGTTCGGCCGTCCTGTTCGAGGTGAATTCCCTCGGACCGATCGGCTCCGATTCACGATCACGGATCGGGCATACCCGTAGGCATCCACCGCGCCGCACCGCATCGAGACGCTTGAAGCAGCCGCCGGCGTCCAACTCGGCACCCACATCGACGCCGGCTTCACCCGGCGATCGCCTTCGGTCACGGCCTGCGGGCCGCCACCGATCCCCTCGACTCCAGACCGGACCCTCAGCGCCCGGTCGCGCTGATCAACGACAGGCGGACATCATGATCGACACAAACACCACCACGAGACAACCCGGGCACGACTACCTCCGAGGCGGCCTGCGTTTCACCACCGAGCTGATCGCCTGGGTGGCCACCCCCTGGGCCCTTTGGCCATACTCCATCCCGCTGGCGATCGGCGCCGTCGTGCTGCTCATCGGCCTGCCCACCCTCTTCAGCACCCCGGGCGACCGGCCCGGCGGTGACTCACCCGTCGCCGTGCCCGGCACCGTCACCATCCTCTTGGTCCTGATCCAGCTGGTGGCGGCGACAGCGGCCGCATGGGCGCTGTGGCCCACCTGGACCGCCGCAACAGTGACCTTGCTGTGCCTGATCGTGCCGTTCTCCGAACTACCGCGCTGGCGCCACCTGATGAGCGCGACCGGTCAGTGAGCCGTTTCAGGATGGCCACTGATCGGGTGACGGCACAGGGTGAGTGTCGGGGTGCGCAACGGACTGAGCTCCCCTGCCGTTGAGGGAGGTGTTCGACGCCTCCACTCAGCATCACAGGAGCCTTCTTGGTTCCGTATCCCGCCGCGCTGGACCTGCCCCCCCGCTCTGGTCGAGTGGGTCACGAAGCTCATCGTCACCCGTGAAGGTGACCGGCGGTGCAAACTCATGCCGCACCGGCGTGCGCTGGTCGCATTGGTATACCTGCGCCGCGACGACACTCTCGCCCGCATCGCGGCGGGCTTCGGGATATCCGTCGGCACCGCACACCCCTACGTCACCGCGGTCACCGAGCTGCTCGCCGAAAAGGCGCCGGGCCTGCTGAAGACGCTGCGCTCGCACGACCCGGACTTCGTCCTCCTCGACGGCACGCTCGCCGAATGCGACCGCGTCGGCGACGGCAAAGCCGACTACTCCGCGAAGCGCAAGAGGCACGGGGTGAACCTGCAGGTCGACCCGGTCGGAGAGATCTGTGGCTGTCCCCGGCCCTGCCGGGCCGTACCCACGACCTGACGGCCGCCCGCACCCACAAGATCCTCCGGATCTGCGCCCACCAGGGCGTCCCCGTCCTCGCCGATATGGCCTACGTCGGTGCTGGCGCCTGGCTCGCCACCGCCAGGCGCCGCGCGCCAGGCGGCGAGGTCACGCCCACCGAGCGAACCGGAAACCGGGCTTTGTCCGCAGGACGGGCACCTGTCGAGCGAGGCATGGCACGACTGAAGGCCTGGCAGATTTTCCACAGATCCCGCATCAGCCCCAACCACATGACCGTCATCGCCAAAGCCGTCCTCACCCTGGAGAGCCAACGCTGAAAACGCTCACTGCTCGCGATCCTGTTCGCGGCGCACGGCGATCTGACCTGGCTGTGGATCGCGGTCGGTGTCTCACCCTGGCGCGGCTCGCATGCCTGTGGTTCCGGGCGCGGGGCACTGCGTGGATGCGCGTCGGCGCGCAGCCGGAGCCCTAGGGCGTGTGTCGGAAGTGCTCTAGGTTGGCTGACGTGAACGCGCGGGGGCGGAGTTACCGATATGTCGGACCGGCTGAGTTGAAGGCTGCGGTGCGGCCCGGTGACGGCGGCCGTCGGATCGGCTCGGCGGCTGACTTCGGTGGCTGGATCGTGGAGCAATCGGCGGCGGAACTGACCGAACCGTTCACCTTCGTGATCGATGTGGACGGTGTGCTCCGGCTGGCCCCGCGGCGAAGTGAGCACGTGGCCTGTGCCGGCGGAGACATGGTTCTGAGTGCCGGCGAGATCAGCTTCATGCGCGAGGCGGACCGATGGACCGTGAGCGAGGTCAGCAACCAGTCCACCGGGTACTGCCCGGACGTCAACTCCTGGGCGGAGGTCGCCCAGGCTCTGGACGCTGTAGAGCTCCGGCGGCCTTCCGGCTTCACTCACGAGGTTGTATTCCGGCGGTGCCCCGACTGCCAGGAGCACAGCATCGTGCGTGAGGACGACTTTATCTGCGTCTTCTGCGGCAGCGATCTGCCCGCGACGTGGAACGTGGATCCCACCGCGTGACGGCCGGGGGTCAGAGCCACTCGTTGATGGCAGCGACGAGCACGATCGCCTCGTAGCGGACGGCGAGCTTGTCGTAGCGTGTGGCGACAGCGCGGTGTCTCTTGAGCCGGTTGATCCCGCACTCGACCGCATGGCGCTCGCGGTAGTCGGCCGGGTCGAAGCGCGGAGGTCGGCCGCCGCGGGAGCCGAGCTTTTGGCGGTTGCGTGCCTGGTCAGCCTTGTCCGGGATGGTGCACCGGATCCCGCGGCGGCGCAGATAGGCACGGTTCTTGCGGGACGCGTACGCCTTGTCGGCCCGCACGCGATCGGGGCGGACGCGCGGCCGGCCCAGTCCGATGCGAGGCACACGAACCTTCTCCAGCACGGGTTCGAATTGCGGTGAGTCTCCGCGCTGTCCTGCCGTCACCACAATCGACATGGGCTTCTGACCTTGCTCGACGGCGAGGTGCAGCTTGGTGGTGAACCCGTCGCGTGACCTTCCTAGCCCGTGATCATGGGGCTCGGTGAACACGCCACCTGGTGGTTCCTTCTGCAGATCGCCCTGGTTGCGGGCCCCGGCCGCGTGCTGATGGGCGCGGCAGACCGTGGAGTCGACGTTCAGGTCCCACGTGATCTCGCCCTTCGCGTCGGCCAGAGACTGCAGCCGGGTGAGGATCCGGTGCCAAGTGCCGTTCCGCTGCCATCGGCGGAACAGGTCGTAGACCCGGCCCCACGGCCCGTACTCGACGGGCATGTCCCGCCACGGGACACCGGTACGGACCCGGAACCGTATGCCGTCGATCAACTGCCGCCGAGGCCAGACGGGCGGCCGCCCCGCCCTGCCCCCCTTCGACAACAACGGCTCCAGCACCGCCCACTGCTCGTCCGTGAGATCTCCCCGCCCCATGAACCGTGATCATTCACAGTCCAAGATCGAGTTTCGATACACGGCCTAGTCAGCGGGACGTCGGTGGCTCTATGCGTGCCGTCACTGCCATGTCTCCACGAATACCGCGAACCCTCGATCGGTCAACGGGAAGGGCTGCGGGCGTCACGCGGTCGGGCCTGCGGCGGGCAACTCGCTGTTGCGGTTTGCGCTGCTTCCGTCCCCGGGACTTGGCCATGCCCGGGAGCCTAGGTGTTCTATCCACGGAGGTTGGTGACAGCACCTGGTCGATGGGCGCTCCGATGAAGCGGCGATGTCGACCGGACCGCAGTACGACAAGGGCGGACGCGGCGATCGACCGGCTTCGCGACGAGGGCAACATGTACCCTCACGGCAATGTAGTTTGCGTCGCGCACTAATCGGTACAGTGGTCGCATGACCAGCAGGCAAGCGGCGGCGCACGCGACCGACGTCATTCCCGCGAACGCCATAGTCGACGCCCTCGTTCAGCTGTCCTTCCGGGTGCACCAGGTCCTCGGAAAGGTCGGCGCGGAGCGGGACCTATCCGTGGTGCAGATCCGGATGTTGGGTGTGCTGCGCGACCGCGAGCCGAGCATGCTTGCCCTGGCTGACCACCTCGGGCTGGACAAGTCGTCCACCACGGGGCTCGTCTCCCGCGCGGAGAAGCGCGACCTTGTCCAACGGGCCCGGGATCCTCGTGATGGGCGGTCCTTCACCGTCAGTCTCACCACCCGCGGCCGAGCCCTCGTCAATGCTTGCGCGCGCGACGTCGAGCGGGAGATCAACGGGCTCGTTGCCCCGCTGTCAGACCACGCCCGCCAGCAGTTCGTGGGTCACATTTCCGAGATTCTCACCCCTCGCGACGCCGACTGACTCGCTCGCTGCCTGCGGCGTCGGATATCCGCACGTAGACGCGCTCGGCAGCCAGCGCAGTCCACAAGGATCAGGCAAAACACCCATTTGACTTAGTGCGTGCCGCAAACTATCTTCGAAATTAGTTTGTGGCACGTACTGAATGGCGTGCCTGATCCGCTGCCGGCTCACATGCCGGACCCCAGATGGGAGACGCGTATGCACGCGGCCGTTGTCAGGTCCTTCGATGCTCCGCCTCGTTATGAGACATTCCCAACCCCCTCCCCGCGGGGCGAGCACGAGGTCCTCGTCGATGTCGTGGCCGCCGGACTGCACCCGCGTGTGCGGTCCGCAGCCGACGGCTCTCACTACACCTCCGACGGCTTGCTGCCCATGGTCCCGGGCATCGATGCCGTGGGCCGCACCAGCGATGGGGAGCTGCTGTACTTCGTCGTCTCGGACGACGCCGTGGGCACCATGGCCGAGCAGGCCGTCGTCGACCGGCGGCGCGCCATCACCCTGCCCGCCGACACCGATCCGCTCGCGGTCGCGGCGGCAATGAACCCCGGCATGTCGTCCTGGGTGGCCCTGCGCAGCAGGCTGAGCTTCCAGCCCGGCGCCAGCGTGCTCGTCCTGGGCGCCACCGGCAACGCCGGACGCCTTGCCGTGCAGATCGCCAAACTCGTGGGCGCCGAACGCGTCGTGGGAGCGGGCCGCTCACCCGAGCGCCTGCAGCTTCTCAAGAACCTCGGCGCCGACGCGGTTGTCTCCCTCAACGGCAGTGACGAGGAGATCGCGAACGTGCTCGGACGCGAAGCGGGCGACGTCGACATCGTCCTCGACTACCTGTGGGGCAGGCCCACCGAACAGGCCATCCCGGCGCTCCTCAAGGCACGCACCGACCGATCAAAGGCGCTGCACTGGGTCCAGATCGGTTCCATGGCCGGCCAGGACATCTCTCTCCCCTCCGCATTCCTCCGTGCAGGCAACCTCAACCTTCTCGGCAGCGGTCAGGGATCCATCGGCATCCACGCCATCCTGGCCGAACTGCCCACGCTCGCCCATGAAATCAGCACCGGCGCACTGACCGGCGAGTCGGTGGCCATTCCGCTGCAGCAAGTACACAAAGCCTGGGACATGCACATCTCGCCCAGCCAGCGCATAGTCCTGACCAACAACTGAGGGCGCACCTCCGTACGCACCACCCCCAAGAGCTGCAAGCTGCTTCACCCAAAGCCACGCAAACGCGGACAGCGCCCACCTCGCGGCCGGGTGCACGAGACACCACTCGTGCACCCAGCCGTCGTCATCCTCCGAGCCGGATAGACCCACATGGCCCACCGCAACGCACCCCTGACCGCAACCGGCCGCCTGCGCCTGGCGCAGTGCCTGGTCGATGATCAATGGCCGCTCCGTCGCGCGGCTGAACGATTCCAAGTATCACCCCCCACGGCGAAGCGGTGGGCCGACCGCTACCGCGAGCAGGGGCCTCCGGGATGACGGATCGCGCCAGCCGCCCACATCACAGTCCGAGTCGCACGCCGACCCGGACCGAGAGGCGCATCATCAAAGTCCGTGTACTGCGCCGCTGAGGCCCAGCCCGCATCGCCTACCTGCTCGGGCTCAACCCTTCCACCGTGCACCGCATACTCAGTCGCTACAGCATCGCCCGGCTGTCCCAAGAAGGCGCCGATGCTGCGCCAGCCCGGCAGGACCGGGAAGACACCCCCGCTGCATGAGGGCCGCGCCCCGCGGAGTCGACGGACAGGGCCGGGCCTGCTCGGTTCCGACCGGGGCATCCGCAGGGCCGGCAACGCCGCGCGCCAAGAGCCGCGCCCGGGATTCCGGGCGCGATGGCGCTGACGGACTTCGATCCTCCCGACGGTCAAGAACCGGACCGCTGCGACGAGGGCAGAAACGCGGCCCGGTCGAACGCGTGCGAGCCCGGGAGATCCGGGTGTGTGACTCGGGACTGGTCGTGTCAGGCGAAGCGTTTCCACGCGGACTGACGGCGCATCCCGAGGGCTGCGCCGATACGGTCCCAGGACATGCCGCGGCGGCGGACCTCGCCGACCCAGGAGCGCAGGTCGTCGTCGATTTGATGGCGGATGGCCTCGATGCGTGGTAGCTGGGCAAGAAGGGCATCGTCATCGACGCCTTCGAAGGCTTGGATGGTGCGCTTCGGCCCGGGCCCGGAAGCATTCGGTCACGGTACCTCGCATTGAGGTGCGGGGGCCGACGCAGACCCGGGTCAGACCACGTAGTCGAACCACTTGCAGGTGTCTTCATTGAACGTGGTGACGGTATAGATGGCGGAACCGACGCCGGAGAAACTGAGGTACGAGTGGTTCTGGTTCTGCATGAACTTGCCGTCAGCCGTCCAGAACTGTCCGCTTCGACCGTTGCCGCACGGTGCCACGTAGACGTCGTTCTTCGAAGCACCGGAGTCAGCCGTGAGGCAGCCACCGTTGGCGTTGCTCACGAGCCGTTTCATCGTGTGCCCGTCCCACTGGTTCGACTCCGTCCCCCAGTGCCAGAGCGGGCCGGCGCCGCAGTCGGTGTCCACCCACGCCCTGTTGCTTGCGGTCGACCCGAGGAGACACTTCTGGTTGTCGGCGTCGCTGAAGAACACCCAATCGGCTCCTGCCGCGGATGCAGGCGTCAGAGCGCCGGCGATGCTCAGCATGAAGGCGGCGGTTCCCATGGACAGAGCCAGCCTCCTCGAGGCGTTACGAAAAATCATGATCGACAGAGTCCATGGATCCCACGAACTACCTGTATGGACCCGCATCGTTGTTGACAGGTCGGCGGGAACCGCTTTCGTGGTGGGCGGGGATACGGTGTGGCACCCCTTCATTTCGCCTGCCAAGCTCCTGGGCCCTGGCCTTGGAGGGCGAATTCCTTGACGTGCGCGAAGGGCAAGGATGGGGTGTGGCCTTGGCGTGGCTACTGCAGCGATTGTCCAACATCCTGCTCATCCCCGGCACCTCGTCCGCCGCCCACCTGCAGCAGAACATCGCCGCAGCCCGCCTCATGCTGCCCACCGACGCTCTGGCCGAACTCGACGCTCTGACCGCCCTGTAGACCAAGGAGCGCCCCAGGCCGGGGCTGCCGCCTCCACCGGCCTGGGGCGCGCATGCAGCCCTTTCGGGCGCACGGTGTCGAGTGAGCGCCAGGTTGAGTGACTGGTCACTCTCTTATATGGTGGGGGTATGGCCAGACCACGCAGTGAGGAACGGCGCCAGGCGATCCTGTCAGCTGCCGCGCGCGTCATCGCCTCCCAGGGGATTGGCGCAGCGTCTACAGCGGTGATCGCGAAGGAGGCTGGTGTCTCCAACGGCTCACTGTTCACCTACTTCGACACCAAGACGCAGCTGCTCAACGAGTTGTTCATCGCGCTCAAGACCGAGATGGCCCAGGCGTCACTGGCTGGCCTTCCGCCCAGGGGTGAGCCACGCGAGCAGGTGCGTCACATGTGGGAGCACTGGGCGCGCTGGGCGACCGGCAATCCCAACAAGCGCCGGGTCCTGGCCCAGCTCCAGGTCGCCGACGAGATCACCGACGAGAGTCACCAGCAAGTGGGCCTGGTCTCGGTAGGGATCGCCGATCTGCTGGAGCGCGCCCGGGCCGGCGGGCCGGTGCGGGACGTGCCGCTCGGCTTCGTCCTCACCCTCGCCAACGCCCTGGCCGAGGCCGCGATCGACGAGATGATCCGGGATCCCGACCGGGCCGCGGCCAACGCCGAGACCGCGTTCGAAGCCCTGTGGCGCGTCCTGGCCGGAACAGGCATACCGGGCCGGACCTGACCCGCTCTCACAGCATCCTTCGACAAAGGACCTTCAGCCATGAACGCTCAGCCCCGCAAGGCATGGATCATCACCGGCCCCACCTCGGGCATCGGACAGCGCACCGCGCTTGACCTCGCCGCCCACGGCACCCTCGTGCTCGTCGGGCGCAGCCCGGCCAAGCTCAAGGAGGTCGAGGCCGAGATCAACGCCCGGCCCGGTGGCCACGCCGTCTCGGTCGTCTGCGACTTCGCCGACCTGGCGAGTGTGCGCCGCGCCGCGGAGGAAATCGCCGGGCTCGGTCTGCCGATCGCGGGCCTGCTCAACAACGCGGGCATCATGCCCACCGCCATAACTACCACCGCCCAGGGCTGGGACCTGGCCTTCACCACCAATCACCTCGGCCCGTTCGCCTTCACCGAGGCCCTGATCCCGCACCTGCCCGACGGTGCGAACGTCGTCTTCACCTGCTCGGCCGTCGAAGACCCCCAGCGCGGCCCCGCCGTCAAGGCCGGATTCCGCGGCGCCCGCTACCTCACCGCCAAAGACAGCCTGCACGGCCACTGGGAGCCCGGCGGCTCGGCCAAACCCAGCTACGACGCCTACGCCACCTCCAAGCAGGCCAACCTCGCCACCGTCCTCGCCTTCGCCCGAGAGACCCCCCGTCTGCGGTTCAACGCCGTCGAACCCGGCTTCAACCCGAGCACCGGCCTGGCCCGCGACGCCAACCCCGTCCTGAAACTGCTCGCCACCTACGTCATCGGCCCGCTCGCCCCGCTCATGCCCGGCGGTAGCACCCCCAAGCGCGCTGCCCGAATGATCACTGGCGTTCTCACCGACACCTCCAAGGACACGGGCGTCTACCACGACGAGAAGGGCCACCCCATGCGCGGCTCCGCCCAGGTCCAGGACCCCGCATTCCAGGACCGCATCGTCGCCGAGACCCGCGCCCTACTCAAGGACCTTTCCTACTGATTCCTTGAATGCGTGATGTCGTTATGGTGGCTGGCGTCGGAGCCCGGTGCCGGTGAGGCAGCCGTCGAGGACATCGGGACGGTACTGGAGCTGGCGTAATCCGCGCCGGACGGCAGTGATCAGGTCATCGGGGTCGGCGAAGGCGCGGTTGGCCGTGGTGGTGCGTCGCAGGACGGACCAGATGTTCTCGACCGGGTTGAGGTCGGGTGCGTAGGGCGGCAGTTGGAAGACGGTGAGCCAGTCGCGGTCGGCGATGTAGCGCCGCATGCCGGCGGTGAGGTGGGTGTTGAGGTTGTCCCAGACCAGCACGATCGGGCCGCCCAGCTGCTGGTGGGCGGTCTGGATCAAGTCGCGGTAGTCCTTCCAGGAGAAGCTTTTGCGCCCGTCGGGCCGGGCGTCCGGGCAGGGCCGGTAGATAAGCCGCGAGGGTTCACCGGTCTTGTAGCAGGCCAGAGCGGCCACGATAAGCGGCGACGGGAACGGCCCCGGACGCGGACCACCGGAGTGTGGCCGCGGCGGGACCAGGTGCGGGTGGTCGGCGGCGTCATCGAGAATCCGGCTTCGTCCTCGAAGACAAGCCAGGCGTCGAGCGCCGCCACGGTCCTTCCACCTGGGGCCAGGTCTCCTTCATCCAGCCGGCCACGGCCGCCTCGTCTCGCTCGATAGCACGACGAGCGGGAACCTGGCAGGTCCAGCCATGCCGTTTGAGCAGCGCGGCGACACCCTGGACGGTGTAGCTCTTGTGGAACCGGCGCCCGATCAGGGTCTTGATCCGCGACAGCGTCCAGGTCTGGTCCGGCCAGCCATGCGCGACCGGTCCCTTCAGCAGCTCTCGCTCGAGGACGGCGAAGAGTTCGTCGCTGAGCAACGGCAAGGACGCCGGCCCCTTCGAGGCCAGGGCTCTCGGCCCCTCCTGCGACCAGGCCCTGCGCCACCGTTGTACCGACCGGACACTGACCCGCAGGTCGTGAGCGATGACCGCGTTCTCGTCGCCCTGCTGGAAGCGCTCAGCCGCCTCCAGCCGCAACTTCTCGCGAAAGGCCCGCCGTTCGTCGGTCAGCCCGCCCCCTTGCGCATACCTCATGCACTTGGCGTACCGCAGGGATCATGACCCGTCAGCCCCACCGACACCACGCTTTGAAGGTCAGTAACTGCCGCTCCTCTGCGCCTGTCCTGTATCCCGACGCATCGTTCCGCCGGACAGGCGCCCGAAACCTGGATGGCTGGACCCTGTCCGACGAGGACGGCCACACCTACACCTTCCGCCACTACCGCCTCGACGGCCGCTCCACGGTCCGCGTCCACGTCGGTGTCGGCCGCGACACCTACCGCGACGTCTGCCAGGACCGCCGCAACTACGTCTGGGACAACCGCTCCGACACCGCCACCCTCCGCAACGACCACGGCCGGTTCATCGACGACGCCTCCTGGGGCCGCCATCACCGCGGCGGCTACAACAGCAACTACCACGACCGCCGCCTCTGACCCCCGTCCATCCGTGACCATTGGGCCGGTCACCAACACAAGCACCGAACGGCGGTGCGTGGCGGCCCATCACGGCCGCCACGCACCGTGGACTCCGCCCTGCCGCAGGGCTCTTCCCGAGGCGGATGGCGACGGGACGCCACCCGAAGACCGCGACTTCCTGACCCGTACGGGCACCACCCCCGGAACCCGTCCGGTCCTGGACCCACCCACGGTCCCCTCCACTTCGCTATGTCAGGTGGTGATGAGGGCGCCCGCGGTGAGTGGTGTCGCTCCAGTTGTATCCCTGTCGGATGACTCCTCTGGCACCGTACCGATGCGATCCGTAGTACCGTGTGCATCGGTAGTATCGAAAGCTACCGATAGGAGTGCAACATGCCCGCAGCAGGAGAGGTGGAACGTGCACCCAATGTTGCGCAGCCGGTGTGGGAGGCTGCCGGAGCACGGGCTCAGTCAGAGGGCCTGACCCTCACATGGATCATGCGTCGCGCTCTTACCGAGTACGCCGCCGGAACATTGCCTCTACCACGCGTCACCCCCGATTCCGGCGCGGGGAATCGTCGTGGTCGAAGTGTCTTCGCGACTAACGATTTGTGGTCTCGTGTCGACGAGCGACGCACACAGGATGCGGTCCGCTCCATGTCCGCTCTCTGCGAGATTCTGCTGGATGCGTACGCCCGCGGCGACATTCATGCCTACGCCCGCATGATCACTACCGCTCAGCGTGACGCCCTGACCGCACAGCCCCCATCTGACAGCAACGGAGCCGACGGCGTGACAGCCGAACCTCTAGTTGCCTGATCTCATGGCCTTGAAGGAGCATGCACAGTGACCGCTTCCACCGTGGGCATGCAGGGACCAATTCCCCGCATGCCCGAACGCACACCTAAGGCACTGCGGGCCGCTATCGCACAGCACACGCCCAAGCTCCTTCCTGACTTCGACAATAACTGGCGTGAGAAGATCGCCGACACTTACGACCTGGCCCCCGTGCCGGCCTTCATGGCCCGCTGGTGGGCAGAGTTCGCCCTTGCCCGGGACCCGCAACTCGAGAACAGAGTCCACAGCCTGGAGGACGAGGCTTCCCAAGCCACGGATAGCGCCCGAGCTAAGAGCCTCGTAGAGCAAGCGGGACGACTGCGCCGCGAAGCCAGTGGGGTGGAACCCGGCCAGTGACAGACGGATTTATGGGACCGCCCTGGCAGGCAGACTGGACGAAGGAAGCCGAAGACAACAGAAACGCCCTCCCAGCATCGGCGCGCACCCTGGTTGACGCTGCTCGGGCTGAGTTGGTCATAGCCAAAGACCCGTACTTCCGGGGCCTCGATGTAGCTGCAGATCTTCCCGCTGGCATGAGCGTCGAACCCGTCCAGTCCACGCGCCCCAGCGGCGCTCACGTCCTGTACTTCGATCATGGACGGGGATGGCTACGGTATGTTTTCACTCCTCGCACGACCGACCCGCAAATCGTCATCGACGAGTGCATCTGGCTGTAGATCCGAAAGTATTGCCGGTAGTTTGTTATCTATGTCCTGCCACGGAACACCTGTCCGGCCCCGGAACCGTATGCGGCGATCAGTTGCCGTC
Organism: Streptomyces sp. NBC_01689; assembly: GCF_036250675.1. Taxonomy (NCBI): domain Bacteria; kingdom Bacillati; phylum Actinomycetota; class Actinomycetes; order Kitasatosporales; family Streptomycetaceae; genus Streptomyces; species Streptomyces sp. NBC_01689. The sequence continues at coordinate 985,588 of NZ_CP109592.1, read as the reverse complement.
GAGGGCAGACGAGCGGACGAGTTGCTCTACCATCCTTTGGTAGTAGCTGTTCCAGTACCGTTGGCCCGCGGCGCTGCCGCGCACGCTGTGCTCGATGACTCTTTGCGCCGCCGAGTTGCGGGATGGGCTGTTGCAGTCTGGGGCCGACGACCAGGTCACGGCGTTGGAGTAGCACCTCGATGCGGACGAAGGTACCCAAGATTATTGTCTCTTGGCGGTCATGCGCAGTGGTCGACGGCGTCGGGCTGCAGCCTCAGCTCTTGGACTTGATAGCAGTCTGAGTAGAGGGTGGCGATGATCTCGCCGCAGGTGCATGCGAGGTTGGGCCCCCACTCACCGTCCATGCCACAGCAGTAGCCGCGGCGCATCACGATGTCGGGGTGTGCCTCCAGGCCGAGACTGTCGCTGGGGTTGAGCACGATGGTGCCATGGGGGCCGGCTTCGACCAGGAAGCCGGACAACTCGACCAGTACGTAGGGCGGTCCGGAGGGGTCGGGATCGATGGCAAAGGTTCCCGGGGGCATCCGGACGATAGGGAGTGCTGAATGCCCGCCCGCGTCCGGGGGCGATGCCTCCGGTCGGTACCACCCTTCATCCACGTCTTCGGCCGGCAGGGGCCGCTCAGCGACCGTCCGCGTTACCGCACGGTGGCAGCTACGGCACTGGAATGCGGTCATCAGGGAGCTCTTTTCCTCGTTCACCGTCGGCGAAGGTACCGCCGGTCGGCGGGGTCCAAAGGCCGAGTCTGCCCGGCGGACGCCTTGGCTGTCGCCGGATTTCGACCTGTGACCTCAGCAGGTCGGTCACGAGGGGCCGTGGATCTTGGCCGAACCGTTCTGGTCCTCGGCCTGCCGTCTGCCGGCGTTCGGGGTCGACCGCCCGAGCCCGCCCCTGTTGGTGTGCGGTGTTCGTGTCCGCGGTCGAGGGTGACGCTGATGAGGGAGGCCCGTCAGTCAGTGACCTTGTGATGAACGGCCTGCTGTCCGGTCGCGTCACCAAGCTGCTGTGCGACCTTGGCAGCGATCAGATCCGCCAGTCCGGACGATTCGGCGCCTTCGACGGAGACGTACCAGGTACCCGCGAGTTCCCAAGAGACGCTGGCGACGGCCTTGCCAGCGCGAAAGGTCAACACATCCGTGTCGTCCACGATCTTGCATTGCAGCGACTTTGGCACAAGGTGATGGGAGAGGTTCCCAGCGGGCAAGGCGACCCAGTCGCTTCCGCTCTGTGTGCTGATCGTGTACTCGGGCATGGCTGCATCCTGCCAATTTGGCGTTGCTGACGACCCACCCTGACCGGGAAACGATTCAACAGCGAGAGCGACGCGGATGAAGATCTCTACCAACGGCTCCGCCGGAACCTGTCGAGGGTCTGCGCTGGCGCGGCGGCCGAGTCGACACCCTCTGCGACCGGAACCTATGGTCAGGGCTCGCCCGGCAGGGACTACTCCGGCGACAGCTGTCGTTCTCGGCGGGAGCGTGTCGGTCTTCTCGACGTCGGCGCTTCAGGGTGATGGTGGGGGGTGGGGGAGAGGACGGTTCTCGCGAGGAATCCGCCTCTTGGAGGGCTGTTTGCCGCGAATCGAGGACCCGGAGCTGCGGGTCGCCGGGGCGAGTCCGGCATAGGCGGAGAGGTGGTCGGCGGTTGGGAGGGCGCTGCCGTCACCGACCTCGGTGAGGGTACGGCTCCGGTCCTGACGCCGATTCCCGGCATCGAGATCAGGACCTTGGAAAGAGGGTGGGCCTAGGCGCGCGCGAATACGACCCCACAGCATCGGTAGCTGACCACCGGCCAAGGCACGTGGAGCGCCCGTTGCGTGGAGACACGCACGGGCACGCGGCGGGCGGGTCGGGGAAACGGACTGGTCGCAAGGCCAGTAACGCGCCCCGGCCCGACCCAGCCGCAAACGGGCGGTGTCGCGTCCCGCGACGTGCGGCGGGGTTCTCACCCTCGTCGCCCTGATCACCACGGCTCTGACGACTCCGCTGCTGCGCGCCATCGGCTTCGCCCCCGCCGATGGCCGCTCCGCGCTACTGAGCACCGCCCGGCAGGACGACGCCCACCTGCCCGCGTCGGCGCCCGAACCGCCGGGCGCAGTGCCGACGCCGTCAGGCACGCCCGGGGCGCCGCAAGACGGTGGTCACGAGGCCGGCGATCACCGGGCCGACGGCTGCTGAGGGTCCGCTGGGGACGGACGCTCCAGCTCCCCGGCCGCGCGGTGCCGACCGGGGTGCTGCCCACCAGCGGAGACGAGGCGGAAGAACTCCAGCGTCCACGCGCGCTGCTCCTCGGTGTCCGGCACCCTCGTCCCCCTGGCTCGTTCCATGGCCGTCCAGGCGGCCTCCGGCGCGATGTCCAAGAGGATCATCAGGGAGACCGCGATCAGGGAGGACCGTCCGATGGCGCAGCGGCAGTGCGCCACGACATGGGCGCCGGCCCGCAGCTCCGCGGCGAGCTCCCGCAGCGCCGGCAGCACGACGGGGATTGACGGGACCGTGAAGTCGGGGATGGGCAGGGCGACGAACCGCAGCCCGGCGGCCACGGCGAGGCGGGGCTCGTCGGTGAGCCCGAGTTCGGCGCGCTCAGCGTCGGGGAGGGCGCAGACGAGGATGTCGGCGCCGGCGCCGCGCAGGGCCGCCATGTCGGCGGCCAGGAGCCCGTGACCGCGGGGCCGGACCATGGTGCTCAGGCGCCCCGGTCCCCGCGGACCGGCGACAGTGAACAGGACGGGGGCGGACGACTCGGTCATCGGGCGGACGAGCCTGGCGGGAGCCAGCGGTAGCAGTCGCCACACTCGTCGGCGAGCCAGCCGTTGAGGCTGCCCAGGCCCCGCTCGTTGATCTGCCCGTCGTGGATGCCGTAGGCCCGTTCCGGCTGGACGGCGCGGACGAAGTCGATGGCCTCGTCCGTCTTCATCCATGACCCCTGCAGGGGAACCAGCAGGGTCTCCACCGGTCGGTCGGGAGGGTACAGGGAGTCCCCGGGGTGGTAGACGCGGTCCTCGACGAGGTAGCCGAGATTGGCGCAGTCCGGGAGGTCGCCGTAGATGCGCGCGTGCCGCCCGCCCTGGGCGGTCACCCGGAAGCTTGCCGCGGTGAACTCCTCGCCGGGGACGACGCCGGTGAAGTCCAGGCCCGGGATCCGCGCCGACTTGGGGGCGTAGACGGGCACGCCCAGCCCCTTCAGCCGCAACAGGTCGACGTGATCGTTGTGCTCGTGGGTCACCAGGACCGCGTCCGCGCCGGCGAGTGCCTCGGTCTCGCTCCAGACGCCGGGATCGATGACCAGCGTGCCACCGCCGTCGTGCTCCAACCGGACACAGGAATGGGTGTACTTGGTAATCCGCACCCGCGTGAGCATAGTCCGGAGGCTTTGCGAATTCCTTCGGCGAATGGCTGGAAAATGTCGGCCGGACGCATCCGGGGGTGTTCCTGGGTGAGCAGCGACGACCAGACGTCCCGTGCGTTCCGTGGAGTCGATTCTCGTCAACTTCCCTGTGGACACCAGGAGTTCACCTTGTGGTCAGAAGTGCTCGCTGTTAGCGTCGGAGCATGGACATAACAAACTCGAATGTCGAGGAGCTCGCCGACCTGGCCGAGCTGGAGTTCTCTCCGATCGCCCCGGAGGATGCCGCTGACCTGGACGACCGTGTGTACCTGCTCGGTGTCCGCCCGGAGTTCGTGAGCCGGTAAAGTCCGCTCGTCAACCCGCCCCCCGCCTGTGCCGGGGGCCTGTTGTCACCAGAGGTTCACCACCGGAAACGGTGCCGGGCCTCGGCCCTTGGGGATGGGGATTCAGCGCGTGGTCATGGATCGTCTGCCGGTCGTCTTTTCTACTGATTCAGTGCTGTGGCTGCCGGTCGACGCCGCTGACGACACCATTCATGAGGCGATCGTCACGCTCGATCCCGACCGTCGTCTCGGGAGTGCGAAGCGCCCCGTCTTCCTGACAGCATGGCTTCCCTGCCTGAAGGGAAGCTGTCTGTCGTTTCTCGGTCTGAGCCCTGCCAGTTACCAGTGGCTGGTAGGGCTCGCCGGTGACGGCTTTGCCGCGGCACGCCGGGCCGAACTGACCGCCGCGCTGGCCGTCGCGGACCCCGGTGCCGCGTTGCCGGACCACCCGCTCGAGCAAGTAACCGCCTTGGTGCGGGCGTTGACCAGGGCCGAGACCGGTCCGGCCCAGTTCGGGCTCGGGCGACAGCCGCTGTGGTGCGGCCCTGACGGAGGCAGTGGACTCGCCTGCTCCTGCGATCCGTCGACCGGCCGGCCCGGCGTGACGGGCTCCTTTCTTGCCGGGGGATCAGGAGCCCAGCTGCTGACAGCGGGCGGCGCGGATCTCGCCGAACTGATCGACACGCAGCCCTGGGGCCCGCAGGTACGGGAGGCGGTCCAGGCCGCCGAGGCCGAACTCGACTGGCCGGCGAGGGTGGAGTTCCTCGTCGAGGAGGGCAGGTCCCACATCGTCACAAGCACCCGAGCATCCCTGCGCGGTGCCGCTCTCCTGCACGCTGTGGCCACCCGGTACGAACGCGGCCGGCTGACCCCCGCGCAGGCGGTGTCGCTGGTGGAGCCGCTGGACGTCGAACAAGCGCGTTCTGGGGTGGCGCAATCCCTCGATCTGCCCGTGGCGGCGCGCGGCCTCGGCGTGTCGCCCGGCATCGCCTCCGGCACCGTCGTTTTCAGCGCGACCGACGCCGTTGCCGCGCAGGCGAACGGCGGGCAGCCGGTGCTGGTCCTCACCGAGTCGAGGCCGGAGGATCTTCCGGGTCTGCTGGCCGCGACGGCCGTCGTCACCGAGCGGGGCGGACAGACGTCGCACGCCGCGGTCGTGGCGCGCGGACTGGGACTGCCGGCCGTCGCCGCCCTCGTCGACGGTGTCCTGGACGCCGACGCCAAGGTCCTGCGCACCAGGCACGGCGACACCGTCCGCGCCGGCGACCTGGTCACGGTGGACGGCCACGCCGGAGTGATCCACCTCGGCGGCCGCACGGGGCCCACCGCCGAAGGGCAGGTCGCTCCGGAGCTGCCCGGCTGGCTGGACGAGGCGCTGTCGGGGCTGCCCGGCATCGCCGTGCGGGTGAACGCCGACACCGGCGCGGACGCCGCCGCCGGGCGGGCACTGGGCGCCGACGGCGTGGGACTGTGCCGGCTCGAGCACATGTTCCTCGGCGAGCGCCATCAGATGCTCCAACGGGTCCTGATGGCCCGGCCCGGTCCCGACATGTCGGAGGACCTCGCCACCGTGCACGCCCTCCTGCGGGCGGAGATCACGGACATACTTGCCGCGATGGACGGACGGCCTGTCACGATCCGTCTGCTCGACCCCCCGCGCCACGAGTTCCTCCCCGACCTGACCGAACTCTCCCTGACCACGGCGGCGACGGGCGCCCCCGCCGACCGGGACCGCCTCGACATAACCCGCCGCCTGCACGAGCACAACCCCATGCTGGGAGTGCGCGGCGTGCGGATGGGAGTCCTGCTCCCGGCGCTGACGGCCGTACAGATCAAGGCGCTGGTGGAAGCGACCCTCGCGTTGCGCCGCGCCGGCCGGGACCCGCGGCCCGAACTCCTGGTCCCCATGGTCAGCGCGCCGGCGGAACTGGACTTCGTCCGGGGCATGCTCGACGACGTCTGCGCCCACCTGGGAACCTCCCGGGCCCAGGCGGGCATCTCGCTGGGCGCCATGATCGAGACCCCGCGGGCCGCGCTGCTGGCCGGGTCGATCGCCCGCCGTGCGGACTCCCTGTCTCTGGGCACCAACGACCTCACCGCACTTGTCTGGGGCCTGTCCCGCGACGACGCCGAACAGCACCTGCTGCCCGCCTACCAGGACGTGGGCCTCCTCGCCGAATCCCCCTTCGCCCGGCTGGACGTCGAGGCGGTCGGGACCCTGGCACGCCAGGTCGCTGCCGAGGCACGGGCCGTACGCCCCGACATCACGCTCGGCGTCTGCGGCGAGCAGGCGGCCGATGCGGCGGCCGTGCGGTTCTTCGCCGAGGCGGGCTTCGACCACGTCTCGTGCGCGCCGCCACGGATCCCGCTGGCCAGACTCGCCGCCGCGCGGGCCGCCGTCGCACAAGGAGCGACGGACGTTCATCCGACGGGGGCGGGGCGTTGAGCGAGCCGGCGATCGTCGTGGAACGGCTCGGCCGTATCTTCATCGACCGCGGCCGCGAACTCGTGGCCCTGCGGGACGTCAGCTTCCAGGTCGGGGCTGGCGAGATCGTGGGCCTGCTGGGCAGCAACGGCGCGGGCAAGACCACCCTCACCAAGATCCTCGCCACCCTGCTGCTGCCCACGGCCGGTGCCGCCCGGATCTTCGGCCACGACGTCACCCGCGATCTGCGCGAGGTGCGCCGTATGACCGGCGTCGTGCTGGGCGGCGACCGTGGCCTCTACGCCAAGCTGAACGGCCGCGACAACCTGCGGTTCTTCGCCATGCTCGCCGGCGTGGGCCGGCGCGGCCTGAGCGCGAAGCTGGACGCCGCGCTGGAGGAGGTCGGCCTGGTCGGCGCGGCAGACCGCGCGGTGGAGACGTACTCCAAGGGCATGCGCCAGCGCCTCCACATCGCCATCGGCATGATCGCCGAGCCGCGCGTCCTGCTGCTCGACGAACCGACCGTGGGCCTCGACCCGGTCGAGGCCGAACGGCTGCGCGGCACCGTCGCCCGCCTGCGCGACACCGGAGTCTCGGTCCTGCTCACGAGCCACTATCTGCTCGACATCGAACGCCTCGCCAGCCGGGTGATCATCCTCGCGGACGGCACATTGGCGGCGGACCTACCAGTCGAGGAGTTCGCCCGGCAGGCCGGCTACACCGCCACGGTGACCGTGCGCGGCACCGGCAGCCCGCCCGACGGCGGCGCCCTGTCGTCCCCCGACATCGCCGTCGGCGGCGTCGAGGTGGCCGACGAGTCGTGGACCCTCCGGCTGCACGTCCGCGACTGGAGTGTCGGCTCGTTCGGCCTGCTGGAGCAGGCGTTGGTGCACGTCAGCGTGCTGGACGTGCGCATCGACCCGGTGCGGCTGGAGGACGTCTACTCGCACGTGGCCGCGCGCCTGGCCGACGGCCGCCAGGTCGGTGGAGTGAAGTGAGGGGCGCCGCGTGGATGTTCCTGACCGCGTTCCGCATGGAGCAGCGGGCCATGCAACGCAATCCGCTGCTGCTGGTCAACTCCGGGATGCTGCCCGCCGTGTTCCTGGTCATCGCGGTGGAGACCGGCCGCCCCGGCTCCGACGGCGCGGCCGAACTCATCGTGGCCGTGATGCTGACCGCGCTGTGGGGCTCCACGGTGTGGATGAGCGGAGGAGTCCTGCGCCGCGAGCGCACCTTCGGCACCCTGGCCCGCTGTGTCTCCGGAGTCTGGTCGCCCTACCTGGTGCTGCTGGGCAAGAGCCTGGGCGCCACCGTCACCAGCGTCGGCGCGATCCTCGTCAGCACCGGCGTCACCGCGGCGGCGCTGGAGCTGCCGCTGAGCGTGTCGCACCCGGCGTGGGCCGTCGTGTCGCTCGTGGTGCTGGTGTGCTCGGGCACCGCTCTGGGGGCGCTGGTGTCCTGCCTCTTCCTGGTGACCCGCAACGGGCTGGTGTGGTCCCACGCGCTGATGTACCCGGTCTTCGCCCTGGGCGGACTGCTCATCCCCACGGACGCGCTGCCCGAGTGGCTGCGCTGGGCGCCCGAACTGCTCAGCCTGCACTGGATCAAGGACTGTCTGGTCGATGCGAGCACCGGGGGCGTCACGCTCGCCCCGCTGGGCGTCGCGATGCTGTTGACCCTCGCCTACTTCTCCGCCGCGGGCTTCGCCTACCGCCGGTCCGTCGAGAGGTCCCGGAAGGAGGGGACGCTTGACCTCGCATGACATCGCCCCCTCGCACGCCGCAGCCCCGGCCCGCGCCTCCCTGGCCTGGCGGTCGGCCGAGGCGGCCCGCATGGGCTGGCTGGAGTACCGGGTGCTCCAGACGCCCGCCGGTCTGCTCGGCGCGACCCTGCCGCGCGGGGTCCTGCAGATCTTGTTCTTCACGACGCTCGCGGGCGTCCTCGCGGGTCCCGGACATCGCGAGTACGCCTTCGCCGGATCGTTGGTGCTGGCGCTGAGCAGCACCAACGTCAACGGCGTGGTCGCCGTGCCCGTCCTGGACAAGCAGTACGCCACCTTCGCGCGGGTCCGCACCGGCGCGCTGTCGCCCACCGTCACCCAGATCGCCCGGGTGCTGCCCTACCCCGTCATGGGCTGGGTCCTCCTGGTCGTCCAGGGCGCAATCGCGGCGCCCCTGCTCGGCATGACGGACTTCGCCCTGCGACTGCTGCCCTGGGCGTGGGTGTACGCGCTGATCGCGTTCACGCTCAGCGTGCTGGGGCTCGCCGGGGCGACGATGACGGTCGGCAAACGGGCCGACGTGGTGGCCCCGAACGTCCTGTCCTACCTGGTCATGCTGTGCAGCGGCGCGATCGTCCCGCCCGGCCGGGTGGGATGGGTGGACGCGATCGGCCAGGTGCTGCCGGCGCGGCACGGCCTGGACGCCGTCCGCGCGGGGATGGAGGGCAGGCCGTGGCTCGGCGACCTGGGCCTGGAGGTCGCCGCCGGTCTCGGGTTCACCGTCCTCGCCGCGCTGTCGATCCTCCTCCAGGCCCGGCGCGCGAGCAGATACGGCCACGACGACTTCGAGTGACTGATGCTGCCCAGACCCGAGGGGAAACCGATGAGCATCATCCGCCTGCCCCTGGCCGTGCGGACCGAAGCGGACCACGCGGCGTCCGCTTCACCGCCCGGCAAGGCTCTGCGTGTCGCCCTGATCAACATGCCTTGGGCGCGCATCCATGCGCCCTCCATCCAGTGCGGACTGTTGCAGTCGATCACCCGCGAGGCCGGGCACGAGTGCGACAGCCACTACCTCAACATCGAGTTCGCCTCCTTCTTCGGCAGCAAGGCCTACGACACCATCGCCAACGTCGCCTCGGAACGGCTGCACCTGATGGGGGAGTGGCTCTTTTCCTACGCCGCGTTCGGCGAAGTGACCCCGGACGACGACTACTTCGCCGAATATCCGGAAGTGAAGTCCATCTGGGACGAGCTCACCGGAAAAGGCCTCGAGGACCTCGTGGAGATGCGCCGCAAGACGCTGCCGGACTGGATCGCCGCATGCGCGGCCAAACCGGTGTGGGGAGAGTACGACGTCATCGGGTTCACCTCCACGTTCATGCAGAACACGGCGTCCCTCGCACTGGGGAGGAAGATCAAGGAATTCCACCCCGGTGTGACCCTGGTCTACGGAGGCGCCAACTTCGACGGGGAGATGGGCGCCGAGTACGCGAGGAAGCTGCCCTGGCTCGACTACGTGGTGGCCGGCGAGGGCGACATCGTGTTCCCCGCCCTGCTGAAGAACATCGCCGACGGCACGGACACCCCGATTACCGGCGTCCTGCGGCATGCCACCACGCACGCGCCGCAGGCCGCCGACGCGCAGCGTCCGCAGGCCCTCGACGACCTTCCCACCCCGGACTATCGGGACTACTTCGCCTGGCTGGAGCGCTTCGACCGCGCCCGGCTGCTCGGCCGGGCGCCCGTACGACTGCCGGTCGAGTTCTCCCGGGGATGCTGGTGGGGCCAGAAACACCACTGCACCTTCTGCGGTCTCAACGCGCTCGGCATGGCGTACCGCTCCAAGTCCGGCGAGCGCGCGTTCACCGAGCTCAGCGCGCTGCTGCGCGACTACCCGGTGGTGCATGTCGACACCGTCGACAACATCCTGGACATGGGGTACTTCTCGTCGCTCTGCACGCTGCTGGCCCGAGAGCACTGGGACGTGAACCTCTTCTTCGAGGTGAAGGCCAATCTCACCCGGGAGCAGCTTGCGACCCTGAAAAGCGTCGGGATCCTCCGCATCCAGCCCGGCATCGAGAGCCTCAGCACCCATGTGCTGCAACTGATGCGCAAGGGCGCGAGCAAGCTGATCAACATCCGGCTCCTGAAATGGGCCGGTTACTACGGGATCGACGTGGCCTGGAACATCCTGGCGGGATTCCCGGGGGAGACCGAGGAAGACTACGCCGAGCAGCTGCGCCTGCTCCCGCTTCTGCACCATCTGCAGCCGCCCGGGGGCTGCGGAAGGATCTGGCTGGAACGCTTCAGCCCCTATTTCACCGACCCGTCCTTCCCCATCGACAAGGTCCGGCCCCGGGCCAGCTACGGCCATGTCTACCCGGCCTCGTTGGACCCCGAGAAGATCGCGTACTTCTTCGACTACGAGGCGTCCGGCACCGTGTCCCACGAGACGGTCACCGCGTTAAACGCCGCCGTCTCCACATGGCAGACCCGCTTCGCCGAGTCGAAGCCCAGCCTCGTCTACCAGCGGCTGCCCGGGAAGCTGACGCTGATCGACCGCAGGACCGACCAGCCCAAGCGGGCCGTCCTCGCGGGCTGGAAGGCGGAAGCCTACGAAGCCTGCGGAGACGCGCCCCGTTCAGCGGCGGCGATCGCCCGCCTGCTGGCGGCACATGACGTGTCAGTCTCCGAGGACGAGGTGACGGCCTTCCTCGAACAGTGCTGTCGCGCCGACGTGATGGTGTCGGACGACAGCAAGTACCTCGGGCTCGCACTGCCGGAGAACCCCGGCTGGTAGCCGTCGTGGCCCCGTGCCAAGGAGGGATGAGCGCATGACAGCAGTTGCATCGGCCCAAGACCGAGTGCGCCTAGGCAGGAGCATCGTGTCCCGCCTGGCCGCGTCGACACACGCGGACGCCGCGTTCCTCGCCGGCAGTTCGGCAGTCGGGCTGGGCAGCGCCACCAGCGACATCGACGTCTATCTGGTCGGCGCCCCGGCGGGAGAGAAACGGCAGCAGATGTTCGCCGACGACATCCGTGTCGACGTACAGCATCTCTCCCTGGACACCCTGGAGTCGCTCGTCGACCGAGTCCTTGGCACGGGACTGCACTCGGACCCGGCGGGGGAGACGCTGTCGGACCGTGAGATCGCGCTGACCGTCCGGCTGCGCACCGGTGACATCGTGACCGACTCGGGCACGCTGGCCGCGCTGCGTAAACGACTCGACGAGCATCCTCTGCGGCTCTCCCGACTGGTCATGAACAACTGGATGCTCGCCGCGTTCTTCGCGGCCGAGGACTGCCTCGGACTGCGCCAGTCGGACGACCCGTCCGACCTGGACGCGGCCGCGCTCGCCGGTCGGCGCGCCCTCGTGTGCGCGGGGAAGGCGCTGGCCGCGGCAGGCGGGGACCTCTACTTCGGCGAGAAATGGGTGTGGCGGCAGCTCGCCCGCAGCGGCCCCGACGGGTTCCCTTTCCCGGAGTTCCAACGGCTCTTGCGGGACGACCCCCTGGCCGTCGACCCCTATGCAGGCCTGACCGCGCTGACGTCGTTCGCCCAGACCTGCCTGATCGCCACGGCCACCCTCGGCTGGCAGGGCGTCGACGTCTCCCGCTGGCCCGCCTGGCCCGCGGGGAGCGGTCCGCTGCGCAGGTCCCCAGCGTTTCTCCCGCGCGCCTACGACGACATGGTGACGCTGGTCCAGCCCGCTGGCCGGCACTTCCGCCTGCCGCCCGACGCGGCGCTGGTCTGGGGCCTGAGCGACGGGCGTTCTGCGCAGACCGTCACCGAGCACTCGCTGCGACTGTCGAAGGAGGCGCCCGCGTTCGCCGGACTGACCGACGAGCGGTGCCGGCGCATCACGACCGAGTTGCGGGAAGCGGGTCTGCTCACCGAGACGGGCGGACATTGGGGAGCGATGTGAAGTTCCGTCAGAAGCGCAGCACCACCCTCGACCTCGCACTCGCCCTGCAGCGCGAGCTGATCGGCCGCACCGGCTCCTGGGAGCCCAACTTCCTGCCCCGGCCGGTCACCCCGGAGACGGACCCGTTCCTTGACGGACTGCGGTCATGGGCGCGGACCGTCGGCTCCGGCCTGCCCGCGTTCCTGGCCGCCGCCCGCCAACCGGAGGACCTCATAGCCCTCGTCGACGACGACCGCCTTCGTCCCGGAACGGAACTCGTCACCACCGCGCTGACCGCCGCGGCGCCGACCCTCGCCGAGGCGCTCCACCGGTTCGAGGACGTCCGCAAGCAGGCGACTGCGGAGATCAACGACTTCCTCCCGCCCGAGCGTTACCTGGCTCCCCTCTGCGCGGCGCTGGGCACCAACGAGACTGAGCGGACGCTGGACCTCCACCTCGTGCCGCTCGCGCCCGCCCCGCCAGCCACGGGCTTCCTGGTCGACGCGGGCAAAGCCACGGGCGTCTACGTTGACTGCCGCCGCTTCCGTGGATCGACGCTCGCGGACGCCGTCCTGACCATGCTGGGCTGGGCGCAGCTGAAATCCGGGGCCGTCCCCGACTGCCACCTGTCCACCGAGTTGGTCCGCCGCATGCCCGGTAGCTCTCCATACCAGCGCCGGCTGCGGGTTCTCCTCACCAAGATCCTCGTGGAAATGACCGCCGGCCATTTGGTACGGGCGGTGGACTTTGCCCACCGTCCCTGTGCCGACGTACTCGGCACCAAGTGGCGCTACGCGCGCCTGTACTCCGTAGCCGAACGGCACTGGCCCCGATACCTCGACGGCGACGTCGACCGCGCCGAAGCCCTGACCCTGATGGCCGAGAACCTCGCCGCACACAGCCCGCGCTGGTTCGTCGACTCCGTCGACCCCTCCTCGCTCGCCGCCGACTTCTACCTGCTGGAATGGCTGACCGCGGCGGGCGACCGCACGGCCAGAGCACGACTGTTCCGCTGGCTGCCCCATCTGTGCGCTGAACTGGCGGGGCATCTGGACAACGTGATCGGCAACGAGCTCGGACACTACGAACGAGCCAGAACGCACCACCATCCGCAGGAACTGGCGGACTTCATCACGGAGATCAACCAGGGCGACAGCCGTGTCACATGGCAACGGCTGCGCCGCGAGATGGGCCACGGTCGGGCGCTGCAGCTCGCCACGGAGGCATTCGCCGGTCCGGGCGTCGAGTTCGGCGGAGAAGCGTGGGCACCGGTGGCCGCCATGGTCCGGCGCTACGTCCGGCACGAGCTGCCCGACCGGGTCTTCGTCGACCAGTGCTTCACCCTGGAGCACAACAACGGCTCGCTCTTCGACAAGTACCACGACACAACGACCATGCGTGAGGTGCTGGACGCCCAAGCGGCGACCGATCTCGACACCCTGCTGACCCACGCCTCGGCCGAAGTAGGGGAACTGTGGCAGGCACAGCGCCTCGACTCGGCGGAGGGCCATCCGATGTGGCTCGGGTCGCGCCCGGCCGCGCCGGCTGAGGTCCGTACCGACCCATCGGGATGGAGCGCAACCGGCCTGTACGCAAACGCACCGGGCACGGTCGGATGCGGCGACCGCAGCGACCGGGGCGTGTTCGCCCCCCTGAGTGACCCGCTGCGCGACTCCCCAGTACGGATTCGCCAGACGCCTGCCCGCCGTCCCTTCTCCTCCTCCTTGAGGACCTACCGATCCCTTGCCGCGGTCCTGCGCACCGAGCTCGGCGACATCCACCTCGAACTGCGCCCCGACGAAGCCCCCTACACCGCGGACAACTTCGTGGGCCTGGCTACCGGAAGCCGCACCTGGACCGACCCCCTGACCGGGGCCACCGGAGAGGGCGGTTTCTACAACGGCACGGTCTTCCACCGCCGTGTGCCGGGCTTTGTCGTCCAGGGCGGCGATCGGCTGGGCACTGGGCAAGGCAGCGCCGGATACCGGATACCCGACGAAATCCATCCGGACCGTTCATTTGAGCGGCCGTTCCAACTGGCCATGGCGAATCTGGGCCGGGACAGCACCGGCTCCCAGTTCTTCATCACCCTTGCTCCGGCGCCCCATCTGAACGGGCAGTACACGATCTTCGGAGAGGTGGCGGACGACCGGTCGAAGGACGCGGTCGGCGCCATCGCCTCGTCGCCGACGGCTGTCCAGCTCGACCGCGTGACGATCTTGGCCACCTGAAAGCGTCTCTTGTGCCAAGCGGCTCTCCGATGCCCCGATCCGAGCACGTCCCGAACGCTTACGTGACGCGTTAGACCAGGTCAGCATCGATACCGCCAGTCGCCCGGGAACCTTCCCCTTGATCGTGGACACCTGGAGACTGGGACATGAGGTTCCAGAGGAAGTAGTGCCAGGTGGGAAGTAAGAGCAACCGCAGCAGGCAGTACACGGAGGAGGTCAAACGGGACGCGGTCGCGCTCGTGCACTCGTCCGGGAAGACCGTGACCGAGGTGGCCCGCCGGCCCGGGGTCTGCGCCGAGGGACTGCGGAACTGGGTCAAGCAGGATGCGACCGACCGCGGGCAGGGGGCGCCGGGAGAACTGACGACGGCCGAGCGCGAAGAGCTGCGCCGGCTGCGGAGGGTGGCCGCCGAGCAGGCGGAGACAATCGAGGTACTGCGAAAAGCGGCGGTCTTCTTCGCGAAGGAGAGCGATCGGTGAGCGAGGTGTACGCGTTCATCGAGGCGGAGAAGACCACCCACGATGTTGCTCTGTCGTGCCGACTGTTGAAGGTGGTCCGCTCCTCCTTCTACGCGTGGCTGGCCGGCGGGCGAAGCAGGCCGCCGACGACGCCCTGGCCCACGAGATCACCGTGCTGCATCGCGCCTCCCGCGGTGCCTATGGGGTGCCGCGGATCCATGCCGGGCTGCGGCGGCTCGGACACCGGATCAACCGCAAGCGCATAGAGCGCGTCATGCGTGAACGCGGCATCAGCGGCGTCACACGGCGCAAGCGCCGCAGCCTGACCCGCCCGGCGAAAAGGGCGGTGCCCGCCCCGGACCTGCTCGGCCGCGACTTCACCGCGAGTGCGCCGGGGATGAAGGTGGTCGGCGACATCACCTACATCCCCACCGACGAGGGCCGGCTGTATCTGGCGACCTGGCTGGACCTCGCCACCCGCGAGATCGTCGGCTACTCGATGGCCGACCACCACCGCGCATCCCTGATTGTGGATGCGCTGAGGATGGCCGCCGGACGCAGTCGGCTCCAGCCCGGATGCATCGCCCACTCGGACCGCGGCAGTGAATACACCTCCGACGAACTCCGCCGTGAGATAAGCCGGCTTAGGCTCCGGCAGAGCATGGGGCGCACCGGCTTGTGCTTCGACAACGCCGCCGCCGAGTCGTTCTTCGCACTGTTGAAGGAGGAGATCGGAACCCGCCGCTGGCCCGACCGGGCCAGTGCCCGCGCGGAGATCTTCGCCTTCATCGAGACCTTCTATAACCGCAAGCGTCTGCGCAGGCATCCGGTCTGGGGTTACCTCACCCTGCTGGAGACCCGACAGCGACACGAGCAAGGACGCGCCCTCGCAGCGTAAGCATCGAGTGTCCAAGATCACGGGGAAGCTTCACTTGGCCGTACCACCGAGACCCGACAGTATGACAGCGGCAGCCCGTCGGGCTCCTACACGTCCATCAAGTACAACTACGACCAGAAGAGCCGTCTCAAAGAGGTCGTCGACAATGACGGCAACACCTGGTCCTACGGCTACGACCTGATGGGCCGCAACACCTCCTCCAGTGACCCGGACACCGGCACGACCAACACCGTCTACAACGACGTCGATCAGGTCGCCTCGACCACCACCGCCGTCGGCACCAAAGACGCGAAGACCCTCAGTTACACCTACGACGTCCTTGGCCGAAAGACCGGCCTGTACGACGGCACCGTCCAGGACGCCGACCACCAGCTCGCCAGGTGGACCTATGACTCCCTGATGAAGGGGAAGCCGACCTCAGCGATCCGCTACGTCGGCGGATCCGGCACCGCCGGCAAGTCGTACATCAGCCAGATCGGCTCCTACGACGCCCTGTACCGGCCGACCGCTACCCGGGTCACCATCCCCTCGGTCACCGGTGAGAAGCTGTTTCACATCCTCTTTTCGCAGGTCGCAGCGTGTGAAGGGTGGTAGTGATCCCACTTGCCGTTCGGTTGGGCGTCGATGGTCGCCGCTCCGAACGGCAGCAGCAGCGCGCTGGTCTTCATGCGGCTGCGAGGGTGACCGTCGGTGCCTCGGTCTGGCGGCGGGGACGGGCCAGGCGCCGGGTCATGAGAGTGGTGAATGCCCATTGGATGTGGGCCTTCGGCGTGGGACATCAGACGTTCGTAGTCTCTCGCGTTGCGCCGGGCCCGCATGGTCCACGAGTTGCTCCGTTCCACCACCCACCGCTTCGGCAGCAGAACGAAGCCCTTGGCGTCCTTGGGGCGGGGAACGACCTTGATCGTGATGCCCAGGGTGTCCCGGGCCCAGGTGCTGAA
This sequence comes from Streptomyces sp. NBC_01689, assembly GCF_036250675.1. Lineage (NCBI taxonomy): Bacteria > Bacillati > Actinomycetota > Actinomycetes > Kitasatosporales > Streptomycetaceae > Streptomyces > Streptomyces sp. NBC_01689. Next base: position 969,336 of record NZ_CP109592.1, on the reverse strand, counting down.
CTCCTCGCCCCCGTAGCCGTTGTCCGCCCAGACCAGGACGATTTCGGGGTGCTCGGCGTGGAGGCGGGTGAGCAGGATGCGGGCCGCGTCGCGGTCCTGAACGTCGGCGGGGGTGACGAGCAGGTCGACGAGCAGGCCGTCCTGGTCAACCAGGAGATGCCGCTTCCGCCCATTTATATGCTTGTTCGCGTCGTATCCGCGCGTCGCGTTCGACACCGTCTCCGCGCCTTTGACGGACTGGGAGTCCACGATCACCCGGACCGGCCAGGGACAGCGTCGACGGCGCAGCCGCTGCCGTCGGCGGAGCTGGTCGAGGATCCGCTTGAGAGCGCCGGCCTTCGCCCAGCGAGCGAAGTACCCGAACACGGTGCGCCAGGGGATGCCGAAGTCGGCAGGCAGCGCCCTCCACTTCGCCCCGTTGTCGGTGATGTAGCGGATCGCGTCGACCACACGGCGCCGGGGCCACTTCTCCGGGGCGCCGCCCTTGGGGGTCTGGCATGCGGGAACGGGGAGAAGGGGCTCCAGCAGGAACCATTCCACGTCACTGGTGTCGGAGGGGTAGCGGTAGTTCGGCAGCATCACGAGGGTGGGGCCGCGATCTGAGGGTCAGGAGCCAACTGCGGTGCGGTCGCGGCCTGTTGCCTGCCTTCCTGCTCTGGTTCACTCCAGGTTGGCCAGCAGCTGAAGGGTGGACTCGATCGCGCCCATCTGCGCCATGACGGTGCGGATATAGGGGTCGTCGGGGGTCTTGGTCTGGTGCGGTAGGAGGATCCCGGCGATGAAGTTGGCGACGCGGTGGTGCACGGTGCCGAAGAAAGCCCGCTCGTAGCCGATCCACACCTCCGGCGCGTCGTCCAGCAGCCGATATCCCCACTTCCTGTCCCAGGTCACGGGCGGCAGACCACGCGCGGCGGCGACCTGGCGCAGGTGCGCGAGCCCGGTGTGGATCTGCGCGCGGGTGCGTTCGGTGGCGGCCATCAGCTGGGTGACGGTCAGTCCGGCGGGGCGGGCCTCCTGCAGGGCGCTGTGCTCCATGCGCTGGAGCTGCGGGGCAGCCTCCTCGTGAACGAACTGGGCCTGCTGACGGAAACGGTCGAACTGGGCTTCGTTGACCGCGTGCCGGGCCGTGTCATCGGCCATGGCCTTGTCGGCGACTGCCGGACGGCGCAGGAAGTCGGTGGTCACCACGGCCGCGACCGCGTCGTCGGTGGCCAGGTCGTGGATCGCTTCGACCTTCTCCTGGACGCTCTCCGGGGAGTCGACCTTCGCGCGCCGCCTGTGCCAGGCCCGTTTGCGGCAGCCGGGAGAGCAGTACACTGCCGAGGCAGGACGTTCGACCCCGACCGTCCACGACGCCCCGCACTCCGGACACCTGGATGTCACACCAGCCTGGACCGCCTCGGTGCTCGCCCGAGCCCGCCGCATCCGCCGCCAATGCCGCGACCGGCAGGCCGACGAGCAGAACACCGCCGTCACCTTCGCCGACGGCATCAGCGGACCACCGCACCCCCGACACAACCGCGGCCGCGCATCGTCGTCCGTGACCACGACCAGCCGCAGCCGGGGCATCCCGTCCCTGCCCATACGAGCACCGTGTGAACCGAGAGCGACCGCTGGGAATCCCCGACTGGGCAGCCGGTCTGCATTCCCAGCAAGGACATCAAGCTCAAGGGCCAGATTGGGATCCACGCTGTTGCCGGGCGAGATGTCGTTGCAGGTCGATGTGGCGAAACTGGTAGACCGTACCGACTTGGCGCAGAACGCCGCGATGCTCATGGGCGTCCTGGAGAAACGCCATCAACGACCAAGGCCCCATCAACGACCATGGGAGTCGGCTCGACACCGTGAGGCAGGCCGTTGCTACAGCGAACGCCGCCCATGCCGTCTCCCTGCATCCGGCAGCGAATCCGTACGCGAATCCAGCAGTGAGCCCGACGGCCAGCCCTCCACCGATCCCGAACGCCGGTATGCCCGGAAATGGGCCCGTCAGCCCGCACAGAAACACGCCTAGGAGCCCGAAGCCGAGAGAGTATATCAGCACGATCTGGAAGAAGCTACGGCGATCTTGTGCAATCAGGACCTCCGGACCGACCCTCTCGGCCAGGTCAGCCCTTCCCAAGGTCAACTCTCCTGCCAAGGCCGCGAACGCGGCTCCGACGATCACGCCGACGTACTGGGCAGCCCGGCCACCAACGAACACATACGCAAGAAGCGCTGTTACGAGAGCCGCCATGAGCCCAAGCATTAGGCCGGAGCGGTATCGGCGGCTTGGGTATTGCCCCGGTAGTGCGCTGTCGAACCCGTAGAGGGAGGCGCACGCGGCCACGATGCCACCGGCCAGCATCCCAACAAGCCCCAGCACGAACCCGAAACTGACGCCCACAACGAGACCGACCGTGACAGCACCGATGAGGCCGGGCACAAGCGCCGCAGTGAGGAACTGAGGCGCTGAAGGGGCCGTGGAACCGAGTTCCCACCAGGCCAGATCGGTACTGCCTCCCCGGTGTGCTTCCAGATGCCGGGCAAGGACAGCGAGGGCCTGCTGAGCCTGGCCAACAGACCAGCGGGGTGGCCGGCGATGGTCGGGGCCATAGGCAGCAGGGATAAAGGCGTTGAACAGGCGGGTGTATACGGCGGCGCGGGTGGGGAACACCCTGGTGTTGCACAGTTCGTCCGGATGCGGGGGTTCGAGTACGGATGCGGCTTGTGGGGTAGGGGCGTAGATCGTACGAGCCAGGAACAAGCCCAGCGGGGTGCTCAATGCCTGCCCAACTGGGGTATCGGTGCCCAGGCAGGCGATCACCCTGTCCCACCGGCGAGCGGCGCGCGCGTCGGCGCCCCGGCGCAGATAGGCCGCTGCGTGCGGCGGCTCCAGGGGGAGCAACTGGATGGCAGCAGCACCTTTGATACCCATCCAGGTATCAGGGTGGGCGGCCACGGCAGTCCGGTAGGCAGCGGTTCGGCTGGCTAGGACCAGGGGCTGATCGGTGGGCAGCGCCCAGTTGAGGGCCTTGAGCGCTACCGGGTGCAGGTCGGGGGGAAGTTCGTCGAAGCCGTCGAGCAGAGGCAGGATCCGGCCGTGGTCGACCAGTGCCTGTGCCAGGTCACCGGGACCCTCTCGGGGAGTGGTGAGCAGAGTTGGCGCGGTGTTACTCAGGCGCTCATACTCCCGCCGCAACTGTTCGGCCAGCCAATCCTTCAACGGCTGGCGGGGGTTCCAGGAGGCGATGGAGAACAGAACGGGCACCGGGTCGCCGTCGCTGCGGCGTCCCATGAGGTCTTGGAGCAACCGGACCAGCAACACGCTCTTGCCTGCGCCAGGCTCCCCGAGGATCACCAGTCGGCGGGTGGGCACCTTTCCAAAGAAAATGTCGCCGATTTCGGCATCCTGCCCAGATAGCCCTGCAGCGTCCTGCGCCCACTGGGCCTGGTCGCCGGGCCCTCCCCCCGGCCAGGACCGAGCCAAATCCGCCACATCCGGCCAGTGCTCCGTCAAGTCCTCGGCCGCTGCCCGCCAGGCCACCGGCAACGGCCGAGATTCGTAGATGCGGCGAAAGCGCGCCTCCTCGTTCAACCACTTCGTGACCGCCTCGGCCAGCTTCACGGCGGCCGTGTCTTCGTCGATGGCGGCCGCTTCCACCCGGTCGGCACGGAAGGCTGCCCAGGCGAGGTAGACCGCAGGCAGGCCCAGCACCACTCCAACGGCAATCGCGGGTGTTTCCAGTTCGTAGATCTCAGACAGTCCCAGCGCCACGGCCGAGCCCGACACGAACAACACCAGGTACCACACACTCACACGTCTTGGTCTGCCGCCAGCCCCCCCATGTCCCATAGCGGCCATTGTGCCGGGAACTGGCGAAAGATCACGGCATAAATAGGGAAGACCCGCTTGGCATGCCAGGCTCAGACACAGGCTCTCAGCTTGTTCTTTTTCTTCTGGCCTCGAACGGTGGCTCGTACTAGGGTCCGTCTTCAAAGATCATCGGATGGTGGATCATGGTGGGGTGATACGTCGCCATGAACTCACCGATCAGGAGTGGGTGAGGTGTCCCCCGGAGTGTGGACACAGGGGTTCATGCGGCGAGTGTGAGTTTACGTCCTCGCTGGTGCTGCTGTTCGAACTCGGCTGGCGAGAGGTAGTTGAGGGCGCTGTGGCGCCGTCGGGCGTTGTAGTAGGTCAGCCACTGGAAGATCTCCAGCCTCGCCTGACGCACCGTCGAGAACATCCGCTGGTGCATCGTCTCCCTCTTGAGCCCCTGCCAGAACGACTCGGCGAGGGCGTTGTCGTAGCTCGAGCCGACCCGGCCCATGCTCCTGCGGATCCCGAAACGGTCACAGACCTGCGCGAACGCCGCCGACGTGTACTGGGCTCCCCTGTCCGCGTGGAAGATCACTCCGGTGACGTTGCCGCCGCGGGTTGCGACCGCCATCGTCAGAGCGTCGATGACCAGTTCGGCGCGCATGTGGGTGGCCCATCGAGTAGCCGAGCACCCGGCGTGAGCAGATGTCGATGACGCAGGCGAGATACAGCCATGTCCCGCCGACTTGCACGTATGTGATGTCGCCGCACCACTTCTCGTCCAGCCGGGCGGCGGTGAACCGGCGTTGGACGAGGTCCGGGGCGGGCGGTGCGAGCCGGTCCGGGACGGTGGTGCGCTTGCGGCGCCGCAGGTGCCGTCCCTCGACGCCGTGCCGTCGCATCAGCCGCTCGATGCGCTTGCGGTTGACGGTGCGCCCGAAGCCGCGCAGTTCGGCATGGACGCGCCGGACACCATAGGTTCCCTTGTGCTCGGTGTGGACCTCACGGATCTCCACGAGCAGGGCGTCGTCGGCGGCCTGCCGCTCCTGGCGGGTCTTCGCACCGGCGATCCACCGGTAGTAGCCCGAGCGCGAGACCCGAAGGACCCGGCATATCCGCTGGACGCCGAAGGTCTCGGCATGGGCGGAGACGAAGTCCCAGCGGCGGGTCTTCACTTCATCTCCTTGGCGAAATAGGCCGCCGCCCGGCGCAGGATCTCCCGCTCGAGCTCCCACTCCTTCTCGGCCTTGCGCAGTCGGCCGTTCTCCGCCCGCAGCCGGGCCAGTTCCTCCTCCCGGCCCTCCACGCTCTGCTCGCCACAACCGTGATCGCGGCCGGCGTGTTCGTCGGCTTGGCGCACCCAGCTCCGCAGCGTCTCGCCGGTCACCCCGACGTCCGCCGCGACCGCCGCATACGTGCGCTTCCCGCCCGCCGAGCGGTACAGCGCGACGGCATCGTTCCTGAACTCCTCCGGATACGGAGACTTCCGTCCCACCAGGACACCCTTCCTCGGATCTGCAAGATCCATTGTCGGTGTGTCCACACCGCCGGGGTCACCTCAGGTCCGTCAGTTCCATCAGACCGAGGCATGGATCGATGAGCTCGAGGCCCTGCTCGACCGCTACCTCCCGAACAGGTGAGAGCTGCGGAATCACCGCCACGGAGGGCATGGGGGTCGCGAAGCCGTCGCGCCGTCACACTCGCGGCAACCAGTCTCACCCGGCGACGCGATTTCTGGAGGAGCCCGCTCGTCGTCGCGGTGCCCGAGCGCGTCTGATCGTGTCGAGGGCGCGTGACGGCATCCGATGGCGGCTGACGTTCGTACGCGAAGCGCGGCTGAGGCCTGAGGGTGCGGTGGTCCCTCCGAGATCGTTCCCGCGGACACGATCGTCGCCGGGGGCGTGATCACCGCCTGTTGCGGCACTGCACCCGCGTCCAGGTCCGCTGGTTCCAGGGGCACATCGGACACGAACTCGACGAGACCGCCGACGACCTGGCCGGTCTCGCCCTCCGTCGCGCGGGTGGCCGTATCGCCCCTGCCTCGGCGCGCAAGGAGGAGGCGCGGATCCCGCGCTCGCTCGACTCAGGGGGCGGTCCGCTGTCGATCGCCGCCTGAGTCCGCGGCTCGTGGCGGCGGGCGCCAGGCCTCGGAACCGGGTCGGGGGCGCGGGGGCGCGGGGCACAGTCTCGCGCTCTCGATCCGTGTTCCGTTCGTTTCACTTGGTCAAGTGAAGTCAAAAAAGCAGTAGTTCTTGCGAACTTTTCTGGATGTATCTGCAACTCACTGATCTAGTTCGGTGGCTGGAAAAGGTCATCGGGGCGCCGCGTCGTACGCGTCGGGCTCCCGGCAGGCCGGACCGGTCACCGCATCAGGCACGGAGTGTGCTGCTGCAGGCAAGACGTTAAGAGGAGTTGACTTGTTCATATCCCGGAGATCCGAGCCTCGCGGGCGAAGATGGCCGAAGGCCGCCGCGGCGGTCCTGAGCACCGCCGCTCTGGCTGCGCTCTGCGTGCAGGTCCCCGCTCAGGCCGACGCCCCCGAGAAGACGGCGAAGCCCTTCACGGTCACACGTGAACTGCCCGGCCATGCCGAGCCGTTGTGCGGTCCGCCCAAGCCGCACGAGTTCACCTGCTTCGGCCTGCGGCGCACCGACATCACCCCGCACAAGGGTCTGCGGACGGCCGGCGCGGCCCCTCGGGGATTCGGCCCGGCCGATCTGCGCGGCGCCTACGACCTGCCCTCGGACGGCGGCGCGGGCAAGACCATCGCCATCGTCGACGCCTTCGACAACCCCAACGCCGAGGCCGACCTCGCCGTCTACCGCGCGCAGTACGGGCTGCCGGCCTGCACCAAGGCCAACGGCTGCTTCACCAAGGTGGACCAGCGCGGCGGCACCGACTACCCGGATCCCGACCCGGGTTGGGCCGGTGAGATCTCGCTCGACCTGGACATGGTCTCCGCCGTCGCCCCCAACGCGCGGATCGTGCTGGTCGAGGCGGACCGGGCCTCTTCCGAGGACCTGGGCACCGCTGTCGACCAGGCGGTCGCACTCGGCGCCGGGTACGTCTCCAACTCCTACGGCTCCAACTACGCGTTCTTCCCCGAGGACCCCGCGGAGTCGGCGGGGGACGTGCACTTCGACCACCCGGGCGTCGCGATCGTCGCCTCCGCCGGTGACAGCGACTACGGCGTCGCCTACCCCGCCGCGTCGCCGCACGTCACCGCGGTCGGCGGCACGACCCTCACCAAGGATTCGGGTACCGCGCGCGGCTGGTCCGAGTCCGTGTGGAGCCACGACGGCGCCGGCACCGGTTCCGGCTGCTCCCTCTACGAGCCCAAGCCGGCCTTCCAGAAGGACACCGGCTGCGCGGGCCGCAGCGTCGCGGACGTCTCCGCCGTGGCCGACCCGGCCACCGGCGTCGCCGTCTACGACACCTACGGGCAGTCCGGGGGCTGGGGCGTCATCGGCGGCACGAGCGCCTCGGCCCCGATCATCGCGGGCGTGTACGCGAACGCCGGCACCCCGGTCGCCGGGACGTACCCCAACGCCTACCCGTACGCCGGTTCCGGCGCCGGGCTGCACGACGTGACGAAGGGGTCGAACGGCAAGTGCTCCCCGGCGTACCTGTGCACCGCGGGCACCGGCTATGACGGCCCGACCGGCCTCGGCACCCCTGACGGCCTTTCGGCGTTCCGCATGGGCGCGCACGGCACGCTCTCCGGCAAGGTCACCGACACGGCGACCGGCGCACCCCTCGCCGCGGCCAAGGTGACCTCCGGCGTCTACACCGCCACCACCGACAGCGCGGGCCGCTACACCCTGCCGCTTCCGGTCGGCCGCCACCAGGTCCAGGTCGCCGCCTACGGCTACGCCTCCGGCAAGGCGGCCGACGTCCAGGTTGGCGACAACACCGCCGTGACCGCGGACTTCGCCCTGCGCAAGCTCGCCACCCACCGGGTCTCCGGCACCGTCACCGACGGCTCGGGCCACGGCTGGCCGCTGCACGCGAGGATCAGCGTCGACGGCGTGCCGGGCGCACCCGTCTGGTCGGACGCCTACACCGGCGCCTACCGGCTCGACCTGCCCGAGAGGCAGACGTACACGCTGCGGGTCGTCAGCGACGACAGCGACTACCGGTCCCTGGTGAAGAAGGTGGCCGTGGGCACCGCCGACCAGCGTGTCGGCGTGGCGCTGCCGGCCGACACCTGGGCCGAGGGCAACCCGGCGTACAGCCTCCGCGTGGACACCGTCGACACCCAGACCTTCGACGCCACCGACGGCGCGCCGCAGGGCTGGAGCGTCGTCGACGCGCCCGCCACGGCCAAGGGCTGGTCCTTCGACGATCCGGGCGGCCGGGGCAACAACACCGGCGGCACCGGCGGTTTCGCGGTCGCGGACAACGACCACGCCGGCTGGGACACCGCGCTCGACACCCAGCTGATCAGCCCGGTCCACGACCTGCGCCGCACCGGCGACCCCGAACTCGCCTTCGACACCGACTACGAGGGCTCCGGGGACCAGGTCGGTGACGTGGACGTCACCACCGACGGCGGCCGGACCTGGACCACGGTGTGGCACCAGACGCAGCTGTGGGGAACCGGCCGGGTGGAGATCCCGCTGACCGAGTACGCGGGCGAGCGTGCGGTACAGGTGCGCTTCCACTTCACCGGCCCCGGCATGCTCTGGGCCGTCGACGACGTCACGGTCGCCGAGCGGGTCCTGAAGCCCGTCCCCGGCGGCGTGCTCAGCGGTACCGTCACCGACGCGAACACCCGACGGGGTCTGATCGGCGCCACGGTGAGCGGCGGCGGGGCCTCGGCGCCGACCCTGGCGACCACCGGCGACCCGCGGGTCGGCGACGGCCTCTACCGGCTCTTCGTCCCGGGCGGCGGCCGGCACGCCTTCACGGCGGCCAAACCCTCCTACCGCGACGCGTCCGGCAAGGCCACCGTGGCCCGGGACGCCGTCGCGAAGACCTCGTTCGTGCTCGACGCCGGACGCCTGGCGGTCGGCGCCGGACGGATCGACGCGACGACCACCCCGCACGGCACGGTGACGCGGAAGGTGACCGTACGCAACACCGGCACCGCCACCGCGACCGTCCGCATCGGCGAGCGCACCGGAACCGGTCCCGGCACCTCCGGTCCGGGCACGTCCTGGCAGCATCTGCCGGACCTCCCCGCCCCCGTGATGGACAACGCGGTGGAGAGCCTCGGCGGCAAGGTCTACTCCGCCCTCGGCACGTCGGACGGCTTCACCCCCTCCGCCGAGCTCTATGTGTACGACCCGTCGGCGGGCGCCTGGACGCGGGGCGCCGACGCCCCGGAGCCCCGGCAGGCCACCGCGCACGGCCTCATCGACGGACGGCTGTACACCGCGGGCGGCTGGGGCCCCGACGAGGTCGTCAGCCGCACCACACAGGTGTACGACACGGTCCACGGCACCTGGACGAAGGGCCCCGACATGCCCGAGGGCCGGTTCGGGTCCGCGAGCGCGGTGCTCGACGGGCGGCTCTACGTGGTCGGCGGCTGCGACAACACCGACTGTTTCGGCAGCGTGTACGTCCTCGACCCGCGCTTCGGCGTCTGGTCCGAGGCGGCCGACTACCCGCAGTCCATCGGCTGGGGCGCGTGCGGCGCTGTCAACGGCAAGCTGTACTGCGCGGGAGGCACCCACGACTACGTCGAGACCGGCGCCGGCTACGTCTACGACCCGGCGTCCGACAGCTGGCAGCCCATCGCCGACATGCCCGTCGGCCTGGCGGCGGGCGTCCACGCCGCCGCCGACGGACAGCTCCTGGTGTCCGGCGGCTTCAAGCGCGTCGGCGTGAACCGGGTGCTCACCGCCGAGGGTTACGCCTACGACCCCGGCACGGACACCTGGCGCAGGCTGCCCGACGCGCCCACCGCCGTCTACCGGGGCGGAGCCGCGCCCGGCATGTACCGGGTGGGCGGCAGCGCCCAGTCCCGCTTCCCGATCCCGGTGGCCACGGCGGACCTGCTCCCTGGCTACGACCAGACCGAGTCGGACGTGCCGTGGCTGTCGGAGAGCGTGCACCAGCTCAGGCTGCGGCCCGGGCAGAGCACGTCGTTCACGGTGACGCTGGACGCGCGCGAGCTCGGCCGACCCGGTGACTGGACGGCGTCCGTGATCCTGCGCGGCGACATCCCGTACTGGGTGGCACCGGTCCCGGTGTCCCTGCACATCGTCAAAAGCCACACCGAGTAGGACTGTTCACCCCGCACGCCGCGCCCCCGGGAAGCCGCCACGGCCGCCCGGGGCGCGGCGCCGCCGGCTGCTGATTCGTCCCGCCCTCCGCGCAGCGCAGCACGATCCTGGCCCGCAACGCGAGGAACTGCGCGGTCTGCCGATCGGTACGGAGTCCGGCTTCACCGGCGTGGAGGACCTGCCGCGCATGCGGGCGTCCGTCTGGACCGACGGCCGCGACACACCCGAGGAAGGCCCGGTGCCCGAGACGCTGCGCGCCGAGGCCGAGCGCCGACGACGACTGCTGGAGGAGGCGGTGGCGGAACTCCACCCCGCCGCGCTGGAGGAGTTCTGCGCCGAGGGAAGTGTCACCGTGCCGACCCTGGTCGCCGCCCTGCGCGATCTGACCCGGTCCGGTGACGGCGTCGTGGTGCTGTGCGGCTCGGCCTACCGCAACCGCGGAGTCGAACCGTTGCTGGACGCGGTGGTGGCCTATCTGCCCTCGCCGCTGGACGTCCCCGCGGTGCGCGGCACCCGCGACGGCGCGGAACGGGAACGGGCCGCCGACCCGCGGGCGCCGTTCACGGCACTGGTGTTCAAGGTCAGCGCCACCGGCACGGGACGGCTGACGTACCTGCGGGTCTATTCGGGAACGGTCGGGAAGGGGGAGACGGTGTGGGAGTCGGGCGCCGGGCGCGTCGAGCGGATCGGACGGATCCTGCGGGTCCAGGCCGACCGGCACGCCCCGCTGGAACGGGCGGTGGCCGGGGACATCGTCGCGGTCGTCGGGCTGAAGTCGGCCCGCGCCGGGTCGACGCTGACCGCACCCGGGTCCCCCTTGGTACTCGAACCGCCGACGGTCGCCGAACCGGTCGTCTCGGTGGCCGTCGAGGCCGGCGGGACCACCGAGGCGGACCGCCTGATGCCGGCGCTGGCCCGCCTGGCCGAGGAGGACCCGTCGCTGGTCGTCCGTACCGATCCCGTGACCGGTCAGACGGTGCTGTCGGGTCTGGGGGAACTGCATCTGGAGGTGGCGGTGGAGAAGATCCGGCGGGCCCACGGGCTGGAGATCCGTGTCGGCAGGCCGCGGGTGGCCTACCTGGAGACCGTCGTGCGCGGGGTGTCCGGGCTGGTCCACCGGCACGTCAAGCAGGACGGCGGCGCGGGCCAGTTCGCCCATGTCGTCATCGATGTGGAACCGCTGGAGGCCGGCCGGGACACCCCCGGCGACGTGGCCGACGACGGCGCGGCACGGTTCGCGTTCCGCTCGGCCGTGGTCGGCGGGCGGGTACCTCAGGAGTACGTCCGCGCCGTGGAGGCCGGATGCCGGGACGCGCTCGCCGAGGGTCCGCTCGGCGGCAACCCGGTGACCGGGGTGCGCGTCGTACTGACCGACGGATCGACCCATCCGAAGGACTCCTCGGAGATGGCGTTCCGCACGGCCGGACGGAACGGGCTGCGGGAGGCGCTGCGGGCCTGCTCGATGGTGCTGCTGGAACCGGTGGTGGATCTCACGGTCACCGTGCCCGACGACGCCGTGGGCGCGGTGCTCGGCGACCTCGCGGCACGCCGCGGGCAGGTCTCCGGCTCCGTACCGCGTGGGGGCGCCGTGGTGATCAGCGCCGTCGTGCCGCTGGCCGAGCTCTTCGGCTACGCGACGCGGTTGCGCAGCCGGACCCGGGGCCGCGGGGTCTTCACCACCCGGCCCGCCGGTCACGCCCCGGCGTCGGGCACGGCGCCCCACGGCACACCGATGCGCTGACCCACCGAGCGGCGGTTCGCCGACGGATACGCGGACCGCTCCGCGCCGGGGATGCGACGGCGCCTGGTTCGTACGGCTCCGGAGCCGGAGCGCTCCTGCCGGTCCCGCCCCCGCCCGGGCGGAACCGGCGGGAGCGCCACCGCGGACCCAGGTGCCCGGCCGGCGCTCCGCGCCGCCTGCTCCGAGTCCTGCGGTCCGGACTTCTTTGAATTGCCGCGCATGCTTCGCTTCGGGCGGGGCACCCGCAATCACAGACCGCTCGAGGAAGCCACCCCCCCCAGGCGACCCCGAGCCCCCGGCCCCGTCCTCAGCCACCCCCCGGCTGCGGGCGGGGCCGCGCTCTGTGCTGGGCGGGCGCACGGGCGAAGGCGGCGCGACATCTCCGGTGACATGTCCCGTAGGCGCGGGCTGATCAGAAACGCGTCGTGCCGTGGCTGTTGCCCGCACCGGAATTCCGGTGCGGGCAACAGCCACGGCACGAGGGCCCCTGGAGGGAGCCCGGGGTGTCAGGCGACCGACGGGTCGAGCAGCCCGCTGCGCAGCCGCTTGAGGATGCGGGTGATCAGGCGCGAGACGTGCATCTGCGAGATGCCGAGCTCCTCGCCGATCTGGGCCTGGGTGCGCTCCTCGACGAACCGCATGTGGATGATGCGACGCTGCCGCTCGTCGAGACCGGCGATCAGCGGCGCCAGGGAGTTGAAGTCCTCGACCAGTTCGAGCGCCGGGTCGTCCTCGCCGATGAAGTCCGCCAGGACGCTCTCGCCGTCCGCGCCGTTGTCGGCCGTGAGCGCGGCGTCCAGGGACGAGGAGTTGTAGCCGTTGGACGCCTTGCGGGCCTCGATGACCTCCTCCTCGGAGAGGGACATCAGCTCGGACAGCTCACGCGTGGTCGGGGTCCGGCCCAGGCGCGTGCGCAGCTCCTCCGTCGCCTTGGCCAGCTCGATACGGGCCTCCTGCAGACGCCGGGGCACGTGGACGGCCCAACTGGTGTCGCGGAAGAAGCGCTTGATCTCACCGACGATGTAGGGCACGGCGAAGGAGGTGAACTCGACCTCGCGGGTCAGCTCGAACCGGTCGATGGCCTTGATGAGGCCGATCGTGCCGACCTGGACGATGTCCTCCATCTCGTCCTGGTTACGGCTGCGGAAGCGTGCCGCCGCGTACCGCACCAAGGAGAGGTTCATCTCTATGAGGGTGTTGCGCGCGTACTGGTATTCGTGGGTGCCTTCCTCCAGCACGGCCAGCCGGTCGAAGAACTGACGCGACAGGGTGCGCGCGTCCTTCGGGCTCACCTTCAGAGGCTCGTCGATGAGAGGGAGCGACTCCCCCTCGGTCGTCACCGCGTGCCGCGCCGTGTCCGTTGCCATCGCTGCCGTCACGGCTGCCATGCGATCCACCCCACATCGTCCGAAGGAACTGAAGACACGGCTCGTCTGCCCTGCCTTATGCGAGTCATGCCGGCCGACACCACGAAATTCTGGAACTTGTTCGTCCGGGGTGCGCCCGCATGTCTCCCAGCACCCCTTCCGGCCTCACTGGCCCGCCGGATGCACCCGGTTCCGGCGGGTGACCGTGCCGGGGGAGCGCGTCCGACCCGTGGCCGGCGGTCGGGCGGTGCGCCGGGAACGAGCTCCCGGCCGCGTGGTCGGGGAGCGGGTCCGGCACCGCCACCGTACGCGGCCGGGCCGGCCCCGCGCGGGGCCGCCGGCACCCGGCGCCCCGCGCCGGGATGGGGCGAGGGCCCGGACCCGTCGCACGGGTCCGGGCCCTCGCCCGGGGGAGCGTCCCCTCCCTACTGCTGCCCTTCACCGCTGCGGCCGGCCAGCTCAGCCGCCTGACCCTCCGTCCGGGCGGTGGCGTTCGAAAGGGTTCCGCCGGAGCTCTCGAGATGGGCGCGCACGAACCACTGGAACTGCTCCAGCGCGCGCAGCTGTCCGATGAGCAGGTCCTCGGTCACCGGATCGATCTTGCCGATCTCGGCGACGGCCGCGCGGTGTTCCTCGACGATCCCCGTGTAGACCAGGTCGAGGGCGCCGAGATGGGCGATCGCGTCCGCCCGGCCGACGCTGTAGTCGTCCCAGGTGCGCTCGGCCACCAGCGCCCCCGGTGTGCCCTGCGGCACGCCGCCGAGGGCGGAGACGCGCTCGGCGGTGTCGTCGGCCATGCCCCGTACGGCCTCCACCTGCGGGTCGAGCATCTCGTGCACGGCGATGAAGTGCGGGCCCACGACATTCCAGTGAATGTGCTTCAGGGTGAGGGAGAGGTCGTTGAGAGCGTGCAGCCGGGTACGGAGCAGATCGATGATCCTGCCGCCGTCACTCGTGCTGATCCCGGGAATCGTGTAGTTCGGGGTCGTGACAGAGGCCATGATGTCCCTCTTTCCTTCTTTCGTATCGTATGTCCCTGCGGGAGGTTCGCGGATGCCGTGCCGGCGGCGTGGCCACCAGTGGTATCGGCGACCACGGCGGCCGCCGGGCGCCCCGGGTCGTCCCACGAAACCGAGCAGCCATACGGCCGGCACGATGACGGCGATCCGCCACAGCGGCTGAACGGCGAGGTCGGCGCCGAACAGCGGAAGGGCGAGCGGAAGAACCACGATCAGGGGAGCCGATCGGTATCAACCTCCAGGACCGCGAGTGCCCCGGTTGCTGTGGGTCACACCTTTCCCTGGAGACGCCGCTGCCGGTCCGTGCCGAGCCGCCGCGAGCGACCGCAAGTGTCATTCGAACGGCTGAACGGCTTTCTGCCGACTGGCTCGTTGTCCATGCGTGAGCATCGTCGATGCGGAGATGAGGAACCGATGAGCCGACATCGCAAGGGGCGCAGGCACCGCACGGTGAACATGACGCCGCGTCCGGTCGGACGGGCCGGGGCGCCGCGAGCCGTGCCACCGGCGACGGCCGGTCGTGAGGAGATGGCGGCGGGCCGGGTGACGTCGCCGGCCGGCCGTGAGCAGAAGGCGGCGGGCCGTGGGGAGCCGGCGGCCGGACGTGCGGAGGCGCGCGCCGGCCACGAGACCTCGCGTCACGGGGACGAGGGCGTGTCGACGCCCGCCCACGCGCCGCTTCCCGGGCAGAGCCAGGGGGGCGAGGAGTACCCCGCGGTCCTGCGGAGGGTGCGGGAGAGCGGGCTGAGCCGTCACGCGGTACGTACGTGGGAGCAGTTGGCGAGCGCGGGTGTGAAGGGGTCCGGTCTGGACGAACTCTGTGCGGCCGTCGGCTTCCAGGAGGCCACCGTCCTGCGGCACCTGAAGGGGCTGGCGGACCAGGGGCTCGTCGTCCGGGAGGAGGACCGCTGGCGGGCGACCGGCGCGGGCGGGGAGCCGGGAGCCCCGGAGCGCGAGGGGACGGCTGAACCCGCCGTCTCCTAGCGGCGCGCCGGGGTGCGCCCGGCGGGGATGTCTCCGTCGCCGGGCGCGCCTCCGGTCTCCCGTGGTCCGAAATGACCGCATTGCTCGCAGGCCGCGGCAAGGGCGGCGGCGAAGTTGTGTCGGCCGGCGTGTTGGGGGCATCCGGACGTCATCATCACTTCGGAAGAGGAGACATCATGCTCGGCATCGTCGCGGCGGTCCTGCTGTTCATCGCTTTCCTGATCAACGCCGCGGACATCTCTACGAATGACGTGTTCACGTCAACGAATGTCATGCTCATAGGACTGGCCCTGCTCGCCCTGCACGTGGCCGGGATCGGCAGCGGCTGGGCGGCCCGCGGTCGCAGGCGCTGACACCGGTGGGGCCGGAGGGGCGGGGGAGCGGAGGATACGCCGAACGGGGTGCGCCCGTGGGGCTTGACGAGACTTGTGGTGGGCGACTTGCAGTGATGCGGCCCGGCACGAGATGGTTGCCGCAAGGAAACTGTTCTCGTTCTCGGAAAGAAGGTTGTGGGCACGCAGTCACGCGCCCTCGCTCGTGGACACTTCCCAGCAGCCTCCCGCCGGCCCGCGCGGTATCACCTCCGATACGGCGTGGGGCGCCGCCCCCTACCCCGTCCTGATCGCCGACCCGTCCGGTGATGTCGTCGAAGTGAACGCCGCGGCGGCCGCCCTGTTCCCGGCCGCCGTTCCCGGCGCCTGGCTGCGCTGTGTGGTCCCGGAGTGGATCGCGGACGCGCACGCCGGAGCCGGCTCGCCCGACGAGGAGAGCGGGGACGCGGAGTCCGGACCCCCCGCGTCCCCCGCCCACGGAGCAGTCGGCGACCGGACCTTCGAAGCCCGTCCTACCCGCACGGACAGCGGTGACGTGATGTGGTGGCTGGTCGACGACACCGACCGGCGCCTTGCCGAGGACGCCCTCGCGAGCGAGCGCCGGCGCACCGCCTTTCTGGCCGGAGCCTCCAGCGCGCTGCTGTCGTCACTGAACGCCGAACGCTGCATGGAGATCACCGCTCGCCTGGCCGCCGAGCACCTCGCCGACGCCGCCGTGATCGTGGCACCACCGCGCGGGCGGAAGGCGCAGTTGACGTACTGCGGACCCGACGGCGACGTGGTGCACCGGCAGGTCCAGGCAGACCTGGAACAACTGCCCGGTCTGACCGACGCCCTGCGCGGGTTCCCGCCCGTGCCGTCACGCTGGATCGATCCCGCCGCCGTTCCCGAGTGGGCCGTCCCGGACGGGTTCACCGGCCCGGTCCGTTCCGCCGTCGTGACACCCCTGCCCGGCCACGGAGTCCCGGCGGGTGCGCTCGTCCTGCTGCGCTCCGGGCGCCGGTCGGCGTTCACCGAGAGCGAGGAGGTCTTCGCCCGCCTCTTCGCCTCCCGGGCGGGGGCCGCCATGTCCGCGGCGCGCATGTACGCGGAGCAGGCGGCCATCACGACCACCCTGATGCGTGAACTGCTGCCGCCCCAGCTCCGCAGCGTGCACGGCGTGGAGTTCGCCGGGAAGTACCTCCCCTCCGGCCAGGCGGACCGCGTGGGGGGCGATTTCTACGACGTCCACCCCGGCACCGACGAGGGGCAGGAGGCCCTCGTCGTCCTCGGGGACGTGTGCGGCAAGGGACTGGACGCGGCGGTGCTCACCGGCAAGGTCCGCAACACGGTCCAGGCGCTCCTGCCGCTGGCCGACGACCACCAGCGGCTGCTCGGACTGCTCAACGGGGCGCTGATGAACTCGCATCACACCCGCTTCGTCACCCTGGCCCTGGCCTCCGTCGTGCGCAGCGGCGGTACGGTGCGGCTGCGCGTCACCAGTGCCGGTCACCCCGCGCCCCTGATCGTCCGGGCCGACGGCACGGTCGAGACGGTGGGGACACGGGGGACCCTGGTCGGCGCCTTCTGGGACATCAGCTCGACCACCGCGCGGGTCGAACTGGCCCCGGGGGAGACCTGCCTGTTCTTCACCGACGGCATCACCGAAGGCCGGGGCGGGCCGCTCGGCGACGAGCTGTTCGGTGTCGAGCGGCTCGAGTCCGCGCTGGCCCGGTGCGCCGGCCTGCCCGCCGAGGCCGTCGTCGAGCACGTCCAGATGCTCGCCGCGCAGTGGGTCGGGCGCGGCGCCCACGACGACATGGCGACCGTGGCGGTCACGGCGCCGCACCACGCGCACCTGAGCGCGGTGAACGGGCACACCCGGGGCAGGTACACCGCATGACGCGTCTGTCCCTCCCCGGCGAACAGCAGGGCGGCACCCTGCTCGAACACGTCCGGGAACGCCGGTGGACGGCGGTCCGCCCGGGAGACGAGCACGGTGCCACCACCACGGTCTCCGACACCCAAGGACCCGCCACCGGCGCCGAGTCCGTCCTCCTCGACGCGATCGCCCCCGCACAGGTGAGGTCCGGCGCGACATGGCCGGCGAACCGGCTCACCCTTGCACAGGAACACACCGCCATCGCGATCCACGAGGCGGTCGTCGCCGCGCCGGCCCCCCGCCCCGGCCGACGGAACGAGACCTCGCGAGGCCTCCTCACCCCGGCCCGGGCGCGTGAGGCGCTCGCCGGCCGAGCCCCGACACCCCGACTCCCCGGCCCCGGAAAGCCCGCATGACCCCTTCGCATCCCACACCGCTCACGCTCACCGTCGAGGCCGAGGCCGGCACCGTCCTGGTCCACGTCGCCGGAGACCTCGACTTCGAGTCGTCCGACGAACTGCTGAAGACCGTCGAGCGGTGGCTCGGCGAGCACCGTGACACCGGCGGAGAACCGGCCGACCTGCGTATCGAGTTCTCCGCACTCGACACCATCGACACCATGGGCCTGTCGACCCTGCTGATGATCCGTCGGATGACGGACCTGGGAGGCGTCCGCCTCCATCTGGACGAGCGTCCCCCCGTCCTGGAACGGCTCCTGAACGTCACCGGGACGCTCCACCACCTCACCGCCCCCCGCGCGCGGATCCCCGGTGAGCAAGGCCCCGTCGAGCAGCAGCCCGCGGACCGGCCGGCAGGTGAGCAGCGGCCCGGTACGGGCTGATCCATCGAACAGCCGTACGCGGCGGTCACGCGCCACGGCGAATACGCCCGCGCACCGGGATTTCCGCCGAATGCGATCCGGATAGCAGGGTAACTGCAGCTCTGGAGCACGCTGGAGAGGTTTTCCCCCTCCCGCGTGCTCTCTCCGCCGGGTGTCCCCACGGGTGAGGTTCCGGCCGAGCGAACCGGCCACGCAGGAGGAAGAAAAGATGACGATCGAGAGAATCTGGTCGTACGCGCCGCATTTCCGCAGCCCGGAGGCGCAGGACCTCACGGGCTACGCCGTCGAGGCGACGGACGGGACCATAGGGCATGTGGACCGGCAGGCCGACGACTCCGGGATGCGCCATCTCGTCGTCGACACGGGGGTGTGGGTGTTCGGGAAGAGCGTCCTCGTACCCGTGGGCGTCGTCGCGGACATCGACTCGCAGGCGCAGAAGGTGACGATGGCATGCACCAGGGACGAGATCAAGTCGGCTCCGCGCTTCCGGACCGACAGCGAGACGCTGGACCCCGAATACCTCGCCCGTGTCGGCACCTACTACCGGAGCCTGCCGCCGAGGCAGCCCGCCTGATGGCGGCCGCCGAGAGCAACCCCCGGGCCCGGCGCCGCCGGCGGTACGCGGCGCGGCCGCCGCACGGCCCGGTCCCACGGACTGGACGTCGTGTCCCAAGGCGTGCATCCGGATACTTTTCCCGTGCCGAAGCGCACAGGGGACATGTGATGCCCGTGATGCGCGGCCGGAAGGATGCCGTCGCACCACCAGACCAGAAAGAGTGTTCAGATGCCCGACGAGTTGGAGGCCACCGTCACGTACGCGGAGGCCCAAGACGCGTTCGTGGTACGAGTCGGCGGCGACATCGACCACGAGAGCGCGCCCCAACTGGAGGAAACCCTTGATCTCGCACGACGGGTGGGCGCCGCGCGCACGGTCGTCGACCTGTCGGGGACCCTCTTCGCGGACTCGTCGATCCTGCACGTCCTCCTGGAAGCGCAGCGCGCCCATCGGGCCTGCGGCACGTTCATGGTGGTGTGCGGGCCCTTCAGAGACATCGTCCGGAGGCTGTTCGACGTGACCGGTACGGAGGGCTTCTTCGTCCTCGCCGACAGCGTGGAGACGGCGATGAGCGTGCCGGACCCGACGGCCGGGCGATGAGGACCGCCGACCTCCCGTGGCAGGGCGCGACCCGCGAGGAAACCGTATGAGAGCAGCCGAACGCAGGGACATCACCATCACGGACCAGAACGACGCACTCCAGCGGGCCACTCTCACCGGGCCGCCCGCCTCGCCGCCGGCCTCCTTCGAGGCCCGGGCGGCCGAGGTGACGAGCCCCGCGGCGGCACGCCGGTACGTGCGGGACCTCGTGGACGAGTACGGGAGACCTGGAGCCGGGGTGCGCCAGGAAGCCGTCGTGGACCTGCTCCTGGTCGTCTCGGAACTGGTCACGAACGCCATCCGGCACGGTGGGGGACTGGCCGGATTCCGGGCCACACCGACCGACGGGGGCATCCGGCTGGCCGTGCGCGACAACAGCGACATCGTGCCGGCCGGAGCCTTCGGCTTCGCGTCGATTCCCGAGGGGCACCGGCCGAACGGGTACGGCTGGCCGCTGATCTTCCGGCTCGCCCGCGAGGTCACCGTCGAACCGTCCCCCGGCGGCGGCAAGACCATCCGGGTCCTCGTCCCCCTGACGTGACGGACCGTCGTCGGGCTTCCCCGGGGCACGGGCGGCCCTCCCGGTCCATCGGCACTCCGGAGGCCTGCCGGCACGGCGTCCGCCCGCGGGACCGGGCGGGTCCCCGCGGGCCGGGAACGCGGTCCCGTCTTCCCGGGCACGCGACGGCCTGCGATGATCGTCGCCGACGGTGCCCGCGCCCGCGGGCGGTCGCCTCCCGGACGTGTCCGTGCGGACGGGGCGGGAGCCGACGTCGCCGAGGAGGAGCCCGAGTTGACCTTTGACGTCGGTGCGCTGCGCGCCCAGATCCCCGCCCTGCGGGCCGGACTCGCCCACTTCGACGGCCCCGGCGGCACCCAGATGCCCGCCCCCGTCGTCGCGGCGATCGCCGGCGCGCTCGAAAGCCCCCTCTCGGTCCGGGGCAGCGTCGCCCCGGGAGAGGTGAACGCGGAGACCCTCGTCAGGGAATTCCGGCGGGCCATGGCCGACCTGCTCGGCGCGCACCCCTCCGGGATCGTCTTCGGCCGCAGCGCCACCCAGCTCACGTACGACTTCTCCCGCACGCTGGCGAAGGACTGGGCGCCCGGCGACGAGATCGTGGTCAGCCGTCTCGACCACGATGCCAACATCCGCCCCTGGCTGCAGGCCGCGCAGAGTGCCGGTGCCGTGGTCCGGTGGGCCGACTTCGATCCGGAGACGGGCGAACTCCCCCCGTCGGCCGTGGGCGACCTGCTCACCGAGCGGACCCGGCTGGTCGCTGTGACCGCCGCGTCCAACCTCATCGGGACGATCCCCGACGTCCCCGCGATCGCCCGGCTGGTCCACCGCGCGGGCGCCCTGCTCCACGTCGACGGGGTGCACTACGCCGCGCACGCCTTCGTGGACCTCGCGGAGCTCGGCGCCGACCTCTTCGTCTGCTCGCCCTACAAGTTCCTCGGCCCGCACCACGGAGTGCTCGCGGCCTCCACGGATCTGCTGGAGACACTGCGGCCGGACAAGCTGCTGCCGTCCACCGACCTGGTCCCGGAGCGTTTCGAACTGGGGACGCTGCCCTACGAACTCCTCGCCGGCACCCGGGCCGCCGTGGACCTGCTCGCCGGTCTCGGCAGCGGCCCGGCGGAGGGACGCCGGGCGCGCCTCCGCTCCGCGCTCGAGTCGATCGACCGGCACGAGCGCGAGCTGCGGGACCTGACGGAATCCGGACTGGCGGCACTCGACGGCGTCACGGTCCACTCCCGGGCCGGCCAACGCACGCCCACCCTGCTCCTGACCTTCGACGGGCGCGACGCGGCGGAGGCCTACCACTTCCTGGCGGAGCGCGGCGTCCACGCGCCCGCGGGCTCCTTCTACGCCCTGGAGGCGTCGCGGCACCTCGGACTGGGCGACACCGGCGGCCTGCGCGTCGGGCTCGCGCCCTACAACGACCAGGGCGACGTGGCACGGCTCCTGGACGGACTGGCGGAGTTCCTCAAGTCGTGACCCGCCCCGGACACGCACGGGACAGCTGTGAGCGGGTCCGGCAAGCCTTCGGCCGGGGTTCCGGCAGGTCCTGAACCGTCCACGACGAGGCCCGTTGAACCAGGGCCGCGGTACCCGTGACAGGCTGCCGGACGAGGGGAGGGCCGGCCGACGCGACCGCCGCCAACCGTGCCGGGCGGCTAACGCTCCGGCGCGACGAGCATCCGCAGCGCCTCGTCCAGCAGACCCGGCCGCAGCAGTCCGGGCCCCGGGTCCGCGTCCCAGCCGGGACCGGCGAGCAGGACCCGGCTGTGCGTCCGCGCTCCCCGTACACCCCATCGTGTCCCGGCGACATGCCGGGCGAGGGGCAGGTTCGCCGTGGAGCGCGACTGCGACCACAGCACCACCGCCGAGGGACCGACCCGCCGTACCGCCGCGATCAGTGCCTCGGCGGGCACGGCACCGCCGAGCATCAGGGCCGGTGCCCCGCGCTCGGTGAGCACCGCGCCGAGCGCTTCGAGGGGCAGCGTGTGCGGTTCGTCCGGAAGGCAGGCCAGCAGGACGGGCGGCGCCCCCGGCGATGCCGTCCGGGCCGCCGACACGTACAGATGGCGGAGGGTGGCGGAGACGTGCCAGGTGAGCAGGTGCTCGACCTCGACGTACCGGTCGCCCGAGGACTCCCACTTCCTGCCGACCGCACGGAGCGTGGGCACCATCACCTCGGTCCAGGCCGTCGCGAGCCCGTGCGCCTGGACCGCGGCCGTCAGCAGGCCCTGGACGGCCGCCGCGTCCAGTCGTACGGCGGCGCGCGCGAGGCCCCGGCACTCCTGCCACGCGTCCCCGAGCGGCAGTCCGGTGCCCGACCGCGAGGCCATGGCGCCCGGCGGGCAGGCCGGCCTCACGGGAGGCGCGGGGGGAGCCGGCGATCCGGCGGGGAGCCCCGGGAGCGTGAGCGCCGGGGAGCGCGCGCGGCCGCGCGCCCGTTCCTTCGCGGCGCGGGCGGCCTCGGCGGGCGGCAGTCCCGCGGCCGTGAGGCGGCACATCTCCTGGAGCATGGCCACGTCCTCGGGCGTCCACCGCCGATGGCGGCCGTCGGTCCGCAGCGCGGGTCCGATCCCGTAGCGGCGGTCCCAGGACCGCAGCGTCGTCGGCGACACGCCGAGCTTCCGGGCCAGGGAACCGGTGGTCACCCCCGCCTCCGTCCCGTGCGGCGGGGCCTGCGCGCTCACGTCCACGGCGCGGCCCCCAGGGGGACGACGCCGGGCGGCGCCTGGGTCCGGGAGCACGGCGTCGTGAGGCGCCCCGGTGGGCGGAGACAGCGGATCGTCACCAGTGGTTCGCCTCGATTCGAGCACCGTCCGGGAGCGGCGGTCCGCCCGGTTCACCGGTACTTCGCCGCCCGGGGCCCGCGCGGATGCACGAAGACGGCCGCTCCCGACCGGAGTCGGTTCAGGAGTCCCGGACGGGGCCGTCGAGCAGCGCCCGCACCACCACCTCGGGGTCGCAGAGCACCGACCGCAGGCTGGCCTCCTGGTACGCGTCGCCCAGGAGCGAGCGGGCGGTGTCCTCGTACCGCTCACGCACCGGGCCCAGCTCCGGCGTTCCGCGCTGCGGATGTCCCACGGCGGACCAGTACACCTCCCCGGCCCCGTACGCGGCGACCGCCGTCTCCGCGTCGCCCCGGGCGGCGAGTGCCGACGCCAGCAGGTCCAGGCCGAGGGCGAGGCCGAAGCTGTCGCCGATGTGCCGCTTCCCGTCCAGCATCGACAGCGCGTGGCGGGTGGCGTCCTCGGGCCGGTCCTCGAAGAGGGAGATCAGCGCCAGCTGGTAGTCCGTGTACGAACGGGTCCACCACTCGCCGAACTCGGCACAGTCGGCCCGCAGTCTCTCAGCCTCCGTGCGCGCCTCCTTGAGCAGTCCTTCCGCGGTCAGGGCGAACACGCGCACCAGCCGGCACATCGCGCGCCCCATCGAGGAGAACGGCGGCCCGCCCATGGTCGCCAGCGCCCGGTCCACCTCGCTCCGCGCCGTCATCGGAAGACCCTGGAGCAGATGGGTCAGCCCCAGCAGATACGCGGCCAGCAGGAGGCCCTCGTCGTCATCCTGGGCCTGCGCGCGCCGGTGGCAGTGTCCGGCGAGGGTGCGCGAGGGGTCACGCTCGCCGCGCAGGACACGGGTGATGCCGAGCGCCCACATGGCCCTGGTCCTGGCCGGCCCGGACTCGTCGGACAGGGCGAGCGCGTCCTCCAAGTACGAGGCGGCCTCCCGCAGATGTCCGCAGCAGCTCCAGAAGAAGCCGACCAGACCGGCGAGTTCGAGCGCGGCGTTCGGCCGGACGGCCAGCAGATGGTCGAGCGCTGCGCACAGATCGGCGTTCGCCCGGTCGATCCGCCCGTACCAGCGGGCCTGTTCCGGCCCCGGCCAGCCCGCGTCGGCGTGCCGGGCCAGCTCGAGGAAGTGCCGGGCGTGCCGGTCCGACAGCTCTGCGCTCTCGCCGAGTTCGTCGAGCCACATGCGTCCGTACTCCCGGACGGTGTCGAGCATCCGGTGGAGGCCGCCGTGGCGCGACAGCACCGACTTCCGTACGAGCCCGGCCAGGGCCCGGTCCACGTCCGAGGCGAGGAGCGGGCCCCCGGCACACACGGCGCGTACCGTGTCCGCGTCGACCACGTCACGGAACACGGACAGACGGGCCCACAGCAGACGCTCCTGGGGCGTGCAGAGTTCGTGACTCCAGCCGACCGAGGTCCGCACCGCCCGGTGCCGCGCGGGACCGGACGGCAGGGCGTTCCCGTCGTCCACCGCGATGTCCAGCCGGGACCCGAGCTCCCGCTCGACCTCCCCGAGCGTGCGGTGCGAGAGCTGTCCCGCGGTCAACTCCAGCGCGAGCGGCATCCCTTCAAGACGTCGGCACAGCCGGGCGACGGTCACCAGGTCAGCCGGGGCCGTCAACGCCGTTCCCGCGTCGGAGGCCCGGCGGCAGAAGAGTTCCACGGCGTCGGTGGCCGGGGGCAACGGCCCCACCGGGACGACGTGTTCGTCGGGCAGGCCGAGCGGCTCCCGGCTGGTCACGAGCACGCTCAGCGCGGGGCAGGCGGCGAGCAGACCGGTGATCACCGGACGGCAGGCCGCGATCAGGTGTTCGCAGGAGTCCAGCACCAGCAGGACGTCCTTGTCCGCCAGCCAGGTGCCCAATGCGTCCAGCGGCACGGTGGTCGTGTGGTCGGAGAAGTCCAGCGCGTCGGCCAGGGTGGCGACGAGCAGCCGGTCGTCCTGGAGGGGCCACAGGTCGGCCCAGGCCACCCCGCGGGCGCCGGTGCGCAGGACGTGTTCCGCCGTGTGCAGCGCCAGACGGCTCTTGCCCACACCGCCGATCCCGGTCAGGGTGACCACCCGGTGCCGGCCCAGGGCCTCGGTGAGGTGGGTGAGTTCGTCGCGGCGTCCGACGAAACCGGGCGGAGCTTCGGGCAGATTTCTCAACACGCCGGACAGTCTGACGCCCTTCGCGCTCCGGCGCCGGGGGGTTGACCCGCCCGGTACCCGGACTTGAGGAGTTCGGCCGCCTCGACGTACGGATCCGGCCACGTCACGTACCGGTGGGTCCGTCACTCGACGGCGGAGTGCAGCCTGCTCCGTGACGGCGCGAGCGCCCACCGCACCACCGAGGTGACCGCCCCGCCGAGGGGACGTACGAACAGCCCGTCCACCAACGGGAGCCGGGGCAGGCGGAGTTCCGCGGCGGCCCAGGAGGGCAGCAGGGAGACGGCGTTGGCGGCGAGAACCCCGTACGGCACCCGGGCGACGAGGGGCACGGGCGGTTCGAGCAGCAGGAACCGCGCCGTGGCCCGCGCCTCCGCGGTGGCCCGCAACTCGCCCCGGTACGCGTTCAGTCCCGCCGCCAGCTCCGCGCGGTCGGTCGGCGGGTCGGGGACGCCGAGCGCGACGGCGACCCGGGCGGTGTCCGCGACGTACGCGTCGCACTCGGCGCCGGACAGGGGCCGGGCGCCGTAACGCTGGTGCGCGCGCAGGAAGCTGTCCGTCTCCGCGAGGTGGACCCAGCCGAGCAGTCGCGGGTCCGAGGCGTGGTACGGCGTGCCGTCGCCGGTGATCCCGCGCACCCGCTCGTGGACCGCGCGCACCCGGTCGCAGGCCTCCCGCGCGCTGTCGGCGGTGCCGTACGTCGTCACCGCCAGGAACGTGCTGGTGCGCTGCAGCCTGCCCCAGGGGTCGCCCCGGAAGCCCGAGTGGGCGGACACGGCGGCCATGGCGAGCGGGTGGAGCGACTGGAGCAGCAGGGCCGAGAGTCCGCCGATGAACATCGACGCGTCCCCGTGCACCCTGCGGACGGGACGGTCCGGGCCGAACCACCGGGGTCCGGGTGTGCCGTGGATCCGGGCGCGGTTCTGCGGGCCATCGGGTCCCGCCACCCGGGCGAAGAGGCTGTCGCCCAGGCGTTCGCGCAGGCTGGAGCCATGCGCTCCGGTCGGTCTCGTCATGGTGGCCTTCCGTCGGGCGGTGTTCCCGTCGGTCCCGCCGTGCGGGCCTTCCGCCGTCGACGGCGGAAGGCCCGGGGACCACGGTCCATTGTCCCGTCGAGCGGGGACGCAGCACCGTCCCGTGACGCATTCCGTGCCCCGCACGCCCTTGGATGCGAGTTAGTCGATGCAGAGTCGATGCAAGTTGCCGCCGTGCATCGAATCTCAGCATGGTGGCCGGGACGGAACGGCTCCGAACGACTGGGGCCCCCGACACCTCCGGGACGGCAAGCCCTGACGGCGGGGCGGACCGTCCCGGAGTCGGGGCTGATTCCGCCCGGCACGAGGAGCAGTCACCATGACCGCACAGCAGACCACCGAGCGGACCGAGCGGACCGAGCTGTCCGGGTCTGCCGAGCCGACCGCCGGCGCCGCGGGGGAGAGGTCCGGGTCCCGGCAGTCGCCCGGCGCGGGTGGCGAGCAGCCGGGTGACGAGGAGCTCGCCGCCGGATTCGCCGCCGGCGACGAGGAGTGCCTCGCCGCGGCGTACCACCGCTGGGGCCGCCTCGTGTACACCCTGGCCCGGCGTTCCCTCGGGGACGCCGCGGAGGCGGAGGACGTCACCCAGCTGGTCTTCCTCGCCGCGTGGCGGGGACGGACCGGGTTCTCGCCCGAGCGCGGCGCCCTCGCCGCCTGGCTCGTCGGGATCACCCGCCGAAAGATCGCCGACGCGCTGACGGCCCGTACCCGGCGCGCCGACCTCGTGGCGGCGGCGGGCGCGGCGATGACCGTGAGCGCCCACGACTCCGTGTCCCCGGCCGACAGGGCACTCGACCGGGTCCTCCTCCGCCGCGAACTGGCCCGGCTGCCCGCCCCGCAGCGCCGGGCACTCAGCCTCGCCTTCTACGACGACCTCACGCACACCCAGATCGCGCAGCTCACCGGGTGGCCCCTCGGGACGGTCAAGAGCCACGCCCGGCGCGGGCTGCACCGGCTCGGCAGCCGGCTGCGGGAGGAAGCGGGCACCGGCGGCCGGCACGCCTGACCCGCACACGCGGCGGGACGTCCGGACGCCTCGGGGAGCGGGCGGCCCCCCGGCTCCTGTCTCCGTTACGCCGCGGGCCCTCCGGACGACGTGGTCTGCCGGGACGACGCGGTTCCCGGCGCGGCGACGGCCTCGCCGGTCGAGACGGGGACGCCGAGCGGTCGGGCCAGGCCGACCACGCCCTCGTCCAGCCGCTGCAGATGCCGGATGACCCGGGTGGTGACCCGGTCGTGGCGCGGGCCGTCCGTCCCGTCCGGCTCCAGCAGGGCGGCGAGACTGGCGCCGGTCTCGGCCACCCCCTCCGTGTCGTCGTCCTCCACGCGGGCGACGAGGACCTCGATGTTGTGCGCGATGCGCCGGCCCGCCCTCCTCA
Organism: Streptomyces sp. NBC_01689; assembly: GCF_036250675.1. NCBI lineage: Bacteria > Bacillati > Actinomycetota > Actinomycetes > Kitasatosporales > Streptomycetaceae > Streptomyces > Streptomyces sp. NBC_01689. Next base: position 942,135 of record NZ_CP109592.1, on the reverse strand, counting down.
GCCGCGGATCGGCGGCGACGGACTTGCTGTGGGGGAGAAGTTCCGCCGTCGCCGCGAGGGACCGCGCGTGATAGGCGCACGTCTCCAGGAGGGCCACCAGATAGCGCGCCGTCTGGCGGCGGGACCGCAGCGGGGTGATCGGATGGGTCAGGGGCTGCACGGAGGACCGCAGATCGTCCAGCGCCTTGTCGAGGTCACGCGCCCGGTCCAGCAGGTCGAGCGAGGGGCCGCCGCTGAGCTGGTCCACCGCCGCGCCGGTGACGTCACCGAGCCGGCGCAACACCGTGGCCAGCAGCTCGTCGGTCCGGCGGTCGGTGTGCACCGGCAGGATCAGCGCCGCCGCGATGACCCCGCAGACGGCACCCAGCGCGGTCTCCTCGATGCGCAGCACCAGCACCGCGGTGCTGTAGGTGTCGAGCAGGGTGTACAGCAGACCCAGCATCGCCGTGACGAAGAACGACATCAGGGCGTAGGACAGCGGCGCGGTGAAGAACATGGCGAAGATGAACAGCAGGACGAGCCCGAACGCCGTCCAGGTGTGGGTGCCGACCAGTCCCGCCAGCAGGGCCCCGGCGACGACCCCGAGGACGGTGCCGATCAGCCTGCGGTAGCCCTTGACGAGGATCTCCCCGGTGGAGGCCGTGTTCAGGAACACGACCCAGCAGGTCAGCACCGCCCAGTACCAGCGCTGACTGGAGAGGAACTCGCCGCCGACGATGGCCAGCGCCGAGCCGACCGCCACCTGGACCGCGGTCCGCGTCGTCGGACGCTCCCAGCCCCTCGGCCCGCCGTCCCCCCGTTCGCTCTCCTCCCGCTCGGCCTCCTCCGACCCGGCGATGGACAGGTTCTCGGCGTCCAGTTCCTCGCGGGAACGAGTAGTCGAGGGCGTGTCGTCGGACTCGTCCTGAGGCCCGTCGAGAGCCAGCCGCAGACCCATCACGGAGCGCGCCGTCTCACCGATGCCGCGGAACACGTCCTGGACAGCCGTGGAGGCCTGCGGCAGGTTCTCCTCCTCGCGGTAGCCGAGGAGCCGGTTGCGGAGATGGGCCAGCGCGGTGCCGCGGTCGTCGGTGATCGGGCGCTGGACCAGCAGGCGCAGCGCGTCGAGGTCGCGGCGCAGGGTGGCGGTGACGGAGTCCTGGGCCCGGAGGCGGTTGCCGGGCTCCGGCACCGGGGCGTGCGGCAGATGCAGGGTGAGCGTGTCGGCCCGTCGCGCGCTGCGGGCGGTCAGCAGGAGCACGCCGAGGCGCTCGGCGGCGATCTCGGCGTCGGCGACCCGGCGCTGCACCAGCGAGGCGGTGGCGCTGTCGCTGGTCCCCTCGGCCAGCCGGCCCTGGATCATCATGGCGCTCTCGTGGAGCCGGGCCGTGTGACGCCGCAGATCCTCCAGGGCCTTCTCGGCACGGTCGGGCCCGGCGTCGAGCAGGTCGATCTGCGCGGACACGAGCTGGGCCAGGCGAGCACGGAACGCCTTGCGCAGCCGGTGCAGGACGCGTTCGGGCGTCTCCGGCACGACGACGAACCGCACCAGCGCGCTGCACACGAACGCCACGGCGAGCGTGACGCACAGGCCGGGCAGCGCGGAGAAGGTGGCCCGGACGAAGAGCGAGACGAAGTAGACCTGGAACCCGATGAGGCCGAGGGCCGTCCCGCGGTCGCCGAACCGGCGGCTGTACACGGCGGCGAAGATCAGCGCGATGAAGAAGAGGTCGCCCACCACGACGGTCTTGTTGAGCAGGGCACCGAGCGTCATCGCGGCCAGGGCCACGGGCAGTCCGAGCAGGAGCGTCAGTGCCTGGCCGCGGCGTTGTGTGTCCTTGACGGCGAAGGTGCCGACCATGGCCGCCATGGCTCCGGCCACCATGTGCGTCACATTCGCGCTCAGGACGGCCAGGACGGCGAGCGTGAGTGCGATGGCGCCCACGGTCCGCAGCCCCGCCATGAGCCTCAGCAGCCCGGGATCCGATGCCTCGAATCGGTCCCAGATCCTTGTCCGGCGCGGCCGTGTCGCTGTCCTCACGCTGCCTTCCGTCCCCGCTCTCCGCCATGATCAGCGTCTCCCAGCATGGCACGGGTCGGCCACCTCGCCGCCGCGCGGGGCTCCGGGCCGCCGGTCCGCGACGGTGTCCCGGGAGCGGTGCCGAGGGGCGGGGACCGGATCGATGGCGGTGCCCGCGGTGGCGGGTGGCGCCGGCCGTCTCAGCGGTGTTCGAGGAAGACCTCGTCGCTGTAGCACCACGCCCAGGTCTCGCCGTACTCCGCCGACCGGGCGATCGGATGCCCGGTCCGTTCGTAGTGCGCCGTGGCGTGCTGCCCGCGGGAACTGTCGCAGCAGCCCAGGTGACCACAGGTGAGGCACAGCCGCAGGTGCACCCACCGCTGCCCCCGGGCGACGCACTCCGCGCAGCCCGCCGGGGTGCCAGCGGGTCCGCCCCTCCCGGGTGACGCCTCGATGGCCGGCACCACCCACTCCAGGTGGGAGCAGCTCCTGCCGTCGGGGCGGCCCCCGTCGGCGGCGACCGACCATGTCTCCATCGCTTCTCCTCGGCACGCGGTGTGCGGAAACTCCCGCCGGGCGACGGTGCCCGGCCCCGCCCGCTCAGAAAATCACGGTGGCCCATCGGTTGGCCCACCCGGAGTGCTCGCCGGCGGGGCCGCGCCCGGCCGCGTCCCGGCGTTCCGGAATCCCGCTCGTGACGTCCTTGCCGCGCCTCGCCACCGGTCCCGCGGACGCCGTCGGCGCCGAGGTCGATGCCCTGCGCCGCGAACCCTGAACTGGTGATTCGTTGATCGGATCAGCTGGTGACATGCCCGGACAACGAGTGAGCGCGAGGGAAGGAAACGCCTCCCGGGCCCCGGGGGCCCTTCCCGTGAAGCGGAGCGGCGGCCTGTCCGGCCCGTCCGAGCTGCCCCTGTCAGACCTCTGTTCCAGCGCCCTACCGGCCGGTATACAAGCGATGTTGAATCCGCAAGGGCAGCGTTCTCCTGGCCGTGGTGGCGCCCGGCGTGGCCGGAGCGTCGGCGAGGGCCCTGACCGGGCTTTGCTGTGTCAGCGACGACGGAGGAGAGTTGATGAACCATCACATGGTCCCGAGCGGCACGGCCCCACGACGACGGCACGCCCTCGCGGTGGGAGCGGCCCTCGGCTGCGGCGTCCTGCTCCTGGGGGCCGTCGCCGCGTCCCCCGCCGCGGCCGACGGAGGGCACGGACACCGGGGCGAGAAGTACGTGGCGCTCGGCGACTCCTACACCTCCGGTCCGCTGATACCCCGTCAGGTCGACGCGAACTGCGCCCGGTCCGACCAGAATTACCCCTCGCTGGTCGCGGCCGCGCGGAAGCCGGGCACCTTCACGGACGTCAGCTGCAGCGGGGCGACGACCGAGAACATGTGGAAGGCCCAGGGGACCAACGGCCCCCAGCTCAACGCGCTGGGACGCTCCACGGACCTGGTGACGGTGCAGATCGGCGGCAACGACGTCGGCTTCAGTTCCATCATCGGCACCTGTGCCGCCCTGAGCGCGAAGGACCTGACGGGCGCCCCCTGCCGCCAGTACTACAACGCGACGGGTGTCGACCAGCTGACCCTGAGCATCCTGCAGACGGCTCCCAAGCTGGCGCGGGTGCTGCGCGCCGTCCACGACCGGGCCCCGCACGCCCGTGTCCTCGTGGTCGGCTATCCGGACCTCCTGCCGGACGACGGCAGCGGCTGCTACCCGTCCGTCCCGTTCGCCGCGGGAGACTTCCCCTACCTGCGTGACGTGGGCAAGCGGCTCAACCTGGTGATGCGCGCCGTGGCGCTGTTCCACCACGCCGGCTACGTCGACACCTACAAGCCCACGGTCGGACACGACATGTGCAAGGCGCCCGCCGACCGCTGGATCGAGCCGCTGAAGCCCGCCTCACCCGCGGCCCCCGCGCACCCCAACGCCAAGGGCGAGGCGGCCATGGCCAGGGCGGTTCTCGCGCAGCTGTCCAAGGGCGGCGGGCACCGGCACTGAGTCCGCACCGCCGCGGCGTCACGGGCGCCGGCCGAACGCCCCCCGCGCCCCGTCCGGCGCGGGGGGCGTCGTCGTGTCGTCCGCCCTCCCGGACTGCCCCGGACGGGCGGGGACGCTAGAGTCCGAGTGCTGGAGGCCACCACGGCCGGACCCGACGCCCGTCGGCCCGGCGGTCCGATCCGTGGCCGCGGCGGCCGACGACGACGTCGGAGCGTGCCGTGCGGCCGTACACCGGATGCCCGTCCGTTGTCCGTGCGGTACCAGGACACCTGCTCAGCGACCTGTCGCCGGCGACGACCCTGTGGGAGATCCCTTCATGACCACGGCCAAGGACCTCTTGATCATCGCCATCGAAGTGGACCCGAGCGGGCCGGTGGGGCAGGGCGACCTGTCCCTCGCGCTGGCCGGCGCCGAACTGATCGATCTCCTGGGCACGCGGGCCGTCACCCTGACGGGCGACCGGGTGGTGCCGGCCGGGGACGCCGTGCCGGAGGACCGGCTCCTGGCCGAGGCCGTGGCCTCGCTCGACCGGGAAGCTCCGTACGAGACGGTCGACGACTGGCTGTGGCGCAGGGGACGCGACCTGTTCGCGGCTTACACGGCCGTCCTGGAGGAGGACGGGCAGCTGACGCGGGAACGCCGCCGCCGGATGTCGTTCGCGGCCCCCCGGACGACGGTGGCCGAATCGGCGGCCCGCCGCCGTGCCCTGCACCGCTGGGCGGCGGACGAGCCGGTGATCCTCGCCCTCGCCGCGGCCGTCGGCATCGAGAGCGAGCAGACCGAGGAGGAGGCGGTGGTCACCAATGACGCGGTGACGACCGTACTGGCCGCCGTCCACGACGCGGTCATGGAACTGGAGGCCGTACGGCGACGCCGGTCCTTCGAGAACGCGGCGTTCGCCAACGTGTGGCGCGGAGCCTGAGCTCCGCGGGCGTCCGGGGACGGCCCGCACGGTCGTACGTCTACCCGGCCGTGCCGTGCTCGTCACCGGACGTGCTCGGTCCGTCCCCGGACGTGCGGAGCCGGTCCGCGGCCGCGCCCGGTCCGGCCCCGGGGGTGAGGGACCCGTCCCCGGACGTGTCGAGACCGTCCCCGGACGGGTGGGGCCCGTCCCCGGGCGTGCCCGCAGCCGGGGCGGCGACCTCGCCGCGCGCACGGCGGGGGCGGATGGCCCCGGTGAACCGCTGGAACGTCCGGGTCAGCTGCTGCGGCAGCCCACCCCCGTCCATGTCGCCGGACGAAGCCTGGGCACGGGACGCCGCCCCGCGGAATTCCTTGATCTCGGCGAGTGCCGCATGCGCGAGTTCGGTCGCCTCGCGGTACTGGTCACGAGACCTGGTCATCGCCTCGAGCGCTTCGGCGTAGGCGGCCACCAGCGCGCGGGCGCGCTCCAGCTCCTCCTCCATCGTCAGCAGCTGCCACTTCTCCCGGAGCGCGGTCACGGCCTCGTCCGCCTCGCCGTTCAACGGCCGGGGCAGAGCGGCGAACCCAACGACCTTCTCCAGCAGCTCCGTCGGCTCCGACCCGTCGAGGAAGACACTGCGCACGGTGAAGTCCCCTTCCGTGTAACCGGTCCGGGCGGGTGAACCGGGCAGGATCACGGCACCGCCGCGCGGCACCCGTACGCCCAGGTCGTACAGGGCCCAGTTGACGGCCTGGAACTGGTCGGGCGCGGCGCGGTGTTCGACCACGCGGTGACGCAGAGCGGGCGGCAGCAGGCGCACCAGGGGCAGGCGGCCGCGCTCGTCGGTCGTCATCGCCTCGTGGACGACCACGTTGATGCTCCAGCTGTGCTGGGCGGCCTCGCGCAGCAGCCGGCGCAGCGCCTTGTCCTCCTGGGGAAGGGGGTTGATGTCCTGGAGGGCGAGATCGCCGACCACGTCACGGTCCCAGCGGACGACCTCGCCGTCCGCGGGCCAGAACATCGTCGCGGGGGAGGACCAGGAGAGGTCCCAGGGCCGCTCCGCCTCGGCGGCCAGCGTCCAGCGCCGCTCCTCGTCCACGTGCGGGCGTCCGTCGGTCGTGAGGCGGGCCCGTACGGTGACGGTGTCGTCGACGACCCAGCGTGCCTCGAAGACGTGCGCGTCGGGTTCCGTGGTGTTCCCGGTCTCCGCGTAGTCGAAGATCGTCCCGTCGGCCTTCAGTCTCCGCAGGTTCTCCCGGAGGATCTCCTGCGGCGCGGGCCCGGCCTGGCGTCCTCGGGCCAGCCAGACGGTGTCCGGAGCGGTGGGGCGGGCGGTGCTGGACTTGGGCATGAGTCACTTTGCGGGTGGGAGGCGGCGTGCGCTCCCAGTATGGTCGCTGCGCGCCGCGAGCGGCGACGCGAGGGCCGTGTGGATCACCGACCTCCGCTCCCGTCACCCTATGACCGTTTTCCGCATTCCGTGCACCCTTGGGCGCACGGAGCGTGATATGGACGCTTGTGGTCCGCTAAACGTGTATTTCGCGGGCGGGTGTCCGCGAAAACGAGAAGCGGCGGAAAAATAGATCGCTCCCCTTTTCCCGACGTGGTCAAACCATGGATTTCCGAGGGGGTTCACCGCGACCAATGGGCGACCCGGCCGGCCGTGCCGCGAAGTCCGTCCAATGGGTGCGTCGCACTCGCAATCCGCGAGGGCGGGGGAGAGGTGTCCGGGGCCGGCGAGGGCGGTCCCGGGCACCCGGACGCGATCGCTCCGTAGTAGCCGAGCTGGTACTCCGACGGCGCTAACGAACTGGTGAACCCGTGTCACGAGGACCGGCCGGACCCCGTCCGCGGGCCTGTCGGCTTCCGGCGCCGAAAGCCCCCGGCGCGGATCCCGGGCCCGCGAAATCACATCTGTTAATTCGGCCCCGCCGGGGAAGACGGTCGATACGGAGAGGCGCCTCCCGTGACTTGACGCTTATTTGGTGAACCGGCGGAGAATCCGCGACCCGCATGCGCACGCGGCGGCTCGGGGATTTCGGCGACCCTGAAATAGGGGCCATTGACAGGCTCTCGTGAGCTGATCAATTATCGCCGTGCATCCCGGTGGCCGGTTTCGGCCCCGTGGTCGGACGGCGTGCCGGTGTTCGAGCGGCGCCCTGAGCGAGAAGGCTGGTACGGAACATGCCGGATGGCGGTGATACGGGCAGGGGTCCGTTACCCCCTGGCAACGTTGTCCCCCCGGCGGCGGCATCCGGGCTCCCGGCCCGCCGCACCCGGCATCTCCCTTCGTTCCCCTTCCGCGCGGCGGGGCGGCGACCGCCGCACCACCCGTCGCTCCCCCGAGGAGCCGTCCGAGGCCGGGGCATCCCCCGGCGACGCTCCTTCCGAACGGTACGCAGGGCACGACAGTGACGTCTCCCTGACGCGCGTACCGACCGAACAGCATCCGTGACTCTCGAAACCAGTACCCCTGCAGACGGGAAGAGCCAGCTTTGTCGGTGCAACAGCCCCCCCACGTCCCCACGCCCCACCGACTCGTGGACCCAGTGTCCCAGGACGGCCCCGTGTCCGAGGACGGTCCCGTGTCCGAGCGGCCGGACCCCTCCGACCTCGCCCCGGCCTCCTTCGCCCAGCAACGACTCTGGTTCCTCTGCCAGTTGCCGGGCGCGAACGAGGCGTACAACGAGCCGATCGCCTTCACGCTGCGCGGCCCTCTGGACCGTGCCGTCCTCGCCCGGGCCCTCGACGCTGTGGTGGACCGCCATCAGGTGCTGCGCACCCGCCTCACGGCCGTCGACGGAGAGGTCTACCAGCGGATCGGCCCGCCGGGCGCGGGGTTCCCGCTCACCACCGACGACCTCTCCGGCGTGGCAGACGCCGAGGCCCGGCTCGACGCGCTCCGGCTGGAGGAGGTCTCGGCCCCCTTCGACCTCGCGCGGGGCCCGCTCGGCCGCGGCCGGCTCGTCATCCTCGCCCCCGGACACCACGTCCTGCTGCTGACGATGCACCACACCGTCTTCGACGGCCGGTCGATGAACGTGATGATGCGCGAACTCGGCACGCTCTACACCGCATTGGCCGAAGGCGACCCCGACCCGCTGCCCGCACTCCCGATCCAGTACGCGGACCACGCCCGCGCCCAGCGCGCCCGCGTCCTCGGCGGCGAGCTCGCCGCCGAGGCGGACCACTGGCGCGAGACCCTGCGTGGAGCGCCGCCGCTGACCGGACCTCCCACCGACCGGCCGCGCCCGGCGGAACAGGATCTGCGCGGCGGACGCGTCGAGTTCACCCTCGACGCCGACCTGACCGCCGCCCTGCGCGCACTCGCACGACGCCACGGCGGCACCCTCTTCGTCGCCGTCCTGACCGGATGGACCCTCCTGATGGCGCGGCTGAGCGGCCGCGACGACGTCGTCGTGGGCACGCCGACGGCCAATCGCCCGCGCGGGGACGCCGCCGGACTCATCGGCTTCTTCGTCAACTCCCTCCCGCTGCGCGTCGATCTCTCCGACACCCCCGATGCCGCCGAGGCCCTGCTCCGGGTCAGGGCCGTCCTGCGCGCCGCCCTCGACCACCAGGACCTGCCGCTCGAACGCATCGTGGAACTGGTCAACCCGCCGAGGAGTGTCTCCCACACCCCCCTCTTCCAGACGATGTGCGCCTGGGTGCCCGAACGCGGCGGCCTGCTGAGCCTGCCGGGCGTCGACACCGAACCGCTCGACATCTCCTACGCACCGGCGAAGTTCGACCTCGCCCTGTCCGTCACCGAGTCGGACGGGCGCACGGTCGGGCATCTCGACTACGCCCGGGCGCTGTTCGACCACGACACCGCGGAGCGCTACGTACGCCAACTGCGCCACCTGCTGGCCGACATGGCCGAACGGCCGGACGCACCGGTCGACACGCTGGACCTGATGGACGGGCGGGAGCGGCGGGAACTGCTCGCCGACTGGGACGCCGCCGAGGGAACGGACCCGGTGCCCGCGACGCCCGGCCTCCTCGCCCGCTTCGACGAGCAGGTGCGGCTCCGTCCGGCGCGGACGGCGCTGGTGTGCGAGGACGAGGTGCTCGACTACGCCACCCTGGACCGGCGGAGCGACCGCCTCGCCCGGGCCCTCGCGGCGCGCGGGGTGCGATCCGGCCAGGTCGTCGGCCTCCACACCGGACGCTCCACGGGATACGTCGTCGGAGCTCTCGCCATCCTGAAGGCGGGCGCCGCCTATCTGCCACTGGACCCCGCGCAGCCACGGCTGCGGCTCGCCGCCATGGTGCGGGACGCGCGGCCCGCCCTGGTCCTCAGCGACCGGCCGGAGGCGGACCGGCCCGCCGACTGGTGCGCCCTCACGGAGGTCGAGGCCGCCGCCGACGACCTGGCACCGCCCCGGCCGGACCACGATCCGGAGCGGCTGGCGTACGTGATCTACACCTCCGGCTCGACCGGCAGCCCCAAGGGCGTGGCGGTGACCCACGGCAGTGTCATCAACCTGTTCGACAACTGGCTGACCCGGATGGGCTCCGCGCCGGGTGAAGCCGCCTCCGCGTGGTCGAGCATCGGCTTCGACGCCTCCGTGCACGAGCTGCTGATGCCGCTCACCACCGGCGGCGAACTCCATCTCGTCCCGGACGACCTGCGCGGCGACCCCGAAGCGCTGCTGCACTGGATGCGCGAACACCGCGTCGTGCAGGCCTTCCTGCCCCCGTCCTACATCAGGTGGATCGACGAGGATCCCGGAAAGCGGCTGCACGGACTCGCGTTGCGTCAGGTGCTGACCGGCGTGGAGTCCCTGCCCGAGGCGGCGCTGCACCGCATGCGGCAGCATCTGCCCGGACTGCGGATCTGCTTCGGCTACGGGCCGACCGAGGCCACCCTCTACAGCACGGCCCACTACGACCCGCAGCCGCTCGACCGGCCCTGCCCCATCGGCCGGCCCCTCGCGGGAACCCGGCTGTACCTGCTCGACCACCGGATGCAGCCCGTGCCGGTGGGCGTCGCCGGAGAGGTGTACCTCGGTGGCGCGAGCCTCGCCGCGGGCTATCTGCACCGGCCCGACCTGACCGACGAGCGGTTCCTGCCCGACCCGTTCGTCCCCGGTGAGCGTGTCTACCGGACCGGGGACCTCGCCCGACGGCTGCCCGACGGGACCGCCGTGTACCTCGGACGCGCGGACGACCAGGTCAAACTGCGCGGCTTCCGCATCGAACCGGCCGAGGTCGAGGCCGCCCTGCTCGACGTGCCGGGAGTGCGTGAGGCCGCCGTGCTGCTGGACCGGGAGTCGGCCGCCGAGCCCCGGCTCGTCGCGGGCGTCGGCCGCGGCGACACTCCCGCCCGCGCACCGCACGAGTGGCGCGCGGCCCTGGCCGACCGACTGCCCGACTACATGATCCCGGCGGTCGTCGTCGAGATGCCGTCCCTGCCGCTGAGCCGCAACGGCAAGCTCGACCGGGAGGCCCTGCTGCGCCAGGCGGGGGAGACCGTCCTCGGCCAGGTCAACACGGCCAGCCCGCGCGACCACATTGAGTTGACGCTGTATCAGATATGGCGGGAGATCCTGCTGTTCCCCGACATCGGCATCAGCGACAGCTTCTTCGACATCGGCGGCACCAGTCTCTCGGCCATCAAGATGGCCCACCGCGTACGCGACCGCCTCGGCGCCACGATCCCGGTCCGCGACCTGATGCTCCACCCGACCATCGAAGCGCTCGGCGGACTCGTCCGGCAGGAGCGGTCGGGCCCCCCGCCCAGCAACCTCATCGAGTTCAGGGCCGGTTCCGGCCAGGGGAACGTCATCTGCGTCCACCCCGCCGGCGGTACCGCGTTCTGCTACCTCTCCCTGGCCGCGACCCTGCCCGAACAGGTCGGCCTGTACGGCATCCAGTCCCCGGGGGTGAACCCGGGGGAGGAGTTCCTGCCCAGCGTCGAAGCCATGGCCGAGGCCTACCTCCGGCTCGTCGCCCCGCTCGGCGACGGTCCCCTCGTCCTCACCGGGCTCTCGTACGGCGGTCTCGTCGCGCACGAGATGGGACGCCGTCTGGCACGGGCCGGCCGCCGCGGCGTCGGTGTGGTGCTCCTCGACACCCAGGCCACCGACGATCCCGCGGCACGCGCGGCGGTCGAGCCCGTGGACCTGGCCGAGTTCAAGGACAAGCTCGTGAAGTTCAACGGCATGTACCCGGGCATCGACGACGAACAGATCGACCAGTACTTCCGCATCTACAACCACAACCGGATGACCGCCCGCGACCACGTCCCGGCCCCGTCGGCGGCGCGGCTGGTCCTGGTCCAGGCGGTCGGCGGCGAGCCCGATCCGGTGTACGTCTCGGACGTCCGCGCCTTCTGGCAACGGCGTGCCGAGGGCGACTTCCGCGTCGAGCCACTGGACTGTGACCACTGGGAAGTCCTGGAGAACACCGAGGTCCCGCACGTGGCCCGGCAGATCGAGACGGAACTCGCCGCGCTCGGCGCGGTGTTCGCCACCCCCGGGGAGGAGGCGTGATGAACGACCAGGACCCCGGCGCCGCGCAGCCGCCGACGCTCGCCGACGCCGTCCTCGCGCAGGCCCGCCGCCGTCCCGCCGCCACCGCCGTGATCGACGGCGAGCGCGCCCTCGACTACGCGGAACTGGACCGCCGCAGCCTGGCCATGGCCCGAGGTCTGCGCGCGCACGGCGTCCGCCCGGGGCAAGCGGTCGCGGTGCGGCTGCCCCGCTCCTGGCAACTGGTGTGCGTGATGCTCGGCATCCGCCGGGCCGGTGCCACCGTGGTGCCGCTCGACGCGCAGAGCCCGGCCGGGCGCCGACGCCACATTCTCGACGACTCCGGAGCCCGCGTCCTCGTGCTGGACACCGACACGGAGGACCCGGAGGTCCCCGCGGCGGTGCGGCACCTGCACGCCGCGGACCTCCTCGACACGACCGGCGCGGGCCCCTCGGCGGAGCCCGTGGCGGACGTCGGCCGGGGTGACCGGCTCGCGGACCGCCTCGGCAACGAGCCGGCCACCGGCACCCGTACCGGTGGCCGTACCGGTACGGGTTCCGTCTCGGGCGGCGACGACCCCGTGGCCTTCCTCTTCTACACCTCGGGCACCACGGGCCGCCCCAAGGGCGTCGAGGTACGGGACGCCGGCGTGCTGCGCCTGGCTCGTCCCGGCCCGATCCGCCTGGCTGAGGACGCGCGGTGCGCGAGTCTGTCCAACCCGGCCTTCGACGCGCTCAGTTTCGAGGTCTGGGTGCCGCTGCTGAGCGGCGCGACCTGTGTGATCCTCGACGACGCGCAGGCCCGTGACCCGCACCTGCTCGCGGACGGCCTGCGCCGGGCCCGTATCGACGCCGTGTTCGTCACGACCGCCCTGTTCAACGCCGTCGTCGACAAGGTGCCCACCTGCTTCGACACCGTCGGACGTGTCCTCGTCGGCGGCGAGCAGCTCAACGCCGTCCGCATCCGGCAGTGGTACCGCGACAACCCGGACGCCCCGACCCGTCTCGTCAACGTCTACGGCCCGACCGAGTGCACCACCTTCGCGCTGGCCCACCCGATCCCCCGCGACTTCGACGGGGACGTGGTCCCCGTGGGACGCCCCCTGCCGGCCACCGGAGCCCTGCTGGCCGTCGACGGCTCCCGCCCGGCGGAGACCGGGGAGGTCGGCGAACTCCTCCTGTCGGGCGAGGGTTTGGCGATCGGCTACCGCTCGCTGCCCGAGGAGACCGCGCGCCGCTTCGTCCGGCTGCCCTGGCACGACGGCGGCCGGGACCTCTGGTACCGCACCGGCGACCTCGTCCGCCGCGACACCTCCGACGACATCACCTACGTCGGCCGCACCGACCGACAGGTCAAGGTCCGCGGCTTCCGCATCGAACCGGGCGAGGTGGAACGGCAGCTCACCGCCCATCCCGCCGTCCGCCAGGCCCATGTCTGCACCCTCCGTGACGTCGACGGCGCCCACGAACTACTGGCCTACCTGGTCCTCGGCTCCACGATGACGTTCGAGGAGTACGACCGTCATCTGGCCGCCGTCCTCCCGGCGTACATGCGTCCGCACCGCACCCACCTCGTGGACGCCCTGCCCCGCAACCCCAACGGCAAGATCGACGAAGCCGCGTTGCTGAACTCACCGGCCGAGCCGTGGCGGCGCGTCCGCACCGACGACCCCGAGGTGACCGAGGACCAGCGGCAACTGCTGGAGCTGGCCGGGACCATGCTCGGCATGTCCGGCCTGCGGCCCGACGACCGCTGGATCCCCAACGGCGGTGACTCGCTGAAGGCGCTCCGGCTGTGCTTCGAGATCCGTGACCGCTGGCACGTCGACCTGCCCCAGTCCCTCGTCCTGCAGGCCGACTTCGCCGCACTGAGCGACGCGATAGCCGACGGTGGCGAGCGATCACTCCCGCACCCGCCGCCGGTGGCGGCACCGAGCGGGCTGCGCACCGCACCGGCCACCTCGGAACAGCAGCGCCTGTGGCTGCTGCACCGGCGTGACCCGCACAGCCGGGCCTACGACGTTCCGCTCGCCTTCCACCTGGAAGGCCCCGTCGACGAGGACGCCCTGCGCGCCGCCCTGCGCCGACTCGTCGAGCGGCACCCCGCGTTGCGGACCTCCTTCCGTGCCGCGCCGGATGGCCTGCTCCAGGAGATCGGGGATCCGTACGACCCCTGGCAGCCGCCGGACGGGCTCCGGACGCCGACCGCGTCCGCCGTCCCCGACCCGCCCGCCGTGTCCGGCGCGCCGCACCCGTCCCATGCGCCCGCCGAGTCCGTCGTCCCTCACCCGCTCGCCGTGTCCGCCACGCCGCGCCTGTCCGTAGCGCCCGTAGCGCCCGCCGAGTCCGCCGCGTCCGCCGTGCCGACCGCCGCAGAGGCGGCGACGGCGTCGGACAGGCCCGCCGTGACCGGCTGGCGGGAAGCGGCCCGTCACTTCTTCGCCCCACCCTTCGACCTGGGCACACCGCGCATGCTCCGGGCGGCCCTCGTCCAGGACACCGAGGGCTCCGTCCTGCTGCTGCACCTGCACCACATCGCCGTCGACGGCTGGTCCCTCAGCACCCTCTTCCGCGACCTGTCGGCCGACTGCGCCGAGCCGGCGGACGGCACGCGCGACACCCGGTCCGAGGACAGCACGGCCGTCACCACGGCTGCCACCGCGTCCGTCACCCCGGTGGACTTCGCGCTGTGGCAACGGGACTGGCACGGCAGCCCCGCCTACCGTCACCAGCGTGACACGCTCCGCCGCCACTACGCCGCCCTGGAAGCCCCCGCTCCCGTCCCGCCGACGGAGGCCGGTACTCCCCGCGCGCGCCTGCTGCGCACCTCGCTCGACCTCGTCCGTCGCTCCCGGCTCGACCGGCTGGGCGCCGACCTCGGGCTCACCCGCTTCCAACTCCTGCTGGCGGCCTACTCCTGGAGCCTGTACGGAGTGACCGGCGCCACCCGTCCGCTCGTCGCCGCGCCCGTCGCGGGCCGGCCCCGAGCCGAATTCGACTCCACCGTCGGCATGTTCGCCAACACCGTGCTGCTCCCCACGGAACTCGCCCCCGGCCGTCCGCTGCGCGAGCAGCTCGCCGCGCAGGCCGCCGGGGCCCAGGAGGTCCTGCGACGCCAGGACGTGGCACTCTCGGATGTCCTCACCGACCACCGTTTCGGCGGCGACGGACCGCCGTTCGACTTCATGTTCGTCCTGGAGAACACCGACTTCGACGCGTTCTCCCTGCCGGGCTGCCGCGTGCGCCCCCTCTGGGTGGAGGCCACCGAGGCGAAATGCGCGCTCACCCTTTCCGTGGTGGAGCGCGAGGACGGCTTCGACTGCCTTTGGGAGTACGCCGAGGAGCGGATCGACACCGAACGCGTCACCGCCGCCGCGCGGTTGTTCCGGCGAGCGGTGGACCTGCTCACCGAGGACCGCGCCGACACCCTCACCGACCTCGTGGCCCCCTACCGGCGCGCCCTGCCCGAACCAGGGCGCGGCGCCGAGACGACGCCCGCCTTCACCACGGTGGCGGAGGGATTCGCGCGCCAGGTCCGCCGCACCCCCGACGCACCCGCCGTCACCTCCGGGGACCGCACCCTCACGTACACCGAACTCGACGCCCGTGCGGCCGCCTTGGCGGCCGAACTGCTCCGCGGTCACCCGGTTCCCGCCGACCCGCGGACGCCTGCCCGGATCGCGCTCCACCTGCCTCCCTCGGTCGAGCACGTGGTCGCCCTCCTGGCCGCGGCACGCCTCAACCTCACCGTCGTCCCCCTGGACCCCGCCTACCCTCCCGCCCTGCTGCGCGAGGTGCTGCGGCAGATCGACCCGGTCTGCGTCCTCGTGGCACCCGGTGGGGACGGGAACCTCGCCGCGATCGCGCCGCCGGACCTCCACCGGCACACCGTCGACCTCGGGGACCTCGGGGCCCTCGCGGCCCGCGACCTGTCCGCCGGACCGAACGAGCCCGGACCGGCCGAGCCCGGACCGACCCCGCACCCGGGACTCCGGCCGCTGTACACGCTGTTCACCTCCGGTTCCACCGGCACCCCCAAGGGGGTCGACGTCCCGGACCGCACCCTGTGCAATCTGCTGCACTGGCAGGCCGGCGCGGGCGGCCTGCCCGGCGCGGCGGTCACCCAGCAGTTCTCGATGCTCTCCTTCGACGTGTCGTTCCAGGAGGTCTTCACCACGCTCTGCTCGGGCGGCCGGCTGCAGCTGGTGCGCCCCGAGTGGCGACAGGATCTGCCCGCCCTGCTCGACCAGTTGGAGAGCGCCGGGGTGGAGCGGCTGTTCCTGCCCTGCGTGGCACTGCAGCTCCTCGCCGAACACGCGGTCCACAGCGGCCGGTTCCCCTCCCGGCTGCGTGAGGTGATCGCCGCGGGGGAGCAACTTATGTGCACCGACGCCGTCCGCGCCTGGTTCGCCGGCATGCCCGGCGCCCGGCTGTTCAACCACTACGGACCCACCGAGACGCATGTCGTCAGCGCCCTCTGCCTCGACGGCGATCCCGCGGAGTGGCCGTCGCGTCCGGCCGTCGGACGGCCCGTGGACAACGCCGTCCTGCGGGTGGTCGACGAGAGCGGCGAGCCGGTGCCGCCGGGGGCCACCGGAGACCTGCTGATCGGCGGTGCCATGGCAGCGCCCTGCTATCTGGGCGACAACGACCTCAACCGCATCCGCTTCGTCGAGCTGCCCGGCGCCGGTACCTTCTACCGCAGCGGCGACCACGCGCACTTCGACGGCGACGGACTGCTCCACTACGACGGACGCGCCGACGATCAGATCAAACTCAGCGGTCACCGGCTGGAGTTGGGCCAGGTCGAAGCCGCGCTGCTGAGCCACCCGGCCGTCCTCGGCGCCCTGGTGGTCCAGGACGGTGAAGGACTCGTGGCCCTCCTGCAGTGCCGGGGCGACGACGACCCGGACCCCGCGGAACTCACCCGTCATCTGGCCGGACTGCTGCCCCCGCACGTACGCGTCCGTGACTTCCGCCGCGTCGACGCGCTGCCCCGCACCCCGAGCGGCAAGCTCGACCGGCGGACGGCGCCCACGACCGGAAGGGAACTGCGAGCCACCGGCGCGGCCCCCGAACACGCCACGGAACGGGAGGCCCGGCTCTGCGCGCTGTTCCTGCGCGTCACCGGCAAGGCCGTCGCACCCGACCAGCGCTTCTTCGACGCCGGGGCCAGCAGCCTGGACCTGATGCGCTTCCACCTGCGCTGCGGTGCCGACCTGGGCCTCGTGTTCACCGTCGCCGACCTCTTCGAACACGTCACCGTCCGCAGCCTGAGCCGCCATCTGGACACGGTGAACGGCGCGGCGCCCCCGACCGGCCCCGGCCACGACACGGCCGGCGGACCCGGGGCCCGCCCCGGGGCCCCGACGCCGGCCGGGACGGCACACGGGCAGGAGACGACCGAGCCCGTCGCCGTCATCGGCATGGCGGTCCGCCTCCCCGGCGCCCCCGACCTGGCCGCCTTCTGGCGCATGGTGGAATCGGGCGGCCGAGGCATCACGTACTTCCCCGCGGCCGAGGGCCGCGTGGGCGCGCGCAGCCAGCTGGACGGCCCGCTCGCCTTCGACCCGGAACGCTTCGGCATCAGCCGCCAGGAAGCCCGGCTGATGGACCCCCAGCAGCGGCACCTGCTGATGAGCTGTGTCGAGGCACTCGCCCACGCCGGCATCGCGGACCCCGGCACGTCGCGCACCGGTCTGATCGCCGGCTGCGGCGAGAACACCTACTTCCAGTCGATGCTCCGCGAGGCCGACCCCGCCGAACTGCCCGACAGCTTCCGCATGGCCCTGCACCACGACAAGGACTTCCTGGCCACCAAGGCGGCCTACCACCTGGGCCTGACCGGGCCCGCCTTCACCGTGCAGGCCGCCTGCGCCAGTTCGCTGGTCGGAGTCCATGTCGCGGCCGGACTGCTGCGCCAGGGGGACGCCGACATCATGCTCGCCGGGGGCGTCCTCGTCGACCCGCTGCTGACGGACGGCTACACCTACCGGCCCCAGCACATCTTCTCCCCGGACGGTCACTGCCGCCCCTTCAGCGACGACGCGGGGGGCACGGTCGGCGCCAGCGGCGTGGGCGTCGTCGTACTGAAGACCCTGAGCCGGGCACGGCTAGACGGCGACACCGTGTACGCCGTCATCACCGGCTCGGCCGTGAACAACGACGGCTCCGAGAAGCTCGGTTACAGTGCCCCGTCGGTGACGGGCCAGCGCGAGGTCATCCGGACCGCCCTGCGCCGCAGCGGCCGCACCGGCTCCGACGTCGGATACGTCGAGGCGCACGGCACCGGCACCCGCCTCGGTGACCCCGTCGAGGTCGGCGCGCTGCGCCAGGCCTTCGACCTGGCGGACTCAGCGCACTGCGCACTGTCGTCCGTGAAGAGCCAGATCGGTCATCTGGGCGCGGCGGCGGGCGTAGTGGGCCTGGTCCGCGCCGCTCTCTCGGTCCACCACGGACTGATCCCGCCGAACATCGACTTCCGGCGGCTCAACCCGGAGATCGGGTCGGATCCGACGCCGTTCCACGTACCCGCCACCGCCCGCGCGTGGCCGGACGGGCGGCCGCGCGTCGCCGGGGTGAGCAGTTTCGGCATCGGCGGCACCAACGCCCATCTGATCCTCGAACACCCCGACACCCCGCCGTCGGAGCGCGCACCCGGCACGATCCCGTGTCTCGTGCTGTCGGGCGGGAGCGAGCGAGCGCTGCGCGCGGACGCCGGACGCGTCGCCGAGTACCTGACCGGCAGGCCGGAGACGTACGCGCAGGTGCTGCGACACCTCCAGGCGGGCCGCCCGGCACTCGCGTACCGGGCGGCGACCGTCGCCCACAGCCCCCAGAGCGCGATCAGTTGGCTGCGCGGGCTGGCCGACGGCGACGTACCCCTGACCCCCGACGAGGACACCACGCCGCCTTCCCACCCGGACCAGCGGCGGGCGAGCGGCCCCGGCGGAGCGCCGGACCTCCGCAAGGCGGAGCCGTCCGACCACGGCCTCCGCCCTCGGCCCGACGCCGACGACTCACGGGCCCGGGAGACGTCGCGCGCCTGGGCGGGAGGTGAGACCCCCGCCTGGCCCGAGGGCCCCGCGCCGGCCCCCTGGGACTTCCCGCCCCCGTCCTTCGACCTGACCGACCACGACTTCCCACGCGCCACCCCCGCACCCCGCACCGCGCCCGAGCCACCACCGGCGCTCTCCGGCACGGGGGCGCCGGACAGGGCACCCGAGGAGCAGTGGCTCCACCAGACCATCTGGGCACGGTCCCGGCGGGCCGTCCCGGCCGACGGGCCGCCCTCGCACCGGGTCGTGGTCGTCGTCGCCGACGGGTCCACGGCACCGGAGGACTGGCGAGGTCTCGAAACGGGCCACACCCGCGTCGTGCACGTCACCGCCGCGTCCGCCTACGCCCGGGTCGCGGACGACCGCTACGAGGTCGACCCGGCCGATCCACAGGCACTCACCCACCTGCTGAAAGTGCTGACACGGGACGCCGACGACGGGGTGGAGTGGCTGCACGCACTGCCCCTCGCCGTCCGGGGACCGGTCGACGAAGACTCCCTCGAACACGCCCGGCACGCCTGCCTCGACGCCCCCGCCGCGCTGTGCCAGGCCCTCGCCGGGCTGCCGGCCCACCTGCGGCCGCGCGTGTGGTGGCTGTCCCACCGGGCCCAACCGGTCACCGGCCCGGTCGACCGTCCCGAACTCGCGCTGCTGGCCGGGGCGGTCGACGTGCCGCGCCAGGAGATCGGCCTCGACACCCGCTGGCTCGACCTGCCCGGCGGCGAACCCGCCGACTGGGCCCATCTGTTGCCCCTGGTCCTCACCGACGAACCCGCGGCCAGCCGACCGGAACCGCGGCTGGCGCTGCGCGGCGGCTACTGGTGGCGTCCCGCGCGGCAGCCCGTACCCCGGCCGCTCCCGCACGGTGGCGCCGCCCTCGCCCGCGGCACCGGCACCCACCTGATCCTCGGCGGGACCGGAGGCATCGGCGCGAGCATCGCGGCCTGGCTGCTCGAACACACCGAAGGCCGCGTCGTCCTGCTGGCCCGCCGCCCCCACCTGCCGCCCGCGCTGAGCGCGCACTCGGCGCGGGTCACCCTCGTCGAGGCCGACCTCGCCGAAGGGAACCGCGACGCCGTACTGGACCTGCTCGCCCCCCACCTCGGACGGCTCGACGGCATCGTGCACGCGGTGGGCACCGCGGCCGGAGCGCTCCTCGCCCGCCGGGACGGCCACGCCCTGCGCCACGCGACGGAGGCCAAACTGCGCGCTGCGCTGCTCACCGAGCGGCTGATCGCCCTGCACCGTCCCCGCTACGCGGCCTACTGCTCATCGCTGTCCGCCCAGTTCGGAGGCGTCGGCCAGTTCGACTACGCCGCCGCGGGCGGAGTCCTGGACGCCTTCGCGCACCACGATCCGGACCCCTCGGACTCCGCCACCGTACGGCTGGGCATCGGCTGGGACGTGTGGCGGGAGACCGGCATGGCCCTCGACTCGCTCACCACCGACGCACGCCACCAGGAACACCTGGCGGTGGGACTCTCCTCGGCCGAGGGACTGCGCGCCTTCGCCGACGCCCTGGAGGCACAACTGCCGCACCTCCTCGTGTCCACCACTCCGCTCGAAGCCTCCCGGTACTTCTACGAACCCCCGCCACGGACCGGCACGGACCCGGCGACGGCCCGGACGACGCCCACCGCATTCGACGAACTGACCCAAGCGGTATGCCAGTTGCTCGGCGTGGACAGCTTCGACCCGGAGACCTCGCTGTACGATCTCGGAGCCGACTCGCTCACCCTGCTGGACCTGCTCTCCGAGGTGAAACGGCTGTACGGCGTCGACCTCGACCTCGCCCGCCTCGGCCACCGGGCCAGCCTGAACGAGATCCTGGCCCAACTCGGCCCGCCCGCAACGCCGGACACCCCCGACGACCCCGTCTCCGTGGAGATCTGGCAGCGGGGCGACGGCGCGGACGTGCTGTGCCTGATCCATCCGGTCGGCGGCGACATCCAGGCCTACCGGCCCCTGGTGTCGGCGCTCGACCCGCACACCACGGTCTGCCTGATCCCCGACCCCGCGCTGCGCGACCCCGGCCTCCCCGGCTGGTCGGTCGACGAACGCGCCGCCCGCTACCACGCGGCGCTGCGCGCCCGCTTCCCCGACCGGGACACCCGACTCCGGCTCGCCGGATGGTCGTTCGGCGCCCTCGTCGCCCTGTCCATGGCCGCCGAGGCGGAGACGACCGGCCGTACCGTCGCAGGGCTTTACCTCCTCGACCCGCCACCCGCCCACGGCCCGGCACGCACCCACGGCTACGACGACCACGACCTCCGTACCGTCTTCGAACACGAACTGCGCGGCAACGGCGCCCAGTCGCCCCTCGCCGGAGCCGGACAGGCCTACGCCGAACGGCTCGCCCACTGCTGCCGGGCGAACCTCGACGCGATGAGCACCCACACCCCGCCCCGGCTCACCCGCACCCCGAGCACCCTGTGGCTGGCGACCAACGCAGTCACCGACCTCCCCCCGGCCCCGGACGCCCGGTCGACGGCCGGGGAATGGCGCGCTCTCCTGCCCGACGGCTCGGCCGTGCACCGACTGCGCGTCTCGCACTACGAGATCGTCACCGGCCCGCACATCGAACGCGTCGCCCGCACGATCAACGACGGGGCGCCGACGCGACACCGCCCCGGCGGCGGAGCAAGGCACCCCCGGCCGTCCACCGCCGCTCCCACACCGCCCCCGCCGGCGAACCACTCCTGAACTCCCCGTACCAGGAAGAGAACCCATCGTGCACCCCTACGAGTCCCTCCCGGAGCGCTCCTTCTGGCGCACCGCGGTCGCCGAGCGGGCCGCTCCCGCCATCACCGACCTGTGGACACCCGCCTTCGCCCTCGACCCCGACGAACCCGTCCTCACCGCGGGCTCCTGCTTCGCCCGGCACCTCGGCCCCGCGCTGCTGCTGGAGGGCATGAACTGGTACGAGGCCGAACCCGCGCCGCCCGGGCTGACCGCGGACGAACGCGAAGCCCGCGGCTACGGCCGCTTCTCCTTCCGCACCGGCAACATCTACACGGCCGCGACCCTGCGGCAGTGGCTCAGCTGGGCGTTCGAGGAGTCGGCACCCCCGGACGAGGTGTGGGAGGAGGACGGCCGCTTCCACGACCCGTACCGGCCGGCCCTGGAACCCGGCGGCCACGCCACCCCCGACGCCGTAGGGGACGCCCGGCAGCGCACGCTCGCGGCCATCCGCACGGCCGTCTCCTCGGCGGGCTGCCTGATCTTCACCCTGGGCCTGACCGAGACCTGGACCGACACCGTCACCGGCACCGTGCACCCGGTCTGCCCCGGCACCGTCCGCGGCTCGTTCGACGCCGGGCGGCACGTCTTCCGCAACGCCACGGTCGCGGAGGTGCACCGGGAGCTGACCGAGTCCGTGGCCCTCGCCCGGCGCGCCAACCCCGCCCTGAAGATCCTGCTGACCGTCTCACCGGTGCCACTGACCGCGACCGCCACGGGAGGCCACGCCCTCGTCGCCACGACCTACTCCAAGTCCGTGCTGCGCGCGGCCGCCGGTCAACTCGCCCAGGAACTCGGCCACGTCGACTACTTCCCGTCGTACGAGATCATCACCGGCCACCCTTTCCAGGGAGCCTTCTACGAGTCGAACCGACGCACCGTGAGCGAAGACGGAGTCGCCTTCGTGATGCGGCACTTCTTCGACGCGCTGCACGGCCGCCACCGGCCGAACCGTCCGGACGTCCCCCGAACCGCCCGCCCCGACACCGGAGAGGAGCAATGGTGTGACGACGCCGTCCTCGACTACTACAGCCACGGCCCGGTTCCTCCTGCTCGGTGACTCCCACGCTGGCCCCCTCGGACGAGCCGCCCGGGCCGCCGGACTGCCGTTCCTCGGCGGTCCGGTCGGCGCGGGGCGGGAGTTCAACGCGGACTTCTTCGACGTGCGGGGCGACGACGTGGTCTTCCGTAAGGAAGAGGCCGAACGCCTGTACAGGGGTTTCCTCCAGGACCTCGGGGCGCCCGGCCTCGACCGGCTCACGGTTCCCCTCGTCGCCACCTTCGGACTCAGCGCGCACACCCTCGCGACGACGGAGAACTGGCGGGTCTACCGGGACCACACCGGTGGCCTCGCCCCCGGCTTCCTCACGAGCGCGCTCTTCGCGGACATCGTCCTCGCGATGGTCCGCGGCGCCCTCGCCTTCTACCGGCACGCGCTCGGACTGGGCCTGCGCGTCCTGGCCGTGATGCCGCCCCAGCGTGTGCCCGGCATGTCCGACCAGGACGTCTTCCTCGCCGCGCAGGAGGTGGTCCGCGCCGAACTGGACCGCCTCGGCGTCGAGATCGTCGACCTGCGCCCGCGGGTCACCGACGACTCGGGCCTGCAGCGCGCCGCCTTCTGCGAGGCCGACGACACCATCCACGGAAACCTCGCCTTCGGCCGTCTGATCCTCGCCGACCTCCTCGCCCGCGGCCTCTGAACCCACCCGCCGCACGACCCTTCCGCCACCCGACAGGAGACCCCCATGGAACAGTTCGCCCTGGACGCCGTCGAGCGCCTCACCACCCGGCCGAAGGTGCCGTACGAGACCCTCGCCGTCGAGCAGTTGACCCCCGTCATCGGCGCCGAGATCACGGGCATCGATCTCTCCCGGGAACTGACACCCCGACAGGAGAAGGAGGTCAAGGAGGCTTTCCTCGCCCATCATGTGCTCGTCTTCCGCGACCAGCATCCGACGCCCGAGGACCACAAGCGGTTCGCCGCGCTCTTCGGCCCGCTGCATCCCGACTCGCTGCCGGTGGAAGGCTCCGACCCCTACATCCTGGAGATCAGCGCGGACAGGAACTCCCGCGACGTGGCGGGCAACGGATGGCACGCCGACGGGACTGCGGACCCCGAACCGTCCCTCGGCTCGATGCTCCACATCACCCGGATCCCGGAGACCGGCAGCGGCGGCGACACCCTGTTCGCCAACATGCACCTGGCCTACGACATGCTGTCTCCGGCGATGAAGAGCCTCCTGGACGGCCTGACCGCCGTCCACGACGGAGCCCGGCCCTGGCTGACCCAGGGGCTGACCCCGCCGGCCGAGTACGACGTCCCGCGCAGCGAACACCCCGTCGTGGTCCGGCACCCCGACACCGGCCGCAAGCTCCTCTTCGTCAACGCGCCCTACACCTCGCACATCCCGCAGCTCTCACGCTCCGAGAGCGCGGCCGTCCTCGGCATGCTGTACGAACACATCGCCCGTACACCGCTGTTGCAGTGCCGGGTCCGCTGGCAGGAGAACACCCTGGTGTTCTGGGACAACCGCTGCGTCCAGCACCATGCCGTCTGGGACTACTACCCGCACGCACGCCACGGCCGCCGCGTGGCCATCGACGGCACCAAGCCCCACGCATGACCGGGCTGCCGTCCTGGATCACGGAACTGACGGACGTGCTCCGCACGGACCGGGCCACCCTCTCCGGTGCCGACGAGTCCCGTCCGGCACGCTCCTCCGTTGCCGCGGCGCGGTGGCCCGGCCCGGCCGCGGAGGGCCGTCCCGACGCCGGAGCCGTCACGCTGGACGTGGTCCACGAGTGGCATCTGCGCACGGTGCTCCCGCTGTTGAGCGAGGCCACCGCGCTCTCCGGACGCGCCACGGCGCCCATCGCCCGGCTGGCCGCCGCCCACGAACGGGCCCGGGAGACGGAAGCGGTCGGCGAGGAGGAGTGGTTCGAGGTGCTCGAACCGGTGCTCCGGCAGGTCTACCGGGACGCCTACGGCTTCCAGCGGGCCTTCGCGGCGGCGTACGAGAACGCCCGTGCCTACGCGCTCGCGAACGGCCACGGTGCGGCCGGGGCGCACCGGTACGCCACCGACTACGCCGAGCTGACCACCGAGCCCAACACCCGTGCCTTCGCCGAGGCCAACGCCCTGGCGAACGCGCGGGCGGTGGCGGCGGCGTACGCGACCGGCGACGCCGAGGCCTTCGCGCGGACGTATCCCGCCGCCCGCACCCGTGCGTACGCGCGGGCGCTGGCCACCGGGACGACGCGGGAACCACGTGCCGACGACGCCCTGTTCGCGTCGGCGTACACGGAACTCGTGGAGGGCCTGCGGTCGGCCCTGCACAGGGCGCCGGTCGGACCGCCGCCCTGACGCGCGGAACGGGGACGGGCGGTCGTGGTGGGGCAGAGCCCTACGTGTGACCCCCGTTGTTCGGGGCGGGACCCTCTCGGTCGCGCCCCGAAGAGCGCCGCCCCGAAGAGCCCTTCCTTCGGGGAGACACGGTCCTTCGCCCGGGAGGTCCGGACGGCCGGGAACCCGGGCCGTCCGTGACGGGAAGCGGGCTCCCGAGGGGGAACCGGACGCGTGCGAGCACGTGGCACGCGGCCGAGTCCGAGGGATCACATGGTCAAGTCGGTCCGCCCTCAACGGAGTCGGGCGCCCTGACCGCGGGTGAGACGGCGCGTGCGCCGGAATCGCACGTGAGCCCCTGCACGGCGAGTGCGTCGGGTGGCGGCTGAACGGGGACCAGCTGAGCGACCGGCCCGTTGCCGAGGGCCGCCGTGGCGGTCGGCCGAGGCGGCCGCCCGAAGGCCTGCGCTTTCAGGAGGCCGGGCTCGCGCTGCCCTGGGTGAGGGCCGGCCGGACGTCGGCCTGGCGGAGCTCGGCCAGCAGTTCGCTCTGGCCGACGAGGAGTTCGGTGAGGATGCGGCGGGCGGCCCGCAGGAGTTCGGCGACATCACCGCCGGCCAGCGCGTAACTGACGGTGGAGCCTTCCCGGATGGACACCACGATCCCGGAGCGGCGCAGCACGGCCAGTTGCTGGGAGAGGCTGGAGGGTTCGATCTCGATCTCGTCGAGGAGGTCGCGCACGGGGACGGGGCCGTTCTGCAGCAGTTCCAGAACGCGGATGCGCACGGGGTGCCCGAGCATGCGGAAGAACTCGGCCTTGGCCTGGTAGAGGGGGACCTGCATGGTGATCGTTCGCTCCCTACCGCGGTGGACGGACGGTGCCCGGGCCGGCGCGGCGGCCGCTACGGGCCGCCGCGGGCGCGGGCTTGGCTGACCGATGACCGATCCTCGCGTCTCCCGCCCCGCACACCCATCGGATTGGCCTGATCTGGATGTGCCCAGATGAAGAATTCTTCAATTCGTGGGCGTGCGGAGGCAGGGAGAACGCGAGGCGCTACACCTCCAGTTCGGACTCGATCCGCTTGAGCTGGTGGCGGGCCATGGCCAGGTTGGACTTGCCCTTGTCGAGCACGAGATAGAGGAACAGCCCGTTCCCGTCCTTGCCCTTGAGGGGCCGGATGAGGTGGTACTGGTGCGAGAGGGTGATCAGCATGTCCTCGATGTCGCTCTTGATGCCCAGGTGTTCCATGGTGCGGGTCTTGGCACGGATGACGTCCGTGTTGCCCGCGGCGGCGATCGCCAGGTCGAGGTCCTTGCCACCGCCTAAGGTGCCCAGCGCCATGCCGCTGGTGTAGTCGACGAGAGCGGCTCCGAGGGCGCCCTCGATCGACGTCATGGTCTCCTTCAGAGAGATGTCCACACTTGCCATACCGGTGTCTCCTCGCAACGCGCGGCCCGGATGCCCCGGGCGGCTCCGTGTGCCGGACCCTACGGACCGTGCGGTGCGGTCGGCCGAGTTGTTCCGGGACTGACGGAAGGTGCGTCAAAGAGGTCAACACCCTGATCTCTTCCGACCGGTTCAACGGCTGGGACCGTTCATATCCCGGGGTCATATCCCGGAGGTCAGCTCTGACCGGTCGGCCGACCGCCGGGGAACGAGGGCCGGATCGCGACCGGTGGCGGGCTTTGGAACCGCGGGGGCCGGAACAACGGCCGGCCCTCGCGTGACGCACCCGATCGCCGTCCTCCAGCTGACCCGGTCGCCCGGGCCGGCCGGCGGCCCGAGGGGCCACCGGCCGGCTGTCACCGTCGGCGTCGGTCGCTGATCACCGGGCGATTCCCGCGGCGCGGACGACGGTCTGCGTCACCGAGTTGCCGAGGCTGTCACCTGCCCGCACCCGCAGCGAGACGAAGCGGGCGGAGGCGGGGGCGTGCAGGGAGAAGCTCACCGCGCCGTCACCGAGGCCGCTGAGACGGGCCGTCGACCACGTGACCCCGTCGTCGTAGGACAACTCCACCTTGCTGGTCCGCAGGGCCGCGTCCGGGCCGCCGTCGAGATGAACCGGCGTCACGGTCAGCCTGGCGCCGGAGGCGGCCTTGCCGTCGTCGGCGGTCGGCACCGTGTAGTCGACCTGGACGAGCGGCAGTTGGCGGCTGCCGTCCGCCCCGCCGGGTGCCGCGGAGCTGAACGTCCACTCGGTGCGTGTCGCGGTCGAGTACGGGAAGGCGGCCGTGGCGGTGCGGGTCGCCTTGTGCACCAGGCGGTAGGTGTCCCTTTTCGCGGGCACGGTCGCACTCACCCCGTCACCGCCCGTGGCCACCAGGGTGCGGCCCCGGTACAGCGATGTCTCCTGTGTGGTCTCCTCGCTCGCGAACGCCGAGTAGTTGGCGTGGTCGCCGCCGGAGTCGCCCCACGACGGTACGGCGACGTCGATCCGGTCCGCGGTCCGCAGGGGAGCCGTCACACTGCCGTTGATCCGGGGCCGTACGACGGGTCCGAACCACTCCACGTCCGTGGTCCGGCCCGCCTGGTAGCGGACCGATCCGGAGACGCTGGAGGCCAGGGACTGGAGTTCTCCTTCCTCGGTCCAGGTGAAGCCGCCGTCGGCGGTGACGTAGTCGGTGCGGTGCGCGCCCGCCGTGCTGAGCCGGTTGCTGCCGACCCGGTATGTGGTCCAGGGGTGGATGTCGTAGCGGTTCTCGTAGACCTCGCGTCCCGTGGGGTTGTGGAACGAGGTCTCGACCCGGGCCAGTCGGGAGTCGCCCGGCGCGTAGACGGGGTTCGCCGGTATCCGGCCCTTCCACGTGCGGACCAGGTCGTACAGATAGTCGGTGTCGGGCCGCGAGACGGCCCGTAGGGCGACACCCGCGGCCCCAGCGGCGTCCGCGCGGGAGATCAGCTTCTCGCCCGTCGTGCGGGAGAGGCCGGCCACCTCGACGGACGTCCTGATGACGGGCTGGCGGAGCCGGCCGTCGAGGTCGTTGACGAACAACAGCAGTTTCACGCCCGCGGCCTGAGCGGCCCGGATCTGCTCGTCCGAGACGTCCTCGTCATCGGAGTTCCACCGCAGCACGGCGGCCTTGCCGACGGCGTCGACGCCTTCGTAGTCCTCGGCGAGGCCGTCGCCGGGGTGGATCACCTTGAGGTCGTACGTGTCCTCGGGCAGTTTCGTCGAACCCGGCATGATCCACAGGTCGTCGAACTTCTGTCCCCCCGAGGTGGCCGTCAGGAGCGGTTCCTGATCACGCCAGCGGGCGGTGAAGTACTGCTCGCCGTCGCGGACCGCCGTGGTGGGTGACGTCCAGACGCTGTCGTAGCCGTCCGGGACCAGGGTGCTGTCGGTGACCGAGGAACCGTCGCCGAACTCGCGGTGGTAGTCGAGGCGTCGGGAGAAGTTCTCCGTCGTCCGCGGTGTCACCTCCTTGACCTCGCGCAGGGTGGTGCCGTCCAGGACGAGGTCGGTCGGGCCGGTGACGTCCACCTGCGGAAGGACAAGGCGCGCGTAGCCCGCCGACGCGGCGCCGTGCGTGCCTTCCACCCGGAAGTCGGCGTAGACGCTGTACCGCCCCGGCGGAAGCATCTGGTCGGACCCGCCACCGCCGTAGAGGTAGGTCCCGGCGTACTCGTCACCCCTGCGGTAGAAGGTGAGGACACCGTCGGTGTCCTCACCGGCCCGGCCGGTGATCCTGGTGCGCACGTGGAAGAGGCGCTGGCGGGTGCTGACCCCGAGGAGGGTGCGGGTCAGCACCTTCCCGTCCGCGCTCGCGGTGAGGCGGCCCGTCCATCGCTGTCCGGCCCCGGCCTTGTCGAGGTCGGTGGTGACCGTGGTGGTCACGGTGCCGTGCGCGGGAACCACGACATGGTCCGCGCCGAGGGAGAACACGCCGTCGGGGACACCGGGCGCGTCCACGGCGAGGGTCGCGGTGACCGGCCGGTCGCCGGTGTTGGTCCAGGTCGCCGGGGAGGTGACGGCGCCGTCGTCCGTGCCCGGGGAGTGGATGCCCGCGTCGATCGTGCCGGTGGCGGTGAGGGACGCCGTCGCCGCCGCGGCGGCATCCACCCGGCCGTTGCCCCCGTCGTCCGCGCCGATGTCCGGCGTGGCCTCGGCGGTACTGACCAGTGCGTCCTTGATCCGGCTTCCGGTCCAGTCCGGGTGGGCGGCGGCGACCAACGCCGCCACGCCGGCCACGTGCGGTGTCGCCATGGAGGTGCCGCTGGCGCTCATGTAGAAGCCGGAACCGTCGCCGATGTACTGGGATCTGGCGGCCAGGATACCGACGCCCGGCGCGGTGATCTCGGGCTTGATGGCGTCGTCGCCGTAGCGCGGGCCGCGGCTGGAGAAGTCCGCGATGGCGTCGGAGGAGTCGACGGCACCGACGGTCAGGGCCGCGTCGGCGGTGCCGGGCGACCGGACGGTCTGGGCCCCGGGACCGTCGTTGCCCGCGGCGATGGTGAACAGGGCGCCGGTCTCCGAGCTGAGCTCGTCCACGGCCTGGGCGAGGACGGTCTCGCCGTCGGCGTTCTCGGCGCTGCCCAGGCTCATGCTGATGACCCGGGCGTGCACGTCGCGGGCCGCCCACTCCATGCCGGCGAGGATCCAGGAGTCGTAGCCGTATCCCTCGTCGGCGAGGACCTTGCCGACGTGGAGGCGGACACCGGGAGCGACTCCCCTCTCCTTGCCGCCGGAGGCGGCACCACTGCCGGCGATGGTGGACGCGACGTGCGTGCCGTGCCCGTTGCGGTCGGTGACGCTCTCGCCGGGGACGAAGCTGTCGCTGTCCCGGACCACGTCCCTCAGGTCCGGGTGTCCCTCGTCGTAGCCGGTGTCCAGGACGGCCACGTCGACACCTTCACCGGTGTTGCCGCCCGCCCACACCCCGGGCGCGCCGATCTGGGCGACCGAGTCGCTCAGGGTCGCCCGGGCCCGGCCGTCGAGCCATACCTTGGCGACGCCGCCGGTGAAGGCTCCCGCCCTGAACGGTGCCCCGCCGACAGCCGCCCTGGTCCCGCTCGCCCGCACACCGTCCGTGTGACGTCCGGTGAGCTTGCCCCACAGGCCCCTCGTCTCCGCACGGTCCGCGGCGAGAGCCACGCCGTTGACACTGGTGAGGGGCCGTACGCCGGTGAGGTCACCACCGGGCACGGCGACGGCGCGCTTGCGCAGAGCGGACGCGGAGGCGTCCTTCCCGCCGTAGGTGACGATGAGGGGCAGACGCGGCAGTGAGGCGTCGTCGTACCCGTCGGCGATCAGCCGGGTGACGTCGAAGAGCTGGTCGTCCAGGGCACCGGACGCCGTGTAGGGCAGGGCGGATTCGGGATAGACGTAGGTGTCCCCGCCCACGGTCAGCACCCGCGCGGCGGCAGGTCCGCCGTCGGGCGCCTGCACGGTGACCGAACCCGGCCCACCGGGCGTGGCGGGGGTGACGGTGACCTTGTCACCGGTGATCAGGGTGACGACGGAGGCGGCAACGTTGTCAGCGCCGTGGGTCGCGCCGGCCGTGCCGCTGGTCCGCGAGGTGGCTGCGACGGCGGTCACCTGCGGGGTCGCCGCCGTGACCAGGAGGGCTGCCGCCAGGACCAGCAGGCGGTGCCCTCTTCCGGACAGATGGAGTGTCAAAGGATTCCCTCGACTTGAATGGTTGTTCCGGCCGACGGGAATCTATGGCGTGATCGGTGATCTCGGGAAGAGGTCGACGCCACTCGCCTCTCATTGGCAACAGGCAAGTAACGCAAGGGAGTTGAAGGGACAGGAGAGGGGAGCGGTCAGGCGTGCGCGGTGGGCGCGAGGACGCCTGACCGCCGGTGCCGGCCCGTCCCCCGTGTACCTTTCGCCCACCACCCCACGGCCGGGGACGAAGCGGCTGGTAGCGTGACGCGAAGATCGACTCGACGGATCCGGACGCTCGGTCGGGTACCACGACCGGCGGGTGTCCTACGCGCCGTCCGCACCCGGCCGACGCGGATCCACGGCTCGGACCGCTCTCCCCGATCGACATGAACCCCGGCCCTCCTGGAGTTTCCGTATGTCCCACCGCATCGGCCTCGTCCTCGACTTCGGCGGAGTGCTCACCACGCCCCTGCTTCCGGCGGTGCTCGCCTTCGAGAAGCGTGAGGGGCTGGCCGAAGGCGCGTGCCTCACCGCCCTGTACCTGGACGAGGAGGGAACCCGGCTCACCCACGCGCTGGAACGGGGGGAGATCACCCAGGACCGGTGGAACCGGGCCGCGGCGATACGGCTCGGGGTGGCCCCGGAGAACCTGATGGGCCGGATCTTCGCCGACCTGCGCCCCGAGCCGCTGGTGATCGACGCGGTCGCGGCGATACGACGAGCCGGGATCAAGGTCGGCATCCTGTCGAACTCCGTCGGACTCGCGCCCTGGAACCTCTACGACGGATACGACCTCGACGCGCTGTCCGACGCCGTGGTGATCTCCGAGCACCACGGGGTGCGGAAGCCCGACCCGGAGATCTTCGAGGCCGTGCTGAGGCTTCTGGAACTGCCCGCCGATCAGTGTGTCTTCGTGGACGACACCGCCGAATACCTCCCGGCGGCCGAGAGTCTCGGCTTCGCGACGGTCCACGCGCAGGCACCCGAGCGGACGATCGCCCGGCTCGAGGACCTGCTCTCGCTCTCCCTGGCCGACGAGGTCCGGACGGCGCCCCGGGGATGACGCCTCGAAGCGGGCACCCGGACGACGCGTCCCGGTGAACTCGGCCGGTTCGCCCGACCAGCCACCGTCGCGCTTCGCGACCTCCCTCGCCCTGGTGGCGGCGCACGATCAACTGAGGTCCGCCACCGTGAGGTTGATCTCATGACACGGCGCCACGACGGCCGTCCGGGGCTGCTCCCCGGACAGGGCCGCGAGGCCGGCCGGACGGCCGACGCGCCGGCCGACCCGACGGGCTCGCGCCCTACGGTCGGGCCGACCGCCCCGGCCGCGTCCGCTCGCGGCGGCCGTCGTCACGACCCCGTGGAATCCCCGGCCGGCTCCGCGTCGTCCTCGCCCTCCTCCAGTAGGTTCGCCGCCGCGCCCACGATGCTGGGGTCGGGGCTGCCGACGACCTCCTCGTCCTTGTCGGTGTAGGCGAAGCGGGCCAGGACGCTGCGCATCGCCTCGACGCGGGCCCGCTTCTTGTCGTTGCTCTTCACCACGGTCCAGGGCGCCTGTTCGGTGTCCGTCTCGCGGAACATGGCGACCTTGGCCGCCGTGTAGTCGTCCCAGAGGTCCAGCGAGGCCAGGTCCATGGGGCTCAGCTTCCACTGCCGGACCGGGTCGACCTGACGGATCGTGAAGCGGGTGCGCTGTTCGCTCTGGGAGACCGAGAACCAGAACTTGACCAGGTCCACGCCGTCGTCGACGAGCATCCGCTCGAAGGCGGGAGCCTGCCGCATGAAGCGCCGGTACTCGTCGTCACCGCAGAAGCCCATCACGCGTTCCACACCGGCCCTGTTGTACCAGGACCTGTCGAACAGCACGATCTCGCCCGCGGTAGGGAGGTGTTCCACGTACCGCTGGAAGTACCACTGTCCGCGTTCCCGCTCCGTCGGCTTCTCCAGCGCCACCACCCGGGCGCCACGCGGGTTGAGATGCTCGGTGAAGCGCTTGATCGTGCCGCCCTTGCCTGCGGCGTCGCGTCCCTCGAAGACGACGACGAGCCGGCGGCCGGTCTCCTTGATCCAGCTCTGCAGCTTCAGCAACTCGATCTGCTGGAGCCGCTTGTGCCAGTCGTACTCCTTGCGCTCCATGCGCTGCTCGTACGGGTAGTTCTCCCGCCAGGTGTCCACCGGGCTGCCGTCCGGACGGATCAGTACGGGGTCGTCGTGGTCCGAGTAGTCGACCCGCATGCCAGTCAGCAGTTCCGTCATCCGGCCCTCCCGGTTCCGTGCTCCGCGTTTCCCGTCACCGAAGTCCTTCCCTTCGAGTCAGTGGAACTGCGGCACGATCAGATAGATGCCGTACGCCACCACGGCCGCGCAGGCCAGGAAGCAGAGCCCGGCCTGGGCGAACCCCAAGGCGTCACCGCTGCCGTCGTCGCGCGCGGTCTCGACCCGGGCGACCCCGAGCACACCGAGGGCGAAGACGACGACCACTGCCACGGTGACTCCGACGCTCACCGCGGCGACCTCACCGAGTGTGTTCCAGTCGAGATGCATGTCGGGAACTCTCCCTGTTTCAGGCGGGCGTACCGACGCCGGCCGGCGTCGCGGTACGGACGGAGACCTCGTGGTGGTCGTTGACGTTCGAGGCGTGCACCGGGTTGCGGCGCGAGGCGGCGACGATGAAGGCGGCGACGGCCACCGCGACGAGCGCGATCACCACGGTGCCGAAGGTCCCGCCGTGCTTCACGACGCTCGCCGACACCCCGCCGACCAGCGCGGCGGCCGGCAGCGTCACCAGCCAGGCGACCGCCATCCGGCCCGCGGTGCCCCAGCGGACCTCGGCCAGCCGCCTGCCGAGTCCCGCGCCGAGGATGCCTCCGGAGCAGACCTGCGTGGTGGAGAGCGCGAAACCCAGGTGGGCGGAGGTCAGGATGACCGTCGTGGAGGCGGCCTCGGCCGCGAAACCCTGCGGGGACTGGATGTCCGTGAGCCCCTTGCCCATGGTCCGGATGATCCGCCAGCCGCCCAGGTAGGTGCCGAGCCCGATGGCGAGACCCGCGGACGCGATGACCCACACCGGGGGACCCGCGTCATGACCCAGCGCGCCCGCCGAGATCAGCGTCAGCGTGATGACGCCCATGGTCTTCTGCGCGTCGTTCGTGCCGTGGGCCAGCGACACCAGGGAGGCCGAGGCGATCTGCCCGAGCCGGAAGCCCTTCGTCACCGACTTCTCACGGGCCCGTGCGGTGATCCGGTACGCGAGGTACGTGGCCAGCAGCGCGGCGAGACCGGCCACGACGGGCGAGGCCACCGCGGGGATGAGGATCTTCTCGAGCACCTTGTCGAAGTGCACGCCGTGCGCACCCGCTCCGACCCACACCGCGCCGATGAGGCCGCCGAACAGGGCGTGCGAGGAACTGGAGGGCAGTCCGAGCAGCCAGGTCAGCAGGTTCCACAGGATCGCCCCGACCAGGCCCGCGAAGATCATGCCCGGGGTGACGAGCGTGTCGTCGACGATGCCGCCGGAGATCGTCTTGGCGACCTCGGTGGACAGGAAGGCACCGCCCACGTTCAGCACGCCGCTGATGAGGACCGCTGTTTTCGGTTTGAGCGCGCCGGTCGCGATGGACGTGGCCATCGCGTTCGCCGTGTCGTGGAATCCGTTGGTGAAATCGAAGGCCAGAGCCGTGACGATGACGACCGCCACGAGGAACGTGATGTGGTCCATTCCTCGATGGAAGCAATCGGAGGCGTACGCAGGGAGAACCGGAGGCAAAGCCCGTGCATGGGCGAAGGGAGGTGAGCGTGTGTTCGGGGGCGTATCGGACGGCCTCCGTGCGCGGGACGGTCACAGCGCGGGCCGTCGGCGGGGGGATCAACTCGCGCGCTCGATGCCATGATTGGGACACGCGTGTGAATTGGTGCAGGGGAGTGAGTCGTGTCCTACGAACTTGCGAACCGCCTGGTCATCGGCATCGCCTCCAGTGCGCTGTTCGACCTGGCGGAGGCGGACGCAGTCTTCCGTGAGCAGGGGGAGGAGTCCTACCGCTCGTACCAGGAGGAGCATCTGGACGAGACCCTGGGACGGGGGGTCGCCTTCCCCTTCATCCGCAGACTGCTGTCGCTGAACGACCTGAGTTCCCCCGACGATCCCCTGGTCGAGGTCATCGTCCTGTCCCGCAACGACCCCGACAGCGGGCTGCGGGTCATGCGCTCCATCCAGTCCCACGGTCTGCCGATCAGCCGGGCCATCTTCATGCAGGGCCGCTCGCCGTACCACTTCATGCCCGCCCTGAACATGTCGCTGTTCCTGTCGGCGAACGAGACCGACGTCCGGGAGGCCGTGGCCCTCGGGCTCCCCGCGGGCCGGGTGCTCGGCGCCGCGACGGCCGACGAGACCGACGACCAGGACCTGCGGATCGCCTTCGACTTCGACGGGGTGCTCGCCGACGACGCCTCGGAGCAGGTCTACCAGGCCGACGGTATCGAGGTGTTCCGCTCGCACGAGACGACGAACGCCGCCACCCCGCACGACCCGGGGCCGCTGCGGGACTTCCTGGCCAGTCTCAACCGGCTCCAGCAGCGCGAGGAGGTGGAGCGGGCCGAAGACCCCGCCTACAAGATCCGCGTCCATGTCTCGCTCGTCACCGCCCGCAACGCCCCCGCTCACGAACGCGCGGTACGCAGCCTGAAGGGCTGGGGTGTCACCGTCAACGACGCCTTCTTCCTCGGCGGCATAGACAAGAGCACGATCATGAACGTGCTCAAGCCCCACATCTTCTTCGACGACCAGGTCGGTCATCTGGCCGGAACATCCCTCAACACGCCCAGCGTGCACGTCCCGTTCGGGAAGATGAACGAACCGGGCCGCGAGGTGCCCACCGCCGCGAGCGGCTGAGTCGTGCGGCGAAGACGGCCGATGCGAGGCCCGGCCCTCCGCTCCACCGGGGGAGGTGACGTCGACCGCTCCGCCGGCTCACGGCGGGGTGTCGCCGCGGCGGGCCGCCGCGTCCAGGAGTTCGGGCAGGTCCTTGAGACGGTCGAGGCCCTTGACGGCCTGCGCGGTACGGTGGTTGGCGGCGAGCCGGGCACGGTGGCGGTGCAGGAAGGCCCAGTAGCCGGCGGTGTAGGGACAGGCGCGTTCGCCGGTCCGGTCGGTGGGGCGGTAGGCGCAGGGGCCGCAGAGATCGCTCATCCGGTGGATGTACGCGCCGCCGGAGGTGTAGGGCTTGCTGGTCATGAGGCCGCCGTCGGCGTACTGGGACATGCCGACGACGTTGGGGAGCATGACCCAGTCGTAGCCGTCGACGAAGCAGCGGTGGAACCAGTCGGTGACCGCCGCCGGGTCCCAGCCGTCCTGGAGCGCGCGACTGCCGAGGACCATGAGCCGGGGAATGTGGTGGGTCCAGCCGGTGTCCCGCACCTGGGCGAGGACCGTGGAGAGACAGCGCGCGGTGACCGCGTCGGCGTCCAGGCCGAGGAACCAGTCGGGCAGGGGAGCCGTGTGGCGCAGCGCGTTGCGGTGGCGGTAGTCCTCACCGAAGTGCCAGTAGAGATGCCAGACGTACTCGCGCCAGCCGGCGATCTGCCTCACGAAGCCCTCGACGCTGTTGAGCGGCGCGTCGCCGGCCCGGTAGGCCTGTTCGGCGCGCTCGACGCACTCCGCGGGATCGAGCAGACCGAGGTTGAGCGGCGCGGACAGCAGGCTGTGGCTCATCACCGGGTCGGCGGTGAGCATGGCGTCCTCGTAGCGGCCGAAGTCGGGGAGGCGGTGGGTGACGAAGTGGCGCAGCGCGGACAGTGCCTCACGGCGGGTGGCGGGGAAGAGTCGCGGGCCGTCGCGGCCGACGAAGGACACCTCGCCGTCGCGCTCCCAGCGGTCGAGGTCGTGGCGGACCTCCTCGTCGATGGAGTCCTCGCGCGGTCGCCAGGGAGCCCGCACGTCGAGGGTGTCGTGTCCGCGCGGCGGGGGTTCACGGTTGTCCTGGTCGAGGTTCCACCTCCCGCCCGTGGGCCCGTCGCCGTCCATCAGCAGGTCGTGCCGTTCACGCACCCAGCGGTAGAACCCCTCCAGCCGCAGACCGCGCCCGGTGCCGCGGTCCGCCCAGGCGGCGAACTCGTCGTGCGGCATGAGGAATCCCCGCGCCGGAAGGATCTCCACTCCGTCGAGCGCGCCGACGAAGTCCAGGGCCCGGCGCGAGGTCGGGTGACAGACCGTCAGACGGGGACTGCCATCGGGTCGTCGGGCGGGCTTGGGGCTTCCGTGGTGAGCATCGGACCGGTGTGACACCCGGCGTCCGAGAGCCTGTTCCAGGCCCTCGGCGTACGTCCTCGACCGGACGTACGTGACCCGGTCGCCGAGTTCGGCGGCGCGGTGCCGCATGGCGGACAGGACGAGATGGGCTTTGGCGCGGTGGAAGCGGCGACGGCTCAGCACCGAGCGCGCCTCGATCATGACCACCGGCGCCTGGGCATCGGGGCCACCGTGTGGAGGGCTGAGGAAGTGCGGACCGAGCTGGTCCCCGAAGAGCCAGTGGGGTCGTGGCGTCATACGGTCTGCCTCTCGCGGTCGTTGCCCCGCGCGCGGACGGGCCGATGGGACTGGGGTCCCACCGGGCGTAGGGCCAGGGGAAGTCGACGCTCCGGGCCGGTTGCCGCCGTCCGGTCGCGGCGGGTGGTCCGGTGGCCGCCTCCGGAGACGGCCGGTACGCCGCGGCGGGCGGGACGCCGCGGGGCGCCCGCCCGGACAGATGCTGTCAGGACCGGTCCGCGCACGCGTGCCGACGCTCCGGCGGACGGTCGGGCGAGTTCGCCGGAGCTGTACGCGTGCCGACGATCCGCGTGACGGTGTGACGGTGTGACGGTGTGACGGCGTGGCCGTGCGGGTGGTCGTGCCGCGGCCTGACAACTTCCTGATATCCGCACGTCATGGTGGCTTCGTGTCCCGTCGAGGAGTCGCACGCCGTCGCGACCGTGCGTGCCTGGCGCACGGCCGCGGGTCGCGCGTCGGCACACCGCGCCGCGTCGGCACCGCGCCGTTCGCACCGGGCCGCCGACCGGTCCCGGTGGGACACACCACCCGACGCGAAAGACGGAGCCTTCATGCACCACACCCGCCCGGCCGCGGCCCTCGCCGTCCTGTCGATCTCGGTCTGCCTGCTGGCCGGCTGCAGCGCCGGACACGGACCCGGAGCCGGGGGAGACGGCGACCGCCCGAAGGCGTCCTCCGTCGCGG
Source organism: Streptomyces sp. NBC_01689 (assembly GCF_036250675.1). NCBI lineage: Bacteria > Bacillati > Actinomycetota > Actinomycetes > Kitasatosporales > Streptomycetaceae > Streptomyces > Streptomyces sp. NBC_01689. Next base: position 904,779 of record NZ_CP109592.1, on the reverse strand, counting down.
CCGGGGCCGCGGACACCCCGCGCATACGACTTGACGCCGCCGACGGGCAGAAGCACGTCTCCGTCAAGCGCGGCGGCCTGGTCACCGTGGAGGGCGGGAAGATCACCAAGGTGACGCTGGCCACCACGAAGGGTGGTGTCGTCCACGGCGCGCTCTCCTCAACCGGCCGTGCCTGGGCGCCCGATGCGGACCTCGACCACGACACCGCCTACCGGATGACGGTGGTCGCCGCGGCGGGCGGCGGCCGTACGACGACGAAGAGGATCGGGTTCACCACGGTCGCCGCGTCCGAAGGGTTCACCGGGACCTTCACCCCCGCCGACGGGTCCACGGTCGGAGTGGGGATGCCCGTCTCGTTCACCTTCGACAAGGCGATCACCGACAGGAAGGCCGTGGAGTCGGCCATCGAGGTCGCCTCCAGCAGCGGACAGCCCGTCGTCGGCCACTGGTTCGGCGCCCGGCGTCTGGACTTCCGTCCGCGGGAGTACTGGAAGGCCCACTCCGTCATCACCGTCAGGATCCGCCTCGACGGGGTCAGGGGCGCGGACGGCGCGTACGGGCGGCAGGACAGGACGGTCCGCTTCACGGTCGGCCGCCGGCAGGTCTCCACCGTGGACGCCGCCACGCACCGCATGACGGTCGTCCGGGACGGCAGGACGCTCAGGACGGTTCCCATCACGGCGGGCGCCCCGAGCTCGACCACCTGGAACGGCCAGATGGTGATATCGGAGAAGCTGACCAGCACCCGGATGGACGGCACCACGGTCGGGTTCGCCGGCCAGTACGACATCCCCGACGTCCCGCACGCCATGCGCCTGTCCACCTCGGGCACGTTCGTCCACGGCAACTACTGGGGCGCCGACTCGGTCTTCGGCCACTCCAACATCAGCCACGGCTGCGTGGGACTCAACGACGTCAAGGGCGGCCACGACTCCCACCAGGACGGCGCCTGGTTCTTCGCCAACTCCCTGATCGGCGACGTGGTGGTGGTGCGGAACTCCGACGACCGGACGATCGCCCCCGACAACGGCCTCAACGGCTGGAACATGGCGTGGGAGCAGTGGAAGGCGGGGTCCGCACGCTGACCCGTGACCCGGCCCGGTCCCGCCGAGGACCCCGCCGGCGTCGCCACTCCGATGCCGGGGCTCCGGACCCCGTACAGGGTCGCGGCCGGCCGTGTCCTGATCGCCATGTGGCGGACGGACGGCCTCCGCGCGAAGCCGGGCCGAGTCCGGCCGAGTCCGGCTGTCCCCGGGGCGGCCACCCCCGAGGCGGCCACCCCGGGCCGCGATCCCGGGCGGCCCGCCCCGGGCCGGGCTCCCGGGCGTGAAGATCGCCCGAAAGGCCCGGAAAGGCTGTTCGGGCGCCGTTCACCGCGATGCCACGCCCATGTCCCCGCGGCCTGAATGAGTGGTTCCGCTCAGTGAGTCACTCGGAGGCACCGGAGGGCTGCCCCATGACCGGGAACGAACCCGAGTCCACCATCAACCGCCGTCGTCTTCTGATCGCCTCGGGCGCCGTCGTGGCGGCCGGCGCGGCCGGATCGGCCGGGGCGTTCCTGCCCCGGCCACGCCGCGCCCAGGCGGCGGAGCCGGTCGTACCCGCCGCCGCCCCGCGGCCCGCGCCGCACGCGACGACCACCCTGGAGACGACGGCCCGCCTCGGCGGAGCCCCGCACACCGGCACCTACCGGCGGCTGGAGTCCGGCCCGGGCTGGCCCGTCGTCGTACGGCAGGACATCGCCCCGTCGCGGGCCGGGCGCGCCGACCGCCGGACCCCGCTCGCGTGCTTCGTGCAGTTCACCGACCTGCACATCGCCGACGTGCAGAATCCGCTGCGCACCGAGTTCCTGCGCTCCCACACGCCCACCGCGTGGCGCGCCCAGGAGGCGCTGACCGTCGCGGGGGCCGTCGCGCTCGTGGAGAAGGTCAACGCGCTCGGCGACGGCCCGCACTCGGGACTGCCGCCGGCGTTCGTGATGACCACCGGTGACAACGTGGACAACAACTCCGCCATCGAGCTGGAGTGGTTCCTCACCGTGATGAACGGCGGCCGGATCACCCCCGGCACCGGGGACCCGAAGACGTACGAAGGCGTCCAGAACTCCGGACTCCCGCTGTACTGGCACCCGGGCGACCCGGCGCTGCGCGATGTCGACAAACGGCGCGGGCTGCCGCTGATCCCCGGTTTCCTGGACGCGGCCACCCGCCCCCTCACCAGCCCGGGCCTGCGGATCCCCTGGTACTCCACCGTCGGCAACCACGACGACCTGCCCGGGGGCTGTCTGTCGCCCGCGCTCGGGGAGATCGCCGTCGGTTCCCGTAAGCTGCTGTCGGTCCCCGACACGGACGCGGCCGCCTACGCCAGGGCGCTCGGTTCCGGCGACGACCCGAAGAGCGAGGTGCTCACGGCGATCCTGAAGAGGCACGCCGCCTCCGCGCGGACGGTCACGCCGGACGAGCGGCGCCGCCTGATCACCCCGCACGACTACCTGACCGCCCATCTCGATCCCGCGCACGCCGGTGCCGGACCGGCCGGCCACGGCTACACCCCGGACCACCTCGACGGCGACCGCATGTACTACGCCTTCCAGGTCGCGGAGAACGTCATCGGGATCAGCATCGACACGACGTACCGCAGCGGCCACTACGAGGGGTCGCTCGGCGACGACCAGATGCGCTGGCTGGAGAAGACCCTGGCGGCGCACAGCTCCCGGTCCTACGACGAGGATGGCCGTCTCGTCCGGCGTCCGGGGGCCGACGACGCCCACATCCTGGTCTTCAGCCACCACCACGGTCCGAGCATGACCCGCCGGCCCGACGCGGCCCGTTCGGACGAACCGCGTCACGACGGAGCCGAGCTCGTCGCCCTGCTCGGCCGTTTCCCGAACGTGGTCGCGTGGATCAACGGCCACAGCCACGTCAACCGGATCACCCCCCATCCGCACGCGACGGCCGCCCGCTCCTTCTGGGAGGTCAACACAGCCTCGCACGTGGACTATCCGCACCACGCCCGGCTGTTCGAACTGGTCGACAACGAGGACGGGACACTGTCCCTGTTCACCACACTCGTGGAGTCCGCCGCTCCGCACCGCACGGCTCCGGACTTCGACGACCTCTCGGCGGTCGGCCTCGCGTCGCTGTACCGGGAACTCGCCTACAACGCCCCCGGACTCGCCGACAGCATGCGGGCGGGCGTCCAGGAGGGATGGGCCGGCGGCGCGGGCGACCGCAACACCGAGCTGCTGAAGACCGTCTCGTGACACCCGCCCGACGGCTCCCCGTGCCTCCGCCGGAAAGAGCGCGCGGGGATGTGCGACCGGCGGGGGCGGGCGCCGGCGGAGACCGTGGCTTGTCTGAAGAATCGCCTGTTGGCGTACAGATTTCTCAAGCTTGTTTGTTCGGTAACCGATGGAAGCGCGGAAAGGACTCCTCCACGAAAGGTTGATGGTCGTGACGTCAGCATCGGTGCGACAACCGCTGGATCTGCTCTCGGTCGCCGTCGACGATCTCCGGGCCGGGCGGCCGGTCGTCGTGGTCGACGACGCGGACCGGGAGAACGAAGGCGATCTGGTCATGGCCGCCGAGTTCGCGACCGCCGAGACCCTGGGCTTCTTCGTCCGCTGGACCAGCGGACTGATCTGCGCGCCGATGGCGCCCGAGGTCGCCGACCGACTGGACCTGCCCCTCATGGTCCCGCCCGTTCCCGGCACCGGCACGGCGTCCACCGACACGACCGCGTACACCGTGTCGGTGGACGCCGTCGGGGTCGGCTCGGGGATCTCCGCCGCCGATCGGGCCCTGACCGCGCGGACGCTGGCGGATCCCGGCACCCGCCCCGACCGGCTGTCCCGCCCCGGGCACGTGTTCCCCCTGCGGGCCCGTCCCGGCGGGGTCGCCGAGCGCCGTGGTCACACCGAGGCGAGCGTCGACCTGCTGCGGCTGGCGGGCCTGTCGCCGGTCGCGGTGATCAGCGAGATCTGCGAGGACGACGGCTCGGTCGCCGGCTCCGAGCGGCTGCGCGCCTTCGCCGACGAGCACGGTCTCACGCTGGTCTCGGTCGAGCAGTTGGCGAACCGGCTACGGCTCTCCGGCACGGCGACGACGTGACCCGTGTGCTCCGGGCGACGGTCTTCGACCTGGACGACACCCTGATCGACACCGGTGACGCCTGGGCGCGGGTGTGCGCGGACTTCGTCGCCTGCCACGGACACCACTGGCGCGCCGAGGACACCGCCGCGCTGCACGGGAACGGCGGCTGGGCGTCGTACGTCGCGGGCCTGTGCGGTGGTGCGGCGGGTCCCGCCGAAGTGGTCGAGGCCTGCGGGGCCGCGATGGCCGCCGCCTGCGCGGCGGGACGGGTGCGGGCGCTGCCCGGCGCACTGGACCTGGTCCGCGAGGCCGGACGGCACGGACCGGTGGGCGTGGCCACGGCCAGCCCCCGCCGCTTCGTCCTGGCGGCCCTCGAAGGGCTGGGTCTGTCGACGATGCTGCGCACCGTCGTGTGCGGCGAGGACGTGGTCCGGGTCAAACCCGCGCCCGAGCCCTACCTGCGGGCGGCCGCCGGGATCGGCGTCCCGCCGTCCGGGTGTCTGGCCGTCGAGGACTCGGCGAACGGCATCCGGTCGGCGGCCGGCGCCGGAATGAGCGTCCTGGCCGTCCTGCGCGCCGGCACGACGCTCCCGCCGGAGGTCGACCTTCTGCCCGTGGCACGGACCCACGGCGCGGCGGAGGCCCTGCCGGTGCTGACCCGGCTGCTCGCGCCCCAGCCCGAGCTCGTGGCCGGGCCGGGCTCCTGATTCCTGACGTTCACCGGGGTGCCCGGCCGGACCGTTCCCGTCCGGCCGGGCACCCCGGCGTCGTCCCGCGACCGACCGTCAGCCCAGGGCGAACTTCTGGGCGGCGGCTCCGTTGCAGTCCCAGATCCGCAGCCGGGTGCCGTTGGCGGTGGCGCCGTCAGGAGAGTCCAGGCAGCGCCCCGACTGCGGGTTGAGCAGCGAGCCGTCGGCCTGTTGCTGCCAGACCTGGCCGCCGGCTCCGTTGCAGTCCCAGAGTTCGACCTGGGTGCCGCTCGCGGTGCCGTTGCCGACGATGTCGAGGCAGCGGCCGAGGGCGTGCAGCCTGCCGTCCGAACTGTGGAACCAGTGCTGGTCCACCGCATAGGACTGGCAGCCCCACAGCTGTACGGCGGTGGCGTTGGACCCGTTGTCGTCCCCCGCCACGTCGACGCAGGTACCGCCCGGACCCACCACGGGGGCACCGCCGTTGACGGCGAACTTCTGGGCGGCCGACCCGTTGCAGTCCCAGATCCGCAGGCGGGTGCCGTTGGCCGTGGCACCGTTCGGTGAGTCCAGGCACCGTCCCGACTGCGGGTTGAACAGCGAACCGTCCGCGCGCTGCACCCACTTCTGGCCGCCGACCCCGTTGCAGTCCCACAACTCGACCTGGGTGCCGTTGGCGGTGCCGTTGCCGATGATGTCGAGGCAGCGGCCGATCGTGCCGAGGGAACCGCCCGCGTTGTGCGTCCAGTGCTGGTCCTCGGCGTAGGACTGGCAGTTCCACAGCTGTACGCCGGTGCCGTTCACCCCGGTGTCGTCCGCGGCCACGTCGACGCACTGGTTCCCGGGTCCGGTGACGGTCCCCTGGGGGCCGTTCGGCACGTCGGTCCGGCCCGCGTATCCGACCGAGACGATGTTCGCCTGCACGGCGTTCTCGGCCGCGTCGGTGGGATAGCCGGAGACCATGACGCCCTCGAAGAAACTGCCCATGTTCCAGTTGCTGTTGTCGCCGCCCGTGCCCAGGATGATGCCGCCCTCCTGCTGCATGGGCCGGTATCCGCCCCGGGAGGGCAGGGCCCCGTCCCACCAGGTCGTCAGGCCGCCGGACTGGGAGTTGCCTCCCTTCAGGGCGTAGGCCGTCTGCCCGTTGTTCTTCAGGACCGCCGTCACGTACGTGCTGTTGTTGCCCTTGTTCGCGGTGTTGGAGCCGTTGTCACCCTGGAACATCCCGTTCTCCAAGTCGGCCTCGACCCAGGGGCCGGAGCCGCTGCACGGCGCGAAGTAGCAGGTGGTGGCGATGGATACGGCGTCCATGTGGCCGTTGCCCGTATCGGCGGGCGTGGACTCGGCGTTGCCGTAGTCGAAGCAGCAGGCGGAGCCGACATGGGTGCCGCTCGCGACCATGTAGGCGCCCTCCGGCTGCCCGTTGACGGCGACACCCGACGCGGCGCCGTGCGACCGGTAGCCGACGCCGGGGGAGATCCAGATCCCGTACACCTTGTGGCCGCCCGCGGTCACCGAGAGCTCACTCGCGTCCGCGCCCCGGTCGGCGCCCATCCCCGCCGTGCCCGCCGGGCCGGGGAACAGGTCGTTGTGGCGGGACGTCTGGTCGTAGACCTTGGAGATGCTGCACGTGGTGTCCGCGCAGAAGGTGTCCTGCCGGCCCGCGTCGGCGTAACCGCCGGCCGACAGCGGTCCGATGTCGGTGCTCGCGCCGTCGGAGACGCGGGTGACCTGATAGAGCGGTCCGCCGTACGCGCCGAACAGCGCGCGGGTGGTGCTGTGCGCGGCGACGCAGGGGGTACCGGCACCGGCGTAGATGTCGCACGGCTGCGAGCCCGCGGCCTGGGCGACGCCGGGGAGGCCGACCAGGGCGGTGACCAGCAGGCCGATGGCGGCGGCGACCGACATCAGGGCCTGCGCCAGTCGGCGCGCCGGCCCGGCGGTGCGCGGGGGGCGGAGACGCGAAGGGGCAGATCTTCTGCTGCGCATATGTGCTCCCAGTGGGGTGATGGAGCTACAACTCGCCCTTCGGACAGCCGAGTTCGCGCGCTGCCTGGCGACTGAGTCGGAAGCTACGCGCGCTGGTCGATTGCGTCAATATTTGTCGCTTTTCATTTTTTCCCTGCTCTCCACCGTGTCCGAACGTGTTGCTTTGCGGCGGCCCTCGGGCGGGAGGGGCGCGGGCCGCGGGCAACCCGCCCCGGCCCGCGGCGGAGACGCTCCCGTGGACGGCCACGAGAGAGGGGGCGAGACCCCGTCGTGCGGGTCTCGCCCCCGTCACCCGGGCGTGGACGCTCAGGTCACTTCAGGCCGAAGGCCCGGGTGACGCGCTGGTCCACACTGTTGCCCCGGGCGTCGCGCGCGGTGGTCCGCAGGGTGACGAACCGTGCCGTGCGTGGCGCGTCGAGACTCGTGCGCCAGCCGTCCCCGACGTGCCGGAGCGGAGCGGCGCGCCAGGTCGCGCCGTCGTCGTAGGAGACCTCCAGACCCACCGTGCGGATCGCCGCGGTGCCCGAGGACGCGGACAGGTGCGACGCGGTGACCGTCAGATCCGAGTGCCGCCCCGCCCTGCCCGAGACATCCGTGCCGACCGCGTAGTCCAGCTGGATCAGGGGCATTTGAACCAGCTCGCCCGCCCCGCCCGCGCGGGAGGTGAAACCCCACTCGGTGCGGGTGGACGTGGAGTAGGGCCCCGCCCACGCGTCACGGTCGTTCTCCGACACCAGCCGGTAGGGCAGCGGTTCGGGCGCGAGGCCCGCGACCGTCATGCTGAGCTGATACCTGCTGGTCTCCTGCACGAGCCGGTCGCCCTGGTACAGCTTGAGGAGGTTGCTGACGCCGAAGTTGCCGTAGGTCGCCCCGAGATGCCCGTTCCCGGAGTCACCCCACGCGGGGATGCCCACGTACAGCGTGTCGTCCTGCCGGACCGGCGCGTCACCGTCGCCCAGACGCGGCCGCTGGACGGGCCCGAACCACCGCACGACGCTCGTCGTCCCCGCGCGGTAGGACTCCGGCTGCGCGTACTGCTGCTGCTCGCCGGGGATCTGGGCCCTGGCCGCCCACCGCTCGCCCGCGGTCACGTAGTCCGTGCGCTCGCCGAGCGCCGGGGCGATCGACGGGTTGAGCGCGCTCGGCCCGGACCGTGCGACGTCCTCACGGTAGTCGAGTGCCCGGCCGGCCCGGAAGTTGCGGAAGGACACGTCGACGCGGGCCAGTTCACGCTGTTCGACCCGGTGGACGGGTTCCGCCGGGACGGCCCCCTTGTAGTCGTGGACCAGTTCGTAGACGTAGTCGGTGGTGGGGCTGGAGCTGACGTCGAGCCGGGTGCGGTTCCTGCCCAGCCCGGCGATGAGCTGTTCGCCCTCGTCGCGGGTCAGGCTCGCGACCGTCAGCGGTGGCGGGTTCGGCGTCCCGTAGGGGGAGTCGTTCCACGGGTCCAGGCGGCCCGTTCCGTCGTTGACGACCAGGAGCAGTCCGGCGCCCGCGGAGACCGCCGCGGCGGCCTGTTCCTCCACCGGCACGGTGTCGTTGCGGCGCACCACGACGGCCCTGCCCCGGGCGTCGAGGGAGCGGTACGCGGAGGCGCCGCCGTCCCCCGCGAACACCGCGTCGAGCCGGTGGCCGCCCCGCGCCAGCGGGGTCGCGCCTCGGTGCACGAGCAGATCGCCGAAGGTCCGGTCCCCCGAGGCCACCGTGAGCGCGGGCTCCTCCGTCCGCCACCGGGTGCCGAGGACGAACTCACCCTCCGCGACCTTCTTGGTGGGCAGGGCCCACACGCTGTCGTACGCGGTGCCGGGCCAGCGCGAGGAGGACGACCAGTCGTCGTCGGCGAACCCGCGGTAGTACTCGATGCGGGAACCGTCGACCGTGCTGGGCCTGGGGGTCACTGTCCTGACCTGGCGGGCCCGGGTCGCGTCGAAGACGGCGGTGCGGTCCTGGTCGAGGACGACGTCCGAGACGGCCATCAGGCCCAGCCCCAGCGAGTGCGGGCCGTGGGAACCCTCCAGGTCGGCCTCCATCCACGCGGTGTACGAACCCGGTGGCAGCCGCAGATCGAGGGTGCCGGACTCGTCGATGCGCACCGGCAGCCACAGCTTCTTCGCGGTGAGGATGACGGTGCCGCCGACCGGCTTGCCGCCGCGGTCCTTCGCCTTCAGCGTCAGCTGGTGGCGTTCGCCCTCCTTGCCGGCGCTGAGCGACGTGCGGGTGAGCACCGTGCCCGACGGACCGGTGGCCGTCAGGAATCCGGCCACCACCTGGTCCTTCGCTATCGCGTCGTAGTGCGCCGTCACCGTCACGGAGGCGGTGCCGTGCGCGGGGACGGTGACCCGCGAGGCCGACAGGGTGAACGGGGCGGCGTCCGTGCCCGAGGCGCGCGCCGTGAGATCGAGAGCGACCGGGTCGCCGGAGGTGTTGGTGTAGGTCACCTCCCGGTCGGTGGACGTCCCCGCGGGCGTCGGCCAGGTGCGGAAACCGAAGTCGGCGCTCCCGGTGGCGAACGTGGTCGCGGTCGTGGTCGTGGCGATGTCCAGACGCCCCGTGCCGCCCTCGAACGGGCTGTACTTCGGCGTCGCCTCGGTCGTGCTCACGAGCGCGTTCTTGAGCTGACGGCCCGTCCAGTCCGGGTGCGCGGCGGCCAGCAGCGCGGCGGCACCCGCGACGTGCGGGGTGGCCATCGAGGTGCCGCTCATGGTCTGGTACGAGCCCGAACCCTCGGGGGAGTACTGGGAGCGCGCCGCCAGGATGTCCACACCGGGAGCGGTCAGGTCCGGCTTGACGGCGCCGTCGCCCGCCCGGGGACCGCGGCTGGAGAAGTCGGCCAGGGAGTCGGAACCGTCCACGGCGCCCACGGTCAGCGCGGCGTCCGCGGCGCCCGGCGCGCCCACCGAGTACCGGTCGGGACCGGCGTTGCCGGCGGCGATGGTGAACAGCGCCCCGGTCTCCTCGCTGAGGCTGTCGACCGCCTGGCTCAGCGGGTCGGTGCCGTCGGTGGGGCCGCCGCCCAGACTCATGCTGATGATCTTGGCGTGCTGGTCGCGCGCGGCCCATTCCATTCCGGCGAGCACCCACGAGTCCTGCCCGTAGCCGTCGTCGGAGAGGACCTTGCCGATGTGCAGCTTCGCGCCGGGCGCGACACCCCGCTCCTTGCCGTCGGAGGCGGCGCCGGTACCGGCGATGGTGGAGGCCACGTGGGTGCCGTGGCCGTTGCGGTCCACGACCGACTCGCCGGGCACGAAGTCCTCGCTCGCGGCGACCTGGCCGGACAGGTCGGGATGGTCCGCGTCCACGCCGGTGTCGAGGACGGCGACATCCACCCCCTTGCCGGTGTTGCCCGAGGCCCATACCTGCGGGGCGCCGATCTGCCGGGTGCTGTCGGCGAGGTCCGCCTTGACCCTGCCGTCCAGCCACACCTTGGCGATACCGGCCTTGAGGGCGGGCCGTGCGCCCGTGTCCCGGGCGGCCGCTTCGGCGCCGCCCCCGGTGACCGACGTCCAGAAGGCGTCCGACCGGTCGGCTCCGAGCGCGGCGCCCTGGATGCTGTCGAGCGCGCGGACCTTGTGGGCGCCCTTCGGTACCGCCAGGGTGCGGGAGCGCGCGGCCGCGTCGGTGTAGGTGACGATCAGCGGCAACCGGTCGCTGTGCGCGTCGTCGTAGTCGTCCGCCAGCAGCCGTGTGACGTTGAACAGTTCCTTGTCCAGGAGTCCGGCGGCGACGTACGGCAGGGCGCTGTGCGGGTAGACGTACGTGTCCTTGCCGGCCTGGTTGGTCTCGAAGCCGGTGTACCGGCCGTCGGGGTCCCTCACGGTCCGGCTCGACGTGCCGTCGGCGGCCCGGGTGACGGTGACCTTGTCACCGGTCACCAGGGTGACGCTGCGGGCGGTTCCGAGTGCCGTGGGCACGTCCGCCGCCGATGCGGTCGAGCGTGCGGGCGAGGGAGGCGCGGGGGCCGCGGAGGCCAGGGCGGGCGTGACGGCCAGCACCGCGGTGGCGGTGCACAGCGCCATCAGCCGGCGTCTGCGGAAGGGCGGAAACGACAAGAGGAACCTCATCATCGTGCGTCGGGACGGGATGCCGAGGATTATGCGATCGCTCCCGACCGCCCGAACTGCCCGCCGCGTGACACAGTTGGGCCATGTCACAGAGCGGACACGCGGGACCGGGGCAAACCGGTGCCATACCCGCCGGTGACGCCGCCAGGGCGCCGGCCCCGCGATCCGGTGCGATTGCGGTCGTATCCGCACGATGACGGCGTGATCGCTCACGGCCCGTCAGAAAGCCCTCGAACAGGGGGATTTCGCCGCCATGGACGTGAGGGTCAGGTCGCCCGGGCGGCCGAGTCGCCGACCCGGAAGGTGTCCTGCGGGACCGTTCGTCCGAAGCCGCGCGCTCGCGTCGGACGCCCCCGATCCGTGGCCGCCGCGCTGTCCGCGCCGGCCCGGGGGCGACCCGCGCGCAGGCATCATCGGCGGCCGCAGGGGTACCTGCGTCCCATGCCACCCCTGTGCATGGAAACGAGGACGTCATGAGTGAACGTCGTGCGGCAGCCCCTGGGGACGGCGGGGGAGCGACGCCGAAGCCGATCCCCAGGGACCTGCCGGATCAGCAGGCGGGGGCCGACGAGGACCCGTGGGACGTCGTCGGTACCCCGGCGCGGGTCGCGGACCAGCGACCGGACCCGGAGATTCCCGACACGGACGAGGCGGGTACCGGCCGTAGGGGCGCGCCGCACTCCGGCAGTCCGCGCCCGGCGTCTCCCGTGCCCGACGAACCGTCGGCCTGACCGTCCGGCGCGCGGCGGGAGTTCCCGCTGTACGACCGCCACGGGGTCCGCGCGGAGCGCGTCCGCTCCGGGGACCACGAGCGGGCTGTCGTGCCCCAGCCGAAAGGAGTGTGACCCGATGGTCACCGTGTCCCTCTCCGGAGCGTCCCAGGAGGACGCGTCCACCGTCTTCGACGTCCTGAGGACGGCGTTCCCCGTCGACCGCCCCGCGGACCCGGTGCCGCAGGAGCAGCCGGGGGATCGCCCCGCCGTGTGGACCGCGGAGTTCGTGCCGACGCAGGAGCGCATCCCCACCGGGCCGACCCCGCTGGCGGGCTCGCTCACCGCCACACTCCAAGGGGGTTACGTCGCCGTGGACCAGCTCCGCGAAGCCCTCAGGGCCGCTTTCGCCGTGGACGAGGAGGGCACGGCGTCGGGGGACCAGGAGAAGGAGGTCGACCTGGTGCTCCGCACGAAGCGGTCGTGACCCTGGGCCGGCACGGCCCGCTCATGCCACGACACGACACGACACCGCACAGCACGACACCGCACCGCGTGCCACGGCACCGGTGTGGACGCGGCACCGGACGAGGCCTCCGTGACGCGCGGAGTGCGCCGTGGGTCCCGCGGGCCTGAAGCGTGTCGACGGCGGACGCCGGCGGTGGGGGTCACGTCTCCTGGACGGTGGTCAGGTCGGCGAGGCCGGAGAACTTCAGGACGGGAGTGAGCAGCGGGGCGCTGATGAGCTCGATGCGGTCCGCGTGCGCGAACAGGACGCTCAGCCCCGCACTGTCGAGATATCCGATGCCCGTGAGATCGACGACGACGTGCCCCGGCAGGTCCTCCAGAGCGGCGGACAGCGCGGCGGTGTTGCTCATGTCGATCTCACCGGTGGCTTTGAGGAACGCGGTTCCGTCCGGCCGGTGCCCCGGGGTGAGGGTGAGCGGTGTGGTCATCAGGAGATCCTCGTGTGCATGTCGACGGTGGTGCCCACCGGTCCGGGGGTGATGGTGACCTGTTGCATCATCGCGCGCATCAGGGCCAGCCCACGGCCGCGATGCGCGTTGGCCTCGGGCCGCGGGGTCTTCCAGCGGCCGGTGTCGGCGACGGTCAGCCGGAGGTCGCCCACGAGGGCCTCGGCGCGCAGTCGCACGGTCTGGCCCGGGGCGTGACGGTGACCGTGCTCGATGGCGTTGGCACAGGCTTCCCCCACGGCGACCAGTACCCGCTGCGCGGTGTGCGGCGGAAGGTCGCACTTGGCCAGCCAGCCGCGCAAGGCCTGCCGCACCGGGGCGAGTTGCTCGGACTCGGCCGGGAACGTCAGCTCCAGGGGCGCGGGATGACGGTAGAGGAGGAGCGCCACGTCGTCGTCGTAGCCGTTCACCGGGGCGAGGCGCGTCATGACCTGGGTGGCGAGCTCGTCGACCGCGGTCTCGCGGCCGTCCTGGACGGCCTCTCCCGCCTGGTCGATGCCGGTGGTCAGCGGGCGTCGGCGGCGCTCGACCAGCCCGTCGGTGTACAGCAGCAGGGTGGCACGGGCGGGCACCGTGCACTCCGCCTGCGGGCGCCGGGCGCCTGGGCGTACGGCCAGCGGCGCGTACCGGCCGCCGTCGAGGAGCTGGGTGGTGCCGTCGGGATGGGCGAGGATGCCGGGCGGATGGCCGGCGCTGGAGTAGGTGAGATGACCGGTCTCGGGGTCGAGCACCCCACAGAAGACGGTGGTGCACACGGCACCCGGCACCCCGGCCGCGAAGTGGTCCAGGGCCATCAGCGTCCGGCCCGGGTCGGAGTCCTGGAGCAGCAGCGCCCGGCAGGCGCTGCGCAGTTGGCCCATCACGGTGGCGGCTTCCAGGCCGCGGCCCACGCAGTCGCCGACCACGATGCCGATCCGGCCGTCGCGCAGGGCGACGGTGTCGTACCAGTCGCCGCCGACCTCCAGCGGGCGGGCGGCGGGCTCGTAGCGGACGGCGAAGCCCTCGGGCAGCTCGGCCGGGCCGAGGATGGCCCGTTGCAAAGCCAGAGCGGTCTCCCGCTGCTGATCGATCTGATGTGCCCGGGCGAGACTCTGCGAGAGGTGGCCGCCGAGCAAGGCAAGCAGGAGCTGGTCCTGGTCCGTGAACGGCCGCCGCCGGTCCAGGTCGAGCCGGACGACCAGGGGGCCGTCGGGGTGTTCCAGGGTGATGCCGGCACCGGTGGCGTCGGCCAGCGGCGTCAGCGTGGGGCCGTCCCGCAGCGTGATGAGCGCCGCCCGTGTGGGCTCGTCCAGCGTGCCCCAGGCCGTCGACGTGGCCGGGCCGGTGAGCCGGGGTTCCTGGTGCGGGGGGAACACGGCGGCGACGACACGGTGGGCGTGCCACAGCGTCTGGAACTCCTCCAGTGCTCCCGCCAGGGTCTGGGGCAGACTGGTGGCCCGGGAGAGACGCATGCCGAGTGCGGCCAGAGCGGTCTCCCGCTGGATCGCGTAGTGCTCCGCGGTGACGTCCCTGAAGGTCCCCACGGTGACCGTGCGTCCGGTGTCCGGGTCCTGTGCCCGGTTGAAGGAGGCACTCGCCCACAGCCGGTGTCCGTCGCGGTGCGTGACGGGGACGACGCGGTTGCCCCGGTCCTCGGCCAGGAAACCCGCGAAGGCCTCCGCGACCTGCCGGTGCGCGTCGGCGTCCACCTCGGCGTCCGGCCACCAGGGGTGGACGGGCGCGTAGGGCAGCCCCTCGGGTCCGTAGCCGAGGATGTCGGTGAACGCGCTGTTGATCTCGATGACCGCGCCGTGCTCGTCGCAGACGAAGAACGCCTCCTGCAGGGAGTCGACGAGCGCGGTCCGCCAGCGGGCGTGGTGGTTGCGCAGCCGCGCAAGGTCCAGGTTGCCCCGTACACGGGCGAGCAGTTCGGCCGCGGCGAAGGGCTTGACGAGATAGTCGTCGGCGCCCGCCCGCAGTCCCTCGACGGACGCCTCCTCGCCCGCGCGGGCGGAGAGCAGCAGGACCGGGACGGCCGCGGTGCGCGCCTCGGCACGCACCGCCGCGACCAGGGCGAGTCCGTCCATCCGGGGCATCATCACATCGCTGACGACCAGGTCCGGCGGCCGGGCGCGTACGGACTCCAGTGCCGCCACGCCGTCGTCGACCGTGGCCACCTCGTATCCCGCTCCGGTCAGCAGCCGGGTGAGGTACTCCCGCATGTCGGCGTTGTCGTCGGCGACCAGGACTCTGGCGGCCGAGTCCGGTCCGGCCACGGACGCGCCGACGGACATCCCCTCGATCCCCTCGGCTCCGTCGGCTCCGTCGGGGACGGTGTCCGTCCGCTTTCCGGGCAGCCAGCGCAGGGCCTCGGCCACGAAGGGGGCCGCCGTGGCGGAGGCCGTCTCGCGTCGGGTGCCGGAGACCAGGCTGTCCGGCGGCAGGTGCGCCGTGCCGAAGGGCAGCCGGATGACGAAACGTGTGCCCTCGTCCACGGCGCTGGACGCGGTGATGGTGCCGCCGTGCAGGGTGACGAGTTCCTGTACGAGGGCGAGACCGATGCCGCTGCCCTCGTCGGAGCGGGAGCGGGCGTTCTCTATGCGGTGGAACCGCTCGAACAGGCGCGGCATCTCGTGGGCCGGGACACCGACTCCGGTGTCCGTGACGGTCACCACCGCCTCCCGGCCGTCGGCACGCAGGGAGACTCCGATGGAACCGTTGAAGGTGAACTTCAGCGCGTTGCTCAGGAGGTTGAGGACCACCTTCTCCCACAGCCCGCGGTCGACGTGCACCGGGTCGTCGAGCGTCGGGCAGTCGACCGTGAAGGTCAGCCCGGCCTTCTCGACCGCCGAGCGGAAGACGCTGGAGAGTTCGGCCGTGAGAGCGGCCAGGTCCACCGGCTCGTACCGGGCCTGCATCCGGCCCGCCTCGATACGGGAGAAGTCCAGCAGACTGTTGACCAGCTTGCCGAGCCGCAGCCCGTTGCGGTGGATGACCTCCAACTCCTCGCGGACCTGGGGGTCGGACGTGGCCAGCCTGCCGCGCAGTTCCTCCACCGGGCCCATGATCAGCGTGAGCGGGGTGCGGAACTCGTGGCTGATGTTGGAGAAGAACGCGGTCTTCGCCCGGTCCAGTTCGGCGAGCACCTCCGCACGCCGCTGCTGTGCCTGGAAACTGCGCGCACCCGCGATGCCCGCCGTGATGTGCCCCGCGGCGAGCTCGACGAAGCCCCGGTAGCCCTCGTCCAGCGGCCGGTAGCGGTTGAGGGCCGACACGAGGAACCCGTAGGGGGCGCTGCCCGGCTGCACCAGCGGTACGGCCAGGGCCTGTTTCGGGGGCTCCGGCCAGTTCCCGGTCGGCAGCCCGGACGACGGGACGCCGTCGAGGTCCGTCAACACCGTGTCGCCCCGCAGGAGTTCGGCGACGGGCCAGACCGCCCGGGGATCGTCCGCGGACAACGTCGGCGGAGCCACGGGATCTTCCGAGCCCACACCGGTCGAGGCCGCCAGCCGGGCGGAGCCGTCGTCCTCGAAGAGATAGGTCAGGGTGAAGGGAAGGTCCTGCGGGTTGTGCTCCAACTGCCGCCCGGCGAAAGCCAGCATCTCCCGCTCGGTCCGGACCGCGCTGGGATCGGAGCCCAGATCGCGCAGGGTGCTCATCCGGCGCTCGCCGATGACCCGCTCGGTGTCCTCGCTCACCACGCAGAGCATGCCGACCACCCGGCCGTCGTCGTCGTGCAAGGGGCTGTAGGAGAAGGTGTGGTACGACTCCTCGGGGAAACCGGAGCGCTCCACGAACAGCAGGAGCGCCTCGTCCCAGGTCGCCCGGCCCGTGGTCATCACCGTGTCGATCCGCGGCCCGATGTCCGGCCAGATCTCCGCCCACACCTCGCGCGCCGAACGCCCCAGGGCCCACGGGTACTTCCCGCCCAGGGTGTCGCTCCGGTAGGCGGCGTTGCAGAAGAACGTCAGTTCCGGACCCCACGCCATCCACATCGGGAAGCGTGAGGACAGGAGGATACTCACCGCGGTCTGCAGACTCTGCGGCCAGCCGGACGGTGAACCGAGCGGCGTCGCCTCCCAGTCCACCGAGGCGAGGTCACGTCCGACCTCGCGGTCGGCGGCGAAGACGTCGGCACCCGTGGCCGGTCGTGTTCCGCGCCCGAGATTCTCGGTGCCCACTCGGCATCCCTTCGTAGCTGTCTGCCGACACCGTCGAGCGCGTGCGCGTCCCGACGACCGGTACGACCCGTACGCACGACCGTCTCGCCCTCGAGGCGCCCAACCGCTCGGCGTCACCCGGGAGTCGCCGCCACGGCCGTGGCGGCGTGGCGCAATCCGTAGGATAGGACAGCCACTCTCACCACGGGCGTGGGGCGAAGGACAGGAGCCGACGGTGGCTGTGCGGGACGAGGCCCGTTCTCCTCACGCGACGACCTCTCTCCGCCGACGGCTGCCTCCAACAGGCCGGGCGGCCGCGTGCCGTCGGACCGGCACGCCGCGGCCGACGGCCCTTTCGACGCCTTCGACCACCGGTCGCCCGGTCCGCGGCGGACCGGCCGCGCAGACTTCCGCCGCGTCCCTCCGGGGCCGGCGTGGGACGGCCGGTCCGGTCGCCACCGTGGGGCGCCCGGCCTCCTCCCTTCGCGCACGCGCCGTCCAGCAGGCCTCCACCGGTGTCCGCGACGGCACCGCGTTCCCCCCGGACCTTCTCCGTCCCGCCTCCCCACGACGAACCGATGCCCAGGAGCTCCAGTGACCCAGCGCACCCTTGTCGCCGCCTCGACGGCTCATTCCTCCGGTGTCACCGTGCTCACGGCGACCGGTGAACTCGACTACCACACCGCGGGGGAGCTGCGCGCGGCGGTGGACGACGCCGCGTTCACGGCCGACGGCACGGTGCTCGACCTGAGCGGGCTCACCTACTGCGACTCCACCGGCCTGACCGTCCTCGTCACCGCGTACCAGCGGGCGGAGGCCGCCGGATCGCCCCTGGCCCTGGCCGGACTGAGCGCGGATCTCACCCATGTGTTCGAGATCGTCGGACTCGACCAGCTCTTCACCCTCTCCCCGACGGTCGAGGAGGCCATCGCGTCGCTGCGGCCCTGACACAGGGGCGCGGCGGCCTTGGCCGGACTCCGGCGTCCTGTGCCCGGGGCACGCTCAGCCGGCCAGGGCCTCTTCGATCGTGGGGTGGCAGGCGATGACCGAGTCGAGTCCGACGAGCTCGATGACGCGCAGGACGGGTCCCTGGGCTCCGGCGATGCGCAGCCAGCCGTGGGCGTCGTGGGCGGCCTGGTGGGCGGAGACGAGGACGTTGATCCCGCTGGAGTCCATGAAGGTCACGGCACTGAGGTCCAGCGCGGTACGGGGCGGGACCTGGCCGTCGGCCGGCAGTACGACGCCGCGGAGGGCGTCCGTGACATCGTGGTCGATCTCACCGCCCAGCGTGACGACACGGATTCCGTCCACCGTGTGCTCTTCGACGGACAGCCGGTCCGGCCTGTCCGTTCCCTGGGTGCTGGTCACTGTCTCCTCGTTCGCGCTCAAGGCCTGCCGGGTCCACCGCGTGGAGATTGTGCCCCAATGCCGTGCGCGGATGCAGCCGAACGGCTGTGTCGAAGAGCACGTTGTGATTACGTGATTGAGTGACGGGTACACGAGGGCTGTAACAGACGGGGAACGAGGGAGTCGGGATGGGAGCCCGGACCGGCGACGAGCACGGTGTGGGGCATGGCACCCCGATCCAGGCGAGTTACGCCCTGGGCGACGACGACGGCAGCATCGCGGACGCCCGCCATCTCGCAACGGCCTTCCTGGAACAGGCGCGTACCGCGCACGGCTTGGCCGTGTCCGCCCGGGTCATGGATCTGACGCAGCTGGTCGTGAGCGAGTTGGTCACCAACGCCCGCAAATACGCCCCGGGTCCGACGCTGATGCACCTCCGGATCGCCGACGGCATCGTGGACGTCGCCGTCTGGGACAGCGACCCCACCGTCCCGAACGCCCGGACCGCCGACCCCGGCAGGATCGGCCAGCACGGCCTGGAGATCGTCAAGGCCGTGGCCTGGCATCTCGATATCGCGCAGGAGTCGGTCGGCAAGCGCATCACCGCCCGGCTGCCGCTGGCCGACACACCCCGGACCGGGGCCACCGCGCTCCGTCTGCCGTGAGGATCCGTCAGGCGGGTTTCTGAGAAACCGGGTTCCCTGCCTCAGTCATCGGTGCGGTGCGGTGCGGTGCGGTGCGGTGTGGTGCGTGACGTGGCGTTCGGAGCGGCACGAGGAGCGAGGCGGGCCCCGTGCCGCGAGCCCCGCCCCCACAGGCAGGGAGCCCTCCCCCCCCCACGGAGAGAAGTTGCCTCGCGCACGCAGCGAGAAGCGGGGGCCGGCCGAAGGCAGTTCGGCCGGCCCCCGTCCATGGGGCGCTGCGGTGGGATCAGGCGCGGCGGTGCTGCTGGTAGTACGTGCCGACCTGCTCGTGATAACCGGCGTCGCCGATGTGCTTGTCCTTGTCGAACTCGGGGGAGTCCTTGATCTGGTCCTTGGTGAGAGCGACGTAGATCTTCTTCTCGGCCTGGTCGATCGTGGTCACGGTGCCGGCCGGCAGCAGGACGTGCTTGCCGAAGATCCACACACCGGTGTCGACCACGAGGTAGGAGGAGTGGACCTCGTCGGAGTGCTTGTCGACCTTGCCGATGCTGCCGTCGGTGGCCTCGACCTTGTAGCCGATCAGGTCGGTACCCGCGGCGTGGCCGGTGGTGGGCTGGTAGCCCCAGATGCTGTCGCTCATAAAACGGCTCCTTCTTCGATATTTTTCGCTTCCCCGCGGTCAGGAATTGCGAGGTCGTACAGGCGTCATCGAATTCGGTGACGTTTTCTCGGAACGGCGGGTGCCCGGTCCTCCGGGCGCTACACATCGAATGTTCAGGAGATTCTGGAGCGACGTGACCGATGTTTGCCCTGTGGAAACTTTCCTGGTTTGGGAGCCGTGAACCGGGTGAGACGGGGGGTGAAATCGTGTGCCGATGACGACAGGGAGTGAGTGACTGTGGCTGCGGACGAGAAGGCGCAGGCCAAGGGCGAGCAGGCCGAGGGCAAGGTCAAGAAGGTCGTCGGCGGTGCCGTGGGGAACGAGTCCCTGCGGGCCGAAGGACGTACCGAGGAGACCAAGGGTGAACTGCGGGAAGCCAAGGAGAAGGCGAAGGACGCCATCAAGCCCGAGTAGGAGCTGGTGCCACGGCGCAATCCGCGGCGCCGCCCTCCGTGCCGGGTCCCGGCAGCCCCCGTCTCCACCGGGCTGCCGGGATCACCGGCGTCCGGGCACGGGAAGGCGTCGGTCCCGGCCCCGGAAAGCTTCTGTCCGTCCCGCGAATGTTTGAGCGGCGCTGAGACGTGCACGCGTCTCGTATGACCCGTACGAAGCGAGACACAGAGAGAAAGTACGAGGCTCCCTCGGCCGATGACACCACATGGCTTCCCGATCTTGAGGTGGACGGCGTCGCGTCGGTCGTGGGAAATGACCTCGAGGAACGGGACGCGGTGTATTACGACACCGCCGATCTACGGCTGGCCGGGGCGTCGGCGACCCTTCGGCGACGGACCGGCGGCGGTGACGCGGGCTGGCACCTCGAACTGCCCCTGACCGGGGACAGCCGGGAGGAGGTGCGGGCGCCGCTCTCCGACACCGTCCCGGCCGCTCTGCGTGACCTGACCCTCTCCCGCAGCCGTGGGGAGCAACTGAGACCGGTCGTCCGTATCCGGTCCCGCCGCAACACGCGGCATCTCCTCGATCCCGAGGGCGCCGTCCTCGCGGAACTGAGATTCGACCGGGTGCGTGCCCAGTCGCTGTCCGCGGGAAGGACACGGGCCGCGCACACCTCATGGACCGAGCTGGACGTCGAGCTCGCCGAGGAGACGGATCCCGCCCTGCTCGACGCCGTGGACAGGACCCTGCGCGAGAGCGGCATCGGGCGTGCGGGAAGTCCGTCCACACTGGACCGGGCCCTGGCGGAGACCGGAGCGCGGGAGCCGCGGCCGCCGCGGGAGCGCGCCGAGAACGCCCAGAGCGCTGTCCCCGGCTCGGCCGCCGAAGAGGTCCTCCGTTACGTGGACGGCCAGGTGCGCGGGATGGTGGACCTCGATCCCGCGGTACGCCGCGGGCTGCCCGACGCGGTGCACCGCATGCGTGTCCACTGCCGTCGGCTGCGCAGCGTCCTGCGCACCTCTCGCGCCGTGCTTGCGCGCGGCGTGACCGATCCGATCCGCGACGAACTCAAGTGGCTGGGCAACGAGTTGGGTGCCGAACGCGATCAGGAGGTCCTGATGGAGCGGTTCGGCACGCGCATCGGGGACCTGCCGCGCGAGCTGGTCCTCGGGCCCGTGGACGCCCGGTTGCGGGTGTGGGACGTGTCGCGTTCCTCCGCGGCACGGCAGCGTACCCTCGACGCCCTGCGCTCCCCGCGGTACCTGACGCTGCTGGACTCCCTCACCGGACTCACGGAGCAGCCGCCGTTGGGTCGCAAGGCCGCGCACGAGCCCGGGAAGGTGCTGGGCAAGGCGGTCCTCAAGGAGTTCGGCCGGCTGGCCGGCCGGATGGAGCACGCGCTGGAGCCGGCTCCGGGGACGGACCCGGACATCGCCCTCCACCAGGCCCGGAAGGCGGCCAAGAAGACGCGGTACGCCACCGAGCCGGCGCGTGCCTCGCTCGGCGAACCCGCCAAGCGGCTCGGCAGGCGCGTCAAGGACGTGCAGAAGGTGCTCGGGGAGCACCAGGACAGTGTCGTCGCGCGCGCCACCCTGCGCGACCTGGCCCTGGCCGCGCACGCGGCGGGCGAGACCGGCTTCACCTGGGGCCTGCTGTACGGGCAGGAGAAGGCCGTGGCCGAACGGTGCGAACGGGAACTGCCGGCCGTGTGGGCCGCGGCGTCGAAGCCGGGACCGCGCGAGGCGCTCACCCGTTGAACGGTGGCCGCCCCTCTCCTGTCCGGCCGACGGTGCTGCGCCATGCTCGCGCGCCCCTCGGCGGACCCGTGGCGGACCGTGCTCCTTCGCGGCTGCCCCGCCGCCACCTCGTCATAGGGCACCTGCCGCAGCCCGCCCGGCGCCCGACGCGCGCACAGTCGTGCAACGTTCACCTAATTCTCGCGGTAACACCTTGTCCCACTCTTCGGTGATCGCATATATCTGAGCGTCCGTATGGCGATGAACACGGATGGTTCTGGAGAGATGCATATATGAACGGCACCGTCGACGGCTTCAGCTACGGACTCGTCACGCCCGTGGCCGCCTACGTCATGGCCTGCCTGGGGGCGGCGCTGGGGCTGCGCTGTGTGGCCCGAACCCTCCACTACGAGCAGGGGCGAAGGGCCGCCTGGCTGGCGCTGGGCGCCGCGTGCCTGGGCTGCGGCATCTGGACCATGCACTTCATCGGGATGATCGGCTTCCAGGTCGTGCAGACCTCCATCACCTACAACGTCCCGCTGACGGTGCTGAGTCTGGTGGTCGCGATCGTCGTGGTCAGCGTCGGTGTGTTCATCGTCGGCCACCGCGGCGCGACCCCGGTACCGCTGACCGCCGCCGGTGTGGTGACGGGCCTCGGAGTCGCGGCCATGCACTACCTGGGGATGGCCGCCATGCACCTCGACGGCGAACTGCACTACAGCGCGCCCGTGGTCGCGCTGTCCGTGCTGATCGCCGTCGCCGCGGCGACCGCCGCTCTGTGGGCCGCCGTCACGATCCGCGGCTTCCTGCCCTCCCTCGGCGCCAGCCTGGTCATGGGCATCGCCGTCTCCGGCATGCACTACACCGGTATGGCGGCCGTGAGCGTCCACCTCGACGCCACCGCCGGGCACACGTCGCAGGGACGCACCCCCACCTCGCTGCTGCTGCCGATGCTCATCGTCCCCGTGGTCTTCCTGCTCGTGGCGGCGGTCATCGTCATGTTCGACCCGGTACTCATCCTCGGCGACGGCGAGTGGAGCCGCGGCAGTCGCGCGGGCCGGCGGGAACAGCCCGCGCCCGTGGAGCCGAGCGCCTTCGAACCGCGCTCCGCGGCTCCGTCCCGGCCGCAGCCGCACCGGCGTTGACGGACCCGGGCACGTCCCGGTGACGGGGCGAAGTGCCGGGGAATCCGTCGTGAGCCCTCGAACCGCGCCCCGTTCGACGGGAGATGAAGGTGAACACGGGCTGGCCGGAACCGGAGCGAGACGCCCCTGATGGTCATCCGGCCCATCCGGGGGAGAAACCTGTGATCCGCCGCGACGGCGTTCGCCGGTGCCGCGACCGGTGCGGGAACGGCCTTCGGTTCCACCGACGCCGTGGCCCCGCACGGCCGACCGGCGGACCGGAACTGGCTCCCGGCCACACCGGAGAACTGGCCGCTGGTCGTCGACCATACCCGTACACCCGCCGAGACCGTCACCCGCGGTCCGCGGCACTACGGCGAGACCTACGACACCGTGGGCGGCCGCCGGCACATCCAGGTGCTCGAGGCGGATCTCTCCGACCCGAACCTGAGGGTCGGTGCGGTGGAAGCCGGTGACACCTTCACCGACCCGGAGGACGAGACCCCGTCCTCGACGGCCCGGCGCAGGCACGCGGTGGCCGGTGTGAACGGCGACTACTTCGAGATCCACGCGGGCGGACGCCCGCTCGGCGGTGTCGTCTCCGACGGCCGCCTGCTCAACAGCCCCAAGCCGGGTCTCGCCTCCCAGTTGGGCGTCAAGCCCGACGGCACCATGTGCGGGCCTGAGGTGATCCGAAGGCGGCGTCGGTGGATCCGTCCACCGGAGCCCTGACCGCCCACCGCCACGGCACGGTCACCGTCTCGGTGACCTCCGGCGGCGTCACGGGCAGCACCCAGGTCGTCGTCAAGTGACCTGATCCGTCACGGGAAGCCGGGCCCCGCCCGCGCGGCCCACGACACACGTGCGGGGAAGGAGACGACTCCTTCCCCGCACTGCTTTCCCAACGTCTTTTCCACGAAGGGTCGTTGACCACGCTGCGGCGCTGACGGCCGTCCGGTCGGGTGGCGTCCTCCTGCGTCACCGCCCACGACCGCCCGGATCCGGCGTCTCTCACGGACGGGTACAACCATCCGAACGCGTCGTGGGTCACACAGGGCAGGAGCAACCAACTCCAACGACAACAAGGGGGAAATATGCGATTCAACCGATCTGTCATGACCGGCGCCGTGTTGGCGGCGCTGTCGGTGGGTGCCGCGACCGCGATGACGGCACCCGCCTCCGCCGCGGCCAACACCACTCCGCAGAAGGTCTGTGGGAGCAGCTACCGGACCGTGAACTCCGCGCCCGTCGGGTCGCTGGGCACGGTCTACCTGACGTACAACGCCTCGAACGGCAGGAACTGCGTAGCGACCATCCGCAGCACCCCTGGCGCCCTGAAGGACATGTCGGCATGGATCTACGTGTCCGCCACCGACGAGGGAGCCCAGGACTACGGCCGGTACACGTCGTACGCCGGTCCGGCCTCCGTCTACGGCAAGGCCTACTGCGTCGACTGGGGCGGCAACATCGCCAACGTCTACGTGCAGGTCACCGGCTCCAACTGCAGCGCCCTCAAGGAGCACCGGGTCACCACGACCCGCTGACCCGCTCCCGTCCGGCCACCGGATCCGGTGCGCCGCCGTCACCGGGGGCCCGGCTCTCAGGACGTACGGGCTGACCCCCGTCCGGTGACGAGGTCCTCGCGGCGGGCCGCGCGGGAACCCGCACCATCCCACTCGCCCCGGCGGAACCTGCCCGGTTCCGCCGGGGCGAGGTCCGTCGTCCCCGGCCGCGGGACGGCGCGGCCGGGACCTGGCCGCCCGGTGACCCCGCCCCTCCGGTGTGCCGGCTGACCGGCACGGGTCCGTCCCGGTCAGCCGGCCGTCCCGGTCATTCGGCCGTACCGGTCAGTCGGGCATCGCGGTCATTCGACCGTGCCGGTGAGCGGACCGCCGGGGGCGAAGGCCAGCGCGGCAAAGCGTTCGCCCATGCGGCGGTGGGTCGCCGCGTCGGGGTGGAGCCCGTCGGGGAGCGGCAGTCCGGTGGCGTCCGCCTCGCCGTACAACTCACGGCCGTCGAGATGGTGCAGACGCGGGTCCTCCGCGGCCCGCTGCCGGACGATGCGGTCGAGTTCGGCCCTGATGATCCGCAGGGTGAGCTTTCCGGCGGCGGTTTCCGCCGGATCGCCGACGGCGCGGAAACGGAGTCGTCCGGTGCTCAGCGCGCTGAGGTCCGGGGCGCTCGGGCCCGGCGTGTCCTCGTGGAGCAGACACAGGATGGGGGAGACGACCAGCAGGGGAGTGTCGGGGTGGCCCTCACGGATGGTGTCGAGGAAGCCGTGGACGGCCGGAGCGAACGCGCGCAGCCGCATCAGGTCCGTGTTGACGAGGTTGATGCCGATCTTGACGCTGATCAGGTCCGCGGGGGTGTCGCGCAGCACGCGCGCGGTGAACGGGTCGAGCAGGGCGCTGCCGCCCAGCCCGAGGTTGATCAGTTCCACGCCACCGAGGGCCGCTGCCAGCGCCGGCCAGGTGGTGGTGGGGCTCGCCGCGTCGGAACCATGGCTGATCGAACTGCCGTGGTGCAGCCACACCGGGCGGCCCCGGTCGGGCACCGGCTCGACGGGCGCGTCGGACCGCAGGTCGGCCAGTTCCGTCGTCTCGTTGTGCGGCAGCCAGATCTCGACGTCCTTCGTGCCGGCCGGCAGACCGTCGAAACGGACGGTGCCGACCGGTCCGGGTGTGGCCGTCGTGGATCCGGTGGTCATGTCGACGGTGAGGACGTTGCCGCCCGTCACGCTCGCGCGGCCGGACAGCCGGCCGTCGACGAGCAGGTCGTACACGCCGTCCGGACGCGCGGGAGCACCCACGTAGGCGCGCTTGGTGGGCAGCGTGTCCAGTTCGACGACGGTGGCCCGGGTCCGCAGCGCCAGCCGTACGCCGGACGGCTGGGACTCCGCGA
Source organism: Streptomyces sp. NBC_01689 (assembly GCF_036250675.1). Classification (NCBI taxonomy): domain Bacteria; kingdom Bacillati; phylum Actinomycetota; class Actinomycetes; order Kitasatosporales; family Streptomycetaceae; genus Streptomyces; species Streptomyces sp. NBC_01689. Next base: position 879,320 of record NZ_CP109592.1, on the reverse strand, counting down.
GGGCCAGCTGGCCGTCGTCGCACTGGGCGCGTGCGCGGGCGGGCAGCCGGTGCGGCAGCACACCGTGCTCGGTCCGCTCCAGTTCCAGGGCGCCCCGCAGGAGGTCCGCGGTGAGGGGCGTGGAGATCAGGGTGTCGTCGCTCATGGTCGGTGCCTGTGCCTGTTCGCGTCGGTGCGTGTGGTGTGTCCGGTCGTTCCGGTGCGGCCGGGTGCCGGTGCCGGTGCTGGATGTGTCGGTGCCGGATGTCGGGCGTGGGACGAGCGGCGCCGGAGGTTCCTGGCGGGTCGGACGGGTCGCGGGAAGGCGCTGCGCGGGTCCGTACGGCGGCAGCGGGAATGCCTACCGGCCCTGACGTCAGGCCGGTGGGTCCGGCGGGCCCTCCGCGGGTGCGGACCAGGTGCGGAGCAGGGCGTCGAGCGCGTCCACGACCCATGTCCAGGATTCCTGGGAGCCGGGGGCGCTGTGACTGAAGCCTCCGCTCATCTCCAGGGTGACGTAGCCGTGGAAGGTGCTGCCCAGCAGTCGGACCGCGTGCGTCTGGTCCGGTTCCGTCAGGTCGTAGCCGCGCAGGATCGCCCGCGTCATCTGCGCGTGCCTGACTCCGGCACTGGCCGCCGCGGTCTCCGGGTCGAGCCTCAGCTGCGCCGCGGCGTAGCGGCCGGGGTGCTCGCGCGCGTAGTCCCGGTAGGCGTTCGCGAAGGCCGCGAGGGCGTCCTTGCCGGCCCTCCCGGCCAGGGCGGCGGCGACCCGGTCGGCCAGTTCCGCCAGGGCCAGCAGGGCGATCCTGACCTTCAGGTCGTGCGAGTTCCTCAGGTGCGAGTAGAGGCTCGCGTCCTTGACGCCGAAGCGGCGGGCGAGCGCCGCGACGGTCACCTTGTCGAAGCCGACCTCGTCGGCCAGCTCCGCGCCCGCCAGCGTCAGACGTTCCGCGGACAGCCCGGCTCTTGCCATGGCCACTCACCCATCAGTCGGAGTCATTTAATGATTTGCCTAGGTCTCCTAGGCAATTTACCTTACTCCCATGGAACCGCTGACCGAGCAAGAGATCCGTACCGCGTTCGTGAACTGCAGCAAGGGCGAGGCCAAGCGCCTGTCCGTCCCGCGCGACCTGGCCGACCGTCCCTGGGACGACCTGGACTACCTCGGCTGGCGTGACCCCCAGGCGCCCGACCGTGCCTACCTCGTCAGTCCGTCCGACGGCGGGCTCCGGGCCCTCGCGATGCGCTGTCCGAGCCCCGGCGCCCAGCACATGCGCCGCAGCATGTGCTCGATGTGCCTGACCACGCACACCGGAGGCGTGTCCCTCATGGTCGCGCCGAAAGCGGGCAAGGCCGGGCAGCAGGGGAACTCGGTGGGTGCCTACATCTGCAGCGACCTGGCCTGCTCGCTGTACGTGCGCGGCAAGAAGGACGCGGGAGTCGGCGCCCGCCTCCAGGAGTCGCTCACCCTGGAGGAGAAGGTCCGGCGGACCGTGTCCCACCTCGCCGCGTTCATCGACAAGGTGACGGCGTGACCGCGGGGGGTGAGCCGTCTCCGGCGGGCGCCCCCGTCACCGACCTGCCGTGCGGGCGCGCCGTGACCTTCCGCGGGGCTGTGCCCGCGGCCCGCTGTTCACGTTCCGTTATGGGCGGACTCACCCGGAAGTCATTTCCCTTTTCCCTCTGATTTCCCTCTGACTCATGGCCGAATATCGGGATGGCTTCGGCATTTTTTTTCGCGCGGTACAGAGGGCAACCAATTATTTGTTCCGGGGGTCACACGAGTGTTCTCAAGAACTCACTTCCGCTCTCGGAGGCCATGCAATGCCCTCTTACCTCATGAACCGCCGGACTTTACGGGCCGCGGCGCAGACGCTGGTCGTCGGTGCGGGGCTGACCGGTCCGCTCGCCCTGGCCACCGCGGCCGGAGCAGCGGTGCCGTCGGTCATGGCCACGGCCGCCGTCAACGACTTCGACTGGCAACTCACGTACACGGCCGCGGCCCATCAGACCAACAAGGTGACCATCGCCGAGTCGTACACCGGCGGGTACGAGGCCATCACCTACGTGATCGACGACGACGTCCCGATCCGGGCCGGCCACGGCTGCTCCCACCCGGTCGGCACGGACCGCACCAAGGTCTCCTGCACGGTCACCACGCTGGAGAGCCAAGACCCGTACGCCGCCCTGGAGATGAGCCTCGGCGACGGCCGTGACACCGTCACCTCCGACAACACCACAGGTCAGATCTACTACTTCAACAGGATCGACCTCGGCTCCGGCGACGACAGACTGACCGACAACACCGGAGTCGACGGCAACGAGGTCGTCGGGGGGACCGGTGACGACACCCTCAGGGTCGGCAGGCTGGCGACGGTCGCCGCGGGGGACGGCAACGACACGGTCGACGCGGCCGGCGGGTACAACATCGTGAACGGCGGCAAGGGCGACGACCTGCTCCGTGGCGGCGCGGCCGACCAGATCCTCAACGGGGACGACGGCAACGACACGCTCTACGGCGGGACCGGCGCCGACCTGCTGTACGGCGGAAAGGGCAATGACGTCCTGTACGGCAACAGCGGAGACGACAAACTGTACGGGAACAGCGGCGACGACAAACTGTACGGCGGTCCCGGCCGCGACACGCTTTCCGGTGGTCCGGGCCGGAATGTCGTCCGTCAGGACTGACGGTTTCCGTCGCGCGGGGAATTGCGCGGTGTCCGCGCAATTCCCCGGACGCGCGCCGCGGTCACGCGGTCGGCTCCCGTCGAGCTCCGCCTCCGGGAGCGAGCGGTCAGTCGGAGACGGACTCGGACACCTCGCGCCACTTCTCGTCGGACTCGGCGATCGCCCGGGCGGCGGCCTGGGCGATCCCGTAGGCCTGGGCGCCGAGCACGATCCGGACCGGGGCGTCCTGCCGTCCGGCCAGATCGCGCACCACCCGGGCGACCTTGACGGGGTCGGACTCCGCGGAGCCGGACGCCGCACTGCTCCTGATCATGTCGGCGAAGCCGCCCACCGTCCGCCGGTAGGGCTCGCTGACCGGCGGGATCGTCATCGACGATCCGGCCCAGTCGGTGCGCATCCCGCCCGGCTCCAGCACGGTGACCTGGATGCCGAGCGGGGCCACCTCCTGGGCGAGGACGGTGGAGAATCCGCCGACCGCCCACTTCGCGCTCTGATAGGCGCTCAGGCCCGCCGAACCGACCCTGCCGCCGACCGACGAGACCTGGAAGATGTGTCCGGCCCCCTGCTCGCGGAGGACGGGCAGCACGGCCTTGGTGACCTGCACGACGCCGTAGAAGTTGGTGTCGATCTGGGCACGGAAGGCTTCCGGTGTGACGTCCTCGACGGAGGCGATGTCGCCGTAACCGGCGTTGTTGACGACGACGTCGTAGCGGCCGAAGGCGTCGAGGCCCTCCCGGACGGCCCGGCGGACGTCGTCGTCGCGGGCGACGTCGAGGGCCAGGGGGAGGATCCGGTCGCCGTGGCGGACCACGAGGTCGTCGAGCTGGGCGGGCTTGCGGGCGGTGGCCACCACCCGGTCGCCGGCCTCCAGTGCCGCCTCGACGATGGCGCGGCCCAGGCCGCGGGAGCTTCCGGTGACGAACCAGACCTTGGACATGGACGTTCTCTTCTCTTCCAGGAGGTGGGGTGCGGGGATGTTCCGCCCCGGCCGGAGCGGAGCCGGTGGCTCCGTCGGCTTTCCAGGGGGCGGCGGGGCCCGCGGGGTCTGCGGAGACGGCGAGGGGGCATATTGCAGACCGCCGGTCTCTTCCGTGGATACCGTAAGGGACCGCCGGTCTGATGTCAAAAGACCGACAGTCTGTAATATGGCGGCATGACGACCTTCCAGCGTGCGCGCAGCGAGGAGCAGCGCGAGATCCGTCGACAGGCGATCCTCGACACCGCCGCCGCGATGCTCGACGAGATGTCGGTCGGCGAGGTCAGCCTCAACGAGCTGAGCCGTCGTGTCGGGCTGGCCAAGTCGAACGTCCTGCGGTACTTCGAGTCCCGCGAGGCGATCCTGCTGGAACTGCTGGACAGCGGCTGGAAGCGGCTGATGGGCGACCTGCCCGGTCTGCTCGCGGCCGGCGTCCGTCCGGAACACGGTGTACGGCAGCGGGGGGACGCGTTCGCCGCGGTGTTCACCCGCTCGCTCGCGGAGCGCCGCGTGCTGTGCGACCTGCTCAGCGCACAGGCCGGGGTCCTGGAGCACAACGTGTCCGCGGTGGTCGCCGCCCGGTACAAGCGTGCGGCCATCGGCAACGTCGACGCACTCGCCGCTCTCGCGCGTCAGTACCTGCCCGAACTGGGCCAAGGCGCAAGGTTGTTCAGCGCCCAGGCCTTCATGATGGCCGGTGCCGTCTGGACCCACGCCCGGCCGTCGCCCGGCATGCTCGCCGCCTATGACGCGGACCCGTCGCTCGCGGCCCTGCGGATGGACTTCGCCGCCACCCTGCAGGAGATGGTGGCCACTCTCCTCGCCGGCATCCTCACCCGTACGGCGAACTGACCGCCGTCCCACCCCCCCGGGAGCATTCATGCGCGTGGCCCTGTTCGGAGCGTCCGGAATGGTGGGGCAGGGCGTCCTGCACGCCTGTCTTCAGGACGCGGAGGTCGAGGAGGTGGTCCTCGTCGTGCGCACGCCCCTGTCGGTGGAGCACCCGAAGGTGCGGGAGGTCGTCCACACGGACTTCACCGACTTCGGCGCCGTCCGGGGCGAGTTGGAGGGACTGGACGCCTGCTTCTTCTGCCTGGGCGTCTCCTCCGCCGGCCGGAGCGAGGCGGAGTACACCCGGATCACCTACGACGTCACGCTGGCCGCCGCCCGCGCCGTGAGCGCGGACAACCCGTCCCTGACGTTCACCTATGTGTCCGGCGAGGGGACCGACCCTACGGAGTCCGGCCGTTCGATGTGGGCACGGGTCAAGGGCCGCACGGAGAACGCGTTGTCGGCGATGCCGTTCCACGCCTACCTGTTCCGTCCCGGGTACATCCAGCCGCGCAACGGAGCCGTCTCCAAGACGCCCGCCTACCGTCTGCTGTACCGGCTGACCTCGTGGCTCCACCCCGTCCTGCGCAGGCTGGCTCCCGGCCACGTGACCACGACCGAGCACCTGGGCCGCGCGATGATCGCCGTCGTCGCCCTGAAGGGCGGGGGCCCGTCGGTGCTGCACAGCCCCGAGATCAACCGGCTCGGCGCGGTGTGACACCGGCGGGACGACGACGCGACCGCGGGGGTGGGGACGCCTGCCCCGCCCAGGCCTCGACCGGACGGAACCAGGCCGGACGAGCCGAACCGGACCGGGCAGACCGAACCTGGATGAGCCGAACCCGGACGCGCGGAACCGGACCGGGGCACGGGACGGCCGGACCCGGCCGGGTCCGGTGCCGTAGCCTCGCGGTGACGTGTCGTGACGGCGGGAGGCGCGGTGATCGAATGTGTCCGGGCGGTGCTGATCACGCCCGAGGACCGGCTCCTGTTGATCAGACGGACTTGGCCGGGCGGGACGCCCCACTGGGTCTTCCCCGGCGGTCACGTCGAACCGGACGACCCGGGCCTGCGAGCCGCCCTCACGCGTGAGATACGTGAGGAGACCGGCGGAGAGCCGCGGATCACGGGACTGCTGCACGTCCTGGACGACGGGCACCGGCGTCAGCACTTCTACCTGGCCCGCATCCGGACCTGGTCGGAGGCCGACCGCACGGGTCCGGAGTTCGACGACCCCGACCGCGGCGAATTCCACCTGGAGGACGTCCCGTTGACCTCCCAGGCGCTCGACGTCCTGCGTCCCGATCCGGAAGAGATCGCCGCGCTGCTGCGCGACGCGCTGGCCGCCGGGACCGAACTGAGCAGCCTGGCCGACCCCGCGCGGTGAGGGCCGCAGGGCCCGGATTCCATCAGGATCGAATCGATCGACCCGGGGTGTGCGCGCTCGCCATAGTGGTCGCGTGCGTCGGCGTCGGCGCACCCGACCGTTCACCCCTCGGTGGACGCCGACTACGGGGGAACCTATGCGTGTTCACAAGAAGCTCGGTACGGCGCTGGCGACCGCGGCGCTGGCCGTCGGGTTCGGTGCGGCGGCGGCCCCGTCCGCGCACGCCGCCGCCGGCTGCTGGACCACCGACGGCGGCATCAGGTGGTACTGCAACAACGTCTCGGGCGCACCCGTCTACGGGATCATCGGCAACAACCACTCCTACCCGGACCCCGGCACGATCGTCGGCCACATGTACTCCAACCCGAGCTGGTTCTACTGCAAGGAGGACGGTCAGGCATGGGTCGGCGGGCCGCACCCGACCCGCTGGCTGATGACCGTGGCCGACAACGGACAGCTGGGGTTCATGAAGGACACCGCCGTCTACAGCGAGACCGACCCGGTGCGCGACTGCTGAGCAGGCCTCCAGGCGGTCCCCGGGCGTTGACAGGGGTCCGTCCCTCGGGCCCGGCGGGCGGCGCGGACCGCGACAGCCGGAACCGCGACGGCGCGAGGGCGAGGGGCGCGACCGATGGTGGTGTGCTGGACCGGAACACGGAACTTCCGGTCCAGCACACCACCGTCGTAAGGCTCGCCGCACCGGTCCGGTCTCCGGGGCTCTGGCTGCCCGGGGGCGCGAGGACATCGCCCGCGGCCGGGCTCCTTCCCGACCGCCCGCGCTCGGGGCATGATCGTGGCGACGGAGGACGCAGGTCCTCGTCGCTCGCGGATCCCCTGAGAGGAGGCGCTCGTGACGACGTCGTCCGAGCCACGGGTAACGGGTCTGGAGATCCGTTCCATCGACTACGTCCCGCTGGACGAGCGGCACGGAAAGCTGTGGCACCTGGGGCCCCTGTGGTTCATGTCCAACGCGCAGATCGCCACCCTGGCGGTGGGCCTCATCAGCATCACCGGCGGCGGCAACCTCGTCTGGTCCCTGATCGCGATCGCCGCGGGCACCGTCCTCGGCACCTTCTTCATGGCCTTCCACTCCGCGCAGGGCCCGCAACTGGGACTCCCGCAGATGATCCAGTCCCGGCCGCAGTTCGGCTACGTCGGGGCGCTGCTGGTGTGGCTGTTCGCCTACGTGCAGTACGCCGGGTTCAACGTGTTCAACACGATCCTGGCCGGTGAGGCCCTGCACAGCACGGTGCACGGCGGGGTCAAGCCCTGGGTCGTCGTGGTCACCCTCGTCGGGTTCGTCGTCGCGCTGGTCGGCTACGACGTCATCCACCGCGCCGAGCAGTTCCTCACCTACGCCTTCCTCGTCATCTTCGGCGTCTTCACGGTGGGCATCCTGGTCACCCTGCACTACCCGGCGGGCTCCTTCGACCTCGGCGGCTTCAAGTGGACGCCGTTCCTCGCACAGTTCGGCGTGGTCGCCGGCTACCAGATCAGCTGGGCCATCTACGTCTCGGACTACTCCCGGTATCTCCCGCCCGACGTGACCGTCCGCAAGACGTTCTACTGGACGTACTTCGGCTCGGCGCTCGGCGGCATCTGGCTGATGACCCTCGGCGCGCTGCTCGCCGGCTGGGCGGGCAAGGACTTCGAGACGATCCGCTCCATCAACGCGGCGGGCGACAAGGTCTTCAGCGGGTTCGGTGCGATCGTGCTGCTGTTCGCGGCCCTCGGCCTGGTCTCGGTGACCGCGCTGAACATGTACGGCGGCTCCCTCACCCTCATCAGCGCGATCGACTCGTTCAGAAGAGTCCGGCCGACCGTCGGCGTGCGGCTCCTGACGATCGGTCTCACCGCCGTGCTCTCCGTGGTGGGCGCGCTGGCCGCGACCGCCCATTTCCTGGAGAACTTCAACGACTTCCTGCTGCTGGTGCTCTATCTGTTCATCCCGTGGACCTCCGTGAACCTCATGGACTACTACGTGGTGCGCCGCGGCCACTACGCGGTCGCCGAGATCTTCAACCCCCGTGGGATCTACGGCCGTTGGGGTTGGCACGGCATCGTCGCCTACCTCGTCGGCTTCGCCGTCATGGTGCCGTTCTTCTCGGTCGGCACGCTCTACGTGGGGCCCGCCGCGCACGCGCTCGGCGGGGCGGACATCTCGCTGTTCATCGGGCTGCCCGTCGCCGCGGTGCTCTACTGGCTGTTCACCCGCTCGATCGACGTCGAGGCCGAGACCCGGCTGGCCGAAGCGGAGCTCACGGATCTGGAATCGGCGGCCCACGACCACCGGGAGCCGTGACCTCCGCCCGCGACCGCCGCCGGCGCACCCGCTCCCCACGGCGCCACCCCCCCATCCGGTCGCGGACGGGGGGTGCGCTATGCTCGATTCAGAGCTCACCGGACGAACTCCGGTCGCCGCTCGATGCGTTGGTGGTCCAAGGAAAGACGTCCCGCTTCCTGCGGGGAGATGCAGGTGCAAGGCCTGCCCGGCGCTCCACTCGACCCCGTCTCCGATATTCCGGAGACGGGGTTCTTGCTGTCTCCCTGATCACCGGGACCGTGCGCCATGAGGTCCGGGCGCGCCGGTGGTCACGTGGATCCACGTCGACGCGGCGCCGCGCGAGCTCACAACACGGTCCTGCGGGCCGTTCGGGTGGGGATGCGCGGGAGTCCGGACACGCTCGCGCAGACTGACCGCGCCGACCGCGACCGTGCGGCATACGAGAACCCCGAAGGAGTCCCCGTGTCGAACGTCCCGAACGAGCTGAAGTACACCAAGGACCACGAATGGGTGCGGGTGACACGTGAGGGCGTGGTGCGGGTCGGCATCACCCACCACGCCCAGAAGGAACTCGGCGACATCGTCTTCGCGGAGCTTCCCGCCAAGGGCACGGCCGTCTCCGCGGGGGACCCGTTCGGCACGCTCGAGTCGGTCAAAGCGGTGACCGAGGTCTACGCGCCGGTGTCGGGCGAGGTGACCGCCCTCAACGACGAGCTCGACGACAGCCCCGAGACGGTCAACGAGGATCCCTACGGCGACGGCTGGCTGATCGAGATCACGTTCACCGACCGGACCGAACTCGACCGGCTGCTCAGTGACGACATGTACGAGAGCTACATCCGCGAAGGCGCTGAATAGCTCCCGGCGGGCACGTCGGCGCGGCGACGCGGGGCTCCGCGTACGGGCCGGCCCCCGCCGTCCCTCCGCTCGACGCCGGGCCCCCGGGACCCCACGCGGACGGTCCGGTTTCGCCGGTCACCGCGAGGGGTCCCGCCCTCGTCCGTCCGTCAGGACGCCTCGACCGCGGCCTTGATCCGTCGGCCGAACGCGTCCGCGTCCTTGCGTGCCGCGCTCAGCGCGAAGCCCACCAGGAGCTTTCCGATGCCGTGGCCCTCGAGCACGTTGAAGATCCTCACGTGGGTCGTGCCCGCACCGGTGGACTCGAGGTCGTAACCGCCCTGGTCGGCCGTCACGACGTTCTTCGAGACCTCCGTCCAGCGGATCCGCCGCGGCGGGTCGAACTCGGTGATCCGGAACTGCCGGCCCGTCTTCATGCCCGCGTCCTTGACCGTGCTCGTGAAGACGGTGCCCACGGCCGTCGGGCCCTCCGGCGTTTTCTTGATCTCCTGCACCCTGGGGCTGAACTTCGGGTCGTTCGTGCCCTCGGCCAGGAAGGCGAAGACCTCCTCGACGGGGCGGTTGATCTCGGCTGTCGCCTCGAACTGACCGGCCACGGTTCCTCCTGATGCTGCGATCGCCGGGCTCCGGCCGAGTGCACGCGAGTCTGCCGACAGCCTCAGCGTACGGGCCCGGTCCCACCTGCGCGTCCTGTTGCCCGGAGCGGATCCGCCCCGCGGGGACGGCCGGCGCCCGACACACCCGAGAGAGCCCGGTTTGACCCCGGCCGGTCCACAAAGGGTAGTAATGGCTGGATGCACGTATGTGGCTTCGATCCCCTGGGCCGAGCGGATCCCTCCGGGCGCACGGAGGCTGGTGTGAGGCTCCCCACGAGGCCGGAATGAACCAGGACGAACAGGTAACGCTCCCCTTCATGCCTTCCACGAACACCCCTCGGCAGGTGACGCGATGACATCGGCGACCGGGACGACCCGGGCGCCGGCCCCGACAGCGACCACGGCCGAGGCCACTCCCGCGCCCCGGCCGTCCTCACTGCCTTCGCTCACCGGACTGCGCTGGGTGGCGGCGGTGCTGGTCTTCGGGCTGCACGTGCACAACTTCGGCTACTTCGGGGGCACCGGCGGCCGGATCATGGCGTGGGGGTTCGGGGCGGGTGCCAACGGTGTCTCGTTCTTCTTCGTCCTCTCCGGCTTCGTGCTGATGTGGTCGGCACGGCCGCGCGACCGCGCCATGGCCTTCTGGCGACGGCGCGTCGCCCGGATCTATCCGGTCCACCTCGTCACCGCCGCGATCGCGCTGGTCATGGGGTTCACACTGTCCCGCCAGATGAGACCCACCCCGACCTCGGCCCTGGCCAACCTGCTGCTGACACACTCCTGGTGGCGCCCGTGGTGGCAGACCCTCGACCCGGTCAGCTGGTCGCTCGCCTGCGAGGCCTTCTTCTACGCGGTCTTCCCGCTGCTGGCCCTCGGGCTGCGCCGACTCGGGGCGCGCGGGCTGACCGCCGTCGCCGGACTCTCCGTGCTGACGGTGGCCGCCCTGGCCTGGTCGGACGCGCACCACTGGCTCAGCCAGCCGGTGTACTCCTTTCCCGCGGCCCGCCTCCCCGAATTCGTGCTCGGCGCCGCGGTCGCCCGGCTGGTCTCCCTGGGGCGCTGGCGCGGGCCCGGCACGGAGGCCGCACTGGGGCTGACGATCATCGGGTACTTCCTCGTCCCCCAGGTCACCCCCGGCTACGCGGCCACCGTCTGCACCATCGTCGGCTTCGCCCTGCTGATCCCGGCGGCCGCCGTCGCCGACCTGCGGGACCTTCCCTCGCTGTGGCGGCACCGGCGGCTGGTGCGGCTCGGAGAGCTCTCCTTCGCCTTCTACATGATCCATCTGCTCGTCCTGCGGGCCGGTGTCAACCTGCTCGGGAAGTCCCCGCACTTCGGCGTGGCGGCCGGACTGACCGCCACCGCCGTGGCGTTCACCGTGGCTCTCGGACTGGCCTGGCTCCTGTACGAGGGCGTCGAGCGCCCGGCCCGGGACCTGCTGCTGCGCCGCCGGAGCGGGAAGCCCCGGGCACGCGTCACCGCGCGGGCCGGAGGCGTCGTCCACCGAGGGCAGGGGCGGTAGACGAGGCCGACCGGGCGAGGGACCGGCTAGGCCGGCTGGGTGAACCTGATGTTGTTGCCGAAGGGGTCACGCAGGCCGCAGTCGATGCCGTACGGACGCTCCGTCGGTTCCTCGGTGAACTCGACGCCCCGGGCGAGCAGCGTCTCGTACGTCTTGCGGCAGTCGTCCGTGCTGAAGATGAGCGAGCCGCCGGTGGCGCCCTTGGTGACCAGCTCGCGGACCTGCCGCGCCGTCTCCTCGGACAGTGCGGGGGGACCCGGCTTCTCCAGCAGGATCTGCCGGTCGGGGTGTCCCGGGACGTTGACGGTCAACCAGCGCATGAAGCCGAGGTCGACATCGGCGTTGACCTCCAGGCCGAGCTTTCCCACGTAGAAGTCGAGGGCCTCGTCCTGGTCGAGGACGTAGATCTGTGAGTGCGTGATGGCGTTGAACATGTACGTCACGCTACCGGCCGGGCCGGACGGAAACTTGTCCAAAACTGCTCAGTCGGCGGGCCGCCCCTGTGGTTCCCGAGCTCTGCCCGCCGAGCCTGCTGTGCGTCGTGCGTCGTGCGTCGTGTGCCCGTGCCGGTGGCCGCGGCGGGGCCGGGTCAGCCGGCCGGCCGCAGCCACGCCTTGGCGAAGCAGGTCGGCACGTTCGCGGGGACCGCCTCCTTGCGGTAGGTCCGCGGAGACCGGCCGACGATGCCGTGGAAGGTGCGGCTGAAGGTTCCCGGGCTGCCGAAGCCGACCGCGAAGCAGATGTCCGTCACGCTGCGGTCGGTCTCCCGCAGCAGGAACATCGCGCGCTCGACACGGCGGCGCTGCAGATAGCGGTGCGGTGTCTCGCCGAAGGTGGCCCGGAAGGTGCGGGTGAAGTGGGCCGGGGACACATGCGCGATCCGGGCGAGCGCCGGGACGTCCAGCGGCTCCGCGTACGCGCGGTCCATCGCGTCGCGGGCCCGCAGCATGCGGCGGTTGGTGTCTTCGGTGGCGCGGCTCACCGCGTCATCACACCACGGATCCGGAGTCCCTCATCCGCCCGGACCGTCCCCACCCTGGGCCGACCCGGCGGTGGCTCCGGGCCCCGGAGACGAGCCCCTGAGACTGGCCCCGTGGGCGGGTCCCGAGGACGGGTCCGGGCCGGCCGGCACAGGGCCGGCCGGCCCGGACGTCAGGCGTCAGGTGCAGTCAGGACTCAGACCAGGTCGAACCGGTCGAGGTCCATCACCTTGCTCCACGCCGCGACGAAGTCGTTCACGAACTTCTCCTTCGCGTCGTCGCTCGCGTAGACCTCGGCGAGCGCGCGCAGCTCCGAGTTCGACCCGAAGACGAGGTCGGCGCGGCTTCCGGTCCACTTGACCTCGCCCGTGGCGGAGTCGCGGCCCTCGAACGTGTTGGCGTCCTCGGAGACCGCCTTCCACGTCGTGCCCAGGTCCAGCAGGTTGGCGAAGAAGTCGTTGGTCAGCGTTCCCGGGGTGGTGGTGAGGACGCCGAGCGACGACTGCTGGTGGTTCGCGCCCAGTACGCGGAGACCGCCGACGAGGACCGTCATCTCGGGAGCGCTCAGGGTGAGCAGGTTCGCGCGGTCGATCAGCAGGTACTCGGCCGGGAGCCGGTTGCCCTTGCCGAGGTAGTTGCGGAACCCGTCGGCGGCCGGCTCGAGCGGGGCGAACGCCTCGACGTCCGTCTGCTCCTGCGAGGCGTCCGCGCGGCCCGGGGAGAACGGGACCTCGATGTCGAAGCCGGCGTCCTTGGCGGCCTGCTCGACGGCGGCACCGCCCGCCAGCACGACCAGGTCGGCGATCGAGATCCGCTTGCCACCGGTCTGGGCGGAGTTGAAGGCGCTCTGGATGCCCTCCAGGGTGCGCAGCACGGTCGCCAGCTGGTCCGGGTCGTTCACCTCCCAGCCGCTCTGCGGCTGCAGGCGGATGCGGCCGCCGTTGGCGCCGCCGCGCTTGTCGCTGCCGCGGAAGGAGGACGCCGACGCCCAGGCGGCGGAGACGAGCTGCGCCACCGAGAGGTCCGAGGCGAGGACCTGGCTCTTGAGGGCGGCGATGTCCGCGGCGTCGACGAGCTCGTGCGTGACGGCGGGCAGCGGGTCCTGCCAGAGCAGCTCCTCGGCCGGGACCTCCGGGCCGAGGTAGCGCACGACCGGGCCCATGTCGCGGTGGGTGAGCTTGAACCACGCACGGGCGAAGGCGTCGGCGAACGCGTCGGGGTTCTCGAGGAAGCGCCGCGAGATCTGCTCGTACGCCGGGTCGACGCGGAGCGACAGGTCGGTCGTCAGCATCGTCGGGGCGTGGGTCTTCGACGGGTCGTGGGCGTCGGGGACGGTGGTCGCGCCGGCGCCGTCCTTCGGCCGCCACTGGTTCGCGCCCGCGGGGCTCTGGAACAGCTCCCACTCGTAGCCGAAGAGGATCTCGAAGAAGCTGTTGTCCCAGGTGACGGGGGTGTTCGTCCAGATGCCCTCGAGGCCGCTGGTGATCGCGTCGCCACCCTTGCCGGTGCCGAAGGAGTTCTTCCAGCCGAGGCCCTGCTCCTCCAGCGGGGCGGCCTCGGGGTCGGCGCCGACGCTGTCCGCCGGGCCGGCGCCGTGGGTCTTGCCGAAGGTGTGGCCACCGGCGATGAGCGCGACGGTCTCCTCGTCGTTCATGGCCATCCGGCGGAACGTCTCACGGATGTCGCGGGCCGCGGCGAGCGGGTCCGGAGTGCCGTTCGGGCCCTCGGGGTTCACGTAGATGAGGCCCATCTGGACCGCGCCGAGCGGGTTCTCCAGCTCGCGGTCGCCGGTGTAGCGCTCGTCGCCCAGCCAGGTGGTCTCGGGACCCCAGTAGACGTCCTCGTCGGGCTCCCACACGTCGGCGCGGCCGCCGGCGAAGCCGAACGTCTTGAAGCCCATCGTCTCCAGGGCTACGTTGCCGGTGAGGATCATGAGGTCGGCCCAGGAGATGCTCTGGCCGTACTTCTTCTTGACGGGCCACAGCAGCCGGCGGGCCTTGTCGAGGTTGCCGTTGTCCGGCCAGCTGTTGAGCGGGGCGAACCGCTGCTGCCCGGCACCGGCGCCGCCGCGACCGTCGCTGATGCGGTAGGTGCCCGCGCTGTGCCAGGCCATCCGGATCATGAACGGGCCGTAGTTGCCGAAGTCGGCCGGCCACCAGTCCTGCGAGTCCGTGAGCAGCTCGGCGATGTCACGCTTGACGGCGGCGAGGTCGAGACCGTTGAACGCCTCGGCGTAGTCGAACTCCTCGCCGAGCGGGTTGGCGACGGCCGGGTTCTTGGCGAGGATCTTCAGGTTGAGGCGATCGGGCCACCACTGGCCGTTCCCGCCTCCCTGCGTCGGGTGCGCGGCACGCCCGTGCGCGACGGGGCATCCACCGCCCTCACCCTCCGACTTCGCGTCTACGACGATTGCATCGTGGTTCTCAGACATGGGAATCCTTCCGGACCAGGCGGATCGTGGTGCTCGGGTACTGCGGGTGGGTGAACAGCGGGGGCAGGAGCCCCGGGGGACGGCTCCCGGACTCGTCGGCCCGGGAACCGGGAGGGTCGTACCGGTTCTGGTGGGGCGCCGCGGTGCCGGCCGGTCCGGGGCGAGCGGACCCGGTCGCGCGGACGGCGCGGTGACGACCGCCGAAGGCCCTGGGGGAGACGCGCTTCAGGCGACGGCCTGTCCCGGACGGGCCTCCAGCGATGCCGGGGCGGTCGTTCCGCAGGATGGTCGCGAGCCGTGCGACGCGGGGGGCCGCCGCCGTCGGGCCGCTACCGCGCGGCATCCCGGCGGTGTTCCCGTCACGTCTCTGTCTCATGCCGTTCTGGAGTCTTCCTGTCCCTTGGCCAGCGCCAGAACCGATCCTACGATGGACAGTGTCTTAGTCAAGAAGCGCGCCAAACCCGTATCCAATAGGAGCCCGGACGTTCACTGGTAAAATTCGGGTATCCCGCCGAACCTGAATAGGTGAACCGATATGAGTGACCTGCTGGAGCGACTGCGAGCGCGTGGCTGGCGGATGACCTCGCAGCGACGTGTCGTCGCGGAGGTCCTCGACGGCGACCACGTCCATTTCACGGCCGACGAGGTGCACGCCCGCGCCGCGCAGCGACTGCCCGAGATCTCCCGGGCGACCGTCTACAACACCCTGGGCGAGATGGTCTCCCTCGGTGAGGTCATAGAGGTCTCGACGGACGGCCGCGCCAAGCGCTACGACCCCAACGCCCACCACGCCCACCAGCACCTGGTGTGCTCCAACTGCGGCACCATCCGGGACGTCCATCCGACCGGCGACCCGCTGGCGGACCTCCCCGCGGTGGAGCGGTTCGGCTTCCAGGTGTCCGAGGTCGAGGTCACCTACCGCGGACTCTGCCCCTCCTGCTCCTGAGAGCCCTGGTTCCTGCTCCGAAAGCCCCGGTCCGCGGCGTGTGCGCCGTGACCGCCGCCGCCCGCGGTCGTGCTCCCGCGAGAGCCGTGAGCGGCCCGGGTGTGTTGCCCGCGCCGCGCGGTCGGCGCACGCTGTTCCTATGGGTGCGCAAGACGGCCCCACGCTCATCGCCTCCGTGCAGCGGGCCTTCCGTCTGCTGGAGGCCGTGAGCGCGCACGAGAACGGCGCGCCGGCGAAACAGCTGGCTCGGGAGACCGAACTGCCGCTGGCCACCGCGTACCACCTGCTGCGGACGCTGGTGCACGACGGTTATCTGCGGAAGCTGGACGACGGCGGCTTCATCCTCGGGGACAAGCTGCAGGCCCTGCACAGCACCGCCCGCGGACAGACCCTGCTCAGCCGGATCCGCCCCACGCTCGCCGCGCTGCGGGACGAGCTCACGTCCCCCGCCTACCTCACTTTCTACGAGGAGGGCGAGATCCGGGTCGCCGAGATCGTCGACGGTCCCCGGGCACCCCGGGTCGACCTCTGGGTGGGGTTCGAGGACGCCGGTCACGCCACCGCGCTGGGCAAGTGCGTCCTGCGGGAACTGGACGACGAGGCCCGCAACGACTATCTCTCGCGGCACGCCCTCGCCGATCTCACCCCACGGACCGTGACCAGTTCCTCGGAGCTGCTCCGGCGGCTCGACTCCTCGTCGGTGGCCCCGGCCGTCACGGACCTGGAGGAGTACGCCCTCGGCACGGTCTGCGTCGCGGTGCCCGTCTACTGCGGGGAGACGCTGGGCGCACTCGGCGTCTCGCTGCCGGCGGAACGCGTCTCCCGGCTGGAGGACGTCGTGACCCGGCTGATCCCCACCGCGGACCGCGTCACGAGAAGTCTCTCGCTCACTATCTGAAATCCGTCTCCTTGTGGGTCCCCGGCAGAGCGCGTTTCCTGGATGAAACGGACAAACCGGGAATATGACCGGTGTACAGGTGAGGACTGCGGACGAAACATGAGTCAGGCCCGAGCCCATGGCGACGCCCACACGCCGTCGCACCCGATCCGGAGTCGAGTGGCGCCCCTCAGGGACTTCGCGCAGCGGCGCGCCGGCGCCCAGCTCGCCGCCGGAGTACCCGACTGCCGCTGCTGTTCATCTCCGTCATCGCGCTCGTCGACCTCGTCGTCGGGGCCGGCATGGTGTGGCTGTCCCTGCTGGCGGCCGCGCCCGCGCTGGCCGCCACGACCAACGGCCCGCGCGGAGTGTTCTGTACGGGTCTCCTCGGCGCCGTGCTGGGGACGAGGCTCGGCATCAGGGACGGTGTGCCCGTCTCCGAGCTGGCGGCCGTCCTGTCCGCGCTGGCGGCCGTCACCGTGGCGAGCGGCCTGGCCAGCTCGCTGCGCGGCCGCCGGGAGCGGGTGCTCGCCGCCGTCCGCTCGGTCGCGGAGGCCGCCCAGCACGCGCTGCTCACCCCGATCCCCGAGACGGTCGGCCCCCTCCGGGTGGCCGTCCGCTACAGTGCCGCCGCGGCGGAGGCCAGGATCGGCGGGGACCTCTACGCCCTGGTGTCCACCCCGTACGGCATCCGGCTGATCGTCGGCGACGTGCGCGGCAAGGGACTGCCGGCCGTGGGGACCGCCGCGCTCGTGCTCGGGGTCTTCCGCGAGGCCGCCTACGACGAGCCCGATCTGCTGGCTGTCGTCGGCAGGATCGAGCGGAGCCTGGCGCGGAACCTCGGCGGCGACGACTTCGTCACCGCGGTGGTCGCCGGATACGGGCGGGCCGGGCATCTGGAGGTCGTCAACTGCGGCCACGCCCCGCCGCTGCTGGTGCGTGCGTCCGGAGGTGTCGTGGCGGTGGACCCCGTCCACCCGGCCCCGCCACTCGGGCTGCGCGCCCTGTCGGGGGAGGTCCCGAGCCTCCAGGTGCTGCCCTTCGCCGACGGCGATCAGCTGCTGCTCTACACCGACGGGGTCACCGAGGCCCGTAACCACGACCGCGAGTTCTATCCGCTGGCCGAGGGGCTGGCGCGCCATGTGACCGAAGAACCGGCGGGCACCCTCGACGCGCTCCACGACGAACTGCTGGCCTACGTGGGCGGCCGGCTGCACGACGATGCCGCGCTGCTCCTGCTGAGCAAGCCGGCCGCTTCCCGGGCGACGGCGGCAGCTCAGGCCGGTTCGGGTCCGGACGCCGCTGGTTCCGCGGCGGTCGATTCGGTCGATGCGGTCGATTCGCGCGAGTCCGCCCCGGTCGTGTCCGACCCGGGCGTCTCGGGTCCGGTCGCGTTCGAGCCGGCCGGGGCACGTCCGCGGGTGACCGAGCGGACCGCCTCGGATCTGGTGGTCTCCCGTCCGTCGGGTGCGGAACCCTTCTGACCCCTTCTCCGGCCCCTTCGAGCGGCCGTACGACGACGGTCCTCGCGCCTTCGTCTCCGTACGCGGTAAGGCGGAAGGCGTGGCGCCCGAACGCCCGAACCGTCGAAGCGTGTGTCCGCCGGTTGCGGACACGCCGAGAGCGCGGGCCCTCGGCCGCGCGCTCTCACATGTCGCCGTCCGATGGTCCCGCCGGCCCTCACGCCGCCACGAGATCGGCCCACCTGGTCACCCCGCCGGGGTGGAACCGTATGCCGTACCGGGTCGCCAGGACCTTGACGATCTCCTCGCCGCGGCCGTGTTCGTCGGGATCGATCCCTTCCAGGTCCTCTCCGTCGGCACGCGCGGGTCCCGCGTCGGTCACCTCGACCCGCAGGGTGTCGAAGCCGTTCTCGCGGACCCAGGACAGGCGCAGCTCGGCCGGGGGGAGGGCGTGCACGATCGCGTTGGTGAGGAGTTCCGACACCACGAGCAGCGCGTCCTCGAAGATTCCCGGAGACACGTTCCAGTCGGTGAGGACCGTGCCCGCGCGTCGGCGGACGGCCGAGACGGCCCCGGCGACCGGCGGCAGCGGGAAGACGTATTCGACTGCCTCCCGAAGCTTCGGGTCACGAAGCCTCGTGTTGAGCTGTAGCGCCATCTCTTCTCCTCCGGAGTGAGCGCTGTCGGCCGGTGGCCGGAACCTCAGCGCGTTGCCGGGCCTCATCGCACGTTAAGGACCGAAATGGGGTGGGTCAATGAACGGGGGTCGGCATTACCGAACGCCGCATTCCGGGCGCCCGTGAACCGCCCCCGCACACGTCAAGCGGACCGTCCCCAGCGGTAATAGGCTCGGATCATGGCCGGCCCAGTCCAGTCGATCGAACGGGCGGCCGCGATCTTGCGTCTGCTCGCCGGCGAGCCTCGCCGGCTCGGGCTGGGCGAGGTGGCGGCCTCGCTGGGGCTGGCCAAGGGCACCGCCCACGGCATCCTGCGCACGCTCCAGCACGTGGACTTCGTGGAGCAGGACCCCGAGACCGGGAAGTACCAGCTCGGCGCCGCCCTGCTGCACCTCGGTACCAGTTACCTCGACATCAACGAGCTGAGGTCGCGCTCCATCAACTGGGCCGACGCGCTGGCCGCCCGCAGTGGGGAATCGGTTCGCCTGGGCACGCCCCTGGAGGGGATGGTCCTCGTGGTCCACCACGTGTTCCGGCCGGACGACACGCTCCAGACGCTGGACGTCGGCTCGCTGCTGCCGCTG
Organism: Streptomyces sp. NBC_01689; assembly: GCF_036250675.1. Lineage (NCBI taxonomy): Bacteria > Bacillati > Actinomycetota > Actinomycetes > Kitasatosporales > Streptomycetaceae > Streptomyces > Streptomyces sp. NBC_01689. The sequence continues at coordinate 860,241 of NZ_CP109592.1, read as the reverse complement.
CACGCCTCCTCGCTGGGCAAGGTGCTGCTGGCCTTCGGGGCGGTGACCGTCGAGTCGGTCCTCGAAGCCGGTCCCGAGGCGTACACCCGGCACACCCTGGTCACCCCCGAGCGGCTCACCCGGGCGCTGGCCGAGATCCGCGACCTCGGCTGGGGCGCCGAGGTCCAGGAGATGAGCATGGGCGAGGCCGGCATCGCGGCACCGATCCGGGGCCATGGCGGGCTGGTGGTGGGGGCGATCGGCCTGTCCGGTCCGGTCGAGAGGATCTGTGACGGTCACGGCCGTCCCCGGCCGAAGCTGGTCACTCTCCTCCGGGAGGCCGCACGGGCCGTCTCCAGGGAGCTGGGGGCGGCCCGCTGGTGACGCCACCGCCTCACCGACCCATCGGAAGGCAGAACCCGATCATGGTTGAACGGTATGTAATGTCCATCGATCAGGGCACCAACTCCACCCGATGCATCCTGTTCGACCACCACGGCCGGATGGTGTCGGTCGCCCAGCGTGAGCACCAGCAGCACTTCCCCCGTCCCGGCTGGGTCGAGCACGACGCGGTCGAGATCTGGCGCAACCTGCAGCGGATCGTCCCGGAGGCGCTGTCCGACGAAGGGGTCGGCGCGGCGGAGGTGGCCGCCATCGGCCTCGCGAACCAGCGGGAGACGACGGTGGTCTGGGACCGGCGCACGGGCGCCCCGCTGGGCCGGGCGATCGTCTGGCAGGACACCCGTACGGCTTCGCTCGTCGACGACCTCAGGCGGGATCCCGGCGACGACTTCTTCCTGGAGCGCTGCGGCCTGCCCCCCTCCACCTATTTCTCCGCCCTGCGGATCCGCTGGCTGTTCGACCACGTCAACGGGCTGGAACGGCGTGCCGAGGACGGTGAGGTGCTCTTCGGCACGATGGAGAGCTGGCTGATCTGGAACCTCACCGGCGGGGTGGACGGCGGGCTGCACATCACCGACGCGACGAACGCCAGCCGCACCATGCTGATGAACATCCGCACACTGGAGTGGGACCACGAGCTGCTGGAGTTCTTCGGTGTCCCGCGCGCGATGCTGCCGCGGATCCGCTCGTCCGCCGAGAGCTACGGCGAGGCCCGCTCACTGCTCCCCGGTGTGCGCATCACGGCCGCCCTCGGGGACCAGCAGGCGGCGCTGTTCGGCCAGACCTGCTTCTCCCCGGGCGAGGCGAAGTGCACCTACGGAACGGGCAGCTTCCTGCTGCTCAACACGGGTACGGACGTCGTGCGCTCCCGGCACGGGCTGCTCACGACCGTCGCCTACAAGATCGGCGACGAGCCTCCGGTCTACGCGCTGGAGGGTTCGATCGCCGTGACCGGCTCGCTGGTCCAGTGGTTCCGCGACCGGCTGGGGCTGATCAACAGCGCGCCGGAGATCGAGACCCTCGCCCGGACGGTCGAGGACAACGGCGGCTGCTACATCGTCCCCGCCTTCTCCGGGCTCTTCGCGCCCCGCTGGCGCAGCGACGCGCGCGGGGTCATCGTCGGCCTCACCTCGTACATCACGAGGGGCCATCTGGCCCGCGCCGTCCTGGAGGCCACCGGCTGGCAGACCCGCGAGGTCGTGGACGCCATGAACGCCGACTCCTCGGTGGCCCTGAAGCAGCTCAAGGTCGACGGCGGCATGACGGCCGACAACCTGCTCATGCAGTTCGTGGCCGACGTGCTCGACGTTCCCGTGGTGCGGCCCATGGTCGCCGAGACGGTCTCCCTGGGCGCGGCCTACGCCGCCGGTCTCGCCGCCGGGTACTGGCCGGACCTGGAGATCCTGCGGCGCAACTGGCACCGGGCGGGCCAGTGGCTGCCGGACATGGACCCCGTACGCCGCGCGGCGGAGTACGACAACTGGCAGCGTGCCGTCGAACGGTCGCTGGGGTGGATCAAACCACCGGGGTCCACTTGACCGGGAATCGCGAGCACCGCGACGCCGGCGGCCGGCAGGGAACCCACCGGCCGCCGGTCCGCATCCTTCACCGATCAGCCGACACGTCGTGCCGTCGGCGTGCCGGGCCCGACGGTCACGCGGTCTTCGGCGCGGCCTGCTGCACGACGTCGAAGGACCACAGCGTGGACCCGGCGGCAGCGGGCCTGGGTCGCTCGCCGCCCTCGCCGCCGCCCTGGTGGGCCGCCTTCATGGGACCCTCCATCCACGCCTGGAAGGACGCCTCGTCGCGCCACCGGGTGTAGACGAGATAGCTGTCGGTGCCCTCGACCGGGCGGAGGAGTTCGAACCACTCGAAGCCGTCGGAGTTCTCCACGGCGTGGGCCCGGGAGGCGAAGCGCTTCTCCAGCGTCTCCCGCTGCTCGGCGGGGACGCTCAGTACGTTGATCTTGACTACGCTCATGGCCTCATCCTGCCGTATCCCGCGGGCGGCTCCGCCGTCGCCGTCCGCTGCCTCACCCGGCCGAGGGGCCGCGGGACGGCAGCCGCTCGTCGGCTCCGGTTGGGCTCGGGTTCGGCTCCGGGGCGGCGGCGTTCGGCGGCGTACGGGTCAGCGGCCTCCGGCGCGCTCGCCCGGCTGACCGGCCCCGGCCGCCGCCTCGGCCGCACGCGTGGTGATGTCGGCGGCCGCGCGGGCGGCGCGGCCGGTCACCTTCCAGCCGACCATGCGCAGGGCGGTCGGAGGGGCCGGCGGGAACACGCCGAGCTGGCCGAGCATCGTGATGTCGTCCCGTACCGCCTCGTGTCCGACGACCTTGCCGTCCCGCAGATCCAGCACGTGGATCTGCTCGAAGTCGATCTCACGGCCGGTGGGGGGTATGGCCTGGTCGAGGGCGCCGTCGCGGAAACGGACGAACGGGCCGGTGTGGCGCCCCTGCATCCGCAGCCGTACCCACACCTGCTCGTCGTTCCCGGCGATGCCGAGGACGGGGAAGCGCAGGTCGCTGAAGGCGGACCGCATCCACGCGCTCGACGCGAGGACGCCCGCCGGTCCCGGGATCGAGCAGGCGGAGGGCGCCACGGCCGCTTCGCGGTTGTGGAAGTCCTCGCCCACCACCTCGGCGGCCAGTGCCGCGTCCCCGGTCTCGAGGATCCGGAAGAGCCCGTGGGCCAGGCCCGTGGTGTCCATGCCCATGGTGTGTCCGTACCTTTCACCGGCTCTCACCGGCTGTTCGATCTGTGCAGTGACGTCGGCCGGTCCGGGGTGGAGGCAGCGCGCGTTCCACGCCGGGTGTGCCCGCCGAGATGATTGAGGTTACAGGGCGCCTATTGAATAGGGAAACGGTGTGCTGACAGTGACTAGGATGTCCGGATGCCGTCGAAACGCCCCTACGTCTCCCCGCTGCGCGAGCAGGCCGCCGCACGGACGCGCGTGCTGATCCTGCGGTGCGCCGCCGAACTGTTCGCCGGACGCGGCTACGGGCGGGTCACCGTCGCCGACATCGCCGCGGCCGCCGGTGTCGCGGCGAAGACCGTCTTCGCGAGCGTCGGCAGCAAGAGCGACATCCTCGACCGGATCGTCGACCAGGGAGTGGCCGACTCGGGCTACGAGCAGGCCATGAGGCAGGTGCTCGCCCCGCGGAACCCCGAGGAGGTCCTGGCGGCCCTGGCGCGCGGGACGCGGCTCGGCAACGAGGAGCAGTTCACGGTGCACGAGGCGATCCTCAAGGCGCTGCCCGTCCACGAGAACGGCGAGGCGCTGTGGGAGCGCGCCACCGCGGACTACCGGCTCGCGCTCGACGCCGCCGCGCGCCACCTGCACACCCTCGATCCGCCGCCCCCCGGCCCCGTCGACGAGACGGCCGGTCTCCTGTGGTTCTGGTTCGGCCCCACCGGCTGGCGCACGCTCGTGGTCGAGAACGGCTGGTCCTGGGACCGGGCCGAGGACGCGTTGCGCCGGATCGCGGTCTCCAGCCTGTGCCCGAGCTGACCGACCGGCGGCACCGCGGCTGAGAGTGGGGCGCACCGGGCGCCCGGGGCGAAAGGCCGGGGCGGGTCGCTCCCGCGGACCGCACGGCACCCCGGCACGGCCGTGCCGTTCGCGCCCGGGTGCGCCGGTCGTCAGGACGGGCGGCGGGGGCTCGCCGCGGCCGCCAGGTTCGGCTGGAGCCGGCGGGCGACATCGAGGTGGTCGGCGGTCCAGATGATGCGGACGGCCGTCGCGGCGGACTGCCGCTGCTCGTCACCGAGGTCGCGGCGCAGGGACTCGACGAGCCGTCCCTCGGCCGTGGGGTTGCGGGGCAGCGGTTCGGGGACGGGAGCCGCCCGGCCCAGGGCGGCGCCCAGATCCCGGTACCAGCCGGTCACACGGCCGGCGGCGCCCAGGATCACCAGACGTGCCTCCACCCGGTCGGTGTTCTCGTCCTCCTCGTCGGCGCGCTGCCACAGCTCCAGGACGGCGTCCCCCGCGAGGCGCAGTCCTACGATGCCGGTGACCAGCGTGCTCATGTCGGCGAGCGGGACCGGCTTGGCACCGCGTTCGGCGAGATAGCTGCGGAAGGCGTCGTCGAGCCGCCGCGCGGCGGCGGCCGCGGCACGGCCCTCGTCGAGGGGAGGACGGACCGTCGGCGCGGGGCCGGACCCGCACCGGCCCACGGCGTACGCCACCGTTCCGGCCAGATAGCGGGCGCTGTCCGCGTACGCCTCCGCGAGGGCGCGGTTGACGGCGGCCGTGGCGCCGCGTGGCCACAGGAAGAGGGCCATCAGCACGCTCACGACGCAGCCGATGCCGACGTCCTGGATCCGCATCAGGACGATGTGCCAGTCCGGATTCTGGCCGATGTTGAACAGGACCACGACGGTGACGGTGAAGGCGGCCTGGCCCGCGGCGAAGGAGATCGCGGCGGGAGCGATGCCGGCGACCAGCACGGCGAGCGGCAGCAGGATCCACAGCGCGGTGCTGTGGTCGCCGATCAGCTGGAGCATCCCGGCTCCGATGACCGAACCCGCGAGGGTGCCCAGCACGGCACGGATCGCGTTCTGGCCGGTGTTGAGCGCGTTCGAGCGCAGCACCGACAGGGTTCCCAGCAGGACCCAGAACGAGTGCTGGAGCGTGGTCACGTGGACCAGGGCGACCGCGATGCCGAGGCCGAGCGCGCCCCGGAGGCTGTTGTGCAGCCAGACGGACTGCGGGCGGAGATGCGCGGCGGCCCGTTCCCGGGCGGAGACCAGCGGTTCCGTGAGGGTGCCGGGCTCGCGGCCGAGCAGTCGCTCGTGCCAGCTGCGCCGTTCGGCGGACGCGGCCAGGTCCACGTTGTGCGCGATCTGCAGGGTGGCGTACCCCAGCTCCTGCGCCCGGAACGACAGGTCCAGCATGCCGATGACCGGATGCACCCGGGAGGAAGTCGCCGTTCCCGTCCGCCGCGTGCTCAGCCTGCCGGTGGCGTCGCGCTCCATGGCGGCCATGGCCGCGGTGAGATCCTCCGAGGCGGTGCGGAGCGGGCCCCGGGAGGTCATCAGGGCGTCGAGCAGCCCGGCCGCCTCCTCAAGGACGCGCGCGGCGGCCCGTCGTACGGCGTGGGCGTCGGCGTCGCACTCCGGGTGTTCGTCGAGAGGGGGCGCGCTGTCGGCGAGGATGTCGCAGAGCCAGGTCAGTTCGTCGACCAGACGGACGATGGCGCGCGAGCTCGTGGACAGCCCGGTGGGCCGGTAGGGCGTGGTGTCGAAGACCTCGCGCAGGTCGGCGGCTGCTTCGGCGGCCCGGTGGGCGCTGATCCGGCACCGGCCCACGCCCGGCGTGCCGGGAGCGCCGGCGCCGGCCAGCCAGGACGCGTCGGCCCGCAGCTGGCCCGCGGCGGCGCGGCAGACCCGTGCCGCGGGCGCGCTGAGCGGGTCCGTGGTGGGACGGGGCCACAGCAGGGAGACGGCGAGCATGGCCGCGAGCGTGGCCAGTCCGGCGCCCGCGAGCCGGTCGGGGAGCTGGGACAGCGGCGCGGGCGAGGTCACCGGGAGGACGAACGCCAGCAGCAGCGCCGTGGACGCCCCCGCGAGGACGGAGCTGATGGCGCCCGCGAAGAGGACCACGAAGCCGATCACGACCATGACGGCGACCGCGAGCCAGACCTGGTGGGCGACGAGCGTGCCCAGACAGATGAGGACGGCCCAGGCCACCGCGAGCCCCGCGTGCGCATGCAGCCGCTGCACCATGGGCCCGGTGAAGTCCACCAGCAGGAGCATCGAGAACGATCCGAAGGCCGCGTAGGTCGCCGTCGTGGGTGAGTCGAACACCTGGCCGCACAGGGCGAAGAGGGTGGGCATCACGATCGCCGCCCGTACGGCGCGGCGGGTGGCCGCCAGCTCGGGATCGTGGGCCCGCAGCCACGAAAGGGCGCGCCCGAGGGTGACACGGCCCGGTTCTCGCACGCGCCCCACCTCCTGTCGCCGAGGCGGCTCCGCCTCAGCAAGTCTGACCGCTGCACGGGGCGGAACGCCACGGGAACGGGGAGGCGGCCCCGGACCATGATCACTCCCGGGGCTGTCGTGGAGCGCCTGCGGGGGATCCCGGGACAGCCCTCGGGGAAAGGGGGGACGGGCGGGGCGTCGTCGGTCTCGGGCGGGCCCCGGAAGCCGTACCGCGGCCCTTGTGGGCCCCGGACGCCGGAAGCCGGACGCCGGTCCTCGCGGATCCCGGGAACCGGACGTCAGTGTGCGGGCCGCCTTACGGAGGTCAGTGTGCGGCCCGCCCCCGGACATCAGTCCGTGCGGGCGCCCCCGAGGCGTTCCAGAAGCAGCCCCTCCCGGGTGGACCAGGGGCAGATGGTGACGCTCTCGACCCCACAGGTCTCCATCAGGGCCTCGGCGATCAGGGCCCCGGCCAGTGACTGCTCGGCGCGGTGCGGGGAGATGCCGGGCAGCCGGCCGCGCCGCTTCGGGGTCGAGGCGGCCAGCAGCGGGACCGTCGTCCGCAGCGCGGGCAGCGTCAGGCGCTGCGGTGTGCGGGGCGCCCGGTTCTTCCCGGCGGCGGCGAGCCGGGACAGCTGGGTGAAGGTCTTGGAACACGCCAGCACCTGCCCGTCGGGCTCCGCCCGGGGCAGGTCCGGGAGCGCGCTGAGGGAGTGGCGCAGATGCTCTCGCAGTTCGGCCAGCCGGCGCTTGGAGGGGACGGTGCCGCCGGGGAGCCACTCCCGGGTGACCGTGCGGGCCCCCAGCGGTAGCGACAGCACGGTGCGGGGCCGGGCCGCGGTCCCGGAGGCGATCTCCAGCGTGCCGCCGCCGATGTCCAGGACGAGCAGGGGGCCGCCCGCCGGCGCCGCCCATCTGCGGGCCGCCGCGTACGCCAGCCGCGCTTCCTCCTCGCCGGGAAGCACCCGCAGACGGATACCGGTGGCGTGCGCCACCCGGTCGATGACCTCGTCGCGGTTGGGGGCGTCCCGGATGACGGAGGTGGCGAACGCGAACACCTCGGGCAGCCGCAGCCCCGGGTCCGCCGAGGCGGCCTCCGTCACCGCCTGCTGCACACTCCTGACCCCCGACTCGCGCAGCCGCCCGTCCGGGCCCAGGCTCTGATGGAGCCGCAGCCGCACCTTCCGGGAGAGGACGGGCTCCAGCGTCCCGCCCTTCGGCCGCCGGGCCACCGTCAGGAGCGCGCTGTGGCACCCCACGTCGAGGACCCCTGCCTGCCGCATACGCCTGCCTTCCCGCATCGTGAACTCTCCCCTCCCCGGACCGCTTCCCGGCGGCCGTGACCGGGCCGGACAGCGGTGCGTGGCGCCACGCGGACACGGACGCCACCTGGACATCTTGTCACTGCCGGAGTTCTCCATGATCCGGAGCGCCCTTTCCGTTCCTCGTTCGTACCTCCCGTGCCTCGTTCGCACTCCCTCCGCTCCTCGTTCGCACCCTGTCTCCGCGGCCCGGACGGAGAGACGTCCGACCCCTTGAGCGGGTGTCGCCCGGCCGTGCCGACCGCCCTTCACCGACCGGGAGGGGTCCTCGACGGCGAGGGCCGTCGGCCGCGCGACCCTCGCTCCGACGGACGAGCGGACGCACGCGCGACGGCCCGGGTTCCGCGACGCCACGGCCACCGGTGCGGGCCGGACGCGGGGCGGGCACCGGTTCGACGGTCGTCGGGCCGACCCGCCTCCGGCGTGACGGCTGTCGACGGGAAGCACACGGGACGGCGCTTCCCCGGCGGGGACCCGCACCGCACCCGGTCGTGCCGTACCTCCTTGTGATGCCCCCAGCACGACGTCGGAATGCCGCCGGACTCCCCGCGGTCGGCGCGGGAGCATCGGCAAGTCGGAGAAAGCAAAGGACAGTTGGAAGGGAGCTGGACGAAGACATGACGGCGATGCTGGACGGCAGGGTGGCCATCGTGACGGGCGGCAGCCGGGGTATAGGGGAGGCGGTGGCGCTCAGGCTGGCCGAGGACGGGGCCGACGTCGCGGTGACCTACCGGGACGGCGCCGACCGCGCGGCCGGGGTGGTCGGCCGGATCAGGGCCCTGGGCCGCCGTGCCGAGGCCATCCGGGCCGACGGCGCCGACCCGGCGGCGGTACGCGCGGCGGTGGACCGGGTCGCGGCCGAGTTCGGACGGCTCGACATCGTCGTCAACAACGCGGGGATCGGGGTGCTCGGCCCGGTCGAGGACCTGTCGGCGGCCGACATCGACCGGGTCCTGCACATCAACGTGCGGGCCCCGTTCGTCGCCTCCCAGGCGGCGGTCCGCCACATGACCGGAGGAGGGCGGATCATCAACATCGGCAGCTGCATGGCCGAGCGGGCCGCGTTCCCCGGCGGATCCCTGTACGCGACCAGCAAGACCGCGTTGACCGGCCTCACCAGATGGCTGGCCCGTGAGCTGGGCGCGCGGGGCATCACCGCCAACCTGGTCCACCCCGGCCCGACGGAGACGGACATGAACCCCTCCGACGGGCCGGGCGCCGACGCGCAGCGGGGCTTCACCGCGCTCGGCCGCTACGGGCAGCCGTCGGACGTCGCCGCCACGGTCTCCCATCTCGCGGGTGACGCGGGCCGGTACATCACCGGCGCCACCATCGCCGTGGACGGCGGGTTCGCGGCCTGAGCCCAGGGGTGGCCGCCGGCACGCGGATCACACCAGGGGATGCGCCGAGGCGAACGACCCGTTGTGGTGCACGAGTGCCGTGGCCTGCGCGGCCGTCGCGCCCGAGTCGACCTCGCCGACGACCAGCAGGTGGTCACCGACGGTCTGACGGAGGGTGATCCGGGCGGAGAGCCAGGCGGCGACACCGTCGAGCACGGGCAGACCGTCCGGCTGCGCCCGCCAGGGGACACCGGCGAAGCGGTCCACGCCACTGCGCGCGAACCGGCTCGCCAGACCGGCGTTGGCCGTGCCGAGCACATGGACGGCGAACCGGTCCGCGCGGCGGGCGGCGGGGGCGCTGGAGGCGTCGACACCGACGCAGAAGGACACCAGGGCGGGGCGCAGCGAGACGGAGGTGAACGACGTGGCGGTGAAGCCGACAGGGCCGGGGAAAGTGATCACCGTGACCCCGGCCGCGTGCCGGCGCAGCGTGTCGCGGAGCAGGTCCGCGCTGTCGGGAGCCGGCGGCGACGGCGGCGCGTCGGGGTGGAGAGGGGCGGTCATGCCGTTTCCTTCCGGTGGGTCGGGGTGGGGGTCACCGTCCGCCCGGCGGGGTGGCGGGGCCGGGACGCACCACGCGCGGGCGCGGCACCGGGCCGTCGTGGGCGGCCGGTCGCGCGGCCGGTGCTCACCACGCGCTCGCCTCCACCGTGACGAGCGGCACCAGCCCGTTGCGGACCGTCTCCAGGAACGTGACGACCTCGGCCGCCACCGAGCGGTGCTGCAGGTCGTTGAGGACGTCGTGGTGGGCGTCGCGGACCACCGCCAGGCGGGCGCGCGGCAAGGACTTCGCGGTGCGGGTGAGGGCGTCGCGGTCGGCGAGCGGATCGGCGTCGCCCAGGAGGATCAGCGTGGGGACCGGGATGTCACTTCGGTGGGCCGCGTCGAGCAGCGCTTCCGGCACCGGGGTTGCGAGCGAGCCCCGCCGCGTCCCGGAGTCGTCGGACAGGACGGCCCGGTGGGCCGGGCAGAAGGTACGGATGTCGAGCTCGTCCTGCCACGGTTCCGCCTCGTCTCCTGCCGCGTCCGTGCTCACCGGGCCGCCGTCCGCCCCGGGCCCCGGCGGACCCGCGAGGACGACGGCGTCCGGCAGCCGGGCGGCGGACGATCCCTCCAGGCCGAGGAGCGCGGCGACGGCGAGGGCGCCGGTGTCGGCTCCGACCAGGACGACGGGCCGGGCCACCCCGTCCTCGGCGGCGGTACCTCCTACGGCCGCGACGAGTTCGTCACCGAACCGCGTCAGTGAACCGGTCAGGTCCTCCGGGTCGGTCCGCGGGGCGTCGACGACGCGGACGCGGTAGGCGTCGGCCGCCAGCCTCCTGCCGAACCGGGCGTAGGCGGCCCGGCCCTCTCCGCGGCCGGGCACCACGACGATCGTGCCGCGGGTCAGGAGGCCTTCCGGGCCGTGGTGGTCGGTGTACTGGGTCATCTCACGCTCCTGCGAGGTCGGGCACGGTCGCGGGCTTCCAGCCCAGGGCGGGCGCCACTTCGGTCGCGATCAGCTCCAGCGCACGGATCGCGGCGTCGTGGTCGGGGACGGCGGGGTTGAACTGGGTGATCAGATCGGTCGCGACCGGCAGCACCTTCTCCTCGCGGAGCGCGGCGGTGATCTCGTCGGGATGGCCGTGGAACGAGTGGAAGCGCCGCAGTGCCTCCTCCAGGCTCAGGTCCTTCGGGAAGGCACCGCTCTCCGCCTGGCGAAGAGCCGCCCGGTGGACGTCGTCGCCGATCTGCCGGAGCGCCGTACGCCGGTCCTTCGCCGGGAACACGAACCGGGACAGTCCGATCCGCGGCCGGCGGGGCCGGTCCCAGGCGTCGAGGAACGCGTCCGCCCAGGGGCGCTGCACCTCGTCGGTGGGGGCGTCGTGGCCGTAGGCCGCACGGTTGATCAGGAGGTTCGACCCGCCGTCGGCGGCGTGCCGTGCGCCGGGGCCGCTGAAGACCCCCTGCCAGATCCGGTCCGTGAAGTCGCCGGGCGTCGGCTGGACGCGAAATCCGGGCGCACGCACCTCCTCACCGGCCAGCGCCCGGCGCAGCACGGTCAGCTTCTCGCTGGTCAGCTCGCGTTTGCGGGTGACGTCCTGGCCGAACGCGGCGTACTCCGTGTCGTTGTAACCGCTGCCCACGCCGATCTCGACCCGTCCGCCGCTGAGCGTGTCGACGACGGCGACGTCCTCCGCGAGCCGGACCGGGTCCTCCAGCGGGAGGACGGTGATGGCGGTGCCGAGCCGGATCCGGGTGGTCCGCGCGGCGGCGTGCGCCAGGAACGTCCACGGCGAGGAGAGACCTCCGCCGCCGGCCGGTACGTGGTGCTGGGCCACCCACCCGGTGTCGAAGCCGAGTTCGTCGGCGACGACGAAGAGTTCCTGCGCGTTGCGGTACGTCCGGGCCAGGTCGTCGCCGCGGCCCTGGACGTGGGTGAGGAAACCGAGTCTGAGGCGCGGTGTCGGGGAGGTCATGATGTGCTCGCCTTTCGGGGATCGGACCGAGTCGTCCTCCGGTCGCGGGGGCGGGAAGTGGTCTCAGCCGTTCACGAGGTGGGGTTCGCGGGTGTGGCGGTTGGCCGGGACCGGCAGCCCGAGATTCCCGCGCAGGGTGTCGGCCGCGTACTCGGTACGGAACAGCCCCCGCCTCTGCAGGATCGGTACGACACCGTCGACGAACAGTTCCAGGTCGTCGTTGTTGCGGAAGGCGAGGTTGATGCCGTCGAAGGTGCCCGCGGCGAACCACCGCTCGATGGTGTCGGCGACGGTCGTCGGCGCCCCGACAAACGGCGACCTGCGGAACTCACTGATGGACTCTGCTACTTGACGCAACGTCAGGTTCTCCGTCCGGGCTCGCTCGATGAGCTTGGCGGCACCGGTGCGGCCGCCCTTCTCCGCGAGGTGCGCGACGTCGGGGAACGGCGCGTCCAGGTCGTGCGCGCTGAAGTCGTAGGCCCCGAAGGAGCGTCCGAGGAGCGCGAGGTTGCGGTCGAAGTCGTTGTCCTCCTCGAAGATCTCCCGCTCGCGGCGGGTGGCCGCCTCGTCGGTGGCCGCGACGACCGGCCCGCCGTGGATGAAGATCTTGATGTGCTCCGGGTCGCGGCCGTACGACGCCGTGCGGGCCTTGATGTCGGCGTAGTACTCCTGCGCCTGTCGCAGGGTGCCGCCCGGTGCGTAGATGCCCTCGGCGACCCGGGCCGCGAGATCGCGCCCCTCCTCGGAGACCCCCGCCTGGAAGATCACCGGCTGGCCCTGCGGCGACCGGGAGAGGTTGAGCGGTCCGGCGACCCTGAAGTGTTCGCCCTCGTGGTCGAGCGTGTGCAGCTTGGCCGGGTCGAGGAAGACGTCGCATGCCACGTCGGCGGGGAACGCGTCGTCCTCGTAGGAGTCCCACAGGCCCCGGGCGACCTGGACGAACTCCAGCGCCCGGCCGTACCGGGCGGTGTAGTCGAGGTGTTCGTCGAGCCCGAAGTTCCTGGACGTCCCGGTGTCGAAACTGGTGACCACGTTCCAGCCGGCGCGCCCGCCGCTGATGTGGTCGAGCGAGGCGAACCGGCGGGCGAGGTTGAAGGGCGAGTTGTACGTCGAACTGGCCGTGCCCACCAGTCCGATGTGCCGGGTGTGGGTGGCGACCGCCGACAGCAGCGTGAGCGGCTCCAGCCGGTTCAGGTAGTGCGCCGGGTAGGTGGAGTTGATGAACTGGCTGTCGACGATGAACAGGGCGTCGAAGAGGGCGTGTTCGGCCGCCTTGGCCTGCGCGATGTAGTAGTTGATGTCGATGCTCGCGTTCTTCGCGACGCGCGGGTCCTTCCACAGACCGTGCTGGCCGGGGCCGCCGACGCCGTAGGGGTGCAGCGCGAGGTGAAGGGTGCGGGACATGGGTGTTCCTCTCCGTGCTTCTCAGGTAACTGGGTTCTGTGGAGCGCTGGTCCGGGGCGCCGTGCCGTGCTCAGGCACGCAGCAGGGCGCGCAGCGCTTCGCGTTCGGCGCGGTCGGCCGAGGTGGAGCGCAGGGTGGGCGCCGAGCCGACCAGCAGGCGGGTGTAGTCGTGCCGTGGACGGGTGATGACGTCCCGGGCGGTGCCGACCTCGACCAGTTCGCCCTGGTAGAGGACCGCGACCCGGTCGGCGATCCCGGCGACGGACCCCAGGTCGTGCGAGATGAAGATCAGGGCCACGCCGGCGGCGCGGAGTTCCTTGAGGATCTGCAGGATCTGGACGCGATTCGCCGAGTCCAGCGCGCTGACGGGCTCGTCGAGGATGACCAGCCGCGGCTCGGTGACCAGTGCCCGGGCCACCGCGACCCGCTGTCGCTGGCCTCCGGAGAGCTCGCCCGGCAACCGGTCGAGCAGGTCCTCCGAGAGCCGCACGCGAGCGAGGAACGTCCGGGCCCGGTCGGCCGCCTCCGTCCGCGCGACGTCCTGCACGAGCAGCGGCTCGACCAGCGATTCCTCGACGGTGAGGTCGGGGTCGAGGCTGCGCAGCGGGTCCTGGAAGACGTACTGGACGACACCGCGGCGGCGCAGGCCGCGCCACTGGCGCGGACCGTACGCGCTGACGTCCTCGCCGTCGATGACGATCCGGCCCGCCGAGGCGCGCACCAGGCCGAGCACGGTACGGGCGAAGGTGGACTTGCCCGACCCCGTCTCGCCGATGACCCCGACGGTCTCGCCCGGCGCGACGCTCAGCGAGACACCGTGCAGCGCACGGCGCCGGCGGCGCCGCGTGCCGTAGTGCACATCCAGGCCGGTCACTTCGAGGACGGCGTCCGGGAGGGCGTCGGCGGACGCGCCTCGGGGGAGTGGGGCGGTCATGAGGCCTCCGTCGGCGCGAGGAACTTCTCCAGGCCGTACTGCTCGTGCTCGGCGATGAGCAGGCGGGTGTATTCGTGCCGAGGCCGGTGGAGCACTGCCTCGGTCGGGCCGTGCTCCACGACCTCGCCCTCCCGCATGACGAGCACCTCGTCGCACAACTGGGCGACGACGGCGAGGTCGTGGGAGACGACCACCAGGGCGAGCCCGGCCCGCCGGCGCAGTTCGGCGAGCAGGTCGAGGATCTCGGCCTGCACGGTGACGTCGAGCGCCGTCGTGGCCTCGTCGGCGATGAGGATCCGCGGATCGGCGGCGATCGCCACCGCGATCAGCACCCGCTGGAGCATGCCTCCCGAGAGTTCGTGGGGGTACTGGCCGTAGACCAGCTCGGGGTCGCGCAACCGCACCGCGGCCAGCAGCTCGACGGCACGGCGGCGGGCCTCGCGCCGCTTCAGCGCCTTCTTGACCCGGACCACCTCGGCGATCTGTGCTCCCACCCGGATCGACGGGTTGAGGTAGGACGCGGGGTCCTGGAAGACCGCGCTGATCGTCGCCCCGCGCAGCGCCGTCCACTGCCGCGCGGTCAGGGTCGCGATGTCGGTGCCGCCGATCTCGACCGAGCCGCCGGTGACCTCGAAGTGCGGGGGCAGGATGCCGAGCGCGGCCCGGCAGGTGAGGGTCTTCCCGCTGCCGGACTCGCCGACGATGCCGACGGCCTTGCCGGGGGTGAGTTCGAAGCTCACCCCGTGCACGATCTCGCGGCCGCCGGCCAGGTCGCCGATGCGCATCCCGCGGACGGCGAGGACGGGCACGGCGGCCGCACCGGCCGTACTGGTCGTGTCGGCCGGACCGGCCGCACCGGTCGTGTCGGCCACACCCGTCGCGGCGGTCGTCGTGGGCGCGCCCTCCGTTCCGCTCGCGGCGGCGGGGGTCCTCTCGCGGGCGGCGTCGTGGGACAGGGTCGTCATCGCGCACCTCCGGTGGGAACGGCAGCGGTCTGGTCGAGACGGTTGGCACGGGCCTTGCGGTTGTTGACGAACGCCCGCCCGGCCTCGCCGGAGACGTCCCGGACGGCGTCGGCGAGCAGGTTGGCGGCCCAGACCGTGATCATGATCAGCAGCGCGGGGACGAGGGGCGCCCACGGCTGGTAGCTCAGATAGCCGAGGTCCGAGGCGAGCAGGCCGCCCCAGGTGGGCGCGGGCGGCTGGACCCCGATGCCGAGGAACGTCAGGCTCGACACGATGATGAAGCCGACTCCGACGGTCTGGGCGAGCGCGACGGCGATCGGCGGAAGCACCTTGGCCCACACATGACGCCGTACGATCCAGCCGATCGAGGCACCGGAGATCAGCGCGGCCTCCACGTACTGCGAGCGGGCGACGGTCAGGGTGGCGGCGCGGGCCACCCGGTAGAAGAGCGGGGAGACCAACGCGCCCGTGACGAACATGGCCTGGGTGATGCCGTTGCCCAGCAGCGCGATCACCGCGACCGCGAACAGCAGGAACGGGAGCGCGACCAGGGTGTCGGCCAGGCGGAGGGTGACCCACTCGAAGACCCGGCCCAGACAGACCGAGAGGATGCCCGGCACCGCGCCGACCACCAGCGCCATCAGGGCGACTTCGAGAGAGCCGAGCACGCTGACCCGGGAGCCGTCGAGCAGTCGGCTCAGCACGTCGCGGCCGAGGTAGTCGGTGCCGAGCCAGTGGGCGCCCGACGCCGCCGCGAGCGTGTGGTCGCTGGTGGCGAGGGGGTCCTGCGGGGCGAGCAGTGGTCCGAGGACCGCGAGCAGGGCGATCAGGGTGAGGACCGCGACGGCGATCCGGCCGGACGTGAGGGACAGGACGCGGCGCACCATGGTCATACCCCCCGCTGTGACGCCGGCGTCACACGCGCCAGCACCAGGTTGACGATCAGGTTGAACAGGACGACGAGCACGATCGACACGACCAGCACGCCCTGCACCGCCGGTACGTCACCGGCCTGCGCGGAGTCGTTGGCGAACCTGCCGAAGCCCTGCAGGCCGAAGATCCACTCGGTGACGACGGAGGCGCCGACGAGCGCGGGGAACTTCAGACCGAGCGTGGCGAGCGCCGGCCCGAGGCCGTTCCGCAGCACATGCACGAGGAAGATCCGGCGCGCCCCGAGACCGCGGACCACCGCGCCCGTCACGTAGTTCTCCCGGTAGGCCGCGACGAGACTGCCGCGCAGCTGGCGGGCGACATCCGCGACGACGTCGAAGCTCAGCGCGATCGCCGGGAGGGTGATGTGCGCGAGCCACGGGCCGATGCCCTGCCGTGCCGGGACGTAGCCGGCCGAGGGGAACACATGGAGCCCCACCGCGAAGACCGCGACGAGCACGATGCCGACGACGAAGGCCGGCATCACCGAGACGACGGTGACGAAGCCCGTGATCGCACGGTCCACCCAGGTGGTGCGCCGCAGCGCGGCCACCGTGCCGAGGGTGAAGCCGACGACCACACCGATGACGAGCGCGAACGTCGCGACGGACAGGCTCACTTCGAGGCCCAGGCCGATGAGCGTGGAGATGTCGGCGCCGTTGGTCCAGCTGGCACCGAGCCGTCCGTGCAGGACGCCACTGAACCAGTCCCAGTACTGGACCAGGAAGGGCCGGTCGAGCCCCCACTGGGACTCGACGCGGTGGATCGCCTCGGGAGTCGCCTCTTCGCCCAGTTGGATGCGCGCCGGGCTGAGTCCGCTCAGCGACCGAAGCGCGAACGTCACGAACGTCGCGACCACGAAGACGGGCACGAAGATCGCGACGGACCGGGCGAGGGTGGCCAGGACCCGGCCCAGCGTGTGCCGCGCCCTGGTCACGGCGACCCCGCGACGGCGGGCGGACACGCCCCGCAGCGCTGTCGTCGTCATGGAGTTGCCCCCTCTCTGTGATGGACGGTTGTCAGTTGCCGCTGGAGATGGTCACGCCGGTCCAGTCGATGTGGGCCGGGTTCTTGGGGAGGCCCGAGATCGACTTGCTCTTGGCGATGAGGTTCGGCTGCGAGTAGGTGAAGACGAGGGCCTTGCTCTTCAGCCCCGCGCGCGTCGCCGCCTGCAGCACCGTGGCGTAGTCGGGCGCGTCCAGCGGGGTCTGGCGGACCTTGGCGACGGCGGCCTCGAAACCGGCGGGCTCGTAGGGCGAACTGAGGTTCAGCGGGCCGTTGGGACCGAAATGGGCGGTGAGGGTTTGCAGGGCGGAGTCACGGCCGGTGGTCCCGTACAGCGAGAACGTCAGGTTCTTGGCGAAGAACGGGGTGGCCCAGTTCTTGTCGACCTTGATGGTGACGGTGATGCCGACCTTGGCCAGCTGCGACTGGACGATCTCGGCCTGGGGGTCGTCCGCGGGGATGACCAGGTCGAGTTTGATGGCGCCCGCCTTGTAACCCGCCTCGGAGAGCAGCTTCCTCGACTTCGCCGGGTCGTAGGGGTGATCGGCCTCGGACTTCGGGTCGTAGGCCACGTACCCCTTGGGGAACGGCTGGTCGGTGACCTCGCCGTAGCCGAACGTCAGCTTGTCCACGAACTCCTGACGGTTGATCGCGTACCGGACGGCGTCGACGACCTTGTCGTTGTCGAACGGCGCCTTGTTGATGTTCAGGCTGAGATTCGAGGCGTTGAAGCCCGGCTGGACGAAGACGTCGAGGCCGGCCTTCTTGGCGGCCGACGCCTGACTCGGGTCCAGATCGGCGAAGTTGTAGACGCCGGTCTGAAGGCCCGAGACCACCGTGGAGGCGTCCGGTGCGGAGGTCAGCTCGACGTTGTCGATGTGGATGTTCTTCGCGTCCCAGTAGTCCGGGTTCTTCTTGAGTACCGCCTTGGTGCCGGGGACCAGCTGGGTGACGGTGAACGGACCGGCGCCGACCGGGTTCTGGTCCAGCTTCGCCGGGTTCTTCGCCGCTTTCGGACTGGCGATCTGCAGGACGCGTTCGCCGAGCAGCTGAGGGATCTGGTAGTCGACCTGGGTCAGGTGCAGGACCGCGTCCAGCCCTTCGGCGTCCACCGACTCGATGGAGGTCAGGTCGCCGAAGAGCGCCGAGTTCTTCTGCTTCTGGGCCCGTTCGATCGCAGCCTTGACCGCCGCGGCGTCGACCGGCTGACCGTCGCTGAACTTCAGGCCGGGGCGCAGATGGAAGGTGATCCGGTCTCCCTTCTTGTTGTACTCCCAGCTCTTCGCGAGGTCCGGAACGGCCTTGCCCGTCTCGTCCGTGCGCGTCAACGAGGCGTAGGTCAGGGCAAGTTCGCGGAACTGTGCGCCACTGCCACCGACCACCGGGTCCCAGTGGGTCGGGAAGTAGGACGACGTCCACTTGAGGGTGGCGCCGCCCCCTGCCGCAGCGGAATCACCGCCGCAGGCGCTGAGAGCGGGTGCGGCCAGGGCGACGAGGGCGGTCGCGAGGACGACGGCTCGCCGGCCGCCGGGCCGTCGGGAGGAGGACAGGGCCGGTCCGCGGTGCTGGGTGGTGAGGTGGGCGGGCATCGTTTTCTTCCTGTGGTGGGCCCCGGCCCGGATCGCGGCGGGGCGAGCGGAACGCGAGGGCGGAACGGGGGCAGCGTGGGAGAGGGGGACAGGGAGAGCAGGGGATCGGGCGAGCGACGACAAGGAGAGGGAGCGACAAAGCGACGGAGAGACAAGACGACGGAGCAAGAGGGCGTGGGGACGGAAGGCCAGGAGCACGTGGCGGCTTTCCGTCCGTACGTGCGGTCGGCCGGTACCCGGACGGACACACCGGAGGAAGCGACCGCGCACGCTCGGGGTGCGGGGGCGCTCAGGACAGGGAAGGACCGGGCCCAGGACGGCGGGCCGGACGGATGAGGAGGATGTGCGACACCGCGTGGAGGCGGGAGGCGCTGCGGTGGCGGCGCGGACGCGGGACGGCGGACGCGGCTCGGGCGAGGGGCGGGCGGCCGATGCCGGGAGCGGCGGTCAGGCGCCCGCGGGCCGGGGGCGGCGGAAGGTCAGCGACAGAGTGCGCTGCTGGTGCGCCGCAGGTCCACGTAGCGGCACACCACACCGGGGTGCGTCGTGAGCATGCTGCACATCCTGGGGGCAGCTTCGACCGGCTGTCAATGGACACCAATTGGTGTCTCATTCGGCGGGACAGGTCACTGATCGCAGATCAGAGACCTGCCGACCGGCGGGAGGTGCTCAGCGGGCGGTCGCGGGGTGCACCGCGGCCTCGTCGGGGTGCAGCCACAGGGGGCCGTTGCCGGTGTCGACCCGTACGGCGTGTGCCGGCGGCCACGCCCCCTTCGTGAGCAGCCGCCTCTCGGGGTCGCTGAGGCTCCGGTAGCGCTCCAGCGCCCGCGCGGGGCGGAGCGGCGCGGCGGCTCCCAACAGCCCCGGGCGCAGCGCGTCGACGGCGGCGGCGTACTCCTCGAAGGGCCGCCAGCCGGGCACTGCGCGGCACCCCTCGGGCGACCGGAAGAGCAGGGTGGGCAGCGCGTACCGGCGCCCGCCGTCGGCGGTCTCCTTCGCCGCCCCGGGATGCGGCGACCCGCCTCCCGGCGCCAGCACCTCGGGGACCGGCCGCCGCGCCTCCGCCCGGTCGGCACGCACCTGTCGCAGCACCGCCTCGGACGCGGCATCGGCCGCCAGCCGCTCCGGGGTGAGCCCCGGCGTGCCGCGTGCGGCGGACAGGGCCAGCGCCACGGTGTCCGCCGGTTCCCCCAGGACGAAGACGGACTCCCGCAGCCGGCGCAGCACCCGGTCGGCCACCTCGGCGCCCTGTCGTTCGGCGGCCTTGGCGACCAGGGAGGCGGGCCAGGAACTGGCCGCCACCCGGCTGAGCCGCAGGGCACGCGGAGCCTCGCTGTGCGCGCTGATCTCCTCGACGTAACGCGCGTACCAGGCGGTCTCCGCCGTCGGGTCGGGCGGTGGGTCGTCGTCCTCGTCGAAGAGGATCGCGTACGCCCGGCGCCACCGCACCCGGCCGCCGAGCGCGGCGCGCAACGCGCGGAAGACGGGCTCGGATCCCCAGGCCCAGGGACACAACGGGTCGGTGAACTCGACCACTTCGACCGGCGGCGGCCCCGCAGAGCCGGTCACGCCGCGCCCGTCCGGGCCAGTCCTCCCGGCGCCGCCCCGGACAGCAAGGACCTCAGGGTCACCCCGCCCAGGACCGCGGCCGCGCCCGCTTCGACCTCGCGCCACACGCCCGGCAGTCCCGCCGCCGGACCGGGATAGTCGAGACCGTCCAGCGGAGCGCCGCGCAGGGTGATCAACTCGCCGTCGACCGCACGCGCGACGTCCAGCAAAGTGATCTCCTCAGCGGGTCTGCCGAGCCAGTAACCGCCCTCGCAGCCCCGCTGACTGCGCACCAGACCCGCTCTGCGCAGTTCGCCCACCACGGACTTCAGGAACCGGAACGGGATCTCCTGCGACGAGGCGATCGCCTCGCAGGTGAGGGGGCGGGCGGGTTCACGGGCGAGCTCCAGAAGTGCCCGCATGGCGTAGTCCGCCTTCGCGGAAATATGCATGCGCACATCATGCCCGAGGAGCCCGCCGCGCGAGCGGGCCGAACGGCTTCCGCCCCACATTGCGGCAACATTGCCGCAGGTGAACGGCAATGGACACCTCTTGACATCCATTTCGGGCCCGCTCTAGCGTCCCGGCCATGAGCGAGCCGACGACGACCCCTGGTGAAGGCTTTCACCCTCATCTCCACGACACGGCGGACCGCCCGGCGACATCGCTGCGCACCCGTCTGCACCACATCCGCGCCGACGCCCTGGACGGTGACACCGCGCAGAGCGGTGGCATGCGCAGGTTCGCCGCCGTGAGCGGGAGGAACGTCGGCTCCGAGAAGCTGTGGATGGGCCAGACCCACGTGGCACCCGCCACCGCCTCCTCCGACCACCATCACGGGGAGTCCGAGACCGCCATCTACGTGGTGAGCGGACACCCGGAGTTCGTCTTCCTCGACGACTCGGGGAGCGAGCCGGAGGAGGTACGGCTGCGCACCTCCCCGGGCGACTACATCTTCGTCCCGCCGTTCGTGCCGCACCGGGAGGAGAACCCGGACCCCGACGACGAGGCGGTGGTCGTCATCGCCCGGAGCACCCAGGAGGCGATCGTGGTCAACCTCCCGGGGTTGTACGCGCTTCCGGCCGACGAGGGGTGAACTCCGCGCGGTTCAAAGGCGGTTCGCGGCCTCACTTCATCCGTCGGTGACACGCGCCAGGATCGCGGTGACCTGCTCGCGCACCGACTCGGAGGCCGTGGAGTGCAGCCCGCCGAGGTCGGTGGCGTCCAGCGCGTCGAGCACCCGCGCGGTGTCCGTGTCGCAGTCGACGCTCTCGCAGAGGACGTCGTAGCCGTCCCGGACCGCGACCCGCAGGCGGTGGCGCCCTTCGTCGTCGGCGTGCACGGCGGTGGCGACGACGAGGGGTGGCGGTCCGCCCGCGTCGCCGGCCGCCTTGAGGTAGCCGCTGACCCTGGGTTCACGCCAGTGGAGGGCGAGCAGGAGGTGGCGCTTGGCGATCACCTCGGCGAGGTCGGTCTCGTAGACCCGGTCCGGTTCCAGCACCGTGGCACCGGCGTCCAGGACGAGCGCCGCGGGCAGCAGACAGCGCAGGGTGCTGCCGACGAGGTTGCCGCCGACCGTGGCCGTCCGGCGGACCGCCCCGGTCCCGACCGAACCCGCTGCCCGCCGCAGCACCTCGGGCACACGGTCGTCGACGCGGTTCAGCACCACGGCGGAGCCCAGTGATCCCGACCCGATCGCGTTGGCCTCCGGCAAGTCGCGCAAGGACATGGCCCGTTCGGGGAACCCGTCCCGCTGCCAGGTCGCCCAGACCAGTGTCGCGCCGCCTATCGGCTCCGCCCCCTCGGCCATGCACTCCTGTGCTTCGGACACGGACGTGGGCAGACGCAGCAGCATGGCAGCCGACCCTGCTTTCCTGGGAGTTGGCGACGGTGGAACGCGACGGCTCAGCCGCTCGAGCGCCGGCACTTGCGCATTCTCCCCACGGACGCGGGGGCGCATGCAGGGCTCATCGTTTCACCTCTCGCGCTCCTCGCGCGCAGGAATTCGGCAGTCCTGTCCGCCCTTCGGGACGGCCGGTGCAGGGTGCCGCACGCGGCGGCCGCGTGCGGCACGGGCGGAGGCCGGAGCCGCCTCACCCTCTGCGGCTCCGGCCTCCGGGTCTTTCCCTGCGGAAGTGTCCTGGGTCCTCGTTCCCCGTCGGACCCGCGGGCGGGTGATCCTGTTCCCGCCGGTCCCGGCCGGGTCCTGGTTCCCTTCGTTCCCGCTGACGCGTCCTGTCCGTTCCGTGGACGGTTGCCGCGGGTAGGCACGGCTACGGGTGCAGCACGACCTTCGTGTAGCCCTCGATCCGCTTGTCGAACTTGTCGTACGCCGAGGGCGCCTGGTCCAGGGGCATCTCATGGGAGACGACGAAGCTCGGCTTCGCCCGGCCCTCGATGATCATGTCGCGCAGGAAGCGGTTGTAGCGCTTGACGTTGCACTGACCGGTCCCGATCCTCAGGCCCTTCTCGAAGAGCTTGCCGATCGCCACGAGGAGCATGCCGTGCTTGGCCTGCTCGTCCGGTCCACCCGGGTCGGAGGGGACGTAGAGCCCGGGCACACCGACCGCGCCGGTCGCCCGGACCGTCCCCACGAGCGAGTTGAGGACCGTCGCCGGCTCCTCGCGTTCCGTGCCGTGCGCCGTGGCCTGGTAACCGACGGCGTCCACGCCCTTGTCCGTGCCGATGCCGTCGGTCCGGTCCTTGATCTGCTCGACCGGGTCGCCCTCGGCGAAGTTGATCGGTACCGCGCCTATCTCCTCGGCCTTCTGCAGGCGTTCGGCGATGCGGTCCACGACGAACACCTTCTTCGCGCCGCGTATCAGCGCCGAGTAGGCGGCCATGAGTCCGACCGGTCCGCCGCCGTACACCGCGACGCTCTCGCCGGGCCGGACCTGTGCGAGTTCGCAACCGTGGTAGCCGGTGGGGAAGATGTCGGCGAGCAGGATGAAGTCGTTCTCGTGTTCCTGTCCTGGCGGGAGTTTCAGGCAGTTGAAGTCGGCGTAGGGGACGCGGAGGTAATCGGCCTGGCCGCCCTTGTACGGTCCCATGGCGACATAGCCGTAAGCACCGCCCGCGAAGCCGGGATTGACGGTGAGACAGTACCCCGTGAATCCCTCGACGCAGTTGGTGCAGAAACCGCAGGCGACGTTGAAGGGCATGACCACGCGGTCGCCCTTCTTGAGCGCGGTGACGCCCTGGCCGGTCTCCTCGATGATTCCCATGTTCTCGTGGCCGAAGACGATTCCGGGCTCGGCGGCGGTGCGACCCTCGTACATGTGCAGGTCCGAACCGCAGATCGCGGTGGAGGTGATGCGTACGATCGCGTCGTTGGGGTGCTGGATGCTGGGCCTTTCAACCTCTTCGACCGCCACGGTGAACGGTCCCTTGTACACAACGGCCTTCATGGCTGGTACCTCCGTAGGGAAATACGCGTCCGGATGTCACCCCCGCCGCATTCATCGCGTGACCCATCTCTCATGATTGTCCGGTCTGCCCGATCGGACAAGCCGGTAATGTCGGCACGAATGGCATTCCGGTGCCGCGACGAGAGAATGGAAAGGGAGAGCGAAAGGTGTCAGCACAGCGACTCGGAACCCTGCTTGTCCCCGTACCGGGACTGTCCGGCACCACGTACCCGCCCGGGACGACCGTCACTGTCCGCGGTCGCGGCGCCACGGTCGACGCGTTCGTGAACGGTGACTGGCTCCCCCTGTCGTGGTGGGAGTTCTCCGACGGCCTCCGCGAGGACATCGCCGACCGCTGACAGCGCCACGCCGCCCCTCCCCTCCCCTCCCGCCCCTCCCGTCTCGTCGACGGCCGGTCCGCGCGCGGGCCCACCGGGCCCACCGGGCCCGCCGGACCGGCCGTGGCGTGCGTACGGCCGGAGTGCCGGTGACCGGCGTTCGCGAGAGGGCCACCGAAGAGCTTCGGCGACGATCCGTGCACGGGTGAGGACTCGGCGTGACCGGTACGGGTCCGGAAAGGCCGGTGACCGGCGCCTTCGCCGTTGACGCCCCGGACGTCGCCGGACCGGCCCCGCCGATCGGCCGTGCCACCCGGACACCAGGAGCCCGTGGCCCGCCCCCCTGGGCGGACCACGGGCCTGTGGTCAGGTGCTCAGCGTTCCCGGTGGTCGGTCAGGGGAACTGGGTGATCTTCGACGGAACGGTGTCCGTGCCCGAGGTGGGTGAGCCCGTGTTGTTGACGACATGGGCGTACTGCCCCTTGCCGCCGAGCGAGATCACCAGGATGTCGTGCATCTTGATGCCCGTCTTGACGGGGACCTGGAACCCGTGTTGCTGGACGATCGTCGGATCGGACGTGAAGTTGCAGTAACTGCCGAGACCCCACGCTTCGTGGACGTTGACACTGTCGGCGACCTTGTAGGCGGCGTAGCCGACGATGCCGTCATGGGTGATGGCGGCCGCGTTCGGCACGTCGTAGGCCTTCTCGTTCTGGAAGAAGATCGTCCGGCCGCGTTCGCCGTTCCAGAGCACGTCGTACTTGTTGAAGTGCTCCACGAACAGACCGGTGGTGAGGACGTCGTCGCCGTTCACCACCAGACCGTAGTCGGCGCGGTTCGTCTCCCAGCCGACGCCGGTGCCGTGGTCGGCGCGCCAGATCCAGGTGTGGTCGACGATGGCGTCGTCGCTGTTGACCACCACGGAGTTGGTGGCCAGGCCGGGTCCGGCGCCGCCGATACGGACGAACACGTCCTGCATGGTGGTGGGGTTGGCGGCGTGGTCGGCCGAGCTGCCCGCCGGGCCGATCTGCAGCAGGGTGTCGGACTTGGCGGAGCCCGCGTCGATGAGGAAACCGGCGAGCCGGACACCGTCGACATCGGCGACGTGCATGGCGTCGACGCCGTTGTCGGGAACGATGGTGGCCAGCCCCAGCCCGAGCACGACGGTGTTGGCGCGGTTCACGTTGATGGTCTGGTCGAGGTGGTACACGCCCGGGGTGAAGAGGAGGTTGAGTCCCTGGGCGAGTGCGGCGTTGATGGTCGCCGCGGTCGCGCCGGGCTTGACGACGTAGAACTGGTCCAGCGACAGCGAGGTGCCGCCGGCGTTGGCGGGCCAGGACACACCGCGGGCGTTGGTCCGCTTCCCGGGCACGAACACCTTGTAGGTGCTGCCGTCCAGGTACAGGAACGGCTTCTCGCGGGAGACGGGAGTGTTGTCCAGGGTGGTGTACGGGCCGCTGTCGAAGTTGGTCGCGGGTGCGCCCTGCACTCCGGAGAACGTCATGTTCCACACGCCGTTGGTCCAGCCGCCGACCGAGCTGTCACGGGTGTACCACTGCTGCTGCGAGTACGGGCCGACCGTGCCGTCGATCTTCGAGTCGGCGATGTAGCCGCCGGACGCCCAGCCGTAGCCGTTCGGGGCGAGGTTGAGACCGCCCTGGACGTGGATCCGGCGGAACGGCGCGGCCTGGGCGACGGCCCAGCGGTCCGTGCCGTTGACGGGCCGGATGGCGAGGTTCTCCGCCGAACGCCAGAAGTTCTGGGTGGCGTTGCCGTTGAACCAGCCGGCGTCCACGGTGATGTCACCGTTGATCTGCGTGTCGTCGGGGTTGAGCCCGAGCCCGGAGATCGAGGTGTAGAAGCCGAGTTGGGCGTTGATGCCGTTGTAGGTGCCCGGCTTCAGCAGGAACTGGTAGCGGCCGGAACCGAACTGGCTGGACTCCTGCTGGGCGAAGACCTGGTCGAACTTGGCCTGGAGGTTGGGGGTGCTGGGGTCCACCACGATGACGTTGGGACCGAGGTCCCCGCCGCCCTCGACCGGCGGAGTGCCGGTGGAGCCGGTGTGGACGGCGACCTCCCAGAGCGAGTAGCCGTAACCGGTCCCGCGGGCCGTTCCGTTGATCCGGACGTAGCGGCCCGAGCCGGAGACGGCGTACGAGGCCGTGCCGCCGGTCCCGTCGGTGACGGACTTCAGCGTCGTCCAGTCCTGGCCGTTGGCCGAGGCCTGGATCGTGAACGCCTTGCCGTAGGCGGCCTCCCAGTTGAGGTCGACCTTGCAGATGTCCTGGACCGAGCCCAGGTCGACCTGGACCCACTGCGGGTCGGACGCCTGGCTCGACCAGCGGGTCGCGGTGTTGTCGTCGAAGGCGCTCGACGCCGGGGTGCCCGCGTTCTCGGTGGACGACGCGGTGGCCGGCCTGCCCTTGGCGGCGTTGGCGGTGTTGCAGTTCCCGCTCGGGGGAGTGCCGGTGTCGCTGGTGCCGAAGACCTGGAACTCCCAGAGCGAGTAGCCGTACTGGGTGCCCCGGGCGACGCCGCTCATCCGGACGTAGCGGCCGTGGCCGGTCACGTCGAGGGTGTCGGTGCCGCCGTCCCCGCCGGTGACGGACTTGACGTCGGTCCAGGAACTCCCGTTGTCCGAGACCTGGATCTTGTAGTCCTTGCCGTACGCGGTCTCCCAGTTGAGGACGACCTTGCTCAGCGTCGCGGCCGTCCCGAGGTCGACCTGCAGCCACTGGGCGTCGGTGGCGGCCGAGGACCAGCGGGTGGCGGTGTTGCCGTCGACGGCGTAGGCGGCGGGTGTGCCGGCGTTCTCGTCGGAGGAGGAGGTGGTCGTCCGGCCTTGGGAGAGGGGGGTCTCCGCCGCGACGGCGGGCGAATGGGCGGGGAGGGTGATGAGCGCCGCCGCTGCGGCGAGCGCGATCCCCAAGGATCTGAGTCTCATGCGTTCACTCCGTTCGAAGGAGGGGACGGGCCGTGCGGGCCTCCCGAGGCCGCGCACGATCCGTGACGGGGCACGCCAGGGTGACCTCCGTGCCGAGATCCGTACTGCGGCCGAAGGGACCCGGAGGAGACGAAATGGCTTACAGGGCTGCTTAGTTCAGGCTTTGATTTAAGTCATGAGGCAATGCCTGGGCAACCCCTTGGACGCGTCTTCTTCACAGACTCCGACGGCACGCGAGGCGCCCGTGGGCCGGTCCGCACCGGGTGAGCTGCCCGGACGCGCCCGGCGTGGCCCGAAAGCGGGCGGGGCCGCGGCCGGAGGTTGGAGGCGATGGCGACGCGCCGGAAGGCGCACACCGCCCCGGGCCCGGACCCCGTCGTGACAGAGGGTGCGGGAAGACGCCCCCCGGCACCGTCCCGCGGGTGCAGAAGATGAACACAAGCGGGGGAGCGGGCGGTTGCCCGCCCCGTCACTTTCCGCGCGGACCGTTCGCCGCCGCTTCGCGGAGGGCCAGCCACACCCGGTCGCGGGTGCGGGAGTTCGGTGAAGCGGACCCCCGCCGCGTCCCGCAGCGCGCCGGCGACGGCGGGCGCGACCGGGTTGAAGGGGGCTCTCGCTCATCGACTTGGCCCCCAGGGGCCGAGGGCGTACGAGGACTTGGCCTTCCCCGCGACCACGGTACCGGTGGAGGCGAAGGCGCCCGTGTCATGACCTACGACATCGGTGTCCGCGAGCCCCACCCCGTCGATCACCCGGTTGCCCGACCCGTCCCGGCCCATGGGCAGCCGGCCCCGTCGGCCGGCGCACCGTCTCCGGACTCACCCTCAGCAGGCGCGCGGCCTGGCCGATGCTGCACGTCGGCACCCCGGAACCCTCACGCCGCCGGAGAGGGCACCGACCGACCGCCGGACGCGGCCCGGCGGAGCGGGTAGGGCCGGGTGAACGGCGCGGCGGGGAGAGCGACACCCGTGCGGTGGGCGGCGAAACCGGCGCGGTGTGACGTGAGGTCGGCGCGGCGGAGCAGGGAGGCGGCGCGGCTGACGGGGTGGGAAGCGCGTGGCGGGCGGGTCCCGTCAGGCCGTTTCCGCGTAGCGCGAGCCCGCGAAGTACCGGGCCGTGGGCTCCACCGCGTCGCCGTCGCGCAGTCGGCGCAACTCGACCAGGGTGTAGACCTGATGGCCGTCGGTGATGTCGTGGGGCAGATCGAAGCCGTGCCCGGGGACCGGCCACAGCAGCAGCCACGGATGCTTCTCCACCGCGCCCGGCCTGCGGCCGACGGCGACAGCCACCGCCTGGTCCCAGCGGATCATCACCTCGGGCGCGGCGAAATTCTGTACGGCGATGCCGTCCGTCCCGATCCGCACGCGCAACGGCCGCCGCCACTCGCGGAACGAGCCCACACTCAGGGACCATCCCAGCACCGCGCCCAACGGCCCGAACGCGGACAGGGGTTCGGGCCCCCACGGGAGACCGCCGGTGAACAGCGACATCGTCGCGGTCGTCCCCGCCACCGCGAGGGCGAGCGTGAGCACCAGCCGGAGGCCGGAGTTGCGCCGTGCGGTGAAGGTGCGCGCCGCGCCGGCGGGGGCCTTCGCGGCCCGCAGAGTCCCGGCCGTGTCGGTCAGCGGCCCGAAGCCGGGGCCCTGCAACGTCACGGGCCCGGGTGCCGCCGCCCGGCGCAGCCCGTGCGGGGCTCCTTCGAGACGCGGACCCGCGTACCGGGTCAGGGCCTTGATCAACTCGTCGGTTCCCTGGTCGAGTTCGGCGGAGTCGGCCACGTCCTGGACACGGCGGCCGTTCCTGACGGACACGCGCGGACCGGGCAGTTGAGCCCCCTCGACGGGAAAGACGTGCAGATGCGGGGGCGCCGGGGCGGTGGTGTGGTCGTCGCTGTCCACCTGGCCCGCCGGTGCGTAGTACAGGGCCACGCCCTCGATCTGCCCCCAGCCGAGCCCTCCTTCGGCCAGCGCGACGCCGTGCTCGTCGATGCGCAGACCGAACGGACGATCCGCGCGGCGCAGGTCCCGGATCCCCGCGAGGACGCCGAGGGCCGCCAGCGCGGCGAGGATGCAGGCCGACTCGCGGCCCTGTCCGTCCGCCGGCACCGCCCAGACGATCGCCCCCGCCTCGACGGCGAGACCCCACCCCGTCCAGCGCCTGCCGCTCGCCCGCAGCCGCCCGCTTCTCGTGAACTCCATCGCTCCGCCCCCTCGCCGCCCTCGCGGCCCTCGGTGTCCCCTCCGCCGCGTTGCGCCGGACACCGTCCGGCCGCGCGCGGTTGCGCCTGCTCTGCCCTCAAGGACGCCGCCGTACGCCCCGCGGGAGGGAACGAGGGATGAACAGACGGCGACCGTCCGGTCCGGTGCCGGTTTCCCGCCGGCCCGGTGCCGCCGGAGGGCGCCGGGATCGTTTCGCCGTCGGGTGCCCCTGGCCGGGCGCGGGAGGCTCCGTGCGCCGACGCGGGCGTGCTCGTCCGCCGACGCAGGTGACGATCGGGGTAAGGGTGTTCAATGGGAGGGCGGGGGTCGGACGTTCTCTCCCTCAGCGGGCTCGGCGCCATCCGCGGGCCCGGCGGGAAGGTGCCTCATGACGAGCCTGACACGCGGACTGATGTACGGTGCCGCAGCCGGTGCCGCGGGCACCACGGCGCTCGACACGGTGAGTTACTGCGACATCGCGCTGCGCGGCCGCCCCGCCAGTTCCACCCCGGAGGTGACGGTGCGCAGGCTCTCGCAGCGGCTGCACGTCCCGATCCCGGGGGAGGGGGACAAGCAGGACAACCGGGTGGCCGGCCTCGGCCCGCTGACCGGTTACGCCGCCGGGCTCGGCATGGGTGCGGTCCTCGGGGCCGCCCGGGCCGCCGGATGGTGTCCCGGGCGACCGGCCCACTACGCGGTGGCCGCCGCCGGAGCCCTCGTCGGTACCAACGGGCCCATGACGGTGCTGCGGGTCACCGACCCCCGTACCTGGTCAGCCGTCGACTGGGTCTCCGACATCGTCCCGCACCTCGCCTACGCCGTGGTGACCGTGGCGGTCCTGGAACGGATGATGCCCGCCGGCCGACGCCGGGGTGTCTGAGGGGCCTCGCGGCCGTATCGCGGCGTCCAGCGTCCGGCGTTCAGCGGGCAGGAAGCCGTACGGGGGCGCGACGCACGTGAGCCCGCGCGATGCGCGGGGTGCTGTCCAGCCCCCGGCCCGGGTGTGGTTCGGACCGGCGCGCCTTCCCGGGCGCGCCGTCCTGTCCGGCCGGGAGGACTCAGTCCTCCTGGCCGGTCGTCCGGCTCGGCGAGATCGTCACCTTGAGGCTCTTCATCAGCGGCTGGTCACTCTGCACGCTGTAGTCGCACGCCGCGATCAGGGCGTTCATCTCCGGCATGTAACCGGCCGCGCAGCTCCGGGGCACGTCGTAGGGCAGGGCGTGGTACTGGCGGAGCGTGCGCCGGGTACCGTCCTTGGCTGTCGCGGTGATGTCGACGAGACTGCCGTCCTTGATGTGCCGGGCGCGCATGTCGGCCCGGTTCATGAAGACCAGCGTGCGCAGGTTCTTGATGCCGCGGTAGCGGTCGTCGTCGGAGTAGATCGTCGTGTTCCACTGGTCGTGGGAGCGCATGGTCTGCAGGATCAGGGTGCCGTCCTCGGGGACGACGTCCGGCAGCGGTGCCGCCGAGAACTCCGCGCGTCCGGTGGGGGTGAGGAAGACGAGTTCGCGGGCGGGCTGCCGGATGCGGAAGCCCAGCGGGAGCCGGACCCGGCGGTTGAAGTCCTCGAATCCGTCCAGCACTTGGGCCATGGTGTCGCGAATACGGTCGTAGTCCTCGATGTAGTGCTCCCACGGGGTGCTGCTGTCGGGGAGGGTCGCGCGGGCCATGCCGGCGATGATGGCCGGTTCGGACAACAGGTCGCGCGAGGCGGGCCGCTTCATGCCCAGCGAGAGGTGCACCATGCTCATCGAGTCCTCGACCGAGGTGGCCTGCACACCGTGGCGCTGGTGGTCCTTCTCGGTGCGGCCCAGACAGGGCAGGATGAGGGCCTTCTTCCCGTGGACGAGATGGCTGCGGTTGAGTTTGGTGCTGACGTGCACGGTGAGTTCACAGCGCGCGAGGCCCTCGGCGGTGTAGGGGGTGTCCGGCGCGGCCAGGGCGAAGTTGCCTCCCATGCCGACGAACACCTTCACCTTTCCTTCGTGCATGGCCGCGACCGTCGCGACCGTGTCCATACCGTGCGGACGCGGTGATTCGATCCCGCAGACGTCGTCGAGGCGCCGGAGGAACGCCTCGGTGGGCCGGTGGTCGATCCCGCACGTGCGGTTGCCCTGGACGTTGCTGTGGCCGCGCACGGGGGAGGGGCCGGCACCTTCCCGGCCCAGATTGCCCCTCAGCAGCAGGAGGTTGACGATCTCGCGGATGGTGTCGACGCCGTGTTCGTGCTGCGAGACGCCCAGGCACCAGCTGATCAGGGTGCGGTCGGAGCGCGAGTAGATGTCCGCGGCCTTCAGGATCTCGGCCCGGGTCAGCCCCGACTGGAGTTCCAGCTCCTTCCACGGCGTGGCCTCGCAGACGGCTCGGTACGCGTCGAAGCCATGCGTGTGACGGTCGATGAACTCACGGTCCAGGGCCTTGGGATCGTGCTCCGACTCCTCCAGCACGGCCTTGGCGATGCCACGCATCAGCGCCATGTCGCCGCCCGCGCGGACCTGGAGGTTGAGCGTGCTCGTCCGTGTGGACTTGAACAGGGCCATGTCCGTGATGTCGTGCGGCACGATCGTGCGCGTGGCGGCCGCCTCCACCAGCGGGTTGATGTGGACGATCTGCGCACCGCGCCGATAGGCCTCGGCCAGCGCGGTCAGCATGCGGGGGGCGTTCGAGGCCGCGTTGACCCCCATGATGAACAGGGCGTCGGCGGTCTCCCAGTCCTTGAGGTCGGCGGTGCCCTTTCCGGTGCCGAGGGCGGCCTGCAGAGCGCGCCCGGAGGCCTCGTGGCACATGTTCGAGCAGTCGGGGAGATTGTTGGTGCCGAATTCGCGTGCCATGAGCTGGTACAGGAACGTGGCCTCGTTGCCCAGGCGGCCGGAGGTGTAGAAGGCCGCCTGGTTCGGGCTGTCCAGGGCCCGCAGCTCGGCGCCGATCAGGTCGAAGGCCTCCTGCCAGTCGATCGGCAGGTACCGGTCGGAGGCGGCGTCGTAGGCGAGGGGCTCGGTGAGGCGTCCCTGGTCCTCCAGCGCGAAGTCCGTCCAGGTGGAGAGCTCGGAGACGGTGTGGGCCGCGAAGAAGTCCGCGCCGACCCGCTTCGGGGTCATCTCCCAGGTGACGTGCTTGATGCCGTTCTCGCAGATGTCGAGCTTGAGCCCCTTGGTGTCGTCGGGCCAGGCGCAGCCCGGGCAGTCGAAGCCGGTGTTCTCGTGGTTCATCCTGAAGATCGCGCGCGGCCCGTCGACCAGCGCTCGTTCCTTCAGGAGGACGTGGGTGACGCTCTTGGCGGCGCCCCATCCGGCCGCGGGATGGTGGTAGTGCACCTGCGACGGCTTCTTGTCCGTGGTCGGGCCCATGCCGCCGTCCGGCGTCCGGGGTGGTTCCGCGTGTTCGGCAGGCGCCGACTCGTTCACATCCGAGGCAGTCATATCCATCACCCTGCGATAGGTGGAACAGAGGAAAGGGGGAAAGGGGGAAGGGGCTTCATTTCACATCGGCGTCAGGAGGCTTCAGGCGACTTCAGAGGGCTTCACAAGCTCAGACATTTCATGCTATGGGGGTATCGTCTGATTGTCCTGCCTGACCAGGCGCGACGGTCTCCCGATCCGGCGGGCCCGGCTCCGCCGGGTCACGCGTCGGGGACGGGCCCGTCGCCGGGTGCCGGCCGACGCCGTACCACCGTCACCGCGAGGGCCGCGGTCACCAGCACGGCGGGAACCCCCGGTGCGACGAGCGGGGCCCAGCGCACCGCGGCGCCGCCCGCCGCGGCGCCGACCGGGAGCGACAGGATGACCAGCCCGTTGTGCCGCTGCAGCTTCCTCTCCACCGTCGCCTGTGCGACGAGTCCCGTCAGCGCACCCGTGATGTACGCGGTCGTCACACTGCTGCCGGCCACCACACGGACGCTGCCGCTCTGGCAGCCCATCGCCCCGGCTCCCACCGCGAGCAGCGCCGCACGGGCCGTCGTCCCGGGCGCGCCGTCCAGGACCAGCCAGACGGCGAACAGCGCCCACAGCAGCGCGCTCTCCGCGAGCAGGGCGCCCGTCACCCCGGTGAGCGGTGCCGGGCCCGTCGCGGCCGTGAGCCAGCTCCCCGCGACGGCACCCACCAGGTACGCAGCGATGGCGAGTGCCGCGAGGTTGGCCAGCGACAGGTGTCCGTTGCCCAGCGCCAGTCCCAGCAAAGCGGAATTCGCCGTCATGACGCTCGTGAACACCCCGCCCAGCGTGAGGAAGCTGACGGCGTTGACGGCACCACTGGCCAGCGTCAGCAGGAACTGGGCCGTCCGCGCGTGGCCTGACCATCCCCGTCCACCGGGGCCGCCCGGTCTCAGCGCCATGGCGGTGGGAGTCCTCCACGGCCCCGGCCGGCAGCCGGCCCCGACGCGAGCCCTGTCGACAACGGGCGCGGGCGAGGAGAAGCGGGGTCGAGTGGTCCCCCGCCGTCCAGGTCCATGCCCCTCGCCCGCCCTCCTCGGATGGTGCCGCGTCGTCACAGAGCCGATGCGATCAATCTAGGGCGACGCACCGTCGTACGCATGCGCCGACGACCCGCGCGGGTGGCCGACGTATGCGTACGCGGCGCGGGCCCCGGCCGGCCCGCGGGGCCGAGCAGCCCCGTGACTGAGTTGCCGGTGCCGTCCCCCGACGGCATTCTGGAAGGTAGTCGTCCTGCGGCCCTCAAGGAGTCGCGTGGGCAAGGGAATGGAGGGGCCGGCCCTCTTCTCGGCCACGCGGTCGATGCCGTTCGCAACGGACTGTCTGCCCTGGGGAGCTGGAGGAGGCGGGCATGCAGGCGCACGAGACGTGGTTCACGCTCACCGAGGACGGCGCCGTCACCGACTGGACCCGGACGGCCACCGAGGCGACGGGGATCGCGGCGTCCGACGCGGAGGAGCTCTCGGCGGGACAACTCCTCGGCCGGCTGCTCGGACCTGACGCGGACTGCGCCTTCACCCTCGAAGCGGGACGCGACGCCCAGGACGGCCGTATCCACGTGCGGGCCGCCCTCCGGCGGGCCGAGGACACACTCGGTTCCATCTTCGAGCAGTCCGTCGCGGGCCTCGAGATCTACGACCTGAACCTCCGCGTCCTGAGGTCCAACCCCGCCGCCCTGGCGATCCGGGGTCTGCCCGCCGACCAGGTCCTCCACCGGCCGGTCGCGGACCTGGGCCCCGACCTCCCGCTGGCCCCGCTCCTCGACCAGGTGATCACCGGCTGTCTGCCCGCGCTCAGCCGGGAGCTCCGGGGACGTGACAGCGAGGGCGGCGCGCGCACGTACCACGTGACCGCCTACCTCCTCCACGGGGTCTGCCAGGAACCCGTCGGGATCGCCACCGTCATCCACGACGTCACCGAGCGGGCCCGGACACAGGCGGCGGCCGAGCTCCTCGCCCTGGCCCGTGGGAAGATCGGGACCACCCTCGACGCCACCCGTACCGCCCAGGAGCTCGCCGCGGTCGCCGTCCGGGACTTCGCGGACGTGGCCTCCGTCGACCTCCTCGACGCCGTGCTGCGGGGCGACGAACCTCCCGAGCCGCCCGTCGACGCCGATGTGCCCCTGCGCCGGGCGGCGTTCGAGGGAACCGAGCAGATGAGAAGCGTGTACGCGGTCGGGGAGCCCAGCCGCTTCGTGTACCCCACCCCGTATACACAGGTGCTCGCCGACCTCGCGCCGCGCCTGGTCGACCCGCACGCCACCCCGTCCGACTGGCTGATGCACGACGGCGCCCGCGCCGGCGAGTTGCAACGCGCCGGCATCCACTCGATGATCATCACGCCGCTGTCCGTCCACGGCCGGGTCCTGGGGCTCGCCTGCTTCTACCGCGGCCCCCGGCATCCGGAACCCTTCACGACCGACGACGTGCCCCTGGCGGCCGAGTTGGGCAACAACGCGGCCATCCACATCGAGAACGCCCGTCGCTACGTCCGTGAGCACACCCTCGCCATCACCCTGCAGCGGAGCCTGCTGCCCAGGGTGCTGCCCACCGTCAGCGCGGTCAGCACGTGCCACTTCCACCTCCCGGGAGTCGGCCAGGCGCTCTGGTTCGACCTCGTCGAACTGTCCAGCGCCCGCATCGGTATCGTGATCGGGCGGATTCCCGATCAGGGACTCGCCGCGGCGGCCACCGTGGGACGGTTCCGTACGGCCGTGTCGACGCTCGCGGTACTGGACCTGCCGCCTGACGAACTGCTGGTCCACCTGGACGACGCCGCCCAGCGCATCGCCCGCGAGGGGGCCTCGTCCCAGTCCTCCGGAGCGGCGCACGCATGGTGTCAGTACGCCGTCTACGACCCCGTGGACGGACACCTCACCCTGGCCAGCGCCGGCTGGCCGCCACCGTTGATCACCCCCGCGGACGGGGTGACCCCGGACAGCCTCGAACGGATCGTCGGACCGCCCCTGGGCAACCACGCCAGCTACGAGTGCGTCCACGTCCCGCTGGCTTCCGAGAGCCTGCTCACCTTCTACTCCCCCTCGCTGCTGGGCACCTTCCCCCAGGCCGACCGGCGGTTCTCCCGGCTGCGCGAGATCAGCGAGCGCCCGGCCAACGACCCCAAGGCCGTCTGCGACGCCATCGTGTACAGCCTGCTGCGCGAGCCTCCCGCGGACGGGGTCGCCCTGCTCGCCGTCCGTACCCATCGCCTCGCCCGCGACCAGGTCGCCGCGTGGCGGTTCCCCCCGGAGCCGTCGGCCGTCGCGGACTGCCGGCACAAGGTCCGCGGGCAACTGGAAAGCTGGGGACTGGACTCGCACGCGTTCACGGCGGAGACGGTCGCCAGTGAACTCGTCACCAATGTCATCCGGCACGCCGGCGGCGCCGCCACCGTGCGGCTGATCCGCGACCAGTCGCTGACCCTGGAGGTCTCCGACGAGGCCTCCACGGCCCCCCACCTCCGGCACGCCCGCATCCAGGACGAGGACGGCAGGGGCCTGCTCATCGTCGCCGCCCTCACCGACCGCTGGGGCACCCGCTACACCGAGGAGGGCAAGACGGTGTGGACGGAGGAGCCGCTGCCCTGACGCCTGGTGCCGAGGGGCAAGAAGCACGCGGGCTTCCGCCCGGCGCGCGCGGACTCCTCGCGGTTCGAGGTTGTCCTGGGCCGTACGAGGGTGCCCCGGCCGGGAGCCGCTGTCAAAAGCGGCTGTGACCGGCAGGTTCGATACGCGGCCTTCAGGACCGCATCCCGAACAGGAAGCGGGTCACCCGAGTGCGGCGGACCAGCAGCTCGTAGGAGGTGAGGGTGAGGACGAGGGCGATCACCACCAGCACGGCGTACTCGACCAGGATCGGCGCGGACCAGCCGGTCACGAAGTAGGCGACGGCGACCACGATCGGCTGGTGCAGGACGTACAGCGGCAGCACGGCTGTGGCGAGATAGCCGTAGAGGCGCCCACGCTTGGTAGGGGTCGGGGTCGGCGCCGTACGCGATTTTCCCGGCCGCCGACGGTCGAGGAGGCCCGGGATGGCGATTACCAGGCACCAACCGGCCGCACCGAACAGCGCCCGTGAGGCCGCGGCCAGGGCGGTCGTCTCCGTGAAGGGCTCGTCGGCCAGGGCGAAGCCGGGGCCGGAAGCCGCGAACAGCAGGACGCCGAGCCAGGCCGCGGTCCCGGCGTCACGCCGCATCACGGTGCGGAAGCGGTCGTCGGCGGCGAGCGCGAAGCCGGCGACGAAGAACAGCAGGTACGACCACCGGTGCCAGCCCGCGTAGTCCTCCTCCATCCGTGCGAAGGCGCAGATCGCCGCGAAGGCGAGGGCGGGCAGGAACACGGCGCCCCGCCGGCGCAGGGCCGCCTCCGCCACCCGGTCGCCGACGCGGCGGACGCGCTCGCGCGGCAGCCACCGGTGGAACGGCGCCAGCATCAGGGAGAACGTCAGGAGGAGCACGACGAACCAGAGATGGCCGGTCTCGAAGTGCTCGCTCTGGACGAGGAAGGGGAACTCTGCCGGCTCCAGGCGCACGTCGTAGAAGCGGGGCAGGAAGCCGAGGTACGACGCGTGGTAGCCGGCGTCGGCCGAGCGCAGCCGCAGCCACTGCGGCAGCGGGTTCAGCGCGAGGGTCGCGAAGACCAGTGGAACGCCGAGCCGCAGCAGCCGCTCTGCGGCGAAGCCGCCCGCGCCGCGGCGCTGGAGCGAGTGCCAGGCACCGAGGCCGGAGATGAGGAACAGCAGCGGCATGGCCCAGACGACCCCGAACCCGGCGATGATCAGCACGGCTTCGGTGGTCTCGGCGTTCTTGACGTAGAAATCGTCGTCGGTGGCGAACACCAGCGCCGAGTGGAAGAAGACCAGCCCGATCACGACCAGCATCCGGATCGCGTCCAGCTCCGGCCGTCGCGCCGGTGGCGGTGCCTGCGCCGGTTCCGTACCCGTCACCATGTCCGAGCCCCCGTCACCCGTAGGCCACCAGTGTTGGGAAGGCGGCCGCCGGACGCCACCCCCGCGACGGACCCCGCTCACCCCGACGATCAGCCTCCGGTGCACGGCCTGGGCGGGGCACCGCGGACGAGCCGCCGCCGGGCAAGCGACGTGAGGACACCGCGCCCCGACGGCCACGCGGCGTGAGGACACGGCGTCCGACGGCCACGCCGTGTGCGGGGCGGCTAGCCCGTCCGGGTGGCACCCCGCGCCGCGCCGCACCGCGGGCGTCCCGGATGAGCCGTCATCACGCGAGCATGGACCGGGTGTTGCATCCAGTGAGCAAGGCCCTGGCGGCCGTCGGAGATCCCCCGCAGCTGCTCCCGGCCCGGGAGCAGATGGCGTTCACCCTCGGCTTCCACATCATCCTGGTGCCGTTCGGCGTCGCCCTGACCGCGCTCATGCTCATCGCCCACTACCGCGGCCTGCGCCACGGCGACGACGACGCCCTGCGGCTCGCCCGGCGCTGGTCGAAGGTGGCCGCCGTGCTCTTCGCGATGGGGGCGATCACCGGTACGGTCCTCTCGTTCGAACTCGGCATCCTGTGGCCCGGTCTGATGGGCGACTACGGCGCCGCCTTCGGGATGCCGTTCGCGGTGGAGGGACTCTTCTTCTTCCTCGAGGCCATCTTCGTCTCGATCTACCTGTACGGCTGGAACCGGCTCCCGCCCTGGGCGCACTTCTGGACCGGGGTTCCGGTCGTGCTGGCCAGCCTCGGCGGGGCGGCTGCCGTCATCGCCGCCAACAGCTGGATGAACCAGCCCGGCGGGATCACCCTGCGGGACGGACATGTCACCGCCGTACGCCCGCTGGGCGTGTTCTTCAACGGAGCGTTCTGGTTCGAGACCGTGCACATGCTCCTCGCCGCCTACATCGTGGCCGGTTTCACGGTCGCCGGCGTGTACGCGGCCGGCATGCTCAAAGGACGTCAGGACCGCCACCACCGGCTAGGGTTCCTCATCGGTTTCCTCGTCGCGGCGGCGGCCGTTCCGGTGCAGGTCGTCGTCGGCGACACGGTGGCCCGCGAGGTGTTCCAGGAGGAGCCCGCCAAGTTCGCGGCGATCGAGCTCCTGCCCACGACAGGCGATCACGTGCCGGAGAACCTCGGCGGGTTCCTGATCGACGGCAAGGTCAGATACGGCCTTCCGATCCCGGACATGGCGTCGATCCTGGCCGGCTTCACCCCCTCCACGGAGATCAAGGGCCTGGAGGAGATCCCGCCGGAGGTACGGCCCACCGACCGCAGCGTCACCCTCGTGCACCTGGCCTTCGACGTGATGGTCGGCACCACCTTCCTCATGCTCGGCCTCGTCCTCTGGTTCGCCTGGTTGTGGTGGCGGGGACGGACGGTGCCCACCAACCGCTGGTTCCTGCGGGGCGCCGCGCTGAGCGGTGTCGTCGCCGTCGTCTGCCTGGAGAGCGGCTGGGTCGTCACCGAGGTCGGGCGGCAGCCCTGGACCGTCGTCGGACTGCTGCTGACGAGGCAGGCCGTGACCACACAGGGCAACCTGTGGCCGCTGTTCGGCGCGACCCTCGCCCTGTACGCGGCGGTCGGCACCGGTGGCGTCCTGGTCCTGCGCGCCATGGCCCGGCGCTGGCGGACCGCGGGCGACGCGACGGTCTACGTCCCCTACGGACCCGAGCAGCCCTATGCCACGTCCCGCACGGCAGGAGACGAGCGATGAACCTCAGTGACGTGGTCGCCCTGGTCATGTTCGTCGGCGTCGTCGCGTACGCGCTGTTCGGCGGGGCCGACTTCGGAGCCGGCTTCTGGGACCTGACGGCCGGGGGAGCCGAACGCGGCAAGAAACCCCGCCACCTGGTCGACCTGTCGATCGGTCCGGTCTGGGAGGCCAACCACACCTGGCTCATCTACTGCCTGGTCATGTTGTGGAGCGGCTTCCCCACGGCCTTCGCCGCGATCACCACGACCCTGTACGTGCCCCTGCTGCTGGCCGCCCTCGGCATCGTCCTTCGCGGAGCGGGCTTCGCCTTCCGCAAGGTCTCCGTGCGGACACCCCAACAGCGCCTCAACGGAACCCTGTTCGCGGCCTCCTCCGTCTTGACCCCCTACTGCTTCGGCTCCATCGCAGGCGGCATCGCCTCGGGCCGGGTGCCCACCGGGGGCAACGGCGACGCCTTCACCAGCTGGCTCAATCCGACCTCCGTCCTCGGTGGCGTCCTCGCTGTCGTCAGCTGTGCCTACCTCGCCGCCTTCTACCTGGCCGCGGCGGCCCACCGGCTCGACGACGCGGGCCTCGAACGGTACTTCCGTGACCGCGCCCTGCTCGCCGGAGCCGTGGCGGGGGCCGTCAGCGTCGCCGGGATCTTCGTGCTCAGGACGGACGCACCCCGGCTGTTCCACCAGCTCAGTCACCGGGGGCTGCCGCTGATGGTGCTCGCGGCGCTCTGCGGAGTCGCCGGCATGGCGGGTGCGGGCCTGGGCCGCCGCGCCGGCCGCCGCGAGATCGCCGCGCTGGCCATCGCCGCCGTGGTCGTCGGCTGGGGAGTGGCCCAGTACCCCTTCCTGCTCGGCACGCATCTGCGCATCCACGCGGCCGCGGCCCCCGACACCACGCTGGCCGTCCTCCTCGGCGTCGCCTGCGTCGCCGCGCTGATCATCCTGCCGTCGCTGATCCTGCTGTTCCGCCTCTCCGGCCAGGGCAGGCTCCGCGCCCGCGTCTGACCGTCCGAGACCCCGGGACATCCGGGGCCGACGGTCCGGGGCCTCCCGGGTCAGAAGCCGAAGTCGCTGAGGCTGGGGTAGTCGGCCGGGCGCGGCCCCGAACGGTCCCAGTCGAAGGCGCGCTCGGATGCGGTGATCGGTACGTCGTTGATGCTCGCGTGGCGCACGCTCATCAGCCCGTCGTCGGCGAACTCCCAGTTCTCGTTGCCGTAGGCGCGGAACCAGTCCCCGGTGACCGTGTGGTACTCGTAGGCGAACCGGACGGCGATCCGGTTCCCGCCGAACGCCCACAGCTCCTTGATCAGCCGGTATTCGAGCTCGTGCTCCCACTTGCGGGTGAGGAAGGCGACGATCTCCTCGCGTCCGTTGATGAAGAGTGAACGATTCCGCCAGCGGCTGTCCTCGGTGTAGGCCAGCGAGACCTTCCCGGGGTCGCGGGTGTTCCAGGCGTCCTCGCCCGCCCGGACCTTCTGCACGGAACTCTCGGCGTCGAACGGCGGATAAGGCGGCTTCCCGGCCATCGTCAGTTCCTCCGGCTCGTGGGCGACAGGGGGGTGGTGGGGGATGCAGTACGCCCAGTGTCCCCAGGAGTGACCTGCCCCGCATCCGCGCGTCCGCGGCGGCCCGGAAGCCCAGGTCCAGGACATTTGACTTGAAGCGCTTGAAGGGCCGGAGGCTTCTTCACGACGGACACGACGGAGGACGAACGGTGAGTCTGACCATTCAGGAGATGGCGCGACGCTCGGGCTTCAGCGAGCCCACGCTCCGCTACTACGAGAAGGTCGGCCTGCTGGGAGTGGTGGGCCGCGACGAGTCCAGCGGCCATCGGCGCTACGGGGCGGCGACGGCCGACCGGGTCGTGGCGCTGGCCTGTCTGCGCTCGGCTGGCATGACCGTCGCCGGGATGCGCCGCTACGTGGACCTGCTCCCGCTGGGCAACGCCGCGGCGGAGGAACAGCGGGACCTGTTCGCCGACCAGGCGGAGAAGCTGGCCGACGACATCGAACGGCTGAAGTCCCGCCTCGCCTACCTCCGGGGGAAGACCCGGATGTGGGACGCCCGCGTGCGCGGCGACGCCGCCGCCGAGCGCCGGGCCGTCGAGACCGTCACGGCGATCCTCGAACAATTCGAACCCTGAGGGACTGAGCGACATGCGTGTGGAGAACAACCCTGCTTTCGGCGCTTCCGAGGCTCCTGACGCCTCCGGCGTGGGAACGGTGCTGGTGACCGGCGCGACCGGATACGTCGGCGGTCACCTGGTCGCCCGGCTGCTGCGTGACGGGTACCGGACCAGGGTGACGATCCGGGAACCCGGCCGTGAGGCCGAGGTGCTGGACCTCGTGCGGCAGGCCGGAGCGGACCGGCGGGACCTGCTGGAGTTCGCCGTGGCGGATCTGTCCGCCGACGCGGGCTGGCCCGCCGCGGTGGACGGCGTGAGCCAGGTGCTGCACGTGGCGTCGCCCTTTCCCGCCACGCCCCCGGAGCACGAGGACGAACTCGTCCGCCCGGCACGCGACGGCGCGCTGCGGGTCCTCTCCGCCGCGCGTGCGGCGGGCGTGCGGCGCGTGGTCATGACGTCCTCCT
The DNA here is from genome assembly GCF_036250675.1 of Streptomyces sp. NBC_01689. NCBI lineage: Bacteria > Bacillati > Actinomycetota > Actinomycetes > Kitasatosporales > Streptomycetaceae > Streptomyces > Streptomyces sp. NBC_01689. Next base: position 818,816 of record NZ_CP109592.1, on the reverse strand, counting down.
TCGCGGCGGTCGGCTACACCGTGAAGCCCGACGACCGGTACACGGAGGAGGACTGGACCGACCCCGACACCGTCGGTCTCCCCGCCTACCACAAGTCCAAGGTCCTCGCGGAGCGCGCGGCCTGGGACTTCGTGGACGCCGACGGGGAGATCGAGCTGACGGTCGTCAACCCCGTGGGCATCTTCGGGCCCGTGCTCGGACCGCGCCTCGCCGCGTCGACCGACATCGTCCGGTCCATGATGACCGGCCGGATCCCGGCGGTACCACTCATGTACTTCGGCGTCGTCGACGTCCGCGACGTCGTGGACCTGCACCTGCGCGCCATGCTCCATCCCCAGGCGGCCGGGGAACGCTTCCTCGCGGTGGGCGGACCGTCGGTCAGCTTCCTCGGCATGGCCCGGACCCTCCGGGCGCACCTGCCGGCGGCCGCCGACGCCCTGCCGTCCGCGGAGCTCACCCTCGAAGAGATGCGCGAAGCGGCGAAGACTCAGCCGGCGCTCCGGGACGCCGTGGGACTGGGCGGCCGGATTCCCGTCATCAGCAATGCCAAGGCACGTTCCGTGCTCGGCTGGGAACCCCGCGACGTCACCAGGACGGTCCTCGACACCGCCGACAGCCTCATCGAGCTGGGGCTGGTGAAGCTGCCGGAGGACCGGGTCGGCCGCTGACCACCGGGAGGAGCGGGCGCGGCGGCAGCGCCTGCGCGCGGGGGACGCGTTCGAGGACCCCGCCCGCGAAGACGTCGTACAACGGCAGGGTCTCCAGATGGACGTACCCGATGTGACAGTCGCACGCGGTGAGCGGGCACGGCCTCGGGGCGAGCGCGGAGCGGTAGGAGCCGTCGTAGAGGTTGCCGAGCTCCGTCCGGACGAAGTGACAGCGCCGGACGGTGCCCTCTCCGTCGACCGAGACGACGCTCCGGCCGGTCCGGCACGGCAGCCCCGCCGAGCGGTGCGGACGCCGGCTGTACGGGAAGAGCGGATCCAGCGCGGTCCACTCGTCGGCCTGCTCGTCGGTGTAGGTGTGGCCCTCGGCGGCGTTGATCCACAGATAGACGTGCGAGGGCAGGTCGGCACGCAACCGCCGTGCGTCGTCCAGATGCTCGGGGAGGCCCACCACACCCACGCTGTACCGGATCCCCAGGCCGGACAGGCGGTGCGTCTTGGCGAGGAACCGCCCGTAGGGTGTCTGCCCCGGGTGATACGTGCACCAGAGGGCGACCGTGTCGGCCGCCGCCTCCGTGAGCCAGTCGGTGCGGCAGCTCAGGTTGGTCTGGGTGGCGACCCGCTCGACGCGCGGTTCGTGGGACAGGTCCACCAGAGCCCGGCGGTACCAGGAGCGGGTCAGTCCCTCGCCCCACGGTGTGAACAGCACCGACAGCCGGTGGTCGTGCGGACCACGCGCCCAGGCCACGAACCGTTCGAGCGCGGCACGGTCGGCGCGCAGCTGGGCCGCGCTGTCCCGGCGCTTGGCGAACGGGCAGTACGGGCAGTCGTAGTCGCAGGAGGCCAGGGGCCCGCGATAGAGGACGGTGAGGTTTGTCAGGTCTGTTGGGTCTGTCAGGTCCATGGTCGTCACCTCGTCTCGTAGGCGGCCATGGCGTCCCGGACGGCCGGGGAGAAGAACTCGGGTCCGATGGCGTCCGAATGGGCCAGCCCCTCGGGCGAGAGCACCAGCCGCTCGGTCCCCGCGTCCTGGAGCCAGCCACGCCGGCCGAGGACGTCCAGTTCGGCGGCGAAGTCGTCGGCGGGGTCGGTGCCGAACCGACTCCGGTAGTCACCGCGGACCAGACCCCCGGCCTGCAGCAGCGACTGCAACAGGTGCCGGCGGCGGGCCTCGTCCTCGTCCACCCAACGGCCGTGCAGGGCACGGGAGAAGTCCTCGGTGGCGCTGTAGTCGTCGATGATGGCGCGCACTTCGCGCATCGACACGGCGTAGTCGAAGGAGTAGTGCAGAGCGGAGGTGTACGACCGTGCCCCGCAGCCCAGTCCGATCATGCCGTCCGTCTGGCACGCGTAGTCGTCGGGCCCCTGCGGAGGCGCGTCGGCACGGCGGAACATGCGCATCGACACCTGCTCGTAGCCCTCGGACAGCAGATGGTCTCGGCCCTCGCGGTACAGGCGCAGCCGCTGCTCGTCCCACTCCCGGTCGGCGGTCCGCGCGTCCGCGTGGCGGCCGAGGCCCGTGAGCGGACGGATGTAGAGCGGGTAGAGGTAGATCTCCTCCGGCCGCCAGGCCAGGGCCGCGTCGAGGGAGTAGCGCCAACTGGCCGTGGTCTGACCGTCGATGCCGTAGATCAGGTCGATGTTGAGGACCGCGACGGCCGACTCCCGGATCCGGCTGAGCGCGGACTCGACGTCGGAGCGACGTTGCGGGCGTACCGCGGCGCGGGCCTCGTCCTCGACGAAGCTCTGCACCCCGAGACTGATCCGGGTGGCGCCGCGCCGGACCAGGACGGCGAGGCGGTCGGCGGTCGCCGTCGCGGGCGACGCCTCCACGGACAGCGGGACCGACCGCAGGTCCGCGCCCATGTCACGTTCCGCGATGTCGCAGAGGCGCTCCAGTTCCGCGGCCTCCAGGAAGGTGGGCGTGCCGCCCCCGAAGGCCGCGTTGGCGAACCGCGGTGACGAGGCGTCGCCGAGCGCCTCGCGCACGGCGACGGCCTGCCGGCTCAGGGCGTCGAGGTAACGGCCGGTCAGCCCGTCGGGGGCGCCGACGCGGGTGAACAGGTTGCAGAAGCCGCAGCGCACCTCGCAGAACGGGATGTGCAGGTACAGGGAGAGCGCCTGTCGGGACTCGTCCGCCCACAACCGCTCCAGCTCGGGGCGCGGCGCGAGCGGCCGGTAGGCGGTCTTGTGCGGATAGGCGTACAGATAGCTCTGGTACGGGCGGGGCACGGAGTGCGCCGCGGCCACGGGGGCGATGGTCATGCGGAGGGCTCCAGGAAGAAGTGACTGTAGGGGACGGTCCACACGGACTCGTGGCCCAGCCGGTGGCCGGTGTAACCGTCGTCCCCGTACGCCGTGCCGTGGTCGGAGCAGACGATGGCGAAGCAGCGACGGCGCGCGGACATGGCCGCGAACAGCCGCCCGACATGGCGGTCGACGTACTCCAGCGCGGCGGCGTGGGTGTTCCGGCTGTCCCCGGCCTCCCGGGTGGCGCCTTCCAGGTGGAACCAGTTCGGCTGGTGCAGCGCGGAGACATTGAGGAAGAGGAACAGCTTCTGGTGCGCGGGCAGTTCGGCCACGATCCGCTCGGCCCGCGCCACCTGCGCCGCGAAGGACGTCGGCGAGGCCACGGAGAACTCCGGTTCCCAGTGGCTCTCCTGGAAGAGACCGGGGAGGACGTCGCCCAGGGCCCCCTGCCTGTTGAAGAAGCCGACGCCGCCGACGCACACGGTGCGGTAGTCACGGGCGGCCAGCGCCGACACGATGTCCGGGGTGTCGAAGACGAACGTACGGCCCTCGGTGGACTCGCTGCCGGCGAACCGGGCGGCGAACAGCCGTGGATGGGGCCCCTGGGAGGCCGGGGTGGGCAGGAACCCCGCGAACATCGCCTGATGGGACGCGTAGGTGAAGCTGCCCGGGGCGTGCCGCTTCTCCCAGGTGCCGCCCGGGAGATGCGCCGCCAGGTTCGGCAGGCGGCCGGCTGCCGCGAGATCGACGGCGACGTCGTACCGCAGGGTGTCGAGTGTGAGCAGCAGCAGGTCGTCCCGGCCCACCACCTCGTTCATGTCGGGTGTCGGGAGCGGGCCCGCGGTCGCCGCGGGCGCCGTGCCGGTGGGCGGGTCAGAGTGAGGCATGGAGTGTCCTTGAACCGTGGTGCGGGGAGGGCGTGGGCCGCGCCACGAACCGGGCGGGCGGGCGCGGACCGAGGGCCGCGATCTGGGCGGCGTAGGTGTCGAGTCCTTCCGCGGGGCCGCCCGGCAGGCCGGTGAGCCGGGGCAGCAGATCACCGAACGCGTTGACCTCCCCGACGGCGAACCGGCGCCAGCCGACGGCGGGCAGCAGGTCGACACCCACGCACAGGGTCTCCGGGAAGCAGGCCGCGGCCCGTTCGCAGATGCCGAGCGCCTGGGCCCACCGGTCGCCGGCCAGCGCCCGGACGGCCGACAGGTCACCGCGGGTGCCGCCGAGATGGAGGTTGGTGAGGGGGAAGCGGCTGGTACGGACGACGGCGTGGGTGGCCCGGCCGGCCACGACGAGGACGCGCAGGTCCGCCGACCGGCCGCCCAGCGACGCCTTGGGCAGCCAGCGCTCGATGTGCAGCCCGTCCGGCGCGAGCCGGTCCACGATCGCGGCGACCTCGGACTCGTCGGTGTAGTGGCGCACACGCAGCGAGTTGTGCAGCCGGCCGTCCGCGAGCTCCACCGAGGTCGTGGCCCGGACGCGTCCCGCCGTCGTCGTCTCGACCGCGAGCACACCGGAGGCGGACGAGCCGTGCGCGAGCTTCACGAACGCCCGCCGCAGGCCCGCCTCCGCCATCCGGGCCCGCACCGCGGGCCAGTCCCCGGCCGCAGCGGTGCCGCCCGTGGTCGGGGAGACCGGCACGGGTACCCCCGCCTCCCGCAGCCGGGCGTGGCAGAGCCGCTTGTCGAAGAGGACGGCCAGGTCCGCCGGGGCGTCGAGCCGACGTCCGCCGCGCAGGGAGGCCACGCCGTCGAGGAAGCGCGCGTACCAGCGGGCCGAACCCTCCACCCGGGTCGGATCGTCGACCCCGCGCAGCAGGCGGTCCACCCGCGCGTCCTCCCCCGGGGAGTCCAGGCGGACGATCTCGTCGTCGGCGAAGTCGTGACCGCCCTCGCACAGCACGTCACGCCACTCGACCACACGGGGCGTGCCGTGACCGGCGGCGACGGCCGCCGCGGTGAACAGGGCGACCCTCCGGTTCTCCCCGTTGGCGACGACCGCCCACCGGGTCGGGCCGCGGCGCGTGTCCACGCCGTCCACTCCTGACACCTTTCCGTCCTCCGTCCGCCCGGACCCGTAGCGCTACTCGCCCACCGCCACGAAACGCCAGACGGTCCCGTCCTCCTCCTCGTCGGCATCGGCGTCGTCCTGATCTGCGCGGACCTCCACGCCGTGCGGCTCGAGCGTCTCCAGCAGACGCGAACGGACGCCCGCGCTGAGGTAGTTGTGGTGCAGGTCGAGGGATTTCAGGTGAGTCAGCGGCTGTCCCGACAGCAGTGCCGTCGCGCCGTCGTCGGTGAGGACGCCCATGGACACGTCGAGGGCGTCGAGCCGGGCCACCACGGGTGCCGAGGCCAGCGCGGAACAGATGGCGTCCTGGATCTCGCTGTTGCGCAGGGCCAGGTGCTTCAGTGCGGGAAGGCGGGTCCCGGCGAAGAACGGCTCCAGGTCGCCGAGTTCACTGTCGCCGCCGTACTCGGACGTGCCCAGCCACAGGTCGAGATGGACGAGCGACGGCAGGTCGCTGCCCGCGACACCTCGCACGGCCTCGACGGGCATACCGCCGGTCTCCACCGTCAGCCTGCGCAGCCGCTCGTGACGGACCGTGGGGAAGACCAGCTGGTTGCCGCCGCGGACACCGAACTCCTCCAGCAGGGGAAAGGCCTCCAGCACGGGAGAGACGTCCCCCTGGACGATCCAGGAGATCTCGCACTCCTCCATCACGATGTCCGCGAGGAATATCGCGCGCAGCTCGGGCAGCCGGTCCCGGGCCGCCACGAGCGCCTCGATCACCTCGGCCGGACCGTTGTCGTAGGCGTCGCTCCAGGCGCCCACGACCAGGGCCCGCACGGCCTTGGTGTCGACGGCGGCGAGGAACCGGGCGAACGCCTCCGGCCACGACTCCTGGCTCTCGTAGGAGTCCACTGCCACCCGCCAGGCGACGGTCTCCGGGGACGGGAGAGCGGTGACGTCGAGGGGGCCGTCCGCCGCGTCCGGGAAGGTGAACGCGGGCAGTCCGTGGAATTCCTGCAGGTGGCTACCGATGGTCATGCGCGCCCGCTCCTTCGTGCATCTGGTCGGTGGTGGGTCGGTCGTGGGGTGCCTGGTGCGCGCGGACCGCATTCCCAGGTACCGGAGTTCTACCAAGACCCACTGACAACCCCGTGCGGCGGGGGAGTGTCAGTGGCCGCCCCTACGGTTCTGGCACGGCACGCGAGGTGCCCGGCGGAGGGAGACGCATGTACCGGCAAGGAGATGTCCTGATGGTGTCGTTGGCACCGGAGGCGGTACCGAAGGGCGCGGCCGACGCGCCGTCCGAGCCGCGTGACGGCCGGGGCCGGCTCGTCCTCGCGCTCGGTGAGGTCACCGGCCACGCCCATGCGGTGGTGGGCCCCGGTCGGCTGGTCAGGGAGGCCGGCGTCTTCGGGCCCATGCTGCTGCACGTCCCGGACGGAGCGCGGGTCGTCCACGAGGAACACGCGGCCATATCCCTCCCGAAGGGGTGGTACCGGGTCGTCCGGCAGCGGGAGTACGTGCCGGGTTCGGTGCGGATCGTCGCCGACTGACCACGGGGGCGCGAGCACCCTCGCGCGGCACCGAGGCGGATGCCGCGGATGCCGGTCGCCACGCAACCGTTCGGCGGCGCGGCACGAGGAGCACGACGCGCGCGAAGAACACGAAGAGCACGGCGGGCACGACCAGAGGACGGCGGGCCGAGCGGGCGGAACGCGGCGCTTCCGCACCCGCGCCGGACGACATGGGGAGAGAACGAACATGACGGACATGGCTGTTTGGCGTGCGGTGGCGGCGGCCACGGGACCCGCGGATCGTGCCGCGGCCGAGGAGGGGATCCGGCTCGCCTACCGGCGCGCGGGTCTGACGGGGCCCGAGCGCGTGGTGTGGGTGCGCTCTCCCCGCGAGGCGGTTCACGTACTCATGGGCGCGCAGGGTCCCGACGGCGTGGCGCCGACGGAGGACGAGACCGGCGCGAGCGTGCGCCACGCGGTACTGAGCGGACCCTGGGCAGCCGAACGCGAGCGGCTCCACGGGCTTCTGGGGCCGCAGGGATGGAGCGGCCACTGGAACGCGACGGGGGCCGGCCTGTGGGAATCGACCCGGATCCTGGTCGACCGGATCCGCGCGGGAGTCGTCGAGCAGACGGCCACCGGCGGCAAGGAGGAGACCCGGGTCCGGCTCCTGTTGCTCGACGCGGCGCTCGGTCAGCACGACGCGGCCTGGCTGTCCGCGTTCGACACGGACCCCTCGGGTCCGCTGGGCGGTCCGGCTCTGGTGGCCCGCGCGGCCGGCTGGTGGTGGCCCTACGAGCGGGTGGCGGTCGTCTGCGAGCGGCCCACCGAGCTCCACCGCGACGAGGCGGGCCGTCTGGACCGTGGCGACGGACCGGCGCTCGGATACGCGGACGGATTCGAGCTGTACGCCTGGCGCGGCATGCCGGTGCCGGGTGATTTCCTCGCCGAGCTGGCCTCCCTCGACCCGAAGCGCATCCGTGAGGAGGAGAACGCCGAACTCCGCCGTGTGATGCTGGAGTTCTACGGCTACGACCGGTACCTCGCAGAGTCGGGGGCGGTGCCCGTGCACCGGGACGAGACGGGCGTCCTGTGGCGCGTCGAACTCGTCGGGGACGAGGACGTGGTGATGGTGGAGGTCGTCAACTCCACGCCGGAGCCGGACGGTACGAGCCGCACGTACTGGCTGCGCGTCCCGCCGACCACACGCACGGCCCGTGAGGGGGTGGCCTGGACGTTCGGTGTCGCGGCCGAGGCCTACCAGCCGCTCCGGCAGACGTGAGCCACACGCCCACCGGCCCGCGTCGCGTCCACCTCCGGCGTCCCGCCACCTCTCTTCCCCGCGCACGCCGGCGCCGGTGTCCACGCCCGTGCTCGTGACCGGCCCGTCCGCGGCGGCCCTCTCCGGTGCCGGGCCCGGTCAGCCGTCCGGGTCCGCGCGACGGCGGGACGGCTCGTCGCCGGTGGCGCGCGGCGGCCGGGTGCGCAGGCGGCGCAGCATCCGGGCGTCCTCGAACCCCACCTGCCGGGCCGCGGATTCGACCGTGGCGCCGTGGTCGATCAGATGCTCGGCCCGTTCGACCCGCAGCGTCTGCTGATAGCGCAGCGGGGTCAGACCGCCGGTGGCGCGATGGAAGAGCCGGGTCAGGGTGCGTGCGCTGACGCCCGCGCCCGCGGCCAGGTGGGCGAGCGGCAGCGGTTCGGTGAACCGCGCGTCGATGAGGTCCTGGACGCGGTGGACGGCGTCGTCCAGGTGGGACCGGTGCCGCAGCATGGCGCTGGACTGGGGTTCGTGGCCGTTGCGACGGGCGTACACGACCATGTCGCGGGCCACCTGGGCGGCGAAGGCGGGACCGTGGCGGACCGCCAGCAGGTGAAGGGCCAGGTCGATGCCGCTGGCGATGCCCGCCGAGGTCACCACCCGCTCGTCCGCCGTGAACAGCACGTCCCGCACCACGTGGGCCCGTGGATGACGGGTAGCCAGCTCGTCCTGGTGGTCGTGGTGCGTGGTGCATCTGCGCCCGTCGAGCAGTCCGGCCCGGCCCAGCGCCTCCGCCCCGGCACACACGCTGGCGACGGTGCCTCCGGCGGCATGGTGGCCGCGCAGCCATTCCGTTCCGGCGTCGCCCAGCGCAGGCCCGCCGCCCAGGGTCCGCGTCCGCCAGCCGGGCACCACCGCCAGGTCCCTCTCGCTCATGCCGGGCCAACGGGTCCGCGCGATCAGGGGGAGGCCCTGCGCGCTGAGCACCCGCTCGCGCTCGGCGACGTACTCGATGCGGTAGGGCTGCCCGAAGTCCGCCGCGGTGCTGAAGACCTGCGCGGGTCCGGCCAGGTCGAGGAGGTGGACGCCGGGCAGCAGGACGAAGACGACGAGACTCACGCCTGCGAGGGTGCCAGTTCCGACTCCAGCTCGGCCACCGTCGCGATCCGTGCGAACCTGTCGCGCAGGACCGCTTCGGTGCGTTCGATGATCGCCTCGGCGCTGAGAGCGCCGATGGGGTCGGTGGTGGTGGCGTCGGTGACGAAGACCATCCGGTACCCGAGGTCACTGCCGACCCGGGTCGTGGTCTCCACGCACTGCTCGGTCCGGATGCCGCAGACCACCAGTTCGCGCACGCCCGCCCCGGTCAGCAACTGCTGCAGGTTCGTGGTGGTGAAGGCGTTGTGCGAGGTCTTGTACAGGACCGGCTCGCCCGGCTCCGGGCGGTCGAGCTCCTCCAGCGGACGGACGTGTCCCTGGGCGGGGTCGAACACGTCGCCGCTGCCCGGCTCCGAGTGCAGGACCCAGACCACGAGGTCGCCGGCCGCCCGGGCGAGGCGGACCAGCCGGTTGATCGGTCCGGCGATCCCCGGATGGGCGATCTGCTTCCACAGCGGGCGAGCCCGGAAGGACTCCTGGACATCGACGACGATCAGCGCTCTGCTCATGCCACCCATCATGAACTGGGCCGATAGGCACGGCGTAGGCCCGATCCGGGCCGGTGGCGGAACGATCCGGTCATGCCGCCCGGTCCGCCCGCCCCGAGCTCCGTCAGGTGCCGTTCCTCAGCGGGCGCAGTACGGCGGCGCCGACGCGCAGCAGCGCGGAGACGGGTGGGACCACCCAGCGGTTGAACTCACGGGGCACGGCGGGGTCGACCTCGATGGTCAGCCGGACGTAACGGGCGTCCAGCCGGGTGATCTTGAGGGGACGGGGGGAGGGGGCGCCGGGTTCGCGCTGGAGCGCGGCCCGGTAGGTGTCCTTGCGCTGGTTCACGCCGTGTCCTGACGTTTGATGAGTTCGTCCGCGAGGTCCATGTAGGCCGAGCCCTTGACGTCGACGGCGCTGCCGAAGGACTGGGAGTACAGGTCGAGCCGTGGAATATGGGTGGCCAGTACGTCGAAGCCCCGCTCGGTGAGCGCTTCGCGGGCGTCGGCGTCCGGTCCGGTGCGCGTGGCGTCGGGGCGGTTGGTGCGGTTCAGCAGGACGGCGGCGCGGGCCGGCCTGGAGCGCAGCGACTGCACGTCGCGCATCTCTCCGCCGATGGGCGCCATGCGGTCCAGTTCGATGGGCGCCGGGGTGAGAGGCACGATCCAGTCGCTCGCGTACCTCATGATGCTGCGGGCGATGTGGGCGTGGTCCTCCAGTTGGGGGGCGTCGAAGACCACGGCCTGCCGGCTGCCGAGGAAGTCGTTCACCCGCCGGTGGACGTCACCGACCGGAAAGGCGATCACGGGGAACGGGAAGCCCCCGGCCAGTTCGCTCCAGCGCAGGGCGGAGGAGGCGGGGTCGCTGTCGACCAGCAGCGGGGAGACGCCCAGCTCGTGCAGCGCGTGGGCCAGCCAGACCGCACTGGTCGTCTTTCCCACCCCGGGTTTGAGATTCACAAAGGCGTAGCTCAGCGTCACAGGACGCAACGCTAGTGGCCGCGGACGGCGGACCGCCGTCGGCGCGGCGCATATCGGCTTCTTTCACCCGGTGACGGCATGAATCATTCGGAGGGCCTAACGCGGAGTCCGGGCGGCGAAGGGCTCTTCTCCGGACTGCGGACGCCGCCGCGGGCGACCGTCACAGCCCGGTGTCCCTTCGGTAACCCCCTTCACAGGACACACATATGGCGTGCGAGGATGCGGATTCCGGTAGAGCGTACCGGCGTAGAGGGGAACATCATTGAAATCTAGGAAACTGAGTCGTAAGCGGAGACGCGCGACGATAGTCACGGCGGCGGCCGCCTCGGTCGTCGCCGGTGCGGCTCTGCTCCCCAACTGGAGCGCGGGCGCGGCGAGTGTCGCCGACGACCCGACGGTCGACGCGTCGACCAAGGCCACCTTCCAGCGGCTGGCGGACGCGGTCTTCACCGACCGTACGGACGCCCTGGTCGACAACGGGAAGAGTGGACAGGGCAAGTCGAAGGCGTCCCGGTTCTCCGGTGACGTACGGCTGTCCTCCACGCAGTCGCGTGACGAGAACGCCGCGCTGTCGCAGCTGCGGGGCCGCAAGTCCCGTCTGGCGTCGCTCGGTGAGAAGTACAGCTCGGCCAACACGACCGTGTCGCTGGACCGTACGCAGGTGAAGGGCCGCCACGCGACGGTCGCCGTCACCGAGACCACGACCCTGACGTACAAGAAGGTGAAGGGCGGGGAGCCGAAGACCACCGGCTTCCAGGCCCACCACCAGCTGACGTTCAAGGCGGACCGCAAGGGCGACTGGCAGCTGACCAAGGTCCGTGACACCGATGACGGCGTCGCGGTCAACCAGGTCGCCAGCCCCCAGGTCGCCAAGCCGGCCACCGCGGCGGACGATTCTCCGCCGGAGGCGACCCGCTCGGCCATCACGTTGCCGGCACCGGCCAAGGCGAAGAACTTCTCCGCCACCGGTTACGACTACAAGGCCATGGCGGCGTACGCGGCGAAGTACTGGAACAAGTACAACCCGGACTACCCCGACTTCAACGGTCACGGTGCCGGCGGTGACTGCACCAACTTCGTCAGCCAGTCGCTGAAGGCCGGTGGCTGGAAGCACGTTCCCGGCTACACGAACGACTTCCACAAGTGGTTCGGCAACGCCGACATCCAGTCGGACTCGTTCGTCGGTGTCAACGAGTTCTCGTGGTTCGCACTGTCGTCCAAGCGGGTCACCAGCCTTGCCAACGTCTACCAGCTGGACGTCGGTGACGTCCTGCAGATGGACTTCAACAAGGACGGCGAGAAGGACCACAGCATGATCGTGACCTCTCGAAGCGCCCAGGGCGTGCCGTACGTGTCGTACCACTCCACCAACACCTACAACAGGTCGGTGGCGAGCATCATCGCGTCGTACCCGAACGCCGCGTACTACGCGTACCGCACCTGAGCGGTCTGAACGCGGAGCGGGAGCCGGCCCCAGGGGCCGGCTCCTTGCTTTTCCGGCGGCCGTCCGGCTCGGCGCGCTCCGGGCCGTGCCGTGGTCAGTACCGGCCGGGCCGTGCGCCGGTGGGCGGGAACGCGAGGCCGGTCGGCGTGTCGAGGCCGGTGGACGGCAGCGTGACCTGTCCGCCGCCCGTCTCCCTCACCCGTACCACCCGGTTGCCGAGACCGTCCGCCACGTAGAGGTCGCCGCAGTCGAGCGCGAGCCCGAGCGGATCGTCGAGGCCGGTGACCGGGACCGTGCTCTGCCCGCCGCCGCGCGCGGAGACCCTGACCACTCGGTCGTTGCCGCTGTCGGAGATGTAGAGGTCTCCCGCGGAGTTCACCGCGAGGCCGGTCGGCTGGGAGAGGCCGACGGTGGGCACCGTGGTCTGACCGCCCCCGTGGGTGGACACCTTGACCACCCGGTCGTTGACGAAGTCGGAGACGTACAGGTCCCCGTGGGGGGACAGCGCGAGTCCCCAGGGGTGCAGCAGTCCCGTGGTGGGGACGGTCGTCTGGCCGCCGCCGTCGGCGGGGACCTTCACCACCCGGTCGTTGAAGCTGTCCGCGATGTAGAGGTCGCCGGCCGTGTCGGTGACGAGTCCTAGCGGGCGGGACAGGCCGGTGGTGGGGACGGTGGACTGCGGTCCGCCCTTCCGCGGCAGCTTCACCACCCGGTTGTTGCCGGTGTCGGAGACATAGAGGGTGCCGGCCGTGTCCCAGGTCAGGCCGGTAGGACGTACCAGTCCCTCGACCGGCAGGGTCGTCCGGCCGCTCCGGTCCGCGGGGAGCCTCACCACCCGGTTGTTGCCGTAGTCGGACACGTACAGCGGCGGGCGGACGCGCGGGTGCGGGCCGCCGGCGGGCGCCGCGTCCGCCGGTCCGGCCGACAGGGCGCAGAGCATCAGGAGGCCTGCGGCGGCGGCCAGTTGCCGGGTCCTTCTCCGCTGGGCGCGGGTCGCCGAGGCCGGGGGGCGCTCGCGCGTCTGTGATCCTTCCGTGGTGCGTTCCACGACTCAGCCACCTGTTCCGGCCGGCCGGCCGTCGCCGTACCGGCCCGCGGGGACGGCCGGCGCCGAGCCGGGTGCGGAGCGGCGCCGCTGATCGGACGGGCGGGCCCGCGCGGGCGGCACCGCCGTCCGCCGTCGGGTCCGTCCGTCAACCGCAGACCCTAGGAAGGGCCGGGGCGGGCGCCGGGTGAGCCACGCCACCGGTCGGCGGCGCGGCCACTCCAATGCCCGTGTCCGCGGACCTCACGGCGGCCCCGGTCCGCGACCGCCGCGGACCGGGGCCGGCGCGGTGATCTCCCCTGACCGCCGCCCGATTCGGGGCAATTACACTGTGCCCATGACTGACGCGACGACGCCTGAGCCCCTTGACCCCGACGAGGAGGCGTTCATCCGGGCTCTCGGGCGGGTGATGGCCTACCTGCCGCGTGTCGTCGATGCGGACATGCTGGCGGAGCAGCAGATCACCACGTCCGAGTACATGGTGATGGTGCACCTCTCCGAGGCACCGGACAGTCAGTTGCGGATGAGTGAGCTGGCCAACGAGTGCGGGCTGTCCCTCAGCGGGATGACAAGGATCGTGAACCGTCTGGAGGCCCAGTCGCTCGTCCTGCGGGTGAAGTCCCCCGAGGACGGCCGGGCATGGCTCGCCGTCCTCACCGCTTCCGGCTGGACACGGCTGAAGCAGACGTGGCCGACGAACCTCGCCAGTGTGCGGCGCCACGTCTTCTCCCGGCTGGAGGGCTGCGACGTGGCCGCGGCGACCCGTGTGCTGGACCGCATCACGTCGGACCGCTGAGGCGGCGGCGCCCCGCGTGGTCCGCGGCGGTCCCGCGCGCGAGCTCGCCGGCCGGCGGCTCCTCGAACGGGTTCGGCGACAGGTACGGAACCCGACGACGGGGGTGTCCCGGCGGTGCACCGCCCGGGCCGGCTCACCGGTGGCCCGTTGCGTCCGGTCGGCGAGCCAGAACGCGGAGCCGTGGGCGCGGCCTGAGTCCTGCCGATACCACCGCGACGAGACGCCTCACGGCCTGGCCTGCCGGGCCGCCTTCAGTGAGGCGTGGGTCGGGGCCTCCGGTGTCCGTGCGGGACGGCCCACCGCGAATTCCTTCCGCAGTACCTGCACGACCTCGCCCAGCGTCTCGATCTGTTCGAGCACCGTCCTGCGGGGCAGTCCCAGGGCGTCGACGACGAACAGCTGGCGTTGGTAGTCGCCCTCGGCGTGCTCCCGGAACTCCAGGGTGCGTTCGATGATCTGCTGCGGGCTGCCCACCAGAAGGGCGGTTCTGGCCGTGGTCTCCTCCAGGGAGGGACCGTTTCCCCACGCGGGAGAGTGGTCGAAGTAGGGCCGGAACTCCCTGATCGCGTCCTGCGAGTTCCTCCGCATGAAGAGCTGCGCGCCCAGCCCGACGACGGCCTGGTCCGCCGGTCCGTGTCCGTGGTGCTCGTAGCGTGTGCGGTAGAGCCCGACCATGCGCCGGACGTGCTCCTTCGGCCACAGCACGTTGTTCTGGAAGAAGCCGTCGCCGTAGTACGCGGCCTGCTCGGCGATCTCCGGACTGCGGATGGAGCCGTGCCACACGAAGGGCGGTATGCCGTCCAGGGGGCGCGGAGTCGAGGTGAAGGACCGCAGCGGGGTACGGAACCGGCCTTCCCAGTCGACGGCTTCCTCGCGCCACAGGCGGTGCAGCAGCGCGTAGTTCTCCACGGCCAGGGCGATTCCGTCGCGGATGTCCTTGCCGAACCAGGGGTAGACCGGTCCGGTGTTCCCGCGGCCCATCATGAGGTCGACCCGGCCGTCCGCGACGTGCTGCAGCATCGCGTAGTCCTCGGCGATCTTCACCGGGTCGTTGGTGGTGATCAGGGTCGTCGAGGTGGACAGCACGATGCGGTTCGTCCGTGCCGCGACGTGCCCGAGCAGGGTCGTCGGGGACGACGGCATGAAGGGCGGGTTGTGGTGCTCGCCGATCGCGAAGACGTCGAGTCCCACCTGCTCGGCCAGTTCTGCGTACTCCAGGACCGCCTTGATCCGCTCGTACTCGGTGTCCTGCCGGCCGGTCGTGGGGTCGAGGGTGACGTCTCCCACGCCGAAGATCCCGAACTGCATTCCGGTCCTGCCTCCGCCTCGAAAAAATGTGCGCGCATCACGAAATTCGTCAGGGGAGGCGTCCGGAGGGAAGGGAACGCGTCGGTCGCCGTCGTACCCCTGGACACCTCAGGCCGCTCCGCGCCGGCATGGGGTTCGGTCGGATCCGCCGAATGCGGTGGACGGCCGCGTTCACGGCCGTCCACCGCACGGACCCGCTGCTCGCCGGGTAGCCGGCGAGCGGACCCGGCGCTCGTCGGGTGACTAGCGCAGGGACTCGAGGGCGTTCGACCAGCTGACGACCTGGTCGAGCATCGTGTTGAGCCCGTCGAGGTGGATGTCGCTGGGCTTGAAGACGCTGAAGTTCTCGAAGTCGGTGAACAGGGAGAGCGCCACCTGCGAACGGACGTCGGCCATCTGCAGCTCACCGGCGATGAGACGCAGGTGCTCGACCGCGCGGGCGCCGCCCAGCGAGCCGTAGCTGACGAAACCGATCGCCTTGTTGTTCCACTCGGCGTACAGGTAGTCGATGGCGTTCTTCAGTACGCCGGACGTGGAGTGGTTGTACTCCGGCGTCACCATGACGAACCCGTCGAACGAGGCGATCTTGGCGGCCCACTCCTGGGTGTGCGGCTGGCTGTACTGGCCCAGCGACGGGGGCATCGCCTCGTCCAGGTGCGGCAGCTTGTAGTCGAGCAGGTCGACCAGCTCGAATGCGACGTCGGTGCGCTGCGACGCGATCTCGTGAACCCACTTCGCCACAGCCTCGCCGTTACGGCCCGGGCGGGTGCTGCCGATGATGATTCCGATTCTCGTCATGTCGTCGATCCTTAATCGTGCATGCGCGAATGCGCCGGATTTGTTTGACGAGTCAAGCATATGTTGATTGATGCGACAAGTAAATTTGGGTCCTCGGGAGCTTGGAGGAGGTGTGAGCCGCGGCACCCCGCGGGACCGCGTTCCGCGGCGGTCGCCGCGTCGGCCCTTCGGGGGGAGCGCTCCGGAGCCTCTCAGGAGCGAGGGCCCTGCAGTCGATGGAGCAGGCGGTAGGCCCGTTGTTCGGCCGCGGCGAGTTCGGTCGGGTCGATCTCGGCCGGCCACAGCTCACCGGCCGCGGTGTCGTCGGCTTCGCGGAGTTCCACGACCGACAGCGCCAGACGCACCTGGACGACGGGGAGCGCCGACGCCGCCGGCCCGCCTACCGGATCGCGCAGGGCCAGCTCCGCCTGCTCGGCGGCGCCCCTGCACGCGGCCAGCGCGCGCTCCACCCGTACCGCGGCGCGGTCGTCGACGATCAGCAGTGCGCACGCCAGTCCCACCACCATCCCCACGACGCTGCCCAGCACCCGGTCGAGGACCAGCTCTCCAGCGGGGGAGGGGGTGGCGAGATCACTCAGCAGCAGGGCGAGCGGGGTGAGGAAGACGACGGCGAGGGCGTAGTTGCGCGCCGCGCCGTACTCCAGCAGGAATTCCAGCACCACGATCACCAGCGCGAGCTGCACCGGCTCGAAGTGGGCGGCCAGCACGCCCAGTGCGAGCAGCAGTCCCAAGGCCGTGCCCAGCGTCCGTTGGACGGCGCGTTGGGCCGTGATGCGCAGGTTGACCGAATGCAGAACGGCGGCCGCGGAGATCGCCGCCCAGTATCCGTGCTCCAGATCCAGAACGGCGGCGACGCCCCCCGCCACGCCGGTCCCCAGTGCCATGCGCAGGGCGGGAACGGCCAATGCCGCCGGACGGTCCCGGCCGCCGGGGCGTCCGACGAGGAGTTCCGTCGCGCGCAGGACGGCGGCATCGCCCGGAGCCGCGGACACCCCCGCCGACGCGGTCGGCCGTTCGTTCCGTCCCTCGGCGGACGCCGCGGGTGACTCGTACCGGCGGAGCAGTTCGTGCACCACGAAGGGGACGCGGCGGCGCCGGTCGGTGAGCAGCCGGGCCTGCAGCCGCAGCTGCCGAGCAGCGGCGGCGGGGTCCGAAGGCGGCCGCCGTGACGAGCCGGTCAGCAGGGTCCACGACAGATCGGTCAGCCGCACGAAGAACGCGTCGCGGCCCGCCGGGGCCCGTCGCTCGCGCGCCGGAGGCGGCACCCCGAGGCAATGGTAGGCGTGGAGGACGGCCACCGTGGCCGCGTGCCGGGTCCGCCCGGGCGCGTCCGTGCCGACGGACGCCTCCAGGAGCGCGGCGAGTCCGCGCAGAGCCGTGGCCACCGCGAGGCGCTGCGGCCGGTCCGGATGGATCAGCCGGCCGGACACGGCCAGCAGCCAGGCGAACGCGGCGCCGGCCGCCGCGAGAGCGGTGTGGGGAAGGATCTCGGCGGCGGTGGTCGCGCCGTTGGCCGCCACCGCGAACGCGAACAGCAGCAGCACCGCGCCAAGACCGCTCAGCCGGGTGGCGTCGCAGACGAACTTCGCGAGCCCCGCGACGACGGCCGTCGCCGTGACGACCACCGCGGCGCCGGCTCCTCCGGCGCCGTCCGTACGCGCCCACGCCGCGAGCGCGGAACCGCACCCCACGCACGCCGTCATGGCCACGGCGACCAGCGCGAGGACGCGGGCGCGGCGGCCGTAGGGCAGATTGCGGCCGAACGTGGTGGTGAAGGAGCCCAGCATGGCGTAGACGGCGAGGTCGGGCCGGCCCGCCTGCACGATCGGCACACCGACCAGACCCATGGCCAGGCCCGCCCGCACGGCGAAGACGAGCGCCCCGTCCACGTCGTGCACGGTCAGGGCGCCGTGCGGGGAGAGCGCACGCCGGGCGCCCGCGGCCGCGTGCCGCCAGCCGCGCCAGGGCACACGAGGAGCGAATCGGCGCAGAAGCAACATAGGGCGTGTATACCCGCTCGGGCGGCTTCGCTCCGGTGAGGCTCGATTCCGCTCGAACGGTCCTCGCGCTCTTTCGCCCGGGACGCAGCAGGATGGGAAGAGGGTCCGATCGCTCCATAGGGAACGGGCCTTTCCGATTCACGTGAGCCGTATCGTTCGAGGAGGCCGCTCGTGGTGGAGTCGCAAGCCGTGATCGTCCCGCCGGCCAGGGCCGCCGTGTTCCTCGTGGCCGTGATCGCGCCGGGTCACGAGGACACCGTCCGTGACCTGCTGGAGGACGTCTCCGGGCTGCGCCGTTCGGTCGCCTTCCGCGCGCCTCACGACGAGCTGAGCTGCGTCGTCGGTATCGGATCGGCCGCCTGGGACCGACTGTTCGCCGGACCCCGTCCGCAGGGCCTCCACCCCTTCGTGGAACTGGCCGGTGAACACCACCGGGCCCCGGCCACCGCGGGAGACCTCCTCTTCCATCTGCGTGCCCGGCGCATGGACCTGTGTTTCGAACTGGCCCGCCTGATCACGGAGCGGCTGCGCGGTGCGGTCATGGTGGTCGACGAGGTCCACGCCTTCAAGTACTTCGACGAGCGGGACCTGCTCGGGTTCGTCGACGGAAGCGAGAACCCCGAAGGGCAGCTCGCGGCCGACTCGGTGTTCGTGGGCGACGAGGACCCCGACTTCACGGGGGGCAGCTACGTGATCGTGCAGAAGTATCTGCACGACCTGACGGCGTGGAACGTCCTGTCGTCGCAGGAACAGGAGCTGGTGATCGGGCGGACGAAGCTGGCCAACGTGGAGCTCTCCGACGACGCCAAACCCGCCGACTCCCACGTGGCGCTCAACACCATCACCGACGAGGAGGGCGACGAGCGCAAGATCGTGCGGGAGAACATGCCGTTCGGCAGCCTCGGGGAGGCCGAGTTCGGCACGTACTTCATCGGCTACGCACGCACACCGGACGTGACCGAGCAGATGCTGAGGAACATGTTCCTCGGCGACGCCCCGGCCGCCCACGACCGCATCCTCGACTTCTCGACCGCGATCACCGGGTGCCTGTTCCACGTGCCGACCGCCACCTTCCTCGACGACCTGCCCGACGCGCCCGGCGGCCCCGCGCCGTCGGACGGGTCGCTGGGGATCGGCAGCCTCAAAGGAGTCCGAACATGACCACGCCCGAGCGCGTCACCAACCTGCATCGCGAACTCGCCCCGATCACCCCCGCCGCGTGGGCCGAGATCGAGGACGAGGCCCGCCGCACGTTCCGCCGCAACCTCGCCGGCCGCCGGGTCGTGGACGTCTCCGGACCCGACGGGCCCGGGCTCGCGGCCGTGGGCACGGGCCATCTGTCCGGCATCGAGCGGCCGGCGGCCGGCGTCGACGCACGGCTGCGTGAGGCCCAGCCCCTGGTCGAACTGCGGGTGCCGTTCAGGGTGAGCCGCTCCGCGGTCGACGACATCGACCGCGGGTCCAAGGACTCCGACTGGCAGCCGGTCAAGGACGCGGCGCGCATCATGGCGTTCGCCGAGGACGCGGCCGTCTTCGACGGATACGCGGCCGCCCGGATCGACGGGCTGCGCGGGCGCACCTCCAACCCCGTCCTGCGGCTGCCCGCGGAACCGCGCGACTTCCCGGACACCGTCAGCAGCGCCGTCACCGCGCTCCGTCTGGCCGGTGTCCAGGGCCCCTACTCCCTGCTGCTGGGCGCCGAGCCCTACACGGCGGTCACCGAGACCTCCGACCACGGCTATCCCGTCGCCAGTCATATCGGACGCATCCTCGACGGTGAGCTGATCTGGGCGCCGGCCATCGAAGGGGGCTTCCTGGTGACCACGCGGGGCGGGGACTACGAGCTGCGGCTCGGCGAGGATCTCGCCGTGGGGTACACGGATCACGATGCCACCGACATCGAGCTGTACTTCCGCCAGACCCTGACCTTCCTGGTCTACACGGACGAAGCCGTGGTCGCCCTGGACCCGCCCGCGTCCGGGGGCACCGGGACGGTCTGACCCGGCCGGTCAGTCCGACAGCCGGCCGGGCACCCGGTCGGACGGCCGGTCCGAGCCGAGGGCGATCGTCCGGCGCGTCGACACCCCCGTCTTCGGCAGCCGGACGGTCAGCACCCCGTCGCAGAGATCGGCCCGGACCGCCTCGACATCCACGTCACCGGGAATCCGGATGCCGTAGGAGAACGAACCGGACCGGCGGCGCAGCGCGTGCCCGCGCGTCGATTCGTCGAGCGTTCCCTGGATGTGCAGTTCCCGCCCGTCGATCTCCACGCTCACGCACGCCCGCGCCACGCCGGGCAGTTCCGCGCGGACCTGGTAGGCGTCGCCCGCGTCCTCCTCCTCGGTCAGGGGCATCCAGTGGCGCGAGGATCCGGGCGAGGGCGCCGACCGTTCGAGCAGACGGCTGACCTCGCCCCACAGGTGCTCCAGTTCGGCCACCGGGTCGTGGCCGGTCGACCAGGCCGCCCGTACCGGACCTGATCGGGTGGTGTCCGTTCGTTCACTCATCACCATGTCTCCGGTCGTCGAGGGGCCCGGACCCCGGATACACCGACGGCGGTCGACCGCGCACGGCTCCCGGTCCGCGGATCGATCCTCTCCGGGGTGCCGGTGACGGGCAACTCGTCGCGTCCACGCCGGTCGCCGCCCGGTCTACGCCCTGTCTCCACGTGGTCTCCGTCCCGCCCGCGGCCGCCGTCGGAGCCCGGCGCCCACCCTCCGGTTGCGGTGCGGTGGGCATCGCGCTTGGGTGAGAAGGACCTGTCGCACCACCAGGACCTGCCATGCCGATGTCGTCGACCCCTCCCGACCCGTCCGATCCGTTCGGCGGAGCCCCGGACCGGTCCCACGGCATGCCGTCCGAGCCGGTGCACCGGCGGACGGAAGAGCCCCGACCGCACAGTACGTCGCGGCCGCACAGGCACTCCATGGCCCCGGTCGGCGGGGCGGGCACCCGTACGGCAGGGCGATGCCGTTTCCCGACACCCCGACATGGACGGTGCGCACGGGCGTACGGGCCCGGGCACCCTCCAGAGGAGGACCGACGCATGGCACACCACCACAAGTCCAATCGAGCGGTCGAGGGGAACCCGGATGACGGCCACAGCAGAGGGCTGCCCCGGCGCCCCGACCAGGACGATCTCGCCCAGCGGACACAGCGCGACCGCGAGGACGTCGATCTGCGGACGCGGAGGACACCGAGCCCGGAGGCCGATTACCGCGCCGAGCGGGACGAGATCGACCGTGAGGCGGGTACGGGCGAGATCCAGACGGGCCCGGGCCCCAGGAAGTCACGGCCGCCCTTCCCGCCGACTCGCTATCAGGGCTGAACCCCGCCCCCCTGATCACTCACTCCTGTCCTTCGGGCGCCTTCCCGAGGGACACCACCACCGCCGAGACCTTTCCGTCAGGTGTCTCGTACCGCAACGGGTCTCCGGCACGGCGGCCGAGGAGCGCGCGCCCGAACGGGCTGTCGGCCGTGACCAGCGTCTGGTCCAACTCCTCGGCCACGTCGCCGATCTGGAAGGTCTCCACCGTGGAGTCGGCGAACCGCACCGTGACCGTACTGCCCACACCGACCACATCGGTGGAGGGACGGCCCGCGTCGGCGGCCTGACCGAGTCGCGTGGTGATCTCCGAGATGCGGGCGTCGAGATGTTCGAGGTCGTTGGCGCGCTGCAACTCGTCGGCCTGGTCGGCGTGGTCACCGACCGTGTCGGTGCTCCGCAGGGTCGCGGCGACCGTCTGCCGTTCGACGCGGATGTCGGCCAGTTCCTGTTCGAGGGCGCGACGGGCGGCTTCGCTGATCGGCGCGGGTTCGCTGGTCATTGCTGCTCCTGAGGGATGGGCAGGGGAGGGTCGAGGTCGAGAACCGTCCGTCGTCCCCGACGTGGCCGTCCTTGCCGACGGCACCGTTCCTTCGGCCAGTGGTGTCGGTAGTGGTGGCGGTGGGCGGCGGGTGGGCCCGCGCGTGGTCACCGGAGGCGCGGGCGGCGCGCACGTCGGGCCGGGCGCGTGGCCGGGACGAGCCGTGTCTCAGGACCCGGACCCGGCCTCGGCGGCCGCCTCCCGGATGTCCTGACCACTGTGCTCCATCACCTCACCGAGGTCACCGATACCGGGGTCCAACTCCTCGGCGCGCGGCGCGATCCGCCGCAGACAGTCCGTCGTGGCCAGCGCGAGATCGACGGCCTTGTCCTTGTCGCCGTCACCGAGCAGTTCCTCGATCCTGAAGGCGATGCCGGCGAGCGTCTCGTCATCGGTCTCCGGTACGAGATAACCCTTGAGACCGGCCGGATAGGGCGTCTCCTCACGGTGTTCGCGCAGCGCGGTGACCACGGCGGTGCTCTCGCTGTACCGGTCGAGGAGGCCCATCAGGACGTAGAGACGGGCCACCAGGCGGGGCCGGCCGGGAAAGCGGTCGAGCCACGCCATGAGCTCCCGCTGTCCGCCGAGATGATCCGTGACCTGCGACATGATCGAGGCGAAGCTGTTCGGCTGCGACCAGTGGAAGGGCATCAACCCCGCCATCTGACCAGCGAGTTCCGCCTCGTCCTGCGGGGAGAGCGCGCCCTCGACGAAACCGCTGACCAGCGAGCGGTCGACACCGAATCCGGTGGGTGGTGTCCGGTGCTCCGAGGTGCCCGACAAGCCGTGGCGCAGGCGCAACAGTTCGTCGCCGATCTTGCTCAGCGGCTTCTCCCGCATGGATCCTCCCGGCCGTAGGCGCTCGTCGTCCGCGGGGGTGCTCCGCAGCCCGCACCAACACCCTGCCGCCCGGGACCGCGGCTCGCGCGTCCGTTGGCCCATGCGGGCTAGGGCTTTCTTCCGGAGCAGGCCGGCCCTCGGCTCGTCGCGTGGCCACAGGGACCTGACCACTCCGGTGACAGGGCGCTGACCTGGGGTGGAGCCGCTAGAGTGAGGATGTATGAGTATCTGGTCGCCGGTCTCAGCCCTGCCACGGCTCGCCTGCGCGGTGGTCGCCGGGGCGGCGACCGGTGCGGTGGTGGGCGTCACCGTCGACACCCCGCTGGGTGTTCTGGCGGGCATCGCCGCGACCGAAGCGCTCTTCGTGGTGGCGGGCTGGATCGTCCTGTGGCCGATGGACGCGGCGGCGACCCGGCGCCATGCACGACGTGAGGATCTGCGCCCCGTCGCCGAGGAGCTGGTGGTGATCGCGGCCGCGGTCTGCGGCCTGGTCGGCATCGTGGTGCTCCTGGTCGGCGACTCCGACCCCGTCCACGCCGCCACGGCCCTCGCCGGAGTGTTCACGGCCTGGGCCGCGCTCCACCTGATGTACGCCACCCGGTACGCCTACCTGTACTACCCGGAGTCCGTGGGCGGGATCGACTTCAACTCCGAACAGCCCCCGGCGTACCGGGACTTCCTCTACTTCAGTTACAACCTGGGGATGACCTACCAGGTCTCGGACACCAGCGTCTCGAGTCCGGCGATCCGGGCCATGGTGCTACGGCACTGTCTCCTGTCGTACGTCTTCGGCACCAGCATCCTCGCCACCGCCATCAACCTCGTCGTGGGCATCGTCACGCACTGAGCACTGTGTGACGAGCGGGGGATGGCCGCACGACGGACAGGTCCGTACGCGCGGACACCTCCTCTGCCGGAGGCGGCCGCGGGCGCCAGACATCCGGACGCGACAGGAAAAACGTGATGCCTCAACTCGTTGATGAAGATGTGCCGTTGGGCAGGTACCTCTGGTCAACTGCCGTACCGTACCCGCCTGTATCAGAGGTCCACCGTGATCCCCGACCAGACGTCGAGCCGAGGTGTCGTCCCTGATTCGTCCGGTCTGCGACCGCCGGAGGGTTTCCGCGGCCGTGTGCTGGACCAGGTTGTCCCCGAACGCGTTGCGCCGGGCGTCGAGCCGGCCGCACCGGCGGATCGCCGGGTCGGGCGCCCTGTGAAATGATGGTTGGCCGAAATGCCCCGAGCGTGTCAGGAGGCTGTCCATGTCCTCGAAGCGACGCCGGAAGAAGAAGGCCCGCCGTAAGCACGCGGCCAATCACGGGCGACGTCCGCAGTCCTGAATCCCCCGGAGCGGACCGACACGTGTGCCGGCGTGATGTCCCGGGCCCGGCGTCGACGGGCTCGGGACATCACAGTCGGACCACCACCAGGGCGATGTCGTCATGGGCTCCGTGGGCGAGACCGAGATCCGCGAGCAGGGTGTCCGCGAGGTGGTCCGGGCTCAGGGAACTGTGGCGCCCGAGCGCCTCGGTCAGCCGGGAGAGCCCCGCGTCGATGTCCTCGTCGCGGCGCTCGATGAGCCCGTCGGTGTAGAGGACGAGGGTGTCGCCGGGATTGTAGGGCTGGCCCGCCTGAGGGCGGGGAACGTGCTGGGGGCGTGCTCCGAGCGGCGGGTCCACGGCATCGTCCAGCAGCATGCAGGTACCGTCCGGGTGCACCAGGACGGGGGGCGGGTGCCCCGCGTTGCTGTAGATGATCAAGTGACTGCGAGGATCCACCATCGCCTTGACGACGGTGGTGTTCAGTGCGCCCTCCAGCGAGCGGGCGTACAGACCCAGCACCTCGAGTGCCTGGGCGGGCCGCTCCAGTGCGCGGATCGCCGCGCTCAGGGCGCTGCGCAGCATTCCCATGACCGCGGCCGCCTCCAGCCCGTGGCCCACGACGTCGCCGACCGCCACCGCGAAGCGGCCGTCCGCCAGGTCGACCACGTCGTACCAGTCACCGCACACGTTGAGCGAGCCGGCCGCGGGCAGGTAGCGCACCGCGACGTTCTGGTGCCGGGCGAGGTCCGGCGACTGCAGCATGGCCTCCTGCAGCGTGACGGCGACCTGCCGCTCGCGGGTGTGGGCGTTGCGCAGTTCGTCGTTGAGCCGTTGGAGTTCGCGCGCCCGGCCGTACAGTTCGGCCTCCAGGGCGTCGCGCTCCGTCAGACGCTTCTCGAAGCCCTTACCGGCGGCGCGGGCCCGGACGAACGCGGTCACGTCCTCCGCCCGGTGGATGATCCAGGCCACCTGGCCGTCCTGTCCGACGACCGGGGTGTTGATCGGCGACCACCACCGCTCCTCGAAGGTCCCCGGTCTGCCCGCGACCGCGATGTCATAGCGCTGCAGCGCCATCGTGTCCGGCGCGCGTGTGGTCAGTACCCGGTCGAGCGAGGCGCTCAGATTCCGCACGCCGTCGGCCTCGGGATCGTCGGGGTTGTCCGGGAAGGCGTCGAAGATGTGCCGCCCGAGCAGGTCCTCCCTGCCGCGGCCCGTCGCCTCCAGATAGGCCTGGTTGACCTCCACGATCACCAGGTCCCGGCCCACTACCAGATACGGACTCGGCATGGCGGCGAACAGGGACTCGTAGTCCATCCCCTGCATGTTCACCTCCTGCCTGCCCGTGCTCCGCTGCCCGACGTGCCCTTTCACGCTACGGTCCGCCCGCCCGGGGCGCTTCTCAGCCCCGCACCGGTCAGCGCGGCCCCGGGCGGGAGCGGGGCGATGGCGAGGGAGCGATCTCTCGCCGAGCTCGTCGCAAATTTGCGTCGGGTCATTCGGATTTTGCGCACACTCATAGACTTCCTACGTCCGCGCTTCTAGCCTTCTCGCGTCCGCGCACCCCCACGAACCCCGAAGGACGCATGACGGTGACTCCTTCCTCCAGACGCAGAACGCTGCAACGCGGCCTCTCGGCCTCGGTGTCGCTCGCTCTGGCCGCGGCCGGCGCGATCGCCGCCGTGGCACTCTCCGCTCCTGCCGCCTCCGCGGCCGGTGTCCCCGCCCCCTCACCGGTCGGTGTCTCCGGCCGGGGTGCCACTGTGCCGTTCAAGGAACAGGAGGCCGAGTACGCCGCGACGAACGGCACCCTGATCGGCCCGGACCGGCTGTACGGCCGACTGCCCTCCGAGGCCTCGGGCCGCCAGGCGGTGACGCTCGACGCGACCGGCGAGTACGTCGAGTTCACCCTGACGGCTCCCGCCAACGCCATGTCGTTCCGCTACTCGCTGCCCGACAACTCCGCCGGCACCGGCCGCAGCGCCACGATGGACCTCAAGGTCGACGGCAACCAGCTCAAGACCGTGCCGGTGACATCCAAGTACGGCTGGTACTACGGCGGTTACCCCTTCAACAACAACCCCGGCGACACCAACCCGCACCACTTCTACGACGAGACCAGGACCATGTTCGGCTCCACGCTGCCGGCGGGCAGCAAGGTGCGGCTGCAGGTCTCCTCCACCAGCGACTCACCGACGTTCACCATCGACCTCGCCGACTTCGAGCAGGTGGCCGCTCCCCTCGGCAAGCCGTCCGGAGCTCTCGACGTCGTCAGTGACTTCGGCGCCGACCCCACCGGCGCCTCGGACTCGACCGCCAAGATCCAGGCCGCGGTGGACGCCGGCAAGGCGCAGGGCCGGACGGTCTACATCCCGCAGGGCACCTACGACGTGCGTGACCACATCGTCGTGGACCAGGTGACCCTGGCGGGGGCGGGGCCCTGGTACAGCGTGCTGACCGGCCGTG
Organism: Streptomyces sp. NBC_01689; assembly: GCF_036250675.1. Lineage (NCBI taxonomy): Bacteria > Bacillati > Actinomycetota > Actinomycetes > Kitasatosporales > Streptomycetaceae > Streptomyces > Streptomyces sp. NBC_01689. Next base: position 792,610 of record NZ_CP109592.1, on the reverse strand, counting down.
ACCCGTCGAACAGGGCCAAGGCCGTCGGTGTCTACGGCAAGTACGCCAACCAGGGCGGCAGCAAGAACGTCACCCTCAAGGACTTCGCCATCATCGGTGACATCCGCGAGCGGGTGGACGACGACCAGGTCAACGCCATCGGTGGCGCCCTGTCGAACTCGACCGTCGACGACGTGTGGATGCAGCACACGAAGTGCGGGGCCTGGATGGACGGCCCGATGGACAACTTCACCATCAAGAACAGCCGCATCCTCGATCAGACGGCCGACGGCGTCAACTTCCACATGGGCGTCACCAATTCGACGGTCACCAACACCTTCGTACGCAACTCCGGTGACGACGGACTGGCGATGTGGGCGGAGAGCGTGCCCAACGTCAAGAACAAGTTCACCTTCAACACCGTGGTCCTGCCGATCCTGGCCAACAACATCGTGACGTACGGCGGCAAGGACATCACGATCTCCGACAACGTCATGGCGGACACCGTCACCAACGGCGGCGGCCTGCACATCGCCAACCGCTATCCAGGCGTCAACTCCGGTCAGGGCACCGCCGTCTCGGGGACCATCACGGCGGCCCGCAACACCCTGATCAGAACCGGAAACAACGACTACAACTGGCAGTTCGGCGTCGGAGCCGTCTGGTTCAGCGGTCTCAACGAACCCGTCGACGCGACCATCAACATCACCGAAAGCGAGATCCTCGACAGCTCGTACGCCGCGATCATGCTGATCGAAGGGGCGACACGGGGGCTCCACTTCGATCACGTACGGATCGACGGAGCCGGTACCTACGCCCTGCAGATCCAGGCTCCCGGCACGGCGTCGTTCAGCGACGTCACCGCGACCCACATCGGCCAGCCCAACCCGATCCACAACTGCATCGGATCCGGGTTCGCGATCACCCGCGGCGCGGGCAACAGCGGCTGGTACGCCGATCCGCCGGTCTGTACCGGCACCTGGCCCGATCCGAAGTGGACCAACGGGGGAGTACCGGGCGGGGGCACACCGCCGCCGACGGACCCGCCCACCGACCCGCCGACCGAGCCGCCCACGGACGACACCGTCAACCTCGCCGAGAACCGGCCCGTCACCGAGACCAGTCACACCGACGTCTACCGTGCCGCCAACGCCGTCGACGGCAACGCCGACACCTACTGGGAGAGCGCGAACAACTCCTTCCCCCAGTCGGCCACGGTCGACCTGGGTGCCTCGAAGGCGGTGAAGCGTGTCGTCCTCAAGCTCCCCCCGGCGGCCGCCTGGGCCGCCCGCACCCAGACGCTCAGCATCCTGGGCAGCGCCGACAACAGCACCTGGACCACGCTCAAGGCTTCGGCGGGCTACACCTTCAGTCCGGGCAGCGGGAACACCGTGACCATCACCCTGCCCGGCTCCGCCTCCACCCGCTACCTTAGGGTCACCGTCACGGGCAACACCGGTTGGCCGGCCGCGCAGTTGTCGGAACTGGAGGCCTACACCGGCTAGTTCAACCACACCCTCGCCGAACCCGGGCCCGTCGGGGCGACGGGCGACCCACGGCCGAGCGGGGAGAGTGCCGGTCCTCGGCGCGGAGCGGCACTCTCCCATCTGCTCGAACTGTCCGACCCGTCCGACCCGTTCGGCCGGTCGGCCCCGGGTCAGGTCACCCGGCACTCCTGCGAGCCACGTAGACCGTGTTGGCCGCGGTCCCGCCCTGGAGCGGATTGTCGAAGTCGACCACGTGCGCGGAGGTCTCCACGAAGACCTCCGCGAGCACCGAAGCGAACTCGGCGTCCGGCGGGTCGTTCGACCACAGCGCGAACACGCCTCCTGGGAGGAGGAGTTCCGCCAGGGCCGCCAGCCCCTCCCGGCGGTAGAGCGCGGCGTGGCCGGGGTGCAGCACATGGCGCGGTGAGTGGTCGACGTCCAGCAGGATCGCGTGGAAACGGCGCCCGGGAGTCTCCGGGTCGAGCCCGCGCACCGCCCCGCCCGCCACGCCGTGCGCGTTCTCATCCGGCGGACCGTCCGCGGGTACCGGACCACCAGCCTCCGCGCTTCCCGCGGCCATGGCGAAGAAGTCCCCGCGCACCAGCCTGCACCGGGGGTCCGACACCAGGCCGGCGCCCAGCGGCACGAGCCCGCGGCGATGCCAGTCGATCACCTCGGCCAGCGCGTCGACCACGATCAGCGAACCCACTCGGGGGTCGTCCAGCGCGGCCCTCGCCGTGTACCCGAGCCCGAGTCCGCCCACGGCGACGTCGAGCGGGCCGTCGGGCAGTTCCGCCAGACCCAGCCGGGCGAGCTCGACCTCCCCTTCGGTGAAGAGGCTCGACATCAGGTACTCGTCGCCGAGTTTGACCTCGTACACATCCTCTCCCGACACCGGATGCCGGCGGCGACGCAGACTGATCTCGCCCATGGGCGTCGGCCGCCAGTCGATCTCCTCGAAACGTGCGCTCATCCGGTGTTCTTCTCCGCTTCCTGGTCCGCCGGCAGCGGGCCGTGGGGCCACGCCGCAGATACGTACCGTACTGGCCGGAACAGGATGCCCGCGCACGCCGGACACCGCCCGGGAGCGGGCCCGCCCAGGGGACGAGTCCACACAGGAGAGAGGCTCGTTCGCGGGACAGCGCCGTTCGCGGTGCGCGGGAGCCGTCGGAAGGAAGGACGCGGGGTGTCTCCTCCCACGCGTACGCCGGAGTTCCCTACCGCCCGCGCCGCGCGGAGACCGAGGCGACGAGCCACTCGGCCACCTGGACGGCCGACGGCATGGCGGCGATCTCGTCCCGTACCCGGTGCGCGGCGACGGTGAAGCCGGGGTCGGCGAGCAGGCGCCCGACCGCGGTGGTGACCGACGCGGGGTCCTGCCGCCCGGGAGGCAGGACGAGTCCGGCTCCCGCCGCCGCGAGGGGTTCCGCCTGCCGCTGCTGGGCCTCCGATCCGGGTACGACGACGGCCGGGATGCCTCTGGCCGCCGCGGCGAACGTGCTGCCCGAGCCTCCGTGGTGGACCACGGCCGAGACGTTCTCCAGCAGCTCCGCCGCAGGGGTGAAGGGGAGCAGTTCGACGCGGCCCGGTTCGAGGCCGGGGCCCTCGCCGGGATCGCCCGGCGTCGTGGCCACCAGATCGACGTCGAGGGTGCCCAGCGAACGAAGGACCGGGCCCAGGCCCGCCGTTGCCCCGGCAGCGTGAGGGAGTCCGACCAGCACCCGCGGGCGGTCACCCACCGGTGCGCGGCGTGCTCGCGTCGGGCCCGCCGGGCCTTCGTGAGGTTCGGGCCGCAGCGCGATCCGCTCGCGTGGCGATAGCGCACCGCGGCGCTGCAGACTCGGCGGGCAGAGGTCCAGCAGCCAGCGGCCGGACGGCACACGGGACGGGAGTTCGAGACCGCGTTCGAGGCAGCGCGTGCGCGCCGCTGCCGTGAGGGCTTCCGTGACGTCCGGCTCCAGCGCGGGGTCGGTGGCTACTGCGGCTGACGGCAGCTTGAGCACGGCCGCGACGAGCGGCCCCACGAAGTCCAGGTGCTCATGGAGGATCAGGTCGGGCTCCCAGTACCGCGCGGCCGCCAGCGCCTCGTCGAGGGAGAGGTCGACACGTGCTCCGGCGAAGTACGCGCCGACCAGCTGGGACGTCGGGCTGAACAGGATGTCGGCGCCGGTTCTGCGGGCGACTTCGCCGGTCACCTCCTCCGCGGAGGGTCCGGACAGCAGCAGCTCGAAATCCTCCGGCGCGAGCCACGGGGCCATGACCTCGGCGGTGGAGAATGCGACGGTGTGCCCCTGTCCGCGCAGTGCTCGCGCCAGCGGGAACTGGGGGAGGAGATGGGCGACCAACGGATTGCTGAAGAAGAGAACGCGCACGGTGGAAAACCTTCCTACGTGACTCGGTCCTGGGCCGGGTCCGCCGTGGCCGGCCCGCTGTTCCCCCGCCCCAGCGGGCCGGCCCGTCCGGCGCCGCCGTCCCGTCGCCCCAGCGGGCCGGCCCGTCGCCCGCTGACCCGAGGCAAGCGACGCGGACCGGGTGCCGGTCCGCCTCGGTGAACGGCGGTGACGTCGCCCGGAGGCACCGGGCGGATCGGTGGTGGTCGGCATCCCCGCCGGGTGCGCGAGGACGCCCGGACGCCTGAAGACCGTCGTCGGCGGCCTTGGCGTCGAGTTCGCCGGACCTTGACGGGAACCCCCGGATTCCCTGCCGCGTGCGCGGCCGATCGGGCTGTCGCACGTGACACGACGGGTGAGGATCCGCCGGAACCGGCGGGCCGTACCGAAGGGATCGAGGAGCGAAGTCACACATGTACTTGTCGATGCAAGTAAGTACACCAGAGGATCGCCGTGTGACGCAAACAGGCCGTCGCGACGTCGGGGCACCCTGGCGGATGTACAGCTCCTCCGTGTCGCGGCGGCCTCGATGGGGCTTCGGGGCGGCGGGTGTGTCGCGGTGTGGGCCGTCGCCGTCGGCGCCTCCGACAGTAGATACGTGTCGAAACGTATGAGCAGAATCGCCGCCGTCCGCTCACACAACTTGCACGGTCAACCTTCGAATGATCTACTTAGTTGCCGAAGCAAGGATCTTGGGCGCGGTGCGGGAAAACGTCAGGTTCCTGACGTGGCGGTATCCGCCCCACGTGACCTTTCGGCCGTCCGCACGACCCTCGTGGACCGGATTCCGCGCCGGAACCGGTCCGTCGACCCCGCCGTCCCACGAGCACGGGCAGACCCACCTACCGTCTGTCCCGTTCGTCCGTCCGCCTGCCTGTCGATCGATCATCGGTACGAGCGGGGACGCACCGCGGGGAGCAGTACGAAACGAGCCGCCAAGGCCTTGCGGCACCTCGCCCCCCTCAGCCCGGGCCATGCCGCGCACGCATGGCCGGGCATGTCCCCACCCGGGAGCCTTCACGGCTCCGACGGGCGCCTCGTCGCGCCCTCACACCGAAACAGGACACGCATTCCCATGGCAGACACGACCAGGCGGTCGCTCCTCGGCATGGCCGGCTTCACCACGGCGGCCGTCGCCGTCGGCGGTGCCGGCCTCCTCAAGGGCAACAACTCGACGAACGAGAAGCCGGTGGCGGCCGACATCCTCGAGGGAGCCGGAGAACCGACCTCCACCCATCTGACACCGTTCAAGGACCCACTGCGCATTCCCCCGACGCTGCGGCTCCGCGGCGACGACATCACGGAGATCGATCTCGTCAGCGCACGTGTGCGTCTGCACTCCCAGATGCCGTCCACTCGTCTGTGGACCTACGCGGGCCACTTCCCCGGCCCCACCCTCGAGGCCCGCGGCGGACAGAAGGCGCGCGTCGCCTGGAACAACAAGCTGACGGGCACCACACCCGTCAAGGCGGTATGGGTGCACCCGGAAGGCCCCGGACCAGGACTGCTTCCCTACAACCGTCCCGGCTCCGAGGGCGGGTTCGCCCGGCCCGAGGTCGACGCCCTGACGGCGTGGACGACGGTCCACGTGCACGGCGGACACCAGAACGCCCTCAGTGACGGCGCCGCCGAATACGGAGTGACCGCGGGCGACGGGCAGTTGGCCGAGTACGCCAACGACCAGGAGGCGGCGCACCTCTTCTACCACGACCACGCCATGTCCGTGACCTCGTTGAATGTCGCCGCCGGACTCATCGGCAACTACATGGTGCGCGACAAGGAGGAGGCCCGTCTCGACCTGCCGCGGGGCGACCACGAGATTCCCCTCACCCTCCAGGACGTCAACTTCGAGACGGACGCCAAGGGGCGGCTCACCGGGCAGATCCTCGTCAAGCGCATCATCGGCGGCCCCGACGCGCCGATGCCCGGCGCGATCCCCCCGGCGCTCGCCACGCTCAACCCCTTCACGATGGTCAACGGGGTCGTCTGGCCGTATCTCGACGTGGAGGCACGAGCCTACCGGCTGCGTCTGGTGAACGTCTCCGGCGCTCGTGTCTACCGCCTGGCCGTCGTCGACGAGGACACCGGCAAGCTCGTCCGGGGCGTCATGAAGCTGGTCGGCACCGACCTGGGTCTGCTGGGCAGGCCGCAGACGATCGCCGAGACACTGTCGCTCTCCCCGGCGGAACGCGCCGACGTCGTCATCGACTTTGCCGCTTTCGCCGGCAGGCGGCTCAAGCTCGTCAACACGATCGAGGGCCAGGCCGTGGGCGCGGCGCTTCCCGACTTCATGATCCCGTTCCCGGAGGTCATGCAGTTCCGTGTCGAGAACCGGCTTCGCGCCGCGTACACGGTGCCGACAACGTTGTCACCCACCTTCCGGAAGATCACCGCGGCCGATGTGCCGCACGGCGCCACCGAGCGCTTCGTCGTGCTCTCCTTCGACAGGACCGGTGCCATGCCGCAGCTGTGGGAGATGCGGGAGGTCGCGGCCGACACGGCATCCGGCAGCGGGATCGTGAAGATCGACATGCCCGGCGGGACCAGGACGCTGCGGCGGACGGGGACCATGTTCGAGGACACCACGTCGTTCTTCGCGGCGTCCGGTACCTGGGAGAAGTGGCACTTCGTCAGCGTCGCGCCGGCCGGGGTGCCCATCTATCATCCGATGCACATCCACCTGATGAACTTCCAGGTCGTGGACCGGAGAACGGTGGACGGCTCCGGCATGGACTTCGCCGCCGGGCGGACGACGAAGCCGATCACCCTGGGTGCGGCCGTGCCGGTCGCACCCGAGGAGTCCGGCTGGAAGGACACCATCACGGTCAACGCCAACACCCTGGTCACGGTCGCCGGACGGCTGGCGAGGCAGACCGGCAAGGTGATGTACCACTGCCACATCCTCGACCACGAGGACGAGGGCATGATGCGTCCCTTCGTGATCATGCCTCCGGCCGTCCACGGCATCCACGACATGTTGATGGGGATGAACGGTGACATGGGGATGAGCGCGAAGGAGCCGGGGCACTCCGGCATGAAGATGTAGAGGGCCGGGTGGACAGGGCCGCTCCACAGGTTCTCGTGACGGGGCGGCCTGCTCCCGGTCGTCCGGCCGGGAGCAGGGTCCGGGACATGCCGACACCGGCATACGTATCCGCGCGGAGGGCGGAGACATGTGCGCATGCCATGGCCGCGGACACGGAAACCCTGCCCGCCGTGGCGGCGGACGCCGGGACCGTGCCGTGGCCGCCTCGGTCCGAGCTGTTGTCCATGCGGCCCGGGGCCGGGGCCGAACGTGACCGCGGCCTCCTCGGTCCCGACGCGGCGGAACGCGGTCCGCGCCTGCTCGTAGGCTGAACGTCGACGTCCCCGGATCCTGGAAGGAACCATCGAGATCATGCGCGTTATCGCGGCCCGCGGCCCGGCGGAGGTCTTCGGATGACCGGCACCCAGGACGCCCGGGCGGCCACCGGCACCGACGACTCCGTCCTCCTGCGCACCGAGGGACGCGCGGCGTACCTCACGCTCAACCGGCCCCGGGCGATCAACGCCCTCACCCACACCATGGTGCGCCACATCGACTCCGCGCTCACCGCCTGGGAACACGACCCGGCCGTGCGGGCCGTCGTGGTGACCGGTGCGGGGGAGCGGGGTCTGTGCGCGGGCGGCGACATCCGGGCCATCCACGACGACGCCCGGCACGGGGACGGCACGGCCTCGACGGCCTTCTGGCGGGACGAGTACCGGCTCAACGCCCGTATCGCGCGCTACCCGAAACCGTATGTCGCCGTGATGGACGGCATCGTCATGGGCGGCGGTGTCGGGGTCTCCGCCCACGGCGGCGTACGGATCACCACCGAGCGTTCCCGGATCGCGATGCCCGAGACGGGCATCGGCTTCGTTCCGGACGTGGGCGGCACCTTTCTCCTCGCCCGCGCGCCCGGCGAACTCGGCACCCATCTGGCACTGACCGGAAACGCGGTCGGCGCGGGTGACGCCCTGCTGTGCGGACTGGCCGACCACTTCGTGCCGTCCGACTCCCTGCCGCGGCTGCTCCAGGAGCTCGCGCACGCGCCGGTACGGGAGGTGCTGGACCGTCACGCCGGGGCCGCGCCGGCCGGAGTGCTCGCGGAGGCACGGCACTGGATCGACGCCTGCTACTCCGCCGACACCGTCGAGGAGATCGTCGCCCGCCTGCAGGACCACGGGGACGGCGCGGCCAAGGAGGCGGCCGAGACCCTGCTCACCAGGTCACCCACCGCGCTCAAGGTCACTCTCGCCGCGATGCGCGCGGCCCGCGGCGCCAGTTCCCTGGAGAAGGTGCTCGACCAGGAGTACCGCGTCTCCTGCGCGGCACTCACCCGGCCCGACTTCGTCGAGGGGGTCCGCGCCCAGCTCATCGACAAGGACCGCGACCCCCGCTGGTCACCGGCGACGCTCGCCGAGGTCACCGACGCGGACGTAGCCGGCTTCCTCGCGCCGATCGGCGCGCGTGAACTCGGCCTCTCCCGCGCCGACTTCCCGGGTGAGGCACCTCGGTGACCGAGCCGCCGGGTGCGACAGACCGGGGCAGGGCATGCTCCGCGCCGACCGTCCCGCCGACCGGCGTGGGGTGACCATGCCGCCCCACGCCGACGGGGCTCGTCCCGAACGGCGCACCCCCGGCGTGGAGTTCACGGCCACCGGACGGAGACAGGCATTCAGCTCCGCGACGGAGGGGCGGGCGGCCCGCTCCGCCGACCGCTGACCCACAGGTCACGGCGGTCCGCGCCGCCCGGCGAGACGAAGATCACGGCATAGGGGACGGTCTTGGCCGTGAACCCGGCACGCGGTACGGTCAGTGCGATATCGACGACGGCATGGCGGAAGCCGGTGGAAATCCGGCACGGTCGCGCCACTGTGAACGAGGTCCCCGTTCCATGGGGATCTCTCAAGTCAGACCCGCAGCTGTCGTCCTGTGCACCACCGAGATGGGACGCGAACTCCCGAGGAGGTCCTGCCATGGCGCAGACCGTCGCTCCGCCGACAGCCACCCCGATCCCCGCCAAACTGCCGATCGGCACGATCGTGCCCTGGGCGGTCTTCTTCGGCATCCTGATGCTGGTCCTGCTCTACTTCGTCGGCGCCGAACAGGGCGCCACCGCCGTCGTCTCCGGCGAGGACGTTCACGAGTGGGTGCACGACGCCCGCCACCTTCTCGGCTTCCCCTGCCACTGACGAGGGACACCGCGCACCCATGAACTCCGCAACCGTCAGAAACCTTCTGGTGCGGGGCATGCTCGCCGGCCTCGCCGCCGGTGTGCTGGCCCTCGTCGTCGCCTACTTCCTGGGTGAGCCCAGCGTCGACGACGCCATCGGATTCGAAGAGGCCCATGCCCCGGCACACGGCCACGAGGTCGAGATCGTCAGCCGTAGCCTGCAGTCCACCGGTGGTCTCGCCACCGGTGTGCTGATCTACGGGGTCGCCTTCGGTGGCATCGCCGCCCTCGCGTACTGCTTCGCGCTCGGCCGCGTGGGCCGTTTCAGCCCGCGCGCGACGGCGCTGCTGCTGTCCGGCTGCGCGCTCGTCGCCGTGTACGTCGTGCCGTTCCTGAAGTACCCGGCCAATCCGCCGTCCGTCGGCGACCCCGACACCATCGGCAAGCGCACGACGCTGTACTTCCTGATGATGGTGCTCAGTGTCCTGCTCGCGATCGCCGCGGTGATCCTCGGCAAGCGACTCGCACCCCGATGGGGCAACTGGCACGCGACCGTCGCCGCGGTCGTCTTCTTCGCGCTCGTGATCGGGATCGCCTTCGCGGTCCTTCCGGTCATCAACGAGGTGCCGAAGGACTTCCCGGCCACCCTGCTGTGGCGGTTCCGTACCTCGGCTCTCGCCATCCAGATCACGCTGTGGACCGGATTCGGCCTGGTCTTCGGCGAGTTGGCGCAGCGTCTGCTGGTCCCGCGGCCGGCGGCCGTTCCGGCGGGGGCAACTCCCGTACCGCACTGACACCTTCGACCCGAGTCGACGCACCGGGAGGACCGCCGAGGCATCGGCGGACGACCCCGCGCGGAGGGCCCCCGGTACCGTCCGGGGGCCCTCCGGCGTTGTTGCCGAGCGTCTCCGCGCAGTCCGGCGAGAGGGTGCGGATGGGTGGGCACTCGCGACAGCGGACGACCCGTGACCGGCTCACGGGTCCCAGTGGGCCCCGGTCCATGAGGTGCCGGGGCGGGGCCTGTTGGTCCCCCGGACGGCGTCCGCGGCGGTTCTCACACCTCACCAGCGGGTCGTGGTGCGGAGCGCGAACCCGCCCTTTGCGGCGGTCGCACCATCGTCACGGCTCGATCGTGCCGACGCCGGGCGGCAGCGGCGCGTCGTCACGCGGTGTGGAGTGCGGGGGGCAGCGGGGACGTGGCGCACCCGCCGAACCGCCTCGGACGCGTGTGCCTGCTCGACGGGCCGTTCCTGTGGGCTCCTGTTCGGCTCCTGTGGTGACGAGCGACTGCTCGGGACGACGGACGTCGACGAACAAACCTGAGCCCGTGGGCAGTTGGGTCGCACCACTGTCCACGAGGGTCTTGGCGACCAGAGCCCGCCGTCCTCGTCAGGTCGGGTCTGCGGGCGGCGACACGGCCGTCGGTCGGAGACGACGACTTAGAGGTCCTAACAAAGGCGTTGGACGTGGCGGTGGGTGATGAGGCAGGTGGCGAGGCCGAGGAAGGCTTCGTGGATGTCGTCTCGTCGTTCCCAGCGGACGCGTAGGCGGCGGAAGCCGTGCAGCCAGGCGATGGTCCTCTCGACGACCCAGCGGAAAACGCCCAGGCCGGAGCCGTGTTCCACACCTCGTTCGGCGATGACCGGGCGAATGCCGCGGTCCCATAGCAGGCGGCGGTACTTGTCGTGGTCGTAGCCGCGGTCGGCGAGTAGTGCGTCGGGGCGGCGTCTGGGCCGGCCGACGCGTCCGGCCACGGCCGGAACCTTGTCCACCAACGGGAGCAACTGCGTGACGTCGTTGCGGTTTCCGCCGGTCAGCGACACGGCGAGGGGGATGCCTTGGGCGTCGGTCAGGACGTGGTGCTTGCTGCCTGGTCGTGCGCGGTCGACCGGGCTGGGTCCGCTTTTGGGCCGCGTCGGGCTGCCCTGACATGGGAGGAGTCGATCACCGCCCGCGACCAGTCCAGCTTGTCCTTCGACCGCAGCTTCTTCAGCAGCACAAGATGCAGCGCGTCCCAGACTCCGGCCTCGTTCCAGGCGGCCAGACGCCGCCAGCAGGTCATGCCCGAGCCGAAGCCCAACTCCTGCGGCAGGTACTCCCATTGGATCCCGGTGTGCAGGACGAACAGGATCCCGCACAGGGCCTGCCGGTCCGGCACACGCGGTCTGCCCTCCGCCAGCTTCGGTGCCGGCACGGGCAACAACGGTTCGATGAGCGACCACAGTTCATCCGACACGATCCACGGTCGCGACTGACGCTTTCCCACGACCAGACCAACGACCATCCCAACCGAAAGTCACATGATCAACAGCTTCTGTTAGGGCCTCTTACGCGGATGCGGCACCCCGGTCGACACGGGGGCGGGAACCGCCGGGCCCCGAGCGGCGACACGGTGGAGGGACAGCGGTTCCGCGACGGCACCTCGGCGCAGCTGTGCGGCGATCCGTGTGGATGTCGGCAGTGGGGCTCGGTACGGCGGCAGGCAGTCCGTGCGGTGGCCGAAAGACCGGCCGACGGGGGCAGCCGGCGTCGGTCCGGTGTGGGACGCCGCCGACTGGCCGCCTTGTGCCGCGCCTCCTCCCGGCTGCCGTTCGAGGAGCGACGAGAACGGGGGTCCGTTCGGCCGCCTGTACCCGGTGGCCTGTCGCGTGCCGTGAGCACACGCCACGGACACAGTCGATGTGCCGACAGCCGAACTCGGCCTGTGGGCCGGGGATGTCGCCCGGTGGGCCGAGGGGCGGGCGGCTCGGGAATCGTCGTCGAGCGGTCGGGCGGGTGCCCGCACCGCCGGTGATGTCGCCGGTCGTCACCTGTCGCACGGATGCTCCCTCCCCAGGATCAGGCGGCGACGCGGCGCGCAGCGCGCAGGCCGGAGCGGCGCGCCGTACCGATGTCCGACGCGGATCGTGTTCGCGTGATCACGGATCATAGCGTCCGCCGCGTGTCTTCCGGACAACGAAGCGGATGATCGCGCGAACGCGCCCGCCGAGGAGGCGGCGTCACCCCGTCGGCGGTGGAGCGGCGGCCGCGGAGGTGTCGTGCCACGCGGCCGGGCCGGGCCGGACGCCCGCCGAATTCCGCTACTCCTGCCGGGAGGGGGCCCGGCCGGCGTCACCACAAAGGTTCCGCCCGAGGTCAAAGGTGATCTCCACAGCCTTACCGGGATCGTTACCTGTTTGCCCCGTTGACACTCCGCATCCTCGCTACCTAGTGTCACGCCAACGTTCCGAATGCGTGGCGATATTTCGAACGGTGAAGGGCAACAGGCCTGCGCATCAATGAAGTTGGCGCACGTCTGGCTGGGGTGTGCCGTGGCGCGGGCCGACATGCGCCGAGGTGCACGCCGGTAGGGGGATCGTCGGGGCCGAGGCCTCCGGCGGTGCCGGGCGCCGTCGGCGCACCGAGCGGCAATCTGCGAGACACGGAGGCTTCTGAGCACCAATCCCGTTCAAGCCGAGCGACCCGGCCACCGGTCATCTCGCGGGGAATCCCCGGTAGTCCACGCCCGTGGTGATGAACCAAGGGTTGTGGCGCCCTCGGCGGCCGTGGGCCGAACCGCGAGGCCGCCGAGCCGACGTACCGCGGTGTATGCCGCTCCATGTGAGGTTCGGCCCGTGTCCGCCTCCACGGATCTCCCTCCGTCCGTTCCGAGGGTCGCGCTCGGAACCCGTCGGTGGCGGTCGCCTCCGTCCGGCCTCATACCTTTCCGCAGTCACCTGATATGCCGTCATCTCCTCAACGACGAGAAGAACAAGGATCGATCATCATGCGCAACCGAAGAGCCGGCCTCGCCGCCCTCGCCGGAACCGTCTCCGTCGCTCTCACCCTGTCCGCCTGTGGCAAGGACAGCGAGGACAGCCCGGAGGGCGGCACCATCGGCATCGCGATGCCCACCCAGGCCTCCGAGCGCTGGATCGCCGACGGCAAGAACGTCGTCAAGGACCTTCAGGCCAAGGGGTACAAGACGAAGCTGGTCTACGGCGACGACGACCCGAAGAACCAGGTGTCGCAGATCCAGGAGCTGATCACCCAGCACGTCAGCGCCCTGATCGTCGCGGCCATCGACAACAAGTCGCTGAACAACGTGCTCCAGCAGGCCGCCGACGCCAAGATCCCGGTGATCTCCTACGACCGGCTCATTCTCGGCACCAAGAACGTCGACTACTACGCCTCGTTCGACAACGAGCAGGTGGGCCGGCTCCAGGCGCGTTACATAGTGGAGAAGCTCGGTCTGGAGGACGGCAAGGGGCCGTTCAACATCGAGCTCTTCGCGGGTTCGCCCGACGACAACAACACCAAGTACTTCTTCGACGGCGCCATGCACCTTCTGAAGCCGTACCTCGACAGCAAGCGGCTGATCGTCCAGTCCGGCGAGACCGAGCTCAGCGACGTGACGACCCTGCGCTGGGACGGCCCCACCGCCAAGAAGCGCATGACCGGCATCCTCGCCAATTCGTACGGCACCAAGCAGGTCGACGCGGTCCTGTCGCCCTACGACGGCATCTCCATGGGCATCCTGGGCGCGCTCAAGGCCGACGGCTACGGGACCGCCGCCAAACCGCTGCCGGTCATCACCGGCCAGGACGCCGAACTCGCCTCGGTGAAGTCGATCATCGAGGGCGGACAGGCGCAGACCGTGTACAAGGACACCCGGGAGCTCGCGGACATCACCGCGACCATGGTCGACGCGGTGCTCACCCACCAGCAGGTGAGGGTCAACGACACCCGGACGTACGACAACGGCGCCAAGGCCGTGCCCGCCTATCTGCTGCAGCCGAAGAGCGTCGACAAGTCCAACTACGAGGTCGCCCTGGTCGCGACCGGCTACTACACCGACGCCGAGCTCAAGTAGCCCCGCACGGCCGCGGCTTCGCCCTTGTTCCGGTGTCCGCGCCGATACCGCTCACCGGCCGGTGCCCGGACCGGGCGGGGCGGGGCCGGCCGTCCCGGTCGGGACGGCCGGCCCCGTCGCGTGCGGGGGTGTCCTACGGCGCGGAGAGTTCGGCGGTGAGGCGTCCGGTCCAGGGGCACCAGTAGAGGCCCGGCAGGAAGGCGCCGCCGGCCTCGTCCAGGTGGTCCTCGACATAGGGGACGGTGGCGTCGCAGACCTCGATGGCCGCGTCGGCGAAGCTGACCGTGTCGGGGTTGTAGTGGAAGTCCCACTGGGGGTTGTAGCGGGCCTGGGTCTTGATGATCCGGCCGATGACGACCTTGCGGTCCCCGTTCCTGACGATGTCACGGGCTTCCTGGATCAGGCCCGGCCTGGTGATCTCGACGACGAAGTTGTGGCCGGTGACGTCCCGCAGGTTGAAGTACGCGGCGTCCGAGGCGGCGCCGGCCGGTCCGGCCTGGCCGACGGTCACCGCGAGCAGCGTGGCGGCCGCGAGGGTGCAGATCCTGGAAGTGATGCGTCGCATGAAGGCAGCTCCGTGCCTCGGGCCGTGATCATCACGGCCGGTCGTCGCTGAATGTAGCGACTTCGTCACGCAAAGTGAACAATCCCGGATGTCGGGTCGCCGGGTCCGGGATCCGGTCGGTCCGCTCGCGGGCCGGGGCACCACCGCCCCGCCCGCGTCATCCGTCCGTGCCGTCGGCCTCCGTCCGGCGTACGAGATCGAGTGCCCGTCCCAGCGTGGTGAGCCGGGCGTCGAGCGTGTCGCCCGCGGGATAGAAGCGGATGGTGTCGACACCGGCGGCGCGCCAGACGCGCAGCCGCTCGCGCACCATGTCCTCCGTACCGATCAGTGTCGTCCCGAGCACCATCTCGTCCGTGACGAGACCCGCCGCCCCGTCCCGGTCCCCGGCCTGCCAGCGTTCGTGGACCTCGGCGGCGATCTCCGCCCAACCCTGCCTGCTGTAGGCGTCGTTGTAGAAGTTCGTGGTGGCGGAGCCCATTCCGCCGAGGCTGAAGGCGAGCTCCTTCTTGCGGCCGGCCACCATCGCGCGCAGGGCGTCCTCGTCCTCGGCGAAGGCCACTTCGGCGCCCTGGCACACGTCGAGGCTCGCACGTGTACGGCCGGCGGCGGCGAGGCCCGCGTCCAGGTGGTCGAAGTACGCCTCCTTGGCGCCCTCCGGCACGAAGCTCGTGCCCAGCCAGCCGTCCGCCACTTCGCCGGTGAGACGCAGCATCTTGGGGGACAGGGTGGCCAGATAGACGGGCAGGTCGTACTCGGCGCGCATCGACATCCGCATCGGCCGTGCCCGGCCGCCCGGCAGCGGGATCGTGAACTCCCGCCCCTCGTAGGCGATCTTCTCGCCCGCGACCGCCTGGCGGACGATGTCCACGGTCTCCCGCATCCGTGACAGCGGGCGGGCGAAGGGCACCCCGTGCAGGCCCTCGATCACCTGGGGGCCCGAGGAGCCGAGGCCGAGGAGGAAGCGACCTTCGGAGAGGGTGGAGAGGGTCAGGGCCGCGCGCGCGATGGCGGTCGGGGTGCGGGTCGCGAGCTGGATGATCCCGGAGCCCAGCAGCATCCGCTCGGTCCGCGCCGCCAAGTAGCCGAGAGGGGAGGGAGCTTCGGAACCCCAGGCCTCCGCGACCCAGCAGATGTCCATCCCGAGTTTCTCGGCCTCCACCACGAAGTCGACGGTCTCGCTCCAGCGTCCCGTCGACGCCTCGATCGTCGTGGCTGTACGCATCACGCACCGGCCCCTTCCGTGTCCTCGGCCATCTTCTTGATGGCGTCGACCGTGCCGGCCATGCTCCGCTCGAACTCCCGCAGCCGGACGAACACGATCTTCTGTTCCTTGTCCGGCATCCGGTCGATGGCGAAGGAGAGCCCCGAACGGCCGGGGCCCATCTGCATCCACTGGGTCAGTTCCGTGCCTGCGTCCGTGACGTCGAGGGTGAATCTCCATACGGCGCTGGGGAGTTCGGGGTCCGAGACCGCCCAGGCGAACACCTGGTCCTTCTCGCACCGCACGACGTAGGAGGTCGTCTCCCACTCACCGAGCGACTCGTGCCTGCTCCGGCCGACGAACCGGGCGCCGACCGCGGGAGCCGTGACCTGGTCGAGCCATCGGACCGACTGGAGTTCGGTGCTGAGTCTCGGCATGAGGTGGATGTCGGACACCAGCTCCCACACCCGTGCGGGCGGGGCGTCGATCCGGATCCTCGCCTCGACCGTCGGTCTGTCCGCGTAGCGCGCGCCCGTCCACTCCATGGCTCGCCCGGCCTTCCTCTCGACTGCTCCCGGAATCCGCCCTCGGAACTGCTCTGAGCTTGAGAGTTGCGTAGATGGACTTACCTGTCAAGGAAGAGTGACCCACCCGCTGGACCGATGGTGCGAGGTGGGTGAGGGCCGGGCGTCGGTGCGCGCGGTGTGACGGTCAGCCGGTGAAACGCCGCCGGACGGCCGGGCGTTCGGCCAGGTGGCGGGGGTATCCCGGTCCGAGACGGGGACGGGTGTCCTCGGCCGTCATGGGTTCGCCGCAGTCGGCGCAGACGACCTCGGCGGCACTCTCGTGTCCGCAGGGGTCGTGGTGGAAGACGACCGGCGGTCCCTGCTCACCGCTGAGCCAGCGGTTGCCCCAGCTGTTCATGGCCGCCAGCACACCGAAGAAGTCGCGGCCCATGTCGGTGAGGACGTAGTCGTAGCGCACCGGTTCGTGCTGGTAGGCCCGCTTCTCCAGCAGGCCTTCGTCCACCAGTCGCCGCAGCCGCGCGGTCAGGGTGGTGCGGGCGATCCCCAACTCCTGCTGGAAATCGTCGAAGCGCTTGATCCCGTAGAACGCCTCCCGCAGGACCAGGGGCGTCCACCAGTCGCCGAGCAGATCCATCGTGCGTGCGATGGAGCACGGCCAGTTCGCGAAGGAGGTCCGCCTCATGCGCCCAGCATACGAGGGTCTCACCAGGGGACCCAGCAGTTCGGAGCGGGAGGCGGGGTGGCGCACGTCCGAGGTCAGCACCCCGGGCGGCGTGCGTCCGCGCGGTTCGTGTGCGGACGCTCGACCCGCGCGTCGGGCGATGACACCGCGGCGCGCGGGTCCGTACGGACGACCGTCGGCCGGCCACGGGCCGTGAGCCCGCCGGCGTATCCGGCCGAGGTCATCGGACGCAGGCGGTCCGGCTGACCCACTGGGCCAGCGTCAGGCGCCTGGCCGAGGCGGCACGGGCGGGGTTGCGCCGGCGGATCGGCACGTGGGCGCACTCGCGACGGTCGGCGACGCGCGTCCGCCGTTCCGCGTCCCGCTCACAGAGCAGGGCCTCACGCAGCAGGGTCAGGTGGTCCGGCACGGCCGCGAGACGGTCGTACTCGTCGCGGCAGGAGCCGCCGCAGTTCGTCACGTGCGTGGCGACCGCGCTCGAGTCGTCCGGGCCGAGCGTCTGGAGCGCGTGGCCGGCGAGGAGGTCACGGATCGTGCCGCATTCCTTGAGGGAGGTGAGCATGATCGGGTGTCCTTTCTGTACGGGTGGTGCGCCGCTCTGTGCGGGCGGCCGGCCACCCATGGGGTTCACGGTCCCCACTCTCGCCCACGGACACCCCCCGGCACATCGTCCCCGCGCAGCGAATCCCGGGTACCACGGGCGTGGTAGCCGGGATGCCGCGCTACGGCCGGCGCAGAACGCGTCGTAGCAGGTCGGACCGCAGAAGCGGCCCGGTCACGGGGGTGCGTATGTCGTCGGGCGGTGACCGGACGGGAACGCCTCGCGGGCCGGTACCGCGCCAGGAGCATGCCCTCCCACGGACCCGTGGCGGCCCGGAGCCGGGGGCGCAGCGGGAGTGGGCGTCACGCGGACAGATGTCCGGAAGGCGGCGGTGACGCGGGCGCGCGCCAGCCGGCGTCGTGGGCGCGGTCGGGTGGAGACGCCGGGGGCGGGCCCCTCAGGAGGCCGGCTGGGTCGCCGGGCCCACCAGCCCGCACTGGTAGGCGATGACCACGAGCTGCGCCCGGTCCCGGGCCGCCAGCTTCGTCATGGCCCGGTTGACATGGGTCTTGGCCGTCAGCGGGCTGACGAACAGGCGCTCCGCGATCTCGTCGTTGGAAAGACCCAGCGCGACCAGACCGACGACATCGCGTTCCCGCGGGGTCAGGTCCTCCAGCCGTTCGTGGACGGCGGTCGGGCACGGGTCCGGCTGGGCCAGGAACCGTCCGATCAGCGCCCGGGTCGCCGACGGGGAGAGCAGTGCCTCGCCGTCCGCGACCGTGCGGACGGCTTCGATGAGTTCCTCGGGCCGGGCCCCCTTGCCCAGAAAGCCGCTCGCCCCCGCGCGCAGCGCGTCGGTGACGTGTTCGTCGTCCTCGAAGGTGGTCAGGATGAGCACCTTGACCCCGGCCAGGTCCTCCGACTCGCAGATGATCCGGGTCGCGTCGATACCGTCCATCTCCGGCATGCGGATGTCCATCAGGACCACGTCGGGGTGGTGGGAGCGCGCCAGCTCCACGGCCTCGCGGCCGTTGGCCGCCTCACCCACCGTCTCCATGTCGTCGGTCGAGTCGAACAGCATCCGGAAGGTGCCACGCAGCAGCGCCTGGTCGTCGGCGAGCAGTACTCGGATCGTCATGGGTGTTCCTCCGACAGTTCGTCCGGGGACGGGCCGGTCCGCAGCGGCAGTTCGGCGGTCACGGTGAAGCCGCCCTCGGGGCGCGCTCCCGCGTGCAGCCTGCCGCCGACCGTGGCGGCGCGTTCGCGCATGCCGATCAGTCCGTGACCGGCTCCCGGCTGCGGGTCGTGGGGTCCGGCGCCCCCGTCGTCCTCGACCGTGATCGTCAGCCAGGCG
The DNA here is from genome assembly GCF_036250675.1 of Streptomyces sp. NBC_01689. NCBI lineage: Bacteria > Bacillati > Actinomycetota > Actinomycetes > Kitasatosporales > Streptomycetaceae > Streptomyces > Streptomyces sp. NBC_01689. The sequence continues at coordinate 773,834 of NZ_CP109592.1, read as the reverse complement.
AGGTCGTAGTGCAGGAACACCCGGGCCTGATCCGCGCCGGAGTGCTTGCGGACATTGGTCAGGGACTCCTGCACGATGCGGAACGCGGCGAGGTCGACCGACGGTTCCAGCGGCTCGGCGTCGCCCTGCCGTGTGTGCTTCACCGCCAGTCCGGCCCGTTCGAACGAGGACAGGAGGGCCGGCACCTGCGCCAGGCCCGGCAAGGGGTCGCGGGGCGCCACCGGATCGTCGGACTGCCGTAACAGGCTCACGGTGACGCGCAGTTCGTCGAGCGCCGAGCGGCTGGCGTCCCGGATCTCCTCCAACGCCGTCAGGATGCGCTCGGGCCGCCGCTCCACGAGATGGGCGGCCACGCCCGCCTGGGCGTTGATCAGGGCGATGTGGTGGGCGACGATGTCGTGCAGCTCCCGGGCGATCCTGACGCGCTCGGCCGCCACCCGGTGCTGAGCCTCCTGCTCACGGGTGCGCTCCGCGTGCTCGGCCCGTTCCTCCACCGCCGCCACGTAGGCGCGCCGGGAGCGGACCCCGTCCCCGACGGCGGCGGGCAGCGCCATCCACGCCAGCGTCGCCGCCTTGTCCGGGTCCAGCCACGACCTCGACCCCCAGATCACGGCCGCTCCGATCAGGACGACGACGGAGACGGAGGCGACGAGGCAGGCGGTGCGCCGGTCGGTCATCAGGGCCACGGTGTAGACGCACACCAGGACGGGACTCATCACCACGGGGCTTTCGCGGAACCCGAGCATCTCGAAGGCGACCCCGCAGCACAGGGTGAGAGCCAGTACGCCGAAGGGGTGCCGCCGCCGGAACACCAGCGCGGAGCAGCCGATCGCGGCCAGCAGTACGGCGGGCCAGTGCACCATGAAGGCGTGCCGGTGCGGTTCGATCGACGAGGCGAGGACCGACATCACGAACAGGGCCGCCGCCCCCAGGGCGTCGCCTGCGCGCACCCGGAAGCCCCCTGCCCGTCTCCAGCCGATGATCGCCGCCATGGCACCACCGTAGGGTTCGTGGCCGGATGGGGCACTGTCTCGCTGGGCCGACAGTGCTCGGGGCGGGGCCGGACGACGGTGCGTGGGGCGGCCGGCAGCGGTGCGCGCGTCATGGCCGGACCGCTCGGCCGTCCGCGGGGTCGGCCCTGTTTGTGCGCCGGGAGGGAATCTGATCTGCTGCGCTCTGGAGTGCCTTGGGGAGAGGGAGGGCCATGACGGCCACCGATGGAGAACGCCGACCCGCCGGCGAGCTGGAGGCGAGCGTGCTCGCGGCGCTGTGGGCGGCGGGGAAGCCGCAGTCGGCGGCGCAGGTGAGGTCCGCGATGCCGCAGCCGCTGGCCCGTACGACGGTGGCGACCCTGCTGGCCAGGCTCCACGAGAAGGGCGTCGTCGGCCGCGGTCCCGGCTCGCGGGGCTTCGTGTACTTCCCGGTGGAGGACGCGCACGGACTCACCGCGCGCCGTATGCACCGCGAACTCGACCGGGACGGTGACCGCGGTACCGTACTGGCCCGGTTCGTGGAGGGGCTCAGCCCGGAGGACGAGACGGAACTGCGGCGCCTGCTGGGGGAGAGCGGGCAGTGACCGCGCGGTTCGCGGGGAGCGCCGGCCCGGCGGCCTGAGATCCCCGCGCGCATCCCCGTGCGCGAGTGGTGGCCGGGAACACCTCGGCCCGCTCCCGCCCGGGTCGGGCCGTGGCCGGACGCGGTGGGACCGTGCGGTCAGGCGAAGTCCGCCGAGGCGTCGACACCGCAGACCCGCAGCAGCTCGATCACATGGCGGTCCAGATCCTCGCCGACCTTCGTGACCTCGGGAATGCCGAGACTGCCCATCTCGTCGCTCGGCCGGTGCATCGTGAACACCGCGTCACCGGCCTCGTCGGTGTGCACCAGGACGCGCAGGGGCGCGTACAGCAACGCCCTCGGGTCATGGCGGAACATGCTCTCGGCGATGACGTGGTTGCCGATCAGGTACTCCATCGACCGGGTGCGGTGGCCCGCGACTTTCAGCGCCTGGGTGCCGTTGAGCCGGAAATAGACGACCAGATGATGGGGAGCGTTCTTCGCCATGGCGGCACGGACGTCGTCCCAGGTGCCCCCGGTCTCCTCGATGAGTTCGTACATCCCTCGGTCCAGCGGCGGTGCCGCCTTCTCCAGCGCGGTCACGAACTCGTCGTAGGGGATGCCCGTACGGACCTCCACGCGGGTCACGGTGTGGCTCTGGCTGGGCATGCGGAGACTCCCTCTTGCCGTTGATCTCTTGCCGTTGATCGGTCGACGCGTGGGCGTCTGTGTGCTCCGAGGCGCGGGCCGCCCGTCGGGACCGGGCGGCGACGTTCATGCGAGGGGAGGGGCCGCCCGGTCCCGTCTGCCGCGGTGCGTCCCTCGCTCGGAGCGACCCTATGACCGGCCGCCTGTGCGGGCAAACGGGGGGAAAGAGGAACATCTCCCGCTTCGGTTGGGGCTTTCGAGCCGTCGCCGGGGGTGCCGAGGGAGCGGGCCGGATCACTCCGGGTGCGCCGCGACCGCTCGCTCCGGTCCGGGACGGGGGCGCCCGAGAAGGCAGAAGACCATCGTCGAGACGAGCGCCCAGCCGGTGAGGACCAGGAACGGGAAGGCGTGCTGATCGCCGGGGAAGTAGACCTCGGTATGGATCGCGCCGATGGCCGCGCCCGTCGGCAGCCAGCGGCCGACCAGGCCGAGGAACGTGGGGAGCAGGGGCCAGGAGACCGCGCCACCGGAGGAGGGGTTCCCGATCAGCACCATCAGACCCCAGGTGGGGATGAGGGCCCACCGTCCGATCAGGACCATGAACATGAGGTAGACCGTGCTGGAGGCGTACATGGTCAGGGCCAGCGTCAGCCAGACCGCCACGAACGGGAGGCGGAGCGCACCGAGGAACCAGTCCACCACAGCGGCGATGGCGAAGGCGCCGAGCAGGGAGTAGGTGATCGTGACGGCGATGCGCGCACGGGCGCCGAGTCCCTTCGCGTGCACGTGGAGCTGGATGGCACCGACGAAGCTGACGACCACGGCTGCCAGCGCGATGTAGAAGATCGCCAGACCGCGGGGATCACCCCGCTGGTTCGGTTTGATGTCCCGGACCACGACGTCCGTTCCCGCGGCCCTTCCCGCGACGGGCGCCGCCTGTTCGATGACCTGTGCCACGGACGCGCCCGACGCGGACGAGACGTCCACCGTCACCGCGTGTTCCTTCCGCAGGTCGAAGACGGCGAAGACCGTCTGGCTCTCGACCGCTCTTCTGGCCTGTGCGTAGCCGGGGTACGCGTGGACGACCAGCGACCCGTCCAGCGCGTCCTCCATGCCCGTGAGGAAGGCGCCGTGGGCCGCGCCGGGCGGGCCGACCACCGCGGTCGGCACCCGGTGCGGGGTGGGATTGGCGAACGCGTAGGTGTACGACCACGCGAAGACGCCCGCGACGATCGAGACGAGGAACACGAGGACCGTCGCCGGGAGGAAGGGGGAACGCGCGAAGACCTCCCACCGCCGCGCCCACGTCGGAGGCCGCCGGGCGGCCCGGTCGCCCTGTCCGTCCGGCTCTGCCATGGCGCCGACGCTAGGTCGGACTGACCCACCGCGCATCCGGAAGGGGGCCTTGTGGAAGAGGGTGCGCGGAGGGAAGGCCCGCGCGGGCGGTGGTGCCGTCTGCGCGTACGAGGGAACTCCACGGGTCCCGACCCCTCGCGCGGCGGGGCCGGTCCCGGGCAGAGGGTTCCGCCGGTGAAGGCGGACCCGATCACGCACTGCCCACCCTGACCCTGACGGGACGGACACGCATCTTGTGCCGGTCCGCACGGGGATCGCCCCGGCGCCCTGGTGCCAGGAACGGGCGCCGCGGGCACTCGGGCATCCCGGAAGGCGGGACCCGGGCGGACCTCGCCGGGGGCGGCTCGGAGGGAGCGGGAACGCCGTGCCGTACGACGGAGGCGACGCGTGGCGTCCGGGGGGGCGACGCCGATGCCGCCAACCGGTCCTGCCGTACGCGGAGTCGGGGTGTCAGCGCGCCCCGAGGTCCCGGTCCGACACGAACCGCGCGACGGTGTCGGGCAGCCCGACGTCGTGTCCTTCGGCGCACCGCACCACCGCGCCGACCGGGCTGCCGCAGTCGGCGTGGAGGAGTTCGACGCCGCCTTCGTTGCCGAGTCGCGCTCCCCATTCCATCAGGGCGACGAACACGGGGAACAGCGATCTGCCCAGATCGGTGAGGACGTACTCGTACCGGGTCCGCCGGCCGGGTTCCTGGTAGGGCTGCCGGCCCAGCAGCCCCGCGTCGACCAGCCGCTTGAGCCGCTGGGCGGTGACCGCCTCGGTCAGACCGGTGTGCCGCGCGAGCTCGTCGAAGCGGCGTGCGCCGTAGTACATCTCGCGCAGGAGGACCATCGCGGACCGAGTGCCGACCAGTTCCAGGGCCTGCTCCATGTGGCACCAGCCGGCCACGCTCTCGTCGTGGTCGGAGAACCGGCCGGTCCTGGTGATCACCGGCTCGGTACCGGCCTCCGGCGCCCCGCTGGACTCCGTCATGTCCCCACGCTCTTCCTGGCTATGAATGTGCATAGCCAGCCTGCTACCGTCTGGCTATGGTTTCCACTAGTCAGCCTAGCATCCAGGCGGCCGCGACCCCTGTGTCCAACACTCCGGACAGGCGGAGGTGGTGGGCCCTGCTGGTCCTCTGCCTGGGTGTGATGATGTCCTTCGTCAACGTGTCCTCGACGATCTCGGCACTCTCACCGCTTCAGGACGCCCTGCACCTGTCCGCGAGCACCACGGTCTGGGTGAGCAGTGCCTTCAGCCTCGCGCTGGTGAGCCTCGTGCTGTCGGCGGGCACCCTGAGCGACATCCTCGGACGGCGCCGGATTCTCGTGGCGGGCGTCGCGCTCTTCACGGCCGGCAGCCTCGTCGCCTTCCTCGCGGATGACGCGGGCCCGCTCATCGGGGCACAGGCGCTGATGGGCGTCGGGGCGGCGGCCGTCCTGCCGGCCAGCCTGGCCATAGTGAGCCACACCTTCACCGACCCGCACGAGCGCACCGGCGCCATCAGCGTCTGGGCCAGTTGCGCGGGTCTCGGGCTGGCGGTCGGGCCGCTGGTGGCGGGTGTGCTGCTCTACCGCGTGTCGTGGCACGCCGTCTTCCTCACCAACGTGGTCATCGGCGTACTCGCCCTGGTCCTCACTCCGCTGCTGGTGTCCGAGAGCAGGCATCCGACGCGGCGGTTCGACCCGGCGGGTGTCGTGCTCGGCACCCTCGCCGTCGCGTCCGCCACGTACGCGATCATCGAGGGCGGCTCCACCGGCTACGGCAGGCCCCTCATCATCGCCGCGTACGCGGTCTTCGCCGTCTCGACGGCGGCCTTCGTGCGGGTCGAACTCCGGCACGACGACCCCATGCTGCAGCTGCGGCTGTTCAAGAACGCCTCGTTCACGACGGTGATGGGCATCGGCGCCGTCACCATGTTCGGCTTCGTCGGCATCTCGCTGCTCACGGTCCTGCATCTGGAGCGGGTCGCCCACGACGACGCGCTGACCACCGGCGTGAAGCTGCTCCCGATGTTCGCCACCTACATCGTCGTCAGTGCCGTCGCCGGGCGTCTGGTGCGCAGGATCGGCATCGCCGCCACGCTCAGCGCCGGTCTCGTGCTGATGGGCGCGGGAGCCTTCGCGCTCCTGGCGGCCGGCCCCTCCAGCGGGTACGGGGCCATGTGGCCGGGTCTGTTCACGGCGGGCGCGGGTTCCGCCGTCCTGGTGGCGCCGGCGACCGCCGCGGCCGTCAACAGCGTGCCCCCGCTCCAGGCCGGCATGGCGGCCGCGTCGGTCAACATGTTCCGCCAGCTCGGCAGCGTGCTCGGTCCCAGCATCCTGGGCACCCTGGTCACCACCCGCTTCCCGGCGTACCTGCACGACCGGCTGACCTCGTCCGGCGTCCCGGGCGACCGTGTCGACGGCGTGGTCGCGGGAATCACCCACGGCGGTGCGGGCACCCCTCCGGCCGCACAGGCGCACGTGATATCCGTCGCCGTCCCGCAGGCCTTCAGCGAAGCCCTCCACCTGGGCTGGCTGGTCGCCGGGATCGTGCTCCTCGTGATGGCCGTTCCGACGGCGCTCCTCCTCCGGCGTCCGTCGGCGGGGTAGCCGGGCGTCCGCCGGTGGCCGGGGCGTCAACGGCCGGGCGTCCGCGGCCCGGTCTGGTGGCGGATCCAGTCCACGAGGGCCGAGACCCGGGCGAAGTAGTTCTCCTCTCCCTCCGCGCCGCAGGGGTGATCGCCGACCATGCCGCTGGCCACCCCCACGAGGACGAGGCCCCTCCGGCGGTCCCGGTGCATCAGGGGCGCTCCGCTGTCTCCGTAACACGTCGCCCGGTGGTTCCGGATGAGCGTGCACAGGTGCACCTCGTGCCGGAATCCCTGCCGGAAGCACCGGCCGCTCTCGGTCAGGTCCGTCTCCCGCAGCGAGCGCGACGCGGGTCCGTCCTCACGGGTGTGGCCCCAGCCGGCGACCACGAGCGGTCCCGGATACGAGGTGAGCCGTGCGGAGGGCGGCAGCGCCAGGGGCGCCACGGTGCGGGAGAAGCTCACGGGCGGGTCCAGCCGCAGGAGCGCCGCGTCGTAGCGGAGCCGGCCGCCCGTCGCGTACCGAGGGTGTCTGATCACGCGGGCCACCCGCAGCGAGGCGTCCGTCCCCGTCCGCAGCACGGTGGTGCCCAGGACCACCATGATGTCCGGGCTGTCGGCGCAGTGGCCCGCGGTGAGCACCCAGCTCCGGCTCACCAGCGTGCCCGTGCAGAGGCTCTGGGGACGGCCGTCCCGCAGGATCTGGATCTGCGCCATCCAGGGGTACTTGGCCGGTGACGTCACCCGGTGGCCGTTGACGATGCCCCGGGCCGTCGCCGACAGGCCGATCACCAGGGTGAGTGCTGTCAGCACGGCCGTCACCGTCCGTCGGGACTTCCCTGTCATGCACCACTCCCCGGGCCGATCGAGCAATGGTCGGTGATCGTAAAGGGCGGTGGCGCGGTTGCCGGAAAGGCGCGGCGACGTGTGCTCCGTCCACCGCCGAAGGGGTGGCCCGTGACCGTCGGGCAGCGGAGGGACGGCCCGTGACCTTCGGTCTGGTTTCGGAGCGGTGGCCGGTGACCGTCCGGCTCGGGCTGGAACGTTCGGGAGGGCCGGCTCGCGGGACCGTGACTCAGGGCGCGATGTCGAGGGTTTCCAGGGGGCGTGCCCGCCACAGTGCCCAGTCGCCACTGATGGCGCTCGCCGCACGCAGCAGCAGGGGCAGATGGTGGTCGGCCAGAGTCTCCACCGAGGTCTCGGCGGCGTGGGCGTTGACGTTCACGGCCGCCACGGTCCTGCCGTCCCCGTCGCGCACGGGCGCGGCGACCGAGCGGATGCCCGGCGCGAGTTCCTGGTCCGTGACCGCCCATCCCTTGGCCCGCACCTCGCGCAGGACGGCGTCGATCTCCTCCCGGTCCGGGGTCCGGCGTGGGGTGAGGCCCGAACGGCTCGGTTCGGCCAGGGACTTGTCCAGTTCCTCGGCGGACAGGCTGGCCAGCAGGACCTTGCCGAGCGAGGTCTGCAGGGCGGGGAACCTCGTGCCGACGGTGACGGCGAGGGTGACCAGTTTCGGCACGGCGACCCTGGCCACGTAGACGATGTCGGAGCCGTCGAGCTGGGCCACCGAGCAGGACTCGCCGGTCTGCCGGACCAGCTCGCGGAGGTGGGGCCGGGCGAGATCCCAGAGGTTCATCGAACCGACGTACGCGCTGCCGAGGTCGAGCACCCGGGGGGTGAGGGAGAATCCGCGCTCCTGCGAACGGACGTAGCCGAGCTGCTCCAGGGTGATGAGGATCCTGCGGGCCGTGGGGCGGGCGAGGCCCGTGGCGCCGGCGATCTCGCTGAGGGACATCGCGTCGCTGCCCGGGCGGAAGCAGCGCAACACGTCCAGCCCTCGGGCGAGGGCTTCGATGAACTCGGGATTTCCTTCTCGGCGCATACGGCCAGGCTAACCGAGCGGACAGTGGTCCGGCAGATGTGAGTCCCCTTGGTCGGTGCAGAGGTCTTGTTTCATGCTCAACCATGCGGCAGATTGACCGCTGTGCGGACGGTCGTCCGCAGAACGTCGGGCAGGCCGGACCAAGGAGGATTCCATGGCCTTCGTGACGGAGGAGAATCTCACCGACCTCGCGGAGAAGCGCTGGGCCACCGCCCATTCGCCCCGGGTCGCCGAGCTGACGACGGCGCTGGTGCGGCACCTGCACGCGTTCGCCCGCGAGGTCCGGCTCACCGAGGACGAGTGGATGGCGGCCGTGGAGTGGCTCACGGCCACCGGGCGGATCAGCGACGACAAACGGCAGGAGTTCATCCTCGCCTCCGACGTGCTCGGCCTGAGCACGCTCGTCGTGCAGCTCAACCACCGGTTCGCACCCGCCGCGACGCCGGCCACGGTCCTCGGCCCGTTCCACATCGACGGCTCGCCGCCGGCCCCGTACGGCTTCGACATGTCCGACGGTGTCGAGGGGACCCCGCTGTTCGTCACCGGCCGGGTGCTCGGACTCGACGGTGCCCCGCTGCCGGACGTCGTCCTGGACGTGTGGCAGGCCGACGCGGACGGTACCTACGAGGCGCAGCTCGCGGAGGTCGACGAGGCGCGGCTGCGCGCGAAGTACCGGACGCGGTCCGACGGGACGTACTGCGTGCGCACGATCGCGCCGCTCGGTTACGCCATCCCGATGGACGGACCGGTCGGGGCGCTCGTGGGCCGCACCCGGATCAGTCACTTCAGGCCCGCGCACATCCACTTCCTCATCGACCACCCCGGCCACGACCGGCTGATCACCCATCTGTTCCGGAGCGGCTCCCCCTATCTGGACAGCGACGTCGTCTTCGGGACCAAGGACGAACTGGTGGTGGACTTCGGGGAACGCCCGGCCGGAACCGCCCCCGACGGGAGCACGGTCGACGCGCCCTATCTGCACGCCGAGTTCGACTTCGTGCTGCAGCCCTCGGCCCCGGACGGGACACGTCCGTGAACCTCGGCCTCCTGCTGCTGCGGCTGCTGCTCGCGGTGCTCCTGTGCGGACACGGCGCGCAGAAGCTGTTCGGCCGGTTCGGCGGCGCCGGACCCGACGGAACGGCCGTCGTCTTCGAGCGATGGGGCTTCGTGCCCGGCCGGCCGATGGTCCTGCTCGCGGGGCTGGCCGAGCTGACCGGCGCGGTGTCGCTCGCGGCCGGCCTGCTCACCCCCGGCGGGAGCGCCGTCGTCGTCGGCACGATGACCGTGGCGTCCGCGGCGACCGCCCCGAACGGGTTCTGGGCCCAACAGGGCGGCTGCGAGGTCCCCTTCTGGTACGGCGCCACGGCCGCCGTCCTCGGTTTCACCGGCCCGGGCGCCTGGTCCCTCGACCACGCGACCGGACTCGGCGCACTCCACGGCCCCGGGTGGGGAACCGCCGCCCTCGCGGTCGGCGTGGCCACCGCCGCCGTGCCTCTCGTCCTCCGGTCGCGGGTCCTGCGTACCCGCGCACAGCAGCACAACGAGGTGACTCCATGACGATCGACACCCCGCACTCCGACACCCCCCGGCCCGACGACCTCGACTCCGGGCGTCCGCTGCTCTTCCGTAACGCCACCGTGCTGTCCATGGACCCCGCGATCGGCCTCCTGGAGGGCGGCGACGTCCTGGTGCGCGCGGGGCTGATCGAGCGGGTCGGGCACGCGCTGACGGCGCCCGAGGACGCGGTCGTGATCGACGCCACCGGGGGCATTCTGATGCCCGGCATGGTCGACACACACCGGCACATGTGGCAGACGGCGCTGCGCGGTTTCGGCGCGGACTGGACGCTGTCGCAGTACTTCGTCTTCTACTACCTGAACTGGGGCAAGATCTTCCGCCCCGAGGACATCCACGCGGGCAACCTGCTGTCCGCCGTCGAGGCGCTCGACGGGGGCGTGACCACGACGGTGGACTGGTCGCACGGCCTGCGGACGCCCGAGCACGGGGACGCGGCCGTCGAGGCGCTGCGGTCCGTGCCCGGCCGCTTCGTCCTGGCCTACGGGAACCTGCTGGGCGCGCCCTGGGAGTGGGCCACGGCACCCGAGATGCGCGGGTTCGTGGACCGGCACTTCTCCGCGCGGGACGACATGCTGGGGCTCCAGCTGGCGTTCGACGTCACGGGCGACGCGGCGTTCCCGGAGAAGGCCGCGTTCGAGGCGGCCCGTGACCTCGGTCTGCCCGTCACCACGCACGCCGGGGTCTGGGGCGCGACCGGCGACGACGGCATCCGGCTGATGTGGGACCACGGGTTCATGACCCCGGACGTGACCTATGTGCACTCCGCGACGCTCAGCGAGGACTCCTACCAGCGGATCGCCGCCTCCGGCGGCCGGGTGTCGGTGTCCGCGGAGAGCGAGCAGAACGCCGGTCAGGGTTACCCGCCCACCTGGAGACTGCGCCGGCACGGCATCCCGGTGTCGCTGTCGATGGACACCAGCGTGTGGTTCAGCGGCGACCTCTTCTCCGCGATGCGGGCCACGCTCTCCGCCGACCGTGCCCGCGAGCACCTGGAGGCCCACGCGGCCGGCGAGACGGTGGTCCACCACACGCTGCGGGCGCAGGACGTCGTCGAGTGGGCCACCCTCGGCGGCGCGCGCGTCCTCGGCCTCGACGACCGGATCGGCTCACTGACCCCGGGCAAGAAGGCGGACCTCGTCCTGATCAGGAACGACCGTGATCCGGCCATGTTCCCGCTCCTGCACCCCTACGGGCATGTGGTCTACCAGGCCCAGCGGGCCGACGTGGACACGGTCGTCGTCGACGGCAGGGTCGTGAAGTACCGGCACGAACTGGTCGGCGTCGACCTGCGCGGGGCGCGCGAGGCGGTGGGCGCCACGGTCGAGCACGCCCGCGCGACGCTGGGCGAGGAGGCGTGGCGGGAGGCCCTGGAGCCGGAGATCCCGCGCACCGAGCCGGTGTCGAACCCCTACACGTACAGCACGTATCGCGGCGAGGGCGTCGCGGTGCGGCAGGAGGAGTCGTAACCCATGACCGACGGTGTGCGCGGGCCGCTCGACGGTCTGCTGGTGGCGGATTTCTCGCGGATCCTGGCGGGTCCGTACGCGACGATGCTGCTGGCGGACCTCGGGGCCGACGTGATCAAGGTCGAGGGCCCGGCGGGGGACGACACCCGTACCTGGACGCCACCCGTGCGGGACGGGGTGGCGACGTACTACCTGGGCGTCAACCGGGGGAAGCGGTCGGTGGTCCTCGACTTCCGTGAGCCCCGGGACGCCCGGCTCGCCAGGGAACTCGCCCGGCGGGCGGACGTGGTGATCGAGAACTTCAAGCCGGGCGGCCTGGCCCGCTACGGTCTGGACCACACCTCGGTGAGCGCGGTGAACCCGGGCGTGGTGTACGCCTCGATCAGCGGATTCGGCACGGGCCCGGGGCGGGACGTTCCCGGGTACGACCTGATGGTCCAGGCGATCTCCGGACTGATGAGCCTCACCGGCGACCCCGAGGGGCCCGCGTACCGGGCCGGCATCTCGGTGTTCGACGTGATGGCCGGGAACCACGCGGCCATCGGCATCCTGGCCGCGCTGCGGCACCGCGACAGCACCGGACGGGGTCAGCTGGTGGAGGTCAATCTGCTCTCCTCGGCGCTGACCGGGCTGGTCAACCACAGTTCCGCGTACGCCGCGGGCGGCACCGTGCCGTACCGGATGGGCAATGCCCACCCCAGTGTCTTCCCCTACGAGCCGCTGCCGACCGCCGACCGGGACCTGATCGTCACCGCGGCCAACGACGGACAGTTCCGCAGACTGTGCGAGGTGCTCGGCATCCCGGAGACGGCCGACGACCCCCGTTTCCGCCACAACGCGGACCGCACCGGGCGGCGGGAGGAACTGCGGCCGATCCTGGTGGAGCGGCTGCGGGCGCGCGGCGCGCTGGAGTGGTTCGATCTGCTGGTCGCCGCGGGCGTGCCGTGCGGGCCGATCAACACGATCGACGGCGGGTTCGCCATGGCCGAGCGCTTCGGCCTCGACCCGGTGGTCGAGGCCGGCGAGGGCGAGCGGGCGGTGCCGACGACCCGGCACCCGATCCGGTTCTCCGAGACACCGGCCGCCTACCGGCTGCCGCCGCCCGTCCTCGACGAGCACGGCGAGGACGTACGCGCCTGGCTGGAGGGCGGCCCGGACCCGCGCGAACGGACGGCGAACGGGGAGGGCGCGCGCGCTCGGAAGGAGAACGGCGAGGGCCCACGGGTGCGGACGGAGAACGGCGAGGACCCGCGGATACGGACGGAGAACGGTGATGCCTGAGTACCCGACGGCGCTCGGCGCCTCGACCCCCGACCGCATCACCCTGCTCGGCCACGACCTCGCCGAGGAGGTCATGGGCGAGGTGGGCTTCGGCGAGCTGGCGTTCTGGCTCGCGACACAGCGACGGCCGGCGAAGGGCGAGATCCGGGTCTTCGAGGCGGTGCTGGCCGCGCTCGCCGACCACGGGTTCACGCCGACCGCCATCACGGCGCGACTGACGTTCCTGTCCGCCCCCGACTCCGTCCAGGGAGCGCTCGCGGCCGGTCTGCTCGGTGGCGGTTCGCGCTTCCTGGGCGTCACCGAGGACTGCGGCAGATTCCTGCACGACGTCCTGGCCGGGGGGGAGGGCGGCCCTCCGGCCGACGACACGGAATGGGACGCGCTCGCGCTCGGCGCGGTGCGGTCCGCGCGGGAGGCGGGCCGGCTGGTTCCCGGGCTCGGGCACCACGTGCACAAACAGGGCGACCCGCGCACGCCCCGGCTGTTCCGCATCGCCGAGGAGGAGGGGCTCACCGGCCCGCACCTCTCCCTGTTCGCCGCCATCGGCCGTGTGCATCCGCAGGTGTTGGGCCGGACCCTGCCGCTCAACGGCGCCGGGGTGTGCGGGGCGGCGCTCGCGGATCTCGGCCTGCCCCTGGAGCTCCTTCGTGCCTTCGCGCTGCTCGCCCGGACCGCCGGACTCATCGGCCAGCTCGCCGAGGAACTCCGCGCTCCGGTCGCGAAGGACATCTTCCTGTCCGTGGACCTCAACAACCGGTCCGTTCCGCCGCGTCCCTACGAAGACCAGGGGAGTAGGGGGGTAGGGGAGTGAAGCAGTAGGGGAGCAGGGGCTTCGCGCGGTGCCGCGCGACCACGTCACGGCCTGGCACCACGTGATGGTCCGGCACCACGTCATCGCGCGGCATCACTCCCCGCTTGTCACATATCGGTCTTTCTTCTGGTCAATTGCCTGAAAGGTGCAAATCGAGCCGGTTCGCCGGCCCGAGCGCATCTGGAACCGAGCGCGGAGCCGGAGCGGACATCGCTCCGGCCGGCCCCTTCGGGTGGCCGCGGCGGCGCCGGCCCACCGGCCTCCCGTCTCCGTTCCGCCTTCCCCGGCTACCTGAGGATTTCGGCGATGACCAGCACGGACATGGTGACCCAAGGTGATCGGACGAGCGCGATCGAGAGGTCGGACTCGGCGATCGCGATGCTCGACGACCAGGGAACGGTGGTGGGATGGACGCGAGCCGCGGAGGGGCTGGTCGGATACTCCGCCGGTGACGTGGTGGGCCGGTCCGCGGCACTCGTCCTCCCCTCAGCCGGCAAGGCGCCGACCATTTCGGCGTTCGTCGAGCGGTGCCGTGCCCAGAACGGCTGGTCGGGGACCACGTCGGTGTGCCACAAGGACGGCCGTGTGCTCAGCGTCAGCCTCCGGATCTCGATGCTGCGGGGGCACCACGGGGCGGTCGGCTGGCTCGTGTCCCTGACCGACATCGGCAAGGTGTCCTGGGGCGCCATGAGCGAGTCCGTGCGGGAGTCGCTGCTCGCCCGCACCCCCATCGGCGTCGTCGTGCGCGACCCGGACCTGCGGTGCACCTGGGTGGACGACACGATGGAGCGCCACGACGGCGTCCCACGGGACCGGCGTCTCGGCCGCCGGTTCAACGAGGTGCTGTCCGGCGCCCAGGCGGACGTGCTCGAGACGATGATGCGGCAGGTCCTCAAGACCGGCGTCACCGGCTTCCACGAGTACCGGCTGCGCCTTCCGGCGGATCCGCGCAGGGAACACTCGTTCGCGGTGTCGATCTTCTGTCTGCTGGACGCCGACGGCCAGGTGCTGGGCGTGTGCATCATCAGCATCGATGTCACCGAGAGCCGCCGGGCGCGCGAGCGGCTCACCATTCTCAGCGAGGCGGGCACCCGTCTGGGCCGCACCCTCGACGTGATGCAGACCAGCCAGGAACTGGCCGACCTCGCCGTACCCCTGCTGGCCGACTACGTCGCCGTCGACCTGGAGCAGTCGGTCCCCTACGGTGAAGGACCGCCGGTCCGCCTCGGCTCGACCGGTGAGCGTCTCGTCTTCCGCCGCGCCGGACTCGCCTCGATCCACCGGGGGATACCGGAGTCACCCTTCGTACGCGGTGAACCGGTTCTCGTCCAGCAGGCCTCACCCTTCATGGACGTCCTGCGCACCGGGCGCTCCCACCTGGAGCCGTTCCTGGGCGACGCTCCGCACAGCTGGATCGACGAGGACCCGGTGCGGGCACGGAAGATCCGGGAGAACGGCATGCACTCCCTGATGGTGGTGCCCATCCGCGCACGGCGCGCCCTGCTCGGGGTGGTGCTGTTCATCCGGACCGAGGACCCGGGGCCGTTCCAGGACGTCGATCTGCTGCTCGCCGAGGAACTCGTCGGCCGCGCCGCGCTGTCCCTGGACAACGCCCGCCAGTACGCCCGCGAGCACACCGCTGCGCTTGCTCTCCAACGCACCCTGCTCCCGCACCGGTTGAGGGGAGGCACGGCGGTCGAGGCGGCTTCCCGCTACCTGCCCGCGGACATGGAGAACGGTGTCGGGGGCGACTGGTTCGACGTGATCCCGCTGTCCGGCGCCCGGGTCGCCCTCGTCGTCGGCGACGTCGTCGGACACGGCATCAACGCCGCCGCGAACATGGGCCGCCTCCGCACCGCCGTACACACGCTCGCCGACATGGAGCTGCCGCCGGGCGAACTGCTCGCCCACCTCGACGACACCGTCCAGCGACTGGCCGAGGAGGACGCCGACGCCTCGGACCAGCCACCCGCCGTGGTGGGCGCCACCTGTCTCTACGCCGTCTACGACCCGGTGACCCGCCGGTGTGTCATGGCTCGGGCCGGACACCCCCCGCCGGTGATCATCGACCCGCGGGGCGAGGTCACCGTCCCCGACCTGCCCACCGGAACGCCCCTCGGCACCGGGCTGGGCGTCCCCTTCGAGTCCGTGGAGCTGGAACTGCCCGAGGGGAGCCTCCTCGCGCTCTACACGGACGGCCTGGTCGAGAGCCGCGACCGGGACATCGACGTGGGCATACGGCGCCTGGGCACGGCCCTCTCACAGCCCGGCCGGTCCCTGGAGGACCTCTGCACCGGGGCTACGGAGACCCTGCGCGGGGAGACGCCGTCGGACGACGTCACGCTGCTGCTCGTCAGGACCCGCGTGCTGAGCCCCGCCCGGGTCGCCTCCTGGACCCTGCCGAGCGGCCAGAGTTCCGTCCGCGACGCCCGGCAGCTGGCGGCCCGCCAGCTGACCGAATGGGGCCTGGAACGCCTGGCGGACCCCACGAAGCTGATCGTCAGCGAACTGGTCACCAACGCCGTGCGCCACGCCACCGGCCCGGTCGGTCTGCGACTCATCCAGCACCACGTCCTGACCTGCGAAGTGACCGACGCGAGCGTCTGCTCACCGCAGCTGCTGCGCGCGGACTCCGCGGACGAGAACGGCCGCGGCCTGTTCCTGGTCGCCCAGCTGTCCCGCAGGTGGGGGACCCGCTCGGTGGCGGGCGGTAAGGTCGTCTGGGCCGAGGAGGACCTGACCGCGGGCGCTCCGCCCGCGCGGACGGGTGGCGGGCCGCCCCGACCGGGGGAGCGCCCGGAGCGCGTATCCGCGGAACGACCGGTGCGCCCGGCGCCGTCGCGAGCGTCCCGGGTACGTGTCCCCCAGCGCGAATGAGCGGGCGCGTCCGGTGACCGGCCGGATCTGGGCCGGGCGACACGCGACCACTGCTGGGACGGAGCGTCCGGCTCGTCCGGGACATGGCCGTCCGGGGGCGTCCGTCCGCGGCGACTCGGTGGCGGCCGCCGGAGTGGGGCGGCGGCCCGGCGGGGCCGTTCCGGACCGTCCGCGGTCGCCCCGGCACCGTTCGTGGTTCGCAGGGGCGAACGCCTAGCATGAGACAGAGGTACGGAAGACATGAGCCCCTGTCCCTGTCCGCGGGGTGCGCCGTGAAGGATCCGGAGATCGACTACCAGGGCATCTTCGACGCGTCACCCAGCGCGATGCTGGTGCTCACGCCCGATCTTGTCATCGTGGACGCCAACACGTCCTACCAGCGGCTGGTCGGCCGCGCACGTCACCAACTCGTTGACCGGCACGTGTTCGACGCCTTCCCGAAGGACCCGGAGGGGCCCGACGACCTCCGGGCGTCGCTGGGGCGGGTGCTGGAGACCGGCGTCCAGGACGTCGCGGGGCCGATGCGGCACGACGTCGAGGACCGCACCCGGCCCGGGGTGTTCGAGGAGCGCTACTGGAGCCCGATCAACGCCCCCGTGGTGGACGCCGAAGGAAAGATCGTGCTGGTCGTCCACCGGCTGGAGGAGATCACCGAGGTCGTGCGCGCCTGTGGTCCGGAGTCCGACGAACGGCGCCTGCGGACGCAGTTCGAGCTGTACGCGCGCTCCCGCGAGCTGCAGCAGGTCAACGACCGGCTGCGGCAGGCCAACGCGCGCGAACGCCAGGTCGCCCTGGCGCTGCAGGAGGCGATGCTCCCCGCTCCCGAGCGGCTCGACCGGCACCGCGCGGCGGTCCGCTACCGGCCGGCCGAGGACACCCTCAACGTCTGCGGGGACTGGTACGAGGTGACACAGCTCGCCTGCGGGGCGGCGGCCGTCGCGGTGGGTGACGTGGTCGGGCACGGCCTGGCGGCGGCGGGAATCATGGGCCAGCTGCGCAGCGCCCTGAGCGCCGCCATGCGCGTCGTCGACGGGCCCGCCACCGCACTCGACGGGCTCGACCTGTACGCGCGTTCCGTCGACGGCGCCCTCGCCAGTACCGCCGTGCAGACCGTCATCGACGAGGACGACCACCGGATCACGTACAGCAGCGCCGGCCACCCGCCGCCGGCCCTGGTCCACCCGGACGGCACGGTGGAGTTCCTGGACCGGGCGACGGATCCGCCCCTCGGGGCCGACCCCGAACACCGCCCCCGCCCGCAGGCCACGACCACCTACGCGGACGGCGCCGCGCTCGTCCTGTACAGCGACGGGCTGATCGAGCGCCGCCGTGAGGACATCGACCTGGGCCTGCGCCGTCTCGCCGACCATCTCGCCCGTCACCACAAGGGCGACGTCGAGGAACTGGCCGAGGAACTGACGACGTTGAGCGTCGCGACGGACGACACGGTCGTGATCGTCGTCCGACTCTGACCCGGGCTGCGACGACCCTGGCGCGGCGGTGGCCGAGAACCCCCCGTCCGGGACCGGCCGCCCGCGTCAGGGACCCGGCGACCTTGCCGGGCTGCGGCACAATGACGAGAGGCGTCCGCCGAGGCAGGTCAGGACGAGAGAGGCAGCGACGTGGTGCAGTGGCAGGGGACCAACTTCACCGTGGACGGACACGAGCCGACCAGCGCCGAGGAGTACTACCGGATCGGTCTGCACTGCTGGGACAGCGCGGAGCACCGGAACGCGGCCACCGCCTTCCTGGAGACCGCGGCGGCGGCCGGTCACAGCGCCGCCATCGAACTGCTCGGACACATCGACTACGTACAGGGACGCTACGCCAGCGCGCTGCCGCGGCTGCGGCAGAGCACCGGTTCACCGCGAGCGGCGTACTACCTCGCCACGCTGTACCACCAGGGCTGCCCCCCGGCGGGCGTCCCGCAGTCGTTCGACGAGGCGGCCCGCTGGTACCGCTCGGCGGCCCAACTGGGCGAACCCGAAGCCATGCTGGCCCTGGGGGACCTGTACCTGGAGCGGCTGCTGCCCGTGGCCCGCACGCCCGCCGAACACGCGCTGGAGCACTTCCTGGCGGCCGCCGCACGCAACCACCCGTA
Organism: Streptomyces sp. NBC_01689; assembly: GCF_036250675.1. Classification (NCBI taxonomy): domain Bacteria; kingdom Bacillati; phylum Actinomycetota; class Actinomycetes; order Kitasatosporales; family Streptomycetaceae; genus Streptomyces; species Streptomyces sp. NBC_01689. The sequence goes on along the minus strand of NZ_CP109592.1, from coordinate 755,723 downwards.
CGGCCAGTACCGTGCGGCCGAGGTCTACCGGACCCTGTACCAGGACCCCCAGAGCGCCGCCGCGCTGTACCAGGCCTGTGTGGACAACCCGCTGACCGTACGCCACGCGCTGGGGTCGATGATGATGCTGCAGAGCCAGGCCCACCTGCGGGAGATCGCGGCGAACGGAGCGGCGGGCCTGCTGCGGCAGCGGCGCGACGCCGTCAACCCCCCGCACCACCGGGGCGACTTCTACTGAGCGCCGCACTCCATGGTGGTCAGATCCGCCAGGAGCGCAGGACCTCCGCGACGGCGTAGATCGGCAGGCGGGTCTCCCGGACCTTTCTGATCAGGTCGGACAGGCTGCCGTAGGGAGGATCGATCCCCTCGCCGGACTGGTCCATGTACTGCGCGGCGACGAAGGCGGCGAAGAGGCTGTTGCGATGGGGCAGCGGTTCGAGACGTACGACGGTGTGCAGCAGCGCCGCCGCGCGCCACGCCGTGTCGGGGTTGGACGTCTGCAGGGTCGGCATGCGCGTCTTGTGCCGCGCGACGGCCGCTACCAGGGCCGAGTAGTCGGTGACCGACACGTCCTCGGTTCCCAGGGCGGCTTCCTGGACGTCCAGCAGCCAGGAGACATCGATGTACAGGATCTCGGTCATCAGGCGGCGGCGACCCCGTCGCCACGCTGCGAGGGTGGGACCTCGTCAGGGAAGGCCTCGTCGAACTCGGCGTGCAGCTTGTCCGCCCACGAGGTGGCGCCCGCGACGAACCGCTTGCGGTGCATCTCCCGTACGCCGAGATCGTGCATGTACTGCTTCAGGCTCTTGCCCTCCGCCGAGGCGGCCGCGCGCACACCTTCCATTTCCTCGTCCGTGAACGTCACATTCAGTGATGGCATGCCCAGCATGGTACCTACCTGGTACCAGCCAGGCCAGACGAGGGGTGAAAGTCGGCCGTCCCGGGCGCCCGCCGCGGCTCCGGTGCGAGCGTCTTCAGGCCCTCGGATGCAACCGGCAGGTTGCTTGTGGCGGATCAATGTGCAACCCTGGAGTTGCATCAGAAACCAGTACGGACGGAGATTCCCCATGAGCGAGGACCGCATCGAACGCGAGACCCTGATCGAGGCATCCCTGGAACGGGTCTGGGAACTGGTGGCCCAGCCCGGGTTCTGGGTGGCCGACAAGGCGAGCCTTCCCGGCACCGTCGCCAGGGAAGGGGAGTCGCTGATCGCGAAGAACGCCGAGCACGGGGACTTCCCGGTACGTGTGGAGAAGGTCGATCCGCCGACGTATCTGGCGTACCGCTGGACCAGCGCGTTCCCCGGGCAGGAGCTGCGCGAGGACAACAGCACCCTCGTGGAGTTCACGTTGACCCGGGAAGGGGACCGGACGCGGCTGCGGGTCGTGGAGAGCGGATTCGCGACGCTGGCCGGATCCGAGGAACTGCGCGCCCAGAACCTGAAGGACCACACCGAGGGCTGGCCCCTGGAACTCGGCGCGCTCAAGACGCGTGCCGAACAGCCCTCCGCGTGACCCAGGAACGTCCCGGCGCGGCAGGGAACGTCGACAGCGTCTTCGTCGCGCTCGCCGACCCGACACGGCGCCACCTGCTCGAACTGCTCGCCGCGCGGGGCGAGGCCACCGCGACGACCCTCGCCGAGGAGCTTCCCGTCTCGCGCCAGGCGGTGGTCAAGCACCTGTCCGTCCTGGACGCCGCGGGACTGGTCACCGGTGGCAGGGTCGGACGCGAGGTGCGCTACGCGGTACGGCCCGCGGCGCTGAGCACCACGGCCCGCTGGATGGCGGCGCTCGCCGCCGACTGGGACCGGAGGCTGGCCGACATCAAGCACCGTGCCGAGGCGGCGGAGCGGGCGGCGGGGGAGGGGGCGGGCGGCGGAGCCGTCCCGCCACCCGACGCCCGGGACACGCCCTGACCGGTCGTCGGACCGGGACAGGTGCCCGGCGGTCCTCGGACCGGAGGTGTCCCGGACGAGGCCGGGGCCGGAGCCGGGACACGCGAGGAGGGCTCGACGGCCGAAGGGTCACCCCGTCCGACGGGGTGACCCTTCGGCCATATGTGCTCCTGGGGCCGTGGGCGCGTTTCGATCTACGCTGTCCGTGGCGACTGCGAACGGGGAAGCACGCGTCCGGCGGTCGCGATCTGCTGTTCGGTGGTCCGTGCGCCCGTGGTCCGCGCGCCCGCGGGTGTGTGCCCGCGGCCCGTGGGCGTGCGGTCCATGTGCGTGCGGTCCGTGGTTCGGTTCGGCGTCGAGGGAGGCCGCTCGTGGCCAGCGCGTTTCAGGAGCGCAAGCTCAAGGGGATGTTCGCCGCGTTCGACGCGGACGGGGACGGCTACCTGCGCGAGGACGACTTCACGGCGCTCGTCGCCCGCTGGAGCCGACTCCCGGCGGTGGGGCCCGGAACGCCCCTGCGGGCGCGCGTCGAGACGTTGCTGATGGGCTGGTGGGACGCGCTCCTGGAGGCCGGGAACGCCCACGGGGACGGCACCGTCGACCTGGGTGAACTGCTCACCCTCGTCGACCGGTTGCCCACCCTGTCCGACGCCGTCACCGCGACCGCGGACACCGTGTTCGACGCCGTCGACGCCAATGGTGACGGCCGTATCTCCCCGGAGGAGCACCGCAGGCTCGTCGAGACCTGGAACGGACGGCCCGTCGACATGACCGGCGTCTTCGAACGGCTCGACCGGAACGGCGACGGCCATCTCGACCGCGAGGAGTTCGCGTCCCTCTGGCACCAGTTCTGGACCAGCGACGACCCGACGGAGCCGGGCAACTGGCTCTGCGGCCGCTTCCCCGGCTAGCGGCTGTTCCGGATATCCGTACCGCGCCGCCCCGCGCCGCCCGGGGCAGGTCGGCCCTGATCCGGCCCGGCGTCGAGGGGCACGGACGACGGCAGGCAGCCAAGTGCGCCCCACGCGGCGGACGTTGCGGCCCGGCTCTACGATCCGGTGATGACGCACGTCCGTGGCCCCGCCCGCATTCCGGGGCGGGGCCTGTCGACGTGCTCCGGCGGGTGAGGAACCGGGACCGCCGCTGACCGGCGCCCGCGGGGGATGCGGCGTCGGCGCAGCCTCCGGTGTGAGCGGCTTCGGCGCCGATGCCGGAGGCGACCCGCGCCACCGGCGGCAGCGTCCGCGTCGGCTCCGGCACGGGCGCGTCCGCACCGGAACGGCCCGGTGCGTCACACCCGCACGGTGTTCCGGCTGCGGCCGTCGGACGCGCGGAGCCGCCGCCGCCGGCGGCGGCGATCTCGCCCGCCCGAACTCTTCCCGGATTCAAGGGTATTGACGTGAAGCTGGTCTAGTCCATACCGTCATCGCTCGTCGGATGTTCACGTGGCGGAATCGATGACAACCACGTGAACCGCCTTCGCGTCCCCGATGCTCCACTCACGGCACCCCCCCCGCATCATCGCGCCCCCTCGCGCTCATGACAGGAGCCGTCTTGTGATCAGATCCGCCGTCCGAGCCCTCGCCACCGCCCCCGCCGTCCTCGCCCTGGCCGCCACCGCCGTCGTCGCCGCCGGCGGCTCCGCGAGCGCCGCCGCCAACCCCGGGCCCGGCTTCCCCGCGCACTACGCCGCGCCGTACGTCGAGACCTGGAACTCGCCCTCGGCCATGACCAACGCCCGCAACGCGACGGGCCTCAAGTACTTCACGCTCGCCTTCGTGATCGACGGCGGCGGCTGCAACGCCATGTTCAACGGGGACACGCCGGTCACCGACTCCGGCTGGACCTCCGCGATCAACTCGCTACGGAGCGCGGGCGGCGACGTGATCGCCTCCTTCGGTGGCGCCTCAGGCGTCGAAGAGGCCCAGGCCTGTACCAGCGTGGCCTCGCTCAAGGCCCAGTACAAGAAGGTCATCGACACCCTCAACCTCACCCGTGTCGACTTCGACATCGAGGGCGGCGCGATCGCCGACACCGCCGCCAACGACCGCCGCAACAAGGCGCTCGCGCAGCTCCAGCAGGAGTACGCCGCCGCGGGGCGCAAGCTCGACGTCCAGTACACCCTGCCGGCCATGCCGAACGGGCTGGACGGCAACGGGACGAAGCTGCTGTCCAACGCCAAGAGCAACGGGCTCGACGTCAACCTCGTCAACATCATGACGATGGACTACTACGACGGAACCCGGGACATGGGCAAGGCGGCCACCGACGCGGCGACGGCCCTGCGCGGTCAACTCGGCGCCATCTGGCCGGAGAAGTCCGACGCGCAGCTGTGGGCGATGGAGGGCAACACCCCGATGATCGGGGTCAACGACGACACCAGCGAGATCTTCACCACCGGGAACGCCACGACGCTCGCCAACTTCGCCAAGTCCAAGGGCATCCAGGAACTCGCGTTCTGGGCACTCGGCCGCGACAAGGCGTGCGCCACGAACGGGCAGCTCTCCGACACCTGCAGCGGCACGCCGCAGAGCGCCTGGCAGTTCTCCAGCACGTTCAACTCCGTGACCGGCGGGACCACCCCGCCGCCGCCCACCGGTTCCACCGGACAGATCACCGGCCTCGGCGGCAAGTGCGTGGACGTCGCCTCGGCGAGCAGCGCGAACGGCACCGCCGTCCAGATGTACGACTGCAACGGCACCACCGCGCAGCAGTGGACGGTCGGTTCCGACAACACCGTCCGCAGCCTCGGCAAGTGCATGGACCTCACCGCGGCGGGCACCGCCAACGGCACCAAGGTCCAGCTCTACGACTGCAACGGCACCGGTGCTCAGGTCTGGCAGCGCGGCAGCGGTGACACCCTGGTGAACCCCGTGTCCGGCAAGTGCCTGGACGTCACCGACAAGTCGACGGCGAACGGGGCCCGGCTGCAGATCTGGACCTGCGCCGGTGGCACCAACCAGCAGTTCCACCTCCCCGCCTGACGGGAGGGGCAGGCCCGTCGCCGCCCGGCACACCACGTGTGTGCCGGGCGGCGGCGTCCCGGGACCCGTTCCCGCAGGGCCGGACGGGGTGTCAGGGTGGGACAGGGCGGTGACCCGGAGGTGCGTAGGCCGCAGACCGGCTGCTGTGCGTCGGGCCCGGCGTACAGCCCGCGTCGGGCTCGCCACCGGCGGCCGTCGGGCGGTGCGGGCGTCAGCTCCGCGGGTGCTCGTGGAGCAGCGCGTCGATGGAGACGGTCAGGTCCTCCGTGAAGCGCTCCACACTCATCTCCGCCAGCGACCCGGCCTTGATCACATACCGGCTGAAGGTCACGCCGACCAGCAGGGCGGCCATGAACGGGACCCGGTGCTCCAGCGCGTGCGCGCCGAGCAGCCGACGGTAGGTCTCGTCGGTGCGCTGCTGCATGGCGATGTACAGCTTCGCGGCGGCGTGCTCGTCGTCCGTGGCGCTGCGCATCAGGGCGACGAAGGTGTCGGTGTCCTCGGGGTCCTCCAGGCGGCGGACGAACTCCCGGGCGATGCGGGCGGCCAGGGGCTCGCCGGAGTCCTCCGCGAGGTCCTCGACGGAGCGGGTGCCCGGAACCGCCGCGAGAAACAGCTTCTCCTTGCTGCCGAAGTGCCGCAGCACCAGTCCGTGGGTGACTCCGGCCCGCCGGGCGATGTCACGCAGCGTGGCACGGTTGTAGCCGCGCTCGGCGAAGGCGCGGGCCGCGGCGTCGAGGATGACGCGACGGTGCAGTTCCGGGTCGCGGACGCGACGGGGGCGGGCGGGCGGAGTCTGTGCGGTGGCCATACGGGGAATCTACCGCCGCACCCCCGGACCTCTGGTGACCGCTTGGTCATTTGTGTGGCATCAGGCTACCCTCTCTAATGACCGTGTGGTCAATAGAGACTCGCGCGCCGCACACAAGGAGACCGATCGCTGTGACCGTCACCCCTCCGTCGCCTTCACCGGGGCGCTCCGACCGGCAGGTCGTGATCGTGGGAGGCGGCCCGGTGGGGCTCTGGCTCGCCCACGAACTCGCCGTGGCCGGTGTGAACCCCCTCGTCCTCGAACGCGCGCCTCGGCGCAGTCCCCACTCCAAGGCGCTCGGACTCCAGCCGCGCACCATCGAAGTGCTGGCGCTGCGCGACCGGCACCGGGACGTGATCGCCGGCGGCCGCCCGCTGCCGAACTGGCATTTCGGCATGCTCGAGTCACGTGTGGACTTCCGTGACCTGCCGACCGCCTTCCCGTATCTGCTGGCCCAGCCGCAGTCGGTCACCGAGCGGCTGCTGGAGGGTTACGCCACCCAACTGGGCGTGGAGATCAGGCGCGGCCACGACGTCGTCTCGCTGACGCAGGACGACGGATCGGTGACCGTGGGGGTGCACGGGCCCGACGGCGCCTACACGGTCGACGCCGAGTACGCCGTCGGCGCGGACGGCGCCCGCAGTGTGGTGCGCCAGGAGGCCGGCATCGACTTCCCGGGCTCCGGCACGACCGCGTACGGCTTCCTCGGCGAGGTGATCCTCGACCGACCGCCGCTGACCCCCGGATTCACCGCCCTCAACGAAGCGGGACGCCTCCTCGTCGTGCCCCTGCCCGACGGACGGTTCCGTGTCACCGGATACGACCCGCGCCACCAGACCCGTGAACCGATGACGCTGGACGAGCTGCGAGACGCCTCGACACGCATCGCGGGCACCGACTTCGGGATGCGCGACCCGTCGTGGCTGTCCCGTTTCGGCAACGCGACGCGCCTGGCGGCCGGTTACCGCGCCGGCCGGGTCCTGCTGGCCGGGGACGCCGCGCACATCCACTGGCCGGCCGGCGGCGTCGGTCTCAACGTGGGCCTCCAGGACGCCATGAACCTCGGCTGGAAGCTGGCCGCGGTGGTACAGGGCCGCGCCGGCGAGCACCTCCTGGACACCTACCACGCGGAACGCCATCCGATCGGCAGGGAGCTCGCCGAGCACACCCTCGCGCAGACCGCCCTCATCGTCGGTCTGAACCCCGAGGTCACGGCACTGCGCGCCCTGTTGAGCGAGGCTCTCGCGGGCGTCCGCGCCTTGTCCGACCTGCTCGCCGGCAAGCTCTCCGGGCTCGACATCGCCTACCCGCCCGCCGACGCCGGAGCACACCCCCTGACCGGTGTCCGCGCCTACGATCCCGAGGGCGAAGGGGTGTTCCCGCTGCTGTACGACGGTCGCGCCGTGCTGCTGACGACAGGGGAGGGGCCGGTGCACGCGGGCGTGGCCGAGCGGGCGAGGAGGGCCGGTGTCTCCGTCCACCCCAGCCGTCTCGCCGCGACCGGCGGCCCGGCCTGGTCCCAGGTCACCGGGGCCCTCGTCCGGCCCGACGGTCACGTGTGGTGGGCGACCGGGACACACGGTTCGACCGCGGAGTTCACGGCGGAGGTCGGCAAGGCACTCGACGAGCTGGGCGTGGTCTTCTAGGGAAGCCGGCACGGTCCGTGTTCCCTTCCTCGTGCTGACCGCGACGACGGCTCTGGCCCGGTTCCTCCGCGGCGCCCTCACCGCGGCCACCACCGCGTCCCGGCGATCGTCGCCGGAGGAGGACGCTTCGGGCGGGCGCACCGGGACCCCGTGAGGTCGGGTGGAGTGACGGATCCCCTCGCCTATGGCAAGCACCCGATCGAATAGTGGCCACACCTGACCGTTTATGACCGCTTCCGTTAAGACGGTTTGGGTCCGTGCGCGAGCCATGCAGGATAGGGGCGTGGTAGGCAACCTCCCGGTCATGACGACCAGCTTCGTCGGGCGCGACAGTGAACTCGACACGGTCAGAACGGCGTTGACCCGGCATCGAGCGGTCACCCTCACCGGCGGCGGCGGTGTGGGCAAGAGCCGACTGGCGCTGCGTGTCGCGGAGCAGGTGCGGGATCTGTACGCCGACGGCGTCTGGTGGATCGACCTGTCCAATCTCTACGACGACCGGTTGTTCACCGCCACGGTCTGCGACGCCGTCGACCTCCTCGACCACAATCCGCGCACCCCGATCGAGGCGCTGCGCGAATGGCTGACGGGACAGCAGGTCCTGCTCGTCTTCGACTGCTGTGAACGGGTGCTGGCCTCCTGCCGGTCCCTGGTGAGTGAACTCCTGCTGGTGGCACCGCGGTCGACCGTGCTCGCCACCAGCAGGAAGCCCCTCGGTGTCCAGGACGAGCAGCGGATCGACGTGGCTCCGCTCTCCACCGAGGACGGCGGCGGAGACGCGGTGCGGCTGTTCCGTGAGCGCTGTGCCACGGCCGCGCCCGAACTGGCCCTCGACACCCCCGCCTCCATCGCGGCCGTGGCCGCCATCTGCCGTCGCCTGGAAGGAATCCCGCTCGCCGTCGAACTCGCCTGCGCGCGCCTGCGGGAGAGCAGCCTCACGGAGATCGCCGAACGCCTCGGCTCACGGCTCGACACCCTCGTGGACGAGACGGCGTGGCCCAAGCGTCACCGGGCCCTGCGCACGGCGATCGGCTGGAGCCACGAACTGTGCTCCCCGCTCGAGCGCCTGCTGTGGGCCAGACTCTCCGTCTTCCGCGGCCCTGTCGAGGTCGCTGACGCCGAGTCGGTCTGCGCGGGCGGCCCGCTCGCCGCCCACGACATCCCCCGGCTCCTGGACCGGCTGGCCGACCAGTCCGTCCTGCAACGGGTGGACACGCGTTACCGCATGCTGGACACGCTGTGCGAGTACGGTGCCATGTGGCTGACGGAACTCGGCGAGGAGACCACCCTCGTCCGCCTCCACGCCGCGCACTTCGCGACGATGCTGGCCGAGGCCGAAGCGGGCTGGCTCAGCGGCCAGCAGGTCGCCTGGTACGCGCGGATCTCCGCCGGCCACGCCGACATCCGCGCCGCACTCGACCACCTCATCGAGGAGGACGGGGAGGCGGCCGTCGAAATGGCCGGCCGGACCGGGCTGTTCTGGCCCTGCTGCGGACACCTTCACGAATCCCGCGACTATCTCGAACGGGCCCTGGCCCTCGACACGCCCAAGGGGCCGTCCCGCACTCGCGCACTCTGGGCCCTGGGCATCACCCTCACCCTCCAGGGCGACCACGCGACGGCCCTGCGCGTCGGAGAGGACTGCGCCGAGGCCGCACGTGAGGACGGCACCCCGCAGTCCGCGCTCTTCGCCGCCCACACCCTCGGACTCACCCACCTGATGGCGGGCCGCCCCCAGGCGGCGTACGACGTGAGCGACCACGCCCTGATCACCCGCGGTACATCGCCCCCGTCAGGGGCGCCGCAGCTCTGCTGCATGGTGATCCGGACGTTCGCCCACTCCGCGCTGGGCCGACTGGCCGAGGCCTACGAGGCGGCCATCGGCCTGCGCCGCCTCAGCGTCCGCTACGGCGAGCACTGGGCGCGGTCGTACGCGTTCCACCAACTCGCCTACATAGACCTCCTCCAAGGGCGCGCGCACGACGCCGAACTGCACGCCAGAGCCATGCTCACCAGCAAGCACAACCTCAACGACAACCTCGGCATCGCGCTGGCCCTCGACCTCCTCACCGGGGCCAACGCGGCTCAGGGCAACGGCATCGGGGCGGCCCGTACCTCCGGCACCGGGAACTCGTACTGGCGGATGCTCGGCCACCCGAACCGCGGCACACCCGAACTCGCCGAGGTCCGTGACCAATGGGAGCTGCAGGCCCGTACGGCCGCCGGGGACGACGCCTACGACCGGGCATTCCGCGACGCGTTGAACCGCGATGCCGAACTGGGCCTCGCCCTCGTGCTGCAGGGGCCGGCACCCTCCTGACCCTGGCGTTCGCCGTACGGGGAGCCGTGCGGCCCGCCGGTGAACCCGGGTCGGGCCGGCGGGGGGACCGGAAGGGCGACGCGTCGGCCGGCGGTGTCGACGGCCTCTTGACCTTGGCGTGGGCATGCCCGAGGGTGTGGTGGCCGGGACGCCATCGCACAGGAGCCGCATGTGAGACGTTTCAGAACACAAGTCGCCGTCGTCGCAACGGTCATGGCCGCACTGGCCGCACTGGCCGACGGATCGGGAGCCGCGGCCGCGGCCGCTAAGACAACGTTGTCCACGCCGGAAAGCGCCCAACTGGTCGACGACCCGACCGAGTTCGTCGATCCGCTCATCGGAACCGGCAACGGCGGGGCGTCCGTCGGGGAGATCAACAACTTCCCCGGCCCGTCCACCCCGTTCGGCATGATGCAGTTCTCGCCCGACACCGAGGGCTCGTACGCCGGTTACCAGTACCACAGCAGCAGGATCAAGGGATTCAGCCTCGACCACGCGTCGGTCGGCTGCACCGCGTTCGGCGACGTGCCGCTGCTGCCGGTCGCCGGCGACGTGGGCGGCGCACCGTGGGACCGCACGGAGCCGTTCACGCACCTGGACGAGAAGGCCGAGGCCGGCTACTACGCCGTCACCACCGGCGACGACGCGAAGGTCCGTACCGAGCTCACGGCCACCACCCGCACCGGCCTCGCCTCGTTCACCTTCCCCGCCGACACCGGGAGGAAGGCGCAGGTCCTGGTCAAGGGCGGCGGCAGCCTGGCCGGCGACAAGAAGGCCGATCTGACGATCTCGGGCGACCGGGAACTCACCGGATCCGCGACCACGGGGAACTTCTGCGGCAAGGGCAACGAGTACACCGTGCACTACGCGATCACCTTCGACCGTCCCTTCGTCGCCCACGGCACCTGGGACGGCAAGGCGGTGACCGAGGGCGGCGACTCGGTGGACGCTCCCAGGGCGGGCGCCTATCTGACCTTCGACGCCGGTGCGGACCGCACGGTCCGCGCGAAGGTCTCCATGTCGTACGTGTCGGTCGCCGGTGCCCGTGCCAACATGGCCGCGGAGGTACCGGGCTGGAGCCTGGACGACGTGCGCGCGCGGACCCGGGACCAGTGGAAGCAGGCCCTGCGCAAGATACGTGTCGGGGGCGGCGAGACCGGCGAGAGGAAGATGTTCTACACGTTCCTCTACCACTCGCTGATGCACCCGAACACCTTCGACGACGCCGACGGCCGCTACATCGGTTTCGACGACAAGGTCCGCACGCTGCCCGAGGGACGCACGCAGTACGCCAACTTCTCCGACTGGGACACCTACCGCTCGCTCGCCCCGTTGCAGGCGATGCTGTTCCCGGAACAGGCCAGTGACATGGCGCAGTCGCTCGTCCACGACGCCGAACAGGGCGGGTGGTGGCCCCGGTGGCCGCTCGCGAACGACTACACGGGCCAGATGACCGGCGACAACTCCGTCCCGCTGATCGCGAACCTGTACGCCTACGGCGCACGCGACTTCGACCTCAAGAGCGCGCTGGCCCACCTCGTCAAGGGCGCCACCTCGGTGGACCACACGCCGGGCGCCTATCAGGAGCGGCCGGGCGTCGAGGACTACATGGAGCGCGGCTACGCGAACAACAGCACCGTACGCGGGGACCACGCCCGCGTGGGCGCCTCGGTCACCCTCGAATGGGCGATCGACGACTTCGCCATCGCGCGACTGGCGCACGCCGCCGGTGACCACGACACGGCCCGCACCTTCACCCGTCGCGGCCAGAACTGGCAGAACATCCTCAACCCGGCGACCGGCTACCTGTCTCCGCGCGGAGAGGACGGCCTCTTCCCGGACGGGCCCGGTTATCAGCCCCCGCCACCGGGCCGGTTCGGTCAGGACGGGTTCGACGAGGGCAACGCCGCGCAGTACAACTGGCTGGTCCCGCAGAACACCGCCGGTCTGATTCAGGCGATGGGCGGCCGCGAGGCCACGGCAAAGCGGCTCGACGCCTTCTTCGGAAAGCTCAACGCCGGGCCCAACGAGCCCTACATGTGGGCCGGGAACGAGGTCGACTTCGGGGTGCCGTGGGTCTACAACCACCTGGGCCGGCCGTGGCGGACGCAGGAGGAGGTCCGGTCGATCGCGACAGGCCTCTTCAGCCCGACCCCTGACGGCGAGCCGGGCAACGACGACCTGGGAGCCCAGTCCTCCTGGTACGTCTGGGCCGCCGTCGGCCTCTACCCGGCCACACCGGGCACCGCCGACCTGTCGGTGCACAGCCCGCTCTTCCCGCGCGTGGTCATCGATCTGCCGGGCCGCGGAAGGGACTTGGACATCCGCGCGCCCCGCGCGGCGGCGAACACGCTCTACGTGCACGGGCTGCGCCTGGACGGCCGCGACCACGAGTTCACGTATCTGCCGGAGTCGGTGGTGACGCGGGGCGGCCGACTGGACTTCGACCTGTCCGCCGTACCGGACAGGACCTGGGCCACCTCCGCGAAGGCGGCGCCGCCCTCCTACCGCGACGGTGAGCAGGACTTCCTGGCGTACCCGGCCCGGAACCAGGTGACCGCGGAGCCGGGCGGTGCCGGTACGAAGCTCACAGTGCACGGGCAGCGACTGGCCGGACACGACCGCGCCCTGACGGTCGCCGCGGACGCTCCGGCGGGCCTTACCGTCACCGGGGGCAGGATGAACCTGGATCCGCACACGGGTTCCGGCAGTGCCGAGCTGACGGTGAGGGCCGCGGCCGCGACCGCACCGGGTTACTACCAGGTCCCGTTCACGGTCCGTGGCCGCGGGGGCGACACCGTGCACCGCACGGCGATCGTCCTGGTGGCCGAGGAGGGAGGCGTCACCGCGGCCCTCGGCGACGCGTTCACGACCGTGGGTGTGTCGAGCGACGGGACACCGGTCGAGGCCGACTTCGACGGCGCGGGCAACAGCTACTCGCGGCAGGCGCTGGCCGCGGCCGGCCTCGAGGGCGGTGCGAGCGTGGAGGTCTCCGGAACGAGGTTCGTCTGGCCCGGCGCTCCCGCGGGCCGCCCGGACAGCGTCACGGCGGACGGCCAGCGGCTCGACCTCGCCGGCGGCAGCCAGGGCGCCGACCGGCTGGTCTTCGTCGGCTCGGCGACGAACGGGGACCGCAGGGCGAGTGCGACGGTCACCTTCACCGACGGCAGCACCGCACCGGCGGATCTGTCCTTCGGCGACTGGACCCGGCCGGGCGGCGGCACCGAACCTGTCTTCGGCAACTCCGTGGTGGCGAGGACGGGGTACCGCAACACCCCGAACGGCAAGGGCGACCCGGTGTTCGTCTTCGCCACCCGGCCGTACGAGGTGCCGGAGGGCAAGCAGATCAAGTTCGTGACCCTGCCGAAGGAGGGGGACCTGCACCTCTTCGCGCTGGGTCTCGGCTGAACCCCGCCCGCGGGCCGGAGAGCGACCACCTCCGGCCCGCGGGCGTTCCACCGCGCGCCCGCGCGGCGCCGGCCGTGGCCGTGCCTCCTCGTGCGCGGCCGTCGAGCGCAGGGTGACGAACGGACCCTCCCGGCGCGACCACCTCGGTGAGGTCGTCGCGGCACGAACCGCGCCGGAGTCCCGTCGACCCCGCCACCGTCCGTGGAGTGCCCGGTGGTGCCGGTGGACGGGCAGGCGATCAGATGGCGGTTGCTGTCACTTTTTACCGGTATTTCTTTGACTTCCCCGGGCTGTCCTCCTAGGTTGGTACGTACAGGTTATTTGTCCTGTTTGTGAGCAAAAAATACGGTCTGGCATCCGCGCCCCGGAAGGTAAGAATTCCCGGCGGCGGACCCCGCACACGGGCTGTGCGTCGGCCCGGGTGTGCATGGGCGCTCGCTTCCGCGCCCGGCAGCGACATCAACCCTCAGGAGAGGGGATCATCATGCGAGCGAACACCTCACGCATCAGGCGAGTGGCCCTTGCCGTCTGCACGGCGCCCATCATCGCCATCGCGGCCGGAGTCGGAGCGGCCAGCGCGGCCAGCGCTCCGGCATCAGCCCCTGCGGCAACCTCCTCCGTCCACGAAGACGGCTGGGGTGGTGGCCACGGTCACGGCGGCGGCTGGGGCTGGGGCAACGACAGCGGCTGGCGTTGGGGCGGCGGCTGGGGTGGGGGCGGCTGGGGCGGCGGCTGGGGTGGGGGCGGCTGGGGTGGGGGCGGCTGGGGCGGCGGCGGCTGGGGCGGCGGCGGTTGGGGTGGCGGCGGTTGGGGCTGGTGACCAGCCATCCGCTACGGCCATCCGTATGACCGGCATCGACTGATGGATCCGGGCGTCCGAGCCCGCGGGACGCCCGGATCCATGCCGTACACGGAGCGGAGCACGTGCGCCGCGAAGGTGTGGAGGCTGTGAGGCGGGATGAAGATCGTCTGCGTGGGTGGCGGCCCGGCGGGACTCTACTTCGCCATCTCGGCGAAGCTCCGCGACGCCGGACACGAAATCACCGTTCTCGAACGTGATCCGCCCTCGGCCACCTACGGCTGGGGCGTCGTCTACTGGAACGACCTGCTGGACATCCTGCACCACAACGACCCGGAGAGCGCACGGCAGATCGGCGCGAGATCCGTTCTGTGGCAGGGCCAGGAGATCCTCCTGCACGGTGACCGCCACGACGGATCGGCCTACTTCGGCGGTTACGGCTACAGCATGGGCCGTGCCGCCCTGCTGGACGTGCTGACCCGGCGGGCGTCGAACCTCGGGGTGGACGTCCAGTACGGGCAGCAGGCCACGGACTCCGCCCAACTCCCGGAAGCCGACCTCGTGGTGGCCGCGGACGGTTCCCACAGCCGGATCCGGCAGGCCCACTCGGCGCACTTCGCACCCCGGGTGGAGGTCGGTCGCAATCCCTACATCTGGCTCGGCACGGACAAGGAGTTCGACACCTTCGTCTTCTGTTTCGAGCAGACCCCAGCCGGCTGGATCTGGTTCCACGCCTACCCGTCGGTCAAGGGAATCAGTACCTGCATCGTGGAGTGCTCCCCCCGGACCTGGTACGGCCTGGGGCTCGACTCCCTCGGTGCCGAGGAGAGCGTGCCCCTGCTGGAGGAGATCTTCCGGAAGGCCCTCGGCGGCCACTCGTTGATCAGCAAGTCACGTGGCGAACCGGCGAGTTGGCAGCGCTTTCCCCACATCAGCAACCGGACGTGGTTCCTGGACGACACGGTCCTGATGGGCGACGCCGCGCACACCACCCATTTCACGCTCGGGTCCGGGACCCGGCTGGCGATGATCGACGCGATCGTCCTCGCCCACAGCCTCGCACAGTACCCGGACAGGGACGTGGCACTGCGCGAGTACGACCAGCACCGGCGCGCCGAACTGCACTCGGTACAGGCGGGCGCCCGCACCAGCATGGCCTGGTTCGAGCAGCTCGACGACTACCTCGACCGCGACCCGGTGTCCTTCGCGTACGCCATGGCCGTGCGCCAGGGCAACCAGACCCCCTGGCGCTACCAGATGCACCTCGCCACCCAGATCGCCGCGATCCGCAGGGCACGAAAGGCCTACGACACCGGCAGGCGCTGGTATCTCACCTGTCGGCGAGGCGAGGCTCCGCTGCCCGCGCTCGGCCGACGCAGGTCAGCCGGGCGCCAGGACGGCGAGATGAGGACATCGCTGCGCATCTGACCGCGGGCGCGTCCTCGCGGCCGGGCGCGGACGCCTCGGTACGTCCGGATGCGAGGGGTCGGGGCGCGCGCGATGCTTGCCGCATGACCGAGCGTTCCGTAGTCGTGAGAGAACTCGTCAAGGGGGAGGGGCGCCAGGTGTGCGTGGACGGCGAGGACATGGGGGCGGCCTTCAGCCTGCGTGGCCTGGCCGAGATCATGCGACGGGCCGGATGGACGGACGTGGACGAGATCGACGTCGCCGACTCGCCGGTCATCGAGTGGCACGGCGGCGGCCCCGAGGTGTGGTCACGGGGAGGCTGACGGAAGGCGGACCCCACCGTGCGAGGTGCGAGGTGCCAGGTGTCCGCGCGGCCAAGTGTCTCCGCGCGCGCACGTGTCTGCGAGCGGAGGGCCTCTACCGATAGTTCTTGCGTCCGCCGACGCCGTGGCCCGGAGAGCCCGCGACCCACAGAACCGCACCGACGACCAGGAGGACGACTCCCAGGGTCCACAGGATGCTGATGCCGGCGACGAAGCCGATGACGAGCAGGACAACGCCGAGGACGATCATGGAGTCCTCCGATTTCGCTGTGGTGGATCTTCCAGACCCGGAGTAGGCACCTTCGCGGCCTCCCGCGCACCGGTGGTGTGCGACCGGTCGCACACCACGACATGCGCGCCGTGCCGCTCTGGCGGATGATGTTCCCATTGCCGGTTCTGTGCCCGGAGGCCGAGAGCCGCGTCTCATGCGCGTTTGCTCGCCGCCGGGGACGGGCACCCGGCTCAGGTATCCGAGACATGTCGGGTATCCGAAGGACGACGGTATGAGAGCCGGGCCCGACCGGGCTGGGCGCAGGAAGAAGATGAAGTGTCGTGAGCACTGAGGTCAGCAGGAAGATCGTCACGCGTCGGCCGGAGACCGGCTGGGCGGAAGCGCGTCGTCGGCACGGGAGCGGTGTACGTACCTGCGTTCCTGCCACGGCCACCGCTTCCGTCGCGCGGCGGGACCAGGCGGACAGCCCCGAGGGGAACATCGTCAGAGGTGAGGACTGAACCCTCGTTCCGGGAACGGTGCGACGGGCCGGTGAGGAAGGCGACTTCCTCACCGGCCCTTCTTCGTGTGTCCCCACGGCCGACGGTCCGCTCCTGAGGGCCGCTGTGCCGCGCACGGCCCAGGCCCTTCCCCACCCGACGCTGAGCGCCGCCCCCGTTCCCGACCCGCAGGGCCTGGGCGGGCCCGACCCGCACGACGACACCCCGCCCGGCGACCGACCAGGGCCCGCCTCCCGGCCGGTCCGAGGGCGGCGCGGCGCCGTCACCCGAAGAGATCAGCCGAAGTCACTGTCACCCGTACGGCAGGCCCGACGTGCAGCGCGACGGCGACCCCGCGAGCCTAGGATCCGACACCGGAACATGCGCGCGACGTCCGCCCTGCCCCGGCCAGGGCGGGACCAGGCCCACCAGCGAAGGAGACGGGATGTCGCATCGCGTCGGCGGAACCAGTTGGCGGCGCTTCGCGGCAGTCCTGGTCCCCAGCGTCGCGGCCTGTACCGCCCTCGGCATCGCCATGGCGCAGGGAGCGCTCGCCGCCTCGTTCCTCATCTCCGGCCAGCGCTTCACGGTCACCGCGGACACGCTCACCGCCCGTGGCGTCAGCATCTACAGCATGGTCGACCTGACCAAGAACCACGAACCGGTGCCCGTCGTGGTGACCGGGCTCCGGCACGCCACCATCCGCGGGCTGTGCCAGTCCGTCGCCGTCGACGTCCCGGTCCTGGGGACGTACACACTCAGGCTCACCGGCGGTGAAGGACGCCCCGCGGAAGCCACCAACCTGTTCCTCGACGCGACCCTGGAGACCGCCGGCCAGGCGAATTTCCGGGACATCGACATCGGCATCGCCCAAGGGACCATCACCAAGGGACCGGTCGACCCAGGGGACCGCAACTCGCAGTTCTTCGACCCCAGTGGCTTCGGACAACAGGCCTCGTCCCTCACCGTCAACGACCTCAGCGTCACCGTGGTCGCGGTCTCCGCCGCCACCTTCGACATCCCCGGCCTGCGTCTGGCGGTCGAGAAAGGCTCGCACGAATGCCCCTGACCACTCCGGGCGCGGACCGCGTGCTCCCGCCCCAGCCCACCGACGACCCGCGCTCCCACCGCGTTCCCGACCAGGACCGCACGTGATGCCCCGTCCCTTCGGCAGGCTCGTGCCCCCGGGCACCACCGCGGCGGGCCTCTGGCGCCGATTCAGGATCTGGCGCGGCGAACGCCCCTTCTGGGCGGGCTACTTCACCTCCCACGCCGCCGTGCCGATCCTGTACCTGCCCTACGCCCACCTGGATCCCGCGGGCATCCCGCTGGCCCTGTCGACCACCTCCGGTGCCGGGTCGCTCGTCATCGGGGTACTCCTCCTCACCCTGGGGTTCACCCTCTGGTGGCGCCCGCACCTCCGTGTGTCGTCCGGGATCGCCACCCTGCTCCTCGGGCTCATCTCCCTGCCGGTCGCGAACTTCGGCGGGCTCTTCGTCGGCCTGGCCTGCGCCCTGGTGGGCGGCTGCCTGGCCTGCTCCTGGGTACCGCCGACCGCCGCGCCGGAACGGACGGCGGAGGAGCCCGCGCCCACCGCCGTCGCGGTGGGTGAGGGCGCGCATGGCGACTGAGGAGGCGCCGTACGGGGACACGATCCCCGTACGGTCCGGGCCGCGAGGGCCGATCCGCACGCGCGGAGCGCGCCTCGTCCCGGGCCGGAGCCCGCAGCCTCTCGCCCGCGCGCTGGCCGTGGCGACCGTGCCCCTCGTCCTGCAGTTCCCGGCACCCCGGCCGGTGTCCTCCCTCCTCACCCCCGACCGGGCGCAGAGCCGCACGGAGAGTACGAGCATTCCCGCGCCGTCCCCGGACAGGGGCGAGGCGACGTCCGGTACCGGTTCGCGTACGGCCGGCCGGATGCCGGTCCTGCCTCCTCCCCGGGCCAGACCCGCCGACGCCGTACCGACGGCCACGAGCGCCCCGTCGGGCTCCGCCCGGGCATCTGTGCCGTCGTCCGAGCCGGGCGGTGAGGTCTCGTCGACCCTCCGTGCGGAACGGCTCGTGCTGCGGGGCCTCCGATTCCACGGCGTGGTCACCGTGCACACCGCGGCGGGTGACACCCGGGTTCTGGAGTTCACCGCACGATCGGCCGACGCCGTCGGCCTCGACGTGACCGTCGTGCAGGGCGCGACGACGATGCGGCTCCGTGCCAGGGCCGCGTCCACGTCCCTGCGCAAGGGCGTCGGCGGCGCACCCGCGATGACCTTCCGTCTCCGCGAGCTGTCCGGCAGGCTCTCCTCCCTCGGGGGCGCTCCGCTTCCCGCGGACCACACCCTCGCCCTCACTCCTGACGCGGTCCCCGACTGGCTGGCCCATTCCTCGACCCCGACGCGCACGGTCACTCTCACGAGCGCGACCGTCAGCCGGTTCACACAGTCGGGCGGTGAACTCTCCCTCGTCGGAACGCACCTGCGCGTGAGCACCAAGTGAGGTGCGGGGCACGTCGATTCCGTGCGCCGGTCCCGAACCACCGGCCGCGGACGACCGACCGCTGACCGGCGCCACCAGTCCGGGAGCCCGTACGACGGCTGAACGGTCCTGCCCCTGCGCCGAGTTGTTGCACAACTGCCCTGCCTGCGACGGCGCGACGCCGGATGTCGCTCGCCGGCGCGGGGTGTGCGCGGGCCGGCGAGGGGTCAAAGCGGTGCCGTGGTCAAGCGGAACACCAGGCCCGCCAGGCCTGTTCGACGCTGGGATGAGGAGTCACCCGGCGGTCGGTCGCGAGAAGCGAGTGGAATGCCTCGTCGGCCAGGACATGGAAGGCTCGCGGGCCGTCGGGCAGAAACAGGCCCCCTGAGCGCTCACCGACGGGGAGCCGCGCATGCCGCAGATCCACGAACACCACGGAACTCGGCCCGCACCGCGCCCGAAGCAGATCGTGGAGACAGGGTGCGACGGGACGGGGCATGAGTCCGGCCACCACGATCCATCTCCGGTCGCCCGCCAGCGCGAGGACCCGCGCGTGCACCGATGCGGCCACGGTCTGCCTCCTCCTGACGGCTCCGGAGGTGATCCGGAGCCGGACGTCCCGCGGATTGGCCTCCGGGTCGTCGAGTCGTGGCCGTGCGGCCGTGGCTCTCGTGTCCCGCGGCCGGCCGGGGCCGCGGGACGGCGCGGACACGATCCCGATGGGTCGCGTCGGGTCGGGCGCCCGTCCTGCCGGTGGGCGGCGCACCGGGACCGGGGCATCTGTCAGGAGTCGGCGATGTCGCTGAGCAGCGCCGCGGCACGGGCGATCATCGCGCGGTCCTCGGGACTGAGCGAGCGGAGCCGTTCGTCGAGCCAGGCGTTGCGCTGTGCCCGGGCGGCACCGGCGAGCGCGTCGCCCTCGGCGGTGGCGCTGAAGAGCACTTTGCGCCGGTCGTCCGGGTCGCGGCCGCGTACGGCGTAGCCGCCCGAGGTGAGGCGGTTCACGGTCTGGCTCATGGAGGCGGGGGAGACCCGGTCGTGCTCGCTGAGCTCGGTGAGGGTCTGCGGTCCGTGCTTGTGGAGGCGGGTGAGCACCTCCAGTGCCACGTCGCCCAGGCCGCCTTCGGGACGCTCGCTGCGGAAGCGGCGGTAGAGGCGTCCGACGGCGGATCGCACCTGCCCGCCGAGGTCGGCCTCGTCGCCCTTGCCGGAGTGCTCGTCGGTTGCACGCTTCTGCATGGCTCGTTAGTATACCTAAAAAGATCTTTCTTGTACCTAATCAATGGCTCCGGGAAGCGCAACGGGACCGTCACCCGGGCCCACCGCAGCCGGGTTCCCTCCAGGAGGAGTCGAAGTCATGCCCGCACATCCCCTCGGCGTCGCTCTGCGCAACCGGCGTGCCGGTCACCACACCCTCGTCTGGGCCCGCCCCGAGCTGCAGGCCGCGGAGAACTTCGCCCTGACCAGCCCCGCCTTCGATCACGGGGCACCCATACCGGAGAAGTTCCGTGGGAGGCTGTTCGGCGCGAACATCTCTCCCGCCCTCGGCTGGTCGCGCCCGCCGGCCGGCACCGTCGCGTTCGCGCTCGTCGTGCAGGACCCCGACGTCCCTCTCGGCAAACCGGCCACCCACGCGCTCACGCTGGGCATCGACCCCACGCTGGACGGTATCCCGGAGAACGCCCTCGCCCACCCCAGCCCGACTCTCGGCATCCGGCACGGGAAGGGCGCGCTCGGCCGACGCGGCTGGGCCGGACCCATGCCGATCCGGTCGCACGGCCCCCACGCGTACGTCTTCCAGTTGTTCGCCCTCGACCGGGCACCGGAACTGCCGGACGGCTTCACCCTCGCCGACGTGACCGCCGCCATGGCGGGCCATGTCCGCGGTCGTGCCCGGCTCGACGGGACGTACGAGATCCGCTGAGAGTCGTCACGTAATGAGGTGATGTCCACCCGGTGCCTGTACGGGGCCGGCATGCCTGGTCGGCGTACCAGCTCCGGGCAGCCGGCTGCTCCGACGTGGGCCTTTGGAGCAGGCGGCGCGGCAGGGGCGCCTCGCATCCCGGGCGCTCGCCGCCACCGGTACGCCGGCGGTCACGAGCGTCGTCCGGTAGGTCTGGTCGTCCCGCGGGCCCGGTCCTCCCGCGAGAGTCGTCGGCGGGGTGGTCAGTTCCGGCCCGTGCGGCGTGTGAGGCTCGTCGGGGGCGACGGTGGGTCCTCGGGCGCGGCGTCCGGTGACGGGTCCGGTCCGGCGTCGAGTCCCGTGGTGCGGCGGGGGAGCAGCAGCGGGGTCGTCAGCAGGAGCACGCCGGCCAGGCCGATGGCCGTACGTGGGTCGATCAGTGACCCGAGTACGCCCCAGACGGCCGTCAGGAGCGCGGTCGAGGCCTTGGTCGTCACGGCCCAGGCGGACAGCGTCCGGGTGACCCGGTCGGTCGGGGTGCGCTCGAGCCGATAGGTGGCGTAGACGGGGTTGAAGACCCCGCAGCTGAAGATGAGCCCCAGTTCGACGCCCATCACCAGCAGGAGGCCGCCGGTGCCCCGCCCGAGGAACGCCAGACCGACGGGCCACAGCGCGCGGAGCGTGCCGGCCACGACCAGGACCTGATGCTGTCCGAACCGGTTCACGAGCGGGCGGGCCAGTCGCGAACCGAGCAGACCGCCGATCGAGGGTGCGGCGAAGGCGAGGCCGTACTGCCACGGGGCGAACCCGAGCGGGCCGAGCATCAGGACGGCCAGCAGGGGCTGGGTCGCCATCACCAGCCCGTTGAACAACGCGGTGTTGAGGAAGAGCGGACGCAGGGTCGCGTCGGCGAGGATGAAGCGCCAGCCGTCGAGCAGGTCCCGGGCCCTTGTCCGGGGCGCCTCCCGGTGTGCGGGCGGCGGCTCGGACCCGCCCGCCGCGCGGATGCCGAGGGCCGAGAGCAGGTAGCTGACCGCGTCGGCCATCACCGTGGCCACCGGACCGAGGAGCCCGGTCATGGCGCCGCCCAGCGGTGGCCCGACGATCGTGGTCGTCCAGGCCGTCGACTCGAACCTGGCGTTGGCGGTGAGCAGGTCCTCGGCCGGCAGCAGCGTCTTCAGATACGCCCCGGAGGCGGCCCGGAAGGTGATGTCGGCCGACGCGACGACGACGGAGACCAGCAGGAGCTGGACGAAGGTGAGCGCGCCGAGCGCGTACGCGGCCGGTACGGTCAGCAGCGCCGCGCACCGCGCCAGGTCCGTCCCGATCAGCACCGACCGCTTGCGGCGGAACTCCACCCATGGACCGAGCGGCACCGCCACGGCCGCGCCCACCGCCGCCCCCACGGAGGAGAGCGCGGCCACCTGGGCCGGCCCGGCGTGCAGCACCTGGACGGCGATCAGCGGGAACGCGCCGAAGGCGAGCCATGTGCCGAGCGCGCTGGTTCCGTACGCTCCCCAGAACCAGCCGAACCGCCGTCCCAGCCGCTGTCCTCGCGGACGCCTCGACCGCTGCCCGCCTTCCATGCCCGCCGCCCCTTCGCTCCCGCCCGCACAACCGATCCGTGACCGAGAGCATCAAAGCGAGAGCCCTGTGCAGGGGTCAAACAACCGTGAGGCCGTCCGGCCACAACCATTGGTTGTGACCCTAGAGTGTCGCCATGGACCTCGACACCGTCCGGACCTTCGTCGTCGCCGCTGACGCGGGGCAGTTCCAGGAGGCCGCCACCGAGCTGGCGGTCACCCAGCAGGCGGTCTCCAAGCGCATCGCCGCGCTGGAGCGCACCCTGGGCGTGCGGCTGTTCACGCGCACCGCGCGCGGCGCCGAGCTCACCATCGACGGGCAGGCGTTCCTGCCGCACGCCCGGGACCTGCTACGCGTCGCCGAGCGCGCGGTCGCCTCCGTGCACACGGGCCGCCGTCCACTGCGCGTCGACGTGATCGCCTCACGCGGCGCGGCGGCGGGCCTGCTGCGCGGCTTCCACCGAGCCCACCCCGAGATCGATCTCGACGTGGTGATGCTGTTCGACATCGAGACGGCCGTCACCGCCATCCGCTCCGGGACGATCGACGCGTCCTTCCGCGCCGTCGCCGTGCCCGGCCGGCCGCTTCCCCCGGACATCGAGTCCGTACGAGTGAGCGATGAGCCGCTCGAGCTTCTCACCGGCCCCGCCCACGCACTGGCGGGCGCCCGCTCGGTGACCGTCCCCCAGCTCGTCGGACACCGGATCTGGATGCCCGGCATCGTCCCG
The DNA here is from genome assembly GCF_036250675.1 of Streptomyces sp. NBC_01689. NCBI lineage: Bacteria > Bacillati > Actinomycetota > Actinomycetes > Kitasatosporales > Streptomycetaceae > Streptomyces > Streptomyces sp. NBC_01689. Next base: position 732,740 of record NZ_CP109592.1, on the reverse strand, counting down.
GGTACCGAGTGGGCCGCCTACTACGACGACCTCGTCGCCCAGTTCGGCCTCACCATCGAGGCGACCGGCCCCAACTTCGGCTCCGACGCACTGCTCGACACCATCGCCGACACCCCGGCCCTGGCCACCTTCATGGGCGGGCAGACCCGTCTCGTCTGGCCCGCCGGGCACGGCCTGCGCCGCATCCCGGTGACCGACCCGAAGCCCGTCTACCCGCACTCGCTGCTCTGGCACCGCGACAACCCGCACCCGGCGCTGGCCACTCTGCGCGCCCACCTCGCCACCACGACGGCCGGCCACGACGCCGCCGGGACGTGGAGGCCGGACTGGGTGCTCCCGCGCTGAATCCCGTACCGCGACCGTGCTTGAGCCAGTCATCACCCCCCTGCCCGGTACGTCATCACCCCGTGCCGGTCCGTCCTCAGCCCGTGCCCGGCCGTGCGTGGGCCGGTGGCCGGCGTCGTGCGGCGGCCGGAGACGGCCGATCCGGGCCCGACGGGGGCGTGCGTTTGGCGGTGCGGCCGACGACGGCCGTCTCGACCCGGGTGATCCCCAGGCCGACCAGGTCGCGGGAGAGGAAGCCGTAGAGGGCGGGCAGACCGGGGAAGTACGCAGCCGCGTGCAGGTTCGATGGACCCGAGGTGGCGAACGCGCCGTGCACCGCGGGATGGTCGGCCAACGCCCGCCCCGCTGCGGCCAGATGATCGGGGGCCACCCGCAGCAGGAGCTTGGCCTCGATGGGCAGTCCGATCCTGCGGGGGTCCACCAGGACCTGGGTCACCAGCCGTCCCTGGGCGGCGATTCGGGCGATCCGACGGCGGACCGTCGTCTCCGGGTGACCGGTGTGCGCGGCCAGCGCCGCGGCGGAGAGACGTGCGTCGGGGGCCAGGGCGTCGATGAGTGACTGTTCCAAGGGGTCGGTGTCGACGCCGTACGGGCCCGCCGACCCGGAGGGCACCGGCTCGGATTCCGCGGCGGTTCGCCCGACAGGCGCCGGACCGGGCTCCGGTGCGGCCGGGCTCAGGGCCGCGCGTTCGTCCGGCGTCAGGACGGCGTGACGCCACTCCGAGGTGACCCGGAAGACATGCAGGACGGTGGCGCTCTCCAGGGACGTGACCGCCTGTGTGGAGGGCAGTTGGCGGAAGACGAGCGGGTCGCGCGAACCCGGCTCCGTACGGGCCACCGCGAAGATCTCGTCCCCGGAGGTGGTGACGTCGATGAACGGGATGTCCTCGCGTGCCGCGAGCGCGGCCACGAGGGTGTCGAGCTTTCCCCGCAACACCCGGATGCGCAGGAAGAGCGCCCCCGCCGAACCCCCGTCGCGGGGTCGCGCGACGGGTGAGATCACCACGCGCACGGTCCCGTCGGCGCCGAGCGCTCGCAGACGGCGGCGCACGGTGGCGGGGCTGAGGTCAAGCACCCGGGCCGCCCGTTCCGCGGTGAGACGGCCGTCGCACTGCAGAGCGGCCACCAGCCGCTGATCGGTGAGGCTCAGTACGGAATCCGCCGACACCATGGCCATGACGGCAAGTTTCGCTCATTCCGGCGCCTGGCGCGGGCCGTCCCGCGGACCGTGCCCCGACCATGGATGTCACGCGGGCGTCACGCACTCCTCGCCGTCCCCGAGCCGCGTCGGCGGCCCCGGGACACGGAAGGAGCGGGTGATCGCGGGGCCTCGCGTGGCCGGATGCCGGTCCGGAACGGCTGACGGCCGGCGATCGCCGGGGCTCACCGGGCCCGTACCGACAGCGGTCCCGCGTGCCGGTCGGTCCCGGCGCGAGCGTCAAGTCGGCGAGCCGGCCGGGCGCGAGAGCCGAGCGTGCCCGCGCACCGAGCGCGAGTCCTGGAACCGAGCGAGCCCGACAGCGGGCGCCGATCCCCTCACCACCGACGGAGGACCCCATGTCCCTGCCCGGCCGACACCGAGAGAAAGTACGTTTCTTCAGCGGCGACACCACGTGCTCCGCCTGGCACTATCCGGGCACCAACGGCGGCTGCGTGATCATGGCCGGAGGGATTGCGGTGACGAAGGAGCCTGCCTCGGATCTCTTCGGACCGCGGTTCAACGACGCCGGATTCGCCGTACTCGCCTTCGACCACCGGCGGTTCGGGGAGAGCGGGGGCGAGCCGCGCCAGGTCGTCCGTCTCGACGACCAACTCGCCGACTGGCAGGCCGCGATCGACTTCGCGGCCGGACTGCCCGACGTCGACCCCGACGGGATCTCGCTCTGGGGTTTCTCGCTCGCGGGCGGCCACGTCTTCCGCGTCGCCGCCGACAATCCGCGGCCGGCGTCCGTGATCGCGCAGTCACCGCTCGTGGACGGTCGGGCGGTGGCCACCGACGCGCTGCGCGCCATGACACCCCTCGCGCTGCTCCGGCTCCTCGGCCGCGGCGTCGCGGACGCGGTCGGCGGTCTCCTCGGACGTCCGCCGTTGCTGGTCCCCACCGCGGGAGTACGGGGTGCCGTCGCCTCCCTCACCACTCCCGACGCGATGGACGGCGAGCGGGCCCTGGATCCGGACCGTCGTCACCCGGACTGGGAGCGGACGGTCGCCGCCCGGATCGTCCTGCGGCTCGGCGGATACCGGCCGGGCCTCCACGCCCCCCGGATCAGGTGGCCCCTGCTCGTGGTCGTCTGCGACCAGGACCTGAGCGCGCTGCCCGGGCCCGCCGTCGAAGCGGCCCACCACGCCCCGGACGCCGAGGTGTTGCACCTGGCGGGCCGCCATTACGCGCCCTTCCTCGAGGCGCACGAGGAGGCCGTGGAAGCGGAGATCGCCTTCCTCCAGAAGCAGAGTTGACCCGCGCGAAGGCCGCGCCCGGAGGCAGGGACCATGCCTGAGCCGCGGACGCGGACGGCACCGACATCCGGCAGCGCGACGGCCGTGCATCGGCTCCCGGGCGCACCGGGTGCCGGGCGGCGCCGGCCCTGTCATGTCCTTGCGGGCGGGGAAGTCACGGCCACAGCAAGTGGCGTCGCCAAGCGCTCGTGGGATCGGGGCGCTCGTAGCGCAGCCGGTTGTGCAGACGGCCCTTGTCCGCCTGCCAGAACTCGACGTGGACCGGGACCAGGGTGTAGAGCGTCCACTCGGGACTGACCAGCCGGGGGTCGGACTCGACGCGGGCCAGCGCGTCCTGGAAGGCGCGCTCGCGCTCCTCGGCGCTTTCCAGGTGGCCGCTCTGGCGGCCGAGCAGCACCTCGGCGCGGGCCGACTCGGAGCGGGCCAGCAGGTCCGCGGCGCTCTGCTCGGCGGAGGCGGGCTCGACGGCACCGCGCAGTCGCACCTGACGGCCCTGGAGGGGCCAGTAGAAGGTGAGGGCGGCACGGGGGTGGCCGGACAGCTGGCGGCCCTTGGGGCTGCCGGCGTGCGCGGCGAACTGCCATCCGGTGCGGTCGACGTTCTTGAGAATGAGGACCCGTGCGTCGGGGTTGCCGTCCTCCGCGACGGTCGACACCGTCATCGCGTGCGCGTCGGGCACCCCCGCCGCGACCGCCGCCCGCAGCCAGTCCAGGAAGAGTTCGACCGGGTCGGCCGGGGCGGCGTCCGGATCGAAGTCCGCCGACGGCCCGGCGAACACCTCCAGTCCCCGCAGCCACGACCGCACGTCCTGGACCCGGTCCGTCCCGCCCTCGGCCTCCATGGTGCTCCTTTGATCAGTTCCCCGTCCGTGGTGCCCACGAGCTTATCGGCGCCGCTGAGGGCCTGCCTCGGGGGATTCCAGCCGGGACCAGGACGGTGACTCCTCCCGGGCTCGCAGCCAGGCCGCGGGCAGCGCACCCGTGCCGGTGCGCGCCCCCACCACGCCACCGGCGATGGCGCAGGTGGTGTCGCGGTCCCCCCATCCGGCGACGGTCTGCCACAACGCCTCGGCGAGATCGTCCAGATGGCCCGCGGCGGACCACAGGGCGTACGGCACCGTGTCCGGAGCCGAGATGAGGGTCCCCGAGCCCAGTACGGACGCCGCGTGACGCACCGACGTGCGCGGCGAGAAGCCCGCGGCCACCAGCAGTCCCGAGCGGACGGCGCTGTCCGGAACGTGCGAGGCGGTCTCGCGAAGGAACCCCGACCGTGACGCGGTGCCCCGGTCCCCCTCGGCGGACGCCAGTGCCGCGGCGACCGCCACGGCGATCGCTCCCGCGACGGCCTCAGGGTGGGAATGGGTGGCCAAGGCGGACAGCCGTGCCTGCTCACGGACGACGGCCAAGTCGTCCCGGAACCAGGCTCCGAGCGGAGCGACGCGCATCGCGGCGCCGTTGCCGTGGGAGCCCTGCCCGCCGAACTGCGTCGTGGTGACGGACTGCCAGTCCTCGCCCGCGCCGATCCGCCGCAGCACCCCGTGCATCGACGGGCCGTACTTGCGTCCGGGGTCCCGGTCGTACTCGGCCGCGAACTCCTCGGCCAGCTCGCCCGGTCGGACCTCACCGTGGGCCACGAGATGGGCGATCAGGACGAAAGCCATGGCGGAGTCGTCCGTCCACGGCCACGGCGCCGGACGCAACCGCCGTGCCGCCCACAGGTGCTCCGCGTCCTCATCGGAACGCGTGAACCAACTGTCTCCGAAGGCGTCGCCCATCACCAGGCCGTCAAGGCTGTCACGGGCGTACTGCGGGCCGGTCATGGCAGGGTTCCTCCGGGTCGCTGTCGGCCCCGCATTCTCCTCGTACGCGAGCCGGGCGGCGAGTGAATTTCCCCGTCGTGCCTGTTCACGCGCGCACGACGGCGACGAAGCGTGGTCCACGGGAGTATTCCCGGGGCGTCGGGGACAGGGGCACCGGCCCCTGTCAGGTGAAGTGGATGTCGCTGAGGTCGATGGAGACCATCACCTGCTCCAGGAGGGGGCGGCCGTCGGTGCCGCGGCGGTAGGCCCGACGTCTGGTGGGGAGCGTGATGCCGTCCGCTTCGGTGTGGTCGTGGACGTACTGGGCGGCGGCGAACCCACCGGCCACGTCGACGTGGTAGTCGTGGCGCCGAAGGAGCCGGTCGGGGCCGAAATAGAAGTCCTGGAGGGTGCTGTGGCTCGCGATCCCGGGCGGGAAGGCGGCCCGCAGCCCCGGCCAGACCTCGTCACCCTCCCGCCACGGCTCGATGTCGGCGACGCTGAAGCCGGGCATGGCCAGCAGGAAGGGCGTGGTGAGGTACGTCCACAACGCGTAGCCGTTGAAGTAGGCGCGGTCCAGCGGGTCCCAGGGCGTTTCGAGCGTGTGTCCGGAGAAGGACGCCCGAGGGTTCGCGCGTTCGGCGACCACGCGTCCGTCCACCTTCTCGATGCCGACCCGTCCCGGCGTGAAGTCGGTCCTCTGGTCGCGTGCGCCGAAGGGGTGTACCGACGCGTGCTCCTCGTGCAGGCTGACGGTCATCACGCGGGGCGTGGCGTCCTGCGGCAGACCCTTGAGCGCGAACAGGTCGCCACCGCTGACCAGGGTGGCGCGCGCCCGGGTCAGTTCGCGCCAGCGGTCGATCCCGCCATGAGCCTCGACGACCTCGGTGAGCAGATCATTCACAGGTGTTTTCCTACCGTACTTCCGGTTCGTCCGTACGGGAGGAGTGCCGCCGACAGGGCCGGACGGGTCAGCGCCGGGCCGTCTCACCCGGAACGGGAGCCGGCCGGACCGCCGCTGGGCTCGCGAGAACCGATGCCGACCACGGGAGCCCGTCCCCGGGTACCTCTTCGGCCGCGCCCGGGCCGAACGGCGCCGGTCGGGGACGGATCACGGCAACCGGGCCGAGCAACGCGCCCTGGAGAAGGCGGGCCTCGTGCGGGAGGGGGGGTGCTGCGCTCCGGGCGGAGGCGCGGCGGGAAACGGGGCGGGACCGCGGGAGGGACCGCCCGGCCGACGCCCCGACGGGCGGGCCGGGCAGCAGGAGGACCACCTCACACGCCGAGCAGGTCCACCACGAAGATCAGCGTCGAGCCCGCCGGAATCAGCGGGGACGGTGACTGGTCACCGTAGGCGAGGTGCGGCGGAATGGTGATCTCGCGGCGACCACCGACCCGCATGCCCTCGACGCCCTGGTCCCAGCCCTTGATGACCCGGCCGGCTCCCAGGGGGAACCGGAAGGTCTGGCCTCGGTTCCAGGAGGCGTCGAACTCCTCTCCGGTCGCGAAGGTCACCCCGACGTAGTGCACCTCGACGACGGCACCGGCTTTCGCCTCGGCCCCGTCCCCGACGCGGATGTCCTTGATCTGCAGGTCGGCGGGAGCCTCGCCCCCGGGGAAGTCGATCTCGGGCTTCGCCAGTTCGCTCATTGCAGCCTCGTCCTTCTCCGCCGGATGTCGCCGTGCGGTTCTGCCGGCGCATGGTCACTCCATGCCGCTCGGTGGTCACGCTACCTAGCCGCGGGGCGCGGCAGGTGCGCGCATCGCGTCCATGCGACCGCCTGTCACACCAACGTGGGCGCGGGCGCCGGATACCCCCTCTGCTCCCCGCCGGTCCCATGAGAAGGTCAAAAACGCCTGGGCGGTACAACTTCAGTGGTCCTGAAGGTGTCCAGAGAGTGAACCGGCTCCCCGGAGGAGCCACCGTCGTCCCGTCCTTCAAGGAGATCCAGTGGTGCGCGCACGATTCCGCCGAACGGCGACCCTGGCCACCGCCGTGCTCGGCATGACCGCCCCGGCGCTGTCCGTATCCGTCGCACACGCCGACGACGCCGGTGCGCATCTGGTGGTCTCGACGCTCCGGGCCCCCGCTCCCGAGCCCGGAGAGACGTACGACAAGAGCGTCACCGTCACCAACACGGGTACGGAGGCCGCGCACGGCTTCGTCTTCCGGACCCGGCTGACGCGCGGACTCGGTTTCCCCGGCACCGCCGAAGGGTGCACCTACTCGACCGACGCCGACCAGGTGGGCCAGGCGGACTGCAGATTCGACACCGTCGTCGAGCCGGGAGCCTCCGTCACCGTGCCCGTGCGCTTCAAGGTGCTCGCCAAGGCGCTCATGGAGTCCGTCGAATACGGCACCGGGCCCACGGGGGAGGCCCCGGCCGGGGAGGGGTACGACGACAGCTATCACCGTACGGCGTTCACCGCCGACAGCACGGCCGACCTCGTGGCGACAGGGGACCGGGCGAAGGGGAGCCGCGGGCAGAACGTCACCGTCACGGCGACCCTGCGCAACGACGGACCCGGCTGGATCCACAACACGGAGAGCGACGACCAGCCGGGCCTGATGGTCCACATACCGGCCGGCACCACCGCCGTCCAGGTCCCGAAGGAGTGCGCACCGTTCGGCATCGACGCGCCGACCGGCCCGTCCGAGCCCGGACACCCCGTCTACGTCTGCTGGCACGACGACAACCTCATCGAGGTCGGCCAGACCCTCACCTACGCCTTCGTCCTGAAGATCGGCAGCAAGGCGCACGACACCAAGGGCGAGGTCAAGGCGAGTTCCGTCTACGGCATTCATCAGGACTACGACAAGAACGCGGCGAACGACACGGCGTATCTCCAGGTCGACGTGACCGATGACGACGGCACGGGAACGGGCGGCTCGGGCGGGTCCACGTCCGGTGGCGGGGCAGGGACCGGCGGTCAGGGCACCAGCGGCGGCCACGGCGGCGAGAGCCCCTCGACCGGCGGCTCCCACCCCATGACGGGGTCGACGCCCGTCGCGGCCACCGACGGCGGCACCGGCGACACGTCCACCCCGGTCCCGCAGGGCGGTCTCGCCGCCACGGGCAGCAACGGCACCGCGATATGGGCCGGTTCGGCCGCGGCGACGCTCGCCGCCGGCGGCTCCCTCGTGCTGCTCGCCCGACGGCGCCGCGCTTCCGGGACGCGCTGACACGAGCGCGTCCTCTGCCGCAAGGCCCCTCGGTGGGGCCTCGGCCCGCGCCACACGCCCAGCGCCGAACATGGCCGGGGAACCGTCACGCCAGGGAACCGTCACGAGGTGCCCCGGTGGGGGAGGTGCCCGTACGAACCCCCGTACGGGCACCTCCCCCACGCGAAGACGAGGCCTGGCCGGAAACCATGTCGCGATATAGCGTTGGCCCGGCACGCGCGCCGCTGCCGTGTCGCGCGGACGCCTTCGCCACGGACCCAGGACGGAAGCATGTCGGGAGAGATCTCACCCACCGGGAGGAGTTCCGGCCCCGGCTCGTCGCCCGGGCTGCGCGCCTCTCACGCGGACCGGGACCGGGCGGTGGACGTGCTGCGTATCGCGGCGGGGGACGGCAGGCTGACCGCGGACGAGCTGGACGAGCGTCTGGAAGCCGCCCTGTCGGCTCGGACGCTCGGTGAACTGGCGGTCCTGACCGCCGACCTGCCGCCCGGACCGGGCACGGCCGGAGCTGAGGTCAAGGACACGGTACGGATCACGCAGGTCTACAGCGGGGCGGTCGAACGGGTGGGGCGCTGGGTGGTGCCGCGCAGGATGGAACTCGCGCTGACCTTCTGCGACGCGACGCTCGACTTCACCGACGCGGTCATCACCCACGACACCCTGCGGATCGACCTGGCGATGACGGGGAAGACCCTGACCCTGATCGCGAGGCCGGGTGTCGTGGTCGACACCGACGGGCTGCAGCTGGTGCACAGCAGGGTCAAGTACGCGCGGTCACCGGTGCGTTCGGACGCATCGCTCACCCTGCGCGTGGAGCTGACGGGGCAGAAGGCGTACGGCCGCGTGGTGGTGCGGCCCCCGCGACGGACCTTGGGACAGTGGCTGCTGCGCCGCTCCGTCTCCCGGCCGGAAGGAATCTGACCGCTTCCGGCGGTCGGTGGCATAGGACTCCCGACCCGGGGCACACGAAGACCTGCCTGACGTCGGCTCGGTGCTGAGTGCGGCGGCGGATGCCATGTGTGCGACCTGTTTCTCGCGGTGCCGGTCAGCTGTCACGCGAGCTGTGTTTCTGGGGAGAGGAACGATCATGATCCTTCCGGCGGAGAGGGAACTGCGCGCGGTACTGGCCCGGTTCGCGGACACCCGTATCGAGCACGACGTCCGCCCCACCGGCCGTACCAGCCGTGAGCTGGACGACGTGACGTACACGCTGTGCGTGATGACCGGGGCCCGGACGGTCGAGGAGGCGCTCCTCGCGGCGGACACAATGCTGGAGGAGTACGGCGCGGGCTGCGGGGACGCCACGCAGGCCGACGAGACGCTGGCCGCCTGACGGCGACCGCCCGGTACGGCGTGCGGCGCGGTGCCGCGTCGCACGCCAGTGCCCGGGGTCGGCGGGTTCAGTAGGAGGGTTTTTCCCAGACCGAGACGTGCCGGGTGCTCTCGCCCGTGAACGGGGTCCGTGTCCACCCCTCCCACCGGGCGCTCAGCCGCAGTCCGGCGAGCCGGGCCATCAGGTCCAGTTCGGACGGCCATACGTACCGGAACGGGAGCGACTGGTGCTCGGCCCGGCCGTCGACGATCGTCACGTAGTGCGAACTCATCGCCTGGGTCGCGACGTCGAACGTGTCGAACGCCCAGCGTGTCGAACTGATGTGGAACGGCACGGCGTTCTGTCCCGGCGGCAGCCGGCGCAGGTCCGGCACGCCGACCTCGACCACGAAACGGCCCCCGGGGTCCAGGTGGGCGGCGGCGTTGCGGAAGCAGGCCACCTGGGCGTCCTGCGTCGTGAGGTTGTTGATCGTGTTGAAGACGAGGTACGCCACCGCGAAGGTACCCGGTACCTTCGACGTCGCGAAGTCGCCGATGGTCACCCCGACGGCGTCGCCGCCCGGTTTCGCGCGCAGCCGGGCGACCATGGCCCGGGACATGTCGATCCCGTGCACCGGGACTCCGCGGCGGGCCAGGGGGAGCGCGATCCGGCCGGTACCGATGCCGAATTCGAGAGCCCGCCCGCCGGCGGCGAGTTCGGCCAGCAGATCGACCGCTGGATCGACCGTGTCCGGCCGGAACATGTCCGCGGCCGACTCGTCGTAGCCGGCCGCGATGGATTCTCCGAAGTAGCCGTCGTCATCGAGCATTTCGGGACCGTACCGCCCGGGGACCGGTCCGCGCGCGCCGTTTTCTCCGGGGCGCTCGGCCGGGTGTCCCGCGGAGTACCGCGGGGCGGGGGTGCCCCGGAAGGCTCCCGCGGGAGCGGGCGGGCGGGACCGGGCGGCCTGTGCCGCGTGCCTACTTGAGCCAGTCGACGTAGCGGGTGGGGGCGATGCGGGCGCCTTCGCTGGTGGTCAGGACGTCACCCTGGGGGACCGCGAACATGCCGGCTGAGTCGTCGACGGTGACCGTACGCTTGTCGCCCTTGGCGGCCAGGGTGATCCGGCCGATCTCGTCGAGCGGGTAGGTGTCGGGTCCGCCCAGTTCGAGAGTGCCCTCGAGCGGGGTTCCGGCGGCGACCTCGGCGACGGTGGCCGCGACCTCGGCGGCGGCGACGGGCTGGATCAGGGTGCGGGGCAGGCGGACGGTCTCCTCGTCGGCGGTCCAGGACAGGGTGGCGTCCATGAACTCCATGAACTGGGTGGCGCGCACGATGGAGTAGGGGATCGGCCCGGCCTTCAGCAGGTCCTCCTGGAGCGTCTTGGCGCGGTAGTAGTCGAGCTCCGGGACCTGGTCGACGCCCACGATGGACAGGACGACGAAGTGCCCGGCGCCCGCCCGCTCGGACGCGGCCAGGAGGTTGTCCATCGAGATCTGGAAGAACGCGGGGGACGCGTCGTCGAAGGTCGGGGAGTTGGTCAGGTTGACGACCACGTCGGCCCCGTTCAGCGCCTCGTCCAGTCCCTTGCCGGTGAGGATGTCGACGCCGGTGGACAGCGAGTGCGGGACCGCCTCGTGTCCGGCCGCGTTCAGATCCCGTACGACCTGCGAGCCGATGAGTCCGGTCCCGCCGATGACTGCGATCTTCATGTCACGTCCTGCCCTTCTTGAATGGCTTATGTCCGCTATATAACCAAAGAGGTGTACAGCCAAAGAGGCGCGCATGGAGTCCGGCCCCTTACTCGGACACTTGATATCCGGGATATTACTCGGACGAATGATGTCTGAGTCAAGCGGAGGGTGGATTAGAGTGACCCCGTGAAGATGTCTGGTGGGGTCGAGTGGGCGCTGCACTGCTGTGTCGTGCTCACCTCGGTGGAGGACCCGGTACCTGCCGCGCGGCTGGCCGAGCTGCACGACGTCTCGCCGAGCTACCTCGCCAAACAGCTCCAGGCCCTCTCGCGCGCCGACCTCGTCCGGTCGGTCCAGGGAAAGGCGGGCGGCTACGTCCTCACCCGTTCCCCCGCGGAGATCACCGTCCTCGACGTCGTCGAGGCCGTCGACGGACCCGGCCCGGCCTTCGTCTGTACCGAGATCCGCCAGCGCGGTCCGCTGGCCGCCCCGCCGGAGTCCTGCCCCGCTCCCTGCGCCGTCAGCCGAGCCATGGCCCATGCCGAGACCGCCTGGCGCGACGCCCTGAGATCCGTCTCCGTGGCCGACCTCGCCCGCAACGTGGGCGCCGACTCCGGCCCGGAGGCGCTGCAACGCGTCAGTACCTGGCTGAGCACGCCGGAGGGGTAGGGCCGGCGTGTCAGGGTCCCGCGGCACGGGTGCCGGGTGACCCTCGTGTGCGGTGCGCGGCCGTCGACTGCGTGCCGGGCGGGCGTGGTCGCGGGTCGGTCGGCCGCGTTCCCGGTCGTGGTCCTGGTCCGGCGGAGCTCCCGGGCAGGGCTCCGCGGGACTCCAGTGTCAGCGGCCCTTGCGTACCCGGGCCGCCGCGCGGGCCTCCGCGACCTTGCGGGCCTCGGTGGCCTTGCGGGACTCCCTGGCCGGCCGGCCCGCACGGGTACCGAGGCCGCCGAAGGGGACATGGCCGCCGCCCTTCGCGCCGGCCGGCGGCCGCTTCGCCCCGGTGATGGCCGTCAGTGACTGCTCGCCCGATCGCACCTGTGTGACGGTCGGCCGGATACCGGCCTCGGACATCAGACGGTTCACCTCGCGCCGCTCGCCGTGGGTGACCAGGGTGACCACCTTCCCGGACTCCCCGGCGCGCGCCGTGCGTCCGCCACGGTGCAGGTAGTCCTTGGCGTCGGCGGGCGGATCGACGTTGACCACCAGGTCGAGCGCGTCGATGTGAATGCCGCGTGCGGCGACGTTGGTGGCCACCAGCACGGTGACCTCACCGGCCTTGAACTGGGCCAGCGTGTGCGTCCGCTGCGGCTGCGACTTCCCGCTGTGCAGGGCGGCGGCCCGGACCCCGCTGGCCCGCAGATGGCGGGTGAACTGGTCCACGGCCGCCTTGGTGTCGAGGAACATCAGCACCCGGCCGTCCCGCGCGGCGATCTCGGTCGCCGTCGCGTACTTGTCGGCGCCGTGCACGTTCAGCAGATGGTGTTCCATCGTGGCGACCGAGCCGGCCACCTGGTCCACCGAGACGACGACCGGATCGTGCAGGTGTTCCCGTACCAGCTGGTCGACGTTCCGGTCCAGCGTGGCGGAGAAGAGCAGCCGCTGGCCGTCGCCGCGCACCTGGGCCACGATCTCCGACACCTGGGGCAGGAACCCCAGGTCGCACATCTGGTCCGCCTCGTCCAGCACGGTGATCCGCACCTGACCCAGGTGGCAGTCCCGCCGCGAGACCAGGTCGGCCAGCCGTCCCGGCGTCGCGACGACGACCTCGGCGCCGGTGCGCAGCTGCGCCGTCTGCCGGTTGATCGACAGTCCACCGACCACCGTCGCGAGACGCACGTTCAACGTCCGCGCGTACGGTGCCAGCGCGTCGCTCACCTGCTGCGCGAGCTCCCGGGTCGGCACCAGGACCAGCGCGAGCGGCCGCTTCGGCTCCGCGCGCAGCCCCGCCGTCCGGACCAGCAGCGCGAGCCCGAAGGCCAGCGTCTTGCCGGAACCGGTCCGGGCCCGGCCCAGGACGTCCCGGCCGGCCAGCGCGTTGGGCAGGGTCGCCGCCTGGATCGGGAAGGGCTCCGTCACCCCGAGGCCGCTCATCGTTCCCAGCAGCTCCGCGGGCAGCCCGAGCGCGTCGAAGGACGCGGCGGGCGGCAGTCCGGCGGAGACCGCCCGAGGGGCGGGGAGCCCGTCCTGCGGCGGCGTCGCCGACGGGTGCTCGCCGGCGGGGGAGAGTCCGGAAACCGGCGGCTTCGCGTTCATGGGGAACCTTCCTGAGGGTGACGCCGGAAACGCGCCGGGGCCCGTACCCCATCGGTACGGGCCCCGGCGACGTCAAAGCGTGCTCCTATTTTAGCAGCGGGGGACCGGCCGCCCGCCGCACCAGGGACAGGTCCCGGTCCGATGAGTCCGGGCGTCGGATCCGGTCTTCCCTGGTATGACGCGCATCATCGCCGACATCTCGATCTCCCTCGACGGGTTCGTCACCGGCCCGGACCCCGGCCCCGGCAGCGGGCTGGGTACCGGTGGCGAGGCCCTGCACACCTGGGCGTTCTCCGACGACCCGGACGAGCGCCGGTTCCTGCGCGAGGCGACCGCCCGCTCCGGCGCCGTCGTCCTCGGCCGCAGGCTCTTCGACATGGTCGACGCGCCGGGCGGCTGGGACGACGAGACCGGATACGGAGCCCGCGAGGTCGGCAGACCCGCGTTCGTCGTCGTGACGAGCCGTCCACCGAGGTCGGTGCGGCTGACCGGGCTCGACTGGACGTTCGTCACCACCGGCCTGCCCGACGCCGTCACCGTCGCACGCGAACGGGCCGAGGCGGCGGCGTCGGCCCGTGGCCAGGACCTCGACGTGGTCCTCATGGGCGGTGGTGCGACGGTCGGCTCGGCACTCGACGCCGGACTGGTCGACACGCTGTCCCTGCACCTCGCGCCCGTCGTCCTGGCCGCCGGCACGCCGCTGTTCACCGGCAAGGTGCCACTGAGACTGGTCCGGCGGAGCGTGACCGCCACAACGAACGCGACGCACTTCACGTACGACGTCCTCTGACGCTCCGGGAACCGGGACCGGGGATCGGGGATCGGGGACCGGTGGCCCCGCGATCCCGTCCGCGGGCGTGGGGGCGGTTCAGGCGGCGCGCGTGGCGGTCATGCCGCCGTCGACGTACAGCGTGATGCCGTGGACCATGGCCGCGTCGTCCCCGGCGAGGTACAGGACGCCCTTGGCGATGTCGTCCGGCCGGACGACGACACCCGCCGGGGTGGTGGCGGTCATCGCGTCGAGCTCGGCGCGGGCCTGCTCGTTGCCGGGCGTGAGCGTGGCTCCGGGCGCGACGGCGTTGACCCGCACCCCGCGCGGTCCGTACTCCGCGGCCCAGCTGCGGGTGAGCTGCTCGTCGGCGGCCTTGGTCGCGCTGTACATCGCCGCGTAGGAGGTGCCGAGACGGGCCATCCAGGAGCCGATGGTGACGATGGCACCACCGCCGCGCTCGGCCATGGCCGGAGCCAGCGCGGCGACCAGGACGTGCGGCGCGCGGATGTTGACCGCGAGCATGGTGTCGAGGTCGGAGTCCGCCAGGTCCTCGGTCGACGTCGCGGGGTAGACGCCCGCGTTGTTCACGAGGATGTCGACCCGGCCGCCGAGCACCTCCGTGACCTGGGCGGCGAACGCGCGCAACTCCTCGTAGCCGCCGGACAGGTCCGCCGGAACGAAGTCGGCGCGCCCGCCGGCCCGCTCGATCTCCTCGACGATCCGCAGGCCACGGCTCTCCTGCCGCCCGCTGACGATCACCTGCGCGCCCTCACCCCCTCCCGGGCGGGCATCGAGGCCTTCCCCGGGGCCCGGCGGGTACCGGGACTGCGGCGGGAGGAACTGGCCGTGCTGGCCGGACTGAGCCCGGACTACTACAGCCGCGTCGAACAGGGACGCCAGGCCAACATCTCCACCGAGGTGCTCGACGCGCTGGCCCGCGCACGACGTCTCGACGAGGTCGAACACGCGCATCTCCACGACCTCGCCGCACCCGCGGCACCGCACCGCGCCGCGCAGCCGCAGGTGGCCCAGCGCCCGGACCCCGGGCTGCTGCGGATCATGCGTACGCTCGACCACGTCCCGGTACTGCTGCTGGGCCGTCGCGGCGAAGTGCTGGCCCGCAATCTCCTGCTGACGGAGGTGCTGGGCCGCCCACTGGAACCGGGGACGTCGTTCGCGCGCTTCATGTTCCAGGACCCGGTGGCCCGCGAGCGCATCGTGAACTGGGCCGACTTCGCCTCGGCCACCGTCGCCACGATGCGCCGGGAGACGGCCCGCCGTCCTCACGACAAGCGCCTGACCGCCCTCGTCGACGAACTGCGCGCGAGCGACGACGACGTGGCGCGATGGCGGGACGACCACACCGTCCGCGACTACGCCTCGGTCGCCAAGCGCGTCGACCACCCCGTCGCCGGACCGATGGCCTTCGACATCGAGATCGTCGGCGCCCCGCACGACCCCGACCAGCGGCTTGTCGTCTATACGACCGAGCCCGACTCGCCCACCGCCCGGGTGCTGCCGATCCTCGCCGGGTGGAACGCTCTGGCGCCTTGGTGAGGGCCGGACGCTCTCCGTACCCCGGACCCGGACATGTTCCGGCGATGAGCCGACAGCCGCGACGCGCGGGGCGCGGGCGGAAGGGGAGCGGCCGTGACCGCTGACACCGGGGCATCCGTCGGCGGCGCCCGAGCGTCCGGATAGGGTGCGGTGGCCGCGGCGGCGGTGCCCCGGGGAGCCGGGCCGGTACAGGAAGCGAGATGTGGTGAGAGGCCGTACTCAAACTCTCCTGTGGGCCGTGACCGTGGTCCTGTCGGCCGGCGCCTGCGGTGGCGCCCCGAAGGCGCTGCCGCACATGACAGCGGCGGACGTGGTGGGCGACTGGACGAGCGATTGCGGATCCACGCTCACGGTCGCACCCGACCGCACCTTCACCGTCCGGGACTTCCCGGTCGACCACGCCCTGGCGTCCGGCGCCGTGAAGCGGCCGGCGGCCGGCCACGGGACCTGGTACCTCTTCGCGGGCGTCGAGGGAGTGTCCCCGCAGACGTTCGATCTGAAGATCGGCAACGAGTTCTACTCGCTGGACTACGTCCGCGAGGGGAACGCGACAGACCTGCGCACGGATCTCGGCGACCCCGACGACAACCGGTGGTGCGCGTTCTCCCGCCGGCCTCGCGCCTGACGGGGCGGCCCGGGGAGCGCTGCCGCGCGGAATCACCTGTTCGGCCTATATCGTAGGAAAAGTTCATCAAGTAGCGCATATCAGTCGAACCAACCCACCGGGCCCGCCCCACGAGGGGCTCGAGTCGTTCGCGGCTCGTCCGGAGGAGGACGCTATGACGGACGTGGCGAGCAGGCGGGACGTGGACGGACGTCCCGCGATCATCGAACGGGTCGTGACACTCGACGTGAACGGCCGCCCCTACACGCTCCGCCTGGACACCCGGGTCACCCTGCTGGACGCCCTGCGTGACCGGCTGGGTCTCGTCGGCACGAAGAAGGGCTGTGACCAGGGAGCCTGCGGCGCGTGCACGGTTCACGTGGACGGCCGGAGAGTGCTGTCCTGTCTGACCCTGGCGGCACAGGCCGAGGGCCGGGCGATCACCACCGTCGAGGGCGTCTCCGGGCCCGACGGGCCGCATCCGGTGCAGCGGGCGTTCATGGAGCACGACGGCTTGCAGTGCGGCTTCTGCACACCCGGGCAGATCATGTCCGCGGTGGCCCTGCTGGCCGAGGGCCGGGCAGGCTCCGACGAGGAGATCCGGGAGTACATGAGCGGCAACCTGTGCCGCTGCGGCGCCTACCCCAACATCGTGGCCGCCGTACGCGATGCGGCGTCCGGAGGAGGCCGCAATGCGGACCTTTGACTACGTGCGGGCCGTCGACACCCGGGAAGCGGTGCGACTGCTGGCGGACGACCCGGACGCGTCCTGCCTGGCGGGCGGCACCACACAACTGGACCTGATGAAGGACGGGGTCCTGGAGCCGCCGACGCTGATCGACATCACCCGTCTCCCGCTCCACGGCATCGAGCGGCGGGGCGAATCCCTCCACGTGGGGGCGCTGGTGACCATGGAGGAACTGGCCGCCGACCCCACCGTGACCGAACGGCTGCCGATGGTGCGCGAGGCGCTGCTGCTCGGCGCCTCGGTGCAGCTGCGGAACATGGCGACCATCGCGGGCAACCTGCTGCAGCGCACCCGCTGCCGCTACTTCCGCGACCCGACGGTGCAGGCGTGCAACAAGCGGGCCCCGGGCTCCGGTTGCTCCGCTGTCGAGGGCGTGGCCCGTATGCACGCCGTGCTCGGGGCGAGCGAACGGTGCATCGCGCTGCACGCCTCCGACCTGGCCGTCGCCCTCGTGGCGCTGGACGCGCTCGTGCACATCCAGGGACTGTCGGAGCGGCGCACCGTGCCCCTGACGGAGTTCTACCTGACGGCGGACGAGAGCCCGCAGCGCGAGAACGTCCTGGAACACGCCGAGTTGATCACCGAGGTCGAGATCCCGCTTCCCCCGGCGGCCGCGCGGTCGGGCTACCTCAAGGTGCGCGACCGCGCGTCGTACGAGTTCGCCCTCACCTCCGCCGCTGTGCTGCTCCTCATGGAGGGGGGCGAGATCCGGCGCGCCCGGGTCGGTCTCGGCGGGGTGGGGACGAAGCCCTGGCGGGCCTACGAGGCCGAGCACGTGCTGACGGGCGCGCCGGTCACGACCGCCACGTTCACGGACGCGGCCGAGGCGACGATGCGTGATGCGTTCACCGTCCCCGGCACGGCGTTCAAGGTGCCACTGGCCCGTCGCACGCTGGTGCGCGAGCTGCAGACAGTCTCAGGAGTCGCCGCATGAGCACCGTCGAGAGCAGGCCGCTGGTCGGCGCGGGCGTCAGCAGGGTCGACGGCCCGCGCAAGGTCACCGGAACCGCCCCGTACCCCATGGACTTCGGCATCCCCGGACAGGCCTACGGCACCGTGGTGCAGTCGACCGTCGCCGCGGGCCGCATCGTACGGATGCACACACGGGCCGCCGAAGGCGCTCCCGGCGTCCTGGCCGTGATCACCCATGAGAACATCCCCTCGGTCGGCACCGGCCCGATGACCGCGCTCGGACCGTCATCCCCACCACCGCTCAGGAACGACCGGATCCTGCACCACGGCCAGCACATCGCCTTCGTGGTGGCCGAGACCCCCGAACAGGCCGCGGCGGCGGCGCGGTTGGTACGGGTGGACTACGAGGTGGAGGAGCCGCTCCTCGACCTCCAGGACCCGCGGGCCCAACAGGTCGTCGATCCTTGGGAGATGGACACCGCGCGCGGCGACTCCGACGCGGCGCTCGAGTCCGCCGAGGTGATCCTCCGGAACACGTACCGGACGGCCGACAACACCAACAACCCGCTCGGACTGTTCGCGACGGTCGCCGTGTGGGAGGGCAACACCCTCACCGTCCACGACACCAGTCAGTGGCCGTCGATGGTGCGTACCACCCTGGCCATGGTCTTCGGTATCCCGGAAAGCTCCGTACGGGTCCTGGCGCCGTACGTCGGCGGAGGCTTCGGCGCCGGACTGCGCGCGTGGCCGCATGTGATCCTGACCGCCCTCGCGGCCAGGATGCTCAAGCGCCCGGTGAAGCTGGTGCTGACCCGTCCGCAGATGTTCACCTCCGTCGGGCACCGCCCCCACGGGGTGCAGTGGCTGAGTGTCGGAGCCACCCGCGACGGTGAACTGGTCGCCCTCGACCACCGCAGCCTCAGCTCCCTGAGCATCGAGGACACCGACTTCGAGCCGTTCTCGTCGGGGACCGCCTTCGCCTACCGGTGTCCGAACGTGATCACACGGGACCGGCAGGCGCGGATCAACATCGCCGTGCCGACCTCCATGCGCGCCCCCGCCGAGGCGCAGGGCAACTTCGCGCTGGAGTCGGCGCTCGACGAACTGGCCTGCACCATCGGCATGGATCCGGTGGACCTACGGGTGCGCAACCACACCGACGTCGACCCGCGCAACGGACTGCCCTGGACCGGCAAGGCGATCCTGGAGTGCTACGAGGTCGGCGCACGGCGCTTCGGCTGGTACGACCGCAACCCCGAGCCGCGCTCGATGCGCGACGGGAACTGGCTGGTCGGCTACGGGATGGCCAGCGCGATGTTCCCCTACTTCGCGCAGCCCTGCTCGGCGCAGGCCACGCTCAACAGCGACGGCAGCGCGCTGGTGCGCAGCGCGGCCACGGACATCGGCACCGGGACGTACACCGTCATGGCCCAACTCGCCGCGGAGGAAGTGGGTCTGCCTCTGGACCAGGTCCGATTCGACCTGGGCGACTCCGACATGCCCAACTCGATGATGGCGGGCGGCTCCGGTCTGACCGGCGCGCTGGGCAACGCCGTGCACGACGCCTGCCGACGGCTGGTGGGCTCCTTCGCCGAACTCGCCCGCGGTGACGGCGGGTCGCCGCTGCGGGGAGTGTCCCCCGACGACGTGGAGTGCGCCGGGGGCGGGATCCACGTGGCCGGCCGGCCGGACCTCGGGGAGTCGTACGTCGACATCCTCGCCCGGCACGGGATGTCCGAACTCACCGCGTACGGGCACAGCACCCCACCGGTCCCCACCGAGATCGGCATGTCCCCGGCGGGCGCGTACGGCGCGAAGTTCGTCGAGGTCCGGGTGGACGCGGATCTCGGGCTCATCCGGGTCGCACGGGTGGTCTCCGTGATCGACGGCGGCCGCATCCTGAACGCCAAGACGGCCCGGAGCCAGATCATCGGCGGTACGGTCGGCGGCATCGGCATGGCCCTGTACGAGGACACCGCCACCGACCCGCACACCGGCCGTATCACCAACGGCACCTTCGGCGACTACCTCGTCGCCGTGAACGCCGACGTCCCGGACCTGGACGTGGTCTTCGTCGGCGAGCCCGACCGCGGTACCCCCACGGGCACCAAGGGCGTCGGAGAGGTCGGCCTGGTCGGCATCGCGGCGGCGATCTCCAACGCCGTTCACCACGCCACGGGAAGGCGCCTGCGTGATCTGCCGATCACGCTCGACGCCCTGCTGTGACCGTCCCCGGCCAGGTCGCCGCCGGACAACCCTCCAGCGCAACAGGGCTGGTGTCCGCGTCCGGCCGCGCACCGGCTCATGACGCCTGTGCGCGGAGGCGGCCTTCGGCGTGGGAGGCGTGCCCGGCGCGCTCGGAGACCAAGGAGAAATACACGGAGGCCGTCCAGGTCATGCTGCGGTCGCGGAGGCCGGCCCCGGTCAGCGCGTCGAAGTTCTCGGCCATCCCCGCCCCGCCGCAGGTCGCCAGGAACCGGTCCGCGATGTCGTCGGCGAGCGCGGGCCGGCCACTGCGGCGGAGTCCGTCGACGAGCAGCAGCGTCGACGGGGCCCAGATCGGACCGCGCCAGTAGCCGTCCGGCTCGTAATGCGGGCTGTCCGGTGGCTCGGTGGCGGGGCCGTGGGGGGTGAGATAGCCGCCGTCGAGGAGCCGGCGCACGGTGGCCTCCCGCGTCGAGAGCGGCAGGCGGTCACCGAGGACCAGGGGCATGAAGTCTTCGCCAAGTTCCGGTTCCGGGGCCGCGACGCCATGTTCACCGTGATCATCGCCTCGCTCGCCCTGCCCGGCCAGGTGACGCTCGTGCCGCTGTTCAAGATGATGGTGGCCCTCGGCTGGCTCAACTCCCACCAGGGGCTCATCCTTCCGAATCTCGCACTGCCGTTCGGGATCTTCCTCATGCGTCAGGCGATGCAGTCCGTGCCCGACGAACTGATCCAGGCGGCGCGGGTCGACGGCGCCGGCGAGATCCGCACGTTCTTCCAGATCGTCATGCCCGCGATGCGGCCGGCACTGGCGGCCCTCGCCATCTTCCTGTTCCTCGGTCAGTGGAACGACTTCGTCTACCCGCTGATCGTCCAACGTACGCCGGAGGCCTACACGTTGCCCGTCTCGCTCGGGACCCTGCACGGTGTGCAGTCCACGGATTATGGGCAGTTGCGCACCGGCACCCTCATCTCGATCGTGCTCGTCCTCGTGCTGTTCTTGTTCCTGCAGCGGTACTTCGTGGCAGGGCTTCTCGCCGGCTCCGTGAAACAGTGAACACCCGGCGGCACAGCGCTCGGAACGGCGGAGGATCTCGCACGGAGTGGCGAGCGAAAGGCTGGAGATGACGACACCGAAAGGCTCGAACCGCCGAAGCGGCGGAGGGGACCTCGTACGCCCGTCGGTACGACGACACTCGCGCAGGTCGCGCAGGCCGCGGACGTGAGCGAAGCCACCGTCAGCCGGGTCATCAACCGCAAATAGGGGGTTTCCCCGGCCACCCGGCAGGCGGTGGAGGAGGCGCTCAAGCAGGTCGGATACGAGCGCCCCCTCGACAACCGGCTCGTCCTCATGCTCACCCCCAACCTGAAGAACCCGATCTTCGCCCAGCAGGCCGAGCGCGTCGAGAACGAACTGAACCCGTACGGGCTGACGTCGATCATCTGCCCCGTGTACCCGGGCACGCCGCGCGAGCGGGACTACGTCGAGTCGCTCGTCGACGCGGGCGTCGCGGCGATCGCCTTCCTGTCGTCGAGCAACACCCTCCGGGACGAGGACCACCGGGTGGTGCAGTTCGTCGAGTCGCGGGGCATCCCGTACGTCAGCATCAACGGCGGATTCCCCGAGTCGGACGCCCCGGTCGTCTCCACCGACGACTGGCGCGCCGCCCAGCTGGCTGTGGGACACCTGCACGACCTGGGCCACCGGAAGATCGGTCTCCTCGCCGGGCCGACCGCCCGGCGCGCCACGGACGGGCCGAGCCGGCGGCAGTCAGCCCCGTCTGGCGGTGGAGCGGCCGATGGCACGGCATGCTTCCCCGCGGCCCCTTCGCGTCCCCATCGCCCGGGGACACGGGGACACGGGTGCATGGGGACATGGGGACATGACAGGGCGATCCTGATCGGGTCCCCGGGGGTGGACGGCGGCGCGTGAGAACGGGCGCGGGCGCCCTGCTCGCAGCGGGCGGCGGTTGTCGGTGGGCCACCGCGCGTCCCATGCGTCCGCCACACAAGACTTGTTTGACTGTGCAATCACTTGTGCCTAGTGTGCCCGTGACGCCGACCGGCAGGCGGAACCACAGGGGTCGGCCGGTTAGCGATGTATATGCGATGCCGTATTTCCGAGCGGGAACAGGTGTGAGGAAAGGTGCCCCGGAGTTCGCTCGGGATCACATGCTTCCGGGGGTGACCGTACATGCCTTACACGAGGAGAAGTGTGCCGCGCCGTGAGGTCGGGATGACCTATCGGGTGATGGCCGCGATCGCGCGGCCCGTCGTGCGGCTGCTGTTCAGGCGGGACTGGGTGGGCGTCGAGCACATCCCCGCCGACGGAGGCTTCATAGCGGCCGTCAACCACAATTCGTACGTCGATCCGTTGGCCTACGGGTATTTCCAGTACGCCATGGGACGGCCACCCCGCTTCTTCGCGAAGCAGGGGCTGTTCACCGGTGTCTTCGGGCGGCTGATGCGCGCCATGAAACACATTCCCGTCGCCCGTGGCGGGGCCGGTGCCCTGGCGGCCCTGGCGTCGGCGGCGACCGCGGTCCGGGCGGGGGAGGGTGTGGTTTTTTATCCGGAGGGCACGCTCACCCGTGATCCGGAGATGTGGCCGATGAGGGGCAGGACGGGAGTCGCGCGGGTCGCGCTGGAGACCGGCTGCCCGGTGATTCCGGTCGCGCAGTGGGGCGCCAACCTGCTGATGCCGCCGTACGGGAAAATGGGCAGGGTGTTTCCCCGAAGGACCCACCGCGTGCTGGTCGGACCGCCCGTGGACCTCTCCCGTTTCGAGGGAAGGCGGCCGACTCCGGAGGTCTGCCGGGAGGCGACGGACGACATCATGGCCGCGATAGCGAGCCTGCTGGGCGAGATACGCGGACTCCCCGTGCCGACGGCCCCGCGGGAGCGACGGACGGCGGAGGGCTCCGAGGACAACCGGGCCTCCACCGCCTGAAGCGCGGAGTACGCCGCGGGTGGCCGGCGAGCGTCGAGCGGCGAGTGGCCTGACCTCCGTCCCGTGCGGCCACGCGTAAATCGGGGTGCCCGGCGGGCGACGGGCCCCTACGGTGGAGCCGTTCAGGTGCGCAGGTCGCGGCTACTTCTCCTGTCAAGAGAGCAACGCGGGTTCGAATCCCGTCGCCGGCCCGTCCGGTGTCGTCCAGTGGCCCAGGGCGCTTACGTCGCCGCAGCCGACTCGGATCTCTGAACACCGAGAAGCGAACCGTCCACCCCGGCCGGCCCGGGGTGGACGGTTCGTCCGCGCGGCGGCATCCGGACCGGCTCGCCCTCCGTGTCGCCCGCGTCGTCCACGGGTCCCGCGCGGCACGGTCGGCCCTCCGTGAGGGCGTCCGGCCTCGACCGCGGCCACGGTTCGGGACCGTACTTGAACCTGTTCAAAAACCTGCCTAGAGTCACGGCGAAGGCAGGTTTGAACACGTTCGAACTCTCTGGGGGGGAGTGGCATGCGCCGACTGTGGCCCACTGGTACCGGACCGCGTCGCCCGGCGGTGGACGTCGGGCGGACCGCGCGATGCCGGCCCTCGGCTCCTGGTGAGAGGACCGGTGGATGTCCGTGACCGGCAGGAACCTGAGGGCGCGAGCGGGGTGGGTCCCGGTACCACCGCGGGTGGCGGGAACGGCGCCGCCCGAGTCCCGGGCGATGACGGCCCGGCTCCTCGCGTGGGTGTGGCTGACCGGCCTGGTGTCGGCCGCGGGCATCGGTGCCGTTCGGGCCGCGTTCGGGAATCTGGACCCGGACGGCGGCGGTCCCGCGGGCATCGTCGTCCTCATCGCGCTCGGGTTCGGCTCCTGCTGCCAGCCGGCCGCCGCCGTTCTGCTGCGCCGGTCCGTCCGCCGGGCCCGGCCAGCCGACGCCCGGCCGTTGCGTACGGCGGTGGTCGTCCTGGCCCTGGCCGGCGCGGCCATGATCGCCCTCAACACGGTGCTGTGCTCGGGACCCGGGCTCCTCCGTCCGTTCGGCCCGCTCTCGCTCCTGCTGCTCTGCCTCCCGTATCCCCTGGTCTTCGTGGTGATCGCCACCCGCAGCCGCCGCGTCGGCCTCGTGGTGGCGGTGCTCGTCGTCGCGATGGCGGGAAGCGTGACCCCGCTGCGCGCGGCGCAGGAACACCTGGCGGCCGACGCCTGGCGCGACCACCACTCCGGTATCGATCCCCTCCTGCTTCAGGCGGTCGACTGGCCGGGCGGCCGGCAGGGCACCTTCGTGGCGGGCAGCGATGGCGTCCGGGCCGATGTGTACTTCGCGGACACCGGCACCGACGGTTTCGCGGAAGGTGTCGTCACGGTGTCCGGGTCCGGTACGGACCCGTGCGGTGGCATCGGGGTCGTCGCCAACTATCAGAGCGTTCCTGATGACGACCTCATGGCGGACGGACGGATCATCACCCTGCCGGTCGCCGCTTGCGCCCCGGCCGGCCCGCATCGGTGGACGCTGAGCGGTCGCGGCTTCACCGGGTACGCGGAGCGCCGGGACGGGGTCCTGGTCCGGCTCTCGGTGACCTCCTGGCGGACGAAGGACGACCTGTCCGCCGTCGCGGGCACCCTGCACGCCTTGGACGACCATCAGCTCTGGAGCCGTCTGAACACCCCCTTCGGCTTCTCCTGGCTGGTGAGTTGACCCGTCCGGACGGGAGGGACGCCCGCCTCCGCCCGGAGCGCGCGCCTACGGCAGACCGGGAAGCCGCACCGTGACGAGGAGACCGCCCGCGGGGCGGGCGACGAGGTCGAGCGTCCCGTCGTGGGCGCGGACGACGCTGTGCACGATGGCGAGGCCGAGGCCGACACCGGCGTGCTCGTCGGTGCGCGCGCGTTCCGCTCCGCGCCGGAAGGGTTCGACGAGGGTCGGTACCAGCTCGGGTGGGAGCGGCTGTCCCGTGTTCTCCACCCGTACGACGCTCGCGTCGCCCCGGGCTTCGGTGTGGACCGTCACGGTGCCGCCGACGGGCAGGTTGTGGACGATGGCGTTCTGGACGAGGTTCGTCACCATCCGCAGCAGGAGCTCCGCGGAGCCCCTGGTGCGTGCCGTTCCGCCGGTGACGTCGAGCTTGATCCCGCGCCGTTCGGCGAGGTGCAGCAGAGTCTCGGCGGCGTCCTCGGCGACGAGGGAGAGGTCGACGTCCTCGCGGCCGAAGGTTCCGCGGTCGCTGCGGCTGAGCAGCAGGAGAGCCTCGGTGAGGCCGATCGCCCGGGTGTTGACGACCCGCAGCCGTGCGAGGACTTCGTCCCGGTCCCGCGTCGGATCCTCGCGGGCGACGTCGAGCAGCGTCTGCGAGATGGCCAGCGGAGTGCGCAGCTCGTGGGAGGCGTTCGCGGCGAACCTCCGCTGCTCGGCGACGTGCGACTCGAGTCGTTCCAGCATCGTGTCGAACGCGTCGGAGAGCTCGCGGAACTCGTCCCGGCGGCCTTCCATGCCGATCCGGTGGGACAGCGATCCGGTCCCGGCCCTGCGCGCCGCGGCCGTGATACGTGTGAGCGGTGCGAGCATCCGGCCGGCGAGGAGCCATCCCCCGACGAGGCCGAACACGAGCAGGAAGGCCATCGCCACGGCCGCAGCGGGAGCGAAGGTGTGCACGAGGAGGTAGCGGTTGGGCGAGATCCCGAGGAGACCCCTGGACGTGTTGGGCACGTAACGCAGCAGGTAGACCCAGACCACGGCGAGCAGCAGGGCCCCGGCGACGGCGAGGAACCCGGCGTAGCTGAGGGCGAGTTTCATCCGGGCGCTGAGCCCTGGCGGTCTACGCACGCGCACGTCCCGGGCCGGTGGTGCCGGGGGTGGCGTCGATGCGGTAGCCGACCCCCGCCACGGTGGCGATGATCCATGGTTCGCCGAGCCGTTTGCGCAGTGCGGAGACGGTGATGCGGACGGCGTTGGTGAAGGGGTGGGCGTTCTCGTCCCAGGCCCGTTCCAGCAGGTCCTCGGCGCTGACGACACCGCCTTCGGCGGCGACGAGGACCTCCAGCACGGCGAACTGCTTGCGGGTGAGCGCGACGTAGCGTCCGTCGCGGAACACCTCACGGCGGAAGGGGTCGAGGCGCAGACCCGCCAGCTCGCGGACCGGAGGGCGGGCGTACGCGCGCCTGCGGTCGAGCGCCCTCAGCCGCAGGACGAGCTCGCGCAGTTCGAACGGCTTGGTCAGATAGTCGTCGGCGCCCAGCTCGAACCCGGAGGCCTTGTCGTCGATCCGGTCGGCGGCGGTGAGCATGAGGATCGGGATGCCACTGCCGGAGGAGACGATGCTGCGGGCGACCTCGTCGCCGGAGGGGCCGGGGATGTCCCGGTCGAGGACCGCGAGGTCGTAGGAGTTGACGCCGAGCAGTTCCAGGGCGGAGTCGCCGTCGCCCGCGATGTCGGCGGCGATCGCCTCCAGCCGCAGACCGTCACGGACGGCCTCGGCGAGGTAGGGCTCGTCCTCCACGATCAGTACACGCATGCCGGAAGCCTAGGCATCACGACATATCGCCGACGTATGCAAGGCCACAGGACGTGACGCGGGCGGGCCCCCGGCACGCGGCTCAGCCCCCCGATGCCGTCGTCGATGCCGGACGCCCGTGGGCCGAGGGAGAATGCGTCGTGGAGCGCCACCAGCGACGCGACGCCAGAGCGGCCAGTACGGCACCGACGGCGTTGACCAGTACGTCGTCCACGGAGGACACCCGGTCCAGCCGCAGCACGTACTGGGCCGTCTCGACCAGGGCCGAGCAGCCGGTGCCGAGCAGCAGGATCCGTGGCACCGACGCCAGCGCCGCGAACCGCATCGGGGCGAAGAACCCCAGCGACGCGAAGACCAGCAGGTTGCCGACGATCCCGCCGGTCCCCATGGTGACCAGGTCGCGCAGCGGAACCAGACTGACCCGTTCGGGGACGACGCCCGCCCCGGCGCCCGGCATCATGGTCATCCACAGGAACGGCGCCGTCCCGAGGACCAAGCCCACCTCGGCCAGCGAGGTCCGCCACGCCGACGGGGCGCCTGCGGCCCGCCGGCGATGGGCCAGCGCCCACACCACCAGCAGGGCCGGTGGAACGGCGGCCAACGTCATGAGCACCACGCCGTTGAACGTGTCGAAGCATCCGTGCCACCGCCCGGCCGCGCACATCGGAGCCGACATGGTGAGCGGCCGTCGCAGGACGAATCCCGCACCTGCCAGACCGAGGACCGCCAGGGTGAGCAGCACGATCCCGCGTGTGCGGTGGGGCAGTGCCGACGGGGACGCGTTGTGGTTCATGCCCCTATTGGAGACCGGCGGCCGTCGCGGGGGCGTATGCGATTTTCGATACGTCCGCGACACCCGGGGTCCTCGACGTGGGCGCACCGGGGTGAGCCGAGGGCGCGACGAGCCACCGGGAGCCCGCCGGGCCGACCGCTCCGGCGGCCGAGGCGGTCGCTTCGGTGCGACGGCGTGGTGAGGTCCGTCCCGGCCCGTTCACCGGTCCGGCACCCCCGACGCCGTACGGGTGAGGCCTCACGGGCCGTCACGCCGATCCGGAACGCTTCGCAGGGCCAGGGCTGACCTCGTCGGCCCAGGTGTCCGTCCGGGGGCCGGGGGTTCCCGTGGACTGTCCGCGAACCGCCTTGTCCTGCCGTCCACTTGGTCGCTCTACAGACTGGGCGTCAGGTTCTGCAGACCGACGACGCGGAGCAACTCCAGCCGTTCGTACGTCGGTGTGCCGGGCCGCGCGGAGTGCACGATGAGCTGCTGGCTGTGCCCGTCGCTGAGCAGTACCTCGCAGTCGAGGTCGAGTGCGCCGACGACGGGGTGCAGGAACCGCTTCGGCGACGGGCGGCGCACCACGACATCATGCTCCGCCCACAGGGCCTCGAACTCCCGTGATCTGGAACGGAGTTCGCGGACGAGGGTGGTCGGCCCGGGGTCGTCGGGGCGGGCCGTGGTGACCGTCCGCAGACTCGCCACGTGCGCGCGGCCGTGCTGCTCGTGGTTCTCCGGCGGAGCGAGGTTCCGCGCGCCCGGCACGAGGAACCACCGGCGGATGATGTTCGACCCCGTGTGATCTCCGGTCAGGGCCACCGACATCGTGTTCTGCGCGAGCATCTCGCCCCAGTCGCTCAGCACGGAGGCCGGAAGATCGTGCAGTCGGTCCAGGATCAGCAGCAGTCCCGGGCGTACGTGGTCCGAGGAGCCCCCGGGCCGGGGCGGTTCCTCACCCGCCAGACGGAACAGGTGGTCGCGTTCGGCGTCCGTGAGCCGCAGGGCGCGGGCCAGCGCGGTGAGCATCTGCCGCGACGGGTGCGAGCCGCGGCGCTGTTCCAGGCGCGCGTAGTAGTCCGTGGACATCCCGGCGAGCTGCGCCACCTCCTCGCGGCGCAGGCCGGGTGTACGGCGTCGCGGGCCCGCGTTCAGGCCCACGTCGCCGGGGGTGAGGCGGGCGCGGGCGCGGCGCAGGTAGTCGGCCAGTCCGGTGCGGTCCATGGACCAAGGATCCCCCGGGACCCGACACGTATCCAGGGAGAGCCGGTCCCTGGACAACCGCGTCTCTCCCGTCCCCGCCGTCGCCCGCGCACGCTGCGGACATGGCTACGACGACGAGGAGGCGGCCATGCTGACATTGGTGACAGGTGCGACGGGCCAGGTCGGCCGGCGGTTCGTACCGAGGCTGCTGCGGAGTGCGGCGCCCGGTGACGAGGTGCGGGTCCTGGTGCGGGACGCGGAGCGCGGTGAACCGTTCGCCGGGCTCGGCGCCCAGGTGGTGGTGGGTGATCTGCGGGACGTGGAGGTGCTCGGCAAGGCGACGGCCGGTGCGGACGCGGTGGTGAACGTGGCCGCCGCGTTCCGCGGGGTGACGGACGAGGAGGCACGGGCGGTCAACCGGGACGCGGCCGTCGAGCTGGGGCGGGCCGCCGTGGCCTCCGGCGTACGGCGGTTCGTGCAGGTCAGCACCGGACTCGTGTACGGCGCGGGGCGAGGCCGGGCGCTGCTGGAGAGCGACGAGACGGTTCCGGGCACGCACCTGTGGGGCGCCTACCCCGAGTCCAAGGGGGAGGCGGAGCGCGCGCTCGGGGAGCTGGACGGGCTGGACGACCTCCGTATCGGACGGCTGCCGTTCGTGTACGGCGACGGGGATCCGCACCTGACCGACGTGATGGAGTGGGCGCCGAACTGGCCCGCCCTGCAGCGCCTGCACATGGGCCATCACGTGGATGTGGCGCAGGGCCTGCGGCGGCTGCTGTACTCGCCCGGGGCGCACGGCGTCTACAACATCGCCGACGACGCTCCGGTGACCACGGTCGACCTCTTCACGGTCCATGGCCTGCCGGTGCCGCGGGAGGCGTACGACAAGGAGGCGGCGGATCCCTGGCACAGCGTGATGTCGACGGCCCGCATCCGTCGCGAACTGGGCTACCGTCCGCTGGTCCCGTCGGTGTGGACGGCGCAGGAGGCGGGGTTGCTGTGACCGGGGAGCGCGGAGCCGGAGTGAACCCCGGACCGTGAACCCCGGACCGGTTCCGTTCCGTGATGAGGGGTGCGGGGCCCCGCGTCATCCCTCATCACGGAGGACGCGGGGTGGGGCGGCCGTCCACCAGGCCCCTGGGAGCGGCCGCCCACCTGCTTCGCAGGACAGGACGTGGCTCCGGCGCCCGTCCGCCCGGGGCCACGACGGTGTCGCGGCGGGCTCAGCCCCGCGCGAGTTCGGCACGGTCGCGGGCCTTCAGCACCTCGTCGGCGTGCGCCTCGCCCACTCCCGTACCGCCGTGAGGGATTCCAGCAGGCTCCGGCCGAGCTCCGTGAAGCGGTACTCCACCTCGGGCGGGACCACCGGATAGACCGTCCGCTCCGCCAGGCCGTCCCGCTCCAGTGCGCGGAGGGTGAGGACCTTCCGGGTGATGACCGCGATCCGGTCACGCAGTTCGGAGAAGCGGTGCACGCCCGGGCCCGGAGCGAAGATGACCAGCATCATCCACTTGTTCCCCAGGATGCCGAGGGCCCTCGGAGGAGACCGTCCGGCGGCGGGGTGAGCCCGCGGAGGGACTGCTGCGCAGTCAATCCGCCACCGGGTACAGAGCCCGCTCGGAACTCGGTGGGAAGTCCACCCGGTCGTCCCTCGCCGAGGAACTGGAGCACGGCAGCGACACCCCGGCCGGGAAGGCCTGACAGGGCACCTCCAGGGGGCCCGGTCCCGCGGCCGGACGCGGCCTCGGAAGCGTGGCCCGGACGGGCGTCCACCTCGTCCTCCGGGCCTCGCGGCCGCACGCAGAACTGATGTCTGAACATGCTGTATGGTTTTTCTCGTTCGATGTCGTGGCTGAGGGGATGTGAGGGACCTCGCCGGCCACATGACGCACCACTCCCTCTGAAGGGCATGGCCATGACACTGACAACCACACCGTTCGGGAAGCGCGCCACCGCCGCGGAGGTGCTCGACGGTGTCGATCTGAGCGGGCGCCGGATGATCGTCACCGGAGGCTCCTCCGGGCTGGGCGTCGAGACGGTGCGGGCCCTCGCCGGGGCGGGAGCGCGGGTGACCGTCGCCACCCGCGATCCCGCCGCCGCGGAGCCGCTGGTCAAGGAGCTCCCGGGAACGGAGGCTGTCGCCCTGGACCTCGGCGACCTGGCCTCCGTCCGTTCGTTCTGCGACGCGTGGAGCGGGCCCCTGGACGGCCTGGTCGCCAACGCCGGCGTGATGATGCTCCCGACCCGCCAAGTCAACGCACAGGGCTGGGAGATGCAGCTCGCCACCAACTATCTGGGTCACTTCGCGCTGGCGGTAGGCCTGGAGGACGCGCTGCGGCAGACCGAGAAGCCGCGTGTGGTCGTGGTGAGTTCAGGTGCCCAGTTGCGGGCGGGCTTCGACTTCGACGACCCGCAGTTCGAGCGCCGTCCCTACGATCCGTTCGTCGCCTACGCGCAGTCGAAGACCGCCGACGTGCTGCTCGCCGTCGGCATCAGCCGCCGGTGGGCCGAACACGGCATCACCGCCAACGCCTGCGCGCCGGGGTGGATCCACACCAATCTGGCACGTCACCTCGACCGGGAGACTCTGCAGGCGCTCGGCGCTCTGGACGCGGACGGCAACCTCGTCACGCCCGACTACTTCAAGAATCCGGCCCAAGGGGCGGCCACTTCGGTGCTGCTGGCCGCGTCGCCGCTCCTCGACGGCGTGAGCGGGCGGTACTTCGAGGACAACCAGGAATCGGAGGTCGTCGACGGCGGTCCCGACGTGCCGGCGGGCGTGGCGAAGTGGTCCGTCGATCCCGGTGCCGCCGACCGGCTGTGGGACCATGCCCTTCCGGTGGTGCGCTGACTCAGAGCTCTCCGTACGTGCCGGGGGGCCGGTCCGACCTCCGTACGGAGCCGTAGCCGTGCCCCCTGTCGTGTACGTGGCCGTCTCTCCCTGAGCGGGACTGGGGATTGCCGGAGTTTCGCGGAGGAGGGACGCGGCCGGGACCGACCGATGCCGTGACCGGGATGCCCCCGCCGGGAACGGGTCGGTCCGAGCACAGGAACAGACTGGAAGGTGCCCCATGAGACCCGTGACCCGACGCCAGGCCGGACATCACTCAGCGCGTTCGGCCGCGACCCGGGCGCAGGTGATGTCCACACTGGAGCGCCTGCTCGATTCGGGCGAGGCCTTCTCGGAGATCAGCGTCCAGCAGATCCTTGAGGAGGCGGGGGTGTCCCGGGCCACCTTCTACGCGCACTTCCAGGGAAAGTCGGACGTCCTGGTACGGCTCACCGACGATCTGCGGGAAGCACTGCTGGCGCTGGCACGGCAGTGGGACCCGGCCCCGGGAGAGGGCGGGCCCGACCGGCTCACCCGGTTCTTCGAGGAAGTGATGGCCATCCACCGTGCCCACCAGAGTGTGCTCACGGCGGTCAGGGAAGCCGCGTCCTACGACTCGGCGGTCGGCGACTTCTACACCGCCGACCTGGAGAGTTTCGAGGAGGCGACGCTGCGGACCGTGCTTTCCGAGCAGGCCGCCGGCTCCACGGGGGCCGACGTCGACGCCGTTGCCGCCAGCCGGATCATCGTCTGGGGCGGCGCCCAGGCGATCGCCCACCACATCCAGGTCGACGACGGTGGCGGCGACGCCGCCTTCGCCCGTGAACTCGCCCTGATCTGGTGGCACGGCGCCTACCGTCGTCCGACCGGAGCGCGGCCCGAGTGAACACCCCTTTCTTCGAGGGGCGGTTCGAGCCCATCGGGGGACGGGTGTCCGGAGCCCGGGTCAGGGGCCAAGGACCGACGCGGACTTGACGGCCTGAAGGGCTCCGGCGCCGCCCACCGACCGAAGTGGGGAGCTTCACTCCTGGCCAAGGCGTATCCCATGGTGATGTTGAGGCTCCGGTGTCCTAAGATACGGCTTGCACACGCCCGGGGGGGCTGGTCGTCTTTTGGCGACCGACACTGTGACAAGTGCGCATCACCCACGCCATCTCGACTCGAGCTCCGGCATGCCGTCAGGCTTCCACGCCTGCGCATGGCCGTGGTCCGAGCCTGCCCGCAAGGGGCCGGGGGTCGGGGTGATTCCCCGGATCCACATGGTTATCGGAAGGCAGAGAACGTCATGGCGGAACGGCAGTACCTCGGTCAGGGCACCAACACGTCCTGGGAGAAGTTCTGGTACGTCCTGGGTTGTATCTACTTCGGCGCGGCCTACTTCCAGAAGGTCCCGGTGAAGAAGGCGCTGAGCGAGTACGGACTGGTCGAGATGACCGGCGCGGAGAAGTTCTGGTACGTGGTCCAGTGCATCTTCTTCGGTGCCGGCTACTTCGCGAAGGTCACCATCAAGCGGGCGCTGTCCGAGGTGCGGAACTCCGGCGGAGTCCCCACCGTCTGATGTCGTCCCGGCGGTGAACACCGTCGCGCCTGCCGGAGGCCCGGACCGTGGGGAGCGGTCCGGGCCTCCGGCATGACGTCATCGGTCTCTCCGCCACGATCCGTATCGCTTCCGGTTATGGTCGATCAGCAGGGCCGCCCTTCCACGCGGAGGGGATACGGCCCGGCGGAGGGCGGGAGGGAACGGAGCGACGAGGCATGGGCCTGACCGATCGCCTGAATCCCGAAGGGCTCCGGTACGCGCGGGCGGTCGCCGAGACCAAGTCCTTCAGTGCGGCCGCGCGCGTACGGCGTCACACAGCCGGCCCTCTCCAACGGCGTCGCCAAGCTGGAGGAGCGCCTGGGCGGCCGGCTCTTCGACCGGCCGCCGCGTGGCGTGACCCAGACGGCCTTCGGTGCCCGGATCCTGCCTCTGATCGACCGTGCCCTGATAGCGCTCGACGCCGTCGCGGCGGAGGCCAGGCGGCTGACCGAACCCGGTGAGCGGACGATCCGCACGGGTGTGTCCCCGCTGATCGGCACCCACCTGATCGCCGGACGTTCGGCGAGGTCCGTGACCTGCCCGTCGCCCGCGACCTCGTGCTGCGCGAGGCGAACATGCAGGACCTGCGGGCATCGCTGCTGGCGGGGGAGCTGGACATCATCCTCATCCCGGCGGTGACCGCGATGCCGCGCTTCGAGCACCGGGTCAACGATGTCGAGCCGATCGTCGTCGTCAGCCCGGACGCGGGGGAGGGCGCTCCGCTCGAACTCGAACAAGCCGGCAAGGAGCGGTTCATCCTCGTGCCGGACACCTGCGGACCGACCACCTTCACCACACAGCTCTTCCAGGCGCACGAGGTGCCCCTGCGCACCTATCCGGGAGAGGCCGCGGTGGTCACCTGTGGTCGCCCGCCGCGCCCGCGCGAGGAAGCCCTCGCGAGGAAGCGGCGGAGAAGTAGGCCGCCCCGATCTTTCCGGGGCATGCCCCTCGCTCCCCGACCCGGACAGGTGGACGTCATGCACGATCTCAGTGCCGGAGGGCGCGGTGACCAGCCGCGCGCTCCGGGCGTTCGCACACACCTGAGGCCGGATCTCGGCCTCCGCGCCGACCGTGGGACGCCCTGGGCCGGTGACGGTCGTACCGTCACACGTGTCGACGGCGTCGCTCCCGGCCGCTCCGCGGTCAGAGGGAGCCGGGAGCTCGGGACAGCGCCGGGACCCCCGGCGTTCCGGAGGTGACCGACCGGGCCGGTCGTGCCGGGAAACACATCACATCCACGGGCGCTCGCTAGTAGACGTCCGGTCGTCTATATTTACGGGACCCATCCGGTCCGTGCCGATCGCAGTGGTCGCAGGTGTTCATGGACCGGCCCCCGAGCAAGCCCGACAGGGAGATTCTCTACATGCGTGTCGAAATATGGACGGACATCGCCTGCCCGTGGTGCTACGTGGGGAGGGCGGGCTTCGACCGTGGCCTGGCCGCCTTCGCGCATCGCGACCAGGTGGAGGTGGTGCACCGGTCGTACGAACTCAATCCGCAGGCGGAGCAGGGATCCGTACCGATCATCGATGCCGTCGCCGCGCAGTACGGACGCACCCGTGACCAGCAGGTCGCGAGGGAGGAGCAGGCCGCGGCCATGGCGAGGTCGGTGGGGCTGGACTTCCGCATCGGAGGACGCGTCTTCGGGAACACCTTCGACGTGCATCGGCTGCTCCAGTTCGCCAAGGCGCGTGGCCGACAGGCCGAGTTGATGGACCTCGCCTTCCGGGTGAACTTCGCGGACGAGCGCTCGGTCTACGACCGGGAGACCCAGCTGGCCATCGCCGTCGAGGCCGGGCTGGACGAGGCGGAGGCACGCGAAGTGCTCGACGACCCGCGGGCGTTCGCCGAGGAGGTGCGGGCCGACGAGCGACTGGCGGCCGAACTGGGTGCCGGCGGCGTGCCCTTCTTCGTGCTGGACAGGCGCTACGGAGTGAGCGGTGGCCAGTCCGCCGAGACGTTCACCCGGGCACTCGAGCAGGCCTGGGCGGACCGCCCGGCGGCATGACGACCGCACCCCGGGAAACACTCTGGGGGCAGGCCTCACACGTGTGAGGGGGAGTCTCGCGCCGGAGGCAAGGGCAGTCATATGAGCCGGGCCGTTCTCGGCGCGGCGGGTGGAACAGCGTCAGGAGAAGCTCGCCCGGAACGAACGGACAGGCTCCGCCCGGTCGGGTTCCGCACTGCCTCCGGCGGTCCATGACGCATGTCACAGGCCGGCGCAGAACCTTGGGGCCCCCGCAACTCCGTGTTGATGTCGGAAGCAGGACCACACGCCACGGAGGTCCCATGGACACCCCGACCGTCTGCCCGGTCGCCCGCCCACCCGATGACGAGCCGCTCTCGCCGGGCACACACTCCTTCCGGCTCGGAGGGATCGTCCAGCGGTACCACGTGCACGGCAGCGGCCCGGTCTGTGTGGCGCACCCCGGGGGCCCGGGACTCTTCTGGGACTACCTCCGCGTGCCGGCCCTGGAGACGCACCTGACCATGGTCTACGTCGAACCCATCGGAACGGGGGAGTCGGGGTGCCTCCCCTCTCATCCGCACGGGTACACCCGGGACCGCTACAGCCACTTTCTCCAGGTGCTGATCAACCGTTTGCGGTGCTCCCGCGTGTACCTGCTCGGCCACGCGCACGGCGCCCTCGTCGCGGCCCATCACGCGCTGCACCGCTCGGAGAGCCTGGCCGGGGTGATTCTGTACGACGCCGAGCCGTCCTCCGGGCGGGCGGACCGGGCGCCGGCCCCGCCGGCCGGTGACAGCGACGTCGACGGCGGCGGGTGGTCGTCGGCCACGGCGGGCGTCCACCACCGAGCCGCGTACATCTCGGGGCTGGACGAGAACCTGTGCCGGACCACCGGGGTGGACCGGGCGGACCTGGCGCGGGTGGATGTCCGGACGCTGGTGATCTCGGGCCGGGACGACCCTGTTCGCGGGCCCGCGCGAGGAGGGGGACTTCACGAGGTGATCCCCGGAGCGCGGCTGTCCGTCCTCGAACACGACGGATGCATGGGACACGTCCAGGAGCCCGAAGGATTCGCGCACGCGGTCCGTGAGTTCGTCCTCGACCCGGAGGTGTGCGGTCCTGCGCGGTGACCCGGACCACCGGCTGCCCGTCCGCGCAGGTCCGGTCCGGCCCCGATGCCACCCCGGTGGGTCGCGACGACGGAGGTCAGTCGGTGTCCGTCCCGGCTGTGGAGGGGTCCGGAACGACGGGCCGGCGCACGGTGTACATCACCGACCGCTGCTGGCGATGACGCTGGACACGTCCCTTGGCGACCAGGGACTCCAGGGTGTTGCGGACGACCTGAGGCGTCGGCGTCCTGTCCGGGTGCTTCTCCAGGAGCTCGTCCCGCAGCTCCTTGGCGAGGCGAGGTTCGTCGCCCGCCCGCAGCAGGTCCATCAGGACCTCTCCGAGCAGGGGCGCACGCGAACTTCCCTTCGTGCCCGCTGTCGGCCTTCCGGCACGTGGGGACCGGGAGGTGGGCGACGTCACCCGCGAGGGTGACACTCCGGACGAGGACGAGGTGCCCCCCCGCTCCGGGCCGAGCGCGGGTTCGGCGTGTGCCTGTTCGGGCAGGTGTGACGGATCGGACAAGCCCCGGTACCGCTCGGCGAGGGTCATGATGTCGATCAGCAGGGCCTCCTCCTGCTTCAACATCGCGATTTTCTCGCTCAGTTCCTTCTGCCGACGGCGATTTTCCTCCAGGTCCGACGCGGCCTGCTCCACGTACCGCGATCGGAGCGTGGCGGCTGACTGGCTGGTCACAACCGTTCACTCCCTCTCATCAATGACGCTGGGCATGCTACCCAGGCCGGTGCGCCGGTGGGTGGTTCAGCGTCACGACGGATCGGTCATGCGGCTGATGACAGGGGTACCGGGTGGATGCGAGGGGTGGCAGGGGGGAGGGGGTTTCTGAGGTGCGGTCCCGTGTGACGTGATGGGGGGGTGCGCGGTGGCCGCGCGTCCCCGCTGATCAGGACGCAGCCGGGCCGACCGACCGCCGAGGGTCCTCGCGTGCTCTCACCCGTCCCGGCGGGAGGCTCACACGTATTCCGACGTCTCCAGGGCCCGGCCGGTCGGTCCGGTGCGACAGGACATCGTTCCGACTGCCTGTCGGGAGTGAGGGTTTGACGGAAGTAGACCGGTCGTCTAGCTTGAACATCGATAGACGACCGGTCGGTTATCGATCGCAACCCCCATTGAACGGAGCACTTCCATGACCACGACTCCCGTCAAGCTCGCCGTCATCTACTACTCGTCCACCGGCACGATCGCAGAGATCGCCAAGGAGCTTCACGACGCGGGGCTGAAGGCCGGCGCCGAAGTCCGCCTCCTCAGGGTCGCCGAGCTGGCTCCGCAGTCGGCCATCGACTCCAACCCCGCGTGGGCCGCCAACCACGCCGCGACCGCGGGCATCCCCGAGGCCACCCCCGCCGACGTGGAGTGGGCCGACGCCGTGCTCTTCGGCACGCCGACCCGCTTCGGCAACGTCTCCGCGCAGCTCAAGCAGTTCATCGACACCCTGGGCGGCCTGTGGGCCGAGGGCAAGCTCGTGGACAAGGTCTACAGCGGCTTCGTCTCCACCGCCACGGCGCACGCCGGTCAGGAGGCGACCCTCCTCGCCCTGTACGCCTCGGTCCACCACTTCGGCGGAATCACCATCACTCCCGGTTTCACCGACCCGAACAAGTTCGTGGACGGCAACCCCTACGGCACCTCGCACGTGGACGGCCAGGGTGCCAACCCCGTCGACGACATCACGCGTACCGCCGCCCGGATCCAGGTCGAGCGGGCCGTCAGGATCGCCGGTGCGCTCAAGGCCGCCGCCTGACGGTTCGCGGCGCCGATCGCCGGCCGGGTCCCGTCCGGCCCGCGGCGGGGTGAGGGCGCGCAGCGCCCGACATGAACACCCAGCCGTGAGAGCGCGGGTTTTGGCGGTGTCGGACCGATACGGGTGCTGCCCGGTGGACGACGGCCGAGGCCGTCGTCCACCGGGCAGGCCGGAGAGGAAGAGATCATGAAGGAATACCTGGTCGAGCTCACCACGACGGTGCCCGAGGGCACCGAACAGACGGAGGTCGACGGACGCCGTGCCGCGGAATCCGCACGGGCTCGGGAACTCGCCGCCCAAGGACGGCTGTTCCGGCTCTGGCGTCCGGTGGGCGAGCTTCGCAGCATCGGGATCTGGCGGGCCGAGGACGAGACGGAGCTGCGTGAGGAGGTCCTCGGGAGCCTTCCCCTGTGGCCCTGGATGACCGCGGTGGTCACCCCTCTGCAGTCGCACCCCAACGATCCGGGGCGGACCGGCTGAACGACCCGCCTGCCGATCTCGCGAAGGCGGCGCGGCGGTGCCCCCGGTTCCCCTCGCTCGCCAGGGACATGGAGAAGTATCGGTTCCCCGGGCGAGGTTGGGGCCGTGCTCCCGTAAGTGACCGTCTACAGGGCGGCAGATGACACCCTCTCCCGGGAAGGAGGACGACGACGGGGGTCTCGCGGCCTCAGGGACGAGACCCCCGTGACTTGGGCGGGCTCTCGAAGTGGTCGACGTCGACGACGGCCTGGGCGAAGGCGGTCGGCGCTTCCTGGGGGAGGTTGTGGCCGATGTCGGTGAGGGTGCGGTGGCTGTAGGGGCCGGTGAAGCGGTCGCGGTAGGTGCTGCCGTCGCCGGGTGCGGTGAAGGGGTCGCGTCCGGGGTCGAGGGTGATGGTGGGGACGGTGATGAGGGGGCGGGTGGCGAGTTGTTTCTCGTAGCGGTCGTAGCGGCGTTCGCCGTCCGCGAGGCCCAGGCGCCAGCGGTAGTTGTGGATGACGATGGCGGGGTAGTCGGGGTTGTCGAAGGCGGTGGCGGTGCGTTCGAAGGTGGCGTCGTCGAAGTGCCAGGTGGGGGAGACGGTGTCCCAGACGAGGCGGCAGAGGTCGTGACGGTCGGTCTTGTCCTGCATGGCGAGGCGGCCGCGTTCGGTGGCGAAGTAGTACTGGTACCACCAGGTGTGCTCGGCCGCGGGCGCCAAGGGCTTCTTCTGGGCCTCGACGTTGGTGATGAGGTAGCCGCTGACGGAGACGAGGCCGGTGACGCGGTGGGGCCAGAGGGCGGCGATGATGTCGGCGGTGCGGGAGCCCCAGTCGAAGCCGGCGAGGAGCGCCTTGTCGATTTTGAGGGCGTCCATGAGGGCGATGATGTCGAGGGCGACGGCGGACTGCTGGGCGTTGCGCTCGGTCCTGGAGGACAGGAACGTGGTCGTGCCGTGTCCGCGGAGGTAGGGGACGATCACGCGGTAGCCCTGGGCGGCGAGGAGGGGGGCGACATCGGCGTAGCTGTGGATGTCGTAGGGCCAGCCGTGCAGGCAGATGACGACGGGTCCGTGTGCGGGGCCGTCCTCCGCGTAACCGATGTCCAGGACGCCGGCGCGGACCTGCTTGAGCCGGGCGAAGGACGTGTGCGTACCCGGAACCACCGCGGGCACCGTCGGTGCGGACGTACCGGCCCTGGCGCCAGGTGCGGACATCGCCGTCGCGCTGTTCTGCAAGCCGACCGCCGCGACCGCCGCCGCGCCCGTGCCGATGCCGACGGCCTTGTTGAAGGTACGCCTGTCGATCATGAGAACCCCTCCGTCGTGCGGGTGTGAAGACATGTGTCGGTCGGACACGGCTACGAGAAACGTATCTCGTGCGACCGGGAAGCCGGTGAGCGAGACTGTTCCACAGCTTGCGTCACCAGTCAAACAGGTGACGAGCCAGGGGCCGCTCCGCCGGGCGTCGTCATGCCCGGGAGGGGGTGGTGGCGGTCGGCTCGCCGTCCGCGCTCGCCGGTCCGCCCGCCTGTGGACGGGTGTGTCGGCCGACGGCGGGAGGGCCTGAGCGGGCGGGCGCGTGCCACGAATGGGTCGATCCGGCCCGCGGCAGAGGGCGCGCCCGGCCTGTGGCGGAGGAGGGTGGGCCTCGGAGGCGAGGGCCGGGCCGTCCTCGCCGTTGTGGAGCGGACGCGGCCGTGAGTGCTGCCCGGTGCGGGGAACACCGGTCCCGCGACCGTGACGCGGCCATGGGACCGGGAACGATGTGCTCGGTCGCGGCAGTCGGAGCCATACTTCACTGCATGCGCTTCGCCGGTGGAACCCCGCCGTACTCCAGCGAGGCCCTTACGTGAAAGGCTCACAACGGTGACGACCGTCGCTTATCAGGGCGAACCCGGCTCGAACTCCTCGACCGTCTCCCGGACGCTGTATCCGGCGGGCGAAGAGCTGCCCTTCACGAGCTTCGAACAGGCTCTCGACGCCGTCACGCTGGGGGCCGCCGACGTCGCGGTGATCCCGGTGGACAACTCCGCGGCCGGACGCGTGGCCGATGTGCACCATCTGCTGCCGGAGTCGGGCCTGTTCATCGTCGCCGAGTACTTCCTGCCCATCCGCTTCGACCTGATGGCCGTGCCCGGTGCGACGCTCGACCAGGTGGAGTGCGTACGCAGCCACGTGCACGCCCTGGGCCAGTGCCGGAAGCTGCTGCGGGAGGGCGGCTGGCGCACCCTGGTCAGCGACGACACGGCGGGAGCCGCTCGCGAGGTGGCGGAACTGGGCGACCCGCGGCACGCCGCTCTGGCCCCGCCGGCCGCCGCCGGCCTGTTCGGCCTGGACGTGCTCCGGGCCGAGGTCGAGGACGATCCCGACAACACCACGCGGTTCGTCGTGCTCTCGCGCGAGAGCACGACGCCGCCGCACGCGGGCGGGCCGACGATGACCAGCCTGTTCTTCTGCGTACGGAACATCCCGAGCGCCCTGTACAAGGCGCTCGGCGGCTTCGCGAGCAGCGCCGTCAACCTCACCAAGATCGAGAGCTACCAGATGGGCGCCGGACTGAACGCGAGCGGCTTCTACGCTGAGATCGAGGGGCACCCGGACGAGCCCCGCGTCGAACTCGCCCTCCAGGAACTGCGTTTCTTCTCGTCCGAGGTGCGCGTCCTCGGCGTGTACCCGGCCCACACCCACCGGCTGAGCGAACGCTCCGGCTGAACGATCGGCCGCGTGGCGGGGCGTCCCGTACCGGCGCCGTAAGGTCCCGGGCGGGTCGTCGCCGGAGCGGCGCGCGGGCACTCGGCCGCCGTGCCCTCCGCGTCAGGCGGCCAGGGACTCCTGGAAGGCGGGGTCGGCCAGCAGTGCCCGGCAACTCGGCCAGAGTGTGCTCAGCCGGGAGGGATCGTTGTACAGCTTGGCGAAGAGCACCAGACCCTCCATCTGCGCCACCATCGAGCGGGCCGTGTCGCGAGCGTCGGGCGTCGTCGCGTCACCACGGTCGTGCGCCTCGGTGACGACTGCCTCGACCATGTCCACCTGGGCCTCGAAGATCTCCTGCAGTCGCTCGCGGAGGGCGGCGGCCTGATTGCTCATCTCCAGGGAGAGGTTGCCGAACATGCACCCCAGGACCGTTCCGCAGTGGTCCTGACCGGCCCGCTGCTCCGCTTCCGTCGCCTCGCACAGGTGCCGCAGCCGCCGCAGGGGATCGGCGTCGCCGCCCAGGATCCGTGCCCACTCGCTCCGCTCGGTCGCCCAGTGCTGGTCGATCACGGCGAGCGCGAGGGATTCCTTGGAGTCGAAGAAGTAGTAGAAACTCCCCCTGGGGACGCCCGCCGCCTTGCAGATCTCGGCGACGCCCAGGGCCGAGTACCCCCGCTGCTCGAAGAGGGAATGAGCAGCGGTAAGGATCTTGCTCTCGGCATCGCTCGTCCGTCCCATGGCGGAAGTATACGACCGATCGTCTAGTCCGGGTGCCGCCGTCCGTTCGTCGGTCCACCGTGCCCGGCGACACCACGACCTCCGCGCCTCCGGACCCCCGGCCTGCGAGAGGACGAACGCCTCCGAGAGCGCTGCCGCCGGGGCCCGGACCCGGCATCGGGGTGCTGGAAGGCAGAGGTTCCCAGCAGGGAGGAAGCCGGTCGTGGATTTCGCCGTGGTGGCGGGCGCAGCCTTTCCGTATGGTCAGCAGGCGAAACATCTTGTCGGTGGCTCCCCCTGGCGGGGAGCCGGTCACCGTGCGTCGGGCGGACCGGCTCGCGGGAGCGGAATACGCGCGGAGCTCACCATGGGGGCACGTCCTCCGGGCCGCCGCCGCGCTCGCCGCCGGGATGGGCGTCGGACGGTTCGTCTACACCCCGATCCTCCCGTTGATGCACGCCCAGGCGGGTCTGTCGGCCGGAGTCGGCGCGCACCTCGCCACCGCCAACTACGTGGGGTACCTGGTCGGCGCGCTGGCCGGCACCCTCGTCCCGCGGCTGGTGCGCTCCTCGGCCGTCCTGCGGGGCTGTCTGGTCGCGCTGGTGGCCACCCTCGCCGGCATGCCGCTGACCCACAGTTCCACGGTCTGGCTGCTGCTGCGGTCCGGCGCCGGAGTCTTCAGCGCGATGATCTTCGTGATCGCCGCGAGCTCGCTCCTCAGCCATCTGCGCGACCACCCGTCCCATCTGCCCGGCTGGGCGTTCGGGGGCGTGGGAGCCGGTATCGCGCTGTCGGGTCTGCTCGTCCTGGTGCTGCGTTCGGTCGGCGACTGGCAGGCCGCGTGGTGGGCCTCCGCCGCCCTCGCGGCGGCTCTGACCTGCGCGGCCTGGGGGCTGCGTCCGGAGCCGGCCGCGCGGAAGGTCCCCGCGGCCGGTGCTCCGGGAGTGCGTGCCGGAGGCCCACGCACCCATCGGTGGTTCAGCGCCCTCTTCGCGTCCTACACGCTGGAGGGGATCGGCTACATCATCGCGGGCACGTTCCTGGTGGCGGCGATCAACCAGACGTCCCCGGGGTGGATCGGCAGCGGCGCGTGGGTGGTCGTGGGCCTGGCGGCCATTCCCTCGTCCGCGATGTGGGCGGGGCTCGGGCGCCGTTGGTCACGGCCGGACCTGCTGCTGGCCGCGCTCGCCGTCCAGGCCGTGGGCATCGCGCTGCCCGCGCTGGTCGGTGGAGTCGCGGCCGCTCTGATCTCCGCGGTGCTGTTCGGCTCCACCTTCATCGGCGTGAGCACGCTGGCCCTGGCGACGGGCACGCATCTGCGGTTCCCGCGCGCCGTGGCCCTGCTGACCGCCGGATACTCGGTCGGCCAGATCCTCGGACCGCTCGCGGCCACTCCTCTCCTGCGTCACGGCTACCACCAGGCCCTGCTCCTGGCGGCGGCCGTCGTGATGGCTTCCGCGGTGACGGCCTTCGTACTCCGCTTCGGATTCCCGCACACCCTTCCGGCACCGGACACCCCGCTCGGCGCCGGGAACCAGGCCGACCGCGATCCGGCCGGGGCCTAGCGCCGCACCGTGATCGGGCACCTCAAGGGGGCGTCCCGGCGTCCGCGAGACCCGGCGGCGCCACACATGCGTCACGCACCATGAGATACGTCCGGCGCGAAGGTGTGAACCTTCGGGGAGGCGAAGAACGTGATGGACGTGACGGGCTCCCCACCGAGGAGATCGGTGGCACGGTGTGGTGGGGCAGGATCGACGGTCGCTCACGCGGCTCGCTCCATAAGAAGCCCGTCGGCTCCCGCCCGGGATTCTCGGCCGGTCGGGGAGCACAGGAGTGGGGACCCGGCTCGTCAACGGAGTCGCGCCGGGTCCCCACCCGCATCGACCGGGGGAGTCTCGCGACGTACTGCGCCCACGGTGCCGGGACGGCCACAGACCCTTCTCACGCCGACCGTACGGCCCCGAGCCGCGCACCCGCTCGCGGACGTCGCCGGAGCGCCCGCTCCCTGGTCCGCATGCGCCCGGCCGGAGTGCTCTCTACGCTGGAAGGCGTTCCGCACGCCCGACATGGCCATGGGGGACGAGGAGGCGCCGCTGCGCATCACGAAGCCACGTGCCGTGGAAACCGTCGAGTGCCGAGGACCCCGCGCGGGACCGATCTCCTCCGGAAGGAGTCGGGACCCCATGATGCGCCCCCGTTCCGGCGAGCCCGGAGTCACCCTTCGGCGCTGTCCGGAGCTGATGTGTCCGACGATCCCCCGAGACCTTGGCGATCTCAGCACCTGCCACGGCCCTTGACGTGTCTGCCGGCGATCCGTGGCTTCCCTCCCGAGGCAGCGACCTCGTCCTCTCCACGCCGGTGGCCGAACTGCTCGCCGCGGCGCGGGACATCGAGGCTTCCGGTCCGCTCGTGGTCGTCGGGACGCCGCCCTGTCTGGAGGGCGCGGTGAGGAGCCGGCGGGTTCGTTCGAGCCGGTGTCCACCTCGGTCGGTGGCCGACCGGGCCACGCGGCAGTGAAGGAGACGGAGCGACATGGCGAACGTACTTTTCATCGTGACGGGGGCCACCTACTGGGTCCTCAAGGACGGCACCAGGCACGCGACGGGCTATTGGGCGGAGGAGTTCGCGATGCCCTACAAGCAGGTCACGGAGGCCGGTCACACCGTGGTGGTCGCGACTCCCGGCGGCGTCGTCCCGAACGTCGACATGATGAGCCTGCGTCCCTCCATGGCCGGAGGCGAGGACGGCGCGCTGGAACTGGAGAACATCATCCGTTCCGCCGAGGTGATGCGGCGTCCGCTCAAGCTGTCGGACGTGCGCCTGGAGGACTACGACGCCGTGTATCTCCCCGGCGGCCACGGGCCGATGGCGGACCTGGCGTTCGACGCCGACGTCGGCCGGTTGCTCACGGCACAGCTCGCCTCGGGGA
Organism: Streptomyces sp. NBC_01689; assembly: GCF_036250675.1. Taxonomy (NCBI): domain Bacteria; kingdom Bacillati; phylum Actinomycetota; class Actinomycetes; order Kitasatosporales; family Streptomycetaceae; genus Streptomyces; species Streptomyces sp. NBC_01689. Next base: position 688,431 of record NZ_CP109592.1, on the reverse strand, counting down.
AGCCGCTGGCGATCGTGTGCCACGCCCCGGCTTCGATGCTGGCCACGAGGATCCACGGTGAGTCACCGTTCAGGGGCTACCGGGTCACGGGCTTCACCAACGAGGAGGAGGAGGCCGTGGGGCTGGCGCCCATGGCGACGTGGCTGTTGGAGACCGAACTGAAGGAGAAGGTCGGGGTGGACTTCAGCCGGGGTCCGATCTGGGAGCCGTACATGGTCGAGGACCGCAACCTCGTCACCGGGCAGAATCCGCACTCGGCCGCGGTCCTCGGGACCCGGCTGCTGGAGATCCTCGGATGAGCGGACGCCGAGCCGGTTCGCCGCCACGGTGAGGAATACGGTCCCGCCGACCCGGCCCGGGGGCCGGCGGGAAGCGACCCGGGTTCCGGACCGGTGAGGAGTCTGGACCGGTGAGAGGTCTGGGCCGACCGTCGCGCGGCGTCACGCGGGCGGCCCGGCGTGCGTCGGGCCGTCGTCCGGCGTGTACGGGCCCGTGTCTCGTGGCTCCCGGCGCATCAGGGCGAGAGCGGTTCCGTCGCACGGAGGACACCCGCGAACGGGTACGACGACCGGACGGGCCGATCTTTGACACGTGCCCATCGAGCGGCCTATCTTGATAGTCGACCGGTCGGTTATATTTCTTTCCCCGGGTCCCACGCCCCGTCCTGCAACGGACGGCGGGTTGCCGTGAGGCGGGGCACGGGACCCCTGCCGGACGGAGGCGGATTCCCCGACCCGCCGATCCGGCATCCGCCGACCGGGCCCGTCGGGCCGCGCAACCCACACAGCGTCAATCGGAGTCTCCCGTGCATACATCGACCTCCCCCGCGACATCCGTCGACATCTGGATCGACCCCGTGTGTCCCTGGACCTGGCTGACCTCCCGCTGGTTGCTCGAGGTCCGGGAGCACCGGCCCGTCGAGGTGTCCTGGCACGTCATGAGCCTGTCGGTCCTGAACGAGAACAGGCTGGACGAACTGCCCGAGCGCATACGGGTCCTGATGGGGCAGGCGTGGGCGCCGGTACGTGTCCTGACCGCGGCACGCCTTCTGCACGGCCCGGAGACGGTCGCACCTCTCTACACGGCCCTCGGCACCCGGTACCACCTGGAGCAGCGGCCCAAGGACCGGGCCACCCTGGAAGCCGCCCTCCGGGAGACCGGGCTCCCCGTGGACCTGGCCGACGCCGGTGACACGGACCGGTACGACGAGGAACTGCGGGCGTCCCACCGCCGGGGGATCACCCTGGTCGGCGAGGACGTCGGTAGCCCCGTCATCTCCGTTCCGGGTGAGGGCGAGGGAAGCGCGCCCGTGGCCTTCTTCGGGCCCGTGGTGAATCCGACTCCCAAGGGCGAGGCGGCCGCCCGGCTGTGGGACGGTGTGCTCGCCGTCGCGTCCTCGCCGAACTTCTTCGAGCTGAAGCGCACGCGCACCGGCGGTCCCGATTTCGGCTGAGCCCGGCCCGCGTCACGTCCGAGTCGGCCCTGCCCCGACCGCGGTGTTCCCACCGTTCGGTCAGGGCCCGGGCGTCGGAAGCGGGCTCATCCGGCCGGAGGCGTACGGGCCCGGTGCAGGGACCCCGTCGTCAGCTGGTGACGGCGGCCGCCGTCGTCACCAGGTGACGGGCAGGGCCTCCAGGCCGTAGACGTTCGCCCCGTCCTGGTGGAAGACCAACTCGTCCGCCGGGACGGCCAGTTCGAGACCGGGGAATCGGCGGAACAGGGCTGGCAGGGCCAACTGGAGCTCCAGGCGTGCCAGATGCTGTCCCGGGCACTGGTGGGGTCCGAATCCGAACGCCAGGTGCGCGGCCGGTTCGCGGGAGAGGTCCAGCCGGTCCGGCTCAGGCACCAGTTCGGGGTCACGGTTGGCGTTCAGCAGCGAGACCAGGACCCGTTCGCCGGCCTTCACCTGCCAAGAACCGATGGTCACGTCCTCGGTCGCGGCGCGGGGGAAGACGCCGGAGACGCTCATGTACCGGAGGAGTTCCTCCACCGCGTTCTTCGTGGGGACGGCGTCGTCGAGGAGCAGTGCCCGCTGATCGGGCCGCTGGATGAGCGCCAGCGCGCTCACCCCCAGCATCGACGCGGTCGTCTCGTGTCCCGCCACGACCAGAGCGCTGGTCAGACCGATGATCTCCGCGTCGGTGATCTTCTCGTCGCCCTGCGCCAGCAGGGAGCTGATCAGACCCTCGCCGGGATTCCGGCGGATCTCGTCGACCATGTTCGTCACGTAGGCACCGAACGTGGCGAGGTGGGAGAAGTACACCGCAGGGGAGTTGGCGAAATTGACGATCCCGGCGCTGAGGCGGTGGAAGTCGCCGCGCAGTGCGGTCGGCACGCCGAGAATCTCGCCGATCACGTCGGAGGGAATCGTGAGGGCGAACGCCTCGACGAGGTCGGTGCCCGGTCCGGCCTCCTCCAGCGCGTCCAGGCGCTCGGCCACGATCCGCTCGATCATCGGCCGGAGGGCCTGCACCCGCTTGGGCGTGAAGATCCCGGAGACCATGCGTCGCAGTCGCGTGTGTTCCGCACCGTCGAAATCGGGAAGGAAGCCCGGCAGGTACGTCCGGGGGCCGCCGTCGGCGAGGGGCAGGCGGCTGTAGCGCAGGCGCGTGTCGCCCAGCGCGGCACGGACGTCCGCGTAGCGGGACACGAGAAGTACGTCCGCGTCGCCGAACCGCGGCTCATACATGGGGACCCGCGTCGGTTCCTCTTCACCGGCCATCGCGGCGAGGCGGGCCGACGGGTCGAACGGGCAGCGTGGCTCACGGTCCGTCACGGCGAATCCGCGCGTCAGGCGTTCGGTCATGATCCAGTCCTCAAGTTGGCTCCGGAAGGCGGTGGTTGCCGTGGCGAGGGGGCGAGCCGGATCAACGGCTCCGTGGTCGCACGCGAATCGACGGTTTTCCGGATGCGGCTGCCCCCCGCCCGTGCGGATGTGGCCGGCCGTCGCGTCGGCCACCCTCGTCAGGCAGCCGTCGACCCGCGCGAGATCCCGCTCGACTCAAGCATCAGATACTTGACCCGTCAAGTTGGGTGGCTGATGTCTCGCGTCGTGGCATCCGGTCGTCGCGCGCGTCGTAGGTACGAGGGTCGTGGTCGGGGCGCCCCCGTCGCGGTCGCGACCGACGTCTCGCGGGCCGGACCGTGTGACGGCCGGAGCCCGATCGGGTGTCCGGTGTCCTGATCGGCACATGTGATGCGTGTGTCAGGTGTCGTGCCGCGTGCGGCGAATGCCCGCGAGGGGGTGTCGATACGTTGCTGAGCCGCACCGGTTCAGGGGCGGGTCGGGCTCGACCACCCCCGAGTTTGCGATCGGCGTCCGACGCGTAACATACTTGCTGCGTCAAGCAGACGGGTGCGGTGTGTGCCGAACCCGGCTCGCCGCGGGCCGGTTGTTCGCGCCGTGAGGTGGACTGCCGCCGAGGCCGACGGACTTGTCCGGCGAACATCGTCCTCCCGCCTCCCGCGGGAGGCCACGGGGGCCGGTACGCGCTTCGTGTGCCGGTCCCGGACACACGTGGCCGGTCGTGCGGCATGACGGCCGGTCAGGGCATCCGTGTCCCGGGTGGCCGTCCGATGACTCCCGGCTCCGGAACGCTTGACGATCCCACCTCTCGACTTCCGTAAAGGATCAGCATCTTGCACAAGAGGAAAATGCCGCGGCGACACCTGTCGCTCGCGGCTGCCGTGGGCGCGCTGGCCGCGGGATCCCTCGCGGTCCTGCCGGTCACCGCCCAAGCGGACACCACGAGCGACACACAGACCTCGCGCCAGCAGGACTTCGCCGCGGCGGCCGCGGAATACCACATACCCGAGAACGTGCTGCTCGGCCTGGCGTACCAGGAGTCGGCCTGGGAGTCGCACGGCGCGCAGGCCAGCGCCGACGGCGGCTACGGACCCATGCACCTCACCGACGTGACCCCGGCCATGATGGCCTCCGGCGGCGCGGGCGCCGTCGGGCGCAGCGATCTGAAGTCGATGGCCGCGAACCCCGCGCTGCACACCCTGCAGGCGGCCGCGAAACTGACCGGCCTGTCCGAGGACGCGCTGCGCGAGGACCCCGCGACGAACATCCGAGGTGGCGCGGCCCTGCTGGCCTCCTACGAGAAGCAGGTCGCCGGCGGCGTGCCGTCGGACGCGGCCCAGTGGTACGGCGCGGTCGCCCGCTACAGCCAGTCGACGCAGAAGCGGGAGGCGGCGGCCTTCGCGGACCGTGTCTTCGCCACCGTCCGCGGCGGCGCCGGTGTCACCACCAAGGACGGCCAGCGGGTCCGGCTCGACGCCGCCCCCGCGGTGCGCCCCGCCACCGGTCAGGTGGACCGGCTGCACCTGAAGGCCGCGGCGGCCACCGACACCGAGTGCCCGCCGGCCGTACCGTGCACCTTCGTGCCCGGTTCCCCGGCCGGTATGCAGGTGTCGAACCGCCCCGCCAACGGCATCAAGATCGACACCATCGTCATCCACGACCTGGAGGGCACGTACGACTCCGGGGTGGCCGGTCTCGCCAACCCGTCCAACGGCGTGTCGACCAACTACGTCATGCGGTCCTCGGACGGCGCGGTGACGCAGATGGTGGCCACGAAGGACATCGCGTTCCACGCGGGCAACTACTCGTCGAACCTGCACTCCGTCGGCATCGAGCACGAGGGCTTCGCCGCGCAGGGCGCCACCTGGTACACCGAGGCGCAGTACCAGTCCACGGCCTACCTCGTGCAGTACCTGGCCCACCGGTTCGGGATACCGCTGGACCGCCAGCACATCCTGGGCCACGACGACGTCGCCGGGGCGAGCGCGTCCGGCGTCCGAGGGCAGCACTGGGACCCGGGACCGAGCTGGGACTGGGACCACTTCATGCGTCTGCTCGGAGCTCCGCTCAGCGGACTGCGCGGCACCGCGCCCGTGGGCTCGGTCGTGACCATCGATCCGGTCTTCGACACCAACCTGCAGACCGTCCAGGTGTGCCCGATCGACGATCCGACCGGTGCGACGCCCGCATGCACGGACCGGGAGCAGGCGTCGAACTTCGTCTTCCTGCACACCGCGCCCGACGCGTCCGCGCCGCTCTTCGGCGACCAGTTGATCCACGGGACGGCCGCGGGCACGGACGAGATCAGTGACTGGGGCAGCACCGCCCAGACCGGCCAGCAGTTCGTCGTCGCCGACCAGCAGGGCGAGTGGACCGCGATCTGGTTCAGCGGCGCGAAGGTGTGGTTCTACAACCCGGGCGGCCAGAACACCAAGCAGGCCTACGGCGTGAAGACCATCTCCGCCGCGGGCAGCACCCCGGTGGCCGTCTACGGGTCCAGCTACCCGGACGCGTCGGAGTACCCGGCCGGCCTGGGCGCCTCGACGCAGGCGCCGATCAGCGGGTACAGCCTCCCCGCCGGCCAGGCGTACGTCGCCACCCAGGCGCCGAACGCGACGGTGGACTACTTCAAGTCCAGCGGAACGGTCGTCACCGGTGCGAGGACGCAGTACACGATCCAGTACAACCACCGCGTCGCGCTGGTGTATTCGGGCGACGTCACCGCGACTCCCGTGACCAAGCACTGGGAGGACGGCTCCGCCGGCTGACGCGGGCGGTGGTCCAGACATGACGGTGCGAAGGCCGGGGCGGGAGTGATCCCGCCCCGGCCTTCCGCTCGGCGGAGCGGGAATGGTCCCGCCCGGCGTCCGTACGGCGGAGCGGGCCCCCGCAGTGCCTCGCGAGACCGGGGCCCTGCGGCGCCGATTGCTTTCGCGCCCCACGGGCGCGCCCCCGGTCCCGGAACCACGAGGAACCCGATCAAGGATGGAACCTCGGACATCTGTTCGCCATCAAGCAGGGGGAACGGACTCAGGTCACGGACGACAAGAGGTGGCACGCGGTGGACAGGCGGATCATGAGGGCGGCCCTGGGCTGCCTTCTTCTGGTGATGGGCTCGGGAGTGGGATGCTCGCCCGGAGCCACCCGTTCGCACGCTGCTTCCGTGCGCCCGCACGCGCCCGCCGCGAAGCCCTCCGACGGCCGTGCCGACGCGCGGGCGGCCACCGCGGCGGCCTTCCGCACGTGGGGTCTGGAGCCGCCGGCGCCGCCGCCCGCCCCGCCGTCGAGGAAGCCCGCGGGCCGGCGGGCCGCTGACGGCGGGGTGCCGGTGATCAGTGAGATACCCACGGACCAGAAGATCGTCTTCCTGACGTTCGACGACGGCGCCGAGAAGGATCCGGAGTTCGTGAAGATGATGCGGGAGTTGAGGATCCCCTTCACGATGTTCCTCACGGACTCCGCCATCCGCAGCGACTACGGCTACTTCAAGCAGCTGCAGAGCCTCGGCAACAGCGTTCAGAACCACACCCTGACGCATCCGAACCTCCGCACCCTCGGCGCCGCCGCTCAGCGCCAGGAGATATGCGGCCAGGAGGAGAAACTGAAGACGGAGTACGGCTCCGCGCCCCGGCTGATGCGTCCGCCCTACGGGAACTGGAACGAGAACACCCGGGCCGCGGCCGCTTCCTGCGGTATCGAGGCGATCGTCCTGTGGCGCGAGTCCATGCAGATCAAGAACATGCAGTACCAGGACGCCGACAAGAAGCTCCACCCCGGTGACATCATCCTCGCCCACTTCCGCGGACCCGCTGAACTCAAGGGCACGACGATGACCAGGATGACGGCGAACCTGCTGCGCCACATCCACGAACAGGGCTTCACGGTGGCCCGCTTGGAGAACTACCTGTAGGCGCGGCGTGGGCTGTCGCACCCGGCGGTCCCGAACGTCCGGCGGCGGGTCCGGCGGAGTTCGTCAACGGGGACGGGTTCACACCCGCGCGGCGTCCGGCCGTGTCGCCGACGAGGAACAGAGCGGCGGTCGCTCCCGCACGCGCGAAGGCGCGGGAGCGACCGCCGTACCCGCGACCGAGGCCAGCCAGTGAATTCCTCGGCGGCGGGAGTCCTCGTCCGGGTGACGGACCGAAGACCGGCGGAGGTTCACGAATCCCCGCGGCATCGAGGCGTACGACCGCGCGCGGGGGTCCGGCGGAACCGGTCCGTGAACGGGGGTGTACGTCAGGCGCCGCGCAGGAGGTCGGCCGCCTTCTCCGCGATCGCGTAGACGGTGGCGTTGGTGTTGTTCGAGGGGATCGACGGGATGACGGAGGCGTCGGCGATCCGCAGGCCGTCCAGTCCTCGGACGCGCAACGCGGAGTCGACGACGGACGATTCGTCCTCGCCCATCATGCAGGTGCCGACGGGGTGGCAGTACGAGCCGAAGTTCCTGCGGGCGTGCTCGCCGATCGACCGTGCGTCCACAGCGTCGAGTCCGGGGCTGACCTCTTCGATGCCCCATGCGCTGAGTGCGGACGACCAGGCGATCCCGCGGGCGGTGGCGATGCCGGACACGACCGCATCGACGTCCTGCTGCTCGGCGAAGTAGTTGGGGTCGATGACGGGGGGCGCGGCGGGGTCCGCCGAGGTGATGCGGAGCGTGCCCCGGCTTGCCGGGCGCATGGGGGAGACCCCGATGGTGAAACCGTTGTCCACGGGGGCCACCGGATTGGGCACCGGGATGTCGATGAAGATGATCTGCAGGTCCGGCCCGTCCGACTCGGGTGTGCTGCGCAGCAGACCGAGGATCTCGCCGTGGTTGTTGAGCGCGGTGGGTACCTTGCGCTGCGCACGGTAGACGAGGTTGGCCCGCGGGTGGTCGTGCAGGTTCCGTCCCACACCGGGGAGTTCGTGGAAGACGTCGACCTGGGCCCGTCGGAGGTCGTCCCCGGGGCCGATGCCGGAGCGCAGCAGCAGCTGTGCCGAGCCGATGGTCCCCGCGGTGAGCACCACTTCGCCGGCCGTCGTCGCCGTATGGACCGCGCCTGCCGTGCCGTACTCGACTCCGGTGCAGCGGGTGCCGTCGAAGAGGAGACGGTGGACGACGGCGTCCGTGACGACGTCCAGGTTGGGGCGGTTCGCCGCCGGTGCGAGATAGGCGTCGGCGGCGCTCTGGCGTCGTCCGGCGACGATGTTGAGATCGACCGGGGCGAAGCCCTCCTCGAGCCCGCCGCTGATGTCGAAGGCGCGGCGGTGGCCGGCTTCGACCGCGCCGGACAGGCAGGCGAGCAGGACCTCGTTGGGCTCCTCGGCCGGTCCGACGAACAGAGGACCGTTCGTGCCACGGCCCGGGGCGCCGCCGGCCGCGGTCTCGCTGCGCCGGAAGTAGGGCAGCAGGTCGTCGTACGTCCATCCCTTGGCGCCGTGGTCGCTCCAGGCCGCGTAACTGGTGTGGTGGCCGCGCGCGAACACCATGGCGTTGATCGAGGACGATCCGCCCAGGCCCTTGCCGCGGGGCAGTGCGACGGGGGCTCCGGAGGCGCGCTGGGCCACGGTCGTCTCGCCCCAGGCGGCCTCCGAGGCGGCGAGCCGCGGCCAGGACGGAGGGTTTCCGACGGCGGTGGGGAGGCCGGCGGGGCCCGCCTCCAGGAGCAGGACGCGGACGTTCTCCTCCTGTGTGAGCCGGGAGGCGAGCACGCACCCGGCTGTCCCGGCGCCCACGAGTATGTAGTCGTACGCGGAGTGTGAAGGCATCGGCGGGTCCGTCCCTGTCTGAATCAGTGGTCGCAGTTCGAGCGTAACACTGGTTCGGATCGATGGGTCGTCCTGCTTGATACCGTTGATTCATGACTGCTGAAACCGAGGACGGCCGGCCGGCCGGAGCGCTCCACCACAAGATCGTTCGCGCCGCCGCCGACGTGCTGGAGAGCGAAGGTCTGGACGCTCTGTCCACGCGCGCGGTGGCCGCGCGGGCCGGCGTGTTCCCGCCGACGATCTTCAGGCTCTTCGGGGACAAGGACGGTCTCCTGGAGGCCCTGGGGGAGCACGGATTCGACACCTATCTCGAGGCCAAGAGCCGGCTGCCGCGGAGCGACGACCCGGTGGCGGACCTCCGTCTCGCCTGGGATCTGCACGTCCGGTTCGGGCTCGAGCAGCCCGCCTACTACGCCCTGGTCTTCGGCCCGTCACGCTCCGGCCGTCCCTCGCAGGCCGGCCGCAGAGCCCTCGTGGAGCTCCAGCGCATGCTCACCCGGGTCGCGGCGGCGGGCCGCCTGCGCATGAGCGTCGAACGGGCCACGGCCCTCATGCACGCGGCGGGCGTCGGCGTGGTCACGACGATGATCAGCACGCCACCGGATACCCGTGACCCCGAACTGGCCCGGGTGGCCCGTGACGTGGTCTTCGATGCCATGATCGCGCCGCCCGGAGCCGAACCCGGGGGCGGAGCACCCGGCGCCGGTCCGGCGGGCCCGGCCATGGCGCTGCGCGCCGCACTTGCCGCGGAGGGGGAGCTGCCCCTCAGCCCGGGGGAGGAACTGCTGCTCCTGGAACTGCTCAACCGCCTGGCCGATGTGCGGCGGAGCGGTGAGGGGTGACGCGAGGCGGAAAGGGCGTCGGTGTCACCGGGGTCGGTTGCTTCCTATGACGCCGGGGGACGCCCTCACCGGCGGCGCCGACACCGGCCCTTCGGGGCGTCCGGTGAGGGGCAGGTGCCCGCGGTACTACTCATCGTCCGCGAGACGTCCGCGACCTGGGGTCGCAGGATTCGGTTGGCTGAGTCACGTCGGAGAGCGGACAGGCCTGTTGGCCTCGGGACCTGGCGGCGGGAATCCCGCTAGGGTGTGACCTTCCGCAACGTGGCGCCCAGTTCGTCCACCTCGCGATGGTCCAGGTGGTCGAAGATGTGCCGGCGCACGCTGGCGAGATGTGTCGGCCAGGCCTGGCGCACGCAGTCGAGTCCGAAGTCGGTCAGCACGGCGTTGCACCCGCGCGCGTCCTCGTCGCACCGGACCCGTTGGACCAGTCCCCGTCTCTCCAGCCGCGTGACGAGCCGGGTCATGCCACTCAGGGAGATGGTGCAGGCCGCGGCGAGGTCACTCATGCGCATACGACGGTCCGGCGCCTCGGACAGACACATCAGCGGCCGGTATTCGGACAACGGGAGCTGTCCGTCGTGGACCATGTCGGCGTCGATCAGCCGGGGCAGACTGACCAGCATGCGTCCCAGGGCGCGCAGGACGGCCTCCTCGTTCGCCCGGAGGGGCTGAGGGGGATGGTTCGGTGGCGGCATGCGGCCACTGTATATGTTTGACGAGTCAAGTAGATAGAGGTGTGCCGAGCGAATCGAACGTGGGAGTGCGGCGCCGCGCTGTGGTGCGACGTGCCCGTAGGGAGCGGTCTTGGAGCCCTGGAGGTGTCGGCCGCGCGGGGTGGGGGCGAGTGTGATGCGGGGGGCGGACTACGGCCGGAAACCGTCGATCGCCAGTTCCAGCAGGCGGTTGGCCTGCGCGGCGCCGTCGGGGCTGTCGGGAGTGCGCCACAGGCAGCTGATGAGCATGATGACGTCGGTGGGGTCGAGGCCGGCCCGCACCGCGCCGGCGTGTGCGCACGCGTCGAGGAGTCGGCCGACGGCGGCGGTGACGGAAGCGGAGGTCGCGTCGACGACCTCCTGGGCGGCGGCGCTGTTCAGCGCGTCTCCGAGGCCGTGCTTGAGGCGTACGTAGGCGGCGAGGGTGAGGAACCAGTGCCGCAGCGCGTCCAGCGGTGCGTGGTCCGTGAGGACGTCGGGGACGGAGTCCACGAGACGGTCGACATCACGCCGGTAGACCTCCAGGATCAGCGCCTCGCGGGTGGGGAAGTGCCGATAGAGCGTGCCGGGGCCGACGCCCGCGCGCTTGGCGATCGAGTTGAGCGAGGCGTCCGGGGCGCCGGCGAGCACGTCGTGGGCGACCTGGAGGATCGCCTCCCGGTTCTTCAGTGCGTCGGAGCGCTGCGGCGAGGCGTCGGGCACGGTTCCTCCTGGCGGGCGAGCGGTCGTCCGATTGCGAAGCGGAGAGTTCTCCGCTAGCGTCGCGGAAGTCAAGCGGAGAGTTCTCCGCTTGCTCTCCTTCCATATTGTAGGAGCTCTCCCGTGCGTTACATCAAACTCGGCCGCACCGGCCTCGACGTCTCACCGGTCGCCATCGGCGCCATGACCTACGGCGAGCCCGACCGCGGCCACCCCGTCTGGTCGCTGGACGAGGAGGCCAGCCGGCCCCTGATCAAGCACGCCCTCGAAGCGGGCATCAACTTCTTCGACACCGCCAACCTCTACTCGTACGGGTCCAGCGAGGAGATCCTCGGGCGCGCCCTCAAGGACTTCGCGAACCGCGACGACGTCGTCATCACCACGAAGCTCCGCCACGTCATGCGCCCCGGCAGCCCCAACGGCGGCGGCCTGTCCCGCAAGGCGATCCTGAGCGAGATCGACCACAGCCTGCACCGCCTGGGCACCGACCACGTCGACGTCCTCATGATCCACCGCCTCGACAACGAGACGCCGTTGGAGGAGACCCTCGAGGCCCTGCACGACGTGGTGAAGTCGGGAAAGGCCCGCTACCTCGGCGCGTCCTCCATGCACGCCTGGCAGTTCGCCAAGCTCCTCCACCTCCAGGAACGCCACGGCTGGACCCGGTTCGTCACCTTGCAGGACCACTACAACCTCCTCGCCCGCGAGGAGGAGCGCGAAATGCTCCCGCTCTGTGCCGACGAGGGCATCGCCACCATGGTCTGGAGCCCCCTGGCCCGCGGCCGCCTCGCCCGCGCCTTCGACGAGGCGAACACGGGGGCGCGCTCCGCGACCGACAGCGCCTACGCGGACATGCTCTACACCGGCTCCGACGGCGACCGGCGGATCATCGACGAGGTCGGCGCCGTCGCCGACGCGCACGGTGTCACCCGCGCCCAGGTCGCCCTCGCCTGGCTGCGCCGCAACCCTGTCGTCGCGGCCCCCGTCGTCGGCGCCCGGACGATCCGGCAGATCGACGAGGCCGTCGCCTCCCTCGACCTCGACCTCACCGACGACGAGGCCCGCCGGATGGAGATCCCCTACACCCCGCGCCACGACCTCCAGGGCATCTCCGACGTACGCGAACTCGAACGCATCAAGGCGGCGATCCCCGGCTACGCCAACGCCTGACGGCGGTCGGGCGTTGGCGGTCGGAGGAAGGAGGAGAGACCACCGGTGAGGGCGGCCGGCACGGCCCCGGTCCCGGGACCGGGCCACCGACTCCGTCCGTCAGCCACTGCCCGACGGGCCGCCCGGGGTGGTCCTGGTCCTGCTGATGGCGCTGTCCCCGCGCTACGGCTTCCACATCGACGAGTTGTACTTCCTCGACTGCGCCCGGCATCTCCAGGCGAGTTATGTGGACCAGCCGGCGCTGGCGCCGCTGCTGGCCCGGGCCTCGCTGTCGCTGTTCGGGGTCTCGGAGGCGGGACTGCGGCTGTGGCCGGCGCTCGCCGCCGCCGGCACGGTGGTCGTGGGCGGCATGACCGCGAGGGAGTTCGGAGGTGCGCGGCGGGCCCAGCTGCTCGCCGCGGTCGCGACCGCCACCATGCCCGTGTTGCTGGGTGGCGCGCACATCGCCAACACCACGTCCTACGAAGTGCTGGCGTGGGCGTCGATCGCGTTCGTGGTCGTACGGATCGGCCGCACCGGCGACACTCGGTGGTGGCTCGCCGCGGGAGCGCTGGTCGGTGTCGGCGCGGAGTTCAACCACCTCGCGGCGGTTTTCGGGGTCACCCTCCTGGCCGCCGTGCTCCTCGGCCCGGCTCGCCGCACCGCTGCCGACCGCCGACTGCTCGCGGGTGCCGGGGTCGCCGTACTGCTCGTGCTGCCCGATCTGTGGTGGCAGGCGCGGCACGGGTGGGCGATGTTCGCGATGGCACGGGCCCTGAACGGGGAGAACGGTGGCCCGGGGAACATCGTCACCTGGATCGTGGGGCAGTTCGGCATGTCCTGTCTGGCGATGGCGGTGCTGTGGGCGGTGGGTCTGCGGTTCCTGTGGCGGTCCCGACGGCCGCTGTGGCGGTGCCTGGTGGTCTCGTACGGCGTGCTGTTCGTGCTGTTCGTGCTGTTCGCCGTGACGACCGGAGCACAGGTCTACTACCTGGCGGGCCTGTACGTATGCCTGTTGGCGGCGGGGGCGGTGGGACTCGACGGCTGGTTGCACTCCCGCCCGGACCGGGCGCGCGGCCTGATGGTCGCCACGGCCGTCTCGACCGCGGTGTTCGCCGTGATCGTGCTGCCGGTGCTGCCGTCCTCCGACGTGGGCTGGACGTACGGTGTCAGCACGAATTCGGGGGAGTCCCTGGGCTGGCCCCAACTGGTCGGCACCGTACGACAGGTGTGGACCGGGCTTCCGGCCGGGCAGCGCGCGAACGCGGTGATTTTCACCGCGGACTACGGTGAGGCCGGAGCCCTCAACGAACTCGGCCGCGGTACCGGCCTGCCCACCGCGGTGAGTTCCCACAACACCGATTGGTGGTGGGGCCCCGGCAACCCGCACGCCACGACGGTGGTGGCCGTCGCGCCGGGTCCCGGCCGGATGCCGGGATACGAGGACGATCTGCGCCGGAACTTCCTGCGCGTCCGCGTGGCCGCCACACTTCTGAACCCCGACGGTGTGCACAACGTCGAATGGGGCGGTCATGTCTATGTCTGCACGGGACAGCGTCGTCCCTGGGGCGAGATGTGGCGCGACCTGCGCAACTACGCCTGAGGCGGGTGCGGTTGGGCCGGTCCGGGGCCGGCCCTCAGGAGAGGGGCGGGTTGATCTCCTGTTCGGCCCAGACCGTCTTGCCCGCGGGGGAGTTGCGGGTGCCCCGCCGACTGGCGAGTTGCGCGACGAGGAAGAGGCCGCGCCCGCCCTCGTCCGTCGGGCGGGCATGGCGCAGCCGGGGGACGGAGTCACTGGTGTCGGTCACCTCGCACACCAGCACCTCGTGACGGATGAGGCGAAGGGTGATGGGTCCGGCACCGTGGCGTACGGCGTTGGTGACCAACTCGCTGACGATGAGCTCCGTGGTGGCGACCAGTGCCTCCAGTCCCCATCCGGTCAACTGTGCCGTGGCCAGGGCGCGGGCGTGCGCGACGACGACCGGATCGTTCGGCAGGTCCCAGGTGGCGATCTGCGACGGCAGGAGGGAACGGGGCCGCGCGAGGAGCAGTGTGGCGTCGTCCTCCAGCGCCCTGGCCGGCAGGGTGTCGAACGCGGCCGCGCAGAGTTCGTCCAGAGGGCGGTCGGGGCGCGCGAGGACGGCCCCGAGCCGCTGGATCCCCGCGTCGATGTCCTGATGCCGGGTCTCCACGAGTCCGTCGGTGTAGAAGGCGACCACACAGCCCTCGGGCAGTTCGACGTCCACGGCTTCGAAGGAGGCCGGTCCGACGCCGAGCGGCAGTCCGGCGGGCAGGTCGGGGATGGAGACGTCGCCCTCCGGCGAGATGATCACGGGCGGCGGATGGCCCGCCCGGGCCATCGTGCAGCGTCGGGTGGCCGGGTCGTAGACGGCGTACAGGCAGGTGGCGCCGGATTCCGCGGCGGCGCGTTCCGGTAGGCCGCTGTCCTCCACGCCCAGGCGGGAGATGGTGTCGTCGAGGTGGGCCAGCAGGTCGTCAGGGCACAGGTCCATGTTGGCGAGCGTGTGCACCGCGGCCCGGAGCCGGCCCATGGTCGCCGCGGCGTTGATGCCGTGCCCGACCACGTCGCCCACAACCAGGGCCACCCGGGCGCCGGACAGCGGGATGACGTCGAACCAGTCGCCGCCCACGCCGCGCTGCGTGTCGGCCGGCACGTAGTGGGACGCCACCTCGACCGCCACCCCGCCGACGAGCCTCCCCGGCAGCAGGTTGCGCTGGAGGGCGAGCGCGGCGGCGCGCTCGCGCACGTAGCGGCGGGCGTTGTCGAGGGACAGGGCGGCACGGGCGACAAGTTCCTCGGCCAGGCGCAGGTCGTCCGCCTCGAAGGGCACGGAGTCGCCCATGCGGACGAAGACCGCGACGCCGAGCACCGCACCGCGCGCGTGGATCGGCACGATCATCAGCGAGTGCATGCCGTACCTGCGGATCCTGTCCAGCCGTTCCTGGTCGCGGTCGAGCCAGGTGCCCAGGGAGGTGTTCAGCACCGGTTCGAGATGCGACGCGCCCGAGGCGAGGACCTCCGTGAAGGGGGAGGGGACGGGCACGGACACGGTCTCGCCGCGTGACCAGAGCGACTCCGGAACGCCCTCGTGGATCGAGGCCGCCCCCGCCCGGCGGAACGCGGGTACGCGGCCGTTCGTCGAGCCGAGCCGGGCCAGGGAGTCCTCGCCCTCCTCGACCGACTCCGCCAGGTCCACGGTGGCGTAGTCCGCGATGCGGGCCACGGCCAGATCGGCGAGCTCCTGCCCGGTTCGCATCACCTCCAGTGTGGTGCCGATCCGGGTACTGGCCTCGCTGAGCACGGCCAGGCGCTCGCGTGCGCGCTGCCGGTCCGTCACGTCGACGCTCATGGCGCACACCCCCAGGGTGCGCCCGTCGGCGTCGTCGAGACGGAAGAACGAGGTGGAGAAGGCGTGTTCCTGCTGCGGCTTCGTCGGCATCCACGCGCGGTACTCGTGATCGACCTCCGGCTTCCCGCTCCGCAGGACCTCCCGCATCACGGCCTCGACCGACTCGGCGTCGGGTCCCGGCAGCACCTCCGTCAGCCGCCGTCCGAGCCTCTTCTCGCGCGGGATGCCGTCCTGCAGCGCGAGGGCGTCGTTGACCCAGGTGCACCGCAGGTCGGTGTCGCGTACGGCGATGCCGATCGGTGCCCCGGTGAGAAGCGCCTGCACCCCGGCCCCGTTCATCGGCCACGACGGGACCGCCGTCATCTCGGTCGCGCCGACCAGCCAGCGCACTCCTCCGTCCCGCTCCGTGAGGGGGCGGACCCGCAGGTACACGTCCAGCGGTGTGCCGTCGCCGCGGCGGAGCGCGACGATCCCGGACCAGCCGCTCCCCCAGCGGCTGCTGTCCGTGAAGGCGGGCGCCCCCAGGGCCACTTCCGGGTCCGCCAGCAGCCGCCCCGCGAAGAGCCCGATGGCGTCGGCGGTCATGATGCCGCTGAGCAGTTCGGCCTCCCGGCTCCAGGCCCGCACCACTCCGTGCGCGTCCAACGCCGCCATGGCCGTGCCGGCCCGGTGCTCGGCTCCTCGCCCGGTGTCGTCCGCCGTACTCTCGCTGGCTCCGCCCATCGGCGCTGCACCTCCTTCAGGGTGTCCTCCGCGCGGTGGGACTCCCGTCGGCGAGACGGTCGAGCCAGTCCGCCAGGAGTGAGCTCTCGGACGGTGTCATCGCGGTGGTACCGCTCCGGGACAGCGCCTCACGCAGGGCGACGGCCCGGCATGCCACGTCCGCGGTCCGGTCCTGGCCCGTGGTCCGCTCCTCGGCGGTGCCCGTAGTGGTGATCATGCGCAGTGCCTGTTCACGAGCTGTCGCGGGCAGGCTCCCGTCGCGTTCGCACGGGGGTGTGGCGATGAGGGACAGCACGACGCCCAGACCCATGGCATGGACGAGTTGAGTGGCCCGTTCCACGCTCATACGGAGCCGGCCGGCCTCGGCCACCCGGGCAAGGGTCCGGCGCAGGATGGCGATCGTCTCGAGTCCGCCCGGTATGCCGCCGCGATAGCGGCCCTCGCCGTACATCAGCACGTAGAAACCCGGGCGCGACAGTCCGAACTCGACGTGCAGGTCCCAGGACCGGCGGAGATCGGCGATCGGGTCGTCGGTCAGTTCGAGGGCCTGCTTGTCACGCAGATACTGCTGGAAGCCGTAGGCCGCGAGGGCGTCGAGCAGCCCGTCCTTGTCCCCGAACAGCCGGTACAGGGTCGGCGGCTGCACTCCGGCCGCCGCGCTCACGGCACGCGTCGAGATGCCCGCACGTCCTTGAGAGCTCAGGAGCTCCGCGGCGGCGCGCAGAACCCGTTGCTGAGTGCGTACGGCCCGCTCTTGCATTCGTCCAATTTATCACTGTTGTGATTATTTTACGTAACATTGGTATGGTGCGCGTGCGGGGGACCCGCGTCGGTGTTCGGTCCCGTGTCGCCTGACGCCGCCTCGCGACAACGGCCGTGGGGGGAAGAGCAGGTACGGCGGGGTCATCTCGTGGCCGGGCGGGGGATCGCAGTCCGGGTCATGGTCGTCGTGGCGCGGCGGGTTCAGGCGTGTGCGTCGGCACGGGTCCCGGGCGGCCGCACCATGAAGACGTCGATCGCGTCCCGGGATTCCAGGACGAATCCGTGACGTGCGTAGAGCCGTCGGGCGGCACTGCCTCGCAGGACGTTCAGAGCTACGGTCATGCCCTGCGCGTCCGTCCGTTCCAGCACCGCGCGCAGGACGGCGGACCCGAGGCCTTGGCCCTGCAGGTGCGGAGCGAGGTAGAAGTGCTCCAGCCACTGCCGGCCTTCGGAGGGCCGGACCGTGAGGCATCCCGCGAGTTCGCCGTCGGTCATGATGATCGACGTGTGCCGCGTGGAGAACGAGTCCCGTAGCCGCTGGCGCACGCGGTGTTCGTCGTAGCGGCCGAGGCGTTCGAGGTCCGCACGCATGACCGCGGCCCGCAGCTCGGCGATCACCTCGATGTCCCCGGGCGTCGCGGGACGCAGCAGCGGAACCTCGCCGCGGGCCACCGGGACCCGCACGCCGACCACGTCCCGTGCAGCGACGCACTCCCTCGCCCCGGTATCCATGCCCCGATGATCCCAGCCCGTCGACCCGCGTCGGCGCGGCGGGGGGCGCGGAACCTCGAGCTCGGCCTGAGTACGGTCGCTCACGGGGGATTTCGATGCGGAGAGCCGTCTCGGTGACCTCTTCGAAGGTCAGATCCAGGACGCAGCGCCTTCGGGAGTCGCGCTCCAGAGTCCTTCAGTTCTTCTTCAGCTCCTCGGCGAGCATGACGAGGATGCCGCTGGGGCCGCGGAGGTACGTGAGTTTGTAGACGTCCTCATAGGTCGCCACCCCGCGAAGCGGACGGCATCCGTGCTTCGCGGCCGTCTCGAGGGCCTTGTCGATGTCGTCGACCGAGAACGCGACGCGATGCATGCCGATCTCGTGCGGACGCGTGGGCTCCGACTCGATCGCTTCGGGGTGGACGTACTCGAAGAGCTCAAGGCGACCGTGCCCGTCCGGCGTCTGGAGCATCGCGATGTGGGCGTGATTGCCGTCGAGGCCGACGGCGGTGTCGGTCCACTCACCCCTGACCGTGTCACGGCCGATGACCGTCAGACCGAGGTCGGTGAAGAAGGAGATGGCTGCTTCGAGGTCGCGAACAGCGATGCCGACGTTCTCAAGTTTGATGGCCATGCGCGGCATGCTATCGAGGCCCGCCGACCGGGTACTTCCGGCGCGGGCGACGGCGGGTACCGAGGCGCCGTCGAGGTCGGCCGCGGCACGTCGGGCGGCGATCCCGGTCCGGTTCGTGTGGGTAGTGGACCACCCCGGACGACGGGGTCGCCGCCCGCCGCCCCACCGGCGGACATGGTCGTGGTGACGTGATCGTCTCCGCCGTCGCCGCCCGGACCGGAGCCGCGCCCGAGGCGGACGACCTCTTCGACCTTCGGCTACCGCCGCACTCCGTGCGCGCGCGGACCGCCGCGGGACCGCGCGGAGCATGCGGCTGCTCTCGGTGACCGTTTCGGGCGGAGGAAGGCCCTCCGGGGCGGGCTCGGGCTGGTCGTCGATCACGACATGACGGACCGTCATACGTCGCTCAGGCGGCAGAAGTTCCGTCGGCGGACGGTTCAGGCGTGCGCAACTGGTCGGCCGGAGCCGCGGAACCGAGGAAGCCGAGCAGTTGGGAGCGGGTGGGCGCGGTGGCGGGGCCCCGGCGGGAGACGGCGTAGGCGGCGGCCGCGTTGGCGCCCTGGGCGGCGGTGAGGGGGTTCCTGCCCTCTCCGAGAAGCGCCAGGAACGCGCCGACGTGCGCGTCGCCCGCGCCGTTGCTGTCCACGGCCGTCACCGGGAAGCCGGGGACGTGAACCGGTTCGGATCCTGGCGCGGCCAGCCAGCAGCCGTCGCTGTCGGCGCGGACCAGGACGCCGGCGCCGTCGCGCAGGCGCCGCCGCAGGGATACGGCGGCGTCGGCGCCCACCGTTCCGCCGAGCAGGCGGGCCTCCCGGGTGTTGCAGCTGAGCCAGTCGACCCGCGCGAGGACGGGGGAGAGCACCTCGTCGGGGATGTCGGCGACCAGCGGGCCGGGATCGAGACTGAGGCCGACGCCGTCGGGCAGACCGGTCGCGAACTCGGCGAGCAGGGGGCCGTTGGAAGGGAGGGCGAGGGCGTAGCCGGAGAGCTGGACCAGGTCTCCGGTGCGCAACTCGGCCCGTACCCGAGCCGTGTCCTCGCGGGTGAGGCGGCCCTCGATGCCGAAGCTGGTGACAAAGGTGCGTTCCCCGTCGTCGACGAGGGCGACGGTGAAGCCGGTGTCCCCGTCGGTGCGCGGCGGGAGCAGGGCGTGGATGTCCTCCCGTGCCAGTGCCGAGCGGACCAGGTCTCCGTACGGGCCCGTTCCGTGGAGTCCGGCGTACACGGTCTCGATGCCGAGTCTGCGGGCCGCGACCAGGGTGTTGAAGCCGCCGCCCGCGGTGAGCTCGGTCCGGGTGGCGAGCACGTCGCCGCCGCGTTCGGGGAGGGCCGGGACGTCGAGGACGAGGTCCGCGACGACGTTGCCCACGAGGACGATCCTGCGGTTCATCGGAGCGCCTCCCGAACCTGCGCGGAGCGGTCGGCCTCGGCGGAGGGACCGTCGGCCGGGCGAGTTCGCGATCCGAGGGCGTAGACGGCGGCGCCGGCGGCCATGGCGAGGGCCCAGCCCAGTCCGTTGGTCCCCGCCCAGGTGTGGGCGAGCGGCCCCGCGAACCACACGTTGTCGGCGCTCGTGGACGCCTCGGTGAACAGCAGTCCCACGACGATGGCGACCACCCAGGCGAGCACGGCGGGGACGCGGAATCCGGCGCTGTACCAGTAGCGGCTGGTCCGGGTGCGGTCCATCAGCGCGTCGGGGTCGTAGTCACGCCCGCGCGCCGAGTCGACGAGGACGATGCCCACCCAGGCGGAGATGGGCACGGCGAGCAGGGTGAGGAAGGTGGAGAACGGGCCGTAGAAGTCGTCGGCGACGAGCATGAAGTAGATGCCGCCGAGGAACATCAGCAGCACGTCCAGCCCGACGGCCAGCGGACGCGGCACGCGCAGGCCGAGGGTGATCATGGTGAGGCCGGCGGAATAGGTGGACAGGTGGTTGGACATGAGCAGGCCGCCGAAGGCCGCGATGAGGTAGGGCACCGCCATCCACGAAGGCAGCAGGCTGTTGATGGCGCCGACGGGGTTGGACGACTCGGCGAGCGTGGTGTCACCCGCGGACAGCAGCGAGCCGAGCGAGACGAGCACGACGAGCGGTATGCCGGCGCCGAAGGCCGACGCGGTCACGAGCCGTCGCCCGGGCAGGGAGCGCGGCAGGTAGCGGGCGTAGTCGGCACCGGCGTTGGCCCAGCCGATACCGGTCCCGGCCGCGATGAAACCGATGCCTGCGATCACGCCGCTGAGTGGTCCGGCCTGCGCATGCACCACGTCCGCCCAGTCGATCGTGTCGACCAGGAAACCGATCACCACGAGGTTCAGCACGCCGAAGACCACGGTGGCCCACTTGTTGATCCACATGATGGTCGCGTGTCCGAGTCCGCTGATCAGAAGCGTGCACGCGATGAACACCAGGAGGCAGACCAGGGTGAGGACGTCGTTCTGCCGGAGGCCGAAGACGTGGTTCAACAGGGCGAGGAGCGCGTAGGCGGCCGTCGTCGTGGTGATCGTCTCCCAGCCGACCCGGCTGAGCCAGGTGATGAGGGTCGGGCCGGCGTTGCCGCGCTGGCCGAAGACCGCCCGCGAGAGCGTGAGCGCGGGAGCGCCGCCCTTCTTCCCGGCCAGGCTGAGGACACCGACGAGCGCGAACGATCCCACCGAACCCACGACGGCCACCGCGAGGGCCTGCCAGATGTTGAGGCCGCGGAAGGCGACCAGGGTGGCACCGAGGGGCAGACCGAGGATGCTGATGTTGGCGGCGAACCAGGTCCAGAACATCTGACCGGCGTTGCCATGGCGTTCGTCGTCGGGGACGGGCTCGATGCCCCTGGTCTCGACGGTACCGACGCGATCGCTCGTCCTTGAGACGGCCATGACGGACCTCCTTGTCTGTCGAGCTGGTGTGTCGTGCGGTGGGTTGGTGGTACGGGCCCTGGGGAGGGTGTCGAACGGCCGACGCCGCCGCTCGGTGCGGGCGGGGTGCCGTCGGACGACTTTCGGCCGTGCCGTCAGCGCAGGGCGAGCAGCCGGGCCGTGAGGGGTTCGAGGTCCAGCCCGTTGACTTCACGCAGGGTCGTGACGGCGTCCTCGGGCAGCGCGGACAGGCCGTGCACGGCGCCCGCGATCGCACCGGCGATCGCCGCGATGGTGTCGCTGTCCCCGCCGAGGTTGGCGGCCATGACGCCGGCGCGCCAGGGGTCGCCCGCGCTGAGCGCGAGGACGGCGAAGGCGGCGGGGACGGATTCCTGGCTGGCGACGCTGGTGCCGACGAGGGCGCAGATCTGGTCGAGGGCCTCGTCGTGCGGGAGGCCGCCAACGAGCTGCGTCGCCCACTCGATGCGGGCGGCGATGTCGGCTCCCGCGACCCAGTGACCGCGCCGCGCGCCCGCACGGGCCGCGTCGACCGCGCTGCCGATGGCGTCGTCGAGACCACCGCCCTCGATCCCGGTGCTGACGGCCGCCGCGACGGCGGCGGCCCCGGCGATACCGAGGGTGGTGTCGTGGGTGACCTGGCACGATTCCACGACCCGGTCGAGGAAACGGTCGAGGGGCTGGGCGCGGAAGGCGATACCGACGGGTGTGACGCGCATCGCCGCACCGTTGGTGGTGCCGTGGCGGCCGGCTTCCCTGGGCGGCACGCCGCGGGCGACGGCGTCCAGGGCCGCTTTGGTGGAGGGCCCCAGGAGGTCGAGAGAGCCCTTGGCCCGCATCGCCTTCTCCCAGCGGATGAGTTCCTCGGCCAGACGCAGGGGATCGACGGAGCCGTTGCCCTCGACGAGGAGGTGGCCGACGATGACGGCCTGGTCCGTGTCGTCGGTCACCGAACCGGCCGGCATACCCGCACTGACCGGGTTGTCGGGGCGGGCCGGTTCGAACCCGTCGAGGTGCCCGTAGACCTGTGCGACGGCCTCCCGGGACATCACCTGGGTGGGCATGCCCAGGGCATCGCCGAGGGCCAGTCCGTAGTAGGCGCCGAGAGCGCGGTCGAGCTGTGGGGGGTGGGCGGTGGTCACTGTGGGCCTCCCGGGCCGGAGCGTATGTGCAGTTCGAAGTGGGCGGGGTCCAGGAGACTGGTGATCTGTTCGACGACGGAGTCGTCCGGCGCGCGGTAGACCTGCGAGAGACGGAGGAACGGTGCTCCGGACGGGCGGCGCAGGATCTCGGCCTCGGCGGCGTCGAGCCCGCGTACGGCGACCCGGCCTTCGCCGGACTGTGAGATACGGCCCAGTCCGATCAGGGTCGTGCTGAGCGAGCCGTTCCGCAGACCTGTGCGGGGCAGGTCGGCCACGGCGCCGAGCGCGGGGACGCGACTGCGCTCCAGCGACACCCCGGCTCCGTCGTCGAGGCGGCGCACGCGGTCGAGCGCCACGAAGGTGTCGGTCTCGAGTTCCAGTTCCGTGGCCAGGTCCGTGTCGACGACGGTCTCGAAACGCAGGACCTCGGTGGTCAGCGTGGTCGCCTGCCCGGCCAGCGCGTGGGTCCAGCCGAGTCTGTTGTCCAGAGGCGTACCGTCGAAGGTGATGATCGAGCCGATACCGGCGTGTGTGCTGATCAGTCCCGCTTCGCCGAGCACTCCCAGTGCCTGCCGCACCGTGGTGCGACTGGTGCCGAAACGCTTGGTGAGGGCGTGCTCTCCGGGCAGGCGGCTGCCGCGCGAGTGGACACCGGCACGAATCTCCGCGGCGAGAACCTCGGCGATGCGATCATGTTTGTAGACCTGTCCAGGCATGTCTAGAAGATAGGCCGAAGAAGCCTCCGCGTCCAGAGCCTTCCGGCAGTCGTCCCGTCGGGGACATCCGTTGTCCTGCATCCTGGACAGCCCGAGCACGGCGCCGCGCATTCCGCCTCGGTAAAGCGCTGCCGACCGGGACCTCATTCCCCCATGGACCGCTCGCCCGGATCGAAGGCCGCCACGATCACCGAGGCCCCGTCCGACAGCAAGGGGAGTGCCTTCTGGACGGTAGAGATCGTCCCCTTGACGATAGGTACACGATGGCGCCCTCGGCGGCGAACCGACGGGCTATGGCCAGACCGATCCCCTGGATCAGTCAGGGGGTGGGTTCCGGCAGCCGTTTCGCACCGCTCCTGGAGCGACTCCTCGTCATGGCACCATGCACGGTCGGCGGCATCGAGCGAGGCGCGGATGCGGCAGCACACCGATCACCGACGAAGCTGAGGAACATCGTGGGACTCAAGGACATCGTGGCACCCCACCTGGACGTCCTGTTCTGTGGGATCAACCCGGGCCTGTCTTCGGCCGCGGCCGGCCTGCCCTTCGCCAGGCCCGGCAGCCGATGGTGGCCCGCCCTCCACCAATCCGGCTTCACTCCCCACACACTGCGACCCCAAGAAGCACCCTCACTGACCACATGGGGTCTGGGACTGACCACCATGGCCAGACGACCGACGGCTCGCGCGGCCGATCTGAGCCCGGCCGATCTGACTCTCGGCGCGGAACTTCTCACCGAACGGGTGGAGACCTGGCAGCCGCGGTGGCTGGCCATTCTCGGAGTCACGGCATTCCGCGCCGGCTACCGGCAGCCCGGCGCGGTCATCGGTGAACAGAGCCTACGTATCGGTGCCACGCGCGTGTGGGTCCTCCCGAATCCGAGCGGACTCAACGCCCACTTTCCTCCCGTGGCGCTCGCTCGGGAATTCACTCGTCTCCGCGTGGCCGCCGACCTTCCCGACCGCAGGATCTGACGTACCGGAGACAGCGGTGCGTGGCGCGCGTGCGCTGATGCGTCAAGCGTCCGAGCCCGCAGGTCGCTCAATTCAAGAATCCTCATCGCCGACGGGGCGGTGAACGACGTATCCAGCGGACCCCCGTGCCCGCGACCGAACGATCAGTCCAACACCGCTCGTTCGAGCAACAACTGACGACGCACCAGGTCACGACCCGTCGAAAGGGGTGACGGCACGTGTGAGAAGTCGTCACTTGGCCGAGGGCGGCGCCGGAGTCGGAGTGGCGCTCGAAGCAGGAGCCGAGCCCGAACCCGACGTCGACGGCGACGTCGACGTCGGTGCCGGGAACTCGTCCGGCTCCGTCCTCGCCTGCGGAACCACCAGGAAGGCGAGAACCGCCATCGCGGTCGCGCCCGCCGCGATGGACCCGACCAGGTCCCCGGACGTCGCGGGGCCGGGGTGGGACCGGCGTGTGTACTTGAAGACGAAATACATCACCACGCAACCGGCGGCGAAGATCATCACCTTCGTCGAGTCGATCTGCAGCGTCATGAGCGGACCCTCCATCGGAATCGGCCAGGACGCCTACGAGTGACGTCTGCAGCCATGCTCGCGGGGCCCCTGAGCCGATCCGTGGTACTTCTGCTCGCCTTCCGCACGGTCCGGGTTACCTCATGCGGGGCCCCGTTCGGGAGCACAAGTGACACGCTTGGGATGGGGAGTTGGTGTCGACTGGCTCAGGGCCCGACCGGCACCCACCTTGGAGGATCTGATGAGCCCTTGGCACCCCGTACACCTCGTGCGTCACCTGTGGGAACTCCTGCACGACCCGAAGCTGCGCGACCGCGCTCCGTACGAGATCGCCTGCCGCAACACGACGGCGAGTGGCCGCGCGACCTCGGTCGTCCGCATGCTCTGCTCCCTGCTCGTCGCCGCGATCACCTGGACGACACTCGGCCCGACGGATTCGCCCTGGTGGCCGGCGGTCACCGCCCTGTCCTTCGTCGGCTCGGTCCTGGCCGTCATCCACACGCGTGAGGACATCATCGGGGACATGGCGCAGTCCCGCTTCCTCCCCGTGCGGCTGATCGGCGTCGAACTCGAGCGGGGCGGATGGAAGCGACTGAACCTCCCCGCCGTCCTGGAGACCTTCGGTCCCCTCGCGATGGCCTGGATGATCGGAGCGCCCTCGGGGCCCTTCACCGGCGATTCCGATGCCCGGCTCCTTGCCGCCTCGGCCACCCTGCTCTACAGCGGGACGGGAACCCTGCACTGGATCATCGAATCCGTCTTCTACCAGCCCAACGTCCTGCAGGCATGGTCGGTGGGTTTCGCGCGGACGGCCCGAGCGGTGGTTCCCGTACTCCTCGCCGGGGTGTACGCGGCGCTTCTGTCGCGCAACTCCGACGGAACCCTCACGGCCCTGCCGTGGCTGGCCGCGTGCTTCCTGCTGCTGTACCCGGCCACGGTCTTCTACGAAAAGGCGCTCAGGAGCGCCGTCGCGGAGATCGCACCATCGGTGATGGCGCAGCGGCTGAAGGACGCCACCGTCGTCCACTCCAGCATCAGCAACCCCCTGCACTACGTACTGATGGCCGCTCGTCATCAGCCGGCCGGCGATGCCGAGAACCTCATCATCTACCTGCGCGGTGAACTCGGGCGCTGCCTGGACGAACTCGACCACGAGCACCCCACGGCCACGGTCGGGGAGATCGTGGCGGGTGTCCGCGACAGCCTTCTGCCGGGAGACCGCGCCCGGTTGATGGCCGACGAGCGGCAGGCATCGACCGTACTCGGCCCGATCGACGCCTCCTTGGCGCGCAGCGTCCTGGCGGACCTGTGCTGCAACGCGCTCAAGTCCGGCGACGACGGCCGGCGGCCGCGAGCCGCCGTGACCACCACCTGCACAGAGGGAAGGCTGACGATCCAGGTCACCGACGACGGCCCCGGTACGCGGGACGACTGGCAGCCCGGAGACTCGCTCCACCGGCTGGGACAGCTCCTGGCCCAGCTCGACGGCAGGCTCGACTTCCGACCCGGCCCCGGGACGGGAACGCTCGTGATCGCCACCTGGGCCGTGGCGCGGACGGAGAAGGCGCGATGACCCGACAGCCACTGAACGTCCTGGTGCTCGACGACAGCCCCAAACCCGTCCTCGGCACGCTCAACCTGTACCTGGACGAGATGCCGGGAGACCCGGGGCGCTTCAACCTGGAACACCTGGCGGATCCGGCGCTGCTGGGCGGCTTCCTCGACGCGCACCCCGGCGCGATCGACGTGGTCCTGGTCGACGTCGACTTCGAGCTGGCCGCCACCTCCCGCACATGCCTGACGGCCTTCCAGACGCTGATCAGCCGCAACGGCCCCAAGGCCATCGGGCTGTCCACCTCCCACCACGGACGGACGCTCTTCCCGTTCGCCGTCTGCCAGCTCCTTCCCCCGCCGGCCGGGCAGACCGTCGTGGGATGGACGTACAAGGACGATCACGCCGAGCGCGGCTATCCCGCACTCGTCCGGATCCTCGACACGATCGCCTCGGGACGCCCCCTGGCCAAACCGTCGTCGCTCATTCCCTGCATCCCCGACCCCGATCCCGCATCGGATTCCCCGACGAGTCTGTTCATGGGCAGGATCCTGCCCACGCTGGGTGACGCACGCCTGTGGTCCCTCATGTCGTCGACGTACTACGACCGGACCCAACTGGCCGACGGCACGTCCTTCTCGAGGTCCGCGATCACCAACCGCTTCAAGGTGTACGTCAAGGCCATCCAAGCGTTCGAGAAGGAACTGGCCAAGACCGCGACGCATCCGGCCTCCTTCGGTGCCCGACCCCGCCCCGGCGTTCCGGACGAGACCCGGTCCCTTCCGGCGGAGGGTGGCCACTCCGGAAAGATCGATCCGAACCAGCGCATCGTCGCGGCGTTCGCGCAGGCCCACCGCATCTTCTTCCAGGCACCCGAACTCCGCGACATCGTGCAGGCGCACGCGGTCCGCCAGAGAAGACTGACGACCCGTCGGGCCCTGCGCCGCCCGCCGGAGGAGTGGTGGAAGCCGCACACCCCGACCCGCGAAAGATGAACGGCTGCGCCCGGGCCACGGCCAGGACGCAGCCGTGGAGCCGATGAGGGCCTGCCCAAGGAATCGGGGGGGGCAGGCCCGTAGCGTCAACTCGCCGACGGCGGAGGTGAGATGCGCATACCGTCTGTGGAACCCGGCACTACGCGTCCGGCACCGGGTCGCTGCCGGTCGTACCGCCGTCGCCCTCCTGGGAGCTGCAACCGGTTGAGGGGAAGCCGGGAGACGTACGCTCGACCGCGCCGAGGAAGTCGAGGAAGTCGCGGAAGGCCTGGTCGGTGCGGGCGGTGTCGCCGGTGGCGTCGAGGTCCATGAGGAGACCGCGGATGACAGCGAGAACCAGCGTCGCGAGATCCGGCCGGCCGATGCTGCGCAGCCCGTCCTCGAGCGGCCCGAGCCAGTCGGTTGTCGCCGTGCGCCGGAAGTCGGGCCACAACTGCTGCTCCGCACTCACGCGCAACTGGCTGAACATCCGCAGGTACGGCTGCCCGTCCGCACCGGTGATGGAGGTCCAGGCGCGGCCCAGTGTGGCCGTGTAGGGCTCGTCGGATCGTGCCCGCAGGAGGGCGCCGAAGGTGTCGAGCTGACGTTGCCGCGCGTACTCCAGGACGGCCCGCAGCAGGGCGTCGCGCGTGCCGAAGTGATAGATCAGCATGCGGGCCGAGGTGCCGGTGGCGGTGGCCAACGGATCGAGCCTGCCAGGGAGACCGTGCGCCAGGGCGTAGTCGGCGCAGGCCTCGAGCAGCCTCTGTCGGATCTGCGGTTGCGGTCGTCTGCCCACGACTCGACTTTTTCACGTAATGACCACTACGTCTATCGTTGCCGGAGGGCGGTCGGTCCAGATGTGGAGGCAGCGATGAGGGTCGTGTTCGTGCATGGGGCGTGCGTGCGGGACGGGTCGTGGTGGTGGCACCGCACAGCCGGATTGCTGCGGGAGCGCGGGGTGTCGAGTGTGACCCCGGCGCTGCCGAGCTGCGGTGAGACGGGCCTGCCCGGCGGCGTCGGCGGCCCTGGGCTGACCGAGGATGTCGCCGCGGTACGGCAGGTGTTGCGGAACAGCGACGAGCGGACCGTCGTGGTCGCCCACAGCTACGGCGGCATCGTCACCGCGGAAGCGGCCGCGGGGATCGCGTCGGTACGTCACCTGGTGCTGATCTCCAGCTACCTGCCCGAGATCGGGCAGAGTCTGTCGGAGTTCGGGGACGGCGGCCCCGCCCCGTTCCTCGACATCGCCCCCGAAGCCGGGACGTTCGGAGTCCGCCCCGAACTGCTCGTGGAGACGTTCCTGCAGGACTGCGACCCCGAGGTCCAGGCGCAGGCGGCGGACCACCTTGCCCGGCAGAGCGTGCGGGTGACCGGGCAACCGATCGGGGCGGCCGCATGGCAGCAGGTGCCCTCGACCTACCTGGTCTGTACGCAGGACCGGGGCACCCCGCCACGGCTGCAGCGCGAGTTCGCCCGACGGGCCGACAGCGTCGTCGAACTCGACGCAGGCCACCACCCGTTCCTGTCCCGACCCACCGCGGTGCGCGACCTCCTGCTGAGCCTGTGAGGGCAGCGGCGGGTGAGTCGGACGGGTGATACGAGGGCCAGGGGTCGCCGTGAGCGAGTCGCTGCATGCCCTGCGAAGTGGTCGGCTCCGGAAATCCTTCGGGGGTTGACGTGCGGGTCCAAGCGGTGCCGGGCAGCTGTCAGGGCTCAACCGGCATCGTCTCAATGGGCGGCCGAACAGGTCTGACGTCTCGGAGAGGTTGGACTCGGCGCAGGGGTCACGCCTCAGAATGCTGCAGGTACGCTCCGCTGGTGTCCAAGAAGCAGAAGAAGTACCGCTCTGCGGCCCGCGCCGCTGGCGCGGGCATCGTTGTGGAGAAGGCGCCACGGGCGGCGGTTCCGGCCGAGACCGCCCGTCGTCGCCTACACGGGGGTTCTGCAGTTCTCGGCGGGGTCGTGGGGGCGCCATCGTTGTACCCGCGCTCTTGGAGCGATTCGGGGCAATGCGCGCGGCCGAGCCCTGGCCTACTTGGCCGCCTACGACGTCCACCGGGCCGAGATCCACGGCGGCTGCGAGCCGACCACCGGAATCGTGGCGTTCACGGCCCTGGTCGAACAGGTCATGACGAAGGAGCCCTACGCCAGCGCGGAACGCGTCTTCTGGATCGTCGACAACGGCTCCTCGCACCGCAGCCGCAGGTCCATCGACCGCATGGCCGCCCGTTTCCCGAACGCATCCTGGTCCACACCCCGGTCCACGCGTCCTGGCTCAACCAGAGCGAGATCTTCTTCTCCGTCGTGCAGCGCAAGGCCGTCTCGCCCAACGACTTCACAGACCTCGCCGAGGTCCGGGAACGACTCCGAGGGGTCGAAGACCGCTACAACGCCACGGCACAGCCGTACCAGTGGAGGTTCACCACCTCCTGGACGATCTGCCGGCCCGACGAGACCGGCACACACCCGCCGACCGACAAGGAGAATCCTCCGCCACACCGGCAACCTGATCAATCCCCGAAGGATTTCCGGAGCCGAGCACCAAGGAGTCTCCAGCCAAAACCCCGTCACGCCGACAGTGACCCGTGAACGCGCGCGGGCGAGAGAGCTGTCCTGTTCCACTCGACGAACCGTCACAAGACGTTACCGCGAGGGTTCAATCGCTGGGCGGCGAACAGTTCCAGGTGTGCGCAGTTCGGGCAGCGGAAGGCGTCGATCTGCCATTGCGGCAGGCCCCGCGTCTTGACTATGCCCCATATGCCCCGCTCAAGGAGGCCTCCGAACCATCGCGCGAACCCGAGGGCGCCGCTGCCGCTGTCACTCACAAAGCCCTGCTCAAGCCCGACCTGACCGCATTGAGTGCACCGCATGTTGTTCATCGAGGGAGTGTAGGCGAGGGCCGCGGGTTGTTGCTGCCGAGTGACGCATCGGCGACGGAGGAACACGCGAACTCACCAGTGTTCGTAGTGGCGGCCGGGACGATCGCGGCCCGACGAGCTCCCGGCGGGTGGTGGCCAGGCGTCATCACCTACTGCCCGGCGGTCTCCCCTCAGTATCTGCCGCTCCTGTCCGGCGAGCAGTTCTCAAGCGGGTTGCGGGAGAGGCCTTGGCGCAGACTGCTCTTCTGCCTCACGTGGCCGTCGCGGTGAGGAAGTGGGTCTGGATCTGGACCGGTTCGTCGTCCGGCAGTTCGAAGTGGTTGACGGCCGTCGCCACGGAGGCGTTCTCGACCTGCCAGTTGTGCTGCTTGAGCAGGGCCAGCCAGGTGTCGCGGGCCCTGATGCTGTGCAGGGGGCTCGCACCGTCGAACATCACCTCGTCCACCGTCGCGGTGACGAGCGCGGAATCGAGGCCCACAGGGTGTACCTCGGTGGTGAGTGCCAGGACGCTGCCCGGCGCGCTGCGGATGGAGACGCCGGCCAGGAGCCGTTCCACGTCACGCGGCTGAAGGAACAGGACGAGGTGCTCGGCGATGAAGAGAGTCGGCCGGTCGGCGTCGTGCCCGGCGCGGGCCAAGACGTCGCCGACGTGGTCGGTGGCGAAGTCCGCCGCGGCCAGGGTGACGTGGCTGATGTCGGTGTCCAGGGCTTGGAGGCGACGGGACTTGTCGGCGATGACGTCCGGCAGATCCAGATCGAAGAACCGCACACCGGAATGCCGGAACCGCAGAGCACGATCGTCGTAACCGGCGCCGAGGTTGACGACCTGTCGGGTGCCGACGGCGATGGCGTCCAAAACCAGTCGGTCGAAGTACGGTGCGCGCGGCGCCAGCAGCTCCAGGGACAGAGCGATGTCGCTGGGCTCGCCGGCGGGGTCGATGGCCCGTAAGCCGTGGACGAGCGCACGAGCGGCGGCGGTGTCCCCTTCCGTGGTGTGCGGGCGGTCCAACTCGACGCGTCCGAGGGCGCACACCTCGCGGATCATGGTCAGGGTCCGTGCTGCTTGCGTCCTCATGAGTGGTGCTCCTTTGCCTAGCACTCACGCTTGTGCGGGCGCGAGCGCGCGTCGGTTCCGGCCGACACGGGCGGGTGGTGCGGTGTGGTTCCGACGGCTTCGGGCCGTGGGTCAGGACTTTCCGAGGTGGGGCAGGCCAACGGTGATCTTGTCGAGCAGCGCCTGCAGGGCGATCCGCTCGTCTGTCGTCAGGGGCGCGAGGATCGACTCGTCCGCGGCGATCATCGCCTCTTCGTGACCGGAGATGAGCTGGATCCCGGCGTCGGTGGCGAAGACGCGCTTGCTGCGCTCGTCTCCACCTTCGAAGCGACGCTCGATGAGGTGTCGGGCTTCGAGGCCGCGCAGGACCCCGGAGACGTTCGCGGCGGTCGTTCGTGTCGCCTCCGCGATGTCGCGCTGGATGGCCCCGGGGTGGCCGGCGAGGTGGTCGAGGACGAACGCCTGTTGCGGGCTGAGCCCTCGTGATCGGATCCAGTCCTGTCCCGCCTGCATCTGAGCCTTGTTGATCACCTTGAGCTGTTCGAGTGGACCGGTGGAGACACTTCTTCCTCTGTCCATGCTCCCAACCTATTAATCAAGAGGTTAACAGTCAAGTCATTAACTATTTGGTGGAGGTGATTCACGCCTGGATGATCTGTGGGATCCCTGACGTGCAAGCACCGGGAGCCGGACGGGGGGTCTCTCGGCATCCGTAGCCCCCCGCCCGGACGCGCCTCACTCCGGCGTCCGTCCCGGAGCCAGGGGGAAGTCGCACAAGGTGGAGGACCCGTCTCCCTTCGATCTCATCCGGCCCTGGGTCAGAGCCTGCGGATGTGTCGGTCCAGCAGAGTCCGGACGCCGTCCACGCTCCCCGGCTCTCGCACGCCGCGCTTGGGAAGCACGGTCAGGCACGAGACGTTCTTGTCCCCGCTGAGCAGGACGAAGGTGTCGGGAGTCTCCGCGTAATGCGGGGCGGCAAGCCAGTTCAGGCGGCTGGAGCCACCCGTGTTGCTGACAGTGACGCCGAAGTCGTCGACCGTGCCGCTGTAGGCCCCTTTCCGGGACGCGATGTTGTGGAACTGGCGGGCCATCAGCCAGGGCTGCAGCACGAACATCAGCACGACGATCAGTCCGGCGATCACCAGCGACTGCGTGTCGGGGGCCTCACCCTTCGTCAGTGGCACCGTCGACGCTCCGACGAACGCGGCCACGCCGATCAGGGCGAACCGCTGCGCCCGCCGGGCCCGGCCCGATGCCCTGGCCCGTGCCTTGAGCGCCTGTCTCATGTCCTCGCGCGTCACCTGGTACTCCAGTCCCACGCATTCCCCCACCGTGGTTTCCGCACGCTCTTCCATGAGCCCTCCCCTGGGACCTTTTCCGACCTCTTAGTGATCGAACCAGGGGAGAATAGCCTGCGATCAGGCCGGTGGCGCGCGCTAATTTCGGGTCCTGGCCTACCGCGAAGAGCTGCCAGAACGGCACGTCGGCAGAGCGCCGTGATGGAGGCCGGACACGCGGGCGAGGCGCGGGCCGCAAGTCTCGTCGATGCCTCCGCACCGCGCGTACGGGTGTAGTACCGCGTCCGCGGCCCCGCGCTGCGCGTGTCCGACTCGCCGCGCGCTCCGCCGGGCCGGGACTCGGACTCCGACACTCTCGTGCGGTCCCGCTCCCGCGCGCTCGTAGTACCGCCCTGCTCCCGCACAGGGTCGACGCGCCTGATCGGTGCCTACGCGAAAACGCTCCGCGACCTGTGCGGGTCATGCGGGCGCACGGGGCGCGGCGCTGTTGTCGGCGCCCCGCCCCGCCTCGTCCCGGTCCGATCCGGTCAAACCGTGTGCTGCGACGGGCCGGTGAGAGATGGCAGCCCTCGGCGTGCGGTCCGCGGACTGCTGTCGGTTCAGATCGTCGGTGTGTCGTCGATGGGCTCGTGGTGCGGCTCGACGATGAACTTCCAGCCGGTGCTGGGCTCCATGAACCGGACTCGGGTGGGGTAGATGTCCAAGGCGCGGCGGTCCCGGTTCTGGCCGTTCGTGCCCTTCCGGCCGCGGGCCGGTTCTTCGAACAGGTCGACCTTGACGTCCGGCACGGCCACGACTTCTTCGTTCCAGCGCTGGACGATTCCCGCGCCGAACGCTTCCCTGGCGGCGGCGTAGAGCGCCTCCAGGGATTCCTTGTTTCCATCGGGCACGTAGAGCGCGAGGTTCAGGAGGACGCCGGCACTCTGGAGTACCTCGATCTCCTCCCCGGTTTCGTCGGCAACCCAGATCCCGCGCTCTTCGTCATTGTTCGGAAGGATGTGAATCTCCTTGCCGAATATCGTCCTCGCGATGAAGGACCCTCCGTCGAAATACTTTCCGGGCTTCGTGAGGAAAGCGGGGGCGAAGCAGTCGAGGGAAAGGTCGTCCAGCTCGGCCGAGACGAAAATCTCCTCCTGGAGGCCCAATTCTGAGACCTCTTCACTCGTAAGACGTCGAGCTGCAACCTTTGCGGTGTTCACGCTGTTTCTCCTTCTGTGTAGGGCCGCGGACGGTCCGAGGATCCGTGGGAACCGTAGGATCCGATGCTCGTGGCTCGGCCAAGGCTCCACCAGCAGGCCTGGGTTGGGTCCGGGGTGAGTAGTGCCGACGGCTGAGTGTGTTGCACGGGATCGTCGCTCCGGACAAGATCGCAGACGGGGGCCCGAGCGGCAAATCTTCGACGGAAAGGCGGAGGCGACAGCATCGCCTCCGGACCCTTCGGACTTCCCGAGCCAGCCCCTGCTCAGGACGCACGGCCGCGGAGCCCCGTTGAGCTGTATCGGTGTGCCGGTATTGGTATTTCGATGGAGATGTGTCAGCACCTGCGGTTCTGGTGACGGCCGGTCGGCTCGCGTGAACCGTCGGCGGGTTCGGCCGTGGCTGATGGAACGCCTCTCGAATTCTTGACCATTCGCGGTCCGTTCTCGGGATCCGGCTCCCCTTCCGCGCGGAGTGACGCTTCGTCATGGCTGGACCTCGAAGAGAGCGATGGAGGGCGGCGGGCACCGCCTCGCCGCTTCACCGAGACCGCCCGTGGCGACGACCGTCCGGACGAGGACGCCTCGGATCAGAGCTTCGCGAGCCCGGGGTTCGGCGTCGTCGGGAGCGTCGGCGAAGTCCGTGGCCGTGCCGTTGCCGAAGGGGCCGATGTCCCAGGTGCCCATACCGATCTCCTTGCGTAAGGTCATCCGGATCCTCGCATCCGGCACTGACAACGTGACTACGGAGCGAGCGGGACCGGGCGACGTACCTGTTCCGCCTGTCGGTGTTGCGGGCAGCGGCCAGGGACGGCGAAGACGCCCGGACGAAGGGACGGCCGGCGCGGACTCGGCGGCGCGCAGTGCCCGGTCCCCGTCGTGCGCGGCGTCGGAGTGCTGGGGCGGAAGACCAAGGAACCGGCGGCGCGCTCCTGTCGCGGTTGCGTGGTCGGTGACTTGGCGGTGAAGCGTGGGGTTCGCGGACCGGCCGGGTGGGTCAGGCTGCCGGGGCAGGCCGGGCGGCCTCGACCGCCGGCCGGAGACTCCTGATCATCGGATTCGGGTCGTTCCTCCGGCTGACCAGGACGACCTGGCTCGGGGGAGCACCCTCGATCGGGACGGTGACGAGGCCGGGACGCAACGAGCTGCGCCGGTCGCCGACCGGTAGCACGGCGATCGCCCTGCCGCTCGCGACGAGTTCGAGCTTGTCCTCGTAGCTTTCGACCGGCGGTACATCGGCCCCGAGGATCCGGTAGGAAGTCCAGTCCGTGGTCTCGAACGCGCAGGGCGCCGTTTCCTCACCGGCCAGTTCTTCGGCGGTCACCGACGCGCGGTCGGCCAGGGGGTGGCCGCGCGGGACCACGAGCATCCGGGGCTCCTCGTAGAGCGGGATGGTGTCCACGTCGTCGGCGGCGAGCGGCAGTGGGGCTCGCGCGATCAGGGCGTCGACACCTTTGTCGGACAGTGTCCCGACGTCGCGGCAGCTCAGGTACCGGGTGGCGATCTCGGCGTCCGGATGACGGCGGCGCAGCTCCCGTACGACGTCAGTGATCACCAGGTCCTCGACGTAGCCGATGGTGATGCGCTCGGTCTCGGCTTGTTCACGAACGGCCAACTCGGCCTGGCGGGCCGCCCGCAGCAGGGCCCGGGCCTGTGGGAGGAACTGCCGGCCGGCCGCGGTGAGCCGGGTGCCCTGGGGCACACGGTCGAGCAGCCGTACGCCGAGATACTTCTCGAGCCGCTGGATCTGGCGGCTCAGCGCGGGCTGGGCCACGTGCAGGTCGGCGGCGGCCCGGCCGAAGTGCTGGTGCGCCGCCACCACGGTGAAGTAGCGCACGAGCCGCAGTTCCAGGTCCTGCCCGAGATCGTTCACTCTGCCACGGTAACGCGTCATGCGTTTTCGGAATGATCAGGTTGCCGAACCGGTCTTGGACGGCGGAGCCGTCGTGAGCCTTGACTGAGGGAGCAACCTTTTCCGAGGAGAGAGACAGACGCGATGAAGGCGATCCAGTTCCACGAAGCGGGTGGGCCGGAGGTTCTGCGGTATGACGAGGTGCCGGTTCCAAGGATCGGTCCGGGTGAGGTGCTCGTCCGGGTGCACGCGGTGGGCGTCAACCCGCCGGACTGGTATCTGCGTGAGGGGATGAAGGTCATGCCTGCCGAGATGAGGCCGGCACTGGAGTATCCCCTGATCCCGGGAACGGACATGTCGGGCGTGGTCGCGGCGGTCGCTCCGGACGTGCTGGGGTTCGCCGTCGGGGACGTGGTCTTCGGCATGCTGCGGTTCCCCGGATTCGACGGACGGACGTACGCCGAGTACGTGGCGGCACCGGCTTCGGACCTGGCCCACAAGCCGGCCGCTGTCGGACACGTGCAGGCGGCCGGTGCGCCGATGGCCGCGCTCACGGCCTGGCAGTACCTGGTTGATCTCGGCCATGACGTGCCGTCTCCCTTCACCGGCCAGGTGCACCAGCCGGTGCCGCTCACGCCGGGCATGACCGTGCTGGTCAACGGGGCCGCCGGGGGAGTGGGTCACTTCGCGGTGCAATTGGCGAAGTGGAAGGGCGCACACGTCGTCGCGGTGGCCTCGGGCCGGCACGAGCAGTTCCTGCGCAGACTCGGCGCCGACGAGTTCGTCGACTACACCAGGACCCAGGTCGCGGACGTGGTCAGTGGTGTCGACCTGCTGATCGACACCGTCGGTGGCCCGGACAGCCCACGACTCCTGACCGTGCTCAAGCGCGGTGGCACCATGCTTCCGGTGTTCTTCGCACAGTACGACGCGGAAGAGACGGCGAGGCGGGGCATCACGGTCTCGAACATTCAGGTGCGCTCCAACGGTCCCCAACTCGCCGAGATCGGGCGCTTGCTCGACGACGGGACGCTCCAGGTCGGGGTGGACAGCACCTACCCGCTGCACGAGGCGGCCGACGCACACACGCGGGCCGCGCAGGGTCACATCCAAGGCAAGATCGTACTGACGGTGCCCTCGTGATCGCCGAACTCCGGCAGAGGGCGGTTCCGGTAGCGCCGGGGCAGCGATGGGGCACACCTCTCTGACGGCAGCCGCATGCGCCCGGATCTGGTGCGGTGCCCGGGTGAACGCCCCGGAGGGAACAGGGTCGTCACCCCGTGGATAGCATCCGGCGCATGCCTTGGATACGACGTCGTGCGCGCAGAGCCCAGCCGTCCGAAGAACGCCTGTCCGACCTCGAGTTCCTCGCCCTGGTCAAGGAGAGTCTGGAGGAGTACGCGCCCGGTGTCACACGGGGCGCCGAATTCAAGGGCAATTCGCTGAGCAGCCCGAGTGGATGGGCGTTGGGCGTGGCGCCACCCCACCACGGGGGTGGGCGCCACTACGACCTCGTCGCCCTGCCCGACGTGAGTCTGCAGCCTGACGTGCCGTGCTTCACGGACTGTGTCGTGGCGATGTCCGGCGACCCCCGCCGGGCGGCCGACGTGTGGGTGCAGACCGCCGGCGCGTGCATGCTCGAACTCCTCGACCCACGCTCACGCTTCGCCGACCATCTGGAGCCCGATCACGTGCGCGGTGTTCCCGGTTGGCACTCGATCGTCTCCGGCGCGGTCGCCTTCGGGCTCGACGGCGCCGAGAACCGGCGGTTGCAGGCCGCCCTGCTCGACGCCAACGTGCTGCACCGCATCGCGGACACCTTCACCGCGGACCTGGAATCGCCGCACTTCAACGGCGTCAAGGTCTTTTACGGCGGCCGTCCCGGCGCGATGCAGGCCGAGATCCGGGTCAACGGGGAGCATCACGAGACCGCCTCGGCCGCCATGGCAGGGCTGAACCTCCCCGAACCGAAGGTGTTCACAGCCGTTCGCTCCTACGCGCTGCTCTCACCCCTCGGACCATAGGCTCCGAGCCCTCTCAGGCGCGGGCGGTGGTGGTTCTCACCTCTGGGCAACCCGGACGCCTCGCGGGTGGACGCAGGGATACGTCCACGATCACACACCGACTGCGAGTTCTCCGCCTAGGCGGGGTCCAGCGGTGCCGTGACGGTGGTGATGAGACGAGCGTCGATGGTCACGGTTCCAGCCACGGACGACGGACGGCACCAGGGCGTGACAGCCCAACCCTTCGGGCAGCACCCACCTCGCCGGGCGATCGTGCGCCGCGTCTCCGAGTTGGCCTCCGGCCGCCCGACATCACCCTTTCAGGTTCAGTGGTCGCCCGGCGGCCGCCCGCGGGGACGGGCGTCAAGGTGTGGGCCGTAGCGCTTCATGCGGGTCGGGACGGTGACCCGTCGAGGTGTGCGTGGTCTCGGTGTGCTGTCTGCCGAGGCGGTCGATGAGGAGCTGAGCGGCCTGCCGGCCGATCTCGTCGGCGTCGTACGGGACGAGTGTCAAGCGGGAGACCGAGGACGTCCGAGAGGTCGAAGTCGTCGAAGCCCGCCAGGGGGGCGGGTGCTGCCGGCTCGGTGGAGGGCTCGTATCGGCCCTTGGCCGATGCGGTTGGTCGTGCAGAACACCCCCGTGGGTCCGGCAGGCAGTCCGAGGAGGTCGAGGGTCGCCCCGTCCCGCCGACGGTCTCGTCGACCACCGGGTCGAAGGCCTGATCGTCGTCCCCGCGAGCAGCCGACGGTGGCCCCACCGGTCCGGGCCGGCCCGGCGGAGAGCGCGGGGTGGATCAGGTCCCAGGAGCGCGAAGCCGCCTTCGGCACCACCGCCGCGCACTGGTACGGCCCCGATCTCGGCGCCTCGCGGGCTGACCGGGTCCGGGAGCACGCGTCCCGCCGCCCGGACAACCAGCCGAAGCCCAGGGTGCTGACGTGCACGTGCGTACGGCCCGGCCGCGTGATGTTCTTGCCGGTGGCCAAACCTGTCGTCGGACTGGTCGCCTTCTTCAGCTTCGTCGGCAACTGGAACAACTTCTTCCTGCCCTACCTCGTCCGCCCGACAGCGAGCAGTTCCCGCTCCAGGTCGGCCTGAACCAACTCCTCACCTCCCGGTCGCCGGTGCCGGCCTGAACGTCACCATGCCGGAACCGGCACTGGCGATCACCTCGGCGTCCCTGCCGTTCCTCGCCCTGCTCCTTGTCTCACAGCGCACCCTGGTGGCCGGCATGCTCGCGGCCGCGACCAGGGAATGACGGCGAGCGGAGCGTTCCGCCATGCGCGGGGCCCACGCCGACAGCGATCACGGATGTCCTTCCGCCACCGGGCGGCACCTTGGCGGCACGTTGTCTGTGGCAGTCCATGGGTAGTGTCCTCGACATGGACTTTCGGACCACCGTTGCGCGCGCCCAACGCCTCAAGCAACTGCACGTCGAGTACAAGCCGATCGTGCTGCCGACCGTCTGGGACGTGTGGTCAGCGCGGACGGCAGCCGACGCCGGGTTCCCCGCGCTGACCATCGGCAGTCATCCACTCGCCGACTCCCGCGGGGCCGCGGACCACGAAGGGCAGACCTTCGAGGAGGTGCTCGCCGCCGTCAGGCCGATCATCGCGGCGGTCGACGTCCCCGTCTCCGTAGATCTGGAAGCCGGGTACGGCCGGGAGCCCGCGCATCTCATCGCCGGTCTGACCGAGGTCGGCGGCGTCGGTCTCAACATCGAGGACACCGTCCACTCGGATGGTGGGCGCGTCCGCAGCACGCAGGAGCACGCGGCCTACATCGCGGGCCTGCGCGCGGCCGCCGACGACGCGGGGATCCCGGTCTGGGTCAACGGCCGCACCGACCTCTTCCTGCACGCGGAGGATCCCTCCGCCGTTCTCGACGAAACGGTGGAACGCCTGCGGGCCATGGAGCAGGCCGGAGCCGACAGCGTCTACCCGGTGCGTATCCAGGACGACGACGACCTGCTCACCGCAGTGACCGGCGCTGTCACCGTTCCCGTGAACTCGACGGCCCATCCCGCCAAGCACGACCTGGACCGCTTCCGTCGCCTCGGCGTCGGCCGGATCACCTACGGCCCACTGCTGCAACTGGCGATGACGGACGCGATGAAGGGCGTCCTCGCACCGTGGGCGCCCCAGTGAGTCGGGGACGATCCTGATCAGTTGGACGTCTGAGACGCCAAGGCCGGGCCGGGGTCGTTCGAGTCGTACGGGCTGCCGACCCCGGCCGCCCGCCTCCGAGGAGATGCCGACGCGTCACGGTGCTGAGCGCCGGTGGCACGCCCCAGGGAGAGGTCGGTGCGCGCGGTACCAGCGTGCCGGGTGGCGCAGGCGGCCGGCCAGTCGCTTCGCCCGGCGGGACGCGTTGTCAGTGGCCGATGGCAGCATGGTTGGCTCGTCCCGCCTGCACGCCGCAGACCGGGCTGATCCAGGAATATGGAGCACAACGATGAACCGGAGCGAACTGGTGGCCGCGCTGGCGGAGCGCGCCCAGGTGACCCGCAAGGACGCCGACGCCGTACTGACCGCCCTCGCCGAAAGCGTCGGCGATGTCGTCGCCAAGGGCGACGAGAAAGTGACGATCCCGGGCTTCCTCAGCTTCGAGCGCACACACCGGGCCGCGCGCACCGCGCGCAACCCTCAGACCGGCGAGCCGCTGGAGATCCCGGCCGGATACGGCGTCAAGGTGTCCGCCGGCTCCAAGCTCAAGGAAGCCGCCAAGGGCAAGTGAACCCCGGATCCCGGCCCCCGCCGGTCGCCGGGGAGAGACCGGGCCGGGACCGCGGCGTGCTACCGCCACACGAAAAGCCTGGTACTTGAGCCGCCGACGGGGTAGAACGGACGCCAGGCACTGTCCGCTCGCGGACGGGCCTGCATCTGCACGAGCCGGGAACTCCGGCAGGATTTGAAGGACAACAGCATGGCCAGCGGCACCGTGAAGTGGTTCAACTCCGAAAAGGGCTTCGGCTTCATCGAGCAGGACGGCGGCGGACCTGACGTCTTCGCCCACTATTCGAACATCTCCGGCAACGGCTACCGCGAACTGGTCGAGGGCGAGAAGGTCACGTTCGACGTCACCCAGGGCCAGAAGGGTCCCCAGGCCGAGAACATCGTCCGCGGCTGACGCGAACGTCCGGAGGAGAGGTCCGAGGTCTCTGAGAGCCTCGGGGTGAATCCCGCAGTGTGAGGAGGGGCCCGGCGCAGCCGGGCCCCTCCGCTCTCTCTTCCGTGAACCCGGCCGCCCCCCGGCGCCGACAAGCGGTCAGCCCGGCCCGCCCTGCCGCCGCCGGCCCCGTCTACCTGTCTGCGCTTTCGGGTTTCCCTCGCCCTGTCGCCGCGATACCGGTTCCAGGCCCCTTCGCAGGCGCTCCGACCACTGCTCGGCCGTACCCCGCACCTGTCGGTGGTGCGCGCGAAAGTCCTACCGGGCCGGTCGCCGTGCTCCCGGTCCACGGACCGCACGGATGTCCCGTCCAGGCACAGGGCTCCGCGGCCGTCGTACCGCCCGGTTCGTGCCGGAATGCCTCGTGGCACAGCCGTGGCGACAAGCGGGTGGCTTTCGCCGCGGGGTATCGCGGTGAGGACGGGGGGAGACGGCGGCGGTCCGGTGACCCGGTCACGGGACGAACGGCGTCGACGAGCCGCGCACCGGGCTGTGCTCGACGGATCACCTTTCGTAACGCCGGCGGCACGCCCCCGTACGGCTCGGATAGCGTGTCGGCTGACGATCACCTGGGGGGCAGATGCCGGCATCGCGGCACGGGTTGACCGACCGGCTCGTGGCAGCCGTGACCTCCAAGGACTCCGACGCGGTCGGCACCCTTCTTCGAGAGGGCGCCGATCCGCGGACGGCGGGCCCGGACGGCCTCCCGTTGCTCTGCACCGCCGTGACCGGGTTCGATCACGAGAGCGCCGGGGCACTGACCGACGGCGGCGCCGATCCCGACCACGCGCTGCCGGACGGCACCACCCCGCTCCTGCGGGCCGTCGACCTCGGGTCTCCCGCGCTGGTGGAGGCGGTGCTCGGCGACGACCCACGAACACGGCTGACCGAGGGAGGCCGCAAACGGCTGCTCGACCTCGCCCGGCACTGGATCGACACGGGCGAGGAGGAGGAACTCCGCCGACGGACGGGAGCATCAGGCCCGGCCCGCCGTCGCCTCGTCACGGAAAACGACACGGACATCGAGGAGGTCACCCTCGGGGGGCTCACCGTCCGCGCCGGCCACACCGGCATCCTCACCTGGCTGGAGTGGAACTTCGGCATCCCAGCCGCCGTGGCGGACCTGGTGGCACGAGCCGTCACGCACGCGGACGCGCTGCACGCCAACTGGGCTCAGGCTCGCTTCGTCCTCGGTGACCGCCAGGGACCGCAGGTCTGGAACGAACTGACGGCCCTTCGGCACCACCCCGACCCCGTGCACCGCCTCTTCCTCGCCGACGTCGTGTGGTCCCGGAACTTCCTCACCTGGTTCAACCACCGCCAGGACGTGGCCGAGGACGCCGACTTCCTCGCCTCCTGGGCCCGCGACGAACCGGACGGCATGGTGCTCGCCAGGGTCCTGGACGTCTACTTCGACCAGGAGCACCCCGACCAGGAAGCCATCGGCCTCCGACACGCCGACCACCCCGACCCGCGGGTGCGCGGCGAGGTGCCCTGTCTGCTCCGGCGAGAGTCCCCGCCCACCAAGGTCGCCACCGACGCACTGCTCGCCCTGTCACGGGATCCGGACCCCGACGTCCGACGTTCCGTCGCCGGCGCCATGGCCGTCCCCGGCCTCACCCCGGAGTTCCGCGAGGCGCTGCTCACCCTCATCCGGGACACCGATGCCCAGGTCCGGGCCGGTGCCGCCGTCTCCCTCGGCAACTCCGACGACCGGACGGCCGCCGTCGCGGACGCCCTCGTCGCCCTGCTCGACGAACAGGACCAGGACCAGTTGCTGCGTCTGGAGATCGTCTACGCGCTCGCGCGCCGTGACGATCCCCGCACCGAGTACGCCTGGGAACGCGTGGGCGAACTTCCCGCCGGCTTCGGCGAGATGCCCCAGCAGGAGGACCACCGCATCCTCGCCTACTGGAACTACCGATCGCGCCACCGCCCGACCGAACCCCACAGGCCGTCCACCTGAGCGCACCGAACTTCGACACATGCTCCGGCCGGCCGCAGCAGGAGGGGCCCACCTTTCAGGCTGCGGCTCGCCCTGCCGGTGACCGATGGCAGGCGTGAGCCCGCGGCCACCTCCTGCCGCGTCAGGCGTCGGCGAACACGGGACCATGTCTCCCTGACCTTCGACTGACAGCCTCATGACAATGACTTGAGACGGTCAGGTCATGCCCACGAACGCAGACAGAGAACGACACCCGGGCCCGGGGCCGTTCACCCGAACAGGTACCTCGCGCGGCGCTCGGATGCGGCGCCGCACGGCATGGCCGCACCCGAACCCGCGAGCGCTCCCGGGGACGTGCCATGCCTGAGCACGCCACGTCCCGTGGTCCTCGCGATCGCCGCCGTGCCGGCCTGGCAGCGGCGCTGGTGACGGCGGTCGCGGGCGGTGTGGTCGGTGTTGCCGCCG
Organism: Streptomyces sp. NBC_01689; assembly: GCF_036250675.1. Lineage (NCBI taxonomy): Bacteria > Bacillati > Actinomycetota > Actinomycetes > Kitasatosporales > Streptomycetaceae > Streptomyces > Streptomyces sp. NBC_01689. Next base: position 645,680 of record NZ_CP109592.1, on the reverse strand, counting down.
TGGCGGAACGCTCCTCCGGCACGACCGATCCCCACGCCACCGCCGCACCTTCCGTGCAGTCGGCCGAGGTGGTGCGCCGGGACCTGAGCAACAGCTTCACCGCGCAGGGTCACTTGGGGTTCGGGCCGGTGAAGCAGCTCAAGGGCAAGGGGACGGGAACGCTGACCAAGCTCCCGGCGAACGGCACGGCGACAGAGCGCGGCAAGGCGCTGTACCGCGTCGACGACAAGCCCGTACCGGTGTTCTACGGAGACACCCCCTTCTTCCGTGACCTGAAGAAGACCGGCCTGGTCGGCAACGACGTGAGCGTGCTGCGCGGCAACCTCGCCGCCCTCGGCTACGACGTGGGTGACGAGCCGGCCGTGCGACGTTCGGCCGGCCAGGGCCGTGTGCAGGGGGCGACCTTCACCGCGCCCCTCGCCGCGGCGCTGAAGAGATGGCAGCAGCACGTGGGGATCGAGGCGACCGGCACGCTCAAGGTGGGCGCAGTGCTCGTCCTTCCGGGGCCGGTGCGGGTGAGCGAGCTGAAGGCGCAGGCCGGTGACCCGGTCGCCGAGGACATCCTCAGCTACGTGTCGCTGAAGAAGGTGATCACCGTACCCGTCGACGCGCAACAGGTGTCCTCGATCCGGCCCGGCGACGCCGTGACGATCACACTGTCCGGCGCGAAGTCCCCTGGAATGGTGACGGCGATCAGCCATGCGCCGTCGGACGAGCCCGGTCAGTCCGACGCGGGCGACTCCTCCAAGACCGATGTGACGGTCCTCCCGAAGCGCCCGTCGGACGTCGCGGCCCTCGAAGAGGCCGACCTGCCGGTCGAGTTCGTCTCCGAGATCCACAAGAACGTCCTCACCGCGCCCATCGGCGCTCTGGTCGCCCTCAGCGGCGGCGGATTCGCCGTCCAGCGCGCGAACGGAGAACTCCTGCGGGTGCAGACCGGCATGTTCGCCACCGGCCTGGTCGAGATCAGCGGTCAGGGTCTCACCGAAGGACTCGCCGTGGTGGTCGCCTCGTGAACTCCCCACCGGCGTACGGGGAGGCCCCCCGGCCGGTCCTGCTCGTGGAGCGGGTCAGCCGCGTCTTTCCCGGCGGCGTCACCGCGCTCCAAGACGTGTCCCTGTCGATCGGGACAGGTGAACTCCTCGCCATCGTCGGACCGTCGGGGTCCGGAAAGTCCACCCTGCTCAACCTCATGGGCACGCTGGACCTGCCCACCAGCGGCCGGGTGGAGATCGGCGGCACCGACGTCACCTCGCTGAACGACAAGCAACTCTCCACGCTACGGGGCCGCATGCTCGGTTTCGTCTTCCAGCGGTTCCACCTCACCGACGGACTGACCGCGGTGCAGAACGTGTCGACCGGACTGCTGTACGCCGGTGTCCCGCGCCGCGACCGGCGGGCCCTGGCCGAGGAAGCGCTGGGCCGGGTCGGGCTGGCGCACCGCCTGAGTCATCTGCCGGCGCAACTCTCCGGCGGCGAGCGGCAACGCGTCGCCATCGCACGCGCCCTCGTCCACGATCCGGCACTGATCCTGGCCGACGAACCGACGGGCGCCCTCGACACGGCCACCGGGACGTCCGTGATGGAGCTCCTGACCGATCTCAACCAGGAGGGGACGACCATCGCCGTCATCACCCACGACCGTGACGTCGCCGCCCGGCTCCCGCGCCGTGTGGAGATCCGCGACGGACACCTGACCAGCGACACGCGAAGTGGAGCGGCCAGTGCGCTCGGGTAGAGAAGGAACGGCGGTTCGGCGCGCGAGCGGCGAACGGGACGACGCGAGGAGCGGCCGGATCGTCCGCCTGGGCCCCGCCGACCTGATCGGGGTCGGCATCATGGGACTGCGCATGCGTAAGGTCCGTGCGGTCCTGTCGGCCCTCGGCATCTCCGTGGGCATCGCCACGATGGTCCTCGTCACCGGCATACCCGCCTCCAGCCAGCAGGCACTCCTCGACCGGCTGACCGCACTGGGCACGGACCGGCTCAAGGCCCAGCCGCTCGTCCCGGAGGGCCAGAAACCCATCAAACTCCCGCCGCAGGCCGCCGACATGGCCGCGAGGATCGGTCCCGTCACCGCCACCAGCGAAGTCGCCAACACCCACCAGCCGATCCGCCGCACCCAGGGCGGCGACCCCGATGACACCGCCGCGCTGACCGTACTGGCGACCCGGCCCAATCTGCTCCGGCTCGTCGGAGGCTCCGTTCACACCGGACGCTTCATCGACGCGAGGACCGCCGGCCTTCCCACCGTGGTACTCGGGTACAAGGCCGCCGGAACCCTCGGCTTCAGCCGCCTGCCCGCGGGCAGGGACGCACCGCTGCTCCGGCTGGGAGACCGCTGGTTCACGATCACGGGCATCCTCGACCCGATGCCCCTGGACCCCGACCTCGAACTGTCCGTGTTCGTCGGGTGGGACGCGGCCCGGCACTACCTGGGCTTCGACGGGCATCCCACGGTGATCTACGCCAAGGCGCCGGACCAGGCGATCGACACCGTCAAGCCGGTCCTCGCCGCGACGGTCTACCCTCCGCTGCCGAGCTTCGTACGGGTCACCAACCCTTCCGACGTCCTCACGGCCAAACGCGCCACCCAGAGCGCGTACTCGACCCTGTTCGTCGCACTGGCCGGCATCGCCCTCGCGGTCGGCGGGATCGGCGTGGCCAACACCATGTACATCTCGGTTCTCGAACGGCGCCGGGAGATCGGTCTGCGCCGTGCCCTGGGCGCGAGCCGCGGGCACATCAGAGGCCAGTTCCTCACCGAGTCGGTCGTGCTGTCGCTCCTGGGCGCCTGTGCGGGCGCCGTCATCGGGGCGCTGTCCACCGCCGGTTACGCGGTGACCCAGAACTGGCCCGTCATCATCCCGTTCGACACCATCTGCGCGGGTATCACGGCATCCGTCGTGCTCGGCGTGCTGGCGGGCGTCTATCCGTCCGTGAGGGCGTCACGGCTGACCCCCACCGAAGCCCTCGCCACGACATGAGCCACCGGCCGGACCACCCGCGCGGTTCCCCACCCGTTCCCGAAGGCACCCACCGCAGAGAAGGAAGCACGAAGATGTCCCTGCACACGAAGCGAACCAGGCCGGCGCTGTCGCATCTCGCCATCGCCGCGGTCACCGCGGGCCTGCTGCTCCTGAGCGGATGCTCCGGGCAGGAGCCGCGGGCCGAGGAGAGGCAGGACGTGGCGTCCCTGCCGCCGTCCACAGGTTCCCCGGACTCTCCGTCAGCGTCCAGGACGGGAAAACCAAGCCCCGCGGATACCTCCGAAGGCTCACCGGGTGTGCAACTCCGGCTCGACGACACCTCCGAGAAGCGTCTGCAGATCCGCAAGACCTACGCCGGCTGCCTGGCCGACAACGGAATGGGAGAGAACGCCAACGGCCAGGTGAGCGACGACGTACGCAGGAAGGCGGAGGAGGCCTGCAAGGACAAGGCGCCGATCAATCCGCCCGAGCTCGACCCCGCCAAGAACCCGCATTACGGCGAGGACGTGGTGGCCGTCGTGAAATGCCTGACCAGCCACGGCGTCCCGGCCGTGATCGAACCGGCCACCGACACCCGGCCGGTGGGGTGGAAGCTGACGTCGGCCGATGTGCCCGACGACTACGAACAGGTCAACACGGCATGCATGGTGAAGGCGTTCGGCTCGCACTCCTGACCGCGCTGCTCAGTGCCGGCCGGTGCCTGCCTCCTCGTGTGTACATGCGACGCGGCCTTCCGACGTCACGCGAGGGGGCGGCCCGCAGCGGTGAGGCATCCGGATACGGCCGTTGAAGATTCCCGCCGCCCCCCCCCGCGCGAAGCCCCCCGCGCGAACAGGCATGGGCCGCACGGCGAGCACGGCAGGACGCGGCCGACGTGCGCGACACCGCCGTCCGGTGACCGCGACGGGGGAGACGCGAACGATGCCACCGCGCTTCCCCAGGCCAGGAGCGCCAATGTCGTTGTCAGCACAATGTCAGGAACTGATGGCCGACTCGTCGTCGGACGCCGAACCGGCCCTCGCCATTCCTAGAATCGAGCGCATGTGCGCACATGTAGTGGTGGCGGAGGACGACGCCGACCAGGCCGAACTGATACGCCGGTATCTCGAACACGAAGGCCATACCGTGACGGTGACCGGCGACGGCCGCTCCGCTCTTGATCAGCTGCGCCATCGCTCGCCCGACCTCGTGATCCTCGACGTGATGATGCCGGGCGTCGACGGACTCGACGTGTGCCGCGTCATCCGAGCGGACTCCGCTCTCGCGCATGTGCCGGTACTCGTGCTGACAGCGCGTTCCTCGGAAGACGATCTCCTGCTGGGCCTCGATGTCGGGGCCGACGACTACATGACGAAACCGTTCAGCCCGCGCGAGCTGATGGCACGTACCCGCTCACTGCTACGGCGTGCCCGGCGGGACCATCCGCCGGCGCCCGAGACCGATCACTCCGCTCCTGTGCTGCGCGCGGGCCCCGTCTCGGTCGATCCCGCACGGCACGAGGTCCGGGCCTACGGGCAGCAGATCACCTGCACACCCGGCGAATTCAAGGTCATGGAGATGCTGACCGAACACCCCGGCCATGTCCTCTCCCGCGCCCAGCTGCTCGAACGACTGCATGGTCATGAGCCCTTCATCACGCCCAGGACCGTCGACGTCCATGTGATGAACCTCCGTCGCAAGATCAAACGGGCGGCCGGCGCCGCGGCAGGGCCGATGCCGCTGGTGACGGTGTACGGCGTGGGCTACAAACTCGTGGACGACCGATTCCGAGAAGCGTGCAGTGACTAGCACAGTGCCCTGCGCCGAGTCCGCTCCGGACACCGGGAGGCAGCCGCCACGACGATCCCGCTTCACCGCCACGCTGCGGCAGCGAAGTCTGCTGATCCGGCTGCTCGCGGTGTCCGCGCTGGTGTCCGTCTGCTCGATCACCGCAACCGCGTGGGTCGTGCTCAACACCACCGCCGTCGTGCTCGGCAAGGAACGGGGCCAGGCCCTCGCCGACGACGCGCGGATCTACGACACCCTCATGGGCTGGGCCGCGACGCACCCCGACTGGAGCGCCGTCGGCCCCACCGTCGAACAGCTCGGCCGGAGAGCGGGGCACCGTGTGGTCCTGACGACCGGGGACGGACGGATGCTCGCGGACTCCGACGGCGACACCGCACACCCGTTTCAACCCCCGCACGACGCCACCGCGACGGTGAATCCGCTCGCCACCGACATCGGACTGAGCGGAGGCACCACCAGCGATACACAGGCCACCACCACCGATGCACAGGCCACCACCACGACAGCCATCGACCCCCGAGCCGTCGGCCCCTTCAGACTCTCCGCCAAGGACGGCCAGTATCTGAACGGCATCGCCCACAGGCTGACCCGCTGCCTCCAGCAGGAGGGCATCCCCTCGCACGTCGAGGTGCTGCCCAGCGGACGGCCACGCGTCGTCGCGGCCGGCGCGGACAACGGGGGAGCCCTCCGCGCTTCCCTGTGCCCGGTGGAGGTCCTCGACGCTCCGGTGGCGTCGGAGAGCGCCGCGCTGTCCACCCTCAACGGCCTCGTCGACTCCTGCCTGCGCGGCCGCGGCGTCGGCGCCGTCAGACTGACGATCACCGGGGCCTGGACCCAGCGCACCCGGACCCCGCCCCCGGCCTCCTCCGTCGCCTCGTGTCTCGCGACGAGCCGCGCCCAGCAACTGGCCCCCTATGTGGCACCGGCGGCCGTCCTGTTCGTCGCGAGCCACGGACGCACCGCCACGACCTTCTTCGACCTCTCCGCCGCCAACCGCCTCCGCATCGCCGGGTGGGCGGCGGCCGTCCTCGTGATCACGGTGACCGTCACCAGTCTGGCGGGGTTCCGCCTGGTGAAGCCGCTGCGCGTGCTCACCACCGCCGCGATACGGATGGAGGGCGGCGAGCTGTCCACCCGGGTGCCGGTACGGGGACAGGACGAGATCGCCCGACTGTCAGCGGCTTTCAACGCCATGTCGGAGCGACGCGAGCAACTGGAGACGGTGCGCCGTGCCATGACCAACGACATCGCACATGAACTCCGCACCCCCGTCAGCAACTTGCGAGGCTGGCTGGAAGCGGTGGAGGACGGCATCGCCCGGCCCGACGCCGACCTGGTGGCCTCGTTGCTGGGACAGGCGCTGCAGTTGCAGCACATCATCGACGACCTGCGCGACCTCGCGGCCGCCGAGGCCGGAGAGTTGCGGCTCTCCCCGGTCCCGGTCCAGGTCGACGACCTGCTGTCGACCGTCGTGCGTGCCGCGAAGGCGACGGCCGACGCGCAGGGGGTGACCCTGCGCCTGACGGGGGATCCTTCGACCGTGGTCGACGCCGACCCCGTCCGGCTGCGGCAGATGGTGGACAACCTGGTGTCGAACGCCGTGCGCCACACGCCGGCCGGCGGAACGGTCACCCTGGGCGCGAGCGTCGAACGTCGGGAGGAGTCCCCGGCAAATGACCTGCGGGCGGCGCCCGACGGACGGCGGCGGAGCGGCTTCGTTCTCCTGACCGTCTCGGACACGGGGTGCGGAATTCCCGCCGAGGAGCTTCCCCATGTCTTCGACCGCTTCTGGCGATCGGAGAAGTCGCGCAATCGTCAGAGCGGTGGCAGCGGCCTCGGGCTGGCCATCGTACGGCGCCTGGCCGAGGCACACGGGGGCACGGTCACGGTGCTCAGTACGCCGCGCGAGGGGACCGCTGTCACTCTTCGTCTGCCGTCGGAGGCGGGGCGAGCGAAGTGAAGCGGTTCGTCACCGGCCATGGGGGCAGGTCGGGATCGCCGTCGGCCCGCGATGACCGGTCGCGCCCCTGACCGCGGCTCCGACGACCGAAGGAGGGGACGCATGGAGCGCCGAGTGGGGCCGGATGCGGTGTCCTCGCGTTCATTCCCAGCAGTCGGTCCTCGCTCCGTCGATCGCCGACTCGGCGGATAGCACGTAACCGGTTCCGGTCCCGAAATCGGTGGGGGCGGGTCCGAGGGACTCGGTCCGGAAGTCGACCGTCAGCAGGACCGCGTCGCCGTCACCGCCCTTGGTGAAGCAGATGCCTTCCACCTCGGGGGGTGCGGCGAAGGGGGTGGTGTCCTCCTGCTCGGTCCAGTGGTCCGCTGCCGCGACCCTTCGGTAGTAGCCGAACAGATCCGTTGCGGATCCGGGGGTGGAATACACCCGATAAGCACGGAGCCAGGCGTCGCTGCCGCTGCCGTCGTCGCACCCGGTCGTGACGCTGCCGAAGTCCTTCGGCACCGCGGTTCCGGGTGGGCGGCTGTCGAGGACCGGGAGGGAGGCCAGCTTCCTCAGTCGCTGCTCGGATCCGTCGCAGTTCTTGCTCAGGACGCCGCAGCCGGTGAGTCCCGTGGAGAGCGGGGCCAGCAGCGCGGCCGCCAGGGCGGAGGCCAGCGTGCGGCGGCGGCGGAGGAGGCGGAAGGGCACGAGGGCTCCGGTGCGTGTCTCGATGGGGTGGAGGGGTGACCTCCGGCCCGTGTCGGATCAGCGGCGCGGGCCGCCGGGGGCAGGCTGGTGCGGGGTCAGGTTAGGCTGTGCTGTCGATCAACGTCACTGCGGGCAGCGGCGGTTGACGTGGTGGTCGGCACAGAGGTACGCAGTACCAGGCCCTTCGGACGATCACGGTACGGGCATCGGGGCACGGGGCGGACGACCAGGGGTGGGGGCACGGGATCTCGATGAGTGACACACCTCCGCCACGAAACCGCAGACCAGGCCTCTCGGCGGGCGCGCGCATCGTCGCCTTGGTCGTCCTCGTCGCGTTCGGGGCCGTCAGCGCCTGGCTCCAGCACGACGCTCCCGGCCGGAGTACGGAGCCGCGTACGGAGCTCACCGCGAACAACCCGCCCGCCGGTCTGCCCACCACGCTCACCACGGGCCAGCACCTCCACTGGTCCCGCTGCACCTCGCCGTCCACCGCGCGCACGGGCTACGACTGCGCCACCATGAAGGCCCCCCTCGACTACCGCAAGCCGGAGGGCAGGACGATCGATGTCGCCCTGATCCGCCGCAAGGCCACCGGCCCGAACGCCCGGCGCATCGGCTCACTGGTCCTCAACTTCGGCGGCCCCGGCGTGTCCGGCGTGAGCGGACTGCCCGACCTCCTCAACCAGTACGAGCCGCTCCTCGACCGCTACGACCTGGTCTCCTTCGACCCGCGGGGTGTCGGCGCGACCATCCCCGTGCGATGCGGGAAGACCGTGGACGACACCGGTTACGACGGGGCCGACGCCTGCGCCAGGTACTCCGGGGCGCTCCTCCCGTACATCGGCACCTCGCACACCGCGCGCGACCTCGACCTGATGCGCTACCTCCTCGGCGACGAGCGGCTGCACTACTTCGGTGTCTCGTACGGAACGGCGCTCGGCGCGGTCTACGCCCACCTGTACCCGTCGCACGTCGGACGGCTCGTCCTCGAGGCGTCCGTCGATCCGACGGAGGACCACGACGAGGAGCAGATGTCGCAGGTCAAGGCGGTCCAAGCGGCGTTCGACCGGTTCGCCGCGCACTGCGCGGCCCGTATCCGCCCCTGCCCGACCGGCGACGGGCCGAAGGAGGCCGCACGGCGCATGGCACGCCTGGCCGGCCGTCTGGCGAAGAAGCCCGCCCCGGCCGGCCCCGGAAGGACCCTGGACGCTCACGACCTCGCGTACGCCGTCAGTGACCATCTCGACCTGGGCACGGACGGCTGGGCGCCGCTCGCCAAGGCCCTCACCGCGCTGATCGACCACAACGACGGCCGTCCGCTGAGCGAGGGCGCGGACGACATCGGCTCCGCCGACCGCTCGGCGGCCCCGCCCGACAACAGCCGCGCCGCCCGGACCGCGATCACCTGCGCGGACTCCAGTCTGCGCCCCGGTTTCGAACGCCTCGACCGGGACGAGGCCCGCGTCAAGGCCGCCTCGCCCGTCTTCGGCCCGGCCTGGTCCAGCGGCGTCTACCTCTGCTACGGCTGGCCGTTCCACGGCGAGAGCGCCACCCTCCAGGTGAACGCCGACGGCGCGGCCCCCGTCCTCGTGGTCGGCGGCACCGGCGACCCGACCACGCCCTACTCCGGCGCCCGCCACATGGCCCGCGCCCTCGGCGACGGCGTCGGCGTCCTCCTGACGGCGGAGGAGGAGGGCCACGGCACGTACCCGCAGAACCGCTGCGTCACGGAGGCGGTCGACCACTACCTCCGCACGGGCGGTACCCCGGTTCCCGGGAAGGTGTGCCGGGGCAGCATGTCCTGAGGCCCGTACGGATCAGCCGGGCGGCCCCCGGCACACCCATTCGCTCACCATGGGCCACGGGCGGTCGTGTACGACCGGCTGCACGCGGAACCTCGCACGGCTTCCGCTGCCGTTCGCCACCCCTCGCACCAGCGGTGAAGTCCTGCCGCACGCTCGGGGGAGGATGGGGGCGACCCGACGGAACGAGAGATCAGGAGCTTCGATGGCGAAGCGGGTTCACCAACCGCGTGAGGACGCGGAGTTCGACTTCATCCTCAAGATGAGCGCGGTCCCGGTCCTCGCGTACTTCATCGGGACCTGGCCCAAGGCGATCGAACCCTGTCGGGCGATGGACCCCGTCGTGAGTGGCATCGCCGACGAGTACACCGGCCGCCTCACGGCGGTCCGCGCCGACATGACGCGCTGTCCGTCCGCGACCAAGCGGTACGAGATCACCGCGGCTCCGTGCTGCGTCCTGCTGAAGAAGGGAGAGGCAGTGGCGCGCATCACGGGGACCATGACCCCGGCCGAGGTACGACAGCTCCTGGACGGCCACCTCTGAGCAGAGCCGCGACTGGCACCGTTCATCCAGGCTGCGCGAACGGATCGCGGCAGCTTCGGTCACCTCCGGACACCACAGCGCGCGGGTGGGGCAACGCGGCGCGGTCAGCGGAAGGTGAGGACCAACTCGCCGCTCCTGGCCTCCATATTGGTGATCTCCTTGCGCGCGTGCCAACCGACGCGCACCGCGTACGACGCGGAGTCGTCCGGCACATCGCGCACCAGGATGGGAAACACACACGCAGCCGAGTCGTTGTAGGCACCCGAGCCGATCGATCCGGTCGCGACGACCAGGCCCTCGGAGTCGTAGACCGTGACGAGCGCCCCCTTGTCGATGTCGCTCAGCGGGCCGCCGCCACTGCATGTCCCCACTTCACCGCCTTGGGCTGTGATACGCGCCTGCCCCACCAGAGTGAACGTCCCCGCCTGGTTGCCCTCCGACCGGGACAGCCCCCAGGCCAGTGCGACAGCACCGGCGCCGGCCGCCAGTCCGATGACGGCTGCCACCACCAAAGCCCCCCGGAATCCGGGGACTCCACGCTTCGACCGAGCCCCGGATTCCTCCGACACCTCGGACTCCCGGACCGCTCCCTCACCGGATTCCACGCGCGTCTCCTCAGGCATGACCGAAGCATGCCAGCGGAGCGAACCGTTCCCCGTCGCTGTTCGTCACAGTCACGTCACAGCGACAGCGCCCCGCGGCCGTCCGACCCTGAGCGACTCCGCAAGTGCCGGGAACAACCAGGTCTGATCCCTGGGCCCCCGCTCAACCCCGCTCATGGTGAATCGGTGAGGAGGGATCCCCTCGTGACAACCAGCTGCGATCCCTCTCCGCCACGATGATGCGGAACGCCACCTCGCGGAGGACGCGCTCCCAGTGAGGTGTGGGCGACGTCTGACGGCACGGGTCAGGAGGCCTCGCGGCAGCCTTCGTCGGTGCATTCGAGGGTGGTGAGGGTCTGGTCGACTTGTTCGGTGGTGAGTGGGGGTGCGGGGAGGGGGTGGGCGCCTTGGGGGCGGAAGGCGTCGAGCATGAGGTGGAGGTGGCGTCGCCAGGCTTGGGGGGCGACGGTGCGGGTGGCTTGGATGATGCCGGCTTGGGACCAGATGACGAAGGCGATGTCCTGGGGGGTGACGTCGTCGCGGAGGACGCCTTGTCGCTGGGCGTTGTGCATGATCTGGGTGCAGAGCTGTTTGGCGCGTTCGTATCGTTCGCGGCCGGCGGCGTGCAGGGGCAGGCGGGCGGAGACGAGGCCGTTGAAGGCGCGGTCGCAGGCCTGTAGTTCGCAGAGTTTTTCCAGGTAGCGGGTGAATCCTTGCCAGGCGTCGTCCATGGCGGCGGCGTGTTCGGCGGTGGTGAGGAGTTCGGTGTATTTGGCGTCGAAGAGGGTCTCGACGAGGGCGAGGCGGGTGGGGAAGTGGCGGTAGAGGGTGCCGATGGCGACTCCGGCCTCGCGGGCGATGCCTTCGAGGGAGGCGTCGAGGCCTTGTTCGGAGAAGGCGGTGCGGGCGGCGGCCACGATGGCGTCCCTGTTGCGCTGCGCGTCGCGGCGCAGTGGTCTGGCGGGGGTGCCGCTCGCGGTGGGGGTGGGGTGGCTCATGGCTGGAGGGTAACATGAGGGTCCCCTCGAATTCCCTTTCCGGTGTGTTTCCGATCGCAATCTCACGTCTGTGACGTGGCGTGATGAGCGTCACTGCAAAGATGAGGCGTGCCTCGGGTACGGTGGCGGAGTCGAACGTGAGGCACCCCTCCGGATGACCTTGGAAGCGACCGCCCGACCCGGGATCACCGGATCGCGGTTCATATCGAAGCGGTACCCGCCCAACCGGCGAGACCGCGGCAGTTCTGCAAGGGAAATGACCATGAGCAGCATGACGAAGCGCCTCTCGATCGCACTCGCCTCCACGGCACTGGCCGGCGGAGCGCTTCTGGGAGCCGGCGGCCCGGCCTCGGCCGCCCCGGCTTCGGCACCCGTGCAGCACACCTCGTACGCGTCCCTGCAGCAGACCACGCACCGCCAGGAAGCAGCGGCCACGCCGCAGGGTGTCACCGCGGCCCGCTGGTACCAGGACCAGATCGACGAAGCCACCTCCTCCTCGCAGCGTGTCGGCGCGGCCCGCTGGTACCAGGACCAGGTCGAGGGAGCCGTCCTGCCGCACGGCGTCAGCGCCGCCCGCTGGCACCAGGACCAGGTCGACGAAGCCACCTCCTCGTACCGCGTCACCCCCGCCCGCTGGTACCAGGACCAGGTCGCCTGGTCCCTGACCCACAACTGACACGAACCACCCCCGACACGGCCGAGCCCGCCCACCCCACGACACCCGGCACCCGCCCCGACGACAGGGGCCACAGCCCGCCAGTCCCGGCCGACCCGGACCCCGGCTCACACACCTCACACCGAGCCGCACCCGCACCAGCATCGACGTCCGCACCGCGGCGAACGCCAGGCGAAGGCACCCGGGACTCCAGCGCCCGCCACCGCGACCACGCCGACCACGGCCAGGGGCCCACTGCCGGCTGAACCGACCGGACTCCCGCTCACGCAACCCCCTTCGACGCACCGGCGTCCCACTCCACGACAGACGGTCGCCGATCACCCGGGAGCGCACGTGGCGAAGAAGGACGTGACGACGGATGCGGCGGAGGAGAAAGACCGCGAGAAGTGGATGGCGCGTTTCCAGGTGCGGCTGGCCATGCAGCCGGGCGTGGACCGGGCGGTCGTGCTCCAGGCGGTCAAGGACGTCACGGTGAGCTGCGCGGAGACGGGAGCGCACCCGCGGACCGCCTTCGGCGACCCGGACGCCCACGCCGTACGCACCGCCGCACGACTGGTGCCGGTGGACCGGGCGGCGCGCGCGAGGCGGCGCGACGCCGTCGTGGACGCGTTCGACTCCGTCGTGAAGAGGGTAGGGGACGTCACCGCTCCCTGAACGCCACGGCCTTCCTCGGCCTTCGCGCGGGGTGCGTACGGACAGTCCGTGGCCGCCCACTGCGGCGATACCGCATCCTCCTTATGCCGCTCGCTGGTTGTCGCCGATATCCGGCGTGCCGGCGAGCGGGGTGCACCGCCCTGTCATAGCTGTCAGCGGTGTGATCGCCGTAGGCGAGGGCGCTGCGCATGTTCTGATGCCGGCGAACGAGCCTGCCACCGGTTGTCAAACGAGCCTGCCACCGGTTGTCATCTGTCCGAGCATCGAGCTTTTTTGTGGGGCGGGGCGCCTGCTCCGAAGCCGGGGCGAAGGCGTGACGCGACCGCGGAGTTCCGGCTCCGACCCGGGCGGAGCCGCCGACCGGCTGCCGTCATGTCGGCAGCTCAGGGCGGTCGACGGCGGGTGAGCCGTCGACAAGGCTCTCCAGGGCGGCCCCGAGATACGGATCGAGGTCTCCCGCGTCACCGTTGAGGGCGCCGACGCCGAGAACATCCCGCATGAGCAGGAAGCCGATGTTCACGGACATGATCAGCGCGGCCCGCTCACGGCGCCGCTCTCCCGTCAGTCCTTCGGCCAGGCCCTCCTCGAACCTCAGCTCGATCAATTCCCTCATGATCTGCACGGCCTCCGGGCTGGACGTCGAGCGGATCGTCATGAGCAGGCCGTCCATGCTGCGCCCGGGTGGCGAGGCGAGGAACGCGACGGTCGACTCCCTGATGTCCGTAAACGGCATGTCCATGGTGAATTCGAGGGCTTGGGTGAAGAGGCCCTCCTTGGAGCCGAAGTAGTGGCCGACGAGTCGGGGGTCGACGCCGGCCCTTCTGGCGATCTCGCGCAGGCCCACGCCGTCGTAGCCGCGTTCCGCGAAGGCAGCGACCGCGGCGTCGCGGATCCGGTCGCGGGTCTCGCTCGCGGCGGGGACCGTCCGGTCGGTCGGGGTGTCGCGTCCAGTCATGTCCGCAGTATAGGTTCGCCGATATTCCACGGGTGTGGAAAAGGCGGCACCCACCTCTCCCGACTTGCCATCTTCCGGCCTGCGTGACATATGGTTGCCGCGTCAAGTAAACGTTTCTGACGCCATGCTTGACGGCGCAAGTATTGGTTCTATATATTCCCGAAAAGAGGATTGCATGGCCGTCTCCACGGGCCACGAGGGCACGAGCGAAGCGCGCAAGATCGCCGAAGGGCTGACGTACCTGCACGGCTTCGGCAACCTGCACTCCAGCGAGGCCCTGCCCGGCGCCCTGCCGGTCGGCAACAACGCTCCCCAGCGTCCGCCGTACGGGCTCTACACCGAGCAGATCAGCGGCAGCGCCTTCACCGAGCCGCGAGCCAGCAACCGCCACTCGTGGATGTACCGCATCCGTCCCTCCGCCCAGCACAAGGCGTTCCGCCGGATCGAGGGGGGAACCTTCCGCGGCATCTCGGACGCCCGGATCGAGATGAACCGCTCCTACTGGAGCCCCCTGCCCGACCCGGCGCCCGGGACCGACTTCGTCACCGGCATGTGGACACTCGGCGGCAACGGCGACCCGGCCGCGCGCACCGGCATGGCCATCCATCTGTATGCCGCCAACACCTCCATGACGGACAAGGTGTTCAGCAACTCCGACGGCGAACTGCTGATCACCCCGCAGGTGGGCGAGCTGCTGGTGCGCACCGAGTTCGGGCTGCTGCACGTCAAGCCCGGAGACGTCGCGCTGATCCCGCGCGGCGTGCGCTTCCGGGTGGAACTGCTGGACGCGGCCGCGCGCGGCTACGTCGCCGAGAACTTCGGCCGGCCGGTGATCATCCCCGAACTCGGCCCCCTCGGTGCCAACGGCATGGCCAACCCCCAGCACTTCCGCGCCCCGGTCGCCGCCTACGAGGACATCGAGCGACCGGTCGAGGTGGTCGTCAAGTACAGCGGAGAGCTGTGGAGTTCGGTGTACGACCACTCACCGCTGGACGTCGTGGCCTGGCACGGCAGCCACGTGCCGTACGTCTACGACCTCTACTCCTTCCAGAACGTCGGCACCCTCACCCACGACCACACCGACCCGTCGATCTACACGATCCTCACCTCGCCGACCGACACCCCCGGCGTGCCCAACCTCGACTTCCTAGCCCCCACCGGGCGTTGGGAGGTGTCCGAGGACAGCTTCCGGCCGGCCTACTACCACCGCAACATCAGTACCGAGTTCTACGGCGTGATCGAGGCCCCGGAGACCGGCCCGACCAGCATGTACGGCGAGCCGGGAGCCAGCTCCCTGCAGAACATGATGACGCCGCACGGTGTCGTCCCGGAGATGGACCGCGCCGCCACCACCATGCAGCTCGGTCCCCAGCGGCTCAACTGGGGCCTCATGGTCGTCTGGGAGTCGCGGGACCCGTTCAGGCTCACCCGCCAGGCCCTCGACTCGCCGCGCCGCCACCAGGACTTCGACGCCCTCTGGCAGGGCTACGAGCGCCGTTTCACGGCCTGACGCACCAAGGAGACATCGATGCACGACAGATTCGACATTCAGGACGTCCTTTCCCGGTACGTCCGTGCCACCGACGAGCGAGACGTCACAGCACTCGCCGGACTGTTCGCCGAAGGCGGTGTGTTCCGCTTCTTCAGTCGCTCCGGTACGGGGAGATACCGGCCCATCGGAAAGTCGTTCACCGGCCCGAAGGAGATCAGGGACTTCGTCGCGAGCTGGCCCCCGCTCCCGGAGCGGGTGTACCTCCATCACCTGACCACCGACCACATGATCGAGGTCGACGGCGACGAGGCGATCATGAACGCGCAGTTCATGGTGGTACCCGCGGTCGCCGCGGCGGAGCCCGAGGGCGGCTGGCCGCAGGAGCTTCGCGGAGTGCAGGGAAGCGCCACGCCGACCATGATCGGCATCTACGACGCACACCTCAGCAGGATCGACGGGGCCTGGAAGCTCACCCGCTTCGACGTCCTGCACAGCCTGCCGGACCCCGGGAACTGACTCCTGAGCCGTAACCCCCGAGCGGCCCGGGCCGCCCGACGGCCCTGAGCGGCCCGGGCAGCCCGATGGCCCCGAGCGGCCCGCCGGGCCCGGACCGGGACACGTCCGAAGCGGGCCGATCGCGGCGGACGGGACCCGCAAGGGGCGGAGCGCGCCCGGAACGCCCGCCCTCCGCGAGCACGTCGCCACTGCCGCCGCCCGACCCCACTCCACCAGGACGGGACGGGCGGCGGCACCCCGCGCACCACACCGGAGCCCGCGGTACACCCGGCCGCCGAGACGGCCGGACGGCCCCCCCACGGCACGGTCGCTCTCCTTCGCCGAGCACCTTCCCCCGTAATTCGCCCTACGCGACGGCCCGGCCCGGGCAGGCCGCGGAGCCTCCGTGCCCGTCCTCCCCGGGTACCGCCGCCGATCCGACACGCATCCGGGGGATCACACAGACCCGCGCCGCAGGCCCGCCGCGCCCCTCATCCTTTCCCACCTGGAAGTCACGAGAGTGCCGAAGACGACGAATGAGACCCGCACGGGGACCCGCCCGGCCCCCGGAGAGCACCGCACCGCAACGATCGTTTCCAGTCTCGCCGTCACCGGAATCACCGTCGCCGTCATGCAGACGCTGCTGATTCCGGTCCTGGCCGACCTCCCGGCCCTCCTGGCCACCACCCCGGCCGACGCCACCTGGCTTCTGACCGCGACCCTCCTCGCCAGCGCAGTCTCCACACCCGTCATGGGACGCCTCGGCGACCTCTTCGGCAAACGCCGGATGCTGCTCACCAGCCTCGCCGTGATGATCGCGGGTTCACTGCTCTGCGCCTTCACCGACGACCTGACCACCATGATCGCGGGCAGGGCCCTCCAGGGCTTCGCCACCAGCGCCGTTCCCCTCGGTATCGGCATCATGCGCGACAAGCTGCCGCGCGAGAAGCTCGGAACGGCCATGGCACTCATGAGCTCCTCCATCGGCATGGGCAGCGCACTCGGACTGCCCGCCGCGGCCCTGGTCGCCCAACACGCCGACTGGCACCTCCTGTTCTTCGGCTCGGCCGGAATCGGCCTGCTCTCGATGGCGCTCACCTTCTTCCTCGTACCCGAGTCACCGGTACGTGCCGTGGGACGGTTCGACTGGCCGGGCGCGATCGGCCTCGGTGCCGGGCTCGTCGCCCTGCTGCTCGCCATCACGAAGGGCGGTGTCTGGGGCTGGGGTTCGGCGACCACCCTGGGACTCTTCGCCCTCGCGTTCGTCATCCTGTTCCTGTGGGGCATGGCCGAACTCAGGATCGCCGCACCGCTGGTCGACCTGCGGACAACGGCCCGCCGCGAAGTGCTGCTCACCAACCTCGCGGCGTTCATGCTGGGAATCGCGTTCTACGTCATCACGCTCGTCCTGCCTCAACTGCTGCAGCTGCCCACCTCCACCGGACACGGGCTCGGCCAGTCCATGGTCGTAGCCGGTCTGTGCGTGGCGCCGATCGGCCTCATGATGATCCTCGTCACCCCGGTGTACGCCCGCATCCTGGCCACATGGGGGCCCAAGACGGCGATGATCATCGGCATGATCGTCATGGTGATCGGCTACGGCGCGGGCATCGGCCTGATGAACGCCGTCTGGCAGACGGTCGCCGTCGCGGTGGTGGTCGGCGCCGGCATCGGTCTCGCCTACTCCTCGCTCCCGGCCCTCATCGTCAGGGCCGTCGACCAGACCCAGACAGGCGCTGCCAACGGGATGAACACCCTCACCCGGTCCGTCGGCACATCGATGTCCAGCGCCCTCACCGGCATGGTTCTGGCCCACAC
This sequence comes from Streptomyces sp. NBC_01689, assembly GCF_036250675.1. Classification (NCBI taxonomy): domain Bacteria; kingdom Bacillati; phylum Actinomycetota; class Actinomycetes; order Kitasatosporales; family Streptomycetaceae; genus Streptomyces; species Streptomyces sp. NBC_01689. Next base: position 628,216 of record NZ_CP109592.1, on the reverse strand, counting down.
CTCCCAACGGTCCGGCAGCCTGATCGTGCCCTCCATCAGCGGATTCCGTATCGCGTTCGGCATCGCCATCGGCGCGCTGCTCGGCGGCCTGCTCCTGGCGGGGTTCCTGCCCTCAGCGCGGGCGGCGGACCACGCGCCCGGGGCCCGGGACGACCAGGACGGCCCGGAAACGCGCGATCCGGCACCGGCCAAAGAACCGCGCTGATCGCACAGTTCGTCCCGCGGAGGGCCCGTGATGCGGAGTCGGGCGGGTCGGGAACATCCGGGCCCGCACGGTGGTTGAGGGAGACGTGGTGGTGAAGGGGACAGTGTCCCCGGGCCTCACCCATAGCCCATGAGGACGATCGTTCGGCTGAAGCCTCATGGAGCCTTTCGCCGCGTAGGCGACCGCCCTTCACGACCACGCATGCCGACAGCCCCGGCCGGGACCGACACCGGCCGGGGCTGCTCGTATGCCGGTCGGCCCGGTCGGCCCGGTCGGCGCGGGTGTGGACGAGGCCGTCGTGTCGCCACGACGGCAGGCCGAGAAGACCTGGCGGGGCGATTCACCATGCGCCGGTGTCGGGGCGGGCCGTGAGTCCGGGGACGCCGCCGAGCTCGGGGCCGGTGACTCGGTGCGCACACGATTCCGGGGCTTGCCCGGACTGGTCCGGGGCGGTGGTGAGGGCGGAGGCGTTCGATGACGCTGCCGCCGAGTGCGATGACGTCGGTGAGGGCGGTGTGCGCGGCCGTGGACACGCGGCGACCGGGACAACAGGCCTCGGGTCGCTGCCTGTTGGCGGAATCCGCCGTCGGCGAGGGGGACGGCGAAGGTCTCAGGCCCCGCCGCCATTCACCGGCCGTCGCTGGTCAGCCGCACGGACAGGTCCCAGAGGCGGCGGGCGTTGTCGGGGTCGAGGGCGTAGTCGGCGACGCCGCGGCGGACGCCGGGGGTGAAGGGGCCGGCTTCCTGGCAGTCCTCGAAGTAGGTGCCGGTGACCCCCTCGACCAGGGGGGATGCCGCCAGGAGGACGGATGTCGCGGCGCCCTGGGCGATGGTCTTCTCCGTGACGCCGGTCTTGCCGGAGGGGTCGAACGAGGCGGGCGGGGCGTCCATGTGGCGGCCGAGCCCCGTTCCCCAGATGCGTCCGGGGTTGAGCGCGTTGACCGTGATGCCGTCGGCCGCCCAGCGCTTGGCGGCCTCCACGGCGAAGAGGATGTTCGCGGTCTTGGACTGGGCGTAGGCCAGCCAGGGGTCGTAGGGCTCCGCGGTGAAGTCGGGGTCGTCGAAACGGACCGGTCCGTTGACGTGCCCGACCGAGCTGAGCACCGCCACCCGGGCGCCGCGGGCGGCGGCGAGGGCGTCATGGAGACCGACGGTCAGGGCGAAGTGGCCCAGATGGTTGGTGGCGAACTGCAGCTCCCGGCCGGCCGGGGTGCGCAGTTCAGGGGTGGCCATGATGCCGGCGTTGTCGACCAGGATGTGCAGCGGGCCGGTCCAGTCGGACACGAAGGACGCGACGGACTCCGGGTCCGCCAGGTCGAGCCGGGCGGCCCGGGTGTGGGCGTTGCCGGTCTCCGCGGCGATCTCCCGCGCGACGGCGGTGCCGGTCTCCAGAGTCCGTGCCGCGAGGGTGACCTCGGCGCCGGCCGAGGCGAGCGCGCGGGCGGTCTCGCGGCCGAGACCTCCCGCGCCGCCGGTCACGACGGCGCTGCGCCCGGTGAGGTCGACGCCGGCGAGGACCTCGGAGGCGGTCGACTGCGGACCGAACGGGGTGGTGACGAGCTGAGTCATGGTGCTTTTCCTGTTTCTCCCGCCGGACCGTGCCGGGGAGGGGTGTCAGTGGAGCGACCGCCTACACTGGCCGTAAGCGGATGCAAGTCCGCTTCCTGGTCGCTACAAGCGGAGCCGAGTCCGCTTCTGGTCTCAACCGTAAGCGGACCCGGCTCCGTATGCAAGGAGATGTGATGCCCCGCTCACTGCGCGCGGACGCCCGGGCGAACCACGAGCGCCTGCTGGAGGTCGCGGCCCGCGCTTTCGCCCAGGAGGGCACCGAGGCGTCGATGAAGGCGATCGCGGCCGAGGCCGGCGTCGGCATCGGGACGCTCTACCGCCGGTTCCCGACGCGCGAGGACCTCATCGAGGCGACCTACCGCAACGAGACCGACCGGCTGTGCGCCTCGGCGCGCCGGCTGCTGGACGAGGAGGCTCCGCGGGCCGCGCTGCGTGCCTGGATGGAGGCTTTCGTCGACTACATGCTCACCAAGCGGGGCATGGCGGACGCCCTGCCGGTGATCCTCGCCTCCCGCGAAGGCCTGCGGCTGCACAGCCGCGACGCCCTCGGGGTGGCCGTGACGACGCTTCTCGAGGCCGGCATCGCCGCCGGGCAGGTACGCCGGGACGCGGCACCGAACGACGTCCTCATGGCGCTCGGCGGCATCACGCTCATCAGCGGACACGAACACGAGCGCGCACTCGCGTCCCGGCTCATCGCCCTCCTCCTCGACGGCCTCACCCCCGGCCACCCGGCCGATCCGGCGGCCACCGCCTAGCCGCCGCATTCCACAGTGGGCTGTCGGCCCGTGCCTCGCGTCCTGGCAGCCGGACCATGGCCGGCCCATCGGCCGGGCTTCGCGTCGGGGCCGGCCGGCGTTCGTGTGTGTGGGCCGCTCAGCTGCCGGGAGCGCTCGGGCGGGGGTCCGGTGCGGTGTCGGTCGTGGAGGCGTTCCAGCTGCTGAGGATGCGAAGGGATTCGGCTGTGGCGGAGTCCGGCTCGGGCAGGTAGACGCACAGCGTCTGGTTGTCATCGCCGGGCAGGTGCATGAACTCGTAGGAGAAGTGCAGGTCGCCGACGAGGGGGTGCCAGTAGTGCGCGGCCCCGTGGGTGTGGCGCAGGACGCGGTGGTCGTTCCACCAGGTGCTGAACTCCGGCGAGTTGAGGGTCAGTTCGCCGATCAGGTCGGCGAGCCGGCGGTCTCCGGGACAGCGGCCCGCTTCCAGGCGCAGCATGGCCACGGTCTCGCACGCGACCTGCTCCCAGTCGCCGGTGCGCTCGCGGGCCTCGGGGTCGAGGAGGTAGTAGCGGGCGAGGTTGCGGCGGGGGACGGGCAGTGTGTCGAAGTCGGTGAGGACGGCGCGTGCGAGGCGGTTGGACGCAAGGACGTCGGTGCGGCGGCCGATGACGAAGGCGGGCACATGGTCGAGGGTCCGCAGCATCAGGTGCAGGCCCTGGCGGACCCGCTGTGGGTTGACCGGGGCGCGTCGCGAGCCGGGGCGGGCGAGGAGGTCGGTGAGGTGCTCGCGCTCGGCGGCGTCCAGGCGCAGGGCGCGGGCCAGGGCGTCGACCACCTCGGGTGAGGGGCGGGCGGCCCTGCCCTGCTCGAGGCGGGTGTAGTACTCGGTGCTCACGCCCGCGAGGCGGGCGGCTTCCTCGCGGCGCAGGCCGGGGACGCGGCGAGCGCGTCCGTCCGCGGGCAGTCCCGCCGACTCGGGGGTGATCCGCGCACGGCGGGTGCGCAGGAAGTCGGCGATCTCGCGGCTGCGGTCCATACCTCCAGTCTGGACCGGCCGCACACCGTCCGCGCCGCGCTGGGTGGTCCTGCCAGTACCTGTCCGGCCAGGGCCATCGCGGGGCCGTTCGGGCCCTTCTCGCGGTGGTCAGCTTGATGCGGAGGCGCCGCGGACATCGCACGCCCCTCCGAAATCTGTCGCTCTTCCCGGAAGGTGCCGTTCCATGACTACCGAGACTTCTGCCACGACCTCCACCAAACCCCTGGCCGGCCGGGTGGCTGTGGTCACCGGCGCGTCGAGCGGTATCGGTGAGGCGTCGGCCGAGCACCTGGCATCGCTGGGCGCCAAGGTCGCCGTACTGGCCCGGCGCGCAGACCGCCTCGACGACCTCGTCGCCCGCATCACGAAGAGCGGCGGCACCGCGCTCGCGGTCACCGTCGACGTGACCGACGCCGCCGCCGTCCAGGCCGCCGCGGACCGCGTGGAGGCGGAGCTGGGGGACGCGGACCTGCTCTTCAACAACGCCGGCGTCATGCTCCCCGCACCCGTCGAGGAACTGCGCGCCGACCAGTGGCAGCGCCAGATCGACCTGAACATCTCCGGCCTGATGCACGTCATCGGAGCCTTCACCCCGCAACTGGTGCGGGCCGCCGCGGAGCGCGGCGTCGCCGACCTGATCAACACGTCGTCGAGTGCTGCGCGGAACCTCTACCCCACCTTCGCCGTCTACGCCGCCACCAAGGCGTTCGTCTCGCACCTGTCGAAGCACCTGCGGGTCGAGCTGGGCCCGAAGAAGGTGCGGGTCTCGGCGATCGAGCCGGGCATCGTGGGCACGGAGCTGCAGTCCCATGTCACCGACGAGGGCGCGAGCGCGTGGCTCGAGGGGTCGAAGGAGACCATCGACTGGCTCCGGTCGGAGGACATCGCGCAGACGGTCGGCTTCATCGCCTCCCTGCCGCTGCGGGTCAACCTCCCGCAGGTCTTCATCATGCCGACCGCCCAGCCCAGCTGAGATCGGAACGGCGTGGCCCGGCACACACGCCCGGCCACGCGGGCGCCGCGACACGCGTCCACGCGTCGCGAGGGAGCAACACCCGTGCGGGCCGCCCTCGCGCACGGGTCGCGTCCTGCGCCTTCTGCCTGCCGGACTTTTTCCACATGGCCTCGACGACCGGCCCGTGCACACGCGGTCCGCGTCCGTACGGGTGGTCCTGTCACCACCAGTTCGCGCACGGTCATCTCGGGGCCGTCCGGACCGGCCCCGTGGTGGTCTGCTGGATGCCGGGGGGCCGCCACGGATCGGAAGCCCCCGACCGCCAGTCCACCGGCAACTGTTCTCGACAGGCAGCCGATACACAGCAACCCTCAGGCACCACCGGAAACGGAGCATCACCGATGCGCGCAGCTCTCATGTACGGCGCCGGCGACGTCCGCGTCGAGAACGTCCCCGACTCCGCCATCAAGTACCCGACCGACGCCCTCGTCCGGATCACCGCATCCTGTATCTGCGGCACCGACCTGTGGCCGTATGCCTCGATGAAGCCCGAGAACGGTCCCGCCCGAATGGGACACGAGTTCATCGGTATCGTCGAGGACACCGGCTCGGAGGTGACCACCGTCAAGCGCGGCGACCTGGTCGTCTCCCCCTGGGCCATCTCCGACAACACCTGCGCCTTCTGCCGCGAGGGCCTGCACACCTCCTGTTCGCACCCTCAGGCGAACTTCTGGGACGAGGTGGCGGAGGAGGGCGGCCAGGCCGAGGCCATCCGTGTCCCGCTGGCCGACGGCACCCTCGTCAAGCTGCCCGTCGCCGCGGACTCGGCCCTCATCCCCTCCCTGCTGACGCTCTCCGACGTCTTCGCGACCGGATACCACGGTGCCGTGTCAGGCGGTGTCAGCGAGCGCACCCGCGTCACCGTGATCGGTGACGGAGCAGTCGGCCTCATGGCGGTCCTGTCCGCCAAGCGGCTGGGCGCCGAACAGATCATCCTCATGGGCCGCCACCAGGGCCGCACTGACCTGGGCCGCGAGTTCGGTGCCACCGACATCGTCTCCGCCCGGGACGAGGAAGGCGTCGAAGCGGTCCGCGAGCTGACCGGCGGGCACGGAGCGCATGTGGTCGTGGAGGCCGTCGGCACCAAGCCCGCCTACGAGCAGGCCCTCGGCATCATCCGCCCGGGCGGAACCATCAGCCGGCTCGGGGCGCCGCAGTACGAGGAGGCACCCGTCGGCTTCGGCAGCCTCTTCCGCCACAACATCCGGCTCGCCGGCGGCCCTTCGCCGGTCCGCGCCTACATCGAGGAACTGATGCCCGACGTCCTCGACGGCACGATCCAGCCCGGAAAGGTCCTCGACGCCACCACCGACCTCGACGGCGTCCCCGCCGGCTACCAGGACATGGCCGACCGCAAGAGCCTGAAGGTCCTCATCAAGCCCTGACCCCGATCCACCGGCAGGGGTGCCGCCCGCGCCGCACCCCTGCCTCACCGTCGAACCCCGGCGGACACGGACAGCCTCCCACCACAGGACATGACGTGAAGAACATCGGATTCCTCTCCTTCGGCCACCACCCCGCACCGGGCGAGACGGACGCCGACATGGCCCGCCGCCACACCGAGGCGTTCCTCACGGTCCTCGCCGGCAAGGGCTTCGCCCGCCCCAACCCACGGCCGATGTTCCCCAACCCGCCCGGACTGCTGCGCCTCGAACCGCACTCCGAGGGACTGCGGGAGAGGATCTGGTGGGGCTCCGCGTCGAACGCGACCGCCGTCTGGGCCGCGGAACTGGGCCTGAACCTGCAGAGCTCGACACTGAAGGCCGACGAGAGCGGCGAGCCGCTCCACGTCCAGCAGCGCAAACAGATCGAGGCCTACCGCGAGGCCTACAAGAACGCCGGTCACACCCGCGAGCCGCGGGTCTCGGTCGCCCGCAGCGTCTTCGCCCTGACCAACGACCTCGACCGCGCCTACTTCGGCCACGACCGCAACTCCCGCGACCAGGTCGGCACCCACGACGACGTCACCCGGTCCGTCTTCGGACGCTCCTACGCCGCCGAGCCGGACAGACTGGTCGAACTGCTCCGGGACGACGAGGCGATCCAGGCCGCGGACACCCTGCTCCTCACCGTCCCGAACCAGCTCGGAGTCGACTACAACACCCACGTACTGGAGAGCATCCTCACCCACGTGGCACCGGAACTCGGCCGGCACTGACCATCCGCCCACCGGCGACCCGGCCGACAGCCCCCGTGGCCCTCCGCGGAGCGAAGACCCCGGGGGCCGGCGCCCCAGGAGCCTCCCGATCCACGCCGCGCCGAACTCCGTTCCTCAACGGCTCAGTTCAGGGGCAGCCACTGGTGGACTGGGCCTGTACGTGCGCGTCCGCGTTGTCGGAGACCTTGACGTACGCGGCCGAGGTGCCGCGCCGGTCGTAGGTCTTGGTGAAGTCGGATCCGAAGTCGACGATGAAGTGGACCTTGTAGCACCAGCCGGCATCGATCTGGAGGACGTCCCAGTCCTCCTTGTAGGGCGTGTGACCGCCGCCGGAGGAGAGGAAATAGGTCGTCTGCTGCACGTTGTCGACGGTGCACGTGGGCTTGGTCGCGGTGAGGTCTCCCGTGCCGCCGCCGCTGGTACACCAGTTCTTCAGGGCGGTCGCCGAGTAGGCGCTGTCGTTCACCTCGGACGAGCACCCCGTGATTCCGCAGCTTGCGCCGGCGTAGGCGGGAGTTCCACTGGCCACGGCGGCGAGTGTCAGGGCACCCACTACGCAGGCGGCTCTGACGCGGCCTGGATTCTTTCGCGAGCCCATGCTGGTCTCCTCACATCATTTTGACATGGCCCCGGCAAAGTAGGGGTCGGGGTCGGGCTGCGTCAACGGAGTTGCCGAGACGCGTTTTCCGGCCGACACGCACCGGTCGCGTCCGTCATGGAGGTTGTGCTATGTGCCACACCGCGACCGCCCGGTAGAACCCGCGCGGGGGTCCGACCCGTTCAAGGATCGGTGGGATGAACGTTCTCGCATCGGGCCACCTGAACGGTCGCCCGGGATTGCCTTTATTCAGGGGAGGAACCAATGACCAACGTATCGGCAGCAGTCGTGGTCCGGGATTTCTGGGAGAATTTCGGACCCACCTGCGATGAAGCTGTGGCCACCTGCAAAAGACTCGTTCACGACGTCGTGGCGTGGGAGTCGGTTCTCGCCGAGGCCAGACCCGTCAATTCCCTCGATGACTTGGTGGCCGACCTCGAGCGAGCCCGCGTGGAGCTGGGTGCAGAGGGTTACCACTTCGAGGTCAAGTACCTCGTCGAGCAGGAGGACATCGTCCTCAGCCAGCGGATCGAGAAGATCCTGGACAAGGACGGCAAGATCCTCCTTGTCTTCGACGTGATGGCGATCACGCGGGTGGTGGACGGCAAGATCAGCTGGAACCGCGACTACTTCTACAACACTCAGCCCGGTGAATGGGGCCGCGGCGAAGTCGCCTGACGGCGTGTGGAACGACAACACGCTCATGTCCGGTTCGAGCGTGCCGCTATGGGGAATGTGGCGCGCGCCGAGCCACAGGATCTGTCCGACCGTGTCCATGGGCGCACCGCTCTACGGCGACGGTCGAGGGTGTATCTCACCTGGCCGTTGAGACCTGTCAACGAGCGGGCCTCGGAGGCGGAACCGGCGCGTTCTCAGTGAACTCCCGGTGCGGTGGCTGGTGTCACCACCGGCCACCGGTCTGGGCGCCCGGTCGCTGGGAGCCGTCTTCGCCTTCCAGGAGGTTCTGCCCGTGGTGCGGTGATCCCCGCACCGCCTGGTGGTGGACGGGTACTCGGTGACGCTGGTCCTGCCGATCGCACGTTCCTCTCCGATGTGGGCGGGTCAGGGCCGCAGATACCCTTCGAGCGGAATCAGCCGAACGGGTGGTGGTGCGTGAACGCGCCGCGGGGTGTGGCGGTGGCGGATCGATTCGCCTTGTGGCGTTGCTCCTAGGGTCGGGCCCGCAGCAACCGTTGATCATCTTCGGAAGGGATCTCCCCGCCATCAAGCTCCGCCATACCGTCGCCGCGGCCCTCGGCTCCTTCGCCCTGGCCCGACGCCCCGAACAGCTAGCCACGCAAGGCTGAGTGAGCAAGACGGGTGCTGGCCGTCCACCTTACGGTCAACACCCGTCAGGTGCGTAGAACAAGGCCAGAACCGTCGCCGTCACCGACGCACACGGACTGCGGCCGGTCGCAGCCCGTGCCGGCGGTGCTTCCGCCGTCATTCGTAGGTCGTCGGTCCAAGGTCGTCGGTCCAAGGGCTGTCCCGTGATCCCCGGTGGATCAGCGCGCGGCGTCAGATGCGGTGCGTCGCAAGGCGGAGGGTCGTCCTCATGCTGGGTGTGTTCGGGCGATCCGACGACGCGGCGAGGTGCCGTAGCTGTCGTCGTGCGCCCGCCGGGCATCACGGGACAGCCCTTAGGGACGACTGCTTTCCAGCCAGGACCGTGCAGGCTCCGCAGTGCGGGTCGTGTCCACGGTGAGTTCGAGGCGGGTGCCTCCGTCGAGCCCCGCGGGGTAGCTGCGCTGCTCGGTGGCGGCGAAGCATCTCCGCAGGACCTCGGCGATTCGGCGGGCGGCAGCGGGGGACCCGGCAACGATTCGCACTTCGGCCTGGCCGTCGGACGAAGTCCCCAGTGGGTCCACGCTGCTCGCCATCTGGTGTGAGCCTTCCTGCTCGTTCACGTGTCTTCCTCGCCGGTCACACGCCGTCGGTCGGCCTCGGCACGAAGCCGGTGGTGGTCGGTACGAGGCCGAAAGCCTGGTGGGCCTCGTGTCCACCCTCGTTCTCCCAGACCTTCTCTCCCGTCATGTCCCGCGCGGCTTCGGCTTCGGCGGCCACCAGGAGGTCGTCCTCCAGGAGGAGGGCGCTCGCCGTGAGGTGCCGTGTGGGGTCTGCGGCCGCAGCCATGAGGCGGGCGGCCGTGACGCTGTCGGTCTCGGGCGGAACCACCAGCAGATCCCAGCGCCCCGCGGTGTAGGAGAGCAGGAGCAGTGCGTGCGGGTCCTGCTCGGCCTCGAACCAGCCCACCTTCACCACGTGCCCCTGCACAGGAACCTTGCGGGGGATGACCGGCCAGAGCGCGGGATTGACGGTGACGCGCGTGATGCGCCCCCACAGCGGATCCAGCAGAGCCACAAGCGCGGGGAGTTCTGCCGTCAGATCTCGGGAGTGTGGCCACCACGCGCCGTCGATCAGGGCGGGGGAGGTGCCGGGTGGCGCGAGGCGCAGGCGGAGGGACCCGGGTGAGGCGGAGGAGTTCGGGATGTCGACTGCGGGCTTGTCGACAGTGGTTGCGATCATCGTGCGAACCTTGCCCCGGACCGGTCTTTGGACCGGCCTGGCGTAGTCGATCCCCGGGGACGGCACCGGCATCGAAGCCGGTGTGCGGAATATCCTCAGTATTTAAAGGATACTCCTGGGAAGGGTCGGGCCGCTGGTGGCAACGCCATGGATGCCCGCGGTGGCCGGCGGTACGCGGCTCTCGTCGGCGCTCAGCGTCCCGCGTGGCGGGCGGTGCGCCGGGACCATCGCGCGGCAGCGATGGCGATGTCTGCCACGAGTACGACGATGCCGATGATCAGCAGATATCCCAGGCCGTGGGCCGCGACACCGATGATTCCGAGCGCGACGGCCACGAGAAGGAGGAGAAGGAAGATCACCATCAGCTGGATGCCTTCCGTGAACTGAGGCGGATCCGGCGACCGGCTCCGCTCGGGTGGCTGGATCGCGCCGGTACGGATCGGGGCCAGGGGCCTGCCGTACGGGGCGGACACTCAGCGGCGCGCGAGGTGCCGTTCGCCCTGGCTGCCCGGCTGATACGACATGTCGTAGTGCTGGAAAATGGCCGCTTCCTCTTCGGCGGGCAGGACGCCGTCCGTGCCGATCGAAGGAGCCTTCCGCACCTGTTTCTTGGGGTAGGAGACCTTCAGGTAGCCGGGTCCCAGGAGCGAGTCGTCGAGAGGGACGAAGACCAGGCGCTGCCGGGTCGGCAGCCCGGTGCGTACGGTGGCCACAGCGGGCTTGTCGGTGGTGGTGTCCACGTAGATCGCTTCGAGCACGCCGATCTTGTGGCCCTTCGTGTCCACCACGTCATGATCGCGCCACTCACGGATGTCGGCTGCCTGGATCATGCTCTCTCCCTCCCGGGCATCGCACTCTCGCGAGGTGCCCGCACGGGCCGCAGGCCACCGGCGCACCGCCGAAGCCGCTCTTCCGGGCGACAACCCGGGGGCGAGCCGTCTCCCTTCCAATGTACTGCGCGCGTTGTGTGGTCAGGGGCGGGCGGAGTGCATGTGCACGCGGGCTGACGGCGAGTCTCGTGCCGGCACAGGGGTGAGCAGACCCCACATGCTCTCGACGCATCCGAGAGCGTGCGACAGCATCACCGCCGGGCCGCCGCCCTGCCCGGTCACGCGCGCATGGCGCCTGCTTCGCACCTCTCCTCAGCGGGCCGCCGGAGCCCGCGGTGGCAGACCCACTCCGCCGAGGATCACTCGCGCAGGGCACGAGGTCGTCGGCCCGCGCGGCAGCACGTTCACCCGCCGTCGACGCTGTCCCCGCCGAGGGACGTACAGCTGCACGCCCTGTACTCCAGTGCGACTTCGTGATCTATGGGTTTGAGGAGTCGTCGTCGGTAGTGGCTGCGGCGTGCAGTTGCTTGATGCTGTCTCCGCCAGGCCGACCAGTGCGGCAGGAGACCGGCTGAGGGCAGTAGTGGCCTGAAGATCGCTGCGAGTAGGTGGCGGATCTCCGGGCCGGTCAGGCTGATCGGCTCGCTGTTGCGGGCGTGGCGGTTGGCGTCGGCAGGGCGACGTGGAGCGGCGAGGGAGGCGAGGGCGAGCATGCCGAGGGTGATGTGCCGGTGCCAGGCGGTCCACTGCCTGACCTGGTAGTGGTCCAGGCCGATCTGGCCTGTGGCGGCCTGGAAGCATTCCTCTATGCTGCAGCGGATGCCGGCGACGCGGACCAGCTCGGACTGCGCCACCGGGGTCCGTGACCAGCATCGGTGGAAGGCCAGTTCACGGGTGCTGGGGTTGCGGCGGATGAGCAGGTAGCGGTGATCGTCCTTGCCGATGTGGATCCAGGCCCAGTCGTAGGAGCGCGCGCCTTTCGCGCCTGCTCCCGCGGATTGCCGGTGCCAGGCAGAGGCAGGCAGCCGATCGGCAACGACCTGTGCCTGGACCGGAGTGCGGCCGTGGTTGATGCGTACCCTCGTGGTGCATGCGACCGCGAGGACGTAGCCGACCTTGCGGGCCTCCAGGGCCGCGCGCAGGTGCGGGTCCTGGTCGTAGGCCTCGTCGCCGGTGACCCAGGAGGCGGTGACCCCGGCGTCGAGAGCCCCGGCGATCGTCTGGGCGCCCAGGCGGGGCTTGGCCGCGAACTCCAGCTCGTCGCGGATGCCGGCCTGGGTCCGGCGTTCCTGGTCGTGGCACCAGGTGTGTTCGGGCAGGAGAGGCGACGGTCGAACAGGGCCCGTCCGTGGCCGGAGGCGTAGGCGAGGAAGACGCCGACCTGGCTGTTCTCGATCCGTCCTGCCGTGCCGGTGTACTGCCGCTGCACTCCCGCGGAGGCGCGGCCCTTCTTCAGGAAGCCGGTTTCGTCGACGATGAGTACGCCTTCTCCGGCGCCGAGGTGTTCCTGGACGTAGGTGCGGACGTCGTCGCGCATCGCGGCGGCGTCCCAGCGGGCGCTTCGCAGCAGGCGTTGCATCGGTCCCGGGCGGGCGTGGCCGGCATGTTCGGCCAGGCGCCAGCAGTTTTTGCGCTCGATGCCGGAGAGCAGTCCAAGGAGCTAGGCGCGGGCGGTGGCGCGAGGTTCGACTCTCCGGAAGTGGCCCGTGATTCTGGCCGTGATCTGGTCGAACATCGCCCGCCAGCGGGCAGGGTCTACGCTCACCGCACGATCTTCAGGAGTCCACACAACCCCCGATCATCACGTGGTGGCCGTTCCTGTTGCCACCGGGCCCAGTGCAGACGGCGACCCTGGAATTAGGCTGCCGCCATGTTGCTGGACCTTGTACTCGGTGACCGAAAAGTCCAAATCAGAGATCTGGAAGCGGCTGACGAGCAGGACGTGCTCGCACTGTTCGACGGGGCTGAAGACTGGTTCAGGGCCACCACGAGCCAACCTGCCGCGCCCGGCGATGTCCAAAGCCTGTACTACGCCTTGCCTGAGGGTGCGGCCTTCCAGGACAAGGCTCTCCTCGTCATCACCGTCGACGGCCGAATCGTCGGCGTGATCGATGCCGTGCTCCGGTATCCGACGCCAGACGGTTGCTCGCTCGGCCTGTTCCTCATCCACCCTGCATATCGGCGCCAGGGGCTGGGCCGTCTGGTGGCCTCCGCCCTCCTCCGTGAACTCGCCGCACAGGACTACACCCAAGTGGTTGCTTCGGCAGTTGAAGGCTGGCAGCCAGGCACAGGGTTCCTGGCCGAACTCGGGTTCTCCTTCGAAGGGCCCCGGACCCCAGGGAACGCCAATCGCAACCCCGGACCCGGCGAGCGCCCCGTCATCCCCGCACGGCTTCGTCTCGACGCAACGGCTCACTGATCAGCACGATCCTCCCTCAACCACGAAGTCGCACTGGAGTACTAGGCGTGCGCGCTGCCACGCCGGAGGGGCGCCCCTGCCTGATGGAGGCTGCTGAGCGCCTGTCGGTAGGAGACGATCAGCCCGGTCTCGAGGTAGTCCACGCCGAGCTCCTCGCAATGGCGCCGGACGAGGACCCGGGCCTTGCGCAGGTTGGGACTGGGCATGCTGGGGAAAAGGTGATGCTCGATCTGGTGGTTCAGCCCGCCCAGGGCGATGTCGGTGAACCAGCCACCGTTCACATTGCGTGAGGTGAGAACCTGGCGGCGGAGGAAGTCCGGGCGGTCGCCGGCCTTCAGGATCGGCATGCCCTTGTGGTTGGGAGCGAAGAGGGAGCCTAGGTAGAGGCCGAACAGACCCTGGTGAACAGCGAGGAACGCTAGGGCCATGCCGGGCTGCAGGAACCAGAAAAGGACAGTCAGGTAGACGGCGCAGTGGGCGAACAGCAGGGCGCCGTCGAGGGGCCGGTGCTTGAGCGAGCGGTTGGCCAGCGCCCTCCCGCTCGACACGTGCAGGTTGAAGCCCTCCAGCGTGAGGAGCGGGAAGAACAGGAAAGCCTGCCACCGGCCGAGCAGGCGAGGCAGTCCCGAGGCGACCCGGGCCTGATCTTGTGACCAGACCAGCAGGTCGGGGTCGAGGTCCGGGTCCAGGTCTTCGTTGTTGGGGTTGGCGTGATGACGGGTGTGCTTGTCCTGCCACCAGCCGTACCCCATGCCGATACTCGCTGCGGCTGTCCGCCCGGATGCGTCGCTGACCCGGCGCCGCCGGAACACCTGGCGGTGAGCCACGTCGTGGGCGACCAGCGCGACTTGGCCGAAGACGACGGCCAGCAGGGCGGCGACTGTCAATGTCCACCAGCTGCTGCCCACGAGGACGAAGGCGGTCCATCCGCCGGCATAGAGCGCGGCGACCGTGATGATCCGAAGCGTGTAGTAGCCGGGCCGGCGCCCCAGCAGTCCCGCATCCGTGATCTTCCTCGACAAACGAGCGAAGTCACTGCCGGCGATGTCGGAGCCAAGAGGAGAAAGCGTGGTACTCGTCATGAGGGCAAGGCTCTCTGCAAAGTCGACAGGTGACGTGAAGCCGCCCTGGGAGCCGCCCAGACCGGTCCGCGCGCACACGCATCCCCTACCGGTGGCACAAGCCCTCTGATGAAGCGGGTTCCCCGTCACGCGGATCTCACACCGGCGAAGGGACTTCTGGATCCGGGACGCCCCACCTGCCCCCGCCGACTTCTGGCTTCAAGGAGTTCGCGCACGGTGACTCCGTTCGCCGAGCGTCCTCGGCACGTTCCGGGCGGGCACCGTGTGCCGACCGGCTCCGTCGGCATTCGTCCGGGCACGCCGTCTCCGCACCACAGTCTGTGAAGTAACGGCAGAACTTGAAATCCACCGATGATCCCCAGGCGCCGGCCCGCTGGGGCGTCTTCGAAACGTCACCTCTGCCGTGCCGCAGTCTCTGCAGATCGCATTCCTTCATCACGGCTTCACGGTCCGGCCTGGAGCCGTCGGCGAGGCGGAAGGCGAGAGGTCGCGCAACCCGCTGCCGGCGAGCCGTATGCGCGCACAGCGGGTGTGCCGGTCCCCGTGACGCCGGTGACGGAACCGCGAGCGAACACCTCACCAGGCCGCGCGCTCCGGTGCGGAACGCGCGCGAGCTCCGTCAAGCGGCGTGGTGCGGGATGTCCTGCTCGGTCCAGATGCACTTGCCCTCGTGGTGGTACCGGGTGCCCCAGCGCTTGGAGAGGGCGGCGATGAGCTGCAGGCCCCGGCCGCCCTCGTCGGTGTGGGCGGCGTGGCGGATACGCGGAGTGCTGAGGCTTCCGTCGTAGACCTCGCAGGTCAGGGAGCGGCTGCGGAGCAGGCGCAGCTGGATGGGGCCCTTGGCGTGCCGGATCACGTTGCCGACCAGTTCGCTGGCGAGCAACTCGGTGGTGACCGCCAGCTCGTCGAGGTCCCAGGCCGCCAGTTGGGTGTGGACGTGTTCGCGGGCCTGTTTGGCCGCGCGGGGATTGTCGGGAAGGAGCCAGGAGGCGACGTCACCGGGGCCGATCGCCCGGACGCGGGCGATCAGCAGCGCCGCGTCGTCGTTCGTCCGGTCGTGGTCGGGAAGCAGGGCCGAGATCACCGTCTCGCACAGGTCGTCCAGGCGCCGGACGTCGTCGTCCTCGTCGCACGACGTGAAGGCGGAGGCCGCGTGCTGGGCGAGCACCTGTCGCAGTCGGTCCAGTCCTTGATCGATGAAGCGGGTGGCGGATTCGACCAGTCCGTCTGTGTACAGGACCAGCAGGCTCTCCTCGGGCAGGACGATCTGGTGCGTCTCGAACGGTGGCT
Source organism: Streptomyces sp. NBC_01689 (assembly GCF_036250675.1). Taxonomy (NCBI): domain Bacteria; kingdom Bacillati; phylum Actinomycetota; class Actinomycetes; order Kitasatosporales; family Streptomycetaceae; genus Streptomyces; species Streptomyces sp. NBC_01689. The sequence goes on along the minus strand of NZ_CP109592.1, from coordinate 612,769 downwards.
CCGCGGCTCCCAGCGGCGGATCGGCGGCCAGGTCGGGCTTGTGGACGGTGCCGTCGGGGTGGACGACGACCGGTGGGGGATGACCCGCCAGGGAGAGCGTGCAGACCCGCGTGATCGGGTCGAAGACGGCGTACAGACACGTGGCGTAGGAGTCCTCGCTCAGTTCCCTGACCAGGTCGTTGAGCCGGCTGAGCAGCTCGGCAGGGGGGATGTCCAGGTCGGCGAGGGTGCGTACGGCGGTGCGCAGCTGACCCATGGTGGCGGCTTCGGGGGTGCCGTGCCCCATGACGTCGCCGATCACCAGGGCGACCCTGTCCGCGGACAGCGGGAGCACGTCGTACCAGTCGCCGCCCACCTGCTGGCCCCTGCCCGCGGGCAGGTAGCGTGCGGCAGCGCAGGCGGCGGGCAGGCGGGGCAGTGTCCGCGGCAGCAGCCCGCGCTGCAGGTCCTGGGCCTGGGCGTGTTCCACGTCGTACAACCGGGCCCGCGCCAGCGACTGGCCGACCAGACCGCTCAGAGCGGTCAGCAGCGTGCGCTCCTCGTCGGAGAAGGAGCGCTGCCGGGTGAAGGACACCAAGCACATGCCGATGGCCTTCCCGGAGGCGATCATGGGCAGGAAGGCCCACGCATTCTTCCGGGACGCCGCCGGTATCGGTTTGAGCGCTGGGTAGCGGCGGCGGTACTCGGCGGCCGATTCGATGAACCGGGGGGTGCACGTGCCGAAGACGTCGGCGGCCACGGGGTAGTCGGTGACCGCGAGCCCGTCGAGCCGGGTGAGGAATTCCTTCGTGTAGCCGGCGGAGTCGACCACATGCTGTCGGCCGCTTTCGAAGACCCACACGATGAGCCCGTCGGCGCCGAACGGAGGCATGACATGGGCTGCGACGGCCTGGACGACCTCCCGTGAGGTGACCGCCTCGGCGAGCGCCGAGGTCAGCTTGCCCATCTGGACCATGCGCTCGGAGCCGGCCGTCGAAGGACGGGCGGGCGGCGTGCCGGGCGCGTCGTCCAGGCGCGCGGCGGCCCATCCCGCCACCGATCGCAGAAAGGAACGCTGTGCCTCTTCCGGCTCGCCGGGCCCCGCTGTGATCACGGACAGCACACCGATGGGCCCCTCGGCGCCCAGGAGCGGTACCGCTGCCACGCCGCCGCCCCCTGTGCCCAGGCTGTCCCCGGCGACCCAGGTGTAGTGACCGCGCCGCAGGGCGCGTACGGGCGCCACGTCCAGCCCGTCGGAGAGCTCCGTCCAGGCCTGGACGCTCTCCGTGGCCAACCCGCTGGACGCGAGGAGATGCAGCCGACGGGCAGCGGGGTCCCACCGGTGCAGCAGGGCGCCCCGCGCGTCCAGGCACTCGGTGGCCTTGAGGGCGATGGCCAGCGTCTCCGCGCCGTGCCGCGTCGTGTGCGAGGCGGCCGGAAAGCTCAGCCCCGGCGGCTGGGGGTGACTCCCGGCTCGGGCTGCGGTAGATGCCAACTCGCCTCCTGGTCACTCTGAGCGGCAGGACGTGCGATGGTGGTGACGTTCCGCTCTGCAAATAGGGCGAATGCATCTAAATATTACCCTGAGGTTCCTCTGCGGCAGCTCCGCGGCCACGGCGGCTCCTCGGCGCGGACGGGTACGCGACGGTCACTCCGGTGTGCCCGCCGGCTCCACCGCTCCGCGGCGCAGGAAGAGAGCGACCGGAGTGATCGAAGAGACCACGGCGAGCGCGGCGCAGGCGCCCACAGCCGCCGAGAGCGCCGCCCACGGGATCTCGATGGACGTCCACACCGAGAGCAGGCCCAGCGCGGTCCACATGCCCAGCAGGTTGACCACGGCGACCAGCGCGCCCAGCAGACCGCCGACCGTGACCACCAGCAGTGCCTCGGCGCCCACCAACCGCAGCACCTGCAGGCCGGTGGCGCCGGCCAGCCGTAGCGCGGCCAGCTCGCGCCCCCGGTCGGAGGTCGCCATGACCATCGTGTTGGCCAGTGAGATGCCGGTGTAGACGAGAGCGATCCCGAGGACCAGGAAGAAGCCCGTCCGGGTCGTCCGGTCGGTCTCGGGGTACGCCGCGCGCACCCAGGCGTTCCTGGTGAGGACGGCCCCGCCCGACGCACGCACCGCCTGACGCAGACCGGCGGCCACGATGTCCGCGTCGGCCCCGCCCGCGAGGCGTACGTCGACCCGGTCGACGGGCGCCTCGGCGGCGTTGACCGGGGTGACGTAGACGCCGTTGTCGCCGGTGCCGACGGTCATCACCGCGGCGATCCTCAAGGACTTCCTCGTCCCGTCACCGAGCCACACGTCGACCCGCTCGCCCACCGTGTGCTTCCCCCACTCCTCGTTGACGATGATCGAGCCGTCGTCCAGATCGCTCACCTTCCCCGCGGCGAGCGGGAGACGGGCCGTCGCCGCGAGCGGTTCCGGTTCGACGCCCCGGGCCTCGGACCTGATGAGCGCGACGCCGTCCTCCAGTACGTACACGGCGCTCGACGAACTCGCCGAGACCTCGGCGCCCGACACGGCCCGGAGCCGCCGCACCGTCGCCTCGTCGAAACCGGTGTCGCCCGCCGCGGTGATCACGAAGTCGGCGGCCGTCCGCTGGCGCGCCTCGGTTGCCCTCGCCGCGCCGAGGGTGGCGGTGGCGCCCAGCAGCGAACCGGCGAGCGCGACCGTGACCAGTACCGGCGCCGCGACGGCGGCGGTACGGCGCACCCCGGCCGCGGCGTTCTCCCGCATCAGCATCCCGACGGCGCCGGGCAGCCGGGCCGGAAGCCAGGCGACCAGCCGGACCAGTGGCCGCACCACCACCGGCGCGAGCAGCGCGACCGCGGTGATCAGCAGCATGGGGCGGCTCACATAGGTCTTGCGCTGGAGCAGGTCGCCCGGGTTCGTCAGCAGGGCCAGGACGAGGGTCACCATGGCGGTGATCAGCAGGATCGCGCCGGACAGCCAACGGCCGTACGTCATCGGCCTGGTGTCCACGGACGCCTCGCGCAGCGCCTCGGCGGGACCGGTACGGCCCGCCCGCCAGGACGCGGCCAGCACACCGCACAGCGCCACGAACAGGCCCGTCCAGAACGCCATGTGGTACGGCCAGGTGTAGTCACCGAGGGTGAACCAGCGGGGCGCGAGGCTCTCGTCGACCGCCCACTCGACGAGCCTCGGAGCACCGTAGGAGCCGAGCACGCAGCCGGCGGCCGAGGCGAGCACACCGACCACGAGTGCCTCGGAGACGACCATGCGACGGATCTGCCCCGGGATCGCCCCGGCGGTGCGCAGCAGCCCGAACTCACGGCGCCGCTGCGCCACCGCGAACGCGAAGGTCGAGGCGACCACGAACACCGACACGAACCCGGTGACACCGCCGGCCGTGCCGAACATGGCGTTCATCGCGGTGAGGGCCTCGCCGTCCCGGCCGGGATCGGCGTCGGCGTACCGGCGCGCGTCCCCGGTGAGCACCTGGACGCCCTCGCTGCCACGCACCGCCTCGCGCACGGCCGCGGCATCGGCGTCGACCACGAACTGCGGGCTGTGCGGCGACAGTTCGGCGGCGCGTGCGTCGGTGTAGAACACGGCGTTCTCGAAGCCGAGCCCGGCGACGGTGCCGACGACGCGCACGGTGCCGCGGCCGGTCCGCACCCGGGTGCCCGGTCGGGCCCAACCACCGCTGACGACGACCTCGTCGGAGGCCTCGGGCGGGCGTCCCGCGTCGAGCGCGTACGGTGCGAAGGCCGCGGTGGACCAGGGGTGGCCCACCAGATCCGCGGGCCCGCCCTCGGCCCGCACGGCGAACGACCGGTCCTCGACGACGGTCCCGAGGCCGCGCAGCTTCGCGACCGCGTCGGCGGGTACGGCACGTGGCCGCGCGAGCTCCTGCCTGCGGTCGCCCCGAGAAGTGGGCACTTCGAGGGTGTCCTGGCCCTTGACGACGACCGGCGCGGCGGCGAACCGCTCGGGCCGCCGGTCGGGTGCGTCCAGCGAGGACGCCAGGGCCAGTCCCATCACGGCGATCAGCGCCACACCCAGGCAGAGAGCGAGGAAACTGCCGACGAAGGTGACCCAGCGAGTGCGCAGGGTACGCAGCGCGACGCTCAACACGGCGCCGCCTCAAGGTCGGTCATGCGCGCCGCGATGTCCCCGGCCGACGCGCCGATCAGCTCCCCGCTGACACGGCCGTCGACGAGGAAGACGACGCGATCGGCACAGGAAGCGGCCACCGGGTCGTGCGTGACCATGACGACCGTCCGGCCGTCCCGGTCCACCATTCCGCGCAGCAGCGCCAGCACCGCACGACCGGTCCGCGAGTCGAGCGCGCCGGTCGGCTCGTCGCCGAACAGCACTTCGGGACGGGTGATCAGGGCACGGGCCAGGGCAACCCGCTGCTGCTGGCCGCCGGACAGCTCCGTCGGCCGGTGCCGCGCCCGGTCCACGAGTCCGACCTCTTCGAGCACCTCCCGCACCCGGGCCTTCTTCGGCCGGCGGCCGGCCAGCCGCAGCGGCAGGGCCACGTTCTGCTCGGCGGTCAACGCGGGCAGCAGGTTGAACGCCTGGAACACGAAACCGACGCGCGCACGGCGCAGCAGGGTCAGCTCGGTCTCGCTCAGCCCGGTCAGCTCCGTGTCGCCCAAGGTGACCGAACCGGACGTGGGCCGGTCCAGACCCGCGGCGCACTGCAGCAGGGTCGACTTGCCGGACCCGGAAGGGCCCATCACGGCGGTGAACGTCCCCCTGGGGAAGGTGAGCGACACCTGGTCGAGGGCGGTGACGGACGCGCCGCCCGAGCCGTGACGCCGGGTCACGGAGCGCAATCGGACCGCGTCGTTGTTCACATGTTCTCCCACCGGTACCTGCTCCTCGGCTCGTCGATGCCTCCACGAAACCGCGGAAGACCCTCGCCCCGCAGTACGGCCCGGACGAGACTTGGGGTAGTGCGGGCCCTACCCCCGCTACGCACCCTGGCCCGATGGCACCGCACCGGTGCGGCCGCCTACGGTCGTCCCCATGCACCCTCGCAATGTGTGGCAGGCCATGTCCCGGCCGGGCTTCCTGCTGTCGGCCTGGCCCTGGCGCTCCGCCGCGTATCTGCTCAGCGGCGCGGTCACCGGCGCCGTCACCCTGGTGGGGATCGTGACGCCGGCAGTGGTCGGCGGTGCGCTCGCCGTCGTCCTGGTGGGGCTTCCGCTGCTCGTCATGGCCGCTCTCACCGGGATCCCGGTGGCCTGGGCGGAGCGGCGCAGGGTGCGCCTGGTCGACCGCGACCCGATGCCGGGCCGGCACCAGGTGCCGACCGCGCCGGGACTCTGGGCCTGGCTGAGGACCCGGCTGCGGGAACAGACGACCTGGCGGGAGCTCGGGTACGCGCTGCTGTTCGCCGTACTGCTGTGGCCGGTGGACGCGCTGGCCGTCACGGTCGCCCTGGTCTTCCCCCTGTCCATGGTCGTCACTCCGCTGGTGATGGCCACGGTCGGCGACGGCCACGAGGCGAAGGTGCTCAAGGAGTGGACGGTCACCACCTGGCCGACCGCTTTCGGTGTCGCCCTGCTGGGCCTGCTCCTGATGGGCTTGTGTGCCTACGTACTCGGCGTCGCGGCGGGCGCCCGCGCCGGACTGGCCCGGCTGCTGATCGCCTCCCGGGAGGGCGAGCTCGACGCCAAGGTGGTCGAACTGGCCCGATCCCGGGTCCGGTTGGTCGACGCCTTCGAGGCCGAGCGGCGCCGGATCGAGCGCGATCTGCATGACGGAGCCCAACAGCGCCTCGTGGCCCTGACGATGGCGCTCGGCCTTGCCCGCCTCGACGCCCGGCCCGGCGCGCTGGCCGACCAACTCACCAGAGCTCATGAGGAGGCGGGGAAGGCGCTCGCGGAGCTGCGCGAGCTCATCCACGGCATCCACCCCAAGGTCCTCACGGACTACGGCCTTCGAGCCGCGGTCAGTGACGCCGCCGACCGCTGCGCGGTCCCCGTCGACGTCGACCTCGAACTACCGGGACGGCCACCCCAGGCGGTGGAGTCCGCGGCGTACTTCGTGGTCTGCGAGGCGCTGGCCAACGTCGACCGGCACAGCGGGGCCGGCGGCTCCCGGGTGAGCGGCGGCCATCACGGCGGACGCCTCGTCCTGGAGGTGCGCGACGACGGCTGCGGCGGCGCGGACCCCTCGGCGGGCAGCGGCCTCACCGGTCTCGCGGACCGGGTGTCGGTCCTGGATGGCAGACTTGCCCTGACCAGTCCGCCGGGTGGACCGACCTTGCTGCGTGTGGAGTTTCCTTGCGAGTTGACCAAGGCGGCCGATCGCTCCGCGTAGTGCTGGCCGAGGACAGCGTGCTGTTGCGGGAAGGACTCATCGGCCTCCTCAGCCGCTTCGGCCACGAGGTGGTCTCGGCCGTCGGGGACGCGCAGGCCCTGGTCGCCGCGGTCGAGGACCATGCCCCCGACATCGTCGTGACCGACGTACGCATGCCGCCTGGCTTTCAGGACGAGGGCCTGAACGCGGCGGTGCGGCTTCGCCAGAAGCACCCCGCACTCCCCGTCCTGGTCCTCAGCCAGTACGTGCAACGGACGTACGCCGCCGAACTCCTGGACTCCGGTGACGGATCAGGCGTCGGCTATCTCCTCAAGGACCGCGTCGGCAAGGTCGAGGAGTTCGTGGCAGCGCTGCACGAGGTGGCGGACGGCGGGACGGTCGTCGACCCCGAGGTGGTACGCCAGTTGCTGCGCCGGCGCCGCGACCCACTGGAGCGGCTCACCCCGCGCGAACGCGAGGTGCTGGCTCTGATCGCCGAAGGAAAGTCCAACGGCGCGATCGCCAGGGAGCTGGTCGTTTCCGAAGCGGCGATCGGAAAGCACGTCGGCAACATCCTCACCAAGCTGGACCTGCCGCTGACGGACGGGACCCACCGCAGGGTCCTGGCGGTCCTCACCTACCTGCGGGCCTGAGCCACCGGGGGAGCGGGCCGCCCTCCCCGGCTCGGCATGAGCCGTACGGCGAAAGGGACCCGCCCGTCCGGCGGCGCTCGGACGTGTTCTTCCGGGCTGGAATCCATCCGGGCCTCGCCCGCGACGCTGCTGATTCCGCGCACCGCGCGGGGAGGGCAGGGACCCGGGAGCCGTACCGGCTGGTCTCAGCCGGATTCGTGCGCCGCGTCGTGCTGTGCCGGACGTGCGGCGGGCGCGGTCATGTCGAGCAGGAGCACCGCGTCGTGATCGGGGGTTCCGGGTTCGGCGGTGTAGACGCCGATGCGCTGACCCGGGGTGCCTTCCACGTGCAGGGACTGCGCGGTGAGCGTGACCGTGCCGACGCGGGGGTGCCGGAACGTCTTCTGCGCGGCCTTGCGGCCGGTCACCTCGTAGCGTTCCCAGAGCCCCGCGAAATCGGGGCTCTTCAGGAGGAGTTCACCGACCAGACCGGTCAGGTCGGGAGCGTCCGGGGCCGTCCCGGCCATGGCGCGCAGGCGTGCGACGCATGCCGTGATCTGCCGGTCCCAGTCGCCGAAGAGCTCGGGGGCGGCGGGGTGGAGGAAGAGGTAACGGGCCAGGTTGCGCTGTTTCGCCGGCCAGTCGTCCAGGCCCGCGTAGAGAGCCAGGCCGCCGGGATTCCAGGCGAGCACGTCCATGCTGCGGCTGATGACGTAGGCCGGGTGGGGACGGAGCGACTCGAGCAGCAGCCTGAGGTGGGGGCGCACCGTACGGCTCGGGGCGGGCGGTGGCTCCGGGGTGTAGCGGGCGGCGCGGGCGGCGAGCTCACGCAGGTGCTGGTGTTCCTGGTCGTCCATGTGCAGGGCGCGGGCGAGGGAGTCGAGGACGGCGGGGCTGGGACGGGTCTCCTTGCCGCGTTCCAGGCGTACGTAGTAGTCGATACTGATGCCGGCGAGGGTCGCCAGCTCCTCGCGGCGCAGGCCCGGGGTGCGGCGGATACCGGCCCCGACGGTGAGGCCGACGTGGCCGGGGCTGGTCTGGGTGCGGCGGGCGCGCAGGTAGCGGCCCAGCTCCGCGCCCTCGCTGTGCGCGCTCTCGGGTGCCATGACCCCAGTCTCGCCCGTCCGGGCCCCGCCGTGCGGACGGGAGGGGGGCCCTGTCGTTACCCCTGAAGAGCCCGCCCTGCCACGTCGGCGTGATCCGGGCGAAGCTGGATGCGCAAGATGCCGGTACGCCGGCCGGCGCCGGAGTCACCGCAAGGTCGACCCGGCGGGCCCTGCAGGCGTGCCGCGCGCCTTCCACGATGTGAAGAGGACGAAATGCGCTACATCAAGCTGCGTGACCTGGAGGTCTCCCGGATCGGCCTCGGTGCGATGGGCATGTCCCACGGCTACACCGGCTCCGGCACCGACGACGCGGAGTCGATCAGGACCGTCCACCGGGCGCTGGACCTGGGTGTCACGCTCATCGACACCGCCGAGATCTACGGCCCCTACACCAACGAGGAACTGCTCGGCCGGGCGCTGAAGGGGCGCCGGGAGAAGGTGGTGCTGGCCACCAAGTTCGGGCTGGTCTCCCACGGCGGAGCGGGCGCCTGGAACCTGGATTCCGGTCCGGCCAACGTCCGTGCCGCCGTCGAGGGCTCCCTGAAGCGGCTGGGCACCGATCACATCGACCTGTACTACCAGCACCGGGTCGACCCGAACACGCCGATCGAGGAGACCGCCGGAGCCGTCAAGGAGCTGATCGCCGAGGGCAAGGTCCGCGCCTTCGGCCTCTCCGAGGCGGGCCCGGACACCATCCGCCGCGCGCACGCCGTCCAACCGGTCACCGCGGTGCAGTCGGAGTACTCCCTGTTCACCCGCGGCATCGAGGAGCGCGTCCTGCCCGTCCTGCGGGAGCTGAACATCGGCCTCGTCCCGTTCTCGCCGCTCGGGCGCGGCGTCCTGACCGGCACCGTACGCTCCACCGACCAGTTCGACGAGGGCGACTTCCGTCGCGACAATCCGCGTTTCACGGGCGAGAACTTCCCGCACAACCTCGCGCTCGCCGACCAGGTCGAGGCCCTGGCCACCGAAGTCGGCGCCACACCCGCGCAGGTCGCACTGGCCTGGCTGCTCGCCCAGGGCGACGACATCGCCCCGATCCCCGGCACCAAGCGCGTCAGCCGCGTCGAGGAGAACACCGCCGCCGACGCCGTCACCCTGACCGTCGGGCAGCTCGACACGCTCAGCAGCCTTCCGCCCGCCGCCGGCGACACCCACACCGAAGCACAGGCCCGGATGCTCGAACGCTGATCCCGAGCCGCCCAGCGATCCCCCGTTCTGGAGTACACCCCTCATGCGTGCAGCAGTGATGTACCAAGCCGGAGACGTCCGCGTCGAGGACCGGCCCGATCCGAAGATCACCCAGCCCGCCGACGCCGTCGTCCGCGTGCTCGCCGCGTGCGTCTGCGGCAGCGACCTGTGGCCCTACCGGGCGATGCCCGCCACCGGGACGGGCCGTCCCATGGGCCACGAGTTCCTCGGAATCATCGAGGAGACCGGCGACGACGTGACGAGCCTGAAGGCGGGCGACCTGGTCGTCGCCCCGTTCACCTACAGCGACAACACCTGCGACTACTGCGCGAAGGGTCTGCAGATCTCCTGCCGCAACGGCGGCCGCTACGGCTTCGACGGCGTCGACGGCGGTCAGGGCGAAGCCGTCCGCGTCCCCTACGCGGACGGCACCCTGGTACGGCTTCCGGTGGCCGCCGACTCGGTGCTGCTCCCTTCGCTGCTGGCGCTGTCGGACGTGATGACCACCGGCCATCACGGCGCCGTCACCGCAGGCGTCGCCCCCGGGGACACGGTCCTCGTGGTCGGCGACGGCGCGGTCGGGCTGTGCGCGGTCATCGCCGCCAGACGGCTCGGTGCCGAGCGCATCCTGCTCGCCGGCCGTCATGAGACACGCACCGACCTGGGCCGCCGCTTCGGTGCCACCGACGTGGTCGCCGAACGCGGCGACGAAGGCATCGCCCGCGTCCGGGAACTGACCGGCGGCGTGGGCAAGGTCATCGAGGCCGTCGGCACCCGCTCAGCCCTGGACACGGCGCTCGGCTCGGTCCTGGACGGCGGGACCGTCAGCCGCCTCGGTGTCCCCCAGTACGAGCAGGGGCCGATCGGGCCGGCCGAGTTCATGCGCAACATCACTCTGACCGGTGGCGCGAGCCCCGCCCGCGCCTACATCGGGCAACTGCTGCCCGACGTCCTGGACGGCACCATCGAGCCCGGCCGCGTCTTCGACCGCGCCTTCCCCCTCGACCAGGTACCGGACGCCTATCGGGCCATGGCCGACCGGCAGGTCCTCAAGGCCCTCGTCCGCCCCTGACCTCCCTTCCCTCCCGCAGGGCGCGAAGGACATTCCACGCACGCTGACCGTCACCCTGGACACCGGCGGCTACCCCGTTCTTCGACCCTCAGGGCCCCGGGATCGTCACCTGGCTCACCGAGCGCCGCCTGGCCGGACACCCCGAACCCGCCGCCCCGAGGTCGAGCAGCCACGACGCGGGCCGCTCGCGCGGCGGGTGCCAGGGTCATCGGACCCTGGCACCCGCCGCGCTCCGGCCGGGACGGTTCACGTCACCGGTTACTGCCCGCGGCTCACTTGGGCCCGCGCTGCAGGAACGCGCGGACCACGGTCTGCCGGACGCTGTCGCCGGCCGCGTCCGTCGCGGTCACGCGCAGTGTCACGTACGCGTCGCCGTGGATGTAGGACGGCCGGGCCAGGGTGGCGATGAACTGTCCGTCGCCGCGGTACCGGGCCGTGTGCACCGTCATCCAGTTCTTCCCGTCCTCGTAGGACGCCTCGACCTTCAGCTTCACCCCGCGCGGTGCGGGCATGCCGTCCTGCATACGGACGTTGAAGCCGACGGTGTGCACGCGGTCCCGGCCCATCCGGTTCTGGGTGTCGACCGGGACGTTGTAGTCGACCTGCAGCAGCGGCAGCATGGTCGCGCCGGTCGTGGTGTCCGACCGGAACGTCCACGACGTGTGCGTGCCGGTGGCGAAGCTCCAGTCGTCCGAATCGCGGGCCGTCGTCAGATCCAGCGTGTAGCCGGCCTTGCCCGGGGGCACCTCCAGGTTGCCCCAGGCGCCGTTGTCGGACGCGGCGATCTGCTTGCCGTCGCGGTACAGCACCGCTGTGGCCGTGTCCGGCACGGGAAAGGGCCCGCTGTCCCGCGCGGAGGTGCCACCGACACCGCCGCCGAAGGACGGCAGTTCGGAGAACGACCAGTGGCCGGTGCCGGAGTCGTTGAACTCCGGGACGTACACCGACAGGGTGTCGCCGTTGCGTACCGACTTCTTGGCGAAGCCGCGTGGGATCGAGGGCCGGACCACTGCTTTGAACCACTGCTCCGTGGCGTGCTGGCCGGGCCGGTAGGTGTGCGGGGCGTCCTGCGAGCCGGCCTGCAGGGGGTAGTCGGCGATCCAGACGACGTTGTGGTGCACGAAGTGGTTCCACAGGGTGTCCTCGGCACTGCTCACGTACTCGACGCGTTCCCGGCCCACCGGCACGTACCGGCTGTACTGGTTCCACGCCGTGTCCTCGTAGGGCCGCCAGGCGAACCGCTGTTCGCTGGCCCAGGTGGAGGCTCCGGTCCGTGTGTACGTGGCGTCGACCCGCGCGGTGTTGCGGTCCGAGACGGTGTAGACCATCTGTCGGGGGATGGAACCCTTCGAGACCGGCATCACGTCGTACAGGTACGGGCTGTCGACCGTGCCGGAGAACTCCAGCGTCGTGGTGCCCTTGTCGATGCGGTCCAGCAGCGGGCCCCCGTTCTTCCAGTTGGTCCGCATCGACGGCAGCGCCAGCCGGTCGCCGTCCGGCTGCCACCGGGTCCAGGCGGCGCCCCCGCCCGGCTCCCAGGCGAAGAGCACGGCCTTGGCCCCGGCCGCCGCGGCGAGCCGTGAGAAGCCGGCGTAGTCACCGGTGGGCCAGGCGTAGCGGGCGACGGCCAACTTGCCGCGCACCTTGCCCAGTTCCGGCTTCGTCACGGACCCGGCGTCCACCGCGGTCAGCCGTGCGCCCTGGTCCCCGAAGACCGGGGAGAGCGGTTCGTAGTACGGGGTGAACGCCTGCGAGGTGCCGGAGACCTTCGCGCGCAGTTGCGGGGCCACCATCTGCCAGCGCGAGTGGTATTCGAAGGAGCCGTCGGTGACCGGAGCGGTGGGGCTGATGTAGAGATGATTGACGGTGTCGAAGTACAGGGCGCCCTGGAGCAGACCGTGGCCGTCGATCTCGCGGTGCAGCATGGTGCTGATGACGCCGTGCTGCTCGGCGGGCCGGGGTGTGCGGATCTTCACCTCGGTGACCCGCGAGGCGTCGAGCGTGACCGTCGTGTCCTTGGTGACCTTCACCTCCGGGACGACGATGTCACCGACCTGGTCCCCGTCCGACGTGGTGTCGTAGAAGCCGGAGTTGAGGTAGTACGTGCCTTCCTCCACGACGGCGACGGCCGCGTCCCGGTCCGTGTACTGCACCCAGCCGTCGGCGCCCCAGATGTTCGGCAGTGAGCCGGGCACGACCTGGCCGTCGCGGTCTCGGTAGACGACGGTCAGCCGGTGCTGCGGGGCGTGTACGACGAGGGAGACCGTGGTGTGCGCGACCACGGTGCCGGCCGCGGACTTCGCGGTGACGTACCCGTAGAAGTTGCCGCGGAAGGCCTTCGTCGCGTCGGTGCGCAGCGGCACGTCGGCGGTGGCTCCGGCGGCCAGTCGCACGGTGTCGGAGGCCGGGCTGACCACTCCGGCCGGGAGCGCCTTGCCCGTGTCGGTGGCCAGGCCGGCCGTCAGGGAGAGGGTGATCGGGCGGTCACCCGTGTTGGTGTAATGGACGGTGGCCGTCTGCCGCTGTCCCGCGGCCCCGCCGATCTGGAGCGGGGCGAGGGCGACGGAGCCGGTGGCCGTGACCGGGCCGGTGGCGGTGGCCAGGTCGATGCGGCCGCCGCCCTGCTCGGTCACCCTCGTTCCGGGCACCGTGTGCGCGGTGCTGGTCAGGGCGTCCTTGAGCTGCTGGGCCTGCCAGTCGGGGTGCTGCTGGGCCAGCAGGGCGGCCGCTCCGGCGACGTGCGGGGTGGCCATGGAGGTCCCGGACAGGGAGATGTAGTGGGCGTCGACCGGGTCGCCCAGGGTGGTACCGGCCGCGCGCGCGGCGACGATGCCGACCCCCGGGGCCGTCACGTCGGGCTTGACCGCCCCGTCCCCGAAGCGCGGGCCGCGGCTGGAGAAGGGAGCGAGGGAGTCGTCGCGGTCGACGGCCCCCACGGTCAGTGCGGCATCGGCCGCTCCGGGCGTGCCGATGGTGGAGGTGCCCGGGCCGTCGTTGCCCGCCGCGACGACGAACAGCGTGCCGGTGGAGGCGGTCAGGGTGTTGACGGCCTCGCTCAGCGGGTCGGTGCCGTCGGTCTCGATGGACGCGCCGAGGCTCATGTTGACGACCTTGGCGTGCTCGCCGGTGGCCCACTCCATGCCGGCGATGATGCCCGACTCGTCGCCATAACCACTGTCGTCCAGCACCTTGCCGATCAGCAGGTCGGCCTTCGGCGCGACACCGCGGCGGGTCCCGCCGGACGCCGCGCCGCTGCCGCCGACGATCGAGGCGACATGCGTGCCGTGTCCGAAGTGGTCACCGGTGTTCCCGCTGCCGGAGAAGTCCTTGGCCTCCGCGATGCGCCCGGCGAGGTCGGGATGGCTCGCGTCGGCACCGGTGTCCAGCACGGCCACCTTGACGCCCTGACCCTCGTAGCCCGCCTTCCACGCGGTGGGGGCGTTGATCTGGGCGGTGCTGCGGTCCAGCAGGGCCTTGACCTTGCCGTCGAGTGAGATCCTCGGGGTGACCGCCGCGCGCGCGGCGTCCGACGACGTGCCGGGGGCGAGTGTCTTCCAGAACGTCCCGAGGTCGTGGTCGGCGACACGCATCGACTGCGCGTGGATGCTCTTCAGTTCACGGGAGGGGGTCCGGGCCGCCTTGAGTGCCACGAGCCGGTCGGCGGTGACCGCGGCGGCCTTCGACGCCTGCGCCGTGACCTTGGCTCCGGCCCGTGCGGGCACCGGCTGCGAGGAGACGATCAGCGGCAGCGCGGAGGTGTGGGCCTCGTCGTAGCCGTCGGCGATCAGCGCCGTCACGTCGAACAGCCGCCGGTCCAGGGTGCCGGCGGACACCAGCCCCTGGGCGTCGAACGGCATCACGGTCAGTGCCTTGTCGTCGCCCTCCAGCGTCCGGAAGGGAATGTGCTCGCGTCCGGGGGCGGGCTGAACCGACGCGGTGTGGCGGCCGCCGGGCAGCGTCGTCACCGTCACCTGATCACCGGTGACGAGCCGTACGGTCGCGGAGTGGGCCGGGGGAGCGGCGGCGGGCTTGCCGACGGGCTCGGTGCGGGCCGGCTGGGCCGCGAACGCGGCGGGCACGGCTACGGCAACCAGCATCAAGCCCGCGGTTATCGCCGCCGCGGGGCGGATGGTGGACATCAGTCGGATACCTCTCGTAGGGCTGGCGTGGCCGGGCCGCGATCGCGCGCGCTGTCCGGCCGGGACAGGCATCGGTCAGAAGGTGAGCTTCCAGCTGTTGATGTGGCCGCTGTCCAGGTGGTATGCGTCCCGGACCTTCAACTTCCAGGTGCCACCGGCGGTTTCACCGGAGGCGTCGACGGTGTAGGTGTGGATGACGTCGGCCGCCGAGTCGAAGCCGTCGGACTTCTTCAGGTGGTAGAGGGTGCCGTCCGGGGCGACGAGATCGACGACCAGGTCACCGCGGTAGGGATGAACGATGTTGACGCCGACCGCCAGGGTGCTGGGCGCGTTGCCCGCACGACCGGTGACCTTGATGGGGGAGTACACGGCCGCGCCTGCGTCCGGCACGGGCACGTCGGCGGTGTTGGTGAAGACGTTGCCGCCGGCCTTGGTGACGCCCCAGCCGAAGGTCGCCGAACCGGTCACCTTGGATGAGTCCTTGGCCCTGACCGTCACGGTGCTGAGACCGACGGTGGTCGGGGTGCCGGAGATCAGCCCCGTGGTCGCGTTGATCGACAGACCCGCGGGCAGGCCGGTGGCGGAGTAGGTCAGCGCTCCCGGGTTGTTGCTCCCGGCCTGGACCTGCAGGCGTACGGGAGTCCTGACGACCGTGTTCTGGTCAGCCGGTCTGGTGACCGTGACGCGCGCGACGACGCCGATGGCGGCCCAGGTCTTGGCGACCGTGGCGTAGGTGGCACTGCCGGCGCCCCAGAGGTCGGCGGCGGCCTCAAGGGTCTGGGTCCGGGCGCTCTGGTAGTCGGTGGTGGAGGTGAAGCGCTCGGTCAGGGCCTTGTACCAGAGCTTGGCGGCGTTCTCCCGGCCGATGCCGGGTACCGCCACACCGGCGGCGGTGGGGCTGTTGTAGCCGACGCCGTTGATCACCTTCGCGCCGCTGCCCTCGGACAGCAGGTAGAAGAAGTGGTTCGCCGGGCCGGAGGAGTAGTGCACGTCCAGATTGCCCAGGCCGGGGGACCAGTTGTCGGGTGAGAGGCCGTCCCGCGAGGGCTTGTCCTGGTAGCGCAGCGGGGTGCCGTCACCGTAGAGGTCGATCTTCTCGCCGATGAGGTAGTCGCCGACGTCGCTCGCGTTATCGGCGTAGAACTCGACCGATGTGCCGAAGATGTCCGAGGTCGCTTCGTTGAGGCCGCCGGACTCGTCTCCGTAGACCAGACCCGCGGTGGCGGCGGTGACGCCGTGACTCATCTCGTGGCCGGCCACGTCGACGGAGGTCAGCGGGTGCTTGTCGCCCTCACCGTCGCCGTAGGTCATGCAGAAGCACTCGTCGTCCCAGAAGGCGTTGTCGTAGGCGACGCCGTAGTGGGTGCGGGAGTAGGCGGCGGCGCCGTCGTTGCGGATTCCGTTGCGTCCCATGACGTTCTTGTAGAAGTCCCAGGTGACCTGGGCGCCGTAGGCGGCGTCCACACCGGCGGTCTCGGCGTGGGACGGCGAGCCGTCGCCCCAGGTGTCGGTGGAGTTGGTGAACAGGGTGCCGGTACCCGAGTCACCGTGGTTCAGGTCGTACGTCCTGTGGCCGCCGCGGGTGTTGTCCGTCATCGTGTACGTCGAGCCGGACGACGTTGTTCCCAGGGTGACCCTGCCGCTGTACTCGCTGTTCCCTACGCCGGTCTCGATCCCCTGGTACTCGAACAGCCGGGCGCCGGTCCTCGCGTCCGAGATGACGTGCAGCCGGCTCGGGGTGCCGTCGTCCTGTAGGCCGCCGACCACGGACTCCCAGGCCAGGACCGGGGTTCCGGAGGCCGCCCAGACCACCTTGCGGGAGCCGGACACTGTCGGGCTGACGGCTCCTCTCGCCTTGGCACGGCCGATCGCGAGGGTTCTCGCCGAGGCCGCCGAGCGGGTCGCGGTGGTGCTCGGCACGGTGACACGCGCGGTCGTGGCCTTGTCGGTCCCTGTCGAGACCCCGTCGGCAGCGGTGTGTACGACCAAGTCGCCACCGAGGACGGGCAGTCCCGCGAAGGTGCGCTCGTAGCGGGTGTGCACGGAGCCGTCGGCGTCCTTGGCGACCGACTTGGGGACCAACTGCTCCTGGGCTCCCAGCCGCAGGGACCGGGCGGTGTCGGCTCGGCCCGCCAGAGCCGCCTTGAGGAGCTTCGCCTGCTCCGCCCCGGAGAGCTGGACGGGCAGAGCGCCCGCCCGCGGCTGCGTCTGGACCGCGCGGGCGTGCGCCGGGGACGTACGGGCCATCGCGGTGCCGGACGACGCGGTGACCGCGAGCACCGTGGCGCCGGCTATCAGCACGCCTGCGACCGACCTGCGGGGGGATCGTCTCACTCGGACTCCTTCTGCGGCTGCCGGTGGATGACGGCCGACGAACAACCCGGGCAGGCGGGGCTCGGCGCCGCCCGGTCGGAACTGGCGGCGTGGATACGCCGTCTGTGGCCGCTGTGGAGGCGATTACTGCGCTGTAAAACACCGTGCGCACAGCTGGAGGTGAAACCCTCCGAAAGGATTGGCTAATAAAGCCTGAAGCGTCACTAGCGTCAGCTGTCGTACCTGCGACATGTCTCATTGGCGACACGCGTCACCCGCGCCGCGGCGTCGCCGCCCACAGGACGCGGATCCGTCGGGACCAGGTGCGGCGCATCCCGGAGGAAGCCGTCCCGCGCACCGGGCTCGAATCGCTCGCCGTTACGGACGCACCGTCGCCCTCTCCTGGCCGACAACCGGATCCGACCTGGTCCGGGTCGCGGGCGTGCTCTCGTACGTCCCGATGCCCCGATGCCCCGATGCCCCGATGCCCCGATGCCTCGTTGACGGAGATGCTCTGTCCGGCGGGAGCGCAGTCCTGCACCCGCCGCACGGATATGGGCTGTTGGCACAGCGCGCCGATCGGCCTGGCGCCGGTGTCAGGAATACCCGTACTTGTTATTCCGTGAGTTGGCCAGGATTCCACCACTCCAGGAATGACCCGACCTGACTGTGCGCCAACTCCTTATTTTTGTAGAGCAGTTGCTCGGCCTGTCGCATGGCCCGCGGGACACCACTCAGCCCGGGCGACACCACGGGACCCGGTGGGAGGAGAGCGGGATCACCGTGGGGCCGGCCGGGTCGGTTCCGGCGCGGTGTGCGGCGAGAGCGGTCGCGTCGGTGTCAGGGAGCGGCCTGGAGACGGAGACCCGCGAGGGTCAGTTCCAGGGCGGCGAGGAACTGCTCCTTGTCGTCGTGTCCGTCGAACTCGTCGACGATCTCGTGCATGAAGGGGAACTTCTCGGTGTCCAGCCCGCGCCATGTCTCGGTGTAGCGGCTGAGGAACTCGTCGCGGTCCACGACGCCGTCGAGTACCTCCTGGGGCGGTTCCTGCCCCATGTCGGCGGCGTTGCCGACCACGACGCCCACGACCGCCGACACGGCGTGGAACCGCTGGCGGGGCGTGAGGTCGAGCCGAAGGGTCTGTTGTCCCAGCAGTTCATAGAGTCGCAAGGCGTTGCCCTGGAGGTCGATGTTGCGCATGAAGTGCACCCCCAGCCACGGGCGGTCCACGATCGCGTCGAACAGGGTGACGGCCATGTCGCGCAGGTCGTCGATCGGGTCGCTGCTGTCCGCCCGCCCTTCGACGGCGGTCAGCACCCCGCCGAGCACGTGGTCGATGGCGCGGTCGAGCAGGTCGTCCTTGCCCGACACGTACCAGTAGATGCTGCCGACGCCGGTGCCGAGTCGGGTGGCGAGCGCGCGGAGCGTCAGCGCGGATTCGCCCGCTTCGTCGAGCAGGGCCACAGCCGCGGTGAGAACGGCCTCGATGGAGTGCGACGCGCGCTGACGTCCTCGGGAAGGGCGATCGGCGGGTCGTGGTCGCGGGCCAGTCATGGTCCACATCCAATCACAGCTTGCGCAATTATCGAACGAGGTTCTACTCTCGAACCTCGTTCCATTGTCGAACGTCGTTCTATGGATCGACGGCGTTCTGAGAGGAGACCCGCCATGGCCACGACCGCTCCCGCGCCCACCGCGTCGCGCACCTATCCGTCCTTGCGCGCGGCATGGATCCCCCTGACCGCGCTCTGCCTGGCCTTCTTCGTCGAGATGGTCGACAACACGCTGCTCTCGATCGCGTTGCCCACGATCGGCCGGGACCTCGGCAGCGGCACGACCGCGCTGCAGTGGGTCACCGGCGCGTACTCGCTGACCTTCGGCGGCCTGCTGCTGACGGCGGGATCCATGGCCGACCGGATCGGGCGCAGGCGCGTTCTGCTCGTCGGACTGGCGGTGTTCGGGACGCTGAGCCTGGGCGTCCTCGCCGTCACCACCGCGGGGCAGCTCATCACCCTGCGGGCCGGCCTGGGCATCGCCGCGGCCGCGATGGCTCCCATCACCAATTCGCTGGTCTTCCGGCTGTTCGACGACAAGGCACTGCGCATGCGTGCGATGACCTTGATGATCATCGTCGGCATGTCCGGCTTCGTCCTCGGCCCGCTGCTGGGCGGCACCGCCCTGGCTCACGCACGGTGGCAGTGGCTCCTGGTCGTCAACGCCCCGATCGCCCTGATCGCGGGCATCGGAGTCCGTCTCGGAGTCCCGGCCGACCGGGCCCAGGACCTGACCCGCGACAAGCTCGACCTGCCGGGCGCCGGTCTGAGCGTCACCACCATCGGGCTCGCCTGCTATGCGCTGACCAGCGGTGTCGAGCACGGCTGGCTCTCCGCGATCACCCTCACCTCGACAGCCGGTGCGATCGTCGCGGGGGTCGTGTTCGTGTGGCACGAGCGTCGCAGCGCGGCGCCCATGCTGGACCTGCGCCTGTTCTCGCACGGGACCGTCCGTGGCGCCGCCATCGCGCAGATCGGCACCGCCATCGCGATGGCCGCCGTGATGTTCGGCCTGATCCTCCACTTCCAGTACGCCTATGGCTGGAGCCCCGTGCGGGCGGGCCTGGCGAACCTGCCGCTCATCGTGACCATGATCGCCGCGACCCCCCTGTCCGAGTGGCTCGCGGGGCGGTTCGGCCACCGCGTCGCGTGCCTGGTCGGCGCGGCCTGCCTGACCGCTTCACTGGCGGGCCTGTCCTGGGGCGTCGACCACGGATACGGCACGATCGCTCTCTGCATGGTCGTGATGACCATCGGACTGCGCACCGTCATGACCATCTGCGCCATCGCGCTCGTGGACGCGATGCCGGACAACCGCACGTCCATCGGCACGGCGCTCAACGACACCGCCCAGGAGATCGGAAGCAGCATAGGGACCGCCGTGGTCGGTACCCTCATCGCCGCACTGGTCACCACCCGGCTGCCCGCGGGTGTCTGGAGCGACACGCTGGTGGCGTCGTTCTTCCACGGCGAGCGGGTCACCTACGGTGTGCTGGCCGTCATCGTCGGCCTCATCGCCGCGGGCGGTGCGCTCACCCTCACCAACTCCCACAAGACGGAAGAGCACGCCTGAGGCTCCCGAGCCGCCGGAGCCAGAGGGCGCCCGGCAGGCGAAGCGTCGGTGGCCACGGTCCTGGCCGCCGACGACAACCCTTCGGATCCGCCCCGCCCAGCCGGCCGCACCCGCCGGACCTGCCGAGCGAAGAGGTGAGGGCATGGCCACGATCCTGGTCACGACGGCGAACGGAGACACCGGCCGGCCGATGGTCGATCACCTGGTCGAGAACGGTTTTCCTGTCCGGGCCATGGTCCGCACGGACGACGAGCGGGCGCAGCGGCTGCGGTACAAGGGCGCGCGGTCGTCTTCGGAACCCTCCTGGATTTCCGCGCGGTGCGTGCCGCTCTGAAGGGTCTGCGGCGCGCGTACTTCACCTACCCGGTCGGGGAGGGCCTGGTGGAAGCCGCGGTGATGTTTCCAGATCCTGCTCCTTGGCGGCCTGCGCGAACACCCTCACGGGTCCGGTCGAGTACAGCCAGGAGGAACTGGCGGCAGAGGTCAGCCGAGTCCTCGGTCGCGGCCTTCCCTACGAGCAGGTGACCGTGACGACGTTCCTGGAGCTCATCGGCGAGGCCGATGACACAGCGAAACTCAAGCACTTCGAGGCGGTCACCATCGACCAGCAGGAAGGCAGCCTGGCCGGCGTCACCGGCACCGCCGCCCGCATCACCGGACGGCTCCCTCAGACGGTTGAGGACTTCATCGACGAGCACCGCTCCCGCTTCGAGCTTCCCTACGCGGTGAAGGCGGCCCGAGTCTCTGCGACGCATCGCCTGCAACTGATCAACACCTTCCGCCGAGTCGATCCCCTTTCTCGTCGGAACATGTGCTCTCGGCCCTCCTCGCCTGGAGGGTCTGCGCAACCTGGTCCGTCCCTACGAGCTTCCCGGCTCGCCGCATTCCGTTTGCTCCCCGTCGGCAAGGCGCACGCCCACCCGATGCGGGCGGATCACCGGGTACGTCTCTCCGTTCGCCGGCGGCCGCTTCCACGAACGGGCGGTGAAGGTGCGCAGCTGCCCGTTCACGATGGCATGACGCGGTAGACGGACACCGAACTCCCCGGTCACCGCCTCCAACATCGACCGTTCAGCCCCGACAGCAACCTCCAGGTCACCGAAGAGCCGACCGGGGTCGAGCGCCCGTGGTATCTCCCCGGTCGACCGGATCTCTCCGGCCGCATACGTGAATGCGTACTGCTCCGTACCGTCATGGGCCACGGACAGGTGGAAGAACGGCTTCCCGTGACGTGCCCTCAGGCCGCTCCACACCACCACCGCGCGGGTGGCGCCCGCGCCGGCGGCTGCGGCCGGGGAGACGAACCGCCGCTGGTCGAACGGGGTGGGATCGCCGTCGAAGGCGAAGCTCCAACCGGTGCCGGCCCGGCCGACCACCATGGAAGGGGTGTCGTCGTGGGACGAGTACTCCCTTCGACCGTGGAGCGACCTTCGACGCGCCTCCCAGAGGGTCATGGGTTCGTTCAGCACGGTGGCGATCCCGTCCGTGTCCGTGAGCCTTCCGGCCAACTCCTCCGGCTCCACGCCTTCCACCAGAACGAACCGGTAGGACGTGCGACGGTTGCCCGGGTCCGGCTCCGCAAGCCACGCCAGGCCGCCCGGGTCGAGCCAGGCCGTCGGCCTCGGAGCCTCACCCGGCTGCCCTCCCCTCGGCGTGGACAACAGCTCGCGGCCCCGCTCCGGGGTCAGCAGCGGCCCGAGGACCGGATCGGCCACCCACCCCAGCGGTACCAGGTGGTCCGGTCCCAGCGGCTCCCACAGGGGCAGTGCGTCTGTCAGCGTCCGCCACGCGGTGTCGGTGTCTCCCCACCGCGCCAGCTCCCGAGCCCGCTCGACCGCTGCTCCGAAGGCTCCGGTCGCCGTGTACCGGTACGTGCCGTCGCGCACCTGATCCAGCGTCGCGTAGGCCAGTGACACCAGAGCGTCGTCGGCGCCCCGCAGGTGGAACGTCAGCGTGGAGTCGTCCCGATACGAGTGCGCCGCGTGCTCGGCGACCAGCGGCGGCAGCAACTCGGGCGCGTACCGCGGGTCCGTCACCAGTCCGTCGTAGTAGACCATGTGGGTCTGCCCGAGCAGGCGACGAATCTGGTCACCCAGTCCGGCGGCCCGTGGTCGCCCGTACCCCCTGGCCTCGTCCAGCGTCGTCACGGCCCGCTCCCAGCCGCCGCGCAGCGCCTCCAGCCGAGCCTCCTCCACCCGGGTGTCCTGCCGCTGCGTCGTGTCGTCGACGAACACCGGCTCCCCGTCGCTCCTGTGTGCCTGCAAGCTGTGGAACTCCCGGTGCATGTCCCGCATGAACTCAACGAAGTTCGTGTGGCGTTCGGGCGGCTCGGCTCGCCAGCTCGCCCATGTGTAGACGGCCCACTCGCCTCGTTCATCGACGTCCTCAGGGTCCATGAGGACGTGGGTGATGTCGGACACGACGTCGAGCTGCAGCCCGCGCCGCCAGATGTCCGCCTCCCGTCGTTCCTCGGACCCGGCGTCCTCGTCCAGGTACTCCTCGAACACGTCCGCGAGTCCGGACTCGTTGTCGTGCCAGCGCGCCTCCTCGGCTCCCGCCAGCAAGGAGACGAACCCGCCCGCGTGCCGCCACCCGTCACTGACCTTGAGGAACTCGCGGTAGGACGGCGGCACGCGCCGGCCGAGACGCTCCTCCAAAGCCGCGACCCGCTCCTCAGAGGTGGCGGGGAACCCCAGCCACCGTGCTCTTCGCGCGGTCTCGTCGTCCGCGCCCAACGTCTCGCCGTCCGGCAGGGAATCCGCCCACTCCCCACTCCACTTGAGAAGGAAGGTCCGCCAGTCGAATGTGGTGGTGTCTGCCATACGCCCGATGCTGCCACTCACCACTGACAGTCCCCCCAGGCACCCAGGGCCGGCTGGAGGCCTTCGTCATGGCTCTGTCTCGCGGACACGCGAGGTGCCGAAGTATCGATCAGGCCGCCCGTCGCACTCCAGCCGGCGGAGCGGGCCGTCGAGGCGCCAAGTGGCACGAGAGGGCCGCTCGTTCGGGCCCTTGGCAACAGGCTCCGCGAGCGGGCGGTACCAGGCCCGCCAGGCGCTCCCGATGCCCCTGCCGGATCCTTCGCCCCCCTTGAGGAGCGTTTCGCCCACGAGGAGTTCAAGCCGAGACCAGCAGCACATCGTGCGCCGGAATCACCGAACCGGTGCTGCCCCGACGCACGATCTGCTGGGACCTCCATCCGTCCCGGTCGGCGAGAAATCGTTCGCTGCCCGACGCGGACGTCTCTAACCTGCGTCGGGTGATGACAGCTGACGACGTGTTGCTCGTCCTGACCCTGTTGCGGCGGACGGAGGCCGACGTCTGGCTCGCCGGGGGATGGGGGATCGACGCTCTGATCGGCGAGCAGACCCGAGACCACCGCGACCTGGACTTGATGCACCGGCAGGACCAGGAAGCGGCCGTGCTGACGGTCCTCTCCGCGGCAGGATTCGTGGAGAGCCTGGACTGGAGACCCGTCCGATTCGTCATGACGGCTCCGGACAGCCGGGAGATCGACCTTCATCCGCTGGTCTTCAGCGACGACGGCTCAGCAGTCCAGGCGGCACCCGAACCGCAACGTCCCTTCGTCTGTCCCTCTTCCTGCTTCGTGACGGGCATCATCCAGGGGACTGCCGTCCCGTGCCTGTCCGCCGAGCAGCAGGTCTACTTCCACCAGGGATACGAACCGACGGAACGCGACCGGCACGACATGGCGGCACTTCGCCGCGTCTTCGGGATCGCCACGTACTTTTGACCCGCGCCGAAGCGGTTCGAAATGCACCGGCATCCTCGCTCCCCACGACATGACCCGTCCGTCTCTCACGAATTCCTGGCAGCGAGTTCCTCAGCGCATTCGATCGAGTACTTCGTCGGTGGACAGCAACTCGTGTGCGAAGAAGCGGTAGTTGATGATCGCCGCCTGGTAGCCGTCACCCCAGTCCGGGTGCCGGGGTCCGGCTGTCGCATCCCTGACCAAGGTGACCTCGAAGCCCTCCTCGATGAGGTGGCGCATATGGGACTCGACGCACATGTTCGCCAGCATCCCGCCAAGGATGATATTCTGTATCCCCCGCTTACGCAGTTGCAGTACCAGGTCATTGGTCTCCGGACCGAATACCTTGTGCGGGCTGGCGACGACCGTTTTGCCGTCTTCGATATAGGGCTTGAAGCGGTCCAGCCAGTCTGCCCCGGAGTTGCGGAATCCAGTCAGGTCGAGCTGTCCAGTCCGTGCGAAGGTGTGGCTCTCAAGCTCACTCGTCTCGAGCGGCCCGTTCATTCGCCACCCGTTGTCGGTCGGGTAGAAATAGTGCGGAGATATGAACACCTCGTACTCGCCCGATTTAGCAGCCTCGAATATTCTCTCCATGTTCTGGACGGTCTTGTTCTCCGTGACGCTCGCGCCCACCACGTCCCAGTTCGCCCCGTCCTCGCTCAGGACGTCGTTCTGCGGGTCGATGAAAACAATCGCCGTGTCGCTCTTGTTGATTTCCATCGGGCGCTCCTCATGCGAAAACGAGTCACCGGTTCGCAGGTAATAGGTAATCGGTGGGGCGGGCTCTTTTGGAGGAATTTCTGGTTCCTGAGACCTGCAGTCTCTCCAGGGGCTGGTGTGAATTTTTCGGAGGTGGTGGAATGAGTGGATGTCACGGTCATTTCCGGGGAGAGGCCGGCGGGGGCCACTACCGCGGCCATTAGGCTGTCCGTTTCATTCTGACCCAGCCTGGGGCGTTCCGCATGAGTAATCTCTCCGCCTCGGTCCGCAGTCGCGGCCGCGCTGCCGCCCCTGCCAGGGAGGGAGCAGGCCGGATCGACACGCATCCCACGCAGCTGTCGGATCAAGCAGTCTCCGGCGGGGCGGTGGGGGCGGCACCGGGGGTCCACCGGCGAATCCGCAGGAAGGCGCTTCTGCGAGGCTGTCACTTGTCGGCCCGAAGGACAGACGCCCGCCGCCCTCTAGCTTGTTTTCCGTCTTCCGTCCGCGTCGTAGGGCGGGGACGGAAGATCGCGGAAAGTTCGAACAGGCGAAAGGGCGAGCGGGCCGCCGACCGAGAGGGGGGCGTCAGCCTTCGCGGCCGGGAAGCATGGCCAGCGCCTGGGAACGCCGTGCGACGAGATCGGCGTACGTGCCCTCGCGCTCGGCCCAGCGGTGCGTGAGAACACCGTTCACGAGGATCTCGTCGGGGGTGGGCTCCTGCGAGAGGAGCTGCATGACCTCGGTGGCGAAGTCGTCGAGCGGCAGCGCGTGCGGGTTCACCTCCGCCTGACCCGCTGTGGCGACGGCCGGGGGGACGAGTTCGACGACGCCGACGCCGGTGCCGTCCAGCTGTGCGCGCAGGGCCTCGGAGTAGGCGTGCACCGCGGCCTTCGACGCGGCGTAGCTGGGCATGGGCGGGAACGGCAGGAAGGCGATGCCGGAGGTGACGGTGACGAAGGTGCCGGCGCCGCGTCCGACCAGGTGCGGGGTGAAGGCGTCGATGACCCGGACGGTCCCGACAAGGTTGGTGTCGATCGTCGTCCGTGCCGCCGCGAAGTGCGCGGGGTCGCGCAGGTCCTCCAGGAGCATGACGCCCGCCATCGTCACCACGGTGTCCAGGTCCGGGTACCGGGCGAGCACGGCGTCACGGACGGACGCGACGGAGGAACCGTCGGTGACGTCGACCGGGAAGGTGCCGAAACCCTCTCCGGCGAGTGCCGAGAGCGCCTCCGGGCTGCGGCCGCCCACCGCGACGGTGCTGCCCGCGGCGGCGAACCGGCGGGCCAGTTCCCGCCCGATGCCCGAGGTTCCGCCGACGACGAGAACGGTGCGGTTGGAGAGATCCACGGGATCTTCCCTTCAGTCAGGTCAGCGGACGTTTTCAGGGTCCGCGACGCGGGCAGCGGGGTCCGCTGCCTCATTCGAAACGGTGCTTCCGCAGTCTCGACGGCACGCGCCGCATGCGGCAGGGCCCCGGTCTTCCCTGGTCCTGCCAGGGCCCCCGCACGGACAAGCGCACCGCATTACGGTTGCCGGTATGAAGGACGAGGAATCCGGCAACCGGCTCGGCGGCTATCTGAGGGCCCGGCGGGACCTGGTCACCCCGGCGCAGGCGGGACTCCCGCCCGGCGGCAACCGCCGCGTGCCCGGCCTGCGCCGCGAGGAGGTCGCCCTGCTCGCCGGCATCAGCCCCGACTACTACCTGCGTCTGGAACGCGGCCGCGACAGCAATCCCTCACCGCAGGTCCTCGAGTCCCTCGCCCGCGTCCTGCGGCTCGACGACATCGAGCGGACGTATCTGTTCGG
Source organism: Streptomyces sp. NBC_01689 (assembly GCF_036250675.1). Taxonomy (NCBI): domain Bacteria; kingdom Bacillati; phylum Actinomycetota; class Actinomycetes; order Kitasatosporales; family Streptomycetaceae; genus Streptomyces; species Streptomyces sp. NBC_01689. The sequence goes on along the minus strand of NZ_CP109592.1, from coordinate 586,645 downwards.
TCTCGCGACGGCACACCCCAAAGCGCCGCGCCGTAAGCGGCCCGAGCACGTACCGGCGCGGGTGCACCAGCTCCTCGCCCACCTGCAGATCCCCGCCTTCGTCGAGGGGCGCGCGTTCGACGTCCTGGCCTCCAACGCCACGGCCGTCGCACTGTCCCCCCGGCTGCGGCCCGGACACAACCGGCTGCGTTCCCTCCTCCTCGATCCCGAGGAACAGGCCTTCCAGCAGGACTGGCCGAGAGCCACCGCCGACTTCGTCGCCGCCCTCCGCACCACCATCGGGGACGACACCGACAACCCCCGGTTCGTCGAACTCGTCGGAGAACTCGCCCTGTCCAGCGCGCGGTTCCGTACCCTGTGGGCCCGCCACGATGTCCGCCGCCTCGACGGAGGTACCGCCACGCTCCACCACCCCGTCGTCGGCGAACTTCAACTGCACCGCGACAAACTCCCCGTCGACGACGTCATCCTCGTCCTCTACTACCCCGACAAGGGCACCGACAGCGACGAGAAGCTACGCCTCCTGGCCGCCCTCGCAGCCACCGAGCATGCGGCCACGCCGCACGACACACAGGCGGACGCCCCGCCCCGGCAGACCCCCTGACGAAGACGTACGGCCCCGGTGACGACCGCGGCCGCCGTACCGGGACCTGTAAAAACCGTGGCGGAGTGCGGACTCCGGTGTGGCCTCCCATGGGCCGCGTCCACCGACCCAGTCCACCGGCCCACGGGCCGCCCCGACGTCGGCGCTGATCAGGCGGACACGACGGCCGTGCAGATCGACAGAATCCTGCCCCGCCCCCGGTCCCGCGACTGCCACGTGGAGGTGGCGGTTGCCAATCTGTGCACCCAACTAGGCGTACATTCCTGTGAGTTGTAAAATTTTCCAATCACCGGAGATTGATGCAACGAACGGGGTCGGCCGATGAGCACACAGGGATCCGACGTGTCGTCTCCCCGGTGGCGTGGTGTGCACAAGGCGCTCGCCGACCCCTTGCGTATCCGGCTTCTGGAGGCGCTGTGGGAGACGCCCCAATCCGCACGTGAGCTGGCTGATCGTGCCGACCTGCCGGCCGATCGGCTCTACTACCACCTGGGACAGCTCGAGCGGGCAGGGCTGATCGAGATCGCCGACTACCGGCCGCTGGCCCGCGGCAAAGTCGAGCGGGTCTACGGACCCGCGGTCACAGAGCCCCCAGGCGATGCCGCGAGTCCGGAGGAGATGGCCGAGTTCCTCGGCGCCATGCTGGACGCCACGCGGGCCGACATCAACTCCGCCTACCGTTCCCGACAGGCCGGTGCTCGCCGAGAGGTCGACGTTCACCGCGGAGCACTGCGGTTGACCGACGAGGCGCTCGCCGAACTCCGCGCACATGTCGCCCGCCTCGCCGACCAGTTCGGGGACCGCGACACCCCTGGGGTCTGGACACGCGTGGTCGTCGCACTCGTAGACCTGCAGGACCGCCCGTTCCCCGACCCCACGGCCCCGCCCGAGAGGACGTCATGAGCGACAGCGAGGAGCACGCCCCCAGCACGTCGATACGGGCCTCGGACGCCGATCGCGACCGGACCGAGGCACGGTTGCAACACCACTACGCGGTCGGGCGGCTGACACTTCCCGAACTCGAAGAACGTGTGGCGGTCGCCTACCACGCGCGCACCCGAGAACAACTCGAAGCCCTCATGCGGGACTTGCCGGCCGAACGGGAAGAACCCGCCCGGCCCGCGGACGCGATCGACACCCGCCTGCTGATCATCCTGCTGTGCTGCTCACCACCGGCGGCACTCGCCTACTGGCTCATCTCCCGGCGCGCGGCACGGCGAACAGCCCCGCAGCGGCGGTCCCTGGAAAGCGGCGACGAGACGTGACCCGGCCTGACGGACGGTCCAGCCGTACGCACGGACTCCGCTGAAGCAGGCTCCACATCGGACGTCGAGTACCCGGGGGGCGGATGCCCGCCCAGGCATCGGTTTCGCCGCGCTCCGACAGTCAACTCAGTCTGCTGCCGCTGTCCCACTCGCGCCCGGAACCTTCCGGACGCTCGCACAACCCGGGACCGATGCCGCAGCGGGCCCCGCCGCTGCGCGCGAACAGCGTCGCCCACAGCTGGTGGACTCTGGTCCGCGGTTCACCAACTAACCTCAAGGCAGCGGCAGTCGACCACTGACTTCACCGCTTGTCCATGAAAGGACCCACGTGCGTCAGCAAGCCCCCCACCTCACCGCCCCCCGCCCGCCGATCGTCGTCCTGTGCGGGTCGACCGCGTACTGGGACCAGCTCACCGAAGCCGCCCTCTACGAGACCGCGGCCGGCCGCATCGTCCTCGCGCCCGGCTGCAACATGAAGCAGCCGCATCCACTCTGGTCGGACCTGAAGCGCGCCGACCGGCTCAAGGCGAAGCTGGGCGAACTGCACCTGCGGAAAATCGACCTCGCGGACGAAGTTCTCGTCGTCAACCCGGGCGGCTATATCGGCCGCAGCACCCAACGCGAGATCGACTACGCCCGAAGCCTGGGTAAGCCCATCCGCTTCACCGACCCGGCCTGACGCCGGGACGGCGCCCCGGTCCCGCGCCGGGGCGGCCATGCGGTCCGGTCCGTCCGTCAGGCCAGACGGTGGGCCAAACACTGCGGCCGCACCGTCGCGGATGCGGGGGCCTCTTTACGCTGCCGTGTCTCTCTCTGTGGCTGCGAAGTGATGGCAGGACGGGAAATTCGCCGTGGAATCCCAGACGTCGGGGCGCGTCGTCGCAGCGCGAAGCTCGGCAGGCCGCCTGCGTGACTCCGTCATTCGGCGTTGCTCGGAGTGGGGGCGCGGTGGCCCGTGCGGGCGCAGGCGCCTTGTGTCGCGGCTCCGTAACGGGCGATCTCGGCTTCGATGTCGAGCTTTCCGTGCCGGGAGCGCGCCTCGTCGTCGAGGAGGTCATGAGGTACCAGCCAACAGACCTCGAACTCCAGTCCGTCCGGATCCTTGGCGTAGACGCCCTTGGTGGTGCCGTGGTCGGTCGCGCCGACCAGAGCCCCGCGGTGTGCCAAGCGCTCGGCGACGGTGCGCAGATCGCTCAGCGTGGGTACCTCCCAGGCGAGGTGGTAGAGCCCGGTCTCGCCGTGCCCGGCCTTCGTCTCGCCGGCCTGCTCGCCGATGCCGAACAAGCCGAGATCGTGGTCGTTGTCGGATTCCGGCGCCTGGAGGAAGACCGCCTTCCGAGGTGCCTCACCGGATTCGGCGACCACCCGGAATCCGAGGGTCTCCGTGTAGAAACGGGTACTGGTGTCCGCGTCGCGCACCCACAGTACGGCGTGATTGAGTCCTCGGACCGGCACTGGATTTCCTCCGAAATATTTCTACGGCGCAGCGAATTCGGCTCCGCCTCGTCGCCACCATTGTGCATAGACGTCGTCGGCCTCAACAAGGGCGAGGTATCCCCGCGCAATATGCGCGCACAGCGCGTCCGCGACTGCGATGACCTGGGAGTCGCTGCGCCAGGCGAGGACAACGTCCCGGAACAGTGGGTTGCCTCTCAGCGTGAGGGTGGCCAGCGACTCGCGTGCGTTGCCCAGAGGATAGAGCACGCACACCGCGGCATCGACGGCGGTGAGCGCGAAGGCGACGTGCGCCTCGTCGGTGACGTGCGTGACGCGTTGTTCGAACCCGGTGCGTCGGCAGGTGTCGGCTATGTGGTCGTTCATTCGGCTGTCGTCGGCGTGGGGCATCACCCAGTTCTCGTCCGCCAGGTCGTCGAGGGCGATCTGCCCGGCGTCGGACAGGCGGTGGTTCAGGGACACCCCGATGAAGATGGGCTCGGTGAGCAGGACCCGGTGTTCCACTCCAGGTGGCAGGGCGACGGGTGTGCCGGGGAATCGGCGCATCACCGCCACGTCGAGCTGCCCGGAGGCCAGCAGGGCGGTGACCGTGTCGGTGCGGCGCACCGTGCGGCTGGTCGTGCCGCGTTCGGGCAGCAGGGCGCCCAGTGCCCTGATCAGCAGACTGAAGTGCTGCGCGGGTACCCCGCCGACGCGGACCGGCGCCGCCGCGTCGGCGTGGAGGGCGCGGCGGGTGATGCGGGTCAGGTTCTCCAGGTCCGCTCTGATGCGGGTGGCGTCGCGGACGAAGACAGTGCCCGCGGGGGTGGGCATCACGCCGTCCGGGAGGCGGACGAAGAGTTCGCCACCTAGGTGTTGTTCGATTCGTTTGAGCTGCGTGGTCACCGCGGGCTGGGTGAGGTGCAGTCGGGCGGCGGCGCGCCGCAGACTGCCTTCCCCGGCGATCGTGAGGACCAGATCGAGATGCCGTATGTCCAGGCGCATGGCCGGATCGTACGGGCGGTGCGAGACGTGGAACAGAAGTGTTGTCGCCGAATGCGATAGGGCCGCGAAGCGGGACAGCGGTCGACAATTCCGGTCCGTCGGGAGTGCTCCGGACCGGCTGACGGTTGCCGTTCCTTCGCGCCCGGTGGCACGGTCGGACGTCAGCCTTCCGAGGGCCGGTTTCCGAACAGGTGGGTTACGTGCTGACACATACCAGGGCCGCGAGCGAGCACGGCGTCGGCTTACCTGAGGGTTCCTCCGTGCTGTTTTCCGAGTCCGCGCTGGACCGTTTTCTCGGGGCGGCCGTTCGCGAATACGCGGCCATCACCGAGAACGATCCCGTGCCGTGCTTCGCCGTGTTGCTGGGAACGGCCGAAGACGGTGACTGGCTGGTGCGCGACGTGGCGTTCGGGCGCAACGCCCGTACGACCGACCCAAGCGCGTGTGAGGAATTCAGGACGACGATCGTGCCGCGCCTCGGCGCGGATTGCGAGAACCCGGTCCGGGCATGGTGGCTGGACACGTCGGACCTCCTGCGAGCCCCAACTCCGTTTCACCGCCTCCATGCTCTCGTTCCAGGGCGGGATCAACGTGCCGGGTCATGCGGCGGCCGAGTCCGGCGTGGCGGGACTGATCCGGGCCCTCTCGAAGGAGTGGGCTGGACGCGGTGTGACCGTCAACGGCGTCGCCCCGGGCTACATCGCGACCGGCAACACCCATGCACTTCAGGACGACCCTGACCGGTCACGCGTGATCCTCGAGTGGACACCGGCGGGGCGGTGGGGAACGGCCGAGGACCTCGCGGGCGCGGCCGTGTTCCTGGCATCGGACGCAGCGCGCTACGTCTCCGGGACGATCCTGCCGGTCGACGGTGGCTGGCTCGGCCGATGAGGCTCTTCGGACGCTGGTCGGTGGTGGCGCCGCTTCGGCAAGAAGCGTGGAGGGCAGCCTGACGGGCGAAGGGATGCCGCCCCCTGCCGACTGCACCGAGGTGGCCGATGAGACGGACCCGCCTCGCACGGAGGGCGCCCCGGACGGGCCGACTGCGGGCGGGCCGCGAGGCAGTGGCGTCGAAGGGCCGGGCCAGGTTGTGCGAGGGCGGGCAGCCGAGTCGGGCGGGCCTCCGTATCGGTGGACCATACAATCGCGCGCCAATGCCGCCGAATTGAACTCCACCGAACGGAGCGGTGCGGCAACAGGGCTTCCAGGATCTCGGTCGACGTCGTGACCTCTGGCTGCGAAGAGGCCCCGCTTCCACGCCGCAGTTGACGCCGATCAAACGTACGAGACCACCGTCAACTCGTCGTCCCCCCAAGGGAAATGCCTCTCAAGGTGCTGCGTCTCCAGCTCGTGACAAACATCATACGTATGCTCTAAAGTCCAGGCGCGGAGTCGTCAACGAAGTCGACAAGACAAGGACATCCCATGGCCGGAATCCACGCTGTGGTGCGCTCGCGCCGTAAGGCATCGACCGTCGCCGTCATATGCACCGCAACGACACTCCTGGCCCTCGCCGGCTGCGGCGGTCAAGGCACCTCGGCGAAGGGGGCGTACGGGTTTCCCCAGGCCAAGCAGGAAGCTTCCTCGACGATCACGGTCTGGGTGGACGCGGACCGGCAGGCGGCAGCGAAGGCGTTCCAGGCGGAGAACCCGGACACCAAGATCAAGGTCGTCGCCTACGACGGATCGGCCAACGGGTCCAACTCCTTCCGGACAAAGATGCAGCTCTTCGACCGCGCGGGCAGTGGCTGGCCCGATGTCGTCTTCTCCAGCCAGAACAACGACGCGGCATGGGCCGGCCAGAAGAACGGCGGCAAGCAGGCGTTCGCGGCCGTGTTGGACAAGGGCCTGGTCCCGAAGGACATTCTCAGCAACTTCACCGCAGGCTCGCTCAACCCGTGCACGGTCGACGGCCGTGTCTACTGCCTGCGCAACGACCTCGCCCAGGCGGTGCTCTGGTACGACAAGTCCCTGCTGGAGCAGTTCGGCTACGCCCTCCCGACCACGTGGGAGGAGTATCAGGCGCTCGGGGAGAAGGTGGCCAAGGAGCACCCCGGCTACATCATCGGGACGGCCGGAGACGCCTGGACGCCCGAGGTGTTCATGTGGGGGAGCAGATGCCGGGCCAATGACGTCACCGGTCCCAAGTCGGTCATCGTGAAGACCGACTCGACCGAGTGCAAGCGGGCGGCCTCGATGCTCGACACCCTCCGTCAGAACGGAACCGCGCCGGTGGTCAGCGTGTTCACGCCGGAGTTCCTGAAGAAGTACTCAGGCAAAGTGCTGATGATGCCGGGTCCGGCCTGGTACGCCGGCGCGATCTTCAACAACCCCGATTCGCTCAACGTGCCGGCCGGTCGGCTGGGCGTCGCCGCGCCGTTGCCGTGGAAAGGCGAGAACAAGGCCGCGACGGGCAACGTGGGTGGCGGAACCTGGTTCGTCTCCAGCCATTCGAAGAACCTCAAAGCCGCCGAGAAATTCGTCCAGTTCGTCACCACGGCCGACAAGTACCAGGTCGACGTCGCACCGGGCTACCCGGCGTACGCACCCGCCGCACAGAAGTGGATCGCCAAGAAGGAGGCGAGCAAGTACTACGCCACCTCGCTGCAGCCGGTGGTGACCGCGGCGTCGCAGGTGTGGGACGGCTGGGATTACCCCGTCTTCAGCCAGGAGGCGATCTGGGCGAAGACGGTGACCCCGGGGATCACGGGCGGTAAATCGATCGTGGACCTGCTGCCGGCCTGGCAGAAGGCGATCGAGAACCAGGCCGAGGTCAACGGATACAAGGTGAACTGACATGACCGTCGCTCCACCGGGCGGCCGGCCGGCCGTGGACGCCTCGGGTCGGCGGTCAGACGGGGGCAGCGGCCGGCCCGCCGGCCGCACCTTCACCCGCAACCCGATCGGCTGTCTCTTCATCTCGCCCTACGCGTTGCTCGCCATCGTCTTCGGGATCGTCCCTTCGCTTTACGCGGTGACACTCGCCTTCACGAACGCCGACGGTGGATTCGCAGGCTTCGACAACTTCACCGAGGTCGTCGGCGACTTCCGGTTCTGGCCGGCCGTGTTCCACGTGACCGGCTATCTCCTCATCTGGCTCCTCGGACTGCTCGTCTTCGTCGTCGGCCTGGCGCTGGTGGTGCACACCGTCAGTGTGCGGTGGGTGAGTACAACCCTACGGTTCGTCTACTACCTGCCAGGTGCGCTCGCCGGTGCGTCCAGCGTCCTGCTGTGGCTCTTCGTCCTCGATCCGACCGCGAGCCCGGTCAGCGGTCTGCTCAGGACGATGGGGTTCGAGAGCTTCGTACAAGTGATCCAGCCCGGCCACCTTCCGGCGATCTTCGCGATCATCGCCTTCTGGACGGGAGCCGGCGGATGGATCCTCATCATGTACGGCGCCCTCAACAACATCAGCGCCGACGTGATCGAGGCCGCCCGCATCGACGGCGCGAACGCCGTCCAGATCGCGATCCGGATCCAACTGCCGATGCTGCGCAAGTGGATTGCGTACATGGGAGTCATGTCACTCGCCGCCGGCACCCAGCTGTTCGTGGAGCCACAGTTGCTCAGCCAGGCCAGTAACGCCGTAGTGCCCAACGACTACTCGCTCAACCAACTGGCCTACCAGTACGCCTTCCAGCAGAACGACTTCAACGGCGCGGCCGCGATCTCGCTGATCCTGCTGGTCGTCGCACTCCTGCTGTCCTGGGTGTTCGTGACCCGCGGCGGCCTCTTCGAGAAGGAATGACCATGGCAGCAGTCTCGGACGGACGCCGCCGACAGAGCCTCAGCGGCTGGAGCGCGCGGTCCGTCACCGGCGTCCTGCTCATCGTTTTCGTCCTGTTCTTCGCCGTCCCGATCGTCTGGCTGCTCCTCGCGGTCACGAAGTCCTCGAAAGCGCTCGTCGTGGACGACCCGTTCTCCTTCGGGTCGTGGTCGGACATCGTCGCCAACTGGCATCAGCTGTTCGACTTCCAGGACGGTGCGGTGACGACCTGGATCGGGAACTCCGCGCTGTACGCGATCGGTGCCTTGGTGATCACACTCCTCGTGAGCATCCCCGCCGGCTACGCGCTCGCGCTCACGGAGTTCAGGCTTCGGCAGGCGATGCTCGTGCTGACGCTCGTCGTCATGCTGATCCCCAACACCGCACTGGTACTGCCGATCTTCCTCGAGCTGAACAGCGTCCAACTGATCGGGAGCCCGCTGTCGGTGATCCTGCCCATGTCGTTCTTCCCGTTCGGTGTCTATCTCGCCTACATCTACTTCTCGACCAGCATTCCCCGTGACATCCTCGCCGCCGCGCGCATCGACGGCTGCAATGGTTTCCAGCTCTTCACCCGGGTCGCCCTTCCACTGGCCGCCCCGATCGTCGCCCTGGTGGCGTTCTTCAGCTTTGTGCAGAACTGGAACAACTTCTTCCTGCCGTTCGTGATGCTGCCCTCGAGCGACGGCTACCCGATCCAGGTAGGGCTCACCTCGCTTCTGGCCTCGACCCCGGCTTTCAATCCCAGTTCCGCGGGATCCGGCTCCGTCCAGCTGCCCACTTTGGCGCTGGGGACGATCGTGTCGATCCTGCCCGTCCTGGTCGTCTTCCTTTTCTCCCAGCGATTCTTGGTCGCGGGCATGACAGCGGGGGGAACCAAGGAATGACCACTCGCACCCGCAAGGAGAACCACTCCCGATGAAGATCACCGGTTTCCGCAGTCTGAGCACCGTTCACGACTGGGGCAGAATCACGGGGGACGTCAACGGTGTCCAGCCCGGCCACGTCACTCCGGTCCCTGTGCTCATCATCGAGACCGACACCGGCATCGAAGGAGTGGGCCTCGGCTCCCACGCCGACATCGCCCGTGTCTTCCCCGCGATCGAAGGAGACGACCCGCGCTCGGTCGCGGCGCTCTACGACCGGATGCTCGACCGGGTGTTCAAGGCCGGTCACTCGGGATCCACCTTCGGCACCATCGGCGCCGTCGACATGGCCCTCTGGGACATCAAGGCCAAGGCCGCCGACGAGCCGCTCTGGCGGACCCTCGGTGCCCGCGAGCGCTTCGTCCCCGGCTATGCGTCCGGTCTCGAGTACGGCCTGACCGAGGACGAACTCGCAGACCTCTACCGCCGCTTCGCGGACCGCGGGTTCAAGGCCGGCAAGCTGAAAGGCGGTCGCGACCTCGACCGAGACCTGCCCCGGCTGGAGATCATGCACGCGGTCCTCAGCAGCAACACGCGCCGGCCGGCGCTCATGTTCGACGCCAACGAGTCGTGGAACCACGCCCAGGCCGCCCGCTATGTCGCGGCCATCGAGCAGCGCCTGGACCTCACCTGGGTGGAAGAACCGCTCCGTCGGTGGGACGCGGCCGGAATGGCCACGCTGCGCGGAAAGGTGCGTGCGGCGATAGCGAGCGGTGAGAACCTCACCGGGCTCGAGCAGTACCGCCCCCTGCTGGACGCCAAGGCGGTCGACATCGTGCAGGTCGGCAACGTGTGGGGGATCACCCACTTCCTCCGGGTCGCGACGCTCGCACACGCCCACGATCTGCCGGTGAGCCCCGTCGCGTACCACGCGAACCCGGTGGCACACGCTGCCGCCGCCGTGCCGAACCACCTGGCCTTCGAAGTCCAGGATCTCGGCTTCCCGGTCGGTCTCGATGTCGACCAGCAGTTCGACGACGGAGGCATCGTCCTGGGCGATCGCCCCGGCATCGGGATCGTGGTCGACGAGTCCAAGATGTCACCGGACGGCGCCGCGATGCCCCCGCCCGCGGCTGCCGGACCGCACATCCGGCCCGAACGGGCTGCCCTGCGACTCGTGGACGAGCCGTACGTGACGGATGACCCGTCGTACCGCGGAGGCCGGCCCGCGTGATGCGTCGACCTGAGCGCGGAGCCTTCGTCGTCGGTGTGCGGCCGGAGAAGCGCGAGGAGTACCTGGCACTGCACCGTGCCGTGTGGCCGGACGTCGAGCGAAGGGTCACCGAATGCAACATACGCAACTACAGCATTTTCATCTTCGGCGACGTCCTGTTCGCCTACGACGAGTACGTCGGCGAGGACCACGAGGCGGACATGCGAAGGATCGCGGACGACCCGACTTCGCAGGAATGATGGACGCACACCGATCCGTGCCAGGTCAGGATCGCCGAGGAGCGTGATCCCGGGGCGCTGTGGCAACCTGTCGAGGAAGTGTGGCACCTCTCGTGAACGCAGGCATCGACGCCCACGTGCACCTGTGGAATCGAGCCGTGGACCCGCAGGACTGGATCGACCCGAAGACCATGGCGCCGATCGCCCGCGACTTCGACGCCTCCGATCTGGGCGAGATGTTGGCCGCGACCGGACTCGACGGCGCCGTGCTCGTGCAGTCGGGCAACAGCCTCGAAGAGAGCATCCGGCTCGCCGGGCTGAACTCCTCGGCCGTCGTCGGCCTCGTCGCGTGGGTCGACCTGGCGGCGGAGGTTGGACCTCAGCTCGACCGTATCCGCGAGAACGCCGTCGTTCCCGTCGTCGGGGTGCGGCATCTCGTCCACATCGACCGGGACCCGGAGTGGCTGATGCGTGAGGAGGTCGGCGTCGGCCTCGCCGTACTCGAGCGTGAGGGCCTCTGCTTCGACCTCGTCGTGCGTGAGTGGCAGCTCCCTCAGGCGAGCCGCCTGGCCGCGCGCCACGGCGAACTCCGCTTCGTGCTCGACCACCTGGGAGGCCCGCCCGAGCCCGGGAGGGCAGGAGCAGGTGGGCAATGCGGCTGCGGGAACTCGCGCGGCAACCGAACGTCGTCGCGAAGGTCTCAGGACTCACGTCGGGCCACGCCCCCGGATCATGGGGGCCGGCGGATCTCACCGACCCGGTGAGGATCGCCCTGGGATCCTTCGGTCCCGAGCGTCTGCTCTACGGCTCGGATTGGCCCTCGGCCGAACTCGGCGGGGGAGCGGTGCCCTGGAAATCTGCTCTGGAAACCCTGCTCGACGGGCTTTCCGCCTCCGAAAGCGCACGTGTATTCGGCGGCAACGCCGCCGACGTCTACTCGCTCTTCTGATCGGCTGCCCGGCCGCGCGCCCGCGGCGCGTGGTCGGGCAGCCGACGACGCTCCCACGAGATGTGTATGTGATCATGCATCGCCTTCTGGGCCGCGGCGACGTCCTTCCGCGAGATGGCATCCACGATCGCCGCGTGTTCGTCCAGCGTCAGGGCGACCGCGTCCGGGGGGTCGATGCCCTGGTAGCGGCTGGACTCCACAGCTCGCTTGTACAGATGCTTGGCGATGTTCTCCGCCAGCCGGTTGCCGGAGATTTCCATCAGGGCGTAGTGGAACACCACATCCGCCTGTCGGAAGGAGTCCGTCTCGGACTCGCTTTCACGCATCGTGGTCAGCGCGTGCTCCAGTCTCCTCAAGCCATCCGCGTTGCGAGAAGCGGCCACCGCGCCCGCCATCGCCGACTCCAGGCTGGCCCGCACGATGGTCAGTTCGTCAAGGACACCGAGCGTCGCGTCGTTGTCGATCAATGCGGACAGCACCACCGGATCGAGCATGTTCCAGTACCCAGGTGCGCGCACCTGGGTACCGCGCCCCTGGGAGACGATCACCAGGCCCTTCTCCTCGAGCCGCTTCACCGACTCACGCAGCACCGTGCGGCTCACGCCGAAGTGCTCGCTCAACGGACCCTCCGGAGGCAGCAACGCGCCTTCGTGCAACTGGCCGGTCACGATGAGGTCGACGAGCTCGGCAACCACTGCGACACCCAAGCGGCCGGCGGGCAGGCGGGGCGGGAACAGACGATTGGAGGGCTGCGACTCGGATGGCATACGTATGACCTTATCGCTCAATCAATCCGCGGTCGAAGACGTGCATCGTTCACGAGTTCGCGCACAGTGTCCGCCGCGCCCCTCTCGCACGGCACGCCGAAGAACGGTGGCCCGACGGGATGGAGTTGGTGACCGAGGAGCCGTTGGTCGGTCCTGGGAGCTGCATCGCGGGAAAGGCACTCGCGGAACGAACTGCGGGCCGCCGATCGCGTCGGTCAGTGAGCCAGCACGGTGAGCATGCCGTGGACCGTGCTCGCTATGGCGTCGCGCGCCGGGCCCAGGTACTTGCGGGGGTCGGTCAGCGCGGGTAGCGCGTCCAGCGTGTCGCGTACGGCGCGGGTCATGGATATGTTGAGCGCCGTCCCGATGTTGATCTTCACGATGCCGGCGCGGACCGCGGAGCGGAGTTCGCCGTCGGGAACTCCCGAGGAGCCGTGCAGCACCAGGGGGACCGGAACCGCTTCCCGAAGCCGTTCGATCAGTGCGTGATCCAGCGTCGCCGACCGCTGGGTCATGGCGTGACTGCTGCCCACCGCGACCGCGAGCGCGTCCACGCCGGTACGCGCGACGTAGTCGGCGGCCTCCGCGGGGTCGGTGCGCACTCCTGCGGCGTGTGCGCTCGCGGGAGAGTCCGGTTTGCCGCCCACGTACCCCAGTTCGGCCTCCAGCCATAGTCCCGCCTTGTGGGCCCGGCGGGCCGCCGAAGCGGTGGCGGAGACGTTCTCGGCGTAGGGCAGTGCCCCGGCGTCGAACATCACCGAGGAGAAACCGGAGTCGGCCGCCTGGTCCAGCAGGTCCACGTCGGTGACGTGGTCGAGGTGCAGAGCGATCTCGGCCGTGCTCGACCGGGCCATCGCGGCCGCCGCCAGGGCGAGCGGAAGGAGCTGCCCTCTGTGGTACCGCACGGCGTTCTCGCTGATCTGCAGGATCACGGGCCGTTCCGCCGCCTCGGCGCCCGCGATGATGCCCTCGGCGTGTTCCAGCGTGATGACGTTGAAGGCGGCGACGCTGCGGTGGTCGGTCGCGGCGTGGGCGACCAGGTCGCCGGTGGGGGCCAAAGGCATGTGCGTGCTCCTCGCGCGGGGAGAGTCTGAACCTGCGGTGTCCGTGCGGCGGTTCGGACCCGGCCGGGCCTGATGGCCTGCCGTGGTCCGAGCCGCCGGAGAGCCGGGGGCCTATGCGCCCGCGACGGGTGTCGAGGGATCCCGGGTCTCGGGTTCCTCTTCGCGCTTCTCGTCGGCGTAGACCATCAGCGTGGATCCGCCGAGGGCGAGGACGATGCCGATCGTCCCCCAGATCGTCGGCAGCGTCTGATAGACGACCAGCGACAGCACGATGGTGAGGACGGGTGCCAGGGCGTTGGTGACCGGTGCGACGACGCTGGCCTTGCCGCGGCTGAGCGCCATGACGAGGAACAGCGCGCCCACGGCGTTGAGGACCTGGGTTCCGGCGGTGAGCGCCGGAGCCTGCCACGGGGCATCGGGCAGACCGCCCATCATGAGGATGGCCACGGGGACGAGCAGCAGACCGCTGATGGTCATCCAGCCGAACGTGGTGGCGTCGTTGACGTCAGCGAGGGCGGCCTTGCGCATGAAGAACGCCTGGGCTCCCCAGGCCACGCAGATGAGGATGGACAGCAGCAGCCAGGACCCGGTGCCGGCCGAGCCGTGGTCGCCTGCGGGGATGCTGATGAGCACGATGGCGATCAGTGCGGCGACCACTCCGATGACGGCGAGTCTCCCGATCCGTTCCCTGAGCAGGGCCACGGCCATCAGGACCGTGATCACCGGGGAGAGCGAGACCACCGGGAAGATCAGATAGGCGGGACCGTTGGACAGCGCCTGGAACAGGAGGAGTTGACCACCCGCACCGGTGAGTCCCGCCGCGAGTCCGTACACCGCGGCGATGGGCCGACGGTCGAACCGCTGCCGCCGCAGCGCGAACGCCGCAGGCAGGAGCATGGTGAACGCCCAGATGACATAGATCATCTCGTTCGGGTAGCCGTACCGTTCGGTGGGCTGGCTCGAGAACGCCCCCCAGACACCCCAGAACAGCACCAGCAGACCCGCGTACAGGATCCAGGTTCTTTTGTCACGCATGGCGGTTCTCCGTGGTGGTGATCTCCGAGGTGGAACGCAGAGCGGCGAGCGCCGCGGCGTCGAGAGGGGTTCCGGCGAGCTTTGCCGCGTAGAGGGCCGCGCCGACCATCGGCTCGAACAGCGGGTGACGCAGTTCGTAGCGGGCGGAGCTGTCGCGGAGTTCGGTGGTGAACGCGTCGAGTACGGCGGCCGACTGGAAGACGCCGCCCGAGTAGGACACGGGGACGGGCTCGGTGGCGGAGAAGCCCAGCCGGCGTCGCGCGCTGTCCACCAGCAGGGCCAGTTCGCGTCCGGCCTGGGTGAGGACGGCGGCGGCCTGCGGGTCGCCCAGCCCGGCGGCCTCGACCACGAGAGGGCTCAGCGAGGCGATCTCGCTGCGGTGTCCCTGCCACCTGTTGAGTACGACGTCGATCACCTCGAGGTCGGTGGTCAGACCGAGATGGCGGCGCAGGACTTCCGCGAGCGGGCCCTCGGGCAGCCGGCCGTCGCTCATCCGGGAGAACACGTTCAACCCATGGGCGGCGATCCAGTACGCCGACCCCTCGTCGCTGAACAGTTCGCTCCACCCGCCGGTGCGAACGCCTTGGCCGTGCCGCTCGCCGTAGGTCATCGATCCGGTGCCGCTGATGACGTTGATGCCGTCCACCGCGCCGAGCGATCCGGCCCAGCCACAGATCATGTCGTTGTCGCACGCGTAGCGCTGGTGTCCCAGCACCTGGCCGGGGACGGCGTCCAGCGCGGCGATGTCGCCGGGTACCTCCCCGTACCCGGGCAGGCCCAGGAACGCGTAGTCGATGTCCGCGCGCGTGATGCCCGCGCCCTCCGTCACGGCCCGGATTCCCTCTTCCAGGACCTGTGTGACATGCCCGACGCCGCCGGTGGCGTTGTCCGCAAAGTAGTAGGCCCCCGCCGCGACGGCTCGGGCCCTGATGGAGCCCGCACCGTCGATGAGGCAGAAGGCCGTCTTGGTGCCTCCGCCGTCCACACCCAGAAACATCGTTGTTCCTCCGCTCGGCTCTGTCTGAACGCTGTTACGCGACGTCGTCGTGTCGCTGGGGGAGCGGATGCACGGTCACGCCCTGCACCACGCGGTTCACCTCTCCGGAGGGGAACGGGTTGTCGGGCCGTATGCCTTGGGCCAGGGAAGAGCGCAGCGCGATGAGCTGCGCACACACCACCGCCGGAAGGGCGAGGACCGCGTCGTCGGCGTCCGCGAGCCCAGGGAGCAGCCAGGTGCCGTCGCCCGGCAGTCCGTCCGGTGAGGCGGTGACGGCGACGACGCTGCCCTGGGGAAGTCCCGCGCGCAGTTCGGCCAGGATGTCGAGGTCGTAGCGGCGTGTGTAGGGGTCGTTGGACACGTAGACGACGACGGCGGTGCGGTCGTTCAGCACGGACTTCGGACCGTGGCGAAAGCCGAGGGAGGACTCGGAGGACGCGACGAGCGCGCCTCCGGTGAGCTCCAGCAGCTTCAGTGCGGACTCCTGGGCCAGCCCCTTGAGGGCGCTGCTGCTGCCGAGGTAGACCAGACGCTCGGGTTCGCGGGCCAGCAACTCCTCGATGTGCGGGCTGAGGCCGCCCGCGGTGATGTGCTCGGCCGCCGCGGCGGGGGCGTCGATGGCGTCCGCGGTGAGCGCGCCCAGCGCGAGCAGCGACGCCAGGAGCATGCTGGTGAAGCTCGACGTCATGGCGAAGCCCTGGTCGTTCGCCGCCGCGGGCATGAGCAGGACGCGGGAGGAGGCGCTCCCGCCGTGGAGGCGGGCCAACTGCCCGGCGCTGTTGCAGGTGATGACCAGGTGGTGCACCTGCGTCAGGACCTGGTCGGCCAGTCGGGTCGCCGCGACGCTCTCGGGACTGTCCCCGGAGCGGGCGAACGAGACGAGCAGCGTGGGGACGTCGTCCGGGAAGGACGCGTGGGGGTCGGCCACGATGTCGGTGGTGGAGACGGCATCGGTGCGCCGGCCCGTGGCGCGGGCGACCGAGGCGCGGACGACGTCTCCGGCGAAGGCCGAGGTACCGGCTCCGGTGAGGACGATCCGCAGGTTCCCGTCGGCGAGGAGGGGTTCGAGGAAGGCGTCCAGAGCGCCGCGTTCGGCGGCGACGACGGCACCGACCTCGCGCCACACTCCGGGCTGTTGGACGATCTCCGCGGTGGTGTGGTCGGCCCCGCTGTCCCGCGGCACCAGGTTCTGGTCGGTGGTCTTCACACGTACTCCTTGTCATGGGTGCGGCACGCACGGTCGTAGTCGCGCAGGACGTCACGGATCCGGTCGACGACGAGGTCCCTCGGCGTCGCGGGAAGTGCTCCGGTGCGGACGCGTCGGTACTGGTCGGGCAGGTGGGCGCTCAGCAGGGGAAGCGGAATGCGGAGCCCTGAGAGGTTGGTGAACAGGCGGTCCTGCGCGGCGGCGATCTCGGGGTCGGGCCAGTAGTAGCGCATGCGGTCGCTGTAGCTGTAGCGCCTGGCCAGCCGCTGAGCGTCGGAGTCGCCCTCGTAGTAGCCCTCCCACCAGGAGGGGTTGTCGCGCATACGGGCCTCGACCACCTCGCTCAGCCGCGACCGGGATCCGGCCGCGACGAGTTCGTCCTCGATGGCGGCCAGGGCGAACAGCGCCTCGCGCAGCGCGAACGTGAGTCCGGGTCCGACCTTGAGCACGGCCCAGTGGTCCTCCACCAGGCCGGCCAGTCCCTCCACCGTCTGGTAGTCGGTCGAGTGCGCCTCGAAGACCATGGCGGGTTCGTCGGCCAGGACCGTGCGCAGCTCGGTCGTCCGCTCACGCCGGTAGTCGAACACCTGGAGGTGATCGAACTCCACGCCGGGCTGTACGACCAGGGCCATGACGCGAGGCCATGCTCCGGCCACGCCATGCCTCTCGAAGGCGCGCCGGTTGTGCTCCAGGGTCAGGCGCGCTGATCGCGGGCGTGTGGCGACCATGCCGTCCAGCGTTTCGTGCGCCCCTCCCGGCACCGGAACCTCGGTTCCGATGACGTACCGGAGGGTGTCGGCGGAACCGCCTGCCGCGGTCTCGGCCACGCGGACCAGGCGCGCGGTGCGCTCGGCGACCAGGTCGTCGGTCAGCGGGGCGTCGTCGTCGGCGCAGGAGAAGCTGCAGTCCAGGTGGATCTTCGTGAAGCCCGCCCGGACGTAGGCCGCGACAAGATCGTCCGCCTCGGCCATGGCTTCTCGCGAGGGCCGTGAACGCCACCGGTTGGGTCCCAGGTGGTCTCCGCCCAGCACGACCCGGTCCAGCGGCAACCCGTGCTCGGCGGCGATGCCGTGCACCAGTTCGCGGAAGTCTTCGGGCCGCATACCGGTGTAGCCGCCGTACTGGTCCACCTGGTTCGAGGTGGCCTCGACGAGGACGGTGCCTCCCGAGTCGAGGGCCTGTCGGACCGCTGCCTCGATGACGAGGGGATGGGCCGAGCAGACGGAGGTGATGCCGTGCGGTTCGCCCGCCTTCTGGCGGCGCACTACTTCATCCAGGGGGTTCCACATGATCGCTCCAGGGTTCACCGAAGTGCGTCGGCCGCATCTGTCGGCGCGCCTTCGGAAACGTGACTGGAACGGTACTGGTCTCACTCATGGCCGTCAATGGTCTGTTAGTGGTATGCAACTGGTCTGCCTGGAACTGGTATACATCTGGTATGTCTTCTTCGGATCGTGGTCTCCCGCAAGGGCTGCTGAGCGGAGACGCTCTGCCCCTCTACACCCAGATCGCCGGCCGTCTTCTCGACGACATCGCCGAGAAGGGCGCCCGGCCGGGAGACCGGCTGCCGTCCGAGCGGGCACTCGCCACCCGGTACGGCGTCTCGCGGGTCACCCTTCGCTCCGCCCTGAACGAACTCGCGGAACGCGAGGTCATCGAGTCCTCGCCCGCCCGCGGATGGTTCCTCGCCGAGGGATACGAGCAAGTCGCCCCGCCGACGCTGCCGCCGTCCTCGGGCTCCGCCGTGGCCCAGTCGGTACAAGGCTTCGCCGACTACGCGGAGCAGCAAGGACTGCGGCTGCGCGACTCGGTCCTGGAGACCAGGGTCCGACCCGCAACGGTTCAGGAGTCCGAACTGCTGCGGGTCGGCCCGGGGGCGGCGCTCTTCGAGATGCGCCGGCTGCGCTACCTGGACGACATCGTCGTGGTCCTTGAGCACAACCGTCTGCCTCTCGGCCTGTGCCCGCAGTTGGCGGATACGGACTTCACCAAGGACACGCTCTTCGCCACACTTCGCCGCGCCGACCCGCCACAACTGCCCAAGGTCGCCGACTACTCCGTGGAAGCCCGGCATCCGACGGAGGAGGAACGGCGGCTGCTGGAAATCGCCGACGCGACTCCCGTGCTCGTCGCCACCCAGCTCGCCTTCAACCAGAACGGCCAGCCCCTCGAGCTCACCGCGGCTGCGTTCCGCGGCGACCGGTACCACTTCCGGGCTTCCATCACGGGGTGATCGTGGCCGGGCCGACCGTTGGGGGTGCGTGTCCGGCCAGGGGTCCCGACACCCGGGGTGGGAACGCCCACCCCGGTGGTCGTCAGCCCTTCCTCGCCGGTGACGGCACCGGCGTCAGCAGGCCCCGTGCCCGGACCGCGGGGAGGGACAGCGTGCGATAGCCCACGCTCTCGAACAGGACGGTGATCCTGTTCCCCTCCTCGCTCATCACCTCGCCCTCGCCCCACGTGGTGTGGCCCACCCGTGTTCCGGGCGGGAAGGCGCCGTCGGCCGCCACGGGATCCACCGGGTCGGGGCCCGTGCCGGAAAGGATGTCCCCGGTCCGGGCGGGGGTCTCCTTCAGTTCCCGCGCACGGGCGCAGAGGTCGCAGCCCGCGCAGTCTCCTTCCGCCAGGCTCTCCCCGAAGTACCCGAGCAGATGGCGCCGACGACAGCCGTTCGTCTCCGCGTACGCCCGCATCATCTCCACCCGGGACCGCTCCAGGTCGACACGGGCGGCGGCGATCCGCATCGCCT
Organism: Streptomyces sp. NBC_01689; assembly: GCF_036250675.1. NCBI lineage: Bacteria > Bacillati > Actinomycetota > Actinomycetes > Kitasatosporales > Streptomycetaceae > Streptomyces > Streptomyces sp. NBC_01689. The sequence continues at coordinate 567,485 of NZ_CP109592.1, read as the reverse complement.
CGCGGACGCACGCGTCGCGCTCCGCCCCGGGCACGGCCCGGACGCCGCCGCGCTTCTCCGTGGTCACCGCCCCGGCATCCTCCAGCAGGTGCAGCATCGACGTCAGTGCCGTCTGGGACAACTCGGTGCGTTCGCGCAGGCCGGTCGGCGTGACCGGTTCCGGCTGTCCGCGCACCGCGTCGATCAACCCGCCCAGGACTTCCGGGTCGGGGCGGGCACCCGCCCGGAAACGCTGCACTCCGAGGTCCTCGGGACGGTACGCGAGGATCGCCGCCGACGGTTGTCCGTCCCGTCCGGCCCGGCCGATCTCCTGGTAGTAGGTGTCGAGGGAACCCGGCACCGAGGCGTGCAGCACGAAGCGGATGTCCGGCTTGTCGATACCCATCCCGAACGCGGAGGTGGCGACGACCACGTCGAGTTCACCGTCCTGGAAGCGGTCGTGCGTCCGGGAGCGCTCGGCCGCCGACAGCCCCGCGTGATAGGCGGCGCTGTCGAATCCGAGCGCCGACAGCTCCTGCGCGTACTCCTCGGCCTCCCGCCGCGTTCCCGCGTAGACGATGCCCGGTTTGGCCTCGGCCGCGGCCCGTTCCACCACCCACCGCCGCTTGTGGACGTTCTCCTTGTGCCGTACGACCTCCAGCGTGATGTTGCGGCGGTCGAACCCCGCGACCACCTCCCGGGGTTCACGCATACCGAGCCGTTCCACGATGTCGGCCCGTACGGGGGCCGCCGCGCTGGCGGTCAGCGCGAGGAGCGGGGGCCGGCCGATGCGTTCGCGCACATGGCACAGGGACAGGTAGTCGGGGCGGAAGTCGTATCCCCACGAGGACACGCAGTGCGCCTCGTCGACCACCATCAGCGCGGGCGAGGCCGCGGCGATCTGCGCCACCACCTCGTCCTTCGCGAGCTGTTCGGGAGAGACGAAGAGGAAGTCCAGATCGCCCTCGCGCACGCGCTCCCACACGGCTTCGTTGTCCCGCGCCCGCTGGGCGGAGTTGACGGCCGAGGCCCCGGATCCCTTGATGCCGGCGAGGTGCGCGACCTGGTCCCGCTGCAGCGCTATCAGGGGCGAGACCACGACCGTCGGCCCCTCCAGCAGCACACCCGGCACCTGGTACACGGCGGACTTCCCCGCACCCGTCGGCATCACCACGATGGTGTCGCGGCCCTCCATCACGGCCGTCATGGCGGCGAGTTGGGCCGGGCGCAGTTCCTCCCAGCCGAACACCTCACGGGCACAGCGGTGCAGACGCCTCCTGAGTGACCTGGTCTTGAAGTATCCGACCTTGACGCGCATGACCCTCACACTCCGGACGCCGCTCTTCAGTGGGTTCGGCGCCCGTGTACCCCTTGCGAGGACGGAAAACAGTCCGGGGGCCAGGAGTTGTCGTTCCGTGTCCTCGGAGCGTGGGAGACGGCGCGCCCCCGCCCCGCGCGGAGCGTCGCCGCTCCCGGAGGACTGGGCCGGACTCGTACGGCGCCGGGCCGTGCCCGCGGCCGTTCGGCGGGTGGGGCGAGGCACCGGAGGTGTTCGGTGAGCCCGTCATGGATGAGGCTGAGAGACTCAGACGGGGAGCAGTGCCAGGGCCTGTTCGAGGTTGTGCTCGGCGATGGCCGCCATGAACGTCCGGTCGGGGAAGTCCCCGTCCAGGAGCCGCAGCGGGCCCGCCGTCAACGAGAGACGCTGGGCGAGCAGGTAGAGCGCGAGCCGGTCCTCGTCCAACCCGCCTGACGCCAGCGGCCGGTAGGCGTCGTGGAAGCGGATGCGCAGGAACACGTGCTCCCACTCGACGTCGAAGTACATCAACCCCTCGATGTCGATGACGGCGGGCCTTCCGTCCTGGTCCACCAGCACGTGATCGGGGCCCAGTTCGCCGTGGACGACCGAGTGCTCCGCGCGCGGCCGTACCGCCGCCGCCAGGTCCAGCAGCCGTTCCTCCAGCCGGTCGCGGACGCCCGCGATCCGCGGATCGCGCGAGGCCGCCTCGGCGAGGTCCCGCAGAGCGCGGTCGAGAACCACCTCTTCGCACGACGTGCCGCGCGAGGTTCCCCCACCGTCGACCACGGCCACTTTCCCGTAGGCCGGCGCCCGGTGGCTCCGCATCGCCTCCAGGGACTCCGCGAGGCGGGCCATGACCGGGGCCGCCGCACGCGGATCGCGCGCGAGCAGTTCTTCCAGGTTCTCGCCCCGGAGGTCCTCGACGATCGCCAGGTCGGCACGATCACCGGCGCCGTCGCGGTCGACGAGACGGACCGCCGGAACGCGGACGCCGAGCCGGTCCAGGCGCGTGTGCGCGGCCTGGAAGAGCGCGAGTCCGAGGCCGGGCGAGAACGGGTCGGTGAGGTCGTCGTCGCCCTCGGCGGCGGGCCAGTAGTTCTCGGCGTCGGCCCACAGGTACGCGACCGCTGTCGAAGCGTCGTCCATCACCAGGCGGTACACGCCCTTCTTGCTGCCGCCCGCGATCCGCTCGACCGCCACCAGCCGCCGTCCGCCGCCCAGCGCGGACCGCGCCGCGCCCGCCAGCCACTCCCGCGTCACCGCGTCGGGTGCCACGTCCCGAACCGCCTTTCCGTCACGACCAGATGCGAGCCGGTCTCTCGGTCCGCGCGTCCGTCCGACCCGTCCGCAGACGTCAGCGGCTCTCCGCGACGGCCACGCGGCCCGACCGCAGGGAGGAACGTCCTTCCGCCGGGGCGCCGAGAGCGTGTGCGAGGGCGAGGAGACTGTCGTCCGACACCACGCGCAGGCCGTACTCGGCGAGCAGTGCGGCCATCCGCTCTGGTTTCCACAGCGAACGCCACGGCTCACCCGCCGTGACGGAACTGCCGAGCACGCGTGTGAGCAGCCGACCCGCCTTTGCTCTCGCCGACGGCGCCTGGTAGTTGACGACGAGCGCACTGCCCGGGACCGTCCGGGCGGCGAGGGCGCCCACCGTGGCGCGTACCTCGGCTCGCGTCAGGTACGGGACGACGCCCTCCCACAACCATGTCGTCGGCGAGGACGGGTCGTGGCCGGCGGCGTCCAACGCCGCACCGAGATCGTCGGCGGCGAAATCGACCGACGTGAAGCGGACGGAACGCGCGACGGCCGTCAGCTCCTCGGCGGGGCGAGCGCTCCTGTCCGGTCCGCCGGGCTCGGACGCGGCCTCGGCGAGCCGGGCGCGCTTGTCCTGTTGGGAGGCGGGATGATCGACCTCCCACACGTCGGTCCGCGCGAGCTCGGGCAGCCGCCACGCGCGGGTGTCCAGACCGGCGCCGAGGATCACGAGCTGGTCGGTGAGACGGGCGCGCAGGGCCTCGTCGATCGCGACCGTCCGCGGCACGACCACCTCGGCGCACGCGCGGACACTCTCGTACCCGGTGCGCTCCCGCCAGCCGGAGGGTGGGGTGTTCGCGCGCACCTCGTCCACGGGCCGCCGTTCCTCGGCGCGCAGCAGCCGTACGGCCACAGGATCGGCGAACTGCCCCGGGGCGGCACGCCCGTTCGCGGCGGCCCGCCCCTGACAGACCAGCACGGCCGTCCGGCTCGCGCCCCTCCCACTCTCGCTCATGGAGCCTCATTCAACACCACTTCGACTCCGTCCCGGCCCCGGTCAAGAAGGTCTCCGGGCCGCGGGCGGCCGCCTCGCCCGCGGTCGCGGCGTAGGCGCCCGCCGCGGTCCGTGGTCCGCGCGCCGGTGTCCGTACGGGGCGGGAACGTCGCCGCGGTCCGTAGTCCGCGCGACGGTCTCCGTACACGGCGGCACCGGCGACCCGTCCCGCCCGGACCGGTGAGGGACTGATGCTCCGCGGCATCCTCGGCGAAGCGGATCGGGCGGACCCGCCTCGGAGCACAGCACCGTGAGATCCTCAGGCGCCCGAAGTCCGCGCCGATCCGCCGTCGAGCGCTCAGGGCTTGGTCTCGTACCTGGTCAGGACCACGCCGTCGGGAAACGTTCGGGTCTCCATCAGCGTCAGGTTCACCCAGTTGTCCAGGGCGGTGAAGAACGGCGTGCCGCCGCCCACCAGGACCGGATGGGTGACGATCGCGTACTCGTCGATCAGCCCGGCCCGCATGGCGGCCGCGGCGAGTGTGGCGCCGCCGATGTCCATGGGGTCACCGTCGCCGGCCTTGAGCCTGGTGATCTCGGTGACCGCGTCGCCGGTGACCAGACGGGTGTTCCCGTCGACCGTGCCGGTCGTGCCGGAGAACACCACCTTCGGCATGTCCCTCCAGCGGCCGGCGTACTCGATCGCCTCCGGTGTGGCAGCCGGCTGCTGGTCGGCGGTCGGCCAGTGGGAGCTCATCGTCTCCCACAGCCTGCGCCCGTACAGCGCCAGGCCCGTCGCGGCCACCCGGTCGGACCACCACTGGAACAGCTCGTCGCTCGGCACGCTCCAGCCGAGGTCGTCGCCGGGCGCGGCGATGTAGCCGTCCAGGCTCATGTTCATGGCAAAGGTCAGTTTCCGCATGGCGTCAGCCTCCCGTGAGTCGGTGTTCGGCGTACAGACCGGCACGGCGCGGGAAAATCATCGTCGGACGACACTGCCGCGGTGGTTACCGGGTTCACCGCGACGGAGAGCCCCCGCCTTGGCCATCGCGGGCGAGGTGTGCGCGTCCACTGAGGCGGTGCCGGATGCTCGGCGGGCGAACCGGCGCCGCCCTGGACCGCCCGCTGGAGCGGGAAGCCGGCCGTCTTCCCCGTCGCCGCGCTCGACGACCCGGCGCTGCCGGGGGCGCCGGCCGAGCCGGCGGCGCGGGCGGACGCGACGGACGCCGATACCGTCGACCGGGCGTTGTCCGTCGCGATGCCGTCGCCCGTCATGTCGCCGACGTGACCCCACCGCACGTCGCCGGATGTGACGCCACTCGTCTGCCGCTGGTGACAGCGTTCTTACCGGCACCCCGTATTCTCGCCGCCCCCGAGGCGACCGTGCGGACCTCCCACGGTCGCCTCGTCCAGGGGCGGTGGTCACAAGGAGGGCGTGTCCCTCACCTTGGCCATGCGGTGAACCGCGTCGGTGAGGATCTCGGGCGACGTCGCGAAGTTGAGCCGCACGTGTCCTTCCCCGCCGCGTCCGAACTCCGGTCCCGGGGTGAGCGCGACCCGGGACCGTTCGAGGAAGGCCGCGGCGGGGTCGTCCCCCAGGTTCAGTTCCCGGCAGTCCAGCCATGCCAGGTAGGTGCCCTCGGGCTGCCGGTGGCGGATCTCGGGGAGGCGGTCCGCGAGGAGTTCGGCCAGGAGGCGGCGGTTCTCGTCGAGGCCGACAAGCAGGTGGTTCAGCCAGCCGATCCCGTGGTTCAGTGCCGCCGTCTGCGCGATGACGCCGATGCCGCTCAGCTCGTGCAGCATGTCCATCGGGATGCGCCGCATGTCCGGGCCGGAGTCCGCGCCCCACGCGAGCAACCCGCCGCGGAAGCCGGACAGATGCCATCCCTTGGAGGCCGAGAAGACGGACACCGCGTCGTCGGAGCCCGGGACACTGAGATACGGGACATGCCGGGCTCCGGCGGGGACGAGGGGTGCGTGGATCTCGTTGGTCAGCACCCGCACGCCGAACTCACCCGCCAGCTCCGCAACCGCCGTGAGTTCCGCGGCGGTGTGTACCGTGCCGGTGGGGTTGTGCGGGCTGCACAGGAGCAGAGCCCCGGGCCGTCCTCCTCCCGCTCCGTCGCTGAACGCGGCACGCAGTGCGTCCAGGTCGATGCGGTGACCGGGCCCGAGGGGGACCTCCACCGGGCGCCGTCCCAGACCGCGGATGATGCTCAGATGCGGGCCGTAACCGGGAGAGTTGACGACCACCGCGTCGCCGGGTGCCGTGATCACCTTGAGCGTCTCGGTGATGCCCGTCAGAACGGACGGCACGACCAGGGTCCGATCCGGGTCCACCCGCCAGCCCCAGCGAAGGGAGGCGAAGTGGTCCCAGGCGTGCGCGAACGCCGGGTCGAAGGGCGGATATCCGGTGTCTCCACGCCCGAGCGCCTCGTTCACCGCGTCCACCACGGCCGTCGGCGGAACGGCGTCCATGTCCGCTATCCACAGCGGCAGGACATCCTCCGGGTAGCGACGCCACTTGATCCCCTGCTTGCTTCGCAGGTCGGCGAGGGTGAGCCGGCGAAGCGGGTTGTGACCGTCCGCAGCGGGGGTGTTCATCGAATTGCCTTTCTGTATACCTGGCACAGGACGACATACGACAGCGGAGCCCGGATCGCCCCGGAGTTCCGACAGGACTCGGGATTCGACGGAGTCGACCCCGACCGATCCGGTGACCTGCGGGTGGCTCCGCACGCAGGACTTCGGCTACGACCGCGCCCGACGCGCGCACGTCTCCGGCCCGCTGCCGTCAACTAATCGTGCTCCGAGGGGAGTTCAGCGCACCCGCACACCGGCGCGGAAGACCGCCCGGACATCGCGCAGTGCGGCGGGGGCGGTCACGGGATTGCCGCCCACCGCGAGGAGATCGGCGTCGGCGCCGACCGCGATCCGTCCCTTCCGGCCTTCGACCCCGCACGCACGAGCCGCGACGCTCGTGACGGACGCGAGTGCGTCGAGCGGGGAGAAGCCCAGATCGACCGCGTCCGACACGGCGTAGGGCAGCACGTCGTGGGGCTTGAAGGGACCGATGCCGGCATCCGAGCCCAGCACCACCTTGGCGCCCATCTTGTAGAGGTCGCGGAAGGCGCCGAGGATGATTCGCGCCTGCGAGATCATGGCGGGATGGTCGGGGAGGGGCCGGCCGGGGTCACGCCCCAAGGTGAGACTGACGAAGCTCCCGCTCTCGGCGACGGCGGCGAGCGCCTCCGGATCGGGTCTGCTTCCGGCCTCCGTCAGGAAGCTCACGTGCTCGAGTGTGTCGACGCCGGCCTCGACGGCCTCCATGATCGCCGTCACACCGTGGGCGTGGGCCGCCACGGGCAGGCCCAGACGGTGCGCCTCGTCCACCACGACGCGAAGGTCGTCGAGGCCGTACTGCGAGACATGGGGCGCGACCGATTCCGAAGTCATGTTCCCGCCGCTCGCCATGATCTTGACGACGGCAGAGCCGCGGGCGTGGCGCTCGCGCACCGCCTGGCGAAGCCCCTCGGCGCCCTCCACCTCGCCGCCGAAGAAGTGGCAGTGGCCGAGCGGCGTGGTGAGCGGGGGGCCGGCGGAAAGGATCTCGGGCCCGAGGTGGGAATGCCGCCGGAACTCCTCACCGAGCGCCACCGCGAGGTAACCGCGGTCGCCGAGGTCCCTGACGGTGGTGATTCCCGCCCGCAGCATCGAGTCGGCGGCCGTCCTCATCCCCGCCAGCAACTCGGTGTCGTCGATCCGCTGAAGCGACGAGACGGGATCGGGTCCGGCGTCGAAGGCGAGATGGACGTGACTGTCGATGAGGCCCGGCAGGAGGCAGGAGTCGGGACCGAGGTCGACAACGTTGTCGGCGGATGATTCGCCGAGCTCCGTGCTCGCGGGTTCCACGCCGGTGATGACGCCGTCGGTGACGGTGACCGCCGAGGGCCCGGACAGCTCGTGACCGTCGAACAGTGAGGCCGTGCGTATGGTGTATGAGTTCACGCTGGTCGTGTTCCTCTTAGAGAAAAATACTTGACGCGACAACATTCTACGTGGCTGTGCCACGGATTCCGGACCGGCTGTCCGCCATGTGGACCGGTCGGGTCCTGCGGGACCTGGGACCGGGGTGGCAGCCCGGGGCGCGGGCGCCCGGGTACTGGGGCGAGCGTCCGCGGGCGGGCGCCCGGACGTGCGTACTGGACGTAGGCACTGGACGTAGGCACTGGACATGGGCACTGGACATGGGCACTGGACGTGAACCCACCGACATGGGTGCCCGATCTGAAACACCTGGACGTCGACGCCGGGAGAGGTGGGCGGCTACTGGTCCCCGACGAACGTGACCGTCTCGCCGAGCGGTGCGCGGCCCGTGCGGGAGACCTCCGCCGTCGGGTCCTCGAACCCGACCGACATGCCGCAGAACAGGATGAGGCCGTCCGGTGGCGAAAGGATCTCCGCCACGGTCGTGCGGTATTTCGCCCAGGCCATCTGGGCGCAGCTGTGCAGGCCTTCGGCGCGGAGCAGCAGCATGACGGTCTGCAGATACATGCCGACGTCGGACCACTGGGGCCGGCCCATGTCGCGATCGATGTAGCAGAACAGCGCGGCGGGTGCGCCGAAGCAGTCCCAGTTCGCGGCGGCGGCCCTCTGACGAGCTTCCAGGTCCTCGCGCGGGATGCCGAGCGCGCCGTAACGCTGCTCACCGAAGGCGGACCGGCGCTCCCGGTAGGGGGACTTCAACGTCGGCGGGTACTGCTCGTACTCGGGTTCGTCCCACGGGTCGCCCGAGGCCACGCGTTCGCCCGCGCGTTTCTTGAGCTCGGCCAGCGGCCGGCCGGTGAGCACATAGACGTGCCACGGCTGGAGGTTGGACGCGGACGGGGCTTGGGCCGCGGCCGACAGTACGCGCTCCAGCACCTCGCCCGGCACCGGCCGGCCGGTGAACCCGCGCACCGCGCGTCGGCCGGCGACCGCTTCGTAGACGTCCATGCCCACTCACCTCCGTGCGCGACCCCGCAGGGATGACCGCGGAGGTCCGGGGAATGTGACAGGACGCCCCTTCGACCACGTCAAGGGCGTGATCCGTGCCGACGCAGGTGAAGGTCCGTGGAAGCATTGAGGGCCGCACGGAAGGCCGCGATACTGATGCCCGGCCCACGGAGGATCAAGGGAGTACATATGAGCCAGGTCGTCACAGGGGCCATGGTGCGTGTCGAGGACATCCACAAGTCGTACGGTCACGGCGCCGCCGCCGTCCATGCCCTGCGCGGTGTCTCCTTCGACATCCCCCGCGGTGAACTCATCGCGCTCAAGGGCCGGTCGGGCTCCGGGAAGACCACCCTCCTGAACATCGTCGGAGGGCTGGACACACCCGACCGGGGGCGGGTCATCGTGGACGGCACGGATCTGTCGGAGCTCGGTGAGGACGGCCTGCTGGCGATGCGCCGGGACCGGATCGGCTTCGTCTTCCAGTCCTTCGGCCTCATACCGATCCTGACGGCCGCGGAGAACGTGGGTGTGCCGATGCGCATGCGCCGGGCCGGCGTACGGGAGCGGGAGGAGCGCGTCGAGCTGCTGCTGTCCCTGGTGGGTCTCGCGGACCACGCGGCGCAGCGGCCCGGCGAGCTCTCCGGCGGCCAGCAGCAGCGGGTCGCCATCGCCCGCGCGCTGGCCAACAACCCGTCGTTGCTGATCGCCGACGAGCCCACCGGACAGCTGGACGCGGAGACCGGCCATGCCGTGATGGAACTGCTGCGGGCGGTGGTGCGCAGCGAGCAGGTCACCGCCCTGGTGGCCACGCACGACGCGACCCTGCTCGACCTCGCCGACCGGGTGCTGGAAATGCGCGACGGGGAGATACGGGACGTGACGGGGGGGTAGGCCGGGTCGTCGCCGACGGATGTGTTCCCCGATTTTCGGGCCGGTGCCGGGGCCGGGGCCGTGGGCCGCCGTCCCGGCACCGGCCCGGGTGTCGGGACGGAGGGAGACCGGGTCGGGACGGCGCCGGGGTGGTCGGCGTGGGGGGACTGGATCGGGCCGGGTCCCCCGACGCGTGGGACCCGGCCCGATCCCCGGCGCGTGCCGACGTGACGTGCGGTCCGCGCACCGGCCGCCCGGTGAAGGCGGACGGTCAGCCGTGCCCGCTGTCGTCCGGCCATACGGTGATGTGGTCCTCCTCCAGACCCAGCGCCACCCGGTCGCGCATGCCCAGTGTCTCCGTGTACTCGGCGGGCAGCTGGAGGCGGCCGGCCCGGTCGAGCATCGCGTACTCGCGGGCCACCAGGGTCTCGTGGCCGGTGGTCTCGTCGACCTCGCTGCGGCGCAGGACCTCCGTGGAGGTGCGGCCGTCACGGATGGCGACCGTGCGCCGCACCTCGCCGGCCACGGCGCGGTCATGGGTGACGATGACGATGGTGGTGCCGAGCTCCTCGTTCGCCGTGCGGAAGGCGGCGAAGACCTGTTGGGCGGTCTGGGAGTCGAGTTCGCCGGTGGGTTCGTCGGCGAGCAGTACCGCCGGGTCGCAGGCGAGGGCCACGGCGATCGCGACCCGCTGCTGCTGACCGCCGGACATCTCGTGCGGACGGCGGTCCCGGCAGTCGGCGACCTGCAGCAACTCCATGAGTTCCTGGGCGCGTTCGGCGCGTGCCCTGGACCGGCGCCGTACGCCCGCCAGTTGGAGGGGAAGGGCGACGTTCTGGGCCGCGGTGAGATACGGCAGCAGGTTGCGGGAGGTCTGCTGCCAGATGAAGCCGACCACCTGGCGCCGGTAGTGCAGGCGGTCCTTCGCGGTCATGGCCAGCAGGTTGTGACCGGCCACCTGAGCCGCCCCGGCGGTGGGGGTGTCCAGGCCGGCCAGGATGTTCATCAGGGTGGACTTGCCGCTGCCCGACGCTCCCACCAGGGCCATGAGTTCGCCCTGGCGGACGAGCAGATCGAGGCCTTGGAGGGCCTGCACCTCCACGCCGTCCGCGGAGAAGACACGGACCAGCCGGTCGCAGGCGATGAGGGCGTCGTGGCCGTACGCGGGCCGGGCGCGGGAGGCGGTCGCCCTGTCGGCCAGTTCGGCGAGGGTGGGACTCGTCGTCATCGGACTCCTTGGTCGGTGAGGGGCGCGGACGGCCGGCGGCGGGTCGGGGCTGCCGGGTCCGGCAGGGGGCCGCCGGACCGGAGGCCGGGCGCGAGGTGTGCTGTCCTTCTCACCGCGTGTCACCCGCTCTCAACTCCCGTACCGCGCCCTTCCTGCCCGCCCACCACGCCTGCAGCGCGGCGATGCCCACCGTGACCGCCACCACGGCCAGCGCCGGAATCGTCAGCGACCAGGCGTCGATGTGCAGCGGGATGCGGTCGAGAGGGGCGTCCGAGGGAGGGAGTGCCACCGCGGTGAGGTCCATGCCGGGGGAGAGCAGGCTGATCGCGGCCCAGCCGGTGAGTACGCCGCCGGCCGCGGCGAGGACGGCCTGCGGCAGGGACTCCAGGACGAGCAGGCGGCGGCCCTGGGGCCGGGTGAGGCCCATGGTGCGGAGGCGGGCGAGCAGCGCGATGCGTTCGGGGGCGGCGCGCAGCAGGGACAGGAGCAGCGCGAGCACCGCGTAGCCGGCGCCGGCCGCCACCGCCGCGGTGTAGAGACGCTCCACACCGGTCTGGAGCGGGGAGTCGACGTACTGGGCCCGCTGTTCGGCGCGGAGGCTGACCGCCGCGGCGTCCCCGGCCGCCTCGCGCAGGGCACGGCCGTCCGCGTCAGGGCCCGTGACCAGGAGGGTCGTCGGCCTGGCCGCGGCGGCGCCGAGACCGGCGCGGTCCACCACCAGGAAGTCGTCGCCCAGGACGGCCGGGGTGAGGTGACGGACGGCGACGACGCGGACGGTGATCCTGCCGCCGTCCTCCATGCTGACGGGGAACGGGGCCGAGCCGTAGGTGTGTGCCACGCTCGGGGAGGCCACGACGGGCAGTACGGCTCCCGGACCGCCCCGAGCCACCTTCAGCGCTCCGGCGGGGAAGGCGCCGATGCCCGTCCGCGCCGTCAGCTCAGCGTAGTCGCCGGGATCGACGCCCACCACCGGCACCGTCTGGCGTCCGTCCTTCGGCCTCGCCCGGTACGTGACGCTCACCGCCGTCACGTCCCGCACGCCGGAGACCCGCCGCACCCGGTCGGTCAGTCCGGCGGGCAGGGGCTCCATCGCCGATTCCACTCGGGCGTCGGCCCGGACGGCCAGCAGCGCCGAGTGGTCCCGCGCGTCGCCGACGCCCGCCAGGACCGAGCCGCCGAACGACGCCGTGGTCAGTGCGGTGAGCAGGGCGAGCAACGGCAGTACCGCCGACGCCGAACTGCGGCCGGCCCGGGCCAGCGAGAGATGGGTGACCACACCGCGCAGCCGCCCGGCCGGACGGGCCAGCCCGCGCAGGGGAAGGGGGTAGAGGCGGACCAGCAGCAGCGCGGCGATCACCCCTACCAGGACGGGGGCCGCCGAGATCAGCTGATTGCCGGTCCCGGCGGACGTGCCCTGCCGGCGCAGGCTCACGACCGCGCCGACGGCCAGCGCCATCAGCGTCAGTTCCGCCACCGTCCGGCGCCGGGAAGGACGTACGGACGTCACGTCGTGGCGGAGCGCGGGGACCCGGACGAGCCGGTGGGCGGCCGCCGCGCGCAGCGGGAGGGCCGCGCAGGCGACGACCGTCACCGCGAGGGCGGCCAGCACGGCGGGCAGGGCCCTGGCACCGGGGAGGAACCGCACCGCCACGGCCAGGCCGAGCGCCCCGGCCGGAACGGCGATCACCGCCGTCTCAGCGAACAGGCGGCCGACGAGGCCCCGTAGCGACGCGCCGCGGGCCCGCAGCAGCGCCATCTCGGTGCGGCGGCGGTCGGCGGTGAGACCGGCCGCCATCGCCAGGACGACGAGGGCGACCGTACCGCTGCCGAGGGCGGCGACGGCGATCAGCGTGGCGACGCCGGAGTGCAGCTGCGCGTAGGCGGCGAGCACGTCGTCGAGATCGGTGTCGGCGTCCGTGAGCGGGCCGGTGACCGTGCTCACCTCGTGCAGACCGGGTCCGGACACCAGGGAGGCGAGCGAGGACCGGAGCCCGCCCAGGTCGCGGTGGTGCAGGCCGGCGGAGGAGGGGGCCAGCCACCAGTAGCGGTACGGCCGTCCCTGCGTGCCCAGGAGAACGGGCGCCGCGTCGGGCGGCAGCAGCACGGCGCCGAGCCAGTACCGGGGCGAGTACGGGTCGGAGGGGTCCGTGAGCTTCAGGACGGGCGTGCGGAACAGGGGTTCCGTCGCCCAGTAGACGCCGTCACGGTCGCGCGGGGCGACGATGCCGGTGATCCGGACGGTGAGCGCGCCCCGGCCCGCACCGGGGACGTGCAGGACGGAACCCACCCGGGCGTGCAGGGTCTTGGCGGTGTCCGTGCTGACCGCCGCCTCCACCTCGGGCGTCCTGGCGGTGACCGCGCCGGACGCGCGGGGCAGCCGGCCCTCCGTCAGCCGGGCGTGCCCGGCCAGGTCCGCCGGCGCCACGAGAGCGATCTTGGCGGGCCGCGCGTCCGGCCGGGGCAGCCAGGCGTCGGGCACCTGCTGGTTGACCGTCGTGGTCACACCGTACGACGACAGGCCGGGGTCGGGGACGAGGGGACGCCGGACCTTGCCGACGACGCTGTCGTACTGGCCCTTCAAGGTGGCGGGGCGCAGTGCCTGCTCGCGCCGGTCCTGTGGCAGGTCCGGCAGGTTGGGGAGGTCCGTCAGGGGTCCGGGGGAGGTCAGACGGACGACGCTCCGGGACGGCGGCGCCTGTTCGACGGCGTGGCGCAGGCCCCCGTCCTCGTACCGCTCCAGCGCGCGCGGGAACGCGGCGGCCAGGCAGGCGGTCACCGCGACCAGCAGCGCGAGGGAGAGCGCGGCACCGGGAGCCGACCGCAGACGGGTGCGCACCCAGGGGGCGACGGCGCGGTCCACGCGCCGGAACGGGATCACCATGTCACTGCCCCTCCCGCAGTACCCGCACCGGATCGCTCCGCCGCACCGCCAGCAGCGCCACGACGGCGACCGGGACGGCGGCCACGGCCGCGAGCAGGACGGCCACCCGCAGCGGTGGCAGTTCCACCAGCAGATCCGGCACGGGGCGGGTGGCCTGGCCGGTGAGGACGATGAGGGGCAGCACCGCGCGGGTCAGGGCGACCCCCAGGCCGGTGCCCACGGCCAGCGCCAGCGCGACCAGCACGCCGTGCTCGGCGGCGACGGCACGGGCCAGCCGCCGCCGGGGCGCGCCCAGGGCACGCAGGATCGCGAACTCGGCGTTCCGCTCCCGCATCGCGCCGGTCGCGCTGACCGCGAATCCGAGCGCGGCCAGCACCGTCGCCGCGACGGCCGCCGCGGTGAACGCGGCCTCCGGGGCCGCCCCGAACGGATCGTCGCGCAGCTCGGCGGCGATCTCGTCCCGCACGACGACCTGCCCCGGATCGAGGTCGGGCCGGGCGCGCAGGGCGGTGGCGATGCCCGCGTCGGCCGAGGGCGAGTCCGGTCGCAGCCACCACTCGGTGGGGCCGACGGCAGCCCCGTAGCGTGCCTGGAGGACGCGGTTCACGGCGTCCAGGTCGACGAGCACGGCGCCGCCGTCCGCCTCCTCGCCGTCGGCCGTCGGCAGCTGCCGCACGGCGCGCACGATCCGAACGGGCACGCTCTGTCCCTCGAAGGTGAGGTCCAGCGTCTGACCGGCATGTGCACCGCCGGAGGCGAGGAAACGGTCGGTGGCGAGGGCGGCCACCGTGGTGGTCCGGGGCTGCGTCACCTGCATCCGCAGCGCCAGGGACGGCGTGAGCCACGCCTGTTCGGCCGGGACGTAACCCGTGTCGTACGTCAGGGTCGGATGTCCGGCGGCCCGTACGCGCGGCCGGGTCGGGGCGGTCCGGGGGTCCGAGGCGCCCTCCCCGTAGGTGTCGGAGGCCGCGGTCCAGGACGTCGGCAGTGACACCCGCTGGGCCCTGCCGGCGGCGGTGGTCGCGGTGAGGGCGTCGAGGGTCAGGGTGTGCCGTTCGGCGTGGAGGGGCGGCATGGGCAGCACGAGCTGTACCCCGGTGAGGGTCAACGGCCCCTGGTCGCCCGGCAGATCGATGGTCAGCGGGTGCGGGTGGCCGTCGACGGGGAGGCTCCCGGACGGCAGCGGGTACGGGACGCCGTGACCGTCCTTCAGCGTCTGCATCACCGTCGCGGTGCTCGTCGTGCCTCGCTGCGAACTGCGCAGGGTGGCCGTCAGCGTCAGCCGTGTGGTTCCCGCGGGCACGTGCGCTCCCGCCGTTCCGCCGGACGGTCCCAGCTCCGCCAGCAGTCGTTTCGCCGGGGCGGACGCCAGGTCGGGGCGCATCAGGACGGTGTCCGTGGCGTGCGTGGTGTCCAGGGCCAGCACCGTCGCCGTGCGGTCCCCGGACAGGGGCAGGGTCGTCCGTACCGCGGGGACGGCCGTGCGCACATGGGGCACGGACGCGTAGTCCTGTGTGCTGCCGAGCTCGCCGGGCCCGTTGCCGAGGACCCGGACCGGAGCGCCCGCCGCGAAGTCGGCCTGGTCGTCCTGCGAGCGCTCCCAGGAGGAGCCCTGGCCGATGGCCAGGATGCCGAGCGCGACGGCCAGGACGAGCAGGAGGACGGGCCCGGCGCCGCGACCCGGGCGGCGGCTGAGCTGCCAGCCGGCCAGCGCGGCGGCCAGTCCCCGCCCGCCCGTCGAACGGCGTTCGACGAGCCGGGCGGCCACCGGGAGCAGCCGCAGGGTCAGGACCGCGCCGGCGAGCAGCGCGAGGGCGGGCGCGGCGACCAGCAGTGGATCGATGCCCCAGGCGCCGCCCTTGTCCGCGCTCACGGCTCCCGACGTGCGGCTGTTCAGCTGCCAGTAGGCGACCCCGGCCACCGCCACCAGCCCCAGGTCCGCGCCGGCCCGCAGGGGAGCGGGCAGGGCGCGGGCGCGGGACGTACGGAACCCGGTCGACGCGACCGCCGGGATGGTCACCGCCAGCGCACATCCCAGCGCCACTCCGGCCGCGGTCAGCCAGACCGCGGGCCCGCCGCCGGCGGGCACCTCCAAACGCAGTCCGAGCCGGGCCAGCGCCCCCCGCCCGGCGAGCAGCCGGACCAGCGGGCCGGCCAGCAGCGGGGCGATCAGCAGCGCGGGCCCGGCCAGCAGCAGGGCCTCCCGGGCGGCGAGGCCGGCGAGGGCGGAGCGGGAGGCGCCGCGAGCGCGCAGCAGCCGGGTCTCGCCGGTGCGTTCGGCGGCGAGCAGCCGGGACACTAGCAGCAGTGCGCAGGCCGCGAGCAGGGCGAGCTGAAGGGCGACGATCAGGAGGGTGGAGCGGGAGACGAGCAGTGAGCGGTCGATCCGGTCGAGGGCCTCGGGGAGCGCGGTCGTCGCGGTCGCCCGGCCCGCCGTACCGCCCATGGTGGCGTCCCCGGTGGACAGCTTGCGCAGGGCGGCCGGACCGGTGCGCGCGGAGGCACGCAGGGAGTCGATGCGGTCGGCGGTGAGACGGGCGAAGTCGGCGGTGGCGAGCCACGCCGTCGTCCCGTCGCTCAGCCTGCCGCCGGTGACGACGGAGGGCGCCGTCAAGAGGGGACCGTACGTGGTGAAGGCGGACGTCCGTACGCCCCGGCCGCCCAGCTCGTCCAGGAGCCAGTAGGGGGAGGCGGGTTCGGCGGGCCGGTACAAGCCGGTGACGAGGATCCGTACGGAGGGTCCGTCGAGCCGGTCGGTGACGGTGAGGCGGGCGCCCGGCGCCAGCCTCAGCCGCCGCGCGGCGGTCTCGGGCAGCGCGACCTCGACGTCCGACGTGCCCGCGCGGGGCAGACGCCCCTTGCCGAGCCGCACCTGGGCGGGGTCGAGTGCGGCGAAGTGGGTGAGGTCCGGGTCGCCGCCGGAGCGGGCGCCTTCGGCCCGGGTGCTCGCGGGCAGGGAGTACGGGCCGGAGCGCACCAGCGTCCGCACGGTGACCGGCAACCCGTCGAAGGTACGGCGCGCTCCGGCTCGCACGGCCGTGTCGGCGGCCCGGCGACGGTCGGCCGCCACCTCGGCCTTGACGACGAGCGCGGCGTCGGCCGCGTTGCGCGGTTCGGCGAGGGAGTGGCGCAGCGCCGCGTCGCCTATCGCGGTCGAGTAGGCGGCCAGGGACGCCAGCACGGACGTGGTCAGCAACACCGTGACCAGGGCGGCGGCGATCAGGGTGCGATGCGCCCGGGCTCTCGCCAGGACGAGCGCGGTACGCCCCGAACGCACCTTCGTGCTCCCCCCGTACGCCGTCACCCGGCTTCCCCCCGTAACTCCGATGTGTCCACTTCCTCAGATCTCCGGTGATCTTTTCAGACCGCGCGCGGCGAGGTAAGCGAGGGAGGAGCGGGCTTGGCCGAATTGTGACCGGAAATCGACGTTCCATGAACAGAATCCGGACTGCGGAGCGCGGTATCCGGTCCGTCGTTCCTCGGCGCCTCCGCGGGAGAGGGGGTGTGCGGTGCTCGTATCGAGGGGATGCGAGCACCGGGTCATTCGGCCTCCGGCGTCCCCGCCGGCGGCTGAGGGTCGTCACGCCGGACGAGACGATAGCTCTTCCGGTCGGTGGACGCGGGCCACATCCGCCGGCGTGCGGGAGGCGCGAGGTGCCTGAGCTTCCGCGGCCGTACGGCGCGAGCGGCGTTCACCAGGGCGACCACGGCCGGCGAGGAGCCCCACAGCGTGCGGTACCGGTGCGTCGAGATGCCCGCGAGCCGGGCGGCCGACGGCCAGGTCTCGCCCCGGCTGATGGCGACCAGTACCACCCGCAGCTGCGCGGCCGTCACCTTGCCCTGGAGGCCGGACCCGTGGGCGGCCGCCAGCTCGCCGGCCGACTTCACCGCCGCGGCGAACACGGTGTCCCTCTCCAGCCAGCCGTGCAGCACGCGGTCGGAGACCCCGGCCCATACCGCCGCCGCGTCGGGACCGAGCCCCAGCGCGGTGGCCTGCAGTACGCCGGCCATCCGGGACGCGGTCTCGTCCTGCTGGCTCGGCAGATCACCGAGAGGCTCGCGCAACGCGGCCTCGATCTCCTCGCGCGCGCTGAGCCACGCCACGACATGGGCCGCGCGCCGACCGATCTCCGGCTCCTCCGGTTCGTACACCGCCCGCCCCTGCTCCACGACCTGAAGTGAGTGACCGCCCGACAGCGACCGACGCCGATTGAAATCGACCGACACCTACCGGCACCGACCGACACCGATCGACTACGTCGACGTAGACGGTCTACTGAACTGTAGGCGATGGGTGGGGCGGGGTGACCCGGAGGGCATGGAACGGGGGATGCCTTCTCGTCCCGGCTGGTCGAGCGACGGGGGCGGGGCAGCCGGTGAGCGCCGATCGCTGGAACCCCGAGGTGCGGCGGCGTGCTGCTGCGGGCCGCGGGCCCATCATCAGCCGGGGCGAGCAATAGGTCCGCGGCTGCACGCCGACTTCAGGCGCTACGGGCAGTGATCCGGGACAAGGTACGGCGCACCTTCCGGAACGCGCGGCGGCCCAACGAGCCGACGGTGTGTTCACGGTAGCCGTGAAAGGCGCGGGCCTCGGAGGGCTCGGCCCGGTAGACCTCGTCCGGGATGCCGGACGCCCGGTCACGGAAGTGCGGATAGGCCAAGTACACCTGGGACCCGTTGCGTTCCAGGACGGCCGCCGCCTGCTTCTTCGACCGCGCGAACGCGGCCACGTCCAGGAGCAGGTCGGCGCGCTCCTCCGCCACGAGGTGGAGGCGCAGCCGCTCCCCGACCTTGAGTCGACGGGCGACTCCCTCGTGCCAGTACCTCTCCATCAACGGCTTCGCCAGAGCGAACTTGTGGCGCCTTATATCCTCGTCGTCCTTTGTGAAAACCGCGCCGAACTGCGGCGCCAGGGTGATGAGGAAGGGGCGCACCATCAGGGAGTCCCGCCGCTCTCCCGCGGGGACCATATCGGCGATGAGATGCATGAGGGCACGCGCCGAGTCGAAGCGGCGGGTGTAACTCCCGCTTTTCGTGACGTGTTTGCCGTCCTCCCGCCCCACCAGGTAATAGCAGGTGTAGTCGGCGAGCACGGAGACCCCGTCGGCCCGCAGATAGGCCTCCATCGTGAACAGCGCGTCCTCGCCGGTCCACAAGGACTCGTCGAAACGCATGGCATGCCGTTCGAGGAACGCTCGGCGGAACAGTTTCTGCGCGCTGAGCGCGAACTTGATACTGGACGTGAAGACGTCCGTGCGGCCCAGCGTCGCGTCCCACATCGTCCGGGGTGCCGTGCGGTTGACCCCTTCGACGCGACCGAGGACCACGTCGGTGCCATGGCGGTCGGCCATCGCGACCATGCGCTCCAGCGCCTCGTGACCGAGCCTGTCGTCCGCGTCGAGGAAGAAGACGTAGCGGCCCGCGGCCTTGGAGAGTCCGATGTTCCGCGGGCCGCTGGGGCCACCGGAGTTGTCCTGCCGGACCACCGTGACCGGGAAGGCCGCGCGCTCCGCGAACTCCTCCAGATACTCGCCCGTTCCGTCGGTGGACCCGTCGTCCACCACGATGACCTCGACACGGTCCGGCTCGATGGTCTGCGCCTCCACGGACGCCAGGCAGTCGACGAGGTAGGGCATCGCCTCGTACGCCCCGATGACGACGGTCACATCAGGCTGGGACACGGTCACAACTCCCCCTTGTGCAACGGGTGTGGTCCCGACCGTAGTGGATACGGCAGATGGACGGCGTGTGAAGCAGGTACGTCGGATTCATGGCGGCGGCGCGGGAACGGACGTGTGTCCGAAGGGAAATCCGCGATGAGCGTGGAGGGTAGGACACGTCGGTAAGAGGCCGGGTAAGCATCGTCACTGCCGAGCCCTGGCGAGGAGGTACGCCATGCGAAGGCATCCCCTCCCGACTGCCGCGCCCGGCACGGCGGTCGGCGCGGATCGACAGCGGACGGCCGACGACGGTGGCCGGAGTTCATCGGCATGACATCGCCGCGGCGGCGGTTCCGGGAGGCGACGGGGTCCGTGGAGAGGCGCACCGGGGAGCCGTACGAGAGGCGGGAGGCCCCCATGCCCGGCCGGGGATCAGCCCGCGCGTACGGCCACGGCCGCGTACTCCACGTACTCGTGCAGTCCGTAGGCCAGCGCGATCGCGGCCAGTGCCGAGACCGTCACGGCGACCGCCAGGGCGACGGCGCCGGCCCGGCGGGCGCCGCCGCGCGGCGCCACGGGCTCCGGCAGGAGCAGCGCCTCGACCCGCTGCGGTACGGGTCCGGTCGCCACCGACAGCAGGGGGTGCCCGGCGTCGGCGTCCCGCTTCGGAGAGCCGGCCAGGGCCGCCCTGGCGATGGCGGCGGCCGCGACTTTGCGGTTGCCGACGGCCGCGGCCGCCGTTTCGTCCGCCCAGCGTTCGAGGTGGAACCCGAGCGACTCCCGCAGGCTCCGCAGCGCGGGGTGGACCGCCGTGGAGAGGTCCGCCGCCACGGAGAAGAGGTGGTGGCGGGCGGACAGATGGGCGCGCTCGTGGGCCAGCAGCACCTCGCGCTCGCCTGGCTTGAGGGCGTTCAGCATGCCGGAGGTCACCACGATCCGCCCCCGGCGGCCCCGGTGGCCGGGAAGCGCGAAGGCGTCCACCTCGTCCTCCGCCACCACCAACAGGTCGCCGTCGGCCGTCCCTCGGGCTGCCAGCCGCCAGGCGTGCCCGAGCACGGCCCGGTGCGTGAACCAGCGCCGGACCAGCAGAACCGTCTGCACGAGCAGGACCGAACCGGCCGCGCCCGCCGCCGGAACCACCGCCGGCCAGACCTCCAGCACCCGCCGGAGGGGGACCTGTTCGAGCGAGGCGAGGAACGGGACGTGGAACAGCCCGACGAGCGCCGCGATCGTGCCGGCGGCGGCCAGGACCGCCGTGGCCGCCAGTGTCCAGGACGCCTCCCGGGGCGGGAGGAGCCCGGCCAGGCGACGGGCCACCGCTGCGGCGCCCCACGGGAAGGCGAGGGCCGGCACGACCATGACCAGGACGAACGTCACTCGGAGTCGTCCTCGGCGTCGAGGAGCAGACGGCGCAGGGTCTCCTCGTCGTCGTCCGACAGGGAGGACACGAACCGCCGCAGCACCAGGTCCCGCCGCGGCTCGCTCTCCAGCTCACGGCGCATACGGCCGGCGACGAGCCCGGGTGCGTCCTCCACCGGCTCGTAGGCGAAGCCGCGGCCCGACGGGGTCCGGCGCAGGGTGCCCTTGTCGTAGAGGCGGGTCAGGATGGTGGCCGTCGTCGTTCTCGCCAGCCCCTTGTCGAGCACCGCGTTGACCTGCTGCGCGGTCATCGGCCTGCCCGCGTCCCACAGCACCGCGAGCACGTCCGCGACGAGCTCACCGTGCGGACGTCTGTCGTCTCGGCCCTTGCCCGGCATCTCTCTCCCGTTCCTCGGCGGCCGCACAGGGTGCGGTGCGCACACCCGGCCCATCGAAGGGGTGTGGACGTTCTTAGGCATGCCTAATCTACCGCTCGTGGTGATCGGCCGTGTGCGGCAGCGGCGGGACGCGTACCCGGCTCGCGGCCGAAGCGCCGATCCCCGGGCGCCGACGACCGCAGATCCCCGCGCACGGACGATCGCGCATCCTCCGTACGCCCGCGACCGCCGAGCCTCCGTACGTCCACGTCAGCCGGACCCGACGGACGCTCGCCCCGCGTGGTCGCGGTCCCCCCCGTACGACGGGCACTCCCACCCTCCACGCATGTCCCGGGAATCACACCGCTTCACCCGTTCCAGGGATGACCCGCCGGTAACGCAACTCGCCCCGCACCCCGGCGAGTCGTACCGCACACGCCACTCGAATCCGGGGGAGACCATGCACGACCAGTACCCGCCACAGCCACCCGTCCAGCCGGCGGAGCCCGCCGCCGGAAAGCCCTCGGGCGGCAGGGCCGCGGGCCTGGGCTGCCTCGGCGTCCTCGCGTTCCTGATCGTCTGTGGTGTCATCGGCGCGGCATCCGGCTCCGACCCGGACCAGGGCCAGGGCCGGGCGGACGGACCTCGGGGCGACAGGAGCACCAGCGCGAGCGACACCCGGTCCGACGAGGCAGGGGCGACCGACGGAGACCCGGCCGTCGACGCGACGCCGACGTCGAGCCGGCACGCGCTCACGAAGCTCAGCGTCACCCTCGCCTGGCAGGGTTTCGCCGAATCCCGCAAGGACATGATGTGCGCGGGCATCGACCTCTACGGCCGGCACTGGGCCGCCGAGCAGATGGCGGCGGGCAGCCGTGCCGGCGAAGCGCAGCTCGACTGGGACTACGCCGCCGAGCTCGTCGGGAACAAGTGCGCCGAGCGGTGACCGCGCGGCGCGGTTCCGCACGTCGTACTTCCTGCTTCCTGACGCGAGCGTCGTAGGCCCGTCGGCCGCGGGCCCTCCGGCCGTCGGCTGAGCGAACGATTGCTCCCGGGAGGGCCGGTCAGGGTCACGCGGCGCGGCCGGAGTTCTCACCGGGGTCGGGAACGTCCCGGCGCCATCCGTGTGCGAGGGCGGCCGCCGCGACCTGGCGGCCTCGCTCGCCGGAGTGCGCGCCACCGGGCGGGGCGGCGGGTCCTCGCGGCGCCCATAGCGGCGAACGATGGCCCGCACCAGGCAAGTTGGCGATTTCACGTCGGCGACGGCACCCGTTTATGATCTTGTTCATGACTGTGCAGAACTCTGACAAGACCGTCTCCCGCAAGCAGCGGCTGCAGGAGAAGCAGCGCCGCCAGCTCGCGGTGGTCGACACCGTGGACAAGGCCGAACTCAAGGTCCGGAAGGCGGAGACCGAACTGGCCGTGGCCGTCACCGAGGCGGTCCAGGTCTTCGGTGACGAGCAGTCCGCGTCCGAGGGCCTCGACATGCCGGTCGAGACGATTCGACGCTTCCTGGGCATGGCGGAGGACGAGGCAGCGCGGTCCGACGGGGACGCGGACGCCGCTGAGAAGTCCTGAACCCTCGACTCCTCCCGGCCGCGGCCGCACCTTGACCGGCTCCTGGGAAGGCAAGGTCCGGCCCACCGACGACGTCGGCGTCCACCCGGACCCCTGCCGGGCGCGGCCGGCCACCCGGAGTGGGGGCGCCGCTGAGTGGCCGTCGGCGGCCCTGGCTCCGCGCGGCCGATCGCGGCACGGCCAAGGGCCGGGGAGCGCGAGGGGGCTGACCGCCGACCACGGAACACGGTGCGTCGCGCGAAGCGTCGGGCCCGACTTTCGGGCGATGAAGTCCGCGCCGCCGCACGGGACTTGCGCGCCGCCCCACGGTCCCGTGCCGTCCGGCGTGCCGCGCCGATGGACGCTGCCGCACACCGTGGAGGCAACGATCTTTCCTGACGCACCCCTTGACGCGCGGACGATTTCGGACGAACAATTTCAGTCAGCCGTATGACAACGTTGTCTTTGTGGAAGGCGTCAAGCGTGTCCGATGCGTCCGTGTATGTCGACCGCCGTCGTTTCGTCCAACTCCTGGGCGCCGCCGCGCTCGTGGCGACCGTCCCCGTCACGCTCGGAAGCGGCAGCGCGCATGCCCAAGGGCGGCCGGGCGCGGCTCCCGACGCCATCGCGGACACGTACTACCGTGTCCTGCTGAACCACACCCACTGGTCGGAGACGCAGTGGGACCAGGCGCGCGGCTACTACACGGACAAGGACTTCGGCTTCGCCGTGGTGCTCGGCAACGCCGTCCTGCTCACCCACGGCGCTTTCGACAGCGACCGCGCCGGGATCGACGAGAAGACCCTGAAGGCCAGGACGATCGCCACGATCCAGCACTTCGCCGCGTCGAACCGGCTCGCCGGCGGCACCCAGTGGGGCCGGACGCTCTTCTTCGACACCACCTTCCAGCTCTACTTCGTGCTGGCCGCACGGCTGTTGTGGGACGAGCTGGACGAGGCCACGCGGGCCGACGTCGACACGATCGCCCGCGAACAGGCCGCCTACACCACGGGACTGGGCACGGGCGACGACCCGAACTCGGGCAGCTGGACCCCGGACGGCCTGCTCGGCGGCCACGTGGGTGACACCAAGCTGGAGGAGATGGGTGTCTACGCGCAGTCCCTGGCCCCCGGGCTGGCCTGGGCCACGGACGACGCGCGGCACGCCGACTGGGACAAGGCCTTCGGCAAGTGGTCGCGCAACGAGGCGGGGCTGCCCCAGGCGGACCTGGCCAACCCGGCCCGGGTCGACGGCGTCCGCGTCTCCGACAACACCGCCCGCAATCTGTACGACACCTTCATCGTCGAGAACCACGGCTCCTTCGGCCCGCACTATCAGGAGGAGCTGTGGCGCACGTCCGGCCGCAACGCCGCTCACTTCATCGCCGCCGGGCGCCCGTTGCCCGAGGTGCTCACCAACCAGCCGAACGGGGACGAGCTGTGGCGCACCCTGCTCGGGGTGATGAGCGATGCCGGCGAGCCGCTGATGCCGATGGTAAACGACCGGGAGCACCTCTACGGCCGTGACGTCATCCCCCTCGCCTTCCTCGCCCAGGTGGCCGGCGACCGCGCGGCGGCCCGGGCGGAAGCGGCGCTCGCGGAGCGACTGGAGGCGTATCAGAAGTACCCGCCCGAGTACCGGCTGGCGAAGTTCTCGGGTGAGCCGAAGTACGAGCCGGAGGCACGCGCCGAGGTGGCCATCAGCTATCTCCTGCACCTGTGGGCCGCGGGTCAGGGCCGCACGGTGCGCCCCCTGACCGACCGGGAACTCTTCGAACAGGCCTCGGGGGTCACCGACTTCGGCACCGGCCCCGGACTGGTGTCCCACCAGACCGCCGGCGCGTGGGCGGGAGCCGTGACCAAGCCGGGCTTCGTGAAGTTCGCCTGGCAACCGGCGCACGACGACTGGCTGTTCAAGCTCAGCGGCGCCAACCCCATGTTCCTGCCCAGCACGGCGGCACAGGTGACCGGCCGCCAGGTGCGGACGTACAGCAGACTCCGCGACGGGTTCGACGGCAGTGCCACCCTGCTGAGCCTGACCTCCGGTCGCGCCGGCCTCACCACCTTGCCCTCGGGCGCCGTCGTCTACGCGACGACCGGGGTGGCGGCGGGGGAAGGGCACCTGGAGATCCACAACCTCACCATGCCCGGCATGCCGGGCCTGACGGGTGCGCGTACCTACCGCTTCGAGGAGGGCAGCGCCACGGTGACCGCGCAGGACGCCCGGCCGGCGGCCGGCGGCGCGCGTGTGGACGAGGTGACCTTCGCCAGGACGGAGGTGCGGCACCTTCGTATGCGGGGCGTGCTCCCCGATCCGACGTACGGCTACTCCCTCTACGCCTTCGAGGCCCGCGACGGTTCGGGCGGCGCCGACCTCGCCCAGGGCGGTACGGCGACCGCGTCCTCGTACGACACCGGTAAGGAGCCGGCGCTGGCGGTGGACGGCAACGCCACGAGCCGGTGGGCGGTGTCGAGGGCCGACCGGCCCCGCGCCGACAGCTGGCTCGCCGTCGACCTCGGAGCGGCGCACACGGTGGACCGGGTCACCCTCCGCTGGGAGGCCGCCGCCGGTCGCGCGTACACCGTGCAGGGTTCGGCCGACGGACAGCAGTGGAGCGACCTCGTCTCCTGGCCCGAGCCGGACGTCTCCAGCAAGGGCGGCTGGCTCGACGTCGACGGCCGGGCCGGCCTCGTCGTGAGGGGAACCGAGCGACCGCTCGCGGTGTACGGCGACACGGTCGTCCTCGCCGACGGTCCGGCGTCGGCCCTGCTGGCCGAGGGGTACCCGAGCATGTCTCCCGACAAGCTCCGCGAACTCGCCCGCGGGACCGCTCCGCAGACGCAGGACGCGGGTGTCCGCGCGGCTCTCACCGAGGATCACCTCAGCTTGTTCAACCTGTCCGACCGGCAGGTGACGACTCGCGTCGACCTTCCTCGATCCGGTTCGCACGCCGTGCTGTTCGAGGGACGCCAGACCCTCACCGCCCAAGGCACGGCCTACGAGGCCCGTCTCGACGCCGCCACGGCCGAACTGCTGCCGCCCCGCATGGTGGTCGACGCGCTGTTCGGAGGGCGGCTGCCCGCCGGGCTCCGGGCGGAGGTCGTCGACGCGGCCACCGTGCGCTTCAGCGGCGCGTCCTGCCGCCTCCGGGTGACCGGCCAGGGCCACAGCGAGGTGACCGAGGTCCGCGCCGGCCGTACCACCACCGTCACCCTGCGGGGCGCCCGGGCCTATCCGTCGGACGATCTCGCCCTGGCCCGCACGGTCTTCCCGACCAACCCGCTCCCGCCCGGCATGTCGGACCCCTCGGCGGCGGTGGACGGCGACCCGCACACGGCCTGGAAGCCCGGCCCCGACGGCCGCATGGTCGTCGACCTCGGTGCCGAGCATCCTGTACGGGAGATCAGTACCGAGTGGACCGGCGGTCACGTCCCCGGCCTCGCGGTGGAACTCAGCAGCGACGGTCTGACCTACACCCGGGCCGGCCGGCTCACGGGACACGGCAGAAGCCGCGGGCTCACCACCGACGCCACCGCCCGTTACGTGGCTCTGGCGACCGAAGCGGGTCAGCGCGACGCCGCCCGGCTGACGAGCTTCTCCGTACGCTGACCGGCCTCCCCACCTCCTGATCGCCTTCCGAGGGTGGAACTCCCCCTGCCTGCAGGGGGAGTTCCACCCTCGGCAGGCGCAGGTCATGGGACACGCCTTTCTCCGGGCCACTCGCGGGGGACCTGCCTCGCTTTCCGCCGGTAGCGATCAGCGCGCCCGAACGCTGTCCCGATCGGCCCGTCCTTGCCAGGGTGAGGTCCATGACTCCGGGTTTCAGTGGTGAGGTCGCCGAGTACTACGCCAAGTACCGTCCCGGGTACCCGCCTCCGGTCATCGAGGCCCTGCGTGTGGTCTTCGCACTCGACATCGAGGACATCGTGCTGGACCTCGGCTGCGGCACCGGTCAACTCGCTCTCCCTCTCGCCTCCCGGGTCCGTTCCGTCATCGGGATGGACCCGGAACCGGACATGTTGCGGCTCGCGGGGGAATCAGCCGCGCGACAGGGTGTGCGCAACGTGACCTGGGTGTTGGGCGCCGACACCGACGTTCCCGCGGTGGGAGCGGCGGTCGGGCGGAGATCCCTGGCCATGACGGTGATCAGCCAGGCACTTCACTGGATGCGGCACGAGGAACTCTTCCGCACGCTGGCGCCCCTGTTCCGCGCGGGCGGAGGCATCGCGGTGGTGGCCAATGGCACACCGTTGTGGCTGCAGGACCGGGCGTGGTCACGTGCTTTGCGCGCCTTTATGGAAGCCCACTTCGGTACGACGCTGCAGGCGACCTGCGGAAGCGGCGCAGAGGACCGGCGCCGTTACGCGAAGGCGCTCCGGACCACGGGGTTCACCGATGTAAGGGAAACGTTGATCGAGTACGACACGGAGATGACCCTCGACCAGCTCATCGGCAGCGTGTTCTCGGCGATCCCGGCGAACGAACTTCCGCGGCGGGATGATCGGCCTGCGTTCGCCGAGCGGATGCGCAGGGCGCTCCCGCCGGGCCCGTATCCCGAAAGCGTCCGGGTCTCCGTGCTCACGGCCCTGATGACCTGATCGGCGCCAGGCCGCGTGAGGCAGATCTGCGCGCGGTGCGGGGCGAGGCCGCCCGGGCGATCCGGCGGAGCTGGGACGGAGCAGCGTGCGCGGCGACGGTGAACCGCGCGGTCGCCGGTCACACGACGACCAGGTTCTTGGCCATCACCCGCTCCCGGCCCGTGCCGTCGGGCAGGAGGTCGCCCGGTTCGCCGGTGTCCGTGTAGCCGTGGCGTTCGTAGAGCGCGACCGCGGTGTGGTTGTCCGGCATCACGGACAGCCGAAGCGTTCTCGCACCGCGCTCCGCCGCCCAGCGTTCGACCGCCTGGACCAGACGGTCACCGACGCCCCGGCCCCGAGCCCGGGGGCCGACCCACAGGGAGATCAGCTCCACGCTCTGTCCGTCCTCGTCCGGCACCCCGCTGGCCATGCCCACCGGGAGCCCGTCGAGGAGTGCGACGAGGTCCCGCGCGCCGGGGATCGACAGACGGCCACGCCAGCGCTCCTCCCGGTCACCCGGCCCCTGCCAGTCGGCCAGTGTCGATCCGAAGGCGTGGGGTGCCTCGGCGAGCGCCGCGAGGCGCAGCTCGCGCCAGAGGGGCCAGTCGTCCGATTCCACGGTGCGCAGTTCGAGCATGATCCGGACGATGCCCGATCACCGGGGTGACGGCAACCCGATTACGGTCCGTGGTCAAGATCGACGCCAGTGGGCCAGAACCTCTCGGGGAGCGGGTTCGTTGAGCCGCTCGGCATGGTCTCCCCGTGATCGGAAGGACTCCTCGTGAGCGGACATATCCCAGTGGACGACAGCTGTCTCGACGCCTTCCAGGAGCTGAAAGGGCGCCGGGACGTCAACACGGTGGTCTGCCGGCTCAGCGACAGCCTGGAGTCTGTCGTCCTGGAGTCCGTGGGCAACCTGACGCACGACGAACTGCTGAAGACCCTCCCGGCCGACGAGCCCCGGCACGTCGTTCACGACCTGCTGTTCGCGTCACCGGACGGGGCCCGGCAGGAGAAGGTCGTGCTGATCTCCTGGTGCCCGGCGCGGGCGACGGCCGAGGAGAAGACCGCGGCTTCGTCCGGGTACGCCTCACTGCGGGACCTGCTGGAGGGCGTCCAGGTCTACGTACCGGCCACGGAGATGTCCGACGTGCAGTACAAGGCGCTCGTGTCCCGGTCCTCGTGACCCACCGGTCCTGCCCGGCGGTGCGGAGTGATCGCGCTCGGTCGGGCCACCGCCCGGCGTGGCGGACTCACGCCGGGCCGTGGCGCTCTCGTGCCCCCGCCGGAGCCTGCCCCGTCCGCCGTCGAACCGTAGAGCCGTCGCGTCCTGGGCGCGGTCTCACGCACCAGCCTGTGGAGAAGTCGATGACCACACCGCCACATGACCCCGATCGTCCCTCCCCGGAGCAGGACTTCCACGGGGGAGGGGGCGCGGTGCCCCGGGTGATGCTGAGGCCCGTCGCCACCAGCCTTCCCCTCGGGTACCTGGCGTTCGGTCTGGGGATGATCGTCCTGGCCGCAGACAGTCTCGGCTGGGTGGAGGGCGAACAGGTGCTGGTCGGGGTCCTGTTGGCGGCCTATGCCTTCCCGCTGCAACTCGTCGCCACCGTCATGGCGTACCTCGGGCGGGACACCGTGGGAGCCACCACCCTCGGTCTGTTCACCACGAGCTGGCTGGCGTTCGGCCTCGTGGACATCCTCAGCCGTCCAGGGTCCACGCCGACGGTGCTCGGGGTGTTCTCCCTCTCCTTCGGTCTCGTCGTCGCGGGGCTGGCGGTCGTCTCCTCGCGTGCCAAGCCCCTGATCTCCGCGGTCCTCGTCCTGTGTTCCCTGCGAGCCGTGCTCGACGGGCTCCACGTCCTGACGGGCTCCTCCGGACTCCAACGCGCCGCCGGATGCGTAGCGGTGGCCGCCGCTCTGGGGGCCGCCTACCTCGGTTTCGCCCTGCTCATCGAGAATGCCTGGCCCCGCGCAGTCCTCCCCCTTCTTCGGCGCGGCGAGGCCGTGGCCGCCATGGAAGGCAGGCTCAGCGCCTCCCCGGCCGGACTCCACGGCGAACCCGGCGTACGTGAGCAGCTGTGAGCCGAAGTCGCACTCCCTGCGGACCAGTTGGGAGAGCCCGCCGCCGTACGGGTGTCCGGACACCGGGCGTTGCGCACGCCGGTCGTCACCCCGTGGTCCGCGTCGGACGCCCCTAGCAGGTCAGTCCGTCCGTGGCGAAGAGGCGCAGGCGTCGCGTGCAGAGTCTGCGCTGCGCCACGGCCACACCGGCGACCGCCGTTCCGAACACCAGCCACCCCGCCGGCCCGGCAGCCATCACCACGCCGGTCAGCAGTGGCGGGCCCAGTGACTTCTGGATGGACTGGGACATGCCCGCCACCCCCAGATAGGTGGCCCGTGCGTCGTCGGGTGCGAGCAGCACGGCCAGTTCCCACGAGCTCACGGAGCGCATGAGCTCAGCCAGGGTGACTCCGGCCGCCACGGCGAGCAGGACCGCCGCCGCCCAGGAGCCGGAGCTGCCCGCCAGGGCCAGCAGGGCACAGCAGACGAACATCAGCAATCCGCCTGCCAGGACGGCCGAGGTCACGCGTCGTGGGCCTTCCACCCTTCTGGAGACGGACAGTTGCAGGGCCACGACGAGCGTCGTGTTGATGACGAGGAACGCCGGGACAAGGGCGTGGGGCGCGGACGTGCGGCTCACCAGCCACAGGGGCAGGCCGACGCCGAGGACCGAGTCGTCGAGGTTCATCGGTATGTCGAGCAGGACGAAGCGGAGATAACCCGGGTCCCGCCACGGGCTGTTCGTGGTCCGGGGGCGTACGGCGGCGGTCGGGGAGGCATTGGGCGCCGTACCCGCCGATCGGGATCCGGCGTCGGTCGGCTCGCCCGTACGCCACACCAGCAGCGCGGCGACGGCGAACGACAGGGAGTTGCCCAGAAGCAGGACCCGGTAGGCGTCCGTGGTGCCGACCGCGAGGCCGATGGCGGCGAGCCCCGCACCGACTCCGTACCCCGCGTTGGCCGCACTGCGGGACAACGCCTGGTAGATCACACGGCGTTCGCCCGCCGTGCGTGTCGCGAACACCATCTCCAGGGTCTTGGCCGCACGGTCGGCCGACGCGGTGACCGCGATGACCGGGAGCAGGGTCACGAAGCCGTGGCAGCAGAGGACGAGGGCCAGGGTCACCAGGCGCAGCAGGTGGCAGCCGATGAGGAGGCCGCGTACCGGGAAGCGGTCCGCGAGGCGTCCCGCCGCGGGCGATCCGGCGATGCCCACGGCCCCGGCCGCGCCCAGAAGCGCACCGATCCGCCCGGGAGCCAGATGTTCCACGTAGGTGAGGTACAGGACCGAGGACGCGGCCCACAGTCCGGTGCCGATGCGGTCGATCGCCAGCGCGAGCAGCATGACCCGGGCGTCCCGCCCGCCCGGCGGGTGACGGAACTGCCCCAGGAGCCCCCTCCCGCTCTCCCGTTCCTCGGTGCCTGCGCCCGGTCCGGCACGACGCACTTCGTCCCCCTCGCTCGTCGAC
Organism: Streptomyces sp. NBC_01689; assembly: GCF_036250675.1. Taxonomy (NCBI): domain Bacteria; kingdom Bacillati; phylum Actinomycetota; class Actinomycetes; order Kitasatosporales; family Streptomycetaceae; genus Streptomyces; species Streptomyces sp. NBC_01689. The sequence goes on along the minus strand of NZ_CP109592.1, from coordinate 536,918 downwards.
GTCCTGGAGTACTGCGACCCGAGGAGCCTGCAAGGTGGGCATCTTGATGTCAAGATACTTGATGGCGAGATAGTTTTCTGGTTTCCTCGGGAGGGACTCCGCCGCGCGGGCAGGACGACCCTGCTGGCCCGCTCCGGCACCGCGGGTCTCGGTTCGAAGGCGCCCGTGCCCGACGATCCGCGGTTCCGTGTGGCCAGTACGACGAAGACGTTCACGGCCGTCGTCCTGCAACTCGCTGCCGAGCAGGTCCTGTCGCTGGACGACACCGTCGAGCACTGGCTGCCCGGCGTCGTATCGGGCCACGGGAACGACGGCTCGCGTGTCATGCTGCGCGATCTGCTGCGCCACACCAGCGGCCTGTACGACTACGTCGACGATCCGCGCGTGCGGAGCGAACTGACCGAGCACTTCGAGGAGAGCCGCTACGACGACACCCCGGCCCAGAACCTCGTGGCCGTCGCGATGCGGCACCGTCCCCTCGTCGTGCCCGGAGACGGGCCGCGCCGGTGGGCCTACTCGAACACGGACTATCTCCTGGCCGCCATGATCGCCGAGAAGGCGTCCGGACTCGACTGGCGCGAACTGGTGGAGCACCGCGTGATCGCACCACTGGGCCTGCGGCACACCTACATCCCCGGCGCGAATCCCTTTCTGACGGGCCCCCACGAGCGGGTGGCGGTCAAGGACGCGAACGGCGCCGTCCTGGACCTCACCGAGCAGAGCCTCCAGCACACCGCCGACTCCGGCGGCGTGAGCACGCCCTCGGATCTCGACACCTTCTTCCGCGCGCTGGCCGGCAACCGTCTCCTGCCGGCCGCCCTGTCGGAAGAGATGCGCCGGACCGTGCCCTGCGACGACCTGCCCGTACCGCCGTCCGGCCGGGCGGCTACGGACTCGGGCTGCGCGTCGTCCCGCTGACCTGCGGATCGGTGTACTACGCCCATGAAGGCGACGGTCTCGGCGTGTACGGACGCCCCGCGGTCTCGGAGGACGGACGGCGTGCCGTCACGATCGCGATGACGACGACCACCGCCCGGATCGACCAGGACAGGGTGAACCGGTCCGTCCAGGCGCTGATCGACCACGCGTTGTGCGACCGACCCGGTCGAGCTCCCGCGAACGACTGACGGCGCGGAGGCGGGCGCGCCTGTCGGACACGCACCTGGCCGGTGGCCGGGGTCGACTTCGCCGTGTGGCCGCGCACCGTGGGCCGGTCCGGTTCCACGAGTTCGCGTTCGGCTCCCCGCGCGGCGGCCCCCCCTACAGGGCGCGCAGGCCGCGGTCGGCGAAGGCGATCAGCCACTCGAAGCTCTCGTCGACGTCGACGCTCCACTGAAAGGCGTTGTCCGCCTGCAAGGTGGCGAAGCCGTGGCAGAGGCTGCGCAGCATGCGCAGGGCGTGATCCACGTCGGACTCCGCGATCTCGTAGTCGCGCAGCACCGTCACGAAGGCATCGAGCAGCCGCTGACCCGCGGTCGCCAGGGGATCGTCCGCGCCGGACGGTTCCGCCCCGATCGTCGCGGCATATCGGCCCGGGTGCTCCAGGACGAAGGCCCGGAAGGCGCGTGCGGCAGACGCCAGGGCGTCGCGGCCGGCATACCCCTGGACCGCGCTCCCCACGGCGTCGGCGGCCTCGCTCAACGCGAGGACCGCGATCCGCCTGTTGAGGTCTTCCTGCCCGCCCACGTGCTTGTACAGGGACGGGGTCCGTACGCCGACCCGCTCGGCCAGCAGACCCATCGTCAGGTTGGCGAAGCCCACCTCGTCGGCGAGGGCGGCACCGGCCTCCACGACGGCCGCGGGGTCCAGACCGGCCCTAGGCACGATTGGCCACCGAACGGAAGAAGGAGAGCATGAGGGCGACCACCTGATCCGAGAACTGGTCGTGCGGGTAGTGTCCGGCGCCCTCGATCATCTCCAGGCGGCCGAGGCCGGACGGCAGGGCGTCGACGACCGCTGAACCCTCCGCGTGCGGATCGGCCCAGTCGGGGTCGAGCGTGCCCATGACGACCAGCACCGGGCAGCGGACGTTGCCGAGCTGTGCGCCGGCGTCGGTCGGTGCGGTGCGGCCCATGCCCTTCAACGCCTTCATCCGGCCCGGCTCGTGCAGCAGCGCGTCGATGCGGCCGAGCCGCTCGGCCCAGTCGTCCGGCTTCACGCCCGGGTAGGCGACGTCGAGGTACGAACGCCACAGTGCCGCGCTGCCGAACACGCCCACGCCGAGGAGGCGCAGCATGCCCTGCCGGAAGCGCTTGACCCGCAGGTCGCCGAGCCGGACCGACTGCTTGCGGGTGAACGGCGCCAGCTCCACGACCGCGGTGACGAGCGAGGGCTCCAGGGCCGTGGCGATGGTGGCGGCTCCGCCGGAGATCGAGTGGCCGACGAGCAGGGCCGGGCCTCCCAGGTGCCGGATCACGGCGAGCAGGTCGGTGGCGATGGCCGTGCGGCTCCAGACCGGCCAGCCGGCACTGGAGTCGCCGCAACCGCGCAGATCGACCGCTGCGACGCGGTAACCGGCCGCCACCAGCCGCGGGGTCACCGCCCGGTACGCGGCGCGGCTGTCACCCATGCCGTGCGCCAGAACGATCAACGGTCCGTCTCCCGTCACGTCGTAGGCGATCGTTCCGCCGTCGACGGCAAGGTGTTCGGTCATGACTTCCTCCCGAGAAGTTAACGTCATTAGCTAAAAGCTAAGGCTATTAGCCTCCGCTGTCAATCGTGCGGGATCCCGGCGCGGCCGAAGGGCGAGTAGGAGTGCTGCGGAAGGGGCTGGGCTCACCCCCTGTCCGTGCGAGCACCCGCGGCCGGTACACGGCGCTCGTGGGTGCGGTCTGCGGACCTGTGGGAGTACGGGTGCGCGGCCCGACACGCGTGCGCCACCACTCCTTCGCGCCAGGGTGGCGTGGAAGGATCTCAGCGGGCCGACGGCCGAGCAGACCGGATCGAGAGCGGTGCGTGGGAGAAAAGATGTCCCTTCCGGACCCGGAGCGGGAGGCCGCGGCCGCGGCGGCGATGGGCTTCGACCTCAGCGAGTGTGTCCAGGAGCCCATCCAGCTGCTGGGCAGGATCCAGTCCCATGGCACCCTGCTCGCGGTGGAGGCCGGTACCGGCATCGTGGACACCGCGGCTCTGAACACCTGTTCCCTGCTGGGGGTCGAGGCCAGGGAGCTGGTCGGTGGACACATCACGCGGGTGATGCGCCCAGGGGACTGGGCCGATGCTGTCGAAGCCGGCGCTCGCCCCGAAGCGGTAAGCCTGGTCCTCCCTTTCGCCATCGGCGCGGCGGGCGCCGCCCGGACCTTCGACGTGAGCGCACACCGGCAGGGGACCCTCCTGATCCTGGAGTGCGAACCACGAACTGTCGCCCTGCCGCATTTCGCGCGTTACTACCAGGGGGTTCGGCGAGCGCTGACACGACTGCGGTCGTCGATGACGGCAGCCGAGTGCTGCCAGGCGGCGGCCCATGAGATCCGGGCACTGACCGGCTTCGACCGCGTCGTCGTCTACCGCTTCGAGGGCGTGGACGGGCCGGGGGAGGTGGTCGCGGAGGAAGTCGCCGACGGCCACGAGCCCTGGCTGGGACTCTGGTTCCCCGCCAGTGACATCCCGCCCCAGGCGAGGCGGCTCTACCGCGACAACTGGATCCGCGTGATCGTCGACGTGGACGACGCCAGTGTGGGCTTGCACCCCCCGCTACGTGCCGATACGGGGCTCCCGCTGGACCTGTCGAATTCGGTCCTGCGTACCGTGTCCGGCTTTCATCTGGAGTACCTGCGGAACATCGGTGTGAGGTCGTCCATGTCGGTGAGTGTCCTCCGGGAAGGAGAGCTGTGGGGGCTGATCGCCTGTCACGGCGACACCGCCACGGCGGTCCCCCCGGAGCTGCGGGCGGCTTGCGAGTTCTTCGGCGTCGCCTTCTCCCTGCAACTCGCGGTCATCCAGGAACGAGAGCAGGCCGAGGCGCTCGCCGCGTCCCGTGAGCGGCTCGATCGGATCGTTTCCCTGGTCGGCTCCGGCCTGGAGGCGCCGCTTCTCGAGGGCGGTGACGCTTTGAGAACGTTGCTGGACGCGGATGGGGCGACGCTCTGCCGCAACGGGTGCAGCCACTCCGCCGGGATGAGTGTCGCGCCCGCTCTGCTGGAGGCACTCCAGGTACGTGCGGCAGAGCTGTCACCGGGCACCGTGTGGAGTACGGACCGTGTGTCCGAGGAACCGGACCGGCCCGGAGGCGACGTGACGAGCGGTCCGGCGGGCGTGCTGATGGTGACGCTGAGCCGGTCGGGCGACTTCCTCGCCTGGTTCCGCCGGGAGCGGCCCGTCGTCCGGCAGTGGGCCGCCGACCCTTCCCGGCCCGTCCAGGCCGGCCCGCGGGGCGAGCGTCTCACGCCTCGTGGGTCAGGTGCCGTCTTCCAGGCGCTGGTACGCGGGCAGAGCCTGCCCTGGACGTCGGCCGACCGCGCCGCCGCACAGGAGTTCTGGCGCACGCTGACCGGTCTCGTGCTGCGGAACGAGGCCGAACTGACCGCACTCAACGAACGACTGCGCGTCGCGAACTCCGACCTCGATTCGTTCGCCCATGCGGCAGCGCATGACCTGAAGGAACCACTGCGGGGCATCTCCAATGCCGTGACCTTCGCCATCGAGGACGCGGCGGCGGACCTCGACGCGGGGACCCTCCGTCGGATGCACACCATGCGGCGACTGGCCGTCCGGATGGACGACCTGCTCGACTCGCTGCTGTACTTCAGCCGGCTGGGCCGAGGCGGACTCCAGCGCATCCTCGTACCACTCGACCGGGTGCTCGACTCCGCACTCGAGGTGGCCGGAGAACGTCTGGCCGAGGCCCGCGTGCGGGTCGTCCGGACAGATCTGCCCGAGGTCCGCGCCGATGAACACCGGCTCCACGAAATCCTGGTCAACCTCTTGGTGAACGCCGCCAAGTACGCCGCGGACGAGGGAGACCGCACGGTCGAGGTCTTCGTCGACACACTCCGCACGCCGACGGGCGGGAGACCGCAGCAGACGATCGTGGTCCGCGACAACGGCATCGGCATTCCGGCCGATCACCAGGGAGAGGTCTTCGAGCTCTTCCGCAGACTGCACGGGCCGGACGAGCGTGGCGGAGGCACCGGAGTGGGCCTCGCGATCGTCAAACGGATCGTCGAACGGCACGGCGGCGAGCTGTGGGTCGACAGCGAGCCGGGCCGGGGGACCAGCTTCTGCTTCACGCTGGGTCAAGCAGACGGCGACTGAGCGGCAGGGCCCTCGTCCTCACCGTTCGCTCTCCGCTGCCAGTAGTCCACAGCACCCTTCAGAACGGTGCGGAACAGTTCGAAGTTCACCGGCTTGTAGATGTAACTGTCGGCCCCTGCCGCGTAGGTCGCGTCGACGTCCTCCGGCGCCGTGGACGCGGTGAAGACGACCACGGTCACCTGGTCCAGTTCCGGCATGGAGCGGATCGACCGGAGCACCTCGCTCCCACTGAGGCCGGGCAGGCGCAGATCGAGGATGACGAGCCCCGGCCGGCGTCCGGCATTCAGCAACCGTTCGGCGACTCCGGCCCCTCTTTCGGTGAACTCCAGCCTCAGACCCGGATGCGTGCGCCCGAGCGCCCGCTGAATGGCCTCGGCGTCCTCCGCCGAATCCTCGACCACCCAGACGAAGTCGCGATCGATTCTCGGATCCGCGGCCGACCCACTCATGGGTACTTCTCCACTTGCGCGACGAGCACGGCGATGTCGTCCGTACCCGCCGCCCGGAAATCCACGACGGCAGCCGCCAGCCGCCCTGCGAACGTCTGGGCCTCACTGCTCCCCTGCTGGGTCACAGCGTCCTGCAGGCGGGTTTCGAAGAAGGTTCCGTCGGCCGCTCGCGCCTCGGTCACCCCGTCGGTGAACAGCACCAGCGCGTCGCCGGGCGCCAGGTAGGTTCCGCCGGAGCCGTACTCGATCTCCTCCAGCACACCCAGCAGATCCCCGTGCGGAGCGAGTTCCTCCACCGTGCCACCCTCGCGCCGGACCAGGGGCGCCGGATGTCCGGCACTCCAGCAGCGCAGACCGAACCCTTTCCCGTCCGGCACCAGCACCGCGACGAGTGCTGTCACGAAGCGGGAGGTGTGCTCCCTGAGCAGTGCCTGGTTCAGTCGTCCCAGCGCGTGTTCGGGCGTGCTGCCGTCCTCGAGCAGGGTTCTCAAGGTGTGGCGGGCCAGACCGGTGAGTGCGGCGGCCTCCGCGCCGCGACCGCAGACGTCACCCACGAGGAGTGTGACACCGCCGCGTGAACGCGGGACGACGTCATAGAAGTCACCGCCCACGTCGAGCGAGACGTCGCCCACTTCGTATGCCGAACTGAGAACCAGACCCGAAATGCGGGGCAGCTCTCTCGGAATCAGATATCGCTGCAGGGAGATCACGTGCTGACGCCGCTGTTCGTACAGGGTGGTGGTGTCGATGGCCAATGCGGCCCGGTCCGCGAGATCGGCGAGGAACCGAGAGGTCACCTCGGCGATGTCCACCCGGTGGTAGAGGAACGTCAGGGTGCCCAGAGACCGCCCCCGAGCCCTGAGCGGATTCACACTGAGCGCACGTACAGCCCGCCCCGTGCCGGACGAGGTGGGCCCGAAGGGTCCTCCGGCCAGCTCGCCACCTTGCAACACCAGTCCCTGCCCGCGGGCGACGACCTGCCGCAGCACGTCCCTGAGCCAGCGGTCCTCGGCCGCGATCACACCGAGCCACTGCTGTTCGCCCGCATCCACGTGGGTGAAGGCCACGGGACTCAGTCTGCCGGAAAGCTGCAGATGGAGAAGGCAGCCCTCGGCGACGGCGGGAACCGCTGTCCGAGCCACCCGGCTCACCGTCTTCTCGACATCGAGGCTCGAATCCATCTGCAACGACGCCTCCGCCAGGAAGGCGTCACTCACCTGGCGCAGCTCATCCCGCCGCCGCGACGTGATGCGCCTGTCGGTGATCATGGTCACCTCGGCGACCTGCTTCAACCGTGCCCGTAGGGTCACACCCACCGTGTTCCGGTCCGCGGTGCCGACCATGAAGGACGCCCAGCCGCCCTGCCCCAGCGGCACGGCGCACACGGCCACGATCCGCGCGCCCGCGGCGGTCAGAATCTGGACGTGCGGCATGGCGGCGTCCAGGTCCGACACCTCGTGAACCGTGACCGTCGTATCACCGTCCGGCGCTTCGGCAGCGGCAGATGCGCCGAAATCCTGTTCGAATTCTTGGAATGACGGGGTCGGCTCCGCCCGGGTGACGCCGCGCACATAGTGCAGCAGCCCACCGCTCCACCGGGCGCCGACGACGGCCAGCACGCCGGGCATGCGGAGCAGCAGGCCGTAGAGCGGGTCGGCCAGCCCCATCACGTCCTGGGCCCCGTCGGCGATACACCAGAGCTCATGCAGGCGGCCGGACCACCATGCGTCATCCGCCTGACAGGAGGCATCGTCCTCGTGCTGCTCCACCGCTGATCCGCCGTCCCGTATCGCCGCTGTCGGCTCCGGACCGTCAATGCCACGCTATGTCACGCCGCGGCCGAACGCCTCCAGGCGCCCTCCGCCCCGGTGCGGACCGCAGGTGGGCCGTGGCCCGGTGTCACCACCGAGACAGAGGCCGCCCGGCAGTCGCTCGGTGCCGCGAGGCGGCTGCCGGTCCCGCCCCGCACCGGCGCCTCGCTTCGGCGAGGCGGCGGGAACCGGGGGAGGAGGTGACCTGCACGCAGCCGGACCGTAGCCGTCACACGTTGTGCGACAGCCGGCAGGCGGACATCACTCGGTGTGACAGGAGGCCATGACCTGACCTGATCGGAGTTTCGGTGAACGTCGCGTTCCTCGACGTCGACCCCTGGTGTGGCCCGTTCCACCCCGTGTGCCCGCCGCTCGCGAGGGACCTGTCAGTCCTGCGGTGGGCTGACGGGCGGCATCGGAGGCTCCGGCCGGTGGGCCACCCAGTCCGCGAGGCCGCCCGGTCCCAGGACACCCGTGGTGCGGTGCAGATCCGCGGCGGAGAGTTCGGCGAGGGAGTTGCGGGCGATGCGGGAGACGAGCAGCGGCAACAGGGGGCGCAGGGGTTGGACGAGACGCAGCCAGGGTGGCGCGTAGATGCTGGTGGCGCGGTGTTCGATGCCGCGGGTCAGCCAGGCGGCGACCTGGTCGGGCGTGTGGACCCGGCGGACGGGCGCGGGCTGGTGCGAGCGCAGGGCGCGTAGGACGGGGTGGTCATCGCGGGCGTTGATCATGTCGGTGCCGGTCCAGTGGAGGTAGGCGATGCCGACGCCGACGCCCTCGGGCCGCAGTTCGGTGCGCAGGGCCTGGGCGAAGGACTCCACTCCCGCTTTGGAGGCGCAGTAGGCGCTCATGAGGGGGGCCGAGCCGAAGGCGGCGGTGGAGGCGATCTGCAGGAAGTAGCCGTGTGTGACCAGGAGCTGGGCGAGGAAGACACGGGCCGTGTTCGCGCTGCCGATGAGGTTGACGTCGATGACCCGGTTGAACAGCGCCGCTTCACTGGAGGCGAACGGGCCCGCGGCGGCGATCCCGGCGTTCGCCACGACCACCGACGCGGGCCCCAGCCGCGCCTGGACATCGCGCGCCGCGCCCTGCATGGCGGCCTCGTCGGTGACGTCCACCTCGAAACAGCACGTGACGGTGGGCAGACTGTCGGCCACCCGCCGCAGGGACTCCAGCTCCCGCCCCAGCAGCGCCACCCGCATTCCGCGTCGCGCGAGGTCGCGCGATGTCGCCTCGCCCACTCCCCGTGCCGCGCCGGTGACCACCGCAACCCGCCCACAGAGCCGGCCATGCATCAATGCAGCCTCCTGACGGACGGCGGCCCCCTCGCCCCGGCCGGTCGATCATGCTTAAACTCGCACCACCTGCCACGATGACCCCACGGGGTGGCTCGCGCACCTCAAAGCGCGCACGGGCCGCATGGTGGGGCACTTGAACGGCGGGCTCAGTGCCGGCCCCCATCGGGACTTCCCGGTCGCCCCGGTCCGCGAACGGCCGTGCCAGGAGATCGACGACCGCGCGACACCCCTGGCCCGTCCGGAGCCGCGCGGATCCGGTCGGCGAGCACACGGTCGGAGTCCAGGCGGCGCATGTCCGCGCCGTCCGGCAGACCCCTTCGTCGTCGGCGCCCACTGCGCCGATCGACAGGGCGGATGCCCCGCCGGTCACGGACCGTTGCCCTCTGGCACGGTCAACTCCCGTACGCACAGAGAAGGTTGTGCAGATCGTTGTCAGTGGCCGCCGGTAGGTTCTGTACGCGTAAGCGGGCCGCAAGGCCAACCAGACACTTCGCTGCCGGATTGCCCGGTACGCCACGGACGACGTAGGGACACGCATGGAACCCGTATTCGCCGACTTCTCCACCACCCCGGCCCAACTGTCCAACGCCGTGGTCACCCACCACCGTTGCGGGATCGCCCCCTCGCACGTCGCGCTGGGCGCGGGCGGGCACATCGGGGTGGACTTCACGGTGGGGGAGCGGGAGGAGATCGTCGAAGCCGTCGTCACGGTGACCCTTCTGGACGCGGGCGCCCCGATGGACGTCCTGCTCAACGGCAAGGCCCTCGCCGAGCGGCTGGCGATCCCGGGCGACGGCGGACAGGGAGATCCGCTGGTCACCCTCGTCAGTGTGCCCGGGGAAACCCTGGCCACGGGTGACAACCTTCTCGAGGTGCGCAATCCCGAGGGCGCGGACGGTCTGCTGCGTGTGTGTGCCGTCACCGTGGACCCCGCGCACGACCGGGACCGGTCGGAGCGCGCCAGGGCCGCCCGGACGGCCAGACGGTCCGTCGTCGCCTTCACCACTGAGGTCCGCGCCCCCGGATCCACCGCCTGGCAGAGCGCTCCCCGGTTGCTTCTGCATGTCGACTGCGGCGAGCGGGCCGTGCCCGCCCACCTCGCCTGGGGCGCGGCGGACGGGTCGGAGGCAGCGATCGGGCTGCGCGCGGACCTCTCCGGCTTCCTCGGACACCGGAGGACGGCCGACGGAACGGCCACCGAGTACCGCGGTACGCTCGCCGACCGCTGGGCCTACCCCGAGGGCACGACCGGAGCCCCGCTGCACCGGTTCTCGACCGAGGAGGGACATGACGGTGCATGGTCCCCCTCCGGCGAACTGCGCCTGCTGCTCGACGACGGAGGAGCTCCCGTCGAGCGCGTGTCCTGGACCGACCGGCGAGGAACCACCGCCTCCGTGGTTCTGGGCGGCACCGGCAGGACGGACCCGCGGGAATCCGCGGGCGCATTGCGGGACATCACCGGTGCCGTGAGCGGTATCGAGGCGAGCGACGAGTTCGACATGGCCGGGGAGGTGGCGGAGAACCTGCTGAGCAAGTCGCGGAGCAAGTGGCTGGCGAACGACGACACCGCCGAGCTCGACTTCACCCTGGAACATCCCGCCACGGTCTCCGTCTACCGGCTGACCTCGGCGAACGACGCACCCGACCGGGACCCGGAGGACTGGAGGCTCGAGGGTTCCCACGACGGCGATCACTGGACGACCGTGGACTCCCGCACCGGCCAACGCTTCAGGCGGCGCCACGAGACCAAGGAGTACGCCGTCGTGTCTCCCGCCGCCTACCCTCGCTATCGCCTGAGCATCACCGGCAATCACGGGTCCGACCAGACCCAGCTCTCCCGGGTCGAGTTCCTCGCCCGCGAGGTCACCGTCGACGGACCGGCGCGCGGTGCGGCCGACTTCATCGGCTACCGCGCGCCGCGTGGGGGCGACCCTGTCGGGTACCGGGGAACGGCCGTCCCCGGACCATGGTCCGACGTCGCGGGCCGGGAGGAGGGGCGGGAAGCGGCGCACACCCTGCAGAATCTGCTCGCCGGCGACCTGGGCGACACAGCCCGCGGCTTGGACGACGCCGCCCGGCTCATCGGGAAATTGGCGGCGTACCTGAAGCAGTGAAGTCCTCTCCCCCGCAGGGAAGTCCTGTCCCCCGCAGCGAAGTCCTTACCGCACGGGGACGTTCGAGAACTCCTTGCTCCGTCGTGATCGGTCGGCCGGGTGGCCGGTCCCTCCTGACCTGCCGGCCCTCGCCGAGAGAACCAGCAGGTCGCCGGAGCGTGGCCCGGCACGCCGGGCCCGCCCGGCGGTCGGTCCCGCGGTGATGCTCACAGCCCGTACGGGCTCGTGGCGCGCGACCCCTCCCGGAGGTCGTGCGGCGGGGGCGGCGGCACCCGGTCGCGCGGCGCGGCGAACAGCAGGGGACTCGAGCCGGTCCGCAGGAGGAGTCGCTCGGTCTGCGCGGAAGGATGGTGGAGGCGCAGCGAGGAGTGCGTGGTGGTCGCGCGCTTCGCTGCCTCCAGGAACACCCGCAGACCGGTGATGTCGCAGGAGCCGAGGGTGGTCAGATCGATGTCGATGGTACTGATGCCGTCGTCCAGGCACTCCGCCAGGACGGCGCGCACCTGGGGGGCGGTGCCGGGGTCGATGTCACCGGCCAGGGTGATCAGCGCCCGGCTCCTGACGTCGTGCCGGTAGATGTTCAGGCGGGGAAGGGACATGAGGCCTCGGATCCTGGGGCTCGTCTGCCGTGGTGCCGCACAGGAGCCGAGGTGCCTGTCGGCGTGGGCGGTGCGCCTGCCCTGAGGCGCGGGCGCGACCACATGGTGCTGTCCGGTGCGCGGCCGGAGGGGGCGGCGGTCGACGCGAGGCGGACCGGCGGGGCCGCGACGGGTCCGGACCGCGGCAGGTCTGCTTCGAAGGGCGCGAACATCACGCGGACCTGTTCTCCGGGTCGCCCCTGGGGCAGCGGCCCGGGATTCTTCGTTCACCGGGAACGACCCGGCGTGGAAGCCGGCGTGCGAAATACTCTCGGTACTGGTCAGGGTACTCCTCCGGGTCATCTCCTCTGCGCCGTCGCCTTGCCGTCGCCTTGCCGGCGCCGCCGACGAGAGGCGCAGGAGTGCGGTGGAGGCACCGAGGGCTCTTCGTTTTGCGGTGTCCATACCGGTCCCGTCCTCGTCGCGCCGCAGGCACGGGCTCCTTCGGTCCGGGACAGGTTCCTCCCACGGGCAGCCGACGTGACGTCCCGCACCGGGACGTCGAACGTCGCGGAGACCCGTGCCGGGGAGACGGCGCGCGGGCCTCGCGGCGCCGGCTTCTTCACGATTGACGGGAGTACGCCCGAACACCCCCATCGCTCCTCGGGGTTGGCCAAGACAGGCCATGAGGCCGGGAATCGCCGTCCGTTGCGGTGACCGCCATCTGGCGTTCACACCTGTCCCACTGCTCCGGTCGACCGTGCTTCCTAGCGTTCGTGAGTGCGCGCACCGCTGACCTGCCGCAGCCCCTGTCAGGTTCGGAGCGCTGCGGTCCGGTCGGTGTGCGACCGCACCCGACGACGCGAAAGGCCCCTGGAATGTCCGAAGAACCCAAGCAAACCAGAATCTCCCGTCGCAACGCGCTCGGCCTGTTCGGCGCGACGGTGTCCGGCGCGGCCGCCGGACCACTGGTCCTCGGCGCCGGAACCGCCGAGGCGATGCCGGCGAACTCGGAGGTCACCGGTCTCCGTACCGGCTCGGCCACCACCCCCGTCCAGGGCCTGCACCTGACCTTCGGCGCCGACCCGCGCAGCCAGATGGTCGTCTCGTGGGTCACCGACGCGGCCGTCAAGAACCCCCGGGTGGTCTACGGCACGCTGAGTGGCGGCTTCGGTTCCACCGTGCACGCGACGACGAAGACCTACGTGGACGGCGCCTCCGGGCGGACCGTCTGGGTCCATCACGCGCTGATCAGCAGGCTCAGGGCCGACACCGACTACCTGTACGCGGCCCAGCACGACGGCGCCACCCCCGACGCCGGCACCTTCCACACGGCGCCGTCCGGCAGAGCTCCGTTCACCTTCACCAGCTTCGGTGACCAGGGTGCGCCCAGTGTGACGTGGAAGACCGGAGCGAACCCGGCCGACGCCTCGGGCCGGGACTTCGAGCCCAACGCCACGCCGGCCGCTGCCGACATCGTCACCGGCATCGAGAAGGTCGGCCCGCTGTTCAACCTCCTCAACGGCGACCTCTGCTACGCCAACACCGGGCCGGACCGCGTCCGCGTCTGGCGCGACTTCCTCACCAACAACAGCCGCTCGGCGCGATTCCGCCCGTGGATGCCGGCCGCCGGCAACCACGAGATCGAGCTCGGCAACGGCAAGCTCGGTCTCGACGCGTACCAGACCTACTTCGAGCTGCCCTCGACCGAGACCCAGCCCGAACTCGACAACCTCTGGTACTCCTTCGCCGTCGGCTCGGTGAAGGTGATCGTCCTGCAGAACGACGAGATCGCCCTGCAGGAGGGCGGCGACATCTACATCAAGGGCTACTCGGGCGGTCGGCAGCTCGTCTGGCTGGAGAAGGAGCTCAAGTCGGCACGGGCTTCGAAGGACATCGACTGGATCGTCATCTGCATGCACCAGGTGATGATCAGCTCGGCGACCGCCGCGAACGGCGCCGACCTCGCGCTGCGCGCGGCGTACGGCCCGCTGTTCGACAAGTATGGCGTCGACCTGGTGCTCTGTGGCCACGAGCACGACTACGAGCGCTCGTTGGCGGTGCGCGGCGTGGTCCCCGGCAGCGTCACCCTCACGCCCAACCCGAGTCAGGCCGCGCTCGACGTGATCGAGAGCGAGCACGGCACCACGCACATGATCCTCGGCGGTGGCGGCGTGTCCGGCGTCACCAACAACAGCTTCACCAACGACGACGCGGACGGTCACGGGCACCACTCGGCCTACGTCCAGACGGAGCACGTCGGCAAGTTCAACTCGGTCAAGGAGAAGGAGACGGCGGTCTGGATCGGCGTCCGCGACGCGGAGCACCCGTACGGCTTCGCCGAGTTCTCCGTCGACCCGGGCCGTCACCCCGGTGACATGACCCGCATCCACGTCACCTACTACAACATCATCACGCCCACGGGTGAGCTGTCGGTCTTCGAGAAGTTCACGCTCCAACGCCGTCGCAGCGACGGCGGTCACGGTCACCACTGACCGACCGCGACCAGCGGCCACGGTCGGCGACGCCTGGGGCCGGGACGACGTCCCGGCCCCAGGCGTCGCCGACCAGGAGCCCATGACGTGTGGTGGCAAGCAGTCGGTCAGGGCGGGCCGGCCGGAGCGGCAGGCCGCCGCAGGGCCCGCCTGACATCGGTCACCCCCGCTCCGCTCCTGGGGCGGGCGTGACATGTGACGGCACCACGTGCGGCCGGTGCCCGGAATCCGTGGACGCGGCCCGGCGGACGTGCAGCACGCTCCCGTCCAGGGGCAGCGGCGTCCGGTCCACCAGAGTGAGACCCGCGTCGGCGAACAGGCGGGCGTAGTGGTCGGCACGACGCTCGCGGCCGCCGACATTGCACATCATGTGCAGGTCCCAGGCCGTGGCCAGCGAGGCCGAGCCGTCGGAGGGCAGGACGCGCTCGACGACGAGCAGGTCGGCGGTCTCGTGCATGGCGCGGGCGCAGTGGCGCAGGATCTCGCGGCAGCGGTCGTCGTCCCAGTCGTGCAGGACGCGGGACAGGACGTAGACGTCGCCACCCGGGGGCACGTCCGCGAAGTCGCCCGCGTGGAGCGTGCAACGCTCGCCGTGACCGGCCGCCCCGAGGAGGCGGCGCGCGGTCTCGACGGTGTGCGGGCGTTCCAGCAGGATGCCGTGCAGACGGGGGTGCGCGGAAAGGATTCGGCTGAGCAGTTCGCCGTTGCCTCCCGCGATGTCGACCACCGTGGCGCCCTCGGCCGCCGCCGTGAGGACGGGGTGGGCGGGCAGCGGGTCGAACATCCGCGCACCGGCCGCCATCGACAGGTCGAAGAGTCCGGCGAGTTCGGGGTCGCGGGCGAAGTGGTCGAAGTGGTTCTCGCCGAAGCGCCGTTCGAAGGCGACCTGGCCGGTGGGCACGGTGTGGTCGAGGCCCGCGAACGACTCGTAGAACGGTCCGCCGTACATCAGCGCCAGGGGCCGCATCGACCCCTCGGCGTCCGCGCGCAGCAGCCCGCCGGTCTCCGTGAGCCGGAACCCGTCGTGGTGCTCGCTCACCAGGCCGAGCATGGCGAGGTAGCGCAGCAACGTGGCCAGGTTGGGCGGGAAGGCACCGGCGGCACGGGCCAGTTGCGCGACCGGGACGCTCCGTTCGCCGTCCATCGCGTCGGCCACCTCCAGCCGTGCGAACGCGGCGAGAGCCTGTGTCGTCCACGCTCCGGTCAGCAGACGCAGCAGGCTCTCGGCGGGCTGACGCCTGCGGTGCTCGTCGAGATGCGCGGCGAGGACGTCGCGGTGGTCCCCGGGCACGTACAACTCCACGCGCCGGTACCCGGCCTTGGCTTCGGCGGACGCGGTGAAGTAGAAGACCGTGCCGTTCTCGTGGGGGTTGTAGCCGCCCCCGTCGGGGGCGGCGCCGTACCGTCGGAAGGCCGCGCACAGTCCGCGCAGCACCAGGGGGTCCGGTGCCTCGACCTCGAAGGCGACATGTGTCTCGTGCTGTCGCTCGCGCTCGTGCGCGGCGACGGCGGCGAGGTCCGAACCCGGTGGCACGGTCAGCGCGAACACCTCGACCGTCCGCCGCGCTCCGTCCGTGCACTCCACCGCCAGGCGGAGGATGCCGACGTCGAGTTCGGCCGCGCTTCGCCGGTGCCGTGCGGAGAGACGTTCCCGCACGACGACGCTGGGCTGCGGCGGTGCGTCCGCGACGATCCCGCAGCCGGCGAGCGTGGCATCCAGCGCCGCCGCGTCGGGCGGGAAGACGAGCAGCGCCGCGTGCGAGAACGCGCAGCGCTCCACCAGGGTCCGCAGCTCCGGGCCGTCGAGCCCGGGAAGCAGGAGCGGGAGCAGCGTGGCGGTGTCCTGCTCCTTGACGAAGTCGACCGTCGCGCGCAGGCGGGACGTGTCGCCCGACAATGCCGTGATCATCGCGGGGAGATCCTCATTCCGGGGTTCGGATGTACGCATGCGGTTGTCCGCACACGGATGTACGCGGTGCGGGGTTCGGGGAGAGGGGTTCGGGGGAGGGGCTATACGCCGACGTAGTGCTCGGCGAACCAGTCCTGCTGACTGCGCGAGGTGCGCAGCGAGGTGAGGCGGGCACGGCGCAGGGAGTTGTGGAACAGCGATTCGCCGTCCGCCCCGGACGGTCCGTGCAGCAGCCCGATCATCCAGTGCGAGAACTCCTGTGCGCGCCAGATGTGTGGCAGGCAACGGGCCGAGTACGTGTCGACCCCCTCGGAGTCGCCGGCGGTGAGGTCGTCGATCAGGGCGTGGGCCAGGACCGACGCTTCGAGGACCGCGAGATTGGCTCCCTTCGCGGCGGACGGGCTGATCAGGCCGGCGGCGTCACCCACGAGGAACAGCGCGCCGTGGCGCAGCGGTTCGAGCACGTCGGACTCCAGGTCCACGACGGAACGCTGCACGACGCGCCCGCGGCGCAGCGGGCCGTACTCCCGGGCCCGCATCCGCAGCTCCAGTTCGTCCCAGATGTACTCCTCGGACCACGCGTCGGCCGGAGTACCCCGCTCGCACTGGAGGTAGTAGCGGGTGATGTCGCTGGTGCGCGCCATGTGCCCGGCGAACCCGTGCTCGTGCGTCGCGTACCCGACGGCGTCCAGACTGGGCGGTGCCTCGGCGAGCAGGCCGAGCCAGGTCACGCCGTGATCGCGGTGGTGGCGGACCGTACCGGCCGGCAGGGAACGCCGGGCCGCGCCATGGCGCCCGTCGCAGCCGGCCACGTATCGCGCACGCCACAGGCCGGACCGCCCGTCGGCCTCCCGCACGTCCACCTCGGGCCGGTCGCTGTCGGCCGCGCGCACGGCCACGGCCTCGGTGCCGAAACGGATCCGGCCGCCGCGTTCCAGGTATCGCGCCAACAGGTCGGTCACCAGGTCCTGTTGGGGATACACGGTGTGTGGGTCGCCCTGGCCGAGTCCGCTGTAGTCCAGCCGGAACCGGCCGTCCTCGGTACGGAACTCACAGGTGCCGTGGGTCCGCCCGTGCCGGCGCAGCCCCTCGTCGAGACCGTGCCGTGCCAGGATCCGCACGGTGCCGGCCGCCAGGAATCCGGCACGGGCACGTGTCTGCACATGTGTGCGCTCGGCCCGCTCCAGGACGACGCAGTCGATACCCCGGTCCACGAGGATGTTGCCGAGCACGAGCCCCGCCGGCCCTGCTCCGAGGACGACCACATCGGTCGCGTGGTCGGCCCGCCGCCGACGGTTCGTGTCTGTCACGGAAACAGATACTAGGGAGGCCAAATTGCCTGGTCGCACCGAAATCACCTGAATGCGCGGCCCGAACGGCAAAGAGATCATCGCGCCTCGGGACACCGGGTTCGCGAGGGGGCCGACCGGGTCCACGGCCCTCGGGCGGGCGGGGAGAGAGGTGACACGTGTGAGCGCGGGTCGCCCGACGACGACTTCCTGGGTGTGTTCTTACGGCCCGGCGACGACGCGTCAGGCACCAAATACGCGGGCCGGTACCGAGCGCGCGGGCCGGTGTGGCACGCGAGAACCCGCGGTGTGTCGGGCCACGGTCCCTTTCAGGGCGGGTGTCGCCGCGATGCTCACCCGCAGGGTGCACGGACGCGGGGACTCTGTGCGGCCCGAACCGGGTTCACTCGCGGCGGAGTTGCGGTCGGCGACGGCGGACAGCGGGGTCCTCGTCGGCCCGCCCGGGACATGGGGGAGTGGCGTGACCTGCGTCCTGCCGTGGCCCCGGAGCACGAGGAGGCATCGGGACGGCCGGGTCACTTGTCTGTCAGTGCGACTCCGGATAGCGGGCGCGGCCGTTGGGCAGTTCACCCGCCGTGGAGTCCTCCAGCAGGGCGGTGTACTTCCGTGAGAGCTCCTCGTAGCGGTCGTCGGCGACCTCGGGCCGGCGCTTGCTCCGGGTCATGAGGTACAGAGCGACGGGCCCGGTGATCATCGAGACGACCGGGATCAGCCCCCACCACGGCATGAATCCTCCCCTGAGTGCGGCGCACGGAGATCGTCCGGCACTTCTCCCGGAGCGTATGCCCTGCCGGACCACCTGCCAAAACCACACACCCGTCGCCGGGTGTCTCCGGCCCGGGTATCCGCATCCGTAACGAGTTGTTTCATGCCAACCACTGGACGTGGTGTCCTGATCGAATCTAAGTTCCCCACTCGGCACCGCACTTGTACCCGCCACACATCCCCGGCGTGGGCCAAGTGCGTTGCTCTGCGATGCCTTTGGTGGACCACCCCACCCACCGTGCGACGTGAAAGGCTGTGGTGAAGACCGGTGCCCCCGCGCCCGACGGCGCCCTCCCTGAGCTGACGACCACCGCGGCAGCGGCCGGCGACCGACCCCGGTTCCTGGTGCTCGGCCTCCTGGCCATCACCGACGGCCATGAGACGGTCGTGCTGCAACCCTCCAAACCCGGTTCGCTGCTCGCCGCGTTACTCCTGCATCCCGGCGCCGTCGTCTCCGCCGACCTGCTCCAACGGGTGGTCTGGGGCACCCGGCCACCCGCGGGCGGCCGGTCGGCGCTGCACACCTGCGTGCTGCGGCTGCGCCGGCTGTTCGCGAAGTACGGCGTGGCCGACCACGCGATCGAGGCCGTCCCCGGCGGCTACCGGCTGCACGCCGACGCCGACACCCTCGACCTGCTCCGGTTCCGCGAGTTGCTGCAACGCGCCCGTGCCACCGACGATCCCGAGACCGCGCTGCTCCTCGCCCGGACCGCCCTGCGGCTCTGGAAGGGCCCGGTCCTCGGCAACGTCCACTCGGACGAACTCCATCGCGACCTGGTGCCCCGCCTGACCGAGGAGCGGCTCCTCGCCGTCGAGCGCGTCTTCGACGGCGAACTGCGCCTGGGACGGCACCGGGAGATGGTCGCCGACGCCCGCGAGGCGGTCCGCGCCGACCCCGGTCACGAGGGCCTGTCCGCCCTGCTGATCGAAGCCCTGTACCGCTCCGGCCGACGCGCCGAGGCGCTCGCCGAATACCGCAGGATCCACACGCACCTCACGTCGGAACTGGGTGTGGAACCCGGCCCCGCGCTGCGTGACCTGCACGGCGCCGTCCTGCGCGGGGAACCGACCGGCGCGGCCACCGGGGCCGGCGCCACGGGTGTCCCGCCGCCCGCCCCCGCGGCGTCGCCCGGACTCGGACGGGCCTCACCCCCGGCCCCGGGCACCCTGGTCCTGCGCGCCCTGGTCAACGCCGGGCTGCTGGAAGAGGATCCGTCCGGCCGCTACCGCGTCCACGACCTGCTCCGGCTGTTCGTCCAGGCGGCCGGTACCAGCCTCCCGACCGCCGCACCGCCCGACACGACGGACTCTCCCCCGCCGGCCACCGGCTGACCGTCGCTCCCCTGCACTTCGGAGGTTCACCCACCCCATGGCTCAGGCCCCCGCGTCCCACGAGGACATCGCTCAGTCCCGGCCCCGCATCCGCAGGGACGTCCTGTTCACCCGGACCCCGTCCGGAGTGCTTTTCCACAACGCCCACGGCGGGTTCAACGTCGTCACGCAGTCCGCGTACCGCTTCGCCACGCTGATCGTCCCCCACCTCGACGGCGAACGCCGGGTAGAGGAACTCTGTGCCGGCCTGGGGGACAAGCAGCGCGACATGGTGGTCCAACTCGTGCGCGCACTCTACGCGCGTGGTTTCGCCCGGGACGCCGGGCTCACCCCACCGGCGGACGCTTTGTCATCGCAGGTGATGAAACGTTTCTCCCATCAGCTCGACTACCTCGACCACTACGCGGACGACGCGCCCGGCCGCTTCCTGCGCTTCCGCTCCACCGCGGTCGCGGTCCTGGGCGACGACGCGGTGGCCCGGTGGGCGGCGCTCGGCCTGCTCCGCAACGGCTGCGCCGCCGTGGCCGTCACCGCACCGAACCCGCCGCACGACGTGCTGACCCGCGAGCTCCACGGTGTCGACGGCACCGACGATCTCGACGCGGAGGCCGCGGCCCTCACCGAAGCGGGCTGCGTCCCCCGCCTGGAACGCCTGCCCCCGCCCGCCGGGGTCTCGCCCGCGGGAGCCCCGCCCGCCGTGGGGGCCGGGTCGGAGGACAGTACGTACGGCTGGCAGGACCTCGACGGCTGGGACACCGTCCTGGTCACCGGCGCGAACGGGCGCCGTCAACTGCTCCGGCTGCTCGCCGAGGGCGTCCCCGCCGGCCGCCGCCTGCTGGGCACCTGGACGTTCGGCAACCGCGCCGTCGTCGGCCCGGTGATGACCGCGGATACTCCTGGCTGCTGGTGCTGCGCCGCCCTGCGGCTCGGTGCGGGCGCCGACGCCACCGACAGCGCGGACCTGTGGGCCTCGGTGGGCCCGGCGGCGCCGCTCGGCGCTCTCCCGCCCGGCCTCTCCGGCCCTCTCGCGGGCATGCTCGGCAACCTTCTCGCCTTCGAGGTGTTCCGCCTCGTGACCGGGGCGTTGCCCGCGGAGACCCGCAACCAGATCGTCGTCCAGGACCTCGACTCCCTCGATGTCCTGACCGAGCCGCTGCTGCCGCACCCTCACTGCCCGTACTGCGCGTCGGAGGACGGTGTCACCGCCGCGTGGGACACCCCCGCCACGGAGAACGCCGCAACGGTCGAACCCCGCCCGCTCCCGGGCGACTTGCTCCGCGCCCCCCACCCGGACGACGAGCTCACCGCGCCGCCCGCCGACGGAGCCGCCGACGAGGATGCCGCCAGGACGCTGCTCGCGGCCCTCGAGCGGCGCGACGTCCTCGTCCACGAACGGGCCGGTGTCTTCACCGCGTTCGCCGACGAGGACTGGGAGCAGACCCCGCTCAAGGTCAGTACCGTCCTCCTGGGCGTCGCGCCCGGCCGGAAGCGACGGATCTCCGCCGTCGACATCCACACCGTGGCCGGTGCCCGCCTCACCGCGCTGTTCCGCGCCGCCGAGGTCTACGCCGAACACGTCGTCCCGCCCCGCGTCCTCGACGCCTGGACACTGCGGGCCGCCATCGGCAGGTGGACGCGCGTCGCACCCGCCGAACTGACCGTCCGCAGCGGACTCGACGTCCCCTCCGACCAGGTCGCCCACTGGAGCGAAGCCGTCTCCCTGACCGACGGGCGGACCGTCCTGGTGCCCGCGGGCGCCGTCCGCACCCTCGGCGGCTGGAACGACCGGGGTCACTTCGAGCGGACCTCGGCGGGCACCGGCGCCGCCGGCAGCCCCCGGGCCGCGCTCACCCGTGCCCTGGGCACCGCGCTCGCCCTCGACGGTCTGCGCGGCGCCGTCCGCCGCCATGCCGCCCTGCCCGCCGTCGACCACTCCTCCGTGGCCGCCGCCGGTCCAGAGGCGCTCTTCCTGCTGCGCTCGGCCGAGAACCTCGGCACCACCGTGGAGATCCTGGACCTCACCGCCGCCGGCGGCGGTCTGCTGCCCGTCGCCCTGGCGCGCCTCACCGACCCGGAGACCGGGGCGGTGCGCTGGGCGACCGGCAGCGGCCTGCGGCACCGCGACGCCGTACTCGAGGCTCTGCGCGACCTGCTCGGCGCCGAGCAACTGCGCGCCGCCGCCGACGGGATCGACACCGGTGACCCGCTGTGGGCCGACCTCGACGCCTCCACCCTCGTCGCCGGCCCCGCCGCACCGCTTCCGGACACCGGCACCACCTGGGCCGCCGTGCTCGACGGTCTCGCCGCCGTCGGCCGGGACGCCTTCGCGGTACCGGTGCCCGCCCCGGACCTCGCGGCCGGCCACCTGCACGCGGTGCGCGTCCTGCTGACCCGCGGAGAGCACCGTGCCGACTGAGACCATGGCAGCGCCGCGCGACGAGGCCGCACCACGGGAACCCCGACCCCCGGGGCCGTGGGACGAGGTGTGCTCCGCACTGACCACGGCGCTCGCCGAGCGCGCGGCACGCCACCCCGGCACACCGCGGGCGGTGGTGACCCCGCTCGGTGTCCGCGACGAACTGCACGAACTGGACCAACAGGAAACGGAGTTCGGGCCCGGGGTCGTACCGGTCGGGTTGTACGGACACCATGCCGTGGTCGGCCCGCCGGCCGCGGACGGTGCCACGGGCTGTCCGAGGTGCCTGGCCCGCCGCTGGCAGTCGGTACGGGCCGGGCACCTGCGGGACGCCGTCGAGCGCGGCGAGGAGACCCGGGCGACCGGAACCCCGCCGTGGCGCGCCGACTTCGTGGCGGACACCCTGTCCGCCCTCGTCGCGGCGGCGGCCCGGCAACCGCGCCCAGGCCGCCACCCCTGGGTCTGGCTGCTGGACCTGGAGACGCTCCGCGTCGCCCGGTTCCCGCTGGTGTCGGACGGCGAGTGCCCGTCCTGCGGAACGTGCCCCGACGACACCGCCGAGGCCGCCAGGATCGCTCTGGACCCCGCCCCCAAGCACGCACCGGGCGGTTTCCGGCTGCGCCCGCTGCACGCGTACGACCTGCCGTTGGAGGCGTTCGCCAACCCGGTCACGGGGATGCTCGGACCGTCCGTCGTCCCCGACCTGACGTCCGCCTCGACCTCGTCCACCGTGGGCGCGTTCACCACCCGCTCGGGCGACTACCTGCGGGAGTGCTTCTGGGGCGGCCACACGGGGACGTACGGCACGAGCGTGCGGGTGGGACTGCTGGAGGGGCTCGAGCGGTACGCCGGGATGCGGGCCCGCGCCAAGCGGACCACGGTGACCGCGGCCTTCGACGACCTGGGCGACACGGCGGTCGACCCGCGGGTCACCGGTCTGTACTCCGACGCCTTCCACGCCGCCGAACCCGACGCGCCGCGCTTCGCCCCGGACCGCCCCGTGCGCTGGGTGTGGGGCTGGTCGCTGCGCGACGACCGGCCCGTGCTGGTGCCGGAGATCGTCGCCTACTACCACGCACCCGGTGGCGTGCGGCGGCGTTTCGTGCAGGAGAGCTCCAACGGCTGTGCGTCCGGGGGCAGTCCGACCGAGGCCGTCTACCACGGGCTGATGGAGACCGTCGAACGCGACGCGTTCCTGCTGGCCTGGTTCGGAAGGGCCCGACTGCCCGAGATCGACCCGTCGAGCAGCACCCGCCCGGCGACCCGCGCCATGGTCGACCGGCTGGCCATGTACGGCTACCGGGCACGGTTCTTCGACACCCGCGTCACCTTCCCCGTACCGGTCGTGACCGCGGTCGCCGAGCGCGTCGACGGCGGACCCGGACTGCTCTGCTTCGGCGCGGGCGCCTCCCTCGACCCCGAGGACGCGCTCGCCGGCGGCCTCTGCGAGATCGCCACCGACTCCGTCAACCTCCGCAGGCGCACCGCCCGCGAGGAGCGCCGACTGCGGCGCATGGCGGACGACTTCGGAGAGGTGCGCGTCCTGCACGATCACCCGCTCCTGTACGGGCTGCCCGAGATGGGCCGGTACACCGACTTCCTGCTGCGCGGCCGGGAGGAGTCGGACCGGGTACCGCTGAACTCACTGACCTCCGCGCCCGGCACCCCGCGGGCTGCCGCCGACCTGCGCGAGGACGTGGAGGCCTGCGTCGCCGCCGTGACAGCGCGCGGCTTCGACGTGGTGGTCGTCGACCAGACGGTCGTCGAACAGCGGTCACTGGGATTCCACACGGTCAAGGTGCTGGTGCCCGGTCTGATCCCCATCGACTTCGGCTGGAGCCGGCAGCGGGGGCCGCTGATGCCCAGGGCCCGCACCGCGTTGCGCGAGGCGGGACTCCGAACCGACGACCTGTCACCGGACGGCCTCAACCCGGCCCCGCACCCCTTCCCCTGACACCCGCACCACCCAACGACCGGCGCCGGACACCGCAGTGTCCGGCGGCCGTCTCGGACGACCACGAGCAGAAGAGGGAGTGACCGTGGGATACGCCCATGAGTACGCGACCGCGGTGATGCGGCGGGGCCGGGTCCCCATGGAACCGGCCGACTTCGTCCCGGACTGGTCCGACCGACCCCGCAAGGGGAAGTTCTTCCCCGGCGCGCCGTCCGTGCCGCTGCCGGACGGCGGCTGCGCCGAGGACGCCACACTCGGCCAGGGCCTGTTCGGCCGGGCCGGCACCGGAGCGTTCACGCTGCCGCTGCTCGGCGCGATGCTCCGGGACTCCTACGGTCTGACCGGGCGCCGCCTCGCCGTCCAGGCCAACACCGACCTGGGTTCCCTGCCGTTCTACTCGCACGCCAACTGGTCACGGGGCACGGCCTCCGGGGGCGGTCTGTACCCCATCGGGGTGCACTGGATCAGCGGCGCGAGCGGACCCCTCACACCGGGCGTCCACTACTACGACACCCCGCACCACCGCCTCACCCGGCTCCTGTCGGGCGACGTGAGCGCCGAGGTCCGCGCCGCCCTCGGCGACCTGGAGGAAGCCGCCGGGACCGACCAGTTCCTCGTCCTCGGCGTGACGTTCTGGCAGAACTCCTTCAAGTACAACAGCTTCTGCTACCACGCCGTGACGATGGACATCGGCGCCCTCGTGCAGACCTGGCGGATGTGGGCCCGCGCGCACGGGCTCCACCTCGGTACCGCCCTCTGGTTCGACGAGCCCCGGCTCGGCCGGCTGCTCGGACTGGATCCGGAGGAGGACGGTGTCTTCGCCGTCGTACCGCTGCGCTGGGCCGGCGCCGCTCCGGAGGTTCCGGCACCGCCGACGCCCGCTGCCTCCGTGCGGCGGGTGCCCGACGAGAAGTCGCGCAGGGTGCTGTCCTTCCCGACCCTGCGCCACATCCACACCGCGACCCTGGCAGGCGCCGACGAACGGCCCGCACCCGGCGTCCTGGACGGCGCCCTCGCCGCCCCCGCCGGACCCGGCGACCGCGTCCCGCTTCCGGAGCCCACGCCGTTGGCGGTCCCGGTGCGCCGGGCACTGCGCGAACGCCGCAGCAGCTTCGGCCGGTTCACCTCCGCCGAGCCCCTGGACGCGGCCCGGCTCGCCGTCGTCCTGCGGGCCGCCGTCGCGGCGGGCACGCTGGACAGCGACACCGAATCCCCGGGCGGCGCACCGCTGGCCCGGCTGTGCGTCTTCGTCAACCATGTCCGCGACGTGCCCGCGGGCCTCTACGAGTACGACCGCGACACCGGCGAGCTGGTCGTGCTGCGCACCGGGGACCACGGCGCCTTTCTCCAGCAGAACTACTTCCTCGCCAACTACAACGTGGAGCAGGCCGCGGCCGTCCTGGTGCCCGTGGCCCGTACCCACGCCGTACTGGACGCCGTCGGCGACCGTGGCTACCGGCTGGTCAACGCCGTCGTCGGGGCCGTCGCCCAGGCCGTCTACACCACCGCCTCGGCAGCCGGAACCGGCTGCGGTGTCGCCCTCGGCTTCGACAGCGTCTCCTTCGAGGAGCGCCTCGGGCTGGCCGAACGGGGCGAGATCCCGCTCCTGATCATGATGATCGGTCACGAGCGCTCCCGCTCCGCCGACTACCGCTACGACATCGTCGCGCCGTGACCCGCACCCCGGCGCCCCCGCGCATCCCCGTCCCCGTTCCGGTTCCCGCACATCTCCCCGTTTCCCCCCGAAGCCCCGGCGCCACCCGACATCCCGTTCCGTTCCCGTCCGTGACCCGTCGGCCGACGGGCCGCCCCTCCAGCGGACGGCAGCACACCCCACAGGAAAGGGGGAGGGCGTGAGCCCCACCGCCACCAGCCCGGCCCAGGACGCCCCCACCGCCGACGGCTCCGCCCGCCTGCACGGACGTTTCATGCTGCGCGTCGCGGGGCTGCCCGTCGACACGGTCGTGGCCCTGCGCGCCCCCGAGGCGACGGACTGGGCCGTCCGGGCCGCCGCCGAGGAGGACCGTCTCGGCGCCCTCGGCGCCGCGCTCAGCGATCCGTTGTCCGACGTGGTCGGCGCCACCGAGGACGCCGCGCTGCGCCGCCGGCTGCTCGCGCTGCGCCGCACCGTCTTCAACAACCGCCTGCCGAACGACCTCGAAGAGGCCCGCGCCCTGGCCGCCGGCCTCGGCGGCAGCACCGGGGCCGACCTCACGGCCTGGCTCGACGCCCGCGTCCGCTGGGACGGACTGCGCGCCGAGGGTGAGGCCGTCCTCGCGTCCGGGCTCGCCCGCACCCGCACCGCCCTGCGCGAACTGGCCCTGGACGACCGGCTCCGCCGAGGCCTGCTGCTCGCCTCACCCACCCTCGAGGAGCGGCTCGACGCGTTCGCCGCCGACCCTGCCGACCCGGCCGCGGTCCCCGGCAAACGGACCCGCAAGATGGAACGCTCGCTGCTCTCCTACGTCTACCGCACCGCGTGCAAGACCAGCCCCTTCAGCACCCTCACCGGAGTCGCCCTCGGCGGCTTCCGGGCACCGGCCGACGACGACACCCCCGCGGCGACCCGTGTCGACGACGACTGGACCGGACACTGCAGGCTCAACGTCGTCGTGCTCACCCGGCTCGCCGAACTGATCGCCGCCGACCCACGGCGCCGCGCCGACCTGCCGGTGGCCCTCGCCTCCGGGTGGAAACTGGACGACGACCGGATCCGCTACGTCCAGCGGGCCGTCACCGCGGGCGACGACAGCGCGCCGGTCAGCTTCGACGCCGCCCAGGACCGGCTGCTCTTCCTCCGCCGCCGAGGCACGCTGGACGCGATGCTCGCCCTGCTGCGGGACCACGACGGCACCTGCCGCCACGGCGACCTGGCCAACTGGCTGGCCACCACCACCGGTGCCGACGACGAGGCGGCCGGACACTACCTCACCGCCCTGCTCGACCTCGGCATGCTCCAACTGCCGACGCTCTCCCTCGCGGTGCACGAGCCCGATCCCATAGCCGCCGTCCAGCGGTCGCTCCGCGCACTCGAACGACCCTGGGCGGACGACCTCGCGACCCGCCTGGACGGCCCCGCCCAACTCCTCGCCGGATACCCGGCGGCGGACGTCCCCGGCCGCCGCGCCCTGCTCAGAGCACTCCGTGCCGACCTCCTCGCCCTCCAGTCCGACCTCGGCGCCGAACGGCCCGTGCTCCCGCAGACCCTTGTCTACGAGGACGTGTCGGCCGGGACCACCTCCGCCGCCCTCGACGAGTGGACGGCGCTCGCCGCCCGCCCGCTCCGCTCGGTCGGCCGGGTGCTGCCCGCCTTCGACGTCGCCCTGCCCCAGCGGCTCACGCTCAAAGGCTTCTTCCTCGCCCGCTTCGGACGCGGTGGACGGTGCGAGGACCTGCTGCGGCTCGTCCACGACTTCCACGAGGACATCTTCCGGCAGTACCTCCAGTTCACCGCGACCAAGGAGGACCGCCTCCCCGACGGCAGCCACGCACCGGAGGAGAACTGGCTCGGCATGCCGGAGATCGCCGCGGTCGACCGGGCGCGCGCGACCCTGACCGCCCGGATGCGCGCGAACTGGGCCGAACTGAACCCCGAAGCTGAGGAGTTCGTCCTCGACGAGGACACCGTGAACGAGGTGGCCGAAGCACTGGGCGCCGCCGGGCCCGCCTTCCAGCCGCACAGCCACTTCCTCCAACTCGCCCGCCGCGACGGCGATCCACTCGTCGTGCTCAACGACTCCTTCGGCGGCCTGTGCTTCCCCTTCACCCGTTTCACCCACTGCTTCGACGGCACGGACGAGACCACCGGCCTCACGGACGCGCTCCGCGCGGAACTGCGCGGACTGCTCCCGCCCGGGGCGGTCTTCGCCGAGATCACCGCGGGCGCCACCACCACCAACCTCAACCTCCACGGCCGGCTGACCGACTACGAGATCGTCTGCCCCGGTGAGCACAGCACCGCCCCGGAAGAGGCGCGGCTCCACCTCGAGGACCTCCACGCCGTGCACGACACGGACACCGACCGGCTCGTCCTGCGCTCACGCCGCCTGGACCGCGAGGTGGTTCCGCTCTACCTCGGCTACCTCGTCCCCATGGTCCTGCCCGAGATCCCCCGCACCCTCCTCCTGTTCTCACCGACCGCCCGGTCCGTGCCGGACGTGTGGCGCGGGGTACCGTCCGGTCCGGAGACCGAGGGCGTCACCCGCCGGCCGCGCGTCCGCCACCACTCCCTCGTGCTCCATCGGCGGTCCTGGACGGCCGCCGACGGCAGTCTCCCGCTGCGCGCCCCCGACACCACCGCCGGCCAGTGGTACCTCGGCTGGCACCGCTGGCGCGTCCGGCACGGGCTGCCCGCCCAGGCCTTCGCCACCGTGCACGAGGAGACGACCGGCGAGGGTGCCGGCTGGTTCGGCGGGTCCAAACCCCAGTACGTCGACTTCGAGAGCCCGCTGTCGCTCACCGCGCTCGAAGGCCTCCTGGCCGGTAAACGGGCCCGCACCGTCTTCGAGGAGATGCTGCCCGGCGAGAGCGAACTCCATGTGACCTCACCGCGCGGCCGGCACGTCGCCGAACTCGCCGTAGAAATGCTCCCCGCCCCGGCCGGCCTGCCCGAAGAGGACCCCACCCCATGACCGCACCCACCGCTTCCTCCGCGCCCACCCCTGCTTCCGGACCCACCCCTTCGTCCGGACCCACCCTCTCTTCCGCACCCGCTCCTTCTTCCGGCGTCCCCGCCTCCGCCACGGTCACCGGCCCGCACGACTCCGACGCCCCGCACGACTCCGACGCCCCGCACGACGCCGACGCCCCGGGCGACTGGCTCGCCGTGCACGTCTTCTACGCCGCCAGCCCTCGCCCGCTGCTCCTGCAGTGCGTCAAGCCGCTGGTGGACGACCTCACCCGAGAAGGCCTGCTCGCCGGGTACTTCTTCATCAACTACTGGCTGGAGGGCCCGCATCTGCGGCTGCGCCTGCGCCCTCGACGGGCCGCCGACGCCCCCGCCGTCCGGGAACGTGCCCACACCGCGCTCGCCACGTTCCTGCGGGAACGCCCCGCGCTCTACGAGGTGAAGGCGGGTTTCCTCGCCGACCTGTACGAGACCCTGTTCACCCTGGAGTACACCGAGGAGCAGCGCGCCGAGTTCCTCGGCGCCGACGGGCGGATGCGGCTGCGCCCCAACAACAGCTTCGAGGACCGGCCGTACGAGCCCGAGTACGGCAAATACGGCGGCCCCGGCGGTGTCGCGCTCGCCGAGTGGCACTTCCAGCACTCCAGCGACCTGGTCGTCGAAGCCGCGCGGAGCATGAACCTCCACCTGCGCACGGTGCTGCTCGGACTCTCCGCCCAGCTGATGATGGTCATGTCCGGCACGTTCCTGAAGGACGACGAGGCACTGCTCACCTTCCTCGACCGCTATCACGCCTTCTGGGACCGGGCGTTCAGCGGGACGAACTACACCGCGGCCCAGGGCTACGACCGCGCCTACACCGAGATGGGCGCGAGCCTTCCCGAGCGTTTCCGGCGCATCAGGGACGCGGTCGCCCGGGGCGAGACGGACCGGCTTCCGGCGTTCCTGCGCGGCTGGGCCGAACACAGCACCGAACTGCGCGACCGGGCCGCGGAGTTGACGCTGCGCGGCGACCTGACCTTCCGCGCGTGGGACGGCAGCCGGGACATCCGCCCCACCGACCCTGCCCAGGCGCTGCCCATGCTGCTCTCGCCCTATCTGCACATGACCAACAACCGGCTGAGCATGACCATCCGCGACGAGGCCTTCCTCTCCTACGTCCTGGCCCGCGCCCTGCGCGACGGAGGCGCGGGGCAGCCGGAGACCGCCGTGGCTCCGAGCGAGGCGAGCGCCGAAGCCACCGCCACCGAGGGCGCGGCGGCCCGCGGCCGGGCGCCGGGAGGCGAGGGGTGAGCACCGACGCGTTTCTCGCCGCCCGACCACGCGTGCGGGGCGACATCGTGTTCGGCCCCAGCCTCGTACGCGGCACCGGCCGGATCCATCTGCTGATGGACCCCGTCACCGGGCGTCGCCTGGAGATCGGGCCCAAGGAACACTTCATCATCGCGCGGCTCGACGGCAGCCACAGCCTCGACGAGATCGGCCACGCCTACGCGCGGGAGTTCGGCGCCCGGCTGGGGGAAGCGCAGTGGGGGCAGCTGCTCCGGCTGCTGCACGGCCGCGACCTCCTCGACGGCGGCCGGGCGCCGACCGGCGATGCCGCGGTACCGGCCGCCGGGCCGGCGGCGGGCCGGCCGCCCAGCGGCATCCTCGCCGGGCGGACCCGGCTGGTCGCCGACGCACCCGCGCTCATGGACCGGCTGCACCGGGCGACCACCGTCGTGCGGCGGCCGGGTGTGCCGGCCGTGCTCGTCACGGCGGCCGTGGCGCTGCTCGCCGCCGTCGCCGTCCAGGCCGGAACGCTGTGGCGGCAGACGGAGGAGACGGCACGGCAGCCCGCGCTGCTGCTCGCCGTCGGCTGCGTCCTGTGGTGCAGCCTCGCCCTCCACGAACTGGCCCACGGTCTGTTCGCACGGGCCTGGGGCGGTCGCGTCACCGAGATCGGGCTGCGCTGGATCCTGGGCGCCACCTATCTCTACTGCACCGTGGAGGACGTCCAGTTCCTCGGCAGCCGCGGCCGCAAGGTCGCCACCGCCTGTGCCGGGGTCCTCGCCAACCTGCTCTTCCTGGTGCCCTTCGCTCTGGTGTGGGCCCTGCTCCCCGCCCACGCGCAGGCCCGCCCCGCGCTGGGCGCGCTGCTCCTGCTCGGGGTGGTCTCGGGTCTGGCCAACCTGTTGCCGCTGCCGCCCCTCGACGGGTACCGGGCTCTCGGTCATGCCCTGGGCGTGACCCAACTGGCCACCGGGAGCCGCGACTTCACAGGCGTCGCGGTGCGCACCGTCTTCGGCCGCGGGCCCGGCCTCGCCGCGTACCCCGCGCGGCTGCGGATCCTGTACGGCGGCTTCGCCCTGCTCACCGCGGTGCAGAGTGCCGCGCTCCTCGCACTGTGCGGTGCGGCGCTGCGCACCGTCCTGCCGGAGAGCGTGGCGACCATGGCGCAGTGGCTTCCCGCCGCTCTGCTCGTCGCCGTACTGCTCCTGTGGGCGCTCGGCTCCTTCGGCCGCTCGCGACGCACCGCACCCCCCACGACCGGCGGGCAGCCGCCCGTGCCCCCGTCCGGCGGACGTACCCCCGCCTCCGCCCCGAGGGCCCCGGACCCCGTATCTCCCACAGCCACGCCAGGGCACCCCGCCCCGGCGGCGGGCACCGGACCGCTCCCGGACGTCCCGAGCCCATGGAACCACCCGAGGAAAGAGGCGATGAGCACACCCGAGAGCAAGACCGAGGCCGCCCCCGGCCCCGCCGTCACCGAGACCGTCACTGTCCCCGCCGTCACCGAGACCGCCAGCGGAGAATCCCTCGACGGGGCGGTTCACGATGAGGCCCCCGAGGCGGTCCACGGCGGGAATCCCGCCGGAACGGTCGTCGCCGTGCACGGCGTGACCAAGCGGTACGGGGAGGTGGTGGCACTGGACGGCGTCAGCCTCGACGTACGGCACGGCGAGTTCTTCGGCATCCTCGGCCCCAACGGCGCCGGCAAGACCACCCTGGTCGAGATCGTCGGGGGCATGCGCGGGACCGACGCCGGAACCGTGACCGTCTTCGGGCAGAGCCCCTGGCCTCGCGACACCGCGCTGCTCGCCCGGATCGGGGTGCAGACGCAGGCGTCGGCGTTCTTCGCCCGCCTCACCGCCGGCGAGCACCTGCGCACGGTCGCCGCGCTCTACGGCCGGGACCCGGCCGCCGCGACCACCGCACTGGAGCGCGTCAGCCTCACCGGTAAGGAGAACGCCCGCGTCGACCACCTCTCCGGTGGCCAGCGCCAGCGCCTCGCCGTCGCCACCGCGCTGCTGCACGAGCCCGAGCTGATCTTCCTGGACGAACCGACGGCCGCCCTCGACCCGGAGGCCCGGCGCGAACTCTGGGACGTCCTGCGCTCGTTGCGCGCGGAAGGCCGCACGATCATCTACACCACCCACTACCTGGAGGAGGCCGAGGAACTCTGCGACCGGGTGGCGATCATCGCCGGCGGCCGGGTCGTCGCCCTCGACACGCCTCGCAACCTCATCCGCTCCCTGGCCGCCCCCGCCCGGCTGCTCGTCCCCGCGGCCGGGCTCTCCGCCGAGACGGCGCTCGCCCTGGAGGGCGTGGACCGGGCCACCGTCCAGGGCGGCGACCTGGTCCTGGAGACGACCGTACCCAACCGCGTCCTCACCGCACTCGGCGACCTCGTCGACATCGACACCGTCACCGTCCGCACACCCACCCTCGAAGACGCCTACCTGACGCTGACCGGCACCGGATCGGAGCACCACCGTTGAGCGCCTACGCCGCACTGACCAGGGCCACCTACGTCGCGAGCGTCCGCGACAAGACAACCCTGTTCTTCACCTTCGCCTTCCCGCTCGCCTTCCTGGTCCTCTTCGGCCTGATCTTCCAGGGCCAGCACGTCGACGGCGGCCTGTCGTCCATCAACTACATCGCCCCCGGCGTACTCTCCTGGGGCGTGGGCAACGCGGCGGTGTTCTCCGTCGCCTTCGCCCTCATGCAGTGGCGCCGCGACGACCTGCTCCGCCTCATCTGGCGTACCCCGACCCCCCTGCGCACCCTGCTCGCCTCCCGCTGGACCGTCGCGCTGTGCGTCGCCCTCGTGCAGACGGTGCTCTTCACCGCCATCGCCCTGCTGCCGTTCTTCGGCCTGCGCCTCGCCGGACCCTGGTGGGCGGCGGCCCCACTGCTGCTCCTGGGGGTCACCGCCTTCCTCGCCATGGGACTGATCGTCGGCAGCGTCGCGAACACCCCGGAAGCGGTCGCGGCCATCGCCAACATCGTCATGGTGCCCATGGCCTTCCTCTCCGGCTCGTTCTTCCCCGACGACCTCATGCCGGGCTGGCTGCGTGCCGTCGCCAAGGTGCTGCCGCTCCACTACCTCAACGACGGGATCACCGACGCCTACGGCGGACGTGGCGACCTCGGCGACATCGCCGTGGACTGCGCGGGGCTCGCCGTGTTCGCGCTGGTCTTCGGCCTGATCGCCACCCGGATCTTCCGCTGGAGCAACCGGCCATGACCACCGCCACGCGCATCGCGCCGACCGTCTCGCCCCTGGAAGCCGCACGCGCGGAACTCCAGGCACGCCTGGCGACCCGCTCCGCGGCGGCCGGACTGCCCGCCCCGGCCGTCTCCCGCATCGGCGACGCCGATGTCCTCGGCCGTCCGGCCGTCCGGCCCGGATCCCCGGGAACGGCCGCGGTCCACCCCGGCCCGCCGGCCGTGCTCTCGGACACGGCCGGCATCCATCTCACCGCGCAGGCCGTCCTGTTCGGACCCTGGGGCGGTGCCTCCGAGGCAGGCCCCGCCTGCGGCACCTGCCTGGCCATGCGCCGCCAGCGGCTGCGCACCCGGACCGAACGGGAGGCGCTGGAGACGGGTACGGAGACCACCGCGGCCGGTCACTGGCCCGTCCTGCCGGACCACACCGTGGACGCCGTGTGGTCCCTGCACCGCCTCGTCGCCTCGGGCGCCGCCCGGCACAGCGTCGAGGGCGCCGACGCCGCACTGCCGCGCGTCACCGAACTCGACCTGGAGACCCTCCGGGTGCGCACCTTCCCGCTGGTGCCCGAGCCGATGTGCCCGCACTGCCGGCCGTTCACCGAGCGGGCCGCCCGCGAGGCCGCCGAGGAGGCCACCGCCACGGCACCGGCCTCGCTCCCGAAACCGCGCCCGGACGCCTACCGGCTGCGCCGCCCCGCCGACTACCCGCTGCCGGTCAAGGGACTTGCCAACCCGGTCTGCGGGGTGCTGGGCGGCGGCACCTGGATCGACGTCACCTCGCCCACGACCGCGCCGGTCGCGGGCAGTGTCTTCATGCGCGGTTACGCCGGACTCACCGACGTCACCTGGAGCGGCCAGGCCAACTCCTACGCGGGCAGTCGCGACCTGGCGTTCCTTGAGGGTCTG
This sequence comes from Streptomyces sp. NBC_01689, assembly GCF_036250675.1. Lineage (NCBI taxonomy): Bacteria > Bacillati > Actinomycetota > Actinomycetes > Kitasatosporales > Streptomycetaceae > Streptomyces > Streptomyces sp. NBC_01689. Next base: position 503,207 of record NZ_CP109592.1, on the reverse strand, counting down.
GAGCGGTACGCGGGCACCCACCGCCGCCACCGTCGCCCGGTCGTCACCGCCTCCCTCGACGAACTGGGCGACCGAGCCCTCGACCCCCGCCTGTGCGGCCTCTACGAACCCCGCACCTACGCCCGGGACCCGATGGTCGAGCCCTTCGATCCCGCCCGGCCCCTGCCCTGGGTCACCGGGTGGTCGCTGCGCGACGAACGCCCGGTGCTCGTCCCGGCCCGGCTCGTCTACTACAGCGCGGGCACGCGTGAGGACAACTTCGTCTTCGAGTGCTCCAACGGCTGTGCCACGGGCGGTACATGGGAGGAAGCCGTGTTTTTCGGCCTCCTCGAACTCGTCGAACGGGACGCCTTCCTGCTGGGCTGGTACGGCGGCCTTCCCCTGCCCGAGATCGACCTGGAGTCGGTACGCGGACCGAAGGTACGGGCCATGGTGGCGCGGGCCGCGCTCCAGGGCTACGACGTCCACGTCTTCGACAACCGCGTGGACCTGCCGGTCCCCGTCGTCACCGGCCTCGCGGTCCGCCGCGACGACGGACCCGGCACCCTGGCGTTCGCGGCCGGCGCGTCCTTCGACCCGGAGACCGCCATCGAGTCCGCCGTCTCCGAGATCCTCACCTACATCCCGCACCTGCCCGGCCAGGTGGCCGAACGGCCCGACGAACTCGCCGCCATGGCCGAGGACTTCGACCTCGTCGCACGGCTGCCGGACCACGCCGCGCTGTTCGGACTGCCCGCGATGCGCCGGCACGCCGAGAACTACCTCACCCCGCCCCGCACCGGCTCACCCGGCCGACTCTTCGCCGACTGGGAGGAACGCCGCCCGCGCACCGCGGATCTCCGCGACGACCTGCTGCTCCTGCGCGACCTGCTCGCGGTCGCCGGATGCGATGTCATCGCCGTCGACCAGACCACCCCGGAACAGCGCCGGATGGGGCTGCGCACGGTGGCCACGCTCGCCCCAGGACTGCTGCCGATCGACTTCGGCTGGCCGCGGCAGCGCGCCCTGCACATGCCGCGCCTGCGGACCGCGCCGTACCGCGCGGGCCTGGTCCCCGAGCCGCTGGGTGAGGAGGACCTGCGGCGCGTGCCGCACCCGTTCCCGTGACGTCCGAAGTCCCCATCGAGGAAGAGGCGTTGGGGACGACATCCACGTGCGGACGATCACACCACGAGCGGGCGGGCACAGAGGCGCGGGCGAGCGCCGACGGGCGAGGTGGAGGCCGGGCCCCGGCACTCGCGTGGAACGAGGACGGTCCCCGGCGCGCACCCGCGCGCGGGGACCGTCGAACCCGACGTCGGACGTCAGGCGGTGCAGGAGGTGGTGCTGGAGCAGGTGCTCGTCGAGGAGCAGCTGGTGGAGGAGCCGAGCATGACCTCGCTGGCGTCCGAGTAGTCCGTGATCTCGAAGGTCTCCGACTCGAGGTCCAGGATCTCCTGGGCGAGGGAGGCGAGGGTGTTGTCAGCCATGGTGTCTCCTTGGGAGTGCGGGGACCGGGTACCGACCGGGACAGCCCCGGCCGGCGACGCGCTGAACCTGCCGGAGGCCAGGACCTCGGGCTTCCACCTTTCTACGCGGTACCGACGTCAGCGCCCTGGCTCCCCGCTGTCACCCCGCTGACACCACCTCCGTGATCCCGCCTCCCGACCGTTCCACCGGCATCCGGACCGACCACCCGGCCGCCGACACCCAGTTGGCCGCCGAGCCCCCGGACCGGCGGCGACCCCGGCAGACGTCCGCCGCCCCGGGCGCCCTCCGCCCGCCGCAGACCACTTCGCCGCCCCGCCACCGACGCGCGGGCGGCCACCACTTGAGGAGCCCCGCCCGTGACCACCGACCACACCGGACCCCGCACCCCGCAGGGCCCCGACCGATCCCCGGCCGGGCCCGCGCTTCCGGGCCTGGACAGCCTGCTGCCCGCCACCACCGAGCTCTACCTCGACCTGCACCGTCATCCCGAACTCTCCGGCGCCGAAAGCCGAACGGCGGCCCGGTTCGCGGACTGGCTGGCGGCGGACGGCTTTGACGTACTGCGGGGCATCGGAGGCCACGGCGTGGCGGCGTCCCTGTCCAACGGCGCGGGTCCGGCCGTCCTGCTGCGCGCCGAACTCGACGCGCTGCCCGTGGCAGAGCGGACCGGCGTGCCCTACGCGAGCACCGTGACCGCGCCCGGACCGGACGGCCACCCGGTCCCTGTGATGCACGCCTGCGGCCACGACGCCCACCTGGCCTGTGCGGCGGCCGCCGCTCGATGGCTCGCGGCCCGGCGCGTCAGCTGGCGCGGCACCCTGCTCGTCGTCGGGCAGCCCGCGGAGGAGACCCTCAGCGGCGCCCGCGCGATGCTGGAGGACGGCCTGTACGACCGGATAACGCCGCCCGACGTGGTGCTCGCGCAGCACACGGCGTCCTTCCCGGCGGGCATGGTCGCCCATGCCGACGGCCCGGTCCTGGCCGGCAGCCTGACGCTGGAGGTGACGTTCGAGGGCGACGGCGGCCATGCCGCCACTCCGTATCTCACCGCCGACCCGCTCCTCGCCGCGGCGGGGACGGTGACGCGCCTGTCCACGATCGTCGCCCGGGAGACCGACCCCGCGGAGCGGCTGGTCGTCTCGGCTTCCTCGCTGCGGACGGTCGACGCGGGGCGTTCCGGGAACGTGATCGCCTCCCGGGCGGTGCTGCACATCACCGTCCGGGCCTTCTCGGAGGCGGCCCTCGACCGCGCGGCCGTCGCCGTGGAGCGGATCGCCCGAGCCGAGGCGGCTTCCGCGGCCAGGCCACCGCGGGTCACCGTCGCGCGGTCGTCCCGCTCCGGCGTCACGCTCGCCGACGCGGACGTCACAGCCTCCGTCCGCGCCGCACACGTGACCGCCTTCGGTACCTCCCGTGTCACCGGCTGGCCCGCCACCTCGGCCACCGAGGACTTCCCCCTGCTGACCGGGGCGGGTGCCCATCTGCACGGACACCCCGGCATTCGCGGCGCCTACTGGATGCTCGGTGCGATCGGCCCCGCACAGTGGGCGGCGGCCCCCGGAACCGGGGCCGCCGAGAAACTCCGCAGCCTGCCCGGCAACCATTCGCCCCGCTACCTGCCGAGCGCCCGCCTCACCCTGGAGACCGGAACGACCGCGCTCGCCACGGCCGCCCTGGCCCGGCTGACCGCCCCGGCCGCCGACTGACCCGCCCGGCAAGTCCGCTCACCGGCCGCCGGGTTGACGCACCAGGCGGTCCGGCGTGGATCGGTCACGGCGTCCGCCGGCCAGATCAGGGAGCGTTGAGGTCCAGCGGCTTGGAGGTCGGGTTGGGCGGCGGGCTGAGGATGACCTGGGGCTGGCCGGGCACCGGGTTCGGCGGAGTCATGTCGGACTTGGGCAGCTTCGGCGGGGTGGTCTGGTTGAAGACCGTGGTGTCGAAGTCGACGAGCCCGGTCTTCTCCATCACGGTGATGTGATCGAGGACCGTGGCGTTGGCCTGGTTGGCCAGGGCGCGGATCAACGTGTTCTTGGTGGTCGAGCGGACCTTGGCGATCGTGTTGAAGATCGAACCGTGGGTCATGCGCAGGATGTTGGCGAAGTCGACGTCGAACTGCTTCCCCGACTCACCCTTCAACTGGGTGACGAACCCTTCCTGCTGGGGGCTCGCCACGTTCGGCAGCGTGATGTTCAGCATCGGCGCGATCTTGCGGCAGCTGGTGTCCAGCGCGGCGTGCCCGTCGACGAGGTGCTGACTGGCGATCTTGACCGCCTTGCTCTGCCCCTTCTGCAGGCCGATCTGACCGAGCGGGTGCTCCCACAGGCCGGCCGCGCGCACCTTGACGACGAAGTCCCGTTCGCCTTCGGTCAGAGGCCCCCACTGCGTGTTCGCGATGACCCGGTCGGGCGTCGTCGACACGGTGTCCAGACCGAGCATCGCCGGGTACGCGAGGGCGCTGAGCGTCAGGGCGAGGGCACCCCCGACAAAGAGTGTTCCGATCACATTTCGCGAACGCTGCACCGTTCCTCCTGCCTGTCATCGGCTGGTCCGCCGATCCGTCGTCGCCTGGTGGGGGCACAGAACAGTACGCACGGCGAGCCGTTCGGACTCAGCCGGGGGGAGGAAAAGATCCACCGCGGGGCCCGACGCGCGCGCAGGTTCCACGGAACGGGTCGTGGCACGCGCGTGGTTCGATGTGTTCACCCCGGCCTCCGCAGGCTGATGGATCATCACTTTCCGGGCGCCCCGTACAACCAATCCCGTGACGGGCATGTCGTACATGACAGGAAACCAAACGCCCGAGCACAAGGGGAAAATGATGCGTACGAGACGATTCGCGGCGATGCTGGCCGCCCTGACGATGGCCGGCGTGGGCGTGGGAGTCGCCGTGCCCGCCACGGCGGGTGCGGCCACGACGGCGGCGGCCGTGTGCCCGACGGGCTGGGGCAGTCTCCCGAAGACCGCCGCGGACATCAGCACGGGATCGCTGACCGACATCAGGACCGGCGCGCACGACTGCTACGACCGGATGGTCTTCGACGTCCCCACGTCGGGCACGACGCCGATCGGGTACACCGTGCAGTACGTCGACGTCTTCTACCAGGACCCGTCCGGGATCCGCATTCCGATCTCCGGCGGGGCGATCATCGAGATCAGGGTGTCCGCTCCCGCCTACGACCCGGAGACCCACTCGGCGACCTACCCCGGCCAGGGCGGAAAGGCGCTTCCAGGCGTCGACCTGACCGGCTACCGCACCTTCCGTGACGCGAAGTTCGGGGCCAGTTTCGAAGGGGTCACGCAAGTGGGCCTGGGAGTAAGGGCCCGGCTGCCGTTCCGCGTCTCCCAGCTCTCCGACCGCCTGGTGGTCGATGTCGCCCACACCTGGTGAGGCGGTCGGCTCAGCTCATCAGGCCTGCCGGCGCCACGCGTTGTCGTCACGCCGACCCCCGCGGCCCGGCCGGCGGCGGCACGGCCCTCGTTGTACGGTGACCATCCGACCGGGGGGCGAAACCCGCCGACCGGGAACCACTCTCTGTGGAAGACGAGTTCAACCGGACGGCGTGACCGGGGACCACCCGCCGGACCGCTGCTCCGCACCCCGCCCCTCGCACCACTCCACCTCGGTGAAGCCCAGCTGCGCCGCGAGACGCATCGGGCGCCCGCCCGCGGTCCGGGTGCGGAGCACCAGCGGCTCGCCGGGAACCACCCCGGCGAGCCGGCCGAGCACGCGGCCCGGGCCTCGGCCGCGAAGGGTTCCCGCCCGACTCAGACGCCCCGCGCCCGCGGATCCGGACGGACTGCGCCGTCAACTCAGCGGCATCGAGCGCCGCATCGACGTGCTGCAACGCAACCGACAGGCCATCCAGGCGTATCTGCGTGCCTGCGGCGAGGCCGAGGCCGCCACCCCCGCGGCGGTCGTCGGAGCACTGGACCGGTTGCGACGTGACGGCCCGGACGCGCAGAGTGACGTGGATGCGCGCCGCCGTGAGGAAGGTTCATCCAGCCGTGAGAGGCAGGTCCAGTGACACCGTCTTGCCCCTGCCGTTGGGGAAGCTGTGCCACCCACCGGCGAGCGCTTCCACGATGAGGAGGCCGCGGCCGTGTTCGGCCTCCGCGTTCTCCTCCTCTTCGAGGGCCAGCGGGGAGGGAACGGGCGGGTTGCTGTCGGAGTCCCGTACCTCCAGACGTACATGATCCGGGAACGCCCTCAGCCGGACATCGACGTCACTTCCCGCGTGGATCAGCGCGTTGGTCACGATCTCGGAGGCGACGAGACGCAGGGACTCCGAGAGCCCGGAGAGCCCCCAGGCGTCCAACCGGTCGTTCACGAAGTTCCGTACCGCTTTGACCCCTTGGACGTCCCGCCGCTGAATGCGCAGGCCTGCCGTCCGTGGCGGCCCCGTGCCGACGGTCTCCTCGAAGCGGGCCAGGAGCAGTACGGCGTCGTCCCGGAGCTCCTGCGGGTCGGACCTCTCGGCGACGAGCCGGTCGGCGAACTGTTCGAGGTCGGTGGATCCGGCACGGTGCCCCGCGTGCAGGAGCGTCTGCGCGCTGGAGCAGGGGTCGGTGGCGTTTCCGCCGATCAGGCCGTTCGAGTACAGCATCAGCACCGTTCCGGGCGGGAGGGTGTGCTCACGCCCCCGGTAGGCGTCCTGCGCGCGGACGCCGAGCGGGACGTTGGCCGGTGCCTCCAGCCTGCCGGTGCTGCCGTCGGGCCGCAGCACCAGCGGTTCCGGATGTCCGGCCAGGGCCACCTCCGCCGTCCCGTCAGCCGTGTCCAGCGCGACGACACAGCAGGTCACGAGCAGTTCCGTGCGCAGTGCGCAGAGCAGTCCCGCGGTCCGGTCGATCACCGTCGCGGGCCGGTGCCCTTCGGATGCGTAGGCGGCCACCGCGGTACGTACCTGGCTCATGACCGCGGCGCTCTCCACGGAGTGCCCTTCCACGTCGCCGACGACCAGCACGATCCGCTCGTCCGTCACCCTGATCACGTCGTACCAGTCGCCGCCCACCCGCGCCGCGACCGTGGCGGGACGGTACCGCGCCGCCGTCGTCAGCCGGGGGAGCTCGGGCAGGGTTGAGGGCAGGAGGCGTCGTTGCAGACCCTCGGCTCTCCGGCGCTGCTTCTCGCCGAGTCCTACGCGCTGCACCGCCGCGCCGAGCAGGGCGGCCATCATGCTCAGGGTGGCCCTCTCCTCGGGCGGGAAGCCGCGCGGCCCCGGGAACGACAGGCAGCAGACGCCCACGATGTTCTTCCGTCCCGCGAGGGCCAGGTCGGCGGTCCGGCTGCCGGCGATGAGGGGCAGGAACGCCTCCGCCCGCGGAGGGTCGTCGTACGCGTCGGGAGAGGCCGGCGGAGACTCCGCGGAGAGGAACAGCGCGCGTCCCCGCGCCGCCTGCGCCAGAGGGGTCGAGGCGCTGAGCGCGGCGCCGTGGACGTTCCGGACCAGTCCCGAGGACCTGCCGCTGTGCCCCAGGACCCACAGGTGGGTGGCGTCGGCCGAGGCCAGGACCAGGGCGTCGGCGTGCAGCGGGGCCATGATGCATTCCTGGGCCGCGGCGACGACGTCACCGGGAGTGGTGGCCTGGTTCAGCAGCTCGGAGAGCAGTCGCAGCGGAAACATCAGGCTCACGCCCGAGGAGCCGGGGACGCCGGGCACTCCCCAGCCGGGTGTCTCGGCGCTGCCGGCCCTGATCGGTACCACGGCGGGCAGGGGGCCGGGGGTGATCGGCACGCCACGTTCCGTGAGAGCGGTGAGGGCATCGGCTGTCTCGGCCGCGATGGACTCGACGACCGTGCGGTCCGCCCCGGGATAGGCGCCGAGGGTCTCCAGGCGCAGTACGGTCAGCGTGCCGAAGCGACGCCCACCCGAAAGGACCGGGGCCGCGAGGGCGGCGTACGGGTAGGGCCGGGTGTACCTCTGCCGGGACGGCGCGGGGTCGGGATCGGGCAGGAGGGCGGTGGTTCCCGACGCCACGGCGCGGGCTGTCGCGTAGGGCTGGTCGAGGCGCATCCGCGCCGGCAGGGTGAACAGGGACGGTGTGCTGCCCGCGATCAGTGCCGGGCGGAGTTCGGTGCCGCCCTCGGTCACGAGGTAGACCGCGGCCGCCGCCGCGTCGATCCGCCGCATCGTCTCGCGCACAGTGGCGTAGAGGACGTCCATGAGATCCGTGTCCGGCGCGGGTACGGGCCGGTCCGGACGGCGGTGTTCTCCGGTTCCGCTGCTGGTCACCATGGCGGCTCCCTCAGCGTCGATTATAGGTTGGCAGCCCGTACGGACGCGCGGCACCCGAGCGGGAGGGACGCCCGTGCTGGACCGAGGGCGACCGAGGTCGACCTGTCCGGCCTCAGTGATAAACGCTGAGTGCGGCGTTTCATCCGGCGATCCAGAGGCGGCTCCCGCCGAGGCGCGTCGCTCGGTCGAACACGGCGCAGTTGACCGCGTCCATGAGGGCCGCACCGGTCTGGTGGGCCTGCTTGGTGAGAGTGGTCGTGGCGAAGAAGAAGGCGGCCGTGCGACGGCCGGTGGAGTCGGTGACGTTGTAGGTCGCGTAGCCCGGGACGACGCCGACGTGATCCCAGACCGTGCCACAGGAGGTCTTCGCCGACTCGATGCCCAACCCGTAGCCGAGCTCGTCCGGGTCGTCCGGTCCGCCCTCCGGCACGGTGGTGCGCATCTCGGCCAGTTGGGCGGCGGGCAGCAGCCGGCCCGACATCAACGCGCGGTAGAAACGGGACCAGTCATCGGCGGTGGACACGATCGCGGCATCCGCTCCGTCGGCCGTGACGTAGTCGCCGGTGACGTCCACGTGGTCGTCGTGCCGCGGTCCCGCGTAGTCCCTGAAGTCGTCGGGGACCTCCGGTGGCATGTGGGCGGCGTCCGGCTCGTAGCCGTGCGCGTGCCGGCCGTGCCAGGCCGAGCCGGTGGCGTAGAAGGTGTGCCGGAGCCCCAGGGGCCGGGCGATCCGCTCCCGCACCAGCGTCGCGAGGTTCTTGCCGGTGGCCTTCTCCAGGACGGCCCCGATCGCGATGTAGTTGGTGTTGCTGTACGACCACTCGGTGCCGGGCTCGAACAGTGCCGGGTGCCCGCTCACCAGGCTCAGGATCTCCGTCGACGTCCATACGTGGGAGTCCCGGCCGGTGAGGGCAGGTGCGAGGGCGGGATCCTCGGTGTAGTCGAACAGCCCACTGGTGTGGTTGAGCAGCATGCGCAGGGTGATCGCTCCACCGTTGCGCACCTGGCCGGGCAGCCACTTGTCGACCGGGTCGCTGAGGGCGAGTCGGTGCCCGGCGACCAGTTGGAGGACGAGGGTGGCCATCACCGTCTTGGTGTTGGAGGCCTCTCGCACCTCGTCGTCGGCCCGGAGCAGATGGTCCTTCCTCGTCCACGCGGCCTGCTCGGAGATCTCGACGGGCCTGCCGTGACCGTCGTCCACCCGCACGATCACTCCGGGCACGCCTTCCTCCACCAACTTCCTTGCCAGCTCCCGCAGATGAGCGCGTGTCTCCGAAATGCCGTCCGGTCGGGCCGCCGAGGGCGTCCGAGTGCCGGCGGCCGCACTCGCGCGGACCGCCGCACTCCCGTGCATCGCGTGCGCACTCGACGGCGTCGCGGCGAGGGCCACCACGAGGGCCGCGGCCACCGGAACCGTCGTCACCGCGCGAAACGCCGTCAGTCGCGGGCGCCGCCGAACACGCATATCCACACGCAAGTCATGCTCCTTCGAGAGTCCGGGAAAGCCGTCGGTCACGATCGGGGGACGGGGAGGAGAACACGGAACTCGGGTCGGCGATTCGTCCTGCGACCCAGGGGTGAGGCCGGCTCCGACGGGCCTTGCGCAGCCCTGGAGAGCCCTTCGGAGGGTAGTCGAAGGTGGGAGGACGGAGATGAGTATCGGCTACTCAATTGATTACTCCGAGGCGTGCACGGTGACCGGGCCGTTGACCGGCGCTGGGACCCGGCCGCTGCTGGGACACCGGCGACTCTTCACGTCCCGGCCCACGGCAACCCCGGCCCTCAACACCCCCCTCCGCGCTGGCTATACGTCGGCTTCAGTGGATGTGGGCACCAGGGTGTACCGAACGGACTTTCCTTCTCGTGCGCGTACGACCGTGCCCTTGGCCACCAGGGCCTCGACGGTGTTGCGGACGACGACCTTCCCTGAGGCCTGCACCTTGGCGGGCAGGGCCGCGAAGATGTCGTTGACGGAAACCGGGTGCTTTGATGCGCGCAGGTGCGTGAGGACGGCGTCACGGACGGAGCCGCGCTCGGCGGCCGGAGCCCGGCGCCCCGTACCGGCGGACGACGAACGAGCGGGAGGGCGCCTTGTCGTTCCTGATGTCCCGGCCTCCGACTCGGAGGAGCGTCCGCGCGGTGCTGCGGCTGCGGCCGGCGTCGCCTCACTGGGGTCGCCGAGGTTCTCCCAGATCCGGCTCAGGAGGACATGATCCGCCCGAAGTGCCCTGAGTCGGGCTTCGGTCCGGGCGATCTCGGCCTCGACCCGCTCCAGGTCGTCCCTGACCCGATGGGTGTAGACGTCGCTCAAGGATTCCAGGGCATCTGCCTCTACGGACATCGAGAACCTCCCTTCGAGGAAGTCTATCGGACGCCGACACCTGTCATGTGCGCATGATGTGCGGTGAGCGCGGCTGTGCGGTGTACGGGCGTCGGAGGCGCGCGGTGCGCCAACACCTTCTGTACACAGGGGTGTCGGTGGAGCGGAGGCCACGACCGGTCCGATCTGGGGCCAGAATGTGCGTACATGCGCATATGTGTCTCTCGTCTGCCCCTGTGCATTCGTGCGGAGTTGGAAGCGATGCGCCGCTCGGGTCGGATCCGGTGATCCGGGTGGGCTGTCGGTCCGGTGCCGGCCGGGGGTCTCTCCAGGTGGCCGTGCTCACCGAGCAAGGTCACCTGTGGCGTGGCCCATTAGGGTCGGGAGCATGACGACATCCCTTGCCGGCAGTGCCTTCGACTCGCTCCGTCTCGACGCCGTGTCCGACCAGGAGGTGCTGCGCAGGACCTACGCACTCCCCAGTGACGCGGCCGTGCGCAAGCAGATGACGGAACTCACCGAGCAGACCCGACGGTTGATCGGATGCTCGTCCCTGGTCCTGGTCGCCAGCGTGGACGCCGAAGGCAACTGCGACGTCTCCCCCCGTGGTGGCCCCGCCGGGTTCGTCGCCGTCCTGGACGCACGGACGGTCGCGATCCCGGACGCGACCGGCAACAAGCGTCTGGACACCCTGCGGAACGTCGTCGCGACGGGGCGGGCGGGGCTGCTGTTCGTCATCCCGGGACGCACCACGACGCTCAGGGTGAACGGCCGGGCCTGCGTCTCCACGCGCCCGGAGCTTCTGGCGCAGCTGACCGCCGTGGGCAAGCCGCCGGCCAGCGCGCTGGTGGTGGGGATCGAGGAGGTCTACCCGCACTGTCCCAAGTCGCTGCTGCGCAGCGGGGCGTGGAAGCCGGAAGAGTGGCTTCCGGCGGACGCCCAGCCCGCTTCGGCCGAGGTGACGCTGGCCCAACTGCGCATGCCCGAGCTGACGATCGCCGACATCGAGCGGGCGGAGGAGGAGTCGCTGAAGTACCGGTACGAGTAGAGGACCTGCCGGCGGTCGTGGAACCTCTGGCGCGCCGAAGCCCCCGGCGCCCGCCCGAAGACCACACCTGAGGAGGCTCCCGAGCCGACGTGGCCGGAGCGTGGGTGGGCGCGTCCAGGGGCCGGTGTCAGCCGCGCGGTGCCGCGAAACCGTGCGGCTCCGGTGTTCCCACGTGTCGGCACCCGCAGGGCGCCGCCTCTGCGGCACCCTGCACGGTGGCGGGCACCTGCGGGCTGAGGCGGTACGGGTCGGCCCACAGTCCCCGGCCGGGGCGTCCGGTGGGTCGTCCGGTCTCAGGGGACGAGCACGATCCTTCCGGGCAGGCCTCCTCGGGACAGCCGTGCGTGGGCCTGTGCCGCGGAATGGAGGGGGTAGGCCTCCGCGACGCGGGCCCGCAGCACCCCCTGGTCCGCGAGCGCGGACAGTTCGGTGAGCAGGGCGCCGTCGGCGCGCACACCGAGCGCGTCGACCCGGATGCCGCGCTCGGACTCGGGTTCCTGGCTCGGCCACAGACCGGCGTAGACCCCGCCGTCGCGGACGGCGGCCAGCGCTTCGCGTCCCAGCCTCGCGGCGTCCAGCACACCGTCGAAGCAGGTGACCGCCAGCGGCTGCCCGCGAGTCAGGAAGTGATCGGCGCCACGGGAGAGCAGGCTAGTCCTCGTGGGCGGCCGAATCGAGTCCGGTGACCTTCAGCCCCTGCCGGTGGGCGAGTTCCACCGTGTGGGCGCCGACGCCTCCCGCCGCTCCGGTGACCAGCAGGCTCTGCCCGGGAGCCAGCGCGAGCAGCCGCAGTGACTGGGCGGCCGTGGTCGTGTTGAGGGGGAGTGTGGCCGCGTGGCGGTCGTCGAGGGTCGCCGGAGCGGGTGCGAGAGTGCTGCCGCCCAGGACGACGTGGTCGGCGTGGGTGCCGAGCGGCTTGTGATGGCCGGTGGCCAGGGCGATGACACGGTCGCCGGTCGACCAGGCGGCGCCGGGGCCGACGGCGTCGACGGTGCCCGCGACGTCGAAGCCGAGTCCGATCCGTTCCTGACCGCCGAACACGCCGGAGCGCATGGCCGCGTCCACGGGATTCAGCGCGGCCGCCGCCACCTTGATCCGGACCTGACCGGGACCCGGTTCCGGTCTCGGGTGCTCGGTGATCTCCACGGCGTCGGGGCCGCCGAAGCGGGAGACGGTGACGGCACGCATCAGCATGATCTTCCTCCGGAGAAGGGGGTGGGCGAAGGGGGCGGCGGCGGGCTGGACCCCGCGCGTTCGCGGTTCGCCGGCAGCTGTCACCCGACGGGGGACGGCACGGGAACCCACGCGGCGGCGAAACGTCCTCGCGGGACGCGCGGGCCGCCGCGATGGCGGGGCCCTGCGCGCGCTGGCCCATCGAGAAGGGCGAGGGCATCCGGCACGTCCTTGACCGGGCCGGTGACAAGTGGACCGTGCTGGTGATCGGCACGCTGGAGCACGGGCCCGTGCGCTACACCGACCTGCAACGCTCCATCCCGGGGATCTCCCAGCGGATGCTCACGCACACCCTGCGCCAGCTCCAGCGCGACGGTCTCGTCACACGGAGCGCCTACCCCGAGGTTCCTCCGCGGGTCGAGTACGCACTGACCGACCTCGGCGTCACGCTGCTGGGCGCCGTCACGGTGCTCATCGACTGGGCGGGCACCCACCACGACGAGATCTGCGTGAACCGTGCCCGGTTCGACGAGTCGGCGTCCGCGTCCTGACATGACACCTGGGCACCGCCCGAACGCTTCTGGTCCATCCGCCGCCCACCGGTCGTGCGGCAGCGGCCTGCGTACGACCGGCACGTAGCCCGCTCGACACCCGGGCTCCCTATCCTGCGCCTGCAAGGGAGTCAGTCGGCCCGTGGGCCATGTGCGAGGAGCGAGCGATGGGAACGTCGGGGATTTCGGCCGGCACGGGAGAGCTGAAGCGGCACCTGGGCATGTCCGACGCCGTGGTGATCGGGCTCGGCTCGATGATCGGCGCGGGTGTCTTCGCCGCGCTCGCACCGGCTGCCCGTGCGGCCGGATCAGGGCTGCTGATCGGCCTCGGGCTCGCCGCCCTGGTGGCGTACTGCAACGCCACCTCCTCCGCCCGCCTGGCCGCGCGCCACCCGCGGTCGGGCGGCACCTACGTCTACGGACGCGAACAACTGGGTGACTTCATGGGGTACCTGGCCGGCTGGGCCTTCGTGGTCGGCAAGACCGCGTCCTGTGCCGCGATGGCCCTGACCGTGGGCACCTACGCGTGGCCGGGCCGGGCCCATGCCGTGGCGGTCGCCGTCGTGGTGGTGCTGACCGCCGTGAACTACGCCGGAGTGCAGAAGTCCGCATGGGTGACGCGCGGGATCGTGACGGTCGTCCTGGCGGTGCTCGCCTCGGTCGTCGCCGTCTGCCTCGCCGACGGCCAGGGGCGGGCCGCACGACTGGACATCGGGACGGACGCCACCGTCGCCGGCGTGCTCCAGGCCGCCGGACTGCTGTTCTTCGCGTTCGCCGGATACGCGCGCATCGCCACCCTCGGCGAAGAGGTCCGCGACCCCGAGCGGACCATTCCGCGGGCCGTCCCCGTCGCGCTCGGCATCACGCTGGCCGTCTACGCGGCCGTCGCCGTCGCCGTGCTCGTGACGCTCGGTCCGGAAGGCCTCGCCCGCACCGCGGACCCGCTCGCCGAGGCCGTACGTGTCGCCGGGGTACCCGGACTGGCGCCGGTGGTGCGCCTCGGAGCCGCCGTGGCGGCGACCGGGTCGCTGCTGGCGCTGATCCTCGGGGTTTCGCGGACCACCCTGGCCATGGCCCGGGACCGGCACCTGCCGCACGTACTGGCCGCGGTCCACCCGCGGCTCGAGGTGCCGCACCGTGCCGAACTCGCGGTCGGGGCGGTGGTCGCCGTCCTGGCCGCCACCGCCGACCTGCGCGGCACGATCGGCTTCTCCTCCTTCGGCGTACTGGTCTACTACGCCGTCGCAAACGCCTCCGCCTGGACCCTCACCCCGGCCGAGGGCCGTCCCCCACGCATCGTGCCGATCCTCGGTACGGCCGGCTGTCTGACCCTGGCGTTCGCGCTGCCGCGCGCGTCGGTGCTGTGGGGAGCCGCGGTGATCGTGGCGGGCGCGGTCGCCTACGGCCTGCGCAGGGCCGTCACCCGTTCCTGAAGTGCCGCTCGGACAGGGCCGGTCGAAGCCGTGGCCGCCGCCCACGATGCGGTGCCGATCGACGGCCGCCCGCCACCGAGTTCGCCCTCGTCCCCGAAGCGGTGCCGCCCGACGGTCGTCCGCCACCGAGTTCGCCCCCGTCAGGTGGCCGAGCCGCCGATGTCGTCCGCGCGGGAAACCAACCGGGCCGCGTGGTCCGTGACTTGGCAGAGGAACGCGCCGGAGTCCTCGACCGCCTGGAAGAACTCGGAGTCGGGGTCGTAGCTGACCTCGCGGGTGATGCCCTGCCAAGGGTGACGCAGGAGTTCGGCGCGGACGGTGGCACGGGCGTCGTCCCCGGCGGCCGTTGGGCCGTGGACCGCGAAGCGGACGGCGTCGTAGTCCTCGGCGGCCCAGGGTGCGGGCGCGGCGTGGTAGCGGGCCCGGTGGGCGGCCGCGAACTTCCTGGTGCGCGGGTCGGCCGTGGCGTCCGTGTACCCCGTGCCGACGAGCCAGCCTTCGGCCACGTCGAGGAAGGAGGTGCCGACGACGTGTTCGTCCGGGACCCGTGTCCTCCGGTAGCCGGCGTCACGCAGCGCGCGGGCTCAGGACGCGGCGCGGTCGGGGTGCACGCCCGCGAACACGACCGCGTCCTCGCCGCGGGCCGTGATCCGCGCGGCCGCGGCGGTGAAGTCCTCGTCCGCCGCGACCTCTTCGACGGTGGCCGCACCGTCGAGCTTCTTGTGCACGGTGATGATGCGGACCGTCTGAAGGGTGTCGTCGGCGTCGGAGGGGTCGTGGACCACCGCCGAACGCCCGGGCTTCACCACCCGGTTCAGATAGCGCAGGATCGCGGGTTGCCGGCGGTCCTGGTGGGGCGCAGCAGCAGTGCGCCGGTCAG
Source organism: Streptomyces sp. NBC_01689 (assembly GCF_036250675.1). Classification (NCBI taxonomy): domain Bacteria; kingdom Bacillati; phylum Actinomycetota; class Actinomycetes; order Kitasatosporales; family Streptomycetaceae; genus Streptomyces; species Streptomyces sp. NBC_01689. Next base: position 488,096 of record NZ_CP109592.1, on the reverse strand, counting down.
GCCGACGCCGTCGAGTTCGTCGGTGTCGGCCCGCGTGACCAGCAGGGCGATCCGGGCCCGCGTACAGGCCTCGGCGGCGTACGGCTCCGGCGCGGTCCCGAATCGTTTGCGCCACGCGGCCGTGAACTCCCGTGCCGCCTTCGTGGTGAGCAAGGAGGGTCCACCGCCGAGTCGACCACGTACCAGCCCTCGCCGGCGGCGCCGGCCCGGCTCGGGAAGTCCGTGCCGTAGAGCAGGTGTTGCATCCAGCGGGGGCCGGAGAAGCGGGCCGCGGACAGTTGTCCGGCCGCGGCGACGGTGGCGTCCAGCGGGCCGAGATGGGCGAAGGCGGTGACGCCCGCGGCGAGCAGCGAGCGGATGGCGGCCGGGCCGTCCCCGCTCGTCTCGGCCACGACCCGGGGCACGGTCCGACCGCCCGGCGCGTCCCTCCACTGCTGGACCAGCAAGGTGGCCTGGTCCTGGATGGTCGTACCGCCGGAGCGGTCCAGGACGACGCCGATACGCCCCGGCCACTTGGTGATCAGGGCGGGGAGTGCGAACCAGCCGCCGAGCGCGGCGTGCGCGACGCCGGTCTGGAAGGACGAGACGGGCGACGTGACGAAGTAGTCCTGCTGGCCCGTGGTGCTGGACACATGGGTCAGTCCGGCGTCCCCGTAGACCTTCGCCGCGAACCGCATCGGGAGTTCGGTGACGGGCCCGAGCACGGCGACGACGTCCGGGTCCGCGGTGAAACGTCCGGCGACGGACTGGGCTCCGGTGGCGTCGCCGTGGTCCTGCAGGACCCGCACTTTCGGCGGTACGCGCGGCCCGGCGTCGCGTTGTGCTGGGCGACCGCGAGTTCGGCGGCGTGTGCGTTGGGCCGGCTGAAGCGCGTTTCCGAGTCGGTGGTGTGCACGCCGAGGACGGGCCGGGACGTCATCGGGTTCTTCGCGCCGTCTCCTCCCGTGAGCAGGACCGCGGCGCTCGCGCCGCCCGCGGCGAGGAGCACCCCCCGCCGGCCAGCAGCAGTCGACGGCGGCTCAGGTCGTGGGGGACCGCGTCCCTGGGCTCACCGTCGTCCGGTGCGGGTACGGCGGCGGACTCGTCCAGGACCGTCGGCTCGATCTCGGGCAGTACGGGGCCCTCGGCGGAGCGCGCGGCGATCATCTGCACGACGGAGTCGGGGAGTTGACCGGCACCGTCCGGCGTGTCCACGGCCAGCAGGTCCCGCAGTTCCCCGGCCGTCGGTCTGTCCGCCGCCTCCTTGGACGGACAGCGGGCCACGACGTCCCGTGCGTCGTCCCGACCCGGTCGGTGGCGGTCACCGTGACGGGATTGAGCCGGTACTTGAACCAGTCGAAGGGGAGAGCGCCGCGCGCGCCGTCCACGAGATACTTCCCGCTCTCGATGAGATCGTCGTCGGTGACACCGTTGCGCGCCTCGCCGAAGGGATCGGCCCGTGAGTAGAGGCCACATACTCGGCCGGTGGGGTTCAACCGCCTGCGCCGCCCAGCGGAACTGATGAAGGAAGTGTTGATGCACGACGGGTCCTCAGAACGTCAACTGGACTGTTCTGCAACGAATTTGAGGCATCGACACGGTGCGGTCACCGGCATGTCGCCGAGGCGTCCGGAGACCTGGCGGAAGGTACGCGGCGAGGAGACACGACGCGGCGTCGGCGCGCTCTCCGGGCCGGAGCGCCGGGTCGCCGACCTGGTCATCCCCGGGTGGTACCACCGGCGGCGCTGTCGGGCCGGGCCTCGGCAGGGGTCCCCTGGACGACCGGCTCCAGCATCTCCGTGAGGAGAGCCGCGAGGCTGTGGTTGTCGGCCGTCGCGAGGGCGGTGGTACCGACCACCGTACGCAGCAGCCATGTTCCCGCCACCAGGGCGAGGCCGAGCTGTGCGCGGACGTCCGGGGCGGGACCGTCCAGCAGCGCGGAGAGACGGGCGCCCACGTGGGCCTCGATGCCCTGGCGGAGGATGTCGGCCGCCTCGGGTTCCGGCGCGGAGCGAAGAAGCAGGAGGAAGGGGTCGAGCCGCTCGGCACCGGGGCCCGTCCGCTCGGCGAGCGCACCGGCGATGGTGCCCGGCAGATCGGCGGGACGGTCTCCGACGATGGTCGGGGGGCCGAAGGCACGGTCCACGGCGTGGACGAACAGGTTCTTCTTCGACCCGAAATAGCGGTTGATCATCATGGCCGTGACCCCGGCCCGCTCGGAGATCTGGCGAACCCCGGCCGCGGCGTAGCCGTGCTCCGTGAACTCCACGACCGCGGCGGCGAGAATCGCCTCGCGTGTCGCGGCGCTGTCGCGTTTGCGGGCGGGAAGTGCGGCACTCATGAGGATGAGCATACGGTGCACCTCAGGCCCGTCCGGCGCCTGCACCGGGTGGCCGGCGCGTGACCCGGTGGCCGGCGTCGCCGGTTTCCTTCGCGCTCAGGCCGCCGAGGCGCCTTCCCGCGGGAGAGGGGACTCGGGCCGGGCCGGGGAAGCATCCTGTGCCGGCTTGAGGAACAGGGCCAGGACGGTCCCGACGAGGACCAGCGGGGCGAGCAGGAGGAAGGCGTCGCCGGTGGCATGGGCGAAGGCGTCGAGGACCACGGAGCGGACGGTGTGGGGGAGCGCCTGGATCGTCTGCGGTCGGGAGGGGTCGGAGACGGCCTGCAGGTGCAGGTGGTGGAGCCTGCCGGTGAAGTGGGAGGTGAGCAGGGTCCCGAAGACGGCGACGCCGAAAGCGGCGCCGATGGAGCGGGCGAAGGTGACCACCGCACTGGCCGCCCCGATGTCCTCGGGGGCGACGGCGTTCTGCACGGCGGTGAGGACGACCATGGGGACCATGCCGATGCCGAACCCGGTGACGAGGAAGTAGACACTGAGCTCCGGCGTCGACGTGGTGCCGCTGAGGGTGCCGAGGAGGAGCAGACCGGCGATGTTGAGCAGGAGCCCGGTGACCAGGATCGTCCGGAGCCGTCCGACGTGCGAGGCCCAGCGCCCGGCGAGCGACTGGCTGACGACGAGGCCGAGGACCAGGGGCAGCATGTGTACGCCGGACAGTGTGGCGGAGACGCCGTGGACGATCTGCAGATAGGTGGGCAGGTAGACGAGCACGCTGAACATCGCGGCGTTGGCGACGAACCCGATCGACGACGCGAAGGCCACCGTGCGCGAGGTGAGCATGGGCAGAGGCAGGATGGGGGCGGCCGCCCGTCGCTCGACCGTGGGCAGGAGCGAGGCCAGCGCGGCGGTGGTGACGACAAGACCGATCACCCGCACGGAGCCCCAACCCCAGGACCGGCCGTAGGAGGTGACGAGCACGATGCCGGTGGCGATCGCGGCGAGCAGCAGAGCGCCGAGGTGGTCGATACGGGCGGTGGTGCGGCGGACACCGGCGGGCAGGACACGGGCGGCGACGGCGAGGGTGACCGCTCCGACGGGAAGGTTGATCAAGAAGGCCCACCGCCAGGAGAGTTGGTCGGTGAAGATGCCGCCGAGCAGCGGGCCGACGATGCTGGCGATCCCGTACACGGAGCCGAACATGCCTTGGTACCTGCCCCGTTGACCGGGCGGCACCACGTCGCCGACGAGGGCGAAGGTGAGCACGATCATGCCGCCGCCCCCGATGCCCTGGAGGGCGCGGCCGCCGATGAGCTCGGGCAGGTTCTGTGCGAGACCGCAGGCGGCGGAGGCGACGACGAAAAGAGTGGTGGAGGCGAGGTAGAGGCGCTTGCGCCCGAACATGTCGCCGAGCTTGCCCCACAGGGGCGTGGCCGCGGTGGAGGCGAGCAGGTAGGCGGCGCTGACCCAGGCGATGGACGCGAAGCCGTCGAGGTCCTCGGCTATACGGGGCAGCGCGGTGGAGACGATGGTCTGGTCGAGCGCGGACAGCAGGACCGCCAGGACCAGGGCACTCATGGCGGCCGCGATCCTCGGGGCGGCGGTCCGGGACGGACGTGCGTGGGGCATGAAGGAGGGTCCTTCGGGAACGAGCGCACACGGCATCGCCGGAAGGCGGACCGAAGGGCCCTGACGGCCTTCTCGCGGGCCGCCTTCCGGATGCGCGTGGCGGGGGAGATCACGGGGAGGGGACGGTCGGCGCCCTACTTCCGAGGGCTCCGGGACCGGCTCAGGCGGTGGTGACGGTCTTGTACTCGGTGTAGGTGCCGAGGCCGACGGCTCCGTACTCGCGGCCGAGGCCGCTGTTCTTGAAGCCGCCGAAGGGGCCGTCGAAGCCGATGGGAGCGCCGTTGACGGTGACGGTGCCCGTCCGCAGGCGGCGGGCGACGGCGAGGGCGTGCTCGGGGTCGGCGGACCAGACGCCACCGGACAGGCCGTACTCGGACTCGTTGGCGATGCGGACGGCGTCGTCCTCGTCCTCGTACGCGATCACGACCAGGACCGGGCCGAAGACCTCCTCCTGCGCGATGCGCATGGAGTTGTCGACGTCGGCGAAGACGGTCGGTGTGACGTAGTTGCCGGACTCCAGACCCTCCGGGACCTGAGGACCGCCCACGACCAGGCGGGCACCCTCGTCGATGCCGATCTTGATGTAGTCGATGACGCGCTGCTGCTGGTCGTGGCGGATCATCGGGCCGATGAAGGTGTCCTGTTCGAGGGGGTCACCCACCTTGAGGGAACCGACCAGCTCCTTCAGCGCCTCGACGACCTCCTCGTAGCGCGAGCGGGGGGCGAGCACACGGGTCTGGGCGATGCACGCCTCTCCGTTGTTCAGCAGGGAGCCGAACTTCAGCCCCTCCACGGACTTCTGGATGTCGGCGTCCGGGAGGATCAACGCGGCGGACTTGCCGCCGAGTTCCAGGCTGACACGCTTGAGCTGGCGGCCCGCGATGGACGCGATCGCGCGGCCGGCGCCGGTGGAACCGGTGAAGGCGATCTTGTCGACGTCCGGGTGCGAGATCAGGTACTGACTCGTCTCGCGGTCGGCGGGAAGCACGCTGACGACACCCTCGGGCAGGCCGGTCCGCTCCAGCAGTTCGGCGAGGAACCCCATGCTGAGCGAGTTCTCCGGCGAGACCTTGAGGACCACGGTGTTTCCGGCGAGCAGCGCGGGGATGATCTTGGCCGTCGCGGAGGAGAACGGTGAGTTCCAGGGGATCACGGCGGCGACCACCCCGATGGCCTCACGGCGGACGATGCTGCGGAACGGGTTGGCGGGGTCGGACGGGGTGAGGGTGGTCTCCCAGTCGAACTCCTCGGCGGCCTTGAAGTAGGCGTTGGCCTGTCGTGTCAGGCCGCCCTGCCCGGCGAGGGTGAACCAGCCGGCCGAGCCGTTCTCCGCGGTGATGAGCGACGCGATCTTCTCGGCGTTCTGCTCACGGAGCTCGTTGAACCGGCGCAGGACCGCCAGCCGCTCCGCCGGGCCGGTGCCGCTCCACACTCCGCTGTCGAAGGCGGCGCGGGCGGCCGCGACCGCGCGGTCGACGTCGGCGGGCTGTGCCTGCGCAGCGCGAGCGACGAGCGACTGGTCGTGCGGGGAGCGGATGTCGAGCAGATCGGCGCTGCTGGGCTCGGTCCAGGTGCCGCCTATGAAGAGTCGGTCGTAGGTGATCACGTCGGGATCCTTCGAGTCATGGGTGAAGTGTAAGTGCATCTAGACTGTAGCAGTTAGCAAAGTGAATCCAGGCGCAAGTGTGTCTCTATGGAGGGAGTTATGACACGTCGGTGTTACTCTTGGTCGCGATAGTGCACGCGGTGTGTGAGGTTCGGGCCGTGGCGACCATCGGTGAGCGCAGGCTCCGGGTCGACGGGTCGACGGGTCGACGCCGGGCGTGCGCATCGAGATGGAGGGCGAGGCCGACCGACGTACGTCCTGCCCGCGAGGCGTGGCGTGGTGGCGCGAGGGAGGTGAGGTGGGCCGGCCCCGCGGGCGCTCATCCGCGCGGGCGCGGCGTGTCAGTGCCGGCTCGTGCTGAGGTGCGGGCCCGCATGTCACCCTGTCCCGTGCCGACGCGCGGTCGCCGGTCAAGTCGCCTGCTCGTCGGCTGTCGCCCCACTCCGCGGGGTGGGCGGGGCCACCGGCCCCGCCCCGGGTGTGGCGGTCGGACGGATGGGGTGGCGGTGCCGCGGCCCGGCTCGTGAGGAGATCGAGACCCTGCCCGGATCGTGTTGGAGGGTGCCAGGGGCCGCGGGGGTCCTGCGGCCCGTCGACGGTCCCACCGTGCGGGCAGCCCCCGGAGTCGTCGCCCACCACGCGCCCGGTCACACGCCCGGCCACTACGTGGTGCGGATCACGGCCGGGGGCCAGGAGGCCTGTCTGCTGGCAGACGCCGTGCACCACCCGCTCCGGCTCAACGACACCGGGATCTCGTCCCTCTTCGACAGCGACGCGGCCCAGGCGCTGAGGGCGCGTGAGGAACTTCTCGCCCGGCTGGCGGAGCACGGCGTCGCGGTGGGGACGGCCCACTTCCCGGACCCGCATTTCCAGCGCGTGCGCGGATCGCGTGACGCACGGTCCTGGACCGACGCCTGACCCCTCCGTCGACGCCACGACCCCGAAGCCGGTCGGGAGGGGCCTCGCGCCAGGTGCGGGCCGATCGAGCTAAGTATACAGGTGTAGACTTTCTCGTAAGGCGTGCTACCTGCGTGTTTACGACATCTGAATGCCCAGAGAGGCTAGGACATGGACCTCGATCTGACCGGCAGGCGGGCCCTCGTCACGGGTTCCAGCTCGGGACTCGGCGAGGCCGCCGCGAAGCTGCTGGCGGCCGAAGGCGCGGCCGTCGTGGTGCACGGCCGGGACAAGGCGCGTACCGAGGCGGTCGCGCAGGACATCCGCGAGGCGGGCGGGATCGCCACCACCGTGGTGGGTGACCTCGCCGATGACCGGACCGCCGCCGAAGTCGCCCGCGCCGCCACGGAGGGCGGGCCCGTCGACATCCTCGTCAACAACGCCGGCTTCTACCGGCACCTTTCGTGGGCGCAGGCCACCCCCGAGGAATGGCTCGACACGTACAACGTCAACGTCGTCTCGGGTGTCAGGCTGATCCAGCACCTGGTCCCGGCGATGCGTGAGCGCGGCTGGGGCCGGGTCGTCACGATCGGCGGCGGTCTCGCCTCGCAGCCGATGAACACCCACCCGCAGTACAACGCCACGCTGGCCGCACGGCACAACCTGGCGGTGTCCCTGGCCAGGGAGCTCAAGGGCAGCGGTGTCACCTCGAACGTCGTGTCGCCCGGCGCGATCCTCGTCGAGGCGACGAAGGAACTGGTCACCGGGATCGGACCCGCCCGCGGGTGGGGCCGCACGTGGGAGGAGATCCAGCCCAACGCCGTCGACGCCCTGATCCCCAACGACCAGGAGCGGTTCGGCGAACCGGTCGAGATCGCGGCGGCGGTCGCCTACCTGTGCAGCGAGTACGCCCAGTACATCAGCGGAGCGACGATCCGCGTCGACGGTGGGCTCATCCGCTCGGCGTTCTGAGGGCTGTCCCGTGGCGGCGCGCGTGCGGCTCCGACTCCCGGGGCCGCAAGGCGTCTTGGGACGCCGAGGCGCGCGTGCCGCACGGGCGACCGTCTCCCGCTACGGCAACGGGGGACCTGCGGGCTGCGTACCGTGCCCGGCCAGATGGAGTTTCATGGCGCACTGGTCCTCGGCTTCGACGAACACCCGCTGCCCCCAATGAGCACTGAGGCGTCGGGCGACATCGACCAGTCGGCGACGTTCCTCCGGTGAGTGAGCGGGGAACCGGACCCAGCCCCGTTCGGCGATGACATGGCCGAGATCGCTGAACAACACCGCCCGCGCCCGCCGTTCCTCCTCCTCGGTCAGCGGCGTGCAGCCGCCTTCCTCGGGCTGTACCCGGACGTTGTACAGGTCACGGATCACTGGGTCCTCGCCCTTCGTCGGATCGGTTTCCGGAGAGGATATCGGCGTGGCCGGCAGCCGCGGCCACGGAAGGGGCCGAACGTCTCCCCTCACCTGGGTACTTCGCCACGCCCAGCTCGTCCGTGCCGGCAGGTCCGGACAACTCGGCGCAGCGGACCCGCGCCGGCCCCGGCGGTCCACGTGACGGCACGGGCCGCCGTGAGCGGCCGTGGAATCGTTGTCGACGCTGTTCGAGACGGGACGGGACGGGCCGCGAACGCGACGGGCGCCGGGTGACAAGTACGGGGTGAGACCGTCGTCCGACGGTCGGAGACGGAGATTCCGTGGAATCGGAACAGGACGAGCACGGCGACCGCGACGGTGACGCCCAGTTGACCTCGGCCGCCGACGACCCCGCCGCGTTCGCGCCGCTGGTCGAGAAGTACTCGGCGGCCCTGCACGGCTACTTCGCACGTCGGATGCCGGGTGCGGCGGACGATCTGCTGGCCGAGGTGTGGCTGCAGGCGTTCGCGGCGCGACGCACCTTCGACGCCTCGCGCGGATCCGCGCGAGGCTGGCTGTTCGGAGTCGCCCGCAACGTCCTCGCGGGCCATGCGCGACGGACCGCGCGGGCGGAGGCCCTGCCGGGGGCACAGATCACCGACCCGTGGCAGGCGGTGGACCAGCGGCTGGACGCGGCGGCGCTGGCGCCCGCCCTGCGCCGCGCGCTGGCGGAACTGCCCCCGGAGGAGCGGGAGGTGATCCTCCTCGTCAGTTGGGAGCAGCTGACGCCCGCCGAGGCGGCGGCCGCCGTCGGCGTCCCGGCGGGTACGGCCCGGTCACGGCTGCACCGGGCCCGGGGCAGATTGCGCGAGCGGCTCGCGCCGGTCCGTTCCGCGGGACGGAACCTGGCCGTGACGGGGGACCTGACATGAGCACACATGACGTGGAGGAGACGCGCATGACAGAGCGACAGGCGTTGCTGGACTTCCCGGGCGCCGAGGCGCTCCAGGCGGCGGGACGCGTCGAGCCCCCGTCGGCGGCGACGCTGGCCCGAGCCCTGGCGGCGGTCGAGGAGGCCGCCAGGGAGGAGTCGGGGCGGGCCCCGCGACGGACAGCGACCGCGGACGCGGTGCTGACGCCGTTCCGTGGGCGCCGCCGCGTCGTCGCGCTGCTGGCCGCCGTCGCGGTCGCGGCCGGCATCGCCGTGACGGGCGCGACCATGGGAACGGCCCCGGCCCGGCCCGGGACGCGGGCGCGTCCCGCGTCGGTCTTCCTGGACGACGTCGCCGAGGTCGCCGCCGCCCGCTCCACCGGTGCGGGCGCGTACTGGAAAATCCACACCGCGCCCTTCAACGCCTACGAGTACATCTCGCGGTCCATGGAATCGACCTACCTGGTCCCCGGCAGGACCTTCGACGGCAAGGCCGTCCGCAAGGGACACTTCCCCGGCTGGCGACTGGGCTCGAAGAACGTCGACTGGAGCGGTCTGGACCGGCTGACCACCGACCCCGCGTCGCTGCTCCGGCTGATCGAGAGCACGACGAAGGCTTCCGCGGAAGGGGACGAGGACGCGGCCACGCTCGGCTTCGTGCAGGCGACCACCCTGCTCGCCAACGCCCCCGCCCGTCCCGAACTGCGCAGTGGGCTGTTCAAGGCGCTGGGCAGGCTGAAGGGCGTGAGCGTCGGCGGCGTTGTCAAGGACCATGCCGGGCGCACCGGCACGGAACTGGTCTTTCACGGAGGCGTCGGCATCACCAAGGTGATCATCGACCCGAGGACCAGCACGCTCCTGGAACTCAGCGAGCCGTGGCGGAGTGAGAAGGACCAACGCCGGGCGACGTACCTGTTCGCGGGCCTGACCGACAGGATCGGCTGACGGGGGAGAGGCGCACGGTCCCCGACGGGACCGTGCGCCTCTGGGCAGCGCCCTCAGGTGAGGTGCCGTGGCCGGGCGTCACGACCGGTGGCGCTGATACGGGGGTTCGGTGGGTTCATCCGACGACGGTCACTCCGGAGAGATCGAGGAGACGGTGCATGGTCGCCGTCGGCAGGGTGGGGTTGGCCGCGGCGTTCAGTGCGGAGCCGGGGACGCCGAGGCGTCGACGCAGTTCCTCGGCGGGGAGCCTGGGATCCCGCAGTGCCCAGCAGCCGACGTCAGGATCGCCGATCAGCCGCAGCACAAGGTCGGGGCCGCCTTCGGGGTCGTCCAGGGCGGCATGGCGCAGCCGCGGATTGGGGTGGTCGACGAACCTGGCGAGTCCGGGCCGCGCGAAGTTCGGGTGGGTACGCAGGAAGGTCCACTTGAGGCCGTGCCAGTGCGCGTACATGTCGACCACGAGCGCGTGCGGGGCGTCCTCGCAGGACTCGCAGAGGGTGAGTCTGACGAAGAAGTCCTCGTCCTCGGCGAGACGGTCCACCACGTCGGCGGGCAGGTGCCGCTGCATGGCGATGCTCCGCCGGAGCAGGACGTGACCGGAAGCCGCGGCCCGCCGGGCGACGTCCGGCAGGTGGCCGCCTTCCACGATCCAACGCGGCGGCGTGTGGTAGCCGTTCGGCACGACGTACGCGATGGCCGCGCGCTGTTCCTCCGTGAGGTCCTCGCGCATCGAGAGGGACAGCCGCACGGAGTCGTCGGGATCGTCGGCGAGTCGCAGGGCCAGAACGGTCGGTACTTCCGGATCCTGGGCCGCCCTGCCGCGTACGAAGGGGTCGGGGTCCGCGACCCGGACCCCGGGCTCGGGCCGGGGCGTCGGCGCGGGTGGGAACATCCTGGCCAGGGCGTCCTGGACCCGGGGCTCGGAGTCGCCGAGCAGGGCGTCGCGCACGGCGGGGGAGAGCCGCGGCCACACCTCCGGGGTGAGCGCCGCGGCCCGCACCGAGGCGTCTTCGTCCTCGGCGAGTCGTGCCCGCAGGCCGATGGGCACGTCCCACTGCATGGCCAGGCGCCGGACCTGCGCCTCGCTGTCGGCGGCCCAGATCTCGGGGACCCCGTCGGGTATGCGTCGGCCGAAGTCGCCCGCGATCGCCGCGTACACGCGACGGACCCGTGGTTCGGGATCACGGGCAAGGCGGGCCAGTACGTCGACGTCGGCGGTCGAGTTCTCCAGTGCCGTGAGGCGGTGGTCGACCCGCGGCGAGGCCACCAGCAGGGCCGTGCTCTCCCGGTCGAGACGGCGTGCCGCGAGCCAGGAGGACGAGTACGCGGGCAGTCGCTCCACGGTCAGCAGACGGGCCAGCACCGACGCGGGCAGCGCCGGATTGACCGCCAGCCCGCCGAGCCACTCGGGTACCAGTCTCTCGTCGCCGCTCAACCGGTCGAGGTCACCGCGCAGTTCACTCATGCGCCCATCTTGCTGGACGCCCGGGAGCAGGGGGGTTCGTACCCAGCGACCGGACGTTCCGTGACCGCGTGTTCCGGCACGGTCTCCGTCGACGTCGGCCTCTCGTCGAGAGGGATGCGGCGGCGACGTGTATCACCGGTAGTCGACCAGACCGTCCGCGCACGCCTCTTCGTCGCCGTCGCGGACGGGGTGGAGGGTTTGCTGCGGGGCGAAGGTGCCGCGGAACGCCGCTATGCGGTGACGTCCGGAGCGCCTACTCACCGGCGGTACCGGGAACGGCCGTCGCCGCCTGAACCTCTTCGCCCTCGCCGGTCCGCGCGTGAAGATGTCCGACCACGGTGTTGACCACGGCGATCAGCGGTACGGCGACCACGGCGCCGCCGATCCCCGCGACCAGGCCCCCGGTGGCGACGCCCAGGACGACGGCCAGCGGGTGCACCCGCACGGCCTGCCCGAGGATGAACGGCTGCAGGACGTGCCCCTCGATCTGCTGCACCAGGAGCACCACCAACAGGACCATGAGCGCGGTGAACACGCCCTGCGTGACCAGGGCGACCACGACCGCGACCGCGCCGGAGGCCACCGCACCGACCAGCGGCACGAACGAGCAGAGGAAGATCACCACCCCGAGGGGAACGGCGAGCGGCACGCCGAGGAAGTAGATGCCCAGCCCGATGAAGAGAGCGTCGATGAACGCGACGAGCATCGTCCCGCGCGCGTACGCGGTGAGCGTCCGCCAGGCACGCGGGCCGGCCGAGGCCACGCCCGGCCGGGCCTCGGCCGGAACCAGCTTCAGTGTCCACTCCCAGATGCGCCTGCCGTCGTAGAGCAGGAACAGGGTGGAGAACATCGTGAGCAGCATGCCGGTGAGGACCTCGACCAGCACGGTGACCCCCTGGATGCCCGCGGAGGTGATCTGGCTCGTACTGGTGCCGATCGCGTCGCTCAGGTTCTTGGCGACATCGTTGATCTGCTGCTCGGTCACGTGGAACGGGCTCTGGAGCAGCCACTGCTTGAGCTGCTCGACTCCGTCCTGGAGGCGGCCGGACAGGGTGTCGACGTTGGCGAGCACCTGCCATACGACGAACCAGGCGACCAGCCCCAGCACGAGGAACCCGCAGAGCGCGGTGACCGCGGTGGCCAGCCCCCGGGACAGCCCGGCGCGGTGCAGCCGGGCGACGGTCGGTTCGAGCAGCGCGGTGATCAGCAGTGCGACGACGAAGGCGAGGACGACCAGTCGTACGGAACCGATCACTCGCATGAGCACCCACACCGCCGCGGCCAGGACCAGGAACCGCCAGCCCGTCTCCGCCGCCACCCGTAGACCCCAGGGGACCGCGGCGGCAGGGTCCGGGGTGCGCGGGCGGTCCCGGCGGACCTCCGTGGGCCGCGCCGGGTCCGGCTCCGTCTCGCGATCCGCGGCGGCACGAGCCGCCCGGGCCCGCTCACGCCGTTCACCGAATCTGGCCGCGCCGTTCCGCACGCGATCGCGCCAACCGTGGAACCGGGGCATCCGGAACCTCCCTCCGCATCCCCGGCCTAGTGCCCCCGTTCCGGTCGATCAGCCGTCCCGGGGGACTCCCGTCCGGGCGACGCCGGTCCGGAGACCGGGTCCGCGCGTCGCGGCCGGTCGTGGACGGCGTCGCCCGGGACGCGTCCGGCTCGGATCCTCCTCGGGCAGGCGCTCACGGCGGTACGAGGTGCCGTCTGCCGTGCCTGTCCGACGGTCGGTGCCGGAAGACGTCCGGAAGGTGCCCGGTCACCCTTCCTGAGTAGCCTCCTGGACGAAGGTCGCGTGGAAGCGACGGGGTCCGTCCACCTCACGACCGGGGCCGGTGAGGGTGACCGTCGTGCCCAGTCGGGCGGCGGTGCTCGACGACCCCAGACGGAGATCCAGTTCGCCCGGTTCGATGACGCGGCGGCCGTCACGACCGGTGAACGAGGCGACGTCCGCGGGAACGGTCACATGGAGGCGGCGGGCCTCGCCCGGCGCCAGCGGGACCCGGGTGTAGCCGACAAGGCGCTGCACCGGCTGGACGACGGAGGCCACCGGATCGTGGAGATAGAGCTGGACGACTTCGGTACCGGACCGCTCGCCGGTGTTGCGGAGCGTGAAGGCGAGGGTGAACTCGCCCTCCGCCGACGCCTGCCGTGTCTCCACGGTGAGATCGCTCCAGGCGAATGTGGTGTAGCTCAGGCCGTGGCCGAAGCCGAACGCGGGGGTCGGATCGATGTTGGAGACATCGCTGGCCTGGGCCAGTCGGGCACCGAGGTACGTGGTCGGCTGGGCGCCGGGTCGCCGGGGCACGCTGACGGGCAGGCGCCCTGAGGGATTGACGCGACCGCTGAGTATCCCGGCGATCGCGTGGGTGCCTTCCGCCCCGGGGAAGAAGGACTGCACGATCGCCGCGGACTCGTCCACGGCCCGGCCGAGAGCGTAGGGCCGGCCCGCGAGCAGGACGGTGACCACGGGCCGGCCGGAGTCGAGCAGGGCGTCGAGTAGCTCCTGCTGGGCACCGGGGAGCGTGAGCGATTCCGCGTCGCAGCCCTCACCGCTGGTGCCGCGGCCGAAGAGGCCCGCGCGGTCGCCGAGGACGACGATGACGATGTCGGCGGTCCGGGCCGCCTCCACCGCCTCGTCGATCCCGGAGAGGTCTCCGTCGTCGATGCCCGTGCCACGGAGGACGGTGATGTCCGCCTGCGGGAACTCGGCGGCGAGGGTGTCGTGGAGGGTTGGCAGGTCGATGCCGAGGGGGATGTCCGGGTGACGGACGCCGACGTGCAGGGGGAAGGAGTAGCAGCCGAGCACGGCGGTGGCCTCGCCCGCGTTGGGACCGATCAGCGCGATACGGCGGGGTTCGGTGAGGGGCAGTGCACCGTCATTGCTGAGGAGGACTACGGCCTTCTCGGCGATCTCGCGGGCCAGTTCACGGTTGGCAGGGGGGTCCAGGTCGACCTTGCCGCGCAGCGATTCCGGGTCGTCGAGGTCGACGCCGCGCAGAGCGGCCGGCACCGGGTCCCAATCAGGGTCCAGCATGCCGAGTTGGGCCTTCTGGAGGAGAACTCGGCGCAGGGCTACGTCGATCAGTGCTTCCGGGATGCGGCCGTCCTTGACCGCCTGGACGAGCGGTTCGCCGAAGGTCTTGACGGTGGGCAGTTCCACGTCGACGCCGGCGGCCAGGGCGGTGTGCGCGGCTCCGGCCCAGTCGGCCGCGACGCCGTGCAGCGTCTTGAGGAAGGCGACGCCGAAGTAGTCGGCCACCACGGTGCCCTCGAACTCCCATGTGTCACGCAGGAGTTCCGTGAGCAACCGCCTGTCGGCGGCGGCGGGGACCCCGTCGGTGTCGTTGTAGGCGTGCATCACCGAGCGGGCGCCGCCTTCGCGCACGGCCATCTCGAACGGGGGCAGCAGGACGTCGGCCCGCTCGCGGACGCCGATCCCTGCGGGGGCGAGGTTGCGTCCCGCACGGGAGGCGGAGTATCCGACGAAGTGCTTGAGGGTGGCGACGACTCCCGCCGACTCCAGCCCCTGGACGTAGGCGGTGCCGATGGTTCCGACCAGATAGGGGTCCTCGCCGATCGTCTCCTCGACACGGCCCCAGCGGGCGTCGCGCACCACGTCGAGGACCGGTGCGAGTCCCTGGTGGACACCGACCGACCGCATGTCCCGGCCGATGGCGGCGGCCATCCGGCGCACGATCCCGGGGTCGAACGTGGCACCCCAGGACAGCGGAACCGGGTAGGCGGTCGCCCCCCAGGCGGCGAAGCCGGCCAGACACTCCTCGTGCGCGAGAGCCGGGACGCCGAACCGGTTGGCGGAGACGATGCGTGCCTGGGTGCGGTGCAGGGAGAGGGCCCCGAGCGCGGGGTCGACGGGTACGGTGCCGAACGGCCTGGTCAGCTGCCCCAGCCCGGTGGGCATCAGCGCGTCGAGGTCGACCGCCTCCTCCATGTCGTGCTGATGGGGGGCCACTTCTCCTCCCTGGTCGGAGGCGCCGACCCACACGCCGTGGAGTTGGGCGGTCTTCTCCTCCAGGGTCATCGCCGCCATGAGAGCCGTGACTCTGGCGGTGAGGGGCCGGTTCGGATCGTTCCAGAGAGGGGCTGCGGGGGTGGTCTCTACGGCCACGTGGCGATCACTTTCCTCCGACGCCCATCAGGCCCTGGACCAGGGCGCGACGGGCGAACAGGTAAACGAGCAGAACAGGGATCATGGACAGCATGACGGCGCCCAGCAGGCCGGGAATGTCGATGCCGTGTTCGGTCTGGAAGTTGTACAGACCCAGCGTGATCACCTTGGTGGAGTCGGACTGGGTCAGCACGAGCGGGAACAGGAAGCCGTTCCATGCCTGGAGCGCGGAGAAGACCGTGATCGTGGACAGGCCGCCGCGCGAGAGCGGTACGACCAGTTGGAAGAACATGCGGCGCGGAGTCGCGCCGTCCACGGCCATGGCCTCGAACAGCTCGGGGGAGATGTCACGCATCGCACCGCTGAGGATCAGCGCCGACATCGGCAGGCAGAACGCGGCCGTCGGCAGGATGACGCCGAGCAGGTTGTCATAGAGCCCCGCCTCGCTGATCAGGTAGAACATCGGCACGATCACCGCCTGCGCCGGAATGGCGAGCCCCAGCAGAAACAGGCGGAAGACCAGTGAGGTCACCCTGCTGCGGCTGCGCACGATGGCGAAGGAGAGCGGCGGGACCAGGACCAGTACCAGGGCGACCACGGCTGCCGTGACGGCGACCGTGTTGAGGAAGTACTGACCGAAGTCGGCGTCGAAGGCGCCGAAGTAGTTGTCGAGAGTGAAGGTGTCCGGCACGGACACCGGGCCGTTCGCGGCATAGTCACCGCGGGTCCGCAGTGTCGCGGCGAGCATCACGTACAGGGGCAGACCCACCACGAACAGCCAGACGGTGGAGCCGACGCCGGCCAGGTAGTTGGGACGGCGCCTCATGCCACCCCCTCCATGGAGCTGCGCATCTTGTCGTAGCCGGACACCCGCACGACGATGAGCGAGATGACCGTGGAGGCGACCACCAGGGTGAGGGCGATGGCGGAGCCGGTGCCGAAATCGAAGCTCTTGAAGGCCTTTTCGTACATGTAGTAGGCGCTGATGGTGGTGTCGGTCCCCGGTCCTCCCTGCGTGAGGATGAGGACCGTTTCGAAGGTGGTCAGCCCGCCGACCGTCATGAGGATCATCGAGGTGATCATCGAGTTGCGCAGTTGAGGCAGCGTGATGTGGAAGAACTGCCGGTAGCGGCCCGCTCCGTCGATCTCCGCGGCCTGGTAGAGCACCTGTGGGACGGCCCTGGCGGCACCCTGGTAGATCAGGGTGTGGAAGGGAGTGAACTGCCAGGTGCTGACGAAGGCCAGCACCCCGATGGCGGTGGTCTGCTTGCCGAACAGGTTGCCGTCCCCGAACAGCCAGGTGGCGTCCGCGGGGATGCCGAAGTTGGGGTCGAGAAGGGCCCGCCACAGTACGGAGACCGCGGTGGCCGACAGCAGCAGCGGAACGAAGTAGACGGCCGACAGGACGGCGCGATTGCGCTGGTGGCCGGCGGCCCAGGTCCCGAGGACGATGCTGAGCGGCGTCTGTATGACGATGCCCAGCGCGGTGAGGAGCAGGGTCGTCCAGATGCTCTTGAGCATCACGGGGTCGTCCACCAGACGTGACCAGTTGTCCATGCCCACGAACTGGGGGGAGCCGAGCCCGTTCCAGCTCATGAAGGACAGCACCGCGACCATGACCAGCGGAACGAGGGCGAACAGGGCGAAGAAGAGGGTGGCGGGCAGAGCCCAGCCGAAGCCGGGCCGTCCCACGTCTGCGGCGTGTGAGCCGGCCGGCCACCGCGAGGCCTCCTTGCGGAACCTGGCGGTGGACGGAGAGCTCGTGATCTGTGTGGTCATGAGCCGTTCACTCGGTCGGGAGGGCCTGCATGGCCTGGATGAAGCCGTCCGCGTCGATCTGGCCGTTGAAGAACTGCTGCACGGCCTGCTGGATGGGCGTGCCCGCCGCCGGCGGGTACGCCTGGTCCCAGGACAGCTGGAACGCGGGGGCCTTCGCGACCAGGTCGTACTGGAAGCGTGAGTAGTCGGGGTCGGCCGAGGTGCCGAGGAACTTCGGGGTGTTCGTCGTGGTCGGCAGGTTGCCGATGGCCAGCTGCGCCTTCACGAACTCGTCCGAGTACATGAGCTTCAGGAACTCACCGACGGCTTCGGGGTGCTTGGTCTTCTTCAGCACCGAGTAGAAGTTGTTGGTGTTCCCGACCACGTCCGCCGCGTCGCCCTTGCCCTCGGGGACGGTCGGGAACGTCGTGTAGCCGAGGTCCTTCTCCGCGAACGCCTTGGCGTCCGACTGCTGTTGGGCGTAGTACCAGGAGCCCATCAGCTCGAACCCGGCCTTGCCCGACGCCAGCAGCGCCGGCGAGGCGCCGTTGGTGTACTTCACGGAGTCGTAGTTCTTGCCGAAGGCACCGGCGTCCACGAGTTCCCTGATCATGCTCAGGGCCTTCTTGCTGTCGGCGCTCTCCCACGCCTTCTTGTCGCCCTCATGGGCCTTCTGGAACAGGCCCGGGCCGGCGATGCGGTCGTAGAGGTACTCGAACCACATGAGTGTGGGCCATCTGTCGCCGCCACCGAGGGCGATGGGGGTGACGCCCTTCGCCTTGAGCTTCTTGACCGCGCCGAGCAGCTCGTCCCACGTCTGCGGGGGCTTCACACCCGCGTCGTCGAGGACCTTCTTGTTGTGGAACAGCAGCACGGGCTGGGTGCCGCGCATCGGCACGCCGTAGGACGTCCCGTCGACGACCGCGCTCTTGACGACCGAGGGCAGGAAGCTCTTCTCCAGGTTCGGGTCCTTCTTGATGAAACTGTCCAGCGGCATCAGCAGGCCGGCCTTGACGAACGGCTGGATGCTGCCGCCGCCCCAGTTGAAGAAGATGTCCGGCGCCTGAGGCGTGTTGATGATCGTTTGGAGCTTCTGCTGATAGTCGGCACCGGGGATGGTGTCGAGGACGGCCTTGACGTCGGACGTCTTGTTGAACGTGTCGACGATCTGCTTCTCGACCTTGTTGCTGGCGTCCCCGTAGACCAGGACGTGGATCTTGCCGTCGTTCGACGACGCCTTGCCGTTGTCGCCGCCGCAGGCGGAGAGGCTCAGCGCCAGGGCGAGCGTCGCACCGCAGGCCACCAGTCTGGGCATGCGCGCACGTGTGTTCATCCTTCGCCTTTCGAAAGTTTCGAATGCATTACCGAAAGTATTGGCGCTGCGGACACTAGGTCAGGCCTGAGACACGGTCAATGGTCATGCAGGCACTTGCTCGGACCGTTGTCTGAGCCGGTGGCTATATCCTGCAGGCATGAGCGAAGAGGACGAGGCGAACGGCAGGGTGACCCTGGCCGAAGTGGCGAGAGTGGCCGGCGTTTCGTTGCCGACAGTTTCGAAGGTGCTGAACGGCCGCGCGGATGTGTCACGCGTGACCCGGGCCAAGGTGGAACGACTGCTGGAGGAGCACGGCTACCGCCGGCGTACCCGGACGTCGTCGCAGCCCGCCCTCCTGGAACTGGTGTTCCACGAGTTGGACAGCATCTGGGCGATGGAACTGATCAAGGGCGTGGAGCAGGTGGCGCGGGACAACCGTGCCACGGTCGTCCTCACCGTCAGCGGCACGCGCCACACCCCCGGGCCGGAATGGCTCGCGGGCGTCCTGCAGAGAAAGCCGTTGGGCGTCGTCCTGGTCTTCTCCACCCTCCCGCAGGACGTCAAACGGCAGCTCAGGGCGGCGGCCATCCCCTTCGTCGTGGTCGATCCCGCCGGTGACCCCGACCCCGACGTGCCGTCGGTCGGGTCGGCGAACTGGGCCGGCGGCCTCGCCGCCACCCGGCATCTCACCGCACAGGACCACGAACGGGTCGCGATCATCACCGGTCCCGAGGACATGCTGTGCTCTCTCGCCCGCCTGGACGGCTATCGCTCCGCCATGGCCATGGCCGGCCTGGAGGTGGACCCTCGGCTCATCCGTTTCGGCGACTTCCATGTGCAGGGCGGTTTCGAGCACGCGATGAGCCTGCTGGACGGCCCGGACCGGCCGACCGCGATCTTCGCGGGCAGCGACCTCCAGGCGCTCGGCGTGCTGGAGGCGGCCCGCGTCAAGGGACTCCACGTACCGCGGGATCTGTCGGTGGTCGGCTACGACGACGTACCGCTCGCGCAGTGGTCGAGCCCGCCGCTCACCACGGTGCACCAGCCGCTGCGGCACATGGCCGAGGAGGCCTCACGCATGCTGTTCCACCGCGACGAGTCCGGCAAGACCGCCCAGCGCATCGAGCTGGCCACGCATCTCGTGGTGCGCCAGAGCACGGCGCCGCCCGGCACGGCGTGAGCCGGCCGGCGTCCGCACACACCGCGCTTCGTCACCGCCCGGGCCCCCGAGCCCGGACGCCCGGGACGCAGGCCGGGCGAACGACGGTGTGCGACGCACGGGGGAGGGGCGGTCAGGTCCGCGGGCGGCGGTCGGGGTCGTCGTCGGGGGTCTGCCAGGAGTTCTGTCGTGTCGCCGCTCGCGGGTTCTGGTCCGCCGGGCGGGCGCCGGGGTCCACGCGGCGTGCGGTACGGCGGCTGCCGTACCAGAACGCGCCGATCAGGAGGGCGGCGAGCACCACGCCGGCGACGATCAGGGGGAGCGAGGACGAGCTGTCGGCTGCGAGGACACGGGGGGAGATCATGACGGCCGTCTACCCCTTCTCCGGCACCCCTCACGGTGGCGCACGCGAAAACCGGTGAGGCGGCTCGTCCGGCGAGCGGGGGGACGAGTGGCGGGGCGGGACGGACGAGGCACGGTCCGCTCCCCCGTCCTCGGGGGAGCGGACCGTGCCGATGACCCGTCAGCGGGTCGGAACGTGGCGCCTACGATGAAGCGGTGAGGCGCCGGCCGGGCGGCCCGCCGTCAGGAGCAGCCTGCCGGTGTGGGCTGCGACGCGTCGTGGATCAGCGCGTCGTGGGCCGCCTTCAGCCGCTTCACATCGGGCTTGACCACCTTGCGGTCGTACGTCATCAGCCCGTTCAACTCGCCCTCCACATCCGAGATCTGGGTGTAGACGGCGCCGTTGCCGCCCTTGCAGGCGAGCTTGTGCACCTCGTCCAGGCGGGCCAGGTAGTCGTCGGTGTACGTCGCCGGGTCGACGTCCACGTAGGACTGCTGCACCGACCAGGCGTGACCGGGCACCGCGAGGCCGAGACCGCCGTACTCTCCGCTGACGAGGGCGCGCTTCCCGTCGGGGTCGGGCGGCAGTGCCGGACTCGGGTAGCCGTGCTCGTCGATGATGTCGCCGGTGCCGCCGTCCACGCCGAGGTTGATGCCCGACATGGAGTTGACGAGGCGGGTGGGGTCCCAGGACTTGGCCTGGTCGGCGATGCGGGCCTCGTCGTACTGGCCCCAACCCTCGTTGAAGGTCACCCACATGACGACCGACGGGCTGCTGATGTGCTCGTCGATCATCTGCTTCATCTCGCGCTCGTACTCGGCGCGGGACGCGGCGTCCGGATCGACCCCGGCCGTCATGGCGGGCATGTCCTGCCAGACCATCAGGCCGAGCCGGTCCGCCCAGTAGAACCAGCGGTCGGGTTCCACCTTGATGTGCTTGCGGACCGCGTTGAAGCCCATCTGCTTGTGCATCTTCAGGTCGTACGCCAGGGCTTCGTCGGTCGGCGCGGTGTGCAGACCGTCGGGCCAGAAGCCCTGGTCGAGGGTGGCCATCATGAAGACCGGCTTGCCGTTGAGGACCGTGCGCGGGGTCCCGTCCACCTTCTCCACGGCGATGGAACGCATCCCGAAGTAGCTGCCGACGCGGTCCGCGCCGACCGTGACCTTCAGGTCGTAGAGGAACGGATCGTCCGGCGACCAGAGGTGCGGGTTGACGATCTTCAGAGTGAGCGGCTGCCCGGTGCGGCCGGTCACGGTGGCGACCTTCTTGTGTCCGGCGTAGGCGGTGGCGGTGACCGGCACCCCGCTGCGGACGCCCTGCGGCTCGACGCTGAGCCGGCTGTTCTTCACGTCGGGCGTGAGCTTGAGCGAGTCGACGTGGTCGGAGGCGACCGGTTCCATCCACACCGTCTGCCAGATTCCGGAGGACGGGGTGTACCAGATGCCGCTGGGGTCGAGACGCTGCTTGCCCACCGGCGGGTTCTCGCCGCCCTGCGCGTCGGTCGGGTCGTAGACGCCGACGATCAGCTCCTGAGTCCTTCCCGGCTTCAGCGCGGCGGTCACATCGGCGCTGAACTTGTCGTAGCCACCCTGGTGTTCGGCGACTTTGGTGCCGTTGACGTAGACCTCGGCCCGCCAGTCGACGGCGCCGAAGTTGAGCCGCAGCCGCTTGCCGGAGCCGATCCGCCAGTCCTTGGGGACCGTGAAGGTGCGGCGGTACCACATGCGGTCCTCGTGCCGTTCGATGCCGGAGAGCTGGGATTCCACGGGGTAGGGCACGAGGATCTTCTCGGCGAGGTTCCTGCCGACCGGCGGCTGGTCGCCCGCCTTGGCCGCGGCGAACTGCCAGGACCCGTTCAGGTTCTGCCAGTTGTCCCGGGTGAGCTGGGGCCGGGGGTACTCGGGGTGGGCGTTGCGCGGGCCGACGTCGTCCGCCCACTTCGTCCGCAGCTGGTAGGTGGAGTGGTTGGAGCCGCTGCTCCAGAAGGTGTTGACAACGTTGCCGCTCGTACCGGAGAGGCCGCCCTTGCCGTCGTAGCTCAGGTCGGCGGTGCCCCGGGCCGTGCCGGTCTTATTGCCGACGACGGGTTCCTTCAGCCGGACGAGCAGCGACTTCGGGTCGGCCGGGTCCAGCTTCGCCGTGGACAGGGGCCACTTGGCGCCGCCGATGACGGCTTCGAGGTGGTCGGTGAGACCGGCCGGGGGCGCGGCGAGCGCCTGGGCGAAGTCGAGGCGCAGGGTACGGCCGTCCCTCTCCACCGTGGTTGCGATGGCGCCGTCATAGGCATATCCGTCGGGCAGCCGGAGCGCCGACTGCGGGACGGCCGTCTTCGTGCCGCCCGGCGGGGTCCAGCGCAGATGGAGGTTGGAGCCGCCGAAGTGCTCGAAGTACTCGACCTTGATGTCGTAGGCCCGGCCGGCGGTCAGCTCGACGGGCTGGGAGGTCTGTTCACGGTCCCAGTCGTCGACCCAGTGATCGATGGCGAGTTGCCCGTCGACCCACAGCCGGAATCCGTTGTCGCCGATGATCGAGAAGGTGGTGGCGCCGGTCTTCTCCGGGACGATCCGGCCGGTCCAGCGGACGTTGACGTCGTCCGACTGACCGGTGGCGAAGGCGAGTCGCGGCTCCAGGTTGTCGAAGTCGAGGTTGGTGTCGAATCCGGTGGCCTTCAGCTCGTGGAAGTCGAAGGCGCCGGGGGCGGACTGGGTGTAGTACTCGCCTTTCAGCCCGTGGACCTCCACGGGCTCGTCGGCGGCGGTGGCGGCCGGTGCGGCGGACAGTCCCGCCATGCCGAGCACCGCGACGAGCAGGAGTGCCATTCGAGTTCGGATTCTTCTGATGCGCACGGATCCTCCTTGGCTGAGGAAGGGTGGCGGCTCGTTGCTTCTGTCTGTACAACGTTGGAAGGAACGGGAGTTGGCATCACAGCACGGGTCCCGGTCTCTGTCCAGGGTCATGACAAACGTACAGGTGGCAGAGACGCACATCGATGGAGAGGAGATCCCTTGCGGGTCAGCCTGAAGGACGTCGCGGAGCACGCCGGCGTCTCGATCAAGACGGTTTCGAACGTCGTGAACAACTATCCGCACGTCACTCCGGCCATGCGGGCCCGGGTCCAGGAGGCGATCGACGAGCTGGGTTACCGGCCGAACCTCACGGCGCGCAGCCTGCGCAAGGGGCGTACGGGCATCATCGCCCTCGCCATTCCCGAGCTCGGCAACCCGTACTTCGCCGAGCTGGCCGGAGCGGTCATCGACGCGGCCGCCGAGCACGAGTTCACCGTGCTCCTCGACCACACGCGGGGCGATCGGGAGCAGGAGGTGCTGGTAAGCCAGGGCTTCCGGGCCAATGTGATCGACGGACTGATCCTCAGTCCGCTGGAGCTCGAGGCCGAGGACCTGCGCTCGCGGACCGACGACGTGCCGCTCGTCCTGCTCGGCGAGCGGGAGTACGAACTGCCCTACGACCACATCGCGATCGACAACGTGGCGGCCGCGCGCAGTGCGGTACGCCATCTGCTGAGCCGCGGACGCTCACGGATCGCCTATCTCGGGGCCCGTACGGATTCGGCCAACCGGCCGGCCCATCTGCGACTGGCCGGCTGGCGCGAGGAACTGACGGAGGCCGGCGTGCCGGCACCCGACGACCTGGTGGTGCCGGTCGGCGGCTGGGACCGGGAGGAGGGGGCGCGGGGCATGGCCCGGCTGCTCGACTCCGGTGTGCGTCCGGACGCGGTCTTCGCCTACAACGACCTGGTCGCGATCGGTGCGATGCGGGTGCTGCACGAGCGTGGGCTGCGGGTGCCGTGGGATGTCGCGGTGGTCGGCTTCGACGACATCGAGGAGGGGCGGTTCGGTGCCGTCACGCTGACGACGATCTCGCCGGACAAGCAGGCCATCGCGCGGATGGCGGTGGCTTCCCTGCTGCGCAGCCTGTCGGGTCGTACGGAGCCCGGTGGACGTGAACTGACTGCGGATTTCCGGCTGGTGGAGCGCGAGAGCACGCTGGGGCGGCGCTGACGAGATTTCGGACCGAAGGCTTTACAGCCTCCTTCCAACGATGTAAAAACCTCCCCGGAACGACGTGTACACCGAGTTGACCGCAAGAGCCGATCACCCCCCGGGAGCGCTCTCAGCGCCGGGGCCGCGCCGTTTGGGGACTCCATGAAGCCGATCGCACCTCGCCACCGCACCTACGCCAGGACCCTCCTCGCCACCGGCCTCATCACGAGCCTGGCGCTCGTCTCCGGCTGCGCGAAGTCGGAGGACGACTCCGCCGACAAGGACAAGAGCTCCACCAGCCAGGGCGATGGGGGACAGGTCGTCGCCTCACCGTCCACGGGCTCCGGCCCGACCTGTGCCATAGACGCCTACGGCGCGAAGAAGACCGACCTGAAGTCGGCGACCGTCGGCTTCTCCCAGTCCGAGAAGGAGGCCAACCCCTTCCGGATCGCGGAGACCGCGTCGATCAAGGCCGAGGCGAAGCAGCGGGGCGTGAAGCTGCTGACGGCCAACGCCCAGTCGCAGTTCTCCAAGCAGATCAGCGACGTCCAGGACCTCATCGCCAAGGGCGCGGACCTCCTGGTGATCGCACCGCTCAACTCGGACGGCTGGGAGCCGGTCTTGCGCTCGGCCTCCGCCAAGCACATCCCGATCATCACCATCGACCGTAAGATCAACGCCGCCGCCTGCAAGGACTATGTGAGCTTCATCGGCTCCGACTTCGTCGAGCAGGGCAAGCGGGCCGCGGACCGGATGATCGAGGCGACCGGGGGCAAGGGCGAGATCGCGATCCTGCTCGGCGCCGCGGGCAACAACGTGACCACCGAACGCACCAAGGGCTTCGAGGACCGCGTCAAGGAGAAGGCACCCGGCCTCAAGATCGTCTTCAAGCAGACCGGTGAATTCGCCCGGGAGAAGGGCCAGTCGGTCACCGAGAACCTCATCCAGTCCAAGCCCGGCATCACCGGGATCTACGCCGAGAACGACGAGATGGGACTCGGCGCGGTCAACGCCCTCAAGGGCGCGGGCAAGCAGCCGGGCGCGGTGAAGATCGTGACCATCGACGGGACCCGCAACGCCGTCCAGGGCATCGTCGACGGCTGGATCGACGGTGTCGTCGAGTCCAACCCCCGCTTCGGGCCGCTCGCCTTCCAGACACTCGACTCCTTCACCAAGGGGGAGAAGGTCGCCCAGGACATCGTCATCCAGGACAGCGAGTACACCACCGCCAACGCCAAGTCGGACCTGGGCAAGGCCTACTGACATGTTGTCGGTCACCGGTCTGTCCAAGACCTTCCCCGGCGTGAAGGCCCTGTCCCAGGTGGACTTCACGGCCCGCGCCGGGGAGGTGCACGCCCTCATCGGCGAGAACGGCGCGGGCAAGTCGACCCTCATCAAAGTCCTCACCGGGGTCTACCAGCCCGACGAGGGCGAGGTGACGTACAACGGAACCCCGGTCCGCTTCGCCACCCCGCTGCATGCGCAGCACGCGGGCATATCCACCATCTACCAGGAGGTCAACCTCGTCCCCCTGATGACCGTGGCCCGCAACCTCTTCCTGGGCCGCGAACCCCGCAACCGGCTGGGCCTGATCGACTTCCGGCGCATGCACCGGGAGGCGGACGCGGCACTGCGCGAGCTCGGGCTGCGCGTCGACGTGCGCCGCCCGCTGCGCGAACTGGGCGTCGGAGCACAGCAGATGGTGGCGCTCGCCCGCGCCGTCTCCGTCGACGCCCGCGTCGTCGTCATGGACGAACCCACCTCCTCGCTCGAACCCCGCGAGGTCCGCACCTTGTTCGGCGTGATCCGGATGCTGCGCGAACGGGGTATCGCGGTGATCTACGTCAGTCACCGGCTCGACGAGCTGTACGAGATCTGCGACACGGTCACGGTGCTGCGCGACGGCAAGGTCGTGCACACCGGCCGTATCGCCGAACTCGACCGGCTGAGACTCGTCGCGCTGATGCTCGGACGCGAGATCACGGACGTACGCGAGGACGGCCTCACCAAGTTCGCCGGCGGCCACCAGGCCGAGGCCGAACCCGTGCTCCAGGCAACTGAACTGACCGTACGTCACCAACTGGACGCGGTGTCCGTCTCGGTCCGCCCCGGCGAGGTGGTGGGCCTCGGCGGTCTGCTCGGGTCGGGCCGGACCGAGACGGCCAAGGCCATCGCGGGCGCGCTGCCCACCGACTCCGGGCAGGTCGTGGTCGCGGGGGCCCGGGTACGCAGCGGCTCCACACCCGCCGCGATCCGGGCGGGCATCAGCCTGCTCCCCGAGGACCGCAAGGCCGAGGGGATCGTGCCGGGCCTCTCGGTCCGCGAGAACATCGCGCTCGCCGCGCTGCCGGGCCTCTCCCGCTTCGGCCTGGTCGACGAGGCACGGATCGACCGGATCGTCGAGACCTTCATGAAGCGGCTGCGGATCAAGGCCGCGGGCCCTCACCAGAAGGTGGGCGAACTGTCCGGCGGCAACCAGCAGAAGGTCCTGCTGGCCCGCTGGCTGGCCATGCAGCCCAAGGTCCTGCTCCTCGACGAGCCGACCCGGGGCATCGACGTCGGCGCCAAGGCGGAGGTGCAGAAACTGATCGACGAACTGGCCGACGACGGACTCGGCGTCCTGCTCATCTCCTCGGACCCCGAGGAACTGATCGAGGGCAGCGACCGGGTGATCGTCCTCAAGGACGGTGCGGTCGTCGAGGAACTGACCGGTGACGCCGTCACCGAGGACCGGCTCATGCGCGCCATCGCCGCCGCACCCGCGGACACCGGGAGCGGCACCGGCCCGGGAGGCCACGATGACTGACCTGACCCTGGGGCGGATGACCGCCGACCGCGACCGACTGCTGCACCTCCTGCAGGAGTACGGCGTCTACCTGGGCGTCGTGGTCCTCTTCCTGGTCAACACCGTCTTCACCCCGCACTTCCTGTCCACCGAGAACTTCCGTACCCAGGCCGTCCAGGTCGCCCCCGTCCTGATCGTGGCCCTCGGCATGGCGCTGGCGATCGGCAGCGAGGGCGTCGACCTGGCGGTCGGCTCGGTGATGGCGCTGTCCACCTCGCTCCTGTCGCTCTACCTCGGCTACGGGCCCTGGGCGGCCATCCTGATCGCCCTCGTGGGCGGTGCCGTGATCGGGGTCGCGAACGGATCGCTCATCGCGTTCGTCGGCGTGCAGCCGATCGTCGCCACCCTCGCCCTGATGGTGGCCGGGCGCGGCCTCGCCCTGGTGCTCCTCCCGCAGCTCAAGGACGTCCACGACCCGGCCATGGCCTCCCTCGGCTCGGGCGACGTCCTGGGCGTGCCGTACCTCGTCCTGATCGCCGCCGCGCTCGCGCTGCTCGTGGCCTTCGTCGTACGGCGCACCACCTTCGGGCGGCAGCTCCTGGCCATCGGGGACAGCCGGCCGGCGGCCCGGCTCGCCGGACTGCCGGTGCGGCGCGTGCTGATCCTGGTGTACGTCTGCTCCGGCGTCCTCGCCGCCGTCGCCGGGGTGCTGGCCACCGCCCGTCTGACCGCGAGCGACCCGACTTCGCTCGGCAACCTGATGGAACTCTCCGCGATCACCGCGGTGGTGGTCGGCGGCACCCCGCTGAGCGGAGGGCGCGTGCGGATCGGCGGCACGGTCGCCGGAGCCGTACTGATCCAGCTGCTCACCACCACGCTCATCAAGCACGATCTGCCGCCGTCGTGGACCCAGATCGCGCAGGCCGTGGTGATCGTCCTCGCCGTCTACGCGGCACGGGAACGAGGAAAGCGATGACGACCGACGTGGACACTCCGGTGATCGCCAAGAGCACGGCCGAGGACGAACCGACCGGTGCCTCCCGGTCCGAGCGGCTCAGCGCGCTCGCCCAGCAGCACGGCGCCCTGGTCACCCTCATCGTCGCGATGATCGCCGCGTCGCTGAGCTTCGACACCTTCCTGACCGGCGACAACCTGGAGAACATGGCGCTCTCCTCGGCGTTCCTCGCCGTGGTCGCGCTCGGCATGACCTTCGTCATCGTCACCGGCGGCATCGATCTGTCGGTGGGTTCGCTGTTCGCCCTCGGCGGGGTGCTGGCAGCCTGGGGGTCGCGGTACGGAACGGCGGTGGCGCTGCTGCTGCCCCTGGCCGTGTGCGGAGCGATCGGGCTGCTCAACGGCCTGCTGATCGCCCGCTCGCGACTGGCTCCCTTCATCGTGACGCTGGCGTCGATGCTCGGCGCCCGGGGCATCCTGCTGTCCGTCACCGACGAGGGCTCGAAGACGTATCTCGTCGACAAGGACTCCTTCTTCGCGAAGCTGGGCCAGAACACCCTGCTCGGCGTCGGCGTGCCCGTATGGATCACCCTCGCGCTGTTCGTGCTCGGCGCGGTGGTGCTCCGGCGCACCCGGTTCGGCCAGTACGTCTACGCGGTCGGGGGGAACGAGGACGCGGCGGCGCTGATGGGTGCCCCCGTGGCCCGTACGAAGATCTCCGTCTACACGCTCTCCGGACTCTGCGCGGGGTTCGCCGGGGCCCTCAACGCGGCCTGGCTGGTGTCGGGCGTGACGATCCTCGGTTCCGGCATGGAACTGGAGGCGATCTCCGCGGTGGTGATCGGAGGCACACTGCTCACCGGGGGATTCGGGTTCATCAGCGGGTCGTTGGTGGGCGTCCTGCTGCTGAAGGTGATCCAGAACGTCATCAACCAGATCGGCTCGCTGGACTCGGCCTACCAACAGGTCGTCAGCGGGGCGTTCCTGGCCGTGGTGGTGATCGCGCAGACGTGGCTGGGACGCCGACGGCGCGTGCTGTGAGATCTCCGGCCCGGGTCCGGGACTCCTTCGGATCGCCCACGTCCGCAGGGTGAGAGCAGGGGACCGCGGTCCCAGGGCCGGCCGTACAGGCCTCAGGGCCTCCTCGGAGCGGCGCCCCCGGACGGCCTGTCCGGGGCGCCGTGACCTTCGCGCCCAGGCGGGCGCCGTCGGCAGGGTACGGCGCTCAACTCCCCGGACAGACAAGGGATCTCACGCGGAGTGGCCGTCGTAGAAGGACCGGTTCAGGGCTACGAAGTCCTCGACGCCGAGCGGGTCGTCGCCGCCGATTCTCTTCACCAGGTCGTTCATACCGGAGAAGATGCCGTTGCGGTAGTCGACGGCGACGGCGACAAGGTGCTGGACGAGATGCGGTGAGGCACCTCGCTTCTCCAGGATGGCGGCGAACTCGTCGAGTTCCACGGGTACGTAGGTCACCTCGCGGCCCAGGGCGCGGGACATCGCCTCGGCGATCTCGTAGTGGTTCAACTCGACCGCGCCGTAGAGCGGGTAGATCTTGCCCGCGTGCGGGGCGGGCTCCTCGAGGACGGCGGCGATCACCTTCGCCTGGTCGACGGCGGCGATGGGCGCGTGGCGCGCGTCCGCGAACGGCAGGCGCAGTTCGCCCGTGCCGTCCCACATGTTGACCAGCCATTCGGCGAAGAACGTGGGGCGGAGGTGGGTGACCGCGGGCCGGGCGCGGTCCAGCAGCCGTTCGGCGACCCAGTGTTGGCGCGCCGCGTTGCTGCGGGACTCGCGGCGGGCCGAGATCTGGGACATGTTCACGATCGCGCCCACGCCGTTCTCCTCCGCCGCCTGGGCGACGTTCGCCGTGGCGTCCATGAGGCCGGGCAGGATCGGATAGGTGAAGTAGGCGGCGTCGATCCCTTCGGTGGCCCGGGCCAGGGAGTCGAGGTCATGGGCGTCCCCGACCGAGAGCTCCGCACCGAGATCCGCGAGCTCGCGGGAGCGTTCGTCGACGGTCCGGACGAGCGCGCGGACGTGATGGCCACGCTGGAGCAGCAGTTCGGTGGTGTGCCTGCCGGTCTTGCCGGTGGCTCCGATCACCAGGAGGTTGCGGTTCGTCACGTTGATTTCCTTCTCTCGAACGGGTCCGTACCGCCGGGGTGCGGGACGGAGATGAGGTGTCCGGCGCGTGAAGGTGCTCAGGAACGCCGGGTCAATGACCGTGGGCGGGGGAGGGGTTCGTCAGGCTGAAGAGGTCGAAGAACAACCGGGCGCGGTCGGCGTCGCCCTGTACGGCGAGTTCCCCGGAGGCCATCGCGTCGTCGACGGTCACCCCACCCGTGGCGAGAGCCTGGAACGTCGCTCTCCCCGAGGTCAGCCGCAGCCCGGGCTTCACCGGCGCGGGGCCGGTCTCCAGCCGCACCCGCTCGCCGTCGCCCTGCAGCCACAGCGTCTCCCCGTCCACCGCGATCTCCGTCACGGTGTCGAAGTCGACCGCCTCCCCAGGAGCCGTGAGGCGCATGGCCAGCATCGTCCAGGCGGCCCGGTCGAAGGAGCCGGGCGGCGGGGGAGCGAGGCCTCCGCCCCACTCGACGAGGGACGCCAGGAGCGGTGTCAGGGCCGTACCCCGGGCACCGAGCTCGTATCCCGCGGCGCGCCCCGGGCCGGGCAGGACCGTACGGCGCACCACGTCGTACCGCTCCAGGTGCCTCAGCCGAGCGGCGAGCAGGCTGGTGCCCATGCCGGGCAGGTCGGCGAGGAGGTCACCGTACCGGCGTGGTCCCAGGGCGAGCTCGCGCACGATGAGGAGCGTCCAGCGCTCCCCCAGCACGTCGAGGGCGCGGGCGATGCGGCAGGTCTGTTCGTAGGACCGGGTCATGATGGTTCCCCGGTGAGCGGTGCGAGGGGGGCTCGTGTGGCCGGCGAGGGCTCGGCGGGGAGCGGGGCGGACAGTGAGATCCGGCCCAGCGGATCGTGGACCAGGCGCTGCACCCGCGCCCACGGGGCATCCGGTCCGGTGTCGGTGCGAGCCGGGATCTCGGAGGTGCGTACGGCCCTGCTGACGGCGGTGCTGCGGGCTCCGGCGCCGCTGACAGTGCCGTCCACGAGACAGAAGTAGCTGACGGGCGATTCCGTGTCCGAGTGGAGTCGCACTCCCATCATCCACGTGTTGTCCCAGCTCACGGCCCTCTCCCTTCCGGGTGCGATCGGTGTCGCGCGCCCTGCGATGGAGCGTGTTGTTCAGTTACCGGTAATCGACGCTACCTGATTTAGAACCAAGTGCCCAGTCTGGATTCTTCCCGTCCAGGCCGACGGAATTTTCGCGGCGTCCGCGTTCCCCGTGTGAGCCGCACGCGCGCCCGCGCCCTGCCGCGGACAGCGGCTCCTCGTCCCGGTGGCCGGGCGTCAGCAGTCCTGAGACGCGTGGTGGACGGAGAACTCGCCCGACCCGATCGGACTCCCGCAAGCGCGACAGTGGACCTCGGCGACGAACACCTCGCCGCAGACGTCGTGGACGAAGTCGACCCGGGGCACGTCGTCCCCGCCGTGGGTGTCGCCCCAGCGTTTGAGTACCAGGACGACCCGGCCGAGCTCGCGGCCCTTCCGGGTCAGCTCGTACCCGGCGAGCCGGCCCTTCTCCGGAGAGTGCGGGCGCAGGATCCCGGACGCGGTGAGCCTGCGGAGCCGGGAGGACAGGACATCTCTCGGTGCTCCCACCGCGCGCAGGATGTCCGTGTAACGCGACGCGCCGAAGGCCACCGCGCGCACGATGTGCAGGGACCACCGGTCGCTGACCGCGTCGAGCGCGAACGCCAGGGAGTCCCGCTTCGGTTTGTTTTCCAAACCTGCATGTGTATGCTGCGATTGGTTTGACATTCAAACCATCTTAGTCCGGGAAGTCGTCGGATCGAACGCCGGCCGTTCCGGGGCCACCGTTCGCCCGAGGCCGCCGAGGAACCGTCCTCCGGGGCGCTGACCGCCGGCATGCCGGACCCCGGCGCGCGCCCACGGGCGGCCGAGCCCCGGCGCCGTGCGGACCTCCGCCTCTGCCGACGCGTACAGAACCGCAGGCGACGACCCCGCCCATCGAGAAGGAACCGCACCATGACCGTAGTGAAGGCAGCCGCAGTCCAGATCAGCCCGGTGCTGTACAGCCGAGCGGGCACCGTCGAGAAGGTCGTCGACAAGATCCGCGAGTTGGGTACGAAGGGGGTCCAGTACGCGGTCTTCCCCGAGACCGTCATTCCCTACTACCCCTACTTCTCCTTCGTGCAGGCGCCCTACGCCATGGCCAAGGAGCCGCTGCGTCTGTTGGAGGAGTCGGTGACGGTGCCGTCCGCCGAGACCGACGCCATCGCCCGGGCCGCGCGCGAGGCACACATGGTCGTCTCGATCGGTGTCAACGAGCGGGACGGCGGGACCATCTACAACACGCAGCTCCTGTTCGACGCGGACGGCACGTTGATCCAGCGCCGCCGGAAGATCACGCCGACCTATCACGAGCGGCTCGTCTGGGGGCAGGGCGACGCCTCCGGCCTGCGCGCTGTGGACAGCGCCGTCGGCCGTGTCGGCCAACTCGCCTGCTGGGAGCACTACCAGCCCCTCGCCCGCTACGCGTTGATCGCCGACGGCGAGCAGATCCACGCGGCGATGTATCCCGGTTCCTTCGGCGGGGCGCTGTTCGCGGAGCAGATCGAGGTGAACATCCGTCAGCACGCTCTGGAGGCCGCCTGCTTCGTGGTCTGCGCGACCGCGTGGCTGGACCAGGACCAGGTGGGGCGCATCGCCGAGGACACCGGCGGCCCGGCGCTTTCCGGCGGATTCTTCACGGCGATCGTCGACCCCGAGGGACGCGTTCTCGGCGAGCCGCTCACCTCCGGTGAGGGCGAGGTCATCGCCGACCTGGACTTCGGACTGATCGACCAGCGCAAGCGGTTGATGGACGCGCGCGGCCACTACAGCCGCCCTGAACTCCTCGGCCTGCGGATCGACCGCACGCCGACAGCCCCTCTCCACGAGCGAGGTGCGCAGGCTGCGGCCGGCGGTGCTCGTACGGTGGCGGAGGGCCTCTCCACCGAGGAGTGAGCCGATCGCGGCGGTGCCGCTCCCGTGTCCCCGCGGGAGCGGCATGGCCGGCTCCCGCGTAAGGGGCACCGCCGGCTCCTGCGGAAGGGGCCGGCCGTGGCAGCGCTGGACGCCACCAAGGCGCTGTGCGGCGGCACTTGGCGTCCGGCGATCCGGGACGGAGGAGAGGTGGAGGTCAACTCCCGTCTGCGAAGCCCTGGAACAGGTCGCTCTCCCGCTCTCCGCCGGTCCACGGCGGGTTGACGCGTACGTACTCCTCCGCGGGGTTCTCGCCACCGGTCAGGCGCAGCATCCCCAGCAGGGCCTGGGCGTCCTGCTGGCCGGCGTGTGCCGCCAGCGCCCGGAGCTTGTGGTCCCAGAACCCGGAGATGTCGACGACAGTGGTGACGTCGCCGTCGTCCACACCCATCTCCAGCGGGGGAGTCCAGGTGTCGGGGCCGAAGAGCTCCTGTGCCCGGGTTCGGACCGCCGAGAGGCGGGAGACGGAGAGGGCGATGTGGTACAGCTTCGGCAGACGCCGGCCGGAGGGTGTGCCGGTGCCCTCCCGGACGGGGAAGCCACCGGCGGTCCGGAGGCGCTCGAACGCGGCGGTCGTGAGTTCGTGTGTCCGGACGTGATCCGGGTGGTTCGAGAGCCCGTTGGGGGGATAGGTCACCAGGACGTCCGGCTCGTATGCGCGCAGGAGGGCTCCGAGGCGACGGACGATGGGTTCGCCGTCGCGTCTGCCGAACGCCCGAGGATCGACGTCGTCGGGGGAGCCGGGCAGACCGGAATCGGGATGGCCCAGGCGGATCAGACGACTCACGCCCAGTGCGGCAGCGGACCTCGCGAGCTCGTCGGAGCGCCGTGCGGCGACCTCCTCCGGCCGGTGCCCTGGGTGACCGGGTTTCTCGCCCCCGACCCCGTCTCCCTGTCCGCCGTCGGTGCAGGTGACGAGGACCGTCCGGAACCCCTCGGCCGCGTATCGCGCGAGGGTGCCGCCCGTTTGGCTGGCCTCGTCGTCCGGGTGCGCGTGCACGACCATCAGCGTCGGCCGGCGGTTCTCCGGTGAATGCATGGTGAGCGCTTCTCTCTGACGCGACAGACACCTGTCGACGCGTGTCGCGTCGACAGGTGTCGTCGACTTCTTCTGGCAGCCATTACCGAGTCCGCGTGTGACATCCCGACGGATTCGAAGAGAGCCGGAACGCGGCGGACATGCCACGGCGACCACCGATGACGGTCGGTGAAACGGGCGTCCAGGCCGGCTCCATCGAGCCGGTCCCTCACCCGCATCTCCTTACGGCACGGTGACTCGGATTACATGGTTTGAGTTTCAAACCATGCACTGTTACCGTACCTGAGCAAGTTGCAGCTCACAACAGGACATGAGGAGTTGTGTACGGTGAACAACGCACAGCGCGCCCCCGTGGGGGAAAACCGGAACACGGTCGAGGGAAGATCCCGGGACGAGGCACCCACCGAAAACCGGCGGGCCGGTTGGGTGTTGGCCCTGGGCAGCCTCGGTGCTTTCGTGGTTTTCCTCGACACCACTATTGTCAACATTGCCTTCCAGACCATCAGTCACAGTTTCGACACCACGGCCGGACATCTGGCGTGGGTTCTCAACGCATACAGCCTGGTGTTCGCGGCCATGCTCATCCCGGCGGGCCGGGTGGCCGACCGCTATGGACGCAAGAACATATTCATCGTGGGCATCACCGGATTCGCGCTCATGAGCGCGCTGTGCGGACTGGCGCCGAGCGCCGGGGTGCTGATCACCGCCCGCGCCCTGCAGGCGGTCTTCGCCGCGCTGGTCGTGCCGTCCTCGCTCGCGCTCGTCCTGCACGAGTTCACCGCCGCCCGCCGACATGTCGCGATCGGCGTCTGGGGCGCGATGGCGGCCGCCGCGGCAGCGGTCGGCCCCACGCTCGGAGCGCTGCTCACCGAGTACGCGTCCTGGCGATGGATCTTCCTGGTGAACGTGCCGATCGCCGTTGTGATCGTGGCGCTCGGCAGAAGCCTGCTCCACGAGTCCCGTGACCCGGGGGCCTCCGGCCTTCCCGATCCCGTCGGGGCGCTTCTCGTGGCCGCGATTCCCGCGCTCCTCAGCTTCTCCATCATCGAGGGACCTTCCCGCGGATGGTCCGACACATGGGTGGTGATGGGATTCGTGGCGGCGGCCCTGGCCCTTCCCGTCTTCCTGTGGCGTACGTCTAAGGCGGCGCGGCCGGTGATGGACCTCGCGCTCTTCAAGGAGCGTCAGTTCTCCGAGATCAACGCCGCCACGCTTCTGTTCTCGACCGCGTTCTTCGGACTTCTCCTCGCCAATCTGATCTTCCTCCAGACGGAATGGCACTACTCGGTACTGCGTGCGGCGCTCGCCAGTTCCGCCGGGCCGATCGTCGTCACCGTCATCGCGCGCTCCACGACCAAGCTGGCCACCGTCGTAGGCCACCGCCGCGTGCTTTTCGCCGGTGCCGTCACCTGGACTCTGGGCTGCCTCGGATTCGCCCTTTTCGTCGACTCCTCGCCGCACTGGGTCACCCACTGGCTTCCCTGGACGCTGCTCACCGGTCTGGGAATCGGTCTCACGCTGCCTGTGCAGTCCGGAGCCGCCGTCGCGAAACTTCCCCCGGCACAGTTCGCCGTCGGATCCGCGATCAATTCCAGTTTTCGGCAACTCGGCGCGGTCCTGGGGGTCAGCATCTTCGTGGCTCTTCTGGGGACATCGAAAACGGGTCCAGGAGTGGACAACTTCCAGCACATCTGGTGGGTCTTCGCGGTGCTCGGCCTCGCCGCGGGCGTGGTCCAGGCCCTGCCGCGTCTGCGATCGGGGTCCGCGGCCTCGGCGCCCTGAGTGCCGTGCCCTTCACGACGGAAGACCCTCCTGCCCGGGATCGCGGAATCGGATCCCGGGCAGGAGGGTCGACCACGAGGTGACGAGCCTGAAGTGACGGACTCTCAGGAGGCCGTCCCGGCTGTCACGTTCACCAGCCAGGAAGTCCCGAACCTGTCGACGCACTGTCCGTGCAGCGCGCCCCACGCGGACTTGGCGAAGGGCACCGTCACGGTTCCGCCGTCGGCGAGCCGGTGCCAGTAGGCGGTGAGGTGCTCTTCGTCGCCTCCGAGGGCCACGGAGAAGGCGCCCCGGGTCTGGCCCCCCTCCGGGGCCGTGGTGTCCGATCCCATGAGGACGACGCCGGTGGCGCCCTTGAGCATCGAGTGGGCGACCAGGTTCTCCTGGCCGGCGTCCGCCGCTCGGCGCAGGTCCGCGTAGGTGGTGAAGTCCAGGGTGCCGCCGAAGACCGAGTGGTAGAACTCCATCGCCGCACGCGCGTTGCCGGCGAAGTTGAGGTAAGGGGTGACGCGAGCGGACATGGGCCGTCCTCCAGAGTGGTTTGGATTTCAAACCATAACAGGACGCTCGGCTGCCGCCAACGTGTGTTGACGGGGTGCGCCTGGGAAGCTCGTCGCGGCGCGAAGCCCTGTGCCACCCCTGTCGCACGCCTTCGTTGCCCGCAATGAACGGTTTGATACACAAACCGTAAATTGATATGCTGAAACATGCCCGATTTTCCCGTAGTCCCCGGAAGGCCCTGCGCGGTCGCGGCCACCCTGGAGCTGGTCGGCGACCGCTGGTCGCTGCTGATCGCCCGCGAGATCATGTTCGGCAACCGTCGCTTCAGCCAGATCGCCCGCAACACGGGAGCGCCGCGCGACCGGCTCGCCGCGCGACTCAAATCCCTCGTGGCCGAGGGTATTCTGGAGAAGCGCGAGTATCAGGCCACGCGATTCGAGTACCACCTCACCGAATCCGGCAGGGAACTGCTGCCGCTGCTCGTCAGCCTGCTGGCGTGGGGCGACCGCTGGGCCGTCGCCGAGCCGCCCATGATCCTGGAACACCGCGGCCACCGGGTCCGGCCCACCACCGTCTGCGGCGAGTGCGGAGAGGCGCTCGACAGCGGAGGTCTTCACTGGACGCCCAACGCGCCGGGCTGGTCGATGGCGGGACCCGAGGCCTGAGCGGCCCCGCAGGCGCGCCGAGGCCTGCGGCCCCGGGAATCGCTGACGCGCACCAAGTCACCGGTTGCGGGCCGAGCGGGATGCGGACAGCATGGTGCGGGAGCGGATCACGCGGTCCGCGCGTTCTGCACAGCGGCATCAGCTACTCTCCGTGGCGTTCCCTGCGCTGATCGAGGCCGGACGGCGTCGTCCGCACACGAGACATCGTCTCCGAGCGCCCCCCCACACGGTCGTCTCCGAACATGACCGGACCTGGTCGTCCCCGCACGGACCGACGTCGCCCTTGTCGACCCTGGGGGAGGGGCGAGGCGCTCACGGGGGAGAGGCGAGGGGTACGACGGAGAAAGCGCACGGCACGCGGAGGAAGCCCACGGAGCGCGGAACCACTCCGCGGAACGCCCGGGCCCTACGTGTGGGCGCGTCGCCGACTTCCCGGAGGGCCCTCGCGCAGTCACGCCCTGGAGCGGTGGTGCCACCCGAGGAAAGGAACTTCGCGATGCCCACCACCGTGATCCAACACGTGCTGAACAGACTGCGGGACATCGGCGTGCACCATGTCTTCGGTGTCCCCGGCGACTTCGCGTTCCCCGTCGACGACGCCATCGCCGAACACCCGGACATCGAATGGATCGGCAGCTGCAACGAACTCAACGCGGCCTACAGCGCGGACGGTTACGCCCGCCTGCGCGGCGTCGGCGCCGTGTGCACGA
The DNA here is from genome assembly GCF_036250675.1 of Streptomyces sp. NBC_01689. Lineage (NCBI taxonomy): Bacteria > Bacillati > Actinomycetota > Actinomycetes > Kitasatosporales > Streptomycetaceae > Streptomyces > Streptomyces sp. NBC_01689. Next base: position 450,700 of record NZ_CP109592.1, on the reverse strand, counting down.
CCTACGGGGTCGGCGAGCTCAGCGCGATCAACGGCATCGCCGGCGCCTACACCGAGCATCTCCCGCTGTTCCACCTCGTCGGCATGCCCAAGATGCCCGTCCAGGCCCACCACTCGCTGGTCCACCACACTCTGGGCAACGGCGAGTTCGACCTCTTCCGGAAGATGACCGAGCCCGTGGTGTGCGCGAGCGCCATCATGACGCCCCAGAACACCGCCGCCGAGACCGAGCGTCTCATCGCCGCGGCGCTCTATCACCGCCGCCCGGTCTACATGGCGTTCCCCGCCGACCTCGCGGAGATGCCGGTGGTCGGCGAGGCCCAGCCCATTCCCGCGCCGGCCAGTGACCCCGCGCAGGTACAGGCGGCGGTGCGGGCCATCACCGACATGCTCGGCCGGGCCGACAGCGCCTGCGTCCTGCCCGGGATCCTCACCGTCCGCGCCGGACTCGGCGCGGACCTCCAGCAGTTCCTCGACACCAGCGCACTGCCCTTCGCCACCATGATGGCCGACAAGGGAGTCCTCGACGAGGACCAGCCCGCGTTCATCGGCATGTACGACGGCAAGCTCATGAACGAGAGTGTCCGGCGCTTCGTCGAGGACGCCGACGTCGTCGTCCTCGTCGGCGCGATGATGCACGACTTCAACACCGGAGCTTTCACCGCCCATCTCGACCCCGGCCGTACGATCGACATCCGCCACCACCATGTCAGCGTCGACGGAATGACGTACCAGAGCGTGGAGATGAAGGACCTCCTTGCCGCTCTCACCCGCAAACTGCCCCGCAGGCAGTGGCCGAGCCCGTCGGCCGAGGTGACCCGCATGTCCACGGGGGGCGGTGGCGGTGACGACTCCATCACCGCCGACAACCTCTACCCCCGCTGGGAGAACTTCCTCGACCGCGACGACGTCCTGGTCGCCGAGACCGGAACCGTGTCCATGGGGATGGCCTTCGCCCGGCTGCCCCAGGGCGCCACCTTCCAGAACCAGTCGCTGTGGAGCTCGATCGGATGGGCCACCCCCGCCGCGGTCGGCGCGGCCGTCGCCGCCACAGACGCGCGGCGCGTCGTCCTGATCACCGGTGAGGGCTCCCACCAGCTCACCGCGCAGGAGATCAGCCAGTTCGGCCGACTCGGCCTGCGCCCCGTGGTGTTCGTCCTGAACAACCACGGCTACCTGATCGAGCGACTGCTCTGCAAGGACCCGGGCATCGCCTACAACGACCTGGCCGACTGGCGGTACGCGGAACTGCCCCAGGCCCTCGGCTGTGCGGACTGGTTCACGGCCCGGGTGTCGACCCTCGCCGAACTCGACCGCGCCATGGAGACCGCGGCGAAGGCCGACACCGGTTGCTACATCGAGGTCATGACCGACACCTACACCGCGCCGCCCCTGGCCAACCAACTCCACGACAACATCGGGACGCTCTACTCCGCCTAGACCGTGCTTCGACCCGTGGCACGGGCCCTTGTACGTGGTGATCGACGCGGCACCATGGTCGGCCCGTAGTTTCCCCGCAGCCTTCCGTACCACCTCCATCACCACCAGCAGAAGATCCGCGTCGTCGTCACCGAGGTCCACCAGCGACGGAACGCGCTCCTTCGGGCCCCGACGAATCCCCGTCCGACACCTGGTCGCGTCGGAACAGGCTTCGGCCAGGTGCAGGCCAGGGTCATCCAGCCGGGCGGAGCGTCGTTCGGGGTCGTCAGCTGGTGGGGCGGGGTAGTGCGGCGAGGGCGGTGAGTGTCTTCTCGTCGGCTCCTGTTGTCAGGATTGCCTTCTCCCCAGGGCCACTCGATCGACAGGTGTTCAGGGGCGCGGGAGGTTCGCCATCGCGGAGCGGCCGATCTGGACGAGGGCCGAGGCGTCCATGTTGGTCTTGGCGAGGAACTCGATGCCCTGCAGGACCGCGAGCAGCATGCCGCCCACGGCCTCCGGGCTGGCGTCCGCCGATAGGTCTCCTTCTCGCTGCGCGTCCTTCACGCAGGCGGTCAGGAGGTCTTGGATCTCCTGGTACGTCGTGCGAGCGCGTGCGGTGACGTCCGGCTCCCGAGCGTGCAGTTCGGAGGTGCTGCCGGCCAGGAAGCAACCGCGCCGGTGGATGTCGTTCGCGTAACCGCGGGAAGCGTCGTCAAGGAGGTTCCCGAGTCGTTCAAGCCCCGTGCCCGGCCCGGTCAGCGTCCGCCGGACGCCGTCGAGCTGCTCGTCGCGGTAGTCGTCCAGTGTGCGCAGGAAGAGCTGGCGCTTGTCACCGAACGCTCCATACAGGCTTCCCTTGCCCAGCCCGGTGGCGGCCATGAGGTCGTCCATGGATGTGGCGGTGTATCCCCGGTTCCAGAACTGCTCTCGCGCGTTCTGTAGAACCTGGCTCTCGTCGAAGTGTCGTGGGCGACCCATCAGGCCAATGTAACAGTTGTTGACCCATCGGTCCATAAGGGTGCGTCACCGGCCACACCGATACCCGAGGGCGGGAATGCGGCGCGCCTGCACCTGACGCATCGCCGCTCCCATCCGCTTCGCGCCAACAGCCCACAGCTGTCACCGAGAGTACGGGTGCCGATACATTCCGCATCGAAGCGGGAGTGTCTGACAGCCGAAAAGGGACGAACATCCCAAGGGTGTGGCGGTCGAGTCAACCCTTCACAGCAAGGCCCGCTTGATCGACCGGCGGGGGTCGCCCCGGGCGGCCCCGTGCGATGTCGCCGCACAGGCAGCCATGTGATCGGGCTGTGCAGAGTGACCTCCGCGACAGCACCTCTTCTTGACCGTTCAGTCCATATATGTTTGACTCGATCGCGAGACTGCAGCTGATATGCCCCGGTATGCCCCTCGGGTGAATATCTCCTTCCCGCCGCGCCGCAGGAGCCGCGAAGCGCTGGGGGCCGCAGCTGCCACCCCCACACGAATGAAGGATGCGCAAACATGACCACACGCGAGGTCGTCGAAAAGTTCCTCGGTCTGCTCGGCGCCGGAGACCCGGATGCCGTGGCGAAGGTCTTCGCCGAAGTGATCGACTGGTACGTCCCCGGATCTGACCAGCTTCCCTGGACGGGACGGCGCACGACGCCGGCCGAGGTCGCCGACTACCTCAGGGTCCTCGGCGAGAACATCGTGCCGGAAGAGAACGTCGACAAGGTCGAAGCCCTGATCGTGGAAGGCGAACACGCCGTGCTCCTGGGCGAGTTCACCCGCACAGCACGAAGCACGGGCCGCGTCTACGAGATGCCCATCGCCATGCACTTCCAGGTCGTCGATGACAAGATCAGCAAGCTGTATCTGTACGAAGACACCGCCAAGGTCGCACAGGCATACGCGCAGTAAGAGATCCGAGGCAAGGTCTCCACCCGCCTCATCCGCGAGCCCCACCGGGGGTGACTCAGCACCCCTCGAGTGGACGCAGCGGCCACCGCTACCTCAACGTGCGTCCCCCGGACGACCGGCCACAACGGGATCATCCGTCCCGGGCCGGCCCAGCGGCTGACGGCCGGCTCCGGAATGCTGCGCAGCGAGAAGAACGACTCCTGGACCCTGCCCGGTGACCAGGAACACGCGGACCCCACGGCCAACGTGACTACGGGCTACGAGCAGCTGGACATCAACGCACCGCTCGATCAAGGCGGATGGGTCATCCTGGCATCAGGGATCCGCAAGCACTGCGGATGCCCGCGCCATTTTCATCAGACAGAAGCACGCGGCTCTGCACCTCGCCCGGCTCCGCCCGGCGAGACGGTGCAGCCGGCGACAGCACCGTTCGTGTACCTCTTCGTGGCTGAACGCGGGGTCGGTCCTGGATGGCTCCGGCTCCCTCGGCCAAGGGGATGCGGCACGCATCACCGGATCCGAAGGCCAACGCATCCGCGCAGGCGCTGTTCACAAAAAAACCCGCCCCGCACGAGTCATGCGGGTCAGGGCAGGTGCCCGGTCGAGCGCCCGCAGTGGGTTCGCCGCACCTGACGTACGCAAGACATGAGATTCTCAAAGGAGTCAGAATGAACGAGAAGATGAGCGCCCTCCAGGCTGCACGCGAACAGGTAGCAGTCAGGTACTTCCGTATGGTGGACTCCGCCGACCCGAAAATCCTCGACCTCTTCACGGACGACGCTCAGATGTTCTTCCCGAAGTTCGGTATTGCCACCGGGAAGGATCAGATAGCCGCGTTCGCCCAGGGATTCGCCGGACAGATATCTTCGATCCAGCACGACATCCCGGGATTCACCGTCATATCCTCCGGAAATTATGTGGTCACCGAAGGTTCAGTACGGGGCACCACCACGTCCGGCGCCGCGTTCCCCGACGGAACGGCGTCCTACGGATTGTTCTGCAATGTCTTCGAGTTCGAGGGTGAACGCATCAAAAGGCTCCACATCTACGAAGACCCGGACTTCGCCGGTACGCACGCCGACGGGATCAACTGGGGCCAATCGGTGCGCGGCAGCATGTAGCCCTTGCCGTCAATCTTCTGCACTCCCGCACTCCCTCCAGAAAGGAGGGCGAGTGCGGGAGTAAGGAGCCGTGGTTTCGGTGGTCACAGGCACAAACCGCGGTAACTGATATTGATGCCTGATCCGTCGATTCGCACAGGGCAGAATCACGACCTCAGTCGCAACCCTTGCTGTTACCCAGAATCCACTGGCGGGTGAATCTTCACAGGACAGCGCGAGAAGAAGACGGCTGTTGTGACGGGCGCCGACAGCGGCGCGGCGAATCCATCGGTCCGTGCGCTCGCCTCGTTCTCAGGTCACGTCGGTGTGACCGACGCCGCTCCCGTCCCAGGGCGGCGCAGCCTCCGCGCCCAGCGCGGCACCAGCCCCTACGGACCCCGTTCTTTCCAGGAGAGAAAGCATGAGTGAGCATTCCAGTGCGGCATCGGTCGTCAGCCGTCCGGAGTCGATACAAGTAAGCGCCCACGGCAGACCTTCACCGCTGAGCGACTGGCCTGCCGTCGTCTCGGTGGCCTTGGTGTCCTTCGTGCTGGTGCTCTCGGAGTTCCTGCCGATCGGGCTCCTGCCCGTCATCGGATCCAGCCTCCACGTTTCCGTCGGCACCGTGGGCCTGGTCGTCGTCGTGCCCGGTCTCATGGCTGCGGTCACAGCGCCGCTGCTCACCATCGCCTCAGGAAAGCTCGACCGGCGCAAGGTTCTGATCGCGCTCGCGCTGTTCATCGCGGCCTCCAACGTCCTGGCAGCACTGGCCCCCGACATGGCGGTGATGGCGGCGGCCAGGATCCTGCTCGGTGTCGGCGTCGGCGGATTCTGGGCGATGGGCGCCGGAGTCGCCGCCCGGCTGGTGCCCGCGGAAGCGGTTCACCGTGCCACCTCGCTCATCACCGCAGGCATCTCCGCCGGCACCGTGGTCAGCCTGCCGCTCGGCGCCCTGGTCGGACACCTGGCCGGATGGCGAACCGCCTTCGTCGTCGCCGCGGGCGCTGCCCTGCTCGCCCTTGCGGCTCTGGCACTGCGACTGCCCTCGCTGCCGCCCACCGGAGCCATCCGGATGGCCACGCTCACGTCGTCCCTGCGCAGTCCCGCTGCCCGCATCGCCCTGCTGGCCACCGCTCTGATCTTTTTCGGGCACTTCGCGGCCTACACCTACATCACCCCCTACCTGGAGGACCGGGCACACTTCGGTTCATCCGCCGTGACCCTGGTCCTCCTCGGCTACGGCGTGGCGGGCCTGGCCGGCAACTTCGCCGCGGGCGCGATCATCGGCCGTAGCCTGCGCGCGGTCTACATCACCGCGGCCGTCCTGGTCGCCGCCGCGGTCGCCCTCCTCACCACGCTGGTCGGCGCCGCACCCGCAGTCGTCGTGCTCGTCATGGTCTGGGGCGCCGCCTTCGGCGCGGTGCCATTGGCGCTGCAGACGTGGATCCTGCGCGCGACACCCGAGACCCCCGAGAGCGGCATGGCCCTGCTGGTCAGCGCCTGCCAGGTCGCACTCGCCGCCGGGTCACTCGTCGGCGGCCTGGTCGTCGACGGATACGGCACCTCGGCCGGCTTCGCCCTCGGCGGCGCACTCGCCCTGCTCAGCGCCGCTACCCACATCCGCCCGCGCCTGCCCCGCGGATGAAGCCGGCCGCGAGGCACGCACATGGGCGTTGGCGGCTGAGTCCGGGACGGGTTTGCCTCCCGGTCGTCACCGGCTCGTGTGGTGCGGGCGGAGCTGACCGGGGCTGCGGCCTGGAGGTTGGTCAGGGGTCGGGCGGACGGTGGGGACGGGAACGGGGCGGCTCACAGGAGAGTCGGCCGTGAGGGTGAGGGTTTCGCCATGATGCCGGACCGTCATGGTCTGGCCGGCCAGCACGGTGTACGTGGCGACTCCCGTCTTGATCTCCACCCGCAGGCGGCGGCCCCGGATCCCCAGGTGGAAAGCGAGCCGGCTGAGGTTTTCGGGCAGTCGGGGCGTGAACGACAGCGTGTCGCCGTCGTGGCGCAAGCCTCCGAAACCGCACACCAGGGCCATCCAGGTACCGGCCAACGAGGCGATGTGCAGCCCGTCACGGGTGTTGCTCTCCAAGTCGTTCAGGTCCATCAGCGCAGCCTCGGCGGCATAATCGTAGGCAAGTCGTTCATGGCCCACCTCCGCCGCGAGGACCGCCTGGCAGCTCGCGGACAGTGACGAGTCGCGGACCGTCAAGGGTTCGTAGTAGGCGAAGTTGCGGGCCTTCTGTTCGGTGTCGAAGGAGCGGCCGCACGTGTACATGGCCAGCACCAGGTCCGCCTGCTTCACCACCTGCTTGCGGTAGATGTCGAAGTAGGGGAAGTGCAGCAGCAAGGGGTACTGGTCGGGCCGGGTGGCGGCGAAATCCCACAGCTGGTGACCGGTGAACCCCGCGTCCTGCTCATGCACTTGGAGGTCGTCGTTGTAGGGAAGGTGCATGGCCTCCGCGGCGTCGCGCCAGGCAGCGGTCTCCTCGTCGTCCACCCCAAGAGCCGTCGCCCGGTCACGGTGACGTTCGGCGCAGTCGGCCGCCGCGCGCATGTTCCGGGCAGCCATGAGATTCGTGTAGGCGTTGTCGTCGGCGATCGCACTGTACTCGTCCGGTCCGGTCACACCGTCGATGTGGAAGATGCCGCGGTGGTCGTGATGGCCCAGCGACATCCACAGTCGCGCCGTCTCCACAAGGAGCTCCACCCCACTGGTCTGCTCGAAGTCCTCGTCGCCGGTGGCGGAGACGTAGCGGATGACGGCGTCCGCGATATCGGCGTTGACATGGAAGGCGGCAGTACCGGCCGGCCAGTAGGCGGTGCACTCCGAACCGTCGATGGTCCGCCAAGGAAATGCGGCTCCGCGCAGCCCCAACTGCTCGGCCCTGTCCCGGGCCGCGGGCAGGGTGCTCTGCCGCCAGCGCAAGGCCTCGGCGACGGCACCGGGCGAGGTGTAGGTGAGCAGCGGCAGGACGAAGGTCTCGGTGTCCCAGAACGAGTGGCCGTCGTAGCCGGTGCCCGTCAACCCCTTGGCGGGGATGGCCCGCAGTTCGGCGCGGGCGCCCGCCTGAAGTACGTGGAAGAGCGCGAACCGCACGGCCTGCTGGATTTCCTCATCTCCGTCGACTTCGACATCCGACCGTGCCCAGAACGCGTCCAGGTAGTGCCGCTGCTCATCCACCAGGCCTTGCCAGCCGGTGCTGCCGGCCGCCGCGAGCGCGGCCTGCACCTGGTCGCGTACGGCGGGCAGGGAACGCATGCGTGACCAGCCGTAGGCGACCAGCTTGTCGATCCTCAGCTTCTCGCCCGGGGCCAGCATCGACGTGACCGTCAGGCGCGCGACATCGTCGCTGCTCTCGCCACTGATCTGCGTCTGCTCCGGCCCCTGTACGGTGTGGTCGGCCGAGGCCGCGACCCGCAACCTGCTGTTGTGCGTGCAGTGCATCAACAGGAGACGGTTCTCCAGCGCACAGTTCTCCTCCGCATCGAGGGGCCTCTCCACGGCTGCGGCCGCGCGGGGATCGCCTGCGACGGACGGAAGTTGTTCGTTGGCGACGAGTTCGGACTGCACGACAACGCGCACCGGGGCGTCGACCGCTTCGACCTCGTAGGCGATCGCGGCGATGGAACGCTGGGTGAAGGAGACCATCCGAGTCGAGCGCACCCGTACCGTACGGCCCGCGGGCGAGGTCCACGTACACCTGCGGTGGAGCAGGCCGGCGCGCAGGTCCAGCACCCGCTCGTGGCTGCGGAGCCTGCCGTAACGCAGGTCGAAGGGCTCGTCGTCAACCAGCAGCCGCAATACCTTGCCGTTGGTCACGTTGATGACGGTCTGACCGGACTCGGGGTAGCCGTACCCGCCCTCCGCATAGGGCAACGGGTGCAACTCGTGGACGCCGTTGAGATAGGAGCCGGGCAGCCCGTGAGGCTCGCCCTCGTCAAGATTTCCGCGCCAGCCGACATGACCGTTGGAGAGCGCGAAAACCGATTCGCTCTGCGGCAGCAGGTCCAGGTTGAGAGGCGTTTCCTTCAGGACCCAAGGGTCGACGGCGAAACAGGAGTCCGTGATCATCCCTGGTGCTCCAGCTCAGCGAGGTCCCGCACGACGATGTCAGCGCCGTGGGCGAGCAGAGCGTCCGCCTGGCCGACCCGGTCGACCCCCACGACGAAGCCGAAGTGGCCCGACCGACCGGCATCCATCCCCGCCAGCGCGTCCTCGAAGACAGCCGACACTCCAGCCGTGACACCCAGGTCCTGGGCGGCGGCCAGGAACGTGTCGGGATGCGGCTTGCCGGGAAGCCCACGCTCCGCGGCCACCAGCCCATCGATGCGGACGTCGAACAGCGGCTCGGCCCCGACCGCCACCAGGACCTCCCGGCAATTCGCGCTGGAGGACACGACAGCCGTCTTCAGGCCGTGCTGCCGAACCGTTCGGACATAGCGCAGGGTGCCCGGGTACGCTTCGACACCCTCCGCGCTGATCATCTCCAACAGAAGATCGTTCTTGCGATTCCCCAGCCCCCGCACCGTGTCCCCCTCATCGTCCGGGGAGCCCTCGGGAAGCCTGATGCCGCGCGAGGCGAGGAAGCTGCGCACACCATCGGCGCGTGGCTTCCCGTCCACGTACTCGTCGTAGTCCTGGGTGACATCGAAGGGCGTGAAACCGGATCCGTCGTGCCGCAGAAGGAAGTCGTCGAACGTCCGTTTCCAGGCGGCGGCATGCACGACGGCCGTTTTCGTGATGACACCGTCCAGGTCGAACAGGCACGCTTCAATCGATTCCGGCAGACTGTACGGCCTCATCGAGTGCCCTCCAGGAGAACGTCGCTGAGCGGTCCGAGGATGCTGCTCTGCTGCTGCGCCGGGACCCTCCTGTCCGACGGGTATCACCTTCCGGCTACGCCACCGCCCACCCACCACGATCCTCCCGGTTCTGGGCGAGTGCAAACAAACGTGTGTCCCGGAGCGCCGGGGCGCACCAGAGGGTTCGCTCCTTCGGGGTGCCGAACTTGCAGGGGACCGGCCGGCTGCCGCCGATGCCGCGCCATGGAGGCGTGCACAGGGGAGCGCGTGCCTCGCCCGATCAACGACTTGCGCAAACGGCAGGGACGACGCGCCCCACTTCCGGGGCGGCAGACCGGATGGCCCGCTCCCGACGGGGCCGACAGGTGCGTGGTGGTCGTGCAGAGAGGGAGCGGGCGACTTCACCCGTGGGCCGCCGGTCCCGCGTGGTGGCGCGGGACCGGCGGGTTGATTCCGTGGGAAGGGTCAGGAGGCGGGGAGGACCTTCCAGGAACCGGTGCCGGGGCCGCGGTCGCTGTAGTGGCTGGTGGACACGTCGTACTTGGCGCCACCCTGCTGGCCGGCCAGGCCGTTGGCGTCGAGGAAACCGCCGTTGGCGGAGCCGTAGTCGTTGAGCAGGCTGACGACGTCGTTGGTGCGGATGTGGCCGTCGGCGGGGGAGGACGTCTTGCCGAAGATGTGCCACTTGCTGGTGCCGTGGCCGCGATCCCTGTGGGCGGTGGTGGAGACGTCGTACTTGGCGCCGGAGCGGGTGGAGCGCCCGTTGGTGTCCAGGTAGGTGCCGGTGGAGTACTGGTTGACGAGGTAGACGACGTCCCCGCTGATGACGCGGTGTCCGTTGGCCTTGCCGGTGGCGGAGACGACCTTCCACTCGGAGGTCCTGGGTCCGCGGCTGTTGGGGGTCTGGTTGGTGCTCACGTCGTACTTGGCGCCGGATTGCTGCGAGAGGCCGTTGGTGTCCAGATAGCCGCCGTCGCCCTGGTACTGGTTCTGCAACAGGATCGTGCTGCCGTAGGTCAGTTCGTTCAAGGCTGCTGAGCCCGCAGCCGGCGCGGTGAACGTGAACGCCGTGCCGGTGAGCGTGGCGGCGGCCGCCAGGGCGGGCATGGCGAAGCGGAAACGCATGTGTCTTCCTCTGCTGCTGTCCACGACGGGACGGAAAATCCCGCCGGCAATCGCCGAACGCAATCGCCAATTACGGAGAGTAGCAATTCGATCGCTTGCGGTGATGTCGACGCACCGCTCGCAGAAGGCGGCAAGACGGCCGGGCGGCACGTTTCAGGGCGCGGGCTCGGCTCTTCCGAAGAGGGCTCGGAGCGGAACTCACGGGTGTCGAACCTCGAAGGCCGTCGGAGCGGGTGCGACGAGGAAGACCCTGTCATGCCCTGTGGTCACGCCGAGGAGTGACCACAGGACAAGATTGGTGCTGAGGAGCGTTGATGGGCATGGTCGGCGGCCTGGTTGCGCGCGCGAGTGCGCCTGGCTGCGCGGGCAGACGTGACGGGCCCGCGTGGTGGCCGTGTGCGGAGATGCCTGGGGTGCGTATGGGGCGAATCGAGTACACGTACTAGGGACGCGACCACGTCGGTCGGCGGCTCTTCGTGGTAGGGACGCCCGGGGATGGACACCTCCTGACCTTCGACGACAACCGAAAACGAGTTGTCCGGTCCCGAGCGAGAAGGCGGCATCACCGCCGGCACCGTTTTGAGGTCGACGGCAGACGCGGCTGAAACGCCGCGATCAGCGGATCAATGTGGCCGGCGAGCGGCCGCACAGGCTGAGCATAGGCGGCCGGAACGCCGCCCAGTGCCGTCATACCGCTCGGTCTCCGCTACCCCGGACTCGGCCGGCGACCAGGGCACCGGGCGGCCTGCCGGAAGTAGGCCGCACGCCGGTCAGGAGGTGCTGGCCCCCGCGATCGGGATGTACCTGCCGGCCACCACCCGAACACCCCCTCCCCGCACTGCGCACTACGGGAACGAGCCAGGCCGGGCCGTGCCGGCCACCTACTCGTTGCACCGGGCCCCGACGGGCAGCCTAGCGAGGGCGACCGAGTAGAAGCGAGGGAACGAGCCCACCACTCTCCGGGGGTGCTCCCGCTGCCACAGCAGCGGCCTCGACACATGGGCCCGCGTGCAGTGGACCTCTGCGCAGCCCCGCAGCCGCCCGACGGGAGCGCAGTCACAACGTCGTGCGCGATTCAGGTCGGGCGTCCGTAGCGGAGAATGGGCCCTGTGCAGGCTCATTTCGATCAACCCGAAGTCCGTCGGGTCTCGCGGGGCGAGTACCCCTGGTGGGACGAGGCTCTCGCGGTCCTCAACCAGGACGTGGCCGTGACTCTTCCTGAACAGGGAGCTCTGCAACTGTTGGCCCAGCCTTCCTACGAGGCTGGCGAGCCGGAGTACGTCTACGTTGCCCTGGCCGACGGCGGGTGGCACGGTAGTCATCTGTACCCAAAGACGGCAGAAGACCAGGCTCATGCCTTGGCGATCGTCGCCGAGGCCGCGCAGGAAACCGTCGCTGAACGTCTGTGGCAGGCGTGGCCCCTGTGCGTCGAACACAACCTGGGCCTGCATGCGCGCGACGTGAAGGGGCTGCTCTCCTGGTGGTGCGCCGGGAGGCGGTCCGAGGGCGGGTCGGGCCACGTCTGTGCGGCCGTGGGAGCGCTCGACACCTTCTCAGCGTTGTGACGTGAAGAGGGCCGTGCGGGTTGGACGGTGACGTGACGCAATACCTTGGTCACACGGCCATGTCCCATCCCGTCTTCACCGGCCTTCAGCACACCGTCGACTCTGAGCGCTCATAGGAGAGTTGGCTCATGCGTGGATGGCCTCTGAGGAGTCCGGTGCCGGCCAGAACCACCGCAAGGACACGGGACATCGCACGCGACCGGCGAGAGCGCAGCGCACCGCCGGCTCGCCGGGCGCAACACCGGTGACTCGGTCGCGCGCTCCGGTACCGCGAGGGATCCCGTCGGCAGGCGGGTCGACATACGGGTCGGGTTTCCGTGCTCAGCGGGCAGACGCACCCACCCACTGCGACCCACTCTGCGACGTGAATGAAATCGCGTCGATCACCTCCCGGTGATCCCGCCCTCTGCCACCACGAGCGAGAACCGCTCTCGTCATTTCGATGCAGTTCGAATCCTTTGACGCGCTTGCGGAGAGCCGACACGATCCGAAGCGGCGCGGACTACCGGGCCGGGGCAGCAGCCATGAACCTACGACGGTTCGGCCGGATCAGGGGGAACACGAATGCTATCCGGAGAGCAAGGACGCAAGAGCCGTCACGCCTGGGCACGCGGTGTCGTGGCAGCCATGGTGGGCCTGTCCGCCGCCCTGACGATGTCCGGTACGGCCACCGCCGAATCCGTGTCCGAAGATGCCATCGCTTCACAGGCCAGGGCACTGGGGCTGAACGCCGCGGAGACGAAGACGCTGCAGAGCCGGGTCGATTCCTACCTGGTCGGTCTGGGCGGTACGCAGATCTCTGCCAACCGCATCCGGCTGGGAGAGGGTGCTGTCCTGACGCTCGCGCTCCCGACGGCAACCGGCGGAGATCGCCACCCGTCCAGTGCGGCTTCGTACACCTGCAACTACAAGCACTTCTGCGCCTATAGCGGCACCTACTTCACCGGCGACGTCATCGACATGTTCACCTGCGCCGCGTACAAAATCCCCTGGTTCGGTGATGGATCGTGGATCAACCATCAGACCACGGGAACCCAAGCGGGCTTCCGGGACGACGAATTCGTCGTCCGCTGGGTCGACCCCGGCGCGTACTTCCAGGATGAGATCGCCGACTGGACGTGGGTTCACTACGTGACGAACTGCTGAGGGCCTACGCCGCGCCCACCGTTCGGCTCGGTCGGCGTACCGGCAGGTGTGGCCATCCACTCGGCCGGTGGCTCGAGTCGGCCTTCCGTGGCGCTGCGGCTGGTGGTGCTGACGTCGACTACCGTCAGCCGGTGGAGGGCGGCGAGATGCTCCCGGGAACGGCGGAAGCCCCCGGGCCGCTGTGGCCGGGGGCTTCGGTGCGCCGGGACCCGAGACGCCGGATCCGTGCGGTCCTCTCGCGTCCGATGGGCCTCGGCAGGGGTCGCCGGCCTGGACCCGGCGGCATCACCGTCCCACCGCTGTACGTCACCCTGGCCAAGTACCCGTCACACGGCGCGTGGCGGTCGCACCGGCACGGTCGACGGCGGCCTTGACCCCGGCGAAGATCGCACCCTGCAACGAGGCGGCGAGCAGGATCTCCCGCCAAGTACGGTTCTCGTCCGTGGCGTTCGGCGTGTCCTCGGAGTGGGCGAGCACCTTCCAGGCCTGCTTGAAAGCCATGCCGGCGAGCAGACCGCCGGCAACACCCAGGGCGAGTCCGACCGGCTTGTAGGCGGCCCTCGAGGCGTTCACCGGCGTCAGCCCTTCTTCCGGCGGAAGATCAGCCACGCGAGCACCGTCGCACCCCCTGCCGCCACCAGCAGCTTGCGGTTCTCCCGTACCGCGCGGGCGCCCTGAGCGGTCTGCACCCGGACCTGTTCGGGAGCCTTCTCCTCCCACACGCTCCCGGCCTGCGCGGTCTTCTCCCGGAGCTGCGCCGCGGTCTGCGCCGCCTTGTCCTTCACCTGGTCCGGAAGCCTCTCCTGGACCGAGTGCGCCGCCTGGGCGGCCTTCGCCTTCAGCTCTCCGGCCTTCGCCACGGTCTGCTCCTTGACCTCCACGGTCTTCTCCTTGACCTCAGCCGTCTTCTCCTTGGCCCGGGCCTTGACATCGGTCTTGTCGGCGAGCGCCTGGACGGTCTCACCGAGCTCGGAACGGGTCTGCTCGACCTGCTCACGCAGCTCGTCGGGGGTGGCGGCGGTCCGGTCGTGGTCGGACGGCTTGCTCATCGGTGGGCACTCCTCTTGATCTCGGCCACATCGGCCTTCACGTTGTCGATGGTCTGCTCAGGCACGGGCGGCGCCGCCCGTCCGACCTGCTTCTTCCCGGTCAGGGCCAGGACCGCGGCGATCGCGCCCAGCACCCCGGTGACGATCAACGCCGCTGCCCACACCGGCAGCGGCACCGCCAGAGCGGCGATCGCGGCGACCACCAGAGCCTGAAGCATCAGGAAGCCCACGATCCCGGCGCCCCCGAACAGTCCACCGCTCTTGCCGTAATGCCTGCCCTTCTCCTTCATCTCCGCCTGCGCCAGGCGGAGTTCACCCCGAACCAGCTCGGTCAGCTGTTGTGAGGCCCGGTGCACCAGCTCACCCACCTGATCCGATCCGGACCCCTGCGCCTGCGCCTGCGTGCCGGGCCTCTCCGTGTGCGACCGCACACTCGACACGACCATCACCTCCTGCCGGACTTCTCGGTCACCGCCGGGCCTTGTCATGGGCACCGGCGTTCGGTGATGAGGCGGGTACCCCCGACCGGGCAGTTCAGGGCAGGCATCGAGAATCAGCCCGGCACGGGCCGGAGCACGGAGACGGGCGGCCGGAGCGCGGAGACCGGCGCGCGCACCCGGTCCCGCCGGAAATCCGCGGCAGTACGCACTTGCCCGGCGCGGGCGGCGGGGTGTGGCGTGCGGCGCCCGCGCCGTCGCGGCGGGCCCGTATCGGCGTGCGTGCGCGGTCAGGAGTGTGCGTGCCGACCTGGTGTGCGGGGCTCACGTGGCGCGGTCAGAGGTCGCGGAGCCGGCGGCGGTCCTTCTCGTTCCACGTGCGGGTGTCGCGCGGCTGGGTGTATGGCTCCGCCTCCGGCGGGTGACCCCCGGCGATGGCCCGCTGGCGGATCGTCTCGGCGTCGAATTCCAGCCCCAGCAGGATCGCCAGATTGCTGATCCACAGCCACACGAGGAAGACGATGACGCCCGCCATCGTGCCGTAGGTCTTGTTGTACGAAGCGAAATTCGCCACGTAGAAGGCGAATCCGGCGGAGGCGATCATCCAGATCACGAGAGCCAGGAGGCTGCCCGGGGTGATCCAACGGAAGCCCTTCACCTTGGCGTTCGGACTCGCCCAGTACAGGATCGCGATCATGACGGTGACCAGAACGACGAGCACGGGCCACTTCGCGACCGACCACACCGCCAGTCCTGTGTCTCCCACACCCAGTGCGCGTCCGGCCTGCCGAGCAACTCCACCGGAGAAGACCACGATGACGGACCCGGCGACCGCGAGGATCATCAGCGCGACGGTCACGCCGACCCGCACCGGCAGGATCTTCCACACCGGACGGCCCTCCGGGATGTCGTAGACCGCGTTCGCGGCGCGGATGAACGCCGCGACGTATCCGGAGGCCGACCACACCGCCAGGACGATGCCGACGATCGCCAGGACCGAGCCCGCGCCGGCGTTGTCCCGCAGCTGTTCGACGGCCCTGGTGATGATGGAGTGGGCCGAGCCGGGGGTGAGCTGCCGGAGATTGTCCAGCAGCTTGTCCGTCGCGGATCTGCCGATGATGCCCAGCAGGGACACGAGCACCAGCAGTGCCGGGAACAGCGCCAGCACGCCGTAGTACGTCAGCGCCGCCGCGCGGTCGACCAGCTCGTCGTCCTTGAACTCGCGCACCGCGCCCTTCAGCGCCGCACCCCAGGCCCGCCTCGGCAGTTTCGCCGGACTGTCCGGCGCGGCGCGCT
This sequence comes from Streptomyces sp. NBC_01689, assembly GCF_036250675.1. NCBI lineage: Bacteria > Bacillati > Actinomycetota > Actinomycetes > Kitasatosporales > Streptomycetaceae > Streptomyces > Streptomyces sp. NBC_01689. The sequence continues at coordinate 434,856 of NZ_CP109592.1, read as the reverse complement.
CCACCCGGGGCTCCGGGCCCACCTCGTCCGGCGGCAGTACCTCGTCCCTGCCGTGATGATCGTCTCGCCCCGGAACGTGCAGCTTCGCCATGACGGCCGGGTACCCCCTCAGCCGCCGGGGATGTGTTCCGCCCGCCCGGAAGCCGTTCGCCTTGAACACCGGGAGTACCCGCCGCAAGGTGGGACGAGCCCCCGCGGACGAGGCGGTCGGCCGGTGGCTACCCGCAGTCATCCCGCGTGACCGAGCAGAAGGAGAGCCGATGACCACGTTCCCCACCGCGCCGGACGTCAGAGCAACCCCCGAAGGCATCCTCTGGGAGCCGAGCGGACGGTGGGTGCGCGGCCGTACCGGGGAGGTCACCGTCGTCGACAGCAGGCACCCCCTCCTCGTGTGGGAGCCAGGGGTGCCGGTACCGCTCTACGCCTTTCCGCGCGAGGACGTCCGCGAGGACCTGCTCCGCCCCGCGAAGAACCCCCGGACCGGCACGCACACCGGATCGCGGATCTTCTACGACCTCGACGTCGACGGTGACGTGCTGGAGAACGCGGCCTGGACGTTTCCGGCCGACGACCTGGCCGGTCACGTCGCCTTCGAGTGGTTCCGGCGTGTAGGACGGGGCCTGGACCACTGGTACGAGGAGACGGAAGAGATCTTCGTCCACCCCCGCGACCCGCACAAACGGGTCGACGCCATCCCCAGCGGCCGGCACGTCCGGGTCGAGATCGACGGCGTGCTCGTCGCCGACACCCACCGTCCGGTCCTGCTCTTCGAGACCGGCCTGCCCACGCGGTACTACATCCCGCGCGAGGACGTCCGGCTGGATCTGCTCGAAGCGACCGACCACAGCACCGGCTGCCCCTACAAGGGCACCGCCGCGTACTGGTCCTGGCGATGTGAGGGAGACGCCACCGATGTCCCGCCGAACGTGGTCTGGAGCTACCCGGAGCCACTGCCCGCGGTGGGCGCCGTCAAGGACCTCCTCGCCTTTTACAACGAGGCGGTGGACATCACCGTCGACGGCACGCGCATCGAGCGCCCGGTGACCCCGTTCACCAGGACGCTCTCGGACAAGTCGCCCACCTGAGACAAGAGGACGGACGTCGCCCCTGGCCCGTGCGGGGACGGGCCAGGCGGCAGTCACGCGCCGGCTCCCGCCGCGGCGACGGCAGGAGCGGCAGCCGAGCCCGTGACGATGCTCAAGGAGTCGGCGGTACCGCGGGGCGCTCCTCCTCCGGAGCGGCGGACGGGAGGCCCGTCTCCGAGGGCTCACCGGCCAGGGTGAACGTGATGCGGGTGCCGCCGGTGTACTCCGGGTCCACGAAGATCGTTCCGCCGTGGAACTCGACGATCTTCCTGCACATGGCCAGCCCGATGCCGCTGCCGTGGTACGCGTCCTTGGTGTGGAGCCGCTGGAAGATCACGAACACCTTCTCGGCGTACTCGGGCGCGATCCCGATGCCGTTGTCGGTGACCGTGAACTTCCACAGCCCACCGTCCTGTTCGGCGGACACATGGATCTTCGGTGCCTCTTGCGGGCGGCGGAACTTGACGGCGTTGCCGATCAGGTTCTGCCACAGCATGCCCATCTGCGTGGGGTCGGCCACCAGCGTCGGCAGCTCGTCCCGGGTGATCACGGCGCCCGCCTCCTCGATGCCGACGCTGAGCGCGGAAAGGCTCCGCTTCATCACCGCGTTGAGGTCGACACTCTGATGGGCGTGGTGGACGCGACCGACACGCGAGAACTCGAGGAGGTCGTTGATGAGGGTCTGCATACGGTTCGCGCCGTCGACCGCGAAGTCGATGTACTGATCGGCCCGGTCGTCGAGTTGCCCCCCGTAGCGCCGCTGCAGCAACTGGGTGAAGCTGGAGACCTTGCGCAGGGGTTCCTGGAGATCGTGCGAGGCCACGTAGGCGAACTGCTCCAGCTCCGCGTTGGACCGCTGGAGCTCCGTGGACTGCTCGTCGAGACGCAGTCGTGCGTCCTCGCTGAACTCCAGCTCACGTACGAGCCGTTGACGCATGGAGTCGATCTCGCCGCTCAACTGCCGCAGGTCCGCCGGACCGGTCGGGGTGATGGGACGGGCGAAGTCGCCGTCGGCGACGGCCCGCGCGTCCGCCCCGAGCCGCTCCAGCGGTGAGGTGATGCCACGGCGCAGCGCGTCGAAGACCACTCCCGCCAGGACGGCGATGAGTACGGCGATCGCGCTGAACAACCAGTTCCGCACCTTCATCGTGGAAGCGAGGTCCGCACGCGCCCGGACCCGGCCGGACCGCAGCCCGTCCTGCTGGGTGGCCATGCTCGCACGGACCTTGTCGAAGGCCGTCTTGCCTTCCGCGGCACGCTCGGTGGCCAGCGCCGAGGGCGCTCCGGCCGGAGAGGCGGCGATCGGCCGGGCGAACCGGTCCTGCCACGTCTCCACGGCGTCCTGGACGGCCCTCAGATCACGCAGACCGGCCCTGTCGCCCTGGAGCAGCTCCGAGAGCGTCGCGGTGTACGTCTTCTGGTCGGCGAGTCCCTGCCGATAGGGTTTGAGGAAGTCCGGCGTGCCGGTGAGCCCGTAACCCCGGATACCGGTCTCCTGGTTGAGGAGTGCCGACTCCAGGCGGATCGAGGTGGTCAGGGCGGGGGACTTCACGTCCACGAGACTGTCGCTGATCGACGCCGTCCGTCCGAGGATCCACGCTCCGGTCACACCGAGCAGGGCCAGGACGGTCAAGGAGACGGCCACCCCGACACGAAGCCATCGCCGCGTCGTCCACGTGGAAAGCCCCCGCGCACGCGGAATCCTCTCGTCGCCGGTCATTCCTCGACTCCTCCACTGTGACGGCCGCCTTCGAAGCGGCGCAGCGCACACTGTAGAGGGCGAGCGACAACCGTTGTTGTCGCGGGGGCCGTCCGGGGCCTAGTGTGCGGGTGTGCCTGGCAAGAACTTCGTCGTGCGGACCACCCCGCAGGAGACGGCCGCAGTCGCGGATGCGGCGGTCGGCGATCTCGCGCGGCGCATCGCCCTGCAACTCCTGGAAGACCCCCCACATCCCCCGTCAGCGGACGAACCGACGCGGGCCCTGACCCGGCTGCACGTACTGACCCACCTCCAACGGGCCGCCGAACGGCTCCAGCGGGACGCGGCCGCCGAGGCCGCCCGCGCGGGCGCCGGATACCCACAGATCGGCGAGGCGTGCGACATGACGCGCCAAGGCGCCCGACGCCGCTGGCCGGGGCTCTTCCACCACTCCGACGAAGCACCCATGGAGCGTCCGATGATGACCACCCCCGCCCGCCCCTTCGACGTGCTGCTCGTCGAGGACGACATCGCCGACGCCATGCTGATCGAGGAAGCTCTCTCCGAGCGAGGGGCCCGCAACCTGGTCCAGGTCACCGACGGAGTGGCCGCGCTGGAATACCTGCGCACCCAGGACAACGCGCGCCCCGATCTCATCGTGCTCGACCTGAACATGCCCCGGATGAACGGCCGGGACCTGCTCCGCGTCCTGAAGGCCGACGAGGACCTGCAGACCATCCCCGTGGTCGTCCTCACCACGTCCGCGGCACCCGACGACGTCGTCGGGGCGTACAACAGCCACGCCAACGCCTACGTCACCAAGCCGGTGAACCTCGCGGAGTTCGAGCAGGCCGTCCAGAGCATCGACGCGTTCTACCTCGAGACCGCGACGCGTCCGCCTCGCACCTGAGCGATCGGCCTTGCGGTGTGCGGCCTACGTGGTGTGACGCATCCGTGGTGTGAGGCGCGTCGCTCGTGTCGCGTGTGCCGTGCCCGGCACGCGGGGGTCCGCATGCGTACCGCGCTCCGTTCCCGGGCCGACTGGCAGACTGGCCGGTCTCCCGGTCGGCCGGCCAGTCGGCAGGTGGAAGGAGGCTAGAGGAAGCGGCGGATCGGTACGACGGCCGCCTCGCGTGCCCGCTGCACCACGGAGCGCCGCTTCCAGCGCCCTTCCTTGATCAGCGTGGCGGCTTTGACGTCCTCGTCGAAATGACCGTCGAGGACCGCGGTGAACCGCTGGTCCAGCACCGCGAGCATGATCTCCTCGTCGTGATCGAGGGACCGGCGGTTGAAGTTGGTGGAGCCGACCAGGGAGGCGACGCCGTCCACGGTGATGACCTTGGCGTGCATCATCGTCGGCTGGTACTGGTAGATCTTCACGCCGCAGGCGGTGAGATCCTCATAGTAGTTCTGCCCGGCCAGCTGACATACCCGCTTGTCGGTGTGCGGGCCGGGCAGCAGGATCTCGACCTCCACGCCTCGGCGGGCGGTGGCACAGAGGAGTTCGATGAAGTAGGCGTCCGGTGAGAAATAGGCGGTCGCCAGCCGGAAGCGGTCCTCGGCCGACTCCAGCATCACGCGGATCAGGGTCTGCATGTCCTGCCAACCGAAGCTGGCCGAGCCGCGCACGACCTGCACCACCGCGTCGCCGTCCGGCCGGTGCGGGACGAACCGGTCGCGGTCGTCGAAGAGTTCGTCGTGGCACTCTGCCCAGTTCTGCGCGAACGCGGCGGCGACGCCGTCCACGGCCGGCCCGCGGAGTTCGACGTGCGTGTCACGCCACTCGTGCTCCGTGCGCGCGTCGCCGCACCACTCCTCCGCGATGCCCACCCCGCCGGTGAAGGCCGTCTGTTCGTCCACGACGAGGACCTTGCGATGGCAGCGGTGATTCTGCTTGAACGGCGAGAGCGCCAACGGCTTGCGGAACCAGGCGACTTGCACGCCCGCCTGCTCCATCGCCCGCAGCAGGTCCTTTTCGATCAGGCGGCTGCCGAAGCCGTCCAGCAGCAGGCGCACCCGCACACCCGCCCGTGCTCTGTCCGCCAGCGCCCGCGCGAACTCCCGGGCTATGTCGCCCTTCCAGTACACGAACGTCATCATGTCGACGGTGTGTTCCGCGGACCGGATGGCGGCCAGCATCGCCGGGAAGATCTCGTCTCCGTTGCGCAGGGCGGTGAGGGTGTTGCCCTCCGTCGCCGCGATACCGATCAGACGCTCAAGGCGGCGTCGTATACGCCTCGCGCGTTCCTGGACCGTCGCGGGGTCCGACCTGCCGACGCCGCGCGAGGCCACCGTCGGCTCGTCCTGGGTGCTCGTCATGCCGACACCCGGCCCGGGCCCGGACGGGTCGCGTCCTGTGCGCCCCGGCCACGGGGAGCCGTCACCGTCACCGGACCGCTCGGGATCGAACCGGCTGCATGGGGTCTGTCCGGCCGCAACATCCGCATCGTCGGGGGCCGCCTTTCTGGATCGTCAGGACCTGTCTCGGAGACCGGTTGCCCCGCAATGCCAGGTCACACGCACTTTCGGTCCCCAAGTTGCGCGCTCACGGAGGGGTACCTAATGTTACGTCCAGTGATGACGCCGGCTAGGTGAGTGTCGGCAGTGCTGACTACGGTGGCCGGCGTCGACGGCTTGTCGCCGCCGTCTCCGGGCCGGGGGCGGGTCGCCCGGCGGCGGGAATTCAGCCGCGACCGCAGGAGAGCGGTGCCGGCGGCAGGAACGGAGTGTCGCTCCCGGGTGTGCCGTGTCAGCCGCAGGAATTCTGTGCCGGATTTCCCGGTGGCGCGACGAGACATCTGGCCGATGAGACGCACATGGGACGCACGGCTGATGAGACATTCGGCTCTCGAGGGTGCTCTCCCGGAAACGATGGATTCACCCAAGGAGATCCACCATGTCAGAAAATCTCCGGCTGCCGTCCCGGCGTCTGTTCCTCTCCACCTCGGCCGCCGCGATGACCGCGGTGGCCACCGGTGCTTTCGGCCTCTACGCCAACAGGTACTCCGGAAAACCCGTGGCGGCCGGAGAGAGAGCGAGCATCCGCCCCTTCCGCGTGAACATACCGGAGCGGGAGCTCACCGAGTTGCGGCGACGCATCATGGCGGCACGGTGGCCGGACCGGGAGACGGTCAAGGACCAGTCCCAGGGCGTTCAGTTGGCGACGATGAAAGAGCTCGCCCACTACTGGGGGACGAGCTACAACTGGCGGAAGATCGAGGACAAGCTCAACTCCTTGCCGCAGTTCACGACGGAGATCGACGGACTCGACATCCACTTCATCCACGTCCGATCCCGTCATGAGAACGCGCTGCCCCTGATCCTGACCCACGGCTGGCCCGGGTCCGTCCTGGAATTCCTCAAGGTGATCGACCCGCTCAGCAACCCCACGGCACACGGGGGACGCGCGGAGGACGCCTTCCACCTGGTCATACCGTCCATGCCCGGGTACGGGTTCTCCGAGAGGCCGACCACCACCGGCTGGAACCCGGACCGGATCGCACGTGCCTGGGCCGTGCTGATGGAGCGCCTCGGGTACGAGCACTACGTCTCCCAGGGCGGCGACTGGGGCGCCGTGATCTCGGACAAGATGGCGATCCAGAAGCCCGCGGGACTTCTGGGCATCCACGTGAACTTCCCGGCCACGGTCCCCGCCGACATCGCGAAGAAGCTCGCCTGCGGTGACCCTGTCCCAGCCGGCCTGACCGCCGACGAGAAGGCCGCCTACGAGAAGCTCGCCACCTTCTACAAGACGGGATCGGGATACTCCGCCATGATGGTCACCCGTCCGCAGACCGAAGGGTACGGACTGACGGACTCGCCCGTCGGACTGGCCGCCTGGATGTACGACAAGTTCGCCGCGTGGACCTACAGCGACGGGCACCCCGAACGGGTGCTCACCAAGGACGAGATGCTCGACGACATCACGCTCTACTGGGTCACGAACACCGCCGTGTCGTCCTCGCGTCTCTACTGGGAGAACAACGCCAACAACTTCAACGCCGTGTCGGTCTCCCTCCCGGCCGCGATCACGGTGTTCCCCGGCGAGATCTACCAGGCACCGCGGAGCTGGGCCGAGCGCAGCTACCACGACCTCTTCTACTACAACAAGGTCGACAGGGGCGGCCACTTCGCGGCCTGGGAGGTGCCTGACCTGTTCAGCAGGGAACTCCGGTCCGCGTTCGGGGAGTTGCGGAAATCCCTGGGAGGGATCGGGAAATAGGGGCTTCGCGACCGAAGTCGGGATGCCGCGCGGGAGGGGGCGAATCGCGGAGGATGGTCCAATGACGACCACTTCCCAGGCACTCTCCTTCGACTAAAGTCAGGTGTCGGCAGTGTTCTGACTCAGAGGTTGTCTCACGTGGCACGTTGCGCGAGCTTCTTGTAGCAGGTCAGGGCGGCGGCCAGGGCCAGGCCTCGGCTCCGCCAGTCGTCGCGGACCATGTACGGGATCTTGAGACCACGAGCGGCCCATGGCAGGCTCATGCCGCATGATCGATGAATTCGCGAAGGACAACCTGCACGGGAGACTGCGGCGGGATCGCGAGGCACTGCTCTGGAAACTCGACGGCCTGTCCGAATACGACGCCCGCCGACCGTTGACAGTGACCGGGACCAACCTCCTCGGTCTGGTCAAACACGTGGCCAGTGTCGAGGCCAGGTACTTCGGCGAGGTCTTCGACCGCCCTACCCCGGAACCGCTGCCAAGGTGGCAGGACCACTCCTACGGCAGCGATCTGTGGGCGACTGAGGACGAGACCCGCGATCAGATCATCGGGTTCTACCGGCGCACATGGGAACACTCGGACGCGACGATCAACGAGCTTCCCCTCGACGCCCTGGGCCACGTGCCGTGGTGGCCGGAGCCATATGCCGACACGAACCTGTTCGCCATCCTGGTCCATGTCCTCGGCGAGTCCAACCGACATGCCGGACACGCCGACATCCTGCGCGAGGGCATCGACGGCCGGACCGGGATGCGCGCCGAACACGAGAAGCAGGTCGACGAGGAAGCCCGTGCAGCCTACTGCGCGAAGATCGAGCAGGCCGCCAGGTCGGCCGCACCGATCAAGGCATGATGCCGGTCCTGCGGGGGGGGGGGCCTGATCTGTCGAAGCGTCTGGTTCCTGATGAACTCCGCGAGCCGGCCGCCCGGTTAGGGAAGGGGCTCGCGCTTCCTCGCCTTCCTCGGCCTGGCCGCCACCCTGATCTGCTACAGGGAGCTCGGTGGCCGAAGCTGCCGAAGCGAAAGTCCTCCGCGAGGAAGATGAAGTAGTCACCGTCGGGATACGGGCTCAGTGGCCAGGCAGGTCGACCAGGACCCCCAACCTTCTGAGGTGCGACGCGAAACGACATGTGCTGCCAGTCGAAGGCGAGCAAGGTCCGGCCCTCCCGGCGGCACCGGGCGTCGAGGGAAAAGCGCTGAACGCCGTGGGAAGGCATGGCTTCCCACGGCGTTCAGGGTCCGGGTCCGTCCGGGGCCTCTCCGTCCTCTCGGCCCCTCGGTCCTCCTACTTCGCTTCGGTCTCGGCGGGCTCCTTGGTGAATGCCGCCGCCGTGGTGCGCAGCGGTACCTCCTTGATGAAGAAGGCCAGTACGAAGGCGAACACCAGCACCGCGGCGCCGACCAGGAACGCCACCGTGACCGCGTTCGTGAAGCCGACCTTGAAGGGGTGGGCGAGGACCGGGTCGAGGTGGCTGAGGAACGACGTGTCGTTCAGCGTGCCCACCGAACCGGAGGACGCGGATGTGAGCGTCTTGACCTGGTCGGGGTGGGCCTGGGCCGCGGCCTGGAAGGCGGCCGTGCCGCGCGCGTCGGCGAAGGCCTCGCTGATCTTGTCGCCCACCACGGAGTAGACGATCGACAAGAACACGGCGACGCCCGCCGTGCCGCCCATCTGCCGGAAGAACGTGGTGGACGAGGTGGCGACACCGATGTCGCGCGGGGGCACGGCGTTCTGCATGGCCAGCACGATGGTCTGCATGTTCAGACCGAGGCCGGCGCCGACCACGAACATGGCGAGGTCGGTGTACACGAGGCCGCTGTCGGCCGTCAGCCGCCACAGCATGAGCATGCCGATGACGAGCAGGCCGCCGCCGATGATCGGGAAGATCTTGTATCGGCCGGTACGTGAGGTGATCTGGCCCGCGACGACCGAGAGCGCCATGATGCCCAGCACCAGGGGCAGGGTCAGCAGCCCGGCCTTGGTGGGGGAGTTGCCCTTGACGAGCTGCAGGTAGAGCGGCAGCAGCGTGATGCCGCCGAACATGCCGATACCGATGATCGTCGACTGGGCGGCGCCCACGGCGAACACACCGTTGCGGAAGAGGCGCATCGGCAGCAGGGCGTCGTCTCCGGCCCGGCGTTCGGCGAACAGGAAGCTGACGATGCCGAGCGCGCCGATGACGTAGCAGACGACGGAGGAGGTGGAACCCCAGCCCCACGTCCTGCCCTGCTCCGCGACGATCAGCAGCGGCACCAGGGCGACCATGAGCGAGACGGCGCCCGCGAAGTCGATGCGGTGCTCGCGCCGGTTGTGCTCCAGGTGGAGGACCTTGGCCACCACGATGAGCGCCACGATGCCGATCGGTACGTTGATGAGGAAGATCCAGCGCCAGCCGTCGATGCCGAGGAGGGTGTTCTGGCCGGCCAGCGCGCCGCCCACCACCGGCCCGAGCACGCTCGACGTGCCGAAGACGGCCATGAAGTACCCCTGGTACTTCGCCCGTTCACGCGGCGGGATGATGTCACCGATGATCGCGAAGGCGAGGGAGAACAGACCGCCCGCGCCTATGCCCTGGAAGGCGCGGAACGCGGCGAGCATGTACATCGAGGTGGAGAGCGTGCAGAGCGCCGAGCCGGTGATGAACACCGCGATGGCGAAGAGGAAGAAGGGCTTGCGTCCGTACTGGTCGGACAGCTTGCCGTACATCGGGGTGGCGATCGTCGAGGTGATGAGGAACGCGGTGGTCACCCATGCCTGCGCGGTCAGCCCGTTGAGGCTCTCACCGATCTTGTAGATCGCCGTCGAGACGACGGTCTGGTCGAGGGCCGCCAGGAACATCCCGAGCAGCAGTCCGGACAGGATCACCATGATCTGCTGGTGGGTGTAGCCGGTTCTCGGCGCTTCCCCCGTACCGGCGGGGCCGGTCCCGGCGGACGCGGCGCTGGTGGAACTCATGCGGTGGACTCCTCCTGGCTCACCGGCGGACGGAAACCCTTCCAGTCCTTTGCCGCGAGCGCGGTCTTGTACGTTTCGAAGTCGTCGATGAAGCGCACCAGCAGTGTGGCCAGCTTCTCGCGATCATGGTTGTCCCATGCGTGGAGCATCTCCTCGAAGTGCGCGTCGCGCGACCGTGTCCGGTCGGCGACGGAGTGCCGCGCCTTGTCGGTGGCGACCAGCTGGCATGCGCGGCCGTCATCGGCGTCGGAGCGCTTCTCGAGGAAGCCGTCACGTACGAGTTGTGCCACGTGACGGCTGACGGTGGAGGGGTCGGAGTCGACCAACTCCGCCAGCTTCTTGACTCGCATGGGTCCGTGCTTCACCAGCACGCTCATCAAGATCTGGACCGACCAGTCGATGTCGTCGCGAGCCCGGTCCAGCAGCTGCGCGCGGGTGCGGATGAACATCCGCATCAGGCGGTCGACGCCCTCGGAAAGCTGCCGGATGGGCTCAGAGCCCTCGGACTCCCCGGGTGACGTGCTGTGATCCCTCTCGGGGGGCGGATGGCCCACGCCTGTGCCTCTCGTGACGTCCTCAACCAGTTGCATGTGTCGCGCAACTATATGCCATCCCGGAGGCATCCGAAGCCGACGGCAGAGATGCGCTGCGCGGGGGGAGGGCGGGGCCGTAGCGGGATACGTCGACACCGCCCATCGAGCAGTCGCTCTGACGTCAGCGCCACGGTGTTGCCGCCGTTCCGGCTCCCGTGCGCGGTGTGTGAGCCGCTCCGATCGAGCGCTGCAGGCCGGCCGGCAAGATCGCCGCGTTCACGACGCAGCACAGCCGCGGGGCGGGCACCCGGCCCTCCGGGGCGAGGCAGGCCTCGCCCATCACGGCGGTGCCAGCTGACGCATAGGCGGCGAGGCCGGTGTCGCGTACGGGCCGGCTCCGGCCCGTAGGCAGGACGTGGATGAACGGCAGCGTGCCGGGGCGCGGGCGGTCGGCTTCATCGCGCAGATGCGCCGGGCTCAGCGGCGGGGCGGACAGCACCCTCGGCGGGCAGTTGTCCAGGAGGGTGCGGGTGCGCTCCTGTCCCTCGGGCCAGCGGTATCAGGCGGGCGCCGAACCAGCCCGCCGGGCGGTGCGGCGGTGCGGACGGTCCTCTGTGGACGGCGGTTCCTGGACGTGGCGGTCACGCGTCATCGCGTCGGCTCCGACGGGTACGTGGAGGCAGCGGCGATCTCCCGCCAGAAGCCGATGATCATCTGCTCGAACCGCAGCCCCACCTCCAAGGTGGCGCGTTGCGGCGATCCGGCCCCGAGCCGCCCGGACGCCACCAGCCCCTCGTATTCCGCCAGCCGGGCCCCGTGGGCCTGGATCTGCTCCGCGGCGAGGCGGCCCACCGCGTCGCCGTCGTTCTCGGCGTCCGCGAAGTCCGGGGACTGGAAATACAGTCGCAGCAGACCCTCGTCATGGATCTCGGTCACCGCCTGCGTAGGGGTGGTGAGCCACTGCCGTAGCTCTCGTCGGCCTTCGTCCGTGAGTGACAACGTACGGCGACGGCGGCCGCCTCGCTCCTGGTGTTCCACGACCAGGCCGTGCCGCACCAGCCGCCCGGCCTCCTCGTAGAGCTGCGAGCGGGGGAAGGACCAGAAGTACCCGATGCTCCCGCGGATGTGCTGGTCGAGTTGGTACGGAGTCGCCCCGGGGTGCCGGTCCAGCAGGCCGAGCACGACATACGCGCTCATCGGAAGGGTGGTCGGCATCGCTGTCTCCTGGTCCAGATGTTCTGAATCTCAATATTCCAGATTGGAACGTCCCGACCGTACCGTAGTCATGGTCGGTCGAAGGGAGACAACGTGACCAGTGAAACTTTCACCAACCGGTACCTCGTCGCGGGCAACTACGCTCCTCTCCAAGAGGAGACGACTACGTCCTCTCTGCCCGTCACCGGTGAACTGCCGCGCGAACTCAACGGCCGCTACCTGCGGATCGGCCCGAACCCCCGCGGCGATGTCGACCCGGCCACCCACCACTGGTTCAACGGAGCCGGGATGGTGCACGGCATCCGGCTGCGTGAAGGCAAGGCCGAGTGGTACCGCAGCCGGTTCGTCGAGAGCGAGCGGGGCGCGCCCAACACGAACGTCCTCAGCCACGCCGGCCGCATCCTCACCCTCATCGAGGCCGGCAGGCCGCCGGTGGAGATCAGCCCGGACCTCGACCGTATGGCGATCTGGGACTGCGACGGCGCTCTCAGCCGCGGCTTCACCGCCCATCCGAAGGTCGACCCGGTCACCGGCGACCTGCACGCCATCACCTACAACCCGCGTCACAGCTCGCTCCGTTACGTGGTGCTCGGAGCCGACGGCGCGGCCAGGCACAGCAGTGACATCGACGTCGACGACGGCCCGATGGTCCACGACATGGCGCTCACGGAATCCCGCGTGGTCGTGCTCGACCTCCCTGTCACCCTGGCCGCCGCCCGACGTCTCGCACAGGGCGGCGGGCCCCTCACCCGACTGCCCCTCACCTGGGACGACCGCCACCCCGCGCGGATCGGGATCCTGCCGATCGACGGGACGGCGGCACAGGTGCGCTGGATCGAGGCGCCCCGCTGCTTCGTCTTCCACGTCCTCAACGCCTTCGACAACGCCGACGGTTCGCTGACGATGGACGTCATCCGGTACGACCGCATGTTCGTCAGGGACGTCTGGGGGCCGAGCGATTCCGAGCCGACGCTGGTGCGCTGGACCGTCAACACCGACCGGGGCAGCGTCAACGAGGAGGTGATCAGCGAATACCGCGTCGAGTTCCCGCGCGTCGATCCCGCGCTGACCGGCCGTGCGCACCGCTACGGATGGTTCGCCGGGTTCAGCGCCCACGGTCTGATGATCACCGACGACGTCGAGCGCGACCCCACCGACGGCTTCGGCACCGGCCCGCTGGTCAAGGTCGACACCCGCACGGGTGACACCACCGTCCATGACTACGGTCCGGGACGGGTCACGATGGAGCCCGCCTTCGTACCGCGCCGGGACGCCGTGTGCGAGGACGACGGCTGGATTCTCTCGGTCGTCCACGACGCCCACGCCGGCCGTGCCGAACTGGTCGTCCTCGACGCGGCCGACCTGGGCGCCGCTCCGGTCGCGCGGGTGCACCTGCCCCATCGTGTGCCCTTCGGCTTCCACGGGAACTGGATCGACGACAACGACCTCGCCTAGCCGGAGCGCGGAAGCGCCTCGGTCAGCGGTCCGCGGAGCCCTTGGACGACGAGCCGCCCGCCACCGCGTCCACCAGGTCGCACGTCTCGGTCTGACAGGAACCGTGCCACGGTGTGTGGATGTGGTCTCGACGATGCCGCGCAGAAGGGTCAGGAAGACCACGGTCAGGGGAATCAGGGACGCCTCGGCCGGGGTCACCGCGTGGAGTTGGCGGTGGAGCCAGGGTCGCGCGAGTTCGCGGTGGGTGGTGCCCGGGCGTCGGGTCAGGGCCAGGCGGGAGACCGGCGCCACGCCGATGCCGGTCCCGACCAAGGCCTGGGCGACGTCGTAGGAGGCCGTCCGGAACCTGATACTGGGAGTGAACGCGGCCTCGGCGGTTGCCTGGTCGAACTGCTGACGCGCCGCGCGGATGGTCACCCAGGACTCGTCGCGGAGTTCGTCCAGGTGAAGGGGGTTGGTATCCAAGGGGGTTCGCGCCGCGAGGGGGTGGTCGTCGGGGAGGACGACGACCATGGGGTCCAGCAGCAGCGGATGCACGGTGAGGTGCGGGGGGAGATCGGGTGAGCCTGAGGTGACCCCTCTCCGTGACGACATCCTCACGAGCGCCCGGTGGATCGCCCGCGCTCTCAACAGCTCCGGCTACAGGGCCGACTTCACTCCCGGAAGCCTCCGAGACGTCGAGCGGTTCATGGTGCAGCACAGCGACCACGGGGTTGCCGTGGCCGGGGGGCTCCTTGCGACAGGCCTGGGGCCAAGGCTGTTCGCTCTGGGTACCTACGTCGGCGAGACCGTCCGACAGAACGGCGGTGGTGCATGGGTCGTCAACGGCGACGGACCGACTGCCGAGATGAACATCGCCCTTCATCTGCCGGACGGTTCGGTCATCTGGCCCGTCCAGCGTGTGGTCAAACGATTCCACAATGGTCCTGAGGACGACATCACGTTCTACGGCGCCGGGCTCGGACTGACGGAAACATCGCCACGCCCCCGTCTCCGGTTCCGCCGCAAGCACTGACTGCCGTCGGCATGACGGGCTTCCGCGCCCACCGATTTGTCGACGGCGAGGCATTCGTGATGCTTTCGTCCGGGAGTGACGACAGCCTGAGACCGCGGCCCACCGACTGAGGTGGCAGGCGGCGGAGTTCGCCGAACGAAACCGGGGTGCGCGCGGTGCTCACCTGTCACGTCGACAGGGTCCCGCGCGCCACCCCCGGCACCCTCAGGGGGTCAGGGCCGGGCCAGACAGCCGTCCCAGAGCTCGGCCAGTCGTGCCGGAATCTCAGGAACGGCGGCGCAGCCCCGGGCATCGCGAGGGAACCCGTCACTTGCCACAAAGGTCCACGCGCCGCCCCCGGACTTGGTGAAGTACTTCTCCGCACCCCCGGCGTCCTGGAGTTGGACCAGCTCCCCTTCGGTCGCATCGGCCGTGGGGGTGAAGGAGGTCCCCGCGTGGAAGACGCCCCCGCACTCGCCGTAATAGAACGTGCCTTTGACCGGGACGAAGTGCGTCAGCCCCGGCTGCGCACGCCGATAGGCCGCAGTTACGGCCTCCTTGACCTCCGGAGGCACGACCAGGGAACGGCACCGGGGTGCGGTGGCCGACGGGGTCGAGACCGGTGCGGTCGGGGTGCCGACCACACCGGGCGGAGAATCCTTCCGCGAAGGGGTGGTCAGTGCGAAGGTACCGCCGGCCACCGACGCGACCAGGACGACCGCCAGAGCCGTGACAACCGACCGACGGCGGCGACGCAGGTCGTCGCCACGAGCCCGGACAGCCGCTGCGGGGCGTGCGCTGGTCCGCGCGGCAACCTCCTCGGATCCGCGGCGAAGGACGGCTTCGAAGTCCTCAGTCATGGTGGTGCACCTCCCGGTCGGCGGAGCCGACGGCATCGGTCGCGGCAGCGGGTACGTCGCGAGGGGGCACGGTCGCCGGTCCCGATCGGGGCCGGCCACCGGCACCGCGCGGGCGGTCACCCGCGATGTCGGACAGATGGGGAGCCATCAGCTGACGCCCGCGCGACAACCGGGCCTTGACCGTGCCCGACGCGACACCGGTCTCCCGCGCGGTCTCCTCGACGGACAGCCCGACGAGATGATGCAGCACGATCGCCCGCCGCTGCTCGTACGGGATACGCCGCAACGCCGCGACGATCGCGACGTAGTCAGGGCTCGCTCCGGGAACGTCGTCGAGCACACCGTGACGTCGATGGGCCGTGAGACGGTTGACCGCCTTCCGCCAGACGCTCACCCTGATGCGGCAGGCCACCGAACGCACCCACGCTGCCGGGTCGGCGTATCCGGACACCTTCTCCCAGTTCTGCCAGGCCCGCGCGAAGGCCTCCTGCACCAGGTCCTCCGCCTCGGCGAGGCTGCCGGTCATCGCGTACAACTGGCCTGTCAGCCGGTGCACATGACCGGCGTAGAAATCATCGAAGACGCGCGCATCGCGCATTGCCCCCTCCACATCAGTGACGTGAGGGCCTCGCCCTCATCACCTGGTCACGCCCGGAGAGGGCATGAGGTTGCGTGAGATGACGGGGCATGTGGGGCCGCGGGGCGGCGGCGTGGAAATGAGGGCGGGCCGCCCGGTACCGGGCAGTACGGAGTGACCGCTCGCCCCGGTGGGGGAGTTGAGGGCGCACGGCGGCCACGGGATAGCCTTCGACGACCTGTCGGCACGGTAGTTCCCCGTGTCGCACCGGCGGTGCTCCACGAAGGAGCGCGGTCCCGATGCGCGCCGTACGTGCCACTTGGCGCCCCCGCCGGAGGGATGACCGGAGGTCTTTCGGTGACCGATCCTGAGGCACCGGGTCGTGGGCGGCGCCTGCGAGAGGTCCGAGTCGTCGAGAACATGGGGGATCAATGGTGCGACGGTGGCTGGTGACAGGATGCTCGTCGGGGCTGGGACGGGCGCTGGCCGAGGCCGCGGCCGGCGCCGGGGACAGGGTGGCGGTCACCGCCCGTGACGTCGCCACCCTGGACCGTCTGTGCGACGCGTGGCCCGGACAGATCGTCCCGATCTCCTTGGAGCTGCGTGACACGGCCCAGTGCCAAGGGGCGGTCCGCACCGCAGCAGACCGGCTCGGCGGCATCGACGTACTCGTGAACAACGCCGGGGCGGGTCTGTTCGGCGCGATCGAAGAAGTCTCCGACACCGAAGTGCGCGACCAACTGGAGACCCTGGTCGTCGCGCCCTGGCGCCTGGTGCGGCTGGTGCTGCCTCTCATGCGGGCCCAGGGGCACGGACACATCGTGAATGTGTCGTCCCTGGCCGGCCGCATGGCGTTTCCCGGACTCGGCGCGTACGCGGCGGGGAAGTACGCCTTGGAAGGCATGAGCCAAGCGCTGGCCGCGGAAGTGGGCCCGGCGGGGATCCGCGTCACCGTGGTCGAACCCGGCTGCTTCGCCACCCGCTACGGAACGACGGTTTCCGAATCAAGGAGCCGGTTGTCCGCCTACGCGGACGCGACCACCGATACTCTGCACGGCCTGCGCGGCATGGCGGACGATCCCGGCACGGGACGACCCGAAGACTACGCCGAGCGGGTCCTCGACATCGTCGCGCGCGACGAACCAGGTCCCTTGCGCGTCCCGATCGGCGATGACGCGTACGCCTACCTCGAAGCGGCGGAACAGGAGTCCCGCCGGGAGCTGGCCGCAGCACGCGCACTCGTCCAGCGAACGCCGACCCTGCCGCTGTCGGATCCGGAAGAGCCGCAGGCGGCCCGGTGCGTCGCCTGACGTGCCGGCCACATGCCGAGGTTTGTGGCTTCTTCCTGGTCGTTCCTCTGCGAGACGCGACACGGAGCCGAGGGCTGGGCGGAACGTGGCCACCCAGCCCCGCGCTCGCCGAGAGGGTGATCAGAGAGTGGCGGATGAATCCGGGTAGTGACCGGGCGCACGGTGGCGAGGTGGCACCAGACCCGCCACGACTGGAGTCACCGTCCAGTCAGGGTGGTTCGGCATACGCGGTGTCTTCGTGCCGTACAACCAGTCGTCGAGGAAGCCGGACTGGTCCTGCCCGGAGACCGCGGAGGCGACCGCGACATAATCGGCCGTCGTGGCCGCCGAGTTGCGGTGGCGTTCGAGGAAGGCACGCTCGATGCGGTCGAAGACGTCCTCGCCGACGTGCTCGCGCAGCGCGTACAGGACCAGCACGCCGCCCAGGTAGCGTTGGTTGTCGAAGAGATTGACGGCGTTCGGCGCGGCGACGGGCCCTGAGGACTGCCGCCACTGGTCGCCCCTGGCGTACGTGTCCTTCATCCGGGCTTCCATGCTGGTCAGGCCGAGCGAGTCGGCCCAGCCACGCTCGTAACGGTAGAGAAGCCCGTAGAAGTCCGCGTGGCCCTCGTTCAGCCACAGATCGGCCCAGTTGGCCGGGCTGACACTGTTGCCGAACCACGAGTGAACGAGCTCGTGCATCATGTGCGAGCCGATGAATCTCTCTTCCTGGAGCAGGAAGTTCGGCTTGTACAGCGTGAGCGTCTGTGTCTCCAGGCCGGTGAAGTCGAAAGCGTTCGCATCATCGGAGTTGCAGGGCAGCAGTCCGTACGTCTCGAACGGATAGGCGCCCAGCCGCTGTTCCAGCCAGTCGACAAGACCCGGAGTGAGCGCGAGCGCCGGCTCCAACGCCGCGGCGCGGGCGGTCGGAACGACATCCCGCAGCCTGAGCCGGTGCGGTCCCTGCCGCTCCTTGACGGTGTAGTCGCCGACCGTGATCTGTACCAGCTCGGTGGCTATGGGCGAGGCCGATCGGTAGGTGTACGCCGTCCGGTCGCCGTTCAGCCTCTCGGTGCGGATCAGCGTGCCGCTCGCGACACCGCGCAGATCGCTCGGCACGGTGATACGGAAGCTGAAGTCCGCCTTGTCCGCCGGGTGGTCGTTGCACGGAAAGACGGTGTGCGCCGAATTCGGCTGGGGGCACACGGCGAAGCCGTCAGGAGTGGGGACCCAGGCGGTGTGCGCGAGGGTCCGGGCGGGGTCGGCGGTGTATTCGACGCAGACCGTGACGGAGCGGCGCTCTGGCAGAGTGCGTGCCGGGGTGATGCGCAGCTTCTCATCGACCTGTTCGAAGGTGGCCGCGGTGCCGCCTACGCGCACCGAGCGTACGTCCAGGCCGAGAGCGTCGAGCGAGAAACGGGAGAGGTTCTGGGTCGCCCGGATCAGGAGGGTCGCCGTGGCGTCGACCAGGCGGGTTGTGGCGTCGTACGAAAGGTCGAGGTGGTAGGCCTCGACGCGGTAGCCGTCGTTGCCGAGGGCCGGGAACACGGAGTCACCGAGGCTCTCCGCACCCGGGGCGCCGTGAGGCCGTAACGCGTGAGGTTGTGCCGAAGCGGAGGCCGTGGGGGCGGTGGCAACCGTGGCGGCGGTTCCGATCAGCACGGTCGCGGGAGCCGTAACTCTGGTGCGATATCTCATGGTTCGCTTTCGTTCGGGGCGACCGGGAGCCCTGTTCAAGGCGCCGGATCGGGACGGACGATTACCCTGTAGACGTGTCGGGCGGGGTCGGTGGTTGTATCGGCACCGGATGTTTCCGAACGTCTTCGAGCCGACCGCGCTCCTCATTCACGTTTCACGGGCGAGATCGCCCTCGCCGGCCAGGCGAAGCCATGAACACGTCGTCGGGTGTGGTGCTGCCGCACCTTGGACACGTCGAAGCCCTGGCCGATCCTTCCTGCGAACATCTCGGACTTCTCCACCGCTCAGTGACACTCGCCCCGACGAGCTCCGGCGGGCCTGCCCCTGGGGACAGTGAGCGGTCCGGACAAAGGCTTTGGACGGGGTGGGTGATCAGACAGGTGGCGGGACCGAGGAAGGCCTCGTGGATAGGTAACTCGTGCCTGGTCCGCTCGCACAGGCGTGTCTGGCATGGCCGCGCTCGGTGTTCCACAGACTCTGTTCGACACCGCAGCGCCTACGGAACCGGGGTGCGCCTTGCACCGGTGTCCGTGCCTCGCCAGGTGTCGCGAGCGATCGAAGGGCGTGGTCACGAGAGAATCACGAAAGATCCAGAGCCTTCTGCGACGTGCTACAAATCAACGGCACTAAATGTCCATGCCAAGTTCATGATTTCAAGGGGGAGATGACATGCGAAAGCTGGGACGTCTTGTAGTCGTGCTGGCCGCCTTGGCGGCGTCCTTCGGCCTCACACAGGGGAGCGCCTCCGCACTGGTGGCCTTCTGCTACAACGACGACGGCGACGCGGGCGGCCGGTCGTGCTCTATCTACCACGAAGCGGACGGCTACCGCGTTGACTCGGTCAAGTTCGACGCGTACGGCGAACACCTCACGGTCAACGACCTGGTGACGGACAGCAAGGGCGTCGCCGCGTACGTCAACGGAGTCCGCTATCCAGGACAGCCCTCCGATTACGGTCCCGTCACCTACAACCTGAGCATCAGCGAAGGCACCAAAGTCGTCCTTACGTCCTGCCAGACCAACAACGGGAAGGAATACGACTGCCACAGCGAAAACGCGATCGCTTGAGTGCTCGGGCACACCGCTGGTGCGCTGTCGGACCTTCTGGACCTTGCGTGAGTCCGGTCCGCGACGGCTTGGATGGCCGGCAGTGAGTCGGCACTGCTGTCGAGGGCGAGTTGCAGGCCCGTGACCATCAGGGCAGAGCGCATCAGCACGTAGCTCGATGCCTCCGGCCCGGGGCCCGCAACAGGCCGAGAGACGCATGGACCGCGTGGGTGGTGCGTGCGAGAAATACGGTGTCTGCGTGGCCTCGTCCGCCTGGCCCGAATCGTCTTACTACGGCCCGCCCCGTTCCGGCCGGTGCGGCGTTCGAGCCAACCATGCGGCCAGAGTTCACCAGTGCTTGATCCACATAGAGCTGATGCGGTCGTTGGCCGACCACGGAATGTTGTCGGTTGAGCAGATGCCGCAGAAGTAGATCTCGTTGCCGTAGTTGGATGTGTCGTAGGCGTCGATGGTGTTGCAGGTTCCGAACAGCTTGTAGGAGCTGATCCGGTCATTCCAGTCATCGCCTACGTAGGCGATGCCGTAGCCCGAGGCGTCGCACCCACCGCTGCTGCCCCTGATCTGGGTGCTCGCGCCGCTCTGATTGGCATCCGCGTACCACGTCATCAACAGGGTGCTCTGGATGCTGGACGGCTGAGCCTGCGCCGATCCTGTATCGGTGGTGCACGTGCGCGACAGGACACGCGAGGACGTCTCTCCCGGCTCAAGCCTGTCCAGGACGATCACGCAGTTCCGTGCTTCCTGGGTGCCCGCTGTGGCGGCCGAGGCGGTGGACGAGTTCGCCACGGTCAGTGCCAGCAAGGTCGCTGTGACGGCAGCGGCGGCGGTCGCACGTCCACGAAATTTGCGTTGCGACATGGATGTCCCCCATTCCGGGCCCGGTCTCGGTGGCCGCGGCCCACACGGCACGCTAATTCCGGCCCAGCTAGATCGGCAATCATTTCGATGGGCGTCGAAGGGTCAAGGCAAGTCCCACCCCTGAACCCAGAGTTGTCCGAACTCTCGACGAGCCCCCGGCGCTGAAGCATGCCGACGTGGGCCTCACGGATGCAGAGCTGGTGAAGATGGCGAGACCGAGACTCCCACTCGATGGCAGCAATTCCGCGGACTCGGCTCAGCTACCGTAGGGCGATCGCGCCGGCGACTGCGCGACGTGAACCTGTAACTGCCGGGTGCCGTCGACCGGTAACCGCCTGGTCGCGTGGCGGGATCGGGCGCCGGCGCGGACGCTGCCCCTGACCGTCGCCCGCCACACCACGCGCAGGACCGCGCCTCGTTGTCCGTGACCCGGGTCACGGACAACGAGGCGCGGTCCTGCGGGGGCCCGCCCGTGAAGACGCCGCCGGCGGCGTGGCGGGGTCTGGGTTGTTGTTTTGCGCGTTCCCGGGGTGGTGTCTAGATCGCTGTGCGGCCGGCGTCGGCCGCGATGGTGGCGCCGGTGAGGTAGGCGGCGCGCTCGGTGGCGAGGAAGTGGATGACCTCGGCGATCTCCCGCGGGGTCGCCAGGCGGCCGAGCAGGGTTGTCTTGGCGACCTGCTGGGCTCCTTCCTCTCCCATGGTGTCCATCACCATGTCGGTACGGGTGGGGCCGGGGGCCACCGTGTTGACGCGGACTCCGGCCGGGCTGAACTCGGCCGCCCAGGTGCGTGTGAGGGACTCCAGCGCGGCCTTGGTCGCGGAGTAGACGGACAGCCCGGCCATGCCGACGCGTGCGGCCATCGTGCTCACGTTGATGATGCTGCCGGACCCCCGGGCCACCATGCCCGGCGCCAGTGCGGCGGTCAGGAAGTAGGGGGCCCGGATGTTGGCGGCCAGGGCGGCGTCGAAGGTCTCCACGTCCTGCGCCGTGGTGGGACCACCGGGAAACAGCGCGGCGTTGTTGACCAGGATGTCGACCTCGCCGGCCTCTGCGGCGAGTCGGCGCAATGATGCGAGGTCCGTGAGTTCGGCCGGGACGAACCGCGCGCTGCCGCCGGTCTCGGTGATCGCCCTTGCCGTGGCCGCACCGCGCTCCGGATTGCGGCCCGAGACGACCACGTGGGCCCCCGAGGCCGCGATCAGGCGAGCGGCCTCGCTGCCGATACCCCCGGTCGAGCCCGTGATCAAGGCGACTTTGCCGGTGAGTTCCATGTGCTGCACCTTCCAGAGTTCCGGTTCCCGAAGAGGACCGGAGTGGGTTGTGCGTCCCAGATTGCTCATCGAAAAATGGGTTGTCTACTCCAAAATCTTCTAGAGTGGACCCATGACGACTCAGAACCGGACGGTGCGGAACCGGCAGGGCGCACCCGCGAAGCCCCTGACCCCCAAGGGCCGGGCGACGCGCGAACGGATCGTCGCCGCCGCCGCGCGGCTCATGTACGAGCGCGGCCTCACCGAGGCGACGCTGGAGGACGTACGAGCCGCGGCCGGCGTGAGCGGCTCGCAGATCTACCACTACTTCGCGGACAAACAAGCGCTGCTCCTGGCCGTCATCGAGTTCCAGACCGCGGCGGTCCTGGAACTGCAGGAGCCGCACTTCGCCCACCTGGACACCATGGCCGGCCTGCGAGGATGGCGTGACTCGTTGGTGGACTACCAGCGCCGTCTGCAGTGCCGGGGCGGATGCCCGATCGGCACGCTGGGCACCGAGGTCGCCGAGAGCAACCCGGAAGCCCGGCTGGCCGTCGCCTCCGGCTTCCTGCGCTGGGAGTCGGCGATCCGCGAAGGCCTGACCGCCATGCACGCTCGCGGCGAACTCGACGCCGACCCTGACGACCTCGCCCTCGCCACCCTCGCTGCCCTGCAGGGCGGGCTCCTGCTGACGCAGATCCAGCGTGAGGTCCGACCGCTGGAGGTGGCCCTCGACACGATGCTCGACCACATCGCACGCGTCAGAACGGACTGGCCCGACAGGCACTGACACCTCACCGACCACCGGCAAGGCAGTGCACGGCCTTCTGATGTCTCCTGCCATGACGGAGATCACCATCCGGCCCGGACCGCGCACCAGGGCGTCGACGCTGATCAGTACGGCCGCGCTCGATCACGTCACTCAGGGTGGCCGCGACGACTCCCGCCGCTCTCGACCGGCTGGCCCGGATCGACGTGCCGCTTCTGCCCTACGTCCGACAGGACCACGACGTCGAGGTTCGTCGCTCTTCATGCTGATGTGCCGTGTTCGGCCGGCCGGTATCCCTGTGTCGGTGGGGATGGCGGTCGGTGGCCCACCAGTTCTGCCGGCTGTTCCTCGTTCATCCACGAACGTCCCTTGGTCCTCAGCCGCTGCGTGTGGCTGGTGCTGTGCGGTCCTATGCGGGCGGGTAGGGGGTGGCCTTGAACTGTCGGGTGCGGTGGGTGGTGTTCGCAGCGAGGGTTGTGGTGGTGGAGGCGGTGATGTCGGGGGTCTTGTCGAGGTCCCGGGAGTCGGTGCTCTGCATGGCTTCGCCGACCCGGTAGGTGACAGCGCCCGGGGAGAGGGAGAATCCCGAGGCGGTGGAGCGGAGCGGTTCGGTTCGGTCGACGTCGTGGTGAACAACGGCTGGGCCGCGGGCGCGGCGGAACCATCGGGGCCCCTCACCCCCGACCACGAGCAGACCGTGGGCCTGTGACTGGCCCGGTTCGCGGAGTATGCCGGTAACGAGCCCGGTGACCCGCACCGCATGGCCCGCGCGATCCCCGACACCGTGAACGCCGAGGCACCCCGCGCCGGTTGCTGCTCGGCAGCGACGCGCTGGACATCGCCATCAGCTCGGGCCATCAGCTCGGAGGAAGGCCGTCTCGGCGGGGCCAAAAAGTGGGCCGAGATCAGCAGCTCCACCGATTACCCCTCGCTCTGAGGCCCTTGCGGCACGCCGGCTGACCGATCGAAGCACCAGATGGCCGCGCAGCGCCCGCAACCCGAATCTCCCGCGCCGTGATGACGGTCCCGCAGTACCGAGCGGACCACCGACTCCTCGTACCGGTGAGAAGCGATGACCAAGACCTTTCCGATGGCCGGTGGGGGCGTTTGCCTACTGGTGAGTTGTGCAGTCGGGAGTCTGCTTGCGCGGTACTGCCGGGCCCCGTGTGCGGTGTCCCGCGGCTGTAGGGGAAATGCCGTGGCTGCCATACTGCGATGGTCCGGGACTTTTGGTTCCCGGTGAGGAGCGTGTGGGGAGAGTCTGCGCGCGAGGAGGCTCCGGTTGCCGCGTTCCGTTGGTCGTCCTGAAGTGCAGCTGGAGCAGTACGCGTTGGGCGGCTGCTGGGTCGTCGCTGTCAGAGGTGATCTCGACTTCGCTTCCCTTCCTCCGTTCCGTCGGGCCCTGGAGGACGCCGGCGCGGCGCATCCGGTCGTTGTCCTGGACGCCGGCGCGATCGGCTTCGCGGACTCCTCCGCACTGAACCTCCTCCTGGGCATCCACCAGACCGCCACGCTGCGCGTGGTCTCCCCGTCGCGGAGACTGGCGCGAGTGCTGGAGCTCACGGGTACCGACCGGGTCTTCAGCGTCTTCCCGACGGTAGAGGGCGCCTGTTCCTAGACCGGCCCGCGCGCGGGCCGGGTGCGCCCGTGCGGGCGGGATGTGTGGGGGTGCAGGCAGGTGGCTCGGCCGCGCAGTGGCCGGCGCCGACGGTGTGGAGAGTCCTCGGCGGGCGTCGTGTGGCTCTGGTGTGGCATCTCCATAGCCCACACCGGTTTCGGTTCGCCCGCCCACCCCGGAGTCAGGTCAGGTCTCGGTACGGGGGTGGTGAGCATCGGTTCGGGCAGCGTCCAGCTCACTCCAGGTCGCTTCCACAAGGTGGTGCCGGCATCCGGGTAGACCACCCTGTCCTGCGCAGGAGTCGGGTGTAATCGTCCCGTGCGGCAGTGCGGAGCACGTCTCTTTCCCAGCGCAGGCTGTCAGGTTCGTGGATGGCGTGGCAGCCGGCCGGCTCGTCATCTACGCGATCGAGCGGGCGGATGCGGCAGTACGCGCCGGGGAGGTACGCCCGACCAAGGCTCCTGCAGAGGGCTGGGGAGTTGGTGTGGGCCCTGGAAGGCCGGGCGTGGCATCCAGGGCCCCGAGCGGCGCCTTCGGAGGGGCGAAAACGCACGCGTCACTCGTGTTGACGCGGCAGGGCCCGCTGACGTCACGCAGCAGGCATGGCTGTCGCAGCCGGAGCTGAGGGCGAGTCTCCTCTCGGCACCCGCCACACCCGTCACCGAGGGATTGGGCAGTGCGGTCCGGGGTGTCGCCGCCGCCCGTCCTCAGCGGGTGGTGAGCATGCCCGCGCGGAGCTTTCCGAGGGTGCGGTTGAGCAGACGGGAGACATGCATCTGGGAGACGCCGAGGTCTTCGCCGATCTGGGCCTGGGTGCGCTCCTCGACGAACCGCATGTGGATGATGCGCCGTTCACGGTCGTCGAGTCCGGCGATCAGGGGGGCCAGGGCGTTGAAGTCCTCGACGAGTTCGAGGGCGCCGTCGTCGGCGCCGATGAAGTCGGCCAGCGCGGCTTCGCCGTCCTCACCGGAGTGGATCGCGGCGTCGAGGGACGACGAGGCGTAGCCGTTCGAGGCGAGGCGGGCCTCGTCGACCTCCTCCTCGCTCAGGCACATCAGCTGGGCGAGTTCCTTGACGGTGGGGGTACGGCCGAGCCGGCTGCTCAGTTCCTCGGTGGCCTTCGCGAGCTGGATGCGGGCCTCCTGCAGACGCCGGGGCACGTGGACGGCCCAACTGGTGTCGCGGAAGAAGCGCTTGATCTCACCGACGATGTAGGGCACGGCGAAGGAGGTGAACTCGACCTCGCGGGTCAGCTCGAACCGGTCGATGGCCTTGATGAGGCCGATCGTGCCGACCTGGACGATGTCCTCCATCTCGTCCTGGTCGCGGCTGCGGAAGCGCGCGGCCGCGAAGCGGACGAGGGAGACGTTCATCTCGATGAGCGTGTTGCGCGCGTACTGGTACTCGGGCGTGCCCTCTTCCAGGACGCCGAGCTGGTCGAAGAACAGCCGGGAAAGCTGACGGGCGTCCCTGGGGGCGACGCGTGACGGGTCGGCGATCTCCGGCAGCGCCGTAGGTCGCGCCTCCGTCGTCTCGGTCACTGTCATGCCAGGCCCCTCCTGTGATCCAGCCTTCAGCCATTCGCCCCTTGGACGCCGACAGGGGACGGCGTACCCAGGTGCAAAGAGTGCATGCCAGGTGATTCTAGAGGAGGCACGGCGCACGCTGGTCGTGCGGCCCGAGCCTGGTCCGGACGACGCAGAAGGGGTCCACCGGACATGCTCCGGCGGACCCCTTCTGCGTCGTGGCGTGGGTCAGATGCCCCGGTGGGTCTGGTAGTAGCCGCCGACCTGCTCGTGGTAGCCGGCGTCGCCGATGTGCTTGTCCTTGTCGAACTCGGGGGAGTCCTTGATCTGGTCCTTGGTGAGAGCGACGTAGATCTTCTTCTCGGCCTGGTCGATCGTGGTCACGGTGCCGGCCGGCAGCAGGACGTGCTTGCCGAAGATCCACACACCGGTGTCGACCACGAGGTAGGAGGAGTGGACCTCGTCGGAGTGCTTGTCGACCTTGCCGATGCTGCCGTCGGTGGCCTCGACCTTGTAGCCGGTCAGATCGGTGCCGGTGGCGTGGCCGGTGGTCGGCTTGTAGCCCCAGATGTGGTCACTCATGTAGAACGGCTCCTTCATCGATATTCATTTTCCCGCAGTCGGACTGCGGAGCTTTTCATGGGCGCCATCGCAGTTGATGACTTGCCCTCAGGAAATCGGGTGCCCCGGAATCCGGATCCCATTCATTTGCGTTGCGAAGAGGATGGAATGGCCGGAGGCGGCGTGCTGGAGGCCTTGGCTCTAGGCGTCATCGCCGCCTCCGGCCTTGTCCCTCCACTACCCCGGAACCCCGGACGAGGAAGATGAGGACTCGCATCGCGGTAGCGGGGAGGCATGCAATGAGGGGTGGGTGGGCTGCGGGGCCCGGGCTGAGGGGTGGGTGGGCTGCGGGGCCCGGGCTTCGAGCCCGGGCCCCGCAGCCCACTCCTGTGAACGCTATGGTCAGAGCCGCTTACCAGCGATACCAGCGGCCACGCTTGCCCCCGCTCGCTGTCGGGCGGATCACGAACCCGAGAACCCACACGATCAGAACGACGACGGCGATCCACCACAGCGCCTTGAGTGCGAAACCGGCACCGAAGAGGAGCAGGGCGAGCAGAAGAACGAGCAGAATGGGAACCATATTTATCAACCTCCGGACCGTCGTGTGCCCTACAGGTTGATCTTTCACTCCTGTCGATCTTATGTATTTTTTATAACGGCCCGCGGTCGCGGGAAATCTGCGCCGAGCTATTTCGGTTTGAAGTGGGCTCCTGGGGCTACACGGAGGGCGTACTTGGGTTCCGAGCGAGGTAGAGGTGAGTGGTTGTGGCTGCGGACGAGAAGGCTCAGGCCAAGAGCGAGCAGGCCAAGGGCAAGATCAAGAAAGTGGCCGGCGGTGCGGTCGGCAACGAGTCCCTGAAGGCCAAGGGGAAGGCGGAGGAGTCCAAGGGTGACCTGCGCGCGGCCAAGGAGAAGGCCAAGGACGCCATCAAGCCCAAGTAGGCCACAGCATTTCGCATTTCTGATCCCGGCCGCCCGGAGGTGGCCGGGATCAGTGCTGCTCTGCCCGCACCCGCGATGCGCTCGCCAGGTGCTGAACGGACTCGCTGCCCCCGGTGCGGACTGTTGCACCCTCGCCCGTCAGGAATTGGGCGGCGCACACCGATGAGGAGTGGAACCCGGGGGCAGGCTCAGTGGCGGACAAGTGCATGGTGCCCGCCCCGCTAGGCAGGGGAGGCGGGCAACGGAAGTTCGATGTGCGCTGACGTGTCCGGTGACGGTGACGGTGCTGGTGCCTGGCCGACCGGTCAGGCAGCTCGTAGGAGCTGCGCCCGTCCGAACAGCAGGGCGTAGCCGTCGGGCAGCTGTCGGACGATCCGGGTAACCAGATCGTCTCCGGCGATGCGGGCGACGACGCCGAGGGCGACTCCGGTGTCCCAGCGGGTCGCGGCCGGTCTACCGCCAGTACGTTCGGCGAGGTCTTTCACGAAGCCCCAGCCGGTCACAGGCCTGGTGGCGGGGATCTGGGAGGCGAGGAGAGCGGCTGCTTCGCGGGGGAGGCGGGCGGCGAGCTCCACGCGTTCGTCGCCCGTCAGCTGCCGGCCCAGGGCTTCAAGAACGCTGTGCACGACTTTTTCTGCCTGCCGCCGGGTGGGATAGGCCCCTTCGTAGCGCACCTTCTCCAGCATCTGGTCGAAGGTGGGGACAGCCGTCAGGGCAGAGGACTTACGGGGAGAAAGAATGGTCATGAGGCGCGACGACTTTCCGTGTGTGGCTGACTTCCTGCGAGAACCGAGTGCCCCGAGCGGACCATATGAACCGTTTTCCACGGGCGTATCGGTCTTCTACGGGAGACGAGTCCTCCGCCGCCGGGCCAGGGGGTACTACCGGGAGCGAATGCCCCTCGGCCCGGCGGTGGGCGAGGGAGCGGACCTGATCAGCCTCGAGTTCCTGCGTTCGCCGCTACGGACGCTGATCTCGCGCGGCCTGGTGGGCTCGGCGATCAGGATGCGGAGGGCCGGGACGCTGGTCCGCGGCGATGGGCACACGGTGTCGAACGTGTTCGCGAGAACGGCCTGGCCGGTAGGACATCCAGTGGGCTGGCTGTGCCTGGCCCTCCCCGGACTGTGAAATACCCGGGTACGGCGGATGAATTGGCAGGCGCCGTGGACGTGGGTGGCAGGCAGCTGTGCCACCTCACAGCGGATGGCCCCGGCAGGAGAATGTCCCGCGGTGAACGGCCGGGCGTGTGGTCACATGGGCTGGTGGCCGGCCAGGTCGCCGCCGGGGTCGTCGGCCAGGACGACTGCTGCGCGGATGCGTTTGCCGACAGGCTCGCGGTGCATCTCGAAGCTGCGGCACACGGCCATGACGATCTCCAGGCCGTGCTGCCCGACACGTCCAGGGTCCGGCGGCAGAATGAGAGGCAGCGCGGTGCCGCTGTCCCACACTGTCACCGCGACAGCTCCTTCACTTACCTCCAGGGTCAGCAGGCAGGGACCGGGCGCGTATTTGTGCGCGTTGGTCACCAGTTCCGACACCACCAACTCAACGGCTCCCATTGCCCGGCGAGAAACCGGAAAACCGTGCACGGCCTGCAACGACTCCAGGAAACGCCGGGCCGCGTCCCGGCTTTCGCCGATCTGCGCAGCTCCGTCCACGACAGCGGACACGGCTGCCGAAGGGCCCGGCTGACGGTGTTGACCGTGGTGGTGCCTTACCAGATTCATCAGTGCCGCCTGACTGCCGAAGCGTTGT
This sequence comes from Streptomyces sp. NBC_01689, assembly GCF_036250675.1. Lineage (NCBI taxonomy): Bacteria > Bacillati > Actinomycetota > Actinomycetes > Kitasatosporales > Streptomycetaceae > Streptomyces > Streptomyces sp. NBC_01689. Next base: position 405,919 of record NZ_CP109592.1, on the reverse strand, counting down.
GACTGCTTCCGTCTGCCCGGAAAACACCTCGGCATTCCCTACGACCAGCTCGCCGGCAGCGTGGTCGCGTCCGGCAGGGACACATACGGCGGCGGCGACGTCCGGGTACGACGGTGCCAGTTCGGGGCCGTGGCGGGTGACACGCGGCCTGCGTTGCTACGGAGCAGGGCTCAGAAACCGTCCCATCTCATTCTTCCAGACAGCCCGGCGGCAAGTCAGGTAGAGGCATGGGCGTGGTGGGCATCGGCCTCGCCAGCACCGACGCCCGCTCTGACCTCCTCCACACGGTCGCCCCGGCGTCCGAGCGGACCAGGGCAGCAGGCGAACGTGCTGGCGAAGCCGGTCACCTGTTGTGGTGACGCGCGCGCGAGCACTGTTCCCGGGACTGAACGCCGTGCCACGATGAGGGAACAAGAGATTGATCGGTGTCCCGCTACTCCCTTGGCAGTCGCGGGGGCTGGTTGACGGGTTCCGGGGATCGCCCCCTTCACGGGCATCCGGTCCCGCCATCGCTGCCGGGCCGTTCTTGCCGCGCTCTGGCGTCTTTGGGCTCACGACCCCCTGAAGGGGGTGTCCTTCATGCTCTTTTCCGTCACAGGCGACCGCACTGCCGCGGTCTTCACCCCCCGCGGTGAGATCGATTTCGACACTCTGACCGAGTTGCTCGCGCGGACCGAGGATCTCCCGGCGTCCGTCACCGGAGTGACCTGGGACCTGCGGCAGGCGCAGTTCATAGATGTCGCGGGCCTGCACCTCCTGGCCGATCAGCGGCAAGCCTGCCAGGACGCGGGCCGGATCCTGGCGGTCGTCGGGCTGGAGCGGCAGCCACGACGTCTGCTGGAGCTGGCACGGGAACTCTTCCCGGCCGGGCGCTGGGAGGACTTCCTGCCAGGCGGCCCGCTCGCAGCAGCCGGCTGACCTGCCCGACGGCGCGCGGGGGCCAGACCTGCGCAGCAGCCGTGCATGGGGTCCGCTGTGGGAACGGTGGACAGGCCGCCGATCTGGCGTGTGCGGCCTGACTTATCGGGCGATACCCGGTTCCCTTTCGAGGGTTTTCAAGGGCCGGCTGTGGCAGTCCCGGGACTTGGACGTGTGGACCGGGCGTACGTGCCGGGCTTGAGGGGGCGGCTGCGACGTCGGCGCGGACAGCGGCGTTGCCGGTGACAGCGGATCCTTGCCTGGGCCACTCGGCGGGATGCGCGTCAGCTGTCGATGGCCACCGAGGAGATCCGCAGCAGGCTCAGTCGCACCCCCCATGGTGAAGGAGCTCGCCAAGCTCACGAGCCCGGGGGAAGAGGAAGCCGACGAGGCAATGAGCCGCAATCTCACGGCCGCCGTGTCTGCGGAGAGCCCCTCTTCTCAGGCAGGAACAGCGCCCTCCATGCTGGGCCCCCGACGTCCGCCGCCGGCAGTCGGCAGCCGGAATCGGCAAGATCCTTTGAGGCGCCCCGTTGCGTTTGTCGTCCGACCGTCTGCAATGAGGTGGACGGGTAAGTCATGTCAGTGTGGGGTACGCGGTGCCTATGATCGACGAAACGCATGTCACGTTGGCTTTTTCCTCAACGGGCGCTCTATGGCTGACGCTACTCGGCGTCGTCCTGGTCGCACTCCTGGTAGCGGCATTCGTCGTCGGCAGTCGGCGCAGCGCTCGGCGCCAGGTGAGTACGCCCACGGCTGCGGGCGCCCAGGCACGCAGAGATTTGGCTGACCCCGCACAGCGTGGTGCAGGGTGGAGCACCCTCGACGACGATCCCGAGCAGGGTCATCACCGCAGCTGAGGTAGGTATCAGAGGTCCATCAACGGGCTTCGCACTTCACGAAGTCGTCGGACACGCGGCTCACCAGTGTGAGTGGCGCGCGACTCGACGGCTAGCGATGCCGCACTCCCGCTTCCTCGCCGTACTCGCCGAGGATCACCACGTCGAGTGCCGCACCCGCGAACACTTTCACGGCGCGCAGGGCGTTGCCGAGGAGGTGGCGGTGATGGACCAGGGACAAAGCGGTCGCACCACGGGCGGCGGCGGAACCGAGGGGCGGACCTGTGGCGAAAGTCGCTGCACTCATGTATCCATCATCGGAGTTCATGGCTCATTTGGCGTCGGTCCAAGGACTGAGCTTCGACACTCCTCTCCCTGCATCTTCGGGATCGGGGAGGGATCCGTCATCGGGGGTCCACTCTGGGATGAACCTGGCCGGCACGCGGAGCAGGCATCTGTACCTGCGCGCGGTTGCCGCCGAGCGGTCGGTCCCCATGCTGCGGCAGGTGGTTCAGTGCCGACCTCGGCGGTCGCCGTGAGTCAGACGACTCTGCAATTTTGGCAGGGCACTGAGGCGTCGCCGACGTAGGGCAGCTCTGGCAGCATTCGCGCCGGGTGCGCCATGGACGCCTCCGCCCGGATGCGCTGAGGCTGAAGCGAGGTAAAGCCCAGGGACGGGGGTTTCCGGGCGGCCGGTGCCGGGGGTGGGACGAAGGGTCAGTTGCTGATGCAACGCTGTGGTTCCACCGTTGATGGCACCCCCACGGAGGTTGGCGTCCAACCCCTCCAGGCTGGTGGGCGCGAGGATGCGGCGAGCCTTGATGAGGTCTCGGAAGCCGGGGGCGTAGCGCTCAACCTGTGCCTCGATGCGGTTCGCCATCGCCTCCTGCTCTCGGGCGTCCCACGTTCCGGTCAGTCCATCGTCGCCGGCGTCGCCCCGTATCCGTTGCGGTACATGCGTGTAGGCCCAAGCGGACTCGGTACCCAGCGGTGACCGCCTGGGGTCGGCGGTGGTCATCTGGCCGAAGAGGGCAAAGGGTTCGTCGGGAACGAGGCCCATGGCAATCTGCGCGGCGAACCGGGTGAGGGCGTCCATCCCCTCCGCGAGGTGAACGGTTCCTGCTTGAGTGGCCTCAGGGCAGGTCCAGGGCACCGGCCCGGTCAGTGCCCAGTCGACTTTGAAGGTGGAGAAGTCCCACTGGAAACGCTCCAGGTCGCGAAGCAATTGCCCCGGGAGGTGTTGTCCGCCGACCAGGGAGCCGTACAGAGCAGGCGCGGAGACATCGGCCAGGACCGCTCTGCGAGCCTGGACCGCCTCACCGTCCCGGGTGCGGACGCCGACGGCTCGTCCACCGCGGACGACGACCTCGGTGACCTCTTCCCCACAGCGGACGACGCCTCCACGGCGCGCCAGGCGGCGGACCAGCGCCGAGGTGAGCGCTCCGGACCCTCCGGCGGGAACGGGAAAGCCATAGGTCTGGCCGAGCATGGACATGAGCCAGCCGAAACCGCCGCTGCCAGCCGCCTCCGGTGAGAGGTCTGCGTGCAGGGCGTTGCCCGCTAGCAGAAGCCGACCGCCCTCGCCGCGAAACTCTTCCTCGCCCAGACGTCGCACCGGCAAAAGCATGGTCCTGGCCAGCCGCAGCCCACCCGCTCCACGCAGGTGCAGCGCCAGTCGAGCCCCTGCGCGAAGTGGTGGGAAAGGGGTGAACAGTGCGGTGAGGATACCGCTCCGCAGAGCTTCCCAGACCTCCCGCAACTGCTTCCACGCGTCTCCATCACCGACGGCGAACGTCTCCAGACTTGCGGCAGTCTCCTCCAGGTCGCGACTGAGTACCGCGCAGCGGCCATCCCGCAAAGGGTGAGCGAGCACCTTCGGGGCGTGGCTCCAGGTCAGCCCCTCCCGCTCCAGGTTCAGGCGGGCCAGAACCGGTGAAGCCGCAGCCAGGGGGTAAAAGGCGCTGAAGAGGTCGCTGGTGTAGTCAGGGTCGACGCCGCGGTCGTGACGAACCGCTCCCCCGGGCTTGTCCTGGGCCTCCAAGACCTCCACGCTCCAACCGGCGTCGGCCAGGAGGTTCGCCGCGACCAGTCCATTGGGTCCTGCCCCGATCACTACTGCATCAGGCATGACTCACTCCCGGCTTGGTGGTTGGCATCGCCTTCAGACACCGTCCCCGTCACTCGACGCTGTTCAGCCGCTCCGGGGCCGCAGTGGCGCGGTGAGGGGTACGGGGTTCGGTCTCTTCGCAAAGCCGGGCCAGACGGGCCAGCATCACACGGTGCCGAACTTGTTGCGCCGCGTCCAGCAGGCCGTTGTGCAGAGCGCCCCCTGCCCCGCGCAACGGGTGCTCGTCGAAAATCAGCAGAGTGTGCTCGCCCCACGGTCGTAGTTCGATCGCGATCCTGGCAGTTCCCAAACAGCCGCTGTCCGCTTCGAGTTCGAGGACAGAGGCCGGCTCGCTGCGCCGTACGACGGTCTGGTTGTCCAGGGAGAGCGGACCGACTTTGATGTGGTAGCGGAGCGTGGCCCCCAGTTGGGGCCAGTGTCCCTCGCTCGGTTCGACCTGTGAGGTTCCGACGACCCAATCTCCGTACCGTTCCACGTCGGACAGAACCTCCCACACATCCTCGGGAGATTTTCTGATCAACCGATGGCGTACGGCCATGTCTTCCTCCGACGTCCGAAGTGTTCTGCCGCTCCCTGCGTTTTCCACGCTAGGCCCCGGTGAGGACTCCTGCGCGAGGACGCCGGACCGACGCGAGGACGCCGGACCGAAAGGGGGAGCCGCCTGTGCACGGGCCGCCCTGCACGCAGGACACCGGAGTGTTCCCGGAAGTGGAGGTGTCCTGCCTTCGGCGGGGCGCGCTTGCGGGTGCGAAATGGTGCGGGCGCCGTCGCGGTGGTAGGTGATGGGCACGGCATGGGAGAGACAAACAGGGTGGACAGCCACGGTGATCACATCAGAGGTCGGTCGCGCGGCCCTCGCCGTAAACAGGCGGCGAAATGTTCGTGGCGGCTGCCGCATGGGGCGAGAGCGGGGCGACTGGGGTTGACCTCGAGGTATACGCATCCCGGCGGCCAGTCGATGTGGCTGGCCGCCGGACCCGGGCGCTACGCACGACTACTTGGGGCGGATCGCGTCCTTGGCCTTCTCTTTGGCCGCGCGCAAGTCGCCCTTGGTCTCTTGGGTGCGCCCACTCGCAGCCATGGACTCGTTGCCTACCGCGTCTCCGACCACCTTTTTGACCTTGCCCTTGGCCCGTTCGCCCTTGGCTTTGGCCTTCTGGTTCGCAGCCATAGCTCTCACGCCCTGTCTCGCTGGAGAACAATCAAAAATGGACTTACTTCAGGTTACGCCCTATGTGATGCGTTTCACGAAGAAAGTACTATTTAGGCGTTCATGGCATAGAGGGGTTGCGGCGGCGGCCTCAGGCGGGGAGGCCGTTGGGACGAACGGCGGGGCGCTGGCTTGGGGCGTGGACCGGGGTCTACGAGGTCCGGTCGGACATCGGCCAGACGTAGGGGAGATCGTCGGGGACGTCCGGGAAGAACGGTGTGTAGATCTCCGGTGCCTTGCGTACCAGGGCTGACTGGTGGCTGCGGTGGAAGGCGGGCTCTCCCAGCCAAGGCGGCAGCTCGCCCTCCTCGTCGAGCTGTTCCTGCATCCGTACAGGTGCGCCGGGGCGGTACACGCCGAACTCGGTGGCGAGAGTGGCGGCGCAGGTGTCGACGCGCTCCTCCGCCGTCCACATGGCGCACACGTCCAGACCGTAGCGGACCAGGGCCTCCTCGTAGCCGATCCACATGCGTACCGCAGGATGGTTCCGCCATCCGTAGCCGCGCACGGTCAGGCCCCTCAGCACCTGGAGGGCTTCGACCCGCTGCTTGCCGAGCCGTGCCTGGTCCAGGACCGCAGCGGACTGCATGAAGTCGGGATAGGGGAGAAAGGTCTGCACACGTGATACCTACCGCGGCTGGTCGCCCCTCAGACACCTGTGTACCGCCTGGCCGGTGGCGTCGCGCTGTTCCATTTCGATGATTGCGGGGCGTTTCCCACCGGGTGCCGGCGCGGACAGCACGGCTGGATGGGCGAGGTGTTCAGCCCGAACACATGGCTGTCGTCGCTCTATTCAGCACGGCGTGCCTTGTGCCTGCCCACGTGCAGGAGTGCGTGTATGGGAAGGCGGGGCAACCCGGTGGACGCGCGGGCATGGGCCACCGGTCCGCGACACAGTGCCTGGAGTGCTGGGGCTGGAAGCCCGTGATCCGTCAGTGTGAGGGCGATGCGGAGCTGGGGGCCTGTGGCCCGTCCGGCGAGGTGGGCGTCGGCCTGCTCTACGTCAGGCAGAGTGCGCGCCTCGGAGGCTACGGCGTCACCGAGGGCTTGCCCTCGTAGTTCGACGCTCTCGGGGGGAGGCGTACCACCCAGGTGCAGGGCGCCGGGGCGGTGTCGCAGTTGGGCGATAAGCCAGCCGAGGGCCAGGATCGCTGCCAAGGTCAGGACGGCGATGACGGCGGGCCACCACCACCAGCCCTGGCCACTCCAGCGGATACGGTCGGCATTGCTGACCAGAACGTCATGGGTCGTAGTCGCGGGCCATCCGGCGGGCGGGCTCAGCCCAAGTCGGTGGTAGAGGTCGAAACCTGCACTGAGGATCAGCAGGCCGCCCCCCAGCAGCACCACGCCGCACAGGCCCAGAAGGAGGCGGTTGACGGTGGATCGACCGTTCATGGCGGGCTCCCGGTGCGAAGTCAGTGAGTGCGGTGGTGCAATCGGATCGTGAGTCGTGGGGTATGGGCCAGCGCGAGTTTTCGGCACTCCTCCTGCAGTGACTGAGAAAGCTCACTTCGAACGGTCGCAGTGTCGCGGAAGCCGACCTCACCGCGGGCGATGATGCGACGGCGTCCGACTCGAACCCGTGCGCGGCTGATGCCGGGGACCCGCATCGCCGCATCCCGCAGGACGAGGGCAGCGCTCCTGCGATCCAGCCAGGCCCCCAGTTCCCGGCAATCCTCCGGTGCCCGCAGGGGCAGAAGTCGGCGCAGTCCGGGTGTGACGGCGAGGATGAGCAGCCACAGGCCGAGGATGACGGCTACGGCGCCCGTGGCGAGCAGCCAGGGGTCGTCCACCGGCCGCGTGGTCGCCTCTTCGACGAGGCGGGTTCGCCATGCACCTGCCCGGTGTCCCGCGCGCACCGCGATCACGTCATAGAGCAGTGCGCCGACGACGACGAACACGACGAGAGCGACGAGAGCCGCAGGGATGCGGCGGGCGGACCACAAGCGGGGTGATCTCGCCCCCAGAACTTCACGCGGTGACGGTGCCAGGCCTGTGTTGCTGTCGGGGTGGTTGCGGCCTCTTCCGGCTGCTCTTTCGTTCGTGGCGGTTTGTTGTGGGGCTGTCATGGTGTCCGACCTCCGTCATCGGTCGGTGATGGTCGGCCGACCGGACCTGCGGATGAACCGACCAGCGGCGTCCGACGTATGGGGTTTTCAGCGGACACGAGCCGGCAGCCCGGAGATGACAAGGCGCCGCACCGTCAGCATCACTTCGCTGATGTCTAGACCAGTCAGATGGGCCACCTGTTCGCTGATCTCGTGTTGCAGCTGCCGACAGATGCCGGTGATGTCCGTGGGATATGGGAGATCGACGGTCAGCGCCAGGCGTGCCGTTCCCTCGTGTGTGGTCGCGTGAGCCTTGGGTGCGGCCAGGTCCGTGCCGGCATACTCGGGGCCGGTGATCCGGTGGAGGGCTGTGCCGGCCGCTCGTGCGGCGATGCGGGCCACGACGCGGTCAGGGATCACCGTCGCGCCTCGTTCTTCAGCCGGCGGTATGGATCCATATGTGACCTTCGTATGTCCGGCGCCTTCGGCCGAAGGGGGTCCGTCGCGGCGTGAAACGGTGCTCACCGTTGCCGCCGGCTGAATATGTCGACATCGCCCTGGAGGACGAGGCCCAGGACCAGACCCGCCGCACCCAGGACCGCGACGAGGAGGAAGGCCCAGAAGCCACCGAAGTATCCTGCGAATCCCAGTGCCATGCCGGATGCCAGCCCCACTGTCGCTGTGCTCATCGTCTGCTCACCTGTCCTTCGAGGGTGTTCAGCTTCTTTTGGCGGGTCCGACCCGCGTCCGGAGGTCACTGGACACGACCTTCGCCCGGCTCGTCGTCATCCTCATCGGGCAGGTTCACGTCGTCGACGACGAGGTTCACCTCGACCACCTCGAGACCTGTCATGCGTTCCACTGCCGAGATGACGTTGACGCGTACTTCCGAGGCCACCTCGACGATCGGGAAGCCGTATTCGACGACAACGTCGATGTCCAGAGCCGCCTGACGCTCGCCCACCTCGACCTTCACCCCGCGGCTGACACCGCCTGATCCTGAACCGGGGACGCGCTCGCGGACAGCTCCGATGGCGCGCGTCATGCCCGCCCCGAGGCTGTGGATGCCGGGTACTTCGCGGGCGGACATTCCCGCGATCTTGGCTACGACACCGTCGGCGATGGTGGTCTGGCCTCGGGTTTCAGGTGAGGTGCCGACACCGGTTGGGCCCTTCAGCATGGTCGCGGATTCCGTAGTGCCGTCCGGTCCGGAAGAGGAACGGTCGGGGCTGTCCGTCATGACAGTCACCTCGCTCTGTCGATGCGAGCGCCGACGCGGCACCCGTCACATGGTTCGACACACCTGAGCCGCGTTTCGTCACATATATGCGGAAAACGGCTTTCTGGTTCACGAGGTGGGCACTCGTACCAGAGCAGAGAGGAGGTGCAGGCGTGCCGCACAGCACTAGCCCTTCTCGGCGGAAGCCCGCTCGCGACGCCCCTCGGTTCGGGCCGCCTGTCCCCGGAACCTCCGACGGACTCCTCTCCGCTTCGGATGAGCTGCTGGCGACCCGCGCCGGCGAAGGGGACGAGCAGGCCTTCACCATCCTGATGCGGCGCCACAGTCGGCCCTTGCTGGGGCTGGCCCTCCACACGCTCGGGAACGCCCAGGACGCTGAGGACGCGGTGCAGGACGCTTTCATCAGCGCTTGGAGGCGTCTGCCCGAGTTCCGTCACGCCTGTGCATTCAGCACCTGGATGTACCGCATCACCGTCAACCGCTGTCTGAACTCCCTGCGACGTCGTCCGGCCCCGGTACCGTTGAACACAGTGGCTGAACCCACTGCCGGCGCGGGCAGCTCGCCCGCGCAGGCAGCCGAGGGGGATGCCCTCGCCGACGCCTTGGCCGAAGCCCTGGGCAACCTCGAACCCCGTCAACGGGTCTGCTGGGTCCTGCGGGAACTGCAGGGACTGTCCTACGAACAGATCGCGCACGTCACGGGAACCAGCGAGCAGACGGTCCGCGGAAGGCTGTACCGGGCTCGCCGGTCGCTGAAGGAGATGATGGCCTCGTGGCGCTAGACGACCACCCCGCTCCTCCTCAGGCCATCGGCCGTCACTCCGAGATGTCCGAAGCGTCGCCCGGCAGTGAGAATCGCCCGCGTGAAGAGGCCGCGGACGCGGTCGACCCGGCCATGGACACCGCGACGTGGCTCCTGCGGAATCGGAACCCGCCGAGCACGCAGCGTCTCATTGAAGGCGTCACGACCCTCGTCCGTGAGGAGGCCAGGCCGAGGCCGTGGTTGCTCTTGGACGACCGGACGGACACGCTGCGGATCACCGAGCGCGCCGCGTCCGTCGCCCTGCGACATGCCGCAGACGCCGTCCCCGGTGTCACCGTCGCCAGTTGCCGACTGGCCCGTGCCGATCAGTCCGCGGGCATGCATGTGAGCATGACTCTCAGCGCTGGTCTGGATCGCCCGTTGCCTGAGACGGCAGGTCTGGTGCGCCGTTCTGTGGCGGATGCCTCCGGGCGCGCCCTGGGCATCGTGGTGACGTCTGTCGATATCACGGTGATCGACACGCACGGCACGGGCGCATAGGCGAAATATCCACGACAGACCGAGCGCACTCGTCCCCGATGGCGCCTTCGGAGGATCCTGAGCGCGCCAACTGCGCGCGAACAGATTTCCCGGAGACGCTTCGCGGGCGGCGGGGCGAGCAGCGCGTCGCTCTGGTGTCGGCCCTCGTTTTTCGAGTTCTGTGATGAGCCACGAGCAACCACACGACATCGGGGCACGTCCGGTGCGCCCGTCTGGTCCCCTCGACGTGCGCGATGCCCGAGATCGACCAGACTTGTAACCATGGCAGAAGAACGTCGGCCGCGCGCCGGGAAGCCCTCGACGGCAGCCACTCGTCGCCCACCGTCCGTGAGGGGCGCCGGTCAAGCCGCGCGGGCTGCCTGCCGGAGCCTGGAGGGACTGATCGGCCATCCGACGGAAGGCGTGTCAGCGGTGAAGCGCGTCGAAGAGGGGTGGTGCGTCGTCGTGGACGTCCTCGAGCTGCCTCGGATCCCCGACACGACAAGTCTTCTCGCCTCGTACGAGGTGCAGATCGACCAGGACGGCGAACTCATGGAGTACAGCAGGATCCGCCGCTACCGGCGAGGATCCGCCGACGAGTGACCCAGATTCTGCCGACAACCGGAAGGATTCCTCATGCCTGCGACCACCTACTCCGACGAGGTAGTGGCGTGCCCGCCGCGCGCCGGCACGTTGTACGACGTGCTGGAACTCATTCTCGATCGGGGCATGGTGATCGACGTCTTCGTCCGGGTCTCCCTGGTCGGCATCGAGATTCTCAAGATCGACGCACGCATCGTCATTGCGAGTGTGGACACCTACCTGCGGTTCGCCGAAGCGTGCAACCGACTCGACCTGGAACGGGACTCCGGCAGCACCACCGTCCCGGAGCTTCTCAGCGGCAGCGCCGCGAAGTCCATCGGCAAGCGCAAGGTCCGCAAGGCGGCGGAGAGCGTCGGGGACACCGTCCGCAAGGCGGTCGGGGGCCTGGGGAGCGACTCCGATGGGCACGATGACCATGACGAGGATGAGGAAGAACAGCAGGAGCGGCCGAGGAAGCGGCGCGCACCTGCCCGTGGCGGTTCGAGTCGACGACCCGTGAGGGCCTGAGCCGTGACGGTCGACGGGGTGTACGTGTACGCGATCACCGCGGCAGAAATGCCGTTGCCGACTGACGCTCGCGGTGTGGGAAACCCAGCCGAGGATCTGCGGACAATCCGGCAGGGCGGGATCGCGGCCGTTGTCAGCGACGCTCCCGCGAACCTTCGTGCCAGGCGACGCGACCTCCTGGCCCACCAGGAGCTCTTGCTCCGCCTGTCGGACCGAGGGCCGGTCCTGCCAATGCGGTTCGGTATGGTGGCGCCGGACGAAAAGACGGTGCGCGGTCAGCTCGCCGCCCGCGAGACGGACCATATGGCGGTCCTGGAACATCTCACCGACGCGGTCGAAGTCAACGTCAAGGCACTCCCGGCACAGAACGCGCTGGCAAGCCTCGTCGCAGAGGACAAGGCCGTCCGGCGGTTGCGGGACGAGGCCCGCCGGCGACCAGGTTACGAAGCCAACGTCCGGCTCGGCGAAGCCGTCGCGACCGCGCTGCAGAGCAGGGCCGCCGAAGCCGGCCGGCGCGTACTGCGCGAACTCACACCCAGGGCACGGGCCACAGCCCCGGGACCGGACGTCCAAGGGTGCGTTCTCAATGTGTCGTTCCTCGTCGATCGCGATCACAGCGACGAATTCATGAGCGCCGCAGAGAAGTTCGCCAAACACCATGGTGAACGTGTCGAGTTGCGTCTCGCGGGCCCGCTGCCCTGTTACAGCTTCGTATCCGTTGAGACCATCCGCGTTCGGACCGCAGGAGTCTGACATGGGGCTGATTACCGGAATCCTCACACTCCCCATTGCTCCGGTCCGCGGCGTCGTCTGGGTGGCAGAAAAACTCAACGAAGCGGCAGAGCGCGAGTTGCACGATCCGGGCGTGCTCCGTGCCCAGCTGGCATTCCTGAACCGCGAGTTCGAGGAGGGGGACATCAGCCTCGAGGAGTTCGAACGAGAAGAGGAACGACTGCTCGACCGGCTCTATGCCGCACGGGTCGCTCCCGCACCGCACGATCGAAGGGGACACGCTCATGAATGAGAAGGAAAAGGTAACGCTTGCAGCCGCCGTTGTGGGCGGCTACGTGCTGGGGCGAACGAAGAAGGGCCGGCTGGCGCTGTCCCTCGCAACCTACCTGGCAGGTCGGCGATTCGGCCTTGAGCCCCGCCAGATCGCGGCCGAGGGGATGCGCAGGCTGGGGGAGATTCCCCAGTTCGCCGAATTGCAGGAGCAGTTGCGCGGAGAGGTCCTCGAAGCAGGGCGTAAGGCGGTGGCCGCCGCCGCCGACCGGGGGATGAGCACGTTGGCGGGCGCGATCAGCGACCGCACGGCACGCCTCGGTGAGATCGCCGGCCAGGACGAAGAAGACGAGGAGGAGTACGCACCGGAAGAGGAAGAGGAAGAGGAGGACGAGGAGGAGGACCAGCCGGAATCTGAGTACGAAGACGACGAGGACGAGGACGAAGAGGAAGAAGAAGAGGAAGAGGAGCCGGAGGCCGAGTACGAAGAGGAGGGATCGGAGGAAGGGGACGAGGAAGAGGAGGAAGAGGAGGAAGAGCCCGAGGAGGAAGAACCGGAAGAGGCGCCACGGCCTCAGCGGCACCGCCGCAGTTCGCCCCGGTCCCGCACGGCTTCCACACCGCCCCCCAAGAAGGCGACCTCCGGCCGCGGCGAGAGGGGCCGGTCGGCGAAGGCCTCGCCACGAAAGCCCGCGCCGGCCAAGAAGTCCGCCCCGGCGAAGAAGGCGGCGGCGAAGAAGTCCGCGCCGGCCAAGAAGTCCGCCCCGGCGAAGAAGGCGGCGGCGAAGAAGTCCGCGCCGGCCAAGAAGTCCGCCCCGGCGAAGAAGGCGGCGGCGAAGAAGTCAGCGCCCGCGAAGAAGACGGCGGCCAGAAAGACGACATCGTCGAAGCGAGCGGCATCCAAGCGCGCCGATCGACGGAGGTAGGCGGTCATGGCCAAGACGGATAAAGACCAGTCTGCAGAGGGAACGTCGGGGGTGGATCAGCTTCGCGGTGAGTTGACCAAGTTCCTCTCCGCGCAGGTGGAACACCTTGCCGAAAAGGCTGGAGAGAAGCTGACGGACGTCACCGGAAAACTGTCGGAATCAGCTGAGACCGGCTCACTCCCCGCTATTGGTTCCCGCATCCTGCAAGGTGACTCACCGCTCAAGGCATTCGTCTCGGAAAAGGCCAAGGGCGTCAAAGACAACGTCGTGGGCAAGGTTAAAGAAGCCTTCGGTGGAGGAAAGGGGAAACGTAAGGCCAGCGGCGGCAAGGTCATGAACATCATCGAAGTCATCGATGTGGGAGTGCCCCTGCGGGACGCATACGACTACTGGACCCAGTACGACAAATTCAGCAGCTTCGCCAAGGGCGTTCGCGACGTCTCGAGGAGCGACGAGGTCGGGAGCGACTGGAAGGTCAAGGTCGGCCCGTCCTCTCGCAGCTTCAAGGCGACCGTCCAGGAACAAATCCCCGACGACCGTATCGTCTGGACCTCCGAAGGTGCCAAGGGCACCACTCGGGGAGCAGTCAGCTTCCACGAACTGGGCCCCACTCTGACCCGCATCGTCCTGGTCGTTGAGTACTACCCTTCAGGGTTCTTCGAGAAGACCGGCAACTTGTGGCGGGCCCAAGGACGCCGCATGCGCCTGGACTTCAAGAACTTCCAGCGATACGTCACGCTCACCAACGAGGAGCCCGAGGGGTGGCGGGGCGAGATCCGCGACGGCGAAGTCGTCGTGTCGCACGAGGACGCCGTCGAAGAAGAGGAAGCCGAGCAAGAGGAGGCCGAGAACGGCGAACCCGAGGGTGACGACGAGAACGGATCCGAGGAAGACGCCGACTCCGCTTACGAAGACGAAGACGAAGACGCTTACGAGGACGAACCCGAGGCCGAGGAAGAAGAGGCACCAGAGGGCGAGGAAGCCGAAGACCGATACGAGGACGAAGACGAGGACGCCGAAGAGGACGAGGACGCCGAAGAGGACGAGGACGCCGAAGAGGACGAGAAGGCGCCCAGGAAGCCACGGCAGAGGCACCGCCGTGACTGACGTCGACTTCCGGCAGAGTTCCTACCCCGTCTCCGGCCCTCAGACCACCAACCTCGCTGACATCCTGGAGCGCGTTCTCGACAAGGGGATCGTGATCGCCGGGGACATCAAGGTCGACCTCCTCGACATCGAGCTTCTCACCATCAGGATCCGCCTCTTCGTAGCCTCCGTGGACACGGCGAAAAAGGCCGGAATCGACTGGTGGGAGAACGACCCGGCGCTCAGCTCAGTCGCTTCGCACAACGCCTTGAAGGACGAGAACCGTGCCCTGCGGCAGCGGGTGGAGCAACTCGAGTCCCACAGCGCGGACGAAGCGACGGAGAAGTGAACCCGCAAGGACGAAGCCGCCCCTGCCGGCGAGGACCAAGGAGAACAGACGAAAATGACGGAGCGCGGGTCTGAGCGTTCGGACGCCAACGCCACCTATGTGTTCGCTGTCTGTTGGAATCCGGATCCGTCAGCCTTCCACAGGCTGTCCGGGGTTACCGGCGAGTTCCCGGTACGCACATTGCCGCTGGCGAAACTCACGGCGATCGTCCAGACGGTCAGAGCCCACGACTTCACCGACGAAGCCTGGCAGGCGCGCCTGGCCGACCGGCAGGAGCTGGAGCGCTACGCCCGGGCCCACCACGACGTCGTCACCGCGGCCGCTGCGTCCTGCCCCACCGTTCCTGTGCCGATGGCCACGGTGTATCACGGTGAACAGAGGGTGAGCGAAGCGCTCGGCAAGGAGTCGGAGCGGTTTCACGTCGCGCTCGAGCGTATCGCGCACCACGCCGAGTGGGGCGTCAAGGTGTATGCGCCACCGCCCCCCGCGGACGACTCGTCGCGCACTGCCAAACCGGGCGCGAGGGTTCGTCCGACACCAGGAGCCGGCCTCGCCTACCTCGACCGCAAGCGCAGTGCGCAGGAGCGTCGCGAACGGAGTCAGCACGAAGCGCTGCAAGCGGCCGAGAAGGTGGATGCCGAGGTCAGGCTCCTCGCCGCGGCGTCTCGGCGGTTGCGTCCCCACGAGCCGCAACTCTCCGGAGAACGACGAAGCCAGATCCTCAACGCAACGTACCTGGTCGCTGATCACCGCGTCGAAGAACTCGCTGAGCTGACGCGGTCGTTGAGCAGACGAACTGGGTTGGACATCGATCTGTCGGGGCCGTGGGTGCCCTATTCATTCGTCGGTGAGGTGTAGACGATGACGCATGATGCGGTGCCCTGGGACAATCCGGGACCACTGAGCGGCCCCATCGGTGTACCTCTCGTGGACCTGTTGGACCGACTCCTGGCGACCGGGGTCGTCATCAGTGGCGATGTGGTCATCGCCATCGCTGACGTCCCACTGGTGCGTTTGTCGCTCCATGCCCTGCTGTCGTCCGTCAACGAACGTGTTCCGGCACCATGGAGCGACGGGGGCCCGCTGTGACCGGGACCCGGCTCGACCTCGACTCGGACGAGATGGGACGGGACCTCGTCTGCCTGGTTCTCACCGTGGTCGAACTCCTCAGGCAGTTGATGGAGAGACAGGCGATCCGACGTGTCGAACAGGGCGACCTCAGCGAGACGCAGGTCGACGAGATCGGGACCACCCTGATGATGCTCGACCAACGGATGACGGAACTGTGTGCGCAGCACGGACTGCGCCCGGAGGATCTGAATCTGGACCTCGGGCCGCTCGGGACGCTACTGCCGCAGAGGTAACGCCGGCAGCCGGGAGGGCGCCCTGACAAACAGGCGCCTCTCCCGCCGGTGTCCAGGATTCACCAATAGTGTCGTCGGCCGCCCACAGCGTGCCCGACACCACCCAGAATCCACAGCACCACCCCGATGAGGACCAGGACGATTCCTATGGTCCAGAGAATGCCGATGCCTGTCAGTAGTCCCACGATGAGCAGGATGACTCCGAGGATGATCATTGTTTCCTCCGGGTGGGAGCTGGCCCCCTGAATGCCGAGTCCCCCAGAGTTCCGTCCGCAAACGCCGCGGGCATGCCGACCAACCGGGCCTTGCCGCCCTGCACGCGTAGTGAGTCATTCGGTTCAACGATCATGCGGCCGTCGACCTGCTGATTCCCCGCCGTCCCGTCGATGGGACGGCTGATCCGTGGTGCCCGGCAGAATGAAATCCCCCGCCACGTGCGGCAATGACCATTTCGGTACGTGACGTGCTCGCCACGGTGAGGTCCTGAAAGCGGAACTGGACAGTCGATGACGCGATGCGATCGAACCGATCCGCCCAGAAACGTCAACTCTGTTTGCTGTGTGGGCAGGTCGAAAGGAGCTGGCGTGCGTCCTTTTACCTGCCCACGGAACCGTAGGCCCAGGAGGGGCCCCGCCAGCGCCTGCCGGCCCTCGGTCAGCCCTTGGCAGACCGCTTCGCTCCTTCTTTCGCGCCCCGCATCATGCCCCGAGCCTCCAGAGCCGCGCCTTTCGCTGCGAGGGTTTCCTTGTGGGCCGCGTGGGCGAACTTCCGCACGGTCTTTCCGAGGGCCTGTTCGGCCTTGGCCTTGGCTCGTTCTCCGGTACTCATCCGGGTACCTCCGGGGAGTCTCAATCGTGGTCGCCGCTGTGACGGCAGCGACGTCAAATTCCTCTAGGCCCAAGCCTAGACCAGCACGGTGACCTGGTGCTCGGTCGGCCCCAGCTGCCAAGGCTCGGTACCGCAGAGGCGCTGCTCAGGATCCGGCTTCGAGGTTGCGGGATTCGATGTACTCCTTGAAGTTTTTGAGGTCACCGGAGACGCGTCGTCTGACGAGCCCGAGCTTGTCACCGAGCTTCTCAGTGAATCCTTGAGGGTCGTAATCCAGCCGAAGCGTGATCCTGGTCCTCACCTCATCCAGAGGGTCGAAAGTGACTGCTGCAGACCATGCCGGCTCGCCGACCGCTGTCCAGGCGACTCGTTCGTCGGGGATCTGCTCGGTGATCTCGACGTCGAACTCCCGGGTGACCCCCTCGACTTTCGTCTTCCAATGGATGACGAAGTCGTTGACCCGGGTGACCTCCTCCACACCGTCCAAGAAGTGCGGAAGCGACTCGAAATGTGTCCACTGGCTGTAAGCGACACGGAGGGAGACGTCGACGTCGATGGACTTCTCGGTCTGCGACATGTGGGGCCCCTTTCCTCTGTGTGGCTGCTTCGGCGGGGCCATCGGTGCGGGCACGGAACCTGACCGACCTGCCGCACGCGGGCGGTCGTGACCGCTGGATCGACGTCGTGGCCCGGTACATCGGTCCCGGGTCAGGACAGGCACTGCCCCTGAATGGCCTCAAGCTCATTGTCGACCCGGGGCCGAGAGCCCGGAAAGAAGCCATCTGCACCCGCCCTGGGACGTATGAGGACCGAGCGAGCGACCGCGGCATAGGGCATTTTGGGTTCAGGCATGGTCCGTGGTGTCCCCTTCGCGGCGGACCATGCCTGCTGCACCGGCAGCGAAGCGATCTTGGAGTAGTTGCTCCCTTGGCCTGAACAGGGCGGAGCCCTGCTGTTCCCACCGCCTTTGGATGTGAGCGGCCAACCGGTCCTCCAGGAGGACGGTCGCCGCGCATCCGAAGGCGATGTCCTCCTCCAGCTCCGGTTCGTCGGCGAGGAGGCCCCCGATGACTTCGTGGCGGACGATCTGTTCGTGGACGGCGTCGGCCTCGACGTGCTCGGCGTAGAAGTGTTCGGCTGCCGGTCCCGCCCCGCACCGGCGCATCGCTTTGGCGAGGCGGCGGGAGCCGGGGGAAGAGGTGACCTCCACGCAGGCGAAGTGGCCGACGAGGGCGCCACGCAGCGCGCGGTGCAGACCGAACAGCGACATGAGATTCACGGTGGCGAGGAGCGGGGAAGGTGCCTGGTCCAGGTATCGGCCGTAGGCGGGATCGAGGCCGAGGTCTGTCATGAGGTCTGCGTAGAGACGGGCGTGGATACGGTCGGCGTGGCCGGCGCCGAACTCGTCGTACTCGATGGCGACCATTGCGGCTTTCGCTCGGCCGGTCAGGCGAGGGATGACCCAGGCGTGCGGGTCCGCCTCTTTCAGGTGATAGAGCGAACGCAGTGTGGCGTATTCACGTAGTTGCCAGAGCTCGCCGGTGGTTTCGAGCCGGTGGCTGAGGCTGCCGGAGAGGTCCACGGGTTCGACGAGCAGTGGCGCGAAGGTCTCCTCGACCGTTCGCGGCGACTCGGTCAGGGCGGATCGCAGGGCAGCCAGGAATCGGGTCTCCAGACTTCGACGCAGGCGCAAGAGGTCCGGATCCCACTCCCGCTCCTCGGGGACACCTTCGAAGCCTCGGTAGTGGAGTTCGTACAGCACGTACAGCGTGAGCTGACAGTCCTCGTCCCAGATGTCGGAGCTCAGAACCGCATCCGGTTCGTATGAGGGCGGCATCCCGGTGCGCAGCGATGCCATGACGGTCTCCGACAGTGCGCCACGCCCCCGGGGCAGGGCAGGGCCGACTGCAGACAGTGTGGGCTGCTTCATGGAGAGTCCTTGACCGGTGATGGAGCCCGGCACGCAGAGGTGCCGTCCCCATCACGTGTTGATTCGCAACCTTGGCTTGGAGGGGTGTCGGCGGCTTTTGCGCGGGGCCGGTGGCTTGTGTCGCACCAGGGATAGGTCCGGCTGCGGCGGCAGGTGCAGATCGCCACCATGAAACGATCCGAGTGGGCGACAGTGCCGTCGTCCAGGACGATCTCCACGGGTCCCTCGACGAGGACGGGCCCCTGGGGCTCGACCCGCACCCGGCGAGCCTTGCAGGTCGGTATCCCTCCCGGTGCTGTGTCAGAGTGCTTCGGCACGGATGATCACCAACTCCTCCTGGTTTTCGCCCACATCCGCGAACCCCTGATTCTGGAGCCAGGCCCGTCGCCCGCGGAGAACGGGCCCCCAGGGCACCCGGGCTCTCGCGGTCACCTGCCCAGCCAACCTCGCGTGAGACAGCCGTTCCAGCGTGTTGTCGGCGTCGCACATGGCGGAGTGCACCATGAGCAGGATGCCGCCGGGCCGCAGGAGGGCAGGAGCGCTCGCACAGATCCTGTCGATGACGTGCCGGCCGTCCGGGCCGGCATCCCAGGCGCGGGCCGCCCCGCGGGATGGCGGCCATCTGTTCGGCGCTGGGACATAAGGGGGGTTGGCGAGGACGATGTCGTATCGTCGGCCGTTCGTGCATGCGGTGAAATCCCCATGCAGCACCCGAAGGGGCAGGCGTCGCTGCAGGGCATTGAGGCGGGCGGTCGTCACCGCTCGCCAGGATATGTCCACAGCGGTAACACGTGCTCCTCTGCCCGCGGCGCTGAGCGCCAGCGCGCCTGTGCCAGTACCGATCTCGAGGATCTCCGCCGCCGGGCGAACCCGTTCTGCCGCCAGTGCGTGGGCGAGGAGCTCTGTGTCGGCCTGAGGGCGGTACACACCGGGCAGGGCCAGGAGCCCCGTGGGGAGCACGTCCTGATGTACAGCCGTACTGGACACCGCAGCCTCCGGTATGTGGTGTGCCCGCAGCGCGAGCTTGATCGAGAGCACTCACTGGCGGTACCGAGTGCCCTGAATGCGGCCGAGGGGACCGTCGCGGTGAGGAGCGACGGACCGCAGGCGCGGATCAAGGGGAGCGGCGGGATCTCGGCAGGAGAGCCGACGTGATCACGTGAACCGTGTACCCGTTCTCGCACACCTGTCACAGGACCCGGGCGTGTGGCGTAGGGAACGCACTGTTCACCGTGCTCCGCGAGCTCACCAGAGGGCATGGTTCGCCTCGATCTCGAAATCGGTGTGTGCTGGAGTCGGCATCGCGGAGTGACGGCGGTTGAACAGGTGACGACTGGCCGGCGTGCGGAGAAGGCGTGGTCTTCTACCAAGACGCGCCCGCCGGATGCCCCGGGTCGAGTAGCCCGCCGGTGCCGCGGTCCCTCGGTACGAGGGCCCCTGCTGTGCCGCGCGCCGCGTCCGGTGAAGCTGGGAGATCTGTCCCGCTCAGATGGTGTTGCGGTGGTTGTGTCCACGAGTCACGGGTACCGGGAGAGGGCCAACCGTATGAGAACAGGAGACATCGATATGCCCCCCGAGGCCGCCCCCCGTTACACCGTCCCGGGTATCACGGTGCAGGACGCCGGCTCGGTCATCGAGCTGCTGCAACTGCGCCTGCACGCTCTGAATGACCTCCACCTCACCCTCAAGCACGTCCACTGGAACGTGGTCGGCCCGTACTTCATCGCCGTCCACGAGATGCTCGACCCCCAGGTCGACCGTGTCCGCGCCATGGCCGACGATGTTGCCGAGCGGCTCGCTGCCCTCGGGGGCGTCGCCCACGGCACCCCGGGCACGCTGGTCGAGGAGCGTACCTGGGAGGACTACAGCGTGGGCCGTGCCGATGCCATCGCTCATCTCGGCGCGCTGAACCTCGTGTACACCGGTGTGAACGAAGAGCTGCGGACCGTGACCAAATCGGTCGGTGAGATAGACCCGGTCACCGAGGACCTCCTGATTGAGCAGCTCCGCGACCTCGAGCAGTTTCAGTGGTTCGTACGGGCGCACCTGGAGACCATGGGTGGCACCCTCACCACCGCCGGGGCGGCTTCGGAGACCGAAGCCGCCCGGCAGGCCGCCGCGCAATAACAGCCAGCCAGTCGCGGGGCATGCCAGGCGACTGAGATCGCTTGGCGCGCAAACGCGGCACTGCACGCATCCGGGGCACGAACGCGCCCGCGACGGGCATGCGAAGGCAGACACACATCAGAACCCACCGGCCTTCGCGCGAAGGTGAGCTGGGCTGTGACCCCGGAGACGCGTCCGCTGTTCTGGAACGAAGGAAAGGTGCGTCATCGTGTCCGACAAACCCCTCAACGGTCATCGGGTGCTGGTACTCGTGACCAACTACGGTGTTGAGCAGGACGAGCTGTTGGTGCCGGTCCGCCGGCTACGGGAAGACGGAGCCGAGGTCACCATCGCGGCCGAGACCACAGACGCAGTCCAGACGTTGGTGGGCGACAAGGATCCTGGTGAGACGGTGGAGCCCACCACCACTTTCCACACGGTGGATCCCGGCGAGTATCAGCTCTTGTTGATCCCTGGTGGCACCATCAACGCGGACCGACTCCGGCTGCAGCCTGACGCCTTGGAGGTGATCAAGGAATGTGCCGCCTCGGGGCGCCCGATCGCTGCGATCTGTCACGGCCCTTGGGCGCTCGTGGAAGCCGACGTCCTGAGCGGCAAGACCTTGACGTCCTACCCCTCCGTGCGCACCGATGTCCGCAATGCCGGCGCCAAGAACTGGGTTGACGAAGCAGTCGTGAGCGACAGTGCGAACGGCTACACCCTGGTGACGTCCCGCACGCCTGACGATCTCGACGCCTTCCTCGAAGGCCTGAACACGGCCCTGATCGGCTCCTGAGCGACCCTTCCACCGGCCGGAACGGTGGCCCGGAGCCTGGCACCTTGCGGCAGGAGCATCCTGTGCCCGACGGACCGCACGGCCGACGCTCCGAGTGCCGCGGGGCCTCAGGCAGGTGATTCTGAGAAGGTCGCCCGCGACCGTTGACAGCCGGCGGGGCACCCGAGAGGACATGTCATGAGTGTGGGTACCTGGGTCAGCGGCTGGTCCTTCCACCGGCAGCTGACCGGATCCGATCCGTCGGAGCGTGGCCGGGCTGCCATGCCCGCACGCACGGAGCGGATCAGACCGCGCACGGACACCGCCGAACGGGTGGTCTTCTCTGCGTGCCGTTCGCGGCGGGCGTCGCCTCCGCAGAGGACCCGAAGTACACCGTCTCACTCCAGCGGAAAGGAACATCACAGCCATGGTCACCGTGTCTCTCACCGGAGCGTCCCAAGAGGATGCCGCGACTGTCTTCGACGTCCTGCGGGCTGCGTTCCCTGTCGACGAGCCCCCGGACCCCCCGCTTCAGGACCTGCCGACAGATCACCCTGTCGTGTGGACCGCGGAGTTCGAACCGACACAGACCCGCATGCCCACCGAGTCGACCTCGCTGAAGGGTGAGCTCACCGCCACGCTCCAAGGCGGATACGCCCACGTGGACCTGCTCTGCGAAGCCCTGGAAGCCGCGTTCGCTGTCGACAGGCAAGGCACGGCGTCGGGCGACCAAGAGAAGGAGGTCGATCTGCAGCTTCGGACCAAGAGGCGATGACACTTCACCCCGTCACCGCCTTCAGCTGCTGGATCACCCGCCGACCAACCGCCTGCACGGCTGACTCACGAGGAGAAGAGCGTCAGCGTCATGGTCCATATCGGCTACACGATGATGACCGAACATGCCGGGCCACGCGAGCTCGCAGGCCATGTGGTCGGCGCCGAACGCGAGGGTCTCGACGTCTCCGTCACGTCCGACCATTACTTCCCCGCGCTGGAATGCCAAGGGCACGCCCCGTACGCGTGGAGCGTCCTCCGTGCCGCCGCGCAGGCCACTGAGCGCATTCCGTCCGCGCCTCGGCTCGGGGGAGAACCTCAACGAGTACGTGGCAGGGGGCGGAGGGCCTGCTGCACACGTACGCCTTGGCATGCTCGAAGACGCCGTGGAGATCATCCGATCACTCTTCGCCGGTGAGGAACTGAACGGCCCCGGCGTCCACTTCGATCTCGAGAACGCCAAGCGGTGGGATCTGCCCGACGTGCCTCCGCCGATCGGTGTCGCCGTCTCCGGTGACCGCTCGTGCCGACTTGCGGGTCATCTCGCCGATCTCCTGAATCGCCACCGAACCCGAGCAGCGCCTGATCCCCGCGTTCGAGCGGCACGGAGAGGAGGGTAAACCCAAGGTCGGTCAGCGGCCCAGCTGCTACGACACCGACCGCGACGCGGCAATCGCCCGCGCCCACGACCAGTTCCGCTGGTTCGGCAGCGGCCGGCCGGTCAACTCCGAACGTCCCGGACCCGGCCCAGCACAAGCTGCTCACCGCCCCACGCGACCTCTGAAAGGGCCGAGGCCAACCGACATGACCACGAAGCGTGCCGCGATCTTCGACGTCGACGGAACCCTCGTCGACACCAACCACCTCCATGTCGTCACCTGGTGGGAGTCCTTCCGCCAGGCCGGCCACCAGGTCCCCATGCGTGATATCCACCGGGCCATCGGCCTGAGCAGTGGCGACCTGATCGACCATCTGCTCGCTGACGACCGCGACCGCGACGGCGACGAGCAGATCACCGCAGCCCACCACACCCTCTACGCCACGTACTTCGACCGGTTGCCGTCCCTGAACAGGTCTGCCGACCTGCTGCGAGTTCTCGCGGCCCGAGGGTGGGAGATCGTCCTGGCGACCTCGGCGGGCGGCGCGGAACTCGCCGCGCTGCGCAAAGCCATCGACGCGGACGACGTCATCGGTGGAGCGGCCAGCTCGGACGACGTCGCCGACAGCAAACCCGCCCCTGATCCCGTCGCCGAAGCCAGGGAACTGGTCGGCGTCGCAAGTGAACGGGCAGTGTTCATCGGGGACACGGTCTGGGACATGAAGGCCGCCGTCCGGGACGGAGTGATACCCGTGGCGGTACTGTCCGGAGGCATCCCGCGGGCTGACCTTGAGTCGGCCGGCGCACGTGAGGTGTACCGAGACCCCGCAGACCTGCTTGAGCATCTGGACACCAGTGTCTTCGCCGATCGGGAGTGAGCGGGCCCGGGTGCAAGTGCTCCGCCGGACTGCGCACGACTCCACCGCTCTGCGTCACCAGGCACGCCTGAGACGGAATCCGCCCGGTGGCCGCACCCGAAGCCTCCCCTCCCACGGCTGTATTGCGGCTTTGTAGGCACAACCCGAAATCCTGGAAGTCCCGATGCGTGAAATCCTTTCCACCCCGGCTGTCGAATCCGTCGAGACGGATGCCTCATGGGACCTGTCATTCGCGGACGGCGGCATGCTGCCCCGAGTCGTCGAGGAACTGTGTACGCGCGGAATGGTCGCGCCGGGTGGCACCACGCCACCAGATCTCCGGGAATGGGCAGGCGACACCGCACTCTCCTGATGCTCAAGATAGCTGAAAGTTACTTCCTCACGGCTCAGTGTGTCGCCCTGGCCGAACAAACGCTTCGGCTCCTTACCGACTTGCTGAACTCTCTGTCCGCAGCGCGGGCTGCCGAACGCGGAGACTATGATCGGTCATACAGGCGAGACTTCCCTGATGAATGGGAATGTGAGGTCACCCGGCGGCTACCGACCAAGCCCTGTCCAGCCGGGACCGCGTCGCCGGCTGGTGCACGGAGCCCGTTGCTCCCTTGAGTACCGACTTCCAGACCGTCAGATGCCTATCAGCGCCCCTTGAAGCTGGAGGTCCGCGTGATCGTCATCCCCCACGAATTGCCTGACCACACCCGTACGCCCGAGAAGCGTACGGCCGATCTGTTCACCGAGTTCGTCGATCACCGAGCAGGCGACGTGCCGCTGCCGGGCCGGGCGACGGCACGCCGATTCAACGCGCTCATCGATCTGGGAAGGGAGGACCTCTGCGTGGCCCGTCTTGCTGAGGGTCACCTCGACGCCGCAGCGATCCTGCATGAACTGGGCCACTCGCCGCCGGCGGCAGGGGAGCGCTGGGGTGTCTGGGCGGCGCGTCCACCGGGTCCAGGCGTGCGCGCGACACGCTCTGTCCAGGGGTGGAGAATCAGTGGCGTCAAGCCTTATTGCTCCGGTGCTCACAGCTGCACCCATGCGCTCGTCACAGCAGATGCGGACGACGGTTACCGGCTTTTCGCCGTCACGCTGGACCGCCCCGACGCCCAGCCGGTGGAAGGCACGTGGCCGGCGATCGGTATGGCAGGCAGCGACAGCCTGGACATGTCGTTCTCAAACACACGCGCCCGAGCCGTCGGCGAGGTGGAGGACTATCTGACTCGGCCCGGATTCCAGCACGGCGGAATCGGCGTAGCGGCGTGCTGGCTCGGTGGCGCGCACGCGATCGCTGCGGCGTTGTACGAACGAGCTGCCGCGGGGAGGTTGAACGAACACACAGCTGCTCACCTCGGAATGGTAGACATGCTGTTGCACACTGCCGACGGCGTGGTGCGACGAGCCGGCGAGGACATCGACACCGACCCCCTTGATGAGCGCCGCGAAGCTCGTTTGCGGAGCCTGCGCGTGCGGGCGCTGATCGAGAAAGTGTGCACTGAGGTCCTGGACCATGTAGGGCGTGCCACAGGCGCCGGGCCCTTGTGCCGTGACGAACGGCACGCCCGCGCCGTGGCAGATCTGACCGTGTACATACGCCAGCACCACGCCGAGGCCAACCTGGCCGAACTCGGCCGCATGGCGACCATCAGCGCTGCAGAGGGCTCACGATGAGCGCCCCTGAAGGGGCCGGCGTCAAACGGCAGGCTGCTGCCGAAGCCATCGATGGGCAAGGCACCGATGAGTCGGAGTGGTTGCGTGCACGGCTTCCGGATCACCTCCCGCACCTGGATCTGCCACCAGGGCCTGTCGTAGTGGTGGCTGCCCATCCCGACGATGAGGTCCTGGGCTTCGGAGGTTGCATCGCGGCCCTTGTGGATGCCGGTACGACAGTCCAGACAGTATGTCTGAGCGATGGCGAAGCCTCCCACGCTGCCTCCCAGCCGTACGCCCAAGTAATGCTGGCTCGCAGGCGCCGCGGTGAACTGGCAGCCGCGCTGGCCGAACTCGGTGAGCTGCCTACCCCCTTGCACGCTGCTCTACCCGATACCGCTCTTGACGAGTACGAGCACCAGGCCTGCGCCGTGATCGGCGAAGTCCTCTCCGGTGCGCGGGCCGCCCTGTGTGTGGCGCCGTGGGAGGGCGACTTGCACAGTGACCATGAGGCGGCTGGCCGCGCCGCTCAGCGCGCTGCCTGCGCCGCCTCCATACCGGTGTGGTCCTATCCGGTGTGGATGTGGCACTGGGCCCGCCCGTACGACCTCCGCGTGCCGTGGCACCGTGCCGCAGTTGTGGCACTGCCGGAAGCATCCGCGGTACGCAAGAAGGCGGCAGCGGCACAGTTCACCAGCCAACTGGAGGCCCGCGGTCATGACGTCGGTCCGGTACTTCCGAAGGAAGAGATTGCCCACCACACCCGCACATTCGAAACGGTGATCCGGTGAGCACCCCCGAGAGCTACTTCGACCGTCAGTACGCCGACGCGGCCGACCCCTGGCACCTCGCAGAGCGGTGGTACGACCGCCGTAAATACAACATGACCGTCGCGGTGCTGCCCCGCCTCCGGTACCTGCGGGCCTTTGAACCTGGCTGTTCGGTAGGAGTGTTGACCGAACTCCTGGCTGCCCGATGCGATCGACTGCTCTCCACGGACCGCATCGCCTCGGCAGTCGACGCTGCGCGTCGGCGCACCGCCAATGTGAAGCACGTCACCGTACGGCGGATGACGGTGCCTGAGGAATGGCCTGAGGAACCCTTCGATCTGGTAGTGCTGTCGGAACTTCTCTACTACTTCGACCCCAGCACCCGGACGCAGTTGCTCAAGCAGAGCGTGGAGAGCCTGGAGGAGGGCGGCCACCTTGTGACGGTGCACTGGAATCATCCGGTCGCCGAGCACACATGCACGGGTCGGGACATCGCCGACCACCTCGGTACGGTGGCGGCGCTGAAACGACTGGCCCGGTACGACGACCCGGACTTCACCCTCACTGTCCACGAACACAGCCAGGGCGCGGGCACAGCGCGATCTCCGGCTGCTGCGGAAGGTCTGGCGTGAAGCCCGCTGCCGTGGGCGTCGTTGTGCCCGCACACAACGAAGAACGCCGCATCAGCGCGTGTCTGCGCAGCGTGCACGCGGCCGCTGCACGAGCGGCACCGGTCCGTGTGGTGATCGTGGTGACAGCGGACGCCTGCACAGACGACACGACAACTCTGGCCGTCCGCGGGGGAGCCCATGTCGTGCGTACTCGTAGCCACAATGTCGGCGCCGCGCGAGCCGTCGGCGCCCAGCACGCCCTGGCCCTTCTGGCAAATGCCGGCCCGGACCTGTGGCTGGCCATGACGGACGCCGACACCACGGTGCCAGCAGACTGGCTCACCCACCAGTTGGAGTGGGCACGACGGGGGTACGACGCCGTTCTGGGCACCATTCGTCTTACCCCTGGTACAGCTCTCCCCCTCCTTGAAACCCGCCACAATGCCCACTATTTCCGTACCTGCCGGTTCAGCGAGGTGCATCGGCGCTGGGAACACCCCCACGTTCATGGCGCGAATCTGGGAGTGTCCGCCTCGGCCTATGTGCGGGTGGGCGGGTTTGCCGCCCTGCGCTCCGGAGAAGACTGCGACCTCGCGGCTCGACTGTCCGAAGCCGGCTACGGCATCGCCCGCACCGACCAGCACCCCGTTCACACCGCCGCCCGCCTGAGTGGACGGGCACCCGGTGGCCTCTCGGACCTTCTCGCATCTATGCACTGCGCACTGATCAACCCGGTTGTTTAGCGGACCGAGTGCGGTCTCCGGCGCACTCGGGTCATGCCAGTATCGGGAGAGGCGCGCTGCGCATGCGTGCCGGAGCGTCGCCTGTCCGGTAGCCGCCCGGTGGTGGGGGCAGGAATGGGCGGAGACGGCGGATAGCGGGATGCGACGGTCCGCAAAGCCTCATGACGTGTCGGGCGGTGTCGGGGACGTTCTGAGATGCGACGGCAAGGGCGGACACCCTCACATGCCTCAGTTGCACGGAGTATTCGACTCGGTCAACCGTTGGGCAGCGCGGTGCGGATGTGCTTACCCTGGTTCGGAGAGGGGCCGGCGAGACGAGGGCGGCCCTATTCCGTCCTCCGGGGGCCTGCCGGACAACGGCACCATCTGTACGCCAAAATCCCGTGCTCGGGTCGCATGTCTGTCGTCATGAGAGCATCCCGTGCCGGCGCCGACGCGCACAGCGAGGGGTCATAACTGACAGCATGCGTACTACCACTGAGAGTTGACGATCGGCGGAGTCGGGAACTTCGTCGTTCGATCGAGAGGGTAGGCCGGTCATGCCGAAGCAGCCGAAGTCGTCTCCTTCCGGCTCCCGGGAGGGCCCCAGCCCGCACAAGGGAGCGCACCAGCACGGCTGGTCACCGGACGTCGATGAGACAAAGCAACAGGAAAACCCGAGCGCCCGACGCTCGTTCCATCCTGACGAGTACGCTCCTGCCAAGGGGCCGGGCCGCAAGATCTCGGAAGAAGAGGCCGGCAACCCTCACGGCAAACCCGTGAAAAGCATGAGCCGGCGCGGGGAAGACCAGAGCAAGACCAGTGGCGCCGAAGCGGGCATGCACGACACCGGGCCGAAAGGCAGCTCACGGCGTCCTAGCGGAACCAAAGATGCCTCCGCCACCACCGGCATCGACCCTCAAGATCCGCACGATGGACGAGGGACCCGTTGACCGGCGTATCCACTCTGAGCACTTTCTCCGTTCCTGAGGACCTCTGACGCGCGGGACTCGGCGGGCAGGGTGCGGACGCACTATGCGATCTTCGTGCCAGCGGTTGACGTCATGCTCACGGCAACACTGGCCGAGAAGCTGTGCCCGCTGTCGCGCGCCCACGTCGATGCCCCGGTGCCCGAGATGCTGATGCGGATCCGACCTGCACCTTTACGAGGTCCTCGGTCCGTTCCTGGAACCGGGCGACGTCCTGGGCCACGAATCCATGGGCGTCGTCGAGGAGGCAGGCCCCGACGTCGACGCTCTTGCCGCCGGTGACCGCGTGGTCATCCCCTTCAACGTGTCCTGCGGGACCTGTTTCATGTGCTCGCAGGGCCTGCAGTCGCAATGTGAGACGACGCAGGTGCGCGCGTACGGTTCCGGAGCCGCCTTTTTCGGCTACACCAAGTTGTACGGACAGGTACCGGGCGGCCAGGCGGAGTACCTGCGTGTGCCGTTCGGCAACACCCTCCCGATCAAGGTGCCCGACGGGCCGGCCGACGACCGTTTCGTCTTCCTCTCCGATGTGCTGCCGACCGCCTGGCAGGCTGTCGAGTACGCGGCGATACCGCCCGGCGGCTCAGTGACCGTGCTGGGGCTTGGTCCGATCGGCGACATGGCCACACGCATCGCGCAACAGCGCGGTGCAGGGCTGGTCATCGGCGTGGACCTCGTAGACGAACGTATCGAGCGGGCTTCCGCCCACGGCGTGAAGTGCCTGGACCTGCGACGCCGCAAGAAGGATCTCGGGGACGCGGTACGCGCGCTGACCGACGGCCGCGGCACCGACTCCGTGATCGACGCGGTCGGCATGGAGGCGCACGGCAACCCGATGACCAAGGCCGCCCAGTGGGCGACAGGGCTGCTGCCCGACGCACTCGCCCAACCACTCATGGAGAAGGCGGGAGTGGACCGGCTCGCCGCACTCTACGCGGCGATCGACCTCGTACGACGCGGCGGCACCGTCTCGCTGTCCGGGGTGTACGCCGGAGCCATGGATCCCATGCCCACGCTGCGCATGTTCGACAAGCAGCTCCAGTTCCGCATGGGGCAGGCGAACGTGCGGCGCTGGGTACCGGACATCCTCCCGCTGCTCACCGACGAGGACCCCCTCGGCGTAGACACCTTCGCCACCCATCACCTGCCGCTCGAAGAGGCACCACAGGCGTACGCAGCGTTCACGGCGAAGCAGAACGGCATGATCAAAACCCTGCTGCGCCCCTGAACCACCTGAATCTGCAGATCGGATGGCGCAGCACACGTGACGGCCGTAGCGCCGGGGATACCGGTGGGCAGCAGTTCACGCCCCGGTTGGGCAGCAGTTCACGCCCCGGTGCTGAGCACGTCGACCGCACAGCACTCCCGTCGCGGAGATCCAGCTGCTGCAAAAAAGTATGTTCTCCTACCCCTCGTCGGCGAGAACGCGAAGCCCTGCATCGAGGTGCCCGTCGAAATTTCCGAGGCCCGCAAGGTGCGTGGAGCGGCCATCTCCTTCGACGATCCCTTCAGCCAAACCCCGAATGTCCTGGCTCAGCTTGACCCTCGTGGAGCGCGAACACATCGTCGCCGCCTCTGCGTTCGAGCTCGGCACATCTTGGGAGATGGCCAGGATGGCTTCCTCAGCCCGGCCCCAGCCGGGGAGCCCACTGGAAACGCTTCGTGTCACGCGTCCGGCCACCACGTCCGTGCAATGTCTTTGCGGACGCCTGGATGCGAAGGGGCCTCGGGTTCCTCGCGAGTGCGGCGAGAATCGGTCTTCGTCTGACGCTTCTGCATTACTGCTCGACGCATGGCTACCTCCCGATGACGTTCGAGTTCCACGGAAGGTGCCTGGTAACCAATTCTGCAGATTTTGCCTAACTCTTACGGTTACTCTCGGTTGCCGATGTCCGTAGGGCATCACCCGATGGAGCCCTTGACTCCGTAGCGCCGACAAATTCTTCCACGAGTGGAGGCGATTACTCGGCGCGGATCCTGCATCTCGCCCCGGGCATGTTCGGGCACGGAATTATTGCCAACAGCGACCTGCAGTGATACGCCGGATTACTCGGCGTCAGGTCAGTTGGTCGAGTGGGGCAGGCGGGCAAACGGACGTGATTCAGATCCGCTCGCCGAGTATCTTGGAAGTCGACCGGGCCTCTCGAACCGAGGGGGCACATCTGATGTCCTTGAGTGAAAAGGCCATAGAATCCGCGATTCTAGGATTGCTCGAGCAGCGAGCTTCTGGCGCGTCGATTTGCCCATCGGAGGTAGCTCGTGCGCTTGATCGGCGCCGCGGCGACAAGTGGCGAGAATTCATGGAGCCAGTGCGTCGCGCTGCCGACCGGCTTGCTGACGCCGGTTTGGTGGTCATCACCCAGAGCGGTGTCCCGGTCGACGTTCGACACGTTCAGGGCCCCATCCGTATCCGCCGCCCGGTGCGACGCAGCAGTGGCGAGGGGCCTGGGCCTGCCGCTTCGCCGGGCATCCCGCCACCGTGATCGAGGGAGCCTGTCGCAGCAGGTACGGCTTGCGATCACCTAGTGAGGACCCCGGGTAGCGCGAGGGCACCCCGGAGGACGGTGCCGGCCAGGAGGTAGACCACGAACTGTGGGACGGCTCCCGCTGCGAGGCTCCCTGCGAGAAGAAGAGCAGCGCGGCGCTCCCGCCTCGGCGCAGTGCGTGCGAGATGGGTGACAAGCGCGGGTAGGGATGATCTGTCGCGACTGTGAGCGGATTCGGCACGCACCGAAGGGGTACGTGATTGCTGGGTGGTCCCGCCGGGTCTCTGTTCCCGGTGAGGGCCGCTGTGCCGGGACTCTGGCGTCTTTGGGTCCAAGACCTCCAGGAGGGCACAGCCATCATGATCCTCACTGTCACGGACGCCGGTGTCACGGCGGTCTTCACCCCGCGCGGCGAGATCGGCTTCGACACGCTGCCCGGTGTACTTGCCCGCGCGCAGGAAGTACCGCATACGGCAACCGGCGTGACCTGGGACCTGCGGCAAGCCCGGTTCATGGATGTCGCGGGCCTTCACCTGCTGATCCATCAGCGGCTGGCCTGCCAGAACACGCGCCGAATTCTCACCGTCGTCGGCCTTCAGCAGCAGCCGAAGCGACTGCTCGACCTGGCGTGGGAGCTCTTCCCTGATAATCACTGGGACGACTTCCTGCCCGGCGGTCTGCTTGCGGCACCTTACTGAAGCCCACATCACCGACCTTGACAGCGGCACAGGTCCTGGGCGACTAGGGGAAGTCGTCCGCCGGGCGAGGGCTGGGGACGGGGCGCTGCCGGACGTCTCCGCTGAGAACGCCTCATCGGCCAAGTGCTGCCCCGCCGCCGGGCCGGGGCGGTTCGCCGGGGTGTTGTCCTGGCGAACCGCCGCACGGGGCTAGGGTCCGAACCCCGTGTACTGGGCGGGTATCCCTCTCGCCCCGCTCCCAACCGCTGTGAGCGCGCGCCACGTCGATTCACTGAGAATTTCCCGTTCCAAGCGGGCATGTGCATCATTGTCGATTTTCGGTGGCGGTGACCGAGGGGATGGCCGCGACGACGTCACAGATTCAAGCACGGCCGGAAATAGCGGATCCTTCCCTGGTCACTTCACGGGATGCGCGTCAGCTGCCGAAGCTGTTTCCCGACCAGATGGCCGTGCTCGAGGAAGGGAGTTCACTGAATTGTGGTGCCCTGCCCCTGGCGAGGGTAGGGCTGCCGAGCGGGGCCTGGGGCTCTGTGTTCAGGTGGCCTGTGGCAGGGGCATGCGGATACGGATGTGTTTGCCGTTGGGGCGCCCGCGCTGGCCTTCAACTCGTGCCGCGTTCGGAAGCCGAGCGCGCCTGCCGCCTGTCCGGAGGAGGAGGCGACCATGGGGCCTGCCCTGAGGAGACGGAAATGCGCCGGCCCCTGCCGGCCCCAGTGACCGTGAAGCCTCGGCCCGGCGCCCTCCGGCCCCTGCGGAATGCAGGCTTCACCCAAACTGTCCGCAGCGTGTGGGGCTTGGTGCAGACAGGAGAGCATGACCTCTCGCTCCTGGGTAACCCGATGGGGACCGAAAGGCCGTAGGCGACCTACAGCGATATTTTGGGAGCAGAGATATGGCTGGCTACAGCGGAAGCGGTGCGCAGCGCGCGAGCGGGACCAACGGGCTGGCAGTCGCGGGACTGGTCTGTGGCATCGTCGGCCTGTTCATCCTGCCGATCATCCTGGGACCCCTGGCAGTCGTCTTCGGTGCTGTCGCGCTGCGTCAGACCAGGAGCGCAATGCCCAAGTGGGACATCGGCCTTGGCATGGCCGACCTTGTGCTCGTAGTCGTGACGTTTGCCGTTGCGGTCCACAACGACGGCGGCTTCTTCTGGCATGTCGGCTGATCGGGCCGGCCTGACGGCATGCACCGCCTCACGGCTTCAGGGCGCCAGGCACCGCCCCTCGGAGATCACGTCCGCCCGGTTCCAGACGACCGGGCGGATGCCGGGCTCGACCGTGGCGAGAACGATCCGTCGGCCTGAGCGGGCACCTGCGCGCATGGACCGGGAATACCGCTCGCTACAGGACGACGCGGACAACAGCATGGGAAGTGAAGACACGATGGCAGTCAAAGCCATGGGCTGGGCCCACTCGTTCGCGGTGTCAGGAGGCGTGAGGGCCGGACGGCATTGGACGCGAGACCATCTCAGGTCCCTGCCCTGGGCCGCTGAAGAACCCGACATGGCTGACGCGATCGTCCTCTGCGTGTCCGAACTGCTCACCAACGCCCACGTCCATGCCCACAGTGATGCCCACCTCGTCCTCACCTGGGACGGCGATTGCCTACATGTGAGCGTCCACGACGAGGACCCCACCCTGCCCCGGCAGCGCGAGCCGGGGACAGGTGCGACGTCTGGACGGGGGATGGGCATCGTGGGCGCCCTTGCCGACGGCTGGAGCATGAAGTGCCAGCGGCACGGCAAGACGGTGACCGCGTGCTTCCGTCCGATCGCCGACCAGCAACAGAAAGGGGACCCGGCGCACACGCCGAACTGCCCGGCCGAATCAGGAATCACAGGCAGGAGTGACGCGACGCGGCAGTGATCGTCGCGCGTCGACATCCTTCGATCGAGCATCGTCAGGCCAGGGATCGTCCAGCCCTCGAGGAGGACGCGCTCCACTTCCCTAGGCGTCCATGGCAGCCACCTGCGCGCGGGGCGAGGGCGGGCGGTTGGCGGCGAAGCGTCCAGGGCGCGGTCAGCCGGCGGGCGTCGAGGCCGACTCCAGCGCTGCCCGCGTAGGGCCAGGCGGTCGTGGACAGCGCGTGGGTGCGCCGCGGAGGCTCAGCTTTGTGAACGGGAGAGCACGCGGGAGGGAGCGAGACCATGTCCCAACTGGCACCTGGTACTGACGAGGTGACAGCTGATGGAGGCGGAGAGCGCACTGCGCCAGGCGGGCACGCCCGGCCAGGGCCTCCGCCGCGCGAGGGCAGGGGTGGGCGGGACTTGGGGCTGACGGCATGGACGGGTCGGCTGATGGTCGTCTGCGGGATTCTTCTGCTGCCCTGGTTGTACATGCTGGCGACCGGACAGCCGGACGTCGCGACGGCGGCACAGTGGCCAGTGGCGTGGGTGGGCCTGGACGCACTTGAGTCGGTCGGTCTGATCGCCACTGGCGCTTTTGCGATCCGTGGCGACCGGCGATATCCCTTGGTGGCCGCCACGACGGCCACCCTGCTGGCGATTGACGCCTGGTTCGACACCACGACTGCGGCTGCGGGGAGCGCCTTCGTCACGGCTGCAGTGATGGCTTTCTGTGTCGAGTTGCCGCTGGCCGCGCTGTGCGCACGGCTGGCGATGCGGGCAGCACAACAGCCCTTGCTACACCGAAACGGTACAGACGCAGGGCGACCACCGCGGTGTGCCTGTCGGTCATTGGTCGAGTACCCCCACACAGCCGCGGGAGCAGTGACAGAAGCCGCGCGCGCAGACCACCGCGGACAAGACGCCCGGTGAGGCGAACCTCCTGGCCGGCTCGTCTGTCATCCGCCAGCACGGCGTGGTCGAACGGCACGGCGAGGTGGAGGACCTCGTCCAGGTCGGCATGACCGGGCTGATCAAGACGATGCACTGGCGCCGATGACTGCCGCGCCGGGTGAGCGGGAGCGGTGCATCATTCACATGCGGTTTGTGGACCCACTCGCCCAGGCCCAGATGGGCGAGCGTCCTGGGGCCTCCCAGATGCACGTGCGCCGCCTTGGAGAGACGGTCCGTTGTTTTCAGCGGCCGAGGGCCCTGGCCAGTTCCTGCTTGTTCATGGATGACCGGCCCTCGATGCCACGCTTCTTCGCCTCCGCGTACAGCTGGTCCCTATGACGCCGACGGGCTGGTCGACTAGGGCATGGGATTTCTGCTTCCCGGAAGGGCCGGGAGCACCCGTGTCGGGCAGCGTTCGGAGACCTGGACCACCACGTCAGGCAAGTGGCGGCGACCGGGGAGCGGCCTTGGGATGAGAAGCAGGCCGCGGCACGCGTCGATACGGAGGAGTAGGGGAGGGGATTCGGTTCGCCTACGCGGGCGGCGGGGTGGAGGCGGCCGTCGGCGGTGATGCGATTTCGGGCCTGTGTCTGTTCGACGGTGATGCTGTGGGCGGGAGCGGCGACGATCTGCAGGCAGTACCGGCCGTGCAGGCCCATGCGGGTGGGATCCGGCGCCCCGTGTGCCACCCTCCGTGACGGTGCCCTGTCCAACCCGGGGCTCTTCCAGCCGTGCGTAGCCGTCGACCCACTCAGCTCCGGACCGCTGCGCACGGCCCTTGACTCACTTGGCCTGACTCACCTGCGGCGGGAGAGGGCCGCGATTGGGATCCGGCCGTGTCGGAGGCGCCTCGGCTCAGCGGGCGATCCACGTTTTGATCTCGGCGGCGATGCTTCGTACGTCCAGACCGTCGCGGCTGACGCGGGCCGCGAGGACGGCGGCTTGTTTGGGCTGGACGTCCAGGATCTCGCCGCTGACCGAGAGGTAGGAAGCGGCGACGACCGCGCTGAACAGTTCGTTGGAGTGGTCAAGGGCCGGGCAGCGGATGAGCTGATGCATGAGCGCCGCTGCCCGGTGGTGGGACTCGGTGTAGACGAGCGTGTCCATGACCGTGTCGGAGTGCCTTGCGGCCGCGGCCGCGAGTGTGCCGAAGTCGGAGACGTCCGGGTCTCCGGGGATGTGCCGGTGCGCAAGGTCGAGGAGCCAGGCGCGGTCGATGCGGACGATCACGCGGCGGCCGCCGGCCCACGGTTGGCGGCCGGGTTCCCGAACTCTTCTGTGAAGGCGTCTCCGAAGGCATCCGCGAAGTGCGCGCCTGCGTGGAGGAAGCGGTGTCGCAGGTCGTTGGACTCGTCGGCGAGCACCTGCTTGGCGTACTCCTGCACGGACAGGCCCGCGGCCTCGGCGCGCTCTGCGATTCCGGCGTGGATCTCGTCGGGCACGCGTACATTGATCTGCTTCATGCGAGGAGTGTAGCGACCTGTACAGGTCGCTACAACCGCTTTGGGTCGCGACGGTCTCCGAGCCGCCCGCCGCCCCCACCTACCCTGGAACCCGTATCGCCGACCCCGCGGTTCTGGACCACGGCAGCCTCGGCGACCAGGAGCTCCAGCAGCACGTCTGCGTCACCGCACACGGCGGCGCCTGACCGAGCACCCGATCCGCCACCCCTGCCGCACCACTGTCAGGCGCCAACTCGTTTGACTGCAGGGAAAGGTGCGGTAAACCGCAGCGCAACCAACCGCCACTCCAGTGAGTCGTACTGGGCGGTGTGAGGACGCGTACGCCGGTGCCGCAAGGGGGTTCCGCTCTGAGTTCGCCGGTGTCATGGCCAGGGGTTCCGCCCGCTTCGGCGCCCGCGCTCTCAGCACGGTCGCGAGCGTGCGCCGGGCTCATCGACGCGTTCCCGCGCCTTCTTCTCCGCCTACGTCAGGACAGCCATGACTTCCCGTTCCCTCCCTCGGCGTCGCAGACGGCTTGTCGTCGCCACCGGAATCGCCCTGGTCAGCGGTGCCGTGCTGGCTCCCGTCGTCAACGCCGCCACCCCGGCCCCGACGACCACGGCAACGACCGCCACCACGCCCAGCAGCAAGCGCCTGCACGACGACTTCAACGGCGACGGCTACCCCGATCTGGCGATCGGCGCGCCGGGCACCCCGCTGAAGGGGCAGGCGAAGGCGGGGGCCGTCAGCGTGCTGTACGGCTCGTCCGGCGGGCTGTCGACCTCGCGCAGGCAGACACTGACCTGGTCGAACCGGTCGACGGTGCCGCAGCAGACGGGCTACGGCAGCAACCTGCAGAGCGGCGACCTTGACCGGGACGGCTACGCCGACCTGCTGTCGCTCGTGGACAGGTCTCCGATCAGCGGCTATCACGGACGTTTCCTGGCCGTCAACTGGGGTGGTCCCAAGGGGCTGTCCGCCACGCCGACCCTGCTGGGGAACGTGCCGGCGAGCTCCCGCGGCGTCTTCGTGGTCGCGGACGTCGACGGGGACAAGGATCCTGACGTGGCGGCGTGGGGCGACGATTACGGCGACGAGAACGCGCCGGGCGACGGCTCCGTGCTGCACGGTCCGTTCAAGCGCGACGGCCGCAGCGCGCGAGCGACCCGGTTCACCTTGTTCCCCGGCGAGGAGTGGTACGCCATCGCGATGGCCGCCGGTGACGTGACCGGCGACGGCATTGCCGATCTGGCCGTCAGCGTCAGGCAGCAGGACGGCGAGGTCGGTACCGGTGGGGTCGCCCTTCTGGCGGGCGGTCCTTCCGGGTTCACCTACCAGGGCCTTCTCAAGGACTCCCAGGGTCGGCTCATCCGCGGCGACGACGTCGCGATCGGTGACCTCGACAAGGACGGTCACGCCGACATCGTCGTCGGCCACTCTGTCGACGGCACCGACTACGACGTCGGCCTCCCCGTCAAGGGCGGTGCGATCGCCGTCGTCCACGGCGGCCGGAACGGCGTGTCCACCACCCGCAAGCCGGTGTGGATCAACCAGGACACAGCAGGCGTACCGGGAGTGGGGGAGTGGGGTGACGGCATGGGCGCGGGCCTGTCGATCGGCGACACCGACGGCGACGGCTACCCCGACGTGGCGATCGGCCTGCCCGGCGAGGACTTCGACGGCCTCACCGACGCCGGCACCGTGCTCGTGCTGCGCGGCGGCGCGACCGGTCTGACCACCACCGGCATCAAGTCGTTCAGCCAGAACACCGCGGGGGTACCCGGCACCGCGGAGAAGCTGGACCGTTTCGGCAGCGAGACCGCCCTCGTCGACGCCAACGGCGACAAGAAGGACGGCCTGGTCGTCGGCGACTGGCCGGAGAACGCGAACAGCGGTGCCGCGTGGGTGTTCTCGGCCGCCTCCGGCGGTATCACCGCGAGCGGTTCCTTCTCCTTCGGGCCGTCCACCATGGGCCTGCCCGCGACCGGGGCCCTGTTCGGTGACTCGGTGGCCGACTGACGGCGACACAGGGCCTACGCCACGCGCGTACCGTCGTCGAAATCGCGGCGGGAGCCACCCGGCACGCCACCACGATCGCGCGTCGCATCAGGGGAGTTGAGTGAGGTACGGGATCGCCTTCCTGGCGTTTCCGTTCGTGGCGCCCGGCGCCGCGGGGACTGAACGACCTCGTGAGTGCCCTCACGGCGTCGACGCGGATCGGTGTCCCGGGGAGAACGCGGGCGGGGACGGAGAGGAGGGCTCGGGCCCGACGGGACCGAGGACGATCGTTCGGCTGAACCCTCATGGAGCCTTTGGTCGCGGAGGCGACCGACCTTCACGACCCTGCGCGTCGACAGCCCCGGCCGGGACCGACACCGGCCGGGGCTGCTTGCGTCTCGGTCACCGGCCTCCGCGGTGTCGGCCGGCGGCGGGAGCGGCCTGTGTGTCCGGTGCACGACGCGAAAGGGTCAGAGCAAGCAGTTGGTCCTCGCCCGCTACCCGCTCTCGGTGAGGCGCTTGCCGGCTGAGGGCGGGTACCTGCACCCGGTGGGACCCGCTGCCGCAACTCCGTCAACGTCCCCGGATACGGTACCGGGCTCACGGCCGGCGTGCGATGGACGCAGCCCCGGCAGCTCTGGCAGCTACCGAGACGGGTGGGGGGATCTGTCGACTCAGCCGGACGGCCGAAAGTCCCGGAGACGCTGATCTATCGAGGAGAGCCATGTCCAGTGACTTGATCGGACCGCGATCGCCGCCGGGAGCGGTCTGCGAGGATGGCGGGTATGGATGTGCGGAGCAGGAACCACGTGACGGTGACCGGGCGGGCCGGTGCGCCGGTGGTGATGCTGGCGCACGGGTTCGGGTGTGACCAGAACATGTGGCGTCTGGTGGTGCCCGCCCTGGCGCAGGACTTCACCGTCGTCCTCTTCGATCACGTTGGCTCGGGGAACTCGCAGCTGTCGGCGTGGAGCCGAGATCGGTACGGTTCGCTGGACGGCTATGTCGACGACATCCTGGAGGTCATCGGGGAGTTGGCGCTGGGCCCGGTCACGTTCGTGGGGCATTCGGTCAGCGCGATGATGGGCGTACTGGCCGCCACGCGCAGGCCGGAAGCTTTTGCCGGACTGGTGCTGCTCGCTCCGTCTCCGCGTTTCATCGATGATCCGGCCACGGGCTACCGGGGCGGGTTCAGCGCCGCTGACATCGATGAACTGCTGGAGTCGCTGGACGCGAACTATCTCGGCTGGTCGGGCGCGATGGCCCCGGTGATCATGGGAAATCCGGAGCGGCCCGAGCTGGGCGAGGAGCTGACGAACAGCTTCTGCCGGACGGACCCGCAGATCGCGCGGCTCTTCGCCCGCGTGACGTTCCTGTCCGACAACCGTGCCGATCTCGTGGCGGTCACGGTGCCCACGCTGGTCGCACAGTGCTCCAGTGACGCGATCGCTCCACCGGAGGTGGGTGCTTTCGTCCATGCGCAGATCCGGGGAAGCCGACTGGTCACACTGAACGCGACAGGGCACTGCCCCCAGCTCGCGGCTCCGGAGGAGACCGCCGCAGCGATCTCCGCGTTCGCGGGAGCCGTACGGTGATGTGCGAGACCGGCGACGCGGCGGACAGCAAACACCAGACCGGGGACCATAAGCCCGCGGATGAGGCGGCCCGCTTCTCCGGTCTGCTGGAGGACAGTGCCGAGGACCTCTACGAGCACGCCCCCTGTGGCTACCTCTCCACGCTGCTGGACGGCCGGATCGCCAAGGTCAACGCGACTCTGCTGGACTGGCTCGGCTACGAGCGCGGCGACCTGGTGGGCCGCATGACCTTCTCGGATCTTCTGACCGTCGGCGGCCGGCTCTATCACGAGACCCACTTCGCGCCGCTGCTGCGCATGCAGGGCGAGATCAGCGGTGTCGCTCTGGAGCTCAAGGCCGCCGACGGCACCCGCCTGCCCGTCATGGTCACCTCGACCGTCAAGACCGGCAGCGACGGGCAGCCCCTCCTGATCCGAACCACCCTCTTCGACGCCCGCGACCGCCGCGCCTACGAGACCGAACTCCTGCGCGCCCGCCACGAGGCGGACCGGGAACGCGACCGCCTCAAGCTGCTGAACACCACCTTGCAGAAGACGCTGCTGCCTCCCGCGTTGGCGAACGTGCCCGGCCTGGACGTCGCCGCGCACTACCACATCGCTTCCGTCGACGAGGTCGGCGGCGACTTCTACGATCTGTTCCCCCTTGCCGCCGGTACCTGGGGCATGTTCCTTGGCGATGTGTGCGGCAAGGGCGCCCCCGCGGCGGCCATCACCTCTCTGGCCCGCTACACGCTGCGCGCCGCCGCCGTCTACAACCCGGATCCGGCCGCCGTCCTCGCGAACCTCAACACGGTTCTCAACCACGAGTACAGCGGCACCGATCCCCGCTTCTGCACCGTCATCTTCGGCCTGCTCACCCCCGACACAGACAGGGGCGGCTTCCGTATCACGCTGGCCAGCGGCGGCCACCCCCCAGCCCTGCTGATGCGCGCCGACGGGACCGCCGACTATCTGCCCACTCCCGGCGGACAGCTCATCGGCGTCCTGCCCGACGCCCAGATCTCCACCACCAGCGTCCATCTCGCCCCCGGCGACACCCTGCTCCTGCACACCGACGGCCTCACCGAAGCCCACACCACCGTGGCCAGCGGCGACGACCGGTACGGGGACGACGCTCTCCTCGACTTCGGCCGCAGCCTCGCCCCCTCCACGGCGTCCAACACCATCGACGCGGTGCGCGCACTGCTCGCCGCCTTCGGCACCGGCGTGGACGACGACACCGCCGTCCTCGCCATCCATGTGCCCCGAACCCTCAGTGAAGAGCAGCAGTGACCCAGAGCGTGGCCCTCCGCACCCGCACGACCGCCGCCGGCACGGTAATGGAACTCGCTGGGGACCTGGACCACCACACGGCTCCTCAGGTTCGTGACGCTCTCCTCGCGCTCGACGTGCGCCCCGGCGAGCAGCTCGTCCTCGACCTCGCGGCCATCACCTTCTGCGACTCCAGCGGGCTCAGTGTCCTGATCGTCGCCCGCAATCACGCCTTGGCCGCCGACGCAACCATCGCCCTGACCACGGTCCCCGAACGTGTCGGCCGGATCATCCGCATCGTCGGCCTGGACCAGGTCTTTCCCATTCATCCCACTGTGCAGGACGCCGAGGACGCTTGGCGATCCGCACAATGATCCACCGCTAAAGACCTCCAGCTGTCCGTTTTCATGAACAGAGCCATGGAGCTTTTCGCCGCGGAGGCGACGGCCCTTCACGACCATGCGCATCGACAGCCCCGGTCGCGACCGATACTGACCGGGGCCGTGGGACGTGTCAGCAATCTTGTGTAAGTCGGTTGGTGTCATTGGATGCTGAGCCGGTCCTCGAAGAAGAGTGAGAACTGGTTCAGTGCCTTTTTCCAGTGTGCGGCGACGTGGTTGGCGTCGCGCGCTTTGGGGTTGATCTGCTCGCGGACCGCGAGGTAGAGAACCTTCAACGCGGCCTGTTCTGAGGGGAAATGGCCGCGGTTGCGGGTGGCTCTGCGGAGCCGGGAGTTGATCGACTCGACCATGTTCGTGGAGTAGACCACCGTCCTTATGGCCGGCGGGAACGTCAGGTAGGGCGTGAACTCCGGCCAGGCCGACCGCCAGGTCCGGACGATCGCCGGATAGCGTTGCCCCAGGTCAGTGGCCTCGAATTCGTCGAGGGCCTGCTCGGCGGCCTGTTCGGTCGGGGCCGAACGGGTTACTGCTTTGTCGGCTTCGAAGTCGGTCCTGCAGCCGCCGGCACGCGAGCCGGTCGTCTTCCTGCACGACGAGCTCCCCACCGAGCTCGGTCGCGTTCGGCAGTTGCACGTGAAGGCCGCGTTGTCCGGGAACGCCGGCGTCACCTTGGTGAACCGGTGGGAGCGCGGCAGCACCCGTCCGGTGTCGGTGGGGAACAGGACGCGAGAACCGTCTCACCTGGGTTCGCCTGCCCATCCCAGCGGCAGGTCGGGCGAGGCTACAGGTGCGGTGAGCATCGGTTCGGGCAGCGTCCACATCACCCTGGATTCCCTCCGTGCGGCTGTGCCGCCGTCCGGGTACATCACGATGCGTGTGACGTCGGTTCCGGTCGGTAGTCCATGCGGCGTTTCCGGATGTGCGGCCGAATCGGGGGCGTGCGCACGTGTGGCGCACCCGGTGTCCAGGGCGTGGGTAGCAGTCTGGTCAGGACTGGTCGATGAAATGGGTGAGGAGCGAAGCATGGACTGGCGTGAGTTCGCGCAGGAGATGGCGTCGATGGCACGTGATCTTCTGGCGCAGCCGTCAGTGGATGCGACGCTGGAGCGGATCACGGCCTCGGCGACTGAACTGGTGGCGGGCTGTGATGCTGCCGGGATCCTCCTCGTGCGCGGAGTGGAGGTTCAGACGCTGGCGCCGACCGAGCAACTCGTGAGGCACCTGGACCGGCTGCAGCAGCGGGTGGGTCATGGGCCGTGCTTCGATGCCGCCCGCATGATGGGCTTCTTGCTCTTCACCGACGGCGAGGACTTCGGCACGCTGAACCTCTACTCCCGCAGGCCCGGAGCGTTCACGGAGGTCAGCGAGGATGCCGCCGTGATGCTGGCCTCACACGCGGCCGTCGCCCTCTCCAGCGCCCGCACGCACGCACAGATGGAACAGGCCGTTGCCACCCGCCACCAGATCGGGGAGGCGATGGGCATCCTCATGAGCAGCCTGCACCTCACCGAGGAACAGGCATTCGCAGCACTGCGCCGCCACTCGCAGGAGAACAACGTCAAACTTCGGGAGGTGGCCCGGCAGGTGTGCGAGGAGGGCGGCGTGCCCGGAAGGTGTCACCGGCACGGGGCTGAACCTGATGGAACTGGACTGTGAGGGCAAGGGAACGTCGCCGCACGTGGTCCCGCTGAGCAATGGCGTTGTGTGGTCCCGGGGTTGAGGCGCTCCAACGGATGGTTTGGCCTCCTACGGCCCACGTCAGTGCCGCCGTCCCGGCCGTGCGCGGCCCGCCTGCGAGAGCGTGAACCCGCCGATGAGATGGGGCCCTCAACAGGAAGCCTGGTCGGCCGACGCCGAGTCTGCTCGATCGGGCCCGTGGCTGATGGCCAGCTGGACCTGCTCGGTGTCTCGTGTACCAGGCGTGTATCCCCCCACTCGTTCGCAACCGGGTACTGCGTACAGGACCGTGTCTGTTCGCCGGGTATGGCCGGTCTGAACGAGGGTAGGCGCTGCTTTGTCGGCCTCCAGCAGCCGGCTGTACCGGGGCTGGAACTGTGGGAGGGGCTCGATATGACGGTGACCATGACCGAGGCGACCGAGGCGATACAGGCAGTGGTGCTGCCAGAGGTGGCCGACCCTTCCCGGGTCGCTCCGCGGGACGCGCGTCAGCTGTCGAAGCTGTTCTTCGACCGGCTGGCCGTCCTGGAGGAGGGCACCCGTGAGTATCAGGGCGCGCGGAACACGCTGATCGAGATGAACATGAGCCTGGTCCGCTTCGCAGCCGGACGGTTCCGCAGCCGCGGCCCGGACGAGATGGAGGATATCGTCCAGGTCGGCATGATCGGGCTGATCAAGGCGATCGACCGGTTCGAGCTGACCCGCGAGGTCGAGTTCACCACCTTCGCCATCCCGTACATCGTCGGTGAGATCAAGCGGTTCTTCCGCGACACCTCATGGGCGGTTCATGTTCCGCGCCGGCTGCAGGAAGCACGGATCCTGCTCGCCAAGGCCACAGAGGAACTGCGTACCCGGCTCGGCCGCACACCCACGGTCAAGGAGCTGGCCGTGCTGATGTGCCTGAGCGAGGTCGAGGTCAACGAGGCACGGCTCGCCTCCAACGGCTACTCCTCCTCCTCGCTGGATGCCGCTACCGGTTCGGGGGACGAGGCCGAGGCCGCGTTGGCCGACTTCATCGGCGCCGACGACCACGCGCTGGAACTGGTCGAGGACTTCCACGCGCTGGCGCCGATGATCGCCGGGCTCGACGAGCGGGAGCGGCTGATCATTCATATGCGGTTCGTCGACGAACTCACGCAGGCCAAGATCGGCGAGCGTCTCGGAGTGTCCCAGATGCACGTCTCCCGGCTACTGTCCCGCACCATCGGGAAACTTCGTGCCGGGATGCTCAGCGCCGGCTGAGTAGAAATCCTCGAACGGACCGGCGGCGCTTCGTGCTCCCAGGAGGTGCGCCGCCGGTTTTCTGTCGTGCGCGGTGCCGGGGTTGTTGCGCACCCGCCGGG
Source organism: Streptomyces sp. NBC_01689 (assembly GCF_036250675.1). Classification (NCBI taxonomy): domain Bacteria; kingdom Bacillati; phylum Actinomycetota; class Actinomycetes; order Kitasatosporales; family Streptomycetaceae; genus Streptomyces; species Streptomyces sp. NBC_01689. The sequence goes on along the minus strand of NZ_CP109592.1, from coordinate 362,105 downwards.
CGGTCCGGCTGCTGTACCGGGGAGCCGGCTCGTGGCCCGCGCCGCTCCATGTCGCTGTGGAGTCTCCCGGCTTATCTGGGTGGCCTACTGTTCCGGAGGATCGTCTGATCCTCCTGTAAAGGGATGTGTGTTGTGGCTGGTGTGGACATTTCGGGCCGTTTGATCGGTCTGCTGTCAGTCCGGGGTGAGGATCTGGGGTCCGAGTGGGCGGACAGGGTCACCAGTTCTCTGGGCGGGCGGGTGAGCCGCACGGAAGTCGAGCGTGAGATTCAGGAGATCTACACCGCGCTGGTGGCGGCGCTGGGCAGCGGCAGTGTGGACGGGCGGGCGGAGGAGTTCGGGGAGGTCCGGGCGCTGTTGACGGAACTGTCGCGCAACCGGGCTCTGCTGGGCTTCACCCCGACCGAGACCGCGGTGGGCGTGCTGGCGCTCAAGGAGGTCCTCGCGCCGGCCCTCGAAGGTAAGAGAAGCGATGTGCCGGCGTACCTGCAGTTCGCCGGACTGCTGGACACATTGGGACTGTTCACGATCGAGGTCTACACCCGTACTCGTGAGGAGCTGATTTCGGCGCAGGCCGAGCAGTTGCTGGAGCTGTCCACGCCGGTCGTGAAGCTGTGGGACGGAGTGATCGGCGTGCCTTTGGTCGGCACTCTCGACTCCGCGCGGACCATGGTGGTGATGGAGAAGATGCTGCAGGCGCTGATCGACACCGGGTCCGAGCAGGCGATCATCGACATCACCGGGGTGCCCGCGGTGGACACCGAGGTTGCGCAGCACCTGCTGAAGACGGTGGTGGCGGCCCGGCTGATGGGCGCCGAGTGCACGATATCCGGCATCCGCCCGCAGATCGCCCAGACGATCGTGGCGTTGGGCATCGACTTCGGTGACATCGTCACCAAGGCCACCCTCGCCGACGCACTGCGGCACGCCCTGCGCCGCTCCGGCATCGCGTTCTCGCGCACGGCACCGCAGGCCGGTACCCGGTGAGTGAACGGGTCCCGGTACTCCAGATCGGGCAGGTGCTGCTCGTGTCCATCCAGACCGACCTCGATGACCACGCGGTGCTGCTGCTGCAGGACGACCTGGCGGCCACGGTGGTGGAGTCCGGCGCGCACGGGGTGGTCATCGACATCACCGCGGTGGAGATCGTCGACTCCTTCGTCGGCCGGATGCTGGCCACCATCGCCTCCATCTCCCGTCTGCTGGACGCGCAGACCGTCGTGGTCGGCATGCGTCCGGCCGTCGCCATCACACTGGTCGAACTGGGCCTGTCCCTGGGCGGAGTGAGGACCGCGCTGACCCTGGACAAGGGGCTGCGGGTCCTGGCGCAAGCGCATGTCGCGGCCACGGCCGGGGCCGGTGTCGAGGGCGTCGTGTCGGATGCTGCGGATGACCGGTGAACGGCGGCCCGCGGGGTCCGGAGGTGCTGGAGATCACGACGAATGCCGGGGTGGTGCAGGCCCGTCAGCTGGTGAGGGCTCTCGCGCAGGCATGCCGGTTCTCCTTGGTGGAGCAGACCAAATTGATCACGGCGGCCAGTGAGCTGGCCCGTAACACCCTCGTCCACGGCGGGGGCGGCACCATGACCGCGCTGCTGGTGGAGGAACGAGGACGGCGCGGCGTGCGGCTGGTCTTCACCGACCAGGGGCCGGGCATCGCGGATGTGGAGTTGGCCCTGACCGACGGCTGGAGCTCGGGCAGTGGCATGGGGCTCGGCCTGTCCGGTTCCCGACGACTGGTCGACGACTTCGTCCTGGACACGGCGGCCGGTGAGGGCACCACCGTCACCATCACCAAGTGGGTCCGTCGATGACCACCGGTTCACCGTGGCTGGTGGACTGCGAGGACGTGGCCTGGTTCCGTGACCAGCCCGAAGGCGCCCGCGGCGCCGCCGCCGCCCTTGGCCGGCGTATCGGTCTCGGGGCGCAGCGGACCGCCGAACTGGTGCTGGCGGTGGCCGAACTGGTGACGAACGCCGGCAAGCATGCGGTCGACGGCTCAGTGTTGCTGCGGGTACTGCGCAACGAGGCCGTGGCCGGTGTGGAGGTGGTGGTCGTGGACAGCGGTCCGGGGATGGCGGACGTCCCGGCCGCGCTGCGGGACGGCATGTCCACCGTCGGCACTCTCGGCATCGGACTGGGAGCGGTCCAGCGTCTCGCGGACACCTTCGACATCCACTCCCGGCCGGGCGTCGGTACTGTCCAGCTGGCCCGCTTCTGGCCGCGCCCCGCGGATTCGTCGCCGGCCGGTGAATCGGTGGTGGGAGGGATCACTCGGCCGATCGGGGGCGAACAGGTCTGCGGTGATGCCTGGACCGCACGCATCGACACCGGCGAACAGCCGGTATCGCCGGGCGTCGCGGCAGCCCTCGAGCCGGGTGAGTCCACCCCGGCGTCCCATGACTGGTCGGTTCTGACGGCGGCTCGTCCGTCGACCAAGCTCCCGCATGCGGCCGCGCGGCGCCTTCAGCCCCTCCCACGTGCGGAGGGCCTGGGTCGTTGCGTGCCGGTGCGGGACGCGGCGCCGGGGCCGGGCGAAGGTCTGCTGGTGATGTCCTGTGACGGCCTGGGGCATGGTCCGATGGCGGCGGTGGCGGCGCAGGCGGCCGTCGAGGCCTTCCGCACCGGGGCCGCGCGCACCCCAGAGCAGGCGATGGCGCAGGTGCACCGAGCGTTGCGCGGCACCCGTGGCGCCGCGGTGGCCATCGCGCGCCTGGAGCCGGATGGCCGGCTGCTGTTCTGCGGCGTCGGGAACATCACCGCCGCCCTGGTCACCACGACGGCCCGCTCGAGCCTGCTCTCTCATCCGGGCATCGCCGGTCACCAGATGCACCAGCTACGTACGTACGAATACCGTCTGCCCGCCCACGGGGTGTTGGTGATGCACTCGGACGGACTCAGCGAGCGCTGGAGCGCCCCCGACCTGGCCGGCCTGCTGCACCACCCGCCCGCCGTGATCGCCACCGGTCTGCTGCGCCACGCGGGGACCCGCCGAGACGACGCCAGCGCGGTGATCGCCAAGGCGGCCTGGTGAACGCGACGGCACGCCACCACCGCGATCGTGGACCTCTGCTGGTTACAGCGGTCGGTACCGAGCACGACGTCTTCGCGCTGCGTCGCGACGCCAAGGCGATCGCTCAGGCGGTCGGTCTCGATGAGCGGGACCAGGTGCGCCTGGCCACCGCACTGAGCGAACTGGGACGTGATTTGCTGCGCCCTGCGGCGATGACCGTCGTCTTCAGCGTGCAGCAGCAACCGGTCACGTTGCAGATCCTGCTCCAGTGGGGCGACGACCGTGTTCCCAGCAGCGAGTCGCTGACGGCCGTCACCCGGCTGTTGCCCCGGACCCGTTACGAAGCCGCCCCCGGGAACTTCACACCGTCAACGCCGGCTTCCGGAGGCCGGATCGAGATCACCTGCCCGCTTTCGGAACTCGCCGCGCGGGATCTGAAGGTGGAGAAGGTCCGCGCTCTTCTCAAACCAAGCAGCCCTACCAGCGCTATCGACGACCTGCAGGCACAGACCCGGGATCTGATGGCAGCCCTGCAGGAAGCCCACGCCCAACGCGACGAACTGGAGCGCCTCAACGAGGAACTGACCGAGACCAACGCCGGAGTCATGGCCCTCTACGCGGAACTCACGGTCGAACACAAAGACGTCGTCGAACGATTCGGCCAGGAACACGAGCTCGCCCTGGCCCTCCAGCGCACCTTCCTCCCCGCCACGCTGCCGCAGCCCCCCGGGACGGAACTCGCCGTCCGCTATCTCCCCGCCGCGTCCATGACCGAGATCGGCGGCGACTTCTACGAAGCCATCGACACCGAACAAGGACTCCTCCTCGCAGTCGGCGACGTGGTCGGCCACTCCCTCCAGGCCACCATGGTCATGGGAGAACTGCGCCACGCCCTGCGCGCCTACGCCGCCCAGGGCCACCTCCCGCACGTCCTGCTGGAACACCTGGACCACCTCCTGGGACTGCACCAGCCCGGATGGACCGCCACCGTCTGCATCGTGCTGGTCGAACCAGGCAACAAGCGGCTGCACGTCGCCAACGCCGGACATCTGCCGCCCCTGTTCCTCGCCCCCGGCGCCGATCCCCGCTACCTGACGGAGCACGGTCCGCTGCTGGGCATGAGGTGGCCGCAGCCTCCAGCTGTCAGCCACGTCATCGAGCCGGGGAGCCGACTCCTCATGATCACCGACGGGTTGATCGAGACCCGCGACAGCGACCTGTTCGAACGCCTGGACCTCCTGAGCAGCGCCGCCGCGGCCGGGCCGGAGGAACCCGACGGGCTGTGCACCAAGCTGCTGGACGCCTTCGGTACGGAACCAGAGGACGACATCATCGTCTTCGCGGCCCGTCTGCAGCCACCAGGAACCGACTGACGGGAACATTCCGCTTTCGCCGGGGAGTGGGGAGAGCGCCGGTGAGGTGGCGCCTGCCCGGTTCCTCCCGCTGACGCGGGCAGAGCGGCGAGGCGTGGGTGAACACGACGTGGGCACCGCTACGGCCCGTGGCCGCGGCGGCCGGCAGCAGCCCGCGCACCTCCGGGGCGAGATTGGTGACCGCGCCGAGGTCTACTTCCATGACGCTGGGGGCTGGGCCGACGCCCGCAGGAGTTTCCTCCGCGCACGCGGGGCCCGACCGGAGATCCCGAGCGGTCCGAGACCGTCGCCCCGGCTTCATCCACGTCTACGACGACCTTCCTGAGGCGGCGGCATTTCTGCCTGGGATCAAGTCGGCGTGGGATGTCCGGGAGAGGCCGGACAGTGTAGATCCGCACGTTGTCGGTTCCGCCGACGTCGACCTTGGTCGGCTGCGAGGGGTCCTGGTCACAGCAATGCCCCGCACGACTGAGCGTGGACACCGTCCACGACGGCCGGATCGACACCCCACTCCTGCACTCGCGGCCGGGGCCGGACTCTGACGACGCGATCACCGCCGCGGGGTCGATCGCTGCTTTCGGCCGCTTCGGCGCCGCCGAGTAAGCCGCCGCCTCGGCCCGTTACGACGGAGCGTCTGTCTCCTGGCGTGCCGGGGTCGAGAAGGCGGCGAAGGCAGCGTCCAGCAGTTCGCCGAGGTCCTCTTGACCGTCGCTCGCACTCCACTGCCCGAGGACGATCCACAAGATCTCGAGTGCCGCGGCTACGCGAACGTCGGCGACGACCGATGACCGGTCGGTCGGGGAGGTTGTCTTCGGCAGTCGGGCGACGATCTCTGGTCGCCATTCAGCCTGCTTCTCGCGGAGGCGTGCGCACAGGGCTGGGGTCTGCTCGATGAGGCCGAGGATCGTCACGAGTTCCTTGACGTCGCGCACGAGGAACCTCACGGCCGACTCCAGGGCGTTGCGCAGCCTGCTCCAGTCGTCCTGGTCGCCTCGCTCGGCTTCGAGCGCGTCAGTGATGACGTCACCGACAGGGTCGAAGACGAACAGGACGACGTCTTCCTTGGTGCCGAAGTAGCGCAGGAAGGTGCTCCGCGACACTCCGGCGGCTTCGGAGAGGTCGGCGAAGGTGACCTGGTCGAAGCCGGTGAGGCAGAACTGGTTGAACGCGACGCGGGCCAGCTCTGCTCGCACTGCGTGGCGGCTGATCTCCCTGGTACCGACTGGCGCTCCACTCATGAGGGCGAGTGTACTCCGACACACTTGATGGCTTTTTCGAGCACTGGTTTCTAACCTGATACTCAGTGTCAGTCACGGTGCTGAGACTCGCACTGCTTTCCCCAGCCGGCGGCCCGGTGACGGCCGTCCCTCATGGCGATACGGAGCCACCTCATGAGCTACGAAGACCTTCCCGCCCTGTCGATCGATGTCTCGGACGGGGTCGCGACGGTGACAATCGATCACCCGCCGCTCAATCTGATGGACGCGGTCCTCCTGCCGTCACTTCGGGCGTTCGTCGCGCGTGTGCGGGACGACGCCGACGTCCGCGTCATCGTCTTCGAGAGCGCTGACCCGGAGTTCTTCGTCGCGCACGGCGACATGGCCTACCTCACGGACCCTGACGCGCTGCCTGCGGCCACTCGCGCCGCGATCGCGGCCGCGCCGGGTTCGACCGTCCCGGAAGGCCTGAACATCCTCCAGGCGATGAGCGAGGAGGTCCGCACGCTGCCGCAAGTCACCATCGGCAAGCTGGCGGGCTTCGCGCGCGGCGCGGGCAACGAGTTCTTCATGTACCTGGACATGCGATTCGCGGCGATCGGCAAGTCGGGCCAGGCGCAGCCGGAGTCGTTGATGGGGATCCTCCCCGGAGGCGGCGGCACGGTGAACATGACACGCCTGGCGGGAAGGGCGCGGGCGCTGGAGCTCATCCTCGGCGCCGAACTCGTGGGCGCGGAGCTCGCGGAACGGTATGGCCTGATCAACCGTGCCCTGCCCGCCGCAGAACTCGATTCCTTCGTCGACACCCTCGCCCGACGGATCGCCGGCCTCCGCCCGGAGGTGATCTCCATCACGAAGGCTGCGGTCGACACGGTCGCCCAGCCGATTCCCCGTGCGGCGTACGCCGTTGAGAACGAGGGCCTGTTCGCGGCGTTCGGCGATGAGGTCACCGAGCTCGCCCACAAACTGCTCGCTGCTGGTATCCAGACCCGCGAGGGCGAACGGGACCACGAGCGCATCGCCAACAGCATCTGAGTGCCCAAGCGCGGTTGTTCTGGCCCGTGGCTTGTGGGTGATGTCAGCGTCAGGTGGCGCGCTGATGCGGCATCGACGGCGCCCCAAGCCGGGGGCACTGCGGCAGCCTCGGCGAACCATGACCCGGTGCCCTCGGTCTGGCCCGCGTGGTCGGCCGGCCGACGGCGACGAATGTTCAGGTGCTCCGGTGGACGAGCCAACCGCCGAGGGCCAACAGCACAGGGGAGCCCACGAACCAGATGGCCATTCCGGCCTGCCGCAGCTGACTGTCAGCGACCCTGCGGCCCAGCATGACGACCGGCGGAGGCCCGATGATGATCACGCGTAGTCCGGCCGCAGGGACCCGTCGAGCGCAGTTCCGTCGGGCGAGAGCAGGCTGGTCACCTTGGCGTTCTCCCGCGCCGGAAGCGGGCGGGGGTCGTGCCGAGATACGTACGGAAAGCCCGCGAGAAGGCGGACTCGGAGGAGTAGCCGACCTGACCGGCTACGGCTGTCACCGTCGTGTCGGTGGTGGTGAGCAGTTCCGCCGCCGCCATCAGCCGCGCCCGGGTGAGGAAGGCGCCCACGGTCGTCCCCGTGTCCCGGGTGAAGTGACGCAGGAAAGTGGCCCGGGACATGGCAGCCGCGCCGCTGAGCCGTTCGATCGTCCAGTCGGCCCCTGGATCGTTGAGCATGGCCTCGACGGCCGCCGCGATGCGGCTGTCGGCCGCCGCGGTCCACAGAGCGGTCCGCGTGGTGTCGCCCCGCGAGGTGCGCAGCACCATCGCCAACAGCACCGTACACAGAGCGGAGAGGATCGCCGCGGTGCCCTCGCCTTCGCGCCGCGCCTCACCGCGCATCAGAGCGCTCAGCATGCGCAGCACCTCATCGCTCTCGGCCGACTGCCCGAAGGAGACATGCACCGGGTCGGGGAGGCTTGCCAACAGCAGCGAGCCCGCACCCGCGTCGAACGTGTAGTGCCCGCAGAACAAGTCGATGACGGGCCTACCGCCGTCCGCGCTGCGCGTGGTCACGAACACCTCGCCGAGGCTCTCCGCCGTCCCCGCCGAAGCGGCCCCGCCCCCAGTGATCACCCGGTGCGGAGAGCCGCTCGGGATCATCACCACGTCCCCGGGGCGCAGGTCGAGCAGGACTGTGCCCACCTGCAGCCGACACTCGCCTTCCAGGAGCACATGGAAGGGCGCCTGCAGCTCACCATAGGCCGCCACGTCCATCCTGGTACCGGCTCCGAGCAGGCAGCGCTTGTCGAGACCGGCCTCGAGGCGGGCCATGCGCAGCAACCGGCTGACTGAGTCCATGATGAAACTTTCAGGCAGGAAAGCGAGACGATCAAGTCTATTCGTGCCAGTGGCGGCGCCGCAGACTCAAGACATGGAGATCACCACAGCACTCACCGCGGATGTTCTGATCATCGGCTTCGGCAAGGGCGGCAAGACCGCCGCGCGCGTTCTCGCCGACGCCGGCCGCCGAGTCGTCCTGATCGAGCAGTCGGCGAACATGTACGGCGGGACCTGCCCGAACATCGGCTGCGTACCGACCAAAATGCTCGTCCACTACGCGAACACCAAACGCCTCAAGGACGACGCGCAGGAGTTCTTCGCCCATTCGGTCGCCGGCGTCCGCGCACTGACCAGCGCCTTCCGCGCCGGCAACTTCGACGCGCTGAACAGCAGGGACACCGCGACCGTCATCACCGGCACAGCCCGGTTCATCGACCCGCACACCGTCGCCGTCGGAGACGCACCGGACCTCATCACCGTCACCGCCCCCACGATCCTCGTCAACACCGGCTCCGAGCCCGTGATCCCCCCGATTCCCGGCCTCGCGAGCAGCCCACATCTTGTCTCCAGCACGGAACTCACCCGCACACAGAACCTCCCCGAGCGACTCGTCGTCCTGGGAGGCGGCTACCTCGGACTGGAGTTCGCCGGCATCTACCGGCACTTCGGCACCGATGTCACGGTTCTCGAAGCAGCCGAGCGGCTCCTGCCGCGGGAGGATGAGGACATCGCCCAGGCCGTCGAAGAGATCCTCACCGACGATGGCATCCGCGTCATCACCGGCGCAAAGGTCACCGAGGTCCGCGACAACGGCGCCGTCTCGAAGGTCATGTACCAGAAGGACGGGCGGACACACACTGTCGACGCCTCCGCGCTCCTGCCCGCCACCGGGCGCCGACCCGTCACCGACCGGCTCCGGCTCGACGCCGCCGGCGTCCGGACCGCACCGAACGGCGCGATCGAAGTGGACGAGCACCTGCGCAGCAGCCAACCGCACATCTACGCACTCGGCGACGTCAACGGCGGCGAGCAGTTCACCTACATCTCCTTGGACGACGCGCGCATCGTCCTGGACCAACTCCTGGGCGAGGGCAAACGCACCACGACCGACCGCCGGGCCGTGCCCCACACCCTGTTCATCACACCCCCGCTCGCCACCGTAGGACTGACGGAGAGCCAGGCACGGGCGCAGGGACTCAAGGTCAAGGTCTCACGGGAGAAGGTCGCGAACATCGTGGCCATGCCCCGCGCCTACACCGTCGAGGAGACCCGCGGCGTCATGAAGTTCGTCGTCGACTCGGACACCGACCTGATCCTCGGCGCCGCCCTGCTCAGCATCGACGCGCAGGAGATCATCAACACCGTCGCACTGGCCATGCGGCACAACGTCACCGCGACGCAGCTCCGCGACTCGATCTACACCCACCCGAGCTCGACTGAAGCCCTCAACGAGGTCTTCGACAAGGTCGTCTCCTGACCCTGCCCAGCAGCGCACACGACAGACCTGTACTCAGGCGCGACGGGTAACCGGTCGGCCGAGCTCGCATGTCTCGACGCCCTTCACGTGGCTTCGACGCGAGCCCGTGTCGTAGCGCAACCATCGCCCAAGCATGAGACAAATAGGACAGGGTCAAGGTGTGACGGCAACCCGGGCAGATGCCGGGGAAAGGCCCAAGCCGACGAGTGAGAGCCCGGAGCGAGGGGGAAGCCGCCGCCCTCGCTCTCAGGCAGGGGGGGCGATTCACGCGCCAGGGCGTCCGTTGTCGTTGCCGGGCTCAGCCCCCGTGCCCACGAAGGTGCCCAGAACCGCGACCTGCACGAGGCCGGCCAACTGTCACCCTTCCAGAAGAGAAAAGAACCATGCAGCAGAAGAACAGACCCTTTGAACTCGCCGACGTTCAGATGCGCGCACGCGAACTCGCCGACGACGTGTACGCAGTCATGGCGACAGACGTCGACGACACCGACCACACGGCGACCAACGCCGGCTTCGTCGTGGGTGATTCGGGAGTGCTGGTGATCGAATCGCTGAGCAACGGCCGTTTGGCGTCCCAGGTCATCGGCGAGGTCCGCAAAGTGACCACGCTGCCCATTCGGTTCCTGGTCAACACCAGCTTCCACGGCGATCACTGCTTCGGAAATTTCGCCTTCCCGTCACAGACGGTGATCATCCATCACGAAGCGACCAAGCGTGAGATCGAGGAACGCTTCGAGCAGGACCGCGGCTTCATGATCGAACTGCTCGGTGCGGACGCCGGCATCGAAGAGACGGTGGCCCGCTCAGCAGACGTGGCGGTTTCCGGGTCGTGCTCCCTGGATCTGGGGGGCAAGCATGTGGACATCGAACACATCGGCTACGCGCAGACCGACGGCGACCTGATCGTCCGCGCGCGTGAAGACAACATCGTCTTCGTCGGGAACATGCTGCAGGCACCGCCCCCGGCGTTCCCGTGGCTGTTGGAGGGGCGATCCGACGAGGCACTCGTCACCTACCGGCGCCTGTACGACATCCTCGACGATGACACGTTGATCGTGCCGGGCCACGGCCGGACCATGCGCCGTGCAGACATCCTGCACTCGATCACCTACCTCGAGAAGCTGACCAGCCTGGCACGGGACGCCCGGGACAGGGGGCTCTCGGATGCTCAGATCCGCGAAGCGGTCGCGATGAAGGAGTACAGCGACTACAGCATGTACCGATTCATCCACTTCCAGGTCAACATCCCCGCGGTGCTGAACGCGCAATGAGCAGCGTGCGTACAGCGCTGTCCCCGCTGGTCGAGACGGGCGGAGACGTTGGCGGACCATAGCCGGCGCGTGGGGGCGGCCTGCTTGACGAGGCGCCATGGAGATCATGTCCCTTCGGAACGCCCGCTCGCCGGTACCGGTCGAGGGAACGCTCGCCGCGCGGGCCGTTGCGGGTTGCCCACCTTGGTGGGAACGGCGCCGAGTGCAGGGAGGAACTCGTGGTTGCGTTCACTGGCTGGCCCGATCACAGCGGCCCTTTGCGCTACCGCGATCTCGACCGCCGCGCTGCCCACCCCTCCGGCGGCGCCTCGACGAGTAAGGTGCGGCCCGCGAGGGAGCCGAGCGCCTCGAACCCGCGCATGCGGTCACTGACACGAGACCGGCACCAGCGGCCTGCTCGCCGTTCCACGTGGCGGGGGTGTTGCGCCCAGGCCGAGAGGATGAGCGGCTCTGCGGTCGCCCCGGTGACACCGTCCAGCTCGAAGACACGGCCGCCGATGCGCACCCCCTGGCACCCCCTCGCCGATCTCGTCGACCACACCGGCGCCTTCGCGCCCGCGAATGGCGGCAGCTCAAGGGAATCAGCTGGTGCAGGGTGCCGACGCGCAGTTTCCGGTCGATGGGATGGACGCTCACCTTGACGTGAGGTGCCGGCCGCAACCGCCGCCGGGGCCGGAGGAGGGCGGACGGGGATGGGTGAGGTTGCCGAGCGACCTGCGTCATGCGCATCGGACAGCTCATCATCGAATGCGACCGCATCGCCGCACGCATCCAGGACCTGACCCGGGCCAAGCCCGAGCTCGGCCGCGTGATCGACAATGTGACCGCGGCGAACGTGGTGCATGACTGATCAACCCGTCGCGAGGGGTGGGGCCATGACCGCGGCTGTCGCCGAGTCCAGATGAGAAGGGCGGACAGGTGCCTGCGGCCTGGTGGGTGAGGGCATGTGTTCGTCCGTTCGCACGGTCAGGCCGCGCCACTGCTGCTCTGGTCAGGGGCGAAGGGGCATGGACCACGGACGCCTGCGCTCAGCGCGAGGGGCTTGCGTACGAGTCTCTCCCGCAGGACTCGAGAATTGTCCACCGGGGGCGACATCGGCGCAGATACGGCAACGGCTATGACCGTGTACCGTTTTTGGTCCCGCTGTTGTCAGTCGGTTTATTCAACCGCGCTTTGAGAGAGTGTCGCTTCCAAGCCGCCACATTTCATAGTTCCCGCATTCTGCCGTGATTTCGGCTGTCGCCTGAGCCGCGGCGAAGAAGTCATCGAGCACTGGCGACGTGCGCGATTCCGCCGCCGCGAGGCACACCTGGTCGGGCGACAGATCCGGGATGGGCACATAGACGACTTCCGGATGCGAGTAGAACACGGACGCCGAACGGGCCAGGAACGAGATGCCGCGGCCGGCCGCCACATGCTCGAGTGTCTCGTCCACCCCGCGTGCGCGGTAGCCGGCGTCAGGGTGTGGGCGCCTGGTGGGCTGCGTGCTCGGGTCGGCGTGCCAGACCAGTGGTTCCCCGGCCAGGTCGGCCTCGGTGACCTCGGTCCTGCCCGCCAACCGGTGGCCGGTGGGCAGTACCGCCACCCGCGGTTCGGTGTACAGCGGGGTGACGCGCAGGCCGGCCTCGTCGATGGGCAGCCGCACGTAGCCGACGTCGATGCGGCCGTCGAGCAGCATCGGGGCCTGGTCGTCCCATTCGATCCGCTGCACGTCCACGACCACGTCCGGATGCCGGGCCTCGAACGCTCGTGCGGCGGGGATGACCGGAATCCCGGCCCGGAAACCGACCGTCAGCCGCCGGCTGCCGCGGGCGGCGTCGGACACCCGGCGGCGGACCGCGTGCGCGGAGGCGAGTAGCGGACCCGTCTCGGCCAGCAGTTGCCGGCCGGCGTCGGTCAGTGCCACGCCATGGCGGTCCCTGGTGAACAGCGAGGCGCCGAGATCCTGCTCGAGCGCGCGGATCTGTCGGCTGAGCACCGGCTGCGCGATATGGAGTTCATCGGCGGCGCGGCCGAAGTGCAATTGGTCCGCCACGGCGGCGAAGTAACGCAGTTTGCGCAGGTCCAGATCCATGGCGTCTCCCAGCCCGGTGATGCCTTCAGGGTATCACCACGGCCAGAAGAGGTCTTGGACACCAGCTCAGGGGTAATGGCAGCCTGAACAGGTGCTGATCCGGGCCGACGAGAATTCGGCACAAGAATTCGACATCGGAATTTTATAGCAGGGTCCGGACCCGGAATGAGCGCACTGTTTCCATACCTATCAGTTCAATGGAGTGACCGTGGGAAAGTTGGATGGCAAGGTCGCGGTGATCACTGGCGGATCCACCGGCATGGCACTGGCAGGCGCCAAACTGTTCGTCGAGGAAGGGGCGCACGTCTTCATCCAGGCCCGGCGGCAGGAGGCGCTGGACGAGGCCGTCAAGCTGATCGGCCGCAACGTCACCGCCGTCCAGGGTGACGCGGCCGAGCTGGACGACCTGGACCGTTTGTACGACACCGTCAAGCGGGAGAAGGGTTCGATCGACGTCCTCTGGGCCAGCGCGGGGATGGGCGAACCCGCCGTTCTCGGCGAGATCACCGACGAGCAGTTCCACCGCGCCTTCTGGCTCAACGCACGCGGCACCCTGTTCACCGTGCAGAAGGCGCTGCCGCTGATCAACGACCGCGGTTCGATCCTCATGACCGGATCGAACGCCTCCCTCGGCGCATTCCCCGGCTGGAGCCTCTACGCGGGAAGCAAGGCCGTCCAGCAGGCCTGGGCCCGCGTCTGGCTCAACGAACTGCGCGACCGCAAGATCCGGGTCAATGTGCTGACCCCCGGTCAGGTCGCCACCGCCAAGCAGGAGGAGCTGTTCGACGAGGCGACCAAGACCGCGTTCGAGTCCCTCATCCCTCGGGGAAAGATGGGCCGCCCGGAGGAAATCGCCACCGTCGCCCTGTTTCTGGCCTCCGACGACTCCAGCTACGTCAACGGCTTGGAACTGGTCACCGACGGCGGCACCACCGCTATCTGAACCCCGTGCGGGGGATGTCGCGGGCACGCCCCGCGACAACGACTCGCCGCGACGAACCGATCTCGAACGCGGGCATCCGCGATACGCCGACGTGTCGGTCGGGCGCCGAGTGCGCCCGATGACGAGCCGGAGATGCCAGGAAGCCGATGCAGGCGGCTCAGAACGCCGCGGCCGACGCCCCGTGCCTGACTTGGCACGAACGAGACAGAGCGACACGTCGACAACTGGAAAAGAGCACACTTCATGAGCAGCATCACCCTCATCGGTACGGGGAACATGGCCCGTGCCATCGGCACGCTCGCGACGGCGGGCGGCAACACCGTCGAGGTCATGGGACGCGATCAGTCCAAGGCCGATGACCTGGCCAAGGCTCTGGGCGGCGGCGCGACGACCGGCAAGTGGGGCGCTGTGCCGGCCGGGGACATCGTCATCACCGCCCTGTTGTACGACGGTGTCCTTCCGGTCGTCACCGAATACGGAGACGCCCTCGGGGGCAAGGTCATCGTCGACATCAGCAATCCCTTCAACGCGACGTTCGACGGACTGGCCCACAGCGCGGAGACCTCGATCGCACAGGAAGTCGCCAAGGTGGCTCCGGCCGGCGCCAGTGTGGTGAAGGCGTTCAACACCATTTTCCGGAACGTTCTGGAGGAGGGCCGGCCCGACGTCTTCATCGCTGGCGACCAGGCGCAGGCCAAGGCCGACGTGGCAGCGTTCATCGAGAGCCTCGGCCTGCGCCCGCTGGACGTCGGCGGCCTGAAAATGGCGCACTGGCTGGAAGGCATGGGCCTGGTCACGGTGAGCCTTGCCGGCAACGGGGTCGGCCACTGGGACTTCGCCCTCGGCGTCAGCGAATTCACCGGCTGAGTCCGCCCCGAGCCGAGCGATCGGTCGGCCGGCCAGAGGTAGGAGTGAGGGGCGCGGGCCAAATTCGTCCCCTCGCCGGGCGGTGCGGGTATTCACGGACGGCCGTGAAGCGACGAAGTGAGGTGACTCCGGCGGTGTTGACACACCGACAATGGATCTTGCAGATCCGAGGAAGGGTGTCCTGGTGGGACGGAAGTCTCCGTATCCGGAGGAGTTCAGGAACGATGCCGTCGCGCTGTACCGCTCGGCGGGCGGGAAGCGCACGTATGCGGCGGTCGCGGCGGACGTCGGGGTGACCGGCGAGACGCTGCGGAGCTGGGTGCGCCAAGCCGACGAACACGCCGGCCGCGATCACGGTTGTGGCGAGCAGAGCGTGGAGGGCCGGGAGGAGGAACTGGCCCGGCTGCGGGCGGAGAACGGCCGACTGCGCAAGGCCGAGAAGGAGTGGGAGCTCGAGCGGGAGATCCTGCGCCGGGCGGCGGCCTATTTCGCCAAGGAGATGAAGTGAAGACCCGCCGCTGGGACTTCGTCTCCGCCCATGCCGAGACCTTCGGCGTCCAGCGGATATGCCGGGTCCTTCGGGTCTCGCGCTCGGGCTACTACCGGTGGATCGCCGGTGCGAAGACCCGCCAGGAGCGGCAGGCCGCCGACGACGCCCTGCTCGTGGAGATCCGTGAGGTCCACACCGAGCACAAGGGAACCTATGGTGTCCGGCGCGTCCATGCCGAACTGCGCGGCTTCGGGCGCACCGTCAACCGCAAGCGCACCACCGTCCCGGACCGGCTCGCACCGCCCGCCCCGGACCTCGTCCAACGCCGGTTCACCGCCGCCCGGCTGGACGAGAAGTGGTGCGGCGACATCACATACGTGCAAGTCGGCGGGACATGGCTGTATCTCGCCTGCGTCATCGACATCTGCTCACGCCGGGTGCTCGGCTACTCGATGGCCACCCACATGCGCGCCGAACTGGTCATCGACGCTCTGACGATGGCGGTCGCAACCCGCGGCGGCAACGTCACCGGAGTGATCTTCCACGCGGACAGGGGAGCCCAGTACACGTCGGCGGCGTTCGCGCAGGTCTGTGACCGTTTCGGGATCCGCAGGAGCATGGGCCGGGTCGGCTCGAGCTACGACAACGCCCTCGCCGAGTCGTTCTGGCAGGGGCTCAAGAGGGAGACGATGCACCAGCGGATGTTCTCGACGGTGCGTCAGGCGAGGCTGGAGATCTTCCAGTGGCTGACCTACTACAACGCCCGACGGCGCCACAGCGCCCTCAACTACCTCTCGCCAGCCGAGTTCGAACAGCAGCACCAGCGAGGACGTAAACTCACACTCGCCGCATGAACCCCTGTGTCCACACTCCGGGGGACACCTCAGAAGTGTCCTGCCTGCCCACCAGCCGACCGTATTTCCACCCGCCTCGGCCCGGGGCAGCCTGTGCGCTGTGAGCCCCCTTGTGAGCCTTGGCAACGTCCCGCTGTGCGCGGTCTCCTGATGACACGATCGCGGACCATGCGGGGCAAGTGGCCCTGTCCGGCAAGCGAGCGTCACCCGGTCGACAAGCTCTGAAATGACGCAGTGCCACGTCGAGCGTGGGTTGCCTTCAGCGCGGCGATCGCTTCGGCGACTCGAATGAGCGGCGCATGAGCGAATTGTCGACAAGACGAGAACGGGATCGTCTCGGCACGCCGGTGAAGACTCATCCTGTGCACGCGGATATTCGCCCTGCCACTACTCAAGCACGCCGTAGTGCAACTGGGGGCACAGGTCGGTGTTGCACTCCTGGCTTGCGCCCGGACTTCAGGAGTTCCTGGAAGCCGACCATGTCGTAGGTGTCGTCCCGCGTGATGACGTGTGTCAGGCGCGGGCCGAGGCGGGTCGCGGTCTCCAGCTCCTGTGCGCTGAAGAGGAAGCCGCCGTCGCCGGAGACGGACAGAATGTGGGTCCGGGGCCGCACCATGGCGGCGGCCATCGCACAGGGAAGGGCCACCCCCCGGAGTCTGCTGGCCGTCGGAGAACAACAGGTGCCCGGGCTGGTAGGAGCGGAAGTGACGCGCCATGCAGACAGGGAGGCGGTTGCCGCATCACGGTGCGGGTGCGGACCTCGCCGAACGTCCCCTTGATGCGTATCGCGTACATGAGGTTGTCGCTGCTGAGCGCATGGTCGACCAGCGCGGTCGGAGCCGTGCGGTCGGTGCTCGTCGTCGACGTCTGGTAGATCTCCCGTGCTCGCCGCTCGGCAGGGTGCCCGTCGTGCGTGCCCGGTAGGTGAGCCGCCACGGTCCTCGCCCGACGGCGGAACACGGTATGGGGATCTTCCGGTGCCCGCAGAGCGGGATGCCTTTCCGGGGTCCGGTCGGCCACGAGCGCGCGCGGCGTCTCCGGCCTGACGGTGGTGGACCAGCCGCACGGCCGAATTTGCGCGCGCCCGACCCGAGCGTGTGTTCGTATCGAGCCGCACGCATCTTGACCGGCGTCATCGCTCGGCCCGAACGGCGGACCCCGCCCCGCACCGCTCACCCGCTGTCGGCCCGGTCGGCGGGCCCGTTCCTGTTCTGCAGATCTGCCGGCCGACGCGTCCAGACATGCATCCATAACGGATACATGCCTGAATGTACGGTACGTGTAGTTTTGCAGTGTCGATCTCTCGTGGCCCCTGACGGCCCCCAAGAAGGCCGTCACGAAGGGGCTCCTCGGCGGACCTCCCCTCGACCCGGCAAGAAGGTGCGGCAGTGGCGTATCAGTGGACACGGCGCGAGGACGCGAGGCTGCTCACGGGAAACGGCCGCTACGTCGCCGACATCAAGGTGCCGGACTGCCTCGACGCCGTGTTCGTCAGGAGCCGGATCGGCCATGGCCGGCTGCGCGCCGTCGACTGCACCGCGGCCCGCGAGGTGCCCGGCGTGGTGGGCGCCTGGTCCGCCGCCGACCTGACGGACATGCCCGCGTGCGCCCACTCGGCGGCCGCTCTGCAGGACCTGCCCCCGGTCCCGCACACCGTGCTCGCCAAGCTGTCCTCGGACGAGGCGGTCGCCGGCCGGGAGTGGCCGGCGCTGGTGAAAGAACGCGTGCGGTACGCGGGAGAGGCGGTCGCCGTCGTCCTCGGCGAGGACAGATACCGGGCCGAGGACGGCGCAGAGGTGGTCACCTTCGACGTCGATCCGCTGCCCGCGATGGTCACGCCGTCCGCCGCGGCCTCGGACGAGACCCTGCTGTTCGAAGGCCTGAGCAACGTCGCTCTGCGGGGCGAGACCGGCACGCCCATCGAGGACGCAGTGTGGCAGGAAGCGGCCGCCGTGGTGGAGGGCCGCTTCCGTCAGAACCTGCTGATGCCCACACCGATGGAGTGCCGGACGATCCTCGCGGTACCCGACAAGGACCGCCTCACGATCTGGTCCGGGCACCAGATGCCGCACCGGCTCCGCCGTGAGATGGCCGCACTGCTGGGCTGGTCGCAGGATCGGATCCGCGTGATCGTGCCGGACACCGGTGGGGCCTTCGGCGGCAAGAGCGCCTCGTTCCCCGAATTCGTCGTGGTCGCCTTCCTCGCCGTCACCCTGCAGCGCCCGGTCCGGTGGATCGAGGATCGTCTGGAGTCCATGATGGTCGCCACCCGTGGCCGCGGCCAGGACCAGCGGGCCCGTCTGGCCGCCGACACCGACGGACGGCTCCTGGCCTACGAGCTGCACATCGACGCGGACGTCGGCGCCTATCCTCACCTCGGGGTCGGACTGCCGATGCAGACCGCCTGGATGGCGACCGGCGCGTATACCACCCCCCAGGTGCACTCCACGGTGCGCTCGATCCTCACCAACACCATGCTCACCTACCCCTACCGAGGCGCCGGCCGCCCGGAGGCGGTCACCGCGCTCGAGCGCTGCATGGACATGATCGCCAGGAAACTCGGCATCGACCCGGCGGAGCTGCGCCGCCGCAACTTCATCCCTCCCGACGCCTTCCCCTACACGACACCGACCGGCCGGACCTACGACAGCGGCACATATGCCCGTGCACTGGACCTGGCGCTGGAGACCGTCGAGTACGGCGCGTGGCGCGCCGAACAGGCAAGACGCCGTGACGATCCGACCGCGAAGCCCCTGGGGATCGGTCTGTCCTGCTACGTGGAGCGATCCGGCGGAGAACCGGGCGGGCTCCACGAGTTCGGCAGCATCGAGGTCGGCGCCGACGGCATCATCACCGCCCGATGCGGGGGCGCCTCCAGTGGCCAGAGCCACGAGACCGTCTTCCCCGCACTGGTCGCCAAGACCCTCGGCGTGGACGAGCAGCGGGTCCGGCTGATCGAAGGCGACACGGACGAACAGCCCGAGGGGCTCGGTTCGTTCGCCAGCCGCACGGCCCAGGTCGCCGGCGCGATGCTTCAGCACGCCTCCCAGCTGGTCATCGCGGAAGCCCGGCGACGGGCCGCAACCCTGTGGGACGTGCCGCTGGAAGAGGTGGAGTGGTCGGACGGCACCGTCCACGCCGCCCATGACGGCACTGCCGCGATGGACGTGAGCGAACTGGTGAAGGCGACCGGGCCCCTGCGCGTGGAGGACCGCTTCGAGACCGGGATGGCCTTCCCCTTCGGCGCCCACGTCGCGGTCGCCGAAGTCGACCCGGAACTCGGCACCGTGGAACTGCTGAAGGTGGTGACGGTCGACGACTGCGGCGTGGTCCTCAACCCCGACATCGTCCGCGCTCAGGCCTTCGGGTCCGCGATGCAGGGCATCGGCCAGGCGCTGTACGAGGCCATCCCCTACGACGAGCACGGCACACCCCTGCTGGCGAACGGTCTGCTGGACTACCTGCTGCCGACCTACACCGAAGTGCCGCCCATCGAGGTCAAGGACACCTGCACACCGAGCCCCAGCTCGCCTCTGGGTGCCAAGGGTGCCGGGGAATCTGGCTGCATCGGCCTGCCGGCCGCGATCGTCAACGCCGTCGTCGACGCCCTGCGGCCCGCCGACGCAGACCTGCTGCAGATGCCGCTCACCCCGGACGTCGTCTGGCGCGCGGCGCGCGCCCCGAAGCTGGAGGAGGACCGGTGAAGCCCGCCGCCTTCGACTACGTCGCACCCCGCACCGTGCCCGAGGCCGTCGACGCCCTCGGGCACGGAGGGAGCAAGGCCCAGGTCCTGGCAGGAGGCCAGAGCCTGCTCCTCGAGATGCACCTGGAACGCATCCGCCCGGACCTGGTCGTCGACATCAACCGCATCCCGGAACTCGACACCCTGCGGGTCGTCGACGGCTCGCTGCGGGTCGGCGCGCTGGTCAGACACCAGGTCTTCGAATCCGCGCAGGCCGTACCCGGCCCCCTCGGGTCGCTGTTCGCCCGCGCCGTCGTCAACATCGCCCACCCGCCGATCCGCTCCAGGGGAACCATGGTCGGTAGCTTCGGCTGGGGCCACCCCGCCTCCGAGTGGTGCGCCATCGCCATGGCCCTCGACGCCGACATCCATCTCCGAGGACCACACGGCGTCCGTACCGTCGCGGCCCGCGATTACTTCCACGGCCCCCTCAGGACGGACCGCCGCCCCGGCGAACTGATCACCTCCGTGAGCTATCCCCTGCTCGCCGACCACACCGGCGTGGGCTTCATCGAACACCGGCGCACCCACTTCTGCTTCGCCCAGGTCGCCGTCGCCGCCGTCCTCACCGTGGCCGACGGAATCATCCGGGAAGCACGGATCGGACTGGTCAACTGCGCAGACCGGCCTCTGCGGGCCCACGCCGCCGAACAGGCGCTGACCGGCGTGGAGATCGGCACCCCGACCGACGGATACCGACTTCCCGCGGACCATCCGTTCGCCCGCGCCGGCCGCATCGCAGCCGAACAGGACGCCGCGCCCATCGCGGAACCGTACGCGGACCTCGAATACCGCCGCCACGCCATCGCCGTCGTGGCCGCCAGAACCCTGTGCCAGGCAGCCGACGACCACCGTTCCCGCATCGCCGGGACCGAGGGAGACAGCCGATGAAGATCACGCTGACAGTGAACGGCGAGGAGATCCCGCTCGACGTGGAGCCCCGACGCGTTCTCGCGGACGTGCTGCGGGAGGACTGCCGGCTGACCGGCACCCACTTGGGCTGCGAGCACGGCGTGTGCGGGGCCTGCACCGTTCTCGTGGACGGTGAGGCGGTGCGCTCCTGTCTGATGCTCGCCGTGCAGTGCGACGGCAGATCCGTGCGGACCGTGGAAGGGCTGGCCGGCCCGGACGGCGAACCCAGCGCACTCCAGCGGGCCTTCTCCGCCGAACACGCACTGCAGTGCGGCTTCTGCACGCCCGGATTCCTGATGGCGGCCGCCGGGGCGCTGGAGGCCGACCCGGAGCTGGCCGACCACCCTGAGCGCGTGGATCACGTCGTCGGATCCAACGTCTGCCGCTGCACCGGCTACGAACCCATCCGCCGCGCGATCACGCGAGCAGCACGCGAACAGCACGAACACGTGACCTGACGCCTGGTCCGTGCCGGTCCGGCGATCGTGAGGAGTGGAGATGGCTGTCAGGGGAGACGTCCGTGCGGGGATCATCGACGTGCACGCGCACTGGCTGCCCCGCGACCTGCTCCGGCTTCCGCCCGGCTCCCCACCGGGCGGCATGAACGACCGCGACGGACAGCTCCACCTCGGCGACCACCCGCTGTTCCTCGCCACCGAGGCGATGACCGACATCCAAGCGGTCATCGCCGACACGGTGAGGACGGGACTCGGAGCCCGCGCCATCTCGCCACCGCCCTTCGCCTTCCCCGTCTTCCAGCCCGCCGAGGCGGACGACTACATCACGGCCTACAACGACCAGCTCGCCGAAGCCGTCTCCGCGAGCGACGGCGTCCTGGTCGGACTCGGCCTGGTCCGGGTGGACGACGTGGCCGCCGCCCGCCGCGAGATGACACGTCTGACGGGCCTGCCGGGCATCGCGGGCGTCGCCGTCCCGCCCCTGGTCCAAGGCCGCTCCTACGGCGACGGCACCATGCGGGAAGTCCTGGCCGCGGCCGCCGACGCGGGCCTCGCCGTCCTCGTCCACCCCATGCAACTGCCGCGCCCGGAGTGGAAGGACCACTACCTGGTCAACCTGATCGGCAACCCCGTCGAGACCACGACGGCCATCGCCTCCGTGCTCCTGAGCGGCGTCATGGAAGAACTCCCCGACCTGCGCATCTGCTTCGTCCACGGCGGAGGCTGCGCCCCCGCGCTCATCGGCCGGTGGCAACACGGCTGGCACGAACGGGAGGACGTACGCCGCGGCGGCAGCCGCCCGCCGGCCGACCCCTTCGCCCGTCTGTACTTCGACACGGTCACCCACGACCCCGAGGTCCTCAGGCTCCTGACAGCCCGCGCCTCCCAGGACAAGATCCTTTGCGGGAGCGACTACCCATTCGACATGGCAGAGCCAGACCCCGTCCGCTTCCTCCTGGACTACGGCCTCGACGCCGCGGCGCTCGGGGCGAACGGGCGCCAGTTCCTGGGAATCCGGACCGCCTCCTGAGGTACGCGATGCATTCCAGCCCCGCCTTCAAAGCCCTGGTCATCGGCGGATCCGTCGGAGGACTCGCCACCGCACACGAACTGCGCGCCGTCGGCGCCGACGTGTCATGGGCACCGGCATCGTCGCGAACGCGGTGGTCACACTGCCCCGGAGCCGTGGAGAAGCTGGTCAAGGACCTGGAGCGGGCCGTGTTCTCCGGTGGCTTCACCTTCTTCGGCGCGCGGGAGGTCGACGGAAGCGAAGTCACCGCCGCATTCGCCGACGGCTACACCGCGCAGGGCAACTTCCTGGTCGGAGCGGACGGTATCGGCTCGACCACCCGCAGACTCCTGGACGCCACCGCCCGCCCCGAATACGCCGGCTACGTTGCCTGGCGCGGCCTCGAACCCGAATCGGCGCTCCCCGGTGAAGTGCTGCACCCTCTACAGCGCCCTTCGGGAACCCCTCGCCGCCGTGTGCTACCGCCTGGACAGCGCCCTGAGCAACGTGCAGCCGACGGGGAAAGCGCGGAAGGCTCACGGCGAGTCAACTGGGTCTGGTACGCCAACGTGGCCGAGCCGGACCTCCCGCCCCTCATGACCGGCCGCTCCGGCCGCCGCTACGCGCACTTCCTGCCACCCGGCGAAGTACCCACCGAAACGGCTGACAGGGTCGCCGCTCAAGCCGACGTCTCACTCCCGCCGCAGTTTGCGCAGCTCGTGCGGCTGTCGGACCTCTTCATGCAGCCGGTGTACGACCTCGCCCCGCGACGCATGGTGGCGGATCACGCGGCGCTGGTCGGCGACGCCGCCGGCACCGTCCGTCCGCACACCGCCTCCGGGACGTCCAAGGCGTTCGGGGACGCCGCTGGCCTCGCGGCCGCCCTGCAGGGCTGGACGCCCGACACGGAACTCCCCGCCCGGGCCTTGGAGATCTGGGAGACGCAACGGCTCGGCCGTCTCGTCTCCCTGGCCGAATCCGGCCTTCAACTGGCGGCACGATCGACGCTGGGCATCCCCGAAGGCGGCCAGTTCCTGTCTGTCGGCGGGCCTTGACCTCGGATTGTGATCACGTCTAGGCGGCTTGGGCCAGGGCGGTTGCTGTTGCTCGGAAGTCGTTCTCGTAGGCGGTCGGGGTCCGCCGGTCGAGGCGGGAGCGCCGGCGTCGGGTGTTGTATCGGTTGAGCCGGCGGAAGGCGCCGAGTCGCGCTCCATGCTCATTCGACCGGCCTTGACGGCCCATGAGCGTCTCCCTCTTGCAGACGGCATTGAAGCATTCCGCCGCAGTGCTGTCCGCGCTGGATGAGATTGCCCCCATGCTCTGCCGGACCCTGCTGACCTGCAGATTTCAGCGAAGGAGCTACTCGTATAGGGGATCGCCTGCGCGGGGCGTCGCTGCCGGCCGGGGGACCGGTGGATCGATGCTCGCTCGCGACCGACCGCGTCACCCGGCAGGGGCCAGCGCCGCCCCGTATGCCGGGCGGAGAGTGCTCAGCCGCGGTGGGTCTCCAGTAGCCGCAGCCAGACTTCGCCGAGGGTGGGGAAGGCGGGTACGGCGTGCCAGAGCCGGTCGAGCGGCACCTCACCTGCGACCGCGATGGTGGCCGAATGGACCAGTTCCCCTACACCGGGGCCGGCGAAGGTGACACCCACCACGGTGCCTCGGTCGGTGTCGACGAGCATGCGGGCCCGGCCGCGGTAGTCCTCTCCGTACTGATGGGCGCCGGCGACCTGGGCGAGGTCGTAGTCGACGACTTTGACCCGGCGCCCGCTCCGCTCGGCCTCGCGGCTGGTCAAGCCGACCGAGGCGATCTCGGGGACGGTGAAGACGACCTGAGGGACGGCCGCGTGGTCGGCGGTGGCGGCATGGGCGCCCCAGGGAGCGTCGTCGACGGGCTCGCCCTTGGCGCGGGTACCGATGACGGTGCCGGCGATCCGTGCCTGGTACTTGCCCTGATGCGTCATCAGCGCGCGCCGGTTGACGTCGCCGACCGCGTAGAGCCAGCCGCCGGCGACCCCGGTGACCCGGAAGGTGTCGTCGACGCTCAGCCAGTCGCCGGGGGTGAGACCTACCGCTTCCAGGCCGACCTCGTGGGTCTGCGGGGCGCGGCCGGTCGCCAACAGGATCTCGTCGGCGACGAGTTGTTCTCCGTTGGAGAGCGTGATCCGGACTTCGCCGGCTGCGCCGCCGTCGCGGTGCACGGAGGTGGCGGTGGTGCCGAAGCGGATGTCGACGCCTGCTTCGCGCAGCGCGTCGGTGACCAGTTCGCCGGCGAACGGTTCCATCCGTTCGAGGAGACCGTTCTCGAGGACGAGCAGGGTGACCCGGGAGCCGAGGGCCTGCCAGGCTGTGGCCATCTCGACAGCGACCACACCACCTCCGACGACGGTGAGCCGGCCGGGCACCTCGCGGGCGCTGGTGGCTTCGCGGCTGGTCCAGGGGCGGACGGAGTCGAGTCCGGGAAGGGGAGGCAGGGCGGCGCGGGTGCCGGTGGAGAGCACGACGGCGTGCCGGGCGGTCAGGGCGACCGTGTTGCCCTCAGGGGTCTCCACGGTCACCTCTCGGGGGCCGGTGAGGCGCCCGTGACCGCGTAGGAGGTCGACGGAGACCGAGTTCAGCCAGTCGGCTTGGTCCTCATCCTTCCAGTACGAGGACATCCTGTCGCGATGTGCGAAGACCCGCTCGGCGTCCAGCGGGCCGGCCACCGCCGGGTCGAGCCCCGGTACGCGGCTCGCGTCGGCACGTGCCACCACGGGCCGTAGCAGCGCCTTGCTCGGGTCGCAGGCCCAGAACGAGCATTCGCCGCCGAGGAGTTCGCGTTCCACGATCACGGTGCTCAGTCCTGCGGCGCGGGTGCGTTCTGCGACGTTCTCGCCGACCGGGCCCCCGCCGATGACGATCACGTCGTAGGTGCGGGCCGTCTGGTTCGTCACTGCTGTGTTCCTCACTGTTTCGTTCCTCATTGCTTCCGTGACCAGGCCGTACGCCTCGGCGACGACCGTGGCCCGTGCAGGTCGTGGTGGCCGATACCCGCAGCCGGTCGGCGCCAGGCCGCGGCACCGTACAGGGTCGAGTGGGCAGGGTCACGGGATGGGACGGCCATTGCGACAAGCCCGGCTGTCGCTGCCCGCACTTGCCGTGAGAGCCGCGGTGGCCGAGCGGTGGCCGAGCGGCGGTGAGCACCCCTGCGTCGCCTGGTGGACCGGCGCCGGCGCTCGCCCCGGCCACGACAGCCGATGGGCTGGAGCGGACGCCGGCTCTCAGGCGGTGGGTTGTCAGCGGCCGGGCCGGCGCTGCGTGATCTCCTGCAGCACCCAGCCGTTGCCGTCCGGGTCGCTGAAGGTGAGGAAGGAGCCGTAGGAGGCGCGCTCGGGGTGCAGGCCGGCCCTACGTTCCTGGCCGGGTGACTGGTGGGTGACGTCACCGTTCTCGTGGCCGTGGAAGAAGAGGTTGGCGTCGTGGAAGATCTCACTGACTTCGACTCCGCGGCCGACGAGTTCCGCGTGGGCTTTCTCGATGTCGGAGACGATGAGGTACAGGCCCTGGAGCGAGCCGGGTGCGATGGGTGTCAGCCCCTCGCCGAAGATGATCGAGCACTCGGAGCCGGGCGGTGTGAAGTGCACGGCTCGGAAGTCCTCGCTGGC
Source organism: Streptomyces sp. NBC_01689 (assembly GCF_036250675.1). Lineage (NCBI taxonomy): Bacteria > Bacillati > Actinomycetota > Actinomycetes > Kitasatosporales > Streptomycetaceae > Streptomyces > Streptomyces sp. NBC_01689. Next base: position 336,447 of record NZ_CP109592.1, on the reverse strand, counting down.
CGTGTGGTCGACGTCCAGGCGGAATCCGACCTTCTCGTAGAAGGCCTTGGCCCGGTCGATGTCGGCGACGGGCATCACGATCATTTCGAGCTTCAGTTCCATGGGGATGTCCTTGTTTCTTGACTTCGGTGGAATGTTCCCATTACGTCATCGGAGCGGTGAACGAGGTTTCGTGTCCAGGTCGGTGAGGCCTGCGGGCTTCGTGGTGACCTGCATCCAGAGAACCAGTCGGAAAGGCGCCTGTGGGTGGCCAAACAGGCCTATCTCGGTCAGGGTCTGCTGGTCCAGGTACTGGCAGGCCCCCTTTCACTGAGCACCTGCGTATGCGCCCCGCAGTGCGATCCACGCTCCCCGGACATCAGGAAATGCGTCGACTGAGGCTGCGTGAACCGTCACGGCCGGGCAGACGACCGGACAACTGCTGCCGCCGCAGGCGGCCGTACCGACCGGACGCGCGAGGCCCGCAGACCCTCTGCACACAGGGCGCACAGAGCGGGACCGCATGACCACACAGCCGGGGCCCGCGCCGGATCCGGATTCCCTGCTGTCCTCCAGGGGGGCATCGGCTGGTAGTCGCGTCGACGACCCCGCCTGAGTCACGTCTCGTCGTGAATGGGTTATTGCCAGGTCGCGGCCTGTCGGTAAGCGGAAAAGCTTCACTTTCGCTGTGCTGAGGGACTGCTTCAGAGGTCCGCCCTAGCCAATTGCATGGTGTGCTCATGGGGCGGAACTAATTAACGGTCCGTTTGCCGGAGTGGTGCGTGGAGGGCTAGCCTCAATATATGGGCACGATGTCGGCCGGTTCAGATGAAAACAAAGAGCTGAGTGATTTTCTGCGTTCGCGGCGAGCCCGAGTGACTCCTGAACAGGTCGGGGTCACGCCCGGAACGAGTCGTCGTGTTCCGGGACTGCGACGGGAGGAGGTCGCGCTCCTGGCCGGATTGAGCGCGGACTACTACATCCGTATGGAACGCGGGCGGGTGGCCAACGCATCGGAAGCGGTACTGGAGGCTGTAGCCCGCGCACTGAGGCTGGACGATGTCGAGCGTGCACATCTGTTCGCCTTGGCCAGACCGCGGTCCGTGGCCAGAGTGAGTCGGCCCGCGGTTCCGCGGCGAGTGCGTCCAGGGGCGCATGCGCTGCTTGAGGTTCTTCGGGACGTTCCCGCCATGATTCTGGACGGCCGCATGGACGTTCTCGCTGTGAACCGAATGGCGTGTGCGATGTATGTTGATTTCGATGCCCTGCCGGCCCGCGAGCGTAATCTGGCGCGTTTTATATTTCTCGAACCAGCTGCGCGTGAACTGTTCATTGAATGGGAGATGGCCGCGCGGATGATCGTCACGGGGTTGCACCTGTATGCGGGGCGGAATCCGAACGATCCGCAGCTGGCCGATCTGATTGATCAGCTGTCGGCTCTGGACGAGGATTTTCGCCGGTGGTGGGCCGCGCAAGATGTGGAGGAATTCTCACACGGCACCAGGCATTACCGGCATCCCGTGATCGGCGAAGTCACTTTGGACTATGAGTCCCTGGTTTTTCCCGGTGATCCGGACCAGTGGTTGTTCGTGAGTACGGCTCAAGCCGGCTCCCGGTCTTCTGAAGCCTTGAGGGCCCTTGCCGACCGGATCAGTGTCCTGGACACCGCAGGAAAACCAGGTTCTGTGGGCAATCCCTTGCCGGAGTAGTCGGCGGGTCCGCCGCCGACCCGGTCGCATTGGGCCGGCGTGCCGTTCACCAGCACATACTCCGGGTCCGCCTCGCGCAGGGTGCGGGTCAGGCCCGGGGACCGGCGGGCGAGGAGATCGACGATTGCGTGTACGTAGGCGTGGGCGGTGCCGACGCTGATCCGGAAGCCGGCCGCGATCTGCGCGAGGGTGTCGTGCTGACGCAGGTACACCAGCGCGACCGGGGCGCGCTGCGCGGGCCGGAGCCTGCAGCGCCGCTCACCCTCCCAGGTGACGATCAGCATCGTCACCCGCTCAACCAGCGCATGAGGCAGGTCCGGTGCGGCAGGACACGTAACCAACGAGGTTCCCCGGCAGCAGAGTTGAGACGCCGGACATCTCGCCCGACCGCGGAGGAGCCTCGTCCGTTATGCGCAGGTCGCCGACCAGCCGGCCGTCACCCGATCGGTGGCCCTGCTGAAAAGCTCAATGGTTCGGCGCATCGATTCTCTTCGCGATGACTGCAGCTGTCACCATGGTCATCTTCGTCCGGGGCCGTAAACGCATCGTGTGACGACCACAGGTCGGTCTCTGTCCCCGATCCGAGCCTGCCTGGTGTGGGTGGCTTGGGTTGTACGGACAGATCGGGTACTGGTCCGGCAGGACCAAGCCGCGGGAATCGGTGGTGCGGCGGCTGCCGACCGCCGTCACTGCGTGACGGTTCTCGTTGGCAGGGGCATCTGTCTCTGATCCCGCTTGCCGCAGCGCGGACCATGGCTTCAGTACGGCGGTAGGGGCAGGTCTGGGACCGTGGATGGTGTGATCGTGGTGCTTCACCAGCTGAAGGGCGGCCCGGTGGGAGCGGTGCAGGCCCTGTCAGCGATCATCGGGCCGCAGGCTCAGGGAAGCGTTCGACAGGGGAGCAGTGTGATTTCTGAACCGGAGATGGCCGGAGAGTTCGACGTGGTGACATCCCGCGAGGTTCGGGGCGACTTCGACAGTGAGCCCGTCGCGCGTCGCCGGTTGAGCAAGCCATGGTGGTGGGCTCTGGGAGGCGTGTTGGCGGCATCGGCCCTGTGGGCGCCGGCGGTGTTCGTCTACGGACTGGGCATACAGAAGCCCAGCACGCATGGATATCGGCTCGACAAGAACCCGTGCCCCTCCGTACAACTGACGTCGATCAGTGCGGCCGTCGCACCCCGGGTGTCCTCCGACGTCGTCCAAGCCGGGCTGCTGAAGCACGCCGCCGTCGACCACGCCCAGTGCTCCATCACGGTTCGACCGCTGGCCAAGACAAAGCCGCTCAAGGCTGGGTGGTCTCTGGACTACTACGTCGGCATCACTGTGACACTGCACAAGGAGACCGACCCTGGGGTCGAGTTCGAAGCTCAGCAACGGATGACGGACCAGGGCCTCGTGCCGGCAGACAACGTCAGGACTGTTCCGGACCTCGGCGACACGGCCTACCTGATCACCCGAGACATCAGCAACACCGAGTTGCGTGTCCTGGACGGTGGAGCGGTCCTCTCCCTGGATCTGGCCGCCAGCAGCAACTACCAGAGCGAGGACGCCGACGACGAGATCGGTGAGGGCCCTGAGATGCCCGATATTTCTTCCTACCAGTCAGCCATGGTCAACGACATGCGTGACCTGATGGCCAGTCTCAAGCGCTGAACCTGAAGCTCGCCTCTTCGCAATCAACCGGACCCACCTTCGATGTTCTGAGTCTGCCCGTGCTTGCAGTGCTTTGGCCTCCGCCCGGGTGGTGCGTAGTTCGACGAACAACGGCTCGTCGAAAGGTTCCGACTACGCGGGCGAGGCGGCGGATCAGCCCCGACTGCCGCGAGGAACGGCGGGCTCCCGCGAAGGCAGCAGAGCGATGGCCATGGCAGGCCCCGACGCGCCAGCGCGAGCGGGAAGCCCGCGTTGCACAAGCCACCTGGCCGACGGCCCGCGCCCGCATGCAGGGGCCGCTTGCCTCCGGCGTCTCCAAGGCCGGAGGCGAGCCGGTTGGTCGAACCAGTAGTCGGTGCCCGAGAACTCGCTGGCCGTGGCAGTCCGTCGTACCGGGCGTGGAAGTGATCAACGAAGTACACGTAGCGGAGTCCGGTCTGGTCGTGGTCGACGTGGCTGCCGACGACGACGAGACCGCCTTCGCCTTCCAGGAGGCTCTGGCCGCGATATGGGCGGAGACCTCCTCGGTGATGGGTATTCCGGTGGTTCGCGTGCTGGCGGCTGCGTGCAGTGGCAACCGGGGCCATCCACGCCGCATTCCGCACTCGCGGGAATGGGCCCGGGTCGTGGGACGACGGGACCGCCGAGGGCGGCCCCTCTCCCCGCGGGGAGTAGTGGTCCTTCGACACAGTGATGTTGGTCGCCGTGTACTGGCGCATTGGCTCCGCTGTGTTGGATCCGGACGTGGTCAACATCGGCCCTGAGCCCTGCGGCTGCCTGTTTCAGTTGCGTGACCAGGCCTTCGGCCGACATGTGCTGTTGTGCCCTGTCGCTGAGGGGCCTGGCTGTGTCGGCTGAGCGGCGTAGGTCATGGGCTGCCGAGCGCAGCAGTGACGCGCTGTCCTGCAGATGACCCACGTCATCGGCGGTGGACTCCGCTCTCCGCTACCACGGGTCTGCTGCACGATCGGGTGACATCTGAACTGGTCTGCCGTGTGGGGCGGGTGGGAAGGATGTCGCTGTGCTCAAGCCTTATCCCGAAGAGTTCCGCGAGGACGTCGTGCGGGTCGCGAGGAACCGCGGCCCGGGCGTGACGGTCCAGCAGGTGGCTGCCGACTTCGGAGTCCACGCGATGACGCTGTGGAAATGGATGCGCCGCGCGGACATCGAAGACGGGACCAAGGCCGGAACGACCAGCCAGGAGAGCGCGGAACTGCGCGAAGCGCGTCGGCGGATCAAGCTGCTGGAGCGGGAGAACGAGGTCCTTCGCCGGGCCGCTGCCTACCTGTCGCAGGCACATCTGCCGGGAAAATGATCTACCCGCTCGTGAAAGAGCCGGCCATGGGCGGAATTCCGGTCACCGTCACGTGCCGGGTACTCAAGCTCGCCAGACAGCCCTGCTACCGCTGGCTGAACCGGCCGGTGAACGATGCCGAGTACGAGCAGGCCAATCGCGCGAACGCGTTGTTCGACGCTCACCGCGGGGATCCGGAATTCGGCTACCGCATGCGTCCAGGCGCTCGACCGGCACCGGATCACCGGCTCGACAGGGAGGGTCGGGGCGGCAGGCGACAACGCGGCCATGGAGTCCTTACTTCAGCCTGCTGCAGAGGAACGTCCTCGACCGCCGGCAGTCGGCCACCCGTGAAGAACTGCGGATCGCGATCGTGACCTGGATCGAGCGGACCTACCACCGACGCCGCAGACAAGCCTCCCTCGGCCGGCTCGCACCCGTCGAGTTCGAGACCGTCATGACCACACCGGCCCTCCGGACCGCGTGACCACACCTGTCACCCAACCGTGCATCAGACGCTCGGGTGTGGGCTGTGAGGTGGCTGGTGCTGGTGCTGGTGCTGCGGTGTGTGGCTGGGGGTGGGTGATGGTGGGTGGTGGGTGGGTTAGGTGTGGGGGGTGGTGGTGAGGTGGGCGGTGAAGGTGGTGGTGTTGTTTTGGGTGGCGGTGATGTGGGTGGTGTGGGTGGTGGTGCTGTGGGTTGTGTTGTTGGTTGTGTTGTTGGTTGTGTTGTTGGTGGTGGTGGTGGTGATGTAGGTGGGGGTGTGGTGTTCGGTGTAGCGGTGGAAGGTGGCGTGGAGGGTGGTGAGGTGGGTGGGGGTGGGGTGGGTGTGGGTGTGGGTGGCTTGGCGGGCGGCTTCGAGGAGGACCATGCCGGGGATGTGGTCGGTGGTGTGGTCGAAGAGGATGGGGTGGTGGGGGTTGGGGGTGAGTTGCCAGGTGTGGGGGGTGGGGGTGGGGGTGAGGACGAGGTCGAGGGGGAGGTGGCGTCCGTAGGGGGTGGGGTCGGTGGTGGTGGGGGTGGTGGGTGGTGTGGGGGTGGGTTGGTGGGTGTGGGGTTGGCGGAGGCGGTGGTAGGTGGTGGGGGTGAGGCAGGTGAATTGGCCGCCGCCGGTGGCGGTGGTGTGGCCGTTTCGGGTGATGTTGATGTGCATGGTGAAGTCGGCGAGGCGTTTGCCTTTGTAGCGGAGGGTGGTGCAGGTGGTGGTGAGGGTGAGGTCGGTGGGGGTGGGGCCGATGGTGAGGTGTTGGGGGTGGGTGGTGAGGTGGATGTTCCACATGAGGAAGTGGTGGTCGAGGGGGACGCCGAGTTCGGCGTGGGCGAGGTAGAGGCCGGTCTGGCGGATGGTTTCTGCGGCTTGGAGGGGGTCGTGGTGGGTGGCGTGGGGGGTGGTGTAGAAGGTGTGGGTCCGGGGCCATTGGGCGGTGAGGGTGTAGTGGTTGTCGCCGGTTTTCTCGCTGCCGGTGAGGAAGACCTCGGCGAGGCTTTTGCGGTGGACGTATTCGCGGGGGACGGTGGTGGTGAGGCGGGGCATGGGGGTGGGGGGTGCGGGGGGTGGGGGTGTGGGGGTGTGGGGGGGGGGTGGTTGTCCGGGTGGACGGTGAGCAGGGTCATGGGGGTCTCCGTTGCGCCGTTGGGTGGGCTGGGATCGACCGTGCAGGGTCATAAGATACGAACCTACCGGTTTTCTTTTCAAGGGTGGGCGGGGAATTTCGCGGGCGGTGGTCGGGTGTGGGGGCCGGGTGGTGCGGGGGTGCGGGGGGTGGGGGGTGCCGGGCCGGCGGTAGGGGGCGGGGGTGGGGCGGGGGTGGGGATCTTCGGGGTAAACGGGGGGTTGTATTCCGTTCTGGTGGTGTCTTCCGTGGGTGCGGGGTGCTGTGCGAGGCTCGGGGGCGGTGGCTCGGCGGGGGTGGGGCTCTCGCGGTGGGCGGGTGTCGGGGGCTATGGTGAAACCGGCTGAGCGGTTTGGTTCGGGTGCTGTTTTGGGTGGGTGCCGGTCTCTGCCGTGAGCGGGCCGGGACCGGGCGCCGGGCGCCGGGCGCGGGCGCGGGTGCGGGCCTGGGCGGGGGCCTGGGCGGGGGCCTGGGTGGGGGTCCGGGTGGGGCTGGTCCGGGCGGCGGGGGGTGTGGTGGTGGGGTGCGGGCCGTGTGCCGGGGCGGGTTTGGTGCAGGTGCGGTGCGGTGCGGTGTGGTGGCGGGTGCGGGTGTCCGGGGCGGCGGGTGCGGGTGGTGCCGGGTCGGGGTGCGGGGGGTGTGGGGCGGGGGTGCGGGCCTGGCGGGGTTGGGGGTCTCGTGCGGGGGGTGTGGGGCGGGGGTGCGGGCCTGGCGGGGTTGGGGGTCTCGTGCGGGGGTGCCGGGGTGGGGGGCTGGTCGCGGGGGAGGTGTGGGGGTGGGTGGTGCGGATTCGGGGGTGGCCGCGGCGGGGCGCGGGGCCGGCGGGCTGGGGCGTGCGGGTGGCCGTGGAGGCTGTCGGCGCAGGAGCGCAGGAGCGCAGGAGCGCAGGAGTCCAGGGGCGCAGGGGCGCAGGGGCGCAGGAGTCGATGAGTTGAGGGGCTCGGGTGCAGGGGCCGGTCCGTGGAGTCTTGGGGCTTGGGGGTGCTGGGGCTTGGGTGCTTGTGGGCTTGGACGCTTGTGGGCTGTGGGCTGTGGGTTGGGGGTTGGCGTGGTTGCTGCGTTCTGGTTCGTGGGTGGTGCGGGGTGTGGGGGTGTGGTGGCCCCGGCTGCTGTGTGAGGTGATGACGGTGGTGTGATGCGGGGCCTGGAGCGTTTCCGGCTGGGTGGTCCTGGGCCTCGTGCAGGGGGTGCGGTTCCCGGGGGCCGGTTCCCGGGGGTCGGAGGTCGGGGGTCGGGGGTCGTGGTTTCTGGGTGGTGCGGGTCTCGGGTCCGGGTGGTTCCCGGTGGTGAGGTTGTCGGGGTGTTGGGGCGAGTGTCGGGTGTCGGGTGGTTCCCGGACGTGGGCGGTTTGCCGGTGGGGCGGTGTCCGAGAGGGCGGGCGTCCGGGGGTTTGTGGGGGGTTGGTTCCTGAGGGTGGGGTGTCGGGGGGCTGCGGGGGGTGGGGTGTGCCGGGGGGTGGGGGGAGCTCGGTGGTGGGCGGGGGTGGGTCATGGGCCGGCGTTTTGTCATGGTTTGTTGTTGGTGTTTGTTCGTATTGCTGTGTTGGTTCGTGTCGTTGTGTTTTTCCGGTGTTTTCGGTGTCTGCGGGGAGGGTCTGATGGTGCGTCGGATGGATGGGCGTGAGCAGGGTCGCGGTGAGCTGGACGCAGCGGCCGGGCCGGGTGGGAGCGGGGCGGTCGTGGGCGGGGTGGCGGGGCCGGCCGGGAGCCGGGCGTGTGCGGGGGGCGGAGTGCCCGTGGTCGCGGGCGCGGCAGATGTGGGGGGTGTGGCCGGTGTGGCGGGCGTGGCGGGGGCCGGGAATGCGGAGGGGCCGGCCGGGGGCGGGATGCCGGTTGTGGGGGGAGCGGCCGGGGGCGGGATGCCGGTTGTGGGGGGAGCGGCCGGGGGCGGGATGCCGGTTGTGGGGGGAGCGGCCGGGGGTGGGGTGGCTGTGCCGGGTGTGGTGGAGGGTGCGGCGGTGGTGGTGGGGCTGGCTGGGCCGGGTGGTGGTGGGGGGTCTGCGGTTGTGCGGGCTGGGGTTGGTGGTGGGGGGTCTGCGGGCGGGTCGGCGGGTGGGGGTGGGGGGTGTCCGTTTGTGTTGGATGTGTTGGGGCGGGATGTGCAGGGGGAGGCGGCGTTGTTGCGGGGGCGGGGTGCGGTGTCGCGGGTGGTGTTGCCGGGTGGGGTGGGGGCGTGGGTGGTGACGGATGCGGGGGTGATGCGGGGTTTGCTGGCGGATGGGCGGGTGTCGAAGGATGCGTATCGGCATTGGCCGGCGTGGCGGCGGGGTGAGGTGTCGGGGAGCTGGCCGTTGGCGGTGTGGGTGTCGGTGCAGAATCTGGTGACGTCGTACGGGGCGGAGCACCGGCGGTTGCGGGGGTTGATGGCGTCGGCGTTCACGGCGCGGCGGGTGGCGTTGCTGGCGCCGCGGGTGGAGGAGATCGCGGCGGGTCTGCTGGAGGAGGTCGAGGCGGCGGCGGGGCGTGGCGGGGGTGGGGTGGTGGATGTGCGGGAGCTGTTCGCGTTGCCGTTGCCGGGGCGGGTGATGCTGGAGCTGTTCGGGATTCCGGAGGAGTTCCGGGGGCCGTTGCGGGAGATCATCGACGGGTTCTTCGACACGGGGGTGTCGTCGGAGCGGGCGCAGGCGAATTACCGGGCGTTGTACTCGACGATGGGGGAGCTGGTCGCGTTCAAGCGGCGGTGTCCGGGTGAGGATCTGACGAGTGCGCTGATCGCCGCCGGCGGCACGGACCGTACGGACCGTACGGACGGCGCGGGCGGCGCGGGCGGGGCGGGTGGTGCGGGCGGCACGGGCGGGGCGGGTGGTGCGGGCCCTGCGGGTGGTGCGGGTGGTGTGGGCTTTTCCGGGGCTCAGGGGTTGTGGGTGCCTCGGGTGTTGCGGGTTCCCCAAGTGGTGTGGGCGGGGCGGGTGTTGCGGGTGTGTCGGGTGCTGAGGGTGGTTCGGGGGGTGGGGGGTTGAGTGAGAAGGAGATTGTCGACAATTTGATCATGTTGTTGAGTGCGGGGTGTGAGCCGACGGTGAATCTGCTGGGGAATGCGGTGGCGTTGTTGCTGGGGGACCGGGGGCAGTTGGAGCTGGTGCGGTCGGGCCGGGTGTCGTGGGGGGATGTGGTGGAGGAGGCGGTGCGGGTGGAGGCGCCGGGGGCGAATGCGATTTTGCGGTATGCGGTGGAGGATGTGCGGGTGGGGGAGACGGTGATTCCCGCGGGGGATGCGCTGGTGATGTCGTTCGCGGCGGCGGGGCGGGATCCGGGGGTGCACGGGGCGGATGCGGATGTGTTCGATGTGACGCGTGGGACGCGGCGTGAGCATCTGTCGTTCGGGTACGGGGTGCATTACTGCCTGGGGGCGCCGTTGGCGCGGCTGGAGGCGGAGATCGCGTTGCGGGCGTTGTTCGGGCGGTTCCCGCGGATGCGGGCGGCGTTCGGGCCGGGGGAGTTGCCGCGGACGGAGTCGTTCATCTCGAACGGGCCGCGGGTGCTGCCGGTGATACCGGGGCCGGCGGCCGCGGTGGTGTGAGCGGCCCGCCCCGACCTGCCCCGCCCCCGCCCCGGCCCGCCCCCGCCCCGGCCCGCCCCCGCCCCGGCCCGCCCCCGTCCCGTCCCGCCCCCGTCCCGTCCCGGCCCGGCCCGTCCGGGCCGCCGGGTGGGTGGGTCGGGTCCGGGCGGCGCGGCGGGTCGCGCGGCGGGCTGAGGCGGGGCCTGCGGGTGGGGGGTGTGCGGGGGCTGGGGCGGTGGCCGGTGTCGTGGTGGGCGGCGCCGGCCTGTCGGCGTGTGGTGGGGCCGGTGTGTCCGCTCCGGCTGGGTGACCGGCAGCGCGGAGTGCCGGGGGCAGGGGTGCCGGGGTGCCGGGGTGGGCCGGTGGTGGCCGGTCGCGGAGGAGTGGGCGGTCGTACGGGGCTTTGTGGTGCGGGCCGTTGGGGAGAGCCGGGGTGGGGCTGGCCGCGGCAAGGGCGTGGTCCTGGCCGTCCCCGTGCACCGGACCGTCGTGCACCGGACCGTCGTGCACCGGACCGTCGTGCACTGCACCGTCGTGTACCGGACCGTCGTGCACTGCACCGTCGTGCACCGGACGGCCGGGTGCCGGACTGGGAGGCGTGCCGCGCGGGCCGGGACGCAGAAGCCTGCCGGCCCCGGTACCGCCGGCTGTGGCCCGGCGGCGGTACCGGGCGGCCGGATGCTTCGGCGCCCCCTTCCACCGCCCCCTGCGTGAATCCGGCATGGAGCCGCCTTCCCGGCGTGCTCGTGAGGCCTCTGCCCGGCCCCGCGGTGCGCCCGCGGAACGACCCTGGACAGGCCGGCCGGTGAGGCGGTGGCCGGGGTGGGGGTGGCATGGGCCGGTCGTGGGTGGGTTCGTCGTGGGGGTGGCGAGGGTGGCGGGGTGGTTGGCGGGGCGGGCGGCGGGTGTGTGGGTGCTGCGGCGGGCCGGGCTGCCGGGGGGTGTGGCGTGCCGCCGTGTCCGGGGGTGGGTGCTGGTGTGGGGTGGTGGGTGGCTGGAGGGGGTGGGTGTGCTGGGGGGTGTGCGGGTGTGGTGGTTCGGGGCCGGGGGCGGGGACCGGTTGAATCCGGACTTCCGGTTGGGTGGGTGTGCGGGGTGGTGGGCGGGGGGCGGAGGGGTTGTCCGTCCCGGTGAGGGGGTGGTCGGGGCGGGGTGGTGCGGGGGTGTGCGGGGGCGGGGTTTTGAGCCGGGGCGGGATGGTGGCGGGGGCGCCGCCCTTGTGAAAATACGGACTACCTGGTTTGGTTTGGAGTGGTTGCAAGGAAAACATCTTGCGATGGAGTGAGGAACGATCACTGGAGGGTTCGTGGTGCGGCAGGAGCGTGCGATTCGCACCCGGCGGGCGATTTTGAATGCGGCGGCGTCGGTTTTCGACGAGCGCGGGTATGAGGCCGCCACGATCGGTGAGGTGCTGACCCGGGCGGGTGTGACCAAGGGGGCCCTGTACTTCCATTTCCCCTCGAAGCAGGCGCTGGCGGAGGGGGTGCTGGCCGAGCAGTTCTCGGGGTTCGTGCTGGCGCCCCGGGCGAGCAAGCTGCAGGAGCTGGTGGACATGGGGCTGGCGCTGGCGTACCGGATGCGCCGTAACCCGGTGGTCAGCGCGTCGGCGAGACTTTCGCTGGGCCAGGAGATGGGTGCGATCTTCGGCACCTGGACGATCACGACCTGGCTGGATGCGACGGAGAAGGTGCTGCGCGAGGCGCGGGAGCAGGGTGAGCTGCTGCCGCATGTGGATCCGGCGGAGAGTGCGTGGCTGTTCTCGGCGGCGTGGACGGGTGTGCAGGTCTACTCCCACACGCTGGCGGGCCGGGAGGATCTGGAGCGGCGGGTCTCCTCGCTGTTCGAGCATCTGCTGCCGAGCATCGCGGTGCCGGCGGTGCTCGGAAAGCTGGTCATCGACCCGGCCCGGGCCGCCGAGGTCGCCGCCGAGGGCGAACGGCTGGCCGCCGAGGCGGGAGAGCTGGGCGACCTCGACGAGGTCGCCGCTCCCGCCTGACACCACCCCGCACCCGCCTGGACCCGGGCGGCCCCGCACCGGCAGGGCGGCCCCCGGACCCGGGCGGAACCCCCTGGACCTGGGCGGGACCGTGGACCCGGGCGCGGATCTGTCCGGGCGGTGCTGTCCGGGCCGGCCCGGCGTGCGGGCTTCGCCCGTCCGTGGACGGGGCGTTGTGCGGATCCGCCGGCGTCGCGGGCGTTGTGGGTGTGCAGGCCGGCGGGTCCGCGCGGTGGCGGGCGGCTCCGGGCGGGCGCGAGCGGGTGTCGGGTGCCGCTGTGGAGTGTGTCGGCAGGCCGTGGTCCGGACCGGGACCGGAGCCCCGGCCAGGTCAGGGGCAGGGTCCGGACCAGGTCGGGGCGGGGTGCGGCTTCGGGCGGCCTGAGCGGACTGCCGGCCTGACGGTTCTGTCCGTGCCGGTGGTCTCCTCGGGGTCTTTTCTGGTGGCCGGTGCGGGCGGCTTGTCGCGGGGCGTCGGGTCGCGGGCGGTTTCCGGGTCGGCCGGGCGGTGGCCTGAGGGTGGGGCGTGGCCGGGGGTCCTCGGGTGGTGGTGCTGGTGGCGGGTGGTCTGTGCGGTGCGGCCGGGTGCTGGAGGGACACCCGGACAGTGAAACATACCGCGCATGCGGTTTGATAGGGTGTGGCCTCGGAGTGCCCGGGGGTGTCCGTCGTGGCGGCGGCCGGTGCGGGCCCGGGAGGAGGCGGGATGGTCAAGCAGGTTCGGGCGGCACGTACGCGTCAGGCCCTGGTCCGGGCGGCGGCCGAGGTGTTCGCCGATGACGGGTACGCCCTCGCCTCGCTGCCGGCGATCAGCCGGCGGGCCGGGGTGAGTACCGGGGCGCTGCATTTCCATTTCCCGAGCAAGGATCTGCTGGCCCGTGAGGTGGAGGCGGCGGCCACGGTCTCGCTGCAGAGGCTGGCCGCGCGGCAGGACGTGCCGGCGGCGCGGCAGGACGTGTCGGCGGCGCGGCAGGACGTGTCGGCGGCGCGTGCGCCGGGTGCTCCCGGCGGATCCGCCCGGCCCGGCCCGGCCGCACCTCCCGCCGGGCCTCCGTCGGGGGGTGCGGCGCTGCGGTTGCTGGTGGACGTCAGCCGGGATCTGGTGCTGGCACTGTCGGCGGATCCGGTCCTGCGGGCCGGGTTCGGACTGGGCGGTGATCCCTCGCGCAAGGGCGGTGAGGGGCCGGGCCGGTGGTGGAACGAGTGGGTGCACGCCCTGCTGCGCGAGGCCCACGGTGCGGGCGAACTGGCCGAGGGGGTCTCCCCGGAGGCGGCCGCGGTGGCCGTGGTCGCCGCGACCCTGGGACTGGCCGGCCTCGCCTCCCGCCACCGTCTCCACTTCTCCCCGCACCTGGTCGAACAGTTCTGGGCCCTGCTGCTGCCCGGCCTCGCCGCGCGTCCGCCCCGGCGCCCGGCCCGGCCGGGCATATCCGCCGCCGAGAGCGGCCCCGCCCCCCGCTGACCAGGCCGCCCCCGACGCCGGGCTGCCGCCCCCAGGGCCGCCCCGGCGTCCCGCCTTTGCCGGCGCCGCGCCCGGCACCCGCGTCCCGCCGCCGACGGAGGCGGACCGGTCCCGGCGCCGCGCCTTCGCCGGCACCGGTGCCGGGCCGGTCCCGCCGACCTGGAGACCGCGGGACCGGCCCGGCGTCCCGGGGCTGGGCCGTGTCCGCTCGGGTGGCGGGCCGGTCTCCCGGTGGCGGCCCCGGCCCCTCCGGCGGTGGGGCCGGGAGGGGGTGTCCTTCACCTGGCGGGTCTTCCTCTCGGCGGCGGACCCGCCCCGCCCGCCCTGCCCTGTCCGGCCCTGTGGTGAGCCGGCGTGTCTGTCCTGACGGCGGGGCGGGGCCCCTGGCGGCGGACCGGGTGCGTCCTTCGGTGGGTGCGCCCCTTTCCCCGGAGGAGGGGCGGGAAGTCCCCTTCGCCGGCCGGGGCGGGTCTTGCGGGAGCGGACCGGGCCTGCTGCTGGGCGGGGTCTCGGTGCTGCTCCCGGCGGGGGAGTGCACCCGCACCCGGGTAAACAGACCGCATGGTTCGGCAATGGAGAGGTCAAGTCGGATGGGGAATGGTCCCGGAGGACCGGTGTTCGGCCTGGCCGGGGCGTTGTGCGGCAAAAGTCGGGTTCCCTGGAGGGGATCTCGAGTGCCGACGGAGAGAAAACACGACGACCGGTTTGAGATTGACATACCGTCCATGCTGTTTTTTACTCGGGTGTGCCGGGGAAGTGCGACGGCGGCCGGACCGCCTCCCGGACAGCAAGTCCCGGCCGGACAGGGCCGGCTGACGGGCCGGCAGCACGGCCGGCCGGCACACCTGGAGACGGGCGGGCCGGCTGCCGTGCGGCCGGTCGGCGGCCGGTCTGCGGGCCGGCGGTATCCCGGGGCCCGAGGGCCTGGGGGTCCGAGGGCCTGGGGGTCCGAGGGCCTGGGGGTCCGAGGGCCCGGGGGTCCGGGGGTCCGGGGGTCCGGGGTCTGGAGCCGGCGGGTGCGCGGGCCTGGCGGCCGGTGTGGAGACGCGACGCCGGCCCGGCGGGTTCGTGCCCGGTGGCCCGGTGGCCCGGTGGCTTGGCGGGTTCGGGGCCTGGCGGGTTCGGGCGGGCCGGCTGGTGTGATGGGCCGGCCTGCGGGCCGGGTGGTGCGGCAGGGCGACGGGGACGCGGTGGCTGGTGCGTGGTTCCCGGGGTCTGGCAGATGGCAGCGGACGGACAGGGGAGACGGCGTGGACACCGACATACTCGGCACACTTGCTGTGCGGGAGAAGGGCATCTCGATCACCCCGACCGCTCCCAAGCCGCGTCAGGTGCTGGCCCTGCTGGTCCTGCACGCCGACCAGATGGTGCCGGTGGGGATGCTGAGCGAGGAACTGTGGGGCGCGCGGCCGCCGCGCAGTGCGCGGCCCACCCTGCAGACGTACATCCTGCAGCTGCGTGAGCTGATCACCGCGGCGCTGGAGAAGGATCCCGGCGGGCACCGTACGGCCAAGGACGTGCTGCTGACCGTGCCCGGGGGGTATCTCCTCAAGAGCGGTGAGGGCAGCAGCGACGTGCGGGAGTTCGAACGGCTGGCGGGGCTGGGCTACCGGGCGATGGACACGGCGGACTTCCCCGAGGCGGCCCGGCACCTGCGGGCCGCGCTCGCACTGTGGAGCGGGCCGCCGCTGGCCGACGTGCAGGCAGGCCCGCACCTGGCCACCCAGGTCAAACGGCTGGAGGAGAGCCGGCTGTGCGCGCTGGACCAGCGCATCGAGGCCGATCTGCGCCTGGGCCGCCACCGTGAACTGCTCGCCGAACTGACCGTGCTGGTCAGCCGGTATCCCACCCACGAGAGTCTGTGCGGGCAGTACATGCTGGCCCTGTACCGCTCGGGGCGCCGGGGCGAGGCCCTGGACGCCTACCAGCGGCTGCGCGCGACCCTGGTCCGCGGTCTGGGCCTGGAGCCGTCGGCGGCACTGGGCAAGCTGCAGCGTTCCATCCTGATGGCCCGGCCCGACGGCTCACCCGCCGCGGCAGCGGCCACCACCGCACCCGCTGCGGGGCCGGGGACAAGTCCCGGTGCGGCCGGCAGCGGGCGGCTCGCCGCCCCCGTCGGCTGACCACCCCGCCCCCACGCCCCGCGAGGCCCAGCAGGCGCCCAACAGATTCAACAGGCCCCGCCTCCCACGGCCTTCCGGTCTTCGGCCCGTTCCCCGGCGCCCGTTCCGGACCCGCCGCTTCCTCCCCGCGCGGGCCCCGGGCTCGGGGGTACGGACCGGACCGCCCGGACGGCCCGGACCGCCCACGCGTCACCTCGCGTCGGCGGTCCGGGCCGTCCGGCACCCGGGATCCGACCTCCGCGGGCACGACCTTCAGGCCCCGACCTCAGGGCTTCGGCCTCCGGCCCTCCGGGGCTCGGCCTTCGGGGGTACGGAGGGCGGGGCCCGGTCCCAGCAGGACCTGGCCGGGGCACCACGCCGGAGGACCCGACACGGCGTCAGGGGTCAGGGGTCAGGCGGGAGGCGTGAGGGGGTGTGCGGCGCGGGGCGAGGTGAAGGCCGTCTTCCCGGGGTCGGTCACACCGGGCCGTGCCGGGTGTGCTGGGTGAAATCCAGTCCCGGGCAAGCGGGTTGGCCCCGCCGCCCCTGCTCCCGCCGCACCTCGTGCATGCCGTGCGCCTGGTACCTGCCGTGCACGCCGTACCGGTTGCCGGTACAGGCCCGCGTACCCCCGTACGGGCCGACGGGCCGCGTACCCCCGTACGGACCGGCCGGGAGCCGGGAGCCGGGAGCCGGGAGCCGGGAGCCGGGCGGTAGGCGGTGGCATCAGGCCGGTGGTGGGCGGGGTGGGGCGGGGGAGTTGGGTGTGGGGGAGTCGGGGCGGGCGCGAGGCGGGCTCGAGTGGGGCGGGGCAGGGTGGGGGTGTCCGCGGGAGGAGGCGCAGGGATGTCGTCGCGCGTGCACGCCGGTGAGGACGCCGTGGAGGTGGCCGCTCCGGCCGGTGTGGTCTACGGGCTGCTGGCCGATGCCGTGCGCTGGCCGGTGTTCCTGCCGTCCCTCGTGCATGTCGAGCGGCTGGACTTCGACGGGACGCGGGAACGGCTGCTGGTGTGGGAGGCGGCCGCGCAGCCTGGCGCGCCGGGCGGTCACGTCCGTTCCCGGCACACCCGGCGGGTGCTGCGGCCGCACGAGCGCAGTGTCGTCTTCGAGGAGGAGGACCAGGCCCGCCCTGGCCTGGTCACCTCGGGGGTGTGGACGGTGCGCCCGGCGGGAGAGGACCGGTGCGTGCTGGGCCTGTGCGAGGAACGGGTGCTGCCCCTGCTGCCGGCCGCCGGTGACAGCCGCGTGCGGGACGAGGACACCGGCGGCGTACGGCGCCGGCTCGGGGAGGTCCGTGCGGCGGCCGAGCGGTGGGAGGAACTCGACGGACTGCTGCTGTCCTTCGAGGACCGGATCCGTGTCGAGGGCCCCGCCGAGCTGGTCTACGACTTCCTCTACCGGGTCGAGGACTGGGAGGAACGGCTGCCGCACGTCGAGGGGGCCCGGGTGCGTGAGGACTCGCCCGGTGTCCAGGTGGTGCTGGTGGACACCTGCGCCCCGGAGGGCGGCGCGGGCCTCACCACCGGGGCGGTACGGCTGTGTTTCCCGCACGCCGGGCGGATCGTCTACAAGGAGACGCTGCTGCCCCCGCTGCTCGCCGCGCACAGCGGCGAGTGGTCCCTGCTGCCGGACGCCGTGGGGGTGACGGTCGTCGCCGCCCACCGGGTGATGCTCCGGCCGGACGCCGTCGCCCGTGAACTCGGCGCCGGCACCAGCCTGCTGGAGGCCCGCCGGCAGGTGCACGGCCGGCTGTCCCGGGCCGACCGGCAGGCCCTGGGCCTGGCCAAGTGGCACGCGGAGAGCACCGTGCGCCGTCTGCGATGAACAGATGAACAGGAGGCCGTCGATGGCCGTCACCCGTCCCGCCCCCCGCCCCGTTCCCGCCGTGCTCCCGCCCGCCCCGCCCCCCGACCACAGCAGCGGCGGCGGTAATCGCCGCGCCGACAGCCGCACCAGCGGCGGCAGGGGCAGAGACAGCCGCGGGGGCGGTGGTGCGGCGGTGCCCGGGGCCGGCGGGGCTCTGGCGCACCGTTATGCCGCGCTGCCCCCGCCCCTGGAGGTGGCACTCGCCGCGCTGCGTCTGGAGGCCCTGCTCGGTGACCCCCGGGATGCCGCCAACCCCTACGGCCTGGCCGCCCTGACCACCCGCACCGCCCCCACCGCCCGTATCACCGGCCGCGGGCCGGACAGTGGCAGGGCGGACGGCGGCGGTGGGGAGGAGCGGGCCGGGCTGCTGGCCGCGGCGGGCCTCGGCCGGATACCGGCGGCCGACCAGCTGGCGCGTGCCCTGCGGCCGGTCCTGCGCCGGGACGTGGCGCTGGGACACGCCTGCGCCACGGCCGCCGGACCCTGCCCGGTGCCCGCCGCGCTGCGGGGCCCGGTCGCGCTGCTGGCCGTCACCGGCAGCCTCCTGCGCCAGGCCGCGCGGATCGTCGACGGCCGCTGCCGCAGCGAGCCGGCCCTGCGGCAGTGGCGGCCCGTGCTCGCCGCCGCCTTCGCCGACCTGCTGGCCTGCGAGAGCCTGACCAGCGTGGCACTGCGCCGCCCGGCGGCGCGCCCGGTGCCCGGCGGCCTGCTGCCCGCGGTCGCCGGCTACGTGGTGCCCACGGTGGCGGCCGACGTACTGGCCCGGCTCGAACTGGTCCTGACCGAATGCGGCCACGGACCGGCCGGCCCCGAGGGCCGCATGCTGGCGAAACTCGCCCGCGACCTGCCCGCGGCCGGGGTGGACGCGGCGGGTGCCACAGCCTGGCAGACCCACCTGGTACGGGCTCTGCCCACGCTGGCCCAAAGCCCCCGCACTCCGTACCTCCGGCACCCTGCCGCCCCGCCCGCCCTGCCCGCCCTGTTCCGGCTCGCCGACCCCCACCCCGCACCCGCACCCGGCACCGATCAGCAGGACCCGCAGCACCGGAACGGGCAGAACGAGCAGACCCCGGACGGGCCCGACGGATACGACGGGCAGGGCCCAGACGGGCGGGACGGGCCTGACGAGGAGGGGGACGGGGTGGTGCTGGCCGGGCTGGTGCGGGGGGCCGCCCGGCCGGTGGACGGTGCGGGGGACACGGTGCGGGCGGCGCTGGCCGCGGTGGCCCGGCGGCTGCTGAGCGAACACCGCGCGCTGCGCCGTGTGTGCCGCACGGCGGGCCGGGACGGTTCCGAGGGCGCGGCCGCACGGGCGCTGGCGGACCGTCAGGCACTGTTGTGGCTGGCGGCCGCCGTGCTCGGGGTCCAGGAGGCCGCGGACGACGGGCGCGGACTGTTCCTGGGCGGCCCGCACTGGACGCTGCTGGCCCTGTCGGGCATCACCGAACGGCTCGGGGTGCCGCTGCCCGGACCGGCCGCCGACCCGCGCGAGCAGGTCTGGGCGGAACTCGCCGACCGGGTCCGGCACGGCGTGGACTGCGACATCTACGCCACCCGGCTGCTGTGGTGAGCGCACCCGGCGGGCCGGGTCCCGCTCCGGGCCGGCCCGGGCCGCCGCGCCTGCCGGAACTGCCGCGCCTGCCGGCCGGGTTCGGCCCGCCGGACGAGGACGGCCCGGGCCTGCCGGGTCCGCGGGGCCGCCGGATGGAGGTGCCGGACGGGGCGGGTGCGGTGGCGGGGAGCGGTGGGGTGCTGCTCGGGCCGCCGTTGCACGTGGCCGGTCCGGAGGGGCCCTGGGAGGAGGTCCACGACCAGCTCACCGACCGCGGCCAGGTCCTGGTGCACACCACCTGGGGACAGTGGCTGGCGGCCGCGCTGCTGGACCCGGGACTGCGGGGGCTGCTCGGCCGTGACTGGCCGCGCTACCGGCAGACGGCCGCGCCGGCGGGCCGGCTGCGGTTCGCGGCCTCGCGGATGGTCCTCAAGCACACCGCGGCCGCCGCCCTGCAACTGCCCGCGGACGCCCTGGACCTGGCCTACCGGCCCGGCGGCCGTCCCCATCTGCGCGGTCTGGCCGGCACCGAGGTGAGCCTGGCCCACACCGACGAGCTGATCGTGGTCGCGGTCAGCCGCAGCGGGCCGATCGGGGTGGACGCCGAGCCCCTCACCCGCCGCCCGTCCTTCGACCTGCTGCACCCTTACGTGTGCACACCCGCCGAGGCCGCCGAACTCGCCGCGCTACCCGAGGACGAGCGCACGGTGCGGCTGCTGCACCTGTGGACCCTCAAGGAGGCCTACACCAAGGCCCTCGGGCACGGCATGCGGCGCCGTTTCGCCGCGTTCGGTTTCAGCCGGGACGCGCAGGGCCGTACCGTCCTGGCCGGCGAACCGGCCACCCCCGAACCCGTAGATGACCCCGGACCCGCCCGCCCCGGACCCGCCCGCCCCGGACCCGATGGTCCCGGACCCGAGGGCGCCGCATCTGAGGGTGCCGCATCTGAGGGCGCCGGGCCGGCGGGCACGGCGCGGTGGATTCTCGCCACCCATCTCGTCCATGACCGTTATCTGGTCAGTGCCGCGCACCGGCCGTCGCACCCGGTCGAGACCGCTTCGCGGCCCGCTCCACACCCGCTCGAGGGAACACGCCTCCCACCTGCGGCGACGCTAGGCTGGCGGCTGCCGGGCAGCTCCGGCGCACAGCCGACATGACGAGAGGCGGGCGTCGTGAACCACCGTGCAGCCACCGCAGCCGTTCCACCGCGCACCGCCCCGCCCGCCCCCGCGCGGGCCTGTGCCGGCGGCAGGCCGGGCGGCAGCTTTCGCCGCCGCCCGGCCGGATCCGGGCCGGGCACCACGATCCCGCGTCGCCGGGCACCCCTCTCGGCCCCTCCGGCCCGCTGACCCCCCTCAGCCCGCCCGGCACTGCCTCTTCTCCGCCCGGACGGGCCCGTCTGCCCTGCCGGCCCGAACAGGCCTGCCGGGTCTGCCGGGTCTGCCGGGTGTGAGGCGCCCGGCTCCGGGAGCGGGCCGGATGACGGTGCGGGTGCTGGTGGGGGGCGCAAGGAGCGGGGAGCGTTTCGGCCGGTGTGCCGCGGACACGGTCCGCGGGTTGCGGGAGGGCGGATGAACAGCCGGTACGCGCCGCGGGACGCCGTCCTCGCCGTGGTCCACGAGCCGGGTACGCCGTCGCCGGGCAGCCCGCTGGTGCTGGAGCTGTGCGGCCCGCTGGGCCCGGCGGACGCCGAGACCGTCGCCGCCCGCCTCGCGCAGCGCCACCGTGCCTTCGACGTCGCGCTGGACAGTCACCTGCCCGGCCGTCACCTCCTGCGCCTGACCCCGCCCGCCGCCGCGCCGGGCCCCGTCCCGCTGCCCGCGGAACTGCTCGCCGACGTACTGTCCCCGCCCCCGCCGGGCGGCGAGGTCCTCCCGGTCACCGGACACCAGCAGAGCCTGCTGCGCGCGGCCCTCGCCCCCGCCGACAGCCCCCACCACACCCACGACACCCACGACACCCACGACACGTACGGCGCCCACGACACCCACGACACCCACGACACGTACGGCGCCCACGACACCCACGACACGTACGACACGTACGGCGCCCATGACACGTACGACATCCGCCACGCGCACGGCACGCACGGCACGCAGGGCCTGCGGGACATGTCCTCCGCGCACGGTGTCGACGGCGTGGGCGGCACCGCCGGTACGGACCTCGGCGGCCCGGACGCCGCCGGCGGCGCGGGCGCAGACGGGGGTGTGGGCGGGGGCGGTCAGCTGGAGCAGTTGTACTGGGACTGGTCCGGGCCGCTGGAGGTGGCCCGGTTCGCCGCGGCCTGGCAGTCGGTCGTCGACCGGGAGTCGGTGCTGCGGGCCTGTTTCGACTGGGTCGCCTCGCCCCGTCTGGTGCTGCACGCGCGCGCCGACGCCGACATCGCCGTCCACTCCCGCAGTGAGGTCGGCTGGGCGCAGATGCTGCGGCGCGACCGGGCGCGGGGCTTCGCGCTGCACCGGCCGGGCCTGCTGCGTCTGACCCTGCTGCGGGGGGCTGTTTCGGCCGGTGTGCCGGCGCCGCCCCCGCGGGTGCTGCTGACGTACCATCCGGCGCTGCTGGACGAGCGGGGCGTGCACCTGCTGCTGCGGGAGTTCTACCGCGCCTACGCCGCGGGCGGTGTGCTGCCCGGCGGGGAACGCCGCCCCGACCTGCGTGATCACGCCCGCTGGCTGGCGGGCCAGAACACCGACGCCGCACGGCAGTTCTGGGCGCGGGCCGCGCCGCCGCGGCACGCCGCGACCCGGCCGGGCCGGGCGGGCGGCGCCACCGGGCAGCACGGGCCCGGGCTGCTGGACACCCGGCTGCGGGCGGCCCAGACCTTCCGGCTGCGGTCCTGGGCGGCGCTGCGCGGTGCCGCGGAGAGCAGCGCCCTGCACCTGGTGTGGGCGCTGCTGCTGTACCGGGCGGCGGACGCCCGCGGGCCGCTGCCGGTGAGTTTCGGGGTGCAGCTGTCGGGCCGGGACATCGCCCTGCCGGGCGCGGCGGGCATCCCCGGGCCGCTGGACGGCCCGCTGCCGATGACCGTGACCGTCGACCCCGGTGAACCCCTCACCGGCCTGCTCCACCAGGTCCGTGACACGCTGCTGGACCTGGCGGTCTATCCGTGGGCGGCCGGCGAGTCGATCCGCGCGTGGAGCGGCCGGCCCCCGGCCCCGCCCCCGTCGGCGGGCACTGCTCCCACCGGCCCGTCCGCCGGCGTGGTGCCCGGCCCGTTCGTCGATCCGTGCACCGACACCCTGGTGCGGTTCCAGGGCCCGCTGCCGCTGCCGCAGGCGCTGCGCGGGGAACTCGCCGCCCAGGGCATCGGCGTCCCGAGCCCGCGGACCGCGGCCGGTGCCACCGGCCGGCCGCTGACCCTCACCGCCCGCCATGACGCCCGGGGCGGTCTGTCCCTCAGCGCCGTCCACGACCGGGCCCGCCTGGCCGACGAGGACGCGGCCGCCCTGCACGCCCAGTGCCTGCGCCTGCTGCGCGCGCTGCCCGGACACCGGGCCGCCGACGCCACCGCCGGGCAGCTGCTGGACGTGCTGGAGCGGGCCGCGGTCCCGCGGATGGCCCGCCCCGCCTCGCCCCCGCCGCGTCCCGCGCTGAGCGTGCTGCGTCCCGGACACCCCCACGCGGACGTGATCTGTCTGGTCGTCGTCCCCGGTGTGCCCCAGGGCAGTTACGACCTGTTCGTGCGCGGCCACCGGGGTCCGGAGCGGATCGTGGCCGTCCACGTCGACGGTGCCCCCGGCGCGCCGCAGGCCGTCGCGCACCAGGCCCGGGGGCCGGGCCGGCGGCTGGTGCTGTGCGGGTGCGGGCCCGGCGGGCGGGCGGCCTACGAGCTCGCCCAGCGCCTGCCGTACGGCACCGGTCCCGCTCCGGCCGTGGTCATGACCGGCATCGGTGACGCCGCCGCCGGCGCCTCCGCCCTCGCCCGCGGCGTCCGCTCCGTCCTGACCCCGCCGCCGCCCTGAACCCCGCCCCGCCCGCACCCACGGTGTGCCCGGCACCGCCACGGGTCCGCCGCCCGCAGCCGCGGTCCGGCCGGGCACACCGACAGGCCCCCGGCCGCCCGTGCGACGAACGCGGCGGCGGCCCGGCACCTGCCCGGCACCGGCCCGGAGCCGCCCCCGGGCAGGAGACGAACGGGCCTGCCCGGGAACCGACTTGGTCCATGGCACGGCGGAGCACGAAGCACGCAGGGGAGCACGGGGGAGAGGCGGGATGAACGGGGCGGCCCCGGCGCCGACTTCGACCACGGCGCGCCAGACGGCGCGCCAGACGGAGAGAGGGGAGGGGGAGGGGGAGGGGTGGCCGGCGGACCCGTTCCGGCTCGGAGGTGAGCCAGCGCAGATCGGAGGTGAGCCAGCGCAGAGGGGAGGGAGGGGTGCGGCGGGGTGAACAGCGTGCGCCCCGGCTTCGGCCCGGCCCTGGCCGGGGAGGCCGCGGGTGAACACGGGGGCCCCGGAACGGACGTGAGCCACGCCCGGCAGGGCGGGGACGCAGAGGCGACGGACACACCGGGGACGAACACGCCGGGCTGCGGCCGCCGGCCGGCAGGGCGGGAGACGAGCCGGACCGGGGCGGGCCGGGAGGCGGTGCGGGACAGCGGACAGCCCTCCCGCGCCCCGCTGTTCAGCTCCGGGGCCGGGCGGACTGCGCAGGGCCGGCCCCGCGTCGTCCCGGCCCGGGTGCGGGCCGGTCCTCCGGGGCCTGTGCGACCTGGCGCCCCCGGCGCTGACGCGGCGCGCGATCCGCACAGCGAGCCGCCCCGGCACACCCCCGGCCCCGGGGCCGGGGGTGTGCCGGGGCGGGAGACGCCGCTTGTTACGGCACCCGGGCCGGGACCCATTTCCTGACGGCCTGTCACCTGCCGTGGTTTCGCGGGCCGGTGGTGGCCGGGCGGCCTGTCCGCCGTGCCCGGTGGGGGAACGTGCTCAGGCGGTGAACAGGTCGTAGGTGGAGCTGTGGCGCGGTCCGGCCAGTACGTCCAGCTGGGGGTCGACGGTGAGGACGGCCTGGTGCAGCCGCTGCAGCTGGGGGGAGGGTTCCACGCCCAGGTCCTCGATCAGCCGGACCCGCAGTCGGCGGTAGACCTCCAGGGCGGAGGCCTGCCGGCCCGAGCGGTAGAGCGCCACCATGGCCTGTGAGTGCAGTCCCTCGTGCTGCGGGTGACGGGCGGTCAGTTCGATGAGTTCGGCGATGAGTTCGGCGTGCCGGCCCAGTCGCAGGTCGGCGTCGATACGCCGTTCCACGGTGACCAGCCGGCTCTCCTCCAGCCGTACCACCTCGATCTCCAGGACCGGGCCCAGCCGTACGTCGACCAGGGCGGGCCCCTGCCACAGGCCCAGGGCCTCGCGGAAGCGGGCGGCGGAGACCTCGTCGTCGCCGTGCTCGAACGCGGTCTGTCCCTCCCGCGTCAGCCGGTCGTACTGGTGGACGTCGACGCTGTCGGGCGGGATCTGCAGCAGATAACCGCCGTGCCGGGTGGCCAGTACCTCCTTGGCGCCGCCCGGCGCGCCGGGACCCATCGCGGTGCCCAGCCGCCGGCGCAGTTGCAGGATGTAGGTCTGCAGGGTCGTCAGTGCGCTCTGCGGGGGCTGCGTCGCCCAGATCTCCTCCATGAGGGTCGGGACGGGCATCACCCGTCCGGGATACAACGCCAGCAGCGACAGGATCTGTCGCGGCTTGCCCGCGCTCGGAACGATGGATCCCCCGTTGACCTCGGCACTCAACGGACCCAGAACCTGAATCCTCACCGGTCTCCTCCGTATGTCGTCGAGCTCCTTGTCCCGTTCCTTTTGTGGCCAGAAATCCGCGCCGCCGCTCACGCTAGCCGCGGCCGTCCCTCCCCAGCGATTTCCTGGAGCCGTTCTCGAGCGGACTTCCAAGTCCGCTGCCACGCACGCTGCCGGGGGCGCTGGAGGACGCTTGCAGCACGGCTCGAATCGAACTCCTGATTCCGCCGTCACCGCACTCCAGACGGTTACCGTCGTCCATTTCCGCGCGCCCGCGCGGCTGCCGGCGACAGCCGTAATCACCGTCGCGGGCGCCGTCAAGACACCCCGTGCCCGCCCCGCCGCGCCCCCGCCGCGTGCCGGCCCGCGCACCCCGCCGCCCGCTCTGCCGGCCCACCCCGCCGGCCCCCGCGGCCCCGCCCGCCCGCACGGCGACTGGCCGAAGCGTTTCCCCCCGCCCACCTCACCCCGGTCACCCCGCCCCGCACCCCCACCCCACCCGGACCCGGCCCGGAGCACGCCCTGTGCCGCGTCCGCGGCCGGCGGTCTCCCGCCCCGGTACCGGGGCGGGAGACCGTCCCGTCTCGCCCAGGGGGCCGCTCCCGTACCGGATCCGGTGCCGCGTGCCTGGCCGCCGTGGTGTCACCGTCCGTGGCGTGGAGTGCTCTTCGAGCGCAGTGAGAGCGGTTCTTGAGCGGGGTGACCGATGGTGTCCCCGAAGGTGCAGAAGGAGGAGGGAGGAGGTATGGGCACGCCGGACCAGTACGAGCCCGTCCTGCGCGTGGAACGCGGGCGGGCCGGCGAAGAGGAACTGGCCGCACTCACCGTGGTGCTGCTCGCGCTCGGCGCGGGCGGCGCACCCGCCCGCCGGGGCAGGCCGGTCAACGGCTCCCGCTGGTGGAGGAGGCCCCGGGCCCACCGCGGCCCGCGCGGCTGGCAGTGACGGACCTCGCCCCAGAAAGGGATCTGACATGGCAATGACCACTGCCCCCGCCCCCGCCTCCGCCGAGCCGGGGCCGACCGACATCCGCGGACGCGTGGCGGAACTGCACGCGATCCGTGAGGCGGCCCGGCTGGGCCCCAGCGAGAGGGCGACCGCCGCCCAGCACGCCAAGGGCAAACTGACCGCCCGTGAACGCATCGCCCTGCTGCTGGACGAGAACAGCTTCCAGGAGGTCGAGCAGTTGCGGCGGCACCGGGCGACCGGGTTCGGCCTGGAGGCCAAGAAGCCGTACACGGACGGTGTGATCACCGGCTGGGGCACGGTGGAGGGCCGCACGGTCTTCGTCTACGCGCACGACTTCCGTATCTTCGGCGGGGCGCTGGGCGAGGCGCACGCCACGAAGATCCACAAGATCATGGACATGGCCATCGCGGCGGGTGCGCCGCTGGTCTCCCTCAACGACGGTGCGGGTGCCCGGATCCAGGAGGGTGTCTCGGCGCTGGCCGGCTACGGCGGCATCTTCCAGCGCAACACGAAGGCCTCGGGTGTCATCCCGCAGATCTCGGTGATGCTCGGCCCGTGCGCGGGCGGCGCGGCGTACTCGCCGGCGCTGACCGACTTCGTGTTCATGGTCCGTGAGACCTCGCAGATGTTCATCACCGGCCCGGACGTGGTCAAGGCCGTCACCGGTGAGGAGATCAGCCAGAACGGGCTGGGCGGCGCCGACGTGCACGCCGAGACCAGCGGTGTCTGTCACTTCGCGTACGACGACGAGGAGACCTGCCTCGCCGAGGTCCGCTACCTCCTGTCGATGCTGCCGCAGAACAACCGCGAGAACCCCCCGCACACCACCCCCCACGACCCGGCCGGCCGGCGCGGCGAGATCCTCCTGGACCTGGTGCCCGCGGACGGCAACCGGCCCTACGACATGACCAAGGTCATCGAGGAACTCGTCGACGACGGCGACTACCTGGAGGTCCACGAACGCTGGGCCCGCAACATCATCTGCGCGCTGGCCCGCCTCGACGGCCAGGTCGTCGGCATCGTCGCCAACCAGCCGCAGACCCTCGCCGGCGTCCTGGACATCGAAGCCTCCGAAAAAGCCGCCCGGTTCGTGCAGATGTGCGACGCCTTCAACATCCCCATCCTCACCCTCCTGGACGTGCCCGGCTTCCTGCCCGGCGTCGACCAGGAGCACGGTGGGATCATCCGGCACGGCGCGAAGCTCCTGTACGCGTACTGCAACGCGACGGTGCCGAGGATCTCGCTGATCCTGCGCAAGGCCTACGGCGGCGCCTACATCGTCATGGACTCCCAGTCCATCGGCGCCGACCTCACCTACGCCTGGCCCACCAACGAGATCGCCGTGATGGGCGCCGAGGGCGCCGCCAACGTCATCTTCCGCCGCCAGATCGCCGACGCCGCCGACCCCGAGGCCATGCGCGCCCGCATGGTCAAGGAGTACAGGGCCGAACTCATGCACCCCTACTACGCGGCCGAACGCGGCCTGGTCGACGACGTCATCGACCCCGCCGAGACCCGCGAGGTCCTCATCCGCTCGCTGGCCATGCTGCACGCCAAACACGCCGACCTGCCCTCCCGCAAACACGGCAACCCCCCGCAGTGACCACCCCGCCCCGCCCCCGTACCGCCACCCCCGCTCCGTTTCCCGCCGGCCCTCCGCACCAGGAGCAGACCTGACGGTCTGCTTTGCGGAGCGCCGGCCGGTGCCGCCCCCGCCGCCCCCTGGCACCGGAGAACAGGACGCAACGCAGCGGAAAAGGAACGGAGTTGCCCGGAAGCCCTGGCAGCGGCCCCGCCCCGGTGGTACGCGGACCGCAGGAAGACGCCCGTCCCTCACCCCCACAAAAACCGCACGAACGGTCGGGTATTGACAGACCGGATGCGCTGTTTTGTAATCGGGGGTGCGGCAGGGGACACCGAGCAGGGGAGACGGCGTGGACATCGACGTACTGGGCGCACTGGCAGTGCGGGAGAACGGGGTGTCCATCACCCCCACGGCGCCGAAACCGCGGCAGGTCCTGGCACTGCTCGCGCTCCGCGCCGACCAGGTGGTGCCCGTCGCTGCCCTGGTCGAGGAACTGTGGGGCAACTCCCCGCCGCGCAGCGCCCGTACCACCCTGCAGACGTACGTGCTGCAGCTGCGCGAACTCCTCGCGCAGGCGCTCGAAGGCGGCCGCAGCGGTGCCAAGGACGTCCTGATGACCCTGCCGGGCGGCTATCTGCTCGTCTCCGGCGGCGGCCGCAGTGACGTGCGCGAGTTCGAGCGGCTCGCGGGGGAGGGCTACCGGGCCATGGACCAGGGGGCCTTCACGGAGGCGGCCCGCACCCTGGCCGGGGCGCTGGAGCTGTGGACGGGGCCGGCGTTCGCGGACGTGACGGCCGGGGCGCAGCTGGCGATGGAGATCCGGCGCCTGGAGGAGAGCCGGCTGTGCGCGCTGGACCAGCGCATCGAGGCCGATCTGCGGCTGGGCCGCCACCGTGAACTGCTGCCCGAACTCACGGTGCTGACGAGCCGTTACCGTACCCACGAGAACCTGCACGCGCAGTTCATGCTGGCCCTGCACCGCTCCGGGCGGCGCAGCGAGTCGCTCAGCGTCTACCACCAGTTGCGGGCCACCCTCGTCAACGACCTGGGCCTGGAGCCCTCGCCACGGCTGCGGCGGCTGCAGCACTCCATCCAGACGGCGGCGTCGGAGCCGGCCGCGGTACCCGCGCCGTTCGACGGCGCGGGACCGCCCGCGCCCGCACGGGCCCGTTAGGACCCGCACCGCCCGCCGGCACCGCCCCCGCACCGTCCCGCCCGCCCGCACACCGGTGCCGCGGGCGGCCGGCCCGGGGACGGCGAGACTCGCCGGGCACCGGCAAGTCGCCCGTCGGCCCGGCGACTTGGCGACTTGGCGACCAGGGTGGCCCGCCGGCCCCGCGGCCCGGCGGCCCGGTGGCCTGACGCGTGGCTTGGGTCGTGCGGCCCGGATGAGGTGGCCCGGCGTGCGGGTGGTGCACGGGCCGGGGCCGGTGTACCGGACCTGCCCGCACGGGACGGTCCGCGCCCCGCTTGCCCGCATCGGGCGGCCCCCGCATTCGGGCGGCCCCCGCATCGGATGCGTGGACCGCCCGGACACGCCTCCTCCGTACGGCACTTGAGCGCCCCCGCCCACGCCTGCGCCCGTGTCCGCGCGCCCACGCCTGCGCCCGTGTCCGCGCGCCCACGCCTGCGCCCGTGTCCGCGCGCCCGCGCCCGCATCCGTGTCCGTGTCCGTGTCCGCGCCTGCGTACCGCGTGGGTGCGGGCGTCGTGCCGGTGCGGCGGCTCATTCTTTGGGCGGAGGGGGCGGGGGCCGGCTGGTTCCGGGGAGCCAGTCGCCGGGGCCGGGGATCACCACGGCCGGGGATGTGGCGCGGTGGCGTCGGCGCCCACAATGCCAGGACGGCCAGCCGGGATCCGACCCCTGGGAGACGCCCACCATGACCTCCGCCCCCGACCCGCGCACGGCCTGTCCGACGCCGGCGGCCGACGTGCTCGCCGAGCTGACCGCGGTACTGGCGGGCATGATGGGCGTCGAGCCGCAGCGCCTGGACGCGCAGGACTCCTTCCGGCTGCTGGGCCTGGACTCGATGCTGTCCGTCGAGTTCGTCGCGGCGCTCAACGCGCGTTACGGCACCCGGATCGCGGCCACCGCGCTGTACGAGCACCCCACCCCGGCGGCACTGGCCCGGCACCTCGCGGCCGAACTCGCCGCACCCGCACCGGCATCCGCATCCGCGCCCGCAACCGCACCCGTGTCCGCACCCGTGTCCGCGGGCTCGTCCGTGCCGGGTGCGGACACGGTCACCGACACCCTGCGCACGCAGCTCGCCGGGATCCTGCACTGCGCCGTGCGGGACATCGACGTGAGCGCGCCGTTCGACGCGCTGGGCCTGGACTCCATCCTGGCGGCGGAGTTCCTGGCGGGCATCAACCGCACCTACGGTCTCAGCGAGCAGACCGACCTGCTCTACGACCACCCCGACCTCGCGGCCATGGCCGCGTACGTCACCGCGCGGGTGACGGACACCCCCGTTCCCGCGGCCGGGCGGGCGGACCGGGCGCCGGACCCCGCGCAGCCGCCCCGGGCCGTGGAGATCGACCTGAACGCGCTGCTGGACGCGGTGCGTGACGAGGTGCTCAGCATCGATGAGGCGGCTGCCCTGCTGGCGGCCCGTTCCGCCTGACACGAAGGGCACACGGTGATGGACACCCGCGAGATCCTCACGCGGTTCAAAGGAGGCACCCTGCGGCGCGAGCACGCCGTCGCGCTGCTGGGCGGCACCCCCCTGCCGGCGGCGGCCGGAACACCTGCGCAGCCCGGCCCCGCGGTACGCCCCGGCGACGGGATGCGGCCCGCGACGGGCAGCAGCCCCGCACCCGCCCCCACCACCGCGACCGGCCCCAGCCCCAGCCTTGGTCCCGGTCCCGGTCCCGCTCCCGATCCCGGTCCCGGTCCCGGCTTCGGTGGTGGGGCGGGTGGCGGCGGGGGTGTCGAGCCGTGCGCCGTCGTGGGGATGCAGGGCTGCTTCCCGGGGGCGGGGGACCTGGACGCGTTGTGGCGCCAGGCGCTGGGACAGCACACCCGTACGGACGCGCCGCCGTGGGAAGAGGACCGGTTCGCTGACGGCGCGGGGGAGTTCGGCGAGGGACTGCTCGCCCTGTTCGGCCTCGACGCGGCCGGCGCGGCCCCTCTGGACGGCCGGGAACGCCTGTTGGCCCGCAGCGTGTGGCAGTTGCTGGAGAGCGCCGGGTACGCCGGGGCACGGACCGACCGGCTGACCGGGCCCGACAGCACGGGGCGCGGTATCGGGGTCTACGTCGCCGCCGGCCCGGCCGGCACACCGGGCGGGTCCGTCCCGGGCGTGCACCTGCCGGGCGGGGCCGGAGCGGCCGGGCGGCTGTCGCGGCTGCTCGACCTGCGCGGGCCCAGTCTGAGCGTCGACACGGGCGCGTCCTCCTTCCTGACCGCGCTGCACCTGGCACTCGCCGGGCTGCGGGCGGGGGAGTGCGAGGCGGCGCTGGCCGGTGCCGTCGAACTGCCGCCCCGTCCGCAACCCCACCCGCCCCACACCCATCCCCGCGACCCGGCCGGCGCCGGTGCGGGCGGGGAAGGCGTGGGAGGCGGGGGAGTTGTGGTCGTGCTGCTCAAGCCGCTGGCCGCGGCCCGTGCGGCCGGGGACCGTGTGTACGCGGTGATCCGGGCCGGTGCGGCCGGTCACCCGGGCCGACTCGGAGCCGTGGCGCATCATGCCCGGCTGGTCGGCCGGGCACTGGCCGCGGCGGGCCTGCCGGTCCCGGCCGCCGCCCCGCACGGACCGGACGGCGACCCGTGGCCCCCGGAGTCTGCCGCGCCGCCCGGCCTCCCTGCCGTTCCCGGTGGTGCGGGCGGCGATCCGGCGGCATCCCGAGACGCGTGGCAGGCGCTGGGCATCGCGGTGCGGGAGACCGTCCGGACGGCGGCGGACCCGGCAGAACCGGTGAACCTGGCAGAACCGGTGAACCTGGCAGAACCGGTGAGCCCGGCGGAGTCGGTGGACTTGGCGGGCGGGACGGGGGTGCTGGCGGCGGCGGTCGCCCTGGCGCGTGCCGTGGGGCAGGTGCGCCATGCCACGCTGTTGCCCGGGCCGGGCCGGACGGCGCCCGCCGTCTGGGAGCAGGTCCGCCGCGACGACGGCACCACGGTGCCCCGCAGAGCTCTGGTCGGTGTGTCCGCGCCGCCGGCCGCGGACGCCGTGCTGGTCGTGGAGGAGGCGCCCCGCGCACACCGTCCTCCCGCACCGGCGCGGCCGCCCGCGTCCGCCCATCGGCCCGTCTCCGCGGAACTGGTGCTGCTGTCCGCCGCCACGCCCCGCCAACTGGCGGACACCGCGGCGCGGTTGGCGCGGTGGCTGAGCGGCACGGCACACCACGGCGGGCCGGGCGGAGCGGACCTCGCCGCGGTCGCACACGAACTGCGCCTGGGCCGGGCCGCCCTGCGCTGCCGCCTGGCGGTGGTCGCCCACACGGTCCCCGGCCTGGCCGCGCACCTGGCCGCCTTCGCCGAGTCCGCCGGGCCGGGCCGCCATCCGGCGGGCGTACACAGTGCCGACCTGCGCGACGCGGGCGAGCCGCTGCTGCTCGACGGGCTCGCGGAGACCCGCGCCTACCTGGCCGCCCTGTGGCAGGGCGGCCACCTCGAACAGCTGACGCGGCTGTGGCTGGCCGGGGCCGACATCTGCGCCGTACTGCCCGCGCACCCCGGCCCCGCGGACATCGAACTGCCCCCCACCGTGCTGCAACCCGAGCCGGAGCCCGAGCCCGAACCCGAGCCCGAACCCGGGCCCGAGCCGGAGCCCGAGCCCGAACCCGGGCCCGAGCTAGAGTCCGAGTCCGAGTCCGAGTCCGAGTCCGAGCTGGAGTCAGGGCCTGGGCCGGAGCCGGAGTCCGGACCCGAGGCGGAGTCCGGGCCGGGGGCCCGGCCGGCGCCCCGGCCCTGGCCCGGTCCGCGGCCCCGATCGCGGTCAGGGGCGGACTCCGCGGTCCGCTCGGTATCCCGGTCGCGGTCTCGACATGGGCCGCAGGAAGGGCCGGTGGAGTCCGCTCCCGGCGCAGCGGGGCCTGGTGTGACGGGGCCCGGCGCGGGTGCGCGCGTGGTGTCCGACGCCGGTACGGACGGAGTGCAGCGGTGACCGCACCCCTGACCTCCCCACTCCCGCCCTCGGCCCCGGCCCGGTCGCCGTCCGCGGTCGTGCCCGAGACCCCAACCGCCCAGGCCCCGGCCCACGTCCAGGTCCCGGCCGGGGTTCCGGTGTCCGTTCCGGGGCCGGTGGCCGGTGCGGACGCGGGCCGGGACGAGCCGGTCAAGCTGTGGCTGTGTCCCAACGACGGCCTGCCCCCGGCGGTCGCCGGTCTGCTCGCCGCGCACTGGCTGGACGCGCAGGAGCAGAGGACCGCGAGCCGTTTCCTGTTCGAACGTGACCGGAGGCAGTACCTGCTCGCGCACACCCTGGTGCGGCGCGCGCTGGCGCTGGAGGCGGGCCTGGCCGAGGCCGAGCTGGTCATCTGGCGTTCCGCGCGGGGGCGTCCCTTCCTGCGGCCCGCCGCGGGTGAACTGCCGCGCGGCGGGGCCCAGCTGGACTTCAACCTCTCCCACGCGGGCGGCTACAGCCTGCTGGGCATCGTGCGCCGCCACCGCATCGGTGTGGACGTGGAACGCCTGGAGGACCGGGACGAGCGGGCCATCACCACCATCGTGCGCACCTTCGCCGCCCCGGAGCGGGAGTGGGTGGAGCGGGCGGCGCCCGGCCCGGACCGCGACCGGCGGGCGCTGCGGGTGTGGACGTTGAAGGAGGCCTACTCCAAGGCCCGCGGGATCGGCCTCGGACTGCCCTTCGACGCGTTCGTGTTCACGCTGGACGACGAGCGCGGCGTACGCGCCTTCACCCCGCCCGCCGACGATACGGCCCGCCCGTGGCGGTTCGTCGAACTGGAGCCGGTGCCCGGTGTGCTGGCCGCCGTCGCGGTGCCCGCCGACGCGGCCCAGGACCCGGTGCTCCACCTCGGCTACGGCTTCCCCTGGAGCCGCGCGGAACTCCGCAGCTTCCCGCTGCCCCGGCCGGTGGGCGGCCGGCCGGCCGCGGCCCTCGTGTGAGCACCGGGACCATCTCCAGCAGGCTTCGAAGACCTCTTGAGCCGGCACACCTACCGTGAGGCGATCCGCTGTTCCCGCTGTCGGCAGCCAGGAGGCCACCGTGCCCATCCTCCGGTATCTGGAGAGCCCGCTGGACGACCTGCTGCGCCGGGCCGCCGACCGTGACGCCGACGCCCCGGCCGCGGTCACGGCCGGCGCCGCGGTGACCTTCGCCGCGCTGGACCGGGAGGCGGACCGCATCGCCGGCTACGTACGGCGCACCGTCCGCCGGGCCGACGCCGTCGTCGCCGCGGCGACCACCCTCGACGCCGTCTTCCCCGCCGTGTACTACGGCACCGTGCGCAGCGGACAGTTGCTGGCCCTGCTCGACCCGCAGATGGGACCGGCCGCGCTGCACGAGGTGTGCACGGCGGCCGGGGTCGAGATCGCCTTCGTACCCGGCCCGCTGGCCGCGCTGCTGGCCGCGCTCGCGGACCGGCTGCCCCGGCTGCACACCGTCGTGGTCACGGACCCCGCCCCCCGCCCCGCGTCCGCCCGTTTGGGATCCGCCCGTTCGGCATCGGGCCTGCCGGTGCCGGTGCCGGTGCCGGTGCCGGTGCCGGTGCCGGTGCGGCCGCCGGCCGGTGGAGCGGTGTCCGGCGGCCGGGGGGCCTGTGCGGTGGTGGCGCTGTCCGCGGCCGTGGCGGGGGAGGCGGCCGGCGGGCCGGTGCGCAGGGCGCGGCCGGGTGCGGACGCGGTGGCGTGCCTGCAGTTCGCGCCGGACGGCGCAGGGCGGCTGAAGGGTGTACGGCTGACCCACCGCAACCTGGTCGCGGGCGCCGCCCAGACCGCGCTGGCGCACCGGCTCGGTGCCGCCTCCGTCGCCTTCAACCATCTCCCGCAGTACCACGCCGTGCACCTCAACTCGGCCGTGCACGCGGGGGCGCGGCAGGTGCTGTGCACGGACGCGGACCCCTTCGGGGCGCTGGCGGAGGCCGCGCGGGCGGAGGCCACCCACTACTACGGGCTGCCCGCCCGGCTGGACCGGCTGGCGGACGATCCCCGGCTGGCCGCGCACGGCGCGGACCTGCCCGGCCGGCACCTGCGGCACCTGGGCGCCATCCATGTCAGCGGCGGAGTCCTGGCGCCGGAACGGGCCCGTACGCTGCGCGACGCCCTGCGGGTGTCCGTACTGCAGGGCTACGGCCTGACCGAGGTGTTCACCCTCTCCCACCACCAGCCGCCCGGCTCGCGGCCCGGTCTCGGCGCGGTCGGGGTGCCGCTGCCGGGCACCGAGTGCCGGGTGGTCCTGCCCGGCGGCACCCGGCCCGCCCCGGTGTGGTCGACCGGCGAGGTGCAGATCCGCGGACCGCAGCTGAGTCCCGGCCCCGTGGAGGGGATTGGCCCGGCGCCGCGGGACACGGACGGCTGGCTGTCCACCGGCGACACGGGCTACCTCGACGCGGACGGCGGACTGCACCTCGTGGACGCCCACCGCTCGGTGTTCACCTGCGACGACGCGCTGGTCGCGCCCAGCGTGGTGGAGCGGGTCATCGGCCAGGACCCGCGGGTGGCCGAGTGCATCGTCGCGGACTGGCCCGACCCGGCGCGCGGCGCCCTGGTCTGGGCCGGAGTGGTGCTGCGCGAGGAGTTCGACGCCGACGCCCCCGCACTCCTCGACGTCCTCGACTCCGTCGCCGAACAGGCCAACGCCCGCCTCGGCCCCGGCGAGCAGATCCGCCGCCTGGAGGCACTGGACGCCGTCCCCCGCCGGCCGGGCGGCCGCCCCGCCCGCCGCGAACTGCGCCTGCGGCTGCACGCCCTGGCCGCCGGGGAAGCCGCCGCCTGACCTGACCTGACCTGACCTGACCTGACCTGACCTCGGCCCGACCTGACCCGGCCCGGCCTGCCCCCGACCCGGCGCCGGGCCAGGTCAGGTCAGGCGCGGTGATTCGCCGAACTGCGGGTGTGTGCCGCCGTGGTGAGCATTCCGGCGGGGTGAACTCCGTTGGCGTACAGCCGGTCCAGCACCAGGGCCCCGGGCCCAGGGCCCAGGGCCCGTCGGCAGAGGCCCCGGGACAGCGAGGCCCGCCCTGGGACAACAGGGCCCCGGGACAGCGAGGCGGCCGGACGGCGAGACGCCAGGGAGGCGACGCGCCGGGACAGCGGGTCAGCCGGACGGCGACACGCCGGGACAACAGGGCGCGCCGAAACAGTGAGGCGCGCCGGGACGGCGGGTCAGCCGGGCGGCGGGGGCGCGCCGGGATGGCGCGAGACGTGGTAGCGGTCCGGTCGCGGTCCGCTGGAGCGCGCCGGACACGGCGGCGCGCGCCGCCTACGGTGAGCCGGCGGGACATCCCGGGATCCGGCGGGGCATCCCCGGACAGCAGCGAGGAGGCCGTCATGGACGAGCGGCACGCCACACTCCGGGTGCTCCCCGTGCCGGCCCCCGCGCACGAGGGACACGCCGGACACGGCCCGGCTCCCCGGCCCGGCGCGCCGGCCGCCGTGCGGGTGCACGTGGTCGGTGACGACCCGCTCGCCCGGCGCGGCATTACGGCGCTGCTCGAGGGCCATCCCGGTATCCGTGTCACCGGCGAGAGCGAACCGGGGCCGGACCTGCTCCGCGCGCTGGCCGCCCGGCCGCCGCATGTCCTCATCGCCCACGGCGCGTTCGCGGGCGACGGCTGGGAGGTCCCGGTCCCCGGCGGCGCCCGGCTGCCGGTGCTGGTCCTGGGCGGCCCGGCCACCACCGACCGCACCGACCGCGCCGGCCGGCTGCCGGCCACCGCCACCGCCGGCCAGCTCGCCTCCGCGGTGGTGCTGGCCGCGGCCGGCTACACCCTGGTGCACGGTCCGGCCCCGGCGGAGGCCGGACGCCGCTTTGCCGCGCCGCCCGTCCCGCCGATCTCACCGGTCAGTCCCGACCGGCTCACCGACCGTGAGTGCCAGGTCCTCGGCCTGCTGGCCCGCGGCCTGTCCAACGGCGAGATAGCCCAGGCCCTGACGGTGTCCGAGCACACCGTCAAGACCCACGTGCAGAACATGCTGCACAAGCTGCGCCTGCGCAACCGCGTCCACGCGGCCATCTACGCCTTCGAGTCCGGCCTGCGCCCCCGGCCGCCCGCCCCCTGACCCGTCCCCGTCCCCGTGCGTACGCGTGTCTGCGTGCGGGTGCGCGTTCCCGACTCCGGCTCCCGGGAGGGGACTTCGGGCACCGGGAACCGGGGGGTCACGGCCGCGGGATCGCCGGGACGGGCGGGGCGGCAGGCCCGGCAGACGACGAAGGTGACGCTGATCAGCAGGGCCCAGGAGATCCATTTGGACGCGGACACGGGCTCCCAGCCGTGGAGTTGGTAGGGGTATCGCCAGGCCCCGAAGTAGGTGGCGATGTTCTCGGCCAGCCACAGGAAGAACCCGATCAGGACGAACGACAGTGCCAGCGGCATCCGGTGGCGGCGCCCGCCGACGGTGAAGTGGACCCGTACCCCGGCGGTCGCGGCCAGCAGCACGGCGCCCAGCGGCCAGCGCAGGTCCGGCAGCCAGTGACGGGTCAGGAAGTTGAGATACAAGGCGCCGGACAGGACGGCGGTGACATGGGCCCGGTAGCCGGTCAGGGCCAGGTCCAGCAGCCGCCAGGACCGGCAGACGTAACTGCCCACCGCGGCGTACATGAATCCCCCGTACAGCGGCACACCGGCGACCTTGGTCAGCGCCGGTTCGGGGTAACTCCACGAACCGGTCCGCACTTTCACCAGCTCGAAGACGAGTCCCAGGACATGGCACACGGCCACGACCGCCACCTCCCGGGGGGTCTCCCACCCCAGTGCGAAACCCGCGCCGGTCAGCAGCATCCCGTAGACCAGCAGCAGGTCGTAGCGTGCCACCGGCAGCGGCGGGAGCAGCACCGAGAGCGCCAGACCGCCCAGCAGCGCGCAGGAGAACGCGCAGCAGCGCGCCTGCACCCACGCGAACCGTGCCGGCTGCCACAGGAGTGTCCCGCCGGGGTACCCGATCCTGTCCATCCTTGATCTTTGCAGGGAATCCCGGCCTTCAGGCCGGGCGGGAATGCGATCCTCGGCCCGGAGGCGCGCAGCGCCGGAGTTCCCTGCGTCTCGGGGTGGCGGTCAGGCAGGCCGTTTCTGGTTCTCGATGTAGTCCCTGACGATGCTCAGTGGTGCGCCGCCGCATGACCCCACGAAGTACGAGGGCGCCCAGAACACCGGGCCCATGCCGATGCGGTTGACCCGCCCGGTGTATTCGGCGCGCAGGTAGCGGGAGCTGACACCTTTGAGGCTGTTGACCAGCTTGGACAGGGCGATCTTCGGCGGGTAGTGCACCAGCAGGTGGGTGTGATCGCCTTCGCCGTTGAATTCGACCAGCTCCGCGCCGAAGCTCTCGCAGACGTCCCGCATGATCGCCTCGCAGCGCGTCAGCATCTCGTCGTTGAAGACCTCACGCCGGTACTTGGTGACGAACACCAAGTGGGCATGCAGGTGGTGGACGACGTGATTTCCCCGGCGGACATCGGGGTTCGGTTCCCAGCGCGGCGACATCCGCCAAGCGTATTGTGGGCAGGCGAACCCCAGCCGAAGGGGGGCGGGCCGGATGATCCGTGCGTACAAGTTCCTCATGCGGCCCACCGTGGGCCAGCAGGCCGCGCTCGGCGAGATGCTGCGGGACCACTGCTCCCTCTACAACGGGGCCTTGCAGGAACGCCGCGATGCCTACCGGCACGCCTCGAAGACGAGCATCACGTACGGGCAGCAGTCCGCGCAGCTCAGGGAGATCCGGGCATTCGACCCGGAGCGGCAGGGCCGCTGGTCGTTCAGCTCACAGCAGGCCACACTCCGCCGTCTGGAGAAGGCGTTCGCCGCGTTCTTCCGCCGGGTCAAGTCCGGTCAGACCCCCGGCCATCCGCGCTTTCGCGGGGTGAACTGGTTCGACACGGTGGACTTCCCCAAGGACGGCGACGGCTGCCGCTGGAACTCCACCCCGCACGACCCTGTGACCCGCGTCCGTTTCCAGGGCGTCGGGCACATCAAGGTCAATCAGCACCGCCCGGTGGCCGGCACGGTCAAGACCGTCAGCGTCAAGCGCGAGGGCAGGCGCTGGTACGTCGTGCTGACCGCCGAACAGACAAAGCCGCAGCCGCTGCCGCCGACCGGCAGCATGGTCGGCATCGACATGGGCATAGCCAACTTCCTCGCCGGCTCGGGCGGCGAGTTCGTGCCCGGTCCCCGGCACGGACGGCGCGCCGCCGCGAAGCTCGAAGCCGCACAGCAGGCACTGTCCCGCTTCCCCCGGGTTCGCCGGGACAAGCGCACCGCCAACCACCGGCGTGCCGTGGACAAGGTCGCCGGACTTCACCGCAAGGTACGCCTCCAGCGGCTCGACCACGCGCACAAGACAGCCCTCGATCTGGTCCGCAAGCACGACGTCATCGCACACGAAGACCTCAAGATCCGCAGCGTGGTCAAGGCCCCCGCGCCGAAGCCGGACCCCGGCCGGCCCGGCGGCTTTCTGCCTAACGGGGCCGCCGCGAAGACAGGGCTGAACCGCTCGATCTCGGATGCCGGATGGGGGGTGTTCCTGACGATCCTGCACGCCAAGGCTGAAAGCGCCGGACGAGAATTGATCGCCGTGGATCCCCGCAACACCTCCAGGACCTGCCCCACCTGCGGGCACGTCTCAGCGGAGAACCGGCCCACCCAGGAGAAGTTCCACTGCGTCTCGTGCGGCCACAGCGCGCACGCGGACACGGTGGGCGCCCTGAACGTTCTACGGGCCGGGCTGGTCCGTCGCGAC
Source organism: Streptomyces sp. NBC_01689 (assembly GCF_036250675.1). Lineage (NCBI taxonomy): Bacteria > Bacillati > Actinomycetota > Actinomycetes > Kitasatosporales > Streptomycetaceae > Streptomyces > Streptomyces sp. NBC_01689. Next base: position 297,586 of record NZ_CP109592.1, on the reverse strand, counting down.
GCCCAACCGGCATAGCGAGAAGCCCCGGCGTTCACGCCGGGGAGGAGTCACGTCCCGAAGACCGCCGCGGGCCACGGATGGTTGCGATCTTCCGGTGTCAGGAGGCGACCGGGGCACAGCGCCGGGGCCAGCCGATGTCCTCGTCGGAGGGGGCGGGTGCCGGTCCGGCCGGCCGGCCGGTGCCCGGTGTGCGGGCCCGGCCGCCGGGTTTCGCGGCGGCCGGCCGTGCCGCCCGGTGCGCGCACACCGATGGCCTCATCGTCGACTCCCGGACGTTTGACATGCGCAAGGACTCCGCGCCGGCCGGGGTGCGCCGGCCGGATGATGCCGAGCCTGCCCGGCCGTGCTGGAGGAACGCTGGAGAAGCGCACGAGACGGGCGTGAGACACACGTGAGGCGGACGTGAGAGATGCGTGAGGCGGACGCGAGACACGCGTGAGGCGGGCGTGAGGGACGCACGAGATTTCCGCCCCGGGCCTGGCAAAGGTTTGCCCGCGTGTTGCCCGCAGCCCTACGCTCGGGACGGCTCCCGGCGAAACTTTCTTGCCCGCTCACCCCAGGGGATTCGAATCATGCTGCGACAGCCCGCGTTCGGAAACCGCCTGAAGAAGCTCCGGACGGCCCAGGGGTTGTCGCAGACGGCGCTGGCGGGTGAGGGCATGTCCACCGGCTACCTCTCGCGTCTGGAGTCCGGGGCGCGCCAGCCCACCGACCGGGCCGTCGCCTACCTCGCCGACCGGCTGGGTCTCAAGGCCGCCGACTTCGAGGAACCGGTCACCGGCTCACTGGCCCACGCGCTGACCCTGGCCTCCTCCACCGGTTCCGCGGACGCCATCGAGTCGCTGCGCGCGGCACTGGCCGCCGAGGGCCACGAGAGCGCGGTGCTGCGCTGGCAGGCGCTGTGGCTGCTGGCCCGCTCCGCCCGCCTGCAGGGCGACCACGCGGCCGAACGCGCCGACCTGGACCGGCTGGTCGCGCTCGGCGACGAGGTGGACCTGGCCGAGCTGCGGGTGCGCGGCCTGACCCGGCTGGCACGCTGCCTGCGTTCGCTCGGCGAGATCACCCCCGCCCTGGACGCGGCCGTCGACGCCCACCGGCTGGCCCTGGGCGAGGACCTGGGCGTCGAGGACCGCGCCGCCGCGCTGCTGGCCCTGGTGTCGGTCCAGGCGGAGGCCGGACAGGTGCCCGAGGCGCGGGTGCACGCCGACGAACTCACCGCCCTGGTCGAGGGGCGCAGCGACGCGCTGTGGGCGGAGGCGATGTGGACGGCCGCCGCCGTACGGGTGCGCCAGGGCGACCACACCGGCGCGCAGCACTGTCTCGACCAGGCCCTGGAACGCTTCAGCAGCCAGGAGGACCTGGTGCTGTGGCTCCGGCTGCGGCTCGCCGCGGGCCGGCTGCACCTGCAGAAACTGCCCGCCGACCCCGTCCGGGCCCAGCGCTGCGCCGAACAGGCCGAGGCCGCCCTCGTGTTCGTCGGCACCCCCGCCCTGCGCCAGGACCTGACCGCCCTCGAAGCCGACCTGGCCTTCGCCACCGGCCGCTACGACGACGCCCGCGCCCTGCTGGGCGGCCTGGCCGGCGACGAGCCGAGGATGACCTACCGCGACCGGGTCCGGCTGGAGATCCTGCGCCAGCAACTGCTGATCCTGGGCGGCGACGCCTCCGGCGTGGAGGGGCTGCGCGCCCTGGCCCAGCAGGCCCAGGCCGACGCCAACATCGACCTCGCGGCGGAGATCTGGCGCACCCTCGCGGACGCCCTCGCCCCGGCCCGCCCCGCCGCCCCGCCCGTGTGACCGGCCCCGCCGGCCGCCAAGTGCCCGCCACCGGATGCCGGTTCGCCCCGCGCCCACAAGCCGCGGCCGGAAAGCCGCGGGCCCGCGAGGTGGCGTGGACGGGGGAGATCGGGTGGCGGGGCGGGCGAATCCGGGTGGCGGGCCCGGGCGGATCTCCCGGCGGCGGAGCGGATTTCGGATCACCGTTCCCCCGCTTCTCCGCTTCTCCGGTTCTCCGTTCTTCCGTTCTTCCGTTCCTCCGTTTCGCGATTCCGTGGTTCCGCGGGTTTTTCTCGATGGTGCCTCGAATTCCGGTGGACGGGGCGGGACATGCCTTGACGGGTGGAGTGGCGGTTCGTGAATCTCGGAACGGTACTGGCCGTTCACGCCCGAAGGGACACCATCGTGGTCAGCAAGAAGAGGAATCCCGCAGGACCCGAGCCGGAGCTCATCCCCGCCTTCGGCAGTGAGGTCACCGACGGTCTGGACGAGGACACGGAGGCGGACGTCCTGGGCAGCATCGCCCTGCAGTAGCAACCCCGCCGTCCCGCACCGCACTTCACCTCACGGCCCGCGGCGCGGACGGCGGCGGACGTGGGAGGGGACCCGCCGGCGGGTCCCCTCCCCTGTCCGTCCGTTCTCCCGCCCGTGCGGTCAGGACGTCACGAGCGCCACGCACATCGCGCCCAGTGCCACCGCCTGCAGCACGACCCGGGCGTTGATGACGCTGTCCCAGGTGCGCTGCAGGCCCCGCGCGTCGGGTGCGGTGCGGCAGTCCAGGGCGGCGCCGGTGAGCTCCTTGTTCACCGGCGCGCTGACCTTGTTGTAGACGGCCAGCCACACCACCAGGGCCAGGGCCGCCACCGCCGCGGCGACGGCCGGCGCGGTCTTGCCGTCGACGCCGGCCGCGACCGCGGTGGCCACGGTGGCGACCAGGCCGAAGACGCCCGGGACGGGCATCCGCCGGTCCCCGAAGCGGTGGATCTGCCCCATGGTGCTGGTCAGCACCGCGTCGTCGACGTGCGCGAGGGCGGGCCGCTGGACGATCGCGGAGAAGACGTCGGTGCCGTAGACCACCGCGTTGGCCATCGTGGCCACCACGGCCAGGGTTTGTACGAGCGCTTCCATCACAACCACCCTTGTCCGTCTGCCGGTTGCCACAAGGGCCGTGCCGCCCCGTGGATTTATCAACGCTAGATGTTCTGTCGACACTATCAAGTTCAGTGCTTTGAATGCTAGCGTTGACAACTCCATTAGTCCGCAAGGAATTCGGCGAGGACGTGGGGCGGCCCGGCCGGGGCGGTCCGCCGTGCCGCGCCTTGCGAGGACATCCGCCCGCACCGCTACGAGGAGACACCCAGATGGCCCATGGACGTGCCCGTCGCGTACTCATCGCCGGCGGAGGGATCGGCGGCCTGGCCGCGGCCCTCGCGCTGCAGCGCAGCGGTGTGGAGTGCGCGGTCTTCGAACGGGCCGAGGAACTGCGCGACGGCGGCGCGGGTCTGCACATCTGGACCAACGGTGTGCTCGCCCTCGACTTCCTGGGCGTGGCCGGCCGGGTCCTGGAGACCGCCCCGGCGCAGCACGTCGCGCACTTCAGCACCCACCGCGGCGAGGTGCTGGGCGCCTGGCCGGTGGGGGACTTCGTCGAGCGCTACGGGGCGCCCACGATCGCCGTCGAGCGCTCCGTCCTGCACGGTGTGCTGCGGGACGCGCTGCAGGGCTCCCCGGTGCGCACCGGCGCGCACGTGGTCGGCTTCGACCAGGACGAGGACGGGGTCACCGTGCGCTTCGCGGACGGCGGCAGCGAGCGGGGCGACCTGCTCATCGGCGCCGACGGCATCCACGGCGCCGTCCGTGACTGCCTGTTCGGGCCCGCCGACAACCGCTACAGCGGCTACATCGCCTGGCGCGGCCGCTCGCCCCTGAAGCACCCCGACATCCCGCCGGGGACGTTCAACGCGATGTTCGGGCCCGGTGTCCGCTTCACCTACTACGACGTCGCGCCCGGCCTGGTGCACTGGATGAGCGTGGCCAACGGGCCGGCCGGCGGACGCGACGAACCCGGCGTGCGCGAGATGCTGCTGCGCCGGCACCGCGGCTGGGGCGGACCGGTCGCCGACATCCTCGCCGCCACACCGGAGGAGGGGATCATCCGGGGCGACGTCGAGGGCCGGCGCCCCGAACGCCGCTGGGGCCGCGGCCGCGTCACCCTCCTCGGGGACGCCGCGCACCCCATCACCTTCAACATCGGCCAGGGCGCCTGCCAGGCACTGGAGGACGCCCTCGTGCTCGCCGAGCACCTCGAGCACGCCGGCAGCGACCCGGTCGCCGCGCTGCGCCGCTACGAACAGGAGCGCCGCGCCCGTACCGCACCGCTGCAGCGGATCGCCTGGCGGATCGGGCGGATGGGCGCGGTGGAGCATCCGCTGCTGATCCGGGCGCGCGAGGCGTTCATGCGCAAGAACTGGAACACCAAGGCCTTCGCCGCGGCCGAGAAGGGCCAGGTCGCCTACGGCACCCGCTGGGCGCGCGAAACCCGCCCGGGCAGCCCGGTCCCCGCCCCCCGCACCACCGTGGACTGACCCCGGCCCCCGTCCCCGCCACCGCCACGGACCGGTCCGGGGCCGTTGCGCCACCGCGCGCGGGACCTCGGGCCCTGCCGGCCCTGCCACCGCGGCGGGAGTCACCGGCCGTACGGCATCGTGCGCCCGCCCCCGGCACCCCCGGGGCCCCACGCCGTGGCCGGCTTCCGGGCGCGCGCCATCCCGCGCCGGCCGCGGGCGCACCGCCGCCGGCCGGCCCCGGCCCACCCCCTCCGCAGACCAACTCCACGGCACGGAAAGGAGCTTGGACAGCGCCTGGGCTCGGGACCCACCTCGCACAGGAGCGCCCCCGATCCGGGACCCGGCCTCACCTCCGCGCCGGGCCGGAGCGCCGAGGCCGGGCCACGGCACCCGCGTCCGGCGCCGGTTCACCCCACCCGCACCCGCACCGCAACCGCGCGCACCGCAACTCCCCGCACCACAGCCCCCCCGCACCGCAACCGCCCGTGCCGACAGCGACGTCGACGCTCCGCCAACTCCATCCGTTCCACCGCCTCCACCCGCAGCAGGCACCCCGGCCGAGCCCCGCGGGGCCTGTCACGCCGGCGGAGCCATCGGGCGTGCCCCGGCCCGGACCGCCGGGTACAGGCCGTTCCAGAGCGGGTGGTCGGGCGGGAACCCGAGGGAGACCAGGACGTTGACCAGCATCCCGTACGCCATGAACGTGGTGGTCTGGCCGGTGTCCGCGCCGAGCGGGCGGTGGACGGTGTCCCACAGCCGCTGCCACTCGGCCCGGACCGCCTCGCCGAACCCGGCGTCCCCCCGCGCCTCGCAGGCCGCGACCGCGACGTACACCTGCATCTGCATCAGCAGCCGTTCCGGCTCCTTGAGGATGACGCGGGTGTACGCGTCGGCCATCGCGCGCAGTGCCTCCTCGCCCGCCAGGCCCTTGGTCGCCTCGGCGAACAGCCGCGCGGTGTCGGCCAGACAGCGCCGCGCCGCCGCCAGGAACAGGGCCCGCTTGCCCGCGAAGAGACGGAAGAGGTACGGCTGCGACACCCCCGCGCGCCGGGCGACGGCCTCGGTGGAGGTCCCGTCGTACCCGCCCCGGGCGAACTCGCTCATCGCCGCGCGGATGACGCTCTCGCGCCGCTCGTCTGCGCTCATCCTCACCATGACCACAAGTTAGTGTTTGATCACTAACTGGGTCAAGGGGTCGGCCCGGGTAATACCCGGAGCGGTGGAACGCGGCTGGAATACGGGTGGGTTCAGGGTGGGTTCCGGGTGGTTTTCCGGCGGATCGCGGGCGGGAAAGGGCGCGCCGTCCGGTGCGGAATGCGGCGGCGGGAATCCGGCGCGGTACCGCCGGTCCAGACGCATTCGAGGAATGCGCCAGAACTCCGTGCCAGATTCACAGAATCGAGATCCGGTCGCCGACGGCTCGATGACCTTTCTCCGGCGTCTTCTTCGACTCAGTGAGGCAGGAACGGGGATGATCGACAATTTCTTCACGATGTTTCCCGGGCAGGGCTCGCAGCGCGCGGGCATGGCCGGGCATCTGCTGCGTGAGCACCCCCGCACCGCCGGACGCGTCCTGGCGCGCGCGCAGGACGCCACCGGCCTGCCGCTGACCGCGCTGTGCAGCACGGCGGGGGAGGAGGAGCTCGCCCCGACCGAGATCGCGCAGCCCGCCATCGTCGCCACCAGCCTCGCGGTCCTCGAAGTGCTGCGCGAGGAGGCCGGGTTCGTGCCGGCCGTGGTCGCCGGGCACAGCCTGGGCGAGTACACGGCACTGGTCGCCGCCGGGGTGCTGGGCGCCGACGACGCGCTGCGCCTGGTGCGCCGCCGCGGCGAGCTGATGGCCGGGGTCGCGCGCCGTGACGGCGGGTCGATGACGGCCGTGCTGGGCCTGGACCCCGGCCGGATCGAGGAGATCTGCGCCGGCTGCGCCCCGCTGGGCGTGGTGGAGATCGCCAACTACAACGAGCCGGGCCAGACGGTCGTCTCCGGGCAGCACGCCGCGGTCGAGGAGGCCGGCCGCCGGGCGCTGGCGGCGGGCGCCGAACGGGTGGTCGCGCTGAAGGTGTCGGCCCCCTTCCACTGCTCGCTGATGCGGGCGATCGAGGACGAGTTCGCCGCCGAACTGGAGCACGTCGCCTTCGCCGCGCCCCGGCTGCCCGTGATCAGCTCGGTCACCGGCACCCGGGTGCGTGACGGCGCCCACGCCCGCGATCTGCTGCGCCGTCAGCTGGCCGGTCCGGTGCGCTGGGTGGACGTGCTGGGCGCGGCGGCCGCGCTGGGGACGGGCGGCTGCCTGGAGGTCGGCCCCGGCCGGGTGCTGAGCGGCTTCGCCAACCGCACCGGCGTCCACTCCCTGGTGCGCAGCACCCACGACGCACGCCGTGTCGCCGCGCTGCTGCGCGAGCTGGGACAGGAGTCCGCGCCCGGCGCCGCCGCCTGACACCCCGCCCGCCTCCCTCCCGCTCCCCGGCCTCCGCCCCTTCCGACCCCTCCGACCCTTCCGACCCCTCCGATCCGCCCGGCCCTCTCCGTCCCGTCCCTTCCGTCCTCCTGTCCCTGTCGTCCTTCGTCGTCATCCGGTCCTTCTTCTTCATCCCGTTCCCGTCCCTCCGGTGCCGGCCTTCGGTGCCGGCGCCGCGGAGCGACCCATCCGAAAGGCAGCCAACGGTGTCCGAAACCCTGACTCCCACCTCGACCGACTACTTCTCCGCGGTCCAGGCCGCCATCGCCGACGCCCTGGGCATCGACGAGTCCGAGGCGGTTGCCGAGGCCACCCTGCTCGGGCAGCTCGGCGCCGAGTCGATCGACCTGCTCGACATCCTCTTCCGCATCGAGCGCGCCACCAAGGTGAAGATCACCGTGGCCGACATCGCCGCCCTGCTCCAGGGCGGCATCCCCGACGAGGAGTTCGGTGACGAGAACGAGGTCGTCAACGACACGGGCCTCACCCACCTGGAGAAGGTCCTGCCGCAGTTCGACCGCAGCCAGCTCGCCGAGCCGCTGACCGCCGAGGGCGTGCTGGGCCTGTTCACCGTGCAGAACCTCACCGACCTGCTGACCGAGCGGGCCGCGGCGCAGAACGCCGCCTGACCGCTCCGTCCGGCCGGTGGCGCGCGGGCCGAAGGCGTCCCGCGCACCACCCGCACCCCGGCCGGCCGCCCGTCGCGTCCCGGGCGGCCGCCCGGCCGGGACACGGCCCCGGTCCGCGCGGGCCCCGGCGCCGCCGCCCACCTCGTAGCAGAAACGGGAAGAGACAGATGAAGCTGAAGGACCGCACCGCCCTGGTCACCGGTGCCTCACGCGGCATCGGCCGGGCCATCGCCCTGGCCCTGGCCGAGCAGGGCGCGGCCGTCGCCGTCAACTACCGCTCCCGGCAGGAGGACGCCGCCGCGGTCGTCAAGGAGATCGAGACCGCCGGCGGCCGGGCCGTGGCCGTCGGCGCCGACGTCGCCGACCCGCAGCAGGCCGCCCGCCTGGTCCAGGAGGCCACCCGCCACCTCGGCTCCCTCGACATCCTCGTCAACAACGCGGGCACCAGCGACGACGGTCTCATCTACGACGCGCCGCCGGACGCCTGGCTGAACGTCATGAAGGTCAACTTCGGCGGCGCCTACCACTGCACACACGCCGTCCTGGAGCAGTTCATGGCCCACGGCGACGCCACGATCGTCAACATCTCCTCGGCGATGGGCGAACGCGGCTGGATCGGCCAGGCCAACTACTCCGCCTCCAAAGGAGCGTTGAACTCCTTCACCCGCTGCGCGGCGATCGAGCTCGCCCGCTTCGGCGTGCGCGTCAACGCGGTCCTGGCCGGCTTCACCCCGACCGACCTGGTGGAGGGGGTGATGCAGCGCGACGGCGGCCGCAGCATCAAGCGGCAGATACCGCTGCGCCGTTTCGCCACCGTCGAGCAGGTCGCGGCGGCGGCGGTGTTCCTGGCCGGACCCGACTCCGGCTACACCACCGGCGAACTGCTCAGCGTCGACGGCGGGTTCTCCGCCCAGCTGGGCACCGGCCGTCCGTGACGGACCGTGAGGGAACGGAAGAAGAGACGACGATGCGATTCCATCTGATCGACCGGATCGAGACCTTCACGCCGCGGGAGCACATCACCGCGCGCAAGGTCACCTCCGTCGACGAGAGCTACTGGCAGGACACCGGGAGCGGACCGGCCATGCCCTTCGGACTGGCCCTGGAGGCGCTGTGCCAGTCGGCGACCTGGCTGATCATGCTCTCCACCGACCACCGGCTGCGTGCCGCGCTCCTCGCCGTCGGCGAGGCCACCGCGCACCGCGCCGTCCGCCCCGGAGAGGTGCTGCGCATGCGGGCCACCATCGAGTCGATGACCGAGGAGGCCGCCCTCCTGGACGGCACCGTGACCGCGGACGGCGAGGACGTCCTGAGCGCCGGCGGCATCCTGTGCGCGCTCATCGACGCCGAACGCCTCGACGACCCCGCCGACACCCGGCGCATGGCGCACCAGCTGCAGGGCGGAGGGCCGGTGGGATGACCCGTGTAGCCATCACCGGAGTGGGGGCCGTCACCCCGCTCGGCAACGACGCCGAGAGCACCTGGCAGGCACTGGCCGCCGGCCGCAGCGGCGTCGGCAGACTCACCACCTTCGACGCCTCCGGCTTCCCGGTGCGCATCGCCGCCCAGGTCAAGGACTTCGACGCGGCCACGGCGATCCCCGCCCGGGTGGGACGCAAACACCTTTCCCGCGTCGGCCAGTTCGGCGTCGCGGCCGCCTGGGAGGCGCTGCGCAACGCGGGCGCCGACGAACTCGGCGAGGACGTGTACCCCTTCGACGAGCGCGGCGTCGCCATGGGCGCCAGCGTCGGCCGGCCCGAACTGCAGGCCCTCCTCGACGTCGGCCACCTGCGCGCCACCACCGGCCGCCCCGACGCCTTCCTGTGCCACCCGCCGGCCGTCACCCTGACCGACGACCAGAACGTGCCGCTGAGCGCCATGGCCCGGATGATGTCCGCGACCGGGCCGATGATCGGCATCTCCACCGCCTGCTCCGGCTCCGGGCACGCCATCGGCGAGGCCTTCCGCGCCATCCAGGAGGGCGACGCCCAGCTGATGGTCGCCGGCGGCTACGACTCCCTGACCACCTGGCTCGACCTGCTCGGCTTCAGCCTGCTGGGCGCCCTGACCGACCGCCACAACGACGACCCCGAGCACGCCTCACGGCCCTTCGACGCCGACCGCTCCGGCTTCGTGGTCGGCGAGGGCGCCGTCGCCGTGGTCCTGGAGGACCTGGACGCCGCCCGCGAGCGCGGCGCACCCGTCCTCGGCGAGGTCCTCGGCTACGGCTCCACCCTCAACGCCTGGCGCATCACCGACTCACCGCCCGACGGCTCCGGCGCGATCCAGGCCATGCAGGCCGCACTGGCCGAGTCCGGCGTGGGCACCGGCGGCATCGACTACGTCGTCGCGCACGGCACCAGCACCCACGGCAACGACCAGTCCGAGACCGTCGCCATCAAGAAGGTCTTCGCCGACGACGCCCACCGCCTGGTCGTCAGCGCCCCCAAGTCGATGGCCGGCCACCTCACCTCCGCCAGCCTGGGCCTGGGCGTACTGGCCGCGCTCGGCGCGATCCGCCACCGCCTGGTCCCGCCCACCGTCAACCTCGACCAGCCCGACCGCGGCCTCGACCTCGACTACGTACCGCACACCGCCCGCCCGATGCCGGTGGACGCGGCCCTCATCAACGCGTTCGCGTTCGGCGGCAGCAACACCAGCCTCGTCATCGGCGCCCCGCGGGAGGACACATGACCACCACCGCCCCCCGGACCGGCGCCGCCCCCGCGCGCACGGCCCCCGGGCAGACCACCGCCGACGACGCCGCTGCCGTGCGGGCCGCCGCCCTCACCCGGGCACAGGCGCGGGCCGCCGGCGCCCAGGCGGTGCCGGCCTTCGACCGGCTGCTGGAACTCGTGGAGGGCGAACGGGCCGTGGCCGTCCGCAACGTGCCCGCCACCCTGGCCTGCTTCACCGCCCACTTCCCCCGCCACCCCGTCCTGCCCGGCGTCCTGCTGCTGGAGAGCCTCACCGCACTGGCCCGCGCCGCCGCCGGCCCCGGCTCCTGGCACCTGGCCGCCGTGCGCGGGGTGCGCTTCAAGCACTTCGTCGGCCCCGGCGACCAGGTGCACCTCACCGTCGAGGTGAGCCGGCACAGCCCCCGGCAGACCGAATGCCGGGCCACCGCCCGGGTCGGGGACCGGGTGGTCGCCACCGTCCGCGCCCTGACCCTGGCCGGCGCCACCACGACCCGGGAGGGCACAGCATGAGCGAGCAGCGCCGCCGCGTGATGGTCACCGGCATCGGCCTGATGACCGCGATCGGCCAGAGCGCCGCCGAGACCTGGGACAGCCTGCTGGAGGGCCGCTGCGGCATCGGCCCGCTGCGCGCCTACGACCCGGCCCCGCTGCGCACCGGCATCGGCGCCGAGATCCACGGCTTCGACCCCGCCCAGTGGGCCGGCCGGCGCACCCTGCGCATGCTGTGCCGCGGCGACCAGCTGGCCCTGGCCGGCGCCACCCTCGCCCTGCGCGACGCGGGCCTGGACGGCGAGAGCGACCTGGGACAGCGCACCGGGCTCTTCCTCGGCAGCAACAAGGAAATGCCCCGCATGGACGAACTCATCACCCAGCTCCAGGCCGTCCGCGCCGACGACGGCACCCCCGACCTGCACCTGCTGGGCCGCACCGCCTCCTCGGTGGTCGCCCCGCTGTTCTTCGTCGAGGGACTGCAGCCCGCCGCCGCCTTCCACATCTCCGAGAAGTACGGCATCCGCGGCGCCAACGCCTACTTCGCCGGCACCGCCGACTCCGGCGCGATGGCCATCGGCCGCGCCATGCGCACCGTACGCCGCGGCGAGGCCGACGTCGTCCTCGCCGGCGGCTACGACGACGCCACCGGCTGGTGGGCGATGTCCAAGATGGACGGCCTCGGCGTCCTGAGCACCCGCACCGACCTCGGCCAGGAAGCCTTCCGCCCCTTCGACCGCGACCGCTCCGGCTCCGTGTTCGGCGAGGGCGCCGCCCTCCTCGTCCTGGAGGAACGCGGACACGCCCTGGCCCGCGGCGCCCACTGCTACGCCGAGGTCACCGGATTCGGCGCCGGCAACGACTGCGTCCGCCCGCCCAGCCCCCAGCCCCGCGCCCGCGGCCTGGCCCGCGCGATCGGCCGCGCCCTGCGCGACGCCGAACGCCCCTTCCCCGACGGCGGATACATCGCCGCACACGGCTGCGCCACCCTGCAGGGCGACGCCAGCGAGACCGTCGCCCTGCACGACGCCCTCGGCACCGCCGCCAAGTCCGCCCAGATCAGCAGCGTCAAACCGCAGACCGGCCACCTGGTCGGCGGCGCCGGCGCACTCAACGCGGCCGTCGCCGCGCTCGCCCTGGACAGCGGCACCGTGCCCGCCACCCTCAACCTGCACCGCCCCGCCCCCGAGTGCGACCTCGACTACGTCCCGCTCAGCCCCCGCCACACCCGCCCCGACAGCGCCCTCGCCCTGGCCCGCGGCCTGGAAGGGCAGGCCGTCGCCGTCGCCCTGGGACGGCCCTCGTGACCCGGCAACCCGACACCCCCGCCACACCCCGCACCGCACCGGCACCCGCCACACCCCACACCGCACCGGCACCCGGCACACCCCACACCACACGGACCCCCGCCGCACCCGCCTCACCCGCGGCCCCCGACACCACCGACACAGCCCGCACAGCCGGTGCGGCCGGTCCGTCCGCGACATCCGCCGTGCCTGCCCCGCCCGCCGTGCCTGTCGCACCCGCCGCGCCGGGCATGCCTGGCACGCCCGTGACACCCGCGATACCCGCAACAGCTGGAATGCCCGCACCACACGGCATCCCCGAAAGGAGTGCGGCCATGACCGACGTCTACGACCACGACACCCGGCCGGACGCCGCGGCCCGGCCCCGGACCGTGGTGGTCTGCGGCATCGGCGCCGTGACCGCCCAGGGCGAGGGCGCCACGGCGCTGTGGGAGGGCATCCGGGCCGGGCATTCCGCCATCGGCCCGGTACGCGGCATGCCGATGGACGGCTACGGCACGGCCATCGGCGGCGAGGTGCGCAACCCCTCCCGGCCCGCCTACGACTACCTCGCCTCCTTCGGCGGCCGCGAACGCGAACCGGCGATGGACTTCGCGCTGACCGCCGCCCAGGAGGCGATGGCCGGCGCCGGCCTCGCCTCGCTGCCCGCCGAACGCTGGGGCGTCGCCTTCGGCTCCTGCAACGGAGGCCTGCGCACCGCCGAGAAACTCGCCCGCCGCAGCCGCGAGGGCACCGCGCCCCCCGACGACGGCCGGCACTACCTGCTGGTGCCCCCGCAGGCCATCGCCGAGGCACTCAGCAGCGCCTTTTCCCTCAAGGGCCCCGCACTGAGCGTCAACACCGCCTGCGCCTCCGGCGCCCACGCCATCGCCCACGCCGCCGAGGCGATCTCCGCCGGCCGCGCGGACGCGATGCTCGCCGGCGGCAGCGACGCCTTCACCGAGACCGCCTTCGCCGGCTTCACCAGCCTGCAGTCCCTGTCCACCAAGCCCGCCGCCCCCTACTCCAAGGACCGCGACGGCCTCTCCCTCGGCGAGGGCGCCGGCATGCTGGTCCTCGCCGAGGAGTCCGTGGCACGCGCCGCCGGCGCCCCCATCCTCGCCGAGGTCCTGGGCTACGGCCTGTCCGCCGACGGCTACCACGCCACCGCCCCGCACCCCGAGGGCGAAGGCGCCGCCCGCGCCATCCGCGGCGCCCTGAAGGCCGCCGGCATCACCCCGCAGGACGTCGGCTACATCAACGGCCACGGCACCGGTACCCCCAAGAACGACTCCGCCGAGTCCAACGCCGTGCGCGCCGCGTTCGGCGAGGCCGCCGACAAGACCGCGCTCAGCAGCTCCAAGTCGATGATCGGCCACCTGCTCGGCGCGGCCGGCGCGGTCGAGGCCATCGTCACCGTCCAGGCCCTCGTCGAACAGACCGCCCCGCCGACCGCCAACTTCACCGGCACCGACCCCAAATGCGGACTCGACGCCGTCCCCGACACCGGCCGCGAACTGGCCATGAACGCCGCCCTGTCCAACAACTTCGCCTTCGCCGGCGCCAACGCCTGCGTCGCCTTCGGCTGGCCGTCGGGCCGCCGCTTCTCCGTACCGGCCCCGCCCGCCGCGGAGAAGGTCGTCATCACCGGCGGCGCCGCCATCACCGCCGCCGGCGAAGGCCCGGACGCCCTGTGGGAGGCCTGGCAGCGCGGCACACGGCTGGGCGGCGAAGAGGACGGACTGCACGTCGCCCGCGCCGACTTCGACCCCGCCGCCCACATCGGCGCCCGCGACCGCCGCCGCATGGACCGCCTCTCCCAGCTCGCCGTCGCCTCCTGCCGCGCCGCCCTCGCCCACGCGGGACTGGACGCCGACGAACACACCGGCGTCGTCCTGGGCACCGGGCTCGGCCCGATGCGCAGCATCGAGGACTTCCTGCTGCCCGTCCTGGACGGCTGCCCCGCCGAGGGCAGCCCGGCCGTCTTCCCCAACACCGTCTTCAACGCCGCCGCCGGCCAGGTCGCCATGCACGTCGGCGCCAAGGGCCCCACCTCCACCGTGACCACCGGCCACGCGGCCGGCGCCTCCGCCCTGACCGTCGCCCACGACCTGCTGCTGCAGCACCGCGCCGACGCCGTCCTGTGCCCCGCCGTCGAGGACCTCTCCCCGGGCGTCCTGACCGCCTACCGCGGCCTGCCGCTGTTCACCGACACCGGCTACACCCTCGCCGAGGCCGGCATCACCCTGGTCCTGGAACGCGAGTCCAGCGCCCGTGCCCGCGGCGCCCGCATCCTGGCCGAGTTCGCCGGCCACGGCACCGCCGGCGACGCGGCCGGCGTCGGACGCTGGGACGAGGACGGCGACGGCGTCGAACGCGCCATGCACGCGGCCCTCGGCCACGCCGGGGTCCACCCCCGCGACATCACCGCGATCTGGGCCAACGCCGCCGGCCTCACCCGCGCCGACGCCCCCGAGGCACGGGCCACCGGCCGGCTCGCCGCCGCGTCCGGCTGCCCCGTGCACACCCCCAAGCAGACCCTCGGTGAACCCGTCGGCGCGGGCGCCCAGCTCGCCGCCCTCCTCGCCGTCACCGGCTGGCAGCACCACACCACCGCCGGCCCGGTCCTCATCAACAGCTCCTCCCTCGGCGGCACCCACATCAGCCTCGTCCTGCGTCCCGCAACGGAGAACTGACCATGCCCCACACCCCCGCCCCGCCCCCCGCCGAACGCCACGTGTCCGTCCTGGCCACCGGCGCCCACCTGCCCGGCGAGGCCCTCGACAACGACGCCCTGGCCCGCGTCTGCGGACCGCTGCCCGACGACGTCCTGGACGGCATCCAGGTCCAGCGCCGGCACTGGATGACCGACCCCCGCACCGGCGCCCACACCACCAGCACCTCCGCCATGGCGACCGCCGCCGCCCGCCAGGCCCTCGACCGGGCCGGCGTCGGCGCCGACGAGATCGACCTCATCGTCGTCTCCACCGCCAGCCCCGACTACCTGCTGCCCGTCGCCGCCACCTACGTCCAGGAACAACTCGGCCTGGAACGCTGCGCCGTCATCGAGGTCAGGGCCGGCTGCGTCGGCGCCGTCCAAGCCCTCGACATCGCCCGCCGCCTGCTCGCCGACGGCACCTACGCCACCGCCCTGGTCATCGGCGCCGAAGCCGTCTCCCCGCTGCTGGCCCCCGTCTTCCTGGGCCGCGAACCCGAACGCGTACGGATGCGCGACCGCCTGACCGTCTACACCTTCGGCGACGGCGCCGGCGCCATGGTGCTGCGCGCCGGCGAGGAAGGCTCCGCCGCCGGCCGCCCGCGCCCCGTCTTCGCCACCCGCTCCCTGGGCGGCACCCGCAAACCCGGCATGCACATCATCGGCGGCGGCACCGACGCCCCCCTCGCCGAACAGCAGCGCCGCCCCCGCCTCATGGACATCCGCCTCGACATCCCCGGCACCGCCCGCTTCGGCCCCCGCGTCTTCGTCGAGGGCATCCACGACATGCTCCACCGCTCCCGCCTCACCCTCGACGACATCGACGCCTGCGTCCTGCCCGAGGGAAACGCCGAGTACTTCGCCAGCGAGTACGGCACCGCCGGACTGTCCGACGCCGACCGGACCACCCTGAGCAAGACCATCGTGGAGAACCTCACCGACGTCGGCGCCACCGGCTCCGCCGCCGTCCCGCTGGCCCTGGACGCCGGCTGGAGCCAGGGCCGCATCACCCCCGGCGACACCGTCCTGCTCCTCGCCATCGAGGCCAGCCGCTACGTGTACGCGGGCCTCACCCTCACCTGGGACGCCCCCTTCCCCGGCCGGTGACGGGCCCCGGCCCGCCCCCGCCCGCCCCGACCCGCCCCCCGCGGGCGCCGACACCACAAGGATGGAACGTGTCGATACAAGAGACGGTGCGCACCGCACAGAGCGTGGAGGAGCGCAACAAGAAGACCATCCGCCGGGTCTTCGACGCCTTCGTCAACCAGGGCGACTTCTCGGTCGTGGACGAGATCTACAGCCCCGACATGGTCGACCACCAGCCGCTGCCCGGAGCCCCCGAAGGACTCGAAGGAGTCCGCTACACCATCGCCGGCCTGCGCGAGGGCTTCCCCGACCTGCACGTGACCATCCAGGACATGAGCGCCCACGGCGACCACGTCGTCATCCACAACACCTGGCGCGGCACCCACCTCGGCGACTTCCTCGGCGCCGCCCCCACCGGACAGGTCATCGAGTTCAACGGCGTCGTGGTGTGGCGGCTGCTCGACAACGGCCTGATCGCCGAACGCTGGGGCATCGGCGTGGAGTCCAACATGCTCGCCGTGCTCGGCATGCGCCGGCTGGCCCCCGCCGCCCGCACCGCGGCCCGCGCCGCCGCCCGCCGCGCCGTCACCGGCGCCTGCACCCTGCTCACCCTGACCGGCGGCGCCGCCGAAGGCTGGCGCCGCCTGCAGACCGAGCTCGCCGGACCCCGGCTGCACGCCTACGAGACCTCCCGGCGCCGCGCCGGCATCCTCCAGGAGTCCTTCGACCTGCGCCCGCTCGACGGCCACGACGTCCTCGTCCACCAGATCGAAGCCCGCGACCCGCAGGCCGCCGCCCGCCGCCTGCTCACCTCCACCGACCCCTTCGACCAGTGGCTGCGCGAACAGGCCACCGAGATCCTCGGCACCGACCCCTGGTCCCGCCTCGCCGACAGCACCACCACCGGCACGGCCCACACCTGGACCTCCGTCACCACCGAGCTGACCACCGCCGACTGACCGCCGACGGGCGGCCCCAGCCGACCGACCGGCAACCGGCCGCCCCCCCGGCGGCCCGCCCCCGGCGGACGGGCCGCCGGAGCCCGAACCTCGGGGGCCGGTACGCCCGGACCGGTCCCCGCCCGGGCCGACCGGTGACGCGGTGGACGGGCCCGGGGGCCAGGGGAGTGATGCGGTGAACGGCCTCCGCCCGAGGGACACCTCTCCTCGAACGCCTCCGGACCGGGAGCTGAACCCGGTGAACGGGCCCCGGACCACGGGGGATCGACTCCTGCGCGAGGGCCCGCAGGGGTGAACAGGCCTCGGCTCGGCGGAGTCGGCTCCCTGTCCCGGCCGGGATGCCACGGCCAGGGCGGTCCGGGGCGCGCCCGGCAACCGGCGCGGCACCCGACCCGGTGCACCTGAACGGCCCCTGGCCCGGAGGCAGTCGGCGCCCCCGGCGCATGGAGACCGGCCCCCGGCGGGCGGTTTCCCGGATCGCGGAGCCGACGCCCGCAGGCGCCCCCCCGGGCTCAAGGGAACCGGTGCCGGTCAACGGCCCCCCGCCCGAGGGGAGTCGGCGCCCCGGCGCATAAAGACCGGCCCCCGGCGGGCGGTTTCCCGGATCGCGGAGCCGACGCCCGCAGGCGCCCCCGGGGCTCAAGGAAACCGGTGCCGGTCAACAGCCCCCCTGCCGGGGGCAGTCGGCGCCCCCGGCTCCAGGAGTCCCGGACCTGGTGAGCCGGCCGCAGGCCACCCGGCCCCAGTACTTCTCTAGCAAGGGCATCAATACTGTCACTGCTAATTCCCGGGTGGTGCCGGAACCGGCCGTACCCGGGACGGCACCCGCCCGCACGGCTCAGGAAGGAACCGATGATGCGGCAACGAACACTCGGCAGCCAGGGGCCGGCGGTCTCCGAACAGGGACTCGGCTGCATGGGCATGACCTTCGCCTACGGCCCCGCCGACGAGCAGGAGGCCCTGCGCACCGCGCACCGGGCACTGGAACTGGGCGTCACCCTCCTCGACACCGCCGACTTCTACGGCCCGCACAGCAACGAGGAGTTCGTCGCCCGGGTCATCGCCGGCCGCCGCGACGGCGTCGTCGTCTGTTCCAAGGTCGGCAACGAGGTCACCGAGGACGGCACCATCACCGGCCGCCTCAACAACCGCCCCGACTACATCCGTACCGCCGTCGAGGGCACCCTGCGCCGGCTGGGCACCGACCACCTCGACCTGTACTACCTGCACCGCGTCGACCCCGCCGTGCCCGTCGAGGAGTCCGTCGGCGCGCTGGCCGAACTGGTCCAGGCCGGCAAGGTCCGCCACCTCGGCGTGTGCGAGGCGTCCGCCGCCACCATCCGCCGCGCCCACGCCGTGCACCCGCTGGCCGCCGTACAGACCGAGTACTCCCTGTCCACCCGCGACGTCGAGGCCAACGGAGTCCTGGCCACCGTCCGCGAACTGGGCATCGGCTTCGTCGGCTACAGCCCGCTGGGCCGCGGCCTGCTCACCGGCCGCATCCGCAGCCTCGACGGGCTGGCCGAACACGACTTCCGCCGTATCGCGCCCCGCTTCCAGCAGGGCAACCTCGACCAGAACCTGCACGTCGTCGAACGGCTGCAGCACCTGGCCGCGTCCAAGGGCATCACCGCCGGGCAGCTCGCCCTGGCCTGGGTGCTCGCCCAGGGCGACGACGTCATCGCCATCCCCGGCACCAAGCGCGTCCCGTACCTGCAGGAGAACCTCGCCGCGAGCGACGTGACCCTGAGTGCGGACGACCTCAGGGCGCTCGACGAGATCGCCCCCCACGGCTCCACGGTGGGGGACCGCTATCCCGTCGGCGCCATGGCCACGCTCGACGGCTGAACCCCGACCGGCCGCGGACCTTCGAAGACGAGTGAGAGCGACAACCATGGCGAACATCACGATCATCGGCGGCGGACTGGCCGGCCTGACCGCGGCGATCTCCGCCGCCGAACAGGGCGCCCACGTCACCGTCCACGAGGCCCACTCCCACGCGGGCGGCCGCGCCCGCTCCGCCTCCGGCCCCTACGTCACCAACGACGGGCCGCACACCTTCTTCGACAACGGCGACGCCTGGCACTGGCTGCTGCAGCGCGGACTGGCCGGCCGCTACGTACGGCTGTCCTTCCACGAGTGGACCCGGATGCGCTTCCGCCACCAGGGCCGGCTGCGGATGACCCTGCCCGGCGGCTACATGCGGATGACCTGGATGCACCGCGGCATCGACGTCCCCGTCGACCGCTCCTTCCAGGACTGGGCGAGCGAACGCTTCGCCCAGCAGACCGTCGACGAAGCCCTCGGCTTCCTCGGCCCGATCCTCTTCGACGGCGACCCCGGACGCCTCTCCGCGGCCTTCGTGTGGGAACGCCTGCTGCGCGTGGGCACCCCCCGCTTCCCGCTGCCCAGCCGCTACTTCATGGGCGGCTGGGGCGCGCTGATCGCCCGCATGGAACGCGTCGCCCGCGCCCGCGGCGTCGTCATCGAGACCGGCTCCCGGCTGACCGAACTGCCCACCGGCGGACCGGTCATCGTCGCCACCTCCCTCGCCGCCGCCCGCAGCCTGCTCGGCGACGACTCCCTGCAGTGGCCCAGCGGCACCGCCGCCCTGCTCGACATGGCCGTCACCCACTCCAAGAAGGACGGCAACGTCTCCTTCGACATGGACGAGGGCGGCTTCACCTCCCAGTACTCCGACCACGACCCCTCCCTCGCCCCCGAGGGCCAGGCCCTGTTCCAGGGACAGATGCCGATCAGGCCCGGCGAGTCGAAGGCCGACGCGCTGGCCCGGCTGGAGAAACTCTTCGACCTGACCACCCCCGGCTGGCAGCAGCGCATCCTGTGGCGCCGCGAAGGCGTCTCCCGGGGCCGCACCGGCGCCCTCGACCTGCCCGGCCTCAGCTGGCGCGACCGGCCCGCCGTCGACCGCGGGGACGGGGTGTTCCTGGCCGGCGACAGCGTCGCCGCCCCCGGCATCCTCGCCGAGACCTCCATCAACAGCGCCCTGCGGGCCGCGGAACTCGCCCTCAGCGCCCGGCCGGCCGCGCACCACTCCGCGGTGCTCGGGCGATGAGTGAGCCTCGCGTCCCACCCCACCCCGTTAGGGAGCGCAGCACATGAGAATCACCCTGTCCGAGCGCGGCACCCCGGACTGGCAGACCGCCGCGGACCTGGCCCGGCTGGTCTTCGCCAAGCAGTACCGGGCCAGCATCACCCCCGACCCGGACGGCTTCCTCGCCTTCTTCGAGACCGCCGCCGACGGCCAGGAGGAAGTCCTCGCCTGCGCCGGCCTGTCCTTCCCCGAGGAAGAGACCATCCTGCTGGAGCGCTATCTCGACGCGCCCGTCGAAGACGTCATCACCCAGGCCGTCGGCGCCCCCGTCAAACGCTCCCAGGTCCTGCAGATCGGCTCCATCGCCTCCGTACGGGCCGCCGCCGGCGCCGAGATCATCAAAGCGATCCCGCTGATCATGGCCTGCCTGGGCCGCCCGTACGCCGTCATGACGATGACCGGCCGGCTCGCCGCGCTCATGCAGCGCCTCGGCTGCGTCTTCCACCCCCTCGCCGACGCCTCCCTGGAGCGGCTGCCCGCCGACGAACGCGCCTCCTGGGGCACCTACTACGACACCCGGCCCGTCGTCGGCTACGCCGAGGCCGCCGAACAGTCCACCCTGCTGCTGGCCGCCATCGGCCGCTACTGCTTCACCTCGGTCGACATGCGGCTGCTGAGCAACCGCCCGGCACAGCAGGGGGTGCTGACCCGTGCCGCCTGAGACCGCACCCCTGTCCCTGGCCCGCGGACTGCTGCGGCAGGCCGACAGCGACGCCGTCATGGTGCGCGTCCTGGCCGCCGACGGCGGCGAGGGCACCACCCACAGCTACCGCGACCTCCTGCGCACCGCCCTGGCCCTGGCCGCCGACCTCACCGGCCTGGCCCGCACCCTGGGCCGCCCCGCCCGGGTGGGACTGCTCGCCGAGAACTCCCCGGAATGGGTCGTCGCCGACCTCGCCGCCCTGTTCGCCGGCGCCGTGGAGATCCCCGTACCCACCGCCTTCACCGCCCAGCAGGCCGCCTCCCTCCTGGAGAGCGCCGACCTGTGCCTGACCGACACCGCGGGCAGCGCGGCCCTGGCCCGCTGGAGCACCGACACCCCCGACCCCGTCCTGCCCGCCGGCTGCCCCACCACCGCCCTCGACCTGCCCGCCCTGCTCGCCCGGCCCCCCGTCCCGCACCCGCCCGTCCCCGACCACGACGCGGTCGTCAAGGTCATCCACACCTCCGGCACCACCTCCGCCCCCAAAGGCGTACAGATCCGCCGGCACGGCCTGGACGCACTGCTCACCTCGCTGCGCACCCGCACCCGCCCGGCGATCTTCGAGCGGTACCTGTCCATCGTCCCCCTCAGCCTGCTCATCGAACAGGTCGCCGGCCTCTACATGCCCTTCCTGGCAGGCGGTTCGGTCTCCTTCCTGCCCCCCGGCACCGCCCTGGTCGGCACCGCCGCCGACGCCGCACCGCGCATGCTCACCCTGCTGCGAGCGGCCCGCCCCACCGCCCTGGTCGTCCCGCCCACCGTCGCCGGCCTCTTCCTCGCCGTGTGCGACCAGCAGCCCGCCGAGAGCGTCACCGAACGCCACCGGCGGATCTTCGGCCACGACGGCCCGGTCTTCATCGCCTGCGGCGGCGCCCCCGTCCCGCCCGAGATCCTCCAGCGCCTGCACGCCCACGGACTGACCGTCCACGAGGGCTACGGACTGAGCGAGAACTCCTCCGTGGTGTCCTGGAACTTCCCCGGCGAAGTCCGCTTCGGCACCGTCGGCCGCCCCCTGGACCACGTCCACGCCGAACTCGCCGACGACGGTGAACTCCTCATCCGCAGCACCTCCCTGTTCGCCGGCTACACCCGCGAGGACCCCTCCAGCGTCGTCGTCGACGACCAGGGCCGCCTGCACACCGGCGACCTCGCCGAGATCGACGACGACGGCTACCTGCGCATCACCGGACGCAAGAAGAACCTCGTCATCACCGCGGGCGGCCGCAACGTCGCCCCCGAATGGGTCGAGGCCCGCTACCGCGAACTCGGCTTCGTCCGCGAGGCCGCCGTCATCGCCGACGGCCTCGACGACGTGCACGGCCTGTTCGTCATCGACGCCGCCCTCGACCCCGACACCGCCCGCGGCCGCATCACCGAATTCGGCCGGCGCAGGCTCTCCGGCATCGAACGCGCCGCCGTCGTCCACCTCATGTCCGAGGACGACCCCGCCTACGCCACCTGCTTCACCGTCACCGGACGCCCCCGCCGCGACGTCATCCGCCACCACGTCCTCGGCCCGGCCCCCGCCACGGCCGCGGCGTCCCCGAGCAACCAGAACAAGGAGAAGGCATGAGTACGGCTGTGCAGACCACGCCCTACGGCACCGGCAGCGGCCTGCTGGTCCAGCCCGCGGGCCCCGGCGGCCTCGACGCCATCGACCCCAAGGAACTGCGCGACCTCCTCGCCCAGGCCGGGTTCCTGCTGCTGCGCGGTTTCGGCGCCGACATGGACGCCTTCACCGCCCTGGTCCAGAACACCTCCACCTCCACCACCCTCGACCCCGCCCGCGACTTCTACTCCGAGGTCGCCCAGAAGGTCGACGCGGGCTTCGACGAGGTCGGCCTGCACACCGAGAACGGCAACAGCCCCTTCCGCTCCCACCTCGCCTGGTTCTTCTGCGAGAAGGCCGCCTCCACCGGCTCCCAGACCACCGTCTGCGACGGCTACCGCGTCTGGGACGCCCTCAGCGAGCAGGCCCGCACCGCCTTCGCCGCCCAGGACATCGTCTACAGCCGCTACGTCGGCGAACCCCAGTGGCGGGCCATGGCCCACCACCTGCTGGGCCGCACCAAGCCCGCCGACCGGATCCAGGTGAGCGAACTCCTCGCCCTGGCCGGACAGCTGCCCGGCACCGAGATCACCCCCCAGGACGACGGCGGCGTGCGCTACTCCTTCCGCACCCCCGCCGCCGGCCCCACCGTCTTCGGCCCCCGCCCCTCCTTCGCCAACAGCATCCTGGGCCCCTCCTTCAACTACGAGAAGCCCACCATCACCTTCGCCGACACCACCGAACTGCCCGCCCCCCTGCTCGCCGAGGTCGAAGAGGTCACCGCCCGCCTCACCGAGAACCTCGACTGGCAGGACGGCGACGCCGCCGTCATCGACAACACCCGCGTCATGCACGGCCGGCGCGCCATCACCGACCCCGACCGCACCATCTACAACGCCCTCAGCTACATCGAGGCACCCGCCGCCTGACCGGGCCGCCCCCGCCCCGCACACCAGCCCCCAGGGGCGGCGCCGGGGCGGGGCGGGAGACAGACCCGTCCGAGAGGGAGCCATGACCACCGACCACCCCGCCGCCCGCACCCAGGACCGCACCCCCGACACCGACACCGACGCCGCCGCGGCCGACCCGCGCCGCTGGCGCCTGCTCGTCTTCGTCGCCCTCGCCCAGTTCATGGTCCTGCTGGACACCACCGTGGTGAACCTCGCCCTGCCCGCCGTCCAGAGCGACCTCGGCGCCGGCCCCACCGCCATCGAATGGGTCCTGACCTCCTACATCCTGTGCTTCGGCGGCCTCATGCTGCTCGGCGGCCGCACCGCCGACCGCTGGGGCAGACGCCGCACCTTCCTCCTCGGCGCCCTGCTGTTCACCGCCGCCTCCCTGCTGTGCGGCCTCTCCCGCGACGCCGGCCTGCTCATCGCCGCCCGCGCCCTGCAGGGCTGCGGCGCAGCCTTCCTCTCACCCGCCGCGATGTCCCTGGTCACCACCACCTTCCCGCGCGGCCGCGAACGCACCACCGCACTCGCCGTCTGGGCCGCACTCGCCGGCCTCGGCGGCACCCTCGGCGTCATCGCCGGCGGCCTGATCACCGACAGCCTCAGCTGGCGCTGGATCTTCTACATCAACCTCCCCTTCGGCGCCGTCGCCGTCGCCGGCGTCCTGCTGCTCTCCCGCGGCCGCCCCGACACCGCCGTCCGCGGCTCCCGCCCCGACCTGGCCGGCGCCGCCACCGTCACCGCGGGCCTGGCCGCCCTCGTCTACGCCATCGTCAACATCCAGGACCACGGCGCCGCCTCCCCGCCCTACGTCCTCGCCCCGGCCGCCGCCGCCCTCACCCTGCTCGCCGCGTTCCTCCTCATCGAACGCCGCGCCGCCGACCCCCTGCTGCCCCTGCAACTGTTCGCCACCCGCTCCCTGGCCACCGCCGGCCTCGGCCGCGTCCTGACCAGCGCCGTCCAGGCCTCCGTGCTCTTCCTGTGCAGCTACTACCTGCAACGCACCCTCGGCTACTCCACCCTCGCCTCCGGCTTCGCGTTCCTGCCCCTGGGCATCGTCGCCATCCTGGTCACCGCCCCCGCCACCCGCGTCATGCACCGCGCCGGCCCCCGCCCCGTCTACCTCGCCGGCGCCGCCGGCTCCCTGCTCGGCCTGCTCCTGCTCACCCAGGCCCCCGCCCACGGCAACTACCTCCTGCACCTGCTGCCCGCCCTGCTCATCCTGGGCGCCTCCATGCAGTGCTGCGGCATCCCCGTCAACGTGCACGGCGTCTCCGACATCCCGCCCCACCAGCAGGGCATCGCCTCCGGCGTCCTGGTCGCCGCCTTCCAGGTCGGCGCCTCCCTCGGCGTCGCCACCGTCGCCACCAGCGCCCTGACCCGCACCACCAGCGAACTCACCGCCCACACCACCCCCGCCCTGGCCTGGCTGGACGGCCTCCACCTCGGCTTCTGGATCGCCGCCGGCATCGGCGTCCTCAACCTCCTCACCGCCTGCTTCGGACTGCCCCGCCACCCCACCACCCGCACCGCCTGACCCACCCCGCCACCCCCCTCACCGGACGAGAAGAGGCACCCGATGGCCCGCCCCGGAGACACCCTGCGCCTCGGCAAGGACACCCTCACCTTCCTGACCACCGCCGCCGAGACCGGCGGCGCCTACGTCGAGGTCGCCGTCGAATACGCGCCCGCCGTCATCAAACCGCCCCAGCACTACCACCCCCGCCAGACCGAACACATGCGCCTGGAAAGCGGCCGCCTGAGCCTCCAACTCGACGGCACCCTCCACGAGTACGAGCCCGGCGCCGACTTCCACATCCCCCCGGGCGCCGTCCACTCCATGTGGAACCCCGGACCCGACACCACCCGCGTCATCTGGCGCACCACCCCCGCCTACCAGACCGAAACCGTCTTCGAGACCCTGTGGGGACTGACCAACGAAGGCCGGCTGCGCCCCGACGGCACCCCCCGCCTGCAGATGCCGCTGCTCGCCCTCGCCTTCCGCGACGAGTACCGCGTCGTCACCGGCCGCCCCTTCCCCCTCGACATGGGCCTGTGCCTGCTCCTCGCCCCGCTCGGCCTGGCCTGCGGCTACCGCCCCACCTACCGCCCGCCCCAGGACACCCCCCGCCTCCAGCCCACCGCCTGAACCGGCCCCGCACCAAGAGGCCCCGCACCAAGAGGCCCCGCACCAGGCGGTTCGAGCCGGAAACGAGGCCCGAGCGAGCGCGCCGCCCTAGCGTCGGCGGCAACCGAACAGGCCGATGCGTGGAGGAATGGTCATGGCCACCGAAGCACACGAATTCACCCTGCCCGGCGCGGATCTCCCGCAGCCCGACGCCGAACTGCGCAAGAAGCGCGAGGCGGTCGTCCTGCAGCACACGGTCGCCGAGATCGCCTGGGACATCGACGGCGTGCTGGCCACCTTCCCGCGCGGCGGCGTCTACCGCATCCAGGCCTTCGAAGAAGGACCGCTGATCGGTGAAGAAGCCATCAAGAAGGGCTACTTCGCCGAACTCAAGGCCGCCTTCCCCGACCTGGAGCACGACCTGCACCACGTCCACCACACCCCCACCGCGGTGATCCTGGAGGCCCAGGCACGCGGCAAGCAGCACGCCGACTGGCGCGGCATACCCAACCGGGGCAAGTCCATCGACGCCCCCGTCGCCGTCTTCTTCCACTTCGACGGCGACGTCCTCGTCGACGAGACCCTCTACTTCGACATCGCCACCTTCCAGCGCCAGCTCGCCTGACCGGCCCCCGGCCCGGCCGCCCCCGCCGCGGAGCCCGCGCACCCACACCGGTACGCGGGCCCCGCGGCGCCGCCGTGCCCGCCGCGGGGCCCGCGCCCACCGGCGCTCGAGGAGGAGTCGAGTACGCGTCCGTAGCGTCGTCGGCGCCGGACCGGCCCGGTGGCGCCGGGTGCGCCGGCGCAGGCCGGACAGGTCACGGCGAGGAGCATCTCGCACTGACCAGCCTCCAGAAAGGATGCTCGATGAGCACCGTCAACCCCCCATCCCCGGGCGGTGAAACCAAGAGGGTGGTCTTCTGGGCCATCCTCACCACCAGCCTCGCCTCCTTCATGGCGGGACTGGACAACCTCGTCATCATCACGGCGCTGCCCACCATCCGGGAGAAACTCGGCGGCAGCCTCACCGACCTGGAATGGACGGTCAACGCCTACACCCTGTCCTTCGCGGTCCTGATGATGTTCGGCGCCGCCCTCGGCGACCGCTTCGGCCGCCGCAAGGTCTTCAGCCTGGGCCTGCTGCTGTTCACCGCCGCCTCCGCGGCCGCCGCCCTCGCCCCCGGCATCAACGAACTCGTCGCCGCCCGCGCCGTCCAGGGCGTCGGCGCCGCCATCATCATGCCGCTGTCGGTGACCCTGCTGACCGCCGCCGTGCCCGCCGAGAAACGCGGCGCGGCCCTGGGCATCTGGGGCGCCGTCAACGGACTGTCCATCGCCGCCGGCCCGCTGGTGGGCGGCGCCATCGTCGAACACCTGTCCTGGCAGTGGATCTTCTGGCTGAACGTACCCATCGGCCTCGCCCTGGCCCCGCTGTCCTTCCGCAAACTCGCCGAGAGCCGCATCGCCCACTCCCGCCTCGACGCCGTCGGCACCGCCCTGGCCAGCCTCGGCCTGTTCGGCATCGTGCTGGGCCTCATCAAGGGCCACGGCGACGGCTGGACGTCCCCGCAGGTCCTGGGCGCCCTCATCGGCGGCACCGCCGTGATGGCCGTCTTCGTCGCCTGGGAGAACCACACCGAACACCCCATGGTGCCGATGCGCATGTTCCGCAACCGCGCCTTCACCGCGATCAACCTGGCCGGCGCCCTGATGTCCGTCGGCATGTTCGGCGCGATCTTCCTGATGACCCAGTTCCTGCAGAACATCCAGGGCTACACCGCCATGCAGGCCGGCGTCCGCCTGCTGGCCTGGACCGCCATGCCGATGGTCGTCGCCCCCATCGGCGGCATGGTCTCCGACCGCATCGGCGGCAAACCCGTGGTCACCCTCGGCCTCGCCATGATGACCGCCGGCATGGTCTATTGGGCCTTCGTCCTCGAACCGGACGTCTCCTACGCCGCCCAGCTGCCCTCCCTGATGATCTGCGGCGCCGGCATGGCCCTGTTCTACGCCCCGCTGATGAACCTCACCATGGGCTCGGTCGCCGAACACGAACAGGGCATCGCCTCCGGCGTCACCGCCGCCACCCGCGAGGTCGGCGCAGCCCTCGGCGTCGCCCTGCTCGCCTCCATCTTCAGCGCCAACGGCGGCTACGCCTCCCCGCGCGACTTCGTCGACGGCCTCGTCCCCGCCATGTGGGTGGGCGCCGTCGCGGTGGCCCTGGCGACCTTCTCCATGCTGCTCGCCCCTCCCGCCGGCCGGCCGCCGCGCCCGCCGCCGCCCCGGCCGCGCCGCCCGGCCGGCACCACACCCCGGCCGCCGACCAGCACGCCCCGGCGGGGGAGAACACCCCGGCACCGCTGCACTGACCCGCACACCCACCCGGGGTCCGGGGCCCCACCGGCCGCGGACCCCGTTCCGTCGACCCGAACCGAGGAAGCATGGCCATTGAGGAGATGAAGGTCCGCGACGCCTTCCGGATCACGCCGTCGCAACTCCCGGACAACCGGGGCCGGTTCTTCGAGGCCTGGCGCATGGGCGAACTGACCGGAAGCAGCGGCCAGCCGTTCACCGTCCGCCAGGTCAACTTCTCGGTCTCCCACCGTGACACGCTGCGCGGCATCCACGGCACCACCCTCCCGCCCGGCCAGGCGAAACTGGTGACCTGCGTCCGCGGCGCCGCCCTGGACGTGGTGGTCGACCTGCGCGTCGGCTCCCCGACGTTCGGCATGTTCGACACCACCCTGCAGGAGGCCGGCTCCGGCATCGGCGTCTACCTCGCCGACGGCCTCGGCCACGCCTTCCTCGCCCTGACCGACGACACCTGCATGAACTATCTGTGCTCCGAGGAGTACGTGCCCGGCACCATGGTCGACATCCAGGCCCTCGACCCGGCCATCGGCATCCCCTGGCCCACCACCACGGGCCTGATCCGCTCCGAGAAGGACGCCACCGCCCCGAGCCTGTCCGAGGCCGTCGAACGCGGCCTGCTGCCCACCTACGAAGAGGCCCTCACCTCCTACGGCCCCTCCTGGCAACTCCCGCACCCCCAACACCTCACCCGCTGACCCCGCCCCGGGACGCCCGCAGCCGCCACCCCGCCCCGACACCGGGCGGAACGGCACCCCGCGCCGGCACCGGGCGGAACGGCACCGCGCGCCGGCACCGGGCGGAACGGCACCGCGCGCCGGCACCGGACCGAATGGCACCGCGCCCCGGCCCACGGCGAACGCCGCACCCGCGCACGCGGGACAGCACGCGCCCGAACCCGGCGCCCAGGAGGGCGAGTTCCTTCCCGCGCCCGCACGTCCACGGCCGGCCGGGCCCGTCACCACGGCGCCCGGGAACGCAGGAGGGGCGGGCCCACGTTCCGCCCCGCCCCGGCCACGGCCGAGCCCGTCGCGCCGACCCCCGGCACCCGGGGGAGCGGGCCCCGCGGCCCCGCACGGTGCACCACCGGGCTCGTCACCGGACGCACCGCCCAGGCGCCCGGGATGCCGAGGTGCGCGCTCACCGCGAGTCGCAGCCGTAACGGCTCACCGACAGCGGTCCGTTGGGCCCTGGCGATGGCGGGCCGCCGCCAACGGGGGAGCGGGCCCCGCGCCCCGCGCGGCGCGCCGCCGGGCTCGTCACCGGACGCACGCTCCGGCACTTGGGACGCCGATGCGCGCTCGCCGCGGGCCGCAGCCGGGGCCCCGGTTCGACGGCCCACCGTCCGGGTGCCGTTGGGCCCCGGGCGCGGTGGCCCGTCGCCAGACAACCCTGGTCCCGGCGTCCCGGCAGGCCCTGGCCCGTTCCGGCGGGCTCCTGCCCGGTCCGGCGGACCCCTCACCCGGTCCTGGTGAACCCCTGGTCCGGCCCTGGCTGCCCTCTCTCCCGACCCCGAC
The DNA here is from genome assembly GCF_036250675.1 of Streptomyces sp. NBC_01689. NCBI lineage: Bacteria > Bacillati > Actinomycetota > Actinomycetes > Kitasatosporales > Streptomycetaceae > Streptomyces > Streptomyces sp. NBC_01689. Next base: position 268,584 of record NZ_CP109592.1, on the reverse strand, counting down.
AGGACCCGCGCCCGTTCCCGGCTGGCCCTCGGGCGGCCCGGTGTTCCGGCTCCGCCCCACGCTCTCTTGGCCCATGGTGCGGCGCGTGCTGTCGCAGGGGTGCCTCACCCGACGGGGGAGGCCGCCGGCGCCACGGCGGCCCGGACCCGGACGGTCCGGACCCGGCCCAGGCCCGGGCCGAACCCGGCTCCTGGTCCGCCGCCGCAGGCATGCCGGTGTCCCGAAGACCCGCAGGGGTTTTCGGGGCACCGGTCGGTGCGCGGCCGCGGGGCCGCCGGGGGCTCACGCGGTCACAGGGCGGCCCTGTGTTTGAGCGGTTCCCACCAGGAACGGTTGTCGCGGTACCAGGCGAAGGTCTCCGCCAGGCCCTGGGTGAAGTCCTTGCGGGGCCGGTAGCCCAGCTCGCGGGAGATCTTGCCGCAGTCCACCGAGTAGCGCAGGTCGTGGCCGAGCCGGTCGGGCACGTGCTCGACGCTGTCCCAGCCCGCTCCGGCCAGATCCAGCAGCAGCGTGGTCAGTTCCTTGTTGCTCAGTTCGGTGCCGCCGCCGATGTTGTAGACCTCGCCGGGCCGGCCGCCGGTGCGGACCAGTTCCAGGCCCTGGACGTGGTCGTCGATGTGCAGCCAGTCCCGTACGTTCAGTCCTTCCCCGTACAGCGGGACGCGGTGTCCGTCGAGGAGGTTGGTGACGAACAGCGGGATGACCTTCTCGGGGAAGTGGTGGTGGCCGTAGTTGTTGGAGCAGCGGGTCACCCGTACGTCGAGGCCGTGGGTGCGGTGGTAGGACAGGGCCACCAGGTCGGAGGAGGCCTTGGAGGCGGCGTAGGGGGAGTTGGGCCGCAGCGGGTCGCTCTCCGGCCAGGATCCCTCGGCCACGGAGCCGTAGACCTCGTCGGTGGACACGTGCAGGAAGCGGGCGCGGCCGCCGGGCCGGCGCAGCGCCGCGTCCAGGAGGGTCTGGGTGCCGAGCACGTTGGTGGTGATGAACTCGGCGGCGCCGAGGATGGAGCGGTCGACGTGGGACTCGGCGGCGAAGTGCACGATCTGCTCGTGTCCGGCGACGAGTTCGGCGACCAGGCGGGTGTCGCAGATGTCGCCCTGGACGAAGCGGAAGCCGGGGTGGCCGCGGACCGGGTCGAGGTTGGCGGGGTTGCCGGCGTAGGTGAGTTTGTCGAGGACGGTGACGTGGACGTCGCCGGGGCCGGCCGGGCCGAGCAGGGTGCGCACGTAGTGCGAGCCGATGAACCCCGCGCCGCCGGTGACGAGGATGCGTGTGGTGGTCATGAGGAAATCTGCACCTTGCTGTGGTCGCCGAGGATGAGGCGGTGGGCGGCGGGGATCCGGGGGGCGGGGGTCACCTCCACGTTGCGGCCGATGATGGAGGCCTCCACGCGGCGGGCGCCGTGCACCGAGGAGCCGTCCAGGACGATGGAGAACTCGATCTCGCTGTCGGTGATGCGGCAGTCGGGGGCGATGGAGGTGAACGGGCCGACGTAGGAGCCGGTGATCACGCTGCCGGTGCCGATGACGGCGGGGCCCACGATGCGGGAGCCGGTGACGCGGGCGCCCTCGTCGATCCGTACCCGGCCGATGATCTCGCTGGTGTCGTCGACGTCGCCCTCGATGCGGGGTTCGGCGTGTTCCAGGACGGACCGGTTGACCTCCAGCATGTCGCCGACGTTCCCGGTGTCCTTCCAGTATCCGGAGATCGTCGTGGAGCGGACGTCGCGGTCGTGGTCGATCAGCCACTGCAGCGCGTGGGTGATCTCCAGTTCGCCGCGCCAGGACGGCTTGATGGCGCGGACGGCCTCGTGCACGGCGTCGGTGAACAGGTAGACGCCGACGAGCGCGAGGTCGCTCCTGGGGTGCTCCGGTTTCTCCTCCAGGCCCACGATCCGTCCGTCGGGGCCGAATTCGGCGACCCCGAACTGCGTCGGGTCGGAGACCTGGGTGAGCAGGATCTGGGCGGCGGGCCGCTGCGCGCGGAAGGCGTCGACCAGGTCGGAGATGCCGCCCACGATGAAGTTGTCGCCGAGGTACATGACGAAGTCGTCGTCGGCGAGGAACTCGCGGGCGATGAGGACGGCGTGGGCCAGCCCGAGGGGCGCGGACTGGGGGATGTAGGTGACGGCGAGGCCGAACTTGGAGCCGTCGCCGACGGCTTGCGTGATCTCGTCGGCGGTGTCCCCGACGATGATCCCGACCTCGGTGATGCCCGCGTCCGCGATCGCTTCCAGGCCGTAGAAGAGCACCGGCTTGTTGGCCACGGGCACCAGCTGCTTGGCGGATGTGTGGGTGAGGGGGCGCAGGCGGGTTCCGGCCCCGCCGGAGAGTACGAGAGCCTTCATGAAGGTGACGCTAGGAGCGGGCACTTGAGCCGGGATCGGGGATGGGCCGGGCCCACAGGCGGCCTCCAGGGCGGCTCGAGACGCGATGGGGATCCTCGGTGGGCGGCGGCCGGCGGCGTGTGCCCGGGGTGACCCGTGGGGGCGTCCTCGCCCGCCCGTCCAGTGACGCGAGCCCAGAGAGGCACAGGCATGGCAGCCAACCACCGTGAACTCGTCCAGCGCTTCGTCGACATGATCAACAGTCATGACGTGAGCACCATGAGCGCGCACACCGCGCCCGGGCACATCGACCACAACCCGGTCGTCGAGGACGGCATCGAGGCCAACACGGCGTTCTGGGAGCAGATCTTCGCCGCGTTCCCCGACGTGAAGGTCGTCACCCACGACCTCGTCGTGGAGGGGGACCGGATCGCGGGCCGCTTCGAGTACTCCGGCACCCACCGGGGCACGTTCTTCGGGGTCGAGGCGACCGGGCGTCCGCTCAGCTTCCAGTCGATCGACTTCTGGCGGGTCGAGGACGGGCTGCTGGCCGAGCACTGGGACCAGCTGGACATGGCCGGTCTCTTCCGCCAGCTCGGCGTCGACATCCACGCCGGCCAGGAGGCGTGAGCGCATCCCTGGCGGGCGTTCCCTGCGGACGCGGGCGGCCCGGCACGCACTCGGTGCGTGCCGGGCCGCTTTCCTGCCCCCGGCCCCGCCGCGCGGTGACGGCCGCCGGTCAGGTGGCGGCCGGCCGGAGGAAGGGACCGCAAGGAGGGTGCCGGGGGAGGGGAGGGGGCGGTCAGGGGGCTGCCGGGCGGGCGGCGGCCTGTTCGACCTCGTCCACGAGCCGGGCGTGGTCCAGGACGGCCTCGGTGTGCGGGGTGAAGTCCTCGCCGTCGAGGACGGCGCGGGCGAAGACGCCCGCGATGTTGGTGAAGTGGGCGTCGGGCGCGAGGCGGATCTCCTCGACGCCGGCGCCGCGTTCGACGTGCAGGACGGGCACATGCTCGTCGGGGGTGCTGAAGGCGCGTTCCAGGCGCAGCCGTCCCCGGCTGCCCCACAGGTCGTATCCGCTGCGGTAGGCGTGCTCGACGCCGTAGGCGAGCTGGGCCGCCGCCCCGGAGGGCGCCGTCAGCAGGGCGCCGCCGGCGGGGGCGGGTCCGTGCGGGCCGGCCGCGCGGACATGGGCGCCGGCCACCCGCAGGCCGGGGCCCAGGAAGAGCCGGGCGGCGCGCAGCGGGTAGGCGGCGACCTCGGGCAGGGTGCTGGCGCGCCGATGGGTGCCGTCGCTCTCGCGGCGCAGCGGGATGCCGAACTCGGAGCCGAACAGCTGCAGTTCGCCGATCAGCCCGTCGTCGAGGAGCCGGCGGACCCGGGCGTGCTGGGAGTGGTGCAGGAACATGAAGCTCTCCATCAGCAGCAGGCCGCGCTCGCGGGCGAGACAGACCGCCTTGTCCGCGTCGGCGTACCGCAGGGCGAACGGCTTCTCGCACAGCACGTGCTTGCCGGCCGCCAGCGCCCGCAGCGTCCACTGCGCGTGCAGCTCGGGCGGCAGCGGCAGGTACACCGCGTCCACGTCCTCGCGTTCCAGCAGCCGTGCGTAGCCGGTCACCGGCGTGCCGCCGAACCGGTCGGTGAACGCGCGCGCCCTGGCGGGGGTGCGGCTGGCCACGGCGGTCACCTCGACGAGCGGCTGGCGGGCCATCGAGGGCAGCATGCGCCGCCCGGCGATGTCCGCGCAGCCCAGCACGCCGATCCGCAGCACCGGGCCCCTCGGTCCTCCCGGCCCGCTCACCGGGCGTACGTCCCGCCGCGCGCCCACGCCGCGCGCAGTCCGGTCAGCAGCGTACGGGCCTCGATGTTGAGGTAGTTGCTGTGCCGCAGCAGCGCCGACATCTGGTCGGCGGTCACCCACAGGAAGTCCTCGGGCACGTCGACGGGGAAGTCGTCGCCGACCTCCATCAGGACGTAGCGGTTGCCGGCGTGGTGGAAGCGGCCGCCCTCCTCGGACTGCACGGTGTCGTAGAGCAGGGAGCCCGGAGCGGCCCGCAGGACCAGGTCCAGGAACTGCGGCCGGCTCGGCGCGGGCAGGGTCAGCGCGCGGCCCGGCTGGCACTGCACGGTGGGGCCGAGCTCCGCGACGTCCAGCACGCCCGCCTCGGAGCGGGCGTGCGCCAGCAGGTGCGGCACACCGCCGATGCGGCGCACCAGGAACGCGGACAGGCCCTGTTCGGCCGGTGCGAGCAGCGGCTGGGTCCAGCGGGTGACCTCGCGGTTGGCGGCGGCCACGGACGCGGCGATGACGGTGAAGTGGTGGCCGCTGTCGTGGGAGATCCCGTCCTCGGTGCGCCGCCAGCGCCGGACGGCCGACAGCGGCATGCTGGTCTGCACCAGCTCCCGGTGCGCCTTGATCTCGGTGAGGCGGTTGAGGAGGTGTTCCATGGAGTGCAGCGGGGGCCCCTCGTCGGCGAAGGACGGGATCAGCGACAGCACGGTCCGGGCGTCCATGTTGACGACGTTCGACTCGTGCAGCAGCTGATGGATCTGACCGAGCGTCAGCCATACGAAGTCCTCGTGCGCGGGCACCGGGCCGAGCGCCTCCACCACCATGTTCCGGTTGCGCTTGCGCAGGAACCAGGAGCCCTGTTCGGACTGCAGGGAGTCGAACAGCACCCGTGAGGCGGTCCGCGGCGGCGCGAAGTACTCGATGTGCGTGACGGGGGCGCCGCGGTGCACACCGGTGTAGTTGCTGCGGGTGGCCTGCACGGTGGGGGACAGCTGGACGGTCTCGATGTTGCCGGGTTCCATCTTGGCCTGCATCAGGCAGTGCAGGACGCCGTCGAACTCCTTGACGACGATGCCCAGGATGCCGATCTCCGGCTGGTTGATGATGGGCTGCGACCAGGACGCGGCGTGCCCGTTCCACTCGGCGCGCACATGCAGGCCCTCGACGGAGAAGAACCGGCCGCTGTCGTGCACCAGGTTCCCGGTGGCGCCCTGGAAGCGCCAGCCGACCAGTTCGCGGAAGGGGATGCGCCGCACCTCGTAGCGGTTGGCGCGGCGCTGCTCGGCGAACCATTCGCGGAAGACCGGATTGGGTGTCACCGGGCTGTCCAGGGTCTGGGCCGACAGTGTGAAGCGCCGCCCGAGGCCGGTGAGGGCGCCCGGGGGCACCGCGTGGGTGATGGTCATCGAACATGACTCCTTCGCCGTGTCCCGTGCGACCGGGGCCGGGCCGCCGCCCCTGACGATCCGCCAGGGGGATCGGCCGTTGCTGGAGGGCGCCTCGAAACGTCCCGCACGGCGGCTGGAGCCGCCCCCGCCGCCGGGGCCGGGGGAGCGGGCCCCGGGCCCGCCCACCAGGGCCGACCTGCCGTCCAAGACTCGGGTGTTGTCAGCGCTAGAATTATTGTCAGTGGTAGACAACGGGGGTGGGCGTCCTTACGCTGAGGCGGTATGAGAATCCTCTTTGCCAGCGCGGGCAACTTCGGGCACGTGTATCCCCTGCTTCCCTTGGCGAAGGCCGCGCGCGCCGCGGGCCACGAGGTGGTGTTCGCCACCGGCGAGCAGCTCCACCCGGCCCTGCGGGCCGCCGGCCTGGAGCCGGTGGCGGCGGGCCGCTCGGTCCCCGAGGCGTTCATGGAAGCAGTGCGCGGTAGTGACTCCCTGGAGCACGAGGGCGCCGACCTGGGCGCCCAGGACGTGCCGCCCGAGGTGCTGGCGGACCTGCATGTGAAGGTGTTCGGTTCGGTGCTGCCCCGCTGGGTGGCCGCCGACCTCGCCCCCGTCCTCACCGGCCTGCGCCCCGACCTCGTCGTCTACGAGGCGATGAACCCGGGCGCCGCCTTCGCCGCCCGGCTGGCGGGCGTGCCCGCCGTCGCGCACGGCGTCGGGGTGATGGCGATGGGCGCCGAAGAGGCCCGCATCCAGGAGGAGTTGCTGGCCACCGCCGCCGACCTGGGCGTGGACGTGCCGTACGGCCGGCTGCTGGCACTGGCCGCCACCTACATCGACATCTGCCCGCCCAGCCTGCAGGACCCCGGCTTCCTGGCCGCCCCGCTGCCCCGCATCGAGCAGCGCCCCGTCGCCTACGGCGAGCCGGGCGAACTGCCGGCCGGCATCCGCGACGCGGACGGCCCGTTCGTCTACCTGACCCTGGGCACCGCGCTGGGCTCGGTCGACGTGCTGCGCACGGTCATCGACGGGCTGCTGCCGCTGCAGGTGCCGGTCCTGGTGGCGACCGGCCCCGTGGTCGCCGTCGCCGACCTGGGCGAACTGCCCGAGCGCGTGGTGGCGGTGGAGTGGGTGGCCCAGCCCGAGGCGCTGCGGCGGGCGGCCCTGGTGGTCCAGCACGGCGGCGCGGGCACCACACTCGCCGCGCTGGCGGCCGCCCTGCCCCAGCTGATCCTGCCGCAGGGCGCCGACGGCCCCGCCAACGGCACCGCCGTACGCGACGCCGGCGCCGGCGAAGTGATCTTCGCCGGTGATCTGACGGCCGACGCGGTCACCGAACAGGCCCGCCGCATCCTGGGCGACGAGAGCTACCGGGACGCGGCCCGCAAGGTCGCCGCCGAGATCGCCGCGATGCCCGACCCCGCCGAGACCGCCGCCCGCCTGCCGCAGTTCACCACCCGGCCCGCCTGACCCGCCTCGATCGCCCGAACGGCCCGAACCCCTGGGCCCGTTGGGCCCGTCCGCCTCCGGGTGCCGATCCGCCGGCCGCCCGGTCCACGGCTCCGGTGCGCGCGTGCACTCCCCCGGTACGCGCGCACCGGATGCCCCCCCGCCCGCCGCGGGGCACGGCGCCGGTGCCCTCCGGCTCCCGGCCGTACGGCGCCGGCCCGCACCGCCCGGCCCCCGGGTGCCCGTACGGCGGCGTCCGCCCGGACGGGGATGCGGGTGTCCGGCGACGTGCACGGCACGCGCCGAGCCGCCGTGCCCCCGAGGCCACCGTCGTCCGCCGTCGTCCGCCGTCGTCCGCCGTACGGCGGGTCCTCCGCCGCGCGCCGCGTCCTTTCGCGGTACGCGCGGGCGGCCGGAGCACCCCGCGGCGCCGGGCCCGCAACCCGGTGACGGGATGGCGGAGTTGGGGGGGCGCTGGGGGTGCGGGTGTCCGGTGACGTGGTACGGCGGGCGCCGGGCCGAGGTGCCGAGGTCGCCGGGAGTCGCCGTAGGGCGCGTCCCCCCGCCGCGTGTGGCGTCCTTTCGCCGTACGGTGCGGGCGGCCGGCGTGCCCGGTGGCCCCGGGCCCCGCAACCCAACTGGCCGGGCGGCGCAGTTGGGGACCGGGGGTGTGGGTCAGGGCAGGGCGAGAGGGCGGGCGGCGGGTGTGCCCGCGCGGGCGGCCGGGCTCTTCGGCAGGTCGTCGGCCGGAGCGAGTGCCAGGTCGTCGACCGGGGTGTGCGGGGGCGAGGTCACCAGTGCCGTCAGTGCGGCGCGCAGCGCGCGGGCGAGCTGTGCGGCCTGTGCCCGGGGGAGTCGCGCGGAGGCGAACTCCAGGCTCAGCAGCGGGTGTTCGTGCCAGCGCAGCACCGTCAGGGCGGCGTCCGCGGTGACGGCGCCGGAGTGTCCGTGATGGAAGCGCGCGGTCAGGGCGCCCGTCCGCAGGCTCGCGGGCAGCAACTCGTCGCGGGCCGCGAACGTCACCCGCGCCGGGGCGGGAGGGAGAGGGCCCGAGGGTGCTGCCGCACCGCGCACCGCCGCGCCGTCGTCCGGATCCGCGTACTGCAGCGCCTCGCTGAACGCGCAGGCGACACCGCGCAGGAAGTAGTCGACGCCGCCCTCCAGTTCACAGACCACCGGGGCGGTCGCCGCGCACGGCACGACGGTGCCGAGGAGTTCCGCGGTGGGCCGGCCCGGCATCTCGGCATCCACCAGCAGCCGTTCACGGCCCGTGCGCCGGCCCACGGCCAGCGCCCAGGCCGCCAGCAGCACCGTGCTGTGCGGCACGCCGGCCCGCCGGGCCGTCGCGTCGGCCGCGTCCCGCAGCCTCGTGCCGAGTCCCAGCAGCAGCCGCTCGCCACGGACGTCGCGGGCGGCCGCCGGTGCTGACCCGGGCATTCCGGCGCGGGCGGCGGCCACAGCGCGCCGCAGCCCGGCAGACTCGGTGTGGTCGGTGCGGTCGGCAGACTCGGCGTGTCGGGGGTGTTCGGGGTGCGGGGCGCGCTGGGGGTGTTCGGGGTGCGGGGCGGCTCCGGGCGGCAGCATCCGTACGGGGCCGCCCGGAGCCGCCCCGCCGCGGCCGGGTGTGTCCGGGCCGGGCCGCGGCGCACGGTCCAGCGGGCGGCGGCGCACGGCGCGGTCGTAGTCGGCGAGCAGTTCCTGCCACACCAGGGCGGCCGAGCGGCTGTCGGCCACGGCGTCGTGGTGGACGAACGACAGCAGATGGCGACCGGTGGCCAGCGGGGTCAGCGCGAAGGCCAGCGGCGGCAGGCCGGGCCGGGTGACCAGCCGCCCGGCCCGCACGGCCAGCCGCGCGTGCGCCGCCGCCACCAGGTCCTCGCCCGGGCCCCCGGCCACCGCCTCCAGCGTGACCAGCGACGGGGGGCAGACGGCGAGCACCCGCCGCACGGGCCCGCGCGTGGTGGCGGCGAACGCGGTCCGCAGGCCCTCGTGCCGAGCGCTGAGGGCGGCCAGCGCGCGGCGCAGCGCGTCCGTGTCCAGCGGGCCGGACAGTTCGGCGCTCAGGATCCGGGTCACCGCCCCGGCCCCGGCCTCCCGTTCGGCGGCCAGCGCCGCCGACTGCCCCGGCAGCAGCGCCCGTACGGCCGCTCCCCGCTCCACGCCGCCCGCGGCCCGCACCGGGGCGGGCCGCGCCCGGGCCAGTACGTCAGCGAGGGGGGCGGGACCCAGCAGCTGCGCCAGGTCCACGGCCAGGCCCAACTGCCGCTCGGCGCGCGCCTGCAGCCGTACGGCCTGTCCGAGGCCGCCGCCCAGCGTGATGAAGGGGGACCCCGCCGCCCCGGCCGGCAGGACGCGCCGGTCGCCGCCGATGACGTCCGCGGCCAGATCGAGCAGCTCCTCCAGGGGAGTCGGCGTCAGCATGGGTGGCCCTCTCTGTGGGCAGTCGTGCCCCGATGCTGGCGCCCCTGCCTCGAAGGCCGCTCGAACGCGGCCGCACGCGGGCACTCCGCCCCGCCGCACGGAGCGCCCCCGACCCCGCCGATTTCAAAGGCAGAAACCCTATCACTGACAGCTCGATTATCGCTGAAAGTGCTAAAGTCGGGCCATGACGCTCCGAGAACGACGCCTGCGCGAGCAGGCCCAGCGCCACCGCCTGATCCTCACCACGGCCCGCGAGATGGCCGAGGCCGAAGGCTGGGACTACGTCACCACGCGGCGTCTCGCGGACCGTATCGAATACAGCCAGCCCGTGCTGTACCAGCACTTCAAGAACAAGGACGCCATCGTCCACGCGGTCGCGCTGGAGGGTCTCGCCGAACTCGCGGCCGAGCTGCGCGCCGCCCGCCTGGGCACGCCGGACCCGCGCGGCGCCCTGGACGCGGTGGCCCGCGCCTACGTCGACTTCGCCGCGCGCGGACCCGTCCTCTACCAGGCCATGCTCACCCTCGACCCGGGAGACGACGGCACCCCCGAGGAGACCCCCGGCACCGGGGACGCACCGGCGCCGCTCGCGGACGTCCTCGCCGAGATCGGCCTCGCCGTCGCACCCGTCGCCGCCGGCCGCGACGGCGATCTGCTGGCCGAGGTCCTGTGGAGCGCCTGGCACGGTCTGGCCGTCCTGACCGGGGGAGGCCGGCTGCGCCCGGGCCTCACCGGCCGGCGGCTGGCCGCGCTCACCGAGGTTCTCCTCGGCCCCGCCGCCCAGCCCGCCTGACGGACGGACAGGACGGGCGGGCGGGACGGACACGCCTGACCCGACGGACGCGACCGGCACACGCCCACGGGCCCCGACCGCGGGCGCGCCCCGGCCCCGCGCGCCCCGGTCCCGCATGCCTGGTGGGCCCGGAGCCGGGCAGGCTCGCCGTCAGCCCCGCCCGGCCGTACGCCGGTCGAGGAGCGCGCCCGTTCGGGGCCTGCCGGTTCGGGGGCATTCCCGGGCCGGGGCGTGGTGGTTCAGACCGGGGTCCTGGCCGTCTCGGCCTGCTGCTCCGGCTCGGCGGGTCCGGCTCCGGCGGGCTCGTTCAGCCGCTTGCCGAGCAGTACGAACAGCAGGATGAGGCCGACCGTGAGCAGGGTGTGCCCCAGGCCCGCGGTGAGCGGGACCGCCTCGGGCACGTGGTCGCCGAGCACGGTCTCGGTGCCGTGCACGAACATCATGGCGACGGTGATCGCGATGCCCGCGTTGTAGAACCAGAAGAAGTACGTGAACAGTTTCGTCCCGGACAGCCCGAACTGCTTGTCCAGGGCGAGGACGATGAGGAACCCCATCATGCCCAGCGCGAGGAGGTGGGTGTGCATGAGCGCCAGCTGGGTGTCACCGTCGAAGTCTTTGGCTTTGGTGAACTCCCGGTAGTACAGACCGGAGATCACTCCCAGGATCATGTAGACGTGTGCCGCGTAATACGACTTCCGCATCCCCGTGCTCGCTCCCTGCTGGTCATTGCCGGTCAATTCAGGCCTTCACGGGGGCCATTGAAGCACTCCGGCGTGAGCCCTTCGCCCGTTTTCGGAGATCGTTCGAGCCCGCCTCCAGCGGGTCTCGAGGGCCTCTGCGAAGTCCCGGGCCACGCTGGGGCGTCGAGGTTCGTCCCCCGCAGAACGAGAGGCATCCGCATGAGGCACTCCCGTACGGTCGCGGCCGTCGCCGCGGTCACCGGACTGGTCCTGGCCGCCGCGGGCGCGGCGAGCGCCCAGGTCACGCCCGGGCCCGTCACCCCGCCGTCGCCGCGCGACCCGGAGGAGGCGGTATGAAGCACCCCCGCGGCGCCACGGGCGTCGCCGCCGCCGTCGCGGCCACCGGGCTCGTCCTGGCCGCCGCGGGCGCGGCACCCGCGCAGCCGCGCACCGGCCCGGAGCGCATCACCTCACGCGCACAGCTGGCCCGCGACATCGCCGGCGCGGTGGCCCGGGAACAGGCCGCCGCGAGCTCGCCGTTGTCCCCGGCGGCGCGGGGACTGAGCGTCGACGTCCCGGCCGTGCTGCCGTGCTGACGCGGGGCCCCGCCCGCCCGGACGCGGCCGCCGCCGGGCGGCAGCCCGCGCTCCCGGCCCCCGCCGGGACGGACCCCCGCGTCAGCTGGTGTCCCAGCGGTGCGGCGCACGCGCCGGAGTCGCTGGTCCTGGGCGTGCGTTCCGGCCTCGACGGAGAGGTGACCTACCTCGCCGAGGCGGTCCCGGCCGCCGCGGTGCTCGACCAGATCCCCGAGGACATCGAACCGCGCCGGATCCTGCGGTTCGCCTCGCACTGCGTCGCCGGCTGCGCCAACCGCCGGGGCGGCGACTGCACCCTGGTGGAACGGGTGGTGGCGGCCTACCCGGCGCCGGCGGGCGGTGCGGTGCCGCGCTGCCATCTGCGGGCCGGCTGCCAGTGGTGGGCGCAGGCCGGTGTCGACGGCTGCCGCCGCTGCCCGGCACTGGCCACCCGCCACCACACCGACGACGAACTGGCCTCCCTGGTCGCCGACCCGGACGTCACCCCCGAACAACTCGCCGCCTGGACCGCCGCCCGCCCGGCCTGACACCCGCCCCGGCCCGCCCACGGCCGCGGGGACACCGCGGGCGGCGGGCGGTACGACGGACACCGCCGCCCGGGACCGCGACGGGCGCCCGCGTCGGAGCCGGACCGGTGCCCGGCTCCGCCCGACCGGGACACAACACGGCCTCGCAGGAAGCGCGTTGACGACACGTGGCGGACCGGTCCGGTGCGGTCCGTACGGTGGTCGGCCCCGGCGCCGCCGCGTGGCCCCGCCACGGCCCGGGAGACCGACCAGCTTCCACGGACCACGACGCGGCTTCGCGGGCCCTGCGGGCGACACCCGCGCGCGGCGCAGGCGCGACGCGCGGCGCGGCCGGACAGTCGGACGGCCGTCCGGCGGACGTCGGGTGTGCACGCCGTCGGTCTCCCGCCCGGTCCGGTGTCTCGCCACTCTGCCCCAACACCGCTTCCTGGAAAGGGCGTTGGTGTCCGTGTCGCACCGGCGCGGCACACGGGGCGGTCGGCCGCGGTCGCGGCCTCCTCACGGTACGGGTCGGGGGACGGTGTCGCGGGAGACGAGCGCGGTGAAGGCGGGGCGGCGCAGTGCCTCGGCGAGCGACGTGCGCCAGTGGGGGAGCCCGGGCAGGCCGGCCGCGGCCCGGCGGGCGTGGCCCAGAACGCTGGACGCGGGGCGGCGCGCCGGACGGGCGAAGGCCGCCGACGTGGTCGGGCGCACCCGGTCGGGATCCAGCCCGCTGAGTTCGTACGCGGCCCGGGCCAGGCCGTACCAGGTCGTGCGGCCGGCGGCGGTGGCGTGGTAGACGCCCGGCTCGGCCCCGCCCGCGCGGCCGAGCGCGACCAGCAGCCCGGCCAGGTCGTGGGTCCAGGTGGGCTGCCCGTACTGGTCGTCGACGACGTCGACGGTGTCCCTGCGGGCGGCGAGAGCAAGGACGGTGGAGACGAAGTTCGGTCCGTGTTCGCCGTACAGCCAGGCGGTGCGCACGATGTAGCCGGTGTCCGGAAGGAGTTCGGCGACCGCGCGTTCGCCCGCCAGTTTGCTGCGGCCGTAGGCGTTGACCGGGCCGGTCGGGGCCGACTCGGGACAGGGTTCGGTGCCGGTTCCGGGCAGCACGTAGTCGCTGGAGACGTGCAGCAGCCGGGCGCCGGTGCGGCGGCAGGCGAGGGCCAGGTGACGTACGCCCGTGCCGTTGACGGCGGTCGCGGCGGCCTCGGCCCGCTCGGCGCCGTCGACGTCCGTCCAGGCGGCGCAGTTGACCACCACGTCGTGGCCGGTGACCGCGGCACGGACGGCCCGCGGATCGGTGATGTCGAGGCGGGCCCGGTCGAGCGCGGTGACCCGGCCGCCGGCCAGCCGCGCCCGCACCTCGCGGCCCAGCGCCCCGCCGCCCCCGGTGACCAGCCACCGCGTCATCCACCCCTCCTCGCGTCCACACCACCCTCCACCGGACCACACCGCACCGCACCGCACCGCCCGGCGGCACACCGCACCGCACCGCCCGGTGGCACGCTGCTGGGCGCCGGCGTGGTTCAGGTGGCGGGGAGGGGCTGGGCCGGCCGGGCGGCGGAGGGCCGGTGCGGGGCGGCGGTCAGCGAGCGCACCTGGGTGCTGCACAGCGCCGCCGCGGTCGCGCACACCACCAGCGCGGCCCCGCCCAGCAGCGCGCCGCCGGTCCCGGCGTGCGCGGCGACGGGACCCGCGGCCATCTCGCCCACCGGCAGGGCCACGAACGAGCCCAGCGCGTCGTAGGAGTACACGCGGGCCAGCCGGTCGGCGGGGATGTTCTCCTGCAGGGACACGTCCCAGGCCACCCCGAACTGTTCCAGCGCGACGCCGTTGGCGAACATCGCCGCGCCCAGCAGCAGCGCCCCGCCGCCCTGGGCCAGTACCACCAGCGGCAGCGCCTCCACCGCCACCGCCGCCACCCCCACCAGCAGCATCCGCCGGGCCCGGGACCGCGCCGCGAACACCCCGCCCAGCAGGGCCCCGGCCATCTGCGCGGCCAGCACCGCGCCCCACGCACCGCGCCCGAACGTGGCGTCGGCGACGGCCGGTCCCAGCACCTGCACACCGCCCGCGACCACGGCGTTGACGACCATGAACTGTGCCACCACGATCCACACCCAGCGGCGCGCGGTGAACTCCCGCCAGCCCGCCCGCAGTTCCCGCAGCGGGCGGGTGCGGCCCGGCGCGGGCGTGCCGGGGTCCGCGGTGCGTACGCCCAGGAAGCACCAGGCCGCCGCGCCGAACGCGGCCGCGCTGCAGGCCAGTCCCCAGCCGGCTCCCCACCCGGCGGCGACCGCGCCGCCCAGCGACACTCCCGCGATCATGCCGAGGTTGGTGCCCATCCGCATCAGCGCACCCGCCGGGCGGATCAGGCCGGCCGGCACGGTCTGCGGGGTCAGCGCGGCGGAGGCGGGCAGCGACAGTGCCGCCAGCGCGCCGTTGAGGACGCTGAGCACGGTCAGCAGCGGAAGGGAGGTGAGGCCCAGCAGCACGCTCACCGCGACCGCCGTCTGCGTCCCGCACGCGGCCAGCGCGGAGCCCCGTACGACCAGGGTGCGCCGGATGCGGTCGGCGACGACCCCGCCGGCCGGCAGCAGTGCCACGTTGGCCACCGAGCGGGCTCCGACGACCAGGCCCAGCGCGGTGGCCGAGCCGGAGGTGTCCAGGACGGCGAAGGCCAGGACGACGGGGGCCATCGCGTTGGCGCAGTACACCAGTGCCCGTCCGGCGGCCAGCCGGCGGAAGGGGCGGTGGCCGAGCGGACCGCGCGGACGCGGGGCGTGGCCGGGCGCGGCGGTGGCGGGTTCCATGGCGGGTTCTCCCTAGCGGCGGGGCAGGACGGTGAAGTGCACCCGGGAGACGCTCATGCCCAGGTCCTGTACGGCGAAGGGGCAGAAGTAGTAGGCCTGCGGGGTGGCCTGGGGGGCGAGGTCGAGGGTGAACTCGGCGTGGGCGCGGCGTCCGGCGACGGCGTCGACGCGGCGCAGTACGGGGCCCACCCGGGCGTCGAGGTAGAGCGGCAGCACGATGCCCAGGTTGAGGGTGCCGTCGCGGGGGGCCACCGCCTCCACGACCACGTGCAAGGTGCTGCCGGCGGCCGCCTCGGCGGGTGCCTTCACGTGCAGTTCGACGGCGCCGGTGTGGGCGTTGGCGACGTCGCCGCAGCGCGCGCACACCGTCTGGACGGTGTCGGCGATCGCCGGGACCCGGCCCTGGCGGCGGTAGGAGCGCAGCGGCCGGCCGCAGGCGCACGGGGTGTCGAGCGCGCGGGGGGTCCCGGCGGTGCTGCGTTCGCCGAAGTAGGTGGGGAAGGCGAGGGCGGGGTCGTCGTGGTGCTTGGCGAAGCGGTGGGCCAGCGCGAGGTCGAGGGACTTGGTCTCGGCGGCGATCGCGGCCAGGGCCGGGCCGGCGTCGGGCGCGGAGCGGGCCACGGTGCGCACCGCGTCGCGCAGCACGGTGTCCGCCAGGGCCCGCAGCCGGGGGCGCAGCGGGTAGTCGGGGCCCAGCAGTCCGCTGTCGAGCAGGCCCGAGAGGCGGGCGCCGAGCCGGTGCAGTGGCGGGTGGGGGGCGGCCGTGCCGGGCTCGGTGCCGGTTCCGGCGGTGTCCGCGGGCGCCTCCGGGGTTGCCTCCCGGGCACGGTCGGCGGCGGTGGCTGTGCGGGTGCCGGCCGCGGTGCCGGTGCCGGCGGGGGAGTGGGGGCGGGCGGGGTCGAGGGCGGAGGACTGCAGGCCGGTCTGGACGAACGCCGGGTAGGGGTTGATGTCGTGCAGGCGGTGGTTCATGGCGAGCGCGGCGCTGCCGGCGGCCTCGGCGGCGGTGAGCCAGGCCAGGTTCTCGGGGCGTTGTCCGTCGCAGGCGGTGAGGGTGGCGATGACGGTCTGCGCGGGCCCGTCGAGCGCGTCGAGGAGGATGAGGTACTTCGGGTCGTACATCGCGTGGCCGGCGAGGGCGCCGCTGAAGCAGTTGGCCAGGACCAGTTCGGCGGTGCGGATGCCGCGGGCGGGGATGAGTTTGTCCTGCGGTTTGGTGCAGCCCAGGCCGTAGGCGCAGCGGGGGCCGGGCATGCCGGGCGCGGGCGCGGCGGGGCTGGCTCCGCACAGGGTGAACCGGCCGAGGTTGAGCTGGTCGTCCTTGCCGTTGCCGTGGAAGAGGACCCGCCGCCACACGCGGCCGAGCGCGATCTGCTGGACGTCGAGGCGGTGGACGTCGTCGGCGCCGAGCCACACGTCGGCCTGCGGTGCGGGGGCGGCGGTGTCGAGTTCGGACAGGACACCGACGGGGGCGTGCGGGACGACGCGGGCGTACTGCTTGGCCGCCGTCCAGCTGAGGCTGTGCAGGTCGCGTCCGGTCAGCAGGGACAGAGGGCGGCCGGTGGCGTGGGCGGCGTCGAGGACGTGCTGCACGGCGTCGGCGCGCAGGTGGGCGTACTCGCCGACCAGCAGCACCGATCCGGTGCCGGGCAGGTCGTCCGGGCTGTTCACCCAGTGCCGGGCCAGCGGGCGGATCAGCGCGTTCAGCGCGGCGGGCAGCGGGCCGCCGGTCATGACGCCGGTGTCGCGGGGCTCGGGGGTGCGCAGGCCGCTGTAGACGTCCTCGGCCAGGGCGATGCCGTCCAGCAGGTCGGTGCGGGGGCCGGTGAACACCGGCAGGGGGCCCCGGCCGCGGGCCACGGCCCGGGTGTAGTCGTCGAGCGAGGTGTACGCCGCGAACAGCGGGCCCTGCCCGGTCCCGGCCGCGGGCCCGGCGTGCGCGGCGGCCGGGGTGTTCACGGCGTCCGAAGTGCCGCCGGGGGCGGCCGAGCGGGCGGGTCCGGGGGCGGCGGGGGCGTTGGCGGGGGCCCGACCGCCGCTGAGGGTACGGGTGTTCGCGGGGCCGGAGCCGGGGCCGGCGGGGGCGTCGGCGGGGGCCGAAGTGCCGGGGCGGGCCGGTGCGGTGAGGGCGGGGGCGGTGTTCACGGGTGGTCCACCTTCAGCTCGAAGTGGTCGAGGACGGCCCGCATGCGCTGTTCGACCTGCTCGGCGGTGGCGCCCTCGACATGGACGTAGCCGGTGGAGGCGTGGGAGGCGCGGGGCGGGTCGAGGACGTCGCCGGGAGCGGCGTCCAGGTGGGCGCCGATGACACCGGGCAGCCGCAGCAGTTCCTCCTCGGAGCTGATGTGGACCACGCGGCCGGGCCGGGTGGGCAGGAGCAGGTCGCCGACCGCCCGGTCGCGGGTGTAGACGGGTTGCGGGACGCGGTCGAGGTAGGTGTCGAGGATGACGTGCAGGAAGTCGAACCCGTAGGCGAGGGAGTGGTTCACGGGGACTTCGCAGCCGCTGAGGCGGGCGGCGACCTCGCTCATGCGGAAGGAGCCGTCGTCGGTGAGGAAGAACTCGCCGTGCAGATAGCCGAAGGGCAGTTCCAGGCCGTCGGTGAGCCGCTGGGCCAGGGCCCGCGCGTCGACGGGGAGCGGTTCGCCGGGCGCGTAGGTGATGTTGGCGTTGATCGCGCCGTCGAGGACCTCCAGGATGGGGCGGGGGTTCTTCGACAGGTAGGCGTCCACGACCCGGCCGCGGGCGACGACGGCGCACAGCTGGAACTCGCGGCCGTGGACGAACTCCTCGGCCATCCAGTCGAGTCGGGGGTCGAGCGGCGGGATCGCGGCGAGCGCGGCGCGGGAGTCCACCCGGTAGGTGTGCAGGCAGGAGTCGGAGTCGACGGGCTTGAGGACGACCGGCCAGCCGTGTGTGTCGCCGAACGCGGCGACGTCGTCGAGGCTCTCCACGGCGCGGTAGGCGGCGTGCGGGATGCCGAGCTCGGCATAGCGGTCCTTCATGGTCTTCTTGTTGCGCACCCACGCTACTTGACGGGGCGTCAGGTGTGGCAGGTCGACGAGGGCGGCGAACCGCTGGGCGCGGTCCTGCAGGGCCTCGTTGGGGTTGCAGAAGAACCGCGGCCGGGGCAGGCCCCGGGTGCCCTTCATCCAGCGCAGGTAGCGGGCGGCCTCCTCGTGCGGGGGAGCGGCGGTGCGCAGGGTGAAGGTGGGCAGGTGCGCGGTGCGCCGCAGGTGGTCCTCGTCCAGCGGCACGGAGTCGAAGCGCAGCAGGACGACGTCCACGTCGTCGCGGGCGAGGACGCTGTCGGTGAAGGTGGCCCGGCGGCTCTCGACGAGCAGGACGGCGGGGCGGGCGGGTGTGCTGGGCATGGCGGTCTCCTGGGTTGGGGCGGACGGTCGCGGGCCGGCGGGGCGGTGCGGGCGGGGGCGTCAGCCGATGACCCGGGTGGCGCCGTCGAGGCGGCCGGGGCGGGTGCGCCGCAGGTCGCGGACGAGGTTGACGCGCTTGAGCCAGCGGTCGGACCCGTCGAAGCCGGCGCTGAAGGGGCGCCGCCCGTGCACCACGTTGCGGTTGTCGAGGAAGCAGACGGCGCCGGTGGGCACCAGCACGTCGGTGAGGTTGGCGTCCAGGTGCGCCACCAGCCAGGCCAGGGCCCGTCCGGCCTCCTCGTCGCCGGGCAGCGCGGTGAAGAAGTCCCGGTCGATGCGGAGCACCGGCCGGTCGCGGTGGCCCGACAGGACGGCGACCGGCTCGGCCGCGGGAGTGTCGGCGCTGAACTCGTGGGAGGTGTCGGGCCGGGCGGCGAACCTCGGCTGGGCCAGCACCGCGCGCACCGCGGCGGGCACCCGGCGCGCGTCGATGTGCGCGACGGTGGTGGGCACCCGGCCCGGGTTGCGCAGCGCGAACAGGCCGACCCAGTCCGCCCGGTGGGGGGAGAAGGCGTCCTCGGTGTGCCAGGCCAGTTCCCGTGCGCTGGAGGCGGAGACGAGGCTGTGCTCGTAGCCCCGGCTGGGCAGGATGTCGGTCACCAGCCGGCCGGCCTGCTGGGTGGCCCAGCCGGTGATGTCGCCGAGCAGCGCCGCGTACAGCACCAGCAGGCAGCCGTGGACCTGGCTCGCCCCGGTGTCGGCCGTGCTCCAGTGGTGGGGGGTGGGGCCCAGGGCCGCCTGGTCGACGAGGTGGCCGCGGACCAGGGTGGCGTGGGTGTTCTCGTCGCGGCGCGCGGAGTTGAGGTGGCGGCGCACCGCGAGCGGCAGCTCGTGGGCGATCACCGGGGCCTCGTCGAGGAACCGGGGGTCGTCGGCGGCCTTGAACGTCTCGGCGCAGGCCGCGGCCAGCACGTGGGCCGCGCGGGCCTCGCGGGCGGTCAGGTCGAGCACGTGGTGGCGGGGGTCGCCGGCCTGCTCCGGGACGGGCAGGGGCCCCGGGCGGGCGGCGGCCGGGCGGGCGGAGGAGACGGAACGGACGGAACGGGCGGGGGCGTTGACGGTCATGGCGGGTCCCTTACGGCTACGGGCGCGGGTGGGGTGGGCGCTTGCGGGGCGGGGCCGGTTCAGCGGGTGGTCTGCAGATGGTCCAGGCACAGTTCGTACAGGTCCTCGGCGTGGGTCTCGTGCCAGCCCTCGGGAGCGGGCACGCAGGCCGGCCACAGGGCGTGCCGGTCGCGGTCGTCGGACAGGACGACGAAGGTGGCGTACTCGTCGGCGAAGGGATCGTCGGCGGGCGGCCCGCCGAGGACGGTCAGCCGGCCGTCGGCGTCGATGCGGGCGGCACGGCCGGTGCGCCACATCAGGGCGGTCCCCGCGCCGGGGCCGGCCAGCGGGTCGGGCAGGAAACGCTCACCGGTGGCCGCGGGGTCCCCGGTGTAGCCGCGGGCGACCCCGACGCCCGCGATGTACAGGCTCCCGGTGCGGCCGTCCCCGGCGGGCCGCAGGTGCGCGTCCAGGACGTAGGCGCGGTGGCCGGGGGCGGGCCGGGGTCCGGCGGGGGTGTGCTCGACGCGCAGCCGGCCCTCCGGCCAGCCGCCGGGCACGCTCAGCGCGAGGTCCCCGGCGTCGGCAGCGGCAGCGGCAGCGGCAGTGGCGGCGTCACCGCCGAGCAGCACGCTCGCTCCGCAGCCGCGCAGCCGCTCCAGGACGGCGTCGGGCGCGGCGCCGTCCGGCGGGGCGGCGGGCAGGTGGACACGGGCGCCGCCGACCAGGGCCGCGAGCAGGCCGAGCGCGGTGTCCGCGTCCGGGTAACCGGCCGTCAGCCAGGCCGCGTCGGCGGCCGGGGCGAGAGTGGCGGCGACGACGCTCTCGGGACCGATCTCCACCAGCGCGCCCGCCGGACCGCCCGCCCCCGCCGTGCCGGTGGCGTCGCGGGTGGCGGGGGCCAGCACCACCGGGTGCGCGGGGTGCGCGGTGTGCGGGGGGCGCACGGGCCGGGCCGGGGTGGCGGGCAGCAGGTCCGCGGCCGGGTCGCGGACCAGCCGGGCGGCGCCGGGCACGGGCGGCAGGGCCCGGTCGGCGGCCTCGTCGAGGAGCAGGACGGCCGGCCGGGCGAGGGCGGGCAGGGCGCGGGCCGGGTCGAGGGGCAGGCAGGCGGCGCCGGTCTTGGCGATGGCGAGGACGGCGACCGCGAAGCCGGTCGGGGAGGCGACCGCGGTCGCCACCGCGGTGCCGGGGCCGGCCCGGTGCGCGAGCAGCGCGTGGGCGAGCAGGTCGGAACGGGCGTCCAGTTCGGCGTAGTCCATGCCCGCCAGGGCCGGCGCGCCGGGGGTACGGGCGGCCTGGGCGGCGAACAGGTCGGCGACGCCGGCCTCCGGCAGGTCCAGGGCCGGCCCCGCCCACCGCCGCACACCGTCGGACGGTGAACCGGGCGCGGTGCGCAGCCTGCTCAGCACGGTGGCGGGAGCGTCCGCGGCGGCTTCGAGCAACGCGGTCAGCAGACCGGTCAGACGGGCGGCGGCCGCCTCCCCGACACTGCCGTGGTCGAAGGCGGCGCTGACGGTGATGCCGGCCGGCGCACCGGCCGGGGTCTGCCGCTCGGTCAGGGTCAGATCGAGACCGGCGTCCTGCGCGGGGAGTTGCGGCGGCACCGCCTGCACGGTCAGCCCGGCCGCCTCGTACTCGGCGCAGCTCTCCGCCAGGACACTCAGCGCGATCCCGCCGGGCCGGGCCAGCGCCGCACCGCCGTCGCGGTAGGCGGCGAGGTCGGCGGCGCGCACCCGCCGCAGCAGTTCGGTGAAGGCCGGGTCGCCCGAGGTGTCCACCGACAGGGCCAGCACCCGCCCGTAGGGGCCCACCGCGCGGCGCAGAGCGGCGCTGTCGCGGGCCGGTACCGGCGCGGCCAGGGTGACGACGTCCCCCGCGCCGAGCCGGGCGAGCAGGGCCGCGAGCGCGGCGTGCACCACCATGAACAGGGTGACGCCCTGCTCGGCGGCCAGCCGGACCAGCCGCTCGTGCAGGCCCGCGTCCCAGTCCAGGCCGAGACGGCCGCCGTCCCGCCCGCCGGCCGGAGTGGGCCCGCTGCCCGGAACCACGGTGGGCGCGAGATCACCGGCCAGCGCCCGCGGAGCCGCCTCCGGCGCGCCGCCGTCCCGGTGCGGGGCGCCGCCGGTGGCCCGCGCCCCGTAGGCCAGGGCCAGTTCGGCGGCCAGCGGGGTGTGCGACCACAGGTCGACCAGACCGGCCGGCAGCGTGAGCTCCAGCAGATGGTCGTCGGCGGCCGGCGTGCGCAGCCGGGTGCCCGCCGACCCCAGCCGGCTGTTGCGCAGCGCCTCGTGACGGCGCCCCAGATCGCCCAGCGCCTCCTCCAGCGCCCGAACGCTCAAAGCGCCGCGCAGCCGCAGCGGCAGCACCGCGCAGCCCTCCCCGGCACCGGCCCGGCCGGGCCCGGTGGCGTCGGCCGGCCCGTCACCCACGAGAGCGGCGAACAGCGCGGGCGTGGGTGCCTCGTACAGGGCACGGCTGCCCGGGTCGGCACCCAGCACCGCCCGCGCCCGGGCCAGCAGCCGGGCCGCGGCCAGCGAATGCCCGCCGATCCGGAAGAAGTCGGAGTCGGCGTGGACCGTGCGCCGCGGCACCCCGATCACCTCGGCGAACAGATCCCGCACGATCTCCTGCAGCGGGGTGCCCGGCGGCGTACCGGGCCGGTCGGCACTGAACGCGGGCGCCGGCAGCGCGGCCCGGTCCACCTTGCTGTTGGCGTTCAGCGGCAGCGCCGCCAGCGTCATCAGCGCCGACGGGATCATGTAGTCCGGCAACCGCTCCTGCAGATGGGCACGCAGGACGACCTCGGTGTCGACGGTGCCGCGGAAGGCGGTCGGAGTGTTCGCACAGTCCCCGGCCGCCACCACGGGCGCCGCGTACACACCGGTCAGCGGACCGGCCGGCACCTGGCCCGGGTCGACGAAGACGACGTCCAGGAGCCGGCCCTCCTCGGCCGACCAGGTCGGCAGGGCCCGGTAGCCGGCCCGCTCCCCGGCCGCGCACAGCTCCTCCGGGTCGGGCGCGCCGCCGCCGTCGGCCAGCAGCGCCGCCGCACCGGCCGCCCCCGCCGCACCCTCGCGCAGCGCGCGCATCGCCGCCCACTCGCCGTGCACCCGCCGGTTGGGCACCCCGGCCAGCCGCACGGCGGCCGGCCGCCGCGCCCGCAGACACGCCTCCACATCCGCCGCCGAGACGGCCTCACGCCCCCACACCAGACGGGGAGCACCGGAGAGGTCCGCCACCGGGGCGGCGGTCGACAGGACCGCCTCGTAGCGGTAGCGGGTCAGCTCGTTGTGCGCACCGCCGCGCTTGACCCGTACGTCCACCGCGCGCACCGCGGGCAGTTCACGCGCCCACGCCGCGAACAGGGCCGGGGAGAGCAGCAGTTCGGTCTCCAGCGCCACCCGCTGCTCCACCGCACGCCACACGTCCGCGCCGTCGGCCGGCTCCGGCCGCCCGGCCCGCGTGGCGAGTTCGACCCCGGTCTGCAGACAGGACGCCAGGTCGAGGTTGCGCACATCGCCCAGGAGCACCGAACCGCCGGGCGCGAGCAGCGGCAGCACCCCCTCCACGACGGTGCGCAGATACGCCAGCCGGGGGAAGTACTGCAGGACCGAGTTGACGACGACGGTGTCGAAGTACCCGACGGGCAGCCCCTCCAGGTCGTCGGCGCCGCGGCAGCTCAGCCGCACCTTGCCGCGCAGCCGCTCGTCCGCCCCGGTCTGCGCCCGCAGTGCCTCGATGACCGAGGCGGAGAAGTCGGTCGCCCAGTACTCCTCGCACTCCGGCTCACCGGCCAGCCGCGCCATCAGCAGACCGGTGCCGACACCGATCTCCAGGACGCGCCGCCCGCCGAGCTCACGGACCCGCTCCACCGTCGCCGCCCGCCACTGCCGCATCTCCTCCAGCGCAATGGGACGGGCGTCGTAACTGCTGTTCCAGCCCGCGAAGTTCTCCCCGTACGCGGCCTCGCCGGCGTCGTCGTAGAGCGTCTCGTAGATCTCCTTCCACTCGGTGAGCTGCTCGCTCTCGCGTGCCGCCACCCGCCGCACGGCCGGCACCACATGCGCCACCAGACGCCGCTCCCCGCCCCCGCCGCCCCCGGCACTCCCGTCGTACCCGCCGCCCCTGCCGCGCCCGGTGTCCTCGCCGGGCTCGGCGGTGGTGTGCACCGACACGACCGCCTCGGACACTGCCGGGTGCGCGGTCAGCACGGACTCGATCTCACCCAGCTCGATACGGAAACCGCGCAGCTTGACCTGGTTGTCGACCCGGCCGGTGAACTCCATCGCCCCGTCCTCGCGCAGCCGCACCAGATCGCCCGTGCGGTACAGCAGTCCGCCGCCGGGGGTGAAACGGTCCTCGACGAACCGCTGCGCGGTCAGCTCGGGCCGGTCCAGGTAGCCGGTGGCCAGGCCCGGCCCGCCCAGCAGGAGTTCACCGACACCGCCCGGCGCGGCCGGGCTGCCGTCCGCGCTCACCACGACGGCGACGGTGGCACCCAGCGGCCGCCCGATCGGCACGGTCCGCGCGTCCGGCGCGACGCCGGTCACCTCGTGCCAGGTGGCGAACGTGGTGGTCTCGGTCGGCCCGTACACGTGCAGCAGCCGCCCCGGCCCGCCGGCCGCCAGGACCTGCCGCACCCGGCGCGGGTCGCAGGCCTCGCCGCCGAACAGGACGGTGCGCAGCGGGGCGAAGGCGCCGGGCCGCTCGCGGGCGATCTGGTGGAACAGCGCGGTGGTCAGGAAGACGGTGCTCACCTCGTGCTCGCGGACCGCGGCGGCGAAACGGGCCGGGTCGACGACGGTGGCCTTGGCCAGCCCGACCAGCCGGGCACCGGCGGCGAGAGTGGACCAGATCTCGAAGGTGACCGCGTCGAAGGCGGGGTTGGCGGCCTGGGCGACCACGTCGTCCGGCGTCAGACGCACGTAGTCGGTGGAGGCCACCAGGTCGAGGACGGCGCGGTGCGGGACGACGACGCCCTTGGGGGTGCCGGTGGTCCCGGAGGTGTAGCAGACGTAGGCCGCGTCCCCGGGCGCCGGCCGCACGGCCGGCAGGTCCGCGGGCCGGGCCGCGATCGGGCCCGCGTCCGCGTCCAGGTCGACGGCGACCGCGTCCAGCCCCGCGTACCCACCGGCCCCGCCGCCCTCGGTCAGCACGGCGCGGGCCGCGCTGTCCCGCACGATCAGCCGGCGGCGCAGCTCCGGATGGTCCGGGTCCACCGGCACGTACGCCGCGCCCGCCCGCACCACGGCGAGGAACGCGGTCACCAGGTGCGGGCCCGGCCCGAGCGCGGTCACCACCCGGTCCCCGGGAGCGACCCCCAGCGCCCCCAGATGAGCGGCGAGACGGTTGGCCGCCGCGCTCAGCTCCCGGTAGGTGAGCGAGACGCCGCGGCCGTCGGCCGAGGGGTAGGTGACGGCGGTCGCCTCGGGCCGCGTACGGACGTGCTGCTCGATCAGGCCGGAGAGTGACATACGGGCTCGCTCCTTCGACAGCGGCTCGGAAGGACGGACGGCTCCGCCTTGGCAAAACCTTGCCAAGAGGTTGGCAACAAGATCTTGAGAGCGTGTCTCGCACTGCTGGAGCACCGCTGGAGCCCCTGCCGGGGGCCGTCAGGGACGGCCGCCGGGGCCGCCGGCCGCCGGGACGCGCGGGAATGCCGGGGCGGGAGGGACGTCCGGGCGGGCGGGTCCGGCGGGCCCGAGCCGGCATCCCCCGCTAGACGTCCCGCCAGCCGGGTTCGAGGCGGTCGAGGAGGGCGTGGAAGGCCGCGCCGGCCCGGTCCCAGTCGCCGGTGGTCAGGGGGGCCATGAGCAAGCCGAAGGTCGCGTCGAGCAGGAGGGTGGCCTCCGTGCGGGCCCGGGCCTCGGTCATGCCCAGATCGCGGAAGGCGGCGGTGAGCAGGCGCATCCACTCGCTCATCGCGTTGCGCATGACCGGCCCGTACCGGTCGGGGTGGAGCAGGCTGACGGCCATGATCTCGAGATAGAGGGGGAGCGTGGCGCGCAGCTCGGGAGAGCTGAACTGCCGCCAGGTCTCCTCCATGAAGCGGCGCATCCCCGCCGCGTCCCGGGGCGAGGTGGCGGAGCGGAGCAGCCGGTGGGCGCGCAGCAGCGGCCGCCTCTCGTACACGGCGAGTGCCTCGGCGACCATGCGTTCCTTGCTGCCGAAGTAGTACAGCAGCATGCGGTCGCTGGTCCCCAGGTCCCGGGCGAGCGGGCGCAGGGACAGGTCGGCCAGGCCGTTGCGGACGATGTAGGCGCGGACCCGGTCCAGGAGGTCGCGTCGTTTGGCCGGGTCGGGCGGCCGTGACATGAGGGGCTCCCACCTGCGGTCGTGCGGGGTCCGGACACACCCCGCTCGTCCGTTTGATCAACTTATGTCCAGGTATTTACCGTAGCGCACGCTACATGTATATTTATGGATGTAGCGTGCGCTACGTGAATGTGGGATCTGGCAGCTGCCCACCCCGGTCGTCGACAGGCCTCGGCCGCCCGGCAGCGATCACCGCCAGCCGTACGGAAGGGACTGATTCCCATGGCCGCCTGGGCCGTCGACCTCGCCTCGATCTCGTACCTGGGGTTCTTCGCCCGGTTCTCCCGGAATCGGACCGAGGGGCCCGCGCGGAAAGCCGCCACGGACCGCGCCCAGGACGTCGATCCGGCGCCGGAGGCCGCGCCCACCTCATGGCTCGCCCGGAGCCAGGCCCTGTGGTCGCGCTCCCTGGAGCCCCTGCGGCCGCTCGACGCGCCGCGCGCCCGGGCCACCGCCCGGGACGCCTCCTGGCCCCTGTCGCGGGAGCTGACCTCGGTCCGCCGGGCCCGGCGGATGGCGACCGCCCAGCTGAGCGAGTGGGACCTGGAGGAGCTGGCCGACACCACCGAGCTCCTGGTCAGCGAACTGGTCACCAACGCCCTGCGCCACACCCGCGGCCCGCTGCGGCTCAACCTGTACGCGCGCGGCTCCCACCTGCGGTGCGAGGTCGAGGACACCGAGTCCACCGGCCCCGTACGCCGCTTCGTCGACGCCGACGCGGAGAGCGGGCGCGGCACGGAACTGCTCGACCTGCTCACCGAGACCTGGGGCAGCACCCGCACGGCCACCGGCAAGACCATGTGGTTCGAGATACCCGCACCGACGTCCTGACCGACCCGGGGGCCGAGGAGCGGGCCAGGGGAGGGGGCAGGGGCAAGGGGAGAGGGAGCGCCGGGGTGCTCCCGGCCCGGGTGCGGCGGGTGCTCCCCGGGGGCGGGCCTCGGCGGCGCCCCCGGGTCCGGGCCCCGTCTCCAGCCGTTCTCGTGCGATTCTGCGGCGGGCCCCGGCACGGTGCCTCCAGCGGGCCGGGGCGCCACGACCCGCTCCCGCGGTCCTGTGGTCCCGGGGCCCTGTAGTCCCGCGGCGTGTCCGACGTGCCCGACCCGCCGTCTCCCGGCCTTCGCCGGCACCCCGGCCCACGCGCCCTCACCGCTTCGCCCTGCCTCGCTCCACCCGCCTCGCCCGCGCCGGCGGGCCGCAAGGTCCGGCCCGTCCGCCCCGGCGGGGCTCGACCGTCGCACCCGAGTGTGGTCGAGGACCGCGCGAGGCCCCGCTGGCATGCTCCAGGGCAGCTCACCGCACCACCGCGGTGAGAACCCCGCCGCCTGTGGAGGCTGACATGGGTATCCGCGACACGAAGAACGCGATCGACAACTCCGACAACCCGGAGGAGCTGGCGCAGACGAACATCAGCGTCGAGGAGGAGGACGCCTTCGACTCCCCGAAGACGATCATGAACCAGATTTCCAACGCCTGACACGCCAGACGGCTCCGCCCGGCCGGAACGCCCGCACTCAGCCGAGCGCTCCGGCCGGCGCCCGGACACCGAAGAAACCAGAGCCCTGGGGGTCGGGTTGAACACGTCGCTCGTGGACACTCTGCGCGGCGAGGGAATCTTCGCCGACGCATGGAACAAGGAATTCAGGATCCTCCGCGGCGCGGTCGATCCCGCCGGCCACCTCTCCTCCGCCTTCATCGAACAGAAGCTGGACGCCAGCCTGCTGCGCTGGCCCTACTTCTCGGTGCTGCGCCACGGAGCCGTACCGCCGGAAAGCGCCTACACCCGCTCCCGGGACGTCATCGGGCACCAGCGCCCCGGCTTCCCCGACGCCGCGGCGGTCCGCCGGCTGATGTCGGCCGGCGGCACCCTCAAGCTCAACCAGCTCTCCGACTGGCACCGCCCCACCCGCACCGTCGTCGAACAGCTGCAGGCCGCCGCCGCGGTCGCGGTGGCCTCCTACGTCTTCTGGACCCCGCCCGAGAGCCGCGGCATGCTCCCGCACCGAGACGCCTCCCACGTCGTGGCCCTCCAGCTCGAAGGCCGCAAGGAATGGCAGCTGTACGCGGGTTCGCAGCAGGTCCGCGCGGACGCCGGCCTCGACGTCGACACCGCCCACCCCACCCACACCTTCGTCCTGGAACCCGGTGACGTGCTCTACCTCCCGCACGGCTGGCCCCACGACGCCGTCGCCCGCGACGGCGACTCCCTCCACCTCACCTTCACCCTCACCGAACCCACCCCCGACGACCTCCTCGAGGCGCTCGGCCGCCACCTCCTGGACGCGGACCCCGACCTCGCCCACCGCTTCCACACCACCACCCTCGAACAGCGCACCGAGCGTGTCCGCACCGCCCTGCTCGCCCACACCCGCCGCCTCGGCGACGACACCTGGGCGCAGGCCGCCCTCACCGCCATGCGGGAGGTGACGGGATGACCACCGCCCAGGAGCGCCGGCCCACCCCGGACACCGCAGGAACCGTCAACGCCCGCTCCGCACAGCCCACTTCGGCCGCGCAGACCACCGGGGCCGCATCGGACGACGCCGTCCCGGCCCCCCGGATCACCCTGAAGGACCTGGTCGGCGACACCGACGCGTTCTTCCGCGACCACTGGGCCGCCCAGCCCGCCGTCTTCCGCGCCTCGGCCGACCTGACCGGCCTGATCACCGAGCAGGAGATGTGGGAGGAGGTGGACTGCGGGCTGCTGATCCGCCCCTACTTCACCGCCTTCGACGAAGGCGTGCGCACCGCCGTCTCCGAGATGACCCGCTCGCGCACCGTCGTCGGCCACCACGTCCCCGGCTACATCAACCCCGCCCAGATCAAGGCGGACTTCGCGGCCGGCGGCACCTTCAAGTTCAGCCAGCCCGAACACTGGCACCCCCGCCTGCGCGCCCTCGTACAGGCCCTGGCACCCGAATTCCGCGCCGAACTCGAGTCGTTCGTCTTCCTCAGCCCGCCCGGCAAGACCGCCATCGCCGCCCACATGGACGGCTCCCACGTCCTCGTCCTTCAGATCGCCGGCGTCAAGGACTGGGTGGTGGGCAGACTCGACGAGACCTCCACCAGCGACTCCGACCGCTACACCGGCGGCGTCATCCCCTACGACCGGCGCATGGAGGTCACCCTGCGCCCCGGCGACGTGCTCTACATGCCGCACGGCACCCCGCACTCCGCCACCGCCCGCATCGGCACCTCACTCCACATCGCCGTCACCATCGAGGAACCCACCCCCCGGGACCTCGCCGACGTCTTCCTCGCCGAACTCCTCGGCCTGCCCGAGTTCGAGGCCCTCACCCGCGGCCACCACGAACTGTCCCTGGCCGAACGCCTCACCCGGCTGCGCGCCCTGCTCACCCGCACCCTCGGCGCGGCGGACGAGACCCAGGTGCTCGAACAGGCCGTACGGCTCAAGGCCAGGCACCTCGGATGAGACCGGTGCTGCGCCCGGCGACCGTCCTGCGCCCGGTGACCTCCGCGGACCTCGACCGGTTCGACACGGAGTTCGCCGGGCCCGACGGACCGGGCCCCTACCAGTGGTTCGGGCACACGCCCACCCTGCGGCTGCGGGGACTGCTCGACGAGCGAGGCCTGCTCGGCGGTGACGAGAACATGCTGTCCGTCACCGTCGACGACACCCTCGCCGGACGCGTCGAGTGGTTCCGCCGCGCGTGGGGACGCGTGGAGACCTCCGCCTGCTGGGAGATCGCTATCGGCCTGTTCGCCGCCCACCGCGGCCAGGGCATCGGAACCCAGGCGCAGCGCCTGCTCGTCGACTACCTCTTCACCCACACCCGGGCCGAACGCGTCCAGGTGTGCACCGACGCCGACAACCTCGCCGAGCAACGCGCCGCGGAGAAGGCCGGCTTCGTGCGGGAGGGCCGGATCCGCCGCGCCCAGTGGCGCGCCGGCGCCTGGCACGACCAACTCCTCTACTCCGCCCTGCGCCCCGGCCCGCCCGCCCCCTGACCCGGACACCGACCCGGTGACAACCCCAAGCACCAAGCACCAAGCACCAAGCCCCAGGCCCCAGGCCCCAAGCCCCAAGGCCCGAGCCCGAGTTCACAGCCGTAGTCATGCCGTACGACCGAACGGAGAGCGCGCATGCCCCTGTTCCCGGCCAGCCTGAAGGGCCCCGCACGGCAGCTCGCCGTCCTGCACGGCATCGACGGCATCGGCGTGGGCCTGTACATGTCCGGCTCCGCGGTCTACCTCACCCAGGTCACGGGCCTGAGCCCGGCCCAGATCGGGCTGGCGCTGTCCGCCGCCGGACTGACCGGCCTGCTCGCCTCGGTGCTGTTCGGCATGGTCGCCGACCGCACCGGGGCCCGCCCGCTGCTGACCTGGCTGCTGATCGGGCTGGGCTGCGGCTACCTCGCGCTGCCCGCCGTGCACACCGCCTGGCAGTTCGTCGTCCTGGCGGTGGCGGTGGGCGCCCTGCAGTTCGGCACCGGCCCCTCCTTCATGTCCCTGATCGCCGAACTCGTCCCCGGCCAGGACCGGGTGAACGCGCGCGCCGCGATCCGCTCCGTCGGCAACGCCAGCATGGGCCTGGGCACGCTCGCCGCCGCGGTCCTGCTCGCCGTCGGCACCCGCGGCGCCCTCCAGGTCATCCCGCTCGCCAACGGCGTCACGTTCCTGGTGGCGGGCCTGCTGGTGCACCGGCTGCCCGCGGCCGCCGCCCGCCCGGCCCCGCCCGCCTCGGGCCGCTTCACCGCGCTGCGCGACAAGCCGTTCCTGCGGGTCGTCGCGGTCAACGCGGCGCTGTCGCTGCACGACTCCGTGCTGGCGGTGGCCATCCCGCTGTGGATCGTCGTCGGCACCGGTCTGCCCACCGTGCTCACCCCCCTGCTCATCGGGCTCAACACCGTGCTGTGCGTGCTGCTCCAGGTCCGGGCGGCCAGGGGCAGCGACGACCTGCCCGGCGCCGCCCGCCTCGCCCGCCGTGCGGGCCTGGCCGGCGCGGCGTCCTGCCTGCTCCTGATCCCCACCGGTCAACTGGACGCCCTCACGGCCGGGTTCCTGGTGTGCGCCGCGTTCGTGGTGATGACCGGCGCCGAACTGTGGCACGCGGCCGGGTCCTTCGGCATCGGCATCGGCCTGGCCCCCGAGGACCGGCGCGGCGAGTACCTCGGCGCCTTCCAGCTCCACCACGGCCTGCAGTCGATCATCGGCCCGCTGGTCCTGACCGCGTTCATCGGGCACGGCTCCGGCCTCGGCTGGGCGGCGGCCGCGGTCCTGTTCGCCGCCGCGGCCCTCCTCGTCCAGCCGGCGGTACGCGCGGCCGCCGCGGCCTCCACCGCGGAGGTGCCGTCACCCCGGCCCGCCGCGGACCAGCCCGCCCTGGACCGGCCCCAAGACACACGGACACACAACTGACCCCAAGACACACGGACACACAGCGGCACGGACACATAGAGACATACAGACATAGAGCCATAGAGACGCAGGGACACGGACCCCAGCCGTCACGGGCACCGCGGACACGGCGGACCGCGGACACGGCAGAGACCGGAGGCACGGATGCTGCACCCCGCCGCGGACGCCCGCACCCCCGGCCCCTACAGCGGCCGCGAACTGGCCCGGGACCTGCGGGCCCTGGGCGTCGGACGCGGCGACGTCGTCATGGTCCACACCTCCCTGAGCGCCCTGGGCTGGACGGTGGGCGGTCCCGTCGCCCTGCTGTCGGCGCTGCGGGAGGCCGTCGGGGCGCCGGGAACCCTCGTCGTACCCGCCTTCACCACCTACCTGACCGACCCGGCGACCTGGGTCCAGCGGCCCGTGCCGCCCACGTGGTGGCCCCGCGTCAGGGCGTCCCTGCCCCCGTTCGACCCGGACGTGCACCCCGTCCAGCCCCGGCTGGGCCGCTTCCCCGAGTTCGTACGGACCCTGCCCGGCGCCCGCCGCTCCCCGCACCCGCTCTACTCGCTGGCCGCCTCCGGCCCGGCCGCCCCCGCCCTGCTCGCCGCCCACCCGCTGCCCTACGGCCTGGGTGCGCGCAGCCCGCTGACCGCGCTGGGCGGTGCGGCCGCGAAGGTCCTGATGATCGGGGTGGGCTGGGACAAGTGCACCGTCCTGCACCTGGCCGAACACCTCACCCCCTACCCGGGGCGCCGCGTCCACCGCATGCGGGTGCCCCGCGCGGGCGACGACGGGACCACCGTCTGGCAGGACAGCGACCAACTCGTCATGTACGAGGGTGACTACGCGCGCATCGGCGACCGCGCCGTCCGCGCCGGTCTGGTCCGGGAGGGTCCTCTCGGTGCGGCCCGTGCCCTGCTGTGCCCGGTCGCCGGACTCGTGGACCTGGCCTGCGGCTGGCTGGAGCGGCACCGGGACCTGAGCGCCTGGGGTGTGGCACCGAACATGACCGGCGTACGGGAGGCCCCCGTCACGGCGCTGTGACCGGCGGGGGCCTTTGCCGGCGGTGGTTCAGGGGCGGCCGCCCCCGCGGCGGCGCCGGGCGCCGGAGGTTTCGCGGAGGTGGTGTCCCGGGCGCTGCCGGGAGCGTCGTCGTACGTCGGCGGGGAGTGCGCGGGGGAGGAGCGCGGTGGTCGACGCCGCGGTGTCCGGCAGCGGTCAGGCGACGGCCCAGGGGCCCAGGTCGCGTGTGCGCCGGCCGGCTGCCGAGGGGCGGCTCTCGTCCCAGGCCGGCTGCAGCGCGGCCGAGAGGATGCCCCACAGCTGACCGGCGGTCAGCGTGTGGACGGGGATGACGACCTGGCCGGCCAGGCTGACCCGGAACGCCGACTCCAGTGCGCCGACGATGCCGATGAGTGCCATCGAGTCCAGCCCGTAGGCCTCCATCGGGACGTCGGCCGCGGGCGCCTTGTCCTTGCCGAGCCCCGTCAGGCCCTGGCGCAGTACGTCCTCGAATTTCGCGTTCCACGGTACGTGGGCCATCGGGCGACTTCCTTCCGGACACGGGAGAGGTGAAGCGGTGCTCCGAGCAGCACCGTGCCGGACGCCGCTCGAGCCGCCGTGGACGCGTGCTCAGGCCGGTCGCCGCGCGGGCCCCGCACACGACCGAAGCCCCCGCCACGGCACTGCCGGCGGGGGCCTCAAGATTCGGTGGATCCGGTGGTGGGCCGGGTGAACCCGGCGGGCGCGGCGGCCCGGTGGTCCGCTGCGGCGCCCGTGCCCGTCAGACAGCCGCGCTGCCGGCCGCCTTGGGCCAGCCGATGTTGGTGTCGTCGATCTGGGTGGTGGCCTTGGGCCAGCCGATGTTGGTGTTGTCGGCCGCGACGGTGGCCGCCTTGGGCCAGCCGATGTCGCCGGTGGCGTCGGCGTAGGTCGCCTTGGGCCAGCCGATGTTGGTGTCGTCGGCCGCGACGGTGGCCGCCTTGGGCCAGCCGATGTCGCCGGTGACACCGGCGTAAGTGGCCTTCGGCCAGCCGATGTTGCTCTCGTCGGAGGAGGAGTCGGCCGCGGCCGGCCATCCGATGGCGGAGGAGGCCGTGGTGGCCGCCGACTGCTGCGGGCGGACGACGTTCTGCGCGGCGACGCTGACACCGCCGACGGTGAGGACGGCGGAGGCGACGGCGGCGGTGGTGACGGCGATGCGGGCGATGTTCCTCATGACGGCTCCTCCGTGGCAATGAAGCGAATCTGTGTTGGTAACTTCTTGCCAAGAAGCTTGGCAACGCGAACTAGGGATCTGCTCGGCATCCGCTGGAGATGGACTGGAGACCCGCGAGAGACACCCCACCATCTGCGCGAACGCCTGGCAAAGTTTGTCAACAGGGCCTCTTCGAAGCCCGATCCGCGCTGTTCCGAAGGGGGTGGGCGGCGCCTCCGCGGCCCGTTCGCTAGAGCGTCGCCGGAGCCGGTGTTGCCACCGCACCCTCGCGCTAGGCAACATATTGCCAAGCACGTTGGCAATGCTTGGTCGTGACGGGTCGTGCACAGCGGCCCCCGCGCCCTGGCGGCCGATGGCCCCGACAGCGGGGGGAGGCCCCGGAAATGAACGCGACGCCGTCATCGACGGATCAGGATGAGAAGGACCGACAGGACGACCGGAGCGGCCCGGGCGGCCCGGGCGGCGCGGGTGGCCCGGGCGGCGCGGGTGGCCCGGGCGGCGCGGGTGGCCGGACGGTCCACCTGGACACCGCGGGCTGGGGCCGTATGCCGGCCGCCGTGCGCGAGCTCGTCGTCGACTGCGCGGCCCGTGAGGACCGTCATGGACCGCACGAACTCGAGGAACACCTCGAACACGTCCTGCGTACCGCGGTCCACGACCGTCTCGGCGCCCTGCTCGGTGTCCCGGCGGCCGACACCGCCGTGGTCACGGACGCGGCCACCGCCTTCGACGCGCTGGTCCGCGGCCTGGGTCCCGGCCGTGGCGACCGGATCTGGACGACCCCCTACGAGGGGGTGGCCAACCTGACGGCCCTGTACGCCCTGCGCGACCGCACGCGCTGCCGGCTGGAGGTCGTACCGCTGCGCGAGGACGGCGACCTGGACCTGGACTGGATGGCCCGCAACATCGACGACGACGTCGCCCTCGTCTCGGTCGTCCACGTCCCCTCCGGCCGCGGCATCGTCAACCCGGTCGAAGCCGTGGGGCGGATCCTCGCCCCGTACCGGTGCCTGTACGCCGTCGACGCCTCCTACTCGGCCGGCCAGCTCCCCGTGGACGCCGCCCGTATCGGATGCCATCTGCTGACCGGCGACGGCTGGAGGTTCCTGCGCGGCCCCCACGACGTCGGATTCGCCTACCTGGCAGCCTCGTTGAGGGAGACGTTCGAGGAGAGCCTCGCCCACCGTCCGCCGCCGCAGAACGCGGCCGTCGCGGGCCTCGAAGCCGCCCTGGCCCACCACGCGGCCGCCCTCACCGGGCCCCCGGGACCCGGCGGGCTGCGCCTGCTGCCCGCGCTGCGCGCCGCGGTCGAGGAGACCCCCGGCACCGAACTGATCACACCCGGCCGGGTCCAGTCCGGCATCCTCGCCTTCCGCCACCGGGAACTGCCCGCCGCACTGGTCCGCAGACAACTCGCGGCCCGCGGCGTCCTCCTGTGGAAGACCGTCGCCCAGGAGATCCCGCTCCTGGACCACCCCGCGGGCACCTCCCTGCGCGCGTCCCTGCACCGCGGCACCACCCCCGACGACATCACCCGCTTCGGCCACGCCCTGCGGGCCGTCGTCCGCGAGGAACGCCCGCACCCCGCTGCTCCCCGCCCGGCCGCCCGCACCGGCACCCCCGCCGGGAAGGCCGCTCCCCGCCCCGCCGCCCGCCGCCATCTGACCCTGTGCCCCGCGCCCTGACCCCGCGACGCCCGTGCGGGGACCGGGGCGGCCCGCGCCGCGGGACCGTCGCGTGAGGGTCCGGGCCCGGTTGGTGAGAATGGGGGCGTGCGTCATGACATCAACCCCAGACTGCTGCGTGCCTTCGTGGCCGTCGCCGAGGAGCTGCACTTCACCCGCGCCGCCGCCCGGCTGTTCGTCGCGCAGCAGGCGCTCAGCCGGGACATCCGGCAGCTGGAACGGGTGTGGGGCAGGGCCCTGTTCGAGCGGGACACCCGGCATGTGGCCCTGACCCGTGAGGGGCACCGGCTGCTGCCCGTCGTGCGGCACGTGCTGGCCGCCCAGGAACAGCTGGGCCGGGAACTGGAACATGCCCCGCCCGAGGAGGACGTCCGCCCGCTGATCGTCGACGTCGCGCTGCACGGCGCCACCGGCCCGCGCGTGCTGGCGGCGGCCCGGGAGGCCGCCCCCGGCGTGGAGTTCGTCCCCCGGTTCCACAGCGGCCTGACGCGGGCGGCGGCCGAGATGGCGGCCGGCCGGCTCGACGTCTCCTTCGGCCGTGTCGCCGGGCTGCCGAGGGCGGTCCGGGCCGGCCTGGAACACCGGCTGATCCGCTACGACCGGCTGGCGGTGCACCTGCCCCCCGGCCACCGGCTGGCCGCCCTGCCCCGGGTGCCGCTGGCCGCGCTCGCCGGGGAGACCGTGTACGCGGCCGCGGGCAACGAGGACACCACCGAGTGGACGGACTACGCGCGCGCCCTGTTCGCGGGCCGCGGCATCGACCTGGCACCGCCCTTCCCGAAGATCGAGGGCGAGGCCGAGTTCCGGCGGGTCATGCGCAAGCGGGGCTGGTCGGTCCTGGCCAACGTCGACTTCTCGGACGTGCCGGAGATGGCCCTGCGTCCGCTGACCGACCCGGTGCCTCTTTCGCCCGTCTCCCTGGTCTGGCGCCGCGGTCTTCGTCACCCGGGGGTGCGGGCGCTGGCCGAGGCCGCGCGGATACTCGGCGCGGCCGAGGACTGGCTCGAACAGCCGCCGGGCTCCTGGCTCCCCGACGCCGACCGCACCCTCGCCGCACCACCCGCGCGGGCACCCGCACCCGGCGTACGGACCTGAGCCCCGCCCCGCGGCCGGCCCCCACCAGGGCTTGCCCGGAGCGTCGGATCAGTCTCCGAGCCCGTCCTCGAAACCTTTCCCCGCCCGGTCCGCGGCTCCTCCCTGACCCGGTCCGCGGCCCGCGCCGTCGATGCCACCGCCCGACAGGCGACGGCATCCCGCCCCTCCTATCCTTGAGGAGGACGGGGCCCAGGGTCCCGTGTCCCGCGCGAGCGCCGCGGACCCCGCGGCCCGGCGCGCGGCCTCGCGCCCGGCCCCCCCCCGGCACGGGCGACGGGGGCGGACACGTGACACGCCCCGTACACGGCGTCCGCCCGACCCGGACGCCCCGCGGCCGTGCCCGCGACGCCCGCGGGCCCGGTCCTCACGCGCCTGGAGCCGGCCCATGACCCACTCGTGCACCCGACTGCGCAGAGGAGCCGTCACCGCCACGGCGGTGGGAGCGCTCATGACCGCGGCCGCGGGCGGCGCCCCCGCCGCCACCGCGCACGCGGCCGGCCCCGCCGTCACGACCGCTGCCGCCGCGAAGGTCCCCGGGTCCCCGTCACCGTCCGGCCCGGCGACGGGCGACGTACGCACGCTCACCCCCGCCGTGACCCGTCAACTCGACGCGACCGTACGGAAGGTCATGGACGACGCCGGTATACCCGGGGTGACCGTGGGGCTGTGGACGCACGGTCAGGGCACCTACGTACGGTCGTTCGGTGTCGCCGACCGCAGCGACGGGCGCGGGATGGCGCCGGACCTGTACATGCGGATCGGCAGCGAGACCAAGACCTTCACCGTGACGGCACTGCTCAAACTGGTCGACGAGGGCAAGGTGGGGCTGGACGACCCGATCGGCAGATACGTCGACGGCGTGCCCGGCGGGAACAGGATCACCCTGCGGGAGCTCGCCGGGATGCGCAGCGGCCTGTTCAACTACACCGAGGACCCGGACTTCTTCAGGACCTTCCTGTCCCACCCCCAACGATCCTTCACCCCACGGGAGTTGCTCGGCTACGCCTTCAGGCACCCGCCGCTGGCGCCGCCCGGCGGGGAGTTCTCCTACTGCAACACCAACCTCATCCTGCTCGGACTGGTCCTGGAGAAGGCGACCGGCGTGCCCGCCGGGGACTACATCCGCGAGAACGTCCTCGCCCCGGCGGGCATGGACCACACGTTCTTCCCGTCCGACGCG
This sequence comes from Streptomyces sp. NBC_01689, assembly GCF_036250675.1. NCBI lineage: Bacteria > Bacillati > Actinomycetota > Actinomycetes > Kitasatosporales > Streptomycetaceae > Streptomyces > Streptomyces sp. NBC_01689. The sequence goes on along the minus strand of NZ_CP109592.1, from coordinate 231,488 downwards.
GCCTTCCCCGCCCCGCACGCCCAGGGCTACACCGACCAGACCGCGAGCGGCGAGATCGAGGAGACCGCCGGCTGGAACCCCTCCTGGGCCTGGACGGCCGGCGCGATGATCTCGAACCTGGACGACCTGCACATCTGGGCCCGTACCGTCGCCACGGGCGTCCTGCCCGACGGTACGGAGCTGATCAGCCCCGCCCTCCAGAAGCAGCGGCTGACCACACCCCCCACCACGATCCCGGGCGCCGGCTACGGCCTGGGCATCTTCGACGTGCAGGGCTGGATCGGCCACAACGGCTCCCTGCCGGGCTACGAGTCGCTGACCGTCTACCTGCCCTCGGCCCAGGCCACCCTGGTCGTGCTCGTGAACACCGACATCAGCCACGACGGCACCGAGCCCAGCACCCTCCTCGGCGAAGTGGTCACGAAGATCGTCTCACCCGGACACGTCTTCGACCTCCCCGCGCAGCCCGCCGCCCGCTGACGGCGCCCCACGGGTCCGACACCCCGGGCCGGGCCGGTCGGGGGGCGGGCGCCGGGGCCGCGCGGGAGCATGGGCATGAACCGGCCCACGCGCCGGGACCCGGGTACGGGAGACGAGGAGGGACAGGCCGGTGGGCATGGTGGTCTCCGTCGTCTTCGCCCTGCTGGCCGCCGCCAGCAACGCGACCGCCACCGTCCTCCAGCGCCGTGCCGCACAGGACGTCCCCCTCTCCGAAGGCTTCCGCGCCCGGCTCTTCGTCGACCTGCTGCGCCGGCCGGCCTGGCTCGGCGGCATGGCCGCGGTCATGGCGGCGGCCTGCTTCCAGGCACTGGCACTGGTCAACGGCGCCCTCGCCGTCGTACAGCCGATCTTCGTCCTGGAGCTTCCCTTCGCCCTGCTGATCGGCGGCCTGGTGCTGCGCCGGCGGGTGACCCGGCGCGGCTGGACGGCGGTGGCGTGCATCGCCGCCGGGCTGGGCGTCGCCCTGGGCGCGGCGGCCCCCTCGCCCGGCACCGACCAGCCCTCCGCGGGCGGCTGGGCGATGGCCGTCGCCGGCTGCGTCGGCGTCATGGCGGTCGCCGTCCGGATCGCGCTGCGCTGGCCCGCCGGACGGGCCCGCGCGGCCTGCTTCGGCAGCGCCGCGGCCATCGGCTACGCGCTCACCGCGGCCCTGATCAAGGACGCCACCCACGCCTGGCAGACCGGCGGAGTCACCGGCTTCTTCCTCGCCTGGCAGACCTACGCCTTCGCCGCCGCCGGGGTCTGCGCGCTGTTCCTGCTGCAGAACGCCGTCCAGTCCGGCCCCCTGGTCGCCTCCCAGCCCGCCCTCACCCTCGGCGACGCGCTGGTCAGCCTCACCCTGGGCGTCACCCTGTACGCGGAGCAGATCCGCACCGGCTGGTGGCTGGTCCCCGAGATCGCCGGGGCCGGCCTGATCCTGTACGGGGCGGTCCTGCTGGCCCGCATCCCCCTCGCCCAGACCCTGGTCGCCGTACCTCCGGCCCACCGCCGCGGCCGGACCTGATCCGCCCCGCCGTCCCGGGGTCCCGCTTCCTCCCCAAGCCCCGGCCCCGGGGACTCGCTAGCCTGGAGGGGCACAGGGGGGTGGCCAGGCCGACAGCCCGAGGAGGCTGACGTGGCTGAAGCGACGACCGACACCGGAGCGGCGAAGGGGCCGCGCCGCGGTCCCGGTGCCCCCGGCCCCCGCGGCACCCCCACCCCCCGCTATCTGCCGATCGCCGAACACGGCCTGATCGGCGACCTGCGCAGCGCGGCCCTGGTCGGCACTAACGGCACCATCGACTGGTACTGCTGCGCACGCTTCGACGCGCCCAGCGTCTTCGCCTCGATCCTCGACGCGGACCGCGGCGGGTGCTTCGAACTGGCCGCGGACGTCCCCACCCGCACGAAGCAGTTCTACTTCCCCGACACCAATGTGCTCATCACCCGCTTCTTCGCGGAGGACGGGGTCGGTGAGATCCAGGACTTCATGCCGGTCGTCGACGACTCGCGCGAGGCCGACCGGCACCGGCTGATCCGCCGGGTGGTGTGCGTACGCGGAACACTGCCCTTCCGCGCGCGCGTCGCCCCCCGCTTCGAGTACGGCAGCGTGCCGCACACCGTGCACGCCTACGACGGCCAGGCGGTCTTCGAGTCGGCCTCCCTCCACCTCGCGCTGACCTCCACGGTGCCCTTCGAGGTCGCGGGCCCCGACGTGTGGTCCCTGTTCAAACTTCACGAGGGCGAGGCCGCCGTCTTCACCATCGACCGGATCGGCGGCGACGTGGGCCCCCGGTTCTGCGCCGTGGCCGAGGCGGAGCGCGAGTTCAACGCGACCGTGCGCTACTGGCGGCACTGGTTGTCCCAGTCGCGCTACCGCGGCCGCTGGCGGGAGATGGTGCACCGCTCCGCCCTGACCCTGAAACTGCTCACCTACGCCCCGACCGGCGCCATCATCGCCGCGCCGACCACCAGCCTGCCCGAGCAGATCGGCGGCGAACGCAACTGGGACTACCGCTACGTGTGGGTCCGCGACGCCGCGTTCTGCGTCTACGCGCTGCTCAGGCTCGGGTTCATCGACGAGGCCGAGTCCTTCATGGGCTTCCTCACCGAGAACGTCGGCCTCGAATCGGTGCGGGCCTCCCAGGCCGAGGGCCCCCTGCAGATCATGTACGGCATCGACGGCCGCCTCGACCTGTCCGAACGTGAACTGCCCCACCTGGAGGGCTACCGCGGATCGGCCCCCGTACGCGTCGGCAACGCCGCCGTCGGCCAGTTGCAACTGGACATCTACGGGGCACTGCTCGACTCGTTCTACCTCTACGACAAGTGGGGCAAGCCCATCTCCAGCGGGCACTGGGACAGCATCTGCGAACTCGTGGACTGGGTGTGCGACCACTGGGACCAGCCCGACGAGGGGGTGTGGGAGACCCGCGGCGGACGCAAACCGTTCCTGTACTCGCGGCTGATGTGCTGGGTGGCGATCGAACGGGCGATGCGGCTGGCCCAGCACCGCGGCCTGCCCAGCGACATGGTGCGCTGGGGCAGGGCGCGGGACGCGATCTACCGGCGGATCATGAGCCACGGCTGGTCCGCCGAACGTCACGCCTTCGTCCAGTACGAGAACAGCTCCATCCTCGACGCGTCGCTGCTGATGATGCCGCTGGCGAAGTTCATCTCCCCGACCGACCCGAAGTGGCTCGCCACCTTGGACGCGCTGGGCGAGGACCTGGTGTCCGACTCGCTGGTCTACCGCTACGACCCCCAGGCCAGCCCCGACGGCCTCCAGGGCGAGGAGGGCACGTTCTCGATCTGCTCGTTCTGGTACGTCGAGGCGCTCACCCGCGCGGGCCGGCTGGACGAGGCCCGGCTCGCGTTCGAGAAGATGCTCACCTACGCCAACCACCTCGGCCTGTACGCGGAGGAGATCGGCCACACGGGCGAACAGCAGGGGAACTTCCCCCAGGCGTTCACCCACCTCGCCCTGATCAGCGCGGCCTTCAACCTCGACCGCAGACTCGGCTAGCAGCCGGTCCCCTCTCCCGGCCCTCTCCCGGTCCGCCGCCACGACCGCCACGCCCTTGGGCCGGGGCGCGGGCCGGGCGGGATCTCAGCGTGCGCCCGGCAGCCCGTCGATCATCAGGCCGATGGTGAAGTCGAAGCGGTCGTGCACGCTCCCGGCGGTGAGCTCGGCGGCGTAGCGCTTGGTCCGCGGGAAGGTGTCGTCCGGCAGGGCGGCGAACCGGCGCAGCAGTTCGTCGCGGCTGACGACCCACTCGTCGTCGCCGCGCCCCAGCCGGCTGTTCACCAGGGAGACCTCCAGGCTGTAGGCGTTGACGTACAGCGACAGCGAGTCGAGCGCCCAGGCCGCGACCTGCGGGGCGATGCCCCCGGCGAGCAGGAGGGCGAGCATGCCCTCGGCGACCCGCAGCGTCTCCAGATGGGAGGGGGCCGCCGCGATGGCCGCCCGGGAGATGCCCGGGAAGCGCAGGTACTGGTCGCGCAGCTGGGTGCAGACATCGGTGAGCTGCTGCCGCCACAGCGCGGGGTCCGGCTCGGGCAGCTCGATCTCGGCGCACAGCCGGCCGATGAGCAGCTCGTCCAGGTCCTCCTTGTTGACCACGTGGGCGTAGAGCGAGGACGGTCCCGTCTCCAGCGCGGTGGCCACCCGCCGCATCGTCAGGGCGTCGTACCCCTCCGCCTCCACGATGGCGAACGCGGTGCTGATGATGGCGTCGACCGTGATCGGCTTCTTGCGCCCGCCGGACGGTCCGCGCCGGGCCGCGGGTGCGCTCGAACCGGTGCCGAGCTGGTGCCGCGCCGCGCGCCGCTGTTCCGGGGTCGGTGACATACGGGCAGTCTAACCACAATCGGCGAACAGTGTTCCACGCAACTCCGAACAGTGTTCGTATTGTTCAGAACGGCGATCTAATGTAGAACGGTGTTCGTGTCCATCGACCAGCGCTCCTCCCAAGCGCCTCCCACCAGCACACCGCCGTCGCGGACCGCGTGGCTCGTCCTGACCGTCGTGGTCATGGCCGACGTCATGGATCTGATCGACTCCAGCATCGCGAGCCTCGCCGGCCCGTCCATCCACGCCGACCTCGGCGGCGGCCAGGTCACCGTCCAGTGGGTGGTGAGCGCCTACACCGCCGCCTTCGCGCTCGGTCTCGTCACCTCGGGACGGCTCGGGGACCTGCTCGGGCGGCGCCGGCTCTTCCTGCTCGGCATGGCCGGCTTCACCCTGACCTCACTGGCCTGCGGTCTCGCCCCCGACCCGCTCTTCCTGATAGTCGCCCGCACCCTGCAGGGCCTGTGCGGGTCGGTGATGATCCCGCAGGGCCTGGCCCTGGTGAAGGTCGTCTTCCCGCCCCAGCACCTGCGCAGGGCGCTGACCCCGGTCGGCCCGCTGATGGGTCTGACCATGGTCGGCGGGCCCGTCCTGGCGGGCTGGCTGCTCCACCTGGACCTCTTCGGCAGCCAGTGGCGCTCCATCTTCCTGATCAACGTGCCGCTCGGTGTCGTGGCCGGCGCCCTCGCCCGGCGGGTCCTGCCGCACCACGGCGGCGAGGACCCCACCGCCCGCCTCGACCTCACCGGCGTCGGCCTGCTCACCGCGGCCTCGGCCCTGCTGATCGTCCCGCTCATCCAGGGACGCGACCTCGGCTGGCCCGTCTGGACCTACGTCATGACGGCCGCCTCCGTCGTCCTGCTCGCCCTGTTCGTTCTCTCCCAGCGGCGCAGCCGCCACCCTGTCATCGCGCCCTCGCTGTTCCGCAGGCGCAGCTTCGTCGTCGGCCTGGTGATCGTGGCCGGGTTCTACGCGTCACTGAGCGCGTTCGTCCTCGTCATCAACCTGCTGCTGCAGCAGGGCCTGCACTGGACGCCGCTGCACACCGGCCTGACCCTGATCCCCTGGGCCCTCGGCACGGCCGTCGCCGTCCTGCTCGCGGGCGCCGTGCTCACCGAGAAGCTGGGACGCGCGACCCTGCACCTGGGGCTGGCCGTCGCCGTCGTGGGCCTGCTGGCCCTGTGCTGGTCCCTCGACCGCTTCGGGACCGGCATCACCGTCTGGAAGCTGGCGCCCGCGCTGCTGTGCACCGGTTTCGGCTCCGGCCTGGTGTTCGTCCCGCTGGTCGACTTCATCATCGGCGACGCCACCGCCGAGGAGGTCGGCACCGGCGCGGGCCTGCTCAACGCCGTCCAGCAGTTCGCCGGCGCCCTCGGCGTCGCCGCCCTCGGCACGGTCTTCTTCGCCCGGGCCGGGCACCCGTCCCCGTCCTCCTGCCTCGCCGCCGCCGAACTCGTCCTCGCCGTCGCCGCGGGCCTGAACCTCCTGACACTGCTGCTGGTGGGCCTGCTGCCCAGGCGCGCCCAACAGGCCCATTGAGCCCCATCCTGACCCAGGGCCGCCCACGCCCCTGACTCCGGGGCGCCCCATCCTGCTTCCGCGCGCCCGCTCCTGCCCCGGGCGGCGCCCCTCGCGTCCGGGTCCGGGGGGGCAGCCCCCGGGCGGCGACCGTCACGCTCGGCGCCGGGCAGGGGGCAGCCCCGGGCGGCGGACCGTCCCGGACCGTGCCCGGGGCGCGGCGGGCAACCTCACACCCCGGTCTGTGACCCACGTCCTGTCGCCGTCGCGACGGCGGCCCTTACGTTTGACCGCCACGCGCCTGCTCCTCCGGTGCGCGAGCGCCCGTGACCTGGCCGGGCACGGCCACGGCGGGTACCTGCGAAGGACGGTCACCATGCCCAGCGAACTCTCACCCGTCATCAGCGCCTCCGCGCGCTGGCTGCTGTCGGCGTTCCCGCCGGCGGCCGGCTCGCTGAACCATGCCCTGGCCGAGGCCCAGGCGCAGCACGCGGTCACCATCGCCGCCGCGCTGCGCTACCCCACCCCGCTGGACGCCGAACTGCTCGGCCTGCTCGGCCCCGGCGGTTCGGGCCGCCTGGACTACGTGACCGGCGCCGACGCGCCCCCGCCGGCCGGAGCCGACCACCTCTGGCGCACCTGGGTCGACGAGACCGTCGTCAGCTGGGCGGCCTGCCTGCTGGCCGACGCCGATCTCGCCGCCGTCGCGACGGCCTGCCTGGCCGCCACCCACCACGGCACCCGCGGCATCGGCAGCGCACGCCGTCTCACCGTGCCCAGCCCCCGCGACCACCGGGCGGCACCCCTGCTGCGGCACCCGGACCTCCTGGACCCGATCGCCGACCTGCACCGCGGGACCCTGCTCGGCCTGCTGGTCACCACTCCCGCGGCCGGCGCGCCCGGCCCGAGGTAGACCGTCCCGGCCGCACCCGCCGCGGTCAGGGCGCCTTGAACAGGCCGGGGAAGCGGGGCGCGAGCCAGGGCCTGCGGCCCCAGACGGTGATGCCGCCCCGCCCCAGGGCGTTCCACTGGCCCCGCCGGCCGAGCGCCATCAGCAGGAAGGTGACCGGTTCGGTCAGGATGGTGCAGTCCGGCCGGGCCGGCGGCCGCGGGTCGACCCGCACGGCACCGTCGGCCACCGTCACCCCGAACCGGCCGCCGCCCCGCAGCCGGATCGTGTAGCGCGCGCTCAGCCCGGCGGCCCGGGCCGGGTCGGTCACCCGCGGCATGGCCGTGAGCAGGAACGGCACGGTCAGTCCGACCCGGGCACGGTCGATCATGTGCGGCCGGCCCAGCGCGCGGGCCAGGTCGTACCCGTGGCCCAGCATGTGGGTCAGCAGATAGGAGCCCAGCACGTCGGCGGTCATCGGGCCCAGCGGAGTGAGGAGCGTTCCCCGCGCGGCGGCACCCGTGTCCCACGCCTTCAGGTACGCCTCGGCCTGTGTCTCGATCATCTCGGCCAGCGGCTGTGCCCGGCGCTCGCCGAACGCGGCGAGTGCCCGCTCGTTGGCCGCGGCCAGGCTCTGCGGTGTCCCGTCCCCGTAAGCGCGCGGCTGTCCCGCCGCGAGCTGGGCCATCAGTTCGTTGGCCTGTGCCAGATGCGCGGCCGCCTCCCCGACGCTCCACCGCGACCCGGGTACCGCGCGCTCCATGTCCGCGTCCCGGCTCAGCAGCGCGGCGATCTCCCGGGCGGTTTCACGGACGGCCGCCTCCAGCCCCTCGGGCAGAGCGCCCCGTACGTCCTGCCCGGCCACCGATTCCACGCCTCGCCCACCCCAGATCCCGTGTCCCACACCGGACACAGGACGGCCCGGTGGTCCGGCGGGCGGGATGCCTGCCGGACGACCGGGGTACAGAAGACCAGGTGAAGCGGCCCGCGACAACCCCTCCCGGGCGCGGCCACCGCCGCCGTCAGTTCGACAAGGGGTAGGTGGCCGTCTGTCCGTATCCGGCGGGCTCGGTGTCGGTGTACAGGAGCGTCAGCCGGGTGTAGTGCGTGGACTGGGGGTTGTTCTTCGAGGCTTGCGGGCGGTCGAGCCGCACGGTGACGGGGTAGTCACGGAAGGTTCCCGCGGCGCAGTACGGCTTGCAGTCGTTGACCATGTTGATGCCGGTGGCCACCGCGGAGTTGGCGCCCCAGCGCGACCACTGCAGCGAGGTGAGACGGCTGTTGCCGTCACCGCAGGCGAGCACGAAGTCGCCGGGCTCGACCTGCGGCTGCGAGAAGCAGTCGAGGACGACAGTCCGCGTCGGCACCTGGCGGGGCGCCGACTCCTGCGCGACGGTGTGCGCGGACCGCGGCGACGCCACGGGAGCGGCGTCCGCCGTTCCCATGACCGTGGCCAGCGATACCGCGGCACAGAACGTGACTGCCGCCCTGACGGTGAGTTTTCGCATGTCCGCTCCCGGCCGCGTTCTCCTTGGATTCACTGGCCCCCGCACTGGTCCGGCCGGTCCGCCGGGGCCCCGCCTGACGGCGGACGACGGCCGACTGCCTTCCCACACGGAGGTTGGCTCCTCCCACCGACGCTACGACCCCACCGGGAGATCCACCACTCGCACGGACCACCACCAGGCGTGGAACGGTTCGCCCCGCGCACCGGCCCCCGCCACGGCGCCGCGGGACACCCCGCGACGGCCACGGCGGGGATGATGGCCGGCATGCACATCCGTATCGACGCCGTCGACCTGCCGGGCCGCACCTGCCCGGCACCCGCAGACGCCGCGTTCCCCGCGTACCGCAACATCCATGTCGCCGTGCAACGCCGTGACCGGCCCGCCGAACTCCTCGACCCGCAGCCCGGTGACGCCCCGTCCGCGACCTGGACCCTGCCGTGCACGGCGACCGCCTCGCCGGCCGGCACCCATGTCCAAGGCCCCTACGTCCAGGACCGCCTGGGCCGCCGGTTCGTCTACCTGTCGTGGGGCACCGTCGACGAGCCGGGCGTCTTCACGATGTTCCGCCGCGCCAAGCTGATGCTCGACGCCGTACCCCCGGAGGTGCTCGCGGCCGCCGCGCGCGAAGGCCTCCTCGTCGGACGCCTCGGCCTCAGCGACGCGCACGGCCACCCCTTGTGCGCACGTGTCGAACCTCCGCACATCACCTGGACCGCCGGCCCCGCCCAACCCGCGGAAGAAGAGCGGCACATGAGGGCCCCGGGCGCCACGACCGGGTGACGGCGCCGCCGCGGCGGCACCGGAGGCAGCGGCCCGCTCATGACATGGGTGTCGACGGGTCCGGGCCCGGCGCGGGCAGGACGATGCCGACCGGCGCGGACCGGCCGCGCGGGCAGGGCTGCGCATGCCTTCGTGTCAGTCGGTGGCCGGGGTCTTCTGCTCCGCGGCGGGCTGCTTCGCGGAGCCGTCGACCGCACCGGTCCCGGCCGCCGTGTAGTACACCGACGTGCCCTGCTTGCTGCGCTGGGCGCGGCCCTTGGCGACCAGCCCCTCCACCGTGGTGCGCACGACCGTGGCCTTGATGCCGCGCTCGGGGTGGGACTCGGAGAGCGTGGTGGTGATCTCCGCGGCGGACCGCGGCTCGGACTGCCGGCTCAGGTGGTCGTGGATGAGCTCGACCAGGGTGGGCTTGCCCGCGGCTTCCGGCGCCTTCGCGGCGGCCTTCGGTGTCGCGGCCTTGGCCGGGGTGGCCTTGGACGAGGCGGCCTTCACCGGGGTCGCCTTGGACGAAGCCGCCTTGGCCGGGGCGTCCTTGACCGGGGTGGCCTTGGCCGAGACGGTCTTGGCCGGGGCGGTCTTGGTGGACGCCGCCTTGGCGGGGGCGGCCTTGGCCGGTGCGGCCTGCTGCTTGGCGGGCTTGGCCTTGGACTTGGGCCCGGCGGTGGTCTGCCGCGGCACCGAGGGCACCGCCGCGGCGGGCCCGGCCGCCTTCTCCCCGGCGCCGGGCGCGTCGTCACCCAGGGTCCGCTGCAGGTTGACCAGCAGGGCCTGGTCGCGCCGCAGCGCCTCCAACAGCTCCTGCAAAGACGTCACCTCGGCGCTGATACGTTCCTGTTCCTTGGTGTTGCGCTCGAGGTCCGCGGTGAGCTGGGCCGAGTACTGCGACTGAAGTCCGGTGGTCTCCGAGTGGACTTGGGCCATGACAGTTCCTTCTTTCCGTGATGTCTGAATCGGTCCTGAGGGCGGATGGTACCTGCATCATCTGGCCATGATCCTGTGCGTGTTCGGGCTCCCACGCACCGGCCGCCTTCCAAGGATGCCTGCTCGGGGCCCACATGACATCAAGGACGACCACATGTGAGTGGCACCACCGGCCCACATCGAAGGTGTCTCATTCCCCTCATCAGTACGAGACATCCCCCGCGGAACCAGCCCCGCGCGGACCATGGCCGATACCGGCCGCAGCGATGTGCGGCAGGCGGACACACCAATTCCCCTCCGTTCCGGGGCCGCTGAGATCGGCCACGTCGTAGGAGGCACAGTCCCAGACAACAGGGCACGACAACGGGGAGAACAGCGGAACTCACCCGAACGGCACCCCGCCCGTGGACCGGCCCGCCGAGGTCACCCGCCGCCGCGACCCACCACCGTCCCCGCCGCGACCCACCACCGTCCCGGCCGCGCCCGTCACACGGCGGACTGAAAACCGGCGCCCCACACCTGCCGCAGTGTGTCGCAGACCTCACCCACGGAGGCTCCGCACGCCAGCGCCCGCTTCATCGGGTGCAGGACGTTGTCACCGCCCTCCGCCGCCTTGCGCACCGCGATGAGCGCGTCGTCGACCCGGTCCGCGCACCGCCATGCGCGCAGTTTGGCCAGCCGCTCGGTCTGCCGCTGTTCGGCGACCGGGTCGAGCCGGACCGTCTCGTACGGCCCGTCCCCCTCGAGGCGGCGCCGGCCATGGTGGGCGACGCGCTCGATCTCGTCCTTCTGGAAGCCCTGGCCGAGGGCGGCGACCGCACCGCCCAGCTCCTCCACCCGCAGCATCAGTTCCAGCGCCGCGGCCTCCACGGCCTCGACGGTCCTCGCCCCGGCCCGGCCGCCCGCGATCGCGCGCACGCCGGGAGCGGGCCCGTACCCGAGTCCGCCGCCGAGCACCGCGGCCAGACCCCGCACGGCCCTGCGCACCGGCATGCGCGACGAGGGACCGCGCGCCCCGAACCGCTCACCCAGCACCCGCGACCAGAGGCGCCGGGCCGCACGCAGGACGGCGAGCTCCTCCAGGAGCGTGGCCCGCGCGCCGAAGAGGAACGACAGCCGCGGCGCGAAGTCGTCCACGTCCATCCCGTACGCGACCGCCGTCCGCACGTACTCGACACCCTCGGCGAGAGTGAAGGCGACCTCCTGGGCGGGCGTGGCTCCCGCCTCCGCCAGCGCGCGCCCCGAGACGGAGAGCGTGTGCCACCCGGGCAACTGCGCACGGCAGTAGGCGAAAAGGTCCCCGGCCAGCCGCAGTGAGGCCTCCGGCGGGAAGACATGCCGGTCCCGCACGGCGTACTCCGTCACCACGTCGTGGTGGAGTGTGCCGGTCAACCGGTCGGCGCGCAGGCCCTGTTCCTCGGCGACCAGCTGGTACAGCAGCAGGAGCACGGCGGCCGGCGCGCCGGCCGCCATCGACGTCGACACCCGCTCCAGGGGGACCCCGGTGAACAGCACCCGCATGTCGTCGAGGGAGTCGACCGCCACGCCCGCCCGGCCGACCTCCCCGCTCGCGAGCGGGGAGTCCGAGTCCAGCCCCAGCCGCGTGGGTACGTCGAAGACGACCGACAGCTCCGTCGTGCCGTGCGCGACCAGCCGCCGGAAGTAGGCGTTGGACTCACCCGCGCCACGCAGACCGGCGGACCGCTGCGTCGTCCAGGGGCAGACGGTGAACATCGATGTGCGTCCCTCCGAAAGGCCCGTCGTACCGCGGGAGCGCCGCGGGTCGTCATGGTGGGGGCAGCGGCTAAAGCCGGGGCAGGGCGCCCGCCACCGCGAGGACCTGCCGAAACCCGCCGACGGCGTGACAGGGACGGCATCCCGGTACTTCCTGCCGTGCAGTCACTGGCCATCGCGCGCCGGACTCGTGCGGGGCATATGCGTTCCTAGACTGCGGGAACGTGGAGGGAATGCGACCGGGAGGGCGGGCCCATGATGCTCCTGCACCGCGACGACGAACGCGCACGACTCGACAAGGCACTGCGCGCCTGCAGCGACGGCACCGCCCAGCTGGTGCTGGTGGAGGGGGCGCCCGGCTGCGGCAAGACACGGTTCCTGCAGTACGCCGCCGACCTCGCCGCCGGCCGCGGACTCACCGTGCTGCGCGCCGCCGCCGACCCCGGCGCCCGCCGCGAGGACCACGCCCTGCTGCGCCGCCTCGCCGCCTGCCTCACCGGGGACCTGCCCCGGACCCCGCCCGCACCGGACGAGACGGCGGCCGGCTTCGCCGCCCTGCTGCGTACCGCCTGCGCGAACGGCCCGGTCCTCCTGTGCGTCGACGACCTGCAACACGCCGACCGCGCCTCGCTCGCCGAACTGCTGCGCCTCACCCACACCCTGCACGAGGCGCCCCTGCTGACGGTGCTCGCCCAGTCCCCGTACCACCGCACGGACGGATTCGGCCTGCACACCGAACTCCTGCGCCACCAGGGCTTCGTCCGCATCCCGCTGGGCCGCCTGGACGCCGCGGGCACCGCCGAACTGGCCCGCTTCTGGGGCACCCCGGTACCCGACGACGCCATCACCTCCCTGCACGCGCTCAGCGGCGGCAACCCCCTGCTGATCCGCGCCCTGCTGGCCGAGACGGACACCCCCGCCGGCCGGCCCGGCTGGCCGGAGCCCGAACCCGGCGGCCCCTTCACCGAGGCGTTCGCGACCTGCGTGCAGCGCTGCGGCCCCGCCGCCCGCCGGCTGGCCGCCGCCCTCGCCGTGCTGGGCCCGCAGGCCGACGCGCAGCGCGCGGCCCGGCTCGCCCGGCTCGGCACCGACGCCGCCGCCCGCGCGGGCAACGCCCTGGACGCCGCCGGACTCGTCACCGGCGCCCGGCTGCGCCACCCCGCGGCCGAGTCCGCGGTCCTGGGCATGCTCTCCTCCGAACAACGCCGGTCGATGCACCGCAACGCCGCCCGCGTCCTGCACCACGCCCTGGCCGAACCCGTCCTGGTGGCAGGCCAGTTACTCGCCGCCGGCACCGCCACGCACACCTGGGAGATCCAGGCCCTGCGGGACGCGGCCCGCCAGGAGCCCTTCTCGCCCGCCGACCCGGACGGCGCACCGACCTTCCTGCGCCTGGCCCGCTCCGGCTGCCCCGACGAACCCACCCGCCTGCGCATCACCCTGCAACTCGCGGCGCACACCTGGCGCCTGCACCCGGCCGCGGCCCACCACCTCCTCGACGAACCGCAGACCGCCCTGCGCGCAGGACAGCTGTCCTGCGCCGACGCGGGATGGCTGGCCCGGCTGCTGGCGGCCCAGGGCCGCATCGAGGAGGCCGACGAGGTCCTGGCCCGGGCGGCCGGGGACGTCCGCCCGCCGCGCGACAGCGTGCCCAGCCGGCCCCACGCCCAGTGCCCGGTCACCCACGAACGCCCCACCGCACCGGTCACCCGCGCCGCCGCACTGTGGCTGAGCGTGGGCGCCCGCGAGGACGTACCGGCCGCCGAACGGCTGCTGAGCGACACCCCCCTGACCCCGGCCACCTACGAGTCCCTGGCGCGGGCCCTGCGCACCCTGGTCCAGCACCGGCCGCAGCGGGCCGTGACCTGGTGCGGCCGGCTCGGCGAGGAGATCTCCGCCCGCAACGCGCCCGGCTGGCAGGCCGCCTTCGCCACCGCGCACGCCGAGTCCTTGCTGCGGCTCGGCGACCTCGCCGGTGCCCGGCGGGAGGCGACAGGCGCCCTCGAACACCTCGCCGGCCGCGGCGGCCCCTTCCTCCTCGCCCCGCTCGCCCTGCTGGTTCAGGCCCTCACCGAGCAGGGCGAGTACGCCACGGCCGCCCTGCACCTGCACCCCACCCTGCCCGGCGAGCCGTACTCCACCGTGCACGCCCTCGCCTTCCTGCGCGCCCGCGGGCGCCACCACCTGGCCACCGGACGCCCCCAGGCGGCCCTGGAGGAGTTCCTGGAAGCGGGCCGCGCCGCCGGCCGCTGGGCGACCGACCAGCCCGAACTGCTGCCCTGGCGCACCGACGCGGCGGAGGCCCTGCTCCTGCTCGGGCGCCTCGGCGAGGCACAGGCCCTGGTCGCCGACCAGCTCGCCCTGCCCGCGGCCACCGGGGCGCGGGTGCGCGGGGTGACCCTGCGCCTCAGCGCGGCCACCGCCGAGCCCCGGCGCCGTGTCGAACTGCTGGGCAACGCGGTCGACGAACTCCGCGACTACGGGGACCGCCTCGAACTCGCCCGCGCCCTGGCCGACCTGGGCAGCGCGCTGCGGCTCAACGGCGAGGGGGCCCGGGCGGGGACGATCACCCGGCGGGCCTGGCAACTGGCGGGTGACTGCGGCGCGGTGCCGCTGCGCGAGCGGATACGGCCCGTCGACGGACCGGAGCGTGCCGAGCGTCCCGTCCGCAGCCGGGACGCCGCCCGGCTGAGCGGTTCGGAGGAACGGGTGGCCGCCCTCGCCGCCCAGGGGCACACCAACCGGGAGATCGCGGTCAAGCTCTTCGTCAGCCCCAGCACGGTCGAGCGCCACCTCACCTGCGTCTACCGCAAGCTCGGCATCTCCCGCCGCCAGGACCTGCCCTCGGACCTGCGCACCCGGACGTTCGAACAGGCCGGTCACTGAAGAGGCCCGCACGGGCCCGGTGACGGCACGGCCGCCGGGCACACGCATCCGCCCGCCGGACACACATCGACCGGGCACACGGCCTGCGGACACGTTGCCCGGGCACACGGCCTGCGGACACGTTGCCCGGGCACATGGCTCCCGGACACATGGCATCCGGGCACACATCGCGGGGGCGCACCCGACCGGCACCCATCCGCGGGCCGCACACTCACCGGGCCACACGGCCACACGGCCGCGGGTCACATGGCCGCAGGGTCACAGGCCAGCGGGCGGCACGCCGACGACCCGAACTCGCCTCCGGTGAAGCGCAGTTCGAGGTACCCGCGGCGGAACACCCGCGCACCCCGGAGGAGGAACCCGGGGCGGGACGGAACGGCCGTGCGGGAGCGGACATATGGGGGGCGGACACACGGGGACATGGGCACGGGGGGAGAGGACACAGGAGGAACGGACACAGGGGAGTGGACACCGTAGGAGAGCGGACCGGGCTCATCCTGGGGCAGGAGATCCTCGACGGTCCGCCGCACACCGTGGCCGCGTGTCCACCGCCTCCGGCACGGCACGGTACCGCCGCGGGGGTGCGATGTTCCCGGGTTCCTGGCCGGTGACGGCCAGGAACCCGGCGGGAGCATCCAGCTCATGGGGGGGGGCAGGCTGGACCAGGCGGTTCGGTCGCGCTACGGCTGTTCGGTCGGGCTACTTGATGAACTCCGGCGGCACACGCGGCGGCCAGTGTCCCACCGTCAGCATGCCCAGGGAGTGGGCGCGGGCGACGAGGGCGGCCCGGTTGGGAGCCTTGAGCTTCCGCAGCATGAGACCGACGTGGTACTCGACGCCCTGCCGGCTGAGGTAGAGGCGCGCGGCGAGCTGCACGGTGGAGGCTCCGGCGGCGACACCCTCCAGGACCTGCGCGTCCAGCTTGCTCAGCAGCCGCTCGGGGGAGTGGACGGCCGGCTCCTCGGCGGCCGCGCCCTCCTGGTCCGGGCGTACTTGGACAACGATGCCGGCGAGCCCGCCGGTGGTGTCGTGGACCGCGATTCCGGTGAGACCGGCGGAGAACACACGTCCCGAGTCACCGAGTCCGATCATCCGCTCGTCGAAGCGGTTGCACCGGCCTTCCGACAGGCGCGTGAAGTGCCGGTCGAGATAGGACGGGGAGCTCGGGTGGAGCAGTTCGTACAGGCTGCGGCCGCAGGTGTCGGCCGAGGTACGTCCGAACCGGCGGGAGAAGTCGGGCTCGGCCGCGACGATGCGCCGTTCGGGATTGAGGTGGGCGGTGTAGGTGCGCCGGCCGGCCGCGGACGCCGAACGGGCGGCGTAGGCGTACCGGTGTCCGGCCGCGGGGTGCGAGGTGGTCGACCGGTCGTTGGTGAGCTGGACATCCGTGATGCTAGTGGTCATGACGAGATACCGGCTTTCTGTATCCAAGTGCGGGACAGCGCATGCCTCGTTGCACGGCCGGCTTTCACACAACGCCGGGCGATCGCCGGGAATCCGTGCGCGGCGGTTGGGGCGTGGGGATCCCGTCCGCGCCGCCGCCGACGTGCTCGTGATCCCCTCGGCGTGCGGGCGGTCGTGCCGCGATCCCCGTGAGCTCCGCGATCTCCTCGATCGGCTGGATCTCTTCGTTTCCTCCTGAACGGGAAGTGACCTGTCCTACTGCACCACCGGCCGCTTGCGCCTGTGTTGTGTGCGGCATGGGGGATCTCTGTGGCAGCCCGGCGGGGGCCCGCCGGAGGCCGCGGAGGAGGGCTCGCGAGGCCGGTTCTGTGCGCTCGGCCGTGCGCTCGGCGGGCCGGGGCGCCGGGCGCCGTGTCCCGGGGTGCGTCGCCGGCCGTCACCCCGGGCGGGGCGGAGCAGAGGGAACATCAAAGGGCCGCGAAGTCCCGCGAAGTCCCGCGAAGCGGCGCGCGCCCGCGTCACGGGGAAGGCCGTCGTTCCTGACCGGCAGGGATCAGCTGGCCGGGTCCGACCGCGGCGCGGCTTCCGCGTCGGACGTCGCCCTGGCCGGGGAAGCCGGCACACCGGCAGCACGCCGGCCCGGCGGCACCCGGACCTCAAGACCGATTGTGCCGCTTCCCGCGCTTGTCGGGACCGGGTCGTGTGTCGCGAACGCCCCGGCCGCCGGTCCCGCGGGGGTTCCGATTCGTATCAGTCGAGGGCGTGGCTGCGGCCGGTCTGCAGGATTTCGTCGGAGAGCTCGGGTTCGACGTGGTGTACGGCGCGGGCGAGCATCAGCGCGCCGACCATTTCGCTGAGCAGGCGGATGGCTCTGAGGCGGGCCTCGGCCGGGTCGGGCTCGTGGCCTTTGTCCTCGGCTTCGCGCAGGAGCTCGGAGGTGAAGCCGGTGAGGTATCCCTCGACGCCTTCGGCGTACGCGCTCTGCACGGCTTCGCTGTGCCGTCCGGCGTCGGTGGCCAGGGAGACGGAGGGGCAGCCGCCGTCCGGGTCGTCGCGGTGCGCGGCGGACAGATAGTCGGCCACGACCCGCTCCAGCGGAGAGCCGGCCTGGCCCGGACCGTCCTCGATCGCCTGGGCCAGGACCCCGAGCGAGATGGCGTAGGAGGCGCTGCACACCTCCACGGCCAGGTCGTTCTTGGAGGCGAAGTGGTTGTAGAAGCCGCCGTGGGTGAGTCCGGCTTCCTTCATCAGCTCGGCGATGCCGACCGCGTCGATGCCCTGTGAGCGGAACATGCGGCTCGCCGCTTCGAGGATGTTCTGCCGGTTGCGGGCCTTGTCCTGCTTGGTGATCCGCGGCATGGCCGTCCTCTCGCACGCTCTCGATTTGACCTTTTTAAGGATGTCTATCATCATAGCAAGAGTTCTAATGACGCCCATCATTAATACTTCGCGGAAGGGGAGCGCCATGCGCGCCATCGCCTACGACCGGCACGGCCGAGCCGGGCAGGTACTGCGCCTGAGCGAGCAGCCGGCCCCGGCGGGGCCCGCGGCCGGGCAGGTGCGGGTGCGGGTGCTGTCCCGGCCGGTCCACCCCGGCGACCTGGCGGGAGTGGAGGGCTTTCCGGGCGCGCCGCGGCAGCGGTTCGCCACGCCACGGATTCCCGGCTTGGAGGGAATGGGCGTCATCGAGACCGTCGGCGACGGTGTGCGGGAGCTGCGCGCCGGTCAGCGGGTGGCGTTCTTCCCGGTGCCGGGCGCGTGGAGCGAACTCGTCACGGCGCCGGCCGATCTCGTGGTGCCGGTTCCCGAGGGCGTCGGCGACGAGACCGCGGCTTTGATGCTGGTCAACCCGCTGACCCTGCTCTCCTTGCTGCGGGCGGTCGAGGACGCCCAGCACGGCCAGGCCGGTCCGGTGGTGCAGACGGCCGCCGGTTCGTCGGTGGGAAAGCTGGTCGGCGCCGCGGCACTCAGGCACGGCATCCCGCTGGTCAACCTGGTACGCAGCGCCACGGGGGCGCAGGCCCTGCGGCAGCGCTTCCCCGGACTGCCGACCATCTCCACGGCAGACGCGGACTGGCGCACTCAGGTCAAGGACGCGACCGGCGGCCGGGGCGCCCAGGTCGTACTGGACGCGGTGGGCGGATCCCTGACCGGTGAGCTGGCCGGACTGCTCACCGACGGCGGAACACTGATCGCCTATGGAGGCCTCGGTTCCGGCAGCACGCCGCTGGAGTCGCTCGCGCTGACCCCGCGGGCCCTGACCGTACGGGGCACGTCCGTCCTCCAGTGGATGACCACCCGCACGCCCGAGGAACGGGCCGAGGACGTCGCCTTCGCCGCCCTTCTGGCCGCGACCGCCCCGGAACTCTTCGAGGTCGCCGCCGGCTACGACCTCGCCGACTTCGCGCAGGCCGTCGACCATGCCCGCCGCCCCGGCAAGAGCGGAACCGTCCTGCTCACCAGCCCCGCACCCTGAACCCCACGAAGGACACCGCCATGAAGATCGGAACCCTCGGCGCCGGAACCGTCGCCCGGGCCATCGCCCGCCACGCCGTGGCCCACGGCCACCAGGTCGTACTGAGCAACAGCCGCGGCCCCGCCTCCCTGGCCGGCCTCGCCGACGAACTCGGACCGCTCGCCCACGCCGGCACCACGGAGGAAGCCGCCGCGGCGGAACTCGTCGTGCTCGCGGTCGGCTGGCCCCAGATCCCGGACGCGGTAACCGGCCTGCCACCCTTCGACGGGCGCGTCGTCATCGACACCACCAACCAGTTCGCCTCCCCGCCGCCGCCCATGAAGATCGCCGACCTGGGCGAGCTGACCGGCAGCGAACACGTCGCCTCACTGCTGCCCGGAGCCCGCGTCGTCAAGGCGTTCAACACCCTCTACGGCCAGTACATCGCCGCCGACCCGCGCCACCGGGCCGGACGCCAGGTGCTGTTCCTCGCCGGTGACGACGCCGGCGCCAAGACCACCGTCAAGGACCTCACCGCCGCCTTCGGTTTCGCCCCCGTGGACCTCGGCTCCCTGCGCGAGGGCGGACGTCTCATGCAACTCGGCGGCCCGCTCTCCGGCCTCCACGCCCTCAAACAGGACTGAGCCGGGCCCTCGCCCGTTCCTCGCTCTCCTCCTCATCCACCCCCCAGCTCAAGGAAGTTGCTCATGACCACCACCCAGCCCCTGCTGCAGCCCGTCCGTCTCGGCGCTCTGGAACTCGCCAACAGCGTCGTCATGGCCCCCATGACCCGCGCCCGAGCCCAGAACGCCGAGCTGGCACCCACAGACCTGCACGCGACCTACTACGCGCAGCGCGCCGGCGCCGGCCTGATCGTCACCGAGGGAACCTGGGTCAACGCCGACGGGGTCGGTATGATCCACGTGCCCGGCATCTACACCGACACGCAGACCGCCGGCTGGGCGAAGGTCACCGAAGCCGTCCACGAGGCCGGCGGGCGGATCGTCTCCCAGTTCGGCCACCTCGGCGCGGCCTCCCACCCCGACCACCTCGGCGGCCGCGTGCCCGCCGGACCCTCGGCCGTCAACCCCGGCGAGAAGTCCTTCACCCCCTCCGGCCCGAAGGACACCGTCACCCCGCGCGCCTACACCGCCGCCGAGATCGCCGCCACCGTCGCCGACTACCGCCGCGCGGCCGAGAACGCCCGCCGCGCCGGCTTCGACGGCGTGGAAATCCACGCCCAGCAGTCCCACCTGATCCCGCAGTTTCTCAACCCGCGTCTCAACCAGCGCACCGACGCCTACGGAGGCAGCAGCGAGAAGCGGGCCCAGTTCCTCCTCGACATCCTCGACGCCGTCGGTGACGTGTGGGGCAGCGACCGCGTCAGTGTGAAGATGTCCCCGACCTGGGACAACGGAGGCACGTTCATCGCGGACGAGGAGGCACTCGCCGACTACGACCAGCTGCTCAAGAAGCTCAACGACAGCAACCTGGCCTACCTGCACCTCCTGGGCACCCCCGGCACCATCGAGGAGCGCGTCGCCCTCTTCTCCCGCTACCGCGCCCACTACCAGGGCAACATCGTCGCCAACCTCGGCTTCACCCAGGCCCTCGGCAACGAGATCCTCGACCACGGGATCGTCAACGCGGTCTCCTTCGCCGAACCCTTCATCGCCAACCCCGACCTGGTCGAGCGCTTCGCGCAGGGCCACCCGCTGGCCGACAGCGACCGGGACACCTACTACGCCGGTCAGGCCGAGGGCTACACCGACTACCCCGCCTTCACCGCCAACTGAGCGAAAGAAGACCTCCGTGAGCGGCAACGTCCGGGCATGAGGACCGGCCTCACGGAACTCGCGCAGCCGGCGGTGGACGCTCTGTGCCGTCATGCGTCAACCGTGGACTCCGGGCCGTCGGTCCTGACCGGCAGGGATCAGACGGCCGGGTCCGACCGCGGCGCGGCTTCCGCGTCGGACGTGAACGTGATGCCGAGCCGGCAGTCCAGCGCGGAGGCGATGCGCTCCAGCAGCGCCAGAGTGGGCTGGTCCCGCCCGGATTCGATACGGGAGATCGCCGCTTGGCCGGTGCCGGCGAGCTCGGCCAGGCGTGCCTGGGACATGCTTCGCTGCCGGCGCCAGAAGCGCACCAGGTCCGCGGCGTCGCTCATCGTCCGGTGTCCGGGCTGTAGCGCGGCAGAACTGCCGTGTCGATCTTCCAGGCGCCGACCGTGATCGCCTCCGGGAACGTGTAGTGCTGCCTGTTGTCGTAGGAGGCCACGCCGGCCCGCCGCACGGGCGCCCAGTGGTGGACAGCGCTTCCGTCCCGAGGGTCGACGATGAGGTAGTGCGGCACCCCCATGGCCGGATAGTCGCGCAGTTTGCCCTCATAGTCATTGCTGGGGTTGGAACGGGAGACGATCTCGATCACCAGGTGGCAGCGGCGGGGATCGATCGCGTCGCTGTCGGCGGTGGCCTCTTCCTCGTCGACCACGACAAGGTCCGGGACGCGCAGGATGCCGAGTGCGGCGTCCTCCATGTCGGTTTCGAGCATGAGGACCAGGTCCGGGTCCAGCTGTGGGTCCAATTGGACACGCAAACGGTGAGCGACCAGCTGATGCTGCTTCTTGGGACTCATCATCATGAGCAGCTGGCCGTGACTGATCTCCGGCCAGGCCAGTGGCTCGGGCTTGTCGAAGGCCTCACGGAACTCTCGCAGGTGGTGGTAGATGCTCTGTTCCGTCATCCATCAACCGTACATGATGAAATCGTCATGTACGGCGTGACTCCAGGCCGCCGGTCCCGTCCCGGACCGGCGCGTGCGGGGTGGCGGGTGCGCTCAGTTGGCGCAGGGGGCCAGGCGCCACACTCCGGGGCGTACCTCCGACCAGCCGGCGGGGCGGTGGCCCTGGCCCTGGACACGGTCGAGCCAGCGCCGCGCGTAGGACTCCAGGCGCGGGTCGCGCAGGGTCGTCGCAAGGCCCAGGCAGTCGGCGAAGTGCGCCTCGGCCGCGTGCGCCCCGACGTTCTCCAGGGCCAGCAGGCCCAGTACCCGGTGGGCCTCGTAGCGGCCCCGGGGGTCGTCGGCCACCGCGTCGAGCGCGGGGGACAGCAGGGCCGCGGCCTCCTCCAGGCCGCCCGCGTCGAGCTGCAGGTCGGCCAGGCCGACCAGGGCCCGGCCGCGTTCGGTGGCGGCCGCGGCCGCGTCGGCCGTCAGCAGTGCCCGCTCGTAGAACTCGCCGGCTTCGGTGAGCTGCCGCCGCTGCCAGGCCAGGTCGCCCAGCGAGCGCAGCAGCCGGGCCTCGGCGCCGAGGTCCTCCTGGTGGCGCGCCGCCTCCAGCGCCAGGGCGTGGCAGGTCTCCCAGGTGTCCCAGGCCGCCCGGGCCTCCAGGAAACCGGTCATGGCGTCGGCGAGTTCCACCGTCTGCGCCCACAGGCCCGCCGCGTGACACCGTCGTACGACGTCCACCAGTCCGTCCTGCCGGCGGCTGAACAGCTCCAGCGGATGGATCCCGCACTTCTCGGTGCGGCCGTCGGCGTCGCGCAGCTGTCCGGTGAACTCCTTCGCCAGTCTGGCGGTGGCCGCCCGCGCCTCCGCGGCCGGGCTCTCCGAGGCCAGGCACTCCAGGGCCAGCAGCCGCCACAGCGGATGCATCCGGTGGTGCGTGCCGTGTTCCGGGCCGCCCGCCACCCGGCGCAGCAGCTGCGCGGCGACCAGGGCGTTCAGCAGCTCACCGGTCTTGGCCACGTCCTCCCCGAGGACCGCGGCGGCCGTGCGGGTGTCGAAGGGGCCCACGGGCACGAGCCCCAGCAGGCGGAAGGCGCGCCGCAGCACCGGTTCCGTCTCCTCGTAGCAGGAGCGCAGCCGGTCGTGGAAACCCGGTGCGGCGGCGCTCAGTTCGGCCAGCCGCCGCTGTTCGCCGCGCAGCCGGGCGGCCAGCATCTCCGGGCCCCAGTTGGGGCGGGAGGCCAGCCGTGCCGCGGCGGCCCGCAGGGCCAGCGGCAGTCCCTCGCACAGTGCGGCGATCTCCCGGACCGGTGTCTCGCCGCCGTGCTGCGGGATCAGCCGGCCGGCCGCCGCGGTGAACAGCCGGCGGGCCTCGTCCTGGGGCAGGACGTCCAGTTCCAGCACCCGGTCGGTCACCCCCTCCGGCACCCGCCGGCAGGTGACCAGCGCGGTGCTGCCCGCCGTGGCCGGCAGCAACGCCCGTATGCGGTCGAGGGATTCGGCGCCGTCCAGGATGAGCAGGATCCGCCGGTCGGCGGTCAGCCGGTCCAGGACGCGGCGCAGTCCGGCGACGTCGGCGGGCAGCGGCTTGTCCACCCCGAGCCGCTGCAGCAGGCGGGTCAGCAGTTCGGCCGGGTCGGCCGGGCGCGGACCGCCCAGTTCGAGGAAGACCCGGCCGTCGGGGAAGAGGTCGCCCAGCTCGTGGCCGGCCGCGACGGCCAGCGCCGTCTTGCCGACCCCGGCCGCGCCGGCGACGGCCGCGCAGCCGCCGGCCGGGATGTCGCGCAACAGGGCGCCCAGCCGGTCCAGTTCGTCGGAGCGGCCGACGAACACCGGGTCGCGCGGGGGCAGCCGGTCCGGTGTCCGGCCGGGCAGCGGGACCTGCCCGAGGTGGGTCTCCGGCGGGGTCGCGGGCCCGGTGTCCTGCGGCGCGCTCTCCTCGGCGGCCCGGGGCAGCGGCGCGGGGTGCAGCAGTTCCGTGTCGCCCGACAGGATCCGCTGGTGGAGCAGTTGCAGCGGCTGACCCGGTTCGATGGCGAGTTCCGCGACGAGAGTCTGGCGCAGCTGCGCGAAGATCCTTAACGCCTCCGCCTGCCGCCCGGCCCGGTACAGGGCCGTCATCAGCAGCATGTGGAACTCCTCGCGCATCGGCATCTCGGCCACGGCGGAGTGGAGTTCACCGATCAGCCGCTGATGGTGACCGAGCCGCAGCTCGGCACGCATGCGCTGCTCCAGGGCGGCGGCGCGGACCTCGGCCAGCCGCACCGCGGTCCGCGCCAGCAGCGCGCCGTGCGGGGTGTCGGAGGCCAGCGGGGCACGCCACAGCTGCAGCGCGCGGCGCTGCAGGTCCGCGGCGGCGGCGTGGTCGCCGCGCTGCAGTGCCTTCTGGCCGTTGTGGTGCAGTTCCTCGAACACCGTCAGATCCAGCTGCGCGGGATCCAGGTGCAGCGCGTACCCGGGCGGACGGGTGACCAGCGCGTCCCGCCCGTACTCCGGGTCGGCGGTGTGCAGCAGCTTGCGCAGCTGCGAGACGTAGACCTGCAGGGTGGTCGTCGCGGTGCGCGGCGGGTGCTCGCCCCACAACTCGTCGATGAGACTGTCCACCGAGACGATCTCGTTCGCCCTGACCAGCAACGTCGCGAGCACCGCACGGATCTTGGCCGCCCGGGGCCGGACCGGTTCGGCCGCCGCGGACGAGGTGATCTCCAGCGGACCCAGAATCCGAAAACGCATGTTCCCACCCTCTTCTCCCCGTCGCACGGGCCGGCGGGACCGGACGGCCGACGCGCGCCGGAGCCGCTCGTCGTCCCCGCGCTCCGCGGAACTCCGACGACAGACCGTGCTGCCCCAATGTAGGCGTCGGCCACACCCCAGAATCGGACAGGCGTACCCCTGAATTCCGTGAGGGGGCGGTGTATCGCAAGCGGCGCTTTAGCCCGTGATCTCACGATGAGCTTGCTCGGCGGCAGAGGGGCGTCCTGTGCCCCGCTTCGTATGCGCCATGAGGGGGCTGACGTTGACCGCTGCATTCACCACCTTCACCCAGCTGATGCGGGAACGGGTCGCCGCGCTCGGCGACGCGGACGCCCAGGTGTTCCTGCGGGACGTCAGCGAAGCCGAACACCTCACCTACTCCACTCTCGACCGCCGCGCCCGCGCCCTGGCGGTACGGCTGCACGAACTCGGCTCCCAGGGCCGGCCCGTGCTGCTCCTGTACCCACCCGGCCCGGAATTCCTCGTCGCGTTCACGGGCTGCCTGTACGCCGGCGCGATCGCCGTGCCCGCCCCGCTCCCCGGCGACCGGGGCGAACGGCTGCAGCGGGTCTCCGGCATCCTGCGGGACACCGCGGCCACGCTGGTGCTGACCGACTCCGAGCACGCGGCGGACACCTCCTTGTGGCTGGCCGTGACCGGCCGAGGAGAAACGGTTTGCCTGGCCACCGACCTCGACGACACCACGTCCGCCGACGCCTGGCGCGCCCCCCGCGTCGGCCCCGACGACATCGCCTTCCTGCAGTACACCTCCGGCTCCACCAGCAAACCGCGCGGCGTCATGGTCAGCCACCGCAACCTGATGGCCAACCAGCAGGCGCTGCAGCACCTGCTGGGCACCACCGCCGACGACCGCTTCGCCAACTGGCTGCCGCACTACCACGACATGGGCCTCATCGCCCATGTGCTGCACCCCCTGTGGCTGGGCACCCTGAGCGTCCAGCTCTCCCCGGTCTCCTTCATCAAACGGCCCGTCAGCTGGCTGCGCGCGATCGGCGAGTACGGTCTGACCGTGAGCGGCGGCCCGAACTTCTGCTACGACCTGTGCACCCGCCGGGTCACCGACGCCCACCTCGCCGAACTCGACCTGTCCAGCTGGCGCCTGGCCCTGTGCGGCGCCGAACCCGTCCGCGCGCAGACCCTGGACGCCTTCGCCCGCCGCTTCGCCTCCGCCGGCCTGCGCGCCGCGAGTCTCTACCCCGGCTACGGGCTCGCCGAGACCACCCTGGTGGTCTCCGGCGGCCGGCCGGGCGTCCCGGCCCGCCGGCTGACCGTGGACGCGACCGCCCTGGAACAGGACGAACTGCGGGCCCCGGCCGAGGGCGCGCCCACCCGCACCCTGGTCGGCTCGGGCAAGGCCCACGACTTCGACCTGCGGGTCGTCGACCCGCTGGCGGGCGTGGAACTGCCCCCCGGACGCGTCGGGGAGATCTGGCTGCGCGGCGACAGCGTCGCCCAGGGCTACTGGCGCCAGCCCCTGGAGACCGACGAGACCTTCCACGCCACACTGGAAGGCGCCCCCGAGGACAGTCCCGGCGACTTCCTGCGCACCGGTGACCTGGGCGCCGTCCACGACGGCGAGCTCTACATCACCGGGCGTTTGAAGGAAGTCATCATCCTCAACGGGCGCAACATCTACCCTCAGGACGTGGAGTGGGCGATCCGGGAGACCGGCCCCGCCCTCGCGGCCGGTCACGGCGCGGTCTTCACCGTCGGAGCGGACCGGGAGCAGCTCGTAGTGATCCACGAGGCACGCCTTCCCCGGGCGGACACCGACCGCCTGCGGGAACTGGCCTGCGGCATCCAGACACTCGTCGGACAGGACTTCGACGTCCCCGCCGGCAACGTCGTCCTGGTACGCCCCGGCACCGTGCGCCGCACCACCAGCGGCAAGATCCAGCGCACCCTGATGCGCTCCCTGTTCCTGCGCGGCGAGATCACCCCGCTCCACGACGTCCTCGACCCGGCCGTCCGCGCCCTGATCACACCCTCCGAGGTGCCCAGCGGCGAGAGCGCCCCCACCATGGTGCGGAGCAGCTAGTGGTGACCTCCGCGCTGCTGACCCAGCCGCCGCTGCACGAGGGCCTGCCCCCGAGCGGGGCCCCGGCCCGTGTCGCCCGGCTGGAAGCGCTGCTGGGCGACCCCGCCGACCCGGCCAACCCGGTCGGCTACCGGGCCCTGCTGCACGCCGACCGGCGGGCCGCGCTGTCCGCCGACGCCGAGGGGCTGCTCGACGACTTCGGCATGAGCCACGAGTTCGTGCCGACCGAACTGGGCGGCCGCTTCGACTCCGCCGAGACCCTGCTGCGGGTGATGCGCGCGGTCTTCCGCCGCGACGTCGCCCTCGGCGCCGGCTACGGCATGACCACCTTCATGGCCGCGTCCGACGTGTGGATGCAGGGCAGCGCCGCCCAGCGGACCTGGCTGGCGGACCTGCTGCTGTCCGGCTCCAAGGCGGCCATCGCCCAGCACGAGACCGCCCACACCAACGACTTCGTCCGCAGCGGGGTACGCGCCGAGGTGCACGCCGACGGCCTGTCGGTCACCGGCGTCAAACCGGTCATCAACAACCTGCACCGCGCCGACGCCCTGGTGCTGTTCTGCCGCACCGAACCGCAGCCGGGCACCACGGGCGCCCACTCGGTGCTCCTGCTCGACCCGCACACCCTGCCCGCCGACCGCTACCGCGTCACCCGCCGCCCCGCCACCCTGGGCCTGCGCGGCTGCTTCTTCGCCGGGGTCGAACTCGACGACTGCGCCGTCCCCCACGACAGCCTGCTGGGACCCCTGGGCGGGGGAGTGGTGACCGCCCTGCGCTCCTTCCAGGTCAGCCGCACCCTCATGGCCTCCATGGTGTCCGCGGCGGTGGAGACCGGCCTGCGCACCGCCGTCCTGGTCGACCGCAGCCAGCGGCCCGGCCGCACCGGACTCGACCCCACCGACCCCCAGCACACCGCCGGCACCCTCGCCGGGGCCTTCGTCAACCTGCTGCTCTACGACTGCCTGGCCGTGGTCGCCACCCGGGCGCTGCACCTGCTGCCCGCCGAGACCAGCATCTACTCCGCGGCGGTCAAACTGCTGCTGCCCCAGGTGCTCAGCGACACCATGTACGACCTGGCGACCGTGCTCGGCTCGCAGATCTACACCCGCGAGGGCACCGTCGGCATCTTCCAGAAACACATCCGCGACGTGCCGGTGGTCAGCCTCGGACACGCCGGCACCGCCGCCTGCCAGGCCACGATCATCCCGCAGCTCAGATCCCTCGCCGAGAAGTCCTGGTTCACCAGCGCCGAGGCACCCGCCTCCCTGTTCCACCCCGGCGCCCCGCTGCCGCCCTTCGACTACGGGCAACTGTCGCTGGCCTGCGGCCGCGACAGCGTCAGCGCCTCCCTGCTGGCCACCGCCGCGTCCGTGCCCGGCTCCACCGCCGTCGAGCGCACGCTGCGCCATCTGGCCGGCCAGATGAGCGCCGAACTGCACGAACTGCGCAGCCGGGTCCTGGCGCTGCCGCCCCCCGACGCCGCCCACCCGGTGGGCCCGGCCTGGTTCGCCCTGACCGACCGCTACGTGCTGGTGCTCGCCGCCGCCTGCGTCCTGGGCGTGTGGCACCACAACCGGGGCGGCCCCGACCCCTTCCTCGCCGACCCGGCGTGGGCCGCCGCCGCCCTGCACCGCATCGCCCGGCGGCTGGGCATCCCCGCCTCCGACCTGCCCGCCGAGTGCACCGCCCGGGTCCACCGGGAGGTCCTGGCCCGCTACGGCGACCGGCGCGGCTTCGACCTGCACAACACACCGATTCCGGGCTGAGCACGGGCCCGTATCAGGACAAGGAGCCTTCAGGGATGACTCCCTCCCCGCCGTGGCACACCGAGGCCCCGCTCCACGAGTGGCTGATCACGCACCTGGCGGTCTACCTGGACCGGCTGCCCGAGAACATCGAGGCGACGGTGCCCCTGGCCGAGTACGGCATGGACTCCGTGTGCGCGCTCAGCCTGTGCGGCGACATCGAGGACGACTTCGGCATCGTCGTCGAACCCTCGCTCGTCTGGGACCATCCGACCGTCGCCCACCTGACGGCCCATCTGACGGCGCGCGGCGCGGACCCCGACCGGTGGCAACGGTGAACGCCGTCGCCGTGGTCGGTCTGGACTGCGTCTTTCCCGCCGCCCACGGCGTCGAGGCCTACTGGGACCTGCTGATGCGCGGCGGCGACGCGATCGGCCCGCTGCCCGAGGACCGCCGCGGCCCCGGCTTCGACGACACCGTCCAGGGCGGCTTCGTCGACACCGTCACCACCTTCGACAACGACTTCTTCACCATCGCGCCCCGCGAGGCGGCCGCCATGGACCCGCAGCAGCGGCTCCTGCTGCAGTGCGCCTGGCGGGCCCTGGAGGACTCCGGCCGCGCCCCGTCCGCACTCGCCGGCAGCGACGCCGGTGTCTTCGTCGGGGTGATGGGCAGCGAGTGGGCCCAGCTCCACATGGGCGACTACGCGCGGGTCACCCCGCAACTGGGCGCCGGCAGCAGCGCGGGCATGACGGCCAACCGGATCTCCTACCACCTCGACCTCAAGGGCCCCAGCCTCGCGGTCGACACCGCCTGCTCCTCGTCCCTGGTCGCCGTGCACCTCGCCGTCAACTCACTGCTGTCCGGGGAGTGCTCCACCGCGCTCGCCGCCGGCGTCAACATCGTGCTCACCCCCGCACTGGGCATGGTCTACCAGCAGATGGGACTCAAGGCGCCCGACGGACGCTGCAAGCCCTTCAGCCTCGACTCCGACGGCATCGGCCGCAGCGACGGCGTCGGCGTGGTGGTCCTGCGCCGCCTCCAGGACGCCCTCGACGACCACCAGCGCGTCTACGCCGTCATCCGCGGCACCGCCGTCAACCAGGACGGCCGCAGCAACGGCGTCAGCGCACCCAGCCGCTGGTCCCAGCAGGCCGTGGTGGCCGCCGCCTACCGCAGGGCCGGCGTCGACGCCGACCAGGTCCGCTTCATCGAGGCACACGGCACCGGCACCTCGCTCGGCGACATCATCGAGTGCGCGGCCCTCGGCGAGGTGCACGCGGTGCCCCGCGACGAACCCTGCGCGATCGGCTCGGTCAAGGGCAACATCGGGCACACCGAAGGAGCCGCCGGCATCGCCGGCCTCATCAAGACCGCCCTCGCCCTGCACCACCGCATCGTGCCCGCCAGCCGCTTCGCCACCCGCGAGAACCCCCAACTGCGCCTCGCCGAACGGGGACTGAGCCTGCTCAAGGCCCCCTTGCGGCTGCCGGCCGAAGAAGTGGTCGCCGCCGTCAGCAGCTTCGGCATGGGCGGCACCAACGCCCACGCCGTCCTGGCCTCCGCACCCCGCACCCCCGTCACCGCCGTGCGCGGACCGGCCACCGCCGGGGCGTTCACCCTCTCCGCCGACACCCCCGAGGCCCTGCGCCGCAACCTCACCGCCCAGGCCGAAGCGCTCGCCCGCCGTCCGCGCGGCGACGCCGCCTCGGTGTGCTGGACCAGCAACCAGGTCAAGACCGGCCTGCCCTACCGGGCCGTGTTCACCGCCCGCGACACGGCCGAACTCGCCGACTCCCTCCGTGCGGCCGCCGCCGACGAACACACCCTGGCCCGCGTCACCGACCGCGCCCTGCGCCCGCCCGCCGTCGCCTTCCTCTACCCCGGACAGGGCTGCCAGGAGCCCGGCATGACGGCCGCCCTCTACCGCGAATCCGTCCTCTACCGGCGCCATCTCGACGAGGCCGACGACGCGCTGCGCCCCCACACCGGCGGCTCGGTACGGGACCTGATCCTCGCCGACGACCCCGCGATCCACCACGCCCGCTGGGCCCAGCCCGCCCTGTTCGCGGTCGCCCACGCCCTCACCCGGACCCTGGCCGAGCTGGGCGTGGTGCCCGACGCCGTCCTCGGCCACGGCACCGGCGAAATCGCCGCCGCGGTGGCCGCGGGCATGCTCACCCTGCCGGACGCCGCACGCCTGGTCGCCGCCCACGCCACCGCCGCCCACGACCTGCCCGACGGCGGCATGCTGAGCGTGCGCGCCACCCCGGAGGAACTCGCCGACCTCCTCGCCGCCCGCCCCGGCCTGTTCCTCGCCGCCGTCAACGGCCCGCACGACACCGTCGTCTCCGGCACCGCCGACGTCCTGCGGCAGGCCGCCGCCGACCTGGCCGCCCGCGGCCTGAACACCCGCCGCCTCCCGGTCCCGCACGCCGCCCAGGGCTCCGCGGACACCGACCTGCAGGCCCGGATCGCCGCCCTGGCCGGCCCGGTCACGGCCGGCCCCGCCAGAATCGCCCTGGCCTCGGCCCGCCACGGCCGGATGCTGCGCGACGAGATCCCGGACACCGCGTACTGGGCGGACCTGGCCGTGACACCGGTCCGCTTCGCCGACGCACTGTCCGCCCTGATGACCGAGGCCGCCCCGACCTGCCTGGTCGAACTCGGCCCGGCCGCCCACCTGCTGAACCTCGTCCGGCAGGGCGACCTGCCCACCGGCATCCGGCTGCTGCACCCCGCCCCCGGCCGGGCCGCCACCTTCACCGACCTGGCCGAGACCGTGGGCGGCCTCTACCTCAGCGGCGTCGAACCCTGCTGGGACGCCCTCTACGAGCCCGCCCACCGCCGCACCGAACGCCTCGCCCCCTACGTCTTCTCCGCCGCACACCGCTTCGGACAGACCACCGCCCACCCCGCCCCGCCGCCCACCGCCCCGGACACCACCCACCGGCCGGCGGCCCACGGCCCGGACCGCCCACCGCACCCCGAGGACCCCGGCACCCCGCCGGGCACCCGGCCCGATTCCGCGCTCAGCGCGGTCATCGACGCCGTCGTCGAGGTCGGCGCCTACGCACCCGAACAGGTCAACGCCGAGGCCCGGCTCTACGAGGACCTCGGCTTCGACTCGGTGATGATCATGCAGTTGAAGAACCGCATCGAACAACAACTCCCGCGGGGCGCCGACATCACCGTGCCGCAACTGCTGCCCGCGCTGAAGTCCGTGGGCACCCTCGCCGCCTTCGTACGCGAACTGACCAGCACGGGGGCCACGCCATGACAGCGCGCACCGCACTCATGCACATCGCCGGCACGGGCAGCGCACTGCCCGCCGAACCCGTCGACAACGCGGCACTGAGCCGCGCCTTCGGGATCAGCGAGGAGTGGATCGACCTCTTCGTCGGCACCGGCACCCGCCACTTCGGCTGGGACCTGGCGACCGGAAAGATCACCCACACCCTCGGCGACCTGTGCGCCGAGTCCGCGGCCCGGGCCCTGGCCGCCGCCGGACTGGCCGCCGCCGACCTCGACTTCCTGGTGCTGTCCACCGCCACCCCCGACACCCTGCTGCCCACCACCGCCAACGAGACCGCCGACCGGCTCGGCCTCAACCACCTGCCCACCTACCAGCTCCAGGCCGGCTGCTCGGGCGCCGTCCAGGCCCTCGACGTCGCCCGCGCCCTGCTCGCCGGCGGCCACCGCACCGGCCTCGTCGTCTCCGGCGACGTCACCGCCCGCTTCCTCCAGGCCGGCCGGGACGCCACCACCCTCGCCGGCCAGGAACTCGTCAACTACGTCCTGTTCGGCGACGGAGCCGCCGCCGCGGTCGTCACCACGCACCCGCACGGCGACGCCCTGGCCGTACACGGCCTGCTGCACCGCTTCGCGGGACAGGGACGCCCGCCGGGACAGGTCGTGGGCTGGCGCGGGATCACCGAACCCGACCCCGACCGCCAGATGCTCTTCGAGGACTACAAGACCATCGAGGAGGAGGTACCCGCCCTCGCCGGCGAGATCGTGTGGGAACTGCTCAGCACCGCGGGCTGGACCCCGCAGCAGGTCGACGCCGTCCTGCCGCCCCAGCTGTCGGGACACATGACCGACCGGATCGTCGCCGGCCTCGGCCTGCCGCCCGGCTGCCGCGAGGTCTCCTGCGTACGCGACACCGGCAACACCGGCAACGCCCTGCCCCTGCTCCAGCTCGACCGGCTCATGGACCGGCTGGCCCCCGGGGAACGCGCCCTGTCCGTGGTCGTCGAGTCCAGCAAATGGATCAAGGCGGGGCTGGCACTGCGACGGCCCGCCGCCGGCCCCGGGGAAGAAGGGCCCGCCCGATGACCACCGCCCTGGACGAACTGCGCACCCTGCACCGCACCGGCCGGCTGGCCGCGGCCTACCCCGACGTCGCCCCCCTGCTGACCGCCGTCACCGACGCCGCGGACCGCACCGAGGAACAGACCGCCGACGAACTGACCCGCTGCGGAAGCCTGCTGACCCGGCTGAGCCCCGACGACGTCCTCGCCCACCATCCGCACACCCCCGTGCCGACCGTGGCCGTCACCGGGCACTCCGCCACCGCCCAGCTCACCGACCCGCTGACGGCCGAACTCGCCCGGCACGGCCTGCTCGGCCGCCTCGTCACCGGCGACCACGGCGCCTACCTGCGCGACCTCACCGACGAACACAGCGAACTGCGCTCCCACAGACCGGAACTGACGATCTGTGTACTGGGACCCGAAGCCGTCCTGGAACAGCTCGTGACGCCCTGGAGCGTCGACGACGCCGAACAGGCCTGCGCCCGGCTCCTGGACCAGCTGCGCGCCGTCGCCGACGCCCACACCGCACACGGCACCGGAGCCCTGGTCCTCAACACCCTCCCGCTGCCCCGCGCCGCCACCCACCAGATCATCGACCAGCGACAGCGCGCCCTGCTCGGCGCGGTGTGGCGGGAGTTCAACGCCCGCCTGCTGCGGCTGCCCGGCGACCACCCCGCCCTGGCCGTCGTCGACCTCGACCCGCTCATCGCCGCCACCGGACCGGCCACCGACGCCCGGCTAGCCCTCTACACCCGCAGCGCCTTCAGCGCCGCCCTCTTCGCCGCCCTGGCCCGCGAGGCCGTGCACGTGCTGCGCGCCCGGCGCGGCATGACGAAGAAATGCCTGGTCCTCGACCTCGACCACACCCTGTGGGACGGGGTGCTGAGCGAGGACGGACCGGACGGCATCACCTGCGGGCCCACCCCCCGGGGCGAGCCGTACGCCGCGCTCCAACGGGTCGTCAAGCAACTCGCCGCCCAGGGCGTCCTGCTCGCCGTCAGCAGCAAGAACGACCCAGGCCCGGTCCGGGACGTCCTCGCCCACCACCCCGAGATGACCCTGCGCGCCGAGGACTTCGTCAGCGTGCAGGCCGGCTGGGACCCCAAGGACACCGCCCTGCGCACCATCGCCGGCCGGCTGGGCATCGCCACCGACGCCCTGGTGTTCGCCGACGACAACCCCGCCGAACGCGCCCTGGTCCGCCACCGCCTGCCCGACACCCCCGTCGTCCCGCTGGGCACCGAACCGGCCTGGCACGTCACCCGGCTGCTGGCCGACGGCTGGTTCGACACCCCGCACGTGACCGACGAGGACCGCGGCCGGGCCGCCCAGTACCGGGGCGCCGACGCCCGGGCCCGGCTGCGCGGCGCGACCGGCTCGCACGAGGAGTACCTGCGCGAACTGGGCATCGTCGTCAGCATCGCCCCGCCCCGCCCCCACGAACTACCGCGGCTGTCCCAACTCTCGCTGCGCACCAACCAGTTCAACCTCACCGGCGAACGCCTCCCGCCCGAGCAGCTGTGCACCGGGGGCCGCCGCCCGCTGACGGTGCGCGTGAGCGACCGGTACGGCGACAGCGGCCTGGTCGGCGCGATCTTCACCCGCCGCGCCCCGGACGGCCTGACGATCGACAACATGCTGCTCAGCTGCCGGGTACTGGCCCGCGACATCGAACACGGCTGCCTGGCCGCGGTCCTCGCCCACGCCCGCGACCTGGGCCTGCCCGCGGTCCGCGCCCGCTACCGCGCCACCCGCGGCAACGGACGGGCGAGCGGCTTCTACCCCTCACTCGGCTTCGTGCCCGACACCCCCGGCGACAGCGCGGAGACACTGTTCCGGCACGACCTGAAGGACATCCCCGCCCCGCCCGGCCACCTGAGTGTGCGGGCCGACTTCGAAGGAGACGCCGATGAGTCGTGACAGCACGGCCGGCCTCGCCGGCTTCCTCGAAGCGGTGCGCGACGGCCTGGGCCTGGACCTGACCGAGGAACAGGCCGCGGCCGACTTCGACCAGCTGCCCGACTGGGACTCGGTCCACCTGCTGCGCCTGCTGATGCTCCTGGAACGCGAGACGGGCCGCAGCGTCCCGGTCAGCCGCCTGCTCGAAGCCCGTAGCATGCGCGAGATCCACTCACTGGTCACCACCGAGGGGAGGGACACCCGATGAACGCCGTCGGCGGGGGCCTGATCGGTGTGACAGCCGAGGACAGCGACTGGGCGGCGGTCCGCGAGGACCTGCGGCGCTACGGCACGGCGGTGGTCCACGGCCGGCTCGCCGACTGGCGGCCGCGGGCACCGGACGGCCCCGCCCTGCGCGCGGTGCTGGGCCGCGACTGGTCGCGCTACCGCGACATCGGACACCCGGACATCCAGAGCCGGTACGCGGCGTCACGGCGGCTGCTCAAACACGCCGCCGCGGCCGCCCTGCGGGCCGAGGCGATCGACCTGGAACTGGCCTACGGGCCGACCGGACGCCCCTACCTGCGCGGCTGCGACCAGATCGACATCAGCCTCAGCCACACCGACGACCTGCTGCTGGTCGGCCTGACCAGCAGCGGCCTGATCGGGGTGGACGCGGAACGCGCCGACCGCAGCATCTACGCCCGCGGCCTGGCCCGGCTCATCTGCACCCCCGACGAGCAGCGCATGCTGTCGAGGCTGCCGGAGCCGGAACGCAACCCGAGCCTGGTCCGGCTGTGGACGCTCAAGGAGGCCTACAGCAAGGCGATCGGCCAGGGCATGCAGTTCCGCTTCAACGAGTTCGGCTTCGGCCCGCAGAGTAGGCCCGTGCAGCTGAACCGGCCCGACGGCACGGCCGGAGCGGGTGACGAGTGGACCCTGCGCACCCTCGTCCTCAACAGCGGCGGCACCGAGTTCGTGGTGAGCATCGCGGTCTACGATGCCGGCATGGGCCGCACCCTGGACACGGAGATCACCACGATGCTCGACGCCGAGGCCGTCGCGGCGATCCAGGAGGCACTGGACGCCGAGCAGGAGGAGTGGTCACAGATCCTCGACGACTGACACCGCCGCCTCCGTCACCGCCCTCCCCGCCTGGGTCAGGGCGAGCGTCATCGCCACCAGCGGCCGCCCCAGCGCGTCCTGCCGGACCGACTGCGCCACCGCCACGCACCGCAGCGGCAGATCGGGCTCCGCGTGGCCCCGGAAATGCGTGTGCATGGCCACGGGCGCACAGTGCCGCGGGTCCAGGCCGTGCAGCCGGTGCGCGGTCAACAGCGCCGTCTGGCGCAGCACTTCGAGCAGCAGCGCGGATGAGGTCACCCGGTCCGGGCGGACCGCGCCGGCCCGCCAGGTGTCGGGCGCGAGCACCGCGGCCGACAGCCGCTGCCCGTTGACGGTCACCGGGGGGCGCAGCAGGACGTTGGCGGCGCTGGCGCGCCCCACGTCCGCGGGAGCGGGCCCCGGTGACCTGCTGGTGGTGTCGGTGGTGTCGTCGTGCCCGGGATGCTGCTGCCCGGCCGTGGCGAGGACGGTGTGACGGGAGTGCTCGCGATGGCTGCGGTGCGCCATCGGGGCGAGGAAGAGCAGATTGGCCGACCCGGTGCCCGCCGCGACCCCGTCGATCTCCAGGCGCGCGTCGAACTCCAGGGCCCGCGGGACGCCGGAGATCACCTTGTCCGGCCGCACCCGCATGGTCGTCGTCAGTGTGCCGGGTCCCGCGTGCCGGCGCCAGGCGCTGACCTCGTCCATCTCCAGGCCGAACCGGTAGAAGATCGGCACCCGGTCGGCCGCGACCCCGAAGTGGGCCTGGCCGATCCCGCCGCTGACCTGGCGGACCATCGCCATGGCCGCCTGCAGGTCGTGGAAGCGGTCGTGCCCGTCGTTGAACAGCGGGTGCGAGGTGGGCAGTTCACCGGTCAGGACGAACTCCTGCGACCGGTCGTCGGGGCTGTCGGGCGTCTGGGGGCCGAAGCACTGCGGCCGGTGCACCAGATGGCGGCTGCCGTGTCCGTACCCCGGCGGCGCGGGCCGGGAAGTCTCCAACGCCTCACACTCCTCGGCGGTGTCCTGGCTCGATGTGACTGGTCGTACCAGCCTGCCGGGGAGCGGGGCGGTAAGGCCACTTGCGTCCGGTGACAGGTTGTGGCCTGGCAGGCAGTGCCGGCCGGTCTACTGGAGGTCGGGCAGTCCCGTCAGCGCGATGTGCACCCCGGCCTGGAAGCGGCTGTTGGCGTCGACGCTCAGCATGATCTGGGAGATGTAGCGGCGGCAGGTGCGCACCGACATGCCCAGCCTGCGGGCCACCAGCTCGTCCTTGTAGCCCTGCGCCATGAGCCGGATGATCGACCGCTTCAGGTCGTCGGTGATCTCGCTGCTGTCCTCGGCCCCGGGCACGAACTGGGTGGCCCCGGACCACAGATGCTCGTAGACCCGGCAGATGAAGGCCACCAGGGTCGGCTCGCGCACCACCACCGCCCCGGGGGCCCGGCCGCCCACGTGCTGCTCGGGAAGGAAGGCCACCTCCCGGTCGTAGATGACGATCCGGTCGATCAGCTCGTCGGTGGTGCGCACCTCGGCGCCGTGCTCGGTGATCGCCCGCACATAGGAGGCGGTGGCCAGGTCGCTGCGCGCGGTGTGCTGGTAGAGGTGACGTATCTGCACCCCGCGTCTGAGCCGTTCCAGGGTTCTGGGCCGGGCGTTGGCCAGCAGGCTGGAGGGGCGGGCACCGCCGGGCTGGGCGCTGAGCATCTCGGTGCGGCAGCGCTCGCCCTGCTCGTCCAGCACGGCCTGCAGCGCGTTGATGTCGCTGATCACGTCGAAGGCCTCGGCCTGGTTGCGCTGCTGGCGGCTCTCGAAGTAGGTCGCGCGCAGCGCGCCCATCTGGTCACGTATCTCGGTGACCTCCCGCTGCAGGTCGCGTATGCGGCCCTCGGCCGGCCCCACGAGGTCGGCCACCGCAGTGTCGGGGCTCACCGGGACCAGCAGGTCCGGCTCGCCGGGCAGCGGGCGCAGCAGGCTGAGCGCCGTCAGGCGCTCCTCGACTTGTGCCACCTTTTCCAGGGAGACGCCGAGGGCGGTCGCCATCTCCTCACGGACAAAGCGGCCCAGCAGGACTGCATTGCGGTACGCCTTCGCTTCTGCGTCATCCAGCATGGCGAAAGCGCCTGCAGGGAGAGAGCTTTCAGGCACTGGAGGCTCGCATTCCCGCGCGACGGAACTTCTTGTCAGGCAACTTTACGACACCAGGAATGGGTTGGGCGGAGAACCCGGGTCGGCGAGTCTTGCTGCTGCACGGCCAACTGTCGAACTTGGGGGTAGCTATGAGCAAGCTTGTACTGCGAATCACGACCGCTGGACTTCTGGCCACTGCCGGATTCATCGGCGCACTCGGCGCCAACATTACGGTTCCCGCGATTGCGCACGGCCAGGTGGCCGTGTCGACACCTTCGTCGCATTCCGTGCACGCGGCGCCGCTCGGGGACGACCAGTGGGGCTGATGGACCAGCTGTGACGCGGGCGGGCCGGTGCTTCCCGGGCCGCCCGTCGGCATGTCCGCAAAGCGGGCTTTGCTCATGTTTCCACCCGACGGGCCCGACCTGACCAGCCGGCCCGTCGAACCGGCAGCCGGCCGGTCGGCCCGACCGGTCGGACGGCCCGCCGCGGAAACCGGCGGGCCGTCCTGCTGTACGGGGTCCGCCGGGCCGGCGGACGGATCCCGGGCGGCCGCGGCGGCCCGCGCGGACCCGCGCCCCGGCCCCGTGGGGCGCGGCGCGGGAGCGGGTGCGATGACGGGCGGCGGCCGCCGTGGCGGGACTCCTCGCGGCGCGGCCCGGGGGAGCCGGGCCGCTCCCGCCGGACGGCCGGGCTCCCGCGGGGCGCCCGGGCGCGTCGCGGCCGCCCGGCGGGGGTGTGCGGCCCGGGGTATACGGTCCGGGACGGCGTAAGGCCTGTTCGGTGGCACGGACAGCGGTCGGCGCCGGTCCGGCGGGGCCCGGCGCGAGGGGGCCGCGGGGTCCCGGCGGCGCCTGGCCGGATCAGGGGCCTGCCGCACCCGGCCGCGGGCCCGTGGGGCGCGGCGGCCGGGGCCCCGGGGCGCGTCCTCTTCGTGGCCGACACTCTGCCCGTAAGGGCCTGGACGCGGCGCCCGCTCCTGTGCATGACGGCGGCCCGCGGACCTGGCGGAAAGGTCCGTACCGGGCGGTCGGTCGGTCTGGGGCGGCGGGGTGCGTGCAGGGTGGCCTTGTGCGCGGCGCGGCCGGCACCGGCCCGCCCGGCGGGGCCCCGCCGGGTCCGGCGCCGCCCGGCGTCGGGGGAGAAGGACCCTCTGACACCGCTCCGGACCTGCGCGTTCGCCCCGGGAGCGGTGTCCGGGCGCCGGCCCCGGCCGGGTCTTTGTGGCCGCAAAGGTGCCCGTAGCGGGCGTACCGGGTCCGCTTCCCGGCGGTTTTGCCTCAGGCACCGGCCAACGGCAGAACCGTCCGCGCGGACGGACCCCCGTGCCACCGTCCGTTCACCCGGAACCGGGAGGGTGCCCTCCGGGTGCGGGTGAACGGACGGTGGCCGGCCGCCGCGCGGCGGGCCCGCATTCCTCGTCCGGTGGCGGAAACCCGGCCGCCGGAATACTGAGCCGGAAGACGACCTCGGCCCGTGATCTCACCCCGAGCTTCTTGAATATGCGGCCGAGATGAGTTTCCACGGTCTTGATGCTGATGTTCATGCGGGCCGCGATCTGTTTATTCGTGAGACCCGGGCCTATCAGCATCGCGATTTCCTTCTCGCGCGTGCTGAGCGGAATTCCGAAATCGTTCTCCGGATTGCGTTCGGGTCCTCTTTCGATGAATTCGAGGAGATCTTGAGCGGTGGCCGCGGAATCGTAGGCGGTGAGCCGGTCGAATTCCGCGGCGGCGAAACGGGCGTGCCGGGCGGCGGCGGCCGGTTCACCGGAATGCAGGCAGGCCAGTGCCAGCCCCAGCGCGAAGGGGCCGAGCAAATGCCCCTGCCCGTGGTGCAGGGCGAGGTCGAAACCGTGCCGGAAGAACTGCCGGGCCCGCCGGGCGTCGCCGTCCGCCACGGCCTCGCCCAGCCAGCGCCACGCCTCCACGACCGGAGCGGCCTCCTCCGGTCCGAGCCCGGACAGCAGCGGTCCGGCCTCCCCGGCCGCCTCCAGAGCCGCCTCCCGCGCCCCCTGCGCCGCGTGCGCGGCGGCCAGCAGCGCCAGCGCGTGGCTGTACGCGGCCACGTCGCTCTGCGGCGCGCAGCGCACCGCGCGGCGGGCGGCGCCGAGCGCGGCCCCCCGGGCCGGCCGCCCCGACTCCAGCAGCAGCGCGGCCAGTTCGGCCTGCGCCGCCGGAACGGCGGCCCGGTCACCGGCGGACACCGCGCGCAGCACCCGTCTCGCCTGCGGGCGGGCCCCCAGCAGCCGCAGCGCCCGGGCCCGCCACACCGCGGCCTCGGTCCACACCGTGGTGTCGGTGCGTTCGGTGCGTTCGGTGCGTTCGGTGCGTTCGGTGGTGGCGGGAGGCGGGGCGGCCTCCCGCCGTGGCCACAGCCGCGCGTACTCGGTCAGCGCCTGGGCCGGCCGCCCGCACAGCACCAGGGCCTGGCAGCGCAGCAGATGCGGGCCGGGCGGGGCGCCGGGCCGTTCCGCCGCCCGGCGGGCGGCCCGCTCCGCGCGGGCCGGCTGGGTGAACACCGTGGTGCGCGCGCAGCTCTCCAGCAGGGCCGCCTGCGCGGCCGTGGGCGGCCCGGCGGTCTCCAGCAGCGCGAGGACCGCGCCGCCGGTGTCGTCTCCGGCGTCCGGTGCGGCGAGCGCCCGCTCCCGGGCCGCGCGCCGCTGCGCGGCCCCCGCGGCCTGGTGCACCAGGGCCCGGGCCGCGGGCCGGCGGAAGCGGGACCACCCCGCCCGCGGGTCCGGCACGAGGATGCCCTCGCTGTGCAGTTCGTCCACCGCGCGCAGGGCCAGGCCGAGGGGCAGCGGCGCCGTGTGCGCCACCGTCTCCACGGTGAAGGGGTCGCCCGCGGCGGCGGCCGCGTCCGCGGCCAGCCGGGCGAGCGGGGACAGCGCGCCCAGGTCCAGCGCCGGGGCGGACGGCGCCAAGGGGGAGGGCCCGCAGGCCAGTTCGAGACTGCTGTGGGGGACTCCCGCGGCGTCGGGCGGCTCACCGTCGGACAGCGCCCGCAGCAGCCCCGGCACCCCCTCCGCGTCCCGCAGGACCAGCTCCCGGTGGAGCGGGGCGAGCCCCTCGGGCAGCAGCGCCGCGGCCGCCTCGCGCGCCAGCGGCCGCAGCGGGATGTGGCGCACCGCGCCGTCGGGGTGGGCGAGCGAGGCCAGCCGTCCGGCGCCCGGCCCGCTGCCGCGGTGCACGAGCACCGTCAGCACGGGTGCGTCGGGCGGGTGGCGCAGCAGGTGTTCGGCGAACTCCGCCACCTCCCACCCCGCGCGGTGCGCGTCGTCCAGCACCAGCAGGAGCCCGCGCCGGCCGGCCAGTTCCTCCAGCACGGCACGCAACGCCCGCGCGACCGCGTGGACATCGGCCTCCGGCGGGCCGTGCGGGACGGAGCCGCCCAGGGCGGGGAAGACCTGGGCCAGCACGCGCAGCCGGGCCGGACCCAGCCGTTCCAGGACGGCGGGGTCCGCCGCGGCGAGCTGGTCGTCGAGCGCGTCCACCAGCGCGTGGAAGGGACGTCCGGTCCCGTCCCTGGCGGCCCGGCCGCACGCCACGGCCCACCCCCGGTGTGCGGCGGCCCGGGCCAGGCGGAGCGCCAGACGGGTCTTGCCGACCCATGGTTCGCCGCTCAGCCGGACGAACCCGGCCGACCCGTGAGCATGATCCAACTCCTCCGTCAGAAGGGCCAGTTCATGTGCGTGGACACCCTGCCCGGGCGCACCGGCCCGCCCGTGCGGCACAGGGCCTCCCTCGTCGCTGCGGCTGAGGGGCAGGCTGGCGCAACGTCAGGCCCGTTCCCAGGGGTTGCTGCTGGCCGGTGCCTGCATGGCAGGAAGTGCAGGTGGGGCTGGGTGCGGGCGGGGACGGTGTCAGGGAATTCCCTGACAGGTGGCCAAGCGGTCGAATGCGCGGTGCGGTGACAAGAAGAGAGGAAAGCGGTCACAAATTGACGTTCGCGTTGCAGGATTCAA
This sequence comes from Streptomyces sp. NBC_01689, assembly GCF_036250675.1. Taxonomy (NCBI): domain Bacteria; kingdom Bacillati; phylum Actinomycetota; class Actinomycetes; order Kitasatosporales; family Streptomycetaceae; genus Streptomyces; species Streptomyces sp. NBC_01689. The sequence goes on along the minus strand of NZ_CP109592.1, from coordinate 190,365 downwards.
CTGTCTTTCGAGCGAGTCTCCAGCGCGTCTCAAGTTTGCGCGGCTCTTCCCCGGATATGCGCGAACCAGGCTTTCACACATGGACGTTGGGGGCCGTGCGGAGGCCCGTGACAACGTTGGCCCCCCGCGGGGGCCAAACACCGGCCGTGTCCGGCCCGCGGCGTCGGCGGCCGGACGCGTTCTCGCCCATTCGACGTGCGCCGGGAGAAGCGGCGGCGGCCCGTGGCGCGTGCGCCGTATTCGGTCGGGTTATGCCTACGGGCCCGCTGTGGCCGCCGACTTCACAACCTCGCCCGGACCGCGCGCACCGCACCCCGGTGACACCTTCACGTCACCTTCACCCTTCCTCCCGTCCGTGAGGTGACCGGACGGGTGCGGCCGTCCTCGCGCCCGGCGCGGAGGGGCTCGCGGGGGCGCACCCGGCCGGTGCGCGGGGCACCGGCCGGCCGTCGCCGGCCCGGCCGCCGTGCCCGCGCCGGCCGCCGTGCCCGCGCCGGGCGGCGGGGCCGCGGGCCGGGAGTTTGCTCGACGGCGTGGCGCCCAGGAACACCTGGGCGGCCCGCGCCGGGCACGGGCCGCCGGCCGGGAGAGCGGATACCGAGGTGAGGTCCGTGAGGGGCGGCCCCGAAGGGGGCCGGGACACCCTCCGCGCCCCGGGCGCGGGAGGTTTGCGGAGGTGACGCCGGGCGGGGGGCGGATGCCGCCCGCGCCCGCGGGCGCCCGTTTGCGGCCGCCCGTACGCGCGCCGGTGCCCGACGGCCCCCGACGGGCGCCCGGCCCGGCGGCCGGACGCCCCGCAGGCGAACCCGACACCGATCACACGTAACCGAATAATCATCTCGAAGTTACATATGTGGCGCGAAAGATCCGAATTAAACGACCGTTAAGTCTGTCGTGCCTCGGACCGGCTCCGGCCGGGTGATCAGCGCGAGAAGATCTTCCGGAAGGTGCCCGAGCGGTACAGCGAGATCTGCGTGACGATCTGGAGCACGATCCAGGTCACCGCGTACAGGGCCGCGTCCAGCGCGGGCACGCTGTCGACCGGCAGGGTGTAAGCCATGATCAGGCGCGCCAGGGCGTCCACGAGCAGCCCCAGACCCCACAGGACGGTCACGGCACGCCACACACGGCGGAACGCGACATCCCGCTCCCACAGGCTCTCCAGCCGTTCGGTCCGGCCGGGCAGCAGCGCCTTGAGGGCCTGGTACGTGAAGGGCCGGGCGGTGAAGAGGGTGACCAGCAGCCACACCCCGGCCAGCGCCGTGAACAGACTGTTGCGGGCGAGCACGATGCGCGGACTGGCGGTCGCCACCGAAGCGAGGGCACTCACGGCGAGCAGCGTGAGGGTGAAGACACCGAGGGCGTCGACCTTGCGGTGCCGCACCGCAAGGTACAGCGTGTGCAGGGCGGGCGCCGATCCGCTCACCAGCAGCGAGGTGATCTCGTCGGCGCCCAGGTCGCGCAGCACGTAGTAGAGGCCGGCCGGCAGGACGATGTCGCAGACCACGGTCGCGAGGAAGCCCCACGCCCCGGCCGGGGACCGGGGGGACGCGGCGGTCTCCGGCGCGTCCCCGGCGGGCGGGGGCGGCGGACTGTCGTAGGCGGGACCGGGAGAGGTGGGGGGAGCCATGACGGACACTCCTCTGGTGCGGCCGGCTTCCGGGCCGGCCATTGGGCTGGGCAGGACGGTCTTCGGGGTGGCATGCCACGCTCGTCGGCTTCCGGGCCCTCCCCCCTGTGATGGTCTGCCCGGCAGTGGACCACGGGTGCGCGCGGGGGGAGGGCGATTTCCGGTCGTCGTGCACGGCGGGACGTCAGGACCGGGCAGCGGCGCTCACCTGCCGCCGGAGGGTCTGTCCCGGTCCTCCCGGCCGTCACCCACGGGCACCCGCACGGCCACCTTGTTCACCAGGTCGACCAGATCCATGCCCGCCACCACGGCCCGGCGCCACTCGGCCTCCTCCGCGCCGCCCGCCTCGCCCCGCCGGACCGCCGCCGCGAACTCCGCGAGACAGCGGTGCAGTTGGTCGGCGGCCGGCAGCGTGAACCGCTCCTCGTGGTCCTGCTCCTCCAGCACGAGCACCGGCTGGTGCGCGGGCGGCGGCGTGAAGGCCCGCGTCACCGACAGACGCGCCGCGTCACCCCACAGCGAGTACGTCGACGTGTACGCGTGCTCGAAACCGAACGTCACGTCCGCGAGGACACCGGACGGCGACACCAGCAGCGCCTGACCCGACAGGTCCAGCCCGTCCGGCCGGGTACGCAGCACCGCCCCGGCCACCTGGAGCCCCTTGCCCAGCAGCAGTTGGGCGGCGCGCAGCGGATACACCCCCACGTCCAGCAGCGCCCCGCCCCCCATGTCGGGCACGTAGCGGATGTCGTCGGCGGGCAGCGGAGGAATGCAGAAGGCCGCGTGCATCGCGCTCAGCCGGCCCAGCCGGCCACGGCGCACCAGATCCGCGGCGAAGTCGTGCTGCGGGTGGTGCAGGAACATGAAGTTCTCACGCAGGACCAGCCCGCGCTCCCGCGCCAGGTCGGCCAGCTCGCGGGCCTCGTGGGCGTTGACCCCGACCGGCTTCTCGACCAGCACGTGCTTGCCCGCCCGCAGGGCCCGCGCCGCCCAGGTGTGGTGCAGCGCGGTCGGCGTGGAGATGTACACCGCCTCCACGTCCGGACGCTCCAGCAGCGACGCGGGATCCGCCTCCGCCGCACAGCCGAACTGCTCCGCGAACACCGCCGTCTTCTGCGCCGACCGGCCCGCGACGGCGACGAGTTCCACCTCCGGCGCGGCCACCGCGCTCGGCAGCGCGCGACGGCGCGCGATCGACGAGGTCCCCAGCGCGCCCAGCCGCAGCGGCCGGTCCGTACCGCCGCTCACAGCGACCTCAGCGCCGCGACCAGCGTCCTCGCCTGCACGTTCAAGTGATGGCTGTACCGCAGCAGTTCATCCAGCTGACCAGGCGTCAGCCAGCGGAACTCGTCCGACACGGCGGGGAAGTCGCTCTCCGTCTCGATGATCATGTAGTGGCTCTGCGCGTTCCGGAACCGGCCGCCCTCCTCGGACAGCACCACGTCGTAACGGGCACGGTCGCGGCGCGCCAGCGCCTGCGCGAGATACGGCGGCCGGTCCGACTCGGGCAGATGCTCGTAGTTCTCCGGCACGCACTGCACGGTCGGACCCAGCTCCACCACATCGAGGAAACCCGGTTCGGCACGGGCCCGCAGCAGGGCGTGCAGCACCCCGTCGATCCGCTTCACGAACAGCGCCGCCACCCCCATGCCCCGGGGCTCCAGCAGCGGCTGCGACCAGGCGGGCACCTCACGCCCGCGGGAGGACACGTCCACCGCGACGACATCGAAGTACAGGCCGTTGCAGTGCGTCACCGCGTGCTGCGTCCGCAGCCAGCCCTGCGCCTGCGCCAGCGGGATCGGCGCCGCGCTCACCTCGTGCTCCGCACGCCGCCGGGTGATCCAGGTCCGGACCTCCCGGCCGGTGTGCAGCGACCAGCCGGCGTCCTCGACCAGGTTCTCCTCGCCGCCACGCCAGTCCGGCAGGCAGGACAGCACCGTACGGGCGTCCATGTTCACCAGGTTGTCGTGGCCCAGCAGCAGGTTGACCTGACCCAGCGTCAGCCAGGCGAAGTCCTCGCCGGCCTCCACCTCCGGGCCCACCTCCACGACCATGTTCCGGTTGCGCTTGTGCAGGAACCACGACCCCTGCTCCGACTGCAGGACGTCTGCGACCACCTGCCCCGGCCCGGGCCTGCGGAAGACATCCATGTACGGCACCGCCGAACCACCGTGCACACCTGTGTAGTTGCTCTTCGTCGCCTGCACGGTCGGCGACAACTGCACGCCGTTCACGTTGCCCGGCTCCGACTTCGCCTGCATCAGCAGATGCGGAATGCCGTCGAAGTCCCGCAGCGCGATGCCCAGGATCCCGATCTCCGGCTGGTGGATGATCGGCTGCGACCACGTCCGCACCGGCCCGAAGTCCGAGCGCACCGCGAGCCCCAGCACCGAGAAGAACCGCCCGCTGTCATGACGCAGATCGCCGGTCCGCTGGTCGAAACGCCAGCCGCGCAGAGCCGCGAACGGCACCCGCTCGACATGCTGCTGCTGCGCACGCTGCCGCTCGTCGATCCAGGCGAACACCTCCGCATTGCTCATCACCCCGCCCTCGACCACCGCCGCCGACGCCGCCAGCCGGGACACGAGGGGAGGGTCCACGGCACGTGACGGCAACACCAGGTTCATCGCGGTCATGGATGCGCCTCTTCTCCTTCAAGGGGTACAGCGATCGGCCCGCGCGCACGACGCGGTCGGCACCCGGGCACAGGCCTCGCGGCAGTCGGCTGCCGCCCCTTGAGCGTGCCGTCCGCAGTTCGGGCAGACGCCTAGACTTGACCCCTTGCCCGGACCCTCCCTCCCTCGCTATGGGGACAGGTCCCAGAGCCCGCGAACGGCACGTCCCGGGCACCCGGGCACCGCTTAGGAATTCCCCTAGAGCACCTGGCAGGAGCGTCGAGCGCGCCGGACACCGTGCAACCGTGAGGGCTGCCCCGACCCCGTCGCCTTGGTGTTTGGAGTGCCATCCATGAACGAGCCGGTACCCGCGGACGCCCGGACCACCGTTTCGGCCCACGAACCCGTGGCCGTGGTCGGCCTTGCGTGCCGGCTGCCCGGCGCGAACGGACCGGACGCCTACTGGAGGCTGCTCACGGAGGGCCGCAGCGCCATCACCGACGCCCCCGCGGACCGTCGCACCGGCGCACCGCACGACGACGCCTTCACCACCGGCCGGGGCACCACGATCCCCTACCGCGGCGGCTTCATCGACGCCCCCGCCGACTTCGACGCGGACTTCTTCGGCATCTCACCCCGTGAGGCCGAAGCCATGGACCCGCAGGCCCGGCTCGTCCTCGAACTGGGCTGGGAGGCACTGGAACACGCCGCGCTCCCGGTGACCGGCCTGCCGCACGCCACCGGCGTCTTCGTCGGCGCCGACGTCTCCGACTACGCCGCCCTCGTCCACCGGCAGGGCCCCGAAGCCGTCGGCCACCACACCGCCACCGGCCTCAACCGCGGCCTCATCGCGGGCCGCCTCTCCTACGCCCTCGGCGTCAGCGGCCCCAGCCTCACCGTCGACAGCGCCCAGTCGTCCTCCCTCGTCGCCGTCCAGCTCGCCTGCGACAGCCTCCGCTCCGGCGACTGCGAACTCGCCCTCGCCGGCGGCGTCCACCTCAACCTCACCCCCGACAGCACCCTGACCCTCGCCGAGTTCGGCGGCCTCAGCCCGGACGGCCTGTGCCACACCTTCGACGCCCGCGCCAACGGATTCGTCCGCGGCGAGGGCGCCGCCTTCGTCGTCCTCAAGCCCCTCGCCCGGGCCCTGGCCGACGGCGACCGCGTCCACGCAGTCATCCGCGGCGGAGCCGTCAACAACGACGGCACCGGCGCCACCCTCACCACCCCCGACGCCGCCGCCCAGGAAGCCGCCATCCGCAGCGCCTGCGCCCGCGCCGGCGTCGCCCCGGCCGGCATCGACTACGTCGAACTGCACGGCACCGGCACCCGGGTCGGCGACCCCGTGGAAGCCGCCGCGCTCGGCGCCGCCATCGGCACCGACCCCGACCGCCGCACCCCCCTGGCCGTCGGCTCCGTCAAGACCAACATCGGCCACCTGGAAGGCGCCGCCGGCATCGCGGGACTGCTCAAGACGGTCCTCTGCCTCGCCCACGGCCGGCTCGTCCCGAGCCTCAACCACACCACGCCCAACCCGGCCATCGACCTCGACGGACTCGGCCTGCGCGTCCAGCTGGAAACCACCGAGTGGACCACACCGGACCCCGGCCGGCCGCTGCGCGCGGGCGTCTCCTCCTTCGGCATGGGCGGCACCAACGCCCACCTCGTCCTCGAACAGGCACCCCCGACCACCCCGCCCGCACCCCGGCCAGCCGACACCGCACGGCCCGCCGGCGCCGAACCCCCCGTGGTGCCCTGGCTGCTGTCCGCCCGCAGCCCCGAGGCCCTGCACGCCCAGACCGCACGACTCGCCGCCCACCCCGCCGCCCAGGCCGACCCCGTCGACACCGGCTGGTCCCTGCTCACCACCCGCACCCCCCTCGCGTACCGGGCCGTCGGCGCCGCCACCGACTCCGCCGGCATCCTGCGCCACCTCACCGCCGCCATCCCCCCGGGCCCCGCGGGCGGACACATCGACCGGCCCGTCTTCGTCTTCCCCGGCCAGGGCAGCCAGTGGGCCGCCATGGCGGACGAACTCATGACCACCGCACCCGCCTTCGCCGACCGGATCGCCGAGTGCGAGGCCGCCCTCGCCCCGCACGTCGACTGGTCACTCTCCGCCGTCCTGCGCGGCGACCCCAGCGCACCCTCGCTGGACCGCTCCGACGTCGAAGTCGTCCAGCCCGTCCTGTGGGCCGTCATGGTGTCCCTGGCCGCCCTGTGGCAGGCCCACGGCGTACGACCTGCGGCGGTCGTCGGACACTCCCAGGGCGAGATCGCCGCCGCCTGCGTCGCCGGCGCGCTGAGCCTGGAGGACGGCGCCCTGGCCGTCGCCCAGCGCAGCAAGGCACTCATCGCGCTCAAAGGCCTCAGCGGCATGATGTCCGTGGCCCTCCCCGAGCCCCAGGCACGCACCCTCATCGCCGCCTGGGACGGCCGCGTCGCCGTCGCCGCCGTCAACGGCCCCTCCTCGGTCGTCGTCTCCGGCGACACCACCGCCCTCGACGAACTGACCGCCGAGGCCGAACACCAAGGCGTACGCGTACGCCGCATCGACGTCGACTACGCCTCCCACTCCGCGCACGTCGAAGCCGTCCAGGACGAGGTCCTGCGCCTCCTCGCCCCGCTCACCCCCCGCACGCCCGAGATCCCCTTCCTGTCCACGGTCACCGGCGACTGGCTGCGCGACGCCCGCACCGACGCCGCCTACTGGTACGCCAACCTGCGCCGGCCCGTCCTCCTGGAACCCGCCGTACGGGCCCTGGCCGCCGCCGGACACACCGTCTTCGTCGAGGTCAGCCCGCACCCCGTGCTGACCACCCCGGTCCGCGAGACCGCCGAGGCCGCGGCCGCCCACCCCGAACACACCGTCGTCACCGGCACCCTGCGGCGCAACGACGGCGGCCTCACCCGCTTCTACACCTCGCTCGGAGAACTCTGGACACGCGGCGCCGACGTCGACTGGACCCCGGCCTTCGCCGCCCACCGGCCCCGCACGGTCGACCTGCCCACCTACGCCTTCCAGCGCCGCCGCCACTGGATCGACACCACCCCCGGCACCCCCGCACACCCCCACACCGTCCCCGCCGCCCCCGCGCACCGCCCCCCGGCACCCGCCACCCCCACCGGCACCGGCACCGGCGACAGCCTCCGACTCGTCCGGGAGAGCGCGGCCCTCATCCTCGGCCACACCGACGCCGACGCCATCGACCCCGCACGCTCGTTCAAGGACCTCGGCTTCGACTCGGTCACCGTCGTCGAACTGTGCGACCGCCTCAACCGCGCCGCCGGCCTGCGCCTGCCCGCCACCGTCGTCTACGAACACCCCACCCCCGCCCGCCTCGCCCGCCACCTCGACACCGCACACGACACCACCGCGACCGAGGCGGCCGCGCCCGTGGCGCGGGGCGCGGCGAACGACGAACCCATCGCGATCGTGTCGATCGGCTGCCGGTATCCCGGCGGGGTGCGCTCGCCCGAGGACCTGTGGCGGCTGGTGCGTGAGGAGGCCGACGTCATCTCGGGGTTCCCCACGGACCGTGGCTGGGACCTCGACGCGCTCTACGACCCGGATCCCGACCGCAGCGGCACCAGCTACGTCCGCGAAGGCGGATTCCTGCACGACGCCGCCGAGTTCGACGCCGGATTCTTCGGGATCTCCCCGCGTGAAGCCCTCGCGATGGACCCGCAGCAGCGCCTCCTGCTGGAGACCACCTGGGAGGCACTGGAGCGCGCCGGCATCGACCCGCACCGACTGCAGTCCACCCCCACCGGCGTCTTCATCGGAGCCACCGCCCCCGAGTACGGCCCACGCCTGCACGAAGCGCTCGAAGCGGTCGAGGGCCACGTCCTGACCGGCACCACGGCGAGCGTCGCCTCCGGCCGCATCGCCTACACCCTGGGCCTCGAAGGCCCCGCCGTCACCGTCGACACCGCCTGCTCCTCCTCCCTGGTCGCCCTCCACATGGCCGTCCAGTCCCTGCGCTCCGGAGAGTGCTCCCTCGCCTTCGCCGGCGGCGCCACCGTCATGGGCGCCCCGGGCATGTTCGTGGAGTTCAGCCGCCAGCGCGGCCTCGCGGCCGACGGACGCTGCAAGCCGTTCGCGGAAGGCGCCGACGGCACGGCCTGGGCCGAAGGCGTGGGGGTCCTGCTCCTGGAGCGGCTCTCGGACGCCCGCCGCAACGGCCACGAGGTCCTCGCGGTCGTCCGTGGCTCGGCGATCAACCAGGACGGTGCGTCCAACGGTCTGACCGCCCCCAACGGCCTCTCCCAGCAGCGTGTCATCCGCGCCGCCCTCGCCAACGCGGGCCTGTCGGCCGTCGACGTCGACGCGGTGGAGGCGCACGGTACGGGCACCAAGCTCGGTGACCCGATCGAGGCGCAGGCGCTGCTGGCCACCTACGGGCAGGACCGGGACGCGGACCGGCCGCTGTGGCTGGGCTCGGTGAAGTCCAACATCGGTCACAGTCAGGCGGCTTCGGGTGTGGCCGGGGTCATCAAGATGGTGCAGGCGATGCGGCACGGTGTGCTGCCCAGGTCCCTGCACGCAGACGAGGTGTCGTCGTTCGTGGACTGGTCGGCCGGCGCGGTCGAGGTCCTCTCCGAGGCCCGGCCCTGGGCGGGGGACGACCGCCCCCGACGGGCCGGCGTCTCCTCGTTCGGCGTGAGCGGCACCAACGCCCACGTCATCATCGAACAGCCCGCACCCGGGCAGCACGAGTCCGGGCGCCCCGAACCCGACCCGTCCGCGTCCGAGTCGACCGTCCCCGACGAGCCCGCGTCCGAGGCGTCCGGCCCGGCGGCCGCCGAGCCCGCTGCCGAGCCCGCCGACGTCGTGGTCCCCCTGCTGGTCTCGGCCCGCTCTGAGAAGGCGCTCGACGACCAGACCGAGCGCCTTGTCTCCCACCTCCGGGAGACGGACGCGCACCCCGTCGATGTGGCCTGGACCCTGTTCAATCACCGTTCCGTGTTCGAGAACCGGGCGGTGCTGATCGGCGAGGAGGTCGTCGCCTCCGGTGCCGCTGGGTCCGCCGCCACACCGCCGTCCGCCGTCTTCGTGTTCCCGGGTCAGGGTGCGCAGTGGGTGGGGATGGCGGTGGAACTCCTGGACTCTTCACCGGTGTTCGCGGCTCGTTTCGGTGAGTGCGCGGCGGCGCTGGACGGGTTGGTGGAGTGGTCGTTGATGGATGTGGTCCGGGGCGCGGAAGGCGCTCCCGGGCTGGACCGGGTGGATGTGGTGCAGCCTGTGCTGTGGGCGGTGATGGTGTCGCTGGCGGCGTTGTGGGAGTCGTTCGGTGTGCGTCCGTCCGCGGTGGTGGGTCATTCGCAGGGTGAGATCGCGGCCGCGGTCGTTGCGGGTGCGTTGAGCCTGCAGGACGGTGCGCGGGTGGCGGCGTTGCGCTCTCGTGCGATCACCGCGCTGGCGGGTGAGGGCGGGATGGTGTCGGTGGCGCTCTCGCGGGAGCGGGCCGAGGAACTGATCGCGGCCTGGGAGGGCCGTATCTCGGTCGCGGCGGTCAACGGGCCGACCTCGGTGGTGGTTTCCGGCGACGCGGACGCCCTGGATGAGCTCGTGGAGCAGGCCGGTGTTCAGGAGGTGCGGGTGCGTCGGGTCGAGGTGGACTACGCCTCGCACTCCGCGCACGTCGAGCGGATCAGGGATGAGCTGTTGGAGGTTCTTGCTCCGGTCGTTCCGCGTGAGCCGGGGGTGCCGTTCTTCTCGACGGTGACGGGGGAGTGGATCGAGTCCGCGCAGACGGATGCCGACTACTGGTACACGAACCTGCGTCAGACCGTCCAGCTGGAGCCCGCTGTCCGGGCGCTGGTCGCGTCGGGTCATGGTGCGTTCCTGGAGATGAGCCCGCACCCGGTGCTGACCGTTCCGGTGGGGGAGACGGTGGAGGCGGCCGGTGTCGAGGCCGTGGTCACCGGTACTTTGCGCCGCGGTCAGGGCGGTCTGGCCCGTTTCTACACCTCCCTCGGTGAGGCCTGGACACGCGGTGTCACCGTCGACTGGGCCCAGGCGTTCGCCGAACAGCGTCCGCAGCGCGTCGAGTTGCCCACCTACGCCTTCCAGCGCCAGCGGTTCTGGCTGGAGTTGCCGAAGGCGTCAGCCGCGGCGGATCCGGTGGACGAGGCGTTCTGGAAGAGTGTCGAGGACGGTGACCTGGAAGGGTTCGCCCGTACGCTCGGCATAGAGGACCAGGAGTCGCTGGGCGCGGTCGTGCCCGCCCTGTCCTCCTGGCGCCGCGGCCGCCGCGAGCGTTCCACCCTCGACAGCTGGCGCTACCGCATCGTCTGGCGGCCGCTGTCCATCCAGGCGCCCACCGGCGCGCACGCCGACGGCAGTTGGCTGCTCGTCGTCCCGGAGACGTTCGACGACGCCCCGCTCTTCCGGGCCGTCCTCGGCGCCCTCACCGAACGGACGGACGGCGTCAGCGTTTTGACCGTCGGTACCGCGGACTCCGAGCGGCAGCGACTGGCGGAACGCCTGCGGGCCGAGGCCGAGAACCGTACCTTCGGCGGCGTCCTCTCCCTGACCGGCCTCGACGAACTGCCGCACCCCGAGCACGCGTCCGTACCCCGTGGCCTGGCCGTGAGCCTGACCCTCGTGCAGGCGCTCGGCGACGCGGAGATCCAGGCACCCCTGTGGTGCCTCACCCGCGGTGCCGTCGCCACCGCCGACGACCGGGCACCCGCCGCACCCGTACAGGCAGGTGTCTGGGGACTCGGCCGCGTCGCCGCCCTCGAACACCCCAAGCGCTGGGGCGGTCTGATCGACCTCCCCGAGGCGGCCGACGAGTCCACCCTGAAGCTGCTCGTCCACCTCCTCGCCGGACAGGGCACCGAGGACCAGATCGCCGTCCGCGCCAGCAAGGCCTACGGCCGTCGGCTCATCCGCGCCCCGTACGGCCAGGCACCCGCCACCCGGTCCTGGAAGCCGAGCGACACCGTCCTCGTCACGGGCGGCACCGGCGCCCTCGGTGTCCGTATGGCGCGCTGGCTCGCCGGCCAGGGCGCCGCCCGTCTCGTCCTGACCGGACGCCGCGGCGCCGACACACCGGGCATGGACGAGGTCCGCCGGGAACTCGAGGAACAGGGCACCTCGGTCAGCGTCGTCGCCTGCGACATGGCCGACCCCGGCTCCGTCACCGCGCTGGTCCGGCACCTGGAGCAGGAGGACGTACCGCCCGTCCGCACGGTCGTGCACGCCGCGGGCATCAGTGCCCTGGGATCCCTCGACGACGCGGGGATCACCGACCTGGTGTCGACCCTGTCCGGCAAGGTCCTCGGCGCCGACCACCTCGACGCCGCACTCGACCCGGCCGCACTCGACGCCGTCGTCTACTTCTCCTCCATCTCCGGCACATGGGGCGTCGCCGACCACGGCGCCTACGCCGCCGCCAACGCCATCCTCGACGCACGCGCCGAGCAGCGCCGCGCGGACGGCGTGCCCGTCCTCTCGGTCGCCTGGGGCCCCTGGGCGGGCGGCGGCATGATCGCCGAGAACCTTCAGGACACCCTCCGCCGCCGCGGTGTGCCCGTCATCGATCCGGACACCGCCGTCACCGGTCTCCAGCAGGCCCTGGACCACGACGAGACACTCATCGCGCTCGCCGACGTGGACTGGCGCCGCTTCGCCGGGGTGTTCACCTCGGTCCGGCGCAGTGACCTCCTCGCCGAACTGCCCGAGGCACAGGCCGCCGACGACGAGAACCCGGCACCCGGAACCGACCCCACGCCGCTCCAGCACCTGGCGCCGCTCGACCCGGCCCGCCGCCGCACGGCCCTGCTGGACCTGGTCAGCCGACAGGTCGCCACCGTCCTCGGCCACGACAGCGCGGAGGACATCGACACCGAACTCGCCTTCAAGGACCTCGGCTTCGACTCGCTCACCGCCGTCGAACTGCGCAACCGCCTCGGCCGGACCACCGGACTGCGGCTGCCCACCACCGTCGTCTTCGACCACCCCAGCATCTCGGCACTGGCCGACCTCATCGACGCACAGGCCTTCGGCTCCCGGCAGGACCCCGCCGAGGCGGCCGCACCGGTGGCGCGGGGCGCGGTGGACGGCGACCCGATCGCGATCGTGTCGATGGGGTGCCGGTATCCCGGCGGGGTGCGTTCGCCCGAGGACCTGTGGCGAGTGGTGCGTGAGGAGGCCGACGTCATCTCGGGGTTCCCCACGGACCGTGGCTGGGACCTCGACGCGCTCTACGACCCGGATCCCGACCGCAGCGGCACCAGCTACGTCCGTGAGAGCGGATTCCTGCACGACGCCGCCGAGTTCGACGCCGGATTCTTCGGGATCTCCCCGCGTGAAGCCCTCGCGATGGACCCGCAGCAGCGCCTCCTGCTGGAGACCACCTGGGAGACGCTGGAACGCGCCGGCATCGACCCGCGGGCACTGCGCGGCAGCAGCACCGGCGTCTACCTGGGCCTGACCGACCAGGAGTACGCCGCCCAACTGCGCGCGGCCGCGGGGGAGGCCGAGGGATACCTGGCCACCGGAGCGGCGGCGAGCGTCGCCTCCGGCCGCGTCGCCTACACCCTGGGCCTGGAAGGCCCCGCCGTCACGGTCGACACCGCCTGCTCCTCCTCCCTGGTCGCCCTCCACATGGCCGTCCAGTCCCTGCGCTCCGGAGAGTGCTCCCTCGCCCTCGCGGGAGCCGTCACCGTGATGTCCGGGCCCGGCCCCTTCGTCGCCTTCAGCAGGCAGCGGGCCCTGTCCCCGGACGGTCGCTGCAAGCCCTTCTCCGCCGAGGCGGACGGCTTCGCCCTGTCCGAGGGCGCGGGCGTCCTGCTCCTGGAGCGCCTGTCCGACGCCCGCCGCAACGGCCACGAGGTCCTCGCGGTCGTCCGCGGCTCGGCGATCAACCAGGACGGTGCGTCCAACGGTCTGACCGCCCCCAACGGCCCCTCCCAGCAACGAGTGATCCAGGCGGCCCTGGCCAACGCGGGCCTCGCCGCCCAGGACATCGACGTCGTCGAGGCGCACGGTACGGGCACGAAGCTCGGTGACCCGATCGAGGCGCAGGCGCTGCTGGCCACCTACGGGCAGGACCGGGACGCGGACCGGCCGCTGTGGCTGGGCTCCGTGAAGTCCAACATCGGTCACAGTCAGGCGGCTTCGGGTGTGGCCGGGGTCATCAAGATGGTGCAGGCGATGCGGCACGGTGTGCTGCCCAGGTCCCTGCACGCCGACGAGGTGTCACCGTTCGTGGACTGGTCCGCCGGCGCGGTGGAAGTCCTTTCCCAGGCCCGGCCCTGGACCGGCGACGAGCACCCCCGACGGGCCGGCGTCTCCTCCTTCGGCATCAGCGGCACCAACGCCCACGTCATCATCGAACAGCCCGCACCCGTACCCGCCGAGCCCGCCCCCACCGACCTTCCCGACCCCACGGGCGTGACCGTCCCCCTGCTGGTCTCGACCCGCTCCGAGAAGGCGCTCGACCAGCAGACGAAGCGACTCCTGGCCCATCTGCGCGACACCGACCCGGGCGAGACGGGCACACGCCCCGTCGACGTGGCCTGGACCCTGTTCAACCACCGTTCCATGTTCGAGAACCGGGCGGTGCTGATCGGCGAGGACGTCGTCGCCTCCGGTGCCGCAGGGTCCGCCGCCACACCGCCGTCCGCCGTCTTCGTGTTCCCGGGTCAGGGTGCGCAGTGGGTGGGGATGGCCGTGGAACTCCTGGACTCTTCACCGGTGTTCGCGGCTCGTTTCGGTGAGTGCGCGGCGGCGCTGGACGGGTTGGTGGAGTGGTCGTTGATGGATGTGGTCCGGGGTGCGGAAGGCGCTCCCGGGCTGGACCGGGTGGATGTGGTGCAGCCTGTGCTGTGGGCGGTGATGGTGTCGCTGGCGGCGTTGTGGGAGTCGTTCGGTGTGCGTCCGTCCGCGGTGGTGGGTCATTCGCAGGGTGAGATCGCGGCCGCGGTCGTTGCGGGTGCGTTGAGCCTGCAGGACGGTGCGCGGGTGGCGGCGTTGCGCTCTCGTGCGATCACCGCGCTGGCGGGTCAGGGCGGGATGGTGTCGGTCGCGCTCTCGCGGGAGCGGGCCGAGGAGTTCATCGCGGCCTGGGAGGGCCGTATCTCGGTCGCGGCGGTCAACGGGCCGACCTCGGTGGTGGTTTCCGGTGACGCGGACGCCCTGGATGAGCTCGTGGAGCAGGCGGGCGGGCAGGAGGTGCGGGTGCGTCGGGTCGAGGTCGACTACGCCTCGCACTCCGCGCACGTCGAGCGGATCAGGGATGAGCTGTTGGAGGTTCTTGCTCCGGTCGTTCCGCGTGAGCCGGGGGTGCCGTTCTTCTCGACGGTGACGGGGGAGTGGATCGAGTCCGCGCAGACGGATGCCGACTACTGGTACACGAACCTGCGTCAGACCGTCCAGCTGGAGCCCGCTGTCCGGGCGCTGGTCGCGTCGGGTCATGGTGCGTTCTTGGAGATGAGCCCGCATCCGGTGCTGACTGTTCCGGTGGGGGAGACGGTGGAGGCGGCCGGGAGCGAGGCCGTGGTCACCGGTACTCTGCGCCGCGGTCAGGGCGGACTCGCCCGTTTCTACACCTCCCTCGGCGAGGCGTGGACACGCGGCGTCGCCGTCGACTGGGCACCGGCCTTCACCCCCTACACGCCCCGCCGGGTCGAACTGCCCACCTACGCCTTCCAACGCGACCGCTACTGGCTGGAGTTGCCGAAAGCGTCAGCCGCGGCGGATCCGGTGGACGAGGCGTTCTGGAAGAGTGTCGAGGACGGTGACCTGGAAGGGTTCGCCCGTACGCTCGGCATAGAGGACCAGGAGTCGCTGGGCGCGGTCGTGCCCGCCCTGTCCTCCTGGCGCCGCGGCCGCCGCGAGCGTTCCACCCTCGACAGCTGGCGCTACCGCATCGCCTGGCGGCCCAGGCCCGCGCAGGCCGCACCCGCACCGGGGGCACCCGCCCCGGCCCTCGACGGCACCTGGCTCGTCGCCGTCCCCGAGAGCCACCAGGACGACACTCTCGTCACGGCCGCCCTCGACGCCCTGCACACCGCCGGCGCCCGGACCGTCCGGCTGACCGTGCCCGACTCCGCCCAGCGCGGCGAACTGGCCGGACGACTGCTCGCGGACCTGCCCGCGGACGTGACACCGGACGGCGTCCTGTCCCTGCTCGCCGTCAACACCCGTGCGAGCGACCACAGTCCGGGCGTCTCGTACGGACTGCTCGGATCGATGGCACTCGTCCAGGCCCTCGACGACGCCGCGATACCCGGCCGGCTGTGGTGCCTCACCCGCGGCGCGGTCTCGACCGGCGAAGGCGACCACGCCCCCGATCCGGCACAAGCGGCCGTATGGGGACTCGCCCGGGTGATCGGCCTCGACGCCCCCGATCGCTGCGGCGGCCTCGTCGACCTGCCCGCCGGTGACACGGAGTCCGCCGTACACCTCGCGCTCGCCCTGCTCACCCCGCAGACCGGGGAGGACGGCGGCCGAGAGACCGAGTTCGCGGTGCGCGGGGGAGGGGTCAGCGTCCGCCGTATGATCCGCACACCGCTCCCCACGTCCGCGCGCGACGACGACACCTGGCGACCGCGCGGCACGGTCCTCGTCACCGGTGGAACGGGAGCCCTCGGCTCCCAGGTCGCCCGGTCCCTGGCCGAGGGCGGCGCCGAACACCTCATCCTGACCAGCCGGCGCGGCCCCGATGCCCCCGGCGCAAGCGAACTGTGCGACGAACTCACCGCCCTCGGCTGCCGCGTGACCGTCGCCGCCTGCGACGTCGCCGACCGCGAGGCACTCGCCGCCCTGCTCGCCCAGGTGCCCGACACCGCGCCCCTCACCGCGGTCGTCCACACGGCGGGCGCGGTCGAGACGGCACGGCCGCTGGGCGACCTCGCACCCGAGGACGCCGTCGCCGTGATGCACGCCAAGGTCCTCGGCGCGCAGAACCTCCACGAACTGCTGAGCGGCCACCCCCTGGACGCCTTCGTCCTGTTCTCCTCCGGCGCCGGCGTCTGGGGCAACGGAGGACAGGCCCCCTACGCCGCCGCCAACGCCCACCTCGACGCCCTCGCCGAACAGCGCCGCGCCCGAGGACTGCCCGCCACCTCGATCGCCTGGGGAGCCTGGGCGGGCGGCGGCATGGTCGACGAAGAGGTCGGGGAGCAACTGCTGCGCCGCGGCGTCCCGGCGATGGCCCCCGAACTCGCGGTCCGCGCCCTGGCCGGGGCGGCCACCGGCCGGGAGAGCACCCTCGTGGTCGCCGACATTCGCTGGGACCGCTTCCTGCCCGCCTACTGCGCCCACGGACACCGGCCGCTCATCGACGAGGTGCCCGAGGTACGCGAACTCCTCGCCGCACGCGACGCCGCACGCCCCGACACCCAGGACGACGGAGCCGACGCGGCCACCGCCCTGCTGGCCGAACTGGCCGCGCTGCCCGAGGCCAAACGCCGACGCCGGCTCGTCGACCTGATCCGTACCCACGTGGGCGCGGTCCTGGGACACGGCCCGTCCGGCACCGTCAAACCCGGACGCGCCTTCCGCGACATGGGATTCGACTCCCTGACCGCGGTGGAACTGCGCAACCGGCTCAGCGGGGTCTTCGGCACCCGCCTCTCGGCGACCATCGTCTTCGACCACCCGACGCCGAACGCCCTCGCCGACCACCTGGAAGCGGAACTGCTGCCGGAGGCGAGCGGACCGGCCACCGATCTGCCCGCCGGTCTGCAACAGCTCGAAGCCGCCTACCGGCAGGCGTCCGACCCCGCCGCACGACAGGCACTCACCGCATCACTGCGCACACTGCTGGACACCTGGGCCGCATCCGAAGAGCCGGAAGAGGCGACGGTCGACGAGGAACTGCTCGCCGCCTCCGACGAGGACATGTTCGACCTGATCGACAGGGAACTCGGGATCTCCTGAGCGGAACCCCGTCATGGCTCCCGATTCTCGAAGGGCTGACTTTTTGCCATGGACAACAACGAGGACAAGCTCCGCGACTACCTCAAGCGGGTCACCACGGACCTGCGGCAGACGCGCCGCAGGCTCGCCGAGTTCGAGACCCGCGAGCACGAGCCCGTTGCCATCGTGGCGACCGCCTGCCGCCTGCCAGGCGGAGTCCGCACCCCGGAGGACCTCTGGACGGTGGTGAGCGAGGGCACCGACACCGTCGCCGCCATGCCCACCGACCGCGGCTGGGACCTCGACGCGCTCTACGACCCGGACCCCGACCGGACCGGCACCAGCTACGTCCGTGAGGGCGCCTTCCTCTACGACGCCGCCGAGTTCGACGCCGGGTTCTTCGGGATCTCCCCGCGCGAGGCCCTGGCCATGGACCCGCAGCAGCGCCTCCTGCTGGAGACCACCTGGGAGCTGTTCGAACGGGCCGGCATCGACCCCAACACCCTGCGCGGCAGCAGCACCGGCGTCTTCATCGGCTCCAGCAACCAGGGCTACGCCGTCGACGGCAGCAACGCCCCCGACGACGTCGAGGGCCACCTGCTGACCGGCGGCTCCGCGGCCGTCCTCTCCGGCCGCCTCTCCTACAGCTTCGGCTTCGAGGGACCCGCGGTCAGCCTGGACACCATGTGCTCGTCGTCCCTCGTGGCCCTCCACCTCGCCATGCAGGCCCTGCGCACCGGCGAGTGCTCCATGGCCGTCACCGGCGGCGCCACCGTCATGGCCACCACCCGCAACTTCGTGGAGTTCAGCCGCCAGCGCGGCCTGGCCACGGACGGCCGGTGCAAGCCGTTCGCGGAAGGCGCCGACGGCACGGGCTGGGGCGAGGGCGTGGGCGTCCTGCTCCTGGAGCGGCTCTCCGACGCCCGCCGCAACGGCCACCAGATCCTCGCCGTCGTCCGCGGCTCGGCCATCAACCAGGACGGCGCCTCCAACGGCCTCACCGCCCCCAACGGCCCCTCCCAGCAGCGCGTCATCCGCGCCGCCCTCGCCAACGCCGACCTCACCCCGCAGGACGTCGACGCCATCGAGGCCCACGGCACCGGCACCAAACTCGGCGACCCCATCGAGGCCCAGGCACTCCTCGCCACCTACGGCAAGGACCGGCCCGCCGACCAGCCACTGTGGCTCGGCTCGGTGAAGTCCAACATCGGCCACACCCAGGCCGCCTCCGGCGTCGCCGCCGTGATCAAGACGGTCGAGTCCCTCCGCCGCGGCATCCTCCCCAAGAGCCTGCACGTCGACGAGCCCACCTCCCACGTCGACTGGTCCGCCGAGACGCTGAAACTCCTGACGGAGGCGGTCGACTGGCCCGAGACCGGCCGGCCCCGCCGCGCCGGTGTCTCCTCCTTCGGCGGCAGCGGCACCAACGCCCACGTCCTCCTCGAACAGGCACCCCAGGACGAGGAACCGGAGGAGACCGACACCGCCGGACCCGCCCCCCTCACCACCCCCACCGCCCTTCCCTGGCTGCTGTCCGCCCGCTCCGAGAAGGCCCTCAAGGCCCAGGCCGAACGACTCGTGGCCGCCGTCGAAAACGGCGGCACCGACGCCGTCGACATCGCCCACTCCCTGGCCACCGGCCGCGCCGCGCTGGAGGAACGCGCCACCGTCGTCGGCGCCGACCGCGCCGAACTCCTCACCGCACTGCGCGCCGTCGCACGCGGCGAACAGCCCCCCACCGTGGCGCGCGGCCTCGCCGACAACCCCGGCGAGGACATCGACACCGTCTTCGTGTTCCCGGGTCAGGGTGCGCAGTGGGTGGGGATGGCGGTGGAACTCCTGGACTCTTCGCCGGTGTTCGCGGCTCGTTTCGGTGAGTGCGCGGCGGCGTTGGGCGAGTTCGTGGACTTCGATCTGCTCGAGGTGGTGCGTGAGGGCCGTCCGCTGGACCGGGTGGATGTGGTGCAGCCTGTGCTGTGGGCGGTGATGGTGTCGCTGGCGGCGTTGTGGGAGTCGTTCGGTGTGCGTCCGTCCGCGGTGGTGGGTCATTCGCAGGGTGAGATCGCCGCGGCGGTGGTTGCGGGTGCGTTGAGCCTGCAGGACGGTGCGCGGGTGGCGGCGTTGCGCTCTCGTGCGATCACCGCGCTGGCCGGTCAGGGCGGGATGGTGTCGGTCGCGCTCTCACGGGAGCGGGCCGAGGAGCTGATCTCCGCCTGGGAGGGCCGTATCTCCGTCGCGGCGGTCAACGGCCCGACCTCGGTCGTGGTTTCCGGTGACGCGGACGCCCTGGATGAGCTCGTGGAGCGGGCGGGCGGGCAGGAGGTGCGGGTGCGTCGGGTCGAGGTCGATTACGCCTCGCATTCCGCGCACGTCGAGCGGATCAGGGATGAGCTGTTGGAGGTTCTTGCTCCGGTCGTTCCGCGTGAGCCGGGGGTGCCGTTCTTCTCGACGGTGACGGGGGAGTGGATCGAGTCCGCGCAGACGGATGCCGACTACTGGTACACGAACCTGCGTCAGACCGTCCAGCTGGAGCCCGCTGTGCGGGCGCTGGTCGCGTCGGGTCATGGTGCGTTCCTGGAGATGAGCCCGCACCCTGTCCTGACTGTTCCGGTGGGGGAGACGGTGGAGGCGGCCGGGAGCGAGGCCGTGGTCACCGGCACCCTGCGCCGCGGTCAGGGCGGTCTGGCCCGTTTCTACACCTCCCTCGGCGAGGCCTGGACACGCGGCGTCACCGTCGACTGGACCCAGGCGTTCGCCGAACAGCGGCCGCAGCGCGTCGAGTTGCCGACCTACGCTTTCCAGCGTCAGCGGTTCTGGCTGGAGTTGCCGAAGGCGTCAGCCGCGGCGGATCCGGTGGACGAGGCGTTCTGGAAGAGTGTCGAGGACGGTGACCTGGAAGGGTTCGCCCGTACGCTCGGGATCGAGGACCGGGAGTCGTTGGGGTCGGTCGTGCCGGCTCTGTCGTCGTGGCGCAAGGGGCGGCAGGCCCGTTCCACCCTCGACAGCTGGCGCTACCGCATCGTCTGGCGGCCCCGGCCCGAATCCGACACGCCCGCCCCGGCCCTCGACGGCACCTGGCTCGTCGTCGTCCCCGAGACCCACCAGGACGCCGCGATCGTCCAGACCGTCACCCGCCTCCTCGTCGAGGCCGGCGCCGCGACCGTCCCCCTGGTGATGCACGAGACGGACCTCGACCGGACCGCCGTCGCCGAACAGCTCACCGACATCGTCGCCGCCGACGCCACCACCCCCGTACGCGGCGTGGTCTCCCTGCTCGCCCTCGACGAGCGCCCCGCCCCCGGACACGCCGGACCCACCGTCGGCCTCACCCAGTCGGTCGCCCTCCTCCAGGGCCTCCTCGACGCCGGGACCGACACCCGGCTGTGGCTGCTGACCACCGAGTCCGCCACCACCGGCATCGCCGGCGACACCGTGACACACCCGCTCCAGGCAGCCGTCTGGGGCCTCGGCCGGGTCACCGCCCTCGAACAGCCCAAACTGTGGGGCGCCCTCCTCGACCTGCCCGCCGAACTCGACGCGCGCACCGGAGCGGCACTCGTGGAGACCCTCGCCGCCGCCGGCGACGAGGACCAGATCGCCCTGCGTCCCTCCGGCACCTACATCCGCCGCCTGGTCCGCGCACCGCTCTCCGGCCGCCGGGCCGCCCGGACGTGGACCACCAGCGGCAGCGCCCTGGTCACCGGCGGCACCGGAGGCCTCGGCGGCCACGCCGCGCGCCTCCTCGCCCGCAGCGGCGCCGAGCACCTGGTCCTCACCAGCCGGCACGGCCTCGACGCCCCCGGCGCAAGCGAACTGTCCGACGAACTCACCGCCCTCGGCTGCCGCGTGACCATCGCCGCCTGCGACGTCGCCGACCGCGAGGCACTGACCCGGCTCGTGGCACAGGTCGAGGCCGAAGGCCCCGCCATCCGCACCGTCGTCCACACCGCGGGCGTCGGCCTGCTGGCACCGCTCGCCGAGACGGACCTCGACTTCTTCGCCGAAGGCCTGCGCGCCAAGGTCCTCGGAGCGGCCAACCTCGACGCCGTCTTCGACCACGACCGGCTCGACGCGTTCGTGCTGTACTCCTCCGTCGCGGGCACCTGGGGCAGCGGCGACCACGGCGCCTACTCCGCCGGCAACGCCTACGTCGACGCCCTCGCGGACCACCGCCGCGCCCGCGGCCTGACCGGCACGTCCCTGGCATGGGGCATCTGGAGCCCCGAAGGCGGCGGCATGGCCGTCAACATCGTCCGCGAACAGCTGCGTTGGCGCGGCATCCCCTTCATGGACGCCCAACTCGCCGTCCAGGGACTGCAACAGGCACTCGACCACGACGACACCTTCCTCGCCGTCGCCGACATCGACTGGGAGCGCTTCGTCCCGGTCTTCACCGCCGCGCACCCGCGACCGCTCCTGCACGAGGTGCCCGAGGTCGCCGAGGCGATGAAGGCCGACGAGGCCGTCGTCGCCGGCGCGGTCAGCCGCGCCGACACGCTCCGCGCGGAACTGGCCCAGATGTCCGGATCCGAACGCGACCGCGTGCTGTTCGAACTGGTCCGCACCGAGGTCGCCGGAGTCCTCGGCCACGCGGACAGCGCCGAGGTCGCCGTCACCCGCGCCTTCCGCGAGATGGGCTTCGACTCCCTCACCGCGGTCGAACTCCGCAACCGCCTCAACGCCGCCACCGGCCTCGGCCTCCCGGCGACGATCGTCTTCGACCACCCCAACGTCCGCGACCTCGTCCGCTTCCTGCGCACGAACCTCGTCCCCGACACCCTCGCCGAGGACACCGCGCCGGCGGCCGCCGCCACCTCCGTGGCCGCCGCCCCCGACGACGAGCCCATCGCCATCGTCTCCATGAGCTGCCGCTTCCCCGGCGGCGTCACCACCCCCGACGAACTGTGGAACCTCGTCCTGGACGAGACCGACGCGGTGTCCACCCTGCCCACCGACCGCGGCTGGGACGTCGAGAACCTCTACGACCCCGACCCGGACCGGGCCGGTACGACCTACGCCCGTGAGGGCGGATTCCTGCACGACGCCGCCGAGTTCGACGCCGCGTTCTTCGGGATCTCGCCTCGCGAGGCGACCGCCATGGACCCGCAGCAGCGCCTCCTGCTGGAGACCGCCTGGGAGGCACTGGAGCGGGCCGGTATCGCCCCCGACAGCCTCCACGGCAGCCCCACCGGCGTCTTCGTCGGCGCCTCCCACCAGGGATACGGGTCACGCTCCGAGGTACCGGAAGGCCTCGAGGGCCACCTCATCACCGGGACCGTCACCAGCATCGCCTCCGGCCGCATCTCCTACACCCTGGGCCTGGAGGGCCCGGCCGTCACCATGGACACCGGCTGCTCCTCCGCCCTGGTCGCCCTGCACCTCGCCCTGCAGGCGCTGCGCTCCGGAGAGTGCTCCCTCGCGCTCACCGGTGGCGCCGCCGTCATGGGCGAGCCCATCGGCCTCGTCGGCTTCAGCCGGCAGCGCGGGCTCGCGGTGGACGGCCGCTGCAAGCCCTTCTCCTCCGAGGCCGACGGCATGGGCATGGCCGAGGGCGTCGGCATGGTGCTCCTGGAGCGGCTCTCGGACGCCCGCCGCAACGGCCACGAGGTCCTCGCGGTCGTCCGTGGCTCGGCGATCAACCAGGACGGTGCGTCCAACGGTCTGACCGCCCCCAACGGCCTCTCCCAGCAGCGTGTCATCCGCGCCGCCCTCGCCAACGCGGGCCTGTCGGCCGTCGACGTCGACGCGGTGGAGGCGCACGGCACGGGCACCAAGCTCGGCGACCCGATCGAGGCCCAGGCGCTGCTGGCCACCTACGGCAAGGACCGGCCCGCCGACCAGCCGCTGTGGCTCGGCTCGGTGAAGTCCAACATCGGCCACACCCAGGCCGCCTCCGGCATGGCCGGGGTCATCAAGATGGTGCAGGCGATGCGGCACGGTGTGCTGCCCAAATCCCTGCACGCAGACGAGGTGTCGTCGTTCGTGGACTGGTCGGCCGGCGCGGTCGAGGTCCTCTCCGAGGCCCGGCCCTGGACGGAGAACGGCCACCCCCGACGGGCCGGCATCTCCTCGTTCGGCGTGAGCGGCACCAACGCGCACATCATCATCGAACAGCCCGCACCCGAACGGCCCGAGCTCGAACCGTCCGCGACCGAGCGGCCCGGACTCGAACCGTCCCTGCCCGAACCGGCCACGTCCGGGCGGCCCGGGGCGGCAGCCACCGAGCCCGCTCCCCGGACGGACGGCCCCGTCGTCCCGTGGCTCGTCACGGCCCGCTCCGAGAAGGCCCTCAAGGCCCAGGCCGAACGCCTCGTGGCCGCCGTCGGAGCCGGTGACGCCGCCGCCGTCGACATCGCCCACTCCCTGGCCACCGGCCGCGCCGCGCTGGAGGAGCGGGTCGTCGTCGTCGGCGCCGACCGCGCCGAACTGCTGACCTCCCTCACCTCGTTCACCGACGGCGAGGCGACCCCCGCCCTCGTCCGCGGCACCACCCAACGCGTCGGCGAGGACATCGACACCGTCTTCGTGTTCCCGGGTCAGGGTGCGCAGTGGGTGGGGATGGCGGTGGAACTCCTGCATTCCTCCACGGTGTTCGCGGCTCGCTTCGGTGAGTGCGCGGCGGCGCTGGACGGGTTGGTGGAGTGGTCGTTGATGGATGTGGTCCGGGGCGCGGAAGGCGCTCCCGGGCTGGACCGGGTGGATGTGGTGCAGCCCGTGCTGTGGGCGGTGATGGTGTCGCTGGCGGCGTTGTGGGAGTCGTTCGGTGTGCGTCCGTCCGCGGTGGTGGGTCATTCGCAGGGTGAGATCGCGGCCGCGGTCGTTGCGGGTGCGTTGTCGTTGCAGGACGGTGCGCGGGTGGCGGCGTTGCGCTCTCGTGCGATCACCGCGCTGGCCGGTCAGGGCGGGATGGTGTCGGTCGCGCTCTCGCGGGAGCGGGCCGAGGAGTTCATCGCGGCCTGGGAGGGCCGTATCTCGGTCGCGGCGGTCAACGGCCCGACCTCGGTCGTGGTCTCCGGCGACGCGGACGCCCTGTATGAGCTGGTCGAGCGGGCGGGCGGGCAGGAGGTGCGGGTGCGTCGGGTCGAGGTCGATTACGCCTCGCATTCCGCGCACGTCGAGCGGATCAGGGACGAACTCCTGGAGGTTCTTGCTCCGGTCGTTCCGCGTGAGCCGGGGGTGCCGTTCTTCTCGACGGTGACGGGGGAGTGGATCGAGTCCGCGCAGACGGATGCCGACTACTGGTACACGAACCTGCGTCAGACCGTCCAGCTGGAGCCCGCTGTGCGGGCGCTGGTCGCGTCGGGTCATGGTGCGTTCCTGGAGATGAGCCCGCACCCGGTGCTGACCGTTCCCGTCGCGGAGACGGTGGAGGCGGCCGGTGCCGAGGCCGTGGTCACCGGCACCCTGCGCCGCGGTCAGGGCGGACTCGCCCGCTTCTACACCTCCCTCGGCGAGGCCTGGACACGCGGCGTCACCGTCGACTGGACCCAGGCGTTCGCCGAACAGCGTCCGCAGCGCGTCGAGTTGCCCACCTACGCCTTCCAGCGCCAGCACTACTGGCTGGACGCGCCCGAGCCGGCCGGACCCTTCGCCGGCCCCGTCATGTTCGGCGGGGTCGACCTGGCCGACGACGGGTTCTGGGCGTCGGTCGAGGACGGCGACGTCGAAAGCCTCGCCCGCACCCTCGGCATCGAGGACCAGGAGTCCCTGGGCGCGGTCGTGCCCGCCCTGTCCTCCTGGCGCCGCGGCCACCGCGAGCGTTCCACCCTCGACAGCTGGCGCTACCGCATCGCCTGGCGGCCCAAGCCCGAACAGAACACGCCCCTCACCCTCGACGGCACCTGGCTCCTCGTCGTCCCCGAGGGACAGGAGAACAGCGACTTCGTACGCGGTGTGACCTCGTCGGTGGCCGAGCGGGCGGACGGCGGCCTGCGCACCCTCGTCATCGGAGCCCGGGAGGCCGAACGCGACCGGCTCGCCGACCTGCTGAAGCAGGAGGCGGCCCACGGCCCCGTGCACGGCATCCTGTCCCTGCTGGCCCTCGACGAACGTCCCTGGGCCGACGAATGCGCCCTGACCACCGGGCTCGTCCTGATGACCACCCTCGTCCAGGCGCTCGGCGACGCGTCCTTCGACGCACCCCTGTGGTGCGCCACCAGCGGCGCGGTCTCCGTGCACCGCAACGACACCCTGGACCACCCGCTGCAGGCCATGGCCTGGGGCCTCGGCCGGATCGCCTCCATGGAGTACCCGCAGCGCTGGGGCGGCCTGATCGACCTGCCGCAGACCCTGGACGACCGGGCCGGCCGGCGGCTCGCCGCCGCCCTGTCCGGATCCCTCGACGAGGACCACGTCGCCCTGCGCCCCTCCGGCCTGTTCGCCCGCCGCCTCGTGCGCGCCGGCGACGGCCCCCGCCCGGCCGGACCCGCCTGGTCGCCCAGCGGCACCGTCCTGGTCACCGGCGGCACCGGCGGCCTCGGCCGCCACGTCGCCCACTGGCTGGCCCGCGGCGGCGCGGAACACCTGGTCCTGGTCAGCCGGCACGGGCCCGAGGCCCCCGGCGCCGCCGAACTCGTCGCCGAACTCGCCCAGTCGGGCACCCCGGCCACCGTCGTCGCCTGCGATGTCGCCGACCGTGACGCCGTCCGCCGGCTGATCGACGACCTGCCCGGCGGCGGCCCCCTGACCGCTGTCGTGCACACCGCCGGGATCATCGACGACGGTGTCATCGACGGCCTCACCCCGCAGCGCGCCCACGGCGTCCTGCGGCCGAAGGTGGACGCCGCGCTGGCCCTGCACGAGGCGACCCGCCACCTCGACCTGACCGCGTTCGTCCTGTTCTCCTCCATGGCCGGCACCCTCGGACGCGCCGGGCAGGGCAGCTACGCCGCCGCCAACGCCTTCCTCGACGCGTTCGCCGCCCAGCGGCGCGCCGAGGGCCTGCCCGCGACGTCCATGGCCTGGGGCACCTGGGCCGGCGGCGGCATGGTCAGCGACGAGGTCGCCCAGCGACTGCGCCGCGACGGCGTGCCGCCCATGGAACCCGAACTCGCCGTGTCCGCCCTGCAGCAGGCACTCGACCAGGACGAGGAGTTCCTCGTCGTCGCCGACGTCGACTGGAAACTGGTCACCGCCCGCGCCTTCGCCGCACTGCGCGACTTCCCCGAGGCCCGCGCCGCCGCCACCGACGGCGAACACACCGAGAAGGACACCGCCGCACAGGACGGCCCGCCGCTGCCGGCCCGGCTGCGCGGCCTCACCCCCGCCGAGCGGCGCGCCGCGCTCCTCACCGAGATCCGCCGCCAGGCCGCGGCCGTCCTCGGACACACCGACATCGACTCCGTGCCCGAGGGCCGGGCCTTCCGCGACCTCGGCTTCGACTCGCTGACCGCCGTCGAACTGCGCAACCGGCTCGCCGAGGCGACCGGGCTGCGGCTGCCCGTCACCATGGCCTTCGACCACCCCTCGGCCGCGGCGCTCGCCGCCCACCTCGACACCGAACTGTTCACCGACGACCACGGCACCGCCGTGGACACCACCACGACGGACCGGCTCCCGGCACCGGCCGACGACCCGATCGTCATTGTCGGCATGGGCTGCCGCTTCCCCGGCGGCGTCACCACGCCCGAGGAACTGTGGAACCTCGTCACCGACGGCACCGACGCCATCGGCGAGTTCCCCGACAACCGCGGCTGGGACGTCGACAACCTCTACGACCCCGACCCCGACAAGCCCGGCCACTCCTACGCCCGGCACGGCGGATTCCTCTACGACGCCGACCGGTTCGACCCCGCCTTCTTCGGGATCTCACCCCGTGAGGCGGTGGCCGTCGACCCGCAGCACCGGCTGCTGCTGGAGACCTCCTGGGAAGCGCTGGAGCGGGCCGGGATCGACCCCGAACTCGTCCGCGGCACCCAGACCGGCGTGTTCATCGGCTCCAACTACAACGACTACGGCACCCGGGCCCGCCAGGCACCCGAGGGCCTGGAGGGCTACCTGGCCACCGGCAGCGCGAGCAGCGTCGCCTCCGGCCGCATCGCCTACACCTTCGGCCTGGAAGGCCCGGCGGTCACCGTCGACACCGCCTGCTCCTCCTCCCTGGTGGCCCTGCACCTCGCCGTGCAGGCCCTGAAGTCGGGGGAGTGCGGCCTCGCCCTCGCCGGCGGTGTCACCGTGATCTCCACACCGGACACCTTCATCGAGTTCAGCCGGCAGCGCGCCCTGTCGCCCGACGGCCGCTGCAAGGCCTTCTCCGCCGACGCCGACGGCGCGGGCTGGGCCGAGGGCGTCGGCCTGCTGCTCCTGGAGCGGCTCTCCGACGCCCGCCGCAACGGCCACACCGTCCTCGCGACCGTGGCCGGCACCGCCGTCAACCAGGACGGCGCCTCCAACGGGCTCACCGCCCCCAACGGCCCCGCGCAGCAGCGCGTCATCCGCCAGGCCCTCGCCTCCGCCGGACTCACCCCGGCCGACGTCGACGCCGTCGAGGCGCACGGCACCGGCACCAAACTCGGCGACCCCATCGAGGCCCAGGCCCTGCTCGCGGCGTACGGGCAGGACCGGCCCGCCGACCGGCCGCTGTGGCTCGGCGCGCTGAAGTCCAACATCGGCCACACCCAGGCCGCTTCGGGTGTCGCCGGCATCATCAAGATGGTGATGGCGATGCGGCACGGCATCCTGCCCCGCACCCTGCACGCCGAGACCCCCTCCCCGCACATCGACTGGGCCTCGGGCGCGGTCCGCCTGCTCGACCGGGAACGCGACTGGGACCGGGGCGACGCCCCGCGGCGCGCCGGTGTCTCCTCCTTCGGCGTCAGCGGAACCAACGCCCACGTCATCCTCCAGGAACCCGAGCCCACCGACCAGGCCCTCCCCGCGGCCGCCCGGACCACCGCCGACCACACCGACCGCACCGCAGCCACCGGCAGCGACGGCGGCCCGGCGAACGGCACACCCGCACCGGCCTCCACCACGACGGCGACGGTGACATCAACGTCCGCGGCGCCCGTCGTGCCGTGGCTGCTGTCGGCCCGCGGCACCGCCGCCCTGCGCGAGCAGGCCCGCCGCCTGCTCGACCACCTCGCCCCGCCCCACGACGCACGCCCGGCCGACATCGCGCTGTCCCTGGCCCGCGGACGGACCGCCTTCGAGGACCGCGCCGCGGTCGTCACCGACGATCCGGCGTCCTTCACCGAGGCCCTGACCGCACTCGCCGAGGGCCGCGAACACCCGCTCCTGAGCGTGGACCGGGCCCGCACCGGCAAGGTGGCGTTCCTCTTCTCCGGACAGGGCGCGCAGCAGCCCGGCACCGGACGCGAGCTCTACGCCCGCCACGACGCCTTCGCCGACGCCCTGGACGCGGTCTGCGCCCACATGGACCGCCACCTCGAACACCCCCTGCGCGACATCCTGTTCGCACCGGCCGGTACCCCCGAGGCCGCACTCCTCGACCGGACCGCCTACACCCAGGCAGGCCTGTTCGCCGTCGAGGTCGCCCTGTTCCGGCTCGTGGAGAGCACCGGCCTCAGGCCCGACGCCGTACTCGGCCACTCCGTCGGCGAGATCGCCGCCGCGCACGTCGCCGGAGTCCTCACCCTGGAGGACGCCTGCCTGCTGGTCGCCACCCGCGGCCGGCTCATGCAGGCCCTCCCGGAGGGCGGCGCCATGATCTCCGTACAGGCATCCGAGCAGGAGGTACGGGACCTGCTCACCGGCCACGAGGGCCGGGCCGCGATCGCCGCCCTCAACAGCCCCCTGGCCACCGTCGTCTCCGGGGACGAGGACGCGGTGCGCGCCGTCGCCGACGCACTCGCCGCCCAGGGCCGCAAGACCCGGCGCCTGAACGTCAGCCACGCCTTCCACTCGCCCCGCATGGACGCCATGCTCGACGAGTTCACCGCCCTCACCGCCCACCTCCCGCACCGCGCACCGGACCTGCCCGTGATCTCCGCCGTCACCGGCGCCCCCTACGGAGCACAGGAGATCGCCGACCCCGCCCACTGGGGACGCCAGGTCCGCGAGGCCGTCCGGTTCAGCGACGGCATACGCACCCTGGAGGAACAGGGCATCACCACCTACGTCGAGATCGGCCCCGGCGCCGTACTGACCGCCCTGGCCGGCGACTGCGTCACCGGCGACGCCACCCTCGTCCCGCTGCTGCGCCGCGACACCGACGAGAACGAGTCCTTCACCACCGCGCTCGCCCGCCTGCACGTCCGCGGCCACGCACCCGACTGGTCCACCCTGCTCGCCCCGCTGGGCGCACACCGGGTCGACCTGCCGACCTACCCCTTCCAGCGCGGCCGGTACTGGCTCCAGGCCACCCCCAGCACCCGCGACGTCGCCCACACCGGACTGGAGGCCGCCGGACACCCGCTGCTCGACATCGCCGTACCGCTGGCCGGCTCGGACGGCGTCCTGCTCACCGGCACCGTGTCCGTGGAACGCCAGCCCTGGCTGCGCGACCACGCACTCGGCGACAGCGTCCTCTTCCCGGGCACCGCGTTCCTCGAACTCGCCCTGCAGGCCTGCGAACGGGCCGGAGCAGCCCAGGTCACCGACCTCACCCTGGAGACCCCCCTCGTCCTGCCCCGCACCGGCGCCCTCCAGCTCCAGGTCACCGTCGCCCCCTCCGACGGCTCCGGAACCCGCGCCCTGACCGTCCACGCCCGGCCCCTGGACACCCGCGGCGACACCGACCTGCCCTGGGTCCGGCACGCCGGAGGCACCCTCGGCGACGAACCGGCCGGCCCGCCCGAGCACCCCGGCACCGCCCCCTGGCCGCCCGCCGGCGCCGAACCCCTCGACGTGTCCGGCCTGTACACCCGCATCGCCGAGAACGGCTTCCACTACGGCCCCGCCTTCCGCGGCCTGCGCGCCGCCTGGCGCCTGGGCGACGAGGTGTACGCGGAGATCGCCCCGCAGGACGGCACCGCCCCCGAACGCGCCGGGGACTTCACCGTCCACCCCGCGCTCCTGGACGCCGCCCTGCACACCGTGGCACTCGTCGCCGACGCCGACGGACCCACCGTCGTCCCGTTCACCTTCACCGGCGTGTCGGTGACCGCCGCCGGACCCGCCGCGCTGCGCGTACGCCTCACCCCGCGCGGAGACCACCAGTACGCCGTCCACGTCGCCGACGCCACCGGCGCACCCGTCGCCGGCATCACCGGACTCGTGCTGCGCCCCGTCGACAGCACCCGCCCGGCCCGGCCCGCCGGGACCGCCGGCCTCTACCGGGTGCGGTGGACACCCGCCGGCACGGACACCGGCACCGCCCCGGCACCGGCCCTGGTCGACGCCGACACCGACCTGAACGACTGGGCCGCCCGCCACACCGGCCCGGTCAGCCGCCACGACAGCCTCGACGCCCTGCGCGCCGAGATCGCCGCCGGCGCCCCGCTGCCCCCGGCGGTCCTGGTCGCCCTGCCCACGACCACCGGCGCCCCGGACCTCGCCGACGCCGTCCGCGAGACCACGCACCGAGCCCTCGAACTGGCCGGCGCCTGGCTGCGGGAGGAGACGTTCGCCCCGGCACGGCTGGTGTTCACCACCCGCCACGCCGTGACGACCGACACCGGCGACGCCGCGGCCACCGACCCGGCGCAGGCCGCCGTATGGGGCCTGATCCGCGCCGCCAAGGCCGAGAACCCGGGCCGCTTCGGCCTCCTCGACCACGACGGCACCCCCGCCTCCCTGGACCTGCTGCCCGCGGTCCTGGCCGGCGGCGAAGCGGAGACGGCCCTGCGCGACGGCATCGCGCTCGCCCCGCGCCTGACCCGCGCCCAGGACCTCACGGACCCCGGCGCCACTACCGGCACCGGGCCGCTCACCGGCATCGACCCGTCCGGCACGGTCCTGGTCACCGGGGCGTCCGGAGTGCTCGCCCGGCAGGTCGCCCGCCACCTCGCCACCACCCACGCCGTCACCTCCCTCGTCCTGGCCAGCCGGCGAGGCGCCGAGGCCGAGGGCATGGACGCACTCGCCGAGGAACTGCGCGGCCACGGCGCCCGGGTGACCGTCGCCGCCTGCGACGTCGCCGACCGCGACGCCCTCGCCGCACTCCTGGCCGGCCTCCCCGCCGACCGCCCGCTGACCGCCGTCGTCCACACCGCCGGAGTCCTCGACGACGGCGTGGTCGAAGCACTCACCCCCCAGCGGATGGACACCGTCCTGCGGGCCAAGGCCGACGCCGCGGCACACCTCGACGGCCTCACCCGCCACGCCCGGCCGGTCACCCTCGTCCTGTTCTCCTCGCTCGCCGGCACCTTCGGCGGCGTCGGCCAGGGCAACTACTCGGCCGCCAACGCCTTCCTCGACGCCCTCGCCGCCCGGCGCGCCGCCGAGGGACACCCGGCGCTCTCCCTGGCCTGGGGACTGTGGGCCGAACGCAGCGGCATGACCGGCAAACTCGGCGAGGCCGACCTGCGCCGGGTGCGACGCGGAGGCGTCCAGCCCATGGACACCGCCGAAGCCCTCGCCCTGCTCGACACCGCCCTCGACGCACCGGACGTCTTCCTCGCGCCCGCCGCCCTCGACCCGGCCGCCCTGCGCGCCTCCGACGGATCCGTACCGCACCTGCTGCGCGACCTCGTCCGGGCCCGCACCCCACGCCCGGCCCGCGCGAGCGGCACGGCCGCCGACACCCGGGCCCCGGAGAGCGCCGACGGTCTGCAAGAACGCCTCGCGGCCCTGCCCGCCGCCGAGCGCCACGGCGCCCTGCTGCAGGCGGTACTCGCCCAGGCGGCCCTCGTCCTGGGCTACGACTCGGCCGACCCCATCGACCCCGAACGGGGCTTCCTGCAGGTCGGTTTCGACTCCCTGACCGCCGTCGAACTGCGCAACCGGCTCGGCGCCGTCACCGGCGTCCGCCTCCCCGCCACCCTGCTGTTCGACTACCCCACCCCCGCGGGACTCGCCGAGCACCTGCTGACCCGGATGGCCCCCGCACCCGCCCCCGCGGCGAACGGCACGGCCCCCGCCACCGGCGACTCCGTGCTGGCCCGACTCGACCACATGGAAGGAGAGTTCCAGCAGGTACTGGCCGAGGCCGGACCCTACGACGAACTCCACGACGGACTCCGCAGCCGGCTCCAGCGGCTGCTCGCCCAACTCGACGCCGCCGCACCCGCGGCGCACCAGGCGGCCGGCACCGGCCACCCGGACGAGGTGTCGGACGACGAACTGCGCCGGTTCCTGGAGACCGAACTCGGCGGCGCATGAACCACGGAGGCGGCCGTCCGGCAAGGACGGCCGCCCCCACCCCACCCGGCCGCGTGGACGCCCCGGCGACCACCGGCCGATCAGCCACTCGTCACCTGGATGGAACTGTGAAGGCTCTCGTGCTCGCGGGGGGATCCGGTACGCGACTGCGGCCGATCACCCACACGTCCAGCAAGCAACTGGTGCCGGTCGCCAACAAACCGATCCTCTTCTACGGCCTCGAAGCCATCGCCGAAGCAGGCATCACCGAAGTCGGCATCATCGTCGGGAACACCGCCGAGGAGATCGAGGCCGCCGTCGGCGACGGCTCCGCCTTCGGCCTGGACATCACCTACATACCGCAGGGCGACCCCCTCGGACTCGCCCACGCCGTCCTCATCGCCCGCCCCTTCCTCGGCGACGACGACTTCGTCATGTACCTCGGCGACAACTTCGTCCTCGACGGCATCACCGACGTCGTCGACGAGTTCCGCAAGGACCGCTGCGACGCGCAGATCCTCCTCACCCGCGTCCCCGACCCCACCGCCTTCGGCGTCGCCGTCATCGACGACAGCGGCAACGTCATCGACCTGGAGGAGAAGCCCAAGCACCCCAGGAGCGACCTCGCCGTCGCCGGCGTCTACCTCTTCACCCCCCACATCCACGACGCCGTCCGCGCCATCTCCCCCTCCCCGCGCGGCGAACTGGAGATCACCGACGCCCTGCGCTGGCTGGTCGAGCAGCGGTTCGCCGTGCGCTCCACCGTGATCACCGGGTACTGGAAGGACACCGGCAACGTCAACGACATGCTGGAGGTCAACCGCACCCTCCTGGAACGCCTGGAGACCCGCATCGACGGTCACGTCGACGAGGCCAGCGAGATCATCGGACGCGTCCGCATCGAGGCCGGCACCGTGGTGCGCAACTCACGCATCGTCGGCCCCGCCGTCATCGGCGCCGGCAGCGTCATCACCGACTCCTACATCGGCCCCTCCACCTCCGTCGCCGAGAACTGCCGCATCACCGCCAGCGAGATCGAGTTCTCCATCGTGCTGCGCGACTCCTCCTTCGACCGCATCCGCCGCGTCGAGGCCTCCCTCATCGGCCGCAACGTCCAAGTCACCCTCGCCCCACGCCTGCCCGCCGCCCACCGGTTCGTGATCGGCGACCACGGCCGCGTGCAGATCCCGTCATGACCCCCGTACGGCTGCTCGTGGTGACCGCCGTCACCGCGGAACGCGAAGCCGCCGCCCGGGGCCTGGAACCCGCCGCACCCCCCGCCGAACACGCCCTGCCCGGCCACGTCCTGCGACGCACCGGCGACGGCACCGCCCCCGGCCCGCTCCGCGCCGACCTGCTCGCCGGGGGCGTCGGGCCGGCCGCCGCCGCGGCCGCCACCGGCGCCGCCCTCACCGCGGCGGCCCTGCGCGACGAGCCCTACCACCTCGTCGTCGCGGCCGGCATCGGCGGAGGCTTCGCCCCCCACGCACCGGTCGGCGCCGCCGTCGTCGCCGACCGCATCGTCGCCGCCGACCTCGGCGCCGACTCCCCGGACGGCTTCCTCCCCGTCGACACCCTCGGTTTCGGCAGGACCACCCACACCTGCCCGCCCCGTCTCGCCGCCGCCGCGGCCCGCGCCCTCGGCGCCGCCCACGCCCCCGTCCTGACCGTCTCCACCGCCACCGGCACCGCCGCCCGCGCCCGCGCCCTCGCACACGCCCACCCCGACGCGGGCGCCGAGGCCATGGAGGGATTCGGCGTCGCCGAAGCGGCCGCCGCGCACGGCATCCCCGTACTGGAGATCCGCACCGTCTCCAACGCCGTCGGCCCCCGCGACCGTGCGGCCTGGCGCATCGGCGAGGCCCTCGCCGCCCTCCAGGAGGCCTTCGCCGCCCTGCGCACCGTCCTGGAGAAGGGCCCCCCACCCCCGTACACCTGAGCGGACACGGCCGGCGCGACGCGGCGGGGCCGGGCGACCACGTCGCCCGGCCCCGCCGCTTCGCCGTGTCCACCGCCACGTCCCCGGCCTGCGGTGATGATTTCCAAGGGTTTCCCCAGACAACCCGGCCGGGGCCACGGAAACCGTCCACCCCCGGGACATGCTGTCCAAGCCGCACCAGGCGCGACCCTTTCTCACCACAACAGCATGGGGGCAGTCCATGACAACTGAAGCGCGGCTTCGGGACTACCTCAAACGACTCACCGTCGATCTTCATGAGACCCGGCTCAAGCTCCGCCAGTTGGAGACCAAGGACGACGAACCCGTCGCCATCGTCGGCATGAGCTGCCGTCTGCCCGGCGGTGTCCGGTCGCCCGAGGACTTCTGGGACCTGCTCGTGTCCGGGACGGACGCGGTGACCGACTGGCCCGCCGACCGCGGCTGGGACCTCGACACCGACGCCACCGGCGGCGCCCGCCGCCAGGGCGGCTTCGTCTTCGACGCCGACCGCTTCGACCCCGCCTTCTTCGGCATCTCGCCCCGCGAAGCCCTCGCCATGGACCCCCAGCAGCGCGTGCTCCTGGAAGCGACCTGGGAGGCCTTCGAACGCGCGGGCATCGACCCCGCCGGGCTGCGCGGCAGCCGCTGCGGAGTCTTCGTCGGATGCAGCGACCAGGGCTACAGCAGCGGACTGCGGGAAGTCCCCGACGACGTCCGCGGCCACCTGCTGACCGGCACCTCCATGTCCGTCGTCTCCGGCCGCGTCGCCTACACCCTCGGCCTCGAAGGCCCCGCGATCACCGTCGACACCGCCTGCTCCTCCTCCCTGGTCGCCCTCCACCTGGCCGCCCAGTCCCTGCGCTCCGGCGAGTGCTCCCTCGCCGCCGTCGGCGGCGTCACCGTCATGTCGAGCCCCGGCGCCTTCATCGAGTTCGGCCAGCAGGGAGGCCTCGCCTCCGACGGCCGCTGCAAGGCGTTCTCCGAGGACGCGGACGGCACCGGCTGGGCCGAGGGCGTCGGCGTCGTCGTCGTCGAGCGGCTGTCGGACGCCCGCCGCAACGGCCACCGGATCCTCGCCGTCGTCCGCGGCTCCGCCGTCAACCAGGACGGCGCCTCCAACGGACTGACCGCCCCCAACGGCCCCTCCCAGCAGCGCGTCATCCTCGCCGCCCTCGCCAACGCGGGCATACCCGCCACCGAGATCGACGCCGTCGAGGCCCACGGCACCGGCACCGCGCTCGGCGACCCCATCGAGGCCCAGGCGCTGCTCGCCACCTACGGCCAGGGCCGCGACGCCGACCACCCCCTGTGGCTCGGCTCGGTGAAGTCCAACATCGGCCACACCCAGGCCGCCGCGGGCGTCGTCGGCGTCATCAAGACGGTCCTGTCGATCCGCCACGGCGTCCTCCCGCCCACCCTCCACGTCGACAACCCCTCCTCCCACGTCGACTGGAACGCCGGCAACGTCAGGCTCCTGGCCGAATCCGTCGACTGGCCGCACGCCGACCGGCCCCGCCGCGGCGCCGTCTCCGCCTTCGGCGTCTCCGGCACCAACGCCCACGCCGTCATCGAGCAGGCCCCCGCCGGCGAACCGGCCACCGAGCCTCCCGCCCGCGCCGCCCTGCCCCTGCTGCCCTGGGTCCTCTCGGCCCGCGACCCGCACACCCTGCGCGAACAGGCCGCCCGCCTGAGCGCCCACCTCACCGAGCACCCCGACACCGACCCCTACGACCTCGCCTGGTCCCTCGCCGCCACCCGCGCCGCACTCCCCGAACGCGCCGCGCTCCTGGGCACCGGCCTCACCGACCTGCTCACCGGCCTCGCCGCCCTCGCCGAGGACCGCAGCACCGACCGCGTCCTCACCGGTTCGACGAAGGGCGAGGGCAAACTCGCCTTCCTCTTCTCCGGCCAGGGCGCGCAACGGCTGGGTATGGGCCGGGAGTTGTACGACGCGTATCCGGTGTTCGCGGAGGCCTTCGATGCGGTGTGCGCGCACCTCGACGAGGGGCTGCGGGGGGTGGTGTTCGGTGAGGACGCCGATCTCCTGAATCAGACCGCCTGGACGCAGCCCGCGCTGTTCGCGGTCGAGGTGGCGTTGTTCCGGTTGGTGGAGTCGTGGGGGATGAGCCCGGACTTCCTGGTCGGCCATTCGGTGGGTGAGCTGGCGGCCGCGCACGTGGCGGGGGTGTTCTCCCTGGAGGATGCGTGCCGTCTGGTGTCGGCGCGCGGCCGGCTGATGCAGGAACTCCCGGCCGGTGGTGCGATGTTCGCGCTGGAGGCGGCGGAGGACGAGGTCCTCCCGCTGCTGACGGAGGGGGTGTCGGTCGCGGCCGTGAACGGCCCGCGGTCGGTGGTGATCTCGGGTGTCGAGGCGGTCGCGGAGGCCGTCGCGCAGCAGATCGCCGCGCTGGGCCGCCGCACCTCGCGGCTGCGGGTCTCGCACGCTTTCCACTCGCCGTTGATGGAGCCGATGCTGGTGGAGTTCCGTGCGGTCGCCGAGAGCGTGACCTACGAAGAGCCGCGTCTGGCGGTCGTGTCGAACCTGACCGGACAGGTCGCCGGAACAGGGGAGTTGGAGTCACCCGAGTACTGGGTGCGGCACGTCCGCGAGGCGGTGCGGTTCGCCGACGGGATCTCCTGGCTGGCCGCGAACGGGGTGACCCGGTTCGTGGAGCTCGGCCCGGACGGCACCCTCACCGCCCTCGCCCAGTCCATCCTGCCCGACAGCCAGGACACGCTCTTCGTCCCCACCCTCCGCAAGGAACGCGACGAGGCCGAGACCCTGACGTCCGCCGTCAGCCTCCTCCACGTACACGGCCGCACCCCCGAGTGGACCTCCCTCCTGCCCGGCGCCGGACACGTCGACCTGCCCACCTACGCCTTCCGCCGCGACCGCTACTGGCTCGAACGCTCCTACCGGCCCGACGGCGCCGCCGCGCCCACCGCCGAAGGCGACCACCGCCACCAGGTGACCTGGCGCCCCGTCACCGGCCTGCCCACCGAAGCACGCCTGACCGGCCGCTGGCTGCTCGTCACCCCGGCCACCCCCGGCGACGACGGCCGGCACGACCCCCTCACCGAGGCCCTGGCCGCACGCGCCGCCGACCTCGTCACCGTGCCCTGCCCCGCCGACGCCGACCGCGCGACGCTCGCCGGCCTGCTGACCTCGGCAGCCGACGGCACCCCGGTCGACGGCGTCGTGTCGGCCCTGGCCCTCACCCCGGCCGAGCGCACCGGAACACCGGACGCCGTCCTGGCCACCACCCTCCTCGTCCAGGCACTCGGCGACACCGACATCACCGCCCCCCTGTGGACCCTCACCCGGGAAGCGGTCACCACCGGCCGCGGCGACACGCCCCCGCGCCTCGACCAGGCCGCCGTCTGGGGACTGGGCCGTGTGGCCGCGCTCGAACACCCCGACCGCTGGGGCGGTCTCATCGACCTCCCGCAGGAACTCGACCGCCGCGCGGCCTCCCGACTGGCCGCCCTGCTCTCCGGCGGCGGCGCCGACGAGGACCAGGTCGCCGTCCGCGCCGCGGGCGTCCTCGCCCGCCGCCTGGTCCCGGCCCCGGCCCTGGACGAACCCGCCACCTGGACCCCCGCCGGTACGGTCCTGGTCACCGGCGGCACCGGCGCGCTCGGCGCCCGGGTGGCCCGCTGGGCCGCCGAACACGGCGCCACCCGTCTCGTCCTCACGAGCAGGCGCGGAGCCCAGGCACCCGGTGCCGCCGAACTGGAGGCCGAACTCTCCGCCCTGGGCGCCGAAGTCTCCCTCCTCGCCTGCGACATGACGGACCGTGACGCCGTACGGCAGCTGCTGGACGACCACCCCGTGGACGCCGTCGTGCACACCGCCGGAGTCCTCGACGACGGGGTCCTCGACCGGCTTACTTCCGAGCAGTTCGACACGGTCGTACGCTCCAAGGTCGCCGCCGCCCTCCACCTGGACGAACTGACCCGCGAGCGCGACCTCTCGGCGTTCGTCCTCTTCTCCTCCTTCGCCGGCACCGTCGGCTCCGCGGGCCAGGCCAACTACGCCGCGGCCAACGCCATGCTGGACGCGCTCGCCGAACGCCGCCGCGCGCAGGGCCTCTCCGCCACGTCCATCGCCTGGGGCCCCTGGGCCGGCGGCGGCATGGCCGCCGACGCCTCCGCCGAGGACCGGCAGCGCCGCGGAGGCGTCAACCTCCTGGACCCGGCCACCGGACTCGACGCCCTCGCCGTCTGCGCCGCCGCACCGGCCCCGGTCACCTTCGTCGCCGACCTCGACTGGACCCTGTTCGGCCCCGCCTTCACCGCCGTCCGCACCAGCCCGCTCCTCGCCGAACTGTATGCCGCCCCCAAGCACACGGCCGGACCGTCCGCCCCCGCCACCGCCCTGCGCGAACGCCTCACCGGCCTGACCGCACCGGCCCGGCGCGCCGAACTCCTCGACACGGTCCGCACCCGCGCGGCCGCCGTACTCGGCCACTCCGGCCCGGAAGCGGTCCCGGCGGACCGTGCCTTCCGCGAACTGGGCGTGGACTCGCTCATCGCGGTGGAACTGCGCAACGTCCTGGGCGCGGAGTGCGGGGTACGGCTGCCCGCCACGGTGGTCTTCGACTACCCGACCCCCTCGGCCCTGGCGGACTTCCTCCACGGCGAACTGGGCGGCGCCGTCGCGGAGACACCGGGCGCCCCCACCGCGACCGGGGCCGACCTGTCCGCCGACCCCGTCGTGATCGTCGCGATGGCCTGCCGCTTCCCCGGCGGAGTCGACTCCCCCGAAACACTGTGGAACCTGCTGTCCGAGGAACGCGACGGCATCGTCGACTTCCCCCGCGACCGCGGCTGGGACCTCGACGCCCTCCACACACCCGACGGCCCCTACACCAGCCACACCCACCGCGGCGGCTTCCTGTCGGGTGTGGGTTCGTTCGACGCGGGTTTCTTCGGGATCTCGCCGCGTGAGGCCCTGGCGATGGATCCGCAGCAGCGTCTGCTGCTGGAGACGTCGTGGGAGGCCGTCGAGCGGGCCGGCATCGACCCCCGTACCCTGCGCGGTTCGCGGACCGGCGTGTTCGCCGGGACGAACGGCCAGGACTACCCGGCCCTGCTCGCCTCCTCGGGCGGCGACTTCGGCGGCTATGTGGGCACCGGCAACGCCGCGAGCGTCTTCTCCGGCCGGGTCTCCTACGTCCTGGGCCTCGAAGGCCCTGCGGTCACCGTCGACACCGCCTGCTCCTCCTCACTCGTCGCCCTGCACCTGGCCGCGCAGGCCCTGCGCTCGGGGGAGTGCGACCTCGCGCTGGCCGGCGGCGTCACCGTCATGTCCACCCCCGGTGCCTTCATCGAGTTCAGCCGCCAAGGCGGCCTCGCGGGCGACGGCCTGTGCAAGGCGTTCGCGGAGGGTGCGGACGGTACGGGCTGGGGTGAGGGCGTCGGCGTCCTGCTCGTGGAACGGCTCTCGGACGCCCGCGCGAACGGCCACCCGGTGTTGGCGGTGGTGCGTGGTTCGGCGGTGAACCAGGACGGCGCTTCGAACGGCCTGACCGCACCGAACGGTCCGTCCCAACAGCGTGTCATCCGTGCGGCGTTGGCGAGTGCGGGCCTTACGCCGTCGGAGGTGGACGCGGTGGAGGCGCACGGCACCGGTACCTCGCTCGGTGACCCGATCGAGGCGCAGGCGCTGCTGGCCACGTACGGCAGGGACCGTGACGTTGAGCGGCCGTTGTGGCTGGGGTCGGTGAAGTCGAACATCGGTCACACGCAGGCGGCTGCGGGTGTGGCGGGTGTGATCAAGATGGTGGAGGCGATACGTCACGGCGTGCTGCCGGCCACCCTCCACGTCGACGAACCGTCCTCACACGTCGACTGGGACACCGGTGACGTACGACTCCTGGCCGGGGCGGTGGACTGGCCGGACACCGACCGCCCGCGCCGGGCGGGTGTGTCCTCGTTCGGACTGAGCGGCACCAACGCGCACGTCGTCCTCGAACAGGTCCGGGAGCCCGCCGAGGACACGGACGCCGTGACCTCTCCGGCCGTGCCCGTCCTGCCGTGGGTGGTCTCCGGACAAGGTGCCGACGCGCTGCGGGACCAGGCCGAAAGGCTTCTGGCCCATCTCGGTGCACAGCCCGGCCTCGACCCCGTGGATGTGGGTTTGTCGCTGGTGCGGACCCGGTCGGTGTTCGAGAACCGTGCGGTGGTCCGGGGCGGCGACCGTGAGGAACTCCTCGCGGGTCTTGCCGCCCTCGCCCGCGGCGAGAACCTGCCCTCCGTGGCCCAGGGCCTGGCGACCGAGGGCAAGCTCGCCTTCCTCTTCTCCGGCCAGGGCGCCCAACGCCTCGGTATGGGCCGTGAGTTGTACGACGCGTATCCGGTGTTCGCGGAGGCCTTCGACGCGGTGTGCGCGCACCTCGACGAGGGGCTGCGGGAGGTGGTGTCCGGTGAGGACGCCGATCTGCTGAACGAGACGGGGTGGACGCAGCCCGCGCTGTTCGCGGTCGAGGTGGCGCTGTTCCGGCTGGTGGAGTCGTGGGGTGTGCGTCCCGACTTCCTGGTCGGCCACTCGGTGGGTGAACTGGCCGCCGCGCACGTGGCGGGGGTGTTCTCCCTGGAGGACGCCTGCCGTCTGGTGTCGGCGCGCGGTCGGCTGATGCAGGAACTCCCGGCCGGTGGTGCGATGTTCGCGCTGGAGGCGGCGGAGGACGAAGTCCTCCCGCTGCTGGCGGGCTGGGAGGCGGAGGTGTCGGTCGCGGCCGTGAACGGCCCGCGGTCGGTGGTCGTCTCGGGTGTCGAGGCGGTCGCGGAGGCCGTCGCCCAGCAGGTCGCCGCGCTGGGCCGCCGCACCTCGCGGCTGCGGGTCTCGCACGCTTTCCACTCGCCGTTGATGGAACCGATGCTGGTGGAGTTCCGTGCGGTCGCCGAGAGCGTGACCTACGAACTGCCGCGTCTGGCGGTCGTGTCGAACCTGACCGGGCAGGTCGCGGATGCGGGGGAGTTGGGCTCGCCCGAGTACTGGGTGCGGCATGTCCGTGAGGCGGTGCGGTTCGCCGACGGGATCTCCTGGCTGGCCGTGAACGGGGTGACCCGGTTCGTGGAGCTCGGCCCGGACGGCACGCTCACCGCCCTCGCTCAGTCCGCTGTCCCGGGGGATGAAGGCAAGCTGTTCGTGTCGGTGTTGCGCAAGGACCGGCCCGAGGCGGATGCCGTCGTGGCGGCGGTCTCGCGGGCGTTCACGCACGGAGTGGCTGTCGACTGGCCCGCTCTGCTGGCCGGTTCCGGCGCACGAGCGGTCCAGTTGCCCACCTACGCCTTCCAGCACGAGTGGTACTGGCCCGAGCCCGCCGCTGACGCCACACCCGTGGCGGCCGACCCGCTGGACGCGAGCTTCTGGGCGGCCGTGGAGCGCGGCGACGCCCACCACCTCGCCGAGGTCCTCGGCGTCGAGGAGAACGAACTCGACTCGGTCGTACCGGCGTTGTCCGCCTGGCGGCAGGGTGCGGCCGAGCGGTCGCGGGTGGACGGCTGGCGCTACCGGATCGACTGGCAGCCCTTCACCGCACCGTCGCCCGCCGCCCCGGACACCGGACGCAGGCTCCTGCTCCAGCCCGCCGGCGAGGACGAGGACACGCTCGCGGGGATCGAGGAGATCCTCCCCGGCGTGGAGCGCGTGACGTACGACCCGCGGGCGGACCGTGCCGCGCTGGCCGGCGTCCTGTCCGGCCTGTCCGGCACGGCGGAGAGCGAACCGGTCGCGGGCGTCCTGGCGTCCCCGTCCGACCCGGCTTCCCTGCTGATCCTCGTCCAGGCGCTGGGCGACGCGGGAGTGACCGCGCCGCTGTGGCTGCTGACCCACGGCGCCGTCACCGTCGGCGCCCCGTCCGAAGGCGTCGTCGATCCGGCGGCCGCCGCCCTGTGGGGCTTCGGCCGGGTCGCCACCCTGGAACACCCCGACCGGTGGGGCGGCCTCGTCGACCTGCCGGCCCGCCCCGACCGTCGCGCCCTGGCCGCGCTGGCCTCCGTCGTCACCGACCGGGGCGAGGACCAGGTCGCCGTCCGCGGTGCGACCGCCTACGCACGGCGCCTCACCCGCGCCGCCGCGCCGTCCGACACCAGCGGGCGATGGAACGCGCCCCGCCGGGTGCTGCTCACCGGCGGCACCGGAGCGCTCGGCACGCGGGTGGCGCACTGGCTCGTCGGACGGGGCACGGAGGAGCTCATCCTCACCGGCCGTCGTGGGATCGACGCTCCCGGTGCGGCCGATCTGGTGCGTGACCTGGAGGGGCTGGGTGCGCGGGTCGTGGTGGAGGCGTGCGACACGTCCGACGCGGTCGCGGTCGGGGACCTGCTGTCCCGGCATCCGGTCGACGGTGTGTTCCACGCGGCGGGTGTCCTGGACGACGATCTGATCGAGCGGCTGACTCCGGAGCGGGTGGCCGCGGTGCTGGCCGCCAAGGCGGTGGGCGCCGATCATCTCGACGCGCTGACACGGGACATGGACCTGAAGGCGTTCGTGGTGTTCTCCTCGATCGCCGGTGTGTGGGGCAGCGGCGGCCAGTCGGCGTATGCCGCGGCCAACGCCCACCTCGACGCCCTCGTGGAGCGGCGCCGGTCCCGGGGTCTCGCGGGTACGGCGGTGGCCTGGGGGCCGTGGGGCGAGAGCGGCATGGCCGCCGACGCCGACGCCCAGGACCTGCTGCGCCGCCGCGGACTGCGCCCGCTGGAGCCCGACGCGGGCCTGCGCGCCCTCTCCCGTGCCCTCGAACTCGGCGACACCGCCGTGGTCGTGGCCGACG
Organism: Streptomyces sp. NBC_01689; assembly: GCF_036250675.1. Classification (NCBI taxonomy): domain Bacteria; kingdom Bacillati; phylum Actinomycetota; class Actinomycetes; order Kitasatosporales; family Streptomycetaceae; genus Streptomyces; species Streptomyces sp. NBC_01689. Next base: position 147,323 of record NZ_CP109592.1, on the reverse strand, counting down.
TGGACTGGGACCGCTTCGCCCCCGCCTTCACGACCGGCCGCCCCAGCCCCCTGCTGTCCGCACTGCCGGAGGTCTCCGACGCACTGCGCGGCACCGGCCCCGCCGCGGACACCACGAGCGTCGGCGCCGCCCTCCGCGAACGGCTCGCCCCGCTGTCCGCCGAGGACCGCGACACCGCCCTCCTGGACCTGGTCCGCGACCGCGCCGCCGCCGTGCTCGCCCACACCGACACCGCGGCCGTCGCCCCCGGACGGAGCTTCCGCGAACTGGGCTTCGACTCCCTGACCGCGGTCGAACTGCGCAACGAACTCACCGGCGCCACCGGGGTGCCGCTGCCCTCCACCCTCGTCTTCGACCACCCGACCCCGCTGGCCGTCGCCGCCCGGCTGCGCGACGAACTCTTCGGCACCGACCCCGGCGACGACAGTCCCACCGGGCCCACGACGGCCACCGACACCGACCCCGTCGTCATCGTCGGCATGGGCTGCCGCCTGCCGGGCGGTGTGGCCGGCCCCGAGGAGCTGTGGCGGATCGTCTCCGGCGGCCTCGACACCGTCTCCGGGTTCCCCGAGGACCGCGGCTGGGACCTGGAGACCCTGCTCGCCGCCAGCGACACCCGCTCGGGCGGCTTCCTGCGGGAGGCCGCCGGCTTCGACGCCCCGTTCTTCGGCATCAGCCCCCGCGAGGCCCTCGCGATCGACCCCCAGCAGCGCCTGATCCTGGAGACGTCCTGGGAGGCCCTGGAGCGCGGCGGCATCGACCCGACCGCCCTCAAGGGCAGCCGGACCGGCGTCTTCGTCGGCGCCGGAAGCTCCGGCTACGGATCGGGCCTGACCGAGGTCCCCGAAGGCCTCGGCGGACATCTGCTGACCGGCGGCGCCGGAAGCGTCGTCTCCGGCCGCGTCGCCTACACGCTCGGCCTCGAAGGCCCCGCGGTCACCGTCGACACCGCCTGCTCCTCGTCCCTGGTCGCCCTGCACCTCGCCGTGCAGTCCCTGCGCACCGGCGAGTGCGACCTCGCGCTGGCCGGCGGTGTCACCGTCATGGCGAACCCCGGCGCCTTCGTAGAGTTCAGCCTCCAAGGCGGCCTCGCACCCGACGGCCGCTGCAAGGCGTTCGCCGACGGCGCCGACGGGACGGGCTGGTCCGAAGGGGTCGGCGTGCTCGTCGTCGAGCGCCTGTCCGACGCCCGGCGCAACGGCCACACCGTCCTCGCCGTCGTCCGCGGCACCGCCGTCAACCAGGACGGCGCCTCCAACGGCCTGACCGCCCCCAACGGCCCCTCCCAGCAGCGCGTCATCCGCGCCGCCCTCGCCGCCGCGGGCCTGGCCCCCGCGGACGTCGACGCCGTCGAGGCGCACGGCACCGGCACCGTCCTCGGTGACCCCATCGAGGCGCAGGCCCTGCTCGCCACGTACGGCAAGGACCGGCCCGCCGACCAGCCGCTGTGGCTCGGCTCGGTGAAGTCCAACATCGGCCACACCCAGGCCGCCGCCGGAGCCGCCGGCATCATCAAGATGGTCCTCGCCCTCGACCGGGGCGTCCTCCCGCAGACCCTGCACGCCGACGCGCCCTCCTCACGCGTCGACTGGAGCACCGGCGACGTCCGCCTGCTCACCGAAGCGCGGGACTGGCCCGACACCGGACGCCCGCGCCGGGCCGGCGTCTCCGCCTTCGGCGTGTCCGGCACCAACGCCCACGTCGTGATCGAACAGGCCCCCGGGCAGGCCGCCAGCCCCGCCGTCCCGGCCCGCCGGCCCGCCGGCGACGCGGTGACCCCGTGGATCGTGTCCGCCCGCGGCGCCGCCGCCCTGCGCGAGCAGGCCGCCCGCCTGCTCGCCCACGCCGAGGAGCACCCCGGACTCGACACCGCCGACATCGCCCACGCGCTGGTCACGACCCGGCCCGGCTTCGAACACCGGGCCGTGGTCCGCGGCAGCGGACGCGATGAACTCCTGCGCGGCCTCGCCGCCGTCGCCGCCGGCGAACCCTCCCCGGACGCCGTCACCGGCGACACCCTGACCGAGGGGACCACCGCGTTCCTCTTCGCCGGCCAGGGCACCCAGCGGCCCGGCACGGGCCGCGGACTCTACGACGCCTTCCCTGTCTACGCGGACGCCTTCGACGCCGTGTGCGGCCACTTCGAAGGCCGGCTGGAGCAGCCGCTGCGCGAGGCCGTCCTCGGTGACGACGGCACCCTCCTCGACCGCACCGAGTACGCGCAGCCCGCCCTGTTCGCCGTCGAGGTCGCGCTGTACCGGCTGGTCGAGTCCTGGGGCGTACGGCCCCACCACCTCCTGGGCCACTCCATCGGTGAACTGGCCGCCGCCCACGTCGCCGGCGTCCTCACGCTGCCCGACGCGTGCCGGCTCGTCGCCGCCCGGGGCCGGCTCATGCAGGCCCTCCCGGAAGGCGGCGCCATGATCGCGCTGCAGGCCACCGAGGAAGAGGTCCTGCCCCTGCTGGCCGGCCGGGAGGACGAGATCGGCCTCGCCGCCCTCAACGGACCCCGGTCCGTGGTCGTCGCCGGCGACGAACCCGCCGTGCTCGCGGTGGCCGCGCACTTCGCGGGCGAGGGACGCAAGACCACCCGGCTGCGCGTCAGCCACGCCTTCCACTCGCCGCGCATGGAACCGATGCTGGCCGACTTCCGGGCCGTCGCCGAGAGCATCACCTACAGCGAGCCGCGCATCCCGGTCGTCTCCGACCTCACCGGCAGGCCGGCCGAGGCCGGGGAACTGACCACGCCCGAGTACTGGGTGCGCCACGTCCGGCACGCGGTCCGCTTCGCCGACGGGATGGCCTGGCTGGAACGCAGCGGTGTCGAGCACTGCCTCGAACTCGGCCCCGACGCCACCCTCAGCACCCTCGCCCAGGGCTGCTTCGAGACTCACGGTCACCTCACCGTGCCCGCGCTGCGCGCCGACCGCCCCGAACCGGCCACCCTCCTCGCCGCCGTGGGCGCCCTGTTCACCCGCGGTGTCCCGGTCGACTGGCAGTCCTGCCTGGACGCGGTCGCCCCCGGCGGCCGGCCCGTACCCCTGCCCACCTACGCCTTCCAGCACCGCACCTTCTGGCTCGACGTACCCACCGCCTCCGGCGACCCGGCCGCGGCCGGACTCCTCGACGCGCGCCACCCGATGCTGACCGCCGTCGTCCCGCCCGCCGAGGGCGCGACCGTCGTCCTGACCGGACGCCTGTCGGCCCACGCGCAGCCCTGGCTCGCCGCCCACCGCGTCAACGGCTCCGTCGTGGTGCCGAGCACCGCCTTCCTCGAACTCGCCCTGCGCGCCGGTGCCCACACCGGCTGCGGGCACGTACGCGAACTCGTCCTGGAATCCCCGCTCGTCCTGCCCGGACAGGGCCGCGTCCACCTCCAGATCCGGGTCGACGGACCCGACGCGCTGGGCTCCCGCGCCTTCGCCGTGTACGGCCGGCCCGAAAACACCCACGACACCCACGACACCGGCAACGTCAACGGCGCGGACGGCCCCTGGACCCGGCACGCCGGCGGTCTCCTGAGCGACCGGGAGCCCGAACGCACCGCCACGGACACGGAGTTCGACTTCACCGCCTGGCCGCCCCAGGACGCCGAACCCCTCGACACCGACGGCGTCTACGAACGGCTCGCCACCGCCGGACTCGACTACGGACCCGTCTTCCAGGGCCTGCGGGCCGCCTGGAGCCACGACGGGGACGTGTACGCCGAGGTCGCCCTCCCCGAAGGCACCGCGCAGGAGGCCGGACGCTTCGACCTGCACCCGGCCCTCCTGGACGCCGCCCTGCACCCGCTCGCCCTGGGCGTCTTCGACGGATTCGGGGACGGCCGCGTCCTGTTCTCCCTGGCCGGCGCCTCGCTCCAGGCCACCGGCGCCACCACGCTGCGCGTACGCCTCTCCCGCAGCGGCCCCGACACCCTGGCCCTGGAGGCCGCCGACGCGATCGGCGAAAGCGTCCTCGCCGTCTCCTCCCTGCTGATGCGGCCCCTCGACCCGCAGCGCACGAGCACCCCCGCCGCCCCCGACGCCACCGGCCGGCCCGCCTCCGTACCCGCCCGGGCCGCCGCCCGCCGCACCGCGGCCCGCGCCCAGCAGCCCGGAAGCCTGCTGGAACGGCTGGCGAACCGGCCCCCGGCCGAACGCGCCCGCGTCCTGCTCGCCACCGTCCGCACCCAGGTCGCCGCCATCCTCGGCTACGAGGGCCCCACCGACATCGAGCCGGCCCACTCCTTCTCCTCCCTCGGATTCACCTCCCTGACCTCCGTCGAACTGCGCGACGCGCTCAGCACCGCGCTCGGCGTGGCCCTCCCGGCCACCCTCGTCTTCGACCACCCCACCCCGCACGCGCTCGCCCACCACCTCGACGCCGACCTGTTCGGCACCGCCGGCCACGACGGCGACCACACCCGCCGCCCGGCCGCCACCGACGACGACCCGATCGTCATCGTCGGCATGGCCTGCCGTTACCCCGGCGGCGTCCGCAGCCCCGAGGACCTGTGGGACCTCGTCGTGGCCGGCGCCGACGGCATCTCGCCGCTGCCCGGCGACCGCAACTGGAGCCCGGAGACCCTCTACCACCCCGACCCCGACCATCCGGGCACCGTCTACACCCGCGAGGGCGGGTTCCTCCACGACGCCAGCCGGTTCGACCCCGCGTTCTTCGGCATCAGCCCCCGCGAGGCCCTCGCCATGGACCCCCAGCAGCGCCTGCTGCTGGAGACGTCCTGGGAGGCACTGGAACGCGCCGGCATCGACCCGACCACCGCACGCGGCAGCCGCACCGGCGTCTTCGCCGGCGTCACCTACCAGGACTACGTCACGATCCTGGCCGCCGCCGACGACAACGTCGAGGGCTACGTCGGCACCGGCAACTCGCCCAGCGTGCTCTCCGGCCGCATCGCCTACACCCTCGGCCTGGAAGGCCCCGCGGTCTCCGTCGACACCGCCTGCTCCTCCAGCCTCGTCGCCCTCCACCTCGCCTCCCAGGCACTGCGCCAGGGCGAATGCACCCTCGCGCTGGCCGGCGGCGTCACCGTGATGTCCACCCCCGGCTCCCTCATCGAGTTCAGCCGCCAGCGGGCGCTCGCCCCGGACGGCCGCTGCAAGCCGTTCTCCGCGGACGCCGACGGCGCCAGCTGGGCCGAAGGCGTCGGCATGGTCGTCCTCGAACGGCTCTCCGACGCCCGCCGCAACCACCACCCCGTCCTGTCCGTGCTGCGCGGCAGCGCCCTCAACCAGGACGGCGCCTCCAACGGACTGACCGCCCCCAGCGGCCCCTCCCAGCAGCGGGTCATCCGCCAGGCCCTGGCCGGCGCCGGCCTGACCCCCACCGAGGTCGACGCGGTCGAGGCGCACGGCACCGGCACCACCCTCGGCGACCCCATCGAGGCCCAGGCCCTCATCGCGGTCTACGGCCAGGACCGGCCCGAGGACCGGCCCCTGTGGCTGGGCTCCCTGAAGTCCAACATCGGCCACAGCCAGGCCGCCGCCGGCGTCGGCGGCATCATCAAGATGGTCATGGCCATCCGCGAGGGCGTCCTGCCCCGCACCCTGTACGCCGACAACCCCACCCCGCACGTCGACTGGACCGCGGGCGACGTCCGCCTGCTCACCGAGGCGCGGGACTGGCCCGAGACCGGACGCCCGCGCCGCGCCGGTGTCTCCTCGTTCGGCATGAGCGGCACCAACGCCCACGTCATCGTCGAACAGGCCCCCGCCGCCGAGCCGGCCACCGCCCCGCCCGCCACCCCGGACCCCGCGGTCCTCACCGGCGCCCTGCCCGTCGTACCGACCCTGCTGTCCGGCCGCACCGAAGCCGCCCTGCGCAGCCAGGCCGCACGCCTGCGCACCCACCTGCTCGCCCGTCCCGACACCCCGCTCACCGACCTCGCCTACTCCCAGGCCACCACCCGCCCGGCCTTCGAGCACCGGGCAGCCGTCCTCGCCACCGGACGCGACACCCTCGACGAGGCGCTCGCCGCCCTCGCCGCGGGCGCCCCCGTCGCCGGACCCGGCGTCGTCTCCGGCACCGCGCCCACCGCCGCCGACCCCGTCCTGGTCTTCCCCGGACAGGGCGCGCAGTGGACCGGCATGGCACGCGAACTCCTCACCGGATCACCCCTGTTCGCCGCGGTCGTCGCCGACTGCGAACGCGCCCTCGCCCCCTACGCCGACTGGTCGCTGACCGCGGTCCTGCGCGGCGACGAGGACGCGGCCGACATCGGCCGGGTCGACGTCGTCCAGCCCGCCCTGTGGGCCGTCATGGTCGGCCTCGCCGCCCTGTGGCGCTCCCTCGGCATCACCCCCGCCGCCGTCGTCGGCCACTCGCAGGGCGAGATCGCCGCCGCCTGCGTCGCCGGCGCCCTGTCCCTCGACGACGGCGCCCGGATCGTCGCCCTGCGCAGCCGGGCCATCGTCGCCATCGCCGGCACCGGCGGCATGATGTCCGTACCGCTGGGCGCCGACGAGACCCGCGCCCGGATGAGCCCGTGGGCCGACCGCCTCGCCGTCGCCGCCGTCAACGGACCGGCCTCGGTGGTGGTCTCCGGCGAAGCCGCCGCGCTCGACGAACTGTTCACCGCCCTCACCGAGGACGGCGTACGCGCCCGCAAGGTCGCCGTCGACTACGGCTCCCACTCCCCGCAGGTCGAAGCCATTCGCGAAACCGTCCTCGACGCCCTCGCCGGCATCGAGCCGCGGGACGCCGAGATCCCCTTCCGCTCCTCCCTCACCGGCCAGTGGCAGGACACCACCACCCTCGACCCCACGTACTGGTACACCAACCTGCGCGAGACCGTCCGCTTCGAGGAGGCCGTCCGCGGCCTGATCGCCGAAGGGCACCGCACCTTCATCGAGGTCAGCCCGCACCCCGTGCTCGCCGTCGGGCTGCGCGAGACCCTGGAGGACGCCGGCGTCGAAGGCGCCGCGCTCGGCTCCCTGCGCCGCGACAAGGGCGGCCTCGGCCAGTTCCTCACCGCGGCCGCCGAAGCCCACGTGAGCGGCGTCGCCCTCGACTGGACGGCCGTGTTCGCCGCCACCGGCGCCCACCGCGTCGACGTACCGACCTACCCCTTCCAGCAGCAGCGGTACTGGCCGCACATACCGGAACAGGACACCTCCGAGCCCCTCGGCGGCGCCGCCACGGACACCGTCGAGTCCCGGTTCTGGGAGACCGTCGACCAAGGCGACCCGGACGCCCTCGCCGACGCCCTCGACCTGCCCGCCGACGCCCCGCTCAGCGCCTTCCTGCCGGCCCTGTCCAGCTGGCGCCGCACCAGCCGCGAACGCTCCACCACGGACTCCTGGCGCTACGGCGTCGGATGGTCCCCGCTCACCGGCGACGCCGCCGGCGCCCTGTCCGGCACCTGGCTCCTCGTCGCCCCCGCCGACCCGGACGGCACCCACGCCGCCCTCGTCGCCGACGCCCACCGCGCCCTGACCGGCGGCGGCGCCCGCGACACCCGCGTGGTCACCGTCCCCGACGACGCCACCGACCGCACCGCCCTCGCCGCCCTCCTGACGGCCGCCCTCACCACCGAGGACACCACCCCCGCCGTGGCGGGCGTCCTGTCCCTGCTCGCCCTCGACGAACGCCCCCACCCCGGCCACCCGGCGCTCCCGCACGGCCTCGCCGGCACCGTCGCCCTCCTCCAGGCCCTCGGTGACACCGGCACCGACGCACCGCTGTGGTGCGCCACCCGCGGCGCCGTCGCCGTCGGCGCCTCCGAGACCGTCACCAGCCCCGCCCAGGCGCTCGTCTGGGGCCTCGGCAGGGTCGCCGCCCTGGAACACTCCGAGCGCTGGGGCGGCCTCGTCGACCTGCCCGCCGCACTCGACGGCCGGGCCGGCACCCGCCTGTGCGCCGTCCTCGCCGCCCCCGGCGACGAGGACCAGATCGCGATCCGGCCCTCCGGCTCCTTCGGACGCCGCCTGGTCCACGCCGCGGCCCCCCTCGCCGACACCGCGACCTGGCACCCGCGCGGCACCGTCCTGGTCACCGGCGGCACCGGCGCCCTCGGCGGGCACCTCGCCCGCTGGCTCGTCGGACGCGGCGCCACCCGCCTGATCCTGGCCGGCCGGCGCGGCGCCGACGCCCCCGGCGCGAGCGGACTGCGCGACGAACTCACCGCCCTCGGCGCCGACATCACCCTCGCCGCCTGCGACGTCGCCGACCGGGACGCCCTGGAGGACCTGCTCCGCTCGATCCCCGCCGACCACCCGCTGGACGCCGTCTTCCACGCCGCCGGCACCCTCGACGACACCGTCGTCGACTCCCTGACCCCCGACCGCATGGACCCCGTCCTGCGCGGCAAGGCCACCGCCGCCCTGCACCTCCACGAACTCACCCGGGACCTGGACCTGTCGGCCTTCGTCCTGTTCTCCTCCTCCTCCGGCGTCCTCGGCGGCGCGGGCCTGGGCAACTACGCCCCCGGCAACGCCTACCTCGACGCCCTCGCCCAGCACCGCCGCTCCCAGGGACTGCCCGCCACCGCCGTCGCCTGGGGCCTGTGGGCCGACGGCGGCATGGTCGGCGACGCCGCGGGCGACCGCATGCGCCGCTACGGCGTCCACCCCATGGACACCAAGTCCGCCTGCGACGCGCTCGGCCGGGCCCTGGACGCCGACGACACCGCCGTCGTCGTCACCGACCTGCGCTGGGACACCTACGCGCTCGCCTTCACCGGACCGCGCCCCAGCCACCTCCTCGACGAACTGCCCGCCGCCCGCCGCGCCCTGGACGCCGCCCGCACCCAGCAGGCCGGGAACCCCGCCGCGGACACCTCCTCCCTCCAGGCCCACCTGGCCCAACTGCCCGCCTACGACCGGGCCGGCGCCGTCCTCGACGTCGTCCGCTCCTACGTCGCGGGCGTCCTCGGCTACCCCTCCGCCGAGGCCGTCGAACCCGGCCGCCCCTTCACCGACCTCGGCATCGACTCCCTCAGCGCCGTCGAACTGCGCAACGGCATGAACCGCATCACCGGCCTGCGCCTGCCGGCCACCCTCGTCTTCGACCACCCCACCTGCGACGCCCTCGCAGGCCACCTCCTGAGCGAGCTGGCCGGCGCCGAACAGCCCGGCACCACGGCCCCCGCGCCCGTCACGGCGCCGCGCGACGACGAACCGATCGCGATCGTCGCCATGGGCTGCCGCTTCCCGGGCGACGTCAGCACCCCCGAACAGCTGTGGGCCATGCTCCTCGACGGCCAGGAGGGACTCGTCCCCTTCCCCGAGGACCGCGGCTGGGACCTCGACGCGCTCTACGACCCCGAGCCCGGGAAACCCGGCAGCGTCTACACCCGCACCGGCGGCTTCCTCCACGACGCCAGCGGCTTCGACCCCGCGTTCTTCAACATCTCACCGCGCGAGGCCGTCGCCATGGACCCCCAGCAGCGCCTGCTGCTGGAGATGACGTGGGAGACCTTCGAACGGGCCGGCATCGACCCCAGGACCCTCAAGGGCAGCCGCACCGGCGTCTTCGCCGGCACCAACGGCCAGGACTACACCGGCATGCTGGCCGCCTCCCGCGAGGACTTCGAGGGCTACATGCTGACCGGCAACGCCGCCAGCGTCGTCTCCGGCCGGCTCTCCTACACCTTCGGCCTGGAAGGCCCCGCGGTCACCGTCGACACCGCCTGCTCGGCCTCCCTGGTCGCCCTGCACCTGGCCGTGCGCTCCCTGCGCTCCGGCGAGTGCGACCTCGCGCTCGCCGGAGGCGTCACCGTGATGGCCTCACCCGGACTGTTCGTCGACTTCAGCCGGCAGCGCGGCCTGTCCCAGGACGGCCGCTGCAAGGCGTTCGCGGACGCCGCCGACGGCACCGGGTTCTCCGAGGGCGGCGGCATGCTCCTGGTCGAGCGCCTGTCCGACGCCCGCCGCAACAACCACCCCGTCCTCGCCGTCGTCCGCGGCTCCGCCGTCAACCAGGACGGCGCCTCCAACGGCCTGAGCGCCCCGAACGGCCCCGCCCAGCAGCGCGTCATCCGCGCCGCGCTCGCCGACGCCGGAGTCCCGGCCACCGAGGTCGACGCGGTCGAGGCGCACGGCACCGGCACCACCCTCGGCGACCCGATCGAGGCGCAGGCCGTCCTCGCCACCTACGGCCAGGACCGGCCCGCCGACCGGCCGCTGTGGCTCGGCTCGGTCAAGTCCAACATCGGCCACACCCAGGCCGGCGCCGGCGTCGCCGGGATCATCAAGATGGTCCTGGCACTGAACAACGGCGTCCTGCCCGCCACCCTCCACGTCGACCGGCCCTCCACCCACGTCGACTGGACGGAAGGCGACGTCCGGCTGCTGACCGAGCCCGTCACCTGGCCCGAGACGAGCCGCCCGCGCCGCGCGGGCGTCTCCTCCTTCGGCATCAGCGGCACCAACGCCCACGTCATCCTCGAAGCCGCCACCGACGAGGCACCCGACCCCGCCCCGACCACCCCGGCCCCCGCCCCCGACACCACCGCACCGGCCCCCGCCACCGAATCCGCCGACGGCGCGGTCCCGTGGATCGTGACCGCGCGCAGCCGCACCGCCCTGCGCGCCCAGGCGGACCGGCTCCTCACCCACCTCACCGACCACCCCGGCACGAACCCCGCCGACGTGGGCCTGTCCCTGGCCGCGCACCGCTCGGTCTTCGAACACCGCGCGGTCGTCCTCGGCGAGGACCACGACACCCTCCTCCAGGGCCTGCGCGCCCTGGCCGACGACGAACCGAACCCCTCCACCGTGACCGGCTCCGCCCGCGGCGAGGGCAAGCTCGCCTTCCTCTTCTCCGGCCAGGGCGCCCAACGCCTCGGTATGGGCCGTGAGTTGTACGACGCGTATCCCGTGTTCGCGGAGGCCTTCGAAGCGGTGGCCGCCCACCTCGACGAGGGGCTGCGGGGGGTGGTGTCCGGTGAGGACGCCGACCTGCTGAACGAGACGGGGTGGACGCAGCCCGCGCTGTTCGCGGTCGAGGTGGCGCTCTTCCGGCTGGTGGAGTCGTGGGGGATGAGCCCCGACTTCCTCGTCGGCCACTCGGTGGGCGAGCTGGCCGCCGCGCACGTGGCCGGGGTCTTCTCCCTGGAGGACGCCTGCCGTCTGGTGTCGGCGCGCGGCCGCCTCATGCAGGAACTCCCCGCCGGTGGTGCGATGTTCGCACTGGAAGCGGCGGAGGGCGAAGTGCTCCCGCTGCTGGACGGCCGGGAGACGGAGGTGTCCGTCGCGGCCGTCAACGGCCCCCGCTCGGTGGTCGTCTCCGGTGTCGAAGCGGTCGCGGAGGCCGTCGCCCAGCAGATCGCCGCGCTGGGCCGCCGCACCTCCCGGCTCCGCGTCTCGCACGCCTTCCACTCGCCGCTGATGGAACCGATGCTGGCCGAGTTCCGTACGGTCGCCGAGAGCGTGACGTACACGCCGCCCCGCATGGCGGTCGTCTCGAACGTCACCGGACAGGCCGCGGGCGTCGGGGAGTTGGAGTCGCCCGAGTACTGGGTGCGGCACGTGCGGGAGGCCGTACGGTTCGCCGACGGGATCGCCTGGCTCGAAGGACGCGGCGTACGCCGGTTCGTCGAACTCGGCCCCGACGGCACCCTCACCGCGCTCGCCCAGTCCAGCGTCTCCGGCGACGAGGACCTGCTGTTCGTCCCCGTCCTGCGCAAGGACCGCGAAGAGCGCGAAGCGCTGCTGGCCGGCCTGGCCCAGGCCTTCACCAGGGGCGTCGACGTCGAGTGGGCCCGCGTCTTCGACGCCACCGGCGCACGGCCCACGCCCCTGCCGACGTACGCCTTCCAGCGGCAGCGGTTCTGGCCCGGACCGCCCGTCCTGCTGGGCGACGTCGGCTCCGCGGGCCTGGACTCCGCCGCGCACCCGCTGCTCGGCGCGGCGGTCGAACTCGCCGGCGGCGACGCCCGCCTCTTCACCGGACGCCTGTCGCTGCGCGGCCAGACCTGGCTCGCGGACCACGCGCTCACCAGCACCGCCCTGTTCCCGGCGACCGGCTTCCTCGACCTGGCCCTGCACGCCGCCGAACACGTCGGCTGCGACCGGGTGGAGGAACTGACGATCCTCACCCCGCTCACCCTCCCGGACAGCGGCGCCCTGCACGTACAACTGCACGTGGAGGCCGCCGACACGAACGGCGCCCGCACCCTGACCGTGCACTCCCGCACCGAGGACGCCGACCCCGAGACGCCGTGGACACTGCACGCCTCCGGCCTGCTCACCGCCGACGGCGGCGTGACGGAACCCGACGCCGCCTACGACTTCACCGCCTGGCCGCCCCAGGACGCCGACGAGGTACCGCTCGACGGCTTCTACGAGCGGTTCGCCGAACGGGGCCACCTGTACGGTCCGCTCTTCCAGGGACTGAAGTCGGTGTGGACCCGCGGCGAGGAGGTCTTCGCCGAGGTCGCGCTGCCCGAGGGCGCCGACCCGTCCGCCGACGCGTTCGACCTGCACCCCGCCCTGCTCGACGCCGCCCTGCACGCCGTGATGTTCGTGCCCATGAAGGACGCGGGCCGGCTGCCGTTCTCCTGGAACGACGTCCGCCTGGAGGCCGCGGGCGCCGACGCCCTGCGGGTCCGCATGGTGCAGACGGGCCCGGAGTCCATCGGCCTGGCCCTCGCCGACACCACCGGACGCCCCGTCGCCACCGTCGGCTCGCTCACCCTGCGCGAACTCGCCGGAGACCTCGCGGGCGCCACCATCGGCGCACCGCGCCAGGAAGGCCTGTACGAGCTGGACTGGACGCCGGTACCCGCCGGCACCCGGACGCCCGGCACGGACTGGACCCTGGTCGGCGGCGGCGAAGCCCGGCCGCTGGCCGCGGAACTGGAACGGGCCGGCTCCCGGGTACGGGCCTTCCCCGACCTGACCGCGCTCGCCGCCTCGGACCTGGAGATCCCCGAGACCGTCCTGCTGATCCTGCCCGACCCCGACCCCGACCCCGACAGCGAGACCGGCAGCGAGACCGGCACCGGGGGACTGGCCGCCGCCGCACGCGCCACCGCGCAGACGACGCTGCGGCTCGTGCAGCAGTGGCTCGACGAACCCCGCTTCGCCCACGCCCGGCTCGCGGTCGTCACCCGCGACGCCATGCGCGTCACCACCCGGCCCGCCGACCCGGCCCGCGCCACCGCCTGGGGCCTGGTCCGCTCGGCCCGCTCCGAGAACCCCGGCCGGTTCGTCCTCGCCGACCTCGACACCGCCCCCGCCTCGGCGGCCGCGCTGCCCGCCGCCCTCGCCTCCGGCCACCTCGAACTGGCCGTCAGGGAAGGGACGGTGACCACACCGAAGATCATTCCCCTCGCCGCGCAGCGCGCGCTCGCCGAGCCCGCGGACACCGCCGCCTGGCGGCTCGCCGTCGAGGAACGGGGAACCCTGGAGAGCCTGCGGCTCACCCCGTGCCCCGAGGTCACCGAACCCCTCGCACCGCGCGAGGTCCGCATCTCGATGCGCGCCGCCGGCGTCAACTTCCGCGACGTCCTCACCGCGCTGGGCATGTACCCCGGCGACGCCACGGCGATCGGCCTGGAAGGCGCCGGCGTGATCACCGAGACCGGCGCCGACGTCACCTCGCTCGCCGTCGGCGACCGGGTGATGGGCATGTTCGCCGGAGCCTTCGGCCCCGTCGCCGTCGCCGACGAGCGGATGGTCGCCCGCATCCCGCGCGGCTGGACCTTCGCCCAGGCCGCCACCGCGCCCATCGTCTACCTGACCGCCTACTACGGCCTCGTCGACCTCGGCGGGCTCCGCCCCGGCCAGTCGGTCCTCGTGCACGCCGCCGCCGGGGGAGTGGGCACGGCCGCCGTACGGCTCGCCCGCCACCTGGGCGCCGAGGTGTTCGGCACCGCGAGCCCCGGCAAGTGGGACGCGCTGCGCGCCGCGGGCCTCGACGACGCCCACCTCGCCTCCTCCCGCGACCTCGGCTTCGAGAAACTGTTCCTGGAGACCACCGAGGGCCGCGGCGTGGACGTCGTACTGGACTCCCTGGCACGGGAGTTCGTCGACGCCTCGCTGCGGCTGCTGCCGCGCGGCGGACACTTCCTGGAGATGGGCAAGACCGACGTCCGGGACCCGCGGCAGGTCGCCGAGGACCAGCCGGGCGTCGTCTACCGCGCCTTCGACCTCGTCGAGGCCGGACCCGACCGCATCGGGGAGATGCTGCGCGAGCTGGTGGCCCTCTTCGAGGAAGGGGTGCTGCCGCCGCTGCCCATGACCACGTTCGACGTACGCCGGGCCCCCGACGCGTTCCGCTTCCTCAGCCAGGCACGCCACATCGGCAAGGTCGTCCTGACCCTGCCCACCGCCCCCGACCCCGACGGCACGGTCCTGCTCACCGGCGGCACCGGCGGACTGGGCCGCATCACGGCCCGCCACCTGGTCGCCCACCACGGCCTGCGCCATCTCGTGCTGGCCGGCCGGCAGGGACCCGACGCGCCCGGCGCGGCCGAACTGCGCGAGGAACTGACCGCCCTGGGAGCCGACGTCGCCATCGTCGCCTGCGACACCGGAGACCGCGCCGCACTGGCCGGCCTCCTCGCCTCGCTGCCCCCGGCCCACCCGCTGACCGCGGTGATCCACACCGCGGGCGTCCTGGCGGACGGCGTCATCTCCTCGATGACACCGGAGCGCATCGACCGCTCGATGCGGCCCAAGGCCGACGCCGTCACCAACCTGCACGAACTCACCCGTGACCTGGACCTGGCGCGGTTCGTGGTCTTCTCGTCCGTCGCCGGCACGTTCGGCGGCGCCGGACAGGCCAACTACTCGGCCGCCAACGCCTTCCTCGACGCCCTCGCCCACCACCGGCGCGACCTGGGCCTGCCCGCCACCTCCCTCGCCTGGGGCACCTGGCTGCCCGACGCGGGCATGACCGGTGAACTCGGCCAGGCCGACCGCGAACGCCACGCCAGGACCGGCATGGTCCCGCTCGACGCGGAACTGGGCATGCGCCTGCTCGACGCCGGCCCCGCCACCGACCGCGCGGTGCTGCTGCCCATGGACCTCGACCACGCCTCCCTGCGCGAACACGCCGACGTACTGCCCCCGTTGCTGCGCGCCATGGTCAAGGCGCCCGCCCGGCGCCGGGCCGAGACGTCCGCCGCCGCGGCCGGCGGCACCCGGACCCTCGCGGAGCGGCTGGCCCCGCTGTCCGCCGCCGACCGCGAGCAACTGCTCCTCGACGCGGTCGCCGAGCAGGCCGCGGCCGTCCTCGGCCACTCCTCGGCCGCCGAGATCGAACCCGAACAGTCCTTCAAGGAACTCGGCTTCGACTCACTGACCGCGGTCGAACTGCGCAACCGCCTCAACGCCGTCACCGGCCTGCGGCTGTCGGCGACCCTCGTCTTCGACTACCCGACCCCCGCCGTCCAGGTCCGCCATCTGCTGACCCAGCTCGACCTGCCCGACCCGCCCGGCGGCGCGCAGGCCCTGCTGGGCGAACTCGACCGCCTGGACGCCGCGTTGAACGGCACCGACCTGGACGACACCGAGGTCCGCTCCCGGGTCACCGACCGGCTGCGGGACCTGCTGGCCCGCTGGTCGGGCGCACCGGTGACGGTCAACGGCACCGGGGAGCCGGACGCCGGGGACGGCGAACTGGAATCGGTCGAGACCGCCGACGATCTGTTCGACCTCATCGACAGGGAGCTGGGAACGACGTGACCACGGCAGCGGACGCCCGCACCGCGGCGGCACCCACCGCCGCGGACCATCCCCCGACCGGAGCCGACCGCTTGGCTCCGGCCCTGGACCTCCCCACTTTGGCACTGGCTCCCGCGCGGCGGACACGGTCCGGCCCGGGTCAAGGAAGTGAGACACGTGGCTGACGACGGCAAGTACGTCGAGTACCTCAAGCGGGTGACGGCGGAGCTGCGCCAGACCCGCCGGCAGCTCCACGAGGTGGAGGAGAAGCAGCGCGAGCCCATCGCCATCGTCTCGATGAGCTGCCGCTTCCCCGGCGCGGTGGCCACCCCCGAGGACCTGTGGCGGCTCGTCGACGAGGACGGCGACGCCATCGGCCCGCTGCCCGCCGACCGCGGCTGGGACATCGAGGACCGCTTCGACCCCGACCCCGACAAACCGGGCACCTTCTCCACCCGCGAGGGCGGCTTCCTCGGCGACGCCGCCGCGTTCGACGCCGGGTTCTTCGGCATGAGCCCGCGCGAGGCCCTCGCCACCGACCCCCAGCAGCGGCTGCTGCTGCAGGCGTCCTGGGAACTCCTGGAGCGGGCCGGCATCCCGCCCGCCACCCTCCGCTCCAGCGCCACCGGCGTCTTCGTCGGCGCCGCCACCTCCGGCTACGGCCAGGGCCCCGTGGAGGTCCCCGAGGACGTCCACGGACTGATGCTCGCGGGCAACGCCACCTCCGTCGCCTCCGGCCGCATCTCCTACGTCCTGGGACTGGAGGGCCCCACCGTCACCGTCGACACCGCCTGCTCCTCCTCCCTGGTCGCCCTCCACTGGGCCGTTCAGGCACTGCGGTCGGGCGAGTGCGACCTCGCCCTGGCCGGCGGCGTCGCCGTCATGGCCACCCCCGGACTGCTCTTCGAGTTCAGCCGGCAGCGCGGCCTCGCCGCCGACGGCCGCTGCAAGGCGTTCTCCGACGACGCCGACGGCACCGGATGGTCCGAGGGCGTCGGCCTGCTCCTGGTGGAGCGCCTCTCCGACGCCCGCCGCAACGGCCACCCCGTCCTCGCCGTCGTCCGCGGCTCGGCCGTCAACTCCGACGGCGCCTCCAACGGCCTCACCGCCCCCAACGGCCCCGCCCAGCAGCGCGTCATCGAACAGGCCCTGGCCAACGCCGGCCTGAGCGCCGCCGACATCGACGCCGTCGACGCCCACGGCACCGGCACCTCCCTGGGCGACCCGATCGAGGCCCAGGCCCTGCTGGCCACCTACGGCGGCGCCAAGGACGCCGAGCGTCCGCTGCTGCTCGGCTCCCTGAAGTCCAACCTCGGCCACACCCAGGCCGCCGCCGGCGTCGCCAGCGTCATCAAGATGGTCATGGCGCTGCGCCACGGCCGCCTCCCGCGCACCCTGCACGTCTCCGAGCCCTCGACCCACGTCGACTGGTCCGCGGGCCACGTCCGCCTGCTCACCGAGCCCGCCGACTGGCCCGACACCGGGGACCGGCCGCGCCGCGCCGCCGTGTCGTCCTTCGGCATCAGCGGCACCAACGCCCACACCATCCTGGAGGCCGCGCCCGCCGAGCACCCCGCCGGCGACGCCGCCGCGCAGGACGCCCCCGGCACGGCCCCCGCCGCCCGGCCGGCCCAGGACACCACGGCACCCGGCACCACGGCACCCGACGGCGCCGCACCCGACGGCAGCCCGGCCGTACCGCCGTCCCCGGTCGTGCCGTGGATCGTCTCCGCGCGCGGCGCCGCCGCCCTGCGCGGCCAGGCCGCCCGGCTCCTGGACCGCGTCACCGGCGAGGACGACCACGCGTCCCCCGGCATCGCCCACGCGCTCCTCACCACCCGCCAGCTGTTCGAACACCGTGCCGTCGTCCTCGCCGACGACCACGCCGCCGCGCTGCGCGGCCTGGCCCGGCTCGCCGACGACAACCCCGACACGCCCGACGCCCCGCACGTCGTCACCGGCCGCGTCCTGCGCGGCGCCACCGCCTTCCTCTTCTCCGGACAGGGATCCCAGCGCACCGGCATGGGACGCGAGCTGTACGCGGCGTTCCCCGCCTTCGCCGCGGCCTTCGACGCGGTCTGCGCCCACCTCGACACCGCCCTGGGCCGCTCGCTGAAGAGCATCGTCCTCGACGGCGCCGAGGGCCCCGACGCCCTGGACGGCACCGACCTCACCCAGCCCGCGCTGTTCGCCCTCGAAGTGGCCCTGTTCCGGCTGCTGGAGTCCTGGGGCGTCAGGCCCAAGTACCTCGTCGGACACTCCCTGGGCGAACTGTCCGCCGCGCACGCCGCGGGCGTCTGGTCGCTGGCCGACGCCTGCCGGCTGGTCGCGGCCCGCGGCCGCATCATGCAGGCGCTCCCGCCGGGCGGCGCCATGATCTCCGTCGAGGCGACCGAGGACGAGGTCACCCCGCTGCTCGCCGCCCACGGCGGCGCCGTGAGCATCGCCGCCCTCAACGGCCCCCGCTCCACGGTGATCTCCGGCGACGAGAACGCCGTCGAAGAGGTCGCCGCCCAGCTGGAGGCCCGGCAGCGGCGCACCCGGCGCCTGCGCGTCGGCCACGCCTTCCACAGCGCCCGCATGGACGCGGCCCTCGACGAGTTCCGCGCCGTCGCCGAGAGCGTCACCTACCACGCGCCGCGCATCACCGTCGTCTCCAACCTGACCGGCCGGCCGGCCACCGCCGACGAACTGGGCTCGCCCGACTACTGGGTGCGCCACCTGCGCCGGCCCGTGCGCTTCGCCGACGGCATCGACTGGCTCGCCGGACACGGCGTCAGCCGGTTCGTCGAGCTCGGACCCGACGCCACCCTCACCGCGCTCGCCCGCGCCTGCCTGCCCGACGACACCACCGAACGCGTCTGCCTCGCCTCCCTGCGCAAGGACCGGCCCGAGGCCCCCGCACTGCTGGCGGCCGTGGCCGGACTCTTCACGCACGGCGCCGCCGTGGACTGGCAGCGCCTGCTGCCCGCGCCCGGCACCGCCCGCGTCGACCTGCCCACCTACGCCTTCCAGCGCGACGACTACTGGCTGCGCATGAGCGCCCGCGGCGCCGGCGACCTCTCCGGCGCGGGACTCGGCAGCGCCGGACACCCGCTGCTGAGCGCCGTCGTCCGCGTCGCCGACGACGGCCGGGTCCTGCTCACCGGCCTGCTCTCGGCACGCTCCCAGCCCTGGCTCGCCGACCACCGGGTCTCCGGCGCCGTCCTGCTGCCGGGCACCGCCTTCGCCGAACTCGCCCTGCGCGCGGGCGACGAGGCCGGCTGCGACCTGCTGGAGGAACTGACCCTCGAAGCCCCGCTCGTCCTCGCGGAGAAGGACACCGCGCAGCTCCAGCTCGTCCTCGGCGCCCCCGACGACACCGGCCGCCGCCAACTGGCCGTCTACGCACGCCTCGAGACCGCCGCGGACGACACCGGCACCGAGTGGACCCGCCACGCCTCCGCGGTCCTGGCCCCCCAGACCGCCGGGAGCACCGACGCCGCCTTCGACCTGACGGCCTGGCCGCCGCCCGGCGCCCGCCCCGTCCCCCTCGACGGCTTCTACGCCGCCCTCGCCGACACCGGCTACCAGTACGGGCCCGTCTTCCAGGGCCTGCGGGCCGCCTGGCGCGCCGACGGGGCGTGGTACGCCGAGGTCGCGCTGCCCGAGGACCAGCACAAGGACGCGGCCCGCTACGGACTGCACCCCGCGCTGCTGGACGCCGCCCTGCACGCCCAGCTCACCGCACCCGCGGGGGAGGAGGGCGGCCCCGCCGGGGTCGGCCTGCCGTTCTCGTGGAGCGGGGTGCGCCTGCACGCGGTCGGAGCCACCAGCCTGCGGGTACGGATCGAACCGTCCGGCGCGAGCGGGGTCGCCCTGCGCATCGCCGACGCCGAGGGCCGCCCCGTCGCCACCGTCGACACCCTCGTCTCCCGGCCCGTCTCCGCCGACAGCCTGCGCGGCGCCGCCGCCCCGGCCGCCGCCGGAGCCCTGTACCGGGTCACCTGGAGCCCCGCCGGGAGCGCCCCGGCCGCACCCCCGGCCGGCCGCTGGTACGTCGCCGGGACGGACGGGGACACCGGCCTCGACGCCGCCTGGCCCCGCGTGTCCGGCCCCGGCGAACTCCCCGAGGACGCCGAGACGGTGCTGCTGCCCTGCCCCGCCGGTGACGACCCCGCCACCGTCGCCGCGGACCTCCTGCGGACCCTGCAGACCTGGCTCGCCGACGCCCGCACGGCCGGCGCCCGCCTCGTCGTCCTCACCCGCGGGGCGATCGCCGCCCGCGACGGCGAGGACGTGCCCGCCGTCGCGGCGGCCGCCGCCTGGGGCCTGGTCCGCTCCGCCCAGAGCGAGAACCCCGGACGCCTCGTCCTGCTCGACACCGACCCCGACACCGACCCCGGCACCACGCCCTCCGTCCTCGCCGCCGCCCTCGCCACCGGCGAACCCCAACTCGCCCTGCGCGACGGCCTGCCGCTCGCCCCCCGCCTCACCCGCGGGCCCACCGCCCGCCCCGCCGCGGACCCGGCCGACGGCCCCGGAGCCCCCTGGGACCCCGAAGGCACCGTCCTGATCACCGGCGGCACCGGCTACCTGGGCGCCCTCGTCGCCCGCCACCTCGTCACCCGGCACGCCGTACGCGGCCTCGTCCTCGTCTCCCGGCGCGGCGCCGACGCCCCGGGCGCGAGCGGTCTGGCGGCCGAACTCACCGCACAGGGCGCGCAGGTGACCGTCGAGGCCTGCGACACCGCCGACCCCGCCGCGCTCGCCGCCCTCCTCGCCCGGATCCCCGCCGAGCGCCCGCTGCGCGGCGTCGTGCACACCGCCGGTGTCCTCGACGACGGCGTCCTCGCCTCGCTCACCCCCGAGCGCCTCGGCGCCGTCCTGCGCGCCAAGGCGGCCTCCGCGCTCGCCCTGCACCACGCCACCCGCGACGCGGACCTGACGGCGTTCGTGCTGTTCTCCTCCGCCGCCGGCCTGCTCGGCGGCGCCGGACAGGCCAACTACGCGGCCGCCAACACCGTCCTGGACGCCCTCGCCCAGCACCGGCACGCCCAGGGCCTGCCCGCCACCTCCCTCGCCTGGACGCTGTGGGCCGGCGACGCCGGCATGACGGGCGGCCTCGACGAGGACGACATCCGGCGCATCGCCGCCTCCGGCCTGCCCGCGATCACCGCCGAACAGGGCCTGGACCTCCTCGACGCCGCCCTGACGGCCGGCGAGCCGCTGCTCGCCCCGCTGCGCCTGGACACCGCCGCGCTGCGCACCGCCGCCGGCGCCGGCCGGCTGCCCGTGCTGCTGCGCGGCCTGGTCCGCGCCCCGGCCCGGCGCACCGTCGAGGCCGGCACCGGCGACGCACCCCGGCTGACCGCACGGCTGGCCGGCCTGGAACCCGCGGAACAGGAACGGCTGCTCCTGGACCTGGTCCGCCGGCACGCCGCCACCGCCCTCGGCCACGACACGGCCGGCGCGGTCGGCGCCGACCAGTCCTTCCGCGACCTCGGCTTCGACTCCCTCACCTCCGTCGAGCTGCGCAACCGCCTCAACACCGAGACCGGTCTGCGGCTGCCGCCCACGCTCGTCTTCGACCACCCCCGGCCCGCCGCGCTCGCCCGCCACCTGCGCGAGGAACTCGGCGGCACCACCGTGCGCACGGAGACCGCCGCCGTGGCCGCCGCCGACGACGACCCCGTCGTCATCATCGGCATGGCCTGCCAGTACCCCGGCGGCGTCACCTCCCCCGAAGAGCTGTGGCGCTTCGTCGCCGAGGGCGGCGACGCGATCTCCGCGTTCCCCTCCGACCGCGGCTGGGACCTGGAACGCCTGCCCGGACTCCAGGCCGGATTCCTCTACGGGGCCACCCACTTCGACGCCTCCCTGTTCGGGATCTCCCCCCGCGAGGCCCTCGCCATGGACCCCCAGCAGCGCCTGCTGCTGGAGTCCTCCTGGGAGGTCTTCGAACGGGCCGGCATCGACCCGCTGTCCCTGCGCGGCAGCCGCACCGGCGTGTTCGTGGGCGCGATGGGCTCCGGATACGCCTCCGGCCTCGCCGACATCCCCGAGGGCATGGAGGGCTACATCGGCCTCGGCGTCTCCGGCAGCGTCATCTCCGGCCGCGTCGCCTACACCTTCGGCCTCGAAGGCCCCACCATGACCATCGACACGGCCTGCTCCTCGGCACTGGTCTCCCTGCACCTGGCCGCGCACGCGCTGCGCACCGGCGAGTGCGGCATGGCCCTGGCCGGCGGCGTCACCGTGATGGCCACCCCCGGCACCTACACCGAGTTCACCGCGCAGAACGGACTCGCCGCGGACGGCCGCTGCAAGGCGTTCGCCGCGTCCGCCGACGGCACCAGCTTCTCCGAGGGCGTCGGAGTCCTGCTCCTGGAACGGCTCTCCGACGCCCGCCGCAACCACCACCCCGTCCTCGCCGTGGTCCGCGGCTCGGCGACCAACCAGGACGGCGCCTCCAACGGACTGACCGCCCCCAACGGCCCCTCCCAGGAACGCGTCATCCGCCAGGCCCTCGCCGCCGCCGGCCTCACCGCGCGCGAGGTGGACGCCGTCGAGGCGCACGGCACCGGCACCACCCTCGGCGACCCCATCGAGGCACGCGCCCTGTTCGCCACCTACGGACAGGACCGCGAGGACGGCCGGCCCCTGCTGCTCGGCTCCGCCAAGTCCAACTTCGGCCACACCCAGGCCGCCGCCGGCGCCGCCGGAGTCATCAAGATGGTCATGGCCATGCGCCACGGCGAACTGCCCCGCACCCTCCACGTCGACGAGCCCTCCGAGCACATCGACTGGTCCAGCGGCGCCGTCGAACTGCTCACCGAGCCCCGCACCTGGCCGGCCGACACCGCACGGCCCCGCCGCGCCGGCGTCTCCTCCTTCGGCATCAGCGGCAGCAACGCGCACGTCATCCTGGAGGAACCGCCCGCGCCGCTGCCCGCCCCCGGCCGCCCCGAACCGGCCGCCCGGCCCCGCGCGTTCACCGTCTCCGGACACACCCCGGACGCCCTGCGCGCCCAGGCCGCCCGGCTGCGCAGCCACCTCCTCGCCCACCCCGGCACCGACCTGCGCGACCTCGCGCACACCCTGACCGCCGCCCGGCACACCCTCGGCCACCGCGCCGTCGCCGTCGCCGGCGACCACACGGAACTGCTCACCGCCCTCGCCGCCACCGCACAGGGCACCCACAGCCCCGACGTCGCCACCGGCACCGCCGGCACCGGCGGCGGGACCGCGTTCCTCTTCAGCGGCCAGGGCGCCCAGCGCCCCGGCATGGGCCAGGACCTCTACCGGGCCCACCCCGTGTACGCGGAGACCTTCGACACCGTCTGCGCCGAACTCGACCGCCACCTCGACGGCCCGCCGCTGCGCTCGGTCGTCTTCTGCGAGGAGGGCTCGCCCGAGGCCGACCTGCTCGGCCGGACCGCCTACACCCAGGCCGCGCTGTTCGCCGTCGGCACCGCCGCCCACGCCCTGGTCCACTCCTGGGGCGCCCGCCCCGACGCCCTGATGGGCCACTCCGTCGGCGAACTGACGGCCGCGCACGCCGCGGGCGTCCTCACCCTCGCCGACGCCTGCGCCCTGGTGGCCGCCCGCGGCCGGCTGATGCAGGCACTGCCCGAGGGCGGCGCGATGACCGCCGTCGAAGCCACCGAGGAAGAGGTACGCCAACTCCTCGACCAGAACGACCGGAGCGACCAGAACGGAGGCCGCGCCGGCATCGCCGCGCTCAACGGCCCCGCCTCGGTCGTGCTCTCCGGCGACGAGGACGAGGTGGAGCGGATCGCCGCCGTCCTCGCCGGGCGCGGACGCCGCACCCGGCGCCTGCGGGTCAGCCACGCCTTCCACTCCGCCCGCATGGACGCCATGCTCGACGAGTTCGAACAGGTCGCCGCACGCGTCACCTACGGCCCGCCCGCCCTGCCCGTGGTCTCCAACGTCACCGGACGCCTCGCCGAGGGCGACGACCTGCGCACCGCGGCCTACTGGCGCCGGCATGTGCGCGACGCGGTCCGCTTCTGCGACGGCGCGCGCGCCCTGGAGGCCCTCGGCGTCACCACGTACCTCGAACTGGGCCCCGACGCCACGCTGACCACGATGGCCCTCGACAGCGTCACCGACCCCACGACGGCCGCCGCCGCACCGCTGATGCGCCGCGAGGGCGACGAGCGCCGCGCCGCCCTGCTCGCCGCGGGCCTGCTGCACGCCCGCGGCGCCGAGCTGGACCCGGCCGCGCTGCACGACCCCGACGCGCTCCGCGGCGAACTGCCCACCTACGCCTTCCAGCGCGAGCGCTACTGGCTCCAGTCCTCCGCGCAGCCCGCCGGGGCCGCCGAACCGGCCGACTCCGGTGAGGAGAGCCGGTTCTGGGACTTCGTCGAACAGGCCGGCCCGCAGGACCTCGCCGACCGCCTCGGCCTGGACACCGACGCACCGCTCAGCGCGGTCCTGCCCGCGATCTCCTCCCTGCGCCGCGAGCGCCGGCAGACGTCCCGGGCACAGGGCTGGGAGCACCGCGTCGTGTGGAAGCCGGCCGTCGAGGAGGCCGCCGCCCTCACCGGCACCTGGCTGCTGCCCGTCCCCGCCGGCCACGCGGACGGCGCCTGGGCCGCCTCGGTCGCCGCCGCGCTCGGCGCGCACGGCGCCCACGTGGTGAGCGTGCCCGTCGACTGCGCGTCCGCCGACCGCGTCACCCTGGCCGCCCGGCTGAGCGACGCCCTCGCGACGACGGACGGCGGGAGCCTCGGCGGCGTCCTGTCCCTGCTCGCCGCCGACACCCGGCCGCTGCCGGACCACCCCTCCACCCCGAGCGGCCTCGCCGCCACCGCCGCGCTCGTCCAGGCATTCTCCGACAGTTCCGACACCCTGGACGGCCCGGACGGCGCGGGCACCGCACCCCTGTGGTGCCTGACCGCCGGCGCCGTCGGCATCCACGCCCAGGAAGCACCTGAAGCGCCCGAACAGGCCGCCGTCTGGGGCCTCGGCCGCACCGCGGCCCTCGAACACCCGCAGAGCTGGGGCGGACTCGTCGACCTCCCCGGCACCACCGGCACCCCGATCGCCGAGGACATCGGCCGCCGGCTGAGCGCCGTCCTGACCGGCCGCGACGGGGAGGACCAGGTCGCGGTCCGCGGCTCCGGCACCTTTCTGCGCCGGCTGGAGCGGATCCCGGCCGGCTCCGAACCCGCCGCCGCCCCCGCCTGGCACGGCACCGTCCTGCTGACCGGCGCCACCGGCGCCCTCGGCGTGCACACCGCCGCGTGGCTCGCCGCGCAGGGCGCCGCACGGATACTCGCCGTCAGCCGCTCCGGCGCCGGCGCCGAGGGCGCGGCCCGGCTGAAGGCCGCGCTGGAGGGCACCGGCACCGAACTGGAGATCGCCGCCTGCGACGTCGCCGACCGCGACGCGCTCGCCGCGCTCCTGGCCCGGCACCCCGTGGACGCCGTGATCCACACCGCGGGCGTCCTCGACGACCGGCTCATCGACACCCTGTCGCCCGAGAGCCTGGAGACCGTGCTGCGCCCCAAGCTGGCCGCCGCCCGCAACCTGCACGACCTCACCCGCGACCGGGACCTGTCCGCCTTCGTGCTGTACTCGTCCGTCTCCGGCACCCTCGGCACCCTCGGCCAGGCCAACTACGCCGCCGCCAACGCCTGTCTGGACACCCTCGCGCAGCAGCGCCGCGCCGCGGGACTGCCCGGCACCTCGCTGGCCTGGGGGCCGTGGGCCGGCGGCGGCATGGCCGCGCAGAACACCGGGGCCGAGGAACGCATGCGGCGCAGCGGCATGAACCCGCTGGACCCGGAGCACGCCCCGGCCGCCCTGGGCCGGGCCGTGGCCCGCCCGGACGCGGCCGTGACCGTCGCCGACGTCCATTGGACACGTTTCGCGCCCGGCTTCACCTCGGCCCGGCGCAGCCCGCTCCTGTCCGACCTGCCGGAGCTCCGCGACCTCGCGGCCGCCCGCCCGGCGGCCCCGGGCGGGGACGCCGCCGCCACCACCCTGCGCGCCCGGCTGGCCGAGCAGTCCGCCGCCGAGCAGGAGCGCACGCTCCTGGCCCTGGTCCGCGGCCAGGCCGCCGGCGTCCTCGGCCACGCCTCCACCGACAAGGTCGGCGCCGCCCAGGCGTTCAACGCCCTCGGCTTCGACTCCCTGACCGCCGTCGAACTGCGCAACCGGCTCGGCACCGCCACCGGCCTGGCCCTGCCCGCCACGCTCCTGTTCGACCAGCCCAACGCGACGGCCCTCGCCGGATACCTGCGCGGCCGGCTCACCGAGGGCATGGACGGCGCGGGCCGGGCGCTCGCCGAACTCGACCGCCTGGAGACCGCGTTGACGGACCTCGCGGACGACGACACGCGACGGGACCGGATCGGCGCCCGGCTGCGCTCCCTGCTGGCCCGCTGGGACGGCCCGGACCGCGGCCCGGTCCTCACGGCACCGGCGACCGACGACGTCAGCGACCGGATCAACTCCGCAGCGGCGGACGAGATCTTCGACTTCATCGAGAACGATCTTGGAATCTCCTGAGGCCGCCGCGACGGCCGGCCAGGGCGACGACACGCGACACGGGACTGGGGAACGGGTGAACACGCATGAGCGATGAGGAGAAGCTCCTCGGCTACCTGAGGAAGGTCACAGCCGATCTCCACCAGACGCGGCAACGGCTGAGCGAGGCCGAGGCCCGCAACCGGGAACCCGTCGCGATCGTCGCCATGGGCTGCCGGTTCCCCGGCGGCGTGAGCGACCCCGAGGCGCTGTGGCGGCTGCTGGACTCCGGCGACGACGCCATGACCGAATGGCCCGTCGACCGCGGCTGGGACACCGATTCGCTGTACGACCCCGAGCCCGGCACCCCCGGCCGCAGCTACACCCGGACCGGCGGATTCATCGACCGCGTCGCGGACTTCGACGCCGGCTTCTTCGGCGTCTCGCCCCGCGAGGCCGTCGGCACCGACCCGCAGCAGCGCCTTCTGCTGGAGATCTGCTGGGAGGCGCTGGAACGCGCGGGCATCGACCCGGCCGCCCTGCGCGGCAGCCGCACCGGCGTCTTCGCGGGCACCAACCTGCAGGACTACACCACCCTGCTCAGCCTCTCCGACAACGCGGGCGACGACGGCGTCGGCAACTCCGCGAGCGTCCTGTCCGGCCGCGTCTCCTACACCCTCGGCCTGGAGGGCCCCGCGGTGTCCCTCGACACCGCCTGCTCGTCCTCCCTGGTCACCCTGCACCTGGCCGTACAGGCGCTGCGCAGCGGCGAGTGCGACCTCGCGCTCGCCGGCGGCGTCACCGTCATGTCGACGCCCACCGTCTTCCTGGAGTTCAGCCGGCAGCGCGGCCTCGCCGCCGACGGCCGCTGCAAGGCCTTCGCGGACGCCGCCGACGGCACCGCCTGGGGCGAGGGCGCCGGCGTCCTCGTCGTCGAGCGGCTGTCCGACGCCCGCCGCAACAACCACCCCGTCCTCGCCGTCGTCCGCGGCTCCGCCGTCAACCAGGACGGCGCCTCCAACGGACTGACCGCCCCCAACGGCCCCTCCCAGGAACGCGTCATCTGGCAGGCGCTCACCTCCGCGGGCCTCGCCCCGGCCGACGTCGACGCCGTCGAGGCCCACGGCACCGGCACCCGCCTCGGCGACCCGATCGAGGCGCAGGCCCTGCTGGCCACCTACGGCCAGGACCGGCCCGCCGACCGGCCGCTGCTGCTCGGCTCGGTCAAGTCCCACATCGGCCACACCCAGGCCGCCGCCGGTGTCGCCGGTGTCATCAAGATGGTCCTCGCCCTGCGCGAGCGGCAGCTGCCCGCCACCCTCCACGTCGACCAGCCCTCCACCCACGTCGACTGGACCGCCGGACACGTCGAACTGCTCACCGAGGCCCGGCCCTGGCCCGCCGCCGACCGGCCGCTGCGCTGCGGCGTCTCCTCGTTCGGCGTCAGCGGCACCAACGCCCACGTCATCCTCGAACAGCCCCCGGCCGAACCGGAGACCGCACCGCCCGCCGCCGGCACCGACGCACCGCCGGCCGCCGCGCCCGCCGGCCCCTTCGCCTTCCCGGTGTCCGCCCGCACCAGCACCGCGCTGCGCGCCCAGGCCCGGCGCCTGCACGACCACCTGACCGCGGGCAAGGGCCCCGCCCCGCACCCCGCCGACCTCGCCCGGGCCCTGACCCGCACCCGCTCCGCTCTGGAACACCGCGCCGTCGTCGTCGCCCGCGACACCGGCGAACTCCTTACCGGCCTCGCCGCCGTCGCCGCGGACACCCCCGCGCCCTGCGTGGTCAGGGGCGTCGCCGACACCGAGGGCGGACCCGTCTTCGTCTTCCCCGGACACGGCCCGCAGTGGCCCGGCATGGCCACCGAACTCCTCGACACCGACGAGCTGTTCCGCACCCACTTCACCGAAGTCGCCACCGCTGTCGAGGAGTACACCGACTGGAAGGTGCTGGACGTGCTGCGCGAGGCCGACGGCGCCCCGCCGCTGGACCGCCTCGACATCGTCCAGCCCGTCCTGTTCGTGGTCTGCGTCGCGCTCGCCCGGCTGTGGCGGTCCCACGGCGTGCGGCCCGTCGCCGTCGTCGGCCAGAGCCAGGGCGAGATCGCCGCCGCGCACGTCGCCGGCGCCCTCACCCTCGCCGACGCCGCCCGGATCGTCGTCACCCGGGGCCGCGCGCTCGCCCCGCTCGCCGGCCGCGGCGGCATGCTCTCCGTACCGCTGCCGCTCGCCGAGGTCGAACACCGCCTGGCCCGCTGGGAGGGACGGATCGCCGTGGGCTCGCTCAGCGGCCCCCGCGCGGTCGTCGTCTCCGGCGACACACAGGCGCTCGACGCCCTGCAGACCGAACTCGCCGACGAGGGCGTACGGTCCCGCCGCGTCGCCATCGGCTACGCCTCGCACTCCGCGCAGATCGAGGAGGTGCGCGACGACCTGCTCGCCGCGTTCGCACCGGTCGCCGCCCGCCCGGCCGACGTGCCCTTCCACTCCACGGTCACCGGCGGCCGGATCGAGGACACCACCACGCTCGACGCGGACTACTGGTACCGCAACGTCCGCCGGACCGTCCGCCTCGGGGACGCCGTCGAGTCCCTCGCCGCCGCGGGCCACCGCGTCTTCGTCGAGGTCGGCCCCCACCCCGTGGTGACCACCGTCCTCGGCGACGTCCTGGACGAGGCCGGCGCCGCCGACAGCGTGGTCGTCGCCACTCTGCGCCGCGGCGACGGCGGCCCCGTCCGCTTCCTGCTCTCGCTCGCCGAACTCCACGTACAGGGCTGCGCCGGGCTCCCCACCGCCGACGACACCCCGGCCCACCGCGTCGAGCTGCCCACCTACGCCTTCCAACGACGCCGCTACTGGCCCGAGTTCACCCGGGCCGCGGCCGCCGGCACCGCACCGGGCACCACCGACGCACCGTTCTGGGAAGCCGTCGAGCAGGGCGACGTCACCACCCTCACCGCCGCCCTCGACCTCGACGAGACCGCCGTCTCCCGGCTCGTCCCGGCGCTCGCGCACTACCGCCGGCACAGCACCGAGACCGCCGTCGCCGACTCCTGGCGCTACCGCATCGCCTGGCAGCCCGTCGAGGACGGACCCGCCGCCGCCCTCACCGGCCCCTGGGCCCTCGTCGTCCCCCTGGGCCGCGAGGACGGCCCCGAGGCCACCGCCCTGACCGCCGCCCTGCGGCGCGCGGGCGCCACCCCGGTGACCGTCCCCGTCGACTGCGCCGCCGGCCGGACCGCCGTCGCCGCCGCCCTGTCGGCCGCCCTCACCGGGAGCACCGGCCCCACCGCGGCGAACGGTGCCGCGCAGGTTGCCGGAGTCGTCTCGCTGCTCGCCCTCGACGAGGACCCGCTGCCCGCGCTGCCCGCCCTGCCGAGCGGATTCGCCGCGACCGTCACCCTCGTCCAGGCACTGCAGGACCTCGGCACCGACGCCCCCGTGTGGTTCACCACGCGCGGCGCCGTCGCGACCGGCGCCCACAGCGCCCCGCAGGCGCCCGCCCAGTCGACGGTCTGGGGCTTCGGACGGGTCGTCGCCCTCGAACAGGCCGACCTGTGGGGCGGTCTCGTCGACCTGCCCGCCACCCTCGACGAGCGGGCCGCCGACCGGTTCACCGCCGTACTGGCCGGCCGCGACCACGAGGACCAGGTCGCGATCCGCGCCACCGGCGTCCTCGGCCGCCGTCTGCTGCGCGCGGCCACCGGCGCCCTGCCGACCGGCCGCCGCTGGCAGCCCGACGGCACGATCCTGGTCACCGGCGGCACCGGCGCCCTCGGCCGGCACGTCGCCCGCTGGCTCGCCCGCTCCGGCGCCCGCGACCTGCTGCTGGTCAGCCGCTCCGGCCCGGACGCGCCCGGCGCCGCCGAGTTCGCCGCCGAACTCGCCGCCCTCGGCGCCCGCGCCGACCTCGCCCGCTGCGACCTCGCCGACCCCGACGACGTCGCCCGGCTGCTCGCCGCGATACCCGACGAGCGGCCCCTGACCGCCGTGTTCCACACGGCCGCCGTCCTCGACGACGGCGTCATCGGCTCCCTCACCCCCGAACGCCTCGCCGACGTGCTGCGCGTGAAGGTGGGCGGCGCCCTCAACCTCGACGCCGCCACCGCCGGCCTCGACCTGTCGGCCTTCGTCCTGTTCTCCTCGTCCTCCGGCGTCTTCGGCAGCCCCGGACACGGCAACTACGCCCCCGGCAACGCCCACCTCGACGCCCTCGCCGAGGACCGCCGCGCCCGCGGACTGCCCGCGACCGCCGTCGCCTGGAGCGGCTGGGCCGACGGCGGCATGGCCTCCGGCACCGTCGGTGAACGCCTGGAACGCCACGGCGTGCGCCTCATGGACCCCGAGACGGCCGTCACCGCGCTGCAGCACGCCCTCGACCACGACGACACCACCCTCGTCGTCACCGACATCGACTGGGAGGTGTTCGGCGCCGAACTCGCCAAGGGCCGCCCGCGCCGCCTCTACGCCGCCCTGCCCGAAGCCCGGCAGGCCCTGGCCGGCGCCCGCGGCACCGCGGCGGAACCCGCGCCGGGGGAGGGGACCGGCCTCGCCGGACAGCTCGCCCGGCTCGGCGACACCGACCGCCGCGCCGCGCTGCTCGACCTCGTCCGCGCCCACATCGCCTACGTGCTCAACCACCCGAGCCCCGACGAGGTCGAACCCACCCGGGCCTTCCGGGAACTCGGCTTCGACTCCCTGACCGCCGTCGAACTGCGCAACGCCCTCAACACGGCCACCGGCCTGCGGCTGCCGACCAGCCTCGTCTACGACTACCCGACGCCCGCCGCGCTCGCCGACCACCTCGGCGCCGAGCTGGCCCCCGCGCACTCCCCGGCCCCCGTCGCGGACACGGCGCCCGGCGCCCGGCGCGCGGACACCGACGACGACCCGATCGCCATCATCGGCATGGCCTGCCGGTTCCCCGGCGACGTCGGCACACCCGAGGAGTTCTGGCGGCTGCTGGCCGCCGGCACCGACGCGATCACCCCCTTCCCCGACGACCGCGACTGGGACCTCGACGCACTCCACGACCCCGAGGCGGGACACCACGGCGTCTCCACCCGGGCGGGCGGCTTCCTCACCGGGTTCGCCGACTTCGACCCGGCGTTCTTCACCATCTCCCCGCGCGAAGCCGCCGCGATGGACCCGCAGCAGCGGCACCTGCTGGAGATGTCCTGGGAGGCGTTCGAGCGGGCCGGCATCGAACCGAGGACCCTGCGCGGCAGCCGTACCGGTGTCTTCGCCGGCACCAACTACCAGGACTACTCCTCCCGGCCGCTCGCCCTCGACGAGGACGCCGGCGCCCACCTCGGCACCGGCAACTCGGCGAGCGTCCTGTCCGGCCGCATCTCCTACACCTTCGGCCTGGAAGGGCCCGCGGTCACCGTCGACACCGCCTGCTCCTCCTCCCTGGTCGCCCTGCACCTGGCCGTGCGCTCCCTGCGCTCCGGCGAGAGCGACCTCGCGCTCGCCGGAGGCGTCACCGTGATGTCCACCCCCGGACTGTTCCTCGACTTCAGCCGGCAGCGGGGCCTCGCGGCGGACGGCCGCTGCAAGTCCTTCGCGGACGCCGCCGACGGCACCGGCTTCTCCGAGGGCGGCGGCATGCTCCTGGTCGAGCGCCTGTCCGACGCCCGCCGCAACAACCACCCCGTCCTCGCCGTCGTCCGCGGCTCCGCCGTCAACCAGGACGGCGCCTCCAACGGGCTCACCGCCCCCAACGGCCCCTCCCAGCAACGGGTCATCCGCGCCGCGCTCGCCGACGCGGGCCTCGGCACCGCGGACGTCGACGTCCTGGAGGCGCACGGCACGGGAACCATGCTCGGCGACCCGATCGAGGCGCAGGCCGTCCTCGCCACCTACGGACAGGACCGGCCCGCCGACCGCCCGCTGTGGCTCGGCTCGGTCAAGTCCAACATCGGCCACACCCAGGCCGGCGCCGGCGTCGCCGGGATCATCAAGATGGTCCTGGCCATGGACAACGGCGTCCTGCCCGCCACCCTCCACGTCGACCGGCCATCCACGCACGTCGACTGGGAGACGGGTGACGTCCGGCTGCTGACCGAGCCCGTCACCTGGCCCGAGAACGGCCGCCCGGGCCGCGCGGGCGTCTCCTCCTTCGGCATCAGCGGCACCAACGCCCACGTCATCCTCGAAGCCGCCACCGGCGAGGAACCCGACGGACCCGACGCGACCCCGTCCGCCGTACCCGCCGCACCCGCGGCCTCCGTCACCGGGGCCCCCGTCGTCCCCTGGGCGCTCAGCGCCCGCAGCGCCGCCGCCCTGCGGGACCAGGCGGCCCGCCTGCTCGCCCACCTCGCCGACCGGCCGGAGGCCGACCCCCGCGACGTGGGACTGTCCCTCGCCACCACCCGCACCTCCTTCGAACACCGGGCCGTGGTGGTCGGCGCCGACCGGGCGGAACTCACCGACGCCCTCACCGCGCTCGCCGAGGGACGGTCCGAGCCCCGGACCCCGGCCGGCACGGCGCGCGGCACCGGCCGCACCGCGTTCCTGTTCACCGGCCAGGGCGCCCAGCGTCCGGGCATGGGCCGCGAACTCCACCGCAGTCACCCCGTGTTCGCCGAGGCCTTCGACGCGGTCTGCGCCCACCTGCCTGGACTGCGCGAGATCGTCCTCGGCGACGGCGACGGCGACGGCGACGGCGACGGCGACGGCGGTTCCGAGACCGCCGCCGAGGTCCTGAACCGCACCGAACACGCCCAGCCCGCCCTGTTCGCCTTCGAGGTCGCCCTCTACCGCCTGCTGGAATCCTGGGGCGTCGTGCCCGACCAGGTCACCGGCCACTCCGTCGGCGAACTCGCCGCGGCCCACGTCGCCGGCGTCCTCTCCCTCCAGGACGCCTGCACCCTGGTCGCCGCCCGCGGCCGCCTCATGCAGCAGCTGCCCGCGGGCGGCGCGATGGCCTCCCTGCAGGCCTCCGAGACGGAGGTGCTGCCCCTGCTCGCCGGGCGGGAGGACACCCTCGGCATCGCCGCCCTCAACGGCCCCGCCGCCACCGTCGTCTCCGGCACCGAGGACGCCGTCACCGCCGTCGTCGACCAGCTCGCGGCACAGGGCCGCAAGACCTCCCGGCTGCGCGTCAGCCACGCCTTCCACTCGCCGCTGATGGACCCCGTCCTCGACGCCTTCCGGTCCGTCGCCGCGGGCCTCACCTACTCCGCGCCGACGCTGGCCTTCGTCTCCGGCACCACCGGAGAACCGGTCGGCGCACGGCAGCTGACCGACCCCGAGTACTGGGTACGCCACGTCCGCGAGCCGGTCCGCTTCCAGGACGCCGTCCGTCACCTCCGCGACGGCCTCGGCGTCACCCGCTTCCTGGAGATCGGCCCGGACGCCACCCTGACCGCCCTGGCCACGGCCGCCCTGGACGACCCCGACCGCCCCGAGGCCCAACTCGTCCCGGCCGTCCGCAAGGACGTCCCCGAGACCCGCGGCCTCCTCACCGCCCTCGGCCGGCTGTTCACCACCGGCACCGGACCCGACTGGGCCGCCCTGTTCCCCGGCGCCCGGCCGGTACCGCTGCCCACCTACGCCTTCCAGCACGAGCGCTACTGGCTGCCCAGCGCCCCCTGGACCGGCGACCTGGCGGGCGCCGGCCTGGAACCGGCGACCCACCCCCTGCTGGGCGCCGCCGTCAGCCCCGCCGGCTCCGGCACCCTCCTGCTCACCGGACGCCTGTCCCTGCGCACCCACCCCTGGCTCGCCGACCACACCGTGCTCGGCCAGGTCATCCTGCCCGCGACCGGCTACCTCGACCTCGCCGTCCACGCCGGCGACCGCACCGGCTGCGCCCACCTCGCCGAACTCACCCTGCACAGCCCGCTGGTGATCCCCCGCGAGAGCGCCGTCCAGCTCCAGGTCACCGTCGAGGCACCCGACGAGCGGGGCCGGCGCGCCTTCGGCGTGCACGCCCGCCCCGCCGACACCGACACCCCGTGGGAACAGCACGCCCGCGGAACCCTCGCCCCCGAGGCCCCGGCCCCCGCCGCGCCCTTCGCCGACCTGAGCGTCTGGCCCCCGCAGGGCGCCGAGAGCGTCGCCGACGGCGGCCACTACGAAGGCTTCGCCGGGGCCGGGTTCGACTACGGGCCCAGCTTCCAGGGCCTGGGCCGGGTCTGGCGGCGCGGCGACGAGGTGTTCGCCGAGGTCGCGCTCCCCGAGGAGTACCGCGCCGACGCCACCCGCTTCGGCCTGCACCCCGCCCTGCTGGACGCGGCGACCCAGGCGCTCCTCGTCGAACTCCCGGGCGGCGCCGGGACATCGGCGGAACCGATGCTGCCCTTCGCGTGGAGCGGCCTGACCCTGCACGCGGAGGGCGCCACCGCCCTGCGGGTGCGGCTGGCGCCGGCCGGACACACCCACGGGTTCTCCGTGCTCGCCTGCGACACCGACGGCCGCCCCGTCGCCACCGCCGAGTCCCTCACCCTGCGCGCCGTGGCCGCCGCCCCGCCGCGGGAGACCGACGGCCGTGCCCCCGGTCTGCTGCGCGTCGCCTGGAGCCCCGCCCCGGCCGCCCCGGCACCTCGCCCGGAGACGCTCCGCTGGATCATCCTCGGCGAGGGCGACGACCGGGTCGCCAAGGCCCTCGACGCCACGGGCGTCCACCTGGAGACGTACGCCGATCTCGACGCGCTCGGCAAGGCGGTGGACACCGGCATGACCATGCCGGACGTCGTCCTCGTCACCCCGGACGGCTCCCGGGCCGGGCGCGGCGACGTTACCGGCGCCCTCCGCTCGGTGCTCACCCCGGCCCACGAGCAGATCCGCGGCTGGCTCGGCGACGACCGCTTCGCCGCCGCCCGGCTGGTGTTCGTCACCCGCTCCTGCGTGGCCACGGACACCGACACCGTCCAGGACATGGCGGGCGCCGCCCTGTGGGGCATGGTCCGCTCCGCGCGGGCCGAACACCCCGGCCGCTTCCAGCTCGTGGACCTGCCCGCCACCGACGGCACACCCGACGGCACACCCGACGGCGCATCCGGTGAGGCCGACGACCGCGCCCTGCTCGCCGCCGTCGTCGCCGCCGCGCCGCAGAGCGCGGTCCGGGCCGGCCAGGTCCTGCTGCCCGGGCTCGCCCCGGCCGGCCCCGGCACCGCCGCCCCCGCCCTGGCGTCCGGCACCGTCCTGGTCACCGGCGCCACCGGCACCCTCGGCGGCATCCTCGCCCGGCACCTCGTCACCGCCCACGGGGTACGCAGCCTGCTGCTCACCGGCCGCCGCGGCGCCGGCGCCCCCGGCGCGGCCGCACTGCGCGACGAGCTCACCGCGCTGGGCGCGGACGTCACCCTCGTCGCCTGCGACACCGCAGACCGCGCCGACGTCACCCGCCTCCTCGCCGCCGTCCCCGCAGACCGGCCCCTGACCGGCATCGTGCACGCCGCCGGCGTCGTCGACGACAAACCGGTCACCGCCCTGGACCCCGAGCGCTTCGAACGGGTCCTGCGCCCCAAGGCCGACGGCGGCTGGCTGCTGCACGAACTCACCGCCGGCCAGGACCTGGCCGCGTTCGTCCTGTTCTCCTCCGCCGCGGGCACCTTCGGCTCCCCGGGCCAGGCCAACTACGCCGCCGCCAACGCCTTCCTCGACGCCCTCGCCTCCCACCGGCGCTCGCTCGGCCTGCCCGCCTCCTCCCTCGCCTGGGGACTGTGGGAGAGCGACAGCGCCCTGACCTCCGGCCTCTCCGAGACCGACCGCCGGCGCATGGCCCGCGGCGGCATGCGGCCACTGCCCGCCGAGGACGCGCTCCTGCTGTTCGACACCGCCCTGTCCACGGACCACCCGGCCCTGGTCGCCATGGGCACCACCGGCGGACCCGAGGCCCTGCAGAGCCTGCTGCGGCCCGCCGCCCGCCCCGCCGCCCGCCGCACCGCCGCGGGCGCCCCGGCCGGCCCCGGCACGTCCGTACGACTGGCGGGGCTCGCCCCCGAGGAGCGCCGCACCGCACTGGTCGGCCTGGTCCGCGACCTGGCCGCGGCGGTCCTGGGACACGCGTCCGGCGACGCGGTGGAGGCCGACCAGCTCTTCACCGAACAGGGCTTCGACTCCCTGACCGCCGTCGAACTGCGCAACCACCTCGCCACCGCGACCGCCCTGACCCTGCCGCCGACCCTCCTGTTCGACCACGCCACCCCGGAACTGCTCGCCGCCCACCTCGACCGGCGGCTGCTGGACGCGCCCGCCGGCGGCGCCCCGGCGGCCCCGGCCGACCGGCCCGCCGCGCCCCCCGGGGACACCCTCAGCGGCCTGTTCAAGCAGGCCTGCGAGAGCGGCCGCGTCGACGAGGGTTTCGCCCTGCTCCAGGCCGCCGCCGGACTGCGGCCGACCTTCGCCTCCCCGCGGGAACTGCCCGCGGCCACC
Source organism: Streptomyces sp. NBC_01689 (assembly GCF_036250675.1). NCBI lineage: Bacteria > Bacillati > Actinomycetota > Actinomycetes > Kitasatosporales > Streptomycetaceae > Streptomyces > Streptomyces sp. NBC_01689. Next base: position 110,842 of record NZ_CP109592.1, on the reverse strand, counting down.
GAGCCGATCAGGCTCTCCAAGGGCGAGCGGGCCACACCGTTCGTCTGCTTCAGCTCCTACGTGGCGCTGGCCGGCGTGCACCAGTACGCGCGGTTCGCCTCGGCCTTCCGCGGCGAACGCGACGTATGGGCCCTGCCCACCCAGGGGTTCGGCACCGGCGAGGCGCTGCCCGCCTCCTTCGACGCCGTCGCCGCGCTCCAGGCCGAGGCGGTCACCCGGACCGTCGGCGAGGGACCCGTCGTCCTCGTCGGCTCCTCGTCGGGCGGCATCCTCGCCCTGGCCGCCGCCCGGCACCTCCAGGAGCAGGGCCGGCCCCCGGCCGCCGTGGTCCTGCTCGACACCTACATGCCGCGCGCCGACTCGCCGTTCCTGAAGTTCTCCCAGCAGATGCTGGGCGGCATGTTCGACCGCGAGTCGATGTTCGCCCACATGGACACCGACCGGCTGACCGCCATGAGCTGGTACATCAGCCTCATCGGCGAATGGGAGCCGGGGCCGCTGGACAGCCCCGTCGTCCTGGTGCGCTCCAGCGAACCCCCGGTGCCCGCCGACCCGGACGGCCCCCTGCGGCGGGAGGAGTGGCAGGCGTCGTGGGAGCGGGCGCACACCACGATCGACGTCCCCGGCAACCACTTCACGATGATGGAGACCCACGCGCGCAGCACCGCCGACGCCACCGGCGCGTGGCTGGGCGGCCTGGGCCAGGGCGGCTGACCCACCGCGTGCCCACGCACGATGCCCCCCGGGTCGGGACCCGGGGGGCATCGTGCGTGGTGGCAGGGGCAGTGGAAGTGGCAGTGGAAGGGGAGGCGATGGTGTTCAGACCGCCCAGTGCGGCGTGTCGGTGATGGTGAGCACGGCCGCGCTGCACAGCCATCCCGGACCCTGGGAGAACAGCAGGACGTTGTCGCCCGGGCCCACCTCGCGCGTGCGCACCAGGTGCTCCAGGGAGATGAACACGTCGGCGCCGCCCACGTGCCCGACCGTTCTGCCGAAGTCCCAGCTGCACTCCGCCATGGTCAGCCCGAGCGGCAGCATGATCGAGTACTCGATCATCCGGCCGTCCATGTTGATCGGCACCACCTTGGTGAGGTCGGACGCGTTCAGACCGGCGTCGACCAGCGACCGGTGGATCATGTCCAGGCCGAACAGGGTCAGCTTCTCCATCGTCTCCGACAGCGGCATCCGCTCGCTGAACTGCTCGGCCCGCTCGACCATGCCGGCCACCGTCCCGGTGTCCTCGCGCAGCAGCAGCGGCCCGTCCCCGCGGTGCCACGACTCCAGCTCGTGCAGCACCCCCGAGTTGAGGGAGCGCACCTCGGCGAAGCCCCCCTCGTCGCTCACCAGCACCGCGGCCGCGCCGTCGCCGAGGATGTACGCCTGGCCGAAGCCCTTCCAGCGGTCCATCTGCGGCGAGGAGAAGTTCTCGCCCGTCGTCAGCAGCACCGAGCCCGCCCCGGCGGCCCCGGTGAGCTTGCCGATCGCCACCTCCAGGGCGCTGAGCATGCCGTCGCAGCCCTGCTGCAGGTAGAGCGCGGGAATGTTGCCCAGCCCCAGCTCCCGCAGGATGTAGCCGGGCGGGTAGGCGCCGTCGGGGCCCTGGTAGTGGACGGCGCTGTGGATGTACGCCCCGAGGTCCTCGGGGTCGGTCTTCGAGCGCCCCAGCGTGGTCCGCGCCGCCGCCACGACCATGTCCATGGCCGGCACGTCACCGGCGACATGCGTGCCCGTCAGCCCGTTCGCCGCCTGGATCTCGCCGTCCAGCCTCCCTTCGGCCACGGCCTGCAGGGCGTCGGCCCACTCGGGCAGCACGACGCCCAGCGATTCGATGTGCACGTTCTCGACCCTCATCTGCCTTCTTCTCCTCTTCCGCCTTGGGGCGTTGTCTGTCATGCGGCGTCATGACGGCGGACCTCCCGCGTCACGACGGCGCCGGGCGGCGCGGCACCACCGTCGGGTGCCGCACCGCCCGGCCTGGGGGATCCCGCCTCAACGGGCCTGTCGGACCGCCTGGTTCAGCGGGCGAGCAGCTCCTTCTTCAGATGGCGGGCGAGCCCGGCCGGCGTGGCGAAGTCGAACACCACGGCCGCCGACAGCGGCAGCCCGGTCGCCTCGACCAGCGCGTTGCGCGCGGTGAGCGCCGTCAGCGAGTCGAAGCCGAGCTCCCGGGTCTCGCCGTCCGGCGGCACCTGGGCGCCGCCGGAGAGTCCGAGGGAGGCGGCGAAGTGCCCGCACACCAGGTCGATGAGGGACTGCTCCTGCTCCGCGTCCGACAGGGCCGCCAGCCGGTGCCGCAGCCCGGACGGGTCCGTCACCGCGTCACGGGCCACCCGGCGGCCCGCACCGCGCACCAGACCGCGCCGCAGCGCGGCCGAGCCGGTGAGCGGGCCGGGCGAACCGGTGCCGCCCAGCGGGGTGCGCGCGGCGACGACCGCGGGCAGCCCCAGCGAGCGCGCCGCGTCGAAGAGGTCGAGGGCCTCACCCGAGGCGAGATCGGCACCGCGCACCGACACGGCCGGCACACCGGCGGCCCGCAGCCGCACCGCCCACGCGTCGAGGAACGCGCCGGCGGCCTCGGCGACCAGCCCGGGGGCGGCCGGCGAGGGGCCGGGGGAGCTGAGCACGAACGTGTCCACGTCCCCGGCCGCGAGCCCGTCACCGAGCGCGAGCGCGGTGTCGACGACCGGCCGCAGCACCGCGTCGACATCGCCGTCGGGGCCCTCGGAGGCGAGGTGCACGGCCGCCGCGAACAGCACGGCCGAAGGACCGGCCGCCCGCAGCGGGCGCACGGACGCCACCGGGTCCGCCGCGTCCCACCCGGCCACGGACGCGCCCGGCACCTCTGCCCCCGCGGCGGCCTCCGGTCCCGCGGTGTCGGCCAGCAGCACCTCACGCGAGCCGAGTCCGGCCGACAGGCGTCCGACCGGTGCGGCCGCCCCGGCCCGCACCACCAGCAGCGGGCCCGTGCCGCGCGGGGCGGGCACCGGCGAGCCGGTCCCGGGCCCGACGCGGGCGAGGCGCGGCACCCGCACCGTACGGCCGCGCAGCGCCAGCCGGGGCTCGCCCGAGGCCACCGCGTCCGGCAGGACGCGCCAGGCCCGCTTGGAGGCGTCCGTGTCGACCAGGACGAAACGGCCGGGGGCCCGGTCCTGCGCCGCGCCGACCAGCCCCCACAGGGCGGCGGCCGGCAGATCCGGCACCGCGGCGTCCTCCCCGGCGGGCACCGCGCCGCGGGTCACCACGACCAGACGGCTGTCCGCGAACAGCGGATCACCCCACCGGCGCGCCCACTCCAGGCCTTCGCGCACGGCGCCGCGCACCGCGTCCGCGGCCTCCGCCCCGCTCCCGGCGCCCGGGGCGGGGGAGACGACCACGACGTGCGGCGGCGCGCCGCCGTCCGAGACGGCCTTCGCGAGGGTGCCGAGGTCCGGATAGGTCTCCGAGTAGCGCCCGGCGGCCATCAGGCCGGCACGGACCCGCAACGGATCGTCCCCGACCACCGCCCACCGCTCGTCCCCGTGCCGCGCGGCCGGCGTGAGCCGCACGTCGTCCCACACCTGGGTGAACAGGCCGTCCTGCTGAAGGGCCGAGGCCCGGGCCGGGGCGGAGCGGGCCAGCCCCCCGGAGGCCACCGACTCCACGCTCAGTACGGGATCCCCGGCCGCGTCGGCGGCCTCGATGCCGAACCCGCCGTCGGGGCGCGGCCGAACCCGTACCCGCAGCACCGACGCCCCGGAGGCGTACAGCGTCACCCCGTGCCAGGAGTCCGGCCACCACAGGCCGTCGGCGTCCGGCGCGGGCGCCTGGACCGACGGATCCACTCGGGTGTGCAGGAGCAGGGGCCGTACCACCGCGTCCAGCAGGGCCGGGTGCAGTCCGAACAGGGCGCCCTGCTCCCGGCTGTCGTCGGGGAGCGCGACCTCGGCGAACAGCTCACCGTCGCGCCGCCACACCGTCCGCAGCTCCCGCGGCACGCCGTCGCCGGGATCGGACGGCAGCTCCTCGAAGGGGACGCGCCGGGACCCCGCGGGCGGCCACACGGCCGGCTCACCCGGGTCGTCGGGGCCGGGCAGGCCGGGCGCGAGGGTGCCGGACGCGTGCCGGGTCCAGGGCCGTCCGGCCGCGCCCTCGCCGTCCCGCCGGGCGTGCACGGTCACGGGACGCAGGCCCTCGTCACCGGCGGCCCCGACACTCACCCGCAGCTGGACGCCGTCCCGCTCGGGCAGCACCAGCGGTTCCCCGGTGCTCAGTTCCACCAGATGCCCGCAGCCGACGTGCTCCCCGGCGTGCAGCACCAGTTCGGTGAGGACCGCGGGCGCCACGACGGCCCGGCCGGCCACCGTGCGCGAGGCCGGCACCGTGTTCCCGCCGCCCTCGAGCCGGCCCGCGAACAGCACGCCGTCCCCGCCGGGCAGCTCGATCGCGGCCTGCAGCAGCGGGTGCGCACCGTCCACCAGGCCGAGTTCCAGGGCCCCTTCGTAGACCCGCGAGGACCGCTCCGCCGTCTGGGCCCGGCGCCACAGCAGCCGGCCGGGCAGCCCGGCCAGCCGCTTGCGGGCGATCTTCCCGGCGGGGTTGCGGGGGATCTCGTCGACCTCGTACAGCTCCTCGGGCAGCTTGAACGCCGACAGCTCCGCGCGGCACGCGGCCAGGACCGTCTCCGTGTCGATGCCGCCCGGGCCGCGCACCAGGTACGCCACCGGCACCTCGCCGAGCGTGTCGTGCGGCAGTGCGCCCACGGCCGCGTCCGCGACGCCCTCCACCCGGCCCAGCACCTTCTCGATCTCGCCCGGGTGGATGTTCTCGCCGCCGCGGATGATGAGTTCCTTCAGCCGGCCGCTGATCGTGACGTATCCGGCCCCGTCCTGCCAGGCGATGTCGCCGGTGCGGTACCAGCCGTCGCTCAGCACGGAGGCCGTCGCCTCCTCCTGGCGGTGGTAGCCGAGCATCAGCGCGGGGCTGGAGACCCACACCTCGCCCTCCGCGCCGCCGGGCACCTCCTCCCCGGTGCGGGGGTCCGTCAGGCGCAGTGTCAGCCCCGGCACGGGCAGCCCGCAGGAGCCCGGCACGTACGGGCCCTGGGGGAGGTTGGTGGTGATCGCGCCGCCGGTCTCGGTGCTGCCGTAACTGTCCAGCAGGGGCAGGCCGAACGCGGCGCGGAACGACTCGTGCAGCGACACCGGGCAGGAGGAGCCCGCGACCATGCACAGCCGGAGGTCCGCCAGGGCGTCGAAGCCGTCGGACCGGGCCTGTTCGACCATGTGGTGGTACATCGTGGGCACCCCGACGAGGAACGTGGAGCGCTCCTCCCGGGCCGTGCGCAGGATCTCGTCCGCGGCCAGCCCGTCGGTGATCCGGGCCGTCGCGCCGACCGCCACCACCCCGAGCACGCACACGTTGTGCGCGACGGCGTGGAACAGCGGCATCGGCCACAGCACCCGGTCCTCGGGCGACAGCCCGAGGACCGGGGCGGTGCAGGCGCCGGTCGCCCACAGCGACGACCGCTGGGTGGAGACCACGCCCTTGGGACGGCCCGTGGTGCCGGACGTGTAGAGCATCCACGCCGGCTCGTCCAGACCCAGGTCGTCGCGCGGGGGATGACGTATCGACCAGGTCGTCGCCAGCGTCTCGTAACGCGGCAGGCCGTGGTCCTCGCCGGGGCCCGAGGGATCCGGGACGACCACCACCGCGACCCCCGGACGGTCGACCAGGACCCGCCGCACCTGCGGCAGTTGGGCCACCCCGGTGATCACCATGCGGGCCGCGCAGTCGTCCAGCAGGAAGGACAGCTCGGCGTCGGTGGACTGCGGGTTGAGCGGCACACCGACCGCGCTCGCCCGCGTGATCGCCAGGTAACTCTCCACCGTCTCCACCCGGTTGGGCAGATAGATCACGGCCCGCGCCCCGCGCTGCAGACCCAGTTCGGCGAGGTGACCGGCCACCCGGGCGGTACGCAGGGCGAGTTCGGCGTACGTCACCGAACGGTGCGCGTCACGGAACGCGGGCTGCCGCGGCCGCCGCTCGGCGTGTTCGGCGAGCAGCTCGTGCAGCGGCCGGACGAGATCGGCACGGAACATGTCACTCACGCTCCTCGGACTCCCTGCGGTCAGGCGGCGGACGAGCGGTAGCGGCGCACCGCGAGCGTCCGGCACACCAGGGCGATGACGACCGACCAGCCCACGGACACCACCACGGCGTGCTCGGCGGGCCAGCCCGTCGTCGCGTGCAGCCCCGGGTTGCCGAACAGGTCACGGGCCGCCTGGACGGTGGCCGTGAGCGGGTTCCACTCCGCCGCGAAACGCAGCGGGGCCGGGAGCGTGGACGGTGCGACGAACGCGTTGGACAGGAAGGTCAGCGGGAACAGCCACAGGAAGTTGCCGGTCGCGGCGGCCTCCGGCGCGCGGACCGACAGACCGATGAGCACACCCACCCACGACAGGGCGTAGCCGAGCAGGAGCAGCAGCCCGAACGCCGCGGCCGCGTGCAGGAATCCGTGGTGGATGCGCCAGCCGACGATCAGGGCGCAGCCCACCATCACCACGATCACGGCGGAGTTCTGCACCAGGTCGGCCACCGCGCGGCCGGTCAGCAGCGCGCTGCGGGCCATGGGCAGTGAGCGGAACCGGTCGACCATGCCGCTCTTGAGGTCGTTGGCCATGCCCACGCTGCTGTTGCTGGCGGTCGCGAAGGCGATGGTCTGCGCGAAGAAGCCGGGCATCATGTACTCGCGGTAGGCCTCCGGGCCGCCCGCGCCGGGCAGCGCGAAGGAGCCCGCGAAGAGGTAGGCGAAGAGCAGGACGAACACGATCGGCTGCACGAGGCTGAGGACCAGCACCTCGGGGATGCGGATCATCCTGATCATGTTGCGCCGGGTGATCACGACCACGTCGTGGATCGCCTTCGCCGCGGACGCGGGGCGCAGGGCGTCCCCGTCGCGGGACTGTACCGCCCATGCCACGGTCATCACTCCTTCTCGTTCGACGCGCCGGCCGAGGCCATCACGGGCTCGGACCGGTCACCGCGGGGCGGGTCCGTCAGGGCCAGGAACACCTCGTCGAGGGTGGGCTGGCGCAGGCTGATGTCACTGATCTCGATCCCGGCGCCGGCCAGGGCGCCGATGACCTCGGTCAGCAGGTGCACGCCGCCGTCCACCGGCGCGGAGACCAGTGACCTGGCCCGGTCCACGTCGGGTGCGCGGGTGCTGAAGCGGCCCAGCAGCGCGGCGGCGCCCGCGATCTGCTCGGCGCGCTCCACGACGATCTCGATCTGCTGCCGGCTGGTGCGGGTCTTGAGCTCGCGCGGTGTGCCCTGGGCGATGATCCGGCCCTGGTCGACGACGGCGATGTCCCGGGCGAGGCGGTCGGCCTCCTCCAGGTACTGCGTGGTCAGCAGCAGGGTGGTGCCCGCGTCGACCAGCCGGTCGATGGCCTCCCACAGCAGCAGGCGGCTGGTGGGGTCGAGGCCCACCGACGGCTCGTCGAGGAACATCACCGACGGCCGCACCACCAGCGCGCACGCCAGATCGAGCCGGCGGCGCATGCCGCCCGAGTACGTGGTGGACACCCGGTCGGCGGCCCCGGTCAGCTCGAACTGCGCGAGCAGCTCCTCACCCCGCCGCCGGGCCGCGCCGCTCCGCATGCCGTACAACTCGCCGATCATGCGCAGGTTCTCACGGCCCGTCAGCCGGTCGTCGACGGCCGCGAACTGACCGGACAGCCCGATCGACCGGCGTACCAGGTCCGGGGCGCGGACCACGTCGTGGCCCGCGACCGTGGCGGTGCCCGCGTCGGGGCGCAGCAGGGTGGTGAGCACCCGGACCGCGGTGGTCTTGCCCGCCCCGTTGGGGCCCAGCAGACCCAGCACGGTGCCCTCCGGGACCGTGAGACTGACTCCGTCGAGAGCCCGGATCTTCCCGAAGGTCTTGACGAGGCCCTCAGCGTGGATGGCGCCCGGCATGGCTTCTCCGTCCTGTTTCTGCGTTCGGTGGGACTTCGTCAGTTCGCGGAGATCAGCTTCAGCTCGGGGTGGGCGGTGCCGCCCGCGATCGCGGTGGACGAGATGTGGGAGACGACCCGCTCGTCGACCGGGTCGTTCGCCGGGTCGTCGTTGACCTTGAGGTGCTCGTACGTCGTGGAGCGCTGCGCGGGCACCCGCCCGGCACCGCGGATCAGCGTGAGCAGCTCCACCAGGTTGGAGCGGTGCTTGGCGCCGGCCGAGGAGACGACGTTCTCCTCCAGCATCACCGAGCCGAGGTCGTCCGCGCCGTAGTGCAGGGTCAGCTGGCCCGCCTCCTTGCCGGTGGTCAGCCAGGAGCCCTGGATGTGACGGACGTTGTCGAGGAACAGGCGCGCGACGGCGATCATCCGTACGTACTCGAAGAGTGTGGCCTGCGTGCGGCCCTTGAGGTGGTTGTTCTCGGGCTGGTAGGTGTACGGGATGAAGGCGCGGAAACCGCCGGTGCGGTCCTGTACGTCGCGGATCATGCGCATGTGCTCGATGCGCTCGGCGTTGGTCTCGCCGGTGCCCATGAGCATGGTGGAGGTGGATTCGACGCCCAGGCCGTGCGCGATCTCCATGATCTCCAGCCAGCGTTCGCCGGACTCCTTGAGCGGGGCGATGGCCTTGCGCGGGCGGGCGGGCAGCAGTTCGGCGCCGGCGCCCGCGAAGGAGTCCAGGCCCGCCTGGTGGATGCGGGTGATGGCCTCCTCCACGCCGACCTTGGAGATCCGGGCCATGTGCTCGACCTCGGAGGCGCCCAGCGAGTGGATGACCAGCTGGGGGAAGTTCTCCTTGATCGCGGAGAAGTGCTTCTCGTAGTACTCGACGCCGTAGTCGGGGTGGTGGCCGCCCTGGAACATGATCTGGGTGCCGCCGAGTTCGACGGTCTCCGCGCAGCGGCGCAGGATGTCGTCGAGGTCGCGGGTCCAGCCCTTGGCGGTGTCCTTCGGCGCGGCGTAGAAGGCGCAGAACTTGCACGCCGTGACGCACACGTTGGTGTAGTTGATGTTCCGCTCGATGATGTACGTCGCGATGTGCTCGGTACCGGCGTACTTGCGGCGGCGTACGGCGTCGGCGGCGGCGCCCAGCGCGTGCAGCGGAGCGTCACGGTAGAGGTCGAGGGCCTCTTCCGGGGTGATGCGCCCGCCTTCGGCGGCACGGTCGAGGACGGACTGCAACGGGGACGGGGTAGGTCGGGGCATGGTGCCGGCCTTTCCGGGGCTGTGGATGGTCTTCCTGGTCATGGCGGGGGTGTCACGGAGAGTCGGTGTCCAGCAGGCGCACGGCCACGTCGGCGGGGAAGCCCTCCGCCGCACCGCCGACCCGGCGGGCGAACTCCCGGATACCGGCCAGCTGTTCGGCGCCGAGCCGGAAGTCGAGCGCCTCCGTGTAGTACCGCTCCAGCGTTCCGGCGTCGAACTCCTCCCACTGGGAGGCCTGTTCGCTCACCTCGGTCACCTCGCGCAACGACAGGTCCCGGGAGGCCAGCAGATCGGCATGGACCTGGCGGACCAGAGCGGGTTCGCGGGCGAGGAAGTCGCGGCGCGCCGCGAACACGGCGAACACGAACGGGAGGCCGGTCCACTCCTTCCACATCCGGCCCAGGTCGTGGACCTGGAGGCCGAGTCCGGGAGCCTCGTGCAGCGCGGCACTGAGCGCCACGTCACCGATGATGACCGCCGCGCGGGCCTCGGACAGCATCGTGCGCAGGTCAGGCGGCCGCACCACGTACTCGGGACGGACACCTACCTTCTCCTCCAGCAGCAGCCGGGCCAGCCGCACCGAGGTCCGGCTGGTCGAACCCAGCGCGACCCGCTCGCCGTCCAGCTGCTCCAGCGGCACCTGACTGAGGATCAAGCACGACATGACGTCGCCGTCGCTGCCCACCGCGATGTCCGGCAGGGCCACCAGATCGTCGGCGTGCCGCAGGAACTCGACCAGGCTGATGGGCCCGATGTCCAGATCACCGGCGGCCAGCGCCTGGTTGAGGCCGTCCGGGCTGTCCGTGCGCAGATCCAGGTCGAGCAGGCTGCCGGTACGGGCCAGCCCCCAGAACAGCGGCAGGCAGTTGAGGAACTCGATGTGCCCGACTCGGGGGCGGCGACGTTTGGTGCGCAGCGCCGACGACGGTTCTGCGACGAGTGGTTCGGTCATCTGTGGACGCTCCCGGAGCGGGTCGGAGAAGGGGCGGCGGGGCGTACTCGGTGCCCGGCGCACGGAACGAGGAGGGACAAAGGAGGGTGAGCGACGCGCCGGGAAGAACACCCGGCGCCCGCCTGGACGTGTACGGCCCTGCCCGGCAGCCCGCGCCGGCCCTACGCCCCGCGGGCGACCGTCGCCGTGAAGTGCTCGGTGAGGACGGCGAGGACGTCCGCCGCCCGCTCGGTGAGATAGAAGTGACCGCCGGGGAACACCTGCAGCGTGCTGCCGCCGAGCGTGTGACCCTCCCAGGCGCGCGCCTCGTCCAGCGAGGTCTTCGGGTCGTCGTCGCCGACCAGCACCGTCACCGGGCAGCGCACGGTGTCGTCCGGCGCGGCCAGATAGGTCTCGACGGCCGTGTAATCGTTACGGATCGCCGGCAGCACCATGCGCAGCAGCTCCTCGTCGTCGAGGAGCCGGCTGTCGGTACCGCTGAGCGCACGGATCTCGGCGATCAGCCGGTCGTCACCGAGGGTGTGCACCCGCTCGTCCCGGGTCCGCGACGGCGCCCTGCGCCCCGACGCGAACAGCCGCACCGGCCCGGTCCCGGACCGCTCCAGACGCCGGGCCACCTCGAAGGCGACCACCGCTCCCATGCTGTGCCCGAAGAACGTCAACGGCCGGTCCTGCCGGCCCCGCAGGGCCTCGGCCACCCGGTCGGCGAGCTCGGCGACCGAGGTCAGACCCGGCTCGTGACGCCGGTCCTGCCGGCCCGGGTACTGCACCGCGACCACGTCGACAGCGGGACTGAGAGCCGCGGCGACCGGCAGGTAGAAACTGGCGGAACCCCCCGCGTGCGGAAAGCACACCAGACGCTCGGCCGCCTCGGGAGCGGGACGGAAACTGCGGATCCACAGATCGTCCGCGGGACTTGGACTCATGAGACGCGGATGTCCTTCCGGGAAATCGGCGCACCCGGCACAGGGGCCGGTGGGCGGTGCGGAACTGGCTGCGGGGCGGCGGAGCCTCAGGCGCTCTCCGCCTCCGGACCCCACACCTCGACGGAGTCGGCGACACGGCGCACATGGATGCACTCGCCGGGGCACTCCTTGGCGGAGTCGGCGACGTCCGGCAGAAGCTCCAGGGGGATCCGCGTGGTGGCACGCGGTTCCTGCAGGAGCTCGTCGTCCTCGTCTTTCACATAGGCGATGCCGTCCACGTCCAGTTCGAACACCTCGGGCGCGTACTGGGCACAGATACCGTCACCGGTGCACAGCTCATGGTCGATCCAGACCTCGAAGGCCTGCTCGCCGGTCGTCTGCTCGGACATGTCCACCTGCCTGCCGATCGTGTCGTGAGACCGCGCACCGGGGCACGCGGGGTGAAGGGGGGAGGGAAGGCCGGGACGGGACACACCGTCCGCCACGGCCCGGCGCGTCAGACACGCATCGGCTGCGGCTCGTCGCGGCGGGTGCGGTCCGGACCGTCGTACTCGCGGATGATCTCGTAGCGGGTGTTGCGCTCCACGGGACGGAAGCCGGCGTCGCGGATCAGGTCGAGCAGGTCCTCGCGGGTCAGCTTGTTCGGGGTGCCGTAGTTGTCCGCGTCGTGCGTGATCTTGTACTCGACGACCGAGCCGTCCATGTCGTCCGCGCCGTGCTGCAGGGCGAGCTGCGCGGTGTGCAGACCGTGCATGACCCAGAAGACCTTGACGTGCGGGACGTTGTCGAACAGCAGCCGGGAGACCGCGAAGATCTTCAGCGCCTCGGTGCCGGTCGCCATCTGGGTGCGCGCCTGCAGCTTGTTGCGGACCTTGCCGTCCTTCATGTCCACGAAGTCGTGCTGGTAGCGCAGCGGGATGAAGACCTGGAAACCGCCGGTCTCGTCCTGCAGCTCACGCAGCCTCAGGACGTGGTCGACCCGGTGGCGGGGCTCCTCGATGTGCCCGTACAGCATGGTGCACGGCGTCTTGAGGCCCTTGGAGTGCGCCAGACGGTGGATGCGCGACCAGTCCTCCCAGTGGGTGCGGTGGTCGACGATGTGCTGACGCACCTCCCAGTCGAAGATCTCCGCGCCGCCACCGGTCAGCGACTCCAGACCGGCGTCGATCAGCTCGTCCAGGACCTCCGAGGCGGGCAGCCCGGAGATCGTCTCGAAGTGATGGATCTCCGTCGCCGTGAACGCCTTGATCGACACGTTCGGCAGCGCCTTCTTCAGCTCCCGCAGCGAACGCGGGTAGTAACGCCAAGGAAGCGTCGGGTGCAGCCCGTTGACGATGTGCAGCTCCGAGAGATGCTCGCTCTCCATCGTCTTGGCGAGACGGACCGCCTCCTCGATGCGCATCGTGTACGCGTCCATCTCGCCCGGCTTGCGCTGGAACGAGCAGTAGGCGCACGACGCGGTGCACACGTTCGTCATGTTGAGGTGACGGTTGACGTTGAAGTGGACCACGTCACCGTTCTTGACCGTGCGCGCATGGTGCGCGAGCTCGCCCAGCCAGGCCAGCTCGTCCGACTCGTACAACGCGATGCCGTCCTCGCGGGACAGCCGTTCACCGGAGTAGACCTTCTCCTCCAGCTCACGCTTGAGCCCTGCGTCCATTACCGGGGAACCTCCTCGGTCAGTGCCTGGCGGCACACGTAGTGAGTGCGAGTACGCGGATGGCACGTAACTCGTCTGCGGGCCCCGGCCGAGCCACCCGTCTTCGCGGACGGCTCGCACCGCCGTGGATCCGGCAGGGCGGAACTGGTACGGAGCCGCGCCACCCGACCCAGGCCGGCCGGACCGCCCTTCACGGACGGACCCGAACCCTCCTGGAGACAACGGCACATGGACCGCTCCCCGACCGGAACACAGGGGATCCGGCCACGTCGGATGAGGCTCCCTCATCTTCGCGGAGGACAGTCTGGGGAAAACCCCACACCCACTCCGGCTTTCCTGGAGGGGGCGCGCGAGAGCGCCGCCACCGGATCACTCACGGCAGAGAATGAGGCGGGCCGCATGACGTCACGACTGACCCTGGCGCACTCCCCGTGCCCCAACGACACGTTCGTCTTCCACGCGCTGACCCACGGCCTGCTCCCCGGCGCCCCCGAGACCGACGTGCGCCTGGCCGACATCGACGTCACCAACGGGCTCGCCGAACGCGGCGAACTGGACGTCCTCAAGGTGTCCTACGGCGTCCTGCCGCACGTACTCGACACCTACGCCCTGCTGCCGTGCGGCGGCGCCGTCGGCCGCGGCTGCGGACCCCTCGTCCTGCGCCGGCAGGCCGGCCCGGCCGCCGGTCTCAGCGGCGCCCGCGTCGCCGTACCCAGCACCAGTTCCACGGCCTACCTCCTCTTCCGCCTCTGGGCGGCCCGCGCCGTCCCCGGCGGCGTCGGCGAGATCGTCGTCCTGCCCTTCCACGAGATCATGCCCGCCGTCCGCGACGGCCTCGTCGACGCCGGCCTCGTCATCCACGAGGCCCGCTTCACCTACCGCCACTACGGCCTGCACAGCGTCGCCGACCTGGGCGAGGAGTGGGAGAAGGAGACGACCCTGCCCGTCCCGCTCGGCGCCATCATCGCCCGCCGCACCCTCGGCGCCACCCGCCTCACCGCCCTCGCCGACGCCGTCCGCGCCTCCGTCCGCGCCGCCTGGGACACCCCCGCCGCCTCCCGCCCCTACGTCCTGGAGCACGCCCAGGAACTGGCCACGGACGTCGTCGACCAGCACATCGAGCTCTACGTCAACTCCTTCACCGCGGAACTCGGCGACGAAGGCCACGCCGCCGTACGCGAACTCCTCGGCCGCAGCGCCGACCTCGGCCTGCTGCCCGCCGTACCCGACGGCGCCCTCGACTTCCCCTAGGCCCCCCGGTGCCCGGCCCGGCCAACGCTAGGGGATCTCTTAGAGCCGGTCACCGCAGGTCCGGAAGCCACCCCCGGCCCTCCGCATAATCGGCCCCAGGCCGCCCCCACCCGTCCGGGACCGCCACCGCCCGCGCCACCGACCCACCACCGGCGACACCACCGGGCCCCGCTGCCGAAGGGAACCGATCCGTGACCGAGGACAGGCTCCGCGAACTTCACGAGTTCCTGAAGCGCGTCACCGCAGACCTCCAACGCACGCGCAACCGCCTGCACCAGGTCGAGTCGAGGGCCACGGAACCCATCGCCATCGTCTCCATGAGCTGCCGCTACCCGGGCGGCGTCCGCACCCCCGAAGACCTCTGGCACCTCGTGGACACCGCGACCGACGGCGTCTCCGACTTCCCCGAGGACCGCGGCTGGTCCGTCGACACCCTCTACGACCCCGACCCCGACCACCCCGGCACCTGCTACACCCGCACCGGCGGATTCCTGCACGACGCCGCCGACTTCGACGCCGACTTCTTCGGCATGTCACCCCGCGAAGCCCTCGCCACCGACCCCCAGCAGCGCCTGCTCCTGGAGGTCACCTGGGAGGCGATGGAACGCGCCGGACTGCGCCCCGCCGACCTCAAGGGCACCGCCACCGGCGTCTTCGCGGGCGTCATGTACAACGACTACGGCTCACGGTTCCCCGAACCGCCCGAAGGACTCGACGGCTACATCGGCAACGGCAGCGCCGCCAGCATCGCCTCCGGCCGCATCGCCTACACCTTCGGCTTCGAGGGCCCCGCCATCACGGTGGACACCGCCTGCTCCTCCTCCCTGGTCGCCCTGCACCTCGCCGTCCAGGCCCTGCGCGCCGGCGAGTGCGACCTCGCCCTCGCCGGCGGCGTCGCCGTCATGTCCACCCCCGTCACCTTCATGGAGTTCAGCCGCCAGCGCGGACTGTCCGCCGACGGCCGCTGCAAGTCCTACGCGGACGCCGCCGACGGCACCGGCTGGGGCGAGGGCGTCGGCATGCTCCTCCTGGAACGCCTCTCGGACGCCCGGCGGGCCGGCCACGACGTCCTCGCGGTCATCCGCGGCTCCGCCGTCAACCAGGACGGCGCGAGCAGCGGCCTCACCGCCCCCAACGGCCCCTCCCAGCAACGCGTCATCCGCGCCGCGCTCGCCGCCGCCGACCTCCGGCCGGGCGACGTCGACGCCGTCGAGGGACACGGCACCGGCACCACCCTCGGCGACCCCATCGAGGCCCAGGCCCTGCTGGCCACCTACGGCCAGGACCGGCCCGCCGACCGCCCCCTGTGGCTCGGCTCGCTCAAGTCGAACATCGGCCACACCCAGGCCGCCGCCGGCGTCGGCGGCGTCATCAAGATGGTGCAGGCCCTGCAGCACCGGCGGCTGCCCCGCACCCTCCACGTCGACCAGCCGTCCACCACCGTCGACTGGACGGAGGGCAACGTCCGCCTGCTGACGTCACCGGTCGAGTGGACCGACCCGGGCCGGCCCCGCCGGGCCGGCGTCTCCGCGTTCGGCGTCAGCGGCACCAACGCCCACGTCATCGTCGAACAGGCGCCCCCCGCCGAACCGGCCGCCGACCAGAACGCCGACGCGCCCGCCGACACGAACGACGCCCCGGCCGGGACCCGCACCGCCCCCCGCCCACCGGCCATGCCCTGGCTGCTGTCCGCACAGACCCCCCAGGCCCTCCAGGCCCAGGCCCGCACACTCCTCACCCACCTCGGCACCCACCCCGACGGCGACGGCGACCACGCCGTGGCACACGCCCTCTCCACCACACGCTCCGTCTTCGACCACCGCGCCGTCGTCCTCGGCGACGACCACGACGCCCTGATCCGCGGCCTCGACGCCGTCGCGAACGGCACCACCGCCCCCGAGGCCGTCACCGGCACGGCCCGCCGCGGCGGAGGAAGACTCGCCTTCCTCTTCTCCGGCCAGGGCGCCCAACGCCTCGGCATGGGGCGGGAGTTGTACGACGCGTATCCGGTGTTCGCGGAGGCGTTCGATGCGGTGTGCGCGTACCTCGGCGAGGGGCTGCGGGAGGTGGTGTTCGGTGAGGACGCCGACCTGCTGAATCAGACCGCCTGGACGCAGCCCGCGCTGTTCGCCATCGAGGTGGCGCTGTTCCGGCTGGTGGAGTCGTGGGGTGTGCGTCCCGACTTCCTGGTCGGCCACTCGGTGGGTGAACTGGCCGCCGCGCACGTGGCCGGGGTGTTCTCCCTGGAGGACGCCTGCCGTCTGGTGTCGGCGCGCGGCCGCTTGATGCAGGAACTCCCGGCCGGTGGTGCGATGTTCGCGCTGGAGGCGGCGGAGGACGAAGTCCTCCCGCTGCTGACGGAGGGGGTGTCGGTCGCGGCGGTCAACGGCCCGCGCTCGGTGGTCGTCTCCGGCGCCGAGACCGACGCCTCCGCCCTCGCCCAGCAGATCGCCGCCCTGGGCCGCCGCACCTCCCGCCTCCGCGTCTCGCACGCCTTCCACTCGCCGCTGATGGAACCGATGCTGGCCGAGTTCCGCACGGTCGCCGAGAGCGTGACCTACGAACAGCCGCGTCTGGCGGTCGTCTCGAACCTGACCGGACAGGTCGCCGGAGCAGGAGAGTTGGGCTCACCCGAGTACTGGGTGCGGCACGTCCGCGAGGCCGTACGGTTCGCCGACGGGATCGCCTGGCTCGAAGGACGCGGCGTACGCCGGTTCGTCGAACTCGGCCCCGACGCCACCCTCACCGCCCTCGCCCAGGCCGCCGTCTCCGGCGACGACGACCTCCTGTTCACATCCGTCCTGCGCAAGGACCGCCCCGAACCGCTCACGGCGCTCGGCACGGCCGCCACCCTCCACACCCGCGGCGTCACCGTCGACTGGGCCGCCGTGATCCAGGGCGGCGACCAGCCGCCGGTCACCCTGCCCACCTACGCCTTCCAGCGCACGCGCTACTGGCTCGACCCCGTCTCCAAGGACACCACCAGGACGACGGGACACCCCCTGCTCGGCACCACCCTCGCGCTCGCCGGCTCACACACCGTCGTCTCCACCGGACGCCTCTCGCGCCGCGCCCAGCCCTGGCTCGCCGACCACACCGCCTTCGGCACATCGCTCGTACCTGCCGCGGTCTTCACGGACCTCGCCCTGCACGCCGGTTCCCGGCTCGGCAGCCCGCACCTGGCCGAACTCACCGTGGACCTGCCCCTCGTCCTCTCCGAGACCGGCGAGACCGAGATCCAGACCGTGGTCGAGGGCACCGAGGACGACGGCCGGTGGACGTTCACCGCGCACTCCCGCCCCGCCGACCCCACCGACGCCACGGGGGAGGGCCCCTGGCGCCAGCACGCACGAGGCGTCCTCGTACGGCAGCCGGACACCTCGCCGGCCCCCGAGCACCAGGACCCCGCCGCCTGGCCGCCCGCCGGAGCCGTCCCCCTCGACCTCGACGAGCTGTACCTCACCCTCGAGGACCACGACACCGTCCCCGGCACCGCCCTGCGCACCCTGACCGCCGCCTGGCGACTCGGCGACGAGGTGTACGCCGACGCCGTGCTGTCCGAGCCGCAGCGCACCGAGGCCGGTCACTTCGCCCTGCACCCCGCCCTCGTCGAGGGCGCCCTCCTCGCCCTGTCCGCGACCGGACACCCCGCACCCCACGCCCTGTCCTGGACCGGCCTCACCCTGCACGCCACGGCCGCCGAGTCCGTACGCGTCCGGATCCGCCCCCGCCCGGACGGCACCGTCGCGCTGAGCCTCTTCGACACCACCGGCGCACCCGTCCTCAGCGCCGACGGACTGAGGACACGCACCCTCACCACGGCCGACCTGCCGGCCCCGGACACCGCGGACGACGACCTCTTCGGCCTCGTCTGGACCGCCTCACCCGGACCGGTCCTGCCCCACACCCCCGAACTCGCCGTCCACACCGGCCTCGACGACCTCCTCGCCGCCCGCCGCGTACCCGAGGTCGTCGCCGTCCCCTTCCACACCCCCCTCGACGACCGCACGCCGACCGCCGAAGCCGTCCGCACCGCCACCACCACCGCACTCACCCTGCTGCAGACCTGGCTGACGGACGACCGTCTCACCGGCTCCCGCCTGCTCCTGCTCACCTCGGGCGCCGTCGCCGCGGCCGCCGGCGAGACCGCCGACGACCTGCCCGCCGCGGCCGTCCGCGGACTCGTACGCTCCGCCCAGGCGGAGCACCCCGGCCGCTTCCTGCTCCTGGACACCGACACCCCCGAACCCGACCCCCGCACCCTCGCCGAGGCACTGCGCCACGACGAGCCCGACCTCGCCCTGCGCGACGGCCGGGTCCTGCTGCCCCGCCTCACCCGCACCGCTGCCCGGCCGGCCGATCGGACACCGGCATTCGACCCCGAGCGCACCGTCCTGGTCACCGGAGGCACCGGCACCGTCGGCGCCGCCACCGTCCGCCACCTGGTGACCGAGCACGGCGCACGCCACCTCGTCCTCGCCGGACGCCGGGGCGCGGACGCCCCCGGCGCCCGCGAACTCGTCGCCGAGATGACCGAAGCGGGCGCCGACATCACCGTGGCCGCCTGCGACACCACCGACCGCGACGCCCTCGCCGCACTCCTGGACACCATCGCGCGCGACCATCCGCTCGGCGCCGTCGTCCACGCCGCCGGTGTGGCCGACGACGGCCTCATCACCTCCCTCACCCCCGAACGCCTCGACGCGGTCCTGCGCCCCAAGGTCGACGCCACGGTCCACCTCCACGAACTGACCCGCACCCTCGGCCTGACCGCCTTCGTCGTCTTCTCCTCGGCCGCCGCCACGCTCGGCAGCCCCGGCCAGGGCAACTACGTCGCGGCCAACTCCTTCCTGGACGCCTTCGCCGGACACCTCCGCGGACAGGGACACCCCGCCCTCTCCATCGGCTGGGGCCTGTGGGCCGCGGACAGCGGCATCACCGGACACCTGGACACCGCACAGCGCGGCCGCATCGACCGCAGCGGCATCGGCGCCCTGCCCACCCCGCAAGCCCTGGCCCTCTTCGACCGCTGCCTGTCCCACACCGGCGGCACCCCCCTGCCCCTGCGCGTCGACCTGCCCGCACTGCGCCGCAACGCGGCCGGACTTCCCCCCGTCCTGCGCTCCCTGGCCGGCCGCCCCCCGCTGCGCCGCGCCACCGGCGTAGGCGCCGGAACGGCGAGCGGCCCGGCACCCGCCGGCGGCACGCTCGCCGCGCTCCCCGAGGAACAGCGGCGAGCGGCTGTCCGCACCCTGGTCCGCACGACCGTCGCCGCCGTCCTCGGCCACAGCGACGACACGTCGATCAGCCTCGACCGCCCCTTCGCGGAGATGGGCTTCGACTCCCTCACCGCCATGGAGCTGCGCAACGCCTTCACCCGCGAGACCGGCCTCACCCTGCCCGCGACCCTGGTCTTCGACCACCCCACCCCGACCGCCGTCGCCGACCTCCTCCTCGCCGAACTCGCCACCCCCACCGAGCCGGAGCACGACGCACCCCGCACCCCCGCTGCACCCGCCGCCCTCGCCGACGACCCGATCGCGATCGTCGGCATGGGCTGCCGCTTCCCCGGCGGCGCCGAGAGCCCCGAACAGCTGTGGGACATGCTCCTCAAGGGCGTCGACGGCATCGGAGACTTCCCCGCCGACCGCGGCTGGGACCTGGCCGCCCTCTACGACCCGGACCCCGAGTCCCGGCGCCGCGGCACGACCTACACCCACCGCGGCGGCTTCCTCACCGACGTCGCCTCCTTCGACGCGGGTTTCTTCGGGATCTCGCCGCGTGAGGCCCTGGCGATGGATCCGCAGCAGCGTCTGCTGCTGGAGACGTCGTGGGAGGCCGTCGAGCGGGCCGGCATCGACCCCCGCACCCTGCGCGGTTCCCGCACCGGCGTCTTCACCGGCACCAACGGCCAGGACTACGCACACGTCCTGAGCACGGCCGACGCCGACACCGAGGGCTACCTCGGCACCGGCAACGCCGCGAGTGTCATCTCCGGCCGCATCTCCTACGTCCTGGGCCTCGAAGGCCCGGCGGTCACCGTCGACACCGCCTGCTCGGCATCCCTCGTCGCCCTGCACTGGGCGATCCGCGCGCTCACCTCGGGGGAGTGCTCGATGGCACTCGTCGGCGGAGTGACCGTGATGTCGACCCCGGCGGCCTTCGTCGAGTTCAGCCGCCAGCGCGGCCTCGCACCGGACGGGCGGTGCAAGGCGTTCGCGGAGGGTGCGGACGGTACGGGCTGGGGTGAGGGCGTCGGCGTCCTGCTCGTGGAACGGCTCTCGGACGCGCGCCGCAACAACCATCCCGTCCTGGCGGTGGTGCGTGGTTCGGCGGTGAACCAGGACGGCGCTTCGAACGGTCTGACGGCGCCGAACGGTCCGTCCCAACAGCGTGTCATCCGTGCGGCGTTGGCGAGTGCGGGCCTTACGCCGTCGGAGGTGGACGCGGTGGAGGCGCACGGCACCGGTACCTCGCTCGGTGACCCGATCGAGGCGCAGGCGCTGCTGGCCACGTACGGCAGGGACCGTGACGTTGAGCGGCCGTTGTGGCTGGGGTCGGTGAAGTCGAACATCGGTCACACGCAGGCGGCTGCGGGTGTGGCGGGTGTGATCAAGATGGTGGAGGCGATGCGCCACGGCGTGCTGCCGGCCACCCTCCACGTGGACGAGCCGTCGTCGCATGTCGACTGGGCGGCCGGTGACGTCAGGCTCCTGACGGAGTCCGTGGACTGGCCGGACACGGACCGTTCGCGCCGGGCCGCGGTCTCCGCCTTCGGGTTCAGCGGCACGAACGCCCACGTCGTCCTGGAACAGGCACCGGAGAACGTCACCGAGGAGAACACGGCCACCGCTCCCCGCCCCGCCCCCGTGACCAGCTGGGTCGTCTCCGGCCGCGGCACCGACGCCCTGCACGCCCAGGCCGCCGGACTGCTGGCCCATGTACAGGCCCGTCCGGACCTCGACCCCGTGGATGTGGGTTTGTCGCTGGTGCGGACCCGGTCGGTGTTCGAGAACCGTGCGGTGGTCCGGGGCGGCGACCGTGAGGAACTCCTCACGGGACTTGCCGCCCTCGCCCGCGGCGAGAACCTGCCCTCCGTGGCCCAGGGCCTGGCGACCGAGGGCAAGCTCGCCTTCCTCTTCTCCGGCCAGGGCGCGCAACGGCTGGGTATGGGGCGGGAGTTGTACGACGCGTATCCGGTGTTCGCGGAGGCGTTCGACGCGGTGTGCGCGCACCTCGACGAGGGGCTGCGGGGGGTGGTGTTCGGTGAGGACGCCGATCTCCTGAATCAGACCGCCTGGACGCAGCCAGCGCTGTTCGCGGTCGAGGTGGCGTTGTTCCGGTTGGTGGAGTCGTGGGGGATGAGCCCGGACTTCCTGGTCGGCCATTCGGTGGGTGAGCTGGCGGCCGCGCACGTGGCGGGGGTGTTCTCCCTG
The DNA here is from genome assembly GCF_036250675.1 of Streptomyces sp. NBC_01689. Lineage (NCBI taxonomy): Bacteria > Bacillati > Actinomycetota > Actinomycetes > Kitasatosporales > Streptomycetaceae > Streptomyces > Streptomyces sp. NBC_01689. The sequence goes on along the minus strand of NZ_CP109592.1, from coordinate 89,417 downwards.
GAGGATGCGTGCCGTCTGGTGTCGGCGCGCGGTCGGCTGATGCAGGAACTCCCGGCCGGTGGTGCGATGTTCGCGCTGGAGGCGGCGGAGGACGAAGTCCTCCCGCTGCTGGCGGGCTGGGAGGCGGAGGTGTCGGTCGCGGCCGTGAACGGCCCGCGGTCGGTGGTCGTCTCGGGTGTCGAGGCGGTCGCGGAGGCCGTCGCCCAGCAGGTCGCCGCGCTGGGCCGCCGCACCTCGCGGCTGCGGGTCTCGCACGCTTTCCACTCGCCGTTGATGGAACCGATGCTGGTGGAGTTCCGTGCGGTCGCCGAGAGCGTGACCTACGAACTGCCGCGTCTGGCGGTCGTGTCGAACCTGACCGGGCAGGTCGCGGATGCGGGGGAGTTGGGCTCGCCCGAGTACTGGGTGCGGCATGTCCGTGAGGCGGTGCGGTTCGCCGACGGGATCTCCTGGCTGGCCGTGAACGGGGTGACCCGGTTCGTGGAGCTCGGCCCCGACGGCACCCTCACCACCCTCGCCCAGTCCGGCGTCTCCGACGACGGGAGCGTGCTGTTCGCGTCGGTGTTGCGCAAGGACCGGCCCGAGGCGGATGCCGTCGTGGCGGCGGTCTCGCGGGCGTTCACGCACGGAGTGGCTGTCGACTGGCCCGCTCTGCCGGCCGGTTCCGGCGCGACGGCCGTGGAGCTTCCGACGTACGCCTTCCAGCGTGAACGGTACTGGCCCCGACCGGCACAGGCCGCGGTCGAGCGGCGGGTCGAAGGCTGGCGCTACCGCGTCGGGTGGGAGACCGTTCCCACCCCGGCCGACCCCGCACCGGTGCCGGGCCGCTGGATCCTGCTCCAGCCCCCGGGCGACGACGCGCTCGCGGGGATCGAGGAGTTCGTCCCCGGCGTCGACCGGTTCACCTGCCCGGCGGAGACGGCCGACCGCGCCGGACTGGCACGGCTGCTGACACAGGCGGCCGAATGCGGGCTCGTCGCGGGCGTGTTGTCCTGCCTCGCCCCCGCCGGCGGAGCGCGGGTGACGACGGCGCTCGTCCAGGCACTGGGCGACGCCGGGCTGGCGGTTCCGGCGTGGACGGTGACGCACGGCGCGGTCTCGACGGGCGCGCCCGGCGAGGAGCCCGCCGACCCGAACCAGGCCGCGGTCTGGGGACTCGGCCGGGTCGCCGCGCTCGAACACCCCGACCGCTGGGGCGGCCTCGTGGACGTCCCCGCTGGACAGACCGACCGGCACACCCTCGCCGGGATCGCGTCCGCCCTCGTCAGCGGCGAGGACCAGCTCGCCGTACGCGAACCCGGACTGGTCGCCCGCCGACTGGCCCACGCCCCGTCCGCCACGGTCCCCGCCGTGTCCTGGACCCCGCGCGGCCGCGTCCTGGTGACCGGCGGCACGGGCGCCCTCGGCGGACGCCTCGCACACTGGCTGGTGGGCCGAGGCGCACGGGACCTCGTCCTGACGAGCCGCCGCGGAGCCCAGGCCCCCGGCGCCGCCGAACTGGCCGAGGAACTCCGGGACCTGGGCGCCGAGGTCACCCTCGAAGCCTGTGACATGGCGGACCGCGCCGAGGTCGGGGCCCTGCTGGAACGGCACCCGGTCGACGCGGTGTTCCACGCCGCCGGCCTGGGCGACGCCACACCGTTCGAGAAGACCGACGACCACCACCTCGCCGCGGTGCTGGCCGCGAAGGCGGTGGGTGCCGATCATCTCGACGCGCTGACGCGGGAGTCGGACCTGTCGGCGTTCGTGGTGTTCTCCTCGATCGCGGGTGTGTGGGGCAGTGGCGGGCAGTCGGCGTATGCCGCGGCCAACGCTCACCTCGATGCGCTGGTGGAGCGGCGCCGGGCCCGGGGTCTCGCGGGTACGGCGGTGGCCTGGGGGCCGTGGGGCGGGGGAGGGATGGTGTCGGACGAGGGCGCGGCGGAGTTGGTGCGCCGGGGACTGCGGGTGATGGATCCGGACCGGGCGCTTGCCGGGCTCGGGCGCGCCCTGGACGTCGCGGACACCACGGTGGTGGTGGCCGACGTCGACTGGGAGAAGTTCCTGCCCACGTTCACCGCCCGCCGCCCCAGCCCCCTGCTGACCGCCCTCCTCGAAGAGGCCGACACCACGGCGGCACGGCCCGCGACGGGCACGGAACCGGAGGCCAAGGGAGCGGCCCTGCGCAAGGAGCTCTCCGCGCTCTCCGAGACCGACCGCAGGACCGCGCTGCGGGACCTCGTACGCGACCGCGCGGCCTCGGTCCTGGGCCGCGCGAGCGGCGAGAGCGTGGCACCCGCCCAGGCCTTCCGCGACATCGGCTTCGACTCCCTCACGGCCGTCGAACTCCGCAACCAGCTCAACCAGGACACCGGACTGCGCCTGCCCAGCACCCTCGTCTACGACTACCCCACCCCCGGACACCTCGCCGATCACCTCGGCGCCGAACTCTTCCCCGCCGCGCCCACCCGCCCGGGCGGCCTGTTCGACCAGCCCGGCACGGCCGGCGACGACGAGGAGACCGCGCTGCGCAGGAGACTCTCGACCGTCCCGCTGGCCCGGCTGAAGGAGAGCGGCCTGCTCACCGCACTGCTGGCCCTCGCCGAACCGGACCGGCCCTCGCCATCGGAGGGGACGGCCCCTGATGCCCCCGGCGAGGCGACGGACGACGACCTGATCAGCACGATGGACGTCGACGACCTCGTCCAACTGGCCCTCGGCGACTCGGCTCCCTGACCGTGCAGCCCGCCGCCCACCCCGCCCGCCGAAGCCCGATGCAAGAACAGTGGAGCTGAGTATGCCCACCTCCGAGGAACGCGTCGTCGCGGCCCTGCGCGCGTCGCTGGTCGAGAACGAGCGGCTGCGCAAGCAGAACGACCGCCTCGCCCGCGCGGCCACCGAACCGGTGGCCGTGGTCGGCATGGCCTGCCGCTACCCGGGAGACGTCCACTCGCCCGAGGAACTGTGGCGGCTCGTGGCCGACAGCCGGGACGCGATGACCGGCTTTCCGGAGGACCGGGGCTGGGACCTGGCCGGGAGCACCACCGACGCGGCCGCCCTGCGCGGCGGATTCGTGGCCTCCGCGACCGAGTTCGACGCCGCGTTCTTCGGGATCTCGCCCCGCGAGGCCCTCGCCATGGACCCGCAGCAGCGCCTCACCCTGGAGGCGTCCTGGGAGGCCCTGGAACGGGCGGGCATCGCCGCCGCCGCCGTACGCGGCAGCCGCACGGGCGTCTTCGTCGGCTGCAGCAACCAGAACTACGGCTCCGCGACCGGACGTGAACTCCCCGAGGGCATCGAGGGCCACCTGCTCACCGGCAACGCCGCGAGCGTGGTCTCGGGCCGGGTGTCGTACGCGCTGGGCCTCGAAGGCCCGGCGGTGACCGTCGACACCGCCTGCTCGTCGTCCCTCGTCGCCCTCCATCTCGCGGTGCAGGCGCTGCGGTCGGGGGAGTGCGACCTCGCCCTCGCCGGCGGCGTCACCGTCATGTCCACCCCCGACGTGTTCGCCGAGTTCGACCGGCAGGGCGGCCTGGCGGGCGACGGACGGTGCAAGGCGTTCGCGGACGGTGCGGACGGTACGGGCTGGGGCGAGGGCGTCGGCGTCCTCCTCGTGGAACGGCTCTCGGACGCCCGCGCGAACGGCCACCCGGTGCTGGCGGTGGTGCGTGGTTCGGCGGTGAACCAGGACGGCGCCTCGAACGGCCTGACCGCACCGAACGGCCCCTCCCAACAGCGCGTCATCCGCGCGGCGTTGACGAACGCGGGCCTTACGCCGTCGGAGGTGGACGCGGTCGAGGCGCACGGCACCGGCACCTCGCTCGGCGACCCGATCGAGGCACACGCCCTGCTCGCCACCTACGGCAAGGACCGTGACGCCGAACGGCCCTTGTGGCTGGGGTCGGTGAAGTCGAACATCGGTCACACGCAGGCGGCTGCGGGTGTGGCGGGTGTGATCAAGATGGTGGAGGCGATGCGCCACGGCGTCCTGCCGGCCACCCTCCACGTCGACGAACCCTCGACCCACATCGACTGGGAGGCGGGCGAGGTCAGCCTCCTCACCGCACCACGCGCCTGGCCCGAGACCGGCCGCCCCCGCACCGCGGCCGTCTCCGCCTTCGGCGTCAGCGGCACCAACGCCCACGTCATCCTGGAACAGGGCACCCCGGCACCGGAGCCGGCCCCGGTCCTGGACCCGAAGGCGGACCCGGCACGGGAACAGACCTCCGCCGCACCGCCCATGGTCCCGTGGCTGCTCTCCGCCCGCACCCCCAAGGCCCTGCGCGCACAGGCCCGCACACTGACGGACTTCCTGACCGGACACCCCGACCACCACACTCCCACCGACATCGGCTGGTCCCTGCTGACCACCCGGTCGACGTTCGACCACCGAGCCGTCGTCTTCGGCGCCGACCGCACCGACCTCCTCGACGGCCTGCGCGGCCTCGCCGACAACGAGACGACATCTCGGGCCGTGACCGGCTCCGCCCATGACGAGGGCAAGCTCGCCTTCCTCTTCTCCGGCCAGGGCGCGCAACGGCTGGGTATGGGGCGGGAGTTGTACGACGCGTATCCGGTGTTCGCGGAGGCGTTCGATGCGGTGTGCGCGTACCTCGACGAGGGGCTGCGGGGGGTGGTGTTCGGTGAGGACGCCGATCTGCTGAACGAGACGGGGTGGACGCAGCCCGCGCTGTTCGCGATCGAGGTGGCGTTGTTCCGGTTGGTGGAGTCGTGGGGTGTGCGTCCCGACTTCCTCGTCGGTCACTCGGTGGGTGAGCTGGCGGCCGCGCACGTGGCGGGGGTGTTCTCCCTGGAGGATGCGTGCCGTCTGGTGTCGGCACGTGGTCGGCTGATGCAGGAACTCCCGGCCGGTGGTGCGATGTTCGCGCTGGAAGCGACGGAGGACGAGGTCCTCCCGCTGCTGACGGAGGGGGTGTCGGTCGCGGCCGTGAACGGCCCGCGGTCGGTGGTCGTCTCGGGTGTCGAGGCGGTCGCGGAGGCCGTCGCGCAGCAGATCGCCGCGCTGGGCCGCCGCACCTCGCGGCTGCGGGTCTCGCACGCTTTCCACTCGCCGCTGATGGAACCGATGCTGGTGGAGTTCCGTGCGGTCGCCGAGAGCGTGACCTACGAAGAGCCGCGTCTGGCGGTCGTGTCGAACCTGACCGGACAGGTCGCGGATGCGGGGGAGTTGGGCTCGCCCGAGTACTGGGTGCGGCATGTCCGTGAGGCGGTGCGGTTCGCCGACGGGGTGCGCACGCTGGCCGTGAACGGGGTGACCCGGTTCGTGGAGCTCGGCCCGGACGGCACCCTCACCGCCCTCGCCCAGGCCTGCGTCCCCTCCGACGACGGGGTGCTCTTCACACCCCTGCTGCACAAGACCGGACCCGAACCGGCGGCCGTCCTGCGCGCCCTGGGCCGACTGCACACACACGGAGCGCCCGTCGACTGGCGGACATTCTTCGCGGGAACCGGCGCGACGGCCGTGGAGCTGCCGACGTACGCGTTCCAGCGTGAGCGCTACTGGCTCGACCCGGCCGCGCCGAGGCCGAGGCCCGGCGCCGACTCCTGGCGCTACTCCGTCACCTGGAAGCCACTGTCCCGGTTCTCCGGAACCGCGCCCGCGCCTTCCCCCGGCGCGCGCCTGGTGCTCGTCCCGCAGGAGCGCGACGAGCGGGCCGACGCCACGATCCGCGCCGTACTCGAAGGACTCGCCGGGCACGGGTTCGAACTCCGACGGATCGAGGTGCCGCACCCCGCCTCCGGGGCGGACCGTGCCGACCTCGCGGCCCGACTCGCCGACGCCCACGACGAGTTCGGGCCCGTCACGGCCGTCCTGTCCCTGCTCCCGCTGGCCGAGGACCGGGCCGGGGTGGCCGCGGCCACGGCCACCCTGATCCAGGCGCTCACGGACGGCGGACTGGACGGCCCGCTGTGGTCGCTGACGCGCGGCGCCGTCTCCGTCGGAGACTCCGACGCGGTCACGGCCCCCGAACAGGCGGCGGTCTGGGGACTCGGCCGGGTCGCGGCCCTCGAACACCCCGACCTGTGGGGCGGACTCGTCGACCTCCCCGACGAGCTCGACGAGCGGACGCTCGCACGACTCGCCGACGTCCTCACCGAACTGCCGGGCGAGGAAGGCGAACCGGCGTCGTCCGCCGGGAGTGCCACGCCCGGTGAGCGCGGCGAGGACCAAGTGGCCGTCCGCGGCTCCGGAGTCTTCGGCCGCAGACTGTCGAGGCCCCTCCCCACCCCGCTGGAGACGTGGCAGCCCCGAGGGACCGTCCTCGTCACCGGAGGCACGGGCGCCATCGGCGCCCGGGTCGCGCGCTGGGCCGTCGAGCGCGGCGCCGAGAACATCCTCCTGGTGAGCCGGCGCGGCCCCGACGCGCCCGGCGCCCCCGAACTCGAGACGGCCCTGCGAGCGCTCGGCGCCCAGGTCACGCTCGCCGCGGCCGACGTGTCCGTCAGGGAGGAAGTCGCCGCGCTCCTCGAACGGCACCCCGTGGACGCCGTACTGCACACCGCGGGCGTCCTCGACGACGCCGTCATCGGCGGCACCGACCCCCGGCGCATCCGGCACGTCATGCGGGCCAAGGCCGAGGCCGCCCTGCACCTCGACGAACTGACCCGGGACCGGGACCTGTCCGCCTTCGTCCTCTTCTCGTCGCTCGCCGGCGTCCTGGGCAACGCCGGGCAGGGCGCGTACGCCGCCGCCAACGCGGTCCTCGACGCCCTCGCCGAGCGCCGCCGCGCCGAAGGGCTGCCCGCCACCTCCGTCGCCTGGGGCCCCTGGGCCGGCGCCGGCATGGCCGCCGAGGCCACCGGCGACCGCAGGCGCAGCCGCGGCGCCGTGGCCTCGCTCGATCCCGACCTGGCCGTCGCCGCGCTCGCGACGGCCCTGGACTCCGGAGTGACCACCGAGTTCGTGGCCGACATCGACTGGCCCCGGTTCGTACCGGCCTTCACGTCGATCCGGCCCAGCGCCCTGCTGCGGGAACTTCCGGAGGCGGCCCCCGCCCCGTCCGCCGACCGGCCGTCGCCGAACGGCGCCGACAGCACCGGCGCGCGCATCGCAACCCTCCCGCGCGAGGCGGGCGTCCGAGCCGCCGTGGACCTGATCCGGGCCCGCGCGGCGGCGGTGCTGGGCCATGCCGACGCGGACGCGGTCCCGGCCGATCGCGCGTTCCGCGACCTGGGCGTGGACTCACTGATCGCGGTGGAACTGCGCAACGTCCTGAGCGCGGAGTGCGGGGTACGGCTGCCCGCCACCGTGGTGTTCGACCATCCGACCCCGACGGCTCTCGCGGAGTTCCTGTACGCCGAGTTGGGCGGCGCGGTCGACGAGGAGCCCGGCACGTCCGTGAGTTCGGCCGTGGCCGGCGACCCGGTGGTGATCGTCTCGACGGCCTGCCGGTTCCCCGGCGGCGTCGACTCCCCGGAGACCCTGTGGAGTCTGCTGTCGCAGGGGCGCGACGGCATGGGAGGCTTCCCCGACGACCGCGGCTGGGAAGGACTCGGCACGGTCTACGGGTATGACGCGGCGGACTTCGCACAGGTGGGCGGCTTCCTGTCGGGTGTGGGTTCGTTCGACGCGGGTTTCTTCGGGATCTCGCCGCGTGAGGCCCTGGCGATGGATCCGCAGCAGCGTCTGCTGCTGGAGACGTCGTGGGAGGCCGTCGAGCGGGCCGGCATCGACCCCCGTACCCTGCGCGGTTCGCGGACCGGCGTGTTCGCCGGGACGAACGGCCAGGACTACCCGGCCCTGCTGTCGCTGTCGGAAGGCGACTTCGGCGGCTATGTGGGCACCGGCAACGCCGCGAGCGTCTTCTCCGGCCGGGTGTCGTACGCGCTGGGCCTCGAAGGCCCCGCGGTGACCGTCGACACCGCCTGCTCCTCCTCCCTGGTGGCCCTGCATCTCGCGGTGCAGGCGCTGCGGTCGGGGGAGTGCGACCTCGCCCTCGCCGGCGGCGTGACCGTGATGTCGACGCCGGGCGCGTTCGCGGAATTCAGCCGTCAGGGCGGCCTCGCACCGGACGGGCGGTGCAAGGCGTTCGCGGAGGGTGCGGACGGTACGGGCTGGGGTGAGGGCGTCGGCGTCCTGCTCGTGGAACGGCTCTCGGACGCGCGCCGCAACAACCATCCCGTCCTGGCGGTGGTGCGTGGTTCGGCGGTGAACCAGGACGGCGCCTCGAACGGCCTGACCGCACCGAACGGACCCTCCCAACAGCGCGTCATCCGCGCGGCGTTGACGAACGCGGGCCTGACACCGTCGGACGTGGACGCGGTCGAGGCCCACGGCACCGGCACCTCGCTCGGCGACCCGATCGAGGCACACGCCCTGCTCGCCACCTACGGCAAGGACCGTGACGCCGAACGGCCCTTGTGGCTGGGATCGGTGAAGTCCAACATCGGCCACACACAGGCGGCCGCCGGTGTGGCGGGTGTGATCAAGATGGTCGAGGCGATGCGCCACGGCGTGCTGCCGGCCACCCTCCACGTGGACGAGCCGTCGTCGCATGTCGACTGGGCGGCCGGTGACGTCAGGCTCCTGACGGAGTCCGTGGACTGGCCGGACACGGACCGTCCGCGCCGGGCGGGTGTGTCCTCGTTCGGGCTGAGCGGCACCAACGCGCACGTCGTCCTCGAACAGGCCCGGGAGCCCGCCGTCGAAGAGACGGACACCGGCCGACCGCTACCGGTCACCCCCTGGGTGGTGTCCGGACAGACCCCCGCCGCTCTGCGGGCCCAGGCCGACCGCCTGCTGCACCACCTCCAGGCCCGCCCGGAGCTGAACGCAGCCGATGTGGCCCGGTCGCTCGTCGGATCACGGTCGGCCTTCGACCACCGTGCGGTGGTGCGCGGCGCGGATCGCGAGGAACTCCTCACGGGCCTTGCCGCCGTCGCCCACGGCGAGACACCGTCAGGCACGGCACACGGAACCCCGGCCACCGGCAAGCTCGCCTTCCTCTTCTCCGGTCAGGGCGCGCAACGGCTGGGTATGGGGCGGGAGTTGTACGACGCGTATCCGGTGTTCGCGGAGGCCTTCGACGCGGTGTGCGCGCACCTCGGCGAGGGGCTGCGCGGGGTGGTGTTCGGTGAGGACGCCGATCTCCTGAATCAGACCGCCTGGACGCAGCCCGCGCTGTTCGCGGTCGAGGTGGCGTTGTTCCGGTTGGTGGAGTCGTGGGGGATGAGCCCGGACTTCCTGGTCGGCCATTCGGTGGGTGAGCTGGCGGCCGCGCACGTGGCGGGGGTGTTCTCCCTGGAGGATGCGTGCCGTCTGGTGTCGGCGCGCGGTCGGCTGATGCAGGAACTCCCGGCCGGTGGTGCGATGTTCGCGCTGGAGGCGGCGGAGGACGAAGTCCTCCCGCTGCTGACGGACGGGGTGTCGGTCGCGGCCGTGAACGGCCCGCGCTCGGTGGTCGTCTCCGGTGCCGAAGTGGCGGCCTCGGCCGTCGCGCAGCAGATCGCCGCCCTGGGCCGCCGCACCTCCCGCCTCCGCGTCTCGCACGCTTTCCACTCGCCGCTGATGGAGCCGATGCTGGCGGAGTTCCGCACGGTCGCCGAGAGCGTGACCTACGAAGAGCCGCGTCTGGGGGTTGTCTCGAACCTGACCGGACAGGTCGCGGATGCGGGGGAGTTGGGCTCGCCCGAGTACTGGGTGCGGCATGTCCGTGAGGCGGTGCGGTTCGCCGACGGGGTGCGCACGCTGGCGGAGTGGGGCGTGACCCGGTTCGTGGAGCTCGGCCCGGACGGCACGCTCACCGCCCTCGCCCAGGCCTGCGTCTCCGACGACGGGAGCGTGCTGTTCGTGTCGGTGTTGCGCAAGGACCGGCCCGAGGCGGATGCCGTCGTGGCGGCGGTCTCGCGTGCGTTCACGCACGGAGTGGCTGTCGACTGGCCCGCTCTGCTGGCCGGTTCCGGCGCACGGAGCGTGGAGCTTCCGACGTACGCCTTCCAGCACGAACGGTACTGGCCCGAGCCCGCCGCACACCGCGGGCCCGGGACCGGCGCGAACCCGCTGGACGCGGGCTTCTGGGATGCGGTGGAACGCGGTGACGCCCGGAACCTCGCCGAGGTGCTGGGAGTGGACGAGGCCGAACTTGACGCGGTCGTACCGGCGTTGTCCGCCTGGCGGCAGGGTGCGGCCGAGCGGTCGCGGGTGGACGGCTGGCGCTACCGGATCGACTGGCAGCCCTTCACCGCACCGCCGCCCGCCACGCCGGACACCGGACGCAGGCTCCTGCTCCAGGCCGCCGGCGAGGACAAGGACACGCTCGCGGGGATCGAGGAATTCCTCCCGGGCGTGGAACGGGTCGTCTACGACCCCGACGCCGGCCGTGCCGCCCTGGGCCGCATCCTGTCCGACGCGGCGGCGGGCGACCCGGTCGCCGGCGTCCTGCTCCGGCCGGCGGACGTGACGGCCTCCCTGGCCCTCGTCCAGGCGCTGGGCGACGCGGCATTGACCGCGCCGCTGTGGCTGCTCACCCAGGGCGCCGTGACCGTCGGCGCCCCGTCCGAGGGTGTCGTCGATCCGGCCGGCGCCGCTCTGTGGGGCTTCGGCCGGGTCGCCGCCCTGGAACACCCCGACCGGTGGGGCGGCCTCGTCGACCTGCCGGAGGCCGTGGACCGGAGCGTCCTCGCGGGTCTGGCCGCGGTCATCACGGACGGCGGAGAGGACCAGGTCGCCGTCCGTGGTACGGCCGCCTACGCCCGCCGGCTCTCCCACGCCCCGCTGCCCGACGGCACACCGGCCTGGGGACCCTCCGCCGACGCCTGGCACGCTCCGCGCCGGGTGCTGGTGACCGGCGGCACGGGCGGCGTCGGCGCGCGGCTGGCCCGCTGGCTGGTGGAGCGGGGCACGGAGGAGCTCGTCCTCGTCGGACGGCGTGGGATGGACGCTCCCGGTGCGGCCGATCTGGTGCGTGACCTGGAGGGGCTGGGTGCGCGGGTCGTGGTGGAGGCGTGCGACACGTCCGACGCGGTCGCGGTCGGGGACCTGCTGTCCCGGCATCCGGTCGATGGTGTGTTCCACGCGGCGGGTGTCCTGGACGACGATCTGATCGAGCGGCTGACTCCGGAGCGGGTGGCCGCGGTGCTGGCCGCGAAGGCGGTGGGCGCCGATCATCTCGACGCGCTGACACGGGACATGGACCTGAAGGCGTTCGTGGTGTTCTCCTCGATCGCCGGTGTGTGGGGCAGTGGCGGGCAGTCGGCGTATGCCGCGGCCAACGCTCACCTCGATGCGCTGGTGGAGCGGCGCCGGGCCCGGGGTCTCGCGGGTACGGCGATGGCTTGGGGGCCGTGGGGTGGCGGAGGGATGGTGTCGGACGAGGGCGCGGCGGAGTTGGTGCGCCGGGGACTGCGGGTGATGGATCCGGACCGGGCGCTTGCCGGGCTCGGGCGCGCTCTGGACGTCGCGGACACCACGGTGGTGGTGGCCGACGTCGACTGGGAGAAGTTCCTCGCGCCCTTCACCGCCCGCCGCCCCAGCCCCTTGCTGTCCGCCCTCCCGGAGGCACGGGCCGCCGCGACGGCCCCCGGGGACACGGGAACCGGCTCCGACGGCCCGCGCCCCCTGGTCGAGAAACTGACCGCGGCGCCCGCCGAGGCCCGCCTCCAGCTGGTCCAGGACCACGTGCGGGGCGTCGCTGCCACGGCACTCGGCTTCGACGGGCCGGCGGCCGTCGAACCCACCAAGGCATTCCGGGAGATGGGCTTCGACTCACTGACCGCCGTGGAACTGCGCGACCGGCTCAACGCCGACACCGGACTGCGGCTGCCGACCACCCTCGTCTTCGACCACCCCACACCCGCCGACCTCGCCCGCCACCTCACCGGTGAACTCTTCGGCGGCGGACAGGCCAACGCCACCGCGCTGCTCGCGGAGATGGAGAACGCGGTCACGAAGCTCATCGGCTCCGACCCGGGACAGGACGTGAGAATCCTGCTCAAGGCACGGCTCAAGGCCTTCCTCACCGAGGTCGAGGACCTGGAGCCGGACCGCGGCGGACTCGACGGCCCGGACGACGGGACGAGCGCGGCGGTGTCCATGGCCGACCGGCTCGACGACGCCACCGACGAGGAGCTGTTCGACTTCATCAGCCGGCAACTCGACCAGTCGTAGGACCACGGCCGGGCCCCGGGGGACGAACACGGTTCCCCGGGCGGTGGGACGCGGCCGCGCGGCCCCTCACCCCCGGCCGGTCCGCGCCCGCGGCCCGGCCAGGACGGTGACGACCGCGTCAGCGGGGAACGGCTCCGGCACCTGACGTCAGGGGCGGTTCAGCGCTTGACCCCGGCAGTTCTGTACGCAGCGGACGCAGTCCGGGCCAGACCAGGGCCGTGGAACCCCAGGTGAGGCCACCGCCGAACCCGGTCAGCACCACCCTCTGACCGGGCCGCAGCGCACCGGAGGCGGCGCAGTCGGTGAGCGCGAGGGGGATCGACGCGGCGACCGTGTTGCCCAGCGCGGCGATGTTGGACGCGAACCGACCGGCGGGCAGGCCCAGACGCCTGGCGACGGACGTCAGGATGCGGGCGTTGGCCTGATGGAGCACGAAGGAGTCGATCTCCCCCGGCGGCCATCCCGCGAGCGCGGCGATCTCCTCCACCGACTGGGCCATCCGGCGTACCGCCTGAGCGAAGACCGCCTGGCCCCGCATCGTGAAGAAGGTGTCCTCGGTCTTCGTCGGCAGACCGGTGGAACGCTGCCTGGATCCGCCCGCGGGGATCTCGATGAGATCGGCCTCGCCGCCGTCGCTGCCCAGGCTGAACCCCAGCAGCGCGCCCGGCTCCGCGGCGTCGCCCGCGCGCAGCACGACCGCGCCCGCCCCGTCGCCGAACACCACCCGGGTCGCCCGGTCCGCGGGATCGAGGATCGTCGAGAACGTGTCGGCGCCGATCACCAGCACACTGTCGGCGACCCCCAGCGACACCAGCCCGGCGCCGGCGGCCAGCGCGTACACGAATCCGGTGCACACGGCCTGCACGTCGAACGCGGGCACCGGGCCCAGCCCGAGACGGCTCGCCACGTGCGGCGCGGTCGCCGGACAGAGCCGGTCCGGGGTGCTCGTCGCCAGGACGACGGCCCCCGCTCGCTCCAGGCCCGCCGACGCCAGCGCGTTGCGTGCCGCCTCGACGGCGAGGTCACCCGTGGACTGGCCGGGCGCGATCACCCGCCGGTGCCCGATACCGGTACGGCGGCGGATCCACTCGTCGTCGGTGTCGAGGACCGCGGCCAGATCGTCGTTGGAGACCACCGTGGCGGGCACCGAACCGCCCAGCCCGGCCACGACCGCCGACCGCGGCCCGGCGAGACCCGGCACCGGGGGGACGAGCGGCCCGGGCCGCGGCTCCGGCCGCGAAGTCCCCTGCTCGTACGTGCCGTTCGACCCACTCTTCATCGACCTCACGCCACCTCGCCTCGTCGTGGCCGACACAATCACGACGAGCATGGGGCACGACGGCGGACGGGATTTCCCGGAGCCGCCCCGGCTAGGCGAACTTCTACACTCTCGCTCCGGGCCCGCGGAGCGGCCCCGGCCGGTGCGCCTTGGGCAGTGTGCCCTTGGGCGGTGCGGAACCGGTGACCGGCGGCCCGCGTCCACCCGTCCCCAGCCGGCGGCTGCCGGCCGGGAGTCCTTCCACGATCCGTGTCGGCGGACCGCGGAGGAACGGACACGGGCGGGCCGGTGGCCCCCGGTGAGAACCGGGGCCACCGGCCCACCCGCGTCACTTCTCCTCGGGTACGCCACCCCCGCCGGTCCGCGCGTGCGCGTGCAGACGCTCCAGCCAGGCCGGCTCCCGTACCTCGGCCGCGTGCTCCTGGGCCAGACACAGGTACACGTCCCGGCCCCCGTCCTCGGCGGGCGTCGGCGCGATGTGCACCGTCGGCACCGGAAGGTCCGGGAACTCGTACCAGAACGGCCGCCCCGCACCCAGGTCGATGCGGTACAGCGGGAACTGCGACCAGTTGTTGACGGTCAGCGCCGTGTCGAAGACGTCCGGCGCCCGCACCGACATGACGTGCCGTGACACACCCGCCCCGCGATAGGAGTTGAGGAAGGCGATCTCGTCGCGGATCTTGTCGGCGGTGTTGGAGTCCAGACAGGCCCGGACGTCCTGGGCGACCTGGCCCAGCGGGCTCTCGCGCAGCGCCGCCGCCGAGGTACCGGTCCAGCTGTTGCTGACACAGTTGCCCCAGTACCCGGCGGGCAGCGCCTCACCGAGCCGGGACTGCGCGCTGACGATCATGCCGAGCCATTCGGCCGCGTCGTCGGGCCGGCCGCGCAGGGCGCCGAGCACCTGCCAGATGTGCGCGGTCAGGACGTCGTTGGTGGAGACCCAGGAGCCCTCGCCGGTCAGCTGCCGCTGCGCGGACCGCTTCATCGCGGCGAGTTCGGCGGCTTCGAAGCGGGTGGCGACGGTCGCGAGCTTGTGCAGGCCGACCTTGATGTTCGTCGCCAGCAGCCGTGCGCGTGAGACACCGGTGAACGCGCGCGAGGCCACCGTCGCGGGGTCCGTGGACGTCCGGCCCAGCGCGTCGAGGACGGTCCGGTCGTGGAACGGCTCCCCGGGAGAGTCCAGCCCGTGGTGCTCGCGCGACCAGCTCTCCAGGAACGCGACGGTGTTCCCGCCGTCCGCGAGACTGTGGTTGATCATCACGCCGAGGACCGAACCGCCGCCGCGCATCCGGGTCAGCCGGATCTTCAGCAGCGGGGTGTCCCGGTCGACGACACGGAACGCGCTGACCTCGCGCAGCAGGTTGCCGATCACCGGCTCGGTACGCAGCGAGGGCCCGTACTCCCGCAGCGGCTCCGGCGACACCGCCTCGGTGAAGCGGACCCCGGCGTCGTTGCAGAGCACACTCAGCCCGCCGTCCCCGTCCCGGGTGAGACGGCCCGCCAGCAGCGGGAAGTGGCGCAGCGTGCGCGCCAGGGACGCGCGCAGCTCCGCGCCGTCCAGCGTCTCGCGGTAGAAGAACGTCAGCGGTGTGTACCAGGGACCGGTCAGCAGGTCGTAACCGCTGAGCCGGACCCGGGTGGTGCCGGCCGTGCCGGCGCGGACCAGGAAGGACCGCTCCTCCCGGCTCTCCACGGCGTGGCGGAACGCCGGCACGGGCGCCTTGCCCTTCCGGCCCTTCCCGCCCCTCGGGCCGCCCGTGCGGCCCGCGCGGCCCGTCCTGCGGGTCCAGCCCGCGCCGCCGGTCGCAGGCGTCCCGTCCGTCGTGCTCGCCGTACTCGTCGTGCCCGGGTCGGGCGTGTCCTTCGGGTTGGTCGTGTTCGCTGTCACGGATGTCCTCCTCGCGGCCGATCAGTCCCAGGCGACGAGCAGGCTGTCGACCCCGTAGTGCACGGCGCGGTCGCGCAGCGGCACCTCGTCCGCGGGCGTCGCCAGCCGCAGCTTCGGGAAACGCTCGAACAGGGTGCGCAGACCGATCCTGAGGGTGGCGCGGGCCAGGTGCTGGCCCAGGCACTGATGCGCCCCGAACCCGAGCGCCAGGTGCTTGCGCGGGATACGGGTGACGTCGAGGGCGTCGGGGTCGGTGAAGACCGAGGGATCACGGTTGGCGGCGGGCAGCGACAGGACGACGGTCTGCCCGGCCTTGATGGTGACGCCCTCGATCTCGACGTCCTCCAGCGCGCAACGGCTCGACCCCATCTGTGAGATGGTCAGATAGCGCATCAACTCGTCGACGGCACCCGCCTCGTACAGCTCCGGGCGGCTGCGCAGCAGGGCCAGCTGCTCCGGCTGCTCCAGCAGCGCGAACGTGCTCAGGGCCAGCATGTTGGGCGTCGTGTCGAGGGAGCCGCCCAGGGTGAGGACGGCGAGGTTGACCATCTCCTCCTCGGTCAGCTCCCCGGTGGACGCCAGCTGCCCGAAGAAGTCGTCGCCCCGTTCCTTCATCCGCTCGCGGACCATGGGCCGCAGCGCCGCGTCCATGGACTCGACGTGGTGGATGAACTCCTCCAGCGTGTACGTCAGCGTCATCATCGCCGAGAAGTGCTTCGAGATGACCGCCATCAGCTCGGCGGAGGCCCCCATCAGGGACTGCACCGTGCGCACGCTCACCACCTCGGCGAACGACGTCAGCAGATCGGCCTGCGAGCCCTGCGCGGCCATCTCGTCCAGGGTCTCGCCGATGATGCGGGTCAGCTCCGGCTCGAACTGCTGGATCCGGCGGACCGTGAAGTGCCCGGCCAGCAGCCGGCGGTACTTGGAGTGCTCGGGCGCGTCCGTCTTCGCGAACGAACCGGGCGGCGAGGGCTGGGGCTTGTACTCGTCCATCGGGAACGGCGGCGCGACGACATGGGCCAGCAGTTCGTTGCGGTGGCTGAAGCGGTTGTCGGCCAGGATCTGCCGCACCAGGTCGTGCCGGGTGACCAGCCAGCCCGAGGTGTCCGCCGGGGCCACCTGGAAGGTGATGGGGCTGACCGGGTTCTCCGCACGCAGGCGGGCGTAGGCCGCCGGCGGATCGAACGGGCATGTGCCCCGGTCCGCCGGGATGACGGGTGCGTCGGGCCGTGTCTTCATGGTCACTCCGTTGGTGTGCCGGCTGCGCCGTCGGGTGTCGTGGGGCGGGAGCGGGTGGAGGGGTCAGGCACGCTTGACGGCCAGCGGCAGATGCCGGGCGCCATAGACGTTGGTGCCGTGGTAGGTCAGCCGTGCGTCGGGGTCGACCTCGATCCGGGCGAACCGGTCGAGGAGCGCGTTCAGCGCGACCCGCCCCTCCAGCCGGGCCAGCGGCGCCCCGATGCAGTAGTGGATACCGTGACCGAAGGCGGCCTGACGGGAGTTGGAGCGGTCCGGACGGAAGGCGGCCGCGTCCTCGAAGACCTCCTCGTCCAGGTTGGCCGACAACAGCCACAGATGCACCAGGGTGTCGGGGGCGAGGCTCGTCCCGTGGAACTCGGTCTCCACCGTGGTGACGCGCTCGATCCGCGTGAACGGCGGACGCAGCCGCAGGGTCTCCTCGATCACGGCCGGCACCAACGACCGGTCCTCACGGACCCGTTCGAACAGTTCCGGCTCCCCGTCCAGACACATCAGCGTGTTGCCCAGCAGCACCGAGGTGGTGACATGCCCCGCGAGCAGCAGCAGCGTCGCGAAACTCGCGATGTCCTCGTCGTCGAGGCGCTCACCGTCGAGCTCCGCGTGCACCAGGGTGCCCAGCAGGTCGTCCTGCCGCTCGCGGCGCCGCTCGTCGATGAAGCCCTGCAGGTACGCCGAGATGACGGCGCCGGTCTCCTCCATCCGCTGCACGCTCCCGGGATCCTCCGGGTCCGTCGACAGCAGCTGGTCCGCCCACCCCTGGAACAGGTCCCGGTCGGCCGTCGGCACGCCGAGCATCCGCGCGATCACCGTCACCGGCAGCGGGTTGGCGAGCACGTCCACCAGGTCGAAGCGGTCGGAGCCGGCCGCGGCCAGCAACTCGGCCGTCAGATCGGTGATCCACGGTTCGAGACCGGAGATCAGCCCCGGTGTGAAGGCACGGCTGACCAGACGCCGCATCTTGCCGTGCAGCGGCGGGTCCAGCAGCAGGAGGGTGCCGCGCGGGGCCTGGCGTTCACCGCCCGACAGGCGGCCCACGGTGTCGGACGAGAAGGTCGCCGGGTCGGTGAGGACCCGCTGCACGTCCTCGTACCGGAACAGATGCACCTGGCCCGCCTCGTCACGCCAGACGGGGCACTGTTCACGCATCCGCGCGAGCCAGGCGAGCAGCGTCGCCCCGCCGTCCGGCTCCACCGAGGGAGCCCTGCCGACGCCGGGCCCCGGCGCCGCGCCGGGCGCCGCATCCGCCCCTGCCCGCGTCACACCGACGTCCGGGGTGCCTTCCTCCGCCACCAGTGGTTCCCCCTCTCGTGCGGCCCGGTCGCGATCGCGGCCCGCGACGTGCCCGGTCCGGCCGGCGCCCGACGGGCCCGGCTCTCGCGTCACTCCAGCACGCGGCGCCGGACCGGGGCCAGGAACGGCCGCGCAGTCTAGGGATTCACCGAGTACCGCCCGCCGGGCCCTCGCCCGGGAGGCCGGGCGGCGGCCGCAATCTCTGGAGGAAATCCCAGACAGTGCCCGCCCACGGCGGCAACGGGCCTGCCCGCGGCCCAAGATGGGCACGCCCCGGCAGCGGGGCGCCACCCCGTACCGCCCGACGCGGAAGGCCGGCATGGACATCGCGATCGACCACGACAAGTGCATGGGAGCGGGTCAGTGCGTACTGATCGCACCCGAGGTCTTCGACCAGGACGAGACCGACGGACGTGCCCTGCTCCTGATCGAACGGCCGGGGAGCGACCACCACGAGGCGATCCGCGAAGCGCACGAATCCTGCCCGCTGGGTGCCATCACCCTCGACGGGGACTGAGCGGCTCCGGCAGGCCGGACGGCGGCGCCCGGCCCGCCTTCTGCCGGACCCGCTCCGATGTCCCGCGGCCCGGCCGCAGACCTTCTACGAACGAGAGGATGCCATGCGCGTTCTGTTCGCCGGCCTGTCGGAGAAGTCGCACCTGAACACCATGGTGCCGCTCGCCTGGGCCTTCGTCACGGCCGGCCACGACGTGCTGATGGCCAACTCGCCGTCGCTGACCCCCTCCATCACCGGGGTAGGCCTGGTGGCCGCCCCCGTGGGCACCGACGACCACACCCTGCTGCACGCGGACATGGCCCTCGCCCGCGAGTCCCAGGACGCCGACGTCGCCAACTGGAGCCACCTCGGCCCCGGCCAGGTCGACTGGGCCACCCTGCGCGAACGCTACGAGATCAGCGTGCCCTGGGGCTTCGCCCGCTACAACGATCCCGTCATGGACGACATGGTGGCCCTCGCCCGCGACTGGCGGCCCGACCTCGTCATCCGCGACCCCATCGCCTACGCGGGCGCGGTCGCCGCACGCGCCTGCGGCGCCGCCCACGCCCGCCTGCTGTGGTGCGCCGACGTGTACGGGCAGGCCCGCCGCACCTTCGTCGACCTCGCCCGCGACGTCCCCGAGGCCGAACGCACCGACCCGCTCGCCGAGTGGATCGACGAACGCGGCCGCGCCTACGGCGTGTCCTGCGACGAGGAACTCCTCAACGGCCAGTTCACGATCGACACCCTGCCCCCGAGCCTGCGGCCGCCGAGCGAACTGCACCAGCTGCCCATGCGCTACATCCCCTACAACGGCCCCGCCGTGCAGTGGGACTGGCTGCGCGAGCGGCCCAAGTCGCCCCGGGTGTGCGTCACCCTCGGCCGCACCAACAGCGAGGCCTACGGCGGCGACTACGTCCCCCTCTACGACATCCTCAGATCCCTGGGCGCACTCGACGTCGACGTCGTCGCCGCGCTCATGCCCGAGCAGGCCGAACAGCTCGGCGACCTGCCCCCCAACGTGCGCGCCGTCAGCGGGATCGCCCTGAACACGCTGCTGCCCACCTGCTCCGCCGTCATCCACCACGGCGGCTGGGGCTCCTTCGCCACCGCCCTCGTCAACGGCGTCCCGCAGCTCGCCCTGTCGACGAACGTCGCCGACCAGGAACTGCGCGGACGCGCGGTGCAGAAGGCCGGCGCCGGGATCTTCGTCCACCACAGCGACGTCGACGCCGGCCAGGTCCTCGTGCACACCCGCATGCTCGTGGAGGAGCCGTCGTTCGCGGCCGCCGCGGGACGGCTGCGGGACGAGTCCGCGGCCCTCCCCAGCCCGCACGCCCTGGTCGGCCGACTGGAACAACTGGTCGCCGACCGCTGACACCGCCCCGCACACACCCGCCCGAAGCGCACGGTCCGCACACACCCGCCCGAACGCACCGCCCCGAGCACCCTGCCCCGGACAGACCGGCCCACCGGCCGGATTCGCGCACCACACCGCACACACGAGGAAGGAGGACGGCGTCAACCGCGACCCCGACGGGGTACCTGGCGCCGCAATCCCGATGAGTCAGACACGCATCCTGGTGACCGGCGGTGCCGGCTTCATCGGTTCCCACTACGTCCGCACCCTCCTCGGTCCCCTCGGCCCCGGCGACGTCTCGGTGACCGTGCTGGACGCCTTCACCTACGCGGCCAAACGAGC
Source organism: Streptomyces sp. NBC_01689 (assembly GCF_036250675.1). NCBI lineage: Bacteria > Bacillati > Actinomycetota > Actinomycetes > Kitasatosporales > Streptomycetaceae > Streptomyces > Streptomyces sp. NBC_01689. The sequence goes on along the minus strand of NZ_CP109592.1, from coordinate 69,393 downwards.
CAGCCTCGACGAAGTCCACGACTCCGACCGCTTCCGGCTGGTCGTCGGCGACATCTGCGACCCGGACGTCGTCGGCCTCCTCATGGCCGAACACGACCAGGTCGTGCACTTCGCCGCCGAGTCGCACGTCGACCGGTCGCTCTCCAGCTCCGCCGAGTTCGTGCGCACCAACGTCATGGGCACCCAGGTGCTCCTGGACGCCGCCCTGCAGCACGGCATCGGCACCTTCGTGCACGTCTCCACCGACGAGGTCTACGGCTCCATCCCGGCCGGCTCCTGCTCCGAGGAGCAGTCCGTGAACCCCAACTCGCCCTACGCCGCCTCCAAGGCGGCCAGCGACCTGCTCGCCCTGGTCTACCACCGCTCCCACGACCTGGACGTACGGGTGACCCGCTGCTCCAACAACTACGGCCACCACCAGTACCCCGAGAAGATCATCCCGCTCTTCGTCAGCCTCCTCCTGCAGGGCAAGAAGGTCCCGCTGTACGGCGACGGCATGAACGTGCGCGACTGGCTCCACATCGACGACCACGTCCGCGGCATCGAACTGGTCCGCACCCGGGGCCGGGCCGGCGAGATCTACAACATCGGCGGCGGCACCGAACTCGACAACCGCCGGCTCACCGAACGGCTCCTGGAGGCGTGCGGCGCCACCTGGGACCAGGTCGAGTACGTCACCGACCGCAAGGGACACGACCGCCGCTACTCCGTCGACTGGACCAAGGCCCACACCGAGCTGGGCTACAAGCCGCAGAAGGACTTCACCGAGGGCCTCGCCGAGACCGTCGCCTGGTACCGCGACAACCGCGACTGGTGGGAGCCCGCCCTCGCCGGGACCGGCGAGGCGGCGACAGGGACCCCCGCATGCTGACCTTCCGCACCCTGGGACTGCTGGAGGTGACCCGGGACGGACGGCCCGTGACACCCACCGCCCCCAAGGTCCGCCAGATGCTGGCGCTGCTGCTGGCCCGCCGCAACACCCTGGTGTCGATCTCCGCGATCGCCGGGGAACTGTGGGAGCGCACCCCGCCGCGCAGCGCCACCGCCACCGTCCAGACGTACGTCTACCAGCTGCGCAAACTCCTGCAGAGCGACAGCGAGACGACCGAGGGAACGGGACCGCTCGTCACCCGGGCCACCGGCTACATCCTGCGGGTGGCCCCCGGCGACTACGACGCCGAGGAGTTCGAACGGCTCACCGTCCAGGCACGGTCCGCGATCGAGGCCGGTGACGCGCACACGGCCACCGAACGCCTCCAGGCCGCACTGGCCTGGTGGTCGGGGCAGCCGTTCGCCGACATCGGCCAGGGCCCCTGCCTCCAGGCGTACGCGCTGCGCCTGGAGGAGCTCCACATGCACGCGCTGGAGCTGCGCATCACCGCGGGCCTCGGCCTCGGCCTGCACCGCGAACTCGTCCCGGAACTCAAGGAACTGGCCAGCACCTACCCGCTCCACGAATGGTTCCAGGGCGGCCTGATCATCGCGCTCCAGCGCTGCGGCCGCAGCAGCGAGGCCCTCCAGGTCTACCAGCGGCTGCGCCGGCTCCTCCGCGACGAACTGGGCCTGGAACCCTCCGCGGGACTGCAGCAGATCCGCCAGCACGTCCTCCTGGACCGCGTCACCACCGCCGACCTCAGCCTGCTGCCGGGCTGACCGGGGAGCCGCCGGACGGGCCCACACCCGCCCCGGCCCTCCCACGCCCGCGCGCCCGCCCCGGCTCTCCCACGTTCGCGCGCCCGCGCCGGCCCTCCCATGCCGGAGCGCCTGCGCCGGCTCTCCCACGTTCGCGCGCCCGCGCCGCGCCCCCCGAGGCCCTGCGCTCGGCCCGTACGTCCACGCCCTTGCGCCCGCGCCAGCGCGGGCACGGCCCCGCGCCCGCGTCCGTTGCCCCGCATCCCCGTGCCCGGTCCTTGCCTTCGCGCCAGTGCGTCTGCTGCCTCGCGTCCGTGTCCGGTCCCCGCGTCCCTGACTCTGCATCGAGTGGTGTGCGCGCGGCCCGCGTTCGTGTACCCGCGCCGTACGCGGAGGCCCCCATGTCCTGGCTCTGCTGTCCTCGGCTCTGCGCGTGGAGGCCTTGGGTCCGGTCGGTGCGCCCTGCGGCCCTGCGGCCCTGCGCCGACGGGTCGCCGACCGGCCGGCGGCGTCCGCACGCGTGCGGACGCCGACCCGCACGCGCACCCCGCCCCCGGCTCAGACGGAACGTTTCGCCGCCTTCCACAGGTCCCGTACGGCCTCCTCGGGCCCGCGGCGGGGCGACCAGCCCAGCAGCTCGCGCGCCGCGGTGACGTCCACGCACATCCAGTCCGCGTCCGTGGCCGGCCGCACCGTACCGCCGGTGTCCTCGACCAGCCGCACCCGTCTGCCGCTCGCCGCGATCAGCCGCTCCACCACGGCACGCACATGCAGCGAGGTGCCGCTGCCGATGTTCACCACCCTGCCCCGCGCCCCCGGTGCCCGCGTCGCGGCCACGACCGCCTCGGACGCGTCCTTGGCGTCGACGAAGTCCCGGCTGCTGCGCAACGGGGACAGCTGCACCGTGACGGCCCCGCCCGGCTCCGGCCGGGCGAGCAACTGCTGCGCCACACGGCCCAGCAGGCTGCCGGGCGGGGTCCCGGCGCCGATCAGGTTCGACAGCCGCAGCACCACCGCGTTCGTCCGGCCTTCTTCGACGGAGCGCAGGACGGCCTGGCTGCCGAGCAGTTTCGACTGCCCGTAGTCCGTCGCCGGGCGAGTGGGGGAGTCCTCGGCGAGCAGGACACCCGCGGGCTGCGGCGTGTACTCGTGCACCGAGCCCAGATGCACCAGACGCGGCCGCCACGAGGCGGCGTCCAGCGCCGCCAGCAGCTGATCCACGAGCAGCTGGTTGCCCTGCCGCATGACGCCGACCGACGACGACCAGGCCACCCCGGCCGCGTTGACGACCGCCACCGGATGCTCCGCCTCGATCAGCCTCGTCAGCGCGTCCGGCCCGTCCTTGACCAGGTCCATCGGGCAGAACTGCCACGAGGCCGGCATCTTCGCGGCCTGCCGCGCGACGGCGATGACCTCGTGACCGGCCGCCTCCAGGGCCGCGCCCGCGTGCCGGCCGACGAAGCCGGTCGCGCCGAGGACGACCACCCGGCCCGGGGATCCGTCCGGCGCTCCGGGCACTGACTGCGTACCGACCAGCGTCATGCCGTTCTCCTTTTGGGCCGGGTCGCCCCCGCACCCGTACGTCGTCCCGGTGCGCCACGGCGGCGGACGTCGGATTTGTGCGGTCACTGTCGCACCCGGCGATCGAGGACCCCTCCAGGACCGTTCGACTCGACCATGCCCTGTGCGGCCCTTCAACGGTCCTCTACCGGCCCGCCCTATGGTGCTGACACCATGAAGGTTCGAGAGATGGCTGTGCCGGACGCATACCACATCACACCGCACAAGATCGGCGACGTGCGCGGGAACTTCTACGAGTCGTTCCGCCACGACAGGCTGGCCGAGGAGATCGGCAGACCGGTGCCCCTGGTGCAGGTGAACTACTCGGTGTCCCGCAAGAGCACCCTGCGCGGACTCCACGGCACCCTCCTGCCACCCGGCCAGGCGAAGGTCGTGTGCGTCGTCCGCGGCGCGATCCTCGACATCGTCGTCGACGTGCGCCTCGGCTCGCCCACCTTCGGCGCGCACGAGGCGAACTGGATGACCGCCGAGTCCGGCGACAGCGTCTTCGTCTCCGAAGGCCTCGTGCACGGCTTCCTCGCCCTCACCGACGACACCTGCGTCTCCTACCTGTGCTCCACCGAGTTCGTCCCCGGCACCCAGATCGACATCGACCCCCTCGACGCCGAACTCGACTTACCGTGGCAGCTGTCGGAGACCCCGCTGATGTCGGCCAAGGACTCCCGGGCCGTCTCCGTCGCCACCGCCCGCCGCACCGGCCTGCTGCCGCGCTACGAGGACTGCCTCGACCACTACGCGGCACTGCGCGGCACGTGACCGGCCGCCCGGCAGCGGACCCGCCCCCCTCCCCGGCGGCCGCCGGCACACCGTCCGAGGCCGCCGCCGTACCGAAGGAACAGCCGATGCCGCACCCCGCCGACCCCCGCCCGCTCCACTGCGCCGTCCTGCCCTTCGCGGACTTCGGGCACGTCGCACCGAGCCTCGGCGTCGCCCGCGCGCTCGTCGCCGGCGGCCACCGGGTGACCTACGTCGTGGACGAGCGGTACGCCTCCCTGGTCGAGGAAGCGGGCGCCCGCGCCGTCACCTACACCTCCGCACGCGGCGAGTTCTACCGCGCCGCCGACCCGGCCCCCGGCCAACTGGCCGCCGAGGGCTACGCGTTGCTGGTGGACACCATCGAGACCGTGTTCCCCGCCGCCCTGACCGCCCTCGCCCAGGACCCCCCGGACGCCGTCCTCTACGACTTCGAGAACGTGGCCGCCGGACGCGTCGCCGCCCGGGTCCTCGGCGCCCTGCCGGTGCAGATGTTCCCCAGCCACGCGGCGAACGAGACCTTCTCCCTGCGCGCCCAGATGTGGGACCGGGCCGACCCGGTCATGGCCAAGGGCGCCGGCGTCCTCATCGAGTTCATGGGCGAACACGGCATCGGCCTGGACGAGATGAGCCGCTACGGCACCGAGTGGGACGAGCACAACCTCGTCTTCCTGCCGCGGGACTTCCAGATCGAGGGCGACACCTTCGACGACCGCTTCGCGTTCGTGGGCCCCATGGTCACCGAAGCCCCGGCCGGCCTCTGGTCGCCGCCGGCGGACGGCCGGCGCACCGCGCTGGTGTCCCTGGGCACCGAGTCCGGCGACCGCGGCGACTTCTTCCGCACCTGCGCCCAGGCCTTCGACCCGGCCTCCTGGCACGTCGTGATGACCCTCGGACACGGCGCCGACCACGCACAACTGGGGCCGCTGCCCCCGCACGTGGAGATCCACGACTGGCTGCCGCACCCCGCCGTGCTGCCGCACGCCGACGTCCTCGTCTGCCACGCCGGCATGGGCAGCCTCATGGAGGCCCTGTACTTCGCCACCCCCGTGGTGGCCATCCCGCGCGCCCACGAACTCGGCCTCAGCGCCGAGCGGCTGGAGCAGTGCGGGGTCGGCCGCACCCTGTCACGGACCGGCCTCGACGCCCAGGTCCTCGCCCGCACCGTGAACGGGCTGCTGGCCGACCCGCGCACCCCCGGCGCCCTGCGGCGGATGCGCGAAGCCGTCCGCGGCGCCGGCGGTGCCGTCCGCGCCGCCGACACCCTTCAGGGCTGGGCGGCGCGGCACCGCCGGCACCGCACGGGCGGGCCGGCCGGCATCAGTGGGGCAGCGTGACGAACTCGCTGATGGTCGAGATGCTGTAGTCGATCATCTCGTCCGTCAGACCGGGGAACACACCGATCCAGAACGTGCGCTCGGTGGTGATGTCACTGTTGGTCAGCGGACCGCTGACCCGGAACTTCTGCCCCTCGTAGGCCGGGTGGCGGGTGAGGTTGCCCGCGAAGAAACGCCGGGTGGCCACCTTGCTGTACTCCAGGTGGTCGATGAGCGCGCCCGGCGCGAACGGCGCCCCCGGCACCACGGTGATGGCGAAACCGAACCAGCTCGGATCGCTGCCCGGGGTCGCCTCCGGCAGCACCAGGTGCGGAAGACCGTCCAACCCCTCCCGCAGCCGCGCCCAGTTGTGACGCCGGGCCTTGCCGAACTCGTCGATGTGCGTCAGCTGCTGCAGACCCAGCGCCGCCTGCACGTCGGTCGACTTCAGGTTGTAACCCACGTGCGAGAAGATGTATTTGTGGTCGTAGCCGGCCGGCAGCGTCCCCATCTGGTGCTCGAACCGCTTGAAGCAGCGGTTGTCCTCGGCCGGCTCGCACCAGCAGTCCCGGCCCCAGTCGCGCATGGACTCCACGATGCGCGCCAGCGCCAGGTTGTCCGTCAGGACCACCCCGCCCTCACCCATCGTGATGTGGTGCGCCGGGTAGAAACTCTCGGTCGCCAGATCACCGAACGTGCCGGTGAGACGGCCGTTGTAGGTGCTGCCCAGCGCGTCGCAGTTGTCCTCGATGAGGAACAGGCCGTGGTCGTCGGCGATCTGCGCGATCTCCTCCACGGCGTACGGGTTGCCGAGCGCGTGCGCCACCATGATGGCCCGCGTCCGCGGACCGATGGCCTGCTCGATCCGCTCCGGCGTCGGGTTGTACGTGCCGATCTCGATGTCGGTGAAGACCGGCACCAGACCGTTCTGGATGATCGGGTTGACGGTCGTCGGGAACCCGGCCGCCACGGTGACCACCTCGTCGCCCGGCACCAGACGGCTGTCCTCCAGCTGCGGTGAGGTGAGCGAGCTGAGCGCCAGCAGGTTCGCCGACGAACCGGAGTTCGTCAGATGCGCCTTGCGCAGACCGAAGTACTTGGCCAGCGCCCGTTCCAGCTTGCGCGAGCTCGGCCCGGCCGCGATCCGCATGTCCAGGGCCGCCTCGACCAGCGCGACCCGGTCGTCCTCGTCGAGGACGGCACCGGAGGCCATGACGGACGTGATCCCGGGCACGAATCCCGAGGACGCGTTGGAGCGGTGGTACTCGCGTACCAGGTCGAGGATCTCTGTCTTGTCGTTGCCCATCGGCTGGTGGCCTCCCTGTGGCTGCCGGCGGGGACGGAGCCGTGGCCTCGACGGCAGGAAGTGCGAGCGGGGTCCCCGGGCCGGGCTTGTGCCGTCCGGGAAGCCCAGCCCAACACACGGCGCACCGGCCTGCCCAGCGCTGCCGGACAAGTCTAGGGAACAACCAAAACCCGGCCCGCGCACGGCCGTTGGTGGCCTGAGCAGCCACGGGGAAGACCCGCGGACGAGGACTAGTGATTTCCTCGCCCGGTCCGCGGAACGCTGGAGTGTCAGGTCAACAGGCACGCCCGCAGGCCGATTCCAGTGAGGCTCGATGAACAACACTTCAGCTGCGTCCCGGACACGGCACCACACCGTCACCGTCCGGGCCGGCGAAGCGACCGCGGAGCGCGTGCGCCTGAGCGTCTACGACCTCATGACCGGCACGTTCGCGACCCCGCGCACCTTCTACTACCGCCGGACGCTGGACGCCGCGGCGCTGCGCGCCTCACTGGCCGCGACCCTGCCGCACTACCCGCTGCTGACCGGACGGCTGGTCCGTGACGACGACCGCGGGCTCAGCGTCGTCTGCGACGACGCGGGCGTCCCGTTCACCGAGAGCCACAGCGACCGGCCCATGCCCGAGTACGGCTTGGGCCGTTCGGCCAAGGACGACATCGGCTCCTACCTCCACAAGGCCAGCGCCTTCCGGATCGTCGGGCACGACACCCCGCTGCTGACCGTGCGGGTCACCCATATGCGCGGCGGCGGCTCGGTCCTCGGCGTCTCGATCAACCACAGCATCGTCGACGGCGCGGGATACCTCGACTTCCTGCGGCACTGGTCGCGCGTCCACCACGGCGAGGAGCACCGCGCGGCCCCGTACGCCCGCACGCTCCTCGACGGCCTCGCGGAGGGCGCCGCGCCCGACGCCGCACGGCACAGCAGCCAGTACGCCCTGGTGTCCGGACCGCGGAAGGCCCGCTTCATCCTCCGGGTCAACGCCGGTGCGCGACGCGTGCGCACCCTCACCCTGCGCTTCGCCGCCGAGGAGGTGCGGGCGCTGAAGGAGCACGCCCGCGCCGGGCTCGCCGGCAGCGGTCTGCGGGTCTCCAGCGGCGACGCGCTCAGCGCGCACCTGTGGAAGGTCCTCGCCGACCTGCGGGCGCGCCCAGACGACAGCGCGGAGCGGCTCGGCATGGTCGTCGGCCTGCGCTCCGCGCTGCGCGCGGCCCTGCCCGACGGGTACTGGGGCAACGCCGTCACCAACGTCACGCCGGAGATGCGGGCCGCGGAACTGCGCGCCGCCTCGCTCGCCGACACCGTCGCGGCCGTCCGCCGGGCCGTCGACGGCATCACCGCCGACCGGGTACGCGACGAGGCCGCCTTCCTGGAGGCCCAGCGCGACGCCCGCCGCACCCACCTCGTCCTGAGCCGGATGGCCCTGGACGCCTTCGGGGGAACCGTCGCGGTCAACAACGTCAGCCGGCTGCCCGTCTACGAGATCGACCTCGGCGCGGGACGGCCGTTCTGGTTCGAGTTCCCCGCCAGCCCCGTGCCGTGGTCGATCCTGATCACTCCCACACCGGTGGACGACGGCAGCCGGGACGTGCACTTCAGCGTCCCGCGCGAGAGCGCGCGGGCACTCCTCACGCCGGAGTGGACCAAGCGGCTGCACACGTACGCGCCGGACGCCTGACCCGGGCTTCCACCCCGGCACCACCGGCACGCCCGCGGTCCGGCCTCCGCCCGGGCCTGCCCTGGTGCCACCGGACGCCTGCCGCCCGGGCTCTGCCCGGAACCGTCCCCGCGCCACCGGATGCCTGACACCGAGGCTCTGCCCGGGGGCTGTCCTGGCGTCACCGGACGCGCGACCCCCGGGCGGGTTCCGCTCGACGCCGTCCCGGCGACACCGCACGCCTGGCCTGCCGGCGCCGTTCGCCCACGATCCGGCGTCCGGCCAACTCGCTGCGCGCCGCCGGGCTCACCTCCGATCCAGCCGTCCGGATTCACCGCCGGTCCGCTCGTCCGGATTCACCGCCGGTCCGGACGGGCGGACTTGCCACGGGTCCGGCCGGGCCGTTCCCGTCGATTCCGCCCCGCACCGGCCGACTCGCCCCCGCCGCCGGTGCGCCTCCGGCACCTCCGGTCCCGCATCGCGGACACTCTCCGGCTGCGCGCGCCCGGCAGGGCCCCCGCCGCGGCCCGCTCCGCTCAAGCCGGACCAGCCCGGGCAGCTCACCCAGGCCCGGCTCGTCTCACCCGGGCTCGGCCCGCCCTCCGTCAGACCCGACGGGGGCCGGACGGCCCGCCCTCCGTCAGACCCAGACCGCTTCCACCACGCCCAGACCCCTTCACCCCGCCGAGACGACCGCGGCCACGCCTGGACCCCCTCCGCCACGCCGAGACGACCTCCGCCGCCGCGGGTGTCATCTCCCGCGTGCACGCCCCGGCTTCGGGCGGCGCACGCCGGAGGCCCTGGTGCCGCCCGCCGCAGGCGCCCGGGGGAATGCCGGAGCCCGGCGTCCCCCGAGGACGCCGGGCCCGATGCGTGTGCGAGGCGGTCGGCACCGCGTCGCCGGGACGGGGCGGGCCTACAGCCCGACCGCTGTCCGCAGGGCGTTGACGCGGTCGGTGCGCTCCCACGTGAAGGCGTCGCCCTCGCGGCCGAAGTGGCCGTAGGCGGCGGTCTGCGCGTAGATCGGGCGCAGCAGGTCGAGGTCGCGGATGATCGCGGCCGGGCGCAGGTCGAAGACCTCGTCGATGGCCTTCTCGATCCGGTCGACGTCGACGGTGTGGGTGCCGAAGGTCTCCACGAACAGGCCGACCGGCCGCGCCTTGCCGATGGCGTAGGCGACCTGGACCTCGCAGCGCGAGGCGAGCCCGGCGGCGACGACGTTCTTGGCGACCCAGCGCATCGCGTACGCGGCGGAACGGTCGACCTTGGACGGGTCCTTGCCGGAGAAGGCGCCGCCGCCGTGACGGGCCATGCCGCCGTACGTGTCGATGATGATCTTGCGGCCGGTGAGGCCGGCGTCGCCCATCGGGCCGCCGATCTCGAAGCGGCCGGTCGGGTTGACCAGCAGGCGGTAGCCCTCGGTGTCCAGCTTGATGCCGTTGTCCGCGAGCGCCCGCACCTCCGGTTCGACGACGAACTCGCGGATGTCCGGGGCGAGCAGCGAGTCGAGGTCGATGTCCGCGGAGTGCTGGGAGGACACGACGACGGTGTCCAGGCGGACCGCCCGGTCGCCGTCGTACTCGATGGTGACCTGGGTCTTGCCGTCGGGGCGCAGGTAGGGGACCGTGCCGTTCTTGCGGACCTCGGAGAGCCGGTGGGAGAGCCGGTGCGCGAGGTGGATCGGCAGCGGCATCAGCTCCGGGGTCTCGTCCGTCGCGTAGCCGAACATCAGGCCCTGGTCACCGGCGCCCTGCTGGTCCAGGTCGTCGCTCTGGCCGTCCCCGGCGCGCTTCTCGTACGCGGAGTCGACGCCCTGGGCGATGTCGGGGGACTGGGTGCCGATCGACGTGGACACCCCGCACGACAGTCCGTCGAAGCCCTTGACGGAGGAGTCGTAGCCGATCTCCAGGATCTTGTCCCGGACGAGCTGGGCGATCGGCACGTAGGCGGTGGTCGCGACCTCGCCGGCCACGTGCACCAGGCCGGTGGTGATCAGTGTCTCCACCGCCACGCGTGAGGTGGGGTCCTGGCGCAGCAGCGCGTCGAGGATGGTGTCGCTGATCTGGTCGGCGATCTTGTCGGGGTGTCCCTCTGTGACGGACTCCGAGGTGAACAGGCGGTGAGACACGGCGCTCCCTTGGGTGCGGGGGCTGTCGGCGGTGAAGCCCTATGCGGCGCGGGGCGCTGACAGCGGGTGGACGGTGAAGACGGCGGACGTGCGGGTGCGGCGGGGGAGGCGGCGGGGCGTGCGGGGTGCGGGGAGGTGCTGTGCGACCCAGCCGGCCAGGATTCCGGCGGCGTGGTCGAGTGCCTCGGGCCAGGTGGTACGTGCGTCCTCGTCGGCGCTGTCACTGACGAACTTGACGAGACGTACGGGGATGTTGAGGTGCTGTGCCACGGTCGCGACGGCGTAGCCCTCCATGTCGACGAGGTCGGCCTCCTGGGCGAGCCGGTCGCGGACGGCGGAGTCCGTGACGAAGGTGTCGCCGGTCGCGAGGGTGGGCCCGCGGTCCGCGCCCACGGTGAGGGGGGCACCGTAGACGCGGCCGCTGATCCGGTGCAGGAGGGCGGTGTCGAAGTCGTGCTGGACGACCCGGGAGATCTCGTGGACGCCCGGCAGGCCGTCCTTCAGCGCTCCGGCCGTGCCGAGGTTGACGATCTCGCCGGGGCGCTCGCCCCGGGACAGGGTGAGGGCGAGGGCCGCGGCCGCGTTGACCTTTCCCATCCCGGTGACCAGCAGGGGGAAGCGGCCGTCGAGGTGGGCCGCCTCCTCCGCCACGGCCGCGACGATCAGCGGCGCGTCGGAGCGGATCTCACCGATGAGGCGGGGGGAGAACGCGTGGTCGGTGACCGGGTGGAGGGACACGGCGCTTCCTGCCTTTCGCAAGGGTCAGCCCACCGGGCGCTCGGTGTCGAAGTCGTCGAGGTAGGCCTGCTTCGCGGCGGTGTCGCGCGCCGAGCGCAGGTAGAGCGACCAGGCGCGCCGCTCGTGCCCGGTCACGTCCAGTTCGACGACGTCCTGGGCGGCGAGCTGCAGGCCGGGCTCCTGTTCGTAGGGGCGGAAGCCGTCGCCGGTGTCGGCGTAGATCGCCTGGACCAGCTCGTTGCGGTCCCGCCACACGCAGACCTGCATGAAGTAGTGGTCGCCGCAGCGGTGCAGCAGCACGTAGCCGAACTCCTTGCGGAACGCCAGCCGTCCGGCGGCCTCCTCGGCCCGCAGGAACACCCGCGCCCGCTCGCCGACCTCGGGCGTCGCCTCCTGCTCCGCGCCGCGGATGTCGTACCACTTCAGGTAGGCGCCCGGCAGGACGAGGTGCCCTCCGGGGTGGCTGCGGTGCAGCGTGTGCGACCAGCCGGCGTACTCGGCGTATCCGGTGAGGTCGTCGCGGGTCGTGGCCGCTGCCGACACAGCGATCTCCGTTCCTGTGGGGTGCGGGTACATACGGGTGCGGGTGGGGGCGAGGTGGTGCAGGGGGGTGCGGGGTGGTGGGCGGTCCGGTGCGGCCGGCCCGGCGGGGAGACCGGGTGGGGCCGCACCGGACCCCGTCTCAGACCGTCGCGGTCGCGGCCTCGTCGGCCAGCGATCCGGAGACGGTGGTGTGGGCGCTCGCGAACAGCTGCGGGTGGGCCCGCTGGATCCCGCCGACCACCAGGTCGTAGGGGACGTCGTCGAAGGAGCCGTGCTCGTGGATGAACTCCATGTGCTGCCGGCCGTCCTCGTCGAACGGGTGGTACAGGCTGTCCGTGCGGCCGTCGAAGTCCAGCGGCTTGATCTTGTAGAGCTTGCAGAGAAGCTTGTTGAAGACCGGGGTCGCCTTCACCCACCTGCCGTCGAGCTCGACCACGGTCAGGCTGTGGAAGCGGAAGACGTCCCCGCCGACCAGCTCCCGCAGCCGCGGCGAGGCGAGGTGGTTGCGCACGTCGCCGTAGTAGACGCGGCTCGGGATGCCCACGGCGCGCAGCGCGGCCGCGTAGAGGATGGACTTGTGGACGCAGAACCCGAAGCCCTTCTCCAGCACGCCGGTCGCGCTCAGCCCGTGCCGGGTCAGATCGGCGCCGTACACCTCGTAGGTGATGCCGTCGCGCACCGCGTAGTAGAGCGCGATCGCCTTCTGCGTCTTTGTCTCGCTCTCCTTGGCCCGGGCGAGGGTCTTGTCGACGAACGCGCGGACGGCCGGCGAGCGGTGGTCCAGGAACTCGGTCGCGGCCAGAGTGGCCGTCTCGGTGGCGGTGCCGGCCGCAGCCGCGGCACCGGTGTTCTCTGCCATGTTTCTCGGGATTCCTTCCAGATCCTCAGGCCTGCGCGGGCCTGAGCGGACGGTTCAGGCCCATGAGGGTGGCCAGACGCTGGCGCTGGATCTCCGAGGTGCCGGAGTAGATCCGCCCGCCCACGGCGTCCCGCAGGTCCTTCTCGACTCCGTACTCGCTGACGTAGCCGTAACCGCCGAAGACCTGGATCGCGTTCAGCGCGGAGCGCACGTTCGCCTCGCTCACCACCAGCTTGGTCATCGCGACGTCACTGGCGGCGTCGGCCTTGGACTGCACCTTCTCGGCGGTGTCGTAGATCCACTTCTGTGAGGTCTCCAGGTCGATCCGCATCTCGACGATCATGTTGGCGACCGACTGGTTCGCGCCGATGACCGACCCGAACTGGGTACGGGTACGGGCGTACTCCACGCACCGCTCCAGGCGCCGGCGCATCTCGCCGACGTTGATCCCGAAGCCGCACAGGATCTCCCACTTCATGACGTGGTCGAAGATGAGGAACCCCGCGCCCTTGCTGCCGACCACGTGGTCCCGGGGCACCCGGACGTCGTCCAGGAAGACCTCGGCCAGCGGCGAGGTGCGCAGCCCCATCTTCGAGATGGGGTTGCCGACCGACAGGCCCGGCGAGTCGCGGCGCACCAGGAACGCGGTGATCCCGGCCAGGTCACCGGGCGCGCCGGTCCGGGCGTAGACGACGATCACGTCGGCGATCGAGGCGTTGCTGATGAACGACTTGCTCCCGTTGAGGACGAAGTCGTCGCCGTCCAGGACGGCGGTGGTCTGCATCCCCATCACGTCCGAACCGCCGGAGGGTTCGGTGATGGCGTGCGCGCCGATCATCGTGCCGGCGCAGATCTCCGGCAGGTAGCGGGCCTTGAGCGCCGACGAACCGAACCGCTGGAGCGGGACACCGGTGCTGACCATGTGGGTGGAGACCGAGAAGTTCAGCCCGGAGTCCTGGCAGTCGTGGCCGAGCTGCTCCAGCACATGGACGGTGGTCAGCAGGTCCTTGCCCAGACCCCCGTGGAGGGGGTCGAACGGCAGCCCGAACAGGCCCACGTCCCTGAGTCGTTGCCAGCCGTCCCGGTCGAACGTGCCGTCCCGGTCGCGTTCGAGGTGGTCGGCGCCGGCCTTCGAGGCCACGGCGCCGATCGCCTCACGCAGTTCCTGCTGTTCCTCGCTCCAGCGCATCATGACGGGGAAGTGTCCGATCCTCAGTACTGGGAAAAGGCTTCGTCGCTGAGCGCGTGGCTCTCGTCGCCCCTCAGCGGCGGGTTGAAGACGCTCACGAGCTCCATGTCCTGGTCGGGGGAGGCGATCAGGAAGTGGGCGTCGTGCTCGTCGAGGACGTACAGCACACCGGGGGTCAGGTCCTGCGCGACGCTGCCGTCGGCGGCCTCGACACGGCCCGAGCCGGAGATGCAGTAGCACGCCTCGAGGTGACGCCGGTACTGCAGCCGTGACTTCGTGCCCGCGCGGACGACGGTGTGACAGATGCCGAAGCCCATGTTGTCCGCTTCGACCAGGAGGCGGTGACTCGGACCGCTTCCCCACTCGACCGGTGTGACCTGCGACTTCTCGCGAATGAACATGGTTTCCTTTCTTTCTCCTGGTGTGGAGGTGCGGGGGAGCGGGGGTTACTCGGGGGCGGTGACGCCGGCGTAGCGGCGGACGACCTTCTCGACGGCCGCGACCGACCGGAAGTCGTCCGGGGAGATCTCCAGGTCGGCGAACGGGATGTCGAAGCGGTCACCCAGCCACTCGATGAGCCGCAGCAGGTCCAGGCTGCTGATGACGCCGTTCTCCAGCAGGTCGTAGGACGGGTCCAGTTCCGAGACGGGGGTGCCGGGCAGGTACTCCGCCACGATGTGCGCGGTGATGTCGCGTTGGATGGTCATTGGATCTTCTCCATGAGCAGGCGACGGCTCACCTTGCCGGTGGGCCCGATCGGCAGTGGGTCGGTCATCAGGTGGAAGGCGGCGGGAATGGCCGCCCGGTTGACCTTGGCGGCGCAGTAGCTGCGCAGCTGCAGTCCGGTCACCGCGTCGTCGCTGCGCCGGACGAACGCGTGCAGTGCACGTCCCGAGTCGGGGTGCGGCACGGCCACCACGGCCGCCTCGGCGACCCCTCCGTGGCCCTGCAGGACCCGTTCGACCTCCTCCAGGTTGATGCGCACACCGCGCACCTTGACCTGCGAGTCGGTGCGGCCCACCAGGGCCAGTTCACCGCCGGCGGAACGGGTGACCACATCACCGGTGCGGTACCAGACACGGTCGCCGCGCACCACGAACCGGTCCTTCGCCCCGGCCTCGCCGAGGTACCCGGAGGTCTGGAACGGCGTCGAGACCAGCAGTTCGCCGCTGCCGGCACCGCGCAGCACCTCGCCGTCGGCCACCACGTCCACCAGCACGCCCGGCAACGGACTGCCCAGGGGCAGCACCTCCCGGTCGGCGGCCTCGGCCGCGGAGAACGTGTGGATCATGCTGTCGTTCGTCTCGGTGCAGCCGTACACGTTGTGCAGCCGCGCCGCCGGGAAGAGCCGCGACAGCCCGGCCCGCACGGACCGCGGCACGTGATCACCCGTCAGCAGCAGCTCACGCACGCCCGGGAACGTGGACCCGGTGCCCGCCTCGGTCAGCAGCCGGAAGAACATCGGCACCGCCTGCACGACGTGCGGCCGGGTGCTCTCCAGCAGCCCGAGCAGGTACTTCGTGTCGACGCTGCGGTCGTGGTCCACCGGTACGACACAGCCGCCGTGCCGCAGCGTGCCCCAGATGTCCAGGAGGGTCAGGTCGAAGTTGAGCGGGGCGAAGTTCAGCACCCGCGTACCGGTGCCGAGCGCGAACGCGCTGCCCGCCCAGGAGGTGAAGGCGTCGACGCCGGCCGCGCCCAGCGGAACGAGCTTGGGGATGCCGGTGGAACCGGACGTCGTCAGCAGCAGGCTGGTGTCCTCGGGCAGCACCGGCCCGCCCGGCGCGGCCGTCACCGGACGGTGCGTCAGACGCTCCTCGGCGACGCCCAGGACGGCCTGACAGCCGCTGCGTCCGACCAGCTCGGCCAGGAGCTCCCGGCCGAGTTCCGTGGAGGCCAGCAGCAGCGGCCGTCCGGCCCTCATGCAGGCCAGGACCGTGGCGATCGCCACGGCCGACTTCGACGCCTGGAGCGCGAGCGGGCGGCGGGTGTCGGGATACCGGCCGGCCAGCTCCGCACCGATCCGCTCCGCCGCCGCGACCAGTTCGGCATACGTGACGACCTCGTCCCGCGCGCCGCCGAACAGCAGCGCCGGATCGTCCGGGCTTTGCTTCGCACGCACTGCGACGTCCGCCGCCACCGATCTGGACATGACTCCCCATTGATCGAAGATCGGGGGACCCGAGCAATCGAGTCCTCCGACCGGATATACCGTCACGAACATTCTGAGGGGGCCGCCCCGTAATTCTCTTCGGACTAGCGGACGGGTTTTGTACCCGTTCTTTGGACCTGTATCAGGACCGGACGGAAGACACTCCACAAATAAACGTGACAGACGTCTCTCCTGCCTTGATGAACTCCCCCCCCGGGGAACAGAAAAGCTCGTCCAGGCGGCCCGGACCGTGAATTCAAAACCGGCCCCGACCGCCTTCGACGAGCATTCTCCGCAACAGTGGATACCTGATTCTCCAGGAAATACCCCATTCGGTTCCGCGACCGCGCGGAACCTAGAAACCCCCGCCCCGCGGGCCGGCCAGAACACCCCGGTCCCACGCACGGACGATGGCCTGCGCACGACTGCGCACACCGAGCTTGCGCAGCAGGTTCGACACGTGGAACTTCACGGTCTTCTCGCTCAGCACCAGCTCCTGGGCGACCTCGCTGTTGGACATGCCCGCCGCGATCAGATCGAAGATCTCCCGCTCCCGGGACGTCAGCGTCGCCACCTGAGGCACCTGCTCCACCGCCACCTGCGCCGGCCCACGCCGCACCAGGAGGTCCACCAGCCGGCGGGTCAGCGGCGGCGGCAGCACGGCGTACCCGTCCGAGACCGCGCGGATCGCGGTGGCGATCTCACTGAGCGCCGCGTCGTGCAGCACGAACCCGTCCGCGCCGGCCCGCAGATGCTCCAGCGCCGTCTCGTCCACACACCGGTCGACGAGCACCACCGCCGCCGGGCCGCCGCCCCGGGCGACGACCGCGCGCAGGATGTCACCCGTCTCCCAGCCCGGATCGGAGTCGTCGATCAGCACGACCCGCGGCTCCTGCTCGTCCAGCAGACGCAGCAACTGCGGCCGGGAATCGGCCACCCCGACCGCTTCTAGTTCCGCCTCCGCCGCCATCAGGGCGCGCAACGCCGTGACGAGCAGCGGCCGACGGGCCAGAACGGCGATCCGGATCGGCCGGGTACGGGGACCGGTGGCGGCCATCTGCGACATCAACCTCCAAACATCCTGGATGAGGCACCGGGGCCACAGCTCCCCCGGCTCGTGAACGAGCCGCTGCCGGCACACCCGGCCGAGCGCTCCGCGCACCGGATCCCTTCCGCCACGACCGGCGGCCCGGCCCGCCACCCGGCCGCGGGGAAACCTCACCCCGCCCGCCGGCGGCCACGGCACACCCCCGGATCAGGGCACGCGCCCCGCCTCACCCGCGGACTTCGCCCGCACGGCCCCCACGGCCACCGCCGCCGGCGTGAACTCCGGCTCGGGACCGGTGACGACCGCACGCCGCCCCAGCCGCGCCAGCTGGTTCTCGCCCAGCAGGATGCTCACCACGATCACCGCCCCGCCGACCGGCACGTTCCAGCTGAACCGCTCCCCGAGGAAGACCGCGCTGACCACCAGACTGATGAACGGCACGAGGTAGTTGACCGCCGAGGCACCGGTCGCCCCGATGTCCGCGATCAGCCGGTTGTACAGCACATAGGCCAGCCCCGTGCCGAACACCCCGAGCAGCACGATGCTCAGGGAGACCGACCAGGTGAACGACGGGGTGCGCCAGCCCAGGAACGGCAGCAGCGCCGCCTGGATGACGAGCGCCACCAGCACCTGCGCACTGGCCGAGGACATCGGCGGGATACCGCGATCGGACAGGAACTTGCGCACGAACACCGCATGCCCCGCATAGATCACGGCGACCGCCAGGCACGCCGCCTCACCGCCCGCGGTGCCCGTCGCCCCGTTCCAGGGACCGATCGCCAGCACGATGCCCGCGAAACCGAGCACCAGACCCGCACCGCGGCGCGCCGTCGCCCGCTCACTGCGCAGCTGCACCGTGGCCAGCCCCAGCGTCAGCAGCGGAGTCGCACCCGTCAGCACACCGGCCATCGCGGCACTGGTGTGCTGCTCACCCCAGGCGAGAAGAAGGAACGGAGCGACCATGCCCAGCACGGTCGTGACGGTGATGTGCACCCACACGAAGCCGAAGCGCGGCAGCCCCGCACCCGTCACCGCACCGATGCCGAGCAGGACCACCGCCCCCAGGACCAGCCGGGCCAGCACCAGCTGACCTGGGTTCAGACCCTCACCGGAGACCTTGATCAGGGGATAACTGGAGCCCCAGATGATCCCCAGGACCACGAACTGCACGGCGCTGACACGTTTCACGGGATCGTCCCGTCCCTTCTCCTGTACTCCTGCTTGCGGGCCGGCCCGACGGCGTCAGGCGTTCACCAGCTTGGGAATGCTCTCCAGCCCGTGCTCCAGGGCGCCGGGGTCGATGCTGTCGTCGGCGAGGCTGCCGGACAGATAACGGTCATAGGCGCTCAGATCGAAGTTCCCGTGCCCGGACAGACCGAACAGGATCGTCTTGCCCACACCCTCCTCACGGCACCGGATCGCCTCGTTGACCGCGCCGCGGATCGCGTGCGTCGACTCCGGCGCGGGCACGATGCCCTCCGTCCGCGCGAACAGCACACCGGCCTCGAAGCAGTCACGCTGGCGCAGCGCCACCGCCTCCATCAGACCCTCCTCCACCACCCGGCTGACCAGCGGAGCGATGTTGTGCGCCCGCAGCCCGCCCGCGTGCACCGACGGCGGCACGAACTGGTGGCCCAGCGTGTGCGTACGGGTCAGCGACGTCAGCCCCGCGGTGTCGGAGTAGTCGTAGGCGATGCGCCCCTGCGTGAGCGAGGGGCACGCGGCCGGCTCCGCCGCGATGAACCGGATCTTCGGCCCGCCGTGCAGCTGCGCCCGCAGGAACGGGAACGACAGCCCCGCCAGATTGGAACCGCCGCCCGCGCAGCCCACCACGATGTCCGGGTAGTCCCCGGCCTTCTCCATCTGCAGGAGCGCCTCCTGCCCGATCACCGTCTGGTGCGCACACACATGGTTGAGCGCGCTGCCGCGGGTGTAGCCCCAGCGCGGGTCGGAGAAAGCGACCTGCAGCGCCTCGGACTTGGCGATGCCCAGGCTGCCCGGGTGGTCCGGGTTCTCCTTCAGCACCGCACGCCCGGCCTCGGTCTCCATGCTCGGGCTCGGCGTGCAGCTCGCCCCGAACGTCTCCATCAGCGCCCGCCGGTACGGCTTCTGCTGGAAGCTCACGTTCACCATGAACACCTTGGCGTCCATGCCGAACAGGGACGCCGCGAACGCGACCGCGCTGCCCCACTGGCCCGCACCGGTCTCGGCGATCAGACCGGTACGGCCCGCCCGCTTGTTGTAATAGGCCTGCGGGATCGCGGAGTTCGGCTTGAAGCTGCCGGTCGGCGCGACACCCTCGTACTTGAAGTAGATCCGCGCCGGCGTGTCCAGGACCTTCTCCAGACCACGGGCACGCAGCAGCGGCGCCGGCCGCCACCGGGCGTAGAACTGCCGCACCTCTCCAGGAATCTCGAACTCGGCTTCCCTGCTGAGCTCCTGGTCGACCAGCGCCTCCGGCATCGTGCGGGTCATCTCTTCACGAGTGACCGGCTTACCGGTCGCCGGGCTCAACACCGGCGCCACATAGTCGAGGTCGGCGGCGATGTTGTACCAGGTCTCGGGAATCTCCCGGGCGCTGAGCTCGAACCGTACCGGCTCTATCATGGCTGCCTCTCTGCGCGTTGAATCGTCACTCCGGCCACGCGACCGCCCGGCTCTCGTGTCACCACGCCTGCAGGCCGCCTCCGGACAATGAATTCTCGCCGCCCCGGCCACCGACCGGATACCTCGGCAGACAGGTCGTAGGGAAAACAATGGAACGTCCCCGGAGAACGGGACGAAGCCCGACAGCCCTTTTCCTCCCGGCCGGCCATGTGGTACAAGCACGTCCCCGTGCCCCGCCCCGGCCACCCGCATTCCCCGGCATTCACCCCGGCATTCCCCGGACGAAGACGCGAACCGCCCCACCCACCCCCGTATTTACCGCCGCCCCTCCCGCCCGGGAAGCACGCGCGACGGACTCTGGGAATTCCACCAGTTCCCCCGCGGCCGATCCATGGCACCTGCACACGCGTGCGAACCTGAGCCCCCGGGGCCCGGCCGCCACGGCACCCCACGCCGCACGGCCCGCCCGCCGCGCCCCCGTGGCCGGTTCATCGGATCACCAGGATCAGGGGATGGCACACATGATTCGTCCAGTCACCGCCGAGGACCTCACACTGCTCCACACGATGGTGCACGGGATGGCCGAGAACGAGGAGGCCACCGGGCAGATCAGCACCGACGAGGACGAACTGCGCCGCGCCCTGTTCGGCCCGCAGCCGGTGGCCTGGGCCCACTTCGCCGTCGACGACAAGACCGACGAGATCGTCGGCTACACCCTGTGGGCCCTCGTCTACAGCACCTGGCGCGGCACGGCCATCCACATCGACGACATCTACGTCCGCGAGGACGCCGTCGGCCGCGGCTTCGACACCGCCCTGCTGAGCACCCTCGCCGGCCTGTGCGCCGAGCGCGGCTACCGCCACATGCAGTGGTGGGGGAGGGTCACCAACGAACCGACCGCCGCGTTCTACCGCTCCCTCGGCGCGGAGATCCCCTCCGTCCAGGGCAAGGAACTCACCGTCTTCCGCCTCTCCGGCGAACCCCTGGCCGACCTCGCCCGCCAGGCCTGAGCCCCCGCCGCCCGGGCCCCCGCCGTGCCGCGCACCGTCCGAACGGGAAGCGATCCGTAAGTGAATTATTAGATCTGCCCGTCTCGGCTGTCGCCCGGCACCCTCCACCCGCGAGGCTGACGGCATGAACACACCACTGAACCTCAGCGGTGTCGCCGAAGGGCACACCGGCCGGCCGGGACCGCGCGCCGCAGACACCGCCGGCCCCTCCCGGGCACCGGGTCTCTGACCCGCCGTCAGCGGCCCCGGCCACCGGCATGCCCTCCCACACACGCACCGCCACCCGCCCCGCGGCACCGGGCGGCCACCGGATTCCCGGACGCGCGGCCACCGGGAACCGGACAGCCGGCGCGCGCCCGCACCCCCACCGCACCGCCGGCGCCCCAACCGGCACCGCACGCGAGGCGGTTGCTTCCGCGCCCTGGCGGGTGGATGTTCCCACGTCCCGACGGCGACCGGTTCCCGCACCGCGACCGGCGGACGCCCGTGACGGCGGACGCCCCCGGCCGGCGGACCCGGACCGGGCCGCGGTTCCGGGCCGGACCACAGACCCGGCCCGGACGGTGGTCCCAGGCCGGACGGTGGCCCCAGGCCGGGTGACGGCCCCAGGCCGGACGATGGCCACGGCCCGGACAACGACCGCTCCCGGCGTACGCGCGCCCCGCCCCCGCGAGCGGCACCCGCGGGGCCCGGCCCCTCCCCGCCGGACCCCGCGAGTCCTCCCCGAAGCCGCCGCAGCGCACGACCCGGCCACCACACACGGCGCACCCGCCACCCACTCTGCCGCCCCGGCGAGTACGCCCACACCGCGGCCGGGGGAGACCACCCGCCGCGCCCCGCACCGTGCCACCGCGCCTGGTCACCATCGCCCGGGGACACGTCTGTCCGCGGTCGGTCCCCTCCCCGAGCCGCCACGGCCGCACCGGCACCCGGCGCACACCGCTCCGGGCACCCCACCCGGCGGGCCACGGACACGCGCCCACCCTCATCCGTACACACCGGGACGGACGTACGCGGCCCGCAGCGCCCCCGAGACCAACCCCACCGCACCTCCGACACACCACCCCTGACACCCCCACCGAGGAGCTCTGACATGGTCCACCTGACCGACCCCGAGCCAACCACCCGCGGCCTCGGTACCACCGACGCCCCCGCGATCCGCTTCGGCATCCATGTGACACCGGACCTCGCCAAGGGCGTCATCGCCCGGACCGGCTCGCGCATCGAGGACTTCGTCCTGGTCCCGTCCAGCGTCCGCGAGTCGTTCACGCAGCTGCGCACCCGCCGCGTCGACGTCATGCTCGTGAAGTACAGCCCCCACGAGAACGACATCGCGGTGGGCCCGCCGGTCGGCTTCGACGCCCGGGCCGTGCTCGTCGGCACCGACCACCCGCTCGCCTCGCGCGACACCGTCACGGTCGAGGAGGCCGCCGCCTATGACGCGTTCGACCGCCCACGAGGGTTCCCGGAGTCGGTGTGGGACCTCATAGTCCCCCCGTGCACCCCGGCCGGGACGCCGATCCGCCGCGTCCACACCCTCACCACACAGGAGGCGCTGACCCACACCCTGAGCACCACCCAGGCACTCCACTTCTCCTTCCGCTCGGTCGAGGCGGGCCTGGCGCCGCGGATCAGGGCCGTCCCGGTCAGCGACATGCCCAGCGCACCGATCGCCCTGGCGTGGCTCAACGGCGCCGTCCTGCCCGCCCACGTCCGCGCGTTCATCCTCGCCGCGCAGGCAGGCGCCACCTGGCTGCCGCAGGCGACCTGAGAGCGAGACCCCGTACGGCCGGCGGGCAGCGCGGGATGGGGTTCCGTCTCCCGGCGGCGGCCGGCGCAGGTCCGGCACCCCCACCTCGACCACCCGTTCAGCACCTCGTCCAGCCCCTTGCCGGTCAGGACGTCGACCCGGGTGGACAGTGAGTGCGGAACCGCCCCGAGCACCGCCGGCGCGCGGCGGCCCACCCGGCCACCGCGCACCCGCAGGACCGATCCTGGCCGGCTCCATCACCGGCGTGACGTCCGCACCGGGCAGCGAGTCGCCCTCGCGGCCTGCGCCGCCTCCCCTGTGCTTGCGCGCGCGGGGAGTGGGCTACAGTGATTCAGGTGTTCGCCGCTCGAACTTTCAGCGGTGAGCCTCGCGTTGGTGGTCCAAGGAAAGACGCCCCGCTTCCTGCGGGGAGATGCAGGTGCAAGGCCTGCCCGGCGCTCCACACGATCCCGCCTCCGAACTCTGGAGGCGGGATCTCGCGTTGTACGACCGCGGGCCCCACTCTGCTGACACCCACGCTCGCCCACCGCTGTCACACGGCATGTTCCCCAGGGCCTGTGTTCTGGTCGTGGGCCAGGGCGTGGGTGACCGTGGTGGTGCTCTCGTACAGGGCTCGGTACTGGGTGAACCGGCGGTCGTAGACACCCGCGGCTGCGGTGGGCCGGACCACTGATTCCGTCGGATTCCAGGCGGTGATGTCCGGTCGGCCGATCAGCCCGGCGGCGAGGAAGGCGGCACCGTAACCGGCGCCGACGGTCGTGCGGGCGACGATCTGTTCGAGACCGGTGACATCGCTGACGATCTGAGGCCACAGTCCGCCCCGGGTGCCGCCGCCGACCGCCACGATCCGCCGGATGTCGGCGCCGGCCGCGAGCATCGTCTCGATGTTGTGCCGGACACCGTACGCGGTGCCCTCCAGCGCCGCGCGCATCAGGTCGGCCCGGGTGTGACCGAGCGTCAGGCCCGCGATCACTCCCCGGGCGTCGGGGTCCATGAGGGGTGTCCTTTCCCCGGCGAAGTACGGCAGCATCACCAGGCCGTTCGCGCCCGGGGGCGAGGAGGCAGCCTCGTCGAACAGCACCCCGGGGTCGACCTGGCCGAAGAGGTGCCCGAGCCAGTCGGTGACGGCCCCGGAGGTGGCCATGCCGCCGGCCAGGCAACGGGTGCCGGGCAGGGCGCCGACCGTGGACCACATCGAAGGGCTGGTCACGAGCCGGTCGACGGTGTTCACCAGGAACATCGTGGTGCCGTACATCAGCATCAGGTCGCCGACGTTGTGGCCTCCGACGCTGATGGCCTCGCTCCACGCGTCGATCGTCCCCACGATCACCGGCGTCCCGGCCGGGACGCCCGCGACGGGCGTGTCGACCCGGCCGGCCTCCTCACCCGGCCAGCGCAGCGGGGGGAGGTCGATGCCGGGTGCGATGCGCTCGGCCCACTCGGGGATCCAGCGCTGCTCGTGGATGTCGAACAGCGGCGTGCACTGGCTGGCGGAATGCAGGTCCAGCACGTAGGCGCCGGTCAGCCGGTGGGCGAGCCACGAGGCGGGCATGAAGAGGCGGCGGGCGCGTGCCCACACCTCGGGCTCCCGCTCGCGGATCCAGGCGAGTTTCGGCCCGACGGCCTGGGACGACAGCGCGGAACCGCACCTGCGGAAGACGGTGTCCGGCCCCAACTCCCCGTTCAGCCGGGCGATCTGTTGCTCGGCGCGGGTGTCCACCCCGTACAGGACCGCCGGACGGACCGGCTCGCCCGCGTCGTCGACCAGAAGGGTGCACGGGCCCATGCCGCTGACTCCGACGGCACGGACGGCGACGTCGTCGCGGACGAGCAACTCCGCCGCGAGCGAGACGAACTCCTCCCACCACACCTGCGCGTCCATCTCGACGTGCCCCGGGCGGGGACGGTCGACCACGTGAGAGCGTACGGCCTGACCCAGGATGCGGCCGGCGGTGTCGACCACCACGCCCTTGGTGCTGGAGGTGCCAACGTCAACTCCGAAGACGACATCGATCACGCACTGCCTCCCTTGACGGCGGGTGCGCCACCGTAGCCTGTCGCCGGGTCCGGCGGGCGGCCGCGGATCAACCTGCCGCGCCCGGCCTGCCGCCGGCGGGGCGCACCGCCGCCGAGCTGGCGGCCTTCGGCGCCGGGCCGGCCCGCGAGTCCGCCACCGCCCACCATGCCGGCGACCTCACCACCACACCGTCCGCAGTCGGCTGCTCCTGATGGGCGCCGCCGAGGACCCGGACGGGGTCCTTCTGGACATCGTCCGCCCCCTGCCCCCTATCAAGGAGACCGGAGTCGTGCCCCGCCCGCAGGCGGTCCGCACCGAGAACCTGCTGAAAGCCCTGATCGGCCCCACGGATGCCGTACCGGTGTTCACCGAGCTCTCCCCGGGACGCCAGAAGCTGCTGAAGATCCTGGCCGAGCTGCTGACCGTCGCGGAGAAGTCGCCGAAACCGACCAGAACATCGCCGAGCGCGTCGTGATCGATCGCGGTCAGGATCACCCGGGGGAAGCGATCAGCCTCGTTCCGGATCCGGTGAAACCGGCAGGGCCGCACCACGGGGAGCCACCACGCCCTACCAGCAGTCAGTAACGGTCCAGGATCGTCTGGGTCTTGAGGATGTCGCCGTGGTAAAGCCAGCCATGGCTCTCCGCGACATTGACGGCGTCGGTGTGCAGCTTCGCCGCGTCGGCGTAGCTGTCCGTCTTGAAGGACAACTCGACGATGTACTCGGTGCCCGACCCGCTCGCCCCGATGACCGGCAGCACCTCGATGCTCGCATCGTCCGAGACCTCCCACGCGCCGCCCCACACCTGCGAGGTGACCGGGCCGTGAACCCGCGACGCCTGGAGTGCGGTCTTGCCCCAGTTCGCGGAGTTCCAGTCCTCCAACTTGCCGGGGATGTCGCCAACGACCCAGCCGAGGCCCGTGCTCGCGCTCGGCATGGCCGTGCCGGAGTAGCCCGAAGCACTATGCGACTTCTCGTTGCTGAAACTCAGCGTCTGCTTCGAGTAGCCCCAGTCGACCTCTGCGTCGTAATTGGTGTCGCTGCCGCTGAAGCCGGCGGAGTTGGCCGTGCTCAGAGCGCCGTTGATGTCGCCACCCGTGACAGGGAAGCGCTTCTTGTAGCTCTCCTCGAACGACGAGCCGCTCTTGTGACGGAGCCGCACGTCCCAGCCCTGGGCGTTCAGCCCCAGCGCGCTCGTGTCGAAGTACTCGTAGGAACGGGCCTTGGCGGAACCGCTGATGCCGAAGGCCGACTTCACGGCGCCGAGCGGGCTGTGTGAAGAGTCCAGCGCGGTGGCCGTGAGGTTGATCTTCACTTCGTACGTGGGAACCGCGTTCGAAGCGGCCCGTGCGGGAGTCGGTGTCGCCAACAGCGACGCCGAGGCCGCCAGGGCGATCGCGGCGGCGAGGTGGAGCCGGGCCATGCGGGAAGTGATCGTCATGAGGAGGAGAATCACCAGCAAGAGTGATCTCCGCCCGGCCGGCCCATGCACATCGTGTGAACGACTCGATGCGCCCCGACCACCCCATGAACCACCCCTGAGTCAAACCCCATCACGCACCCGAAGCCATCAAGTCCAGCCTGTCACCCACCGGTGGGTGGCCCATCTGCAACCGGTGGATCGACTTCGACGGTCACGACGCGGCCGGCAGCAGGTACCAGCACGTCCAGGGGCAGGCTCACGGTGGCCGCTGCATGGTCAACGGCAACGTACGCGTCGATTTCGGAACCGGCCCGCAGCTGTGGAAGACAGGGCGGGCCTGCGCTGTTCTGTACACCAACGCGATCCGCCTCACCCAGCAGTGCCACAGCCTCCATCCCTGGCCGAGCGATCGTGCAGACGCTTCCGTTCCAGGGCGCACGGGTGAGCGCCTCCGGGGCCCGATGCTTCTGGCCCCGACCGGTTTCCGGCCCAGAACGCAAGAAGGCGGACCCTCGCCCCGAGAAGTCCGGGGGTGAGGATCCGCTTCGTGGTGAATACATGGTCGGAACGAGGTCCGCGGGCGTCTCAAGCGGATGATGCTGCAGGCGAGTCGGAGCAGGGCGAGGTGGAGGTCGCCGCGTATCTCGAAGCGGATGCGGAGTCGTTTGAACTGCTGGAGCCGGGCGAAGGTCCACTGCTCTCCGTGCATGCGCGGATGGCCGCGGCGCCATCGGGCCTCACCTCTGGCCTACTGGGAAGACCCACTCGAGGAGGCCGCAGGCGGGTCGACGCCGGGTGCGGGCGCCAGGCCCGCGGCTATGCCGGCGGAGCCCAGCTGCCGCTCGTGACATCGCCGCCCGTATCGGCCTGCACCACCGCCAAGGACGAGGTGCCGTCGCCGTACTGACCGCAACTCACCTCATGGACAACCAGATCGAAGAGAGGGTCCGGCCGCAGAGAATTGCTATATCCGCATACCTGATACGAAAAAAGTGGTACCTTTGATGTTATGAGGATCAGCCTCGATGAGCGGATGCGATCCGCCGTGGCAGCGCTTCTGCATACGACGGGCGAATCGCAGGCCGATCTGGCAGCCGCTCTCGGAGTCAGCCAGGCCCAGGTGAGTCGCCGGCAGTCCGGCACGGCGGCATGGAGTCTGACGGACTGCGACGCCGTCGCCACGCACTACGGCATCGGCACCCTCGACCTCCTGGCCGGACCCACGCAGGCGATGGAGGCTCTGCCCGACCAGCGCTTCCGACCTGTCGAGCGTTCGGCAGCCGGTACCCGCCGTCAGGCCGTTCAGGACGGAAGCGTACGGTGACCGGGTTCGACGCCATCGATGCCCTGCTCGCCGCGGCCAAGCAGGAAGTGTCCCTGCCCCCTCCCGAGGAGCGGCGACGCCTGCGTGAGGGGCTGTACCTCTCACGTGCCCAGCTCTCCGCGGTCCTCGGCGTGAGTCCTTCCACGGTGGGCGGCTGGGAGTCCGGACGCGACCCGGGCGGCGAGAGCCGTGAGAAGTACGCGTACTTCCTCGAGGGAGCCCGTACCAAACTGGACGCTGTCACAGCCTCGGACGGCGAAGCGGCGGACGAAGCGGCGGACGAACCGGCGGACGAACCGGCGGAAGCGGGCCACACCGACGACGAGGAGGACGCTGACGAGTTGGCCACGCCCCGCCCCTGCGTGCTGTGCGGGCAGCCAGCCCGCCACCAGGTCGAAGGATTCCCCCAGCACCTCGATGCCGCCGAATGCGCGGCCCCCGCACCCGTCGCCACGCCCGCACCGGACGCAGACCTTGCCGCGCCCTCGAAGCCGGTCCGCCCGGGTCGGGCGGACCGAGCGGAGACGGCCGGGCCGGCGTCGGCGGGGAACGGACGGCAAGCCGGCCGCGGTGGCGGTCACGGGGTGAAGGTCGCGCCGGTAGGACGGCGCGTGCAGGCCACCGAGGACCTGCCCGACGCGGTCGGATCCGCCGTAGCCGCCGCGCTTGAGGAGCACGGCGGGGATGCGGAAGCGGCGACGGCCGCGCTGCTGAAGCGGGCGATCCCGGATGCGATGGCGCTGCTCGACCGCACACGCAGGGGCGGCCGCTACGACATCGTCGCCCACCCGTGGCTGCCGGACATCCTGCGCAAGCAGACCGCCCGCGGCGCCGACCAGGTATGGGAAGCCCGCCCCAGATGGACGCGGGCCGAACTCCCGGCCGGCCGGCACGAGGTGACCGCTCTGGACCTCAACGGCGCCTACCTGTCCGCCCTCAAGACCCACCTGCCGCTCGGACAGCTCGAACACTCCACCGGCGACCACCACGACAGGAAGCGCTCCGGCCTGCACCTGATCACCCCGCCCGCCTGGGACCACCACACCGTCCTGCCGAACCCCCTGGGCGACCGCGACGAGGACGGACCGCTGTGGGTCACCGAACCCACCCTGCGCCTGCTGCTGCGCCTGTCCGGGCCGAAGTACGGGCTGTGCGACCCGCCGGAGATCCACGAGTCGTGGACGTCCGGCTCCACCGAGGGCCTGCTGGAGAAGTTCCGCACCACCCTGCGCGACGCCCGCGAACGGGCGATCGCCGACGACGATCCGGTGACGCTGGAGTACGTGAAGGCGATGTACTCCAAGTTCGTGTCCACGCTGGGGGAGTCGAACTACAACCGCGAGCTCTACCGCACCGACTGGATGCACCTCATCCGCTCCCAGGCCTTCGCCAACCTCTGGACGAAAGCGTTCAAGGCCTACGACGAAGGCCTCATGGTGCTCCGCGCGATGGGCACCGACGAACTGCACGTCATCGGCGACTGGCGGGCCGTGTTCCCCGAGGGCCGCGGCGTCACCGAGGTGAAGGTCAAGGACGTCTACACCGTCGGCACTGATCCACAGACCCCTCAGAACGCCCCTGACGGTTCTCCCTGGAGCCGATCACCCGCCCCGGCGCCGATCCCCCCTGCCGGGGCGGCCCCTCGGCCTCCGGGAGCCCGTACAGTGATCCACAGACTTTGAGGACCGGAGACCATGCCTGAGCGCACCATCGAGTTCGGGAAATTCGGGGCCCGCGGCATCAAAGGCCACGAAGCCGTCGCCCGGCAGCTCGACAACCTCGCCGGCTACATCGCCACGCCCGTCACCGCCCGCCGCGGCCTCACCGCCCGGCTGAACTACCTGACCCGCACCGCCCACGCCCGCGCCGCCGCGGCCGCCCTCGGCTTCACCCCGGCCAGAGCCCAACTCAGGGGCTGGCGCGACGGCTCCGTCACCCCGCGCCGCGCGACGCTGGAGAAGATCGAGCAGGCTTACCGCACCGTGCGGCGTGAGAACGTCGCCCGCTACCTCCTCGCCCGCCTCAACCGCGAAGGCCGCGGGACCCGGGTGGAGATCCACCCGCTCAACCAGTCCCAGGTCTCCCGGCCACTCCAGCGCGAGGTGGGCATGCGCCACATGAACGTGCGCCGCTGGGACCGCATCGTCGCCGCATGGGCGGCCGGCGCGGAGCAGGAACTGGACGACGCGTGGGTGGAACAGGTCATCGACCTAGGCTCCCAGTGGGGCCAGTACGAATACGTCACCAACGTCGGCTTCGCCGCCTGACCTTTCCGACGCTGGTGTCGGTCAGGTCGTCCCGGTCCGGGCCGAGGCGTATGACACCGCGACCCGGGCCACCCCGCTCCGCGGCACGCGAGGCCTCCAGCGTCCCCGCCGCGTAGTTACCGCCGCTGGTCCGCGATCCACGCCCCCAGGTCGGGGCGGGGCTGCAGCGGGAGTTGCTCTCCGATGCTGTCGCGCCGTGAGGGCAGGTGTTGGCGGGGTACCCGACCCTCTGGGTCGGCATGGGCGTCGAACCGGAATAGGTCGAGAGGAACAGGGGTGGGACGGTGAGCGAGGCGTCGGCAGAAGACGGCTTGATAAGCAGCCGGCACATGAGCGGGGAGCCTGTTCGTACCTGCGAGCCGGCGATCCTGACGGATGCGGATCCTGCGCTGCGGGAGGACAACGGGGGTGGCACCCCGAACACCGCGATCATTCTGGGCGAGGACTGAACCTCCTGAACGGCCCGTTCTCCGATGCATGTGCGGCGGGGCGCTGACTCTGGTTTTCCGGTGTGCTCTTGCGTTTCGCGTGTGCGCAGGGCCGGACGGCGCGCCGCGGAGGCGACCGCCCTTCACGGCTACGCATCTGGACAGCCCCGACCAGGCCCCGCACCCGGACGGGGCTGCTTGCGTATCGATCACGCGGATGCCGTGGTGTGCGGAAGGTCGGCGGCGGTGAGGTCGGTGCGGAGGCGGCGACACCGTGTGACATGCGAGCTTCTGTGGCGGCCCACCCGGTCGAAGCGGTGAGCGTGCGGGCTCGCTCTGGGAGCAGGGCGCCGGGAGGGTGGCTCTCTATGCCACCGTGCGGGCGAATCGTGGCATATGCAGGCGAGTCGTGGCATATGCCACGACGGGAGAGTGCTTATGTGACGGGCGTGACGCAGGGCCCGTGCAGGTGCATGTCCTGCGCTTCAACCACCCACGAAAAGGGAGCAGGACGTGAATGCTCTGTCCGGCGTGAAACGGACGATGGCGCTGGGGATCACGACGCTGGCGGCGATCGCCGTGTCGGCGGTCCCGGGATCGGCGGCGCCCGCTACTGGCCCAGCTCAGGGCGGCTCGGATCACTGGGGTGTGATCACCCGCAATACGATCGGCTCTCCGGTCGCCGCGCTGCGGAACGGTCCGTTCGGCTCGTTCGGTGTCACGGGCCGCGCCGCGAGGCCGCCCTACGGAACGGGGAGCCTCGGTATCGAGGTGGCGGACAACTCCACCTCCCTGACCCCGCCCAGTGAGAAGGTCGACTTCGGCAACGAGGTCGACTTCTATGGCGACCCGGTCCTGGGGCTGACCAGGGTCGGGTTCCATGTTTTCCAGACCGGCGAGAACACCACGCACGGCGGTCCCGGGAACATGCCCAACATCAGGTTCGAGATCAACCCGCGCCTGACCGCGGCGCCTGGCACCACCTACTCCTCGATGGTGTGGGCTCCGCCGGCCTCCCCGGTGACCGACCGCTGGAGTCCCTACCTGGACGCCACCACCAGCGGCACATGGTTCCTCACGGGCAACGCGGGGACCGTCACCGGATGCAACCAGAGCACCCCGTGCACCTTCCCGCAGCTGAAGACCGCTCTCAACGACGGCGGCCAGGCTCCGACCATCTACACCGCGGCCGTGGGCAAGGGCCGCGACAACCTGTGGGCCGGCGCCGTCGACGGCCTGCGGATCAACCGGAACATCTACGACTTCGAGGCCGGCGGAGTCAGGACGCTCCGCGCCAACTGAGCGGCTCAGCACAAGCAGACTGCTGAACCTTCACGACCACGCACGTCGACAGCCCCGGCCGGGACACCGGCCGGGGCTGCGAGCGTTTTGATCACGTGCGCCCGGAGGCGCGGGGGACATCGCTGGGAGCGAGGTCGGTGCGGGGGCGGGGCCGGCGTGCGGGATGCCGCCACCGGCCGGCCGCGTCGCGGGCGACGTCGGCGCCGACTTCCACGACCAGTCAGGTCCGGCGTGACGTTGTTCGTCTCCGGCAGCGCGTCCGGCCGCGCCCGGTGATCGGGGCGCGGCCGGACGCGTCTGCCGGAGACGGATCAGATCAGCTGGTGCTGAAGGACTCGTAGCCGTAGGAGCCGGTCCACTGGCCGGCGCTGCGGTCGTAGGTGCGGGCCCTCATGAGGATCAGGCCGTCCTCGTAGAAGTCCTTGTTGCACACGACCCAGGTGCCGGCGCCCTCCGAGTTCACGCACTGGCCGGACCGGTAGATGCTGGTGTCGTTCCAGTGCTTGTAGTTGTCCCAGTCGGCGACCGCGGAGGCGCTGTCGGCGTCGCCGTCGTAGACGTAGATCTTGTCACCGGTCGGATTGAAGCAGACCCTGGCCTTGTCGGGCGAACCCACGCAGAGGGCAGCGCTGCCCGGGTTGCTCGTCCTGGTCCCCTGCTGCCAGGAGTCGTCGGCGGCGGCGGCCGGACTGGCGGCGGACAGCGCAAGCGCGAGCGCGCCGACGAAGGCGGCACCGGCGGTCATGGTGGTGCGGATGCGGATCACGTATTTCCTCCCCGAATACAGCGCGTGCGACAGCCGCCCGCACGCCGCGGAGCGGGCACGAGAGGCGGTCGTTCCCCCGGAGGCCGGTGGTCCGGCGCGGCGTCCGGGGGATTACTTGATCACGGTACGGAAATCCCACTGGCAGCACAAGGAACAACAATCCCAAGAGTCAGGTCAGTTGCCCCTCAGGCTGCCCGCGTTCCGCCCACCGTCCGAACCGTCGGGAGCCGCCAGGGCCACGGCGAACGCGCCCCATGGCGCCCACTGCGACACGCAACTGCCCGCACTGCCAATAGCCCATCACCATCGTCGCGCCGCTGGGCCACTCCAGAAGCCGTCCGGCCCACTATGCCTGACCCGCAGCACGGAAATCGTCCCACTCAGGCGGACCCACTGACGGGGTGCGGGGCTGCGGACTGCTGCGGCGGTCGTGCTATCCCAGGTGACTTCCTGGTTCGGGGCCGCCGATGCCGCCATGCGGGTGCTGTGGGCTTGTCGTGCCGGCGGCCCGGAGTGCGTGTGCTGTGTGCTCTGTCCGGGGGAGGCCGGGTTGCTCTATGTTCCGCTCCGCGAGGAGATGAAGGGATCGGCCGGGCGCGTTGGAGGAGAGGTGGCGGTGTGCGGAGCATTCTGCGGGCGGGCACGGTGATTTCGTTCGATCCTGCGCGGGGGTCGGGGGTCATCGCCCCGTGCGGTGGCGAGGAACACGTCCCTTTTCACGCGCAGGCCGTGAGGTTCGTCGACTTCGTCAGGCAAGGGCAGCTCGTCATCTACGCGATCGAACGGGCGGATGCCGCCGTACGGGCCGTCGAGGTACGTCCGGCCTAGAGGGGACCGGGGGACTCCGCCGACTGTCACGGCGCTGGGCGGGTCGCCTGTGGGGATGGTGCGGGCCCCGGAGGGCCGGGCGTGGGGTGAGGTCCTGGCGGCCGCGCGAGACATCCAGGGCCCTTGGGGGTGCCTTCGAGCCGAAAAGACACAGGCTGGGAGGGTCTGACGCAGCCCTCCCGTCTGCGGTGATAGCTGGCCGGCGCGAGGAGTCGGCTGCGGTACTGCCGTCCGCTGGCGATGAGAACCCGGTTCAACATGGGGTGACGGACGGTGGAGAGGCATGGCCCACGGAACCGAGGTCGCTGGCACATCATCGGCTGGACGCAGGACCACCCCCTGCCAGACCCGGTGCGGGACGAACTGGAAGGTGGTGCGCGCAGACGACGGCACAGCCCCAGTCCTGCAGGGGCACGAAGGAGGGCCCGAGTCCAGGGGGTGAGACTGGGGCCCCCATCCATCGTGGGCATGTCCGCAGGGCGGTGCAGCGCGCGATGTTTTCTCAACGATCCCCGCGATCGCCGGACACGCGGAAGGCTGGTCACAGCCGCTCTTCTCTCGCTGCTACGGCCGGAACATGTGCGCACCACTCGACCAGTGGCTCAGGGAGTCACAGTTACACCAATATCTGTGACACTGCAGGTCAACGCGTTGGAGGCGATCAGATGCGGCTCGCGGGGTACATCCGGGTGTCGACCGGCGGGCAGTTGGACGGATTCGGGCTGGAGGACCAGGAACGCATCGTGCGCCGCTGGACCCGCGAGCACAGCCACAAGCTCGCGCACCTCTTCGTGGAGAAAGCGGTGTCCGGCACTGTCGCCGGCGACGAGCGGCCCGAGCTGGCCACCGCACTGCTGTGGGTCGAGGAGAAGCGCGTGCACGGGATCATCGCGCCGAACCTCGACCGCCTCGCGCGCGAACTGGTCGTGCAGGAGGCAGCCCTGGCCCAGTGCTGGCAGCACGGCGGCCGCGCCTTCATGGCCGACCAGGGCGAGATCCTGCCCGACGACCCCGAAGTCCCGATGCGCACCGCCATGCGCCAGATGATGGGCGTCTTCGCACAGCTCGACCGCGGCATGACCGTCGCCAAGCTCCGCCGCGGCCGCCGCATCAAGGGCGAGAAGGGCGAGTACGCCTACGGCGCCCCGCCCTACGGCTGGCAGGCCCACAAGAAGGAACTCACCCCGGAGGAGATGGAGCAGGCCGGCCGGACCCGCGCCCGCCAGCTCCGGGACGAGGACGAACTGTCCTACCGCGAGATCGCGGCCGTCCTGGAAGCCGAGGACATCCGGCCCAAGCGCGGGGAGCGCTGGCACCCGGAGACCGTCCGCCGGATGCTCGCCAACCCCACCGACCGGCCCCCGACGTTGCGGAAGCGGACGACGTAGTTCGGTCCTGCACGGGGACGCCGAGGTCGGGACGAGTGTGATGCGGGCGTCTCGATGGTGAAGGCGACCATGCTGCACGCCGGCGGCAAGTTCGGCGGACCGGTGTCCGCTGTGCCGAGGGGCACGTGTTCAGCACCATCTCGATGACTCTCCTCATCAGCGACTCCGTAGAGAAGGGCGACAAGCTCAAGCGGGACATGAAGGACGCGCTGTACGACATGAACACCTTCGGGAAGCTCATTCGGAAGCCGAAAGAAGAGGTCAGAGCGCTGACAGCCACAGGAGACGCCCCCACTTGCGAAGGAAGGCAGGTGAGAAGGGCGAGCAAGCGGTCATCCGACACCGACCCGCCCAATTTTTCTGTGAGCTGAGACACAGCAGTTCGCTGCGGACTGACGTCTACTCAAGCCGCTGACCTGCGCTTTTAAAGGCGCCCGCGCGAAGGCAAGAGGACGACAAAGACGATACACATCCGTTGAGCTTGTGTTCCCCCCACTACGAAAAAATGCCCTAGCTGGAACCAGAAACCTCCGAAATGCCCGGTCGGGGCAGCTCAAAGGGCGTTGTACCTGGCGCCCAGTACGGTTATGCCCACCAACTCCCCTCGACACGACGGAGGGAGACCCCCGGCGGCCGGCCGTAGGAAGCAAGGGCCGCGATGAGGATCTCCCTCTCGTTGCGTCGAGGTGGTCCGTCCTGCTGAAAGGAGAACTGCCCGAGTGACGCCCGTCGAAGGTACCGCAACCACACCCCCTGAGCCCGACCCGGATTGGCTGGCCTGGGCCATCGTCGCGACCACGTTCGCGTCCATGGCGGCCGTGGTCGTGCTGGCCCTGACGCACTACACGGAGGCCGCTGCCGCGGTGGGCACCATCGGCGCCGCCTTCGCAGGGGCTCAGATCAACGTACGCAATCGACGCTAACCGCTACCGGTGACGTTCCGCGTACGGACGGGCCCGACCGCGCTCACGCGGTCGGGCCCGTCCTGGACGTCGTTCTTGGACGCGCACAACCCGTTCTTCGCCGCTCGGTAGCCGCGTACCGCATGGTGTCCGACAACTGATCGGTTGTTGGACAGCCCGGTGGCTCGCGCGCCTCGCGTCGGATAGCGGGGGCCTCATCCGGCGCGAAACCAGCGCGGGACGGCGATTCCGGGGGACGGGAGGGAGATCCTCAGCCGCACTACGCGGTCAAGTTGGCGGTCCAGCGTCAGGATATTGGCCTCGTCCATCCAGACAGTGTCCGTTTCGAGGCAGGTTCCTGCGTGACCGCGCGGCAGGAGACAGTTCTTGCAGGAGTAGTACAGCTCTGCTGGAGACCGTCCGACTTCTCCTCCGGCCCACCCCCACCTGCTTTCCCAGCCAGCCCACCACAGCGTGACTTCTTGCGGCCACGGCTTGGGCACCCCCACCAGGGCGCGATGCCAGCCCTTATGGCCGCGGGACAGGGGGCAGCGAAGGAAAGGCACCATCCCTTCCGGCCCTAGGCTCGGAACCGCACGGCACGACCGGGGTTTGACCCGCCACGTGCTCTGACCAGGTCCGGATCCTTCGAGCGGTATCGCGGCAGCGTGCCGTGCGCGGTATGACGCCTGCCTGCAGGCAGACGAGCAGAACCGGCGCGGGCGGCCTCCACCCGCTGCCTTCACCGGCTCGGCACAGTGGGCGCAGCGGTGAACGAGGACCTCGGACATCCCTACTCTCCCCCTGTGGGCGCGGCCGTGATCTGCCCGAGCCCGCTGGCCTCCGGCGGATCGGGTGGACGCATCACCGTCAAACGGTCGGTGGTGATGATTGTGGGGGACGTCGGAGCAGCGCCGCCAGGTTGGCCGTCTGCACTCGGAGCCTCGGGCGTCTGCGCCGGGGAGCGCCGCCCGCTCCAGGGCAGGAAAGAGGCCAGTGCCGCAATCACATGGCTCAACCCGACCAGGGTTGCCGGCACGTCCTCGGCCCGGGTCTTCTTCACCACGGGCCGGACGACGAACAACAACACCGCGAACACGACCACCAGAACGACCAGGCCCAGCACGAACGACAGGGAGCCGACGGCTGACAGCGCGGCTGAGACGACCTGCACGACACAACCTCCAGGAACGAGAAAGGCCCCGGTCGAAGGGGACCGAGGCCATGGAGAGCGGAAGGGGTACGCAGAAACGAGAAAGCTCCCACATCCCTCACGGGGCTGCAGGAGCTGCTGCGGATACGTGTTCGTCCGCGGCAAGCCAGAGTTTGCCACGGGCGAGGCTTTCGTAACACGCGGGACTCACGGCGTGGGGCCCCCAGGGCGAACACGGTGCGACCCAGCCCCTGGGGGCGTGAGGGCATGAAGACGCAGCAAGGCCCCGGACAGTGGCCGTCCGGGGCCTGCTGGCACGCTCACAAGACGGAGCTGACCGAGGACGAGATGGAGCAGGCCGGCCGCGATCGCGCCCGCCAACTCCGGGACGAGGACGAGCTGTCGTACCGCGAGATTGCCGCCGTCCTAGACGCCGAAGCCATCCGACCGAAGCGGGGCGATCGATGGCACCCGGAGACCGTCCGCCGGATCCTCGCCAACCCCACTGACCGACCCCCGACCCTGCAAGCGGATGCCGTAGCGGCCACAAGACCCGACTATGTCTGACCCCAGGGCAGAGGATGTGGTCCCCCTCCATTACGCCCTGGCTGAGGCAGCCCGCCTCTGAGCGACGGGTAACTGACCTGCTGAAAACCTCGTTTGACGGCACACCAAATCGTCAAAGCACCCGGCGGCACGTCTGCAACGCGTGATTGTGCGGGTGCGCGAGCAGCAGAAATGGCAGGTCGATTCAAAACGGCGAGCGCGGCCAATCCGACGAGATGAGAGAGCCGGCTGACGCCCGTCATGACGGGCGTCAGCCGCGTCGTCGCCCGTCGTCGGAGAGCCGACGACGCCCGTCACGCTGCTGAGGCAACCCAGGCAACTTGACCGTGCACGCGGTCAAGTTGCCTGGGTTGCCTCAGGCATGACAGAAGCCGTGAGAGTGCGGCGAGGGACGTGAGACGCCGGTGAGAGTGCGGCGAGGGACATGAGACGCCGGTGAGAGAGAGGCGAGCGGGCGCGAGACACCCGTGAGACACCCGCGAGAGAGACGAGCCGGCGCGAGACACCCGTGAGCCGGAGCCAGCCAGTTGTGGAACATGGTGCACGTCCCGTATACCGCGTTCAACGGTAGGTGGACGGCCTTGGAACCCCTGTGAGACAGGCCGGCCGGGACGTGAGACAGCC
Source organism: Streptomyces sp. NBC_01689 (assembly GCF_036250675.1). Lineage (NCBI taxonomy): Bacteria > Bacillati > Actinomycetota > Actinomycetes > Kitasatosporales > Streptomycetaceae > Streptomyces > Streptomyces sp. NBC_01689. The sequence goes on along the minus strand of NZ_CP109592.1, from coordinate 32,113 downwards.
GCGAGCAAGAGGCCGGTAAAGGAGGCGTATACCGGCGTAGACCACTCGTTCCACCGTGTGTAACGCCGGGTAGACGACTAGTCCACCTGTTGAACGGCGTACCAGTCCACCTGTTGAACGTCGGACAGATCGGCTCAGCCTCCTCGCTCAACGTCGTTCAACGCGAGTGTGCAGGGCGGTGAGCGAGAGGCAACCCAGGCAACTTGACCGCGTGCACGGTCAAGTTGCCTGGGTTGCCTCAGCAGCGTGACGGGCGTCGTCGGCTCTCCGACGACGGGCGACGACGGGCGACGACGCTGGTGACGCCCGTCATGACGGGCGTCAGCGACGATGCCTGCTGGCCGGCCCTGTCGGACAGCATTGCCAATGTGCGTCCTGGCAGCATTGTCAATGTGTCTCCGAACGCCAATTGACAACCGCGCTCAAATCACGGATGGCGATGCGTAATTCACCGAGACTGATTCACTTCACGTAATTCGATGTCGGTGACCAATTGGCGCGCACGACATTTCGGTGGGACCAGTCGAATCTTCAAAGCGGGAATTGGGTTCGTGGTAGTGTGGATACATACACGACCCGCACATGACTGAGCCCCACGGTCCGCCAGGTAGCGAAACACGTGGGGCTCAACCTCGGTGAGGGACGTCGATGGGCCCACCCTTCGCGAGAGGGTCGGGCCCATCAGCTTCTTCAGCCGCAGGTCACCAGAGCTTCAAGCCGTAGTACACGGCCTGGAACACGGCGCCTACAAGCCGGACCGCGTCTGTGACGCGGCGGATCCGCTTTGCCCACACCGAACCGTCGCCCGCGTCGCGGGACTCCGTTCCGGTGATCACCTATACCTCCCCTCGCTGGATGGAACCAGCTGGATGCCACCCAGCCAGCCGAAGAGGTATTAGTGACATTACACCATTCGACGGACCGTCACGGCTTTCATGTCGACCATCCGCACTGTGCGCAATGTGCACCGAGCGGGCCGCCCGAAAGGATTCCGGCGCTCCTTATCGCTTCGAGTGAAATCACCGATCGTGAATTCACTGAGAAACCCCAGCTCAGAGCGGGGGTTCGCATCCCACCTTGCATGCTAGTGAGCGGGGATCGCTCGGCAGAGAGCGGTCGTTGCCTGCTGGGCGCCGGCGCTGCCCGCGACACGGATGCCCCTGTCACAGCGCGCTGACCTCGAAGAATGCGTATGCGCCTTGGAGCAGGCTGTCGAGGGGGCGCGGGTCGGGACGCCAGGGGGCGAAGTGCAGCCGGACCTTGCGTCCGGAGTCGAGGCAGAGACGCCCTGGCCGCTCGTACCGGCCCCTCATCTCCGGTCGGATTTCTGGAACTTGCCCAGGTCAGACGCGGTAACAGTCCACGCGACTGTTACCCGATCCATGAGTCGGCCGCCGCACTTCTGTCGCCACGGAGGGCAACGCAGTGAGGGTGGTGTGTGCTGGTTCTCATACACGAGGGGGAACGGCATCTGTGGGCGGTTTACATGGCGGGCGCGCTCCCGGCCGCGGCGGCTCGGTTGCGCGCGTCCTGAACGGCCGGCGGGGAGGGGAGGGGTGCCGGGCTGGCCTCCGGGGAGCCGTCCGCCGGGCCGCGAGCGGGCCGGGCGTCGTACTCCCGCCGTCGCGGATGACGGGCGCGCGAGGAGACCGCACCACCGGTCGTGGTCGAGGGGGAGCAGTAGCTGCCGCGATGTGGAACAGGTCCGTGGGGGCGCTCCGCTCAGCGCGCCACCGTTGCCTATAAACCCCCTTTGATCTGCGGAAACACGCATCCCACTCTGGACGAGTGTCACCTAGTGCTGTAATATTGTTCTTGTCGGAACGGGTGGACGGTATCCGCCCCCGACGACCCGTCAACGAAGAACCGGAGGAAGCAATGTCCTTGACCTTCACGGACATCTTTTGCGGCGCCGGAGGATCGAGCACCGGTCTGGTGGCCGCCGGGTATGAGCTGAAGCTCGCGGCGAACCACAGCCAGGTGGCGATCGACACCCACAGCGCCAACCACCGCCAGGCCGACCACGTCTGTGCGGACGTCAACAACTACGACATGCGGCGCCTGCCCACCACGGACGTGCTCTGGGCATCGCCGATCTGCACGGAGATGAGCCCCGCCGGGGGGACCCAGCGCCGTAACGGCGGACAGCTGGCGTTCGGCGAGGAGGACGAGGTCGAGGCCGAGGCGTTCATCCGGACCCGGGCCACGGCGTACGACGTCATCCGCGCCACCGAGGTGCACCGGTACCGCGCCGTCCTGTGCGAGAACGTGGTGGAGTTCGTGACGCAGTGGCCGTTGTTCGGCTGGTGGCGCTCGGGCATGGAGCAGCTGGGCTACAACTCCCAGATCGTGTCCGTGTCCTCCGCCCACGTGGGCGGCCCGGACAACCCCCGCGCACCGCAGTGGCGGGACCGGATCTATCTCGTTTTCACGCGGACCGGCATCAAGCTGCCCGACGTCCGGCCCCGCCCGCTGGCATGGTGCGCGGAGTGCGGCGAAGACGTTCAGGCCATTCAGGCGTTCCGCAACCCCCGCCGCACGGTGGGGAAGTACCGGCAGCAGTACGACTACCGGTGCCCGAACGCGAAGTGCCGCAACGCCCTGGTGGAGCCCTACGTGCGCGCGGCCGCCGACGCGATCGACTGGACCAACCTGGGATCCCGGATCGGGGACCGCTCCCGCCCGCTGGCGGCCGCCACCCTGCGCCGGATCTCGGCTGGGCTGGCCGAGTACCCGCAGCGGGTCAGCCTCCTGACGCTCAACCACTCCGGGCACGACGGGCGGGCCCAGGACCCCACGCGGGTCCCCCTCCCCGCCCGCACGCGCAAGATCGGCGAGGGACTGCTCTTCCCGCAGGACCGGCACGGCATGCTCGTACCGGCCGGAGGCACGTGGAACGACACGGGCACGCCGCTGGCCGAGCCGATGCGCACCCGCACCACCCGGGACACCGAGGCCCTGGTGACCATGCCCTACGTCGTCACCCTCCGCCGCAACGGCGGGGCGGCCGCCGTCGATCAGCCGCTCGCCACGGTCACCGCAGCGGGCCGCCACCACGGTCTGGTCATCCCCTACCGCAAGGGCACCGCGAAGCCGACCGATCAGCCGCTCCTCACCCTGGCCACCCGGGACTCCGCCGGGATCTGCGTCCCAGACGCGGCCCTGACGGTCGAGGACTGCCACTTCCGGATGCTGCAGCCGCGCGAGCAGCTGGCCGCCCAGCGCTTCCCCGGCGACTACATCATGCGCGGCAACAAGGGCGAGCAGACCATGCAGGCCGGTAACGCCGTGTCCTGCAACGTGGCCCAGTGGATCGGCGAACGCGTCGCCGCCGTCCTCTAGCCAGTCAGCTAACGCTGTAACGCTGTAAATGTCGGGTGGGGCGGTCGGTATCCGCCCCGCCCGGCACGACCCGCCAGCACGCGACAGGAGAGACCACCTCATGAGCGAGACCCCGCAACTGCCCTACCGGCTCGGGGAGCCGGACATCGAGTGCCGCTACCCCGTTCTCGTCGGAACGTGGTTCATCGGCCACGCCCTGCGCTGGCACGGTGTCTGGTATGCCGTACCGGCCGGGACCACCACCGACGTCCGCGTGGCGGACGGAGGCCCGCGCCGTGGCGGAGGCAGCCCGGCAGCCGCCGCCTGGCTCTACTCCGAGTTCACGGAGGGACGCATCACCCCGCAGAGCGTGGTCGACAGCGCCGCCGCCACCCTGGTGAAGCCGGAGACCGTTCCTCTGCTCCACCCGCGCATGCCCGAGACCGCGCGCAACATCGCGTCGGCCCGGACCGCGTTCGCCGGACTGGAGGCGCACCGCTGGACGCCGTACGGCGGATACCCGGGCAGTGACAACCTTGGGTCATGGAGTGCCAGCTGTGCGGATGGAAGGGCCCGCGCTACTGGTCGCACCTCCGGGGACGCAACGGCCAGCCGCCCACCGTCCTCCGCCACGACGGAGGATGCATCGGAGCCGACAAGGTCCGCGAGGCGATCGGCGCCTACGAGCGGTAGCTGACACCCGGCAGCCGTAGTGGCGGTCCGGTCGGGCATCGAGCCCGACCGGACCGCCCGCTGGTGCGTGGTGCTGGCCGGTGGGCACGAGCACGAAAAAGGGACCGGCGGCCCGCCCCGCCCAAGAGCGGTGCGGTCGGTATCCACCGGTCCCGACCCGTCAACACCACCAGGGCGCGACCGCGGCAGTCTATCGCCGTAGCCTCAGGCGACAGCCCTGATACCGGACAGGAGACGCACCGATGATCCCCCACGGCCACCCCGTCATGACGGAGGCCAGCATCGCGGCGGCCGCAGGCATCGAGCTGCACACGTGGCGCCGGCGCCACGGCACCGATTTCCGCGCCCGGGTGCCCGTCACCAACCCCGGCGAGCGACTGCGTCTGTACGACGCAGCCCAGGCCCACGCCTACCTCGAGGGCCAGCCCGTCCCGCCGGCGCCCACCCCCGAGCCTCACCCCGAGGACTTGCTCAGCGTGGGCGAAACCGCCGAAGTCCTGGGCACCGACGCCTCCACCGTCCGTGCGTACGCCAGCACTGGCTATCTGCCCAAGGGCGTCGAGCTGCACGGCCGCCCCTGGTGGCCCCGGCACGTCGTGCAGGCCCGGATCGACGCCGGAGACCAGAGACACCACCCCGAGCGCACCGGTGCGGGCCGCCGGCCAGGCGACCCGCGCAACCGTTCCCCCCGCCCGCGCACTGACGACCGCGTGCCCGCCGTTGCCGCCGAACTCGCCGCAGCCGAAGCGGAGAACCGGACCGTAACCGCCGACCAGTTGGCAGAGCGCTACAGCGTGAGCCGGCGGACCGGAGAGCGCCTACTCGCCGCCGCCCGCCAGCAGCTGCAGAAGCGTTCTTGAACGCCTTTGTAGTGGTGCTGGAGCCTTCGAGCTGAGCCGTCAGCCCACAGGGATCGGAGGCACCGACAGGTCGGCGCCGCTGTTCCCTGACCCCTGCACGCGCCAGAGGCCGACCCCGATCGGTACGGACCGCTCCAACATCACTGCGCGATATTCAGTCGGCCAAACAGTCAAATCCGACCACGTGATACCCACCAGGTCCGCGTCGGTCAGGTTCGCGTGGGTGAGGTTCGCGCGGGTCAGGTTCGCGCTGCCCAGGTCCGCGTCGGTCAGGTCCGCGCCGGTCAGGTCCGCGCCGGTCAGGTCCGCGCTGCGCAGGTCCGCGCGGGACAGGTCCGCGTCGGCTAGGTTCGCGCCGGTCAGGTTCGCGCTGCCCAGGTTCGCGCGGGACAGGTTCGCGCCGGTCAGGTCCGCGCCGGTCAGGTCCGCGCCGGTCAGGTCCGCGCGGGACAGGTCCGCGCGGGACAGGTCCGCGTCGGCTAGGTTCGCGCCGGTCAGGTACGCGCCGGTCAGGTACGCGCCGCCCAGGTCTGAGATGGTCAGGTTCGCACGGGTCAGGTTCGCGCGGGTCAGGTCCGCGAAGGTCAGGTCCGCGAAGGTCAGGTCCGCGCGGGTCAGGTTCGCACGGCCCAGGTCCGCGCGAGACAGGTCCGTGCGGGACAGGTACGCGCGAGACAGGTCCGCACCGGTCAGGTTCGCGTAGGACAGGTTCGCGTAGGACAGGTTTGAGTCGGTCAGGTCCGCCCCGGTCAGGTCCGCCCCGGTCAGGTCTGGGCTGGCCCGGTCTGGGCTGGCCAGGATCGAGGCAGCTGGAATGGTCTTGTAACGGGGACGGGCGCCGCCGGCCAAGAGCACCCGGGTCCACCAGGCAGATGCCTCAATACTTAGCCAGGGACGTGAAGGTCGCGCGGTCCGAGCCACACGGCCGAGGAAGGAGTCAGGACGCGTCTTCACGGATCTCCCCATCCTCAGTCGCGCGCGAGAGGGGCGGAGGGGCACTCGCCTGGCTGCCTGAAATCGAGGGAGGCCCGGTTGACGGTTGGATGGAGGGTCCGACCTCTACCCCGGAGAGGATGCCTCGGATTGTGGCGGGCGCACCGATGCCGAAGATGAAGGCTGGCCACGGCCCGTTCATCTGATCGTGTGCGGCAGCCGCCACCACGGCACCCAGAACGAGCCCGCTCCCCAGTACGAACAGTCGGGGCCCTACCGTGTCAAGTCTCCGCTGCCACGGCCAGCGGTACCCGCCAGACATGATGGAGCCGCAGAAGGACACGAGCGAAGCGGCTCCGCCGCCGGCCAAGCCCCACAGGGCTGCTTGCCACCACGTCATCGTCTGACGGTAGCCACCCGCAACGGTTGCCTGTAAAGAAAGCCCAATTTTCGTAGGCTTCAGTCCATATAGTCCGCCGCGGTCACAGGCCCAGTTCGTCCAGCCGCGACCCCGCCGCCCACCGCCCCAACTGGTTCCCGTCGAGCAGAACACCGCCCTGGCGCGAAGCCCAGAGCACGTCCGCACGGCTGAAGTCGCCGCGGTGGACCACGACTCGGAGCAGGCCATCGGGACCAGGTCGGCCTACCTCGCGCAGCGGAGCGAACCCGCTCCCACCCTCGTCCGCAGAGTCCACCGGGCGAAAGCCGACATCCAGCTGGCGACCCTGACGACTCGCGTACAGACGCGGTCGACCGGGCTCGCCCACGTCGACCACGTGCCAGCCATCCCTCCGCAACATCCGCGTGGCCGCCACCGTCAGCCCCCGGTCATCGAGCCGAGACAGTTCCGCCGCGGAGTAGCGGCCGCCCCGCCGGCGCGCGACCTCTCGATGCCAGCGCAGCCCGCCGATCGCGGCCGTACCAAGGAGCACCACACCCAGCACCAGGCCGCCGACCCCGAGCGCGGTGTAGAGCCAGGCAGTAGCGCGAGGGACACGAGCACCACTACGCCGACCATCGCGAAACCAGGCAGCATGTCCCGCAGCTCCGGCCCGCACCGCACCTGGCAGGTGCGCTCGGACCGTGTTCTCGGTTTCGCTTCGAGACTTTCCTGTCCACCGTGCCTCCGGAGCCTGATAGCAGAGGCGTTGCGAGCGCGTGGCGATATCAGGAGATTCAGTGCGACGCACGGTCATGGTGCGGTTCGCTGATATCCGCAGGCGCAGGGACAGGCGAGCCGACATGTCGCCGATCTCTGTCTGTGATCCGTGAACCACGACCCGGACTCCTGCAATCAACCGGCCGCCTGCAGTTGCTCCTGCTTCTGCCTGAACCTCTTCAGCTGTACCTGAGCTTTGCCGTCGGCGTGGAACTCAGTTCTGACCGCTTCTTGGTCGAACTGAGCAGCACCCGTCGCTGGTTCGGCCTCCGTCACGAAGGTGTCGACCAGTGGATGTGCTGATTCTGTGGTTCCTGGCTGCGGCGAGTGTTGTGAGCGTTGCCCTGTTCACCGTGCGCGGCATTTTGGACCAGCTGCGCGAGGTTTTCGTTGCCTGGCACCGGGCCAGAGGTGCGATCCGTGGCGACGTCGACGACGAGTAGCCCAGCTGAGGCTGATTGCGCTCCGTACAGAACTTTGGTGCCCCTACTGCCCGAGAAGTCAGAACGGGTGTCGGCGCAACCTCGTGAATCAAGCCGATCTACTGTGTTTTGTCGCCACCAGGCCGCGTCTGAGCTGCCGCCAGTGTCGGTGCTCGCTACATGTGGACCAGTCGCGTTCGGAGAAGGGGGCTCTCATGGTGCTGTCGATCAACCTGGCGGTTCTCCTGGCGGTGATCATCGTGCTGCGGCTTCGGCGTCGCACCGAGGCGCGGAAACGTACTGACGAGCAGTTGACCGTGCTCATCGTGCTGGTGTTCGGCGTCCTGATCGCTCCCACAGCATTCGGACAGGGGATCCTCAACGTGGCCGGACAGCTCGCCAGCGGGATTACTCAGGCAGGCCACTGAGAAGAGGAATGGTCCGCTGAATCCGCATCGCGTCATCGCGCGACGAGAGGTACGGGGCTGGTCGCATCGATCCGTGCGCGCGCATGGGATGCTCCCCCGATCGTGACCACCGGGAGGGGGCGCGTCCTGCCGTGATCCTCACTGTCACGGATGCCGGTGTCACCGCGGTCTTCACCCCGCGCGGAGTGGCAGCGGCCCGTCTCGGTCTGGTTGGCGCTGGCGTCCACGCCGTCATCGCGATCGTCCTTGCTCTACGCTTTGGCAAGGGTGGCAACGCCCTCCGTATCGGAACAATCGTCTACGGCGCCTGGCACTGCATTGTGGGTACTTTTGCCCCTCGGCCTCACCGCCAGCAGCGCACCCGCCGCCACTGTGATGGCAGCCCTCGTGCAGCTGGCCGCCGGAGTCGTGCTGATCGTCTTCATGGCTCAGAGGGATGGCATGGCCTGGTTCAGCCGCACCCGCCATTGAGTGCAACAGATACACCCTGCGTTGAGGGGTGATCCCGAGGAACCGGCCCTGCAGCCGTAGGAACGCGAGCCGGTTGCCCTCCCAGCCGACCAGCTTCTCGCCCAGTGTGGTCGCGTCCGGCAGTTGCACGGCGGCCGCCGGGATGCCGGGGAACGCCGGCGCCGGATCTTGTCGGTACGGACATCGTTCTCTGACGGGACGTGCGTGATGGCGCCCCCTGATGCCGTTCGAGCCGCACAGGGGGAGTCCAGCGCACTTGAAGCCGTAGTGCGATGAGCACAGCTGGCTCATGAGCTTGGGGCCTCAGGGGCTCAGCATGTTGTACGTGGATCTGGCCATCCATGGACCGGTCTAGGCCACGCGTGAGCACACAGATGACATGCCCATGTTCGATTCTGTACTTTCACCTTCCGTGACTGTGTGATCGCTTTAGGTCGCATCCTGGTGGGTCGTGGTCGGAGGGGCTGACGTGGCACGTTCTTCGAGGTTGCGACAGGTCGTTGTGGGCGTAGTAACCGCATGGGCTGTGATCTTTGCAGGGTCAGCGACCGCGGCGCCGGCGGAAAAGCAGCGCGTGGAGAGCGCGGATACTGCTGGCGTCCCCGGGCCAAGGCCTGCGAAGCCGCAGAAGCCTATGACGCTGAAGCAGCGTCACCAGCAGGTAGACCAAGGGCGGTTCAAGCCACCGGCCCACGAGGCTCATCGGAAGCAATTTACCGAGGCCGAAGCGGTGGCTGAGGCAAAGAAGTCTGCAGCCCGGGCCCGCTCTGTTGCAGGCACCGGTCGAACGGCTGCCAGTATCAAGGGCGCTGCCGCTGCTGTACCTGGCGGAGACGTGGACTACGTGGCAGTGGTCGGCTCCGAGGGTTCCTACCGTTCGGTTGTCGGTGCGAGCCCTCTGGGCCCTGATCCTCTCACCGGGCAGGTCTTTGAAGGAGAAACCCTCCTCGCAAGCGCGGAGATCACGCACTCCGACTACACCACCGATGCGGACGGCAAGCTCGCTGATGTACTGCATCAGGTCAAGGTGACCTGGGAAGTCGGCTGCGGCTCCGATGTTGTCGACTACGACACGGGCCAGGTCGTGACAGCCCATTCAGGTGCCTATTCGCTGGTCCATCCCGAGGTCAGCGACCCGGTCGTGACTCTCCAGCTGTCTGTGGACCCGGAACAGTGTGCAGGTGCGGTTCCCAACATCGGGAACTTCTCCGTCACGGCGCTCGCGACCGTCGTCGACGTCGCAGGCGGCGGCCGTGGTGGCGTGGTAACTCTGATGACCTTGGCTCGGGGGATTCCCAACGATCAGACATACGGATGCGCCCCCGAGTGCACGTCCTTGAGCACGGCATTCGCTCAACCGCAGGCGCAGCGCGGAGCCTCGGTGAACACGGCCACGGGCGCGTTCTCGGGCTCTTATACCGACGTCCAACAGCCGTCCGTCGGAGGCGGACTCGACCTTACCCGCCGATATTCCTCCAACAACACCACTACCGGATCCCTCGGCCAGGGATGGACGCTGCCCTGGGACGCCCAGCTGACCAAGGACGCGGCCGGCAACGTCACCTACACGTCGGAGAGCGGGGCGAAGTACCCCTACACAAGAAAGTCTGACGGCACGTTCACGGCGCCCTCCACCTCCCGGTCATCCCTGAAAGCGCAGACCGACGGGACATACACCCTCACCACACCGGACAAGCAGACACTCACCTTCGATTCCGGCGGACACCTCACCTCATCGAAGAACCGCTCAGGCCAGGGAGTCACCTACCGCTACGCGGCCGGCCACCTGGCATCCGTGACCGACGCGGCAGGCCGGTCGTCCACGACGACATACACCGGCGACCTGCTCTCACGGGTGCAGCTCGCCGACGGACGGCATGTCGACTACGGATACGCCGCCGGCCGTCTGACGAGCGTCACAGGGACCGACGGCAAACAGACCAGCTACGGCTACGACACCGAGGGTCGCCTCGCCTCGACCCAGGACGCAGCGGGGCACTACCCCGTCCGCAACACCTACGACTCTCAGGGGCGCGTGGCGACCCAGAAAGACGCCCTCGGCAACAGCACGACCTACACATACCGCAGCGGAGAGACGGACACCACCGCTCCGGACGGCGGTGTATGGACCGACGTCTACGCCCACAACTACCTGTTGGTCCAGTACGACCCCTTCGGAAACCGCACGTTCTACAGCTACGACGGCTCAGCGAACCTCATCAGAGCCACCGACCCGCTCGGTCACTTCACGGCCTACGCCTATGACACCTCAAACCGCCTGACAACGGAGACAGACCCCTCGGGCGCCCGCTGGAGATACGCCTACGACACGAACGGGAACCTGTCCAAATCCACAGACCCTGACGTGCACGCCACGACGTACACCTACACCACTGACAACCTCCTTGCCACGGTCAAGGATCCACTGGCCAACGTCACCTCCTTCACCTATACCTCCACCGGGCAGCTCGCCACGGAAACCGACCCCCTGCAGAACACGACGACCTACGGGTACGACGCGGCAGGCAACCAGACATCCGTCAGGGCCCCGAGCGGCGCGACAACCACGCAGTCCTTCGATCAGTCCGGACGCGTGATCACCAGCACCGACGCGCGAGGCAACGCTTCAGGCGCGGACCCGACAGCATTCACCACAAAGTACGCGTACGACGACGGCGACCGGCTCCTGAAAGTCACGGACCCGAAGGGCCGGATCACGACGCGCGGATACGACGACGTAGGCAATCCGACGTCGATCACTGACGCCACGCAAAAGACGACGTCGACCACGTACGACGCGGCAAACCGTGCCACCGGCGGGACCGACGCCGCCGGCAACACGACTCAGCGCTCCTACGACGCTATGGGACGACTCCTGTCCGCGACCGATGCGGCCGGCAGCAGGACGACCTACACATACGACAAGGCCGGTCGCTCGTTGTCCATGACGACTCCGCGGGGCAACACAGCCGGTGCCGATGCTGTCCAGTACACCTGGAAGTACGGCTACGACGCGGTCGGGAACAACACGACGGTCACAGACCCCCTCAACCACACGACCGCCACGACGTACACCGCCGACGGCCTGCCCGAGTCCGTGACCGACCCCCTCGGCAACGTCCAGACCTACAGCTACGACGACATGGGCAACGTCGTGCGGGCCATGGATGCGCTGAACCGGACGACCATCAGCACGTACAACGCCAACAACCAGGTGGCCACGGTCAGGGACCGTAACAGCAACACCGTCACTTACGGCTATGACGCTGCGGGCCGGCTCACATCCCAGACCTCCCCGATGGGCAACAAGACCACCTACGCCTACAACACCGACGGCCTGCTGACCGACACCGTGGAGCCGCGCGGCAATGTGACAGGCGCCGACCCGGCCCAGTACACCTGGCACACCTCATACGACGCGTCAGGCAATGCCACCGGCCAGACCGACCCGTTGGGCAACAAGACGTCGAACACGTACGACACTGTCGGCAACGTCACCGAAAGCACCGATGCCCTGGGTAAGAAGACCGGTTACGGCTACGACGACCTGGACCGGCTCACGAAGATCACCGCACCCGACGGCGGCATCACCACGCTCGGCTACGACGCCCTGAGCAATCTGACATCGCGTCTCGACGCCAATCAGCACACCACCGCGTACGCCTACGACAAAGCCGGCCACATCACCAAGATCACAGACCCGCTGGCCCGCGCTACGTCCTACGCCTATGACGCGGACGGCAACCGCACCACCATCACCAATGCCCGAAGCCAGAGCATCAGCAACACCTTCGACGGACGCGGCCTGCTGTCCAAGACCACCTACTCCGACGGCACGCCATCCGTCACCTACACATACGACGCAGCAGGGCGAATCTCGACGGTCGCCGATGGCACAGGAACCCGCACTCTGACCTATGACGCAGAGGCCCGCCCGCTGACGATCACCTCACCCGGCTCCACCAACCCATTCAAATACACCTACAACGGCGACGGCACCGTCAAGAGCCGCACCTACCCGGACGGCTACGCCATCAGCTACGTGTACGACGCAGACGGCCGCATCAAGACCCAGGCCACCAGCGGCAAGACCGTCACCTACGGATACGACCCTGCGGGCAACCTCACCTCTGCCCAACTGCCCACCACCACACCGCTGACTGAGTCCCGCACCTACGACCGGGTCGGCAATCTGGCCTCCGTCTCGGAAGGCACCGGAGCACGCCAGCTCACCCGCGACCCCAACGGCCGAATCGTCTCCGACCAGTTCAAAGACGCAACAACCACCGGCCTCGCCAGCAGATACGGATACGACGACACCGGTCACCTCACCCAAGCCTGCACCGACACCCTCGCCACCACCTCCTGCCTGGGAGGCACCAGCGGAACGGTCTACAGCTACGACAAGGTCGGCAACCTCTCCACGACAAAGACCGGTGCTACCACCGTCACCAACACCTTTGATGCAGCCGACCAGCTGACCAAGCGCGTAGTCGGAACCACCACCACAAACCTGACCTATGACACAGACGGCAATCTAACCAAAGACGCCACCGGCACTTATGCCTATGACGCCGCCAGCCGTATCAAGTCCGCCACCATCGGTGCCAACTCCTTCACCTTCGGTTACGACGCCGACGGCAACCGCACTACCTCAAACAAAAACGGCACCCTGGACCGCACCACCCGCTGGGACCTCAACAACCCGCTCGCCCAGATAGCCACCGACACCAACAGCACCGGCGCCCTGATCGCCGACTACAACTACAACCCGGCCGGCATCCCGCAGGCCATCAACCAGACCACCGGTGTCTTTTACCTCCTACACGACCCGCAAGACTCCATCAGCGCCGTCCGGGATGCCACCGGTGCAGCGACCTACACCTACAAGTACTCGCCCTGGGGCGAAGCCACAGGCACGGCGGCCACCACCAACGGCCAGAACAGCCCCTTCGCTTTCGACGGCCAGTACACCGATCCGTACCTCACAGGGCGCCTCGCTCTCAGGGCCCGCAGCTACGCCCCCGCCCTTGGTCGGTTTGCCACTACCGACCCCGTTCCAGCCGATGTCGGCAGCGCCAACTCCTCCCTGTACGTGTATGCCAATAACGACCCGGTCAACCAAGCCGACCCCTCAGGCAATTGCCCCTGGTGTGTCAGTGCCGGTATCGGAGCCGCCTTCGGAGCTGTCATCGAAGGCGGTATCTACTCCTGGCAGCATCGCCACGGCGGATTCACCTGGGGAGGCCTTGCTGGGGCAAGTGGCGAAGGGGCTCTCACAGGAGCCATCGCCGGTCTGCTCATGCCGGGTGCAGGCAACGCCATAGCCCGCGGCCTCGGCTTCACAGGAGGCCGCGCACTTGCCACATCGGCGATTGTCAACGCGGGCGTCGGCGCGGCCTTCTCATGGGGCCTGAACGAAGTCCACTGCCGCCCCACAGGCCCTTGGGATCTACTGTTCGGAGCAGCAGGTGGCGCCAGCAGCAGCCTTCTCGGCCCTGCGTTCAACTGGATAAAGGGAAAGTTCTCTCCCAGTCCTTCGGTGCCACCGCGTTTTGGGCCAGGGGCTGCGCATTCCAGTGATCCGGCTGTGGCCTCATCGGAGAAGCCAGGACCACACCTCGCCCTTGGTCTGAGGGACATTCGGGGAGGGGAACGCGATATTCTGGGTACATTCGCGAGGGAAAAGGGAGCGATTCAATACAGCGATCCGATCTTCGGACTCCCCGCAGGCGGAGCTACTATGACGACCAAGCAGGTAGCCGATATGATCGAGCTTGTCGTCGCGAAGAAGGGAAAGATCTCCTTCAACATGCAAGCCATCATGAACATTGACGAAATGCTGTCCGGAGCTCCGACATACGCCGGAAGGTCTGTAACGGCGGATGAGCTCAGATATGTGTGTGGACACGAATCCGCTCGTGCCATCACCACGTTCTACAACGGTCCTGCACCCTGTTGACCCATAAGAGGTCGACCATGTCGTCAAGGCGAATTGTTCCGCTAGAAGCAATCGAAGGGCAATAAGGATGGATCAGCTACCCCCGAGAACTCGAGAACAGGAGTGGCGTGTAATCCTTGACGAGTACAGGCCGCCGCATGCGGCCAACGGTCGGGCTACACGTGAAATGTGGGAACTGCTTTCGACTGCATTTCGCAACGCGACGTTTCGCGCCCTCTACCCGTCCATTTCCATGTGGTCGCTGACTGTTTCAGATGCAGACTTGATTACTGAAATCAAGGACGAGCTTCCCGCTGTTTCTGCGGCATCGGGTGAGTATCGCGTTCTCGCCTGGCCTTATCGCGGAGACGAGTACCTCTTTCTGACAAGCGATCCTGAAGAGGCGGTTGAGTTTGCGGCTGATCTTATCAAGGCTCGGCAGTCGCCGAAGGGTTGAATTTTATTTGTGCGGTGCTCGCTTTCTGGCGCTGCCGTATCATCGAGGATCGCAGGAGTAATCCCTACCATCCGACCGGAAAACAGACTGGAAATATAGTGTGTAGAGGGGTGAATCCATACCTGCAGCTCATTGAGACAGAGTCCGTATCTCTCCCAGAGAGGAATCGTTCGATGTCTGACGCTGCGAGCTCTAGCCCGCGTCGGGTGATGCACGCCCACGAGGGGAAGCTATTGGAACGTCGGGCGCCAGGAACCTTCCGTCTTCGCCCGGGAAGTCCAGCAACTTATCCAAGCCGGATACCGGTGGAAAGGGGACTACCTTGTCCCGCCAGCATGATGATGAAAAACCAGGCTCCGTGGCCGTAGGCTTTTCGGGCCTCGGAGACAGGCGCTTTAACGGGTACCTGAGAGTCAGAATTCCGCATGAACTAGACAATCAGGTTGAAGCTTCGCTTTGTGCGTACATGGACAGCCCTGAGTCGATCAGGCGGACGACGATCGATGATGTGAACGGTCACGTTGCGGCAGTGTTTAGCGCCTACGGACAGCGCATGGCATCGATAGCTGTTCGTACCAGGTCGGTAGAGGCTCTCGGGCGTGGGCTCGTTGCCGTTGGCCTGGCGGAGGGGCATCTTGACGATCCGCGTGACAACCTGTTTGTCCTCGCCGCCGTCAATGACGCTGCGTCCTTGATCGGAACCTCCCTCCACCGTCTGATCATCGACAAGCAAGGCTTGCTACCGTCCGACGGGCTGGCAGGAATTCAAGACTTCGATCGGCGTAAAACCAGCGAAAAGTCAATTGAAAGTATGGGAATCAGACGCGTAGGCGACGAGCAGAGCTTCCTTTATGTCTGATACCGACCACTCTCGTGGGACCACTGCTACCGACGAGCACTGGAGCTAGCCAGCATCGGACCGTCCCTCCTGCGCCACCTGCCCCCAATCAACAGCGCGTGATTTTGCACCACCACTACAGTGGAGGGGCGCCCCTTTGCACTTCTGATTCAGAGGACACAGGCGAATGCGCGTGATGCGGCGACGAGCACCCGGCGTCGAGCTGGAGTACTGAGACCGTGTTTGAGATCTGCCGTCTCCCGTTGCCAAGGCGGTCGTTGAATCCTCTGTGAGCGGTGTTGGGGGTGGGTATCCGTCGGACTTGACGGATGAGCAGTGGGCGCTGGTGGAGCCGTTGCTGCCGTCAGCGCGGGTGGGTCCGAAGGGTGGTCGGCGGGAGAAGCATCCGCGGCGGCGGATCATGGATGCGATCTTCTACGTGGTGCGGACGGGGTGTGCCTGGCGGCAGTTGCCGAAGGACTTCGCTCCGTGGCCGACGGTGTACTGGTACTTCACGTGGTGGCACGACGACGGCACCGTGGAGCGAATCCATAACGCCCTGCGCGGTCAGGTCCGCGAGGCCGACGGCCGTGACGCGGAGCCGAGCGCAGGCCTGATCGACTCGCAGTCCATCCGCACCGCCGACACCGTCCCCGCTGCGACCAGGGGATTCGACGCGGGCAAGAAGGTGAAGGGCCGCAAGCGGTTCATCGTCACCGACACCCTCGGACTGCTGTTGGCCGTCCATGTCGTCGCGGCGAGCGTCCAGGACCGCGATGGCGCGAAGCGGCCGTTGCTGTGGACCAGGCTCGACCATCCCGGTGTCCGGAAGATCTGGGCCGACCAGGGCTTCGCCGGCCGCTTGGTCGAGTGGGGCGCACAGATCCTCGGCCGCGATCTGGAGATCGTCCGCAAGGCCCCTGACCAGCGCGGTTTCCAGGTCCAGCCCAAGCGGTGGGCGGTAGAGCGCACCTTCGCGTGGCTTACCGCCCACCGGCGCCTCGCCCGGGACTACGAGACCAGCCCGGCCCACTCCGAGACGATGATTCGATGGGCCATGATCGGCGTCATGGTCCGCCGCCTTACCCGAGGCCGACCGGCAACCCGACCAGGCCCACGATCGCTCTCCCGCACTGAGGCCCACAGGCTCAACCACGGTGCAGCCGAAGGCTCGTGGCTCACTTCATGAACGCGATCACCAGCGGGTCCGACTCTGGCGCGACGTAGTCGTATGTCGGGGAGTCGACGTGGCAATGATCGCTTGCACCCGCCTCCGAGGCGAAGCCCGCAAGGTTGTCGGCGAGGAGGTCGAGAGCTTCCCGCCCTCCCTCGATCCTCAGGACCTGGGCTTCCGTGACGATCGAAACGGTGGCCCGCTCCGGATCCTCCCGAAACGCGATCTCCGACAGCGACCTCTCGTAGGGAGAGGGGCACGGGTTCTCCGAGAGGTCAAAGCTTCCGGCCTGCCCCCGCAGCAGCTGCCCGAACGCCAGGAGGCCTTGACGCGTCCCAGAGAGCTCAAGCTCTTTCGTTTCCCCGCTGTACAGAACCTGCAACATCACATCCCCTCCAACCCGCCGATCGTAGCGATTACCAAGAGGGATCGCCCCGCTGGCACTTCCGCCGCGGTCGGATCTGCGGCTCTGTGGCAGATCTCAAACGCGGTCTGAGGAACCTTCCTCCTCAGCCCGACTCGCGGTCCGGCTCGGCGCGCACCCCCATCACCCCGCCACCCGTTTCCCGGACCTCTGAGAGTTGCCCCGATGCCTGTACCGCCCATTAGCGGCCGTCTGCAATGGACCGACGTCCCCAGCGCCCTGCGTACCTGTCTCGAAGACGCCCTGGGTGCGCCCGTCACCGACACGGCCACTCCCGCCGGTGGCTTTGGCCACCAACTCGCTGCCGCGCTCACCCTGGCCGGCGGCCGGAGGGCTTTCGTCAAAGCGGCCCCTGACGACGACCCCTTGACCGCCGCCAACGTCCACGAGGCCGCCGTGCTGGACGCGCTGCCCTCCGGCGCTCCCGCCCCGGACCTGCTCGGCATCCACCATGCCGATGGTTGGACGGCTGTGGTCATTGCGCACCTGGACGGCCCGCACCCCGATCTTTCTCCGGCCTCCGGCGACGCTGACCACACCTGGGCTCTGCTGGATAAACTCACCTCCAGCCCCGCCTCGGCCCCCTACGCCGCGGCGGTGAGCACAGCCCCCTCCACAGCGGCCGCTCTGCACGGCTGGAACGAACTGCTCTCCGATCCGCCGGCCGACCTGGCCCCCTCCGCCCGGGACCGCCTGCCGCAACTCGCCGAACTCGAGGCCGCCTGGCCTGCCCTCGCCCACGGCGACCGCATCGTCCACGGCGACCTGCGCGCCGACAACATGGTCCGCGACCACCACCGCGGCGTCACCTTCGTGGACTGGGCACACGCCACCACCGGCCCCGCCTGCATCGACGCCGCATCCCTCGCCCCACAACTCGTCCTCGCCGGCCACACACCCGAAGACGTCGCCCGCCTGCTCCGCGACCACCCCGCCACCGCCAGCAATCCCGACACCACCACCGCATTCCTCGCCGCGCTCACCGGCCACTGGCACCGCAACGCCCGCAAACCCGCGCCCCCCGGCACCCCGGGACTGCGCGCCTATCAGCACCGCGCCGCGGCAGCTGGCCTCGCCATCCTCAACCACCGCCTTGCGCAGGGCTGTGCACCGTCGTGACCTGCGGTGGTCGGGCTGTGGTCGGCTTTGGGAGGGGTGGGCGCCCCCGCGTGTTCGGGGTGGGTGGAGAGCTTCCGGTCCATACGGCTGAGTGGTTTACCGGATGCATATGCCGAGGGGCTATCTCCTTCGATCTACCTTCACAGCGTAGTCATTTGACTACTTTTAGCGAGAAGGGATCGGGGATGCGTTTTATGTCCACGGGCCGGATGGCGGCCCTCGTGTCGGCGGCCGTGTTGCTGGCCGGCATGGCGGGTGCCGGGTCGGCTCAGGCGCAGCCTGCCGCTCAGGCCGTGTATCCCGGAGGGCTCGTCACCTACTCGATCGAGTTCTCCAACCCGCAGGAGAAGGACAACAACAACCTGCCGGAACCCTACGGGCGGGTCTATGTGACGGATGGCGTCCTGCGGCAGAGTGCCCTGTGGGAGCATCCGGACCTGGACATCAACACTCCTACCGTGCCGCGCTATCCGGAGGCCGGGGTCACCCAGCGGTTCGCCGACCACCTGATCAACGAGGTGTGTGCCTTCGTCGGTGAGGACGACACGGGCATCAACGTCGATGACGTCCTCGCTCAGGGCTGCGAGCCGTTCCACGGTCCCGGCGCGTACACGATCCCCGGTCCGGACGGGTCGGTGACGGTCACCGTGTACCACGTCGGCTGACCTCGCCCCTGCATCGCGAACCATCAGGAGGGGCCGGGCCCCGTACGGAGCACCTTCTCCGTACGGGGCCCGGCCCATCTGCTCGGAGCTGGTCGTGTCCGCCGCGGGGCACGGAGGTGTCTTTACTTCTGTGGTGTGGCCTGTGGTGTGGCCTCACCACAGGCCACACCGGTGCGGTCGCGCTGTCCCTGTCCGGTCGTTGCGCTTCGCTTCGCCGGGCTGAGTGCGCACGCGGTGCGCAGCACAGTGCAGGGCTGTGACCTGCCGTGGTCGGGTCATGGGTCGGGTCTGTGGTCGGGTCCGGCGGCGCTGGCCTGTTGCGTGGTCGGGCGGGCCGGGAGGTGGGTTGCGCAGTGGCTGGTCCGCTGCGTGTCTGCGTTTGCGCAACGGCTGCGCAGAAGTTCAGCCGGTAGCGTCGTCGGGCTTGTCTTCCGGCCGGCAGTAGCTGCAGGTCTGGACGTATTCGGTGTCGCGGAGTGCGACGCGGAACTCGTCTGGGGTGATCGGTGATGTTTTCCGGGTGGCCCGGGTGCAGCTGTCGATGTGGAGGATGGCGGGCTCGGGGTCTTTGGGGTGGCGTTTGATCTCCAGCATGTAGCCGTCTCCCGTCCCGGTGGGGCCGTTGGGGTGCCGTTCGGTGAGGCTGGGGAATGGCGCGGGTGCCAGGGTCGGCCGTGCCTGCCGCTGCGGCCGCGGTGGGCGGGCCGGCTGCGCGGCGGCGTGGAGGGCGCGCTGTACTTCCTCGCGCTGCAGATGCAGGTAGGTGCGGATGGTGTCGGTGTCGGCGAGCTGCTTGTCGAGGTGGGCGAGGATCGCGCGGAGGCGGGCGGGATCAGGCGGCAGCTCGGACATGCGTTCGATTATATTCGTGTGGTCGGTGTGGGTGCCTGCCAGGATCCGCTGACCTCTGACAGGTGATCTCGTCCCTTTGACAGGTGCGTTTGACCGCTGCTGGGTTCCTGTCGCCCAGTCTCGGCGAGCGGCCGGTGCTTGGTGAGGGGTGGTGGGATCAGTGGTTGCGGAACGGTGCCCAGGGATCGGGGAGGGGAGCGCTTGGGTCTTCACCTTCGGTGGACAGTCCGACGTAGGCGCGTAGGGCGGGGCGGGTACCGGGGAGGCCGTACTGGGTGAACCGCTCGTGGAGGTCTGAGCCGAACGGCACGGGCTGGAAGTCCGCGGCGGTCAGCAGCTCGGCCAGGACCCTCAGCAACTCCCGGCGTCCTGGGGAGAGCTCGGCGAACACCGGTACGGTGTCCGCGGGGTCGAACAAGGCTTCCAGCAGGTTCTCGACGCGGACGGCCAGCGGGCGGGGCACGACTCCGGTCTCCTCGATACGGGGCAGGGCGCGGACGATCTCCAGGAGGACCCCGTCCGGGTCCTCGGCGGCGCCCATCAGGTGCAGCAGACTGCGGACGGTGTAGCTGTGCAGGTCGCCCGCGTGGTGGGCGGTAGGGGTCTCGGGGGCCGGCCCGGCGCCGAAGGCCGCCAGCTCGGCGGCGATGCGCTCCGCCGGCGGCAGGCCGGGCGCGGTGGCCGGGTGTGCGGCCAGCAAACGGGTCAGGGCGGTGGCGGCGGCCCAGCGCGGCAAGGGGTGCTCGTGGTCGAGGTGGTGCCGGAGTCGGCCGTGCGGGTCGTGGTCGGCGATCAGCCCGACCGCGATGAGGACCGTGGCGACGCAGACGGGGTCCCGCTCGCCGTCGAGGCAGGCCAGCAATGGGAGCAGCGTGGCGTCGGCCTCCTCGGGGAACCAGCCGAGGAGGTACGCGGTCTTGGTGCGGATTTCCGGGTCCCGGTTGCCGAGCAGTTCGAGCAGGACGGGAAGCTGGGCGCGGACCGCATCATAGGAGCGCAGTGCGCCCTCGCGGGCGTCGACGGGGTGCCCCGCCGCACAGTACGCCCGTCCCTCGCGCAGGTTCTTCAGCCGCTTCTCGTCGGTCTCGGCGGCGATCTGCCCGTCGTACCAGCGCAGATTGTCTTCGGGGCTGATGGCTGCGGCGCGCCACGCGACGGTGTCGATGCCGAGCGGGAGGTCGTACTCGTCGTGCCAGTCAACGGCCAGACGGGTCAGCAGCAGCAGCGCGTCGGCCCGGGCGCCTGCCGGGCCCGCGGCAGCGATTCGGGTGAGGAACGGCACGGCGTACGGAGAGGCCGAGTATCGGGTGCCCTGGTGGAAGATGTTGCTGAACAGGCTGCGGATGGCGCTCTCCCGGGCCTCCTGGTCCGGCCCGCACACCGTCCGGAGCTGGCCGGGCACGTCCTCGGCGCTGCCGTAGGCATGTCCCAGGGCTGCCCAGTCGATGTCGTCCAGCCCTGCCAGGAGATCGTCGGATCGCTTCATGATCCGTATGCTCGCAGGGACCGCTGACACCGATCCCGCAGGCGAGCTGTCTCCTTGAACCCAGCGGTCAAACTCACCTGTCAATCAGTCAAGATCGCCCGTCAAAGGACGGTGAGCGTGGTTCCGGCGGCCGGGATCATGTGTTTGTCGCGCCCCCGGGTTGGGGCCGTACTGCTGAACGTTCGTCCGCCGTGGGAGAAGGAACTCGCAGGTCCCGTAGCAGCGCTGCGACCTCGGTCATTTTCCAGGCGCGCTCGCGTACCTGCTCTCCCGGCTCCACGGTTTCCAGGAGCAGGCAGGGGTACGGCCGGCGGCCACCGTTGAGCCGTCAGTGTCCTTTCGCCTGCTGACGATCAACGGTGGCCGCACTGTGGGCATCAGCCAGGCGTATCGGCGGTCTCGGCCGTGTCGGTGGCCTGCCGCTGTGGAAGTGCGCCCGCTGGTGGCGCCTGCCGCACTGCACGGTTGGCAGTGGTGAGGAGGGCCAGGATGAGAAGCCATCCGCCGCAGACCCAGACAAGCGGCTTGGAACCCAGCGTGGTGATCAGCGCGCCGCCTGCGAGCGTGCCGATCGACAAGGCTCCCGTGGTGAGCGTGGAGACTGCGCTCGTTGCCCGGCCGCGCAGCTCATCGGGGGTGATGGCCAGTTGGTGGGTGGTCATGGCCACGGCATAGACCGGAGCCACCAACGACTCCGCGGCTGCGACCGCTGCCAGTGTCAGCGGGTTGGGCGCGAGAGCGTACAGCGGGAACATCAGTGCCTCCAGCCACAGCATCACCACGGCGATGCGGCCCAGCGGAAAGCGGCGCGTGACCCTGTCCGAGACCAGCGCCCCCGCCATGGCGCCAACGGCCGCGCCGCTGAAGATGAGGCCGATCCACAGTGGCGAGGCTCCCGCCTGCCGGGCGAGGGTGATGATCAACAGGTAGCCGGCGCCGTAGCGCACTTTGTCAGCGGCCGAGACGAGAGTGAGGAAGCGGATGACCGGCTGGCGCCAGAGCCAGCCGATGCCTTCTCGGATCTCGGTGGTTAGAGGCGATGTTGTCCGAACGTCCTGTCGGTCCACTTGGAATCGAGCGCGCATCAGGCGCAGCGAGGCCGCTGACACCGCGAAGGAGACCGCGTTGAGGGTGAATGGCACAGTCCGGCCGACGGCGTAGAGCGCGCCGGCGAGTGGGGCCCCGAAGATGCCCACCGCGCCGGCGGCGGACTGCGAGTAGCCGAGCGCAGCGGACAGCTGTCGAGGACCAACCACGTTGGGCAGCGCGGCTGTGTTCGCCACCTGGAAGAGAGTGGTCAGGACCCCGGCAAGCAGCGCTGTCGCATACAGCTGGGGCAGGGTGAGCCTGTTCAGCCAGAGTGCGACGGCGACGCCGGCGGTGAGTACGGCCCGGCCAACCTCACACCAGATCATGGTGGCCTTACGGTCCCACCGGTCGACCAGGGCGCCGGCAATCAGGCCGAACAGCAGGAAGGAAAGGGTGCCCAGGCCGAGTACGTACCCGGCTTGAGTGGCCGACCCGGTAAGGGCCAGCACGATCAGCGGCAAGGCCATGAAGTGAGCCTGGTCGCCGACAGCAGAGACCAACTGGCCGCTCAGTAGCAGCGAGAAGTCCCGATTCCGGAACAGGCCGGGATCGCGAAGAGTATTCAATTCAGTTACGCTCCGTAACAGCTCGTGGACACACGGGTGACGTCGAAGCTGGTGTCCGAGCTAAGAAACACGAGGCGTAACAGACATGTGCGAACCGTAGCCAGAGCGCGGGCCGGACTGCAATCCGGTTTTCGAGATAGCCGTACGACCCGGCAGGCAGGCAACCGTGGGTCGCCGCCGCGCTGTTGCCCGGGTGCGGGCGTGAGGTCTGTACGGGTACCTGGTGGCGCCCCGGCGGGCACGGGCGTGCCGGTGATCATCGGTGCTGCGAGTGCGCTCTGCGCATCGGTCGCGCGCACCGCCGGCAGGTCGTGGTCGGGGTGGTGTGGCTGCTGGTGTGATCCGGTAGGGCGTCGACCGTTCCCCCTGCCGTCTTCCCTACCGATCCCCCTGCCAACTCCCCTACCGGCAGGCGCAGTAGCCTCACAGTCATTCGTGCAGGTCAGCCTCTTTGACCGGGCCCGACCGTGGGTCCCGACAACCCTCTCTCCTCATCCTCCTGTCCACCCGCCTTGTGATTGATGTCAGCGGCAGGTGGCAGGGTGGATGCGGCGTTGAGTCGATCGGGTTTGCGCGCATCCGTCCATATCCGGCCCGGCCTGGCGCGGCCGGTCCGTGGCGCCTGTCGGCGCCGTGGGCGGTGAGACGGGGGCGGGGAGGGGTGTGGGGTGTGGGTGGTTCGCTGACGTATCCGTACGGGTCGACCAGCTTGGTGCGCGGGCACGTGCTCGCGGCGCTGGGTGTGCTGAAGGTGGCGAGCGCGGATCAGATCCGCCGGCTGACCTGTCCCGGCCACAAGGACAGCAAGGGCGTGCGCAACGCCTGCCTCGATCTCGCCAAGCACGGGCTGACGCAGTCGGACGGCTACGCCCGGGACGGGCAGAAGCTGTGGGGCCTGACCACCCTCGGCCTGACCGCCGCAGCCGAGACTCTCGGACGTCCTGCTGCGGACATGGGCGGCACCGCACGCGGAGCGGCCCGCTCGGGGGCCCCGCACGCGATGGCCGTCAATGAAACCGTCATCGCCCTCACCGGCACCCAGCCCGTCCCCACCCGCCCAATCCTGCGCACCACCCCAACCCCCGGGACACTCGCGGGATCCGGCACGGCGGCCGCGTCGCCGGTTCCGGCGGGGTTCGGGTCGGTGACGTCGTGGGCGACGGAGGTCGTGCACCCCATGCCCGGCGCGAGCCGGACCCGCGCCTCGGTGCGCACGGACGCCGTCCTGCGGGCTGCGGAGGACGGCCTGCCCGCGCTGCTGGTGGAGGTGGACCGGTGCACGGAGGCCGACGACGTCCTGGCGGCCAAGTTCGCCCGCTACCGCGAGTTCTTCCGTGTACAGGTGAAGGACCACTCCGTCGCCGTGTCCCACGGGGGCCAGCACGTGCCGTTGTGGGAGAGCTTCTACCCGCCGACCGGCCGCGACGGGTATCCGCCGATCGCGGTGGTCTTCGACCCCGGCACCAGGCTGGGAGAGCAAGCGCTCAAGAACCGGATGAACCGGGTCTTGGAGCTGACCCGCGACCACTGGTCGGGCAAGTATGAGAGGCGCGGCGGATACGGCGGTGAGGAGCCGGACGGCTACGTCGACTACAAAGATGCCATCCCGGTCCTGTTCACCACCCTGACCCGCCTCCAGGACTCCGGCCCACAAGCCGCGGTGTGGTGGCGCTGCGGACACCGCAGCTGGGAAACCCTCACCGACGCCCTCGACAACCCCCGCGACGTCCGCGCCTGGCGCCGCCGTGAAAGGGAACGCCACAAAGCCCGGCAAGCCCGGGAAGCGAGGGAGCGAGAGGAGCGGCGGCCGGCTGCCAACGAAGGTTGGGACGGGCCGCGCGTGCCCGAACAGCCCGAACCCGCGACCCCGCCCTGCCAGACCTGCGGCGGCCCGCTCGGGGGGCTGGGCATTGACGATCCTTCCGCCTCGCCGCCGGACGGCCGTAACTGCGCATCCTGTCGCGACGTCGATGCAGCCATACAACCCCCGATGGGGCTGTTCAAAGCCCTCTTCGGCCGCCCCGACAAGGACACCCCACCCCAGCCCCCGACCGGGCTGTAAAGGGGGCCTTGAACTGGCCGCCGGCAGACGGCCGTTGAGCAGCACACTCACACACAAAGCCCCTGCGGCCTGTACAACGATGATCCAGGAGCCCCACTACCCGGGGGGCGTCATCTGCCGTGCGCAGTCGTTTCGCCCCCCCCCGTTATGTTTTCCGCGGTCCTGCAAGAGGGCCGCTGGCCTCCGGGCCCGGCATGGCTGTTCCCCCCTGTCGAACCGATGACCTGGGGGGTGGTGCCACCGGGCCCGAGAGGCGCCGTTGGAGACGCTGATCAGAGGTCCGGCCACCGTCCGGTCCGGCGCAATGCCGGGCAGTTCGCGGGCGGCAGGTCTGCATAACGTGGATGCGCGCACGACGCCAACGCCCCGGCCAGCACACACGACATCCGTTCGGGAGGACGGCTTGAACGACAGCGACGAGACAGACGTCTTCCTCGGTTTGGACGTCGGCAAGACCACCCACCACGGGCACGGGCTCACCCCGGCCGGCAAGAAGGTCTTCGACAAGCAGCTGCCCAACACCGAACCGAAGCTGCGGGACGTCTTCGAGAAGCTGAAGACCAAGTTCGGCACCGTCCTGGTGATCGTCGACCAGCCCGCCTCCATCGGCGCCCTCCCGCTGACGGTCGCCCGGGACACCGGCTGCAAGGTCGCCTATCTGCCCGGCCTGGCCATGCGGCGGATCGCCGACCTCTACCCCGGCGAGGCGAAAACCGACGCGAAGGACGCCGCGGTGATTGCGGACGCGGCCCGCACCATGCCGCACACCCTGCGCTCGCTGGAACTCACCGACGAGATCACAGCCGAGCTGACCGTGCTCGTCGGCTTCGACCAGGACCTCGCCGCCGAGGCCACCCGCACATCCAACAGGATCCGCGGCCTGCTCACCCAGTTCCACCCCAGCCTCGAGCGGGTCCTCGGCCCACGCCTGGACCACAGCGCCGTGACCTGGCTGCTGGAACGCTACGGATCTCCGGCGGCCCTGCGGAAAGCTGGGCGACGCAAGCTTGTTGAAGTGATCCGGCCCAAGGCCCCGCGCATGGCGACACGCCTGATCGACGACGTCTTCGACGCACTCGACGAGCAGACCGTCGTGGTCCCGGGCACCGGCACCCTCGACATCGTGATCCCATCCCTGGCCCGCTCGCTCGGCGCCGTTCACGAACAAAGACGGGCGGCACAAGCCCAGATCACAGCCCTGCTGGAGGATCACCCTCTTTCCAAGGTCCTGACGTCGCTGCCCGGCGTCGGCGTCAGGACCGCCGCTGCATTGCTGGTCACCGTCGGCGACGGAACCAGCTTCCCCACCGCCGCCCATCTGGCCTCCTACGCCGGCCTCGCCCCGACAACAAAGTCGTCGGGGACCTCGATCCACGGCGAACACGCGCCCAGAGGCGGCAACCGGCAGCTCAAACGCGCGATGTTCCTGTCCGCGTTCGCCGCTCTGCACGATCCCGCCTCCCGCACCTACTACGACAAATGCCGCACCAGAGGAAAGACCCACACGCAAGCCCTCCTCCGGCTCGCCCGACAACGCATCAACGTGCTCTTCGCCATGCTCCGCGACGGCACCTTCTACGAACCCAGAACCCCACGCCTCGCTTGACCAAAGACATAGAGGCACCCCCCCCGCCGGCGGCTGCGCACGGCGTCCCTTGCCGTCCGGGCGATGCGGTGGCCGAACCCCTCGCCGGCCGCCAGGACATAATCATTCTGGCCGTGCGCAGCCCGTCGTCGTCCGCTCTGGAGGGCTGCGCACGGCCTCCAGGCCGCTTGAAGCTCGTGAGCCGGGCCGCGGGGTGGGTTCCGGCACCGGGACCCGGTTGGTGCGCCATTCGTGGGGAGGTGGTCAGGCGCTGCTGTGCCAACGGGGGAATGGATCATAGAGTCACGGCCGGGAGGGATAATCCCCCTCCACGACCATCAGAGCCGCCGAAACCGGCCGTCATTCAGTCGCCCCGTCGAACACAGCACGCTCTGCGGACCGTGTCACGATGCTGCTGGGTGCCGGTCCTGCACTGCACACGGCACCCCTCGCCGTGCGCGGCCTCAGCCCCCCCGAGCAGGCCGCGCACGGTGTCCCCGCACCCGAGTGGGCCTGGCAGTCCCGTCCGTCCTGTCTGTTCACGAGTCGCTTCCGACGTGACGCCGCCCCGGGACCGGGGGGGATGGGGCACTGAGGTTTGGCCGCGTCGGGTACGGACCGGGCCGTCAGCGTGCCGGCGTGGCGAGCAGTGACATGGCTTCTCGCAGTCGTTTGCATGCCCAGTCGTACTGCTCTGTGCCGGTGTGGGCCCGGTACTCGGTCTCGATGATCTGGATCAGGGCGAGGTGGAGGTTGTACAGCCGCCGGCGGGTCAGCTGTGTGTGGGTCAGCGGCTGGTGGCCGTAACCCCTGAGGAAGGCTGTGGAGTCTCCGAACGCGCCCGGTTCGCTCCCGGCGAAGCCGAACTCCATCAGTGGGTCACCGTAGAAGGCCCGCTCGTGGTCGAGGATCGCCACGATCCGGCCGTCGCGCACCATGCAGTTGCCTGGCCACAGATCCCACTCGACGAACCGGGACTCGGTCACCTCGTCCAGTGCATCGGCGTGTGCTGAGACGGCGTGGCGGACGGCGTGGTAGCCGTGGGGGAGGACGACGGCCCGTCGCTCGCCGTCGTCCAGCAGTTCCTCGACCATCCGCAGGAAGGCCGCACGCCACGTGTTCTCGCCTGGTCCGGCCAGCGGGCCGAAGGCGGTGCCGGGGATGGCGTTGAGCTGCCGCGTGATCGCGCCGAGCGCCTCGTCGTAGGCGTCGAGTTCCGTCTTGGCCAGGGTGTCGCTGATGACGTTGAGGTTGTCCGCGTCGACGTACGACATGAAGAAGTAGTCGGCGTCGCAGACCTCGTGGGTCCGGTCGGTGAAGTGCACAGTGGGCACCGGGACTTCGGTGTGCTCCCGGATCAGCCGCAGTGCCTGCAGCTCGGTGGCCATGGCGCCACGTTCGTAGGTCATGACTTCGACGTCCGGCGGCGGCGCGATTTTCAAAACGACGTCTGTGCCGGAGCGCAGCCGGATCCGGTAGGCCACGTTGAACCAGCCGTGACTCAGTTCGCTGAACCAGTCCTCGTCCGCGTCGCACACCTCGTGGGGACCGTAGGCGCGGGTGACCATGGTGCGAAGGGCCGCAGCGGTCTGCCGGTTCTTTGTGATGCTCTCCATCAACCCTCCGCCCGAAGCATGATCGGACGGTAGCACCAGCTCTGGACCTCCGAGCGGCGCTTCCCCAGGCTGGGCGGCCTGTTCCCGGATCCGTCGGTGACGGCCGCGGCGAGTGCGGGGGTGACCTACTTGGTGCGTGTGTCTCGTGTTCGCGGGCCGGGAGAATCAAGAGCCAAAATGCCATGGCGGTGCCTCATGGAGGGCTGGTAGCAATTGATGATGTCAACTGAAGCTTTTGACTCGATGGAACGTCTCTTCGCCGAGCGGGCCTGCGGGCGTCTGATCGTCGAGTTTGTGCGCCGCCTTGACCTGGGAGATCCGAGCAGTGTTGCGGACCTCTTCACCCCGGACGGGGTGTGGGAGTGGCCTCATGGCGGCCGGAGAGTGGAGGGGCGTGAGGCGCTCCGCAGCTACTTCGGTTCGCGGCCCGTGGACCGGCTGTCGCGTCGTATGTCTACGAACATCCTGGTCACGGTAAATTCCGCGTGGGCGGCCACCGCCACCTCTTACTTCGCCACTTACCGGGTCGACGGCTATACCGATGGCATGGTGCCCCCGAGGCTCCCTGCGAACGTGGGTCACTATGAGGACACATTCCGGAAGGTCGAGGACACTTGGCTCCTCGCCAGCCGGGTCACGCGCCTACCATTCGGCGCAGAGACGGTGCGTCTCAGCCACCCCGACCAGTCGTGACCGCGGGGGGGCAAGCTGGCTTACAGTCCATCTTCTTCCGTGGCCTTGCCCAGACCGCTGAGGTTTCGCTCGACTTCGTCTACCGCTGCACCGAACAACTGCGACGCCGCCTCGGGCCCCCGGCACACCACCCGTCTCGAGACGTCCCGACGGCGATTTTCTGCCGAAGGCCCGCTCGATCTCGGCGGCCGGAAATGGCGTTCGCTTGCTCTCGGTGAGCAGATGACGGACGAATTCGCCTGTGGGGTCACCCCCGAGCAGGGGGTGGCCGTTTTCAGGAAGCGCCATCAAGTCCGCCACAACCGTCGACCGACCAGTCCCAGGCTCTACCAGCGCATGCCGAGCTCATCGAGTTCCGCGCGGCGCTGTTCGCTCAGCTTGGCGGCTCTGCGGCGGGTGTTGTCGAGGAACGCTCCGAGTTTGACCTGCTCGCCCGCGACGTCCTCTACCGTCTTCCTCGGCACCCGCAGGTGGCCCTCGCGGGCGTGGAACGCCCGAGCCGCGGCGATGTTGGCGGCCCACCGGTCGTCCTGGGTGCGCCGGGCCGGTTCGAGCGTCTCGTCGTCGGCCGGTGCTTCGATGCCGATGGATTCGAGCAGGAACTGCTGTGCGGGCATCAGGCGCTCCCACCCGGTCCGCTGCGTGACGATCCAGGCTCCGAGGTCCTCGCCCTGGACGACCAGCTCCCCGCCCACACCCGGGAGTTGACCTCCGGCGCGGACGTGGGCGAGAGCGAGGCGGTAGCTGCGCTGCCATCCGATCTCCCACGCCGGGCACCACCCCGGATCCACCTCCGCGAGAGCCTCCATACGGCTCTCGGACAACTCTCCGGCATACGAGAGGCCCGTCTCTCCCGCGAGGCGCCGTTCGGCGTTCTCCACCGCCTTCCTGGCCGCTGCACGCTGATTCTTGGCCCACACCCCCAGCGGGAACGACTCCCACACCACCGAGGCGGCGGGCAGGAAGTGCCCGTGCACAGCCGCATAGGAGCGGGCGACGTCCAGGCCGGCGTCCCACGCGGAGGCGTGCACCGACCACACCATGCCCAGCCTCTCCAGCTCCGCCACCCGCGAGGCCTCCAGCGTCCCCGCGGCGTAGTAGCGCCGCTGGTCCGCGATCCACGCCCCCAGCGGATGCGACCCGACCGCTCCCCAGTCCTCCGGCGTGACGTACGTGAACGGCACCCGCAACTCGCTGCTCCCCGACTCCCGCAGCCACCGCGTGGCGGCCTCGATCCCACGCCGCCAGTAGGCGCCCTCGGGATCGATGACCCGCAGCTGCACGAACCGGGTCAAGGCCGCCGGGTCGCGTTCCTCGGTGAACCGCAGCACTCCCGCAGCCCGCGACGACACCCGCACCACCTCCGCGTCGACGTCGTCCAGGTCTCCATCCTCGGGGCCCAACTCGGCGTCCTCAGAACCCTGTTCGAGTGTCGGACGGCTGTTGCGCAGGCGGGGGTCCGCGAGCGCCTCGATCGTGTCTGCGTCATGCGCTCGGAGGGCTCCGAGGACCTTGCTGAGGGTGCTGTAAGCATCCGAGGTGAGCAATTCATTCGGATCTTCGTCCGGTCCGAGGAAAACGGGCACCACCAGAGAGGCCAGTTTCCCGCGCCCCGGATGCAGACGTAGGGCGCGCCCTACCATCTGCACGATATCGACCATCGACCCGCGAGCATCCGAAAATAGAACGGCGTCACACTCGGCAGTATCGACACCTTCGCCAAGAACCCTCACGGACGACAGAACACGAAACTCGGCACGCATATTCTGGCCCTTGAATTCGGGGCCTCCGAGGTAATCGGAGGCGAATTCTTCCAGCACATTCCGGCGGTGCCCGGGCGTGTGTTCGCCATACAGCCAGTCCGCCCACACCTGCTCTGCGGGCGGGTACACGTCCGGCTCTTCTGCCGCGAGCCGGGCTGCGACCAGCGGGACCGACGCGGCCATCGCTTCGGCCTCGCCGACCCGGCTGTGGAAGCTGAGGACCCGTCGGAACCGCTCCTCCACGGCCGCGTGCATCAACCCCGTCTGTACAGCAGCCAGCCGTGCCCCACGCACGGCATCCGATCCGGTGTCATCGCTGGTCAACGCCGCATACAAATCAGGGTCACGGATGTCCAGGCACAGGACCTGGTAGGGCGCCACGATGCCCCGGCTGATCGCCTCCGACAACGTCAACATGTACGCCACCGGCCCGAAGACTGGCGAACCGTCCTCCATCGACGCCACCAGCCGCGGCCGCTCGCCCTCCGCCTCCCACACCCGGGCTGTGGCCGTCATGTACAGCCGACGCTCCGCCGGGAGCTGCGCCTGGTCGTGAACGGCCGCCCACGGCTTGAGACCGTCACCACTCGTACGGTGCGCCTCGTCTACGACCATGAGGCTCCACACTGGGAGGCCGGCCGCGTGTGCGCGCTGGAGGATGCCCAGGCCGACGGACGCGTACGTCGCGAACACGGTGACCGTCTCCAACCCGGCCATCCACGCCACCAGTTCGTCCGGGTCCGTCGTGCACGGCAACCCTTGGCTGTCCTCGGTACGCAGCGAGCAGACACCGATCATCGCTCCGGACCGACCTGCACGGCGCCATGCGCCGGCCATCTGCGTCAGCAGGTCCAGAGTGGGCACCAACACCAGTACACGGCGGGCAGAAAGGCGGTGCGCGGCCTCCGCGCCGATCAGGGTTTTCCCGGAGCCAGTGGCGGCAATTACCTGCGTTCGCAGACCGTCCGGAGGGATACGCCCCCCGGGAGGAATTCCGAGAATGCGAGCAATATTATCGACCGCTTCGGCCTGATGTGGACGCAATTCCATCTGATTCACGAGAGTCCAATGCTCGAAGGTGCGGAATGGTGACTGCCTCTGATTCCAGAATTCACCCAGTCTCCGAATGACGACTTTCGCTATCGAGGCATCAATCGAGGCATCAAGGGGCGAGCGGTACTCAGCTATCATCCCAGAACCAAGCCAGCCTGAGAAGTGACGCACGCGAGTTGGCCGGAACCGAGTGGAGTCCTTCGAGGATGACCGATTCCGACCGACAGGCCACACCCCACCTCCCCCTACTGCTGCGTCTTTCCCTGGCGGGCCCGGAGGGTCCGTCAGGTCCCGTACCGGACTGCGGAGCAGGCCGGTACGGAGTCCGGTCCGGGAGGACCGGACGTGCCGTATCGCGGAGCGATACGGCCAGACGGAACGGGTTCCGGCTTCGCGCGGAGCGCGGGAAGTGCCGCGTAGCGGCACCGCGTCGTGTCTGCGGG